>NZ_JACFYZ010000001.1 GCF_015712065.1 Ectopseudomonas chengduensis
TTTGGTGCCCAGGAGAAGACTCGAACTTCCACGACCGTTAAGTCACTGATACCTGAAACCAGCGCGTCTACCAATTCCGCCACCTGGGCACTGCAGCAATGTTCGTCGTTGCCGACACGGAGCGTTGCATCCGTTTATTTGTAAAGTGGGTTATCAAGCCACTTCACGAAATTTGGTGCCCAGGAGAAGACTCGAACTTCCACGACCGTTAAGTCACTGATACCTGAAACCAGCGCGTCTACCAATTCCGCCACCTGGGCACAGAAACCGATGAATCATCATCTGCTTCGTGTTACAACGTCTGCTCGACGCTGTGGGCGCGAACTATACGGGCGGGCATTTACCTTGTAAACCCCTGACCCCAAAAAAATTATTGTCGCCGGAAAAGCTGCCTTGAATGACGTTTTCGCGCTTCAATAGGCAGATGGCATACACCTCTATAGATAAGCACAGGTAATCCTCCTTACATGGCCGATTGGCAATCCCTCGATCCCGAGGCCGCCCGCGAGGCGGAAAAATACGACAACCCCATCCCCAGCCGTGAGCTGATCCTTTCGCATCTGGCCGAGCGCGGCGCGCCTGCCAGTCGTGAACAACTGGTCGAAGAGTTCGGTTTGCATACCGACGATCAGCTTGAAGCCCTGCGACGCCGACTGCGCGCCATGGAGCGCGACGGTCAGCTCATCTATACCCGTCGTGGCACCTATGCCCCGGTGGACAAGCTCGACCTGATCTGCGGTCGCATCAGTGGCCACCGTGATGGCTTCGGTTTCCTCGTGCCGGATGACGGCAGTGACGACCTGTTCCTCAGCCCGGCGCAGATGCGCCTGGTGTTCGATCGTGATCGGGCCTTGGTGCGGGTGGCAGGTTTCGATCGGCGCGGCCGTCGTGAAGGCGGCATCGTCGAGGTGATCGAGCGCGCGCACGAGAGCATCGTCGGCCGCTACTACGAAGAGAACGGCATCGGCTTCGTCGTCGCCGACAATCCCAAGATCCAGCAGGAAGTGCTGGTCACCCCAGGCCGTACTGCCGGTGCGCGCATCGGCCAGTTCGTCGAGATCAAGATCACCCATTGGCCTACGCAGCGTTTCCAGCCGCAGGGCGACATCGTCGAGGTGATCGGCAACTACATGGCGCCGGGCATGGAGATCGACGTGGCGCTGCGCAGCTACGACATCCCGCACGTCTGGCCCGAGGCGGTAGTCAAGGAAGCGCGCAAGCTCAAGCCTGAGGTGGAGGAGAAGGACAAGGAGAAGCGCATCGACCTGCGCCATCTGCCTTTCGTCACCATCGATGGTGAAGACGCCCGCGACTTCGACGATGCGGTCTACTGCGAGAAGAACAGCAGCCGCTGGAAGTTGTTCTCCGGTGGCTGGAAACTCTACGTGGCCATCGCCGACGTCTCGCACTACGTCAAGGTCGGCTCGGCGCTGGATGCCGAGGCGGTCGAGCGCGGCAACTCGGTGTATTTCCCCGAGCGCGTCGTACCGATGCTGCCGGAGGAGCTGTCCAACGGCCTGTGCTCGCTCAACCCGCATGTCGATCGCCTGGCCATGGTCTGCGAAATGACCATGTCCAAGAGCGGCCAGATGGTCGACTACAAGTTCTACGAGGCAGTGATCCACTCCCATGCGCGCCTGACCTACAACAAGGTCAGCCTGATGCTGGAAGATCCCAAGAGCAGTGAGGGCAAGTCCCTGCGCAGCGAGTACAAGGAAGTCCTGCCGCACCTCAATCAGCTCTACGCGTTGTATCAGGTACTGGTCGCCGCTCGTCACGAGCGCGGCGCCATCGACTTCGAGACCCAGGAAACCCGCATCATCTTCGGCGAAGGGCGCAAGATCGCGGAGATCCGCCCGACCCAGCGCAACGATGCGCACAAGCTGATCGAGGAGTGCATGCTGGCCGCCAACGTGGCCACCGCGTGCTTCATGCAGGATCACGAGATCCCGTCGCTGTATCGCGTGCACGATGGCCCGCCGCCGGAGCGCCTGGAGAAGCTCAAGGCCTTCCTCGGTGAGCTGGGGCTGTCGCTGCAGCGTGGCAAGTCGAAGGATGGTCCGTCACCCAAGGACTATCAGCGCCTGCTGGAAAGCATCCGCGAGCGCCCGGACTATCACCTGATCCAGACCGTGATGCTGCGCTCGCTGAGTCAGGCGGTATACAGCGCGCAGAACGAAGGGCACTTCGGCCTCAATTATGAGGCGTATACCCACTTCACCTCGCCGATCCGTCGTTACCCCGACCTGCTGGTGCACCGTGCCATTCGCAGCGTGGTCCGCTCCAAGCGCGACACCAAGCACGTGGAGCGTGCTGGTGCGGCAGTCATGCCCAAGGCGCGTATCTATCCGTACGACGAAGCGACCCTGGAAAAGCTCGGCGAGCAGTGCTCGATGACCGAGCGCCGCGCCGACGAAGCGACCCGCGACGTGGTCAACTGGCTCAAGTGCGAGTTCATGCAGGATCGTGTCGGTGAGACGTTCGCCGGTGTGATCACTGCCGTGACCGGTTTCGGCATTTTCGTCGAGCTGCGCGACATCTACGTCGAGGGTCTGGTGCATGTGACCGCGCTGCCGGCCGACTACTACCACTTCGACCCGGTTCACCATCGCCTCTCCGGCGAGCGCAGCGGCCGCAGCTTCCGTCTTGGCGATAGCGTCGAGGTCAAGGTGATGCGCGTCGATCTGGATGAGCGCAAGATCGACTTCGAGCTGAGCCAGGACAAGGCCGGCAAGGGTGATGATGCGCGTCGCGGCGGCAAACCGAGCGGCATGGGCAATACCGACGTGCAGAAAAGCCGGGACGTGAAGAAGGCGCTGTTGGCTGGCGCCAAGGCTGGCAAGGGTGCGAGTGGCAAAGGTGCTGCCGGTAAGTCGGCGAGCAAGCCGGCCGGCGGTGCGCGCAAAGGCTCCGGGCGTGGTGACAGTGCCCCGCCAGCTGCCGGTAAGCCGCGCAAGCGTAAGGCCAAGTCATGAGTGATCTGGAAAAGATCTACGGCGTACATGCCGTAGAGGCCATGCTGCGTCATCACCCCAAGCGGGTGAAGCAGGTCTGGCTGGCCGATGGTCGCAGCGATCCTCGGGTGCAGCCCTTGTTGGAGCTGGCTGCGCAGTCTCGCGTGAAAGTGGGTCAGTGCGAGCGCCGTGAGATGGATGCCTGGGTCGAGGGTGTGCACCAGGGTGTGGTTGCCGATGTCAGTCCCAGTCAGGTCTGGGGCGAGGCGATGCTCGAAGAGTTGCTCGATCGCTGCGAAGGCCCGCCTTTGCTGCTGGTGCTCGATGGCGTGACCGACCCGCACAACCTGGGGGCTTGTCTGCGCACGGCAGATGCCGCCGGCGCGTTGGCGGTGATCGTGCCCAAGGACAAATCGGCCACCCTCAACGCCACGGTACGCAAGGTGGCCTGCGGTGCTGCCGAGGTGATTCCGCTGGTGGCGGTGACCAACCTGGCGCGCAGTCTGGAGAAGTTGCAGCAGCGTGGCCTGTGGGTGGTTGGTACGGCCGGTGAGGCCGAGCTGGAGGTCTATCAGCAGGACATGACCGGGCCAACGGTGCTGGTCATGGGGGCCGAGGGCAAGGGCATGCGCCGGTTGACCCGCGAGCATTGCGATTACCTGGTCAAGCTGCCCATGGGCGGCAGTGTCAGCAGTCTCAACGTCTCGGTTGCTACCGGTGTCTGCCTGTTCGAGGCGGTGCGCCAGCGTCAGGCCCAGCGCAAGGGCTGACTGCTCAAATAATCGCCAATTCGTCTTGCGTGCGGCAGGGGGCTTCTCTAGAATGGCGCCCCTTGCCGTGACGGCAGGCCTTTTCGCGCCTACCGCCTGGCAAGCTCATCACGAGAAAACCCACTCCTTGCCTGACCACCTTAGTTGGCAGGCTACAACCCGTAAGGAGCATTTATGCGTCATTACGAAATCATCTTTCTGGTTCACCCGGACCAGAGCGAGCAAGTCGGCGGCATGGTCGAGCGTTACACCAAGCTGATCGAAGAAGACGGTGGCAAGATTCACCGCCTGGAAGACTGGGGCCGTCGTCAGCTGGCTTACGCCATCAACAACGTCCACAAAGCCCACTACGTGATGCTCAACGTAGAGTGCACCGGTAAGGCCCTGGCCGAGCTGGAAGACAACTTCCGCTACAACGACGCCGTGATCCGTAACCTGGTCATCCGTCGCGACGAGGCCGTCACTGGCCAGTCCGAGATGCTGAAGGCCGAAGAAAACCGCAGTGAGCGCCGCGAGCGTCGTGAACGTCCTGAAAACGCCGAATCCAACGACGGCGATGACAGCGACAGCAACGACAGCGACAACGCTGACGAGTAATCCACGGATCTATTGAGGAGCCAATCACATGGCACGTTTCTTCCGTCGTCGTAAATTCTGCCGCTTCACCGCTGAAGACGTGAAAGAGATCGATTTCAAAGATCTCAACACCCTGAAAGCCTACATCTCGGAAACCGGCAAGATCGTTCCTAGCCGTATCACCGGTACCAAGGCTCGTTATCAGCGTCAGCTGGCCACCGCTATCAAGCGCGCCCGCTTCCTGGCCCTGCTGCCCTACACCGACAGCCACGGCCGCTGAGACCGGACAGTCGACAAGAGTTAAGGAATAGATCGCATGCGCGCCCTGGCTGAATACATCATGCGCGGCCGTATGCAGGCCACCCTCGTGGTGGTGGGATCGGCAGCGATGCCGCTGTTGTTCTGGTTGAGTGCCGCCGCTGGCAGCCTGGTGCTGTTGCGGCGTGGAGCCAGTGATGCCATCGGCATCCTGGCCTGGGCCATGCTACCGGCGATTGCCTGGTGGTATTTCGGCGAACCGCGCACCTTGCTGGTGCTGGTCGGCGCGCTGGGGTTGGCGTTGTTGTTGCGCGCCAACTGGACCTGGAACCGCATACTGCTGAGCAGTGTGGCACTGGGCCTGGTGTATGGATTTGTCCTTGGGGCAGTGTTCCGCGAACCCATCGCGGCCATGGCTGGTGAGCTGCAGAAGCTGCTGCCAACCATGTTCGATGGGGCTCACCAGCAATTGTCGGTGGGTGAACGCGAGCGTCTCGAGGCACTGATCGCACCGGTGCTGACCGGACTGCTGGCAGCCTTGCTGCAGATTCTGAGCTTGCTGAGCCTGATCCTTGGGCGTTACTGGCAGGCCGTGTTGTACAACCCTGGCGGTTTTGGTCGCGAGTTTCGCGCGCTGAGACTGTCGCTGCCGCAGGCGCTGTTGCTGCTGGCGGGCATGATGCTAGGTCCCAATCTGGGGCCGCAGTTGGCCATGCTCACGCCGCTGTGCAGTGTGCCGCTGCTGTTCGCCGGGATCGCCCTGGTGCACGGCCTGGTGGAGAAGGGTGGGCTCGCTCGCTTCTGGCTGGTGGGCATGTACATCACGCTCCTGCTGTTCATGCAGCTGATCTATCCGTTACTGGTGGTCTTGGCCATCGTCGACAGTCTGTTTGATTTTCGCGGTCGCCTGGCGCGCAAGAACGGCCCGGGCTCTGCGAACGGTGAAGGTTAAAAGTTAAGAGGTAAGACCCAAATGGAAGTCATCCTGCTGGAAAAAATCGCCAATCTGGGCAACCTGGGCGACAAAGTGAACGTTAAAGCCGGTTACGGCCGTAACTTCCTGCTGCCGCAAGGCAAAGCCACCGCTGCCACCGAAGCCAACGTTGCTGCTTTCGAAGCACGTCGCGCCGAGCTGGAAAAAGCTGCTGCCGAGAAGAAAGCTTCCGCTGAATCTCGCGCTGCTCAGCTGGCTGAACTGGAAGTCACCATCACCGCCACCGCTGGCGATGAAGGCAAGCTGTTCGGTTCCATCGGCACCCACGACATCGCTGACGCCCTGACCGCCTCCGGCGTTGAAGTGGCCAAGGCTGAAGTTCGTCTGCCGAACGGCACCATTCGCCAGGTTGGCGAATACGACGTAGCTGTGCACCTGCACACCGACGTCGAAGCCACCGTCAAGGTGGTTGTGGTCGCTGCTTAATCAAGTAGCCGCCAAGCGGGCTTGCGCTGTAGCGTAGGTCTGCTGACAATCGGGCACGGTATCGCTCTGCGATCCGTGCCCTTTGTTTTTCTATCGCAGCATTTTCTCCCCGAGCCTATGAACGACATCAGCATTCCCGAGCAATACGACTTGCAGACTGCCGCCCTGAAAGTGCCGCCGCACTCCATCGAGGCGGAACAGGCGGTGCTCGGCGGCCTGATGCTCGACAACAATGCCTGGGAGCGCGTGCTCGATGGGGTGTCCGATGTCGATTTCTATCGCCATGACCATCGGCTGATCTTCCGCGCCATCTTCAAGCTGGCCGAGCGTAACGAGCCCTTCGACGTGGTGACCCTGTCCGAGCAGTTGGACAAGGAAGGGCAGCTATCGCAGGTTGGTGGCCTGGCTTATCTCGCCGAGCTGGCGAAGAACACGCCGTCGGTGGCCAACATCAAGGCCTATGCGCAGATCATTCGTGAGCGCGCCACGCTGCGCAAACTTATCAGCATCAGCAACGAGATTGCCGACAGTGCCTACGCCCCGGAAGGCCGCACCGGCGAGGAAATTCTCGACGAAGCGGAGCGCCTGATCTTCCAGATCGCCGAAGACCGCCCCAAGACCGGTGGGCCGGTGGGTATCAACGACATTCTGGTCAAGGCCATTGACCGCATCGACACGCTGTTCAACAACGGTGACGCGATCACCGGCCTGTCCACCGGTTTCGACGATCTGGATAACCTGACCAGTGGCCTGCAGCCTGCTGACATGATCATCGTCGCCGGCCGTCCGTCGATGGGTAAGACCACCTTCGCCATGAACCTGGTGGAAAATGCGCTGATGCGTAGCGACAAGGCGATTCTCGTCTACTCGCTGGAGATGCCGTCGGAATCCATCGTGATTCGTATGCTCGCCTCGCTGGGGCGTATCGACCAGACCAAGGTACGTGCCGGTCAGCTCGATGACGATGACTGGCCACGCCTGACCAGTGCGGTCAACCTGCTCAATGATCGCAAGCTATTCATCGACGATACCGCCGGTATTTCCCCGAGCGAGATGCGTGCGCGCACGCGACGTCTGGCGCGCGAGCACGGCGAGATCGGCCTGATCATGGTCGACTACCTGCAGCTGATGCAGATCCCGGGCTCCAGCGGCGACAGCCGGGTCAACGAGATTTCCGAGATTTCGCGCTCGCTCAAGGGGCTGGCCAAGGAATTCAATTGCCCGGTCATCGCCCTGTCGCAGCTCAACCGTGGTCTGGAACAGCGCCCTAACAAGCGCCCGATCAACTCCGACTTGCGTGAGTCCGGTGCAATCGAGCAGGACGCCGACATCATCCTGTTCGTCTACCGCGATGAGGTGTATCACCCCGAGACCGAGTACAAGGGCGTGGCCGAGATCATCATCGGCAAGCAGCGTAACGGCCCGCTGGGCACCGCGCGCCTGGCCTTCCTCGGCAAGTATTCGCGCTTCGAGAACCTGGCGCCGGGTAGCTACCAGTTCGACGACGAATGAGATTCTCAGCCCGGGCGTCGTAGGGGCGAGTTCTGTAGCCCGGATGAAATCCAGGGCTCTCGGCGCAGAAGCCCCCGGATTGCATCCGGGCTACGCTCTAGATCAATGAAAACGGGCGCCCAGCGGTTAAGATGGGCGCCCGTTTTTCGTTCAGGCCTTCTGTCATGCGTCCGCTTGCCGCCATCGTCGACCTTTCCGCCATCGCTCATAACTACGCCGTCGCCAAGCGCTGCGCGCCCGGGCGTCAGGCCTTCGCCGTGGTCAAGGCCAATGCCTACGGGCATGGCGTGCGTGAGGTGGTGACGGCGCTGCACGAGGTTGCCGATGGCTTTGCCGTGGCCTGCCTGGAGGAGGCGGCCGAGGTGCGCGCCATGCATGGTGAGGCGCGCATCCTGCTGCTCGAGGGCTGCTTCGAGGCCAGTGAATACGCCATCGCCGCTCAACTGGGGCTGGATCTGGTGCTGCAGAGCGCGGCGCAGGCCGAGGCGCTGGTTGCCGCTGAGTTGGCGCGTCCGCTCAATGTCTGGCTCAAGCTCGACTCTGGCATGCATCGCCTTGGTTTCGACGCCGCCAGCCTGCGTCAGTGGCATGCGCGGCTGGAAGACGCCGAGCAGGTCGCCGAGCTCAACCTGCTCAGCCATTTCGCCTGCGCCGACGAGCGCGGCCATCCGCTGACCGAACAGCAGGTCGAGCGTTTTCTCGATCTGCTGGATATGGATTTCAATCATCGCTCACTGGCCAACTCGGCGGCCGTACTGACCATTCCTGCCGCGCATATGGACTGGCTGCGCCCCGGCATCATGCTCTACGGCGCTACGCCGTTCGCCGAGCTGAGTGCACGCGAACTGGGGCTGAAACCAGCCATGACCCTGGCTGCGCGGGTGATCGCCGTGCGTGAGGTGGCAGTCGGTGAGAGTGTTGGTTATGGCGCGACCTGGGTGGCCGAGCGGCCCTCGCGTATTGCCACGGTCAGTTGCGGTTATGCCGATGGTTATCCGCGCCATGCGCCCAGCGGCACGCCGGTGCTGGTCGAGGGGCAGCGTGCCGGGTTGGCGGGCAGGGTGTCGATGGACATGCTGGCGGTGGATATCACGGATTTGCCCGAGGCCGATATCGATTCGCCGGTGGAACTGTGGGGCAGCCAATTGCCGGTGGATGAGGTGGCCACGGCGTGCGGCACCATCGGCTACGAGTTGCTGACCAAGGTCACCGCGCGGGTACCGCGGCGCTATATCGGCTGATCAGGCCAGCCCGCTCGGGACTTTCAGTACGTCCAGCTCCAGGCAGGCCTGTTCGCTGAGCTCGCCATCGTCGCCATGCATGCGCGAACCGGAGCGACCCAGTTCCTTTACCCGGTAAAGGGCCATGTCTGCCGCCTTGTACAGCCCGGTGAAGTTCTTCGCATGGCGCGGATAGAGCGCTACGCCGATGCTGATGGTTACGCGCAGGCGCTCGGCGCCGTAGTGCACGGGCTCGGATAGTTCTGCCAGCAGGCGTTCAGCGATCTCCCTGGCCTGGCTTTCGGCATCGCTGCCGCAGATCAGAGCGGCGAACTCATCGCCGCCCAGGCGGGCAACCGCATCGCCTGCGCGAACGTGCTCGCGCAGGCGCTTGGCGACCACCTGCAGCATCAGGTCACCGGCTGCGTGACCAAAACGGTCATTGATCGGTTTGAAGTGATCCAGGTCGATCAGCAGCAAAGCCACGCTCTCCTTGTGCCGCTCGGCGTGAGCCAGGGCCGACTCGCTACGCTCGACCAGATAGCGTCGATTGGGCAGTTCGGTCAGCGAGTCATGGAAGGCGGCGTGCTGCAGTTCGCGCTCGCGGTCGCGCAGCTGTTCGTTGGTCGCGGCCAGCTCGGCGGTGCGTGCGGTCACCGCTGCTTGCAGTTCATCGGCGCTGGCCTGCAGTTGCGCCAGGCGAGCGGTTTTCTCACGGTCTGCCTGTTGCAGGGCAACGGCGCGCTCCTGCTTGAGGATCTGGATGCGATAAGCCAGGGCGAAGGAGAACAGGATCGATTCGGCTGCCACGGCCAGCGGGAATACGTAGGCGTTCCATTCAGCCGGTTGCAGCACTCCGGTGGTGCGCAGCAACAGGATGGCGACGCTGCCCAGGACCAGACCATAACCGTAAAGATACAGCTGCGCCGGGAAGAACCCCTGGCGCCAGCGGATCACGGCGCTGCCCAGGGCGGCGGGGATACTGGTCAGAGACAGCAGGGCGATGGCCCAGGCGGCCAGGTAACGTTGATCGAACAGGGTCAGGACGATGGCGATGAGGTAGATCACGCAGGCCATGTTCAACAGATGATGCGCCCAGCGTACGTAAATGCGCGTTTGCAGCAGCGTCTGGGTGAAACGACTGGCGAACAGGCCCCACAACGACGGCAAGGTGATGCGGTCGAGCCAAGCCGGCACCGGGTGGTTCGGCCACAGGTACTGCGCGCCGTGACCGGTCATGCTCATGATGAACAGCAGGGCGAAGGCGGTGGTCAGCACATACCAGAAATAGGCCTTGTCGCGCAGCGAGATGAGGATGAACAGGTTGTACAGCAGCAGTGCGAAGACCACGCCGTAGATGACGCCGAGCGCCAGATTCTCGCGGGTGGCCAGTTGCGTGAGGTCGTCGAGCTGCCAGATGCGCAGCGGGAAAGAGTTGCCCGCCGGGTCGAAGGCACGCAGGTAGAAGGTCGTTGGCTCTTCACCCAGGGCTGGCAGGTCGAACACCATGCGTCGGTAGGGGTGGTCGCGGTTCTCGCTGAAGGCGACGCGCTCGCCGGCTTGACGCACCAGCCAGCCGCCCTGGCCGTCGGGTTGATGGAGCTGCAGGTCGAGTTGGGTCACCGAGCCCACTTCCAGTACCCAGTGGGCGGGGGCACGCATATCGCGTTGCAGGGTGACCTTGATCCACCAGGGATTGAGGCTCTGGCCGACACTGGCACGGCCATTAGCCGGTTGAAAGCGCGACTGCTGCTCAGGGGCGGCAAGGTCATCGATGGTCAGAGTGCCCTGGTCGTCCTCCAGTAGTTCGATATGCGCATTGAGCGGCATACCGCTGCTGGCGTCGGTGAGCACCACGGACGCCGCCGCCAGGCCCGTGGTCGACAGTCCCAACAGAAGAGCGAGCAGAAAGGCGAAGCGCTGCAGCATAGATGTCCTGGAGTCGGCTGACCGAGTAGCTTGAGTATATGCACAGGATTGTTATCGGACGAAAACAAATATGGCGTATGGCTACTGCGGGAAAATGTCTGATTTTTCTGTCCTTTCTTTGCCCAGGTCGGTGCTGCGCCAGAGTCGATGCCCGGACCAGTGAGCCAGGCGCGTGCTTGAGCGTTCGTCGCAGTGCGTGCAGGCGGTATTAAACCCAGTGCAACAGTCTGGTTTGGTCAATATTTGTGCTATTATCCGCGCCCCTCGTGATAGCCCATTGATCAAAAAATATGCAAGCCGCCAAGCCGCTGTTCGACTATCCCAAGTACTGGGCCGAGTGTTTCGGGCCTGCGCCCTTCCTGCCGATGAGCCGGGAAGAGATGGATCAGCTCGGCTGGGACAGCTGCGACATCATCATCGTCACCGGTGACGCCTACGTCGATCATCCTTCGTTCGGCATGGCCATCATCGGTCGTCTGCTCGAAGCCCAGGGTTTTCGCGTGGGCATCATTGCCCAGCCGGATTGGCGCAGCAAAGACGACTTCATGAAGCTCGGCGAGCCGAACCTGTTCTTCGGTGTCGCTGCCGGCAACATGGACTCGATGATCAACCGCTACACCGCCGACAAGAAAATTCGTTCCGACGACGCCTATACGCCCGGCGGCCTGGCCGGCAAGCGCCCGGATCGCGCCAGCCTGGTCTATAGCCAGCGCTGCAAGGAGGCCTACAGCCACGTACCGGTGGTGCTGGGCGGCATCGAGGCATCCTTGCGCCGTATCGCCCATTACGACTACTGGCAGGACAAGGTCCGCCGTTCGATTCTTATGGACGCCACCGCCGACATCCTGCTCTACGGCAACGCCGAGCGCGCGGTGGTCGAGATCGCCCAGCGCCTGTCGCGTGGCGAGCAGGTCGAAACCATCAGCGATGTACGCGGTACGGCTTTTATCCGTCGTGATACGCCCGAAGGTTGGTATGAGGTCGACTCCACCCGTATCGATCGTCCGGGTCGCGTCGACAAGATCATCAACCCCTACGTCAATACGCAGGACACCGAAGCCTGTGCCATCGAGCAGGCCAAAGGCGAGGTCGAAGACCCCAACGAAGCCAAGGTGGTGCAGATTCTCGACAGCCCGCGCATGACCCGCGACAAGACGGTGATCCGTCTGCCGTCGTTCGAGAAGGTGCGCAACGACCCCGTGCTCTATGCCCATGCCAACCGCGTGCTGCACCTGGAAACCAACCCGGGCAACGCCCGCGCGCTGGTGCAGAAGCATGGCGAGGTGGACGTGTGGTTCAACCCGCCACCCATCCCCATGACTACCGAGGAAATGGACTACGTGTTCGGCATGCCCTATGCGCGCGTGCCGCACCCGGCCTATGGCAAGGAGAAGATCCCGGCCTACGAGATGATCCGTTTCTCGGTGAACATCATGCGCGGCTGCTTTGGTGGCTGCACCTTCTGCTCGATCACCGAGCACGAGGGGCGCATCATCCAGAACCGTTCGCACGAGTCGATCATCCGCGAGATCGAGGAAATGCGCGACAAGGTGCCCGGCTTCACCGGCGTGGTCTCCGACCTCGGCGGGCCGACCGCCAACATGTACCGCATCGCCTGCAAGGACCCGGAGATCGAGAAGCACTGCCGCAAGCCGTCGTGCGTGTTCCCCGGTATCTGCGAGAACCTCAATACCGATCACAGCTCCCTGATCGAGCTGTACCGCAAGGCGCGTGCGCTGCCGGGTGTGAAGAAGATCCTGATCGCTTCCGGCCTGCGTTATGACCTGGCCGTGGAGTCGCCGGAGTACGTCAAGGAGCTGGTCACCCATCACGTTGGCGGCTACCTGAAGATCGCTCCGGAGCACACCGAGCGTGGCCCGCTGGACAAGATGATGAAGCCGGGGATCGGCAGCTACGACCGCTTCAAGCAGATGTTCGAGAAGTACTCGAAGGAGGCGGGCAAGGAGCAGTACCTGATCCCCTACTTCATCGCCGCGCATCCGGGCACCACCGACGAGGACATGATGAACCTCGCCCTGTGGCTCAAGCGCAACGGTTTCCGTGCTGACCAGGTGCAGGCGTTCTACCCGTCGCCGATGGCCACCGCCACGGCCATGTATCACTCGGGCAAGAACCCGCTGCGCAAGGTGACCTACAAGAGCGACGGCGTCGAGATCGTCAAGAGCGAGCAGCAGCGTCGCCTGCACAAGGCCTTCCTGCGCTATCACGATCCGAAAGGGTGGCCGCTGCTGCGTGAAGCGCTGGAGCGCATGGGCCGTAGCGATCTGATCGGCAATGGCAAGCATCAACTGATCCCCACCTACCAGCCGCAGAGCGACGAGTACCAGAGCGCCCGACGCAAGAACTCCACGCCGGTCGGCAGCAAGAAGGCGGGTAATGCAGGCAAGATGCTCACTCAGCACACGGGGCTGCCGCCGCGTGCCAGTGATGGCAGCAAACCCTGGGACAAACGTGAGCAGGCCAAGGCGGCGGCTGAGGCGCGTAACCAGCAAGCCGCGCGTGAACGTGCTGGCGCTGGCAAAGGCAAGGGCAAGAAGCCTGGGAAGAAGCCCGCAGTACCGCGCTGAATCATCAGCAGCACTCACGAAAAAGCCAGCACTGTGCTGGCTTTTTCGTTGCAGAAGCCCTAGCCAGCGCCTCGTAGGGTGGGCTTCAGCCCACCACCGTCGCCGTGACGTGCGGCTTGTCTCAATCCGTGCTGAAACGGCAGGTCAGGTAGCGATTGCTCGGGCCATAGCGCAGGATCGACCACAAGCGCCTGAACAGGTAAAACGGGTGGCTGCGGTAATACGCCAGCACTGCATTGCCGACACCTTCCGAGCGGTGTTGGCGTACCTCCTTTTTCGCTGACTTCTTGAACAGCCCGGAAAACTCCCAGCGCTGGATCTGCTCGAAACGCTCATGCGGGTGCAGCCCATGGCGGCTGAACAGGCGCGCGAAGCTGGCCGGGCTGAAGTCATGCAGGTGGTGCGGGTTGCCGTCGAGTGTCGGTGTGGTCGGCACTGAGGCAATGATACGGCCGCCCTGGGCCAGCAGTCGTACGAGGTTTTCTGCCAGGCGCAGCGGGTCTGGCAGATGCTCGATGGTTTCCAGGCTGACGATGCTGTCGAAGCCTGAACTGTCGGCGAAGGTTTCGGCATTGGCGCACTGATAGCGCAGGTTGGGTCGCTGATAATTCGCCTGCGCGTAGGCAATGGCTTCGGGATCGATGTCGATACCGGTGATCTGCTTGTCCGGATGCCGTTCGGCCAGCAATGCACTGCCATATCCACAGCCGCACGCCATATCGAGCACGCGCGAGCCTGTCAGCGCGTCGCTGGCGAATTCGTAGCGCTGCATGTGCAACTCGAGAGTGGCCAGGTCGGCGGCCAGGCGATCATCCATCTTCAAGGGATAGATGCGTTCAAGGGTGTGCATGGCGGCCTGTCCTTGGGCTGCGGAAGTGTTCGTAGTCTGTTGCTTGCCGATAGGGGCTGCAAGCATCTCCCTTGGGTTCATGGCGCAGCTTGTGAGGGTTGGCTTGCCTATATTCTGGTACTATAGTTCCAGAATATAAAAACAACAGTGGAGCTCCCATCATGCGCCTTGCCGCCCCCTCGTTTATTGCTCTGTCCTTGCTGCTGACAGCATGCGGGGAGAGCGAAGCGCCGCCCGTGGCCAGTCTCGACTTTCAGAAGCAACTGCAGACGCAGCTGATCAAGGCCAAGCCGGGTGAGGTAATCGAGATTCCCGCCGGCACCTGGCAGCTCGACCGCAGTCTTAGTCTCAAGGTCAGTGGCGTGACGTTGCGCGGTGCCGGCATGGATCAGAGCATCCTCAACTTCAAGGGCCAGAAGTCCGGCGCCGAAGGGCTGTTGGTGAACGCTTCCGACTTCACCATCGAGGACCTGGCGCTGGAGGACACCAAGGGCGATGCGCTCAAGGTGGTTGGCGGCCAGAACATCATCATCCGTCGCGTGCGCACCGAGTGGACCAATGGCCCGGCTACCGAGAATGGTGCCTATGGCATCTATCCGGTACAGACCGAGAATGTGCTGATCGACGGCGTGGTGGCCATCGCTGCCTCGGACGCCGGCATCTACGTCGGCCAGTCGCGCAACGTGGTGGTGCGCAATAGCCGTGCCGAGCGCAACGTCGCGGGCATCGAGATCGAGAACACCATCGGCGCCGACGTCTATGACAACGTCGCCATCGGCAATACCGGCGGCATCCTGGTGTTCAACATGCCCAACCTGCCGCAGCCAGGTCACACCACACGGGTCTACCGCAATAAGGTCGAGAGCAACAACCACAAGAACTTCGGCCACAAGGGCACGCCGGTCGCCAGTGTCCCGGCGGGCTCTGGCGTGCTGGTCAACTCCAACGACAAGGTGGAGATCTTCGATAACGATATTGGCGACCACCGCACCGCCAACGTCATCGTCAGCAGCTACTTCAGCACCGGCTACACCGACCTCTCCACCGAGGCGGACTTCGATCCCTACCCGGAGGCCATTCATATCCATGGCAACCGCTTCGGACCTGGTGGCGACAGCCCCGATAACCTCGAGCTGAAAGCGCTGAGGCTGGCCAAGTTCGGTCTCAATGGCCGCCTGCCGGACATCCTCTGGGACGGCTACGTGAACCCCGAAAAACTGGTCGATGGCAAGCTGCCGGCTGAGTTGGCCATCTGCATCGACAATGGCGATGCCGGTATCGTCAACGTCGACGGCCCCGGCGGCTACAAGAACATCAGTACTGACATAACGCCGCACCGCTGCGAGCTGCCTCGTCTTCCTGCCGTGGAGCTGCGCGCAGCCTTGGCCGAGGCAGGTGAATAAGCATGAAGTACGCCTGGCTGTTGATTGCCGCCGCGCTGCTCGGCGCCTGCGAGCAAGCGCGTACGCCCCTGTATCTGCCTAGCCGCGAGGACTATCCGCAGAAGCTCAGCGCCTGGGGTGTGCTGCAGCAGCGTGACGGCCAGTTGCAGCCGGTCGGCGGTGTACAGCCCTACGGCCTGAATACGCCGCTGTTCAGCGATTATGCGCACAAGCTGCGTACGATCTGGCTGCCCGAAGGGAGCCAGGCTCGCTATGGCGAAGCACGTTTCGATTACCCCGTTGGCACCGTGCTGAGCAAAACCTTCTACTACCCGATCGATACCCAGGGTCGGTTGCAGCGCAGCGAACAGCGCGATACCGAGGCGGTGGAACTGAAGCGGGTGCGGCTGATCGAGACGCGCATTCTGCTGCGCCAGGAGCAGGGTTGGGTCGCCCTTCCTTACGTCTGGGACGAGGCGCAACGCGAGGCCATGCTGGACTGGGCTGGTGCCAGTTTCGATCTGCAACTGCATGATGAAACTGGCGAGGTGCTGGCGGTCGACTATCAGGTGCCCGATGCCAACCAGTGTGCGGGGTGTCACGAGGAGCAGGCGGGCAAGGGCGTACAGCCGCTGGGGCCGAAGGCGCGTCATCTGAACAAGGATTTCGTCTACGCCGATGGCGCGGCCAACCAGTTGCTGCACTGGCAGGGTATCGGTTTTCTGCAAGGTGTTCCGGCTGGCATGACCAGCGTTCCACGCAACGCCCTGTGGGGCGCACCGCGTGAAGGGGAGGGGCTGGAGCATCAGGCACGCAGTTATCTGGATGCCAACTGCTCGCACTGCCATAACCCTGAAGGGCCGGGGCGTACCTCAGGTTTGTATCTCGATCCGGCTACGCCGCTGAGCATCGCTTATGGTCTGTGCAAGCAACCAGTGGCCGCGGGCAAGGGCTCCGGTGATCGCCTGGTGGACATTTATCCCGGTGCGCCGGAAAAGTCGGTGCTGAGCTTCCGCCTGCACAGCACCGATCCCAGCATCATGATGCCCGAGCTGGGTCGTTCCACCTCCCACCGCGAAGGGCTGGAGGTGATCGACCGTTGGATCGCCAGTCTCGATGGCGAGTGCTGACAGACTAGAGCTGACCTGCCTGCCACTGCGCTTCGCGACTGGAGAGAGCTGCGGCGATGTCCGCAACGCTGTCGGAGGCGACGCTCTCCGGCAGCGGGTCGAGGCCGACGCTGGCGAATAGCTGGCCATAGCTGTTACGCAGTTCGGCGTAGGCCAGGTCACGGCGCAGATCCGCCTGTAGTGTGTTCAGCTCGCCCTGGATCAGTTCCAGCTCGCCAATGCCCTGGGCCTGGTAGCGATTGCGCAACTGCTCGACGATCTGCCCATCCAGCCCCGCCAGTTGCTGGCTGGTCTGGAACTGGCGCTGGGCTTCGCGGAAGTTGGCGTTGGCAACGTGCAGTTGGGCGAGGATGGCCATAGACATGGCCTGGCGCCGCGCATCGGCGACCTCCTGGCCGGCCTTGGCAACATCGATGGCGGCTGGCGCGGAGAGTACATTGAACAGGTTCCAGGTGACTTTCACGCCGTAGTCGGCCCAGCTTTGGTTCACCAGGAACGAGTTGCTGTCGTAGTGCCCGCCGGCGGAAAACTCCAGGCCTGGCAATAGACGGAGCATGGCTTTGCGTGTTTCTGCGGCGCTGATGCGCGCCTGGTAATCCTGCTCGCGCAGTTCGGGACGGCTGGCCAGGGCTTCCTGCTCCAGCGTGTCCAGCGCCACCTTGAGTTCCGGCATCTGATAACCGGCGTCAGGCGCCAGTTCGACCTGAGTTCCCAGTGGTAGGTTGATCAGGGTAGCCAGTTCAGTCTTGGCCAGCGACAGGGCGCGGCGCTGTTCTTCCAGCTGGCGAGTGGCCTCGATCAGCGCGCGCTGATAGCTCAGGGCCTGGATCGGATCGCCGATGCGCTGTTCGCTCAGGCGCTGGCTGTTGTCGCGAGCCTGGGCGACGCGGGCCATGAGGCTGTCGATCTGAGTCAGCAGACGATCGGCCGCCACGGCACGCCAGTACGCGGAGCGCACATCCTGAATGATGGTGTGCACTACCTTGCGCCGGCGCTCCTGCACGATCAGGCGCTGGTCACCCTGTTGCTTGGCACTGACGTAACTGACACCGAAGTCCAGCACGTTCCACACCATGGTCAGATCCGCCACGCCACGGTCGCGGTCCTGCGAGGTGGACGGCTCCAGAGACTGGGTGCCGGTTTCGATGCTCTGGCTGCTGGAGGCGCTGACGTTGTTACGTCCGGCATAGCCGGCGGACAGCGCCATGCGTGGCAGCATGTCGAAGGTGGCCAGGTCGACCTGGCGCTGAGCCATGGCTTCCTCCATGACCTTCAGGCGCGCCTCGAGGTTGTACTTCACTGCGCGGGCCATGGCTTCGTGCAAGGTCAGTGGGCCGCTGAGCGGCTCCTGATCCTTGAACATGGTCGCCAGATCCTGCTGGGCGCGTTGCTCGCTGACGCTGCGGTCGATGGGTTGGCTGGTCACCGCGCAGCCGCCAACGGCTAGCGCCAGTACACTGATGCTGAAAAATTTAGCTGCTTTGCTCATCCTTGGGCCGCCCCCTGGTACGGCACTCATTCGATTCTTATCTGTTTTGTCGATTACGCTTGTGGCATCTGCAACGGAATTTCTCCCAACGCCCAGGCAAGCTCTCTTATCTGGCGTTGTTCGCTTTCACCGATCTCCTGCAGTTGCTGGCTCAGAGTCGGTGCTCCGAGAATCTCTCCCCCGCTCAGGCCATTGCCGCTGGAAGTCCCCCAGCTAAGCTGGATTTCGCCTGATTCCAGCGGTACGTCCTTGTTGAACATGCTGGAGAAACTGCTGGTACCGAACACGCCGCCGTCGCCCCCGCCAAAGCCGAGGAAACCAATGCCGCTGCCATTGCCGGCACCGCTGTCGCTGCTGGCAAAGACCTGGGCGATGTAGCTGGGCGCCAGCGCACCGTTGTTGATGAAGATGTTGCCCACCGTGGGTACGCCGCTACCGAGAGTCGGCTGCTCGAACAGTGGCGGCGGCAACAGTGGCGAGGTGGTGTTGGAGGGCGGCGCGCCGGGCACATTGGGTTGAGGTGGTGCGGTCGGTGTAGTGGGTACGTTGGGCGTCGGGTTGGCGCGGAACTCCGGATCGCCGGTATTGAGCCCGCCCAGCGTGTAGCCGGTGCTGGAGAAGTTGCTCTGCAGGGCGTTACCGACGGCATCAGCGATGCCGCTACCAACTGCCGTGAGCGACAGGCCAAGCGTACCCTGGCCGGTCACGCCGCCGACGGTGATGCGATAGGTGCGTGCATCGATCTGTACCAGCGAGAGCAGGGTACCGCTGGCGCTGCCGGTGGTGGACAGCGCGAAGTCGGCCAGATCGACGCCGTTGACGTCTTCGCTGAAGGTAACGGTGAAGCCGAGGGTGGTATTGGTGGTGGGCGATGTGCCGTCGAGGGCGATGCCTGTCACCTGTGGTGGGGCGGCATCAACCAGCACGGCGCTGGTGGCGCCGACGTTGTTGAGAGTCGTCGCTGTGTCGTTACCGGCGGCATCACGTAGTGTCGCGCCGTTGCTCTGGAGGTTGGTGCCGACGGCAATGCCGTTGCTGTCCTGCTGGCCATTGGCGACGGTCAGGCGGAACACCAGCGCGGTGCTGCCCGAGCCACTCAGGTAGTTAGCGTAGACGGTGCCGCCGGTGTCCAGGGTTATCGCCAGTCGCGGTGTGCCGCCAGTGGTATCAACGGTTACGGCTTCGTCGAAGTTAACCGTGAAGTCGAGGGCGTCACCCGCCACGTAGGTGCCGTTGGCCGGCACGCCGACAGAGGTGATTGCCGGTGCCTTGCTGTCGATGGCGTAGTTGTTGGAGTCGGTGGTACCGGTGCCGGTGTTGCCGGCGGCATCGGTGTAACCGGTGTTATCCAGAGTGATCAGGTTGGTAGCGTCGGTTACGTCGGCGTCAGGCGTCAGGGTCGCCGTCCAGGTGATGCCGCCGTCACTGCTGCTGAGGTTGCCGAGCGTGCCGTTGGCCACGCTGAAGTCCGCCGTGGTCAGCCCGGTCACGGCCTCGCTGAAAGTGATGGTGACCGTGGTGCTCTGCCCTGCCTTGAGCGCGGTATCGGTGATCACGATGCCGGCCGTCGGGCGCTGGGTGTCGATGGCGTAGTTGTTGGAATCGGTGGTGCCGACGCCAGCATTGCCGGCCGTGTCCTGCACGCCGGTGTTGTCCAGGGTGACCAGGTTGGTGGTGTCTGTGACGTTGGAACTCGGCGTCAGGGTTGCCGTCCAGGTGATGTTGTCCGAGGTGCTCAGGTTGCTCAGGGTGCCGTTGGCCACGCTGAAGTCCGCCGTGGTCAGCCCTACTACCGCTTCGCTGAAGGTGATGGTGATGGTGGTGCTCTGCCCAGCCCTGAGCGCGGTATCGGTGACCACGATGCTGGCTGTCGGGCGCTGGGTGTCAATGGCATAGTTGACCGAGTCGGTGGAGCCGCTGCCGATGTTACCCGCCAGATCCATGACGCCGGTGTTGTCCAGGGTGATGACGTTGGTGGCGTCGGAGAGGTTGCTATCCGGAGTAAAAGTGGCGGTCCAGGTGAGACCGCCGTCGGCACTGCTCAGGCCTGTGAGCGTACCGCCAGCGACCGTGAAGTCCGCCGTATCCAGCCCAACCACTCTCTCTGCGAAGGTGATGGTGACGGTGGCGGTCTCGCCGATGCGCAGAGCCGTGTCACTCAGGGTGATGCTGGTGGCTGTCGGACGCACACCGTCGACCACCAGGGCCTTGTTGGCGCCTAGGGAGCCCGCCGCGCCGGGGGCTGCCAGGGTGAGAATGGCGGACTGGTTGGCGCCGTCCCGGATACTGCCACCGTTGAGGCTCAGAGCCGAGCTGGAGACGTAGTCGAGGTCGGCGGAGCTGTCGCCCGCCTGCACGGTGTAACTGAAGCTCAGGGTGTTGGTGCCCGAGCCAGACACATAGTTGAGCACCCGGTCGGTGGCGCCCGTCTCCAGAGTCAGCGTCGGGATGCCGGTCACGTTCACTGCCGAGTCGAACTGCACGTTGACGGTGATGACATCACCGATCTTGTAGGTGCCGTTGGCGGTGCTGGACGATACGTTGGTGATGGTCGGGGCGATGGGGGCGGTCAGGGTCAGGTCGTTGCCGGTGCCACCGATATAGCTGGTGGTCAACTCGGTGCCGTTACCCGCCGTATTGAATTTTCCGCCTTCGCTGATGCCGCTGAAGGTTCCGACTACCGCGTCGGCTGCATCGTTGACGATCACCGTGTAGCTGTCGCCGCTGCCGGCCGCGTAGCCGTGATTGACTGCCAGGGTTGCGCCGGATACGTCGACGACTCCGTTGACCACCACCCGGTCATAGCCGGTGCCGGCGGTGGTGCCGTTGATGTCCAGCGCCAGGGTGCTGCCGAAGTCCAGGGTCAAGTTGCCATTGACGGTCAGGGTGCCGGCGCCTGAGCTGCCCGGGGACAGGGTGCCGCCGTTTTGCACGGTGACGTCGCCGCCCAGAGTCCCGATGCCGGCCAGGGTCGCACCGGTGCCCACCGTGGTGGCGCTACTGGTGCTGCCATCGACCACCAGAGTGCCGCCAGAGACAGTGGTGGTTCCGGCGTTTGTGTTGCTGTTGGAGAGGGTCAGTTCACCCGCTCCTGCCTTGGTCAGGGCACCGGTTCCTGCAATCACGCTGGAAATCGTCGCGCTATAGCCCGAGCCGACGTTGAAGACCTGCGTGGTACCGCCGGCCAGGGTTATGGTGCCGCCGGTCAGCGTCAGGCCGTTGGCCCGGGTCATGTCGAAGGTCAGGCTTTCGTTCAGAGCAACGACGTTGAGGTTCAGTGCCTGGCCGGCCAGGTTGCTGGCGAAGACGATGGTCTGGCTGCCGGTGACATCGGCTGCAGCGATGGCAACGGCCTCACTGAAGCTCACACCATTGCTGAGATCAATGGTCGCCGTGTCGTTGGTATTGGTGACGTAGATAATGTCGCTGGTGACTACGACATCAGCGGTGACGGTGCTGGTGCCGTCATTCAGGCTGTAGCGGATGGTGGTGTCACCCGCCGGCGTGTCATTGCGGTAGGTAACCCGCTGTGCCACATCATTGACCAGTGCAGTGGTCGCTGCCGTGCCGCTGCTGGTGAAGGTGATGGTCAGTACGCCGCCCACATTGGTGAAGGTGGCGAAGGTCTGCCCGCCCGACTGCAGGTTGCTGCCATCGATGCTGAACAGCGCGCCGGCGGTGTCGAAGCCCAGCACGTCGCTGCCTAGTGCTGTGCCGTTACGTTGGATCGTCAGGCTGGCTCCGGCCCAGTTGCCGTTGCCACCGTTGAGCGCGCCGAACTCGGTGTCGCTGAACAGGGCGTTCCCGCCTGCATCCAGTACCACGATGTTACCGGCACCGGCCCAGGCCACGCTGTCGCCATTGAGGTTGGAAATAGCTGGCACCGCGTTGATCACGATGTCCTTGTTGGCCCCCAGAGAGCCCGCAGCGCCTGGTGCTGCCAGGGTCAGGGTGGCGTCGTTGCCGGCGGCATCGCGAATGGTGCCGCCGTTGAGCCCAAGGGCATTGGTGCCTATGTAGTCCAGGTCTGCGTTGCTGTCGCCCGCCTGCACCGTGTAGGTGAAGGTCAGGCTGTTGGTGCCGGAGCCGCTCGCGTAGTTCACCACCCGGTCAGTGCTACCGGTCTCCAGCGTCAGCTGCGGTGTGCCGGTGACGGTGACGCTCTCAGCGAAGTTCACCTGTACGGAGATCACATCCCCTACCTTGTAGGTGCCATTGGCGGTGCTGGAAGTCACCGACGTGACGCTGGGGGCCAGGGTGTCGATGGCGTAGTTGCTGGAGTTGGCGGTACCGATACCTGCAAGGGAGGTACTGACTCCAGTGACACCGCTCAGGTCGACGGTGATGACGTTAGTGCTGTCGGTGACACTTGCATCGGGCGTGAACAGGCCGGTCCAGGTCAGGCCGCCATCGGAGCTGCTCAATCCACTAATGCTTCCGTTGGGCACGGTCAGGTCGGTAGTGGTGAAACCAGTCACCGCCATGTTGAAGGTGAAGGTTACGGTGGAGGTCTCGCCGACCTTCAGGTTGTTGTCGGAGAACGTTGCCGACACAAGGGCGGGGCGGGGCACATCGGCGAAGCCAATGTTGTCGAGCGCGACATACAAATTGCCATCGCCGGAAGAGGGATCCGAGATACGAATCTCGTCGACGTTCTGGAAGATCGACGCGGTCAGCCCGTTTGACTGAGTGAAGTCGGATATGTAATTGAGACTGTCGGTCGCCAGCGTCACGCTGCCCAGCGAGACGCCATCACGGAAGGCTTCGAAGGTGATTTGCGGATGAGCGCCCAGGTAGTCAACGATTTTGATACCGGTGAAGGAGAAATCAGCTCCGTTCTGGCTGCGAATGATAATTCTCGGCGTTCCGTCACCAGAGCTATCGACGATTCCGTCAGAGTTTGGACCGAATAAGTCACTGTAGTAATCCCACGTAGAATTACTGTTGGTATTGCCTGAGTTTGCCGAGTAGATCTCGATCACTACACCGGGAATGTCAGTAGAGTTGGCGTCACCATCCCTAACCGTCGTACCAATGGTCGTATCTGGGCCACTGAAATTGAGTGTTCCCGCGAACAACTTGCCACTGAAAGCCTGTTGGGCCGATGCCGAGAACGGTATTACTGCCTCGATCGAGCCACTGGTGACTTCCAGCGTCCAGTCACCGCCTTGAGAGGTAGAACCGGTTGCATCGTTGGAAGCGGCTACATCCGCGCCGCTGAGTTGGGCTATCTGGTTGACGAATGCCTGCCCAGCTGCGCCGCTACCAACATCGCAGCCGTAGAAGAGAATGTCGCCATCGGCATCGAGACTCTGCCCAATCTGCGCAAGGTCCGCCGCACGTGCGTCCAGGCCCGCTTTATCGAGGGTAAGGCTGCCAAGCGTCACCTGCCCGGGCAGCCCGTGACTGACGATATGGATGGCATCGATGCCGGAGCGTCCTGCCAGGTAGTCGCTGATTTGCTTCAGACCATCGCCTGTGGGGTTGAGCACCACCACTTCGGTGCCCGGCTTTATGCCCGCCAACAGTTGTTGGTAGTCCTGGACTTGCCCGTCGACGAACACGATTTCCTGACGGTTGTCGGCAGTGCCTGTCGGCGTCGCCGCTAGGTTGTCATGGCTGGAAGAGGCATCTGCTGTCGGCTGGGCATCCGCGGTCTGCGTATCCGCGACCTCAACCGCAGTGGCTGCGACCGCACCGTCGAACATCATCCGCGGTTCCAGAGCCATCGCCAGAGCGGACATTGCGGGTTTGGCCGCAGTTCGTACGGGAGCAGTCTTCTTCCAAAACATGGAGCACCTCCTACCACTTTCAAGAAGAGGAAGGCTCCATCGGCCTTCCCCTTGTAGTTGCCTGCCGACCCGAATACACGAGTCGGCTCGATCACTCAGTTACGCGACGGGAAGATGCCTTCCAGCGCAATGATGAAGTTGGTGCCCAGATAGGGATTGCGGATGCCGATCGGTTGGCTGCCACCAACAGGCGATACAGTCACGGTTCCCTGGGGAATGACTGAACCCTGCCCGTGAACGCCGCCCAGGCTGGCCTTGGTGGCATCCGGGGCGGTTGAGGTGAACAGGCCATTGATGGTCACGGCGGTTGGGCCGGACCTGGCAGTGGTGTTCGACAGGTACACCGTAGCTCCTGCAGTGGGCACCGCCATGGCACCTGGCGTACCAGTTGCGACGTCGACGCTGGAACCCGTGAGGCTCACGGCACTGGCCTGGCCGGTGAATTGAGCGACGGGCTGGTGGATCGGCATTTGGGTGACGTTCAGCGTAACGCTCTCTGCGCCCGCCACTTCCCCGATTGTGATCGGTGCCAGGCCAGGCCCGGTGCCTTGCCCAACCGGGCTACGCCCGGAGAAGTTCGGCAGCCCGAAGGTGGTCTGGCCATTGCCACCGTAGGTGGTGCCCAGCAGCGCGAACAGTGCCGAGTTCTGTTGGATGGCCATGATCTGTCCCTGGCAGGTCGCCCAGCCCCGGGGGGCGAAGTTGAAGCCCACCATACGGATCTCGCCCATGAATGGATCGCTCATTACCTATCTCTCCTTGATGCAGCCGCGTATGCGGCACTGGTGTTTATTGTTCTAGAGCAGGGACTCGGCCGGCTTTGGCCGCTTTACATGGAACAGCGCCTGCAACAGATGCCGGTCGCCTTCCTCATCCGGGCCGATGGGGGTGAGCATCGCCTCCCATTCACCACCTTCCGGGCTGCGCAGCCGATAACAGTGTTGGGGCAGCTGGAGCCCCTCGGGCTGGGCAAAAATTGCACTGTAACAGTGGTAGCGGGCAGTCATCGCCACGCCTTCATAGGCCTCCACCAGGGTGATGGTCACACCTTCACCTTCGTCCCAGCATAGCTGCCAGGGTTGCTGGAGGTGGCGCTCGAAGTCTTCGAGGCTGGGCACCTGGCTCATGCCGGTACCGCCAGAGCGGGCGCGGCTTCACGGTGCATCTGCAGGTAGATATGGTTGGAGCCGCTGGCTCTGAAGGCAAAACGCTCGTACAGACGCTTGGCCGGATTAGTGGGTTCGACGAACAGGCGCATCGACTTCTCTGCGGCATCCGCTTCATCGACCAGTGCAGCCAGATAGCGGGTGCCGATTCCCTTGCTCCGCCATTCGGGGAGCAGCGAAATGTCGATGAGGTTGATCACGGTCGGACCGCGGAAGATATAGAGGCGGCCGATAGCCAGGTCACCGTGGCAAATCAGGGAGAAGTCGGAGCCCTGATAATGCTCCTGGTAATAGCGGTGCTGGGCGTCGAACTGCTGTGCGAGAAAGGCATCAATGACGGGTTGATCCCAACCGCTGAGCGCCATTTCCTGAGCCCGGGTACTCGCATAAAGCCTGCGCAGGAAGTTTAGATCAGTCTCCTCGGCAGGCCGAAGATGCAATTCGTGGGAACGCATGGTGTGGGTGTCCTTTTTGCTTCCGTGCTACCGCGGCGTGAGCCGGAACCGGTTCGTTTTGTTTTGCCACTATGCGACTTACAGGTCGGAGGTTAGCTGAAGTCCGGGGTCAATCGCCACCATCCGGATAGACGGTAGACGTGTTATTTAACTTCTGCTGGAACTTTCATGCTCTTGCTTTGTCATTCGCCATTGTTCAAGCGCTCTATAGGCTTTGCCCGCCCAGTACTCCACGGTTTCGCGGAGGCCCTCGTCGGCAGCTTCGCGTTTGCTCTGGCTGTCGGCAGTGAATGATTGCGACGGCTGTTTGGCATCGAAGCCGGCGGTCTCGCGCAGCCGTGGCAGATGTGCGTCGTGCACGTCGAACAACGAGGCCAATCGACCCCAACAGGCATCGGGCAGCTCCTGATAGTTCACCGCTACCGCGCCATGCTGTTGGCAAAGCGCCAGCCCTTGCCGGAGGATCGCGCCGACCGTGCGGCTGGTGTACTCGGCGGGAGTCATGCGCAGCGCTTCTTCTGCAGGTAAATCCAGTGCGGATGATCCCAGTAACCCTGGCACGCGGTGCATGCCCGGTTGGCGTAGTTGGGAAACGACGATCTCCAGCGGGTTGCGATAGAGGAAAACACGCGGCACTTCGGGGTAAAGCGCCAGCAGCAAGGGGGCCTCGAACACGTTCCACGCATCGAGCTTGATGAACAGCCGTTGCTCGTTGCCTTGACGTCGTTGCCCGTAGGCGGATACCAGCGCCGCGAGCCAGGCGGGTTGATGAAGCGTCGCCTTGGGATCCAGCCGGTGCGCACGCAGCAGATTGTCCAACGGTGGTGGTTCGGAGAGCACGATGTTGTCGTCCAGCGTCGCCAGCATCTGCGCCATCAGTGTCGAGCCGCAGCGCGAGGCGTGGAAGATCAGCGCTGTGGGCGGCAAACCAGGGCTTACGGCCTGCCAGTCCAGCAACGCCTGGAGGTCTGTCTCCCGGCGGAAGGCCTGATTGAAGGGCAGGCGCAACGCGTGATCGACATCGTCACGGAAGAAGGGCCGGATCAGTCGTTGCTCGCCGAACCAGCACCAGTCCAGGCGCCATTCACCTTTCTGAAGCCAGGCGCGGATCGGTAGCCAGCCGCTGAAGTCTTGCTCGGTATTCACGCTCGCCATTGTTCGCTCCACGCTTGCCTGCCACGGCGCATGGCAGCCTTTACCTCGGCTTCGGAAAAGGTCAGCCCCAACGCCGCAGCGAGGCGCACGGCCTCGGCCTGGAAGTCACGCGCGTCGCCCAGGGTGCGCAGGCGTGCGGCGAGAGCTGTGTCCTGCGCCACATGCTTGCGGAAGGCGGCAAAGGCCAGCTCTGCCCTCCCGGGCTGCAGTGCAGGCGTATCCGGCAGCCCGGCTGCCACCTGTTGCAGCAACCAGGCGTTGGGTTGGCAATCCAGCACCAGATGCACGCGCGCGCCGGGCCCCGGGTTATCCACCCGATGTGGCCGTGACAGGTCGATGAACCAGCATTCGCCCACCTTCATGGGCACCTGCAGGCCGTCGACGAGAAACTCCACGTCAGCAGGGCTGAGTAGTGGCATATGCAGGCGCAGGTCGCCACCGGGCTGGCCGAGGTCGGGGTCGCAGTGTTCGTGAATGCGAGCGCCGGCACCCAGGCGCAGGAGTCGCGCGCTGCGGATGCTGGTCTGAAACAGCGCGAGCACCTGGTGCCAGGCCTGTTCCTCCTGCCACCAGTCGGTAGGCACCGGTGCACCTTGCCCTGGGGCAAGTGGCAGGAGGGCATCCTCCGGGGTGATCAGTGCGACGCCGCTCCACTCACCCTGGTAGTAACCCGTGTTGAAGTGGTGTTGCCAGGCGTCGTCAGGAATCCGCCCGAGTGCCTCCAGCAGTGCGGGTAATCGAGGCGCCAGTGGCAATCGGGAGCATCGTGGTAAAGCGTCCAGGCTCATGTTGCATCCTTGTGTTAAAAACCACTTTCGCGCACGCCGAGCGCCGCGATCCGCCGCCAGGCCGCGCCGAGTAGCGACTGCCGCTCTCCGTCCAGTATCACCACGCCGCGCAGTGGGTGATCGGGATGGATGTCGTTATTCAATAGCGTCAGACGTACACCGTACTGTGCTTGCACAGGTTCCGCGCGGCGCTGTGCGTCACGGCGTACGGCGATGGGACCGCCGTGATCCGAGCTGAGCGCTTCCAGTTCCAGATAGGCGACGCCGGTGGCGTCCACTTCGTCCAGGCGCACTTTCACCGCCGGGCGTGCTGGGTCGTCAGTGATGAAGCGCCCTTCGCTGCCCGTTTCGATCCGCCAGAGGTTTTCTTCGGCCAGATAGCCGCGTAGGCGTAGCCCCGGCTCGACGATGCGGGCAAGTGATTCGCCAGGGTGCAGCCAGCGATCCGCGCTCAGGTCGCGTTGCAGGTCGCGTACCACGCCAGCCTGCGCTGCGCGTAGCTGCAGGCGCTCACGCTGGGCGGCCAGGCCTCGGTATTCGGCTACTGCTTCGGCCAGGCGTTGTTCGAGGATGCCCGCATCGGCCGCCGTTTCGCTGCGTGCGGACTGGCGGCGCAGTTGCAACTGAAGAATTTCGGTCTCGCGCCGAACGATGGCCTGGCGCGAGTCCAGGTCGGGTGAATCCAGTTCCAGCAGCAGGTCGCCGGCTGCCACGCTCTGCCCGTCCTGCACGTGCACGGCTTTCAAGCGCGCGGCCACCGGCGCATGCAGGGCGCTGGTGCGTGAGGCTTCGAGCAGCGCAGGTATTTCCACCGAGCTGCGCCAGGGCACGATCAGCACCAGCAGTACCGCGCCAAGGCTCAGGCCGGTAATCAGCACCTTGCGCGAGTCGGCTTGTTCGCGGCGTTGCCACCATTCACCCAGTTCACGCCAGATGGGCAGGCCGATGAACCACAGCAGTTCAACCACCATCAGGAAGATGCCGAGCACCTTGAAGAACAGGTGATAGACCGCCAGCGCGATGCCGAGGAACAGGATTGCGCGCCATATCCAGGAACCGTAGCCCCAGATCAGCAGGCGTCGGGTCATGCTTGGCGACCAGGGTTCCGGTGCCGGTTCGCCATAGCCGAACAGGGCTTCGCGCAGGCGCCAGCGACACAGGGCGAAGGCACGGTTCTGCAGGTTATCCACCCCCCACAGATCGCTGATCAGGAAGTAGCCATCGAAGCGCATGAAGGGATTGAGGTTGATCACCAATGTGGTGATCCAGGTCGCGCTGGCCAGCATGAAGGCCGAGGTACGCAAGGGGCCATCCGGCAGCAATGACCAGGCCAGCAGTGCCAGCACCGCCAACAGCAGTTCGGCGAACACGCCGCCTGCACCGATCAGCAGTCGCGAGCGCCGGTCGCGCACGCGCCAGGCGTCGCTGACGTCGGTGTAGAACATTGGCAGCAGCACCATGAACGCCAATCCCATGCTCTGTACCCGGCAGCCGGCGCGCTTGGCCATGAAGGCGTGGCCGAACTCGTGACAGAGCTTGGCGAAGGTCAGCGCGATGCCGAAGGCCAATGCGCCACCGAGACTGAACAGGTGGGGGAAGGTGGCGAGAAAGCGCTGCCAATCGCGCATCACCAGAAACAATCCCAGTACAAAGACCAGCGGCAGGCCCCAGCGCAGCAGCCAGGGGCCGTGGCGTTCGAGCACGGGCCAGGCGCGATTGAGGAAGGGATCGGGCCGCCACAGCGGAATGCGGAAGAACAGGTATTGATGCAGTACCCGCTTCCACGGGCTTTGGCGCTGGGCGGCGGCTTTCATCGCGTAGCTGGCACGCTGGTTTTCGTCCAGGGCGGCGATCAGGTCATGGCTGCTGAGAAAGCGCAGCATGTCCTCGAGTTCGGCCTGACCCAGGGGCAGGCCAGGCTCGGCATTGGCGGCCGCCAATACGCGCTGCGGTTCGCCCAGTGTCCAGTGACGCAGCAGGCGCACGGCGGTGGCGCCGAGTTTGAAGTAGCGACCGCGTAGCGGGTCGGCCAGCGTCCATTGCGGAGCGCCGTCGAGGCCAGGAGCCGCCGGTGAAAGCTGCAGATCGGGGCGCAGGGCAGGCAGCATCAGAAACCCAGGCTCTGGCGGGCCGCGGCCAGGGGCCGGCGCAGCAGGTAATAGGCCAGCGGCGCACGATCACCGAACAGCTTGGCAGTGCCACGCAGCCCCACACGTGGTGGGGTATCGATGAAGCGCGCATCCAGCCGGTAGGCCAATTGCCCGGCGGCGGTGGTCTGGGCTTCGTAGGCGGAGCGCTCCAGCTGGGCCTCATGACGATTGAGTGGGTCGCTGTCGAGAAACAGCGCCACTTCGGCGCCCGGCTGCAGAGCGATGGCGTCACCCACCGGCAGCTCGATGCGTAACTCGGCCTGGCTCGGGTCGGCGATCTGCATCAGCCGTTCGCCGGTCTGCACGGGCTTGCCGGTCAGGCGTTCGGCGTCGGCGAAAACGGCGATGCCTGAGCGCTCGGCGCGTACCTCGCTGCGAGCCAGCAGTTGTCTGGCATAGTCGCGTTCGGCGCGTTTCTGTTCGACGCGTGCGGCCAGCAGGTCGAGGCGGGCGCTGGATTCGGCATCGGCGAAGGCGCGCTGGCTGTTGGCCTTGAGTTCGGCCTCGGCTACGCCCAGGGCGCGTTCGGCTACATCTGCCTGGGCCTTGAGGCTGGTGGCCTCGAAGCGCACCAGCAGGTCACCGGCGGCGACGCTTTGATTGGGCTTGACCAGAAATTCGGCGATCACGCCGTCCAGCGGCGCGGCGACCACCCGGCCACCCAACGGGACGACTTCGGCGGGCGCCAGTACGGACTGGCGTACCGGGATCAGCAGCAGGAGCGAGAGTGCTGCCGCGACGGCCAGCAGCTTCTTGCGCGGCCAGCGCATGCGCCAGGGCTTGTGCGGTTGCAGCGCCAGCCAGGCGTGGGCGTAGGTATCGGCCAACTGCCTGAGCAATGATTGCTCCGCTTCGCTGAAGGGGGTGTCGCGAGCCAGCCATAGGCCGCCGAAGGTTTCGCCGCTGCGGCTTTTCAGCGGCAGCCAATAGGCATGAGGGGCGGACAGGTCGTTCATGTCGGCGCGGGCCTGCTCGTCCAACTGGGCAGGGTCGACGCTGTGGCCCTCACCCAGTCGGCCGTGCTTGAGCAAGGCCGAGGTGGCGCGTTCGACGAAGGCCACGAACGGTGCATGCGCCTCCACCACGCTGATACCGGTCAATGCCTGCACCCTGCCGGCGATCAGCAGGGCGGCGTGGCGGAAACCGAACAGTGCCTGGCCGTCATTGACCATGGCGAAGGCCAGTTGCTCGGTATCACCGGCCTTGCGCGCCTGCTGCTCGAGCCCGAGGAACAGGGCAAATACACGTTCGGCCGTGCTGGGCAGCGGTGCGTTCATTCCGTCACCTGGAACTGGGCCGTGCCGCTCATGCCGGCGAGCAGGCCCTTGGCATCGTCGGACAGGCTGCCGATCAGCAGAAGGGTCTGGCTGCCCTCATCGATACGTGCGCCCAGGCGCTTGACCGTGGCCTTGAGCGGCTTGCCGGTTTCGTCGGGGGTGAAGTCGAAGGTTTGGCCCGGCTGCAGGCGGCTAAGCCAACTGGACGGCACCAGCAGATAAATTTCCAGCGTGCCGTTATCCACGACATCCAGCAGTGGGGTGCCACTGGCCACGCTTTCGTGGGGTTGCGCACGGCGCAGAACCACACGGCCATTGAAGGGAGCGACGACGCTGCAGCGCTTGACCTGTACCTGATACACCTGGGTTTCCGCCTGAGCCTGGGCCTGCCGAGCCTCGGCCAGCGCCACTTCGAAGCGGCCGACCGAATTGAGGGCGGCCAACTGCTTCTTGTGGTTCAGCTCTTCACGGGTGGCGCGAGTGGCGGCTTGGGCCGCATTGAGCTGGGCCTGGTAAGCGCTGCAGTCAAAGCGCACCAGAACGTCGCCCTTGTTGAAGTCCTGGCCATCGCTGAATGGCATTTCGATGATGCGGCCAGGCAGTTCGCTGGACAGTACCGCCTGGTTTTGCGCGCGCAATACGCCGCGCACCTGGCGCTCACCGGGTTGGGTGGCGGTGGGAGTCGGTGAATCGAGCAGCGGGTCGTCGGCCCAGAGTAGTGGGCTGAACGCCAAGAACAGCAGGCCGAGGAGGGTCGAAAGATGGCTGTGGCGCGGCATGGCATACGTCCTTGCATGAAGTCAGCGCAGTCTACGGCAGAAGTCGGGCCCGGCAAATTGGCCGTAACTGCGCATCCATATGGTGCATGATGTCGACTCTGGTGCGCGCACGGCCTGCTTCTGGTGCGTGGGCTGTCTGGCCGGCCTAGCTGGCGCGTGGTCTGAGCCCTGGCATAAGTCTTGCGCTGCACTGAGTATCGTCCAGGCTAGCAGGAGGCCGCCGTGTCGATTCATGTCGCGCTGCAACACGTCACCCACTACCGCTACGACCGTGCGGTGAACCTTGGGCCACAAGTCGTACGTTTGCGGCCGGCACCGCACAGTCGCACGCGTATCCTTTCCTACGCGCTGAAGGTCGAACCGGGCCAGCACTTCATCAACTGGCAGCAGGACCCGCAGGGCAACTACCTGGCGCGCCTGGTGTTTCCCGAGAAGACCCGCGAGTTCAAGGTCGAGGTGGACCTGGTCGCCGAGATGGCGGTGTTCAACCCCTTCGACTTCTTCCTCGAACCCTATGCCGAGCGCATTCCCTTTGCCTACACCGAGGGCGAGCAGCGCGAGCTGGCGCCCTATCTGGTGAAGCTGCCGGCCACGCCGCTGTTCACCAAGTACCTGGCCGGCATTTCCCGCGAGCCGGTGCCCAGCATCGATTTTCTGGTCGAGCTGAACCAGCGTCTGTCGGCCGACATCCGCTACCTGATCCGCATGGAGCCGGGCGTGCAGACGCCGGAACAGTCGCTCGAGCTGGCCGCCGGTTCGTGCCGCGATTCGGCCTGGCTGCTGGTGCAGCTGCTGCGTCACCTGGGCCTGGCGGCGCGCTTCGTCTCCGGCTACCTGATTCAGCTCACTGCCGACGTCAAAGCCCTCGACGGCCCATCCGGCACCGACAAGGACTTCACCGACCTGCATGCCTGGTGCGAGGTGTACCTGCCTGGCGCCGGCTGGGTCGGTCTCGACCCCACTTCAGGCCTGTTTGCTGGCGAAGGCCACATCCCACTGGCGTGCAGCCCGGAGCCATCCTCGGCGGCGCCGATCACCGGCGGGCTGGACGAGTGCGAGGTGGCGTTCGAGCACCTGATGAGCGTCGAGCGCGTGTGGGAGGCGCCGCGCGTCACCAAGCCCTACAGCGAGGCGCAGTGGCAGGCGATCCAAGCGCTGGGCCGGCAGATCGACGATGACCTGCACAAGCACGACGTGCGCCTGACCATGGGCGGCGAGCCGACCTTCGTCGCCCTCGATTACCCCGATGACGACGAGTGGAACACCGCCGCACTGGGGCCGAACAAGCGCCGCCTGGCTGCCGACCTGTTCTATCGCCTACGCAGTCACTACGCGCCCAAGGCGCTGGTGCATTTCGGCCAGGGCAAGTGGTACCCCGGCGAGCAGTTGCCGCGCTGGTCGCTGAACTGCTTCTGGCGCCGCGATGGTGAACCGCTGTGGCACGACCCCAAGCTGCTGGCCGATGAGAAGCGCGGTTATGGCGCTACGGCAGAAACGGCCTCGCGCTTTCTCGCTACTCTGGCGGCGCATCTGGGCGTAGATGGCGGCAACGTTTTCCCGGCCTATGAGGACTGGTTCTACTACCTGTGGCGTGAGCGCAAGCTGCCGGACAACGTCACCCCGGACGATCCACGCCTGAGCGACCCACTGGAGCGCGAGCGTCTGCGCAAGGTGTTCGATCAGGGCCTCGATGCCGTGGTTGGTCACGTGCTGCCGCTGGCGCGTCAGGTGGTGGGCGAGGGCTGGCAGAGCGGGCGCTGGTTCCTGCGCGACGAACATTGCCGCCTGCTGCCCGGTGACTCGGCGCTGGGCTATCGCCTGCCGCTGGATTCGCTGCCCTGGGTCAGTCAGGCCGACTACCCCTACGTCAATCCGGTCGACCCCAGTCAGGCGCTGCCGCCGTTGCCCAGCCCGGCGCAGATCCAGCGTCAGCTGCGCGGTGTCTGGCGCGGCGCGAGTGCCGGCCCGCAGAGCGCGCGTCCGGCCAGTGGGCAATCGGCTGCCGGTATCGTGCGCACCGCGCTCTGTGCCGAGCCGCGCGAGGGGCGCCTGTACCTGTTCATGCCGCCGCTGAGCCATCTCGAAGACTACCTGGAGCTGGTCGCGGCCATCGAGGCCGTGGCTGCCGAGCTCAAGTGTCCGGTCTTGCTGGAAGGCTACGAGCCGCCGCTGGACCCGCGCCTGCAGTACTTCCGTGTCACCCCCGATCCGGGGGTGATCGAGGTCAACATCCACCCAGCCGCAAGCTGGGATGAGCTGGTCGAGCGCTGCGAATTTCTCTACGAGGCAGCGCGGCAGTCGCGCCTGTCCAGCGAGAAGTTCATGATCGACGGGCGCCACACCGGCACCGGCGGCGGCAACCACTTCGTCCTCGGCGGCGCCACGCCGGGGGATTCGCCTTTCCTGCGCCGCCCCGACCTGCTGCGCAGCCTGATCAGTTACTGGCACAACCATCCGTCGCTGTCCTACCTGTTCAGCGGTCTGTTTATCGGCCCGACCTCGCAGGCGCCGCGCGTGGACGAGGCGCGCAACGATGCCTTGTACGAACTGGAGATCGCTTTCGCGCAGATGCCCGAGCCGGGCCGCGACTGCCCGCCCTGGCTGGTCGATCGGCTGCTGCGCAACCTGCTGGTGGATGTCACCGGCAACACCCATCGCGCCGAGTTCTGCATCGACAAGCTGTACTCGCCGGACTCGGCCAGCGGTCGCCTCGGCCTGCTCGAGCTGCGCGCCTTCGAGATGCCGCCGCACGCGCAGATGAGCCTGGCCCAGCAACTGCTGCTGCGTGCGCTGATCGCCCGTTTCTGGCAGGAGCCCTACCACCCGGCGAAGCTGGTGCGCTGGGGTACCGAACTGCATGACCGCTACCTGCTGCCGCATTTCGTCGAGCAGGATTTCGCCGATGTGCTGCAGGAGTTGGGCAGCTTCGGTTATCGCCTGCGCAGCGAATGGTTCGCCCCGCATCTGGAGTTCCGTTTCCCCAAAGCCGGCGATTTCGTGGTCAAGGGCATCGATCTGGAGCTACGCCAGGCGCTGGAGCCCTGGCACGTGCTGGGCGAGGAGGGCGCAGTCGGCGGCACCGTCCGTTACGTCGACTCGTCGCTGGAGCGCATGCAGGTGAAGGTGAACGGCATGGCGCCGGATCGCTATGTGCTGACCTGCAACGGCGTGCCGGTGCCGTTGCGCCCGACCGGCAAGGTCGGCGAGTTCGTCGGTGGTGTGCGTTTCCGCGCCTGGCAACCGGCCAGTTGCCTGCAACCGACCATCGGCGTGCACGCGCCGCTGGTGTTCGACCTCATCGACACCTGGATGCAGCGCTCGCTGGGCGGTTGCCAGTATCATGTGGCGCATCCGGGCGGTCGCAACTACGACAGCCTGCCGGTCAACGCCTACGAGGCCGAGAGCCGGCGCCTGGCACGCTTCTTCCGCCTGGGCCATAGCCCCGGCAAGCGCCCTGTCATGCAGCCGATAGACAATAATGAACTGCCGATGACCCTGGATCTGCGTCGCGTTTGACGTCGATTCCATCTGTGGGAGGGGCTTTAGCCGCGACCTGTCGCCGCTGAAGCGCCTCCCACGGATGCGGTATCAAACTGCATCACGCCGCACCGCCTTGCCACTGCCGAGCCTGCCATGCACGACCTGCTAGCCGATTACCCGCCGCCTAACGGTGCCTACCACGAATTGCTCGACGCCAAGGGCAACGTGCGCCCGCACTGGCGCCGCCTTTATGAACAACTGGCACGCAGCCGCCCGGAGCACCTGGCGCAGCGCGAGGCCATGCTGGCGCGGCAGATCCAGGAAAACGGCGTTACATACAACGTCTACGCCGACCCCGACGGCGCCGACCGACCGTGGGAACTGGACCTGCTGCCCAACCTGATACCGGCTGACGAGTGGCAGCAGATCGCTGCCGGCGTGGCGCAGCGTGCGACCCTGCTCAACCGCGTGCTGGCCGATCTCTACGGCCCGCAGAAGCTGATCGCCGAAGGCCTGCTGCCGACCGAGCTGGTGTTCGGCCACAACAACTTCCTCTGGCCCTGCCAGGGCATGCAGGCGCCTGGAGGTACCTGGCTGCACCTGTATGCGGTGGATCTGGCGCGGGCGCCGGACGGGCGCTGGTGGGTCACCGCCGATCGTACCCAGGCGCCCTCCGGTGCCGGTTATGCGCTGGAGAACCGGCAGATCGTCTCCCGCGCCTTCCCCGAGCTGTACCGCGACCTGCGCGTGCAGTATCTGGCCAGCTTCTTCCGCACCCTGCAGGACACCCTGGCACGCCAGGCGCCGAGCGGTGGCGAGACGCCGCTGGTGGTGCTGTTGACGCCGGGGCGCTTCAACGAAAGCTATTTCGAGCACCTGTACCTGGCGCGTCAGCTCGGCTACCCGCTGGTCGAAGGCAGCGACCTCACCGTGCGCGATGCCACCCTCTACCTCAAGACCCTGGCCGGCCTGCGTCGTGTGCACGCGGTGCTGCGCCGCCTCGACGATGACTACTGCGACCCGCTGGAGCTGCGCACCGATTCCGCCCTCGGCGTGCCCGGCCTGCTCGAAGCCGTGCGCCGTGGTCGCGTGCTGGTGGCCAATGCTCTGGGCAGCGGCGTGCTGGAGTCGCCCGGCCTGCCCGGTTTCTTGCCGGCGATCAGCGAGCACCTGTTGGGTGAGGAGCTGCTGCTGCCGTCCATCGCCAGTTGGTGGTGCGGTGAGCCGCCGGTGCTGGACGAGGCGCTGGAGAAACTCGACCAGTTGCTGGTGCGTCCGGCGTTCCCCTCGCAGAGCTTCACGCCGGTGTTCGGTCGTGACTTGGACGAGGCGCAGCGCGCCAGGCTGGCCGAACGACTGCAGGCACGCCCCTACGCCTATGTCGCGCAAGCGCGGGCCAAGCTGTCGCAGGCACCGGTGTGGGATGGCAGCGGTTTGCAGCCGCGGGCCATCGGCATGCGCGTGTTTGCCGTGGCCAGTGCCGATGGCTACCGGGTGATGCCCGGAGGCCTGACTCGCGCGGCCGCCGAGGCCGATGCGGAGGTGGTGTCGATGCAGCGCGGCGGGGCGAGCAAGGACACCTGGGTGCTCGGCACGCGGCAGAGCGGCGGCGAGCCCTGGCAGACGCAACGCACCCTGGGCACTGCCGACCTGGTGCGCAGCGACCCCTTCCTGCCCTCACGCGTGGTGGAGAACCTGTACTGGTTTGGTCGTTACGCTGAGCGCTGCGAAGGCAATGCGCGCCTGCTGCGTATCATGCTGGCGCGCTACGTCGATGATGATGACGACCCGCAGGCGCTGCAGAGCGCGTTGGCATTGGCGCAGGATTTGGGACTGCTGGCAGATCCCGAGGAAGGTGAACTGGCCGAGCGTCTGCTGCAGGCGCTGCTGGGCAGCGACTGGCCGGCCAGCCTGCGCTCCAATCTGCAGCGCTTGCAGTGGGCCGCTGGCAGTGTGCGCGGCAAGCTGTCCCAGGCCAACTGGCAGGCGCTGGTGGAATTGCAGCGCGAGGCGCAGTTGCTTGAAGGCCAACCGGCCGACTTCGGTGAACTGCTGGATTTTCTCAACCGCCTGCTGATGTCGCTGGCGGCGCTGTCGGGCTTCGCCCTCGACGACATGACCCGCGACGACGGCTGGCGCTTTCTGATGCTCGGCCGCTATATCGAGCGTTTGCAGTTTCTCTGCGACAGCTTCGCCGGCTTCCTGCGCAGCGGTTCGGCCACCGACCAGTCGGCGCTGGAATGGCTGCTGGAACTGGGCAACAGCAGCATCACCTATCGCACCCGTTACCTGGCCTCGGCGCAGTTGATTCCGGTGCTCGACCTGTTGCTGCTCGATGAGCAGAACCCGCATGCCGTGATCTTCCAGATGCGCACCCTGCTGCGCTCGCTGGAAGGGCTCAACGAACGTTTCGAGCTGCCAGCCGAGCGCTACCTGGTCTATCTGGAACAGCAGCTCACCGCCTTCAGCCTGGCCAGCCTGGAAAACCCGTTGTTCGGCCCCGGTAGTACCCGCGCGGTGCTCGAAGGTCTGGCCGATTTGCTGGTGGCCATCAGCGAGGCCGCTGGCGCGGTCTCCGATCATCTCGGGCTGCGCTTCTTCGCCCATGTCGATGTCAGCCAGCGGACGCAATCCTCATGAGCAGCGCGCTGTATCAGGTGCTTCACGACACCCATTACCGTTACTCGGCGCCGGTTTCCCTGGCCCAGCAGCTGGCGCACCTGTGGCCGCGTGACTGTCCCTGGCAGCGCTGCCACGAGCAGGAGCTGCGCATCGACCCACAGCCCTGCCAGCGCCGCGACGGCTTGGACGTGTTCGGCAACCCGCTGACTCGCCTGGTGTTCGAGCGCCCGCACGAGCAGCTCAGCGTCAGCGCACGGTTGCGCGTCGAGGTGCTCACGCGTGCGCCGCTGGAGCTGGACGACTCGCCGAACTGGGAGGCCGCGTGCGCCGCGCTCAGCTACAGCGGTAAACGGATGGAGCCTGCGTTGCTGGAGGCGGCACGTTACCGTTTCGAGTCGCCCTACGTGCGCCTAAAGCAGGTGTTCGCCGACTACGCCGACGATTGCTTCACGCCGGGGCGCCCGCTGCTGCAGGCGTGCCAGGCGCTGATGCAGAAGATCTTCGACGAATTCAGTTTCGATGCCGAAGCCACTCAGGTGGCGACGCCGCTGCTGCAGGTGTTGGAGGAAAAGCGTGGGGTCTGCCAGGACTTCGCCCACCTGATGCTCGCCTGCCTGCGCTCGCGTGGCCTGGCGGCGCGTTACGTCAGCGGCTACCTGCTGACCCAGCCACCGCCCGGCCAGCCGCGCCTGATCGGTGCGGATGCCTCGCACGCCTGGGTGTCGCTGTATTGCCCGCGGCAGGGCTGGGTGGATTTCGATCCGACCAACAACGTGCGTCCGGCACTGGAGCACATCACCCTGGCCTGGGGCCGGGACTTCTCCGACGTGTCGCCGTTGCGTGGGGTGATTCTGGGGGGCGGCAGCCACGACCCGGAAGTGCAGGTGACGGTGCTGCCGCTGGGATGAGGTTCGTGGGAGGGCGCGACAGGCGCATCTCCCATGGTTTGTGGCGGCCTCAGTCGACCAGGGCCAGACTGCCTTTCATCAGCGAGTAGTGGCCAGGGAAGGAGCAGAAGAAGCTGTAGTCTTCGCCTGCCGCCAGCTTGCTGACATCGAAGGTCACCGAAGTGCTTTCGCCACCGCCGATCAGATCGGTATGGGCGATCACACGCTCGTCGCCGGCCTTGAGGTAGCTGGCGTCCGGGCCGGCAGAGATGCCGTCGGTAGCCACGCCGGGCATGTCGGCGGTCTTGCTCAGCACCCAGTTATGGCCCATCGCGGTCTTGGGCAGCGAGCCGGTGTGCTTGAGGTTGACGGTGAAGGTCTTGCAGCTCTTGCTGACGGAGATGGCCTGGGTGTTGAAGGTCATCTGATCGGTCGACTCGACATCCACCGCGCATTCGGCAGCCAGAAGCGGTGTGCTGGCGAGTCCAAGCAGCGCCAGCAGGGCAACGTTACGCAACATCTTGATTCCTCCAGTTTCTGATAACCCGGTCAGGTTTGAAGAGACTCGCACAGCTGCCTGCGCTTATGGATGCGACCGAACGCCACGCCTGGTTATCCAGAAAAGCTGTGGATAATTCTGTGGGGAAGCTCTGCAATGCCCGCTCGAGGCCTGTTTCCGCGGGCTTTCTGGGTATCTGGTCAGCTTTTGCCCAGGCCACCTCCTCGCCACTGAAAAATGCTTTTAAATAAATTGCTTGAGCGAGAAGTCAAAGTTTCTGCACGTGCCTGGAAAGGCGCTGGCCGGTTATCCACGAAAGCCGTGGAGCAAGCTGTGGATAAGCTTGGGGGAAACCGGCCTCGACTGCGCCCGGCAAGGGGCGCAGACGATTGATGAGAAAGTGAGCGTTCTTAAGCGGACTGCGATTTGCGCAGGGCCTGCCACAGACGTGTGGCCAGATTGACCAGCGGTACGCTGAGCAAGCCGGCGACGACACCCAGCAGGGCATTGAGCAGCGTCGGCACCACCGCCGAGAGCAGGAGACCGGCGTCGCGCGCGACCCATTCGGCGGCGTGATGCACGGCGCTTTCCACCGGCGGCAGGCCATGACTGAGGATGCCGCCGCCGACCATGAACATGGCCGCTGTGCCGATCACCGACAATGCTTTCATTAGCCAGGGGGCCAGGCGCAGGATGCCGCGTCCGCAGGCCTGGGCGAAGGCGCTGGTGCGCTGGCTGAGGTAGAGCCCAGCGTCGTCGAGCTTGACGATGCCAGCCACCAGGCCATAGACGCCGACGGTCATCAGTAGGGCGATGCCGCTGAGCACCAGCACCTGATTGAGGAAACTGGCAGTGGCGACGGTGCCCAGGGTGATGGCGATGATCTCCGCGGAGAGAATGAAGTCGGTACGCACGGCGCCGCGAATCTTGTCGCGTTCGAATGCCACCAGGTCGACGGCAGGGTCGGCGATGGCTTCCAGGTGTGCCTGTTGTTCGTCATCCTCATGCTTGTGCAGCAGTTTGTGCAGCAGCTTCTCGGCGCCTTCGTAGCAGAGGAACAGACCGCCGAGCATCAACAAGGGCACCACCAGCCAAGGCGCCACGGCGCTGATCAGCAGCGCAGCCGGCACCAGAATCGCCTTGTTCACCAGCGAGCCCTTGGCCACGGCCCAGACCACCGGCAGTTCGCGATCCGCCTTGACCCCGGTGACCTGCTGGGCATTGAGTGCGAGGTCGTCGCCCAGCACGCCGGCGGTCTTGCGCGCGGCGATCTTGGTCATGGTGGCGACGTCGTCGAGTACCGTGCTGATGTCGTCGATCAGGGCGAGCAGGCTGCTTCCGGCCATGTTGCGGCTTCCATGAGAGAGAGAAGCCGCAGAGCGTAGCATTGTGTTACATGTCTGCGTACAGGTTCAGACGGGCGCGCGATCCACCCACTTCGGCGCCGCGCTGGGGCGCCATTCGCTCAGGGCATCGAGCAGGTTCTGCGGGTCGCCTGCGATCTGCAGCATCTCGCGGTGCTGTGGGCGAACGAAGCGCTCGGCGACCAGATGATCGAGGAAGTCGCCGAGTTTGCTGTAAAAACCGTTCACCTCCAGCAGGCCCAGCGGTTTGGCGTGGTAACCCAACTGGCCCCAGGTCCATACCTCGAACAGCTCTTCCAGGGTGCCGAGGCCGCCGGGCAGGGCGATGAAGGCGTCTGACAGTTCGGCCATGCGCGCCTTGCGTGCATGCATGCCGTCCACCACTTCCAGGCAGGTCAGGTTGCGATGGCCGATCTCGGCGCGCTCCAGGCTTTGCGGGATGATACCGATCACCTCGCCACCGGCGTTCAGCGCCGCATCGGCGACCACGCCCATCAAGCCGACGGCGCCACCGCCATAGATCAGGCGAATGCCGCGCTCGGCCAGGTGTTGGCCGAGCGCTTCGGCAGCCTCGCGGTAAACGGGACTGGCGCCAGGGCTGGCACCACAGAAGACACAGACACTACGCAGGGACATGCAACGACTCCTTGGGTAAATGAGCCAAGGGTAACCAGCCGCTGCGCTCGCACCAAGTATCAGTGCCGCGTATCAATGCCGCAGGTGGCGCAGGCGTAACTGGCGAGCAATTGCTTGAGCAGATCATTGAGGTACATGGCGCGGCTTCCTGACGCAGGGACATGTGGTTCAGGCTAGTCCCGTTGCTGGCGCCGCGCCGTTAGATTGTTTCGATGATGTCGATAGTCGCGGCTCGCTCAGACCAGCTCCATCGCACTCATCCCGGCCAGACCCAGCAGTACCACGCCGCAGGCTGCGTAAGTCAGGCGGTGCCAGAGCAGCGACGCGGCTCGGCGAAACCAGTCCACCAGACCGGCGCAGATGAAGCACCAGAGCAGTGAAGAAACCATGAAGCCGGCGAAGAATACCGCCAGGTGCGTCGGCGTTGGCTGGGCAACGCCGATGGCGGCCATCGCCCCGCCCATGGCGGCCCAGTAGACGATGTTCTGCGGGTTGGTCAGCGACAGCGTAGCGCCCGCAGCGAATGCGCTACCGGCGGCGACCTGACCATCGTCGCTGGGTTGAGGCGGGCGATGGGCGTCGCGCAGTGATTGATAACCGAGCCAGGCCAGGTAGAGCGCGCTGGCCAGCGTCAGCGGATAGCGAATCTGCGCGCTGTCGAGCAGCAGCGCCAGGCCGGTCAGGCCCAGGGCGGCCCAGGTGGCATCGCCCACCAGCGAGCCGATCTGTACCAACAATGCCGGTTTGTAGCCGTCACGCAGTCCGCGGCGCAGGGTTTCGCTGAACACGGCACCCGGCGCGGCGTTGAAGACGAAGCCGAGGAGCATGGCGGCGAGGAAGAAGCTGAACATGGAGTGTCCTTACAAGTGGAGGCAGGGAAGCCTGATGTTCATAGCAGGCGGCGTGCCAGACACTGATAATAAAGTTTTCCACGGGGTCTGTGGGTATCTCTGTGGGTAAGCTGGTGGTGCTCCTCTGCTGACCTCGCCGTGCGTCGTTCAGGCCGTGCTGACGAATATTTGAGCAACGGAATTTTTCCTTTGTGCACAGGGGGTTGACAATTTAGAAGGGCTTTTTCGGGCGGTTGTAGGTTGTCCACGATGTCTGTGGATAGTTTTGTTGGTAAGCGCTGTAAGCATTGCTGAGGGCTTCATAAGACGGGCCTTTTAGCGCTTTGCTGGTTTTTTGATCAGCGCCTTTGAAGGCTTGATCGAAAGCAAAGGCGGGTCGAGTTGTCCAGCATTTTCGCCGGCCGCTCTGTGGGCAAAGCTGGTTATCCCCGGATTCTGTTGTCAGGTCTGTGGATAAGCTGGTGGCAAGGCCATCAAGCGCCTGTCGGGCGGGCTCTAAAAGCAAGTGGCGAGTTGCTCGCCATCATTGTGGCTGCAGCGCGCCGAGCTGTGTCGAGCGGCCGAGCAGCTGCAAGGCGCGATCCGGGTAGTCGGTGATAAGACCGTTGGCGCCCATTTCCAGCAATCGCCGCATTTCCGGTTGTTCGTTGATCGTCCACAGCTGTACGTGCAAGCCACGCGTCTGTGCATTGCGTATGAGGCGCGGGGTGGCCAGGGTCAGGCCGCTGTGCTGGGGAGGAATCTGCAGCACTGGATAGGAGGGCGACAGCAGGTCGCTCAGTCCCAGCCAATTGAGCGCCAGCAGCAGGCGCACCGAAACCGGCCCCGCCGAGGTGGCGACCTCCGGGCAGAGCTCACGAAAGCGTTTGAGGCTGCGCTCATGAAAGCTGCCGACGATGACCCGATCGAGTTGGTCATAAGCCGCCAGCATTTCGCAGAGCACAGCCTCCATGCCGACATCGGGCACCTTGATTTCGAGCGCCTTGGGGATCAATGGGAAGTGCTCGAACACCTCTTCCAGCGCGGCGATGCGCGTACCCTGGCCACGGTAGGGATAGCTCTGGCCACCATCGGCCGTCCATTTGTAGCCGGCATCGAGCGCTTGCAGCTCCGCAAGGCTGAAATGCGCGACCGGGCCCTGGCCATTGGTGGTGCGCTCCAGGGTTTCATCATGGATCACCACCAGCTTGGCGTCCTGACTCAGGTGCAGATCCATCTCCAGCATGTCGACGCCGAGGGCAGTGGCGCGTTCGAAGGCGAACAGAGTGTTCTCCGGCCACAGCCCCTTGCCACCGCGATGGGCGATCACCAGAGGGCGTTCGCCGAGGTCTTCGAGCACCGCAGGCATGCTCGCCTGACGGCTGGTCAGCGTCAGTACCAGCACGATGATGCCGATCAGCAGCAGTGGGACGAGCAGAAATCGGGTGAAGCGCAGCATGGGCCGGGTCTCGAAAGCGGTTCGGGACTTTGTGCCCCAGCGCAGGGGCGTTGGCAAGTGCTGTGGTGGCGGTCGGTAAGGTGCGTCGCGCACTGCGGTGTCCACGACGAGTCGACATCGGTGCGCATGGCGCACCCTACCGATTGCCGGCGCTTAGCTGGCCAGCAGCCAGACGCCGGTGGCGGCCGACGCAGCGCCAGCGATGCGTACCAGCGGTGCGGCTGCTTGTGGCAGAAAACGCACCAGGGCGAAACCGATGGCGTGCAGCGCGGCGGTGGCGACGATAAAGCCGATGGCATAACCGAAGGGGCTGGCCAGGTCTGGCAGCTCCAGGCCGTGGGCGACACCGTGGGTGAGGGCGAAGAGGGCGGTCAGGGCAACGGATACCACCATCGGCAGACGTGCCGCCACGGCCACCAGCAGACCGAAGGCCAGCACCGAGCCGGCGATGCCGGTTTCCATCAGCGGTATTTCCACCCCGGCGAAGCCGAGAAGGCCGCCGATCAGCATGCTGCCGACGAAGGTCACCGGCAGCACCCAGCGTGCTGCGCCACTCTGCTGCGCGGCCCACAGGCCAACGGCGAACATCGCCAGCAGGTGATCGAGGCCAAACACCGGGTGGGCCAGGCCGGCCATGATCCCGGAGTCGCCATGCCCTGGGTGGGCGAAGGCCAGCGCCGGGGTGCAGAACAGGGCTATGGCGTAGAGGGTTTTGCGCAGATTCATGAGTATCTCCTTGAATTGGGAATCAGGCCGCGGTGAGCATGCCCTGGCGTTCGATGAAGGCGATGATCTCGTCGAGACCCTGGCCGACTTTCTGGTTGCTGAAGACGAAGGGCTTGTCGCCGCGCATCTTCAGCGTGTCGCGCTCCATCACCTCCAGCGAGGCGCCAACCATGGGCGCCAGATCGACCTTGTTGATCACCAGCAGGTCGGACTTGCAGATGCCCGGGCCGCCCTTGCGCGGCAGCTTGTCGCCGGCCGAGACGTCGATCACGTAGAGGGTCAGGTCGGACAGCTCGGGGCTGAAGGTGGCCGACAGGTTGTCGCCGCCGGACTCGACGATGATCAGGTCCAGGCCAGGGAAGCGGCGGTTGAGCTGCTCCACCGCTTCCAGGTTGATCGAGGCGTCTTCGCGGATGGCAGTGTGTGGGCAGCCGCCGGTTTCCACGCCGATGATGCGCTCGGGCTCTAGGGCCTCGTTGCGCACCAGGAACTGGGCGTCTTCCTGGGTGTAGATATCGTTGGTGACCACGGCGATGTTGTAGCGCTCGCGCAGGGCGCGGCACAGGGCCAGGGTGAGGGCGGTCTTGCCGGAACCGACCGGGCCGCCGATACCGACACGCAGAGGTTGGCTGTTCATGTGCTGATGTTCCTCGTCAGGAGCGGAAGAGACGCGAGTACTGGCGTTCGTGCGCCATGCTAGCCAGGGCCAGGCCGAAGGCGGCACTGCCCCAGTGTTCGGGAGAAAGGCTGGCGGCCTGCTGCTGGGCGGCCTCGAGCGTTGGCAGCAGACGGCTGGTCAGGCGCTGGGCGGCCTGCTGGCCCAGCGGCAGCACTTTCATCAGGACGGCCAGCTGGTTTTCCAGCCAGCCCCAGAGCCAGGCGGCCAGGGCATCGTCCGGGGTTATCTGCCAGGCGCGCGCTGCCAGCGCCCAGGTCAGGGCCAGGCCCGGTTCGTGATGAGTTGCGAGTAGTTCGCGCGCGGCCTCGTCCAGCTCGGGCAGGCCTTCGAGCAGTTGCCGCAGCGAATAACCCATCTGCCGGCTTTCCAGAGCCAGCTCGCGGGTTTCGCGGCTGGCGCGGTGCCGTTCGGCCAGTTCCTGCAGGTGCGGCCAGTCACCCTCGTGTGCAGCGCGGCAGTGAGCCAGCAGCAGCGGTGCTTCGAAGCGGGCGAGGTTGAGCGTGAGCTGATCGACCAGCCAGCGCTCGGCGCCTGCGGCATCAGTGATCAGGCCACTGTCGATGGCCCATTCCAGGCCTTGCGAGTAGCTGTAGCCGCCAATCGGTAACTGCGGGCTGGCCAGGCGCAGCAACGCCCAGGCCGGCTTCATGCCCTGGCCTCGGTGCGCGCAGTCGACGTGGCCCGGCTCATTTGCGTACACCGAATTGGTGCAGGCGCGGGCCGTAATTGAATTCCTCGTCTCCGTGATGAGAGTGATGGTGACCGCCGCCATAGGCGCCTTGCTCGGGCTGATAGGGCGCTTCGACAGCTTCGACCGTGGCACCGAGCTGTTCGAGCATGGCCTTGAGCACGTAGTCGTCAGGCAGGCGCAGCCAGCCGTCACCCAGTTGCAGGGCGACATGGCGGTTGCCCAGGTGGTAGGCGGCGCGCATCAGCTGGAAGGGACTGGCGCAGGTGACATGCAGCAGCGGTTCGGCTTTGGCCCGTACGCGGACGATGCGCCCGTCCTTGGCCAGCAGACACTCACCATCGGCCAGCGCCGGTTGGCCGCGTTCGAGGAACAGGCCTACCTCTTCACCGTCAGTGGTGAAACAGCGCAGGCGGCTCTTGCTGCGGGCTTCGAAGGTCAGTTCCAGTTCAGCGTCGTAGGCGCTCTGCGGCGCGATTCGGGAGTGGATCACCAGCATGCGTATCTATTCCGGGGCAATGTGCCCGGAAATAGTGCAAGTGGCTTGCCAAGGCTGAAGAGTGGCGCAAGTCGGGGCGTTCAAGCCTGTTGTGGATAACTTGGCGAGGCGGTCAGGTTTGATTTGGTGCGTTTTTGTTAGGGGTGGGCAATTTTGGTGCGCTCTAGTCGGAGGGCTTGCCTAGCCCCAGCCAATGCTTGCCACCGACCATGATGAAGCGCAGCTGCTGAATGACCTTGGCTTCTGCGGTGAGGTGCGCCGGCAGGGTTTCAGCGGGTGGGTCGATCAGTTCGGGCAGGGTGGCGAATACGGTCTTCACCACCAGATCCGACACCACATCGCGGGCTGCATCGTCGAGGTGCGGCATACGGTTCATCAGCTTGAGGTCGGCGGCCAGGTCGCTGGTGATGCGTTCGCGCAGGGCTGCAACGGCCTGGCGCACCGGTTGCGAGCCGCCGTACTGCTCGCGGGCGAGGAACAGAAACTGGGCACGATTGGCGGCCACTTCGGCGAGGAAGATGCGCACCGAGGCGTCGATCATGCCGCGCATTTCGAACTCGTGGCGGCGCACCTGGCGGATCGCCGCGCGGAAGGTTTCACCGACTTCCGCCACCAGTGCCAGGCCGAGTTCGTCCATGTCGGCGAAATGGCGATAGAAACCGGTGGGCACGATGCCGGCGACGCGGGTGACTTCGCGCAGGCTCAGGCTGCCAAAGCCGCGCCCGCTTTCCATCAGCGTGAGGGCGGCAGCCATCAGGGCCTGGCGGGTCTGCTGCTTTTGTTCGGCGCGTGGCGTCATGCGAGATCGGGGTCGTTGAGCGATGCCGCACTCTAACAAATGCGCGACGCCAGCGTCGAACCGAGCCGGCATAGTTCGGTGAGCAGTTGTTGACTCAAATGTGGACGATCTGTCAGCCTTGTGCACAAGTGTTCACTGGAATTCTTCGATGGCTTTACTTTCTCTCTCAGGGGCGCGGTGGCTGGCGGCTTACCTGCAGCCCCTGCGTCAGCTTTGTGCGAACGGCTGGCTGCGTGAGGCGGACGTCGATCTATGCCAGCGTCAGTTGCACGCGGCGCTGCGCCTCAATCGGGTGTTCGCTCAGGTCGAGGCGCGCCGCTGGGTCGCCGACGACATGCTGGCACTGCAACTGCGCTGCAATGGCAATGCGCGTGACTGGCGAGCTGGGCAGCATGTCCAGCTGTATCTGGAGCAGGACGGCGTGCGTCACGGACGCAGTTACAGCCTGGCTTCGGTGGCGGTCGACGGGCGCATCGAGATTGCGATCAAACGCCAGCCGGGTGGGCGTATGTCCAATCTGCTGCTCGATCATCTGGAGGTGGGTGAGGTGATCGAGCTGGGCCAGGCATTCGGTGAGTTCGCCTGGCCGCAGGAGCAGAATGCGGTGTTGCTGCTGGCGGCTGGCAGTGGCATCACGCCCTTGCTCGGTTTGTTGCGTGATGCACTGGCGCGTGGCTTTTCTGCGCCGGTGACGCTGCTGCATCAGGTGCGTCGCCAGGGGCAGCAGGCCTTTGCCGAAGAGCTGCAGGCATTGACGGCGCGTCATGCCAACTTTCAGGTGCGCTGGGCCTTCAGCGGTGAGGCGGGTGGCCGCCTGACGGCCGAACAACTGGCAGCGCTGCCGGGCGAGCATCTGTTGATATGTGGCCCGCGTGGTTTCGTCGAGCAGGCGTGCGGCTGGTGGCGCGACGCCGGGCGCGGGGCCAGCCTGCAGGCGGAAAGCTTCAGCCCGCTGCCGGTGCTGGTTGAGGCCGATACCGGAGAGGTTCGTCTGCGCTTTGCGCGCAGCGGCCAGCAGGTTTCGGGCAACGGCAATGTCAGTCTGCTGGAGCAGGCCCAGGCCAGCGGTCTGCGCCCGGCCCATGGCTGTCGCCAGGGCATCTGCACCAGCTGCACCTGCCTGCTGCTGGCCGGCACGGTGCGCGATCTGCGCAGCGGTGAGCTGTTCGCCGAACCCAATCAACCCATTCGCTTGTGCGTCAGCGCCCCGCATGGGGATGTGGAGATCGACCTGTGAGCAATCGTCCTGATCGTGAGTTGACCCCTGCCGAACTCGAAGCCTTCGGTCAGGAGCTGGACGCTCTGCGCCAGCGCACCCTGGCTGATCTGGGCGAGGCCGATGCGTGCTATATCCGCCGTGTGCGTGGTGTGGTGCGCCTGTGCTGCTGGAGTGGCCGTGGGCTGCTGATGTTCGGCTGGTTCCCGCCGACCTGGCTGCTCGGCACCTTCTTGCTGGGGCTGGGCAAGATTCTCGAGAACATGGAGCTGGGCCACAACGTGATGCACGGCCAGTATGACTGGATGAACGATCCAGAATTCGCCGGTCGTCAATACGAATGGGACATCGTCGGGCCCGCCGATTTCTGGCGGCATACGCATAACCACGTGCATCACACCTACACCAACGTGCTGGGCATGGACGATGACGTCGGCTATGGCGTGGTGCGCCTGTTCCCCGAGCAACGCTGGAAGCCGTTCTACCGCTGGCAACCCTTGTGGGTGACGATCCAGGCGCTGCTTTTCCAGTACGCCGTGGCTATCCAGCACCTGCGCCTGGACAAGCTGGTGAAAGGCCGCATCAGCAAGGAGGAAGTAAGGCCGCTAGCGCGTCAGTTCGGCGCCAAGCTGGCGCGGCAGTGGGGCAAGGACTATCTGGCGTTTCCGCTGCTGGCCCTGCTGCTCGGCGCCAATGTACTGGCCGTACTGACCGGCAACCTGGTGGCCAATCTGCTGCGCAATCTGTGGACCTTTCTGGTGATCTTCTGCGGTCACTTCACCGAGAAGGCGGCGGTGTTTGCACCCGAAGTATTGGAAGGGGAGACGCGTGGGCACTGGTACCTGCGCCAACTGCGCGGCTCGAGCAACCTGTCCGGTGGGCCGCTGCTGCATATTCTGACCGGCAACCTCAGCCATCAGATCGAGCATCATCTGTTCCCCGATCTGCCGGCGCGGCGCTATGCCGAGCTGGCGCGTGAGGTGCGCCTGATTGCCCAGCGCTATGGCCAGCATTACAACTGCGGCACCTTGTGGGGGCAGTTCGCGACCGTGCTGCAGCGCATCTGGATCTACCGCTTGCCCGCGACAGGAACGGCGTGACTCGCGTGAAAGGCATAAAAAAGCCCGGCATGCGCCGGGCTTTGGGGGTGTGACTACAGGGCTCAGGCCGTGTGGCCACGCTGCTCGATCAGGCGATCGGAACCACCCTCGGCCAGCTGAACACGCTGGGCGCCCGGCGTGCGCTCGTAGCCGCCTTCGGCCAGCTGGATGCGTTGTGCACCCGGGGTACGGTCGGAGCCGTCTTCGGCCAGCTGCAGGCGTTGCGCGCCGGGGGTGCGGTCATAACCGCCCTCTACCAGTTGGATGCGCTGAGCGCCCGGCGTGCGGTCGGAGCCGTCTTCGGCGAGCGGTGCGATGGGTTGCTGTTGTACCTGGCTGTCCTTGGCTTCGCCCACCAGCGGGAAGGGCGCGCTGCTCGGAGCGGCGAATACGTGGGTGGTGATAAGGCTAAGGGCCAGAGTGGCGAGAGTCAGTTGAGCTTTCATGTCGATGTCTCCTTGGGGAGTAATAAGTGGCGTCGGAGTCAATTCTTGAGGACATGAGCGCAGATAAGAACTTGACTGGCCTGATAGTGAACATCGACCCCCTCAATACTTGAGCGGAAGGCTCTATCTCGGGGTTTTTTGGCAGTCGTTACGCGTCGCGACGAATGTTTAGCCAGGCATCGCGCTGAATGTCGGGCGCGCGTATGCTTGGCGACCCTTGCGGGTCGTGCTCGATCCGTCCTCTTTTGCAGTTCCCTGGAGGCAGGCTCAGCAATGCTCGCGGCACAGGCAATTTTGCCGATCTTCGCTCTGATCGTTCTCGGCTATCTGCTCGGCTGGCGTCAGTGGCTCACCAACGAGTCGGCGGCCGGTCTGGCCAACATCACCTTCAAGCTGTTCATGCCGACCCTGCTGTTCGCCGGTATCGCCAAGGCATCGCTGGCTGAAGGTCTGTCGCCAATGCTGCTGTTGGCCTACTACCTGCCGGTACTGCTGGTGTTCGGCGTGGTAAACGTGCTGTCGCACTGGCGTCGCGGTACGGCGACGCCGCTGGGATTGGTGGCGGCGTTCTCCAACAACGTGCTGGTGGGCATTCCGCTGATCGCCAGCCTGATGGGCAACGACGGCCTGCTCTACGTGTTCGCCATCCTGGTGTTCCACAGCCTCACGCTGTTTTCCCTGCACAGTTTCTATGCCGCTTTCGGTGGTCAGGAGCGTGTCGACGGTCGCGCGCTGCTGAAGAACCTGGCCAACCCGATGATCATTGGGCTGGGATTGGGCGCACTGCTCAACCTTTCCGGGCTGCAGGTGCCGGAAAGCCTGTGGCGGGCGATCACCTGGCTCGGCCAGGCCGCACTACCTTGCGCGCTGATCGTGCTCGGCGCCAGCCTGTCGCGGTATCGCCTGCGCCCTACCGGCGAGGCCTGGGGCGTGGCCTTGGCCAAGCTGGTGCTGTTCCCGGCGCTGGTGTGGTGGCTCAGCGGCCAGTTGCCTGGCCTGAACGAGACGGCGCGCAGCGTGTTGGTGCTGCTCGCTGCTTGCCCCAGCGGGGTCAACGTAATGGCTTTTGCCCGTACGGCCGAAGACAGCCGTAGCGTCAGCGCGGCGATCTCGCTGTCGACGCTGTTGGCGGCGGTTTCACTGCCGTTGTGGATGCTGCTGGTGGGGTTCTGATCGCCGCGCCCGGCGATTCCCTCTTCCGGGCGATAGGCGTGTTCGCGGTGGCCGGCTAGCATCGCGCTTCCGATCCATTCAGGACTGCCCAGATGAAACGCCTCACCCATGTGCTGCTCGGCCTGCTGTTGGTGTTCGGGTTGACCCTTGCCGCCTTCGTCGCGCTCAACTGGGCCCCGGATCGCCCGCTGGACGAACTCAAGGCGCGCTGGGCGCCACCGCCTTCGCAGTTCGTCGACATCGATGGAATGTCGGTGCACCTGCGTGACCAGGGGCGGCGCGATGACCCCGAGCCCATCCTGCTGTTGCACGGCACCTCCGCCAGCCTGCACACCTGGGAAGGTTGGGTAAAGGAGCTGGCCAAGCAGCGTCGCGTGATCAGCCTGGACTTACCCGGTTTCGGCCTGACCGGGCCATTTCCTGATGGCGATTACCACGTCGAGCACTACACAGGCTTTCTCCGCAGTCTGCTCGATCATCTGCAGGTGAGCCGTGTAGTGCTGGTCGGCAACAGTTTCGGCGGCCAGTTGGCCTGGCGCTTTGCCCTGGCCCATCCTGAACGCAGCGCGCGTCTGGTGCTGGTGGACGCCGCCGGCTATCCGCGCAACGCCGAGTCGGTGCCGATAGGCTTTCGTCTGGCCGGCATTCCGGCCTTGGCGCCAGTGATGAGCCGGCTGTTGCCACGCAGCATGATCGAGTCGAGCGTGCGCAATGTTTATGGCGATCCAGACAAAGTCGATGACGAACTGGTCGAGCGTTACTACCAGCTGACTCTGCGTGCCGGCAATCGTCAGGCCTTGCGTCAGCGCCTCGCCCAGGCCCCCGGTGGCGAGCTGCACGAGCGCATCGGCGAACTGCAATTGCCGACGCTGATCATCTGGGGCAGGCGTGATCGCCTGATTCCGCCGGGCAATGCCGAACGTTTCGCCGCTGACATCGCCGACAGCCAGTTGGTGCTGTTCGACGACTTCGGCCATGTGCCCCAGGAAGAGGAGCCGCAGCGCACCGTTGCGGTGCTCGTTGCCTTTCTGCAGCGCTGAGGCTCTAGCGCGGTACTTTCCAAGCCTTTGATTTTGTTCGTGGAAGCGCTGGCGGTTAATGGATGGCGCGTTTCCTGCTACGGCCAGGCGGGGCGGTTGGCTTTGGCGAATCTTCGTCTAGGCTGACGAGATAACGAACAAAAAAGCAGGAAACTGCATGCGCAAGGGCATTAGAGCTTTCGTCCGGGTCGTGGACGCATTCAACCGGAGGGTCGGGCGTTTCGCCATGTACCTGATCTTCGCCATGCTGGCGGTGCTCCTGTACTCCTCCATCAGCAAGACCTTCTTCACGCCATCGATCTGGACCCTGGAAAGCGCGCAGTTCCTCATGGTCGCTTACTTCCTGCTCGGCGGCGCCTACTCGATGCAGCTCGATGCCCACGTGCGCATGGACCTGGCCTACAGCCACTGGTCGCCGCGCACCCGCGCTGTGGTCGACGCGATCACCGTGGTGATGCTGATCTTCTACCTGGTGATGCTGCTGATCGGCGGCGTCTCCTCCACCGAATACGCCCTGGAATACCAGGAAACCAGCTACTCGGCCTGGTCGCCCTATATGGCGCCGATCAAACTGGTGATGTGCTTCGGCATCTTGCTGATGTTGCTGCAGGCCATCGCCACCTTCTTCAAGGATTTGTACGCAGCCCGTGGGGAGACGCTCTGATGAGCTACGAGCTGATCGCACTGTTGATGTTCTCCTCGATGATGCTGCTGCTGCTCACCGGCAAGCGCGTGTTCGGCGCCATCGGCTTCGTCGCCGCCGCCGCGGCGCTGCTGCTGTGGGGCGACGGCGGCTCGGAGATGGCCTTCAGCGCGGCGATGAAACTGATGAAGTGGTACCCGCTGCTGACCCTGCCGATGTTCGTGTTCATGGGCTACATGCTCTCCGAGTCCGGCCTGGCCGAAGACCTGTACAAGATGTTCCACGTGTGGATGGGGCCGCTGCCGGGCGGGCTGGCCATCGGCACCATCGGCCTGATGGTGGTGATCTCGGCGATGAACGGGCTGAGCGTGGCTGGCATGGCCATCGGCGCCAGCATCGCCCTGCCCGAGCTGCTACGCCGCGGCTACGACAAGATCATGGTCACCGGGGTGATTCAGGCCGGCAGCTCGCTGGGCATCCTCATCCCGCCCAGCGTGGTGCTGGTGCTGTACGGCATGATCGCCCGTCAGCCGGTCGGCCAGCTGTGGCTGGCCGGGGCCATTCCCGGGCTGCTGATGGCGAGCCTGTTCGCCCTCTACATCGTCGTGCGCTGCCGCCTGCAGCCGCAGCTCGGCCCGCCCCTGGCCGAGGCCGAGCGGTTGCAGGTCAGCCGCCGGGAAAAGCTGTTGCTGCTGCGCGCCGGGCTGGCGCCCCTGTTCATCTTCTTCGCCATGACCGGGTTGTTCCTGCTGGGCTACACCAGCCTGGTGGAAAGCTCCGCGGTCGGCGCCGCCGCCGCCATGCTGATGGCGCTGGTCAAGCGCCGGTTGAACCGCCAGGTGATGGAGGAGACGCTGCGCAAGACCCTGGCCATCAGTTGCATGTTCATGTGGATCATCCTCGCCGCGCTGTGCTTCGGCGCGGTGTTCGACGGACTCGGCGCGGTGCGTGCGATCGAGGGCTTCTTCGTCGACAGCCTGCACCTGGGGCCCTGGCAGATCCTCATCATGATGCAGCTGTCGTTCATCATCATGGGCATGTTCCTCGACGACACCGCCATGCTGGTCATCGTCGCGCCGCTCTACATCCCGCTGGTCGGCGCGCTGGGCTTCGACCTGGTGTGGTACGGCGTGCTCTACACCATCACCTGCCAGATCGCCTACATGACCCCGCCGTTCGGCTACAACCTGTTCCTGATGCGCGCCATGGCCCCGCCCGAGGTGAGCCTGCGCGACATCTACGTCTCGGTCACCCCCTTCGTGCTGGTGATGATCCTGACCCTGATTCTGGTGATGATCTTCCCGCAGTTGGCGCTGTGGCTACCGCAGCTGCACTACGGTGGCTGATTTTCGGAAATCGGCGCGCCCCGCGCGCCAGCAGTCGAGCCGGCGCCTGCCGGTCACTGGTGAGGCCGCCGCGGTGCACGCGGCGGCAATAAGCGGTTGTATTGCATCTGCATCGACACTATTGGAGAGACCAGCATGAGTACGAGACGCGATTTCCTCAAGACCGCCGCGGTCACCACCGGTGCCGTTGGCACCGCTAGCCTCGGTTCGTCGCACATCTATGCCGCCGAGCCGAAAAAGATCACCTGGCGCCTGCAGACCTACGCCGGCCCGGCGCTGGCCGAGCACGTGATCAAACCGTCGATCGACGCCTTCAACAAGGCCGCCAACGGCCAGATGGAGATCCAGCTGTACTTCGCCGACCAGTTGGTGCCCACCGGCGAGCTGTTCCGCGCCATGCAGCGCGGCACCATCGACGCAGTACAGAGCGACGACGACTCCATCGCTGCGCCGGTGGACGTCTCGGTGTTCGGCGGCTACTTCCCCTTCGCCACCCGCTACAGCCTCGACGTGCCGGTGCTGTTCGAGCAGTACGGCCTCAACGAGATCTGGGCCGAGGCCTACGGCGAGGTCAAGGGCGTCACCTGGCTCGGCGCCGGCGCCTGGGACCCCTGCCACTTCGCCACGGTGCAGCCGATCACCAAGCTCGAACACCTCAAGGGCAAGCGCATCTTCACCTTCCCCACAGCCGGCAAGTTCCTCGCCCGCTTCGGCGTGATTCCGGTGACCCTGCCCTGGGAAGACGTCGAGGTGGCGATCCAGACTGGAGAGCTGGACGGCATCGCCTGGTCCGGCATCACCGAGGACTACACCGTCGGCTGGGCCAACGTCACCAAGTACTTCCTCACCAACAACATCTCCGGTGCCTGGTGCGGTTCCTACTTCGCCAACTCGGACAAGTGGGCGGAAGTGCCGGAGCACCTCAAGACCCTGTTCAAGCTGTGCATGGACAGTTCCAACTACTACCGCCAGCACTGGTACTGGGGCGGCGAGGCGCAGCTGCGGGTCGAGGGCGGCAAGCTTGAGCTGACTTCCATCCCGGCAGAGGAATGGGCCACGGTGGAAGCCGAGGCGCTGAAGTTCTGGGACGAAATCGCCAAGACCAGCCCGCGCTGCGCCAAGGTGGTGGATATCTTCAAGAAGTACAACGCACTGATGGCCAAGGCCGGGGCGCCTTATCGTTGATGTCATTTGAGTGAGCCAGAGCGCCCGTACCGAGCGGTACGGGCGCGGTTCTATACCGCACAGCATCGCGCCAGCCAGATTTTTCCCGCCGCTTACCTGCCATCCCGGCAATCCTGTACCACACTCTATGAGCCTGAAACGGACGCTGTGATAAGCGTCGTGCTGCGCCCGTGTGTCGTCGGCCTCGCCGGTCACTGGCGCCCAGCCGTTCGCTGAACCCGCCCGCGATAACAACAAGACACAGGGGTTAGCATGTTCAAACCACGGGATGTAAAGACCCTGGGCGATGCCCGGCGCATTGTCGAGGAGCGTGGCCTGAGCCACGTCAAAGTCGGCCTGTTCGACAACGATGGGGTGATGCGCGGCAAGTACATGAGCCGCAGCAAGTTCTTCTCCGCCCTGGAGCACGGTTTCGCCTTCTGCGACGTGGTGCTCGGCTGGGACGTCAAGGATCAGCTCTACGACAACGCCCAGTACACCGGCTGGCACAGTGGCTACCCGGACGCACCGGTGCGCATCCTGCCGCACACCTGCCGCGAGATTCCTTTCGAGAACGGCATGCTGCTGTTTCTCGCCGAGTTCGATCAGCAGGCCGAGGCGGTGTGCCCGCGCGCCACGTTGCGGCGGGTGATCCAGCGCTGCCAGGCCATGGGGTTCGAGCCCTATGCCGCGCTGGAGTACGAGTTCTTCATGTTCGACGAGACGCCGGAGTCGGCGCGGGCCAAGGGTTTTCGCGATCTAAAGCCATTCACGCCGGACTGGTTCGGCTACTCGATGATCCGCAACTCGGTGCATGCCGAGCTCTATCACCAGATTCTCGAAATGGGTGAGGCGATGGATTTCCCCATCGAAGGCCTGCACACCGAAACCGGCCCGGGTGTGCTCGAGGCAGCCATTGCCTACGACCATGCCGAAGCCGCAGCGGACAAGGGCGCGCTGTTCAAGACCTTCATGAAGGTACTGGCCCAGCGCAACGGGCTGATGGCTACGTTCATGGCCAAGTGGTCGGGCAAGTACCCGGGGCAGAGCGGGCACATCCATGTTTCGCTGCGCGACCGTGCAAGCGACAAGTCGGCCTTCTACGACCCCGATCAGGCGCACAACATGAGCAAGCTGCAGCGGCATTTTCTCGCGGGGCAGCAGCGTCTGATGCCGGAATTCCTGTGCATGGTGGCGCCGACCCTGAACAGCTATCGGCGCCTGATCCCCGGTTTCTGGGCACCCACCGACGCCACCTGGGGTGTGGAGAACCGCACCGCGGCGCTGCGGGTGATCCCCGGCAGCGACAAGTCGCAGCGCCAGGAGTACCGCCTCGGCGCTGCCGACGGCAATCCGTTCCTGGCGCTGTCGGTGGCCATCGGCTCGGGCCTGTACGGAATCATGCAGCAGTGGGAGCCGACCGCGCCGGTCAGCGGCAACGCCTATGCGGTCAAGCACCCCGAGGAGCTGGCGCTACCGCGCACCCTGTGGGACGCCGCGCAACGGCTGAAGGGATCGCAGGCCGCCCGAGAGATGTTCGGCGATGCCTTCGTCGAGCACTTCGCCGCCAGCCGTGAATGGGAAGAGCGCGAGTACCGTCGCCATGTCAGCGATTGGGAGCTGGATCGCTACTTCGAAATCATCTGATTCCACCGTCCGCAGCCCGGATGCGATCCGGGACGGTTTCGTCGAGTGTCCCGGATTGCATCCGGGCTACGCGGGCAAGATTTCTGGAGCACCTTATGAGCAAGCTGCAATGCATTTCCCCCATCGACGGCTCGGTCTACGTCGAGCGTCATCTGGCGTCCAATCCTGAAGTGCTGGTGGCGTTGGCCAAGGCCGAGCTGGCGCAGCACGCCTGGAAGCAGACGCCGCTGCGCGAGCGTATCGCCATCGGCCGGCGCGCCATCGAAGCCTTCGCTGCACGTGAGGCGCAGTTGGCCGAAGAGCTGTGCTGGATGATGGGCCGGCCGATCCGTTACGCAGCCGGCGAGATACGTGGCTTCGTCGAGCGTGCCAGCCATATGGCGGATATCGCCGAGGGCTCGCTAGCCGATATCCGCCTGCCGGAAAAGGCCGGTTTCACCCGTTTCATTCGCCGCGAGCCGCTGGGCCTGGCGTTGATTATCGCGCCCTGGAACTACCCTTATCTGACCGCCGTCAACGCGGTGATGCCGGCGCTGTTGGCGGGCAACGTGGTGCTGCTCAAACACTCGGCGCAAACACCGCTGTGCGCCGAACGCATGGTCGAGGCCTTCGTCGAGGCCGGTCTGCCTGAAGGCGTGTTCCAGTACCTGCACCTGAGCCATGGTGAGACCGAAGCCTTGATTCGCTCACCAAGCATCGACCATGTTGCCTTCACCGGTTCGGTGCCCGGGGGAGCCATGGTCGAGCGCGCGGCTGCAGGACGCTTCATCAGTGTCGGGTTGGAACTGGGTGGCAAGGACCCGGCCTACGTCCGGGCCGACGCCGATCTGCAGCACGCGGTGGAAACCGCCATCGACGGCGCCTTCTTCAATTCCGGGCAGTCGTGCTGCGGCATCGAGCGCATCTACGTGCACGAGTCGCTGTTCGATGAGTTCGTCGAGCGCGCCGTGGCGCTGGTGCGCCAATACAAACTGGGGCGCTCGGACGACCCGCAGACCACCCTCGGCCCGCTGGTGCGCAGCGACGCCGCCGACTTCGTCCGCGCGCAGATCGCCGAGGCGATCGAGCAGGGCGCCAGGGCGCATATCGACCCGGCCGAGTTTCCCCTCGATGCGCCAGGTACGCCTTATCTGGCGCCGCAGGTGCTGACCAACGTCAACCATGAAATGCGCGTGATGACCGAGGAATCCTTCGGCCCGGTGGTGGGCATTCAGAAGGTCGCAAGCGACGAGGAAGCGCTGGCGCTGATGAACGACAGCGAGTTCGGCCTGACTGCGGCGATCTTCAGTCGCGATGTCGACGCCGCCATGGCCCTGGCTGATCGGGTGGAGGCCGGCACGGTGTTTCTCAACCGCTGCGACTACCTCGACCCCGGCCTGGCCTGGACCGGGGTGAAGCACTCCGGGCGCGGCTGCACCCTGTCGCGGGTTGGCTACGAGCAACTGACCCGGCCGAAATCCTTCCACTTCAAGACTCAGCTGTGAGGCGCGCAATGACTCTCGATCAGTACCGCATGAACTGGAATTACCCCACCTCGATGCGCGTCGGCGTTGGCCGCATCAGCGAACTGGCCGAGGCCTGCCGCCAGCTCGGCATGCGTGCGCCGCTGCTGTGTACCGACCCCGGCCTGGCGGCGTTGCCGATGATCGACGCGGCCCTGCGCCAGTGCCGCGACGCCGGGCTGAAGGCAGGGCTGTTCTCGGCGATCAAGGGCAACCCCACCGGCGCCAACGTGACGGACGGTGTAGCGGCGTTCAAGGCCGGCGGACATGACGGGGTGATCGCCTTCGGCGGCGGCTCGGCGCTGGATGCCGGCAAGGCCATCGCCCTGATGGTAGGCCAGGATCGGCCGCTGTGGGATTTCGAGGATGTTGGCGACAACGCCAGCCGGGTCAACGTCGCCGGCATGGCGCCGGTGGTGGCGGTGCCGACCACCGCCGGCACCGGCTCGGAAGTTGGCCGCGCCTCGGTGATCACCGACGATACGGCGCATATCAAACGCATTATCTTCCACGCGCGGATGCTGCCGGCGCTGGTGATCCTCGACCCAGAGCTGACCGTCGGCCTGCCGGCCAAGATCACCGCCGCCACCGGCATGGACGCCCTGTCGCACAGCCTGGAGGCGTTCTGCTCGCCGCTGTTTCATCCCATGGCCGAGGGTATCGCCTTGGAAGGCATGCGCCTGGTGCAGCAGTACCTGCCGCGTGCGGTAAGCCAGGGCACGGATGTCGAGGCACGCCTGCAGATGCTGGTGGCCTCGAGCATGGGCGCTACCGCCTTCCAGCGTGGCCTCGGCGCCATGCACGCGCTGGCCCATCCACTGGGGGCGCTGTACGACGCCCATCACGGCCTGCTCAACGCAGTGCTGATGCCTTACGTGCTGGTGGCCAATCGCGCTGCCATTGAGCCGCAGATGGAGAAGATGGCGCGCTACCTGGCGCTGCCGGGCAGTGGCTTCGATGCGGTGCTGGAGTGGGTGCTGGCGCTACGCAGCGAGGTGGGCATCGCCCACAGCCTGGGCGAAATCGGCATCGACGATGCACGCATCGAGCAGGTCGGCCGCATGGCCGAAGTCGATCCCTCGGCGGGCACCAACCCCATCGCCTTCAGCGCCGCGCAGTACAGCGCGTTGTTCGAGAAAGCGCTGCGCGGGGCCTTGTAGCCCGGATGCAATCCGGGAGTGGTTGGTCTGCTTTGCCGTAGATCTTGTAGGAGCCGGCTTGCCGGCGATCATTGCGAATCGCCCGCAAGCGGGCTCCTACAGGTTATGCGGGCTTATTCCCCAACCTGTTCTGCCTGCAAGGCTTTCAGCGCCGGTGCGGCATAGATGCCCACTTCCACCGCCAGTTCCATCACCCGCGGCAGGTCGCTGGCGTACACCAGCACCGCCTGCAGTTCGTCGTCCAATGGTTCGCTGAAATCCACCAGTACGTAGCCGCCGGTTTCTGGCGACAGGGCCGAAAGCTGCACCTGAATGCGGTTGAGCGCCTTGAGCGGCTCGGTCTTGGCCAGTTGCTTGGCCTTGAGCACGAACTGCACCTGCGGGCCGAAGGACTCGGTGATGCGCTGGAACAGCTCTTCATAGCTGTCGGCCTGGAACAACACGGTCTCCGGCAGGCTGCCGACCACCACCCATTCGCCCAGCGGGATGGGGAAGTCGTCGTCGTAATTGACGTCCGGGTTGGCGGCGAGGAAGGCGGTCGGGTCGGCGTAAGCCTGGGTGGCCTCGTCGGCGATACGGGCGATCTCGTCCTCGGGCAAGCAGCCGGAGCTTATCTTGGCGATCAGTTCTTCCAGCTGGGCTTTCATTGGAGCATTCCTGTTCGGGGGGCAAAGGCGCGCAGGATAACAGGTCGTTGAAAGCGTAGGCGAGGCAGGCAAGACAAGGCAAAAACGACCGAAAAAGCGCAGTTTACATATTTGTAAATGAGCATTTTGAGGTCGTTTTTAACGCAGTATTGCCAACGTAGGTAGTTTTCAATGTCCTGTTAAGGCAAAGCGCGCTGCGCTAGAAGTAGGCCAGCAGGCGGCCGAGGCTCATCACCAGCAGCCAGATCAGCAGCGACAGCGCCGCTTGCAGCCGGCCTAGTACAGGTGCGGCTTGGTCCCAATTGGCCAGCCGGGCATTCCACAGGCGACGAAACAACAGAGCGTTGCCAATACCCAGGGCGATCAGTAGCAGCTTGAGCTGCAACAGACGGTCGACTGCCAGCGGCCCGGCGTCGGCGGCGAACAGACAGACGCCGCTGCCCAGCAGGAGCAACAGGCCGGCCACCGCCAGTGGCGTCAATGTGCGCGACACCGCTGCCAGCGGAAAACTGCGGCCGGCGCCGAGCAAACGCGCATCGAGCAGCAGCATGGGCCCAAGCAGCAACACCAGGCCAAGCAGGTGCAGCAGGTTGAGCGCCGGGTAGAGCAGTGCCGAGCTGCGCATCTGCTCGCCCAGCGCCGTGGCTTCGAGCCAGGCGGCCCAGGCGATCAGGCTGTCCATCTAGCGCAGTTCGATGGTGCGCCCGTCGACGATGATGCGTTCGGCGCGGATCTCCGCGGTGCCGTCCTTGCGCGGGTAGCCGACTATGGTCACGGTCTTGCCCGCCGTCAGGTCGGCCTCCGGCAGGCCACGCGCCTGCAGGCGGCTGATCGGGGCGAGGATCACCTGCCAGGTGCGCCCGTCGTGCTCGATGCTCACGTCGGCGTGCGGGTTGCGGTAGTTGACGGTCTGCAGCGGCACTTCCAGGGTCAGGAGCTGATCGGCGTCGTAGGAACTCCAGCCATGGTGGGCCTGGGCAATGGCACCAGCCAGCAGCAGGCCAAGTGTGGTGGTGAGGAGCAGCAGTTTCTTCAGCATGGCGATCACCCGGTGGTCTGATGGAACACCGGGTAAACCTAGACCCTGTAACCGATGCTGCGGCGTACGGGCAGCATTTGGAAACAGAATCGGCTCAGCCGTAGCGTTTCTTCGCTTCGATGGCCAGGCCACTGCCGATGCTGCCGAAGGTATTGCCTTCCACACTGCGCGCGTTGGGCAGCATGGCGGCCACGCTCTGACGCAGCGCCGGCACGCCGCTGGAGCCGCCGGTGAAGAACAGTGTGTCGACCTGATCGGCGCTGACTCCGGCATCGGCGAGCAATTGCGTAAGGCTGGCGCGGATGCGTTCGAGCAGCGGCTCGATGGCATTCTCGAACAGCGGGCGGGTCAGCTCGGCGATCAGGCCCGGCTCCACGCGCGACAGGTCGATGGGCCGCGCCTCCTGTTCGCTCAGGGCGATCTTGCTCTCTTCCACCTGCATCGCCAGCCAGTGCCCGGCGCGCTGTTCGATCAGGCCGAACAGGCGGTCGATGCCGGTGGCGTCGACAATGTCGTAGCGCATGTTCTGCAGGGCCAACTGGGTTTTTTGCGCGTACAGCGCGTTGATGGTGTGCCAGGTGGCCAGGTTGAGGTGGTAGCTGGTGGGCATGAAGGCGTCGCTCTTCATCCGGCTGCCGTAGCCGAACAGCGGCATCACCCCGGCCAGCGACAGCTGCTTGTCGAAGTCGGTCCCGCCGATATGCACGCCGCCGGTGGCGAGGATGTCGTCCTGGCGCTCGGCCAGGTGGTGGCGCTCAGGGGCCAGACGCACCAGGGAGAAGTCCGAGGTGCCGCCGCCGATATCGACGATCAGCACCAGCTCCTCGCGGTCCAGGCTCGACTCGTAGTCGAAGGCCGCGGCGATCGGCTCGTACTGGAACGACACGTCCTTGAAGCCGAGCTTGTGCGCCACGGCCACCAGGGTGTTCTGCGCTTCCTGATCGGCCGCTGGGTCGTCATCGACGAAGAATACCGGGCGGCCCAGTACCACTTCCTCGAAGGCGCGCTCGGCCTGGGCCTCGGCGCGCTTTTTCAGCTCGCCGATGAAGAAGCCGAGCAGGTCCTTGAACGGCAGGGCGCTGCCCAGCACGGTGGTTTCGCTTTTCAGCAGCTTGGAGCCCAGCAGGCTCTTGAGTGAGCGCATCAGGCGCCCCTCGTAGCCTTCCAGATACTCGTGCAGGGCCAGGCGGCCGTAGACCGGGCGGCGCTCCTCGGTGTTGAAGAAGATCACCGAGGGCAGGGTGATCTTGCCGTCCTCCAGTGTCAGCAAACTGTCCTGGCCGGGGCGCAGCCAGCCGACGGTGGAGTTGGAGGTGCCGAAGTCGATGCCGCAGGCGCGGGCGGGAGTGGAGAAAGACATGAAACGCAGGCCATGAAAAACGGCCGCGCATTCTATGTCAGTGGCGCGGCGACGGCGAGCCGTCAGGACGGTAGGTCAAGGCTCTCTTCGCGCTTGCGCTTCCACTGCGTCCATTCGAAGCCCAGCACTACCAGCAGTGACAGTGCGAAGGGCAGCAGCAGATAGAACACGCGGAACACGATAAGCGCGGCCAGCACATCGGCAGCGGGAATCTCCGGCAGTGCGGCGAGGAAGGTCACTTCCAGTACACCCAGGCCGCCAGGTGCATGGGACAGTAGCGCCAGAGAGAAGGAGGCGAGGAACACGCCGAGCACCACCAGATAGCCGGGGTGATTTTCGGCTGGCAGGGCGAAATAGATGATCGCCGCGGCGCAGAGCAGTTCCAGCGGGCCGGCCAACAACTGGCGGCTGACTATAGGCAGGCGCGGATATTCCACATGCAGCTTGCCCAGCGTCCAGGGTTTGAACTGGCGCCAGGAGCCCAGCACGTAGAGGCCTACCAGACACAGCAGGACGCTGCCTATGACCACCGAGACCAGAGGTGTGACGTCAGCAACGCGGTGAATCAGATCGGGCTGAGCGATCAGCACGCAGCCGCTGGCGAGCAGGGTGCCGAGGGCGAAGGTAAAGGAACAGAAAACGATAAGGATGCCGATTTCCTGTGGCGTCAGGCCCTTGCTGCGGTAGGCCCGGTAACGCACGACTGCGCCTGAGAACACCGAGGCACCGATGTTGTGGGCCAGGGCGTAGGTGGTGAAGGAGCACAGGGTGATGAAGCGCCAGGGGATGCGCTTGCCCAGGTGGGCGACGGCGATGCGGTCGTACCAGGCCAGCGCCCAATAGGCGCCGAGGGTGGCTGCTGCAGCGAGCAGCCAGTTCATGTGGGAGATCGCCTCGATGCTGCCCTTGATCTCATCGAGGGAGATATTGCGCAACTCGCGATACAGCAGAAAGCCAGACAGCACCACGGCACTGAGTCCGATCAGCGTCCAGATCAGGTCGCTGCGCTTCAGTTTTGGTTTGGCTTCTACGACAGACACCGCAATTCCTCGCTCGCTAGGCCCCGAGTTAATGGGGCCGCATGCCTCTGTTGGAGGCAGCTGTTCATCGGCCATCCGGCCATTGTGCAACGGCCGGTGGCGGATCGTGCCCGCGCGGCGCGCTGCGCAGTATCAGGGAGGCGCAGTCTGTACTCAACTGCCAAGCACACTGACTGCCCTTTGTAGTTGTGTCAGTGGTTGTCCTGATACGTTCATATCCATGTCAGGGTCAGTGCCGTCAGCACGGCGTAGCGGCTCGCTTTGGCCAGGGTGACGATGGCCATGAATATCCACAGACGCTCACGCATCACGCCGGCGACCAGGGTCAGTGGATCGCCGATCACCGGCATCCAGCTCAGCAGCAGCGACCAGCGCCCATAGCGCGCGTACCAACCCTGTGCCTGCTGTAACCGAGCCGGGCTGACCGGAAACCAGCGGCGCTCGCGATAGTGTTCGATGGAGCGGCCCAGTAGCCAGTTGACCCAGGAACCCAGCACATTGCCCAGAGTGGCCACCAGCAGCAAGGCCCAGAGCGGATGCTGGCCGGCCAGCAGGAGGGCGACCAGCACGGCTTCGGACTGCAGCGGCAACAGCGTCGCGGCGCCGAAGGCGGAGAGAAACAGTGCCAGATAGGCGGACAGACTCAGCATGGCAGGAGCACGCCGGCCGCAGGGCCGGCGGGGGTCAGGACTGCGATTCCTGGCCGCTGTTGGCCATGATCTCTTCCAGACTCAGGCCGGTCAGGCCGTGAATGGTCTTCCACAGGTAGTAGAAGATGGCCATCAGCATGACCATCGAGGGAATGGCGATCATCGGGTAGCTGAGCAGGGTCATGCGCCCCAGTTCATCATTGAAGGCCTCGGTGCCGGCCGGGCTGACCACGATCCACTTGGCCAGCACGTAGTTCATGAATGAGGAGAAGAAGAAGGTGCCGCTGAGCCAGTAGGTCGCGCGCATCAGGCGCGTCTCGAAGTGCTCGACATGGCCGCCTTGCTCCAGGCGATCATGGATCTTGTCGATATTGAGCACCGTCTTGTTGAACAGCAGGGTGCGAATCAGCGGGTAGCGGGTGCGGGTGGAAACCAGCACGGCAATGCCGATCAGACCGGGAATCAGTGCTTCCTTGACTGCCAGCCACTGAGTGTCGAGCTTGAGCAGGCCGATACCGCCGGTCAGCGCTACGCTGATCAGGCCAAGCAGGGCGATGAAGTTGAATTTGCGATATTTGATCAGCTCGAACGCGCCCCAGCCCAGCGGGAACGCCAGGGCCAGAATCAGCGCACCATCGGCGCCGAGGCGGTGCTCGCCACTGAGTTTCATCAGGATGAACGAGGGAATCAGGATGCTGATGGCCAGGTCGATCAGCGGGCGGGGCTTGTGCGTCGGGGTACGGCTGTCAGTAGTGGCGGTCATGGTAGCTGGAGTCTGCGTAGGAAGGCCGATGATCGCCTGCCCGGCTCGCCAGGGCTAGTCCGACCGTCGGTTTTGAATGTGAAAAAGTATGAGTCGACAGCCATCCGACAGGAGAGAAGAGCTGGCTGGCGATGCTAAAGTGATGGCAAGGCCTGGGAGTCGAACATGCCAAGAATCATCCCTTTCATTTGCCTGTTGCTGGCTGCTCTTTTCCTGACGCCTGTGCCGGCCTGGGCGCGAGACTGCATCGGTATGGTGCCGGCCGGCACATCGGCGTTCTGGAGCGAGCTGGAGGCCGGCGCGAGACGCACCGCTGACGATCTGCAATTGGAACTCTATACGCGCGGCCCGACCCAGGAGGGCAGCGTCGAGGTGCAGTTGCAACTGATAGATCGCGTGCTTGCACAGGGCTGCAAGGCGCTGATCATCGCCCCGGCTGGCGATGCCATCGATACCAGGATAGCGGCCTTGCGTGACGAAGGTATTCCCACCGTCTATGTCGACCGCGGCGTTGCGGGAGATGGCGCTTATGCGCTGGTGGCGACCGACAACTTCCTCGCAGGTCAGTTGGCCGGGCAACAACTGGCCGAGCGTCTCGGGCAGGGTGGCAGAGTCGGGTTGTTGCGTTTGCGTCCCGGGCTGCAATCGACCGAGGAGCGTGAGCGCGGCTTTCTGCTGGCGGCACAGGCGTCAGGGCTGCAGGTGGTATTCGACACCTATCTGGGGGATGACCGCCAGCGCATCGCCGAGGCCCTGAGCGAGCAGTTGCCCAGGCTCGACGGCCTGTTCAGCCCCAATGGCACCAGCAGCCGGGCGACACTGGCGGCCCTGCGCCAGTTGGGCAAGGCCGGTACGGTGGACTTCGTCGGCTTCGACGGAGGCGAACTGCTGTTCGATGCCGTGAGACAAGGACAGATTCACGCCCTGTTGCTTCAGCAGCCGCAGGCCATGGGCGATCATGCGGTGCGCCTGGTGCATCGGGCCCTGAGTGGCGAACGCGCCATTTCACGCCTGCAACTGTTGCTCGAGCCACGGGTACTGACCGCCAGGGAATTGGCCGATATGACCGCGCCGCAACAGCCTTGGTGATGGGCAGAGCGCGGGTTTATGATCCTTGTCCTGGCCGCCCTGAATTCGCTGTAGGGCGCGCTCTAGACGGTGGCGTGCAATGAACCTGAAGTACCTGCTCGCAGCTCTGTTGTTCTGCAGTTTCTGCGTCCACGTGACGGCTGCCGAGTTGCGGCTGTATACCGAAGACTATCGACCTTTCAGCTATCTCGAGAATGGCAAGCCGAGTGGTATGGCTGTGGCGGTGGTCGAAGAGTTGATCCACCGTACCGGTGAGCGGGCGCGCATCGAACTGGTGCCCTGGACACGCGGCTATCACCAGGTTCGTCATCAGGCCGACACCGCGTTGTTTTCCACCGTGCGCACGGCGCAGCGCGAAGCCGAGTTTCAGTGGGTCGGGCCGATCGCGCGAGGCTATACGCGCTTCTACACGCACAAGGATGCCGGGCTGCGAGTCACCAGTCTGGACGACGTGCGCCAGCTCGGCACCCTTGCGGTGCCCAAGCAGTGGTACAGCTACGAACTGCTGCGTGAACAGGAGCTGGATAACCTGTATGGCGTGCCGACGCCTCAGGACATGCTGCGCATGTTTCGCCATGGCCGGGTCAAGCTGCTGCTGGCCAACAACCTGACCCTCGACGGCATGCTTGCCGAACAGGGCATGAATGCCGGGCAACTGCAGGCGCAGTTCGACCTGATGCCCAATGACTCCTATATCGCCTTTTCCCTGCAGACGGATTCCGCTCGTGTCGCGCGATGGCAGCAGGCGCTGCAGCAGATGCGTCATGACGGCAGCCTGGAGCGGATCTATCGACACTGGTTTCCGACGGCCGATGAGCGGACATTGGTCGATTTGCTGCGCCTCGAGTGAAGTGGCTGCATGGCGCTCCACGTCTTGCTAGGCTGCAAGCGGGAGGGGCGGTGATGGCCAAGTGTATTAATCGATGGCTGTGTGTCCTGCTGGTGGTGTTGTGCGCTCCGGTGGAGGCACAGTTGCGTCTGCTCACCGAGGATGCGCCGCCAATGAGCTTCTTGCGCGAGGGCGAGCCCAGCGGTTTCTCCATCGAGGTGGTCAGAGCATTACTGGCGCGCACCGGCGACAGCGGCCAGATCGAACTGATGCCCTGGACGCGAGCATTGCATCTGGCTCAACAGGATGAAGATGTCGCGCTGTTTTCCACCGTGCGCACTCCTGAGCGCGAGAACAGGTTTCAGTGGGTCGGGCCCATAGTGGTCGGCACCACCAGCTTCTATTCGCTCAAGTCGCGTGAGCTCGTCATCGACACCTTGGAGCAGGCCGCGGCCAGCGGGCCACTAGCGCTGCCCAAGCAGTGGTACACCTTCGAGACCCTCAGCGCGAGGGGCTTTACCAACCTCTACGGCGTGCCCAGTTCGAAACAGATGGTGACCATGCTCAAGCATGGCCGGGTCAACCTGATTGCTACCGAAGACCTGACCCTGGCTGGCGAGCTGGCTGCTGTCGATCTCAAACCGCAGGACGTCACCGCGCACGTGCCGTTCATGCGCTCGGCCTATTACATCGCCTTCTCCCCGCAGACTTCGGTGGTGCGTGTGGTGCGCTGGCAACGCGCGTTGCAGCAGATGCATGAGGACGGCAGCCTCGCGGCGATCCTCGGGCGCTGGCTGCCGCATGCGCCGATGCCCCCCATCGCGCCGTAGCGCCTCGCGTGACGACTGGTTAACCTGAGCGCTGAAATCCACCGAGCCCGATCATGTCGCGTCGTCATCTCACTCTCGATCTGCGCAGTCGCGCCGGCTTGTTCGCTCACCTTGGTGCGATGGAGCGGGCCGGTGTGCCCATCGATCGAGCGCTGGCCAGTCTGGATCTCGGTACGCGCCACGAGGCCGCCGTGAAGCGCTTGCGGCAGATGGTCGGCGGCGGACGTGACCTGGCGAGTTCCGGCCAGTTGAGTGGCGTGTTCACGCCACTGGAAAGCGGCCTGGTACGCGCGGCTCAAGAAGCCGGAGCGCTGGCGCATATCTACGAGCAGCTGGCGCAGCGCTACGATGAGCAGGCGCGTCATGCCGCAGAATTGAAGTCACGTCTTCTGCTGCCCGCCGGGGTTTTGCTGCTGGCGCTGGCGGTCAAGCCCTTGCCTTCTCTGGTCGCTGGCAGCCTGAGTGGTGCAGGTTACCTGGCGGCCGTTCTGCTGCCGGTGTTGTGGCTGGCTGCGCTGTTGTTCGGTGCGCGCGCTTTGTGGCGGCGCTGGCAGCAGCGGCGAAGCGATCAGACAGGTCCACTCGACGATCTTCTGCTGGCCCTGCCGATATTGGGCAGCCTGCAGCTGCGGGCGGATATCCGTAACTTCTGCGACAGCCTCGGGCTGTTGCTGGAGGCGGGCATGCCGGTGCTCGATGCCTTGCCGCGTGCCTGCAATGCCGTGACCAATGCACGGCTGCGGCGGGATTTCGCCAACCTGGCACCACGGGTTGCGGCTGGGCAGTCGTTGGTGCGGGCCTTCGACGGGCTGAGTTTTCATGGCAAAGCCATGCTCATCGGCGTGCTCAATACCGGCGAAGCGACCGGCCGACCAGGCGAGGCGCTGCTGCGTTTCGCCCGCCTGCAGGCGCAGCAACTGGCTGCGAGCCAACAGGCGTTGGCGAGCTGGGCACCACGCCTGTTCTATCTGGCCGTCGCCGTGTGGATGGCGTACGGCCTGCTGACCAGTGGCGGATTCTTCCCGGCCCTGCCCGCGGAGCTGGCTGGCCGATAATTTGCTGGTTATCGACCACGGCGGTCCGTTTGAAAGCTGGCAGCAAGTGCCTTGCGCTAGCATTCGTCACGTCTACGCCATTACTAAAAAGAGAAAAAAGCGATTCAACCGACTTTGGAATACGCCCCATGCCCATCCTGCAACGTGCATCTCATCATGAGCTACGCAGTGCCTTTCGTGCCCTGCTGGCTTCCGACCGCTGCTACCACACGGCTTCGGTCTTCGACCCCATGTCCGCCCGCATCGCCGCCGATCTCGACTTCGAGGTCGGTATCCTCGGTGGCTCCGTCGCCTCCCTGCAGGTACTCGGTGCGCCGGACTTCGCCCTGATCACTCTCAGCGAATTCGTCGAGCAGGCCGCGCGCATCGGCCGCGTCTCGCGTTTGCCGGTGATCGCCGATGCCGACCACGGCTACGGTAATGCGCTCAATGTGATGCGCACCGTGGTCGAGCTGGAACGCGCCGGCGTCGCCGCGCTGACCATCGAGGACACCCTGCTGCCGGCCCAATTCGGTCGCAAGTCCACCGACCTGATCTCCATCGAGGAAGGCGTCGGCAAGATCCTCGCCGCGCTGGAGGCGCGTGTCGATCCGGAGCTCTCGATCATTGCCCGTACCCATGCCGGGGTGCTGGAGGTGGACGAAGTGATCCGCCGCACCCGCGCCTACGAGGCTGCCGGCGCCGACGGCATCTGTCTGGTCGGGGTCAAGAATTTTGCCCATCTAGAGCAGATCGCCGCAGGCCTCAAGGTGCCGCTGATGCTGGTCACCTACGGCAACCCCGAACTGCGCGACAACCAACGCCTGGCGCGCCTGGGCGTGCGCATCGTGGTCAACGGCCATGCTGCCTACTTCGCTGCGATCAAGGCCACCTACGACTGCCTGCGCGAACAGCGCGGTGCGCAGCCGTGCGACCTCAACGCCACCGAGCTGACCCACAAGTACACCATGCCCGAGGATTACATTCTCTGGGCCAAGGAGTTCATGGAAGTGCGCGAATAACGACCAGCAGCACTTGCACTTCGCATTTCTCGGGCGCATATCTGTCCGGAGAGTGCGAGGAAACAGAGCATGGCAGGCGGATGGGCAAGTGACGACGCAGTGCAGGAGCAGATCGACAGCAGCATCGAGGACGCCGTCGCGCGTGCTCGTAGCCAGTTGCCGAAAGGTGAGAGCCTGCGTCGCTGCGAGGAGTGCGATGCGGTCATTCCCGAGGCCCGCCGTCAGGCGATTCCCGGCGTGCGCCTGTGCGTCAACTGCCAGGCTGAGCACGACCGGGAGAACGCCGTCTACAGCGGCTACAACCGGCGGGGCAGCAAGGACAGCCAGCTGCGCTGAGCAAGCGGTACGGCACCTATTCGAGTCCTGATGGTCTAGTGCTACTAGACCGTGACTCAGGAAGAGGTGCCTGCATGACGATTTTCGAAGCCTTACGCATCAGCCACGATATCCAGCGCGAACTGGCGCAGAAACTGATCGCCACCCAGGGCGACAGCGCCGAACGCCACGCTTTGTTCTCTCAGCTCAAGCAGGAGCTGGCCGTGCACTCGGTGGCTGAAGAACGTCATTTCTATAATCCCCCTGATGCAGCAGGACGCGGGCGTGGATCTATCGCGCCATGCGATCGCCGAGCATCACCAGATGGACGAAATGATCGAGGACCTGGAGGAAACCGACCCCAGCAGCCCGAGCTGGCTGGCGCAAGCCAAGGCCCTTGCGGAAAAGGTCGAGCACCACCTCAAGGAAGAAGAACACACCTTCTTCCAGATGGCCGGCAAACTGCTTCGCGACAAGGAGAAGCAGCAACTGGCGGGTGACTATCTCAACGCCTACGACGAGATGAAGCAGGCGTCCTGAATGGGCTAGCCTCAATGGCAACGGCGGGTTTCACCCGCCCTACACATGACCGTAGGGCGGGTGAAACCCGCCACAGCCAACTCCGCAACAAGGACGTTGCCATGTCTGACTACCGCCGCGCCGCCGTTCCTGGCGGCACCTATTTCTTCACGCTAGTCACTGAGCGGCGTCAGCCGATCCTCACTGATCCCGATATCCGCCAGGCTTTGCGCGAAGCCATCGAAACGGTTCGTCTCACCCAGCCCTTCGTCATCGACGCCCGGGTATTGCTGCCCGATCATCTGCATGCCATCTGGCGTTTGCCGCTCGGTGATGCGGACTTTTCCAATCGCTGGCGGTTGATCAAGCGGCATGTCACGCATGCATGTGGCAGCCGCTATAACCGCTCGGATTTGTTGAGCCACCGACGTCAGACGAAGGGCCAGGGCACGCTCTGGCAGCAGCGCTTCTGGGAGCACCTGATCCACGATGAGCGCGACTACGCCCGGCACTTCGACTACCTGCACGGCAACCCGCTCAAGCATGGGCTGGTAACGCGTGTGCAGGATTGGCCTTGGTCGTCGTTTCACCGTTGGGTGAAGCAGGGCATTTACCCCGTCGATTGGGGCGGGGACACGAGCGTCAATGATCTGGGGGCCGGCGAATGAATTGGCGGGTTGCACCCGCCCTACAGGTTGTGCAGGTGGGCAATCCCCCCCCGTAGGGCGGGTGAAACCCGCCATTGTCGTCTCAGCCTGCCATGTCAGAACAGGAAATAGCGCTGCGCCATCGGCAGCACCTCGGCCGGCTCGCACCAGAGCAATTGGCCGTCGGCCTTGACCTGGTAGTTCTGCGGATCGACCTCGATATTGGGCAGGTAGCCGTTGTGGATCAGATCGGTCTTCTGCACCTCGCGGCAGCCTTTGACCACGCCGATTTTCTTCTGCAGGCCGAGTTGCTGCGGCACGCCGGCGTCGAACGCGGCCTGGCTGATGAAGGTGATGCTGGTGGCATGGCGGCTGCCACCATAGCTGGCGAACATCGGCCGGTAGTGCACCGGTTGCGGCGTCGGGATCGAGGCGTTGGCATCGCCCATCAGGCTGGCGGCGATGGCGCCGCCCTTGAGGATCAGCGTCGGCTTGACGCCGAAGAAGGCCGGGCGCCAGAGCACCAGGTCGGCCCACTTGCCCACTTCGATGGAGCCCACTTCATGGCTGATGCCATGGGTGATCGCCGGGTTGATGGTGTACTTGGCGATGTAGCGCTTGGCGCGGAAGTTGTCGTTGCCCGGCGCGTCTTCGGGCAACGGGCCGCGCTGCTGCTTCATCTTGTCGGCAGTCTGCCAGGTGCGCGTGATCACCTCGCCGACGCGGCCCATGGCCTGACTGTCGGAGCTGATCATGGAAAACGCGCCGAGGTCGTGGAGGATATCCTCCGCCGCAATGGTTTCACGGCGGATGCGGCTCTCGGCAAACGCGACATCCTCGGCGATGCTCGGGTCGAGGTGATGGCAGACCATCAGCATGTCCAGGTGCTCGTCGATGGTATTGCGGGTGAACGGGCGCGTCGGGTTGGTCGAGGACGGCAGCACGTTGGGGAAACCGCAGGCCTTGATGATGTCCGGCGCATGGCCGCCGCCGGCGCCCTCGGTGTGGTAGGTGTGGATGGTGCGGCCCTTGAATGCGCCGAGGGTGGTTTCGACGAAGCCGGACTCGTTCAGCGTGTCGGTGTGGATCGCCACCTGCACGTCGTATTCGTCGGCGACCGACAGGCAGTTGTCGATGGCTGCCGGGGTGGTGCCCCAGTCCTCGTGCAGCTTGAGGCCGATGGCGCCGGCTTTGACCTGTTCGATCAAGGGCTCGGGCAGCGAGGCGTTGCCCTTGCCGGTAAAGCCCAGGTTCATCGGGAAGGCATCGGCGGCCTGCAGCATGCGCGCCATGTGCCAGGGGCCGGAAGTGCAGGTGGTGGCATTGGTGCCGGTGGCCGGCCCGGTGCCGCCACCGATCATGGTGGTGACGCCGCTCATCAGCGCTTCTTCGATCTGCTGCGGGCAGATGAAGTGGATGTGGGTGTCGATGCCGCCAGCGGTGAGGATCATGCCTTCGCCGGCGATCACCTCGGTGCCGGCGCCAATCGCAATCGTGACATCGGGCTGGATATCCGGGTTGCCGGCCTTGCCGATGGCGGCGATGCGCCCGTCCTTGAGGCCGACGTCGGCCTTGACGATGCCCCAGTGGTCGATGATCAGTGCGTTGGTGATCAGGGTGTCGACCACCTCGGCGGCGCACAGCTGGCCCTGGCCCATGCCGTCGCGGATCACCTTGCCGCCGCCGAATTTCACTTCTTCGCCATAGGTGGTGAAGTCCTGCTCGACCTCGATCCACAGCTCGGTATCGGCCAGGCGCACCTTGTCGCCGACGGTGGGGCCGAACATGTCGGCGTAGGCTTGGCGGGAAATCTTCATTGGAAGTCCTCGTAGGGTGCGCTATGCGCACCGTTGCTATCTGTGTCGTTGCTGGTGCGCACGGCGCACCCTACGGGTTATAGAGCGCCCATCACCCGGCCGGCGAAACCGAACACCCGACGTGCGCCAGCCAGATCGACCAGCTCCACTTCACGGCTCTGCCCTGGCTCGAAGCGCACGGCCGTGCCGGCGGGAATGTTCAGGCGCATGCCGCGCGCGGCCGCGCGGTCGAACAACAGGGCATCGTTGGTCTCGAAGAAGTGGTAGTGCGAGCCGACCTGGATCGGCCGGTCTCCGCTGTTGGCCACGGAAAGGGTCAGGGTACGGCGACCGGCATTGAGCTCGATCTCGCCGTCGGCAATCTGGTATTCGCCGGGAATCATGGTGAAGGCCTCGCAAGCGTCTTGTAGTAGATGGCATTGGCCCGGTAGATGCCGTCCGGGCCGCAGGCGTAATCGGGTAGGCCACCAATGCACTGGTAGCCCAGGTGGCGATAGAGCTGTTCTGCGTCACTGCCAGCCTCGGTGTCGAGGTACAACAGGCCGCGCTTGCGGGGCGCCGCTTCCTGCTCGACGGCCTGTATCAACAGGCGAGCGATGCCGCGACGGCGTGAGTCGCTCAGTACCAGCAGTTTCTGGATCTCTGCACGGTTCAGCCCATTGGGCTTCTGGCACAGGCTCAGTTGCACGCTGCCCAGAACGCGGCCCTGCTCATGGGCCACCCAGAGCAGTAGGGAGCCGTCTGTCATGGCCGCATGCACCTGGGCGAAATATTCAGCGGCTTCTCGTTCGTCGAGATCGGCGAGAAAGCCTATCGATGCACCATCGTTGACCGCATCGAGCAGCAGGACGATCAAGCCTTCGCGGTAGTTGGCGAAGTTGGTGCTGTCGAGTCGCTGTAGCGTCACGTCCACGGGGTCACTCCTTGGCGCCGAGGATCAGTTGCATGAAGGTCAGGTCCAGCCAGCGCCCGAACTTGCGGCCGACCTGGGGCATCTGCCCGGTGGTGATGAAGCCGAGGCGCTGGTGCAGGCGAATCGAGGCTGCGTTCTCCGACTCGATGGCGGCGACCATGACGTGGAGGTTGGCGGCGCGAGCGCGCTCGATCAGCGCCTGCATCAGCGCCGGGCCGAGCCCTTGGCCGCGCTGGTCGGCGCGTACGTAGACCGAATGCTCGACGGTGTGGCGAAAGCCCTCGATGCTGCGCCAGGTGCCATAGCTGGCGTAGCCGATCACCTCGCCGGCGGCGTCATGCGCGACCAGTACGGGAAAGCCCGCTGCCGTGCGTTCGGCCAGCCAGGCGCGGCGGTTGGCCAGATCCACCAGGGTCTCGTTCCAGATCGCCGTGGTGTGCTGCACGGCGTCGTTGTAGATGGCCAGGATGCCGGGCAGGTCGGCTTCGCCGGCATTCACTATGTCGAAACTCATGGTTCAGGCGATCGGTTGGTGGACGGTCACCAGCTTGGTGCCGTCGGGGAAGGTGGCTTCGATCTGGATCTCCGGGATCATCTCCGGCACACCCTCCATCACCTGATCGCGGGCCAGCAGGGTGGTGCCGAAATGCATCAGCTCGGCGACCGTCTGGCCGTCGCGCGCGCCTTCGAGCAGAGCGGCGGAGATGTAGGCCATGGCTTCCGGGTAATTCAGCTTCACCCCACGCGCCAGTCGGCGCTCGGCCACCAGGCCGGCGGTGAAGATCAGCAGCTTGTCTTTTTCTCTTGGTGACAAATCCATGACGGCTCCAGTCTTGGAGCGGCAAGGCTGTGCCTTGTCCGCAATAGTGCTTCGGTCGCTTGGTGGAACGCGGCGTGCGCTGTTCCACTCTGGCGTGGCTGTACTGCAATTTGTAGGAGCCGGCTTGCCGGCGATTAGGCCTCTGTTGATCGCCGGCAAGCCGGCTCCTACATGTCCGTTGTGCTCATGTGCTCCAGATTCGGGGTGGCACAGCTTCGCGCCCCAGCATCGCCGGGCGCAGCAGGCGCCAGAGCTCGATCAGCCAGGCGCGAGCCTTGAGTGCTTCGCTGGCCAGGCAGCGTGCGACCAGCAGGCCCGAGAGCTGGCTGAGGTCACCGCGCACGCCATCGATCTTCAGTTCCCGGCAGCGTTCGAGTAAATCACTGTCTACATCGGCGCTGATCAGCAGGGTGGCAAACACCGGCTGGCCGTTGAGGCCGATAGGCGAGTCGAGCAGACCGTCGCCACCAGCAACACGCTGGCGTTCGTGCCAGAGCAGCTGGCCGTCACGGCGAACATCCAGCGCGGCCTGAAAGTGGCCGCTGGCAAAGCGCTCGGCGGCGGCGGGGCGGCCGAGGGCGACGATATCCCAGTAGAACAGGCGAGCGTCGCCGTGCAGGTCGATCTGCGTGTGCAGTTCGGCCTGAGCGCCGGCATAGATGATGGTTTCCTGCGGCAGCCATTCCAGGGTGGCGCCAGCGTCGACGCACAGGCGCAGATCCTGCCGGGCGACACCGGCGGCGCGGTACCACTTGGCCGCTCCGGGGCTGGTGAGCTGCACCCAGGTGTTTTCGCCAGCGTGGGCCGAGATATCCAGAACGTCGCCGCCGGCAATGCCTCCAGGCGGGTGGACGATGATGTGCTGGCACACCTCCGGGCCTTCGGCATACAGGTGCTTCTGCACTCTAAGAGGGCCGAGGTGGCGCCTCTGCACTGGCGTGGTGCGTTCGCCGTGGCGCGCATAGGCCAGCTCCAGCTCGGCAGGCCAGCTTGGCGTGAACAGGGCGGCAGGCAGATTCATGTTAAGGCAGGGGTTCCGCAGGATAGTTGACCGAGTGGGCAAGCAAGAGGCGTGCCCTGAACCAATTCGGTGCGACTTCGCACCTACCTGCACCTGTGGCCAGTCGCGGTGCTGCATCTGGCTCTGCCTATCTCGCCTGGCCAGCTCTAGAGTCGGGCGTACGATTCGTGTGGAGCGCCCATGTTCACCTTTATCGCCTTCGCCGCAGGCCTGGTGCGCGGCTACAGCGGCTTCGGTTTCGCCATGCTGATGGCGCTCGGACTGATGCTGCGACTGCCGCCGGCCGAAGCCGTGCCGGTGGCGCTGATTCTCGATGTGGCATGCAGCGTGACGCTGTGGCCGGCGGCGTTGCGCGCCGTGCATGGGCGCGTGCTGGTGCGTCTATTGGGCGGCATGCTGCTGGCGGTGCCGCTGGGCGCCTGGCTGCTGCTATGGCTGCCGGCGCACATCATGGCGCCGCTGGTGGCTGTGCTCTGTTTATGCGGGGGCATGCTGGTGTTGTGGCGTCCGTCCGTTGCCACGCCGGTGAGCCAGGGTATGGCCTGGTTGGCCGGGCTGGCATCCGGCCTGGCGACCACCCTGGCCTCGGCCGGCGGCCCGCCCTTGATGATCTACCTGCTGCGCAGTGGCCTCGATGCGCGCCAGTTGCGCGGTACGGCAGTGCTGTTCTTCCTGGCCAGCAGTGGCGCTGCGCTGATCGGACTGGGTGTCGCGGGTGTGCTGAGCGGCGCGCTGTGGCGGCTGGCGCTGGAACTGGCATTGCCGGCGCTGGCCGGTAACCTGCTTGGCCAGTGGCTGCACCCGCGCTGGCAGCCGATATCGCTGCGGGTGCTGGTCGGTGGGCTGCTGGTGGTGTTGTCGCTGGGCAGCCTACTGAAGGCGATCTTGTAGGGTGCGCCGTGCGCACCGAAAGGTATCAGTTGCTGCGGGATCACGGCGGTGCGCATGGCGCACCCTACGGGCGGGGTCGGTGTCGATCCCGCCCTGCGAGGCGCGTCCTTCAATCGCGGTCGATGGCGAAGGGCGACCAGGCCTGGCGGCTCGGCATGATTTCCAGGCGGTTGATGTTGATGTGATCCGGCAGGGTAGCGACGTAGAAAATCTGCTCGGCGATGTCCTCGGCGGTCAGCGGCGTGGTGCTGCCGTACAGCGCGTCGGAGGCGGCCTGGTTGCCCTTGGTACGCACCAGGGTGAATTCGGTTTCGGCCATGCCCGGCGCGATGTCGGTGACGCGCACACCGGTGGACACCAGATCGCAACGCAGGTTGAAGCTGAACTGTTTGACGAAGGCCTTGGTGGCGCCATAGACGTGGCCGCCCGGGTAGGGCCATTCGCCGGCCACCGAGCCGATGTTGATGATGCTGGTGCCCTTGCCGATTTCCAGCAGCTTGGGCAGCACCGCGTGGGTGACATTGATCAGGCCGGTGACGTTGGTGTCGATCATGGTGTGCCAGTCTTGCAGGGCGACCTTCTGCGCAGCCTCCGGGGCCAGGGCCAGGCCGGCGTTGTTGACCAGCACGTCGATACGGTCGAAAGGCGCTTGCAGGCTGTCGACCAGCGCCTTCACTGCTGCCGCATCACGCACGTCGAGCGCGGCGATGTGCACCGGCACCTTGTCCTGCAGTTCGGTCTTCAGCTCTTCCAGGCGCTCCAGGCGTCGGCCGCTGAGTACCAGGGTCCAGCCGGCCTCGGCGAAGCGTCGTGCCGTGGCGCGGCCGAAACCGGATGTCGCGCCTGTGATGAATGCCACCTTGCTCATGGATAACCTCGTTTCGTTACTAGCGGTTGGCTCGCCGGCTGCGTGCCGGCGAGGGTCATGCGGACAGTTCGAGGAACTTGCGCACGCGTTCGGTTTCCGGGTTGGTGAAGAACTTCTCCGGTGCGGATTTCTCGATCAGCAGGCCCTTTTCCAGGAACACCACCTGATCGGATACCGCGCGGGCGAATTCCATTTCGTGGGTGACCACGATCATGGTGTAGCCCTCGCTGGAGAGGTTCTTCATCACCGTCAGCACTTCGCCGACCCGCTCCGGGTCGAGTGCCGAGGTCGGCTCGTCGAAGAGGATCACCTCGGGGCTCATGGCCAGGGCGCGGGCGATTGCCACGCGCTGCTTCTGTCCACCGGAAAGGGTGTAGGGAAAGGCCTCGGCCTTCTGTTCCATGCCGACCTTTTCCAGCAGCGTCTGGGCGATGGCGCGGGCCTCGTCCTTGCGCATCTTTTTCACCTGCATCGGTGCTTCCATGACGTTCTGCAGCACGTTCAAGTGCGGCCACAGGTTGAAGCTCTGGAACACCATGCCGGTCTTGGCGCGAATCGCCGCCAGTTCGCGGTTGTTCATGCGCTTGCCCTGGGCGTCGACGCCGATGCGCTGGCCGGCAATGTGAATACTGCCGCGATCCGGCTCTTCGAGCCAGTTGATACAACGCAGCAGGGTGGATTTTCCCGAACCGGACGAGCCCAGCACGCTGACCACTTCGCCCTTGTTCACGGTCAACGAGATGTCGCGCAGCACCTCAATACCGTCGAAGCTCTTGGAAAGATTGTCGATCTGTACCGCAGGTGCCTCAGGCATGTTCGAAACCTCGTTTGGCGCCGAACCGGCTCGCCCATTTGAGCGCCAGTTCCAGGCAGATGCTGATGATCCAGTACAGGGCGATGACCACGATGAACGCCTCGGTGGGGATGAAGTAGGTGGCTTGCACCGAGTTGGCCGCAGCGGTCAGTTCCTGCACGGTGATGATGGTGAGAAAGGCGGTGTCCTTCAGCGCGTAGATCAATTGGTTGCCGAGCAGCGGGCGGGTGCGGATCACCAACTGCGGCAGGATGATCCGCCAGTACAGCCGGCCTGGACGAAAGCCATGGGCCTTGGCCGCCTCGACCTGACCGAGCGGCAGCACCAGGCGCGCGCCACGCAGGATCTCGGCGAAGTAGGCCGCGTGATAGATGGCCAGCGCCACCAGGCCCGCACCCCAGGCGCTGGGCTTGATGCCCAGGGCCGGCAGGCCGTAGTAGAGCAGATAAGCCAGCACCAGAAAGGGCAGCATGCGCATCAGGTTGATCGCCCCGCGCAGCACGGTCGACAGCCAGTTGCGGCGCTCCAGCAGGTAGACGCTGAAGCAGCCGATGACGAAGGCCGCCAGTACCGACAGGGCGAACAGGATCAGCGTGTTGAGTGCGCCGTTGAGGAAGGCGCCGCGCGCCTCCCAGATGATGCTCCATTCGGTCATGGTCGCGTCCTCACATGGCCAGTCGGTTGGCTTTCTTCTCGGCGATAGCCTGCACCTTGAGCAGCACGCCGATGATCAGCATGTACAGCAGGGCGGCAGCGAGAATCGGTGGCAGCGGCTCGTAGGTCACGGCGCTGATGCGGTTGGTCACGCGGGTCAGGTCGACGATGCCGATCACCGCGATGGCCGGGCTGCTCTTGATCAGGAAGGACATCTCGTTGACCAGGCCGGGCAGGCTGCTGGTGATCATCTGCGGCAGCATGATGCGGCGGAAGAACACGCCGTTGGTCATGCCGCAGGCCAGTGCCGCTTCCTTCTGCTCGCGGGAGAAACTGATGAACGCTGTGCGCCAGACCTCGGCGTTGAAGGCCGCGGTGTTCAGGGTGAGGGCGAGGATCGCCGCCGTGTTGCGATCCATGGCCAGGCCGAAAGTCGGTGCCGAGAGGAAGATGAACAGCACCAGGGTGACCAGCGGCGTGGCGCGGGCCAGGCTCACGTAGAGCACCAGCGCCTGCTCCACGAAAGGAATGCGCGCCATGCGCAGCAGGGCAATGCCCAGGCCGATGACCACGCCCAGGGCGATGGCGATCGAGGAGATCCACAGAGTCGTCCAGGCGCCTTCGAGCAGCAATAACCAGGCTTGTCCGTTCATGTCGGGCTCCTAGAAAAGTGGTGGGGTGTTGCAAGCAAGGTGAGGGCCAGGGCTGGCCCTGTCCCTGATAGGCGGCAGTGCGTTGGTGATGAGCATGCAGGGTGCGCCGATACCGTTGACGCTGGTGCGCACGGCGTACCCTACGAGGCCATGCCAGAGGCTTGGCCTCGGCCCGGTGTCACATGCCGGCCAGTTCGTGGAACTGCTCGACCTTGGTGATCGGCTCCTTGGGCATGGCCGGGAAGGCTTCGCCGAACCACTTGGTCTGCAGCTCGGCCAGGCGACCGCTGTCGCGCACCTCGGTCATGAAGCCGGTGAGGAACTCCAGCAGCTCGGGGCTGCTCTTCGGTACTGGCCAGGCGGCAAAGCCGTCGCCGGACACGGCGACGCCCTTGGCGAAGGTGTCGCCGCGGGTCTTGACCAGGTCGTTGACCGAAATCAGCGCGTTGATCACGTAGTCCAGGCGGCCGTTGGCCAGATCCGCGTAGGCTTCCGGGTAGGACGGATATTCGGTCACCGTGCCGATCTTGCAGCCCTCCGCTTCCATCATCTTCTTCAATTCCGGCAGGCGCGCGAGCAGGGCGCTGCCGGCCTGCAGGCCGACGGTCTTGCCGCACAGGCTGGCGATGTCGCTGAGGCGGTCGTCACCGGCGCGCTTGACGTAGAAGTGCTGCGCCGAGGCGAAGGGCGGGGCGAAGTTGAACACGCGCAGGCGGTCATCGGTGACCAGGGCGCCGGTGAAGGCCATGTCGTACTGGCCGGACGACACCGAGGCGAGCAGGCCGGTCCAGGGCAGGATTTCCTGCTTGACGTCGAAGCCCTGCGCCTTGGCGTACGCCTTCAGGTCTTCCAGCAGCTCCTTGTGAAAGCCCTCCGGCTTGCCGTCGACGATGAAGTTGAACGGCGCGTAGTCGTCCTCGGTGGCGACGGTCATAACACCCTTGCTCTTGATGTCGTCGAGGTCGGCATGGGCGCTCAGCGAGGCGCCGACCAGGCAAGTGGCCAGGGCCAGCTTGCGCAGCAGGCCGAAGGGTTTGGAATCGGTGTTCGATGGCTTCATGGGCGTGCTCCAGAGGTGTCGACAAGGGTTGTCCTGGCCGCTCGGCGGCGGTTTCGTTTTCACCTTAGAGACGCCTGACGAGCCGGCGATAGGGGCAGTTCCGGCCTTTGTTCTGGCCAGCGACAGTGGCGCGCTACTTGCTACATCACAGGGTTGTTTGGCTGTTGGAGGGCGCCATGATCGATCACTTTTACCACCTCGATTTCGACCGTCAGCGCGGCCTTCAGGAGCAGCTTCGTGAGTCGCTGGTGTCGGCCATTCTCGGCGGCGGTTTTCCGGCCGACGAGCCGCTGCCGTCGTGCCGCAAGCTGTCCCAGCAGCTGTCGGTCTCGCGCAATACCGTGGCGCTGGTGTACGAGAGTCTGCTCGACAACGGCTACTTGGTCAGCCGCCCGCGCAGTGGTTACTACCTGCACCCGGACTATTGTGGGCAGGCGGGCGAGGCGGTGCTGCGCATGACGCCGCTGCGTAAGCTGGAGCAGTCCGACGCCAGCAGCGCTGCCACTGCCCCGGATTGGGCCGCGCGCTTTCGTATGCAGCCCAGTTTGAAGCACGGCGTGCTGCGCCCGAGCAACTGGAGCCGCTTCACCTACCCGTTCATTTACGGCCAGCCGATCAGTGAGCTGTTCCCGTTGGAGCGCTGGCGCGAGGTGTCGCGCAAAAACCTCAGCGGCGAGCGCGACCAGGGTTGGCTGGGCGACCGTTTTGACCGTGACGATGAGCAACTGATCGAGCAGCTGCGCACCCGCGTGCTGCCCAAGCGCGGCATCTGGGCGCGGGCCGACGAGATCCTGGTGACCCTCGGTTCGCAGAACGCCCTGTACCTGCTGGCCAGCCTGCTGATGGCGCGCGGGGTGCGAGTTGGTGTGGAAAATCCGGGTTTTCGCGACGCGGCGAGCATCTTCGACCTGCACGGCGCCAAGGTGCACCTGCAGGATGTCGACGATCAGGGCCTGGTAGTGGATAGCCGCCTGGATGACTGCCAGTACCTCTATGTGACGCCGGGGCACCAGGTACCCACCGGCGTGGCGATGAGCGCGGCCCGGCGCGAGCAGTTGCTACGGCAGGTGCGCGAGCACGACCAGGTGCTGATCGAGGACGACTACGACGCCGAATTCAATCTCGACAACCATCCGCTGCCGGCGCTCAAGGCCAGCGACAGCAGCGGCCGGGTGATCTACCTCAGTAGCCTGTCCAAGGCTTTCTCGCCGGGGCTGCGCATCGGCTACATGGTCGCCGACGCCGAGCTGATCGACGAACTGCGTGCACTGCGCCGGCTGATGTACCGTCACCCGCCGCTGAACAACCAGCGCATGCTCGCCGACTTCCTCGCCCAAGGGCACTACGACGCGCACCTGCGGCGCTTTCGCGAGGAGCATTGTCGCCGCCGCGAGCTGCTCTACCAGGCGCTGCGCAGCGACCTGAGCGACTGCCAGCCGATGGGCAGCCCGGGTGCCAGCGCCTGCTGGCTGGCCGCGCCGCGCGGTGTCGATACCCAGCGCCTGGCCTGGGCGGCGGCGCAGCAGAGCGTGCTGATCGAGTCCGGGGCGCAGTTCTTCCTTGGTGAGGGCGCGGCGCCGACCAACTTCATGCGCCTGGGGTTCCATGCCATTGATGCCGAGCGCATTCGGCCGGGCGTGCAGAAACTGGGTGAGGTGCTGGCGGGGTTGTGAAGAGCGGTCGCGGCTAAAGCCCCTCCCACAAATGCCCCGTGACTCTATGGGAGGGGCTTCAGCCGCGACGGTTATCAGGCAAGTTCGTAGCCCGGATGAAATCCGGGAAAACCATAACCGGCCGTGAAACCCCGGATTTCATCCGGGCTACAGGTGCTGGACGGCGCTGTAGGAGCCGGCTTGCCGGCATCGCCCGCAAGCGGGCTCCTACGAGTATTGTGTGGTGTCAGCCAAAACGCGGCGCGAACAGGGCGAACACCTCGTCGAAGATCGCCAGCGCCTCGTTTACCTGCGCGGCGCTGACGATGCACGGCGGCACCACATGGATGCGGTTCTCCACCACGAAGCTGAGCAGCCCGCGGGCGGTCAGCGCCGCCTTCATCTCCTGCATCACCGGCGCCGGCATTGGCGTCTTCTTCTGCTCATCGCTGACGAACTCCAGCGCCCAGAACAGGCCGACGCCACGCGCTTCGCCGATCATCGGGTAGCGTTCGGCCAGTTTCTTCAGGCCCGGGCCTAATACCTGGGCGCCGATATCACGGGCGTTCTCCACCATGCCTTCCTCGGCCATCGCATCCAGGGTGGCGACGATGGCGGCCATGGCCAGCGGGTGCCCGGAGTAGGTCAGGCCGCCAGGGAAGAAGTGGTTGTCGAAGTGCTCGCAGATCGGCTTGGAAATCATCACTCCACCGGCCGGCACATAGCCGGAGTTGACGCCCTTGGCGAAGACGATCAGATCCGGCACCACGTCGAAGTGCTCCAGCGCCAGCCAACTGCCGGTGCGACCGAAGCCGGCCATCACTTCATCGAGAATGAGCAGGATGCCGAATTCGTCGGCCAGCTTGCGTACGCCCTGCATGTAGCCCTTGGGTGGCACCAGGATGCCGGCGGTGCCGGGGATGCTTTCCAGCAGGATGGCGGCGATGGCGCCCGGCCCCTCGCACTCGATAACCCGGCGCAGGTGCTGCAGGGCGCGCTGGCATTCTTCTTCCTCGTTCGCGGCGTTGAATTCGCTGCGGTACAGGTAGGGGTTGAAGAAGTGCACATGACCACGGGCGTACTCGTTGGGTACGCGGCGTGGGTCGCCAGTGGCGACGATGGCCGCGCCGGTGCTGCCATGGTAGGAACGGTAGGCGGAGAGGATCTTGTCGCGGCCGGTGTACAGACGCGCCATGCGCATGGCGTTTTCGTTGGCATCGGCGCCTGCGTTGGTGAAGAACACCTTGGAGAAACCGGTCGGCGCGCGGGCGAGGATGCGCTTGGCGGCTTCACCCCGCATCAGGTTGGCGGTGGCCGGGGCGATGGTCACCAAACTGGCGGCCTGTTCGCGGATGGCTGCGATCACCTTGGGGTGCTGGTGGCCGATGTTGGTGTTGACCAGTTGGCTGCTGAAGTCGAGGTAGCGTTTGCCGTCGTAGTCCCACAGCGTGCAGCCCTCGCCGCCGGCGACTACCAGCGGGTTGAGGGCGCCCTGGGTCGACCAGGAATGGAAGACGTGCTGGCGATCCAGGTCGTGGACGTACTGGTTGCTGATCGGTGTGCTCATGATGACCTCGGTCTGGCCGTTGCGGATGGCTGCACCATAGGAACAAAGCGGTCGTTGGCCGTAGGGCCAGATACCGGAAGTGGCCGGGTCAGCGCGTCTGGCTCACCGACGTCGGGCAACTGTCCCTAGGCGACCTGTGTGCACAGGCTAGGCTGGAGGCATACGTTTTCAGGAGTGAAACCATGGCCCACGCATTCGAAATCAACACTGCCCCGGTGGCGTCCACTGAAGGCCTGAACAGCCCCGAGATCGCCCAGGCGCGTATCGACCTGGCCGCCTGCTTTCGCATGGCGGCGAGGCTCGGCATGGGCGAGGGCATCTGCAATCATTTTTCCGTGGTGGTGCCGGGGCGGCCGGAGCTGTTTCTGGTCAACCCTTATGGCCTGGCCTTCGCCGAGGTCACGGCCTCGTCGCTGTTGATCTGCGATTTCGAGGGGCGCGTAGTGCTGGGTGAGGGCCGTCCGGAGGCCACGGCGTTCTTTATCCATGCCCAGTTGCACCGCCTCAACCCGCGCGCCACGGCAGCCTTCCATACCCATATGCCCAACGCCACGGCGCTGTGCATGCTGGAGGGCGAGCCCTTCGTCTGGGCCGGGCAGACCGCGCTGAAATTTTACGAGCGACTGGCCGTGGACGAGGATTACCAGGGGCTGGCGCTCGACTACGCCGAAGGCGAGCGTATCGCCCGCGCGGCAGGCGATGCCGATGTGCTGATGCTGAAGAATCACGGCCCGTTGATACTGGGGCCGAGCATTGCCGAAGCCTGGGACGATCTCTACTACCTGGAGCGCGCTGCCGAGGTGCAGCTCAAGGCCATGGCCAGCGGTCGGCCGTTGAAGGTGGTGGCACCGGCGATTGCCAGTGCGGCGTGCCGGCAGATGCTGCAGGGCAACGCCGAAAGCGCGCACCTGCATCTTGAGAGCGTGAAACGCCAGTTGCTGCGCGAGGGGGCGGATTTCGCCGAGTAACTGGTTGGTGGGCGGGTGAGGCGTCGCCCACCCTACAAATCGCTCGCCTGCCGTAGGGTGGGCTTCAGCCCACCAATGGACACCCCCGGATATTTCTGGCGGGTTGCACCCGCCCTACGTTGCGCATCAGATCGCTACCAGCCCGCGCACGCCTTCGGCTTCCATGTTCGCGCCACGACCCTGCTGGACGATCTCGCCACGGCTCATCACCAGATACTGGTCGGCCAGTTCGGCGGCGAAGTCGTAGAACTGCTCGACCAGCAGGATGGCCATGTCGCCACGAGCGGCGAGCTTCTTGATCACCGCGCCGATTTCCTTGATCACCGAGGGCTGGATGCCTTCGGTGGGTTCGTCGAGGATCAATAGGCGCGGCTGGCTGGCCAGGGCGCGACCGATGGCCAGCTGTTGCTGCTGGCCGCCGGAGAGGTCGCCGCCACGGCGATGCTTCATTTCGCGCAGCACCGGGAACAGCTCGTAGATGAATTCCGGCACGGCCTTGGCCTGGCTGCCGGGAAAGCGCGACAGGCCCATCAGCAGGTTCTCTTCAACGGTCAGGCGCCCGAAGATCTCGCGGCCCTGTGGCACATAGGCGATGCCGGCGTGCACGCGCTGGTGCGGTTTGAAGCCGGTGATGGCCTTGCCTTCCCATTGCACGTTGCCGTCCTTGGCCGGAATCAGGCCCATCAGGCACTTGAGCAGGGTGGTCTTGCCCACGCCGTTGCGGCCGAGCAGGCAGGTGACCTCGCCGACCTTCACGTCGAACGACAGGCCACGGAGGATGTGGCTGCCGCCGTAATACTGGTGGAGTTGTTGGACTTGCAGCATAGAAATGTCCTTCATTCGTAGTGTGGGAGGGGCTTCAGCCGCGAGCTTTTGATCTTTAAAGAGCTCGCGGCTAAAGCCCCTCCCACTGGCTGGCGTCAGCGACCCAGATAAACCTCGATCACCCGCTCGTCGTTCTGTACCTGCTCCAGCGAGCCTTCGGCCAGTACGCTGCCCTGGTGCAGCACGGTGACGTGGTCGGCGATGGAGCCGACGAAGCCCATGTCGTGCTCGACCACCATCAGCGAGTGTTTGCGTGCCAGCGACTTGAACAGCTCGGCGGTGAACTCGGTTTCGGCATCGGTCATGCCTGCCACCGGCTCGTCGAGCAGCAGCAGGTGCGGCTCCTGCATCAGCAGCATGCCGATCTCGAGAAACTGTTTCTGGCCGTGGGAGAGCAGGCCAGCCGAACGGTTGCGCGAGGCTTCCAGGCGGATGGTGGTCAGCACTTCCTCGATACGATCCTTCTGCTCGCCGTTGAGCCTGGCGCGCAGGCTGGCCCATACCGATTTGTTGGTCTTCTGCGCCAGTTCCAGGTTCTCGAACACCGTCAGCGCTTCGAACACCGTGGGCTTCTGAAACTTGCGGCCGATGCCGGCCTGGGCGATCTCCACCTCGCTCATGCTGGTGAGGTCGTACTGTTCGCCGAAGTAGGCCACGCCGTTGTCCGGCCGGGTCTTGCCGGTGATCACGTCCATCATGGTGGTCTTGCCGGCGCCGTTGGGGCCGATGATGCAACGCAGCTCACCGACGCCGATGTACAGCGTCAGGTTGGTCAGCGCCTTGAAGCCATCGAAGCTGACGTTGATGTCTTCCAGGGTGAGGATGGTGCCATGGCGAACGTTTACGCCCTTACCGACGTTCTTGCCGGTGTCCAGCGCCAGGCCGGTGGGGTCGAAAGCGGCTTCGAGCATGGTTTCAGGTACCGGAGTGGCTTTCATTGATCCTTCTCCTTGCGCAGTAGACCGACGACGCCTCTTGGCAGGAACAGGGTGACGACGATGAACAGCGCACCGAGGGCGAACAGCCAGTATTCCGGGAAGGCCACGGTGAACCAGCTCTTCATGCCGTTGACCAGGCCGGCACCAAGCAGCGGGCCGATCAGTGTGCCGCGGCCGCCCAGGGCGACCCATACGGCAGCCTCGATGGACTGCGTCGGCGCCATTTCGCTGGGGTTGATGATGCCCACCTGCGGCACGTACAGCGCTCCAGCCAGACCGCACAACACCGCGCTTAATACCCAGATGAACAGCTTGTAACCGCGTGGGTCGTAGCCGCAGAACATCAGGCGGTTCTCGGCGTCACGCAGGGCAGTGAGCACCCGGCCGAACTTGCTGCGTGCCAGGCGAAAGCCCAGGTACAGGCTGCCCACCAGCAACACCACGGTGGCGAAGAACAGCACGGCGCGGGTGCCCTGCGCGGTTATGTCGAAACCGAGGATACGGGTGAAACCGGTAAAGCCGTTGTTGCCGCCGAAGCCGGTTTCGTTGCGGAAGAACAAGAGCATGCCGGCGAAGGTCAGCGCCTGGGTCATGATCGAGAAGTACACGCCCTTGATCCGCGAGCGGAAGGCGAAGAAGCCGAACACCAGCGCCAGCAGGCCGGGCGCCAGCACCACCAGGCACATGGCCCAGAGGAAGCTGGAGGTGCCGTACCAGTACCAGGGCAGCTCGTTCCAGGCCAGAAAGCTCATAAAGGCCGGCAGCCCATCACCCGCCGACTGGCGCATCAGGTACATGCCCATGGCGTAGCCACCGAGGGCGAAGAACAGGCCGTGGCCCAGAGACAGCATGCCGGCGTAGCCCCAGACTAGATCCAGCGCCAGTGCGACGATGGCGTAGCAGAGGATCTTGCCCACCAGGGTCAGGCTGTATGCCGAGACGTGCAGGGCATGGTCGGCCGGCAGCAGGTGCAGCAGCGGCATGGCGAGCAGCACGGCCAGCACCAGCAGGCCGATGGCGATGGAGACCTGCGGGCCGAGCTTGGCGCTGGCGCGGGCCAGCAGCGTTTGATTTATCGCATTCATCAGTCGATCACTCGTCCTTTAAGCCCGTAGGGCGGGTGCAACCCGCCGCTGCAGTGATGGCGTTCGGTCTGTCTGGCGGGTTTCACCCGCCCTACGCCCGTTGGCGCAATAACGGTCGCTGGTCATCAGTCGATCACCCGTCCTTTGAGAGCGAAGAGGCCTTGCGGGCGTTTCTGGATGAACAGAATGATCAGCGCGAGGATGAGGATCTTGCCGAGTACGGCACCGATCTGCGGCTCGAGGAATTTGTTCACCACGCCCAGGCCGAAGGCGGCCAGCACACTACCGGCCAGTTGCCCGACGCCGCCGAGTACCACCACCAGGAAGGAGTCGATGATGTAACTCTGGCCAAGGTCCGGGCCGACGTTGCCGATCTGGCTTAGGGCCACGCCGCCGAGGCCGGCGATGCCCGAGCCGAGACCGAAGGCCAGCATGTCCACGCGTCCGGTGGGGACGCCGCAGCAGGCGGCCATGTTGCGGTTCTGGGTTACCGCGCGCACGTTCAGGCCCAGGCGCGTCTTGTTCAGCAGCAGCCAGGTCAGGACCACGACGAATAAGGCGAAGCCGATGATGACGATGCGGTTGTACGGCAGCACCAGGTTCGGCAGCACCTGCATGCCGCCAGACAGCCAGGCCGGGTTGGCCACTTCGACGTTCTGCGCGCCGAAGGTGACGCGCACCAGCTGGATCAGAATCAGGCTGATGCCCCAGGTGGCCAGCAGGGTTTCCAGCGGTCGGCCGTAGAGATGGCGGATCACCGTGCGCTCCAGGGCCATGCCGATGCAGGCGGTGACCAGAAAGGCGATGGGCAACGCGGCCAGCGGGTAGAGCGTGAGGTATTCGGGGGCCAGGCGCTGGAAGCTCAGCTGCACCACGTAGGTGGTGTAGGCGCCAAGCATCAGCATTTCGCCGTGGGCCATGTTGATCACCCCGAGCAGGCCGAAGGTGATGGCCAGACCGAGTGCGGCCAGCAGCAGAATCGAACCCAGCGACAGGCCGCTGAAGGCCTGGCCGAGCAGTTCGCCGATCAGCAGTTTGTTCTTCACCTGGGCCAGGCTCTGCTCGGCAGCGGCGCGCACGGTGGCATCGCTTTCTTCACCATCGAGCAGGCTTTGCAGGCGTGTGCGCGCCAGCGGGTCGCCGGTCTTGCCCAGACGCTCCACGGCAGCCAGGCGCACAGCTGGGTCGCTGGCCTCCAGCTGCAGGTTGGCCAGGGCCAGGGTGATAGCGTCGCGTACATTCTCGTCGGCTTCCATGCTCAGGCGGTTTTCCAGCAAGGGCAGCAATGCCGGCGGTGTATTGCGTTGCAGTTGCTTGGCAGCAGCGAGGCGCACGGCGGCGGCGTCATCGAGCAACTGATGGCTGGCCACGGTGAAGGCGATCAGGCCGCGCAGGCGGTTGTTCAGGCGCAGTTTGCGTGGCGTGCCGTTGGCTTCGGCATTGCCATCGGCGGCCTGCCAAGTGCCGTCCTGTTCGATGAAGGCGCGTTTATCGGCATCACTGCCGACGCGGCCCTGCTGCAGGGCTTGCAACAGTGGCATGCGCTCTGGGCTGGGCGTGGCGGCCCAGTCCTGCAGCAGTTTGGCCTGTTTGCTGGCGTTGGCAGCGACGAAATCGTCGGCCTCGCCAGCCTGCGCCGCCAGTGGCAGCAACAGCAACAGGCTCAGGAGAATTCGGGTAAGGGCAGTGGGCATAAGGGTGTCCTTGGCGTAGCCCGGATGACGTCCGGGGCGAGCTTCCCGGATTGCATCCGGGCTACGGCGACCCTCTCCCCCGGCCCCTCTCCCGCAAGCGGGAGAGGGGAGACAAGCGGCACTGCAAGCCATTGACGAGCTGTGGTTGCCGCTTGCGGGAGAGGGGGCTTTTGCCTCAGTTCGACTTCACCGGGGTATCGGCTTTCTTGTCGTTGCCTTCGATGTACGGGCTCCACGGCTGGGCGCGGATCGGGCCTTCGGTTTCCCAGACCACGGAGAACTGACCGTCCTCCTGAATCTCGCCGATCATCACCGGCTTGTGCAGGTGGTGGTTCTTCTCGTCCATCTTCAGGGTGAAGCCGCTCGGCGCCGCGAACTCCTGGCCGGCCATGGCTTCGCGCACCTTGTCGACGTCGGTGGTGCCGGCCTTCTCGACGGCCTGCGCCCACATGTGGATGCCCACGTAGGTGGCTTCCATCGGGTCGTTGGTCACCACGGTGTCGGCGTTCGGCAGCTTCTTGGCCTTGGCGTAGGCTTTCCAGTCGGCGACGAACTTCTCGTTGACCGGGTTCTCCACGGACTGGAAGTAGTTCCAGGCCGCCAGGTGGCCGACCAGCGGTTTGGTATCGATGCCGCGCAGTTCTTCTTCACCCACGGAGAAGGCCACCACCGGCACTTCGGTGGCTTCCAGGCCCTGGTTGGCCAGTTCCTTGTAGAACGGTACGTTGGAGTCGCCATTCACAGTGGAAACCACGGCAGTTTTGCCGCCAGCGGAGAACTTCTTGATGTTGGCGACGATGGTTTGATAGTCGCTATGACCGAAGGGGGTGTAGACCTCTTCGATGTCCTTGTCGGCGATGCCCTTGCTGTTGAGGAAGGCGCGCAGGATCTTGTTGGTGGTGCGCGGGTAGACGTAGTCGGTGCCGAGCAGGAAGAAACGCTTGGCGGCGCCGCCGTCTTCGCTGAGCAGGTATTCCACCGCCGGGATGGCCTGCTGGTTTGGCGCTGCACCGGTGTAGAACACGTTCGGCGACATCTCTTCGCCTTCGTACTGCACCGGGTAGAACAGCAGGCCGTTGAGCTCTTCGTACACCGGCAACACGGATTTGCGCGATACCGAGGTCCAGCAGCCGAAGGTCACCGCGACCTTGTCCTGGGTCAGCAATTGACGGCCACGCTCGGCGAACAGCGGCCAGTTGGAGGCCGGGTCGACTACCACCGCTTCCAGTTGCTTACCGAGTACACCACCTTTTGCGTTGATCTCGTCGATGGTCATCAGCGCCATGTCTTTCAGCGAAGTTTCGGAAATGGCCATGGTGCCGGACAGCGAGTGCAGGACGCCGACCTTGATGGTCTCGGCGGCCTGGATGGACCAGCTCAGGCCCATGGCGGCGATGGAAGCGGAAAGGGTAAAGGCCTTGATCAGGCTGCGACGTTGCATGGTGCGATCTCCATTCACAATCGTGATTAAGTGGACAGCGTTTTTATTGGTGGCAGTGATTCAAAGGTCATTTACGTCACCCTTGCGCCGGCAGTGCCCGTTGCCGGGCGCTGTGCAGCATGTGCAGGGTGATCTTGCGCACTTCCGCTTTGCTGACCTCTATATGGGTCTTGAGCAATAGCTGTGCCTCTTCGCAGCGACGCGACAGGATCGCGCCGAGGATGCGTGCGTGTTCCTCATAGGTGAGCTCCACGCGCGGCCCCTGGGTGAAGTCCAGGCGCCTGATAATTCGGATCTTTTCGCTGACTTCGGCATGCAGGCGGGCCATCTCGCGATTGCCGGCGGCCTCCACCAACTGGCAGTGAAAACGTTCATCCAGACGCGAGACTTCGCGACCGTCCTGCAGGCGCTGCTCGGGTTGCACCATCCAGGTGCAGCGCAGCTGTTCCAGTGCATCCGGCAGCTCCTCATTGGGGCGTTCGCACAGACGCTTGACCGCCTCCAGTTCGAGGACGATGCGTACCTCGTACAGCTCCTCGAAGTGGGCGAAGTCGAACGGCTTGACCTGCCAGCCACTGCGGAAATACACCTCCAGATAGCCCTCGCGCTCCAGGCGATACAGCGCCTGGCGCACCGGCGTGCGGCTGGCGGCCATGCGCTCGGCGATCTCGCCCTCGCTGAAGCGATCACCGGGCAGCAGGCGGAACTCGAAGATGTCGTCCTTGAGCTGCAGGTAGATGCGCTCGGCGAGATTCTCCGGGCGCTCCTTGCCGCGCTTGGCCGGGCTGACCAGTTGCATCTCAGGCCGCCTCGCTCGGGGTCAGCAGAAGCAGGGCATCGCCCGGCGTCACCGCTTTGCCGGGGGCGCAACGCAGCGACTTGACCGTGCCGGCCACCGGCGCGGTCACTGCCAGTTCCATCTTCATCGCCTCGACCACCAGCAGCGGGGTGCCGGCCTCGACATGCTGGCCGGGCTCGACCAGTACCTTCCACACGCTGCCGCTCATCTCGGCGGCGACCAGGTGGCCGTCCAGATCGGCGTCGTCTTCAGTCATGGCGCTCAGTGCCTGCGCAGCGCTCGGGTCGTCGTCCTTCCACAGCTCGACTTCGGCGTCGAAGGCGGCTTTCTGCCGGCTCTGGAAGGCTTCGATATCAGCCGCGTTGTCGGCGATGAAACGGTTGTAGGCGGCAAAGTCGAACTCGCTTTGCTCGATGCGAATCTGCGCGCGGCCCTCGCGGAAGGCTTCGCGGAATTCATCCAGCTCGGCCTCGCTGACCGGATAGAAGCGCACCTGATCGAAGAAGCGCAGCAACCAGGGCTGGCCATTTTCGAACTGGGCGTTCTTCACGTACTTGTTCCAGATCGGCAGGGTGCGACCGACCAGTTGATAACCGCCGGGTGAGTCCATGCCGTAGATGCACATGTACATGCCGCCGATGCCCACGGTGCCCTCGGCAGTGAAGGTGCGCGCCGGGTTGTACTTGGAGCTGAGCAGGCGATGACGCGGGTCCAGCGGCACCGCGCAGGGCGCGTCGAGGTAGACGTCGCCGAGGCCGAGGATCAGATAGCTGGCGTCGAACAGGATGTCGCGAACCTGCTCGCGGCTTTCCAGGCCATTGGCGCGCTGGATGAAGTCGACGTTGTTCGGCAGCCAGGGCGCCTCGCTGCGTACGGTTTCGCGGTAGCGTTCGACGGCGGCCAGCGTTGCGCTGTCCTCGAAGGCCATGGGCAGATGGACGATGCGGGTCGGCACCTTGAGCTCGGCGACATCACCGAGCTGGCGCTCCAGGCGCAGCAGGTGGTCGAGCAGGGTGCGCTGGTGCAGCACGCGGCTGTCGTAGCGCAGTTGCAGCGAACGCACGCCGGGAGCGAGCTCTTCCAGGCCGCGCAGCGGCTCGGCCTTGAGTGCCTCCATCAGCAGATGCACGCGCAGTCGCAGGGCCAGATCCAGCACGTTGTCGCCGTATTCCAGCAGGATGTAGGCGTCGCCGGCCTGGCGATACACCGCACGCGGGCGGCTGCCCTCGGCGGGCAGCTCGGCCAGCACGGTGGCGGAAACGGTGGTGTCCGGTTGCAGCGACGGCGCCGGCAGGGTCACCGCGCTGATCGCCGCCAGTGCCTCGATGCTGCCCAGTTGCGCCTGCTCCAGGCTCTGCGCCTGCTGGAAACCGATGGGGTGAAAGCGCAGCTTGTCTCCAGGCTTGACCTGGCCGACCTTCCACAGCTCGGCCTTGGCGATGGTCACCGGGCAGACGAAACCGCCGAGGCTGGGGCCGTCCTTGGTCAGGATCACCGGGAAGTCGCCGGTGAAGTTGATCGCGCCGATGGCGTATTCGCAGTCATGCACGTTGGACGGGTGCAGGCCGGCTTCGCCGCCGTCGGCTCGCGCCCAGCTCGGTTTCGGGCCGGACAGACGCACACCGAGGCGGTTGGAGTTGTAATGCACCTCCCTCTCGGCGGCGAAGAATTCCTCGATGGCGTCAGCGGTGAAGAAGTCCGGCGCGCCGTGCGGGCCATAGAGCACGCCGATGTTCCAGGTGCTGCCGTAGCTGGGGATCAGGCTCGGGTGAGCCGCCTGCGGCGGGGCGACTGGCGCAGGCGTGGTGCAGGCCGGCAACTCGGGCTGGGAGATGGCCAGCATGTCGGCGGTACGCAGGGTGCGCCCGGCATGCCCGCCGAACTGGCCGAGGGCGAAGGTGGAGCGGCTGCCCAGGTACAGCGGCACGTCCAGGCCATTGCGCACGGCCAGATAAGTGCGGCAGCCGCTGACGGCGCGGCCCAGCTTGAGCACCTGGCCGGCCTTGACCGCGACTGGCTGCCAGTAGGCAACCGGCGCATCGTCCAGGGTGGCCGGGCAGTCGGCGCCGGTCAGGGCGATCAGCGCGTCGCTGTGAAAGCGCAGCGTCGGGCCTTGCAGGGTAAATTCCAGGCCGGCGGCCTCGGCCGCGTTGCCGACGATACGGTTGGCCAGGCGGAAGGCGAAATCATCCATCGGCCCGGACGGCGGCACGCCGATATCCCAGTAACCGAGGCGACCAGGATAGTCCTGCACGCTGGAGTAGGTGCCCGGCTCCAGCACTTCGATGACGCTGGCCTTGAAGGTGAAGCTGTCGAGCAGGCGCGTCCACACTTCGCCCTTGGCGAAGCGTTCGTCGGCCACCACCTGGCGCAGGTAGTCGAGGTTGCTGGCGATGCCGTGCAGGCGGGTTTCGCCCAGGGCTTTCTGCAGCTTGGCGATGGCTTCGTCACGAGTAGCCGCGTGGACGATCAGCTTGGCGATCATCGGGTCGTAGAAGGCCGAAACCTCGCTGCCGGTGCTGACCCAGCCGTCGACACGCACATCGTCCGGGAAATGCACATCGGTGAGCACGCCCGGGCTGGGCTGGAAGTTCTTCAGCGGGTCTTCGGCGTAGATCCGCACTTCGATGGCGGCGCCTTGCGGGGCGCGGTTCAGCACGGGCCAGTCCAGCGCATCGCCTGCGGCCACGCGCAGCATGCACTCGATCAGATCCAGGCCGGTGACCATTTCGGTGACTGGGTGCTCGACCTGCAGGCGGGTGTTCACTTCGAGGAAGTAGAAGTCGTCGCGGGCGGCGTCATAGATGAACTCCACGGTGCCGGCGCTGCGGTATTTAACCGACTCGCCCAACTGCACGGCTGCGGCGTGCAAGCGTTCGCGGGTGGCCTGCGGCAGGTTCGGCGCCGGGGTTTCCTCGACCACCTTCTGGTTGCGCCGCTGCAGCGAGCAGTCGCGCTCGCCGAGGGCGGCGACGCGGCCGGCGCCGTCGCCGAAAATCTGTACTTCTACGTGGCGCGCCTGATCGACGAAACGCTCGAGGAACACCCCGGCATCGCTGAAAAACTGCTCGCCCATGCGCTTGACGCTTTCATAGGCGCTTTCCAGCGCGGCGGCGTCGCTGCAGCGGGTCAGGCCGATGCCGCCACCGCCTGCGGTAGTCTTGAGCATCACCGGGTAGCCGATGCTCTCGGCGGCGCTCAGCGCTTCTTCCAGACTTTGCAGCAGGCCGGTGCCCGGCGCCATTGGCACCTGGGCCTGGGCGGCCAATTCGCGGGCTCTGTGCTTGAGGCCGAACTCGCGAATCTGCTCGCCGGTTGGGCCAACGAAGGCAATGCCGGCTGCTTCACAGGCATCGGCGAACTCGGCGCTTTCCGAGAGAAAGCCGTAGCCGGGGTAGATCGCCTGGGCGCCGGTTTCTTGCGCGGCGGCGAGAATCTTGTCGATACGCAGATAGCTGTCAGCCGGCTTGTCGCCGCCCAGGGCGATGGCGATATCGGCGTCGCGTACGTGCTGGGCATTGCGGTCGGCGTCAGAGTAGACGGCGACGCTTTTCACGCCCAGGCGCTTGAGCGTGCGGATGACTCTGACGGCGATCTCGCCACGGTTGGCGATCAGTACGGTATGGAACATCTGTTGCGGCCTCCTGGCTTGCCGCACGCATATGCGCGCAGGCGCTGAACTGTTCCCTCTCCCTTTGGGGAGAGGGCTAGGGAGAGGGGGCATACATGCCACCCTTCTCCCTGCCATTCACTTCTTGGTTTCGGCGATAAAGGCGCGCCAGCCACCAAAGCTGGTGATGTCACGCGCGCCATTCAGTGCGTAGGGCTCGCAGATAAAGCCCTTGACCCAGCGTCCGTCGGCCAACTCCAGGTTGCCGATACCGAGCGGTGGCGGGATCTCGGCGACGAACTCGCCGAAGCGCGCCTGCGGTACGTCCCACAGCTCGACGATGATCTCGGCGCCATCTTCGGCGACCCGGGCCAGACCTGGCTTCGGCGGTACAGTGCCGGGCAGAGCAAAGAGGCGATAGCTGGAAGTGCTGGTGGTCTGCTCCACCAGTACTGCATCACGCGTGGTGAGCTGGAAGTTCAGCGGCATACCGGTGAGGTGTGCGCCGACCACGGCGACACGGATGCAGCCCGGCGCCGGCTTGTCGTTGGCGGCTTGTGCGGGCAGCGGTTTGCCGGTTGCGCCCAGCGGCAGGTCGACAGTCTGCTGCCAGCGCTGGCCGAAGGCTGCCAGTGCCTGGTCATGCCAGGCCGGGGCGAGCAGGGTGATGCCGGCTGGCAGACCGTCGGCGCGCAGCCCTGCCGGCACGGAGAGGGCAGACAGGTCGGCGAGGTTGGTGAAGTTGGTGTAGGTGCCGAACTGGCTGTTGAACAGCACCGGTTCGGCCTCCATCTCGGCCAGGGTGCGGATGGTCGGCGAGGTCGGCACCACCATGGCGTCGAAGCCGGCCAGGGCGTCGTTGATCACGCGGCTCAGTTCGGCGCGAATGTACTCGGCCTTGTAGGCGTCGCAGGCGCTGTACTTGTGACCGTTCTCGACGATGCCGCGCACCACCGGGTTGATGTGTTCGGGGTTCACGCCTTCCACCGCGACGGTGCGTTCGGCGACCCAGGGGCCGTAGTAAAGCTGCTCGGCCAGCTGCTGGAAGGGGGCGAAATCGATCTCCACCAGCTCGGCGCCCAGTTCGCGCAGTTTGCCCAGGGCCGCCTCATAGACGGCCTGGTTCTGGCTGTCGCCGAAGAACTCGGGGGTGGCCGGCACGGCCAGGCGCGGTTTGGCCGGCATGCCGACCTTGGCGCTATTCGGGTTCTTGCGGCTGTAGGCGTCGGCGGCGTCATAGCCACCAGCGATATTGGCCACGGTCAGGGCGTCGCTGACGGTCAGGGCGAACACCGAGATGCAGTCGACGGTGCGGCAGGCCGGCACCAGGCCGGTATTGGGCAGCCAGCCCTTGGTCGGCTTGAGCCCGACGATATTGTTGAAGCCTGCCGGTACGCGGCCCGAACCGGCGGTGTCGGTGCCCAGCGAGAAGGGCACCAGACCGCGCGCGACCACGCTGGCCGAACCGGAGCTGGAGCCGCCGCTGACGTAATCCGGGTTGAAGCTGTTGGGCACCGCGCCGTGAGGCGAACGGGTGCCGACCAGGCCGGTGGCGAACTGGTCGAGGTTGGTCTTGCCAATGAGGATGGCGCCGGCGGCGCGCAGGCGCGCGACCACGGTGGCGTCGACTTCGGCGCTGTAGGCGAACTCGGGGCAGGCGGCCGTGGTGGGCCAGCCGGCGGCGTCGATATTGTCCTTGATGGCGAAGGGTACGCCGTACAGCGGCAGCTTGCTCATATCGCCGCCTACACCTTGCAGTGCAGTAGTCAGTGCATCGAGTTGAGCGTCTAGCTGAGCTTCGCTGGTCAGGGCGATCCAGGCGCTGTCATCAGTGCGCAGTTCCAGGCGCAGGGCGTGCAGCAGTTCGGCAGGGGATTGGCCGTCACGGTAGGCCTGTTGCCATTGCGCGAGGGTGAAAGCGATAGGTGCGTTGGACATGCTTCGAGATTCCATCTTGTATCCAAGTTGGAATCGCTAGAGCAATGACGGTGCCAGTTTTGCGCAGGCCTTTATTTTCGGGGATTTCAGGGCAGCGGCAGGGGCTTTGGCGAGAGGCGTTGCACCGAGGTGGGGCTGACCTGCAAGCGAATGGTGCAGGCTCTTCGGCGCTGGCGGTGCGCACAGCGCACCCTACGGTATCGAGAGGGGTAGGGTGCGCCGTGCGCACCGAGGGCTCGAAGCCCGGTGCCTTACGGCACCAGGTAATTCTTCACCCCGGTGAAGATGATCTGCGCGGCCAGGGCGCAGACGAACAGGCCCATCAACCGGCTGACGATCTGCAGGCCCTGGTCGCCGAGCAGGCGCTCGAACTGGTTGGACAGGTACAGCACCACGCCCACGGTGAGGCTGGCGAGGAAGATCGCTGCCACCGCTACCAGCTTGTCGTCCCAGTGCGGCTGGCTGGCGCCCATCAGCAGCAGGGCGCCGATGGTGCCGGGGCCGACGGTCAGGGGGATAGTCAGCGGCACGATGGTCACGTCCTGCTGCACGTTGTCTGTCTGCACCGCCGACTTGCCCTGCGCCATACCGAGGGCGGAGATGAACAGCACCGATCCCGCGCCGATACGGAAGGCGTCGATGGTGATGCCGAACAGGGTGAAGATGTGTTTGCCGAACAGGTACAGCAGCACGCTGGCGATCAGCGTCGCCAGCGCCACCTTCCAGGCCAGGCGCTTGCGCTCCTTGAGGGTATAACCGCGGCTGAGGCCGATGAAACAGGAGAGGACGAAGAAGGGGCTGTAGAGCACCAGCATCTTCAGGTACAGGCTGAACAACTCGGACGCCATGGCGGCAGGCTCGCAGAAAGGCAGTGAAGGTAAAGAAAGACTATCAGTGTGGCAGCGCATCACGCTGGCGGCGCAGCTCGCGCTCGGCAATCCAGTGCTCGATCAGCTCGCGCAGTTGTGACAGCTCCACTGGCTTGGACATGTGGCCGTCCATGCCGACAGCGCGCGCGCGTTCCTTGTGTTCGCTGAGGATATGCGCGGTCAGCGCCACCACCGGTGTACGCGGGCGTTTCTCGCTCTTTTCCCAGGCGCGCAGCTGTTCGGTGGCGGAGAAACCGTCGAGCACCGGCATTTCACAGTCCATCAGCACCAGATCGTAGGGCTGCGCCTTCATCGCGCTGAGGGCTTCCTCGCCGTTGCTGGCGGTGTCCGGCTTGAGGTTGAGCTTGCCGAGCATGCCGCGAATCACCTTGGTCGAGATGCTGTTGTCTTCGGCCACCAGGATGCGGAAGTCGGCCGGCACGTTCAGCGGCGTACTCACCGGAGTTGGTGCTGCTTGGGCGGGGGTGTCGTTGGGGCGCTGGGCCAGTTCGTCGGCCAGGGTGGTCTTGAGTGTGTAGCCGGCCACCGGCTTGGCCAGGATGCGCTTGATCCCGGCGTTACGTGCGATCACCTTGCTCGGCGCGTTGCTGATGCCGGTGAGCATGATGATCAGAATGTCATGGTTAAGGCTCGGATCTTCCTTGATCTTGGCGGCCAGCTGCATGCCGGTCATGCCGGGCATGTCCTGGTCGAGCAGCACCGCGTCGAAGTATTCGCGCATGTGCGCCTTGGTACGCAGCAGGGCCAGAGCTTCCTTGCCGGAAGGGACCGCACTGACCTGCATGCCCCAGGCGTTGCATTGCTGCATCAGCACCTTGCGGCAGGTGTCGTTGTCGTCCACTACCAGCAGGCGCGCGCCCTGCAGCGGGCTGTCGAGGTCGGCTTCTGGCTGTTCCAGGCGGGCGGCATCCAACGGCAGGGTCAGCCACAGTGTGGTGCCTTGGTTGCCGCTGCCCTGGATGCCGAACTCGCCGCCCATCAGACGCACCAACTGGCGCGCGATGATCAGGCCGAGGCGCCCGCCCAGGCGGGTGGCAGAGAGGAAGTCGCGGCTCTGCAGTTCGGCGTTGAGCAGGGCGTCGCGCTCCTCTGGCAGCAGTGGACGACCGCTGTCCTGTACGGCGACGCGCAGACGATGTTGACCGTCGCTGCTGTCGAGGGCGGCGACCAGCAGGATCTCGCCCTCGTCGGTCTGCTTGAAGGCGTTGTCCAGCAGGCTCAGCAGGGCTTGGCGCAAGCGCGTTGGGTCACCGCTGATCACCCGTGGCACCTGTGGCTGGATGAAACTGATCAGCTCCACGCGCTGTTGTTCGGCTTTGGCGCGGAAGATGTCGAGGCAGTCTTCGATCAGCGCGCCGAGGTCGAACTGCACATCGTCCAGTTCGATCTGTCCGGACTCGAGCTTGGAAATGTCGAGAATTTCGTTGATCAGGGTGAGCAGTTCGTTGCCCGAACTGTGGATGGTCTGCACGTAGTCGCGCTGCTTGGCCGACAACGGTGTGCCCAACAGCAACTCGGTCATACCCAGCACGCCATTCATTGGCGTGCGGATCTCATGGCTGATCTTGGCCAGGAATTCCGCCTTGGCCTTTAGTTCGGCGCTGCTGGCAGCCAGGGCGGTGCTTTCCTGCAGAGTGTCGCGCTGGATCTGCCGCTGCCGCTCGGTCAGCGACACGCTGAGGATCAGACCGGCCAGGGTGGCAACGCTGAATACGCCCAGCACCAGCCAGCCCGGATTGAGCTGATCGAAGCCCAGCAGCACCGGCACGAAGAAACCGAAGCCCATGTTGAACACCAGCATGCCTAAGGCGATCAGGCGTGCCGGCTGGTAACCGGCGCGCCAGTGCAGGCCGCTCACCAGCAGCAGGTTGATCGCGCTCAGGGCCACCAGCAGGTAGACCAGCGAGCTGTACCAGAACAGACCGGTGACGACGATGCACAGCGCATAGCCCAGGAGCAGTAGAGCATTGCCCCGCAGCAGGCGGTTCAGGGGGCTGTGCTGTACTGGCGTGCCGTGCATGAAGCTCAGGCCAAAGGCCAGGGCGCTGAAGGCGGCGAACAGGGCAGAGAGGTCGGCGATCAGGGACTGGTTGTAGCCCAGGCTGGGCAGCCATTGGGCGAAGATGCCGAGGTTGGCCGACGAGCACACGGCCAGGCCGATGTTCACCCCGGCCAGCCACAGGCCACTGGCGCTGCGGCTGTAGATGAAGCGGATGAGGTTGTACAGGGTCAGCAGCAGCAGGGCGCCGAAGAGCATGCCGTAGAGATAGGCGGGCTTTTCCAGGCTGACCAGCTCGGCCTGATCCATGACCTTGAACCAGGTCATCAGCGGGTGGTTGGAGGTCAGGCGGACATAGGCGACGCGGGCCTGGCCGTCATTGGGCAGCGGCATCAGATAGAAACGCGACGGCAGCGGTCGCGAATCCAGCGGCATGGCCTCGCCAGTGTGCAGGTTCTGCTCCAGCTGGCCGTCTCTCAGCAGGTAGTAATCGAGGTACTGCACCCGCGGCGAGAATATCCACAGCCAGGCGGGCTGCTGTTGCGGTGCGAACTCGGCACGCAGCCAGACGGCGTGGTCACTGGGCGGGAAGGTAAAGGACTGCTTGCTGAGGGGCTTGAATTGCTGGCGCTGGGCGCGGACTTCTTCGAGTCCCAGGCGGGCGCTGGCGTCGACCAGATAGGACCAGCTGTGCGCGCTTGGCGGGACCGAGTTCGCACTGGCTGTCAGCGCAAGGCTGAGAAACAGCATGCTGGCGAGTAGTCCGATGGCAATCCTGAGCCGGCGCACGGGCAAAATCCTTCTAAATGAGTGGCCGGATTATAGCCAAGCATCTGCTCGCGGGAACATGGTGCAGCCAGGCATTTTTAAGGCTTTTTGCTGGTAAAAGCCGCCTTTTACCGGGCTGCACCCTGTTTATCAGTCCTCGCCGCGCTCGCGGGCGATCGCCCGATAGCCGATGTCGTTACGGTGGAACATGCCGTTCCAGCGAATCTTCTCGGCCAGGCGGTAGGCCTGCTGCTGGGCATCGGCAACGCTGGCGCCGATGGCGGTGGCGCAGAGTACGCGACCGCCAGCGGTGACGATCTGGCCGTCCTTCAGTGCGGTACCGGCGTGGAACACCTTGCCGTCGAGCTTGGCGGCTTCATCCAGACCGTCGATGACATCGCCCTTGGCATAGTCGCCCGGGTAGCCACCGGCGGCCAGCACCACGCCCACGGTCGGACGCGGGTCCCAGGTCGCTTCGACCTTGTCCAGCGCCTTGGCCAGGGCAGCCTCGACCAGCAGCACCAGGGAGCTTTCCAGACGGCACATGATCGGCTGGGTTTCCGGGTCGCCGAAGCGGCAGTTGAATTCGATGACCTTGGGCTTGCCCGCCTTGTCGATCATCAGGCCGGCATAGAGGAAGCCGGTGTAGACGTTGCCTTCGCTGGCCATGCCGCGCACGGTGGGGTAGATCACCTCGTCCATCACGCGCTTGTGTACTTCGGCGGTGACTACCGGGGCTGGCGAGTAGGCGCCCATGCCGCCGGTATTCGGGCCGCTGTCGCCGTCGCCGACGCGCTTGTGGTCCTGGCTGGTGGCCATCGGCAGCACGTTCTCGCCGTCGACCATGACGATGAAGCTGGCTTCTTCGCCGTCGAGGAATTCCTCGATCACCACGCGCGAACCGGCTTCACCGAAGGCGTTGCCGGCGAGCATGTCGCGCACCGCGTCTTCGGCTTCGGCCAGGGTCATGGCGACGATCACGCCTTTACCAGCGGCCAGGCCGTCGGCCTTGATCACGATGGGCGCACCTTTCTCGCGCAGATAGGCCAGCGCCGGCTCGATCTCGGTGAAGTTCTGGTAGTCGGCAGTCGGGATCTTGTGACGCGCCAGGAAATCCTTGGTGAAGGCCTTGGAGCCTTCCAGCTGGGCTGCGGCAGCGGTGGGGCCGAAGATATCCAGGCCGCGCGAGCGGAACAGATCGACCACGCCTTTGACCAGCGGCGCTTCCGGGCCGACGATGGTCAGTTGCACGTTCTTCTCGGCGAAATCGGCCAGCTCTTCGATGGCCAGCACGTCGATGGCGACGTTCTCACACTTGGCTTCCACCGCAGTGCCGGCGTTGCCCGGGGCGACGAAGACCTTCTCGACGCGTTTGTCCTGCGCCACTTTCCAGGCCAGGGCGTGTTCGCGACCGCCGCTGCCGATGATCAGTACGTTCATGGGGTTCTCCTGAGCGTTCCCGGATTTCATCCGGGCTACGTTCTACAAAATTCGAGGTCGCGATGAAGCCGGTAGATGCTAGGCGCCCCAGGTTTCGACAAGCGCAGTTGCCGACTGGCAATGAGCATTGGCGGAACCTGGGGCAACAACGCAGATGCCGGTTTCAGTGCGGCCGATTTTAGTGCCTAAAGTGGCGCATGCCGGTAAACACCATGGCAATCCCGGCTTCGTCGGCCGCCGCGATCACTTCGTTGTCGCGCATCGAACCACCGGGCTGGATCACTGCGGTGATGCCGGCCTTGGCCGCGTTGTCGATGCCGTCGCGGAAGGGGAAGAAGGCGTCCGAGGCCATGACCGCGCCGGGCACCGGCAGGCCAGCGTGCTCGGCCTTGATCGCGGCGATACGCGCGGAGTTGACGCGGCTCATCTGGCCGGCGCCGACGCCCACGGTCTGGCGGTTCTTGGCGTAGACGATGGCGTTGGATTTGACGAACTTGGCCACTTTCCAGGCGAAGATCAGGTCGTGGATTTCCTGCTCGCTCGGTGCGCGCTGGGTAACGATCTTCAGGTCGGACGCTGCGATCATGCCGATGTCGCGGCTCTGCACCAGCAGACCACCATTGACGCGTTTGAAGTCCCAACCCGCAGCGCGCTCGGCCGGCCATTCGCCGCATTCGAGCAGGCGCACGTTGGCCTTGGCAGCGACCACTTCACGGGCGGCGGCGCTGATTTTCGGGGCGATGATCACTTCGACGAACTGACGCTCGACGATGGCCTTGGCGGTCTCGCCATCCAGCTCGCGGTTGAAGGCGATGATGCCGCCGAACGCCGACTCGGTGTCGGTGGCGTAGGCCAGGTCGTAGGCCTTGCGGATGCCGCCTTCGTCTTCCGGTACCACGGCCACGCCGCACGGGTTGGCGTGCTTGACGATGACGCAGGCCGGCTTGACGAAGCTCTTCACGCATTCCAGCGCGGCGTCGGTGTCGGCGACGTTGTTGAACGACAGTTCCTTGCCTTGCAGCTGCACGGCGGTGGAAACGCTGGCTTCGCCCTTCTTCGCTTCGACGTAGAAGGCTGCGCTCTGGTGCGGGTTCTCGCCGTAGCGCATTTCCTGCGCCTTGACGAACTGGCTGTTAAAGGTGCGCGGGAAGGCGCCACGGCCTTCGGTGGACAGGCTGTCCGCCGCCTGGTCGATGGTGCCCAGGTAGTTGGCGATCATGCCGTCGTAGGCAGCGGTGTGTTCGAAGGCCTTCAGCGCCAGGTCGAAGCGCTGGGCGTAGCTCAGGCCGCCGGCCTTGAGGGAGGCGACGATGCCGGCGTAGTCGCCGGTGTTGACCACGATGGCGACGTCCTTGTGGTTCTTCGCCGCGCTGCGGACCATGGTCGGGCCGCCGATGTCGATGTTCTCGATGGCGTCGGCCAGGTCGCAATCAGGCTTGGCCACGGTGGCTTCGAAGGGATAGAGGTTGACCGCGACCAGGTCGATCGGCTTGATGCCGTGCTCGTCCATCACTGCGCCGTCGATGGCGCGACGGCCGAGGATGCCGCCGTGGATCTTCGGGTGCAGGGTCTTCACGCGACCGTCCATCATTTCCGGGAAGCCGGTGTAGTCAGCCACTTCCACTGCGGCTACGCCGTTGTCCTTGAGCAGCTTGTAGGTACCGCCGGTGGAGAGAATCTCGACACCGAGGGCGGCCAGTTCGCGAGCGAATTCGAGGACACCGGTCTTGTCGGAAACGCTGATCAGCGCGCGGCGGACGGGCAGAAGGGTGGTCTGGTCGGTCATTTCACTATCCATCAGAGCGGGGATATCAGCAAAAAAGGCGGCTCATGCGGGCCGCCCTTTTCGGGAGTTCAGGGTTACAGCAGGTCGTACTGCTTGAGCTTCTTGCGCAGCGTACCGCGGTTCAGGCCGAGCAGTTCGGAGGCCTTGGTCTGGTTACCTTTCACGTAATTCATGACGGTTTCCAGCAGCGGCGCTTCGACTTCGGTGAGCACCAGGTTGTACACGTCGGTGACGTCCGCGCCCTCGAGATGGGCGAAGTAATTGTGCAGCGCCTTCTCCACGGCGCCGCGCAGGGTCTGGCCCTCTTCGCTCGGCGTGTTCAGGTGCTGTTTAAGGCTGGTGTTGTCACTCACGGGTGCAATTCCACTCACTAGGGTCTCTGTCATCAACGTCATGCGGCCACCTCGTTTCCATCGTTGTGCCGTTCGCGGAAGAACGCGCGAACGTGGGCGCACTGTGCGTCCGTACTGTCCAGACGGTTGAATTGGGCGCGAAACTCCCTGGCGCCCGGCAGGGTTGCCAGATACCAGCCGACATGCTTGCGGGCGATACGCGTGCCCATCAATTCGCCATAGAAGGCGTGCAGTGCAGCCAGGTGCTCTAGCAGAATGCGTTCCACTTCGAGCAGGCTCGGTGCCGGCAGGATTTCGCCGGTACGCAGGTAGTGCTCGATTTCACGGAAGATCCACGGCCGCCCTTGGGCGGCACGACCAATGAGCAGGGCGTCGGCGCCAGTGGCGTCGAGCACGGCCTTGGCCTTCTGTGGAGAGTCGATGTCGCCATTGGCGAACACCGGAATCGATATCGCCTGCTTGATGGCGGCGATGGTGTCGTACTCGGCTTCGCCGGTATAGAGGTCGGCGCGGGTGCGGCCGTGTACGGACAGTGCGGCAATGCCGGCATCTTCGGCGATTTTCGCCACGGTAATGCCGTTCTTGTTCTGGCGGTCCCAGCCGGTACGAATCTTCAGGGTCACCGGCACGTCCACCGCACCGACCACGGCGTCGAGGATTTCCCGTACCAGCGGCTCGTCACGCAGCAGGGCGGAGCCGGCGGCCTTGTTGCAGACCTTCTTGGCTGGGCAGCCCATGTTGATGTCGATGATCTGCGCGCCCAACTCGACGTTCTTGCGTGCTGCGTCGGCCATCATCTGCGGGTCGCCGCCGGCGATCTGCACCGAGCGTGGCTCTGGATCACCGGCGTGCAGCAAACGCAGGCTGGACTTGCGGCTATTCCACAGGCGCACATCGCTGGTGACCATCTCCGAGACCACCAGGCCGGCACCGAGATGGCGGCACAGCTGGCGGAACGGGCGATCGGTGACACCGGCCATGGGAGCCAGGATCAACCGATTGGGCAATGTGTAAGGGCCAATACGTGGGGCCGACATGGGGCGTCCCTGCTTGTTGTTGCGCAGTTGAGACAAAGGGCGATCAACACCCACCCTCCACTGTGTCCTCAGGGGAAACTGCGGTGGGTCGGTGCTCGCGAAAGGGTGGGCATGATACCCGCTCTGGATGACCGGATAAAGGTCGTTTTGAACAAATTCTGAACAGCTATGGGCTTATCGCCAGTAGTTAGATGGAGGGCCTGCGACCACGGGTCGCGCCGTCTCCAGGCTACTCTGGCGAGTGGAAGCTCAGGCTGTAGTTCACCGCGCGGGTGCCCGGATCAAGGATGTCCAGGGAGATGTGGATGGGCGTCTGAGGTGGCATCTCGCTCTGTCCGGCCAGCTCGCCGGCCAGGTACTCGCTCGGTTTGAAGCGACGACTGGCGACCAGTTGTCCGCCCAGGTCGGCGAAGCGCATCTCCAGCAGCGGGAAGGGCTGGGCGAAGGAGGCGCGGTTGTACAGGATGGCGTCGACGATCAGTGCGCCGGAGAACTCCGGGTGGCTGCGTACCACCAGGTTGCTGCTGCGAATCTGGCTGATGTCGACTTTCGAGGGCAGGGTGCAGCCGATGTTCGGGCACAGTTGTTCGAACCAGGGGCGATAGCGGTCCTGGCGTGCCAGCTCATCGAAGTTGTAGGCAGCGTATTGTGCCAGCAGGCCGCCAGCCGCCAGCAGATTGAGCAAGCCCCAGCCGAACAGGCGACCCCATGATGTGCCCTGTGGCTGGCGCCAGTCGAGTTGCAGGGGTTCGTCGTCCAGTTCGAACAACCGTTCCTCGCGCAGCCCCGGCTCGTTGCGCACTACCTTGGGTTCTTCAGGTGCCGTGCGCAGGTCTTCGTCCTGGCGCTCCGGTTCGGTCTGCTCGTCATCGAGATCACCCAGGCGCGGCTCAACGGCTTCGTCGAGGTCATCGGCGATGGGCTGCTGCTTGCGGGGCGCGGCGGGAGCGACGAACTCAATGGCCGCTTTGGGTTCAGGCGCAGTGATCGGTTCAGGCTGCTCTTCAGTCGGTTGCAGTTCGAAGCTGTCGCGCTCGCGCTTCACCGGCTCGTCACGCAGCAGGGCCTCGGCCCAGGCTTCATCATGCACGTCGTCGGGCTCGTCCGTCGCGCGGCTACCGAAATTCTCGGCATAGCGCGGCGCCTGTTCCAGTGCGAGGAACTGCTGCGACAGCTGCTGTTCCTGCTCCTCCAGTCTGGCCAGTTCCTCATCGAGGTTGAGGCTGTCCAGGTCGAGGTCGTCATGAATCCATAGGGTGTCGTCGGCGGGCTTGCTCGCTGGCGGCTTGGTGCGTGTGTCGGGCTGGGCTGCCGCTGGCGCAGGTGCGGCGACACGCGGGCCGAACAGTTGTTCGGCGGCATTGAACACGTGCAGGCAGGCACCGCAGCGTACTGCGCCATGGGCAGCAGCCAGCTGCGCCTGACTGACGCGGAAGCTGGTGCGGCAATTGGGGCACTGGGTGACGTGGCTTTCGCTCATGCGCGGGTCCGGAAAATCCAAGCAGCTAGTCTAACGCAACGACTGCGCGCGGTTCAGCGCTTGACGCCACTGATGCGCACCCAGCCGTCCTTGATGGCCGTTGGGTCGAGGTCGAAGGCGCTTGCGTAGGCGGCACGGACTTCCTCGGCCTGTTCGGCGAGGATACCCGACAGCGCCAAGCGCCCACCGCCTTTGACCAGCGCGGTGATCTGAGGTGCCAAAGAAACCAGCGGGCCGGCGAGAATGTTGGCGACGACCACGTCGGCAGGCTGCTGTGGCAGGTCGGCAGGCAGATACACCGGGAAGCGCGCCGGATCGATGCCGTTGCGCGAAGCATTGTCGCGCGAGGCTTCCAGCGCCTGCGGGTCGATATCGGTGCCCGCTGCCTGCGGCGCGCCGAGCAGCAGGGCGGCGATGGCGAGGATGCCCGAGCCGCAACCGAAGTCGAGCACGCTGCAGTTGTCCAGATTCTGGCTATCGAGCCATTCCAGGCACAGTGCGGTGGTCGGGTGGGTGCCGGTGCCGAAGGCCAGGCCCGGATCGAGCAGCAGATTTACCGCGTCCGGCTGCGGCGCGGCGTGCCAGCTCGGCACGATCCACAGACGTTGGCCAAAGCGCATGGGCTGGAAACCATCCATCCAGCTGCGTTCCCAGTCCTGATCCTCGATGCGCTCGACATGATGCTCCGGCAGTGCGCCGCCACACAGCAGTTGCAGGTGGGCGAGCAGTGCGGTTTCGTCGGTGTCGGCCTCGAACAGGGCCAGCAGGTGGGTGTTCGACCACAGCGGGGTGGTGCCCAGATCCGGCTCGAAGATAGGCTGATCTTCGGCGTCCATGAAGGTTACCGATACGGCGCCGACTTCCAGCAGGGCATCCTCGTAGGTTTCTGCCTGCTCAGGAGTTATGGCGAGACGGACTTGTAACCAGGGCATGGAAAACCTCATGAAGGGCGCGCGTTTGGCCGCGCAGCTTACTTGAAGGGGCGGGCGGCTTGCCAGTTCGGCCGCTGAAACGACAAGGGCCGCCCGAGGGCAGCCCTTGTTTAGTACTTAAGTCATGACCTCGCGAGCTAGAGCGAGACAAGGCAAAAACGGTCGAGGGAGCGGAGCTTACATTTGTAAGTGAGCATTCCGAGGTCGTTTTTAACGCCGTATCGCCGACGCGCAGCAGGTCATTGGGCTCAGTGCTTGTCCATACCCAGTTTCTTTTCCAGGTAATGGATGTTAACGCCACCTTTGACGAAACCCTTGTCGCGGGTCAGGTCGCGGTGCAGCGGCACGTTGGTCTTGATGCCATCGACCACGATCTCGTCCAGGGCATTGCGCATACGGGCCATGGCCTCGTCACGGTCCTTGCCGAAGGTGATCAGCTTGCCGATCAGCGAGTCGTAGTGCGGTGGAACGCTGTAGCCGCTGTACAGGTGCGAATCGACGCGCACGCCATTGCCGCCCGGCGCATGGAAATGCTTGACCTTGCCTGGGCTGGGCATGAAATTGTCCGGGTCTTCGGCGTTGATCCGGCACTCGACCGAGTGACCGAGGATCTTCACGTCTTCCTGCTTGATCGACAGCTTGTTGCCAGCGGCGATGCTGAGCATCTCCTTGACGATGTCGATGCCGGTGACCATCTCGGTGACCGGGTGCTCCACCTGAACGCGGGTGTTCATCTCGATGAAGTAGAAACGACCGTCTTCATAGAGGAACTCGAAGGTGCCGGCGCCACGGTAGCCGATCTCGACGCAGGCATCGACGCAGCGCTTGAGCACTTCGGCGCGGGCCTTCTCGTCGATCAGCGGGGCCGGAGCCTCTTCGATCACTTTCTGGTGACGGCGCTGCAGCGAGCAGTCACGGTCGTACAGGTGAATCGCGTTGCCCTGGCCGTCGGACAGCACCTGGACTTCGACGTGGCGTGGGTTGCCGAGGAATTTTTCCAGATAGACCATCGGGTTGCCGAACGCTGCACCGGCTTCGGTACGGGTCAGCTTGGCCGATTTGATCAGGTCTTCTTCCTTGTGTACCACGCGCATGCCGCGACCACCGCCGCCGCCAGCGGCCTTGATGATCACCGGGTAGCCCACTTCGCGGGCGATGCGCAGCGCTTCTTCCTCGTCTTCCGGCAGCGGGCCGTCGGAGCCGGGAACCACCGGTACGCCGGTTTTGATCATGGCTTCCTTGGCCGACACCTTGTCGCCCATCAGGCGGATCACGCTCGCGGTCGGGCCAATGAAGGCAAAACCGGAGTTTTCCACCTGTTCGGCGAAGTCGGCGTTCTCGGCGAGAAAGCCGTAGCCCGGGTGGATGCCCGTGGCGCCGGTCAGTTCAGCTGCGCTGATGATCGCCGGGATGTTCAGGTAGGACTGCGCGCCGGCTGCCGGACCAATGCAGACGGACTCGTCGGCCAGGCCCAGGTGCATCAGTTCGCGGTCGGCGGTGGAGTGCACGGCCACCGTCTTGATACCCAGCTCCTTGCAGGCACGCAGGATACGCAGGGCGATCTCGCCACGGTTGGCGATAAGGACTTTTTCCAGCTTCTGCATTGCAGGCTCCCCGGGCATCAAACGATGGTGAACAGGGGCTGGTCGTACTCAACCGGCTGGCCGTTTTCCACCAGGATGGACTCGATCACGCCGCTGGCTTCGGCTTCGATGTGGTTCATCATCTTCATCGCTTCGACGATGCACAGGATGTCACCCTTCTTCACGGTCTGACCGACTTCGACGAAGTTGCCCGAGGTCGGCGAAGCAGCGCGGTAGAAGGTACCGACCATCGGCGAGCGAGCAACGGTGCCGTTCAATTTCGCGGCGGCAGCCGGGGCGGCTTCAGCGCCCGGAGCAGCTGCAGCGACAGGCGCAGCGACCGGAGCCGGTGCAGGCGCGTACATCGGCTGCGGGGCATAGGCCGGTTGCTTGCTGTGACGGCTGATGCGTACGGACTCTTCGCCCTCTTTGATCTCCAGCTCGTCGATACCGGACTCTTCCAGTAGCTCGATCAGTTTCTTGACTTTACGGATATCCATGAATGGTCAACTCCCAGAGGTGAGGTAGGACTTGTCTACCAGGCTACGCGTCAGGCGCGCCCGGCCAGTTGTTCGAGTGCCGCTTCCAGGGCCAGCCGATAACCGCTGGCGCCAAGGCCGCAGATCACCCCTACTGCAACGTCGGAAAAATAGGAGTGATGGCGGAAAGGTTCACGCTTGTGCACGTTGGACAGGTGCACTTCGATGAATGGGATGCTCACCGCCAGCAATGCGTCACGTAATGCGACGCTTGTATGGGTAAAAGCGGCAGGATTGATCAGGATAAAGTCGACACCTTCACCCTTTGCGGCGTGAATACGGTCGATCAGTTCGTACTCGGCATTGCTCTGCAGGTACAGCAGATGATGGCCAGCCTCGCGGGCGCGCTGCTCCAGATCCTGATTGATCTCGGCGAGGGTGGTGGCGCCATATTTGTCGGGCTCGCGGGTGCCCAGCAGATTCAGATTGGGGCCGTGCAGCACCAGTAGGGTGGCCATGGTCGCGTTCCTTGTTGTTCAGGCTGCGCAGGACTATGCCGCAGCTGCGCGATGTCAGCAATAGTCGACACGATGCCTGCCGTTTGCGGCAGAAATATGACTATAGCGTTGGTTTCGGTCGTTGCCAGGGCATTTGCAAAGAACGGGCGATGATCGCGTTCAACGACCTGCCTGGCGGTTGCTGGCCTGATCCAGGCGCCCTACGAAGGTGGCGGCATTGACCTCACCTACGACACGCAGATCGAGCAATTCGTCACCATTGCCGGCGAACAACTGGATGGCAGGTGGGCCGAACAACTTGTAACGGTCCAGCAGGGCGCGCTGGGCGGCGTTGCTTTCGGTGATATCGAAGCGGATCAGGCGCCAGCCGGCCAGTTTGCTGCCCACTTCGGCATTGCCGAACACCTCGCGTTCGATGACCTTGCAGCTGATGCACCAGTCGGCATACCAGTCCAGCAGCAGCGGCTGGCCGCTGGCTTTGGCCTCGGCCAGTGCGGCGTCCAGTTCGGCGGGGCTGCTCAGGGTTTGCCAGGCACCGCTCTTGGCGCTGCTCTGGCTGGCACCGGCCTGCAACTGGCCGAGCGGCTTGAGCGGATCGCTCGCACCCTGCAGGGCACCGACCCAGGCGGCCAGGGCATAGACCAGCAACGCCAGACCGGCGATCTGACCGAGCTTCTGTCGATGCGTTTTGGGACCGAACTCCAGCGCACCGAGGAATACCGCCACGCCACCCGCCAGCAGGCCCCACAGGGCCAGGCTGAGACTGCCCGGCAGTACGCGCTCGAGCAGCCAGACCGAAACGGCCAGCAGCAGCACGCCGAAGGCATTGCGCACCGTGACCATCCAGGTACCGGTTTTCGGCAGCAGCGCACCACCGCCAACGGCGAACAGCACCAGCGGCGTCCCCATGCCGAGGCCGAGGGCGAGCAGCTTCAGGCCGCCGCCCAGGGCATCGCCACTGGCGCTGATATAAAGCAGGGCACCGGCCAGCGGTGCCGAGACGCAGGGGCTGACCAGCAGGCTGGACAGCACGCCGAGCAGGGCTGCATTCAGATGCGAGCCGCCATGGGTTTTGCCTGCCAGGCGATCCAGCGGTTCACTGATGAAACGTGGCAGGCGCAGCTCGAACAGGCCGAACATGGCCAGCGCGAAGAAGGCGAAGAAGGCGGCGAAAGGCACCAATACCCAAGCCGATTGCAGGCGAGCCTGCAGATTTAGGCCCGCGCCGAACAGCCCCATCAGCGTGCCGAGAATGGCGAAGCAGGCGGCCATCGGCAGGACATAAGCCAGCGACAGAGTCAGGCTGCGCAGGCCGCCCAACTGGCCGCGCAGCACCACGCCGGAGAGGATCGGCAGCATCGGCAGCACGCAGGGGGTGAAGGTCAGCGCCAGACCGCCGAGGAAGAACAGCGCCAGCTCTTTCCAGTTCCAGCCTGTCGCGACCGGCGCCACATCACCGCTGGTGGCGGCAGGCATATCACCGATCTCGATATATTCGGTTTCCGGCGGATAGCACAGGCCCTTGTCGGCGCAACCCTGATAGCCGACCTGCAGGCGCAGCGGGCGGTTATCCGGGTTGTCCAGCGGCACACGGATATCCAGCACGCCGTAGTACACCTCGACATCGCCGAAGAATTCATCGTGCTTGGCCTCGCCTGCTGGCAATTCGGCGTCGCCGAGCACCAGGTCCGCCGGTTCGACGCTGAAATTGAATCGATGGCGATAGAGGTAGTAGCCCTCGGCCGCGACGAAGCGCAGCGTCACTGCCTGTGCATCGCTGCTCACCAGGCTCAGCTTGAAGGCTTCACGCACCGGCAGGAAATCGCTGCTGTTGTTCAGCGGTGCGCCAATCGGCGAGGCGGCAGGGCGCTGGTCGAACAGGTTGGCGCTGGCGGGCAGGCTCAGGCAGAGCAGAAGCAGGGGAAGCAGCAGTCGACGCAGTGACATCGGGCGAATATCTCGGCGAAAGGTGGCGGCATGATACCGGAAAGCGCTCACCCGTATCGTCGTCGCCGCGCCGGGGCGTCGATTGCCGGGGATGAGCGGAACCTTGGAGAAGGCCGGCCTTGTCGAGTTCCCGTGCAGATCAAGCCTGCGCTGCCGTGTCGCAGGCGCTTAGACGCGAAACGCCTGTACGGCGCTGTGCAACTGGCCACCCAGGTGCAGCAGGCGTTCACTCTCGCTGCGTCCGTTGGCGATCAGGCCGAGGTTGTCGTCGCCCAGTTGGTGGATGCGTTCGCCGTGTTCGCGAATCTCGCTGACCGCATTACTCTGCTGCGCGGTGGCCTCGGCGATACGCCCGGCCATGCTGGCGATGGTGCGTATGGCGCTGACGATCTCGTCCAGCGCACCATCGGCCGCTTCGGCCTTGCCCGCGGTAGCTTCGGCGTGTTCGACCTGGGCACGCATGGCCTGTACCGACTGATGCGCGGCTTGTTGCAAGCGGCCGATGACATCCTGGATTTCCGCGGTGGCGCTGCCGGTGCGCTGCGACAGTGAGCGCACCTCGTCGGCGACCACGGCGAAACCGCGGCCGGCCTCGCCGGCGCGCGCGGCCTCGATGGCGGCGTTGAGGGCGAGCAGGTTGGTCTGTTCGGCGATGCCGCGAATCACCGTCAGCACGCTGCCGATGGTGGCGGTCTCGTCGGCCAGACGTTCGATGGCCTGGGCGTTGCCCTGTACCTCGGTGACCAGGGCATGCAGCCCTTCCAGGCTCTGGCCGATGACCTGCTGGCCCTGGACCAGGGCGCGGTCGGCGTCGCGGCTGGCGTCGGCGGTCTGGCTGGCATCCTGGGCGACCTGGCCGATGGTCGCTTCCAGCTCGCTCAATGCGTCGCGGATCAGAGCGGTATCGCCGGCCTGGCGTTCGGCTCCGCCGTGTAGGCCGCCGCTGAGGTCGGCCAGGGTACGACTGGAGCCGGCGACATGCTCGGCGTGGCCGCGGATGCTGGCGACCAGCTCCACCAGATAGCGGCGCAGGTGATTGAGCGAATCTTCGATATCGCGCAGCTCGCGGGTGCGGGAATTGATGCTGATCGGCGTCGCGAAATCACCTTTGGCCCACTGCGACAGCGCCGGTACCAGGCGCTCGAGTACCTGCGACAGGCGCCGCTGGATGCGGTCGATGAGCAGGGCGATCAGCAGGATCAGACCGATCATCAGGCCTTGAATCAGCCGCACCTCGCCCTGAATGCGCGCGTATTCGCCTTTTACCAGAGGCTCCAGCGCCGCCAGTGCCTGTTGCACCTGGGTCACGCGTTCGGTGGTGGTCAAGGCCAGTTGCTGGCGTTGCTCGACCAGCTCGCGAGTGCGTTGCAGTTCGCTGGGGTAGCGACGTACCAGGGTGCTCAGTTCGCGTTTCAGCTCGATGCCACGATCCTGCACCTGTTGTTCCTGCTGTGTTTCATCCAGGCCTAGCAGTGCTGCGAAACCGACGCTGGCAGAGCTGTCGGCCTGCTGCACGCCGAGTAGCGGCAACTTATCCAGCGCCTCTGCCTGTTGAGCAAGAGCCTTGAGTTCGCGTTCGACGTCGCCGAGCAGCTCACTACGACCCTGGCTGGTGAAGCGTTCGCGGGCGTGGGCCAGCCTAAGCAGGCGCGAACCGGCTTCCTGCAGTGGTTTGCGGTAGTCACCGGCGGCGGGGCTGCTGGCATCTGCGACGTACTGGGTCAGTTGTTCCAGCGCGGCGAGCATCTCGCGTTCGGCCTGCAACAGCAGCCCCTGCGGATCACCGGCCAGTTTGCCGGCCGCCAGCAGCTGATTGGCGCTGAAGTCGCGCAGTTGCTCAAGGCTTGGACGCAGCTCGGTGGTCAATTGTTGCGGCAGTTGTTCGAGGGCTTCGTCGAAGGCGTCGATGGCCTGGGTCGCGCTGCTGTGTTGCACCGCGTTGCCACCGGCCAGGTAGGCCTGAATGTTGTCGGCCACCTCGCGCTGGAACTGCTGGGACAGCGTCAGGTAGCGCTCCATCAGTTGCACCGGTTGCTGCAACGCGCGCTGCGACCACCAGAGCGTCGCCGCCAGCGCAACGCAGACGGTGACCAGCAGCAGGGTGTTTAGGTTGGTGAGCAGCTTGAGGCGCATGACGGGCTCGATCGACGACTGAACGATGCCCGCGAGCTTATTGCGGTTTGGTTACAGGCTGATGACGCTGTGAGCTGCGTCACGTTCTGCGGCGAGTCATTCGCTGCTGTACAGCTCCACCCGGTTACGACCACCGTGCTTGGCCTTGTACAGCGCCTCGTCGGCGCGCTTGGACAGTGCGTTGCCATCCAGGCCCGGTTGCAGCATGGCGATGCCGCAGCTGAAAGTGCAGGACAGGTCCTGCGGCTGGGCCGGGTAGTGGATTTCGGCGAAGCGCTGGCGAATCTCTTCCAGCACCTTGAGCGCTGATTGCTCATCGGTATCGGGCAGCACCACGGCAAATTCCTCGCCGCCGTAACGACCGATGTGGTCGGTCTTGCGCAGGCGCTGCTTGAGGAACAGCGCCAGGCTCTTGATCACGCGGTCGCCCATGGGGTGGCCATAGGTGTCGTTGACCTTCTTGAAGTGGTCGATGTCGAGCATGGCGAAGGCCAGCGGCTGCTCGTCGCGACGGGCGCGAAAGCAGGCGTCTTCGAGCAGCTGCAGGGTATGGGTGTGGTTGTACAGGCCGGTCAGGCTGTCACGCACCATGCGCGCCTTGAGGTTGCGTGCACGGGCCGCGCGGTTGCGCACGGTGGCGATCAGATGGCGTGGCTTGATCGGTTTGGTGAGGAAGTCGTCGCCGCCCTCGCTCATGGCGTCGAGCTGCTTGTCCAGGTCGTCCTCGGCCGACAGATAGATGATCGGTACGCTGACGTAACGGTCGTTGTGGCGGATCACCTTGGCCAGTTCGGTGCCGTTGCAGTCGGGCATGTACATGTCGAGGATGATCAGGTCTGGCTGGAATTCGGCCAGCGCGTCCATCGCCTGAATCGGCTCGGTCAGGGTGTGGGTGAGAATGCCGGCGCTGTTGAGCACGCGCTCGGTATGGGTCGCCTGGGCCTTTGAGTCGTCGACGATCAGCACCTTGTACGGGTCGTACTGCGAGACGTGGGTCAGTACCTCGATACGTTCGAGCAGGCTGGAGGCGTCCAGCGAACCGGTGAAGAACTCCTGCCCACCGGCGCGCACTGCGGCCAGGCGCGTTGGCGTGTCGGTATCGCAGTGGCTGAAGAACAGCAGCGGAATCTTCTGCTCCAGACCCTCTTGCACCGAGTTGGCAAGTTCCAGACCGGCGCCGGCGAAATCGACGTCCATGACGATGGCAGCCGGGTGGCGCTCGCTGATGGCGGCGCGGAAGGCGAGCTCATCACTCAGGGCCTGCGCCGCCAGGCCGAAGAAATCCAGTTGCTGGGCCAGACGCTCGGCGCGCTGGGCATCCTGCAGGGCCAGGTACACCGGTTTGCGCAGTGGTGGCAGGAAGGTCTGTTCGAAGGCATCGCTATGACGCAGACCGGTTCTCGACAAGCGCTGCATGGCCTGATTGAGGCGGGCGATCAACGTGCTGTTGAGGCGACCGCGATTTTCCACCACTTCATCGAGGCTGACGCCAATGCTTTGCGCCAGCTGCGCGTGCTCGATCTGCTCGAAGCGCTCGGCGTAACGCAGCAGGCGCAGGTTGGCCTCGGTCAGCTCAGCCATGCCGGCATCGTTCCATTCGCTGCGTTGCAGGCGCTGCCAGACTTCCAGCACCTGGCGTGCCTGGTGAATCACGCGCTGGGCGAAATGGTGCTTGAGGCGATCTCGACTGGGATCCGGGTGCTCGGTCATGGGCCGACTTCTATAGGTGGTTAAGTCAGTGGTGGCTTGATGCTATCACTTGCTGGAGGCGCTGACATTGCCGTCGATCAATTGGCGTCGGTATTTCTGTCGAATAAGCGACAGAAATGTAGTTTTCCCTTACCAGCGGTAAGTTTGCCCCTCTGCCCTGCGTTTTGCTGTGGGCTTGCCTTATAGTGCGTAGCAGGTCGCAACCCGTTGGTCGGGTTGTGGTCGAACACTCGAATTCGCTTGAAAAGGACACTGCCATGCTGGACTGGAAGAATCGCGCGACGAACTCGCAAGACGGCGCCGCCAAGACCTCAGGGGGCGGTCGCAGTGGCGGCAGCCTGATTGCCCGAGCTCTGGGCGGCCTGATCGGTGTCTATCTGCTGATCGCCTTGGTGGTCGGTTGGTACTGGAGTCAGGAACCGTCTGCCTTCCAGGTCCAGCAGCATGCGCAGAATTCGGCGCAGCAGGCGCAACGGCAGATGGTCACCGGTTACACCTCGGTGGAAACCCTCAAGCAGGTCGCCAGCACGCTGCTCGACAAGCCGGGCGGCTATCTGTCCAACGATCTTGCGCCACCCGGTCTGTGGCTGGACAACATGCCGAGCTGGGAATACGGCGTGCTGGTGCAGGTACGCGATTTCTCCCGTGCGCTGCGCAAGGACTTCGCCCGTTCGCAGTCGCAGTCCACCGAGGACCCGGACCTGGCCAAGGCCGAGCCGCGTTTTCACTTCGACAACAAGAGCTGGGCGTTGCCTGCGTCCGAGTCCGAGTATCGCGAGGGCATCAAGTCGCTGGACCGCTACCTCGCTCGTCTGGCCGACCCGGCGCAGAGAAACGCGCAGTTCTATGCGCGTGCCGACAACCTCAACAACTGGCTGGGTGATGCCGGCACACGTCTTGGCTCGCTGTCCCAGCGCCTGTCCGCCAGCGTGGGTCAGGTGCGCCTGAACGAGAAACTGCAGGTGGGCAGCGATGCCGAAGAGTCCGGGCTGATTGGTGAAGGCGGCGTTTACGAGACGCCCTGGCTGCAGATCGATAACGTGTTCTACGAGGCTCGCGGCCAGGCCTGGGCGCTGGCTCATCTGCTACGCGCCATCGAGGTGGACTTCGCCGACGTGCTGGCGAAAAAGAACGCCACCGTCAGTGTGCGCCAGATTATTCGTGAGCTGGAGGCCGCGCAGGCCACCCTGTGGAGCCCGATGATCCTCAACGGCAGCGGTTACGGTGTTCTGGCCAACCACTCGTTGGTGATGGCCAACTACATCTCCCGCGCCAATGCCGGCATGATCGATCTGCGTCAGTTGCTGAGCCAGGGTTGATGGTCGCCATTTCGGCAGCGGAGGCGGCGCATCGTGCTGCCTCCGACCGCGAGCGGGTGGCCTGGGTTGACGAACACGATCGGCCACTGGGTGGTGTTTCCCGGGCCGAAATGCGCGAGCGCCGGCTGATCGGGCGTGGCACCTACATTCTCCTGTTCAACACGGCCGGTCTGCTGTGTGTGCATCGGCGCACCCTGAGCAAGGCGCTATATCCCGGTTACTGGGACGTGGCGGCCGGCGGCATGGTGCTCGAAGGCGAGGACTACCGCCTCTCAGCCGAGCGTGAATTGGCCGAGGAACTGGGCGTCGTCGATGCCGACCTGGTCGAGCATGCGCACTTTCTCTATGACGCTCCGGAAAGTCGCCTGTGGTGCATGGCCTATTCGGCGGTATCCGATGCGCCGCTGGTGTTGCAGCCGGAAGAAGTACTGGAAGCGCGCTTTATCAGCGTCGAGCAGGCGCTGGAAGAAACCCATCGTCTGTCCTATTGCCCCGATTCGCTGGCGGCGCTGGAGCGCTACATAAACAGGCCGCTTGCGGCCGGCTGATGACCCTCTCCCGCTTGCGGGAGAGGGTGCCCGAAGGGCGGGAGAGGGTGTGTGTTAGCTCCTGCGCGTAGGGTGCGCTGTGCGCACCACCTTTACCCCGGATGCGGGCCCTTGGTGCGCACGGCGCACCCTACGGCGTCGCGGATTCCGAGCGCGCCGTGCGCGATGGCGAACGGCGTCGCCAAAGTGCCGCACAATGACGCAAATTTGGTCTTAGCAAGCCCGGCCTTTGCCGTTACACTGCGCGGCCTTTTCGGCGGACGTCTGTCCGCTTGCGCTGCCCCTGCCTGAGTGGGGCTTCGCGGCTGAACCCGTTCAGCCAGTCGCTATCCTGACCCCTACGAGGACAAGCCGGTGGTCAAGAAAGCCTCTTCATTCTCCGCCCTGAGCGGTCTTGTCTATTCCACCGATGGCGGTCGCCATTGCCCGGATTGCAACCAGGCGGTGGATGCCTGCATCTGCAAACAGACACGCATTCCCGATGGCGACGGTATTGCCCGTGTGCGCCGTGAGACCAAGGGCCGTGGCGGCAAGACCGTCACCACCGTCAGCGGCGTGCCGCTGGCCGAGGAGCCGCTCAAGGAGCTGGCCAGCGCCTTGAAGAAACGCTGCGGCACCGGCGGCGCACTCAAGGACGGGGTGATCGAGATTCAGGGTGATCACGTCGATCTGCTGTTGGCCGAGCTGAGCAAACGCGGGTTTACCGCGAAGAAGTCCGGCGGCTGATAAGCCCTTTTCTAAACTTCGATGACGTTAGTACGGTCAACCGCCGAGCAAACGTCATCTTGCTTTCATAATTTCTAAACTGGCCGCCAGCAAGGTCAGGCTTTTCTCATGGGAGAACCCGATGTCCGCACGACGCACCCGCAAAGACGACGGCAGCCAATGGACCGTAGCCGATAGCCGTAGTGTCTATGGCATTCGCCATTGGGGCGCCGGTTACTTTTCGATCAACGATGCCGGACGTATCGAAGTGCGTCCCAATGGGCCGGACAGCCAGCCCATCGATCTTTATCAGCAGGTCGACGAGCTGCGTCAGAGCGGCCTGTCGCTGCCGCTACTGGTGCGTTTCCCGGACATTCTGCAAGATCGCGTGCGCCGCCTGACCGGTGCCTTCGACGCCAGTATCGAGCGCCTGGAATACCAGAGCCGTTACACCGCGCTGTACCCGATCAAGGTCAACCAGCAGGAAGCGGTGATCGAGAACATCATCGCCACGCAGAACGTCTCCATCGGCCTCGAAGCCGGCTCCAAGCCCGAGCTGCTGGCCGTGCTGGCGCTGGCGCCGAAGGGCGGCACCATCGTCTGCAACGGTTACAAGGACCGCGAGTTCATCCGCCTGGCGCTGATGGGGCAAAAGCTCGGCCACAACGTGTTCATCGTCATCGAGAAAGAGTCGGAAGTCGCCCTGGTGATCGAGGAGGCCGCTGACCTCAAGGTCGCGCCGCAGATCGGCCTGCGCGTGCGCCTGTCCTCGCTGGCATCCTCCAAGTGGGCCGACACCGGTGGCGAGAAGTCCAAGTTCGGCCTGTCCGCCGCGCAGATTCTCTCGGTGGTCGAGCGCTTCCGCGCGGCCGAACTGGATCAGGGCATCCGCCTGCTGCACTTTCACATGGGTTCGCAGATCGCCAACATCGCCGACTACCGCAAGGGCTTCCGCGAGGCCATCCGCTACTACGGCGAGCTTCGCGCCATGGGCCTGCCGGTCGATCATATCGACGTCGGCGGTGGCCTCGGTGTGGACTACGACGGTACCCATTCGCGCAATGCCAGCTCGATCAACTACGACATGCAGGACTACGCCGATGCCGTGGTCGACATGCTCAAGGAGTTCTGCGACCGCCAGGAAATCCCCCATCCGCACATCTTCTCCGAGAGCGGCCGGGCGATGACCGCGCACCATGCCGTGCTGCTGGTGCAGGTCACCGACGTCGAGCGGCACAACGACAAGGTGCCGGAGATCGACGCCAGCGTCGAGCAGCCGGAAGTGTTGCAGGTGCTGATCGAACTACTGGAAGACAGCGACCCGGAAATGGTCGCCGAGACCTACTGGCGCGCCACCCACTACATCGAGGAAGTGGCTGCGCAGTATTCGGCTGGCAAGCTCAGCCTGGCGCAGAAGGCGCTGGCCGAGCAGTGTTACTTCGCCATCTGCCGTCGCCTGCACAACCAGCTCAAGGCGCGTCAGCGCTCGCACCGTGCGGTGCTCGACGAGCTCAACGACAAGCTGGCCGACAAGTACATCTGCAACTTCTCGGTATTCCAGAGCCTGCCGGACACCTGGGCCATCGGCCAGATTCTGCCCATCCTGCCGCTGTCACGCCTGGACGAAGAGCCGCTGCGCCGCGCCGTGCTGCAGGACCTGACCTGCGACTCCGACGGCAAGATCCGTCAGTACGTCGACGAGCAGTCGATCGAGACCAGCCTGCCGGTACACGAGATCCGCGAGGGTGAGGACTATGTGCTGGGCATCTTCCTGGTCGGCGCCTATCAGGAAATCCTTGGCGATATGCACAACCTGTTCGGCGATACCGACTCGGTGAACATCTACCAGGGCGCCGATGGCAGCGTGGTGCATGCCGGCATCGAGACCCACGACACCATCGAGGACATGCTGCGCTACGTGCACCTGTCGCCGGAAGAGCTGATGACCCACTACCGCGACAAGGTGGCCAGCGCCAAGATCAGCGCCCGCGAGCGTACGCAGTTCCTCGATGCCTTGCGCCTGGGACTGACCCGCTCGTCCTACCTGGCGTCGTAAACCGCCTGCGGCAACTCCGGGCTACGGTGCTGCTCTGTGGGAGGCGCTTCAGCGGCGATGCTTTGCGTCTCTCGGTTCAGCCAATGACGCCATAACCGCGCGCCATCAGCGTCGCCAGCAGCGGTATCACCAGCAACAGCAGCAGTTCGATGCGGATGCTCCAGGTCACCAGGCGTACCTGCCGAGCGCTGGGCGCGGGCACCTGACCTGCCTTCACGGTTTTGCGCCATTTGATGAACACCACCGTGGGCAGGATCGACAGCAGGCCAACCAGGATGAACAGCCCTAACTTCGCATGGAACAGGCTGTTGCCCATGTAATAGGTGGCGCCCTTGCCGAACCACAGCACGCGGGCGACACCGGTGGCCAGCACTAGACCGGCACAGATGCCGTAGACCAGGTCGGTGATCATCAGGCTGCGCGCACGGGACAGATCCAGCGGCGCCTTGAACAGCACGTGTTCGATGCTGAGCAGGGCGAACAGGGCGAAGATCGCCAGAAAATGCAGATAGGCGACGAGTGCGGCGGCCATCGAGTGCTCCTTGCGGGTTATTTATCGGTTGCGGCGAATTCGCAGCGATTGCGACCGCCGCGCTTGGCCCGGTACAGCGCCTGGTCGGCCCGTTCCAGGGCGTCGGCGGCGGTTTCGCCGGGCGCCAGCAGGGCGCAGCCGACGCTGGCGGTCTGGCTCAACTGGGCGCCGTCCAGCTCCATGGCCGGCTCGGCGATGGCCAGGCGCATGCGTTCGGCGATCTGCAGCAGTTCGGTGCTGTCGTGTACCAGGGCGAGAATCACGAATTCTTCGCCGCCGTTGCGGGCGACCACATCCTGCGGGCGCACCGCCGCGCTCAGGCGTCGTGCGCTCTGCCACAGCACCTGATCACCAGCGGCGTGGCCATGGCGGTCATTGACCTGCTTGAAGTGGTCGAGGTCGCAGAACAGCAGGCCCAGGCGCAGGCCGGTGCGTTCGGCCGCGGCCTGCTGCTGGGGCAGAAAGTGCAGCAGGCCGGCGCGATTCCACAGCTGGGTCAGCGCGTCGAGCATGGCCTTGCGCTGCGCGCGACTCAGTGCTGCGCGCAGCTGTTCGGCCTGGCGCGAGCTGTGGCGCAGGCGCAGATAGCCCTCCACCAGTTGTGCCATGTCGCGCAGCTGGCGCCGCTCGCAGACATCTAAGCCGCGCGGCTGCGGGTCGATCAGGCACAGGGTGCCGAGGGTCTGGCCGTCTTCGTCATGCAGCGGCTGGCCGGCGTAGAAGCGGATAAAAGGCGATTGCAGCACCACCGGGTTGTCGGCGAAGCGAAAGTCCAGGTGGGTGTCCTCGATCACCAGGGCGTCGTCTTGCAGGATGGCGTGGGCGCAGAAGGAGATGCACCTTGGGGTCTCGGCGAGTTCCAGGCCCTGGCGGCTCATGAACCACTGCCGGTCGTTGTCGATCAGGCTGATCAGCACCGTCTTCACCGCGAACAGTTCACGGGCGATACGGGTCAGTGTGTCCAGGTAGGGATCGGCCGGGGTGTCGAGCAGGTCCTGGCGCTCCAGGGCCTGTTGACGTTGTACTTCGTTGTGCGGCAGCTCAGCGCTGAGCATGGGCGGTCTCTCCTGCTGGCAGTGGGGGGAACCATTGGTCGCGACGACTCAAGTGCCAAGCATAGCCAGCCAGCACTAGGCTCCGTAGCCCCATGAAGGCGAGAAAGGCCAGCCACAAGCCGTGGTTGCCCAGCGCCTGCAGAGCCCAGCCCAGCGGCAGGGCCAGCGCCAGGGCAATCAGCATGGCGTCGCGCATTTCTCGGGCTCGGGTGGCACCGATGAACAGACCGTCGAGCAGGTAGCTCCACACCGCTAGCAGCGGCAACAGCGCGAGGTAGGGTAGGAAGTTTAGCGCTAGTTCGCGCACTTCGGAGATATTGGTGAGCATGCCGACGAACCAGTGCCCGCCGAACAGGAAGAACAGGGCGAAGCCGGCGCTGGCCAGCAGCGACCAGGCACCGGCCACCAGCAGCGAACGGCGCAGCGCAGCGCGATCACGCGCGCCCAGCGCGTGGCCGCAAAGGGCCTCGACGGCATGTGCCAGGCCGTCGAGGGCGTAGGCGGTCAGCGTCAGGCCATTGAGCAGCAGCGCGTTGGCCGCCACCGTGGCATCGCCGAGGCGCGTGCCTTTCACGGTGATCAGGAAGAACACCAACTGTAGCGCCAGGGTGCGGATGAAGATATCGCGGTTGACCGCCAGCAACGGACGCCAGTTGCTCCAGCGTTTCAGCGCGCTACTGTCGAGGCGGCCAGGATAGTGTGCGAGTGCACCGCGGGCCAGCCACAGGCCGAGCAGGGCGCCACTCCATTCGGCTATCACCGAGGCCCAGGCCGCGCCGGCTACACCCCATTCGAGACCGAGCACGAACAGCAGGTCGAGCGCCACGTTGAGCAGGTTGGCCGTCAGTAGGATGGCCAGCGGACCACGGGCGCTCTGCGTGCCCAGCAGCCAGCCGATCAGGGCGTAGGTCGCCAGGCTGGCGGGCAGGCCGAGCAGACGGATCTGGAAATACTGGCGCGCCAGTTGATCCAGTTCGGCCGAGGGTTGCATCAGACTCAGTGCGGCATTACTGAAGGGCAAAGCCAGCAGGCCCAGGAGCAAGGCCAGGAGTACACCCAGGCCGAGCCCCTGCACCAGTACCTGACGCAGGGCGCTGCCATCCCCGCGGCCTGCAGCCTGGGCGGCGAAACCGGTGCTGCCCATGCGTAGAAAGCCCATGGCCCAGGTCAGCAGGGTGTAGAGGCTGCCGCCCACCGCCACGGCAGCCAACTGGTGGGCATGCGGCAAGTGGCCGACCACGGCGGTGTCGACCAGCGCCACCAGCGGCACCGAGAGGTTGGAGAGAATCATCGGCGCCGCCAGTGCCCAGACCTTGCGCTGGGTCGGGGTGTGGCGCCAGGCATCGAGCAGGGCGGACATGGGCGGCTCCGGCAAAGCGCCGATTATAGGCACAGCACCGGGGTGGTCGCACATCGCCTCAGGACTGTGAGTGGCTTGGCGAATTCGTCTGCACGGCTCGTCGTTGGCAGGGCGCCTCGGCTATAGTTGACTGTCTCTGCGCCCCCTGATTCCGGAGCCCGCAATGCCGAACAAAGGACTGCTTCTGGCCTTGGTGCTGACCCTGCTCAGCGCCTGTGATTCTTCTGAACCCCCAGCCACGGTGACCCCCGCTGCCCCTGCTGCGCAACAGCCACAGGCGCCCAAGCCAGCGGTCGACCGCGACGCGCTGGCCAAGCGCTACGCCGGGCGCGAGCTGGAGGTGGTCGACGTCTCCGAGGTGCAGCTCGACGGCGCCAGTGCGCTGTCGGTGACCTTCTCCATCCCGCTGGACCCCGACCAGCCCTTCGCCGAGCGCCTGCACCTGGTCGACAGCACCGCTGGCAAGGTCGACGGCGCCTGGGAGCTGACCGACAACCTCAGCGAGTTGCGCCTGCGCCACCTGGAGCCGCAGCGCAAACTGGTGCTGACCATCGATGCTGGCCTGACGTCGATCAATGGCGGCAAACTCGCCAAAGAGCACGTCAGCCGCTTCGAAACCCGCGACCTGCAGGCCAGCGTCGGCTTCGCCAGCCGCGGTTCGCTGCTGCCGACCCGCCTGGCCGAAGGTCTGCCTGTGATCGCGCTGAACGTCGACAAGGTCAACGTCGAGTTCTTCCGTATCAAGCCCGAGGCGCTGCCGCGTTTCCTGTCCCGCTGGGGCCGGGCCAGCAACCTGGATACCTGGGAGGCGCGCGAACTGCTGCCGATGGCCGATCTGGTCTATGGCGGGCGCTTCGACCTCAACCCGGCGCGCAACACCCGTGAAACCTTGCTGCTGCCCATCGCCGGCCTGGAGCCGTTCAAGCAGCCGGGCGTGTACCTGGCGGTGATGCGTGAGGCCGGCAGCTACAGCTACTCGCAGCCGGCGACGCTGTTCTCCCTGAGTGATATCGGCCTGTCCGCGCATCGTTATCGCGACCGTCTCGACGTGTTCACCCAGGCGCTGGAAGGTGGTAAGGCGCAGTCCGGCGTGCAGCTCGAGCTGCTCGATGGTGATGGCGCGCTGCTGGCTGAAGGCAAGACCGATTCGGCTGGCCATACACAGCTGCCGTTGCCAGCCAAGGCCCAGGTGCTGCTGGCCAAACAGGACGAGCAGACCAGCCTGCTGCGCCTGAACACGCCGGCGCTGGACCTGGCCGAGTTCGATATCACCGGCCCGAAAGCGCACGCCCTGCAGTTCTTTGTGTTCGGCCCGCGCGATCTGTATCGCCCCGGCGAAACGGTGCTGCTAAACGGCCTGTTGCGTGATGCCGACGGCAGCCCGGTCAAGGCCCAGCCGGTCAGCGTCGAGGTGCGCCGCCCGGATGAGCAGATCAGCCGCAAGTTCGTCTGGAATGCTGGCGATGACGGCCTCTATCAATACCAGCTGCCGCTCGCCGAAGAGGCCCCGACCGGCCGCTGGCAGCTGTTGCTCGACCTGGGCAACGGCAACCCGCAGCTGTACGAATTTCTCGTCGAGGATTTCCTGCCCGAGCGCATGGCCCTGGAGCTCAAGGGCCAGGACCAGCCCTACGCGCCGGGCGACAGCGCCGAGTTCGCGGTGACCGGACGCTACCTCTATGGTGCGCCGGCCGCTGGCAATCGTCTGACCGGGCAGCTCTACGTGCGCCCGTTGCGTGAGGCGGTGGCGAGCCTGCCGGGCTATCAGTTCGGCGACATCACCGAGGCCGACCTGAGTCAGGACCAGGAGCTCGACGAAGTCAATCTCGACGACCAGGGCCGCGCCGTGCTGCGCCCGGAAAACCGCTGGGGCGACGCCAAGTCGCCGCTGCGTTTGATCCTCCAGGCCAGCCTGCAGGAGTCCGGCGGCCGTCCGATTACCCGCCGCATCATTCAGCCGGTATGGCCCGCCGAGCGTCTGCCGGGTGTGCGCGGGCTGTTCGACGGCGAGGAGGTCGATGCCGACAGCCTGGCCGAATTCGAGATACTGGTGGCCGACGCCGCCGGCAACAAGCTGGCGGCCGACAGCCTCAACGTGCGCCTGGTGCGTGAGCGTCGCGACTACTTCTGGAGCTTCTCTGACGGTGAAGGCTGGCGTCACAACTACAACGAGAAATTCCTCACCCTCAGCGACGAGCCGCTGAAGGTTGCCGCGGGCGGCACCACCAAGGTCAGCTTCCCGGTGGAGTGGGGCCCGTACCGGGTCGAGGTGGTGGACAACCAGACCGGTCTGGTCAGCAGCCTGCGCTTTTGGGCCGGCTACCGCTGGCAGGACAACGCCGACGGCGGCGCGGTGCGCCCGGACCAGGTCAAACTGGCCTTGGACAAACCGGCCTATGCGGCGGGCGACGTGGCCAAGATCACCGTCACCCCGCCGGCTGCGGGTAATGGCTACCTTCTGGTCGAGTCCAGCGAGGGGCCGCTGTGGTGGCAGGAAATCAGCGTGCCGGCCGAGGGTCAGACCTTCGAGCTGCCCATCGACAAGAAATGGGCGCGTCATGACCTCTATCTCAGTGCTTTGGTGGTTCGCCCCGGCGAGCGCAAGGCGCAGGTCACGCCCAAGCGCGCCGTCGGCCTACTGCACCTGCCACTGGAGCGCGCCCCGCGCAAGCTGGCGGTGAGCCTGGAAGCGCCCGAGAAGATGCGGCCCAAGCAACCGCTGAAGGTCAAGGTCAGCGCGCGCAACGCCGACGGCAGCATCCCCGACAAGGTGCACGTGCTGGTCGCCGCGGTGGACGTGGGCATCCTCAACATCACCAGCTACGCCACCCCCGATCCCTTCGCCAACTTCTTCGGGCGCAAGGCCTATGGCGCTGACCAGCTGGATATCTATGGACAGCTGATCGAAGCGCAGGGGCGTGTCGCCAGCCTGGCCTTCGGTGGTGACGCCGGCCTCGCCGCTGGTGGCAAGCGCCCGGATACCAGCGTGCTGATCGTAGCCCTGCAAAGCGATGCGCTGCAGCTGAACGACAAGGGCGAAGGCGAAGTCAGCCTGGATATCCCCGACTTCAACGGTGAGCTGCGACTGATGGCGCAGGCCTGGACCGACGAGCGTTTCGGCATGGCCGAGGCCAAGACGGTGGTGGCCGCGCCACTGATCGCCGAACTGTCGATGCCGCGCTTCCTTGCCGGTGGTGATGAAACCACCCTGGCGCTGGACCTGACCAACCTCTCCGGCGCCGAGCAGCAGCTCGATGTGCAACTGGGCGTTGAAGGCCAACTGCGTCTGCTCGGCAAGGGTGAATCACCGATCAGCCTGAAAGATGGCGAGCGCACCACCTTGCGCATTCCGGTGCGCGCCGAGGGCGGTCTGGGCCAGGGCCGTATCCATGTCGAGGTGCAGGGCCTGGCGCTGCCGAACGAGACGCTGGGCGACTTCAGCCGCGAGTGGACACTGGGCATCCGACCGGCCTACCCGGCGCAGTTGCAACACTTCCGCGCGGTACTGGGTGAGGGCGAGCCCTGGAGCATGCCGGCTGGCACCCTCAATCAGTTCGAACCTGCCGGGCTGGAGGCGGTGCTGGCCCTGTCGAGCCGCCCGCCGCTTAACCTCGGCGAGCAGATTCGTGCGCTCAAGGCGTACCCCTACGGCTGCCTGGAGCAGACCACCAGTGGCCTGTATCCGTCGCTCTACGCCGATGCTGCCAGCCTCAAGCGCCTTGGACTTGAGGGTGAACCTGACGAGCAGCGGCGCAAGAGCATCGAGCTGGGTATCGAGCGTCTGCTTGGTATGCAGCGGCATAGCGGCGGCTTCGGCCTCTGGAGTGCCGAGAGCGAAGAGGAATATTGGCTCACCGCCTATGTCACCGATTTCCTTCTGCGTGCCCGCGAGCAGGGCTTCGGCGTACCGCCGGAAGCACTGAAGAAGGCCAGTGATCGCCTGCTGCGCTACCTGCAGCAGAGCAGCCTGATCGAGGCCAGCTACAGCCAGGACTTCGCCCACACCCGCTTCGCCGTGCAGGCCTACGCCGGCTACGTGCTGGCGCGCAGCCAACAGGCGCCGCTGGGTGCGCTGCGCAGTCTGTTCGACCGCCGCAGCGATGCGCGTTCCGGCCTGCCGCTGGTGCAACTGGCAGCGGCGCTGAAGCTGATGGGCGATGCGCCGCGTGCCGAGCAGGCGTTGAATCAGGGCTTGATCCAGCAGCGCGATGGCGAGCGCTGGATGGCCGATTACGGCAGTCCGCTGCGTGACCAGGCGCTGATCCTCGCCCTGCTGGAGGAGCACGACCTGGCGGCCGGTCAGCGCGAGCAGCGTCTGTTCAACCTGGCCGATGAGCTGGCTGGCCAGCGCTGGCTGTCGACTCAGGAACGCAATTCGCTGTTCCTCGCCGGTCGCGGCATTCTCGGCAAGCCAGAGCAGACCTGGAGCGCTGCGCTTACCAGCGGCACCTTCCAGTTCGAGCTGAGCAACCAGCAGCCCGGTATCAAGCTGGAGCGTGGCGAACTGGCCGAACCGCTGAGCGTGAACAATGCCGGCAGCACCAAGCTGTATCAGCAGTTGACCCTGTCCGGTTATCCGAGCCAGGCGCCACGCGCCGGTGGTGAGAACCTCAGCATCGAACGCGAGTACCTCGGCATGGATGGCCGCCCGCTCGATCTGCAGCGCCTGGACAGCGGCGAGCTGGTGCTGGTGCACCTGGCTGTGCGGGCCAAGCAGCGGGTACCGGACGCGCTGGTGGTGGACCTGCTGCCGGCTGGCCTGGAGCTGGAGAACCAGAACCTGGCGCAGAGCGCCGCGAGCCTCGATGACGCCGGCAGCAACGTCAAGGAATGGCGCCGCTCCATGCAGAACGCGCGGATCAAACACCAGGAATACCGTGGTGATCGCTATGTGGCAGCGGTGGATGTCGAGGAGTATGGCACCACCCACCTGCTCTACCTGGCCCGTGCGGTGACGCCGGGCAGCTACCGTGTACCGCCACCGCAGGTCGAATCCATGTATCGGCCGAGCTGGCAGGCACTGGGTAGTGCGCCGGATAGTCTGGTGGTGAGGGGGCGCTAAAAGCGATCCCGGATTCATTTGGGCTACAGTCTGCGTAGCCCGGATGAATCCGGGAGCTTGTACTGACCATGCCATTCAAACGCTGGCAGCGTTGGCTGCTAATCCTCCTGCTCCCCCTGACCCTGCTCTGGCTAGCCGACCAACTCTTTCCACTACCCCTGCCCGAGGATGATCTGGCGCGTGTGGTGCTGGCCGAGGACGGCACGCCGTTGTGGCGCTTCGCTGACCGTGATGGTGTATGGCGCTACCCGGTGACGCCCGAAGAAGTATCGACCTATTACCTCGAAGCACTGCTGACCTACGAGGACCGCTGGTTCCGCCAGCACCCCGGCATCAACCCGCTGGCGCTCGGCCGTGCGGCCTGGCAGAACCTCACCGGCGGGCGCGTGGTGTCCGGCGGCAGTACGCTGTCGATGCAGGTGGCGCGGCTGCTCGATCCGCACGGGCGCAATCTGCCGGGCAAGCTCAAGCAGCTGTGGCGGACCGCGCAGCTGGAGTGGCACCTGTCCAAGGATGAAATCCTCACCCTGTATCTGAATCGCGCGCCCTTCGGCGGCACCCTGGAGGGTGTCGCGGCGGCGAGCTGGAGTTACCTGGGCAAGCCGCCGAGCCAACTGACCCGTGCCGACGCCGCGCTGCTCGCGGTGCTGCCGCAGGCGCCCAGCCGGCTGCGCCCGGACCGTCATCCCGAGCGCGCCCAGGCCGCACGTGACAAGGTGCTGCGGCGCCTGGGCGAATTTCAGGTATGGCCGCAGGCGCAGGTGGATGAAGCGCTGGAAGAGCCGGTGTTTCTCGCGCCACGCCGTGAGCCAAGCCTGGCGCCCTTGCTGGCGCGGCGGCTGAACCGTACCGGCAGCCCACCGCTGATTCGCACCACCCTCGATGCCGGCTTGCAGCTGCGCCTGGAAGACCTGCTGCTGGGCTGGCGCGCGCGCCTGCCCGAGCGCACCTCGGCGGCGATTCTGGTGGTCGAGCACGAGAGCATGGCGGTGCGTGCCTATCTTGGGTCGGTGGATATCGCTGATACCGCGCGCTTCGGCCATGTCGATATGGTCCGCGCCCTGCGTTCGCCCGGTTCGACGCTCAAGCCCTTTCTCTACGGCATGGCCCTGGATGCCGGGCTGATTCACTCCGAATCGCTGCTGCAGGACGTGCCGCGGCACTATGGCGACTACCGTCCCGGCAACTTCGCCGCCGGCTTCATCGGCCCGGTATCGGCCAGCGAGGCGCTGGCCACCTCGCTCAACCTGCCCGCCGTGCAACTGCTCGAAGCCTATGGGCCGAAGCGCTTCGCCGGCGAGCTGCGCAGTGCCGGCGTGCCGATTCGCCTGCCGGCGCTGGCCGAGCCGAACCTGGCACTGATTCTGGGGGGCGGCGGCTCGCGCCTGGAAGCGCTGGTGGCTGGCTACAGCGCCTTCGCCCGTGGTGGCATGGTGGCCAAGCCTCGCCTGCAGCCGGGTGATGAGCTGCGCGAACGGCGCCTGCTGTCGCCCGGTTCGGCCTGGATCATCCGGCGCATTCTCAGCGGTCAGGCACGTCCTGATCGTGACCCGCGCGCGTACCTGGCGCAGCGCCCTACCCTGGCCTGGAAGACCGGCACCAGCTACGGCTTTCGCGATGCCTGGGCCATCGGCGTCGGCCCGCGTCACCTGATCGGTATCTGGATCGGTCGCCCGGACGGCACTCCGGTGCCGGGCCAGTTCGGCCTGGCCTCGGCCGCGCCGCTGCTGTTGCAGGTGCATGATCTGCTGGTCAATCGCGACAGCCAGCGCGGCATCGCTGCACCGGCCGACCCGCAGCCGGCCGAGGTCGGCGTGGCCGCCATCTGCTGGCCGTTGGGGCAGCCGATGAGCAAGGACGATCCCAACTGCCGTCGCCTGCGCTTTGCCTGGACGCTGGAAGGCACCACGCCCCCCACGTTGTTGGCAGCCGATCAGCCATTGGGTAGCGGCCTGCGCGAGCGTTATTGGCTCAATGCCGATGGGCGTCGCGTTGGTCCAGGTTGTGCCGGGGCCGAGGCGCGTGAACTGGCCTTGTGGCCGGCGCCATTGGAGCCCTGGCTGCCACGTCGTGAGCAGCGCACGGCACGTTTACCGAGCGTCGATCCGAGTTGCCCGCCACCGCGCAGCAGCCAGGTGGCGCCGCTGTCCATCGTCGGCGTGCGCGATGGTGATCGTTTGCGTCGCCCGCAAGGCAATCATGAGCCACTGCGGCTCAGCCTTTCGGCGCTGGGAGGAAGTGGCCGGCGTTGGTGGTTCCTCGATGGCCGACCGCTGGGTGACACCGCGCTGGATGCACCCTTCAACCATGCCTTCGACAGCGGCAGGCATCAACTGAGCGTGCTTGACGAGGGTGGTCAGACCGCTCGTCTGGAATTCAGCGTAGGGCCGTGAAGCGATGCGCTGGCGGTGTGCGGGCGCCGACCGCTCTGGCCTGAGGCCTGATCATCCCTGCAAATAATGCCGCCTGTAGCGAATAAAGCTTGGTCGTGAGCCGCCGATATGAAATCTGACGGTAACCGATTTGCAATTTGTGTACATTTTTGTATCCAATTGCTCGGCGAGCTCAAAATAATAACCGGGAGAAGCCTCCATGCGCCTCTGGCAACGCAGTATTCAGTGGCAGTTGATCCTCAGCATGGGCGCTGCCCTGTTGGCCAGTATTCTAATTGTCGTCGGCATCTACTCGGCGGTGGTCAATCGCCTGACCGAGCGCTACCTGATCGAAGAAGCGCTGCCGGCGCGGGTGCTGGCGATCCGCAACGACCTGGAGCGGGTGCTGACTGCGCCCATTACCGCCAACGCCTCGATTGCCGAGAACAGCCTGGTGCAGGACTGGTTGGCAGCTGGCGAGGATACTTCCCGGCGTGACGAGTTCGCGCGCTATCTGGAGGGCGTGCGCGCCCAGCAGAACGCCATGACCACCTCCATCGTCGCCCTGGCCAGTGGCAACTACACCACCGGCGAAGGGCTGATGCGCACCCTCGACCGCAGTCAGGCGGAGAACCAGTGGTTCTATCGCCTGGTCGACAGCGACCGGGACCGGGTGCTGGAAATCGATATCGACAAGACCACGCGGCTGCCCACGTTGTTCATCAACCAGCGCATCAAGCGCGGTGGCAAGACCCTTGGTGTCGCCGGCCTGGGCTACAACCTGGCGGACATGTCGAAGATGATCAGCGAATTCCGCTTCGGCGAACGCGGCCAGGTGTTTCTTATCGACAGCCAGGGCAGCGTCAAGGTGCATCCGCGTTCGGAGCTGAGCGGCAATGGCAAGCTCGCCGAACTCTTCGGTGCCGACGCCAGCCGCCAGGTGCTTGCAGGCGACAGCCGGGCGGTACGTTTCGAGCGCGATGGCGAGACCTTTCTCGCCGTGGCGCAGAAGTTCGCCAGTATCGACTGGCTGCTGGTCAGCGAAGTGCCCGAGGCCGAAGTCTACGCCGAGGCCCGGCAGGCGCTACTGATGACCAGCCTGATCGGCGTGGCCGTGGCGCTGTTGTTCCTGGGGCTGGTGGTGCTGCTGGCTCGCGGCCTGGTGCGGCCGATCCGTCAGGTGACCCAGGCACTGGTGGAAATCGGTGGCGGCGGTGGCGACCTGACGCGACGCCTGGATGAATCGCGGGCCGACGAGCTGGGTGACCTGGCGCGGGGCTTCAACCGCTTTCTTGCCAGCCAGCGCGATCTGATCGGCGATGTGCTGGCCACCAGCGAGCGCCTGCGTACCGCAGTCGGTCAGGTGGCGCGGGTGGTGGAGAACACCGCAGGGCGTGCTGTGCAACAGCAGGAAATGACCGACATGGTGGCCACCGCCGTGCACGAGATGGGCCTGACCGTGCAGGAGATCGCGCGCAACGCCAGCAACGCCGCGCAGTCCTCGCACAGCGCGCGCGACGAGGCGCAGAGTGCGCGTCAGGTGGTGGGCCAGTCCATCGCCCATATCGAGCGCATGTCCGCCGATATTGGCAGCGCGGCGGGAGCGGTGACCGAGTTGGCCGAGCAGGTCGCGTCGATCGATCAGGTGCTGGCGGTGATCCGCGGTATTTCCGAGCAGACCAATCTGCTGGCGCTCAACGCGGCCATCGAAGCCGCGCGCGCCGGGGAGATGGGGCGCGGCTTTGCCGTCGTGGCAGATGAGGTGCGCACCCTGGCCAGCCGCACCCAGGCGTCGACCGACGAGATTCAGCAGATGATTCAACGCCTCAAGCAGGGTGCCGAAACTGCCGTCAGCTCCATGCACGCGGGGCAATCGGCCACCGGTACCGGCGTCGAATCCAGTCAGCGCACCGGGCAGTCGCTGGGTGCCATCACCGAGCAGGTCGAGCGCATCAGCGACATGAACACTCAGGTGGCTGCGGCGACCGAAGAACAGAGCTCGGTGACCGAGGAAATCAACCGCAACGTGCAGGGCATCGCCGACCTGGCGCACGCCACGGCCGGTGAGGTGCGCGCTTGCCGTGAGGATTGCCAGACCCTGAGCCGCCTGGCCGATGATCTGGCCGGGCAGATGGGCAAGTTCAGGCTGTAATCCTGAGGTCCGTTCTCAGTGATCGGCCGCAACCAGGCGGTTGCGGCCCTCGCGTTTGGCACGGTAGAGCGCCCCGTCGACGCGCTTGAAGAAGGCATCGGCGTCGCCGTCATGACTGCTGCTGAAACAGCCGACGCCCAGGCTGGTGGTCAGCTCCAGGCGCTGGCCGGCCAGCAGCAGGCCTTCTGTTTCAAGTTCCTGGCGAAAGTGCTCGGCCAGATCCCACGCCTGGGTCAGGGTAGTGCCCGGCAGCAGTACGCCGAATTCTTCGCCACCCAGGCGCAGCAGTGCGTCGCCATCGCGGCGGAACACCTTGCGCATGCGTTCGGCGAAGGCGCTCAGGCAGGCGTCGCCACCGGCATGGCCGTGTTCGTCGTTGACCTTCTTGAAGAAGTCGATATCCATCAGCACCAGTGACAGCGGCTCGCCCTGGCGTACCGCATTGGCCACCAGGCTGGGGAACAGGTTGTTGAACTGATAGCGGTTGCCCAGTTGGGTCAGGCTGTCGGTGCGGCTGAGCAGATCGAGCTGACTCTGCTGCTCCAGCAGCTTTAGCTCCAGATCGAGAGTGGCGCGGTATTCACGGTGATTGCGCCCCAGCACCAGAATCAGATAGCCGAGGTAGAAGGTCAGGGTGATCAGCATCGCATGCTTCTGTTGCCAATTCAGCGCCATCACTGTCAGGCCCGGCAGGTAGAGCAGGGCCAGCGCGAGCAGGGCGCGGCCACGGCGCATGGCGAAGTTGAAGGTCATTGCCGTGGCGAAGGCCACCGTGGCCAGGGTGGCGATCATTTCCGAGTCATTGTAGGCGTCGCTGTACACCGCCAGCGCATGGGCCTGGCCCCAGCACAACGAAGTCAGGAGGATCAGACCCCAGTGACGATCCAGCCAGCACTGCAACTGTTCAGGGCTGTCGAGGCCATCGGGGCGGTGCAGCAGTCGCGCAGCCAGGAGTACGACGAACACCGTACAGCCCAGCACGCCGCTGACCATCAGGCTGCCCGGTGCCGCACTGAATACCCAGGTCAGCAGCCAGGCGAGGACGTAGAAGAAACCTCCCAGGCGCGTGCGGATACGGGTGTCATCCACTTCACGCCATAGGGCGAAGGTATTGGGCTGGCGCGGTACTTCGGCGTCGGACATTTTTGTGATCACAGAATGCTCTCATGTGAGCATAGCGCTTTTTGATTGCAGCAAGGGTGTCGATTGGCCAGCATCCTGTGCCGTTTGGTTCTCAACACCTTGTTATCTTTGTCGCCCGTTCGCAGCGAAGCCACCGCTCTCTCGGCAGTCAGACCCCGAGGCTCTGTTGTCTCGAACGACTGCAACAAACGCGCCGCACACTGCCCCATCCACCCTCATGCGAGCGCTACGCGATGATGTCCGCTGCCAAGGGGATGCTTGGAAAGCTTCCTGTACTGAGTCCATGGAAATGGGTGTTGCTGCTGGGGGCCGTGCTGGTTGCCTACCAGATGAAAGCGATGCATCTGGACGACCGTCTCTATTTCTGGATCACGACGTCCTGGCATCAGGATGACTGGGCTCAACGTAGTTTGTGGCTACCGGAGTATCGGGTCGAGATCGATGCCAAGCCGGTCGTCGGCGTTTCCGATAATTTCTCTGGTCTTAGCTACGACGACGACCGCCATCAGATCTGGGCCGTGCTCAACAACCCTGAGCAATTGCTGAGGCTGAGCGTCGATGGCGAGGTTTTGGGCCGCTATCCCCTGCATGGCTTTCAAGATGTCGAAGGTGTGACCTACCTCGGTGATGACCTGTTGCTTCTGGCCGAGGAACGCAAGCATGCGTTGGTCGCAGTATCTGTGCCGCACCGTGAGGGTACCTTGCAGCGTGCCGATTATCGCGCACTGACCCTTGGCATCGATCTGAGTGGCAACCAGGGGTTCGAAGGCCTTGGCTATGATCGGGCAGGCGACCGTCTGTTCGTTGTCAAGGAACACTCACCGCGCAAGCTCTACGAGATTCGTGGTCTCAAACGCAGCCTGCAGGGCGAGTTCGGCCTTGAAGTGATCGATCGCCAGAACTGGATAGATCAGCGGATATTCGCGAGCGATTTGTCGTCTGTACATTTCGATGAGCGCACTGGCCATCTGGTGTTACTGAGCGATGAATCGCGCTTGCTGATTGAACTGGGCAAAGATGGGCAACTGATCAGCTTCCGTTCCCTGCTTCGAGGCTTCGCAGGTTTGCGTGGCAGTGTGCCGCAGGCCGAAGGTGTCACCTTCGATGCACAGGGAAATCTTTACCTGGCCAGCGAACCCAATCTCTTTTACCGGCTGCAACGCCAATGACTTTTCACCCCCGGCGGATCAGCCAGATGCCGGCGACGATCAGCAGCAAGCCCGCCACTTTGCTGAAGGTTATCGGCGCTTCACGAAAGCCTGCCCAGCCGAAATGATCGAGGGTGATGGCCATGGCCAGCTGCCCGGCGATCACCAGCACCATGAACAGCAGCGCGCCCACGCGTGGCCCGGCGAAGGCGGCGGTGGCGATGAAGAATGCGCCGAGCAGGCCGCCGCTCCAGTGCCACCAGGTCAGCGCCTTGAGTGCACCAAGCCCGGGCATCTCGCGCTGGCTCAGGGTCATCAGCAGCAACGCCAGGCTGCCGACGGCAAAGGAGATCAGCGCCGCGGCGAAGACGCTGGACAGATGGCGGGCGAGTTGGCCGTTGATACCGGCCTGCAATGGCAGTACCGCACCGGCGAGGAAGGGCAGGGCCAGCAGCCAGCCGCTGATGTGGTTCATGGGTAACTCCAGCGAGGAAGGGAGGATGGGGCGAGGCGTTACGGCAGGGCTTTTTCCAGTTGCACCAGTGCCACGCGGCTGCCATCCGGGGCGCGGCGTTCGACGATGCCGACGGTGTGGTAGCCGAGGCGGGTATAGAGCAGCAGCCCGCCTGCATTGGCGTTGAAGCAGGACACCTTCATCAGCGGCGCTCTGTAGCGCTCCCGCGCAAGCTTTTCCATCACCTCAACCAGATGCTGGGCCACGCCCTTGCCGCGTGCCCAGGGCGCCACCATCAGGTTGCCCAGGGCGCAGAACTCGCCGTGCTGCCACTGGTAGAAATTGGCGAAGCCGGCGACTTTCCCATCAAGCTCCACCACGGTGCTTTCGCGCCGCTCGGCGATGGCGGCAGCTAGCTGGCCGACGTTGAGTGGCCAGCTGGCTTTCGGGTAGCAGAAGAACAGTTCATCGATGTTCTGCGGGAAGCCGACCACGTCGCCGAGATCGGTGGCCGTGGCCGGGCGGTGTTGCAGGTGTGCGTTCAAGCTGGGTGGTCCTTGTTCAGCGCGGTGGATACTGCGAGAGCACCTGGGTGACGGTTTCGCGGATCGCCCGTTCGCGTTCCGCCGGGCTGGGCGCTTGGTTGCGCATGATCTGCTCGCCGCTGCCGCGCCACACCAGTTTGCCGTCTTTGCCGTCGTAAAGATCGATCTGCAGGGTGGCGACCTTGTAGTCCACGCGGCGCGTTTCGGTGAAGGCCGGGCCGCCCCAGTAGCCACCCCAATAGCCGCCCCAGCCACCGCCGTACTGGGTGGTGATCTGATCCTGACGCTCGTCGACGATCAGCACACTCTGGACTTTCAGGTCACCCTGGCCGTCGGCCGCCTGGCGCAGGCCGCGCTGCTCGAGCTGCTCGGCGACCGCCTGACTGATGCGCGCCTCGGTGATATCGCTCTTCAGGCGCGCGTCATCGGGCTGGTAGGCGAGCTTGTCGTCCATCCAGCTCCAGCTGCGGTAGGCGCCGAAGTCACGACTGGGGTCGAAGTCGCGTTCCAGGCTGACGCTGGCGCAGCCACTCAGCAGCAGGGCCAGGATCAGGTAGGACAGGTTACGCATGATGCTCTCCGGGGCAGTCGATCAATAGGGTGGGTAGCCGTTAAGCGCGCTGCGGATGGCCGCGCGCATGGCGTCGGCCTGCGCTGCCTGATCCTTGCCGGTCACGGCTTCGCCGCTGCCTGACCAGACCACCTGGCGGTCGCGTGGATCGATCAGTTCGATGTGCACCACCGCCACTTTCTGTTCGTAGGTGCGCACGATAGGGACGCTACCGTAGGCGCCGTAGCGGCGATCCCAGTGGCTGCCGGTGCCGTAGTAGCCACCGACGTTGTCCTGATATTGGCGCAGGCGGGTTTCCTGGCTGATACGGGCGTTGACCAGCACGTCGCCGGGACCATTGAGTGCCGGACGCAGGCCGTACTGGTCGAGGCCGGCGCTGACGCTGTCGGCCAACTGATCGCCGCCAGGCGCACGGCCATCCAGCCAGCTCCAGCTGCGGTAGCGGCCGTAGTCACGCGGTGCCGCTGGATAGGCGCTGCGGTCGAAGGTCGTCGCCGCGCCAGGCGGTGCCGGCGGCATCGGCAGTGATTCGGCCTGGTAAGGGTTCTGGCTCTGGCAGGCGGCCAGCAGCGGCAGGATGAGTATGGCTATGGCGGTGCGCATGGTCGTCTCCGTGGTCGCGCGCGACATCCCCGATGGCTTCAGGCTACGCCGGACTGTCGGCTTCGTCCAACGCGTGCGCCGCGACTTCAGCGTGGTCGGCAGATCCAGTGCAGGTAGCGGCCGAGCCCCTCGAAGCTGGGGTGACGGCGGTGCGTCAGTTCCATTTCCAGCAGGTCGATCAGCTCGGCCTTGGCCTGGAATTGCTGCGGCATGTAATCGTGGAAAACGCGTACGCCGCTACGGCTTTCGACCTGCCAGTAGGCTGCGAGTTGCGTGTCCAGCTCCCGTGGGTCGACCGGTTGCTGTGGCGTCAGGCTCTGTTTCTCGCCGGCGAAGTGTTCCTTGCGCAGCTTGCGAAAATGCCCCTTGAGCAGGTTGCGGTAGATCAGCGCGTCCTTGTTGTAGAAGGCCAGCGACAGCCAGCCATCTTTGGCCGTCAGCTGGTGCAGCACCGGCAGGATGGCTGCCGGCTCGGCCAGCCACTCCAGCACGGCGTGGCATAGCACCAGATCGTAGGGCTCTTGCAGTTGGCCGAGCAGTTCCTGCCAGGGCGCCTGGATGAACATGGCGTTCTGGCCGGCTTCGGCGAAGCGCTGGCGCGCACCTTCGAGCATGGGTTCGGCCGGCTCGGCCAGGGTGACCTGGTGACCGCGCTGGGCCAGCCACAGGCTCATGTGGCCCAGGCCGGCGCCTACGTCCAGTACGCGTAGCGGGCGATCCGGCAGCGCCTCGGCCAGGTCGGCCTGCAGTACGGCGAGGCGGATGGCACCCTTGGCGCCGCCGTAAATCTTCTCGGCGAAACGGGTGGCGAGTTCGTCGAAGTGGCGGTCGCTCATTTGAGGAAGCGCCGTTCGTTGTCGGCTAGCTTGTCGAGTACGGTCTGGTTCATGTCGAGGCCCAGCTCGCTGCACAGTTGCAGCAGGTAGAGCACCACATCGGCCACTTCCTGCCCGGCATGGGCGAGCTGCTCTGGGGGCAACTGGCGCGACTGCTCCTCGCTCAGCCACTGGAAGATTTCCACCAGCTCGGCCATTTCCACGCTGGCGGCCATGACCAGGTTCTTCGGGCTTTGGTAACGGCGCCAGTCGTTGTGATCGCGAATGGCGTGCATGCGGGCGGTGAGTGCAGCGATGTTCATGGTGCGGCTCCTGTCGAGCCGCATAGCTTCGGCTCGAACGGAGGTGACCGCAAGTCGTTGGTGGGAGCGCATGGCCCGTAGCCCGGATGCAATCCGGGGGCGCGTGTCGAGAATATTCACCCCGGATTGCATCCGGGCTACGTCAGGCAGGCAGCGGCTGCCAGCTACCGGCCATATGCGGGGTGTCGCTTTCGCCGATGAGGCGGAACTGGCCGTTGGCGCCCGGCTCGCTGGCTTGCAGGGCCACGTGGGTGGGCAGCAGCACCGGCTTCTGGAACCGCACCTCGACCACGTAGCCGGCCTGCGGCAGGTGTGCCTGCAGGGCCGCCAGGCTGCGCGCCTTGTTCCACAGACCATGGGCGATCGCACGCGGGAAGCCGAACAGACGTGCCGTTGCGGCGTACAGGTGGATCGGGTTGTAGTCTCCAGCCACGCGCGCGTAGCGCCGTCCGGTATCGGCGGGCGCGCCCCAGTCGGCCAGTGGCGTCAGCTCCAGCGGCGGCTGTTCGGCGCGCAGTGGCACCTGCCCTTCGAGACGCAGGGCGCGGCAGAGAATGCGGCTGTCACCTTCCCAGAGCAGGCCGAGCTGATCTTCCAAACGGGTGATCAGGCTGAAAGTGGCGCCCTTGTCGTGCGGTTGCAGGTCAGTGACCTGCACGCTGATCTGGAACGGCCCCAGCCCGCCCAGCGGACGCAATACGCGGACACGATTCTCCAGATGCACCAGGCCCAGCAGTGGGAACGGAAAGCGGCGGTCGGTGAGCAACTTCATCTGCAGACCGAAGGCCAGCACATGCGGATAGACCGGTGGCAGGTAGGGGCTGTCTGCGATAGCGCAGACCTGGCGATAGCGCGCCAGGTGCTGCGGCTCCACCTCCACACGGCAGCGCAGACCGATATTGGGCAGCTGGCGGCCAGTCACCTTGCGGCGCAGGGCTGCGCGCAGGAACAGGCCGGGCAGGGCCGGTGTTGTATCGAGATCGAGCCAGTCGATGGCCATTGGCGAACTCCTTGGCGAATGAATGACAGCAGCTTAACCCTCAGACCCACGCTGGCATTGGCTGTTCTGCCCAGCGTGTGCGCAGGCTAGCCAATCGGTCTGCGACGTGGTTTGCGCGCGGCGGCTCGCTGCCCCTAAGATGGCGCCGTTCACGAATAATGCTCACTAATAAGAAGAACAGCAGGAATCATGCGTGACCTGACCGACGATGTGGCGCTGATGCGCCCGGTAATCGATGCCCTGCGTGCCAGCGGAACTGATCCTGACCGCGTGCTGGTGCGCGTTGGCCTGCCTCCTGGCGGGCTGCCGGCTGGCCGCTTTCCCCATGCGGCCCAGGCCGCGTTCTGGAAGGCCGCCAGCGAAGAGTGCGGCGAGGAGCACGTCGGCCTGTACCTGGCCCAGCACCTGCCCGCTTTCCATGGCCTGCTTCTGGAATACCTGTTTCTCTCCAGCGAAACCTTTGGCGTTGGCCTGCGCCACGCGCTGCGCTACGTGCGCCTGCTCTCCGACACCCTCAGCGCGCGTCTGGACGTGTACGGCGATGTGGCCGTGCTGACGTTGGGCGTGGAGACCGACACGCCGCGGCATTTTCCGGAGATGTTGGCAGGGGCGGTGATCCGTCTGTTCGCGGCCTTGACCGAAAACGATTTCCGCCCGCGTGAAGTGCGTTTCATGCATGCCGAGGGCGCATCCGCTGAGCGCTATCAGGCGGTTTACGGCTGCCCGGTGCGCCTTGGCGCCGAGGACTGCGCGCTACTGTTCGACGCTGCAGTGCTGGACAAGGCCTCGCGCCACGCCGCCCCGGAATTGTTGCGCATGCACGAATCGCTGGCGCGGCGGCAATTGGCGGAAGTGGAGAGGCTGGACCTGGTGCGCCAGGTGCGCGAGCTGATCGCCGAGTTGTTGGTCAATGGCGGCGCCACCCTGGAGCAGGTGGCGGCGCGCTTGAACATGCCGGCACGGCGCTTGCGCGAGCGCCTGGCCATGGCCGGGGTGCGCTTCAACGACCTGATCACCGACTACCGCTGTCGCCTGGCCAAGGAGCTGCTGCTCAAGACCGACGAGCGCATCGAGGTGATAGTCGAGCGCACCGGCTTCTCCGAGCCGAGCACCTTCTACCGCGCGTTCAAGCGCTGGGTCGGGGAAACGCCGGTGGAGTTTCGCAAACGCGGCAAAGGTTGATGCCATCCTGTGGGAGGGGCTTTAGCCGCGACCGTCGCCGCTGAAGCGCCTCCCACACATAGTCACTCGTGACCGTAGGGTGGGCCGGGCGGCGATCCGCTTCAGCCCACCAGCGCAACGGTCTCAGGCGCCCAGCAGGCTTTGCCCACACACGCGCAGCACCTGCGCGGTCACCGCGCCCGAGCCCGGCTGGGCGAACCAGGCCACGGCTTCGGCGACATCCTGCGGCAGGCCGCCCTGGCTCATCGAGTTCATCCGTCGCCCGGCTTCGCGGATGCCCAGCGGAATGGCGGCGGTCATCTGGGTTTCGATGAATCCAGGAGCAACCGCATTGATGCTGATGCCTTTCTTCGCCAGGGCCGGCGCCCAGGCCTGAGCCAGGCCGATTACACCGGCCTTGCTCACCGCGTAGTTGGTCTGGCCCATGTTGCCGGCGATGCCGCTGATCGAGGCGATCAGCACCACGCGGCCGTTGTCGTGCAGTTTGTCGGCGTCCAGCAGCGCCTGGGTCAGAACCTGCGGCGCCTTGAGGTTGACGTCGATCACCGAGTTCCAGAACGCGTCGCTCATCTTCGCCAGGGTCTTGTCGCGGGTGATGCCGGCGTTGTGCACGACGATGTCGAGGCCGTCGGGCAAGGCTTCGACCAGGAGCTGCGGCGCATCGTCGGCGCAGATATCCAGGGTCACCGCCTGCCCACCCAGGCGCGCGGCCAGCGCCTGCAGCGCATCGGTCGCCTGGGGTACATCGAGCAGCACCACCTCGGCGCCGTCACGCGCCAGCACTTCGGCGATGGCGGCACCGATGCCGCGCGAGGCGCCGGTGACCAGGGCCTTCTTGCCGGCCAATGGGCGCGTCCAGTCCTTGACCTGTTCGCCGCAGGCGCCTAGGCGCAGCACCTGACCAGAAACATAGGCACTCTTGGGCGAGAGGAAGAAGCGCAGCGCGCCCTCCAGTTGCTGCTCGCCACCCTTGCCGACATAGAGCAACTGCACGCTGCCACCGCGACGGATTTCCTTGCCCAGCGAGCGGGTGAAACCTTCCAGTGAACGTTGCACGCTGGCGGTGATCGGGTCTTTGATCGACTCCGGCGCACGCCCCAGCACCACCACGCGAGGGCTGTTGGCCAACCCCTTGAAGGTGGGCTGGAAGAAATCGCGCAGCTCGATCAGTTGCTCGAAGCGGGTCAGGTGGCTGGCGTCGAACACCAGCGCCTTGAGTTTGGGGCCGTGCTCGGCGGTCCAGCGGGGCAGGTCGAGCTGGCCGTCGCGAGCTGAGAACAATTGATCGGTGAGCTTGTTGGCAAAGGGCATCACGGCCTGGAGCAGTTCGCCTTCACCACCGAGCAGCAGGGCGCCGTCCACCGGTCGCACGCGGCCGGCCATCCAGCGTTCCAGGCGCACAGGCGCCGGCAGGCCGAGGGCGCCAACCAGGCGGCGGCCAGTGGAGGAGTTGGCGAAAGCGAGGTAACGATCGGACATGAAGGGCTCCTGCGGGCGAATCGAAAGTCGTGTCACTGTACGCGGCAGTTGGCAAAGCGCAATTGACTCTGTTGCCTCACATGCCGGCAAGGCGGCCAATGTTCGTACCTGTTTGAGGTTTAGCCTTTGCAGACACAAGGCTACAGTGTCAGAACCTGTTCACGATCTGCTGCGCATCGGCCCTACTGCGTTAAAAACAGTCTCGGCAAGCCGCTTGCGGCTAACGCGCTTAAGCGCGGCCCGGAGGGCGAGCAAAGCGAGTACTGCTCATTTACAGCTCGTAAAGTCGAGCGCGACTCCGAGCGCTCCTCGCCTGTTTTTGCGGGGCCGCCATCGGTGTTGTATGGCTCTAGCTCACGAGATCGTGAACAGATTCTACGTCTCATGTTTCTGGGAACCGGCTGACGGGCAATAGTTCGCCACAGGTTTCTTCGATTTCTCGACCAGCAAGGAGTCCCCATGACCCAGTTGCGCCGGGTCGCCATCGTAGGCGGCAACCGTATCCCGTTCGCCCGTTCCAACACCGTCTACGCCAGGGCGAGCAATCAGGAGATGCTGACCAGCGCCCTCGAAGGGCTGGTGGAACGTTTCAATCTGCATGGCGAGCGCCTCGGTGAGGTGGTGGCCGGGGCCGTGCTCAAGCATTCGCGAGACTTCAACCTGACCCGCGAGTGCGTGCTGGGCTCGCGCCTGGCGCCGGAGACGCCGGCCTACGACCTGCAGCAGGCCTGCGGCACCGGCCTGGAAGCGGCGATTCTGGTGGCCAACAAGATCGCCTTGGGGCAGATCGACTGCGGCATCGCCGGCGGTGTCGACACCACCTCCGACGCGCCCATCGGCGTCAATGAGGGGCTGCGGCAGATTCTGCTGGAGGCCAATCGTGGCAAGAGCACCGGCGACAAGATCAAGAGCCTGCTGAAGATTCGCCCGCGCCACCTGGCGCCGCACATTCCACGCAATGGCGAGCCGCGCACCGGCTTGTCGATGGGCGAGCATTGCGAGCTGATGGCGCAGCGCTGGGCCATCCCGCGTGACGAGCAGGATCAGCTGGCATTGGCCAGTCACCAGAAGCTGGCGGCGTCCTACGCCGAAGGTTGGCACGATGATCTGATGACGCCGTTTCTCGGCCTGACCCGCGACCAGAATCTGCGTCCGGACATCAGCGCCGAGAAGCTTGCGACCCTCAAGCCCTGTTTCGAGCGCGGACCGCGTGGCACGCTGACCCCGGCCAACTCCACGCCGCTGACCGATGGCGCCTCGCTGGTGCTGCTGGCCAGCGAGGAATGGGCCAAGGCCCGCGGCCTGCCGGTGCTGGCCTACCTGCGCGATGGCGAGGCAGCGGCAGTGGATTTCGTCCAGGGCAAAGAGGGCCTGCTGATGGCGCCGGTGTACGCGGTGTCGCGTCTGCTGGCGCGCAATGGCCTGACTCTGCAGGACTTCGACTACTACGAGATCCACGAGGCCTTCGCCGCTCAGGTGCTGTGCACGCTCAAGGCCTGGGAAGACGCCGAGTACTGCAAGGAGCGCCTGGGCCTGGACGCCGCCCTGGGGTCCATCGACCGCAGCAAGATGAACGTCAAGGGCAGCTCGCTGGCTGCCGGTCACCCGTTCGCGGCCACCGGTGGACGCATCGTCGCCAACCTGGCCAAGCTGCTGTCGGTGGCCGGTGAGGGGCGCGGTTTGATCTCCATCTGCGCGGCAGGCGGTCAGGGTGTGACCGCAATCCTCGAGCGGTAATCCAATACGGGTGGTCGCAAGTCATCGCGATCATTCGATGTAAGAACCTGCTCACGACCTGCTGTGCGTCGGCCCTACTGCGTTAAAAACAGGCTCGGAATGCTCATTTACAGCTCGTAAACTGCGCTTCCTCGCCTGTTTTTGCCTTGTATGGCTCTAGCTTGCAAGGCCCTGATCAGGCTCTGAGCAACTCCGTGATTCGGGCGGCCCGCATAGCGCGTGGCCGCCCTTTTTTTGCGCGGCAGGTTCGCGTTAGGGGGGCGCTCTTACAGGTAGGTGCCACAGCTTTTCGTAGGAGCCCCGCCCCGGGGCGAAGCTTTTCTGGCCAGCGCTGCGGTGGCCTGTCGCGCGGCAAATCACCACAGCGCCAGTTAGGTCTTTAGCGGCTAGTCTTTTAGTGCGCATTGATCCAGATCAATACGCCTTTTCGCGCTTTACTCAGCAGCTTCTCGGCTGCACACCACTTCCATAAGAACAATTTCAGCTCGTTTGACTCCAACACCAGGAGTCTATGGATCGGCTTTGCGTGCTGGGGCCGAAATAACCCTGAATGAGGATGTGACATGTTCGGCCTAGAGGCGCTTGATCTCGCCCGAATCCAGTTTGCCTTCACCATTTCCTTCCACATCGTCTTTCCGGCCATCACCATCGGTCTGGCCAGCTACCTGGCGGTGCTCGAAGGTCTGTGGTTGAAGACCAGCAATACGCTGTACCGCGATCTTTACCACTTCTGGTCGAAGATCTTCGCGGTCAACTTCGGCATGGGCGTGGTCTCCGGTCTGGTCATGGCCTATCAGTTCGGCACCAACTGGAGTGCGTTCTCCGACTTTGCCGGGGCGGTCACCGGGCCACTGCTGACTTACGAGGTGCTCACCGCGTTCTTCCTCGAAGCGGGCTTCCTCGGCGTCATGCTGTTCGGCTGGAATCGCGTCGGACCGGGCCTGCACTTCTTCTCCACGGTGATGGTGGCCATCGGCACGCTGATCTCGACCTTCTGGATTCTCGCCTCCAACAGCTGGATGCACACGCCACAGGGCTACGAGATCATCGATGGTCGGGTGATCCCGGTGGACTGGTTCGCCGTGGTTTTCAACCCCTCGTTCCCCTATCGCCTGGCGCACATGGCCACCGCGGCGTTCCTCGCCACTGCCTTCTTCGTTGGCGCCTCGGCGGCCTGGCACCTGCTGCGCGGGCGTGACAACCCGGCGATTCGCAAGATGCTCTCGATGGCACTGTGGATGGCCCTGCTAGTGGCGCCGGTGCAGGCCTTTATCGGTGACCTGCACGGCCTCAACACGCTCAAGTATCAACCAGCGAAGATCGCCGCCATCGAGGGCCACTGGGAGAACGTCGGCGACGAACCGACCCCGCTGATCCTCTTCGGCTGGCCGGACATGCAGCGCGAGGAAACCCGCTTCAAGGTGGAAATCCCCGCGCTCGGCAGCCTGATTCTCACGCATAGCCTGGACAAGCAGGTGCCGGCGCTCAAGGACTTCCCGCCGGAAGACCGGGCCAATTCCACCATCGTCTTCTGGACCTTCCGCGTCATGGTCGCCATGGGCCTGATGATGATCCTCACCGGCTTGTGGGGCACCTGGCTGCGTCGCGGCGAGCGGTTGTATACCTGCCGGCCGTTCCTGCACCTGGCGGTGTGGATGGGCCCCAGCGGCATCATCGCCATCCTCGCGGGCTGGTACACCACCGAGATCGGCCGCCAGCCCTGGATCGTTCATGGCCTGATGCGTACCGCCGATGCTTCATCAGGGCATAGTGCGGCGCAGTTGGGCTTCACTCTGGCGCTGTTCGTGGTGGTCTATTTCGTGCTGTTCGGTGCGGGTATCGGCTACATGCTGCGCCTGGTGCGCAAGGGGCCGAAGATCGATGAGGGCAAGGAAACCTCAGAGGGTGGGCCTGGCCAACCGCGTACGCCAGCGCGTCCGCTGTCGGCTGCCGAAGAAGGCCTGGAAGATGGCGAAACCGACACCTTGCCGGAGAGGAGCTGAACATGGGTATCGACCTTCCGCTGATCTGGGCGGTGATCATCGCCTTCGGTGTGATGATGTATGTGGTGATGGATGGCTTCGATCTGGGCATCGGCATCCTCTTTCCCTTCGTTCGTGACGACGGCGAGCGCGACGTGATGATGAACACCGTCGCGCCGGTCTGGGACGGCAACGAGACCTGGCTGGTACTCGGCGGGGCAGGGCTGTTCGGCGCCTTCCCGCTGGCCTATGCGGTGGTACTCGACGCGCTTTATTTGCCGCTGATCCTGATGCTGCTGGGGCTGATCTTCCGTGGTGTGGCCTTCGAGTTTCGCTTCAAGGCCAAGGCCGCCAAGCGCCATCTGTGGGACAAGGCCTTCATCGGCGGCTCGCTGACTGCCACCTTCTTCCAGGGCGTGGCGCTGGGGGCCTATATCGACGGTTTCGAGGTGGTCAATCGCAGCTTCGCCGGCGGTGCGTTCGATTGGTTGACGCCATTCTCGGTGTTCTGCGGCCTGGCGCTGATCGCTGCCTATGCGTTGCTCGGCTGCACCTGGCTGATCATGAAAACCGAAGGTCGCCTGCAACAGCAGATGCATGATCTGGGTCGCCCGCTGGTATTCGTGGTGCTGGGCGTGACCGGTATCGTCAGTCTGTGGACGCCGTTCGAGCACCCGGCGATCGCCGAGCGCTGGTTCAGCCTGCCCAACCTGTTCTGGTTCATGCCGGTACCAGTGCTGGTGCTGCTATGCACCTGGGCGCTGCTGCGGGCCGTGGCCAGCAACGCCAACTACTCGCCGTTCCTGCTCACCCTGGCGCTGATCTTCCTTGGTTACAGCGGCCTGGGCATCAGCCTGTGGCCGAACGTGATTCCGCCGTCGATCAGTATCTGGGAGGCCTCCGCACCGCCGCAGAGCCAGGGCTTCATGCTGGTGGGCGCGTTGTTCATCATCCCCTTCATCCTCATGTACACCGCCTGGAGCTATTACGTGTTTCGCGGCAAGGTGACGGTGGATGATGGCTACCACTGAGAACCTGTCCAAAGCCTGCTGCGCGTCGGCCCTGCGGCGTTAAAAGCAGGCTCGGCCTGCTCATGTACCACTTGTACAGTCGAACGCGACTCCGACCGGTCCTCGCCTGCTTTGACCAGCCGGAGGCTGTTACTCACGTTGCGCCTTGCATGGCTCTAGCTCGCGAGGCTTTGAATCAGGTTCTTAGGAGACGGCCATGACCGAAACCGAAGAGAAGAAACCGCTGTGGCAGCGTCTGGGTTGGCTGGTGCTGATCTGGGCCTGCAGCGTCACCGCGCTGGGCATCGTGGCCTGGCTGTTGCGCCAGTTCATGAGCGCGGCGGGGTTGGGGACGCCGGGCTGAGCCCGGCGATCCAGCCAACGTCCATTCGGCCAATAGGGTCGAGTGGATATATTTGAAAATCATTTGCGCTTGTAATATTTTCTCGGGTTTTCCCGGCACCGAGAACCCTTCGTGTCCCTGCCTGTCGATCCACTGCCTCCTGAAGAACTGTTCCGGCGCCATTCCCCGGAGCTGCTGCGCTTCTTCACCCGGCAGACACGCTGCAGTGAACTCGCCGCCGATCTGCGCCAGGAAACCTGGCTGCGCTTGCAGGGGCGTCGTACCGAGGAGATCGGTAACGTGCGCGCCTTTCTCTACCGCATCGCTCGCAACCTGCTCATCGACCACCATCGCCAACAGCAGACTCGTCCGCAGTCGGCACCGCTCGACGAAGCGCTGGAAAGCGAACTCCCCGACCCCGAACGCGCCATCGAGGACAGTCGCCGTCTGGCTCGTCTGCAGCTCCTGATGCATGAATTGCCCGAACACCTGCGCCAGGCGCTGTTGTGGAATCGCCTGGACGGCCTGACCCAGCGTGAGATCGGCGAGCGCCTGGGCGTCTCGGAAAGCATGGCCGGCCGCTATATCCTCAAGGCCCTCGAATATTGCCAGGAACGCATGGATGACCACTGAGGCTGATCTGCGTAGCCAGGCCCGGGAGTGGCTGGTGCTGCTGAATTCCGGGCGGGCCAATGCCGCCGATCACGCGGCGATGGAGCGCTGGCGCCGGACCAGTGCTGAGCATGCCAAGGCGCTAGCAGAAGCGGAAAACCTGTGGGCGCTGCTCGGCCAAGTCGAGCGGCCCGCTGCCATCGTGCAGGCCATGCCCAGACGCAAACGGCGCTGGCCGCTGCCACTGGCTAGTGCGGCCAGCCTGCTGCTGGCGCTGTGGTTGACCCCGCCGGGCTGGCATGCCGATGTACGTACTCAGGCCGGAGAAATCCGCGAGATAACGCTGGAGGATGGCTCGCGGCTGCAACTCAATGGCGCCACCGCTCTTGACTGGAACGCCGATGCAGACGGTCAGCGCCGAGTGCGTCTGTATCGCGGCCAGGTCGATTTCCAGGTAGCGGCCGATGCTGTCCACCCCTTCGTGATCGAGGCCGGTGAGGCGCGCATTCGCGTCACCGGGACTCGGTTCGACGTCAACCTGCTGGGTGATCAGGTGTTGCTGGCGGTCAGCGAGGGGCATGTACAGGTCAGCGATGCCGACGGTCGCGAGCGAGCCGTTCAGGCTGGCGAGCAGATCGCCTGGCTGGCTGGTCGTCTGCAATCACTGCAGCCATTGGATGCCGCGCGGGCCTTGGCCTGGCAGCGTGGGCGGCTGGTATTCCGCGATCGCCCGTTGCCTGAAGTGCTCGAGGAGCTGCAGCGCCAGCAGGCGCAGCAGGTGCTGTTTCTTGATGCGCGGGCACGTGCCTTGAAGGTGACGGGGGTATTCGCGATGGATGATCCGCAGGCGTTATTGCGCGCCATAGAGACCGCGCTGCCGGTCAAGCTGACCCGCTTGCCGGGCGTGCTGCTGGTGTCGTCCGACGGCTGATCGTCCTATCTGACAGCTGCCGGACTGCATCCACGTAGGCTGGACAACGCTCTTTTTGTCCACCGTCTTTGGCCGACTCCGTTACCAGTCCGATAGTGGACAAGCCTTGGTCGTACAAACGCTGTAGCCCGGATGCAATCCGGGAGAGGCGGACAAAGCCCCGGATTGCATCTGGGCTACGACTGGGTGATGCCGCGAATCTTTTTTCGAAATATTTGCTGCTCCGGTTCAGGAATGCGAATTACCTTCGTCTTCTGTTTCTGCAAATGCGACTTTTTCGCATGAATAGCCAGCAGAGCACAGGACATCCGCATGCGTTCGATTCCCTTCCTTCCGACATTGATCGCGCTTTCCCTCGGTCTCGCTGCCGCGCAGGTGCAGGCCGTCGAGCTCGACATCCCGGCCCAGCCTCTGGATTCGGCGCTCACCGATTTTGCCGAGCAGGCTGGCATTCGCCTGCTCTACGACGCCAGCCTGACTCGCGGGGTCAGCGGTCGCCAGGCACTCAAGGGGGATTATTCCGTCGGCGAAGGGCTGCAGCAGTTGCTGCAGGGCAGCGGCCTGACTTTCAGTATCGGCGCCGACGGCACCGTCACGCTGATCCCGCGTCCTGATAAGAGCGATGTGCTGGAGCTGGGCGCTACCACCGTCAGCGGTCAGCTCGATGGTCGCCGCGACCTGCCGGCCAGCTATGCCGGCGGCCAGGTGGCGCGCGGCGCGAACATCGGCCTGCTGGGCAACCAGGACATGCAGGACGTGCCCTTCGCTTTTTCCAGCTACACCTCCGAGCTGATCGAAACGCGCCAGGCGCAGACCCTGGCCGACGTGCTGGCCAGCGATCCGGGTGTGCGCCAGTCCTACGGCTTCGGTAACTTCTCGCAGGTCTTCGTCGTTCGCGGCTTCCAGTTGTACAGCGATGACATCGCCTTCAACGGTCTGTACGGGATATTGCCGCGGCAGATCATTTCTACCGAGTCGGTGGAGCGCGTCGAGGTATTCAAGGGTGCCAACGCCTTCATCAACGGCGTGGCGCCTGGCGGCAGTGGCGTCGGCGGGGCGATCAACGTGGTCTCCAAGCGCGCCGAGGACACCCCGACCCGCAGCTTCACCCTGGACTACGCCAATGACAGCCGCGTGGGCGGGCATCTCGATCTGGGGCGCCGCTTCGGTGAGGACAACCGCTTCGGTGTACGGGTCAACCTGGCGCAGCGTGAAGGCGAGACGGCCGTCGACGACGAGCATTCGTGCTTCAGCCTGGCCACCGTTGCCCTGGATTACCGTGGCGAGCGCCTGCGCCTGGCTGCAGATCTTGGCTACCAGAAGCAGCGCGTCAACGAGGGGCGTTCAGTTGTCTACCTGACCACTACTGGTGTGACCTCAACCCTGAATGGCAAGGTGCCTCCGGCACCTGACTCCACGCATAACTACGCGCAGCCCTGGAGCTGGTCGCAGCTGGAAGACAGCTATGGCATGTTCAGCGCCGAGTACGATCTGTCGCCGTCCTGGACCGCCTACCTGATTGGCGGCGGCAAGTACACGCGGGAGAACGGCGTGTACGCCTCCAACTACGTCTATGGTGCCGATGGCGCGGCCCGCATCGGCCGCCTGTATTCGCCGCTCGATCAGGAAACCCTGAGCCTGGCCACCGGCCTGCGTGGCGAACTGCAGACCGGCCCGGTCAGCCACAAGGTCAATCTGGCGGCCAACGGTATCTGGCAGGAAAAGCGCAACGCCTTCGAGTCCACCGCCGCTGGTAGCCGTGGCAATGGTAACTTGTATGAAGCGCTGCCGATTGCAGAGCCTCCCGCCACTAGCGTCTCCGGTGATCTGCATGACCCGGATACCACCGCCAAGGTGCAGAACAAGAGCCTGGCTGTCTCCGATACCCTGGGTTTTGTCGATGATAGTGTGCTGCTGACGTTGGGCCTGCGCCGGCAGAGCATTGGCGCCGACGCCTGGAGCGCGGCCAGTGGCGCCCGTACCTCCAACTACCAGGACAGCATCACCACGCCCGCCTATGGTCTGGTGATCAAACCCACCGAGTACCTCTCGCTCTATGCCAACCGCGTGGAGTCGCTGCAGCAGGGGCCGACCGCGCCCAACGCCGCCAACAACCGCGGGACGATGTTCGCGCCATACCGGTCCAAGCAGACCGAGGTGGGGGTGAAGCTCGACTGGGGGAGCTTCGGAGGCAACCTGAGCGTTTTCCGCATCGAGCAGCCGCAAGGTGTGCTCGATGGCAATGGCAACTACGGGGTGGATGCCGAGCAGCGTAACCGCGGTATCGAGTTGAGCCTGTTTGGCGAGCCACTCAGCGGGTTGCGCCTGTTGGGCGGGGCGACCTGGACCGAAGCCGAGCTGCGTGGCACGGCCGGTGGGGTCAACGATGGCAACCAGGCCGTCGGGGTGCCCGAATTCCAGTTCAATGTAAGCGCCGACTGGGATGTACCGGGCGTTCCGGGGCTGAGCCTCAATGGCCTGCTGTTGCGCACAGGTGGCCAGTTCGTCGATACGGGCAACGACTACAGCATTCCCGCCTGGACCCGCGTCGACCTGGGCGCGCGCTACAAGACCCGTCTGGACCAGCGCGCCGTGACCTTCAACGCGGTAGTGGAGAACGTCGCCGACGAGAACTACTGGGCCTCGGCCAATGGCGGCTACCTGACCCAGGGTGCGCCGCGTACCCTCAAGGTCTCGGCCACGGTCGATTTCTGATCGGGAGCGGGACGGCGTCTGGCTTTTGCTTGCCGGTCGGCGGTTGATCCCGGCGCGTGCTTGTTCCCATACTGGCCTCCTTTCGTCGCCAGCCAAGGAGGCCCGATGTTCGCCCTCAGCGATACCCTGCAGCGCCGCTTCGCCGCGCTGAAATCCACCGCTGATTTCTGGTCGCTGCGCCATGTGCAGGAAAGCCGGGAATCCTACTGGGTGCGGCGGCGTGTGGCGCAGGCGCCGTCCTTCGTCGATGATGCCGGCGCCATGCTCACCGTGCGTATCGCCGGTGTCGAAGCCTATGCGGCCACCAGCGATCTCAGTCAGGCCGGCTTGCAGGCTGCGCTGGAACGCGCTGAGCAGATGGCCCTTACATTCGCCGGGCGTAACCTGCTGGACCTTGCCAGCCTGTCGTACCCCACCGAGCAAAACGACGATGTGATGCCGGGTTACGAGCAGCCGCTGGCGAGCGCCGCTCACTGGTTCGAGCTGCTGATGGCGGAGGCGGCGCTGATTCCCCAGGATGCGCGTCTGGTCGACAGTCATGTCGGGCTGACCTTCACCTGCCATGAGCAGATCTACCTCAACAGCGCTGGCGCCTGCCTGCGTCGTGCCCAGCGCTATGTGTTTCCGCAGGTGGGCGTTACCGCCAGCGACGAACACGACAGCCAGAGCCGCAGTTTCGGCGGAACGCATCTGGCGCGCCAGGGCGGTGCTGAGGTGCTGCAGCAGTTGGGCGTGATCGGCAGCGCCGCGCGTATCGCCGACGAGGCGTTGCAGCTGCTGCTGGCGCCCAACACCCCGAACGGTTCGCGTGACCTTTTGCTGATGCCGGACCAGATGATCCTGCAGATCCACGAGTCCATCGGTCATCCGCTGGAGCTGGACCGCATCCTCGGTGACGAGCGCAACTTCGCCGGCACCAGTTTCATTCGCCAGGAAGATTTCGGCCATTACCCATACGGCTCATCGCTGCTCAACGTGACCTTCGATCCGGGCGTGCCAGGCGAGCTGGCCAGCTATAGCCATGATGATGACGGCACTGCCGCGCAGCGCCACTACCTGATCCGCGATGGCATCCTCCAGCGCCCGCTCGGCGGTGCGCTGTCGCAGTGGCGCAGTGGCCTGCCGGGTGTGGCCAACAGCCGTGCGTGCAACTGGAACCGGCCACCCATCGATCGCATGGCCAATCTCAATCTGGAGCCGGGTGACAGGACTCAGGCCGAGCTGATCGGCGGCATCGAACGCGGCATCCTGATGAGCAACAACCGCTCCTGGTCGATCGACGATGCGCGCAACAAATTCCAGTTCGGTTGCGAATGGGGTCAGTTGATCGAAAACGGCGAACTCAAGGGCGTGGTGAAGAACCCCAACTACCGCGGCATCAGCTCGCGGTTCTGGCGCAACCTGCGCGCGGTGGGCGATGTCAGCACTTTCGAGGTGATGGGTACACCCTATTGCGGCAAGGGCGAGCCCAACCAGGTGATTCGCGTGGGGCACGCTTCACCGGCCTGCGTCTTCGCCGATATCGACGTTTTTGGAGGGGCTGCCTGATGGACGCACGTCAGCATTTCAGTGCGTTGCTGGAGCACCTGCAGGCGCAAGTCGTGGGCGAGGAGGGTTTCACCCTGGCCTACGGCGCCGAGGTGTCCAGCTTTATCCGTTTCAACCATGGCCAGGTGCGCCAGGCCGGCGATGTGCAGCAGGTCTACGTCACCCTGTCGCTGTACCAGGGCCAGCGCCATGCCGAAAGTAAACTGGCGCTCAGTGGCGTGCTCGACGAGGATTTGCCGCGCCTGCAGCAGATAGTGCAGCGCCTGCGTGGCGTGCTGCCAACCTTGAGTGACGACCCTTATCTGCGCGTGAACCGTGAGGCCTGGCGCAGCGAGCTGGCGGGCGAAGCGGCGCGGCTGGATAGCGCGGCCATGGCACAGCAGATCGTTGCGGCGGCCACGAGCCTGGATCTGGTCGGCTTTCTGGCCGTGGGGCCGCAGTATCAGGGCTTCGCCAGTTCCTGGGGCGCGTTCGGCTGGTACGCCGCGAGCAGTTTCAACTTCGAATTCAGCCTCTTTCACGGCAACGGCCAGGCCGTGAAAAGCGGCTATGCCGGCGAGCAGTGGGACGCCCAGGCGTTCGCTCGCAAGCTGGAGCGTGCACGGCAACAGCTGGAATTTCTCGGTCGACCGGCCAAGCTGCTGCAGCCAGGGGCCTATCGCGCCTATCTGGCACCAGCTGCGCTGGAGGAACTGGTCAGCCTGTGCTGCTGGGGCTTCGGCGCCCAGGCACTGGCTTCGGGTGGTAGTCCCTTGCAGCGTCTGTTCAATGGCAAGGCCGAACTCAGCCCGTTGGTGACGATGGACGAACGCATCGAGGGTGGCTTGGCGCCGGCTTTCACCTCCGAAGGGCCACGCCAGCCGTTGCGCCTGATTGGCCAGGGGCGACCTGGCGAACGTCTGGTCAGCTCACGCAGTGCCGCGGAATATGGGCTGATCGCCAATGGCTCGGGCAGTGGCGAATACCCGATGTCCTTGCAGATGCATGGCGGTGAACTGGATGAGCAGCACGTGCTGCAACAGCTCGGTACCGGGCTGTATATCGGCAACCTGTGGTACGGCAATTTCTCCGACCTGCCCGCGGCACGCCTGACCGGCATGACCCGCTTCGCCACCTTCTGGGTCGAGGATGGGCAGATCCAGGCGCCGGTCAACACCATGCGTTTCGATGACTCGCTGTTCGACTTCCTAGGCCCGCAACTGGAGGCCTTGACCCGCGAGCCCGAGCTGCTGTTGCCCAGCGGCACTTATGGCGCCAGGCAGACGGGCTCGATGGCCTTGCCGGGCGCGTTGCTGTCGCGGTTTACCCTGACGTTATGATGCTCATTCGAGCATGTGGGCGCGCAGCACGCGCTCCTCTCGCATGATGTGGATGATGAAAACCGTTGCGTCTGTATAGCGGTAGAAAATTCGGCAGGGCGGGACGATGATTTCGCGGTACATGGAGTGTGGAAGCTCATCAGGAACGCGGCCCGACAGGGGAAAGTCTGCTAACCGTGAAACCGTTTCAACGGCCCTCCTGACCAGCGCTCGCGCGGCGTCCGGTTTGTCGAGGGCGATGTAGTGCGCGAGATCGTCGAGCTGCTCGAGGGCGGTGTTCGTCCAGACTATTTCAGCCATTTGCTCAGCCTTTCCTTGGCCTGCTCATGGTTCAGGGTGTTGCCCTCGATTACGGCACGTTCTCCGCGAGCCAGAGCATCCAGAAGGGCAAGACGCTTCTGCATGAACTGGTAGTCATCGACATCCACCAGATAAGCCGAAGGCATTCCATGCTCGGTGATCAGTACAGGTTCTTTGGACTCGTGAAGGTCGGCCAGAATCTTGGTGGCCTGTCGCTTCAGGTTGGTGACCAACTCGACTTTCATGGACGGTGCCCGCTGCGCAGATGAAAGTGCCACTTTAGTGATACTTTTCGACCGTTACAATCAACGGTTACTTTCTCGCCTTGAGCACCACGAATTTCGGGTTTGCCGCCACCTGCTCGACGCCACGGAACAGGCGCGCCAGCTTGGCGTGGTAGCCCAGGTGGCGGTTGCCGACGATCCACAGTTCGCCACCGGTGACCAACGCCGCGCGGGCCTGCTGGAACATGCGCCAGGCGAGGAAGTCGCCGACCACCTGCTGCTGGTGGAAGGGCGGGTTGCACAGCACCATATCCAGCGAGTCAGCCGGCTGCTCGGCCAGGCCGTCACCAGCACGGATCGTTACAGGTCGATCACCGAGGGCCGCCTGCCAGTTTTCCTGCGCCGATTGCACCGCCATATACGACTCGTCCACCAGCGTCAGTTCTGCCTGCGGGCTGCCCAGGGCGTAGGCGATACCGAGCACGCCGTTACCACAACCGAGATCGGCGACGCGCACGCGGCCGAGGTGGCGTGGCAGATGCGGAAGAAAGGCGCGGGTGCCGATATCCAGGCCGTCGCGGCAGAACACATTGGCGTGGTTGACCAGCTCCAGCGCTGGTTTGTCCAGGCGATAGCGGGTCGGGTAGGGCGAGCTTGGCGCTGCCTTGGCCTCAGGTATGGCACTGAGCAGGCGGGCTTTCTTCACCGCCAGCGAGGCCTGCACCGGGCCGATGTATTGCTCCAGCAGATCACCGGCGGCGCGCGGCAGGTGCTTGATCATCGCCCCGGCTACCACGCGGGCATTTGGCGCCAACTGGCCGTGCAGGCGAATCAGTTGCTCCTCCAGCAGCGCCAGGGTCTTGGGCACACGGATCAGTATCCAGTCGAACGGCCCTTGCGGCGTTTCGCAGCTCGGCAGAAAGGTCACCGTATCGCCATTAAGTCCGTTGCTGGCGAGGTTCTTCTGCAAGGCGAGAAAGCCCAGGTGCGAGTCACCGCTGCTGGTCACCTGGCAGCGTCCGGCCAGCGAGCAGGCGAGGGCTCCGAAGCTGTCGTTGAGCAGCAGCACCCGGCTGCTTGGTGCGATGCCATGCTCATGAAGATGATGGAGCAGGTATTCGTCGGCGGCGTCGAAGGCTTGGAACGGCTCGTTCGCCTGGTGCGGCTGACGCTGCAGTTCGAGGCTGGCGAAGGGAGTTTCGAGAGTAGGCATGCAAACCTTCGGTGTTTGTTGCTGGCCGATTGCGCCAGACTGGACAGGTATTCAATGAAGGGGGCGATTATGACCGTCAGCGAAGACAAGTTCACCCGTCAGACGCTGCTCGAGGTACACAGCCTGACGCCGAGCCTGTTCACCCTGCGCACCACCCGTGACCCGGGCTTTCGTTTCCGCGCCGGGCAGTTCGTGCGTCTGGGCGTGGAGAAAGCCGATGGCAGCGTGGTCTGGCGCGCCTATTCGCTGGTGTCCGCGCCACATGACGAGTCTCTCGAGTTCTTTTCCATCGTGGTGCCGGGTGGCGAGTTCACCAGCGAGCTGAGTCGACTGCGCGTTGGTGACAGCTTGCTGGTGGAGAAGATGGCGACCGGCTACCTGACCCTGGACCGCTTCGTCGACGGCCGCGACCTCTGGTTGCTCGGCAGTGGCACTGGCATCGCACCGTTTTTGTCGATCCTGCAGGACTTCGAGGTGTGGCAGCGCTTCGAGCGTATCGTGCTGGTGTACAGCGCGCGCAGCTTCACCGAACTGGCCTATCAACCGCTGATCAGGAGTTTTGGCGAGCTGGAACACCTGGCCGAATTCGTTCACAAGCTCACCTACCTGCCGGTGGTCACCCGCGAGCAAGCGCCGGGTTGCCTGAATGCGCGTATCACCGACTTGCTCGACAGCGGCGAGCTGGAGCGTGCCGCTGGCTTGCAACTGACCCCCGAGCACTCGCGGGTGATGATCTGCGGCAACCCGCAGATGATCGACGACATTCGTCAGCGTCTGAAGGTGCGCGGCCTGAATCTGAGCCTGACCCGGCGGCCGGGTCAGGTGGCGGTAGAGAACTACTGGTGATCAGTCTTCGCGGATCGCCTTGAGTCGATGTTCCCAACGGCGTTTGGCAAAACGGCGCATGTTGGGGATATCGTCGGTCTCGTCGAGAATCGGCTTGCCGATGATGGTTTCCATGATGTCTTCCAGTGTCACCAGGCCGTGCCAGCTACCGAACTCGTCGTACACCAGGCACATGTGCTGACGCTCCTGCATGAGCAGGGTCATCAGGTTTTCCACGTTCATGCTGTCCGACACGACCTTGAGCGGCTTCATGATCTGGGTGATCGGTTCGCCATCGTTCTCGGCCGCCAGGGCGTCATAACGGAACACCACGCCCAGCGGCGATTCGTCCTCGCCGATCACCGGGTAACGGGAGAATTGGCTCTCGCGGGCACGCGCCTTGAACGCGGCGATCGATTCATCCGGTGCGGCGGATTCGCAGACGATGCGTGGGGTCATGATGTCGCGCAGGCGAATCTCGTGCAGGTCGAGGATATTGCTGATCACCCGATGCTCGTCTTCGTCGAGCTTGCCCACTTCGCGGCCAAGCAGGGTCAGCGCCTTGATCTCCTGGCGAATGTCGTGCTCCGGCTCCTTGCCGCCGAACAGGCGCATGATCAGGTCCGACATGACGATGAACGGCTTGAGCAGCAGGATCATGAAGCGCAGCAGGGCCGGCAGGAAGGGCGCCAGGGCGCGCCAGTAACGGGCACCGATGGTCTTCGGCAGAATCTCCGACAGCACCAGGATCAGCAGGGTCATGACCGCCGAGGCGATACCCAGGTAACCGTCACCGAAGACGATCGCCACCTGCGCACCAACGCCGGTCGCACCAACGGTATGCGCCACGGTGTTGAGGGTCAGGATGGCCGCCAGCGGCTGGTCGATCTTGTCTTTGAGCTCTTTCAGCCTTTCGTACAGCTGAGGTTTTTCGGCCTTCTGCTGTGCGATGTAACTGGGCGTGAGGGAAAGCAGGGCGGCTTCGAGGATGGAACAGATGAACGAAACCAGAATGGAGAGGACAGCGAACGCTATCAGGAGTGTCATGTAGAGGGATAAGTGGCCAAGGGCCGGCCAATTTAGCGGAAAGGGCGCTGCGAGCGCATTTCAAGCTGCAACAATTCGTGTCCGCGCGCCCCGCTCGTGGTCTCAATAGGGCAGGCGCAGGCGCTCCAGTTCGGCCTTGGTGATACCCGCTTCGTCTTTCTTGCCCTGCCAGTGTTTGCCGTTCTAGGCCTCTTCACCGACCCAGGCGCGAAAGATAGCCAGGTTGGCCTGGCGCTCGGCCTCGCTGGACCCGAGGTGCTGGTACATGCCGCCGGGTTTGCCTTTGCCATTGCGCGTGCCATCGTCCAATTGGCGCATCAGCGCGCCGGTCTGCGGCCAGCCGACGAAGTGCAGCAGTTCGGCGTAACTGTCCATGCGCGGGCCGATCTGGCGCTTCTTGTAGTTGTCCTTGTGTTTCTGCCACTCGCCCCAGTACGGCGATGCAGCACCGTGGCAACTGCTGCAGTGTTGTTGCCAGAGGGGACGGATATTCTCGCTGTAGGTGACATCGGCGTGGCCGGGCAGAGCCAGCAGGGCTAGGCTGGCGAGCAGCAGCGGGCGCATGGAACTTCTTTATGACGGGCAAAAATTGGCTGCTGTTTTACGTCAGCTGTGGCCACTCGACCAATGGCTTGTGGCTATGGCCGCCGCGGCGCTTTTCAATCGATGGGCGCCAGTTGCAGTGGCGCGCGCGGGATGCAGCAGCAGGCCAGGATCTGCCCGTCGGGGACGGCGCTGGCCGCGGCCTGGCGCCATTCCACCTCGCCTGCGCAGCGGATGCGACAGCTGCCGCAATGGCCGCCCCAGCAGTCGGCCGGCAATTCGACGCCCTGTTCCTGCAGGGCGTGCAGCAGGCTGGGCTGGCCGGCGTAGTGCAGCGTCTCGCCCTGCCAGTCGAGGGCGAAGTTGCCGCTGCCGGCGCCGAGCACCTGGGCACCGAAGGCTTCCCAGTGCAGGCGCGTTTCGGCCACCCCGGCGCCGCGCAGCAATTCCAGGGCATGCTCGAGCAGGGCCTGGCCGGCGCAGAGGAAGACGTCGCAGTCGCTTGGCAGGAAGCCGGCCAGACGCGCTGCGTCCAGGCGTCCCTGCCAGGCGAGCGGCGCCTGCGGATCGCGGCTCAGCGCAGGGCAGTAGCGAAAGTCCGCGCGCTGCGCCGCCAGTTCGACGAATTCCTGGTGATAAGCCAGGGCTTCCCGGTCGCGGCCAGCGTAGATCAGTGTCGCGCTGCGGCCCAGCGGGCGCTCGGCCCACGCCTGGAGCATGGCGCGCATGGGGGTGATGCCGACGCCGCCGGCGATCAGCAGCAACTCGGGGCCATGGCTATCCGCCAGGTGGAAGTGCCCGGCCGGCGCCAGCACCTGCAGGCGCAGGCCGGGGCGCGCTTGTTCGGCCAGCCAGTTGCTCAGGCGCCCGTCCGGCTCGCGCTTGATGCACAATTGGTAGTGCCAGGGGCGCACCTGCCAGGCCGCCAGCGAGTAGCAACGGCGTAGCGGGCGACTGCCTTCGGGCTGGGCCAGCAGGGTGAGGAACTGGCCGGCGGCGAAACGCGGCAAGGGCAGGAACCAGGGGCTGGCCAATTCCAGATGTAACAGATCGTCGCTCAGCCAGCGGCAGGCGCGTACGCGCAGGGCGAAACCCTGGCGGCGGCGCTTGCCCTGCCAGGCCAACCAGAGGCCGTGCAGGCTGAAGCCCAGCAAGAAGATCGCCCCGAGCAGGCTCAGGGCGATCAGGATGGTGGCGACAACAAGCATTTCAGAGCGCGGCGCGGCGCCGCGACTGCCACCAGATCCAAACCCCGGTCAGGCCTAGCAGGGCCAGGGTGATGCCCAGCACGTCGATCCAGATCCATTCGCCGGACTTGCCGAAGAAGGCCTTGCCGGTATGCAGGTCCATCACCAGCTTGCCGAAGGTATAGGGCTTGGGTGCGGCGCTCTGCACGCTGGCCAGCTCGGCGTTGAGCGGCGAGGGCTGCCAGGCGAGGCCGTCGCGGCTGAGCAGGGCGCCCTCGTCCTTGACGCTGGCCAGCAACTGGCCGTCCTGCAGGCGGGTAATGCCGTGCACTTCGGCGTCCAGGCGCTGTTCAATACGCTCGCCGTCGATCAGGTACAGGCCTTCCTTGCTCGCTACCCACAGCTGTTGTTGTTCGCCGAGCAACTGGCGCACCTCGACCTCGCTGCGTTGCTGCAAGTGGCCGTCGGCGCCCTGCTGGAACACCCCGTACTTGCTGCCGAACCACAGCTGGCCGTCGCCGGTCTGGGCGGCGCTGCGCAGCTCGTTTTCCTTCTCGTAGCTCATTGGCAGCCAGCTCAGCGGCAGGTCCTTGAGGCCCATGGACTTGTCGTGGGCGATGAACACCGCGGTGATGCCGACGATGAACATGGGGATGGCCAGGACGACCCCGGACCACAGGTGGATGCGGCGACTCGACATGTTGTTCTCCTTCAGGCTGCGCGTTGCGCTTGTTGTTACCAGCGGATTTCCACGCTCATGCTGTAGAGCGGTTCGGAATATTCGCGGGTGTCTTCACGGTTTTTCAGGGTGCCGTTGGCGTTGTAGGACAGTTTCTGTTGATCCTTCTGCGCGCGACCGATGTTCTCTGCTGCCAGACGCAGGGTCGTGGCAGCGCTCAGCTCGGCATTGACGAACAGGTCGACGTACTCGATGGCGTCCATCTTCGTGCTGTCGCCATTGCTGCCGCTGAGCTCATCCTCGTAGGCGCCGGATTTGTTCCAGTTGCCGCCGACGGTGAGCGGCGTGCCGGGCACCAGGTACTCGAGGCCGAAGCTGGCCAGGTAACCGGGCTGCTGCTTGAACCGGCGCTTCTCGCCAGTGCTGGCGTCCTTCACCTCCGAGTCCAGCCAACTGTAGCTGGCGGTGCTGCGCAGGCCGTCTAGGCCCAGCCAGCTCAGCTCGCTGTTGAACTCCAGTTCGGCGCCCCACAGCTTGCCGTCGCCAGTGTTCTGCGTCTGGCTGTAGTACTCGCCGTCGCTGGCCTGCTCGAAGGTGACGCTCTCCATCAGGTTCTTGATGTCGCGGCGGAACAGGTTGAGGCCGACCAGGCCGCGCTGCTCGGCGAAGTAATGTTCCACGCCAAGGTCGTAGCCGATCGATTCTTCCGGTTCCAGATCCGGGTTGCCGATCTGGTTCGGGTCGGCGAGGGTGCCGCTCTTGCTCTCCGTGCTCGGGATGATGTCGTCGAACTTGGGCCGGCGCACGGTGCGCGCCACGCTGCTACGCATCGCCCAGTCGCTGGCGAAATCCCAGCGGTAGTGCAGCGAGGGGGCGAAATGGGCTTCACGGCTGTCGGCGTCGCTGCCGGGAATCTCGCTATCGAGTTCGGCCGCTTCCCAGCGCAGACCGGGCTTGAGGCGATGGTTATCGGCCAGCTTCCAGGTGTCGACCAGGTACAGGTCGAGGCGCTTCTCTTCGAGCTGGTAGCGATCCTTGGCCTCGCTGCTGGCGACGCTGTTGCTCTGCTTGGTCTTGTCTTTCTCGCGTTTCTTCAGGCCAAGGTCGTAGCCACCGAGCAGCTCGTGTTCATCGCCCAGCCAGTGGCTGACGCTCTGGCCGAACTGCCATTCGCGGTCGGTCTTCTGCTCGTCCTCGGTTTCCAGTTTGTCGACAGTGCCATTGGCCTTGTAGCTCTGCTTGCTCTTGCGCTTGTGATCGTCCAGATCGCGTACGCTGAAATGGCTGTCGAGCTGAGTGTGTTCGCCCAGTGGGTGTTCCCATGCCAGCGACAGGCCGAGGTTGCGGCTGTCCATCTTCTCCTTCTCGAACTCGCTACCGTTGGCCACGTCGGCGGCCTTGAACTTGAACTTCTCCTTGTCCTTGTGCATCTCGCTGTCGAGCAGCAGCAAGTCCAGGCTGAGATGGTCGCCGTTCTCGCCCTGCCAACCCCAGTGCGGGGTCAGGTAATTCTCGAAGAAGCGCTTGGTTTCTTGCTCATGCTCACCGGCAGTCTGCACGCCGGCAGCGTTGCTGGTGATCTTGTCCTTGCCCTTGACGATGGTGCGCGACTGCCGCCCGCCACCGATCAGCCATTGCTGCTGCAGATCGGCCTGGCCCCAGATGAACTGAGCGCTACCGTCCATCGGGCGTTGATCGCCGCTGGCGGCACCGAGGATCAGTTGGCGTGTGTTGGCGCTGCGTTTCTTGAGCACGATGTTTAGCGTGCCGGCAATGCCTTGGGCGTCCATCTCGGCGGATGGCGAGCGGATCAGCTCGACGCGGTCGACCATGGCCATGGGAATCTGGTCCAGCTGCAGTTCACGTTTCTCGCCGCTGTCGGGCAGGCGACGGCCGTCGACCAGTACCTGCGAGTATTCCTTGTCCAAGCCGCGCAGGCGCAGATCCTTGTTTTCCCCGGGCGGGCCACCGAAGTGCATGCCGGGCATGCGCCGCAGGGCGTCGCCGAGGCTGCCGTTGCCGTAACGACGTAACTCCTTGCCATCGATCACCTGCTTGGGGTTGATCGATTCGCGGCGCTCCTTGAGGGCCAGCAAATTGGCGTCCACCTCGGTATTTGGCAAGACCGCCACCGTCTCATCGGCATGGCTGGGCAGGGTAGCCAGAACCAGGCTGGCGGCGAGTAGGGATGGGGTCAGCGGATACAGGCGCGAAACGAACACGGGGCACCACTTGAGCAGGTTCGGAGAGGTGCGAAGTATATTTGATAATGTTTTGTATTTGTATCTGCATTTGTCTTGGTTTCGCACTACCCAATACCCTGAACGCGCTGACGTTGTAGCGTCGGGTAGGCTTGCCGGTGGGTATTTTTACGGCAGCACTCGGCCCAGCTTCGACTAGGCTAAGAGAACTATCTCTGGGGAGGTCCTCCATGCCGCTTGAACATCACCCGTTGACCCGCGAATTCCCTCAGCAAGGCGACGTCATGCGCAAGCTGATGCAAAGTCACCCCCACTTCCCTCGCCTGGCTGGCGAATATGAAGCGCTGGACAAGCGCATCTACGAAATAGAGGACGGTCGCGAGGCTGCCGACGACCTGACCTTGCAGGGGCTCAAACTGCAGCGTGTGGGCCTCAAGGACGAGATCGCCGATCTGCTGCGCAAGGCGGGCAGTGCTTGATCCGGATCAAATGAACGGTCGACGTGCAGCGCTAGGCTGGAGCCATCTTCCCTGTCAGAGGCTTCCTCATGCACGTCGACCACCATCCGCTGGTTCATGATTTCCCCGAACTGCGCAACGAACTGCAGCGTCTGCGGCAGAGCGATGAACAGTTCTCTCGCCAGGCCGAAGAGTACGAAGCGCTGGACAAGCGCATCTGCCGTATCGAGGACGGTATCGAGTTGCTCGATGACGTCACCCTCAGCGCGCTGAAACTCGACCGTGTGGCAATGAAGGACGAGTTGGCGCGCCAGCTCAAACGCGCTGCGGGGCAGTGCTGCGGTTGTGGCAATGGCTGCAAGGGCTGAGTCGTAGAAGCCGGCTTGCCGGCGTGTTGGTGAAAGACTGATCGCCCGCAAGTGGGCTCCTGTGATCAGACGTTTTCAATGTACGGGCGGGTTGATCAGATAAGTGAGCAGCCCGTCCGCCTCTTCTTCCGTCCACACTTCGCGCGCCGGTCTGGGCCATTCGCTCAACAGCTGCTGCCAGAAGGCGCAGGCCAACTCATCCTGGCGGTAGAAACGCAGCAGCCAGGGCCGGCCGTCGCCCATTACCTGCTGTACCAGGGCGCGACCGATGCCTTGGCGACGATACTTTTTCAGGATGAACAGATCGGCGAACTCCGGCACATCAAGCCCGGGTAACTCGCTCTGTTCGATCAGCAGGAACCCGGCAATGAAGCCGTCGACCAGTATCAGTTGCGCACTCCAGCCCGGCTCCTGCCAATAGCGCTGCAGGTGGGGTTGGTGGATGTAGAAGCGACCGTCCGTCTCCACGTCTTCCTGCTCCCAGTCCGAGCTTTCGTAGGCGTAGAACTGGTAGAGGTTGGCCAGTAGCGGCAGCTGTTCGACGCTGGTGGGTAGCAGTTGGATCTGCATATGTGCATTCCGGGCAAAGTGGCTGTGGTCTGTAAATTTATCCAGTTGTTCGGTATCGTTCCAGCCTTCGTTCAGCGGCAGGATTGATCGCAATGGCCAAGGCAAAACGCATGTACGGCTGCACCGAGTGCGGCGCCACCTTCCCCAAATGGGCAGGGCAGTGTGGTGAGTGCGGCGCCTGGAATACCTTGGTCGAAACCGTGGTCGAGGGCGCCACACCCAGCGGGCGCACTGGCTGGGCCGGTGACAAGGCCAATATCAAGACCCTGGCTGAAGTCAGTGTCGAGGAAATCCCGCGCTTTTCCACCGCTTCCGGTGAACTGGATCGGGTGCTCGGTGGCGGCCTGGTGGATGGCTCGGTGGTGCTGATCGGTGGCGATCCAGGTATCGGCAAGTCGACCATTTTGCTGCAGACCCTGTGCAATATCGCCACGCGTTTTCCCGCCCTTTACGTCACCGGTGAGGAATCGCAGCAGCAGGTGGCCATGCGTGCGCGGCGGCTGGATCTGCCGCAGGACAAGCTCAAGGTAATGACCGAAACCTGCATCGAATCGATCATCGCCACCGTACGCCAGGAAAAGCCCAAGGTCATGGTGATCGACTCGATCCAGACCATTTTCACCGAGCAACTACAGTCAGCCCCCGGTGGCGTCGCTCAGGTGCGTGAGAGTGCGGCGCTGCTGGTGCGCTTCGCCAAGCAGAGCGGTACGGCGATCTTTCTCGTCGGCCACGTCACCAAGGAAGGCGCGTTGGCCGGCCCGCGCGTGCTGGAGCACATGGTCGACACCGTGCTGTATTTCGAGGGTGAGTCCGACGGTCGCCTGCGCCTGCTGCGGGCGGTGAAGAACCGTTTCGGCGCGGTCAACGAACTGGGCGTATTCGGCATGACCGACAAGGGCCTTAAGGAAGTCTCCAACCCCTCGGCGATCTTCCTCACCCGCGCTCAGGAGGCCGTGCCCGGTAGTGTGGTGATGGCCACCTGGGAAGGCTCGCGACCGATGCTGGTGGAGGTGCAGGCGCTGGTCGACACCAGTCATCTGGGCAATCCGCGCCGCGTCACCCTGGGCTTGGATCAGAACCGCCTGGCCATGCTGCTGGCGGTACTACACCGTCACGGCGGCATTCCGACCTATGACCAGGACGTGTTTCTCAACGTGGTTGGTGGGGTCAAGGTGCTGGAAACGGCGTCCGACCTGGCGCTGATGGCAGCGGTGATCTCCAGCTTGCGCAACCGGCCGCTGCAGCACGACCTGCTGGTGTTCGGCGAGATCGGCTTGTCCGGCGAGATTCGTCCGGTGCCGAGCGGTCAAGAGCGACTGAAAGAGGCGGCCAAGCACGGTTTCAAACGCGCCATCGTGCCCAAGGGCAATGCGCCCAAGGAGGCACCGCCGGGTTTGCAGATCGTCGCTGTCACGCGCCTGGAGCAGGCGCTGGATGCGTTGTTCGAGTAACTAAAGTCGCGGCTAAAACCCTTCCTGCTGTACCTGCACATGTGCCAACTGCAGAAGCCCGCTTGCGGGCGATCATCGATAAAAGCATCGCCGGCAAGCCGGCTCCTACAGGTCCATCCGGGCTACGTCTCTGTATCGGCTGCGGCGTTCTGCCGCGAGTGGGGTGGGTCGAAAATTGACCGAGGTCAATAGGTAGCAGGCTATCGGCGCGCAGCATGAAGGCGTATCCACTGAAGGAGACGCTATCATGTTCCTGTTCTTCGATTTCTTTTCCCGGGCTTTCAACTTCGACACCAAGGCCATCGAGTCGCGCGATGCACGTCGTCAGGCGCAGCGTATTCAGGCGCGTCGCCAGCGTCGTGAACAGGCAGAGGCTGCCTGCTTGCGCCACTGACTGCTAGTCGTCTTCGCCCAATGCCGCCAGTTCGCGCTCCAGCAGCTGTTCATCGCCGAGGTTGAGTTCGACCAGGCGGCGCAGGTGGCTGATGGAATCCAGGTCGATATGGCGGCAGACGAAACCGAGCGACTGCGGCTGGGTGCGCGTCAGTACCACTTCCATCTTCACCTTGGCTTCGTCCCCCAGTTCGATAAGGGCTTCGAAGGGCTGGTTCGGGTCCCCGTTCCAATCACGTGGGGTCTTGATCAGCAGGCCCTTGAGAGAGATATCGTGCAGAGCTGCCGACCATTGTCGCTCACCCTGAGCGATGACGGTGGGGGCGTCGAAGGCGATGCGCTGAAAGCGCCGACGCTCGTTGGCTGATTCACTCATGCCCATACTCCTGAAGGATTTACATCACTATAGCCAAGGCTGACGGCCCCGTGCTTTGCCGCTGTGTCGCAGCGCACAGCTGAGACACATCAGTTTGACAGGTGGCCAAGTCTCGCCAAAGCTCCTTGTGTAGTTTTTATTACTCAATATTGCGGAGCGACATATATGAGCAAGCGACTGCTGGGTAAAGGTTTGGTCTTCGGTCTGTTGAGCATGGCCAGTGTTGGTGCGTTTGCCGATGCTGCGGGCGGCAATGGCTGCGGCTGGGGCAACATGCTGTTCGAAGGGCAGCGTGGCATGGCCCCGCACTTCCTGGCCACCACCACCAATGGCACCTCGGGTAACGCCACCTTCGGTATGACCTCTGGTACCAACGGTTGCGACACCAGTGGCGCGCTGGGCTACAACGGCCGCTCCATGCTGGCGATGAACGGCATGCTCGATTCCATCGCCGAAGACATGGCCATGGGCCAGGGCGAAGCGCTGGACGCCTACGCTACCTTGCTGGGTGTGGAGGCTCAGGATCGTGCGCACTTCGCCAAGGTCACTCACGACAACTTCGGCAGCATCTTCAGCAAAGCCGACGTCACCAGTGAGCAGGTGCTGGCAGCCACGCTCGAGGTGATGAGCCGTGACGCGCAACTGGCGCGCTACGTGAAACAGCCGGCCTGAGGCAAGTTGAAGGCAAAAAGAAGCCCGCCGATTGGCGGGCTTCTTTGTTTCAGGCTGAGCCTTAGAACCTGTTCACGATCTGCCGCGCGTCGGAGCTATTGCGTTAAAAACAAGCTCGGAATGCTCATTTACCACTTGTAAACTCCGCTTCCTCGCTTGTTTTTGCCTTGTATCGCTCTAGCTCGCTAGATCGTGAATAGGTTCTTAGTTGGCATAGACCGGGAACTTCGCGCACAGCGCCTTGACCTGCTCACGCACGCGGCCTTCGACTTCATCATTGCCGATGTTGGCCAGTACGTCGCAGATCCAGCCTGCCAGTTGACGGCACTCGTCTTCCTTGAAGCCGCGAGTGGTGACGGCTGGGGTGCCGATACGCAGGCCGGAGGTGACGAACGGCGAACGCGGATCGTTCGGTACGCTGTTCTTGTTGACGGTAATGAAGGCGCGACCCAGAGCGGCGTCAGCATCCTTGCCGGTAATGTCCTGCTTGATCAGCGAAAGCAGGAACAGGTGGTTCTCGGTGCCGCCGGAGACCACGTCGTAACCGTTATCGATGAACACCTGGGCCATGGCCTGGGCGTTCTTGATCACCTGCGCCTGGTAAGCCTTGAACTCAGGCTGCAGCGCTTCCTTGAAGCACACCGCCTTGGCGGCGATGACGTGCTCCAGCGGGCCGCCCTGGCCGCCTGGGAATACCGCGGAGTTGAACTTCTTCTCCAGCTCTTCGTTCTTGCGCGCCAGGATCAGGCCGCCGCGCGGACCGCGCAGGGTCTTGTGCGTGGTGGTGGTAACCACGTCGGCGAACGGCACCGGGTTCGGGTACAGACCCGCAGCGACCAGACCGGCCACGTGGGCCATGTCGACGAACAGGTAGGCACCGACCTTGTCGGCGATGGCGCGGAAACGCGGGAAGTCCAGTACCTGCGAGTAGGCGCTGAAGCCGGCGATGATCATCTTCGGCTTGTGTTCCACGGCCAGGCGCTCGAGTTCGTCGTAGTCGATCAGGCCCTGGTCGTTGATGCCGTACTGCACGGCGTTGTAGATCTTGCCGGAGAAGCTGACGCTGGCGCCGTGGGTCAGGTGGCCGCCGTGGGCCAGGCTCATGCCCAGCACGGTGTCGCCGGCGTTGAGCAGGGCCATGTACACGGCGCTGTTGGCCTGGCTGCCGGAGTGCGGCTGGACGTTGGCGTAGTCGGCGCCGAACAGCTCCTTGGCGCGGTCGATGGCGAGTTGCTCGACCACGTCGACGTATTCGCAGCCGCCGTAGTAACGCTTGCCCGGATAGCCTTCGGCGTACTTGTTGGTCAGCACGCTGCCCTGGGCTTCCATCACCGCCGGGCTGGTGTAGTTTTCCGAGGCGATCAGCTCGATGTGCTCTTCCTGGCGCTGGGCTTCCTGCTCCATCGCGGCAAAGAGTTCGGCGTCATAACGAGCGAGGGTCAAATCACGGCTGAACATGGCGGTCCCCTGAAATCAGCTGGGCGGTAGAAAGAGGGGGCGGATTCTACCGCAAAGGTCGCATTCAGGCATATGAAGGTCGGTCATGAGCCTGACAAATGGCCTTCATGCTGAGTTGGGCCCAGGGCCCGCCCGTCAACTGAGGATGAACAGCGCTGCGCCGCTGAATTGGGCGGTGAGCTGACGTGCAGGCATGGGTTTGCCCAGCAGGAAGCCCTGTACTTCGTCGCAGTCGTGTTCACGAAGGAAGTCGAGTTGTGCCTGGCTCTCCACGCCCTCGGCGATCACCATCATGTTCAGGCTGTGCGCCATAGCGATGATGGCGCGGGCGATCTGTGCGTCCTGCTCACCATCAGGCAGGCCGTCGACGAAGCTGCGGTCGATCTTCAATACGTCGATGGGGAACTGCTTGAGATAGTTCAGCGACGAGTAGCCGGTGCCGAAATCATCCACAGCGATGCACAGGCCCAAACGCTTGAGGTTGCCGAGAGTCTGCATCGCGCTGGCGACGTCACGCATCAGTATGCTTTCGGTCAGCTCCAGTTCCAGGCAGGCCGGGGCTACTCCGGTCCTGTCCAGGATGGCGGCGATGCGTGCGCTCAGATCGCCTTCGGCGAACTGCCGGGCCGACAGGTTGACCGAAATCTTGGGGATGCGAATCTTTTCCTCGTGCCATCGTTTGAGCTGACGGCAGGCTTCTTCCAGCACCCATTCGCCAACCTGTACCACCAGGCCGAGTTCTTCGAGTACCGGGATGAACTCATCGGGCGGCACCAGGCCACGGGTCGGATGGTTCCAGCGTAGCAGCGCCTCGACCCCGGTCAGGCGACTGCCATCGCCGGAGAACTGCGGCTGATAGTGCAGGACGAACTGGCCCTGCTCCTGAGCGTGGCGCAGATCGCTTTCCAGCTCCAGGCGCTCCAGGGCACTGGCATTCATGTCGGCCTGGTAGAACTGGAAGTTGTTCTTGCCGCGTTCCTTGGCGTGATACATCGCGGTGTCGGCATTCTTCATCAGTTGGCTCAGTTCGCTACCGTCCTGCGGGGCGAGGGCGATACCGATACTGGCGGTGACGAAGAACTCGCGGCCTTCGAGGACGAAAGGGCGGGCCAGGCTGGAGAGAATCTGCTCGGCGACATGAATGGCGCGATTCAATGCGCCCTCGCGGGTGGCACGCGGCTGCAGCAGCAGGGTGAATTCGTCGCCGCCCATGCGCGCCACGGTGTCGTCGCCGTCGACGCATGCCGACAGGCGCACGGCCACGTCCTTGAGCATGCGGTCACCAGCGGCGTGGCCGAGGGAATCGTTGATCGGTTTGAAGCGGTCGAGGTCGAGGAACATCAACACCACCCATTCGTCATGTCGATCCGCATGCTGCAGTGCGCTGTGCAGGCGATCCTGGAACAGGGTGCGGTTGGGCAGGTGGGTCAGGGCGTCGTAGTAGGCCAGACGATGGATGCGCTGTTCGCTGGCCTTGCGCTCGCTGATGTCGCTGAAGAAGCAGACGTAGCTGACCAGGTCGCCTTCCTCGTCATGCACCGCGGTAATGCCGACCCAGGCCGGGAAGTTTTCGCCACCCTTGCGCTTGAGCCACACTTCGCCCTCCCAACTGCCGCGCTGGTTGAGTTGGCCGAGGATGTACTGCAGGTGCGCCGCCTGCTGGCGGTCGGCGGTGAGCATGCCGGGCAACTGGTCGAGCACCTGGCCGGCGGAGTAGCCGCTGACCCGGCTGAAGGCCTTGTTGACCTGGACGATGTAGCCGGCCGGGTCGGTGACCAGAATCGCCGCGGTGGAATGCTCGAACACCGTGGCGGCCATGCGCAGGTCTTTTTCCGCGCGGCGCTGCTGGCTGATGTCGCGGCCGACGCCGAGGATGCCCTCGAAGCGGCCGTTCTCGTCCCACATCAGCACCAGGCGCAGTTCCACCGGGATCTTGTGGCCGTCGGCGCGCAGGCAGTCGAAGACGAACAGCTGATCCGGCAGCTCCTCGCGCAGACGCTCGAGGCGGTCACGCTCGCCGAGCGAATCGCGAATCCGCTCGAGCAGCAGGTACAGGCTGGCGAGCTGCTGCGGGTTGGCCGCCAGGCCTTGCAGGCCGTTGGCCGTCACCCATTCGGCGTTGTAGCCGAGCATGGCCTCCACCGACGGGCTGACGTAGTTCAAGGTCAGGCTGTCATCGGTGGAGACGATCACGTCGCTGATGCTTTCCGCCAGCAGGCGGTAGCGTTGCTCGCTGTCACGCAGTGACTGGTTGCGCTCGATCTGCTCGGTGATGTCCTTGGCCACGCCGATCAGGCGGCTGACGCGACCGCGCTCATCACGCGCCAGAGCCTGCTCGCGGATGCTGAACCAGTGCCATTGGCCATTGCGATGACGCCAGCGCAGCACCGATTCCAGCAGCAGGCCGTTGCCGACCACTTTCTGCAGGTTGCGAATACGCCAGTAATATTCGCTGTCGTCCGGGTGCAGTACCTGCTCCCAGAAGTCTCCGGCCATCGCCTTGAGCTCGCTGACGCTATAGCCCAGTTGCAGTCCGAGGCTGTGGTTGCTGAACAGCACCTGCCGGTTCTGCATGTCATGCACGTAGAGCAGGTCGGGGACCGAGCGAACCACTTCGGACCAGAAGCGCTCACGCTCGATCAGCGACAGTTCGATGCGCTTGCGGCTGGTGATGTCGCTGATGCTCAGGGTGACCGCCTGATAGTCCTGGAGCATTTCCGGCAGGCGCAGCACCAGCCAGACGTGACGCTGCAAGCCTTGTGCGGTGACCAGCTGGGTTTCCATCTCCATCAGGTTGGGGCCTTCGAGCACGGCCACGGCCAGGCGGTAACACAGATCGTCGGGCTGCACCGGGCCGTTGTCGATCAGTTGCTGCCAGGCCTGTTCGGTGGACTTGACCCCGAGCAGGTTGAGCGCCACCTGGTTGGCCTCGGTAATGCGCAGTTGCTCGACCAGCCGTTGCTGATGCTCGGCATCGGCCTGCAACCAGCGCTGCAGACCCGCCGCATCGCGCAACTTGTGCTGCAGCAACAGGCAGCGCAGGCCGGAGAGATCGAGCACGCACAGGGCTACGCCGGTGCCGTCGAAGATGTCCTGATAGCGCCTGCGGGTTTCCTGCAGTACGCGCATGGCCTGCTGCTCATCGGTCACATCGCGCAGCACCCAGACGTAACCGGCATGACGCCTGACTTCGCTGATATCGCTACGGGTCACGGCGAACAGTCGCTCGCGCCCCTCGCTTTCGACTCTGATCAGCTCCGGTCCCAGATCGCTGCTCAGTTGTGGGCTGTTGAGCAGCAGCGGGTCGAGATCGGACAGCAGATCAAGCAGATGGAGTTCCCCGGCCACGTCGCTGGAAACCCCGAACAGCGCTTCGGCCTGCGGGTTCAGGTAGCGCACCTTGCCATCGGCCTGGGTCACCAGAATGCGTTCTTCGACGGCGCCGAGCGCGCTGGCGGCCTGGCGCAGCGAGCGGCGTGTTTCGGTGTTCAGGCGCTGCAGGCTGCGTTGCTCGCGTTGCAGGCCGTACAGGGCCAGCAGGGTAAGCAGGCTGCACAGCGCGAACAGCAGGAACTTGCCGGCCAGGGTCGGCATCAGCTCGTTGCCGGCGCGTCCTGCATCGAACAGGGCGCGCAGTTGCCAGTCGCTGCCGGGCAGGGCGATCAGTTCCAGGCTTTGTGCCTGTTCTGCCGCAGTAACCGGAGCGATGATGCCGCCAGCCTGTTGCAGGTCATCGGCACGCGCTATCACGCGGTGACTGAGCAGATCTTCGAGCAACCAATCGTGCTCGCTCTGGTGCTGCTCGCGCAGCCAGCCGCGCAACGCACTGGTGCGCATGCGCAATACTCGGTGACTGTCGTCAGGCTGACGCAGCAGCAGGTAGAGAGCGCCGCCGTCCAGTGCGCTGAAAGCGAAGTGATAGGGCGCCGCGCCGCTGCGTTGCTGCTGGTTGCGAATGAAGCTGAGGTCGCGCGACTCGCTGGCGCTGTCGGCCAGCAACTGCCCATTGGCATCGAGCCAGGCCACGCTGTTGACGGTCGGGAAGATGCTGCGCAATGCCGTGACCAACTCTCTGCCGTCGCCAGCGCGTGCAGGGCTGCTTTGCAATATCGCCTGGCCCGCCTGCGCCTTGAGGCGCATGTTCAGACTCAGGTGCTTGGCCAGTTGGGCACTGTAACCCTGGCTTAGTTGCTTCTGACTATCGAGCAACTGGCGGTATTCCTGAGTCAGCTGCCAGGCCAGCAATCCCAGCATCGCCAGCACCAGCACCACCAGGGCACGGCGCAATGCTGCGCGCGACTCGCCCGGGGAGGAGGAAGGCAGGGATGAGGGAGTCGACACGTTCTGTGAACCTGCAGCCAGTGCTGGGCTATTTTAAGCGTTGAGACGCGCGGGCATGCCTGCGCTCGCGCTAGCCGGCTAGAATGCCTGTAAATGTGGCCAAGTGCCAGCTACGCCGACGAACGTAGGTTTGCCCTGTCACGCACATTCCGGTAGTTTTGCGCCGCGCGCGTGAACTGTCCGCGCGGTACTTGGCGTTCGCTCCGGCAGCGGCTAAGGTCTCTGCAAACGCCCCGCTGCAGGCTTGGTGAAAACTGCCTGCAGCCGGTAATACGGCGGCCAGGCCGGCACGCAGCAGATGGTCAGACTGTCGGCGTTGCCGGTTTCGTCACTCGCAACGTTATCGCAGTGTCTGCAAGGCCCGCCATTCTCAGCCCTCATTCTCACCAGTCAGGTTCTCCATGGCTCAGTACGTCTACAGCATGCATCGGGTCAGCAAGGTTGTCCCGCCGAAGCGTGAAATTCTCAAGGACATCTCCCTGTCATTCTTCCCTGGCGCCAAGATCGGCGTGCTGGGCCTCAACGGTGCCGGTAAGTCCACGCTGCTGCGCATCATGGCCGGCGTCGACACCGAGATCGACGGCGAGGCCCGTCCGATGCCAGGGATCAAGGTCGGCTACCTGCCGCAGGAGCCACAGCTCGACCCGAGCAAGACGGTGCGCGACATCGTCGAAGAGGCGGTAGGCGAGATCAAGCAGGCACAGGCCCGTCTTGACGAGGTCTACGCCGCTTACGCCGAGCCGGACGCCGACTTCGACGCCCTGGCTGCCGAGCAGGCCAAGCTCGAAGCCATTCTGCAGGCTTCCGATGGCCACAACCTGGAGCGCCAGCTGGAAGTCGCCGCTGACGCCCTGCGTCTGCCGGCCTGGGATGCCAAGATCGAGCACCTGTCCGGTGGTGAGAAACGCCGCGTGGCGCTGTGTCGCCTGCTGCTTTCTGCGCCGGACATGCTGCTGCTCGACGAGCCGACCAACCACCTGGACGCCGACTCGGTCGCCTGGCTGGAGCGCTTCCTGCACGACTTCCCCGGCACAGTGGTAGCCATTACTCACGACCGCTACTTCCTCGACAACGTCGCCGGCTGGATTCTCGAACTCGACCGCGGCCACGGTATTCCCTACGAGGGCAACTACTCCGGCTGGCTGGAATCGAAGGCCAACCGTCTGGCTCAGGAAGCCAAGGCCGAGGCGTCGCACGCCAAGGCGATGAAGGCCGAACTGGAGTGGGTACGCCAGGGCGCCAAGGCACGCCAGTCCAAATCCAAGGCACGTCTGCAGCGCTTCGAGGAAATGCAGTCGCAGGAATTCCAAAAGCGCAGCGAGACCAACGAGATCTACATCCCGGCTGGCCCGCGTCTGGGCGACAAGGTCATCGATTTCCACAATGTATCGAAGTCCTTCGGCGACCGCGTGCTGATCGATGACCTGTCCTTCAGCATCCCCAAAGGCGCCATTGTCGGCGTGATCGGTGGTAACGGCGCTGGTAAGTCGACCCTGCTGCGCATGATCACCGGTAAGGAGCAGCCGGACTCCGGCACCATCGAGATCGGTGAGACCGTACAGATCGCCAGCGTCGAGCAGAGCCGCGAGATGCTCGAAGGCAACAAGACCGTGTGGGAGCAGATTTCCGATGGCTTCGACATGATCAAGGTCGGCAACTACGAGGTGCCGTCGCGCGGTTACGTCGGCCGCTTCAACTTCAAGGGCGCCGACCAGCAGAAGTTCGTCAAGGACCTCTCCGGTGGTGAGCGCGGTCGCCTGCACATGGCGCTGACCCTGAAGCAGGGCGGCAACGTGCTGCTGCTCGACGAACCGTCCAACGACCTCGACGTGGAAACCCTGCGCGCGCTGGAAGAGGCGCTGCTGGATTTCCCGGGTGCCGCCGTGGTGATTTCCCATGATCGCTGGTTCCTCGACCGTATCGCCACGCACATCCTCTCCTACGAGGACGACGGCAAGGTCAACTTCTTCGAAGGCAACTACACCGAGTTCGAAGCCGATCGCAAGAAACGCCTGGGCGATGCCGCCGCGCAACCGCACCGTGTGCGTTACAAGAAGCTGGCGTAGGGTGGGTTAGCGGCGCCAAGCACGTAATTGGCTGGTTTCACGAGCAGAGTGCGCCGCGTAACCCTCCATGCGATATCCCGGTGTTACGCCGGGATGAAAAAACGGAGCCTTCGGGCTCCGTTTTTCGTTGAGGGTGCAGGCTATCTGTAGGAGCGGCGCCCCGCCGCGAACCGGGGAAGAGGTGAAAGCTCCTACCCATTCGGAGTATGTGTCGGTCGAAAGATTGCTACGTACCTGTAGGAGCCGCGCCTCGCGGCGAATCGATCATGCGTTCAGCACAAATCCACAAGCTTCGCCCCGGGGCGGGGCTCCTACGCAGCGCGGCTCTTCTGCTCCAGCTTTCTTCGCGCAGGTGGCGTGTTCATAGCCTGGCCAGCAGGCTTTCCAGTGCCTTGGCCTGATCCTCGGCCAGATCGATGATATGAAAGCCGGCCCAGCAATGCTGGCCGTCGGCGCCGGGGCGGCTCCACAGGCAATCGGCGCCCAGGCGCACTTCTTGTACCGCATCGCTACCTGAGGTGCACACCAGGCGGCACTCCAGCACCGCGTCGGCGGTGTGGGGGGTGTCGCTGAACAGCATGAAACCATCGGCAGACAGGTCGACTATCCGGCCCAGGCGCTGGCCGCTGTTCAGGTCGAAGACCTCCAGCTGCATTTCGGTGCCATGGCGGCTATGTTGACGACGCTCTTCCATGGAAATTCCTCAGCGGGGTTCGGCCGTGCGCCCGGTGAAACGCTGCAGCACACGGTAAATGGCAGTCAGCGCGCGATCCACCAGGGGCGCCGCGCGTTCGGGTGTCACGATGCGGGCCAGGCCCTTTTCCATCTCGCTGGCCAGCAGGGTCAGCGGCTTGATCGCCACGCGCTGGCCACTATGGTCGACGAACATGTAGTTGTGCGTGGTCGGGCTGAACCAGGAAAGCTTGAGCACGCGGCTCTTGCCGCCCTCGACGAACTCGAACCAGGTGCCGAACTCGACGCTGGCCAATTCCTTGGCCAGGGCTTGGGCGCGTGCCGAGAGCTTACTGCGCAAAGGTGCCTGGCGAGCCAGGTCGGCATCTTCTCCAAGCATGGCGCCCAGGGGACTTTCTGGCAGGGTAGGTTTGAGCTGGGCGGCCAACTGCGGCTGCTTGGCCTGGACTGCATGCTGGCAGGCCACCAGGTCCTGCAGCAGGCGACGGATACCGTCCTCATGGTAGCCGCCGAGCAATTCCAGGCCCTTGCGCAGGTCGCTGAGCATCGGCACGCGCTGTTCCTGCAATTGCAGCACCTCGGCCTCGCCGAGCGGCGTGCCGCTCCAGGCCAACTGTTCGGCCACTTCGCAGGAGCGCTTCCACTCCGTGCTCTGTTCGCCATGGCGCAGCAGGACGAACACCAGGACGTCGGCCCAAGTCAGTTCGAGGAAGTTGCGGATGATGGTTGGTAGGTCGCGCTTTCCGACGCATCGCTGAACCACCTCGAGCGCCTGCTCGCGAGCCCCCAGTAGACGATCACGCCCCTTGGCCGCCTCGACCGCGCGGCGTTCGCGCAGTTCGACCTTGTGGCGCAGGGTCTCGACATACTCGTTGAACTCCTCGATCAGGCTGTCGAACAGCGCGAGGTCACCGCTGAAACCGTGAATCACCCGTTCGACTACCCATTGCATCTTGGCCAGCAGGCTGCGTTCGTCACCTTCGCTGCCGTAAAGCACGCCAGCCTGGGCCATGGTGTTGAGCAGGCGTCGCGCCGGATGGTGGTGCTGGGTGAATAGCGCCTTGTCCTGCAGTGCGATTTTCAGATAGGGCGTATGCAGATGCGAAAGTGCGGTCTTGCAGGCGTCCGGCAGGTTCTCATCATCGAGGATGAAGTCGAACAGCATGCCAACCAGGTCGATCACGTCGGCTTCCTGATCGGACACCTTGCTGTCGCCCGGCAGGCTGCTGTGCGATTCCAGCTGCTGCTGCAGGTCGGCCTTGAGGCCTTCAACGGCCTGCGGTTGGTGCAGGCGTTGAGCCAGTTCGTGGGCCGACTGCTGTTGCATGCGATTGAGTGCGGCAAGCAGTTCGCTGGCGCTGTAGGTACGGCTGGCCTGACGCGGTGAGAAGCTGACGATGCTCCGTGTGCCGCCCAGCAGCGGCGCGTCCGGGTGGCTCTGGCGGTGCTCGCCGAGCAGGCTGGACAGGCCGCTGAACAGCGCGCCCGGATCGCTCGGCGGCGGTGCGCTGAGGTCCAGATCGAACAGCGCCGGCTCTATGGGCGCTGGCGTCGTACCCGGTCTGCCCGCTGTTTGTTGGGGCGCCGGCGCTTCTGGCGCAGGCGCATCGGGACGGCTGACGCTTTGATTGATCTGTGCGCTGTACTTGAGGTTGGGCAGCACGCCGGCATCGATCAGGCGCTGGTTGAGTGCACCATAGAGTGAATCGAGGCTCTGCATCACATGGCGATCGAAGAGCATGTAGAGGATGGTCTTGATCTGCAGCGGGAAGGGGCAGGGCGCCAGCGCATCGCGAAACGCCTGGGCAATGGCCTGTGGGCCGAAGGGGTTGCTGTCCTCACCGAGCTTCTGGCCGTTGTTGAGCAGCGCCAGGCGCTGCTCCAGAGCGAATAGCGGCTGGGTGCAGCGTGCCTTGACCCGGCTGACCATATTGGTGACTTGCAGGGTTTCTTCGTAATCCTCGTTCTGCACCAGGGCCAACTGCTCGGGGTCGACTTCGGCCTGCGTCTGATCCTGCAGCTTGCCGTCGAGGAAATCGGAAAAATTGTTGGCGATGGCTTGGTGGTAGCTGCGCTCGATCTGTGGACGTTGGCGGCGGATCTCGCGCATGTTGTCGAAGAACAACGTCTGCACCTTGTTGTTCTCGGCTTTCTCGGCGCATTCGAACAGGGTGTCATCGACTTGGCCGAATACACCGCTCAGATGCTCCGCCAGTCGATTCATCACCAGTTTGCGGCAGGCTTGTACCAGATCGCTGAAGCGCGGCTGTATACCGCGGCTGGCGAGGCTAACCACCTTGGGATGAATGGGGGGCTTGTCCTGGTTGCTCATGGACTGTCCTGGCTGGCGTCGTCGGCTGGCGCGTCCTGCGTCGTGCCGCAGTTCGATGAAACATATAGTAGTCCATGGCTTGCCTGCAAAGCATTGTCGTAAAAGCAGTTTGCAGGGGTTGACAGGGAAATTTTGCTACGTAAAATGGCGCGCCTCTGAAGCGGTAAAGCGAAAGCCGAAGCGCAACAGAGCTGGAAGACCGAAGTTCCGCGATAGCTCAGTCGGTAGAGCAAATGACTGTTAATCATTGGGTCCCTGGTTCGAGTCCAGGTCGCGGAGCCAACTTCCTATCGGGGTATAGCGCAGTCCGGTAGCGCGCTTGCTTTGGGAGCAAGATGTCGGGAGTTCGAATCCCCCTACCCCGACCATATTTGGGTCGTTAGCTCAGTTGGTAGAGCAGTTGGCTTTTAACCAATTGGTCGTAGGTTCGAATCCTACACGACCCACCACTACAACGAACAAGCCCGCCTAGCGCGGGCTTTTTCGTTTTTGCATATTGGCTCGTAAACGTAGCCCGGATGCAATCCGGGGAGATTCTCAACGTTGAATGGCCGTCCTGGATTTCATCCAGGCTACAGCATATCCGCTTGTCTCCCCTCTCCCGCTTGCGGGAGAGGGGCCGGGGGAGAGGGGTATCGGAAGGCCTTGGGCGGCTGATGCGAACAGCCTTTCGTAGGAGCCCCGCCTCGGGGCGAAGCTTTTCCAGCCCGCGCCGCCCGGGTTCGCGGCGGGGCGCCGCTCCTACAGTTACCTATTGGGTCGCTTCTAGTGCAGCTTCAGGCGCGGCTCGGTGCTGCGCCCGATGCGATCGCTGAGCATCAGCAGCAGGGTGCGTGGTACGCCATACAGGGCCATCTGGTGCATGCGGTACAGCGACACGTAGAACACCCGCGCTAGCCAGCCTTCGAGCATGACGCTGCCGGTCAGGTTGCCCATCAGGTTACCGACTGCGGAGAAGCTCGACAGCGAGATGAGCGAGCCGTAATCGCGATAGCGGTATTCCGGCAGCGGCTGGGCGCTGATCTTCAAGCGTAGCGACTTGGCCAGCAGTGAAGCCTGCTGATGCGCTGCCTGGGCGCGTGGTGGCACGTTGCGGCCCTCAGTGCCTGGCTGCGGACAGGCTGCGCAGTCGCCGAAGGCGAACACGTCGTCATCGAGCGTCGTTTGCAGGGTCGGACGAACCTGCAACTGGTTGATGCGGTTGCTCTCCAGACCATCGAGGTCCTTGAGAAAACCGGGGGCGCGAATACCGGCAGCCCAGACTTTCAGGCTGGCCGGGATGAAGTTGCCGTCGGCGGTTTTCAGACCGTCGGCAGTCACTTCGCTGACGGCCGCACCGGTCAGTACGGTGACACCGAGCTTCTCCAGAGTCTGATGCACCGGCCGAGCGATGCGCTCGGGCAGGGCTGGCAATACACGCGGCCCGGCCTCGATCAGGGTGATACGCATGTCTTCAGGGCGAATGCGATTGAGGCCATAGGCAGCCAACTGCTTGGCAGCGTGGTGCAGTTCTGCTGCCAGCTCGACCCCGGTGGCACCGGCGCCGACGATGGCGATATCGATCTTCGAACCGTCTTCACTCTCGCTGGCATGCGCGCGCAGGTAGTGGCTGAGCATGCGGCGATGGAAGCGCTCGGCCTGCGCGCGGGTGTCGAGGAAAATGCAGTGCTCAGCGGCGCCAGGCGTGCCGAAGTCATTGGTGGTGCTGCCAACGGCAATGACCAGGCTGTCGTAGGTGATGCGGCGTTCAGGCATCAGTACCTGGCCGTCGTCATCCAGCGTCGGTGCCAGGGTGATGCTCTTGCTGGCGCGGTCGAGGCCGGACATGCGCCCGAGCTGAAACTCGAAATGGTTCCACTTGGCCTGGGCCACGTAGTTCAGTTCGTCTTCCGAGGAGTTCAACGAGCCGGCGGCCACTTCGTGCAGCAGGGGCTTCCAGATGTGGGTGAGGTTGGCGTCGACCAGAATGATTCGGGCCGCACCACTCTTGCCCAGTTTTCTACCCAGACGGGTGGCCAGCTCCAAACCGCCGGCGCCGCCGCCGACAATCACGATGCGATGGGACATGGATATTGCTCACAAGGCTTTGAAAAAGACGGTGTGAGTGCGAGAGGGCGAGCGCAAGGCAGCTCATAGCACCAGTCGACTCAGCAAGCGGCTCAGCAGGCCCAGGCCAATGGTCACGATCACGACTACCGCCAGCAGACGCCAAACGCGAAACGGCTGACGTTCAACCTGATGCTGCGGTGCGCTCAGGTATTGGTCGACTTTCTGTTGGTCTTCGGGGCTCAGGCGACTGGTCATGGGTGGGCCTCTGCTTGAATGCAGCTATTCTAGGCGTGCCCGCCAGCCTTGGCGAGCATCGTTGTCCTGCGGGTCAGATATCGTTTCGAGGGGTTCCACGCTTACCGCGTCCTCCAGGCGGATGATGCCGCCCTCGATCACACGAGCGGTAATGCCGCCATGGCCTCGCATGGCCTGGAAGGTGCCGCGACCGAGACGTTCCTCCAGGCGGGCGCAGGGTTGGCACCAACCGGTGGTTTCCAGCAGCGCCTGGCCAATGCGAAAGCGCCGGCCCTTGAGGCTGAACAGATTGATGCCGGCGACCGCGATATTGCGGCGCAGCTCGCTGGGCGGCATGGGTGCATCGCGGCCGAGCAAGGCGGCAACGACGGCCAGGTGTTCCCACTGAATCAGGGTGACCTGCCGCGCATTGCGTGGCCCTGGGCGGCTGTGATCGCCGGTCAGGCCGGCTTCACGCCGCGCTTCCACGGCCTCGACTTCGAGCATCGCCTCGCGCGCCTTGGGGCGAACCCCTATCCAGCGCACCTGGCCGACTTGCGGCACGTCGGCGAGCAATTCCTGCAAGGGGCTCACAGGCCGATACCGATGTCGAACAGCAGACTACGGCCGAGGTTTTGCCGCAGAAAATCCGGCGCGTCCGGGTGAGCGAACAGTACACGGGCAAAGCGCGGACCAACCAAGGACAGCGAGCGCCAGCCTTGGCGCAGGTATTCGGTAGGGGGCGGGAAGTGGCTGTTGCAGTCGAGCACGGCGCGCTTGAGGCTGACGAAGGCGACCAGGTCGAGTTCGCCGAGGTCGATGCCACGCTCGCGGTAGTTATGCGCCTTCTTGCGCAGGGTCGGCGCCAGCCGCGCCTGCATTTCGCTGGCGGGAATGCGTTTGGGGCGCGCTTCGCGGCGTACCAGCTGGCTCAGGGAAAAGGCGCTGCGGCGCCGCTCCAGTTCGGCGCGCCACTCGTCATTGAGGCGCCGGCCTTCATCGAGCACAAAAAACACTTCGAAGTTGGCATCGCGAAACAGCACGTCCGGCGGCTCCTGGCCGCTGGGCGTGAAGTCATCGCTATGGTGACGCACGTTCAGCGCTTGTAGCAGGCGTTGACAGACCCAACGCTCACGCTCCCATTTCTTGGCGTTGGATAGGAAGGCATTGGCTTGTTCGGCCTGGTGCGTAAGTAAGCGCAAATAATCGGAATCGTCCATGTCTGAAGCTTAGCCGCAGCGCTTACCCGCATGCCAGTGCCTGCAACTCCAGTCGTTCCAGTGAGCGTGGAAATCCAGCTGGACTTTATTGTCTGTTGTCGATCAATGGTAGGGCAGTCGCCATTGCAGTTGCTCTGCCGGCAAAATCAAATCCGAGTGCCGGTGTAGACTCCCTGGCATGGCAATGAATGAAGGAAAGGGTGCGCGCGCATGATCGCTTCCAACCTGCTGGCGTTCTCCACCTTGTTGGGCGGCTGGCTGGTCTACGGGCTGGCGCTGCTCTGGGCGATAACTCGGGCGCCCTGGGTTGAACTGTTCAGTGACCTGCGCCGCCAGCATCTGCTGTTCGGCACCATGCTCGCGCTGTTTCTGCTCTGGCTGGTGCGCCGCGATTTCGACTCCGGGCTTTCCTATCACTTCATCGGCATGACCGCCGTAACCCTGCTGCTCGACTGGCCACTTGCCGTGCTGGCTGGCCTGGCGGCGCAGCTTGGCCTGCTGGCTATCGGTCGCATGGACCTGGCCTCGCTCGGCATCAACGGCGTGCTGCTGGTGCTGATTCCGGTGCTGGTCACCGAGGTGTGCGCAATCCGTGTCGAGCGCGCGCAGCCGCGTAACCTGTTCGTCTACATCTTCTTCTGCGGTTTCTTCCCGGCAGCGCTGGCTACGCTGATGACGCTGCTCGGTGGCCTCGCGCTGTTGTGGATGGACGGGCTGTTCCCCATGCCGCCCTGGCTGGACGACTTTGCCGGCTACCTGTGGCTGGTGGCGTTCCCCGAAGCCTTTATCAACGGCACCATCGTCACCGCGTTGGTGGTGTTCTACCCGGACTGGCTGGAAACCTTCAACCGCAGCCGCTATCTGCAAGCGCCCTGGAAGGAGGGTGATCACGGCGAGTGAATGGCGCTGTATTGGTTGATTGAATGGCGCGGCCGAGATTGATCTTCGTCAATGATCGGAGCGGGTCTGCCGCCATGCTGTGAAAAACGCCTTCGAGGAACTTGAACATGAGTATTCACAGCTGGGCCAGAAGTGCCCTGCACGATGATTTGCGCGACGCCGAAGCCCAGGGTTTCGAGCGCCTGATGGTATTGCGTGCGCTGCTGGCGGAAATCGTGCAGCAGAACAAGGCGCTGCGTGATGCTCAGGAACTGGCCGGCGAACTGCAGTTTCTCGCCGACAACCTCGACGATGATCGCGATTACGCTTTCATGCGTCCCTGAGGTTCCCGCGATTCTGCTCATGTCGACGTCGCGCCTGCGGCGAATGCGCGGGGCGACGCTAAGGCCAAAAGCTTCGCCCCGGGGCGGGGCTCCTACAAAAAACGGGGTTGCGTCGGGGCTTCAGTCCAGAGGTGGCTGCTGCCTCCCCTGTAGGAGCCGCGCCCCGCGGCGAATGGCCGAGCGAGGCGCCGCTAAGGCCAAAAGCTTCGCCTCAGGGTGGGGGTCCAACGGGGCGAGATGGATCAATGCGGTCGCGTCGGCAGGTCACCGCTGAACACCTCGTCTTCCAGGTCATTGCCGGGAATCGCATGCTCTTCGGCAGCCCAGGCGCCCAGATCGATCAGCTTGCAGCGCTCGCAGCAGAAGGGGCGGTAGGTGTTTTCGGCTTTCCACTCGACGGGTGCGCTACAGGTTGGGCATTGAACGGTAATGGTCATGGCTGGCCTCCACGCAGGGTCAGATAGAAGTTGTGCAGGCGCTCGACCTCCGCGTCCAGCCAGGCCATATCACGATCATTGATCAGCACGTCGTGAGCATGGCGCAGGCGCTCTTCGCGGCTGGCCTGGGCCTGCATGATGGCGCGAACCTGTTCTTCCGAACTCTGGTCGCGCGCGATGGTGCGTTGCACCTGCAGCTCGGCAGGCGTGTCGACGACCAATATACGTTGGGTCATCTGCCGCTGGCCGGACTCGACCAGTAGTGGCGACACCAGAATGGCATAGGGCGATTCTGCGCGCGCCAGCACCTGAACGATTTCCTGACCGATCAGCGGGTGCAGCAGGCTTTCCAGCCAGCGGCGTTGCTCGGGTGCGGCAAATATCAGCTTGCGCAGCGCGGCGCGGTCCAGCTCGCCATTGGCTTGCAGTACGCCTGCACCAAAGTGCTCGACGATCCTGGCCAGCGCCGGGCGCCCCGGCTCCACCACCCAGCGCGCCGCATGATCGGCGTCCACCACGTGCACGCCACGTTCGATAAAGCCTTGCGCCACCGCGCTCTTGCCGCTGCCAATGCCGCCAGTCAGGCCGAGTATCCAAGGTTTCATAACGCCAATGCGGTCTCGTTACTGCTCAAGGCCGCGATTGTAGGGTGGATTGCGTGATGATGCGAACCGCGTGTGCCGCGATCCGTCATCCCCGCGAAGGCGGGGACCTAGCTTGTGGAGCCAGGATAGCTCTGGGCTCCCTCCTTCGCGGGAGTGACGAGTATTGCTGGGTTAGCTCAAAACCCAGCGAACTTCAGATAACTGCCGGTAATCACATCGCCCCACAGCAGAGCGATCCACCCGGCAATCGCTAGATAAGGGCCGAAGGGAATCGGCGTGCCGGAATCGCTGCCACGCATGCGCAGCATAATGACCCCCAGCACCGCGCCGACCAGCGACGACAGCAGAACGGTCAACGGCAGAATCTGCCAGCCACCCCAGGCCCCGAGCATCGCCAGCAGCTTGAAGTCACCGTAACCCATGCCTTCCTTGCCGGTGATCAGCTTGAACAGCCAGTACACCGACCACAGGCTCAGATAACCGGCAATCGCCCCCCACAGAGCATCTTCCAGGCTGGTGAAAAGCCCGAAGTAGTTGCCGATCAAGCCCAGCCACAGCAACGGTAGCACCAATACATCCGGCAGAATCTGGTGATCAGCATCGATCAGGCTCATCGCCAGCAGCCCCCAGGCCAGCACCAGCATCGCCCCGGCTTGCCAGGTAAAACCGAAATGCCAGGCGACATAGCCGGAGAGCAGCCCGCAGGCCAGTTCCACGATGGGGTAACGCTTGCTGATCGGAGTCTTGCAGTTCGAACACTTGCCGCGCAGAAACAGGTAGCTGATGACCGGGATGTTCTCCCAGGGGCGAATCTCATGGCCGCATTGCGGGCAGCAGGAATTGGGCAGGATAAGGTTGAAGGTCTGAGCGGTTGGTGCCGGGGGCAACTCCAGCACCTCGCGCGCCTGACTCTGCCAATCGCGTTGCAGCATTACCGGTAGGCGATAGATCACTACATTGAGGAAGCTGCCAACCAGCAGGCCCAGTAGCAGAGCACACAAAACAAAGGCCAGCACATGGCTGGCCAGGAAGTCGATTACGAGCATTTAGACGACAGCACCCAGCTGGAAGATTGGCAGGTACATCGCAATGATTAGGCCGCCGACCAGAACGCCGAGAACAGACATGATCAGAGGCTCCATCAGGCTGGTGAGACCGTCGACCATATTGTCCACCTCATCTTCGTAAAAGGTGGCCACCTTGCCGAGCATTTCATCCAGCGCGCCTGACTCCTCTCCGATGGCTGTCATCTGCACGGCCATGCTGGGAAAGGTGCCGGTTGTACGCATGGAGAAGTTAAGCTGCATGCCGGTCGAGACGTCCGCTTTAATCTTGTTTGTCGCTGTCTTGAATACCACATTGCCTGTGGCCCCCGCCACCGAGTCCAGTGCATCAACTAGTGGCACACCTGCGGCAAAGGTAGTTGAAAGGGTTCGCGCAAAGCGCGCAACTGCTGACTTGTAGAGAATATCACCCACTATGGGGAGCTTGAGTACGCCGCGGTCAACCGAGTCGCGCAGTTTTTGTGAGCGTTTCATAGCTTCTTTAAAAGCAAAGGCAATAGCGAAGATTACTATCAGGAAAATGAACCACCATTCTTGGAGCACTTCGGAAATATTGATCACCATTTGAGTAAACGCTGGTAGCTCTGCACCAAAGCCTGCAAACACGTCTTGGAATTGTGGGACAACTTTGATCAAAAGAATCGCCGAAACGATGACTGCCACCACGATGACGGCAATTGGATAGTTCATCGCCTTCTTGATTTTGGCTTTCAGTGCTTCGGTTTTTTCTTTGTAGGTGGCGATACGATCCAGCAGGTTTTCCAGGGCACCGGCCTGCTCACCGGACTCCACCAAGTTGCAATACAGCTCATCGAAGTATTCAGGCTTCTTGCGCAGTGAGGTCGCGAAACTATTACCGGCAGCTACCTCCTGCTTCACGTCGTCGATCAGCTTGCGCATATTGGGGTTATCGAAGCCCTCGCCAATGATGTCGAAGGACTGCAGCAACGGTACCCCGGCCTTCATCATGGTCGCCATTTGCCGGGTAAACAGGGCGATATCCATGGGTTTGATCTTCTTGCCTGTGCCAAAGGACAGCGAAGACTGCTTGCGCACCTTGGTCGGGTTGATGCCCTGCTTGCGCAGTTGCGCCTTGATCAAGGCGGGGTTTTGCCCATTGATCACGCCGGAGACGACCGCGCCGCGTCTGTCTTTGCCTTCCCATTTGAATGCGCTGGTTTTTAGAGCTTTTTCGGCCATGGTTAATCCTTGGTCACGCGGTTGACTTCCTCAAGGCTGGTAACCCCTTGCATGGCCTTGAGCAAAGCGGAGGTGCGCAGGTCATTAAAGCCGTCTTTACGCATCTGCGCGGCAATATCGATGGAGTTGCCTTCTTCCATGATAATCCGCTGCAGGTTGGGCGTGTTTTTAACCACTTCATAAATACCGACGCGGCCCTTGTAACCGCCCTTGCAGCTTTCACAACCCACCGGGCCATAAATCTTGAAGGTGCCGATCTTGTCCTCGGGGAAGCCTTCAGCCAGAAGGGTTTCACGCGGTACGTTGACTTCCTTCTTGCAGCTGCTGCACAGCTTGCGCGCCAGGCGCTGGGCGATGATCAGGTTGACCGAGGTAGCGATGTTGAAGGATGGCACGCCCATATTGCGCAGGCGGGTCAGGGTTTCCGCGGCGCTATTGGTGTGCAGGGTCGACATCACCATATGCCCGGTCTGCGCGGCTTTGACAGCAATGGAGGCGGTATCCAGGTCGCGGATCTCACCCACCATGATGATATCCGGGTCTTGACGCAGGAACGCGCGAAGCGCCTGGGTAAAGTCCATGCCCTGCTTGGGGTTGACGTTGACCTGGTTGATGCCTTCCAGGTTGATCTCCACCGGGTCTTCCGCGGTGGAGATATTCACATCAGGTGTATTGAGGATGTTCAAGCCGGTATAAAGCGATACGGTTTTGCCCGAGCCGGTAGGGCCGGTAACCAGAATCATACCCTGGGGCTGCTTGAGGGCAGACATATACAGTTCTTTCTGGTCCTCTTCGTAGCCCAGTGCGTCGATGCCCATTTGCGCGCTGGTAGGGTCGAGAATTCGCATCACGATCTTCTCGCCCCACAGAGTGGGTAGGGTGTTGACGCGAAAATCGATGGCCTTGGTCTTGGATATCTTCATCTTGATCCGGCCGTCCTGCGGCTTGCGCCGTTCGGAAATATCCAGTGCAGCCATGACCTTGAGGCGGGCGGAAATTCTTGGGGCGAGCTGGATGGGGGGGCGCGCCGCTTCATGTAGAATGCCGTCGGTACGAAAACGGACGCGATAGTTCTTTTCGTAAGGTTCGAAGTGCAAGTCTGATGAGCCGCCTTTGATGGCGTCCAGCAACATCTTGTTGACGAAGCGTACTACCGGCGCATCGTCCGCATCGGCATTGCCATCATTTACCTGCTTGTCATCGTCTACCGCCTGAACATCCAAGCCCTCGAGGTCGACATCGGCCAGATCTTCCATGCCGCTGTTGGCTGACTCGAAGAACTTTTCGATGGCATCGCCGAGTTTGTCGTCCTCGACCAATATGGCTTCGGTATTAAGTCCGGTGCTGAACTGTACGTCAGTAACGGCTTGGTGGTTGGAAGGGTCGGAGAGGCCGACGAACAGCTTGTTGCCACGACGCCACAGCGGCAGCACGCGGTGCTGACGTACCAGTTTCTCGCTGACAAGCTCTCTGGGCTGCCCTTCTTTATCGATCGCATTGAGGTCAAAGAAAGCCACGCCGAATTGTTCGGCGGCCAGTTCGGCCAGGGCGCGGCTCTTTACCAGCTTGTTCTGCACCAGGTAAGTAACCAGCGACAGCTTGTTGCGCTGGGCCTGTAGCTGCGCCTGCTGAGCTGCTTTTTCGTCCAGCAGCTCGGCCAGTACCATCTGCTTGGCCAGGCCGGAAAGGGATACGCTTTCGTTCATTGGGGGCTCCACACACAATGCCTGCCTTATAGCTTAGTTGCTGGCGCCTGCCAAACCACGCTTTGCCAGGTGACGAAAAAGGTCAGTTAGTGTCCGTCGGCGGTGTTGCAGTGTGCGACGGCCTGGTCGAATAGCCCCATTTGGCATGCTTGCTGAAGTTGGCACGCCGGCTGCATTGTCGTGCTCAGGTCGCTGGACCTGTCCATTTCTAGGAGAGTTAACGAATGAAAGCTCAAATGCAGAAGGGTTTTACCCTGATCGAACTGATGATCGTGGTTGCGATCATCGGTATTCTGGCCGCCATCGCCCTGCCGGCTTATCAGGATTATGTGGCCAAATCCCAGGTAACTGCTGGTCTGGCCGACATCCGTGGTGGTGTGACTGCCTATGAAGAGGGCATTCAGTCTGGCAGCACTGGCGGTACCCTCGACGCAGCGCGCATCGGTCTTCAAGCATCCACAGCCCGTTGCAGTGCAATCACTGTTGGCAACTGGACCGCAACTGGCGCCAGCATTCAATGTACTCTGACAGGCAACCCGAAAGTTCAGGGCCAAACTGTAACGCTTAACCGTAACGCCTCCGGCTCTTGGATTTGCAATGCCAGCACCGGTATTGAAGACAAGTACAAGCCAGTTGGTTGCAACTAATCGCTTCAGCGGTTAATCGGCTAAAGGCAAACCCCGCTGCGGCGGGGTTTGTTTTGCCTGACTACACCGTAGGAACCAGTCATAACAATCCTATACAGGTATCTGCGATGAAACACGTACGCGGTTTCACTCTGATCGAGCTGATGATTGTGGTGGCCATCATCGGTATTCTGGCGGCCATTGCCTTGCCGGCCTATCAAAATTACGTAGCCAAGTCCCAGTTGGCTGCTGGCCTGTCGGATATTGCCGGTGGCCGTACCTCTTACGAGTCGTTAGTGGTTACCGACAACATCGCCAGTTTTAACCTGAGCGACATTGGCTTGGCCGCCGATACGCCGCGCTGCGCCATCAGCATGACCTATAACAGCGCTGACGGCACCGGCGACATCACTTGCCAGGTCAAAGGCAATCCGGTGGTGAACAGCAAAACGATTCAGCTGGTGCGGTCCAGCTCCGGCGCTTGGACATGCCAGGTGGATGCAACTATCCCCGCGCTGTATCACCCCAGCGGCTGCGCTCATTAAATATGAGGCTATGTCTGTTGAGTGGTGCACCTTCTTAGCTGTCCGCTGCGGTGCGAAGCGATAGTGGCAATACTGTAATATAGACGTTGCCCACTCCACTGCCCACAAGGGCACGATGCCTACAAGTGCATCAACAGCTAACGCAGACAGAGCCAGAAATTAAGGATTACCCATGTTCACCCCTCGCCCTGTCCCCAGATTTTTTCTGCCGCTGGCGCTGTTTATCGTGGCGCTGGCTGCATTCTGGCCGGGGGTATACGGCGGTTTTCTGTTTGACGATTATCACAACATCGTCACCAACGCCTTTGTACAAATAAAGGAACTCAGCGCTACCAGTTTGTGGAAAGCCTCCAAAGGTTACTCCGATAACACGCGCCAGTTGGCCATGGTCAGCTTTGCACTGAATGCTTATTGGGCTGGCATTCACCCTTGGGCCTATAAAGTCACTGGCCTGCTTGTGCATGCCGTCAATGCGGTATTGGTGTATTGGCTGGCGCTGCGTCTGCTGGCTTTTAGCTCACATATTCAAGCCGGGCACCGGCCAATGGCAGCGTTGGCGTTGGCGATGGTCTGGGCGCTGCACCCGATTCAGGTGTCCTCGGCCTTGTATGTAGTGCAGCGTATGGAAACCCTGTGCTTCACCTTTTTGTTTATTGCCCTGTTGCTGTATTTGCGCATACGCAATCAACAAATCACTGGCGAGCCAGTCAATCAATGGCTTTGGTCGGGGCTGGTGCTCAGTTTTGTGCTGGCGGCTCTGTTCAAGGAGAGCGCGGTTTTACTGCCCTTGTTCTGTCTGGCGCTGGAAGCAACAGTGCTGGGCTTTGCCGGCAGTAGCGGCCAGCGCCGCTTCTGGCGTATCAGCTATGGTGCAGGCTCTGCTTTGGCGCTGTTGGCTTTTGTTTTTTGGGCAGTACCGCATTACTCCAGTCTGGAGCCCTACGGCGGGCGTGACTTTAATACTGTTGAGCGTCTGCTGACTCAAGGGCGCGTACTTTGGCTGTACATGCAGCAAATGCTGCTGCCACTGCCGAAAACCATTTACTTCTACTACGACGATATGGCCGTATCTCGTGGTTGGTTGCAACCGCTGACTACCCTGCCAGCTATTGTGGGCCTGGTATTGCTATTTGCTCTGGCTGTTTACTGGCGTAAGCGTTTTACGCTCGCAGCACTGGGCATTCTCTGGTTTTTTGCCGCGCACTTTATTACCAGCAACGTAATCGGGCTGGAAATGGTGTTTGAGCACCGCAACTACTTTGCTCTGCTGGGCATTTTGCTGTTGGTGGTTGAACTGGTTAGTCGCTTGCCGGTGCGTGATGGCCCAGCCATTAAATATGTGGGTGTGGCAGTGCTGGTGCTAGGTGTGGGTTTTTTGGGCGCAGTGCGTGCTGCCACCTGGGGCAATCCTATTTTGCTAGCCACCGATATGACCTCGAAAAACCCCAATTCGGCAAGGGCGGCAATGGATATGGGGGTAGCTTATTTTGAGCTATCTGATGGTGATGCAAATTCACCTTTCTACCACTTCGCGGCTCGACAATTTGAAAGGGCTTCGGCATTACAAGGTGCTAGCACCTTGCCAGATGTAAATCTGATCCTGATGAACGGCGCTGCCGGGTTTCCCGATGATCTTGTAGATATTGAGGCCGTCTGGCAGCGCTATTTGCAGCGTTTGCGGGCTCTCCACCTGAGTGTTGAAACCCGTGATTCGGTCTGGTCTTTGCTGCAGCAGCGGCTTAATGCGCGTGATATTGACGATGACAGGCTGCAACAGGCCATGGCAATCATTATTGAGCGCCAAGAACAGCCGGACTACCGCCACGCCATGATGGCTGATTACTTGCTCATGCACCTGGGGCAGCAAGAGCAGGCCGAAGCGCATTACCGTTTGGCTATTAGCAAGGCGCGAGAAGGTGGCAACCAACAACTGATTGAACGCATCGCCGCTGAACTGGCTGCATCCGGCTATCCCAAACTGGCTAGCGAACTCACCGGACTAACCATGGCGCCCGAAAATATTTTTCTCAATAGATTGAAACCGGACAGCACGCTGTTGCAACAACTCAATCAGGGGGGCAACTGATGCAGGGTATATCCATCATCCTACCCGCCAAAAATGAATCCGCTGCCATCGGCGCAACCGTCAGCAGTATTCGCCAGCACTATCCGGATGCTGAATTGATCGTAGTCAATGATGGCTCCACTGATAACACTGCAGCGGTCGCCGAAGAGGCGGGAGCCAGAGTGATTCATCACCCTTACAGCAAAGGCAATGGCGCGGCGATCAAAAGTGGCGCTAGGGCGGCGCGGGGTGAGATTCTGGTGTTCATGGACGCCGACGGCCAGCATGATCCTGCGGACATTTCCCGGTTGCTTGCAAAACTGGAGCAGGGGCATGACATGGTGGTGGGGGCCCGTCAGAAAGGTTCGCAAGCCAGTATGGGGCGCGGACTTGCCAATGGCTTGTATAACCGTCTGGCCAGTTGGATGACGGGGCACAGAGTGGATGATCTTACCTCTGGTTTTCGCGCTGTGCGTGCGGATAAATTCCGCGAATTTCTCTATTTGTTACCTAACGGCTTCTCCTATCCCACCACCAGTACCATGGCGTTCTTCCGAGCCGGTTATTCCGTTGCTTATGTACCAATTCATGCGGCCAAACGTATCGGTAAAAGCCACATCCGCCTGCTGCACGATGGTGCGCGCTTTTTATTGATCATCTTCAAAATTGGCACATTATTTTCGCCCCTGAAGATATTTGCTCCGGTGGCCTTGATCATGTTCATGCTGGCCTCCGGTTGGTATAGCTATACGCTGTACAGCTATGGTCGCTTCACCAATATGAGTGCCTTGCTTTATAGCGGAGCGGTGATGGTGTTCTTGATGGGACTGATTTCCGAGCAGATCACGGCGTTGATGTATAAGGGCAGGGATTGATTTCGCCATGCGAGCTGAAAGCGCTGTTCAGTATCCAAAAATCACCCAGAGAACTATCGAACGTTGGCAAGAAGGCCCGCGGAGTACGGGTTAATGGAATTCACTCGCGTGCCCAAGGCGGGCTGCTACTTCACAATAGAACGCTAGCCATGCTCAAAGGCCCTATTACCCTTGGCACTATCCGCACCAGTTTTGTATTGGGGTTGCGTCTGATCGTGCAGGCAGGGACGCTGTTTCTCCTGGCAGCGGTCCTTGGACCAGAGGGGTTCGGGCTCTACGCAGGGCTTGGCGCCATGGCTGTGCTCCTGGGAACACTGGCTAACTTTGGGACGCATTTGACGTTGTTGCGGGATGTCTCTCGTGCCTCTCCTGACGTGGATGCGACCCTGCGTCTTGCATTAGGTACCACGGCTTTCTGTGGGTCAGTCCTACTACTCATCTATATTGTGCTTTCACAGGTTTTGTTGCCGTTACCCAGTGATGCGCATTGGATCGTTCTGTGCCTTGGGATTGCTGAAGTGGTCCTTCAACCATTTTTGGTCGTTGCTGCGATGGAGCGCCACGGTCGAGGGCGAGTTGCGCGCTCACAGGTTTTACTGGTTCAGCCACTACTGCTGCGCTTGCTTGTGATCCTGCTAATTGTCGGGCTAGCTCCGGAGCACCCGTTGAGCTGGTATGCCCTGGGCCATTTGTGTGCCGCCACGCTGCCGCTTGGTTATGTGGTTTGGTCGGCTGCGCCAGATACATGGTGCAAGCCTTTGCGATGGCGGGTCGCGCGGCGCTCGGATTGGAGGGGGCTCGCAGGGTATGCCGTGATGAATGCTAGCGCGAACGGGGTAGCGGAGCTTGACAAAATGTTGGCCGCACGCCTCCTGCCGTTTGGTGCAGCAGGTGTGTACTCCGCTGCTTCCAGAGTCGTTGGCTCACTTGTTCTTCCTGTAATGGCAATGATACTTGCAGCAATGCCCCGCCTGTTTCGCGATGGAACGGCTGCCGGTAAAACTCTTCATTATTGGTTATTCGTTATTGCAGCCATATATGGCCTTTTAGCCGCGGCTGCCATGGTGCTTGCTGCCCCGTGGATCGAATCCCTGTTGGGGGGCGCATATGTTGGTGTCAGTGCGCTCATCCAGCTGCTGGCCTTTGCCGTTCCAGCAGTAAGCTTGCGTGCAGCCGCAACGAACATACTCACTACACTTGAGCGACCATGGCTGCGGATTTGTCTGGAGTTGATTGGTTGGTTGGTGATTATCGCACTGGCGCTTGTTTTTTTTCGCTCTCACGGAAGCGCGGGGCTGGCGTTATCTATCATCTGTGCTGAATGGCTTCTTGCGGTCGGCTCAGTCGTACTAGTAAGCATGATCACAGACTCATCGCAAAGAACATAGACGGAGCCACGCCGAAATGACCGATGTCTCAACGCCTCGTCAATCGCATCTGACCTTTCTCGAGGCTGTTCGAGCTTACGAATTGGAAATCGCAAGGAAGTACTTGCCGGCGAGCATGGCGCAGGGTGTTTCGTGTCGTCTGCTGGAAGTAGGGGCGGGGACGGGCGTTCAGGCACTACGCTTATCGGAACTTGGCTATACGGTTTCGGCGTTGGAAGTTAAAGATAGTAGTTATCGTAGCGTGCGATGTTTCGATATCGTGGAATATGATGGTGTGAATATTCCTCTTCTGGACCAATCACACGACGTTGTATTTAGCTCTAATGTTCTTGAACACATCGTGCAGTTGGATGAAGTGCTCAGGGAAACACATCGAGTACTTTCGGATGATGGAGTATGTGTCCATCTGGTGCCCACATCATCGTGCAGGGCATGGACCTTGGTCGCTCATTACGTCTGGCTAACCAGGCGAGTAATGCGCAAGTTACTGACTGTTAGGCGGACCGCTACCGAGGCTGGGGACGTTCCGCGTATGCCGGCTACTGCTGGCGCGTGGTTGTGGACGTTGTTCCCATCGAGGCATGGGGAAAGGGGGAATACAGTTACCGAGATTTATTATTATTCCCGATTTTTCTGGTGCAAAAAATTTGAACAAAACAACTTTCAGGTGCTTCATGTTGACTCTAATCATCTTTTCTACACGATGGCCAATGCACTTGGCTCAAATTTGAGTATTAAAAAAAGATGTTTTCTGGCAAGGTTTCTTGGAAGTGCTTGTCATATTTATGTGCTAAGAAAGAAGATCTAAAAATGACGGGCGATTCTCTCGTTTCATATATGCTCAAGGCTCTGCGGAGTCTTGGCAATACAACCTCCCTTGGTGGGCGGTTACGCTTACCTCAGTCTATTCTCCGGCGTGTATTTCGCTTGGTAAAACACGAGATTACGGTGCCTGATTTTGATGGGGCGTACCGTGTGCGGTTACGTCTCTCTGAGCACATGCAGCGGCGGATCTTCTGGATGGGTTATTACAGTGCTGATATTGTTGCACTTCTGAAGACGGTACTGAGACCCGGTATGGTCGTTATCGATGTAGGCGCGAATATCGGTGAGATCACCCTGGTTGCCGCCCGACGCGTTGGTGACTCGGGAAGAGTGATCGCGGTTGAGCCTGTTAATGTCATTGCAGATAGACTTTCCGAGCACGTTCGGATTAATGACCTGAGCCAGGTAACCATCGTAAGAGAGGCATTAGGGAGCGCCGGGCAAGATCAGGTGCCCATCTATGCGTCTTGTGGGCAAGATGTTTCTGATGAGCATCAAGGCTTGGCCAGTTTGTATGGCGAGAGCGAAGGTCACGAGCCAATCGAGCTTGTTAGTATTACTACGCTGGATGATATGGCGGCCTCTCTTCACTTGGCGCGAGTTGACTTGATAAAGATCGACATAGAGGGTGGCGAGCTTGCATGCCTGCAGGGGGCAGAGGCTGTGTTACGTCGCTTTCGGCCCATGCTGATTGTGGAAGTCCAGGAGTTCTCTGCTCGCCAGGCGGGCTGGAATGTGAAAGAGCTCTTCCAGTATCTCCGTGGCTTTGGATATGAGTTCTTTAAGGTCGGCCCGAAAGGGCGCCTGAATTTGTTGGACCTGAACTCGTTGACTGACTTTCAAAATGTGCTCTGTAGGGTTCGAGAGGGGCTAGGTGAGTAAACTATCGGCCTGTTTTCCCTTGTCCCGCTTTGAGACAGGGGGACTTGAGCGTGTGCAGATGCATATTGCGGAAGGGCTGATAAAGGCAGATATCCAGGCTGAGCTGGTAACACGGAGAGTTGATGTGCGGGCACGTACCTTGCTGAAGTCGGACGTGCCAGTACGCGTGCTTGGTGGTAGCAGGTTAGGGTATACGTTCAGGTTGTTTCGCTGGTTCCGAAAAGCTGAACCGGATGCGATAGTCACCAGCGCCAATGACATTGGATGTCTTGTGCTTCTGCTGCGGGGTTTGCTCTGGCGAGGGAGCAGGGTTATCTGGACGCAGCATTTGTCCATTTCCGGCCCGCTGCATGCTTCTAAAGGTGCGAGACGGATGCGGCTATTGTTTGAAATGTGGCTGATGCGCCGTCTTATCAAGCGTGCAGATGCAGTGGTTGCAGTTTCAAGCTCGGTTGCAGCCGATATGAAAAATCTGATCGACCCAGATCTACCTGTTCAGGTGATATACAACCCTGTCATTGCCGAGGATTTTGAGCGGCGAAGTCGAGAGGGGATCGACTGGCCGTGGCCGGATCGTGCGATGCCTGTTGTCGTCTTTGTGGGGCGATTGGCACAGGTAAAGCGCCTTGACCTGCTGCTTCGGGCATTTGCTCGATGTATTCAAACGATGTCGGCAAGATTGCTGGTAGTCGGTGACGGTCCGGAGGTAGGTATGGCCGGAAAACTTGCGAAGGAGTTGTATTTGGGGGAGGCGTGCAAATTCGTTGGTCATCGCAGCAACCCGCTTCCATGGATTCGCCATGCCGATCTTCTTGTCTTGTGTTCCGATTCCGAGGGCTTTGGCCTAGTGCTGGTAGAAGCAATGGCATGCGGCACCCAGGTGGTTGCGACAGATTGTCCTCATGGACCGGCCGAAGTGCTCGCCGAAGGGCAATATGGGCGTTTGGTTCCGACTGGTGATTTTGAAGCTTTGGCAACCGCCATGCTGGCCAGCCTGCGATCCCCTCTTGTTGCGGCGGATAGTTTGAAATCACGTGCTGCCACGTTCAGTGTTGAGTCTGCGGTTGCGCGGTACGAGGAACTCTTGAATATAGTGGCGAGAGGCTGATTTGAATATCGTTTTTGTCTGTAAGCGCTATTACACGGGCAAAGATGTCATCCGCCATCGCTTTGGGCGTCTATACGAGTTTCCAACTCAGCTTGCACGCCTCGGACATGTGATCACAGTTGTGTGCCTGGATTACCGCAATGATGATCCTCACGAGGAATTCATCGAGCAGTTTGGCTCTGGCTCGGTTCGGTGGATCATTGTCTCTATGCGTCGCATTTTTTGTTTTGAGATCGGTGGAATCTATCGAACCATAAAGGCTGCGCAGCCGGCGGTGATCGTGGGTTCTTCAGATATTCCGAGCCTATGGCTCGCACGAAGGTTGAGTCGGTTGCTTGGAACTGCATATGTCGTCGATCTTTATGATAACTACGAGAGTTTTGGGCAGGCCCGTATTCCGTTGTTTCGACGTTTGTTGAGGGCCTGCATTAGAGAAGCAGGCGCGGTCATTGTGGTTAGCTCAGTGTTGCAATCTAAAGTCATCAATGACTATGCGCCGCGTGGCGATGTTGTTGTCATGATCAACGGTATCGCGCGATCCAGCTTTTTCCCCGGAGATCGTGAAACTGCACGATTAGCGCTGGGGCTTCCTCTTAATGCCAAGTTGATTGGAACTGCTGGAAACCTGTCGCGGATGAAAGGGCTGGATACGGTCTACAGTGCATGGACGGGGCTCGAGGGCTTGGTCGAGGATCTCTATCTCGTGCTTGCTGGTCGTGTCGAGCCAGCATTCCCTGTTCCCAGTGGCGCGCGCGTTCTCTATCTTGGCGAACTTTTGGAGGTACAGGTCAGTCAGTTGTTCAGGGCGCTTGATGTCGGAATCATTTCCGCACATGACTCTGATTTTGGTCGCTACTGTTTTCCCCAAAAACTATTCGAGATGGTTGCCTGTGGCTTGCCGGTGGTAGCAGCCAAGGTTGGTGCTATTAGCCAAGCCCTTCGAGCCAGTCCTGAAGCGCTTTTTGTTCCTGGCGATGACAAGGGGCTGATAGCAGCAGTGATGTTGCAGCTTGAGAATTCTCATCTGGCAGATATCAACCCCGTGGAGTGGTGTGAGCTTATCGAGAGCGTTGAGCCAGTCATCTTGGATATGGCGAAACAGGCTGAGTCAAATCGTCATTGATTGACAAGCCATATTTACTTCGGGCTTTTAGTTTCGCGTAATGCACCAAGCACACCTTTGCCAAAGCTTTCCCAGGCAAAGCCCTGCGCGAAGCCTTGTATGCGTTCTATGGCTATGGGGTGCCGGAGCAGTTGCAGTATATGCTGGCTCAATTCGGCGTAGTTGTTTGTCTCTACCAGATAACCGGATTCGCCATGATGTACAGCATCGATGATGCCGCCAGTCGCAAAGGCGGCAGTGGTTAGGCCGTGGGCGGCGGCTTCGATGGCTACCATGCCGAAACCTTCCGGATCGTCGGGAATGTGGCGTACAGGAAATACATGTACGTCAGCGGCCTCATAGGCTGTGGCCAGCAGATTTCGGTCTGTGATTACGCCCAAGAACCTGATATGCCCGGCTACACCGGATTGTTTTGCTTGTGCCTGGAGGCTTTCCACGCTCTGGATTTCGGCCGCAAGGGAGTGCTTTGGAGCTTCGCCAATGACTACCAACATGCTGTCAGGCTCGGCTTGTACTATGGCGGGCAGGGCTTGCTCTACAAATTCACGCAATCCCTTGCGGGTTGTCAGACGGCCTACGGATAGTAGGATCTTTTTGCCGGTTAGTCCGTGCTGTTCTTTAAACGCAGCGATGCTTTTTGCCGATTGCGATGCTTCTGGCAAGCTAACGCCGGGGTAAACAATGCTGATATTGTTTTGGCTGACGCCAGCAGCGATAGCTAGGTTTTGTGTGGGCGTGCTGTTGACGATGATCTGATTCAGTTTCTTGAATGTAGGCCGCCAGAGCCAGCGATACAGATTGTGATTGACGGTGATGTCGAAACCGTGCAGATAGGCTGCCGAGCGGGCACCGCACAATCGGCTCAACAGCCATGCAATAGGGGCCGTGAGGCCGCTACCCGCCAGGATTACATCCGGCTTCCAGCGCAGCGTAATCCATAGTCCCTTAAAAAAAGTAAGTAGCAGAAATAGTGGTAAGGGCTTGAGCGGTGCTTCGCTTAGGGTTGATGCCTCAGGCTTCAGCGCTGAAGCCCCAGAGGGGCCGATGATATGAACGTTGGCTTGTTTGCTTAGCTCCTCAGCCATGTGCCAGTTTAGGCGCTCCATTCCGCCGACCAGGGGGGGCAGATTGCGAGTGATTAGGAGGATGCGGGGCATCATTGGTTGGCCTTTTCGTAGTGCTGGATCTGCTCAAGGAAATATGGCGCGGCCTTGGCAACGAAGCTTGCAGTCAGATGCTGAGAGTCTCTGTATATCACCGTTCCGTCACGCATGGCTTGGCATTGCCCGCCTGGACAGACGAATTCGCTGGTTGGCAGCCAGTGTGTCTTGGGCTGGCTCTCGGCTACTTTCTTGAGTAGTTCAGCTACGTGTGTGTACTGCGCTGGACCGGCAGGATTCTGGCACTTGGCTTGATGGTTGATGCCGTGCTGCATCAGGCATTTAGGGCCATTGACGCTCAGCGTCGGGTTGGCTTCCAGTAGATAAATGGCTTTTGCGCTACTTGCCAGTCTGTCGAGTATTCGGCGCGTACCCTCTTGCCATTGCTGATCAGTGAATGCATTGGAGGCTGTGCTGCCAAGGAACACGCGATCGATGGGCTGCTGCTGTAGCCAAGTGATAGCTTTCTCTCTCCATTCGGCACACTCGCTGTATTCTCTGCGGATGCGCTCATAGAAGTAGACTTCGTCTACCATCGGGCAGGACGATTTGGTCAGAACAATCAATCGCCAATGTTTGGCGTCCAGCATGTCAGTCAACGCAGAGAACCACTGAGCTCCAATGCTGTCGCCAAGTAAAACGGCTGTCTTGGGGGCGTCTGTTTGCCCATAGATACAGGGTCTGAGCTCGGCGTCTTGATACCAAGTATCACACCCATGTTGATAGATGATAGGAATGTCAGCCATAGCGCTTGTAAAGGCGCTACTGTCTTTTGCTAACTGTTTCTGCGTGTTGGTCTGCCAGCCAAGAAACTGTGAGTTGAGAAGAATCATTACAAACAGCGCCATGATGATCTGCCACTTTGGTTGGGCGCGGGCTGTGGCACCGAAGCGAATAGGTTTTTCGATCAGTATATGGGTCAGTATTGCTGCAAGTAGCGTGATGAGTAGAACGAGCGCGGTGTTGCCTGCGTGGCCTCTGATGGTGGTTAGTTGCTCGCTGATAATGAGTACAGGCCAGTGCCAGAGGTACCAGCTGTATGAGAGGCGCCCCAGTATCTGCATTGGCGGCAGGGCAAGAAAAGCACCAATTGCGGTTTGCTTGCTGGTTTTGCCGGCCCATAACAGCAGACAGGTGGCTAGTGTTGGCAGTAGTGCCAAGGGGCCCGGATAGACTACGTCTGGGCGAATTGCGAAGATCGCGGCCACTAACAAGAGTGTTCCGCTAGCTCCTATGGTGAGAGCCTTTGGCTCCGATATTTTTTGCTCGCAAGTAATTAACCAGACCAGTGCGCCAGCCGAAAATTGCCAGGCGCGGGTCGGCATCATGTAGAAGGCAAACTGCGGGTTCCAGGTCGAATAGGCTAGGCAGGCGATTAATGACACAACCGTGATAGCGGAGAATAGGATGACTGCCGCTGTGCGCCTATTCCGACCTCTATAAGTACGCGCTATGAACAGAATGAGCAGTGGCCAGAGGAGGTAGAACTGTTCCTCTACCCCTAATGACCAAGTATGCAGCATGGCGTTGCTGGTGCTTTCCTCGGCGAAATAGTCGACGTCAGAAAAAGTGAAATAGATATTGCTGAGCCAGACTGCGGCCATGGCTGAAGCAGTACCTTGTTCTCGATACTGGCTTTCATGTAACAAGTGGTTGGCTAGTAGGCTGCTCCCTATAAGCATAGTGGCCAGGGCGGGCAACAGGCGGCGCAGGCGATTGGCGTAGAAACGCCAAAGCGCAATGGTGTCCGTACCGTTCATTTCCCTGAACAGGATGCCGGTTATCAGGTAGCCGGAAATGACGAAAAATATGTCGACACCGATGAACCCGCCAGCGAAGCCCGGAATAGCAAAGTGCGCAGCGATGACCAGAAGAACTGCGATAGCGCGTAGGCCCTCGATGTCAGACCGGAAGTGTTGTGGCATATGGTGGTACTTGTTATTGGGTTGGCGGGTAGAGGTCGCTACTCAACGTAGTCCGCTGTATTAAGGCAGGCATTCGCTATTGTCTGACTTAGGCTGGAACTACATTGCTCTGCTTTTGCAGGCGACCCCGCGTATCCACGATTAGGTGTGCTTGGTTCTGCAGCATGTCGTAGTCGAAGCCGTCGTGATCCGTGGCGAGGATCAGGCAATCATAGCTAGCGATATTTTGAGCTGTCAGAGCGACGGAATTTAGGTCGAAGTTATAGTCACGTTTCTTGGGGAAGGTCGGAATATGTGGATCGGTGTAGTCGACAATGGCGCCTTTACGCAGCAGCAGTTCCATAATTTCCACTGCTGGAGACTCGCGGCTGTCGTCGATATTCTTTTTGTATGCGAGGCCCAGCACCAGAATACGGCTGCCCTTGATGGCCTTGCCGTGATCGTTGAGAGCATCCGCCACTTTCTGTACGACCCAGTGCGGCATGTAGTGGTTGATTTCGCCGGCCAGTTCGATGAAGCGAGTATTGATACCGTATTCCTTGGCCTTCCAAGTCAGGTAGAACGGATCGATTGGAATGCAGTGCCCACCCAGTCCTGGACCCGGGCTGTACGGTGTGAAACCGAAAGGTTTAGTGGCGGCGGCGCGAATGACTTCGTGAATGTCTATGCCCATCTTGTCGGCAACAATCTTCATTTCGTTGACCAAGCCGATATTTACCGCGCGGTGGATGTTCTCCAGCAGTTTGGTCATTTCAGCTGTGCGTGTGCTGCTGACAGGCACTAGTGTGCGGATGGCATGCTGGTAGAGTGCCTGCCCCAGCTCAAGGCAGATTGGTGTCATGCCGCCGATTACCTTGGGGATGTCATGGGTGCCATAGTCTGGGTTGCCCGGATCTTCCCGTTCGGGGGAAAACACCAGTGCGCAGTTTTGCCCAGGTATGAACCCCTTTGCCTCTAGTCGGGGGGCAAGTTCTTCGTCTGTCGTTCCGGGCCAAGTGGTGCTTTCCAGGCTGAGCAATTGGCCTGCTCGAAAGTGTGGGAGTATCGTCTCTATGGTATTTATAACGAAGCTGAGATCGGGCTCGCGGTGCGCGTTGAGTGGTGTGGGAACGCAGATGATCAGTGCATCGACTTCACCGCTGCGGGAGAAATCGTTGGTAGCTTCCAGCCCTTGAGCTAAAGCATGCTTGATACGCTGAGGCGTCAATCGCTCGATGTAGCTTTGCCCTGCATTGAGAGTGTCGACCTTGTAATCGTCGATGTCGAAACCGATGACCTTGATGCCGACTTCGCAAAAGCGTAACGCAAGGGGAAGGCCGACATAGCCCAGACCATAAATGCCGACAGTTGCGGTTCTTGAGGTAATTTTTTCTCGCAGAAGAGCTAGCGCTTCGTTCACGGTAGGGCTCGTGTTTAATGTGGGCTTCGTCACTGCATGATGCCAGACCTTTTAGGCTGAGGCCGCGTGTTTAATCACGCTTGTGAAGTGCTGGCTCGGCATCCTGTTTTTTGAGAGGGTTGCTCTTGTTGAGGGCGGCTTGTCAGGCTTTGGTTGTCGCGTGGTTGAGATACACTTCCAGGCGTAGAATACGGAAGCGGCTATGGATAAGGTGGCTCTGGTCGAGCTACTGCGATCGCCTGGATGGTGTGCTGGCTGTCTATGCCTTTGGTAGTCGTATCCAGGGCATGGCAGGCGATCTGGATCTGGATCTGGATCTGGATCTGGCGGTGCTGGTGCAAGGCTATGCTGACCCGCTGACGCTTTGGGATCTCGCCGGTGAAGCTGCCGATATTGCAGGTTGTCCGGTCGATTTGCTGGATTTGCGTAGGGCCTCTACCGTGATGCAGCAGCAGGTGCTGACTAAAGGTGAGCGCTAGTGGGCTGTGCCAGGAGATGAGGCTGGTTTGTTCGAGTGCGCTGTGTTGAGGCGAGAAGCTCGAGCTGGATCGGGCCAGGGCTCCTCTGTTGCGGGATATCGAGCGAGATGGGCGGGTGTATGGCCGATGATGTGTTGTTGAACAAGGCCGCAAGCATCGAGCGTTGCGTCAGGCGTGCGCGTGAGGAGTATGAGCGCGACCCGGCGAGTTTTGCAGAGGACTTTACTCGGCAGGATGCGGCCATTCTGAATATCCTGCGCGCTTGTGAGGCAGCTCTGGATATGGGGCAGCATTTGATCAGGCGCGAGCGTCTCGGTATTCCGCAGAGTGCGCGCGATGTCTTTGCACTGCTCGCCGCAGGCGGCTGGGGCGACAATAGCCTGGCTGAAGCGCTCAAGCGTATGGTCGGTTACCGGAATATCGCCGTGCATGAATATCAGGCGCTGCAATTGCCTATAACCGTTGCTGTCATCACGCGACACCTTGGCGAATTTCTCGATTATTCCGAGAGCATTTTACTGAAGGATAAAGCGCGGTTTGACCTGTAGGAGCCCCGCCCCGGGGCGAATTTTTTGTAGTCCAGTGCGATTTTGGTGAGGCTGCGATTCGCCGCGAGGCGCGGCTCCTGCAGTGGGTCTGTGGCTTACAGCGCCAAGCGCATCGACAAATCCACCGCCTTCACATCCTTGGTCAGCGTCCCCAGCGAGATGTAATCCACTCCAGTCTCGGCGACCGTACGCAACGTGCTGTCATTGATCCCGCCCGAGGCTTCGAGCTTGGCGCGGCCGGCGGTGAGTCTTACGGCTTCGCGCATATCTTCCAATGACAATTCGTCGAGCATGACGATATCGGCGCCGGCCTCCAGCGCTTCGCGCAGTTCTTCCAGGCTTTCCACTTCCACTTCCACCGGCTTGCCCGGGGCGATCTGGTGGGCGGCGTTGATGGCCTGGGCGATGCCGCCGCAGGCGGCAATGTGGTTTTCCTTTATAAGGAAGGCATCGTACAAACCGATGCGGTGGTTGTGGCAGCCGCCGCAGGTCACCGCGTACTTCTGGGCCAGGCGCAGGCCCGGTAGGGTCTTGCGGGTGTCCAGCAGTTTTACCTGGGTGCCTTCAACCAGGTCGGCATAGTGACGGCAGCGGGTGGCTACGGCAGACAGGGTCTGCAGGAAGTTCAGGGCGCTGCGCTCGCCGCTGAGCAGGGCGCGGGCCGGGCCCTCGAGGCGGAACAGGGTCTGGTCGGCGCTGACCTTGTCGCCATCCTGCACCTGCCAATGCACCGCGACGCGCGGGTCGAGCTGGCGAAATACCGCATCGACCCAGGCGGTGCCGCAAATCACTGCCTCTTCACGCGTGATCACGCGGGCACTGGCCAGGCGCTCGGCCGGTATCAGCTGGGCCGTGATATCGCCGCTGCCAATGTCTTCAGCCAGGGCGCGGCGGACGTTGGCTTCGATTTCGCTGCTGAGGTCGGCGAGGGTCAGGTTGGGCATGATCGGCTCCGCTGTAGACGAGCGGCGATTATAGAGGCAGGCAGGGTCAGGGCAATGGGCTGGAGTGTGCTCGCAGGCATCGAAGGGCAAAGGATTTCGCTACGGCGTGCAGCGTCAGAAGAGGCTTGTGCGGCCCGACCAGCGGGGCAGCGTCACAGGGCTGTCAGCGTTAGGCTGTAGAGATACGGCTGTCGTGTATTGGCTACCGTCTGGAGGTGGCGTGTAGCTATCTGTGATCTGGGTCATGTCTGTAGGAAAAATTGGCTTGGTATGGCGCGCAGCCTCCCTATAATGGCTTTACTTTTTTCATTATTGACGCCAGGCCTTTGACGTTACGGACGACGCTCGGTTGACGCTGTGCAGACCAGGAAGCTCGAGCTCGGGCAGTCTGCGGGAGACTAGAATGAAGACCGACGCGAACGTGGTGCACCTGAATAAGGCCACCGCAGAGCAATCGCCAACTTCGCCGGTAGGAAGACTGCCCGTGGCGCTGATTCAGGTGCGTGACAAAGCGGCGCAACAGCTCAAGCAGAACCTGCAGAGCCTGTTCGATAATGCTGACGATACCCTCTTCGAGATGGCGGATCGGGCGACCAGCAATGCCGAGCAGAATGCTTTCTTCGAAGCCATGCGTGACCTGCGGCTGAAGCGCAAGAACATCGAGCGCGGCTTTCTGCAGAAGGTGTTCGAGTCCTTCGCCAATCTCAATCAGTACGAAATCGGTAAACCACAGCCAGCGCTGGATGCCGTGTCGTTCGACAGCCTGAGCCTGGTACAGAACGACGAGCTGGAAGAAACCGTGGCGCTGGACGCCATGGTGGCCAAGGTGATGAGCCGAGACGCTGTTGCGTTGGGCCATCTCACCACGCGCCTCAATGCGGTGATCAGCAAGAAGCTGGACGACAAGAGCAACCCGCTCGGCCCGACCCTGCTCAGCGAATACTTCCTCGACGCCTGCAGTAGCCTGGGTGTGGAGATCAAGGTCAAGCTGATCATCCTCAAGCTGTTCGAAAAGTACGTGCTCGGCAGCTGCGACATGCTGTATGCCGAGGCCAATCAGGCGCTGGTCAGCGCGGGCGTGTTGCCTGAGCTGAAGTCCGCACCGCCGCGCCGTCAGCAGCGCCCGGCAGCTTCCGCTTATGTCCAGTCGTCCGGCGAGGAAGGCATTCCCTTGCTCGAAGGCGCCGATCAGGGCGTGCAGGAAGTGTTCGGTGCGTTGCAGGATCTGCTCTCGCAAGTGCGCGGCACGGCGATGCCACGCCGGGCTCAGACAGCCGATGCAATGCCGATCACCAGCAGCGACCTGATGCGCCTGCTATCGCACATGCAGCAGCGTGCCCCGGCGCAGGTCACCGTCGAAGATTTCGACCTTCGCGACCAGCTCGAACGATTGCTCGAGCGCGCCAGCGCCAAGAGTGGCAAGGCGCGGGTGGTTGGCGAGGTCGATGAAGATGTGATCAATCTGGTATCGATGCTGTTCGAGTTCATTCTCGATGACCGCACCCTGCCGGATTCGCTCAAGGCACTGATCGGTCGTCTGCAGATTCCGATGCTCAAGGTTGCAGTGCTGGACAAGACCTTCTTCAGCCGTGGCAGCCATCCGGCCCGCCGCTTGCTCAACGAAATCGCCTCTGCTGCGCTGGGTTGGGTCGATCAGGACGATGCGCAGCGTGACAGCCTCTATCAGAAGATCGAGCAGGTGGTGCAGCGTCTGCTGAACGATTTCGTCGATGATCCGGCGATCTTCTCCGAACTGCTGGCCGAGTTCATGGCGTTCACGGGCGATGAGCGTCGTCGCAGCGAACTGCTCGAGCAGCGTACCCGCGACGCCGAGGAAGGCAGCGCCAAGGCCGAACTGGCCCGTCGCCAGGTCGAACATGCACTGAACGAGCGGCTGCTGGGCAAGACCCTGCCGGAAGTGGTGGTGCGCCTGCTGCAGGAAGCCTGGAGCAAGGTGCTGATGCTCACCTGCCTCAAGCATGGCGTGGAGTCGGAGGAATGGCAGGCTGCGCTGCAGACCATGGATGACCTGGTCTGGAGCGTCGCCCCGCATGAAGATCCTGAAGCGCGTCTGCGTTTGCTGGAGCTGGTGCCCGGCTTGCTCAAGGCGCTGCGTGAAGGCATGGCCAGTGCTGCGTTCGATCCGTTCTCTACCAGCGAATTCTTCAGCCAATTGGAAGTGCTGCACGTGCAGGCCTTCCAGCGCTTCAAGCGCGCTGCACCGGAAGCTGAGACGGCCGTTGCCGAGGATGCAGCGCACACCGATCCGAGCGAAGCCGGCATCGAGTTGCCACTGCTGGAGCTGCCGGCGGCCGAAGAGGTCGAGGACGCTCCGGCGATGGTCGAGGTGGTCGAAGAGATCATTCTGCTCGCGCCGGGCCAGACCCGTCCGCAGGAGCCGGACGTGGTGCTCCCGGACGACGATGAGGCGCTGCTGCAGGTAGACAGCCTACGTGTGGGTAGCTGGGTGGAAATCCAGGAAGATGAAGAGCACAAGCTGCGTTGCAAGCTGGCGGCCATCATCAAGCCCACTGGCAAGTACGTGTTCGTCAATCGCACCGGCATGAAGGTGCTGGAGAAAACGCGCAACGCGCTGGCGGTGGAGTTCCGTCGCAACGCTGTGCGCCTGCTTGACGATGCGCTGCTGTTCGACCGCGCCCTGGAGTCGGTCATCGGCAATCTGCGCAAGCTCAAGCACAGCTGATCGTTGCCAGGGAGCACTTCGCTCCTGGCAACGGCCTGGTTCGTAGGTGCCTCGCCCTGGGGCGAAGCTTTTAAATCCTGCGGCGTGCTCGATATCGATTCGCCACGAGGCGCGGCTATGTCGTGATCCTCGATTTTCCCGCCTTTGCACATCCTGTTGCGGCCTCGCGCTTGGCCGCAGTAGCCACCTGCTCTAGAGTGGTGACACGTTCAGGAGTGCCACATGCAGCTCGACCCTTCCACTGGCTGGTTTCAGGGCATCCCTCACTGCCCATCGCCGAATTTCAACGCTCGCCCCGGTGGCGAAATCTCCCTGCTGGTGGTGCACAACATCAGCCTGCCGCCTGGGCAGTTCGGCACCGGCAAGGTGCAGGCGTTCTTTCAGAACCGCTTGCCCGTGCACGAGCATCCTTTCTTCGCCGAGATCGCATCCCTGCAGGTTTCCGCGCATTTCTTCATCGAGCGTGATGGCGGGCTGACGCAGTTCGTCTCCTGCCTGGATCGTGCCTGGCACGCCGGGGTTTCCTGGTTCGAGGGGCGCGATAACTGCAATGATTTTTCGCTAGGAGTGGAGCTGGAAGGGACGGATGATCAGCCCTACACCGACGCTCAGTACGCCAGGTTGGTCGAGCTGACGCGACAGTTGCTGGACGCCTACCCGGCGCTGTCGACGCAGCGTATACGTGGCCACAGCGATATCGCGCCTGGGCGCAAGACCGACCCGGGGGCAGCGTTCGATTGGTCGCGTCTGCACGCCGAATTGAAGGAGAGGTAGCAATGAGTTTTCTGGTGATTCTGCTGGTGCTGTGGGTCGAGAAGTTTTCTGCCTGGCGTCTGCGCATCCAGCAGGACGGCCCCTGGCTGGCGCAACTGCAGCGCCTGCAACAAGGCGGCCTACAGCAGGCCCCGTGGCTGTGCCTGGCCATTCTGGTGCTGTTGCCGGTGTTGGCATTGGGGCTGCTGTTGCTGATCCTCAAACCGCTGGCATATGGCTGGCTGGCATTTCCGGTGCATTTGCTGGTGCTGATCTACAGCCTGGGGCGTGGTGATCTGCTTGCGGCGTTGGGGCCGTTTCGCGACGCCTGGCGGCGCGGTGACGGTCAGGCGGCTTACCACGTGGCCGAGCGTGATCTGGCACTGCAGCCGGAAGAGGGGACCGAACTGCTGCAGCAGGTTCAGGGGCATCTGTTGTGGCAGGCCTATCAAAGCTTTTTCGCCGTTATTTTCTGGTATCTGCTGCTCGGCCCCATGGTGGCGCTCGCTTATCGCCTGCTGGCCTTGAGCGCCGAACATGCGCAGCAAGCCGCCCTGCGTGAGCGCGCCGTGCAACTGCGCCACGCTTTCGATTGGCTGCCGGCGCGGGTACTGGCTTCCAGCTTCGCGCTGGTCGGTAATTTCGTCGCCGTCAGTCGCGCCTTGCTGCATGAGCTGCTGAGCTGGGACATTTCTGCCGCGCAACTGGTGATCAAGGCCGGGCGGGCGGCCGGTGAGATGCCGCCGCCGGTGATGGGCGAGGAGGGCGTCAATACTCTGGATCAGCTGTGGCAACTGCTGATTCGTGCTGCGGTGGTCTGGTACGCCGGTTACGCGGTCTGGGTGTTATTCATCTAGAAGAGCCCATCGATAGCCACGGTCCCATCTGTTTCGTCGAGCTGGCTTTATGGGAGCCGCGTCCCGCGGTAGAGCAAAACAGCATTCGTCCCGAGTCGGGGCTCCTACGCATCCTTAGCTGGATTCGCTGGGCGCGCGTTTAACCTTAAGTTACAGAGACGCGTGTCGATAAGGGGTATAAGGAGGCGGTAGCTGACCCTGTTTGGTGATTTTCGTCACATTTATCTACCTGTATTCGCCACGTAGATTCACGCGCCACAGGTCGGGCTGCGCAGGACGCCGTTGTCAGCCCGTGAGAGGTTCTGCGGCCGTTCGAGCTATACCAATAACAATAATGGCAACTGGAGACGTCTAGTGAAGACCGTGTTGTATCCGGCCATCGCGCTGATGAATCGCCTCAGCTTCGGCATGAAGTTCAGCCTGATCAGCGTTTTATTCTTCCTGCCCATGCTCGTCACCAACTTCTATCTGGTGCGCGACTCCTATCGTCAGTTCGTCGGCACCCAGACAGCACTGGAAAGCCTCGAACTACTCGGCAGCAGCCTGCAGCTGCGCCGTGATCTTGAAAGCCTCAACGATCTGGTGCAGATCAACTCGATGATCGGTCAGTCCGGTCAGGCGGGGGATCTGGAAGGGCGTATAGATCAACTGCAGCAGTCGCTCAATGCCGGCCTGCAGGGGCTGCAGCCGGTGACCGGCGATGCCGAGCAGGCGGCGGAGTTTGTTGCCAAGCGCGACGAATTGCTGGCCGAGCTGAAAAGCGCAGAGGCCGAGACCTCGTTGCAGAGCAAGACCGTCATCGTCGAGAAGCTGCTGGGCTCCTCCCAGGTCTTCATCAAGCTGGTGGCCAGCCAGGCGGGGCTGAGCCAGGACCCGCAACGCCAGGTGCGGCAGATCACCGAGCTGATCACCAACGTCACCCCGCAGATCACCAATGTGCTCAGCCAAGGTCGTGCCATCGGCGCCTATTCCCTGGGGCAGGGTTTTCTCAATTCGGCGGCCAGTACCAAGTTCGATGACCTGCTGCTGCAGTTGGAGAAGTTGCATGCCGAGTACGGCCTGAATCTGCAGGAGGCACTGGCCGGTAACGTCGCGGCGCAGAATGGGCTGGGCAGCCTGGCCGAAGCCAGTCGCCAGAGTCTGAAGGATAGCGGCGTGCTGTTCGAGGATCAGGTGATCATCGCCGACAGCCTGGATACGCCCTGGGCGCAGTTCTACGATCAGGTCAGCCAGGAAATGGCCAAGACCTACGCCTTCAACGACGGCCTGCTGGCCTTCCTCGATAGCCAGTTGAGCGAGCGGCTGACCGAGAACCGTGCGCAGATGGTGTTGCTGGTGGTGGCGCTGGTGGTGGTGTTCCTGTTGATCGTCTACCTCTACAGCGGCTTCTACGTTTCCACCCGCTCTACCCTGAAAAACCTGGGCAAGGTGATGGATAGGGTTGCTGCAGGCGATATGACGGCCAACTTCCAGGCACAGAGCCGAGACGAGCTGGGCGAGCTGGGGCAGGTGTTCAACCAGACCGTCGTGCGTATCCATGACCTGATCGAGCGCGTCGGGCATACGGTGGGCGAGGTCGGTGGCCAGGCGGATCGTGTCGAGCTGGTTTCAGGCGAGAGCAACCAAGCGGTGGCCGGTCAGCGTGCACAGATCGAGCAGGTGGCCACGGCGATGAACCAGATGTCCGCCACTGCCCAGGAGGTGGCGCGCAGCGCCGCCGCTGCGGTGGGTAGTGCGCAGAGCGTGAATCAGGAAACGGTCAGTGGCCGCGCATTGGTCGAGCAGCAGGTCGGTGCGATCCAGCGTCTTGCCGGTGAAATCGACCAGTCAGTGGCGGTGATCAACCAACTGGCCAGCGACAGTGCGGCGATCAGCCAGGTACTCGATGTGATCAAGGGTATCGCCGAGCAGACCAACCTGCTGGCGCTCAATGCTGCCATCGAGGCGGCGCGGGCTGGTGAACAGGGTCGCGGTTTCGCCGTGGTGGCTGACGAGGTGCGCAACCTGGCCAAGCGCACCCAGCAGTCCACCGAAGAGATCGAAGCGATGATCGCCAAGCTGCAGGGCGGTGTGGGGGCGGCGGTGAAGGCGATGAACGCCAGTCACCAGATGGCGGATGGCACGGTCAGCCAGTCGGCCAAGGTGCAGCAGGCCCTGGAGAACATCCTCGGCGCAGTGGGCATGATCGTCGATCAGAACCAGCAGATCGCCGCGGCGGCCGAGCAGCAGACGGCGGTGGCGCACGATATCGACCAGAACATCGTCGAGATCAACCATGCGGGTGAGCGCACCGCTGCTGGTGCCAGCCAGACCGAGCAGGCCAGCCGCGAGCTGAGCGAGCTGGTTACGCGTCTCAAGCAGTTGATCGGCGCATTCCGGGTCTGATCGCTGCGTGGGAGGCGCTTCAGTGGCGATGCTTTTGCAGTCGTCGCGGCTGAAACCCCTCCCACGGCATTCCCGCGGTCGTCGCACTGACCCTGTAGGAGCGGCGCCCCGCCGCGAATCTGGGCGACACGGTCTGGAAACATTCGCCTCGGGGCGGGGCTCCTACGGACGGTCGTGTAGGGCGATTTGCCTGACCATCTGTGCTGTCTATGCCCAGCCGAACAACTCATCCGCATTACGGCTGCTGGCCGTAGCCAGTTCTTCGGCCGTAACGCCACGCAACGCTGCCAGCTCGGCACAGATGTCAGACAGGTATTCCGGGCTGTTGCGCTGGTTGGGGTGCATGGCCGGGGCCATGTCCGGCGAGTCGGTTTCCAGCATGATGCTCTCCAACGGCAGCTGCGCCACCACCTTGCGCAGGCGATTGGCCTGCGGCCAGGTGGCGGCGCCGCCGAGACCGAGGCGAAAGCCCAGCTTGATGTACTCGCGTGCTTCCTCATGGCTACCGGCGAAGGCGTGGATAATGCCACCGCGTGCCAGGCGAAAACGCTTGAGTGTGGCGATGGTCGCGGCATGGGCACGGCGCACGTGCAGCAGCACCGGTAACTCGAACTCGGCGGCCAGTCGCAGCTGCGCTTCGAACAGCGCTTGCTGGCGCTGCCGATCCAGGTGTTCCAGGTAATAATCCAGGCCGAACTCACCGACGGCGCACAGCTTGCGGTGCCCGGCCAGTTTGCCCAGCCAGTCGCGCAGCTCATCGAGATGCTCTGGGCGGTGATCGTCCAGATAGACCGGATGCAGGCCGAAGGCTGCGTACAGGCCCTCATCCTCTTCGACCAACTGCCACAACCGCTGCCAGTTGGCCTGGTAGACGCCCAGCACCACCATGCGCTGCACGCCCTGCGCTTGGCTGCGCGCGAGTACTTCGTCGCGATCGGCGTCGAAGTCGGGGAAGTCCAGGTGGGTGTGGGTGTCGATCAGGCGCATCGGTCTGCTCACCAGCGGGGGTTCAGAATCGGCTATTTTCCCCTTTCATGCCAGGGCGAGGGAGCGTTGGCGAATCTTTTCAGTCGTATGGACATGGACGAGTTTCACTCGGGCAGTGAAATAAGGAGGTCGCTGGGTGCGCCATTTGCGCAAGTTTGTAGGCGCATTGTTCGCCGTTTTCCTGTTGTTGCTGGCGGCGTTGATGCTGTTTCTGGTGCTGTTCGATTGGAATCGGGCGCGGCCGCTGATCAATGAACAGGCTTCTGCGGCCCTGAATCGGCCGTTTGCCATCGAGGGCGATCTGCGCGTGGTCTGGCAGCGTGAAGCCGGTCAGCAGGGTTTGAGCGCCTGGCTACCCTGGCCCCATTTTGCTGCCGAGCAGTTGCGCCTGGGCAACCCGGACTGGGCGCAGGGCGAGACCTTCGTCAGTCTCGACAGCGTGCGTTTGCGCCTGTCGCCCCTGCCGCTGCTGTGGAAAACGGTGAGCATCCCCAGTATCGAACTCGGCGCGCCGGTCGCCGATCTGCAGCGCCTGGCCAATGGCCGGGCGAACTGGGTGTTCGATCTGGGCAAGGAAGAGGCGGACGACAGCAAGCAGCCCAGCCCCTGGACGCTGGATATCGGCACCATTGGCTTCGACAAGGGGCAGGTGAAGGTCGACGACAAGGTCAGCAACACCCGCCTGGAGTCAATTATCCAGCCGCTGGGCGAGCCGATCCCATTCGCCGATATCGTCGGCAAGAGCGCGGCCGAGCGCCTGACCGAGAGCAATGTCAGCGCCCAGGATTACGCTTTCGCCTGGCAGACCAAGGGCAGCTTCCGTGGCCAGCCGTTGACCGGCAACGGCAAGGTCGGTGGCCTGCTGGCGCTGCATGACGCGTCGCAGCCGTTCCCGTTGCAGGCCGATCTGCGCATTGGCGCGACCCGTATCGTGCTGGCTGGCAGCCTGACCGATCCGCAGAATCTGGGCGCTCTGGATCTGCGCTTGCGTCTGTCCGGCACCAGCCTCGGTCAGCTGTATCCGCTGACCGGCGTGACCTTGCCTGACACCCCGCCATACAGCACCGACGGTCGCTTGCAGGCCAACCTGCACGATGCCGACGGGGCGATCTTTCGCTACCTCGGTTTCAATGGCCAGATCGGTGACAGCGATATCCATGGCGACCTGACGTTCGTGGCCCGCGAGCCACGGCCGAAACTGTCCGGCCAGCTGACCTCCAACCAACTGCTGTTCAGTGACCTGGCGCCGCTGATCGGCGCCGACTCCAGCGCGGACAAGCGCGAGCGTGGCGAACGGGACGTGCAGCCGGCGAACAAGGCGCTACCCGTTTCCGAGTTTCGTACCGACCGCTGGCGTGCGATGGACGCCGATGTGCGCTTCGTCGGTAAGCGCATCGTGCACAACGAGCAGTTGCCGATCACCGATCTGGACACCCATGTGGTGCTCAATGACGGCATGCTGAGTCTGGAGCCGCTACGTTTCGGCACGGCCGGTGGTGTGCTCGACTCTCAAGTCCGTCTCAATGGCGCGACCACGCCGTTGCAGGGGCAGATGCGTCTGCGCGCGCGTGACCTCAAGCTCAAGCAGTTGTTTCCCTCCTTCACGCCGATGCAGACCAGCCTCGGTGAGCTCAACGGCGATGCACGCATCAGCGGCCGTGGCAACTCGGTGGCGGCGCTACTCGGCAGCGCCGATGGCGAGTTGAAGATGCTGATCAACGATGGCGCGGTGAGTCGCGGGCTGATGGAAATCGCCGGGCTGAACGTCGGCAACTACCTGGTCGGCAGGCTGTTCGGCGACGAGGATGTGAAGATTCATTGCGCGGCAGCGGATCTCGGCATCAAGCAGGGGCTGATGAGTACGCGGCTGTTCGTCATCGACACCGACAATGCGGTGATCAAGGTCGACGGCAGCGCCAACTTCGCCAGCGAGCGGCTGGACTTCACCATCACGCCGTCGACCAAGGGCTTTCGCATCTTCTCACTGCGCTCGCCGCTGTATGTGCGCGGCACGTTCAAGGAGCCGTCACCAGGCGTACAGGCCACGCCGCTGGCGCTGCGTGGTGTTGGCCTGGTAGCGCTGGGCGTTGCGGTGGCGCCAGCGGCTGGGCTGCTGGCGCTGGTGGCACCCAGCGCTGGTGACGAGCCGAGCCAGTGCGCGCCGCTGCTGCAGAAGATTCAGGGTGGTTAGCAGGAGGCATCAGAACTAGATGTAGGGTGCGCTGCGCGCACCGATCCTTTCCAGCAGTTGGTGCGCATGGCGCACCTTACCTCTGGGCTCGGTCCTTGAAGCTGCGGCCGATGGCCTCGATGCCGGGCTGATAGTCGTTGTGTTCCACCGCCCGCAGTGTCCAGGCCAGCACGCGCTCGGCGATGCGTTCATGTTGTTGGCTCATGGCATTGACCCGCAACGGTAGGAAATCCAGCAACTGGGTATCGCCGAAGGTGGCCAGGCGCACTGAAGGCCATTGCTCGCTGCTCTGTTCGCGTAGCGCATCGAACACCCCTTCGAGCAGCACATAGGCGGTGGTCAGCAGCGCATCCGGCGAGCCGACTTCCTCCAGCAGCGTTTGCATCTGTCGGTAGCCGCAGGCGCGGCTGAACAACTCGCCGTGGTAGACGCTGACGCGCCCGTCGAAACCTTCCAGTGCCGAACGGAAGCCGCGTTCGCGCGCCTGGCTGATGACCAGTTCCGCGCGGGCGCCGAGCAGGGCGATATGCCGGGGCTTGGGGGTCAGCAGGCTTTCGGTCAGGGTGCGCCCGGCCTGCTCGTCATCGCTGACCACTGAGCGGATATGCGTAGGCGACAGGGCCCGATCCACCGCCACGACCGGCAGGCCGGCAGCGACGATGGCGGGATACAGCGGGTCATCGGCAGGCAGGCAACTGGCGACGATCAGCGCTTCGCAGCGGCGCGAGCGGAACAGTTCGAGCAACTGCCGCTCGCTGCTCGGATCATCGTCGGAGCTGGCGATCAGCAACTGATAGCCTGCGGCGCGGGCCTTCTGTTCGAGCAGTTTGGCCAGGCGCGCGTAACTGGGGTTCTCCAGGTCCGGCAGGATGAAGCCCAGGCAACGGCTTTGCCCACGGCGCAGGCTGGCGGCCTGCTGATCCGGGCGATAGCCATGTTCTTCGACCACCGCCAGCACCTTGGCCACGGTCGCAGGGCTGATGCGCCGACGTTCGGCCTGACCGTTGATCACGTAGCTGGCGGTGGTCACCGAGACCTGCGCCAGGCGGGCGATGTCGCTGAGTTTCACGGGCGCAGCACCATGCAGAGAAGAGGTTTCGAGCGTGTGAGCGCGGCGAGTCTACACCGACTCGACGACGACCGGGCTTCAAGGATTACCCATTATCGGATAAGGTGCCAGCGCTTGATGAATCGTTTCAGCAATCCAATTCATCAGCTAGTCTTGAAGGTGTTTGCGGGGCGTAAGTGAGCGCCGAGCCTGTGAACACTCTTCCCAATCAGAACAAGAATCCAAGCCGGAGGCACCTATGCTCGAACTCGATGCCAGCCAAATCCAGATGGGCCGGGCGGCGGCGAACAAGGGCGAAGCCCTGGCCATGCTCGGCGACGCGCTGGTCAGTGCCGGCCTGGCCACTGCGGCTTACCTCGACGGCTTACAGGCTCGCGAGGCCCAGGGGTCGACCTTTCTCGGCCAGGGCATCGCTATCCCCCATGGCACGCCGCAGACCCGCGATCAGGTGCTGCGCACCGGCGTCAGCCTGATCCAGTTCCCCGCGGGCGTGGATTGGGGCAACGGCCAGCAGGTCTACCTGGCCATCGCCATCGCCGCCCAGTCCGACGAGCACCTGCACCTGCTGCAACTGCTGACCCGCGCCCTGGGCGAGGGTGAACTGAGCCAGGCGCTGCGTGAGGCCCGCGAGCCGGCGCAGATACTCGAGTTGCTGCAGGGCGCACCGCAGGCGCTGGCGCTGGACGGTCAACTGGTGGCGCTGGCGCAGCCGGCTGAAGACTTCGATGAATTGCTCTGGCAGGGCGCACGCCTGTTGCGCCAGGCCGGCTGTGCCCGCAGTGGCTTCGCCCTCGGGCTGGCCCGTGGCGAGCCGCTGCCGCTGGGCGATGGCCTGTGGTGGCTGCACAGCGAGGCCAGCGTCGAGCGGCCCGGCCTGGCCTTCGTCACCCCGGCGCAGCCGCTGACTTTTCGCGGTGAGGCGCTGCGCGGTCTGTTCTGCCTGGCCAGCCAGGGCGAAGCGCACCGTCAGGCGTTGGAGCGGTTGTGCGATGTACTGATCGGTGGTCGGGCTGCTGCGTTCAGTGAGGCCAGCGACAGCCGGCAGGTGATCGAGGCGCTGGGCGGTGAGGTGCCGCCGGACTGGCCCAGTCTCAGCGTGCCGCTGCTCAATGCCCATGGTCTGCATGCGCGCCCGGCCAAGGCGCTGAGCGAGCTGGCACAGGGCTTTGCCGGTGAGATTCGTGTGCGCCTGTTTGGTGACGCGGGCGCCGGGGTCTCGGCCAAGAGCCTCAGCCGCCTGCTGGCGCTGGGCGCGCGACGCGGGCAGATGCTCGAATTCAGCGCCGAACCGGTGATTGCCGACAGTGCACTGCCGGCCATTCGCGCCGCGCTGGAAAGTGGCCTGGGTGAAACGGTCGAGCCGCTGAATGAAGCGCTGCCCGAGGTCGCGGCGCAGCTGGAACCTGTCGAAGCGGTTGCTCCCGTTGCCGGTAGCCGTCTGCAGGCGGTCGGCGCCTCGCCCGGCATCGCCATCGGCCCAGCGTTGGTACGCACGCCGCCGGCGTTTCATTTCGCTGAGCAAGGCCAGGGTGTCGAGCAGGAGCGCGCGCGTCTGGATGCAGCCTTGGCCGCTGTAGCCGAGCAGATCCAGCGTTTGGTCGATGGCGCCGGTGTGGCAAGCATTCGGGAAATCTTCAGTGCCCACCTGGCCATGCTCGCCGATCCAGCGCTGCGTGAAGACGTCGACGCCCGCCTGGACAAGGGTGCGAGCGCCGAAGCGGCCTGGCAGGTTGAGGTCGAGGCGGCGGCCAAGCGTCAGGAGGCGCTGCATGACCCATTGCTGGCCGAGCGCGCAGCAGACCTGCGTGATATCGGCAACCGTGTGCTGGCGCATCTGTGTGGCGTGGAGCTGCCCAGCGAACCGAACGAGCCGTACATCCTGGTGATGGCTGAAGTCGTGCCATCGGACGTCGCTGGCCTCGACCGGCAGCGCGTGGCTGGCATCCTGACCGCGCAGGGTGGCGCAACCGCGCACAGCGCGATCATCGCTCGCGCCTTGGGGATTCCCGCCGTGGTCGGTGCTGGCGATGGCGTGCTGGCGTTGGCGCAAGGCACGCCACTGCTGCTCGATGGCGACAGCGGCCTGCTGCGCATCGCCCCGGATACAGCTGAGCGCGACCAGGCGCTGCATGAACGTGAGACGGCGCAGCAGCGGCGCGAGCAGGCGCATGCCGCGCGCTTCAACGATGCGCAGACGCGTGATGGCGTGCGTGTGGAAGTGGCGGCCAATATCGGTGCTAGCGGCGAAACCGCCGACGCCGTGGAGCTGGGCGCGGAAGCGGTGGGCCTGCTGCGCACCGAGCTGGTGTTCATGGAGCATGCCCAGGCCCCGGATCACGCCGCGCAGGAGCGTGAGTACCGGCGCGTGCTCGATGCGCTGGCCGGACGCCCGCTGGTGGTGCGCACGCTGGATGTCGGCGGCGATAAACCCCTGCCGTACTGGCCGATGCCGGCTGAGGAGAACCCCTTCCTTGGTGTGCGTGGCATTCGCCTGAGCCTGCAGCGCCCGGAGATTCTGGAAACCCAGCTGCGCGCCTTGCTTGCCTCGGCCGATGGCCGCCCGCTGCGGATCATGTTCCCTATGGTCGGTTCGGTGGAGGAGTGGCGTGCGGCGCGTGACATGGTGCAGCGCCTGCGCGAAGAGATTGAGGTACGCGACCTGCAGATCGGCATCATGATCGAAGTGCCCTCGGCAGCGTTGTTGGCGCCGGTGCTGGCGCGTGAGGTGGACTTCTTCAGCATCGGCACCAATGACCTGACCCAGTACTGCCTGGCCATCGACCGCGGCCATCCGCAGTTGTCGGCGCAGGCCGATGGCCTGCACCCGGCCGTGCTGCGCCTGATCGAAATGACCGTGACCGCTGCCCATGCCCAGGGCAAGTGGGTCGGCATCTGCGGTGAGCTGGCCAGCGACCGCCTGGCCGTGCCGCTGTTGGTCGGCCTGGGCGTCGACGAGTTGAGCGTCACACCGCGCTCGATTGCCCTGGTCAAGGCGCGCGTACGTGAGCTGGACAGCCGCCAGGCGCGAACCCTGGCTGACCGCGCCCTGACCCTGGACAGTGCCAGCGCCGTGCGCGCGCTGGTGGCGGAGATGCACTGATGGCCCGAATCCTGACTCTGACCCTGAACCCGGCGCTGGATCTGACGCTGCGCCTCGACCGTCTGCAGCCCGGTGCGATCAACCGCTGCCATGAGCTGCGCAGCCACGCGGCCGGCAAGGGCCTGAACGTCGCCCAGGTACTGGCCGACCTGGGCCACAGCCTGAGCGTCGGCGGTTTTCTCGGGCGCGCCAATGCCGCGCCGTTCGACAGCCTGATGCACAAGCGCGGTTTTCACGACCTGTTCGTCCGTGTGCCGGGCGAGACGCGCAGCAACATCAAGCTGGCCGAAGCCGACGGCTGCATCACTGACCTCAATGGCCCCGGCCCGCAGGTCGAGGCCGAACACCTGCAACGTCTGGAAGAGGAACTGGAGCCGCTGCTAGCCGGGCATGACGCCGTGGTGGTGGCCGGCAGCCTGCCGCGTGGCGTTACCCCGCAGTGGTTCGCTGGTTTGCTGCGGCGACTCAAGGCCAGTGGCGTACCCCTGGCAGTGGACAGCAGCGGTGCGGCGTTGCAGGCGGCCCTGGGTGTCACGCCGTGGCTGATCAAACCCAATGAAGAAGAACTGGCCGAGGTATGCGACGGCGACCTGTCCGTCGCCGTGCAGACGCTGCGTGCGCAGGGTATCGAGCACGTGCTGTTGTCACGTGGCGCAGATGGCGTCGACTGGCATGGACCGGGCATTGCCCTGCGTGCCACGCCGCCGCGTGTCGAAGTCGCCAGCACGGTCGGTGCCGGTGACTCGTTGCTGGCGGCCAGCCTGCACGGCCTGCTCGAAGGCTGGCCAGCCGAGCGCACCTTGCGCCTGGCCACGGCGGTGGCGGCGCAGGCGGTCACCCAGATCGGCTTCGGCATCCATGATCGCGAGCAACTGGCCCGCTTCGAAGCGGCCGTGCAATTGCACCCTTTAGAAAAATAAGAGGCACCCACCATGAATGTGCTGATCGTCACCGCCTGCCCCAATGGCCAGGTCACCAGCGTACTGTGTTCGCGCCTGCTGCAGGCCGCCGCCGAGCGCCTGGGTTGGCAAACCCGTGTCGAAGTGCATGACGCGCGCGCGATTGGTTCGCCGTTGAGTGAGGCCGAGATCGCCGCTGCCGATTGGGTGTTGGTGGTCAAGACTGGTGAGTTGCCGCTGGCCCGTTTTGCCGGCAAGCGCCTGCTGCAGGCCACGCCTGCCGAGGCATTGGCCGAGCCACAGCGTTTTCTGCGTGACGCCGCCGAGCGCGCTCAGGCCTATGGCGAAAGCAGCGAGCCTGTCCTAAGCGGCCCTCGCCGACTGGTCGCAGTGACCGCCTGTCCCACCGGGGTGGCGCACACCTTCATGGCTGCCGAAGCGCTGCAGCAGACGGCGATGCGCATGGGCATCGACCTGCAGGTGGAAACCCGCGGCTCGGTCGGTGCGCGCAACCTGCTCGACGATGCCGCCATCGCAGCGGCCGATGCTGTGCTGCTGGCCACCGATATCGAGGTGGACACCAGCCGTTTCGCTGGCAAGAAGGTCTACCGCTGCGGCACCGGCGTGGCACTGAAACAGCCGCAACAGACGCTCGAACGGGCGCTCAGCGAGGCGCGACCGCTGAGCGAAGCCACGCCAGCCGAGGGCAAGACCGTCGCCAGTAGTGGCGAGAAAACCGGCCCCTACAAGCATCTGCTCACCGGCGTGTCCTACATGCTGCCGATGGTGGTGGCGGGCGGCCTGTTGATCGCCCTGTCGTTCGTCTTCGGTATCGAGGCATTCAAGGAGGAGGGCACCCTGGCCGCCGCGCTGATGAAGATCGGCGGCGAGAGCGCCTTTCAACTGATGGTGCCGCTGTTGGCCGGCTATATCGCCTATTCCATCGCCGACCGCCCGGGCCTGGCGCCGGGGATGATCGGCGGGCTATTGGCCAGTTCGCTGGGGGCCGGCTTCATCGGTGGCATCATCGCCGGTTTCCTTGCCGGCTATTCGGCCAAGGCCATCGCCCATTGGGTGCGTCTGCCGGCCAGCGTCGAGGCGCTCAAGCCGATTCTGATTATCCCGCTGGTGGCCAGCCTGTTTACTGGTTTGGTGATGATCTATCTGGTCGGCAGTCCGGTGGCTGGCATGCTCGCGGGGCTCACCGCCTTTCTCGACGGCATGGGCAGCACCAATGCGATCCTGCTCGGTGTGTTGCTCGGCGGCATGATGTGCGTCGATCTCGGCGGGCCGATCAACAAGGCGGCTTATGCTTTCTCCGTCGGCCTGCTGGCGTCGAGCAGTTATGCACCGATGGCGGCGACCATGGCGGCCGGCATGGTGCCGCCGATCGGCATGGCCATCGCCACCGTGCTGGCGCGGCGCAAGTTTGCCCAGAGCGAACGTCAGGCCGGCAAGGCCGCCGGGGTGCTGGGGCTGTGCTTCATCTCCGAAGGGGCGATTCCCTTCGCCGCCAAGGACCCGCTGCGGGTGATTCCGGCCAGCATTGCCGGTGGTGCACTGACCGGTGCGCTGTCGATGTACTTCGGCTGCAAGCTGATGGCGCCGCACGGTGGTCTGTTCGTGCTGCTGATCCCCAATGCCATCAACCACGCGTTGCTGTACCTGCTCGCCATCGTCGCTGGCAGCCTGGTCACTGGCGTGCTCTATGCGCTGATCAAGCAGCCCGAGGCGCAGCCGCTGGCGGTTGGGGCGCAATAAGCGCAGGGTCCGTTGCCTCGGTTACACTGAGTTGAACAGCGCCGGACAAGTAGGAGTCTGTTGAAGGGGGCGGTGCGCCGATGCGCTGCGATGGCCCCCTTTGGCTTCGTGGCGCAGTCGCCCTCACAAAGAAAGGATCCTCTGTAGATGACTCAAGCTCTCGCGCATCGCTGGCGCTTCTTCCGTGCCGGCGGCTTCGATCAGGTGCAACTGGAAACCCCGGCCGACCTCGCCGCCCTGCGCGGCCTGGACCAGAAACTCTGGGCCAGCCTGGCCTGCCCGGTGAACAACCTGGAGCTGGACCGGCGCATGCTGCAGTACATCGACCTGAACAATGACGGTCGTATTCGCGCGCCGGAGATTCTCGATGTGGTCGACTGGACCCTGGCCCGCCTGCGTGATCCGGCCGTGCTGTTCCAGGAGGGGCCGCTGCTGCTGTCGTCGCTCACCGACGATGCCGTGGGTGTGCGCCTGCGTTTGGCTGCACAGCGCCTGCTGGGTGTGCTCGGCCGGCCCGATAGTGAGAGCCTGACGCCTGCCGATACCGCTGATCTGGCGAAGCTGTTCCCGCCGCATGAGGCCAACGGCGACGGCCTGGTACCGGCAACCTTTACCGACGATGCCGAACTCAAGGCCGCCATCACCGACATCATCGCCTGCCTGGGGGCGCAGACCGACCGCAGTGGCGAGCCTGCCATCGGCGCCGAACAGATCGCCGCCTTCTTCGATCAGGCGCGTCAGCTGCATGCCTGGCATGCGCGTGCCGCCGAGCAGGGACTGGATGCTTTCGGTGAAGGCACGGTGGCGGCGGTCGAGGCGCTGAGCGCCGTGCGTGCCAAGATCGACGATTACTTCACCCGCGTGGCCATGGCCGAGTTCGACTCGCGTGCAGCCGCCCTGATGAACGCCAGGGAAGAGGAGCTGGTGCGTCTGGCATCGCTGTCGCTGGCAGATGCCGGCGAGGTCGCGGGCCTGCCTCTGGCAACTGTGCAGCACGGTGACGAGCTACCACTGAGCAAGGGCCTCAACCCGGCCTGGCAGCACGCCGTTGATGAATTCCGCCTGCGTGTGGTGGTGCCGGTGTATGGCGAGCAGGACAGCCTGTCGCGCGAGCAGTGGCAGCACCTGGTCGCGCTGTGCGGCAACTACCTGGCCTGGCGCGCCGAGACGCCGAAAGTGGCGATTGCCGAGGTACTTGAGCGCGGACGTATTCTCGAACTGGTGGAGCAGGGCGCCGAAGCGCGCCTGTTGGCGCTGGTGGCAGAGGACAAGACCGTGGCCGAAGCGGCGGACGGGCTGGTCGAGCTGGACAAGCTGATTCGCCTGCGTCATGGCCTGGTCCGACTGCTGCGCAACTTCGTGTCTTTCCAGGCTTTTTATTCACGGCAGGAAAAGGCCGTGTTCCAGGCTGGCGTGCTCTATATCGACGGCAAGAGTTGCGAGCTGGTGGTTGAGGTCGGTGATGTCGAGGCCCATGCCAAGGTGGCGGCGGCTAGCGACTGCTTTTTGCTCTACTGCGCCTGCGCCCGTCGCGGCGAGCCGGTGCGGGGCAAGGAGGCGCTGAACATCGTGGTGGCGGTGACCGCCGGCAGCGAGGGCGACCTGCAGGCCGGTCGCCATGGTCTGTTCTACGACCGCGACGGCAACGACTGGGATGCCACTGTGGTCAAGGTGGTGCAGAACGCCATCAGCATCCGCGAGGCGTTCTGGTCGCCGTATCGACGCGTTTCCAAGCTGGTGTCCGATCAGGTGCAGAAGCTGGCGGCCAGCCGCGACGCCGACATGGTCAACAAGGCCGCGGCCAAGGTTGGCGAAACCGGCGCCGCACCTGCTGCGACGCCGGCGCCGGCGTTTGATATCGCCAAGTTCGCCGGGATCTTTGCCGCTATCGGCCTCGCCGTCGGCGCACTGGGCACGGCGCTGGCCGCGGTGGTCACGGGGATTCTGTCACTGGTCTGGTGGCAGATCCCGCTGCTGTTTCTCTGCGTGCTGCTGGCCATCTCCGGGCCGGCCATGCTGCTGGCCTGGTTCAAGCTGCGCCGGCGCAGCCTGGGGCCGATCCTCGACGGCAACGGCTGGGCGGTGAATGCCCAGGCGCGCATCAGCATTCCCTTCGGCACTGCTCTGACGCAGATGGCGGAACTGCCCAAGGGCAGCGACCGTGCACTGCGCGATCCCTATGCCAACAAACCGGTGGTATGGCCCTGGATCATCGCTCTGCTGTTGGCGCTGGGGCTGGGCTATTACGCCTGGATCAACGGCGTGTTCAGCCCGGAGCCGGAGGTACCAGCCGAAGCGGCGGCACCTGTTGACGCCGCTGCGCAGTAGGTGCTCGTCGCCCCTCTCCCGCTTGCGGGAGAGGGGCAGTCAGCTGATAAGCGTAGGGCGGGTGCAACCCGCCGGCTCGACAATTGGCGGGTTTCACCCGCCCTACGTTCCCTCTCAACCCGCCAACAGCTCTGTCACCCAGCGCGGTAGTTGCTCGGTGGCTGGGCCATAGCGTTTCTCGGCGAACAGTGAATGGCCCTGACTGGGTTCCAGATTGATCTCCAGCGTATGCGCGCCCGCATGACGCGCCTGTTCGACGAAACCGGCAGCCGGGTAGACATGACCCGAGGTACCGATGCTGACGAACAGCTCGCACTGCTCCAGTGCGTCGTAAATACGCTCCATGTGATAGGGCATCTCGCCGAACCAGACGATATCCGGGCGCAGCGTACCGACCAGCCCGCAGCAGGCGCACGCCTGGCTGACCGGCATGTCATCCAGTAGCGGAAAGCGCTGCTGGCTGTTGCTGCACAGCATAGACTGCAACTCACCGTGCATATGCAGCAAGCGTTTGGAGCCGGCGCGCTCGTACAGGTTGTCGACGTTCTGCGTGACCAGCAGAAACTCGCCCTTCCAACCATCTTCCAGCTCGGCCAGCGCTAGATGCCCGGCATTCGGCGCCATGGCCGGATCACGCAACTGGGCGCGGCGCATGTCGTAGAAACGTTGCACCAGCGCCGGATCACGGGCGAAGCCTTCGGGTGTGGCCACCTCTTCGATGCGGTGGTCTTCCCAGAGACCGTCAGCGGCGCGGAAGGTGCGAATGCCGCTCTCGGCGGATATACCGGCGCCGGTGAGGATGACGATATTGGGATGGGGCATGCTGGCTCCGAAGCAGGTGCGTTGCTGCAACTCTAAGCCAATTACCAGTCTGTAGGGTGTGCCACGCGCACCAGCATCTTTGCCAAGGTGCGCACGGCGCACCCTACGGGCGTTCACTTATCCTGTAGGGCGGGTGAAACCCGCCGGTTCGGCAATGGCGGGTTGCACCCACCCTACACGGATATCATCCCCGTTCGCTCATTGCCGCCAGCGCCACCGAGGTGGCGGCGGTGCGGGTTTCCACGCCTAGTTTCACGTACACGTGCTCCAGGTGCTTGTTCACCGTGCGCGGGCTGAGGCCGAGGATGTCGCCGATATCGCGGTTGGTCTTGCCGCAGGCTACCCAGCGCAGTACCTGCACTTCGCGTTCGGTGAGCTGGAAGCGCGCCGATAGCTTGGCATGCGCCGGGGCATCGTCGAGGCTGAGGCTGACGGGTTTCGACGCGGCACGTGCGGCTTGCAGGATGCGTGCGGTACGCAGGTGCGAGGCGACGCGGGCGAGCACCTCCTCGGGGTTGATCGGCTTGGTCACGTAGTCGATGCCGCCGGCCTCGAAGCCCTGCACCACGTGCTCGCTGTCGGTCAGGGCAGTCATGAACAGCACCGGGATGTCGGCGCTGCTCGGCTCGGCCTTGATTCGCCGACAGGTCTCGAAACCATCCAGCCCCGGCATCATCGCGTCGAGCAGGATCAGGTCGGGCCTGCGCCGCTGGATGCGGCCTAAAGCGCTTACGCCGTCCAGCGCGACCAGCACCATGTAGCCGGCGTCGTCGAGGGCGTCGGAGAGCAGGGCGAGGTTGTCCGGCGTGTCGTCGACGATGAGGATGATGCCGCGCTCGGCCGACAGGCTGGCGGGCGAGCACGACTCAGGCTGGTGGAGCGGCGCATTCATGTTCGGCCTCCTTCAGTTGGCGGTTGAATTCGTCGAGCTGGAAGTTCTTCACCAGTAGGCGCAAGGCGGCGGTGAAGCCGGCGCAGGCCGGGTCGCGCTGGTCGATATCGTCCAGGCGTTGCTGGATGCCGCGCACGTAACCCAGAGCGCCCAATTCGCGCAGCGCCTGCAGATCGTCGCTGCCCGGCAATGTGATGGCTTCAGGCTGCGGCAACGGCTTCTGAGTGCGGCGCAGCCAGGTCAGACCGAGCTGGTGCTGGATGCGTTCGAGCAACTGCGGGGTGTACACCGGTTTGGCCAGGTAGTCGTCGCAGTCGGCGGCGATACTGCGTTCGCGGTCGTCGGTAAAGGCATTGGCGGAGATCACGATGATCGGCGCCTGGCAGCGCGTGTTGCGGCGAATCAGGCGACTGGTTTCCCAGCCATCCATCTGCGGCATGGACAGGTCCATCAGGATCAACGCCGGGTTGTGCAGCGCCACCTGGCGAATCGCCTCCTGGCCGCTGGCGGCCTGGATCACCTCGAAGCCCAACGGTTCGAGCATGCCGGCGAGCACGCGGCGATGTTCGAGATGATCGTCCACTACCAGAATCAGACGGCGTTCACCCTGGTAGCCGGTGATGTCGTGCTCGACGTGTACCACCGCTTGCGGCACACGCACTTCGGAGAGGAACAGGCGGACCTGGAAGCGCGTGCCCTGGTCAGGTTCGCTGTGCACCGAGAGCTCGCCGCCCATCAATGAGGTGAGCATGCGGGTGATGGTCAGGCCTAGGCCGACACCGTTGTCCTGGCGCATCAGGTCGCCGCGTTCGAACGGCTGGAAGATCCGTTCGATCTGTTCCGGGGCGATGCCAATGCCGGTGTCGATGATCTCGAAAGTGGCGGTCTCGCGCATGTAGCCCACGCGCAGACGCACCTCGCCGCGCTCGGTAAAGCGCACGGCGTTGCCCAGCAGGTTGATCAGGATCTGCCGCACGCGCTTCTCGTCACCGCGCACCACTGCCGGCATGCGGCCGATGCATTCGAGGCGAAAGCGCAGGCCTTTCTCGGCCGCCTGCGGGGTGAACATGCGTTCGATCTGGTCGATGAATTCCGGGAAGGGAATTTCCGCCAGTTCCAGATGCAGTTTGCCGGCTTCGATCTTGGCCACGTCGAGCAGGCCATCGATCAGCGACAGCAGGTGCGAACCGCTACGCAGGATGGTGGCCAGGGCGTCTTGGTGCTGGCTCGGCATGGCCGCGTCACGCTGCAGGATCTGGGTGTAGCCCAGGATGCTGTTGAGCGGCGTACGCAACTCGTGCGATAGCCCGGTGACGTAGCGGCTTTTCGCCGCGTTGGCGGATTCCGCCGCTTCCTTGGCCTGCTGCAGGGCTTCGTCGGTCTTGCGGTGGGCTTCGATCTCCTGCATCAGCAGCAGGGTTTGCCGATCCGACTCCTCCTGCGCCACGCGGCGGCTTTCGCGGGTCAGTACCAGCCACCAGGCGAGCATGGCAGCGAACAACGAGAGGGTCAGAAAGGCCTTGAGGAAAGCCTGGTAGAGCGTCTGGCGGACTTCCGGTTCCTGCGTCAGCAGGCTCAGCGAGACCTGGCTGTAGATCAGCGCCAGCGCGCCGAACAGCATCAGCACCAGCAGACTCAGCAGGCCCAGGTACTGCGCCAGGCGGCTGTGCAGACGCGGGATGGAAACGCGCGGGAAGAGCCAGCCGATGAAGTCGTCGAGCTGATCGCTCAGGCGTGCTCTGGGTTTGCAGCGATCCTCGCAGCGCGCGTCGAGCGAGCAACACAGTGAGCAGATGGGCGCACCGTAGGCCGGGCAGTGTGCGGTGTCCGGCTCTTCGAAGCGGTTGTTGCACAGGCAGCACTGCACCTGGCCGGCTTCGGTGTAGGGGTACAGCAGGTGCGGCTGGCGTTCGCGGGCGATGTAGTAGCGCCCGTCGGTGAGCCAGGCCAGCAGTGGCGCCAGCAGAAATGCCGAGCCCAGCGCCACGGCTGGCGAGGCCGCCTGCGCCAGGGCGCCGAACAGACCGCCGTGGGCGAGCACCGAGAGCAGGGAGGCGATCAGCATGGCGCCGACGCCCACCGGGTTGATGTCGTAGAGGTGCGCGCGCTTGAACTCGATGTATTTCGGCGACAGGCCCAGCGGCTTGTTGATCACCAGGTCGGCCACCAGCGCGCCGATCCAGGCGATGGCGATATTGGCGTAGAGGCCGAGCACCTCCTCGATCGCCTCGAACACGCCCAGCTCCATCAGCATCAGGGCGATGGCCACGTTGAACACCAGCCACACCACGCGACCGGGGTGGCTGTGGGTGATGCGGGCGAAGAAATTCGACCAGGCCAGCGAGCCGGCGTAGGCGTTGGTGACGTTGATCTTCACCTGACTGACGATGACGAACAGCACCATGGCCGCCAGTGCCCATTGCGGCGAAGCGAACACGTAGTTGAAGGCCACCAGGTACATCTGCGTCGGCTCGGCGGCGCGCTCCATGGGGATTTCATGCTGTAGGGCGAGAAAGGCGAGGAAGGCGCCGGCGAGCATCTTCAGCGCGCCGGGGATGATCCAGCCGGGGCCGGCCAGCAGCAGCGCCGTCCACCAGCGCACACGGTTGGCGCGGGTTTTCTCCGGCAAAAAACGCAGGTAGTCGACCTGCTCGCCGATCTGCGTGATCAGGGCCAGGGCCACGGTGCAGGCGGCGCCGAAATGCAGCAGGTTGAAGCTGCCGGGTTCGCCCTCGCGGCCGGCGAAACTGGTCCAGTCCGATAGTGCTTCGGGGTTCTTGGCAATGACGAATATGTAGGGCAGCACCAGCAGAAACAGCCACACGGGCTGCGTCCACATCTGCAGGCGGTTGATCAGGGTGATGCCGTAGGCCACCAGCGGAATGATGATGATCGAGCAGATCACATAAGCCAGGGCCAGCGGGATGTTGAAGTACAGCTCCAGGGCCAGCGCCATGATCGCCGCTTCGAGGGCGAAGAACAGGAAGGTGAAGCTGGCATAGATCAGCGAGGTGATGGTCGAGCCGATGTAGCCGAAACCGGCGCCACGGGTCAGCAGGTCCATGTCCAGGCCGGAGCGGGCGGCGTAGTAGCTGATCGGCAGGCCGGTGAGGAAGATCACCAGGCTGACCGCGAGGATCGCCCACAGGGTATTGGTGAAGCCGTAGGACAGCGCCAGGGCGCCGCCGATGGCTTCCAGGGCTAGGAACGACACGGCGCCGAGCGCGGTGTTGGCGATGCGCAGCTCCGACCACTTGCGGAATGACCTGGGCGTGAAGCGCAGGGCGTAATCCTCCATGGTCTCGTCGGCGACCCAGGCGTTGTAGTCGCGGCGGATCTTGATGATGCGCTGGGTGCCGGTTGGCTGCACGGGCGAAGTCCTGCTGACGTTATCGGGTAAGACCGTCCCTGTCGCGCGTCCCTGTAGGAGCCGGCTTGCCGGCGATCTGCGTGACCAGGAAGGACGCATCGCCCGCAAGCGGGCTCCTACGGTGCGTAGAAAGTGCAACTTCCATGCCCCGGCTCGGCGAGGCCTCTGCCGCGCGCGCGGGCTTCTGTCTGCCTGGTTTTTCTGCGCTGAGCTTGCACCAGGCTGGCGCAGGACGCTGTACGTCAGATGACGTATGCCCTTACGTCATGCTGCGTATACCCCGCTCGGTGGGGGCAAACGCATCCTAGCTGCGAAGCCGGCGTGGTTCGGCACGAATAACCAGCACAGGAGCACGACCATGGACTCTCAACCGATTCGACTTCTTCCGCGCCGGCTGGCGGTGGGGGCCGCAGCGCTCTCGCTGCTGGCCGCCAGCCTGTTCAGCCATGTGGCCAGCGCCGAGGTGAACACCACCGGCCTGGCGGTGACCGACAGCGAGGTCACGGTCGGTATCCTGCACTCGGCCACTGGCACCATGGCCATTTCCGAAACCGGTTCGATCCAGGCCGAGCGCCTGGCCATCGAGCAGATCAACGCCAGCGGCGGCGTGCTCGGCCGGCAGATCAAGGTCATTCAGGAAGATGGGGCTTCCGACTGGCCGACCTTCGCCGAGAAGGCGCGCAAGCTGCTGGTCGGCGACAAGGTCGCCACCGTGTTCGGCTGCTGGACGTCAGCCTCGCGCAAGGCGGTGCTGCCTGTGTTCGAGAAGGAAAACGGCCTGCTCTACTACCCGACCTTCTACGAAGGCCTGGAGCAGTCGAAGAACGTCATCTACACCGGCCAGGAAGCTACCCAGCAAATCCTCGCGGGCCTGGACTGGGTGGCCAAGGAGAAGGGCGCCAAGACCTTCTACCTGCTCGGCTCGGACTACATCTGGCCGCGTACCTCGATGAAGATCGCGCGCAAGCACATCGAGAACGTGCTCGGCGGCAAGGTCGTCGGCGAAGAGTACTACCCGCTGGGCAACACTCAGTTCGGCTCGCTGATCAACAAGATCAAACTGCGCAAGCCTGACGTGGTGTTCGCTGCCGTGGTCGGTGGCTCCAACGTCGCCTTCTACAAGCAGATGAAAGCCGCCGGCGTCACCGCCGACAAGCAGACCCTGCTGACCCTGTCGGTCACCGAAGACGAGCTGCTGGGTATCGGCGGCGAGAACATGGCCGGCTTCTACGCCTCGATGAAGTACTTCCAGAGCCTGGACAACCCGAACAACAGCGCCTTCGTCGAAGCCTTCAAGGCCAAGTACGGCAAGGACGCGGTGATCGGTGACGTGACCCAGGCCGCCTACCTCGGTCCGTGGCTGTGGAAAGCCGCGGTGGAGAAAGCCGGCAGCTTCGACATCGACAAGGTGGTCGCCGCTTCCCCGGGCATCGAGCTGGACACCGCGCCGGAAGGCTACGTCAAGGTACACGACAACCATCACCTGTGGAGCAAGACCCGCATCGGTGAAGTGCAGAAGGACGGTCAGTTCAAGGTGGTGTTCGAATCCGACCTGATCGAGCCGAACCCCTTCCCGGAAGGCTACCAGTAAGCAACACCCTCTCGTAGGAGCCAGCTTGCTGGCGATCAATGAATCGCCGGCAAGCCGGCTCCTACCGGCTTTTCTCTTTTCTTCTGGAGACCATCGACATGGAATGGCTATCGGAATTCGGCGCCATCGCAGCCATGCAGGGGTTCAACGGCTTGTCCGTGTTCTGCGTGCTGCTGCTGATGGCTCTGGGGCTGGCGATCATCTTCGGGCAGATGGGCGTGATCAACATGGCCCATGGCGAGTTTCTCACCATCGGCGCCTACACCACCTTCGTGGTGTCCTCGCTGACGTCCAGCTACGCACCGGCCTTCGGGCCTTACTACTTCTTCCTCGCGATCATCCTCTCGTTCTTCATCGCCGGTGCCATTGGCTGGCTGGTGGAGTGGGCGATGATCAGCAAGCTCTACCAGCGTCCGCTGGACACCCTACTGGCCACCTGGGGCCTGTCCCTGGTGATGCAGCAGGGCTTTCGCTCGATCTTCGGCGCGCGGGAAGTCAGCGCTACGCTGCCAGACTGGCTGATGGGCTCCTGGAACCCGACCGAGGCCATCGATATTCCGCGTAATGGCCTGTTCGTCATGGGCCTGACCCTGCTGCTCACCGCGCTGCTGTTCCTGATGATCTACCGCTCGCGCTGGGGGCTGCAGGTGCGCGCGACCATGCAGAACCGGGTGATGGCGCGCTCCGTGGGCATCAACACCAAGCGCGTCGACCGCATGACCTTCGCCCTCGGCTGCGGCGTCGCCGGCGTGGCGGGTGCGGCCTTTACCACCATCGGTTCGACCGGGCCGACCGCAGGTTCGCTGTACATCGTCGACACCTTCCTGGTGGTGGTGTTCGGCGGCGCCTCCAGCCTGCTCGGCACCATCGCCTCGGCCTTCAGCATCGCCCAGGCGCAATCGCTGCTGGAGTTCTTCACCAGTGGCTCGATGGCCAAGGTTTTCACCCTTTCCGCCGTGGTGCTGATCCTGATGTTGCGTCCGCAGGGGCTGTTCGCCAGCAAGGTGCGCAAATGAAAAATCACTCTCAACCTACTGCGCGCCCCATCTGCGGCGGCGCGCGGTGCTCGTTTCCTCGACGTACTGCGTGTACGCCTTCGTCGCTGCGCTTCGGGCTTCTTGCAGCTGGGGCTGCTCGCTACGGTTCAAAGCGACTTTTTGCATGCAGGGGGATTAACGGATGAAAAGCGCATACGAAAGCCTGCTCGGCGGCAAGCAAGGCGCTATCGGCCTGGCGCTGCTCGCCGCGCTGATTCTGGTGGTGTTCCCGCTGGCGCTGGATGCCTTCCGCTTGAACATGGTGGGCAAGTACCTGACCTACGCCTTCGTCGCCGTCGGCCTGGTGCTGTGCTGGGGCTATGGCGGCATCCTCAGCCTGGGCCAGGGCATCTTCTTCGGTCTCGGCGGCTACTGCATGGCGATGTTCCTCAAACTCGAGGCATCCGACCCGGAGAGCACCAAGATCCAATCCACGCCGGGCATTCCGGACTTCATGGACTGGAACCAGATCACCGAACTGCCGCTGTTCTGGGAGCCCTTCCACAGCCTGAGCTTCACCCTGATCGCCGTGGTGGCGGTGCCGGTATTGCTGGCCTTGGTGATCGGTATCGCGATGTTCAAGCGCCGCGTCGGTGACGTGTACTTCTCCATCGTCACCCAGGCCATCGCGCTGATCCTCACCGTGCTGATCATCGGCCAGCAGGGTTTGACCGGCGGGGTCAACGGCATCACCGACCTGCGCACGCTCAAGGGCTGGGACATCCGCAGCGACGAGGCCAAGCTGATTCTCTACTTCGTCAGTGCGGTACTGCTCATCGGCTGCATTCTCATCGCCCGTTTCATCATCGCTTCCAAGCTCGGTCGCCTGCTGCTGGCGATGCGCGACAAGGAAGAGCGGGTGCGCTTCTCCGGTTACGACGTGGCCAGCTTCAAGATCTTCGTGTTCTGCGTCGGCGCGGCGTTCGCCGGTATCGGTGGGGCGATGTTCACCCTGCAGGTGGGCTTCATGTCGCCGAGCTTCGTCGGCATCGTGCCGTCGATCGAAATGGTCATCTTCGCCGCGGTCGGCGGGCGCCTTTCGCTGCTCGGCGCGGTGTATGGCGCGCTGCTGGTCAACTTCGGCAAGACCTACTTCTCCGAAAGCTTCCCCGAGTTGTGGCTGTACCTGATGGGCGGCCTGTTCATCGTCGTGGTCATGTACTTCCCCAATGGCCTGGCGGGGCTGTGGGACAGCCACGGCAAGCGTTGGCTGGCCCGTTTGCAGCGCAAGCCACAGGTGGCCGCTGCGCCAAAGCCCGTTGCCGTTGCCCCCAGCAAGCGCCCAACCCCTGAACTGGAGACCACGCCATGAACAGCCCCGCAGGCTTCCAGGCCGCCAAGCCGGTACTGGCCATCGAGGGGCTGACCGTGTCCTTCGACGGCTTCAAGGCGGTCAACGACCTCAACCTCTACGTCGACCGCAACGAGGTGCATGTGGTGATCGGCCCTAACGGGGCCGGCAAGACCACGGTGCTCGACCTGATCTGCGGCAAAACCCGCGCCACCGCCGGCAGCATCGATTTCGATGGCCGTGAGCTGACCAAGATGCGTGAGTTCGACATCGTTCGTGCCGGCGTCGGGCGCAAGTTTCAGAACCCGTCGATCTACGAAAATCTGACGGTGTTCGAGAACCTGGAGATGTCCTACCCGGCCGGGCGCAAGGTGTTCGGCGCGCTGTTCTTCAAGCGCACGCAAGAGGTGATCGAGCGCGTCGAGCAAGTGGCGCAGGAAATCATGCTCGGCGATCACCTGCACCGCCAGGCGGACCTGCTCTCGCATGGGCAGAAGCAGTGGCTGGAGATCGGCATGCTGCTGATGCAAGACCCGCAACTGCTGATGCTCGACGAGCCAGTGGCCGGCATGAGCGTCAGCGAGCGAGTGGCTACGGCCGATCTGCTCAACCGCATCAGCCAGGGCCGCTCGGTGCTGGTCATCGAGCACGACATGGAGTTCGTCAAGAGCATCGCCCACCGCGTCACCGTGCTGCACCAGGGCAAGGTGCTGGCCGAGGGCAGCATGGAGGCGGTGCAGAGCAACCCGAAGGTGATCGAGGTGTACCTGGGGCATTGATGGCCATGGCTACGAAACGGTGCGCGCGGCGCACCCTACACCCGGGGCATTGATCCCCTTCCACCGACCGTAGGGTGCGCCGTGCGCACCATTCGACCGAGCCGCGTAGCCTGGATGAAATCCGGGACGTGTTTAGCAAGGAGTTATCTATGTTCCAGATCAGCAATCTCGCTTCCGGCTATGGCCAGAGCCAGATCCTCCACGAGCTCAACCTCGATGTGGCGAAGAAGGAAATCGTCGCGGTGATGGGCCGCAACGGCATGGGCAAGACCACCTTGTTCAAAAGCCTGATGGGCATTCTGCCGCAGTGGGGCGGGCAGATTCGCGTGGACGGCAAGGACGTGTCGAAACAGGAAACCCATCAGCGGGTGGAAAGCGGCATCGCCTACGTGCCGCAGGGGCGGATGATCTTCCCCAGCATGACCGTGCTGGAGAACATCCAGACCGGCCTGCCGGCGTCGGCCGGTGGCAAGGTGCCGGACGATCTCTATGCGTTGTTCCCCGTGCTGCTCGAGATGCGCCACCGCAAGGGCGGCAACCTTTCCGGTGGGCAGCAGCAGCAGTTGGCTATCGCCCGCGCATTGGCTACCAACCCCAAGGTGCTGCTGCTCGATGAGCCGACCGAGGGCATCCAGCCGTCGATCATCAAGGACATCGCCCGCAGCCTGAAGGAGATCCGCAACATGCGCGATCTGACCATCGTGGTGTCCGAGCAGGTGCTGTCTTTCACCATGGAAATCGCCGACCGCTTTCTGGTCATCGAAAAGGGCAAGTTCGTCGTCGAGGAAACTCGCGACAAGGTCGATGAGGCGAGCATCAGCCGCTATCTGTCGGTGTGAGGCAATCTGTAGGAGCCTGCTTGCGGGCGATGCTGTCGCTTGCAATCAATCGCCGGCAAGCCGGCTCCTACAGGCACAAATTCCCACTTTACGGCCGCTGTGTTCTCCATGCAGCGGCCGCTTTTTCGTGTCCGCGAAAAAGGCCGAAGGCCCCGTGTAATCTGGTGTCTGGGCATACGTCATCCAACGTATTGGCCGATTTCCCCGCGCGTTCGAGACTGGCTCCGTACCCCGGCACAGGCCGGCATTCCTCCCAGGTCTTATGGAGCTCAGTCATGACCGATACCCTGATCAAGGTCGACCTCAACCAGGCTGCTACCGATAACGAGCAGGTGCACAACCGCTGGCACCCGGATATTCCCATGGCCTGCTGGGTCAACCCGGGCGATGACTTCATTCTCGAGACCTACGACTGGACCGGCGGTGCGATCAAGAACAATGACGACGCCAGCGACGTGCGCGACGTCGACCTGTCCACCGTGCATTACCTGTCCGGCCCGGTGGGCGTGAAAGGCGCTCAGCCGGGCGACCTGCTGATCGTCGAGCTGCTCGATATCGGCGCCAAGCAGGACATGCTCTGGGGCTTCAATGGCTTCTTCTCGAAGAACAACGGCGGCGGTTTTCTCACCGATCATTTCCCTTCGGCGCAGAAGTCGATCTGGGACTTCGAGGGCATGTTCACCAAGAGCCGGCACATTCCCGGCGTGCGTTTCGCCGGCCTTATCCACCCGGGGCTGATCGGCTGCCTGCCAGATCACAAGATGCTCGCCGACTGGAACAAGCGCGAGCAGGCACTGATCGACACCAACCCGACCCGCGTACCGCCGCTGGCCAACCCGCCGTTCGCCAGCACCGCGCACATGGGCAAGATGAAGGGCGAGGCACGCGACCTGGCGGCCGCTACCGGCGCGCGCACCGTGCCGCCGCGTGAGCATGGCGGCAACTGCGACATCAAGGATCTGTCGCGTGGCTCGAAGATCTTCTTCCCGGTCTATGTCGATGGCGCCGGCCTGTCGGTGGGCGACCTGCACTTCAGCCAGGGCGACGGCGAGATCACCTTCTGTGGCGCCATCGAGATGGCTGGCTGGGTGCACATGAAGGTCGAGCTGATCAAGGGCGGCATGGCCAAGTACGGTATCAAGAACCCGATCTTCAAGCCCAGCCCGATCGTGCCCACCTACAACAACTACCTGATCTTCGAAGGCATCTCGGTCGACGACGACGGCAAGCAGCACTACCTGGACGTCAACCTGGCCTACAAACAGGCCTGCCTCAACGCCATCAACTACCTGACCAAGTTCGGCTACTCGCCGGCTCAGGGCTACTCGCTGCTCGGCTCGGCGCCGGTGCAGGGGCATATCAGCGGCGTGGTCGACATCCCCAACGCCTGCGCCACGCTGTGGCTGCCGACCGATATCTTCGAGTTCGACATCAACCCCAGCGCCAGCGGCCCGACCAAGTTCCTCGACGGCAGCATCGACCTGCCCATCGCCTACGACAAGTGATGCCTGCGCGCACGGCCACCGTAGGGTGCGCCGTGCGCACCGAATTTATCGAGGAATGCGCCATGCCCATCTACGAATACGACTGCCCGAGCTGTGGCGATTTCACCGTGCTGCGGCCGATGGCCGAGCGTGACGCCGCTTGCGCCTGCCCGTACTGCGATACGCCGAGCGAGCGGGTGATCCTCAGCGCGCCGGGCCTGACCAGCATGGCCGGCAGCCAGCGCCGCGCCCATGAAACCAACGAGCGCAGCGCCCACGCGCCGCAGAGCCTCGAGGAATACAAGGCCAACCGCAAGCACCCGGCTGGCTGCAGTTGCTGCGGCCCGAGCAAGCCGGTCGAGCGCACCAAGGCCAACCCCCACGGCCTCAAGGCCAGCCCATCGGCACGGCCGTGGATGATCAGCCACTGACGGCCGCGGATGTGCCCGTAGGAGCGGCTGGGCGGCATTCCGTTTCAGCCGCGATAAACGGCGACACATAAAGAATTTCGCGGCTGAAGCCGCTCCCACAAACAAGCAGTCAACCGGAGGATATACAGCCATGCGCCACGGCGATATTTCCAGCAGCCCTGATACCGTCGGCGTCGCCGTCGTCAATTACAAGATGCCGCGCCTACATACCAAGGCCGAAGTGCTCGACAACGCGCGCAAGATCGCTGAGATGATCAAGGGCATGAAGCTCGGCCTGCCGGGCATGGACCTGGTGGTGTTTCCCGAGTACAGCACCATGGGCATCATGTACGACAAGGACGAGATGATGGCCACCGCCGCGACCATACCCGGCGAGGAAACGGCGATCTTCTCCGCCGCCTGCCGCGAGGCCAAGACCTGGGGCATCTTCTCGCTCACCGGCGAACGCCATGAAGAGCACCCGCACAAGGCACCGTACAACACGCTCATCCTGATCAACGATCAGGGCGATATCGTCCAGCGCTACCGCAAGTGCATTCCCTGGTGCCCCATCGAGGGCTGGTATCCGGGCGACCGCACCTACGTCTCCGAAGGCCCCAAGGGCATGAAGATCAGCCTGATCATCTGCGACGACGGCAACTACCCGGAAATCTGGCGCGACTGCGCGATGAAGGGCGCCGAGCTGATCGTGCGCTGCCAGGGCTACATGTACCCGGCCAAGGATCAGCAGGTGCTGATGGCCAAGACCATGGCCTGGGCCAACAACTGCTACGTGGCGGTGGCCAACGCTACCGGCTTCGATGGCGTGTACAGCTACTTTGGCCACTCCGCGCTGATCGGCTTCGACGGCCGCACCCTGGGCGAGTGCGGCGAGGAGGAAATGGGCATCCAGTACGCCCAGCTGTCGGTGTCGCAGATCCGCGATGCGCGCGCCAACGACCAGTCGCAGAACCACCTGTTCAAGCTGCTGCATCGCGGCTACACCGGCGTCTATAACTCCGGTGATGGCGACAAGGGCGTGGCTGATTGCCCGTTCGAGTTCTACCGCACCTGGGTGCTGGATGCGCAGAAGGCCCAGGAGGACGTGGAGAAGCTCACCCGCTCGACCATCGGCGTGGCCGACTGCCCCGTGGGTGAGTTGCCACATCCGGGCAAGGAACGCACGGCCTGAACCTCCGTCTGTCGCGGCTAAAGCCCCTCCCACGGGATACCGCCGTTGTAGGAGGGGCTTTAGCCGCGAGCTTTTCCAACACCTGAGGCGGTCTATGCCCTTCGCCAACGACCTGATCGAACACAACCGCGAGCACCTGATCGAGCAGGGCGCCGCGACCCGGCTGCAATCGCGTTTCCTCTTCGAGCCCACGGCAGTCATGGCCCTGCTGCATTCGCGCATCGTCGGTCAGGACGCGGTGCTGGCGCAGGTCGAGGCCATGCTCAAGGTGGTCAAGGCCGATATCGGCGAGCGCGAGCGGCCACTGGCGGTCAATCTGTTCATGGGCCCGACCGGTGTCGGCAAGACCGAGATCGTGCGCTTGCTGGCGCAGGCCATCCATGGTCGTGTCGATGCCCTGTGCCGCATCGACATGCACACCCTGGCCCAGGAACACTACGCCGCCGCCCTGACCGGTGCGCCGCCTGGTTACGTTGGTAGCAAGGAAGGCACCACGCTGTTCGATGCCGAGGCCATCGCCGGCAGTTTCGGCAGGCCCGGCATCGTGCTGTTCGACGAGTTGGAGAAGGCCAGCCCGGAAGTGCTGCGCAGTCTGCTCGGCATTCTCGAGCATGGTCGGCTGACCCTGACCGCCGGCAGCCGCACCCTGGATTTTCGCAACAGCCTGATCTTCATGACCAGCAACGTCGGCGCGCAGCAGGCACAGCGCTACCGCGAGCGCTTCGCTCGTGGCTGGCGGCGCTGGCTGGGGCTTGCTCCGAAAGGCGAAACGGCGCTGCTGGAGCAGGTGCTGCACGAGCGTTTCGAGCCGGAATGGCTCAATCGCCTCGACCGCATACTGGTGTTCGAACGTGTCGATGAGCAATGGCTCGATGCCTTGCTGAACATCGAACTGGACAAGCTCAATCAGCGCCTGGGGCGCCAGGGCCGCTCGCTACAGGTGGAGCACAGCGCCCGCGCCTGGCTGCGTCGCGAGCATGATATCCGCTTCGGAGCCAGGGCCCTGGCGCGCCGTATACGTACCGAGCTGGAACCGGCAATTGCCGAGCGGCTGTTGGCTGAGCCAACTGCGACGCGACTGCTCTGTACTTGCGAGCACGATGCCCTGCAGATAAGGCCGCGCTCTTCGTAGGAGCCGGCTTGCCGGCGATCATAGCTGACGAAAAAGCATCGCCGGCAAGCCGGCTCCTACAAACGGGTAGTCGTGCAGACCTTTAGTGATGCTCACGCGTTGCGCGGAATTTCACCTCCGGCCAGCGCTCTTCCATCAGGCTCAGGTTAACGCGGGTCGGGGCGAGGTAGGTGAGGTGACCACCGCCGTCGACGGCGAGGTTCTCGTAGGCCTTGTCCTTGAATTCCTTGAGCTTCTTCTCGTCGCTGCACTCGATCCAGCGCGCCGACCAGACGTTGATCGCCTCGTAGGCGCACTCCACCTTGTATTCCTCCTTGAGGCGGCTGGCGACCACGTCGAACTGCAGCACACCGACCGCACCGAGGATGATGTCGTTGTTGCGCTCGGGGAAGAACACCTGGGTGGCGCCTTCCTCGGCCAGCTCCTGCAGGCCCTGACGCAGCTGCTTGGATTTCAGCGGATCCTTCAGGCGTACGCGGCGGAACAGTTCCGGGGCGAAGTGCGGGATGCCGGTGAAGCCCAGGTTCTCGCCCTCGGTGAAGGTGTCGCCGATCTGGATGGTGCCGTGGTTGTGCAGGCCGATGATGTCGCCAGCGTAGGCTTCTTCCAGGTGCTCGCGCTCGCTGGAGAAGAAGGTCAGCGCATCGCCGACGCGCACGTCCTTGCCCAGACGCGCGTGGCGCATCTTCATGCCCTGGGTGTACTTGCCCGAGCAGATGCGCATAAAGGCAATCCTGTCCCTATGCTTCGGGTCCATGTTCGCCTGGATCTTGAACACGAAGCCGGAGAATTTCTCCTCGGTCGGCTCCACAGTGCGCTCGTTGGCGGCGCGCGGCAGCGGGCGCGGCGCCCAGTCGACCACGGCGTCGAGCACGTGATCGACGCCGAAGTTGCCCAGCGCGGTGCCGAAGAACACCGGGGTCATTTCGCCCTTGAGGAAGGCGTCGGGCTCGAACTCGTGGCAGGCGCCCTGCACCAGTTCCAGTTCTTCCACGAAGCGCTCGTACATGTCGCCGAGGTGCGCGCGGGCTTCGTCGGAATCCAGCTTCTGGATGATCTTGGCTTCGGTGCGCTCGTGGCCGTGGCCCGGCGTGTAGACCACGATGTAGTCGCCGCTCAGGTGGTAGACGCCCTTGAAGTCCTTGTAGCAGCCGATCGGCCAGGTGATCGGCGCGGCCTTGATCTTCAGCACCGCCTCGATCTCGTCGAGCAGCTCGATGGGGTCGCGGATGTCGCGGTCGAGCTTGTTGATAAAGCTGACGATGGGCGTATCGCGCAGGCGGCACACATCCATCAGGGCGATGGTACGCGGCTCCACGCCCTTACCGCCGTCGAGCACCATCAGCGCGCTGTCCACGGCGGTCAGGGTGCGGTAGGTGTCTTCGGAGAAGTCTTCGTGACCGGGGGTGTCGAGCAGGTTGACGATGTGCTCGCGGTAGGGGAACTGCATCACCGAGGTGGTGATGGAGATACCACGTTGCTTCTCCATTTCCATCCAGTCGGAGGTGGCGTGGCGGTCGGATTTACGCGACTTCACGGTGCCGGCCACTTCGATGGCCTTGCCCATCAGCAGCAGCTTCTCGGTGATGGTGGTCTTACCGGCGTCCGGGTGGGAAATGATGGCGAAGGTACGGCGCTTGGCGACTTCGGCGGCCTGGGTGGTCATGAATATGTGCCTGGATGGAGTCGTTGAGGGTGCCTTGGCACCCGTAAAACGCGGGATTATACCGATAACTGCGAGCTCTGGCGGAGAGCGGCTATCGGTTTTCAGATGGGCCGGTAGGTGATGCTGCCGGGCCGTGCCGTAGATGCGTAAATAACGCGTAAATGAATGGTTATGAAAATTATTCCCATATAGAGTGGCCGCCCGTCGCAGTGGGTCAGGGCAAGGGTGGCTCCGTCGTGTTCAAGAAAATCATCTTCCAGTTGCACTGGTTCTTCGGCATCAGTGCAGGCCTGGTGCTGGCCGTCATGGGTATCACCGGTGCCCTTTACAGCTTCGAGGGTGAGATCACCCGGGCGCTCAACGCCGAGCGCTGGCAGATCCAGTCCAGCGCACAGGGGCATCTCACCCCAGGTGAGTTGGCTGCGAAGATCGAGGCCGCTACCGCAGATCGTGTCACCGCACTGTGGGTCGATGGTCGCCACGACGGACCTGGCACCGCTTTTCTCGTACCCCCGCCGGGTGAGCGACGCGGGCCGCGCATCGTCTTCGACCCCTACACTGGTGAGATTCTGGCCGAGCCCGTTGGCCAGGACTTCTTCCACCTGATGCTGATGTTGCACCGCTTCCTGTCCATGGGCGAAGTGGGCAAGCAGATCACTGCCGCCAGCACTCTGGCGCTGCTGTTCTTCTGCCTCTCCGGCCTCTATCTGCGTTGGCCGCGCAAGGCGCTGAGCTGGCGCACCTGGCTGACCCTGGACTGGAAGAAGAAGGGCCGTAGCTTCAATTGGGACCTGCACGCTGTAGCCGGCACCTGGGTGCTGCTGTTCTATCTGTGTGCCGGGCTCACCGGTTTGTATTGGTCCTATGACTGGTATCGCGAAGGGCTGACGCGCCTGCTCTCCGATACGCCGCTCGAGCAGCGCGGTGAGCGTGATCGTCGCGTACGTCAGGCACCCAGCGGCCCTGCGCCGGAAGTTGACTACGATGCTGTATGGCAGAGCATCCAGCAGACCGCCGGGCCCAAGATGATCGCCTGGAATCTGCGCCTACCTCCGGTGGCCGGACAGCCGGCGACGGTCTTCTACATGCTCGATGGCGCCGAGCATGTGCGCGCCTTCAACCAGTTCCAGATTGATCCGAAAAGCGGCGAAGTCAGCCGCCATGAGCGCTACGTCGACAAGAGCTTCAAGGCGCAATTGCTGACCAGCATCTATGCGCTGCATGTGGGCGAGTACTTCGGTATGCCCGGGCGCATCCTGATGATGCTGGCCACGGCGGCCATGCCGCTGTTCTTCATTACCGGCTGGCTGCTGTACCTGGATCGCCGGCGCAAGAAGCGTGCGGCGCTGGCTGCGCGCGGTACGCTGAAAACGGATGATTCAGGCGAAGGCTGGCTGGTCGGCTTCGCCAGCCAGAGCGGCTTCGCCGAACAACTGGCCTGGCAGAGCGCCGGGCAGTTGCAGGCCGCCGGTATCCCGGTGCGGGTCGAGCCGCTGTCGCGCCTCGATGCCGGCAGCCTGCGCCAGACGCGCAAGGCGCTGTTCGTGGTCAGCACCTTTGGTGACGGCGAGGCGCCGGATGCCGCGCAGGGTTTCGAGCGCAAGGTGCTGGGCGGCTCGCTGCCGCTCGAACAGCTGAGCTACGCCGTGCTGGCGCTGGGGGATCGGCAGTACCAGCATTTCTGCGGTTTCGCCCGCCGCATCAACGACTGGCTGGGGTTGCAGGGTGCACAGCGTCTGTTCGACAGCATTGAGGTCGATGGCGACGACCAGGCCGCGCTGCAGCGCTGGCAGCAGCACCTGAGCGCGCTGACCGGAGCCGCGCCGATTCGCTTCGAGGAGACGCCGTGGCAGAGCTGGCCGCTGGCCGAGCGGCGCCTGCTCAATCCTGGCAGCCAGGGGGCGCCGGTTTTCTTCATCGGCCTGATGCCGTCTGCGCAGAGCACCTGGCAGGCGGGCGACATCCTGGAAATTCGCCCGCGTCATGCGCCGGCTGCGGTGCAGGCCTGGCTGCAGCATTCCGGCTGCGACGGCCTCGAGCCGGTGACCCTTGATGGCCAGGCGATGAGCCTGAGCGAAGCCCTGGCGGAACGGCAATTGCCGGAAAGCCTCGCGCACCTGGTCGGCCTGCATGCCCAGGCGCTGGTCAATGCACTGGTGCCGCTGGGTACGCGTGAATACTCCATCGCCTCGGTGGCGGCCGATGGCGTGCTGCAGTTGATCGTGCGCCAGGCCGTGCAGGCCGATGGCAGCCTAGGCCTTGGCTCTGGCTGGCTGACCGAACATCTGCCTGCAGGCGGGCAGGTGCTGGCGCGGGTGCGGCGCAACAGTGGTTTCCATCTGCTGGACGACGACCGCCCGTTGATCCTGATTGGCAACGGTACTGGCCTGGCCGGACTGCGTTCGTTGCTGCGCGCGCGGGCACTGGCCGGGCAGGGGCGCAACTGGCTGCTGTTCGGCGAGCGCAACCGCGCCTGCGACTTCTTCTGTGGCGACGAGCTGCAGGCGGCGCAGGCCGCCGGCGAGCTGCAGCACCTGGATCTGGCGTTCTCCCGCGACCAGGCCGACAAGCGCTACGTGCAGGATCTGCTGCGCGAGCAGCACCAGCGTCTGCATACCTGGCTGGATGAAGGCGCGGCGATCTACGTCTGCGGCAGCCTGCAGGGCATGGCCGGCGGCGTCGATGCGGCGTTGCGCGACTTGCTCGGCGACGAGGTGGTGCAGGAGCTGATCGAGGAAGGTCGATATCGCCGCGACGTGTACTGAAATAGTGGGGGCGTTCTCGGTGCTGCAATGGCACTGAAACACGGCTGCGCCAAACTGGCTGAAAGCCCCGCCTGTTCAGCATTTCAGAACGTTTTGTGTGATATCTGGAACGAGATGAAATTAGCAGGAATTTCCGGTTGATCTGAGGGGCGCATGGTCTTAAAGTCCGCGCCCGAACGTCCATGCTGGAAACGATCCATCCGGCTCAAGTACTGACGACGAGAGGTTGCCGGCCGGCTAGTGGTCGGTACCGGTGATGCTCGGCGACATGCCTTGGGAAGTAGGCGAACCAAAGTGGGGAAACTGTCAGACGTTCAGGCCAGCGCATGGCGCGGCCAGCCCCGACACGTAGCGGAACCTGTAAGCGGTTCTGCTGCCCGAATCAATGTGTTCCCGGTTTTGCCATTGGAGTCCCCAGCATGTCGATCAAGGTCGAAGACTACTACGCACCCGCCACTTTCCAGCGCATGAAGGCGTTCGCCGATCAGCACGAAACCCCGTTCGTGGTGATCGACCGGCAGATCATCGCCGATGCCTACGATCAACTGGGCAACTGCTTCCCGTTCGCCAAGATCTATTACGCGGTCAAGGCCAACCCGGCCACCGAGATCATCGAGCTGCTGCGCGACAAGGGCTCGAGCTTCGACATCGCCTCGATCTACGAGCTGGACAAGGTAATGGCTACCGGCGTTGGCCCGGAGCGCATCAGCTACGGCAACACCATCAAGAAGTCCCGTGATATTCGCTACTTCTTCGACAAGGGCGTGCGCCTGTTCGCCACCGACTCCGAAGCCGATCTGCGCAACATCGCCAAGGCCGCGCCGGGTTCGAAGATTTACGTGCGCATCCTCACCGAAGGCTCGACCAGTGCCGACTGGCCACTGAGCCGCAAGTTCGGCTGCCAGCCGGACATGGCCCTGGACCTGCTGATCCTGGCCAAGCAACTGGGTCTGGTGCCTTACGGCATTTCCTTCCACGTAGGCTCGCAGCAACGCGACATCGACGTGTGGGACGCGGCCATCGCCAAGGTCAAGGTGATCTTCGAGCGCCTGAAGGAAGAGGACGGCATCACTCTGCAGATGATCAACATGGGCGGCGGCTTCCCGGCCAACTACATCCAGCGCACCAATGACCTGGAAACCTACGCCGAAGAAATCACCCGCTTCCTCAAGGAAGACTTCGGTGACGAGCTGCCGGAAATCATCCTCGAGCCGGGCCGCTCGCTGATCGCCAACGCCGGCGTGCTGGTCTCGGAAGTGGTGCTGGTGGCGCGCAAATCGCGTACCGCCGTCGAGCGCTGGGTGTATGCCGACGTCGGCAAGTTCAGCGGCCTGATCGAAACCATGGACGAAGCCATCAAGTTCCCCATCTGGACCGAGAAGAAGGGCGAGATGGAAGAGGTGGTGATCGCTGGCCCGACCTGCGACAGCGCCGACATCATGTACGAGAACTACAAGTACGGCCTGCCGCTGAACCTGGCCAGCGGCGACCGCCTGTACTGGCTGTCCACCGGTGCCTACACCACTAGCTACAGCGCGGTGGAATTCAATGGCTTCCCGCCGCTGAAATCCTACTACCTGTAAGGCGCTGCAGCCTTAACCGTAGCCGGAGGCCACCCTGTAGGTGCTATGCCTGCCATGCTGCGTGACAGACGCCCACTTCGTGTGGGCGTTTTCATTTCTGCCCAGAGCCTCTCACCTTCGCTGAATCAGCGTCCTAGAGCGCTCCATCTGGAACAGGGGAAAGGCGCTGACATTTTTGTTACAAAGAAGTTCATGTAAATCATTCGTAATGATTGATTAAGATTGAATCTCAAATACTATCGCGCGCAGTTTCCATCTGGAGTGACTCTCGTGAGCGATAAACACAACAAGCGTGCACCTTTCCCCCAGCGTCGTCTGCTGGCCTCGGCCGTCAGCCTGGCCCTGCTGTCCGGTTTCGCCGTGGCCCAGGAGTCGGCAGTCGAACTGGACGACGTAACCGTTCAGGGGCAGCAGGACAAGGGCTTCAAGGTCGACAAGACATCTTCGCCGAAACAGACCGCTGCACTGCTCGATACACCGCAGACGGTCAACGTCATTCCGGAAACCCTGTTCCGTCAGCAGAACGCCCGCACCCTGACCGATGTACTGCGCAATACTCCCGGCATCAGCTTCGAGGCTGGCGAAAACGGTTTCGCCACCGGCACCAACAACTTCAGTCTGCGTGGTTTCAACACCAGCGGCAGCCTGTTTATCGACGGTGCGCGTGACAATGGCAGCTACACCCGCGACGTGTTCAACGTCGAGCAGGTCGAGGTGTTCAAGGGGCCGGCAGCCGACAACGGCCGCGGTGGCGCCGGTGGTTACGTCAATCAGGTGACCAAGACGCCAACCCTGGAAAGCTTCATCGCCGGCGGCGCTAGCTTCGGCTTCGACCAGTACGACTCCGAGCCGCGCCGCCGTGCCACGCTCGACACCAACCAGATCATCAACGACAGCAGCGCGTTCCGTCTCAACCTGCTGGTCGAGGACAGCGGTGTCGCGGGCCGTGAGCACGCCGAGAAGAACAGCTGGGGTATCGCCCCGTCGGTGGCCTTCGGTCTGGGCACCGACACTCGCGCCATCGTCGCTTACGAGCACGTCGAGATGAACGACCGCCCGGATCTGGGTGTGGCCGGCGTGACCCTGCGTGACCAGCTCAAGGGCGCCAACACCCCGCTCGATTCCTCGGTGTGGTCGGCTGATCGCGACAAGTACTTCGGCCTCAAGTCCGACTTCGACGACACCACCAGCGATGCGCTGATGTTCCGCCTCGAACATGATCTGTCCGCTGGCGTCACCATCAGCAACCAGACGCGTCTGGCCCGTGTTGACCGCCAGGCGCGTTACACCCACGTACTGGATGACGACAACAACGCCAATGCTGCGCTGGTCAACGTACAGCGTCAGCAGTATGACCGCGTCAACACGTCGCTGAGCAACCTGACCAACCTGTCCACTCAGTTCGATACCGCCGGGCTGCGCCACAACCTGTCGGCTGGGCTCGAGCTGAGTCGCGAGAAGTCCGAGTCGCTGGGTTATCAATCGCAGACGCTGCCGGGGCTGGTCAACGTCTTCGACCCGGACTGGGAACGCAGCGTGCCGGCCGCTCTGGCCCCGCGTGATCGCACCAAGGTCGATGTCGATACCGCCGCGCTCTATGTCTACGACACCATCGAGATCAACCCGCAGTGGCAGGTGACCGGTGGTCTGCGCCTGGAGCAGTACCAGGCGAGCATCAGCAACAAACGCCTGGCTGGTGGTGCCGCACCGGGTGACGACTTCGACGACACCGAGCTGAGCCTCGGCGGCAAGCTGGGCGTGGTGTACAAGCCGCTGCCCAACGGCAGCGTCTACGCGGCCTACGGTGTGTCCACCCAACCGCCGGGCTCGTACCTGTCCAACTCGGATATCTCGCGTACTGACCAGGGCCTGCCGGCGCTGATCAAGGGCGCCGATCCGGTGCGGGCGCACAACTACGAGATCGGTACCAAGTGGGACTTCTTCGACAGCCGCCTGTCGACCACCGCTGCTTTGTTCTACACCGAGAAAAAGAAGGTGGCGATCACCGGTCTTGACGTCGGTCAGACCGGACCTGCCACGCTCAAGGGCTATGGCGAGCAAGTGGTCAAAGGCCTGGAACTGGGCGCCAGTGGCAAGATCACCGACAACTGGGATGTCTTCGGCGGCATCGTGTTCATGGACAGCGAGCGCAAGCACAGCGCGTATCTGGATGACGTGCGTCGTCGTGCCAACAGTGGCGACTACGGTAGTGAGCTGCGCACCGACGGTGACGAGCTGGCCTTCACGCCCAAGGTCTCCGGCAACCTGTGGACGACCTACCGCCTGCCCGTCGGTCTGACCCTGGGCCTGGGCGCCCAGCACGTTGGTTCGTCCTACCTGGGGCGTCCGGATGACGTCGAGCGTATTGTCGCCAATGGTCGCTACGGGCGTGTGCCGAGCTACACCACCTTCGCCGCGATGGCCAGCTATGAGGTCAATGCCAATGTGGACGTGCGCCTGAACATCGACAACCTCACCAATGAGGAATACGTCAGCTCGGCCAACTGGCAGGGTCGCCGTGCATTGCTGGGTGATCCGCGTACCTTCACCCTGAGCACCAACTTCCACTTCTAAGCACGCTTGAGTGGTACAACGCCCCGATTGCCACGCAGTCGGGGCGTTTTCATTTTGGTGGCGACAGCAGATCGGGCTTCTGTCCGAGTGCTGCAGCCCTTTAGAATCATTCGCAACGGCGATTGGCCCTGGAGAACCCCGAAGATGATGCTGAGCATTCCCGACGTGCTGAATGCCGAACAGCTGCAGCAGTGCCGCACCGCGCTCGCCGGCGGCAACTGGCAGGATGGCCGGCTGACGGCTGGGCACCAGGCGGTGAACGTCAAGGCCAACCAGCAGCTCGCTCAGGATGATCCACTGACGCAGCAGCTGGGCGATTTCATCCTGGCCTGCCTGGCCCAGCATCCGCGTTTCATGGCTGCCGCGTTGCCGCTGAAAGTGGTACCGCCGCGTTTCAATCGCTATGCCGAGGGCGGCACCTACGGCGACCATATCGACAATGCGGTATTCAGCGTGCCGGGCACGCCGCATCGTATTCGTGCCGACCTGTCAGCCACTCTGTTCTTCAGCGAGCCGGACGAGTACGAAGGCGGTGAACTGGTGGTGCAGGACCAGCGCATCAAACTGCCTGCCGGCCATCTGGTTCTCTATTCCAGCGGCAGCCTGCATCGGGTCGAACCGGTGACCCGTGGTGTGCGTCTGGCCTCGTTCTTCTGGGTGCAGAGCCTGGTGCGCCAGAACGAGCAGCGCAGTGTGCTGCTGGAACTCGACGACAGCATCCAGGCGCTGCGCCAGCAGGTGCCGGACAGCCCCGAACTAGTGCGCTTGACCGGGATTTACCACAACCTGCTGCGGCAATGGACGCAGACCTGAGCGCTCGATCCATCACCCTGATCGAACCTTGCCCTCCACGCACCGACCCGCCGAGAAACAGCATGCCATTGCCCAAGCTGCAGCAGATTCCGCCGACCATCGCCGCCGTCGTCGACTACGAGCCCTATGCCCGCGAACGCATGAGCGAACAGGCCTGGGCCTACCTGGCCGGCGGCGCGGCGGATGAGCTGACCCTGGCGGACAACCGGGCGGCGTTCGAGCGTCTGCGTCTGCGTAGCCGGGTGCTGCAAGACCTGAGCGGCGGCAATACGCGCCTGCGTCTGTTCGGCCAGGATTTCGCCCACCCGATCTTTCTTGCGCCGGTGGCGTACCAGAAGCTCGCCCATCCCGATGGCGAGTTGGCCAGCGTACTTGCGGCGGCTGCACTGGGCACGGGCATGGTGGTCAGCACCCAGGCCAGTGTCGAGCTGGAAGCGATCGCGGCGCAGGCGCAGGCGCCGCTGTGGTTCCAGCTGTATATCCAGCCTGATCGCGACTTCACTGCCGCCCTGATCCGCCGCGCTGAAAGCGCCGGCTACCAGGCTCTGGTGCTGACAGTGGATGCTCCGGTCAACGGCGTGCGTAATCGCGAGCAGCGCGCCGGCTTCGCTTTGCCGGCGGGTGTCGAAGCGGTCAATCTGCGTGGGATGCGACCCTTGCAGGCGCAAGCCGACTCGCAGAACAGCAGCCTGCTCTTGGGCGGCCCGTTGCTGGCCGCGGCGCCGACTTGGGCCGACCTCACCTGGCTGCGCGAGCAGACGCGTTTGCCCATTCTGCTCAAGGGCATCTTGAGCGGTGCCGATGCCGAACAGGCGCTGGCGGCGGGCGTGGATGGCCTGATCGTCTCCAACCATGGCGGACGTACGCTGGATGGCCTGCCAGCGACCATCGAGGTGCTGCCCGAAATTGCGGCAGTTGTGCAAGGACGGATGCCACTGTTGCTCGATGGTGGTATTCGCCGTGGCAGCGATATCCTCAAGGCGCTGGCGTTGGGAGCGGATGCCGTGCTGGTCGGCAGGCCCTACGTCTTTGGTTTGGCAGCGGCCGGTGCGGTCGGGGTGGCGCATGTGCTGCAACTGCTGCGCGCGGAGCTGGAGGTGGCCATGGCTCTGACCGGTTGCGCCGACCTGGCCAGCATCGGGCCGGATGTGATCTGGCGTCCTGCCACTCGCTAGACCAACGTTCTTTGGCAGATGGCTTCTACGGCCAATGTTTGCGCCATGCCGAGTTGGCTACGACTTACTGCTCGATGGCCTGCCGCTGATGACTGCAGTGGTGTGGTTTCCCGCCTGCAGGGGGGGCAATTGCTAGAAAGCAGAACGCCAGCCCCAGGGCTGGCGTTTTGCATTGTGGGGTTGAAGTCAGAACTCGATGACTGTCGACAACCACAGGCGGCGACCTTCTTCGAGGGTGCCGCTGGTGGACTGGCCGATCTGCGTGTAGTCGGACGCCCAGCCGGTGGTGCCGGTGTTGGTGGTGTAGTAGCTGCCGCTAGTGAAGTCCTTGTCGAACAGGTTGTAGATCGTGGCGCTGAACGTCACGTTCTCCGAGGCCTTGAACGAGCCACCGAGGTGGAAGACCTCATAGGCCTTCAGGTCGCCGGCGGCGTCATACAGGGCCTTGTTCGCCGCCGTTAGGTTTTCGTAGCGGTCGGTAAAGCGAGCACGTTCGCCGCGGTATTCCCCCTTGAACCACAGCGTCAGATGATCATTGGCGGCCCAGCTCAGGCGTGCGTGAGCCATATGCTCAGGTGTATTGGTCAGTGGCGCACCCTTGTTGATGCCACTCTTCTGCTCGCTGTCGGTGTAGGTGTAGTTGACGGCCAGTGCCCAGGCCGGGGCGAATTCCCAGCGACCTGCAACTTCGACACCCTTGGTGACGGCTTCGCCGATGTTCACGCTCTGGGCGAAGTTCTCCTGAGTGAAGCCCGAGCCATAGCTGACGCAGCCTGGCTGGTTCGGATTAGCAGCGTAGAAGCAGTTGGCCAACGGCGTGCCGTCGTCGATCTTGTCCTTGAACTTGTTGTGGAACAGAGTGACGTTGGCGTTGAAGTCGGAGAGGTTGTCGTAGTACGCACCAATCTCGGTGTTGGTGGTGATTTCCGGATCCAGGTCGGGGCTACCAATGGTAATGGTCGAGCCCTGGCCGGTCACGCCGTTGATGCCACTGTGCAGTTGATTGAGTGTTGGGGTCTTGTAACCGCGGCTTACGCCGCCCTTCAGGGTCCAGGTATCCGTTGTGTTCCACACCAGGTAGGCGCGCGGGCTGACATGGCCACCAAAGGCTTCATGATCCTCGTAGCGCGCTCCCAGGGTCAGCGCCAGGTCTTCACGCAGGCGCCACTCATCTTCGGCGAACAGCGCCCAGGAAGTTTGCTGGAAATCCTCATCGGCGATGCCGTCGGTGACCTTGGCATCCCACCACTGTGCGCCGACGGTGGCGATATGAGCTTCGCCCACCGGGCCTACCAACTTGGTGTCGACGACCAGGTCGGTCGACTTCAGCTTGCGGTCGTCGCCGATGATGATCGACGGGAAACCTGTGTAAGCGTTGCCAATCGGGTTGCCTGGAATGGTACGGCCGAAGGTTTCCGTGGTGTTGTGGGTGATGCTGCTTTCCAGCGTACCGAAGCTCAAACGCCCGGTATGGCTGAGGGCGATCTGATCACGCTCGAAGCGCAGTTCATCCTTGTAGCCATTGGCACGTAACGGGGCGTTGGTGGTGCAGCCGTCGGTGGCGCTGCCGCCATTCTTGCCGTCGAGATTGCCCAGCTGGCAGTCGTCATTGTTGTAGACCTGGCGGCCTCGCTCGAAATCGAGGGCGAAGTCATGGGCGTCATTCGGGGTCAGTGTCAGGCGGGTGCCGAAGGTGGTGTTGCGCCCCTCGACGGGGGAAGCGCCGCGTTTGCTGACGGTGCTGTCGTTGTCGAACTGCAGGTTCGACTCGCCGCGGTCATACAGGCTGCCCCGCACGGCGAGGCCCAACAGACCGTCGATCAGCGGGCCGCTGGCATAGAGGCTGGTGTTGCTGGCTTCACCGTAATCGCGGTTTTCCTGGAAAGTATGGTCCAGGCTCAGGCTGGCGCCCCATTCCTTGGCCACCTTGCGGGTGATGATGTTGACTACGCCCCCCATGGCGTCGGAGCCGTAGAGCGTGGACATCGGCCCGCGGATTACTTCGATACGCTCGATAGCGGACATCGGGGGCATGAAGCTGGTGGCAGTTTCGTTGAAACCATTGGGGGTGACGTTGCCTGCCGTGTTCTGGCGACGGCCGTCGATCAGAATCAGGGTGTAGTCGCTGGGCATGCCACGAATGCTGATGTTCAGACCGCCAGTCTTGCCGGTGCCCTGGCGTACGTCGATGCCTTCCACGTCTTCCAGTGCTTGCGCCAGGTTGCTGTAACGCTTCTGCTGGAGTTCTTCGCGGCTGATCACGCTGATGCTGGCCGGGGCTTCGGTGATCTTCTGCTCGAAGCCGGAAGCACTGACTACCACATCGCCCAGGGCGATAGGCTCGTTTGCCTGGGCGCCGAAACTGGCGGCCAGAGCAATGGCGCTGGCCAAGGCGGTGCGGGAATTGAGGGCGGACATCGATCTACTCCTGGCAGTAAGAGGGTGCAGGCGGAACGGTTGCAAACGGTCGGGATGATAGTGATTTGCATATAAGGTTCAATTGCGGATGATATCGATGGGCATGGCAACCGGCTGGAGAGGCCGTGGTGGTTGGGCTGCAGGCAGGTGTAAATTTTGTAAATGCGATTAATTCTCGAATGTTGCTCGGGCTTTACGCAGGCTTTCCAGGCGCTCTAAGCTGCCGGCATGAACCGTATTCTTCTCAACTGCGACATGGGTGAAGGTTTCGGCGCCTGGCGTATGGGCGACGATGAACTGGCCATGCCGCTGATCGATCAGGCCAACCTGGCGTGCGGCTTCCACGCAGGCGATCCGCTGATCATGGCGCGTTGTGTCGAGCTGGCCGTGGCGCACGGCGTGAGTATTGGCGCGCATCCGTCCTATCCGGATCTGCAAGGCTTTGGTCGGCGTCATCTGCAATGTTCGCCGGAGGAGGTCCGCGCACTGGTGCTTTATCAGGTGGGAGCACTGGATGCCTTCTGCCGAGCGGCTGGTTGCCAGCTGGCCTACGTCAAACCGCATGGCGCGCTGTACAACGACCTGGTGCGTGACGATGCGCTACTGATGGCGGTGCTGGATGCCTGTGCAAGCTACCGCAAGGGCTTGCCGCTGATGGTGTTGGCGCTGGCTGACAATGACCGGGAGCTGCGTCTAGCTGACGAGGTCGATGTGCCGCTGATGTTCGAGGCGTTCGCCGACCGCGCCTATCTGTCAGATGGGCAACTGGCGCCGCGCCGGCTCAGCGCTGCGGTGCACCAGGACCCCGAGCGTATCCTTGCTCAGGCGCTGGCCATCGCCAGCGGCGAGCCGTTTGCCGATATCAATGGCAAGCCGCTGCGGCTGCGGGCCGACAGCTTGTGCGTGCATGGCGACAATCCCGAGTCGCTGGCGGTGCTGCGCCGCTTGCGCGCGCGGCTGGATGCGCTCTGAGGGATTAGCCGGGCTGCCAGTCCAGGGTCAGTTCTTCCTGCCAGGCAAAGCGCTCGAAGTGACTGCCGACAACGCCCTCCAGACGTTGTAGGTCCTCGCTGCTGGCGCTTTCCACCTGTAGGCGCAAGCCCTGGTTTTCTGCCTTCAAGGTCGCCACACCGGCGCCGAACTCGATACGGCCCTGGTGCTCGTCGAAGCTGACTGGAATCTTGTGCGCGAAGTGTTTGCACAGACGACTGATATAGCGCGCCGGGGTATCGGTCGCGACGAAGGCTCTGCTGCTGAATAGGGTCATGCAAAATCCTCTTGGGCTGTGTCTTTCCTGGTGGCTGCCGTGTTGCGACAGCGCGGCGTGGTTCAGTACGCCAGGGTAAAGCGTTGGCGAATGTGCTGCGGCTGCTCGACTTCGTCCAGCAGTGCTACGGCCAGGTCGGCCACCGAAATGCTGCCCGGCTCATTACCGTTCATCAGCAACTCGTCCCGGCCCAGGCGGAACTTGCCAGTACGTGGGCCTGGAACGAGCAGGGCGGCTGGCGAGAGAAAGGTCCACTCCAGATCCTGTTCGCCGCGCAGGATTTCCAGCGTCTGGCGCGCACCTTCGGCGCCTTCCTTGTAATCGGCAGGAAAGTCCGGTGTATCGATCAATTGCACGTTGGGGGCGACGTACAGACTGCCGGCACCACCGACCACCAGCAGACGTTTGACGCCTGCCTGCTTGCTCGCCGCGATGATCGAGCGGCTGCCGGCGATGAACTGCTCGCGAATCTCCGCCACGCCCCAGCCTGGGTTGAAGGCGCTGATTACCGCGTCGTGGCCGTGCAACTGCCGGGTCAGCGCTGCGCTGTCGTGAACGTCCGCCTCAACGACGGTGAGTTGCGGGTGTGCGTTCAGCTTTTGTGGCTGGCGTACCAGTGCGGTGACCTGATGACCGCGACTCAGAGCCTCTTGCAGCAGCGGCGCGCCGACATAACCAGTGGCACCGATCAGTGCGATTCTCATTGGGGTAATCTCCAATAGTGACGATGAACACATGATCGCTGCTGGATAAACTCCGGAAAAAGTGGCCTTATGCACATGGATAATTAAGCAGGACTTCATAATGGAGCAGCTCAAGCGCATGGCGTTGTTCGCCACCGTGGTGCAGAAGGGCTCGATGGTCGCGGCTGCCGAAGCCATGGGTATGACGGCTTCGGCGGTCAGTCAGCAGATACGCCGACTGGAGGAGGCCACTGGTGTGACGCTGCTGCACCGCACCACACGCAAGCTGACCCTTAGCGAAGCGGGTGTGCAGTTCTATGAAAGCTGCCGACAGATAGTCGAATTGGCCGAGCAAGCGGAGCAGCGCCTGGCCGAGCAGCGTGATGCGCCGGTGGGTGAGTTGCGTGTCGCCGCCCCGGTCGGGTTTTCCGGGCCGCTGCTGAGCGAAGCGCTGGCGCCGTTGCTCAGTGCTCATCCGGGGTTGAGCCTGAGCCTGTTCTTTCACGATGAACAGATCGACCTGATCGAGTCGCGCATCGATCTCGCCATCCGTGTCGGCCGCCAGGAGGACTCCAGCCTGGTGGCCCGTTACGTGACCGATTGGCGCATGATCCTGTGCGCCGCTCCGGCCTACCTGGCACGCGTCGGTTTGCCAATCGAACCGTCGCAATTGCTCAAGCTCGACTGGATCGGCCTGCATCTGGAACGCAGCCAGCACCTGACCTTGCTTGGCCCCGGTGGAGTGCAGCAGCGCCTGCGGCTGGAGACGCGCATCAGCTGCAACAACATCCTGGCCGCACGCCAATTCACCCTGGCGGGAATGGGCGTGTCGCTGCAGCCGGAGCCGGAAGTCCGTGAACTGCTGGCTCGCGGCGAGCTGTTGGCGCTGCTGCCGGATTGGCAACTCGAGCCTATCGGCCTGCATATCGTCACGCCACGGCGCGATGCGCAACCGGCCAAAGTGCGCTATGCCATCGAGGCGCTCAGGCGTCATCTGGTCAGTGCATGATGATCAATAGTCGGCATACGCCTCTGGCTATGCGAGGATGGCGCCATAATCATTTTCTCCGTCAGAAAGGACCCGTGATCCACACCGATGAAGACGCCCAAACGTATTGAACCCCTGGTCGAGGATGGCCTGGTGGATGAGGTGCTGCGACCACTGATGAGTGGCAAGGAAGCAGCGGTCTATGTGGTGAGGTGTGGCGACGAGCTGCGCTGCGCCAAGGTCTACAAGGAAGCCAACAAACGCAGCTTCCGCCAGGCATCCGAATATCAGGAAGGCCGCAAGGTGCGTGGCAGCCGCCAGGCGCGGGCCATGGCCAAGGGCAGCAAGTATGGGCGCAAGGAGCAGGAGCAGGCCTGGCAGAATGCCGAGGTCGCCGCGCTGTTCCGCCTGGCCAATGCCGGTGTGAGGGTGCCCAAGCCCTACGACTTTCTCGACGGCGTGCTGCTGATGGAGCTGGTGGGCGACGGCGAGGGCGATGTTGCGCCGCGGCTCAATGATGTCGACCTACACCCGGACGACGCCCGTGAATTTCACGCCTTCATGATCCAGGAGATCGTCAAGATGCTCTGCGCCGGCCTGGTGCACGGCGACTTGTCGGAATTCAACGTGCTGCTCGGCCCTGAGGGCCCGGTGATCATCGATCTGCCGCAAGCCGTGGACGCAGCCGCCAACAACCACGCCTTCAGCATGCTCGAGCGCGATGTGCGCAACATGGCCGAGTACTTCGGCCAGTTTGCCCCGGAGCTCAAGTACACCAAGTACGCCAAGGAAATGTGGGCGCTGTACGAGGCCGGTAAACTGCAGCCCGATACGGAATTGACTGGTGAGTTCGCTGAAGAAGAAGACGCTGCCGACATCGACGCGGTGATGCGCGAGATCAAGGCCGCCCTGGCCGAAGAGGCGAAGAAGCAGGCCCTGCTCAACGCCGAAGACGAACCCAAGGACGCCGAACCGATACCGCCCTGGATGCGCTGATAAAGCTTTTGCCGGGCTCTGCTCCGTAGGGTGCGCCGTGCGCACATCCTCACGCTGCGCCCGGTGCCATGGGAGGGGCTTTAGAACTGGCGGCGCCACTGACGTAGGGCGGGTGCAACCCGCCGTTGTCGGTCTGGCGGGTTTCACCCGCCCTACGGCTGACGGTGCGATGAACATCCCGCCGCGCCGCAACTCACTCCTTCCTCCAGCCCCTGCAGAATCGGACAATCCGGCCGGCTATCGCCCTGGCAACTGTTCGCCAGCTCCACCAGCGTATCTCGCAAGGCGCTCATCTCGGCGATCTTGCGTGAAAGCGTGGCGATATGCTCCTCGGCCAGCGCCTTCACATCGGCACTGGCGCGCTGCTTGTCCTGCCACAGTGCCAGCAGCTTGCCGACTTCTTCCAGAGAAAACCCCAGATCCCGTGCGCGTTTGATAAAGGTCAGACGGTGCAGATCGCCCGCGCTGTACTGCCGATAGCCACTCTCCGAGCGCCCAGCATGGGGCAGCAGGTCGATGGACTCGTAGTAGCGAATCATCTTGGCGCTAAGGCCGGTGTGTTTGGCGGCTTGGCCGATGTTCATGGATGTAGCCTTCTTGTCGGCAGAAACTCCGCGTGACTATGCCAGAGGGTTGAACCCGAAATGAATCTTGAGTTGGCCGATGGCCATGCTGATTCAGAATACCGTCAGGCTGATGCAGGTGAAGTACAACCATATCGACAGGGGCAGGCTGACCCTGGGTTTGTTCAAGCCCAGGGTGTAGAGAAAGCTATAACGGTGCATCCGGCAGAAGCGGTCGAAGGGGCTGACGGACTCCTGCCTGAAATCAGGAAGCCTGGAAAAGTATGGGTCGAGCCGACTTATCCCATGGAAGCAGAGGTAGATACCGTTGAAACCGCCGGCGACGAAAAGCAGCACCCAGACGAGGACCAGTAAGATTTCCAGGTGCGATGGGTCACTCATGCCGGTATGCGCCTAGGTAAAGGGGCCAATCTGTAAATACCTGCCGAGCGCCGCCAAGCCTAATGTGATCCAAATGATGGCGAGGCTGAAGAACGAGAAGTACAGCCAGAGCGATAGACCCGCGCCTACAGCGGGGCGGCGTATGCCCAGCGAGTAGAGAAAACTGTACTTGTGCAATCTGTAGAAACCATCGAACGGGCTCCGTGATTCCCAGCTTGGATCAGGCTTGCGGGAGAAGTACCTATCCAGCCTGCGAATCCCGAAGAAGGCAGCATAGATATGATTGATGGTGCCGGTCACCAGTATGAGCATTAGGGTGTTCGCCAGAACGGCCTTTATCGATAGTGTGGCGTCCATTATCTGCTCCATTCATATATTACTGTGCCTGCCTGCTCTCCCACGTCGCCGCCCCCGCTTCCTCCGTAGTAGGCCCCGACGCCGGCACCGACTAAACCAACGACAAGTAGTACTGGTGCTCCTACTGTAACTCCAAATGCCAATGCAATACCGCCGACGATACCTGTTGCGACATTAGCTCCAATGAGCCCCCCGAGGGCGCCGCCAGCTGCACTTCCAACAAAACCACCAGTTTGTTTGTAGCTAACTTGGCGGCAAGTTTCAGTATTTCCGATGGTACAGGCATCATTAATTCTGTTTAGGCGAACGCCTCCATCAATGGCTATTCCTAGGTAACCCAGTCTGCTCGAACCCTTTGCCCATCCTGAAACCGTATTGATACGTTGCCCGAGTTGAGGAACCTGGCCCCGCTCGGCAATCTCCGAGGCATTGTGCAGAATAGATTTGGTGGATAGGCCCAGCGTGTTCTTTATGCTGTTGTACTGGCGGATATTGAGGGTCGAAAGGGTCACTCGCCCAACTGCATGATCCAGCTGGGCGAACAGTTGTTGACGTCTGGCATAAAAATCTGGAGAAAAACGATTGGCGCTACCCGTTCTGCGCAATTCCTCCACATAGGCCGCGTTAATCTTTTCAAGTATACTTTTTATATCGCTAAGCTGTTTGCCCGTTGCGGCACTCAGCACGCCGAGCGCGGTACTTTGGTGGGCAGCTACGGTTTCCAAGGAAATAAAGTCCAGCGCCTCTAGATGCCGTTTCACCGTCATGGCTTCGTCCGGCGTCAATTGCTGGATGCCTGCACTTGCGAGTCTTGCCTGTTGTTTGAGTTTTTCCAGGCGCTGACGGTCTGCATCGGTGCGCGGTCGATTGGAAACGATGACGATTTCGCCCGGTAGCACCGTATCCTTCAGGTGCTCGTTGTTTCGCTCAAATAGCGAACGAAGCACAAAGTGTATCTGCGTACCGTAGATTTCCTCATAAATGGCTTGGCGCGTCTGAACCTTGTCGTTCCAGTAGAACGCCACGTCGAACGGAGCATCGCTGCATGGGCTGCTTTGCGTTACTTGTCCCACTGCGCAGCCTGTTCGGGCGGGGCCACTATTTTCGGGGAGCTGCAGCGTCTGGCCCGCTTGGATCCGATTGGGGTCTTCGATCTGAGGGTTGAGGCGCAGCAGCGTGCTTGTGGTCGTCCCGTGGCTGCTGGCTATCTGACCTAGGCTGTCGCCTTGCTTGATGACATATTCCATTGCTTCATCCATTCAGGCCAAGCAGGCTGGCTTCGATGGCAGCCAGGCGGTGCTCGGCAGATTCGTCCATATTGGTGAGTTGTTTATGTACGCTTGGGCTGTCCATCGCATCAGGGAACTGGAGGGCTAATTCAACAAAGGCGAACAACTGTTGTTCGGTTTCGATACCCGCCTGCTCTGCTTGTTCGATGCGGAGCTCAATGAGCTTTTCCAGGTCGGCATGTGGCGTACTGCAGCGCTCGTCGAAAGAAAAGTGAGCAACCAATCTTTGTATGAAAAGTCTCCGCTCTTCTTCTTGCCAGCTCTTGAGTTGTTCGACGCGAAGCGAGAACCACCCCTCATCGTCTGGCGTCATTGCAGGCGCGTCATAGCTCGCACCGAAGTGCAACCATTGATCATCCTGCCTGAGTGTCCAGAGATTCTTGATAGGGCCTAGCCAGGCACTGCGTTCATCTTCCGTTAGGCTGGACAGGAATCTTGCGGTTAACGCAGGATCGTAGAATCTGCAAAACACCAACTCTCCAGACGGCAGCTTCACACTGAGCAGGCTGCGCAAATGATCTGCCAGGGCTTCCATCGCTGACTGGCTACCCAGAACAATGGCTGCTGATCGCCATCGAGCTCGGTTTTCCCACAGGTATTTTTGTTCGGAAAGCTTGTAGAGCACAGGGCTGCTTTCCATTGACGCTGCGTGGCGAGTCCCGCGATAGAGCGGTATGGCCTCTGGTTCGTCGTCATGCTGATAAACGATCTGCAGTGCAGGCAAGGCTGCGCCATCTAGGAGCAGATAGAGGCCTCCGCTTTCGAACTGAGGTTCCTCTGCCTGGTTATTCATATCCGATTGGCGTTCTTGCCACATGGGCACTCCTCCAGCTGGCAAGAACCGTCGGGTTGCACGCCGCACTGTTTGACCAGCAGCAGCTTGGTCATTGCTGCCTGCTGCAGTTGTCGCGCCATGTTGGTCAAGGCTGGCAGGGTCACGCTGCCAGCTACTGCGCTTGCAGCGAGCCACGGCATGACTGGCGCCAGGATTTTTAACCCCGCTCCTGCACCCGGCCCACCCCCTGAATTCATCTTGATCGTCGCCCCGCTCAGGGTGACGCCGCTCGGGTCAAGCTTGAGGAAGCTGCCGCCGCCTGCGGCAGTGAGCTCCATGCCGGCGTCGATCACCACCTTGCTGCCTGCGTTGTAGTGAATCTCGTTGCCGGCTTCGATGAACAGGCCGGTGCCAATCTTGTTGTGCTGGGTGACGGCGACGGTGAGGTGGTCGTTGGCGCGCACTTCCACCTTGCGGTCGAGGTCGGTGGTACGGTGTTCTTCGGCCTGAAGTTCGGTGTAGCTGTTGGCTTCGACCGTATCGTGGCGCTCGTTGCCGACGCGGATCTTCTGGTTGTTTTCGATGTTTTCGTCCCAGTCACGCTGGGCGTGGATGTAGATCTGCTCGGCGCCCTTGCGGTCTTCGATGCGAAATTCGTTGTAACCGCCACCGCCCGGGCTGCTCAGGGTCTTGAAGACGCTGCGGGTCTTGTTCGCCGGCAGGTCGTAGGGCACCACGTGCTCGGCGTGATACAGGCAGCCGGTGATCAGCGGCTGGTCGGGGTCGCCTTCGAGGAAGGTGACCAGCACTTCCATACCCACGCGCGGAATGGCCACACCGCCATAGGCGTCGCCGGCCCAGTTGGAGGCTACGCGCAGCCAGCAACTGCTGGTGTCGTTGCCCAGGCCTTCGCGATCCCAGTGGAACTGCACTTTCACCCGGCCATATTGGTCGCAGTGGATTTCCTCGCCGGCCGGGCCGGTGACCACGGCGGTCTGGCTGCCCAATACCTTGGGTTTGCGATGTTCGAGCGCGGGGCGGTAGGGGATGTCCCAGGGAGTGGCGCTGAAGCTGTTGCGGTAGCCCTGCTGGAACCCGTCGCCAGGCTGGGTGCTGCTGGTCACCGACTCTTCCAGCACCTGTGGCTGCTTGCCTTCGTGGATGACTTCATTGAGTAGCCAGAGGTCGTTCCACTGTGCACGCGGATGACCAGCGAGGGCGAGGAAGTGGCCGCTGATCAGGTAGGCGTCGCTATGGCCTTCAGCCAGTTCGTAGTCGCTGCGCAGACGCTCCAGGCTACGTTTGGCCAGGTGCTTGCCGCGTGTGCGGTCGGTGAAGCGACCAGGGTAGTCGTAGACCTCCAGTGCCGGGCTGAACTCGCTGCGGTAGTCCGCCTCCATCTGCAGCTTGGGCTGCTCGAAGTCATAGTCGCGCCAGGTGGTGTGGGTGCTGCGGGTTTCCAGGCGCACACCAAAGGCGCGCACCACTTCGTGGTCAGCGGACAGGCCGCTGCCCTGCTGGTAGTTCAGCGGGGCGAGCTTGGGGAAGACGCTGGCGTCGTCGCCAAACACCAGGCGATGGCTGTCTTCGCTGTGTTGGAAGTGGAAGCTGATGCCTTCTTCCTCGCACAGGCGCTGGATGAAGTGCAGGTCGCTTTCGTCGTACTGCACGCAGTAGTCGCGTTCGGGATAGATATAACCGAGCTGGAATTGATAGGCGTCGCTCTGGATACCATGGTCTTCGAGGACCTGGCTTATGATCTGTGGCACCGTCAGGTGCTGGAAGATGCGCTGGTTGTAGCGGTGAGCCAGGTAGGCGAGTTGCGGCCGCAGGCTGATGCGGTAGCGGGTCAGGCGTTTGCCGGAGTCGCCTTGCGTGATGGCGTAGACCACGCCATGCACGCCTTTACCGGAGGGGCCGAAGGCCAGGTAGGCGGTCTGATTGATCAGCGCGTCGAGGTCGAGACTGGCGTTCTGGCTGATCAGTTCGATATCGAAGCGGTAGGGCTTGTTAAGCGTTTCGCGCCCCTCGAAGCTCAAAACCTGCAGGTCATTTTCGACCGCGGCAATGGTGAGGGTGATATGCGCCTGGTTGGCATCCAGCATGCCGTGGCCTCCATCCGTGAGTTGGGCGAGGCCTGAAGGGTGCCGGACAGCGCGCGTCGGTTCAATGATGGCATTCCCATACCATGCGCCGGTTCAAGAAAATACCGGCTACGATCCCTTCGGTCTCCAGCGATTGAGCAGCAGGGCATTGCTCACCACGCTGACGCTGGATAGCGCCATGGCGGCGCCGGCGAACATCGGGTTGAGCAGGCCAGCGGCGGCAAGCGGGATGCCGATCAGGTTGTAGATGAAGGCCCAGAACAGGTTCTGGCGGATCTTGGCGTAGGTGCGCTGGCTGATCTCCAGCGCGGCCGGCACCAGACGCGGGTCACCGCGCATCAGGGTGATGCCGGCCGCGTGCATGGCGGCATCGGTGCCGCCGCCCATGGCGATGCCGACGTCCGCAGCGGCCAGCGCCGGTGCGTCGTTGATGCCGTCGCCGACCATGGCCACGGTGCCGTGCTGGCGCAGTTCACCGATCAGCCGCGCCTTGTCCGCCGGCAATACCTGGGCGTGGGGCTCATCGATACCCAGAACGCTGGCCACCGCCGCCACGCTGCCCTGGTTATCGCCGCTGATCAGGTGGCTGGTGATGCCCTGTTCGCGCAGTTCGGCGATGGCGTCGGTGGCGCCTTCCTTGAGTTGGTCGCCGAAGGCCAGCAGGCCGAGCAGGCGAGGCGGGCTGCCGGTTTCGATCAGCCAGGACAAGGTGCGGCCTTCGGCTTCCCAGCTTTGCGCCGATGTGCCCAGCGCGCCGGACTGCAATTGGTTTTCGTCCAGTAGACGGCTGCTGCCCAGTTGCAGGGAGCGGCCCTCGATTTCGCCGGCGATGCCGCGTCCGGTCAACGCACGGCTGTCGCTCAGCGCCGGCAGCGTGATGTGCTGTTCTGCGCAGCGTTGCAGCACGGCCTTGGCCAGCGGGTGCTCGCTGCCCTGTTGCAGACCGCCAGCCAGGCGCAGCAGTTCTTCCTCGTTTGCTTCGCCCAGGCCGATATGGACGATGCGCGGCTTGCCTTCGGTGAGGGTGCCGGTCTTGTCGAAGGCAATGTGCTGCACGGCGTGCGCCACTTCCAGCGCTTCGGCGTCCTTGATCAGGATGCCATGACGCGCGGCGACTCCAGTGCCGGCCATGATCGCGGTCGGCGTGGCCAGGCCCAGCGCGCAGGGGCAGGCGATCACCAGTACGGCGACGGCGTTGAGCAGGGCGTTTTCCAGTGATGCGCCGAACGCCAGCCAGCCCAGCAGCGTGGCCAGGGCGATCAGTAGCACCGCCGGGACGAATACCTGGCTGACCTTGTCTAGCAGCTTCTGGATCGGCGCCTTGGCAGCCTGGGCGTCTTCGACCAGGCGGATGATCCGTGACAGCACGGTTTCGGCGCCAAGGGCCGTGGTTTCCACCAGCAGGCGGCCTTCGCCGTTGATGGCGCCGGCCGTGACCTTGTCGCCCGGCTGCTTGGCCACCGGCAGGCTTTCACCGCTGATTAGCGCCTCGTCCGCATGGCTGTGGCCTTCCAGCACCTGGCCGTCGACCGGGAAGCGTTCGCCGGGCTTGACCAGAATCCGGTCACCCAGTGCCAGCGCGTCGATGCCGACACGTTCCTCACGTCCATCGATCAGGCGCACCGCATGATCCGGGCGCAATGCCTGCAAGGCGCGAATGGCACTGGCGGTCTGGCGCTTGGCGCGGCTTTCCAGGTACTTGCCGAGCAGGATCAGGCTGATGATCACCGCCGAGGCCTCGAAGTACAGGTGCGGCATCTGTCCGGCTGGCGTCACGGCCCATTGGTACAGGCTCAGGCCGTAACCGGCGCTGGTGCCGATGGCCACCAGTTGATCCATGTTGCCGGCACGGGCTTTCAGCGCTTGCCAGGCGGCACGGTAAAAACGCGCGCCGAAGATGAACTGCACCGGTGTGGCGAGCAGGAATTGCGCCCAGGCCGGCAGCATCCAGTGCAGGCCGAAGGGCTCGACCAGCATCGGCAGCACCAGCGGCAGGGTCAGGGCGATGGCTGCCAGCAAAGTCAGGCGTTCCCGCTGCAAACGGCGTTGCGCCTGATCCGCGGCCGGGCGGTCGTCCAGCAGGCTGGCCTTGTAACCGGCGGCGGCCAACGCCTTCAGCGCCTGTTGCGGGTCGAAACCGGTGAGTACCTGCAGGCGCGCCTTCTCATCGGCGAGATTGACGGCGACCTGGCTGATGCCTGGCAGTTTGCTCAGGGCGCGTTCGATACGACCGACGCAGCTGGCGCAGGTCATGCCTTCGATGACCAACTCCAGCGGCTGGCTGGGCACTGCATAACCTGCGTCGATGATGGTGGTGATCAGCTGCGGCAGGCTATCGGCAGGTGCTTCGATGCGCGCCTGCTCGCTGGCCAGGTTGACGCTGACACTGCTTACTTGCGGCAGCTTGCGCAGCGCGCGCTCGACACGACCGGCGCAACTGGCGCAGGTCATGCCCTGGATAGGCAGGTCGAAGGTGGTCATGGTTCGGCTCCCTGTAGCTTGATGGCTACAGGATCAACCTTGACCCCATGGCAAGGTCAAGCCTTCAGTTCAGTGTGGGCGCGGCATGCAGTCGCAGGCCATCGCTGCCCATGGCGATGCGATAGCGGCGCACTTCGCCGGCCTGCAATTCCAGCGACTGACCGGCGAGCTGGTTGATACCGTCCTGACAGGGAGCGGTGCCGGTCAGGCCAAGGCGCAGTGAGACGCGGCCAGGTGGCAGGTTGAAGGACACCGACTGGCCCTGGTGCAGGCGGGCGGCCATCTGATCGTGCACATACAGCGCCACCTCACAGGTGGTGGCCACCTCCAGGCGTTCGCGCGAGACGATCAGCACCGCGTAGCCTTCGCCCTGGCTGGTCGAGGGCAGCGGTGCCAGTGGTTCTGCCTGAGCCAGAGGCACCAGCAGCAGGGCAAGGGCGGGGCAGAGCAGGCGCATGGCAAGGTCCTCATGCAGAAAACGGCGCGGGTGACATGAAGCAAGGGCTTGACCTTGCCATCGTGGCAAGGTCGAGACTACGCCCATCGACCACTGATTCAAGGAGTCAGCAATGCAACAATTCAAGGTTAGCGGAATGTCATGCGGTCATTGCGTGCGGGCTGTCACCCAGGCGATCCAGGCGCTGGAGCAGACGGCCAGAGTCGAAGTCGATCTGGCCGCGGGCCTGGTGCGAGTGGAGGGCAACCTGGATGCCGCGCAGATACAGGCCACCATTCGTGAAGAGGGTTACGAGGTTGCCCCCGCGTAGAGCTCGGGCCTGCTAAGGCCACTGCCGCAGCAGGCCGCGAAAGCAGCTGTCGATCATCGCCGGGGTATCGGTCTGGGCATCGAACAGATTGGGATCGCGCAGCCAGTCACTGAACAGGCCGACGAGTAGTGCATGCAAGGTGCGTGAGGCCAGGCGCGGGGTGATGCCCGGCTGCAGGTATGGCTGCACGGTCGACAGGGCGAACTGCTGTTCGCACAGGTCGATGAACTGATTGACGAAGGTCTCATGACGCTCCTCGGCCTCGCGCAGTTCCTCGGTGAACTCGCAGCGGCGCAGCAGCACGGTGAGGATGCGCCGGCGCTGTTCGTCGAGCACCAGATTGGCCATGGCTTCTATGCACAGATCGCGCAGCAGCTGCAGCGATGACAGGCCATCGACCGCCGACAGTTGCTGGGCCAGCGGCTCCAGCGGCAGGCGTACCTGATTGAGCATTTCGTGGAACAGGTGCGCCTTGTTCTGGAAGTGCCAATAAACCGCGCCGCGCGTAACCCCGGCATGTCTGGCGATATGCTCGAGGCTGGTATGGGCGACCCCACGCTCGAGGAACAACTGTTCCGCAGCAGCGAGGATGGCGCAGCGGGTTTTCTCCGCATCTTCTTTGGTTCTACGCATGGCGATCCGGTTAATTGGAACTAGGCTCAGATTGTGCCGAGTTTACCGATTTTGCCCCGCCTGCTGGTGGCGGGCTTGGTTGTCCTGCTTCTGTCCCGTGTCTAGCCAAGGAGAGGAATGCCTCATGCCCTTCGTTCGTCTGGTCGGTTTCTGCCTGCCCTTCAGCCTGGTCCTGCTGGCCGCGAGCATCGAGGCTGCCGACGCGCCACCAACAGCGGTGACGGTCGAGCAGATCAAGGCCGGCGAACTGCCCATCGTGCTGGAATATCCAGCGCGAACCACCGGTTACCGAGAGGTGCAGGTTCGGGCCCAGGTCGGCGGCATCCTGCAGGAACGCACCTATCAGGAGGGTAGTCGGGTGCAGAAGGATCAGGTGCTGTTTCGCATCGATCCACGCCCTTACGAGGCTGCCCTGGCCCGTGCCAAGGGCGCGCTGGCGCAGGAACAGGCGCGTTTTCGCCAGACCGATCGCGACCTCAAACGCATCCGTGAACTGCAGAAGAAGGGCTTCGCCAGCGAGAGCGAACTGGACAATGCCATCTCCAATTTCGAGCAGAGCAAGGCCAATATCGAGGCGGCCCAGGCCGAGGTTCAGTCGCGCCAGATCGACCTCGACTACACCACGGTCAAGGCGCCGATCACCGGCATCACCAGCAAGGAAAGCGTCTCCGAAGGCAGCCTGATCGTCGCCGGCGACCCTAGTGCCAGCCTGCTGACGCAGATCACCCAGCTCGACCCGATCTTCGTCAACTTCGCCTACCCGGACGCCGAGGCCGAGCGCCTGCGCCGTGAACTGTCCGAAGGCAGCCTGGTGCCACCGAGCAGCGGCAAACTCAGTGTCGAGGTGTATTTCGGTGATGGCTCGGCCTATCCGACAGCGGGCGAAGTGGATTTCACCGACAGCCTGATCGACCGCGGTACCGGCACCGTCAGCGCCCGGGGCGTGGTGCCGAACCCCGAGCAGAAGCTGCTGCCCGGGCAGTTTGTGCGCGTGCAGGTCAAGGGCTTGACCCGTCCCAACGCCATCACCGTACCGGAGCGCTCCGTCGCTCAGGGGCCGCGTGGCACCTTCGTCTATGTGGTGGACGAGCAGAGCGTCGCGCGCATGCGCCAGGTCACCACGGGCGATACGGCTGGCGGCCGCTGGGTGATTCTGGCCGGTGTCAGCGATGGTGAGCGGGTGATAGTTGACGGTCTGGCCAAGGTACGACCGGACAGCCCGGTGCAGGTCGAGGAGGCGAAGGCAGCCACGCCAGCCAGTCCGGCGCAGGAGTAACGACCATGATCTCGCGCTTCTTCATCGACCGTCCGGTGTTCGCTACCGTCATCTCCATCGTCATCGTGCTCGCCGGCCTGGCTGCGATGCGCGCGTTGCCCATTGCTCAGTACCCGGAAATCCTGCCGCCGCAGGTGTCGGTGAGCGCCGCTTACCCTGGCGCCAGTTCGCAGGTCATCGCTGAAACCGTGGCGGCGCCGCTGGAGCAGGCGATCAACGGCGTCGAGGACATGATCTACCAGCTGTCCAACTCCTCCAGCAGCGGGGCGATGAGTCTTACTGTGTACTTCGCGGTCGGCACCGACCCGGACCAGGCCACCATCAACGTCAACAACAAGGTGCAGGCGGCATTGGCCAAGCTGCCCGAGGAAGTGCGCCGCCAGGGTGTGAAGGTGGAGAAGAAGTCGTCCGACATTCTTCAGGTGATCACACTCTATTCGCCGGATGATTCGCGCGACCCGATCTTCATCAGCAACTACGCGCTGATCAACGTCATTGACGAGCTCAAGCGCCTCAAGGGCGTTGGCGATGCCAGCCAGTTCGGTTCCAAGGACTATTCCATGCGCATCTGGCTGCGCCCGGACAAGCTGGCGCAGTACAACCTGACACCGACCGATGTGGTCAACGCCATTCGCGAGCAGAATTCGCAGTTCGCCGCCGGCAGTTTCGGCCAGCAACCGTTGAAGGAACCGCAGGACTTCACATACACAGTCACCACGCAAGGGCGATTCACCGACCCGAAGGAGTTCGAGAGCGTCATCCTGCGTACCGACGATACCGGTGCCAGCCTGCTGCTCAAGGACGTGGCGCGGGTCGAGCTGGGTGCGCAGGACTACTCGCTGGTCACCACCCTCAATGGCCAGCAGAACGCCGCTTTCGGCATCTACCTGCAGCCCGGCGCCAACGCCCTGGACACCGCCGAGGCGGTCGAACGCACCATGCAGCGCTTGGCCAAGCGCTTCCCCGAGGGCATCGCCTACAAGATCCCCTATGACACCACCAAGTTCGTCCAGGTCTCGATCACAGAGGTGATCCACACCTTCTTCGAGGCGCTGGTGCTGGTGGTGCTGGTGGTATTCATCTTCCTGCAGAACTGGCGCGCCACGCTGATTCCGGTGCTGGCCATTCCGGTGTCGCTGGTTGGCACTTTCGCCGGCATGTACATGCTGGGTTTCTCCATCAACCTGCTGACCCTGTTCGGCATGGTGCTGGCCATCGGCATCGTGGTGGACGATGCCATCGTGGTGATCGAGAACGTCGAGCGGGTGATGCGCACTCAGGGGCTGAATGCGCGCGAGGCCTCGATCAAGGCGATGGAGGAGGTCACCGGGCCGATCATCGCCATCGTCCTGGTGCTCTGCGCGGTGTTCGTGCCGGTGGGTTTTCTCGGCGGCCTGGCGGGGCAGATGTACAAGCAGTTCGCGATCACCATCGCGGTGTCGGTGGTGATTTCCGGCATCGTCGCCCTGACCCTTTCGCCCGCACTCTGCGCCTTGTTGCTCAAACCTGGCCACCATGAACCGGCTGCGCCATTTCGCGCCTTCAACCGCTTCTTCGACAGGGCCACCGAGGGCTATGGCGCGGGGGTGCGTTTCTTCCTCAAGCGTTCGCTGGTCGGCCTGCTGCTGTTCGGCGGCATGATCGCGCTGATCATGCTGCTGTTCTCACGGGTGCCCGGCTCGCTGGTGCCCGATGAGGATCAGGGCTATGTGATCAACGCCTATTACCTGCCGCCGGCCGCCTCGCTCAATCGCACCGAGGCGCTGAGTGGGGCGGTGAGTCAGCAGCTGATGGAGCATCCGGCAGTCGAAGACGTAGTGACCTTCGCCGGTTTCGATGTGCTCACCTTCGGCGTGCGCAGCAACGCCGGGGTGTCCTTCGTGCCGCTCAAGGACTGGAGCGAGCGCACCACGCCCGAGCTCGATGCGCGCAATCTGACGCGCGAGTTCATGGGTATGGGCGCCGCGCAGAAGGATGGCCTGGTGTTGTCGTTCAACCCACCGCCGATCACCGGCATGAGTACCACCGGTGGCTTCGAGTCCTTCATTCAGGATCGTTCCGGTGGCAGCGTCGAGCAGCTCGGCGAGAAGGTCCAAGCCTTCGTCGAGGCCGCCAGCAAGCGACCGGAGCTGGCCGGCATTCAGAGTACCTTCAGCGCCAACGTGCCGCAGTACTACATCGATCTGGATCGGACCAAGACGCGGGCACTGGGCGTCAGCGTCAGCGATGTGTTCACCGCGATGCAGGCCACCTTCGGCAGTTACTACGTCAACGATTTCACCCTTTACGGACGTACCTGGCAGGTCAGCCTGCAGTCGGAATCGGAGTTCCGCCGCAAGCCGGAAGATCTTGGCCAGGTCTACGTACGCTCCAGCAGTGGCGATCTGGTGCCGCTGTCGACCCTGTTGCGCGTGCGGCGCATCCTCGGGCCGGACTCCTATGACCGTTTCAACGTCTATCCCTCGGCCAAGGTCCTCGGTGGCCCGGCACCGGGTTACAGCTCCGGGCAGGCACTGGCGGCGATGCAGGAAGTGGCCGATGAGGTGCTGGGCGAGGACTACAGCCTGGGCTGGATCGGCTCGGCCTACCAGGAACTGGCGACTCAGGGTTCGGGCACCCAGGCCTTCGTCTTCGGCCTGATTCTGGTCTTCCTGATTCTTGCCGCGCAGTACGAGCGCTGGACGCTGCCGTTGGCGGTGGTCACCGCCGTGCCGTTCGCGGTGTTCGGGGCGATTCTCGCAGTGTGGCTGCGCGGCATTCAGAACGACGTGTACTTCCAGGTCGGCCTGGTCACCCTGATCGGTCTGGCGGCGAAGAACGCCATCCTTATCGTCGAGTTCGCCGTGCTGCTGCGCGCCGAAGGCAAGGGCATCTTCGACTCGGCGCTGGAGGCCGCCAAGCTGCGTTTCCGCCCCATCGTGATGACTTCGCTGGCCTTCATCCTCGGTTGCGTGCCGCTGGCCATCAGCTCCGGTGCGGGTTCGGCCAGTCGCCACTCCATCGGCACCGGGGTGATCGGCGGCATGCTCGCGGCCACGCTGTTGGCCACCTTCCTCATCCCGATGTTCTACCTGCTGGTGGAGTCGGCGGCGCAGCGGGTGAGCCAGCGCGGCAAGGCCAGGGAAGAACAGCCGCCGCATTGATAAGCGCGAACCGTCGTTCGGCGATCCGCGCTTTCATCTGCGGCCTGGTCGGTGAGATGATTAGCCGGCTAACAATTTTGCGGATTATTCATGAACCTGCGAACCCTGCTGATCCTGGGCGCGCTGTGCGCCTTTGGCCCCTTGGCCATCGATTTCTACCTGCCAAGTTTCCCCACGCTGGCCCAGCAATTCGGCACCGACGTCGAACATATTCAACTGTCGCTGGCGGCCTATTTCGTCGGTATCGCCATTGGCCAGCTGTTCTACGGGCCGTTGGCGGATCGTTTCGGTCGCCGCGTGCCGCTGTTGGTCGGGGTGGCGTTGTTCACCGTGGCATCGCTGGCTTGTGCCCTGGCACCGAACCTGGAATGGCTGGTGACGGCACGCTTCGTCCAGGCCCTCGGCGGCTGCGCCGGGATGGTGATCACCCGTGCGGTGGTGCGCGACCTGTGCGATCCACTGGCTTCGGCCAAGGTGTTCTCGCAACTGGTGCTGGTGATGGGCCTGGCGCCGATTCTCGCGCCTCTGGGGGGCGGGCTGCTGCTCAACACGCTGGGCTGGCCGTGGATCTTCCATAGCCTGGCGATTTTCTCCGGCCTGTGCCTGCTGGCCGTGCTGTTGTGGTTGCCGGAGACCCGTCCGCAGCATCTGCAACCGGCGCCGCTGAGCGGCGCCTTCGGCCAGTACCGCGCGCTGTTGGGCAATGCACCGTTCATGGGCTACAGCCTGGCCGGCGGTGTGGCGATGGCCGGCATGTTCGCCTATATCGCCGGCTCGCCCTTCGTGTTCATCGAGCTGTACGGCGTGCCGGCCGAGCATTATGGCTGGCTGTTCGGCAGCAACGCGGCAGGCTTCGTGATCATGGCGCAGGTCAATGCGCGTCTGGTGCTGCGCGGCGGCCCGGCGCTGTGGCTGCGGCGCATGGTGCTGGTGTACCTGACCAGCGGCCTGTGCCTGCTGGCGTTGGCGCTGTGGCAACCGGCGCAGCTGTGGCCGCTGCTGATTCCGTTGTTCATCTGCGTCGCCAGCCTCGGTTGCGTGTTGCCCAATGCCACGGCTTGCGCCATGGCCGGGCAGGGCCGGCATGCCGGCAGCGCTTCCGGGCTGCTGGGTAGCATGCAGTTCAGCGTGGCGGCCAGCGCTTCGGCGCTGGTAGCTTTCCTGCACGATGGCTCGGCCATGCCCATGGCGCTGGTGATCGCCCTGTGCGGCGCTGCTGCCTGCGGCTTTGCCTGGTGGAGCAAGCGCTTCGTGGTGTGAGCCGGCGGGTTACAGTCGCGCGACCTTGAAGGTGTCGCAACGCCCCGGCTGGCCACTCTCGAAACCGGTGCTGAACCAGCGTACGCGCTGCTGCGAGGTGCCATGGGTGAAGGCGTCCGGCACTACCTGACCACGCGACTGCTTCTGCAGGCGGTCATCACCGATGGCGCTGGCCGCGTTGAGGGCTTCTTCCAGGTCGCCGGCCTCGAGCCAATCGTGGCGTCGCTGCGCATGATGAGCCCAGACTCCGGCCAGGCAGTCGGCCTGCAGTTCCTGGCGCACCAGCAGGCCGCCATCGCCTTCGACCCGCTCGCCGCGCTGGCGCGCCGCGTTGACTTTGGCCGATACGCCCAGCAGGGTCTGTACGTGATGGCCGACTTCATGGGCGATTACGTAGGCCTGGGCGAAGTCGCCGGCAGCGGAGAAGCGTTGCTCCATCTCGCGGAAAAACGCCATGTCCAGATACACGCGCTGATCACCGGGGCAGTAGAAGGGGCCAACCGCCGAACTGGCGAAACCGCAGGCGGAATTGACGCCGCCGGAGAACAGCACCAGTTGCGGATCGCGATACTGCTGGCCGGCCTGCTGGAACAGCTCGCGCCAGGTGTCTTCGGTGTCGCCGAGGATGGCGCGGACGAACTCGCTCTGCTCGTCATTCGCCGCTGGCGCGCTCTGCGTCTGGGTAACCTGCGGCTGGGTGGCCTGGCCGGCGATCTGGCCGAGAATCTGCAGCGGGTCCTGGCCCATCAGCAGGCCGACAATGACGATCACCGCCACGCCGCCGAGGCTCAGGCCGCCGCCTAGGCGCCTGCCGGAACGGCCGCGCGCATCCACCACGTTGTCACTACGTCTACCGCGTTGCCAGCGCATGGCGGCACTCCCTGGTTGCTGATCGCTGCAGTGTAGCTGCGCCCGTGCCCGACTCAGTTGGCCGGGTAGTCACTGAGCAACTGATCCTTGCGCTCGCGATCCAGGCCGATGACCTGATAGGCATCGACACGGTCGCCATACTCCATACCAGGCGAGCCCACGGGCATGCCGGGTACGGCAGCGCCGATCAGGTCCACGCGCTCACGCAGTTTGAGAATGTCGGCGGCCGGTACATGGCCCTCGACGAACTTGCCGTCGATCACGCCGGTGTGACAGGAAGCCAGGCGCGGCGGCACGCCGAGTCGCTGCTTGACTGCACTCATGTCGGCCTCGACATGGTCGTTGACGGTGAAGCCATTGTCCTGCAGATGGTCGATCCAGGCTTTGCAGCAACCGCAATTGGCATCGCGGTGCACATCGATGGTCAGTGGCTCGCTGGCGTGGGCCAGGCTGGTGAAGAGGCAGAGGGCGAGCAGGGAACGACGCATGACTGGACTCCGGATGAACGAGAGCGCCCAGCATAGCGCCGCGGCGGAGGCTGCCCAAGCCATTGCGACTATGCGTCGCGACCAGTGGCGGCCTATGCTGGCGGCAGCCACTCATTGCCTGGAACCCGCCCATGCTGTTCGCCCGAATCGTCCTGTCGATCCAGATCGCTGCCTTGCTCGTGTTGGGGCTGGCCTACTTCATTCGTCCCGAGGAAATGGTCAGCTTCAGCGGCGCGTTGCTGATGGGCAATGCGGCGGTGACCGAAGTGCGGGCCTATTATGGCGGGCTGCAACTGGGCCTGGCGGCTTACCTGGCGATGGCGCTGCTGCGTATGGACTTGCTGCGCCCGGCGCTACTTTTGCTGGTGCTGCTATACAGCTCGCTGGCGTTGGCACGCATTGCCGGGCTGTGGCTGGACGGCGGCGCACAGCAGACCTTCAACCTTTACGCACTGCTGCTCGAAGTGGTGTCGGCCGGGCTGGCCTGGTGGGCGTTGCGCGGCTTGTCACGCTGAGCCGTTCGGCCACTGGGCAGCAGGCAAACCCCGGATTGCTTCCGGGCTACGAGGTGCGGCTCAGCGCCGCTCCAGCAACACACCCGCTTCCATATGATGGGTGTAGGGGAACTGGTCGAATAGCGCACTGCGCGTCACCTTGTGGGTGTCGTTGAGCTGGGCGATGTTGGCGGCCAGGGTCTCCGGGTTGCAGGAGATATAGAGGATGCGCTCGAAGCGCCGGGTCAGCTCGCAGGTGTCCGGGTCCATGCCGGCGCGCGGCGGGTCGACGAAGACGCTGCCGAACTCATAGCTCTTCAGGTCAATGCCGGCCAGGCGGCGGAACGGGCGCACCTCATTCAGCGCCTGGGTCAGCTCTTCGGCGGACAGGCGCACCAGCTCGACGTTGTCCACACCGTTGTCAGCCAGGTTGGCCAGGGCGGCGTTCACTGAGGTCTTGCTGATTTCGGTGGCCAGCACGCGGCGCACGCGGGTGGCCAGCGGCAGGGTGAAGTTGCCATTGCCGCAGTACAGTTCCAGCAGGTCGTCGTCGTGCTCGCCGAGTACGTCATAGGCCCAACCCAGCATCTTCTCGCAGACCCGGCCGTTGGGCTGAGTGAAGGCGCCTTCCGGCTGGCGATAGCGAAAGCTGCGTCCGGCCACGTTCAGTTCTTCTTCCACGTAATCGCGGCCGATCACCAGGCGCTGGCCACGGGAGCGGCCGACCAGGCTGACGTTCAGCTCGGTCGCCAGGCGTTCGGCCTCCGCCTGCCAGGCCTCGTCGAGCGGGCGGTGGTAGGCCAGGGTGATCAGCGCATCGCCGGCCAGGGTGGTGAGAAATTCCACCTGGAACAGTTTGAACGACAGCGCTTCGCTGGCCTGCCAGGCGGCACGCAGACGCGGCATCAGCTCGTTGATGCGCAGGCTGGCGATGGGGAAGTCGTCGAGCAGGATCGACGTGTGTTTGTTGCCCGGCGCGAACATCGCGTAGTGGCGCTCGCCATCCTCACGCCATAGGCGAAACTCGGCGCGCATGCGGTAGTGCTCGCGAGGCGAGTCGAACACCACAGGCTCCGGCGCGCCGAAGGGCGCCAGCAGTTCGACCAGGCGGGCCTTCTTCTCGGCGAGTTGGGCGTCGTAGGTGGCGGGGTCGAATGCGGGGCGGCTCATCGGTCACTCATGGGGCAGGAAAACGGGGCGCCATTGTAGCGATTCCGTTGCTGGCGTGCCGTTGTCGTCGATCATTGGTGGCGCTGGACGCAGAGCGTCCCGGGGAGACGTTCCCACGCGGAGCGTGGGAACGATCATGATGAGCGCCGACGGTGGGCTGAAGCGGAACGCCGCCCGGCCCACCCTACTCAGAGTATCCAGGGCGCGGCGTAGGACGTACTTGCGAAGCAGCCGCGTAGGGTGGGCTTCAGCCCACCGATAACACTTCAGAACAGAGCCAGCGCGGCGTAGGGCGTACTCGCGAAGCAGTACGCCGTTATCGGCTGATCAGGCGAAGTAGGCCAGCTTGACCACGAACAGGGCCGAGAGTACCCACATTGCCGGGTTCAGTTCACGCCAACGGCCGGCCAGCACCTTGACCGCGGTCCAGGCGATAAAGCCGAACGCGATGCCGTTGGCGATGGAGAAGGTCAGCGGCATGGCCAGGGCGGCGACCACCACCGGGGCGGCGACGGTCAGGTCGTCCCAGTCGATCTGCGCCAGGCTGCTCATCATCAGTACCGCGACGAACAGCAGCGCGGGCGCGGTGGCGTAGGCCGGTACGGCGCCAGCCAGCGGGGCGAAGAACAGGGCCAGGAGGAACAGCGCGGCGACCACGCAGGCAGTCAGGCCGGTACGCCCGCCGGCACTGATGCCGGCAGCCGATTCGATGTAACTGGTGGTGGTGCTGGTGCCCAGCGCGGCGCCGGCCATGGTCGCGGTGCTGTCGGCCATCAACGCGCGGCCCAGGCGCGGCATCTTGCCGTCCTTGTCCAGCAGGTCGGCCTTTTGTGCCACGCCGACCAGGGTGCCGGAGGTGTCGAACAGGTCGACGAAGAGGAAGGCGAAGATCACGCTGATCAGGCCGATATCCAGCGCGCCGGCAATGTCCAGCTGCAGCAGGGTCGGCATCAGCGACGGTGGCATCGACACCACGCCCTGCAGCTCGGACAGGCCGAGGACAATGGACAGGCCGGTGACCAGCAGAATGCCGATCATCACCGCGCCGGTGACCTTGCGATAGGCCAGCGCGGCGATGACGAAGAAGCCCAGGCAGGCCAGCAGCGCGCCGCCCTTGCTCATGTCGCCGAGGCCGACCAGGGTGGCCGGGTGATCGACCACGATGCCGGCGTTCTTCAGTGCGATGATCGCCAGGAACAGGCCGATGCCGGCGGCGATACCGGCGCGTAGCGCCAGGGGGATGCTGTTGATGATCCACTCGCGGATCTTGAAGATCGACAGTAGGAAGAAGATCGCGCCGGAGAGGAACACCGCGCCCAGAGCGGTCTGCCAGCTGTAGCCCATGGTCATCACCACGGTGTAGGTGAAGAAGGCGTTGAGGCCCATGCCAGGCGCCAGGGCGATCGGGTAGTTGGCCAGCAGGCCCATGATCAGCGAGCCGATGGCGCCAGCCAGGCAGGTGGCGACGAACACCGCGCCGTGGTCCATGCCGGTCTTGGCCAGCATTTCCGGGTTGACGAAGAGAATGTAGGCCATGGTCAGGAAGGTGGTGATCCCGGCCAGTACCTCGGTGCGCACCGTGGTGTTATGGGCTTTGAGTTGGAACAGTCTTTCCAGCATGGTGGCTCCCCGAGGCGCGAGCGCGCCGAAATTGATCTGCACAAAGCAAAGCACATCCGTCCATGCAGGCCGGAAAATTGCTCGGTCTGGCAAAAGCCGCGCATCATACCAGCAAGGTTTTGCCGGGTGAATTTACGGTCTGTCGTGTCTTTTTATGACCAGGTGGACAGTTTCATTTTCTGTCTGAAGGAGTGGTGAGATGAGCAAGCGAGCACTGATTGCAGTCGCCGATGGTGTCGAAGATCTCGAATGCGTGACGCTGATCGACGTGCTGCGCCGCGCCGATATCGAGGTACTGGTAGCGAGTATCGAAGAGCGCAGGATGATCACCTGCGCCCGCGGCACCCGGTTGACGGCCGATGTCATGCTGGTGGACGTGCTGGCGCAGGACTTCGATCTGATCGTCCTGCCCGGTGGCATGCCGGGTGCACAGCATTTGGCTGACTTCGAGCCGCTAGCCGAGCGCGTACGCAAGCAGGCCAAGGCGGGCGAGCTGTTCGCCGCGATCTGCGCTGCGCCCGCGTTGGCCTTGCAGAGCTACGGGGTTCTCAGGCAGCGGCGCATGACCTGCTATCCGGCGTTCAGTGATCGACTGAGCGGTTGCACCTTCGTCGATGAAGCGGTGGTAGTCGATGGCAACTGCATCACCAGTCAGGGCCCGGGAACGGCATTGGCGTTTGCCCTGACCCTGGTGGAGCAGTTGGTCGGGCGCGGCACGCGCACCGAGGTGGCCAAGGCGATGCTGGTGTAGAGGGCGCGGCCTGACTCTGTAGCCCGGATGAAGTCCGGGGCGCTGGCGATCATGTTCCCCGGATTGCATCCGGGCTACGCAAAGCGCCGTCCAATACTCGTGGGCTAAAGCGGATCGCCGCCCGACCCACCCTACGAGCTGAAGCGCCCGCACGGGCTACGTCTCCCGGCTTTCCTGCTCCAGCAACCGCTGTTTGCGCTGCAGTCCCCAGCGGTAGCCGCTGAGGCTACCATTGCTGGCCACTACGCGATGACAGGGCAGCAGCAGGCCGATGGCGTTACTGGCACAAGCACGGGCAATCGCCCGTGGGTGACTGTGCAGTTGTCCGGCCAGATCGGCGTAGCTGCGGGTCTCGCCGCTGGGAATGTTCTGCAGCGCCTGCCAGACCCGTTGCTGAAAGGCCGTGCCGCGAATGTCCAGGGGCAGATGGGCGGCTCGCTCGGGTTCTTCGAGTTGCTCCAGCACCTGCTGCAGCCAGCTGCGCAGACCCTGTTCATCTTCTTCGAGCTGGGCGGCGGCGAAGCGCTGTTGCAGCTCGCTGCGTAGTGCTGCCGGTTCATCGCCAAACAGCAGAGCGCAAACGCCCTTGTCGCTGGTGGCCAGCAGCACCTGGCCGAGCGGGCAGGGGGCGATGCTGTAACGCAGGCGCTCGCCGGCGCCACGTTGACGGCGCTGAGCGGGGCTCATGGCCTGGGGCTTTTCATACAGCGCGCGGGTGCCGGAATAGCCAGCAGCCAGGGCGGCCTCGAGCACGTTGTCTGCCTCTGGCAATTGAGCATCCAGGCGTTGGCGGCGCTGCGCAGCGGCCCAGGCATTGGGCGTCATCCCGGTGCGCGCCTTGAACGCCCGGGCCAGATGCGATGGCGACAGGCCGATGCGTGCCGCCAGCTGCGGCAGCGTCAGGCGTTGCTCGCCACTTAGAAGCGCACAGGCGGCCGCGACCAGCGCGTCGAGTTGCTGCGCCGGGCTTTGCCCCTGCGGTGAGCAGCGCTTGCACGGGCGAAAGCCGGCTGCCTCGGCACTGGCTGCATCGGCATGGAAGCTGACGTTGTCGCGCCGTGGCCGCCGCGCAGGGCAGTTCGGCCGGCAGTAAATGCCGGTGCTGCGTACGGTGAAAACGAAGCGCCCGTCGAACGCCTCATCACGTTCGCAAACGGCCTGCCAACAGCGTTCCTGGTCAAGCATGGAGCAGCTCTTCTGCTGACGATCTTGCTGACGATTGTCGACTGCGTTCACCGCTCTGCCAATCCGCATTGCACTTTCAAAGCCCTGTCGAGGTCATTTGTACGACGGCCTGAGCGCAACTGCGACCCAGCGCCTTTAATGATGGATAGGCAAGTGCCAACGGAGATCGCCATGCGCGGGATGCTCGATAGGCCGGAGCAGGAACTGATTCTGGTTGTGGAGGATGCAGTCGACGCGCGCCAGCGCCTCGGCGCGCTGTTGGCCGACCGCTACCAGGTAAGGCTGGTTGGCAGCGAGGAGGCGCTGCATGCCGCCAGGTCGCGACCGCAGCCAGACCTGATTCTGCTGGGCTGGCAGGACGACTACGCGCTCTGTCGCGGGCTCAGGACCGATCCGCAGACCCGCCATATCCCGCTGATCCTGGTCACCGGCCGCAGCGATGCCGCCGACGAGCAGTTGGGCTTCGACCTCGGCGCTGCCGACTACATCACCAAACCGGTCAGTGCGCCCATCGTGCTCGCGCGTGTTCGAGCGCAGCTGCAGCTCAAGGCGGCCACCGATTACCTGCGTGACAAGAGCGAGTATCTGGAACTTGAGGTCAAGCGTCGCACGCGCGATATCCAGAACCTGCAGGATGTCACCATCGAGGCCATGGCCAGCGTTGCCGTCATGCGTGACAACCCGAGCAGTCGTCGCCTGGAGCGTATCGAGCGCTATATGACCTGCCTGACCGCAGCGTTAGCGCGGCAGCAGCCTGCCTTGTCGGCGTCTCTGAACGAGGAGCGCATCGCCCAGTTGGGCAAGTCGGCCATGCTGCATGTGATCGACCGACTGACCCTGCCGGATCGCGTGCTGCTCAACCATGGCGAGCCGGATGAAAATGACCTGCGCCTGCTGAGCGAGGGGGTAATCGCCGGCCGGGATGCATTGGAGCGAGCCGAGCGCAAGCTGGGCAGCGTCACCAACTTTCTCTCCGATGCCAAGGATATCGTCTACGGCCAGCATGAGCGCTGGGACGGCAAAGGCTATCCACAGGGGCTGCTCGGCGAGCAGATTCCGCTTTCGGCGCGGCTGATGGCGCTGGTGGGGCACTTCGAAGAGCTGAGCTGCCGGCATCCCTACCTGCCGCCCATCAGCCCGGCGCAGGCGGTGGCGCAGATCAGCGCGGCCAGCGGTACACGCTTCGACCCCATGGTGGTGCTGGCCTTCGTCGAAGCCACGACGGAGTTCCTGCATATCGCCGAAACCCTGGCCGACGACGCCGCCGCGGTCGGCGTGGAGTTGCAGCGGCTGGAGGACTCGCTGGCCGAAAGCATCGAGTTGACGCTGCCGCCGACGCCATGATGTGGCGCCGTGGGACCGGCGGCTGGCATTTGACCTGTAAGGTGCGCCGCGAGCCCCTACCGCGCGGCGCGCCATGGCCTGCTAGTCGACGATCCGCTCCACATGATGACAGGCCACCTGCCGCGCATCGATCAGGCGCAGCTCAGGGCGTTCGCCGCGGCAGCGTTCGTCGGCATGCGGGCAGCGCTTGTGGAAGGCGCAGCCGGATGGCGGGTTCAGCGGATTGGGCAACTCGCCGCTGATCTTCATCCGTGGCTTGTCCGGATCGGGATGAATCGCCGGCGTCGCCGACAGCAGGGCACGGGTGTAGGGGTGCAGCGGGCGGGCGTAGAGCGCCTCGGCCGCGCCCATCTCCACCGGGCGGCCGAGGTACATCACCAGCACGTCGTCGGCGACATGACGCACCACGGCGAGGTTGTGCGAGATGAACACGTAGCCGGTCTGGTACTGCTCCTGCAGGTCCATGAACAGGTTGAGCACCTGCGCCTGGATCGACACGTCCAGCGCCGAGGTCGGTTCGTCCGCCACCAGCACCTTGGGCTGCAGCATCATGGCGCGGGCCAGGGCGATGCGTTGGCGCTGACCGCCGGAGAACATGTGCGGGTAGCGTTGATAGTGCTCGGGGCGCAGCCCCACCTGCTGCATCATCGCCTGCACCTTCTCACGGCGCTCGGCACGCGACAGGTTGGTGTTGATCAGCAGCGGTTCGGCCAGCTGGTCACCGATCTTCTGCCGCGGGTTGAGCGAGGCGTAGGGGTTCTGGAACACCATCTGCACGTCGCGGCGCAGCTGTTTGCGCTCGGCATGGCTGGCGCCGGCCACTTCCCGTCCGGCGATCTGCAGGCTGCCGGCGCTGGGCTCTTCGATCAGTGTCAGGGCGCGGGCCAGAGTGGACTTGCCGCAGCCGGACTCGCCAACCACCGCCAGGGTCCTGCCTGACTCCAGCGTGAACGACACGCCGTTGAGCGCTTGCACCAAGGCTGCCGGTTTGAACAGGCCGCGCGAGACGCTGTAGTGACGGGTCAGCTCCCGGGCTTGAAGTACGGTGCTCATCAGACCACCTCCGCCGTGGGGACAAGAGGAAAGAAGCAGCGCGCGGCGCCTCGCTCGTGTGCATCCAAGGTTGGACGCTCGTCGCGGCAACGCGGCTGCACGTACGGGCAGCGTGGCGACAGCAGGCAGCCCTGTGGGCGGTCATAACGGCCGGGCACGATACCGGGCAGGGTCGCCAGGCGGTGGGCGCCGGCGCTGTGTTCGGGGATCGCCTTGAGCAAGGCTTCGGTATACGGATGACTGGGGGCATCGAACAGAGCCGGCACCTGGCCCAGCTCCACCGCTTGCCCGGCGTACATCACGCAGACGCGCTGGGCGGTTTCAGCCACCACGGCCAGGTCGTGGGTGATCAGCACCAGGGCCATGCCCTGGTCGCGCTGCAGATCCAGCAGCAGCTCCATGATCTGTGCCTGGATGGTCACGTCCAGTGCGGTGGTCGGTTCATCGGCGATCAGCAGCTTGGGTTCGGCGGCGATCGCCATGGCGATTGCCACGCGCTGGCTCATGCCGCCGGAGAGCTGATGCGGGTAGGCATCGAGGCGACTGGCGGCGCCCGGTATCTCGACCCTTTCGAGCAGCTCGAGAGCGCGTGCACGCGCCACTTTACCTTTCAGGCCGAGGTGCTGGTGCAGCACTTCCTCTATCTGGAAACCTACGGTGTAGCTGGGGTTGAGCGCGGTCATCGGGTCCTGGAAGACCATGGACAGGTCCTTGCCGACGATACGCCGGCGCTGCCGACCCTTCAGACGCAGCATGTCGGTGCTGTCGAACTGCATGCAATCGGCCTGGACGATGCCGGGTGCGTCGATCAGGCCCATCAGCGCCATCATGGTCACCGACTTGCCGGAGCCGGACTCGCCGACGATGGCCAGCACTTCACCTTTTTCCACACTCAGATCGAGCCCGTCGACCACAGGCACGGCGTCGGTCGCGCCGAAACGTACGGAGAGGTTGCGGATATCCAGCAGACTCATCGGGTGCCCTCCGTGTGTAGGATGGACGATGCTTCTCCCGTCCACGCTGCGCAGCTGTGGTGCGCCATGCGCACCGAGATCATCTTGTGCATATGGGCCTCCTCAGATGGCGTTCTTCAGTTTCGGATCGAGGGCATCGCGCAGGCCGTCACCCATCAGGTTGATCGCGAGCACGCTGAGCAGAATCGCCAGGCCAGGCAGGGTCACCACCCACCAAGCGCGTTCGATGTAGTCGCGCGCCGAGGCTAGCATGGTGCCCCACTCGGGTGTTGGCGGTTGTACGCCGAGGCCGAGAAAGCCCAGCGCGGCGGCGTCGAGAATCGCCGAGGAAAAGCTCAGGGTGGCCTGCACGATCAGCGGCGCCATGCAGTTGGGCAGCACGGTGAAGAACATCAGCCGGGGCAGGCTGGCGCCGGCCAGCTGCGCAGCGGTGACGTAGTCGCGGTTCAGCTCGCCCATCACGGCCGCGCGGGTCAGGCGTACGTAGGAGGGCAGCGAGACGATGGCGATGGCGAAAATGGTGTTGATCAGCCCTGGGCCGAGGATGGCGACGATGGCCACCGCCAGCAGCAGCGATGGCAGCGCCAGCATGATGTCCATCAGACGCATGATGCCGGGGCCGAGCAGGCGCGGGAAAAAACCGGCGACCAGGCCCAGCAGGATGCCGGGAATCAGCGACAGCACCACCGAAGCCAGGCCGATCAGCAGCGACAGGCGTGCACCGTGGATCAGGCGCGAGAGCAGGTCGCGGCCCAGTTCGTCGGTGCCGAGCAGGAAGCGCCACTGACCACCATCCAGCCAGACCGGCGGGGTGAGCAGGAAATCGCGGTACTGCTCGCTGGGATGATGCGGCGCGACCCAGGGCGCGAACAGCGCGCAGAACACCATCAGCAGCATGAAGCCGAGGCCACAGACGGCACCCTTGTTATGGCTGAAGGCTTGCCAGAATTCTCTCAGCGGCGAGGGGTAGAGCAGGCTCTGGTCGAGGCTGGTGGCTGCAGTCATGGGCATACCCCCTGGGTAGGGTGCGCTGTGCGCACCGATGGTTGGTCGCCGCTATTGGTGCGCACGGCCTGGGCTGCCCCGCGACACCCTAGGGTCTGTCGATTCATCACGCCTTCCTTACTTCTGATGGCGAATACGTGGATTGGCCAGGCCATAGAGGATGTCCACGGTGAAGTTGACCAGGATCACCAGGCAGGCGATCAGCAGGATGCCGTTCTGCACCACCGGGTAGTCGCGGGCGCCGATGGCTTCGATCAGCCACTTGCCGATGCCCGGCCAGGAGAAGATGGTTTCGGTCAGCACTGCGCCTGCCAGCAGGGCGCCGACCTGTAGACCGAACACGGTCAGCACCGGGATCAGGGCATTGCGCAGGCCATGCACGAAGACCACGCGCGTCGGCGACAGACCCTTGGCCCGCGCGGTGCGGATGTAGTCCTCGCGCAGCACTTCGAGCATGGCCGAGCGGGTCATCCGTGCGATCACCGCCAGGGGGATGGTGCCGAGCACGATGGCCGGCAGGATCAGGTGGCGCAGTGCGTCGACGAAGGCACCTTGCTCTTCGGAAAGCAGCGTGTCGATCAGCATGAAGCCGGTGACCGGTGGAATGTCGTAGAGCAGGTCGATGCGCCCGGATACTGGCGTCCAGCCCAGGCCCACCGAGAAGAACATGATCAGCAGCAGGCCCCACCAGAAGATCGGCATCGAATAGCCGGTCAGTGAGATGCCCATCACCCCGTGGTCAAACAGCGAGCCGCGCTTGAGTGCAGCGATTACCCCGGCGATCACGCCGAGGGTGCCGGCGAACAGCAAGGCAGCCAGTGCCAGTTCGACGGTGGCGGGAAACAGGGTGAGAAACTCTTTCCACACGCTTTCACGCGAGCGCAGTGACTCGCCCAGGTTGCCGCTGGCGAGCTGACCGATGTAGTCGAAATACTGCGCATACAGGGGCTTGTTCAGTCCCAGGCGCTCCATGGCCTGAGCGTGCATTTCCGGATCGACGCGACGCTCGCCCATCATCACCTCCACCGGGTCACCGGGGATCAGGCGGATCAGCGCGAAGGTCAGCAGGGTGACGCCGAAGAAGGTGGGGATCAGCAAGCCCAGGCGGCGTGCAATGAAGCTCAGCATGGCGGTGGGTAACTCCTCATCAGAACGGTATCGAGCAGCCTGGAAATCTGGCGATTTCTTCGGGCATGTTGCAGGTTAGCTGTTCGATCACGACGTGCCCCGGGCGTTTGCCCGGGGCGTCGTTCAAGGGTGGTCACGCAACGGCGGTCGCGCAGCGGGCGATCAGTTGTTGCTGACACCGATGAAGCTGTTGCGCCCGAAGGGGCTGATCTGGAAGCCTTCGACGCTGCTGCGCATCGGTTGGTAGACCGTGGAGTGAGCGATCGGCGTGATCGGCACTTCGCGCTTGAGAACGACCTGGGCCTGACGATACAGCTCGCTGCGTTGCTCCTGGTCGGTGACGCGCTTGGCGGCGACCACCAGCTTGTCGTATTCGCTGTCGCACCACTTGGAGAAGTTGTTGCCGTCTACCGAGGCGCAGCCGTACAGGGTGCCGAGCCAGTTGTCCGGGTCACCGTTGTCGCCGGTCCAGCCGATCAGCATGGCGTCGTGTTCACCGGCATGGGCGCGCTTGATGTACTCGCCCCATTCGTAGCTGACGATGCGCGCCTTGATGCCGACCTTGGCCCAGTCGTTCTGCAGCATCTCGGCCATCAGCCGCGCATTGGGGTTGTAGGGCCGCTGAACGGGCATGGCCCACAGGGTGATCTCGGTACCTTCCTTCACGCCTGCGGCCTTGAGCAGCTCCTTGGCTTTCTCCGGGTCGTAGGCGGCATCCTTGATCGACTCGTCGTAGGACCACTGGGTCGGTGGCATGCCGTTCACGGCCAGTTGGCCGGCACCCTGGTACACGGCGTCGATGATCGCGGCCTTGTTCACGGCCATGTCCAGCGCCTGACGCACTTCGCGTTTGTCGAACGGCGCGCGGGTGACGTTGTAGGCGATGTAGCCGACGTTGTAGCCAGGCTCGGTCGGTACATTGAGATTCTTGTCGGCCTGCAGACTCTGCAGGTCGGCAGGGCGCGGGTTGAGGGTGACGTGGCATTCACCGGCGCGCAGCTTCTGGGCGCGCACCGAGGCGTCGGTGTTGATGGAGAAGATCAGGTTGTCGATCTTCACCTGCTCCGGGGCCCAGTACTGGGTGTTGCCCTTGAAGCGGATCACCGCGTCCTTCTGATAGCGGCTGAACACGAACGGGCCGGTGCCGACGGGCTTCTGGTTGATCTCGGCGGCCTTGCCGGCCTTGAGCAACTGGTCGGCGTATTCGGCCGAATGTATCGCGGCAAAGCTCATCGCCAGGTTCTGCACGAATGCGGCGTCGACGGCGTTGAGGGTGAAGACCACGGTCATGTCGTCGGTCTTCTCGATCTTGGCGATGTTCTTGTCCAGGCCCATATCGGTGAAGTAGGGAAACTCGCTGGGGTAGGCCTGGCGGAACGGATGGTTGCGATCGAGCATGCGCTGGTAAGTGAACAGCACATCGTCGGCGTTGAAGTCGCGAGTCGGCTTGAAGTAGTCGGTGCTGTGGAACTTGACCCCTTCGCGCAAGTGGAAGGTGTAGGTCAGGCCGTCTTCGCTGATGTCCCAGGAGCTGGCCAGCGACGGTTGTGCCTTGGTGCCGCCGCGCTCGAATTCGGCGAGGCGGTTGAAGATGGTTTCCGAGGCCGCGTCGAAGTCGGTGCCGGTGGTGTACTGGCCGGGGTCGAAACCGCCCGGGCTGCCTTCGGAGCAATACACCAGGTTATTGGCGTGGGCGAACGAAGCACTGGTGAGCAGTCCTGCAGTAAGCAGGGCCTTGCACAGGGGAGACATACGCATGCGAACCTCTTTTTTCTTTTTGTTCGCGCCTCGGTGCAGCGCGAGCTCGGTATGCGGTGAAGGCGGGTAGCCCACCGGGTCGGGCTCGAAATTAAGTCATGCTGAAATTGCGGTCAACAAAAATTAAGCAGCACTAACATTGCGCATATTCGCCCTGAATTGGGGCAAAAAATCACTCGCTGGTGGGGTGATCGCCGAAAAGCGCCATGGTGGTCATGGTCAGTACTTCGGCCGGGGCATCGGCGGTATTGGCCAGGCGATGCAGCTTGCCGGCATCGAAATGCACCGAGTCGCCGGGGCCGAGGGGGTAGTCGCGACCCTCGATGGTGTAGACGATCTGCCCGCTGAGCACGTAGGAGAATTCCACGCCTTCATGCGCGATCAGTTCAGACTGATAGCCCACCGGAATGTTCATCTTCACCGCGTTGATCGAGTTACCGGGAAATGAACTGGACAGGCGCTCGTAGGCCAGCAGCTGGCCGCCTACGGTGTAGCGCACCCGCTCGTTGACGTGAGAATCCGGCTGCGCCTGGGTGGGCTGATCGAACAACACGTTGAGCGGTACATCGAGCGACTTGGCGATGCTCGCCAGCGACGATAGCGATACGCCGGTCAGGTTGCGTTCTGCCTGGGACAGGAAGCTGGCGGTCAGGCCGGCATCTGCGGCTACCTGATTGAGGGTCTTGCCGGCGGCCCGCCGGTAGCGGCGCAAGCGTTCGCCAATGCGATCTGCGGTCATGGAGGTGGCTCGCTGTTCGGTTCAGCGCAGTATACCCATGAGGTGCCAGGACTTCAGCCCGATGCGGGCGGGCTTTTTAAGTCCAGCTGAAAAAAGCTTTGACCGAAATTTAAGTTGCACTTAAATTTTGCCGCAACGAATTGCCCGGTGACGATGTTCGTCGTGGGCGCCAGACGAGGATGCGCAGATGACATTGGGAGTGGGCGGCAGCACGCCGGAGCAGGCCTTGGCGCGCCTGCAGAACATGATGGCCGGCGCGCAGCCGATCACTGAGTCTGAATTCCAGACGCGCATCGCCCGCGCTCAGGCGTTGATGCGCGAGCAGGATATCGCCGCGCTGTTTCTGGCTGCCGGCAGCAACCTGCAGTACTTCACCGGTGTGCAGTGGCATCCCAGCGAACGCATGGTGGGTGCGATTCTGCCGGCCAGCGGCGCACTGGAGTATCTGGCTCCGGCGTTCGAGGAAGGCACGGTGCGCGACTTTCAGGTGGTGCCCGGCGTGATCAATACCTGGCAGGAGCACGAAAGCCCCTATGCGCTGCTTCTGGAGTGCCTGAAACGCCTGGGAATATTGCCCAATGATGGTGCGCAGCCGAAGGTAGGTCTCTGTTCTTCTTTGCCTTTTTTCATGTTTGAAGGCATTCGCCAACTGACCAGCGGTTATCGCTTCGTCGATGCCGGCGGCATCACCACGGCCTGTCGCCAATGCAAATCGCCAGCCGAAATCGCCCTGATGCAGCGCGCCAAGGACATGACCCTGGAAGTGCACAAGGCGGCGGCGAGCATCCTCCATGAAGGTATCAGCACCACCGAAGTTGCCGAGTTCATCCACCAGGCGCACCGCCGTGTCGGTGTGCCTGGCTCGATTTTCTGCATCGTGCTGTTCGGCGCAGCCAGTGCCTTTCCGCATGGGGTCAAGCATGCGCAGCGGCTCAAGGACGGCGACATGGTGCTGATCGACACCGGCTGCAAGGTGCACAGTTACCTGTCGGATATCACCCGTAGCTACGTTTTCGGTACGCCCAGCGCGCGCCAGCGCGACTTCTGGAACAAGGAAAAATCCGCGCAGCAGGCGGCGTTCGAGGCAGCCACCCTGGGGGCGCCCTGTTCGTCGGTGGACGCGGCGGCGCGGCGTAGCCTGGAGGCGGCAGGGCTTGGGCCTGGTTACAGCTTGCCTGGCCTGCCGCATCGTACGGGGCACGGCATCGGCCTGGACATTCACGAGGGGCCCTATCTGGTCGGCGGCGATGACACCCCGCTGGCCGAGGGCATGTGCTTCAGCAATGAGCCGATGATCTGTGTGCCGGGCGAGTTTGGTATCCGTCTCGAGGATCACTTCTACATGACCGCCGACGGCCCGCGCTGGTTTACCCAGCCCAGTCATTCGGTGGACAACCCCTTCGGTCTGGGTGCCTAACCGCGCCCAAGTCTGACTCGGACGCGCTGTCCATCAGGGATCGAACCGTGGTCGTTCATGGCACGTTCACCCTGGAATAGTTGTTCGAGCCCATCGGGCTGAGCACGAAGCCTTCGACGCCCTTGCGCAGCGCTGCGAACTGCTTGGGGTGGGCGAGGGCAATCCACGGCGCCTGCTCATGGAAGATCGCCAGGGCCTGGCGATACAGCGCGGCGCGTTTGCTCTGCTCGGGCTCGCGGCGGGCCTGGGTAATCAGAGCATCGAAGGCCCTGTCGCACCAGCCCGCCTGGTTCTCGCCGCTTTCGGCCGCGGCGCAGGACAGGTTGGGGGTGAGGAAGTTGTCCGGGTCGCCATTGTCGCCGGCCCAGCCCATGAACACCAGGTCGTGCTCGCCGTTTTTGGCACGCTTGATCAACTCACCCCACTCGAACACGCGAATGTCGCTGCGAATGCCGATGGCGGCGAGATCGGCCTGCAGCATCTGCGCGCCGATACCGGGGTTGGGGTTGGTCGGCCCGCCACCGGGGCGTGTCCAGATCGACAGGGCGAAGCCATCGGCGTGACCGGCCTCGGTCAGCAGCTGGCGCGCCCGCTCGGGATCGTGCGGCCAGTCCTGCTGCGTTTCGTCATGGCCCCACAGGGTAACCGGGTAGGGCGCCACCGCCGGCGTGGCGTTGCCTTCGCCATATTGCGCGCGGATATAAGCGGTCTTATCGAACGCCAGGTTCAGCGCCTGGCGCACGCGTACGTCGTCCAGCGGTGGGTGGCGGGTGTTGATGCCGATATAGGCGGTCAGCAGCGAATCCAGCTCCAGTATCTGCAGTTGCGGGTCGGCCTTCAGAGCTGGGATGTCCACTGGGCGTGGGTAGAGGGCGATCTGACAGTCGCCGGCCTTGAGCCGTTGCTGGCGCACGTTGGGCTCGGGGGTGATGGCCAGTATCAGGCGCTCGACCTTCGGCGCGCCGCCCCAGTAATCCGGGTTGCCGCGAAAGCGTACCTGGGCGTCCTTGGCGTAACGCTCGAAGATGAAAGGGCCGGTGCCGATGGGCACGTTGTTCAGCCGCTCCGGGGTACCTGCCGCGAGCAGATGGTCGGCGTATTCGGCCGAATAGATGGAGGCGAAGCCCATGGCCAGGTTGGCCAGAAAGGGCGCCTCCGGATGTTTGAGGACGAAGCGCACGCGGTGTTCGTCGAGCTTTTCCACGCGCTCGATCAACTGCGCCAGGCCCATGGCCTCGGCATAGGGGAAACCGCGCAGCGACAGCTTGTGCCAGGGGTGAACCGGATCGAGCTGGCGCTGGAAGCTCCACAGCACGTCGTCGGCGTTGAATGTGCGGCTTGGCGTGAAATCCTTGTTAGCGTGGAATTTCACCCCCTTGCGCAAGGTGAAGGTGTAGCTCAGGCCGTCATCGGCTATTTCCCAGCTTTCTGCCAATGCCGGGACGATTTCGGTGCTGCCAGGGGCGAAGGCCACCAGGCGTTCGAACAGGGTTTCCGCCGTGGCATCGGCGGTGGTGGCTGCGGTGTATTGAACGATGTCGAACCCTTCCGGGCTGGCTTCACTGCAGACCACCAGGTTGGCCGCCTGGGCCTGAGCAGCGAGCAGCGCGGCAAACAGCAGACCGCCGCGCAGTAGGGGCAAGGTAGGCATGGTGACTCCTGGTTGAACGTCCTGCAATCGGCGCCCCCTTTCAGGGCGCCGATTGCAGCTTGTTACTTGCCGATACCTACACCATAGAACGAGTTGATGCCGAACGGGCTGATGCGGAAGTCCTGCACTTCCTTGCGCATCGGCTGGTACACGGTGGAGTGAGCCAGCGGGGTGATCGGCACCTCACGCTTGAGGATCACCTGCGCCTGCTTGTACAGCTCGGTGCGTTCGGCCACGTCGGTGGTGCGCTTGGCGGCCTTGACCAGTTTGTCGTAGTCCTCGAAGCACCATTTGGAGAAGTTGTTGCCGTCGACCGCGTCGCAGCCGTAGAGGGTACCGAGCCAGTTGTCCGGGTCACCGTTGTCGCCGCTCCAACCGATCAGCATGGCGTCGTGTTCGCCAGCCTTGGCGCGCTTGAGGTACTCGCCCCATTCGTAGGTGACGATGCGTGCCTTGATGCCGATCTTGGCCCAGTCGGCCTGCAGCATTTCGGCGATCTGCCTGGCGTTGGGGTTGTACGGGCGCTGTACCGGCATGGCCCACAAGGTGATCTCGGTACCTTCCTTGAGGCCGGCGGCCTTGAGCAGCTCCTTGGCCTTTTCCGGGTCGAAGGCCGGGTCCTTGATGTCTTCGTTATACGACCACTGGGTCGGCGGCATGCCGTTGACCGCGAGCTGCCCGGCATTCTGGTAAACGGCGTCGAGAATCGCCTGCTTGTTCACCGCCATGTCCAGCGCCTGGCGCACTTCCAGTTTGTCGAACGGCGGGTGGGTGACGTTGTAGGCGATGTAACCAACGTTGAAGCCGGCCTGCTCGGGCATCTGCAACTTGGCGTCCTGTTGCAGCGAGGCGATATCGGCCGGGCGTGGGAACAGGGTGACGTGGCATTCGCCGGCACGCAGTTTCTGCATGCGCACGGATGAGTCGGTATTGATGGCGAAGATCAGGTTGTCGATCTTCACGTCATCGGGCTTCCAGTAGTCCTGGTTGCCCTTGTAACGGATCACCGCGTCCTTCTGGTAGCGGCTGAACACGAAGGGGCCAGTGCCGACGGGCTTCTGGTTGATGTCGGCGGCCTTGCCGGCCTTGAGCAACTGGTCGGCGTACTCGGCGGACTGGATCGAGGCGAAGCTCATCGCCAGGTTCTGCACGAAGGCTGCGTCCACTTCGTTGAGGGTGAAGCGCACGATCAGGTCATCGAGCTTCTCCAGCTTGGCAATATTGCTGTCCATGCCCATGTCTGTGAAGTAGGGAAACTCGGTGGGGTACGCCTTGCGGAACGGGTGGTCCTTGTCGAGCATGCGGCCGAAGGTGAACAGCACGTCGTCGGCGTTGAATTCGCGGCTGGGCTTGAAGTATTCGGTGGTGTGGAATTTCACCCCGGGGCGCAGCTTGAAGGTGTAGACCAGGCCATCCTCGGACACCTCCCAGCTTTGTGCCAGACCAGGCTCGACCTTGGTGCCGCCACGTTCGAACTGGGTCAGGCGGTTGAAAATGGTTTCCGCGGCGGCGTCGAAATCGGTGCCGGTGGTGTACAGGCCGGGGTCGAAGCCGGCGGGGCTGCCTTCTGAGCAGAACACCAGGTTGGCGGCGCTGGCGAGGGGAGCGCTGGCGATCAGCCCAGCGGTAAGTAAAGCCTGGAGAATGGCGTTCTTGCGCATCTTGACCTCATCGTTGTTGTGGTTGTGGTCCTTGAGGAGCCTCTTGTGGAGACCACCGCCGAAACTATGCAGGCCTTGTGCCCGAGGCAAGAGGGGCGTTGTGCGGAAAATGGTTAGCGCTACAGCGCTGTAATTTGCTGTCGCATTTATGAAAATGTTGCAGAGAAAAGATGGCGAAACGCCGTTATCTGCCGATAACGGCGTTGCTTTGTTGCGGAGCGTGATTCAGGGCATCTGCACTTCGATGACGCCGTCGGCGCTGACCGTGACCTGGCTGGTGCCGGATTCGATTTGCGGCGTGGGGGCTGAGTCCATCATCGCCATGCCCTTGGTTTCGAAGTTGCGCATGGCCACTGGTGGCTGGAAACCACCGGTGTTGAGGTTCAGGCTGACCAGCTTGTAGCCCCTGCCGCCAAGCGCTTCGGTGGCCAGCTGTGCGCGTGCCTTGAAGGCGTTGACGGCGTCCTTGAGCATGGCATCTTCGCGGGTCTTGCGGGTGTCGGTGGCGATGCTGAAATCCATACCGGCCATCTTCATCGATTGCAGCAATTCACCAGTCAGGGCGGAAAGCCGGGCGAAGTCGGCGCTTTCCAGGCGCACCTCGGCGCGCTCGCGCCAGGCGGTGATCTTCTGGCCCTTGTCGTCATACACCGGGTAGCTGTGGCGGCTGCCGAGCTTGACCGAAACACCACGGACCTGACGCACTTGATCCAATGTCTTGTTCAGGATGGTGGTGATCTCGGCGGCCAGTTTGGCCGGGTCGGCGTGCTGCGCTTCGGTATAGAGGGTGACGTACATCAGATCGTGTGCCACTTCCTGGTTGACCTCGGCGCGCAGGGCGATCTGGTTGTAGCGCGCCTCGGCGGCCAGCAGGCCGGTGCTGGCCAGGCTGGCGGCGGTGAGGGCGAGGGCGGTGGCGATACGGGTCATGGTGCGCATGGTGCGGTTCCTTTTTCGATGGCCTTTTGGCCGTTTCCCGAGGTTAGACGAAGGCGAGTCGCGATCCGGGTTAACGCCGCTACAACTTTTTTCATCCAGGGCGCTGGTGAGGTGTGCGTCCGGTTGCCGCAGCGACGGAAGGCCACGCCAGGCTTGGTTATACTCGGCGCAACCAATGGAGTCGCCATGCTCGAACCCGTGCAGTTACTCTCCGCCAGTCGCCAGAATCTCTGGCGTCTGACCCTTATCCGTATTCTGGTGCTGGCCGCTCAGGCTGGCTCGGTCGGTCTCGCCTACAAGTCGGGCATGCTACCGCTACCCTGGTTGCAATTGTCGGTCACCCTCGGCGTTTCTCTGCTGCTGTGCCTGGGTACTGCCATGCGCTTGCGTGGCCCCTGGCCGGTGACCGAAGTCGAGTACGCCGTGCAGCTGGGCTGCGACCTGATCATCCACAGCGTGCTGCTGTATTACTCGGGCGGTTCGACCAACCCCTTCGTTTCCTATTATCTGGTGCCGCTGACCATCGCCGCGGCAACGCTGCCATGGATGTTCACCATCGTCCTGGCCGGCCTGGCGTTGGCCGGTTACACCCTGCTGTTGGTGTGGACCCATCCGCTCGAGCTGCCCGCGGCACGTGAGAGCCTGCTGGTTTATGGCATGTGGCTGAGCTTTGCCCTGTCTGCGGCGCTGATCACGTTCTTCGTTGCCAAGATGGCCGAGGAGCTGCGCCGCCAGGACGAGCTGCGCGCCGAACGCCGCGAAGAAAGCCTGCGTGACCAGCAACTGCTGGCCGTGGCCACTCAGGCCGCTGGCGCCGCCCATGAACTGGGTACGCCGCTGGGCACCATGAGCGTGCTGCTCAAGGAGCTGCGCCAGGAGTATCGCGACAAGCCGGCGCTGCAGGATGATCTGGCCCTGCTGCAGGAGCAGGTCAAACTGTGCAAATACACCCTGCAGCAACTGGTGCGCGCCGCCGAGAACGACCGGCGCCAGGCGGTGGTGGAGCAGTCCTGCGTCGAATGGCTGGAAACCACTCTGAATCGCTGGCATCTGATGCGTCCCGAGGCTAGCTACCGCTATCAATGCCTGGGCCGCGGCACGCCACCGCGCATCATGCCACCGGCCGATCTCACCCAGGCGCTGCTCAACCTGCTCAACAACGCCGCCGACGCATGCCCGGACAAACTCGACATTCGCCTGGACTGGGACCACCAGTGGCTGCGCTTGAGCATTCGCGACCACGGCGCCGGCGTGCCGCTGGCCATCGCCGAGCAGCTGGGTCGGCCCTTCTTCACCACCAAGGGCAAGGGGTTCGGCCTGGGGCTGTTCCTCAGCCAGGCCAGCGTGACCCGTGCTGGTGGCACGGTTAAGTTGTATAACCATGAAGAAGGCGGCACCCTCACCGAATTGAAGTTGCCGCGAGCCTATGGCGTGGCCTGACAAGGAAAACCCAGCATGAGCGACGAATCCCTGTTCGAAGGCGAAGAGCAGCCCCATCTGCTGCTGGTCGATGACGACCCCACCTTTACCCGCGTGATGGCGCGTGCCATGAGCCGCCGCGGTCTGCGCGTGTCCACCGCCTCCAGCGCCGAAGAAGGCCTGGCCCTGGCCAAGGACGACCTGCCGGATTACGCCGTGGTCGACCTGAAGATGGAAGGCGACTCCGGTCTGGTGCTGCTGCCCAAGCTGCTGGAACTGGACGCCGAGATGCGTGTGGTGATCCTCACCGGCTATTCCAGCATCGCCACCGCGGTGGAGGCGATCAAGCGCGGCGCGGCCAACTACCTGTGCAAGCCGGCCGATGCCGACGACGTACTCACCGCGCTGCTTTCCGAGCATGCCGACCTCGACAGCCTGGTGCCGGAAAACCCGATGTCGGTGGACCGCCTGCAGTGGGAGCACATCCAGCGTGTGCTGGCCGAACACGAGGGCAACATTTCCGCCACTGCCCGCGCCCTGGGCATGCACCGCCGCACCCTGCAGCGCAAGTTGCAGAAGCGCCCGGTTCGCCGCTGAGCCTTCGCACACCCAGACCCGTAGGGCGTAGGGTGGGCTTTAGCCCACCAGCAGGCTTAGGCCGCAAGATGGGCTTGAGCTCATCAACGCGGGTTCGCGTGGGCTAAAGCGGATCGCCGCCCGGCCCACCCTGCAACTGCGCGACTTTTGCCCGTGGCAGATAAATGCTTAGCCAGCTAACATAGGTCGTCAGACAACCTGCTGGTGTCGCCATGCTCGCCGTCGCTGCACAAACCCTTGCCATCACCGCGCCCGTGTTCGCCATGCTGTTTCTCGGCGTGGCACTCAAACGCCTGCGCTGGATCGATACGCCCTTCATCGATACCGCTTCGAGCCTGGTGTTTCGCGGCACCATGCCGACCCTGCTGTTTCTCGGTGTGGTCAAGGCGGACCTGGATGCGGCCATGCAGCCGCAACTGCTGTCCTACTTCTTCCTGGCCACCGTGGCGTCGTTCTTCGTCGCCTGGGCCTGGGCGATCTGGCGGGTGCCGTTCGAGGATCGTGGCATCTACACCCAGGGCGCCTTCCGCGGTAACAACGGTATCGTCGGCCTGGCACTGGCCACCAGCATGTACGGTGACTACGGCCTGTCGGTCGGCTCGTTGCTCGCCGCACTGGTGATCCTCTGCTACAACGCGCTCTCGGCGGTGGTTCTGGCGATCTACAGTCCGGGCGTGAAACCCGGTGCCAAGGCCATCGCGCGCAGCATCGTGACCAACCCGATGATCATTGGCGTGCTGCTGGCGGTACCGATTGCCTACTGGAAAATCCCGCTGCCGCAGTGGTTCCTGACCTCGGCCGAGTATTTCGCGCAGATGACCCTGCCGCTGGCGCTGATCTGCATTGGCGGCACCCTGAGCCTGGCATCGTTGCGCCGCAGCAGCGGCACGGCCATCGGCTCGGGCATGATGAAGATGGTCTGGTTGCCGCTGCTGAGCACCTTCGGCGCCTGGCTGTTGGGCTTTCGAGGGGCGGATCTGGCGATCCTGTTTCTCTATTTCGCCAGCCCGACGGCGGCGGCCAGCTTCGTCATGGCCCGCGCGGTGGGCGCCAACCATGAGCTGGCGGCAGCCATCATCGTTATCACCACCCTGGCGGCGGTGGTTACCACCAATATTGGCCTGCTGTTGCTGCAGTGGGGTGGCTGGATCTAACTCGTTCTTCAGGGTTCGGTTTGCCGGCGATTAATGGATCGCCGGCAAGCCAGCTCCTACGAGGCGTTGCTCTGGTACTCGTCGATCACTTCCTGTGCCGCGCGGAAGGCGTCGATGCTGGCCGGCACGCCGGCGTACACCGCGCAGTGCAGCAGGGTTTCGCGGATTTCTTCGACGGTGCAGCCGTTGTTCAGCGCGCCGCGCACATGGCCCTTGAGTTCCTGAGGGCATTTCAGCGCGGTCAACGCGGCCAGGGTGATCAGGCTGCGGGTCGCGCGCGGCAGGCCACTGCGCGTCCACACGCCGCCCCAGGCATGCTCGTTGACGAAGTCCTGCAGTGGCTGGGTGAACTCGCTGGCGTTGCCCAGAGCGCGGTCGACGAACGCGTCGCCCATCACCTCACGGCGCACCTGCATGCCACGATCATGGTTGTCGCTCATGCTCACACCTGTTCGCCGCGTTGTCTGTGCCAGGCACGCCCGGCGATGATCACCAGGGTGATGGCGGTAAGCGGCAGTGCGTAGCCGATCATCGCGTCACCGAAGGTCTGAGCCAGCGGTCGGCCCGTGCTGAACATCACCAGATACAGGGTGTAGGCCACGTAGTAGCCCAGGAACAGCAAGCCTTCCCAACGGTTGATGCGGTAGCCGCTGAAGAAGATTGGCAGGCAGGCGATGGCTACAGCGATCATCACCGGGAAATCGAAGGCCAGGGCGTTGGGCGATACTGCGATGGCGGCTGGCGCAACCATCGAGGCCAGGCCCAGCACGCAGAGCAGGTTGAAGATGTTGCTGCCGACGATATTGCCCACGGCGATATCGCGTTCGCCTTTGATGGCAGCCAGGATCGAAGTGGCCAATTCCGGCAGCGACGTGCCGACAGCGACAACCGTCAAGCCGATGACCAGTTCCGAAATCCCCAGTGCTCGTGCAAGTGTCACGGCGCCTTCGACCAGGAAGTTGGAGCCCACCACCAGCAGCACCAGACCGGCGATTATCAGGCCCAGGTTGATCGCCCAGGCATAGGGCTTGGGCGCCTCGTCGAGACCGAATTCCTTGGCGAATTCGTCATCGTCGCCGCCCTTGTCCTTGCGCGCGCTGTAGATCAGGAAACCGGTGTAAGCCAGCACGCCGGCGAACAGCAAGGCGCCATCGAAACGGCTCAGTTCACCATCCCAGGCCAGGCCGAAGGTGACCAGGCTGGCGCCGATCATGATGGGCACATCAAGGCGAATGAGCTGGCGCGAGACGACCAGCGGTGCGACCAGGGCGGTCACGCCCAGAATCAACAGTACGTTGGCGATGTTGCTGCCGACCACGTTACCGATGGCCAGATCGCCGCTGCCATTGAGCGCCGACTGCACGCTGACTGCGGTTTCCGGCGCGCTGGTGCCGAAGGCCACCACGGTCAGGCCGATTACCAGTGGCGGAATGCCGAACTGTGCGGCCAGCTTGGCGGCGCCGCGTACCAATACCTCGGCGCCGGCAACCAGCAGCACCAGGCCGGCGATCAGGTAGACATAGGTCATCAGGGTCATTGCAGGGTAGCTCCGAAAAAAGTGCGGCTAGTGTAGCGATGGCATTATTGGCCGCCAGGGGCGGCAGAAAGATTTTGTTGCCAATTGTTCCTCAGTCCAGCGCCTCGACCCTGACCGGCACCACGCCTGCGCGCAGCATGTCGAGGCGCACGGCCGCGGCGCGGGAAACGTCGATGACGCGACCGCGCACGAAGGGGCCGCGGTCGTTGATGCGCAGCACCACGCTGCGCTCGTTGTTGAGGTTGGTGACCCGTACCCGCGTGCCGAACGGCAGGGTGCGATGAGCAGCGGTCAGCGCGTTCTGATCGAAGCGTTCACCGCTGGCGGTGCGCTGGCCGTGGTGGCGGTCGCCGTAATAGGAGGCCTTGCCGGTTTCGCTGCTGCCTGAGCCGCCGCCGAAGGTAGAGCAGCCGCCGAGCAGGGCGAGTGCACCCAGCAGTGCCCATGTCTGTAGCCCGGATGCAATCCGGGGCAGTGAAGGTTCCCGGATTGCATCCGGGCTACGCATCGTCATATTCGCGGTCTCCATGAAAAACGCCGGGCGAGCCCGGCGTCATTGCAGCTAGCGTAAGCGAGCCGGTCTGGCTCAGCCTTCGAGCTTCTTCTTCAGCAGTTCGTTCACTTGCCCCGGGTTGGCCTTGCCTTTGGAGGCTTTCATGGCCTGACCGACGAAGAAACCGAACATCTTGCCGCGCTTGGCTTCGTCGCTGGCGCGGTATTGCTCGACCTGCTCGGCGTTGGCGGCCAGCACTTCATCGAGCATGGCTTCGATGGCGCCGGAGTCGGTAACCTGCTTGAGGCCCTTGTTCTCGATGATCTCGTCGGCGCTGGCGCCTTCACCGGCGGCCAGGGCCTCGAAGACCATCTTGGCGATCTTGCCGCTGATGGTGTTGTCCTTGATGCGCAGGATCATGCCGCCCAGTTGCTCGGCAGACACTGGCGACTGCTCGATCTCCAGGCCTTCCTTGTTGAGCAGGCTGGACAGCTCGCCCATCACCCAGTTGGCCGACAGCTTGGCATCGCCGCAGGTCTTCTCCACCGCCTCGAAGTAATCGGCCAGTTCGCGGCTGGCAGACAGTACGCTGGCGTCGTAGGTGGACAGGCCGAACTGGCTTTCGAAGCGCTCGCGCTTCTGCGGTGGCAGTTCGGGCAGGCCGGCGCGCAGTTCGTCGAGGAAGCTGCGTTCGATCACCACCGGCAGCAGGTCCGGGCAGGGGAAGTAACGGTAGTCGTTGGCTTCTTCCTTGCTGCGCATGGAGCGGGTCTGATCCTTGTTGGGATCGTACAGGCGGGTTTCCTGCACCACCTTGCCGCCGTCCTCGATCAGCTCGATCTGGCGCTGTACCTCGTGGTTGATGGCCTTCTCGATAAAGCGGAACGAGTTGACGTTCTTGATCTCGGCACGGGTGCCGAACTCGGCCTGGCCTTTCGGGCGTACCGAGACGTTGCAGTCGCAGCGCAGCGAGCCTTCGGCCATGTTGCCGTCGCAGATGCCCAGATAACGCACCAGTGCGTGGATGGCCTTCACATAGGCCACGGCTTCCTTGGCCGAACGGATGTCCGGCTCGGAAACGATTTCCAGCAGCGGTGTGCCGGCGCGGTTCAGGTCGATCCCGCTCATGCCGTGGAAGTCTTCGTGCAGGCTCTTGCCAGCGTCCTCTTCCAGGTGCGCACGGGTGATGCCGATGCGCTTGACGGTGCCGTCTTCCAGGGTGATGTCGAGGAAGCCCTTGCCGACGATGGGGTGATCCATCTGGCTGGTCTGATAGCCCTTGGGCAGGTCCGGGTAGAAGTAGTTCTTGCGCGCGAAGACGTTACGTTCGGCGATCTCGGCGTCGATCGCCAGGCCGAACTGGCAGGCCATGCGCACGGCTTCGGCGTTGAGTACCGGCAGGGTGCCGGGCATGCCGAGGTCGACCAGACTGGCCTGGGTGTTGGGCTCGGCGCCAAAGGTAGTGGCGCTGGCCGAGAAAATCTTCGATTGGGTGCTGAGCTGAGCGTGGATCTCAAGCCCGATCACGGTTTCCCATTGCATCTTTAGTGTTCCTCGAATGCGTTGCAAACGGCTGCCGCCTCTTGATCCGTAGGAGCCCGCTTGCGGGCTCCTACAGGGGGCTGGCCTTTGCCTTAGAAGCCTTTGGGTGCTTGTTTATGCCAGTCGCTGACCTGTTGGTACTGGTGCGCGACATTGAGCAGGCGACCCTCCTGGAAATAGTTGCCGAGCAACTGCACGCCCACCGGCAGACCATCGACGAAGCCGGCTGGCATCGACAGGCCGGGGATGCCGGCCAGGTTGGCGGTGATGGTGTAGATGTCTTCCAGGTAGGCGGACACCGGGTCGGCGTTCTTCTCGCCGAGCTTCCAGGCCAGGTTCGGCGTGGTCGGGCCGAGGATCACGTCGACGTCCTTGAAGGCGGCGACGAAGTCGTTCTTGATCAGCCGGCGAATCTGCTGGGCCTTGATGTAGTAGGCGTCGTAGTAGCCGGCGGACAGCGCGTAGGTGCCGACCATGATGCGCCGTTTGACCTCGGCACCGAAGCCTTCGCCGCGCGAGCGCTTGTACAGGTCCTGCAGGTCTTTCGGGTTCTCGCAGCGATAGCCGAAACGCACACCGTCGAAACGCGACAGGTTGGAGCTGGCCTCGGCCGGTGCGATCACGTAGTAGGCGGGGATCGCGTGCTGCATGTTCGGCAGCGAGATGTCTTTGACGGTGGCGCCGAGCTTTTTCAGCTCTTCGACCACGGCCATCACCTTCTCACCGATGCGTGCATCGAGGCCGGCGCCGAAGTATTCCTTCGGCAGGCCGATGCGCAGGCCGGCCAACGGCTGGGCCAGCGCCGCGAGGTAGTCATCCACTGGCTGGTCGACGCTGGTGGAATCCTTGCTATCGAAACCGGCCATGGCGCCAAGCAACAGGGCGCAGTCCTCGGCAGTACGGGCCAGCGGGCCGCCCTGATCGAGGCTGGAGGCGTAGGCAATCATGCCCCAGCGCGAGACGCGGCCGTAGGTCGGCTTGATGCCGGTGAGGTTGGTCAGCGCAGCCGGCTGACGGATCGAGCCGCCGGTGTCGGTGCCGGTGGCGGCCGGCAGCAGTCGTGCAGCGACCGCTGCGGCCGAACCACCCGAGGAGCCGCCCGGTACGCGGCTGGTATCCCAAGGGTTCTTCACCGGGCCGTAGTGGCTGGATTCGTTGGCCGAGCCCATGGCGAATTCGTCCATGTTCAGCTTGCCCAGCGTGACGGTGCCGGCGGCCTTGAGTTTTTCCACCACGGTGGCGTCGTAGGGCGCCTTGAAACCGGTGAGGATCTTCGAGCCACAGGACGTCAGCACGCCGTTGGTGCAGAACAGATCCTTGTGCGCGATCGGTGCGCCGAGCAGCGGGCTGTTTTCGCCGGCAGCGCGACGGGCGTCCGCGCCCTTGGCCTGTTCGATGGCCAGATCTTCGGTGACGGTGATGAAGCTGTTGAGCTGCGGGTCGAGCTGCGCGATACGCGCCAGCAGGCTGCGGCTCAGCTCTTCGGCGGAGAATTGCTTGTCGGCGAGGCCACGGGCGATCTCGGCCAGGGTCAGTTGGTGCATGTCGAGCCCTTTCCTTTATTCGATGACTTTCGGCACGAGGTACAGGCCGCTTTCCACGGCCGGGGCGATGGCCTGGTAGGCGTCGCGCTGGTTGCTCTCGGTGACCACGTCGGCACGCAGGCGCTGGGTCGCTTCCAGCGGGTGGGCCAGGGGTTCGATGCCCTGGGTGTCGACGGCCTGCATCTGGTCGATCAGGCCGAGAATGCTGTTCAGGGTCTCGGTGGTTTGCGGAATATCGCCTTCATTCAGACCCAGGCGGGCCAGGTGGGCGATTTTTTCCACCTCGGAGCGTTCAAGCGCCATCGGGGGTTCTCCAGTGGAAGTGTGGCAGAGGGGGCATCGGTAAGCGGCTGCAGGGAACGGATGTCGCGAGCCAGCGGTCAAAGGCCGCGATGTGCAGCTGCAAGGCCCGGAAAAACAGGCAATCTACCATATTGCCGCCTTGCTCAAAATCCCTGCCGTTGTTAGAGTTTGCCGCACTTTTTACCTGCGCGTTTTCCGCGCCTGGCCTTCACCCACGCGTTGCCTAGGGTCCCTTCCTAATGTTCAAGAAACTGCGTGGCATGTTTTCCAGCGATCTGTCGATCGACCTGGGCACTGCCAATACCCTTATTTATGTGCGCGAGCGCGGTATCGTCCTGAATGAGCCGTCCGTGGTCGCTATCCGTACCCACGGCAACCAGAAGAGCGTCGTGGCCGTCGGCACCGAGGCCAAGCGCATGCTCGGCCGTACGCCTGGCAACATCTCTGCGATTCGCCCGATGAAGGACGGCGTGATCGCCGACTTCAGCGTCTGCGAGAAGATGCTGCAGTACTTCATCAACAAGGTTCACGAGAACAGCTTCCTGCAGCCGTCGCCGCGCGTGCTGATCTGCGTGCCGTGTAAATCGACCCAGGTCGAGCGCCGCGCCATTCGTGAATCGGCCCTCGGCGCCGGTGCCCGTGAAGTGTTCCTGATCGAAGAGCCGATGGCCGCTGCCATCGGTGCCGGCCTGCCGGTCGAAGAGGCGCGCGGTTCGATGGTCGTCGACATCGGCGGTGGTACCACCGAGATCGCCCTGATTTCCCTGAACGGCGTGGTCTATGCCGAATCCGTCCGTGTCGGTGGCGACCGTTTCGACGAAGCCATCATCACCTACGTACGCCGCAACTACGGTTCGCTGATCGGTGAAGGCACCGCTGAGCGCATCAAGCAGGAAATCGGTACTGCTTACCCGGGCGGCGAGATCCGTGAAGTCGACGTACGCGGCCGCAACCTGGCTGAAGGCGTACCGCGCAGCTTCACCCTCAACTCCAACGAAGTGCTCGAAGCGCTGCAGGAATCCCTGGCGACCATCGTCCAGGCGGTCAAGAGCGCGCTGGAGCAATCGCCGCCCGAGCTGGCCTCGGACATCGCCGAGCGCGGCCTGGTGCTGACCGGTGGTGGCGCGCTGCTGCGTGACCTGGACAAGCTGCTCTCCCAGGAAACCGGTCTGCCGGTGATCGTTGCCGAAGACCCGCTGACCTGCGTCGCCCGTGGCGGCGGCAAGGCCCTGGAAATGATGGACCGCCACGCCATGGACCTGCTCTCCACCGAGTAAGGGGTTCGCTAGTGGCTCGCTGTCGTGCCGCCTTCGGGCGGCACGCGCATATTCGAGCATTGCAGTACACTCGGCCCAACCTTCGCCTGACCGGTTTGCCTTTCGCATGAATTCGCGCGCTTTTCGCCCCTGTGGCGCACGAGGAGCAGGTCATTAAGCCGCTCTTCGCCAAAGGTCCCTCGCTGGGCATTCGTCTGCTGGTATTTGCCGTACTGTCGGCGGTGCTGATGGTGGTCGATGCCCGCTTCGAGACGCTCAAGCCGCTGCGCAGCCAGATGGGGCTGGTGCTCACGCCCTTCTATTGGCTGGCCGATGTGCCCGTACGCGTCTGGGATGGGGCAACTCAGCAGATTTCCTCGCGCAGCGAGCTGATGGCCGAGAACGAGAAGCTCAAGGCCGAGGCCCTGCTGCTGCAGCGTCGCCTGCAGAAGCTGGCAGCGCTGACCGAGCAGAACGTGCGTCTGCGCGAACTGCTCAACTCCGCGGCGCTGGTGGACGAAGAAGTGCTGGTCGGTGAGCTGATCGGCGTCGATCCCAATCCCTATACCCACCGCATCCTGATCGACAAGGGCGAGAAGGATGGCGTGTTCCTCGGACAGCCGGTGCTCGATGCGCGCGGGCTAATGGGCCAGGTGGTCGAGATCATGCCCTACACCTCGCGCGTGCTGTTGCTCACCGACAACACCCACAGCATCCCGGTACAGGTCAACCGCAACGGTCTGCGTGCCATCGCCGTCGGCACCGGCAACCCGGAGCGCCTGGAGCTGCGTCACGTCGCCGATACCGCCGATATCAAGGAAGGTGATCTGCTGGTCAGCTCCGGCATGGGCCAGCGCTTCCCGGCCGGCTACCCGGTGGCCACGGTCAAAGAAGTGATTCATGACTCCGGCCAGCCGTTCGCCATCGTCCGTGCCGTACCGACCGCTGCGCTCAATCGCAGCCGTTATCTGCTGCTGGTGTTCTCCGACCGGCGCACGCCCGAGGAGCGCGCCAACGATTCCGCCGAGGCTCAGGAAGCCGCCGACCGCGAAGCCGAGCAGGCGCGCAATGGCGAGCCCGCAGCTGACGCACCGGCCGCTGACGCCCCCGCACAGGAGAGCAACTGATGGCTGGCGTACAGCCCCGTAACGGCTGGGTGATCTGGCTGAGCCTGGCGCTCGGTTTGTTGCTCAGTGTTTCGCCGTTGCCCGAGTTCATGCAGATCGGTCGCCCGCTGTGGGTCGCCTTGATTCTCACCTATTGGGTACTGGCCCTGCCGCATCGCGTCGGCATGACCACCGCCTGGATTCTTGGCCTGGCGCAGGACGTACTGTTCGGCACGCTGCTCGGGCAGAACGCCTTGATTCTCACCCTGATCACTTTTCTGGTGCTGAGCCTGCACCAGCGCCTGCGCATGTTCCCCATGTGGCAGCAGAGCATGGTGCTGATGGTGGTGTTCGGTCTCGCCCAGCTGGTTCAGCTGTGGCTCAACGCTCTGACCGGTAGTCGTCCGCCAACCCTGGCCTTCGTCCTGCCTGCACTGGTCAGCGCTCTGCTGTGGCCCTGGATCTGCGCCATCCTGCGCGGTCTGCACCTGCGCCTCAACGTCAACTGAACGCGGCCTGCCGCACGGCTGGCCGCGGTTCGCAAGGGAGATACCCGCATGGCCGAGCTGTTTCTGGCCTCCGCCTCGCCCCGTCGCCGTGAATTGCTGGCTCAGATCGCTGTGCCTTGCGTCACGCAAATCGCTTCGATAGACGAAACCCCATTGCCAGATGAGCCGCCAGCAGCCTATGTAGAGCGTCTGGCGCGTGAGAAAGCGCGCGCCGGTCTGCTCGCCTTGGGCGGGCGTGACGATGCCGCGGTGTTGGGCGCCGACACCGCTGTGGTGCTCGATGGACGCATTCTTGGCAAACCGGCGGATCTCAATGAGTCGCGCGCCATGCTGCAGGCCCTGTCCGGGCGCAGCCATCAGGTGCTGACGGCCGTGGCGTTGGTCGGTGGTGGCCGCGAGGCGGCGCGAGTGGTCAGCAGCGACGTGAGCTTTCGTCCTATCAGCGAGGCGGAAATCGAGGCCTACTGGGCCAGCGGCGAACCATGTGACAAAGCGGGCAGTTATGGTATCCAGGGGTTGGCAGCCGTGTTCGTCAGCGGCTTGCAGGGCAGCTATTCGGCAGTGGTCGGTCTACCGCTGTGCGAAACTGCAGAGCTGCTTGGCGAATTTGGTATTGCCTGCTGGCAGTTGCCGGCGCAAGGGCCGCGCTAAGACCCCAGGCGGTGGCTGCATAGGTAGTTTTTTGGACGTGCCCGAAAGCTTGAGTCCGCGGGGCGGTGCAGTAGCCCGGCCGGCATGATCACCAGGATGGATGCATGAGCGAAGAGATTCTGATCAATATCACGCCGATGGAGTCGCGCGTGGCGGTGGTGGAAAACGGCGTGCTGCAGGAAGTGCACGTCGAGCGCACGCAGAAGCGCGGCATCGTCGGCAACATCTACAAAGGCAAGGTGGTGCGTGTGCTGCCAGGCATGCAGGCGGCCTTCGTCGATATTGGCCTGGAGCGTGCGGCCTTCATTCATGCTTCCGAGATTTCCACCCGCGAGGGCACTGCGGTGGAGCCGATCAGCGCCCTGGTGCACGAAGGGCAGAGCCTGGTGGTGCAGGTCACCAAGGACCCTATCGGCAGCAAGGGGGCGCGTCTGACCACTCAGCTGTCGATCCCTTCGCGTTATCTGGTGTACATGCCACGCACCAGTCATGTCGGTATTTCCCTGAAGATCGAAGACGAAGCAGAGCGCGAGCGCCTCAAGCAGGTGGTCGCCGATTGCGTCGCCGCCGAAGGCATCGAGGAGGCCGGCGGCTTTATCCTGCGCACCGCTGCCGAGGGCGCAGGTGCTGATGAAATTCTGATCGACATCCGTTATCTGCGCCGCCTCTGGGACCAGATCGGTGCGCAGATCCAGAACTGCAAGGCGCCCACGGTGATCTACGAGGATCTGTCCCTGGCGCTGCGTACCCTGCGTGACCTGGTCAGCCCGCGGACCGAGAAGATTCGCGTGGACTCGCGGGAAACCTTCCAGAAAATCACGCAGTTCGTCGCCGAATTGATGCCGGAGATCGCCGATCGTCTCGAGCACTATCCTGGCGAGCGGCCGATCTTCGACCTGTACGGTGTCGAGGACGAAATCCAGCGCGCACTGGAGCGCAAGGTGCCGCTGAAGTCCGGCGGTTACCTGGTGGTCGACCCCGCCGAGGCGATGAGCACCATCGACGTCAACACCGGCGCCTTCGTCGGCCATCGCACCCTCGAAGAAACCATCTTCAAGACCAACCTCGAGGCAGCCACCGCTATTGCCCGTCAGCTGCGTCTGCGCAACCTGGGCGGCATCATCATCATCGACTTCATCGACATGGAAGACGAAGAGCACCAGCGCCAGGTACTGCGTACCCTGGAAAAGCAGCTCGAGCGTGATCACGCCAAGACCAACATCATCGGTATCACCGAACTTGGCCTGGTGCAGATGACCCGCAAGCGCACGCGCGAAAGCCTCGAGCAGATTCTCTGCGAGCCCTGCAGTGCCTGTCAGGGGCGCGGCAAGTTGAAGACGCCGGAGACCATCTGCTACGAGATCTTCCGCGAGATTCTGCGTGAAGCCCGCGCCTACCAGGCGGAAAGTTATCGCGTGCTGGCCAATCAGAAGGTGGTCGATCGCCTGCTCGATGAAGAGTCGGGCAACGTCGCCGATCTGGAAGCCTTCATCGGACGTACCATCAAGTTCCAGGTGGAAACCATGTATTCCCAGGAACAGTACGACGTGGTGCTGCTCTGAGCACGGGGGCTGTCGAGGTGAACGCCCTGGCGCGTCTGTTTGCGGCGCTGCTGCGCTGGGGCCTGGGTCTTTGCGCCGCCGTGCTGGTGCTGGCCGCGCTGTACGTCAGCCTGGGCCGTGAGCTGGTGCCGCTGGTGGCTGAATATCGGCTCGAACTGGAAGATCGTGTCACGGCGCAGCTGGGTGTGCCGGTACGTATCGGTCGCCTCGAAGGTCGTTGGCAGGGCTTTGCCCCGGTGCTGGAGGCGCATGACGTGCGCCTGGGTAGCGAAGAGGACGGCCTGAGCCTGGAGCGCGTACGACTGGTGCCGGATGTGGGCGGCAGCCTGCTGGCACGCCAGCCGCGTATCGCTCACCTGCAGTTCGACGGTCTGCAGCTGAATGTGCAGCAGAACGCCGACGGCGGTTGGCAGCTGCAAGGGTTGCCACAGCGCAGCGGTCCCGAGCTGAATGTCGAACAGCTGCTGGAGCAGTTGCAGATCGTGCACCGCATCAGTCTGCTCGACAGTCGCGTGGTGCTGCAGCCGCTCGATCAGGAGCCGCTGCTGCTCAGCTACGTCAACCTGAGCTTGCGCTATGGCCGCAACAGTCAGCGCCTCGACGGCCGCCTGCTGCTGCCTGATGGTCAGCCTGTGGCACTGCGACTGCGCACGCGCATGCAGCCCAAGACCTGGCGTGAGGCACAGTCCGAGCTTTATCTGAGCCTGCCGCAGAGCGACTGGGCCACCTGGCTGCCGAAATCGCTGCTCGGTGACTGGCAGCTACAGCGCCTGCAGGCTGGCGGCGAGCTGTGGCTGGAGGGCCGTGGCCTGGCCTTGGACAAGGGCGCCTTGCGTCTGCACGCCCCCGAGCTGGCCGGCGGCCAGGCCAAGCATGAAGCAGTGACGCTCAAGGACCTGGCCTTCAACGCCTTCTTTACTCAAGACAAGCAGGGTGTGCGGGCGCAGATTGACTCCCTGGCCTTGACCCATGGTGAGCAGCGCATCGGCGAGCTACACCTGAACCTGAATCAGAAGGACGTAGGCGAGGCTGACGAGCGTTGGGCGCTAAGCGCCGATCGCCTCGACCTCGCTGCCTGGGCGCCGCTGGTGCAGGCGTTGGTGCCGATGCCCGATGCTGCGCGCGATGTCCTGGTCGCGCTGGCTCCGGTGGGCGCGGTCAACAACCTGCTGCTCGACTATTACCCGCAACGTGAAGGCGCCGAGCGCCTGCAGTTCGCCGCCAATCTGGACAAGGTGGGCGTTCAGGCCTACCACGGTGCGCCGGCTGCCGAGAACGTCAGTGGCAGTGCCTCGGGCAATATGTTCCAGGGCGAGCTGCGCCTGAACAGCGAAAATTTCGCCCTGCATCTGGATCAACTGTTCCCCAAGCCCTGGCGCTATCGCCATGCCCAGGCGCGCTTGAGCTGGGACTGGAGTGAAACCGGCCTGACCCTGTATAGCCCCTATATGCGCGTGGATGGCGAGGAAGGACAGGTCGCCGGTGACATGCTGATCCGCCTGCTGCGCGATCCCGAGGCCGAGGACTACATGGATCTGCGTGTCGGCATGCGCGACGGCGATGCGGCCTACACCGAGAAGTACCTGCCGAGTCGCGCGCCGGGTATGAGCGCCGAGCTCGATCATTGGCTGAAGACTGCCATTCGTGCTGGCCATGTCGAAGAAGGCTACTTCCAGTATCAGGGCTCGCTGAACAAGGGCGCACCGTTGGGGGCACGCAGCCTCAGCCTGTTCTTCAAGGTCAAGGATGCCGAGCTGGCCTTCCAGCCCGGTTGGCCTTCGCTGCGCGAGGGCGTGGGTGAGGTGCTGATCGAGGATGATGCAGTGCGCGTGCGCCTGCAGAGCGGGCGCTTGCAGGAAAGCACGGTCAGTAATGTCGTGGCCAATATTCCGCTGTTGCACGACGGCAAGCCGCCGCGCCTGCAGCTCGATGGTGAGGTGCAGAGCAGCCTGAGTGATGCCATCAAGCTGTTGCAGGAGGCACCACTGGGAACAGCGGAAATCTTCGACGGCTGGCAGGGCGAAGGGCCTCTGGCCGGGCGCTTGCAGTTGGATATTCCGTTGCAGAAAGGACAGCCGCCCGGTGTGGTGGTGGACTTCGCCACCGAGGGCGCCAGCCTCAAGCTGGCCAATCCCGACCTGCAATTGAGCAAGGTACAGGGTGCGTTTCGCTTCGACAGCGCAGCCGGGCTCAGCGCGCCGGATGTTCGCGCCGAGGTCTTCGGGCGCCAGGTGCGCGGCAATATCCGCGCCGAGGGCGCACGCGGCCAGGCGCGTACGTTGTTCGATCTGCGTGGACAGGTCCAGGTCGATACCCTTAGCCAGTGGCTGGGCGGGCCGCAGAAGCTGCCAGCCAGCGGACTGCTGCCTTATCGCCTGCGCCTGACCCTGGATGGCGATGACAGCAAGCTGCGCGTCGATTCCAATCTGCGCGGTGTGGCGATCGATCTGCCGGCGCCCTTCGGCAAGACGGCGCAGCAGGAGCGTGATACCGATTGGCGCATGACCCTTGCCGGGCGCGAGCGTCGTTATTGGGCGAATTATGGCGAGCTGGCCAGCCTGAGTCTGGCCGCGCCCCCGGGGGCGCTGGCAGATGGCCGCGGTGAACTGGTGCTTGGCGGCGGCGCGGCCGGCCTGCCGCCCGGCCAGGGGCTGCGAGTGCGTGGGCGTCTGGATGAGCTGGACCTGGAGGCCTGGAAGCAGCTGGGCAGCAATCATCCGGTCAAGGTGGATGCTGACAGCCAGCGTCTGCTGCGTAGTGCGCGGCTGGATATCGGGCGTTTCCGCGGCTTTGGTCAGGAGGTCGAGCAACTGACGCTTGGCCTGGAGCGAGAAGCTCAGGGCTGGGCCTTGCAGCTCGACAGTGAGCTGGCCGCGGGTCGTGTGTTGCTGGCTGATGCCGAGGGCGTGCCTATTCGCATCGATCTGCAGCACGTGCGGCTGCCGGCGCCGGATCCTGAGGCGGCCAAGACCAGCGATGCTCCTGATCCCCTGGCCGATATCGACCCTCGGCAGATGCCCGCGCTGGATATCGTCATCGCGCGCGTGCAGCGCGGTGACAAGGTGCTGGGCGCCTGGTCGCTCAAGGTGCGCCCGGAGGAACAGGGCGTGCGCTTCGAGGAGCTCGACCTCGACCTGCAGGGGCTGAAGATCGGCGGTAGCGCCGGTTGGCGTGGTACGCCGGGCAACACCAGCAGCTGGTACAAGGGACGTCTGCAGGGCAAGGATCTCAGCGATGTTCTCAAGGCTTGGGATTTCGCCCCCAGCGTCACCAGTGAAAGTTTCCGGGTGGACGCCGACGGCAATTGGCCCGGGTCCCCGGCCTGGTTCTCGCTCAAGCGCTTCTCCGGCAATCTCGACGCCTCGCTGCGCAAAGGTCAGTTCGTCGAAGTGCAGGGCTCGGCCCAGGCGCTGCGCGTGTTCGGCCTGCTCAACTTCAACTCCATTGGCCGCCGCCTGCGTCTGGACTTCTCCGATCTGCTGGGCAAGGGGCTGAGTTACGATCGGGTCAAGGGCAACCTGCAGGCGACCAATGGCTTGTTCGTGACGCATGAGCCGATCACCCTGAGTGGGCCTTCGAGCAACCTGGAGCTCAATGGCAATCTGGACATGCGCAACGAGCGCATCGACGCCAAGCTGCTGGTGACCCTGCCGGTGACCAACAACCTGCCGCTGGCGGCGCTGATCGTCGGCGCCCCGGCGATTGGTGGGGCGCTGTTCGTGGTGGACAAATTGCTCGGTGACAAGGTCGCCCGCTTTGCCAGTGTGCAGTACGACGTCAAGGGCCCGATGCAGGACCCGGAGATCAGCTTCGACAAGCCCTTCGAAAAACCGCAATGACGTGGTCTCTTGGCGTACGCTGTTAGAGCCTCTTCAAAGTTTCGCGAGCTAGAGCCATGCAAGGCAAAGACAGGCGAGGGCCGGTCGGAGTCGCGTCCGACTTTACGAGTTGTAAATGAGCAGTCCGAGCCTGTTTTTAACGTAGCAGGGCCGACGCGCAGCAGACTTTGAACAGGGTCTAAGACCGAGAACCGATGAGTACCGCCATGAATCTCGCTGTAATCCAGATGGTCAGCCAGGACGACGTGCAAACCAATCTGCGTCTGGCTCGCCGTATGCTGGAGCGTGCCGCACAGGGTGGTGCGCGCCTCGTCGTGCTGCCCGAGAATTTCGCTGCCATGGGCCGCCGCGACCTGGCTGCCATCGGTCGCGCCGAGGCGTTGGGCGAGGGGCCGATCCTGCCCTGGTTGAAACGCGCTGCTCGTGACCTCAGTTTATGGATAGTGGCCGGCACCTTGCCGCTGCCTCCAGACGATGATGCTGACGGCAAACCGCACGCCTGCTCACTGCTGATCGACGATCAGGGCGAGCGTGTGGCCCGTTACGACAAGCTGCACCTGTTCGATGTCGACGTGGCCGACAACCGTGGCCGTTATCGCGAGTCCGATGATTTTGCCCATGGCCAACGCGTCGTGGTGGCCGATACACCGGTGGGGCGCCTGGGGCTGACGGTATGCTACGACCTGCGCTTCCCTGAGCTGTTCGGTGCGCTGCGCGAAGCCGGCGCCGAGCTGATCAGCGTGCCGGCGGCGTTCACTGCGGTGACCGGTGCCGCGCACTGGCAGGTCTTGACCCGTGCCCGCGCCATCGAAACCCAGTGCTATGTACTGGCGGCCGGGCAGGGCGGAGAGCACCCCGGTCAGCGTCTGACGTTCGGCCACTCGGCGATCATCGACCCCTGGGGTCAGGTGCTGGTCGAGCAGGATCAGGGGGAGGGGGCCTTGCTGGCTCCCCGTGATGCCGCCGAGCAGGCGAACATTCGCCAGCGCATGCCGGTGCAGCAGCACCGCCGATTCTTTTCATCGGACGTACCGCGTCCGATCGTTGTGGAGTGACCATGAATACGATGTTGCAATCCGTCAGCGAGCACCTGCTTGCGCCCGGTAACCTGACGTTCGACAGCCTCAGCAGCGTACTGGGCGAAGTCGCAGGCCCAGGTATCGATGCCGCCGATCTGTACTTTCAAAGCCAGGTTTCGGAAACCTGGGTGCTGGAGGACGGCATCGTCAAGGAAGGCAGCTTCAATCTCGATCAGGGTGTCGGTGTGCGCGCCCAGTCGGGCGAGAAGACCGGTTTCGCTTACAGCAACGCCATCAGCCTCGATGCTCTGACGCAAGCTGCCCAGGCCGCGCGTTCGATCTCGCGCGCTGGCCAACAGGGCCGTGTGCAGGCTTTCGTCAGCCCGCAGGTGACCCAGTTGTATGCCGAAGGCAACCCACTGGACGTCATGGGCCGCGCCGAGAAGGTTGAATTGCTGCAGCGTATCGACCGTGCCACGCGTGCGCTCGACCCGCGCATCAAGCAGGTTACCGTGAGCCTGGCCGGGGTCTGGGATCGCATTCTGGTGGCGGCCCACGACGGCAGCCTCAGCGCCGATATCCGCCCGCTGGTGCGCTTCAATGTCAGCGTCATCGTCGAACAGAACGGGCGCCGCGAGCGCGGTGGCCATGGCGGCGGCGGACGTACCGACTACCGCTATTTTCTCGATGAAGACCGCGCCATGGGCTATGCCCGCGAGGCGTTGCGCCAGGCGCTGGTCAACCTCGAGGCCATCGCTGCACCCGCTGGCAGCATGCCGGTGGTGATGGGCGCCGGCTGGTCCGGCGTGCTGCTGCATGAAGCGGTCGGTCACGGCCTGGAAGGCGACTTCAACCGCAAAGGCAGTTCAGCCTACAGCGGCCAGGTCGGGCAGAAGGTCGCGTCCAGCCTGTGCACCATCGTCGACGACGGCACCCTGGCCGGGCGGCGTGGTTCGCTCAGCGTCGACGACGAAGGCACGCCGACCCAGTGCACCACGCTGATCGAGAATGGCGTACTCAAGGGCTACATGCAGGACAAGCTAAATGCCCGCCTGATGGGTGTGGCCGCTACCGGCAACGGTCGTCGTGAATCCTATGCGCATCTGCCGATGCCGCGCATGACCAACACCTACATGTTGGCCGGCGAGAGCGACCCGGAAGAAATCATCCGTTCGGTGAAGAAGGGCATCTACTGCGCCAATCTTGGCGGTGGCCAGGTGGACATCACCAGTGGCAAGTTCGTCTTTTCCACCAGTGAGGCCTACTTGATCGAGGATGGCAAGATCACTGCGCCGGTCAAGGGCGCCACCCTGATCGGCAATGGCCCGGAGGCCATGAGCCGGGTGTCCATGGTCGGCAATGATCTGGCGCTGGATAGCGGCGTCGGCACGTGCGGCAAAGACGGTCAGTCGGTGCCGGTGGGCGTCGGCCAGCCGACGCTGAAGATCGACGCGATCACCGTTGGCGGCACCGGTGCGTAAAGCGAAGCAGGTTCAGCGCAGGCCGCGGTGGATTTCGTCGAGCTCGCGGATGTACTTGAACACCTTGCGCGCGGCGGCTGGCGGTTTGTTGCGCGCGGCTTCGTGCTGAGCATGACGGACCAGGCCGCGCAGGTGCTGGACGTCAGCCTCGGGGTAGAGCTCGACGAAGCTTTCCAGCGCGCTGTCGCCTTCGGCGATCAGGCGGTCACGCCAGCGTTCGAGGGCATGGAAGCGTTCGTTGTACTCGCGGGTGGAGCTGTCCACCTGGTCGAGCATGGCGACGATCGCGTCGACATCCTGTTCGCGCATCAGCTTGCCGATGAACTGGATGTGGCGTTTGCGCGCGGCATTGGCGGTATGTTTCGGCGCTTCGGCGAGCGCGCGGCGTAGGGCATCGGTCAGTGGCATCTTGGCCAGCAGATCCGCCTTGAGCGTGGTCAGTCGCTCGCCAAGATCCTGCAGGGCATGCAGTTCGCGTTTGACCTGGGATTTGCTCTTCTCCAGGGAGAAGTCGTCGTAGGAATCAGACATGGGGTGGGTCCAGAGGGAAACGCCGCCATGATAGCAGTAACCGTGACTGCCGGCCCGCGGGCGGGCAGTCGAGAGCAGGCCTTGGGTTTCGTACAAAGAGTGCCTGCGCCAAGAGAATCGGGAGTGGTTATGAGTGAAGTAGAACGCATCGGGCCGCAGGCCTTGCCAGTGCTGCAAGAGCAGGTCGAGGCCATTCTCGCCGAAGCCAGGCGCCAGGGCGCCAGTGCCTGCGAGGTGGCGGTATCGGCTGGTCAGGGTCTGTCCACCACGGTGCGCCAGGGCGAAGTGGAGACCGTCGAATTCAATCGCGACCAGGGTTTCGGCATCACCCTGTATGTGGGCCAGCGCAAGGGCTCGGCCAGCACCTCGGCCACCGGTAGCGAGGCCATTCGCGAGACCGTGGCGGCGGCCCTGGCGATTGCCAAACACACCAGCGAGGACGAGTGCGCCGGCCTGGCCGATGCCGCGCTGATGGCCCGCGAGCTGCCTGAACTCGATCTCTATCACCCCTGGTCGATCACCCCGGAGCAGGCGGTGGAGCAGGCGCTGGCCTGCGAAGCCGCGGCTTTCGCCGCTGACACGCGGATCAAGAACGCCGATGGCACCAGCCTCAATACCCACCAAGGCTGCCGCGTATACGGCAACAGCCACGGTTTCGTCGGTGGTTACGCCAGCACCCGCCATAGCCTGAGCTGCGTGATGATTGCCGAAGGTGAAGGGCAGATGCAGCGCGACTACTGGTATGACGTCAATCGTCAGGGTGAATTGCTGGCTGATGCCAAGGGGATCGGCCAGCGCGCCGCCGAGCGTGCGGTCAGCCGTCTGGGAGCACGCCCGGTACCGACCTGCGAAGTGCCGGTGCTGTTCGCTGCAGAGCTGGCCGGTGGGCTGTTCAGCCACCTGCTGGCGGCGATTTCGGGTGGCAACCTGTATCGCCAGTCCTCCTTCCTCGAAGGTGCCCTCGGTCAGCGCTTGTTCCCCGAATGGCTGACCCTCGACGAACGTCCGCACCTGCCGCGTGCGCTCGGCAGTGCCACCTTCGATGGTGACGGCCTGGCCACCTACGCCAAACCGTTCGTGGAAAAGGGCGAGCTGGTGTCCTACGTGCTCGGCACCTATTCCGGGCGCAAACTGGGCCTACCGAGCACCGCCAACTCCGGCGGTGTGCACAACCTGTTCGTCACCCATGGCGATGAAGATCAGCAGGCGCTGATTCGTCGCATGGGCCGCGGTTTGCTGGTTACCGAGCTGATGGGGCAGGGCTTGAACCTGGTTACCGGTGACTATTCCCGTGGCGCGGCGGGCTTCTGGGTCGAGAACGGCGAGATCCAGTTCCCGGTGCAGGAGGTAACCATCGCCGGCAATCTGCGCGACATGTTCCGTCAGGTCGTTGCAGTCGGTCGTGACCTCGAGCGTCGCGGCAATATCTGCACCGGCTCGGTGCTGATCGAGAAGATGACCGTCGCCGGTAGCTGAGTGCTGCCATGCTCTGACAGTAAGTAACGCGCGGCCTTGCGGGCCGCGCGTATCCCGCAAGCTGCGGTCTGCCTCAGGCGAGGGCGGAGCAGTTTCTGTCTGAAAGTCCACATATTCTGTGTATTGATTATTTTTCTCAAAAGAGAATAAATATCATTTCATTGATAGGTGGACGCCCATGTTCTATCCCTTCTTCACACCTTGCTTGAACTGCTGGCATTGGCAGGGCTTTCTCGTGCGCTGCGCTCTACGGCCCGATGAACCCCGCCTGCTCGATTTCCACGAATGGCACGGGCGGCAACTGGTGGAGCGCGGCCGGCTGGACGCCTGGCGGGTCTCGCGCATCACGTTGGAACTGCTACTCGACACCGCCTGTGACCCGGCATTGCCCTGGCATTGGCGTGCCCTCTGCCTGGATCGTGCCTACCGGCCCCTGCGGGTCATGCAGCAACAGGCCAACGATCTTCCTCGTCAGCGCAGCCTGAACCTCCTGCTCAATCGTCTGGCGACCCTGCGCCTGCAACCCTCCCTCTCATTCCATGAATCGGCACAAGGACATTCCTATGAGTGACACCCGCGGTGACTTCCGTATCGAGCGCGACAGCATGGGCGAACTGCAGGTGCCGAGCACGGCGCTCTATGGTGCGCAGACCCAGCGCGCGGTCAACAACTTCCCGGTGTCCGGGCAGCGCATGCCGGCGCCCTTCATCCGTGCGCTGATTTTGGCCAAGGCCGCTGCCGCGCGGGCCAACGTCGAGTTGCAGCAACTCGACCCAGCCATGGGCGATGCCATCGTTACGGCCTGCCAGCAGTTGCTCGAAGGCGACTTCATGGCGCATTTCCCGGTGGATGTGTTCCAGACCGGCTCCGGTACCAGTTCCAACATGAACGCCAACGAGGTGATCGCCACCCTGGCCAGCCGCATTCTTGGTGACCAGGTCAGCGCCAATGATCATGTCAATTGCGGCCAGAGCAGCAATGACATCATCCCCACCACCATCCACGTCAGTGCCGCCATCGAGTTGCATGAACGTCTGCTGCCGGCGCTCGGTCATCTACTCAAGGTGCTGTGCGACAAGTCGCTGGAGGTTCAGCCCTACATCAAGACCGGCCGCACACACCTGATGGATGCCATGCCGGTGCGCATGAGCCAGGTGCTGGACGGTTGGGGGCAGCAGATCCAGGCCAATATCGAGCACCTGCGTGCGCTGCAGCCGAGCCTCCAGGCGCTGGCCCAGGGCGGCACCGCCGTGGGTACCGGAGTCAACGCCCATCCTCGCTTCGCTGAGCAGTTCTGCCGTGAACTGGGCGGTCTGACCGGCGTGAACTTCACCACCGCGGGCAACTTCTTCGCGCTGATCGGCTCGCAGGACACCGCTGTGGCCGTCTCTGGGCAGCTCAAGACCACGGCTGTTTCGCTGATGAAGATCGCCAACGACCTGCGCTGGATGAACTCGGGGCCGCTGGCGGGGCTGGCGGAGATCGAACTGGAGGCCCTCCAGCCTGGCTCCTCGATCATGCCGGGCAAGGTCAATCCGGTGATCCCCGAGGCGGCGGCCATGGTCGCAGCGCAGGTGATCGGCAACGACGCGGCCATCGCCATCGCCGGACAGTCCGGCAACTTCGAACTGAACGTGATGCTGCCGCTGATCGCCGACAACCTGCTCTACAGCATGCAACTGCTGAGCAATGTCAGTCACCTGTTGGCCGACCGCGCCATCGCCAGCTTCAAGGTCAACCAGCCCAAGCTCAGGGAGGCGCTGGAGCGCAATCCGATCCTGGTCACGGCGCTGAATCCGCTGATCGGCTATCTCAAGGCCGCCGACATCGCCAAGCAGGCCTACCGCGAGGGCAGGCCGATCATCGAGGTGGCGCTGGAGCACACCGATCTGTCGCGAGCGCAGCTCGAGCAACTGCTCAACCCGGAAAAACTCACCGAAGGCGGCCTCTGAGCCGCTTTCTTTTCGGTGTCTGTTCACGCGCCAGGTTCGGCCATGCAGTTCGTGCACGTCATTGGCACGCGCAGGTCGAGGCGGCAGAGCGTGGAAAGGCTCTCATCAGGAGGTCTGTCATGGAGCACTGGAAAACCACCATCGAAGCCGGTAACCGCTGTTTCTCCGAGGGCGACTGGGTACGGGCTCGCGAGCTCTACCTGCAGGCGCTGGCAGAGGCTCAGGTGATGTTCGGGCGCTGGCCTGATCACAACATGGCGGTGGCGGCCTTTGTGATTTCTCATCACAACCTGGCCGATCTGCACCTGGCGCTGGGGCAACCGGAGGAAGCCGCGGAAAACCTCTGCGCCAGCCACGAGCGCCTGCTCCAGACCCTGGCCGACAGCCAGCGGCCGCAGGCGCTGCGCGAGATCGCCCTGCACCACAGCCGCCGTACCTACGTGGAGCTGTTGCAGTTCATCAGCGAGCACGGTGCTTTCCCGCGCACCGACCGCTTGCTTGGCGCTTCGCAGCGCCATGCCTGGCAACGACCCACCGTCAATCCAGCCGGTCATGGTCGCTACTATCACTGAAGGAGAACGCTCATGCCTCATCGCCTGCCGCCACTGCCTTACGCCTACGATGCCCTGGAACCGCATATCGATGCGCAGACCATGGAAATCCACTACAGCAAGCACCATCAGACCTACATAAACAATCTGAACACGGCACTGGAGGGAACGTCTTATGCAGAAGTACCGGTGGAAGACCTGCTGATCCGCCTGGACGAGATGCCGCCAAGCCTGCACGCGGCATTGATCAACCAGGGTGGGGGACACGCCAACCACACACTGTTCTGGACGGTCATGTCGCCTTCCGGAGGGGGCGAGCCCGCTGGCGAACTGGCAGTGGCGATCGAGGCCGAGCTGGGTGGTTTTGCGGCGTTCAAGGAGGCCTTTACCAAAGCCGCGCTGAGCCGTTTCGGCAGCGGCTGGGCATGGCTTAGCGTGACGCCGCAGAGGACATTGGTAGTGGAAAGCAGCGCCAACCAGGACAGCCCATTGATGCATGGCAACACACCGATCCTGGGGCTGGACGTCTGGGAGCATGCCTACTACCTGCGCTACCAGAACCGCCGGCCGGAATACATCGGCGCCTTCTACAACGTCATCGACTGGGACGAAGTGGCGCGCCGATACCGACAGGCCCTGAGCTGAACAGGCGGATAGCGAACACGATGCGAACCTTGCTCACTTCCTTGCCCGGCCTCAATGGCCGGGCTTTGCGCTATCTGTTCGGCGGCGTGATTGTGCTGTGTGGCAGTCTGCTGCTGTTCATCCAGGTTGCCGTGCTGATCGACCAGACGGTTCAGCCACAATTGCTACGGGCATTGCAGGGCGGCCTGCTATGCGCCACCGGCACGGCGGTCGGTGCCTTGCCGGTGCTGTTCATGGGCGAACTGTCCGGGCGCTGGCGCGATAGGCTGCTGGGCTTCGGTGGCGGTGTGATGCTGGCAGCGACGGTGTTCTCGCTGCTGGTACCGGCGCTCGAGGTGGCCGGTGAGCAGGGTTTCACGGCCTGGGGAGCCGGGGCTCTGGCCAGCATTGGCCTGCTGCTGGGCGCCGCCGCCCTGCTGGGGTTGGGCCGCGTGCTGGCGCAACGGCAGAGCGTCGGCGCGGCCGAACTGCAACGGGGCGCTCTGACGCCTGGCACACTGCTGTTCGTCATCGCCATCATGTTGCACAACGTACCCGAGGGCATGGCGGTTGGCGTGGCAGCGGGAGCGGGCTTGAGTGGCGCCGATGGCCTGGCGATCGGCATCGCCCTGCAGGATGTACCGGAAGGCCTGATCGTCGCCCTGGTGCTGGCCAGTGCCGGGATGGGACGCGGCAAGGCGGTACTGATCGGTGCGGCGTCAGGCCTGGTCGAACCGCTGTTCGCGGTGCTCTGCGCCTGGCTGGTCGGGGTTTCGCACATGCTGTTGCCCTGGGGGCTGGCGCTGGCTGCGGGGGCGATGCTGTTCGCGGTGATCCACGAAATCATTCCCGAAGCACATGGCAGTGGTCATGCCGGCGATGCCAGTCTGGCGCTGGTGCTGGGCTTCTGTCTGATGATGGTGCTGGATACGGCCTTGGCGTAGCGGGAGACGTGCACACCGCCCTCCAAGACTTTCTACTCACCTTCGTCGAAGTAATTCTCGATCAGGCCAACCAGTGCAGCGAGCGCCTCGTGATCCTGCTCGCCTTCGGTCAGCAGGTGCACATTGGTGCCCTTGCCGGCAGCCAGCATCATCACCGCCATGATGCTCTTGCCGTCTACCAGGCTTTCGGCACTGCGGCCGATGCGCACCTGGCAAGGGTAGGTGCTCGCTACACCGACGAACTTGGCTGCAGCACGGGCATGCAGACCAAGTTTGTTGATGATGGTGATTTCACGTGCTGGCATCGCGGCAGGATTCCTTAGCTGAGGTCGCGGTGACGCACCTGGACGTTCTTCAGCGAGTCTTTGAGTGCCTGGCTCAGGCGGTTGGCCAGGTACACCGAGCGGTGGTGACCACCGGTGCAGCCAATGGCGATGGTCACATAGGCGCGGTTGCTAGCGGCGAAGCGTGGCAGCCATTTTTCCAGGTAGGCGAGGATGTCCTGATACATCTCCTCGACCTCCGGTTGCGCGGCCAGGTAGTCGATCACCGGTTGATCCAGCCCGGAGTGGTCGCGCAGTTCCGGCTTCCAGTAGGGATTGGGCAGGCAGCGGGCATCGAACACCAGGTCGGCGTCCACCGGCATGCCACGTTTGAAGCCGAAGGATTCGACGAGAAAGGCGGTGCCGGTCTGCGTCTGGCCCAGCAGGCGTAGCTTGAGCGTGTCGCGCAACTGGTAGAGATTCAGGCGGGTGGTGTCGATCTTCAGATCGGCCCGGTCGGTGATCGGTGCCAGCAGCTGGCTTTCGTAAGCAATGGCCTCGGCCAGCGAGCGGTTGTCGTTGGTCAGCGGGTGACGTCTGCGGGTTTCGGAAAAGCGCTTGAGCAGGGTTTCGTCTTCGGCATCGAGATACAGCACGTCGCAGCGGATGTTGCGCTTGCGCACTTCGTCGAGCAGTTCCGGGAAGCGTTTGAGCTGGCTCAGCAGGTTGCGCGCATCGATGGAGACCGCCACCTGTGGCAGCAGCATGTCGCTATGCGGCAGGAAACGCTCGGCAAGATCCGGCAGCAGGCCGGCCGGCAGGTTGTCGATGCAGTAGAAACCGTTGTCCTCAAGTACATCGAGGGCGGTGCTCTTGCCCGAGCCCGAGCGACCGCTGACGATGATCAGGCGCATGTTTATTGACCGTTCTGAATGTCCACGACGACCTGATAGAGATCTTCGCCGCTGTTGGCCTGGCGCAGACGTTCACGTACATCCTGGCGATCGAGCATGCTGGCGATCTGGCGCAGCAGTTCGAGGTGGGCATCGGTGGCCGCCTCCGGCACCAGAAGCACGAACAGCAGATCGACCGGCACGCCGTCGATGGCGTCGAAGTCGACTGCCGTCTCCAGGTGCAGGACCGCACTGATCGGGGCACTGCAGCCAGCCAGGCGGCAGTGGGGAATGGCAATGCCGTTGCCGAAGCCGGTAGAGCCGAGCTTCTCGCGGGCGATGAGGCTTTCGAATATGTCCTGGGCATCCAGGTCGGGTAGATCGCGCGCAACCAGGTTGGCGATCTGTTCGAGCACGCGTTTCTTGCTGCCGCCCGGCACGTTCACCAGGGAACGGCCGGGGGTCAGGATATTTTCAAGTCGGATCATGGATAGGGAATGTTAGCGGGCCGTAGCGCCTTGCAGGCGTTCGAGCTGCTTTTCCTTGTGCTTGATGAGTTGACGGTCGAGTTTATCGGCCAACAGGTCGATGGCAGCGTACATATCCTGGTGTTCGGCGTTGGCGACCACTTCGCCGCCGGCGATGTGCAGGGTGGCTTCGATCTTCTGCTTGAGTTTTTCGACCTCCATGGTCACCTGTACGTTGGTGATCTTGTCGAAGTGGCGTTCCAGTCGGCCCAGTTTCTCGCCGATATAGTCACGCAGGGCGTCGGTCACATCCAGCTGATGTCCACTGATGTTGACTTGCATACCGCTTTCTCCTTGTTGCCTTGTGTAAGAGACGGGTCTGGTTCGACCCGCCGCCGGAACACGTTGGCCTTCAGTCGATCTGGCCTACATCAGTCGCTTGCGCTCACTCGAGGGCGCTATGCCGAGGGACTCGCGATACTTGGCGACCGTCCGACGGGCGACTTGGATGCCTTGTGCCTCCAGTAAACCAGCGATCTTGCTGTCGCTCAACGGCTTTTTCGCGTTTTCTGCTGCAACCAGTTTTTTGATGATCGCGCGGATCGCGGTGGACGAGCATTCGCCGCCTTCGGAGGTGCTTACGTGGCTGGAGAAGAAATATTTCAGCTCGTAAATGCCACGTGGGGTGTGCATGAATTTCTGCGTGGTAACGCGTGAAATCGTCGACTCGTGCATACCCACCGCTTCGGCGATGTCGTGCAGCACCAGAGGCTTCATCGCCTCGTCGCCGTAGTCGAGGAAGCCACGCTGGTGTTCGACGATCTGCGTGGCCACCTTCATCAGCGTTTCGTTGCGGCTCTGCAGGCTCTTGATGAACCAGCGGGCCTCCTGCAACTGGTTGCGCATGAAGGTGTTGTCGGCGCTGGAATCGGCGCGTTTGACGAAGCCGGCATACTGCGGGTTGACGCGCAGGCGCGGCATGGCTTCCTGGTTCAGCTCCACCAGCCAGCGTTCGTTGTGCTTGCGCACGATCACGTCGGGTACGACGTATTCCGGCTCGCTGGATTCGATCTGCGAACCCGGACGCGGATTGAGGCGCTGGATCAGGTCGATGACCTGGCGCAGTTCATCTTCCTTGAGCTTGGTGCGGCGCATCAGCTGGGCGTAATCGCGGCTGCCGAGCAGTTCCAGGTAGTCGCCGACCACGCGCTGGGTTTCGTTCAGCCAGGGGGTGTTGGCGGGCAGCTGGCGCAGTTGCAGCAGCAGGCACTCGCGCAGGTCGCGGGCGCCGATACCGGCCGGTTCGAACTGCTGGATGCGGTGCAGCACCACTTCCACTTCATCCAGTTCGACATCCAGCTCGGGGTCGAAGGATTCGGTCACTTCCTCGAGCGTTTCTTCGAGGTAGCCGTCATTGTTGATGCAGTCGATCAGGGTCGCTGCGATCAGGCGATCCTTGTCCGACATGGGCGCCAGGTTCAGTTGCCAGAGCAGGTGGCTGTGCAGGCTCTCGCCGCTGGAGGTGCGAGTGGTGAAATCCCACTCGTCATCATCGTTGCTGGGCAGGCTGCTGGCGCTGGTCTGGTAGATGTCTTCCCAGGCGGTGTCGACTGGCAGCTCGTTGGGAATGCGCTCGCCCCAGTCGCCTTCTTCCAGGTTATCCACAGTCGGGGTGGTTTCCTGGTAGCTCTCTTCCTTGCTCGGGGCAGGGGCGGCGCTTTCGGCGCCATCAGCCATCGGATCGCTGTTGTCGAAGTCGTCGCCGTCTTCCTGGCGCTCGAGCATGGGATTGGATTCCAGTGCCTCCTGGATTTCCTGTTGCAGGTCCAGGGTAGACAGTTGGAGGAGGCGGATAGCCTGTTGCAGCTGCGGGGTCATCGTCAGCTGCTGGCCCATCTTGAGGACTAGCGATGGTTTCATTGCAGACCTTAATTTACTGGCGAGTTACGCCTTCCACATCAGGGCGCCGAAGCGCCGCCAGGAAGCAAATTATATGCCTGAATTTCTCGTTTTTGCCTAGGGGTTGCAATATTTCTGTAGCGAAATAGCGGGCGACCTACAGGCGGAATTCGTGGCCCAGGTATACCTCTTTCACCGTCTGGTTGGCGAGGATGGTCTCGGCGTCACCTTCGGCGATCAGCTGTCCATCGTTGACGATGTAGGCGGTCTCGCAGATGTCCAGGGTTTCGCGCACGTTGTGATCGGTGATCAGGATGCCGATGCCCTTGGTCTTGAGGTGATGGATGATCTGCTTGATATCGCCGACGGAGATCGGGTCGACCCCGGCAAAGGGTTCGTCGAGCAGGATGAACTTGGGGTTGGTGGCCAGCGCGCGAGCAATCTCCACGCGGCGTCGCTCACCGCCGGACAGGCTCATGCCGAGGCTGTCGGCGATATGGTGGATATGGAATTCCTGCAGCAGGCTTTCCAGTTCCGCCTGGCGCCCGGCGCGGTCCAAGTCCTTGCGCGTTTCGAGGATGGCCATGATGTTGTCGGTCACCGACAGCTTGCGGAAGATCGAGGCTTCCTGCGGCAGGTAGCCGATGCCGGCGCGCGCGCGGCCATGCATGGGCTGATGACTGACGTCGAGGTCGTCGATCAGTACGCGGCCTTGGTCGGCGCGTACCAGGCCGACGATCATGTAGAAGCAAGTGGTCTTGCCGGCGCCGTTGGGGCCGAGCAGACCGACGATCTGACCGCTTTCGATGCTCAGGCTGACGTCACGCACGACCTGACGGCTCTTGTAGCTTTTCGCCAGGTGTTGGGCTTTGAGAATGGCCATTACTGCTGCTGATCCGCGGGTTTGTTCTTCGGTTGGATGACCATGTCGATACGCGGGCGCGGCGTGCTGACGTTGCCGCCTGTTGCGCGGCCGGCGTTGACGATCTGGCGGCGGGTGTCATAGACGATCTTCTCGCCTTCGAAGGTATTGCCTTCCTGAATCACCTTGGCCTGGTCGATCAGTACGATGCGCTCATTGCTGGCGAAGTACTGGATGGTCCTGCCGTAGGCCTTGACGATGTCCTTGTCCACGGCAGGCTTCTGCTCGTAATAAGCCAGGTTGCCCACCGAGGTGAAGACATCGATATCGCCGCTGGCGGTCTGGGTGATGGTGACGGTGTCGCCCGTGATCTTCAGGGTGCCCTGAGTGATGATCACATCGCCGCGGTAGACGGCTACACCTTGCCGATCATCCAGTTCGGCGCTGTCGGCCTGGATGCGGATCGGTTGATCGCGATCCGATGGCAGTGCCCAGGCAGCCGCGCTTCCCAATGCGGCGCCGAGGCTGAGAATCAGGGGGAGGGTATTAACGAACCTCATGCTGGCCTCTTACGTTGGACTGCAGGAGCATCCTGCCGTCATTCAAGTACGCTTTCATTCCTTGTGCCGTGGTCACCCCGTTGGCCGCGACGATTCTAACGGCTTGCTCGGTCTGCGCATATTCCTTGTCAGGAATAACGGTCATGCGGCTGCTGGTGATAACGGTGGGGCGGTTCTTGGCGTCGGTGCGGGCGATGCGCACGTCGTCGATCAGTTCTACCTCGACGCCGCCAGGCGAGACTTCGGCACGCTGGCTGGTGACTTCCCAGGGCAGTTCGGTGCCGCGATAGAGCTCCAGCTTGGGAGCGTCGATCAGGGTGATGTCGGTGCTTTTGATGTGCTCGAGCTTGTCCGCTGTCATGCGGTAGTGCAGTTTGCCGTCATCCTGGAACTGCACGGTGCGCGCGCCCACTGCATAGAAGTCAACGACGTTGTCGTCGCTGGCCCGTTGGGCCTGGCGTGCGCTGTCCGGGGCAAGGTTCCAGTAACCGAGTGCGGCCACGACGACTGCAATCAGAGCAAAGATCAGGGTGTTGAGGATTTTACGCGGCATGCTGTTCTCTACAGGTAGGCGGCCTGGGCCGCATCCAGTGTGCCCTGGGCACGCATGATCAGTTCGCAGAATTCCCGTGCCGCACCGTCGCCGCCGCGTGCCTGGGTTACGCCATGGGCGTGCTGGCGGACGAAACTGTCGGCGCTGGCCACGGCCATGCCCAATCCGACACGGCGAATGACTGGAAGGTCCGGCAGGTCGTCGCCAAGATAAGCGACCTGCTCATAGCTTAGGCCGAGTTCGGCGAGCAGGCCGTCGAGTACCACGAGTTTGTCCTCGCGGCTCTGGAACAGGTGCTGGATACCAAGGTTGTTGGCGCGGCGCTCGACCACCGGGGTCTTGCGTCCGCTGATGATGGCGGTGCGCACGCCCGAATTGATCAGCATCTTGATGCCGTGGCCGTCGAGCGTGTTGAACGTCTTGAATTCGCTGCCGTCTTCGAGGAAGTACAGGCGGCCGTCGGTAAGCACGCCGTCGACGTCGAAGATCGCCAGTTTGATGGCGCGGGCGCGTTGCAGCAGGTCGTTCATCACATTACTCCGGCGCGCAGCAGGTCGTGCATGTTCAGTGCACCGACCGGCTTGTCTTGGTCATCGACCACCACCAGAGCGCTGATCTTGTGGTCTTCCATGATCTTCAGCGCCTCGGCCGCGAGCATTTCGGCGCGAGCGGTCTTGCCGTGCGGGGTCATCACCTCGTCGATCAGCGCCTGGCGCACGTCGATGCCCTTGTCCAGGGTGCGGCGCAGATCGCCGTCGGTGAAGATGCCGGCCAGGCGGCCATCGTCTTCCATCACCACGGTCATGCCCAGGCCTTTTTGGGTCATTTCCAGCAGCGCGTCACGCAGGCTGGTGCCGCGCTTTACCTGAGGCAGGCTTTCGCCGCTGTGCATCACATTCTCTACCTTGAGCAGCAGGCGTCGGCCAAGGGCGCCGCCCGGATGGGAGAAGGCGAAGTCTTCGGCGGTGAAGCCGCGCGCTTCGAGCAGGGCGATGGCCAGTGCGTCGCCCAGTACCAGGCTGGCGGTGGTCGAGGAGGTCGGCGCCAGGTTCAGTGGGCAGGCTTCCTGCGAGACGCGTGCATCGAGATTGACCTCGGCGGCCTTGGCCAGGGGCGAGTCCGGGTTGCCGGTCATGCTGATCAGGCGGATGCCGAGACGCTTGATCAGCGGCAGCAGGGTGACGATCTCGGCGGTCGAACCCGAGTTCGAGAGCGCCAGGACGATGTCGTCCTTGGTGATCATGCCCATGTCGCCATGGCTGGCTTCTGCCGGGTGGACGAAGAAAGAGGTGGTACCAGTGCTGGCCAGGGTCGCAGCAATCTTGTTGCCGATATGCCCGGACTTGCCCATGCCGACCACGACCACACGTCCCTTGCAGCTGAGAATCAGCTCGCAGGCCTTGATGAAATTGGCATCGATGCGGGGCAATAGCTCCTGTACCGCTTCAAGTTCGAGGCGGATGGTACGCTGTGCGGAATCAATCAGGTCGCGGGTCTGGTTCATGCTGGGCAAGGCTGTCGGGCGAAAAAAGACGAGGATTATAACGGGAAAAGCTTGTCGTGCTCACCTTTGCCGTATGCAGGGCAGTGCCGAAGCTGTCGCAAGTCTGAACGCTGCGCCGTGGCGCTATTGGGCGACATGTTCGGCAAATGCTATAGTTCGCGGCCATTTTGGCCCCCTCTGGCTGGCGCGTGTCCTCGCTTCTGGAGGCGGCGTCTGCCAGGAAGGCCTGATTTTCAAGGAGTTCAGATGAGCGCCGAGCACGAGTACGCGATCGAGTTGCAGGGCGTGAGCTTTCAGCGCGGCGCGCGGTCGATTTTCGACAAGGTCGATATCCGCATACCGCGCGGCAAGGTGACCGGTATCATGGGGCCCTCCGGCTGCGGCAAGACCACGCTGCTACGCCTGATTGCCGCTGAGCTGCGTCCTTCGGCCGGTGATGTTCGTGTGGCGGGCGTCAGCCTGCCCAAGCTGTCGCGCGACGAGCTGTTCGACATGCGCAAGCAGATGGGCGTGCTGTTTCAAAGCGGTGCACTGTTCACCGACCTCGATGTGTTCGAGAACGTGGCCTTTCCACTGCGTGTGCATACCCAGCTGCCGGAAGAAATGATCCGCGACATCGTCCTGATGAAGTTGCAGGCCGTTGGCCTGCGCGGAGCGCTGGAACTGATGCCGGACGAGTTGTCTGGGGGCATGAAGCGCCGTGTCGCGCTGGCACGAGCCATTGCACTCGATCCGCAGATTCTGCTGTATGACGAGCCTTTCGTCGGTCAGGACCCCATCGCCATGGGGGTTCTGGTGCGCCTGATCCGTCTGCTCAACGATGCGCTGGGGATCACCAGTGTGGTGGTTTCTCACGATCTTGCAGAAACCGCCAGCATCGCCGACTACATCTATGTCGTCGGTGATGCACAGGTGCTGGGGCAGGGCACGCCGGCCGAGTTGATGGAGTCGGATAACCCGCGCATTCGCCAGTTCATGAAGGGCATTCCGGATGGTCCGGTGCCGTTTCATTTTCCAGCGCCGGACTACCGCGAAGATCTGTTGGGGAGAGGTTGATGCGCAGAATTTCACCGCTCGAACGGCTGCGCCTGTTCGGTCGTGCGGGTATCGATGTGGTCGCGACCCTGGGGCGCTCTGTCCTGTTTCTGGTCAGCGCTCTGTTCGGGCGCAGCCGCGCCGGCAAGCCTTTGCAACTGTTGATCAAGCAACTGTTCGCGGTTGGCGTGATGTCGCTGGCGATCATCATCGTGTCCGGCATTTTCATCGGCATGGTGCTGGCCCTGCAGGGCTACAACATTCTGGTTAGCTATGGCTCCGAGCAGGCTGTGGGGCAGATGGTCGCCCTGACCCTGCTGCGTGAACTGGGCCCGGTAGTCACCGCGCTGCTGTTCGCCGGTCGCGCCGGTTCGGCGTTGACCGCCGAAATCGGCAACATGAAGTCCACCGAGCAGCTTTCCAGTCTGGAGATGATCGGCGTCGACCCGCTCAAGTACATCGTCGCGCCGCGGCTGTGGGCCGGCTTCATCTCCATGCCGCTGCTGGCGATGATCTTCTGCGTGGTCGGCATCTGGGGGGCGGCGATGGTCGCCGTGGATTGGCTGGGGGTCTACGAAGGCTCGTTCTGGTCGAACATGCAGAACAGTGTTTCCTTTTATGACGACGTACTCAATGGCGTGATCAAGAGCATCGTCTTCGCCTTCGTGGTGACCTGGATCGCCGTGTTCCAGGGCTACGACTGCGAGCCCACTTCCGAAGGCATCAGCCGTGCGACCACGCGCACCGTGGTGTACGCCTCGCTGGCCGTACTTGGCCTGGATTTCATTCTGACCGCTTTGATGTTTGGAGATTTCTGATGCAAAACCGCACGCTGGAGATTGGTGTCGGCCTGTTCCTCATGGCCGGTGTGCTGGCCCTGCTGCTGCTGGCCCTGCGCGTCAGCGGCCTGAGCGTCGGTAGCGCTGGCGATACCTACAAGGTCTACGCCTATTTCGACAACATCGCCGGGCTCACCGTGCGCGCCAAGGTCACCATGGCCGGCGTGAGCATCGGCAAGGTCACTGCGATCGATCTGGATCGTGACAGTTACATGGGCCGGGTGACCCTGGAGCTCGATGGCGGCGTCAATAACCTGCCTGAGGATTCCACCGCGTCGATCCTGACCGCGGGGCTGCTCGGTGAGAAATACATCGGCATCAGCGTTGGTGGTGACGAGGAGGTGCTCAAGGACGGCAGCACCATCCACGACACGCAGTCCTCGCTGGTGCTGGAAGACCTGATTGGCAAATTCCTGCTCAATTCGGTCAATAAAGATGAAGCCAATTGATGAGGGCTCCTGACATGTTCAAAACCGTGCGTAATTCCCTGCTGGCGCTGCTGGCTACCATGCCGCTGCTGGCCGTCGCTGCACCAAGCGCCCATGACGTGGTGCAGCAGACCACCGAAACCCTGCTGGCTGATCTAAAGGCCAACAAGGAGCAGTACCGCAACAATCCCAATGCCTTCTACGACTCGCTCAACGAGATTCTCGGCCCAGTGGTGGATGTCGATGGCATCGCCCGTGGCGTGATGACCGTGCGCTATTCGCGTCAGGCTTCGCCTGAGCAGATGAGCCGCTTTCAGGAGAATTTCAAGCGTAGCCTGATGCAGTTCTATGGCAATGCCCTGCTCGAGTACAACAATCAGGACATTCGCGTGCTGCCAGCCAGCGGCAGGGCCGAGGGCGAGCGCACCTCGGTCGGCATGGAAATTCGCGACGGCAAGGGCGTGGTCTATCCGCTGTCCTACACCATGGTGTCGATGGACGGTGGCTGGAAACTGCGTAACGTGGTGATCAACGGCATCAACGTCGGCAAATTGTTCCGCGATCAGTTCGCCCAGTCCATGCAGAACAACCGCAATGACCTCGACAAGGTCATCGACACCTGGGCCGATACCGTGGCCAGGGCGCGTCAGGCCCGAGGCGAATCGTGAGTCAGGCGAGCATCAGCGAGCGCACTGCTGGGCAATTGCAGCTCAGCGGTGTGCTCGATTACAGCACCGGGCCGCTGCTGCGTGAGCAGGGCGCGCGCCTGATCGCCGCCAGCAGCGCTAAAAGGCTGGCACTCGACTGCAGCGCGGTGGAAAAGTCCAGCAGCGTCGGCCTGGCGCTGCTGCTGGCGTTCATGCGCGATGCGCGCAAGGCCGGGCGTGAGCTGACGATCAGCGCGCTGCCCGACGACATGCGCGAGATCGCTCAGGTCAGTGGCTTGCTGGAGTTGCTGCCGCTGCAAGCGTGAACCGCTTCCCGTCGTTCCGTCAGTGCCGGCGCTGGCGGGGTTCGCAGGCGGGAGGCTTTTTTGTATGATGGCCGACCCGCGGGCGCTGGTAGCCCGAATGCGTCAGTCGAGGTCGAGCATGCAGGCTGCAGAAGTAAAAAGCCTCCTAGAGGAAAAACTCCCGAATACCCAGGTGGAAGTCGAAGGCGAAGGCTGCAACTTCCAGCTCAACCTGATCAGCGACGAACTGGCCGCCCTCAGCCCGGTCAAGCGTCAGCAGCAGATCTATGCCCACCTCAATGCCTGGATCGCTGATGGCAGCATCCACGCCGTGACCATGAAATTCTTCAGCCAGGCCGATTGGGCCGCGCGTTCCTGAGCCTGCGGGCGACGAGATTCCTATGGATAAACTGATCATTACCGGCGGCGCTCGCCTCGATGGCGAAATCCGCATTTCCGGTGCGAAGAACTCTGCTCTGCCGATTTTGGCGGCCACCCTGCTGGGCGACGCCCCCGTCACCATCTGCAACCTGCCGCATCTGCACGACATCACCACCATGATCGAACTGTTCGGTCGCATGGGCATCGAGCCGGTGATCGACGAGAAGCTGGCGGTGGAAGTCGACGCCCGTGCGATCAAGACCCTGGTCGCGCCTTACGAGCTGGTAAAAACCATGCGCGCCTCGATTCTGGTGCTCGGCCCCATGGTCGCGCGTTTCGGTGAGGCCGAAGTGGCGCTGCCGGGCGGCTGCGCCATCGGTTCGCGTCCGGTCGATCTGCACATCCGTGGCCTCGAGGCCATGGGCGCGATCATCGATGTCGAAGGCGGCTATATCAAGGCCAAGGCGCCGGAAGGCGGCCTGCGCGGTGCGCACTTCTTCTTCGATGTGGTCAGCGTGACCGGCACCGAAAACATCATGATGGCCGCGACCCTGGCCAAGGGCCGCAGCGTGCTGGAAAACGCCGCGCGCGAGCCTGAGGTGGTCGACCTGGCCAACTGCCTGATCGCCATGGGCGCGAAGATCCAGGGCGCCGGTACCGACACCATCATCATCGATGGCGTCGAGCGCCTGCACGGTGCGCGCTTCAACGTCATGCCCGATCGTATCGAAACCGGTACCTACCTGGTCGCCGCTGCCGTTACCGGTGGTCGAGTCAAGGTCAAGGACGCCGATCCTTCGACCCTGGAGGCCGTGCTGGCCAAGCTGCAGGAAGCGGGTGCCGAGATCACCACCGGTCCGGACTGGATCGAGCTGGACATGAAGGGCAAGCGCCCCAAGGCTGTCAACCTGCGTACCGCTCCATACCCGGCGTTCCCCACTGACATGCAGGCGCAGTTCATCGCCCTGAACGCGGTGGCCGAAGGCACCGGCACCATCATCGAAACCGTGTTCGAAAACCGCTTCATGCACGTCTACGAGATGCTGCGCATGGGCGCCAGCATCCTGGTCGAAGGCAATACGGCCGTGGTTACCGGTGTCGACAAGCTCAAGGGCGCGCCGGTGATGGCCACCGACCTGCGTGCATCGGCGAGCCTGGTGCTGGCCGCGCTGGTGGCCGAGGGCGATACGCTGATCGACCGCATCTACCACATCGACCGTGGGTACGAGTGCATCGAAGAGAAGCTGCAACTGCTCGGTGCCAAGATCCGCCGCGTACCGGGCTAAGCCGCCGTTGTCGTAGGGCCGCTCCCTGTCGGAGCGGCCGCTTCCGTTCAAGGAAACCGTTTCATGCTGACCATCGCCCTGTCCAAAGGCCGCATTCTCGATGACACCCTGCCGTTGCTGGCGGCGGCGGGTATCGAGCCGACCGAGAACCCGGACAAGAGCCGCAAGCTGATCATCCCGACCACTCAGGATGACGTGCGCCTGCTGATCGTGCGTGCCACCGACGTGCCGACCTATGTCGAGCATGGCGCGGCCGACCTCGGTGTCGCCGGCAAGGACGTACTGATGGAATACGGCGGCCAGGGCATCTACGAGCCGCTGGATCTGCAGATCGCCAAGTGCAAGCTGATGACGGCTGGCAAGGTCGGTGCGCCGGAGCCGAAAGGGCGCCTGCGCGTGGCCACCAAGTTCGTCAACGTCGCCAAGCGCTACTACGCCGAGCAGGGCCGTCAGGTCGACATCATCAAGCTGTACGGCTCGATGGAACTGGCGCCGCTGGTGGGCCTGGCGGACAAGATCATCGATGTGGTCGACACCGGCAATACCCTGCGTGCCAACGGCCTGGAGCCGCAGGAGCTGATCGCCACCATCAGCTCGCGCCTGATCGTCAACAAGGCCTCGATGAAGATGCAGCACGCGCGCATCCAGTCCTTGATCGATACCCTGCGTGGTGCCATCGAGGCGCGACACCAAGGCTGATTCCTCACCGCGACTTCTGGTCGCGGCAGCCTATCCGTGTCATAGCCAAATTCTCAGGTGCCCGCACGGTGGGCTTGCTACTCTAGCGGCGCCTGAGATTTGCTATTACATGAGGCTTTGCCATGACCGCTCCCATTGCTGTTCGCCGACTCAACGCCGCTGACCAGGACTTCGCCCGACACCTGGATCATCTGCTGAGCTGGGAGAGTGTGTCCGACGATGGCGTCAACCAGCGCGTGCTGGAAATCATCCAGGCCGTGCGTGAGCGTGGTGACGCCGCCCTGGTCGAGTACACCCAGCGCTTCGATGGTCTGCAGGTCGCCTCCATGGCCGACCTGATCCTGCCGCGCGAGCGCCTGGAACTGGCGCTGACCCGCATCAGCGCCGAGCAGCGTCAGGCTCTCGAAGTGGCCGCCGAGCGCGTGCGCAGCTACCACGAGAAGCAGAAGCAGGATTCCTGGCGCTACACCGAAGCCGACGGCACGGTGCTGGGGCAGAAGGTCACTCCGCTGGATCGTGCCGGACTCTACGTGCCGGGCGGTAAGGCCTCCTATCCGTCCTCGGTATTGATGAACGCGATTCCTGCCAAGGTCGCCGGCGTACCCGAGGTAGTGATGGTGGTGCCGACCCCGCGCGGTGAGATCAACGAACTGGTCCTGGCCGCTGCCGCCATCGCTGGTGTCGACCGCGTGTTCACCATCGGCGGCGCCCAGGCCGTGGCTGCGCTGGCCTATGGCACCGAGAGCGTGCCGCCGGTGGACAAGATCGTCGGCCCCGGCAACATCTACGTGGCCACCGCCAAGCGCCACGTGTTCGGCAAGGTGGGTATCGACATGATCGCCGGCCCCTCGGAGATCCTCGTGGTCTGTGATGGTCAGACCGATCCGGACTGGATCGCCATGGACCTGTTCTCCCAGGCCGAGCACGACGAAGACGCCCAGTCGATCCTGGTCAGCCCGGATTCTGACTTCCTCGATCGCGTCGCCGAGAGCATCGCCAAGTTGCTACCGACCATGGAGCGTGCCGAGATCATCCGCACCTCGCTGGAAGGCCGTGGCGCCTTGATCCAGGTAGCGGACATGGCGCAGGCCATCATCGTTGCCAACCGCATCGCGCCGGAGCACCTGGAGCTGTCGGTGGCCGACCCGGAGGCCTGGTTGCCCGAGATTCGCCACGCCGGCGCGATCTTCATGGGCCGTTACACCGCAGAAGCCTTGGGCGATTACGTGGCTGGCCCGAACCATGTGTTGCCGACCTCCGGTACCGCGCGTTTCTCCTCGCCGCTGGGTGTTTACGACTTCCAGAAGCGCTCGTCGATCATCTTCTGCTCGCCGGATGGCGCGTCGGAGCTGGGCAAGAGCGCTTCGGTGCTGGCCCGTGGCGAGTCGCTGACTGCACATGCGCGTAGCGCCGAGTACCGTATCAAGCGATAGGCCAGTCCGAACCTGTAGGAGCCAGTTCGCTGGCGAGCCGCGCCTGAAAGCATCGCCGGCAAGCCGGCTCCTACATCAAACAGATCGAACCACTTCGAGGAGAGAAGGGCAGATGAGCAAATTCTGGAGCCCCTTCGTCAAGGACCTGGTGCCCTATGTACCGGGTGAGCAGCCCAAGCTGAGCAAGCTGGTCAAGCTCAACACCAATGAGAACCCCTACGGCCCCTCGGCCAAGGCCATCGCCGCCATGCAGGCCGAGGTCAATGACAACCTGCGCCTGTACCCGGACCCCAACAGCGACCGCCTGAAGCAGGCGGTGGCTGAGTATTACGGCGTGCAGCCGACTCAGGTGTTCGTCGGCAACGGCTCCGACGAGGTGCTGGCGCACGCTTTCTACGGCCTGTTCCAGCATGAGGCGCCGCTGCTGTTCCCGGATATCAGCTACAGCTTCTATCCGGTGTACTGCGGCCTATACGGCATCGATTACCAGCAGGTGGCGCTGGACGAGCAGTTCCAGATTCGCGTCGAGGACTATGCCAGGCCCAATGGCGGCATCATCTTCCCCAACCCCAATGCGCCGACCGGTTGCCTGCTGCCGCTCGAGGCCATCGAGCGTCTGCTGCGAGCAAGCCCGGACAGTGTGGTGCTGGTAGACGAGGCGTATATCGACTTCGGCGGTCAGACGGCCATCGCCCTGGTCGACAAGTATCCGAACCTGCTGGTCACCCAGACCCTGTCCAAGTCGCGCTCTCTGGCGGGCTTGCGCGTGGGCCTCGCGGTCGGTCATCCGGACCTGATCGAGGCGCTGGAGCGTATCAAGAACAGCTTCAACTCCTATCCGCTCGATCGCATGGCCATCGCGGGTGCTGCGGCGGCGTTCGAGGACCGCGCTTATTTCGAGAAAACTTGCCAGCAGGTGATCGAGAGCCGTGAGGCAGTTGTTGCCGGTCTACAGGAGCTGGGCTTCGAGGTGCTGCCTTCGGCGGCGAACTTCGTCTTCGCCCGTCATCTGGACAAGGATGCCGCGACTCTGGCAGCCGGGCTGCGTGAGCAGGGGGTAATCGTGCGTCACTTCAAGCAACAGCGCATCGCCCAGTTCCTGCGTATCACCATCGGTACCCCGGAGCAGAACCAGGCCCTGCTGGACGCCCTGCAAGGCCTTTGATCCAGGCGACTGTGAAGAGAGCCGGTGGCGCGTCAGCGTCACCGGCTTTTTTCATGGCACAGAGGGGGCTTACTCGTGGTGCGGCTGGCCAAGGAAGGTCAGCGAGGTGAACAGGCCGCGGCTCTCGATATTCGGGTCGTTCTCCACCGGTACATAGACCGAGGCGCTGATGATGTTCAGTGCCTCGTTGCGCACCGTTACCTGGGCGCGGCCCTCGGCATCGGTTACCGCGCTGACCTGATGCGGTGCGCCGCGATAGTCGCCGACCAGCTCGACGCCTGCCATCGGCTTGCCGTCCACCAGCACGCGCACCGGCAGCGGCTTGCCGGGGCCGACCTTGAGCGGATCGACTTGCGGAACGATGACCAGTTTCAGCGGCTCGAGGTCGGGCAGCTTGGCGCCCTCGCTGTAGATCGCCAGGCTGTATTTGTAGGTGTGCAGCGACTGGGTCGAGTTCGTCACCTGGCTGCGGCCCTGGTTGATCCATTGGCCTTCCGGGGTCTTCGACCAGGCGCCATTGTCCAGGGCCACGCCGAGCACCGCGGGTTTCTTCAAGGGTTGCAGGCGGGCATGGTCAGACAGGCGTTCGACCGTCACTGGAATCATTCGACCTGCCGCGTCATAGGCCCAGGCGCCACTGATCTTCTCCGCCTTGAAGGCATCGTCCTCGGCGCCGTGGCCGTAGACGACTTCGATATTGCCGCGGCGCTCTTCGGTCCAGAGGCCGTGGGCGAGAGCGCTGCTGCTGGCGAACAGGCCGGCGAGAAGCAGGTAGGCAGGAATACGCATGTGAATCTCCGATTCAAAGGTTGAGGGTCAGGCTGACGCTGAGATTGCGGGGGTCGCCGGGCATTACCCAGACGTTGTTGAACGAGCGCTCGTAGTACTTGCGGTTGAACAGGTTGTTGAGGTTCAGGCCCAGGTTCAGGTCCTTGGTGGCTTGCCAGCGCGCCAGCAGATCGACCGTGGTATAGGCCGGCAGCTCGAAATCGCTGCCGGTCTGCCCGGAGCGATCGCCGACGTAGTTGACTGCGGCGCCGAGTTCCGAGCCTTGCAGCGAGCCACCCTGGAACTGGTAGACGCTCATCAAACTGGCGCTGTTGCGGGCGATGCCGAGCAGATCGCTACCCTCGGGGATGCTGTTGTCCTTGGTTACCTCGGCATCGATGTAGGCGTAGGCGCCGATCACCCGTAGGGCATCGGTGAGCTGGCCGCTGACCTGCAGGTCCAGGCCCTGGCTGCGCGCCTTGCCGGCGGCGATGCTGTCGCCGGGGTTGTTCGGGTCGGCGGTCAGCACGTTTTCCTTGTCGATATGGAACAGAGCCACAGTGGCGCCGAGGCGGCTGTCGAGCAGGTCGAGCTTGAGGCCGGTTTCGTAGCCGAGGCCCTTCTCCGGTTTGAACACCTGCCCCTGGGCGCCGATGGCATTGGGTTTGAACGACATCGAGGCATTGGCGAACACGCCGACCTCTGGCGTCAGCTGATAGAGCACGCCCGCGCGCGGGGTGGCGACATCCTTGCTTTGCTCGTTACTTACGCGGGTACTGCGGTTCAGTGCGGTCTGCTCGAAACGCTCCAGGCGCACGCCGAGCAGGCCGCTCCAGCGCTCGTTGAAGCTGATCTGATCCTGCAGGTTGAGGGCGTAGCTTTCGGTGTGCTCGTGAAAGTCGTTGGGATTGACGATGGGGGGCTTGGGCTGACCATAGATCGGGTTATAGATGTCCTGGCCATAGCCCAGCCCGGTGACGCTCTGCGGGTACTTCTGGCTGTTGCGATAGTTCTCGTACTCCAGCCCAAGCAGCGTCTGGTGTTGCCAGCCGGCCAGCTCGAACTGCCCATGCAGCTCGGCCTGGGTGATGCTGTCGTTCCATTCGAAGCTGCGCTCGCGATAGAAGCGCGTGACCTGGTCGCCAATCAGGCGCGACGGCTCCGAGCTGTTGCCGTCCAGCGTGCCCTGGCTGTAATGGCTGGCCAGGCGCAGCTTCCAGGCATCGTTCAGATAGTGCTCGAGGCTGACCTGCAGCAACTGGTTGTCGTTGCGGATCTTGCCGTCGTTGGGCTCGCCGAGAAAGGTCGAGCGCTTGACCGCGCCCATCTTGCCGTCGACGGCGGGAATGCCACGGTCGAACACCGAGTCGGTGCGCGAGAACTCGCTGTCGATCATCAGCAGGGTGTCGGGCGACAGCTGCCAGCTGAAGGTCGGGTTGACTATCTGCCGCTGGTTGCCAACGTGATCGCGAAAGCTGCCGTTGTCCTCCACCGCCAGGTTGACCCGCGAAAGCAGGGTGCCGTCCTCGTTCAGCGGCGTGTTGACGTCGAGGCTGCTGCGGTAGCGATCCCAGCGTCCGGCGCTGGCCTTGAACTGGGTGAATGGCTCCAGTTGTGGGCGCTTGGTGACGATATTGACCAGCCCGCCGGGGTCGCCGCGGCCGTAGAGTGCCGCGGCCGGCCCCTTGAGCACTTCCAGGCGCTCGATGGCCGAGGCGTCCGGCGAGCTGTAGCTGCCGCGGTTGATGGCGAAGCCGTTGCGGTACAGCTCGCCGGTGGTGAACCCGCGCACGCTGTAGTTGAGGAAGGTCAGGCCGCCGAAGTTGTTCTGCCGCGAGACGCCGCCAGCGAAATCCAGGGCGCGGTCGATACGGCTGCTGCCGAGATCGTCCAGCACCTGGGCGGGGACCACGCTGATGGCCTGGGGAATTTCGCTGATCGGCGTGTCGGTGCGGGTGGCGCTGGATGAGCGTTTGGCGCGGTAGCCCTGCACCGGGCCATCGGCTTGTTCACTGGGGGCGCTGATGATGCTGTCAGCCAGTTGGGCCGGAGATTCGGCGGCAAGAGCGCAGGGTGTTAACAGGCTGCCGGCAAGCAAGGCGGTAGTGACGCGCAAGGGGGGAGTCTCCGGATGATTGTGATTAATGTAATAACATTACAATAACCTCAATCGAGAAAAGTTCCCACTTGAAATTGCTCGCCGATCAGTTGCCGTTAACGGGAGGACGAATACCTATCTCGGCGGTCAGCTGCAGCGGTTTGCCGTTGCGCAACACGTCGATGCGGATCTTGTCGCCTGGCTTGGTGCGAGCGACCTGATTCATCGAACGGCGACCGTCGGCAGCCGGTTCGCCATCGATGCTGAGAATCAGGTCGCCAGGCTGCAGGCCAGCTTTCTGCGCCGGGCCGTCGCGATAGACACCGGCGACGACGATGCCGGGGCGGCCATCGAGGCCGAAGGACTCGGCCAGTTCCGGCGTCAGTGGTTGCACCTCGACACCGAGGTAGCCGCGAATCACCTGGCCGTGTTCGATGATCGCCTGCATCACTTCCATCGCCAGTTTCACCGGGATGGCGAAGCCGATGCCCTGCGAGCCGCCGGACTTGGAAAAGATCGCGGTGTTGATGCCTACCAGGTTGCCGTGCGCATCGACCAGCGCGCCGCCGGAGTTGCCCGGGTTGATCGCCGCATCGGTCTGGATGAAGTCTTCGTAGGTGTTGAGACCCAACTGGTTGCGCCCGGTGGCGCTGATGATGCCCATGGTCACGGTCTGGCCGACGCCGAAAGGGTTGCCGATAGCCAGGGTCACATCACCGATGCGAATGCTGTCGGAGCGCCCCAGGGTGATCGCCGGGAGATTGGGCAGGTCGATCTTCAATACGGCCAGGTCGGTTTCCGGGTCGCTGCCGATCACCCGTGCCAGGGTTTCGCGGCCGTCCTTGAGGGCAACGACGATCTGGTCGGCGCCGCTGACCACGTGATTGTTGGTCAGCAGATAGCCTTCACGGCTCAACAGTACGGCCGAGCCGAGGCTCGACTCCATGCGCTGCTGGCGTGGCAGGTTGTCGCCGAAGAAACGGCGGAAGGTTGGATCTTCGAACAGCGGATGGGCCGGTTTGCTCACCAGTTTGGTGGTGTACAGGTTGGCCACAGCAGGCGATGCGGTATCGACTGCCTCGGAGTAGGACACCGGGCCTTCCTGCAGGCGGCTGTAGAGCGGTGCCTGTACCAGCTGCACTTCCTGGCGTGGCAAGCCGACCCATTCCGGGTAGCGCTGGATCAGCAGCAGTGCGAGCAACACACCGACCAGCAGGGGCCAACCGAGAAAACGCAGTGCCTGGGGCATCGAGACAATCCTGAGGGTTGCGGGGGCCAAATTCGGCCCTTAAGGTGGCGCATTATAGTGAGGTGCTCGCCAATTAGGCAGCGGCCCGCAACAGCTTGTGAGGAATCTTCATGGCCATTGCCCTGTCCACGCTAGTGGAAGAAGCTGACGCCTTTCTTAACGCGTCGCGTATCAATGATTACTGCCCCAATGGCCTGCAGGTCGAGGGGCGTCCGCAGGTCAGCCGCATCGTCAGCGGCGTCACCGCGAGTCAGGCGCTGATCGACGCGGCCATCGAGGCCGAGGCTGATGTGCTGCTGGTGCATCATGGCTATTTCTGGAAGGGCGAGAACCCCTGTGTCACCGGCATGAAACAGCGTCGCCTGAAAGCGCTGCTGGCCAACGACATCAGCCTGCTGGCCTATCACCTGCCGCTGGATGTGCACCCCGAGGTGGGCAACAACGTGCAGCTCGCACGGCAGTTGGGCATCGTCGTCGAGGGCCCGCTCGAACCGGAGAATCCGCGTACCGTTGGTCTCGTTGGCTCGCTGGAAGAGCCGATGAGCGCGGCCGACTTCGCCCGGCACGTGCAGCAAGCGCTGGGGCGTGAGCCGCTGCTGGTCGAGGGCGACGGGCTGATCCGTCGCGTCGGCTGGTGCACGGGTGGCGGGCAGGGCTATATCGACCAGGCGATTGCTGCCGGTGTCGACCTTTACCTGACCGGCGAAGCCTCCGAGCAGACTTTCCACAGCGCACGTGAGAATGGCGTGAGCTTCATCGCTGCCGGCCATCACGCCACCGAGCGCTACGGCGTGCAGGCGCTGGGGGATTATCTGGCGCGGCGTTTCGCCCTCGAACACCTGTTCATCGACTGCCCCAACCCAATCTGAATCGCCCGTACGGGCAGGCATAACGCTAGATCGTTTCGGTCTAACCGGCGTCCTGAGTATAAGCAGACGCTGTGATAGAGTGCGCGCTCGTCCACGGCCCGCCGGCCCCATAACAGCAAACCGTGAGTAGCCATGCTCGACAAATTGACCCATCTGAAGCAGCTGGAGGCGGAAAGCATCCACATCATTCGTGAAGTGGCCGCCGAATTCGACAACCCGGTGATGCTCTATTCCATCGGCAAGGATTCAGCCGTGATGCTGCACCTGGCCCGCAAGGCGTTCTTCCCTGGCAAGTTGCCGTTCCCAGTGCTGCACGTCGATACCCGCTGGAAATTCCAGGAGATGTATCGCTTTCGCGAAAAGATGGTCAGTGAATATGGCCTGGAACTGCTGACCCACATCAACCCCGATGGTGTGGCGCAGGACATGAACCCCTTCACCTACGGCAGTGCCAAGCACACCGACGTGATGAAGACCGAAGGCCTCAAGCAGGCACTGGACAAGTACGGCTTCGACGCCGCCTTCGGTGGTGCGCGCCGCGACGAAGAGAAGTCGCGCGCCAAGGAGCGCGTGTATTCCTTCCGCGACAGCAAGCACCGCTGGGATCCGAAGAACCAGCGTCCGGAGTTGTGGAACGTGTACAACGGCAAGGTGAAGAAGGGCGAGTCGATCCGCGTCTTCCCGCTGTCGAACTGGACCGAGCTGGACATCTGGCAATACATCTACCTGGAGCAGATCCCAATCGTGCCGCTGTACTTCGCTGCCGAGCGCGAAGTGATCGAGAAGAACGGCACGCTGATCATGATCGACGACGAGCGCATCCTCGAGCACCTGTCCGATGAAGAGAAGGCGCGCATCACCAAGAAGATGGTGCGCTTCCGTACCCTCGGCTGCTACCCACTGACCGGCGCGGTGGAGTCCACGGCGTTGACCCTGCCTGAAATCATCCAGGAGATGCTCCTGACCCGTACTTCCGAGCGCCAGGGCCGCGTGATCGATCACGATGCCGCCGGGTCGATGGAAGAAAAGAAACGTCAGGGCTATTTCTGAGGATCGCGCAATGAGTCACCAATCCGATTTGATCGGCCAGGACATTCTCGCTTACCTGGCCCAGCACGAGCGCAAGGAACTGCTGCGCTTTCTTACCTGCGGCAACGTCGACGACGGCAAGAGCACGCTGATCGGCCGTCTGCTGCACGACTCCAAGATGATCTACGAGGATCACCTGGAAGCCATCACCAAGGACTCGAAGAAAGTCGGCACCACCGGCGATGACATCGACCTGGCACTGCTGGTCGACGGCCTGCAGGCCGAGCGCGAGCAGGGCATCACCATCGATGTGGCCTACCGCTATTTCTCCACCGCCAAGCGCAAGTTCATCATCGCTGACACCCCCGGCCATGAGCAGTACACGCGCAACATGGCCACTGGCGCTTCGACCTGCGACCTGGCGATCATCCTGATCGACGCCCGCTACGGCGTGCAGACCCAGACCAAGCGCCACAGCTTCATCGCCTCTCTGTTGGGCATCAAGCACATCGTCGTCGCCGTCAACAAGATGGACCTCAAGGACTTCGATCAGGGCGTGTTCGAGCAGATCAAGGCCGACTACCTGGCCTTCGCCGAGAAGATCAACCTGCGCCCGACCACGCTGGAGTTCGTGCCCATGTCGGCGCTCAAGGGCGACAACGTGGTCAACAGGTCCGAGCGCTCGCCCTGGTACACCGGCCAGTCGCTGATGGAGATTCTCGAGACCGTCGAAGTCGCTGGCGACCGCAACTTCGATGACCTGCGCTTCCCGGTGCAGTACGTCAACCGTCCGAACCTGAACTTCCGTGGCTTCGCCGGTACCCTGGCCAGCGGCGTCGTGCGCAAGGGCGATGAGGTCATGGCGCTGCCGTCGGGCAAGACCAGCAAGGTCAAGTCCATCGTCACCTTCGAGGGCGAACTGGAACATGCCGGCCCGGGCCAAGCCATTACCCTGACCCTGGAAGACGAGATCGACGTGTCGCGCGGCGACATGCTGGTGCATGCCGACAACCGTCCGCAGGTTACCGACAGCTTCGAGGCCATGCTGGTATGGATGGGCGAAGAACCGATGTTGCCGGGCAAGAAGTACGACATCAAACGCGCGACCAGCTATGTGCCGGGCTCGATCCCGAGCATTGTGCATCGCGTCGACGTGAATACCCTGGAGCAGGGCGCAGCCAGCGAGCTGAGGCTCAACGAAATCGGCCGGGTCAAGGTGGCGCTGGATGCGCCGATCGCCCTGGATGGTTACGAGTACAACCGCACCACCGGTGCCTTCATCATCATCGATCGCCTGACCAACGGCACCGTCGGTGCCGGCATGATCATCGCCGACCCGGTCGCCCATGGCGGCGGTCAGCATGGCCGCCTGGCCCATGTGTCGACCGAGGAGCGTGCTTCGCGCTTCGGTCAGCAGCCGGCCACCGTGCTGTTCAGTGGACTGTCTGGCGCGGGCAAGAGCACCCTGGCCTATGCCGTGGAGCGCAAGCTGTTCGATATGGGCCGTGCCGTGTATGTGCTCGACGGCCAGAACCTGCGCCATGACCTGAACAAGGGCCTGCCGCAGGATCGCGCCGGCCGCGCCGAGAACTGGCGCCGCGCCGCCCATGTGGCGCGTCAGTTCAACGAGGCCGGCATGATCGCTCTGGCCGCCTTTGTCGCTCCGGATGCCGAAGGTCGCGAGCAGGCCAAGGCGCTGATCGGTGCCGAACGCCTGGTTACCGTCTACGTCCAGGCCTCGCCACAGATCTGCCGCGAGCGTGACCCGCAGGGGCTGTACGCCGCCGGTGGTGAGAATATCCCGGGCGAAGGCTTCCCCTACGACGTGCCGCTGGATGCCGATCTGGTGATCGACACCCAGGCGCAGTCGGTCGAGGAGGGCGTCAAGGCGGTGCTGGATCTGCTGCGCAGCCGCGGCGCGATCTAAGATTCGCGATGCAGCATGATGAGCCCCGCTTATTAGCGGGGCTTTTTCATTCCCGGCCAGGCAAGGCGCCGACCGGTTGCAGGAGCGAGCTCTGCAATGTTTGCCCAATAAAAAGCCCCGCAATCGCGGGGCTCGGTATTTCTGGCTGGCGGGTTACTTCTTCAGCCCGTAGCTCTCGTCGAGCATGCCGGGGCCGTCGCTTTTTGGCGCGTAGTCCTTGGGCATCTCGTGATTCTTCGGCGGAGTCAGGCGCTCGCGCTTTTCGCCGGCTTCTGTGCTGTTCAGGGTGGCCAGCAGGCGCTGACGGGTCAGCTCATCCAGGGCCAGGCGGTTGGCGCCGTCGGACAGGTGCTCCTGCACGTCCTGGTAGCTCTGGGTGAGTTTCTTCACCAGGCTGGCGGTGGTGTTGAAGTGGGTCACCACTTCGTTCTGGTAGGCCTCGAAGCGTGCCTGCATTTCATCCATCTGCCGCTGCGTACGGCCCGGTGCAGCATTGGGGGCCAGGCGGGCGAGCAGAAAGCCCACGGCGATGCCGACCACCAGGGTCAGGGCGGGTATCAACCAGGCTGTAACGGTCTGTTCCACGAGTCCTTCCTCTCAAAACGGCTTTGCTTTACGTTAGCGGCTCGAACCTGCGCTGTATACGTTTACCTCGCAGGCAGTTTGCTAGACGAGTCGACCCGTTGCGGGGTCACGGAGTTCAGTGTTGCTCAGTCGCGAAACCCCTCTTTTCATTCAAGGCCCGGTGGGTCAACTCGAAGCCCTTCTGCTGGAAGTAGCGGACGCCCGAGGCGTGGCGCTGGTCTGTCATCCCAACCCGGTACAGGGTGGCACCATGCTCAACAAGGTGGTGAGCACCTTGCAGCGCACCGCGCGTGACTGTGGATATCACACATTGCGTTTCAATTATCGCGGTGTCGGCGCCAGTGCCGGCAGCCACGATATGGGTACCGGCGAGGTGGACGACGCCGAAGCGGTGGCCGCTTGGCTGCAGGAGGAATATCCGAACCTGCCCGTCACCTTGCTCGGCTTTTCTTTCGGCGGCTTCGTCGCCGCGGCGCTGGGTGCGCGCCTGGAAGCACAGGGGCAGGTGCCGAGCAAGCTGTTCATGGTGGCGCCGGCGGTGCATCGCCTGACCGCCGAGACGCCGCCGGCCAGCCAGTGCCCGTTGGTGGTGATCCAGCCCGATGCCGACGAAGTGGTCGAGCCACAGGCCGTATATGACTGGTCGGCCAATCTCGGGCGTGCCCATGAGCTGCTGAAAGTGGCAGAATGCGGTCACTTTTTTCACGGCAAGCTGACGGATCTGAAGGATCTTCTTCTGCCGCGTTTATGAAACCGTCATTCCCGCGCAGGCGGGAACCCAGAGGGCCGCAGCACCCAGGCTCCCGCCTTCGCGGGAGTGACGGCAAATGAAGGCCTGCCATGTCATTGCAGCAAGACAAGCGAATTACTATGACCACCCGTATCCTTACCGGTATCACCACCACCGGCACACCGCACCTGGGCAACTACGCTGGCGCCATCCGCCCGGCCATCGTTGCCAGTCGCGACCCGCAGATGGACTCTTTCTACTTCCTCGCCGACTACCACGCGCTGATCAAGTGCGATGATCCGGCGCGCATTCAGCGCTCGCGCCTAGAAATCGCAGCCACCTGGCTGGCGCTGGGCTTGGATACCGACAAGGCGACCTTCTACCGCCAGTCCGACATCCCCGAGATTCCCGAGCTGTGCTGGCTGCTCACCTGCGTCGCCGGCAAGGGCCTGCTCAACCGTGCCCACGCCTACAAGGCTTCGGTGGACAAGAACGTCGAACAGGGCGAAGACCCGGATGCCGGCGTGACCATGGGCCTGTTCAGTTACCCGGTGCTGATGGCAGCGGACATCCTGATGTTCAACGCGCAGAAGGTGCCGGTCGGTCGTGACCAGATTCAGCACGTGGAAATGGCCCGTGATATCGGTCAGCGCTTCAACCATCTGTTCGGCAAGGGCAAGGATCTGTTCGTGCTGCCCGAGGTGGTGATCGAGGAAGAAGTGGCCACGCTGCCCGGCCTCGACGGACGCAAGATGAGCAAGAGCTACGACAACACCATCCCGCTGTTCGGCAGCGCCAAGCAGCTCAAGGAGGCCGTGGCGCGCATCGTTACCGACTCCAGGCTGCCGGGTGAGCCCAAGGATGCCGAGGGTTCGCACCTGTTCACCCTGTACCAGGCCTTCGCCAGCCATGCGCAGCAGGTCGAGTTCCGTGCCGAGCTGGAAGGTGGCCTGGCCTGGGGCGAGGCGAAGAACCGTCTGTATCAGCTGCTCGAAGATACCCTGGGCGAGGCGCGCGAGCGCTACAACGCGTTGATCGCTCGGCCGGCCGACCTGGAAGACATTCTCCTCGCTGGTGCAGCCAAGGCACGCAAGATCGCCACGCCGTTCCTCGGCGAGTTACGCGAGGCCGTGGGCCTGCGCTCGTTCCGTGAACAGGTGCAGGTTGCTACTGGCGAGAAGAAGAAAGCCGCCAAGAGCGCGCGCTTCGTCAGCTTCCGCGATGAAGACGGTAGCTTCCGCTTCCGTCTGCTGGATGCCGATGGCGAGCAACTGCTGTTGTCGAAATCCTTCGCCGATGGCAAGTCGGCCGGCATGATCAACAAGCGCCTGCAATCCGGCGAGCCGCTGGATGTGCGCGCCGAAGGCCAGGTGTTCTCGGTCTGGGTCGACGGTGAAAGCGTGGCGAGCAGCCCAGAGTTCGCCGATGGCCAGGCGCTGGAAGATGCAATCGCCCGTCTGCGTGAGGCGCTGGCGCCGCAGGAATGAAGAGGCTTTTGCTCCCCTCTCCCGCGGGCGGAAGCGGAATGAGCGAAGCATGGCTTCGCCCGCTGGAGCGCCCTGAGCTCTGCGAAGGGCTGGGGCGCGGAGCGGGGGCTGGGGGAGAGGGTTTTCCGGTGCACCGCGTCGTCGGCCTGCCCTCTCCCCGACCCTCTCCCATAAACGGGAGAGGGAGTGTGCCTAGCTTGCACCGATTGCCAATCAACGGGGGCGTCGCTAAAGTGACGCCCCCGTTTTTACTTGCCGGCCGAGAGCCTGTTGAAAGGCTCGCGAGCTAGAGGCATGCAAGGCAGAGACAGGCGAGGAAGCGGAGTGTACTGGTGTACATGAGCATTCGACCGGGCTGGCGTTCCAGACTGTTTCTAACGCAGCAGGCCCGACGCGCAGCAGACTTTGAACAGGCTCTAACGAATCATGACTCCTCTCGAGCGTTATCAGGCCGATCTCAAGCGGCCCGACTTCTTCCATGATGCGGCCCAGGAAAATGCCGTCCGCCATCTGCAGCGTCTGTACGACGATCTGATCGCGCGTGACCAGGGCAAATCCGGGCTGATGGGCAAGCTGTTCGGCAAGAAGCCGCAGGGGCCGGTCAAGGGCCTGTATTTCTGGGGTGGTGTCGGGCGCGGCAAGACCTACCTGGTCGACACCTTCTTCGATGCGCTGCCGTTCGAGCAGAAGATGCGCACCCACTTCCACCGCTTCATGAAGCGCGTGCACGAGGAAATGAAGACCCTCAAGGGCGAGAAGAACCCGCTGACCATCATCGGCAAGCGCTTCGCCGACGAGGCGCGGGTGATCTGCTTCGATGAGTTCTTCGTCAGCGATATCACCGATGCCATGATTCTCGCCACGCTGATGGAAGAGCTGTTCAAGAACGGCGTTTCCCTGGTGGCCACTTCCAACATCGTGCCGGACGGCCTGTACAAGGATGGTCTGCAGCGTGCGCGCTTCCTGCCGGCCATCGCTCTGCTCAAGGAACACACCGATATCGTCAACGTCGACAGCGGCGTCGACTATCGCCTGCGCGCGCTGGAGCAGGCCGAGCTGTTCCACTTCCCGCTCGGCCAGGCAGCTGAAGACAGCCTGCGCAAGAGCTTCCAGAGCCTGCTGCCGGACTGCACCCATATGGTGGAGAACGAGGCGCTGATGATCGAGAACCGCGCGATCCACGCCGTGCGCGTCTGCGAGGACGTGGCCTGGTTCGAGTTTCGCGAGCTGTGCGACGGCCCGCGCAGCCAGAACGACTACATCGAACTGGGCAAGATCTTCCATGCGGTGATCCTGGCCAATGTCGAGCAGATGAGCGTGGCCAAGGACGACATGGCGCGGCGCTTCATCAACCTGGTGGACGAGTTCTACGACCGTAACGTCAAGCTGATCATCTCCGCCGAGGTGGAGCTCAAGGATCTCTACACCGGCGGCCGCCTGAGCTTCGAGTTCCAGCGCACGCTGAGCCGTCTGCTGGAAATGCAGTCGCACGAGTTCCTTTCGCGCCCACACCGGCCCTGAAAACCAGCGCCCGCCCTGTCCGGGGCGGGTGCTGTGCGATCACTGTGGCAGCCAGCTACGCCACAGCTCCAGCGTCTGCGCACCGTGCTCGACGATCAGTTCACCGCCATAGGTGACGATCAGCAGCGCCACGATCATCACCGTCATCGGCAGGATCCAGCGCTCATAGCGGTAGTAGAAACCCTTGTCGCGCACCTCCTCGTTGGCGGCGGCGATTTCCGCCTCGCCCACCACCTGTCTGGCCAGCAGGTGGTTCAGCGCCACCGGCGGGGACAGGTAGGCCAGTTCCATGGCGGTCAGGGCGATCATCCAGAAATGCACTGGGTGAATGCCGTTGGCATAGGCGATCGGCGCAATGGTGGCCGATACCAGGATCACCACGCCAAAGGCGTCCATCACCATGCCGATCAGGAACAGCACCACCATCAAGGCGGTCAGTGCCAGCCAGATGCTCTGGAAGTCCTGCGGGATCAGTTCCATGAGACCGGAGCGTTCGATCACTCCGCCTGTGGATACCGACAAGGCCATCAGCAGAGTCAGTGCGCCGATATGGCCGACGGTGTCGTAAGTGGCGGCGCCCACGGCCTGGGTGAAGTTGCGCTGGCTGTTGCCTTGATCGTTCTCGAGGGGGCGGGCGCTCGGAGCTTCCACCAGTGACTCGCCGCGCAGCTTGTCGAAGATCAACACCACCAGCAGGATGACCGGCAGCATCACCGGTGCGGTGAACTCGTTCAGGCGGGTGTCGAGCAGGTAGCTGTAGACCCAGACCACCCCGATGGCGATGAGAATGTAGGGTGCCACCGGCACCACAGCGCGGGTCATGGCGGGTATGGCGTCACGTGGGTGGGCGATGTTGATTGGTTGCTGGCGCAGCACCTGCGAGGCGATGAAGAACAGCGACGAGGTCAGGACGAAAACGGCGATCCCCCAGTTGTACAGTTCGGCCGTGGTCACCTGCTTGTTCAGTGCTGCGACCACCACGATCAGCAGGCAGGGGCGCAGTACCACGCCGAGCGAGCCGGACATCGCCGAGACGGCCAGGGCGAATTGACGGCGGCCCCCGGAGAGCAGCACTTCGCGGTAGATGATGGCCCCGGCGGCGATGACAAAGATGCCCGAGGCGCCCGTGTAGGCGGTCGGCACGGCGGCGCCGATCAGCAGGATCCAGGTCAGCAGCTCCGGCGACAGACGCCAGGGGCGGACCAGATCGAGGAAGCGGTCGACCACATTGGTCTGCTTGAGCAGCATGCCGGCCCAGATGAACAGGGCCAGGTTGAGGAAGATGCCCGACAGCTCGACGAGCTGGCCCAGGTAGATGGCGATGCCGCCATAGTGATCCTGCAGCGAGAACGAGGTGAAGGAGCTGATCGCCATGATGGCGTAGAGCGGTGTGGAGAGCAGTGCCAGCCCCAGGTTGCCGCCAGGTTTGGCGTCTGCCGGTGGTTTCAGCAGGTGGTAGGCGCTGATCAGGCACAGACAGCTGAATAGCGCGATCCACAAGCCGTTGAGATAGGGCCTGCTCAGTGGCAGGTCGGCGTTGAGCAGGGTATGCAGGTAATGGCTGCAGGAATACACCAGCAAGGCGTTGGCGATGACCATACCGGCAGCCGAGACGCGATGATCGAGGCGGGTCTTGGCGGGGCGCAGCGAGATGTGGTGACGGCGCAGGGTGGTGGTGACGCCGGCGATGCTTATGAGTAGCAACAGGAGCAGGGCGCGGTTGTCGGTGCCGAAGCGGAAGATGCCGAAGAACGAGGTCTCCAGGCTGCGGAACAGTTTCAGTTCAGGCGTCATGTGCGCGACGACGGCCGCGTGCAGCGTATGCCGCTGCGCGCAGAGTTGAGCGGCACGCTCCAGGGCGCTGCGCTGCGCTTGCGGATCGACCTCGGCAGCATCGAACAGGTCGTCGATATCGCTGCTGGCCTGGGCCGGTTGCCTGGCCAGCAGCGCATCGACGTCGGGGGCGGGGTCGCAGGTCGGGGTCACCGGGTCGGCGCGCAGCATGAAGTACTGCACGCCGGCAGCCGGGTCACCGAACAGACGCTCGCCCATGCGCAGAAGTTGGCCATGCAGCATTTCCCCGGTGCCGATGACCAGAGTTAGGGTCAGCAGGAGGAAGACCGGCAGGGTGGCAAGCCATTGGCCAAACAGGGGGCGTTTGAACGTCTGGGCTGGTGCGGGCTGATCATCGCTGGTCATGGTCGAGGCAATAGGCATGGCAGGCTCTACGGACAGGGCGGAGGCCGGGGGGCGTGCACGCTCCCCGTTTGGTTATTGTTATTCGAGGCTCTGGGCGCACTCGGCATCGGCTGAGTCGATCTGGCAGCGCACGCGTTTCATCACCGCCATCATGCGTTTGTCATAGATGCCTTCCTCGGTCAGCGAAATGCGCGCCTCACGCAGCATCACGCTGTACTTCTCCATGTCCTCGGGCGGAATGTCGATCCAGTAGTGACCGTCGATCTCGCTTTCCGATTGCGTGATGATGTCCATGGCGCGGCTGTACTGGCTGAGGGCGAACTCGCGTGATTGCTGCCCGAAGCCTTCGGGGAATCGCTCAGGACGGATGACCAGTTGATAGGTCAGTTGCAGCACCGGGAAGCGCGCCACGCCGCCGCGTTCACCCATGCCCTTCTGCAGTTCCAGCGGTTTGTAGGCCGCCGCCGGCGCGCCGACCACATCCACCGAGCCGTTATTGAATTTGCCGGCGAAGTTGGTGACATCGGAGGCGACTGGCTGGGCGCCGATGCGTTGCACCATCTTCGCCTGTGCATTGTCGTAGTCCATGATCGCGAACTTCTTGCCCGACAGTTTGCTGATGTTGTCGATGGTGCGGTCGTTGACGAACAGGTAGGCCGCGCCCATGGGCACTATGCCTGCCACTTCGTAGGGGCCGCTGGTCATGAACTTGCTGGCCCGGGGCGAGCTCAGGGTGGTGATCACCGTTTCCAGGGCCTGGTAGCTGGGCAGGGCGCCCAGTGCTTCCAGGCTGCCGGTAAAACCGTTGAACTGACGGGCGCGCAAGCCCATGATCATCACGCCATCGCATTGCCCGGCCTTGAAGTCTTCTGCAGCGATTTTCTCGTCGGTGTAGGGCTTGAGTTCGAGGCTGGCGCCGAAATTGTTGGCAGCCAGTTGGTAGTCCTTCATCAGGCTGTAGATGTCGCCCTGGGCGCCAAGGATGTCGAACACGCAGATCCTCTGGGCGAAGGCCTGGGGGGCGGCGCCCAGTACCAGGCAGAGCAGAGCGGGGGCGGCGAGGTTGGAACACTTCATGGCGGATACTCCGGGTCATGCCGCTGAGGCGGGAAGGCTTGTGACGAGCTGACTAGAGCAGGTCGTCGATCTCGATGCCGGTATCGACCGGCTGCTGCTTCTCGTCCCAGAAACGCAGCAGGCCACCGATTGGCGTGCGTGTGCCGGCATTGGTCGTCCAGTAGCGATCGGCATTGTTCATGACGGTGCTGCTGCTGATGGCATCGACCTGGGCATACGACTCGTTGAGGGTGAAGCTGCTGTTCCCCGCCTGGGTCGAGCCGAAGGCCCTCAGCGCGCTGCGCAGGTGCTGCTCATCGTTCTTCGCCGTGGCGGAGATCACGTAGAGGGCGTGGGCCAGGCGTACGCCGCGACGCTCACCGATCTGTCGCGACTGCTCGAGCACCTGCCAGGGATTCTGCCCCTCACCGCTGCCCGGTAGCATGTTCCAGACCAGGGCGCGCGCCGCCATCGGGGCACCCCACCACTTCTCGTTGTCCAGGCAGGTCATGGCGCGCTCGGTCTTGGCCGCGATGTCCTTGGGCACGCCGACGGCGTTCTGCGAGTTGATGTCGTTCTGAATGGCTTGCAGGCCCTGGATCAGACCCAGCAGGTAGATCAGTTCGTCGATGTCCTGGTCGAAAGTCGGGCAACTGTCGCCGATGCGGATGTCGAAGCGCTGTTCGTAGTAGTTGGCGAAGTTCCGGTACGACTGGTATTGGCGGCGTGCTGCCAGCTCGGCATAGCGCTTCTGGGTGATGCGTGCATCCTGCGCCTCTTCGACCTGCTTGCTGCGTGAGGCGCGCAGGTAGCGCAGCTCCTGCTCGAAGGCGGTCTGCTCGGCACAGGTAGCGGCGGTGAGGTAGAGCAGGGTCAGCAACTGCTGGTTGTCGGCACCCATGCCGCTGGTGGACTGGATAAGGGGGGCGACGGACGCGCCGGAATAACAGGCCATGTCGGCGTCATGGCTTTCGAGCATGGGGCCGACCAGGTTGTTTTCCATGAAACGCAGCGATTGGTTGGCGCCGAAGCGTTTGATCGGGGTGCAGGCTGTCAGTAGCACCAGCGATGCAATGGCGCACAGGCGCAGCGCACGAGAGATTCTCATGGCGTTCTCCATCGTTATTGTTGTTGTAGAGGCGCATCCAGCGCACGGTCTTGCGTGTCTGCCACGCTTAGGCGGGCCGACCACGTAAGCACTCTACTGGCAGCGGGTTGGGCTGATACCCAATCTTCTGGTGGGTGTGGCGGGTTGGTAGACAGATCGTCTAGTGCAAGGCGTTACCGAATCGCCGCAGGCGCGGCGAACGGCGCCTGCGCGATTTCACTGGGGCTGCTGCTGGAACTGGCGGCGGTAGTGGTTGGGGGACAACCCCGTGTGCTGGCGGAACAGGCGTGCGAAGAAGCTGGCATCGTCGTAGCCGATCTCGTAGCTGACGGTCTTGATGCTCTTGCGGGTGGAGGACAGCAGGCTCTTGGCGGTTTCGATGCGCAGGCGCTGCAGATAGTGCAGAGGCTTGTCGCCGGTGGCGCTCTGGAAACGACGCATGAAATTGCGGATGCTCATACCGTGCTCGCGGGCCACGTCCTCGAAACGGAACTTGTCGGCATAGTGCTCCTCCAGCCAATGCTGGATCTGCAGCACGGTGACGTCCTGGTGCAGTTTCTGCCCGCCGAAGCCGATGCGCCCCGGCGTATAGCTGCGCTGTACCTCGTAGAGAATGTCGCGTGCCACGCCCTGGGCCACGCCGGCGCCGCAATAACGCTCGATCAGATAGATATAGAGGTCGCAGGCCGAGGTGACGCCGCCTGCGCAGTACAGGTTGTCGGCATCGGACAGGTGCTTGTCCTGATTGAGCAACACCTTGGGGAAGCGCTCGGCAAACTCGCGGAAGAAGCGCCAGTAAGTGGTCGCCTCCTTGCCGTCTAGCAGTCCCGCTTCGGCCATCCAGAACACCCCGCTGGCCTCGCCGCAGATCGCCGTACCGCTGGCATGTTGGCGTTTGAGCCAGTCCAGTACCTGTGGATAACGACGACTGAGTGCGTCGAAATCGTCCCAGAAGGCAGGCAGGATGATCACGTCGCAGCTGTCCAGACCGCCGTCTACCGGCACCTTGACCTTGCTGAAGCTGTTTACGGGCAGTCCATCCGGGCTGACCAGATGGATGTCGAACGGTGGCTCAAAGCCCAGGCCCTGCTGCTTGGCATAGCGAATGCCAGCCATGTGGAAGAAGTCCTTGGCTTGCATCAGGGTGGAGGCGAAGACGCCGTCGGTGGCGAGAATGCTGACACGGCGCAACGCCGTGCGCGGCTCTGGAATAACCATAAGTATTTATTCTTGTTCAAGGCTAAGTGGTCATGTAGCGGCTGGATCGTCTTATTTTTTGGCGCTTGTGTCCAGTGCGACCAAGCGTTTGCTTGGCTAAAGTCGAGGCCATGCTTTTCCTCCCGCCCCAGACACAGGTAGCGCCATGATTCCCAGAACTCTATTCAGCTCCGACCATGAACTATTTCGTGACAGCGTGCGCAAGTTTCTCGAGCAGGAAGCCGTGCCTTATCACCATCAGTGGGAAAAGGACGGGCATATCGACCGCGAGCTGTGGAACAAGGCAGGCGAGGCGGGAATGTTGTGTTCGCATATCCCCGAAGAGTACGGCGGCATGGCGGCCGACTTTCTCTACAGCACCGTGGTGATCGAAGAGATCGGGCGCCTGGGGTTGACCGGCATCGGTTTCTCGCTGCATTCGGATATCGTCGCGCCCTACATCCTGCATTACGGCAGCGAGGCGCAGAAGCAGCACTACCTGCCCAAGCTGGTCAGCGGTGAAATGGTCACGGCCATTGCCATGACCGAGCCGGGCGCCGGCTCCGACCTGCAGGGCGTGAAGACCACCGCCGTGCTCGATGGCGACGAATACGTGATCAATGGCTCGAAGACCTTCATCACCAATGGTTGGCTGGCCGATCTGGTGATCGTCGTGGCCAAGACCGACCCCAAGGCGGGGGCCAAGGGCACCAGCCTGTTCCTGGTAGAAGCCAGCACGCCGGGTTTCTCCAAGGGCAAGCGCTTGGAGAAGGTCGGCATGAAGGCGCAGGACACCTCCGAGCTGTTCTTCCAGGACGTGCGCGTGCCCAAGGAGAATCTGCTGGGTCAGCCGGGCATGGGCTTCGCGTATCTGATGCAGGAATTGCCGCAGGAGCGCCTGACCGTCGGCATCGGTGCCCTGGCTTCGGCGGAGGCCGCGCTGCAGTGGACGTTGGATTACACCCGTGAGCGCAAGGCGTTCGGCAAGGCCGTGGCGGACTTCCAGAACACCCGCTTCAAGCTCGCCGAGATGGCGACGGAGATTCAGGTCGGTCGGGTGTTCATCGACCGCTGTCTGGAGCTGCACCTGCAAGGCAAGCTCGATGTGCCGACGGCGGCGATGCTCAAGTACTGGACCACCGATTTGCAGTGCAAGGTGCTCGACGAGTGCGTGCAGCTGCACGGCGGCTACGGCTACATGTGGGAATATCCGGTGGCGCGCGCCTGGGCCGATGCGCGGGTGCAGCGCATCTACGCCGGTACCAACGAGATCATGAAGGAGATCATTTCCCGCTCGCTGGTGTAATTCGCGGGGCGAACTCAGGCGTCGCCCTGCGGCTCCAAGGCAGAAATGTCTGGAGAGCTTCATGACCCGATTGAGCGATCTGGCTGCATCCCCGTTCGCGGACTGGGATGGCAGCCCGGCGGCTGCCCGTGAGTTGCAGACGCAACTGGCCCGGCAAGTGCGACTGGAAGACGATTATCCGCCGCTACGTCACATGGCGGGCGTGGATGTCGGCTTCGAGGAGGGCGGCGCCATCACTCGCGCTGCCGCGCTGCTATTGGACGCCGATACTCTGGAACCGATGGCCGAATGCGTGGCGCGCATCCCCACCAGCATGCCCTACGTGCCAGGGCTGCTGTCCTTTCGCGAACTGCCGGCCTTGCTTCGAGCATTGGCTGGCCTGCCAGACGAACCTGATCTGATCTTCGTCGACGGCCATGGCATCGCCCACCCGCGCGGCCTGGGCATCGCCGCGCATTTGGGTGTGGTCAGCGGCTTGCCGACCATTGGTGTGGCCAAGAAGATTCTCACGGGGCATCACGCCGAGCTGGCCGAGGCGCGCGGGGCTCGTGTCGAGCTGCTGAACAGGATGGGCGAACAAATTGGCTGGGTGCTGCGCAGCAAGGACCGCGTGCGGCCGCTGATCATCTCGCCGGGCAACCGGGTCAGCCTCGAGCGTGCCCCGGAGCTGGTCATGGCCTGTGTCAGGCGCCACCGCCTGCCCGAACCGACTCGCCTGGCTGATCGCCTGGCTTCGCGACGCGATGCCAGGCGCGATCAGCCTTCTCTCTTTTAAGGTGCGGGGTTGGGTTGCGCCTTGTGGATCGCTTCGATAGCCGCGAGCACTTCTTCGGAGAGCTTCAGCTCGGCACTGGCCAGGTTGCTATCCAGTTGCGTCAGGCTGGTGGCGCCGATGATGTTGCTGGTCACGAAGGGCTGCGCGGTGACGAAGGCCAGGGCCATCTGCGCAGGGTCCAGGCCGTGCTCGCGGGCCAGAGCCACGTAACGTGAGCAGGCCGCTTCCGACTGCGGGTTGGTGTAGCGGGCGAAGCGGCTGAACAGGCTGATGCGTGCGCCAGCCGGACGGGCGCCACCTTCGTATTTGCCGCTGAGCATGCCGAAGGCCAGCGGTGAGTAGGCCAGCAGGCCGCACTGCTCGCGAATCGCCACTTCCGCCAGACCCACTTCGAAGCTGCGGTTGAGCAGGTTGTAAGGGTTCTGGATCGACACTGCGCGCGGCCAGCCACGGCTTTCGGCCAACTGCAGGAATTTCATGGTGCCCCACGGGGTTTCGTTGGACAGGCCGATATGGCGGATCTTGCCGACCTTGACCTGCTCGTCGAGCACTTCCAGGGTTTCTTCCAGCGGCGTGAACTCAACGTCCTTGTGCTTGTAGTCGAGCTGGCCGAAGAAGTTGGTCGGGCGTTCGGGCCAGTGCAGTTGGTACAGGTCGATCCAGTCGGTTTGCAGGCGCTTGAGGCTGGCATCCAGGGCGGCGACGATGTGCTGGCGATTGAATTTCAGCTGGCCGTCGCGGATATGGTTGATGCCGTTGCCGGGGCCGGCGATCTTGCTGGCCAGAATCCAGTCGGCGCGGTCGCCGCGCTGCTTGAAATAGCTGCCGATGATCTGCTCGGTCTTGCTGTAGGTTTCGGCGCGCGGCGGCACCGGGTACATCTCGGCGGTATCGATGAAGTTGATGCCGCTGGCCTTGGCTCGTTCGATCTGAGCATGGCCTTCGCTCTCGCTGTTCTGCTCGCCCCAGGTCATGGTGCCCAGGCACAGTGCGCTGACATCGAGATCGGTTCGGCCCAGCTTGCGGTATTCCATGGAGTACTCCCTTGGCAAAAGAGTCATACAAGCAGGTTGAATTTTTTTTCGCAATCAGGATAATCCGGCACCTCTTTCTGCGGTGGAAGTGATGCGCCGCCTGCCGAAGAATCTTGCCGTATTGTGGACGCGCTGACCCGAGCCCCCGATAGCGTCCGTATGCGGCTGCCTTTGACTTGTCAAAGTACGCACTATCCAGTAAGATCCGCCGTCTATTTTTGCTGGGCGGCCCCTGAGGCTATAAAGAATGAAAACTTTTACTGCTAAACCGGAAACAGTAAAACGCGACTGGTTCGTCGTTGATGCTGCTGGCAAGACCCTGGGTCGTCTGGCCACCGAAATCGCGAGCCGTCTGCGTGGCAAGCACAAGCCTGAGTACACCCCGCACGTTGATACCGGCGACTACATCGTCGTGATCAATGCCGAGCAGGTGCGTGTAACTGGTGCCAAAGCCAGCGACAAGAAGTACTACTCCCACTCCGGTTTCCCGGGCGGCATCAAAGAGATCAACTTCGAGAAGCTGATCGCTCGTGCTCCTGAGCGCGTGATCGAGACTGCGGTCAAAGGCATGCTGCCGAAGAACCCGCTGGGTCGCGACATGTACCGTAAGCTGAAGGTGTACAAGGGTGCAGTTCACCCGCACACTGCTCAGCAGCCCCAAGAACTGAAGATTTAACGGAATAGTTCATTATGTCGGCGACTCAAAACTACGGCACTGGCCGTCGCAAGACCGCAACCGCGCGCGTTTTCCTGCGTCCGGGTACTGGTAACATCTCGATCAACAATCGCACCCTGGATACCTTCTTCGGTCGCGAAACCGCTCGCATGGTCGTACGTCAGCCGCTGGAGCTGACCGAGACCGTCGAGAAGTTCGACATCTTCGTCACCGTTGCTGGTGGTGGTGTCAGTGGTCAAGCTGGCGCCATCCGTCACGGCATCACCCGCGCTCTGATCGAGTACGACGAAACCCTGCGCAGCCCGCTGCGTAAAGCTGGTTACGTCACTCGCGACGCCCGTGAAGTCGAGCGTAAGAAAGTCGGTCTGCGTAAAGCGCGTAAGCGTCCGCAGTACTCGAAGCGTTAATCGCGACTACGCTTCCAAAAGCGCCCAGTTTCCTTACGGAGCTGGGCGTTTTTTATGGGCGTGGCAAAGTGCTGCGACAACGTGCCGCAGACGCGCAAGCCGCACGCGTCAAGGCTTTCGCCAGTCTCTTCGGGGGTAATTACCTTGTCAGAAAAGGGGCTTTTCTTTACCATTTGGCGAATTTTTTGCGCGGCCCGATTTTTACTTAGTAGAGGCCTGAACAACAGGCCACAAAGCTGATGGGAGACGACTGAATGAGCAATGACGGCGTGAATGCAGGCCGGCGTCGCTTCCTGGTTGCAGCCACCTCCGTGGTGGGTGCAGCAGGAGCGGTAGGTGCTGCGACTCCGTTCGTGGGGTCATGGTTCCCCAGTGCCAAGGCCAAGGCGGCCGGTGCACCGGTGAAGGTGAACGTCAGCAAGATCGAGGCAGGTCAGCAGATGGTTGCTGAGTGGCGCGGTCAGCCGGTGTTCATCGTGCGCCGTACCGAGGAGATCCTGGCCAATCTGACCAAGATCGAAGGCAGCGTCGCCGATCCCGAGTCTGCTGCCTCCGTGCAACCGGAGTACGTGGACAAGAAAACCCGCTCGATCAAACCAGAGCTGCTGATTCTGGTAGGCCTGTGCACCCACCTGGGTTGTGCGCCGTCCTTCCGCCCGGAAGTAGCCCCGGCAGACTTGGGCCCGGACTGGGTGGGTGGTTATTTCTGCCCTTGCCACGGTTCGCGTTACGACCTCGCCGGTCGCGTGTACAAGGCGCAGCCTGCACCGCTGAACCTGCCAGTGCCGCCGCACACCTACGAAACGGATGATGTGATCATCATCGGTGTGGACCAGGAGAACGCGTGATGAGCAAATTCATGGAATGGGTGGATGCGCGCTTCCCCGCCACCAAGATGTGGGAAGACCATCTCTCCAAGTACTACGCCCCGAAGAACTTCAACTTCTTCTATTTCTTCGGCTCGCTGGCTCTGCTGGTGCTGGTCAACCAGATCGTTACCGGTATCTGGCTGACCATGAGCTTCGAACCTTCGGCTGAAGGCGCGTTCGCCTCCGTCGAATACATCATGCGTGACGTCGAGTACGGCTGGATCCTGCGCTACCTGCACTCCACCGGCGCCTCGGCGTTCTTCGTGGTGGTCTACCTGCACATGTTCCGCGGTCTGCTCTACGGCTCCTACCAGAAGCCGCGCGAGCTGGTGTGGATCTTCGGCATGCTGATCTACCTGGTGCTGATGGCCGAAGCCTTCATGGGCTACCTGCTGCCTTGGGGCCAGATGTCCTACTGGGGCGCCCAGGTGATCATCTCGCTGTTCGGTGCCATTCCGGTCATCGGCGACGACCTGACCCAGTGGATTCGTGGTGACTACCTGATCTCCGGTATCACCCTGAACCGCTTCTTCGCCCTGCACGTGATCGCACTGCCGATCGTTCTGCTTGGCCTGGTCGTACTGCACATCCTGGCGTTGCATGAAGTCGGTTCGAACAACCCGGACGGCGTCGACATCAAGAAGCTCAAGGACGAGAACGGTGTGCCGCTCGATGGCATCGCCTTCCACCCTTACTACACCGTGAAAGATATCGTCGGCGTAGTGGTGTTCCTGTTCGTGTTCTGCTTCGTGGTGTTCTTCTTCCCGGAAATGGGCGGTTACTTCCTCGAGAAGCCGAACTTCGAAGCGGCGAACCCGTTCAAGACCCCTGAGCACATCGCCCCGGTTTGGTACTTCACGCCGTTCTACGCGATTCTGCGTGCGGTACCGGACAAGCTGCTCGGCGTCATCGCCATGGGCGCAGCCATCGCCGTTCTGTTCGTGCTGCCCTGGCTCGACCGTAGCCCGGTCAAATCCATGCGCTACAAGGGTTGGATGAGCAAGATCTGGCTGCTGGTGTTCTGCATCTCCTTCGTCATCCTCGGCGTGCTGGGCGTGCTGGCTCCGACTCCGGGTCGTACCCTGCTGTCGCAGGTGTGCACCTTCCTGTACTTCGCGTACTTCATCCTGATGCCGTTCTACACCAGGATGGAGAAGACCAAACCGGTTCCGGAAAGGGTGACTGGCTGATGAAAAAGCTCTTCGCTGCATTTGTTTTCGCTGCGCTACCGGCTCTGGCCATGGGCGCTGCCAGTAACTATCCGCTGGACAAGGTGGACATCGATCTACGCGACCAGGCTGCTCTGCAGGACGGCGCGCGTACGTTCGCCAACTACTGCATGGGCTGCCATGCCGCCCAGTACCAGCGTTACGAGCGTGTTGCCGATGACCTCGGCATCCCGCACGAAATCATGCTCGACAATCTGGTGTTCAACGACGCCAAGATCGGTGATCACATGAAGATCGGCATGAAGCCGGACGACGCCAAGGCCTGGTTCGGTGCGGCGCCGCCTGATCTGACTCTGGTCGCTCGCGTGCGTGGCAACGACTGGCTGTACACCTACCTGCGTACCTTCTACGACGATCCATCCCGTCCGCTGGGCGCCAACAACAAGGTGTTCCCGAACGTGGGTATGCCGAACGTGCTGGTCAGTCTGCAGGGCAAGCAGGTGATCGGCTGCAAGCAGGTTCAGGTCGTCACTGATGGCAAGAAGCAGTTCGACCCGCTGACTGGCGCACCGATCACTCACGAAGCCTGCGATCAGCTGACCGTAGAGCCGAATACCGGCAAGCTGAGCGAGGCCGAGTTCGATGAGAAGATCAAGAACCTGGTGACCTTCCTGGCTTACTCGGCCAACCCGGTCAAGCTGAAGTCCCAGCGCATCGGCACCTATGTGCTGTTGTACCTGGCGTTCTTCTTCGTGTTCGCCTACCTGCTCAAGCGTGAGTACTGGAAGGACGTGCATTAAGTCGTTGCAGTTCTCTGCATACGCCTGCGCGCCCTTATGGGCGCGCAGGTTTTTGTGCTCTGCCATTCCAGGTGGCCACCTTGCGGTGCCGTCACTTGCAACTTCAAGAATTGCCTTGGGCAATTCTTCGTGTTTCTGCAAAATCAAAAAAAGCGAGGAGGATCGCCATGGCGGTGACCAATAGGTTGACCTGCTACTCCGACCCCGCCGACCACTATTCCCATCGCGTGCGTCTGGTGCTCGCCGAGAAAGGTGTCAGCGTCGAGATCATCGATGTCGAGCAGGGCCGTTGTCCGCCCAAGCTTGCCGAGGTCAATCCCTACGGCAGTGTGCCAACGCTGGTCGATCGTGACCTGGCGCTGTACGAATCGTCCGTGGTGATGGAGTATCTGGACGAGCGCTACCCGCATCCACCGCTGCTACCGGTCTATCCGGTTGCTCGCGCCAACAGTCGTCTGCTGATGCACCGTATCCAGCGTGACTGGTGCGTGCTGGTCGATCGTATTCTCGACAAGCGCAGCAAGGAGGCCGAGCGCCAACTGGCGCGCAAGGAGCTGCGCGAGAGCCTGACCGGTGTATCGCCGCTGTTCGCGGACAAGGCATTCTTCCTCAGTGACGAGCTGAGTCTGGTGGATTGCTGCCTGCTGCCCATTCTCTGGCGTTTGCCGGTTCTGGGTATCGAGTTGCCGCGTCCGGCCAAGCCGCTGCTCGATTATATGGAGCGTCAGTTCGTCCGCGAGGCCTTTCAGGCCAGTCTTTCTGCTGCCGAGCGCGCGATGCGCTGAGAAGGAGGAAACCATGAATTCCAGTCGCCCCTATCTGGTTCGCGCCCTCTACGAATGGATCGTCGATAACGATTGCACGCCACATTTGCTGGTCAGTGCCGAGTATCCGGGCGTGCAGGTGCCACCAGGCTTCGCCAGCGATGGCCAGATCGTGCTCAATGCCTCGCCCAGCGCCGTGCGACACCTGCATATGGACAATCAGGCGGTGAGCTTCGAAGGGCGCTTCGGTGGTGTTGCGCACAGCCTGTACATTCCGGCCGCGGCGATCCTGGCGATCTACGCGCGGGAGAACGGTCAAGGTATGGTCTTCGATATGGAGCCGTCGGTTGCGGGTGGTCCGGAAGAGCCAGAGCCGGATGATGATGGGCCTTCCGGCGGCGAGCCGTCGCGTCCCAGCGGCCGGCCAAGTCTGAAAGTGGTCAAGTGAGCAATGAAAAGGGCGCCCATGGGCGCCCTTGTCGTTTCTGCATTCGAATCAGTTGGTGTATTCGAACAGGCGCACAACCCGCTGCACACCCGATACGCTCTGTACCACGCGGGTAGCGGCGTTGGCTTCTTCGCGAGTGACCAGGCCGAGCATGTAGACGATGCCGTTCTCGGTCACGACCTTGACCCGTGCGCTCGGTACGCTGCTGTCAGCCAGCATCTGCGTCTTGATCTTGGTGGTCAGCAGCGAATCGTTGCTGCGTGCCAGCAGGGATGCCGGTTGCTGCACCTGCAGCTCGTTGTAGACCTTCTTCACGCCCTGTACGCCACGGGCGGTCTGAGCGGCGCGATCCTTGAGCTCGCTGCGCGGGGTTTGTCCGGCGAGCAGCACCACGCCGTTATAGCTGGTGACCACGATGCGCGAGGTCGGGCTGGACAGGTCGGCGTGTGCATTGCTGATGCGCGACGCGACCTCCGGACCCAGGAACTGGTCATCGATCTTGTTGCCGATGCTGCGGCTGCCACAGCCTGCCAGGGTCAGGGTAACGGCCAGGGCGGCCAGAATCAGGGCGGAACGCTTCATTCTTCACTCCCAAACAATTGACTGTCGATCAGGTCGCAGAGGCAGTGGATAGTCAGCAGATGGACTTCCTGAATGCGTGCGGTGACTTTGGCTGGAACGCGGATTTCGACGTCTTCCGGCAGCAGCAGCGAGGCCATGCCGCCGCCGTCGCGGCCGGTGAGGGCGACGACGGTCATCTCACGATCATGTGCAGCTTGAATGGCCTGGATGACATTCGCAGAATTGCCGCTGGTGGAAATCGCCAACAGTACATCGCCCGGTTGGCCGAGTGCACGGATCTGCTTGGAGAAGATCTCGTTGTAGCTGTAGTCGTTGGCGATGGAGGTGATGGTCGAGCTGTCGGTGGTCAGGGCGATGGCCGGCAGGCTGGGGCGCTCGCGCTCGAAGCGGTTGAGCAGCTCGGAGGAGAAATGCTGGGCATCGCCGGCGGAGCCGCCGTTGCCGCAGGAAAGAATCTTGCCCTCGTTGAGCAGGGCCTGGACCATCACCAGGCTGGCGTGCTCGATGTATGGAGTCAGAACCTCCATGGCCTGCTGCTTGGTGTCAATGCTGGCTTGGAAGAGCTGGCGGATTCGGGATTGCATGTCCATCGGTTAAACCTTGAATTTACGGCCGTCAGGCATCGAAGGCGTTCTTGATCCAGTCGAGGCGAGTGCCACCGTCGGTACTGATGGCGACCACGTCGAAGCGGCAGGGGTAGCGGGCCCAGCGTGAATGTTGCTGAAGGAAGAGTTCGGCGGCGATGACCAACTTGCCACGCTTGCGCGCATCGATGCTCTCCAGGGCGCCGCCCCAGGCGCTGTGGCGACGGGCGCGGACCTCGACGAATACTACTGTATCGCCGTCGAGCATGACCAGATCGAGCTCGCCACGCCGACAGCTCCAGTTCTGTTCGATCAGGCGCAGGCCGTTACGTTCCAGATGCTGGCGAGCCGCCTGTTCGGCGGCTCGCCCCAGATCGTTGTGTGCGCTCAATTGATGCTGTCAGGAAGGCGCTGAACCTGGCCGCCACGGAACTCGGCCCAGGGCAGCTGGCGCTCGATCCGCTGCGTGGCATTGAGGCTGAGGCTGCCCGACAGGCCGTCGATGCGCGAGTCAGGCAGGGCCTTGAGCTGGCCCAGGCGTGGCGCCAGGCGGTAGGCGTCGACTCCCATGGCATACAGGCGGCCGAGGCTGCCGCCGGCCTGCGGCCACTGATTGCTGACTTCCTGGCGCAATGGCGCGTGGGCGTCGAGCAGCCAGGGCGTTTCGCAGAAGCGGATGCCTTCCAGGTCCTGGTACTGGGCCTGGCTATGGGCACCGGTGAACAGGTGCGAGGTGGCGTAGACCGGCACGTCGCCGGCGTACTGGAAGGCCAGGGTCGGCTTGATCTGCTGGGCCTGTTGCGGGGTGGCCGCAAGGAAGATGAAGTCGATGTCCTGACGGCGCGCCGGTTGGGCATCCAGGCTGGTGCCCAGGGTGTTCTGCAGGCGGCGCGCACGCGCTTCGCTTTCGCGCAGTTGGAACAGGTCGGCGATCTGCCGGGCCAGTTCCACCGGCTGGTCGACATGTTCGGCGGCGATCAGGGTGCCGCCCTGGGCCTGCCAGCTCTGACGGAAGGCATCCAGTACGCGGTCGCCCCAGTCGCCACGCGGCACCAGGGCCACGGCGCGGCGCATGCCGTCATTCCAGGCGCGGCGAGCCACTTCGCGGGCTTCGTCCTCGGCGGCCAGGCCGAACTGGAACAGTTGCGCCGGGCCTTCCTGACCTGCGTCGCTGTAATTCAGGGCGAGGGTGGTGATTGGCAGTTGTTCGCGGTCACTGAGCTGCTTGACCAGCGGTTTTTCCAGCGGACCGACCACCAGTTGTACGCCATCGGCTTGTGCCTGTTGGTAGAAGGCATCCAGCGAGCCAATCCGGGAGCTGTCGTAGAGCTTGATTTCCGGTGGGTTCTGCCCGGCCTGCTGCGCTTCGTAATGGGCGGCGAGGAAGCCGTCACGCAGGGCGCGGGCGACACTGGCCAGCTGGCCTTCCTGGGGGAGCAGCAGGGCGACGCGGGTCAGCGGCTGGCTGGCCAGTTCGCGCAGTTTTCCCAGTGCTTCGGGCAACTGCTCGGCGGCCGGGTGTTGCGGATTCTGTGCGACCCACTGGTCGATGGCTGCTTGCTGCTGTTCGAGGGTGGCACCGCTTTTGGTCGCTCGAGCCAATTCCAGCCAGCCGGCCAGGTCGCTGTCGGCGCCGGCAGAGGTTTGTGGCGGCAGGCTGGAGACCAGCACCCAGATGTTCTCGTGGTTGTCGGCGGCGGCCTGGCCGCTCAGCAGCGGTGCGATGAACACGCGTTCGCGGGCGGCGGCCAGGGTCTGGCCATCGGCCTCCAGGGCGCGCGCGCGGACCAGTTGGGTGCGGATCTGCTGCTCGATCGGCAGCTCTGCCAGGCGTTCGAGACTGGGGTGCTGCAGGGCTTTCAGCGCGCTTTTGGGCTGCTTGCGGGCCATGGCCAGCTCGGCCTTGAGGGTGCTGGCGAAGATCTGTTGGGCGGGTTGCAGGCTGGCAATGTCGATCTGCTCGAGAATGCGGGTGGCGCGGGCCACATCGTTCTGCTGATAGCTCTGGTCGGCAGCGGACAGGCGCAGCAGGGCAGCCTGCTCCGGCTTGCTCTCGTCAGCCTGCTGGAGCATCTGCTCGATGCTGGCTTGTGGCGTGCGCGGCAGCTGGCCCAGGTTGTTGGAGGGCGAGCTGGCGCAGGCGGCAAGCAGGCCGGCCAGGAAAAGAGCAGAAAGAGGGCGCAGGCTAGCGATCATCGGGTCATCCTGATACTTGAGCAAAACGAGCGGCGATTGTACCCAAGGGGCGACATCCGTGCGATGCCGCTGGGGCGGAACCGGCTAGAATGAGCGCTCTTTCAATTAACGAGGTGTTTCCAGTGAGTCAGCCCGCCGTCTCAAGCGTCCAGCCAGGCAGCCTGTATGTGGTCGCCACGCCCATTGGCAACCTGGATGACATCAGCGCGCGGGCGTTGCGGATCTTGCGCGAGGTGGCGCTGATCGCTGCTGAAGACACCAGGCATTCGGTGCGCCTGCTGCAGCATTTTGGAATCGAGACGCCGCTGGCTGCCTGTCACGAACACAATGAGCGCGATCAGGGCGGGCGCTTTCTGGCGCGCCTTCAGGCCGGTGAGGATGTCGCGCTGATTTCCGATGCGGGCACGCCACTGATTTCCGACCCGGGTTACCACCTGGTGCGCCAGGCGCGCGCCGCGGGGATTGCGGTGGTGCCGGTGCCGGGCGCCTGCGCGCTGATCGCCGCGCTGTCGGCAGCCGGTCTGCCCTCGGATCGTTTCATCTTCGAAGGTTTTCTGCCGGCCAAGGCAGCGGGGCGCCGTGCGCGTCTGGAGCAGGTGCGAGAAGAGCCACGCACGCTGATCTTCTATGAGGCGCCACACCGTATTCTCGAGTGTCTGGAGGACATGCGCGAAGTCTTTGGCGGGGATCGCCCGGCATTGCTGGCGCGTGAGCTGACCAAGACCTTCGAGACTCTGCAGGGGCTGCCGCTGGCCGAGCTGTGCGAGTGGGTGGGCGCAGACAGCAATCAGCAGCGTGGCGAGTGCGTGGTGCTGGTAGCAGGCTGGCAGGCGCCGGAAGGCGAGGACGCAGTCAGTGCCGAAGCCCTGCGCGTGCTCGATCTGTTGATGGCGGAAATGCCGCTCAAGCGCGCAGCAGCGCTGGCGGCGGAGATTACCGGGGTGCGCAAGAATCTGCTCTATCAGGTCGCTCTGGAGCGTAAGGCTTGATTCACCCGCCATCAGTCTGGCTTGCAGCTTGCCATCACGCCCGGTACCCTTGCCGGCGGAGAGTCGATCGGACAGTCGCTGCCTTCGCAAGAAGGGGGAGGAAAGTCCGGGCTCCATAGGGCGGAGTGCCAGGTAACGCCTGGGAGGCGTGAGCCTACGGAAAGTGCCACAGAAAATAACCGCCTAAGCGTTTCGGCGCCGGTAAGGGTGAAAAGGTGCGGTAAGAGCGCACCGCACGGCTGGCAACAGTCCGTGGCTAGGTAAACCCCACTCGGAGCAAGACCAAATAGGGTTCCATCGGCGTGGCCCGCGCTGGAACCGGGTAGGTTGCTAAAGGCGTGCAGTGATGTACGCCGTAGAGGAATGACTGTCCTCGACAGAACCCGGCTTACAGATCGACTCTCCTCCCTCCTTTCTCGCGTTGTGCTTCTATCTCCCTCCCGTCTGATACCGAAAAATTCTTACTCTTAACAAATTACTTTAAGTTCGAATTTCAGCTGGCTGGAATGGTTGAAATTTATCTGTCCAAAGCCGGTTCCGGCATCCCTTTTTCCCTCGCTTTTGTTCGCTAAATCTCCGTCCTGTAAGGATTTTTCCCTTCTGGAGCGCCTTGACGGTGGGGCATGCGCGTTCCTATAGTGTGCGCAAGTGGTAAAAAGTGGCACGAAGTGGGTTTTTTTGGGCATGGAAAGCTAATTACAGGGGAAGCGCAGCCGTGTTTCGCGGAGCTAACGCCATCAGTCTCGACGCCAAAGGGCGCCTCGCGATGCCGAGTCGGTATCGTGACGAGCTCGTTGCGCGTTGCAGTGGCCAGCTCATCGTGACCATCGACGCCGTCGACCCCTGTCTTTGCGTTTATCCCCTGGCCGAGTGGGAGCTGATCGAGAACAAGCTGCGCGAGCTGGCTTCCTTCCGTGAAGAGAACCGCCGCCTGCAGCGTCTGCTGATCGGTAATGCCGTCGATCTCGAGCTGGACGCCAGCGGCCGCTTCCTGGTGCCGCCGCGCTTGCGCGAATACGCCAAGCTGGACAAGCGAGCGATGCTCGTCGGTCAGCTGAACAAGTTTCAACTCTGGGATGAAGATTCCTGGAATGCCGTAGCCGAAGCCGACCTTGCTGCCATCAAGCAGCCCGGTGCCCTTTCCGATGACCTGCGTGACCTGATCCTGTGACCATGACCGATAGCAACTTCCGCCATATCACCGTGCTGCTCGACGAAGCCGTCGAGGGGCTGGCTGTGCGCGGTGATGGTCGTTATATAGATGGCACCTTCGGGCGCGGCGGACACAGTCGGCTGATCCTGCAGAAACTCGGGCCAGATGGGCGGCTCTTGGGGTTCGACAAGGATCCCTTGGCGATAGCCACCGGGGAAGCATTGGCGGCCGAAGACGGCCGCTTTGTCGTTGTACAGCGCAGTTTTGCGGAACTTGGCGAAGAAGCTGTTGTCCGCGGCATTTCCGGACAGGTTGCCGGCATTCTGCTGGACCTTGGTGTGTCCTCGCCGCAGCTGGACGATCCCGAGCGTGGTTTCAGCTTCCTCAATGACGGCCCGCTGGACATGCGTATGAATCCGGATGTCGGCGTCAGTGCCGCTGACTGGATCGCCACGGCGGATGAAGACGAAATCGCCCGCGTGCTCAAGGATTACGGCGAAGAGCGTTTCGCCAAGCGCATGGCGCGCGCCGTGGTGCAGCGCCGCGCCGAGCAGCCGTTCACCCGCACTGCCGATCTGGCCCAAGTGCTGACCGTGGCCAATCCGGCTTGGGAAAAGGGCAAGAACCCGGCGACGCGTGCCTTCCAGGGCATTCGCATTCACGTCAACAACGAACTCGGTGATCTCGAGCGCGGCCTCGAAGCGGCGCTGGAAACGCTTGAGGTCGGTGGCCGCCTGGTGGTGATCAGCTTCCACTCGCTGGAAGACCGCATCGTCAAGCAGTTCATGAAGCGTCAGGCCAAGGGCGAGGCGGACAAGCTGCCGCGCGACCTGCCGATCATTCCGAAAGCCTTCGAACCGCGTCTGAAACTGATCGGCAAGCCGGTCTACGCCGCTGAGGCCGAACTCAAGGCCAATCCGCGCTCGCGCAGCGCGGTGATGCGCATCGCGGAGAAATTGCGGTGAGCCGCCGGCTGATCAAGTCCATGCCCAGCGGCAGCTTCCTGATGCTGCTGCTGTTCATCGCCATCCTGATTTCCGCTGTGGCGGTGTCTTACAGCGCGCACTGGAATCGTCTGCTGCTCAATGAGCTGTACGGCGAGCTGAGCGTGCGTGACAAGGCGCAGGCCGAGTGGGGCCGACTGATTCTCGAGCAAAGTACCTGGACCGCACACAACCGCATCGAAGCGCTGGCCACTGAACAGCTGAAAATGCACATCCCCGACCCTGCCGCCGTGCGCATGGTGCGTCCATGATCGGGCTCGAAGGCGCACTCTATCCCTGGCGCTTCCGCCTAGTGCTGGTGCTGCTGGCGCTGATGGTGGGCGCCATCGCCTGGCGCATGCTCGACCTGCAGGTGCTCGACCATGACTTCCTCAAGGCCCATGGCGATGCTCGCAGCGTGCGGCATATCCCGATTCCTGCGCACCGCGGCCTGATCACTGACCGCAATGGCGAGCCGCTGGCCGTCAGTACTCCTGTCACCACGCTGTGGGCCAATGGCAAGGAGCTGCAGGCCGGTCGTGAGCAGTGGCCGGCGCTGGCTGCCGCACTCGGCCAGGATCCCGCCAACTTCGCCGCGCGTCTTGAGCAGAACAAGGAGCGCGAGTTCATGTATCTGGTGCGTGGCCTGACCCCGGAGAACGGTCAGCGCGTGCTGGATCTGAAAGTGCCGGGTGTGTATGCCATCGAAGAATTCCGCCGCTTCTATCCGGCTGGTGAGGTGGCGGCCCATGTCGTCGGCTTCACCGACATCGATGACCGGGGGCGCGAAGGCATGGAGCTGGCTTACGAAGACTGGCTGGCCGGTGTGCCGGGCAAACGCCAGGTGCTCAAGGACCGGCGTGGCAAGTTGATCAAGGACGTTCAGGTCGCGCAGAACGCCAAGGCTGGCAAGGCCTTGGCGTTGTCCATTGATCTGCGCCTGCAGTACCTGGCCCATCGTGAGCTGCGCAATGCGCTGCTGGAAAACGATGCCAAGGCCGGCAGCCTGGTGATGGTCGACGTGAAGACCGGTGAAGTGTTGGCGATGGTCAACCATCCCACCTACAACCCGAACAATCGCCGCAACCTGACCCCGGCAGCCATGCGCAACCGCGCCATGATCGACGTGTTCGAGCCCGGTTCGACCATCAAGCCGCTGTCGATGTCCGCTGCGCTGGAGACCGGTCGCTGGAAGCCCAGTGACATCGTTCAGGTCGGCAACGGCACTTTGCAGATCGGCCGCTACAGCATTCGCGACGTTTCCCGCACGCAGGGCCCGGCGCTGGATCTGACCGGTATCCTGATCAATTCCAGCAACGTCGGCATGAGCAAGATCGCCTTCGACGTGGGTGGAGAGAATATCTATCAGGTGCTGAGCAACCTGGGTTTCGGTCGCGATACCGGCCTCGGATTCCCGGGTGAACGGGTTGGCAATCTGCCCAATCACCGCCAGTGGCGCCAGGCGGAAACCGCCACGCTGTCCTACGGCTATGGCCTCTCGGTGACTGCGGTGCAACTGGCGCATGCCTATGCCGCACTGGCCAACGGCGGCGGCATGACGCCGCTGTCGATGATTCGCGTGGACAGCAAGCCAGGCGCCATGCAGGTCATGTCGCCCGACGTGGCCAAGACCCTGCAGGGCATGTTGCAGCAGGTGGTCGAGGCGCCGCGAGGCGTTTTCCGCGCCCAGGTTCCGGGTTACCACGTCGCCGGCAAGAGTGGTACCGCGCGCAAGACCAATGCTGGCGCCAAGGGCTACCAGACCAACTCCTACCGGTCTCTGTTTGCCGGTTTCGCCCCGGCGCAGGACCCGCGTATTGCGCTGGTCGTGGTGATCGACGAGCCAGGCAAGGGTGCCTACTACGGCGGCCTGATTTCCGCACCGGTGTTCAGCCGGGTGATGGCAGGTTCGCTGCGCTTGATGAACATTGCGCCAGACAATCTGCCGCCGCCCGAGCAGAAGATGGCCGCCGTTGGCCAGGGAGGGCGTAACTGATGCCCATGCCACTCAATCAACTATTGCCAGCTGCCGAGAGCAGCGTGCTGATTCGGGAACTGACTCTGGACAGCCGCAAGGTGCGTCCGGGGGACCTGTTCCTGGCCGTGCCGGGTACCCAGCAGGATGGCCGCGTGCATATCGCCGATGCCATTGCGCGCGGCGCGGCGGCAGTGGCCTTCGAGGCCGAAGGCGCTGCACCCATGCATGCTGAAAGTGCTGTGCTGGTGCCGGTCAGGGGGCTGGCCGGCCAGCTGTCGGCCATTGCCGGGCGCTTCTACGGTGAGCCGAGCCGCGCTTTGCACCTGATCGGTGTTACGGGTACCAATGGCAAGACCAGTGTCAGCCAGTTGCTGGCTCAGGCACTGGATCTGCTCGGCGAGCGTTGTGGCATCGTCGGTACCCTGGGCACCGGTTTCCATGGCGCGCTGGAGCAGGGCAAGCACACCACCCCCGATCCGGTCGGGGTGCAGGCCACCCTGGCCTCGCTCAAGCAGGCCGGTGCGCGCGCCGTGGCGATGGAGGTTTCCTCCCATGGTCTGGATCAGGGCCGCGTCGCGGCGCTGGAGTTCGACGTGGCGGTGTTTACCAACCTGTCGCGCGATCACCTCGATTACCACGGCAGCATGGAGGCCTATGGTGTAGCCAAGGCCAAGCTGTTCGCCTGGCCGAACCTGCGTTGCCGAGTGATCAACCTCGATGACGCCTTTGGTTGTGAGCTCGCCGCGCAAACGCACGAGTCACGCCTGATCGGCTATAGCCTCAGCGATGCCAGCGCCTTCCTTTATTGCAGCGAAGCGCACTTCGACGATCACGGCGTGCGTGCGCGCCTGGTGACACCGCGCGGCGAAGGCATGCTGCGCAGCAATTTGCTCGGTCGTTTCAACCTGAGCAACCTGCTGGCGGTGGTCGGCGCGCTGCAGGGGCTGGACTACGGCCTCGACGAGATTCTCAAGGTCCTGCCGCAACTGCAGGGGCCAGCGGGCCGCATGCAGCGTCTCGGTGGCGGCGACAAGCCGCTGGTGGTGGTCGACTACGCGCACACCCCGGATGCGCTGGAGAAAGTTCTCGAAGCCATGCGGCCACACGTCGAAGGGCGTCTGGTCTGCCTGTTCGGTTGCGGCGGCGATCGTGACCGCGGCAAGCGCCCGCTGATGGCCGCGGTTGCCGAACGGCTGGCCGATGCGGTGTGGGTGACCGATGACAATCCGCGTACGGAAGAGCCGGCACAGATCGTTGCCGATATCCGCGCTGGCTTCAAAGCACCGGAGCAGGTGCAGTTCATTCATGGCCGTGGCGATGCCATCGCACGGTTGATTGCCCAGGCTGAAGCCGCCGATGTGCTGGTACTGGCTGGCAAGGGCCACGAGGATTACCAGGAAATCATGGGCGTGCGTCAGCCGTTCTCCGATCTGATCGAAGCGAACAAGGCCCTGGCGGCCTGGGAGGCAGCGCATGCTTAAGCCCTGGTTGCTCAGCGACGTCGCCACCAACCTGAACGCTCGCGTGATTGGCGCCGATGTGGCGTTCTCCGCGGTTGGCACCGACAGCCGCACCATCGCTGCGGGTCAGCTTTTCGTGGCGCTGACCGGCCCACGCTTCGACGGTCATGATTATCTGGCCGACGTCGCCGCCAAGGGGGCGGTCGCCGCGTTGGTCGAGCGTGAGGTGGCGAATGCACCGTTGCCGCAATTGCTGGTGGCCGACGCGCGTCTGGCACTCGGTCAACTGGGTGCGCTGAACCGCCAGGCCTTTACCGGCCCGCTGGCTGCCGTGACCGGTTCCAGTGGCAAGACCAGCGTCAAGGAAATGCTCGCGTCCATTCTGCGTGCCGGCCTCGGCGGCGCGGTACTGGCCACTCGTGGCAATCTCAATAACGACCTCGGTGCGCCACTGACCCTGCTGGAGCTGGCGCCTGAGCATCGCGCCGGGGTGATCGAACTGGGCGCCAACCATGTCGGCGAGATCGCCTACACCGTCAGCCTCACCCAGCCGCAGGTGGCGATCATCACCAATGCCGGCAATGCCCATGTGGGTGAGTTTGGCGGTCCGGAAAAGATCGTCGAGGCCAAGGGCGAGATTCTCGAAGGCCTGCCGAACGATGGTGTGGCCGTGCTCAATCTGGATGACAAGGCGTTCATCACCTGGCAGCGCCGCGCTGCCGGACGCAAGGTGCTGAGCTTTGCCTTGCGCGACACCCGCGCCGACTTCCACGGCAGCGATCTGGCCCGCGACGAGCGTGGCTGCCAGGGCTTTACCCTGCGCAGCCCGGTCGGTAGCGCGCGCATTCAGCTCAACCTGCTCGGTGAGCACAACGTGGCCAATGCACTGGCGGCCTGTGCTGCCGCTCATGCGCTGGGCATGCCGTTGGTCGCCATGGTCGAAGGGCTGGAAAGCCTGCAACCGGTCAAGGGCCGCGCCGTAGCGCAGCTGGCGCCGAACGGCGTGCGAGTCATCGATGACAGTTATAACGCCAACCCGGTGTCCATGTGTGCGGCGGTGGATATACTCGCCGCCTTCTCCGGTCGCACCGTCCTGGTGCTGGGAGACATGGGCGAGCTGGGCGAGTGGGCTGAACAGGGCCATCGCGACGTCGGCCGCCATGCCGCGGGCAAGGTCGATGTGCTGTATGCCGTTGGCCCGCTGATGCGTTTTGCGGTCGAGGAGTTTGGCTCAAAAGGCCGTCACTTCGTCGATCAAGCCGAACTGATCGAAGCGCTTCGCGCCGAACAGGCCGGCAGCACACTACTAATCAAGGGTTCACGCAGCGCAGCCATGGACAAGGTCGTGGCGGCGCTGTGTGGCGTATCTGGGGAGATTCACTAAATGCTGCTGCTGCTGGCGGAGTACCTGCAACAGTTTCACAAGGGCTTCGCGGTCTTTCAGTACCTGACCCTGCGCGGCATCCTCGGCGTGCTCACCGCCCTGGCGCTGTCGCTGTGGCTCGGCCCGTGGATGATCCGTACCCTGCAGGTGCGGCAGATCGGCCAGGCGGTGCGCCACGATGGCCCGCAATCGCACCTGTCGAAGAAAGGCACGCCGACCATGGGCGGTGCGCTGATTCTCAGCGCCATCACCGTGAGCACCTTGCTCTGGGCCGACCTGTCCAACCGCTACGTCTGGGTGGTGCTGGCCGTGACGCTGCTGTTCGGTGCCATCGGTTGGGTCGATGACTACCGCAAGGTGATCGAGAAGAACTCGCGGGGTCTGCCGAGCCGCTGGAAGTATTTCTGGCAGTCGGTGTTCGGTCTCGCTGCCGCCGTCTTCCTTTATATGACGGCGCAGAGCCCGGTGGAGACCACTCTGATCCTGCCGCTGCTGAAGGATGTCGCCATTCCTCTGGGCGCCGGCTTCGTGGTGCTGACCTACTTCGTCATCGTCGGCACCAGCAATGCGGTGAACCTCACCGACGGCCTCGACGGCCTGGCCATCCTGCCCACCGTGATGGTGGCCGGTGCGCTGGCGATCTTCTGCTACCTGTCGGGCAACGTGAACTTCGCCGAGTACCTGCTGATTCCCTACGTGCCGGGCGCCGGAGAGCTGATCGTGTTCTGTGCCGCGCTGGTTGGCGCCGGCCTGGGCTTTCTGTGGTTCAACACTTACCCGGCGCAGGTGTTCATGGGCGACGTCGGTGCGCTGGCGCTCGGCGCCGCACTGGGCACCATCGCAGTGATCGTTCGCCAGGAAGTCGTGCTGTTCATCATGGGCGGGGTGTTCGTCATGGAAACCCTGTCGGTGATCATCCAGGTCGCCAGCTTCAAGCTGACCGGCAAGCGCGTGTTCCGCATGGCGCCGATTCACCACCATTTCGAACTCAAGGGCTGGCCTGAGCCGCGCGTGATCGTCCGTTTCTGGATCATCACCGTGATTCTCGTGCTGATCGGCCTGGCCACCCTGAAACTGAGGTAATAGAGCGTGTCATTGATCGCTTCCGACCAGTTCCGCATCGTTGTCGGCCTCGGCAAGAGCGGCATGTCCCTGGTGCGCTTCCTGGCGCAGCAGGGCGTGCGCTTTGCCGTGGCCGACACGCGCGCGAACCCGCCGGAGCTGGAGACGCTCAAGCGTGACTACCCGCAGGTGGAAGTACGTTGCGGCGAGCTGGACGTGGACTTCCTCTGCCGCGCCTCGGAACTGTACGTGAGCCCGGGCCTGGCGGTGGCGACTCCAGCGTTGGCCGCAGCGGCTGCGCGCGGGGTGAAACTGTCTGGCGATATCGACCTGTTCGCCCGCCACGCCAAGGCGCCGATCGTCGCCATCACCGGCTCCAACGCCAAGAGCACCGTCACCACTTTGGTCGGCGAGATGGCGGCTGCGGCTGGCAAGCGCGTCGCCGTCGGCGGCAACCTGGGTACGCCGGCGCTGGATCTGTTGGCCGACGATGTCGAGCTGTACGTGCTGGAGCTGTCCAGTTTCCAACTGGAGACCACCGATCAGCTCAATGCCGAAGTGGCCACCTGCCTGAACATCAGTGAAGACCACATGGACCGTTACAGCGGTCTGCCGGCCTATCACCTGGCCAAGCATCGGATCTTCCGTGGTGCCCGTCAGGTGGTGATCAACCGCGACGATGCCCTGTCGCGCCCGCTGATCGCCGACCAGGTGAGCTGCTGGGAATTCGGTCTGGGCAAGCCGGACTTCAAGCGCTTTGGCCTGCTCGAGGAGAATGGCGAGAAATCCCTGGCGTTTCGCTTCGAAGCGCTGCTGCCGGTGAGTGAGCTGAAGATTCGTGGCGCGCACAACCAGTCCAACGCCCTGGCGGCGCTGGCGCTCGGTCATGCCGTGGGCCTGCCGATGGACGCCATGCTCGCCACCCTGCGCCAGTTCGCCGGTTTGCCGCACCGCTGCCAGTGGGTTGGCGAGCGTGCCGGGGTGAGTTACTACGACGACTCCAAGGCCACCAACGTCGGTGCCGCGCTGGCGGCCATCGAAGGCCTGGGTGCGGACATCGCCGGCAAGCTGGTACTGATCGCCGGTGGCGATGGCAAGGGCGCAGACTTCACTGCGCTTAAAGCTCCGGTCGCACGTTTCTGCCGTGCCGTGGTGCTGCTCGGTCGTGATGCTCAGCGTCTGGCCGACACCCTGGGCGACGCCGTACCGCAGGTGCGAGTAGCGAGCCTGGACGAAGCCGTGCAGCGCTGCAGCGAATTGGCCGAGGCCGGTGATGTCGTGCTGCTGTCGCCGGCCTGCGCCAGCCTGGACATGTTCAAGAACTTCGAAGAACGCGGGCGCCTGTTCGCCCAGGCTGTGGAGGGGCTCGTCTGATGTTGTCCTTCCTGCAGATTCGTCCCTCGCCGCTACTGGGTCGTGGCCTCGATCTGGACTTCCCGCTGCTGGCCGGTTGCCTGGGCCTGCTCGGCCTCGGCCTGGTGATGATCGCTTCGGCGTCTTCGGAAGTGGCCGCGGCGCAGACCGGTAGCCCGCTCTATCACATGATTCGCCATCTGATCTACCTGGTGATCGGTCTCGGTGCCGCTGGCGTGGTGCTGATGGTGCCGATGAACATCTGGCAGCGTTACGGCTGGATCATGCTGCTGGCGGCTTTCGCCCTGTTGGTGCTGGTGCTGGTGCCGGGCATCGGCCGCGAGGTCAACGGTGCGCGGCGCTGGATCGGCTTCGGCGCCTTCAACGTGCAGCCGTCGGAGATCGCCAAGGTGTTCGTGGTGGTCTACCTGGCCGGTTACCTGGTGCGGCGTCAGGAAGAGGTACGCGAGAGCTGGGCCGGTTTCTTCAAGCCGTTCGTCGTGCTGCTGCCAATGGCAGGCCTGTTGCTGCTGGAGCCTGACTTCGGTGCCACCGTAGTGATGATGGGTTCGGCCATGGCGATGCTGTTCCTCGGCGGCGTCGGCATGCTGCGCTTTGGCTTGATGGTGGCGCTGGCGGTTGGCGCGGTGTTCGTCCTGGTGCAGACCCAGGAGTACCGCCTGCAGCGTTTGATCACCTTTACCGATCCCTGGGCCGACCAGTATGGCTCCGGTTATCAGCTGACTCAGGCGCTGATCGCCTTCGGCCGCGGCGAGTGGTTCGGTGTCGGTCTGGGTAACAGCATTCAGAAGCAGTTCTACCTGCCGGAAGCGCACACCGACTTCGTCTTTTCGGTGCTGGCAGAGGAACTGGGCTTCGTCGGCGCGCTGGCGACCCTGGCGCTGTTCGTCTTCGTCAGCGTACGAGCGCTATACGTCGGTCTGTGGGCCGAGAGGGCCAAGCAGTTCTTCTCCGCCTATGTCGCCTATGGGCTGGCTTTCCTGTGGATCGGTCAGTTCCTGATCAATATCGGCGTGAACACCGGACTGTTGCCGACCAAGGGGCTGACCCTGCCGTTCCTCAGCTACGGCGGCTCGTCGCTGGTGATCTGTTGCGTGAGTCTGGCGCTGCTGCTGCGTATCGAGTGGGAGCGGCGCAACATCCTGGGTAACGAGGACGTGGATTTCACCGAAGCGGATTTTGCCGAGGAGGTCAGCCATGCGCGGTAATGTGCTGATCATGGCCGGCGGCACCGGCGGTCACGTATTCCCGGCCTTGGCCTGCGCGCGCGAGTTCCAGGCCCGTGGTTACGTCGTGCACTGGCTGGGCACGCCGCGTGGTATCGAGAACGAACTCGTCCCACAGGCGGGCCTGCCGCTGCACCTGATCAATGTCAGCGGCCTGCGTGGCAAGGGCAAGCTGTCCCTGCTCAAGGCGCCGTTCCAGTTGCTGCGTTCGCTGCTGCAGGCGCGTCGTATCGTGCGTGAACTGCAGCCGGTGTGCGTGCTTGGCATGGGCGGTTATGTCACCGGTCCTGGCGGTCTGGCCGCGCGTATGGCCGGCGTGCCGCTGGTGATTCACGAGCAGAACGCCGTGGCCGGTACCGCCAATCGTCTGCTGTCGCGTATCGCCACGCGCATTTGCGAGGCCTTCCCGAACACCTTCGGCGCTTCCGACAAGCGCCGCACCACCGGTAACCCGGTGCGTGAAGAGCTGTTCCTGGAAACGCCGCGTGAGCCGCTGGCCGGGCGCAAACCGAAATTGCTGGTGCTGGGCGGCAGCCTGGGCGCCGAGCCGCTGAACAAATTGCTGCCGGCCGCGCTGGAGAAAATCCCTGCCGATATACGTCCGCAGGTGTTCCACCAGGCCGGTAAACAACATGCCGACATCACTGCGGAGCGTTATCGCGATGCCGCGGTCGAAGCCGAGGTCGCGCCTTTCATCAAGGACATGGCTCGTGCTTATGGCTGGGCTGACCTGGTGGTTTGCCGCGCCGGTGCGCTGACCGTCAGCGAGTTGGCCGCAGCGGGGTTGCCGTCGTTTCTCGTGCCACTGCCGCACGCCATCGACGACCACCAGAGCCGCAATGCCGAATATCTGGCGAAGGAGGGCGCCGCTGTCCTTCTCCCGCAACATGCCACTGACGCGGCCACGCTTGCCGCGCAGCTCACCGAGGTTCTGATGCACCTGGAAAAACTCAATGTCATGGGCGCCACCGCGCGTCGCCTGGCCAAGCCCGATGCCACCCGCACGGTGGTCGATATCTGCCAGGAGGTGATGCGTGGCTAAGTCTCCCGCTGCGGTCAAGGCCGAAGTGCGGCGCATGCGCCGTATCCGCCGCATCCATTTCGTCGGTATCGGTGGCGTGGGCATGTGCGGCATCGCCGAGGTGCTGCTGAACCTGGGTTATGAAGTATCCGGCTCCGATCTCAAGGCCTCGGCGGTGACCGAGCGCCTGGAAAGCTTCGGTGCGAAGATCTTCATCGGTCATGCTGCCGAGAACGCCGAGCAGGCCGACGTATTGGTGGTGTCCAGCGCCGTCAACACCAGCAATCCGGAGGTCGCCACCGCCCTGGAGCGCCGCATTCCGGTGGTGCCGCGTGCCGAGATGCTCGCCGAGCTGATGCGCTACCGCCACGGCATCGCTGTGGCCGGCACCCATGGCAAGACCACCACCACCAGCCTGCTGGCCTCGGTGTTCGCCGCCGGCGGTCTCGATCCGACCTTCGTCATCGGTGGCCGTCTGAACGCCGCCGGCACCAATGCCCAGCTCGGTTCCAGCCGCTTCCTGATCGCCGAAGCCGATGAGAGCGACGCCAGCTTCCTGCATCTGCAGCCGATGGTTTCGGTAGTCACCAACATCGACGCCGACCATATGAGCACCTATGGCGGCGACTTCAACAGGCTGAAGAAAACCTTCATCGAGTTCCTGCACAACCTGCCGTTCTACGGTCTGGCCGTGCTCTGCGTGGATGATCCGGTGGTGCGCGAGCTGCTGCCGCAGGTTGGTCGTCCGACCGTGACCTACGGCTTTGCCGAAGACGCCGACGTGCGCGCGATCAATGTGCGCCAGGAAGGCATGCGTACCTACTTCACCGTGTTGCGCCCGGACTGCGAGCCGCTCGACGTGTCGGTGAACATGCCGGGCAACCACAACGTCCTCAATGCCCTGGCCACCATCGCCATCGCCACCGACGAAGGCATCGACGATGCCGCCATCGTCGCCGGGCTGTCGGGCTTCCAGGGTGTCGGCCGGCGCTTCCAGGTCTACGGCGAACTGCCGGTGGACGGTGGCAGCGTGATGCTGGTCGACGACTATGGCCATCACCCGCGTGAAGTGGCCGCAGTGGTCAAGGCCGTACGCGGCGGCTGGCCGGAGCGTCGCCTGGTGATGGTCTACCAGCCGCACCGCTACAGCCGTACCCGCGATCTGTACGACGACTTCGTGCAGGTGCTCGGCGAAGCCAATGTGCTGCTGCTGGTAGAGGTCTACCCGGCTGGCGAAGAGCCGATCCCGGGAGCTGACAGCCGCCAGCTGTGCCACAGCATCCGTCAGCGTGGCCAGCTTGATCCGATCTACGTCGAGCGTGGCGCCGACCTGGCGCCGCTGCTCAAACCGCTGCTGCGTGCCGGCGACATCCTGCTGTGCCAGGGCGCGGGCGATATCGGCGCAGTGGCACCGCAACTGATCAAACACCCGCTGTTCGTGGGGGAGTCGAAATGAGTTTGCACAGTACCCTCGATCCCAAGGCCTTCGGCCGCGTCGCCGTGCTGTTCGGCGGCAAGAGCGCCGAGCGCGAGGTGTCGCTGAAATCCGGCAACGCGGTGCTCAGCGCCCTGCAAGCGGCCGGGGTGGATGCCTTCGGCATCGACGTGGGGGATGATTTCCTGCGGCGCCTTGCCAGCGAGAAGATCGACCGCGCCTTTATCGTGCTGCACGGTCGCGGTGGCGAGGATGGCTCCATGCAGGGCCTGCTCGAGTGCGCCGGCATCCCCTACACCGGCAGCGGCATCCTGGCCTCTGCGCTGGCGATGGACAAGCTGCGCACCAAACAGGTCTGGCACAGCCTTGGCCTGCCGACGCCGCGCCACGCCGTGCTGACCTCGCGGGCTGACTGCGAGGCTGCTGCCACCGAACTGGGCTTCCCGCTGATCGTCAAACCGGCGCATGAAGGTTCCAGTATCGGCATGGCCAAGGTCGACAGCGTCGAGGCGCTGATCGCGGCCTGGCAGGACGCCGCGCGCTACGACAGCCAGGTGCTGGTTGAGCAGTGGATTGCCGGCCCCGAATACACCATCGCCGTGCTGCGTGGCGAAGTGCTGCCGCCCATTGGCCTGGGTACGCCGCACACCTTCTACGACTACGACGCCAAGTACCTGGCCGATGACACCCAGTACCGCATTCCCTGCGGCCTCTCGGCCGAGAAAGAGGCGGAACTGAAAGAACTGACCGCGCGTGCCTGCGAGGCAGTGGGTACTCAGGGCTGGGCGCGTGCCGACGTGATGCAGGATGCCAGTGGTCAGTTCTGGCTGTTGGAAGTGAACACCGTGCCGGGCATGACCGATCACAGCCTGGTGCCGATGGCCGCGCGTGCTGCCGGCCTGGATTTCCAGCAACTGGTGCTGGCGATCCTGGCTGACAGCGTCGAGGCGAGGGGTTAAGCGATGAGCATCGCTCTGCGTTATCAGGACTCGCTGAGGGCTCCGCAACGCGGCAAGCCCGCGCCGCGTGGCGCCAGCCGTCTGGTGGCCAAGGAGCCGATGCGTCTGCGCATGCCCAAGGCGGATTTCTCCTGGGTGGGACGGCTGCTCTGGCCGCTGCTGCTGGTTGGTCTGGGCTTTGGCGCCTACGAGGGGGCGTTGCGTCTGCTGCCCTACGCCGACCGCCCGATCGCCCGCATCAGTGTGCAGGGTGATCTGGCCTATGTCAGTCAGCAGGCGGTGCAGCGACGGATCGCGCCGTATATCGAGGCGAGCTTCTTCAGCGCCGATCTGCGTGGCATGCGCGAGGAGCTCGAGCGCATGCCCTGGATCGCCCATGCCGAAGTGCGTCGTGTCTGGCCGGATCAGATCGACGTGCGTCTGGAGGAACAACTGCCCATCGCCCGTTGGGGTGACGAGGCGCTGCTCAACAACCAGGGGCAGGCGTTTGCGCCGCAGGAGCTGGACAACTATCAGCATCTGCCGCAGCTGTCCGGCCCGAAGCGGGCGCAGCCGAAGGTGATGCAGCAGTACCAGATGCTCAGCCAGTTGCTGCGGCCGATGGGCTTCACCGTGGTCGGGCTGCAGTTGCGCGAACGCGGCAGCTGGTTCCTCTCGGCTACCGAGAACGCCAGCGGCCAGCGTATCGACATCCTGCTGGGACGTGATCACGTGGTGGAAAAAATGCGTCGTTTCGCCGCCATCTATGAGCGGGAACTGAAAGAACAGAGCGCGAACATCGCGCGCATCGACCTGCGTTATGCCAACGGCCTGGCCGTGGCCTGGCGTGAGCCGGTGGAGCCGGCTGCGGCCGAGCAGAAAGTGAATTGAGGAGAGGCTGGACTAATGAATAGCGCGCAGAGCGGCAAGATGATCGTTGGCCTGGACATCGGCACCTCCAAGGTGGTGGCGCTGGTGGGTGAGGTGACGGCTGACGGCCAGCTGGAAATCGTCGGTATCGGCACCCATCCGTCGCGCGGGCTGAAGAAGGGCGTGGTGGTCAATATCGAATCCACAGTGGCCTCGATCCAGCGCGCGGTGGAAGAGGCGCAGCTGATGGCGGGTTGCCGCATTCACTCGGCGTTCGTCGGGGTGGCCGGCAATCACATCCGCAGTCTGAACAGCCACGGTATCGTCGCCATCCGTGATCGTGAAGTGAGCCCGGCCGACATCGAGCGCGTGCTCGACGCCGCGCAGGCCGTGGCGATTCCCGCGGACCAGCGCGTGCTGCACACCCTGGCCCAGGATTACGTGATCGATAACCAGGAAGGCGTGCGCGAGCCGCTGGGCATGTCCGGCGTGCGCCTGGAGGCCAAGGTGCACGTGGTCACCTGCGCCGTGAATGCCGCGCAGAACATCGAGAAGTGCGTGCGCCGCTGCGGCCTGGAAGTCGACGACATCATCCTCGAGCAGCTTGCATCCGCTTATTCGGTACTGACCGAGGACGAGAAGGAACTGGGCGTGTGCCTGGTGGATATCGGCGGTGGCACCACCGATATCGCCATCTTCACCGAAGGCGCGATTCGCCACACCGCGGTGATCCCGATTGCCGGTGACCAGGTCACCAACGACATCGCCATGGCCCTGCGTACGCCGACCCAGTACGCCGAGGAAATCAAGATCCGCTACGCCTGCGCCCTGGCCAAGCTGGCCGGCGCCGGCGAAACCATCAAGGTGCCGAGCGTCGGTGATCGCCCGCCGCGCGATCTCTCGCGCCAGTCCCTGGCCGAAGTGGTCGAGCCGCGTTACGACGAGCTGTTCACACTGGTTCAGGCCGAGCTGCGCCGCAGCGGTTACGAGGATCTGATTCCCGCCGGCATCGTCATGACCGGCGGCACGGCGAAGATGGAAGGCGCGGTCGAACTGGCCGAAGAAATTTTCCACATGCCGGTTCGACTGGGCGTACCGCACAGCGTCAAGGGCATGGGCGACGTGGTGCGCAACCCGATTTATTCCACCGGTGTGGGTTTGCTGTTGTACGGGCTGCAGAAGCAGAACGACGGCATTTCCATGTCGGTGGGCAGTCCTTACCAGGACGAAAACAAAACCCCGGTACTCGAACGCATCAAGCGTTGGGTGCAAGGCAATTTCTAAATTTGCAGTAGGCGTTACAACTAGAAAGGAAGGAGAGGGATCATGTTCGAACTAGTAGATAACATTCCGCAAAGCGCGGTTATCAAAGTAATCGGTGTCGGTGGTGGCGGCGGCAACGCAGTCAATCACATGGCCGTCAGCAACATCGAGGGCGTCGAGTTCATCTGCGCCAATACCGATGCGCAGGCGCTGAAAAACATCGGCGCACGTACCGTGCTGCAGCTCGGCCCGGGGGTGACCAAAGGCCTGGGTGCTGGCGCCAATCCGGAAGTCGGTCGTCAGGCCGCGCTGGAAGATCGCGAGCGCATCGCCGAAGTGCTGCAAGGCACTGACATGGTGTTCATCACCACCGGCATGGGTGGCGGTACCGGTACCGGCGCTGCGCCGGTGATCGCTGAGGTGGCCAAGGAACTGGGCATCCTCACCGTGGCCGTGGTGACCCGTCCGTTCCCGTTCGAGGGCAAGAAGCGCATGGTCATCGCCGACGAGGGCATCCGCGCGCTGTCCGAGAGCGTCGACTCGCTGATCACCATCCCCAACGAAAAGCTGCTGACCATCCTCGGCAAGGACGCCAGCCTGCTGTCCGCCTTCGCCAAGGCTGACGACGTGCTGGCCGGCGCCGTGCGCGGTATCTCCGACATCATCAAGCGTCCGGGCATGATCAACGTCGACTTCGCCGACGTGAAAACCGTGATGAGCGAAATGGGCATGGCCATGATGGGCACCGGCTGCGCCAGCGGTCCGAACCGTGCGCGTGAAGCCACTGAAGCCGCCATCCGCAACCCGCTGCTGGAAGATGTCAACCTGCAGGGTGCGCGCGGCATCCTGGTGAACATCACTGCCGGTCCGGACCTGTCGCTGGGTGAGTACTCCGATGTGGGTAACATCATCGAGCAGTTCGCTTCCGAGCACGCCACCGTCAAGGTCGGCACCGTGATCGACGCCGACATGCGCGACGAACTGCACGTCACCGTGGTCGCCACCGGCCTCGGCGCGCGCATGGAGAAGCCGGTCAAGGTAGTCGACAACACCGTGCAGGTCGCCGTCAGCCAGCCGGTTGCCCAGCAGCCTGCCGCGCAGCCGCGCGGCGAGCAGTCGGTCAACTACAAGGACTACGAGCGTCCCACCGTGCAGCGCCAGAGCCATGGCGGTGCGGCCACTGCAGCCAAGCTCAATACCCAGGATGACCTCGATTACCTGGATATTCCGGCTTTCCTGCGTCGCCAGGCTGATTGATGGAATTTATCAGGAGTATATGGGTGATTGGTGTTCAGCAAAGGTCGGTTCTGCTATCATTCCCGACCATTGTTGAAAACAGTTCGCAACTAGCGATATAGCGGCCAAGCCATGATCAGACAACGCACCCTGAAGAACATCATCCGTGCCACCGGCGTTGGCCTGCATTCGGGGGAGAAGGTTTACCTGACCCTGAAGCCGGCACCGGTGGATACCGGTATCGTGTTTCGTCGTACCGACCTCGACCCCGTCGTGGAAATCCGCGCGCTGGCCGGGAATGTCGGTGAAACCACCATGTCGACCACGTTGATCAATGGTGATGTCAAGGTGGATACGGTAGAGCATCTGCTTTCGGCCATGGCAGGCCTGGGCATCGATAACGCCTACGTCGAGCTCTCCGCGTCCGAAGTACCGATCATGGATGGCAGTGCTGGTCCCTTCGTATTCCTGATTCAATCCGCTGGCCTGCAGGAGCAGGAAGCGCCGAAGAAGTTCATCCGCATCCTGCGTGAGGTGACGGTGGAGGAGGGCGACAAGCGTGCCACCTTCGTACCTTTCGACGGCTTCAAGGTGAGCTTCGAGATCGACTTCGATCACCCCGTGTTCCGCAACCGCACGCAGAGCGCCAGTGTGGATTTCTCCAGCACGTCTTTCGTCAAGGAAGTCAGCCGGGCCCGCACCTTCGGCTTCATGCGTGACATCGAGTTCCTGCGTTCGCAGAACCTGGCACTCGGTGGCAGTGTGGAAAACGCCATCGTGGTCGACGAATATCGTGTGCTCAACGAAGACGGCCTGCGTTACGAGGACGAATTCGTCAAACACAAGATTCTCGATGCCATCGGCGATCTGTACCTGCTGGGTAACAGCCTGATCGGCGAGTTCAAAGGCTTCAAGTCGGGTCACGCGCTGAACAATCGTTTGCTGCGTACGTTGATCGAACAGACCGATGCCTGGGAAATGGTGACCTTCGAGGACGCCAAACTCGCACCGATCTCTTACATGCGCCCTGTCGCGGCGGTGTAAACCTACTCTCTTTCCAGCTTTATTTGAGGCCACCTTCGGGTGGCCTTTTTTATGGCCGGTCACTCTGTGGAGTGGGATTTGGGGTGAGGGTCTTTGGCGCCATTTGTCTGGCGCCTGCATCGAAACGAGTTTTACCGACGAGCGGAACGGTGGGCTTATTGGTCTTTCTGCGTGTGGCTGGCCAGGCGCTCGAGTGCCGCGCGTAGCCTGGGGTCGCTGATACCTTCGGCCGTTGCCTGGATGCTTTGTGCGGCGCTATTCGACAAGTGCAAGGTGCGACCGGTTCCACGATTCTGGCCGCCTTGAGGTTGCACCTTGAACATGATTTTCGTTAAGGTCGCGAATTCTTCGAGTGCCTGTAGTTGTCGTTGCAGTCTTCTTTGCTGATAACGCAGGCGTGTTGCCCAGTGGCCATCGGTCACGATCAATAACAAGCAGCCGTCGCGCCAGGACGCTACATGACAGTGTTCCCGGGCAGCAGGCTGTAGCTGGCTATCGACAAGACGCTGCAGGTGGGTAAGGCGTTGCGCCTGACCGAACAGCGCTTTCAGGGGCTTGGCTTCGCGTAACAGCTTAGCGGGTGCCTGGGCCGGCAAGGGACGAAACGTCATGGCAGGAAGCCTTAAGTTGCAGAGCCGTCATGGTAGCAGAGCGTGCTGCCGGCCTGTGTTCTGCGAAAAGGGGAAGCCATGCATATCATCTTGCTCAATAGCCGTCACGGTTCGGCGCGAACGATCAATCTGGACCTGCGCTGGTTGCTGCTCTCGGTTGTCCTGCTGCTGGTCCTGAGTCTTGCTGCCGGTGCTGCAATGGGCGCCAAGTGGTTGACCGCCGAGCCGGTGGTCGACACCTCGCTGGTCGAAGCCCTCGACCAGCAGCGCGAGCAGGTCGGCGCCGTACGCCAGGACGCACAACGTCAGCTCGACGCCTTCGCTGTGCATGTTGCCGAGTTGCAGGCGCGTCTCACCCGGCTCGATGCCCTGGGTGAGCGCCTCACCGAACTGGCAGAACTGGACGCCGGTGAGTTCGACTTCTCCCTCAGTGTCGGTCAGGGCGGGGCGGAAGATCCGCTGGGGGCTTCGGCCTATGCGCCGCCGCCTTTCATGAACGCCCTGGATGAGCTGGCACTGCGCGTGGAGAGTCGCGAGCAGCAGTTGGAAGTGCTGGAGCAACTGCTTGGCGAGCGCCGCCTGAGTGAAGCGGAAACACTGTCCGGTCGCCCGGTCTTGCAAGGTTATGTGTCGTCACCTTTCGGCCGTCGTGTACACCCGCTGACCGGCCGCGCCAGTGTCCACAAGGGCATCGATTTCGCGGCCAAGCCTGGCAGTGACGTGGTATCGGTTGCCGCTGGTGTGGTGACCTTTTCCGGCAGGAAGAATGGTTACGGCAATACCGTGGAAATCAGTCACACGGATGGCTACGTCACGCTCTATGCCCACAACCAGAGCAATACCGTGCAGATCGGCGATTTGGTGCAGCGCGGCCAGACCATCGCCAAGGTCGGCCGCAGTGGTCGCTCCACCGGTTATCACGTGCACTTCGAAGTCAGCAAGGATGGCCGACAGGTCAATCCCGCCCTCTATATCGCGCGTGCCAACGGCGTCGAGTGAGTCAGGGGCGATGGCTGGCCTTGAAATGCCAGCATTCATCCCCATATAAAGTTTCACGCCGCGCCCCTGGCTGACCGGGGATGCGTGGCCTGCGCCATCACACGGCAGCAACGGGCTGACAACGTCACTTTCCTCCCTGAGTTTTCCGGGTAGAATGCCCCCTTCGCCCGCAGCCATGCTGGCTGCCAGGTCGCGATTTGCGCCGACCTCCATCCATTCGCCGGAAGATCCTGTCGATATGTTTGCGCCTCTGTTTAAAAAACTTTTCGGAAGCAAGAATGAGCGTGAAGTCAAACGCTTGCTCAAGGCGGTGCAGTCCGTCAACGTCCTCGAAGAGCAGATGATCGCCCTCTCGGACGAGCAACTGCGTGGCAAGACCGAAGAGTTCAAGAGCCGTCTGGCTCAGGGCGAAACCCTCGACAAGCTGCTTCCCGAAGCCTTCGCTGTGGCCCGTGAGGCTGGTAAGCGAGTGATGGGCATGCGCCACTTCGATGTGCAGCTGATCGGCGGCATGACCCTGCATGAAGGCAAGATCGCCGAGATGCGTACCGGTGAGGGCAAGACCCTGGTAGGTACCCTGGCGGTCTACCTCAACGCATTGTCCGGCAAGGGCGTGCACGTGGTCACGGTCAACGAATACCTGGCCCGTCGTGACGCCAACTGGATGCGTCCGCTGTATGAATTCCTCGGCCTGACCGTGGGTATCGTCACCCCCTTTCAGCCGCCGGAAGAGAAGCGCGCCGCCTACGCCGCCGACATCACCTACGGCACCAACAACGAATTCGGTTTCGACTACCTGCGCGACAACATGGCCTTCAGCCTGGAAGACAAGTTCCAGCGCGAGCTGAATTTCGCCGTGATCGACGAAGTCGACTCCATCCTCATCGACGAGGCGCGTACCCCGCTGATCATCTCCGGTCAGGCCGAGGACAGCTCCAAGCTGTATATCGAGATCAACAAGCTGATCCCGCGCCTCAAGCAGCACATCGAGGAAGAGGAAGGCGTGGTGACTCAGGAAGGTCACTACAAGGTCGACGAGAAATCGCGCCAGGTCGAACTCAACGAGGCCGGCCACCAGTACGTCGAGGAGATGCTCACCGCTGCCGGCCTGCTGGCCGAGGGTGAGAGCCTCTATTCCGCGCACAACCTCGGTCTGCTGACTCACGTTTACGCCGGCCTGCGTGCGCACAAGCTGTTCAATCGCAATGTCGAATACATCGTGCAGAACGGCCAGGTGATCCTGATCGACGAGCACACCGGCCGTACCATGCCGGGTCGCCGCCTCTCCGAGGGCCTGCACCAGGCCATCGAAGCGAAGGAAGGGGTGAACATTCAGGCCGAGAGCCAGACCCTCGCCTCGACCACCTTCCAGAACTACTTCCGTCTCTACAACAAACTGTCCGGCATGACCGGTACCGCCGACACTGAGGCCTTCGAGTTCCGCCAGATCTACGGTCTGGACGTGATGGTGATCCCGACCAACAAGCCGGTCGCGCGCAAGGACTTCAACGACCTGGTCTATCTGACCCAGGAAGAGAAGTACCAGGCGATCATCGCCGACATCAAGGACTGCCAGGCCCAGGGCCGGCCGATCCTGGTTGGTACCGCCACCATCGAGACCTCCGAGTACGTCAGCCAGTTGCTGAATCAGGAAGGTATCGAGCACAAGGTGCTCAACGCCAAGTTCCACGACAAGGAAGCCGAGATCATCGCCCAGGCCGGTCGTCCGGGTGCGCTGACCATCGCCACCAACATGGCCGGTCGTGGTACCGACATCCTTCTCGGTGGCAACTGGGAAGTGGAAGTCGCCGCGCTGGAAAACCCGACCGACGAGCAGATCTCGCAGATCAAGAGCGAGTGGCAGAAGCGTCACCAGCAGGTGATCGAAGCCGGCGGCCTGCATGTGATCGCTTCCGAGCGCCACGAATCGCGGCGTATCGACAATCAGCTGCGCGGTCGTGCCGGCCGTCAGGGCGACCCGGGTTCCAGCCGTTTCTACCTGTCGCTGGAAGACAACCTGATGCGCATCTTTGCCTCGGATCGGGTGAAGAACTTCATGAAGGCTCTGGGCATGCAGTCCGGCGAGGCCATCGAGCACCGCATGGTCACCAACGCCATCGAGAAGGCCCAGCGCAAGGTCGAGGGCCGCAACTTCGACATGCGTAAGCAACTGCTCGAATTCGACGACGTGGCCAACGAGCAGCGCAAGGTGATCTACCACATGCGCAACAGCCTGCTGGCTGCCGAGAGCGTTGGCGACACCATCGCCGAGTTCCGCGAGGAAGTGCTGACCGCAGCGGTCAACAACCACATCCCGCCGCAGTCGATGCCGGAGCAGTGGGACGTGGCCGGCCTGGAGTCGACACTGCAGAGCGACTTCGGCATCAAGCTGCCGATCCAGCAGTGGCTGGACGAAGACGACAAGCTGTACGAAGAAACCTTGCGTGAGCGCATCCTTGCCGAGCTGCTGAGCGCGTACAACGAGAAGGAAACCCAGGCCAGCGCCGAAGCCCTGCGTACCTTCGAGAAGCAGATTCTGCTGCGCGTGCTGGACGACCTGTGGAAGGACCACCTGTCGACCATGGATCACCTGCGCCACGGCATTCACCTGCGCGGTTACGCGCAGAAGAACCCCAAGCAGGAATACAAGCGCGAGTCCTTCGCCCTGTTCCAGGAGCTGCTGGAGTCGATCAAGCGCGACACCATCCGCGTGCTCAGCCATGTTCAGGTGCGTCGCGAAGATCCGGCTGAAGAAGAAGCCCGACTGCGTCGCGAGGCTGAAGCGATGGCCGAGCGCATGCAGTTCCAGCACGCTGACGCCTCGGCCCTGGCGGCTGAAGAAAGCAATGGCGATGAGGGCGACGTCGCTGTGGCTGCAGCGCCAGTGCGCGCCGAGCCGAAGGTCGGCCGCAACGAACCGTGCCCTTGTGGCTCGGGCAAGAAGTACAAGCACTGCCACGGTCAGATCGGCTGATCACCGGCCCGTTTGGGACGCTTGCAGTAGCGGGCGCTTCGGCTATGCTGCCAGCGCCCTGACAACGCCGCGAACGGTTCAGCCGCTCGCGGCGTTTTACCATCTCACCCGGTCGCCGAAGCGATCACCGCACATCTGAAGGAGCGCATCTCATGGCTGTTGGTCTTGGCCCGCTGTCTACCCTGCACCCGGTTCCTGGTTTCGAGCTGGGCATCGCCTCAGCCGGCATCAAGCGTCCCGGGCGCAAGGATGTGGTGGTGATGCGCTGTGCCGAAGGTTCGCGTATTGCCGGGGTGACCACCACCAACGCCTTCTGCGCGGCGCCGGTACTGATCACTCGCGAGCGCCTGGGTGGTGAAGTGCGCTATTTGCTGACCAATACCGGCAATGCCAATGCCGGCACCGGCGCCGATGGCCTGGCCCGTGCGCGCCGTGCCTGTGCACGCCTGGCCGAGCTGACCGGTGTAACCGAAAGCGCCGTACTGCCGTTCTCCACCGGTGTGATCGGCGAGCCGCTGCCGGTGGAGAAGATCGAGTCCGCGTTGCAGGCGGCGCTGGATGATCTCAAGGCCGACAACTGGGAAGCGGCCGCCACCGGCATCATGACCACCGACACCCTGCCCAAGGGCGCCAGCCGGCAGTTCCAGCACGACGGCGTGACCGTTACCGTGACCGGTATTTCCAAGGGCGCCGGCATGATCCGGCCGAACATGGCGACCATGCTCGGCTACATCGCCACTGACGCCAAGGTCGCTCAGGGCGTGCTGCAGGATCTGGTGCGCGACGCGGCGAACAAGTCGTTCAACCGCATCACCATCGACGGTGATACCTCCACCAACGACTGCTGCATGCTGATCGCCACCGGCCAGGCGGCCCTGGCGGAAATCACCGAGGCCTCCGGCGAGTTGTTCGCCAAGCTCAAGCAGGCGGTATTCGAGGTGTTCATGGAGGTGGCGCAGGCCATCGTCCGTGACGGTGAGGGCGCGACCAAGTTCGTCACCGTGCAGGTCAATGGCGGTGGTACCCATCAGGAGTGCCTGGACGTGGCTTACGCGGTGGCTCATTCGCCGCTGATCAAGACCGCGCTGTTCGCCTCCGACCCGAACTGGGGGCGGATCCTCGCTGCTGTCGGCTATGCCGGCGTGCCGCAGCTCGACGTGAGCAAGATCGACGTGTTCCTCGGTGAAGTCTGCATCGCCAGCAAGGGTTGCCGTGCGACCACCTACACCGAAGAGCAGGGTGCGGCGGTGATGGCCCGTGAGGAAATCACCATCCGTATCGAGCTGGGCCGTGGCAGCTGCAGCGAGACCATCTGGACCACCGACCTGTCCCACGAGTACGTCAAGATCAACGCCGAATACCGCACCTGATCGCGTCCTGCTCGTTCGTATTCCCGTGCCTCATGACCCCATGACGCGCGGGAATTTGCTATTCGGGAGGCAGGCTTTTAACGTCGAGTGACTTCATGCCCGAGGACGCGCGAGATGGCCCTGAAACTGGTGATTGGCGACAAGAACTATTCCTCCTGGTCGTTGCGTGCCGCGCTGACGGTCGAGCTGGCTGGAGTGGAATGTGAAGAAGTGCTGGTGCGCCTGTATCAGCCCGACAGCCGCGCGCAATTGCTGCGTCATTCGCCCACCGGCAAGGTGCCTGTGCTGCTCACCGAGCAGGGACCGGTGTGGGATTCCCTGGCGATAGCCGAATATCTGGCCGAGTGCTACCCCGAGGCGCAGCTATGGCCGCAGGATCGCCAGGCCCGCGCCTTGGCGCGTAGTGTCTGTGCGGAGATGCACAGTGGCTTCAGCGCTCTGCGCAGCCACCTGCCGATGGATCTGGCGCGTGACAAGGCACTGACCGAGCTGCCGGACGCGGCGCAGGCGGATATCGATCGTATTTGCGCGATCTGGGCCGATTGCCGTGAGCGCTTCGCCACTTCAGGCAACTATCTGTTCGGTCAGGCCAGCATTGCCGATGCCTTCTATGCGCCGGTCGCCGCGCGTCTGCGCAGTTATCATGTGGCGCTACCGACAACGGCAGCGGCCTATGTCGAAACCATCTACCGCTGGCCGGCGTTCCGGCGCTGGTATCAGGCAGCATTGCAGGAGGTAAAGGGGTGAAGCGTGTGCATGTCGCAGCAGCGGTGATTCGGGGTGTCGATGGACGCATCCTGATCGCCAGGCGACCCGATGACAAACACCAGGGCGGTCTGTGGGAGTTTCCCGGCGGCAAGGTGGAGGACGGTGAGGCGGTGCGGGTCGCCCTCGATCGTGAACTGCAGGAGGAACTGGGGATTCGTCCGCAGGCTGCGCGCCCGCTGATCCAGATTCGCCACGACTATCCGGACAAGCAGGTGTTGCTGGACGTCTGGGAAGTGTCGGCCTTCAGTGGCGAGCCGCATGGCGCAGAAGGCCAGCCCCTGGCCTGGGTCAGTGAGCGGCAGTTGCTGGAATACGAATTCCCCGCCGCCAACAAGCCCATAGTCGCCGCGGCGCGCCTGCCTGATCGCTACCTGATCACCCCGGATGGCCTGGAGCCGAGTGAGCTGCTGGCCGGCATCCGCAGTGCTCTGGCGCAGGGGGTAAGGCTGATTCAGCTGCGCGCGCCGAACATGTTCGACCCGCAATACCGCGACCTGGCTGTCGACGTGCAGGGCCTGTGTGCCGGCAAGGCGCAACTGATGCTCAAGGGGCCGCTGGAGTGGCTGGGGGATTTTCCCGCGGCTGGCTGGCACCTGACGGCCGAACAGCTGCGCAATTACGCCGCCAGCGGCCGCCCTTTCCCTGAGGATCGCTGGCTGGCGGCGTCTTGCCATAATGCCGATGAGCTGGCGCTGGCCACGCAGATGGGCGTGGACTTCGTCACCCTGTCCCCCGTGCAGGCGACCGCGACTCATCCCGAAGCGCAACCGCTGGGCTGGGACGCTGCAAGCGAGATGCTGGCCCATTTCAACCTGCCGGCTTATCTGCTGGGCGGCGTGGGCCCGGCCGATATCGAACGCGCCTGGCAGATTGGCGCCCAGGGCGTGGCCGGTATCCGCGCGTTCTGGCCGTAGGGCGGACTCAGGAGCCTAGGCGAACAGTCCGCCATGCAGGCATCGCCGCTTTCCATCGATAGTCCAGTGGCGTACTGCTTCGCGACGACTACACGGATGTAGGCGTCAGAGCGACGCAGGATGCCAAAGCCGAGTGCGCCCTACGGTTTATCTGCCGCCTTCCACAGCACCTCGGCGATGCCCTGGCGCTTGGCGATCAGGCGGGCCGCGACGAACAGCAGGTCGGAGAGGCGGTTGACGTAGGCCAGGCCCTCGGCGCGTAGCGGTTCCACGGCGTTGAGGTGCTGGCAGCGGCGCTCGGCGCTACGGGCGAGGCTGCGGCAGACATGGGTCTGGGCAATCAGCCTGGAGCCGCCGGGCAGGATGAAGTTTTCCAGTGGGCCGACCTCTTCGTTCCAGCGGTCGATTATGGTCTCGAGGTGCTCGATTTCCACCGGCTGCAGCGCCTGGTACTCGGGCATCGCCAGTTCACCACCCAGGTCGAACAGGCGGTGCTGGCAGGGGCTCAGTACGTCGCTGATCTCCTTGAGTGCCGGACAGGTCGTGGTGGCCTCGTCCAGGTCGGCGAGCAGCAGGCCGAGCTGGCTATTGAGCGTATCCAGCTCGCCAATCGCATCGATGCGCGGATGGTCCTTGCCGACCCGGCGGCCGTCGGCCAAGCCTGTTTCTCCCTTGTCGCCGGTGCGGGTGTAGATTTTCGAAAGGCGAAAGCCCATGGCTCAGAGTCCTGTGTTATCGGGCAGAGAGGCCAGCGGCAGGCGCAGGGTGAAACAGGTGCCTTGGCCCGGCGTGGAGTGCACCTCCATCTGTCCCTTGTGATTGTTGGTGATGATGAAGTAGGAGACCGCCAGGCCAAGTCCGGTGCCCTGGCCGACCTCCTTGGTGGTGAAGAAGGGCTCGAAGATGCGTTTGCGCACCGCTTCGCTCATGCCCATGCCGTTGTCCTCCACCTGCACTTCCGCCCAGTTACCGGCTTGCCGAGTGCGCAGGATGATGCGGCCGGGTTCGGTACCTTCGTCGCGTTGATGGATGGCCTGGGCGGCGTTCTTCAGCAGATTGAGCAACACCTGCTCCAGTTCGTTGGCGGTGGCGGCCACGGGGCCCAGGTGTGGGTCGAATTGGCGCACGATTTCCAGGGTCCTGAAATCGAAGCTGTCGGCTAGGTCGAAGTCATTGCCGGCGATCTCCAAAGCCTGGTCGATCAGCGCTGGCAGGTCGCAGGGCGACAGCTGACGGTCGCTACGACGACTGAAGCTGAGCATGTGGCTGACGATCTTGGCCGCACGCTGACCGGCCTGCTGGATGCCGTCGAGCAGGCGCGGTATCTCGCGCGCTGCCATGTAGTGCTGGATGGCAGCCAGGCTGACGCCGGCCTGTTCGGCTTGTTCGAGGTTCTTTTCCAGATCTGGCGACAGGCGCCGGCGGATGTTCTGCACGTTGTGCAGGATGGCGCCGAGCGGGTTGTTGATTTCGTGCGCCATGCCGGCCGCCAGGCCACCGACCGAAAGCATCTTCTCCGATTGCACCATCATTTCTTCCAGGGCCAGGCGCTGGGTGATGTCGTCGATGCGGATCACCACGCCCCGGCCGGCGCCGCCCATCAGTGGGTAGAAGGTCAGGGCGTAATGGTGGGGCTCTTCGTCCTTATGCCAGGTAACGCGCTCGATCTTCTCCACGCGATGCTGCTCGGCGGTGCGTTTGAGCTGCGCGAGAAAGGGTTTGAGTGGTGGGAAGGCAAGAAATATCGGTTGGTTCAGCGCCTCTTCCAGGCGCGTACCGGACAGGGCGCTGGCCTCCTGGTTCCACTGCGTGACGTAGAGCTGTTCGTCGAGGGCGATCAGCGCCGAAGGCATGGAGTCGATGATGCTGTTGAGGTAGTTCTGAAAACCGGTGAGTTTCTTCTCGATCTTGCTGCGCACCTGCACCTCCAGCTCCAACTTGCGGTTGGAGTGGCGGGTCTCCTCGGCCAGGCTCTGCGCCTGATCGAAGGCCTGCTGGGCGTCGTCGCGGGCACGCTTGAGCTGCTGCTCGCGGGCTTCCATGCGCATCAGCATGGTATTGAACGCATCGGCCAGGCTGCCGATCTCATCCTGATTGCCGCGATTGGCGCGCAGCGCATAGTTCTCTTCGCGGGTGACCTGGCGTGACAGTTCTTCCAGGCGGCGGATGGGTTTGGTCACCAGGCGTTTGATCTGCCTGGCCACCAGCATCCACAGCAGTACGCTGAACGCCAGAATCACCAGGCTTGCGGTCAGGGTGCCGGTATAGAAGGCACCGGGTAGCTCGCTGGACGCCACCAGCAGCAGGGCGCCGGGTCGACCGCTGGGGTGGGGCAGGTCGACCAGCAGGTTGGTGCGAAAGGCCGTTTCGCGCCAGTTCTGCAAGTGGTTCAGTTGCTGCGGCAGCTGCAGTTTTTCGCCGCGTTGCAGTTGTGCCAGGCTGTTGCCATTGCTGTCGTAGATAACCGCTGCGCGCAGGGGGGCGTAATCGTCCAGACGTTTGAGCAGGACCTCGGCCGAGGCGGACGAGTGCAAGGCTTCCTTGCTCAGCGTCGGGCTGGCGATAAGCCGGCCGAGGGTGTGCAGGGCCTGTGGCGCCATGCTTTCCTGGGTGATCCAGTAGGCTGCGCTGATGAAAGCCAGATTGGCCACCAGCATCACGGCGGCGAGCAACACCAGCAGTGCGGCCAGCAGTTTGCGGCCCACTGGCAGGTTTTCGAGGCGCTGACGCAGTCTCATGAGGGTATCGTTGTGGCGAGTGAGGACGGCAGGTTAGCGCGCCAGGGCAGTCATTGCCACGGCTCGGGTGGCTAGTTCAGGGGCAGACCACGCTCGTCGAGATGCCTGAGCAGGCGCTGCTGCAGATGCTGCAGATGCGGCACATGCAGTTGATGACGCTGCGCCGCGGCGCAGGCGTAGCCAAGCAGATAGCTGATCTCGGTGCGGCGTCCCTGTGCGACGTCCTGATGCATGGAGGAGTAGTTCGCCGCCGTGGCGCTGATCACGCGCTGTACCTCTTCATGCAGATTCTCTGCGGCTGCGGGCTGGCCGCAGCGTTGCAGCAGCTCGTCGAGTTCGGCGCACAGGGTGGCAACTTCGGCAGGGTGCTCGGTCAGGCCGCCATTGCGGCAGTCATGCAGTACGGTGAGCGGGTTGATCGCACAGTTCAGTGCCAGCTTGCGCCACAGGCGCGTGAGGATATCCGGGCTCCACTGGTGAGCGATGCCTGCGCGCTGCAGCTCGTCCAGCCAGGTTGGTGGCTGGGGATTGGTCGGGTCGCCCAGCCAGTTGTGGCCATTGCCGGCGAACACCACCTGAAAATCGGCGGGACGAAAAGCCCCTTCGGTGCTGGAGACGAACAGGCAACGTTGCTTGGGTAGGCGTTGGGCAACTTCATCCTGGCTGCCCAGGCCATTTTGCAACAGCAGCAGCTCGGCGCCCGGGGCAAGACGTCCGGCGATGGTCGCCACCGCGCTTTGCGCGTCATAGGCCTTGCAGGCCAGCAGCAGGCGATGGATGGGCGTGTCCGCTTGTGGCAATTCTGCAGCAATGGCGTACTGCTGGGGCTGGCCAGCTTCGATCAGCGTCAGGCCGCCGACCTGGCGATAGGCTTCGAGGCGTTGTGGATTGCGCAGGATCAGCCTGACCGGCAGGCCGGCACGGGCCAGGCGTGCTGCCCAGAGGCTGCCGAGACTGCCAGCGCCGAGGATATGCCAGGTCACGGCAGAGGCAGGCGCATGGCTGCGACCCGGCCGCTGGTGTAAGACTCTGGCAGCAGATTTTGCGCGTGCTGAATCAGTTGTTCGGGATCGGTGGGCAGTGCCTTGGCGTCCAGACCGACCAGGCTGATGCCGGCTTTCAGCGTAATGAAACCTTCGCTGGTCTTGAACGCTTTGAAGTTGAGGCCTTCGTGCAGGCGCTTGAAGCTGCTCGGCGAGCACTCGTGCAGGTCGTCGAGCAGGGTGATCAGGCCGAAGTGGTTGTCGTCCAGGCGCGTCAGCACGTCCAGTGGCCTGACGAGCTGCTGCAGGCGCCGTGCGACGCCATGCAGCAGTTCATTGAAGAAGCGGTCACCGTACTGGTGGCGCAGCTGACCGGCGTCCTGCAGGCCGATCAGCAGGTAGCACACGGCGCCGCCGCGTGACTCGATCTGGCGCAGGCTGTCGGTGAGCTTCTGGCGCAGATAGCGCGGGTTGCCCAGGCCGGTAAGCGGATCGACCAGATTGCGCCGCTCCAGGCTGGCGATGTTCTGCGTGAGCATGCGGTTCTCGTGCAGCAGCCGCTGCAGGGTGTTGCACAGGCGATCCGCGGCGTACACGCGTGGCACCAGTTGTTCGTTCATCGCCGCCTTGCTGATGAAGTCGTCGACGCCACGGTCGAAGGCTTCGCCCAGCACGTTTTCGCCTTCCTTGCCGGTCAACAGGATGATGTAGGTGTAGTGGTCGGCGGTCTCGTCCAGCTGGCGCACCCGCGCGGTCAACTCCAGACCGTCGATCTCGGGCATCAGCCAGTCGGCCAGAAGCACGCTGGCGGGACGCTGTTCGAGCAGTTGCAGCGCTTCGCTGGCGCTGCTGGCGAAACGCACGTCCTGATAGCCGGCCTGGCTCAGTGCACGACCGATCATGGCGCTGGAGAACTTGGCGTCGTCCACCACCAGGATGCTGAGATGGGGGTTGGGCATGGGGCAGGCTCGCAGACAGAGAGGAAGGACGCCAAACGGCGCTTATCAGTCTGGATATAATGGGCCCGCCATAGTTATCGTCAAGTCAGGCGCGCTCACTCCGTGAAGAGGATCGCGCCGTCCATCAGGAGCCCACTCATGCCTTCGTTCGACATCGTGTCTGAACTGGACAAACACGAACTGACCAATGCGGTCGACAATGCCATCAAGGAGCTCGACCGCCGTTTCGACCTGCGTGGCAAATGCAGCATCGAGAGCAAGGACAAGGCGCTGACCTTGACCGCCGAAGCCGAGTTCATGCTCGAGCAGATGCTCGATATCGTGCGCAGCAGCCTGATCAAGCGCAAGATCGACTGCCAGTGCATGGAAACCAAGGAGCCCTATGCCTCGGGCAAGGTGATGAAGCAGGAAGTCACCTTCCGTGAGGGTATCGACAAGGAGCTGGCGAAGAAGATCGTCGCCCACATCAAGGACGCCAAGCTCAAGGTGCAGGCCGCCATCCAGGGCGAGCAGGTGCGCGTCACCGGCAAGAAGCGTGACGACCTGCAGGAAGCCATCGCCCTGCTGCGTGGTCACGAGTTCGGCATGCCACTGCAGTACAACAATTTCCGTGATTGAACCTTTGTGGCGCTGCGGCGTCGCAGGCTAGGTTGATAGCATTTTGACCGCCATGGCATGCCATGGCGGTTTCGTTTCATGCACAGGAAAACGGGAGTACCCCTATGGAGATGAACGTCGACGAACTGGTCAAGCTGTCCGAGGCCTGGCTGCCGGTGGTGCTTGAGTACAGCGGCAAGCTGACCCTGGCTGTGATCACGTTGCTGGTGGGCTGGTGGCTGATCAGTCGGCTGACGTCGAGCATCGGACGCATGCTCGAAGCACGCAAGGTCGATCGCGCGCTGAGCAGCTTTATCAGCAGCCTGGTCAGCATCGTGCTGCGCATTCTGCTGCTGATCAGCGTGGCCTCGATGATCGGTGTGGAGACCACTTCGTTCATCGCCATGATCGGTGCGGCGGGTCTGGCCATCGGCCTGGCGTTGCAGGGCAGCCTGGCCAACTTCGCAGGCGGCGTGCTGATCATGCTGTTCCGTCCGTTCCGCGCGGGTGACTGGATCGAGGCGCAGGGTGTGTCCGGCAGCGTCGACAGCATCCAGATCTTTCACACCACGTTGAAGACGGCGGACAACAAGGTGGTGATCGTGCCCAATGGCGCGCTGTCCAACGGCCATATCACCAACTACTCGCGCGAGCCGCGTCGGCGTGCCGACATCAATATCGGTATCGATTACTCCAGCGATATCAAAAAAGCGCGCGAGGTGCTGCTGGAGATTGCCCAGGACCCGCGCGTGCATGTCGAGCCGGCGCCGGTGGTATTCGTCACTGGGCTGGGTGACAGTGCGGTGAACCTGTCGCTGCGCGTGTGGGTGGCGACTGGCGACTTCTGGCCGGTGACCTTCTCCTTTACCGAGCTGGCCAAGGAGCGCCTGACCGAGGCGGGTATCGGCATTCCGTTCCCACAGCGTGTGGTGCATCTGGCCAAGGCTGATTGAGGCTCGCCATCACGAAAAAGCCCCGGTCGATCCGGGGCTTTTTTCTGCCTGCGTGTCAGGCTTGCTCGACAGCAGGTGGTGTTGTCTCAGGCCGCGCTTGGCGTTTGTCGCGGCGCCACTGAATGATGATAAGCAGCAGTGTAGGTATACCCATCAGCGCCGTGGCGAGGAAGAAGTGGGCGTAGCCGAGGCTTTCCACCATCACGCCGGAATAGCCACCGATCAGGCGTGGCAGCAGCAGCATGATGGAGCTGAGCAGGGCGTACTGGGTGGCCGAGAACTTCAGGTTGGTCAGGCTCGACAGGTAGGCGACGAACGCCGAGGTGGCCAGGCCGGCGCTGAAGTTGTCGCAACTGATGGTGACAATCAGCATGTTCAGGTGCGGGCCCATGCCCACCAGCAGCATGAACATCAGGTTGGTGGCCGCCGATGCGGTAGCACCGATCAGTAGAATCGGCATGATGCCGAAGCGCACGATCAACAGGCCACCGACCCCGGCGCCGAGCAACGTCATCACCAGGCCGAAGACCTTGCTGACACTGGCGATCTGCTCTTTTGTGAAGCCCTGGTCGATGTAGAAGACGTTGGCCATCACGCCCATCACGGTATCGGACAGGCGATAGGTGGCGATCAGGCTGAGCAGCAGCAGCGCCTGCCAGCGGTAGCGCACGATGAAATCGTTGATCGGCGTGAGCACCGGGGCCATACCGCCCCAGAACAGGCTGGAGATCGACAGGCTGGTCAGCAGGGTATAGAGCAGCGCACGCAGGAAGGCGCGGTCGTAGTACAGCAACTCCTGCAGGCTTATCTGGCCCTGGAACAGCAGCATCAGGTCACTTTCGTAGAATTGGGTGACCATGGCCGGGATGGCGATCAGCAGGATGATCAGCAGCAGCACGGAAAGTAACTGGTGGAAGAACCCGTACCTTGCTGCCGCGGTTTTCAGTACCGGTGCCAGCCCGCCCCAGAACAGCCCGGATGCACAGACGCAGGCCAGGGTGCTGTAGAGCATGGCGCGCAGGAAGGCGCGGTCGTTATAGAGCAGTTCCTGCATGCTGACGTCGCCGAGCAGCACCGCTATCAGATCGCTCTGATAGAACTGGATGAACATGGTCGGCACGGCGATGATCAGCATGATGACCGCGCTGATCGCCAGCAGTTGGTGGAAAAATCCGTGCTTGGGCGGCGCGACATGGATGTGTGGCGGTGCTGGCGGCTCGCGCATCCAGATGGAGGTCAGCAGGCCTGGCAGCATCAGCAGGGCGAAAAGCATATAGGTACCGGTCCAGGCGCTGAACTGGTAGTCCTTGGCGGTGGAGCCGAAGCCTTCGGCGAAATACAGCGCGCCGGCGGTGGCCAGCAGCGCGGCAACCCGGTAGCCGGTCATGTAAGCGGCAGCCAGCGCGGCCTGATGCTCGTCGCCGAGAATTTCCAGGCGGTAGGCGTCGACGGCGATGTCCTGAGTGGCCGAGGCGAAGGCTACCAGTACGGCGAGGGCGATCAGCGTGGACAGGTGCGTCTGTGGGTCGTAATTGGCCATGCCGATCAGGCCGATGGCGACCAGACCCTGCGACAGCACCAGCCAGGAGCGACGGCGGCCAAGCTTGCCCAGCAATGGCAGGCGCCACTGGTCGAGCATTGGCGCCCACACCCATTTGAAGGCGTAGGCCAGGCCGATGAGGCTGGCGAAACCGATGGTTTCGCGCGCCACACCGGCTTCCCGTAGCCATACCGACAGGGTCGAGAACACCAGCATGTAGGGCAGGCCGGCGGCAAAGCCCAGAAGCAGCAGCGCCAGTGTGGCGGGGTTGGCGTAGGTCGCGAGGGCTTCTCGCCAGGATTTGCGTGGCATCAGGCTCGAATCTGGGCTGAGGGGAGTCTTGGTAGGGCGCACTCTAACTGCTGTGCTCCATCGGACGCCAGCCGTGACGGCGCATATCCACACGTTCGTTCAGGATGCTGATGCCCTCTGCGCGCAGGCGCGCCCGTTGTTCGGCCCCGGAAGGGCTGCCGGCAGCCAGACTGAGGCGTCCGCCAGCGGCGATCACCCGATGCCAGGGTAGCGTGGTGCCGTTCGGTAACTGGCTCAGCGTACGACCAACCCAGCGTGCCGCGCGGCCAAGACCGGCCAACTGGGCCAGTTCGCCATAGCTGACGACCTTGCCTTCCGGCACCTGTGCCAATACCAGGTACAGCGCTTCGCGACGCGCCTCGACGCTTGCCGGTGGTGGGGCCTGCCATGCAGACTCTGGCGGTTTCGTCTTGCCCATAGGGTTCGTCCTTATCATGCGCGTACTGATCGCCTTATTCCTTTTTACCCTGGCAGCCCCGCTCTGGGCCGATACCGTTTGGCTGGACAACGGTGATCGACTCAGTGGTGAGATCATCCTGCTCGACGGCGGCAAGCTGGCGCTAAAGACCAAATATGCCGGCCAGGTGCTGATCGACTGGAAGGATATCGATACCCTCAGTTCGGACAAGCCCCTGCTGGTGCGCCGTAGCGGCTTCGACAACGAACGCAGCGAAAGGTTGTCGGCGGCTGGTAGCGGTATGGTAAGGGTGCAAGGCGAGCGCGAGTACACCCTGCCGCTGGCGCAGATCAAACGCCTGGTGCCGCCGCGGCCGCTGCTGGAGGACCGTCTCTGGGAAGGCAACCTCGATGCCAAGCTGGACATGAAGCGCAACCAGAACGATGTCGATGAATGGAAGCTCAAGGGCAATACCCGTGTCGAGCACGGGCGCTGGCGCCATGTGCTCAGCGGCGAGCTGGAGCGTGAAACCAAGAACGACAGAAAGGTCGAGGACAACTGGGAACTGGAGTACGACCTCGATCGCTTTTTCACCGAGCATTGGTTCTGGCGGGTGGGCGTGGAGCAGGCCGAGGACGAATTCGAGACTGTCGATCGCCAGCGCATCGTCGGTACCGGCCCCGGTTATCGCTTCTGGGATGACGAACTCGGGCGTTTCGACCTGATCGGCCAGTTCAATCGCGTGCGTCTGGAGTCGGACGTTGCCGATCTGGCGTTCAACACCACGTCATTGGAACTGGATTACAAGCGTCTGCTGTGGGGCACGCGGCTGGAATTCTATGCCAACGCCCAGCTACAGATCCCGCATATCGAAGAAATCGACTACGTGCTCGATAGCGAATTTGGCCTGCGCTACCGCCTCAACCAGTGGGCGCGCTTATCGCTTTTGTACGAGCTGGATCAGTTGCGTGCCCCAGGGCAGACGGTTTCGGATCGGCATTATCTGATCGGTATCGGCGTGGGGTGGTAATGCCGTCGGGCGGCGCGCTGCCCAACGGCACGCCGCCCGACGGAAAAAGCTGAACTCTGCGTATTCGGCCCGGTCAGCTGTTGCTCTGGCGCCGGGGTTGCGGATAATGCCCGGCTTTCGCCCACCAACGCCATTACCCAACTTATGTCGCGCTCTACATCGTTGTCCCTGCTAGGCCTGAGCATCGCTCTGTGCAGTTCCGCCACCTTCGCCGATACCGTCTGGTTGAAGAACGGTGACCGTCTCTCCGGCACCATCCGCTTCTTCGACGGCAGCAAACTGCTGCTGGAAACCGACTACGGCGGCTCCATCCCGCTGGACTGGAAGAAAATCGCCACCCTGGAAAGCGATCACGAGCTGTTGGTCAAGCTCGGGCCGGTAAATGGCGAGCGCGCCAAATCGCTGCTGGCCGCTGAGCCGGGCAAGGTCACGCTGGCCAATGGCGAGTCGCCGAAGACCATCGAGCTGACGCAGATCGAACAGATCATGAAGCCCAAGCCGCTGGTGGAGGATTTCACCTGGAAGGGCAACATCGATCTGGGGCTCGACTACAAGCGCGGCGAGCGCGACTCTGATGATTACGATGTCGATATCAAGACCCAGGCCCGTCACGGGCTCTGGCGACACAACGCGATTGCCGATTACAACCGCGAGCTGAAAGACGACGTCGTTAGCACCGACAACTGGAGCGCCGAGTACGCGCTCGACCGCTTCCTCACGGAAAAATGGTTCTGGCAGGGGCGCTTCGAGTACAAGCGCGACCGTATCGAAGAGGTGGAGCGTCAGCGCACTCTCGGTACCGGCCCGGGTTACCAGTTCTGGGATGACGAGTTGGGCGCGTTCTCCATCGCTACCCTGGCCAACCGCAGCGATTACCGCTACAGCAATGGCGAGCAGGATCGCTTCTACGCCATGAGCGTGAAGTGGGACTACAACCGCTACCTGATCGGCAAGACCGTCGAGCTGTTCAGTGTCGGTGAGCTCGGGCGTCCGCTCAGTGGGGCGGCGGATTACAGCCTGGATGCCGAGGTCGGTCTGCGCTACAAGGTGACCGACTGGGCGTCGCTGAACATGAAGGCCGAGAAGGATATCGTCAGTGGTGCCGAGGGCGATCTGGACGAAACCCGCTATACCCTTGGCTTCGGTGTTGGCTGGTAGGTTCCGGCATTGCAAACGAAAAGCCCGCGATCTGCTCGCGGGCTTTTTATTGGACGATGGAATCAGGCTTCTTCCGGTTCCCGTTGTTTCCAGCCAGCGCCACCGGGCAGCACCAGATTGAGCAGCAGGGCAGTGATTGCGCACAGGGAAATCCCTGACAGGGCGAATTCCTTGCCGCCGATGACCATGCCGCCTATGCCGAACACCAGGGTCACCGAGACGATGATCAGGTTACGTGCTTCGGAGAGGTCGACCTGATGGCGAATCAGGGTGTTAAGGCCGACCACGGCGATCGAGCCGAACAGCAGGCAGAGAATGCCGCCCATCACCGGTACCGGAATGCTCTGCAGGGCTACGCCGAACTTGCCGATGAAGGCCAGGGCGATGGCGAAGACCGCAGCCCAGGTCATGATCTTCGGGTTGTAGCTCTTGGTCAGCATCACTGCGCCGGTGACTTCGGCGTAGGTGGTGTTGGGCGGGCCACCGAACAGGCCGGCTGCCGAGGTGGCGAGGCCGTCACCGAGCAGGGTGCGGTGCAGGCCCGGCTTCTTGACGAAGTTCTTGCCGGTGACGTTGCCGATCGCCACTACACCGCCGATGTGCTCGATGGCTGGCGCGAGTGCGACCGGGACCATGTACAGAATGGCGCCCCAGTGCAGTTCCGGGGTGACGAAGTTGGGTACGGCGAGCCAGGCCGCCTGATCGACGGCACTGGTGTCGATCACGCCGAGCACCGCAGCAATGGCGCAGCCAACGGCGATGCCGGCGAGGATCGGCACCAGGCGGAAGATGCCGCGGCCCAGCACCGCCACCAGCAGGGTGGTGATCAGCGCTGGCATCGAAATCATCATCGCCGTGCTGTACGGCACCAGTTCGATGCTGCCATCACCGGCCTTGCCCATGGCCATGTTCACCGCCACCGGCGACAGCGCCAGGCCGATGGAGATGATCACCGGGGCGATCACCACCGGCGGCAGCAGGCGGTCGATGAAGCTGGGGCCGCGCAGTTTCACCAGTGCCGAGAGCAGGATGTAGACCAGACCGGCTGCGATCACGCCCCCCATCACCGCAGGCAGGCCGAACTCGCCCTTGGCCGCCAGAATCGGTGCGATGAAGGCGAAGCTGGAGGCCAGGAAAACCGGCACCTGGCGTTTGGTCACCAATTGGAACAGCAGGGTACCGATACCGGCGGTAAACAGCGCGACGTTGGGATCCATGCCGGTGATCAGCGGCATCAGCACCAGGGCGCCGAAGGCCACGAACAGCATCTGCGCGCCGGAAATGCCCTGGCGCCAGAGCGGATCGTTGAATTCCGTCTGCGACATGTCAGGCGTCCTTCTGCTTGGTGCCGAAGATCTTGTCACCGGCATCGCCCAGGCCCGGGATAATGTAGCCGTGCTCGTTCAGGCGCTGATCGATGGAGGCGGTGAAGATGGTCACGTCCGGGTGCGCCTTCTCGACCGCCTTGATGCCTTCTGGAGCGGCGACCAGAACCATGGCGCGAATGTCCTTGCAGCCGGCTTTCTTCAGCAGGTCGATGGTGGCGACCATCGAGCCGCCGGTGGCCAGCATCGGGTCGATGATCAGCGCCAGGCGCGAGTCGATTTCCGGCGCGAGCTTTTCCAGGTAGGTGTGCGCTTCCAGGGTTTCCTCGTTGCGTGCCACGCCCACGGCGCTGACCTTGGCACCGGGAATCAGGCTGAGCACGCCGTCGAGCATGCCGATGCCGGCGCGCAGGATGGGCACCACGGTGATTTTCTTGCCGGCGATCTTCTCCACCTGCACGGTGCCCGCCCAACCTTCGATGTCGTAGGCTTCCAGTGGCAGGTCGTTGGTGGCTTCATAAGTCAGCAGGGCGCCCACTTCCTGGGCCAGCTCACGGAAATTCTTGGTGCTGATATCGGCGCGGCGCATCAGGCCGATCTTGTGACGGATCAGCGGGTGGCGGATCTCGCGAGTGGGCATGGGCTGGGATCTCCAACGGGGCTCTGGGAAAAATCGCGTTAGATTAAAGCATTGCTCATGCCTAGTGGTGGGTGACTGACGAGTCACGCTACCCTGCGACGTGCATCGGCTACGCTGGTCAGTCGATACTTGGCAAGCGTTGCCCGGGTCTGTACCTTTGCCCGCTTTTATTTGACGGCTCGATCAGCTTTCAGGCTGTTCGCCGCCATTCATCAGCCCGATCAAGAGAGAACACAACATGTCCGCCGATCTCGCGCACATTCGCCAAATCATGGCGGAAGCCGACTGCCTGTTCACCGAAGCCGAGGTGGAAGCGGCCATCGACAAGGTCGCCAGCCAGATCAACGCCGAGTTGGCTGAGCGCAACCCGGTGGTGTTCTGCGTGATGAATGGTGGCCTGATCTTCTCCGGCAAGCTGCTGACCAAGCTGAACTTCCCGCTGGAAGCGTCCTACCTGCACGCCACCCGTTATCGCAACGAAACCAGCGGTGGCGAGCTGTTCTGGAAGGCCAAGCCAGAAGTGTCGTTCATCGACCGCGACGTGCTGATCATCGACGACATCCTCGACGAAGGGCATACCCTGGGTGCGATCATCGATTTCTGCCGCCATGCCGGCGCGCGTGCCGTGCACACGGCGGTGCTGATCGACAAGGAGCACGAGCGCAAGGCTCGTCCTGATCTGAAGGCCAATTACGTGGGCCTGCAGTGCATCGACCGCTACATCTTCGGCTACGGCATGGACTACAAGGGCTACTGGCGCAACGCTGCCGGCATCTACGCGGTCAAGGGGCTGTAAGCCTGATACCAAGGCTCACAAACCCGCTGTTCGTAGGAGTCCCGCCTCGGGGCGAAGCTTTTCGAGTTGGTGTCGCCCAGCTTCGCGGCGGGGCGCCGATCCTACACATCGTCGCCTGGCTGAGCAGCATTGGCGCGTAGCCGGATGAAAACGGTCTACGGCTTCGGGTTCTCTCCCAGCCAGCGCAGCGCCTTTTCCCGTGCTTGCGGCAAATCCCGCACATAGGCCAGTTCGCCTTCGCGGCGCTGCACGCCGGCACGCCGCAGTTGCAGGCGTACCTGGGCGGTGGGGCCGCTGAGAATCAGCGCCACGCCCTGCTGGCGATAGTCGCGCAGCACATTGTCCAGCGCGGCGATGGCGGTCATGTCCAGCAGCGGCACGGCGCTGATATCGACGATCACCACGCGCACCCCTGGGGTGAAGCGGCGCAGCACGCTAAGCGCCTTTTCCGCCGCGCCGAAGAACAGCGGGCCGCGAATGGCGTAAGCCAGCACGTGCTCGGGCAAATCCTGCAGGGCCTGACGTTGCTGCCGGCTCAGCGCAGCGGTATCGGTCAGCTCGCTCATGCGTTTGATGAACAGTCCGGCTGCCAGCAGCAAGCCGACGCCAACGGCCAGCACCATGTCGAACAGCACCGTCAGCACCAGGCAGGTCAGCAGCACCAGCACATCGCTGCGTGGGGCGATGCGCAGGGTGTGGGCAACATGGTGGGGTTCGCTCATGTTCCACGCCACCATCAGCAGCAGCGCCGCCAGGGCGGCCATGGGTAGATAACTGAACAGCGGTGCGAGCAGCAGAATCGCTGCCAGCACCACGCCGGCGTGAACCAGTGCCGCCAGCGGCGAAAAGGCCCCGGCCCGCACGTTGGCTGCCGTGCGGGCGATGGCGGCGGTGGCGGTGATGCCACCAAAGAATGGCGCGGCCAGATTGCCCAGGCCCTGGCCGATCAATTCGGCGTTGGGATCATGCTTGCTGCCGGTCATACCGTCGGCCACCACAGCGCACAGCAGTGACTCGATGGCGCCGAGCATGGCGATGGCGAATGCCGGGGCGAGCAGTTGGCGAATCAGCTCGAAGGACAATACCAGCGGTTGGCCGTCAGCGCCGGGCAGGCTCCAGGGCAGCGCCAGGCTGGGCAGGAAGGGCGGAATGCCGGGATGCTCGATACCGTCGAGCTGATAGCTGAAGCGCTCGCCCAGCGTCGCCACCGGCAGCCCGAGCCGTTCCAGGGCCAGCGCCAGCAGCGCGCCAATCGCCAGAGCAACGAGGTGGGCGGGAATCTTCGGCGCCAAGCGTGGCCAGATCAGCAGCGTCGCCAGGCACGCGATACCAACCAGCGTGTCGCCGGGTTGCAGGCCGGGGAGTGCGCGCACCAGAAGATTCACCTGCTCCAACAAATGTTGCGGCGCACCGGCCAGATGCAGGCCGAACAGGTCTTTGATCTGCAGAATGGCGATGACGATACCGATACCGGCAGTGAAGCCCAGGGTCACCGGATAGGGCACGAATTCGATCAGACGTCCGGCGCGCAGCAGGCCCAGGCTGATCAGGATGACACCAGCCATCAAGGTACACAGCAGCAAGCCGCCGAGTCCGTACTGCTGGGTGATCGGCAGCAGAATCACCACGAAGGCGGCGGTGGGGCCGGAAATATTGAAACGCGAACCGCCGCACAGGGCGATCAGTGGCGCGGCGATCAGCACGGTATAGAGCCCGTGCTGCGGCGCCACACCCACGGCGATGGCCAGCGCCATGGCCAGCGGAATGGCAATGATGCCCACCGTCAGGCCGGCGCTCAGGTCGCCGCGCAGGGCCTTCCACGAGTAGCCGGCGCGCAGCGTCTGGCGCCAGGCGGCGAACAGCGGTAACGATGGACGTGACATGCTGGCTCCCTAATGGCTCGGCGCATTATAGGGGCCAGTTTGCACTGCGCGGCATGACCTAGGTCGGCTGTCGTGTCGATTGTTCGCATGTTAGCCTGCTTGGCTACGCGTTGAGCCGCGTGCGGCGCGGCGGTACACTGCCGGCCCTCTGTAATGCTGGCGGGAGCGGGCGATGCGTAAAGACAAGAAGCAGGTGATTGGCGAAGAAATCAGCGATGACTCGATCAAGCTGTTCCTTGCGGTGGAACCAGCGGACGCCACACCGCCTTCGCTGCACAAGCTGATCAAGGCTTATCGCGGTCTGCGTATCGATGATTTCGAGCGTTTCGTGGGCTTCTTCGTGGCCGAGGGCTACGACCTCTCCGCCACCGATGCGCAGGGCAATGATTTCATCGCGCTGATTCAGGATCAGCGTAATGCCGAGCCCTATATCGAAGTGATCAAGGCTGCTCGCGGCTGATTCTGGTAGGCATAGGCAAAAATGCCCGCGCTCCGTTGAGGAGGCGGGCATTTTTTATGGCCTGCCATACCCGGCGGCCGCTCTGCGGGCCATCGCTGCACGAGGCTAAAATGGCTCCCGGCCATTTCTATGGGCTGCGGATCGTGAACTCGGGGCAATAAAAAACCGGCCTCCAGGGCCGGTTTTTCAAGAACCTGTCGCGATTAGGCGGCAGCAGCTTCGCCCAGCGCTTTGATGTGCGCGTTCAGGCGGCTCTTGTGACGAGCGGCTTTGTTCTTGTGAATGATGCCTTTGTCAGCCATGCGGTCGATGACCGGAACGGCTGCAGTGTAAGCGGTCTTGGCAAGCTCGAGATCCTTGGCCGCAATAGCCTTGACCACGTTCTTGATGTAGGTACGAACCATCGAGCGCAGGCTGGCGTTATGGCTACGGCGCTTCTCAGCCTGTTTGGCGCGTTTTTTGGCAGAAGGTGAGTTGGCCACCGTCAAGCTCCTCGAAAACTGGGGGGTTACGACAAATAAGGCCGCGAATCATGCCGATCCATCTGCCTGCTGTCAAGTCTGATGACGCTTTCCTGTGCTGGCCTGACCAGTGGTGGCTCGCTACACTCGACGCCTTCGTTGGGCGGCGGATTGTCCGCTACTGCACCTCTTTATGGAAGCCGAAATACCCCATGAATCTCCTCAAGTCCCTGGCTGCCGTCAGTTCACTGACCATGGTGTCGCGCGTGCTGGGGTTCGTGCGCGACACCATCATCGCCCGTACCTTCGGTGCCGGGGTGGCGTCGGATGCCTTCGTGGTGGCCTTCAAGCTGCCCAATCTGCTGCGCCGTATTTTTGCCGAAGGGGCGTTCTCGCAGGCCTTCGTGCCGATCCTGGCCGAGTACAAGATGCAGCAGGGCGAGGAGGCCACGCGCACTTTCGTTGCCTACGTCTCTGGTTTGCTGACCCTTGTGCTGGCGCTGGTCACGGCCATCGGCGTGCTTGCGGCGCCCTGGATCGTCTGGGCCACTGCGCCGGGTTTTGCCGATGAGGCCGAGCGTTTCGAGCTCACGGTCGATCTGCTGCGGGTGACCTTTCCTTATATATTGCTGATCTCCCTGTCATCGCTGGCCGGGGCCGTGCTCAATACCTGGAACCGTTTTTCGGTACCGGCGTTCGTGCCGACCTTGCTCAATGTCAGCATGATCGTCTTCTCGCTGTTTCTGACGCCCTATTTCGACCCGCCAATCATGGCGCTGGGCTGGGCGGTGCTGGTCGGCGGGCTGGCACAGTTGCTCTGGCAACTGCCGCATCTGAAGAAGGTCGGCATGCTGGTGCTGCCGCGCCTGAGTTTCGGTGACCTGGGCGTCTGGCGCGTGCTCAAGCAGATGGGGCCGGCCATCTTCGGCGTCTCGGTGAGTCAGATTTCGCTGATCATCAACACCATCTTCGCCTCCTTCCTGGTGGCCGGCTCGGTGTCCTGGATGTACTACGCCGACCGCCTGATGGAGCTGCCCTCGGGCGTGCTGGGCGTGGCACTGGGGACCATCCTGCTGCCGGCGCTATCGAAAACCTATGCGAGCAAGAATCGCGACGAGTACCGCCGCCTGCTCGATTGGGGGCTGCGCTTGTGCTTTCTGCTGGTGCTGCCTTGCACCCTGGCGCTGGCAATTCTCGCCGAGCCGCTGGTGGTGTCGCTGTTCCAGTACGGCAAGTTCGGTGCGGAGGACGCGCTGATGACCCAGCGGGCACTGGTGGCTTATTCGGTCGGCCTGCTGGCGTTGATTCTGATCAAGATCCTCGCGCCCGGCTTCTACGCCCAGCAGAACATCAAGACACCGGTGCGCATTGCCATCGTCAGCCTGCTGGCGACCCAGGCGATGAACGCGCTGTTCGTATTCGGCCTGGATATGGCGCACGTCGGTCTGGCGCTGGCGATCAGCCTGGCGGCCTGTCTGAACGCCGGCCTACTGTACTGGCAGCTGCGCCGTGCCGATATCTTCCAGCCGCTGCCGGGCTGGGGGCTATTTCTGCTCAAGCTGGTGGTCGCGGTGGCGGTGATGGTCGCTGTGTTGCTGGGGCTGCTGCAGGTCATGCCAGCCTGGGCGGAAGGGGAAATGCTCGTGCGCCTGTTGCGTCTCGGCGCGCTGGTGGCCGCTGGGCTGGTTGCTTACTTCGGCATGCTGCTCATATTGGGCTTCCGTCCGCGCGATTTTGCCCGGCGGGCCTTGTAGCGGTTTCACGTATCGCGATGCCTGTTGTGCATGGCCTGCTGTGCGTATAATCGGCCACTTTGTGAACAAGAAGCGTGCTATGCAGCTGGTTCGAGGTCTTCATAACCTGCAGCCCCAGGCGCGGGGCTGTGTGGTCACCATCGGTAATTTCGACGGCGTTCATCGTGGGCACCAGGCCATCCTGGCGCGCTTGCGCGAGCGTGCCGCGGAATTGGCCGTGCCCAGTTGCGTGGTGATCTTCGAGCCGCAGCCGCGTGAGTTCTTCGGTCCGGACACCGCCCCGGCGCGCCTGACCCGCCTGCGCGACAAGCTCGCCCTGCTGGCCGCCGAAGGCGTCGACATGGTGCTGTGCCTGGCCTTCAACCGCCGTCTGCGCGAGTTGTCGGCCGCCGAGTTCGTCCAGCGTGTGCTGGTCGATGGCCTGGGCGTGAAGGATCTGGAGATCGGCGACGATTTCCGCTTCGGCTGCGACCGTGCCGGGGATTTCGAATTTCTCAAGGCCGCCGGCCAGCGTTACGGCTTCAGCGTCGATGCGTCGACTACGGTCGAAGTGCTCGGCGGCCGGGTCAGCAGCACGCGCGTGCGCCAGGCGCTGGCCGATGGCGATTTCGAACTGGCCGAAGCCTTGCTCGGCCGGCCGTTTCGCATCGCCGGGCGTGTATTGCACGGGCAGAAGCTTGGCCGCCAGCTCGATGCGCCCACTGCCAACATCCAGCTCAAGCGGCGCAAGGTGCCGCTGACCGGGGTCTATCTGGTGAGCTGCGAAATCGATGGCGTGATTCAACCGGGCGTCGCCAATATCGGCGTGCGCCCCAGCGTTGCCGGTGACGGCCGCGCCCATCTGGAAGTGCACCTTCTGGATTTTGCCGGCGATCTGTATGGCCGGCGCCTCTCGGTGGCTTTCCACCACAAGCTGCGTGATGAGCAGCGTTTCGCCTCGCTGGAGGCCTTGAAGGCGGCGATTGCCGCTGATATCGCCGCTGCCCGTGAATATTGGCAGAGCCACCCGCTGATGAAGAGCCCGAAATGACCGACTACAAAGCTACGCTGAACCTGCCCGATACCCAGTTCCCGATGAAGGCCGGCCTGCCGCAACGCGAGCCGCAGACCCTGCAGCGCTGGAACGAGATTGGCCTGTATAGCAAGCTGCGCAAGATTGGCGAAGGTCGGCCGAAGTTCGTCCTGCACGACGGCCCGCCCTACGCCAACGGCAGCATCCACATCGGTCATGCGGTGAACAAGATCCTCAAGGACATCATCACCCGCTCCAAGACCCTGGCCGGCTTCGACGCGCCCTACGTGCCGGGCTGGGACTGCCACGGCCTGCCGATCGAGCACAAGGTCGAAACCACCTTCGGCAAGAACCAGCCGGCGGACCTGACCCGCGAGCGCTGCCGCACCTACGCCAGCGAGCAGATCGAAGGGCAGAAGGCCGACTTCATCCGCCTCGGTGTGCTGGGCGACTGGGACAATCCGTACAAGACCATGGATTTCGCCAACGAGGCCGGCGAGATCCGCGCCCTGGCCGAGATGGTCAAGCAGGGCTTCGTGTTCAAGGGCCTGAAGCCGGTGAACTGGTGCTTCGACTGTGGCTCGGCGCTGGCCGAGGCCGAGGTGGAGTATCAGGACAAGAAATCCGATGCCATCGACGTTGCCTTCCCCATCGAAGACGCAGACAAGCTGGCCGCCGCCTTCGGCCTGAGCGAGCTGAGCAAACCGACCGCCATCGTCATCTGGACCACCACGCCCTGGACCATCCCGGCCAACCAGGCGCTCAACGTCCATCCGGAATTCACCTACGCCCTGGTCGATACCGGCGAGCGCATCCTGCTGCTGGCCGAGGAACTGGTCGAATCCTGCCTGCAGCGCTATGGCCTGCAGGGCCAGGTGATCGCCACCGCGCCGGGCGCGGCGCTGGAGCTGATCCGTTTCCGTCATCCGTTCTACGAGCGTTTCTCGCCGGTTTACCTGGCCGAATACGTCGAGCTGGGCGCCGGTACCGGCATCGTCCACTCCTCGCCGGCCTATGGTGAGGACGACTTCCGTACCTGCAAAGCCTACGGCATGAGCAACGACGACATCCTCAGCCCGGTGCAGAGCAATGGCGTCTACACCCCGGACCTGCCGTTCTTCGGCGGCCAGTTCATCTGGAAGGCCAACCCGGCCATCGTCGAGAAGCTGGCCGAAGTCGGTGCGCTGCTCAAGCACCAGCCGATCCAGCACAGCTACATGCATTGCTGGCGCCACAAGACCCCGCTGATCTACCGCGCTACCGCGCAGTGGTTCGTCGGCATGGACACTCAGCCCAAGCAGGGCGGCACCCTGCGTGAGCGCGCGCTGGCCGCCATCGAACAGACCCAGTTCGTCCCGGCCTGGGGTCAGGCGCGTCTGCACAGCATGATCGCCGGCCGCCCGGACTGGTGCATCTCGCGTCAGCGCAACTGGGGCGTGCCAATCCCGTTCTTCCTGCACAAGGCCACCGGCGAGCTGCACCCGCGCACCGTCGAGCTGATGGAGGAAGTGGCCAAGCGTGTCGAGCAAGAGGGCATCGAAGCCTGGTTCAAGCTCGACGCTGCCGAGCTGCTGGGTGCTGAAGCGGCTGACTACGACAAGATCAACGACACCCTCGACGTCTGGTTCGACTCCGGTACCACCCACTGGCATGTGCTGCGTGGTTCGCACGGCCTCGGCCACACCACCGGCCCGCGCGCCGACCTGTATCTGGAAGGCTCGGACCAGCACCGCGGCTGGTTCCATTCGTCCCTGCTGACCGGCAGTGCCATCGATGGTCACGCGCCGTACAAGGCGCTGCTGACCCACGGCTTCGTGGTCGACGAGAACGGCCGCAAGATGTCCAAGTCGCTGGGTAACGTGGTTGCGCCGCAGGAGGTCAACGACAGTCTGGGCGCCGACATCATGCGCCTGTGGGTCGCCTCCACCGACTATTCCGGCGAGATGGCCGTGTCCAAGGTGATCCTGCAGCGCAGCGCCGATGCCTACCGCCGCATTCGCAACACCGCGCGCTTCATGCTGGCCAACCTCAATGGCTTCGATCCGGCCAAGGATCTGCTGCAGCCCGAGCAGATGCTCGACCTCGACCGCTGGGCCGTCGACGCAGCCCTGCGTCTGCAGGAAGAGATCATCGAAGCCTACGCCGACTACCGTTTCTGGAACGTCTATTCCAAGGTGCACAACTTCTGCGTGCAGGAGCTGGGCGGCTTCTACCTGGACATCATCAAGGATCGCCAGTACACCACTGCCGCCGACAGCGTGGCGCGCCGCTCCTGCCAGAGCGCGCTGTTCCATATCAGCGAGGCGCTGGTGCGCTGGATCGCGCCGATCCTGGCCTTTACCGCCGAGGAAATCTGGCAGTTCCTGCCGGGCGAGCGCAACGAGTCGGTGATGCTCAATACCTGGTACGCGGGCCTGGAGCGTCTGCCGGAAGGCTTCGAACTGGATCGTGCCTATTGGGATCGCGTGATGGAGGTCAAGGCCGCGGTCAACAAGGAGCTGGAGAACCTGCGTACGGCCAAGGCCATCGGTGCCAGCCTGCAGGCCGAGGTCACCCTGTTCTGCGACGAGGCCAAACAGGCCGACCTGGCCAAGCTCGGCGACGAGCTGCGTTTCGCCCTGATCACCTCGGCGGCGCAGACCGCGCCGCTCGCTGATGCGCCGGCCGATGCGGTGGTGACCGAGGTCGAAGGCCTGAAGCTGAAGATCCTCAAGTCCGCCCACGCCAAGTGCGGCCGTTGCTGGCACTTCCGCGCCGATGTCGGCAGTCATGCCGCGCATCCTGAGCTGTGCGGCCGTTGCGTAAGCAACATCGAAGGCATCGGAGAGGTGCGCAAGCATGCCTGAGTCCTCGCGTTTCGGGCATCTGCCCTGGTTGCTGCTGAGCGTGCTGATCCTGGTCGCCGACCGGGTGACCAAGGACATCTTCGAGGGCACGCTGAGCATGTATCAGCGTATCGAAGTGATTCCGGGCTACTTCGACTGGACCCTGGCCTACAACACCGGCGCGGCATTCAGCTTCCTGGCCGATGCCGCTGGCTGGCAGCGCTGGTTCTTCGCCGCCATCGCCATCGTCGTCAGCGTCGTGCTGGTTATCTGGCTCAAGCGCCTCAAGCGTCACGAGACTCTGCTGGCCGTGGCGCTGGCCATGGTCCTGGGCGGCGCACTGGGCAATCTGTATGACCGCGTGGTGCTTGGTCACGTGGTCGACTTCATCCTGGTGCATTGGCAGAGCCGCTGGTTCTTCCCGGCGTTCAACCTGGCCGACACCTTCATCACCATCGGCGCCATCCTGCTGGCGCTGGATATGTTCAAGAGCGACAAGTCCGCGAAGGAGGCTGCGCAATGACAGACGTACGCATCGGTCCGGACAGGGAAGTGACCTTGCATTTCGCCCTCAAGCTGGAAAACGGCGATGTGGTCGACAGCACCTTTGACAAGCAGCCGGCCACCTTCAAGGTCGGCGACGGCAACCTGCTGCCTGGCTTCGAGCAAGCGCTGTACGGTTTCAAGGCTGGCGACAAGCGTAGCGTGCAGGTACAACCGGAGCAGGGCTTCGGCCAGCCCAACCCACAGAACGTGCAGATCATGCCGCGCAGCCAGTTCGAGGGCATGGAGCTCTCCGAAGGCCTGCTGGTGATCTTCAACGATGCCGCCAATGCCGAGCTGCCGGGTGTGGTCAAGGCGTTCGACGACAAGCATGTCACCATCGACTTCAACCATCCGCTGGCCGGCAAGGTGCTGGACTTCGATGTGGAGATCATTGAGGTCAAGGCGCTCTAGCCCGTGCTGTCGCTCTTGTAGGAGCGGCTTCAGCCGCGAAGCTCTTGTTGCAGCCTGCGCTTATCCCGCGCAGGCTGTACCTTTCCGGGATCTAACCGTAGCGTCGTGCGATCCCCGATCAATACCGAGACAGCCAGCATGCATATCAAACTCGCCAATCCCCGTGGCTTCTGCGCCGGCGTCGATCGCGCCATCGAAATCGTCAACCGCGCGCTGGAAGTCTTCGGCCCGCCGATCTACGTGCGCCATGAAGTGGTGCACAACAAGTTCGTGGTCGAAGACCTGCGCGCGCGCGGCGCGGTATTCGTCGAAGAGCTGGATCAGGTGCCGGACGACGTCATCGTCATCTTCAGTGCTCACGGCGTTTCCAAGGCCGTGCGCGACGAGGCGGCACGGCGGGGCCTCAAGGTATTCGACGCTACCTGCCCGCTGGTGACCAAGGTGCATATGGAAGTGGTGCGTTACAGCCGGGAAGGGCGCGAGTGCATCCTCATCGGACACGAAGGCCACCCGGAAGTCGAAGGCACCATGGGCCAGTACGACGCCAGCAACGGCGGCGCCATCTACCTGGTGGAAGACGAGGCGGACGTTGCTGAACTGCAGGTGCGCAATCCCGAGAACCTGGCGTTCGTCACCCAGACCACCCTGTCAATGGACGACACCAGCAAGGTGATCGACGCTCTGCGCAGCAAGTTCCCGGCCATCGGCGGCCCGCGCAAGGACGACATCTGCTACGCCACGCAAAACCGCCAGGATGCGGTCAAGCAATTGGCCAGCGAGTGCGACGTGCTGCTGGTGGTTGGTAGCCCCAACAGCTCCAACTCCAACCGCCTGCGCGAGCTGGCTGAGCGCATGGGCACCCCGGCCTATCTGATCGATGGCGCCGAAGACCTCAAGCACGAGTGGTTCGAAGGTGTGAAGGGTATCGGCATCACTGCGGGGGCGTCTGCACCTGAGGTGCTGGTGCGTGGGGTGGTAGAGCAGTTGCGCGCCTGGGGGGCGGCAGGGGAGACCGAGCTGGATGGGCGGCCGGAGAACATTACGTTTTCGATGCCGAAGGAGTTGCGGGTGAAGGCGCTCTGAGTGTTGTCGATTAAGTCTCTTGCGCACTGGCGTTATCGGAACTGTAAGTGCTGCTTTTTCCTGTTTCGATAACATCAGCGAATCAAAAATAAAAACGCCCCGGTTTCTATAGAAACCGGGGCGTTTTTTCAGGTTATGTCAACGCCAGCAGTCAGCAGTACTCATGCCACTGCCGCTGCTGCCCCTGACGCCGCGGGCGTTCAGGCTCAGATTTCCGCATTTGGTATCGTTGAACTGTTCATTAGCCGTTAACGTATATCCGCCGTCATTGTCGACCTTGCTAAGCGCCAGTTCGTATTTTCCCGTCTCTGACTTATTGCCATTCTTCAACGCGAGCTTGGCAACATCGGCGTCGTTGGTGATGTAAGCGTTATTCTGCGAGAAATAACGCTCCTGACGTGCCGATACATCATTGAGGAATGCCTGACCCTCGCTGCGGTTACCGCGTTTAACGTATTCGCTGTAGTTCGGATACGCGATGGCGGCCAATATGCCGATTACCAGTACCACGATCATCACTTCTATCAGGGTGAAACCCTGCTGCCGGTTCAACTGCTTGCTCATGTTTAGTCCTCAGTCTCCACGCGACGCCAGGTCTGGCGGCCGATGCTGGAGGGATCAGGGTAGATATTCACGCAGGTCTGGCCAGTGCAGTACTGGTAACCGCTGTCAGAGTTCTGCGAGATGGTACCGCCACCTTCGCCGTCCTGACGAATTGCAGATATGTTGGTGCTCTCTGCATCACCCGTAGGGGTGTAGTCGAAGGAGTTCTGAGCGGTTCGCCCGCCGGTGAAGGGGTTGAGCGCATAGGTCCAGTTGGCTGCGCCGTCGCCGCACGGATCGTCATTGGGGACCAGTGACTGCATGAAAATGGTACGGCCTAGTTGCGACATGTCTTCCACGACCATTTCGCCATCGCTCTGCACTAGATTCAGATACCAACCATTCTGCGTGCTCCAGTCAACGGTGTTGTTGCTGATTACGCGGCCCTGACGGGAGCTGCCATCCTCAGCGCTGACGGTGGTCTGCTCGCTGATTTCCTGTTGTTGCAAGCTACTGCGCGCGATGTTGGGATTGCTGGCTTCTTCACCCAAGGTCTGTTTGTCCCAGATGCCGTAGACAGTCTGGGCGAAGCTCTTGTCGCCTTCCTTGTCACCGGTCTCGAAGAACTTTCCGGTGCCAAAGATGACCATGTAGCCGTTGCCGGTCGGATGCAGCACCAGGCTTGGCGCCGAAGTGATCGGCTGTCTTACGCCGTTGGTTCCGGTGATGGCGCTGAACAGGGGGGCGCCGCCGTAGGCAACCTCGAAGTCGGAGGTCGCGCTTTCGCCATCATCCTCGCGGGTGAAGGGATTGCTATCACTACGGCCATTACGCAGTAAGTCGAATCGCCAGAGATTGCCCTGCAGGTCGCCGGCATAGGCGTAGTCGGCCACGCCGTCAGCGTTGAAGTCACCAAGCCTGGGTGTGGAAAGACCGTTTGCTACCCCGACGGTGCCTTGAACTTCCAGGCTCGTGAGCAGATTGCCTTCCAGGGCATCGATGACGAACAGGGCTGCTTTACCGCTGGTATTGTTCTCGCTTTCGTAGCCGTTGCCGATCACCACGGCCCAACTGCCATTGTGCAGGCGGGCAATGGTTGGCCGAGAGAAGCTGTAGCCCATCTTCACGGTTGAGTCAGCAAGGGCGGTGTCATCAAACTCCCAGAGCAGTTGTTCCTCACCTGGGGTCGTTATGTCGAGGGCAAAGATAGACTTGCCGCCTGCTTTGAGCGTACCCACCAAAATGGTGCGCCATTCACTACCGGTAAAGACATCGGCTACAACTGGGGTGCCATCGACATAGAACTCGTGGCTGTAGTTGCTACCGGTGAGTTTGTTCAGCTTGTTGAAGACAGCGCTGGGGATGAAGGCGAATTCCTCGACCCCAGTTTTGGCATTGAAGCCATGCAGCATACCGTCGTTACCGCCAACGTAGATACGTGGGGTGCGCGCTGCCGCTGCTGTGGCGAAGGCGGTATAGGTGTTGGTGTTTTCCAGGGCATTGGTCACGTTGACCAGGTAGCGAGCGCCACTGACTACCGCCGGAGTGGAGGAGTAGAAGTCACCCAGCACACCACTGCGCTGACGGAAGGTGCTGCCTTCGCCAGCGCGGCTGCCGCGCAGGTATTCCAGGCGCAACTGAGCCCGGTTGTCGACCACGTTGCTATTTTCCGGGTCGCGATTAAGCCAGTAGGCAAGTGTGCCAACTGTGCTGGCCGAGCCGGCATTGGCCCAGGTGAAGTCCATTAACCCGCTGTTGCCGCTGCCGGCGATCTTGATGTTACGGTTGCTCCAGCCCGGTACATTCGATTCTGCGCTCCACACCTGGGTGGTTTCGAAGGCATTGGTTTGTGCGTTCCAAGCTTTCTCAAAGCGTTTCACGTCGCCCAACCAGTTGTCGTCGCTGGCGTAGGAGGTCTGGTAGGAGACGGTGATCACCGTGCCTTCATTGTTCTCGTCGGCGCTGACTTGACCAGAGTTGATTGCCGGACGGGCTGCAGTCGACTTTCGGTCGGCGATACGCTTGAGGATGTCATCGAAGGCCTGGACCATGGCCTCGGGGCTATCGACGCTAAAGAACTCCCCGCGAGAGTTGATTGCAGCGTGCCATAGATCATAGACGTTGTTGGCGCTACCGCTGGAAGCCGCTGGCCAGTTGGCGGTGCCGGATACCAGGTTGCTGTAGCCTGCACCGGTAAAGGTGCTGCCGGCCCAGGGTACATTGGTATTGTTGAGCGACTGGGTCAGGCCCAGGCCCATAACGAAGTTGGTCATATGCTGCCAGGTGGCCGGGTCGTTGCGCGCGTCCCAATAGTCTGTGGTGCTGTCACCGCTCTTGAACGGGATATAGGCCGGTACATCATTGTCCAAGCCGGGATTGAGGTCGGTGGCCCAGTAGTGCATGGCCAGGTCTGCCAGGGTCTCGGCAGTCGTGTCGTAGTAGGGACGACGTTCGCTATAGGTGCGACCATCCGGTAATGTGAAGGTCGCAGCATCGTGACGGAAATTGCTGGGCATGGAGGTGGTGGCGTTCCACTGCCCATCTGTCATCAGGATATGGTAGCTAGCGCGGCAGGCGTAGGTATTCTGCGTGGTGTTGCCGGTGCCGTTGGGGTTTTTCTGCCAGGGAGTGCTGGTGGTGTAGAACTCACCGGCACGTTTGAGTGCTGCTGGCAGCGGAGTGCCCTGGTTGAAGTTGATATTCTGCAGCCAGGCATACAACTGGCCTTTGTGTGTAGTCGAGTATTCCTTGAATGAGTTGTTGTAACAGTTACTGGTATCACTGCCGGTAAATGTTGTGCAGTTACCCAGGCCTTGCCAACTCAGGCGTACCGAGGACGATAGGTCATAGAAGGCCAGCGCTGCGGCGGAAACCGTCGCCAGGGCGCGGTTGCGATAGAAGGAATACCAGTTGGCGAAATTCTGCTGTTGGGCGGCGCTGACGAAATTCAGGCGGTAGCAGTTGTCATTGGCTATGGTGCAGTTGTTGGCCAAAGTAGCATCGTAGGTGTAGTAGTAAGCGGGCACACCACGCTGGGCCAAAGTAGCCGTGAAAGTATTGCTTGAACCGGTACAAGCAGGAGTCAGGCTAATTCCACCTACTGTAGCTGTAGCAGTACAGCTGTTGGTGCCGGTGCGGGTGATGGCGAAACTGATATTGCCAACTGTAACCGTGTTGGTACCGTTGGTAGTACGGGTAGTCACTGCACTAAAGTCCGCGCTTGGGTTTTCACCTAAGCGATTGGCCGTGTTGCTGTATCCATAGGCAGTGGCCTGTGTGCTTAGCAGATCGTAACTCCAGGTGAACCTGTAGTTGCTTCGCAGATCGATGCCGCCGTAAGTACTTTTGAAACCATTCAGCAGAGCGTTTGTGTAACTGGTGGACAGTTGCTGCTCGACGCCTGCGGTGGTGAATACGGTTGGTGCGCTGTAGTCGATGTTGGGGTTGAAATAGAGCGGGTTGAATGCGCTCGACTTGGCCCGGCGGGTCGCATGCACGCCGTTGATGTTATCTGGGGCAAAAGCCCAGCGCATACTGCCCGAGTCGTCCAACGTCAGGAGCATGTTCGGTGGAACGCCCACGGTCAGGCTCAATGGGGTCTGGGATACGTCGGCATAGCTGTTCGCTGCGCAGAGCAGGACGATGCCGGATAGGGTGCTGGCCAGGGTCTTGGCGCGGATATCGCGAATGGCGGTCATATTGGCAGATCTCAGTTATTGAGGCCGAGGTAGATGTTGGCGTGAGTCGACTGCACGTAAACCTCAACACCGCTCTGGTCATCCTTGGGTAAGGCCTTGGCATTGTTCAGGTAGAAATAAGTGCCCTGACCCTCAAGGGCCATGCCGTACTCGGCGTTGACCGCTGAGGTCTGGCTTTCTCCGGCCAGCAAGCTGTTCCACTTAGCCTCGTGGTTGCTACTGGGGTCGGTGGTGTTGCTGGCATCGGTGCCACGGTATGGCATCCAGGCGAGACCACCGGTGGAGTTGCTGTCCAGGAAGTCGCTATCTATGTCCTGAGGTTTTTCTACGAAGTCCTGCAGTTTTTCGTCAATAATTGCCAGCAGGCAGGGTTTGTTCAGACCATTGCTCTTCAAAGTGTTGCTGGTGGCGCAGTTGGCGGCGTTGACATTTAGCTTGTCTGCCAGATTGCCTGGACCGTAAAAACGGAACTCCGCTTCGCGCAGGCCTGCCTCGGCGACATTGACCAGTTGTACGGTTTGCGCGCGGTTGGCGGTGATGCGAGTTTCCAAGGTGACGCCGCGCATGCTGCTGACGGCCAGCAGGGTCAGCACCAGAAGCATGACCAGGGCGACAATGAGAACGGCGCCGTTCTGACGGTGACGGGGAAATACTGTCATGGCATGAGGTTCCTGAGGGTTTGCGTACTACTGGCTACCTGATAAATGCGGCGATTGTCAGCGTTCTGCAGGCGTGCTTTGGCTGCATCGCTGGCCCCTGCCAGCCATTTGTCCAGTATCAGTGAGTCGTCGCTATCGCGTAGCTTGGCGCCGCTAGTCAGCAGCAGGTTGTAGCGGATGCTGCGAATGGCGCCCGAGTTTGCGGTCCAGTCCTGCTGTGCCATGAAGGTGCTGACCTCCTTGTCCAGTGCGTCGGCATTGCCCAGACCGAACTCCAGGCGGATATCGGCGATGCCGCTCAATAGCTCGCTGTACTGGGGCGAGCTAGCGTTGAGGTTCTTGCACAGCAGGCGGCCTTTTTCCAAATCACTATCGCCCCCGGATTCATACTTGAAGGCCAGTACGATCAGATCGTTTGTACTGAGGTTGGGGAAGGCCGAGCTGTAATTGACGCTGCTGCCGCTACCCTGGCAGTCCAGCTCACCGCTGGTCTGTGGTTGATAGCGGATACAGAAACCGTTGCCGACATCGGGATCGAGGCCTGTTGCGGTGTGGCCCTGTTTGAACTCCAGGCAGTCACCACCGGCGGCGCGGGTGGGGAAGGTCGTTTCGAGCAGGGCGGCCGGATTGCGCCGGTAACCAGCCTTGCCCAGATATTGGTCAATCATCAGTGCCGCGAAGCGGCTGCCCTCCAGGTTGCCCATCTGGTTCAGTTGGAAAACTTGGTTGCGCTTGTTGTCGATGTAGACCTGAGTGATGCCGAGAATCAGGAAACTGCTGATAGCGAGGCTGATCAGCAGCTCGATCATTGATAGGCCGCTCTGGCGTTGGCTGCTTTTCATGGCTGGACCCGCACGGTGTAGGTACAAATGGTGGCTTGGGGATCACTTGCATCCAGGCAAGCGCCTGCGCGAACTTGCCAGGCCAGACGAATTTCAAGCATTGAACCCTGGTTGGCGGTGCATTCCCCGGGGGTGGCGCTACGGCAGATGTACATATCGCTGGTAAACAGCTCGCTGCCGCCAGGGAGCATGCTTTCTACCCGCTCCGCCCAGCAATCGCGTTGCTCCTGTGCGGTTTTGGCCACTTCGCCGGCGCTGGCGACACAATCTTCGCGACTGCTGAAGTCAGCGCTTTTTGCCTTGTAGAAGGAAGAGCTGCTCAGCATGCCGCTATTCATGGGGAAGCTAGGTGGTACGCTGCTGAACATCTGCTGCGGGTTGGCGCGGATGATCTCGATCAGGTCATTTGCCAGTTCCACTGCGGTGTTGCGCTGTACCGAGTCCTGGGTGTACTGAATGCTGCGGCCCTGCAGTGCGACCATGCCAAGCACACCTACAGTGGTGAGCAGCAGCGCCATAAGCACTTCGATCAGGCTGAAGCCTTTTGCGGTTCTCATGATGTTCCTCACAGAGTGCAGCTGTTCAGATCGGAGCCGTCGACGCTCTTGCCCGCCTTGCTCAGCGTGATGGCGCCACTGACCTGGATTTCCAGGGAAAACCCTCGCTCGGTATCGTCGTCCTTGCAGACGACGAAGCTGGCTGCGGTTGCGGTGCCGTTGCTTCTGAAGCGCACCTCGTCTGCGTTGGCATCGATTTGCACGAGTGCAGGGTTCTGGGTGAGCTGGCGGATGACTTCGCCCGAGTTGCGCTTAGCTACCCACAGGTCATCATCGTCTTCGTCCAGGGTCACCGTGATGCTGGTGTTGCGGCTCACCGCTTCGCCGCGGGCGTACAGAAGGAAGGCTTGCAGCTCTTGTGCCTGGGTCTGTATGCGGTTGCGTTCGATGAAGTCCGTGAAGTTCGGTACTGCTATGAAGGCGACGATGGCCAGCAACGCCAGAACGATCATCAGCTCTATCAGGGTAAAACCACGGCTTGTCACTGGGCCTGACATGGTGAGCTCCACTATGAATGTCAGGTTAATGCTCGCCGAAATGAATGCCTGGGTCGCCTGTCGCAGGACAACTGGCGCAAGTGACAGGACGACCGGCGGGTGGTACATGGAATATTTGCGCCAGTTCACGACTTATTGCGGCTAGATGCAGCGGTGGGCCTCGCTCAGGTTTTCCTTGGTGGTGGCCGGGCGGACGCGCCCCTGTCGGCTGATGATCAGTTGCCACAAGAGTTTTCCGTCATCGTCACAGAGAATGAAGCGGCCGTTACTCAGGGGTGTTTGGCCGTTACCGCGAAACACAAGGTAGTCTCGGGCACCGTTCCAGCGTAGGGGCAAGTCGACTTGGGGTAATTGTTCGACGGCCAGGATTTCTTTGTTGGCGGCAGCACGTAGAATCCAGCCTTTATGCCAGTGGCCGTCGCAGTCGAGGGCATCCGCCGATCCGCAAAGTTCCAGGGTGCGGTTCTTCAGCACCGCCTGGGTTCTCGCCATTTGCAGGCTATGGAGGACCTTCTCGCGCAGGGTTTGTTGTTTATTGCTGGCAACCCACTTGGCGAAACTTGGTACGGCGTAGGTGCTGAGTAATGCCAGCAATGCGAGGGTAATTAGGAGTTCGGGCAGGGTTGTGGCTCGTTGCAACGAGTTGCGCATAGTCGGTGTCCCTACGATGGTGAGTGCCTTCCTGGCTCTTAACAGGTGTAGACCGCTGCTATTAATCTGGCAAGTGTGGAGTCGATAGGGTGAAAAACGTGGTTTTGGTTGGGGGCGGTGCTATTGGTCTGTTGACTAGCCTGCTGTTGGCGCGCACTGGCATCACGGTGGTGCTGATCGAGTCCTCCGGTGTCGGCCGCGAATCCTCCTGGGCCGGCGGCGGTATCGTTTCGCCGCTCTATCCCTGGCGCTACAGCGCGGCGGTGACGGCGTTGGCGCATTGGTCGCAGGATTTCTATCCGGATTTTGCGCGGCAGTTGCTGGAAGACACCGGCGTCGATCCCGAGGTGCATGTCACCGGGTTGTACTGGCTGGATCTCGATGATGAGGCCGAGGCGCTGGCCTGGGCTGCACGTGAGGGCCGTGCGCTGTTTTCGGTGGATATCGCTGAGGCTTATCAACAGGTGCCTGTTCTGGGTGGCGGTTTCCAGCGCGCCATTCATATGCCGGGTGTGGCCAATGTGCGTAATCCCCGGTTGGTCAAAGCGCTGCGGGCGGCTTTGGCAGCCATGCCTAACGTGGAGCTGCGTGAGCATTGCCCGGTCACTGGTTTCATTCAGGAGAATGGGCAGATTCGTGGCGTGACTACCGCTGGTGGCGAGATTCGTGCCGAGCGCGTGGTCCTGGCGGCCGGAGCCTGGAGTGGTGAGTTGCTCAAGACGCTTGGGCTGGAGTTGCCGGTCGAGCCAGTGAAAGGGCAGATGATTCTCTACAAGTGTGCCGAGGATTTTTTGCCAAGCATGGTATTGGCCAAGGGTCGCTATGCGATCCCGCGGCGTGATGGGCATATCCTGATTGGCAGCACGCTGGAATACGCCGGATTCGACAAGACACCGACCGATAATGCGCTGGAAAGCCTCAAGGCATCGGCCGAAGAACTGTTGCCTGCACTCAAAGAGGCCGAAGTGGTGGGGCATTGGGCCGGTTTGCGGCCCGGTTCGCCTGAAGGCATTCCCTTCATTGGCGAGCTGCCTGCGCATCCCGGGCTATGGCTCAACTGCGGGCATTTTCGCAACGGATTGGTGCTGGCGCCAGCCTCCTGCCGGCTGCTGGCTGATCTGATGCTTGGGCGTGAGCCGATCATCGATCCGGCGCCTTATGCGCCAGCGGGGCGGTTGCACTAGTGGTTTGTCATCCCGCATCAAGGGATTGCGGGGCGTGACGGACTATCTTGGTCGCCAGCAAGCTGGCTCCTACACAAGCGTGAGCGGCGTATTGTCTCAGTCGATACCTAGCTTCTTCAGGCGATAGCGCATCGAGCGGAAGGTCAGGCCCAGGCGCTGAGCCGCCGCTGTGCGGTTCCAGCGCGTTTCTTCCAATGCCTGCATGATCAGCTTGCGTTCGATGTCCTCAAGGTAGTCCTCGAGGTTGTCGATCTGCGCCAGGCTGGTTTCGCCGCCTTCGTTGCCAGGGCCGCTGGCATCGGCCAGGCGCAGGTCGCTGGGCGTGATCTGATCGTCTTCGCAGAGGGTGTAGGCGCGTTCGAGCATGTTTTCCAGCTCGCGCACGTTGCCGGGGAAGCGGTAATTCTTCAGTTTTTCCAGTGCGTCGGGGTGCAACTTGGCGGCGGCCAGGCCAGTGCCGTCGGCCAGGCGCGCGAGCATCACGTCAGCCAATTGGGCGATATCTTCGCGGCGCTCACGCAGCGGCGGTACGCGCAGTTCGATGACGTTGAGCCGGTAGTAGAGGTCCTGGCGGAAACGACCAGCCGCGACTTCGGCTGCCAGATCCTTGTGGGTGGCGCAGAGGATGCGTACATCGACCACCACTTCCTGTTGGCCACCGACGGCGCGCACGGCCTTCTCCTGAATCGCGCGCAGTAGTTTGACCTGCATCGGCAGCGGCAGGTCGGCGACTTCGTCGAGGAACAGGGTGCCGCCATTGGCCGCCTGGAACAGGCCCTGCTTGTCTTCAATGGCGCCAGTAAAACTGCCTTTCTTGTGGCCGAAGAACTCGCTTTCCATCAGCTCCGAGGGAATCGCGCCGCAGTTGACCGGTACGAACGGTTGTTCGACGCGCGGGCCCTGCTCATGGATCAGGCGGGCGACCAGTTCCTTGCCGCTGCCCGATTCGCCGCTGATGTAGACCGGCGCCTGGCTGCGCGAGAGTTTCTGGATCTGCTTGCGCAGCGATTTCATCGGTGGCGAGTCGCCGAGCAGACGGCTGTCGACCGGGGTTTCCTCGCCGTCGGGGGAGCGAATACGCAGGGCGGTGGCGACCAGTTCGCGCAGGCGACCGAGGTCCACCGGTTTGGTGAGAAAGTCGAAGGCGCCGGCCTTGAGCGAGTTGATCGCGGTGTCCAGGCTGCCGTAGGCGGTGATCATCGCCACGGGAACTTGCGGGTGGCGCTGCTGGATGTATTGCACCAGATCAAGGCCGGTGCCATCGGGCAGGCGCATATCGGTCAGGCACAGGTCGAACGGCTCACGCGCTAGCCACTCGCGCGCTTCCTTGACGTTGCGGGCGCTGCGGGTGTCCAGCTTCATGCGTCCGAGGGTGATTTCCAGCAGCTCGCGGATATCGGGTTCGTCGTCGACGATCAGGGCTCTCTGACGGTTCATGCTCAGCTCAGTTTGCGCGGATGGGCGAAGGTGATGCGGAAGCAACTGCCGCCCCCTTCACGAGGTTTATAGTCGAGGCGGGCCTGGTTGCCCTGGCACAGCTCGCGAGAAATATACAGGCCAAGGCCGGTGCCCTTGTTCTCGGTGGTGTAGAAGGGCTCGAAGATGTGCTGCTCCTGCTCGGGCGGCACGCCAGGGCCGTCGTCGAGGATTTCCAGCACCGGCAGGTCGCTGTTCTCGTCACGGAAAAGGCGCAGCCAGACCTGGCCGATCTTGTGCTGCTTGGCACTATAGCGCAGGCCGTTCTGGACCAGATTGGTCAGCACCTGGGTCAACTGGTGCGGGTCCATGCGCGTCTGCAGACTGCCGCCCTGGGTCTCCAGGTGGATCTGCCGGTCAGCTGGTGCCGAGCTGCGAAACTCGCTGGCGAAGCGGTGTAGCCAGTACTTCAGGTCGAGCAACTGCGGTTCGGCCTGGCGCCTGCGTGACAGTTGCAGAACATTCTCGATCACCAGGTTCATGCGCTTGGAGTGATCTTGAATGATCTGCGCCAGGCGCTGATCCGGGCCGTGCAAGTCCTCCGATTCCTGCAGCAACTGCGCGGCATGGCTGATGGCGCCGAGCGGGTTGCGAATTTCGTGGGCGATGCCGGCGGTCAGGCGTCCGAGCGATGCCAGCTTGAGTTGCTGCGCCTGCTGGGCGATCTGCGAGATGTCGTCGAGAAACACCAGGGTGTGCTGCTGGTCGCCGCGTTGCAGGGAAATGAAGCTGGGCTGCAGCATTGGACCGTCGACCTGCGCCTGCAGGCTTTCCGGGCGTAGGGTCGGGTTATGCAGCCACTGTTGCAGGCGCTTGACCAGCTCGGGGCAATGCGGGTCGATGATCTTGCCGGTCAGTTCGCCGCGCCCCAGCAACTGCGTGGCGCCCTGATTGGCCAGCAGCACACGATGCTGGGTATCGAGCACCAGGATGCCGGTGCGCATGCGCTGCAGGATCTGCGCGTTGAGTTCTTCCAGGTTGGCCACGTCGGCCGCGCGTTGTTCGGCCAGGTTCTCGCTGACCTGCAGGCGACGGGTGATGCCTTGAATGAACAGCGCCCCGGCGAAGCACAGCGCGCCGAGGGCGCCAGCCTGTACGTACTGGGCGGCTGCGGCCGGGCGGCTGAGGCTGAGGTAGAAGGTCAGGTAGATCAGCGCCATGGCGGCGACGGCTGCGATCAGCAGACCAACGCGTCCGCGCAGAAGGATATTGGCAATGGCCACCGCCACCACCAGCAGATTGCCGATACCGCTGGGCGTGCCGCCGGCTGCGTAGAACAGGGCCGAGAGAAAGATCACGTCGACCAGCGCCAGGCTGAACAGCTGCATCAGGTGCTTGGGTTTCTGCACCAGTACGGCGATGAAGATGTTGAGGATCAGGTAAACCCAGCTGCCAGTACGAAACAGATCGATATGCACGACATCCAGCAACTGCTCGTCGAGGTTGCTGGAAATCATCAGGATCAGCGCCAGGCCGATGCTCAGGCGATAGAAGTGATAGAGCCTGAGGATGCGTCGCCCCTGAGTGTTGCCGGGTGCGCTGATATCAGCGGTCACCGGTGTGTGGGCCTTGTTCGAGGTGGGCCTGGCTGCAGTACCACTGCTGATCCTGGCTCAGCGCCCGGGTCTTGGGAATGTGCACGCCGCAGTGCGCGCAGCGCACCATGGGGGCTGCGGCGTCCTCGGTGGGGCGAGTGCTTTTGGCTTTGCTGATGAAGCGACGCCAGATCCAGATTGCGGCGAAGATCACTGCAACCCAGAACAGCAGGCGGAACAGGCCCATGGTGTGCTCTTTTATCCGGTTAAAGCCGGCAGTTTAGCCAAGCTGAGACCATCGGCACAGGGGGGCGGTGGCAGGCTGTGAGCTGATTCCGAGGGGGCGGGCTGCAAGTCGGAGGTGAGCCCGTAGCCTGGATGAATCCGTGGGCACAAAAAAGGGAGGCCGTGGCCTCCCTTCTGCACTGACGTGTCGATCAGTCGAACAGGCCGAAGGTCAGGTAGCTCCAGATCGAACGCTTCTTGGCGGTTTCGCCGGTCTTGGCGTCCTGCTGCAGTTCGCGCGGTATCTGCTGCTCGGCTTCCTCGTACTGACGAACCACGTCCTGGCTGGCGCGGGTTTCGCCCGGCGGCAGCGGCGTGTCGGTTTCGATCAGGCCCAGGGTCGCCTTGGCCAGCCAGGAGCGGTTGTCGGCTTCCTCTTCGAGCGGCACGAACTCGCCGCTTTCCAGGCTGGGATGGTCAGGGTAGTTGAGCTTGAGGGTTTCCAGGCTGGTGGCAGCCAGGTCGTCCAGGGACAGACGCTGATAAGCCTCGGTCATGATCGCCAGGCCGTCACCGACGGACGGGGTTTCCTGGAAGTTTTCCACCACGTAGCGGCCACGGTTGGCAGCGGCGACATAGGCCTGGCGGGTCAGGTAATAGTGGCCAACGTGCACTTCGTAGGCGGCCAGCAGGTTGCGCAGGTAGATCATGCGCTGCTTGGCGTCCGGCGCGTAGCGGCTAGTCGGGTAACGGCTGGTGAGCTGGGCGAACTCGTTGTAGGAGTCGCGCGCGGCGCCCGGGTCACGCTTGGTCATGTCCAGCGGCAGGAAGCGCGCCAGCAGGCCGCGATCCTGGTCGAAGGAGGCCAGGCCTTTGAGGTAGTAGGCGTAGTCGACGTTGGCGTGCTGCGGGTGCAGGCGAATGAAGCGCTCGGCGGACGACTTGGCGGCCTCCGGCTCGGCATTCTTGTAGTAGGCGTAGATCAGCTCCAGCTGCGCCTGCTCGGCGTAGCGCCCGAACGGATAGCGCGACTCCAGTGCCTTCAGTTTAGCGATGGCCTGGGTGTAGCTGCGGTTGTCCAGGTCGGCCTGGGCCTGCTGGTACAGCTCCACCTCGCTGAGGTTTTCATCGACCTCCGGCTGCTTGGATGAGCAGGCGGCGGTAAGGGCGAGGATGGCGATCAGCAGCAGGTGTTTCACTTGCATGGCGGCTTGCGTCCCTGTGACGGCCGCGCGGCCGTCCTGTTATGATGAGCGCCCCCGGAAAACCCTGGGGCAAAGACGCCGTATTTAACCACAAGCCTGTCGCCGAAACCAAAGGCCAGGCTCCCGCCGTTGCCGAAGATGACTTCTATAAACAAACAGCTGATCCAACTCCAGGCCATTGTCCCCTTTGAACAGGGCGGTCAACGCCTCGACCAGGTGGCTGCGCAGCTGTTTGGCGAGTTCTCCCGTTCGCGCCTTTCCACCTGGATCAAGGAAGGTCGCCTGACTGTCGATGGCGCCGTGGCGCGTCCGCGCGACACCGTACATGCCGGCTCGACGCTGGTGCTCGATGCCGAGCAGGAAGCGCAGGGCGAGTGGATCGCGCAGGACATCGAACTGAACATCGTCTATGAAGACGAACACCTGCTGGTGATCGACAAACCGGCCGGCCTGGTCGTGCACCCGGCTGCCGGGCATGCTGACGGTACGCTGCTCAACGCGCTGCTGCACCATGTGCCGGACATCATCAATGTGCCGCGTGCTGGCATCGTCCATCGTCTGGACAAGGACACCACCGGCCTGATGGTGGTGGCCAAGACCCTGCAGGCGCAGACCAATCTGGTCGAGCAGTTGCAGAAACGCACCGTCAGCCGCATCTACGAATGCATCTGCATCGGCGTGATCACCGCCGGCGGCACCATCGATGCGCCCATTGGCCGCAGCTCCAGCCAGCGTCAGCGCATGGCGGTGACCGATGGCGGCAAGCCGGCGGTCAGTCACTACCGCGTACTCGAGCGCTACCGCTCGCACACCCATGTACGGGTCAAGCTGGAAACCGGGCGTACCCACCAGATTCGTGTGCACATGACCCACGTTGGCTACCCGCTGGTGGGCGATCCGGTCTACGCCGGTCGTTTCCGCATTCCGCCAGCCGCCAGCCCGACACTGGTGCAGAGCCTCAAGGAATTCCCGCGTCAGGCCCTGCACGCACGCTTCCTCGAGCTGGATCATCCGGCTACCGGCAAGCGCATGAAGTGGGAGTCGGAGCTGCCGGATGATCTGGTCTGGCTGCTGACCCTGCTGCGCCAGGATCGCGAGGCCTTCGTCGGGTGAGTGCCCACGACTGGCTGATGCCCGACTGGCCTGCGCCGGCCAACGTGCGCGCCTGCGTCACCACCCGTAGCGGCGGCGTCAGCGCGGCCCCGTTCGATACCTTCAACCTGGGTGATCATGTCGAGGACGATCCAGCAGCCGTAGCGGCCAACCGCGCGCAGCTGGTCGAGGTGCTCGGTTGCCAGCCGGCCTGGCTGCGTCAGGTGCATGGCATCGTGGTGGCTGAGGCCGATCCGGCTGTGGTCATCGAAGCCGATGGCAACTGGACCAGCGCCCCCGGTATCGCCTGTACGGCGATGACTGCCGATTGCCTGCCGGCACTGTTCTGCGACCGCGCCGGTACCAGGGTGGCGGCGGCTCACGCTGGTTGGCGCGGCTTGGCCGGCGGCGTGCTGGAGGCGGCTGTGCAGGCGCTGAGCGTGGCGCCGCAGGAGCTGCTGGTCTGGCTCGGCCCGGCCATCGGCCCGGCCGCGTTCGAGGTCGGGGCCGAGGTGCGCGAAGCATTCGTGCAACAGCACGCCGAGGCTGCCAGCGCGTTCTTGCCCAGCGCCAACGCCGGCAAGTTCATGGCCGATATCTACCAACTGGCACGTATTCGTCTGGCCGCCATCGGCGTCACCGCGGTCAGCGGTGGTGGCCTGTGCACCTACAACGACCCGCGCTTCTACTCCTATCGCCGCAGTGCCCGCACCGGACGTTTCGCTTCGCTGATCTGGCTGCAGAGCTGAGCTGGAAGTAGGGCGGGTGTGACCCGCCGCTCGCATGGTTGGCGGGTTGCACCCGCCCTACGGGTTCTGACCTTTAATCACTCTCATCAATAGTGCTGTGCCGAGCGAGACGACCGGTCATATGCTCGGCGCCATGAACAGCATTCGACTCGACAAACGCGACCTGATCCTGAGCAAAGGCTCGGCGGTGATGACGCGTCGCGGTTATCACGGCACCGGTGTGCTGGAAATCGTCCAGGCGGCCGGTATTCCCAAGGGCAGCTTCTATCACTACTTCGCCAGCAAGGAAGACTTCGCCCTGCAGGCGCTGGCCTTCATCTATCGCCCGCGTCTGGAGCGTTACGCCCAGGCGTTGAGCAATGCCGCGCTGAGCCCGCGGGCGCGCATCCTCGCTTACTACCGTGATCTGCTGGCGCACTTCGCCCGCCAGGACTCGCCGCAGTACCACTGCTTCATCGGCAGCCTGAGTTTCGAGATGAGCGAAATGCTCCCGGCTATCGGCGCCGAGGTGGAGGCCATCCAGCAGGCCTCGGTGGACATCCTGCGCGACTGCCTGGAGCAGGCGCAGACAGCCGGTGAACTGCCAGCCGACGAGGACTGCGGCAACCTCGCCGTGTTTATCGCCAACGCCTGGCAGGGTGTGCTGGCGCGGCTCAAGGTGGGCCGCAGCCTGCAGCCGCTGGAAGCTTTCGTCACCCGCCTGGAGCGTTTGCTGCAGGCCTGATTACCGTTCAACCTCAGAGGAAAGATGATGAGCGCTCCCGTTCAAGCCCTGTTCGCCCCGTTCCGCCTCGGTAACCTGGAACTGCCGACCCGTGTGGTCATGGCGCCGATGACCCGCTCCTTCTCGCCTGGTGGTGTGCCCAATGCCAAGGTCATCGAGTATTACCGTCGCCGTGCGGCTGCGGGCGTGGGCCTGATCGTCACCGAGGGCACCACCGTTGGCCACAAGGCCGCCAACGGCTACCCGAACGTGCCGCGTTTCTATGGCGAAGATGCCCTGGCCGGCTGGAAGCAGGTGGTCGACGCCGTGCATGCCGAAGGCGGCAAGATCGTTCCGCAGCTCTGGCACGTGGGGAACGTGCGTCGCCTGGGCACCGAGCCGGATGCCAGCGTGCCCGGCTATGGCCCGATGCAGAAGCTCAAGGACGGTGAAGTGGTCGTGCACGGCATGACCCAGGCCGATATCGATGAAGTGATCGCCGCCTTCGCTCAGGCTGCACGCGACGCCAAGGCCATCGGCATGGACGGCGTGGAAATCCACGGTGCCCATGGCTACCTGATCGACCAGTTCTTCTGGGAGGGCAGCAACCAGCGCACCGACCAGTACGGTGGTGACCTGGCAGCGCGTTCGCGTTTTGCCATCGAGCTGATCCAGGCGGTGCGCGCGGCGGTCGGCCCGGACTTCCCGATCATCCTGCGCTACTCCCAGTGGAAGCAGCAGGATTACACTGCGCGCCTGGTGCAGACCCCGGAGCAACTGGAGGCCTTCCTCAAGCCGCTCTCCGATGCAGGCGTGGACATCTTCCATTGCTCGACCCGCCGCTTCTGGGAGCCGGAGTTCGAAGGCAGCGACCTCAACCTGGCTGGGTGGACGCGCAAACTCACCGGCAAGCCAACCATCACCGTCGGCAGTGTAGGTCTGGATGGTGAGTTCCTGCAGTTCATGGTCAAGACCGACAAGGTGGCCGAACCGGCCAGCCTTGAGAATCTGCTCGAACGCCTGAACAAGGAGGAGTTCGATCTGGTCGCCGTGGGCCGCGCGCTGCTGGTCGACCCGGATTGGGCGCTGAAGGTGCGTGAGGGCCGCGAGCAGGACATCCTGCCGTTCAGCCGCGATGCGCTGACCACGCTGGTCTGAGTCCGTTTCTAGCGGGCGTCGCGATCCGGCGCCCCGTTTTCAGCCCCGGCACATCGGGGCTTTTTTACGCCTGCATGTTTTGAGCGGATGTGATCACGTAGGGCGGGTGCAACCCGCCAGATTGTCTCAGTGGCGGGTTTCACCCGCCCTACTGCGAAGCTCCGTGCTGACGCAGAGGGGTGCCGGCTGCATGGCGCTGCGCAGGTGTTGCTCGAACAGCGCGACGATGCCGTCCCAACTCAGATGGCTGGCATGCCTACGGGCATTGAGACGGATGCGCCGCAATACTTCCGCCTCTTCCAGCAGCTCACAGGCGGCCTCGCAGAAACCGGCTTCGTCGCCAGGGCGGGCGAGCATGCCGTTGTGGCCGTGATGGATATGCTGGGCGGCCGCAGCCTGGTCGAATGCCACCACGCCGAGGCTCGATGCCAGGGCTTCCAGCACCACGTTACCGAAGGTTTCCGAGAGGCTGGGAAACAGAAACAGATCGCCAGAGGCATAGTGCGTGGCCAGCGTTTCACCGCGCTGCAGGCCGCAGAATAGCGCGTCTGGTAGTTGCGCCTGGAGGTTGGCGCGCAGCGGCCCGTCTCCCACCAGGATCAGGCGCATACGGCGCTGCGGGTGAGCTGTCTGCAGGGCGTGGAAGGCTTTTACCAGCAGACTGAGGTTCTTCTCTGCCGCCAGGCGACCTACATGCAACACGGCCAGGTCATCCGGTCCCAGGCCCCAGCTTTCGCGCAGAGCGTCGCTGCGTTTGCGTGGGTGGAACAGCTGGCTGTCGACACCCCGCGCGAGCAGGGCCAGGCGTTCGAAGTCACGGCGTTCGAGGTCGACCTTCTGACCGATGCTCGGCACCAGCGTCAGCTGCGTGCGGTTGTGGAACCAGCGCAGGTAGTTGGTCATCGCCCGGGTCAGCAGACCGATGCCGTAGTGCCCGGTGTATTGCTGGAAGTTGGTGTGAAAACCGCTGACCACCGGGATCGCCAGGCGTCTGGCCGCGCGCAAAGCGGACAGGCCAAGCGGGCCTTCGGTGGCGATGTAGAGCACATCCGGTCGCTGCCGTTGCCAGCGCCTGAGCAGCTTGTGCAGTGATGACTGACCCCATTGCAGGCCGGGGTAGCCGGGTAGCGGCCAGCCTCGGGTCAGCAGCAGGTCATTGCCGGCGTCCTGCTCCTGATCGACCTCCTGGCGGGGCCGTATCAATTGCACGCGATGGCCACGGCCACGCAGGCCGTCGACCAGGCGGCCGAGGGTATTGGCCACGCCATTGATTTCCGGCGGGAAGGTTTCGCTGATCAGCGCGATGTGCAGAGAAGATGCGTTCATGTAAGCAGTCTCTGCCCAGGTCATGTAGTGAACATGACGTTTCGATTGCGTTTATATGTCAGGCAAGCAGGCCGTGAAGTTGTTCTCGCAGCCAGAGGTGCGCCGGGTCATGGTGCTGCTGGCGGTGCCAGATCAGGCTGATCTGCACGGCCGGCATGTCGAAGGGCAATGGCGTCACCTGCAGGGCGAACAGCGGTGCGAAGGCTTCGGCCAGGCGCGCGGGGATGGTGCCGAGCGGGTCGGTGCGAGCGACGATGGCCGGAATCGGCAGGTGATTGGGCAGATGCAGCGCTGCCTGGCGCCTGACCTTGGCCGAGCCCAGGACGATTTCCAGCGGCGAACCGCGCCCGGCGCGCGGCGTCACGCTCACGTGGCGAGCCTGTTGGTAATCCTTGAGGCTGAGGCCGCCGGCTGGCTGATGCGCTTGTTCATGCGCCGGCGCATCGAGCGCGAGTCGCAGGTGTCGGTGCAGGCGTTACTCGATGTCCTTGCGCGAACCTAGTGCCTGTTCGCCGCGCTCGCGCACCCAGAACAGCGTGGCACCGGCTACTGCCGCCGGCATCATCAGTATGTTCAGCCCCGGCACCAGCAGGGCGGCGTAGGTGATGCCGCCGAAACTCAGGCTCTGCCAGCGCTTCTCGCGCAGCCAGGCGAGCATGTCCTGCCAGCTCATCTTGTTGTTGTCCGCCGGGTAATCGATGTACTGCACGGCCATCATCCACACGCCGAACAGCAGCCACAGCGGCGCGGCGACCAGGTTGACCACCGGGATGAAGCTGAGGATCAGCAGGCCGATGGCGCGCGGCAGGAAATACGCCAGTTTGCGCATTTCGCGACCCATGGTACGCGGCACCATGGCTGCCAGTTCGGCCCAGCTGAAGGGCGGGAAATGATCTTTACCGCGTGCTACCACTTCGACCTTCTCCGCGAGAAAACCGTTGAACGGCGCGGCGATGATGTTGGCCAGCAGGGTGAAGGTGAAGAACACCATCAGCAGCACCAGCACCACGAACAGTGGCCAGAGGATGTATTGCAGGAAGCTCAGCCAGTTCGGCAGGGAAGGCATGAAGGTATCGACCCAGCCGCTGAACTGCTGCACGGCAAAGCTGATCATGCTGACGAACAGGATCAGATTGATCGCCAGAGGCAGCAATACGAACAGGCGCAGGCCGGGGCTGAGTACCAGCCTCAGGCCTTCTCGCAGGTATTGCGGGCCGGACAGGACGGGAGCGGCGGGCATGGCGGTCTCCTGAGTGGTTGATGCGCGCGACCATACCGACTTTGCCTGCGCGGTGAAAGTTCAGCCATGGGGTAAGGTTCAACCCGACGGCCATAGGCGGACTCTATTCGCTGAATTGGCAATGGATATTTCCGCTTCGCCAGCCGCCTCGATAGCCTTGCGCCCAGTTTCCCTTTTGCGGGGCTCTCACTCCTCCAAGCCTTCCCCTAGTGCTTCGAGAGTCCCTTTTTATTCTGGCCTGCCGGCCCTGTGGGCCTGCAAGGAGTTAGCGATGTCTGCCGTTCGTCATGCCCGCGTCATCATCCTGGGTTCCGGCCCTGCCGGTTACAGCGCTGCCGTCTATGCTGCGCGCGCCAACCTGAAACCGCTGCTGATCACCGGTATCCAGGCCGGCGGCCAACTGACCACCACCACCGAGGTGGACAACTGGCCGGGTGATCCGCATGGCCTGACCGGCCCGGCGCTGATGCAGCGCATGCAGGAGCATGCCGAGCGCTTCGAGACCGAGATCGTCTTCGACCATATCAACGCCGTGGATCTGGCCGGCAAGCCATTCACCCTGGTCGGCGACAGCGGCACCTACAGCTGCGACGCACTGATCATCGCCACCGGTGCCAGTGCGCGTTACCTGGGGTTGCCCAGTGAAGAGGCGTTCATGGGCCGCGGCGTTTCGGCGTGCGCGACCTGCGACGGCTTCTTCTATCGTGGCCGCGAGGTCGCGGTGGTCGGTGGCGGTAATACCGCTGTGGAAGAGGCGCTGTACCTGGCCAACATCGCCAGCAAGGTGACCCTGATTCACCGCCGCGAGACCTTCCGTGCCGAGAAGATTCTGCAGGACAAGCTGCGCGCGCGCATTGCCGAAGGCAAGATCGAACTGCAGCTCAATGCCGAGGTGGACGAGGTGCTGGGCGATGCCAGCGGCGTCACTGGTGTGCGCCTGAAACAGTATGGCGGCGCTTACCGCGAGCTGAAGGTGGATGGTCTGTTCGTCGCCATCGGCCATACCCCCAATACCAGCTTGTTCGAAGGCCAACTGGCGCTGAAGGACGGCTATCTGGTGGTCAATGGTGGACGTGAGGGCAATGCCACCGCGACCACTGTGGCTGGCGTGTTCGCCGCCGGTGACGTGGCCGATTCGGTCTATCGCCAGGCGATCACCTCGGCCGGTGCCGGCTGCATGGCGGCGCTGGATGTCGAGCGCTATCTAGAAGGGCTCTGAGTTCGATTTGGACTGTAGGAGCGGCTCGAGCCGCGAAAGCGCTGATAAACCTCCCCCGGATTTCATCCGGGCTACGCTGCAGCGGGGGCGTGGGAAGGAGTTTCCCTGTCTCGGACAGTCGTAGCCGCGACTTCTAAAGCTCGCCGCTAAAGCGCCTCCCACTATCGCTGACTCAATCCGGCCAGTGCCAGGGCGGCTCGTCGAGCATGCCCTGGCCACGTATGCAGGTCTGGCCGAGCTGTTTGTCCAGCTCCAGGGTGTTGCAGTCGGGGCTTTCCTTGAGCGTGGCGATCAGACGGCTGGCGTGGGACACCACCCACACCTGCGTCTGCTTCGACGCGGCGATGATCAGGCGCCCTAGTGCGGGTAGCAGATCAGGATGCAGGCTGGTTTCCGGTTCGTTGAGCACCATCAATGATGGCGGTCGCGGCGTGAGCAGGGCGGCCACCAGCAACAGGTAGCGCAGCGTGCCATCGGACAGCTCGGCGGCGCTCAAGGGGCGCAGCAAACCTTCCTGGCGCAGTTCCACAGCGAAGCGCCCGCCAGCCTGAAAATCGATATGCAGACGGCTGCCGGGAAAGGCGTCGTCGATGGCGGCATCCAGGGCTTCGCGGTCGCCTATCTCGCGGATGGTCTGCAGGGCGGCGGCCAGGTCGCGTCCATCGTGATGCAGCACCGGTGTGCGCGTGCCCAATTGCGGCTGGCGCGCCGGCGCGTCGGCATCACTGCGAAAGTGATCGTAGAAGCGCCAGCGGCGAATGGTTTCGCGTAGCTGGAAAACCTCTGGGCAATTCGGGTCGTTGCCGATCTGGTCGAACAGGCTGTCGTAGTTCGGCACGTGTTGGGCCAGTACCTGCCAGCTGCGGCCTTCACGCATGCGCACCATGGGCCCGGCGCGATCCACCAGCAGTGAGGCGGGGCGGTAGCTGGCACCGGCCCAGATGCACTCGCGCTTGATCTCCGGGTCGAGAGCGAAAGCCGAGCTGCTTGGCTCGGGCAGGCCAAGGGCGATGGCGTAACCGAAATCCTCGCCGGCAAAGCCCAGGCGCAGGCGCATCACGTTCTGTCGTGGCCCACCCTGCACGGGCACCTCGCCATTGCGCATGCGCCGGGAAATCTTCTCCGGCCCGGCCCAGAAACTCGACTCCAGTCCACCTTCGCGCGCCAGCGCGTTGACCACGCCGCCCTGGGCGGTTTCTGCCAGCAGGCGTAGCGCGCGGTAGAGGTTGGACTTGCCGCTGCCGTTGGCACCAGTGATCAGGTTGAGCCGGCCGAGTGGCAGGATCAGGCTGTTGATCGAGCGGTAGTTGGCGACGGCGAGGGTATGCAGCATGGCGAAGTCATCCTGACGAAAAATCAGCGGCCATGGCGTGGCGAAAACGCCAGCCAGGCCAGCACTGGGTAGCACAGATAATGCAGGCTGAAGAGAAACAGGCCCATGGGGCTGGGCGTGTCTTGAAGGACCATCATGCCCAGCAGGCCGAGATAGAGCAGCCCGAGCACGCCGCCATAGAGCAGGGTGAAACGCCAGCGCTCAGTGCTGCTGGGCGCGCGACCCTGGCGCCAGTGAAACACCAGCGCCAAACCGGCCGCGATGGCGGCGGCGATCAGCAATGTAGTGAACACGCCGCCGAGGCGCACGAAGGTGCGTAGCAGCAGGTTCAGTACGATGGCCGCGACTATCCCTGCAGCCGCGTAGTAGCGCAGTTGCAGGTTCTGGCTCACAGGCTCTGCACCAGGCCGAAGCGTTTGCTCAGTACCCGCTGCAACAGGGCTTTGGGCAGCAGCGTGGCGAGCAGTGGCAGGGCGCGGCTGCCATTACCCAGGCGCAACAGGCGCGGGCGCTTGTCTCGCTGTACGGCGGCCAGCAGTCGCGCAGCAAACTCGTTGGCCGGGGTCGGGTTGTCCTGCGAGGCATTGGCGCGGGCGCGGATGCCCTCGCGCAGCGGCCACCAGGGCGAGTCTTCACGGATCAGCGCCTCGGCCTGCTGGCTGGCGTTGGCGCCGAAGCTGGAGGCGATGGCGCCGGGCTGCACTTCCATCACCTGGATGGAAAACGGCGCCAGCTCCATGCGCAGCGCGTCGCTCAACGCATGCACGGCAGCCTTGGAGGCACAGTAGGCACCGGCGAAGGGCGTCACCAGCACCGAGGAAACGCTGCCGATATTCACCACCAGGCCACGGCTGCGACGCAGCAGCGGGAAGAACGCGCGGGTCACGCCGACGATGGAGAAGACATTGGTTTCGAACTGCCGCTGCATGGCTTCCACGCCGCCGTCGAGCAGCGGACCCATGGCGCCGTAGCCCGCATTGTTGATCAGCACATCGAGGCCGCCGATCTCCTTGCTCAGGCGAGCGCTCAGCTGTTGCAGCGCTTGGCCATCGTTGACGTCGAGCTGCACCGCGTTGAATCCGGCCTGCTCGAGCGCTGTGAGGTCGTTCGCCTTGCGCGCTGTGGCCCAGACGGCGTAGCCACCTGCCTTGAAGGCGTCGGCCAGGGCGCGGCCGATGCCGCTGGAGCAACCGGTGATAAGGACGCTGGGTTGGGGCATACGCGGGACTCCCTGAGACGCGAATGGGGTTGCAGCTTAGCAGGCTTGGCTTGAGGTGATGGCGGACTGTTCGCCTAGGCTCCTGAGTCCGCCCTACGCGCTTAATACCGTAGCCCGGATGCAATCCGGGAACCGCCATAGGCAGCATCCCCGGATTGCATCCGGGCTACGAGGCTGCGTTCGGCGTGCAGCAGGTATCAGCGTATGAACTTGCCTTGCAGGCGCTCGGCGCGAAACTCCAGCGTAGCCGGGCGATAGCCGCTGCGCAGGTCGGGCAGGGGCATGCAGTCGCTCCAGCTGGCACCCGGCAGCAGTTCACCGGGGCCGCTGTAGCGCGGCGATTCGTAAAGGCGCTGAGCCAGATTGGTGGCATTGCCTGGACGGTAGGCGGCGACTTCCCAGCGCAGTTCCAGCAAGGCGGCGTCGCTGCCGTTCTTCAGGTCGATGGCCAGCGGGCGATCAGCGGGGCAGCGCTGCGGGTCGTAGCTCAGGCGCAGTTCGAGATGGGCCAGGTAGCGCTCGTCGCGGCTTTCCTGCCAGATCACCCAGGTGGCCACTAGGCCGAGGCCGACCAGCGCGGCCATGGAAACCGGTAGCGCCTTGGTCGGGTAGCGGATCAGCAGAATCAGCCAGGTGATGACGAGTACGACACCGAACAGCATGAGGGCAGCCTTTTTGCGAAGTCTGCGCTCATCCTACACAAGGTGCTTTGTCAGGGTAACCGCGTGGGCTGTCGCAGGGTGTGACAGCCTCCTTCACCAGGCGGGAAAGGGGGCGGGAAAGGCAGAGCCTTCAATGGCGTGGGCGTATCCTGCCCTCTCCCCCAACCCTTCTCCCATGAATGGGAGAGGGGAGCTCACTGCGTATGCCTCGGATGAACAAGGACGTAGCCCGGATGCAATCCGGGGCCGATATCGACCCGGACTGCATCCGGGCTACGAACCGCTCAGTGTGTGGCGCCAGCAGCTACTGCATCGCTACGGCCGTACACGTCTTCCAGGCGCTCGATATCGTCCTCGCCCAGGTAGGTGCCGGACTGCACCTCGATGATCTCCAGCGGGATCTTGCCCGGGTTGGAGAGACGGTGCACCGAGGTCATCGGGATGTAGGTGGACTGGTTCTCGGTGAGCAGGAACTCACGGTCGTCGCAGGTCACCTTGGCCGTGCCGGACACCACGATCCAGTGCTCGGCACGGTGGTGGTGCATCTGCAAGGAGAGCTGCGCGCCCGGCTTGACGGTGATGTGCTTGACCTGGAAGCGGCCACCCATGTCCACCGAGTCGTACGAGCCCCAAGGGCGGTACACCTCGCAGTGGTTCTGGGTCTCGCAGCGGCCTTGTGCGTCCAGCTTGCTCACCAGCTTCTTGACGTCCTGCACGCGGTCCTTGTGCGCCACCATCATGGCGTCCTTGGTTTCCACCACGACGATATCGTCCAGGCCCAGCACCGAGACCAGCTTGCCATTGCCGTGGATCAGGCAGTTGCGGCTGTCCTCGATCACTACGTCGCCCTTGGTCACGTTGCCGGCTTCGTCCTTGTCGTGCACCTCCCAGATCGACGACCAGCTGCCCACGTCGTTCCAGCCGGCGGCCAGCGGTACCACGCAAGCGCGGGTGGTCTTTTCCATCACGGCGTAGTCGATGGAGTTGTCCGGGCAGCAGGCGAAGGTGGCCGGGTCGATGGTGATCTGCGTGCCGTCGCGCTTGCTGCGTTCCAGGGCCAGCAGGCAGGTATCATAGATGTCAACGTCGTGGTGCTTGAGCTCCTCGAGGAAGCGGCTGGCGCGGAACAGGAACATGCCGCTGTTCCAGTAATAGTCGCCGCTGGCCACGTACTCGGTGGCGCGCTGGGCGTCGGGTTTCTCGACGAAGCTGGCGACGCGCGCCATGCCATCGGGCAGGGTGCCGTCGGCCTGGCCTCGTATATAGCCGTAGCCGGTTTCCGGTCGGTCGGCCGGCACGCCGAACAGGACCATCTCGCCTTTTTCTGCGGCCACGGTGGCCAGTGCCAGGGCCTGGCGGAAGGCCTGCTGGTCGTCCAGGACGTGATCGGCCGGCAGCACCAGCATCAGTTCGTCACGACCTTCGGCGATCAGTTGCAGGGCGGCCATGGCCACGGCTGGTGCGGTGTTACGGCCAAAGGGCTCGAGCAGCAGCATTTGTGCCTGCAGGCTGATCTGCTCCAGTTGCTCGAGCACGATGAAGCGATGCTCCTGGTTGGCCACCAGCACTGGCGGCTGCATGCCCTCGATGGAGAGGCGCTGCAGGGTCTGCTGGAACAGTGTCTGCTCACCGGTCAGGGCGAGGAACTGCTTGGGATACAGCTTGCGCGAAAGAGGCCAGAGTCGCGAGCCGCTGCCACCGGATAGGATAATGGGGGTCATGGTGTCTCTCCTTAACAATTGATCGAGTTGGATGCTCGTGCTGTGTGTGTGCGGCGTTTGCCCGCCGTTTTCCTTGTTCTAGAAACTCACTGCCTTAACCGTCGATGGGGCGCTTGACCCACACCGGCGACAACTTGCCCTGACCGCCAGTGACGAACAGGCTGACCACTTCGCCGCGCTCCAGGGTCACGGGTTTCAGGTCGGCGACCTTGCGCTCGCCATCGAACAGCGCCAGGCCGACTTTCACCGGATTGATCTCGCGGTCGCCACGGCCGTCGGGTTTGACGTTGGCGACCACATCGGTCTTGCCGTCGGCGGTCTTCAGGCTGAGGGTGCTGTCAGTCAGGTTCTGTACGCGCAGCAGGGCTTTCTGCCGGCTGGTGAAGGGCGGCTCTTCCACCAGGCGCGGCTCGGCGCCGGTCTGGCTGACCAGGGTGTAGTAACGCGCGGCCTCCAGATCTACCGCCATCTGTGCGTTACCGACCAGGGCCTGATAGCTGCCGGCCGGGAGGAACTTGAAATCACTCGAGCCCAGCGGCGAGATCTGCTTGAGCTGGGTCTGGCCGACACTGACGTCGAGCTCGGCGCTGCTGGCGTTGTAGGCGCGGACGAATGCCGAGCCCTTGGGTGCCTTGGGTCCGTAGAGGGCGCCGTCATCGGCCTGTGCCTGGAGCATGCCGAGGCCCAGAGCCAGGGCGCAGGCGCCCAGCGTGAAGCGGCGTGGGGTGGTTTGCGTGTTGTTCATCGGATAGTCCTCCTTGGGGGATGAGTCAGTGACTGGCAGCCGCCAGCCCCTGGCGCTCGCCGCCGTCTTTGAGCGCGGCGAGCCATTGCGGGTCGAAATCGGTGAAGTCGCTGGTCATCGGCAGATAACGCTCGGGGAATTCCCAGATCACCAGCTGTGGCGGGTTGTTCTCGAGCTCGTCGCTCTGCAGGTACTTGAGCATCGGTACCAGTGGGCCGCCGCCTTCCTCGGCATGGTTGGCCAGGTCGCGCTGCAGGTGTTCACGCAGGGCGCCGGCGAAGTTCCAGGCCGGGTTGGCGCTGTAGCTGGTGCCGACCAGCGTCACCGGCAGGTCGCTGTCGCCGAACAGGTCGTCGCCACCTTCGGCGGCATGGGTTTCGCGCTGCTGCAGGCGGTCGGCCTGCGGCATCAGGCTTTCGAACAAGGGGGCCAGCGGCAGGAAGCGCGTCAGGTCACCTTGATGCGTGCGGGTTTCCACGGTTTCGGTGACGAATTGCTGCGGCTCGCCACGCAACTGCATGGCGCTGCGCACCACTTCACTCAGCGCCTTGGCAGTGACGTCGGCGCCTTCCGGGGTCCAGTGGGTGTCGGTGCGCAGGAACATCGGTGCTTCGTCCTTGGCGGCCTGCAGCGGTGCAAGCAGATCCGGCGCAGCGATCCCGGCATTGCGCACGGCGCGGTGAAAGCGCGGGTACAGGCTGCGCTGCAGAGCGCTGGGACGATGGTTGCCGGTGTGCTCCGGGTACAGGCGGGTCTTGGCCGGGACGATGGCCAGCAGCAGCTGGATATCGCGTTCTTGCAGCTGGCGCTGCACGCCACGGATCAGCGCCAGGTTGTCGCGCAGCTGGCGCTGACCGTCGACCACCGGATCGAACTCCTCGTCCGAGTACAGCCAGCCGTCTTCGCCGATCACCAGGCCGCTACGGCCTTCGCCGAACGCCAGGTATTCCACGGCTGCCCAGAGGTTGATGCCGGCCTGCTTGAGCGGGAAGTTCTCGTCATAGTGACGCTCGATGCTCTTGGCCAGGCCGCCGTCGAGCACGCTCGGTTGCGCCGGCATGCTGTAGCCGCCGAGCTTGGTCAGGGCCACGAGGCTGACCGGCAACAGCAGCAGGGCGAACAGCGCGACATACAGGGTCTTGATGGGGCGATTCATGGTCGGCCTCCGCTCAGAACTGGAAGTACAGGAAGGGGGAATAGCTCTGCGCCGAGAGCTTGAGCAGCGAGGCGCAGAACAACAGCAGCAGGGCGCCACGCAGGGCCACCATGCGCAGGTCGACGGCCTGCAGGGCGACACCGGCGCTGGCCAGGGTCAGGCCCGGCTCATGGCTACGGCTGGCAAGGAACTGGCGGGCGCCGTTGACGGCGATCACCACCCAGGCCAGCACCAGGGTGACCATCTGCAGCCCGGTGATGCGCGCCAGGGTCAGCTCGCTCAGGTGCCAGTCAGCAAAGCTGAACAGCGCGGCATACATGCGCCCGGCCACCTCCAGGTTCTCGGCGCGGAAGATCACCCAGCCGAGCATCACCAGCAGCAGGGTGAAGGCCCATTTCAGCGGGTTGAACACAATCGGTGCGGCTTTCACGCCGAGCGCCCGCTCGATGGCCAGCCAGGTGCCGTGCCAGGCGCCCCAGATCAGGAAGGTCCAGTTGGCGCCGTGCCAGAAGCCGCCCAGCAGCATGGTCAGAAACAGGTTGCGGTAGGTGTTGAAGGTGCCGTGGCGATTGCCGCCCAGCGGTACGTAGAGGTAGTCACGCAGCCAGGTGGACAGGCTGATGTGCCAGCGCCGCCAGAACTCGGTGATCGACTGGCTGATATAGGGCTGGTTGAAGTTCTCCATGAAGCGAAAGCCCATCATCAGGCCCAGGCCGATGGCCATGTCGCTATAGCCGGAGAAGTCGAAATACAGCTGCGCGGTGTAGGCGATCATGCCCAGCCAGGCGTCGCCGGTGCTGGGGTTTTCCAGGGCGAAGCAGTGGTCCACCAGCGGCGCCAGGCTGTCGGCGATGAACACCTTCTTGACGAAGCCCTGCATGAAACGCGTGGCGCCTTCGCTGAACTTGTCGAGGCTGTGCGTGCGGTCGGTGAACTGGTCGGCCAGATCCTTGTAACGCAGCACGGGACCTGCGATCAGCTGCGGGAACAGGGCGATGAAGGCGGCGAAGTTGATCAGGTTGCGCGTCGGCTCGGTGTCGCGGCGGTACACGTCGATCAGGTAGCTGATCGACTGGAAGATGTAGAAGGAGATACCGATCGGCAGGATCACCGCAGTGAGGACGAAGGGCTCCATCCCCATCGACTCGAGCACGGCGTTGATATTGGCCACACCGAAGTTGGCGTACTTGAAGTAGCCCAGAGTGGCCAGGTTGCCGACCACCCCGGCCACCACCCAGCGGCGTGCCGCTTCGGTGCCGGCATGCGCCTGGATGCGCAGGCCGAAGACGTAGTTCCACAGCGTCACCGCAGCGAACAGCAGGAGGAAATCCACCCGCCACCAGGCATAGAAGGTGTAGCTGCCGATCAGGATCAGCAGGTTGCGCCCGCGATTCGGGCACAGGTAGTACAGGCCGAGAAAAATCGGCAGGAACAGGAACAAAAAGACGTTGGATGAAAAGACCATCCGTGCTTCTCCGTGAACAGCCGGGGCAACGCCCCCCTTTCCCCCCGCGAGCGGAGGGTTTGTTTTGTTGCGTCGTCGCAAACCTGTAGGGCGTACTCGCGAAGCAGTACGCCGTAGGGTTTTTGCTCGAATGCTATGGCGGACTGTTCGCTGGCGCTCCTGAGTCCGCCCTACGGCCGTTGAACACCTGGGTCACCTCGCCACCGAGGCGGAAGCTGTTGAACGGCCCCATCTCCTGGTTCAGTTCGCGGGTCTCTTCACTGCAGGCGTAGAGGCTGCAGTAGGGCGCCAGCCAGGCGTACTTGAAGTCCTTGCGCAGCTCGCTCATGTCCTGCTTGGCACCGGTGCGCTGGGCGAACGCAGCCGGGTCGCGCGCGCCTTGCAGCACGCGCTCGGCCAGGCGCTGCAGGGCGCCATGATTCTCGCCGCGCAGGTCGACTTCGTTGGCCTCGGCGAACGCGGCGATCATCGCCAGCGGCGGCAGGGCATAGTTGTGGTAGGCGAGGGCGCGTTGGCTGCGGCGCATTTCGTTGGCCAGGTAGCCTTCGTCATCGACCTGGTTGGCAGCGATGCGAAACTGGCCCACGGACCAGTCGAACAGGTCGCGGCGATCACTGATCACCGCCACCGCCATCACCGACCAGGCAGCCCAGTAGCTGTGGTTGTTGATCTTGCGCAGCGGCAGGTCGCTCCATTCGCGCACCGTGTGTTCGGCCAGGCGGGTGAACCAGGCCTCGATGCGTGAGCTCTGCTGCGGGTAGGCCGCCAGCGGTTGCGACTCGGAGAACTTCAGGCGCAGCCAGGCGCCGGCCAGGCTGCCCAGCGCCCATTTGCGCATCGACTTGCCGGTGTGATTGAACTGCTCGGACTCCAGCGCATCGGCGCTGGCCCACTGGTCGAGCCATTCGATGGCGCATTCCAGGCGCTGCGGCTGACCGGTGCGCATGTAGCCGGTGATCATCCGCCCGGCTTCCTTCTCCAGGCGGGTGATGTGCGAGGTCTGCTCGCGAAAGTTCTTCTCGGCCTTGCGATTGAGCGTGGCGCGGGCACTGTCGGAGCCTTCGTACTTGCTGGTGAACTGCAGTTCACCGGTGTACGGCTGCGGCACCGCGGGGCAGACGGGCGCCTTGCCCTCGCGCTGGCCCACGGCGGCGTAGTAACCCGCCGGCGGTTGCAGCGCGGCGAAGGCTGGGCCGCTGAGCAGCAGCGCCATGAGAGTGAGTGGAGCGAGTCGTTTGGGCATGGTGGCCTCCTCAGTCGTGCTGCGCGACTTGCTGGCTGAGCCCGCTGGGGCGTTGGCACAGGCTGGCCTGGACTTTCAGGTCGTCGGCGCTGTCCTCGGGCTTTTCGATTTCCAGGGCGAAGAAGTTCTGATCACCCCAGCCCGGCTCGTCGCGCAGTTCCACGGCGAAGCGCCCGTCGGTATCGACGGTGTTGGGTTTCTCCAGCTTGAGCTGTTCGCGGCGGCCATTGAGGTACCAGATGGTGGCGTCGACACGCTTGACCGACGGATCACTGAAACGCAGGTCGAGCTGGTGGCGATTGCCAGCCAGCGTCAGCAGCTTGTTCTCGCCGTTGACGAGAATTTCGTTGCTACCCGGATGCAGGCGTTTCTCGCTGGCGAGCAGCTCGGTCTGGCCACTGCAGCCGTTGTTCAGGCTGGCCATCAACTGGCGGTGGATCTTGTCCGAGGCCAGGTCGTAGAGCGGCGAGAATTCCCAGATCAGCACCTTCGGCGGGTCGTTCTGGAAGGTATCGCTGGCCAGGTACTCGAGCATCGCGCCCTCCAGACCGCCACCAGGGAAGGCCGCGTTGAGCACGTCGGTGCCCAGGTACTCTTCGAGGAAGCCGCCGAAGTTGTAGTTCTTGCCGCTGTGGCTGGTGCCGATCAGGGTGATCTTCGGACTGCTGTCGTCGCCGAATAGCGCGTCGCCATCGCTGGCGTCCTTGGGCTCGGTGACGAACTGATCGACGTACTGCACCGCATAGCCGGTGCCGCACAGCTGGCTGGCGACGTTCTGCATGGTGCCGGTCTTGCCCATCAGACCGACGCGCTCGGTGACGAACTCCTTGCGCGGAATATCTTCGAAGCCGGGGATGCGCTTGACCGTCTCGGCCACCAGGCGTGCGGTGCGTTCGGCACCGTAAGGCGTCCAGTGCTGGTCACGGCGGAAGTAGAACTCCTTGTCGCTGTCCTCGTCGGTCAGCGGGGTCAGGTCCGGCACCCAGATACCCAGCTGTTCGAAGCGGGTCAGCGCCTGGCGGTAGTTGCGCAGCGCCTTGTCGTAGTCGAAGCGCTGGTAGTCGGCCGGGCGCAGCTTGCTGCGATTGACCAGACCGCGGGTCGGTTGATAGACCACCACCAATTCCACGCCACGCTGCTTGAGGCCGTCGCGCAGTTCCTTGAGGCGCTGGTAGCCGACCTCGGTGGTGCCGAACTCGGTGCGCAGGTCTTCGACACTGCGGAACAGCCAGCCCTCGTCGGCATCCATCAGGGTGACGAAGTTCTTCATGTAGTTGGTGGTGTAACGGCTGGCGTCGTGCGCAGCCGGGCACAGCGAGCAGCAATCTTCCACCTGGTATTGCGGCGCCTGGCGCTCTTCGGCCTGCAGGGTGCTGCCGAACGCGGCGCAAGTCACTGCCAGGGCCAGGGTCTTGAGTGTGTGTGCAGTCATGGGAGGCCTCGTCAGTTGGTCATCGGCTCGGGCTGGATCGGATCGATCAGCACGGGCAGGCGCTGGCGCACCATGAGGTCAAGGATTTCGTCCTGCTTGTCGCCGAGGATGCCGGCGAGCTGGATGCCGCTGCTCTTGCGCGGCGCGAGCATCTTCACGCGGTACAGTTCGACCGACAGCGGCGAGTCGATGCTGATCGGGCTGGAGCCGTTACCGGCCAGGGTGCCGCCGACGACGATCATCGAGATCTTGGTGTCGAACGGGTCCAGTCGCAGGTCGCGGTCGGTGTCGGACAGGTCCTTGATGTGGCCATACACGCCGGTGAGCTGGTTCATCGCCGAGAGGTTGTCGTAGAGGCGGATGTTCTCGCTGTTGCGGATGCGGATGCCGTGGCGCTGGTTGCGCAGCACCTGGTTGCCCCACAGCAGGTTGTCGCCGCTCTCGTACAGGGTGATGCCGTCGGAGTGGTTGCCGTGCACGCGGTTGTAGGCGATCACGTTGCGCTCGCTGTTACGGTCGATGACCACCCCGGAGAGCTTGTTGTCGTAGCTCTCGTTGTTGATGATCCAGCTGTCGTTGACTTCGCGCGAGATGATGATGCCGTGTTTCTTTTTGGTGCCGAACACGGTGTTCTCGGCAATGATCAGGCCGTGCGAGCGGTCGTGCGGGTCGATGCCGTAGACGATGTTGTCGCGGTAGGTATTGCCCTTGATCACCACGTTTTGCGCTTCGTAGCAGTAGAAACCGTACCAGTGGTCGACGAATTCCGAGTCGATCAGCCAGCCGGTCGGTTCCTCGCGTTGCAGGCGCTCATGCATGTTCGGCGTGTACTGGGTGATCGACACGCCGTAGGACTTGGAGTTGTCGTAGCCCAGGCTGGTGATCACGCTATTGGCGATATACAGCTCGCTGCCGCCCCAGGACACCAGGAACGGGCGAAACTCCTTGCCGTTGTCGCGCATGGTCGCCGGGCCGTTGTCGGCCTCGCGCCAGGCGGTGACGCGGGTGTCGGTGAGGAACATCAGGCCATCGTTGACCAGAAACGAACCGCGCTCCTGCGACAGACGCAGCTCACGGGTTTCCTTGCCGACATGCAGCGCCGCGCCTTCGGCGACGACGATGGGCAGGCGGGCGATGTACACACCCGGCTCCTGCTCGGCGAACTGGCTGTCGGGCAGCGCCTTGGCCAGATCCTGGGCGGTGACCAGGCCACCTTCGATGAAGATCGCCTGAGGCATGCCCTGCTGGCGCTTGATCCATTCGCGCAGGCGTTCGTTGCCACCGGTGAAGTCTTTCAGCGTGTCCTGGCGCAGCATGCGCCGTACCACTACCTGACCGCGTTTTTCACGCGGAATCTTGGCCAGCACGGCCTCCTTGGTGTAGCCGGACAGATCCGGCAGCGTGGGTGCTTCCATATGCAGTTCGTCCGCCGGTGCGCTACGCACGCGGTAGTCGAACTGGTGCTGAGTCGGCGGGTTGGCCTGGGCCAGGGTTGCGGTAAGGCACAGCGCGCCGAGCAGCAGGGGTAGGGCTAAGCCGTTGGGTTGCATGATCCGATCCCTCAGAAGCGCCAGATGAAGTCGACGAAGGCGCGGTGCATCACCGAGTCGGTGCCGCTGCCGTAGGCGTCGCCGGGCAGGAACACGCCGGCGCGCAGGCGTACCAGGGCCGAACGGTCTTCCAGTTGTTCGGCGACGGTGGCCGGCAGCAGGCCCTGCTTGAAGTAGCGGGTCAGCACCAGATCGACTTCCTGGCCGATATCTTTCTCGCCAGCCACCAGCGGCGCGGTGATACCGCTGTCGCCGACGTCCTGATCGCCATCGACGCGCCAGAAGCGGTGATAGACGACGCTGGCGTCGTAGTCCTGGCCCAGTTGCCAGGAGCTGAAGGCACTGGCCACCTGCAGGTTGGAGAGCTCGCCGCGGAAGGCTTCGCCATAGCGGTGCAGGCGCGATTCGACGCCGGTGAAATTGGCGCGGTTGCTGTGCAGGCCGGTCTGCATGAACTGGCGCGACTTGTCGTCGTCGCCACCGCCGCTGCCACGGGCATAGGCGGCGCCGATCTTCCAGTTGTCATCGAGGCTGTAGCGCAGGCCCAGGTCCATGGCCCAGGCGTCGACGTCCTGGCTGCGCGAACCGGTGGCGATGCGGTCGCTGCCGACCACTTGCTGCTGCAACTGATCGGTATCACCCTGCAGCCAGGTCAGCTGCGCCCAGTAATTGAGACGGTTGCGCGAATTGCGCTCGAAGAAGCCGCCGTCGGCGTGCAGGCCGAACCAGGTCAGGTCACCGGTGTAGCGCTTGCTCAGCTCGTCGACACGCTCGCCGGGATTGGCCAGGCGGCCGTCGTCGCGGCTGTGATGCAGCTTGGCGCCGATGCGGTGGCCGGGCGTCCACTGGTAGTCGAGGCCGGCGAAGAAGTGGCGACGATCTTCGTCTTCGGGCGCCAGGTCGTCGAGGTCGGTGCGGTAGTCGGAGAAGCGCTCGGCGACGCCGACGTTGGCTTGCAGCAGGGTGGTATCGAAGCGCCAGTTGACCGCCTCGATGTTGGTGTCCCACCAGGTACCTTCGTTGCTACGCAGGCGCTGACGACCGACGCGCAGGTGCTCGCCGGGGTAGGCGGTGAGGCCGGCGTAGTCGACCCAGAATTCGCGCATGGCCAGGTAGCTCTTGTCCGGCTGGCGGGCGTCGCTGCGCTGCGTGCTGTCTTCACCGTCGTCCTGCAGCGGGTCGGTTTCGATGGTGTCGGTGGCGGTAACTGCCTGGCCCATGGCGAAGGCGCTCCAGTTGCCGCGTTCGCCGTAGGCCCAGGGGCGCAGGTCGAGACCGATACCGCTGACGTCGCCGCCCTCGCGGGTGCCGAGGTCGCGGTCGTCTTCCGATTGCGCGGTGATCTTCACATCCAGGCCGAAATTCTTCGGCGCATCCGCCGCCCAGGCGGCGCTGGCCGCCAGCAGGCTAGCGCTGAGGCCGAGCTGGCTGACGATACGGTTTAGCTGCATGCGTGCATCCTTGTTCATGGCTGGCTGGCCTGCAGGGCGGCCTGCTGCTGCAGGACGATGCCGCGGGCATCGCGCTCTTCGCGCAGCAGGCGTTGGCCTTCGGCCAGTTGTGCCGGGGTCAGGCTCTCGGCCACCTCATGCGCCAGCTCGAAGGTCGGTGGCGTGTTGCGCGGCAGTGCCAGTTGGCTGAAGACATAGGCGTTGACCGGATTGGGCTTGACCCCGCGACCCTGGCTGAACATCTGCGCCAGGGCGAAGTCGGCACTGAGCTGGCCGGCGCGGGCAGCGCTGAGCAGGTGGTCGAGCGCCTGCTGGGCATAGACTTCGCCGAGGTAGCCGCGCAGGTAGATCTGCCCCAGGTAGTAATTGGCGCTGGGTTCGCTGGGCGCGGCCTTGCGCAGGTGTTCTTCGGCCTTCTTCGGCTGTTGCGGCAGCAGCTTGCCTTCGTAGTACAGGCGTCCGAGCAGCAGTTCGGCACGCGGCAGGGCGGCCTCGCGGCCCTTCTCCAGGTAGCCGAGCAGGGTGTCGATATCGCCCTGGCCCGGATAGTCATAGAGCAGGCGCGCCAGGCTGACCCAGGCGGCCGGGTAGTTCGGCGCGATGGCCTCGAGCAGGTCCTGTGCCTGCTGCGGTTGCGGCTGGCCGACCTCAGGGTCGCTAAGGACTTGAGCCACGGACTCGACCTGGTTGGGCGAAACATTGCCGGCGCGGTAGCCCGCCAGCAGTTGGTCGATCAGGGCCTGGCGGTCGTCTTCGCGGTTCTGCTTCTGGTAGACGGTGGCCAGTTCGGCGTAGCAGGCGTCGTTGCTGGCCAGGCGTGCCTGGCAGATGCGCTCGATCTCGCCCAGGTGCTGATCGTAGGTGCCATCGGTGCGATACAGGAGAATCTGCGCCAGTTCTGCCTGCGGCAGGCCCTGCTGGCGCCAGTCTTGGATACGTTGCGCGAGGTTCATGGCGGGAAAGTCCTGTGGGTAGAACAGGTAGAGTTCGGTCAGCGGCAGCAGCGCACTGGGCTCGCGGGCCTGGGCTGCGCTTTCCAGCAGTTCGGCGGCCTCGCGGCGCTCGGCCAGGGTGCTGCCGGGCTTGCGCGCCAGCAGCTTGCCGAGGCGCGCCTTGGCGCGTGGCGAACCGTCCAGGGCCTGGCGGTAGATGCGCTCGGCCTCATCCAGATCCTGGGTCTGGCCGCCCGCTGCGTAGATGTCGGCCAGGCCGATCTGCGCGTTGCTGTAGCCCATCTCGGCGAGCTGACGGAAATGCCATTCGGCAGTCTGCGCGTCGCCGCTCTGCAGGGCTTCGCGGGCCAGACGCTCATCCGGCAGGCCGGCGCAGCCGGCCAGCGTGGCGCTGACGGCGAGGCCGAGCAGAGCAGGGCGAAGAAGGGGCATGCTCACGGCGTGATCTCCTTAGCGACCTGCCGCGACAGCGCGATCGACCAGCCAGCCCAGTGACGGGCCACGGTCGATGACCACGTCCACCGGCTGCCCGGCGAGGCTGGCCGGCAGGGTGTCCTGCGGCTTGATCACCACGCGGATGTCCGAGCTCAGGCCGCCGTCATGCAGGGCGCTGCTGACGATCTCGCCGTGACGCGCCTGGTCTTCGCCGGCCACCTTGAAGGTCACTGGCGTGCCGGGGCGCGCCTGTTCCAGATGGCGGTAGGGGAAGCTGGCGCTGACCGTGGCGATGCCGTCTTGCGGCACCAGTTCGAAGATCACGTCGCCCTTGCTGGCGAACTGACCGTCGGCCACCAGTTGGCGAGAAATCTTGCAATTGCACGGGCTGGTCAGGGTGCCCTGCATCTCGCGGGCGAACAGCGCTTCGATCTGGCTAGGTTCGAGCTGGTCTTCACCCAGGTGACCCTTGAGCATTTCCAGCATGCTGGTGGTGAAGGTGGCGATCGGCGCGCCTTTCTCGACGATGCCATCGGGCTGCGCCAGGCTCTGCACGCTGCCTTCACGCGGCATGGTCACCTGCAGCGCCGGCAGGCTGATCTGCGCGGACTGGGCGTGGGTGACGAAGTACAGGCCGTAGATCGACTTGCCGATGTAGCCGAAGGCGGCCAGACCGATGAGGAAGATCGCGCCGCTGAAGGTCACGGCGCGCAGGCGGCCGAACATGCCCATGCCACCGCCTGCGCCGTTCTTGCGCGCCTTGGTGAAGTTGTCGCGCTGGAGGATGTGCAGCACCTCGCCGACATTGACCAGTTCACCAGCCAGGTGTGCGCTGATCAGGTGGCGCAGGGCGGCGGCTTCTCGTGCGCCGAGGCCTTGGAACTGGCAGCCGACACGGTTGTGCTCCGGCTGTACCGAGTTGACCTGAAACTCCACGTCCAGGCCCAGCACCAGGCTGTCGAGCTGGAACTGCAACTGGCCGCGATGAAAATCGCCAACCTTGTGCGTGGTCTTTTCGTTGGTGAAGCTGAAACCGCCGGCGGAGATATCCTGCAGGCGCGCATCGATACGTTCGCCCTTGGCATTGGTGAAGCGCAAGCGCCCTGGCAGCTTGACGCGGGCATGCTGGCGCTGGGCCTCGGACTCATGGACGACGTTGTGATTGGCGACGGAGTTCATGGTGGCTAATTCCTATTCGAGTACGGTCACACCAGCGCCAGCAGCGCGGCGATGAAGACACAGGAGGCAGAGAAGGTCATGGCACGCGACGACCAGCTGTTGAACCAGTTGGCGAAGCTGGACAGGCCGCGGTTGAGCTTGGTGTTCTGGCGCGTCCAGGATTGCTGGTCGAGGCGGAAGAACACGTAGATCTTCACCATCGCGCCAACGATCTGGTTGTAATAGAGCAGCGCCGGGTAGGCCGGACCGATACGGTGGCCGGAGAGCATCAGCAGCAGCGTCAGAATCAGCCGTGTGCTACCGATCCACAGCAGGTAGATCAGCAGGTACATCAGGCTGTACTTGATGCTGGCGATGATCGCTACGCACAGGCCCAGCAGGCAGGTCCACATCGACACGCGCTGGTCGAACAGCACCAGGCTGGTGAAGGCGCCGAGGCGACCCATACCCAGACGCAGGGCGCGCGAGTTCTGCCGCAGGTTGTTGCCGTACCAGCGGAACATCAGCTTGCGGCTGGCCTTGATGAAACTCTTCTCCGGCGGGTGCTCGACCGTATTGATCGCCGCATCCGGCACGTAGAAGGTGTCGTAGCCCAGGCGCATCAGGCTGTACCAGCTGGACTTGTCGTCACCGGTGAGGAACTGGAAGCGGCCGAGGCGCCAGTGCTCCAGGTGATCGCTTTCCACGTCGCGGATGAACTCGGGGTCGGTCACCACGCTGGCGCGGAACACCGACATGCGTCCGGTCATGGTCAGCACGCGCTTGGAGAGGGCCATTGAGCACATGTTGAGGTGGCGCTGGGCGAAGCGCAGCTTGTGCCATTCGCTCATCAGGTAGCTGCCGCGTACCTCGCAGAACTCGTTGGTGGTCAGCCCGCCGACGTTGGGGAAGAGCTTGAACCAGGGCACGCATTTACGTACCACTTCAGGCTCGAGCACGGTGTCGCCGTCGATCACCGCCACCACCGCATCGCGGTCCGGCATCTGCCGGGAGATGGCGCGAAAACCGTAGGCCAGGCCATCACGCTTGCCGGTGCCGGGGATGCGCACGATGTCCAGGGTGACATGCGCCGGCGGCTCGGCCTGAGCCCAGAGGTTCTTGATCAGCAACTCATCGGAGAGCTCGACGATCGAGCACACCACGGTGCACGGATAGCCGCAGTCGATGGCTTCGCGAATCACCGAGCGGTAGACCATGGCGGTGGTCAGCGCCTCGATGCGGAAACTGGTGACCAGCAGGAACACATGAGAGGGGTCGGCGTCCTTGCCGAGTTTTGTAACCTTGCGGCGATACCAGGGGTAGACCAGGTAAAGGAACAGGCAGCCGCGCACGAAGTGCATGGCGCCCATGGAATAGCGCCAGATGCCGACAATGCCGATGAGCAGGATGAAATCCCGCGCTTCGGGGTCGAACACCGTGCGTGGCAGGGCCAGTGCCAGCAGCATCAGCAGGCTGAGATAGAGCATCCAGCCGCTGGCTTGGTTGAGGCCGTTCTTGAGCTTGTCCATATGCGTCTCCGAGTACCTGCACGCGCTGGGCGCGCAGGTACGTTCGGGTCCTTACCAGCAGATGCCTTCGGCCACGCCATTGCTGGCGTGGGGCATGAAACCGACCAGGTCGATCACCCGCTTGCCGCTCGGCGCCTGCTCGGCCAGCTTGGCGAAACGCTCGTCGCTGTTGCCCAGCACGATGATGTCGGCCTTGGCCACCACGTCGTCCAGGTCACTGTTGAGCAGCGAGGAGACGTGCGGGATCTTCGACTCGATGTACTCCTTGTTGGCGCCGTGGACGCGGGCGTACTCGACGTTGCGGTCGTAGATGCTCAGGTCGAAACCCTTGCCGATGAGCATTTCTGCCAGTTCCACCTGCGGGCTTTCGCGCAGGTCATCGGTGCCGGCCTTGAAGCTCAGGCCGAGCAGGGCGACCTTGCGCGAATCGTGGCTGGCGATGATGTCGAAGGCCTTCTGCACCTGGGCGGCGTTGCTGCGCATCAGCGAACCGATCAGCGGCGCTTCCACGTCCAGGCTGCCGGCGCGGTAGTTCAGCGCGCGCACGTCCTTGGGCAGGCAGGAGCCGCCGAAGGCGAAGCCGGGCTTCATGTAGTACTTGGACAGGTTGAGCTTGTGGTCCTGGCAAACCACGTCCATCACCTCGCGGCCGTCGACGCCGACTGCCTTGGCGATGTTGCCGATCTCGTTGGCGAAGGTGACCTTGGCCGCATGCCAGACGTTGCAGGTGTACTTGATCATCTCGGCGACTTCGATGTCCTTGCGGATTATCGGTGCGTCGAGCTCTTCGTAGATGCTTGCCAACAGGTCGCCGGAAGCCTTGTCCAGCTCACCGATGACGGTCATCGGCGGGAAGTCGTAGTCCTTGATCGCGGTGCTTTCACGGAGGAACTCGGGGTTCACCGCCAGGCCGAAGTCGACGCCAGCCTTCTTGCCCGAGCAGTCTTCCAGAATCGGTAGTACCACGTTCTTGGCGGTGCCTGGCAGCACGGTGCTGCGGACCACCACGGTGTGGCGCTCGTTCTTGTCGCGCATGGCCATGCCGATCTCGCGGCACACGCCTTCGATGTAGTTCAGCTCCAGGTCGCCGTTCTTCTTGCTCGGCGTGCCGACGCAGATGAACGACACATCACTTTCCAGAACGGCAGCGGCGACGTCGGTGGTGCCGCGCAGGCGACCCTGACGCAGCCCCTGTTGCAGCAGTTCTTCCAGACCGGGTTCAACGATGGGCGATTTGCCGTTGTTGATCAGGTCGATCTTGTTCGCGGAGATATCCACGCCAATCACGTCGTGACCGCGTGCCGACAAACAGCCGGCACAAACGGCACCTACATAACCCAAACCGAAGATACTGATTCGCATGGTATTCACCTCGTCCGTTCGATGCAGTTTCAAATACTGGCCTTATGGCCAAAACTAGTCCGTGAACTTGCTGCTTTAATACGAGCAAGTTCATTCAGGCATAAATAGAGTGGGGCGCCGGAAGTGGCACCAAATGTGGGCCTTTATATTGAAAGGTGGCCCTTTGATGTTGTCGCTGTCGCCTCGCTTGAGGCCTCTATCTCGGTACTGTGACGGGTTGCTATATCTCCCTTTGAAATACACGAACTTTTCTTTGGGTGAAGCTGTCCGGCGAAAGTTAATTCGCTATCTGGCAGTTTCAAGTGTTCAGAAAGTTATGTATTGAAATGTGTTACGGGCTGTATGAGTAGCGGCCCTTTCGGATAGTTCCTACCGTTCGTCCTGAAGCTGAACCGAAGCTGAACGGCTAATTTGATTGCAATATAATGGCAAGTTGCAAAATGCATGATGGCAATATGTCCATTAATGCGCTCGAAACTATCCGATAACTTAACGGGGCAATAAGTTCTGTGGAAAGTACGCTCGCGCTGAAACTGTGATGCCAAACAGGTTTTGAGAATCAAACGCAACGGCGAGGGAATTTTTGTCAGGCGCAGCGCTCAGGGCGCAACGAAGCGGCAGGGCGAGGAAGGAGGGGGGGGTGGCAAGCGCAGCGGCCGAACCCATGCAGCAGCCGATGAGCGGTGCATGGGGTTGGCCGGTGTAGGGGTCAGTCTTGCGGCTGGTCGCGTAGGAAAACCAGGCTGTCGGCCTTGGAATGCTCGGCCGAATAACGATAGCCCTGATAGTTGAAGTCCTTCAGGCCCTCGGGGTTGGTCAGCCGCTCCTTGATCACGTAGCGCGCCATCAGGCCACGGGCCTTCTTGGCGTAGAAGCTGATGATCTTGTACTGGCCGTTCTTCAGATCCTTGAACTCGGTATCGATGAGGCGTGCGTTCAGCGCCTTGCGCTTGACCGCGCCGAAGTACTCGTTGGAGGCCAGATTGAGCAGCACGTCGTCGCCCTGGGCAGCCAGCGCTTCGTTCAGCCAGCCGCTGATGCGTTCGCCCCAGAAGGCATACAGATCCTTGCCGCGCACGTTGGCCAGCTTGGTGCCCATTTCCAGGCGATAGGCCTGCATCAGGTCCAGCGGGCGCAGCACGCCGTAAAGGCCGGAGAGCATGCGCAGGTGAGTCTGGGCGAAGTCGAAGTCAGCTTCGGAGAAATCCTCGGCGTTCAGCCCGGTGTACACGTCGCCCTTGAATGCCAGCAGCGCCTGCTTGGCGTTGGACGGATTGAACGGCCGTTCCCAACTGCCGAAACGCGCGGCATTGAGGCCGGCGAGTTTGTCCGACAGATGCATGAGCTCGGCGATCTGCGCCGGGCTGAAATCACGCAGCTGGGCGATCAGCTCCTGGGCGTGGTCGAGGTGTTCGGGTTGGGTGAAGCGCGGGGTGGCAGGCGGCGTCTCGTAGTCGAGGGTCTTGGCCGGTGAAATCACCATCAGCATGTGCGGAGTCTCCAGAAAGCGTGACGGCGATTCTAGAGGTCAGGGGACGGCAAGACCACCTATCGGGGTGATTGAGAAGAACCGATGCGCGACTGTTGTAGGAGCGAGCTTTGCTCGCGAAGCGGTTGCCAGCAATGAGCAGGGGCGAAGCGTTACCTGCACCTGATTGGCGCGGCATGCTGCAAGTGGGAGCGGGTAAGGGAGGCGAGTTACAGCAGGTAGGACTTCGGACTTTAACGGGGTGCTGGCGGCTCGCCAAGCACTATCTGTCGCCTCTGCAAATAAACCTGTGTGGCGATAAAAAAACGTTTTTCTGTCATGTGAATTGGAGTAATAAAAAAGCAAGACCGCCGAAACCTGCATACAGGTGGCGGCCATTGGCCCTCACCTTGCTTGCCACCTTTCGGCCCCGACCTGAAAAAGTCGGCGGTCTCTGTCCGGCGCAGCACCGCCCCAGGTATTGCGTCGTCTGGCTACTACAAGAAGGTGACCGACGTATGGATGACCACGGACGCTCCAAGCCCACCGCTCCAACCCTCTACGCTCTCGACACCAACGTCCTGATTCACGATCCCAACGCCTTGCTCAACTTCGAAGAACACCACGTCGCCATTCCGATGACGGTGTTGGAGGAACTCGACAAACTGAAATCCGGCAAGCATGGCGTCGCCGCCGAATGTCGCCAGGCCATCCGCCTGATCGATCAGATTCTCGCCGGGGCGGAGCCCGAGGACGTCGAGTACGGGGTACCCATCCAGCGCGGCAAGAGCGGCCCCTGCGGTCGCCTTTCCATCCTTATGAGCAAAAGTGCGGCGCCGGTGACCTGGCTGCCGGAAAACCTCAACGACAACAAGATCATCAACCAGTTGGTGGAGCTGAAGTCACGTAACCCCGGCCTTTCGGTGGTGCTGGTGACCAAGGACATCAACATGCGCCTGAAGGCGCGCGCCTGCGGTATCGACGCCGAGGACTACCACACCGACCAACTGGTCGATGACGTCTCGCTGCTATCGAAGGGTTATCACGACATGCCCGGCTCGTTCTGGGATCGTGTGAGCAAGGTCGACACCCGTCAGGACCATGGGCGCACCTGGCACCGCGTGCAACTCATCGACAACCTGCCAGCCGTGCATGTCAACGAGTTCATCCTCGATGAACAGGGTTTCGTCGGCTGGATCAAGGCGATCAAGGGCGACGAGCTGGTGATCCTCGACATGCACCAGGAGCCGCTGCTGCATCAGGAGGCCTGGGGCCTGAAACCGCGCGACATCCACCAGGCGCTGGCGCTGTTCGCCTTGCTCGACCCGGACATCCACCTGGTCAACCTGTCCGGCGCCGCCGGCTCCGGCAAGACCATTCTGGCGCTGGCCGCCGCCATCGAGCAGACCATGGTCAGCAAGCGCTACAGGAGGATCATCGCCACCCGCAGCGTGCAGGGGCTGGATCAGGAGATCGGCTTCCTGCCCGGTACCGAGGCGGAGAAGATGGAGCCCTGGCTCGGCGCGATTACCGACAACCTCGAAGCGCTACACATGGAGGACGAGAGCACCCACGGCAGCGTCGACTACATCCTGCAGAAGGTGCCGCTGCAGTTCAAATCCCTCAACTACATCCGCGGGCGCAGCTTCCAGCAGAGCCTGATCCTCATCGACGAATGCCAGAACCTCACCCCGCACCAGATGAAGACCATCATCACCCGTGCCGGCAACGGCTCGAAGGTGGTGTGCCTGGGCAACCTGGCGCAGATCGACACCCCCTACCTGTCAGCGCCCAGCTCAGGTCTGACCTACCTCACCGAGCGCTTCAAGGACTTCCCGCACGGCGTGCACATCACCCTGCAAGGCGTACCGCGCTCGATCCTCGCGGAGTACGCGGAAACCCACATGTAACCCTCGGGCTGTTAAAGACTCGCGCCTCTGCTCGCAAGAGCAGGGGCGTTTTAGTCTGTATTAACAAATCTCTACAGGTCCCGTGGGAGCGGCTTCAGCCGCGATGATCGCGGATAAATCCGCTCCTACAGTTGTGTAGTTGCGTAGCCCGGATGCAATCCGGGGATTTTTGTCGCCGTGGCCCCGGATTTCATCCGGGCTACGAAATCCTGACTTGCAGGTTTACAATCGGTCGATTCCCGTCTGGAGCTTTCCCGTGCTGACTCACCTCGATTCCCAAGGCCGCGCGCATATGGTCGACGTCACCGACAAGGCGACCACCTTCCGTGAAGCCACCGCCGAAGCGCGCGTGCGCATGTTGCCCGCCACCCTGCAGATGATCGTCGCTGGCGAGCATCCCAAAGGCGACGTGTTCGCCGTGGCGCGCATTGCCGGCATCCAGGCCGCGAAGAAAACCAGCGATCTGATCCCTCTTTGCCACCCGCTGATGCTCACCGGCGTCAAGGTCGAACTGAGTGCAGAGGGCGAGGACACCGTGCATATCACCGCCCGCTGCAAACTGTCCGGGCAAACCGGTGTCGAGATGGAAGCACTGACTGCCGCCAGCGTCGCCGCGCTGACCATCTATGACATGTGCAAGGCCGTGGATCGTGGCATGGTCATCGAGCAGGTACGCCTGCTGGAAAAACTCGGCGGCAAGAGCGGTCACTACAAGCTGGAGGAACAAGCATGATCCGCGTGCAATATTTCGCCCGCTACCGTGAAGCCCTGGGCCGTGACGACGAACAACTCAGCGGCGACTTCGCCACCCTCGACGACTTGCGCCTGCACCTGGTCGCCCGTGGCGGCGAATGGGAAGTGCTAGGCGAGCAGAACCTGATGTGCGCGCGCAATCAGGAACTGTGCAGCCTTGACGAACCACTGGCCGAAGGCGACGAAGTGGCCTTCTTCCCCACCGTCACCGGTGGCTAACGCCGATCCAGCCGTAGGGTGGGCCGGGCGGCGCTCTGTTTCAGCCCACCAAACCGCCTCTGAAAACGCCCCATCAAACGAGACTTCCATGACCATCCGCGTCCAAGCCCAATCCTTCGACCCCGGCACCGAGCTCAATGCCCTGCATGCCGCCAACCTCGGCATCGGCGCGGTGGTCACCTTCGTGGGCTACGTGCGTGACTTCAATGAAGGTCGCGAAGTCGGCGGCATGTTCCTCGAACACTTCCCCGGCATGACCGAAAAGGCCCTGGCCAAGATCGCCTTTGATGCGCGTGAGCGCTGGCCGCTGCTAGGCATCGAGATCATCCACCGCGTCGGTCGTCTGGAGCCGGGCGAGCCCATCGTCTTCGTCGGCACCAGCAGCGCCCATCGCCAGGCCGCGTTCGATGCCTGCAACTTCATCATGGATTACCTGAAGACCCGCGCGCCGTTCTGGAAGAAGGAAGACACCAGCGAAGGCCCACGCTGGGTCGAAGGCCGCTGCAGCGACCAGAGCGCCGCCGAGCGTTGGCAGAAACCGTAGAGGCCTATATCGCCCGGTGCGCATGGTGCACCCTACGGTGGCCTGAGCCCTACGCCAACGCCAGATGCACCCGCAACGCAATCGGCACCAGCATCATCAACACGCCCAAACCCAGCACGCGTACGCCCCATTCGTGTTCGCGAAAGTTGAAGCCGACTCCCAGCAGCAGAAAGCCGCCGATCAGCAGTATCAACATCAGGTGATAGTGGTCCATGGCGCTTCTCCACTTCGCAGTCCTGATTACAGCTTAGTCCCGCCGTCTGGGTTGGGGCTGATCTGGGGCAATGAAAGTCTGACTCGATTGGCGACAACGTGCGTCTCGATCGGTCGCTGCCTGGCGTCATGGCCTGCTCCATACTGTGCGCAGTCATCGTCAAGGATCGTTCATGCGCCTGTTCCTCTCTCTCCTGCTCGCCGGCCTGCTGAGTGCGACGCCGCTGCTCGCCGCCGAGCGCCATTTCACCATCCTGCACAGCAACGACTGGCAGTCGCGCCTGCTCGGCTTCGGCCCCAACAATGAATACAGCCCGGCGACGGTGAACGATGACGACACCGTCGGCGGCGTCGCCCGGCTTGCCACGTTATTGAATGAGCGCCGCGCAGCAGCCGGTGAAGAACCTCTGCTGTTGCTCGACGGCGGCGACTTCACCATGGGCACGCTGTTTCACACCATTGCCCGCGAGATGGGCAGCGAACTGCGTCTGATGACTGAGCTGGGCTATGACGCCGCGGTGATCGGCAACCACGAATTCGACTTCCGTCCGGCCGGGCTCGCCGCGATGATCAGCGCTGCGCACAAGGCCAAGGGCGACACGCTGGTGCCGCTACTGTCGAGCAACATGCGTTTCGAGGCTGCGAGCAAGGCCGACGACAGCCTGCAGGCGCACGCTGAGGCAGGACGCATCCTGCCGTACAAGCTGATCGAGCGCGGCGGCATTCGTTTCGGCCTGTTCGGCCTGCTTGGCAACAACGCCGTGGCCGTCAGCCCAATGATCAAGCCGGTGACTTTCGCCGACCCGGTCGCCACCGCCAGGGAAACCGTGGCCAAGCTGCGCGAGGAGGGCGCCGAGGTGGTAATCCTGCTCTCGCACATGGGCGTTACCCAGCAGGTCGATGGCAGCTGGCGCGGCGAGGAGGTGGAGCTGGTCGAGCAGGTGCCGGGCATCGATATCGTCGTCGGCGGCCATTCGCATGTGGCCCTGCCGCAGCCTGTACTAGTTAACGGGCACACCCCGGTGGTGCAGGCCGGTTCCGAGAACCAGTACCTCGGCGAACTGCGCATGAGCCTGGGCGACGACGGCGTGCCGCGTCTGCGTGACTATCGCCTGCACGCCGTCAACGACAGCATCGTCGGCGACGCGACCATCACCGCCAAGGTCGAAGACTTCAAGCAGGTGGTCAGCGAGCGCATGCTGACGCCCAAGGGCTATCGCTTCGACCAGCCGCTGGCCAAGGTCGACCAGAGCCTGGGCCGTGATTTCACCGATCAGACCCTGGCCAACCTGGTCACCGATGCGCTGCGTCATGCCGTCGATGCCGATCTGGCCTTCACCGGCAACGGCACTATCCGCGATGACCTGCTCAAGGGCCGCAACGGCGTGCAGGATGTCTCCGACCTGTTTCGCATCGCCCCGTTGGGCATCGGCCAGTTCGACGACGAACCGGGCTACCCGATGATCAAGGCCTATATCAGCGCGCGCGAAATCAAATCACTACTGGAGGTACTGCTGCTTGCCTACCAGTTGCGTGACAGCCAGAGCTATTACCCGCGCGTTTCCGGTGTGCGCTTCACCTACAACCCCTGGCGCGTGCCGTTCGACCGCGTCAGCCGCATCGAAATCGGCGATCCGCAAGGCGGCTACCGTGACCTGGACCTGACCGACACGAGCCTCTACAGCATCGGCGCCACCAGCTACGTCGGCAGCTTCACCTGGCTGGTACCGGACCTGACCAAGGGCCTGCTCAACGTCATACCCAAGGATGCCGAGGGCCGCCCGCTGCCGCGTATCGAAGACGCCATCATCGACCAGGACCCGGATAAGGAGGGCGTGCAGGAACTCAAGGAATGGCAGGTGCTGCTCGACCATATCCGCAGCCTGCCGGATCTCGATGGCGACGGCCTGGCCGATATTCCCACCAGCGGTGCGGCTGCCGAAGCGCGCATGATCCGCGCGCCCAGCCTGCACCCGGCCGAGCTGTTTCGCCTGGCCGGGCCTATGCAGTGGGGCGCCAGCGCGGTGATTCTGGCCGGCGTGCTGCTGATTCTCTGGCTGCTGAGCCGCCCGCTGCGCCGCCGCAGTCAGCGTTGACGGCCGTAGGGTGCGCCACGCGCACCGAATACGCCGAGAGATGACGGGATACTGCAACGCCCGTCGCTGAAGCGCCTCCCGCGGTTTGGCGCCGGCTGATTCGTGGGAGGGGCTTTCGGCTCGGGCATCCTGCTTCGCTCTACCTCCTGCATCCATGCAGTCGTAGCCATGATGGTGTCACTGCAGAGTTGGGGCGCACGGCGCACCCTACGGTCCGCCACCTTGCCAAGCCTTGCGTGCCTCCGTATGGTGCAAAGCCGACTGATTCGGAAGCTACGCAATGATCGCTCAGCACTGCCCGCTCGGTGACCGCGCACAGCCGGCCAACCTCCACTCAGATAAATGTCGCGTCGCCTCATGAACGCACTCAATCATTCGCGCCCGCTGGCGCTGTTCGGCCTGCTGCTGGCCAACCTTTGCTGGTCCGGTAACGCCTTGGTGGCGCGCGCCTTCGCCGGCGAGATCGCTCCGTTCACCCTGTCATTCTGGCGCTGGTGCCTGGCCCTGGCGCTGCTGCTGCCCTTCGTCGCCGTGCCGCTGTGGCGCCATCGCGCAGCCGTGCGCACTGCCGGCTGGCGCCTTCTGGTGCTTGGCGGCCTGGGCATCGCCGGCTATAACTCGCTGCTCTACAGCGCGGCGCAGACCACGGCGGCCATCAACATCTCGCTGGTCAACACCTGCCTGCCGCTGGTGACCTTCATCGGCGCCGGGCTGCTGCTCAACGAGTGGCCAGCACGCCGCGCCTGGTGGGGCATGCTGGTGGCGGTGATGGGCCTGGCGGTGCTGATCAGCCAGGGGCAATGGAGCCGCCTGGCCAGCCTGTCGTTCAACCAGGGCGACCTGATCATGCTGCTGGCCGTGGTCGACTGGGCGCTGTACTCGCTGCTGCTGCGGCGCTGGTCTGCTTACCTGCAGCCGATCCCGCCGCTGGCATTGCTGGGCGTGTTCATCCTGCTCGGCGTACCGCTGATCCTGCCGTTCTATCTATATGAACTGAGCCAGGGCGCGCATCTGGCAATCAACGCCGCCAACCTCTCGGCCGTCGCCTACACTGCCGTGTTCGCCTCGCTGCTGGCCTACCTGGCCTGGAACCACGGCATCCGCGTGATCGGCGCGGCCAAGGCGGCGCTGACCAACTACCTGATGCCGGTATTCACTGCCTTGCTGGGTTGGGTGCTGCTGAACGAGAGCCTGCAGCTCTATCACTGGCTGGGCGCCGCGATGATCTTCGGCGGCCTGCTGCTGGCCACGCGACCCGGCAAGAGCGCCTAGCCGCGTAGGGTGGATCGCGCTTCACCGATCCACCTCTCAACGCCGGCGGATGTAAAAGGCGTCATCCGCCCTACGGTGAACCCCTCACTCCGGCTTCAACATCACGAAGGCCTCACCGCCTTCACGATCATGCATCAGGATGAACGGCTGACCGGCGATCATGATCCTCACCGGTACCTTGCGCGGCACCGTGGTGCCGGCGTTGATCGCCGCCGCGCTGAGCAACTGGCGAGTCAGGCTGTCATCCTCCTGCGCCTCGCTGGTCACCACGCATTCGTGACTCACCTTCACCTGAATACTCAGGCTCTTGTCCGCATTGAAGCCGACGGTAGCAAAGCCCATATCGGTCATCTCGGTGACGCCATGCTGCCGCGCCACGCGATGCGCCTCGGCAAAGCTTGGTGCTGTCTGCAGGCAGATATCGCGGAACGCCTGCACCACGGGTGAAGTGACCGGCACCGGTGGCTGCGAGCCCAGATTGGCGCAGGCACCGAGAAGGCCAAAGCTGGCAAGCAAGGCGAACTTTTTCATCGCATCATTCCTTAATGAAGAGGTGTTCAGGGTTGCTGGCAAAGATCATGCCCCAGCAACTGTGAGGCCAGCCCTTTGGCCAGATAGGTCTCCACCACACGGCCATCGCCGCATTCGGTCTTGTGACCGATGGCGAAACCTATGGAAAGCAACACGAATAGCGCCAGGCCGATATTCTGGATGGGCGTCATGACAGGGCTCGCTGGGTAAACAATGGGGCAGAATGAAGATACGGGCAGGGGATGGCAAGTGCGCCAGCGCTCAACCCTGGCGTTGTCGGCTTGGCGAGCCAATACTGGCTATCACGCAAACCAGACAAGGGACTGTGCAATGAAGAAACTGATCATCATTCTGCTGCTGGGCGCCGCCTTCTGGCAGTTTTACCTGAGCAAGCCCGGCAGCCCGGTGATCAGCAACATCGCCAGCGATGGCTCGGTGATGGACAACCCGGTGGTCACCCAGCCCGGCTCGTCCACCTTCTCGCTGGACAGCCTGCGCCCCTCACCCTCGATCAGCCAACCTGCCGCTCAGGTCGCCAGCAATCAGTATCGCTGCGACGGTCGGGTCCACTGCTCGCAGATGACCTCCTGCGCCGAGGCCACCTTCTTTCTGCGCAACTGCCCCGGCACCAAGATGGACGGCGACAACGATGGTGTGCCCTGTGAAGGGCAATGGTGCGGACGTTAGGGCAGGGTGATCGACAAGCTGCTTAGCGCGACCTGGGCGACAAGCATCCAGACAACCGCGCTGATGATGCCCAGTACGCTGTAGCCGACGACGATACCAATCGCGATCTGCTTCCACAGGCCGGCGTAGCGGTTGGGTTCGTTTCGGTAATGCGTCGGCATATCACGCTCCGCCCGCAGATCGTCGAAGTCGTCTCTCGCTCTCAAGGTGTTCTCCTGGTTCATGGGCCAGCGCGCGGCGGCGCTGCAGCCTGCTGGAGGCGGATTTTCCGGCATCGCCCGACAGCCCCGCAAGCACCGTCCGAGCAGTTGAGAGGTCAGCCGCGGGCTCAGAAACCAGCGATTCAGCGCATCGCCACCACTGAAGCCTAACCGCTTGATAAAACGTAAATTTATCGATGATCTGGGGTTGACAGCGGTAGGCGAGACGCGGACAATGCGCGCCGTTGGCTACATAGCTCAGTTGGTTAGAGCGCAGCATTCATAATGCTGATGTCCCAGGTTCAAGTCCCGGTGTAGCCACCATAAATTTCAAGGGGTTAGCGCAAGCTAGCCCCTTTTTATTTTGGGGTGGTGACTACGAAGTGACTACGGCGTGTCTACCTCGACACCCTTCCCCTTGAGCTCATGGCGCAACGCCAGTAGCTGGAGCCTGGAAAGCTCTAGCTGATTTTGAGCCATCTGATCAGCGACTTTCTGTTGCTTGCGTATCCAGAACGCGAAACCAATGTAGACACCTAAAGTGCCGATCATTGCCAGAAAGACGGCAAGGTTAACGAACGTTTTGCGGTCTTCTACAGCGACTTCAATTCTCTTTTCCAGCAATTGCTTCCTTGCCGCTTGCTCGGTATTTGGTTCTTTTAAGCTTTCAAGCGAGGCAAGCTCACTCCAGTTGTCGTAAATCACTGCATTTGAGCTATCGCTTGCATAGAAGGTTAGATAGAACGCTCCAATGACAAGGCTCATAGAGAAAAGCGCGACAAACTTGTAAAGGCTATCCGTAGGGAGTGGGATTCTGTTTTCCATGCAAAACCTCGAACGTTTTAGGTTCGCGGAGTATGCCCGGATTCGATCAAAAATTCGGCTAAGCATGGTCTGACAGGTATCCGCACTGGGTGAGAGGGGAGAGCCTAAGCGCCGACTCCAGATGATCAGGCGACAGGTGTGCATAGCGCATGGTCATCGTGATGGTGGAGTGTCCGAGGATGCGTTGCAGACCCAGGATGTCACCACCGCCCATCATGTAATGGCTGGCGAAGGTGTGCCGGAGGATGTGGGTCATCTGGCCGGGAGTGTGGAAGCCGCAACGCTGGTAAGCAGATCGAAACGCAGATCGGCAAGGCATGAACAACCGACCATTCCCAGGCATCCCCACCTTTAAGGCAATCGCTTCGACCTCTTTCGGGATCGGCACCGACCGGGACTGGCGGTTTTTGGTCCGGTGAAAGTGGGCCTTGCCGCCGAACAGCGCACCCCGTGGCAGAGATTCTGCTTCATCCCATCGAGCACCTGTGGCCAAGCAGATCAGAGCAACCGGATAGGTATGGTTGTTGGTCGAGCGCTTGCACTCTTCCAGCAGTTGTTCGACCTGTTGCAGGGTCAGAAACGTCAGCTCGGTCTGGTCGGTCTTGATCTGGCGAACCTTGGCCAACGGATTGTTGCCGACCCAGGCACCCAGGCGGATCAGTTCGGAGAAGACCGCCGACAGGTAGCGCTGTTCATGGTTGACGGTGTGCGGGCTGACGTCCTTGAGGCGTGTCTGGCGATAGCGTGCCCAGGCAAGGGCATCGAAGTTGGAGGCCATCGGATTGCCGAGGCGTTCGACCGTGGCGAGGGTTCGTGCAAGACGATGCTTGGCATCCTTGAGCGAGCAGCCGTGCAGGTCATGCCAGAGCGTCACCAGATCCGACAGGCGATCATCGAGCGGCCGGCCGGTAGTGTTGAGGCTGGCGAAGAACTCCGATTCATAGCGCTGGGCTGCAGCTTTGGTCTTGAAACCCTTTTTGCGGATGCGGCGACCCGAGCGGCCGTTTTCGTAGAAGTCAGCGGTCCAGGTGTTGCCGTCTTTCCTGGCCGTCATACAGCACGCCCCCAACGAACATGGCGTTCTTCAAGGATGCCTTTGATGTGCTTATACAGCCCGTCTTCATCCATGCCTTTGGCGGCATAGTGGTCGCGGATCACCGGCCAGCACTCCCAATCCTTGAGCCGATAGAAAGCCTTTCTAGCGCCCACTCGCTCCCGTGCCAGCAGGCTGACGAAGTTTCCCAGGAATAGCTCGACGTTCTTGCCGGAGAAGCCCCGCGAGGTCTTGTATTGACGCTTGTACTCGGTTTCGTCCACCAGGGAATCGACAGGCAGATCGACGCGCACGTCATCACGGATCAGCGTCCAGATGGGCTCGAAGTAGCCAGGGCGAGCCAGTAACTTGAACTGGCGCAGGCCATAGCGCCAAAGGCCGTCAAGGTGCGGAGCAAAGGCGGCGTAGCTGTTGGTCTCGATGGTCTCGCCGCTGTGCAGATCGAACGAGCCGGAGGCGAATTGCTGGATAACCGAGTGGTGGTAACGCAGCTCGACACGCCAGACGTCTTGCTCGGGGTTGTAGTTATCGGGGTCGGTTTCATCGAAGCTATCGCGGCGTCTCCAGACACCTTCGCAATAGTCGAGCTTGTCGATGGCTCGGGCTTGCTCGGTTTTGTTGTAGATCGCCAATTGGACGCCACCGGCAGAGCCAAACATGTAGGTTTCGCCACGTCCGTAGACGCTGCTTTTGGTGTCCCAGGTAATTTCCTTGATGCCGGAGATATCACGAGCGGACCGAGCGCGGCAGTGCATACGGGCGACCAGATCAGCAGGGGGCGTCCAACCTTGCAGGTCTAGCGCGAGGTGAACCGCGCACTGGCTGCGTTCGACGTTGGTCAGGACGTGGCCGGCGTAGTAGTCCAGGCGTTCTTGCAGGCGCTCGGGGCAGAACTGGTCGATGGCATGCGGTGACACCTCGATTTTCAGGTGGGGGCCGATGTTCTCGATTTTGGCGTTGAAGTTTTTGATCAGGAGGACGAACCCGAGGTCGGCATTCTGCAACTTGTACTGATAGCCAGAATCCTTGCTGACGCGACCAGAGTGCCAACGCTGGCCAGCAAAATCGACGATGGTGCCGGGCTTCTCGAACAGGCACATGATTTCCGGACGGATCAGGCCGCGATAGAGCTGGCGGACGGTATCGACGCTACAGGCTAAGATTCGAACGCCGGACAGATCCACGAAACCACCAGCCCGAGGATCACAGAACAAACGACTTTTCGGGTTCTCTTTCCCCGTTTCGATATCAATGCGGTAGTAGTCCTTTGGTGCACTCATTCTCTGTATCTCTCTGGTGTAACGTGGTTACTAAAATCGGTTTATCTGACGTGTTACAGGGACGTCAGCGCGCAGGCTTTGCGCCGCGCTCGCCGGCTCCCGCTGGCGCAAAAGCCAGGGCGCGCTGACGCTTGATCACCACAGGAAGCGGCCTTTTTCGTAGCTGACGACGTTGATAGGAGGTGTCGCCTGGGAGTCGGCCTGGGGCTGCATATGAGGCTGTGAATAGCCCGGTATGGATTGCGGCTGCTGGAGCTGGCCGAACCCTTGCTGTGAGCGATCCGGCCGTGTGGGATCGAAGTAACCGACTTCGACCACTCGCATGCAGAAGCTGAAATCAGTTTCTACGCGGGTTCCCTGCTGGGTGTAGCACTGGCAAACGGTCTGCTTTCCGTTGACGGTGGCACTGCCCATGCGGGTGAAATTGCGGGCGTAGGTGTTGGGGTCAGTGCTGGACATGCAATAAAGCCGCGGGAACGACTGCGGCTTGGTTAGATCATCGTAAAGCGGGGCAGATGACGGGACGTTTTCGACTCGTGGAACGCGTTCAGCGAGGTACTGGCCACGAGACATAGGCGCGGAGGTTTCTTTCGCGATGCCAGGTATCAGCGACTTGGCCAAGTCGGTGGCGAGGTTGCCGCTTTCGGCCTTGGGCGCGCTTTGAGTGGGCGCCGCATCGGTGACGGGTGTTTCAGTTTCCTTGGCGCCGTAGATGAAGCTGTAGCCACGTAACGAGGCATAGATGCATATGCCTAGACCAAGGGTGGCGAGCACGAATTTACGCGACGGCTTGAAGCTGAAATGGTGCTCAGCCTTGGCGCTGGTGTAGACACCGAAGTAGCGCTTATCCAGGCTGATGATGGTGCGGCTGGCATCTTTGCAGGTGTTGACCTTCTCGACGTCGTTGTAAACGCGCTCCATCTCATAGCGTGAGACTTTGCTGCTGCCGAAGATCCGCCAGTAGTGAATATGTTTGTTGCAGAGACGGCGGGCATGCACGTCGATGAATCGGGGGTCCTGGGTGATCAAGTGCACCTCATGGCCCTGCTTGCGCATGATTTCGAAGCGCGAGATATGTTCTGGTACTTCCTTGCGAGGATCGCGCACGCCAAACCAGCCTTGCGCTTCATCCACCACAATCAAGGCGTTGTCGGGTAGCTCATACCACTTGAGCGGATCATCGAAGGGAAACCACTCAGCCTGAAGCTTGCTTGCATCAAGGTCGGTGACGTTGTGGTAATAGACGACCCGGCCATGCTTCTTGGCAGCCTGATCGACCTCTTTGATGGTGTTCAGCGTCTTGCCATGGCCCATCAGGCCGGTTCGGATATAGAGCATGATCAGGCCGTAAAGGTGGTGTTGGTGGAGAGCTTCGTACGGCGGTCAGCCATGCGATCAATACCCACCAGAACAAGGCGCGTGGTGATCGCTGCGAAGTAGATATTTACCGCCACATCGAACTTGGCCAGGCCCAGGATCATCTGCAGGGACTGACTAAGGTTGCCCAGGTTGGCCATGGCGTAGTCCTTGGCTTCGTTGATGACCAAGTTGATGCCGACGTAGGCGACTACCCCGATACCAATGGCCCGCAGCACTTGCTTGACGATGGGCAGGACGATGATCAGGAACAGGTGAGCCAGATAGAAAAAGTGCATGTTTATTCACCTCCAAAGGCCCGGCCGACATAGGCCGCCGCCCAAATGCTGGCCACGGCAACGATGATCCAGGACAGATCAACGGCCAGGGTGCAGAGGGGCTGATAGTTGAACGAAAGGGAACCGCCAGAGAGCTGGGCACGCTCAGGCGTTGGGCAACCAGCTGGTAGAAAGCGCGTAGCACCACCGATGATGCTAGGAGCAGATATTTCGGCTTCAGGGAGTGTGAAGTTCTCGCCTTGGAATAGGCCTTCGATATCGGATTTCTTACCGTCGAAGTCGCCCATCTCTTCTGCGTAGCACTGCTGTTCTTTCTGCTGTTTCAGGATGGCGCAGTCGATAGGGTCGCCGGTGCAGGAGAATGCGCCGTCACAGCTGCCAACCGTGGCGGTGCGCTCTTCGCCTTGTTCGCCTTCTTCATCGCCCATGCCGTCGCCATCGGGCTTGCTGGGATTGCAGTCGTCACCAACGCAATCACCTTTTTTGGTGGTGTTGCCGTCGGCGTCAGTCTTTTCAGAGTCAGTCTCAGACTTGCTGGTGGAGTTGCAGGGATTCATGCCCTTGCAGTTCGTCTTGGTGGTGTCGGTCTTAGTGGTGGTTTCGCTAGAGCCGTCCGCGTTCTCTTTCTTAGTTGTCTCCTGTTCGACCTTGGTCTCCGACTTCTGAGGCGGCTTGGTCTTTGATGGTGTGCAGTTGGTTTTGAACTGGTGAATAGAGCCTTCTTTACACTCGACTTCGCCCTTGTCTTCAAACTTGTTGGTGGCCGTGCAGTTGCGCTTAAGACTGCCGTCAGGCTGAGTTTCCCAGCCCGAGCATTCGTTATTGGTGTCGTACTTAGGTGCCTCAGTTACTGGATCTTTCGCCGGGGGCTGATCGAATACGGATGGGTTGTTGGCAGACGGAGTGCAGCTGATGCCATTGCCCTTGTACTCAAAGGAGCCGACGAGCTGGTCAGGCGGGCCAAAGTCGCGCTTGGAGGAAAAGCCGCCGAAGGTGTGGGAATACTGGCAGCCGCTTTTGCAGACGGTTACGGGCGGGTCAACAGAGGGATTGCCATCGTCACCGAGGGTGGCAAAACGAAACTCATGATAAACAACGTCGCCAATGGTCGATTCACATTGGTCAGGCTCAGGACCCTCGCACCCCCCAGTTTGAGGATTAAAAACCGCGGGAGCGGTGCACCCATCGCCATATCGAGTGACTGAATGAATAAACCCCGCATCGACCCCATTAGAGCGCCTACCACCACAGACAGCCTCACGGGGTCTATTGGGGTTGATGTAGATGTAGGAGTAAGTAACCCCAGGATAATGCTGAGCGCGTAACTCAAAGACGGCTTTGCAGGCATCAACAGCAGAGGGGAAGTCCTGAGAACTGTAATTGTGACGCCAGATATAATCCTGAGCGTTAACACCCAGAGAGCAGAAGGTAGAAAGTAGAAAAACTGCCGCAGCAACCCAAGCGTGATAACGCATCTCACACCCGCCCAAACAGCAGCGCCGCGAAGGCAAGGGTCATAACCACCAAGTAGTAAGTGTTCGGATCAATCGCCATAAGCAGAAACCCCGCCGAAGCGGGGTTGACCTCTGGTTGGTGGGTTAAACGGCGCGGCGCATGTACTTGAACAGCGCAGCAGCGACGAGCAGGCCGAGGCCGGCGTAGCCGATGATGTTGATGTCACCTTCACCACCTTCCATCTTGGCGGCCGCGTCTGCGGCAGTGGCGTAGGCCTGGCCGATGCCAAAGGCGCTGATGACAGCAACGGCGCCGACTTGGCGGCCGTAGTGACGCAGGGTATTGCGGAGTTTCATAGGACTTACCTCACTAGCTTCTTGAGAACGAGGAAGATGAACACCGTGGCGAATACGCCTACGGCGGCATCCAGCATGGTGATCGCCTCCTCATCGGTTAATCCGGGAGAGAGTTCCGCCCGGATTTCAGCGCCAGTGATGGAAACCAGCTGGCCAGTGCACCGAGGCTCCCCAGTAGCTCCAGCCGACCATTCCCCATCACAGGCAATGAACTTCATTTGCCTTGGTTACTCAGCCAGACTGGGGTCACGAATGACCTCAGCCATGGCGATGCAGTCGGGGCAGATCACGAGGTCGGGCGCCGTGTTCAGATCGGGCAGCAGGTCGGGCTGGGGGGCGGACTGGTTGTAGAGCTGGCCCATGGGCTGCCCGCAGCAGTCACACAGCACGCGATCAACGATCAGCACGGCGGCGCCCTCCTGTTAGGCCTTGGCCGCGTCCGGCTGGGTGCCGGTCGGCTTGGCTTGTTGTTGGGCGGCGAGCTTGCGGGCTTCGGTGGCAGTGTCAGCAGCGCCAGTGCCACGGGCAGCCTTGGCCGACTCGACGTGCAGGACGATGAACTTGCCAGCGTTCTTGGAGCCGCGATCAATCTCTACGGTGACGCGGACGGTCTCCAGCACATCGAGGCCTTTGCAGGCGGCCCACACTTCGTCCAGGGAGCCTTCTGCTACCTGCATCGAGAGCAGTGAGACGCCCAGGTCCTTTTCGCCGTCCGGTTCGTCGCCCAGGTACAGCTTGACCAGATCCACGTTGTCGAACTTCACGCGCTCAGCGCTGATGAATGCCAGTTCCATAGTGGTGCGTGCCATGTTGTGTTTCCTCGCTTGGTTGCGCGGTATTGCGCGGGTTTGCCTTTTAGCAGGCCGAGCGGGTCCACACGGGCAGATATCGCGGTTTCTGCCCGAGTGGTTTTCTCGACTTGCCGAGGTTTTCAGTTAGCGCCGCTGGTGCAGCGGGTTGTGTTCACACCAAGGGCTTTGCCCTTGTCATCCCACTCTTGCCGCCGAGGGCTCGGGAGCGCGGGGCGGTGGAGCTGCCCCACACTCACGAGCGGAGGCTATTCAGGGTGGTGGGCGTTCAAGGGTTCGCTCTGCCCGTGCCTCCGTTTGACCGAACGGTGAAGCGTGTTCGGACAAGCCGGGGGCGCGGCCCTTGACCTGTTCAGGATCGGCGGCGTTGGCTGGATCGCTGGGGGCGCACTGGTGCACGACCTTGGCCATTGCCTGATAGAAGTAGTCGTCTACCGATTCCATCACCTTGACGACTTGCAGCGTCGAGAAGATCGAACCGACAGCAAACCCGATGAACAGATAGGGGAATGCGTGCCAGAGCAGGGCGACCAGATAGCGGCCAACACGGAAAGAGACGGTCATGCGCTCACCCCACCAGTTCGAACGGTTCGCGCAGGGGCACGAAGGGCGTTGGTTTGCCGGTGTCGCTCACAACGTGCCAGTACTTCGGCGGACGGGGCGACGGCTTGTGTTTCTCGCAGTACGAGGCAGCTGTCACACAGTTCCGCCCATCGACCATGCGCCATTGAGCGGGGCGGCAGTCGGTGCATTGTATGGACGGGGAGGCGGCGGGCTTCGGCGGTTGCCAGTTTCGGTTTAACCAGCAGACAGAGCAGTCGCAGTTGTCGGCGTGCGGGTGACGGCGAAAGGCGAACGTCTTGCCCTGCGGATTGCGGGCAAAGCAGCTCTGGCAGCCGCAATCCTTGTGGTGCGATAGCAGGTACTGGGAGGGATTCATGGGCGGGCACCTGATTAGTCATCGCTGTAATCCCCCGCGCAGAAGATGGTTTTGCCTCGGTCGAGGTCGCGGCGGATGCGGTGCAGGTTGATGACGCGATGACGGCCGATTTTCACGGTCGGCAGGGCGTGGCTTTCGATCCAGCCGCGCACCACGTCTTCGCTGATTTGCTCTGTGCCCAGGAGCTGAGCCAGCACGTATTTCGTGCAGAACGGTGCGTCGCGGAAATCCGTTACGCGTTGGGCGTCTCCCGAAATCGAAAGCCCCACTACACCAGACTGTTCCATAGTTTTTGCCCTATAATCCGCGTAACCAAAACATTTCACTGAAATAGTTTCAGTGATCTATTGAACTGAATGATAGGCAAAACCCTCTCCCAGTGAAATAGTTTCAGAGAGTATTTTTATACCTTTATGGAATCAATACAGAGCAGGGCTAGAACTTTAATAGATAAGGCCGGGCTAGATCGCCTTGTTAGGAATGGCGCGATCAGTTATTCGCGCTGGCAAAGCGTGAGGTACAAAGACATACGCATGAGCACGGAAGAACTCGACGTGCTTCAAGCGGTGTTCCCTGAGTACCGACTATGGCTTATCAGTGGCGAGATTATCCCGGAGTCGGGACAAACTAGTCCGGAGTACGACGAGGCTAATCGAAAATTGGCCGATCAAAGCGTGGGATAGCGATTACACAGGAAGTAGCTAGACGTTGGTATGCCGATAAAGGGAGATAGGACGATGAAGGAAAAGCCGATCTAATTCAGAGCAAGACTGAGATCGACAATCAAGTATTAAGTACTCCGGCGCCTCATATTATTTTTCCCATCACAATGGATGGAAGTTTTGTGGAAATTAAAAACAAGTCTGTAGATGAGCTATTCCTAGATCCAAAGAATCCACGTCTAGGTAGAAATTTCATAAGTACCGTAAAAGGTCAGGATGAAATCTTAGCCCAAATGAATGATTGGACTCTGGATGAGCTAGCAATATCATTTATTGAAAGCGGATTCTGGGCTCAAGAAGCATTAATTGCTGTGGAGGAGGAGCTCTATGGTAGTAAGAGGCTAATAATTGTCGAAGGAAACCGTCGCCTTGCCGCTTTGAAAAAGCTCCAAGACGCCATAGCTGGTAATGCCGAAGAGAAAAAGTGGCGAGACATCGCCAGACTGGCTGAAGGTAAAATTGGCGACGATTTCTTCGAGAAAATACCATACATAAAGGTAGAAAGTAGAGAGAAGGTATCTGCATTCTTAGGATTCCGCCATGTAACTGGTATTAAAGAATGGGAGCCGGCAGAGAAAGCTCAGTTTATCGCCTATCTAATTGAAAAAGAAAAGCTCACCTATGAGCAGGTGATGCGTAAAATCGGAAGCAAGACCACTACAGTCCGAAGCCACTATATTGCGTATAAGCTTCTTCTTCAGTTAGAAGATACTGAGGACGTGGCGGTGGAGAAGATTGAAGAAAAATTCAGTCTTCTTTATCTATCCCTCAGAACTGCAGGCGTTCAAAAGTACCTGGGTATAAACATAAAGGCGGAGCCGGAGGAAGCTGCTCAGCCTGTGCCTTCAGACAAGGAAGAAAATCTTGTCCGGTACTCGAAATGGATGTTTGGAGACGCCAAAACAACTGGGATCCTAGGCGACTCTCGCAACATTGACAAATTTGGGAAGATTTTACTTAGTGAAGATGCTGTAACATATCTTGAAGAAAGTTTGTCGCCTAACTTTGAGATGGCTCTCAAAAAGTCTGGCGGTGACACAGAAGAGACACTTAGTCTATTGATTCAGGCTGGGGATAATCTCGAAGTTGCATTTAGTACTCTGCATATTCATGCAGACAAGCCTGAAATTCAAAAGATAGCCAATCGACTTGCTCTTCACCTGGTTCAGATAACTAATATAATTCCATCACTCAAAGCAGTGGTTAAAGAAAAGATTTAACCTATGATAGAGCTACCAGAAAAAGGAATTTCCACTAGTTCCAAGAAGCATAACTGCGACATGATAGCAGTTGCGGATTGGGCGATAAGTTCAGCATTATTCGGGGAGCAAGACCTATCGAGAACGGACTTGGTCGATGTCCTCATGGAAAATCAGGTCTACACAAGCCAAGATTTCTGCAATGAGTTCATCGACCAAGTATGGCATTACCTGGAACATTTCTTTAATCATGTAAAATTGCGTTCAATAGCGCTGGAGACTCGGAAAATAAGTTTTCGAGATGACTGGCGTGAAGATTTAGCATTAGCATACTGCTTGACGGCTTCGTTAAGAAAAATTTATAGCACTTGGTCTAAAGCGCATTGCGGAAACCACTTGATCCAAGGTGCGATTCTAGAGGAATTAACAAAAATCTCTCTGTCGAATTACCATCCAACGTTACAGTTCAAAACTACGGGTTGGTCGGGTACAGCAACTAATGCAAAGTTTGAAGAGCTCGTTAACAATATTTGCTCGGACGCTAACTTTACACAGAAAGATCTACAACTTTGGGATAACGGCCAAATTAAAGATCTTGGCTTAGATGTGTACGGTTATCTTCCGGGCCATGGGAGGAGACCCGGCACACATTTTATGATGTATCAATGTGCCTCTGGCGATAACTGGCAAGACAAGAGAAGTACTCCTGATCTTAATATTTGGGGGGATATCATAAAAACGTATACAACCCCGATAAAAGGAATGTCGATCCCTTTCTTCGTGGATGAGACAGACTTTCAGAAAAGTTTAATCGTGATCAAGGGGCCACTCCTGGATAGAACGACTTTGCTTTCAAAGATATCGCCAGACCAAATCAGTGAAGAGTTGGCTAATACAATAGAGGAATGGGTTCACGAACGAGTAGATAAGCTCCAGTATTATGATTAAAAAATTTAAATTCATTGATCTGTTCGCGGGGCTCGGCGGCTTCCACTTGGGTGCACAAAACCTAGGAGGCGAGTGTGTATTTGCTTCAGAAATAAACCAAGTCCTAAGAGAAAATTATGAAAGAAACTTTGGTTTGTTTCCTGAAGGCGACATTAATGATGTGAAGATAGGGGAAATACCCGAGCACGATCTGTTGTGTGCGGGCTTTCCTTGCCAGCCATTTTCCAAAGCTGGAAGCCAGTTGGGATGGAAAGATGCCACGCGAGGAACTTTGTTTTCTGTAATTGCGCAAATCATAGAAGCTAAGAAGCCGAAATTAGTAATACTTGAGAATGTCGCCAACTTCATTAATCACGACAACGGAAATACATATCAACAAGTCGTGGAAACATTAAATGAACTAGGTTACGAAGTTTCCTCTACAAAAATATCACCTCATAGATATGGTATACCTCAACATCGAGAGCGAATGTATATCGTGGCGGCTCGTAATCTTGAGGGCTTCAAATGGCCGGTTCCAACCGATACGCCAACAAGCATATATTCAGTATTGGAAGATACTCCATCAGACTTTAAGGCGCTCCCTCAGCACATTTTAGAGTTATTAAATTTATGGCAAGAGTTTCTTGAGTTGCTACCCAAGGATATTGCTATCCCCTACTTTCCTCTATGGAGTATGGAAGCTGGTGCCACCTATCCTCTAGAGAAGCCAATTGATAAGTACAAGGCTAAAGACCTATGGCCTTACAAAGGAAGCTTCGGAGTTTCTCTAGAGGGGCTTCGTATGGAAGAAATAAAGAAGAGGCTGCCTAGCCATGCACTTAGAAAGGTAGGCTTTCCAAAATGGAAAATATCTTTTATTGAGAGGAATAGAGCTTTTTTCGAGAAAAACAATGAACACATATCATCTTGGCTAGAAAAAATTCAAGCCTACCCATCATCTTTTCAAAAGCTTGAGTGGAATAACAAGGACGGTGAACGGTCTGTCTGGAAGCACTTAATTCAGATTAGAGCATCTGGGATAAGAGTGAAAAGACTCGACTATGCACCAGCATTGGTCTCTGCGTCTGACACTCAGATCCCTGTTCTACCTTGGTTAAAGCGCTATATGTCAGTAAAGGAATGCGCAAGACTGCAATGCATGGAAGACATTACCATGCCGCCTTCAATTTACGATTCTTATGAAGCTCTCGGAAACGCGGTCAATGTTAAGATAGTACAGCTAATTATCGAGAAATTGCTTGAATGCCTGCCAGTGGAACTGAAGTCACCAAACGAAGAAAAAGAGCAGGAGCTCGCACTGGCGTAGTGACTACATTGGTCGCATTTTCTGGAAAGGACTGGTCTAGCCGGCGTGGGTGAGGGGCGTAAGCCCCGTTTTATGGGGTTCTCTGGCTCAGCGGGGCGGCTCGTAACGGATTCATAATCCCCAGCCCGCACCATCCCCAACCCAACAAATCCACACCCCAAAAACAACAAAACCCCGCTTTCGCGGGGTTCTGTTCATGCACTACCTACAACGATCAAACGTTAAAGCGGAAGTGCATCACGTCGCCGTCCTTGACGATGTAGTCCTTGCCTTCCAGGCGCCATTTGCCGGCTTCCTTGGCGCCGGCTTCGCCCTTGTACTGGATGAAGTCGTTGTAGGCGATGACTTCGGCGCGGATGAAGCCTTTCTCGAAGTCGGTGTGGATCGCGGCAGCCGACTGCGGGGCGGTGGCGCCGACCTTGACGGTCCAGGCGCGTACTTCCTTCACGCCAGCGGTGAAGTAGGTCTGCAGGTTGAGCAGCGAGTAACCGGCGCGGATCACGCGGTTCAGGCCCGGCTCTTCCATGCCCATGGTTTCGAGGAACATCTGCATTTCTTCGAGATCGTCCAGTTCGGCGATCTCGGCTTCGATCTTGTTGCACACCGGTACGACAATGGCGCCTTCCGCTTCGGCGATAGCGTTGACCACGTCGAGGTGCGGGTTGTTCTCGAAGCCGTCTTCGGCGACGTTGGCGATGTACATCACCGGCTTGGTGGTGAGCAGGTGGAAGCTCTTGGCCAGGCGCTTCTCGTCGTCACCCAGGTCTTTGAGCAGGCTGCGCGCCGGCTTGCCTTCGGTGAGGTGGGGGATGAGCTTTTCCAGCAGGGCCTTCTGCGCCACGGATTCCTTGTCGCCACCCTTGGCGGTGCGAGCCACGCGCTGCAGTTGTTTCTCGCTGCTGTCGAGGTCGGCCATGATCAGTTCGAGGTCGATGATCTCGATGTCGCGCTTGGGGTCGACGCTGTTGGCGACGTGGATGACGTTGTCGTCTTCGAAGCAGCGCACCACGTGGGCGATGGCGTCGGTCTCGCGGATGTTGGCGAGGAACTTATTGCCCAGGCCTTCACCTTTCGACGCACCCGCGACCAGGCCGGCGATGTCGACGAATTCCATGGTGGTGGGGATGACCTTCTCGGGTTTGACGATCTCGGCCAGGGCATCCAGGCGCGGGTCGGGCATGGGCACGATGCCGCTGTTCGGCTCGATGGTGCAGAAGGGGAAGTTCTCCGCCGCGATGCCGGATTTGGTGAGGGCGTTGAACAGGGTGGACTTGCCGACGTTGGGCAGGCCGACGATGCCGCAGTTGAATCCCATGATGTGTCCCTCGGGGTAAAGGTGGTTACTTGGTGGCCTTCTGGCTATGCAGTTTGCGCATGGCCACGGTCCAGTCGCCGGCGAGTATTTCCGGCAGGACGTCCAAGGCGAAGTCGATGCTCTTGTCGAGCAGTTCCTGTTCGCTGCGTGTGGCGCGTCCGAGCACGTAGCCGGAGACCAGGCTGGCGTGCCCCGGGTGGCCGATGCCGAGCCGCAGGCGATGGAAGTTATTCTGGTTGCCGAGCTGGGCGATGATGTCGCGCAGGCCGTTGTGCCCGCCGTGGCCGCCGCCCTGTTTGAGCTTGGCGACGCCGGGTGGCATGTCGAGTTCGTCGTGGGCCACCAGGATTTCTTCGGGTTTGATCTTGAAGAAATTGGCCAATGCCGCCACGGACTGGCCGCTGCGGTTCATGTAGGTGGTGGGGATGAGCAGGCGAACTTCGCGCCCCTGGTGAACGAACTTGCCCACCAGGCCGAAATACTTGCGATCGACAGAGAGGTTGACGCGCTGGCTCTCGGCCACGCGCTCAACGAAAAGGGCCCCTGCATTGTGCCGGGTCTGGTCGTATTCGGGGCCGGGGTTACCCAGGCCAACGATCAGTTGTACGGCAGTCATACAGGAGCCCTTTTGAGGAAATCGCCCGGCGTGATCGCCTGCCGGGCGGGTTCCGCGCTGTGATTACTCGGCAGCGCCTTCTTCGTCTTTAACGCGGCTGGCGTGGATGTTGGAGACAGCCAGGTCGTTACCGTGAGCCAGAGCAACCAGCTCAACGCCTTTCGGCAGCTTCAGGTCGGACATGTGGACAGTCTGGCCAACTTCTACGGCAGCCATGTCGACTTCGATGAATTCCGGCAGGTCTTTCGGCAGGCAGGAAACTTCGACTTCGCTGATGGTGTGGGAGATCTCGCCACCTTGCTGCTTCACGCCAACGGAAGTAGCTTCGTTGATGAAGTGCAGGGGTACGTGAGCGCTCAGCTTCTGGCCGGCAACGACGCGCTGGAAGTCAGCGTGCAGTACGAAGCCTTTGGCCGGGTGGCGCTGCAGGGCTTTGATCACGACGCTTTCTTTGGTACCGGCAACGTCCAGGCTCAGAACGTGGCTGAAAGCCGCTTCGTTTTCCAGCAGCTTGGCCAGGTCTTTGGCCAGCAGGCTGATCGATTGCGGGGCTTTGTCGCCACCGTAGATCACGGCAGGAACCATGGACACGTTACGACGCAGGCGGCGGCTCGCACCTTTCCCCAGGTCGGAACGCACTTCGGCATTCAGGGCAAATTCAACAGTCATTTCACTTCTCCAAAATAACCAAACCGCCTTGTGGCTTGCGACCAGCCTCGGGCGGTAGGGCAAAAAGCCCCGCACGAGGCGGGGCAGTGTGATCTGGCCAATTCCGCTTAGCGGAACATGGCGCTGATCGATTCTTCGTTGCTGATGCGGCGGACCGCTTCGGCGACGACCGGGGCGATGTCGAGCTGGCGAATACGCGAGCAGGACTGCGCCGCAGCGGACAGCGGGATGGTGTTGGTGACCACCAGCTCGTCCAGGACGGAATTCTCGATGTTCTCGATGGCGCGGCCGGACAGCACCGGGTGGGTGCAGTAGGCGTAGACCTTGGCGGCGCCGCGCTCTTTCAGCGCTTTGGCGGCGTGGCACAGGGTTCCGGCAGTGTCGACCATGTCGTCGACCAGGATGCAGGTACGGCCTTCGACGTCACCGATGATGTGCATCACTTCGGACTGGTTGGCCTTCTCGCGACGCTTGTCGATGATCGCCAGGTCGACGCCCAGGCTCTTGGCCACGGCGCGGGCACGAACGACGCCGCCGATATCGGGGGAGACGATCATCAGGTTGTCGAAGCGTTGGTCTTCGATGTCATCGACCAGGACCGGGGAGCCGTAGATGTTGTCCACCGGAATGTCGAAGAAGCCCTGGATCTGGTCAGCGTGCAGGTCGACGGTCAGCACGCGGTCGATACCGACCACGGTGAGCATGTCGGCAACCACTTTGGCGCTGATTGCCACGCGCGCGGAACGCGGACGGCGATCCTGGCGGGCATAACCGAAGTAGGGGATGACTGCAGTGATGCGAGTCGCCGAGGAACGGCGGAAGGCGTCGGCCATCACTACCAATTCCATCAGGTTGTCGTTGGTGGGTGCACAGGTCGGCTGAATCAGGAAGACGTCCTTGCCGCGAACGTTCTCGTTGATTTCGATCATGACTTCGCCGTCGGAGAACTTACCGACCGAAGCATCGCCGAGGGGAATGTGCAGCTGACGAACGATCCGTCGCGCCAGATCGGGGTTTGCGTTCCCCGTGAAGACCATCATCTTGGACACGCGCAGTACCTGCCGGCTGGGGGTATACCTGGATGGGTATGGAAAATGGCAGGGGCGGCTGGATTCGAACCAACGCATGCCAGGATCAAAACCTGGTGCCTTACCGCTTGGCGACGCCCCTATATTCTGTGTTGAATGCTTGTTGATTCGGTTCTCGATGCCTCCCGAGGGAGGTTATGGCAGGGGCGGCTGGATTCGAACCAACGCATGCCAGGATCAAAACCTGGTGCCTTACCGCTTGGCGACGCCCCTGTATCGTATAACCGAATGCTGAGCATTCACTTCTTGGCCAATGCTTGGAGCCTGCGGTGCAGCATCGAAATGTTGCGACCTTGAGCGACAAAGCTCGGCAGAGTGCCTGGAAGTTGGCGGGCGACTTTATCAGCATCGTCCCGATTTGGGAAGCTCCCAAATATGCAAGCTCCAGTGCCGGTCAATCTAGCTGAAACAAATTTGTTCAACAAGATCAAAGCGTTACGAACTTCAGGGTAACGCTTCTCTACGACCGGCTGGCAGTCGTTTCGACCACCCCCCGCAAGAAGGCTGCGAACTTTAATGGGCGGCGTATCGCGTGTCAACTCGGGCGAGCCGAAAACTTCTGCTGTGCTGACAAAGACTTGCGGTACTGCGACGAGGAACCAGGGCTCGTCGAGTTCGACTGGGGTCAGGCGCTCGCCAACGCCCTCGGCAAAGGCGGCGTGGCCGCGCACGAATACTGGTACGTCGGCGCCCAGGGCCAGGCCCAGTTCGGCCAGGCGGTCTTCGCCCAGTTGGGTTTGCCACAGGTGGTCGAGGCCGAGCAGGGTGGTGGCGGCGTCCGAGCTGCCACCGCCGATGCCGCCGCCCATGGGCAGGCGCTTGTCCAGCCAGATATCGGCGCCGAGCTGGGTGCCGCTGGCTTCCTGCAGCCTTTTGGCCGCGCGCACGATCAGGTTGCTGTCATGCGCTACGCCTTCGATGGGCGTGTGCAGGCGGATTTCGCCATCCTGGCGGACACTGAAGCCGAGTTCGTCACCATGGTCGAGAAACTGCAACAGGGTCTGCAGCTCGTGATAGCCATCGGCGCGGCGGCCGAGGATATGCAGCATCAGATTGAGCTTGGCGGGGGCGGGCAGGATCAGTTCGGCGTGGCTGGGGATGGCAGTCATGGTCGGGGCAGGGGCATCGTCGTGAGGCATGTGGCGATTGTATTCGGGAAATGCATCGGCAGGTGTGTCAGAGGAGCATCGCGGCTGAAACGGAGTGCCGCCCAGCCGCTCCTACAAAAACGCTGCCTCCCCTGTAGGAGCGGCTTTAGCCGCGAAATGCTCAGTTCGTAGCCCGGATGCAATCCGGGGCGTGGTGGCGATGGTTCCCGGATTTCATCCGGGCTACGGCTGCGTGTGCGAAACCTGTAGGAGCGAGCTCTGCTCGCGAAGCGGTTGGCGCTTATCAGGTTGAGCTTGGCCGGGGCGGGCAGGATCAGTTCGGCGTGGTTGGGGATGCCGCTTTTCCATCCATCAGCTGTGTGCTGTGGAAGGCGCTGGACAAGCTGTCGCGGCTGAAGCCCCTCCCACAGAGAATGTGGTCGCTTACTGCCCCAACTGACGCGGCTGCCAGTCCTTGATCACCAGGGTCACTTCCAGGTCTTGGCCGTAGAGCTTCAGGCGCTCCGGCAGGGCGTAGCCGTTCTGCTCGGTGTAGCGCTGGTATTCGACCTTCCAGCCGTCCTGTTCCAGCTGCGCCAGGTGGCTTTGGCCATCGAGGGTGATGCGGCTGCGGCTTTCCGGGGCGGGCAGGCCACGAATCCACCAGAGCAGGTTGGATACCGGCAGGTCCAGGCGCAGTTGCTCTTGCAGCAGTGCTTCCGGCGATTCGGCGCGGAAACGGCCGCGGTTGGATACTTCCAGCAAGATGTCGCCCGGGCGGCCGGTCAGGCGGGCGGCGCCGCCACCCAGCGGGCCGGACAGGCGAATGTCGTAGTAATCCTGGCGCTGCAGCCAGAACAGGGTGGCGCTGCCGGAGTCCTGCGGGGCGCGGATGCCGATCTTGCCGTTGATCTGCCAGCCGTCGAGCTGAGTGATCTGCTCTTTGTGGGCTTTCCACTGGGCCGGGTCGCCCTGGCCTTCCAGCGCTTCGTGCGAGGTGAGGCCGGCGCAGCCAGCGAGCAGGGCGATAAGGCTGAATACGAGTAGGTGACGAAGCATCAAAGAGTCTCGGAACCGGTCAGGCGCAACAGCGTGTCACGCAGAATGGGGCTGTCGGGCGTTGCGCTGAGGGCGTCGCGCCAGACGCGTCGGGCGTCGCGCTGCTTGCCTTGGGCCCAGAGCACTTCGCCGAGGTGGGCGGCCACTTCGTGGTCGGGGAATTTCTCCAGGGCCTGGCGCAGCAGGCGCTCGGCCTCGTCGAGGTTGCCCAGGCGATAGTTGACCCAGCCGAGGCTGTCGAGAATCGCCGGGTCGTCCGGGTTGAGCTGGTGCGCTTTCTCGATCAGCTCGCGCGCTTCTTCATAGCGCGTGGTGCGGTCGGCCAGGGTGTAGCCGAGGGCGTTGAGCGCCATGGCGTGTTCCGGCTCGCGCTGGATGATATAGCGCAGGTCGGTTTCCAACTGGGCCAGGTCATCGCGCTTTTCCGCGAGCATGGCGCGGGTATAAAGCAGGTTCAGGTCGTTGGGGTACTGCTCCAGTCCCTCGTTGATCACCTTCCAGGCCGGCTCGACCTGGCTGCGATTGCTCAGGCCTTCGGCTTCGATCAGGTACAGCTGGATGGCGTAATCGGGCTGCGCGCTGCGTGCCTGGGCCAGGCGTGCGCTGGCTTCTTCACTGCGCTGCTGGGCGAACAGCAGTTCGGCCTGGCGTTGCTGGGCCGGCAGATAGTCGTTGCTCGGGCCGACCAGGGCGTATTCCTGCAGGGCACTGTCATTGTCGTTCAGCGCCTCGTAAGCGCGGCCGAGGTTGTAGTGCGCGGCATCGACATGGCTGCGGCGCTCGACCAGCTCTTCGAGGTAGACGATGGCTTCTTCCCAGGCTTCGGCTTCCAGGCACACCAGCGCCAGGGAGAAACGCAGGTCGTCGTCGTTGGGGTTTTCCTGCACCAGCTTGGCGAACTCGCCCTTGGCGTCGTCGAGGCGATCCTGCTCGACCAGCAGGCGCGCGTAAGTCAGGCGCAGGCGTTTGTCTTCGGGATTGTTGCGGATGCCTTTCTGCAGGATCGGCATGGCCTCTTTGCCACGGCCGAGGCTCTGCAGCAGGCGGGCGCGCAGCAGGATCGGCGATACCTCGTTGCTGCTCGCCGCGCTGTCTTCGAGCAGCTCCAGCGCCTCTTCGGCGCGGCCGTCCTGTTGCAGGAGGATGGCCTTGCCGAACAGCAGCTGGCTGTTGTCCGGGTTCTTGCTCAGCAGGCGGTCGAAGCCCTGCAGCAGGCCGGCGCGGGTATCCGGGTCGGTTTCTGCGGCAGACAGGGCGAGGAAGTCGAAGTGGGTATCGCCCTGGCGCTGCAGCACCTGCTCCATATAGGTCATGGATTCGTCGTAACGGCCAGCGCGGGCCAGCTGCACGGCGGCGGCGCGTTGGGCGTCGATGTTGCTCGGCGCGTTCCTGGCCCAGATCAGTGCACTGTCGAGCGCGGCCTGTTCGGCGCCGAGGTATTCGGCAATACGGAAGGCGCGTTCGGCGACGCCGGCATCGCCAGTGGCGTTGGCCTGCTGCACGTAGTTGCCGAGGGCAATGTCGAAGCGATTGCGCTGCCCGGCCAGCTCGGCAGTGAGCAGGGCGAACAGGGTTTCCTGGCTGAACGAGCCGTATTCGCTCGGTTCCAGCTGGGTGGTCTGATCGGCTTCCTGTACCGGCGGCGTACCGTCCGGCTCACTGGGGGCGAAGGTTTGGCAGCCGCTGAGGAAGGCGAATGCGGTGAGCAACGCGAGGGGTCTGTTCATAGTGCCTTGTCGTGCGTTATTCCGGGGCGACGGCCGTGCTGGCTCGTGCCCTGCGACGTTCGCGGCATCATGACACAAGCCTTGGAGCAAGCCCACTGGCCAGGACGATGCGGCGAACTGTCTATTGGGACAATAGGTCGCGGGAGTTGTTCTCTCGGGGGCGAAGTAGGACAATTGCCGGCTCCCGTATTGCCCCTCAGCGACCCTGCATGGCCTTTATCGCCCTCGGTATCAACCACAAGACCGCCTCGGTAGAGGTGCGCGAGCGCGTTGCTTTCACCCCGGAGCAACTGGTCGAGGCGTTGCAGCAGCTGTGTCGGCTGACGCCCAGCCGCGAGGCAGCGATCCTCTCCACCTGCAACCGCAGCGAGCTGTACCTGGAGCAGGATCAGCTGAGCAGCGATGACGTGCTGCAGTGGCTGGCCGACTATCACCGCCTGAGCGTCGACGAATTGCGCGCCTGCGCCTACGTGCACAGCGAGGAGGACGCGGTGCGGCACATGATGCGCGTCGCCTGCGGGCTCGACTCGATGGTGCTGGGCGAGCCACAGATTCTCGGCCAGCTCAAGTCCGCCTACGCCGTGGCGCGTGAGGCCGGCACCGTCGGCCCGCTGCTCGGCCGTCTGTTCCAGGCCACCTTCAGCACCGCGAAAACCGTGCGCACCGATACCGCCATCGGCGAGAACCCGGTGTCCGTGGCCTTCGCCGCGGTCAGCCTGGCCAAACAGATCTTCGCCGACCTGCATCGCAGCCAGGCGCTGCTGATCGGCGCCGGCGAGACCATCAGCCTGGTGGCGCGCCATCTGCACGATCAGGGCATCAAGCGTATCGTCGTTGCCAACCGGACCCTGGAACGTGCCAGTCAGCTGGCCGAGCAGTTCGGCGCGCATGCCGTGCTGCTCTCGGACATCCCTGACGTGCTGGCGCACAGCGACATCGTCATCAGCTCCACCGCCAGCCAGCTGCCGATTCTCGGCAAGGGCGCAGTGGAAAGTGCGCTTAAAAAACGCAGGCACAAGCCGATCTTCATGGTCGACATCGCCGTGCCGCGCGACATCGAGTCGCAGGTGGGTGAGCTGGATGACGTCTACCTCTATACCGTCGATGACCTGCACGAGGTCATCGAGGAAAACCTCAAGAGCCGCCAGGGCGCGGCGCAGGCTGCCGAGGAGCTGGTGGCTGCCGGCACCGAAGACTTCATGCAGCGCCTGCGCGAGCTGGCCGCAGTCGATGTGCTCAAGGCCTACCGTCAGCAGGCCGAGCGCCTGCGCGACGATGAGCTGGCCAAGGCCCAGCGCATGCTGGCCAACGGCAGCAATCCCGAAGACGTGCTGGCGCAGCTGGCCCGTGGCCTGACCAACAAGCTGCTGCACGCGCCCAGCGTGCGCATGAAGAAACTTACTGCCGAGGGGCGCGTCGACGCGCTCAGCCTGGCTCAGGAATTGTTCGCCCTCGACGAGAGCGCGCCGCAGGACAAAGGTCTGCAATGAAAGCTTCACTGTTGAACAAGCTGGACAACCTCAGCGACCGCTTCGAGGAACTGACGGCGCTGCTCGGCGATGCCGAGGTGATTTCCAAGCAGACGCAGTTTCGCGCCTATTCCAAGGAATACGCCGAGATCGAGCCGGTGATCGCTACCTTCCGCGAGCTGCGCAAGGTGCAGAGCGACCTCGAAGGTGCTCAGGCGCTGCTCAAGGACAGCGACGCGGACATGCGCGAGATGGCCGAAGAGGAAGTGGCCCAGGCCAAGGAAGCGCTGGTCACCCTGGAAGACAAGCTGCAGCGCATGCTGCTGCCGAAAGACCCCAACGACGGCCGTAACGTCTACCTGGAAGTGCGCGCCGGCACTGGCGGTGACGAGGCGGCGATCTTCTCCGGCGACCTGTTCCGCATGTACTCGCGCTATGCCGAGAGGCAGGGTTGGCGCGTCGAGGTGCTGTCGGCCAACGAGGGCGAGCACGGCGGTTTCAAGGAAGTGATCGCCCGTGTCGAGGGTGACAACGTCTACGCCAAGCTCAAGTTCGAGTCCGGCGCTCATCGCGTGCAGCGCGTGCCGGAAACCGAATCCCAGGGGCGTATCCACACCTCCGCCTGCACCGTGGCGGTGTTGCCTGAGCCGGACGAACAGGCGGCCATCGAGATCAACCCGGCTGACCTGCGCGTAGACACCTATCGCAGCTCCGGCGCCGGTGGTCAGCACGTCAACACCACCGACTCGGCGATCCGCATCACCCACATTCCCACCGGCACCGTGGTGGAGTGTCAGGAAGAACGCTCGCAGCACAAGAACCGCGCCAAGGCCATGGCCTGGTTGGCGGCCAAGCTGCAGGACCAGCAGGAAGCGGCGGCGCACAAGGAAATCTCCGAAACGCGCAAGCTGCTGGTGGGCTCGGGCGACCGCTCCGAGCGCATCCGCACCTACAACTTCCCGCAGGGCCGGGTGACCGACCATCGCATCAACCTGACCCTGTATTCGCTGAGTGAAATCATGGCCGGCGGCGTGGAGGCGGTGATCGAGCCCTTGCTGGCCGAGTACCAGGCCGACCAGTTGGCGGCGTTGGGCGATTGAGTGCAGCGGTGCGCATGGCTGGCGCCGCGTAGGGTGCGCCGTGCGCACCGTAGCCCGGATGCAATCCGGGGACCGATTTCCCGGATTGCATCCGGGCTACGAGAACGACATGGCCACCATCGAATCCCTGCTTAACAGCGCCGACCTGCCCGACTCGCCCACGCCGCAGCTGGACGCCGAGCTGCTGCTGGCGGCCGCGCTGAACAAGCCGCGCAGCTACCTGCGCACCTGGCCGGAGCGCGAGCTGGATGTCGAGCAACTGGCCCTGTTTCAGAACAACCTGCAACGCCGTCGCCAGGGTGAGCCGGTCGCTTATATCCTCGGTCATCAGGGCTTCTGGAGCCTCGATCTGGAAGTGGCGCCGCATACCCTGATTCCTCGTCCTGACACCGAACTGCTGGTGGAAGCAGCCCTCGAGCTGCTGCCGGCTACGCCGCTCGCCGTACTCGACCTGGGCACCGGCACTGGTGCCATCGCCCTGGCTCTAGCCAGCGAACGTCCGGCCTGGCAGGTGACCGGCGTGGATCGCGTCGAGGACGCCGTGGCCCTGGCCGAGCGCAATCGCCAGCGCCTGCAACTGGACAATGCTGCGTTCATGCTCAGCCATTGGTTCTCTGCCCTGAGCGGACAACGTTATGGCCTGATCCTGAGCAACCCGCCCTATATCCGCGCCGATGACCGCCACTTGAACGAAGGCGACGTGCGCTTCGAGCCGAGCAGCGCTCTGATCGCCGGCAGCGACGGTCTGGACGATATTCGTGCGATCATCCAGGCCGCGCCGCAGCACCTGCTTTCCGGTGGCTGGCTGCTGCTGGAGCATGGCTTCGATCAGGCCGAGGCCGTGCGCAGCTTGCTCAGCGAGGGCGGCTTCGTCGAGGTCAATAGCCGGCGTGACCTGGGTGGCCATGAGCGCATCAGTTTGGGACGTTTCGACCGTGAGTGATCAGATGCTGAGCGATGATGAGCTGCTGCGTTACAGCCGGCAGATCCTGCTGAAACAGATCGATGTGCAAGGCCAACTGCGCCTCAAACAGGGACGTGTATTGATCGTCGGCATGGGCGGTCTGGGCTCGCCGGTGGCGCTCTATCTGGCGGCCGCTGGCGTCGGTGAGTTGCACCTGGCTGACTTCGATACGGTGGACCTGACCAACCTGCAGCGGCAGATCGCCCACGACACCGCCAGCATCGGCCAGGCCAAGGTGGATTCGGCCATGGCGCGGCTGGCGGCGATCAACCCGAATATCACGCTGGTGCCGCATCGCCAGGCGCTGGACGCCGACTCGCTGGCCGCCGCCGTGAGCGCCGTCGACCTGGTGCTGGACTGCTCGGACAATTTCTCCACCCGCGAAGCGGTCAATGCCGCCTGCGTCGCGGCGGGCAAGCCGCTGGTGTCCGGTGCGGCGATCCGCCTGGAAGGCCAGCTCTCGGTGTTCGATCCGCGCAACGCCGCCAGTCCCTGCTACCACTGCCTGTACGGCCACGGTAGCGAAGCCGAGCTGACCTGCAGCGAAGCCGGCGTGGTCGGCCCGCTGGTGGGGCTGGTCGGTAGCCTGCAAGCGCTGGAGGCGCTCAAGCTGCTGGCCGGTTTCGGTGAGCCGCTGGTGGGGCGCTTGCTGCTGATCGATGCGCTGGGCACGCGCTTTCGCGAACTGCGGGTCAAGCGCGATCCGGTTTGCGAGGTGTGCGGTGGGCGCTAACGATAGGCTGCGTAGCCGTGGGGATGATTTGAAATGAGTCAGTCGCAGGCGCCGATTGGCGTTTTCGACTCCGGCGTCGGCGGCCTGTCGGTGCTGCGCGAGATTCGACAGTTGCTGCCGAACGAGTCGCTGCTTTACGTCGCTGACAGCGGCCACGTGCCTTACGGCGAGAAAAGTCCGGAATACATTCGCGAACGCTGCGTGCTGATCACCGAGCACCTGCTGGCGCAGGGTGCCAAGGCCCTGGTGCTGGCCTGCAATACCGCCACGGCCGCAGCTGCCGCCGAGCTGCGCGAGCGTTATGCGGATTTGCCCATCGTCGGCATGGAGCCGGCGGTAAAACCGGCGGCGGCGGCGACCCGCAGTGGCGTGGTCGGTGTGCTGGCAACCACCGGTACGCTCAAGAGCGCCAGGTTCGCTGCACTGCTCGATCGCTTCGCCAATGATGTGCGGGTGATCACCCAGCCCTGTCCGGGGTTGGTGGAATGCATCGAGGCCGGCGAGCTGCAGGCACCGGCCACGCGCGAACTGCTGCAGGGTTATGTAGCGCCGCTGCTGGCCGAGGGCTGTGACACGCTGATTCTCGGCTGCACCCATTACCCCTTCCTGCGTCCGCTGCTGGGCGAGCTGGTGCCACCTTCGGTGACCCTCATCGATACCGGCGCTGCAGTGGCGCGGCAGCTACAGCGTTTGCTCACTCAGCACGACATGCTGGCAACCGCGCCCGCTCGGGCCACTCGCTATTGGAGCAGTGGAAACACTGCGCAGCTTTGCCGCGTATTGCCGATTTTGTTGAATGAAACGGCCGAAGTGCTTTCGATATAGTGAATTTTTTTCGGTTTGGGCTTTCTCTGATATCGAATGCTTCTATATTTTTGTAACGAGCCTGATAAAAACTTCCCGCTATACAAGGAATGACTCATGAAGAAGTTATATGCCTTTGCCGCAGCTACGGCCCTGACGTTCGGAACCATGGGTGCTGCGCAGGCTGCGGACGTAACTGCAGCTATTGGTCAGAGTGGCGATTCCACCATGGTTTATCGCTTGGGCGCGCAGTGGGACTGGAACCACAGCTGGCTGGAGAGCAGCTATGGACGTCTGACTGGTTACTGGGACCTGGGTTACACCTACTGGGACGGCGACGATACGGCGAGCAACCACAGTGTTTCTTTCGCGCCGGTATTCGTTTACGAGTTCGCCGGGCAGAACGTGCGTCCGTACATCGAAGCCGGCATCGGCGTTGCGGCGTTCTCCAGCACCGAGCTGGAGAGCAACGATCTGGGCTCGTCGTTTCAGTTCGAAGACCGCATCGGCGTCGGCCTGCGTTTCGCGGGGCAGGAGATTGGTCTGCGTGCCATTCACTATTCCAACGCGGGCCTGAAGAACCCCAATGACGGCGCGGAAGCGTATACCGTGCATTACCGCATGAGCTTCTGAATAAAAAGACCGGGCAAGCCCCGGTCTTTTTCATTGTGCCTCTGGCCTGCGCAGTGCGTTCCGCTAGCGATAGGCCTGGGCGATGCCCTGGCGCTCTTCCAGGCATTCGGCCGCACCCAGCTCGAACTCCCGGCAGATCAGTGGGCGCACCTCGTAGATGGTGCAGCGCATGCTGTTGCGGTCCAGCGCTGCGCACCAGTTGTCGTCCAGGCGACGCATCACTTCGCTGCCCCACTGGTCGGTATCGATCAAATGCTGCGGCACGTCGTTATCGCCGAACAGCATCACTTCCAGCTGGCAGCAGCAAGCCGCGCAAGTGCTGCAACTGATCTCGGGCTCGGTTGGCAGTTGGGTATGGGGGATGGTCTGGCTCATGGCGCGGCAGTGTACGCCATGCAGTGGATACGCGGGGCTTGGGCTGACAGGGTGCAGTGGACAGTGCCGTCAGTTCAGCAGGCCGCAAGCCGCTTTTCGTAGGAGCCCCACCTCGGGGCGAAGCGTTTTGGGGCCGCGCCACCTGGTTCGCGGCGGGGCGCCGCTCCTACACATGCGGGCATTTGTGCTTTTCGTAGGAGCCCCGCCCCGGGGCGAAGCGTTTTGGGGCCGCGCCGCCTGGTTCGCGGCGGGGCGCCGCTCCTACACATGCGGGCATTTGTGCTTTTCGTAGGAGCCCCGCCCCGGGGCGAAGCTTTTTGGGGCCGCGCCGCCTGGTTTGCGGCGGGGCGCCGCTCCTACACATGCGGGCATTTGTGCTTTTTGTAGGAGCCCCGCCCCGGGGCGAAGCTTTTCGAACCCGAGCCGAAGTGGTTCGCGTTGAGGCGCCGCTCCTACGGAGGCTATCGGCTAGGCCGAGCGACGGCTGCGCAGGCTCTGCTCGTATTGCGCACGATAGAGTTTGGCGAAGCCATGCAGTACCGGCATCACCACGGCCCAGACCAGCGCGAAGATCGCCAGGGTTGGCCAGGTACCCAGTGGCAGCGCGACGCCGGCAATCTTGGCGCCGCCGTAGTAGGACAGCGGTGCGGCAATCGCGCCAAGCAGGCTGGCTCGCCACCAGGGCTGGGCAGTCCAGGCCAGGCAGTGATTGAGCGTGCTGGCCAGTAGCAGCCAGAGCAGGGCCAGCCACAGGGGGATCAGCTGGCGCTCCTCGCCGAAATCGAACACGCCGAGGTTGAGCAGAAAACTGTCCAGCGCACTGCCGGCAAGAAACACGCTGAGCAGCAGCTTGCCTTCGGCCGCCCAACTGCTGACCCACAGCAGGTGCACGCCAATGATCACTGCCACCACCAGCAGCCAGGGGCTGTCGCCAGCAAAGACGCAGACCAGCCAGCCGAGCTGGAACAGGAGGGCATTGGCGATCAGCTTAGGCATCGAAGTTTCCTAACAGAGGCGCAGGGCGTGCGGCCGGTTTGGCCAGCAGCAATTGCGCGGTGCCAATGGTGCGTTCGAGGAAGCCGCCTTCGCAATAGCAGAGGTAGAACTCCCACAGGCGATAGAAGTAATCGTCGTAGCCCAACTGCTCCAGGCGCTGCCGCGCGTGACGCAGGTTGTCGTGCCACAGGCGCAGGGTACGCGCGTAGTGCAGGCCGAAATCTTCCATGTGATGCAGGTTGAAGTCGGTATGCCGGGTGACCACGTCGAGCATCTTCTGCACCGAGGGCAGGGCGCCGCCGGGGAAGATGTAGCGCTGGATGAAGTCCACCGACTTGCAGGCCTGTTCGTAGCGTTGATCACGAATGGTGATGGCCTGCAGCAGCATCAGCCCGTCGGGCTTGAGCAGGCGCGCGCACTGCTCGAAATAGGTGGGCAGGAAGCGATGGCCGACGGCTTCGATCATCTCGATGGAGACCAGCTTGTCGTACTGGCCATCGAGGTCGCGGTAGTCCTCCAGCAGCAGGGTGACGCGATCCTCCAGGCCCAGCTCGCGAATGCGTCGCTCGGTATGGGCGTGCTGCTCGCGCGACAAGGTGGTGGTGGTCACCCGGCAGCCGTAATGAGTGGCGGCGTAGATGGCCATGCTGCCCCAGCCGGTACCGATCTCCAGCAAGTGGTCCGTAGGCTGCAGTGCAAGTTTCTGGCAGATGCGCTGGAGCTTGTTGAGCTGCGCCTGTTCCAGGCTGTCGTCCTCGTTCGCGAACATGGCTGCCGAATACATCATGGTCGGGTCGAGGAATTGTTCGAACAGGTCATTGCCCAGGTCGTAGTGCGCGGCGATATTGCGGCGCGAGCCCTTGCGGGTGTTGCGATTGAGCCAGTGCAGGCCCTGGATCAGCGGCCGGCCGAGGCGCGCCAGGCCGCCTTCCATGGCGTCCAGCACGTCGAGGTTGGCGACGAAGATGCGGATCACCGCCGTCAGGTCCGGCGTGCTCCAGTAGCCATGGATGTAGGCCTCACCTGAGCCGATCGAGCCGTTACCCGCCACCAGGCCCCAGACTGCCGGGTCATGCACCGTGATCTCGGCGCGCAGGCTGGCCTGCGGGTTGCCGAAGTGCAGGCTGTCGCCCGCCTCGTGGATCACCAGCAGGCCGTGGTGCAGGTTCTGCAGCTGGCGTATCACGGCGCGCCGCAACAGACCGGCGCCAATGCCGTTGCCACTGCGTACCAGACTTCTGGTGGGATTCAGGCTAGAGCTTTTCATGGGGCATGTCCTTCACTTGCGGGCGGGCGACACGGAAGCTGCCTTCCGCGGGCTTGTGGTCGAAAATCGGGATGCGCTTGAACAGCAGGCGCATCGCCTGCCAGTAGATGGCGGCCAGGGTCTTGCCGGTCATCCAGGGGAAACTCAGCAGGTAGCGGTGCAGGCTGGCGCGGTCGAGGGCTTCGCGGTGCAGGCTGAGGCTGGCATCGAACATCTTGGTTTCGCCTTGCCAGTCGGCCATGTGCACGCCAAGGCGTTCGCCCACGGCGCTGAAACTCATGCGGTATTCCAGCTCGCGTGGCAGGAAGGGCGAGACATGAAAGGCCTTGTCGACGCTGACTTGATGGCGGCCTTCGCCCTCTGCCGGCAGCACGTAGTGATAACGCTCACGCCACGGCGTATTGCTGACTTCACAGAGAATCGCCATCAGGCGCTGGTCGGCGTCATGGCAGTAAAAGATGCTCACCGGATTGAAGGCCAGACCCCAGCTGCGCGGCTGCGTCAGCACGCAGATGCGACCTTGCGGGCGTGTGCCCAGCGCCTGCTCCACGCGATCGCGCACCGCCTCATGCAGGGCCACGCCCTGGCGGGTGGACTCCGGCAGGTAGTCGCTCTCGCGAAAGGCGAATGGCGCCCAGCGGCCGGGGCCGGCCAGCTTTGACAGGGCGAACAACTGCGCCTGCTCGCTCAGGTCGAGATACAGCAGGCCCATGCGATAGCGAAAGGCATGGGCGCGCGGGGCGAAGCGTCGATGCTGCACCCAGCCGCTGTACAGGGCGCTGTGCATCAGAGCGTCTCTCCGAAGGCACGGGCTACGCGCAGTGCGCTGACCACGCCGTCTTCATGGAAGCCGTTGGCCCAATAGGCGCCGCAATAGTAGGTGTGCTGCGCGCCGAGCAACTCTTCCCAGCGTGCCTGGGCGGCGGTACCGGCCAGGCTGTACTGCGGGTGGGCGTACTGGAAGCGCGCGAGGATCTTGCTCGGGTCGATGGCGGCCGTCTGGTTGAGGCTGACGCAGAAGGTGGTAGCGCTGTCGATGCCCTGCAGGATGTTCATATCGTAGGTCACGGCTGCAGGCTGATCGCTTGGTCCGCCCAGGCGATAGTTCCAACTGGCCCAGGCCAGCTTGCGCTTGGGGAGCAGGCGCGTATCGGTATGCAGCACCACATCGTTGTTGGCGTAGGGCAGGGCGCCAAGAATGTCCCGCTCCTGCTCGCTGGGCTGCTCGAGCAGGGCCAGGGCCTGGTCGCTATGGCAGGCGAAGATCACCTTGTCGAAGCGCTCGCTGCCGGCCGCGCTGTACAGGGTGACGCCATCCTGATCACGGACGACGCGGCTGACCGGGCAATTGAGGCGAATGCGCTCGGCGAAGCTTTCGGTCAAGGGCGCCACATAGCTGCGCGAGCCGCCTTCGATCACCTGCCAGGTCGGCCGGTCGCTGACCGAGAGCAGGCCGTGGTTCTTGCAGAAGCGCACGAAGAACTGCAGCGGGAAACCAAGCATGTCGGCCAGCGACATCGACCAGATGGCCGAGCCCATCGGCACAATGTAATGCTCGATGAAGCGGCGGCCATAGCCGTTGCTGTCGAGGTACTGGCCGAGCGTGGTGTCGGCGCTGATGCGGTTGTTGGCGAGGTCGTCCAGCGACTGGCGATTGAAACGCAGGATGTCGCGCAGCATGCCCCAGAACGCCGGCGACAGCAGGTTGCTGCGTTGGGCGAACAGGGTGTTGAGGTCGTGGCCGTTGTACTCCACGCCGGTGGCCGGGTCGCTGACCGAGAAGCTCATCTCGGTGGGCTTGAAGCCGACGCCGATCTGCTCCAGCAAGCGGATGAAATTGGGGTAGGTCCAGTCGTTGAAGACGATGAAACCGGTATCGATGGCGTAGCTGCGCCCCTCCACCTGCACGTCGACGGTATGGGTGTGGCCGCCGATCCAGTCGCTGGCTTCGAACACCTGAATGTCGTGCTGGCGATTGAGCAGGTAGGCACAGGTCAGGCCGGCGATACCGCTGCCGACGATGGCGATTTTCATGCGTTGTCCTCGTTGCGCGCCAGGCGGCGACCTATGGCCAGTTGCAGGCTGCTGGGCAGGCTGCCGAGCAGTTTCAGCACGGCGATGAAGGGAGTGGGAAAGGCGATCTCGTGCGGGCGCTTGTCCAGACGCTCGGCGATGTATCGCGCGGCGCGTTCGACCGGCCAGCGCATGGGCATCGGGAAGTCGTTCTTCTGCGTCAGCGGGGTGTCGACGAAGCCGGGGCTGACCAGGGTGACGTCGATGCCCTCGCTGGCCAGGTCGATACGCAGTGTCTGCATCAGGTAACGCATGGCGGCCTTTGACGCACCATAAGCTTCGGCGCGCGGCAGCGGCATGAAGGTCACCGAGCTGCCAACGCCGACCAGGTGTGGGCGCTCGCCCTGGCGCAGCAGGGGCAGGGCGGCTTCGATGCAGTGGCTGGCGGAAAACAGGTTGGCGCTGACCACGCGTTCGATCATCGCCGCCTCGAACTGGCGCACATCGACGTATTCGCAGGTGCCGGCGTTGAGGATCACGCAATCCAGCGCGCCCCATTGTTGAGCGATGCGCTCGCCAATCGCGCGTACCTGCTCGGCGTCGGTCAGATCACCCGGGGCGACCAGAACCTGATCGCCATAGTGAGCAGCGAAGTCCTGCAGTGGGCCACTGCTACGCGCGCTCAGCGCCAGCTGATGGCCGGCCTTGAGCAATTCTTCGGCCAGTGCGGCGCCGATGCCGCTGCTGGCGCCAGTGAGCCAGATACGTTTCATGCCAGCCTCCGTTTCAGCCAGGCGATCACGCTACCGAGCAGCGGCAGGTGTTCGTAGAGCAGTGCGCCGGCATCGAAATAATCACGGTGTTGATAGACGCGCTCGCGCCAGAGCAGGTGCGAGCAGCCTTCGACGGCGATCTCGGCGCCGCCGCGCAGGCGCGGATGGCGATAGCGCATGGTCCAGCGCAGGTAGCCTTCGCCTTCGGCGACCTGATCGAAGCCGTGAAATTCGAAATGCAGCGCTTCCACATTGGCGTACAGCTCGGCGAAATAGCGGCGTACCGCCGTCAGGCCGTGCACCTCATGCAGCGGGTCACGAAACAGCACGTCATCGCTGTACAGCTCGCCGAGCAGATCGAGGTTGTCCTTGTTCAGCGCGGCGAAGCGCTCGGCGAAGTCATGAAGAAATGCACTCATGCCGGAACCTCCCGCGCAGACAGGTTCTTGAACGCCGCCAACGCGCGTTCACGCGAGCGCGACAGATCGACGATCGGGCGTGGATAACCGGCGGGCGCGAACAAGTCGCCCAGTGCGGATGGGTCATGAATGTCGCGCTTGTTCAGCCCGGCCAGCTCTGGCACCCACTGGCGAATGAACTGGCCTTCGGGATCGAACTTCTGCGACTGGCTGATCGGGTTGAAAATGCGGAAGTACGGCGCTGCATCGGTGCCAGTGGAGGCGCTCCATTGCCAGCCGCCGTTGTTCGCCGCCAGGTCGCCATCGATCAGGTGACGCATGAAGAAGCGCTCGCCCTCGCGCCAGTCGATCAGCAGATTCTTGGTCAGGAACATGGCGACGATCATGCGCAGGCGGTTGTGCATCCAGCCGGTTTCCAGCAGTTGGCGCATGGCCGCATCGATGATCGGCAGGCCGGTGCGGCCCTCTTGCCAGGCGGCCAGGTCTTCCGGGGCGTGGCGCCATGGCACCGCCTCGGTTTCCAGGCGGAAGGCACGGTGGCGCGATACCCGTGGGTAGCCGACCAGGGTGTGCTTGTAGAACTCACGCCAGAGCAGCTCGTTGATCCAGGTGACGACGCCTGGGTTGCCACTGTCGAACTCGCCCTGATTGGCCGCGAGCGCGGCATGCAGGCATTGGCGCGGCGATACGACGCCGGCGGCCAGGTAGGCTGATAACTGGCTGGTGCCAGGCTTGGCGGGGAAGTCGCGTTCGTCCTTGTAGTAGGTGACCTGCTCGTCGCTAAAGCGCTGCAGGCGCTGCAGGGCAGCCTCCTCTCCGGCGGGCCAGAGCAGGCGCAGGCTGGCGCTGGGTGTGGCGAAACCTTCTGTGGTTTCGGGTATCGCCTCACTGTCGATGGCCAGCGGCGTTTGCGCCTTCGGTGGGGTGATCAATGCCGGCAGGGCCGTGTGCAGGCGCTCGTAGCACACCTTGCGGAACTGGCTGTAGACCTGGAAGTAGCCGCCGGAGCGGGTCAGTACGCTGCCAGGTTTGAACAACAGCTGATCGAGGTGGCTGTGCCAGGCGATGGCCTGCTGGCCGAGGTAGGCGCAGACCTGCTGATCGCGCAGGCTTTCGTTGACGCCGTACTCCTCGTTGACGTGCACGGCGCTGATGTCGTGTTCATGGCAGACCTCGGCGACCTGCACCGGCGCTTCGCTCCAGTCTTGGCAGTGGCGTACCAGCAGCGGCACATTGAGCGCCGCCAAGGCCTTGCTCAGCTCCGCCAGGTTGCGCAGCCAGAAGTCCACCTTGCTCGCGGCATCGTCATGGCGCTGCCACTGGCCGGGCGTGACGAGATACAGGGCGATGGTCGCGCCGCTGCTCATGGCGCGGCTCAGGGCGGTGTTGTCCTGGGTGCGCAGGTCGCTGCGAAACCACATCAGTTGCTGCATGGGGTTACCTCTTGGGGGCCGAGCAAGCCATGGCGCAGCAGCCAGGCGTGCGCGGCGAGCGGGTCGCTGGCCGACTCCAGGTCAGTCAGCGAGTCGCGGTGAATGTGAGCGGCGGGGCCGGCGAGCAGCAGCGGCACCGGGCATTGTTCGGCCAGACGGGGTAACTGGCGGCGTACCAGGGCGCCGTCCAGCGCTTCTTCGGCGTACAGCAGCACGGCGCGCGGGGCGATGTGCTCCAGCGCCGTCAGCAGTTCATTGGGCGGCAGCGGCCAATCGAAGACCTCCACCGGACAATCGCTGGCGCTGGCCAGCCAGGCGCACAGCCACAGGCCCGGCTCCATTGGCGCTTCACCGAGGTTGATCAGCAGCAATGGCGCGCCGCCGACCTGGCGATTGCAGTGATAGGTGCGCGTGGCCAGCTTGCTGCGCAGCCAGGAGAGGAAGAACACCTGCTCGGCGCGTGCGCCGAACTGGCCTTGCCAGCGCTGGCGCAGATCACCGAGCAGCGGCCACAGCAGTTGTTCGACCAGGGTGCTGGCCGGGTAGAGCGCCAGTGCCGAGTTGAAGCGATCATCCAGGCGTCGCTCGTTGAACTGAACGATGCAGCCGAGCAGCTCGTTGCGCTGACGTGACCAGTTGTCGGTGTGGGTTGCTTGCGGCACCTGCTCGTGGTCGAGCAGCGCCTTGACCTGGCCGACGGCAACGCCGCGAGCCAGCCAGGCGAGAATGGCGTTGATGCGTGCGAGATTGGCTGGTGAATAGAGGCGGTGTCCCTTGGGTGTGCGGTAGGGCACGATCAGCCCGTAGCGGCGCTCCCAGGCGCGCAGGGTCACGGCGTTGATGCCGGTGCTGCGGGCCACCTCGCGGATTGGCAGGTAGCCCTCGTCGAGCGCCTGGCGGTAGTCGTGGCCGGTTTCTTCTTCGGCGATGGTTTCGCTGGTCATGGCATCACAACGCGTTGCGCAGGCTGAGTGGCTCGGGGTGCGGCTGCAGGTACGCCTGCCCGGCGATATAGCGATCCGGGTGACGGCGGAAGTGGTGCTTGAGCAGCGTCAGGGGTACCACCAGCGGCACGATGCCCTCGCGGTATTGACCGATCAGTTGCTGCATCTCCTGCTTGTCCTCAGGGCTCAGCCTGCGTTTGAGGTAGCCGCTCAGGTGCTGCAGCACGTTGCTGTGGGTGCCACGGGTGGCGCATTTCTTCAGCGCGCTCATCAGTTCGCTGAAATAGCGCGGCGCCAGCTCGCCCAGATCGTGCTGGCTCAGGTCGCCGAGCATGCGCCCGAGCGTCTTGTAGCGCACCGGGTCGGTGGCCATCAGCAGGTACTTGTAGCGCGAGTGGAAGGCGATCAGCGCGCGACGCGTCAGGCCTTGCTGCAACAGACGTTGCCATTCAGCGTGGGCATAGACGCGGGTGATGAAGTTCTCTCGCAGCACCGGATCATTGAGGCGGCCGTCTTCTTCCACCGGCAGATCCGGATGCCGCGCGCAGAAGGCAGCAGCGAAGATGCCGCGCCCCGGCTCGCTCGGGCGTCCGCCTTCCTGATACACCTTGACCCGCTCCAGGCCGCAGGAGGGTGACTGCTGCATGAAGATGTAGCCGCTGATGCCCTGCAGTTCAGTGGCCATACGTTCGCCGTAGGCGGCAAGGGCGTCGGTAACGTCTCGCGAGCGGTCGACGGTGCCGACGGCGCGTGGTGCTTGTGGGTCGCCGACCAGGCGAATCGGCTCCCGAGGGATCGACATGCCGATGCCGACTTCGGGACAGACCGGGATGAAATCGAAGTGTTCGGTCAGGCTGCGGCTGCACAGGCGTGACAGCTTGTGGCCGCCGTTGTAGCGGACTTCGGCGCCCAGCAGGCAGGCGCTGATGCCCAGTTTGGCTTTGCTCGCTTGCATAACCTGACCTCATTAGACCTTGTACATGAAGTAATCCATGTACAACTTGTGTCTATCATAGGTGCGCAGTTATACAAGTCAAATACTTTGTATAGGTTTGGTATTGGTTTTGCTGTGCAGGCAGGCGGCGTCAGCCGAGGGTGCTGCCGCCAGGTATCACGGGAGGGTCAGCGCCAGCCTTGCAGCCAGAGTTCGCTGTCCTGCAACTGGCGCCAGTCGAGTTGCTGGCTGCGTTGCGTGAGGACCGCCTGAAGCTCGACGCCGAGGATGTTGTCTTGCTCGTCGCGGATCAGTTCGGTCACCAGGAAATGACGCTCGCGGTTCTGCGGCTGCGCGGCTGTCCATTTCGACAGCAGCAGTTTGCGCGGGTTGAGGCGGCGTTTTTCAGGCCTGTTGTTGGGTTGGCTCATTGCAGGTGCTCGAGCAGACGACGCGCAGCATCCTGGCCGCTGAGCCAGGCGCCTTCGACTCGCCCCGACAGGCACCAGTCGCCACAGGCATACAGACCCAGATCGGCATCGGCCAGTGCCCCCCACTGATGCGCCTGTGCCGGGCGTGCATACAGCCAGCGATGGGCGAGGGTGAAGCTCGGCGGCGGCACGGCGCAGCCGATCAGTTCGGCGAAGGCGCCGTGCAGTTGTTCGATCACCGCTTCCTTGGGCAGATCGAGATTCTGCCGGCTCCAGACGCTGCTGGCGTGCAGCACCCAGGTGTCGAGATGGGTGTCGCGGCCAGGTTTGCTCGGGTTGCGCGCCAGCCAGTCGAGCGGGCTGTCCTGCACGAAGCAGCCCTCGACGCGAGTGTCCAGGGGGCTGTCGAAACCCAGCGCGACCGCCCAGGTCGGGTCCATGATTACGCTCGCTGCGGCGCCAGCCAATTTCGGTGCGGCCGCCAGCAGGGCGCTGGCTTGTGGGGCGGGGGTGGCAACGATGACGTGGCTGTAAGGGCCGTGGCTGTTGCCTTCGGCATCGAGCAGGCTCCAGTAGCGGTCGCCACGGAACACTTCGGTAACGCGGCAGCTGAATTTGACCGGCAGCGCGCCGAGCATGGCGCGGGTGATGGCGCTCATGCGTGGGCAGCCGACCCAGCGCACTTGCTCATCCGGCGAGGCACTGAGCTGGCCGTCCTGGGCGTTGTACAGGCTCGGCTGCCATTCGGCGACCCAGCCGCGGGCCTGCCATTGCTGTACCGCCTCGACGAAGCGGCGGTCACGTGCGGTGAAATATTGCGCGCCAAGATCCAGGCTGCCGGCGTCGCTGCGCTTGCTTGCCATGCGCCCGCCACTGCCACGGCTCTTGTCGAATAGTTCGATGTCCCGGCCAGCGGCGTGCAGGGCCTGGGCGGCGGATAGCCCTGCGATGCCGGTGCCGATGATGGCGATGGGTGCGTTCATGGTTACCTCGTCAGCGCTGAATGCTTTACAGGCTAAGGCTTGGACAAAAGCTATACAAGAGTGTTTTCATGTATAGATGTCGCCGAAAGTGGCGCTCCCTTGCTTTAGGTTTAGGACAAACACGGCAATCAATAAAGGCACGTGTGCGCGTCATGAACCAGACTAAAGGTGAAGTTTCTTCCATTGCCATGCGAGGACGATGCCATGCATATCCTGCTGACCGGCGGTACCGGTCTGATCGGGCGAGCGCTTTGCGCACACTGGGCCGAGCAGGGCCACCACCTGACCGTCTGGAGCCGTGAGCCAAGCAAGGTCGCGCGCCTCTGTGGGGCCAATGTTCGAGGCATTGCCCGGCTCGAGGAGCTGGCTGAAGAGCCGTTGGACGCGGTGATCAATCTGGCCGGTGCCCCCATTGCCGACCGCCCCTGGAGCAGCAAGCGCAAGGCGCTGCTGTGGTCGAGCCGGATCGGTCTGACCGAGCAGTTGCTGACCTGGCTGCAACGGCGCCAGCAGCGCCCCGCAGTGCTGCTGTCGGGCTCGGCAGTGGGTTGGTACGGCAACGGCGGTGAACGTGAGCTGAGTGAAGATACGCCGCAGGTCACCGATGATTTCGCCGCGCAGCTGTGTGGGGCCTGGGAAGAAACTGCACAACGCGCCGAGGACCTGGGGATTCGCGTGGTGCTGGTGCGCACCGGCCTGGTGCTGAGCCCGGATGGCGGCATGCTCAAACGCCTGTTGCTACCGTTCAAGCTCGGCCTGGGTGGGCGCATCGGTGATGGTCGGCAGTGGATGCCCTGGATTCATATCGCCGATCAAATCGGCCTGATCGATTTTCTCTTGCAGCAGGGCGACGCTCGCGGTCCTTATAATGCCTGCGCGCCATTACCCGTGCGCAATGCCGAGTTCAGCAAGGCGCTGGGCCAGGCGCTGAGCCGCCCGACCATTTTCCCGGCGCCGGCCTTCGTCCTGCGCGCTGCACTCGGCGAGATGTCCGAGTTGCTGCTCGGCGGCCAGCGTGCCGTGCCGGCGCGCCTGCTGGAGGCGGGTTTCAGTTTTCGTTTTACCCATCTGGATGTGGCACTAGCCGATCTATTGGGCCATCACTGACCGCAGGCAGTTGCAAAACTACCTGCGTTGCCATTGCAGCGTTAAAAACAGGCTCGGAATGCTCATTTACAAGACGTAAACTCCGCTTCCTCGCCTGTCTTTGCCTTGCACTGGCTGCCTCGCTAACGTTTTTCAAAAGCCTGCTGGGATTTCGCATGACCGATCACGCATTGTTGCTGGTTAACCTGGGTTCGCCCGCGTCCACCGAAGTAGCCGATGTCCGCCGTTACCTCAATCAGTTCCTGATGGATCCCTACGTGATCGACCTGCCCTGGCCGCTGCGTCGATTGCTGGTGTCGCTGATTCTGATCAAGCGTCCTGCCGCATCGGCGCACGCCTATGCCTCGATCTGGTGGGACGATGGCTCGCCGCTGGTGGTGATCAGTCGCCGTTTGCAGGAAGCGATGAAGGCTCATTGGACTCAGGGCCCGGTGGAGTTGGCCATGCGTTATGGCGAGCCTTCCATCGAGTCGACTCTGCAGCGTCTGGCTGCGCAGGGCATCCGTGAAGTGACCCTGGCGCCGCTGTATCCGCAATTCGCCGACAGCACCACCACCACGGTGATCGAAGAGGTCAAGCGGGTGGTGCGCGAGCGCGGCCTGGACATGCGTCTGTCCACTCTGCCGCCGTTCTACGATCAGCCGGAATACCTCGACGCCCTGGTGGCCAGCGCCAAACCGTATCTGGAGCAGGATTTCGACCACCTGCTGCTGAGCTTTCACGGCCTGCCGGAGCGCCACCTGCACAAGCTCGACCCCAGCGGTCATTGCCTGAAAGGCCAAGATTGCTGCCGCAGCGCCTCGCCCGAGGTGCTCGCCAACTGTTACCGCGCGCAATGCCTGCGTAGTGCCGAGCTGTTCGCCCAGCGCATGGGCCTGCGCCCTGAGCAATGGTCGGTGAGCTTCCAGTCACGTTTGGGTCGCGCCAAGTGGATCGAGCCCTATACCGAGAGCCGTCTCGACGAGCTGGCCGCGCAGGGCGTGAAGAAGTTGCTGGTGATGTGTCCGGCCTTCGTCGCCGACTGCATCGAAACCCTGGAGGAAATCGGTGACCGTGGTCGCGAGCAGTTCGTCGAGGCCGGTGGCGAGAGCCTGCAGCTGGTGCCCTGCCTGAACGATCATCCCGACTGGGCGGCGGCGTTGAAGGTGCTGTGCGAGCGGGCGCCACTGATGATCTGAGCGCCTGTTCAGGTAAAACAGCGCTGCGGCCAATGCCGGTCAGAGACAGAACTGTAGGCGCCGGCTTGCTGGCGATCCGCTCAAACAGCATCGCCGGCAAGCCGGCTCCTACAGATTCGCTTAACTAACGGGAAGTACGCTCTGAGCGACTATTGAGTTTTGCTACCGAGCCATTCGCCTCGGCGGGTATGAAGCATTCGCCGACCTGATAACACCTTCGAGCGATACTCACCGCCGTTTATATCGTCCTAAGCTGGCGCTTCTTTCAACCGTCGCGCGTCGCGTTCTGCGGTGCCGAGGAGAGCGTCCGTGCATAACAACAATAACGGCTATCCCTCCAGTGCCCGAGCCTGGGCCACTGTTGCCATCCTGATGGTGGCGTATGTCCTGTCCTTCGTCGATCGGCAGATCCTCAATCTGCTGGTCGAGCCCATCCGTCGCGATCTGGCGATCAACGATACGCAGATGAGCCTGCTGATGGGCCTGTCGTTCGCCCTGTTCTACACCGTATGCGGCATTCCGCTGGGGCGAGTGGCCGATACTCGTAGTCGGCGCGGGTTGATCGCCGTCGGCATTCTGTTCTGGAGCGCCGCTACCGCCGCCTGCGGCATGGCCAAGATGTACTGGCAGTTTCTGCTGTGCCGCATCGGCGTGGGTGTGGGCGAGGCGGCGCTGTCGCCGGCAGCCTATTCGCTGATTGCCGACAGCTTTCCCGCCGAGCGCCGGGCCACGGCCATCAGCGTCTATTCCATGGGTGTCTACCTCGGCTCGGGCCTGGCCTTTCTGGTCGGTGGCCTGGTCATTCAGTTCGCCTCGGCACAGGGCGATGTGACCCTGCCGGTGCTGGGCGAGGTGCGTCCCTGGCAGTTGATTTTCCTGATTCTCGGTGTGGCGGGTGTGTTTTTCACCCTGTTGATGCTGGCCATCAAGGAACCTGTCCGGCGCGGTGCCGGGGCGGGCGTGGCGGTGCCGCTGAGCGAAGTGGGGCGCTACATTCGCGCCAATCGCCGTACCGTGCTGCTGCACAACTTCGGTTTCGCCGGGCTGGCTTTTGCCGGTTACGGCAGTGCAGCCTGGATACCGACTTTCTACATCCGTACTTATGGCTGGGACGCCGGCCAGGTCGGCATCGTCTACGGCTGCATCGTCGCAGTCTTCGGCTGCCTGGGCATCGTCTTCGGCGGACGCCTGGCGGACCTGATGGCCAAGCGTGGGCGTAGCGACGCCAACATGCGTGTCGGCCTGTACGCTGCGCTGGGCGCCTTGCCGATGGTGGTGCTGTTCCCGCTGATGGACAGCGCCTTCTGGGCCAGCATGCTGCTGGCGCCTGCAGTGTTCTGCCTGAGCATGCCGTTCGGCGTGGCGCCGGCAGCGATCCAGGAAATCATGCCCAACTCGATGCGCGGCCAGGCGTCGGCCATCTATCTGTTCGTCATCACCCTGATCGGCCTGGGCGTTGGTCCGACCGCCGTGGCACTGGTGACCGATTTCGTCTTCGCCGACGACAACGCGCTGCGCTACTCGCTGCTGATCGTCACCACCCTGGCGGTGTTGATGTCGATCATCCTGCTGGCCAAGAGTCTCAAGCCCTATCGCGAAAGCGTGACGCGGCTGGAGCAATGGGCCGCCAATCCAGCCTGAGCAGGCGCATTTTTCTGCCGTGCCGCGCATTGATCGGCACGGTTTATGCGCCAGGGCACAGGCAGCGTGGAATTTTTGCGCTTTACTGAGGTTCTGAGTGTTGCGCGCGCCACTGGGGCGCGTGCCAGCCAGGGAACCTCTGCATGGGAGCGAGGCCAGCGTCTGCTGCACAGGGCAGACCAATCAACAGCTCGGTATTTTGGCGCCGGCTGGTGCTGCCGGGGTTGGCTGCGCTGTTGTTGTTGGGTGGTTGCACGGGGCGCCTGGACAACGACTCCATCGTGCATACGCGCAGCCCGCTCAAGCCCGCCGAGGTGCTGCAGACCGACGTCGACCGTATGGCGACCCTGGCCATGCGCAACAACCTCAACAGCCTGTATCGGCTGATGAACAAGTTGTACCAACGTAACCCGCGCGAGTGGCGCAAGAACTCCCTGCCTGATGCCGCCGCTGCCGAGCGCGCCATCCAGTACGCCATCGAACACAATCAGGACTGGCCGACCTTGGGCGGCCGGCGTGATGTTGCGGCGCTGGATTACTCGCTGAGCCCGGCCTTTCAGGGCGACCGCGTGGCGGCCTTCACCTATGCCATCGGCAGCATGCTGGTGACGGCTCACGGCGGCCGTACCGAGTTCTACCTGACCGACAGCTTCAATGCGCAATTCATCCACAACGCCGCACGTAATCTGGAAAAGGCCGGCTGGATGCTGTCGCAGCGCCGTGATGCCGCGGGCCGGCCGCTGCTGCTATCCAACGAGTTCTCCGAACAGGGCAACAACCTCAGCTACGCAGTGGAGTTCGGCAAGATGGTGGCGCGTCTCGATCTGCTCACCCATGTGCTGGAAGAGCGCTACCGGCGCATGGGCGCCAACTATGCGCAGAGTCTGTTCCTGCTGAATTTCCTGCCGGTGCAGTGAGCGGGCCGCCACCCGTTGCGAGCGGCGGCGGAGCGTCACACCTTGCGTACGAACTCGGACTTGAGCTTCATCGCGCCGATGCCATCGATCTTGCAGTCGATGTCGTGATCGCCGTCGACCAGGCGAATGTTCTTCACCTTGGTGCCGACCTTGACCACCAGTGACGAGCCCTTGACCTTGAGGTCCTTGATCACGGTGATGGTGTCGCCGTCCTGCAGCAGGTTGCCGACCGAATCCTTGATCACCCGCGCGTCATCACCGCCGTCGGTATTCTCGCCAGCTTTCCACTCATGGGCGCACTCGGGGCAGACCAGTTGATCGCCGTCTTCGTAGGTGTATTCGGAGTTGCATTTGGGGCAGGGCGGCAGAGCGGTCAAGGGGTGTCCTCGGTGCAGTGAGAAACCGCAGATTATATAGGGTTTTGTTCGCTGGCGTCGCTCTAGGACCTGCAGCCCTTGAGATACGGGTGTTTTAAATATTGGACTTCTTGCCAGGCGGTAGTTTGCCTGGATTGCCCTTAGAGCGCCTTTTAATGGGCGTTCACTTGTTGTGCGATAAATGGCTTACCAGAAAATCTTGAGCAGATTTGTTTGACATATTTTACGGCTCGGGCAGACTGGCTGCAGATTCCGTTGCCGAACCGGGTAGCGGGCAGCGTCGCTGCAGCCCCCTCTCTGGATGGAGTTGACCCGGTTCGAGCCGCCGTCGGAAGGCGGCACTTAGGCTCAGGATGAGTCTCGGTGCACGGGGTTAGCCAAACAGGCCGGAGGTGCTACAGCAGAGTGTTCTGCTGGCTACCGGTCTGCACAGCAACGATAGGCCCGGCCTGTCCCAAGGTGACGTATGTCCGACAACAAGATCCGCAGCACTCCTAGCAAGAACAATCTCCGCAAGCCCGTCGTGTTGATGTCCATGGGCGCTCAAGAGCGCAAGGGCCACGACTATCAAGTAATGACTCACAAATACATCCAGCCTCTGGTCGAGTTCTCCGGTTGCGTGCCGGTATTGGTGCCCACCTGCTGCGGCATCGAGGATCTCGAGCAGTATCTGGATATGGCCGATGGTGTTTACCTGACCGGTGCCGGCAGCAACATCGACCCGGCGCTCTATGGTCAGGAGAACGAAACGCCGAACAAGGGCCAGGATCGCGATCGCGACCTGTTCGATCTGCCGCTGATTCGTGCCGCCATCGCTCGCGGTCTGCCGATCTTCGGCATCTGCCGTGGCATGCAGGAAATCAACGTGGCGCTGGGCGGTGACATCTACCAGAAGGTCTACGCCGAGCCTGGTTTCAACGACCATCGCGAAAACCCCGATGATCCGGTCGAGGTGCAGTACGCAGCCAGCCACAGCGTGCGTCCGGTGGCTGGCAGCTGGTTCGCCGAGTTGATGGGCAAGGACGAGATTCAGGTCAACTCCCTGCACGGCCAGGCGATTCGCAACCTGGGCAAGGGGCTGGAAGTGCTGGCCACCGCCGAGGATGGACTGATCGAGGCGATCCACGCACCGAGCCTGTCCCCCTTCCTGTTCGCGGTGCAGTGGCACCCGGAATGGCAGGCGGCGAAGAACCCGGATTCGGTGAAGATCTTCCAGGCCTTCGGTGATGCCTGTCACCGCCGAGTAGCTTCGCGTAACAGCCGTCAGGCTGCCTGATCGCCATGTAACCGCCGGCTCCTGCTTCAGTAGGGGCTTGGCGGTTGTGGCCAGTTCAGGATACCGCTGTCACTGAAGCGGCGGGTGCCGAACAGGCCGTCGGCGAGTTTGCCACGCAGCATGTAGGGCACCTCCTGGCCAGGTTGATAACCGGCCACGCCCCACGCCTGACGCATCACCGAAAACGCTGAAATGCTCACCGGTACGCTCAATACCGTCTCGCCGAAACGTGGCACGCTGCCGCTCTGGTCGCTGACGCCACTGGCCAGCGGCTGGCCGTTCACATCCAGATCCAGTGCCATGCCGTTGAAACTCACCGCGCTGTCATTGGGGTTCTGCACCCGTAGCTTGACCGCGAAGCGTACCTCAAGGCCCTGACCGGGCAGGGGTTCCAGGCCGACCAGATCGACCCGCAGCGGGTCACGATTGCTCAGGCTGGCGCAGGCGCTCAGGCCTGCTGCAAGTAGGGCAACGAGGCAAAGACGAAGCAGACGGTGCATGGTGATCTTCCCTGGACGTTATGAGTTCAGGATAGAAGACCACTGCACGCGCCATTAGCTCCCTGCACGTTGCCGGCTGCCCAGTACCAGCGCGATACCGCCGAGCACGGCAACGGCGCTCAAGGTCAGGCGCAGAGACAGCGATTCGCTCAGCAGCAGGCTGCCGCCGAGCGCGGCGAGAATCGGCACGCTCAACTGCACCGTGGCGGCCTGACTGGCGCGCAGGCCGGGCAGGGCGCTGTACCAGATGGCGTAACCGACACCCGAGGTCAGGGCGCCGGACAACACCGCGTAGAACAGGCCAGGCCCATCCCAGTTCAGTTGCGACAACAGCACCAGCGCCAGCAGCACGGCCAGCGGTGCCGCACGCAGGAAGTTACCGGTGGTCACGGCCAGCGGATCACCCTGGCCGCGCCCGAGCAGCGAGTACGCGCCCCAGGCAACGCCGGCCAGCAGCATCAGCAAGGCCGCCAGCAGCGGGGGCGCACTGGCGCCGGGTAGCAGCAGCGCCAGCAGGCCGGCCGTGGCCAGCGCCGTACCGAGACTGGCGCCCAGCCCCAGACGCTCGCCACGCAGCAAGCCCCACAGCAGCATGCTCAACTGCACGGCGCCGAACAGCAGCAGGGCGCCGACGCCGGTATCCAGTTGCAGGTAAGCAAAGGAGAAGGCCGCCGCATAGGTGAACAGCGCCAGCGCGCCAGGCCAATTGCCGGCGATGGGTTGCCCGGTCTGCCTCAGCTTGAGCAGCAGCCACAGCGTCAGGGCGCCGGCGAGCAGGCGGATAGCCGTGAAACTGGCCGCGTCGATTTCCGTTTCACGCAGCGCCAGGCGGCACAGGAGCGAGTTGCCGGCGAAGGCCAGCATGGCGAGGCAGGTAAGCAGCAGGATACGCGGTGGCATCGTCCATCCTTGGGTGAAGGTCTGGTGATGCTGGGCAGCTAATCACGTCAGGCTGCCCGATGGCATTGGCAGAAGGTCGCAAGTTGCTGCGACCTTGGCCAGTAAGCGCGCAGGCGCGTCTCAGAAGTGTGCCTTGACTAACAGGCTGGCGGTGTTCTGTTCGGTCGAACCGACGAAGTTGTCGCTGACGAAACCGCCGTCCTTGATGCCGTACTTGTTCTTCCAGTAGTCGTACTCGATACCCACGTACAGCTGCTTCTCGCCCCACTTCAGCGCCTTGCCCAGGTCGTACTTGATCTGTGGGTTGAAGTGCAGGTTGGCGTGGTAGTCGCCACGGCGATTGCTGTCGTTGTCCACCACCCAGTCCATGAAACCGTCGATGAGAATGTCCGATTCGCCTACCGGGATGGTGTAGCTCCACACCGGGGTGATCTGCCAGACGTTGCTGCCAGGGCGGCTGCCGTCGGTGGTACGCAGGTAGGTGTTGAGCTGGAAGTAGTCGAAGCCGGGGATGTCCAGGTCGACCGCCGGGCCGATCAGGTAGGACTCGACGTCGTCTTCACCGAACTCGTAGGTGGTGGAGATCAGCACGTCCTTGATCGGGCCGAAGGAGAAGTCGGCACCGGTGATCTTGCCCAACGAGAAGCGCGGGCTGAACTCGCCATAGAAGGTGTGGCCGTCACCGGCGCCGTTGGTGGCATCGGTGTTGTACTTGATCACGTCGACGAACAGGAACAGGTCACCGAAGCTCCAGCCGCTGGCGTGCTCGAAGGTGACGGTCTGCTGAATCTCCGGGTCGATCTTGAAGTCCTGGCCATAGAGGTAGGTCAGGCTGTTGTTCTGCCACTGCAGCAGATCGCCGGCGACGGCCTGACCGCCTGCCAGCAGACCGCCGGCGAGCGCCAGCGAAGAGAGAGTGCGATTCATGAAAGCTCCTGATGGTTAAGACGTGTCGTTATGATTTTTAAACCTGTCCATACGGTCTGGCTGGAGCTGCTAGAGCAAAAACGGCGCCAATTCTATATGTCGTAAATAGTCTTTTAAAATCAATTGGATGAAGAAATTTATGCAGAGTGCGTTGGGCGCCGCCCTGCACTTTTTCTGATCGTTGAGACAGCTTTGGCTTTGACTTGGTGCGTATCGCCAGCTCAGGGGCGCCGTTTGCGAGGCTTACGCGGCGCGCGCTCGGTGCCGGGTACGTGCAGATAGGCCATGACGCTTTCGGTCAGTTCCTGTGCGAGGCTCACCGCCTCCTTGTTACGCGCCATGACACCTGCCACCAGGGCTTCGATCAGGGCCAGCACGGCGGCATTGGAGCTGATCAGCACCGGGTGTTCGGCGGGGGCGAACAGGCTGTACTCGGCGATCTCCACCAGCGGCGAGGCGGGCGAGTCGGTGATGGCCAGCACGCAGGCGCCGCGTTCGCGGGCAAAACGCGCCAGCTGCAGGGTGTCGAGCGAATAGCGCGGCAGGGAGATGGTCAGCAGCACGTCGCGCTCGGTGATGGCGGCCAGGCGGTAGGCGGCGTTCTCGTTGCCGCCTTCCATACTGATGGCGGTGGCGTCATCGCAGAAGGGCACCAGGTTGGCCGCAGCCAGGCCGGCCATGTAGGCGCTGTTGCCGAAGCCGAGAATGTAGATGCGGCGCGCCCCGAGCAGGCGCCCGATCACTGCCTCGAACACGGCGGCGTCATTGTTGCTGGCCGCCGCGCCGAGATTGCTGCTGGCGATCTGCAGATGTTCATGCAGACCGAAGGCCCCGTCCGGGCGCTGCGCCAGCTCGTCGCGCAGCTTGTCCACCGGCGACACCATGTCCTGCAGGGTGGCGACCAGCTCGGCCTTCAGGCTGATGTAGCCGCGCAGCTCCATGGCCTTGGCCAGACGGTTGACCGCCGCAGGCGAAGTCTGCGTGGCCTGCGCCAGCTCTTCGATGGTCAGAGTCGCGGCCTTCAGCGGATGGCGCAGGATGAAGTCGGCCACCTTGCGCAGCGAGGGCTGCAGCTGTGGCGCGACCTCGGCCAGCTTGCGCAGGATGGGGGCGCTGTAAACGGTGGCGGAAGACGACGAGCTGCTCGGCATGGCTGGGCTGATCCGGTCTGGCGATGGCGCGCAGTGTATCCGAAGCCGCCCGCCGTGCGCCTGTTTCGCTTACTTGAGGCTGCCGCAGAGAAACTGCTGCAGGCGCTCGGACTGCGGGTTGGCCAATACCTCGCGCGGCTGGCCCTGTTCTTCCACCAGACCCTTGTGCAGGAACATCAGCTGGTTGGACACCTCGCGGGCAAAACCCATTTCGTGGGTCACCACCACCATGGTGCGACCTTCGCTGGCCAGATCCTGCATGACCTTGAGCACCTCGCCGACCAGCTCGGGGTCGAGGGCCGAGGTGGGCTCGTCGAACAGCATCACCTCCGGCTCCATGGCCAGGGCGCGGGCGATGGCCACGCGCTGCTGCTCGCCGCCGGACATGTGCGCCGGGTAGGCGTCCTTGCGGTGCGCGACGCCGACCTTGGCCAGGTAGTGCTCGGCCCTGTCGCGCGCCTCGGCCTTGCTCTGGCCGAGTACGTGCACCGGCGCTTCCATGACGTTGTCCAGGGCACTCATATGCGACCACAGGTTGAAGTTCTGGAACACCATCGACAGGCGCGAGCGCATGCGCTGCAGCTGCTTGGCGTCGGCGGCCTTGAGCGCACCGTCGCGATTGGCAACCAGCCTGAGCTCTTCGCCATTGAGCTGGATGCGACCGGCATGCGGCTGCTCCAGCAGGTTGATGCAGCGCAGGAAGGTGCTCTTGCCCGAGCCGCTGGAGCCGATGATGCTGATCACGTCACCGGCCTTGGCAGCCATCGATACACCGCGGATCACCTCGTGGCTACCGTAGCGTTTGTGCAGATCCTGAACTTCGAGTTTGTACATGTTGTTGTTCTCTTAGGGCATGAGTCAGTCGCTGAGCAGGCGACCCTGGCGAATGGGCGTTGCTCCGGCGACCTTGGCCAGCCACAGGCCGGGGCGGGCGAAGCGCATGCGCTCGCGGGCATAGAGCACGCCGCAGGTTTCGGCGCGGACGATGCTGTGCTGCTCGCTCAAGGGGTCGATCACCTCGAACAGTGCCTCGCCGCGCTCGACCCACTCGCCCGGCTGCTTGAAGAAGCTGACCACGCCCGGATGCGGGGCGAGGGCGTACTGCGCGCCGGCAAAGGGCGTGGCCTCGCAGCAGGGTTCCGGTGCTGCCGGCCAGTCGCCGGCGATCAGTCCCTGCTCGGCGAGGAAGGCCAGAATCGCCTCGGCGCTGGTTACCGCGCGTTCGGCTTCGGTGTCGGCCATGCCGCCCAGCTCCACGGTGGTGGCCAGGCAGGCCAGGGGAATTTCGGCTTCGGGGAAGCGCTGGCGCAGTCGTTGCCAGGGCATGGCGCAGGCCTCGTCGAACGAGCTGCCGCCGGAATCCTCGGCCAGCAGCACCGCGCCGGCCTGCAGACGCGCCGCCAGAGGGCGCAGGGCCGGCCAGTGCTGCGGCGCGCTGTACAGGTGCACCGCGGCCTCGAAGTCGCAGTGCAGGTCGAGCACGATGTCGGCATCGCAGGCATGACGTAGCAGCAGACGCTGCATGCCTTCCAGCTCCGAGGCCGGCGCGGGCAGGGCGTCCAGCGCCTCGGCCATGGCGCGGCGAATCAGGCGCACGTTGCTCGCTCCGTCGCTGCCCAGGTGGCCCTCCACATGCGCTGCGACCGCGGCCGCCAGATCGACGAAGTCGCGGTTGAAGTTCCTGCCGCTGGCGAATTCGAAGCGGCCCTGGACCGCCGCCTGGAACAGCTGGCTCAGGCCGATGGGGTTGGCCACCGGCACCAGTTCGATCACGCCGGTCAGGCGTCCGGCGCTTTCCAGCTGCTGCAGACGACGCCTGAGTTCCACCGCCACGCGCATGCCCGGCAGCTCGTCGGCATGCAGGCTGGCCTGGATATAGGCCTTGCACGGGCCGCTGCCGTAACGCAGCACGCTGAGGTGACGGCTGGTTCCGGTCGGGCTCCAGGGCAGTGGGTGGTCGATACGTTGCATAGGGCTTCCTTGTTAATCCTTGCGTGGGGTCAGGTGGGCCAGCCAGCGCAGTTCGGCATATTTGAACAGGCGCACCAGGCCCACCGTCAGCACCAGATAGAACAGGCCGGCGGTGATGAAGGCTTCGAACGGCATGTAGTACTGCGAGCTGATGGTACGGGCTGCACCGGTGAGGTCGATGAGCGTCACCAGCGAGGCCAGCGAGGTGGTGTGCAGCATCATGATCACCTCGTTGCTGTACTGCGGCAGCGCGCGGCGCATGGCCGAAGGCAGCAGGATGCGCCGGTAGAGCTGGGCGCGTGACATGCCCATGGCCCTGGCTGCCTCGATCTCGCCGGGCGGCGTGGCCTTGAGGCTGCCGGCCAGAATCTCCGCCGTGTAGGCGCTGGTGTTGATGGCGAAGGCCAGGCAGGCGCAGAAGGTGGCGCTGGAAAAGTACGGCCACATGAAGCTGTCGCGGATGACGTCGAACTGGGCCAGGCCGTAGTAGAGCTGAAATAGCTGTACCAGCATCGGCGTGCCGCGAATCACGTAGGTATAGAGCCAGGCTGGGAAGTTCACCAGCGGCGAGCGCGACACCCGCATCAGGGCAAACGGCAGAGCCAGCAGCAGGCCCAGGGCGAGGGCGATCAGCAGCAGCTCGAAGGTGACCAGCAGACCGCTGGCATACAGCGGCAGGCTGGAGAGGATCAGATGGAAATCGAGCATGGACGTGATCCTCAGATTTCAGCCGTGCGAACGCCGACCGAGTAACGCTTTTCGACGGCGCGCAGGAGCAGCAGCGAGACGCTGGTCAGCAGCAGGTACAGGCCCGCCACGGCAAGATAGAAGGTGAAGGGTTCACGGGTGGCGTCGGCGGCGTTCTTGGCCTTGAACATCATGTCCTGCAGGCCGACCACCGAGATCAGCGCGGTGGCCTTGGTCAGCACCAGCCAGTTGTTGGTGAAGCCGGGAATGGCGAAGCGGATCATCTGCGGCACCAGGATGCGCAAGAACACCTGGGCGCCGCTCATGCCATAGGCTGCACCGGCCTCGGCCTGGCCCTTGGCGATGGCCATAAAGGCGCCGCGGAAGGTCTCCGACAGATAGGCGCCGAAGATGAAGCCCATGGTGAACACACCGGCGACGAAGGGGTTGATGTCGATGTAGGCGGTGTAACCCAGGCTAGGCGCGATGCGGTTCACCAGGTCCTGACCGCCATAGAAGATCAGCAGGATCAGCACCAGGTCGGGGATGCCCCGGATCAGCGTGGCGTAGGCGTCGCCCAGATTGGCCAGCCAGCGCAGTGGCGAGAGGCGCAGCGCAGCGCCGGTGAGGCCGAGCAGGATGGCCAGCGCCATCGAACACAGAGCCAGAGTCAGGGTCAGCCAGGCGCCCTCGACGATGATCGGGCCGTAGCCTTGCAGCATGGTGGGAAACCTCGTTGCAGCGCAGAGAAACCGGCGCCTGTTGCAGGCGCCGGGGTGGGCGGCTTACTGGCCGTAGATGTCGTAGTCGAAGTACTTGGCCTGTACCTCGGCGTACTTGCCGTTGCTGCGAATGGCGTCGATGGCGGTGTTGAGCTTCTCGGCGGTGGCTGCGTCGCCCTTGCGCACGGCGATGCCGGCGCCGCGACCGAAGTAGCGCGGGTCGTTGAAATCAGGGCCGACCAGGGCGAAACCCTTGCCACCGTCGGTTTTCAGGAAGCCCTCGTCGATGTTCACCACATCGGCCAGCACCGCATCCACCCGGCCTGCCAGCAGGTCGAGGAAGGCTTCGTTGTTGGAGCCGTAGCGCACCACGTTGACGCCGGCCGGGGTCAGTTCGGCAGTAGCGTAGCGATCGTAGGTGGAGGCGCGCTGCACGGCTACCTTCTTGCCCTTGAGGTCGACGCTCGGGTCCTGGATCTGGCTGCCTTCCTTCATCACCAGCTTGCCGGGGGTGTGGTAGTACTTCTTGGAGAAGTCCACCGACTTCAGTCGGTCTTCGGTGATCGACATCGAGGACAGCACGGCGTCGACCTTGCGCACCTTGAGCGAGGGAATCAGGCCGTCGAACTCCTGCTCGATCCACTGGCATTTGACCTGCATCTGCGCGCACAGCTCGTTGCCGATGTCGTAGTCGAAGCCGGCGATCTTGCCGTCGGCGGTCTTGAACGCGAAGGGCGGGTAGGCCGCCTCGATGCCGATGCGCAGCGCCGGCTCGGCGGCGACGGCGAAGGTGCCGAAGGTGGAGAGCGCCAGGGCGCCGAATAGAGCGATCTTGTTCATCTTGTTACTCCAGTGGATGGCGGTTGGGAGGCAGCGTCCGTCGCGACAGGCGGCGGGGTTGAACGTTACGCCGACTGTTGCCAGGCGGCGCCGGCAGGGCCTCGTGAGCCTTGGCCGGTGGGCGATCGGGTGGGACGCCCGGGCAGATGCATAAATATCTTTGACATGTTTTTTTTCACGAATCTACGGTTAAGAAATATTTATGTCAAACGTGGCGTGTGGTGCTTGTGCCTTGAAAATGGCTGGTATATAAATTTTCACGTGTGAATGTGGTGAAAAAAATAATTCATATCGCCGCGACCTGTCGCCAAGCCCATTTCATTTGGCCTGCGAGCAGGGGGCATACCGCTTTCGACTTCTGACAAGAGCAATAACAATGAACAAACAGCGCAATCTTCGTGGCCTTCTCGCCGCGCTCCTCCTCTGCGGCAGTGCTGATCCGGTAATGGCCGATGGCAACCTCCTGGCGGTCGGCGGCATGCTGCGAGCCAGCAACAGCCTGGTCTACGAGAAACTCATCGAACTGGCGGGCGGTGCCCAGCAGGCGCGTATCGCCATCATGCCCACCGCCAGCGGCAGCCTGGGCTCCAGCAAGCGCTTCCAGGCCGAGCTGGAAGCCCTGGGCGTGCCCGCCGAGCACATCCGCATCGTCGGCATCGACCGCCACAACTATCAGGACACCATGAACGACCCTGCCGTGGTCGCGCCGCTGCGCGAGGCCAGTGCGGTCTGGTTCGTTGGTGGCGATCAGGCGCGCATCGCCCGTGCGCTGTTCAACGCCGACGGCAGCCCGTCGCTCGCCATGCAGGCCGTGCAGGCGATCTACGACAAGGGCGGCGTGGTGGCCGGTACCAGCGCCGGGGCCAGCATCCTCGGTGCGCGCATGCCCACCGCCTACGGGGTGGTCATGGACACCCTGGATTTTGGCGTGGCCACGGCCGAGGGCCGGCGCGGTACCGCCCTGCTCAGGGGCGCAGGTCTGTTCACCGCCGGCGTGATCGACCAGCACTTCGACAAGATCGAGGAAACCAGCAGCGGGCGCGCCGCGCGCATGGCCAGCTACCTGCTGGAACAGCCGGCTCCGGGCAAGGGCTTCGGTCTGGATACCAACACCGCCATGTGGATCAAGCCCAGTGGCGAGCTGGAGGTACTGGGCGAGGGCTACCTGACCATCATGGACCCTGCCGCGGCGAAGAAGAGCTTCGGGCTCTACGGCACGCGCATCGACGACATGCGCCTGGCCATGCTCGGTCATGGTGATCGCTACGACCTGGCCTCGGGCGAGATCCGGCCGGATGCCGGCAAGCAGCCGATCGAGCCTGGCAACGAGTACCTGATGGGCAATCGCCTGCTCACCGACCTGTCGGCCGTGTCGGCGATCAACCGAGCGGTGCTCTATGGCCTGGCCGACAACACGGCGAGCCGTCAGCTCGGGCTGATGACCCGCTACAACCCGGCCAACGGCTACCACTACGGCTATCGCTTCGAATTCAGCAAGCGGGCGGACTTCGCCGCCCACAGCCGCTTCCACGATTCGCAGACCAACTACAGCGTCAGCGGCGTGCGCCTGGATATCCGTCCGGTAACCGCCGATCTGCGCGAGCCGGCCGCCGGCGTCCCGCGTGATGCCGGTAATGGCCGCCGCGGCGACGCCATTCGTGCGGTGACCTTCCGCGGCCTGATGACCCTCAACGCCGAGGGCGCCTTCGAGGCGCAGCGCCCGATCACCCGCGGCGAGCTGGCCAATGCCCTGCAGATGACCCTGGCCGCGGAGCCCAACCTCAAGGCCCTGCCGACGCTGAGCGACGTGCCGGCCGAGCATCCTCTACGCGAGCACATCGAAGTGGTGGTTTCCAACGGCTGGATGGATGGCGCCGAGCGCTTCGACGCCGAGCGGCCGGCCAGCCGCGCTGACTGGGCGCTGGCCTGCAAGGCGCTGGTCGAGCGCTTCAGCGGAGCCACGTTGAGCAAGAGCGTGGCGCTGCCGGACGTCGCCGGCCTTGCCGCAGCGAACGCCGAGGCTGCCGCGCAGACCGTGGCCGAAGGTTGGCTGAGCGCCAACCAGGGACGCTTCGAGCCTGCTGCGCCGGTCGCGCGCGCCGAGGTCGCCGAGACCCTGGCACGCATCATCGGCCTCTAGAGCCTTTTTTCTACCTCTACCCCCAGCCCGCCTGCACCGCGCAGGCGGGACGGGCACGGCTGTGCCGGAGAAACGAGCCATGCAATTGAACCGAGTGGAAGTCTTCGCCCTGCACAAGCTGCTGCAGGACGACAGCCAGATGGCACAGACCGTCATCTCTTCCAGCGTGCGAGTGCACGAAAGGGTGCGCACCCGGGCAGGTTTCTTCTCGGTGCTGCACCTGCCGCGCCGCCTCGAACTGAGCCGCGAGCTGCAGGAACGGCGCTGGCCGTTTCGCCTGAAGCGGCGCAGGGGCGTCGGCTACTTCGTGTGCTGGCTGGAAGAGCGCTCACTTTGCCTGGAGGCCGTGATCGAGCGCGGCGAATACCCAGCTGACCTGGTTCCCGAGCTGTTCACCTGAGCGGCTGCGAACACCGCCCGCGTCGCGGGCACCCCATACCAATAAAACCAACGGAGTAAGGCATGAAGATTCTCAAACTCAGCTGTCTCGCCCTGGCCATCGGTGCCGTGGCCTCGCAGGCTGCCGTCGCCGGTCAGCAGCAGGAAGCCAAGGGGTTCATCGAGGACAGCAGCCTGCAGCTGATCAACCGCAATTTCTACATGAACCGCGACTACCGTCATGGCGGCAGCAACAGCCAGGGCATCAACCGCGCCAAGCCGGTCAACGAACGCAACGGCTATCGCGAGGAGTGGGCACACGGTGCGCAGCTGAACTTCAGCTCGGGGTTCACCCAGGGGACCGTCGGTGTCGGCGCCGATGCCTTCGCCTACGGCGGGGTCAAGCTCGATAGCGGCCGTGGCCGGGTGGGCAACGGCCTGCTGCCGATCAGCAACAACCGCACCGCCGATGCCGAGGTGCCGGACAGCTACGGCCAGATCGGTGGTGCGGTGAAGCTGCGCGCCTCTTCCACCGAGCTGAAGTACGGCGAGATGCGCCCGACTGCCCCGGTGTTCGCCACCGGCGATGCGCGCCTGCTGCCGGAGACCGCGACCGGCTTCCAGATTTCCAGCAGCGAGTTCGACGCGCTGTCCTTCGAGGCCGGCCACTTCACCTCGATCAATCGCCGCAACTCCACCAACTCCGATGACGACCTGACCAGCGAGTACGCCGAGGTGGAGGCGCGCAGCGTCGACTTCGCCGGCCTTAGCTACGCGGTCAATGACGACCTGAGCCTGATGTTCTATGCCAGCGAGGCCAAGGACGTCTGGCGTCAGTACTTCGCCAACCTGAACTACAACATCCCGCTGACCGATAGCCAGGCGCTGAACTTCGACCTGGTGGCATACAAGACCCGCGACGAAGGCGAGGCGCGTGCCGGCGAGCTGGACACCCTGACCTGGTCGCTCAAGGGCGCCTACAGCTTCGGCGCGCACAAGCTCAGCCTGGCCTATCAGAAGGTGCGTGGCGACGAGTTCTTCGACTACATCGGCGGCGACTCCATCTGGCTGGCCAACTCGGTGCAGTACTCCGACTTCAACGCCCCCAACGAGCGCTCGGTGCAAATCCGCTACGACCTGAACATGAAGCACTACGGCGTTCCCGGCCTGACCTTCATGGCGCGCTACATCAAGGGCGACGATATCGACGGCACCAAGGCCGATCCGAATGGCGCCTTCGCCGGCTGGGCCGGTGAGGACGAGAAGCATTGGGAACGCGATCTGGAAGCGCGCTACGTGTTCCAGGAAGGTGCGGCCAAGGACCTGTCGCTGCGCCTGCGTCACGCCACTCACCGCTCCACGGCATTCGACGACGACCTCGACGAGGTGCGCCTGATCATCGAATACCCGCTGAGCATCCTGTAACGGCATTCTCCGGGCGGCGACAGATCACGGGCCGTCCGGAGCTTTTTCTTCAAGGTCAGCTCCCACGCTCCTTTGGCCTTAAGGCGCCGCCAACGGCGCCTGCTTTTCCGCCAGGAGACCTGACCCCCTGGCCCTGCGCGGGCAAGGAGTCGAAATGCTACGCATGCTGTTGTGTCTGTTCGCTGTGCTGCTCGCCCAATCGGGCACGGCAGGACCGTTGCGGGTCGCCATGGAGGGGCAGTTCCCGCCTTTCGAAGAACTCGATGCGCAGGGCAATCTGGTCGGCTTCAACGTCGACATTGCCAGGGCCCTGTGTCAGCGCATGCAGCGCGAATGCGAACTGCAGCGCTTCGCCTGGGATGACCTGATCCCGGCACTTGATGCGGGACGCGCGGACCTGATCCTGGCGTCCATGTCGATCACCGCGGCGCGCGCCGAACGGGTGGACTTCACCGCTCGCTATGCGCAGACCCCGGCCTTCTTCTTTGCCCGCAAGGGCCATATCAATCAGATGCTGATCACCCCGCGGCGCATCGCCGGCAAGCGCGTCGGCGTGCAGCAGGGCACCACCTACGAGCGCTTTCTCGAGGCCCGCTTCGCCGAGCATGTGCAGCTGCTCCGCTATCCCAGCGCCGCCCAGGCCTACCGGGCGCTCGCAGGCGGCGAGCTGGATCTGGTGCTCGACGACGCCGTTTCCGGTTACTTCGGCTTCCTCCTGACCGAACTGGGCCGCGACTTCGAGCAGGTCGGCGGCCCCGTGGTGGCGCCGCAGTTCTTCGGCCAGGGGCAGGGCATCGCCGTGCGCAAGGGCGACGACGAGCTGCGCCAACAGCTCGATCGGGCGCTGGCCGCGATCCTTGCCGACGGCACCCACAAGCGCATCGAGAAACGCTACTTCAAACAGTTTTCCGTTTACTGAGGCCGGCCCGCCGACTGCGCTCTGGCTCCCAATCGCCGTTCCCCAACCAGCGTCACCAACCGTGCCCCTGCGGCACCTGCGGAGAAATCGAAATGATCGGATCGGTTATTCGTTACACCCTCATGCTGGCTCTTCTGTTACCGCTGCCGGCCCTGGCGGCCGGCCCGCTGCTGCTGGTGGGCGGCGGGCTCAAGGACGACAACGCGGTGATCTACCAACGTCTGGTGCAGCTGGCCGGCGGCAGTCAGGCGCGCATCGGCGTGATCACCGCCGCCTCGATTCCACCGAGTCAGGACCCGGACGCCGGCACTGCCAACGCGCGCAACTCCAAGTCCAATGGCGAGTTCTACGCGCAGCTGCTGAAGACCTACGGCGCCCAGGATGCCCAGTGGATCCCCATCGATCTGGACAGCATCGGCAACAACAGCAACCCGCAGGTGATCGCGCAGATCAACGGTATGACCGGCTTCTTCTTCGGCGGCGGCGACCAGGCGCGCCTGACCCAGACGCTGCAGACCGCAACGCGCGCCGACACGCCGGCACTGGCCGCGATTCGCGCCCGGCACGATGCCGGCGCCGTGCTCGCCGGCAGCAGCGCGGGAACCGCGATCATGGTCGGCGGACCGATGATCACCGGCGGCGAGAGCTATCCCGCTCTGCGCTACGGCGTCTACACCACCCCGGGCGGTGATGACCTGTCCTACGACATGCAGGGCGGTTTCGGCTTCTTCAGCCACGGCCTGCTCGACACCCATTTCAGCGAGCGCGGCCGTCAGGGGCGCATCGTGCGCCTGGCCGACTACACCAACGTGCCGTTCGCCTACGGCGTCGACGAGGACACCGCGCTGCTGGTGCAGCACAACCCCAGCCTCGGCCAGGTGGAGATGGAAGTGCTCGGCAGCAACGGCGTGTTCATCTTCGACCTGCGCAACAAGCAGCGCGGCACTGGTAGCAGCTATGCCCTCTACGACGTGCTGGCTAGCTACCTGACCGCCGGCGACCGTTACCGCCCGGCCAATCAGCAGTTCGTGATCGCCAGCGGCAAGACCAGCCTGCGTGGGCGCGAGTACTACAGCTCGGCGATGACCGCCACCGGCGACATCTTCAGCAGCCCGAACAACAGTGGTGCCAACGGCCGACGCAACCCGCGCGAGTTCGTCAAGGTCAGTACCGACCTGTTCGACAGCCGCTCCACCAGCACCCTGGGCCGCACCTACGAAAGCAATCCGCGTTTCCGCGTCGACCTGATCAAGAGCACCACCTTTGACAGTCACGGCTATCAGGGGCTTATCAACGGCAAGCGCCTGACCTCCTATCTGCGTCTGCGCGTGGATATGCGCCCCAACTGAGAGTCGCGCTGCCTGCACCTGCTCAGGCAGCGCCGCTGTCAAGCCGCGAGAAGTTCTGCGCGCGGCTTCTTTGCTACTCCCGTACGAGTCTTTCCCGCTAGACGGTCGCTGCGCAAAGTGCTTGACGAAGCTATATGAAGGTAGTCATATAAGTGGCTAGGATTATGGTCATAATCTAAATCGCTCACCTACCTTCATCCCTCATTCCGGAGACTTCCATGAGCACTGCAAGCAAGCCTGCTACCGCCCTGATTACCGGCGCCTCGTCCGGCATCGGCGCCACCTACGCCGAGCGCCTGGCCCGGCGTGGTCATGACCTCCTGCTGGTGGCGCGCGATGCCCAGCGCCTGCAGGCCCTGGCCGAGCGCCTGGGCGGCGAATATGGCGTCGCCGTCGAGGTGCTGCCGGCCGACCTGACGCACAAGGCCGATATCCTCAAGGTGGCGCAACGCCTGCGTGAGGATGCCGGTATCGGCCTGCTGGTAAACAACGCGGGTGTGGCGATGAACGGCAAGCTGGCCGACGCCGATCTGGAGCAGGCCGAGGCGATGATCCAGCTCAATGTGTTGGCACTGACCCACCTGGCGGCCGCGGCTGCAGCCAATTTCTCCGCGGCGGGGCGTGGCGGCATCATCAACCTTGGTTCGGTGGTGGCGCTGGCGCCGGAAATGTTCAACGCCGTGTACAGCGCGACCAAGGCCTACGTGCTGAGCCTGACCCAGACCCTGGCTGGCGAACTGCGTGGTTCGGGCGTGCAGTTGCAGGCGGTGATGCCGGGCGTGACCCGCACCGAGATCTGGGAGCGCAGCGGCACCGACGCCTCGGCGCTGCCGCCGTCGATGATCATGGAAGTGGGCGAGATGGTCGATGCAGCGTTGGCTGGTTTCGATCAGGGTGAACTGGTGACCATACCCTCGCTGCCGGATGCAGCCGACTGGGATGCCTTCGTCGCCGCCCGCGCCGCGCTGGGGCCGAACCTGTCGCACAGCCAGGCGGCGGCGCGCTACAAGTGAGTCCGAAGCAGTCTAGTTATTGGCTATGTGCACGTGAGTGACGTTGTAGGAGCGGCTTCAACCGTGAATTTCGCGGATAAATCCGCTCCTACGGGTGCACAGTTAACTCAGGCATAGCCTTGTCGTTACGCATCCTGCGTCTGCTCGATCAGCAGGCGACGGGTCGTTTTCAGCAGGCGGTCGGACAGCTCCGGGTCCTTGACGCTGCGCGACAGCAGCAGGGCGCCGACCATGCTCGAGAGCAGCAGTACGCTCTGCTCGGCGGCATCATCGCCGCCGAGGTTGTCCTCGATCATGGCCAGACGGTCACGCACCAGGGCGTCGGTGGTTTCGCTGGCCTCGCCACGTTGACCCAGCTCGGCGGACATGGTCGGCAGCGGGCAGCCACTGCCGGGGTTGGCGCGATGCGCGCTGGACAGGTAGCTGGCGATAAAGCGCGGCAGCGGTGCCTCGGCATCCTTGGCCAGCGCCTCGGTGCTGCGGGAAAGTTCCTCCACCGCATGGCGCAGGGCGTTTTCCACCAGATCGTCCTTGGACTTGAAGTGGGCATAGAAACCGCCGTGGGTCAGGCCCAGTGCCTTCATCAGCGGCTGCAGGCCGGTGGCGCCGACGCCATCGCGGCGAAAGCGCAGGGCCGCCTCCTCGATGATGCGTTGGTGGGTCTTGGCCTTGTGGTCTTCCGAATAGCGCATGGGCTTTCTCGTCTATCAGATGCTGGCTGTCATCTTACACCTGCATCGCCGTTCTGGCGCGGCGCGTTCATGTCGAGAATCAGACAGGTGGTGGAGGCGACGGCGTAGAGGCGCTCGTCGACGTCGTACAGTCGACCTTCGGCCAGAGCGGTGGAACGGCCGACATGGATGATGCGGCCTTCGGCGCGTACCGGACCGACTTCACTGCGCAGCGCGCGGATGTAGCTTACCCGCAGGTCCGCGGTGGTGTAGCCCTGGCCCGTCTTGAGCAGGGTATGCACGGCGCAACCCATGCAGGAGTCGAGGAGTGTGGCGATGTAGCCGCCATGCACGCTGCCCAGCGGGTTGTAGTGGCGCTGATCTGGCGTGCCCTGGAAGACGAACAGGCCGCTGGCCCATTGCACCGGGGTGAAGTCGAGCACCGCGTTGATCGGCGGGGAGGGCAGGTCGCCGCGGCCGATGCCGTCGAAGAAATCCATCGGCGACATGGCGGCTACCTCCGCCAGGCTGAGGGTGCCCGGGGCGGCGAGTTGATTGCGAATGGCCTGCTCCTCGGCAATCCAGGTGGCGAGGCGGGCGTCTCGGGATAAGGCGGTCATGCGGGCTCCAGATAAATATGATGGACGACATTCAATGTTTCATATTATGGTCGAAATATAAATAGCCGCCAGTCGCTGTCGATCGGAGTTTCGCCATGCAGCCTTCCCGTGTTCTGTTGATCATCCTGATGCTGCTCACTGCATTGGGGGAGACCTCCACGCAGTTGCTGATTCCCGCCCTTGGTGAGCTGGAGCGCGGGCTGGAGGCCGAGCCTGGTAGCAGTCTGTTGGCGCTGTCGCTGTTCGTCGGCGCCTTTGGCCTTGGCCAATTGCTGCTCGGACCGCTGTCGGATCGGCTCGGGCGCCGTCCGGTGCTGCTTGCCGGGTTGAGCCTCTATCTGCTGGCGACCCTGGGCATGCTGCTGGCGCCGAACATCGACGTGCTGATCGGCATGCGCGTGCTGCAGGGGCTGGGCGCCTGTGCGGCGCTGGTGCTGGCGCGTGCCATCGTCCGTGACGTGTGGCAGGAACAGGCGGGGCCGGCCCTGGCGCTGACGGTGTTGGGCATGTTCGCGGCCATCGTCCTGTCGCCGGTGGTTGGCGGTCTGCTGACGCAGTTCGGCGGCTGGCGTGCGCCGCTGTTGGCGACCCTGGTACTTGGCAGCCTGGCCTTGCTGTCGGTGCTTACCGGCTACCGTGAGAGCCATCTGCAGCGCGATCCTCAGGCAGGACGACTCAAAGGCCTGCTGGCCAGCTACCTGCAGGTGTGGCCCAGTTGCCGCGCGCTGGCGCTGACCATTGCCTGTACCTACGGCTCGATGTTCGTCGTGGTGGCTGGTTCCTCGTCGGTGTATATCGGCCTGCTGGGGCTGAGCGCGGCGCAGTACGGGTTGACCTTCGCCCTGATCGTTTCCGGTCTGCTCGGCGGTGCCCTGTTCACCCTGCGCAACGTGCAACGCCTGGGGCCGCAGAAGGTGGTGGGCATCGGCGTCGCGCTGGTGCTGCTCGGGTCGTTGCTGACCCTGGCGACCTACTTGCTGTTCGGCCTGTCGCTGCTGGGGCTGTCGCTGCCGCAGGTATTGGTGACGCTGGGCGGTGGCATGCTGCTGCCGGCCGCCGTGGCTGGCGCGGTGATTCCCAATCCGCAGCGTGCCGGATTGGCTGCGGGGCTGATGGGCTTCTCGCAGATGGCGGGCGCCACCCTGGCCGGCCTGCTGCTCGGTGCCCTGCAGGATGGCTCGGCCTGGCCTATGGTTGCCTTGAATGCGCTATTCGCCGTGTTGGCGTTTCTATTCTTCCACCTCTTGCGCGTGCGCCCGGTCGTCACGGCTGCGGTGGCCGGCAAAACTCCCTGATTCGAGGACAAAGCTATGAGCAGCTATGACGTGGTCATCATCGGCGCCGGCCCCGGCGGTTACAACGCGGCTATTCGCGCCGGGCAACTGGGCCTGAAGGTGGCCTGCGTGGAGGGGCGTGAAACCCTCGGTGGCACCTGCCTGAACGTTGGCTGCATGCCGTCCAAGGCCTTGCTGCATGCATCCGAACTCTACGAGGCTGCTGCCGGTGGTGAGTTGAGTGCCCTGGGGGTGGAGGTCACGCCGACGCTCAACCTGACTCAGATGATGAAGCAGAAGGCCGATAGCGTCGAAGCGCTGACCAAGGGCGTGGAGTTTCTGTTTCGCAAGAACAAGGTGGAGTGGGTCAAGGGCTGGGGGCGGATCGATGGCCCAGGGCGAGTGCAGGTCAAGCTGAGCGAGGGAGGCGAGCGTTTGCTGGAAACCAGGAACATCGTCATCGCCACCGGCTCGGAGCCAGCACCTTTGCCGGGTGTGGAGATCGACAACGCGCGCATCCTCGACTCCACTGGCGCGCTGGCGTTGCCCGAGGTGCCGAAGCACCTGGTGGTGATCGGCGCCGGGGTGATCGGCCTGGAGCTGGGCTCGGTGTGGCGCCGCCTGGGCAGCCAGGTCACGGTGGTGGAATACCTCGAGCGCATCTGCCCCGGTCTTGATGGCGAGACGGCCAAGACCCTGCAGCGCACCCTGAGTAAGCAGGGCATGAGTTTCAAGCTGGGCACCAAGGTCACCGGCGCGAAGACGAGCAAGTCCGGCGTGACCCTGACGCTGGAGCCGGCAGCAGGCGGTGCGAGCGAGACCCTGGAGGCCGATTACGTGCTGGTGGCCATCGGCCGGCGTCCGTATACCAAAGGGCTCGGGCTGGAGAGCGTCGGCCTGAACACCGACAAACGCGGCATGCTCGGTAACGAAAAGCACCACAGCGGCGTGCCCGGTGTGTGGGTGATCGGCGATGTCACCTCCGGGCCGATGCTGGCGCACAAGGCTGAGGACGAGGCGGTGGCCTGCATCGAACGCATCGCCGGGCACGCCGCCGAGGTCAACTACGGGGTGATCCCCGGCGTGATCTACACCCGCCCGGAAGTGGCCAGCGTCGGCAAGGGCGAGGAGGAACTGAAGGCCGAAGGCCGTGCCTACAAGGTCGGCAAGTTCCCCTTCACCGCCAACAGCCGGGCGAAGATCAACCACGAGACCGAAGGTTTCGTGAAGATCCTCGCCGACGCCAATACCGACCAGATTCTCGGCGTGCACATGATCGGGCCGAGCGTAGGTGAACTGATTGGCGAGTATTGCGTGGCCATGGAGTTCTCAGCCTCGGCCGAGGACATTGCGCTCACCTGCCATCCGCACCCGACTCGCTCTGAGGCAGGGCGCCAAGCAGCGATGGGTGTGCATGGCTGGACGATGCAGGCCTGAGAACGGGCTGGGTGTCGCGGGTAGTCCAGGCCGTGCTTATCGGGTGTTGCGTCGATTGAACGATCACATCTGAAAAAGCCGTCATGCCCGCGCAGGCGGGCATCCAGAACCTAGGAATCATCTGGGCTCCCGCCTTCGCGGGAGTGACGATAAATGGCTGTTTCAGCGCGTAGCCCGGATGCAATCAGGGCTACGTCATAGGATGTGGTCGAGATTTACCGGTTCGCCCGGTTGGGCGTTGAGTTTGCTGCGGATGTCGGCGAACACCTTGTCGTATTCGTCATGGCCGCGCATCACCGGGCTGGCGTTGGGGTGCAGGCCATGGCGGGCGGCCACGCGGGTGGCGACACTGGCAAAGTTGAAGGCGACGTCGCGATGCAGTTCGAATTCCTCCTCGAAATGCTTGCCGTCCACCTCGCCGACCAGGCGCATGTGCAGCATCGGCCCCTGCTGCGGGTCCTTGCGGACTTCGTAGTAGAAGTCCACCGAGAAGGGCGGCAGCAGGCGCATGTGCTCGGGGCGGTCGTTATTGTCGCGGTGCAGGTGACCGGGGGTGAACATGATTGTGCCCTCTCAGCGATAGACGATGCCCTTGCAGTCCAGGCTGATGCGCGTGCCTGAACGACCCTGGACGATGGCTTCGATATTTTCCAACGAACCGATCACCGCTCTGCTGCCGGTATTGCGGGCGAACTCGCAGGCGGCCTGTACTTTCGGACCCATGGAACCGGCGGCGAAGCCGAGCGCTTCGATGGCATCGGGATGAGCTTCGGCGATGGATTTCTGCGTGGGTTTGCCCCAGTCGACATAGGCAGCGTCGACATCGGTGGCGATCACCAGCAGGTCGGCATTGAGCTGTTCGGCCAGCAGCGCCGAGCACAGGTCCTTGTCGATTACCGCCTCGACGCCGCGCAGTTGGTTGCCGTCGTACATGGTCGGGATGCCACCGCCGCCGGCGCAGATCACCACGCTGCCCTTTTCCAGCAGCCATTTGATCGGGCGAATTTCGAAGATGCGCTGCGGGCGCGGGCTGGCCACCACGCGGCGGAACTTGTCGCCATCCGGGGCGATACTCCAGCCTTTCTCGGCGGCCAGACGCTCGGCTTCCTCTTTGCTGTAGACCGGGCCGATGGGTTTGCTCGGTTTCTTGAAAGCAGGGTCGGCGCTGTCCACTTCCACCTGGGTGAGCAGGGTGGCGAAGGGCACTTCGAAGGGCAGCAGGTTGCCCAGCTCCTGTTCGATCATGTAACCGATCATGCCTTCGGTCTCTGCTCCGAGCACGTCCAGTGGGTAAGGGTTGGCCGCGTCATAGGCGTTGCCCTGCAGGGCCAGCAGGCCGACTTGCGGGCCGTTGCCGTGGGCGATGACCAGCTCTTTACCGGGCGCCACCTTGGCGATCTGCTGGCAGGCGATGCGTACGTTCTCTCGTTGATTTTCCGCGGTCATGGCTTCACCGCGGCGAAGCAGGGCGTTACCGCCCAGGGCGATGACGAGTCGCATGGTGTTCTCCTTGTCGCTCGGATTGAATCCGGGGCCTGTGGCCTGGGGTTCGGCTTCGCCGGTCAGACCCTCTCTCCCGGCCCCTCTCCCATAAATGGGAGAGGGGAGACAAGCTCATCCCCGGATTGCATCCGGGCTACCTCAACCTAAATATCAGCCAGGGTCGCCACCAGAATGGCCTTGATCGTGTGCATGCGGTTTTCCGCCTGCTCGAAGGCGATGTTCCAGGGCGACTCGAACACGTCTTCGGTGACCTCGATGCCGTTCTTCAGGTGCGGATATTGCTCGGCGATCTGCTTGCCGACCTTGGTCTCGCTGTTGTGGAAGGCCGGTAGGCAGTGCATGAACTTCACCCGTGGGTTGCCGGAGGCCTTCATGATCTCGGCATTGACCTGATAGGGCAGTAGTTCCTGGATGCGTTCGCCCCAGGCTTCCACCGGCTCGCCCATGGACACCCAGACGTCGGTATGGACGAAGTCGACGCCCTTGACCGCCTCCTTCGGGTCTTCGGTGAGCAGGATGCGCGCGCCGCTTTCTTCGGCGAATTTTCGGCAGGCGGCGACGTGTTCCTCGCTGGGCCACAGCGCCTTGGGCGCGGCGATGCGCACATCCATGCCGAGCTTGGCGCCGATCAGCAGCAGCGAGTTGCCCATGTTGTTGCGCGCGTCACCCAGGTAGGCGTAGGCAATGTCGTGCAGCGGCTTGTCGCTGTGCTCGCGCATGGTCAGCACGTCGGCGAGCATCTGCGTCGGGTGGTACTCGTCGGTCAGGCCGTTGAACACCGGCACCCCGGCGTACTGGGCCAGTTCTTCGACGATTTCCTGCTTGAAGCCGCGGTACTCGATGGCGTCGTACATGCGCCCGAGCACGCGGGCGGTGTCCTTCATCGACTCCTTGTGGCCGATCTGCGAGGAGTTGGGGTCGATATAGGTGACGTTGGCGCCCTGGTCGTAGGCCGCTACCTCGAAGGCGCAGCGGGTGCGGGTCGAGGTCTTCTCGAAGATCAGCGCGATGTTCTTGCGGGTCAGGTGTTGCTGCTCGGTGCCGGTGTACTTGGCGCGTTTGAGATCGCGCGACAGATCGAGCAGGTAGCGCAGCTCACGGGTGCTGTGGTGCATCAGGCTGAGCAGATTGCGGTTGTGCATGTTGAAAGCCATGGTTCTCTCTCCTTGTGGGCAGCTTGAAACGGGCCCGGCGGCGGATCACGCCGGGGCTGGCTTGTTCAGTAATCGATGGGGTCGCGGATGATCGGGCAGGTCATGCAGTGGCCGCCGCCACGACCGCGGCCCAGTTCGCTGGCGCTGATGGTGATGACCTCGACGCCGGCCTTGCGCAGCAGGGTGTTGGTGTAGGTGTTGCGGTCGTAGCCGATCACTACGCCGGGCTCCAGACAGACCACGTTGTTGCCGTCGTCCCATTGTTCGCGCTCGGCCTCGTAGGCGTCGCCGCCGGTTTCCACCACGCGCAGCTTCTTCAGGTTGAGAGATTCGGCGACCACGTCGACGAAGGGTTTGTCTTCGCGGCGTACGTCGATGCCGCCTGGGCGGCTCTCGTCCGGGCGCAGGGTGAAGGGCACGATGGAGTTGGCCACTTCCGGGAAGATGGTCACCAGGTCGCGGTCGCAGAAGCTGAATACGGTATCCAGGTGCATGGCCGCGCGGGAGCGGCCGAGGCCAGCGACCACTACCCGCTCGGCCGCACCCTTGGCGAACAGTGCGCGCGCCACCTGGCCGATGGCCTGGTGCGAGCTGCGTTCGCCCATGCCGATCAGCACGGTGCCATTGCCGATGGGCATCACGTCGCCGCCTTCGAGGGTGGCCGAACCGTGGTCCTGGTCCGGGTCGCCGTACCAGATCTCGAAGGGCTCATTGGCGAAGTCCGGGTGGAAGGTGTAGATGGCGCTGGCGAGCAGGGTTTCCTGACGGCGCGCTGGCCAGTACATGGGGTTCAAGGTGACGCCGCCATAGATCCAGCAGGTGGTGTCGCGGGTGAACTGGGTGTTGGGCAGCGGCGGGAAGATGAAGCTGGCTTCACCGAGGTAGGCGTTGAACATCTTCGCTGCCTCGGAATCCTTGTGCTTGGCCAGGTCGGCGCCGGATACGCCGCCGATCAGGAACTCGGCGATCTTGCGTGGCTCCAGCCCTTCGATGAAGGAACGCACTTCGCTCTGCAGGCCCAGGCCTACGCTGTTGGGGGTGATCTTGCGATCGAGAATCCACTTCAGCGCGTTGGGATCGCTGACGGTCTCCTCCAGCAGGTTGTGCATCTCCACCACTTCGACGCCGCGTTCGCGCATCTTGGTCATGAAGTCGAAGTGGTCGCGCTTGGCCTGGGATACCCAGATCACATCGTCGAACAGCAATTCATCGCAGTTGGCGGGGGTCAGGCGCAGGTGAGCGAGGCCTGGCGAACAGACCATCACCTTGTGCAGTTTGCCGGCTTCGGAATGAACGCCGAGGGCTTTCTTGGACATGTCGAACTCCTTCTCTTACAGACTCAGGAAACCGTCATACAGCCCGTAGGCGGCGATGGCGGCACCGATCAGTACGGCGACGAAAATGATCTTCTCGACGCCGGTGAAAATGGGCTGCCCCAGTTCGCGCTTGGCCTTGGCGAAGAGGATCGCGCCAGGGGCATAGAGCAGCGCCGAGAGCAGCAGGTACTGCACGCCGGCGGCGTACACCAGCCACACCGCGTACAGGGTGGAGATGGCCGCGATCAGCAGGTCCTTGTTGCGCTCGCCGCCGGCGTTCTCGTAGGTCTCGCCACGTACCGCCAGCAATACCGCGTAGGCGCTGGACCAGAAGTAGGGCACCAGGATCATCGAGGTGGCCAGGTACAGCAGGCTGAGGTAGGTGGAAGCGTTGAACAGGGTGATGATCAGAAACAGCTGGATCAGCCCGTTGGACAGCCACAACGCATTGGCCGGAACCTGGTTGGCGTTCTCCCTGCGCAGGAACTCGGGCATGGTGTGGTCGCGGGCGCTGGCGAAGAGAATCTCCGCGCACAGCAGCGTCCATGACAGCAAGGCACCGGCCAGCGAGACGATCAGACCGATGGAGATCAGTTGCGCCCCCCAGGGACCGACCACCTGCTCCAGCACGCCGGCCATGGACGGGTTTTTCAGCCCGGCCAGTTCTGCCTGGGCCATGATGCCCTGGGACAGGACGTTGACCAGCACCAGGAGCAGAAGCACGCCGACGAAACCGATCACCGTGGCCTTGCCGACATCGCTGCGCTTCTCGGCACGGGCGGAGAAGATGCTCGCGCCTTCGATGCCGATGAACACCCAGACGGTGACCAGCATCATGTTGCGCACCTGATCCATCACGCTGCCCAGCTCGCTGTTGCCACGGCCCCAGAAGTCCGCGGTGAACACGTCCATCTTGAAGGCGATGGCGGCGATGACGATGAACAGCGCCAGCGGCAGCATCTTGGCGATGGTGGTCACGGTGTTGATGAAGGCCGCTTCCTTGATCCCGCGTAGCACCAGAAAGTGCAGCAGCCAGAGCAGCACCGAGGCGCCGATCACCGCCGGCATGGTGTTGCCTTCGCCGAACACCGGGAAGAAGTAACCCAAAGTGGAAAACAGCAGCACCATGTAGCTGACGTTGCCGATCCAGGCGCTGATCCAATAGCCCCAGGCTGAGGAGAAACCCATGTAGTCGCCGAAACCGGCTTTGGCGTAGGCGTACACCCCGCCGTCGAGTTCGGGCTTGCGGTTGGCCAGGGTCTGGAACACGAACGCCAGCGTCAGCATGCCGACACCGGTGATCAGCCAGCCGATCAGGGTGGCGCCGGCGCTGGCGCTGGCGGCGATGTTCTGGGGTAGCGAGAAGATACCGCCGCCGACCATGGAGCCGACGACCAGCGCGATCAGCGCGCCAAGGCGGAGTTTTTGCGTCGAATCAGACATCTCAATTACCTCCGTGTCACGAGGGGACATAGGTATTGAGCGCGTTTGGCGAGCACAGCATCCTGACTTGAATCAATAGTCAGGATTCGTCAACGCACATCCTTGTTCCAAGCGTTGTCGAGCACCTGATGAGCGTCAGGAATGCAGCTCTGTCTGGCACGGGGAGGCGCCAGTCCAATCAACATAGTCCGAACTTTCTGTTACGCAATGATGGCCAGTTGCGATGGATTGTTCGCGGGGAGAGGGGATGGGCGGGGCGGTTGGCCCCGCTCGACGCACCGACCGGATAGGCTGGCGCAGACCCTAAGGTCAGGAGGAGAGAACACGGCGCCGGGCGGGTAGCCCCTGCAGGCAGTTGCGCTGTGTGGGTGCAGCATGCCGCGGAAAGCTTTCATCCAGCTTTCCACGGCGTTATCGGCTGCGATCAGCCGATGGTCATCAGGCTGGCGTTGCCGCCGGCCGCAGCGGTGTTGACGCTCAGGGCGTGCTCCACCAACAGGCGCTCCAGGGCGATGTCGGTTTCGCCCTTGTTCAGGCCGTGCACGCCGACGATGGCGCCTTTGCGCTGCGCCGCCTGCTCGCTGACCGCGCGCAGCTGGTCGGAGTCGCCGTGGTGCAGGATGGCGTCCAGCTCCACATCGACGCTGTTCCAGTCGGCCACCAGCTGGATGTGCTTCTGCACCTCTTTCGGCAGTTCGGCATGCAGCGCGCGCTGGCTGTCCAGCCAGACCGCCCGGCTGCCAACGGCCAGGGTGGCGGCCAGCTGGGCCAGCAGGTCACTGCGCTCATCGGCCAGGTTGAGCACATGCTCACGCGGCAGCAGGGTGTAGCTGTTGCGCTCGCCGGTCGGGCCGGTCAGCACGTGGCTGCTGTAGCTCTGCGACAGCGTGCGGTACTGCTCGAACAGCGCGGCGATGGCCGGCTCCTGCTTGCCTGCCCAGTCGGCGAAGGCACTGCGCACCTTGTCCAGCTCGCTTGGCACCGGCAGGGCTTGCACCTCGGCCTGTTGCAGGTACTGGGCGACGGCCTCCTGTGGGCGGGTCGACAGCAGACGGTAGAGGTACAGCGGGCCACCGGCTTTCGGGCCGGTACCGGACAGGCCTTCGCCACCGAACGGCTGCACGCCGACCACGGCGCCGACCATGTTGCGGTTCACATACAGGTTGCCAACCTTGGCGGTGCCGACCACCTGGGCGATGGTCTCGTCGATGCGCGTGTGCACGCCGAGGGTCAGGCCGTAGCCGCTGTCGTTGATCTGCAGCAGCAGCTTGCCCAGATCGGCGCGCTGGTAGCGCACCACGTGCAGCACCGGGCCGAAAATCTCGCGCTTCATCTCGTCGAAGCTGTCCAGCTCGATCAGGGTCGGCACGACGAAGGTGCCGCGCTTGATGTCGTCAGCGTTGACGCGCGCCAGTTGGGTGACCTTGCGGCCTTTCTCGCGCAGCTTGGCGATGTGGGTGTCGATGCCGGCCTTGGCTTCGGCGTCGATCACCGGGCCGATGTCGGTGTTCAGGCGCTCGGGGTTGCCGAGTGTGTACTCGGCCATGGCGCCCTTGAGCATGGTCAGCACGCGGTCGGCCACGTCGTCCTGCACGCACAGTACGCGCAGGGCCGAGCAGCGCTGGCCGGCGCTGTCGAAGGCGGAGGCGACCACGTCCATCACCACCTGCTCGGTCAGCGCCGAGGAGTCGACGATCATGGCGTTGAGGCCGCCGGTTTCGGCGATCAGCGGGATGGTGCGGCCCTGGGCATCCAGGCGCCCGGCGATGTTGCGCTGGAGGATGCCGGCCACCTCGGTGGAGCCGGTGAATATCACCCCGCGTACACGCTCGTCACCGACCAGGCGCGCACCGACGGTTTCGCCACGGCCCGGCAGCAGTTGTACGGCGCCAGCCGGTACGCCGGCCTCGAGCAGAATGCGCACGGCCTGGGCGGCGATCAGCGGCGTCTGTTCGGCCGGCTTGGCCAGCACGGTGTTGCCGGCGGCCAGCGCGGCGGCCACCTGGCCACTGAAGATCGCCAGGGGAAAGTTCCACGGACTGATGCACACCACCGGGCCCAGCGGGCGGTGGCTGTCGTTGCCGAAGCTGCGTGCCTGGATCGCGTAATAGCGGAGGAAGTCCACCGCCTCACGCACCTCGGCGATGGCGTTGGCGAAGGTCTTGCCGGACTCGCGCACCAGCAGGCCCATCAGCTGTTGCAGTTCGGCTTCCATCAGGTCAGCGGCGCGCTCCAGCACGGCGGCACGCTCGGCCGGCAGGGTCGACTGCCAGATCTGGCCGCTGGCCAGGGCGCAGAGGATGGCGCTGTCGACATCCTTGACGCTGGCTTCGCGCACGTGGCCGACCAGGTCACGGTGATCGGCCGGGTTGCGTACCGGCTCCGGCTCGCCCGGGTTAGGTGCATCGCAGCCGAGCATCGGTTCGGCGACGTAGCTGAGGTTGGTGGACGACAGCAGCGCCGAGGACAGCGAGCCGAGGCGGTGTTCGTTGGCCAGGTCGAGGCCAGCGGAGTTGACCCGCTCCTTGCCGTACAGGTCACGCGGCAGGGCGATACGCGGATGCGGCAGGCCGATGGCGCCTTCCTGCGCGGCCATCTGCTCGACCTGCAGCACCGGGTCGAGTACCAGGTCTTTCAGCGAGATGCTGTGGTCGGCGATGCGGTTGACGAAGCTGGTGTTGGCGCCGTTTTCCAGCAGACGGCGTACCAGGTAGGCCAGCAGGGTTTCATGGCTGCCCACCGGTGCGTAGATGCGGCACGGGCGGTTCAGCTTGCCGTCGGCGATCTTGCCCACCACCTGCTCGTACAACGGCTCGCCCATGCCATGCAGGCACTGGAACTCGTACTGGCCCGGGTAGTAGTTCTGCCCGGCCAACTGGTAGATGGCCGACAGCGAGTGGGCGTTGTGGGTGGCGAACTGCGGGTAGATGGCTTCCGGCGCGGCCAGCAGCTTGCGTGCGCAGGCCAGGTAGGACACGTCGGTGTACGGCTTGCGGGTGTACACCGGGTAGCCTTCCAGACCATTGACCTGGGCCAGCTTGATCTCGCTGTCCCAGTAGGCGCCCTTGACCAGACGGATCATCAGGCGATGACGGCTGCGCTTGGCCAGGTCGATGACGTAGTCGATCACGTACGGGCAGCGTTTCTGGTAGGCCTGGATGACGAAACCGATGCCGTTCCAGCCAGCGAGGCTTGGCTCGAAGCACAGGCGCTCGAGCAGGTCCAGCGACAGCTCCAGGCGGTCAGCTTCCTCGGCGTCGATGTTGAGACCGATGTCGTACTGCTTGGCCAGCTGGGTCAGGCCCAGCAGGGTCGGGTACAGCTCGTCCATCACGCGCTCGTACTGGGCGCGGCTGTAGCGCGGGTGCAGGGCGGAGAGCTTGATCGAGATGCCCGGGCCTTCGTAGATGCCGCGGCCGTGGGAGGCCTTGCCGATGGCATGGATGGCCTGCTCGTAGGACGCCAGGTAACGCTTGGCGTCTTCCTCGGTCAGCGCGGCTTCACCGAGCATGTCGTAGGAATAGCGGAAGCCCTTGGCTTCCAGGGTGGCGGCGTTGGCCAGGGCCTCGGCGATGGTTTCGCCGGTGACGAACTGCTCGCCCATCAGGCGCATGGCCATGTCCACGCCTTTGCGGATCACCGGCTCACCGCTCTTGCCGATCAGGCGGTTGAGCGAATTGGAGAGGCCGGCCTCGTTGTGGGTCGACACCAGTTTGCCGGTGATCAGCAGACCCCAGCTCGCCGCGTTGACGAACATCGACGGGCTCTGGCCGAGGTGCTGGCTCCAGTTGCCGTTGGCGATCTTGTCGCGGATCAGCGCGTCGCGGGTGGCCTTGTCCGGGATGCGCAGCAGGGCTTCGGCCAGGCACATCAGCGCCACGCCTTCCTGCGAGGACAGCGAGAACTCCTGCAGCAGGCCCTGCACCAGGCCCTGACGGCCGCTGGCGTTCTTCTGGTTGCGCAGCTTCTCGGCGATGCCCAGCGCCAGCTTCTGCGAGGCCTCGGCCTGCTCCTTGTTCAGGCGCGCCTGCTCCAGCAGCATCGGCACCACTTCGGTTTCCGGACGGCGATAGGCGCTGGTGATGGCGGCGCGCAGCACCGACTGCGGGAGGATGCTTTCGGCGAAGTCGAGGAACACCTGCAGGCCCTGCTCGGTCAGCGACTCCAGCGCTTCTTCACCGGCGGCAGCAGCCAGGCCGGCATGCTCGGCGGGCGTCAGACCACTCTCGACTTGCTCCAGATAATTGAAGATCGCCTGCTTGATCATCCAGTGCGGCGTACGGTCGATCTGCGCAGCGGCCTTTTTCAGGCGCTCGCGGGTAGCATCGTCGAGTTTTACGCCAAGCGTGGTGGTGGCCATAGGGGTGTCCTATTTTTGTCGGTTGTACAGGGTGAAGCTGCCTGGAGCAGTTTCTGGCGTCGCTTGCGACGGCCCTAGGGGCTGCCGCCATGGATGGCGGGCAACAAAAAAGCTGCGGGAGATTAAACCTGCTTTGGCATCTGGTGCAACTAGGTGCAACCAATTTGGGTGGCATCCCGACGGACGTTCATTTCACCCTCAAGGTTGACGCTGTAGCCCCTGTGCTCCTTGAGTTGCAGAGTATCAACCACACTCCACAGCTTCGATTCGGGCAAGAGCGAAGGATTCGCCCAATCCAGTCTGCCGAGGCGCTGCGTCATCATGGTGCAACCGTGGTGCTACCCCTGTGCCTGGGCTCACAACGGTGCTGAGCTGCGCTTCGAGCGCATCGCGACTGGGTAGTACCTGTTCAGCATAGACCGCGTCATCGGAGCAACGTGGCTCCCGGTCGTCGGGAGCCAGCTGCTGTAGCAGGCAGTTGAAGAACGCAGGCGGCGACTGCCTGCATGCAGGCGCTAGGGCGACGCGGGAGGCCAAGGCCGAGGTGATTTTTCAACAGCCTGCTAGGCCCGTTCGCGGAGGATGGCAATGAAGGCCTGCAGCGGCGCCGGAACGTGGCGATAGCTGGAGTAGTAGAGACACAGGCCCGGGCAAGGCGGCGTCCAGTCCTCCAGCAGCAAGATCAGCTTGCCTGCCTCCAGTGCCTTGCGAGCAAAAGCCTGTGGAACATAGGCGATACCCAGCCCGCGACAGGCGGCCTCGACCAGCAAGTCGTTGTCATCCAGGCTCAATGCGCCTGGTACATCGAGCGCCAGGTGCTGCGTGCCCCGTTCGAACTCCCAGCGATAACGCTTGCCGCTGGGCATGCGTTGGCGGATGCAGCGATGGGATCGCAGCTCGTCAGGCGTGCCAGGATGCCCGAAGGTGGCGATATACGCCGGTGAGGCGACGGTGACGAAGCGCACGTCACCGCCGAAGGGTACCGCCACCATGTCCTTGGGGACCGACTCGGCCAGGCGCACGCCGGCGTCGAAGCCCTCGGCGACGATATCCACCAGCCTGCCCTCGCTGACCAGGTCGAGCTCCACGTGGGGATGGCGTTGCAGGAAAATCGGTATCACCTGCTCGAGCAGCCAACGCGCGCCGCCCTTGCTGGCATTGATGCGCAGGGTACCGGCGAGTTCCTCGGGCCCATGGCTGATCGCATCCAGTGCGTCGTCCAGCTCCCGAAGCAGAGGCGTCAGGCGCTGCAGCAGCTGTTCCCCGGCCTCCGTCACGGCCACGCTGCGGGTGGTGCGGTGCAGCAGACGAACCCCCAGGCGTTTTTCGAGCCCCTTGATTGCGTGACTGAGAGAGGAGCGCGATACCCCGAGGGAATCGGCGGCCTTCTGGAAGCTGCGCTGCTGAGCGACCTGAATGAAGGCCTTGAGATCGGGGAGGCTGGCGTTACTCATTGGTGAACTTTCTTCACGAGGGCGTTCGTATTGGTGCGTCTTATCATAGTTCGACTCGCCTCATACCATCGGTTTCACCCTTTAAGGAGATTACCGATGAAGATTGAGCAGAGCACCCGAGCCTCCCTGTGGATTGATCTGGCTGACAGGGGCTGGTCCTTTTCGCGGCCAACACTGATGGCCGGTTTGCTGGCACTGGCCCTGAGCGCCACGGCCAGCGGGAGCGAATCCGACGCGCGTGCGATCAACCAGGTGGCAGGCACCTGGCGTATGGTTTCCGCCACCCTGGAAGCAGATGGCAGGATCGAGCGTCCCTACGGCGAAAATCCGCAAGGCATGCTGGTGTTCACGCCTGACATGCATTTCGTCGAAGTATTGACCGACGGCGATACGCCGCGTTTTGCATCCGACGCACGCGGCGGCGGCAGCGACGAAGAAAATCGCCGTGCCATGGCGTCGAGCATCGGCTTCTTTGGCACCTACAGCGTCGACGAGCAGGGGCGTTTTGCCGGTAACCGGGTCGAGGGCGCCACCTTTCCTAACTGGGTCGGTGGCGTCAGGACGACGAAGGAGTTGCAACTGAGGGTCGAGGGGGATCGGATGTACGAGACCTTCACGCGGCCAGACGGTGGACGCTTCCGCGCCGAGTTCGTGCGGGTCAGGTAAAGCCGGGATGTGTGGCGCTTAAGGTGGTCAGTAGCGGCAGTCTTCGCCGGTACGTTGGTAGATCAGCGTGTGCTGTTCACCTTTGGAGTCCAGGTAGACCATGCGGGCTTCACCCGCTTCGCAGCCTTGCGGCAGGGTCTGGCTGATGACCTTGGCAATGTCCAGGTGCATGCCGTAGTGGTAGTGCTCGGGCGTTTCGGCATGTGCCAGGGTGGCGGCGCAGCCGAAAGCGAGCAGGCAGGCGATACGTTTCATGGTGGCCTCGATGCAGGAAAAAGGGCCGTTTCAGCGGCCCGAGGGACGCCGGTCAGGAGCGCGGCCGGCGCCAGGTAAGCTCTGGTTCAACCGTGCTGATCGCTGTTCTGCGTGCTCGCGGTTTGCGCCTGCTGGGTGGCTGTGGCGTGCGGCTGTTGCTGGTGGGCCTGTTGATGAGCGACGAAGGCCGCCGACTCTTCGGCGAAGCAGGCCTGAGTGGCCAGCAGAGTAGACAGGGACAGGACAGTGGCGGTGAGAAGGTTCTTCATTGGGGCGATCCTCTTGGGATTCTTCGTGGGTTCGAAGTCATCCTAGTGAGGCATCGAGGTGCGAAAAAGCGCGTTCCGGGTGAATGACTATTACCTATAGCGCAACAATCCTGCAGGCGTCGCCCAGTATTGCGCGTCGTCCAGTACCGCTTCGTCAGCGCGCAGCAGCGGCGGCAGTTCGGCCTTGAGAAACTCCACCCAGGTGCGGGTCTTGGCATCGAGAAAGCGTCGCGACGGATACATCGCATAGATGTTCAGGGCGCGCAGCCGGTGCTGCGGCAGGATGCGCAGCAGGCGTCCTTCACGCAGCGGCTGGCTGGCAACGAACGAAGGCAGCAGGCAGAAACCCATGCCGGCCTGGGCTGCCTTGACCAGGGCTTCAGCGACGTTGACCTGAAAGCACTCGGCCGGCAGCGCCTCCAGTTGCTCGTCGCCGAAATCCCATTGGCCACGGTACAGCGGGTCGGTCAGGCGCAGGTAGCGGTGCTGCTGCAGATCGCTCGGCTGCTGCGGGATGCCATGCTGGGCCAGGTAGCTCGGGGCGGCGCAGAGTACGCTGTAAACCGGGCCCAGGCGTTGCGCCACCAGTTGCGAGTCCGGCAGGTCGCGGGCGAAGGCGACGGTCACGTCGTGGCCGTCTTCGAGCAGATCCGGGGTGCGTTGCGCCAGGGTCAGTTCGACCACCACCTGTGGATAACGCTCGGCGTAGCGGGCGATCAACGGCGTCAGGTGCTGCAGGCCGAGGCCGGTCATGGTGTGCACGCGCAGGCGACCGCTGGGGGTGTGGTGGGCGCCGCGCGCTTCGGCGTCGGCTTCGTCGATCTGGCCAAGAATCTGCCGGCAGCGCTCCAGATAGCGCTCGCCGGTTTCGGTCAGCGCCAGGCGCCGCGTGGTGCGCTGCAGCAGGCGCGCCTCGAGATGTTGCTCCAGCTCGGTGATCAGTCGCGATACCTGCGCGGTGGACAGATCCAGCGTCTGGGCAGCGGCAGTGAAGCTGCCGCGCTCGACCACCTGAACGAACACGCGCATCGCATGCAGGGTATCCATTGTTGCTCCTGGCGTAAGGGGGCGCTGGCGCATTATGCGCGAGTCCTGCCGCTACAGCGCGCCAAGGATCAACTGCGCCGCCACCGCGAACATCATCGCCGCCACGCCCAGATCGATCAGGCGCCAGGTCAATGGTTTTGCCAACCAGGGCGCCAGCCAGGCCGCGCCGAGCGCCAGAGCGCTGAACCAGAGAAAGGAGGCGCTGGCCGCCCCCGCCGCATACGCGCCAGGTTCAGGTTGCTGGGCGCCGAGTGAGCCGATCAGCAGCACGGTATCCAGATAGACGTGCGGGTTGAGCAGGGTGACCGCCAGCGCTGCGAGCATCACCGCACGCAATGAGCGCGGTTCGCTGCCGGCCGCCTGCAGCGATTGCGGGCGCGCGGCGCGCAGCAGCGCCTGGCTGCCGTACCAGATCAGGAAGGCGGCGCCGCCCCAGCGAGCGATGGCCAGCAAGGTCGGGCTCTGTGCCAGCAGGGTGGCCAGGCCGAACACGCCGGCCGCCACCAGTGCCGCGTCGCAGACGATGCACAGCGCGGCCACCGGCAAATGATGTTCGCGGCGCAGGCTCTGCGCCAGGACGAAGGCGTTCTGCGCACCTATGGCCATGATCAGACCGATGGCCACCAGCAGGCCATTACTGTAGCTCTGCCACATCACGCCAGCTCCGGAATGGACGCCGCCGACAGGGCGCGCAGGGTGGAGAGCGCCCGTTCGGCTCGTTCGCTGGGCACGAAGATATGGTCGTGATGAAAGCCGGCGACCACGTTGCAGCTGATGCCGGCCTGCGCCAGGGCGGCGGAAAAGGAAGCAGTAAGACCCACGGCCGCCAGCGACGAATGCACCTCAAGGGTGATCCAGGCGGCGACGTAGTCGTAGCTCAGGCCATGGGCATCGGCGATTTCGCGCGTCAGCACCAGGCTCAGACCTTCAGGCTCGCGCATGCTGGCGAGCGGCTGCAGGGCGCTGCAGTCATGCTCGGCTGGGACACAGCAGAACACGTACTGACCGGGATTGAGCTGCGGCGTCATGCTCTGCAGCAGGCGCGTGAGATTGGTTTCGCCAGACATGGCGGGCTCCTGATTGGGTTGAATGCTGGCGAGTCTGCTGTGTGTGGATGTATAAGAGAAACCAATATTGCTGATCACTCATTAGGAAAATCGATTGTTCGATTACAAACTTCTCGCCGCTCTGGCCGCGGTGGTGGAGCAGTCCGGCTTCGAACGCGCGGCGCAGGTGCTGGGGCTGTCGCAGTCGGCGGTGTCGCAACGCATCAAGTTGCTCGAAGCGCGGGTCGGCCAGCCGGTGCTGGTGCGCGCGACGCCGCCAGCGCCTACCGAAATCGGTCGGCGCCTGCTCGACCACGTGCAGCAGGTGCGCCTGCTCGAGCGCGACCTGCAAGGCCAGGTGCCGGGGCTGGATGAACAGGCCTTGCCCGAGCGCCTGCGCATCGCCATCAACGCCGACAGCCTGGCGACCTGGTGGGCGGCGGCGACTGCCGAATTCTGTGCCGCTCAGCAGGTGTTGATGGAGTTGGTGGTGGAGGATCAGGAGGTCGGTCTCAAGCGCATGCGCGCGGGCGAGGTGGCCGGTTGCGTGTGTGCTGCCGAGCGCCCGGTGGCGGGTGCGCGCAGTCTGGCGCTGGGGGCGATGCGCTATCGCGCGCTGGCCAGCCCGGCCTTCATCGCCCGGCATTTTGCCGCTGGCGTCAGCGCTGACGCGCTGGTGCGTGCGCCGGCCATCGTTTACGGCCCGGATGATCAGTTGCAGCATCGTTACCTGGCGGGCTTCGGTGTCACTGGTGCTTTTGCCTATCACCTGTGCCCCTCGTCCGAAGGCTTCGTGCGTCTCGCTGAAGGCGGTTTGGGCTGGGGCCTGGTGCCGGAACTGCAGGTGCGCGAGGAGCTGGCCAGCGGCAGGCTGGTGGATCTGCTGCCCGAGCGTTTCATCGATGTGCCGTTGTACTGGCACCATTGGCGCAATGGCGGCGAATTGCTCAGCGAGCTGACCGAACGCCTGCGTCGCGCAGCCGGCGGCGCGCTGGTGCAGGTGCAACCCGGTCCGTAGGGTGCGCCCTGTCAGGCGAGTGCGGCCTGCCGGGTCGGTATTCTGGCCGTTACCGACAGGGCAGCGGGGAACGAGCGCTGCTAGAGTGCGGCAACTACAAGAATCAATGGCAGGGGATGGCGATGAAGATTCTGGTCACCGGCGCGAGTGGCTTCATCGGGGGGCGCTTCGCTCGTTTCGCGCTCGAACAGGGCCTGGACGTGCGGGTCAACGGCCGTCGTGCCGAGGGCGTGCAGCATCTGATCAAGCGCGGCGCCGAGTTCGTCCAGGGCGATCTGGGGGATGCCGAGCTGGCGCAGGCGCTGTGCCGGGATGTCGAGGCGGTGGTGCACTGCGCAGGTGCGGTGGGCGTGTGGGGCGACTATGCGCATTTTCATCAGGCCAACGTCACGGTCACCGAGAATGTCGTCGATGCCTGTCTCAAACAGAAGGTGCGGCGCCTGGTGCATCTGTCCTCACCGTCGATCTATTTCGATGGCAAGTCCCATGTCGATATTCGCGAGGAGCAGGTGCCCAAGCGCTTCTCCGATCACTACGGCAAGACCAAGTACCTGGCCGAGCAGCAGGTGTTCGCCGCGCAGGAGTTCGGCCTGGAGGTGATCGCCCTGCGTCCGCGCTTCGTCACCGGAGCAGGTGATACCAGCATCTTTCCGCGCTTGATCGGCATGCAGCGCAAGGGTCGCCTGGCGATCATCGGCAATGGTCTGAACAAGGTCGACTTCACCAACGTGCACAATCTCAACGACGCCTTGCTCAGCTCGCTGCAGGTGGGCGGGGCGGCGCTCGGCCAGGTGTACAACATCAGCAACGGCGCGCCGGTGCCGCTGTGGGACGTGGTCAATTACGTGTTGCGTCGCCTCGAGCTGCCCCCGGTGACGCGGCATGTGCCGTTCCCGCTGGCCTACGCCGCGGCCACGCTCAACGAAGGCGTGTGTCGGGTGCTGCCGGGGCGGCCCGAGCCGAGTCTGTTTCGCCTTGGTGTGGCGGTGATGGGCAGGGATTTCTCCCTGAACATCGACCGTGCCCGCGAGTACCTTGGTTACGAACCCCGGGCCAGTCTGTGGGATGCACTGGATGAATTCTGCACCTGGTGGCAGGCGCAGATGGGACCTCAGGCGTAGATGCGTTGGCCGCGATAGATGCGTACCGAGCCGGTTGGCGCGCCGACCGGTATCTCGACGGCGGCCAGTGGGGTGACCGATGCGAGCTGCGGTTGATCGGACAGTTCGGCCAGGCGCTGGCCGAGGCGGCGGGTTTCTTCATCGTCGGATTTCAGGCTGCCATCGAGCATGGCGCCGACCGCGTTGGGCTGGCTCAGGCGAATGTCCACGTCCTGCTCTTCGCGTAGACGGCGACGCAGCGCTTTCATGCAGTCCAGTACTTCTTTGTTCAGTTCCATTGCCACTTCCCCCGATTGGTTGAAGGGTCACGGACTTCGGTGCTCCACACCCTCCGTAACCTGAACAGCCTCTTCCCTGCGGCTGTAACACCCGTTCGTGTTGTATTGCTTTGCAGAACTTTCAGGCCGCCTGCTGGCTTGTGAGCGACGCGCTATCGGCTCGTTCACGACGGGAGAAAAAGCAAAGTGCGTACCAGTTCATGTTTTGCGGAACTGCTGGGCTGCAGGCGAGTCGATGGCCCTGTCGCGCCCTTCGTCGGTGCGCCGCGCACCTGCTTGGCGCGACGCTGATGGTGTAATGGCGAATCGGTATACTGCGCGGCATTTCCGTTCATTCGTTCCAACCATAGGTCCGACCATGCGTAACGACGCCAACGACGAACTCGACAATCTGCCCAGCCTGACTCCGGAGCGCCGTGAGGATTTCGCCGAGCCGCGTGAGGAGCCCGCTGCGCGCAGCAGCCGTGTCACCAGCAGCAAGGCTGCAGTGGCCAAGGGCGCCAGTACCGGGCCGCTGTGGGCGCTGGTTGGCGCGCTGAGTTTCGCCCTGGCCGGCCTGGGCTGGTGGAGCCTGCAGCAGATCGGCCTGATGGAGCAGCGCCTGGTGGCGACCCAGGAAAGCTTCGCGCGCATCAGCGAGGAGGCGGCCGGACGAATTCAGGATATTTCCGGCAAGGTGGTGGCCACCGAGTCCAACGTCACCAGCGGCAGCGAGGCACTCAAACTGCAGGTCAAACAGCTGGAAAATCGCCTGGCCGAGCTGGGCAAGCAGCAACAGCAGAGCGCCACGGCGCAGGCGGCGCTGGACAAGCGTATCGAGCAGTTGGGTGCGGAGCTCAAGAGTGGCATCGGCGCCAGCGCCGACTTCGACAAGCGTCTGCAGGCGCTCTCCACCGAGCAGGCAGCGCTGAAATCCGCCCAGGCGGACGTCAAGGCGACCCAGGCCGAACTGGCCAAGCTCGATACCCGCATCAAGGCCCTCGGTGGCGATATCGATGCGCTGAAGAAGCAGGGCAATCCGGCGCAATCGATCCGTAGCCTGGAGCAGGATCTGCTGGTGCTGCGCAGCGAGCTGGACAACCGCCCGGCCGCCAGTGCCGGGCCGAATACCGCCGAGTTCGATGCCTTCCGCGCGCAGATGACGCGCAACATCAATACCCTGCAGAGCCAGGTGGTGAATCTGCAGCAGCAGATCAATCAGCGCTGAGTGCCACCATCTCGATAAACGAACGCCCCGCAATGCGGGGCGTTCGTTTATTGGTCGCGGCTAAAGCCCCTCCCACAGGATATCGCTTGCGGGAGGTGAATTAGCTGCGATCTTACAGACGCGGATAGTCGATATAGCCGACCGGGCCGGAGCCGTAGAAGGTTTCCGGGTGCGGCTCGTTCAGCGCGGCGTCCTGTTCCAGGCGCTCGGGCAGGTCCGGGTTGGCGATGAAGGGGATGCCGAAGGCCACGGCATCAGCCTTGCCTTCGGCCAGCCAGGCGTTGGCCTGATCCTTGGTGAAGCGTTCGTTGGCGATGAATACGCCGCCGAATTCCTTCTTCAGTTGCGGCGTCAGGCTGTCGTCGTCGGCTTTTTCGCGAGCGCAGATGAAGGCGATGCCGCGTTTGCCCAGCTCGCGAGCGACGTAGCCGAAGGTTTCGCCGCGGTTGGCGTCGCCCATGTCGTGCGAATCGGCACGCGGTGCCAGGTGTACGCCGACGCGGCCGGCGCCCCATACCGAGATGGCTGCATCGGTCACTTCCAGCAGCAGACGCGCGCGGTTCTCGATGCTGCCGCCGTAGCGGTCGGTGCGCTGGTTGGTGCTGCTCTGCAGGAACTGGTCGAGCAGGTAACCGTTGGCGCCGTGGATTTCCACGCCATCGAAACCGGCAGCCATGGCGTTTTCGGCGCCCTGACGATAAGCCTCGACGATATCGGCGATCTCTTCGGTTTCCAGCGCGCGCGGGGTAACGAAGTCCTTGATCGGGCGTACCAGGCTGACGTGGCCGGCCGGCTGGATCGCGCTGGGAGCGACCGGCAGTTCGCCGTTCAGGTAGATGGGGTCGGAGATGCGGCCGACGTGCCACAGCTGCAGGACGATCTTGCCGCCGTTGGCGTGTACCGCCTGGGTGATGTTGCTCCAGCCGCGGATCTGCGCATCCGACCAGATGCCGGGGGTGTTCGGGTAGCCCACGCCCATCGGCGTGACAGCAGTGGCTTCGCTGATGATCAGGCCGGCCGAGGCGCGCTGCACGTAGTACTCGGCCATCAGCGCGTTGGGCACGCGGCCTTCGTCGGCGCGGCAGCGGGTCAGCGGCGCCATGATGATGCGGTTGTTCAGGTGCAGATCACCGATCTGGATGGGGTCGAACAGTGTGGGCATGGTGGTTTCTCCGAGGGAAAGGTCAAATCAGAGTTGCTGGCCGAGGCGCTCGACGAAAGCCTGGATCAGCTCGTCGTTGCGCTTGAAGAAGTGCCACTGGCCGACCTTGCGACTGGTCACCAGACCGGCGCGTTGCAGGGTGGTCAGATGGGCGGAAACGGTGGATTGCGACAGCCCGGTGCGCAGGAAGATCTTGCCGGCGCACACGCCGATCTCCAGCGGGTGATCCTGTTCGGCGAAGTTGAGCTCGGGCTCCTTCAGCCAGTCGAGGATGTCGCGGCGTACTGGGTGGGCGAGGGCCTTGATGATGGTGTCGATGTCCATGGCGGTGTCGGTGTGTATCGTCATGGGGCGAACCTTATATCGTCTCCGGGCGATATACAGATTGATTGTGCCAATAGTCTCCATCAACGGCTTCGATTGTCCTGCTCACGGCGGTAAGCTCGCGGGATGAACTATCTGGCCCATCTCCATCTTGGTGGCGACGCACCACAGCAGTTGCTTGGCAGCCTCTACGGCGATTTCGTCAAAGGCCCGTTGAGCGGGCGCTGGCCGGCACAAATCGAGGCGGCCATTCGTCTGCACCGGCGCATCGATGCCTTCACCGACAGCCACCCACTGCAAGCCCGCGCACGGGCGCGCTTTCCTGTCGAGCGGCGAAGAACGGCCGGCATGCTGCTGGATCTGTTTTTCGATCATTGCCTGGCCCGTGACTGGTCGGCGTACGCGTCGCAACCGCTGGATCACTTCACCGGTCGGGTATATCGCGTGCTGGCGGCCGAGCCCGAGTTGCCCGGGCGCCTGGCACTGATGGCACCGCGCATGGCCGCGCAGGACTGGCTCGGCAGCTACCGCGAGTTCGCGGTGCTGGAGCAGGTGATTGCCGGTATGCAGCGGCGCCTCTCCAAACCGCAGTTGCTCGACGGCAGCCTGGCCGAGCTGGAGCGGTTGTACGAGCCGCTGAGCGAGGATTTTCGCGCCTTCTATCCTGAGCTGATGGCTTTCGCCCAAAGTGAGCGACGTGAGGTGGTTTGAGCAGGCCCTCGTGGCAGGGGCTTTAGCCGCGATGGCCATGGTAAAGCTCGCCGCTAAAGCGCCTCCCACGCGGTTGCCTGCGCCCTTGGGACGGGGCGATAGCGTCAGCTCCGTAGGGTGCGCCGTGCACACCGCAGTCACCCGCTCGGCTGCAGGTACCAATGCCGGATCAGCCACTTCTCCAGCTCGGCGATGACGAACACCGCCAGCCCGGCCAGCACCACGCGCGCCCACTGCGCCGCATCCAGCGCGGTGGAATCGAACAGCCGCTGCATCGCTGGCGCGTAGGTGTATAGCGCCTGCAGCAGCAGACAGGCGGCGATGGCCAGCAGCACCGCGCGGCTGCCGAACAGGCCTTTGAAACTGAGCACCGAGGCGAAGATGCGCCGGCTGTTGATCAGGTAGAACACCTCGCACATCACCACGGCGTTCAGTGCCATGGTCCGCGCGCTGTCCAGCCCGGTGCCCTGTTGCAATTCCCAGAGGAACAGGCCGATACCGGCGCCGGCCATCAGCACCGACACCAGCAGCACGCGCCAGACGAACAAGCCCGACAGCAAGGGCTCGTCAGGTGCCCGCGGCGGGCGGTCCATCAGCCCGGACTCGGCCGGTTCGAAGGCCAGCGCCAGGCCCAGGGTCACCGAGGTGACCATGTTGATCCACAGCACTTGCGCCGGGGTCAGTGGCAGGGTCAGCTGGAACAGGATGGCGGCGATCACGATCAGCGCCTGGCCGCCGTTGGTGGGCAGGGCGAAGAGGATGAACTTCTTCAGGTTGTCGTAGATCGCCCGGCCTTCGCGCACGGCGCCGGCAATGGTGGCGAAGTTGTCATCGGCTAGCACCACTTCGGCCGCTTCCTTGGCCGCCTCGGTACCCTTGTCGCCCATGGCCACGCCGACGTCGGCACGTTTCAGAGCCGGGGCGTCGTTGACGCCGTCGCCGGTCATCGCCACCACTTCGCCGCTGGCCTGCATGGCCTGTACCAGGCGCAGCTTGTGCTCCGGACTGGCACGGGCGAACACCTCGACGCCGGGCAGCACCTCGCGCAGGCTGCGCTCGTCGAGCAGCTCCAGCTCGGCGCCGGTCATCGCGGGCATGCCGACACCAATGCCCAACTGGGCGCCGATGGCACGGGCGGTTTCGGCGTGGTCGCCGGTGATCATCTTGACCCGGATACCGGCGCGCTGGCATTCGGCGACGGCGGCGATGGCTTCCTCGCGCGGCGGGTCGATGATGCCGACCAGGGCCAGCAGGGTCATGTCCTGCTCCACATCGGCGAAGCTCAGGCTGCGTTGGGAGGCCGAGGCCGCGCGGCTGGCGATGGCCAGCAGGCGCAGGCCACGGGCGGCCAAGTCGGTGGCCTGGCGCCGCCAGTAGTCGGCGTCCAGCGGCTGCACGCCGCCGTCGGCATCGCGCTGGTCGCTGCACATTTCCAGCAGGCGCTCCGGCGCGCCCTTGAGGAAGATCACGCCATGGCCCTGATGGTCATGGTGCAGGCTGGCCATGAAGCGATGCTCGGACTCGAAGGGAATGCTGTCGCTACGCGGTAGTTGCAGGTTCAGCTTCGGGGTGTCCAGCCCGGCCTTCAACGCCAGGGTGTGCAGCGCGCCTTCGGTGGGGTCGCCCTGCAGACGCCAGCTACCTGCGGCGTCCTGCTGCAACTGGGCGTCGTTGCACAGGGTGGCGGCGCGGGCGATTTCCAGTAACGCGGCATCCGGCTCCAGCAGTGCACCATCGAGATGGAAGGCGCCCGTCGGGGCATAGCCGACGCCGCTGACGTCGAGCACACGGCTAGCAGTGACCAGACGCTGCACGGTCATTTCGTTGCGCGTCAGGGTGCCGGTCTTGTCCGAGCAGATCACCGTCACCGAGCCCAGGGTTTCCACTGCCGGCAGGCGGCGGACGATGGCATTGTGGCCGGCCATGCGCTGCACGCCGAGGGCGAGGATCACCGTCATGATCGCCGGCAGACCCTCGGGGATGGCCGAGGCGGTCAGCGCCACCACCATCATGAACATCTCCCCCGGATTCTGGCTGTGCCAGAGGATGCCAAGGATGAAGGTGGCCAAGGCCAGGATCAGGATGATCACCGCCAGCCAGCGGCTGAACTGTTCGATCTGTCGCAGCAGCGGCGTGGACAACGCCTGTACCTGCTGCAGCATCGCGCCGATTCGGCCGAGCTCGGTGTCGGCGCCGCTGGCCACCACCACACCGCTGGCCTGGCCGCTACTGACCAGCGTGCCCGAATAAGCCATGCAGCGGCGGTCGCCGAGTGCGGCGTCGGCGTTGCAGTGCGCCACGGATTTTTCCACCGGTACCGATTCGCCGGTCAGCGCCGCTTCTTCCACCAGCAGGTTCTTCACGCTGATCAGGCGCAGGTCGGCTGGCACCTTGTCGCCGGATACCAGCAGCACGATGTCGCCGGGCACCAGGCGCTCGGCATCGATTTCATGGCGTTCACCGCCACGCAGCACCATGGCGTGGGGCGAGAGCATGCTGCGGATGGCGTCCAGCGCGTTCTCCGCCTTGCCTTCCTGGATGAAGCCGATGATCACGTTGATCAGCACGGCGGCAAGGATCACCGAGGTATCGACCCAGTGGCCGAGCAGGGCGGTGACCAGGGCGGCAGCCATCATCATGTACAGCAGCACGTTGTGGAACTGGTACAGCAGGCGCAGCAACGGGCCGCGCCGTTTCGGCGGTGGCAGACGATTGGGGCCGTGGCGTTGCAGGCGCAGTTCGGCTTCGTCCTGGCTGAGACCGTTGGCGCTGCTGTGCTGGGCATCGAGCGCTTGTTGTGCAGTCAAACCGTGCCAGGTGTGGTCACTATGTTGTGAGGGGGCATTGCCCATGCGGCGCGTCTCCTTGTTTGGGCCGGGCTGCGCTTGTCGGCCGCCATCCGGCGGGCAGTGAGCAGTCCTGATTACCCTAGTCCGCTTTACCGCGTCGGGCCTGACCTGCATCAAGGAGTACGGAGTCGAGAGGCGCTTGAATGTAACGCGGTGTTAAACCCATGGAGGAAACGAGATGATCAAGATTCTGGTAGCGACCGACCTGTCCGAGCGTTCGGCGCATGCGGTGCAGCGCGCCGTGCAACTGATCCGCCGTCAGGGTGGCGGTGAGTGGAGTCTTCTGCATGTGATCGATGACGATGCGCCGGCCGCGCACGTGCAGCGTCAGGTGCAACAAGCCGAGACGCTCTTGCAGGCGCAGGCTGATCGCCTGGGCGAGCAGGCCGGCAGCGTTCCGCGGGTGATCGTGGGCACTGGCGAGGCCGCGGCGGTGATCGTCGAGAGCGCGCAGGGCATGGGCGCCGATCTGCTGGTGGTGGGCGCGCATCGCAAGTCGGCGCTGCGCGACTTCTTCGTCGGCACCACGCTCGAACGCGTGGTGCGCAGCAGCCATTTGCCGGTGCTGCGGGTCAATGGTCCGGTGACCCACGAGTATCGTCATGCGCTGCTGGCGATGGACCTGTCGCGTACGTCGCAACAGGCTCTGAACCGGGCGCGTGAGCTGGGCCTGGCGAGCCTGGACAACCTGCATGTGGCCAGTGCGGTCGAGCCGGTGGCGGCGGGCGCGATGATGGAAGCCGGCATCAGCGCCGAGGTGCTGGAGAATCAGCGTGAGCTGCTGCGTCAGCAACTGGTGGAGCGTCTGGATGCAGTCGGTGCGAAGCTGGGTCACGAGCGTTTGCTGGTGCAGATTGGCTCACCGGAAGGGGTGATTGGCGAGGCCTTGCGCCACTCCGGCGCGGACCTGCTGGTCCTGGGCACCCACGCCCGTGAAGGCGTTTCGCGCTTCTTCCTTGGCAGCGTGGCCAGCCAGCTGCTGGCGTCGGTCGACAGCGACGCCTTGATCGTGCCGCCGGCTGACTGAGTGCGCTCAGGCCGCCTCGGCCTGCTCCTGCTCGGCTGTGTTCAGCAGCAGGGCGCTGGCGATGATGGCCTGGCTGTGCCGGGCCAGTTCGTTGCGGCTGCGTGATTCGCTGGGAATCGGCGCGAGCAGGCGGATCTCCACTTCACAGGCTGAGCTCGAGAGCAGGCGCAGCAGGTGCGAGAGCATGTCGTCGTCGCCGATGAAGGGCGCCACGGGGCAGGGCTGGCCGTCGCGCAGATAGCGGATGGCGACGGGTTGTACGGCCACGCCGCTGTCGATGGCGCTGCTCAGCAGGCGGCCGTGGAAAGTGCGTAGCGCGAGGCCGTCGGTGGTAGTGCCTTCGGGAAATATCAGCAGGTGATGACCCTGCTGCAGATGGCGGGTGAGCTGCTGGCCGACCTGGCTGCTGTCGCCCGCACCGCGGCGGATGAACTGCGTGCCGGCCTTGTGTGCCAGCCAGCCGGCGACCGGCCAGTCGCGCACCTCTGCCTTGGACAGGAAGGACAGCGGCTGCAGGGCGCCCAACAGCGGAATGTCGGTCCATGACACATGGTTGCTGACCCACAGCATCGGCTGCGTCGGCAGCTCGCCCTCGACCCGTACGCGAAATGGCAGGGCGCCGCCCAGGCGCGCCAGGAACCAGCGCGTCAGACGCTGGCGCAGCGGCATCAGATCGTGCCGAACTACCCGCTCGACCAGGCTGACGATGCCGGCCAGCAAGGTGCCGAAGGCGATTACCAGGGCCAGATGAAAGAGGCGCAGGGACAGACGCAGTTTGGCCATCGCGGCCTCCGCTCGTGAATGAGTGCCGACATTATCCATGGCTCGAACCGCTTGGCGATGCCTTATCGTCATATGTTCTGTAGGAGCGAGCTCTGCTCGCGAATGCTGGACACTCTCTTTCGCGAGCAGAGCTCGCTCCTACAGCCGGGTTTCAGACTGCCGCCTTGAAGTGCCGAGCGTAGCGCGGGCACAGCTCGTCGCGCTTGAGCAGGATGAACACGTCGGCCACCTGGAAGTCGCGGTCCCAGCAGGGCTCGCCGCAGATTTTCGCGCCCAGGCGCATGTAGGCCTTGAGCAGTGGTGGCATCTCGGCGATGACGTTGCCCGGCAGATCCAGTTGCGGCAGGGGATGCTTGGGCTCGGCACGCAGGTGTTCGGTGCACAGGTAACGTTCGCGTAGGCGCTGCATCACGACATGCGCCTGGATGCCGCCGTCCTGCATGGAGATGCTGGCGCAGCCCATCAGGTAGCGGTAGCCGCCTTCGTTGAGTACCTCGGCCAGTTCGCCCCAGAGCACGGCGATGGTGGCGCCGTTGCGGTAGGCGACATCGACGCAGGTGCGGCCGATTTCCAGTACCGGGCCTTCCAGTTTGGCCAGGCCGTGCAGGGCGAATTCCTCTTCGCTGTAGTAGCGACCGAGACCCGCGGCGGCCTGGTGATCGAGCAGGCGAGTGGTGGCGACCAGTTCGCCGCTGTTGAGATCACGCACGCCGATATGGCTGCAGTGAATGTCGTAGTCGTCCATGTCCAGACCCAGTTCGGCGCCGTTGAGCTTGGCATCGAATTCCGCGCTGAATACGCGGTAGCGCAAGGCCTGAGCTTCACGCAGGGCGGCGGGGCCTTGCAGACGTTCGGCCTGCAGACGGCGAGCGGTTTGAGTCATGCCAGATCCTCCGTGTGCCGGCTGAATGCTTGCAGCCGGTCGATCTTGTTGGGCAAGCTCAGGCTAGGTAGCTGCGGTGTCACCACCGTGACGCTTTTTTTATGCTTATGTGACAGCGGCGCAGATGCTGCTGCGAGGAGCCCGTGCGATGCCCTGGTCGAGTCTGTTTCAGCCCAGTGAGCGCCTGACTGCCGAGGTGGGCCTGGAAGACTGGTACACCCGCTTGCTGGAGCGTCTGGGCGGCACGCCGCAACCCTTCGAGCTGGCACTGGTGGGCGGCCTGCTGGCGGCCACGCCGGGCTTGGCCTTTCTCGCCGGCTATCAGGCGGCGTTGCGCATGCTGTGGCCGGCGGCGCCCTGGACGGCAGGCGCGCTGTGCGTGACGGAGAACCGCAGCACCCGCCCGGCGGACATGAACACACGTATCGACGGCCTGCAGATCACGGGGCGCAAGGATTTCGTCACCGCCGCCGAATGCGCCGACTGGCTGCTGGTGGCGGCGCGCGAGGAGGACGAGGGGCAGGCGCCGCGTCTGGCTCTGGGCGTGGTACGCCAGGGCGCGCCAGGTGTACGTATCGAGCCGCTGCCGGCCCTGCCGTTGATGCCGGATATCGGCCATGCGCGACTGCACCTGGAACAGGCCCACGGCGAGCGCCTGGCCGGCGACGGCTGGGACGACTACGTCAAACCCTTCCGCACCCTGGAAGACGTGCACGTACTTACCGCTGTTGTCGCCTGGCAGTTTGGCGTGGGGCGCGATTGTGCCTGGCCTGAAACGCTGCTATTGCGCCTGCAGGCGCTGCTGGCCGGTTGTGCCGAGGTCGCGCGGCAGGCGCCCGATGCGCCCACCACCCATCTGCTGCTGGCCGGGTTGTTCGCCGAGCAGCAGGCGTTGGCCGATGAGCTGAAGGTGGCCTTTGCCGGCGGTCCTGCGCATTGGGCCGAGCTGTGGCAGCGCGACAAGGGCTTGCTGCGCATCGCCGAGGCGGCGCGCAGCAAGCGTCTGGAGAAAGCGCGGCGGATTGTCGCCGGCCGTTGATCCATATCAGTACCCATTGTTGCTTGCGCGCCTAAGGTTGCCTCGCGTTTCTTCTACGAGGTTTCCATGCGCCGCGAGCCCATCGTGCTGTTCGATAACGGCAGCCACCAATGCCTGATGTTCGATGACCTGGTCAGCGGCGAAGGCGTGCAATCCAACCAGTTTCTGATCACCGACAACGAGCAGTACCTGCTACTCGACCCGGGTGGTGATCTGACCTATACGCCGCTGTCGCTGGAACTGTCCAAGCACATTCCGGTGCAGGACCTGACCTATATCTTTGCCTCGCACCAGGACCCGGACATCATCGCCTCGCTGGACAAGTGGCTGTTGCACACCCGCGCGCGGGTGATCTGCTCCAAGCTGTGGGCGCGTTTTCTGCCACACCTGACCGCCAACTACCTGGTGCTGAGCCGTGGTATCAACACCTTCGATCGCATCATCGCGCTGCCCGATCGTGGCCAGAGCATCCCGCTGGGCAAGTGCTCGCTCAAGGCCGTGCCGGCGCACTTTCTGCACTCGGTGGGCAACTTCCAGGTCTATGACCCGGTGAGCAAGATCCTCTTCTCCGGTGACATGGGGGCCTCGATGGTCGACGACGCTTCGCCGGTGCGCGACTTCGTCAACCACGTACCGAACATGGAAGGCTTCCATCGCCGCTATATGGCCGGTAACAAGGCCTGTCGCCTGTGGGCAGCGATGGTGCGGCAGATGGATGTGGAAATGATCGTGCCGCAGCACGGCCGGCCCTTCGTCGGCCCGGAAATGATCAGCGCCTTCCTCTACTGGATCGAGAACCTGGAATGCGGTCTCGACCTGATGGGGCCGGAGGATTACCAACTGCCCAAATGAAGGTGAGAGATGGCGTTTTCGTCGCTTCAAGCCGTCATCATGGCCATGCTAGGGTGCGCCACGATTTCTGATCGAGGCCGCCCATGTCCATCTCCTTGCTTCGTCGACTGAGCCTGGCGCTCGGTTTCAGCCTGGCTGCCAGCACCGCCTTGGCGGAAAACTGGCCGCAACCCGACTGGCAGAGTCAACCCCGTGTCGAGAGCACCGCGCTGGCCGAGCTCGAACAGTACGCCTTCCCGAAACGCGATGACGTCGAGCGCACGGGCGTGCGTACCGATGCGCTGCTGGTGATACGCGACGGGCAGATCGTTTACGAGCGCTACGCCGAGCCGACCACGGCGCGGACTGCGCACCTGACCTGGTCGATGGCCAAGAGCCTGCTCGCCACCACCCTCGGCGTCGCTTACGGCGAGGGGCGCTTCAAGCTCGATGCACCGGCCGCGCAGTACTACCCGGCGATGGCCGAGCATCCGCAGATCAAGATCGGTCACTTGCTCAACTGGGCCTCGGGCCTGGCCTGGGAAGAGGACTACGAGTATGCGCCGCTGAAATCCTCGGTGGTGGCCATGCTCTACACCCGCGGCCGCACCGACATGGCGGCCTTCACCGCTGCGCATGCGGCGGACGCCGCGCCGGGCACGCGCTTTCGTTATTCCAGTGGCGACAGCAACGTGCTGGCCGCCGCGTTGCGTGGCATGGTCGGCGAGCAGGCTTACGCTGACTATCCCTGGACAGCGTTGTTCGAGCCGCTGGGCATCACCAGCGCGACCTGGGAGCGCGATGCCAGCGGCACCTTCGTTGCGTCGTCCTATGCCTACCTGAGCGCGCGCGACCTGGCCCGTGTCGGCCTGCTGATGCAGCGCGGCGGTCGCTGGGGCGAGCGCCAGTTGCTGCCGGCTGCCTGGGTCGATTTCGTATCCACGCCTTTCGCTGACTACCAGCCGCAGTTGGCCAAGCCGGGTGATGCCGTGCCAGGCGGGCATTGGTGGCTCAACGCCGAACTGCCAGGCCGCACGCGGCCCTGGCCGGATGCACCGGCCGATACCATCGCTGCGCTCGGGCATTGGGGGCAGGGGCTGTACGTGATGCCACAAGACAACCTGCTGGTGGTGCGTTACGCCGATGACCGCGACGGCAGCTTCAACCACAACGAGCTGCTCAAACGCGTGCGTGCGGCCTTCGCCGAAGAGGTGCAGCCATGATCCGTCGCCATCCGATCTGCAGCGCGCTGGTGCTGCTGATGGTCCTGCTGCTGGCCTGGGCCTGGCCTAATCGCGCCCATCTGGCCGCCTTCCCCGACATCATCGGCGCCTACACGGCCAAGGAGTACTGCTCCTGTCGCTACGTCAGCGGCAACCCGGCGGCTTACTGTGAAGGCTATGTGAAGCAGTACGTGCCGATCAGCAGCCTGCTCGATGACGACAGCGCCAAGCGCGTTACCGCCAGTGGGCTGGGCCGTACTCACAGCGCGGTCTGGCTGGGCGAGCGGCAGGGCTGTCAGTTGTTGCCGAGCAAGTAGGGCGGGTGAAACCCGCCACCTTGGAAGCGGCGGGTTGCACCCGCTCTACGGTGCTGTGGGCGCCGGGCTTTGCAAGGCTCGCGCTGGCGACTATCGTTGCCGCCTGGTCATGCCGTTTTCGAGTTCTCATGCGCCGTTCGCTTCTCGCCCTGTTGCTTGCCGCTGCCTTGCCCGTTCACGCCGACTGGTACCTGGACAACGAGTCCTCGCGGCTGTCGTTCATCTCCACCCATTCCGGCAGTCAGTCGGAGGTGCATCGCTTTCTCACCCTGCACGGGCAGATCGCGGCCGATGGTCGCGCGCGCCTGCGCGTGGATCTTGACTCGCTGAGCACCGGTATCCCGCTGCGTGACGAGCGCCTGCGCGCCATGCTGTTCGACACTTCGCGTCTGCCCGAGGCGCGCATCAGCGCGCAGGTCAACCTGCCGCAACTCACCGACCTGGCACCCGGGGCGCAGCTGGAATTGCGCTTGCCCCTGCAACTGACCCTCAACGAGCGCACGCGCGAGCTGCATAGCGAACTGTTGGTGACGCGGCTGGATGATCGCCGCTTCCAGGTGGTGACCTTGGCGCCGCTGGTGCTGCACGCCGAAGATTTCGCCCTGGCCAGCGGCATCGAAGCGCTGCGTAAAATCGCCGAACTGCCGGCCATCAGCCTGTCGGTGCCGGTGGGCGCCGTGCTGATCTTCACGGCGCGTTGAGCGTGCATGCGCGCGGCAGCATCTTTCCCTGGCGAGGTGGCAATCGCTTCGAATTGCTGCTGGACGGGCCGGTGTTTTTCCCGCGCATGCTGGCAGCCATTGAGGGCGCCCAGCAGCAGGTGGAAATCGAGCTTTACCTGATCGAGGACGGCAGCTGCAGCGAGCGTCTGGTCGACGCGCTGTGCCGAGCGGCTGAGCGTGGGGTGAGGGTACGTGGTCTGTTCGATGCCTACGGTGCGGCAGGCCTGGGCATCGCGTTACGTGAGCGCATGCAGACCGCCGGTGTGCAACTGCGCTGGTACAACCCGGTGCGTTGGCGGCGGGGTATCCGCAACTTTCATCGCGATCACCGCAAGCTGCTGCTGGTGGACCAGCGCCTGGCCTATGTTGGCGGCACCGGTTCCACCGATGAGTTTTGGCTGCCAGACGAGCCTCGGAGTCCCTGGCACGAAGCCATGGTGGAAATCGAAGGGCCGCTGGTGGGCGACTGGCAGCAGCTGTTCGAGCAACTGTGGCTGGCGCGCTTTTCCTGGCGCCCGAGTTATCAGCCGATACCGCTGAGCCTGCCTGAATGCCCGCCGGCCGGCGTTGGTCTGGGGCGCGTGGCCTATGCCGATGCTGCGCAGCACCGCGACATTCTGCTGTCGCTGTTGCGCGCACTGAAGGGCGCCAAGCAGCGCGTCTGGCTGGCCACGCCTTACTTTCTGCCGACCTGGAAAATCCGCCGCGCCCTGCGCCGCGCTGCAGCGCGCGGTGTCGAGGTGCGCCTGCTGCTGGCCGGGCGCAACACCGATCATCCGCCGGTGCGTTTTGCCGGGCAGCGCTACTACCCCAAGTTGCTCAGGGCCGGGGTGCGCATCTTCGAATACCAGCCACGCTTCCTGCATCTGAAGATGGTGCTGGTGGACGATTGGGTCAGCGTCGGCTCGTGCAACTTCGACCACTGGAACCTGCGCTTCAACCTCGACGCCAATGTCGAGGCGCTGGACCCGGATTTTACCCGGGCAGTGACGGCCAGCTTCATCGAGGACTTCGGCGTCAGCCGCGAGATCACCCTCGATGATTGGCACCAGCGCCCCTGGTGGCGCCGCGCGCAACAGCGCCTGTGGGGCTGGCTGGACCGGCTGGCGGTGAATCTGCTGGATCGCTGGCGGTAATCCATGTCGATATCCTGAAGGCTCTATCTCAGGCGTTTCGTTCACATCCAGAAAAGTTTTGCCGCCTTGGTAGTGGAGAGTGGTTGCTATAGTCGACAGCCTTTTTACGCCTGAGCTTGGTCGTGACAGGCATGCAGTAGCGACTCAGTCAGAGGAATGCGCCCATGACGAAAACCCTGCTTATCGCGACACTTTCCGCCAGCCTCCTTCCCCTCTCTGTGCTCCAGGCCTCGCCGCAGGCTGGTTATGGCCCGCAGCTGGAAGGTTTCGAGTATCCCCACCCGATCCAGCGCTTTGAGTTCAGTTCGCAGCAGCAGGATCTGTCGATGGGCTACATGGACGTGAAGCCAACCGGCCAGGCCAATGGCCGCACAGCCGTGCTGCTGCATGGTAAGAATTTCTGCGGCGCGACCTGGGAGGCGACCATCAAGGCGCTGAGTGATGCCGGCTACCGCGTGATCGCACCGGATCAGATCGGTTTTTGCAGCTCAAGCAAGCCGCGTGGCTATCAGTTCAGCTTCGGCCAACTGGCCAGCAATACTGACGCACTGCTCGAGTCGTTGGGGGTGGAGAAGGCCACAATGATCGGTCATTCCATGGGCGGCATGCTGGCCGCGCGCTATACCCTGAACCATGCCCTGCGCGTCGAGAAGCTGGTGCTGGTCAACCCTATCGGTCTGGAGGACTGGCAGGCGGAGGGTGTTCCCTACGTGACGGTCGACCAGCTCTATCAGGGCGAGTTGAAGACCTCCTACGACGGCATCAAGAACTACCAGCTGAAGTTCTACTACAACGGTGTGTGGAAGCCCGAGTACGACCGCTGGGTCGACATGCTCAACGGCATGTATAGCGGCCCTGGTAAAGAGATCGTCGCCTGGAACCAGGCGCAGACGGCGGAGATGCTGTTCACCCAGCCAGTGGTGCACGAGTTCGCCAATATCAAGGTACCGACCCTGCTGCTGATCGGTGGCAAGGATCGCACCGCCCCAGGCGCCAACCGCGCGCCGGAAGAAATCGCGCAGCGCCTTGGCAACTACCCAGAACTGGGCCGCAAGACCGCCGAGGCGATTCCCGAGGCAAAACTCGTGGAGTGGCCGGAGCTGGGCCATTCGCCGCAGGTCGAGGCGCCGGTGCTGTTCCACGAGGTCCTGTTGCGCGAACTGGCGGCCAGCAGCAACTGATCGACCAGGCAGAGCCCGATTCCGGGCTCTGCCGATGGGATTAGGCGCTCCCGGCGGCTTTCGTTACAGCCCAGCCTGGTGGCGGAGCTGTGCTGGCTTCGCGGCCCCTGTTCGCGGCGGGGCGCCGCTCCTACAGTTCAGAGCCGTGGCGCATTGGGCAGCATGGCCTGCCAACAAATAGTTCCCCACCTTCCTGATACCTCGTCATTCAGCACGCTGAGTGTCGCGGCCTGCGCCCGCGCCAGGGCGCCATTCATCCTTTCGGGCGACAGATGAAATCCCTCCTTGGTGCGCTTATCCGAGGTGTGGTCGCTGCGTAGGGTTCCCTGCAGTTGCACCCCACTTCAGGAGACCCGCATGACAAGAACAACAGGGCCCGGACTATTCCAGCCGCACACCTTGGCTTTGGCCGTCGCCGTCGGTTTTGTCGCACCGGCACAGGCCGTCAACTTCAACATCGGTGAGATCGAAGGGCAGTTCGACAGCTCGCTGTCGGTCGGCGCCAGCTGGTCGATGCGCAGTCCGGATCGCGATCTGATCGGCCCCAACAACGGCGGCCAGGGCCAGGCGCAGACTGGTGACGATGGGCGCTTGAATTTCAAGAAGGGCGAGACCTTCTCGAAGATCTTCAAGGGCATCCATGACCTCGAACTGAAGTACCGCGATACCGGCGTGTTCGTGCGCGGCAAGTACTGGTACGACTTCGAGCTCAAGGACGAAAGCCGCCTGTTCAAGGATATCGACGACAGCAATCGCAAGGAGGGCGCCAAGTCTTCGGGGGCGGAAATTCTCGATGCCTTCCTCTACCACAACTACGCCATTGGCGATCTGCCGGGCACGGTGCGGGTCGGCACGCAGGTGGTGAGCTGGGGCGAGAGCACTTTCATCGGCAACAGCATCAACGCCATCAACCCGATCGACGTGGCCGCCTTCCGCCGCCCCGGCGCAGAGATCAAGGAAGGCCTGATCCCGGTGAACATGCTCTACCTGTCGCAGAGCCTCACCGACCGCCTGAGCATGGAGGCCTTCTATCAGTTGGAGTGGGACCAGACCATCCTCGACAACTGCGGCACCTTCTTCTCCACCGCCGATGTGGCCGCCGATGGCTGCGACAACGGCTACCACATCGGCTCGCCGGCCATCGCGCCGTTGCAGCCGATTGCCGCCGCGTTCGGGCAGGGCTTCCGCGTCGACAGCGAAGGGGTGATCCTGCCCCGTGCCGGTGATCGTGATGCGCGTGATAGCGGCCAGTGGGGCCTGGCCCTGCGCTGGCTCGGTGACGAGACCGAGTACGGCGCCTACTTCATGAACTACCACAGCCGCACGCCCATCGTCAGCACGCAGAACGCCGGCCAGGCGACCCTGGATTCGTTGCTGGGGATCATCACGGCGGCAAATGCTATTGCACCTGGCAGTGGTCAGGGCCTGGCGCAGAGCGTGATGCTCGGCAATGGCCGCTACTACCTGGAGTATCCGGAGGACATCCGTCTCTACGGTCTGAGCTTCTCCACCACGCTACCCACCGGCACCGCCTGGGCCGGCGAGGTCAGCTACCGGCCCAACCTGCCGCTGCAGATCAACACCACCGACATGACCCTGAGCCTGCTCAACCCGATCACCAATGGAGCAGCTGCTCCAGTGGTGGCCGGACCGGGTCAGGACAACGTCGGCTACCGGCGCAAGGAAGTCACCCAGGTGCAGACCACCTTCACCCATTTCTTCGATCAGGTGATGGGCGCCGGGCGCTTCACCCTGGTGGGCGAAATCGGCATGGCCCATGTCGGTGGACTGGAGAGCCGTGAAGACCTGCGCTACGGCCGCGATTCGCTGTTCGGTGCCTACGGATTCCGTGGCGACACTCACGGCTTCGTCACCAGCACCTCCTGGGGCTACCGGGTGCGCGGCATCTGGGAGTACAGCAACGTGTTCGCCGGGGTGAACCTGCGGCCGAACGTCTCCTGGTCGCATGACGTCGACGGCTATGGCCCCAACGGCCTGTTCAACGAAGGTGCCAAGGCGGTGAGTTTCGGGATCGATGCCGACTACCGCAACACCTATACAGCCAGCCTCTCGTACACCGACTTCTTCGGTGGCGAGTACAACACCGCGGTCGACCGCGACTTCCTGGCGCTCAGCTTCGGCGTGAGCTTCTAGGCCAACAGGATCAGTTGAGGAATGCAGATGAATACAACCCTGAAGATGCTCGGCGCGCTGTCCCTGAGCCTGCTGGCCAGCGGTGTGCTGGCCGCGGTCAGCGAGCAGGAAGCAGCCAAGCTCGGTACCAGTTTGACCCCGCTGGGCGGCGAGATGGCCGGCAACGCAGCTGGCACCATCCCCGCCTGGACGGGCGGCCTGGCCAGCAATGCCGGGCAGGTCGATGCACGCGGTTTTCTCAGTGACCCCTTCGCCGGTGAGCAGCCGCTGTTCACCATCACCGCGCAGAACCTGGAGCAGTACCGCGACCAGTTGTCGGCCGGGCAACTGGCGATGTTCGCGCGCTATTCGGAAAGCTATCGCATGCCGGTGTACCCGACGCACCGCAGCACGGTGGTGCCGGATGTGATCAACGCTGCGGCCAAAACCAGCGCGCTGAAGACCGGCCTGCGTGATGGCGGCAACGGCCTGACCGGCTTCACCGATAGCCGCTACTATGCCTTCCCGATTCCACAGAACGGCCTGGAGGTGGTGTGGAACCACATCACCCGTTACCGCGGTGGCAACCTCAAGCGCAGCATCGTGCAGGCCTCGCCGCAGACCAACGGCGCCTACACCCTGGTGAACTTCGAGGACGAAGTGGCCTTCCCGGACAACATCCCCGATATCGATCCGGGCAAGGCGGAAAATGCGCTGCTGTTCTTCAAGCAGCGAGTCACCGCGCCGGCGCGTCTGGCCGGCAACGTGCTGCTGGTGCACGACTCGCTCGACCAGGTGGCCGAGCCGCGCATGGCCTGGCTGTACAACGCCGGTCAGCGTCGCGTACGGCGTGCGCCGCAGGTGGCCTATGACGGCCCGGGCACTGCGTCGGACGGTCTACGTACTTCGGACAACTTCGACATGTTCAACGGCGCCCCGGACCGCTACGACTGGAAGCTGGTGGGCAAGCGCGAGCTGTTCATCCCCTACAACAACTACCGCCTGGCGCTGCCGAGCGTGAAGTACGCCGACATCCTCAAGGCCGGGCACATCAACCAGGACCTGACCCGCTACGAGCTGCACCGTGTGTGGGAAGTGGAGGCGACGCTGAAGTCCGGTGAACGCAACATCTACGCCAAGCGCCGCTTCTATGTCGACGAGGACTCCTGGCAGATCGCCCTGTCCGAGCACTATGACGGTCGCGGCCAGCTCTGGCGTGTCGGCGAGGCCATGCTGCTGCAGCACTACGCGCAGAAGATCCCGGTCTACGCCCTGGAAGCGCTGTACGACGTCATCGCCGGTCGCTACGTCGCCGTCGGCATGGCCAACGAGGAGAAGATGTCGATCCAGTACGGCACCCAGGCCTCGGCCAAGGACTTCACCCCGGCAGCGCTGCGTAACGCCGGCGTGCGCTGACCACTAAGCAACTCGAAGCAAGCCGGTGTCGCCTTGTGCGCCGCCGGCTTTTTTCTGTGCGCCTCCCTCACGTGAATCTCGCGCCATAAGCGCCAAGGGGTGGTCGCACGCGGTAAGCGGGGTACCATCGTCTGGTGGTTCAACAATGACAAGCAGAGAGAACCGCTGCCATGCCTACCCTTGCCATCGCCCGTCCAAGTGCGTTGCAGGTGCAACCTGCCGATCTACCGCGATTGCCGCCATGTGTGGTTTCCCGCCCAGCCCTGCTGCAGCGCCTGCTCGCCAGCGAGTCGCGACTGCGCTTGCTGTGCGCGCCTGCCGGTACCGGCAAGAGCGTGCTGCTCGGCCAGTGCGCACGCCACACACCAGCCGCCGTCGAGCGTGTATGGCTCGATCTCGGTGGCCGCAGCCTGACACCGACGCAGCTGTGCAAGCGACTGGCCGCAGCCATGCAGTTACCGTTCGACGATGGCGGTGAAGCGGGGCTGATCGATCGGCTGCATGAGCGCGCGGGGCGTTTGTGGATCTTTATCGACGACTACCCGCGACAGGCTGACGATGAGCTCGATGCCTGCCTCGACCGATTGTTCGCCGTGGCGCCGCAGCAGGTCACCTGGTGGGTCGCCAGCCGCCGCATACCGGCCTGGAACCTGCCGCGCCTGCTGCTGCAGGGCGATCTGCTGGAACTCAAGGGCGAAGAGCTGGCGCTGGATGACGCGGCGCTGAATGAACTGTTGGCGGCGCTGCAGGTGACGCTGGCGCAAGACGTGCGGCAGGCTCTGCTGGACAGCAGCGAAGGCTGGCTGGCGGCGATTCGCCTGCTGCTGCTCGACGTCGACGAGGATGCGCTACGTCAGCGTTTGCAGGCTGGTTGCCCGCTGCTACGCGATTACGTACAGCGCGAGGTGCTGGCCGATCTGGACGAAGAGCTGCGCAGCGATATGCATGCACTGGCCTTGTTGCCGCGTTTTTCCCGGTCGCTCTGCGAGCATCTGCTGGAGGGCCGTGGTAGTGAGCTGCTCGGCGAACTGCAACGACGACAGCTGTTCGTGCGCAGTCTCGACAGCAGCGGCACCTGGTTCCGCCTGTGGCGACCGCTGGCCGAGGTATTACGTCTTCTGCCGGGTGCGCCGGCGCCGGCCCCGATCCATGTGCGCGCCTGCCAGTGGTTCGCTCATTACGGCGATATTCGCGAGGCCGTCGAACACGCCCTGCTGGCAGGGCAGGTCGAGGTCGCGGTCAATTACCTGCAGCGGTTCAGCCAGGAGCAATTGCTGCAGGGGCACTCTGTCGCGCAGTTCCTGCAATGGCGCGAAGAGCTGCCGGCCTGGCTGTTCGCCAGCTCGCCGCGACTGATTGTGTTGCAGGCCTGGGCCCTGATCATCTGTGCCCGTTTCGATGAAGCTGCCGACTGCATCCAGGGGTTGGCGCATTTCATGCCGCAACCGGATGAGCGCCGCCAGCGCAAACTGATCGCCCATTGGCAGGCATTGACGGGCGTATTGGCGCGTCAGTGCGGACGCCGTGATGCCCGGATGCACTGCGAACAGGCCCTGCAGATGCTGGACGAGGGCAGTTGGTCGCAGCGCGTGCTCTGTTACCAGGCGCTGGCCCAGCAGCATATGGCCGAACATGCGCTGGACCAGGCCAAGCAGGCGCTGGATCAGGGCCTACGCCTGGCGCGGCTCAATGGCAGCCTGATTTTCGAGGCTTTGCTCAATACCGATCACTGCCTGCTGCTGCAGATGCGTGGCGAGGCCGGGCGCGCCGCGGAGCTCGCCGAACAGTCCCTGGCGCTGCTGCGCGAACGCTTCAACCATAGCCCGGTGGTCGCTCGCCTGCTGTTGGTACGGGCCAGCCTGCTGGCCCGTCAGGGTCTCGACGAGGCGGCGCAGCAAGCGTATCGGCTGGGGCTGCAGGAAGCCGAGCACTGCGAGGATGCCTACATCATTTCCGGCTACCTCGGCATGCTGGAGCTGGCGGAAAGTCGTGGCGATCTCGACGAGGCCCATCAATGGTTGCAGCGGGCCGAGCGGGTGATGCAGTGGTCGCATGTGCCGGAAGTGCGTTACCGCTGTGTGCTGCAGTTACAGGCCGGGCGACTGCTGCTGCGTCAGGGGCAGACCGGGCGCGCGCGTGAGCTGTTCGCCCAGACCCTGCAGCAGTTGCAGCAGCGGCAGCAACTGGCGCCTTCCGAGTTCTACGATCTGTTGCCGCGCTTGCGTCGTTACCTGGCGCTGAGCGATCTGCTGCTCGGCCACCACGCTGCCGCTGAGCATGCACTGCGCCTGCTGCTGGAGGAATGCCAGCTCGCCGGGCATCGCAGTCTGGCCTGCGAATGTCGGGTCAGCCTGGCCGAGGCGCTGCTCATGCAGGACGAGTTGGAGCAGGCAGATAACCTGTTGCAGCAGGCGCTTGGTGAGGCGCGACAGCTGCGCCTGTTGCGGCCGTTACAGGAACTGCAGCAGCGTCAGGCGCAATGGCTCGAGCGCCTGTTGCCGGGTGAGGCTGGGCAGAACCTGCATCAGCGCCTGTTCGATCCGGCGCCGCGCTTGGATGAGCCGGCCAGTGCCGGTACTGCGCTGCTCAGCTCGCGGGAGTTGGCAGTGCTGCAGTTGATCGCGCAGGGCTGTTCCAATCAGGAAATCGCCGATCGTCTGTTCATCTCGCTGCACACGGTCAAGACCCATGCGCGGCGGATCAACGTCAAGCTCGGCGTGCAAAGACGCACCCAGGCCGTGGCGATGGCCAAGGCGCAGGGGCTGATGGGGGATTGAGTTCGGCCTGCTGCGCGTCGGCGCTGCTGCGTTAGAGGCAGGCTCACAATGCTCATGTACAAAAGTACAGTCGCCCGCGACTCCGACCGTTGCTCGCCTGCCTCTGCCTTGCATCGCTCTAGCTCGCGAGGCCTCACAGTGCGGTGATCGCGAGCGGGGATTCAACCGAGCAAATAGTCAGCTCGTAGGGTGGGCTTTAGCCCACCTGGGTTGGTCAGCGTGGGCCGAAGCGGATCGCCGCCCAGCCCACCCTGCAAGGCCTCGCTGCCTGGTCAGCCGAGGAAGTAGAACGCGCCGCAGATCACCACGCCCGAGTACAGCAGCATGATCAGGCAGTAGCCCATGATGTCGCGGGCGCCGAGACCGACGATGCCGAGCAGCGGCAGTGCCCAGAACGGCTGGATCATGTTGGTCCAGGCGTCGCCCCAGGCAATCGCCATGGCGGTGACGGTCGGCGAGACGCCCAGTGCCTGAGCAGCCGGCAGCATGATCGGGCCTTGCACGGCCCACTGGCCGCCACCAGACGGCACGAACACGTTGACCACGCCAGCGCTGAGGAAGGCCAGCAGCGGGAAGGTGTCAGCCGAGGACCAGGAGATGAACGCTTCGGTGATCTGCCGGCCGAGGGAAATACCGTCGGCGTTGGCGCCCATCATCATGCCCATGATCCCGGCATAGAAGGGGAACAGTAGGACGATGCCGCCGATGCCGCGCACGCTCTCGTCCACCGCGCGCATGTAGCGCTCCGGGGTGCCGTGCATCAGCAGGCCGCTGAACAGGAAGATGGCGATGACCACGTCCAGGCCAAGCACGAAGCCCTTGGTGGCGAAGTGGTTGAACAGGTAGATACCGGCCATGGCCACCAGTGCCAGACCGAGGATGCGGCTGTCGTCCAGGCGCTGCGCCGGGGTTTCACGGGCCGGCAGTTCCGCACGCGATTCCACCAGTTTGGCCGGGTCGGCGATCTTGGCGCCCTGACGCGGGTGCATGGCGCGGTTGAGCAGCGGCAGGCCGATGAACAGCAGGACCACGATGGTCAGGTTCAACGGGCTGAACAGGGTTTCGGTGATGCTCACCGGATCGGTCAGCACGCCTGCGGTGATGCGCGCCAGATCCGGGCCGCCGGTGGCCATGGACAGCGGAATCGAGCCGGCCAGGCCGCCGTGCCAGACCAGGAAGCCCGAGTAGGCCGAGGCCACCAGCAGCGGGTAATCGACGCCATCGACCTTGCGTGCCAGGGCGCGGGCGAACACCGCGCCGATCACCAGGCCGAAGCCCCAGTTGACCCAGCAACCGACCAGCGCCACCAGGGTGACCATGATGATCGCCTGACCGGGTGTGCGTGCCAGGCCGGCCAGGCGGTCGAGTTGGCGGTTGATGATCGGCGCGCTGGCCAGGGCGTGGCCGGTGACGAAGATCAGCGACATCTGCATGGCGAAGCCGAGCAGCGTCCAGAAACCGCTGCTCCAGTGCTGCACCATGGCCGGTAGCGATTGGCCGGTGGAGAAGATACCAGCGAGCAGCACGCCCAGAGTTAGCAAGGCGGAGAAAACGAACGGTGAGGGCAGGTACTTCTGTACCAGGCTCACGCTCATGCGGGTGAGGGTGTTGAACATGGATGACGCCTCTTTCTTATGGTTGTGTAAGGGCTTTACCAGGCATTCAGGGTTGGCTATGCCTGCGGGTTGCAGTGGATATGACAACGCTCGGCCGAGGCCGAGCGGGTGGTTGTGTTGAACCGTAGGGCGGGTGCAACCCGCCATCCCTGTAGTGGCGGGTTGCACCCGCCCTACGTTTTCTAGCTGCTCAGGCGCGCTCGATGGCCAGTGCCACGCCCTGGCCGCCACCGATGCACAGCGTGGCAAGGCCTTTCTTGACATCGCGGCGGATCATCTCGTGCAGCAGGGTCACCAGCACGCGGCAGCCCGAGGCGCCGATGGGATGGCCGAGGGCGATGGCACCGCCGTTGACATTGACCTTGTCGGCATCCCAGCCCAGCTCCTGGCCGACCGACAGCGCCTGGGCCGCGAAGGCCTCGTTGGCCTCGATCAGGTCCAGGTCGGCCATGCTCCAGCCGGCCTTGTCCAGGCAGCGACGGGTGGCCGACACCGGGGCGATGCCCATGATCGCCGGGTCGACACCGGCGTTGGCATAGCCTTTGATCTTCGCCAGCACGGGCAGACCCAGCGCCTGCGCCTTGGCCGCGCTCATCAGCAGCACGGCAGCGGCGCCGTCGTTGAGGCTGGAGGCGTTGCCGGCTGTAACGCTGCCGTCTTTCTTGAATGCGGGTTTGAGCTTGGCCAGGGATTCGGCTGTGGTGCCGGCGCGCGGCTGCTCGTCACGGGCGAAGGCGATAGGGTCGCCCTTGCGCTGCGGGATCAGCACTGGAGTGATCTCGGCATCGAAGCGGCCGGCTTCGATGGCGGCCACGGCCTTCTGCTGCGACTCGGCGGCGAAGGCGTCCTGGGCTTCACGGCTGATGCCGTATTTCTCCACCAGATTCTCGGCGGTGATGCCCATGTGGTAGTCGTTGAAGGCGTCCCACAGGCCGTCGACGATCATGCTGTCGAGCATCTGCGCGTGGCCCATGCGCAGGCCGGTGCGGGCCTTGGGCAGCACGTAGGGCGCCAGGCTCATGTTCTCCATACCGCCGGCGATGATCACCTCGGCGTCACCGCAGCGAATGGCCTGGGCAGCCAGGTGCAGGGCTTTCAAGCCCGAGCCACAAACCTTGTTCAGGGTCATGGCCGGTACGGCATGGGGCAGGCCGGCACGAATGGCGGCCTGGCGCGCGGGGTTCTGGCCACTGCCTGCGGTAAGCACCTGGCCAAGGATCACTTCATCGACCTGGGCTGCGTCGAGGCCGGTCTGCTCCAGCAGGCGCTTGATGACGATGGCGCCGAGTTCCGGCGCAGGAATCTCGGCCAGGCTGCCCTGGAAGCTGCCGATGGCGGTGCGGGTGGCGGCAACGATGACGACGTCTTGCATGGGAAATCCTCTTGGCGCGGTAGGGCGGAAAAAGCTTCGCGGATGAATCCGCTCCTACAGGGTGTAGGACATAGCCAAAAAAACGCTCTGTAGGCGCCGTGCGTGGTGGCGCCTACAGAACGGTAGACAACTTAGAAGCTCATTTCCGGTACGTGTTCGGGGACGATCAGCTTGCCGGCGGTCTTGGCGACGATTTCCTCGACGCTCACGCCCGGTGCGCGCTCGCGCAGGATGAAGGCGTTGTCCTCGATCTCCAGGTAGGCCAGATCGGTCAGCACCTTGCGAATGCAGCCGCAGCCGGTCAGCGGCAGACTGCAATGCTCCAGCAGCTTGGATTCGCCGTCCTTGGACGCGTGGGTCATGGTTACGATGATGTTGTCGGCGCCGGCCACCAGGTCCATGGCGCCGCCCATGCCCTTGACCAGCTTGCCGGGGATCATCCACGAGGCGATATTGCCGCGCACGTCTACCTCAAAGGCGCCGAGCACGGTGAGGTCGACGTGGCCGCCACGGATCATGGCGAAGGACTGCGACGAGTCGAAGATCGCCGCGCCCTTGATCGCGGTGACGGTCTGCTTGCCGGCGTTGATCATGTCGGCGTCCACTTCTTCTTCGGTGGGGAAGGCGCCCATGCCGAGCAGGCCGTTCTCTGACTGCAGCATCACCTGCATGCCTTCGGGTACGTAGTTGGCCACCAGGGTGGGAATGCCGATGCCGAGGTTGACGTAGAAGCCGTCCTGCAGCTCGCGGGCGACGCGCTGGGCCATTTGTTCACGGGTAAGAGCCATGGTCTTTCTCCTCAGGCGCGCAGCGTGCGTTTTTCGATGCGTTTCTCGAAGTTGCCGCAGATCAGCCGGTCGACGTAGATGCCGGGGGTGTGAATCTGCGTCGGGTCGAGTTCACCGGGTTCGACGATCTCCTCGACCTCGACCACGGTGATGCGCCCGGCAGTGGCGACCACCGGGTTGAAGTTCTGCGCGGTGTGGCGGTAGACCACATTGCCGAAGTGGTCGGCTTTCCAGCCCTTGACGATGGCGAAGTCGCCGGTGATGGCCGGCTCGAGGATGTAGTGGCGGCCGTTGATTTCGCGCGCTTCCTTGCCTTCGGCGACCGGGGTGCCATAGCCGGTAGCGGTGAAGAAAGCGGGGATGCCGGCGCCGCCAGCGCGCAGCTTCTCGGCCAGGGTGCCTTGCGGGGTGAGTTCGACTTCCAGCTCGCCGGAGAGCAGTTGCTGTTCGAACAGGGCGTTCTCGCCGACGTAGGAGGCGATCATCTTGCGGATCTGCCGGTCTTCCAGCAGCACGCCGAGGCCGAAGCCATCGACGCCGCAGTTGTTGGACACCACGGTCAGATCGCGCACGCCACGACGGCGGATCTCGGCGATCAGGTTCTCGGGGATGCCGCACAGGCCGAAACCGCCGGCCAGTACGGTCATGCCGTCCTGTAGGCCGTCCAGGGCTTCTGCATAGCTGCCGACGCGTTTGTCGAGTCCGCTCATTCGAGGCTGCCTCTCTTTTGTCGTTATGGGGCAGGAGCACTGCCAGGCTGCGGTCAAGCTTCAGTGCTGCGAGCTTATTTGTTAAGTTTGTTTTTCCTCTTGATTGATCAGGTAAATAAATCAATGACCGTCAAGCAGCTACGCGCCTTTCTCGCCGTGGCGCAAAGCCTGAGCTTCGCCCAGGCCTGCGAACGCCTGCATCTGTCGCAGCCGGCGCTGAGCCTGGCGATCAAGAACCTGGAGCAATCGCTCGGTGGCCAGTTGCTGGTGCGCACCACCCGCAGCGTGGCGCTGACGCCGGAGGGCGAGACACTGTTACCGATTGCCGTGCGCCTGCTCGCCGACTGGGACAACGCCGAGGATTTGTTGCACCAGCACTTCACCCTGCAGATGGGCAAGGTGGCGGTGGCGGCCATGCCATCGTTCGCCGGTAACCGTCTGCCGGCAGCGCTGCGCGCGTTTCGCGACGCCTACCCACGGGTCAACGTGACGGTGCATGACGTGATCAACGAACAGGTGATGGAGATGGTGCGCGACGGTCGCGTCGAGCTGGGCATCGCCTTCGAGCCGGCAACCCTCGATGGCTTGCAGTTCACCCCGCTTTACGAGGACCGTTTCGTCGCCGTGGTGCCGGTCGCCAGCAAGTTGGCCGAGCAGTCCGCTCTGACCTGGGCACAGCTGCTGGAGCAGCCCTTCATCACCCTGCAACGGCCTTCGGCGGTGCGCCTGCTGCTGGAAGACAGCGTGATCTCCAGCCACGGCAAGCTGCCGGTAGCGTTCGAGAGTCATCAGTTGGTGACGGTCGGGCGCATGGTCGCCGAAGGCCTCGGCGTCAGCGCCGTGCCGCAACTGTGCCGGCAGCAGATGGAAGAGCTGGGCGCCCGCTGCCTACCGCTGAGCGAGCCACAGGTGTCGCGTCGCGTCGGCCTGCTGCACCAGGCCGGGCATCAGCTATCCAGCGCGGCGCAGGCGTTGAGTGAGACCTTGTTGAGACAGGAGCAGTGATGTCAATCACCCAATAGTTCCAACAGTCGCTCACCGAACACCTCAGGCCTGCCTTCGAACAGGCGCTGCAACGGCAGTCCATCCGCCAGGTAGGCGTACAACCGCTGGCGTTCGCTGAAGTCTCCGGCCAGGCGTGCGGCGGCGGCGATGTAGTCCTCGGCGCTATCGGCGATCAGCCAGTCTGGCAGTCCGGCGCGGCGCAGCAGCCCTTCATCGATATGTTCGAACACCTCCGCACCGGTCTTGCACACACCCGGCAGGCCGACGGTCAGCGCATCGATGATGCCGTTGGTATTGCCGAAGGGGAACGGGCTGAGGAACAGGTCGCAACGGCTGAAGGCGCCTAGATAGTCCTGGTAGGGCTGGTGTGGGTAAATGCGTGCATCGGGCAGGTAGCGTCGGATCAGGCGCTGCAACTGCGGGTAGAGCAGGCCTTGTGCCTGGCCGATGAGAAAGTGAAAGCGCACTCGCTTGCCGTACTGGCGCTGGGTGAGTTGGGCGATCTGTTGGCAGGCCTGCAGAAAGCGCGGGTTGAGCTTCATGGTGGTGGCGGCGATGGCGATGGCCACCTCGTCACCGTCGTTACGCTCGGGCAGTGAGAGTTCCACGGGGATGGCCGAGGGGCGGTAGGGTTGGCCGTCGTTGGGTAGCAGAAGCAGTTTTTCGCCGAAGCAGGCCGGATCACCGACGAAATCCTCTTCGACGCTGATGTAGTCGATATGCCGCGAGCCGGTGGTCGCCGGATGCCCCAGTGCTGCGACCTGCAACGGCGCCAGCCGCAGGTTGGTGAGAAACAGGGTGAGCGGGAACATACCCACGCTGGGCATGTACAGCACCTGTGGTTGCAGCTCGGCGGCCAGCTCACGCACCTGGCGTACGCAGGCCAGCAGATCGTTCGGCGCGCTGAGCTCGGTGAACGCGTCGAACACGGCGCGTCCCAGGTCTTCGACATTGCTGGCATAGCCCACGGCATGCAGGTCGAAGTGCTGCCGAGCGGCTTCGAGTGTTCTGGAGTGGGTACGGTAGATTGAATGACCACCCGAGAACCACTCCAGCACCACCAGCATCTTGCGCTTGCCGGTGGTACGGCGAGGTGCGGTTATCGGCAGCGAGTCGATGCCGTTGTTCGCCAGCTTGCGCTCCACCAGGCGGCAGATGGAGCGCTTGATGCGATGGCGCTGCGGCAGGTCGGCGTAACTGCAGTGCATGTACACGTCATGGATGATCGCCACCGGCAACTGATCCAGGCTATCTAGGCTGTCCAGTCGTTCCGGCAGCCAGGCCAGCAGTGCCTCACGCTTGGAGTGCGCCGCTGGCGTGCCGAGAAAGCGTGGCGACAGCAGCGCCATGCACAGTGCCACGGTCAGGTTACGGTTCTGTTGCCAGAGCAGTTCCAGATCCAGCGGCAGCTGCGACTCGGGCGAATAGAGCACGCAGAACTTCACCAGCTCTGTCGGCGCCACTTCGAACCGGCCCTCTTCACCGCCATACAGGTTGAGCGCACGCAGGATATGGTCGGCATTGACGAAGGCGCTGGCGGCGAACAGCGAGGACAGCCAGCGCTGGAAGTTGATCAACTGATCGAAGCCGGTGGGGCTGATCTGGAAACCGGGGTCGGAAAACAGCGTGGTGATGGCGCTGGTGATGCGCGTCAGCACATGGGCTTCGAGATCCGCCGCTGAAATCGCCGGAGATACCGAGAGTACGAACTGGCCGGACAGCTTGCCGTAGTGGCGGTCGATGATCAGCAGCAGGCGGATCAGCTCGCGCGCGGCGGCCTCGTGCTGGCGCGAGTAGCAGAGCTGCTCGAAGTGTTCGAGGGAGAACGTCTCGTCGGTCATGGTCTGGCCTTGTTGCGCATGGAGCGGGCGCGACGTGGTAGCGTCGCGCCGCGCCTTTTCAGTTTTCGTTCGGTGCCGCTACCTGCAACTGCGACAGATCCAGATCGATCAGGTCGATACGCGGCGCCAGCGGTGTCTGCCGGTAGTCAGGATACAGAACCTGGCTCCAGGCGCTGCCGGCGATCTGCTGTTGCAGATGACTGCGCGTCGCCTCGCCATCGCTGCCGAGAATGCTGGCGTTGATCAGCCCGCCGAGGCGATAGACCACCGCACCGCTGCCGCTGGCACCGATGCTGGTGTTGTCGCTGCCGTTGGCGATGAAGGTGCCGCCAGGCGCTTGGGCGTCGATCAGCAGGATGCCGTTCTGAACGCCGAGGTGGTTGTTGCCGCTGACGAAGTTCAGCGCCGTACCGCCGCGGCTGAAGGCTTCCAGGGTCAGGTTGCCGCCAGCGCCGGTCAGCAGGCTGTTGCTGCCGCTGCCCGTGCCGTTGAAGGTGATGCCGCTTGCGCCGTTCTCACCACGACCGCTGACCTTGATATCGCCACTGGCCGAACTCAGCGAGATGCTGTTCGAGCCGCTGCGTATGAACACCCCGCTGGCCTCGCTGCCGCCGTCAGTGTGACCGTTGAGGCTGATGTCACCGCTGTTGCTGGCGATGGTCACCGAGCTGCCATTGCTGGACGGGTAGAAATGGATGCCGTTGCCCGTGCGCGAATAGCCGTCGAGGCTGATCGAGCCGCTGCCGGTGGCGCGCAGTTCGGTTTGCCCGGTGAGCACGCTGAGGCCATTGGCATTGTCGGCCTGGCCGGTGATGCTGAGCCGGCCATTCTCCACGCTGAGCAGGTTGTTGCCGTTGCTGTAGAAGTCCACGCCGTCGCCCGAACCGGTAGAGCGACCGATAAGAGTGACGTTGCCATTGCCGGTGGTCTGGATGATGTTGGTCACGCTGAGCAGGGCGATGCCGTGATCCAGCTCGCTGGTGTCAGGCGAGTGGAAGTGCCCGTCGAGCAGGATGTTGCCGCCCTGCGAGGCGATGCGGTTGGTCGAGGCCTGGCCGCTACCGCCGAGGGCGATGGCGTCGGAGGTGCCCACGCTGTCACCGCGCAGGGTGATGTCGCCGGTCTGCGTAGTGATGCTGACGCCCTGCGAGCTGCCGCTGGAATTGAGGAAGATGCCGTAGCCACCGAAGCTGCTGGTGCTGTTGCCGTTGATCTGGATATCGCCCGTGGTGGTCGACAGCTCGATGGCGGCTCCGCTACCGGAGGGCGCGAGGTCCACGCCACGACCGGAGAGGCTGTTGCCTTCCAGCGTCAGGTTGCCGCTGCCAGTGCCGACACGGATCGCGGAGTTGCTGCCGCTGGCATCCAGGAACAATGCGCGGAACGAGCCGCTGCCGGTGTTGATCACACTGTTGTCGGCAGCCAGGCGCACGTTGCCGGCGGTGCTGGTGATGTCGATGCTGCTGCCACTGCCAGAGGTGATCAGGCCCAGCGAGGGCGTGGTGCCGCCGGAGCTGTTGCCTTCGACGGTGATGTCGCCGTCGCTGAGCAGGTTGATCGAGGCGCCGGCACCGGTGACGTTGAGCACTGTGCCGTAGCTGCCGCCGCTGTCGCCGGCCAGCACGATCCTGCCCGAGTCACTGGCTGTCAGATTGATCGCGCCATCGCCTGCGGCCGCCAGGTAAAGTGCGCGGCCGCTCTGGCTGTTGGCCTTGACCGTCAGGGTGCCGCTGCCGACGCCGAGGTTCTGCGTCGAGCTGCTGGCGGTGGAGCAGATCAGCACGCCGAAACCAGAGGCCGCGTTGCCACTGAGGGTGACGTTGCCCGAGCCGCTGGCGGCGATGGTGTTGCTGGTGCTGAACAGGCGCGTGCCGTTGCCAGAACCCAGGTTATCGGCGCTGATGTCGATGGCGCCGGCCCCTTCGGTCAGCAGGTTGCTGCCGCCATGCAGGATGAAGGCATCACCCGTGCCGCTGCTGCTGGCCTGCACGGCGGTGATATTGATGTCGCCGCCGCCGGCATCGATGGTGCTGGCTGAGATGTTCATCGCGGTAGCGCTGGAGCCAGCGGCTAGGCTGGCCGAGGTGGCGCCGCGAATGGTGACGTCGCCGCCGTTGGTGTCGATCAGGCTGGAACGGATGAATACACCGGTGCCGCTGCTGACGTTGGTGCTGGCGAACGAGCCGCTTGGGTCGATGGCGCCGCTGATGGTCAGATCACCCCCGTTGGTGCGGATGGTGGCGTTGTTCAGCGCCACCGAGCCGTTGCCGCTGTTGTTGAAGTTCGACAGCAGCGACACGTTCAGCGTCGCGCCGTCGGCATGGGTAATGCTGGTGCCGGTCATGTTGACGTTACGGTGGGCGATCAGCGTCAGGCTGGCGTTGCCCTGCGCCTGGACGTTGTCCAGCACGTTGATGTCGCCGGAAGTGCCGGGGCCGGACGAGGTCTGCACGATGATGTTGGCACCCTCGCTCAGCGACGCATTGAGCGTGGCCGAGCTGAGGGTCGAGCTGCCGCCGGCGTTGGGGGTGAACGGGCTCTCGCTGGAGGTGCCGGAGCTGGCGCCGCTGGTGATATTGATGTTGTACGGGTCGAGCAGCCAGGTGCCGCCCTTGCCGGAAGCGGCACTCAGGTTGACCCGACCGGTGGCATCCAGGGCATGGGCTGAGGTTTCCACGAAGCCGCCATTGCCGCCTTCGCCACCGCCGATCACGCTGATATTACCGTGGAACTGAGTGCTGTCGGTGGCCCAGAGAATGACCTTGCCGCCATCGCCACTATTGAGCGCGTCGGCCTCGATGCGCGCGTCCTTGCCCATATGGGTGGCGCTGGCGTGCTGCAGCGGGCCTGTGCCCTGGTAGTCGCCGCCGAGCAGCACGGTGCCGCCGCCGGCATCGCCGCTTGCGTCGATACGCGCATCGTCGAACAGACCTACGTATTCGCCGGTCATGGTCACTTCGCCGCCGCGTTCACCGGCATTGCGGCCGGAGACGTCGAGGACGCCGCTGCTGGCCACCACGCCGCTGTCCCCGCCGTCGAGGACGATGCGGCCATTGCGCTGTTGCAGGCTGCTGGCCTCGATCACGCCTTCGTTGTTGACCACCTTGCTGAGCATGGCGTCGCTGGCGCGGGCGCTCATGATCACGGTGCCGCCGTTGGCTTGCAGCAGGCCCTGGTTGACCACGCTGGCATCGATGACAGCCTCGTCGACCTGCATGTTGATCAGGCCGTCGCCGTGGTAGTCGAGGGTGATTTTCTCGCCGCCGCCGAGCACCACCGAGCCCATCTTGGCGACCACGGTACCCTCGTTGCGTACCTGGGCGCCGAGCAGGGCGACGCTGCCGCCGTCAGCCGCACGGATGGTGCCCCGGTTGATCACGGCACCGCCTGCGCCCTTGCCGTCGAACTGCATGCGCCCGGCCATGAAGTCGTTATCGGCGATGTCCAGGGCACTGGCCACCAGGCCGCCGACGTTGACCGCGGCGCTGCTGCCGAACAGCACACCAGTAGGGTTGATCAGATAGACCTGACCATTGGCATTGATCTGGCCCATGATCTGCGAGGCGTCGCTGGACAGCACGCGGTTGAGCGCCACCGACGAGGCGCCTGGCTGGTGAAAATTCACCGTGGCATCACGGCCGACATTGAAGGTGTCCCAGGTGGCGATCAGCTTCTGGCTGTTCTGATTCACATCCAGCACATTGCCGGACTGGCTGATGCTACCGCTGCCGGCAGTGATCTGGCCGTTACTGGGCAGGGTGTTGTTGTCCAGCGCCATGGCGTTCAGCGGCATCAGCCCGTGCATCACGCACAGCACGGCATAGCTCAGCGGCTTGAGAGAAGGCAGTTGCGGACGACGGCCGCGACGGGCGTTTTTATTGTTCACGGTCATCTCCTCAGAACGAATAGTTGAAGCCGGTACCGATGGCATTGATGGTAGTGCCGACGCCTGGCGAATAACCGCTGGCAGCGAAGGCACCGGCCACAGCGAAGTTGTAGTTGGCCAGCGAAGCGTTCTTCAGCAGCACGTAGTGGGCGAACACCTCGGTGTTGCGGGTGAAGCGGTAGCCGACGCCCAGGGCGTACTGGCGCGCGCCCATGCCGCTGGTGTCGCACTCGATACCGCTGGCGGAGATCATCGAGCACTCGCCAGGCAGCGCGCGGGCATAGCTTGCGCGCAGGCGCCAGGCGCCGATGCGGTGGCTGACGCCGAGCATGTAGGCGCGGCGGCGGTACTCGGACAGGTCGCTGAAGCTGACGCTGTTGTTGATCACGTCGTCTTCGGAGTAGTAGAGCTCGTCGGCCACCAGCGACAGCTGGGTATTGCCGAAGCGGTAACCCAGGCCGAAACGAAAACTGTAGTCGTTCGACGAGGTGCCCTCGGTGACGTGGGTGTTGCTGCCCACGCCGCGGGCGTTGCGGCCCAGGTTGGCGATGCCGAAGTAGTTGACGTGACGTTCGGCGGCGGCGACCGCGGTGAAACCACCGTTCTTGTAGGTCACGCTGCCGCCGTAGATGTAGCCCCGGTCGACGTCCTCGGCAGCCTTCATGCCGTTGTTGGAGTAGGCCAGCTTGACCTGCAGGCCATGCCACTCCGGCGACCACCAGGCAACCACGCCGGACTGACGACGGTTGAACGCGGCGTCGGAGTTGACGCTTTCATCGGCCTGGCTGAGCGGGCCGGCCACATTGCTGGCCAGGCTACTGTTGAATCCTGGGGAGCCGATGATGTTGTAGTAGGCCGCGCTGGTCTTGCCATAGAAGGGATCGAGGCTGGTGGTGCTCTCTTTCAGCGGCATGTCCCAAACACCGTAAAGCAGGGTGCCGAAGCGGTCGTCGTCGAGTGCTACACCGGAGTTGCGCAGGCGCGTGTTGGGTGAGATCGAGAGTGGTGCGCTGTCGTCGCCGCTCAGGGTGTAGTTCACCGAGATGCCGTATTCCAGTTGCCACAGAAAACGCGTGTCGTCGTTTATCGGGATGCCAGCGTGGGCACCGATGTAGGAGACGTTGTCGCGAGCACGCCAGTAGCTGGACATGTTGCGGCCATTGGCCGTGGCCAGCTTGCTCTGGTCAGCCGGGGAGGCGCGGGTGGAATCGCGGCGGTCGATGTATTCCGGCACCAGGCCGAGCGATCCGTAGAGCACCAGTTCGGTGGTCTTGCTACGGAAGTCCTCGCGGCTGCCGACGTCTTTGGCCAGGCCGGCGAAGGCCTGCGGTGTGCCGGTGACCGACAGCCAGAAACGCTTGTTGTCACGTTCGTCGCTGATCGGGTCGTCGCCTGGCGAGAAGGCCAGGCTGGCATTCATCACCAGGTCGCGGTGATAGACGTTCAGACCTACGCCGTAGCCGTAGCGGGTCAGGTGATTTTCGCTGTCGTCCCAGGGGGTCTTGTTCACCCGCACCCGGCCGCCGTCGGCGAACAGGGTGGCTTCGGCGATGGCGCCGTAATAGCGGCCGAGGTATTTACGCAGCTCCAGGCGACCGAGCAGGCCTTCATCACCTGCGGCTTCGCCGACCGGGTAGGCGCGCACGCCGTTGGGGCCGCCGAGGCTGAACTTCTCCGAGGCATCGAGGTTCTTGTCCGCCCACTGGCCGCTGAGGGAGGCGAACAGCGAGTAGCCACCGCCCAACTCCTGCAAGCGGCTGAACGCCAGGTTGGCCTTGCGATAGCGGCCGGCGGCATTGGCAGTCAGTTGGTCGAGGGCTTCATCGAGCGGGGTGTCCTTGTTCAGTTTGCCGATGCCGTAGGCCAGGCTCCAGCGGTTGCTGCCGGCCCAGTCGTCACGCCAGTCGCCATAGAGCGTGGCACTGCGGAATACGGCAGATTTCTTCACCGCGAAGGCACCGGCCTCGTCCTCGAAATGGCGGTGCTCTTCGGCCAGGTTGAGTGAGATGTTGGCATCGCGGCTGCGTAGCAGCGAGCTGTCGAGAAACACCGAGGAAACGATGGCGGTACCGCTGGCCTCGGCAGTTTTCAGGCTCTTGCCGATGGCGTACTCCATCTCCGCGTAGTTGGCGCCCAGGGTGACGCCACTGGCGCCTAGCGGCTGACGATAGCCAAGGCCGCGAATTTCCAGCCCTTCGAAGCTGTTCTGGCCATTGAAGAACAGGCTTTCGCCGAAGCCGAAGGCATCGTTGAGGCTGACGTTGCTGGTGACCCGGTTGGCGCCGGTGTAGTAGTTGCCGTGGTTGTCGAAGCTGACACGGCCCGTCCAGGCGGTCATTTCGCTGAGCTTGAGGACAATGTCGGAAGCGCCTGGCTCGCGCGACGGTTGCAGCACGGCGCGCACCGAAACCCCGGCGATATCGGACAGGCGCAGTAGCACGCGTTCCAGATCGGCTTCACGAATCACGCTGCCGCTGGGAATTGCGTCGACGAAGCGTTGCTGCATGCCAGGGCGCAGGCGCACGTTGCTGTCTGCCTCGGCGCGCACGCTGCCGACGCGGCCTTCCTGCACGCCGATGGTGACCACGCCATCGGTGATTTCCTGGGCTGGCAGATAGGCGCGGGCCACCAGATAGCCGCGGCTGCGATACAGCTCGGTGACACGGGCAGCAGCCTCACGCAGGCCGGCGAGATTCAGCTCTCGACCGGCATAGGGGGCAAGCTCCTGCAGCAGGCGCGATTCGCTGATCTCACGGTTACCGCTGAGCTTGAAGGCATTCACGCGAAAGGCGGCAGAGGCCTGTTCGGCCGGGTTGACTGCAGCCTGGCTGCGGTCATCCTGAGCTTCGATGCGCACATTGCCACGCGGCGCATCCTGGGCGCGTTCGGCCGGGCGCAGAATGTCGCGGTTGTTGTCGAACAGCGTGCCGGCGGAGGGCAGGGGTTCGGCCTGAGCCTGGGCAGCGAGGATCGCCGCGGCCAGCAGGGTCAGATTGCGCGGGTGCAGCACCCGGCGTACCTGGGCGGAGGTGAAGGTCGAAGTCATGGCAAGCTCGTTGTTGTTTTTGTGAGTCGGGCAGACGAGGTATCAGCGTTTCGGGAACAGCGTGTCGGCGACGATTTCCGTGGCCAGCAAACGGGCCGCGTTGTGGCCGATACCGGCGACCGTGATCTGTGGGTGATGGATCGGCACTCCCCACTTGCTGGAAAGGAAGGCCTCGTAGCGCAGGTAATTGAGCTGGCGCTCGACCCGGTGCGCGCCCTGCATGTTGGCGCCGCAGGTGCGATCCAGTACGCGGTGCCACGGGTCGTTGTCGCGCTCACCGACCATGAAGGTCACGTCGCGAGCGGCGTAACGGCGAAACAGCTGCTCGGCGCCGAGGTTCTGCCGGGTCAGATAGAAGGGCGCGCGATCCAGGCCATAGCGATAGCGGCTGAAGCTCGGGCACATGACGGTGCGCACCGGCTTGAATGCGCCATCCTGCAGGCGGCTGCCTTCGATGTAGACATAGGAAGACGGAGCGGAAATGACATAACGAACCTTGATTCCGGTAGTCGCGAGGCGCTCGTCGCCGTCGCCGAGGATGCTGTAGCGCTGCATCAGCTGGCCACCGGCGGAGTGGCCGATCAACACTATCTCCTGCAGGGCGGGAAAATGTTTGCGGTCGGCCAGATACAGCAGCAGGTCATCCAGTACCGCGAAGGCGTCGATGCCGCGGCGACCTTTGCTCGAGGCGGTGCCGTGCATCCATTTGTCACGGGCCCACAGCGGCATGTCGCTACCGGCGCGACTGTCCTCGGCGGTGAGGAAATTCAATGACAGCAGCAGGGTGTCGTTGGCGTCGAATCCGGCTTTCTTCAGCAGGCTCTGACCGTATTGGTAGTAGTCGTCGGCGTTACGACGCACACCGTGGACCACCACCACGGCACGTGAGGTCGGGCTGGCGCCATTCAGGTCGGAATTGGCGAAGGCGAGGAAGTTGTAGGGCTCGTTCTGGCCCAGGCGCAGCAGTTGCGGGTTGGCGCTGGCGAGGCAGCAGTACAAGGCGCTGGTCAGCAGAGCGATAGCCAGGACGGCCTGTCTGCGGAGGTTCGGGCCTTGCTTGAGCAGAGAACCCAGGGGCCAGAGAACGTCGTACGGCATATTCCACCTCGGCAGAGAGCGCGGCACACCACACAAGACGCTGGCATGTCGCTAGGTCGTACCCGCAGGTTGGCAAGCGCAGGTCGACTTGGTTGATTGGAGTTATGGCGACGATGCTAACAGCGGTTTTTTGCTAGATAAAATATCTTGAAAATAGCCATTCGATACTTTTTGGATATTGAATGGCGGGTACTGCATACATTGGGCGTAGCACAAGTAGGGTGCGCCATGCGCACCAATCGCTGTGAGCAATCTCGGTTCTTGCGGCTCTCTCGGTGCGCACGGCGCACCCTACGGGAGGTGGCACCCGATGAGATCTTGTTGGTACTTTTTAGGTATTGACTGGATATTTTTAATATATTTCATATCTCTCATGCATGCCGCTAGCATCGGCAGGGCTGCTCCACTGCACGGCAGCCGAGCCCTCACTGATACCGAGCGGAACTGAAAACCATGAGAACAAGAAAGACTCTGCTTCACCTCGCCGTCGTCTATGCGCTGTTTGCTTCATCCAGCGCCCTGGCGGCCAACACTGCCGAACTGCCTTGCCGCACCACTGCCGAATGCGCCGAGCAGGCGCGCAAGATCGGCGCGACGGTGGACAAGTCGGCGCTCAAGGGCGGCGCCTACGAAAGCCAGTTCTCCTGGTTGAACCGCATCAACAAGGCCTCGATCGTCATGCTGACCGAGGAAGGCATCGTTTCCGCCCCCCAGGGGCGACGCATTGCCAGTGGCGTGCAGCATGTGATCGATCAGGCCGCTCAGCCAGACGGCAAGAGTCCCAGCGATGTGCTGCAGGTCGAGCAGATCATGATCGACAAGATCGGCCCCGAAGCCTCGCTGATTCACTCCGGGCGCAGCCGCCAGGACATGTACGCCACCTATCGCCTGGCCGTATTGCGTGCTCAGGTGCTGGATTACAGCGATGCGCTCAATTCGTCGCGCGCCCGCCTGTTGAAGATCGCCGGCGACAACGTCGATACCCTGATCCCGGCCTACACCAATGGTGTGCAGGCCATGCCGATCAGCTACGCGCACTACCTGCTGGCATTCGAAGCGGCTTTCGAGCGCGATGCGCAGCGCATTCATGAACTCTATGCACGCCTGAACCTGAGCCCGATGGGCACCGCGGTGCTGGCCAACTCCGGCTGGCCGCTGAACCGCGAGCGCCTCGCCACGCTGCTGGGCTTCGACGGGGTGCGCGAGAACTCGCTGGATTCCAGCCAGGTATCGACCTTCGACATCCCATTGGAAGCGGCAGGCATTGCTTCGTCCTCGGCCATCCGCGTCGGCGCGCTGATCGGCGACATACACACTCAGTACCACCAGACCCGTCCCTGGCTGCTGCTCGAGGAAGGCTCGACCTACACCAGCAGCGCCATGCCGCAGAAGCGCAATCCCGGCCTGCTGATGCGCACCCGTGAGTCAGCCTCCGATGTGGTTGGTCTCGCGGGCGCCACCACCATTCGCGCGCACAACGTCACCACCGGCATGACCGACTACAAGGCTGCGTTCGAGGACCTCGGCCTGTTCAAGTCGGCCACCGATATGTTCGAGCGCCTGGATATGGTGCTCGATGCGCTGGTGATCAATCCCGAGCGCGCCATGGAAGAACTCGATGCCGATTGGACGACCTCGATGGAGCTGGCCGATACGCTCGAACGCGAGCATAAGGTGCCGTTTCGCATCGGCCACAGCTTCGCCTCGCTGATCGTCGGTCAGGCGCGTGATCAAGGCTTGCTGCCGAAGGAGTTCCCCTACGCCGACGCGCAGAAGCTCTATACCAAGGCTGCGCAGAAGTACAGCTGGAAGGATCAGCGCCTGCCGTTGAGCGAGAGTGCCTTCCGAGCCACTCTGTCGCCGCGCACCATGGTCGAGACGCGCAAGGGCACTGGCGGCCCGCAACCTGCCGAGGTCAAGCGCATGCTGGCCGAGGCCGGCAAGCGTTTGCAGGCGGACAAAAGCTGGATGGGCGAGCGTCGTCAGCAACTGATCAAGGCGGACGAGGTGCTGGACAAGGCCTTCGCCAAACTCTTGCCCGCTTCGCGCTGATTTCGGGCGGCGAGGCCTTGCGGGCTTCGCTGCTCATTTTCTTCAGGAGCGTGAAAGATGGAACGTGTGCGCCGCTACGCCTTGCTGCTCTGTTCGGTCGTCATGGCCAGCATGGCATTCAGTGACGCACTGGCGCGTCGTTCCGACTCCAGCGCTCCGGTTGAAGCAGGGGCGCAGCTCGTGCGGCTCGACGCGGCCGCTGACAGCTTCGCCCTTGTATTGGTGGCCAACGCCGATCTGTACAACCTGCCGCGAGGTATTCGACGCGTTGTCGTGCTTGTCGAAGTCGACTCGAACTCCAGCGAGTCGCAACTGGATAGGCAAGACGATACGTTGATCCTCGTGCCGCAGTTCAGCGTCGTCGATGGCCGCAAACGACCTGTGGATCTGCCCGTGTGGCACAGCGAGCAGGCCTGGGTTGAGGGTGAGGTGTCGAGTGCAGGGCATGTCGGGCTATCGGCATTCACGGTACTCGATGCATTGGTGAGTTACCTGGGGCGCAGCAGCCATTTTCCGCAATTGCAGGAGGTGGTTTTCGTCGGTCGTGGCACGACGGCCGACTTGGTTGCGCGGCATCGCTTGCGTCCACAGGTAGCCACTTCTTTTCGCATTCGGCATGTGAATACGCGAGTGGCTCGGTACTGACCTCAGCCCAGCATTTCTCGCAGTTTCTGCTTGTCCACCTTGCCATCCCAATGGGCGATGACCACGCAGGCTACGCAGTTGCCCAGTACGTTGGTCACCGAACGACATTTCATCAGACGCTCCACGCCGATCAGGATGCCGATGCTCTCCAGCGGCAAAATATTCAGAACGCTGAGCGTCGCGGTGAGCGTGACGAAGGCTGAACCGGCGACGCTGGTCGAGCCCAGTGAGGTCAGCAGGCAGACCAGCAGGATGGTGCCCAGTTGCAGGGTATCCAGTTCGACGTGGGCCAGCTGCGCGAGAAACACGATGGCCACGGCCAGATAGAGATTCGAGCCATTGAGGTTGAAGCTGTAGCCGGCAGTGAGCGTCAGGCGTACGGCCTGGCTGTCGCAACCAGCTGCCTCCAGTTTGTCGATCAGGCGCGGCAGGGCCGCGACCGAAGAGCCGGTAGCGGCCACCAGCAGCAGCTCTTCCTTGACGTAACCGATCAGGCGCCACAATCGACATCCCGCCAGGCGCAGGGCGATGGCCGGCACCAGTAGCAGGTAGGCCAGGCAGGCCACATAGGCCGCTATCACGAACTTGGCCAGCGGCAGCGCCGCTTCCAGTCCGTACTTGCCGATGATGAAGGCGATGGCGCCGAACGCAGCCAGTGGTGCGAAGCTGACGATTACTTGCATGGCGCGAAACACCAGCTTCACCGCCTGATCGAGACGCAGCGTCAGGCGTTGCCCTGGTGCGCCACTGCGGCCGAGCAGTAGACCGCAGATGACAGCAACCAGCAGCACCTTGAGGATGAAGCTCTGTTCGAGCGAATCGAGAAGCAGGCCTGGAAGTTGAGAGAAGAATGGGCCACTTGTCGTTTCAACCGTCGCCCAGTCGCTACCCATATGGTGCAGGCCGCCACCTGGGTGCAGGAGCAGGGCGACGAGCAAGCCGGTCAGCAGCGATAGTAGTGACATCAATTGCCAGTAACCGACGGCCTTCAGGCCCAGGCGCGCGGTGGCGCGGTAGTCGCTGAGGGCGGCGACGCTGGAGCAAACCAGGACGAACATCACCACCGGCGCGCACAGACCAATAGCGGAGATGAACAGGTCGCTGAGCGGTTTCATCTCTACCGCCAGATCAGGCCACCAGACACCCAGCAGGGCGCCGAGAACCAGCGCCAGCAGAAGCAGGGCAATGCCTGTTCGAGAATGCCTGAAGATCATTGGAGCCTGTTTTATTCTTGTTCTTCGTCGCAGCGTCGAGGCCGCGCGTGAGCGTTCATCCTACCCCATCGGCACGTGGATTCGGTATCGTGTGCCGGCCTTAGAGCCTGTTCAAAGTCTGCTACGCGTCGGCCCAGCCGCGTTAAAAACAGGCTGGAGCGCCAGCCCGGTCGGACTGCTCATTTACAGCTCGTAAAGTCGAGCGCGACTCCGACCGATCCTCGCCTGTTTTTGCGGGGCCGCCATCGGTATTGTATGGCTCTAGCTCGCGAGACTTTGAACAGGCTCTTACCAATATCCCCAAGGGGCTGCATGGAACTTCGTCATCTGCGCTACTTCGTCATGGTTGCCGAAGAGAAACACTTCACCCGCGCCGCGGCCCGCCTGAACATGCAGCAGCCCCCTCTGAGCCAGCAGATCAGGGCGCTGGAGCAGGAGCTTGGTTTCGACCTGTTCATCCGTCATGCCAAGGGCGTCGATCTGACCGTCGGTGGTGAGGTGTTCCTGCGCGAGGCGCGCGATATTCTCCAGCGGGTATCGCAGGGCGCATTGAAGGCGGCGCGTACGGCGAAAGGTATAGAGGGGCGTCTGAGCGTCGGCTTCACCAGTTCGGCGGCCTCGCATCCGCTGATTCCACGGATCATCCGGCGCTATCGGGATCTGTATCCGGGGGTGGACATCGGCCTCAACGAAGGCAATGCCCAGGAGCTGACTGATGATGTCAGCGGCGGCGATGTGGATGTCGGCATTCTGCGAGCGCCAGTGGGTAACCCTCAGGGCATCGCCTATCACCGCCTGCTCAACGAGGAGCTGGTGCTGACCCTGCCGGTCGGGCATCGACTACTGGCAGGCAAGGGGGCGGTTTCGCTAAAGGATCTCGCTGACGAACCGTTGATTCTGGTGCGCCGTCCCGGTGCGCCGGGGATGTACGCCAATTTCCTGCAGGCCTGTCGCAATGCCGGCTTCGAGCCGCATGTGGCGTTCGAGGTGGAGCGCATGCTGACCAATGTCAGCCTGGTGGCCGCCGGTGCCGGAGTGTCCGTGGTGCCGGCATCGATGCGCGGCTTCCACGAGCACAGTGTGGCTTATCGCTCGATTCGTGACGCCAAGCCGCGCCTGGTCGCGCCGATCACCCTGGTTTGCCGCGAGTTGCACCAGTCACCGCAGGTGGCCAATTTCATTGCTCTGGCGCGGGAGCTGGGCACCGAGTACCGCAAGGAGCCGCACTGAGTGCTCAGCGCGTGCTGAAGTGCTGCCAGTCTTCCTGAGTATCGACGTCCTGCAGCACACCGGGGTCGTCCAGTTCGACGATACGCACGGCCTCGGGGTGCTGCTGCAGCACCGGTTTGGCGCCGGCATCGCCACTCAGCGTCGCGAGCTGCGGCCAGAAGTCACGGCCGAACAGCACCGGATGGCCACGTTTGCCCTGGTAGCTGGGTAGTACGATATTGTCTGAGCTGGCGCAGGCCATCAGCACTTCTAAGCTGTCGCGCCGAATCGACGGCATATCGGCAAGAAAGATAGCCGCTGCCTCGGCGCCGGATTCGGCCAGTAGTCGTTCGGCACCTGCCGCCAGGCTGTGCCCCATGCCCTGGGCGGTGGCCGGGTTCTGCACGATACGCACACCCGTCGGCAGATCCAGCGCTGCTGGCGCTTCGTCTGGGCGTAGCACCAGCCAGACCTCTTCCAGCATCGAGCAGGGCAGTGCCAGGCTGGCGCTGAGCAACGAGCGGCCGTCGCCAAGTTGCAGGCGGCGCTTGTCGGCGCCGAAGCGGCGGCTGTAACCGGCGGCGAGCATCAGCGCGGCGATGGGATAGGGGGGCGGGTTCGGTTGCATGTCACGCCTGCGATGGAGGTGAATGCTGCCGATTGTAGGGATTAATGCGGCCTGCGTTGAGGCCATCGGTGAAGCAGCAGGACGAAACATGGGCCTCGTCCTGCTGTTTGACTGCTTACTGTGCCTGATGGTGGTTGGCGTTGAGCATCTGCACCAGTTTCTCGCCCAGTGCATGGTCGGAGAACGGGTTCTGCCCGGTGATCAGCTCACGGTCCACGACCACGTGGGGCGCCCATGCCTCGGCGTAGTTCAGCTTGCCGCCGGCACTTTCCATCGCGCTGGCCGGGTAGAACAGAATCCGTTCACCTTGCAGCGACTGCTCGAAGACCTGCTCCTCCGGGGTGGAGAAGATGGTCATGCGATAGCCCCGGTAGATCCAGTCATCAGCTGCCGGTTTTTCCCCGTTGGCCAGCGCCGCCTGGTAGGCAACCGGATCGCGCTGGGCCGAGAGCAGGGCGATCGGCCCGTGGCAGATGGCGGCAGTGGGCTTGCCGGCCTGGTGGAAGTGACGCAGGAGAGCACCGACCTCAGGGTTATTGGCGAGGTCGATCAGCGGCGCGTGGCCGCCGGGAATCAGCAGGCCGGCGTAGCGATTCAGATCGCTCTCCAGCACTTCCTTCAATGACAGTGTGTCGTCGATGCCCGGCAGGTTTTCCACCAGGGTGCGGATGCGCTGCATTTCCTGTTCGTCGCCGCCGAAGTATTGCGCAGTCACCGAGCTCTCATCGACACGCGGCGCATTACCCTTGGGGGTCACCAACACCAGCTCATAGCCCGCCTTGAGCAGGCGGTCGGCTGGCACACCGAACTCGTTCAGGTAAAAACCGGTGGTGTACTGCTTGCCATCCTTGAGGGCCAGTTGCGTTTCGCTCGACAACAGCACCAGGACTTCGCCTTTGCCGGCGGCTAGGGCGTTGCCGGCGAGCAGGGTGCTGGCGACTGCCACGGCGAGGGTGGTCTTCTTGCTCATGATCATTCTCCTGATTGGGGAAGGGGCGCCACATCCAGTGCATGGACGACGCGCACCTGCGTGGGGGCACTCAGCCAGTCGGATGTCGCGGCGCGGTAGTGTTGGTAATGGCTGCTCTGGCGATGAGCGTCGATGGCGGCTGCGTCGACGTAAAGTTCGAAGAGGTCGAAGGCCAGACCGTCATCGCGCACGAACAGGTCGTAGCGCAGATTGCCGGCCTCGGCTCGTGAGTGCTGAACCATCAGGCGCAGCGCCTGTTCGACCGCTTCACGGTGCTCGGGGTGTGGCGTGATGGTGGCGAAGATACCGATCGTCATGCTGTTCTCCAGTGGGCAACAGGTTTTCAGGTGCCATCCTAGGCTTGGCGATATGATTCGAAAATTCGAAAGCGTTTATTTCAGGGATTCAAAAATTGAATATCGCCAAGAAGGATCTGAATCTGCTGCTGGTCTTCCATGTGCTCTATCAGGAGCGCAATGCCTCGCTGGCGGCCGAACGCATGGCGCTCAGCCAGCCAGCGCTGAGTCACAAGCTGAACAAGCTGCGTCATCAATTCGGTGATCCGCTGTTCGTACGTGCGCCACGGGGAGTGACGCCGACGCCTCGGGCTCATGAGTTGGCGCCGCAGGTTCAGCGCCTTGTGGGCGAGTTGGAAGGTTTCTACGAGCGGTGCGATGGTCAGGACTTTCTGAGCCGTGTTGAACGCCTGCATCTCTACAGCACGGACTACATCGAGCAAACCCTGCTGCCCAGGCTGCTGCCGATTCTGCGGCAGCATGCGCCGAACCTGGTGCTGGTCACCCACAATACTCGGGGCCAGCTGCCACGCGATGAACTGGAAAAAGGTACCTGCGACCTGGCCATCGCCGGCTTCTATAAGGATCTACCGGGAACCTTCCATCAGCAGCGCCTGCTCAGCGAGGACTTCGTCGTGCTCGCCGCGCACGACAATCCGCACCTCGCGGACGGCCTGGACCTGCAGCGTTTCGTCACCTGCGAGCACCTGATCACCACGTTGACGGGGGATCTCGAGGGCCTGGTGGACAGGGCGTTGCAGCAACGAGGGCTGCAGCGGCGGATCGCTGCCGGGCTGTCCAGCTTCGTCGCGCCAGCGCGTCTGCTGCGTGGCAGTGATCTGTTGCTCACCTGCCTGCGCTCTCTGGCTGAGGAGGCGGTCGCCCGCGACCCGGAACTGCGCATGCATCCACTGCCACTGGAGTTGCCGCGCGTCGAGGTGATGCAGATCTGGCATGAGCGCACCCATGCCGATCCGTTGCGCAGCTGGTTTCGCCGTCAGGTGCAGGCAGTCGCGCAGCGCGCCGCTCAGGACAGCGGCCCGTGAAGCGGTACGGGCTGCCGACTGCTTAGCCGGCCAGGCCCGCCGCCCTGGCGCGCGCAGCGTGCAGCTTCTTGTAGCTGTCGATCAGGCGCAGGTGTTTGTCCAGACCTTCGAGTTTCATGCTGGTCGGCGTCAGGCCATGGAAACGCACGCTGCCGTCCACCGAGCCGATCACTGCATCCATGCGCTCGTTGCCGAACATACGGCGCAAGTTGTGCTCGTAGTTGGCCAGCTCCAGCTCGTCGTCCAGCTGGATCTCCAGCACGGCGTTGACCGCCTGGTAGAACAGGCCGCGCTCGACGGTGTTGTCGTTGTACTGCAGGAAGGCCTCGACCAGTTCCTTGGCATCGTCGTATTTCTTCAGCGCCAGGTTGATCAGCAGCTTCAGCTCGAGGATGGTCAGCTGGCCCCACACCGTGTTGTCGTCGAACTCGATGCCGATCAGCGTGGTGATGTCGGTGTAGTCGTCGACCTCGGTGTTGTTGAGGTTGCGCAGCAGCGATTTGAGCTCGCGGTCGCTCAGGCTGTGCAGGTTGAGGATGTCCTTGCGGAACAGCAGCGCCTTGTTGGTGTTGTCCCAGATCAGATCCTCGACCGGATAGATTTCCGAGTAGCCCGGCACCAGGATGCGGCAGGCGTTGGCACCGAGGTCGTCATAGGTGGCCACGTAGACCTCCTTGCCCATGTCCTCGAGGATGCCGAACAGGGTCGCGGCTTCCTGCTCATTCGAGTCGCTACCTTCGCCGGAGAAATCCCATTCGACGAATTCGAAGTCCGGCGTGGCGCCGAAGAAGCGCCACGACACCACACCGCTGGAGTCGATGAAGTGTTCGACGAAGTTGTTCGGCTCGGTCAGCGCTAGGCTGTCGAAAGTCGGCTGCGGTAGATCATTGAGGCCTTCGAAGCTGCGCCCCTGCAGCAGTTCGGTAAGACTGCGCTCCAGCGCCACTTCCAGGCTCGGGTGCGCGCCGAAGGAGGCGAACACGCCGCCGGTGCGCGGGTTCATCAGCGTCACGCACATCACCGGGAATTCACCGCCCAGCGAGGCGTCCCTCACCAGCACCGGGAAGCCTTGTTCTTCCAGGCCCTGGATGCCGGCGACGATGCCGGGGTACTTGGCCAGCACGTCTTGCGGTACATCCGGCAGGCACAGCTCACCTTCGAGGATTTCGCGTTTCACCGCCCGCTCAAAGATTTCCGACAGGCACTGTACCTGGGCTTCGGCCAGGGTATTGCCAGCGCTCATGCCGTTGGACAGGTACAGGTTCTCGATCAGGTTGGACGGGAAGTACACCGTCTCGCCATCGCTTTTACGCACGAACGGCAGCGAGCAGATGCCGCGCAGGGTGTTGCCCGAGTTGGTGTCGTACAGGTGCGAGCCACGCAGCTCGCCATCCGGGTTGTAGATGGCCAGGCAATGCGCGTCGAGGATTTCCTCGGGCAGCGCGTCCTTCGGGCCCGGCTTGAACCAGCGCTCGTTCGGGTAATGGACGAACTCGGCATTGGCGATGTCCTCGCCCCAGAACTGGTCGTTGTAGAAGAAGTTGCAGTTCAGTCGCTCGATGAACTCGCCCAGCGCCGAGGCCAGGGCGCTTTCCTTGGTTGCGCCCTTGCCGTTGGTGAAGCAAAGGTTCGACTGCGCGTCGCGGATATGCAGCGACCAGACGTTGGGCACGATATTGCGCCAGGAGGCGATCTCGATCTTCATCCCCAGCTCGGCGAGGATGCCCGACATGTTGGCGATGGTCTGCTCCAGCGGCAGATCCTTGCCCGGGATGTAGGTGGTGGTGTCACTCACCGGCATCAGCAGCGCCTGGGCATCGGCGTCGAGGTTGTCGACTTCCTCGATGATGAACTCGGGGCCCTGCTGCACCACCTTCTTCACGGTGCAGCGGTCGATGGAGCGCAGGATGCCTAAGCGATCCTTCTCGGAAATGTCCGCCGGCAGCTCGACCTGAATCTTGAAGATCTGCGCGTAGCGGTTTTCCGGGTCGACGATGTTGTTTTGCGACAGGCGGATGTTCTCGGTGGGGATGTCGCGCGTCTGGCAGTACAGCTTGACGAAGTACGCCGCGCACAACGCCGAGGAGGCCAGGAAATAGTCGAACGGCCCCGGCGCCGAGCCATCGCCCTTGTAGCGAATCGGCTGATCGGCAATCACCGTGAAGTCATCGAACTTGGCTTCGAGGCGAAGGTTGTCGAGAAAGTTGACCTTGATTTCCATGGGGCAATACCAGCGAGCGAAACAAAATGGCCGCCATTATCCGGGTTTTCGGCGGCCTGTCTTGCTCGGTGGTTGCTGATGAAAGCGCGTCGGACCGGCGGTGAGTGCGACGCCGGCCCAGGAGATAGCTCAGCTTTCGAGTTCGGCAGGGGTACTGGTGCCGATGGAGGTGTAGCTCGGCCATTGCCGCAGCAGGGTTTCGACGAACTGTTCGGCTGCCGGCGACAGCGAAGAGCCGCGGCGGCGTACCAGGCCCAGCGTACGACTGATCACCGGATCGACCAGTGGCCGGCTGACCAGAATCGGATGATCCTCGGCCGGCATCGCCAAGCTGGGGAGGGCGGCGATGCCCAGGCCGGCCTCGACCATGCCGAGTGATGTCGACAGATGCTGCACCTCGTAGAACCAGCTTGGGCGCCAGTCGAGATGGGCCAGGCCGTGATCGAGCAGCACGCGGTTGCCACTCAGGCGGCCGACGCCGATCAGGCGGTAGTCGCTGAGCTCGCGCCAGGCCACTTCTGGCTGCTTGGCCAGGGGATGGTCACGCCGGCAGGCGAGCACGAAGGGCTCATTGACCAGCGGGGTGAAGTCGATCTCTGCGCTCTGCCCACTCTGCATGTTGATGCCGAAATCCGCTTCGCCGCGAATAACTGCTTCTAGCCCTTCATGGGCGCTGAGATCGAGAATGCGGATGCGGATCTTCGGGTACTGCAGGTTGAAGGCGCGGATCACCGTCGGCAGGAAGTAGAAGGCCGCCGTCGGGATGCAGGCGAGGGTGACCTGGCCGGACTGGCGCTCGGCCAGTTCGCGGATGCCGAGGATCGAGCGCTCGAAGTCGTCCAGCAGGCGCTGCGCCTTGGGCAGAAAATCCCGGCCCACGGCCGTTAGGCTGACCCGACGCGTGGTGCGATCCAGCAACTGGATGCCGAGGCTTTCTTCCAGTTTCTGCATGCGCCGGGTCAGGGCCGGCTGGGACAGGTGGATGGCGTTGGCGGCCTCGTGAAAGTTGCCGAACTCGGCGATTTTCACGAAAGCGCGGATGTCTTGCAGTTCGTAATTCATGCGCTTGGGTTATCAGTCGTGCGTATTTTTGTTTGAAATTTACCAATGAACCCTAGTCTTTCGGCTTAGGACTGGCAAGCGAGGAAATACGCACATGCATTAATGCGTTAAGTGGAATAAATATCAAAATATATGCATTTTACAGAATAAATATCCGCTCCCCATAATCGACGCAAAGCAACAATCACTGGTTTTATTGCGTTGGAGGCATCATGCGGACGGTACCTTGTGTACTCATGCGAGGCGGTACTTCGAAAGGGCCGGTCTTTCTGGCCAACCACCTGCCCACGGACCCGCAACAGCGCGACGAGGTATTGCTCAGCCTGATGGGATCGGGCCATGAGCTGGAAATCGATGGTATCGGCGGCGGCAGCCCGCAGACCAGCAAGGTGGCTATCGTCAGTCGCTCGCCGCATCCGGACGCCGATGTCGACTACCTGTTCGTGCAGGTCATGGTCACCCAGCGCCGCGTCGACACCGCGCCCAACTGCGGCAACATGCTCTGTGCCATCGGTCCTTTCGCCATCGAGCACGGCCTGGTCAATGCCGGTTCGCCGATGACCCGGGTGCGCATTCGCAACCTCAATACCAACACCTTCGTCGATTCCGACGTGATGACCCCCAATGGCCGCGTGCGCTATGACGGCGACACCGCCATCGACGGCGTACCTGGCACTGCCGCGCCGATCAAGCTGACCTTCCTCAATGCCGCTGGTGCCAAGACTGGTCGCCTGCTGCCCACCGGCCGCATGCGTGACGAGTTCGATGGCGTCGTCGCCACCTGTATCGACATGGCCATGCCGATGGTGCTGATGCATGCCGAGGCGTTGGGCAAAACCGGCTACGAGTCGCCTGCCGAGCTGGATGCTGACAGCGCGTTTCTCCAGCGCCTGGAACGCATTCGCCTGCAGGCCGGCCTGGCCATGGGGCTTGGCGACGTGTCGCAGATGGTCATCCCCAAGCCGGTGCTGCTGGCACCTGCACGCCACGGCGGCACGCTGAGCGTGCGCTATTTCATGCCGCATACCTGCCACCGCTCGGTCGCCGCCACCGGCGCCATTGGTCTGGCCACCGCCTGTGCACTGCCCGGCAGCGTTGCCCAGGACATAAAGCCCATCGCAGGCGAGGCGCTGGTGCGTCTGGAGCATCCGGGCGGGCAGATCGAGGTTTCCCTGCAGCCTGCCGCGGATGGCAACCCCGAAAATCTGCGCGCCTCGCTGGTGCGCACGGCCCGTCGCCTGTTCTCGGGTGAGGTGTACATCCCCAGCCTGAGGCGCACCGGCAGCTGATTTCGCTTCACCACAACCACACCCGTAGGGCCATTCACAATGATAAGAACAAGATCCCTCAGTTGCTCCGTCGTCGGTATGACGGTCATGGCGCTGCCTGCTGTCGGTGCCAGCGCTGCCGGTTTCATCGAGGACAGCAAGGCCAGCCTGGAGCTGCGCAACTTCTACCTCAACCGCGACTTTCGCGAGAATGCCGGGCAGAACAAGCGCGAAGAATGGGCGCAAGGCTTCATCCTCAACCTGGAGTCCGGCTACACCCAGGGCACCGTCGGTTTTGGTGTCGATGCCATCGGCATGCTGGGTCTGAAACTCGACTCCTCGCCTGATCGCAGCGGTACCGACCTGCTGCCGCGCGACAGCAAGAATCGCCCCGAGGATGACTACAGCAAGCTCGGTGTGACCGGCAAGGTGCGTTTTGCCGAGAGCCAGCTGCGCGTGGGTACGCTGCTGCCGAAGATGCCTTACCTGCAGTACAGCAATTCACGTCTGCTGCCACAGGTGTTCGAAGGCTGGCAGCTGCAGAGCAAGGATCTCGAGCGCGCCACCTTCACCCTGGGTGAGATCGACCGCGTGGTGCAGCGTAATGTCTCCGGCTCCGACAAGCTGATGCTGAACAACAAGAACGGCCGTTTCGGCGGCAGCCCGGAAAGTGATGAATTGCGTTTCGGCGGTGTCGACTATGCGATCAACCCGCAGTTGCTCGGCAGTTATCACTACGCAGAACTGAGCGACGTCTATCGCCAGCACTTCCTCGGCGTGCAGCACAATCTGGCGCTGGGCGCCGGCAAGCTGAAAAGCGACCTGCGCTACTTCAACAACACCGAGGCCGGACGGAAACTGGTGGGCGACATCGACAACCAGGTCATCAACGCCATGTTCACCTACAGCGTCGCAGGCCACTCGCTTGGCCTGGCTTACCAGAAGATGCTGGGTGACGATGGCTTCACCTACGTCAACGGGGCCACGCCTTACCTGACCAACTTCCTGCAGATCAACGATTTCGCCGGTCCCGACCAGCGCTCCTGGCAACTCCGCTACGACTTCGATTTTGCCAAGGTCGGCGTCCCTGGCCTGACCTTCATGACCCGCTACGTACGCGGTGATCAGGTCGATCTGGCGAGCGGCGAGGGCCGTGAGTGGGAGCGCAACACCGATATTGCCTACGCCTTCGCCGATGGCCCGCTGAAGAATCTCAAGGTGACTTGGAGGAACGCCACCTACCGGTCGAGCTTCGTCCGTGACCTGGACGAGAATCGATTGATCCTGAGTTATATCGTGCCGCTCTGGTAATGCATCGGCTGTACATACAAGACCAATAAGAGGAACCCATCATGATCACCTGCTCTCTGCGCCGCATTCTGCCGCTGTCTTTCGCCGTATTGCTTGCCAGTGGCTCGGCACTGGCTGGCGAACCCTCCCGTCCGGAGTGCATCGCCCCGAGTAAACCAGGCGGCGGTTTCGACCTGACCTGCAAGCTGGCCCAGGCTGGTTTCAAGGATGAAGGCCTGCTCAAGTCGCCGATGCGTGTGACCTACATGCCAGGTGGCATCGGCGCCGTGGCCTACAACTCCATCGCGGCCAACCGTCGTGCCGAGCCCGGCACCCTGGTGGCCTTCTCCGGTGCATCGCTGCTCAACCTGGCCCTGGGCAAATACGGTCGCTTCGACGAGACCGCGGTGAAATGGCTGGCCACCGTCGGCAACGATTACGGCACCCTGGCGGTACGTGACGATTCCCCCTACAAGAACCTCGATGATGTGGTGCAGGCGCTGAAGAAAGACCCGAAAAGCATCGTGGTCGGTGGTGGCGGTAGTGTCGGTGGCCAGGGCTGGGTGAAGATCGCCCTGCTGGCCCGCGCCGCGGGTGTCGATCCGCGCGATCTGCGTTACGCGGCGTTCGAGGGTGGTGCCGAGCACTACATGGCGCTGATGGGAGGCCACGTGGATCTGGTCACCGGCAGCGCCAGCGAGATTCGCGCGCAGCAGGGCAACAAGATTCGTACCCTGGCGATCTTCAGCGAGGAGCGCCTGGGCGGTGACCTGGCTTCGATCCCCACCGCGCGTGAGCAGGGCTACGAGATCCAGTGGCCGCTGATCCGTGGTTACTTCCTCGGCCCTGACGTGAAAGAGCAAGACGTGGCCTGGTGGCAGGAGCGTTTCGCCAAGCTCGCGGCTTCCAGCGACTTCCAGGCCTACCTGGCCGACCGCGATGTACTGCCTTACTACGTGACCGGGCCGGAGCTGGATGCGCTGGTCAAGAGTCAGGTCGCGGAGTACCGCAAGCTGGGTCGCGAGTTCGGCCTGGTCGAGTAACCAAGTTCCCCATGCGCCGTCACTGACGGCGCAGCGTTCTGGAGCGCATCCACATGCATGACCGTATCTTTGCGGGGGTGACCCTGCTGCTTTGCTGCATCCTGGGTTTTTTCGCCTGGGGTTACAGCGCCCCGTTTTCCTACGAGCCGGTCGGGCCCAAGGCCTTCCCGTTGCTGCTGTTATTGCTGATCGCCTTCGGCTGCCTGCAACTGCTGCTCCAGCCGGCCGGTGACGTGCAGGGCGAAGAACCGCCCCTGAACCGCGAAGTGATGATCAAGGCGCTGGTCTTTCTGGGCCTGATGATTGGCTATGCGGTGCTGTTCGAATCGCTCGGTTTCATCCCGGCCAGCGTGCTGTTCGGCATCGGTATGGCGCGTCTGTATGGCGGCAGCTGGTTACACAGCCTGATCAGTGGCGTGGTGTTGGCCATCGGCCTCTACCTGCTGTTCGACAAAGCACTCGCCGTACCACTGCCGCTTGGCATCCTTTCGACCCTGGAGAGCTGAACCCATGGATACTCTCGGTTATCTCAGCCATGGCTTCGGCGTGGCCCTGAGCCCCTACAACCTGCTTACTGCCCTGTGTGGCACCTTGATCGGCACCGTCGTTGGCCTGCTGCCCGGCCTTGGCCCTATCAACGGCGTGGCCCTGCTGATTCCCGTTGCCTTCGCGTTGGGGCTGCCGCCGGAAACCGCCTTGATCCTGCTGGCGGCGGTGTACCTGGGCTGCGAATACGGCGGTCGTATTTCCTCGATCCTGCTGAACATTCCGGGTGAAGCATCCGCAGTCATGACCACCCTCGACGGCTACCCGCTCGCCCGCCAGGGCCAGGCCGGTGTCGCACTGTCCCTGTCGGCCTGGAGCTCGTTCATCGGCGGCCTGATCGCCACGGCCGGTGTGGTGCTGTTCGCGCCGCTGCTGGCCAAGTGGGCGGTGGCATTCGGCCCCGCCGAATATTTCGTGTTGATGGTCTTCGCCATCACCTGCTTGGCCGGGATGGCCGGCAACAAACCATTGAAAACCGCCGTCGCCGCGCTGATCGGCCTGCTGCTTTCGTGCGTGGGCATCGACGCCAACAGCGGCGTCTATCGCTTCACCTTCGGCAGCCTGGGCCTGGCCGATGGCATTCAGTTCGTGGTGCTGGTGTTGGGGCTGTTCTCGGTCAGCGAGCTGCTGGTACTGCTGGAGCGCACCCATCATGGTCAGAAGGCGATCAAGGCCAGCGGGCGCATGCTCTTTAACATGAAGGAAGGCGGCTTCGTGCTCGCCACCAACCTGCGCAGCGGCGTGGTCGGTTTCGTCCTCGGCGTGCTACCGGGCGCCGGGGCGACACTGGCCAGCGCGGTGTCCTACATGAGCGAAAAGCGCATGGCGGTGAAGGACAACAAATTCGGCAACGGCGACCTACGTGGCCTCGCCGCACCGGAAACCGCCAACAGCGCGGCTGCCTGCGGCTCCATGGTGCCGATGCTGACCCTCGGCGTACCGGGTTCGGGCACCACTGCGGTGATGCTCGGCGCCCTGACGCTGTACAACATCACGCCGGGTCCGCTGCTGTTCCAGAACCAGCCGGACATCGTCTGGGGCCTGATCGCCTCGTTGTTCGTCGCTAACATCATGCTGATCATCATGAACGTGCCGATGATCAAGGTCTTCACCAAGGTGCTGGCCGTGCCTTACTGGGCATTGGTACCGGCGGTGGCGATCATCACTGCGATCGGTGTGTACGCGGTGCACGCGACCACCTTCGACCTGTACCTGATGATCGCCATCGGCATCTTCGGCTACGTCATGCGCAAGCTGGATTTCCCGCTGTCGGCGATCCTGCTCGGCTTCATCCTCGGTGGCATGATGGAGCAGAACCTGCGTCGCGCTCTGTCCCTGTCCAGCGGTGATCTCGGTATTCTGTACGCCAGCCCGATCACCTGGGTGGTCTGGGCGCTGGTGGCCGTGATGATCGTGCTGCCGTTCTGGCGCGCCTGGCGGGCGCGCCGTCAGCAGAGCCCCGTTGCCAGCGAGGCCTGATTCGGAGGGTTGGCATGCGTATCGTGATACCGGATGACTATCAGAAAGTCGTGCAACAGCTCGATTGTTTCAGCCTGTTGGAAGGCTTCGATGTCCGCGTGTATCACGATGCTGTCAGCGACCCGGATGTACTGGCTGAGCGCTTCGCCGATGCCGACGCGCTGGTGCTGACCCGCGAGCGCACGCGCATCGATGCCGCGCTGCTGGCACGCTTGCCCAAGTTGAAACTGATCAGCCAGACCGGGCGAGCCGGCCCGCATCTGGATCTGGAGGCCTGCCGCGAGCGCGGCGTGATCGTCGCCGAGGGCACCGGCTCGCCCATCGCGGCGGCCGAGCTGACCTGGGCGCTGATCCTCAATGCCCGGCGTCAGCTGCGCGAGGCCATGAACGGTCTGTATGCCGGGCACTGGCAGGTCAATCTGGGCCAGCGTCTGTATGGTCAGACGCTGGGCATCTGGGGTTACGGCAAGATCGGCCAGCGTTTGGCGCGCTATGCGCGGGCCTTCGACATGCGCGTTCTGGTGTGGGGCAGCGAGGCTTCGCGCCAGGCCGCCATCGCCGATGGCTACGAGGCCGCATCGACACGCGAAGCCTTCTTCGAGCAGGCCGACGTGCTCACCCTGCACCTGCGCCTGCTGCCTGCCACCCGGCACTGTGTAGTCGCCGCCGACCTGGCGCGGATGAAGCCTGACGCCCTGCTGGTCAACACAAGTCGCGCCGAGCTGATCGCTCCGGGGGCGCTGCTTGACGCGCTGGATCTTGGCCGTCCTAGTCAGGCGGCGCTGGATGTTTTCGAGCAGGAGCCGATCCTGCAGGCCGATCATCCGCTGCTGACTCATCCGCGCATTCTCTGTACGCCGCATCTGGGCTACGTCGAAAAGCACAGCTACGAAGCCTACTTCGGCGAGGCCTTCGCCAATGTCAGGGAGTTTGCGGATGCGAGGGCAGCAGGGCGCAAGGCGGCGAATTGCTGAGTTGCCCTTCTCGCGAGTACTTTCCTGTTCGTGCTGCGCAGTTATTGCTGATCGGCGCCCAGATACTGCTGGCGCTGGACGCGGGCGTGTTGCGTAACATCCGTCGCACCTTCAGGGGGTGAGCGCGAGCAGGGCATCGCGGCCTGTTTGTGGGCACGATGGGCTCTGCTCCGAATACCGGCACCGCCGCCGTGCCCTAGAGGAAAGTCGTACCCTGAAAACACAAAACCCTTGACTCTCATGAAGAGAGTCAAGGGTTTCATGTTTGCTTCAATTGGTGGAGCCGGGGGGATTTGAACCCGGTTTTAGCGATAGCCGTTGATGACCTTAGTTGGTCAAAGCTGGTCGTGCTGGGCTCCTTGCTTCGACCGTTCTGGTCAGTGTCGGCATTCGTTGGGGTGTGATTTCGACACTTTTTCGACTCGGACTACGCCGTCTAGTGGTTCTTAAGGCGTTAAGGAAGTGGCCTCGGGATAATGTTGCGCATGGCGGTAAAGACTTCGCGCCGCTCTGCATCGCTGCCTGTTAAATATTTTTGCATCATTTGGAAGAACTCAAAATCGTCTAGAACACCTTCTTCGTGGCCAAATGCTCTAGTGGCAATGTTCAATTTGCAGATGCCAATTGTGAAGTGGCCTTTAGGAGATTTGTCGATGTAAAATATACCCGCTCTAAGAATATGGTCGTTGTATTCATCTATGTGTGGATGAATTATTTTGAACCTGTTCTCAGCGCGAGGGTATATAGTTGCTGATCCATTGCAGGTATTTTCTTCATCTTCGTTTATTGTATTTCCATTGTTCTTTGCGGTGTTGCAGTCTGCGCAGATTACACACAGGTTTCTGGGCTCGAAGATGAAGTTGCTAAATAGTGATTTTGGCAGTATGTGCTCGATATGGGCGTTCCCTGGGGTTAGAAGGGAGACTGTCTTCATACAGTATGGGCAGCGACCGCCTTGCGCATCTCGATAGAATCTCCTAATGCTGGATCTGATTCCTTGAAGCGCCTCTGTTCCCCAGTCTTTGTAAATGAACCCTTTCTTGAGTAATTCGTCGATTAGATTTTTTTCTTCAACGGAGAAGCTATAAGCTTCATTTATTAGAGGCATAGTATGCGCAGACCTCTAATACTGAATTTATGAGCTCTATGTTTGGGTCGCCCGTCTCAAGGGTGGCTTTTATTTGTCGTAATTTGTTTAGATCTTGTTTGTCCGTGTCTGTTATATGTTTCTGAGATTTAACCTTGGTTAGTAATGTGAAGGCTACTCGTGATACGTATTCGTTCATCATTCCGGGAGCATCGAAGAGCTCTGTTAGCTGATAGTCTGCGGATCGCTGGTGGAAGTCTTTTGCGTGATGAAGTTTTTTGTCATCCATCGTCGTGATGAAGCAGTTTTCGTGAGACAGACGAGAGACAATCTGGGGGGAATGAGTGGCTATGATGAAATGGCATTCACGGTAGCCTTTAAATATGTTTGTTATCAGGTCTATAAATCTAGATTGCCAGGATGGATGCAGGCTGATTTCAGGTTCGTCAATTAATATGAGGGAGTTATCTTTTATATGCCCTGCAATGCCTAATGCCATAACCAATAGGCATTGTTCTCCTGAGCTGGCCCGCCTCAGTGACATTTCGTGATGTTCCTGGTTAGGTGTTTTCTTAAGTATTTTTAGATCGTACAGGCGAACTATATTGTTGTTCAGGAGGGTTAGCAGGGAAGAGATGATTTTGGGGTTTATGAAGCCAGTTTTATAGCGGCTTGAATAGTCGAATTCCAACTTGAAAAACATTCCGCGCTTTTTTTCTATCTCATCCCATATGGTTGCTAAGGCATGCCTTATCTCTGCTCTTTTGTCCTTGTTCTCATCAAGGTATTTTTGCAGGACCGGAATTTCTAATATTTCTTTGAAGGACTCTGAGTCGTCGTCAAAGAAATCAGGCACCATTTGGTCGTATGCGAAAGTTATGCTCCCCCCGTTTGGCGTTTTTATTTCTACTTTCGGTTTTAGGTTTATCTTGAAAATAAAAACAAGTGAAGACTCTAGAGATAGTAGTTGAAAAATTTCAGCAAGATTTTCGTGCTGTGAGCTTTCTAAGTACTTTTCCATAAGCCCTTTGGCTGCAGATAGAATTAGAGCCATCTGGTTTGATGTGGATCCTCCGCTAGAGCGCATGCCGATATAACTATAGCTAGAGTCAGTGCTGTTATATTTTCGAGCGTAAGGAAATTTATCAAATGGGCTTGTGGAGACAGCTATTATTTTTGCTGGTAGTTGGTTTACTTGGCCGGGGTAGTATATTGAGGTGTTGCGTTGTATTGGTTTTGAGAAGTTGGAAACTAATTCTGCTAGAAGCCTGCTTTTACCCACTCCATTTCTTCCGAGAAGGACTGTGAAACAATTTGTGTGGGTGTCTTTTCCTTCGGCAAGTGGGATGAATTTGTCAAGAAAAGGATAGTCAGTAATTTGAACCATATTCGATCCTTGGTGCTTTATATTTTTGAAAAAAGGGCAGGTTTATTTGTCAGTTGCCAAAATAAAACTGATCCATTTTTCTTTTCGGCCTTTGGCGCTTTTCAAGTAACAGTCTAAGATTCTGTTAGTGCTGGTATGTAGTGTTAGGTTTGTGAGGTTTTGTTAGGAGACGTTGGCCCTCACCCATTAGAATTGCACCGTTTGACCTTGGAGCCTCTGGCCACATTTGATGCGGTATGTCCCTCCAAGGGAAGGTTATATTGAAAGTGTCATCTATGCTGTTTGTTAGGAACTTACTTATGTCTAGCATGCCTTTATAAGGCCATCCGGCTTCTGTTTCGCGCTGTGCGACAGCGAACGCTAGAGGGAATGTTTTATAGGCACTTATCCAAAGAGTTTCTGCTGAGCCGCTACCAAAATTGTCTGCGACGAGTATGTCTCTAATTATTGCTTGTTCCCTTGAAGGATAGAGCCACATTAATATTGAGTATTCATCCGGCATCAAGTAAGTCGGATCAAAGAAGAAGCGCCTCATTTCCCTGGTTTTGTAGGCCTTGGCGTTTGGTGGCATGTCCGCTGCAAGCATGTGGCCTACAACCGCTCTCGCAGCTTTGTTGAGCTCTATTTTATCTATCCTGAAAAACCTGCCCGGTATCATGTGAGCGTTCCTGACAAAGAGGCTGGTTTCGTCATATAAGCGCTTTAGGGCAGGGTCATACTTCATGCCAAGCAAGTCGTTGTTGCACTTGGAACAAGTCGTTTTTAGTTTTAGTCCGTTTTGAGATAGGCGTGTTGGTTTTCTATATCTCTTGTCTGGATCAATTTTTGGAATGAGCTCTCTTATTTGTCTCGTTCCAGGGACTGATAAACCTCTCGGAAATATATGTTCGTCGGTTAACGTCTTCCTTTTTAGGCAAATGCTGCATCGTTGATTGGAACTTTGCATTTGGCGGATGTCCTATCTCGTCTAATTACGACCGTCGGGCGTACCAGCGCCTAGCTACTTCCTGGGTAATCGCTATCCCGCGTTCGGACTGGTCAAGTTTCGATTGGCTTCGTCGTACTCGGGGCTTGTCTGCCCAATTTCTGGCATTACCTCTCCGGTGGTTAGCCACCAGCGGTACTGGGGAAAGATCGCGCCCAGGATCTCAATTTCCTCCGCGCCAACCCTTGCTCTTCCTCTCTTGATGCTGACCCAGCGTGGGTAATTGGTGTCCCCCGCCTTTGATAGGTCAGTGAGGCTTGTTAGGCCTATCAATAGCAAAGCTCTATCGGTAATAGACATTTCAATCCAATAAATAAATTGATTTTGCACTATGTCTTTAGACTTTGTGCGTGATAGTGTTTGCACATAGTCTAAAGACATAGTCTTTGGCATAGCCCAACAAAGACCAACATAGTGCAACAAAGGCCATCACGATGGAAGGAACCAACCTCACGCTGAAAGACCTGCCGGTCCAGCCGGCTCCGCCCGTAATGCCATGGCGCGAGTTCGCCGACTGGATACGGATGAGCCAAAGCCACGACATCGTTTGGGGCTGGATTCGCCACGGCTACATCCCCTCCCACAAGGTCGGCAAACACGTCGTCGTCAACGTCGCGCTGCTGACTAGCCAACTTCTCGAACAGGAATGGACGCTATGACTAACCCGAACTCGAAACAGGGCAACGTGGTTGCGCTCGGTGCCGCCATCGAAGACCTGACCAGCATCGTCACCTTCGCCTCGGCCAGCGGCATTCCGGTTGAAGAGGTCGTGGAGTGGGTGGAGAACGGCACCATCCCCAGCGCTCGTTTCGCCGACTTCATCATGGTGGATGTGGGCAAGCTCCGCGCCGATCTGCTCAGCGGCAAGAAGGAATTCAAGGAAGGGGATTACGACCATGACTAAGCGCGGAATCACCCTGGATGCTGCCACGGCCCTTGGCTACATCGGCCAGACCGTGTTGCTGGAGCTGATGTGGGAAGGGGATGAGGAAACCTTCTGGCAGTGCATGCACATCGTCGGTGTCGTGCTGCCGGTCGAAGGCGTGCAGGACGAAGCCTACTTCCTGGGCATGGGCATCGCCTCCAGCACACGCCACGCCAATGAAATCTACTTTGAAGACATTTGCTCTATCAGGGCGATGCGGTACCGCGACCGGCACGGTTCCGGCAACGTACTGGGCCGCATGACCCTGACCCATTCGGCCGGGTCAGGGGCCGCGCTCCCGGCTCGTCGGAACAGCTTCACCGTTCCGGCGAACGGAAGCACGGGCGCAGCGCACCCTTGACCCCGCACCATTATGAATAGCCTGACCACGGGAGAGTGGGGCAGCTTCACCGCCCCGCGCTCCCGAGCCCTCGGCGGCAAGAGTGGGATGACAAGGGCAAAGCCCTTGGTGTTGATCCTCTCGGCCCGCGCGCGCCGCACCAGCTCCACGCCCGATCCTGGGCGTTCCCGCCTGCACCTCCTACCGCCTACGCCCGACACCTTGCCGGGTTTTCTCGCGTTGATCCTGTTCCTGATTCTCTCCGCCTGGGGCAACGGGTGGGTGGCCATGATGAGCCCGGGAAGTCCTTCGCCGTATGCCTGGACCGTAACAGAAGAAGGATGCGGGCCGGCGGTGGGGTTGCGTGCGAGGCACGAGCGCGGGTGCGCGCCGCCGGCCCGCTGACGCCCCTGTAACACGTCAGATAGAGACGAATGATTTCGGCCAGTAATGGCCATTGTTGGAGTTTTGAAACATGGCAAAAGATCAGATCCGGCTGGACAACAATGGCTACGAAAGCCCGACCGGGCGGCTGTTCGTTGATCGCAACACGGCTCGTATCACCGACCTGTCGAAAGTCCGCCTGCTGCGCTGTGGCGTCGATACGGTGCGTCAGCTCTACAAGGGGCTGCTCCGCCCTGAAATTCTGAGCCTGTTCGACAAGCCCGGCGCCATCGTCGATTTCGCGGGTGACCGCTGGCATGCCGGTCGGGTAAGTCGTGATTCGGGCTACCAGTACAAGCTGCAGAACGCTGACCTGGGCTTTGTGCTGCTGGTGAAGAACTTCAACGCCAAAGTCGAGAACGTCGGCCCACACCTGAAAGTCGAGGTGTCACCCCATGCCATCGACAGCCTGTCGCCCGAGCGCCTGCAGGCTCGCCTGGATCACTACGCCGCCCAGGTGCTGACGAACATCGACGTCAACCAATGCGCGGTTCACCTGGCCCTTGACCTGCAGGGCTGGACGCCTCCGGCCGATCTGGTCGCCAGGATGCATTGCAGAGCCCGAACGCACCGGGACGTTTCCGGCATCAACGAACTGCACTGGGCCACCAAGTCGAGCGTGTATGGCCGCGGTGAAACCTCGATGTTCGGCTCGGCCAACGGCCTGCAGCTCTGCATTTACAACAAGACCGAACAGGCCAAGGCCACCGACAAACTCGACTATTGGGAAAGCGTCTGGCGTCGCCGTGACAGCTTCGACGGAACCGACCCGGACAACTACAACCCGGCCCAAGATGTATGGCGCGTGGAGTTGCGTTATCACCACTCCATCGTCCAGCAGTTCGCCAGCGGCTCGGTAGACCTGCAGAGCGGCCAGACCATCGATACGCGCACCTTTGCGGCCTTCTCCCAGCATCTGGACGGCCTGTGGCGCTATGGCCTGAGCCAGTTCAAGCTGATCGCCCGCCCTGGATACTTCGAGCCGATCTGGACCCTGATTCGTGACGACGTGCGCGTCGATCTGCCTGTTGATTCCCTGCTCGATGAAACCGAGTACAAGCGCTATCACAAGACGGCGCGCGGCTTCTCGGGCAAGAACGTGGAACTGTTCCTGGGAAACTTCGTAAGCCTGCTGGCACGGGAGCGAGTGGGCGCTAGAAGGGCATTTCACCGGCTCAAGGATTGGGAGTGCTGGCCGGTGATCCGCGACCACTATGCCGCCAAAGGCATGGATGAAGACGCACTCTGCAAACACATCAAAGGCATCCTGGAAGAACGCTACGTCCGGTGGGGCCGTGCCGTCTGATGGCTATCGATCAGCTACCGGATGGCCGCTGGAAAGTCGACGTGGAGCCCATCAAGGGCAAGCGCTTCCGCAAGACGTTCAAGACCAAGGGCGAAGCCCAGCGCTTCGAAGCATCCTGCAGGGCCAAGGTCGTCGAGAATCCGGATTGGTCGCCCAGGCCGAAAGACCGTCGCACCCTCGCCGAGCTGGTTGGCCTCTGGTTCGATCTGCACGGACATTCCCTGCGCGATGGTGAACGTCGCCGTAGCAAGCTCGATGCTCTGGCCAAGCGCCTGCGCAATCCCCAGGGCGCCAAGCTAGACCCGCAAACCTACGCCCAGGATCGTCGCATCAGGCTAGGGGAGGGCGCCTCGCCCAAGACGCTGAACAACGAGCTGGGCTATCTGCGTGCCGTCTACAACGAGCTACGTGGTTTGGGTGTGATCGACTACGCCAACCCGCTCGCCCTGGTGAAGCCGCTCAAGGTGCAGGAACGGGAGCTGTCCTGGCTGACCACCGAACAGATTGCCGAGCTGCTGGAAGAGATCCGGCGCGGCTGCGACAACCCGCACGTCGAGATAATCGCGTTGATTTGCTTGGCCACCGGTGCTCGATGGTCAGAGGCTGAGAAGCTGAAACCGACCGGCCTGCGCAATGGCGTTATCACCTTCAGCGGAACCAAGAGCGGCAAGGTTCGTTCGGTGCCGGTCACTGCAGAACTGGAAGCCAAGATCGTCAAGCACTGGAAGCAGCATGGCCAGCCAAACTCGGCCATCACCTCCTTCCGCCGCGCCCTGGCCAGGACGACCATCCGCTTACCGAAAGGCCAGGCCGCTCACGCCCTGCGACACACCTTCGCCAGCCACTTCATCCAGAATGGCGGCAACATCCTCACCCTGCAGAAAATCCTGGGTCACTCCAGCCTGGCTATGACCATGCGCTACGCGCACCTAGCGCCGGATCATCTGCAGGATGCGGTGAGGTATGGGCCTGATTTCGCCTGATTCAGTGTTACCACCTCCGGGCGTAGCGTGTTCTCACTACCCTGGTTATGTAGCTGTTCAGGCCTTGGCCAGCTCTTGCGAGTCTCTGCATTTCTGCAATGCCTGCCGCTCCTGTGCTAGCTACGGTGTACAGGTAGTTTCGGTGTCTGCCTTCTCTAAATTGGACGGTGATTGAGCCTTCACCGATTTCGTAAGCAATTACTCCTGAGTCCCCGCCTAGATTCCTGTAGCGTTCCATTCCTTGCGTCCTCATACACATGGGTTTGCTGTCGCTATGCCAGCATAGACTGCGTGCGTGATCGCGCTCCTTGTCAAAAGGTCGCATGGCTAATTTGATCTAGTGCGGGGTTCTCGTTCGTTGTCTGTTCGACACATTTTCGACACCCCAAAGAAAAACCCCTGACTTTCTCTAGGAAAATCAGGGGTTTATTTGGTGGAGCCGGGGGGATTTGAACCCCCGTCCGCCAGTTCTCCACTGTCGGTACTACATGCTTAGCCGTGTCTATTGAGTTAACCCTCAGCCGCCCGACGGGCAGGGTGCATTGGGCGAGTTGTGTAAGTTTTAGCCACTTCGTCCACAACGTACTACGCGGCGATCCTGTTCTGCATGACAATCACTTCAGGTTTACAGGCATCCCCTAGTGATCGCTGGAGCCGAAGCTACCAGAAGGACTAGTCGCGCCGCTTACGCAGCGAGAGCGTAGCCCTCGTAGTTTTCGTCATTGGCAACTATAGAAAGTTGCAACAGTTGATTTACGACTTCTGTTACCAAGTCGGCATGCACCTCGAGCTTCGCTACCGGCGTCGAATCCTAATCGGCCCCAAAACTTTTCGGTTACAGATAGGACGTCGAGTGTACGGCAAAGGTTCCTCAGCGTCGACTGCGGATTCCATCGCGGGAAGCTATGATGGCGCCTCGCATCTGCCTGCGTCCTCTGCAAAGGAGCTGTAATGCCGAGTTCTAGCCGCTACCCTCTACGTCAGTGGATCTGGCGAGCGTTCGTGCAAAGCGCGCTGATCCCGCTGATTCTGGTGGAGTCGGTGCTGATCGCGGTGTATCTGTTGAGCAATCAGGCGATTCGTGACGCGCAGATCGAGCATCTGCAGGAAACAGCCGTGAAAGATCTGGCCAGCGCCGCGTTGCGCGAAGCGCAGATCATCGACGGGCGGCTGCGCTCTATCGAGTCGCTGGTGCAGGTGTACCGCGACGGCGCTCTCAAAGCGCTGCTCGATACCCGTTTCCAGGCCGATGAGCTTGAGCGCCAACGCCATGCGGTCACTGACAGTGGCGTGTTCTATACCCGCAGCGATGACGGGCGCGCAGCATCCTTCTATGCCAACAGCACGCCACTTGCTCAGCAGGATCACGCCAAGGTCATGCGCCTGTCGCAACTCGATCCGCTGATGCGTTCGATCCAGCAGGCCAGCCCGCTGGTAGCGGCGCTGTATTTCAATACCTGGGACAGCTACAACCGCATCTATCCCTGGTTCGATACGCCCGCGCAGTATCCCCATGACATGGTGATACCCGATTACAACTTCTATTACCTCGCCGACGCCAAGCACAACCCGCAGCGCAAGGTGATGTGGACCGAGGTTTACCTCGACCCCGCTGGCCTGGGCTGGATGATGTCGGCCATCGCCCCGGTGTATCGCGAGGACTTTCTCGAAGGCGTGGTCGGTCTCGACGTGACCGTGGGCCAGATACTGGGCGAGATTGCCGAACTCAACGTGCCCTGGCAGGGCTACGCGATGCTGGTCAGTCATGACCACAACATCATGGCGTTGCCGAAGGCAGGGGAGCTGGATTTCGGTCTGCGTGAGCTGACCCAGTACTCCTACGAAGAGGCTGTGCGCCGTGAGGTACTCAAGCCCGAGGACTTCAACCTGGCCAAGCGTGAGGGCATGGAGCCATTGCTGCAGGCGATGAACGCGGGCAATGGCAACGTGCAGGAGGTGCTGCTCGGCGGCCGCAAGCAACTGGTGGCCTGGAGCGAAATACCGCAAACCGGCTGGCGCTTGCTGCTGGTGGTGGACGAGGAGCAGATTTTCCAGGAAACCAACCAGTTGGCCGAGCGTTACATGCAGATCGGCTATCTGCTGATTGCCGGCCTGGCAGCGTTCTATCTGCTGTTCTTCGCCCTGATGTGGCTGCGTTCGCGCAACCTCAGCAAGCAACTTGCCGAGCCCATCGATGGCATCGTCGACATGGCGACCAGCCTGGGGCAGGGCAAATATTTGCCAGCAGTGCCGGACAGTCATATCGCCGAGGTCAGTCGCCTGGCTGACGCCGTGCAGCAGGCCGGCAAGCAACTCAAGGCCAGCGAGCATGAGCGGCAGGAGGCGCAAAGCATTCTGCAACTGGTGCTGGAGAGTACAACTGAAAGTCTCTGGCAGATCGATACCACCGACCTGACCATCAATCTCAGCGAGCGCTTCGTCCGGCGTTTTGGCCTGGGTGCGAATCACTTGACGCTGAGCGAGTTCAACCAGCGCGTACACCCCGATGATCTGGAACGTCTGCGTCACCTGCGCAAGCTATTCGCTGACAGTGGCGAAGAGTATTTCGACGCCGAGTACCGCTATCTCGATTGCCGCGGTGATTACCTCTGGCTGCTCAGCCGTGGCAAGGTCCTGGCGCGTGACGCGAGCGGCTGGCCGCTGCGTATTGCCGGTACGCACGTCGACATCACTCGGCTCAAACAGGTGCAGGAAGAACTGCGCCACGCCAGCCTTGAAGCGCTCGCGGCCAGCCAGGCCAAGAGTCGCTTTCTGTCGAGCATGAGTCACGAACTGCGCACGCCGCTCAACGCCATCCATGGCTTCGCCCAGTTGATCGAGATGGAGGTGCAGGACAAGCACGACGCCAAACTGGAGACCGATTACGCGCGCGAAATCGTCACCGCCAGTCGCCATCTCACTTCATTGGTCGACGACATTCTCGATCTGTCGAGCATCGAGAGCCGGCGTCAGCAACTGCAGTTCCAGCCGATCGAAATCGGCGCGCTACTCAACGGTTGTGCCGAGCTGGTGCAGCCTGAAGTGCAGCAGAAACAGTTGCAACTGCAGGTGATGGAGGCAGCCAATCCGCCCTTGTTCGTACAGGGCGACCCGCGCCGGGTACGGCAGATTCTGCTCAACCTGCTGTCCAATGCGATCAAGTACAACAGCCCGCGCGGCATGATCCGCATGGGCTACGAGGTGCGTGCCGACTGTGTGCGGTTGTGGGTTGACGACACTGGACCGGGTCTTTCCAGCGAGCAGCAGGCGCAGCTGTTCCAGCCGTTTCAGCGTCTCGGCCGGGAAAGCTCGAATATTCCCGGTACCGGCATCGGGCTGGTGCTCTGCCGCGAGCTGGCCACGTTGATGGAAGGCGAAATCGGCGTGCGTAGCGAGCCTGGTGTCGGTAGTCGTTTCTGGCTCGACATCCCCAGTGCGGCCAGCCCTGATGTGTTCGGCGACGAGACTGCCGAGGTGCCGGCGCAGGCCGTGAAAAGTCTGGTGCAGGTGCTGTGCGTGGAGGATCATCCCGCCTGCATGAAGATCCTGCAGGCATCGTTGCGTGAGTTTGCCGAGGTCAGGGGCGTGAGTTCATGCCAGCGGGCATTGGCCGAATTGCAGGAAAGTGAGCCGGCACTGGTGTTGCTGGATATCGACCTGCCTGACGGCAATGGGCTGGATGTTCTCGACGCCATGCGTGCTGAGCCGCGTTTGCGTGATGTGCCGGTGATGGTGATCAGCGCGGTGGCCGATGCACGGTTGTTCGAGGATGCCAAAGCGCGCGGCGCTTCGGCCTGCCTGAGCAAACCGGTAGATCTGCAGGAGGTGCGTCAGGTCGCGCTGGGCTTGCTGTACAGCGGTTATTGAGCAAGCCCAGCGTGATTCATTCGCTGGCGGCCAGCAGGTCGAGGGCTTCGCCCAGCACCTTGACCGACTCGGCATGATCGCCGGCCTTGTGCAGGGCTTCACCTTCGGCGCGCAGCTCCTGCACCTTGGCCAGCACCTCTGGGTCGGCAGGCGGATCGCTTTGCAACAATGCATCGATCTTGGCCATATCCTGCGGGCAATGCATGGCCCACAGTGGCAGGCTGATCAGGGTTGCGGCGAGAAACATGAGCGTGCGACGCATGGTGACTCTCCTGAAACGGGTGGCGGGAATCTCAGTATAGAAGCCTGTCGTCAGTGCGTTGGTGTGTCAGTAGTGATACCAGCGCAGCTCCAGCTTCACTTCGTTAACCGGGCTGGCCAGTTGGCTGAACTCGCGCTGGGCGCTCAGGCGCAGGCCGAGGTTGCGTGACATTTCCCACTGTTGGTTGAGCGACAGGCGCCGGCGCACTTCGCCGTTGTGGAAGTAGTCGCCGGCTGCCTCCAATGTCAGGTTACCCAACGGGTTGCGCCACAGCAGCCCGCTGTTGAAGCCCAGCGCCGGGGCGATCACGGCAGCGAAATCCTCGTTGTATTCCAGGCGCGCGGTGCCGAGAGCGAAGCCGAGCAGGTCATCGTGCAACTGCCAGGTGGCACCGGCGCCGCCGCTGATATGGCCTACCAGCCGGGTGTCGCCATCTTCGCCGAGCACCCGCTCCAGGCCGCCGCCAACCTGCCAGGACAGCGGCTGCAGCAGGGCATTGCGCGGTGTCAGCGAGCGGATGTTGGCCAGGTCCAGGCGTTGCAGTTGCCAGTGGTTGTTCTCGTACTGACGCAGCTTGAGCTGGAAAATCTCGATCTGTGCGCCGAGCGGGAAGCCTTCTAGGTTGTCGTTGAGGTCGTGGTAGGCCATGCGCAAGCCGTACTCGGCAAAGGCGCGATCATCGCGGCTGCCGCCAGCCAGTTGCCAGGTGCGCGACTCATGGCCTTCCTCAGGTAGCGGCAGGCGCTCGACCTGCAAAGGCGGTGGCGGGTTGCGATTGATCGCAGCGAGCAACTGGAAGCTGCGCTGGGCGTTGCTGCTGCGTTCTTCATCGTTGGCGTGGTAGCGCACCAGGCGGAAGGCGGCGTCCTGGATCAGCGCGCGGCGTTCGGTGGGCAGGGCGAGAAAGTCGCTGTCATCAAGCAGCGCCGGGTCTTGGCTCAGGCGCAGTACCCAGGTTTTCTCGTCGCTATTAAGCGGTTCGGCGCGCGCCAGCAGTTCGCGCTCGCGCGAGGGGCGATAGTCGATGCGTTCGATCAGCCCAGCATCCTTGACCGCACGCACGGTATCGGTGGGGATGGCGGTGAGCGGGAAATGCTCGGTCAGCTCGATGCCGGGGCGGGCGATTTCCAGTAGCTCCAGCAGGCGGTAGGAGCAGTTCTCGTCGAAGAAGAAGTAGTCGAAGCGGATCTGCTTGAGCTCCCAGACGTGTTCGACCATGCGCGCGGTTTCTTCTGCCGTCAGGTTCAGCCGGTATTCCCACAGGTCGCGGTTTTCCAGGCGGTTGTACTCGCTGAGTTTCTCGCGATACGGCACCAGGGCGAACAGGCCGGGGTAGCCGCCCATCAGGCCACGCCAGGCATAGAGAATGCTGTTGTCGTCGCCTTCGATGAAGGCGCCGAAGTTCAGCGCGTAGCTCAGCAGCGCGGTGTTGTGGCTGTCGATATCCGGTTGATCGATACGCTGCAGGGTATGGCCGAACATCGACGAGGGGCTGTTCAGGTAGGCCGCCGGGAACACCAGCACCGTGCTGTGCGGATTGACGTCGGCGATCCAGTTTCGGTACTCGGCGCAGTCCGGGCTGGGCAGGTCGTCGAGTTGCAGTTGCGCCTTGAGCCAACGGGTACGCGCCGGGTAGACGCATTGCGGGTGACGGTCGCCCTGTTCAGCGGGTTGGTACAGGGCCTTCAGGGTCGCCTGCAGTTCGGTCGCAGGGTTGCTGTCGCCATCTTCTGCGAGAAAGAAATCGTCGTCGTCGACATAGCTGCGCCAGCCGCCGAGCTTGCCGGTTTCATAGTGGCCAAGGGCGATCCAGTAGGGATCGTTGGCCAGTTGTTCGGCCGTGGCGGCATGCAAGGGAAGACTGAGGCTCAGGGCAAGGACGGCGAATATCCGTTTCAAGATCGCTGTTCTTCTGGTCATGACGATGGCCGAGCTTTGGCCAGGCTGTCGATTGGTGTCAAGGCAGTCGAACAAGACATTTCGCGCAAGTGCTGACCGGCGTCAGTCACGAGTTCCGCGCTGCGCATCACACTGGGCGTTCTTCAACGCAAGGAGATTGCTCATGGCTCACCGTGATGTGCTGGACGCTCTGCTGCATGACTACACCACCCGCGCCGAGGCGATTCGCCGCGATCTGGGGCGCAGCCACTCGGCGGTTTTCGCCGAACAGGCGCAGCAGCGGCAGAACGACGAAGTGCTCGAAGCGCTGCTGGCCGAGGCTGAACAGGGATTGCTACTGGTGCGCCAGGCGCAACAGCGCCTGGCCGAAGGGCGTTATGGCGAGTGTCTGTGTTGTGGCGAGCCGATCGAGGCGGCGCGCCTGGCCGCCCTGCCAGTTGCCGAATACTGCTTGCGCTGCGCCGAGGATCTTGGCGATTACAGCAGCCAGGCGGCCAGGCTGAAGTAGAACAAGAGTGTGCACAGGTCGGTGACTGCCAGGGTCACCGGCCCTGCGGCGATTTTGGGGTCAAGTCTCAGTGCGTGCAGCAGCGTCGGTACGCTGAGGCCGAGCAGGCAGGCAGCGCCGAGCGACAGCAGAATGCTAGCGCCGATGATCAGGCCGGTCCAGGCTTCGCCGCGCCAGAGCCAGCGCAGGTGGCGCCGAGCAGCAGCGCGGTCGGCAGTTCATGGCACAGGCTGCGCAGGTACCAGGCGAGATCGGGCCGCACGCTGCGCAGGGCCTGGATGGTCACCGACATCGATTGCATGCTCACGCTTTCGCCCAGGCCCAGCACCAGGGTGAGAAAGAACGCCAGGACGATGCTCTTGGCCAGTGTGAGCTCGTACAGGCTGGCCAGCATGGCGCAGAGGGTGCCGCTGGCGATGGTCGCCAGCAGCCAAGGTACGCGCAGGCGAAAGGCCCAGAATGGCGAGGCGTTGCCAACCTGGGCGACGTGAAAACCCAGGGTTTCGAACAGCGCATCGGCTTGGTTGCGCTGACGCAGGTCGTGGCTTTCCTCATTGAGCAGGGCGATATCCACCAGGCCGCACAGGCGCTGCTGCTCGTCCACCACCGGCAGCGCCAGGAAACGGTGACGGATCAGCATCTGGCAGGCATCAAGGATGGTCGCGTGATTGGGCAGCGCGATGATGGCCGTATCCATCAGTTCGACCAGCTTGGTGTCCAGCGCAGCGGTGAGCAGACGACGGCTGGGTAGCACTCCTATCAGACGCTGCTCATTGTCAACCACATAGAAATAGATGATGCGCTCGCCCAGGCCTTGGACCCGTATGTCCTCCAGCGCCTCGCGCACGCTGAGCTGATGATTGAGTGCGGCATAGTCATGGCGAGCGACATGCAGGACGGGTAGATGCAGGTGATCGGCTCTGGGCATGGCGGCTTTCGCGTGAAGGACGGTGGTGAGCAGCTTATTACGCGCTCGGATTTTTCATCCTGAGCTGAATCAAGCCTTGATCCCTTTCGCGCCCCAGGCCCAGAATCACCCCATGTTTTGCGGAAACTTCCGCCCGCTATAAGGATCGCCAATGTCCAAGCGTAGCCTCGATGCTTTGCGCCTTGCCCCCGACTCACTGACCCGCCCCTTCGCCCCCGAGCAGTTCAACTTCAGCAGTACCGATGATCTCGAACCCTTCCGCGGCGTACTGGGCCAGGCCCGCGCGGTCGAGGCCCTGCAGTTCGGCGTGGCCATGCCGCGCCCTGGCTACAACGTGTTCGTCATGGGCGAGCCGGGTACCGGGCGCTTCTCCTTCGTGCAGCGCTACCTCAAGGCCGAAGCCAAGCGCATGGAGACGCCGGCCGACCGGGTCTACGTCAATCATTTCGACGAGCCGCGCGAGCCGCGCGCGCTGGAGCTGCCAGCCGGCACCGCGAGTGCTTTCATCGCCGATATCAACCAGTTGATCGACAATCTGCTGGCCACCTTCCCGGCAGTGTTCGAAACACCGACTTACCAGCAGAAGAAGAGCGCCATCGATCGCAGCTTCAACAAGCGCTACGACCAGGCGCTGGACGTGATCGAGAAGCTGTCGCTGGAGAAGGGCGTGGCCCTGTACCGCGACAGCACCAATATCGCCTTTACCCCCATGGCCGAGGGCAAGGCGCTGGATGAAGCCGAGTTTGCTCAGTTGCCGGAAGCCGAGCGCGAGCGTTTCCACGCGGATATCGCTGTGCTGGAAGAGCGCCTGAATGAGGAGTTGGCCAGCCTGCCGCAGTGGAAGCGCGAGTCGAGCAACCTGCTGCGTCAACTCAATGAAGAGACCATCACCGTCGCGTTGCAGCCGTTGCTGGCGCCATTGTCGGAGAAGTACGCGGAAAACGCCGGCGTCTGCGCCTATCTGCAGGCCATGCAGATCAACCTGCTGAAAACCGCCGTCGAGCAACTGGTGGATGTCGACAAGGCCGACCCGCAACTGCGCAAGCTGCTGGAGGAAATGTACTGCCCGAGCCTGGTGGTCGGTCACCACGCCAACGGCGGCGCACCGGTGGTGTTCGAGTCGCATCCGACTTACGACAATCTGTTCGGCCGCATTGAGTACAGCTCCGATCAGGGCGCGCTGTACACCAGCTACCGTCAGCTGCGCCCCGGGGCGTTGCACCGCGCCAACGGTGGTTACCTGGTGGTCGAGGCGGAAAAACTGCTCAGTGAGCCCTTCGTCTGGGAAGCGCTCAAGCGCGCCCTGCATTCGCGCCAGTTGAAGATGGAGTCGCCGCTGGGCGACCTTGGCCGTATCGCCACCGTCACCCTCAACCCGCAGGTCATTCCGCTGCAGCTGAAAGTCATCATCATTGGCTCACGTCAGCTCTATTACGCGCTGCAGGACGCCGATCCGGACTTCCAGGAGATGTTCCGCGTACTGGTCGATTTCGACGAGGACATCCCGCTCGCCGAAGAAAGTCTTGAGCAATTCGCGCAACTGATGAAAACGCGTACCTCGGAAGAGGGCATGGCGCCCTTGACCGGTGCCGCGGTGGCGCGCCTGGCTACTCACAGCGCGCGTCTGGCCGAGCACCAGGGTCGCCTGTCAGCGCGCATCGGTGACCTGTTCCAGCTGGTCAGCGAGGCCGACTTCATTCGCCAGCTTGCCGGGGAAAGCATCACCGACGTCGGCCATATCGAGCGCGCGCTCAAGGCCAAGGCCACGCGTACCGGGCGCGTATCGGCGCGGATCATCGACGACATGCTGGCCGGCATCATTCTTATCGACACCTGCGGCGCCGCCGTCGGCAAGTGCAACGGCCTGACCGTGCTGGAGGTCGGTGACTCGGCCTTCGGTGTGCCGGCGCGGATTTCCGCCACCGTCTATCCGGGCGGCAGCGGCATCGTCGACATCGAGCGTGAAGTCAGCCTTGGTCAGCCAATTCACTCCAAGGGCGTGATGATCCTCACCGGCTTCCTCGGCAGCCGCTATGCACAGGAATTCCCGCTGGAGATTTCCGCCAGTATCGCTCTGGAACAGTCCTACGGTTACGTCGACGGCGATAGCGCCTCGCTCGGCGAGGTGTGCACGCTGATCTCGGCGTTGTCGCGCACGCCGCTCAAGCAGTGCTTCGCCATCACCGGGTCGATCAACCAGTTCGGCGAGGTGCAGGCGGTCGGCGGCGTCAACGAGAAGATCGAGGGCTTCTTCCGTCTGTGCGAGGCGCGCGGCCTGACTGGCGAGCAGGGGGTGATCATCCCACACTCCAACGTCGCCAACCTGATGCTCGATGACCGTGTGCTGCAGGCGGTGCGTGCCGGCCAGTTCAACGTCTATGCCGTGCGCCATGTCGACGAGGCATTGAGCTTGCTGGTCGGCGAGGCGGCCGGGCACCCGGACGAAAAGGGGCGCTTCCCCAAAGGCAGCGTCAACGCCCGTGTGGTCGAACGTTTGCGCGATATCGCCGAGATCGGCCTGGAAGAAGAGCTCAAGCCGGCCGACGCGGACAAGGCGAAAGCCGAAGCCGAGGCGGCAGCAGCGAAACCGGCCAAGGCGCCACGGCGCAAGAAAGGTGAGGGCGAGGGCGCAGCGAACTGATCATAACTTGCACGATTGTCCCGGATTGCCCGGGACAGGCGCGCAGGCGTTCTTGCTCACGCCTCATGCACAGAGTTATCCACAGATTGCGTGGATAACTTTGGCCTTCACAGTGCGACCGCTCGGGGTGTAGGCTGGAGCCTGGATTCCGCGAGGGTCGCCGCCATGCCGCGCAGCCTCTGTCTCACCCGCCAATGCCTGGGCCTGGTCACCCGGATCGAGTGCGTGATCAAGCCACTGGCAGGAGACAACGGACGTTGGACACTGCTTTGCGCTGCCGGTATGTCGGGAGCACAGCCTTCGGCTATCAAGGCGCAGGGCCCGTTCTATGGGCCTTCTGTCGCTGAAGGGGCGCTTACGGCGATTGCCGAGAGCCTGGTCCTGCAAGGCTACGTAGAATGCTGCGAACCGCCGATCTGGTGTCTGCACCTGCAGGCCGAGTTGCGTCGTGTCAACGGCGAACGCCACAGCCATGGCGGTGCATTTCAGCGGCAGCCCGAGACTGACGGGCAGAGCTGAAACGCCTGAAACAAGGCGCGCCAGGGCCAGTTGGGCGAGACAGCAGGGCTGTGGTTATCCACAGTGCGTTGGGCATCTTCTGCTGATGCTGGGCGATGGGTATACTCGCCGCGATTTTCCCTCCCTCAGTGAGTTCTCCATGGAACGCTTCATCGAAAACACCATGTACGCATCGCGCTGGTTGCTGGCGCCGATCTACTTCGGTCTTTCTCTCGCCGTGCTGGCATTGTCGGTCAAGTTCTTCCAGGAGCTTTATCACATCCTGCCGCAGATCTTTTCCCTGGCCGAAGCCGATGTGATCCTGAAGCTCCTGTCGCTGATCGACATGGCGCTGGTCGGCGGGCTGCTGGTGATGGTGATGCTGTCCGGCTACGAGAACTTCGTTTCGCGTCTAGATATTCACGAGGGCACCGAGAAGCTCAGCTGGCTTGGCAAGATGGACTCCAGTTCGCTGAAGATGAAAGTGGCGGCGTCCATCGTGGCGATTTCGTCCATCCACCTGCTCAAGGTGTTCATGGATGCGAAGAACTACGATCTGGAGTACCTGAAATGGTACGTGATCATTCACCTGACGTTCGTTGGCTCGGCCTTCGCCATGGGCTATCTGGACAAGGTCACCAAGCACGACTGACCCGAGACCGCTTCACAACCGCCCGTCCGAACGTGACGGGCGTTTTGCTTTTTGGGCTTGAGCTTTTTCTTTGTTGTACAAGAATCAATTTTGTATAAGTTCTTGTATAGTTAAAGGTGGGAGGCAAGCCCGATGAATCTGCATGATCTGTCCGCTCACGCTCAAGCCGGACGCGTCGACGAACTCAATCTGATCTCCCTGGAGGGTGGCATTTATCTGCTCGAGGCGCGGATGGAAGGGCGTGCCCACCCAATTCTTACCGACCAGGGCAGTACGCTTAACCTGCGTTCGATAGAGCATGCGCGTGACGTGCTGCAGGAAATGCCGGCGCTGCCATTCTTCCTGGTGCACAGCTCGGTACATGACGAGATGTGCGGCATGCCATCGGCTGACAACAGCCTGCGCGTGCCCATCGCCTTCCGTTCTGGCTGGTGACGGCTAACTTCGCACCGGCCGCCATGTTGCAGGGCAGGGCCCTGGCAGTCGTGGAGGTGAAGACCACTGGAGCCCACCCGGCACGTGATGCCATCTGGGAGCTGGCGATCATTCAGGTCGATGCTGAGGGTTGTGTCGCAGAGCGCTTGCACTGGCTGTTCGAGCCTGGTGTCGCGCTGCCCTCGCAGTTGCTCAGCCTGAGTGGATTACACCCCCTGGAATTACGCGGACAGCCACGCATCGATAGCGAAGCACAGGCGATAGCCGACGCCATTTGCGGCCGCGTGCTGGTGGGCCATAACCTGCGTTTCAGCCTGGCGTTCTTGCGCCGAGTGCTGCCTGACTGGAAGACGCTGCGCTCTGCGCAACTGTGCACCCTGCGCCTGGCCAGAGCGGCGCTGCCAGAGTTGGCGAGCGCCGGCCTCGATGCGCTTTGCGCACATTTTGGCATCACGCGTTTCTTCCGCGATCGCGCCGTGCCGGATGCCGAGGCGGTGTTGACGCTGGCTCGGCACCTGCTGCAGCAGGTCGCGCCGACGGCGCTGGGGCATCAGCTGCGCAGCGCGGCGCGGCCCCCGTTGCTGGCCGCGGAGCGTTTCGCCCAGTTGCCGGAACGTCCGGGTGTGTATTACTTCCTGGGCGACGGTGGTGCGCAACTGTATGTGGGCAAGAGTCGCAATCTGCGCCGCCGGGTGATGTCGCACTTTCAGAACGATCATCGTGACCGCCGCAGCCTGCAGATGGTGCAGCAGATCCGCGATGTGCAGGTGGTTGTCACGGCCGGTGAGCTGGGTGCTCTGTTGTTCGAGTCTGCCGAGATCAAGCGTCTGCAGCCCTTGTACAACCGTCGTCTGCGCAAGCAGCGCGAGCTGTTGACCTGGGCGCTGGCGGGTGAGCCTGGCGATCTGCACATCGAGCTGCTCCAGCACCAGGCCTTGAGCCCAGGGCTCAGGCATGCCGGGTTGTTCCGCTCGCGCCATCACGCGCGTCAGTGGCTACTGGAGCAGGCGCGGCAGCGACGCTTGTGCTTGCGTGTACTCGGTCTGGAGGAGGGCGAAGGTGCCTGCTTCGCCTATCAGCTTGGGCGCTGTGCGGGGGCTTGCTGTGGCGAGGAGCCGCGCCGGGTGCACGATACGCGGTTGCTCGCCAGCGCCGAGCGCCTGCAAACCCAGGCTTGGCCATGGGGCGGGCCGGTCGCGCTGGTCGAGCGCGATGACCGGCACGGCCTGACCCAGTGGCACGTGCTCGATCAATGGCGCCACCTTGGCTCGGTAGACCGTTTCGAGCGGGTCGAGCCATTACTGACCAAGCGTCGCGGCGGCTTCAACCTCGACACCTATCACATCCTGCTCGGCCATCTGCGCCGCCACCCGAACATGGAGATCGTGCTGCTGTGACTGTTCGTCGTCTGATTCTCATACTGGGCGACCAGCTCACCCACGGCCTTGGTGCGTTGGAGGACATAGACCCAGACCACGACCACGTGCTGCTGGCCGAGGTGATGGAAGAGGCCTGCCATGTGCCGCATCACCCGAAGAAGATCGCCCTGATCTTCAGCGCCATGCGTCATTTCGCCGAAGCCTTGCGTGAGCAGGGCCTGCAGGTGCACTACGTGGCCCTGGATGATCCTGACAACACGGGTTCGTTGCCCAGCGAGTTGCTGCGCTGGACGCAACGGCTCGATCCTGCCGAGGTACATCTGACCGAGTGCGGCGACTGGCGCCTGGAGCAGGCGTTGCGTCATTGCGGTGTGCCGATTCACTGGCATCAGGACAGCCGCTTTCTCTGCAGCCGCGATGCGTTCGCTGCCTGGGCCAAGGGGCGCAAGCAGCTGCGCATGGAGTTCTTCTACCGCGAGATGCGCCGTGACAGCGGGCTGCTGCTCAACCCCGATGGCACACCTGAAGGTGGTGCCTGGAACTTCGACGCCGACAACCGCAAGTCGTTGCCAAAAGGCGTGCGCCCACCCGCGCCACTGCGCGTCGAGCCTGACGCCATCACGCGTGACGTGCTGATCTTGGTCGGGCAGCGTTTCGCCAGCCATTACGGCAGCCTGGAGGGTTTCGATTACCCGGTAACGGCTGAGCAGGCCGAGCGCCTCTGGCAGCATTTTCTCGACAACGGCCTGGCCGAGTTCGGCGATTATCAGGACGCCATGGCCGATGGCGAACCCTTTCTCTTTCACTCGCGCATCAGCGCTGCGCTGAATATCGGCCTGCTCGATCTGCGGCGGACCTGCGCTGAGGTGGAGGCGGCCTATCGCGCCGGCGACGTGCCGCTGAACACCGCCGAAGGCTTCATCCGTCAACTGATCGGCTGGCGCGAGTACGTGCGCGGCATCTACTGGCTGCGCATGCCGGAGTACGCCGAGGGCAACCGCTTCGGTAATTCACGCGCGTTGCCAGAGTTCTACTGGACCGGCAAGACGCGGATGAACTGCATGCGTCAGGCCATCGGCCAGACCCTGGAGCATGCTTACGCGCACCATATCCAGCGGCTGATGGTCACCGGCAACTTCGCCTTGCTCGCCGGCATCGCGCCCAAAGCCATCTGCGACTGGTACCTGGCCGTGTATATGGACGCCTTCGACTGGGTGGAACTGCCCAACACCCTGGGCATGGTGATGCATGCCGACGGTGGCTACCTAGGCTCCAAGCCTTATTGCGCCAGTGGTCAGTACATCAAGCGCATGTCCAACCATTGCCAGGGCTGCAGCTACAAGGTGAGCGAGAGCACCGGCGAATCGGCCTGCCCGTTCAACGCGCTGTACTGGCATTTTCTGATGCGCCACCGCGAGCTCCTGGAGCGTAACCCGCGCATTGGCATGGTCTACCGCAACCTGGCGCGCATGACCGAGGCCAAGCAGCAGGCACTGTGGGACTGGGGCGAGCGCCTGCTGGCCAAGCTCGATGCCGGGGAGATGCTGTGAAGAAAAGCGAGTTGCCGGTGAAGACCTGCGCGGTCTGCGGCCTGCCGTTCAGCTGGCGCAAGAAGTGGGCGCGCTGCTGGGACGAGGTGCGCTACTGCTCCGAGCGCTGTCGGCGTTCGCGCTGAGCGGGTGACCGGAGTTGGCTCCGGGCACCCGCTGCGCAGGCTCAGACCTGAAAGCGCGCGACCATGCTCTGCATGTTGGCGGCCAGGCTCGAAAGCGCTCGACTGGCTGTGCTGGTTTGTTCCGAGCCGGCCGAGTTCTGCAGTGACAGGTCGCGAATGTTGATCAGGTTGCGATCCACTTCGCGGGCAACGTGGGCTTGCTGTTCGGTGGCACTGGCGATCACCAGGTTGCGGTCGCCGATCTCGGCAATCGACTGAATGATCTGATCCAGCGCGACTCCTGCGCCCTCGGCGATGTCCAGCGTCTGCTTGGCTAGCCCGTTGCTCGATTCCATGGCGCGCACCGCCTGTTCGGTGTCACCTTGCACGGTACTGATCATGGTCTCGATCTCGCGGGTGGATTGCCCGGTCTTGTGCGCCAGGGCGCGCACTTCATCGGCAACCACGGCAAAACCGCGACCCGCTTCGCCTGCACGTGCAGCCTCGATGGCGGCGTTGAGGGCAAGCAGGTTGGTCTGTTCGGCGATGCTGCGAATCACGTCGAGTACCTGGCTGATGCCACGGATCTTGCCGGCCAGTTGGCCGAAGTTGCTCGAGGTCGAATCGACATCGGCGGCCAGCTGGTTGATCGACGACAGCGTCTGGGTGATGCGCTCGCTGCCCTGGCGGGCAATGCGCCCGGATTCGCTGGAGCTTTCCGAGGCACTGGCGGCGTTACGCGCCACCTCATCCACGGCGCTGCTCATTTCGGTGACGGCGGTGGCGGCCTGGTCGATCTCCAGGCTTTGCTGGTGCAGGTTACGCGCGGTGCCATCAGTGACGGCACTCAGTTGTTCAGCGGCCGATGCCAGTTGATTGGAGGCGTCGGCGATCTGTTCGATGGTGCCGCGCAGATTGCCCTGCATGCTCTTGAGCGCCTGCAACAGCTTGGCCGGCTCGTCATTGCCCTGGGTGTCGATGTTCAGGGTCAGATTGCCGCTGGCCACCGAGTCCGCCACCTGTACCGCGTCAGCCAATGGCTTGACGATGCTGCGAGTCAGCAGCGCGGCGAGTATCACCGTGGCAATGGCCGACAAGGCCATGACCAGCAGGGTGCCGCGTGTGGCCTGGGTGTAAACGGCATTGGCAGCTTTGGCTGCGTCCGAGGCGCCTTCACGGTTATGCGTGATCAGCTCGTTGAGCGCTTTGGTCATCGCATCGGCTTGTGGGTTGAGGCTCGTGTAAAGGAGTGTCATGGCTGCTGCGCGATCATTGCTGCGCAAATGCTCGGCGAGCTGCGCGCGAGTGGCCAGGTACGTACTTTCGTAACGTTTGAAGTCGTCGTAGTGCGCGCGCTCTTCCGTGGAGCTGATCAGACCCTCGTAGCGTTGTTGCATCTGTGCGAGGTCATCGAGCAGTGTCTGTGCCAGGGCCGTGCTCTCCCGAAGTTGCGTGGCGTCTTCACTGAGTAGCATGCGCAATGTGGCTGAGCGTAGGCGCAAAATGTCTTGAGATACGTCGCCAAGGGTATTGATGCTGGGTATCCAGTTGTCGTCTACCTCAGTGGAGCGGTCATGCATGCTGCTCATCTGCAGCAGCGAGAAGCCGCCGAGGGCGAAAACCAGCAACGCGATCAAGCCAAATCCTATTGCAGCACGAGGGGCTATGGAGATGGATCTGAAGTTCATGGTGGCAGTACTCAAAGATTTAAGAGATGACTAGCGGGCTGAGGCGTTACGTGTCGTTATCAAGGTCCATCAGTCTCCTTGAGGGCAATCGCTGAGGTCGTGCTGGAGGGGCTCGATCTGCTCATAGAGGCTCTCCACCAGCGCGACCAACTCTGGGTCGAAATGCTTGCCGGACTGTTCACGAATGAACGCCTGGGCTTTCTCGATGGGCCAGGGCTCCTTGTATGGACGTGGCATGCGCAAGGCGTCGTAGACGTCGCAGATGGCGACGATGCGCCCGGACAGTGGAATCTGTTCGCCACGCAGCCCACGCGGGTAGCCGCTGCCATCCCATTTCTCGTGGTGGGTCAGGGCGATTTCTGCCGCCAGCGTGGTCAGCTCAGAGGCGTGCTGGTCGGTCAGAATGGCGTGGCCGATGGTGGGGTGATCCTGCATCTGTCGGCGTTCATCATCGTTCAGAGCACCGGGTTTGAGCAGGATGTGGTCGGCGATGCCGATCTTGCCGACATCGTGCATCGGCGCCGCCTGACGAATCAGCTCGACCCAGTCGGCGCTCATGCCATAAGCCTCGGCAATCAGCGCGGCGGACTCACCGATACGTACGATGTGGTTGCCGGTCTCACTGTCTCTGTAGGCCGATGCTCGGCACAGCGTGCGCACTAACGCCGAATAGCTCTGGTTCAGTTGTGCAGTGCGCTCGCGCACGCGTTGTTCCAGGGTCGTGTTGGCTTCGTTCAGGGCAAGGCTGGCCTGGCTCAGTTGCAGGTTGCTGCGCACGCGCAGGATCACCTCGGGTAGGTCGACTGGTTTGCTCAGATAATCGTTGGCGCCCAGTTCCAGGCCGGTGCGGCGGCTGGCCGCGTCGTTCAGCGCGGTAATGATGATGATCGGGTTGCTGCTGCGATCACGGTCGGCCAGCGCGCGGAGAATGTCGAAGCCGTTCGGCGCCGGCATGTCCAGATCGAGCAGCAGCAGGCTCCAGGGGTTGTGCTGCAACCAGTCCAGCGCGGCGGCCGAATCGGAGAAACTGATGGTGTCGCGCAGGCCAAAGGCCCGGAGGCTGGACTCCAGCAGGCGGCTGTTGGCGATCACGTCATCGACGATGACCACGCGTGATTGGCGAAAGTCCTTAGACAGCATCGTTAGCCTCCTTGCCGGTCAGGTCGCAGACCAGTTGGTGTAGTTCATCAGGGTCGATGGGCACGCCGAGCAAGGCGCTGGCACCCAGACCGACCAGTTCCTGCAACTGATCTTCACGGCTCAGCAGAATCACCGGCAGGTCCGCCAGCTCGGCGCTCTGGTGCAGGGCGCGGAGCAGGTCGCGGCCGTCGAGGCCATTCAGTTCGACGCTGAGCAGCAGCACGTCAGGGCACCTGCTGTGCAGCGCTGCCAGCAGCTGCTGGCCATCCTCGAACTGTTGCAGATCGATATCGGCCAGCGCCTGGCTGACGATTTCACGGTTCGAGCGGTCGAGGTCGCCGTGATAGACGCATGCCTGACGCGGCGTCGATTCAACTGCTTCAGCTTGTACCGGGGTAACGTGGCGCGGCAGGTCGATCCAGAACTGGCTGCCCTTGTTCGGCTCGCTGTGCAGACCCATCTCGCCATTCATCAGCGCTGCATATTCCTTGCACAACGATAGGCCAATTCCGGTGCCCTGGATGGCGCCGTTCTCCTGGCCCAGGCGCTGGAAGGGTTCGAACAGCAGCGGTTGCAACTCACTGGCGATACCCATGCCGGTGTCGCTGACCATCAAGCGCACTCGACCGTCGTGTTCCATGCAGCTGAGGCTGACGCTGCCTGCTGGTGTGTACTTGATGGCGTTCGATAGCAGGTTGAGCAGCACCTGGCGCAGGCGACGTGCGTCTGCCAGTACCGGCACCTGACTAGGCGGCAAGGACAGCTTTAGCCTCAAACCGCGGGCTTCGACCTCGGGTGCTACCAGGTCGGCACACTCGTTCATCAGGGCCACTGCGTCTACTTTGGCCATTTCCAGGCGCGGCAGGTCACTCTGCAGGCTCGACCAGTCGAGAATGTCGCCCACCAACTGGTTGAGGTGGCGGCTGGCGAGCAGAATTTCTTCGAGGTAGTCGGTGTCCTGCTGCCCCTGTTGCCCTTGCTGCATGCGCATCAGCTGGGCGAAACCCTGTATCGCGTTCAGCGGTGTACGCAACTCATGACTCATGCTGGAGATGAACTGGCTCTTGGCGCGGCTAGCTTCCTGGGCTTCGTGGCTGGCACGTTGCAGCTGCGTGGCACTGCGCTCAAGGCGCTGGCCCATGGATTCGACGTCATCGATGATGGCTTCTAGTTCGTCGATGGTGGTCGCCGGGCGTTTCGGCTTCCAGTTGCCCTGGCCAATCTCACGGAGCATGGTGACTATGCCACCGATGGGTTTGCGCAGACGCTCGGTCAGCTCGCGGGCGCGGCCCCACATGAAGGCAAAGAACACCAGATAGAACAGCACCAGACCGCCGATCAGCAGGTAGCCGATGTTTCGGTAATGGCTGGCGAGTTCATTGGTCTGGCTGAATACCTCCATCTCATCGACTACCGCCAGCAGATGCCAGTCGGTGGATGGGATCGTTGCCCAGGCAACCAGGTGTGGACGGTCGTTGAGGTTCACGGAAAGCACGCCTTTGTCCCGCTGCGCAATGGCGTTGGCGAGGCCTTCGGTATCGGCACGTTTGAGCAGATTGAAGTCCTCGGGTTTGAACAGTTCCGAACTGATGGCTTCGTCGTAGGAGTGGGTGGTCAGTTCATCCAGGCCGAAGTCGTCCTCTCCGGCTGGAGGCAAGGCCATGATGTTCATTTCGTTGCTGACGATCACTCCATATCCGTTCCATGGCACCTCGAGGCTCTGGATATGTTCGAGCAACTTGCCGACTGTGATGTCCAGGCCGACTACGCCTTCGAGAAAGTCCCCGCGTAGCACGGGGGCAACGGCCGAGAGCATCCAGCCCTGGCCTGCTGGGTCGAGGTAGACGTCGGTCCAGGCGACCTTGCGTTCGGGGTTGTGCTTGGCGTCTGCCAGGTAATAGAAGTTGTAGTCCGGTATCACCATGTCGTGGGGATACTGTGCAGGTGTGTCGAACCAGGGAAAGATGCGGTTGTAGCTGTCCCAGCTGTTGAAATAGATGCTGGCTACCAGCGGGTTTTGCCGCACGGTTTCGCGCATCAGCGGGTCGAGATTGGCCAGGCGCGCGACTTTTTGCAGGTCCTGCTGCTCCAGCGGTGTGGCGTTGGAGTAGAAAGATGCCGCGCCACCTTCATCGCTGGGGCTGTAGCGCACCCCGCTGGGCGTCACTGCCAACTCTGCCGGCGCGACCGGTTGGTTGTCGTTTAGCGTGCTCTGGGTCAGGGAGGCGTAGGTGCTGGTCAGACGAGCAATATGGCCCAGCTCGCTCTCGACCAGGTGAGCTTCCTGACCCGCTGCAGCCTGCAGGTCGCTCAGCGCGGTCGAGCGCAAGTGGGATATCTGTGCGTCACGGATGGAGACGTTGGTGAGCAGATAGACGCTGATCAGTACTGTCTCCACCAGGATCAGTGGAATCAGAGCCGTTTGCACGAATGCACGCCATATCCATGTCCGAAGACTGACTCGAGAGCCGTTTTGCATGACGCACGCTCCTGCGGGGCGAACGAATGATGTCGATATGATATCTGGGCTTTTCTTAAGTAAGGCTTAGCTAAAGGTAGTAGCTATTGCGCCAGATCAATGCTCTTGTGCAGGCGCTGAATTCAGTGGATGAAAGGTATGGCAGGTGTCGGGTAACTTTGGGTTCTGTGCTAGTCTGGCCGGCCTTTTTCACAGCCCCAAGCGGAGCCTTTCATGTCCGAATTCAACTTCAGCCCCGATCTGTCCTCCGATGAAGGTCGCGTCAGCTATGGCATCGGTCGTCAACTCGGTGGTCAGTTGCGCGACAACCCGCCGCCCGGCGTGGACCTGACTGCCATCCTCGCCGGTCTGACCGACGCGTTCAGCGGCCAGGCCAGTCGTGTTTCCGAAGCCGAGCTGGGCGCCAGCTTCAAGGTCATCCGCGAAATCATGCAGGCTGAAGCGGCCGCCAAGGCCGAAGCCGCTGCTGGCGAAGGTCGTGCCTACCTGGCCGAAAACGCCAAGCGCGAAGGCGTGACCGTATTGGCCTCCGGCCTGCAGTACGAAGTGCTGGTCGCTGGCGAGGGCGCCAAGCCGTCCGCCGAGGATCAGGTGCGTACCCACTACCACGGCACGCTGATCGACGGCACCGTGTTCGACAGCTCCTACGAGCGTGGCCAGCCGGCTGAATTCCCGGTTGGTGGCGTGATTCCGGGTTGGGTCGAGGCGCTGCAACTGATGGGCACCGGTAGCAAATGGCGCCTGCACGTGCCGAGCGAGCTGGCCTACGGCGCCCAGGGTGTCGGCAGCATCCCGCCGCACAGTGTGCTGGTATTCGATGTAGAGCTGCTGGATATTCTGTAAGTCTTGGGACGCAAGCTGTCGCTTCGGTGCGCACAGCGCACCCTACATGGCAGCCTGATCCAACGAAACGGGGCACCCTGCTGACAGGGTGCCCCGTTTTGTCTTTCAGGATGGGCGCAGGGCCCGTGCGTAGCAGTACAGAAACAGGCTGCGCACCAGCTCTTTGAGCACGATGGGTTCGCTGGAGCTGAGCTCGTGCAGGTCCAGGTCGCCCTGGTCGCGCAGCTCGTCCAGCGCTTCTTCTTCCAGCATGGCGCAGACTTCCCCGGTTTCGCGGTTGAGGATGCGCAGGTAGGGATGCGGGCGGTCCAGCCAGGCATCGATCAGGTAGGTCATGGCAGGTCTCCTTGGCCGTCTTTACGTAACTGAGAATAATTCCTATTACATAAATAGCAAGGGTTAATTGCGACCTTTTGTCGTTTGCCTGTTTTCAGTGGGGGCGGACAGGTCGAATGCTTGTCCGCCCTGCGTACCTTCCCCGCCTGTGAGCTGGAGGGCCGCAGCCTGCGTCACGGCGTCCATTCTGCCGCGCAGGCCGAAGATGCTGGGGCGAGCCGCGTGCTGCGTGCCACGCCGGTTCGCAGGTTGGCTCAGGAGCCCAGGCGGCGAGTCACTTCGCCCAGTTGGCCGGACATGTCATGCAGGTTGCGGCTGGCCTTCTGCGTGCGCTCGACGTTGTCCTGGTTGGCGCTGGCGATGGCGGTCAGCTCGGTGAGGTTGCGCGAGATGTCCTCGGCCACCGAGGTCTGCTCTTCGGCGGCGGTGGCGATCTGCTGGTTCATGTCGCGGATGGCCTCTACCGCCTCGGTGATGCGCTGCAGCATGGCGCCCGCCTCGGTGACCTGGGTCACGCCCTGTTCGCTGCGCTGCTGGCCGCTCTCGATGGCGCGCACGGCATTCAGTGCGCCGTTCTGCACGGTATCGATGATCTGGTTGATCTCGGCGGTGGATTCGGCTGTGCGCTGGGCCAGGGTGCGCACCTCGTCGGCGACCACGGCGAAACCACGGCCCTGTTCGCCGGCGCGCGCGGCCTCAATGGCGGCGTTGAGCGCCAGCAGGTTGGTCTGCTCGGCGATGCCGCGGATCACTTCCAGCACCTTGCCGATACGCCCGCTGTCGCTTTCCAGGCGACGGATCACCTCGGCGGTGTTGGCGATCTCGCCGCGAATGTCGGTGATGGTGGCGATGGTCGACTGCATCACCGTGCTGCCCTGACGGGCTGAGTCGTCGGCATCGTTGGCCGCGTGCGCGGCATCAGCGGCATGCCGTGCGACTTCCTGAGCGGTGGCGGACATCTCGTGCATGGCGGTGGCGACCTGATCGGTACGCTCGAACTGCTCGCTGACGCCCTCGGTCATGCGTGAGGCGATGGCGTTCAACTCGCTGCTGGCGCTATCGAGGTTCTGCGTGCTCTGGTGCAGACGCTCGCTGGTGCTGGCGAGAAAGTCGCGCAGGGTGTTCGCGGCGCGCGCCAGCAGGCCCAGCTCATCCTGCCGAGTGCTTTCCACGCGTTGACCGAAGCGACCTTGGCTGAGCTGGTCGACATGGCCGATCAAGTGGCGGATGGGAATGATCAGATTGCGATTGACCAGCCACAGGCTGAATACGGCGATGACCAGGGCGGCGGCCAGCATCACGATGGTGCCGCTGAGAATGGTGCGTGCGGCGCTGGCGTTGATCTGCTCGGCCTGGCTCAGGCTGTTCTGGCGCAACTGCTCGACCAGTGCAGTCATCTGCTCACTGGCGGCGCGGTCGATGCCTTTGACGGCTTCATCGCCTGCCCTGGCATCGGCACCGGCGGCCACGAAGGCGTCGCGGCCCTTGCGGTAATTGCCGCCGAGCGCCTGATGTTCGCTGCGCAGGCGTTCGACCTGCGTCTTCAAGGCCGGGTCGGCAGTGGCGACCTGGGTCAACTGGCCGAGAATGTCCTGCACCTTGCGCTCCTGCGCTTCGAACTGGCTCCAGTAGCGTTGCAGGTTGGCGCTGTCCTGGCCGCGCAGCAGGACGTTCTTCCATTCCTGCACCTGGATCTTGAATTCGACATTGGCCGCGTCGATCAGGCGTGAAGATTCCAGCGGCCCATCGAGCAGGCCGCGGTAGGACTGAATGCCGCTGGAGAGGAAGCTGAAGCAGGCCAGGGCGGTGATCAGGATCAGCGCCAGACTGCCGCCGAGCAGGGCGAGAATCTGCGCGCGCAGGGATTTTTGCAGGAACATGATGGGATGCCTCGGAGGTCAGGCGGAGCGGGACATATTCAGCGTAGTTGGTGAATGTTGCAGATTTGTGAAATGTCTAGACGAGTCCGGCAAATGGCCATGAGCAAGCCTGGCGTCGGGGGGCAATCCTGATACTTGAATGATTGCGCAATCATCTTAATCTGACTCGGGTTGTCCATTTTCGGCGGCCCAACGGGGGCGTCGAGTTTCATCACGAGGAAGATGTCATGACCGATAACGCCACCCCACACGCCGACGATGACCGTATCACCTGGCTCAGCCTGCGCTCGGTAGCGCTGCCGCTGGCCAACCCGATCAGCGATGCCAAGGTGCTCACAGGTCGGCAGAAGCCGATGACCGAGATCGCCATCCTGATCGCCGAGATCGAAACCCGCGACGGTCATCGTGGCCTGGGCTTCAGCTACTCCAAGCGCGCCGGTGGCCCCGGTCAGTTCGCCCACGCCCTGGAAGTGGCGCCTAATCTGATCGGCGAGAACCCCAGCGATATCGCCAAACTCTGGGACAAACTGTGCTGGGCTGGCGCCTCGGTGGGGCGCAGCGGCCTGGCGAGCCAGGCCATCGGCGCCTTCGACGTTGCCCTGTGGGATCTCAAGGCGCGCCGCTCCGGTCTTTCGCTGGCGCGACTGCTCGGCAGTCATCGTGATTCGGTACGTTGCTACAACACCTCTGGCGGCTTTCTGCATACGCCGCTCGATCAGTTGCTGAAGAACACAGACATTTCCCGCGAAAAGGGCATCGGCGGCATCAAACTCAAGGTCGGCCAGCCCGACTGGGCGCTGGATATCCATCGCGTCAGCACGGTGCGTGAGCACCTGGGCGAGAGCTTCCCGCTGATGGTCGACGCCAACCAGCAATGGGACCGCCCGACCGCACGGCGCATGTGCCGTCGTCTGGAGCCCTTCGACCTGATCTGGATCGAGGAGCCGCTGGACTGCTACGACGCCGAAGGCCATGCCGAGCTGGTGCGCCTGTTCGATACGCCGATCGCCACCGGTGAGATGCTCACCAGCCCCGCCGAGCACTGGGAGTTCATTCGCCAGCGCGGCGCCGACTTCCTTATGCCCGATGCGCCGCGCGTTGGCGGTATCACGCCTTACCTGCGCGTGCAGACGCTGGCCGAGCAGGCCGGCATGACCCTGGCACCGCACTTCGCCATGGAGCTGCACGTGCACCTGGCCGCCAGCCATACCCGCGAGCCCTGGGTCGAGCATTTCGAATGGCTGGAGCCGCTGTTCAACGAGCGCCTGGAAATTCGCGACGGGCGCATGTTGGTGCCGACTCGTCCGGGCCTGGGTCTGAGCCTGAGCGAGCAGGTTGCCGGCTGGACGGTTCAGCAGGCAGAGGTCGGCAAACGCGCTTAGAGCGTCAGTTCTGCGGATAGATGTCGCGAGCGGCCTGGCGCACAGCTGCGATCATCGACGGCAAGGCCGGGTTGTCGTTGTCGTCGCGCCAGACCAGATGCAACTCCCCGCATACGCCTGACGGTAGCGGCAGCTCGCGGAAACGTACCTGCTCGAAGCGGATGGCACTGGCGCTGCGCGGCACCAGTGCCAGCCCCATGCCGGCATTGACCAGCGACAGGATGGTCAGGGTCGAGCCCAGCGCCTGAACGAATTCAGGCTGGATGCCGCTGGCGCGAAACAGGCCGGTGTGCAGCTCGTTGAAGGGCTGCCAGGCGGTATGCGCGTAAAGAATGAAAGGCTGACCATGGAGCATTTCCAGGGTCGGCCTTTCGTGCTGCGCCAGCGGATGCGCGGCGGGCGCGGCCAGCACGAAGGGTTCGCGTAGCAGGCATTCGCTGACCAGTCCGGGTTGCTGCAAGGGCGCGCGCACGATGGTCAGGTCCACACGCCGGGCACGCAGTGCCTGCACCTGTTCGAAGGTGCTCATCTCCAGCAAGGCGATATCCACCCCAGGGCGTTCGCGCTTGGCAGTGGTGATCGCACGCGGCAGCACGTCATACACCGCGCTGGCGACGAAGCTGATAGTGAGTGCGCCACTTTCGCCAATGGCGGCCAGTCGGGCGCTTTGCGCGGCGCGGTGGGCCTGATCGAGCAGCGCCTGGGCTTCGACGAAGAAGGCACGGCCAGCCGCCGTCAAGGCAACCGAGCGAGTGCTGCGGGTGAACAGCGTCACGCCCAACTGATGCTCGAGCAACTGTATCTGCCGGCTCAGCGGCGGCTGGGTCATGTTCAGGCGCTCGGCAGCGCGCCGGAAATTCAGTTCGGCGGCCAGGGTGGTGAAGCAGCGCAGTTGGGCCAGGTCGAACATTGATTCATTCCGGGTATCAATCTAGTGATTGATTAGATTAGACCTGGATCAATGAGCGCGTCCACTATCGTGCTCAAGCCGCTGCAGTTGGCGTTGTAGAGGGCTAGCAGGCCGTTGAAAAACGTAGGCGAGGCAGCCAGTGCAATACCGATGGTGGCCCCACAAAAACAGGCGAAAAACGGTCGGAGTCGCGGTCGACTTTACGAGCTGTAAATGAGCATTTTGATCGGCCTCGCGCACGAGCCTGTTTTTAACGCAGCAATGGCAACGCAGGTAGTTTTTCAACAGCCTGCTAGAGGCACAGAGGTGGGAGTCAGGAAAGAACCGCCCCCTGAGCAGAGGGGGCGGCAAGTTGCGGGGTATCAGGTACGCAGGATCTCGTTGATCGCGCTGGGTTTGGGACGTAGCGCGCTGAACACCTGCCAAAGCACGAAGGCCAGGGCCAGGCCGAGGAAGGTGCCGGCAATCGGATTGGTGAAGAACTCGGCGAAGCTGCCGTCCGACAGCATCAGGCCGCGGCGCAGATTGGTTTCCGCCATTGGCCCGAGGATGAAGCCGATGATGAACGGCGCCGCTGGCATGCCGGCCTTGACGAAGGCGTATCCGAGCAGACCGAACAGCAGGATCGACCAGACGTCGAACAGGCGGCTGGACAGGCCGAAGGCACCGACCACGCACAGCACCAGAATGATCGGCAGCAGGATGTGCTTGGGCACGTCGAGCAGCTTGATGAACAGGCGCAGGCCATAGAACTCCATGAACAGCATCATCACCGTGGCGACGATCAGCGCGGCGAAGATGGTGTACACCAGCGGACCTTGGCTGATAAACAGCAGCGGACCGGGCTGGATGCCGTGGATCAGGAAGCCGCCGAGCATGATCGCGGTGACGGTGTCGCCGGGAATGCCCAGGGTCATCAGCGGCATCATGGCGCCGCCGATACCGGCGTTGTTGGCCGTCTCGCTGGCGACCACGCCGCCTATGTTGCCCTTGCCGTAAGTGTGCCCGTCTTTCGCGCGCTTCTTGGCGATGATGTAAGACACCAGGTTCGAGGTACCGGCGCCGATGCCCGGCAGGATACCGATGCCCAGGCCGATCAGGCCGGAGCGACCGGCATTGGGTAGTTGCTCGCGGAATTCCTTGAGCGAGAAGCCGAAGCCCTTGATGTTCTTCATGCTCACCGACTTGGCCTTGCCCTGCACGGCATGGCGGCCGGTTTCGGCGAGTTTGATGATCTCGGCGACGGCGAACATGCCGATCATCACTGCCAGCATCGAGAAGCCGCCGTTGAGCTCACTGACGCCGAAGGTAAAGCGGCGCACTGCCTCGACCGGGGCGATACCGACAGTGGACACGGCGATACCCAGCGCACCGGCGAACAGCCCCTTGACCATGGAACCGGCCGACAGGGTGGCGATCAGGGTCAGGGAGAACACCGCGATGGCGAAGTATTCATGCGGGCCGAAGCTCAGGGCCACCTTGGCCAGCTGCGGGGCGATGAACATCAACGCGACGATACTGAAGATGGTGCCCAGAAAGGAAAACACGATGCCGACGCCCAGCGCCTTGACGCCGTGGCCCTGTTCCATCAGCGGGCCACCATCGAACACGGTGGCGATTGATGACGGCGTTCCTGGAATCTTCAGCAGAATCGCTGAAATCAGCCCGCCCGAGGTCGCACCGATGAACAGTGCGACCAACAGCGACAGCCCTGCCTGCGGGCCCATGGTGAAGGTCAGCGGCAGGCATAGTGCTACAGCCATGGTCGCGGACAGGCCGGGTACCGCGCCGAAGACGATGCCCATGGCCACACCGACGGCCATCAGCATCATGATGTTCAGTGAAAAGACGGCACCGAAGCCTTGCTGCAGTAATTCGAGCATGGTCGATCCTCAGATGTAGTTGTTCAGCAGGCCAGCGGGCAGCAACAGGTCGAAGGCCTCGCGGAACAGCAGGAAAATGAGCGCAGAGCAGATAACGGCGATCAGCAGATAGGTCAGATGTCTGGCTTTCTGGTTTACCGGCGTCAGCACGAGGAACTGCAGATAGAGGTAAACCACGGTCATGATCGGGAAGCCCACAGGGCCGAGCAGGGCCATGTAGCCGAGGATCAGGCCGAGAGTCTTGAGGACGGTCTTGGGTTCTATGACTTCAGCCGGTCGCTCTTCAGCTTCTGTCGGCACCGGACTTGCGGGTTCGGCGGCAACCTTGGGTTTGGCAAAGGCGCTGACCAGTTGCATCAGGCCAAGCAGAGACAGAAATCCGGCCAGCAGTTTCGGCACCGTGGCCGCATCGACACCGTCATGCCCAGGTAGCTGTTGTGCCAGAACCAGGTAGGTAAGGCTGGCGCCGAGCATGGCAATGCCGATGATCAGTTCTTTCTTGTTCAGGGTGTTCATCGTGTACCTCGATGTTCTGAGGCGCAGCGCCGGCCCGAATCGCTTGGGCCGGCGCTGCGTTATGGCTTACTTGGCCTTACGCAGCTCATCCTTGAACTGCATGAAGTCTTCGCGGGTCTTGGCCAGAATCTGCTTGGCCTCTTCGGTGCCGTAGAACGCGACCGGTTGCTTGAATTTCTTCAGGTCTTCGGCGTAAGCAGGTTTCTCAGTGATCTGCTGCATGATGTCAGACATCTTCTTCACGATCGCCGGGTCGGTGCCTTTCGGGAAGGCCACTACGTAGGGCTTGTCCATGGTGATGTCGAGGCCTTGCTCCTTGAGGGTCGGGACCTCGCCGAGCATGGTGTTGCGTTCGTCGTTGGGCTGGCCCAGGGCGACCATTTGCCCGCCCTGCACATAGTCCTGTACGGAACCATAGGTGATGGCGCCCATGTCCAGACGACCGCCGAGCATGCCGACCACGCGGTCGGATACGGTGCCACCGTCAACCATCTTCAGTTTGGCGCCGGTGAGTTTCTCCAGCATCAGGCCCTGGATGTGCGAGAAGCTGCCCATCTCGGTGCCGTAGGTGATGCTGCCGGGATTGGCTTTCGACTTGTCCACCAGGTCCTGCATGCTGGTCACGCCGGACTGCTTGGAAGCGACGAATACGGTGCTCTTGTCGACGCCAGCGATGCAGGCGACATCGAAGGTCTCGTAGCTATCTTCGGTCAGACCAGCCACTTCGTTGACGATCAACTGGCCCGGATGGGTGAAGAGGATGGTGTTGCCATCCGCCGCCGCGCCCTTGACCTGTTCGGCCGCCAGGGTGCCACCGCCGCCAGCGACGTTGGTCACCACCATGGTCTTGCCGGTGATCTCGTTGAAGTACTTGGCCATCATGCGGGCGTTGAAATCGGTGTCGCCGCCGGGGTTGGCGATCACCACGACCTGCACCGGACGAGTCGGCCATTTGACCTCATCGGCGAAGGTGGCGGAATGAGTGGCCAGGGCACCCATGCCGACCAGGGCAGAAAGGAGGGAGGCGCGGAATGTTTTTTTCATTGGAATACTCCGGGGTTGGATAAAAGCCGCGTGAGTCAGTCGCGGCCGAGGCTGGGACGTTTCGGGTCGTACTGCCAACCCGGAACCAGGTACTGCATGGCCATGGCGTCGTCACGCGCGCCGTTGGCCACCTTCTTGTAAAGCTCGTGAGCGGCCATGATCCGCTGCATGTCCGGCTCGATGCCGAGGCCGGGCTTGTTGGGGACCTCTACCTGGCCGCCGATGATCTGCAGCGGCTCGCGAGTCAGGCGCTCTTCGCCTTCCTGCCAGATCCAGTGGGTGTCGATGGCGGTGACGCGGCCTGGTACGGCCGCGGCGGCATGGGTGAACATGGCCAGGGAAATGTCGAAGTGGTTGTTCGAATGCGAGCCCCAGGTCAGGCCGAATTCCTCGCACACCTGACCGAGACGTACGGCGCCCTGCATGGTCCAGAAATGCGGGTCGGCCAGTGGAATGTCCACCGCCTCGAGGCGCAGCGAGTGACCCATTTGCCGCCAGTCGGTGGCGACCATGTTGGTGGCGGTAGGAATGCCGGTGGCACGCTTGAACTCGGCCATGATCTCGCGGCCGGAATAGCCGTTCTCCGGGCCGCAAGGGTCTTCGGCGTAGGCCAGCACATGGTTCTGGCCCTGGCACAGGGCGATGGCTTCATCCAGCGACCAGGCGCCGTTGGGGTCGAGGGTGACGCGCGCATCGGGGAAGCGCGCCTTGATCGCGCGGATCGCGTCCATCTCCTCGGCGCCATGCATCACGCCGCCCTTGAGCTTGAAGTCGCTGAAGCCGTAGCGTGCATGGGCGGCCTCGGCCAGGCGGGCGATGGCCTGCGGTGTCATCGCGGCCTGATGGCGCAGGTGATACCAGTCGTCCGCCGAACCTTTGCCGGCGAGGTAAGGCAGGTCGGTGCGCTGGCGCTCACCTATATAGAAGAGGTAGGCGAGCATCGGCACATGATCGCGTTGCTGGCCGCTACCGAGCAGTTCGGCCACTGGCACGTCGAGGTGCTGGCCGAGCAGATCGAGCAGGGCAGCCTCGACCGCGGTGATCACGTTGTCCAGGCGCAGGTTGATCTCGTGGGGCTGCTTGAGCACGCGAGCTTCGGATTCGGATGTGACCTGATGCTGGGTGGTCTGAGGCCCTTTGGCCGGCCCGGCGATGGCCTGGCGCAGGCTATTGAGCACGCGGTTGTAGCGGCCGACCGGTTGGCCGATCACCAGCTCGCGGCAGCGTTCCAGTGCCTGGCGGATGCCTTCGCCACCGGGAACCTCGCCACAGCCGATGCGCCCGGCATTGTCCTTGAGCAGCACCAGATTGCGGGTGAAGTAGGGGGCGTGGGCGCCACACAGGTTGAGCAACATGCTGTCATGGCCGGCTACCGGGATGACCTGCATCTCGACTATCTGAGGTGTGCTGTTGCGGGAGGCTTCGTACATCTTGGCAGGGGCTCCAGACTTGGTGCGGCCCTCGGCCGCAATGGCGAAGGTACGGTTCAGTCGTGCACCGGGATCATCAGGCGATCCGCGCTGCAATGGATCAGAGCGTGAGCAAAGATGGCAACGAAGCCAGTGCAGGCTGTGCTGTTCTGGCGAGTGCGCACATCGATGTGGCGATGCGCACGTTGGCAGCAGGTAGCGGCAGTGAAGGTCTGTGACATGACCTGGCCTCGTTTGTTTTTATTGGAATGTCATAGGTTGTCGTATGACTTGGTGAAATTAGTACCAGCCTGTTCCTGACCTGTCAACGCTGCTCATGGCTAATGATGATTGCGCTGCCATTTCTTCTGGCGTGATCATGGAGCCTGCTCTAGTCTGAGCTTTGCGCTTGTGTTGCGGTTTTCCGGCGAGGCGGGCGAGGGCGGGTAAATCTTCGACGAACGGACGATATAAAAACTGGTGTTTTTTTTGTTGTTGTACGATAACGTATCTCTACAGCTGCGGCTGACGCTATTCCTCACAACTCGCTTTACTAGGGTGTTCGCATAATGAATCCACAAGAACTTAAGTCCATCCTCTCCTCTGGTCTGCTGTCTTTCCCGGTGACCGACTTCGATGCCGCCGGTGATTTCAACCCGGCTGGCTACGTACGCCGCCTCGAGTGGCTGGCGCCTTACGGTGCTTCCGCTCTGTTCGCTGCCGGCGGTACTGGCGAGTTCTTCTCCCTGGCGCCGGACGAATACAGCGCCGTGATCAAGACGGCCGTAGATACCTGCGAGAAGTCCGTACCTATCCTGGCTGGCGTCGGCGGCCCGACCCGCGTGGCCATCCAGATGGCGCAGGAAGCCGAGCGCCTGGGTGCCAAGGGCCTGCTGCTGCTGCCGCACTACCTGACCGAAGCCTCTCAGGACGGCGTCGCCGCTCATGTCGAGCAGGTGTGCAAGTCGGTGAAGATCGGCGTGGTGATCTACAACCGTAACGTCTGCCGCCTCAATGCCACTCTGCTGGAGCAACTGGCCGAGCGTTGCCCGAACCTGATCGGCTACAAGGACGGCCTGGGCGACATCGAGCTGATGGTGTCGATCCGTCGCCGCCTGGGCGAGCGCCTGACCTACCTCGGCGGCTTGCCGACCGCTGAAGTCTACGCTGCGGCCTACAAGGCCCTGGGTGTACCGGTCTACTCCTCGGCCGTGTTCAACTTCATCCCGAAAACCGCCATGGCCTTTTACCGCGCCATCGCCGCGGAAGATCACGCCACCGTTGGCAAACTGATCGACGATTTCTTCCTGCCGTACCTGGACATCCGCAACCGCAAGGCCGGTTATGCCGTGAGCATCGTCAAGGCCGGTGCCAAGATCGTCGGTTACGATGCCGGCCCGGTACGTGCGCCACTGACCGATCTGCTGCCGGACGAGTACGAAGCCCTGGCCAAGCTGATCGAAGCGCAAGGCGCGCAGTAACACCGCAGGTGGCCGCTCGCTTCGGCGAGCGGCCCAGTCGCGCTCCGGCAGGCCGGGCGCGACCGCGTTGAACCATTGTCGAACCCGCATAAGAACAACAGGGTAACGCTCATGACTTCACAGATTCCTGCCGCTGTCGGCACTCCGCTGATCACCGAGCTGCAAGTCGTACCGGTCGCCGGTCAAGACAGCATGCTGCTCAACCTGAGCGGAGCCCACGGCCCGTATTTCACCCGCAACATCCTCATTCTCAAGGACAGCGCCGGCCATGTCGGTGTCGGCGAAGTCCCCGGCGGCGAGGGCATTCGCAAGACCCTCGAAGACGCCCGCTCGATCCTCGTCGGCCAGCCAGTCGGCAACTACAACGCGCTGCTCAACCAGGTACGCCGTGCTTTCGCTGATCGTGATTCCGGCGGCCGTGGTCTACAGACCTTCGATCTGCGCATCACCATCCATGCCGTCACCGCGCTGGAGTCGGCGTTGCTCGATCTGCTCGGCCAGCACCTCGGTGTGCCTGTGGCTGCACTGCTTGGCGAAGGCCAGCAGCGCGATGCGGTGGAAATGCTCGGTTATCTGTTTTTCATAGCCGACAAGGACAAGACCGATCTCGGCTACCGCGACGAACGCGATGCCGATGACACCTGGGAGCGCGTGCGCAACCAGACCGCACTGACTCCCGAGGCCATCGTGCGCCAGGCCGAGGCTGCGCATGCGCGCTACGGCTTCAACGACTTTAAGCTCAAGGGCGGTGTGCTGCATGGCGAAGCCGAAGTCGAGGCGATTCGCGCCCTGGCTGCGCGTTTCCCCGAGGCGCGTGTGACCCTGGACCCCAATGGAGGCTGGTCGCTGGATCAGGCCATCGCCCTGTGCCGCGACCTGCATGGCGTGCTGGCCTATGCCGAAGACCCGTGCGGCGCCGAGAACGGCTACTCCGGTCGTGAAGTGATGGCCGAGTTCCGCCGAGCCACCGGCCTGCCGACCGCCACCAATATGATCGCCACCGACTGGCGGCAGATGGGCCACACCATCTCCCTGCAATCGGTGGACATCCCGCTGGCCGACCCGCACTTCTGGACCATGGCCGGCTCCGTGCGTGTGGCGCAGATGTGCAACGACTGGGGCCTGACCTGGGGCTCGCATTCGAACAACCACTTCGACATCTCCCTGGCCATGTTCACCCACGTCGCCGCTGCGGCGCCGGGGCGCGTGACCGCCATCGATACCCACTGGATCTGGCAGGACGGCCAGTACCTGACGCGTAACCCGTTGCGCATCGAAGGTGGTCTGGTGCAGGTGCCGAAAACACCGGGCCTTGGTGTGGAGCTGGATTGGGATGCGCTGGCCAAGGCGCACGAGCTGTACCAGGCCAAGGGCCTGGGCGCGCGCGACGACGCGGTGGCTATGCAGTACCTGATTCCGGGCTGGACCTTCAATAACAAGAAGCCCTGCCTGGTGCGTTGAGCCTGGCCTGACGCCGTTCCGTGATCTTGCGGTCCCGTAGGGTGGGCTTTAGCCCACCTTGACTACAACCGGTGGGCTGAAGCCCACCCTACGGGGTGATGACCGTGGCTGCAGCGGAACGCCGGCCGGCCCATCCTACGGGGTGTTCGCCGCGGCCTACGGGCTCAGCCTTTCCTTCTGTCTCACGAGCCTTGCCGATGCCAGATGCCAAACCGGGTCGTGTGCGCTACAGCATTCTGCTGATGCTGTTTCTGGTCACCACCATCACCTTCGCCGATCGCTCCAGTCTCTCCGTCGCCGGTTCGGCGATGCAGGCCGGTCTGGGCATCGACGCGGTGACGCTCGGCTACATCTTTTCTGCATTCGGCTGGGCCTACGTGATCGGGCAGATTCCCGGTGGCTGGCTGTTCGATCGCTTCGGCACCAAGCCGGTGTACACCCTGGCCCTGTTCGTCTGGTCGGCGCTGACCCTGCTGCAGGGCTTCGTCGGCTGGCTGCCGACCACCTGGGCGGTGACCTCGATGTTCCTGCTGCGGCTGCTGGTGGGTTTTGCCAGTGCACCGTGTTTTCCCGGCAACGCGCGGATCATCGCTTCCTGGTTTCCCACTGCCGAGCGCGCTACTGCCACGGCCATTTCCAGTTCGGCGCAGTATGCCGCCACCGCGCTGTTCGCTCCGCTGATGGGCTGGGTGGTGCAGGCGATGGGTTGGCAAGCGGTGTTCGTCGTGCTTGGTTGCCTGGGTCTGGCGCTGTCGTTTGTGTGGCTCAAACAGCTGCACGGCCCGCGTCAGCACCCGCGTATCGAATCAGCCGAGCTGGCACACCTGGAGCGAGGCGGGGCGCTGATCGATCTGGAAGGGCAGCGTGGCGGTAGTGGCGGCTCGCAGTGGCGCTATCTGGGTTTATTGCTGCGCCAGCGCACGATGATTGGCATCTACCTTGGCCAGTATTGCAACAACGCCATTACCTACTTCTTTCTTACCTGGTTTCCCGTGTACTTGGTGCAGGCGCGTGGCATGAGCATCCTTGGCGCCGGTTTCGCAGCGGCGCTGCCGGCTATCAGCGGTTGCGTCGGTGGTGTGCTCGGCGGGCTGCTGTCCGACGGCATGGTGCGCCGCGGCCACTCTCTGACCCTGGCGCGCAAGCTGCCGATGGTGCTCGGTCTGTTGCTGTCGAGCGCCGTTGTGCTGTGCATCTATGTCGAGAGCGACACGGCCGTGGTGGCGCTGATGGCCCTGGCCTTCTTCGGCAAGGGCCTCGGCTCGCTGGGCTGGACGCTGGTGGCGGACACCTCGCCACGGCAGATCCTTGGCTTGTCCGGCGGGCTGTTCAACACCTTCGGCAACCTGGCAGCGATCACCACACCCATCGTCATCGGCTACCTGGTCAGTCATACCGGTTCTTTCGATGGGGCATTGGTCTATGTCGGCCTAAATGCCCTGCTGGCGGTCGTCAGCTTCGGCCTGATCGTCGGCCAAATTCACAGGGTCGAGCTGGACGCCACGTCTGGCTCGGCATCCTGAACGCACAACAGGAGCACGTGTCATGCAGTTGATTCCCCATCAGGATTCGCCTCGTTACATCCGCCTGCACCCGACCGACAACGTCGGCGTGGTGGTCAATGACCAGGGTGTCGCCGCTGGCGGCCAGTTCGATGATGGCCTGACGGCCATCGAAGGCATCCCGCAGAGCCACAAGGTGGCGCTGGTGGATATCGCCGAGGGCGGCGAGGTGGTGCGTTATGGCGAAGTGATCGGCTATGCGCTCAAATCCATCGCCGCCGGCAGCTGGGTCACCGAGCAGGTGCTGCGCATGCCTGAGCCGCCGGTTCTGGACAACCTGCCCAAGGCGACCATCAAGACCTCGCCCGGCGAGCCGCTGGAAGGCTACAGCTTCGAAGGCTTCCGCAACCCGGACGGCAGCGTCGGTACGCGCAATATCCTCGGCGTGACCACCACCGTGCAGTGCGTGGTTGGCGTGCTCGATCACGTGGTCGAGCGCGTGCGCAAGGAAGTTCTACCCAAATACCCCAACGTCGACGACGTGGTAGCGCTGTCGCACAGCTACGGCTGCGGTGTGGCAATCAACGCGCCGGACGCGGTGGTGCCGATCCGTACCCTGTACAACATCAGTCGCAACCCCAACCTGGGCGGCCAGGCGCTGGTGATCAGTCTCGGCTGCGAGAAGCTGCAAGCCAACCAGTTGATGGATGGCGACCAGCTCACCAACGGCATGGACGAGGAAGACTGGCTGTTCCGCCTGCAGGATTCCGGCACCGGGTTCACCGGCATGGTCGAGCAGATCATGGGCATGATCGAGGATCGCCTGAAGGTGCTCGACCAGCGTCGCCGTGAGACGGTGCCGGCTGCCGAACTGGTGGTCGGCATGCAGTGCGGCGGCAGCGATGCCTTCTCCGGTATCACCGCCAACCCCGCCCTGGGTGTGGCCGCCGACCTGCTGGTGCGTGCCGGCGCCACCGTGATGTTCTCCGAGAACACCGAAGTGCGTGATGGTATCCACCTGCTGACGCCGCGTGCCGCCAGCGTCGAGGTAGCCGATGCGCTGATCCGCGAGATGGACTGGTACGACCGCTACCTGCAGCGCGGCATGGCCGACCGCAGCGCCAACACCACGCCGGGTAACAAGAAGGGCGGGCTGAACAACATCGTCGAGAAGGCCATGGGCTCCATTGCCAAGTCCGGCAACAGCCCGATTGCCGGCGTCGTTGCGCCGGGCGAGCGCATTCGTGGCAAGGGCCTGTGGTTCTGCGCCACGCCAGCCAGCGACTTCATCTGCGGCACCCTGCAATTGGCGGCGGGCATGAACCTGCACATCTTCACCACCGGTCGTGGCACGCCCTATGGCCTGTCCATGGTGCCGGTAATCAAGGTGGCCACACGCACTCAATTGGCCGAACGTTGGCCGGATCTGATCGACGTCGACGCCGGGCAGATCGTCTCCGGGCGCATGACGCTGGAAGAAATGGGCTGGCACATCTTCCAGCTCTACCTGGACGTGGCCAGCGGTCGCAAGCAGACCTGCGCCGAGCACCTGCGCCTGCACAACGATCTGGTGCTGTTCAACCCGGCGCCGGTGACCTGAGATGAGTGGCCTGTCCGATGATCTGCTCCAGGCGCTGCGCGAGGTGGTCGGCGAGGCTGGCCTGATCACTGACGCCGAGCGTATGCAGAGTTACCTCAGCGACTGGCGCGGCGCCTATCGTGGCCAGGCGGCTGCGGTTTTGCGCCCGGCCTCGACCGAGGAGGTTGCTGCGGTGGTACGCCTGTGCGCGCAGGCCGGCGTTGCTCTGGTGCCACAAGGTGGCAATACCGGCCTGTGCGGCGGCTCGATTCCGGACGACAGCGGCGCGCAGATCGTGCTGTCGCTGACGCGCATGAAGCGCATCCGCGAAGTGGACGTGGCCAACGCCACCATCACCGTCGAAGCGGGGGTGATCTTGCAGCAGTTGCAGGAGGCCGCCGCCGAAGTCGGCCGGCTGTTCCCGCTGTCGCTGGGCGCCGAGGGCAGTTGCACGGTCGGTGGCAACCTGGCGACCAATGCCGGCGGCACCGCGGTGCTGCGTTACGGCAACATGCGCGACCTGACCCTGGGTCTGGAAGTGGTCTTGCCCGATGGGCGTATCTGGGACGGCCTGCGTGGGCTGCGCAAGGACAATACCGGCTACGACCTCAAGCACCTGTTCATCGGCAGTGAGGGCACCCTGGGCATCATCACCGCCGCCGTGCTCAAGTTGTTTCCCGCCGTGCGCAGCCTGACAACCGCCTGGGTCGCCTTGCCCAGCCCGCAAGCGGCCGTTGAGCTGATCGGGCAGATGCGCGGGCTGTGTGGCGACCGCCTGACCGGCTTCGAGCTGATGTCGCGGCAAAGCGTCGAGTTCGTCCTGCGCCATGTCGCCGGTGTCAGCGATCCCTTCGCCGAAGCGCATCCCTGGTACGTACTGATCGAACTGAGCGATACCCAGCCCAATGCGCCGTTGAACGAGATGCTCGAGCAGGGCATCGGCGAGGCTTTCGAAAATGGCATGGCGTTGGATGCTGTGCTGGCTGGTAGCGATGCGCAGGTGCGCACCTTGTGGGCACTGCGCGAAGGCATCTCGGAGGCGCAGAATCACGAGGGGCCGAGCCTCAAGCACGACATCAGTGTGCCGGTCAGCTGTATTCCCGACTTCATCGCGCGTACCGATGCCGCGTTGCAGCAGGCGTTTCCCGGTGTGCGTATCGTGGCCTACGGGCACGTTGGCGATGGCAACCTGCATTACAACATCAGCAAACCGGTCGGTGCCGAAGATGGTTCCTTCAAGGCGCAGGCCGAGGCGATCATGCGCGTGATCTACGACCAGACCCTGCACTATGCCGGTAGCATCAGCGCCGAACATGGCCTGGGACAGTCCAAGCGCCTGGCTGCGCAGCATTACAAGGCGCCGTTGGAGCTGGAGTTGATGGCCCGCGTCAAGCAGGTGCTGGACCCGACCGGGCTGATGAATCCGGGCAAATTGCTGTAACAGACCGTTGAAAAACGTAGGCGAGGCAGCCAGTGCAAGGCAAATGCAGGCGAAAAAGCGGAGTTTACGATCTGTAAATGAGCATTTTGAGCCTGTATTTAACGCAGCAATGGCAACGCAGGTAGTTTTTCAACAGTCTGGTAAGTCGTACATTCGAGACAGGAGGTTCCATGAGCAAACCCAAGGTGCTGCAGATCGGCCCGCTGAGCGAGCGCTTCAACCGCGAGCTGGCCGAGGAATACGAGGTCAGCGCGCTATGGCAACAGGCCGAGCCGCTGGCGTTTCTGCGTGAGCAGGGCGAGCAGTTCATCTACATGGTGTCCTCGGCACGCTTCGGCTGCACGGCTGAGCAGCTGGCGCTGCTGCCGAATCTGCGCGCCATCTGCAGTTTCGGTGTCGGCTACGATCCCTATCCGCTGGAGCTGCTGCGGGATCGCGGCATCGTGCTCAGCACCACGCCGGACGTGCTCAACGACTGCGTGGCCGACCTGGCAATGGGCCTGATGATCGACAGCGCGCGGCGCCTGTCCGAGGCGGATCGCTTCGTGCGCAGCGGCGCCTGGAACAGCACCACGGGTTTCCCGCTGGCGCGACGGGTCAGCGGCAAGCGCCTGGGTATCGTCGGTCTCGGCCGCATCGGCGAGGCGGTGGCACTGCGGGCTTCGGGGTTTTCCATGCCGGTGCGTTACCATAATCGCCGGCCGGTCGAGGGCAGCCCTTACCAGCATGAGCCGGATCTGCTGGCGCTGGCGCGCTGGGCGGATTTCCTGGTGCTGACCTGCCCGGGCGGTAAGGCCACCCATCACCTGATCAACGCCGAGGTGCTCGAAGCGCTGGGCCCGGATGGCTTTCTTGTCAACGTCGCACGTGGTTCGGTGGTCGATGAGGCCGCACTGATCACGGCGTTGCAGCAGAAGGTGATCGGCGGCGCCGGGCTGGACGTCTACGAGCGCGAACCCCAGGTGCCGGCGGCGTTGCGCGAGCTGGACAACGTGGTGCTGTTGCCGCACATCGGTAGCGCCAGTGTCGAGACGCGCCAGCAGATGGCCGATCTGGTGCTGGACAACCTGCGCGCCTTTATCGCCACCGGCGAGTTGCTGACCCCGCTCTGATCCCGCTCGCCACCGAATACGCCGGGCGGCGCTGCCGCCTGGCCTATCGTTACATCGCCACAAGCGCTGTAATCGTTTCTACCTCACCTGCAGCATCCTCGGCGCACCACAAGTGCGCCGTTTTTTCTTCCGCGCGCTGATGTCGGTGCCTCATGCCCTGTAAACTGTTGCGTTTTCCGCAGGCAAGGGGCCATCCACCGTGCAGTCGGTCATCTCCATCCAGCAACTGAACAAGATCTATGCGTCCGGGCATCCGGCGCTGCAAGGCATCGACCTGGACATTCGCCAGGGCGAAATCTTCGCCTTGCTCGGCCCCAACGGCGCGGGCAAGACCACCCTGATCAGCATCATCTGCGGCATCGTCAATCCGGGTGAGGGCAGGGTGCTGGTCGGTGGCAAGGACATCGTCCGTGACTACCGTGCTGCCCGCTCGCAGATCGGCCTGGTACCACAGGAACTGGTCAGCGATGTGTTCGAAACCGTCTGGGCCACCGTCAAGTTCAGTCGTGGCCTGTTCGGCAAGAAGCCCGACCCGGCCTACCTGGAGCAACTGCTCAAGGACCTGTCGCTGTGGGACAAGCGCAACGCCAAGATCATGGAGCTGTCCGGCGGCATGAAGCGCCGGGTGATGATCGCCAAGGCGCTCTCCCACGAGCCGCAGATTCTCTTCCTTGACGAGCCTACCGCTGGCGTCGACGTGGAACTGCGCCGCGACATGTGGAACATGGTCAGGCGCCTGCGCGAGCGTGGCGTGACCATCATTCTGACCACCCACTACATCGAGGAGGCCGAGGAGATGGCCGATCGCATCGGGGTAATCAGCAAAGGCCGCATCATCTTGGTGGAAGACAAGCAGGTACTGATGCACAAGCTGGGCAAGAAGCAGCTGACCCTGCACCTGCAGCAGCCGCTGTCCTGCGTGCCGGCCGAGCTGGCGCGCTATGGCCTGGAGCTGGCCGATCAGGGCCATGCCCTGGTGTTCACCTTCGACGCCCAGCACGAGAACACCGGCATCGCCGAACTGCTGCGTGATCTGGCGCAGCATGGCATCGACTTCAAGGATCTGCAGTCGAGCCAGAGTTCGCTGGAGGAGATTTTCGTGTCACTGCTGGAGGAGTCACGCGCATGAACCTGTACGCCATCAAGGCTATTTACCTGTTCGAGCTGGCACGCACCTGGCGCACCCTGCTGCAGAGCATCGCCACACCGGTGATCAGCACCTCGCTGTATTTCGTGGTGTTCGGCTCGGCCATCGGTTCGAGCATGACCCAGGTGCAGGGCGTGAGCTACGGCGCTTTCATCATTCCCGGCCTGATCATGCTGGCGCTGCTGACCGAGAGCATTTCCAATGCCTCGTTCGGCATCTACATGCCCAAGTATTCCGGAAGCATCTACGAGCTGCTGTCGGCACCGGTGTCCTATCTGGAAATTCTGATCGGTTATGTCGGCGCGGCGGCGACCAAGTCGGTGATCCTCGGCCTGATCATCCTGCTCACCGCGCGGCTGTTCGTCGATTTCGAGATTCAGCATCCGATCTGGATGGCGGCGTTCTTGGTACTGACGGCGCTGACCTTCAGCCTGTTCGGCTTCATCATCGGCGTATGGGCCGATGGCTGGGAGAAACTGCAGATCGTCCCGGCGCTGATCGTCACGCCATTGACCTTCCTCGGCGGCGCCTTCTATTCGATCAGCATGCTGCCGCCAGCCTGGCAGACGGTGACCTTGTTCAACCCGGTGGTGTACCTGATCAGCGCCTTCCGCTGGAGCTTCTACGGCGTGTCCGACGTCAACGTCGGCGTCAGCCTGGCCATGGTGCTGGGCTTCCTGGCGCTGTGCATCTTGCTGGTGGGCTGGATCTTCAAGACCGGCTACCGGCTCAAGAGCTGAGCTTGGCATTCGCGGCTGAAGCCGCTCCTCGTCTAAGCCTGTAGGGCGGGTGCAACCCGCCATGAATAGGTGGCGGGTTGCACCCGCCCTACGGGAGGCGCTTCAGCGGCGACTGATTTCGAGTCGTCGCGGCTAAAGCCCCTCCCACAGAATCAGCCTTCGTCACTTCACCCGCAGTTCGCACTCGAAGGTTTCTGCCGGTGGCACGTTCTGCTCCCACGGTTGCTGGTAGGTCAGCAGCAGGCGACCTTCGCCTGGCTCGCGCGCGGTGAAGCGCCAGGTGGAAATGCCGCCAGCGCCCACCAGCCCGGCGTCTTCGGGATTGCTGTATACCTCGGGGCCGAGGCTTTGCAGCACGTTCGCCGCGCCATCACGGACTTCCCAGCGAAAGCCGGTGGTGGGGTTGCTGGGCAGGCTGAGAATCAGTTGCTGGCCCTTGTTCAGCGTCAGCGGGCACTGCCGGTCCTTCTTCAATTCCAGCGTGCCGGATTGATGGGCGCAGGCCGTAAGCAGGGCCAGGGCGGGCAGGGTGAGCAGGCGCAAGGTGGCATGCATGACGAACTCCAGTCGACGAAACCTGGCCCAGCATAGCGGCATAGACCTGTCGGTGGCGACCGTAGAGGTGCGCGGTTTGCTGTAGGAGCGAGCTCTGCTCGCGAATGTCGGCGGGCCTGAAAAGCTTCGCCAGCAGAGCTTGCTCCTACATACGCCTCTTTAGTCGAATAGCACTTTCGCCACATCGCCGTAGCGCTTGGCGAAGTGCACGGTCAGGCCTTCCTTGAGGTAGTCCGGCAACTCCTCGTAACTGCCGCGGTTGGCCTCCGGCAGGATCAGTTCGAAGATCTTCTGCCGCCGCGCCGCGATCACCTTCTCGCGTACGCCGCCGATGGGCAGCACCTGGCCGGTCAGGGTCAGCTCGCCGGTCATGGCCACGCCCTTCTTCGGCGCCTGGTTGCGCGCCAGGGAGAGCAGGGCGCTGGCCATGGTGATGCCGGCGCTGGGGCCGTCTTTGGGCGTGGCGCCTTCCGGTACGTGCAGGTGGACGAAGGCCTGGTCGAAGAAGGTCGGGTCACCACCGAACTGTTTCAGATGCGAGCTGACGTAGCTGTAGGCGATCTCCGCCGACTCCTTCATGACGTCACCGAGCTGGCCGGTAAGCTTGAAGCCGCGATTGAGCGTATGGATGCGCGTCGCCTCGATCGGCAGGGTAGCGCCGCCCATGCTGGTCCAGGCCAGACCGGTGATCACCCCGGTGCCGGCCAGCACCCGCTCGTTGCGGAACACCGGCATGCCGAGGGCTTCCTCGAGATCCTTGGCGCCAATGCGGATCTTCGCTTCGGGATTCTCCAGCAGCTTGACCACCGATTTGCGCACCAGCTTGCCCAGCTGTTTCTCCAACTGGCGTACGCCGGCCTCACGGGCATAGCCCTCGATCACCGTGCGCAGCGCCGCATCGCTGATGGACAGGCGCGCTTTCGGCACGCCAGCTTTCTCCAACTGCTTGGGCCACAGGTGGCGCTTGGCGATGGCCAGTTTTTCCTCGGTGATGTAGCCGGACAGGCGGATCACCTCCATGCGGTCGAGCAGCGGCCCGGGGATGGAATCGAGGGTATTGGCGGTGCAGACGAACAGCACCTTGGACAGGTCCAGGCGCAGGTCCAGGTAGTGGTCGAGGAATTCGACGTTCTGCTCCGGGTCCAGCGTTTCCAGCAGCGCCGAGGCGGGGTCGCCCTGGTAGCTGGTGCCCATCTTGTCGATCTCGTCGAGCATGATCACCGGGTTCATCACCTCGGCTTCCTTCAGTGCCTGCACCAGCTTGCCGGGCATGGCGCCGATGTAGGTGCGGCGATGGCCCTTGATCTCCGCTTCGTCACGCATGCCGCCTACCGAGAAGCGATAGAACGGCCGGCCGAGGGATTCGGCGATGGACTTGCCGATGCTGGTCTTGCCCACGCCGGGCGGGCCGACCAGCAGCACGATGGAGCCGGCGATCTCACCCTTGAAGGCGCCGACGGCCAAGAACTCGGTGATGCGCTGCTTGATGTCGTCCATGCCGGCGTGGTGCTTGTCCAGCACCTTGCGCGCGCGGCCCAGATCGAGCTTGTCCTCGCCGTGGATGCCCCAGGGCAGGGCGGTGGCCCAGTCCAGGTAGTTGCGCGTGACAGCGTATTCTGGCGAACCGGTTTCCAGGATCGACAGCTTGTTCAGCTCCTCGTCGATGCGCTTCTGCGCCGGTGCGGGTAGGGTCTTGCCTTCGAGGCGGGCGAGAAATTCCTCACGGTCGGCACTCTTGTCATCCTTGCTGATGCCCAGTTCCTGCTGGATCAGCTTGAGCTGCTCCTTGAGGAAGAATTCACGCTGGCGTTCTCCAATCTGCTTGTTGACCTCCGCCGACAGCTCTTTCTGCAGGCGGCCGACCTCCACTTCCTTGCGCAGCAGCGGCAGCACCTTTTCCATGCGCTTGAGCATGGGCACGGTATCCAGCACTTCCTGCAGCTCCTGGCCGGAGGCGGTGGTCAGGGCGGCGGCGAAATCGGTGAGTGGCGACGGGTCGTTGGGGCTGAAGCGATTGAGGTAATTCTTCAGCTCCTCGCTGTATAGCGGGTTGAGCGGCAGCAGCTCCTTGATCGCATTGATAAGCGCCATGCCGTAGGCCTTGACCTCGTCACGCGGATCGTTCGGTGGCTGTGGATATTCCACTTCGGCCAGGTACGGACCGCGGCGGCTGAGCCAGCCGCGAATACGCACGCGGGTCAGTCCCTGGGCGACGAACTGCAGTTTGCCGCCTTCCTCGCTGACGTGATGTACACGCACCAGTGTGCCGTGCTCTGGCAGGGTATCGAGGTCGAACTCGCCATGTTCGTCTGGCGGGGTGTCGACGAAGAATACCGCCAGGCATTTATGCTCGGTATTGCCGACGCGCGTCAGCGTGCGGCCCCAGGGCTGCTGGTTGACCATGACCGGCAGCACCTGCGCCGGAAAGAACGGGCGGTTGTGGATGGGGATGATGTAGAGCTTGTCCGGCAACTGCTGTGCGGGCAGTACCAGGCCGGTGCTATCGGCCTTGACGTGAACTTCGACAGCTTCGGGGGTGTTGTCCTGATCGTTCATGGAGCACCTTTGCGTGTACGTTGGTTGCTACATGGGGCGAGTGCAGGATTTTTTCAACGTTTCAGTCGAGGCTCAGGCGAATGCCTTGCAGGCGCTGCTCGATCAGTGGGGTGAGCAGGGCGAAGCACTCCCCGGGCGCCAGGCGAATCTGTGCCGACTCGATCAGGTCACTCTGCAGGCGCTCGATCAGCGCGAGCAGATGCGAGTCCTGTTCCTGATCTAGCATGCGGTTGCAGAGAAAGCGCAGTTGCATCTGTAGCCCAGGCGGGCAGCGCTCGTAATTGGCCGCGCGTACCGCCAGGCCGCGCAGCCTGGCAAGGTCTTCGAGCGAGCGGCAGGCCTCGCCGAGCCCGCGAATTCTGGGGTGATGTTGACGGTAGAGGCGATCTTCGAGTTGTTCGATCACCGTCAGCAGTGTTTCGATCAGTCGGCAGTGGGCATCGAAGTCAGCGGGTTTGCGGCGCAACTGCGGCCAGTGTTGCTGCAGGGGAGGTAGTTGCATGCTGGCGCCGGGCCAGTTCAGCCAGAGCTGATCCAGCTGCTGCGCCTGCGCATTGCGCTGCGTGACGCTCGCGGCATCCTGCTGCGCGCCCAGCCCACGATGTTTCTGCAGGGCCTGAAGCAGGTCGAGGCAGCGCTGCACGATCTCGGTGTCCGCCTGTTTGCTGGCTTTCAACTGGCGATTTTCCGCGCGGTGGGTGAGCCAGTAGCTCAGTGTGAGCAGCACGACCAGCAGGGTCAGAAAAATGAGGGCGGCATCGCTCATCGGGGTTCGCTTGTCAGGGACGGTCGAAAGGAGCGAAGCAACTCTCCTGCCATTTGCCGGAGGCTGTGTAATGCGGTTCAGCGGGATTGATCGGGTGCACGGTAATAGGGCCTGAGGCTGTCCGGAGCTGTGATTTGGTGCGCTGGTTGCTATAGGTGCAACCATTTCACTGATGGGTGGTTGCGGCGTTTTCCCTGGGAAAGGAGTAAAGTGCAACCCTTGTTTCGTGCCGCCAGTCTTTTGCGATGCTGCAAGCCCGTGTGATCCGCCTGGATGAACAGGCCCATGAACATGCCCATGATCATCACCAATTGGTGATGTCCCTGGTCGGCCGCGCCGAATTCGAAGTCGGCGGCCGCGGTGGGGAAGTCTGCCGTATGCGCGCCTGCCTGGTGCCGGGCGATGCCGCCCACCAGTTCGCCGGCATGGGCGACAACCGCATGCTGATTCTCGACCTGGACGAACAGGATACCCCCAGCGAAGACCTGGAGCTGCTCCACCGTCTGTTCGAAACACCGCGTTATCCCGCCCTCGATGTCGATTTCCAGCACCTGCTGAGCTATGCCGGCGCAGAGCTGGAGCGCTACGGCAGCGACTCGATTCTGGCACGCTCTCTTGGCGGCGTATTGCTCCGAGCCCTGCATCTGCGCCTGTTTGGCGAACAGCGCCGGCAGCCGCAAGGGGCGCTGGATCTGCAGCGCCTGGACGATTACATCGGTGAGCACCTGGCGCGGCGTATCAGCGTCGCCGAGCTGGCGCACGAAATGTGCCTGAGCCCCAGCCACTTCCATGCCCAGTTCAAGGACAGCGTTGGACTCACGCCACACCAGTACCTGCTTCAGACTCGCCTCGACCGCGCCGCGCGCATGCTGCGCGAGAGCAATCTGCCGCTGGTGCGTATCGCCGAGGAATGCGGTTTCTCCAGCCAGAGTGCGCTGACCACAGCCATGCGCCGCTATATGGGCCTGACCCCGAAACGTCTGCGCCGAGAATAGCGCCGCTGCTGGCCAATTGCCGCTGGCCGGTTTGCCGCCGGCCAGCTAGGCTATCACCTCAGTACGCCAAACTCGGTTGCCAGGACGGCATGTAATCCTATGAACGTCCGGCCTTCGGCTCGGGCCAAGGTACGCGCATGACTGGTTGCAATTCCCGCCTGCTCCCCCTCGTTCTGTTCGCCGCCGTGGTCCTGCCCTGCCTGGCGCATGCCGCGGCGCTGCAGGCCGAGCTGGTGGATGCCGCCGGTCAGCCGCTGGCCGATGCGGTGATCAGCCTGCGCGGCCCGCTGCACGCGCCACAGGCATCGCCGCCGGCGCGCATGGATCAGCGCAACAAGCAGTTCCAGCCCCATGTGCTGGCGGTGCGCACCGGCACCTCGGTGTCCTTCCCCAACAGCGACGACATCCGCCACCAGGTCTATTCCTTCTCGCCGGCCAAGCGTTTCGAGCTGCGCCTGTACCAGGGCACGCCGAGCGACCCGGTGCTGTTCGACAAGCCCGGGCTGGTGGTGCTCGGCTGCAATATCCACGACTGGATGCTCGGCTATATCTACGTCACCGACGACCCCTGGTTCGCCGTCAGCGACGAGCACGGCCGCGCGGCCATCGCCGAGTTGCCGGCCGGGCGCTACGCCGTGACCCTGTGGCACCCGGGCAACCCGCAGCTGCTGCCGCAGGCCGCCGGCGAGCTGCAGTTCGACGCCCAGGCGCCGCGCCAGCGGTTCGTCCTGGCCAGCAGCGGTCCTGCCGAGTCACCCGCGCCGCCGGCGCCGAGCGCGTTCGGCGAGGCCTTCAGGAAAGCCGCCGAAGATGCTGCGCAGTAGCTTCCAGGCGCGTATCGCCGGCGTCCTCATCCTGCTGTTGCTGGTGGTGATCGGCGCTCTCTATGTTGCGGTGAAGGCCGCCACCGATGCCGCAGTGCGCGCCCAGGCGCAGGAGCAGTTGAACGTCGGCAGCCTCGTCTTCGAGCAACTGCTGGCGCTGCGCAGTGACCAGTTGCAGCAGGCCGCCCAGGTACTGGCGGCCGATTTCGGCTTCAAGGACGCGGTGGCCAGCGGCGATGCGCCGACCATCCGCTCGGCACTGGCCAACCAGGGCGCGCGCATCAACGCCGACGCCGTGTTCCTGCTGGGGCTGGACGGCAGCCTGCAGGTGAGCACCGACCCGGGCATCGATGCCGAGGCGCTGGCCCGTCTTGACGGCCAGCTGCAGTTGCCGCGGCGCGACGGCCCGCGGTTGTTCCTGCTGCCCATCGGCAGGCAGATCTACCTGCTGGTGGATGCCACGGTGAGCGCGCCGCTGCCGATCGCCCGGGTGCTGATGGGCTTTGCCGTGGACCACGAATTCGCCCTGCAACTGCGCGAGCTGACCCACCTGGAGCTGAGCCTGGTGGCCCGTCGCGACGGCGCGGCGCCGACCTGGATCAGCACCCTGCCGGGCAACGCCCAGGCCCTGTTGGAGGCGCAGATGGAGGTGGCCGGCGCGATGCCGCAGCGCCTCGACGACGGCGTCGAGCACTACTTCGGCCAGCACCTGCAGCTGGCCAGCGGCCCCGGTTACCGGGTCGAGGCGCTGCTGCACAAATCCCTCGGCGATGCCGAGGCGGCGTTCGCACCGCTGGATCGGCGCATCCTGCTGATCAGCCTGGGGGCCATGCTCGCCTCGCTGGTCGGCGCGCTGTTGCTGGCACGCAGCGTGTCGCGGCCGGTGCGCGAACTGGCCGCGACCGCCCAGCGCATCGGCCGCGGCGACTACCAGCAGCCGGTAGCCCTGGCCCGCAGCGACGAGCTGGGCCTGCTGGCGCTGGCGATCAACGACATGCAGCGCGGCATCGCCGAGCGCGAGCGGCAGCTGGCGCACAACGCCCTGCACGACGTGCTGACCGGTCTGCCCAATCGCACCCTGGCGCTGGAACGGCTGGGCAGCGCGATCACCGCCGGGCGGCCCACCGCGCTGCTGTACCTGGGCGTGGGCAACTTCGCCGCGATCAACGAGAGCTGCGGCCAGGGCGGCGGCGACCTGGCCCTGCAGCAGCTGGCCCGGCGCCTGCAAGCGACCCTGCGCCCCGGCGACAGCCTGGCGCGCCTGCTGGGCGACGAGTTCCTTCTGCTGCTGGAGCAGTGCGACGGCAGCAGCGCGGTGGCCAGCGCCGACCGCCTGCATCAACTGCTGCTCAAGCCGCTGCGCATCGGCACGCAGGACGTCGCCCTGGACTGCCGCATCGGCATCGCCGCCTACCCGGCCGACGGCGACACGCCGGACGACCTGCTGCGCCGTGCGCGCATCGCCATGCAGGACGCCGCCCAGCAACCCGGGCGGCTGCAGCTTTACCAGCAGGGCCGCGACGCCGCCCAGCAGCGGCAGATCCGCCTGATCCGCGACCTGCGCCACGCCGCCGCGCAGGGCCAGCTGCTGCTGCACTACCAGCCCAAGCTGGATATCCGCGAGGGTCGCGTGCGCCAGGCCGAGGCCCTGCTGCGCTGGCAGCACCCGCAGCTGGGCATGGTCTCGCCCGGCGAATTCATCCCGCTGGCCGAGCGCACCGGCAGCATCCAGCTGCTCACCGCCTGGGTCATCGAGGAGGCCCTGCGCCAGCTGCAGGAATGGGACGGGCGCGGCGTCTGGGTGCAGCTGTCGCTGAACATCTCCACCGAGGACCTGCTCGACGTCGGTCTGCCGGCACGGGTCGGCGCGCTGCTGGCGCAGTACCGGGTGGCGCCGGAGCAACTGATCTTCGAGATCACCGAGAGCGGCGTGATGCTCGACCCTGAGCGCGCGCTGCAGGTGCTGCACGGCCTGCGCGGCTGCGGCATCGGCCTGTCGGTGGACGATTTCGGCACCGGCTACTCCTCGCTGGCGCAGCTCAAGCGCATGCCGGTGCAGGAGCTGAAGATCGACCAGAGTTTCGTGCGCGAGCTGGACGACCACAGCGAGGACTCGGTGATCGTCCGCTCGACCATCGAAATGAGCCACAGCCTGGGCCTCAAGGTGGTGGCCGAGGGCGTCGAACTGGCGCCCAGCCTGAGCCTGTTGCAGCGCTGGCACTGCGACACCGCGCAGGGCTACCTGATCAGCCGGCCGCTGGCCGCCGCGGCCTTCGAGGCCTGGCTGGCGCAACCCTATCATTCCCCCCTGGCCAAGGTGCACTGAAGCATGCGACTCGCTTATCTGTTGGGCCTGTGCCTGTGCGCCGAGCTGGCTGCTGCCGGCGAAGGCCGCCTGCTGGCCACCGGCGGCGCCACCAGCCTGGAAGGCGCCGCCGGCGGCGGGATCACGCCCTGGGCGGTGCTGGCCGGTTACGGCGAGCGCGGCGAGTGGGGCGCAGACGTGTTCGCCACCCGCGTCGAGACCGGCGACTACCGCCTCGACGTGGCCGGCGTGGCGGCGGCCTACGGCAACCGCATCGAGCTGTCCTACGCACGTCAGCGCTTCGACCTCGGCACCCTGGCCCGTGACCTGCGCCTGCCGGACAACAGCCTCAGCCAGGACGTGCTCGGCCTCAAGCTGCGCCTGGCCGGCGATCTGATCTATGACCGCCTGCCGCAGATTGCCCTCGGCCTGCAGCACAAGCGCCAGCGCGACTTCCTCGTGCCCAGCCTGGTCGGCGCGCAGCGCCGCGAGGACAGCGAAGGCTACCTGGCGGCCAGCCGGCTGATTCTCGGCGGTGCCTTCGGCTACAACCTGCTGCTCAACGCCAACCTGCGCTACAGCCGGGCCAACGAACTGGGCCTGCTGGGCTTCGGCGGCGACCGCCGCGACCGCCATTCCTGGCTCAAGGAAGGCTCGGTTGCGGTGTTGCTGGATCGGCACTGGGCGGTGGGCATCGAGTACCGGGAAAAACCCGACAACCTGAGCTTTGCCGGCGAGAGCGACTGGGCCGATCTGTTCGTCGGCTACTTCCCGAACAAGAACCTGGCCCTGGTGCTGGCCTACGCGCGACTCGGCGAGATCGCCACGCTGGACAACCAGGACGGTGTCTACCTGTCCGTGCAGGGGAGTTTCTGAACGTGCGCCTGGCCATGCTCTGCCTGCCGCTGCTGCTGGCAGCCTGCGCCCAGCAGGCGCCGCGCGACGACGGCCTGTACCGCGCCCTGGGCGCGGAGCCCGGTATCGTGCGGATCGTCGAAGGCATGCTGCTGGGCAGCGCGCGCGATCCGCGCATCGCCCGGCACTTTCTCGACATCGACATCGAGCGCCTGCGTGAGAAGCTGATCGAACAGCTGTGCTTCGAGAGCGGCGGCCCCTGCGTCTACACCGGCGACAGCATGGAGGAGAGTCACAAGGGCCTGCGCCTGACCCCCAGCGATTTCAACGCCCTGGTCGAGCACCTGCAGGACGCCATGGAGGCTGAGGGCGTGCCCACGCCGGCGCAGAACCGCCTGCTGGCGCGCCTGGCGCCGATGCGCGGGCAGGTGATCGACCGCTAGTGCCTGGGCTCAAGCGTAGTTCTGCGGGCTCAGCTTGCGTTCGATCAGCTCGATGAGGATGTGCAGGGTCTTGATGTGCAGCTCCTGCACGCGGTCGGCAAAATCGCCGCCCGGCGCACAGATGCACACGTCGGCCAGGCTTTCCAGCAGCGAGCCGGGCTTGCCGGTCAGGGCGATCACCTTCACGCCCAGCGCCTTGGCAGCTTCGGCGGCCTTGACCACGTTGGGGCTCTTGCCGCTGGTGCTGATGGCGATCAGCACGTCACCTTCGCGGCCATGGGATTCGATGTAGCGCGAGAAGATGAAGTCGTAGCCGAAGTCGTTGGCCACGCAGCTGATGTGGCTGGGGTCGCTGATCGACACGGCGGCGATGCCGGGACGGTTCTTGCGGTAGCGCCCGGTCAGCTCCTCGGCAAAGTGCATGGCGTCGCACATCGAGCCGCCATTGCCGCAGGAAAAGGCCTTGCCCTTGTGCTCGAAGCTCTCGACCAGCAACTCGGCGGCCTTCTGGATATTGCGCAGGGTCTGTTCGTTGGCGAGGAAGGCCTCCAGCGCGCGCTGGGCTTCCTGCAGGCTGTTGCGGATATGTTCGATCATCGCGTCTCAGAACCTCAAGGGAGTTCAGGGCTGGAATAGAAGGCGGTCAGCACTTTCACCAGGTGCTCCAGGTCGTGGCTGCCGGCCAGTTCGCGAATCGAGTGCATGGCGAAGGTGGGCAGGCCGATGTCGACCGTGCGCACGCCCAGCTGGCTGGCGGTGATCGGGCCGATGGTGGAGCCGCAGGCCATGTCGCTGCGCACCACGAAGCTTTGCACCGGTACTTCGTTTTCCAGGCACAGGTGGCGGAAGAAACCGGCGGTCTCGCTGTTGGTGGCGTAGCGCTGGTTGCTGTTGATCTTGATCACCGGGCCGGCGTTGAGCTTGGGGCCGTGGTTGCCATCGTGCTTGTCGGCATAGTTCGGGTGTACGCCGTGGGCATTGTCGGCCGACACCAGCAGCGAGCGCTGGATGGTGCGGACGAAGGCGTCGCCGTCTGGCAGCACGCGGCGCAGCACCTGCTCGAGGAAGGGACCGTCGGCGCCGCAGGCCGAGCAGGAGCCGACTTCTTCATGGTCGGTGCAGACCAGCACACAGGTTTCCTCGTCGTCCGCGTCGATCAGCGCCTGCAGGCCGGCGTAGCAGGACAGCAGATTGTCCAGGCGGGCGCTGGCGATGAAGTCCTGGTTGAGGCCGACGATGGCAGCGCTCTGGGTATCATAGAAGCTCAGCTCGTAATCCAGCACCGCGTCCGGGTTGAAGTCGTGCTCCATGGCCAGTTGCTCGGCGAGCAGGGCGCGGAAATCGGCGGTTTCGCTGCTGGCGAGCTGGGCCAGGATCGGCGGCAGCTCGTTCTGCGGGTTGATCGCCCAGCCCTGGTTGGCCTCACGGTTGAGGTGAATGGCCAGGCTTGGGATCACGGCGATGGGCTGGTAGAAATCGATCAACTGGCTCTCGACCTTGCCGTCGCGGCGGTAGGTCACGCGGCCGGCCAGCGACAGGTCGCGGTCGAACCAGGGGGCGAGCAGGGCGCCGCCGTAGACTTCCACGCCGAGCTGGAAGAAGCCCTGGCGCTGCAGCTCCGGGTTTGGCTTGACGCGCAGGCATGGGCTGTCGGTATGCGCGCCTACCAGGCGAATGCCGCCATCTACGGCCGGACGCTTACCCAGCTTGAAGGCGATGATCGAGGAGTCGTTGCGGGTCACGTAATAGCGGCCGCCAGCTTCGGTGTGCCAGGTCGCGCGCTCGTCCAGGTGACGATAACCGGCGGCTTCCAGGCGCATGGCCAGGCTGGTGGTGGCATGGAAAGGGGTCGGCGAGGCGTTGAGAAAATCGAGCAGGCCTTGAATCAGTTCTTCGCGCATGTATCACTCCGGACAGCGATGGCGCAGTGTAACCGTTTTGCCTGTTCTTGGCAGAGCGGCGCATGCATGGCCCGGATAGAGAACGGCAATATTGCGTGAGGGACGGCAGTATCAGATGACGAGTGCCCGGAACAAAAAAACGGATACCGACAGAGCCCCGATCTGCCGGTATCCGTACGCTGCAAATCAGAATTTGTAGGTGGCCGAGAGGCTGAACACGTCACCCTTGGCTTTCACTTCACCATCCATGCTGGCGCCGCCCAGGCGATCCTGGTTGACGGTGCGCAGCCGCGCCTTGTCGACGAACTGGTGGGAGTAGGCCGCGTCGATGCTCAGGTTCGGCTCGGTGGCGAAGCGGTAGCTGCCACCGAAGGAGACGAAGGTGCGATCGCCATCGGGAATCCGCGCGTCACGGGTGGAGTTGCGGGTTGGCGTCTGATCCAGGGCCACGCCGGCACGCAAGGTGAGCTGCTCGGTGACGCGATAATCGCCGCCGATCGAGTACATCCAGGTGTCCTTGTAGTCGTAGGGAATGACTACCAGGGTGTTGCCGTTGGATTCGAGCTTGAGTTCCTTGAACGATGACCATTGTGTCCAGGTAACGCTGGCACCCAACGAGAAGCGGTCGTTGAACTCATGGACCCAGTCCAGCGTGGCGCTGGCAGGTACATCCAGACGGGACTTGGCATCGGCGCCGTCCGGGTTCAGGTTCAGGCCGGGGAAGGCCAGTTCGATGGCGGTCGCATCGCCGAAGACCGGAGGAAACAGCGGGTTGGTCATCAGATCATAGGAATATTGATCCGCATGGATGTTGTAGTCCCCTTCGAGCTTGTTGCGAATGCGGGCGTGATAGTTGAGGCCCAGCGTGTCGCGCTCGGTAGGTTTCCATGCGACACCGGCAAACCAGCCGAAGGAGGTGTTGTCCACCTTCACCCGGATCAGCGCATCGCTGATACCTGGTGGCAGGCCCAGCGGTAGCTGGGACGATGGCGTGCCGGCAGCAGCCAGCAGATCGAGGTTCTGGCTGATGAAGCCCTTGGTGTGCTGGACGATGACGCCACCGCCGACGGCAAAGGCATCGTTGACCTTGAAGGACAGGGAGCCGGTGAGGCCGACAGTCTCGATCTTGGTATCCACCGCGAAGTCCTGACCTTTCCAGTCACCATCCCAGGTGGTTTGCGCGCCCATGGGCACCACCTGGCTCAGGCCGAAGCTCAATCGGTCGTTGATCGGCATGACCAGAAAGCTGGTGGGCAGTGCCTTGCCGAAACCACCCTGACCGCCATCGTTGGTGATGGGACCGTTATCGATGATGTTGCCGGTCGGGTTACCGGCCGGGTCAAATTCCAGGTCGCGATCCGAGCGCGGGTCGCCCTGATGGTCGTAGACGTTGCCTTTGTACTTCAGGCTGACCCGTGCATGGTGCACGGACACCTGAGCGACGTTATGGTCGATGAATGCCATGGCGGCAGGGTTGTTGAACGCAGCGCTGGGATCGTTCTTCCACATAGAACCGCCAGCAAATGCACGGCCCCAGCCTGGTGTGCCGTAGGTCGGAACACCGAATGCGCCCGCCTGAACCTGAGAAGCGGCCAACATGGAACCTGCCATGGCGGCAATCCAGATAGTTCGGTGTGTTTTGGCAGAGAGAATATTATTTTTATTGCGCATGGCTGATCTCTTTTGTCTGAGAACTTCATTACTTCCAATAACCCGCGTCGTTATTGAACGATTCAATGCGGACGCGGGTTATTACTACGTGCAACTATTCAGTTGACCGAAATGGCCGGCGCCTGAACGTTCAGAGAACGAATGTTGCAGTTGCCTGCCAGTGCCTGTGCGGAGGTGACGCGCAGGGTGCTATTGGAGTTGGTCCATTGCACGTTGATGGTGGTCGGGCCTGCGCAGTTGGAGGCCGGGATCAGGGGCGGGGCACCGGCGATGGTAAAGCCGACGCCGGATACGGTACCGAGCCAGGTTTCGCCACCGTCGGTGGTGGTGCTTGGAGTCAGTGTCCATGGCAGGCCGGTGATGGTCGGCAGGGCACACAGGCCGCTACCACTGACGGTCACGGTGTTGATGTTGGCGCTAGCCCCGCCGGCGTTGATGGTGCCGTTGAAGACGACGCTGCAGTTCACCGTTGCGCCAAAGGACGAGGGCCCCGAAACGCCGATGGTGCCAGTTGCGGTGAACGGAGAGCTACCCGTGATGGTGGCCGCCGAGGCCATACCGGAAATACCCAGGCCGATTGCCAGGGCACCGATGACACTAACCAGTTTGTTGTTTTTCATTGTTTCCTCACTAACAGATTGTTGTTGTATGTATGGCTGTTACGAGATGCACAACAAAACACTGACCTATCTCTTCCAGCCCTAACTTCCCGAACAGTCCCGAGTGTTTTTTCAGGCAGGCGCTCGGGATACAGCTAACTTCATGCAGGTGTCGTCATATGCATGCAGTTGACTGTTTTGCAGGCGAAGCAAAAGTTCGCCGAATCGCGGTGAAACGTCCTTATTTCTTGCCGGGTGTAATGGCTGAAGAAATAGAGTGGGAGGCCACAACATGCCGAGGCGTGATGTTATTGCGCCCAGACAGAAAGCAGGAGCGGATGAAGAGTTGCCTAGCGAGCAGTTCCATCTGGTTCAAGCTCCCCGTTATGTGTTGGCAGGACCATTCGAGTTGAGCGATATGCAGACCGTGCGGTGCAATCGGCGGGCTCGTTGTCTGCCTCTAAGGTAATCTTCCGTGGCGAAAGAAAACCCCAGCCAAGGATGGGTAGGACTGCTGACCGATCGATCAGCTGTGAGTAACCGGGAAGAAGCTACACACCGCCTGTCGCCGATCCATACCAATGGATGGGGGCGGTGTGCTCAGTTTGCGACTCGTACGTAACCGGGCTCGAGCCCGAAGACTTCCAGCCCATCAGGCATCGAGCGTCCGGCCTCGACTTCGACCACGCTGACGGGATGCTCGGGGGCGCTGCGGTAGTCGAGCAGCCACTTGTCCCCGGCTCGACGCATTGCGGCGCTGGGCACCACGAGCGCGTCGGGATTGTGATAGGTGAGGATGCTCAGCTTGGCGCTCATGCCCAGCCTGACCTGGCGCATCTGCGCTTCATCCAGTTCCGGGATGCTTACCACGACTTCGAACTGAGAGCTGCCGCCGGGCACGCTACCGCCGAGGGCCTGGCCGCCCACCACCATGACCTTGCCTTGCAGGTGCTGGCCATCGAAACCGTCGCCGGTAACGTCGACCGGCTGGCCTTCTTTCAACTGGTTGACGTCCAGTTCGGCGACTCGGGCAATGACGCGCAGCCCCTCGATACTGGCGAGGCCGAACAGGGGCTGGCCCTGGCTGACTCGGCTGCCTGTCTGCACTGGGCCTTTGGCTGCCTCTTCGGCGCTTATGCCGGGGGCCTGCACGACGATGCCGGAGAACGGCGCGAGGATATCTCCTGAGGCCAACTGTCGGCTCAGCGCCGCGTGCTTGACCTCAGCATTGGCCAGCTCCATCTCGGCGATCTGCCGGTACTCGCCGCGGCCGCGTTCGAGCACGGCTTGCAGCTCCGCCTCCGCGGCCTGCAGGTCGAGGCGCTGCAGCTGCGTCTGTCGTTCCAGCTCTTCCAGTTCGTTGCGGGCAACGATGCCTCGCTCATGCAGGGAGCGTGTGTCCTTGAGTTTCTGTTCGTTGCCGTCCAGGCCCATCTGCACGCTGCGCAAGGCGCGCCGTGCCCGGCTTACCTCCTGTCCCGCCTCCCAGTCCTGAAGTTCGCGCACCGTACGACGGGCCTTGAGCAGCGTGGAGAGGGCATCACGTACCTGCACCTCCAGCTCGCTGGCATCCATGCTGAGCAAACGCTCGCCCTTGATGACCCGTTGCCCGGGTTCGACGAAGTTGTTGGCGATGTTGCCGCCAAACGGAGCGCTGATGCTGATGGTGCGCGCTGGTTCGATGCGGCCGACCAGGCCGATGCGATGCTCCAGGTTGCTCGGTTGTACGGCCAGCCACTGCCCGGATGGCTGTTCGGCAGTGGCGCGTGGCTGCATCTGGAACGACAGCGCTGCAATGCCCGCCAGCAGTGCGAGTCCGGTGATCATCAGGCGCGGTAGGCGCCAGTGTTTACGCTTAGTGGTCATTGAGAATGATGTCCCAGCTTTCCAGCGTCATGCCCAGGGTCAGGTCCAGCTGCGTCTGCGCGTTGAGGTAGGCGATCACGGTGTTGAGACGAGCGTTCTCGGCGTTCTGCAGGTCGCTTTCGAAGCTCAGCACCTGAAAGTTGCTGGAGCGTCCGGCGGCCAGCTTGTCCCGTTCGATCGCCAGCTTGCGCTTGGACAGCTCCACACCACGCTGGGCGATTTCGTACTGGCGCCAGCGGGTGCTTACATCCCGTATGACATCCTTGACGTTGCGGATCAGTGCCTGTCTGGCATCGGCCAACTGCAGTTGCTGATCTTCGACGTTGATCCGGGCGTGGACTTCCCCCTGGCGTCTGCTCAGATCGCCGATGGGGATGTCGAGCCGGATGCCGGCATAGCTGTCCCAGCTGCGATCTGCGCCGCTGCCATAAGTCGAGCCGTAACGATCTCGGGCCTGATTGGCGCCGACTTCGAGCGACAGATCCCAGAGACTCTGGTTCTTGGCGACCAGCAGGTTGATGTCCGCCTGCTGGCGCATGATCAACTGGCGCAGAAAGTCGGGCTGCTGTCGCTCGGCCAGGCTGATGGCCTGGCCGGGGTCGATCTCGATCGCTTCAGCGTGCAAGGCGTCGGTTGCTCGCACTGGTGAAGAGAGATCCAGCGCGAGCAGGCGCAGCAACTCCAGGCGGCTGCTGTCGACCAGATTGGCTGCTTCCTCGACGCCAAGCTCCTGGCTGGCCAGGCTGGCTTCGGTCTGCACCACCTCGAACTCCGCCATCCGCCCGGCTTCGATCATCGCCTGGTTGACGCTCAGCAGCTCCTGCGAACGCTGTAGGGCGGCCCTGGCGATGTCCAGCTGCTCCTGGGCGCGCAGCAGCTCGCGGTAAGCGAAGATGATCGCCGCCACGGTCTGTGAGATGCCGGCCTTGAGGCCGAGCCTGTTGGCCTCTTCGGTCAGTTGCGCGAGTCGCAGTGGCGCGGTGGTGACGTCGCGCCCGCCGCCACGCAGTAGCGGCTGGATGATGCTGAAGTCGACGCCGTCGTTGCGGCGCCAGCCCGCCTGGTTGGCTTGCGTGTGGTATTTGCTCCAGCCGAGGCTGACCACGGTGCCGTATTCTCCCAGCAAGGTCGCTGTGGCGCCGAACTGGCCCGCACGCTGGCTATCGGCATGCCCCCGCGAGGCTCGGTAGCTGTTGGAGAGGTACAGTTTGGGATTGAACGCGTCCTCCGATACCCGCAGGTCGAACTTGTCGGCGATGCGCCAGAGATAGGCGCTCTTGATCGAGCGGTTGTTACGCAGCCCGAGAAACACCGCGTCGACCAGCGACAGGTCGGCCATCTGTTCACTGAGCAGTTCAGCTGGCGCCGGGGCGGGCATGCTGGGTGCCGAAGGGCGCAAGGGCTCTTCCCGCCACGCCTGTGCTGGTGCGCTGAGGGTGACGATGAGGAACGCGCCGAGCGCCAGTCGCCTATTCATCGCGCAGCGCCTCTACCGGTTGCAGGCGTGACGCGGCGATGGCCGGATGCAGACCGAAGAACAGGCCGACCAGTACCGTACTGCCGATGCCCAGGGGCAGCGCGCCGGGGGCCAGAAAGAATGCCCAGCCAGATAGCTGCGCATAGCCCCAGCCTCCCAGCATGCCGAGAACGGCGCCCAGCAGCGCGCCAACGCTGGTCAAGGCCACGGCCTCGACCAGGAACAGGTTACGGATATCTCTGCGCCGTGCGCCCAGGGCCAGGCGCACGCCGATCTCCCGGCGGCGTTCGCTGACGTTCATCAGCATCACGTTCATCACGCCTACACCGCCACCTATCAGTGAGACGACGCCGAGCGCTGCCAGCAGGTAGGTGAAGGTTCGGGTCTGCTGTTGCATGCCCTCGAGGATCTGCTGCGCGAAGATCAGGGTAACCGGAGCATCCCCAGCGATGCGCTGGGTGAGAGCCTGGCGCAGTTGCTCGCCGGCCTGGATGACTTCTTCGGCGCTGTTGGCGCGGGCCACAACGTGGCTGATCTGTGGCACGGGGTTGATGCGCGTCATGCCCTCCAAGGGGATGAACAGCGTTTCGTTGGCATTGAACGGCAGGAGCATGCCGGGGGCACCTTCCTGGAGAATGCCGACGACCCTGAACTGATAGGACTGCAGGCGTAACTGATCACCAGGTTGCAGCGGATCGTCCGGCAGGCTCAGGGTCTGTGCCAGCGAGGCGCCGATGACCGCATAGGCTTCCTTGCGGTCGAACCCCGACAGCGACCGGCCGCTGGCGATATCCAGACGCGCGGCCTCGAACAATGCCGGGTCGGCGCCGATGATGTTGGCGTTGCCGATCCGTCCGTGGAAGATCGCCGGTGCGCCATAGGTCATCACCGGGGACAGGCTGGCGACGGCCGGGGTTTGTCGAGCCAGCGCTTCCACGCTCAGACGCAGGGGCAGGCCGTCGCGCCCGGTGGGTTGTGGTGGCAGCTGCAGCACCAGGGTATCGCTGCCCAGGTTGCGGAAGATCGCTATCGATTGCGCTGCGGCATTGCCGCCGATGTTGAGCAGGGCCACCACCGAGCAACTGCCCATGACGATGCCCAGCAGGGCCAGCAAGGAGCGCCGACCGAGCATGCGCAGGCTGTTCAGCGCCTCGAGCAGTATCTGTGCGGCGCTCGGCCCGGTACTGAACGGCATGCTCAGGCTCATGCTGCGCCGGCCTCGCGCAGCAGCCCCTGATGCACCTCGAGCCGGCGCGCCAGGCGGTTGGCGATCAGCGGGTCATGGGTGACCACGATCAGCGTGACGCTTTGCTCGCGGTTGAGCTCGAGCAGCAACGCCATGATCTCCTGGGCTGTGCTGGTATCGAGATTGCCGGTCGGTTCGTCGGCGAGAATCAGTGCAGGCTTGCCGACCAGCGCGCGGGCGATGGCGACGCGCTGGCGCTGTCCACCGGACAGGCTGGCGGGACGATGCTCACTGCGTTCGCCCAGGCCGACCCTGGCGAGCATGGCGTGCGCTTGCTCGCGCGCCTGGCGGGGCGCGATGCCGCGATAGGTCAGGGGCAAGGCGACGTTGTCCAGTGCGCTGAGGCGGGGAAGCAGGTTGAAGCTCTGGAAGACGAAACCGATCAGCTGGTTACGCAGGGCGGCCAATTGGTCCGGGCTGGCCTTGGCGACCTCGATGCCATTGAGGCGGTAGTTGCCGGTATCGGGCAGGTCGAGCAGGCCGAGCACGTTGAGCAGGGTGCTCTTGCCCGAGCCGGAGCTGCCGAGGATGGCGCAGCTTTCCCCGCGCGCGATCCGCAGGCAGACGTCGTCGAGGATATGCAGCGTCTTGTCGGCAAGCCGGTAGTGCTTGCCAATGTGCTGCAACTGGATGAGCTGTTCTTCGTTATTGTTTTCGAGCATCCCGATGCCACTGCCTGCGTCCATGTCGATGAACCACTGAGCATCGCCTTGTCAGGCACTTCCCGGAGCCGACGCCATAGGGCTCTGTTCCGGGAAATCAGAGGGCGGTCGTTCTTCTGAGAGCGGTCGCAACAGGACCATGCCCGATAGCAGGATTGGCAGCGCTGGCTTGTCTGTAAAGCCAACTTTCTTCTGGTTCGCTCAGGCAGTGTTACCGATGCTCACACCTTCCATGTCGAGCGATTGAGCGTGCCGAAACAGGAGATGGATAGGGCTGGCATTGGGCTGCCCTCGGCGCAGGCGACAGATCAGAACGGCGCGGGGCACTCGAAACGCATGCGCTCACCGGTTTGCGGGTGGGTGAGGGCGAGCATGCTGGCGTGCAGGCACAGGCGCTCATGGGCGGCCAGGGCCTGTTCGTGAGCGTAGAGACGGTCGCCCAGCAGCGGATGACCGATGGACAGCATATGCACGCGCAACTGGTGCGAGCGGCCGGTGATGGGTGTGAGCTCGACCCGGCACCAGTCGCCGCAGCGCTCGATGATGCGCCAGTGGGTCAGCGCGTGTTTGCCCAGTTCGTGATCGACCACGTGGCGTGGTTTGGTCGGCGGGTCGTAGCGCAGCGGCAGGTCGATGCTGCCGCTGTCGGCCTGCGGCTGGCCCCAGCACAGGGCGGTGTAGGCCTTCTCGGTTTCACGGTCGTGGAACTGCCGGGACAGCTCGCGGTGGCTGTCGGCGTCGCGAGCGAGGACGATGATGCCGGAGGTTTCCCAGTCCAGCCGATGCACGATGCGCGCTTCCGGGTAGCCGTTTTCCTGCAGGCGGGTGACCAGGCAATCCTTGTTGTCATCGGCGCGGCCAGGCACCGACAGCAGTAGGGTGGGCTTGTTGATCACCAGCAGGGCGGCGTCCTGGTGGAGAATTTCGATCTGGCTTAGCGGCATGGGGCGTTCTGGTTGGATTGGGCGATAAAAGCGAATGGCGGCCGTAAGGCCGCCATTCGCATGATCCAGTTAAAAATCTATCTTGGGCGCTGCGAGCTAGAGCCATGCAAGGCAAAAACAGGCGAGGAAGCGGAGTGTACTTTTGTACATGAGCATTCCGAGTCTGTTTTTAACGCAGCAGGGCCGACGCGCAGCAAGTCCAAATAGATTTTTCAGCGATCCGGCAGAGTGATGTTCAACTCCAGGATCGAGCAACTGCCCTGGTTTTCCAGGGCGACCTGGACCTGATCCGATTCGATGTTGACGTACTTGCGGATCACTTCCACCAGCTCCTGCTGCAGGGCAGGCAGGTAGTCCGGCTGGCTGCGCTGACCACGTTCGTGGGCAACGATGATCTGCAGGCGCTCTTTGGCGATGGATGCGGTGGTTTCCTTCTTGCGCGAACGCAAGAAGTCAAAAATATTCATTCTCGACCTCCAAACAGGCGCTGCAGGAAGCCCTGCTTCTTCACATCCAGGAAGCGGTGCGCGACGTCCTTGCCGAGCAGGCGATCGACTGCGTCGCTATAGGCTTGGCCGGCATCGCTCTGGTCATCGAGGATGACCGGGATACCCTGGTTGGATGCCTTGAGCACGGCCTGGGATTCGGGGATCACGCCGAGCAGGCGGATGGCGAGGATTTCCTCGACGTCTTCGACGCCAAGCATCTCGCCCTTGGTGACGCGCTCGGGGTTGTAACGGGTGAGCAGCAGGTGTTCCTTGATCGGTTCTTCGCCTTTCTCGGCGCGGCGCGATTTGCTCGCCAACAGGCCGAGCATGCGGTCGGAGTCACGTACCGAGGATACTTCCGGGTTGGTCACGACAATGGCTTCGTCGGCGAAGTACATCGCCAGGTGCGCGCCTTTCTCGATGCCGGCTGGCGAGTCGCAGACCACGTACTCGAAATTCTGCGACAGCTCGCTGATGACCTTCTCGACGCCTTCCTGGGTCAGCGCGTCCTTGTCACGGGTCTGGCTGGCGGCCAGCACATAGAGGTTTTCGAGACGCTTGTCCTTGATCAGGGCCTGGGTCAGGGTCGCTTCGCCGTTGACGACGTTGACGAAGTCATACACCACGCGGCGTTCGCAGCCCATGATCAAGTCGAGGTTACGCAGGCCGACGTCGAAGTCGACGATGACGGTCTTGTGCCCGCGCAGGGCGAGGCCGGTACCGATGGCAGCGCTGGTGGTGGTTTTACCGACGCCACCTTTGCCGGAAGTGACTACGAGGATCTTGGCCAAGGTGATTCACCCCAAAAAATGAATAAAACGCGGGAATCCGTCAGCCATTCGAGGCTTCCAGATGCCTTTTTTGTGTCCGTAAAAAGTGGCCGCAGTATCCGTTAAAGGCGGGTGATGTTCAACACGTCACCCGACAGGCTGACGTGCACTGCATCGCCCCACAGCGGGTCGCGGCGCAGGTCTTCGGCAACCTTGTAATGGCCGGCGATCGACAACATTTCGGCGCCCATTTGCTGACAGAAAATCCGTGCCTTGGTGTTGCCCTTGATGCCCGCCAGGGCGCGGCCACGCATGGGCGCGTAAACATGGATGTTGCCATCGGCGAGAAGTTCCGCCCCGGCGCTGACCGGTGCCAGCACGATCAGATCGCCACCCTGGGCATAGATCTGCTGGCCGCCGCGCACCGGACTGGTGATGATGCGACTGGGTTTGTGCTCGGGTTCGGCCGGTTTCTCTTCGATTTTCTTTGGCGCTGGATCGAGGAGGCGTTCGCGTGCACCGGACGGCGGCAGTACCGGCAGATCCATGGCTTCGGCAGCGGCGACGTCGCTTTCCCGCGCGGCGCGGATGGCCAGGGTGCGCAGGCCATGGCGGCGGCAGACGGCCATCAGTTCGGCCAGGTCCAGTTCACCTTCGCCTTCCGGCAGTTTGTCCAGGGCCAGCACCAGCGGCGTGTTGCTGAAGAAGGCCGGGGCCTGGGCGACTTTTTCCGTCAGTTGCGCGTCGAGGCGTTCGAGATCGTTGTGCGCCAGTTCCATCACGGTGATGGCGAGCATGCTGCCCTTGAGCTGGAATACGGGGTCTTGGGCGAGGAGGTCGGCTTGGCTCATGGTGGTGCGATGGGCCTTCTGGCGAGTCGAAAGATGCCGGACTTATAACGAGATAGCCCGCATGCCGCAAGCCGCGCGCGTCAGCGAGGCTGGGAAGAGGCAAGGCTTGGCTGTCGATTCGCTGTCGTGACCTGCTCTGACGGCACTGATGCCAGCGAGCCGGTCGGGAAAACTGCGTTAGAATGCGCGGCTTTGTAAGTGATCGGAAACGTCTCATGGATCGCCCACGCTTTCGCGCCTATTTTCTTCATCCGCGCTTCTGGCCGCTGTGGCTGGGCTTCGGATTGCTGTGGCTGGTGGTGCAACTGCCTTATGGCCTGCAGCTGAAACTGGGGCGGGCACTGGGCTGGCTGATGTACCGCACGGCAATCTCGCGCCGGCAGATCGCTGCGCGCAATCTGGAACTTTGCTTCCCCGACAAGAGCGCTGCCGAGCGCGAGCGCCTGCTCAAGGAGAATTTCGCCTCCACCGGTATTGCCTTCTTCGAGATGGCCATGAGCTGGTGGTGGCCCAAGGAGCGTCTGGCGCGACTGGCGCATGTCGAAGGCCTCGAGCATCTGCAGCAGGCGCAAGCTGAGGGGCAGGGCGTGATCCTCATGGCCGTGCACTTCACCACCCTGGAGATCGGCGCCGCGCTGCTCGGTCAGTTGCACACCATCGACGGCATGTACCGCGAGCACGACAACCCGCTGTTCGACTACATCCAGCGTCGTGGCCGCGAACGCCACAACCTCGATGCCAGCGCCATCGAGCGCGAGGACATTCGCGCCATGCTCAAGGTGCTGCGTGCCGGTCGTGCGATCTGGTACGCGCCGGATCAGGATTACGGCCGCAAGCAGAGCATCTTCGTGCCGCTGTTCGGTATTCAGGCGGCCACGGTTACCGCCACCACCAAGTTCGCCCGCCTGGGCAAGGCGCGCGTGGTGCCTTTCACCCAGCAGCGTCTGGCCGATGGCAGCGGTTATCGTCTGGTGATCCATCCGCCGCTCGAAGGCTTCCCCGGCGAAAGCGAGGAGGCCGATTGCCTGCGTATCAACCAGTGGATCGAACAGGTGGTCAGTGCCTGCCCGGAGCAGTACCTGTGGGCGCATCGGCGTTTCAAGACGCGTCCCGAGGGTGAGCCGAAGCTGTACGGTAAGCGCAACTAGCAGGCCGTTGAAAAACTACCTGCGTTGGCAATGCTGCGTTAAAAACGGCCTCGCGTGCGAGCCCAGTCAAAATGCTCATTTACAACGCGTAAACCCGAGTGCGGGCCCAGTGCTTTTTTCGGCCGTTTTTGCGGGGCCGCCATCGGTATTGCCTTGCCTAGGTTTTTAAACGGCCAGGTAGCGCATCTATACTGCAACGAAAAACAGGACCGCTCGATGACCGTGATTGCCCGCCCCGATGCGCCCGTTACTGGGCTGATCCTCTCTGGTGGCGGGGCGCGGGCGGCCTATCAGGTCGGGGTGTTGGCAGCCATCGCCGATTTACTGCCGGACGCCTCGCACAATCCCTTTCCGGTGATAGTCGGGACCTCAGCCGGGGCGATCAATGCCGTTGGCCTGGCCTGTGGGGCGCTGCAGTTCGGCGAAGCCGTGCGGCGCCTGACCTCGGTCTGGCAAGGCTTTCACACCCATATGGTGTACCGCAGCGACTGGCCGGGCGTGTTGCGGCAGGCGGCGCGCTTCATTGGCCACAGCCTGCTTGGCCTGGGGCGCGATGTTCCGGTGGCCTTGCTCGACAGTTCGCCGTTGCGTGAATTGCTGGAGCGCGAGCTGGACTTCTCCGGCATCGCTGCGGCCGTGCGCCATCGCCAGCTGCGAGCGGTAGCAGTGACGGCCTTTGGCTACGAAAGTGGCCAGGCGGTGACCTTCTATCAGGGCCGCGCCACTATCGATCCCTGGTTCCGCCATCGTCGCGTCGGTGTACCGACGCGTCTGCAGCTCGACCATTTGCTGGCCAGCGCGTCGATCCCGCTGATCTTTCCGCCGGTGAAGATCAACCGTGAGTATTTTGGCGACGGCGCAGTGCGCCAGGCGGCGCCGATCAGCCCGGCACTGCATCTCGGGGCCAGCCGCGTGCTGGTGATCGGTGTCAGCGGTAATGCCCAGCTCGAACCCAATGCCGAGCTGCCGCGCGTGATCAGCACTCGACCGCCGAGCCTGGCGCAGATCGGCGGACACATGCTCAACAGTACCTTTATCGACAATCTGGAGACGGACATCGAGCTGCTCGAGCGGCTCAACCAGATGAGCGCACTGGTGCCGCCGGAGCGGCGTCCGCGTGGCTTGGGTTTGAACCCGGTGGACGTGCTGGTGATCGCGCCGAGCCAGCCGCTGGATCAGATCGCCGCGCGCCATCAGCGCGAGCTGCCCAAGGCGCTGCGCCTGTTTCTGCGCGGCCCGGGGGCGACCAAGGCCGGTGGAGCGGGCGTGCTCAGTTACCTGTTGTTCGAGCCTGGTTACTGCAGTGAACTGATCGAACTGGGCTACCAGGATGCGATGGCGCGCAAGGCCGACCTCTGCCGTTTTCTCGGGTTGGCCGAGGTCGCCCATTCCGCTTGATGCACGTCAGGCCAGCACACCATCACGAAAATCGCGCATAGCCTGCTCGATTTCCTCGCGGCTGTTCATCACGAACGGTCCGTACTGGACGATGGGTTCGTTCAGTGGTGTGCCGGCGATCAGCAATACCCGCGCACCATGGGTGCTGGCCAGGTGCAGCTCACCCTCGTCGGATAGCCGCACCAGACGCCCGGCGCTGACCGGTTGTGTACTGGCCTCGGGCAGCTCGAGCAGACCTTGGTAAACGTACAGCATGACCCTCTGACCATCGGCCAGGCGCGGTGAAACCTGGCTGCCGGCCGGCAGGTTCAGGTCGAACAGCTGAGGCTGGGTGTGCGGCCGCTGCACGGCGCCGGCCTGGCGGATCTCGCCGTCATCGAATTCACCAGCGATCACCACCACCTCGGCGCCGGACGCCGTGTTGATGCGCGGGATGTCGGTGGCTGGAATATCGCGGTAGCCCGCTTCACCCAACTTGTCCTTGGCTGGCAGGTTGAGCCACAGCTGGAAGCCGCGCATGGCGCCAGACTCCTGCTCGGGCATCTCGCTGTGGATGATGCCGCGCGCAGCCGTCATCCATTGCACGCCGCCGCTGCCGAGCAGGCCGACGTTGCCCAGATGGTCTTCATGGCGCATGCGCCCTTCGAGCATGTAGGTGATGGTCTCGAAACCACGATGCGGGTGCGGTGGGAAGCCGGCGATGTAGTCGTCGGGGTTGTCGGTGGAAAACTCGTCGAGCATCAGGAAGGGGTCGAAGCGCTCCAGACCCGGTCCGCCGATCACGCGGTTGAGGCGCACACCGGCGCCGTCCGAGGCTGGTTGGCCAGGCTGGATGCTGATGACGCGGCGTTGCGAGGTCATGGCGGGCTCCTTGAAAGGTAGGAATGACGCCATGCTAGTCGCATTTAATCGATGTTTGTGTGGAAAATTTGCGGGCTATGCATCGATAAATTCGATGCATAGCCGAGGGCTCAGTCGGCAATCTTCAGCTTGCGCGACTCGTTGTAGAAGTAGCGGATCTTCTCGTACTCGAACGGCGAGTTGAGTTGGCCATAGCGGAAGCCGGTATTGGCGCGGGTGTCGACGATGCGCAGTGCGGTGATGCCGGGATTGCTGCGGCTGGCGTCGGCCACATCGAGGTAATTGACCGCGTTCTCCAGGCTGTAGTCCGCCACCAGCCCGCCGGTGTCGCGCAGGTTCGATGGCCCGAGCAGTGGCAGCATCAGATAAGGCCCTGCGGGTACGCCGTAGTAGCCCAGGGTTTGGCCGAAATCTTCGCTCAATCGGGGTAGGCCCATCTTCGTCGCCGGGTCCCAGATACCGCCAACACCGAGGATGGTATTGAACAGCAACCGCGCGGTGCTGTTCATCGCCCGTTTGCCCTTGAGCTGCAGCACGCTGTTGGCCAGCGTGGGAATCTCGCCGAGGTTGTTGAAGAAGTTGTGCACGCCGGTCTGCACCAGGTTCGGCGTGACGTAGCGGTAGCCGTCGACCACGGGCAGGAACACCCACTGATCGAAGCGGTAGTTGAAGTGGTAAACGCGGCGGTTCCACGACTCCAGCGGGTCATAGACCTGCAGGGCGTCACTGGAGGCGCGTTCGAACTCCTGCTGATCCAGTCCTGGGTTGAACTGCAGATTCTGCAGCGGGTTGGTGAATCCGTCGGCATCGACCTGGTCTGCGGCCAGTGCCTGCCCGCTGCCCAGCAGCAGGGCGATGATGAGCGTGCTGTGTTTAACCACGGAAGAACTCCAGCATGGCGTCGCTGTTGACGCGATAGTTGAGGTTGCCGCAGTGCCCGCCGCGCGGGTAAAGGGTCAGGCGGTCGCCAAAAGTGCGGTGCAGAAAGCCGATGTCGCCCTGGCCGAGGATCAGGTCGTCGGCGTTGTGCATCACCGAGACCTTGTCGCTGCTTCTGAGGTAGTCCTCCAGCGCATACAGGCTGCTCTTGTCGACCAACTGATTGAGGCTGCCGCCATCGTGGCGAGCACGCCACATGGGCATCAGTTGCTCGGCGATATAGCAATCGAAGTCGCAGCGCAGGGCCATCTGGAAGAACGGCGTGAGGCTGGTGCTCTCGGTGATGCGATAGTCGCGCGGGGTAATCAGGCCGCGGCGGTTGAGCAGGTCCGAGGTGAACACTATGTCGGCAGACGAGAAGCGGAACGAGGTGCCGATCAGCATGGCCATCTGTTCGTCCGAGAGCCGCTCTTTGGACTGCTGGAAGTCATAGAGCATGGCGTCGTTGATATCCAGATAGCCCTTGTCATTGAAGTAGCGGGTCAACTTGCCCAGCACCAGATCATAGAAGTTGGTGCTGTTGTCGATGCCCTGCACCTTGGTCTGCACCAGCTTGTCGAGGTTGCTGATGGAGGTGTAGAGGTTGACCGGCGGGTTGAGCAGCAGCACGCGTTTGAAATCGAAGGCGCGGCGGGTTTCATCGATCTGGCTGACGAAGGCGGCATGCAGCGCGCCGAGGCTGTAACCGGTCAGCAGGAACTCGCTGACCTCCAGCTTCGGGTGCTGGGCGCGTACGGCCTGCATCACGCGGTACAGGTCGTCGGCATCGTCCGGGCTGTAGCCCGGCGTGGCCGAACGCGAGGCGGCGGCCATGAAGTCATAGCTGGTCGGTGAGGACAACTGCACAACATGGAAACCTGCACCGTAGAACAGCTTCTTCAGGTATTCGGTGGTGCCGCTGGCATAGTGCGCGCCGGTGCCGGATATGATGAAAATCAGCGGTGCACGGCCTTTCTGCTGGGCCAGGCGGTAACGCAGCTTGGTCACTGGCCAGAAATTGTCCAGCAGCTCGAATTCGCGGTCCGGGCGCAGACGCACCGAATAGTCACTTTGTCTGATGTCGCCATCGGCCGGCAATTCGGGGCGCAGTTCGGGCGGTGTGGTGGCGATGGTCGCTTCGAACGGGTTGGCCAGTGGATAGCCGTAGCTTTCCGCATCCACATCGGCGGCCATCGCGGAGGCACAGAAGGCCAGGCCACCGAGCAAGGCGGCGAGTCGGGCAAGGCTGGGCATGTGTTAAGTCCCTTTGAATAAGAGAACGTCTGGATTGAACAGCTGGCTTATGACAGCAGCAAGCTGGGCAAAGTGCCAGACTATCCTGCTTTATCTGAATGGCACGAGCTGAGCCATATTGAAAAAGGCCGATAATCAAGTCCCTCAAGAGTAAAAGCTGAATATTGCGGCATCCGGAAGGCATGCGAAGCACAATATCCAGCATGTTGTCTTATGGCTATGGATTCAGTTGCCGCTCATGGGGAAGCTCGTGTTGGTGATTTTTTCGGTGAGATTCCATAGATGGGCTGCCGCTGCGTTGTCGAGGGCTTGGTCAGGAATCGTCGCCAGGCCAAGTGGCCCTCGAACCTCCTGCTCGCCAGTTGGCCCGTAATAAGCGCCAGCCAAAGCTTCTGGTGCTGTCGCAGCATACAGTGTGGGAATTGCGCCTTGTGCTGCGGTCTGCAAGTGCTCACGCATCGCTAACCACCGACGTCCCGAGTCGCTGTCCAGACCGGGACCACGTGCGACCAGTTCGGTAACCGCGATACCCGGATGGGCGGCTACGCTCTGGATGCCCCAGCCATTGGCATCGCTGCGTCGCTGCAGTTCGAATGCGAACATCAGGCATGCCATCTTGGATTGCGCATAGGCCGCATAGGGGTCGTAGATTTGCATGGATTGCAGGTCATCAAAATTGATGCCGCCCCGATGTACAGCGACGCTGGACAGCGTGACCACGCGTGGGGCGTCGCTTTTGCGCAGCAAGGGCAACAGCTCTGCAGTCAGAACGAAATGCCCTGCATAGTTCGTGGCGAACTGCATCTCCAGGCCATCTACCGACGTGCCGCGTTCGGCCGGCGCCATGATCGCCGCATTGTTGATCAGTCCGTCGATTCGGGGCAGTGAGCCGGCGAGACGTTGACCCAACGCACGAACCGAAGAAAGGTCGGCCAGGTCGACGGGCTCGAATTGCACCTTGGCATCCGGTACCTCTTCTTTGATGCGCTTTACTGCCTCTTGTCCTCGTTGAAGGTTGCGGGCGGTGATGATGACCTGGGCGCCGGCAGCCGCCAGGGCCTTGGCGTCCTCGAAGCCCATCCCGCTGGTGCCGCCAGTGACCAGAAAAATGCGGTCTTTCTGGGAGGGTATATCGGCCGTTCCCCAATCGGGTTTTGGGGCGTTCTGCGCCAGTGCACTGCCCACGGTGAGCGCACAAAGCACAACGAGGGTGGCGAGGTGGTGGCGCCATCTGGAACGAACGGGATGGGCAGAATTGCCAGCTTCGCTGTTTATCTGCGAGCGGCTGCTTTGAGGAAGATAGCGGTCTGTCGAATTGATCATGGTCTTTTCCTTAGCGGTGAAAGGGCTATCTACGGACCCCGTAAATAAATGCGCATGCTCAGATCGCTTGTAACGCCTTGAGCATGGGCACAGTCGAGGTCAGAAAACGTTCGGCCAGTGGCGCTATGCTGGCGAGGTTGTCTTCGCGGGATTCAAGCGGTTTGCCGTTCTTGCGCATCCTCTCGCCGATGGTCTGCAAGAACTCCCAGACATACAGCGTCAAGTCCTGTGTCGTGCTGTGCCCGCCGTCGATGGCATTGAGAAATAGCAAGCAGATGTGGGGCACGTTGATCGCGCCGCCTGTGATGGGGGAAGCCAAGTATTCGATTTCCCGGACGAGCAGTGCGCGATCGCGCACATGGCGGTTGAGTTTTTTACAGCGAGCGCTAATTTCGGGCGTGGGAACCTGAGCAGTGCTGGCATAGCCAGCGCCTACCAGAAGATTCATCGTCTCGATGATTTCCTCTATTCGCGCAGGAGCCAGTTGCGGGTGTTCCTTGAGGCGCGCGATGGTCTTCGGGGCATAGTCGCTTTCGGACAGGGCATTGATGACATCACGCGGCACTTTCTCGTGGAGATGGATTTTCCCCAGAGGCAGATCGATTTCTTTTGGCAGATCGTTCTTGTGCGTGGTCAGTACGAACAGTTGTTCGGACCAGAGTCTGAGAAACTCGCCGTGAGGAATGCGGCGTGCGCCCTTCACGTATACATCGCAGCGGAAAATCTGGTTGGTAAGAAAGTCCTTGGTGGTTTCCTTGAGCACCGGGTCGCCGATCTGGCTCAGAATCTTCTGCCCGTCAGGTGTGAAGCGAAACGGTGCGATGTGCTCCAGAAGGCGAGTCGGTCCCACATAGGTGAGCTTGGCTCCACTGAGCTGGACTGATACCTCGGCGAACGTCGATATCTTCCAATCGGCGTTGAGGTACTCATGGGCTATATAGCTGGTGTCGCGGGTGTTCAGGGTCTCCAGGTGACGGGCCATCGCTGGAACGTCCCGGTAGTAGTCCGCCGCGGCCGTGAACACGTCCTTGGTGAACTGCACCGCTCCGGAGATGCTCCTCTCTGCCCCAGTCATGTCGCCAACCTTGTCCTTGAACAGGGACATCAACTGGCGAATGGGAATGTAAGGTGCCCAGCCGGGGTAAACGTTGTAGCTGGCGTAGACGATGCCGCCGGTTTTGAGCTTGCGTCGGATCAGGTCGGCGATGGTGTTCCGGTTGTCGTCCGAGATCCAGCTCCAGATGCCGTGGAGGACGATGTAGTCAAATTCTGGCAAGTCAGCCCGTGCGGCAAATTCGCAGAACGACTCCTCGGACAAATGGGCGCGCGCCTCGCAGGCGGCTGTCAGTTCCCTTGCGTTTGCCACATGGGTCGGATTGAAGTCGGTGCCCCAGTAAGTAGCGCCAGTCGCCGCCGCATGGAAGGTGACCGAGACTCCTTGGCCGAAACCCAGCTCCAGGTAGTTGTACTCAGTATGCTGCGGGGGGGAGAACCCTGCCGCGAGTACGGCCAAACGCAGTAGCGCGGGATTGAGTTGCCTGTAGTACCCATGCGTGTAGTTGACGTCGGTGAAATAACCTTCGGACCAGCTCATCGTTTCTTGTCCTTGGGGTCGATCATTTCGTGAGAGGAGAGGTATCGATAGGTCAACGACACCACGCGATAGCCTCCGGCCAACGGCAGTGGTGATGGCCAGCCATTGGCAATTGATGGCCGTGGGTCTTCGCCGACATCACTGACCGAGTATTGAGTGATCCAGTGCTCGAGTTTCATGTTCGTGCGCCTCATTGGAGGAGGGGGCGTTTTCACGCAGGCCTGAGTCTGCGCCGCTCAGAAGTGCCGGCTCAGGCCAATGCTCATACGCGCCATGCCGTTATGATCAGGCTCCATCAGTGGACTGTTTCTGAATTCACTTGGCAGATGTCGGTACTCCAATACCCCGAGCAGTGCCCACTTGCTTGAGCTGATCGGGTGGCTAAGCGTCACGCCGATGCGCGGGGTGACGGCAGAGCCTGGCGCATATTCGGCGACACCCCGCGAGACCTCTTCGTCGAGAATGCCGAAGTAGTAATTGGCGAGTTCGGCGGACATCCAGCTTGCCCCTGCATTGGCCATGATCGCGGTACGGGAGATATGCCAGGTGTAGCGATAGTCGAGTGATATCTCATATCCGTCGCTGGTGTCGGAGATGTCGTGCAGTGCTTCCAGCGTGATAGCTCCGTATAGCGTGCGATAGGTTGCACGGACGCCGGCATCGACGCCGTCATCGCGATCACTCAGCAGGTCGCGGTTCACCCCGTTATCACGTAGTTCAGCTCGTCCGAGATCCGAACGGTCGAATCCATCAAGCCGGGCTGACAGGATTGCATCGAAGGTCAATCTGTCCGAGTCGTACAGGTGAACGCCGGCGGAAAGTCCGCGCAGGAAAACGTGCTCCCCTTCGTAGCGGATCAATGGGATGGGCTGCACACGCGTGCCTTCTCCGGCATAGGGGCTGACAGTCAGCGCAGTGCCGGCGCCGATAGACCACTCGTCAGGAGACGAGGACGATTGGCCAAACGCACTGATGGGCAGCACGAGGATAGCGAGCTTGCTGAGCATTCGAACGGTCGGGTTCATTGATGACTCCAGTGAAGCGGCTTGTTATCGAGAGCGCTCGGCTGACCATCCTGCGCCACTGTCTGGTCTGCGCTGCCTTGCGCTCCGTTGGAAGATTTCGCGGCCTGTTGTGCGGCGTAGTGAGACTGGGAGCGTCCCAGCCAGAGAGCGAGTGCGGCCCAGGTCAGTGCCAGCGGCAGCACCATGCTGAGCAAGCCGCCCATGGCCAGGCCCAGCCGTTGGAGCACACCTTCTGCCTGTGCGCCGATGAGGTCGCCGTTGCGATACATGAAGGTGTCGATGAAGGCCTTGGCTTTGTATTTCTCTTCGCGGCTGACGACAGTGAACAGTGCTTCACGCGCTGGTCGGGTAATCCCGCGCTGTACTGCACGGTTGGTAGCCTCAAGCAGAATCAGTACGATGAACGATCCGAAGATCGCCAGTCCGATGAATCCGAGTGCAGTAGCGACCGGCAGGATCGCCAGGGCCACGCCGAGGCCGAAGCGCTGGATGATCTTTCCGGTCAGGGTGAGTTGCAGGAACAGCACCGCGACCTGGGTCCACATGTCGATGTTGGCCAGGAGCTCGGCACGCGCGTCCAGATTGTCCGATACCGCTGCGACCATCTGCAGGCGAGTGAAGTAGATGATTGTCGCGAGCAAACTCATCAGCAGCACGTAGCCGGCGATACCGGTCAGATAACGTGACTGGAGTACCGCACGTAGACCCGCCCATGCACTCCCACCGATATGCTCGGTTTCGTTGGCGAGGTCGTTTGCATTGGCGTCTTCCCGGTCCGGTGCGATGCGTACGAGCACCCAGGCCGCGGCGATGGCGAGGAGGATGAAAGCACCTGCGACCAGCAGCAGGTTGGGCGTGCCCAGCGGTTTGGCCAACTGCGCCGTGAGCCAGGGGCCGAGGATCGCGCCCAGGGTGCCACCGACCGAGATCAGGGCAAAGAAACGCTTGCCCTGATCGCTGGTGAAACGGTCGGCCAGCAGTGCCCAGAACATCATGGTGACGAACAGGTTGAACACGCTTAGCCAGACGTAGAACACCTGGCCGCTGCGCTGCCCGACCGTACCTGGTGCGAACATCAGGAGTAGCCAGAAACCTATCAGGCTGAGTACGAAGAAGCCGTAGGTCGCGCCAATGAACTGCAGCCGCCGCAGGCGGCTGACCAGCCAGCCGAACAGGGGGTTGACCGCCAGTGTCACCACAGCGGTGACAATGAACAGCCAGCGCAGATCCTCGATGCCGCGCTCCATGCCTAGTGCATCGCGCACCGGGCGCAGCAGCATCAGCGCAGTCATTACGCAGAAGAAAAACAGCGCGGCGATAAGGGCTGGCACGATTTCCTTGGGCCGAAGGTTGAACAGTACCTGGAGCAGACGAGGGCTACGCGACGTCGGTGTCGTGGTTCGAATCATGGGCAATAGGCTCCTGCTTCGGAGTGCGCCATCTCGGCGGACGTTGGCGGATCAGTCGGCGAGGGGCGAGGAGGGATAGTGCGTGCGGCTGAGCGCTTCGCTGACACTCCATAGACGGGCGACTGCCTGAGCATCCAGTGCGTTGGCTGGCACGCGAGCCAGACCGAGTGGGCCGCGAACTTCCATCAGACCGGTGGGCCCGTAGTAGCGGCCGCCAATGGCATCAGGTGCGGTAGCGGCATACAACGTCGGGATTGCGCCTTGTGCAGCCGTTTGGAACAGAAACGGCAAGGGTGGGAGGCTACGGCCCTGGCTTGGCAGCAAGTTGGTGTATGAGACCCCGGGGTGGGAGGCGATACTGGTAATGCCCCAACCGGCTACGTCGCTGCGGCGCTGCAATTCGAGGGCGAACATCAGACAGGCCAGCTTCGATTGACGGTAGGCCAGTGATGCGTCGTAGTCCTGTTCGAATTGCAGGTCTGCAAAATTGATGGCGGCGCCGCGAGCGCGTGCGGCAATACTGGATAAGGTGACTACGCGAGGGTTATCGGCTTTTTGTAGCAGTGGCAGCAGCTCCTCGGTCAGGGCAAAGTGCCCGAGGTAGTTGACGGCGAACTGTATTTCGAGCCCGTCGGCCGAGGTGCCACGTTCAGCCGGCTCCATGAGACCTGCATTGTTGATCAAGCCATCAAGGTGCGGCAGCGTTGAGTCTAGTCGCGTGGCCAATGCCTTGACCGAAGCGAGATCGGCCAGATCCAGTGTTTCGAACTGAAGCTGCGCGTCAGGCGTTTCTTGGCGGATTCTCTCGATCGCCTCCTGACCTCGTTGTGGATTGCGGGCCGCGATGATCACGTGCGCGCCTGCAGCGGCCAGAGCCTTGGCGCTTTCGTAGCCTATGCCGCTGGTTCCGCCTGTGACTAGATAAATGCGGCCATCTTGAGCAGGCATATCAGCCAGGCTCCAATCCGCTTTGGGCTGATGCTGCGCAAGTGAATTGCCTGAAGAGCATGCAGAGAGAAGCAACGCAGTCAGCAGGGCAAGGCCGGTACGCCAATGTGAAATCATCGAGCGCACGGTCTGCGCCGAGACCAAGGCCTTAATGGCCATGATTTGGACTAGACGGGAAGAAAGAGCTGGAGTCGCCCAGTTGGTCATGTTCTTTAACCTCACGGAAAACGAATAGGGATGCGTACCAGCGGGTTGAGATTCGCCGTGTCTGCAGTGTTTTCCGTCACGATTAATTTGCGTTTAAGAGCACTGAGGGGCAGGTATTACAAAATGTATGTGGCGTTGAGTGGGCTTTGAGCGTTGGTTTTAATCCGTTATTAATGTCGTCATGGAAATATCAATGTCCTGCTTATTTATTTACTCGAGTTTTTATGGATGCGATTCTTCTCGTCGAAGATGACCACATGCTAGGTCGTGCTCTGACCGCCGCTCTTGGTCAGGAAGGCTGGCGCGTCGTTCACTGTGAGGATGCGGGATATGCGCGGACGGCGCTGGTCGATCACTCATTTGTTGCGGTGCTGCTCGATCTCGGACTTCCAGGTGGATCGGGATTGGAGGTGCTGGCGGGTATGCGTGATCGCTATGATCCGACCCCCGTGTTGATCATCACCGCACGTGACCAATTGAGTGATCGTGTGCGTGGTCTTGATGCAGGTGCCGACGACTACATCGTCAAACCATTTCAGCGCGATGAGATGCTGGCGCGATTGCGTGCTGTGTTGCGACGAAGTCGTGGTGTGGTTACACCGCTGCTGCAATGGCGCGATATAGAGATTGATCCTGCTGCTCGAACGGTGACTCGTGCTGGGCTGCGCGTTGCACTCAGCTCGCACGAGTTTCGCCTTCTGCTGGCGCTTTTCGAGTCACGTGGCAGGGTGCTTAGCCGCGACCAACTGCAAGGGCGACTCTATGGCGACAATACCGAAATAGGCAGCAATACGGTGGCGGTATACGTGCATCAGTTACGGCGCAAGCTCGGTGACGACGTGGTAGTGACCGTGCTCGGTTTCGGCTACCGGGCAGGAGAGGGCGACTGAGTGAGAGCTTTGCGTACGAGGCTATTGGTCGCACTGGCGGCCGTCTTGCTGGCCGCATGGGGAGGTTGGTTCACTATCCAGTACCTGGATATGACTGCGAGACAAGGCGGTGAAGTCGACGACATGCTGCGCAACATCGCCGAGCAGATGTTGCAGTCACTCCCCACGGATATCATGAGCGCGGGCCAGCAGCAGCGCTTCGAGCTTGATGGTGGGACGACCTTGTCAGGCGGCAAGTTCGAAATGCTCGGGTTCCAGGTTTGGGAGCTTGCTACCGGTCGGCAATTATTATCGTCGCGACCGGCGCCGGCGCATACGATGGTCCCCGACTTCGTGGACGGTTTCGCCGACGTGATCATCGCTGGCACACCCTGGCGTGTGTTCGCGCTCAGCGATGACCATGCTCTCGTTCAGGTGCAGACGGGCGTGCCGCAATCTGCGTTACGGGCTGCACAACTGCTCTGGCTCAAAGCCAGTCTGATCACGGCGTTGTCGCTGTTGATCGGTATCGGCATCGCCATCTGGTTGGTCATCCACTGGTCGTTACGGCCCGTTCAGCGGGTCAGCGAGTCGCTGGCTACGCGCACAACGCTGGATTTGACCCCGTTGCCCGAGCGCGGGTTGCCAGATGAATTCATGCCGCTGGTATGCGCATTCAACCAGTTGATGGGACGGTTGGATCAGGCCCTGCAGCATGAGCGGGAATTTCTTGGCGAGGCCGCGCATGAATTGCGCACGCCATTGGCTGCGCTGCTGGCCCAGGCCCAGGTACTGCAGCACGCGGGCAACCGCGATGAGGCTCGGGAGGCGCTCGATCATCTTATCGTCGGGATCGAGCGCACCTCGCGGCTGGCGCAACAGTTGCTCGATTCTGCGCGGGTAGACGCATATGGGGCGAGCAGCCGTGCAGGCAACGTCGATCTGGCACTGGTCGTCAGCATGGTTGCCGACGAGTTCGAGCTTCTGGCGCAGCGTGATGGTCGTTTGATCGAGGTTGCAGGAGAGCATGCGCCGGTGCACGGCGATATTGATGATCTGGGCATCATGGTTCGTAACCTGCTCGACAATGCGTTACGGCATGGTGATTCGGGCACGCGTGTGCGCCTGGAAACCCGGTTAGAGGGGGTGGGTACTATGCGAATGGCGACCTTGATTGTGGCTGACAATGGCACAGGTATTCCTGACGGTGACCGTGAACGGGTGTTCGAGCGTTTCTATCGCGCCGAGAATGGCCATCGCAGGTCGGGTGTCGGAATGGGCTTGTCTCTGGTCGAGCGGGTAGTTGCCTCGCACAAGGGGCATCTGCGGTGTGGCATCGGTCTGGATGGCCGAGGCTTCGGTGTAGAGATTCGGTTGCCGGCGGCCATTGCAGGCTGATCGCAGGTCAACCACCAGCGCTAGCACGTTTATCTCGGCCTCAGGCGTGATGGTGCAGCCAGGCATGCTTGGGACGCTCTGCCGACGGTTGGCGACGGCGCTCGAAACGTTGCCAGACCTTCTCGTGGAAGTAGAAGCCCACGGAGTTGCACAGTGGTTCGATAGCTGCCACCAGGCTACTGGCCGCAACGCTGCCGGTCAGGGCGTAGGTAACGGTGAAGGCGATGCAGAAGTGCATGATGGTGAAGGTCAGGGTCTTGAGCATGATGCACCTCGTTGAGAATCATTTCGTCATGTGAGAGAGGCTAGTCCTGTTCGTCAGTGTCGGGAAATGTGGCCTTTGCATGGTCTTGATAGTGGTGATCAATTGATTTTGCTTTATGGAGAGTCTCTTTCTATTTCTTTCGCCCTGGGGTGGCTGCGTTAAGGTGGCGCTCTATTCGATGGAGTCGGGCGATGCAGATCAGTGATATTCCCTTTGGCGTGACGGACTGGGCGGCGATACCAGTAACCGAACATCCGGGCGAGCGGGGCGTGGCACGTTTGCGTACTTGCCAGTTCGGTGCGCTGCGTGTGCGCATGGTCGAGTATTCGCAGGGTTATCTGGCCGACCACTGGTGTCAGAAAGGGCATGTGCTGTTGTGCTTGGAGGGGGAGCTGACCACCGAGCTTGAGGATGGCCGGGTATTCGTGCTCAAGCCCGGTATGAGTTATCAGGTGGCTGATGGCGCCGAGGCCCATCGTTCCTCGACAACGCCCGGCGCCCGCCTGTTCGTGGTGGACTGAGCCGCGATGCTTTGGCGCATGGCTGCCGACGCTCTGGTACTGGTGCACCTGAGCTTTATTCTGTTCGTGCTGTTGGGTGGCTTGCTGTTGCTGCGTTGGCCGCGGTTGATCTGGCTACACCTGCCAGCAGTGGCCTGGGGCATCGTGGTGGAGTGTCTGCATCTGGGATGCCCGCTGACGCCCTGGGAAAACCAGCTGCGCCGAATGGCCGGGCAGGCGGGTTATGACGGCGGCTTCATCGAGCACTACCTGATACCGCTGATCTATCCGGCCGGGCTTACGCCACAGATCCAGATCGGGTTGGGTGCCATCGTCGTGTTGGTCAACCTGGCCGTTTATACCTGGCTGATCTGGCGCTGGCGCAATAAGGCTTGACCGCGATTTGCCTTGCCTATTCATAAGTCTGATGAAGGCGCGGGAGCTTTATTGCCTTCGCTACACTGGCAGCCATTGCAACCAAACATTGAAGGCAGGGCTGCTATGCAAAACCGCATGATGATCACTGGCGCGGGCTCCGGCCTGGGACGCGAAATTGCCCTGCGTTGGGCGCACGAGGGCTGGCGCCTGGCGCTGGCCGACGTCAACGAGGCCGGCCTGAGCGAAACCTTGAAATTGGTACGTGAGGCTGGTGGCGACGGCTTCACCCGTCGCTGCGACGTGCGTGACTACAGCCAGCTGACCGCCCTGGCCCAGGCCTGCGAGGAGCAGTTCGGCGGCATCGATATCATCGTCAACAACGCCGGTGTTGCCTCCGGTGGCTTCTTCAGCGAGTTGTCGCTGGAGGATTGGGACTGGCAGATATCGATCAATCTGATGGGCGTGGTCAAAGGCTGCAAGGCATTCCTGCCGCTGCTGGAAAAGAGCAAGGGCAAGATCGTCAACATCGCCTCCATGGCCGCACTGATGCAGGGGCCGGGCATGAGTAATTACAACGTCGCCAAGGCGGGCGTGGTGGCACTGTCGGAAAGTCTGCTGGTGGAACTGCGTCAACTGGAGATCGGCGTGCACGTGGTCTGTCCGTCGTTCTTCCAGACCAATCTGCTGGATTCCTTCCGTGGCCCGACTCCGGCGATGAAGGCCCAGGTGGGCAAGTTGCTGGAAAGCTCACCGATCAGCGCGGCAGATATCGCCAATTACATCCATGATGAGATGGCCAAGGGCAGCTTCATGATCCTGCCGCATGAAATGGGCCGTATGGCCTGGGCGCTGAAGCAGAAGAACCCGCAGGCGCTGTACGACGAGATGGCCAGCATGGCCGAGAAAATGCGTGGCAAGGTCAAATCCGTCAGCTGACCACAAGGTCAGTTATTTGCACCTGCAGGCTTGCCTGGCATGGCCTGCAGGGGTAGGGTGGCCGCCCCGGCCTGCCTGCCGTCATGACCTCGGATAACTCGTGAAACCTGTCCCTCGGGCCCTGCTGCTAGTGGCCCTGGTGCTGGCGGCGATCAATTTGCGCCCCGGCATCACCTCCCTTGCACCGCTGATCGAGCGCATCGCTGCGGAGCTGTCGCTGAGTCGCAGCTTCATCAGCCTGACCACCGCCTTGCCGGTGTTGTGCATGGGCCTGCTCGCGCCATTGGCGCCGCGCCTGGCGATGCGCTGGGGTCTCGAACGCACCATCGTGCTTTGCCTTGGGCTGATTGGCCTGGCGCTGCTGGCGCGTCTGGCCGCGCACCAGAGTGCGGTGCTGATCGGCAGCGCCATCGCTTTGGGCGCTGCCATCGCGGTTGCCGGGCCTTTGCTGTCGGGCTTTATCAAACGCCATTTCGCCAGCCAGATGGGCCGTGTGGTGGGCTGGTATTCGCTGGGTATGGCCATCGGCGGTGCTGGCGGTGCGGTGCTCACGGCTCCGGCTACGGCGCTGTTCGGCGATGCCTGGCATCTGGGGCTGGCGGTATGGGCGGCACCGGCGCTGTTCGGGGTGATGCTCTGGCTGTGGTTACCCAATCAGGCCAGCGCCGCTGACGAGCACGAGGGCGGTGGTCTGCCCTGGCGCCAGCCGCGCGCCTGGTTGATCAGCTGCTTCTTCGCCATTCAGGCGGGCTTGTTCTATGCCATCGCGACCTGGGTGGTGGCGCGCTATCACGAAGCGGGGCTGAGCCTTCTGCGTAGCAACTCGCTGCTGAGCATTTCAATGCTGATGGGTTTGCCCAGTTCCTTCCTGCTGCCCTGGCTGGCGATGCGCTACAACGCCCGTTATCCATTGCTGCTGGCGTGCGGGGCGATCACCTGTGGTTGCCTGGCGATGGTTACCTTCATGCCGCGCCTGGTGCCGGAATTGTGGGCGGTGATCATGGGCTTCTCGCTGGGCGGCTCTTTCGCCTTGTCGCTGGTGCTGCCGCTTTACGAGGCCGGCTCGCCACTGGCGGTCAGCCGCTGGACGGCGATGATGCTGTTCACCGGCTACAGCCTGGGCTGTCTGACGCCCATTCTCACCGGGCTGGCACGTGACCTGTCTGGCAGCTACCGCCTGCCGTTCGCGGTACTCACCGCGCTGGCACTGGTGATGACACTGGTGGCCTGGTTGTTGGGGCGTAGCCGACGTCAGTCTCGCTGAAGAATTCGCGCCAGTTCCTTTCTTGCCCAGGCATGCTGTGTTAGAAGGCGTTCTGCTTTTTCAGGAGTGCCGGTGTGGAGTCCGAATCCATCGTCTATGGCTGCATCCGCGACTGGCCCTCGGATGACCCCGAGTTGCGTCGCCTGCGCCGTGAAACCAACCATGGCGTGCTGGCCGAGTTGCCGGCCGGCGAGCTCTGGCCGTTTCTCGGCCGCGAGATGTTCTCCTTCTGCGACCTGCCCGGTGCCGGGCTCTACCAGACCCAGGTGATCCACTTCGGTGCCAGTTATGGCGCGATCGAGTACGAGTGGAACCTGTGGATCGAGGCTTTCGAGGCGTTGCTCAAGCGGCTGTATTGGGCCAGCGCAGTGGTGCACCTGGATACCGAATTGGGTGGTCTGCACACCTTCCGCTGGGAATCCGACAACGGCTTTCACAGCCCGCAGGAAGGTGCGTTACGCGTGCGCTGTGCCTGGGAGCGTGAAGGCAGCTTACGTGGTTAGGTTAGGTGCATGATCAACTATCTCTGGTTCCTGCTGGCCGCGCTGTTCGAGATTGCCGGTTGCTACGCCTTCTGGATGTGGCTGCGGCTCGATCGCAGTGCCTGGTGGGTGCTGCCTGGGTTGCTCAGCCTGGCGCTGTTCAGCCTGATTCTGACCCGCGTCGAAGCCTCGTTCGCCGGTCGCGCCTATGCCGCCTATGGCGGTGTGTATATCGTCGCTTCGCTGCTGTGGCTGGCGCTGATCGAAAAGACCCGGCCCATGCTCAGCGACTGGCTGGGCGCAGCGCTGTGCCTGGCGGGCGCCACCCTCATTCTGCTGGGCCCGCGGCTGCAGTCTTCCTGAGCTGCTTATAAGTAGCGGATGTAAAAAGTTCCGCTGTCATCAAATCTTTATATATCGGTAACTGAGCTGAAATAACCCCTCGCCAAGATTCCCCCAGCACGAACGAGCCAATAGCTCGGGTGTTTTCAACACTAAAAGTCCAACAGGGGAATTTCTCGATGATCCGTAAGCACTTCGCCGGTTTCGCAGCCAGCGTCCTGGCCCTGGCCGTTTCCGCCCAGGCTTTCGCCGGTACTGTCACCACTGACGGCGCCGATATCGTGATCAAGACCAAGAGCGGCCTAGAGGTCGAAACCACCGACAAGCAGTTTTCCTTCAAAATTAACGGCCGCATCCAGGCGGATGCCGATAGCTTCGATGGTTTCTACACCCAGAACGGCGAGCGCGCAGATGAGACCTACTTCCGTCGTGCGCGTCTGGAGATTTCCGGTGTTGCCTTCACCGATTGGGGCTACACCTTCCAGCGCAACTTTGGCAACGATTCCAGCGATTGGCAGGAGCTGGCCATCCACTACAACGGCTGGAAGCCGGTCCAGGTTTCGGTTGGTCGTTTCAACCCGACGTTCGGCCTGGAAGAAGCCGTCACCTCCAAGTGGATCACCGCCATCGAGCGCTCGGCGATCTATGACCTGGCGCCCTGGCTGAACGACCACGAAGACGGCGAAGGCATCCGCGTGCGTACCACTGTCGGCATGTTCCACGGCGAGGCCGGTGCCTATCGTCAGGATGGTGGCGACGGCGTCGACATGCTCGAGGACGAAGATGGCGCCAACAACACCAGCTTCGTGCTGCGTGGCGTGATCGCCCCGATCGTCGAGAAGGACCAGGTGCTGCACTTGGGCGCGAGCTTCGGTCAGCGTGACCTGGAAGAAGGTTACCTGGAACGCATTCGTCCGCGCCTGTCCGTGCGTGGCACCACCGAAGACAGTGCCAACGGCAACCGCGCCACCTTCGGCGGCACTCGCACCGACGGCACCGATCAGGCCTGGGGCCTGGAGGCGGCCTACATGATCGGCCCGTTCTCGGTGCAGGGCGAATACCTGACCCGTACCGTCGACGCCATGGAAGGTTTCGAAGACCTCGAAGCCACCGGCTACAACGTCCAGCTGGCGTACACCCTCACCGGTGAGTCGCGCTCCTACAAGCTCGATGGCGGCAAGTTCGACAAGATCACGCCGAACAACAAGCAGGTCGGCGCTTGGGAAGTCTTCTATCGCTTTGACGACATCACTGTCGATGAAACTGGCGTAGCTCCGAGTGGTTATGTTGGTGCGCTCGATAGCGCTGAAGCCGGCGCCAAGACCCACACTGTTGGTGTGAACTGGTACGCCAACGAAGCAGTAAAGATTTCTGCTAACTATCTCAAGACAAGTGTAGATGACGTGGTAAACGCAAATGGCGACGACGATGGCGATGCCATCAGTCTGCGCGCACAGTACGTTTTCTGATCAATCTCCACTGCTCCTTTGAACCCCGCCTTGTGCGGGGTTTTTTATTGCTTCCAGCCTGGCGCGCCAGGACGCAAGACATCGCCATTTCATTCGCCATGCATTTCACCTGAACAAAAAAAAGCCCCAGACCGGCTGGGGCTCTCTGCTCGCTACGGTCAGTTTTTCTTCTGGAAACGCTCCAGTGCTTCTTCAATAAGCTTTCGCGCCTCTGCTGCATTGCCGTAGCCATTGAGTTCGACTTTCTTGCGACCTTCCGGCAACTGCTTGTAGACGCTAAAGAAAGCTTCGATGCGCTGACGTTCGATCAGTGGCAGGTCATCGACATCGAGGATCTTGTCGTAAGTCGGATCGACATCACTGCTGGGGACACCGATGATCTTCTCGTCTGCCTCACCACCATCGATCATTCTCAGCACCGCGACGGGGCGGAATTTGATCAGCACGCCTGGATGCAGCGCTTCGCGGGTGAGTACCAGCGCATCGAGCGGATCATCGTCGCCACCCAGGGTGCGTGGCAGCGAGCCATAGTTGGCTGGATAGGCAACCGGCATCGACTGGAAACGGTCGACGAAGACCAGGCCCTCCTCGTTGATCTCATATTTGGTGATGCTGCCGGCGGGAATCTCGACAGCCATGTGCACTTCATTCGGTGCATCTTTTGCCTGCGCGGCGTGAAAGGGATGAACGATACCAGGCGCTGCGAGGGTACTAGGAGCAAAGAAGCTGATGGCAACGCCGAGGGCAAGCAGTGATTTACGCATGATGACTCCCTATAAGGTTGAGGGTTAATAAGCCGGCAGTCATCTTGCGGGCGCCTTGTTAGAGATATATTGCAGTCTGGCTTCTGGGACTCAGGTCATGCCCCTCACCATCATCGACTCGCTTCATGCTGTATCCGCGGACGTATGGGACGGACTGCTGGCGCAGCCACAACCCTTTCTGCGTCATGCCTTTCTCAGTGCGCTGGAGGACAGCGGCAGCGTTGGCGGCCGCAGTGGTTGGCTGCCCTCACATCGGCTTTGGTGCGATGAGCACGACAAGGTGCAGGCGGCGCTACCGGCTTATCTGAAGCAGCACTCTTACGGCGAATACGTGTTCGATCACGGCTGGGCTGACGCCTGTCGCCGTGCCGGAATCGGTTACTACCCCAAGCTGTTGGGCGCCGTACCGTTCTCGCCGGTGAGCGGGGCGCGCTTGCTGGGGGATGCCCATGCGGCCGGGCAGTTGCTCGACGCGCTGACGGCCGGTTTGAGCGAGGAAGAGTTGTCGAGCCTGCATATCAACTTCACCAGTCCGGCCTGTGATGCCGTGATGATGCGACGACCGGGGTGGCTGGAGCGCTTGGGTTGCCAGTTCCATTGGCACAATCGGGGTTACCGGGATTTCCAGGACTTTCTCGATGCGCTCAGCTCGCGCAAACGCAAGCAGATGCGCAAGGAACGTGAACAGGTGGCGGGGCAGGGCATCGAGTTCGACAGGCGTCTGGGCCGCGAATTGGGCGAGGCGGACTGGGATTTCGTCTATCACTGCTACGCCAACACCTACCACGTGCGTGGCCAGGCGCCCTATCTGACGCGGGACTTTTTCAGCCTGCTGGCTGAACGTATGCCCGAGATGATTCGGGTGGTGTTCGCGACGCAGCATGGCCGTGCGCTGGCCATGGCCTTCAGCCTGGTCGATGGCGATACCTTCTATGGCCGCTACTGGGGTTGTCTGGCCGAATTCGACCGGCTGCATTTCGAAACCTGCTTCTATCAGGGCATGGAGCTGGCCATCGCCGAAGGTCTGCAGCGCTTCGATGCCGGGGCGCAGGGCGAGCACAAACTGATCCGAGGCTTCGAGCCGGTTCTCACCCGCTCTTGGCACTATCTCCGTCACCCGGGACTGCATGCTGCCGTTGCCGACTTTCTCGAGCAGGAGCGCTCTGGCGTGCGGGTTTACGCGCAAGAGGCGCGGAGCTATCTGCCTTTTCGCCAGCCTGGCAACGGCTGATCGAGCGATCAGGTTATCGGCGAAGGGCCGAAACAGCTGTTTGCCGGAAGTTCCCCAAGTCGGAGATTTTTGTAAAAACTCCAGAGCTTTCAGCAAGAAGCACGCTCGCTTCTGCCACTAAATTCCGCCCTTCACTTTCGTTACGACCGTTTTTGTCTGCGTCTATTGGTCAGACCAGCATTGCTGGGCTAGACCCATAAGAGAAGTTCTTGCAGTCGAACTGCGGTGGTAACGCGATTCGGTGGCCGCAGGCGCAAGCCAGGGAGGTCAGGGAAAGTGCTCAGGCACTTGCCGATGCAGTGACGAGGTAGTGGAGATTTCACTGCACCGGTGTCTGCCTCGATCGTGCTCACTCGATATCGATGTGACGAGGAAGAGAGACCGGAGCCCCGCATCCGCAAAAGCGGGTGCACTTTGCCAATCAGGGCACGGTGCCCGAGAACAACAAACGAGAGGGGAGCCCCCCAAAATGACAGCTAGTACTCCAATGCTCGTCACCTTCGTGGTGTACATCGCAGCCATGGTGCTGATCGGCCTGATCGCCTATCTGCGTACCAAGAACCTTTCCGACTACATCCTCGGTGGCCGTAGCCTCGGTAGCTTCGTTACCGCATTGTCCGCCGGCGCCTCCGACATGAGTGGCTGGCTGCTCATGGGCTTGCCGGGCGCGATCTTCGTCGCCGGCATCTCGGAAAGCTGGATCGCCATCGGTCTGGTGATCGGCGCCTACCTCAACTGGTTGTTCGTCGCCGGCCGTCTGCGCGTGCAGACCGAGCACAACGGCAACGCCCTGACCCTGCCTGACTACTTCACCAATCGCTTCGAAGACAACAGCCGCATCCTGCGCATCTTCTCGGCGCTGGTGATCCTGGTGTTCTTCACCATCTACTGCGCTTCCGGCGTGGTGGCCGGTGCTCGCCTGTTCGAAAGCACCTTCGGCATGTCCTACGAGACCGCGCTGTGGGCCGGCGCCGCGGCGACCATTGCCTACACCTTCATCGGTGGCTTCCTGGCAGTGAGCTGGACCGACACCGTGCAGGCCACGCTGATGATCTTCGCGCTGATCCTGACCCCGATAGTGGTGATGATCGCCACCGGTGGCTTCGACCCGGCCATGGTCGCCATCGAGGCGGTCGACGCCACCAACTTCGATATGCTCAAGGGCGCTACCTTCGTTGGTGTGATCTCGCTGATGGCCTGGGGCCTGGGCTACTTCGGCCAGCCGCACATTCTGGCGCGCTTCATGGCCGCCGATTCGGTCAAGTCGATCCCGGCTGCCCGCCGTATCTCCATGACCTGGATGATCCTGACCCTGGCGGGTGCCGTTGCCGTAGGTTTCTTCGGTATCGCCTACTTCGCGGCGCACCCGGAAGTGGCGGGCCCGGTCGCCGAGAACCCGGAGCGCGTATTCATCGAGCTGGCCAAGCTGCTGTTCAACCCCTGGATCGCCGGTATCCTGCTGTCCGCCATCCTGGCTGCGGTGATGAGCACCCTGAGCTGCCAGCTGCTGGTGTGCTCCAGTGCGCTGACCGAAGACTTCTACAAGGCTTTCCTGCGTAAGGACGCCTCGCAGACCGAGCTGGTCTGGGTCGGTCGCGCCATGGTGCTGCTGGTCGCGTTGATTGCCATCGCCCTGGCGGCCAACCCGGAAAACCGCGTCCTGGGCCTGGTGTCCTACGCCTGGGCCGGCTTCGGTGCTGCGTTCGGTCCGGTGGTCATTCTGTCTCTGCTGTGGAAAGGCATGACCCGCAATGGCGCTCTGGCTGGCATGCTGGTTGGTGCTGCCACCGTGATCGTGTGGAAAAACTGGATTGGTCTGGGTCTGTACGAGATCATTCCGGGCTTCATCCTCGCTACCCTGGCCATCGTCATCTTCAGCCGTATCGGTCAGGCTCCGAGCCAGTCGATGCTGAGCCGCTTCGACAAGGCCGAGAGCGAATACAAGTCGGCATAACCGTGCCTGCCTGACCCAAAGGCGATGACTGCTTGGCAGTCATCGCCTTTTTCGTTGTTGGAGCCCTAAGATATGCCCACCCTTTTTCGACGGATGCTTCCATGACCAGCAACGACCCGCTCCACGGCCTGACCCTGCAGGCGATTCTCACAGCTCTGGTGGAGCGCATCGGTTGGGAGGGGTTGGCCCGTCAGGTCGATGTCCGCTGTTTCAAGCACGAGCCGAGCGTCAAATCGAGCCTGACCTTTCTGCGCAAGACGCCCTGGGCGCGGGCCAAGGTCGAGGAGCTCTATCTGCAGCAGTTCAAGTCCTGAGGTCGTTCAGCGCCATCAGTTGAGTTCGAGCCCTAGCGCCTGCAACGCCTGCCGATAGCTGTTGCCCGCCATGCGCAGGCCGTTGTTGTGATTGGCGCCGTCGATCAGCAGCAATTGCTTGGGTTCGTTGGCGGCGGCGAACAGCGCCTCGCTGAAGCGCGACGGCACGTAGCGATCGTCGCGCCCGTGGGCGATCAATACAGGGATACCCACCTCACCGATCTTGCCCAGCGAATCGAACTCCTGCGACAGCAGCCAGCGCACCGGTAACGAGGTATTGGTCACCGCGGCCGCCACATCACCCAGGTTGGTGAAGCTGGACTCGACGATCAGACCGGCGGCCTGCGCTGCTTCATCTTCGCCCGCCAGCTCGTGCGCCAGGTTGACCGCCACGGCGCCGCCCAGGGAATGACCGTAGATGAAGCGCTTGTCCGCCTCTGGCTGCAGGCGCACCAGATGCTGCCAGGCGATCAGGGCGTCCTGATAGACGCTGCGCTCGGAGGGCAGGGCGCCACGGCTTTCGCCGAAGCCGCGGTAGTCCACCGCCAGTACCGAGAAGCCCATGGCATGCAGTTGTTCGATGCGAAACAGCTGGCCGGTCAGGTTCCAGCGTGAGCCGTGCAGGTAGAGCAGTGCCGGGGCATCCTTGCGCGCGGCTGGCCACCACCAGGCATGCAGGCTTTCATCAGCCGTCAGGTTCGGTGACTGCAGTTGCACGTCCTCGATGCCTGCGGGCAGACCGCTGAACCAGCGGGCAGTGCCAGGTTCGATGCGAAACACCAGCTCGCGCTCGGTCTGCTCCAGTTTGGCGCAGCCAATCGGTAGCAGCACCAGCAGGCAGGCCATCACAATCAGGCTCAGGCGACGGCGGCGGAGCAGGGCAAACCAGGATGAGGGCATTGGCGATACTCATGAACGGCAACGGATGATGCTGCCATGGACTGCATATCCGGTGCCGGGTTTCGCCAGTCACTGGTCGCCGTGGTTACCGCGTGTTACCGCCAACTGATCTGCGGCGCGCTCTGAGGCGCTTGGCAAAGGGTGACGCTACCGGGTTCCAGGTAGGGCGTAAGTATCGGCGCCATGCCCTTGAGCACCTGTACCGGCAGGGCCGAGGTGAAGGTGAAGCGTTCTGCCTCGCGTCCTGGTACGAATGCGGTCAGTGTGCCGTAGTGACGCGGGCCGAGGAAGAACACGAAGGTGGCCGTGCGGTTCATCGCCCGTGAACTGATCACCCGTCCGCCTGCACCGACGCTTTCCATGCGGTTGTCGCCGGTACCGGTCTTGCCGCCCAGGGTCAGATCACGCCCGTCCTGCAGCTGGAAGGTGCCCTGCAAGCGCCTTGCGGTACCGCCTTCGACCACTTGGGAAAGTGCATTGCGCAGTGCGGCCGCAACTTCCGAGGGCATTACCCGCTTGGCGCCGCGGGTATTGCGCTCGACCCGTGTCTCGTAGGGCGTATCGGCGGCGAAGTGCAGTTCGTCGATGCGCAGTACCGGCTGGCGAATGCCGTCGTTCTGGATGATGCCCATCAGCTCGGCCAGCGCTGCCGGCCGGTCACCGGAACTGCCCAGGGCAGTGGCCAGGGAGGGCACCAGGTGCTGGAAGGGATAGCCGAGGTTCTTCCAGCGTCGGTGAATGTCGGAGAAGGCCTCCACCTCCAGCATGATGCGGATGCGGCTGTCGCGGGCACTCTTGTGCCGGGTGCGCAGCAGCCAGCCATAGACTTCCTGGCGCTCGTCGACGCTGGCTGCCACGGCGTCGCTGAAGGTGGCCTGCGGGTTGTCGATCAGATAGCCCAGCAACCACAGTTCCAGCGGATGCACGCGAGCGATATAGCCCTGATCCGGCAGGCTGTAGGCGCCAGGGCCGTAGTCCTTGTACAGACGCGCGATGCGTTGATCGGTGAGTTTTTCCTGTGGCAGTTGCGTCCGCAGAAAAGCGGCGAAGGTTTCTTCATCGGCCTGCGGCAGCAGGTAGCGGTGCACGGCGCCCAGGCGCACAGAGGTCTGGCGCAAGCCGCTGATGAAGGTCTCCAGGCGCTGCTGCTGCGGCTGGCCCTGGTACTTGCGCCAGAAGCGCAGCAGGAAGGTGCGCCCCTCCTGGTCAGCGAAGCGTTGCAGATATTCCTGGCGGCGTGGGTCCTTGTCGTCCTTGAGCAGTTCGGCGCTGTTCTGATAGGTGCTGTAGCGCACCAAGTCGCGCATCAGGCGGACGAAGGGCAGGTTGATCGACTCGCGCAGGGATTCACGCAGGGTCGGGTTGCGGCCGTTGTCCTCGCGGCGGAAGTTACCGAAGGTATGCAGGCCGCCGCCGGTAAAGAAGCGTTCGTGCGGGCTGGCCGAATAGCGTCGTTCCAGCGCAGCTTCCAGCATGCTGGCCAGATCGGCGCCGGGGTTGGCCAGCAGATAGGCGACTGCCCAGCGGCTGAGGTAGTCCTGCTCGGCGATATCGACGTTACGCAGCTCGGCCGCGTTCTTGTTGGCGTGGCGCTGATGCAGCTCGGCGATGATCTCCAGATAAGTCGCCAGCACCCGTAGCTTGGCGGTGGAGCCCAGTTCCAGCTTGCTGCCTTCGTTGATGTCGAAAGGCTGGTCGGTGCTGTCGGTCTGCACGCGTACCCGACTACCGGTGGCCGTGCGCTCGAACAGGGTGAAGCTGTAGCGCACCTCGGCGGTCTTTTCCGGGGACAGCAGGCGCTCGCCGAACAGGCCGATCTTGCCGGCGAATTCGGGGTCGGCCAGGCGTTGCAGGTAGAGGCTGGTCTCCTGCTGCAGATCGCGTTGCAGGGTGCTGCGTGCGGCCAGATCGAGGCGGTCCAGATCATACAGGGGCATGCCCAGCAGGTTGGACAGGCGTGAACGGGCGACGCTGATGCCCTTGTCGCTTTCCACCGGACGTAGATTGGGCTCCTGTTGCCAGTCGCGGTATTGCAGCTTCTGCGTCAGCGCCGCGTCACGCAGCTCTGCGTCGATCAACCTTCCTGCCGCCAGCAGGCGGATATGACTCTCCGTCAGTGCTTCCATCTCCTTGCGCCCTTGTGCCAGATAGTAGGAGGGACGGCGTTGGGCGATCATCAGTGACAGCATCTGGCGCAGAGCCAGGCCACGCTCAGCCATGCTGGCGTCGGGCGTGCGGGTTGGGTCGAGCAGCGCATTGCTGCGCTCGAAATCCGCGCCGTACCAGATGCGCAGGCCGTCAGCCAGGCCATGGACCTCGCCATGTCCCGGGGCGGCTGACAGCGGTACGCTGTTGAGGTAGTCGCGCACGATGGTCTGGCGTGCTTCCAGGGTCTGCGGTCCCTGCTGGTAGGCACGCACGCTGGCGGAGATCATCTGCCGCAGCTTTTCTTTCGCCGACAGCGTCAGGCCATCGGGAGAGTGCCGGTATTTCTCCAGCTGGGTCGCCAGGGTGCTGCCACCGGCGGACTGATCCTGCACATCGAGCAGCTTGCCGATCTGCGACAGCGCGGCCATGGTGAATCGTGGCCAGTCCACCGCGGGGTTGGCCAGTGGCTGATCGCTATCCAGCAGATGACGGTTCTCGATGAACAGCAGGCTGCTGACTACCAGCGGCGGAATGCTGGCGAAATCGGCATAACCCTGTTGTGGATAGCGGAACTCATAGAAGGGCGTGCCACGGCAATCGCTGATGCTGAGGCCGGTTTGGCTTTTCTCGATGAAGGGCGGGAACAGGCCGCGACGGCTGTAGGCCATCAGTGCCGGAGAGAAGCGGGCCTGCTCGCTGATCAGGAAGTCGCGTTGCTGCAGGCGCTCCAGCATCAGTGGCAGGTAGGCGTAACCCTGACGTTTGTCGAAGGGGCCGTCAGCCGGGTAGAGAATATCCGGGCTGGGCCCCGGCTCGACGCGGTAAGTGAGGGTAGCGGCATAGCGGCTCAATTCGCGGGCCTGGAAGTGCGCGCTGCGCAGTTCGAAAAACAGCAGCGCGGTTGCAGCTGCCACCGCTGATGCCAGTAGCAGGTAAAGCACCAGGCGCCAGCGGCGTGGCCGCGGGGCCGGCTTGCCGTCGACCGCCGGCAAGACGTTCGACGCAAGTTCGCTGTGCTGAGGATCCGATTGCCATAACGCGCCCATAGTCCACCGGCTTGGCCTATCTGCTCCACGGAAAACACGAGACGGCCGCTGGCGCCTCGTCTGCTTATTATCAGCTTAGCTGCTGTGAACGGGGCTGGCTGGCGCTTTTGACGCAAAGCGTGTCGGGCTGGCTCATTGGCGCTAGACTCGCTGCAACGCACAAATGCAGGGAATCAGCATGCAGCGCGACCACCGAGAACAGCTTCAGCAAAGCTGGCAGGCCAATGCCGACGCCTGGGCTGCTGCGGTGCGTGAGCAGCGCATCGAAAGCCGGCGCCTGGTCACCGATGCCGCGATCATCCAGGCCGTTTTGGCGCTGCAACCCAAGCGGGTCCTGGACATCGGCTGCGGCGAGGGCTGGCTGTGTCGGGGCCTGGCCGAGCACGGTATCGAACCGGTCGGGGTGGATGCCTCCGCGCCGCTGATCGAGGCGGCTCGCGCCGCGTGCGACGGACGCAGTCAGTATCGGGTCTGTGGCTATGCCGAGCTGGAGGAGCATGCCGAGCAACTCGGGCGCTTCGAGGTGCTGGTCTGCAACTTCGCCCTGCTTGAAGAACCTTTGCAGCCGATTCTGCGCAGCCTGCACGGCTTGCTGGCACCTGGGGGCAGTCTGCTGATCCAGACCCTGCATCCCTGGCGGGCCAGTCATGGCGAGCCTTATCAGGACGGTTGGCGGGTCGAGGATTTCGTCGGTTTCGGCGAGGGTTTCCAGGCACCGATGCCCTGGTTCTTCCGCACGCTGCAATCCTGGCTGACGCTCATCGGTGAAACCGGCTGGCGCCTGGAGTGGCTGCAGGAGCCGCTGCATCCCGAGAGTGTTCAGCCGGTGTCCCTGCTGCTGTTGCTCAAGCCGCTCTGATCATGCAACTGCTGCTCAATCTCGACGTTCCCGATCTGGCGGCGGCGGTTGAGTTCTACCAGCAAGCGCTCGGGTTCAGTGTCGGGCGTGTGCTGTTCGACGGTACGGTTGTCGAGATGCTCGGCGCGGCTGTACCGCTCTATCTGCTGCACAAGGCTGCGGCCACTCGACCCTGCCCCGAGGCGGGCGTGCAACGTGATTACCGCCGCCACTGGATGCCGCTGCATCTGGATATGGTCGTCGATGATTTGGATGCTGCATTGGAGCGGGCAGTCGCTGCCGGCGCTCGGCAGGAAGGTGACATCCACGAATATGACTGGGGACGCCTGGTAACGCTGAGCGATCCCTTTGGCCACGGGCTGTGCTTCGTGCAGTGGCTCGGAGAGGGGTACGACCTGGTCACCACCCACACGGGAGAAATCGATGCGCAGAATTGAATTGGCCGGCGTGCAGGTACCGGTGATAGGACAGGGAACCTGGCGCATGGGGGAAGATGATCGCCAACGCTCGCGTGAGGTTGCGGCGCTGCGTGAGGGGCTGGATCTGGGCCTGAGTCTGATCGATACCGCCGAGATGTACGGCGAGGGTGGTGCAGAACTGGTGGTGGGCGAGGCCATCGCCGGGCGCCGCGACGAGGTGTTTCTGGTCAGCAAGGTGTATCCGCACAACGCCAGTCGGGATGGCGTTCAGGCGGCCTGTGAGCGCAGTCTGAAGAGACTGGGCTGCGAGCGTATCGATCTCTACTTGCTGCATTGGCGCGGGCGCTATCCGCTGGAGGAGACCGTCGAAGGCTTCGAGCGGCTGCGCGAGCAGGGCAAGATTGGCGCCTGGGGCGTCTCCAACTTCGATCTGGGCGATCTACTCGAACTGGATCAGCCGGCTTGCCGGACCAATCAGGTGTTGTACAACCTGCAGGCACGAGGCATCGAGTATGACCTGCTGCCCTGGCATCAGCGCGCCGGTATGCCGCTGATGGCCTACTGTCCACTTAGCCAGGCTGGTGCGCTGCTGCACGAGCCGGCATTGCTCGAGGTGGCCCAACGGCATGGGGTCAAGCCGGCTCAGGTCGCACTTGCTTGGGTGCTCAGGCAGGAGGGTGTGATTGCCATCCCCAAGGCCGTGAGCAGCGTGCACCTGCGCGATAACGCTGCGGCAGCTTCCATTACCTTGAGTGCGGATGATCTGGCTTTGTTGGACGCGGCCTTTGCTCCGCCGCAGAACAAGCGGCCGCTGGAGATGGTTTAGCCTGCATTGTCCGGCTTAGGGAGGGTGCGACACGTGTAACCGGCTGCGCCGGACGTCCGATACCGCGCCATATCGGTACCGCGAGAAAACGGCAAATAAGGTCAGTTGGCCGGATCGGCAGCCAGGCGTCCGGCATCCTTGAGCAGTGCCTTGAGGAAGGCATCCTGCAGTTCGGGATCGTTGCGGGTCAGCTCGATCAGGCTCTGCTCCAGCTCGCTGGCCTCTTCTTCCAGACCTAGATCGGAAAGGCGTTTGACCCGGTGTACCCACTGGTCAACATCGCCGCCTTCGAGGTCGTCGAAGATCAGGTCATGCGCTTCACGCAGCTTGCCGCGCAGGGTATGGCTGACCATAAGGGTCGTTTCCGCACGTGCGACATCGTCGCCCAGGCGATCTTCGACGCTCAGTTGCAGCATGTTCAGGCGCGCGATGTCCTGTTCGCTGAACGGGCTGTCGAGCAGGTTGAGGCGCAGCACACCGCTGCTGTCGGTGAGTAGTTCGAATTGCTGGTCGCCAGCCTTGACCTGCACCGGGCGTTCGGACCAGGGCAGGTTGGTGTACTCCATGCGCCGGTCGCGCTGCAGCTCATCGATACTGGCCAGGTTCTGCTCGGCGCGGCCGTTCGACTCGACGTTCATGAAGGGGTTCAGACCGGCCATACCGTAACTGATCCAGCCACGGGTAGCGGTTTCCGGCAGGCTGCCGAGCAGCACGACGTTGAGTACGTTGGCGCCCACGCCGGCTACCACCGCGACCGCGCCCATCGGTACTTCATAGATCTCGCGCCAGGGCTGGTAGGGTGTGTAGCGGTCGTAGCGGCGGGTCACCTCGAACGCGGTAACCTCGTAGCTCTTCTGGTCATGCACGCGCACGCGGCGTTGCGGTAGCTCCAGCACCTTGGGTTCGCCAGCATCGATCTGCAGCTGGTGATCCAGCAGTTTGCGTTCGATGCGTTCCTCATGCTCGCTGCGTTGCGGCAGCTGATTGGCGCAGCCGCTGATCAAGAGGGCGCCGCACAAGGCGGCGCCGGTCAGGCGAAGGTTGTTGCTCGTGTGCATGATGTCTCGGTAGGGCGCGATCAGCGGCTGATACGGGCTTGCAGGAAGGACAGGATATCGGCCAGCGGCACGGCTTGCGCATCGGTTTCGGCGCGGCTCTTGTACTCGAGGTTACCTTCGGCCAGGCCACGGTCGCTGACGACGACGCGATGCGGAATGCCGATCAGCTCCATGTCGGCGAACTTGATGCCGGGGCTGGTTTTCTTGTCACGGTCATCCAGCAGTACTTCGTAACCAGCGGCGGTCAGCTCGGCATACAGCTTGTCGGTGGCCTCGCGCACCTGTTCGGTTTCGTAGCGCAGCGGTACCAGGGCGATCTGGAACGGTGCCAGGGCGTCGTTCCAGCGGATGCCGCGCTCGTCGAAGTTCTGCTCGATGGCCGCAGCCACCACGCGGGAAACGCCGATGCCGTAGCAGCCCATGGTCAGGGTGACCGGCTTGCCGTTCTCACCGAGCACCTGGCAGTTCATCGCCTCGCTGTACTTGGTGCCGAGCTGGAAGATATGGCCGACTTCGATGCCGCGCTTGATTTCCAGAGTGCCCTGGCCATCCGGGCTGGGGTCGCCGGAGACGACATTGCGCAGGTCGGCAACCTCTGGCAGCGGCAGGTCGCGCTCCCAGTTGACGCCGAAGTAGTGCTTGTCTTCGATGTTGGCTCCGGCCGCGAAATCGCTCATCAGCGCCACGCTGCGGTCGATGATGCAGGGGATCGGCAGGTTGACCGGGCCCAGTGAGCCGGGGCCGGCGCCTATGGCAGCGCGAATCTCGGCTTCATTGGCCATCTGCAGCGGGCTGGCAACCCGCTCCAGGTTGGCCGCCTTGATCTCGTTCAGCTCGTGGTCGCCGCGGACGATCAGGGCGATCAGCTTGCCTTCCTCGGCAGCGTGCACCACCAGGGTCTTGATGGTCTTCTCGATGGCCAGGCCAAAACCCTGCACCAGCGCGTCGATGGTCTTGGTGTCGGGGGTATCGACCAGGCGCATCGTTTCGGTCGCTGCAAGGCGCTCTTTCTCGCGGGGAATGGCCTCGGCCTTCTCGATATTGGCGGCGTAGTCGGAGACATTACTGAAGGCGATATCGTCTTCACCGGAATCGGCCAGCACATGGAATTCGTGCGAGCCGGTGCCGCCGATGGAGCCGGTGTCGGCCTGTACCGGGCGGAAGTTGAGGCCCAGGCGGCTGAACACGTTGCAGTAGGCCTGATGCATGCGGTCATAGGTTTCCTGCAGGGAAGCCTGGTCGGCATGGAAGGAATAGGCGTCCTTCATGATGAACTCGCGGCCACGCATCAGACCGAAGCGTGGACGGATCTCGTCACGGAACTTGGTCTGGATCTGATACATGTTGATCGGCAGCTGCTTGTAGCTGTTCAGCTCGTTGCGGGCCAGGTCGGTGATCACTTCTTCATGAGTCGGGCCGACGCAGAATTCGCGATCATGACGGTCCTTGACGCGCAGCAGCTCGGGGCCGTATTGCACCCAGCGACCGGACTCCTGCCACAGCTCGGCCGGCTGAATGGCTGGCATCAGCACTTCAAGTGCACCAGCGGCGTTCATCTCCTCGCGCACCACGGTCTCGACCTTGCGCAGCACGCGCAGGCCCATCGGCAGCCAGGTGTACAGGCCGGAGGCCAGCTTGCGGATCATGCCGGCACGCAGCATCAGCTGGTGGCTGATCACCACGGCATCGGAAGGGGTTTCTTTCAGGGTCGAGAGCAGGAACTGACTGGTACGCATGTTTGGCCGTTCTGTCGGTTGCTAGGGCTTGGAATAGGCCGGCATTGTACGGTGCCTATACAGTGGCGTACAGGACGGGTGCAGGCGCGAAAGTGCTACTGCGCGTGCCGGGAGGATTAAAGAGTGGGATTGACTGCGCTTGAGGTTCAGAGCCTGATTCGAGCTGGGCTACCGATGGCCGAGGATATCGATCTGCGGATCGACCGCCTCGATGAAGAAGGTGTGTTGGCGCGTGTGCCTTTTCACGCCAAATTGGTGCGTCCGGGCGGCACCCTCTCTGGCCCGACCATCATGGCGCTGGGGGATGCGGCGATGTATGCCGTGGTGCTAGGGCGTCTCGGCCGAGTGGAAATGGCGGTGACGTCCAATCTCAACATCAACTTTCTGGTCAAACCCCAGCCGGTGGACTTGTTGGCCGAGGCGCGCATATTACGCTTGAGTCGGCGTCAGGCAGTTTGCGAGGTTTCGTTATATTCGGCTGGGAATGAGAATGAGTTGGTGGCGCATGTGACGGGGACTTATGCTCTTCCATTGTAAATCTTGAATAAAAAGAAAAGGCCCGGTTTCCCGGGCCTTTCTTGTTCGAGCGCTAACAGAGTCCTGAAATTACAGGATGCTCAGCGGGTACTCGAGGATTACGCGAACTTCGTCGATCGACGGAGAACCGTAGTAGACACCGTCGCCGCTGCGATAGGTGGCTTGACGAACGCGCATGTTGAGGTCTTTGGCCGGACCGTTCTGAACGGTATAGCCAACCTGAATGTCGCGCTCCCACTCTTTACCGTTGTTGGTAGTGCCAGTATCAGCACCCGAACCACTGATATAGCGCGCCATGAACTTCAAACCGGGGACGCCGAAGTCAGCGAAGTCCAGATCGTAACGCAGCTGCCAGGACTTCTCATCTTTGCTGTTGAAGTCCGAACGCTGTACGGAGTTGGCCAGCCACACAGTGCCGCCGCCGTCAACGCCGTAGTCGTAGCCACGGGTTTCGGCGTCGCCATCGTCGTTGATAAAGGTGTAGCCACCATGGGACTTCTGATAAGCAGCAGTCACAGTGTGAGCACCCAGGTTATAGGCTGCTGCGAGACTCCAGATAGTGTTGTCTTCGCTCTTGCCGGTGTTGGTGTACTCTTTATCGTAATCGGTCTTGTAGATGTTGAAGTCGAAGTTCAGGGACTGATCTTCGCTGATACCGAAGGTGTAGTTGAGGTTGCCGTAGTACTTCTTGAACGAGTCTTCCACGTCGGAGTAGTACAGCGCAGCCGACAGATCATCGGTGAAGCTATAGCTGCCGCCAAATACGTCGGCACCTTTCAGGCCGAGGCTGTCGTGATAGGTCTGGGCCTGTGCGTTGATGGCGGTAAAGCGGCCTGCATGCAGCTCAAGACCTTCGATTTCATTGCTGGTGACCAGGAAGCCTTCAGCTACTTCAGGCAGCAGGCGGCTGTCGTCAGTGCTCAGAACCGGAAGAGCGGTGAACTGATCGCCGTATTTCAGCACGGTATTGGAAAGGCGCAGTTTTACTGCACCACCAGCTTCGGAGTAATCATCCTGCGAGCGACCGTCGCTGCCGGTGGGGAACAAGCCGGAACCGGCGCGGCCCTTGCCACTGTCGAGCTTGATGCCCAGCAGGCCGATGGCGTCAACGCCGAAGCCGATGGTGCCCTGGGTAAAGCCGGACTCGTAGGTAGCGATGAAACCTTGACCCCACTCTTGAGGATCATCGTTGAGGTCTGGGCCTGCGTTGCGGAAGTCGCGGTAGAAGTACAGGTTGCGGCTCAGAACGTTCAGGCTGCTGTCTTCGACAAAGCCGTTGGACTCGGACTGCGCGCTGGCGAAGGCCAGTTGGCTGGTGCCCGCGGCTACTGCCAGGGCGATTACGCTCCACTTCATCACTTGCATCGTGATTGCTCCTTTGGTTTAGAAGAGTTGCGCTGCCCACTGTTTTGTTATATGGGCGGCTCTTTCTTTTTGTGTCGGCGCTAACTTATAGCACGCAGCCAATATTGGCGATAGTTGCAGTCTATTCATTACGACTTCGTTCATGCTGGTGTCGCATCGCATTAGGAGGAATGTCGCAAATCTGTAGCTCTGTCCTTGCGTTTCGTTATGCCAACGCTTTCGCGGCTCTGAGGTGCCTGGGGCCACTGTTATTGGTCGACTGCACGGCTCGCCGAGCATTACTTTCACAGATAGCAAAAGTCGTGCTCAAAACCTGGATGCACCGCTAAAACCTTGATTTTCTGGCATGCGATGCGTCGAGTAGCGACGCTGATCCCACGTCTGGCGCGGGTTTGCCTGAGCGATGTCAGTTCTTCGCGTCTGGCCAGCGGCAGGCGATATCGCCTGCGTTCATATCGCTGCTCCGGTAACGTCTGGCACTGTCTATTACGGGAAGAAACAAAATGGTGCACGTCTGCGGTGCGTGTGCGTTCGGGCTGCCTTGCGTTGGTGCGTAGCCGCCGGATGAAGTCTCGACTGAGCCAGCGTATGCTGCGCGCCATCGTTTGGCCCTTGCTGGGGGCTACGCTTGATTGATCCCTTTATAAGGAGGAGAGCCGTCATGTTTGCTCTGGATTCGCGTCTGCAGCAGGACTGCCTGCAGGTCGGGGATTTTCCCCTGTGTCGTTTGCTGCTGATGAATGACTCCAACTACCCCTGGTTCATCCTCGTGCCTCGGCGTGAGGAGGTCAGCGAGTTGTTCCAGCTCGACGCTGACGATCAGCGTCAACTGTGGCAGGAAACCACGTTGCTGGCAGAGATCCTCAAGGACACTTTTGCCGCCGACAAGATGAACGTGGCCACGCTCGGCAATGTGGTCAGTCAGCTGCATATGCATGTGATCGTGCGCCGGCGTGACGATGTCGCTTGGCCCGCACCGGTCTGGGGGCGGCATCCGGCGCAGCCTTACGCAGGGCAGCAGGTGGGACAGGTCATCGACAAGCTGCGCCTGGTGCTGACCGAGGATTTTCAGTTTGCCGGAGAGCCAGCATGAGCCTCGAGTCGCGGATCATGGAGTTGGAAAGCCGCCTGGCTTTTCAGGATGACACCATTCAGGCGCTCAGCGATGAGTTGGTCGAGCAGAACAGACGCATCGAGCGGATGCAACTGCAACTGACGGTTCTGGCGCGGCGCCAGGAGGAGTTGAGCGGTCAGGCGGGTATTGCCGAAGACGAAGCGCCGCCACCTCATTACTGATATGAAAAAGCCCGGTTTCCCGGGCTTTTCTTTGCGTGCTGCTCAGCGCCGCGAAGGGGCTGCTGCGATCACGTCCTCCGCCTGCAGGCCTTTGTCACGCTGCATGACCGAGAACTCCACGCGTTGGCCTTCGATCAGTACGCGGTGGCCCTCGCCGCGAATGGCGCGAAAGTGCACGAAGATATCGTCACCCGAGTCGCGGGAAATGAAGCCGAACCCCTTGGACGTATTGAACCACTTGACCGTACCAGTCTCGCGATCATCTGGAGTCACGCTGGTGCTGGCGCTGGCTTGTTGCACGGGCGGGCGTCGGTCTGCGCTGCGCGGCTGCGTGCCCAGCTGTGCTGCGAGGCTCAGCGCCACGGCAACGACCAAGGCCAGAAGCGGTAACCAGATGGCGGGTTGGCTACCGATGCTGGGCAGCGGGGCAAGCAGGATCAGGCTCTGTACCACGGCAGCCAGTATCAATAGTGCCGATGACAGCCCCTGCAGTTGTTGCCGCGCGGCGTGGACGTTCTGTTGTTGCGCTGCGGCAAGCAGGTTGAGCAGGCCGATCAGGGCCAGATAAATGGCATCCGGGGTGGTCAGGAACGAAGTGGAAAAACCGGGGACGGCAGACAGCAGCAGGGCGGCAAACCCTGTCACGAGATGGGCAATCTTCAACATCTTCGATGAACTCACTGATTGAATGATGACTCAAGGTATTGCGGAGAGAGCGTGCTTCAAGGTTGCCAGTCGAACGGCAACGATGCGCGCCGGTATACAGGGTTGGCGACGCTGCAGAACGGTAATGCGGCGTGCAAGGCTATTTAACAGCAAAGGCGGGGGCTTCTCAAATCAAGCGCTTAGCATCGTTTCGCTGGTAATCGGGTGGACCTGATTGCGCCCTGCGCGTTTGGCTTGATAAAGCGCGTCATCGGCCCGCGTGAGCAGAGATTCGAATGTGTCGCCTTCTTCGGCCATGGCGCAGCCGAAGGACGCGGTAATGCTGTCCAGAATCTGGTCCGTGCGCCTTACCTTGACCCTCAGTGACTGGATCTTGTGGCGCAGTTGTTCGGCGAAATCGAGGGCTCCGTTGAGGTTGGCGCAGTTACGCAGTACCACACAGAACTCTTCGCCACCGTAGCGCGCAGCAAAGGCCTCCGGTGGCAGCAGGTCACGCAATAGTTGCCCGACGTGTTGCAGTACGCGGTCACCCAGTGGATGGCCGTATTGATCGTTGAACTGCTTGAAGTGGTCGATATCCAGAATCACCAGCGCCAGTCCCTGCTGTGATTCGTTCAGGGCGCGCTCCAGCAGGCGGGTAAAGGCGTGGCGATTAAATACGCGGGTCAGGCTGTCGAGCGTTGCTGCCAGATGTGCGCGCTCCAGCTGGCTGCGCAGGTGCGTGATCTCTTGCTGCGCGGCGCGTAGGCGGTAAAGGAATTTTTCCTGCTGATCCTGCATCAGCTGGGTGCTTTCCTGCAGATCGCTGAGCACGCTGGGTAGATCGTCGACGATTGGTTCCTGCAGTGCGCTGAGACCCTGGCTCAGGCTCTGCTGGTAGTGTTGGCCGCCAATCACGCTGCGTGAGACGTCGCCTTCGATATCATCGACCAGCTCGATTACCTGCTGCTGGCCGGCGCGAGCTTCTTCCAGCTCGCCGCGGATGATGTAATCGCGAAACAGCCGGCTGGCGGTTTCCGGCGGGAACACGTCGAAGTCCTCGACCACCTTGTCCAGGCGGCGGTTGAGCTCTGGTTCGCTGCCTCTGCTGTAGGTATACCAGAGTGCATAGTGCACCGGGTTTGGTGGGATATCGTGACGCATCATCAGTGGCACGGCTTGCTTCAGGAGCTCGGCCGCCTCGCGGGTTTCTTCCGGATACAGGTCGATGATACTGGGCGGTTTGGCTGGCTGACTCATGGGTGTCGGAAACTCAATGGCGAATGGCCAGAGCATAGATCAGGGCGAGGCTGCATGCCTAATGAAAAGGCCCGGATCACCGGGCCTCTGAGCGTCTCAAGCAGCGAGCAGGCTGCGCAGCATCCAGGCGGTTTTCTCGTGCACCTGCATGCGCTGGGTCAACAGGTCGGCAGTCGGCTCGTCGCTGACCTTGTCCAGCAGCGGAAAAATACCGCGCGCAGTGCGTACGACGGCCTCTTGGCCTTGCACCAGTAGTTTGATCATTTCGTCGGCGCTGGGTACGCCTTCCTCTTCCTTGATCGAGGACAGGCGGGCGTAGGCGGCGTAGGTGCCTGGCGCCGGGAAGCCCAGCGCACGGATTCGTTCGGCGATTGCGTCAACCGCCAGCGCCAGCTCGGTGTACTGCCCTTCGAACATCAGGTGCAGGGTGTTGAACATCGGACCGGTGACGTTCCAGTGGAAGTTATGGGTCTTCAGGTACAGGGTGTAGGTGTCGGCCAGCAGGCGCGAGAGGCCTTCGGCGATGGCGGCGCGATCCTGTTCGGCGATTCCGATATTGATTTCCATGGTTTTTCTCCTTTCAGGTGAGCCCAGGGTGTCTATCCCGCAGTGTTGGTGAGAGCCTAACACGCAGGGCTTCGTGATGATCTTGGCTTATATCAATGAAAGCGATGTTTAGAGGCTATTGATAGCGGACGGTTCATTTGCGGCCAATAAATCCCGACCCTGGCGCGGCGTCAGCCCTGTGCGTGGCGCAATGCCCGATCAGCCGTGCGCCAGCCCCGGCTTCTGCTGCAGGGTGCGATTGAATACCTCCACCCAATGGGTGCTGAATTGCTGCCCGGCAAGGTTGTTGATTTCGAGAATGGCGCGTAGCAATGGGCGTTTGCTCAACGTCTGATGCGCGCGTTCATGGGTCCTTGCGTCAAATGTATCGACGATATGCAGGATCAGTGCGCCTGGGGCTATCTCCCTTTCACGCAGGCCTCTGGGGTAGCCAGAACCATCGGCATGTTCCTGGTGTTGCATGATGATCTCCATGGCCGCCGACCAGTCTGGCATGCGTTTGAGCAGGTCGCTGGCCAGGCGCGGATGGCCTTGCATCATGCGGCGTTCTTCGCGGCTGAAATGGCTTTGCTTGTGCAGAAGCTCCAGCGGCAGGAAGGCCATGCCGATGTCATGCAGGCAGACTGCGGCCGCCAGTTGCTCCGGCTGTTCGGCGTATCCGCCCGCTGCATTGATGCTCAGTGCCAGTTCCAGCAGGCGCAGGTTGCGACCTCGCCAGTAGGGGGAGCGCTGTTCGGCAGCCTCGGCCAGTGCGCAAAAGAACTGCAGGTCGGGTTGGATCACGATTGCGTGGCGTGCCAGCAGCGCATCGATGCGGCTTGGTCGCGCTTCTTCGGTGAGTTGCAGGCGAGTGCTGGGGTCCATCTGCTGCAGCAGCTCGAGTCGTACCTTGGTCTGTTGCTCTTTCGGCGTCATGGCCAGCGCCTGCAGCGCGCTGCACAGCTGGCTGACCTGTGTGCTATCCGGGACTGGGTCGGCGCCGTCCAGCGCTTGAGCGACCTGGGCGCGCAGATGGTCGAGGCTGAGCAGCAGGATGTCCCCGAGCAGGCTATCGAAGGTCAGGTGCCCCGAGCGTAGGGCGTCGAGCACGTCTTCCATGGCTTGTGGTAACGGCATCAGTTCGTTGAGTCCGACGTAACCCAGATTGCCCTTGAGCGTATGGATCAGGCGAAACAGCTCGCGCAGCCTTTCCGAGCTCTTCGGCGCTCGCTCAAGCTCGATCAGCAGTTGCTCGCAGCGGGGAAACTGCTCGGCGGCGTCAAGACGGAAATCTTCCAGCAGATCGCTGGACAGTTCGCTGTGATGGGGCAGTGGCATGCTCGTTCTCCAGGCAGGAGGCGCTCCTCATTATAGAAGGCATCTGCCGAGCGGCTGCGTCATGACGATTTACGCTATATAATCCCGCTCTTTATCGAAACGCGGCGTAGGGTTGGACGTTCGCCGCGGTGTAGCTCCTGCCCAGGGCGTTGGGGGCTGCCTGACCTATCCAAGACCTTAGAGAAGCGAAACACGATCATGATGCGCAGCCACTATTGCGGCCAGTTGAACGAGAGCCTGGATGGCCAGGAAATCACCCTTTGCGGCTGGGTACATCGTCGCCGTGACCATGGCGGGGTGATCTTCCTCGATATTCGTGATCGTGAAGGCCTGGCCCAGGTGGTATTCGATCCGGATCGTGCCGAGACCTTCGCCAAGGCCGACCGCGTGCGCAGCGAATACGTGGTGAAGATTACCGGCAAGGTGCGTCTGCGTCCGGCAGGCGCGGTCAACCCGAACATGGCATCCGGCGCCATCGAAGTGCTGGGCTATGAGCTGGAAGTGCTCAACGAAGCGGAAACTCCGCCGTTTCCGCTCAACGAATACAGCGACGTTGGTGAAGAAACTCGCCTGCGCTATCGCTTCATCGATCTGCGTCGCCCGGAAATGGCCGAGAAGCTCAAGCTGCGTTCGCGCATCACCTCGAGCATCCGTCGTTACCTGGATGACAACGGCTTCCTCGATGTCGAAACGCCGATCCTGACCCGCGCCACCCCGGAAGGCGCGCGCGACTATCTGGTGCCGAGCCGCACCCACGCCGGCAGCTTCTTCGCGCTGCCGCAGTCGCCGCAGCTGTTCAAGCAACTGCTGATGGTGGCCGGCTTCGACCGCTACTACCAGATCGCCAAGTGCTTCCGCGACGAGGACCTGCGCGCCGACCGCCAGCCGGAATTCACCCAGATCGACATCGAGACCAGCTTCCTCGATGAAAAAGACATCATGGACATCACCGAGACCATGGTGCGCAACCTGTTCAAGGAAGTGCTGGATGTCGAGTTCGGCGAACTGCCGCACATGACCCTGGCCGAAGCCATGCGCCGCTTCGGCTCGGACAAGCCGGACCTGCGTATCCCGCTGGAGCTGGTGGACGTGGAAGATCAGCTCAAGGACGTCGAATTCAAGGTCTTCGCCGGTCCGGCCAACGACCCGAAATGCCGCGTCACCGCGCTGCGTGTACCGGGCGGGGCGAGCATGCCGCGCAAGCAGATCGATGATTACACCAAGTTCGTCGGCATCTACGGCGCCAAGGGCCTGGCCTACATCAAGGTCAACGAGCGCGCTGCCGGCGTTGACGGTTTGCAGTCGCCGATCGTCAAGAACATCCCGCTGGACAACATCAATGTCATCCTCGACCGCGTTGGCGCCGTCGATGGCGATATCGTGTTCTTCGGCGCCGACAAGGCCAAGATCGTCAGCGAGGCCCTGGGCGCGCTGCGCATCAAGCTGGGTCATGACCTCAATCTGCTGACCTGCGAGTGGGCACCGCTGTGGGTCGTCGACTTCCCGATGTTCGAGGAGAACGACGACGGCAGCCTGACCGCCATGCACCACCCGTTCACTTCGCCGAGCTGCAGCCCCGAAGAGCTGGAGGCCAACCCGGCTGCCGCGCTGTCGCGCGCCTATGACATGGTGCTCAACGGCACCGAACTGGGTGGCGGTTCGATCCGTATTCACGACAAGGCCATGCAGCAGACCGTGTTCCGTGTGCTCGGGATCAGTGAAGAGGAGCAGCAGGAGAAGTTCGGCTTCCTGCTCGACGCACTCAAGTACGGTGCGCCGCCCCATGGTGGTCTGGCCTTCGGCCTGGATCGTCTGGTGATGCTGATGACCGGTGCTTCGTCGATCCGAGAAGTGATCGCCTTCCCGAAAACCCAGAGCGCGGCCTGCGTCATGACGCAGGCGCCGGGCATCGTCGACAACAAGTCGCTGCGCGAGCTGCACATTCGCCTGCGCGAGCAACCCAAGGCCGAATAAGCCTGCAAAAGAAGCCTGGAGATCCCAGGCTTCTTCGTTATGGGGTGGAGAGACTCAAGCGCTTACGCCCCTGCAATTGTGAAACCTTATAGATGGAGTGAGTTATGGCTGGTCATTCCAAATGGGCCAACATCAAGCACCGCAAGGGGCGTCAGGACGCCAAGCGCGGCAAGATCTTCACCAAGCTGATTCGTGAGCTGACGGTCGCCGCCAAGCACGGCGGCCCGATTCCGGCGGACAACCCGCGTCTGCGCCTGGCTGTGGACAAGGCGCTGACCAACAACATGTCGCGTGACGTGATCGACCGCGCCATCGCCCGTGGTGCCGGCAACAACGAAGCCGACAACGTCGTCGAGTTCAGCTACGAAGGTTATGCACCGAGTGGCGTGGCGATCATCGTCGAGGTGATGACCGATAACCGCAATCGTACTGCCGCCGAAGTACGCCATGCCTTTACCAAGTGCGGTGGTAACCTGGGTACTGATGGTTCGGTCGCTTACATGTTCGACCGCAAGGGCCAGATCAGCTTCGCGCCGGGTGTCGATGAAGATGCCCTGATGGAAGCTGCGTTGGAGGCTGGTGCTGACGACGTGGAAATGGGCGAAGACGGTTCAGGTCTGGTGTCGACCAGCTTCACCGAGTTCCATGCCGTCAACGAAGCGCTTAGCGCGGCTGGCTTCAAGGCTGAGGAGGCAGAAATCGCCATGATCCCCTCGATCAGTGCGCCGATTGCCGATCTGGAAACTGCGCAGAAGGTGTTCAAGCTGATCGACATGCTCGAAGACCTGGATGACGTGCAGAACGTCTACCACAACGCCGAAGTCGCCGACGAGATCATGGAACAGCTTGGCTGAAGCAGCTTGTCGCCCTGATGCGTAGGGTGGGCCGGGCGGCGATCCGCTTTAGCCCACCATGGCAAACAACCCTGGTGGGCTGAAGCCCACCCTACGGCCTAGGCCCCCCCCCTACGGTTTTCTCTGGTTCCACCGGTGCGTCACGAGTGACGGCGCATTAGGACCCCCGTATACTCGCCAACTGGATAAATAGACAGTTGCTGATATGACCCTGATTCTAGGCATCGACCCGGGTTCGCGTATTACCGGCTATGGCGTGGTGCGCGATACCGGGCGCGGTTGCGAGTACGTGGCCTCGGGCTGCATTCGTACCGGCAACGGTCCTTTGGCCGAGCGTCTGCAGATCGTCTTTCGTGGCGTCAGTGAGGTTATTCGCACCCATGGTCCGGTGACCATGGGTATCGAGCAGGTGTTCATGGCGCGCAATGCCGATTCGGCGCTCAAGCTGGGGCAGGCGCGTGGCGCCGCTATCGTCGCAGCGGTGGAGGCGGGGCTGGAAGTCAGTGAGTACACCGCGACCCAGGTCAAGCAGGCCGTGGTCGGCACCGGTGCGGCGGACAAGCAGCAGGTGCAGATTATGGTCATGCACCTGCTCAAGCTGGTGCAGAAGCCGCAGATCGACGCCTCCGATGCCCTGGGCATCGCCCTGTGTCATGCCCATCACCGGCAGAGTCTCATTCCTCACGGGCTTGCTGGCGCCAAGCGGCGTGGCGGCCGTCTTCGTTTGTAATCGGATTAAAGGAAAGCAGTGGTGATCGGACGTTTGCGCGGCACCCTGGCGGAGAAGCAGCCGCCGCATTTGCTTCTGGATGTGAATGGCGTCGGTTATGAGCTGGAAGTACCGATGACGACCCTTTATCGTCTGCCTGCGGTGGGCGAACCGGTAACCCTGCACGCTCACCTGGTGGTGCGTGAAGATGCGCATCTGCTGTATGGCTTCTTCGAAAAGCGCGAGCGTGAGCTGTTTCGCGAGCTGATTCGCCTCAATGGTGTCGGTCCCAAGCTGGCGTTGGCGCTGATGTCGGGGCTCGAGGTCGATGAGCTGGTGCGCTGCGTGCAGGCTCAGGATACGGCGGCGCTGGTCAAGGTGCCTGGAGTGGGCAAGAAAACCGCCGAGCGTCTGCTGGTCGAGCTCAAGGATCGCTTCAAGGCCTGGGAGTCGATACCGTCCATTGCGCCTTTGGTGGTGGAACCTCAACTGGCTCAGGCAGTCTCAAGCGCGGAGAATGACGCCGTCAGTGCCCTGATATCCCTTGGCTACAAGCCGCAGGAGGCCAGCCGAGCAGTTGCCGCCGTCAAGGAGGATGGTATGAGCAGTGAAGATTTGATCCGACGCGCGCTGCGCGGCATGGTTTAGTGGAACCCTATTGATGATCGAAGCCGATCGCCTGATTACCGCCAGCCCACGTGAGCGCGACGAGCAGCAGGACCGGGCCATTCGCCCGTTGCGGCTGGCCGACTACATCGGTCAGCCCGTCGTGCGCGAACAGATGGCGCTGTTCATCCAGGCTGCGCGGGGCAGGGTCGAAGCACTCGACCATACGCTGATCTTCGGCCCACCGGGCCTGGGCAAGACCACCTTGGCCCATATCATCGCCGAGGAAATGGGCAGCTCGATCAAGAGCACGTCCGGCCCGGTGCTTGAGCGACCGGGTGATCTCGCTGCGCTGCTGACCAACCTGGAAAGCGGCGATGTCCTGTTCATCGACGAAATTCACCGTCTTTCGCCGGTAGTCGAGGAAGTCCTGTATCCGGCCATGGAAGACTTCCAGCTCGACATCATGATCGGCGAGGGCCCGGCGGCCCGCTCGATCAAGCTGGATCTGCCACCCTTCACCCTGGTTGGCGCCACCACCCGCGCCGGCATGCTGACCAATCCGCTGCGCGACCGCTTCGGTATCGTCCAGCGCCTGGAGTTCTACGGTATCGACGACCTGGCCACCATCGTCTCGCGCTCAGCCGGGATTCTCGGCCTGCCCATCGAGGCCAAGGGTGCCTACGAGATTGCCCGTCGTGCGCGTGGTACGCCGCGTATTGCCAACCGCCTGTTGCGTCGTGTGCGCGACTTCGCCGAAGTACGCGGCAATGGCCATATCACGCAGCTGACCGCCGATCAGGCGTTGAATCTGCTGGATGTCGACGAGCGCGGTTTCGATCATTCCGACCGCCGCCTGCTGCTGGCCATGATCGAGAAGTTCGATGGCGGTCCGGTGGGGCTCGACAGCCTGGCGGCAGCGATAGGGGAAGAGCGCCATACCATCGAGGATGTGCTCGAGCCGTATCTAATTCAGCAGGGTTACATGATGCGCACCCCGCGCGGGCGTGTGGTCACTCGCCATGCCTACCTGCACTTCGGGCTGAACATTCCCAAGCGCGCTGGCGAGCAGGTCGCTGGCGATCTTTTCGCGGCAGGTGACGAATGACGAAAAAATTGTTACCAGCCCGGATTGGCAAGCAGCAGGCCGGAGACTAGAGTATGCGCGCGCAAAACGGAGTCCAGCCGTTCAGCCACCACTGCCGGGTCTACTACGAAGATACCGATGCGGGCGGCATCGTCTACTACGTCAACTACCTCAAATTCATGGAGCGGGCTCGCACCGAGCGCCTGCGTGAGCTGGGTTATGCCCAGTCGACGCTTGCCGGTGAGGGCCTGTTGTTCGTCGTGCATTCTGCCGAGGCGCGTTATCACGCGCCGGCGCGACTGGATGACGAACTGGTGATCAGCGCCGATGTGATCGAATTGAACCGTGCCAGCCTGCGCTTTCGTCAACAGGTCAGGCGGGCTACGGATGATGCGCTGCTCTGCGAAGGGCAGTTTCTGGTGGCCTGTGTGCGCGCCGACAACTTGAAACCCCGGGCTATCCCCGAAACCCTGCGACACGCGTTCGCCGGGGCGCAGGCGCCGGGTCTAATTGCAGCAGGAGAGTAAGCGTGGAAGCTAACGCCGTTGACCATATGTCGATGTGGAGTCTGATCAGTAGCGCCAGTCTGTTGGTTCAGTTGGTGATGCTGACCCTGGTGGCCGCCTCGGTCATTTCCTGGGTGATGATCTTCCAGCGCAGCAATGCCATCCGCGCCGCCAAGCGTGCGCTGGACAACTTCGAAGATCGCTTCTGGTCCGGCATCGACCTGTCCAAACTGTATCGCCAGGCCGGCAGCAACCCCGATCCGGATTCCGGTCTGGAGCAGATCTTCCGTGCCGGCTTCAAGGAATTCTCCCGTCTGCGTCAGCAGCAGGGCGTCGACCCGGATGCGGTGATGGACGGCGTGGCGCGTGCCATGCGCGTGGCCATTTCCCGCGAGGAAGAGAAGCTGGAAACCGCGCTGCCGTTTCTCGCCACCGTCGGCTCCACCAGCCCGTACATCGGCCTGTTCGGTACCGTATGGGGCATCATGAACTCCTTCCGCGGCTTGGCCCAGGTGCAGCAAGCCACGCTGGCTACCGTGGCACCGGGTATTGCCGAAGCGCTGATCGCTACCGCCATCGGCCTGTTCGCTGCGATTCCGGCGGTCATCGCCTACAACCGTTTCTCTGCCCGCAGCGAGATGCTGATCGGTCGTTACTACACCTTCGCCGACGAGTTCCAGGCCATCCTGCACCGCAAAGTGCACACCTCGGAAGACTAAGGCGAGCGAAGAGGACAGGTTTTAACCATGGCGAGAATTCGCAACAGACGCAAACCGGTCGCCGAGATGAACGTGGTGCCCTACATCGACGTGATGTTGGTACTGCTGGTCATCTTCATGGTCACCGCGCCGATGCTCAATCAGGGCGTCAAGGTCGATCTGCCCAAGGTCAGCAGTGAAGCTCTGCCGCAGGACAACGACGCGCAGGTGCTGACCATCTCCATCAAGGCCGACAAGACCTACTACTGGAACATGGGCAGCGAGGTCGACGTCGACACCGAGCAGGAGCGCGCCTCGACTCTCGAGCAGATGACTCAGGCCGTGTCGGCGATCATTGCCGAGAACCGTCGTCAGGGTAAGCAGGTGCAGGTGTTCGTGCGCGGTGATCGCACGGTCGATTACGGCACCGTGATGTCGGCCATGGGCGGTCTGCAGCAGGCCGACGTGGGCAACGTCGGACTGATTACCGAGGCTCCCTGATGCAGCAAACCGAGCGTTCGCAATCGGAAAGCTACTTCTGGCCCGTGGTTTGGGCGGTGGGTCTGCATGTCCTGATGTTCGCCATGCTGTTCGTCAGCTTCGCCTTCACCCCGGAGCTGCCACCGGCGCGCCCAGTGGTGCAGGCTACGCTGTATCAGTTGCAGTCACAGAGCCAGGCCACTACGCAGACCACGCAAAAGGTTGCCGGCGAGGCGCAGAAGACCTCGGCGCCACAGTTCGAGACCGAAAGGCTGGAACAGAAGAAGGCCGAGGAGCAGAAGCAGGCCCAGGCCGAAGCGCAGAAGGTAGCCGCAGCCAAGAAAGCCGAGGAACAAAAGCAGGCCGAAGAAGCTCGAAAGGCCGAGGCGGCGAAGAAAGCCGAGGCCGATAAGGCCGCCGAGCAGAAACGTCAGGCGGATATCGCCAAGAAGCGCGCCGAGGAAGAGGCGAAAAAGAAAGCTGCTGAAGAGGCCAAGAAGAAGGCCGCTGCAGAAGAGGCCAAGAAAAAAGCGGCAGCCGCCGAAGCTGCGAAGAAGAAAGCCGCCGAGGATGCACGGCGCAAGGCCGCCGAGGATCAGAAGGCGGCAGCGCTGGCCGAACTGCTGTCGGACAATGTGCAGAACCAGCAGGCGCTGGCCGAGACCCATGGTGACCAGGTTGCCGGCAACCTCGATGATCTGATCATCAAGCTGATTACCGAGAACTGGCAGCGGCCGATGTCGGCGCGTCGAGGCATGAGCGTCGAGTTGCTGATCCAGATGCTGCCCGATGGCACCGTGACCAACGCCAGCGTATCGCGCTCCAGTGGCGATGCACCGTTCGACAACTCGGCCGTTGCAGCTGTACGTAACGTCGGGCGTATTCCCGAGATGCAACAATTGGATCGCGCTACCTTCGACCGTATGTACAGGCAGCGACGCGTTATTTTCAAACCGGAGGATTGAGCTCTGTGAACAACCTGATTCGTATCGCCCTGTTGGGGCTGGTCATGCTGGTCGGTAGCGTCCAGGCGGCCGACCCGCTGGTGATCTCCCAGGGCGCTGACCGCGCCACACCCATTGCTGTCGTGCCGTTCGGCTGGCAGGGTGGTTCGGTACTGCCTGAAGACATGTCGCAGATCATCGGCAACGACCTGCGCAACTCCGGCTACTTCGAACCGATCCCGCGGCAGAACATGATCAGCCTGCCGACCCAGGCCAGCGAAGTCATCTACCGCGACTGGAAAGCGCTCGGCGCGCAGTACGTGCTGGTCGGCAATATCGTGCCCAATGGTGGCCGCTTGCAGATTCAGTATGCGCTGTTCAACGTCAGTACCGAGCAGCAGGTCATGACCGGCAATGTCGGTGGTGGCACCGATCAGTTGCGCGATATGGCTCACCATATCGCCGACCAGTCGTTCGAGAAGCTCACCGGCGTCAAGGGGGCATTCTCCACGCGCCTGCTGTACGTCACTGCCGAGCGCATGGGCACCAACAACACCCGTTACACCCTGCAGCGCTCCGACTACGACGGTGCCCGTGCGGTGACCCTGCTGCAATCACGCGAGCCGATCCTCTCGCCGTCTTTCGCGCCGGATGGCCGCCGTATCGCTTACGTGTCGTTCGAGCAGCGTCGCCCGCGCATTTTCGTACAGCACATCGACACCGGGCGTCGTGAGCAGATCACCAACTTCGAAGGCCTCAATGGCGCGCCGGCCTGGTCGCCGGATGGCAATCGCCTGGCCTTCGTGCTGTCGCGCGATGGCAACCCGGAAATCTACGTGATGGATATGGGCAGCCGGCAGATGCGGCGCATTACCAACCATTACGCCATCGATACCGAACCCTTCTGGGGTAAGGATGGTCAGACCCTTTACTTCACCTCGGATCGTGCGGGTCGTCCGCAGATCTATAAGACCAACATCAATAGCGGGGCTGTGGAGCGAGTGACCTTTGTCGGTAACTACAACGCCAACCCGAAATTGTCGGCTGATGAGAAGACCCTGGTGATGATTCATCGTCAGGATGGCTTCACCGTGTTCAAGGTGGCTGCACAGGATCTGGAAACCAACCGTTTGCGCATACTTTCAGACACAAGTTTGGATGAGTCGCCCACTGTTGCGCCCAATGGCACCATGCTAATCTACGCCACCCGCCAGCAGGGCCGGGGAGTCTTGATGTTGGCGTCCACCAATGGACGCGTGAGGCTCCCTCTTCCTACCGCTCAAGGCGAAGTTCGAGAGCCTTCTTGGTCCCCTTACCTGAACTGATGCGGTGCTACACCTTTTTGCTTAACACAACTGGGGTTCATTAGGAGTTACATGATGGAAATGCTGAAATTCGGTAAGTTCGCTGCACTGTCCCTGGCTCTCGCCGTTGCTGTAGGTTGCTCCTCCAAAGGCGGCGACGCTGCTGGTGAAGGCGCAGTTGACCCGAACGCTGGCTACGGTGCCAACACTGGCGCTGTTGATGGCAGCCTGAGCGAAGAAGCTGCTCTGCGCGCTATCACCACCTTCTACTTCGAGTACGACAGCTCCGACCTGAAGGCCGAAGCCATGCGCGCTCTGGACGTACACGCCAAGGACCTGAAAGGCAACGGCGCTCGCGTCGTTCTGGAAGGCCACGCTGACGAGCGCGGTACCCGTGAGTACAACATGGCTCTGGGCGAGCGTCGTGCCAAGGCCGTTCAACGCTACCTGGTTCTGCAGGGCGTTTCCCCGGCTCAGCTGGAACTGGTTTCCTACGGCGAAGAGCGTCCGGTTGCCACTGGCAACGACGAGCAGTCCTGGGCTCAGAACCGTCGCGTAGAGCTGCGTAAGTAAGCTGCCATGCGAGATTGCCGCCGTATCCTGACCCTTCTGGCACTCGCCTTGCCGCTTGCGGCGATGGCGGAGGTTCCCGTACTGGAAAGCAGCTCCATGCAACAGGGCAGCAGCTATCCACCGGCGGGTTATGGTACGGCCGGCACCTACGCCGGAGCGGGTGCGCAAGCACCCGCTTCTGCGCAGGGTATGCTGTTCAATCAGCTCGAGCAGATGCAGCAGGAAATTGCGCAACTGCGTGGCATGGTCGAAGAGCAGCAGAATGAAATCCAGCGCCTCAAGCAGGAAGGCCTGGAGCGTTACCAGGATCTGGATCAACGCATTTCCTCTGGCGCCGCTGCCGGTGGAGCTCCCGCACAGAATTCAGCTGATGGCGCGGTAAACGCCAATGGCACCCCGACGCCACCTGCCGCACAGCAGCAGGCCAGCGCCGAGCCGGGTGATCCGGCCAAGGAAAAACTCTATTACGACGCTGCCTTCGACCTGATCAAGGCCAAGGACTTCGATAAGGCGTCGCAGGCGTTCAGCGCCTTTCTCAATCGTTATCCCAACAGCCAGTACGCGGGTAATGCGCAGTATTGGCTGGGCGAAGTGAATCTGGCCAAGGGTGATCTGCAAGCCGCCGGTCAAGCCTTTGCCAAGGTCAGCCAGGCCTATCCGAGCCACCCCAAGGTGCCGGATTCGCTGTTCAAGCTGGCCGATGTCGAACGTCGCCTGGGTCATAACGACAAGGCCCGTGGCATCCTTCAGCAAGTCATCGCGCAGTATCCGGGGAGCTCGGCCGCACAGCTGGCCCAGCGTGATCTGCAGCGGCTGTAAGCCAGCAATTGACGAAAAACCCGCGCTCGTCGCGGGTTTTTCTTATCTGGCCTCGCGTGATCCATTAGAATGCGCGCTCGCATGCGAGGCGGGGTTTCAGCTCGGCTGATGTCCTTGTCGCCATGCCTTGTCGAATGTCGGCCACTGCCGGCGTTCCTGTCTTTTCACGCAACGGAAGCGGATGGCCTGTTTCGTCATCACGCTCGTGGCTACCATGCAAGAAACTCTGCGTATCACCGAGATTTTCTACTCGTTGCAGGGGGAGACGCGTACCGCCGGCTTGCCAACGGTATTCGTGCGCCTTACCGGCTGCCCCCTGCGCTGTCAGTACTGTGACACCGCCTATGCCTTCAGTGGCGGCGAGATCGTCACCCTGGACAGTATCCTCGACCAGGTGGCCGCCTATCGGCCGCGTTACGTCTGCGTCACCGGCGGCGAGCCGCTGGCTCAACCCAACTGCATCCCTCTGCTTGCGCGCCTGTGTGATGCCGGTTACGAGGTGTCGCTGGAAACCAGTGGCGCGCTCGACGTCTCAGCGGTTGATGCACGGGTCAGCAAGGTGCTCGATCTGAAGACGCCTGGATCTGCCGAAGTGCAGCGTAATCGCTACGAGAACGTCCAGTGGCTGACACGCAACGATCAGGTCAAGTTCGTCATCTGCTCGCGTGAAGACTACGACTGGGCAGTATCCAAATTGATCGAATATGACCTGGCTGCTCGTGCCGGTGAGGTGCTGTTCTCGCCCAGCCACAAACAGGTCGATGCACGTGCCCTGGCCGACTGGATCGTGGCCGACAACCTGCCCGTACGCCTGCAATTGCAGCTGCACAAGATTCTCTGGAACGACGAGCCGGGACACTGAACATGAACGACAAGAAAGCGGTCATCCTCCTTTCCGGTGGCCTGGACTCGGCCACTGTGGTGGCCATGGCCAAGGCAGAGGGCTACGCCTGCTACAGCATGAGTTTCGATTATGGCCAGCGCCATCGCGCCGAGCTGCAGGCGGCCGAGCGCGTCGCCCGGCAACTGGGCGTGGTCGAGCACAAGGTGATCAGCCTGAACCTCAACGGCATCGGCGGTTCGGCGTTGACCGACAGCAGCATCGCCGTGCCCGAATCGCCCACCGAAGGTATTCCCGCGACCTACGTGCCGGCGCGTAATACGGTGTTTCTGGCGCTGGCGTTGGGCTGGGCCGAGGTGCTGGGGGCACGCGATATCTTCATTGGCGTCAACGCGGTGGATTACTCGGGCTACCCGGATTGCCGCCCGGAATTCGTCGAGGCTTTTGAGTGCATGGCCAATCTGGCGACCAAGGCCGGTGTGGAGGGGCAGGGCTTTGCCATCCGTGCGCCGCTGCAGCAGATGAGCAAGGGCGAGATCATCCAGGCCGGTATGCGACTAGGCGTGGACTATGCGCTGACCGTCTCCTGCTACCAAGCCGACGATGATGGCCGCGCCTGTGGCAAGTGCGACAGCTGCCGCCTGCGTGCAGCCGGTTTCGCCGCTGCCGGTGTGCCTGATGCGACGCGCTACTGCTGAAAAAGTTTTCGCGAAGTGTTGATTTCCTGAATTAAATCAGTATCATGCGCCTCGCGTTGGGTCGTTAGCTCAGTTGGTAGAGCAGTTGGCTTTTAACCAATTGGTCGTAGGTTCGAATCCTACACGACCCACCAGATCGCAAAAGCCAGTCGTGAGACTGGCTTTTTTTTGCTCTCGGAAAAGCCCTCTGGCCCGATGCTGCCCTGCCTGTGGCGATGGGCAGCCAGGGGGTATACTCGCAGCTCGCTCAAGAGCGCCGCAGGTTCGATGATATGACGCAGATTTCCGAACGCCTTCTGGTTCAAGCCCACCTCGATGCTAAGCAGCCCAAGCCGCTGACCGCCGAGGAGGAGGCCTTCTATCGCCGCGAAATCGCCGCTGAGCTGAAGAAGCAGAACGCGGTGCTGGTGGCGCACTACTACTGCGATCCGGTGATCCAGGCGCTGGCCGAGGAAACCGGCGGTTGCGTTTCCGACTCCCTGGAAATGGCCCGCTTCGGCAATCAACACCCGGCGCAGACCGTGGTGGTGGCCGGGGTCAAGTTCATGGGCGAGACGGCGAAGATCCTCAATCCGGAAAAGCGCGTGCTGATGCCGACGCTGGAGGCGACCTGTTCGCTGGATCTGGGCTGCCCGGTGGATGAGTTCTCGGCTTTCTGCGATCAGCATCCCGAGCGCACCGTGGTGGTGTATGCCAACACCTCGGCGGCGGTGAAGGCGCGTGCCGACTGGGTGGTGACCTCCAGCTGCGCGCTGGAGATCGTCGAGAGCCTGATGGACAACGGCGAGACCATCATCTGGGCGCCGGACAAGCATCTGGGCAACTACATCCAGCGCGAGACTGGCGCCGACATGCTGCTGTGGGACGGCGCCTGCATCGTGCACGAGGAGTTCAAGTCCAAGCAGCTGCTGGACATGAAGGCGCTTTACCCAGACGCTGCCATTCTGGTGCACCCGGAATCGCCGCAGAACGTGGTCGAGCTGGCTGACGCCGTGGGCTCCACCAGCCAGCTGATCAAGGCGGCGCAGACCCTGCCGAATTCCACCTTCATCGTCGCCACCGACCGCGGCATCTTCTACAAGATGCAGCAGCTGTGCCCGGACAAGACCTTCATCGAGGCGCCCACAGCCGGCAACGGCGCGGCATGCCGCAGCTGCGCGCACTGCCCGTGGATGGCGATGAACACCCTGGAGCGCGTGCTGACCGGCTTGCGTCAGGGCTCCGGCGAGATTCATGTCGACCCGGCGCTGATTCCCAAGGCGATCAAGCCGCTCAAGCGCATGCTCGATTTCACCCAGGCGGCGCGGATGAAGGTCGCCGGTAACGCCTGATAGGCATGCAGTAAAAAGAAGCCCAGCCAATGCTGGGCTTCTTGCTTTACGTAGCCCGGATGCAATCCGGGAATGGTGAGAGGCCAATATCCCCGGATTGCATCCGGGCTACGGCAACTGATCAGCTCAGGTTGCCCAATTCTCCGGTTCGTTGACCACATTGAGCAGCGCGCGCAGGCGGCCATAGTCGCGACCGTTGAAGGCGAAGGCCAGACGGGTCAAGTGGCACAGTTCCGGTTCGTCGCGCTCCTGCTCGCAGTAGGGTTGCTGGGTAAAGCCACCTTCCTTGCACAGGCTGGCGAAGTCGCTGTCCAGCTTGGCCAGAGCCGCCTCGTTGAGCGGATGATTGAGGCGAATCACGAAGCGATCCTTGAGCCAGCGGCTGGAGTGGAAGTTGCGGTAGAAGCGGGCGATCTCATCCACCGCCTCTTCGGCGCTATAGACCAGGTGCATCAGATTGAGATCGGTAGGCAGGATATAGCCGTTATCGCCAAGCTGACGACGGATGAAGCCCAATGCATCTTCCCAGTAGCTACCGCCCGGTTGGTCGAGCAGTACCACGGGCACCAGTGGGCTCTTGCCGGTCTGGATCAGGGTCAGCACTTCCAGCGCTTCGTCGAGGGTGCCGAAACCGCCGGGGCACAGCACCAGGCCGTCGGCCTCCTTGACGAAGAACAGCTTGCGTAGAAAGAAGAAGTGGAACGACAGCAGGTGATGGCTGCCGCGCATGGTCGCGTTGGCGGTTTGCTCGAAGGGCAGGGTGATATTGAAGCCCAGGCTGCTTTCCGCACCGGCGCCTTCATGGGCTGCCGCCATGATGCCGCCACCGGCACCCGTGACCACCATCAGATCGCGGTGTGCCAGTAATGCGCCGAGCTCGCGAGCCTGCCTGTACAGGGGATGATCGGGTGGAGTTCGTGCCGAGCCGAACACCGTGACCTTGCGCCGCCGTTTCAGCTGTTCCAGCACGCCGAAGGCATGCTCCATCTCACGCAGGGTCTGCATCATGATCTTGGCGTCCCAGCGGTTACGATCCGCCTGGGCCATATGGATCACCGTGGTGAGCATTTCGCGGTACAACGCCAGGTTGGGGCTGTTGCTCGGGGTTGCCAGAGCTACCAGTTCCTCCACCTTGCTGCTCAGGTCGACCTCGCTGGTTTGCACGTGGCGCGACAGATAGTCGTCCGGTTCAAAGGGCATGGAAACTCTCCTCTTCTTGGCCTGTGAGAGGCGAGTAGCCTCTCGCGGTGGCCGGTTCCTTGATTATGGAGTGTTGAGCAGCTTGCCACAGGCGCGCTGCCGTTTCGTTGCCACCTATTCGTAAGCGCCGATTACAGGGCGATCTGCTCACCCGGCTCGGGAATGTTGGCGATCCAGTTCAGGCGTTCGCGCAGGGCGGCTTGCAGGGCCTGCATCTTTTCCAGTTCGCCATGCACCAGGTACAGCTCGGGGTGATGCTCGAACCGGCTGGCCCAGTCGAGCAGTTGCGTTTGCCCGGCGTGCGCGGAGAAACCGCCCAGGGTATGCACCTTGGCCTTCACCGCGATGCGCTGGTGCAGCACCTTGACCGTTTCCGCACCATCGACGATCAAACGACCCAGCGTGCCCTTGGCCTGAAAACCGGGGAATACCAGGTGGCAGTTCTCGCGCCAGAGGTTGTGCTTGAAGTGATGAACAATACGCCCGCCATTGCACATGCCGGCACCGGCGATGATGATCGCCCCGCTCTTGATCCGGTTGATGGCCATCGACTCTTCGGCCGTCGCAGTGCAGCGCAGGATGGGCAGCCAGTCCTCGACCCGCTTGACCCCCTTGGCTGCCAGCGCCGCGCGATCGGTAGCCGCGAACTGGTCATGAAAGCGGCTGTAGATGGCGTTGGCGCGGATTGCCATGGGACTGTCGAGGAACACCGCCTGTTGTGGCAGGCGGCCTTCCTGATAGAAGCGGCCGAGGTAATAGATCAGATCCTGGGTGCGGCCGACGGCGAAGGAGGGGATCAGCACGTTGCCGCCCTCGCTATGGGCTTGCTGCAGGATGTCGGCGAGCTCTTCCAGGGTTTCATCGCTGGGGCGATGGTCACGGTCGCCGTAGGTCGACTCCATCAGCAATACGTCCGCCTGATTCAGTTGGGTCGGTGCCTGCATCAGCGGCGAGCAGGTATTGCCCAGGTCGCCGGAGAACACCAGATGACGGTGCAGGTGGTGATCCTCTACCTGCATCTCGACGGTGGCCGAGCCGAGGATATGGCCGGCATTGTGGAAGGTGACCTGCACGCCCTTGGCAACCTCGACCGCTGTGCCGTAGGCATGCGCGCGGCGCTGGCTGAGCGCCTGCTCGGCATTGGCGATGGTGTATAGCGGCTTGACCGCCGGCTTGCCCTGGCGTGCGCGCCAGCGGTTTTCCCATTCGGCGTCCTTTTCCTGCAGGAAGGCCGAATCCAGCAGCATCAGCTCGAGCAGTTCGCAGCTGGCCTCGGTGGCGTGGATCGGGCCGCGATAGCCTTCGGCGACCAGGCGCGGCAGCAGCCCGCTGTGATCGAGGTGGGCGTGGGAGATCACCACCGCATCCAGGCTGCTCGGGTCGAAAGGAAATGCACTGCGGTTCAGATCCTCTTCCTGGCGGCGTCCCTGATGCATGCCGCATTCGAGCAGCACCTTGGCGCCATCGCGGCTTTCCACCAGGTAACAGGAGCCGGTGACCTGTTGAATCGCACCGAGAAAAGTGAGCAGAGCCATGGTTTTTTCCTTGTCGTGATCTTGAGACGAGTCTGCCGCTTCGAACCGGAGCGAGTCTTGATGCAGGTCAGCGGGTGCCTCGTAGCGATACCTAGACTGCAGGCAAACATTCAGGAGAGCACTCATGACCCAGCTATTGCCCAACGCAGCCGCCTTGCACCAGCACGCTCAGCAATATCCCGATTTCGCCCGCTGGCAAGCCGGCCACGGACCTATCCAGCATAGCCCGCAGACCAGCGCCGCCGTCTTTCGTCTGGCCCATCAGCTGGTGCAGAGCGGCCTGCAGCCCGACTTGCCGAGTGTCTACCGCCTGTTTCGCGCCCTCGATTCGCTGACCGCAGCCGGCCTCTGGCTGGTGGTGCACATGACTTATGCCCAGCGCGTTCGGCTCGATGGCCAGCCGCTGCAGGCCGATGACTTCAAGCCGGTGCCGGAAGGTCATACTGGTGGCGCGTTGAACATGGTGCCGGCCTACGCCGGCTACCTGGCACTCAATGCCCTGACCGCCGAGACGCGTGGCTGGCTGATGGGGCAGGGTCATTGCGTGGCAGCAATCGAGGCGTTGAACCTGCTGACCGGCAATCAGCACCCCGAACAGGCCGCCCGCTACGCTCGCGACGAGGCGGGCATGAGTCGTCTGGCGGCGGACTTCTACAGCTACGCTCAGGCCGCTGACGGCAGACCAGGCGTGCCGCTGGGCAGTCACGTCAACCCGCACTCCGCCGGCGGTATCGCCGAGGGCGGCTACCTGGGCTTTGCCGAGCTGCAGTACGCGCATCTGCCATTGCCTGGGGAAAAGCTGGTGGCCTTTCTCTCCGACGGCGCCGCCGAGGAGCAGCGCGGCAGCGACTGGATGCCGCGCTGGTGGCGTGCCGAGGATTGTGGCGTGGCGCTGCCGGTGATGATCGCCAACGGCCGGCGTATCGAGCAGCGTACCGAGTTGGGCACGTTGGAGGGCCTGGAAGGGTTTCGTCGGCACCTGCGCGGTTGCGGCTTCGATCCCCTGAGTTTCGATGGGCGTGATCCGGCAGCCTTCGTCTGTGCGCTGTGGGAGATGGAGCAGCGCCTGACGCATCGAGTGGATGAACTCAACCGCGAGCTGATCGGTTATCCCTTGCCGATGCCCTACGGCATTGCCGAAACCACCAAGGGCTATGGTTTCTTTGGCGCTGGCAGCAACGCCGCTCATAACCTGCCGCTACCGGCCAGCCCGGCTCTCGACGCGCAGGCGCGCGAGCTGTTCAACCAGCATGCGGCGGCCTTGTGGGTAGAGCCGCAGACATTGTCCGATGCCTGCGATCTGTTCGCCAGTCGCAAGGGACGCGCGCTGGAGCGGGACAACCCGCTGGCCTTGCGTCAGCCGCCGCAGCCCGTGCAGCCGTCGCTGCATTTTCACGATCAGGCCTGCTCGCCGATGAGCGCCCTGGATCGCTATTTCGTCGATCTGGTGCGCGCCAACCCGCAATTGCGGCCGCGGGTGGGCAACCCGGATGAACTGGCCAGCAACCGCCTGGGTGGCGTACTGGCGGCGCTCAAGCATCGCGTCAGCCAACCCGAGAGCGAGCTGGAGTCGCTGCACGGCGCGGTGATCACCGCACTCAACGAGGAGGCCGTGGTGTCTGCCTGTCTGGCCAATCAGGGCGGCCTGAATCTGGTAGCCAGCTACGAGGCGTTTTGCGTGAAGATGCTCGGCGCCGTGCGCCAGAGTCTGATCTTCGCACGTCAGCAGAAGGAGGCGGGACGTCCAGCCGGCTGGCTGGGCTGGCCGCTGGTGGCCACTTCGCACACCTGGGAGAACGGCAAGAACCAGCAATCGCACCAGGACACCACCTTCTGCGAGGCACTGCTGGGCGAAATGCACGATGTCATGCGCGTGCTGTTGCCGGCCGATCACAACTCGCTGCTGGCCCTGCTGCCTGGCATCTATCAGGAGCGCGGTCGGCTCGCGTGCCTGGTGGTGGCCAAGCGTGAACAACCCTGCGCTTTTACAGTCGAACAGGCTAAGCAGCTGGCCCATGATGGAGCGTTGCTGGTCGATGCGCAGGGCGATGGCGAGCCAGTGCTGCTGATTGCCAGTGGCAGCTATCAGTTGAGCGAGATGCGCCGCGCCGCCGTTCGTCTGAGCGAGAAGGGTGTGGCCTGGCGTCTGATTTACTTGCAGGAACCGGGGCGTTTTCGGGCGCCGCGCGATGCCTGGGAGGCCACCAGCGTAGCCAGCGCCGAGCAGCGTGAGAGGCTGTTCCCGGCGGCGTGCCGCCGGCGCGTGCTGCTGACGCACATGCGCCCGGAGGTAGCCGCTGGCCATCTTTGGCCGCTGCTTGGCGATGCCGCCAGCTGTCGGGCGTTGGGCTATCGCAACCGCGGCGGTACCTTCGACGAGGCCGGCATGCTGTTCGCCAATGGCTGTACTTGGGCACACGTGCTGCAGAGTGTGGCCGAGGTGCTGGGCGTATCGCCAGATGGCTGGTTGAGCGCTGAGGAACGCGCGGCTCTGGCAGGCAGGGGGGACCCTCGCTGTCTGCGTTGAGCCCACGAAGTGGAGCAACGGGAAGGGAGGGGCAGGTATGCCCAGGTTGACGCTGGAGATAAACACGGAGCTGTACCGCATGCTGCAACAGGCTGCGCGTACCAATCACATGAGCATCGAGGACGAGTGCCTGCGCCGCCTGGAGGGCGGCGCGCGGCGTTCACGCTATATGGAGGCCTTGCTCGCCGAGCTGCGCGCCGATGATGCGCAGCGCCGAGCGGAAAGGGGCTGACGACGGTCGTGGATCAGAGGCCGCAGTCGCTCTTGTCGAACACTTCGACGGTAACCGGACGGTTGCTGCGGTACTCGCTGAACTGATAACGCAGCTGCGCGCCCTGCGCCAGCAGGCTGCGATAACCCGGGTTGCGGCAGACGCTGGCCGCCAGCTGGCTGCGCACCGTATCGGGGTTGCCGCGCATCTGCGCGGCATGCGCTTCGCGCACGCTGAGGTGGTTGATCAGCGTGTGACCTTCCACGGTATAGCCCTGATCGAGAATGTCCTCGTTGATCGCCCGCGGCGTGCCTTCGCTGCTTTGCCGGGCGACCTGCTCCAGGGTGCGAGTCAGCTCCATCTCCTTCAGCGAAGCTGCCTGGGCAGTGGGAAGCATCAGGCTGAGCGCGAGAGCGGGGAGGATGTAACGCAGCATGTCATGTGACTCCTGAAAGCGTGGACGAGGGGTTGGACAGGGCCTCGCAGCGAATGTTCGCGCCGCTGGCCATTTGCCCGCTTGAAACAAAGTGTTACCGATGGGGACATGCTGGCCTTTGGCCGCCGCCCGTCACCACGACCAAAGGCCGGGGATCATCGGCCAAACCTGCACGTCACAGACATTGAGCCGCCGTCGCAGTCGGACGTCGCCAGTACAGACCTGCCTGAAGTCTGCACGCTGGTGCAGGAAGGACTGCGCGGTGTTCAAGCAGCGTGCAGGAGAATAACAATGACAATGCTCTTTCGGCGCTGGCCATCGCGGGTGATGGTCGGCAGTTTACTGGTTTTGCCCGTTGCGCAGGTGCAGGCATCCGGTTATCACTTCGGTTCGCAATCGGTGGCGGCGCAGGGTTCGGCACATGCCAACGGTGCCGAGGCGGCCGACCCTTCGACCATTTTCTACAACCCCGCCGGCCTAGCCCGGCTCAAGGGTACCCAGGTGACTTCCGGTCTGAGCATTCTGCTGCCGGATGGCGATTACGAGGACAAGGGTAGCCGCGACGTGTTCGGCAATCCGGTGTCGGGCGATGCCGGCGAGTTTCTGCCCGATGCCGCCGCTGCGCCCAACTTCTATTTTTCCCACGAGATCAACGACCGAGTGACGATCGGTCTGGGCATCTTCACCCCGTTCGGCGCCAAGCTCGACTACAAGGAGGACTGGGCCGGGCGCTACGGCATCCAGTCGGCCAGCCTGGAGACGGTGACCTTCAACCCGAGCATTGCCTTTCGCTTCAACGAACACCACAGCATCGGCTTCGGCGTTTCGGCGCAGTACATCAAATCGGTGCAGCGTGGTGCGGCGGATGTCAAAGGCGCGTCGCGGCAATTGGCTGGGCAGTTCGTCACCGCCAATCAGGAACTGACCGAGCTGGCCGCATCACCGCTTGGTCAGTTCGCCATTCCGTTGTTCTACGGCATCAATGTGCCCAGCGAGATCAGCAGTTGCGACGGTCAGGCCGATGACGCTTTCGTCGACTGTGTAGCGAAGAACTTCGCCGATAACGTCCAGGGCGACGGTTACTTCCGGGTCAAGGGCGATGACTGGGGGTTTGGCTGGAATATCGGCTACATGTGGGAGCCGACCGAGTCGACGCGCTTTGGTGTGTCCTATCGTTCCAACATTCGCCACACCCTCGAGGGTGAGACCAAGTGGAGCTTCGCCGGCGTGTCCGGCAGCGTGCCTTCACCCGATACCGATCTGAGCGGTGGCATCGATCTTGGCATCATCACCCTGCCGCCAGCCGATGCATTGGGGCAGGTTCTTGACCCGGACAACTGGGTCAATCCCGGCGATTTCGCCACCACCCGCCTGCACCCCAACTCCAAGGCCAAGACCGCTATCGATACACCGGAGATGCTCTCATTCAACGCCTTCCATCAGCTCAATGACAAGGTGGCGCTGATGGCGGATCTGACCTTCACCCGCCATTCGCGGCTCGACGAAGTGCGTATCGGCATCGATCAGGTGGCCGGCTATCCCTACTTCAATGGCGTTACCGAGGGCGACCTGAGCGTCAAGCAGGACTGGAAGGACAGCTACAAGATCTCCCTGGGCATGAACTACCAGTACAGCGATGACCTGCTGCTGCGTACCGGCGTGGCTTACGACCGCTCTCCGGTCAACTCGCCGCAGCTACGTCATCCGGCTTTCCCCGATGCGGATCGCTACTGGCTTTCGCTCGGCGCCAACTACAAGGTGACCCGTGATACCTCGCTGGACTTCGCCTACAGCTACGTGCAGTTCTCCAGCGGCAAGATGGACTACCAGGACGGCTGCTCCCCGGCCGGCTGGGTGCCGGGCGCCGGCGGTCTGTACCAGGACAGCGGCGTGCGCTGCACCGGCAACGGTGGCAATTACACCGGGGAGTACAACACCCACATCCACTTCATCGGCCTGGCGTTGAACCATACCTTCTGATCCATCTGAGCGGCGAACAGGGGTGGTAGAATCCCGCCCCCGTTCGCTGTTGCTCCCGCCATGACCCATCCAGCCCCTCATGCCGTCGCCCGCCTGCGCACAGAGCGCCTGGCGCGCAGCCTCAAACCCTTCGTCGCCCGTGGTTCGCGCGCCGAGCGCTGCCCGCGCTGCCGGGTGCAGCCGACCCATTGCCTGTGCGCCTGGCGCCCGCAGGTCGAGGCCAATGCCGCCATGTGCCTGGTGATGCATGACATCGAGGCGTTGAAACCGAGCAATACCGGCTGGCTGATTGCTGATGTGGTGCCTGAAACCCACGCCTTCGGCTGGACGCGCACTGCCGTCGACCCGGCGCTGCTGGAGTTGCTGGCCGATCCGCAGTGGCAACCTTATCTGGTGTTTCCCGGTGAGTACGTGGCGCCGCAGCGCGTGGTGGAGGAGGTGCGGCTTGCGCCCGGCAAGCGGCCGCTGTTCGTGCTGCTCGATGCCACCTGGACCGAGGCGCGCAAGATGTTTCGCAAGAGCCCCTATCTGGATGCGCTGCCGGTGCTGAGCCTGACGCCGGCGCAACTATCGCGCTATCGCCTGCGTCGCTCCACTCGTGGCGAGCACCTGTGCACCGCCGAGGTGGCCGCCATGTGCCTGGAGCTGGCTGGCGACCTGCGTGCCGGTGAGGCGCTGGACGATTATCTCGATGTGTTCAGCCAGCACTACCTGGCTGCCAAACGGCGTCTGCCGCTGGATCTCAACGACGCTCTGCACCAGCGTTTGCAGACGTACCGCTGAGTTCGCTGGGCAGCGGCTTGGGCCACAGCTGCGCCAGCAGCATGCCGCCAAACATCAGCGCACAACCCAGATAGCCGCGCGGTGCCAGCACTTCGCTCAGCAACAGGGCGCCGGCGATGGCGGCGAACACGGCTTCCAGCGAGAGGATGATCGCCGCATGCGAGGCGATGGCATGCTGCTGCGCCACCACCTGCAGGGTGAAACCGATCGCCACGCCGAACACTCCGCCATAGAGGATGGCCGGCCCGGCGGCAATGATGCCGTCCAGTGTCGCGGTCTCGAACACCAGCGCCAGGATCAGGCTGATCACCGCGCAGGTGGCGAACTGGATGAAAGCCAGGCGCAGCGGGTCGTGACGGCTGGCGAAGAATCCCACCAGCAACACGTGAATACCCCAGACGAAGGCGCCGGCCAGTTGCAGCCAGTCGCCGGAGGCTACGGTGAAGCCTTCGCCGACGCTGAGCAGGAACATGCCGACCACTGCCAGGCTGGCGCCCAACCAAATGCCGGCGCTGCTGCGCTGGCCGATCAGCAAGCCGAGAATCGGTACCACGATCACGTACAACCCGGTGATGAAGCCTGAGTTGGTCACCGTGGTGAACAGCAGGCCGACCTGCTGCAGATTGATCCCCAGCGACAGCGCCAGGCCCATGATCACGCCACCCACCAGCAGGTTGCGGTTCAGCGGTGCAGCGGAGCGCTGCTGGCGACGTTGCAGCAAAGCCAGCACCGGCAACAGGACCAGGCAGGCGAGGGTGAAGCGCAGGCCGGTATAAAGGAAGGGGCCGATGTTATCCATGCCCAGACGCTGGGCGACGAAGGCGCTGCCCCAGATCATCGCGGTAATCAGCATCAACAGGTCGGCGCGCAGGGCTTGGCTTCGCATCAGGGCGTCTCGGCGGGAAAGCTGCGCATCGTGCCGCAAAGCATTGAGCTTGACCACCCCGCCACAGCTCGGCATGCTGAGCGCCGCCGTCGGTCCGAGTGGGGAGTCTGTGATGCTCAATGAGCAGGCTTGAGCGGGTCTTCAGGCGAAAAGCACTGCCATACTCACCTCAGTGCCACTTATAACAAGAACAGGATCTGCCAATGGCCGCCTACGAAATCCTGATTGCCGACGACCATCCGCTGTTTCGCAGCGCGCTACAACAAGCATTGACCCTGGGCCTGGGACCTGAAGTGCGTCTGGTAGAAGCTGCCAGCATCGCCGAGCTTGAAGGCCACCTGGCCGCCAAGAGTGATTGGGACCTGGTCCTGCTCGATCTCAACATGCCCGGTGCCTATGGTTTCTCCGGCCTCGTGCTGCTGCGCGGGCAGTACCCGCAGATTCCTGTGGTGATGATCTCCGCTCAGGAAGAGGCGTCCGTGGTCAACCGCTCCCGTGAGTTCGGCGCCAGTGGCTTCATCCCCAAATCCAGCCCGCTGGAAACCTTGCAGCAAGCGGTGCGACATGTACTCGATGGTGACACCTGGTGGCCACCGTTGGCCGAGGAGGGCGCGCCGGTTTCCGCCGAGGACAAGGCGGCCAGTGCCGGCCTGGCCAGCCTGACACCGCAGCAGTTTCGTGTGTTGACCATGGTCTGCGAAGGGCTGTTGAACAAGCAGATTGCCTACGAGTTGAGCGTCTCCGAGGCGACGGTCAAGGCGCATGTGACGGCGATTTTCCGCAAGCTGGGCGTGCGCACCCGCACCCAGGCGGCGTTGCTGTTGCAGCAGATGGAATCGATCCCCGCGCAGTGAGCTGCGCTGCGTTGAAAGCAAGCTCGGCTTGCTCATTTGCAGCCAGTAAACTGCGCAGCTTAACTTGCTCTCGCCTTGTATCCCTCTAGCTCGCGATCTCGTAGATAGGTTCTCGCGCAGCGGATGCAGTAAGCTGCGCGCCTCTTTCAGTAGGGGTGAGGCGCATGTCGCCATTCAAGGGCCAAACCGGCCTGAAACGTATCCTCAATGCCGCCAGCTATTCGCTCGATGGCCTGCGCGCCGCGTTCTTCGGCGAGGCAGCCTTTCGCCAGCTGGTGTTGCTCAATCTGGTGCTGATTCCATCGGCTTTCCTGCTCGACGTCAGTCGTGGCGAGCGCGCGTTGATGGTGGCCGTGTGTCTGCTGGCACTGATCGTCGAGCTGCTCAATTCGGCCATCGAGGCAGCCATCGATCGCATTTCCCTGGAGCGCCACCCGCTGTCGAAGAGCGCCAAGGACATGGGCAGCGCCGCGCAGTTCGTCGCGTTGGGCATGATCGCCTCGGTGTGGGCAATCATCCTCTTGAGCTGACGCTCAGATGATCGGTGGTAGGACGATCTGATCGCTGCGACTGACTCCGGCCGTCAGTGCGCGACACTGTTCGAGAAACTCGCGCATCGCTGCTGTCTGGTACTTCTGCTTGTGCCAGATGAAGTAGAACTGCCGGCGCAGGTCCAGCTCCGGAGTTTCCACCGGCATCAGGCTGCCACGACGAAAGGCGTCGCGCAGCGCCAGGCGTGAGATGCAGCCGATGCCCAGGCCGGATTCCACAGCGCGCTTGATCGCCTCTGTGTGTTCCAGCTCCAGGCGGATATTCAGGTTGCGCGGGTGATGACGCATGGCCTGGTCGAAGGTCAGCCGCGTGCCCGAGCCCTGTTCACGCAGAATCCAGGCTTCATGCGTCAGCTCTTCCAGGCTGGCACTGCCGCGCTGGGCCAGTGGGTGTTGTGGCGCGCAGAACACCACCAGTTCGTCCTCGACCCAGGGCTGCACCTCGATATCCGGGTGCTGGCAGTCGCCTTCGATCAAGCCCAGGTCCAGCTCGTAGTGAGCGATCTGTTGCACCACATGAGCGGTGTTATGCACCTGCAGTTTCACCCGGCATTCAGGGTGGTGCTGCATGAAGCTGCCAATCAGCAGGGTGGCCAGATAGTTGCCCACGGTCAGGGTGGCGCCGACGTTCAGCGAGCCATAACCGCTCTTGCCCCCCAGCAGGCGTTCGATTTCGCGCGCCTGGTCGATCAGGGCTACGGCCTCGGGCAGTAGCTGTCGGCCCAGGGCATTGAGCGCCAGGCGCTTGCCGGCGCGATCGAACAGCTGGCAGTCGGATTGGCGTTCCAGTTCGGTCAGCGAAGTACTGGTCGCAGACTGCGACAATGCGAGCGATTGCGCGGCGCGCGAGACGCTTTCATGCTGCGCCACAGCGACGAACACCTGAAGTTGTCTGAGAGTAAATCGCATATCGATATAACCGATAACCTATATCTTGATAATCCACTTAACAGATATTGTTGCCGCGAATAGAATGCCGCGCAATCGCGCCTTTGGCGCTGAAGTTCTTCGAGGAAATCATCATGAGCAATATGAACGTCGAGCGCGTGCTCAGCGTCCACCACTGGAACGATACGCTGTTCAGTTTCAAGTGCACCCGTGATCCGGGCCTGCGCTTCGAGAATGGTCAGTTCGTGATGATCGGTCTGCAGCAGGACAATGGCCGCCCGCTGATGCGCGCCTACTCCATCGCCAGCCCGAACTGGGAAGAGCATCTGGAATTCTTCAGCATCAAGGTGCCGGACGGTCCGCTGACCTCGCAGCTGCAGCACCTGAAGGAAGGCGACGAGATCATCATCAGCAAGAAGCCCACCGGCACGCTGGTGCTCGATGATCTCAACCCCGGCAAGCACCTCTATCTGCTCAGCACCGGCACCGGTCTGGCACCGTTCATGAGCGTGATCCAGGACCCGGAAACCTACGAGCGCTTCGAGAAGGTGATCCTGGTTCACGGCGTGCGCTACGTGAACGAAGTGGCCTACCGCGAGTTCATCACTGAGCACCTGCCGCAGAACGAATTCTTCGGTGATGCCCTGAAGGACAAGCTGATCTACTACCCGACCGTGACGCGCGAGCCGTTCGAGAACCAGGGCCGTCTGACCGATCTGATGCGCAGCGGCAAACTGTTCGCCGATATCGGCCTGCCGCCGATCAACCCGCAGGACGACCGCGCCATGATCTGCGGCAGCCCGAGCATGCTCGACGAAACCAGCGAAGTGCTCGACAGCTTCGGCCTGAAGATCTCCCCGCGCATGCGTGAGCCGGGGGACTACCTGATCGAGCGCGCCTTCGTCGAGAAGTAAGCCGTCGATCTGCTGCGCGTCGGCCCTGCTGCGTTAAAAACAGGCTCGCCAGGCCGCTTGCGGCCAACGCACTTTAGTGCGGCCCCGTAGGGGCGAGCGAAGCGAGTCATGCTCATGTGCTACAGCACACTCCGCTTTCTCGCCTGTTTTTGTGGGGCCGCCATCGGTATTACATACCTCTAGCTCGCGAGATCGAATGAAAAGCCGCCCAATGGGCGGCTTTGTCGTTCATGGTGCTCTCGTAGCCCGGATGCAATCCGGGGAGGGCGTATAGCAATCTCCCGGATTGCATCCGGGCTACGGGTTACATCGGTGTCTTACAGACGCTTGGCGTCGATGATCAGCACCGGCTCGCGCGGTACGTTCTGGTGCATGCCGCGGTTGCCGGTGGGGACCTGGGCGATCTTGTCCACCACGTCCATGCCACGGGTCACCTTGCCGAACACGGCGTAACCGAAGTCGCGCGAGCTGTGGTCGAGGAAGGCGTTGTCCTTGTGGTTGATGAAGAACTGGCTGGTGGCCGAATCGCGTACCTGGGTGCGAGCCATGGCCAGGGTGCCACGGACGTTGTGCAGGCCATTGTCGGCCTCGTTCTTGATCGGTGCGTCGGTGTCCTTCTGGCGCATGTCGGCATCGAAACCGCCGCCCTGGACCATGAAACCTGGAATTACCCGATGGAACTGGGTACCGGCATAGAAGCCACTGTCGACGTACTTGAGGAAGTTCTGCGTGCTGATCGGCGCCTTGTCGGCGGCCAGTTCGATTTCCACTTCGCCGAGGCTGGTGGTCAGCAACACCTTGGGGTTTTCCGCGGCGAGCAGACTGGTCGACAGCAGCAGGGCGCCGGTGGCGAGAACGAGTTGCTTGAGCATGATGGTCAGTTTTCCTTGTTGGCAGTCTCGCCGAGAAAGGCGAGCAGGGCGTTATTAAAGCGTTCCGGTTGATCCAGTGGTGTGGCATGGCGCGAATTTTCGATCACCAGCAGGCGCGCGTTGGGCATTTCTGCCACGTACTCGCGCTTGCGTTCAACAGGCGTGTAGTCGTGGTCGGCGCTGATCACCAGGGTAGGACAGGTGATGCGATCGAGGCGTTCCCGCACGCCCCAGCCGATGATCGCGTCGAGGCTGGCGAGGTAGGCGCGCTTGTCGTTCTGCGGCCAGCGTTCTTCGATCTTGCGCCGCAATTCGGCCTGCTCGGGCTTGGGGAACAGCAACTTGCCCAGCGCCTTGGCGATGGTATCCAGGCTGAGCAGGCGCGACAGCGTCCAGCGCTTGCCAATTTCCAGCCAGTCCCGCGCACTCTTGGCCTTCACCTCCGGGCCGCTGTTGACGATGGTCAGGCTGCGCAACAGCTCGGGGCGGTCGACGCCAAGCTGGAAGCCGATCATGCCGCCCATGGAGATGCCCACCAGATGCACCGGGGGCAGTTGCAGGTGTTCGATCAGGGCGGCGACATCCTCGGCGAAGTCGGCGATGCGATAAGCCTCGCGTGGTTTGTCCGAGCGGCCATGGCCGCGCACGTCCAGTGCCAGAACCCGGTAATGCTGGGCGAGCACGGGAATCTGGTATTCCCAGTCGCGCGTGCTCGAACCCAGGCCATGCACCAGCAGCAGCGGCGCGCCGTGGCCATAGTCCTCGTAATGCAGCTGGCAGCCGTCGTTGTCGAAGTAGGGCATGGCGGGGCTCTCAGTTGGTCGACTGTGGTGCGGCGAAGGGCGCGTCCAGAGGGGCGGCATCGAAGTTCTTGATCAGCTCAATGAGAATCTGCGTGGCCGGGCCGAGCACGCGTTCCTTGTTGCTGTAGAGAAAGAAGCGCGGTTTGCGGATAGCACCCTGAGTCAGGGGCAGAGGTTTCAGCAGACCATCCTGCAGTTCACGGACGATCAGATGGCGCGGCAGCCAGGCGAAGCCCAGGCCGCTGCTGACGAAGGTGCGTGCGGTCGGCAGGCTACCTACCGTCCAGCGCTGCTCCGCGCCGAGCCAGCCGGCGTCGCGCGGCTGCAGTCGGCCACTGTCGCGGGTGACCACCTGCATCTGGCCTTCCAGATCCTGGAAGCTCAGCTCACGTTGCAGGCGGTGCAGTGGGTGTTCCGGGTTGGCGACGGCGACGAATTCCACTTCACCCAGTTCGATGCCGAGGTGGCCAGTGATGTTCAGCGCGCTGATGGCCAGGTCGGCGGTGCCTTCGAGCAGCACTTCCTCGACCCCGGACAGCACCTCCTCACGCAGGCGCACACGGCAGCCGCGGCTCTGCGGCATGAAGGCGGTCAGGGCGCGGACGAGGTTGGCGGTGGGGTAGGCGGCATCCACCACCAGGCGCACCTCGGCTTCCCAGCCCTGTTCCATGTGGTGAGCCAGATCTTCCAGCTGGCTGGCCTGCTTGACCAGTTGCCGCGAGCGGCGCAGCAGCACGTCGCCGGCCTCGGTGAGCACGGCTTTGCGCCCGTCGATGCGCAGCAGCGGGACGCCGAGTTGTTCCTGCATGCGCGCCACGGTATAGCTGACCGAGGATTGCGAGCGGTGCAGTACGTCGGCAGCCTGGGCGAAGCCGCCCTGATCCACCACGGCCTGCAGCGTGCGCCATTGATCCAGGGTTACACGAGGAGCTTTCATCACATCATCCTGCTTGAGTCGGCTGTTATCGCCGACGATCTCCACCTACACTGGCGATCCCATGTTGGAGAGCACCGATGAAAAAAATAATCTGCTTGCTGTTCGCCTTTCTACCGCTGGCCGCCCATGCCTATCCCATCGAGGTGGAAAAACAGTTCAACGGCGCCGAGGTCTCCGCGACCACTCAGGAAATCGACCACAACATGGCGGCGCTGATGCTCTACAACTATGGCCAGAGCGAGGCTGAGTGCAGTGCGGTGTTCCGCAATGGCCCCGAAGCGCCACGTACCCGGCGTACCGTGTTGGCGCCTGGCGCCAGTAACAACATGACGGTCAAGTTCACCCGTAGCGTGATTCGCCTGCGGATCAACCTGACCTGCAACCTGAAGTGATGAAAGCCTAGATGCGATGGCTCGATAAATCAATTTAGTCGATATATGTAAGCGGATATTTGCGCTTTTTAATCGAAAGTCGTATCTCTACTCTGTGTTCCATCGACTCGTAACCACCTCGATGGAGCCTCAGACATGTCCCGTATTCTCGTAATCGAAAGCAGCGCCCGCCAGCAAGGTTCGGTCTCCCGCGAACTGACCCAGCAATTCATCGCCAACTGGCAGGCTGCGCACCCGGCTGATCAGGTCCAGGTGCGTGATCTGGCGGCCGAGCCGGTGCCGCATCTCGACGCCACGCTGCTGGGTGGCTGGATGACTCCGAGCGAGCAGCAGAACGATGCCGAGAAGGCTGCCCTGGCCCGCTCCAATCAACTCACCGATGAGTTGCTGGCTGCCGATGTGCTGGTGCTGGCTGCGCCGATGTACAACTTTGCCATCCCCAGTACCCTCAAGGCCTGGCTGGATCACGTGCTGCGCGCCGGCGTCACCTTCAAGTACACCGAAACCGGCCCCCAGGGCCTGCTGACCGGCAAGCGTGCCTTCGTGCTCACCGCCCGTGGTGGTATCTACGCCGGTAGCGCGCTGGATCATCAGGAGCCCTACCTGCGCCAGGCACTGGCCTTCATCGGTATCCATGACGTGCAGTTCATCCATGCCGAAGGCCTGAACCTGGGCGCCGAGTTCAGCGAAAAAGGCCTGGCCCAGGCCAAGGCCAAGCTGGCTGAAGTGGCCTGATGCCGATCCGACTCTCCTGAGCGCCCGCTAGCGGGCGTGCTATGCCGGTCGCTTCGTGATGAAGTGGCCGGCTTTTTTATTTGGCTGGACAGCGCAGCCCGGCGCATGGATTGTCCGGCGCAGGGGAACGCGCTAAGGTCGCCGCCTTCCTTCGGAGGTGGCTGTGCGATATCTGCTGATAGTGACCCTGCTGTGGGCGTTTTCCTTCAGCCTGATCGGTGAGTACCTGGCCGGTCGGGTCGACAGCTATTTTGCGGTACTGACGCGCATCGTCATTGCCGGCTTGCTGTTCGTGCCGCTGACCCGCTGGCGCGGTCATGCTCCGGCGTTCGTGCGCGGCATGCTGCTGATCGGCGCCCTGCAGTTCGGCATCACCTACGTGTGCCTGTACCTGAGTTTCTCGGTGCTCACGGTGCCGGAGGTGCTGCTGTTCACCATCCTTACACCGCTGCATGTGACGCTGATCGAGGATGCGCTGAACCGCAGGTTCAACCCCTGGGCACTACTGGCTGCGCTGGTGGCGGTGCTGGGCGCCGGGATCATCCGCTACGACGGTATCAGCAGCGGCTTTTTGCTCGGTTTCCTGTTGCTGCAGGTGGCCAACTTCACCTTCGCCGCCGGGCAGGTGCTGTACAAGCATCTGCTGCTCAAACACCCCTCCACCGAGCCGCAATACAAGCGCTTTGGTTTCTTCTACCTGGGCGCGCTGCTGATCGCGCTGCCGGCCTTCCTGCTGCTGGGCAACGGCGAGCGACTGCCGAGCACCGCACTGCAGTGGAGCGTGCTGGTCTGGCTTGGTGTGGCGGCATCCGGATTGGGGCTGTACTGGTGGAACAAAGGCGCCAGCCTGGTCGATGGTGGCACCCTGGCGGTGATGAACAATGCACTGGTACCTGCCGGCTTGCTGGTCAATCTGCTGATCTGGAATCACGACGCCGACCTGTTGCGCCTGGCTCTGGGCGGTGTGGTGATTGCCGCTTCGCTACCGCTGGTCAATCTGGGGCGCACACGTCGTACGCCTGCCGAGGTGCACTGATGCAACTGTCCGGGCGGGGTGTGGCGCTATCGGTTGGCGCTTCGATGCTGTTTGCCGTGTTGCCTGGCTACGTGCAGTGGCTGACGCCGCTCGATGGCGTGCAGATATTCGCTCAGCGCGTGCTCTGGTCGATTCCCCTGGTCTTGCTGTTGGTACTGCTGGCGCGGCAGACCAGCTTGCTGCGCGAGAGCTTCGTGCGTCTGCGTCGCGAGCCGCTGTTGTTGGCCGCCTGCCCGCTGGCAGCGGCGCTGATCGGCGTGCAGTGGGGGCTGTTTCTCTGGGCACCATTGGCCGGGCACATGCTGGAAGTGTCCATGGGCTACTTCCTGCTGCCGTTGGCCATGGTGCTGACCGGCCGACTGTTCTACGGCGAGCGCCTGCGCCCGCTGCAGCAGTTGGCGGTGACCTGCGCCATGCTCGGCGTGCTGCACGAGTTGTGGCGTACCCAGGCGTTTTCCTGGCTGACGCTGATCACCGCGCTGGGTTACCCACCTTATTTCATGCTGCGCCGCTGGATGCGCCTGGATGCGTTGTCCGGTTTCGTGCTGGAGATGCTGGTGCTGGCACCGTTGGCGATCTGGCTGATCATCGCGTACGGGCCGGTGGGGGCGTTCAGCGATCGTCCCCTGCTGTGGCTGCTGGTACCGGTGATGGCGTTGATCGGCACCCTGGCGTTCGCCGCTTACATGGCATCGAGCCGGTTGTTGCCCTTGGGGCTGTTCGGCATTCTCAGTTACGTCGAGCCGGTGCTGTTGTTCGTCGTGGCGCTGCTGGTGCTGGGCGAGCGCTTCGACAGCGGGCAATGGCTGACCTATCTACCGATCTGGGGAGCTGTGCTGCTGGTCGGCTGGGACAGCGCTCGGCTGCTGCGCAAGCAGCAGCGCGAGAGCATCAGGCCACATTGATACGCGGCGCGGGGATCTGCGTCCGCACATTGGCCTGCTTCTGCACCCGATAATGTACCTGCAGGGTGCCACTGTTGAAGCGGCGTTGGTCGCTCAGGGTCAGGCTGCGTTCCATGCCCGTGGCCAGCAGTGGGATACCGGCGCCGAGCAGGTGCGGCACCAGGTTGATCACCACCTCGTCGATCAGCCCGGCGGTGTAGCAGTTACCCGCCAGCAGGCTGCCACCGACCAGCCAGATACGCTGGAAGCCGGCTTCGTTTAATGCCGCCACGGCTTGAGCAGGCGTGCAGTGGGTCAGCTGGATTTCGTCTGCGGCGCGCGGCAGGGCGAGGCGAGTCAGCACCACGCAGGGTTTGCCGGGGTAGGGCCATGGGCCGCCGCGCTTGAGGAGGGCCTCGTAAGTGCCTCGGCCCATCAGCAGTGCGTTGATGCCGGAGTAGAAGTACTGAAAGGCATATTCTTCATCGGCCTGGCGTAGCGAGTCGAACCAGTCGATGCGCCCATCGGGGCGAGCGATGTAGCCATCGAGGCTCGAAGTGACGTGATAGATCAGTGACGGGTTCATCATTGCACCTCGGGCAGGCCATCTAAAAATTAGAGTGGCGCCACCGAGACAAGTTCGTCGTGCGCCGTACCGCTTGTCGGATGGCTGCGCGATAGTCTCTCAGTCGAGAACGTTACGCAGAATTTCGTAGACGATCCCGGTCGCGATGGCGACCAGCACCACGTCAGGGCCGATCTGCTTCCATTCGTAGCCCTCGTAATAGGGCAGGCGCGAGATCAGGCGGCTGTCGAAGTTCTTGGCGATACCCGGTGGCAGCGGCTTGCCGCGGGCCAGGTTCTTGGCGATGCCCGGTGGCAGAGAGGAGGTCGGGCCGATCAATTGGCGATTGTCGCCGAGGATGATGCGCACCCTTCCAACATCCACGGTCGGGCCGCGCAGATCGATCTGGACGCCATCATGCTGGCCCGGTTTGCCTTTGCCGGGAGGCGGGTTGGCAAGCACTGGCGATGCGGCCAACAGGATGCACAGGCCGATACTGAGAGTGGTCTGGGGTTTGATTGGCATGGGGCAGCGTTCTCGGGTAGTGATGCAGATTGGATATCCGACGCGCGCTCTCGGTTCCGGCCCGCTCCCGCCGGATAGCGACTCCAGACAGCCGTCCGTCGTCGCCTGAATGCGAGTTTCATGCAAAGAAATTCGGCCCCGACGGCGGAAACCGTTAGGCTATGCATCGTTTTGTCGATTTTTTTGAGGTAGTGCCCCCGTGTTTGCCCAATTCGCCCTGCATGAACGCCTGCTGAAAGCCGTGGCCGAGCTTAATTTCGTCGAGCCTACTCCGGTGCAGGCGGCAGCGATTCCGCCTGCGCTGGAGGGCAAGGACCTGCGGGTGATCGCCCAGACCGGCAGTGGCAAGACCGCCGCTTTCGTCCTGCCGTTGCTCAATCGCCTGCTCGGTGATGGCAACTCGCAGCAGCGCGTGAGCATTCGTGCACTGATCCTGCTACCGACCCGCGAGTTGGCGCAGCAGACGCTGAAGGAAGTCGAACGCTTCGCTCAGTTCACCTTCCTCAAGGCCGGCCTGGTGACCGGTGGCGAGGACTTCAAGGTGCAAGCCGCGATGATGCGCAAGATCGATATTCTGATCGGCACGCCGGGCCGTCTGATCGAGCACGCCAACGCCGGCAACCTGCCGCTGAACGAGGTCGAGGTGCTGGTGTTCGACGAGGCCGACCGCATGCTCGACATGGGCTTCGCCGAGGACGCCCAGCGCCTGGCCGAGGCCTGCGGCCCGCACCAGACCTTGCTGTTCTCCGCTACCACTGGCGGCAATGGCCTGCGCGAGATGGTCGCCAAGGTGCTCAAGGAGCCGCAGCACCTGATGCTCAACAGCGTCAGCCAGCTCAATGAGGGTACTCGCCAGCAGATCATCACGGCCGACCATAACTACCACAAGGAGCAACTGGTCGACTGGTTGCTGACCAACGAGGGCTATGACAAGGCCATCGTCTTCACCAACACCCGTGTGCAGGCCGATCGTCTCTACGGCAAGCTGGTGACCGCCGGGATCAAGGCTTTCGTGCTGCATGGCGAGAAGGACCAGAAGGATCGCAAGCTGGCCATCGACCGCCTACGCCAGGGAGCAGTCAAGGTCCTGGTGGCCACCGACGTGGCCGCGCGCGGTCTGGACGTCGAAGGCCTGGATCTGGTGATCAACTTCGACATGCCGCGTTCCGGCGACGAGTACGTGCACCGCATCGGTCGTACCGGCCGCGCCGGCGGCGAAGGCCTGGCGGTATCGCTGATCTGCCACACCGATTGGAACCTGATGTCGAGCATCGAGCGCTACCTCAAACAGCGTTTCGAGCGTCGCACCATCAAGGAGCTGAAAGGCATCTACCAGGGGCCGAAGAACCTCAAGGCGTCCGGCAAGGCAGCTGGCAGCAAGAAGAAAAAGACCGAGAAGAAAGACCCGAAGAAAGCCACCGCCTCCAAGCGCAAGACCGGCCCGCGTCCGGCTGGCAAACCTTCTGTGCTGGTCAGCGCCGATGGCAGCGCGCCGCTCAAGCGCAAGAAGCCGGCTGCTGAGTAAGTAGGCTGTTGTGGGAGGCGCTTTAGCGGCGAGTCGCGGCTGAAGCCCCTCCCACAGTTTCACTCCACCCCGACGAAACCGCCGGTCTGGTGCTGCCACAGGCGTGCATACAGACCGCCGTGGGCGATCAGCTCGGCGTGGGTTCCGGTTTCGATGACCTGCCCCTGGTCGATCACTACCAGGCGATCCATCCGTGCAATGGTCGACAGGCGGTGGGCGATGGCGATCACCGTCTTGCCTTCCATTAGGCTGTCCAGGCTTTCCTGAATGGCCGCCTCCACTTCCGAGTCCAGTGCCGAGGTGGCTTCGTCCAGCACCAGGATCGGCGCGTCCTTGAGCAGCACGCGGGCGATGGCAATGCGCTGACGCTGGCCACCGGACAGCTTCACGCCGCGTTCACCGACCTGAGCATCCATGCCGCGTCCGCCCTGGCTGTCATCGAGGGTGGGGATGAAGGCATCGGCGCGGGCCTTGCGTACTGCTTGCCAGAGCTCGTCGTCGCTGGTAGCGGGTTTGCCGTAGCGCAGGTTTTCACGGATCGAACGGTGCAGCAGGGCGGTGTCCTGGGTCACCACGCCGATGTTGGCGCGCAGGCTTTCCTGAGTCACCGTGGCGATGTCCTGATCGTCGATCAGGATGCGTCCGCTTTCCAGGTCGTACAGGCGCAGCAGCAGGTTGACCAGGGTCGATTTGCCGGCGCCGGAAGGGCCGACCAGACCGATTTTCTCGCCGGGTGCAATGGCGATGTCCAGGCCGCTGATCACGCCGCCCTTCTTGCCGTAGTGGAAGTGGATGTCCTCGAAACGCACGCCGCCTTGCGTCACCTGCAGCGGTTTGGCATCTGCGCGGTCGAGCACCTGGCGTGGCTGAACGATGCTCTGCATGCCGTCCTGCACGGTGCCGACGTTCTCGAAGATGCCGTTGACCACCCACATGATCCATTCGGCCATGTTGTTGATGCGGATCACCAGGCCCAGCGCCAGGGCGATGGCGCCGGTGGTGATCAGCGACTGGCTCCACAGCCACAGGGCCAGGGCACCGGTGCCGACGATCAGTACGCCGTTGAGGCAGGTGATGAGAAAATCCAGCGCAGTGATGGTGCGTGACTGCAGGCGGAACTTGTCGAGCAGATCCTGCATGGCTTCGCGGGCGTAGCTTTCCTCTTCCTGCGAGTGGGCGAACAGCTTGAGCGTGGCGATGTTGCTGTAACCATCGACCACGCGCCCCATGACCTTCGAGCGCGCCGAGGACGCGGCGGCCGAGCGCGCCTTGATGCGCGGCACGAAGTACCAGAGCGCCGCGCTGTAGCCGACTATCCACAACGACAGCGGTACCACCAGGCGCAGATCGGCGGCGGCGAACAGGTACAGCGCGCTGCCGGCATAGACCACCACATGCCACAGCGCGTCGATCACCTGCATAGCCGAGTCACGCAGCGAGGGGCCGGTCTGCATCACGCGCTGGGCGATGCGCCCGGCGAAGTCGTTCTGGAAGAAGCTCAGGCTCTGCTTGAGCACGTAGCGGTGGTTCTGCCAGCGAATCAGGTTGGTCAGGCCCGGATTGACTGCCTGGTGCGTGAGCAGGTTGTGCAGGCCGAACACCACGGGGCGGATGATCAGCGCCACCAGCAGCATCCACAGCAGCTCGTTCTGGTGCTCGCTGAAGAAACTGCTGGCATCCGTGCTGGCCTGGGCCATGTCGATCAACTGGCCGAGGAAGCTGAACAGCGCGACCTCGATCAGGGCGGCGAAGAAGCCGATGATCAGCACCGCCAGCATCAGCGGCCACACCTGTTTCAGGTAGTGGCCGTAGAAGCACAGCATACCGGTTGGCGGGGCGACGTCGGGGCTTGGTTTGAAGACGTCGATCAGGGATTCGAAGCGGCGAAACAGCATTGCAGGCGTCCTGCCTCAATAGGAGTGGACGCCGATAGTAACGCTGTCAGTGCGAGCGAGTCTCAGTTAAAAGCGGTTTCTGCAACTCGCCGGCCCAGGCCAGCAGTGGAACCTCCAGCTGTGGTTGCCAGATGCGCTTGAACAGCAGGGCCAGATGTTCGGCTTCGCCGCGTTCGAAGGGCAGGCGGTCGATGCGCTCGTGCACCTGCCATTGGCCGTTCTGCAGGTGGGCAAAGTCGAAGCGGAAGGGATGAAAACCGGTCATGCCCAGACGCAGATCGGTGACGATCAAACGCTCACCCACCTGGTCGTAGCGCAGCACGCCGCCGGTGAACCACTCCAGCCGCTGGTGCATGGGCGAGTCCGTCAGTTGCTCGCGCAGGTGCGTGCCGCGCGGCAGGCGTTGCAGTTGCGGCGGCTTATCATCGAACCAGCCGACCAGGGCTTCGTGGTAGTCCTCGCCATCGAGCACGATGACGCGCCATAGCAGGGTGTTGAGTGGCGTCGGCGTAGTGAACAGCTGTTCGGCCTGGATGCCCTGGCGCGCCAGCTCGCGTTCCACGCGCTGCTCGGCCATGAATTTGCCGGCCAGGCTGAAACCGATGTACAGCGTCGATACGGCCAGCGCCACGGCCGGCACGCGCCAACTCTGCTCGCGCAGGCCGGTGAACAGGCTGATCACCACCGCTGCGATCAGCGGCACGGTATACATCGGATCGATGATGAACAGGCTCGACCAGGCCGTGGGTGTCGGCATCAGCGGCCAGAACAGCTGGGTACCGTAGCTGGTGAAGGCGTCCAGCAAGGGATGGGTGATCAGCACCAGCCACAGCGTCAGCAGCAGGCGATTGGCCGAGTAACCGGGGTGAGGGCGAAAGCGCCTGGCCAGCCAGGTCAGCAGCAGGGCAAAGCCGCTGAGAACGAACAGCGAGTGGCTGAAACCGCGATGGTAGGTCATGTTGGCCACGGCATCGCCGTATTCCATGACCACGTCCAGATCGGGAACGGTGGCGAGCATCGCGCCGTAGAGCAGCGCCTTGCGCCCTTGCCAGCGACCGAGCAATGCGCCCTGGATGCTGGCGCCGAGTACCGCCTGGGTTATGGAGTCCATCGAGTGCTTCCGAAAAAAGACAGGCCGCTACGTTAGCCGAGGTGACCGGCGAATGCCGTGGGGAAATTTCAAGCAAAGATTACAGCTGCGGCGGGTATTCTGATGCCCATGCCTTTCAAGAAATCATGGCCATGCTGATCGTCTCCAACAGTGTTCACCTTCCCGATGATGAAATCGAACTGACCGCCATCCGTGCCCAGGGCGCCGGTGGGCAGAACGTCAACAAGGTGTCCAGCGCCGTGCACCTGCGTTTCGACAGCCAGGCTTCGTCGTTGCCGCCCTTTTACAAGGAGCGCCTGCTGACGCTTGCCGACAGCCGTATCACTGCCGACGGGGTGGTGATCATCAAGGCGCAGCAGTACCGCACTCAGGAGCAGAATCGCGCCGACGCCCTCGAGCGTCTTGCCGAGTTGATCCGCAGCGCCGGCAAGGTGGAAAAGAAACGCCGTCCGACCAAACCGACCCTCGGTTCGAAAAAACGCCGTCTGGACGGCAAGAGCAAGCGTGGGGTGATCAAGGCGGGGCGGGGCAAGGTGGATTTTTAGCCGCGTGCTGCCAGATAAGCCTGATAGTCAGGAATACGGTACTCGTGCTGCTGCTCCAGCAGGCTGCTGCTGAGCATGTAGTCGGCGCTGCTCTCGTTACAGGCTACCGGGATGTTCCACACCGCCGCCACACGCAGCAGGGCCTTGATGTCCGGGTCGTGTGGCTGTGGCTCGAAGGGGTCCCAAAAGAACACCAGCATGTCCACGCGCTGTTCGGCGATGCGCGCGCCGATCTGCTGGTCGCCGCCCAGCGGGCCGCTGATCATGCTTTCCACCGGCAAATCCAGACGCTTGCTCAAAAGCAGGCCGGTGGTGCCAGTGGCCACCAGTTCATGGCGAGCCAGCTTGTCGCGCTGACGCTCGCACCAGTCCAGCAGGAAGCCTTTGCAGTGGTCGTGCGCCACCAGGGCGATGCGCTTGCGCGCCGGCAATTGGGCGTGGGTGAAGCTGATACGGCTCATCGAGCCTCCTCGTTCAGTGCAGACGGGCCAGGACCAGGCAGTTGTCCAGCATGCGGTTGGAGAAGCCCCATTCGTTGTCATACCAGGCCATGACCTTGAGCAGCCTGCCGCTGACCTTGGTGTGGTTGGCATCGAAGATCGATGACAGCGGGTTGTGGTTGAAATCGCAGGACACCAGCGGCAGCGCGTTGTAGCCCAGCACCGGGGACTTCTCGCTGGCGGCCTTGAGCAGGGCGTTGACTTCCTCGGCAGTGGTCTCGCGCTTGACCTGCAGAGTCAGGTCGACCAGCGAGACGTTGATCACCGGCACCCGAACCGCCATGCCGGTGAGCTTGCCGGCCAGCTCCGGCAGTACCAGGCCGACCGCTTCGGCGGCACCGGTCTTGGTTGGGATCATCGACTGGGTCGCTGAACGCGCACGGTACAAATCGCTGTGGTAAACGTCGGACAGGTTCTGGTCGTTGGTATAGGCGTGAATGGTGGTCATCAGCCCCTGTTCGATGCCCAGTTCGCGATGCAGCACCTGCGCCACCGGCGCCAGGCAGTTGGTGGTGCAGGAGGCGTTGGAGATGATCTGCATGTCAGGTGTCAGCACCTGCTCGTTGACGCCATACACCACGGTGGCATCGGCCCCCTTGGCAGGCGCGGAGATCAGCGCCTTGCGTGCGCCGGCCGCGAGGTGCGCGGCGGCCTTGTCACGTTCGGTGAACAGCCCGGTGCATTCCAGCACCACATCGACCTGATGAGTTTTCCAGGGCAGCTCGGCCGGATTGCGAATGGCGCTGACGGCGATGCGGTCACCCTTGATCCACAGGCTTTCGCCGTCCACTTTAACTTCTTCAGGGAAATGGCCGTGGACGCTGTCATATTGCAACAGGTGGGCATTGATCGCGCTGTCGCCCAGATCGTTGATCGCCACGACCTGCAGGTGCTGGCGATAATTCTGGGTATAGAGTGCGCGTAGCACGTTGCGACCGATACGGCCGAAGCCATTGATGGCGATGCGTAGTGTCATGGTGAGGGTCTCGCCAGTTTGTTGTTGTAATTACAAGATTATTCCCATTGCTCTAGAAATCAAGCCCGTTGAGTGGCAGTATTTTGTTGTAAATACGAACAGACGCTAGAAGCTAGCCTGGAGATTTCCCATGCATCCCCGCGTTGTTGAAGTTACCGAACGTCTTGTCGAGCGCAGCCGCGCCACGCGCCAGCGCTACCTTGAGATGATCCGTGCGGCCGCCAGTGAGGGGCCGCAACGTGGCAAGCTGCAGTGTGCCAACTTCGCTCACGGCGTCGCCGGTTGCAGCGGTCATGACAAGCAGACCCTGCGCCTGATGGATGCGGCCAACGTGGCCATCGTGTCTGCCTACAACGACATGTTGTCGGCCCATCAGCCCTACGAAACCTTTCCAGAACAGATCAAGCAGGCCCTTCGCGAGTTGGGCTCGGTGGGGCAGTTCGCCGGTGGCGTGCCGGCCATGTGCGATGGCGTCACGCAGGGTGAGCCGGGCATGGAACTGGGCATTGCCAGTCGTGAGGTGATCGCGATGTCCACCGCCGTGGCGCTGTCGCACAACATGTTCGACGCCGCTCTTTATCTGGGAGTGTGCGACAAGATCGTGCCGGGGCTGGTGATGGGCGCACTGCGCTTTGGTCATCTGCCATCCATGTTCGTGCCGGCAGGGCCAATGACCTCGGGGCTGTCCAACAAGGAGAAAGCCGATGTGCGCCAGCGTTATGCCGAGGGCAAGGCGACCCGAGACGAGCTGCTGGCTGCGGAAATGGCCGCTTACCACGGGCCAGGTACCTGCACCTTCTATGGCACCGCCAATACCAACCAGTTGCTGATGGAGGTGATGGGCCTGCACCTGCCGGGTGCTTCCTTCATCAATCCGGGCACGCCGCTGCGTGATGCGCTGACCCGTGAAGCTGCGCAGCAGGTCACGCGCCTGACCAGGCAGAGTGGCCAGTTCATGCCCATTGGCGAGATCGTCGACGAGCGTTGCCTGGTCAACTCCATCGTCGCTCTGCACGCCACCGGTGGTTCCACCAACCACACCCTGCACATGCCGGCCATCGCTCGCGCCGCCGGCATTTTGCTGACCTGGCAGGACATGGCCGACCTGTCCGAGGTGGTGCCGACCCTGGCCCACGTCTACCCCAACGGCAAGGCTGACATCAATCACTTCCAAGCCGCAGGCGGCATGGCCTTCCTGATTCGCGAATTGCTTGAAGCCGGGTTGCTACATGAAGAGGTCAACACCGTGGCCGGCCGCGGCCTGTCGCGCTACACCCGCGAGCCCTTCCTCGAGGACGGCAAGCTGGTCTGGCGCGACGGTCCGACCGAAAGTCTCGAGGAAAGCGTGCTGCGCCCCGTGGCGCGGCCGTTCTCGGCAGAAGGCGGCCTGCGCCTGATGCAGGGCAACCTTGGCCGTGGGGTGATGAAGGTGTCTGCGGTGGCCCCCGAGCATCAGGTGGTGGAAGCGCCAGCGCTGGTGTTCGAGGATCAGCTGGATCTGGTCGAAGCCTTCAAGGCCGGCAAGCTGGAGCGCGATTTCGTCGCTGTGGTGCGTTTCCAGGGGCCGCGCTGCAATGGCATGCCGGAGCTGCACAAGATGACGCCTTACCTGGGCGTGCTGCAGGATCGCGGTTTCAAGGTGGCACTGGTCACCGACGGGCGCATGTCCGGTGCCTCGGGCAAGATCCCGGCAGCCATTCATGTGTGCCCGGAGGCTTTCGATGGCGGGCCGCTGGCGCGGGTGCGTGACGGCGATCTGATACGTCTCGATGGTACGACGGGGGAATTGCTGCTGCAGATCGATGAGGCCGAATTCGCAGCGCGCGAGCCGGCCGCGCGGCCTGCGCAGGCAATTGGTTGTGGGCGCGAGCTGTTCGCCTTCATGCGCCACAACTTCAGCTCGGCCGAGCAGGGCGCCAGTGCTTTTACCGAGAGTCTCGAGTCACTGGTCTGAGGTCTACACAGGTAGTCCGGATGAAATCCGGGAATCGCTGGTGCAACGGCGCCGGATCGCATTCGGGCTACTCTCCAGGCGCCGATCAGGCTTGATGCGTTGGAGTAGGCGGGTTGCCCCGCCTACATCAAGATACCTGTCCGGCAATGTCTGCAAGGTCGCTTTTCGTAGGAGCCCCGCCTCGGGGCGAAGCTTTTCAGGCGCCCCACCCAGATTCGCGGCGGGGCGCCGCTCCTACAGACCTAAGTCCTGCTTTTGACCGTTTCAGATGCCCTGCGGAATCTCTTCGCCTCCAAGTGCGGTGAACAGTTCCGGCAGAAACTCCACCAGGGTCATCATCATCAGGATGAAGCTGGCGTCCTGCTGGGCCAGGGCGTCGTCACCACCGTCCTGTTCGGCCTGCTCCTGCAGCACGTCTTCGAAGCGCAGGCGCTTGATGGTCAGCTTTTCATCCAGCACGAAGGACAGCTTGTCCTGCCAGGCCAGTGACAGCTGGGTGACCTGCTTGCCGGTGGACAGATGCAGCTGGATTTCCTCGCTGGTCAGATCCTGGCGCTTGCAGCGCACCACGCCGCCGTCTTCGTGGGTATCGCGCAGCTCGCACTCGTCGAGGACGAAGAAGCCTTCGGCAGCGCTCTGGTTCTTCAACCAGTCGGTGAGGGTGGCGGTCGGCGCGATCTTCACCGACAGCGGGCGCACTGGCAGCGAGCCGATGGCTTCACGCAGGGTTGAGAGCAGGTCTTCGGCCTTCTTGGCGCTGGCGCTGTCGACCAGGATCAGGCCCTGTTTCGGCGCGATGGCGGCGAAGGTACCGGATTTGCGGATGAAGGCGCGTGGCAGGAAGGCCTGGACGATCTCATCTTTGATCTGGTCGCGCTCTTTCTTGTACACCTTGCGCATCTGCGTGTTTTCGATTTCGTCGACCTTCTCTTTCAGTGCGTCGCGCACGACCGAACCCGGCAGGATGCGCTCTTCCTTGCGTGCGCCGATCAGCAGGAAATCACCGCTGACATGCACCAGCGGAGCATCGGCGCCTTTGCCGAAGGGGGCGGTGAAACCGTAGGTGGTCAGCTCCTGGCTGGCGCAGGGACGTGCCGGCTTGCTGGACAGTGCGGTCTCCAGCGCTTCGGCGTCGAAAGGGATGTCCTGGGTGAGGCGGTAAACCAGCAGGTTGCGAAACCACATGAGCGGGTGATTCTCCATTGATGATGAAGTCGCAGGGTGGCGCCATCCTTGGGCTCTCTCGAGCCGGCGCGCAGCGACGGATGAAGGTGGCGGGCCATCAACAGGATCATGATCGCTCCGCCGGCATAGAGCGCGCATTATTCTCCGCTGGCGTGCTCAGGCCAACCCTGACAACGAGTCGCTGAGGAAATTCGCTGGCATCGCCTAAGTTCTTGCTGCGGCGATAAAATTTTTTGCGAAGAGGGCTTGCCAAGGTCAGGATCGCTCTCTAGAATGCGCCCCACTTCGAGAGTGAAGGGTGATTAGCTCAGCCGGGAGAGCATCTGCCTTACAAGCAGAGGGTCGGCGGTTCGATCCCGTCATCACCCACCAATCTCGCAGTTACGCGCAGCGGTAGTTCAGTCGGTTAGAATACCGGCCTGTCACGCCGGGGGTCGCGGGTTCGAGTCCCGTCCGCTGCGCCATTCTTCTCCTCGCCTCATCCCCTCCTGTGACAACTCTTCGGCATACGCTGAAATCTTCGAAAAAATCCTTTGTTTGCTTGAACTTATGCGCATTGCTCGGCTCCTATGCCGTAGCCAGTGATTGCGGCGTACTGCTAAGCTCGCGCTTTCACTCGACGGCCTTCGGGCGCATCTACAAGGAACAAGCATGAAACAGCATCGTTTGGCGGCAGCGGTTGCCCTGGTGGGCCTGGTGCTTGCCGGTTGCGATTCGCAAACCAGCGAAGTCGAACTCAAGAGCCCGGCGCAGAAAGCCTCCTACGGCATCGGCCTGAACATGGGCCGTAGTCTGTCCGAGGAAGGCATGGATGACCTGGATTCCAAGGCCGTCGCTCAGGGTATCGAGGACGCGCTGGCGAAGAAGGAGCCGCGCATCAAGGACGAAGACATGATCGAGGCTTTCTCCTTCCTGCAGAACCGTGCTGAAGAGCGCATGACTGCGCTGAACAAGGAAGCCGCTGAAGCCGGCAAGAAATTCCTTGAAGAGAACGGCAAGCGCGAAGGCGTGGTCACCACCGCTTCTGGCCTGCAGTACGAAGTGATCAAGAAAACCGACGGCGAACAGCCGAAGGAAAGCGACGTAGTGACCGTTCACTACGAAGGCAAACTGACCGATGGCAGCGTATTCGACAGCTCCGTCGCTCGCGGTAGCCCCATCGATCTGCCGGTTGGCGGCGTGATCCCGGGTTGGGTCGAAGGCCTGCAACTGATGCACGTCGGTGAGAAGTACAAGCTGTACATCCCCAGCGAGCTGGCTTACGGCGAGCAGAGCCCATCCCCAGCCATTCCGGCCAATTCGGTACTGGTGTTCGATCTGGAACTGATCGGCATCAAGGATCAGGCAGCCGAGCCGACCGAGCAGTAACACTCGGTACCTGTTTACAACGCCCCGTCTTGACGGGGCGTTGTCGTTTCTGGGGGGGTGTAAGCAAGGATGTGGAGGTCAGGGTGTTACGCTTATGCACATCATGGGAAACATTCCTAACAAGTCTGAGCTACAACTGAGTCGCGCTCGTGTCAATCAGCAACTTGTTGATTTTCATGGATTTTATATGCTGTATAAAAAATATCCGATCTAAGCCCAGGCCCCATGCCACGGGGCTTTGATAAGCTTGTCGAAAGACTTTGCACAGATTTATCCACAGCTTCGGTGGATAAGCGAGGCAAGCCCAGATACTGCCTGGCTTGCCGAGGAGGCCGCATGAAAACACCGTGGAAACTGACGCGTTACCTGCCGCTGGCTGCCCGCTTCCTACGTGAAGGCCGGTTGCTGGAGTTGCTCCGCGCGCTGGCTGACAAGCGCACGCCACAAGGCCAACGCTTCGCCGCTCTCAAAGAGGACCTGCAACTGCTGCGTGCACTCAGTCTGGCCTGGTTCAAGGGAGAGTACAGGCAGATCAGCAGTCAGGCGCTGTTGATGGTGGTGGCTGCGCTGCTGTACTTCATTACCCCCTTCGATGCCATTCCCGACTGGCTGGTCGGCGTTGGCTTCGTCGATGACCTGGCCGTGCTGGCCTGGATAATGCGCACCTGGCATGGCGAGCTCGAAGCCTTCAGGGCTTGGCGCGACAAACAAAGCCCGGAACGTTTGGCACTCATCGAGCACCTGCCGGCAGCGGAGCGGGTCGATCCGTTGCATTCCTGATGATTTGTTGGGCCAGGGCGAGCACCGCATCTTGCTACCTTGGCAGCATGGATCACGCCCCAGGCAGCAGACGCCTGTTAAGATGGCCGCACGCAAGGAAGGGGTCGAGGCTGTCGGCCCTGCTTTCCAACGGAGAGACTCATGAGTGTGCAAATCATTGCCCGTGACGGCGAGCCGGAATACGCGGTGCTGCCCTGGGCCGATTATCAGGCCTTGTTGCAAGCCGCGGGTCGCCAGGACGTTGCCGCGGCCATTGCGCCTTCGCCAACGCCTACAGCCAATCGCGCGCCTCTCGCGCAATTGCAAACGTTACGCGAAGCCAAGGGCCTGAGCCCGGAAGCGCTGGCTCGCAGCGTCGGCATCAGCCCTCATTATCTAGCCATGATCGAAAGTGGCGAACGTCAACCCGACGCTGCCATTCTGCGTTCGCTGGCCTGGGAACTGGGGCTGGAGGGCTGGTCTTGAGCGTGCGTATCAGTCGCCAACACTGGCAGGCATTGCTGACCGAGCTGGACGACGCCCGTCGTCAGCGCCACCTACTCACCTACCGGGCACTGATCGAACGTCTCGATCTGCCGGCACCAGCCATGCAGACCCTGACCGCCGCACTGGAGCACTTGGCTGCACTGGATGCGCGCGCCGAACGACCGCTGCGCAGCGCTCTGGTGATCAGCCAGGGCGCCAGTCGCCTGCCACGTACCGGATTCTTCGACTGCGTGACGAGCCTGGGACGCTTCAGTGGCGCTTCCGATGGTGTGGCAGCTGCATCCTGGCACGCTGCCGAGGTGGTCAGGGTCTTCGAGTTCGACTACCCCGCCGATGTCTAGGTTGCTCTGGCAGGTACGCGCACGCCTTGGCTACTGGCTGGCCCGGCGTCTGTTTCACTGGCCCGCGGCGCTGCGTCAGCCACGTGTGTGGCAATGGATGCAGGGCCAGTACGGGCGTATGGCCAATCTCGGCGATCGCTCGGCACAGAGCTTTTACGGCCATATTCTGCTGTTCAGGGGGCAGGGCCTGGGTGCGCGCGAGGAAGGGCTGAGGTTGTTGCGCCTGGCCGCCAATGGCGGTGACGGCAAGGCCGCCTATCAGTTAGGCGTGCAGGCCCTGCAGGGCGATACCCGGCAGGCGCCGGATGCCTCGCAAGCAGTAGGTTGGTGGGAAATGGCGTTGGCTGCCGGCCATCCTCTGGCTGCCAGCCGTCTGAGTCAGCTCTATCGCGACGGTGCTCCCGGGCTGGAAGCAGACCTGCAAGTCGCCGAGCGCTATGCCGCCATGGCAGACGAGGCTACGCGCTCAGGCCGTTGAGCCTTGCAGAATATGCAGGCTGTAGCCAGGCACGGCCTTGGCCTGACGCTTGGCCTCGGAGGCCAGTTCGGCCAGGCGCGAGGCATCGAGCTGGGCGCAATCTTCCTCTTTTACGTGCACCACGCCGATAGACAGTGACAGCAGCGCATATTCCTGGCGCTGGCCGTGGCGGTTGTGGGCAATGAAGCAGCCGGCCTGAAGATGCTCATCGCGGTAAAAGCGTCGGCACTGATTCTGGAAATCCTCGATCAGCTTGCCGAGCTTTTCGCGCCAGTCTGGCGAGCCGAGCACCAGCATGAAGTCGTCACCGCCGATATGCCCGACGAAGTCGCGGGCTGGATCGACCCGGTCATTCAGGCATTGCGCCAGGCACAGCAGCACCTCGTCGCCCTTGGCATAGCCATAGAGGTCGTTGAAGGGTTTGAAGCTGTCGAGATCCACGTAGCACACCGCAGCTTCGCGTTGCTGCTGCAGCAGGCGGCCAAGGCATTGCTGGATAGGTACGTTACCCGGCAGCAGCGTAAGCGGATTGGCGTGTCGGGCCTGCTGCAGCTTCTGTTCGGTGATCAGCTTGAGCACGTCGATGACCCGGCCCAGGCCCAGGTAGCGACCGTTCTGGATGATGATGAAGTCTTCCTCGATGCGCTGGCGCGCGCGGCTGGTGAGCAGGCGACTGACCTTCTGCAGGGACTGTGTCAGTTCCACGGCGAGAAAGTCCTGGCTCATCAGGCGGCTGATGGGTTTGCGCGCGAACAGATCGGTGGCGAAGGGCTTGAGCAGCGCTTCGGACAGCGAGTGACGATGGACGATACCGACCGGTTGGCGCTGCGTGTCCAGTACGGCCAGGGAGTTCAGGTTGGCCTGGGCGCGAAATACATCCAGCACTTCAGCGATGGCCGTGTGCTGATCGACCGCGGGCTGGTCGTTGAGCAGGGCGCTGAGGTCATGGCTGTCCTCACTGAGGCTGACCTGATTGCTCAGGACTTGGGGCAGCAGTTGCCGGGCATCGCGTGGCGGCTTTTCCTGCGGCCTGCTGAGCAGGTAGCCCTGCACCAGATCGACACCCATCTCTGCCAGTACGGCCAGTTCTTCGGGCAGTTCGATACCTTCAGCGATCACTTGAGCGCGCGAGGCTTCGGCCATCTTCAGGATCGAGCCGACGAACTCACGCTTCACTGCATCTTGATGAATGCCATCGATGAAGTGGCGGTCGATCTTCACGTAGTCCGGGCGCAGCTCCGACCACAGGCGCAAGCTGGAGTAGCCCGCGCCGAGGTCATCCAGGGCGATGGAAAAACCCATGGCGCGGTAGTGGTGCAGGGCGTTGTCGAGCAGAGCGAAGTCTTCGGTGGGAGACTGCTCGGTGAGTTCGATCACCACCTGGCTCGGTGGAATACCGAAAGCCTGCAGCAATTTCAGGGTACGCCCTGGTTGATGGCTGGGGTCGAGCAGCGACTCCGGCGAGACGTTGAGAAACAGCTTGCCGTCCAGGCCCTGGGCGCTGAAGCCTCTGCAGGCGTTCTTGCGGCAAGCCATTTCCAGCTCGCTGAGGCGACCCGCATGGCGAGCCACGGCGAACAACGTCAGTGGCGAATGCAGTGGGCTGTTGGAGGGGCCACGGGTCAGGGCCTCATAGCCGAGAATGCGCTGTTCGGACAGCGAGACGATAGGTTGGAACAGGCTGCTGAGGTCGCCGTGAGCGAGGATGTTGCCCAGCGCGCTCAACTGCTCGGTGACGGTCATGGTGTTCTCGATCTGCCGGAAACGAAAGGGCCGGTGTTTAACCGGCCCTTTATTTCACGACAGTTCGATGACGTTTTGATGACGTTGGTTGAAGCGTCTCAATGCAGCGCCAGCGAGGGGTTCAGGCCCAGGTAGTCGAGCAGGATGCGTCCGCTCTCTGCCAGGTAGGCATCGTCTTCCGGTGTGCTCTTTTCATCGGCGACTGGCAGTGCGTCCTCGTCTTCTTTCTCCAGTTCCTTGAGCGGCTCTTCGCCCTTGGCCAGGCGGCGGTTGTTTTCCAGTGCCAGTTGCTTGGCTTCGACTTCGGCCTGGCGCGCACGGCGGGCTTGCTCGTTGAGGCTGACGGTGGTTTCTGCCATCAGCTTCTTGGCCAGGGTAAGGCGGTCGCGAGTGAAGACGAAGTCCGGGTCTTTGGCCGTGCGCTGATCGTGACGAGCTTTCAACTCGGTCAGGAAAGGCTTGATCGGGTCCAGTTCTGGAGTGATCGCCGGGCGAATGCTGTCCCAGGGCAGGGCCGCAGGCAGCGCGCTTTCGCCGATGTCCTTGGTGTCCATCACGTCCGGGTAGGTGATGTCGGGAATCACGCCCTGGTGCTGGGTGCTCTGGCCGGAAACGCGATAGAACTTGGCCAGGGTCAGTTTCAGTTCGCCATGGTTGAGCGGCTGAATGGTTTGCACCGTGCCCTTGCCGAAGGTCTGGCCGCCGAGAATCAGCGCGCGGTGATAATCCTGCATGGCGCCGGCGAAAATTTCCGAGGCCGATGCGGACAGACGGTTGACCAATACGGCCAGCGGGCCGGTGTAGTAGACGCCCTTGTTCTCGTCGGCGAGCACGTCGACACGGCCGTCGGCGTTGCGTACCAGCACGGTGGGGCCCTGTTCGATGAACAGGCTGGTCAGTTCGGTGGCTTCCTGCAGCGAGCCACCGCCGTTGTTGCGCAGGTCGATGACCACGCCGTCGACCTTCTCGGCCTGCAGCTCGTCGAGCAGGCGTTTGACGTCACGGGTGGTGCTCTTGTAGTTCGGGTCGCCAGCGCGGAAGGCCTTGAAATCGAGGTAGAAGGCCGGCAGCTCGATGACGCCGAGCTTGTAGTCACGACCATCGTGCTTGAGGTCCAAGACCTTCTTCTTGGCAGCTTGCTCTTCCAGCTTGACCGCTTCGCGGGTGATGGTGACCACCTTGCTGGTCTGGTCGCTGGGCGGATTGCTGGCCGGGATCACTTCCAGGCGTACGGTGGAACCTTTCGGGCCGCGAATCAGCTTGACCACTTCGTCCAGGCGCCAGCCGATCACGTCGACCATTTCATCATTGCCCTGGGCGACGCCGACGATCTTGTCTGCCGGTGCGATCTGCTTGCTCTTTTCGGCCGGGCCGGCAGGCACAAGGCGCACCACCTTGACGTGCTCGTTATCGCTTTGCAGGACGGCGCCGATGCCTTCGAGCGACAGGCTCATGTTGATGTCGAAGTTTTCCGCGTTATCCGGCGACAGATAGGTGGTGTGCGGGTCGTAGGTGGTGGCGAAGGCATTGATGTAGGCCTGGAACACGTCCTCGCCACGGGTCTGCTTGAGGCGTGCCAGCTGGTTCTTGTAGCGCTTGGTCAGCAGCTCCTGGATGTCCTTGGTTTCCTTGCCGGCGATCTTCAGGCGCAGCACTTCGTCTTTGACACGCTTGCGCCACAGTTCGTCGAGTTCGGCGCGGTCTTTGGCCCAGGGCGCTTTCTCGCGATCGACCTGCAACTGCTCGTCGACGGTGAAGTCGATCTTGTCGACGCCCTTGCCCAGTTCCGCCAGCGCGTAGTTCAGGCGCTCTTCCATGCGGGTCAGGTGGCGGCGGTAGATGGTGAAGCCCGGCTCGAGGTCGCCACTTTTCAACAGATCATCGAATCTGCTGCGCCACTGATTGAATTCGGCGATGTCAGCGGCAGTGAAATAGCTGCGAGATGGATCGAGCAACTTCAGGTAGTTGTCATAGATCTGAATCGAGCGTTCGTCGTTCAGCGGCGGCTTGTTGTAGTGATGGCGGCGCAGCAGCTCCACTACATTGAGGCTGGCGATCACCTGCTCGCGATCCGGCTGCAGATAGTCCCAACTGGTCGCTGTGGTGGTCTTGGCCGCCAGCGGCAGGGCACTGAAGCCGAGTACGAGGGCGAGGGCGGTGCTTGCAAGAGATCGCTTCATGCTGATTCGACGTAGTGGCAGTTGATAACGCATATTAGGCCGTATTTGAGGGCGCCAGGTTCCGTTGGCGCTAGGCGAAAGCCCGGCGGTCTGCGCTGGGCTCGGTACACTTGCACTATGGAGGCAGCATGAAGGCATTGCAAGGCGTCGAAGGGCGTGCAGAGTGGCTGGAACAACCGGCGCAGACCTGTGACGCGGGGCAGATTCGGGTCAAGGTGGCTGCCGCTGGGCTCAACCGGGCTGACCTGTTGCAGCGCGCCGGGCTTTATCCGCCGCCGCCCGGTGCGAGCCAGGCGCTGGGCCTGGAGTGCGCCGGGGTCGTTGTCGAAGTCGGCGCCGGCAGCGCCTGGCAGGTGGGGGATCGCGTCTGCTGTCTGCTCGCGGGCGGTGGCATGGCAGAAGAGGTGGTGCTCGATGCTCGCCACGCCATGCCGGTGCCAGAAGGCTTGAGCCTGGTCGAGGCCGCTGTGGTGCCCGAGGTATATGCCACTGCCTGGCTCAATCTGTTCCAGCTCGGGGCCCTGCGTCCCGGTGAGAAAGTTCTGCTGCATGCCGGGGCCAGCGGTGTCGGCTCGGCCGCCATCCAGCTGTGCAAGGCATTCGGCAGCCCTTGCTGGGTCAGCGTCGGCTCACCAGAGCGGTTGGCCTACTGCGAAGCGCTAGGTGCCCAGGGCGGTGCCCTGCGCGGCGAAGACCTGCAAGCGCTGCGTGATTTCGGACCGTTCGATGTGATCCTCGATCCGGTTGGCGGGCAGTACGCGGCGCTGAACCTGGAATTGCTGGCCCGTGATGGTCGTTGGATCAATATTGGTTTGATGGGCGGACGTGAGGCCACCCTGGACCTGGCTCAGGTGCTGGGCAAGCGCGTTCAACTGATCGGCTCGACCCTGCGCAATCGCGACGACTCGTTCAAGGCCGACCTGTTGCGCGATCTGCAGCAGCAGGTCTGGCCGCTGTTTGCCGAGGGGCGGTTAAAGCCGCAACTCGAGCGCAGTTTTGCCCTCAAAGACAGTGAAGTGGCATTCGAGACACTCGCCGGTAATCAGGTTGCGGGTAAAATCGCGCTGCTTATCGATCCCGATCTTGTCTGAGCAAGAGCTCTAGCCCGCGCCTGGCGCGGGCTTGGCCAACGATTGGCTCATTCAATCAATATCATGGCCGTAATCAATAAGCTTTTTTTCGTTAGGTCGCTAAGATACGTCCTGTAAATTTCAAACCCTCACAGAAACCTCAGAAGGAGTCAGAGATGTCCCTCATCAACACTCAGGTACAACCATTCAAGGCCAACGCTTTCCACGCTGGCGAGTTCGTCGAAGTTACCGAGCAGAGCCTGCAGGGCAAGTGGTCCGTGCTGATCTTCATGCCGGCTGCCTTTACCTTCAACTGCCCGACCGAAATCGAAGACGCTGCCAACAACTACGCCGAGTTCCAGAAGGCCGGTGCCGAGGTCTACATCGTGACCACCGACACCCACTTCTCGCACAAGGTATGGCACGAAACTTCGCCGGCCGTTGGCAAGGCTCAGTTCCCGCTGATCGGCGACCCGACTCACCAGCTGACCAACGCTTTCGGCGTACACATCGCTGAAGAAGGTCTGGCGCTGCGTGGCACCTTCGTGATCAACCCGGAAGGCGTGATCAAGACCGTTGAGATCCACTCCAACGAAATCGCTCGCGACGTCTCCGAGACTCTGCGCAAGCTGAAGGCCGCTCAGTACACCGCCGCTAACCCGGGTCAGGTTTGCCCGGCCAAGTGGAAAGAAGGCGAAGCCACTCTGGCTCCTTCGCTGGACCTGGTTGGCAAGATCTAAAAACGGCTTCAGAGCTGCTGCGCTCGGCTAGGCAGCGTTGTAATCAGACTCGGGCTTGTCATGTACTTCAGTACACTTCGCGCCCTCGCCAGATTACGCCTTGCCTAGCCGTCGCTCGCAACGCTCTGAAATCCGTTTTGCAATTGCTACCTGCGCTGTTTGGGCCATTACCGGCCCTTGTGGTGCCCGATGCCCGGGCGCGATCCGTCCGGGCATTTTATTGCCCGAATTTTCGTATTTGAGGAATTTCCGCCATGTTGGACGCCAATCTTAAAGCCCAGTTGAAGGCCTACCTGGAGAAGGTCACCCTGCCGTTCGAGATCGTCGCGTCCCTCGATGACGGCGCGAAATCTCAGGAGCTGCTGGGCCTGCTTCAGGACATCGTCGGCCTGACCGACAAGATCACTCTCAAGACTGACGGCAGCGATGCCCGCCGTCCGTCTTTCGCCCTGAATCGTCCGGGCGAAGACACCGGCGTTGCCTTCGCCGGTATCCCCATGGGCCACGAGTTCACCTCGCTGGTGCTGGCGCTGCTGCAAGTGGGCGGTCATCCATCGAAGCTGGATGCCGACACCATCGCGCAGATCAAGAGTATCGAAGGCAAGTTCGAGTTCGAGACCTATTTCTCGCTGTCCTGCCAGAACTGCCCGGACGTGGTCCAGGCGCTGAACCTGATGGCCGTGCTCAACCCCAATATCCGCAACGTCTCCATCGACGGTGCGCTGTTCCAGGAAGAAGTCGAGCGTCGCCAGATCATGGCTGTGCCGAGCATCTACCTGAACGGTGAGGTGTTCGCTTCCGGTCGCATGGAAGTGAAGGAAATCCTTGCCAAGATCGATACCGGCGCCGCCAACCGCGACGCCGAGAAGATGAGCGCCAAGGATGCCTTCGACGTACTGGTAGTCGGCGGTGGCCCGGCCGGTGCTTCGGCTGCCATCTACGCCGCGCGTAAAGGCATCCGTACTGCCATTGCCGCCGAGCGCTTCGGTGGTCAGGTGCTCGATACCATGGCCATCGAGAACTTCATCTCGGTCAAGGAAACCGAAGGCCCGAAACTGGTGCGCGCGCTGGAAGAACACGTCAAGGAATACGAAGTCGACGTGATGAACCTGCAGCGTGCTTCGGCTCTGGTACCGGCCAGCAGCGAAGGCGGCCTGCACGAAGTGAAGTTCGAGAACGGCGCGTCGCTCAAGGCCAAGACCGTGATCCTCTCCACCGGCGCACGCTGGCGCGAGATGGGTGTGCCCGGCGAGCAGGAATACAAGGCCAAGGGCGTGTGCTTCTGCCCGCACTGCGACGGCCCGCTGTTCAAGGGCAAGCGTGTGGCGGTGATCGGCGGCGGTAACTCCGGCGTCGAGGCAGCCATCGACCTGGCTGGCATCGTCGCCCACGTGACCCTGCTGGAGTTCGCCGACACCCTGCGTGCCGATGCCGTACTGCAGAAGAAGCTGGGCAGTCTGCCCAACGTGACCGTGATCAAGAGCGCGCAGACCACCGAGGTCAAGGGCGACGGTCAGAAGGTCAACGGCCTGGTGTACAAGGATCGCATCACCGAGGAACTGCACAGCGTCGAGCTGGAAGGCATCTTCGTGCAGATCGGCCTGCTGCCCAACAGCGACTGGCTCAAGGGCAGCGTGGAGCTCAACCGCTTCGGCGAGATCATCGTCGATGCCAAGGGCGCGACCAATATCCCTGGCGTGTTCGCCGCCGGTGACGTGACCACCGTGCCTTACAAGCAGATCGTCATCGCCATGGGCGAGGGCTCGAAGGCATCGCTGTCCGCCTTCGACCACCTGATCCGCCATAGCTGATCGGTTGCGGTAGAAGCAAAAAGGCCACCCCTCGGGGTGGCCTTTTTGCTTTTAAAAGAGTCCGTAGGCGCGAGCTCTGCTCGCGAACATCGTAATCCAATCGGTTCGCGAGCAGAGCTCGCTCCCACAGTTACGCCCCGTCCATGGGGCGATGCGCTCAGCGCTTCAGACCGCCCAGGGTCAGCGGCATCTGACGGTTCACGTCCTTGTACAGCAGGTAGCGGAAGCGGCTCGGGCCGCCAGCGTAGCAGGCCTGCGGGCAGAAGGCGCGCAGCCACATGAAGTCGCCGGCCTCGACCTCGACCCAGTCCTGGTTCAGGCGGTACACCGCCTTGCCTTCCAGCACGTACAGGCCATGTTCCATGACGTGGGTTTCGGCGAAGGGGATCACGCCGCCTGGCTCGAAGTTGACGATGTTGACGTGCATGTCATGGCGCATATCGCTGATCTCGACGAAGCGCGTGGTGCTCCAGCGGCCTTCGGTGCCCGGCATGACGATCGGCTCGATGTCCTGCTCGTTGGTGACGAAGGCTTCCGGGTAAGGCACGCCTTCGACCGGTTGGTAGGCCTTGCGCAGCCAGTGGAAGCGCACGGCTTGGCTGCTGTTGTTGCGCAGCGACCAATCGCTCTGCGGCGGGATGAAGGCGTAGCTGCCCGGACGCATGGCGTGCTGGGTGCCGTTGAGGGTCAGGCTGAATTCGCCTTCGACGACGAAGATCACGCCTTCGGCGGTGGCGTCGAGCTCAGGCTTGTTGCTGCCGCCGTTCGGGCCGACTTCGACGATGTACTGCGAGAAGGTTTCGGCGAAGCCGGTCAGCGGACGGGCGATGACCCACATGCGCATGTTGTCCCAGAACGGCAGGTGGCTGGTGACGATGTCACGCATCACGCCTTTGGGGATCACGGCATAGGCTTCGGTGAACATGGCGCGGTCGGTCAGCAGTTGATCCTGACCTGGGTGACCGCCATGCGGTGCGTAGTAGTAGGGCGATTTGCTCATCGAGAGGTTGCCTCGGCGGGTGAATGGCGCGGGGTTCGATCCCCGAGCGGAAACTTGGCTCCCATGCACTATAGGAATTCGCGGCTGGATTCGGAAATTAAATAGTAGAATGCCTGTCAGTGGCTTTCATGATGGGTGGCGACATGCTCGATCCGGTGCTGTTACGCAGTTTTCTCGCCGTGGTGCAGACCGGCGGTTTCACCCGCGCGGCTGCCAGCCTGCACCTGACCCAGTCCACCGTCAGCCAGCAGGTGCGGCGCCTGGAGGAGCAGCTCGGCGCCGAGCTGCTCGACCGCAGCGGCCGCTACGTGGTGACCACCACCGAGGGCGAGCGCCTGCTGGGTTACGCCAACCGCATCGTCGCACTGATGGATGAAGCGATGCTGGCGCTGGGGCAGAGCGCGGTGGAGGGTGAGGTGCGGCTCGGCGTGCCGGACGATTTCGCCGCCAACAGCCTGACGCCTTATCTGGCCGATTTTGCCGATGCCCATCCGGGTATTCGCCTGGAGATCACCAGCGGCCTCAGTCATGACGTGTGGCGCGCGTTCAATGCGGGTGAGCTGGACCTGGCACTGATCAAGCAGCGCGCCGGCAGCGCCAAGGGTCTGGCCAGTTGGGCCGAGCCGCTGGCCTGGCTCGACAGCCGCGCGCGCCCTGTGCTGGCGCGCAATCCGGTGCCGCTGGCGGTGTTCCCGCCCAACGGCCTGTATCGCCTGGAGATGACTCACGCGCTGGATGCCATGGGCAAACCCTGGCGCATCGCCTATGTCAGCAGCAGTCTGCCCGGCGTCAGCGCCGCGGCCGAAGGCGGGCTGGGTCTGACCCTGTTGCCGCGCCGGTTGATCACTGCCGCACACCGCGAACTGGGCGAGGCCGAAGGTTTTGCCCCGGTGGCGCCGGTGGAAGTGGCCCTGCACGCACGCAACCAGTTGCCCGGTTACGCGCGGGAGCTGGCGGCGGCTTTGATCGAGGCCTGCGAAGGGATCATGAGCCAGTAGGGTGTCGCGGGGGCCGGGTAGGGTGTGCCGTGCGCACCTTGAAACCAGTGCTTCGCCTTGTTGACCGTACACGTCGGCGGACGCCGGTGCGCACGGCCTGGGCGGTCCCGCGACATGCTACGACAGGATCAGCGCCAGCTGAGAATCGGCCAGCCGGCCTGTTCGGCGTGGGCGCGCAGGGTCGGGTCGGGGTTGACGGTGAAGGGCTTGTCGACCAACCGCAACAGCGGCAGGTCGTTGCGCGAGTCGGAATAGAAGCTGGCGCCGGTCAGACTTTCGCCCTGTTCGATCAACCAGCTCTCCAGGCGAATCACCTTGCCCTCACGGTAGGTCAGCACGCCCTGGGTACGCCCGCTGTAGAAGCCGTGCTGCAGCTCCAGGTCGATGGCCAATACCTCGTCGATACCGAAGCGCTCGGCAATCGCGCTGACCAGGAAGTGCGCTGAGGCGGAGATCACCAGCAGGCGATCTCCAGCGGCGCGGTGCGCGGCCAGGGTGCGGCTGGCGTCGCTGTAGAAGATCGGTTCGATCACGTCCTCGACGAAGGGCTCGACCACATGGGCGACCTCCTCGGGCGTGCGGCCAACCAGCGGCGACAGGGTGAAGGCCATGTAGTCCTCCATGGCCAGGGTACCGGCGGCGTACTGACGCATCAGCTCCTGCTCGTGGGCGAGGAAGGAGTCGCCGTCGGCCCAGCCGATCTTCACCATTTCCTGTGTCCACAGGCTAGCGCAGTCGCCGTGGATCAGGGTTTCGTCGAGATCGAAAATCGCCAGGGCCATCACGCCACCTCCCGGATTGCATCGGCGCCAATGGCCAGGCTGACGCTTTGGCCGTCGTGGTGCAGGTCGGCGGCGGAGCGGTTGAGCACATCCACCAGCAGCTCCACGCCGCGCGCTTCGACGCGGTAGCGGATCACGTTGCCGAGCAGGCTATGGCTGCGAATCTGCGCCTCGATGCCGCCGTCGGTGAAGTGAATGGCCTCCGGGCGAATCGCCACGCGGCTGCCGATCTGTTGGCCGAGCAGGCGGCTGGCAGCCTCGGCATCGAGCAGATTGTAGTTGCCGATAAAACCGGCGGCGAAGGCATCGGCCGGTGCGGTGTAGAGGGTTTCGGCGTCGCCGCTCTGGACGATCTGCCCGCCGTTCATCAGCACGATGCGGTCGGACAAGACCAGCGCCTCTTCCTGGTCGTGGGTGACGAAGATGGTGGTCAGGCCCAGCTCGCGCTGGATAGCGCGGATCTGCTCGCGCAGGTGTTTGCGGATGCGCGCATCCAGCGCCGACAGCGGCTCATCGAGCAGCAGCAGGCGCGGGCGGGTGACCAGCGAGCGGGCCAGGGCCACGCGCTGGCACTGGCCGCCGGAGAGCTGCTGCGGGTAGCGGTCGGCGTAGTCGCTGAGCTCCACCAGTTCCAGCACCTCGGCGACGCGCTTGCTGGCCTCGGCGGCTGGGACTTTCTGCATGCGCAGGCCGAAGGCGACGTTCTGTTGCACGGTCATATTGGGGAACAGCGCATAGCTCTGGAACACCATGCCGATGCCGCGCTTTTGCGGCGCAACGGGTACCAGGTCCTCGCCGCCCAGCAGGATCTGCCCGCCGTCGACTGCGGTCAGGCCGGCGATGCAGCGCAGCAGGGTGGACTTGCCGCAGCCGGACGGGCCGAGCAGGGTGATGAACTGACCCTGGCCGATCTCGATATTGATGTCGGTGAAGATGGGCGTTGCGCCGTAGCTTTTATGCAGGCCGCGGATATTCAGGTAACTCATGATTTGTCCTTGTTCAGACGGTTGGCTGCCCAGGTCATCAGCAGCACGAACATGAAATAGGAGATCACCAGGGCGCTGGTGAAGTGGCCGCTGTCGTTACGCATGTTGTACAGGTACACCTGCAGCGTCTCGTAGCGGCTGCCCACCAGCAGGTTGGCGAAGACGAATTCGCCGAACAGGAAGCTGAAGGACAGGAACACCGAAACCATCAAACCCTTGCGCAGATTCGGCAGCACCACCATGAAGGCCGCGCGCCAGGTGCTGGCGCCGAGCAGGTGGGCGGCGTCCATCAGGTCGCGCAGGTTGATCGCCTGCAAATTGTTGGTGATGGCCCGGTACATGAAGGGCAGGGCGATGGTGAAGTAGCAGCCGATCAGTATCCATGGCGTACCGAGGATCGGCAGCGGGCCGGATGCGAACAGCTGCATCAGGCCGACCGAGGACACCACCGGCGGAATGGCGAACGGCAGCAGGATCAGCACGTTCATCACGCCGTCGAGCTTGGGGAAGTGGTAGTTGACCACGAACAGCAGCGGCAGGATCAGCAGCAGTGCCAGCGCCAGGGCGCCGAAGCAGACCAGCAGCGAGCGGCCGAAGGCGGCGAGAAAGCGTGCATCGCTCCACAGCGCCACGTACCACTTGAAGGTGAAACCGCTGGGCAGGATGGTCGCCGACCAACTGGTGGACAGCGAATAGACCAGGGTGCCGAGCAGCGGCAGCAGCAGGATCAGAAACAGCAGGTAGACCACCAGTTGGTGGAACAGCGGCGAGCGTTTTTCAGCGGGTGACATGGTAGCTCCGGCGCAGCAGCCATTGGTGGACGATGGTGATCAGGGTCATCAGGCCGACCAGCACCATGGCCAGCGCGCTGGCCATGTTCGGGTCGAGGAAGATGTCGCCGGAAACCATCGCCGCGATACGGATCGGCAGGATGTTGAAGTTGCCAGTGGTCAGCGCATACACCGTGGCATAGGCGCCCAGGGCGTTGGCCAGGAGGATGACGAAGGTACCGAGCAGCGCCGGGGTCAGCACCGGCAGGCCGATATACCGCCAGAACTGCCAGGTGCTGGCGCCGAGCAGTTCGGCCGACTCGCGCCAGTCTTCGCGTAGGGCGTCGAAGGCCGGATAGAGCAGCAATACGCCGAGGGGAATCTGGAAGTAGGTGTAAAGGACGATCAGGCCGGTCTTGGAGTAGAGGTTGAAGTCCTCGATCACCCCCATCTGCTTGAGCAGGATGGTCAGCGCGCCGTTGAAGCCGAGCAGGATGATGAAGGCAAAGGCCAGCGGCACCCCGGAGAAATTGCTGGTCATGTTGGAGAAGGCCATGACGAAATCGCGCAGGCGGCTGCTGACCTGGCGCAGCGAATAGCTGCCGATGATGGCGATGACGATGCCGAACAGGCTCGACCAGAAGGCCACCTCCAGGCTGTGGCGCATGGCCTGGCGGTAGAACGCCGAGGAGAAGGCCTGCTGGAAGTTGCCCAGGCCCCAGCCTTCGGCGGTGTTCAGGCTGTTGCTCGCCACCCAGGACAACGGTGCGATCTGGAAGGCGAAGAAGAACAGGGCGAAGGGTACCAGGCACAGCAGTGCCCAGCCCTTGCTGGAAATGGTGGACTTCATGCAAGCAGCTCCCTGCACCAGGGTTTGTCGTGGGCCGCGCCGAGTAGCTGGCAGATGGTGCCGCACAGCTCGGTCTGTTGTGGGCGGGCTGCAGGATCGAGGCTGAACGCGCTGCCGAGAACGATCAGCGGCACTTCGCGCTCTTCCGGCAGCACGCCGTTATGGCTGCGGTCGTTGTTCATGCCGTGGTCGGCGGTCACCAGGATCTGGTAACCGGCGTCGAGCCAGGTCTGGATGTATTCGGCCAGCAGCACGTCGGCCATGCGCGCGGCGTTGCGGTACTGCGAACTGTCGAGACCGTGCTTATGGCCGGCGTCGTCGATGTTCATCGGGTGCACCAGCAGCAGGTTGGGGCTGTGACGCTGGCGCAGGCTGTCGGCATCGGCGAACAGGTGCGAATCCGGGTAATGGTCGGCGTAATAGAAATGGCCGTGCTGGATCGGTAGTGACTCATCGCTGGTGTGGCGGTCGCGGGCGGCCTGGAAGGGGGCGCGGTTATACAGCTCGCTGACCCAGTTATAGGCCGCAGCGGCGGTACTCAGGCCGCCGTCACGGGCGTAGTGGAAGATGCTGCGCTGATTCGACAGGCGCACCACATCGTTATTGACGATGCCGCTGTCGATGGGCGCCACGCCGGTGAGGATGCATTCGTAGAGCGGGCGGGACAGTGCCGGTAGTGCGCAGTCCAGCTTGTATAGCGCGGCGCGCCCGGCCTGGCAGTAAGCCAACAGGTGGCCCAGCGCATGCTGGGCCACCTGATAGCTCAGGCCATCCAGTACCACCAGGATGACGTTGTGCTTCATGGATTTCTCTCGTTCGGTCGTAGCCCGGATGCAATCCGGGGGCGTACTTGGCGAATGCCCCGGATTTCATCCGGGCTACGGATCAATGGTGTCGCGCCTGCATCAATTCATATTGATGATCACGTGCTCCTGCCACAGGCGCGGCAGGGCCTTGGAAGTCGCCTCCCAGGCAGCGGCATCCTTGATCGGCTGGACCTTGGCGTACTGCTCTTGCGGCAGCAGCTTGGCCTGCACCTCGGCCGGCAGTTCGATGTGCTCGGCGCGGATCGGGCGGGCGTTACCCTTGGCCAGGTTGATCTGCCCGGCGTCGCTCAAGATGTATTCGCGGGTCAACTTGGCGGCGTTGGGGTTCTTCGCCCACTTGTTGATGATGGTGCTGTAGCCGGAGATCACCGAACCGTCGGACGGGATCAGCACCTCGAAGCGCTCGGGGTCGATCTGGTCGCGGTAGGACAGGCCGTTGAAGTCCCAGACGATGCCGACTTCCACTTCACCCTTTTCCAGGGTCTGGATGGTCGGGTTGGCCAGCGACAGGCGACGCTGCTTGGCCAGTTCGCCGTAGAAATCCAGCGCCGGTTGCACGTTGCTCTCGTTGCCGCCCATGGCGATGGCAGCGGCCAGTACGCCGTTCACGGCTTGCGCAGCGGTGCTCACGTCACCGGCAGAGACCTTGTAGGTGCCGGTCTTGAGGTCGGCCCAGGAGCGTGGAATGTCCTTGACCAGTTGCTTGTTGACGATGAAGGCGATGGAGCCGGTGTAGGCCAGCATCCAGTGACCGTCCTGGTCCTTGGCCCAATCCGGAATCTGCGCCCAGGTGCTCGGTTTGTACGGCTGGGTCACGCCTTGCTGTACGGCGATGGGGCCGAAGGCGGCGCCGACGTCACCGATATCGGCGGTGGCGTTTTCCTTTTCGGCGGCGAACTTGGCGATTTCCTGCGCCGAGCTCATGTCGGTGTCCTGATGCTTGAGGCCGTAGAGGCGCGCCAGATCCGCCCAGGTGTCTTTCCAGTTGGCCCAGCTGTCGGGCATACCCACGCTATTCACCGCGCCCTCGGCGCGTGCAGCCTGTTCCAGTGCCTGCAAGTCGGTGCCTTCGGCCATGGCGGAGGTCGCCAGGGCGATGGCCGAACCCATCAGTGAAGCCAGCAGCAGTTGTTTCATTGGAAACTCCTTTGCAGTGAGAGTGTTGGTCTAGATCAGCAATACCCGAGCCAATCTAAGCGCCTTCGATGACAGTTTTATGTCCGGCCACGGCTGGCAGATGTCTAGGTGCAGTCAGCTGGCGCGCTCATCAAGCGTAGACCATGGATAAGTAGCTGATTTCGCGGGCCGTGAGCGGATGTGACAGTGGCATGCGGCGTGCTTGCAGCATGGCTGTCATCTATCAGTCATCTAGACTGCCTAGTCTTGTAACCCGTCTGAGCAAGTGACTTTTGCCCTGTCATGGGGCTGGACTAGTCCAAAAGGGGAAATTTTGATGCGCGAAGAAGCGCCACGGGCCGTCACCATCATCTGCCGCGCGTTGCAGGAGCAGATCGACCGGGGCCTGTTGCCCTCCGGCAGTAAGTTGCCGGCCGAGCGCAAGCTCAGTGAGTTGTTCGATACCACGCGCATCACCCTGCGCGAGGCGCTCGGCCAGTTGGAGGCGCAGGGGCTGGTCTATCGCGAGGAGCGTCGTGGCTGGTTCGTTTCGCCGCAACGGGTGGCCTACAACCCTCTGGTACGTACCCACTTCCACGCCATGGTCGCCGAGCAGGGGCGGGTACCGGCTACCGAGGTCCTGAGTGCGCGCTTGATGCCGGCCAGCGCGCAGATCTGTCAGGTGCTGGAGCTGCCGGCGCTGTCGAGCGTCTATCAGGTGTGCCGCGTGCGGCGCATCGACGGGCGCCTGGTGCTATATGTCGAGCACTACCTGAATCCGGCCTACTTCCCCGGCATTCTCGAGTTCGACCTGACGCGCTCGCTGACCGACCTGTATGCCAGCGAGTACGGCATTCACTACGGTCGCGTGCGCTTCGACATGGTACCCACCGCGCTGCACGCCGAAGCCGCGGCCAGTCTCAAGGTGGCGCCCGGCAGCCCGGCGCTGCGCATCACCCGGGTCAATCGCGATCAGCACGGGCGGATCATCGACTGCGACCTGGAGTTCTGGCGCCACGACGCCATTCACGTCAGCGTCGAAGTCCCTGAGTAGAGTGCGCTGCGCGCACCGAGGTCGCCGGCAGACTGTGAATCGCCGGTGCGCAAGGACTACGGAGAGGCTGATGCGCACGGCGCACCCTACCGTTCGTCGGCTTCTGTGATGTTTTTGCGGCCAATGTCGAAATGCGCTCGCCGCGTTCGACTATCCAGTACCCACCTACCAAGGAACTGGAGCGCGCCATGAAATACCTCTGCCTCGTCTACGCCAACGAACAGGAGCTGCACAGCTCCCCCGACAGCCCGCATGACAGCGAGTGCTTCGCCTACGCCAATGCAGTACAGGAGAGCGGGCGCATGCTCGCCGCCGAGGCACTGCAATCGGTGCAGACCGCCACCACCGTGCGCATGCGCGGCGGCAAGCTGGCGATCACCGACGGCCCCTTCGCCGAAACCAAGGAGCAACTGGCCGGCTTCTATCTGGTGGAGGCGCGCGACCTCAACGAGGCCATCCAGCTCGCCGGGCACATCCCCGCCGCCCGTGTCGGCTGCGTGGAGGTGCGCCCGGTGCGCGAGCTGGATATCCAGCCGGCGCAGCTGCAGGCCGGCCAGCACTGAGCCGGCAAGGCTCGATCAACCGGGAGAACCGCTATGGATCGCCGCTATGTCCCCGAGGTCGCCACGCGTGAGCAATGGCTGGCCGCTCGCAAGGCGCTGCTCGAGCAGGAAAAGGCGCTGACCCGCCAACGTGACGCGCTCAACCGCGCCCGCCGTGCCCTGCCCATGGTGCTGGTGGAAGAGGATTACCGCTTCGACGGCCCGCAGGGCGAAGTCGGTCTGGAGGCGCTGTTCCACGGGCGCAGCCAGCTGATCGTCTACCACTTCATGTACCACATGGATCGCGGCGAGGGCTGCGACGGCTGTTCCTGTCTGGTGGACAACATCGGCCACCAGTCCCACCTGCATGCTCGCGACACCAATCTGGTGCTGGTCTCGCGCGCGCCCTTGGCCGATCTCGAGGCCTTCAAGCGGCGCATGGGTTGGACCCTGCCCTGGTACAGCTCCTACGGCAGCCGCTTCAACTACGACTACCACGCCACCACCGACGAGCAGGTCGCGCCGGTCGAATACAACTACCGCGACAAGGACGAACTGCAGCGCCTGGGCCTGACCTATCACATCCAGGGCGAGCAGCCCGGTGTCAGCGTGTTCCTGCGTGACGGCGGGCGGATCTACCACACCTATTCCTGTTATGGCCGAGGGCTGGAAATGCTGATGAGCAGTTTCCATTTCCTCGACTTCACGCCTTTTGGCCGCGGCGAGGGTTGGGATGGTATGCCCGATCTGGACGGCAAGGGGCTCAACTGGACGCGCCTGCACGACGAGTACGAACAGACCGCGCCCACCCACGACTGCTGCGGCCACAAGGCCTGAACCTCAGCGAAGGAGAAACGACATGAGTCAGCACGAACTGCAAGATGCCCTGAACGACTGGACCGAAGCCTGCCGCAGCAAGGACGTGGCGCGCATCATGAGTCACTACGTCGAGGACGTGGTGTCCTACGATGCCATCGGCCCGTTGCGTTTTCAGGGGCGCCCGGCGTACCAGGCGCATTGGCAGGCCTGTATGGAGATGTGCAGTGGCCCGGGGATGTTCGAACCGCACGAGCCGACCTTCACCGCCAGCGGCGATCTGGGCGTGACCCATTACCTGCTGCATTGCGGCGGCAGCAATGAAAAGGGCGAGCTGGAGACCTGCTGGATGCGCGTGACCCAGTGCCTGCGCCGCCAGGGCGGCCGCTGGCTGATCTTCCACGAGCATTTCTCTGCGCCGAGCGACATGGAAAGCGGCAAGGCGCTGTTCGACCTGCAGCCCTAACGGGTAGGAGCTGTGCGATGGTCTGGTGCGTACCAGACCATCCTCAGCGCGCGACCAGTTCCAGCATGCGTTGCGCTTGCTGGCGTACGGCCTCACGCAACTCGACCGGCTGTTCGATGGTGAAGTCGAAGGGCAGGCGTAGCAGCAGGCGAGCGAACCAGGTCGGGCTGTCGGTGCTGGTGGTCAGGCGCACGCTGTTGCCTTCGGGCATCAGCAGACCGGCGTTGTGCCCGAGTTCGGCGATGGCATCGGCGAGGTCGGTGTGCAGCTGGATACTCACCGGGTAGGCTCGTGGCAGGGTGGCGATGCTGGTATTGAGGTGGGCGGCGGCATCGAAGGCTTCCGGCCGCTCGAAGTGGCTCTCCAGGGCGCGCACTTCGCGCAGCCGATCCAGACGGAAGGAACGCACCGCCTGGCGCAGGTGGCAGTAGCCGCTCAGGTACCAGAAGCCCTGGCGGAACACCAAACCGTAGGGATCGACCTCGCGCTCGCTGCATTGGCCCTGATCGCTGCAATAGCTCACCCGCACCTGACGGCGCGCCTCGGCGGCGGCGGCGAGTTCGGCCAGCAGTTGCTGGTCGCCATTGGCGCGGCTGCGCGGCAGATCCAGAATGGCGCTCTGGCTCAGGGCGCGCACCCGCTGCTGCAGCCCCTTGGGCATTACCCGCTCCAGCTTGGCGCGGGCACTGGCCACCGCCACGGCGGTTTCTGCCAGGCCCAGATTGGCCGTCGCCAGCAGGCCCAGCGCCACCGCCTGAGCTTCCTCAGCCGTGAACATCAAGGGCGGCAGCTTGAAACCGGCCACCAGGCGGTAACCGCCATGCCGGCCGCGCTCGCTGGTCACCGGAATCCCCAGGTCTTCCAGGTGGCGGATGTAACGGCGCAGCGTGCGGCCGTCCACCTCGAGGCGCTCGGCCAGTTCGCGGCCGCTGAGCTGGCCATGGCTTTGCAGCAGCTCCAGCAGGGCGAGCACGCGGGTGGTGGGGCTGTTCATGGGAATCGCAGGCTCCGTAGTGCGGCGCTGTGCGCACCGGTCAAACCCCTGGCTGTCTTGCTGCGCGCGCACTCAACAAAAACAGCGGTAGGCGATTTTATTAGGGCGGAATATAGCCTAATTGGCTCTTAGTCTGGAGGCAGGTCGACGCTAAAGGCGTGTCGGCCATCAGCAGACAAGGAGCAACCCTTATGCAACCGATACTGTTCTACGGCGTTCCGCAAGGCTGTTCGTTCGGCTCGATCGTAGCCCTCGAGTGGCTCGGCCAACCTTATCGCCTGTGCCGGGTCGAGATGCTCGAGCACCCCTGGGACCCGCTTTTCGAGCGGATCAACCCGCTCTATCAGACGCCTGCGCTGCTGCTGGAGAACGGCGAGTTCCTGAGCGAGAGCCTGGCCATTCTCCTGAACCTGGCGGCGCGGTCGGTGGATACGCCGCTGGGCCCACGCCAGGGCAGCGACGAGTTCGATGCACTCAACCAGATGCTGTCCTACCTGGTGACCGACTTTTTCTCCGCCTTCAACCCGCTGTGGCTGGCTTATGAAAAGGCTGAGCTGGACGAGCCGCAGCGCAAGCTGTTGCGCAGCCTCGGCGCAGAACAGGTGAAGGCGGGCTGTCGTCATCTCGATCGGTTGCTCAGCGAGCGTGACTGGCTGCTGGGTCAGCGACGCAGTCTGGCGGATGCCTACCTGAGCGGTGTCGGCCGCTGGGTCGACTACCACCAGTTGTTCGATCTGCGACACGACTACCCGCATCTGGCCCGCCACCTGGCGCGGCTCGCCAACGATCCAGCGGCGCGTTTCGCTCATGCGATCGAGCAGGACATGACGGTTGAGGGCGCTGGCGGCTTCCTCGGCCATGTGGGCTTCCAACAATTGCGCGAAGGGTTGTGCGCAGCCTGAAAACCTATGGTGAGGTTTCGATGATCGACCATCTTTGTATCACCGTGGCCAACTTTCGCCGCAGTCGCGCCTGGTATCAGGCGGCCCTGGCGCCTTTGGGCTACGAGCTGAAATACGACGGCGAGCATGGCGCGGGGTTGGCCGCCGGCTTCGGTCCGCAGGCCGAGGAGCAGGCCATGCTTTACCTGCTCAGTGCCGTCCCCGGGCGTGGTCAGTGCGAGCCGCTGGCGCATTTTTGCCTGCGTGTCGACAGCCAGGCGACAGTGCAAGCCTTTCATGCCGCGGCGCTGCAGGCCGGTGGCGAAGACAATGGCCGGCCCGGCCTGCGCGAAGAATATGGCTACTACGCCGCCTTCGTGCTTGACCCCGATGGCTACAACGTCGAGGTGGCCTGTTACGTCTGAACCTTCGTCACTGCTGGCCCAGCGCCGCGCAGGAAGGCTCGTAGCGCTGCTGGCAGGCGCTCTGGTACAGGCGCTGGGCCTGGTCAGGGTCGCGTGGTACGCCGCCTTCACCGCGACGGTAGAGGTTGCCCAGTACATGTTGCGCCATCGGGTTGCCCGCAGCGGCTGACTGGTTGAGGTACTTGAGCATGTCGCGCTGGTTGGCGAACTCAGGGGCGTCGCGGCCGGTGTAGAGGTAGGCCAGGCTCACTGCAGCCATGGCATGACCCTTGTCGGCGGCCTGCTTCCACCAGTACTCGGCCTGCTTGAGGTTCTTCTCCGGCTGGCCGACGAAGTAGCTGCTGCCGAGCTGGAACTGGCTTTCCAGATCACCACGCTGGGCCTGCTGGCGCAGTTGGTCCTGTTCGGTCTGGGTGATGGGCTGTTCCACCTGCGGCTGTTTTTCCGGCGCGCTGGAGTCAGGTTCACGCCCGGCGCAGCCCGCCAGCAACGCAAGGGCGAGCAGGGCAGTGGTAGCGTGACGCAGGTTGATAGGGCTGGGCATGGCAGAAACTCCGTAGGCGGGAAACAGGGCAAGTCGCTATTAGGCTGACCCTGGACACCATAGTTCGCCGTCGTTGATCAGTCTGTCGCGGTGCGACTTCACACTCGCGTCATGAACTGCAATCCTGAGCGCTGATTTCGCTTACGAGGCAGTCATGAAGATCAGTGCGGATTTCGACAGTGGCAACATTCAGGTCGTCGACGCCAGCGACCCGCAGCGCGTAATGCTGGCCATGCGGCCGGACCTCAACAGCCACCATTTCCAGTGGTTTCACTTTCAGGTCGATGGTCTGCAACCTGGCCAGGGTTATGGCTTCTGCCTGACCAATGCCGGGCAGTCGGCCTACAACCGCGCCTGGGACGGTTACCAGGCCGTGGCCAGCTACGATCAGCAGGACTGGTTTCGCGTGCCCACCCGTTATGAGGACGGGCAACTGCATTTCGAGCTGCTTGCCGAACGCGAGCAGGTCTGGTTCGCTTATTTCGAGCCCTATCCGCGAGCGCGGCATGAACGCCTGATCGCCAACGCGCTGGAGCGCGGCGCTGAACTCGTTGCCAGCGGTAGAAGCCTGGAAGGCCGTGATATCCAGCTGCTGCGCATCGGTGGCCAGGCTGCCGCGCCGCGCAAACTGTGGATCATCGCCCAGCAGCATCCGGGCGAGCACATGGCCGAGTGGTTCATGGAGGGGCTGATCGAGCGTTTGCAGAATCCGCAGGATGCCGAGATCGCCGCGCTGTTGGCCGAGGCAGAGTTCTATCTGGTGCCGAACATGAACCCGGACGGTGCCTATCGTGGTCATCTGCGCACCAACCATGCCGGGCAGGACCTCAATCGCGCCTGGCAGTCAGCCAGCTCCGAGCGCAGCCCCGAGGTGTTGTTCGTGCTGCAGCACATGCAGCGTATTGGTGTTGACCTGTTCCTCGATATCCACGGCGACGAAGAAATCCCTCACGTGTTTACCGCAGGCTGTGAGGGCAATCCGGGCTACACCCCACGGTTGGCTGCGCTGGAAGAAGACTTCCGCAGCCGTCTGGTAGGTATCGGCGCCGAGTTCCAGACCCGTTTCGGCTACCCGCGCGACGAGCCTGGCCAGGCCAACCTGACCCTGGCCTGCAACGCGGTGGGCGAGGCCTTCGATTGCCTGTCGTTCACCATCGAGATGCCGTTCAAGGACCACGACGACAATCCGCAGCCGCGCACCGGTTGGAACGGCGCACGCTCGCAGAAGCTGGGGCAGGATGTGTTGACCGTGCTGGCGCAGATGGTCGGGCGCTTGCGCTGAAACTGGGTGTCCCGGCTGAGGGCGTCTAGGCCGGTGCGCACGGCGCACCCTACGGGTTAACGTCGTGCAGGGAGCGTCAAAGTTGGCGGGCAAAAAAAGCCCGTCACGAGGACGGGCATAAAGTGCCGTTAACACACAGGAGTCAATAGGACGCAGTGATGCGTCCGGTATTACAGAATCGACAGCGGGTAGTTGATGATCAGACGGTTCTCGTGCAGATCCTGGCCAACGTCACGGCGGACGTCGGAGTTACGCCAGCGAATGTTCAGGTTCTTCAGGGTGCCTTCCTGAATGGTGTAGGCCAGTTCGGTTTCACGACTCCACTCTTCGGCATCGGTACGGCCGCCGGCATGGATATTGGAGCCGCTGGTGTAGCGGTTCATCAGGGTCAGGCCCGGGATGCCGAGGCCGGCGAAGTTGTAGTCATGACGCAGCTGCCAGGAACGTTCCTCGGGGCTGTCGAAAGCAGACAGGAAACCGTCGTTGACCAGGGTGCCGCCACTGGCGCCGTCGATACGCAGGAATTTGGTATCACCGCTCAGTCGCTGGTAGGTGACCTGGAAGGTGTTGTTGCCCCGCTTGGCCGACAGCGCACCCTGATAGACCTTGTTGTCCAGGTCGCCGGCCTTGGCCGCGCCTTCGTCCTTGCCGTTGAAGTAGCCGAGGTTGGCACCCAGAACCCAGTCACCGACCGGTTGGCTGTGGGTCAGTTGCACGTAGCTCTGCTGGTAGACGTCTTCCAGGCGTGCGTGCCAGACGCCGACCATGGTGTTGTTGCCGTTGAAACGGTACTCACCACCGCCGAAGTTGAAATCATCGCCTTCTACACCGTTGAACGACATGTCTTCACGGCTGGCGTCGTGACGCTGGCTGTTCTTCCAGAACTGGCCGCCGTACAGGGTCAGGCCATCGATCTCGCTGGAAGTCAGCTGGGCACCCTGGAAGGTTTGCGGCAGCGAACGACCGTCGTCAGCGCGCAGGATCGGCAGCACGGCGAACCACTCGCCGACCTTCAGTTCGGTCTTGGAGAGCTTGGCCTTGGCGGCCACGGCGGTACGGCCAAACTGGTCAGCAGCCTGACCATCGTCGTGAATCGGCATCAGGTTGGTGTTGGCGGCGCCGCGGTTGCCGTCCAGCTTGATGCTGTAAAGACCGAGCACATCCAGGCCGAAACCGACGGTGCCTTCGGTGAAGCCGGAACGGGCATCGAGAATGAAGCTCTGAGTCCAGCCTTCGGCCTGGCCCTGACGCTCGCGATTCGTTGCCGGGCCGATCATCGGATCGGTGCCGTTCAGGTAGTTACGGTTGAAGTAGTAGTTGCGCAGGCCGAGGGTGACTTTGGCGTCGTCGACGAAGCCGGCAGCGTGCGTGGCGGTCGGCATAACCAGGGCCAGAGCCGTGCTGCCGAGCAGGGCCAATGGAATGATGTTGCGTGCGGTCATTGTTGTTGTGCTCCCAGTTTTTGAACGAACCATCCCCTGCCGGTCTGCATCAGGACCTGCATGATGGGAATGTTGTGTTTGCCCCGTAGAGGGCGATAGCCCGGCCGAGCGCGGCCGGTCATTGCTGGTGGCTGAAGTCAGCCCCCGGCGAATCCGGTGCTATGGCGTGTGGCAACGATGGGGGGCGAGCAGGCGAGGGGCTGCTGTACTGAGGGAGAGGCGAGGACAGTCATGTTATGGCCCTGATTATTGTTGTTATCGTTGTCATATGTCGTCATACAACTTGCTGGATTATCGACAGCCTTTTTGTCGCTTGTCAACGTATGGCTAGACGAAAGTCTGAGTGGTCTTTCCCCATGTAGCGGCGCTATCGGCTATGCCGAGGGCGTTCAGCGCAGAGCGGGTAAACCATCTGGTATCGAATTTGTTGTGTGATAACGTATGACAAATTCACTTACATCAAGGGTTTATCCATGCCGCATTGCCTGATCGAAGCCGCCCGCGAGGTGAGTGAGCTGATCGCGCCGCAGGAGCTGGTGCAACTGGTGCATGACCAGGCGGCTGCCACGGGGTTGTTCCAACCCGGCGAGGTCAAGGTGCGCCTGAGTCTGTACGAGCACCACTGCGTCGGCGGCGAGCAAGGAATGTTCGTGCACCTGATCTTCTACGTGCTTGCCGGGCGCAGCGATGACGACAAACGGGCGCTGTCGCGGCGCGTCGTGCGCGCACTGGTCGAGCGCCTGCCGCAGGTGCCGGCGATCTCCCTGGATGTGCGCGACATCCGCCGCGAGGTGTTCAGCAACAGGCGCAACTGCCTGGACGATTAATCCGTTTCGAGCAAACGCGCGCCAGCACCCTGTGCGCCGAGTTCGTCGCTGGGGTTGCGCAGTGGGCAGTCCTGCATCGACAGGCAACCGCAACCGATACAGCCGGTGAGCTGGTCGCGCAGTCGCGTCATTTGCTCGATACGCGCGTCCAGATCGCGCTGCCATTGCGCCGACAGTTGCTGCCAGTCGGCTGCCGTGGGCATGTGATCGCAAGGTAGTGTGCTTAGCGCCACACCAATATCGGCCAAGGGAATGCCCAGGCGCTGCGCCACCTTGATGAGCGCGACGCGGCGCAGCACATCACGCCGATAACGGCGCTGATTGCCGGCATTGCGCTGGCTGTGGATCAGCCCCTTGGTCTCGTAGAAATGCAGCGTGGAAACCGCCACGCCACTGCGCTCGGCTACCTGGCCGACAGTCAGCGGGCGTTCGTGGAAGGAGCGGTGCGCGTCCATCTCGAGCTGAGCCTGGTCGACCCGGCCGTGATGTTTCGCCAGCCCGGCGAGGCGCAGGAGCTCGCCGCGCAACGCCATCAGTCGCTACAGCAACTGCTGCGTGCCGACGCCTTTCTGATCGTCACCCCGGAGTACAACCACGGCTACCCGGCGGCGCTCAAACAGTTCATCGACGAGGTGCCGGCATCCTGGGAAGCGCGGCCGGTGGGGTTCGTCAGTTATGGCGGGGTGTCCGGCGGGCTACGCGCGGTGGAGCAACTGCGTCAGGTGCTGGCGGAGCTGCATGCGATGACGGTGCGTGGCTCGGTGAGCTTCACCAATGCCTGGGAGCAGTTCGATGAGCAGGGCCGCCTGAGCGAGCCGCGGCGCGCCAATTCGGCGCTGGCGCATACGCTGGTGCAGCTGAACTGGTGGGCACAGACGCTGCGCGCCGGGCGCGAACGGGTGCCCTATGAGCGGATCAGGGGGTAGAAACGACGTAGCCCGGATGCAAGCCGGGAGCTTTTCAGGCATCCCCGGATTGCATCCGGGCTACGGAGCAGAGCGCGCGCAATGAATGTAGGAGCCTTGCCCCGAGGCGAAGCTTTTGCGTCTTTCGACGCATTCGCCGCGAGGCGCGGCTCCTACAGAGCAGGGCGACGTTGCTGATCAGCCGCGGTAGTAGCGCTGCGGCACGAACGGGGTCTTGGCCACTTTCATCGCCACGCGCTTGCCGCGCACCACGGCCCAGACGTCGCTGTCGATGGCGGTGTGGCTGGCGTTGACGTAACCCATGGCCACCGGCGCGCCGAGGGTCGGGCCGAAGCCGCCGCTGCATACCTGGCCGATCACGGTGCCGTCGGCATCGACGATTTCTGCGCCTTCACGCACCGGTACACGCTCCTGCGGCAGCAGGCCGACACGTTTGCGCGCTACACCTTTCTGCTGTTGCTCGAATACGCGCTCGGCGCCCGGGAAGTTGCCGGCACGCTCGCCGTCAGCGCGGCGCACCTTGGAGATCGCCCACAGCAGGCTGGCTTCGATCGGCGTGGTGGCGCTGCTCATGTCATGGCCGTACAGGCACAGGCCGGCTTCCAGGCGCAGCGAGTCACGCGCGCCCAGGCCGATGGCCTCGACTTCCACTTCGGCCAGCAGGCTGCGCGCCAGGGCTTCGGCCTGATCGACGGCGACGGAAATCTCGAAGCCGTCTTCGCCGGTGTAGCCGCTGCGGCTGACGATGCATTCGCTGCCCAGCAGGCGTACACGGGCGACCTGCATGAAGGTCATCTTGCTCACTTCAGGGGCCAGGCGGGCCAGCACATCGACCGCTTTCGGGCCTTGCAGGGCGAGCAGGGCGCGCTCTTCGAACAGGCACTCGATCTGGCACTGTTCGCCGATGTGCTTCTTCAGGTGGGCCAGGTCCTGATCCTTGCAGGCGGCGTTGACCACCACGTACAGCGTGTCGTCACCCAGGTTGGCGACCATCAGGTCGTCGAGGATGCCGCCCTGAGCATCGGTGAACATGGCGTAGCGCTGCATGCCCACCGGCAGGTCGATGATGTCCACCGGCACCAGGGTTTCCAGAGCGCGCGCGGCGTTCTCGCCACGCAGCAGGATCTGGCCCATGTGCGAGACGTCGAACAGGCCGGCGGCATCGCGGGTGTGCAGGTGTTCCTTCATCACGCCCAGCGGGTACTGCACGGGCATGTCATAGCCGGCGAAGGGCACCATGCGCGCGCCGAGTTCGAGGTGCAGGGCGTGCAGCGGAGTCTTGGCGAGAGTTTCAGTGGTCATGTCGATTTCCTGTTGGGTGCGTCGCGCGCACCGGTTGGGGCCGCCGCGCGGCCCGTGGTCAGTCGGGTATCAGTCAGCGTAGACCGGGTAGATGGCGCACAGGTCGGCGACCTGGCCGCGCACGCGCTCGATCACGGCCGGGTTTTCCAGGTCGTCGAGGATGTCGCAGATCCAGCCGGCGAGGGTGCGACATTCGCCTTCCTTGAAGCCGCGGGTGGTCACCGCCGGGGTGCCGATACGGATGCCGGAGGTGACGAACGGCGACTGTGGATCGCTCGGCACGGCGTTCTTGTTAACCGTGATATGGGCATCGCCCAGCGCCGCGTCGGCAGCCTTGCCGGTCAGGCCCTGCTTGACCAGGCTGATCAGCATCAGGTGGTTGTCGGTACCACCGGAGACTACGTCATAGCCGCGCTCGACGAACACCGCCGCCATGGCGCGGGCGTTGTCGATCACTTGCTGCTGGTAGGTCTTGAAACCCGGCTCCAGCGCTTCCTTGAAGCACACCGCCTTGGCCGCGATCACGTGCATCAGCGGGCCGCCCTGGGCGCCAGGGAAGACGGCGGAGTTGAGCTTCTTCTCGATCTCCTCGTTCTTGCGCGCCAGGATCAGACCGCCACGCGGGCCACGCAGGGTCTTGTGGGTGGTGGTGGTGACCACATCGGCGAACGGCACCGGGTTCGGGTACAGGCCCGCTGCAACCAAGCCCGCAACGTGAGCCATATCGACGAACAGTAGTGCGCCGACCTTGTCAGCGATGGCGCGGAAACGCTGGAAGTCCAGCAGGCGCGAGTAGGCCGAGAAGCCGGCGACGATCATCTTCGGCTTGTGCTCGACTGCCAGACGCTCGACCTCGTCGTAGTCGATCAGGCCGTTCTCGTCGATGCCGTACTGCACGGCGTTGTACAGCTTGCCCGAGGACGATACTTTGGCGCCGTGGGTCAGGTGGCCGCCGTGGGCCAGGCTCATGCCGAGGATGGTGTCGCCCGCATTGAGCAGTGCGAGGTACACGGCGCTGTTGGCCGAAGAGCCGGAGTGCGGCTGGACGTTGGCGTAGTCGGCGCCGAACAACTGCTTGGCGCGCTCGATGGCCAGCGCCTCGACCTTGTCCACATGCTCGCAACCACCGTAGTAGCGCTTGCCCGGATAGCCTTCGGCGTACTTGTTGGTCAGGCCGCTGCCTTGCGCCTGCATGACGCGCTGGCTGCAGTAGTTCTCCGAGGCGATCAGCTCGATATGGTCTTCCTGGCGCTGTTCTTCGGCCTGGATCGCCGCGAGCAGGGCGTCGTCATAGCCTTGCAGTTGGTCGTGCTTGCTGAACATGGTGAGGCCCTCTTTATCGTTTTTCTCGGGATGAAAAAGGCCCGCCCCGGTAAGGGGAGCCGAAAGAAACTGGATGAAGCGAAGAACGGTTCCCTCTCCCCTCGGGGAGAGGGTTAGGGAGAGGGGGCTGCGTAGACAACCGCTTTACCCTCTCCCCCGGCCCCTCTCCCATAAATGGGAGAGGGGAGACAAGCGCACTTACGCGTCCTGATACGCCTCGATGGACGGGCAGGCGCAGACCAGGTTGCGGTCGCCGTAGACGTTGTCCACGCGGCCGACCGGCGGCCAGTACTTGGCCTCGATCAGCGTCGCCAGCGGGTACACGGCCTGCTCGCGACTGTAGGCGTGGTGCCATTCGCCAACCAGCTCCAGGGCGGTGTGCGGGGCGTTCTTCAGCGGGTTGTCGTCCTTGTCCAGACGGCCTTGCTCGACCGCGCGGATTTCCTCGCGGATGGCGATCATGGCGTCGCAGAAGCGATCCAGCTCTTCCTTGGACTCGCTCTCGGTCGGCTCGATCATCAGTGTGCCGGCAACCGGGAAGGACATGGTCGGGGCGTGGAAGCCGAAGTCGATCAGGCGCTTGGCCACGTCGTCGACGCTGATGCCGCTGCTGTCCTTGAGCGGACGGATGTCGAGGATGCATTCGTGCGCTACCAGGCCGCCTTCACCGGAGTACAGCACCGGGTAGTGCTCTTCCAGACGACGGGCGATGTAGTTGGCGTTGAGAATGGCCATCTGGGATGCACGCTTGAGGCCGTTGCCGCCCATCATGGTGATGTACATCCAGGTGATCGGCAGGATGCTGGCGCTGCCGAACGGCGCGGCGCTGACTGCACCTTCCTTGCGGGCCATGTGCGCATGGCCCGGCAGGAACGGCGCCAGGTGCGACTTGACGCCAATCGGGCCGACGCCCGGGCCGCCACCACCGTGCGGGATGCAGAAGGTCTTGTGCAGGTTCAGGTGGGAGACGTCGCCGCCGAACTGACCTGGGGCGCAGAGGCCGACCATGGCGTTCATGTTGGCGCCGTCGATGTAAACCTGGCCGCCGTTGTCGTGGATGATCTGGCAGATCTCGCGGATACCTTCCTCGAACACACCGTGGGTGGACGGGTAGGTGATCATGATCGCAGCCAGGCGATCCTTGTGCTCTTCGGCCTTGGCCTTCAGATCAGCGATGTCGACGTTGCCGCGTGCATCACAGGCAGTGACCACCACGCGCATACCGGCCATGGAGGCGGTCGCCGGGTTGGTACCATGGGCCGATTGCGGGATCAGGCAGATGTCTCGCTGATCGTCGCCACGGCTCAGGTGATAGGCACGGATGGCCAGCAGGCCGGCGTACTCGCCCTGGGAGCCGGCGTTAGGCTGCAGCGACACGGCGTCGTAGCCGGTGGCGGCGCAGAGCATGGCTTCCAGCTCAGTGGTCAGCTGGGTGTAACCCGCAGCCTGCTCGACCGGAGCGAAGGGGTGCAGGTTGCCGAATTCCGGCCAGGTGACCGGGATCATCTCGCTGGCGGCGTTGAGCTTCATGGTGCAGGAGCCCAGCGGGATCATGCTGCGATCCAGCGCCAGGTCCTTGTCGGCCAGCTTGCGCAGGTAGCGCATCAGCTCGGTTTCGCTGTGGTAGCGGTTGAACACTTCGTGCTGCAGGATCGCCGATTGACGCAGCAGGCCTTGCGGCAGGCGGCTGGCGATCTGTGCGGCCAGGTCGCTGACGGCAGGCGCGGCCTGGTCAGCGGCGAACAGGTTCAGCAGCGCCTCGACGGCCGCCTGGTCGGTGGTTTCGTCCAGCGACAGACCCAGACGCTCGGCGTCGATCTCGCGCAGGTTGATACCGGCAGCACGGGCCTTGGCATGCAGCTCGGCGGTCTTGGCGCCGGTCTTGATGCTCAGGGTGTCGAAGAAGTGCTGCTGCTCGACGCTGTGGCCCAGCTTGGTCAGGCCCAGAGCGAGGATGGCGGTGAAACTGTGTACGCGCTGAGCGATCTCGGTCAGGCCCTGTGGGCCGTGATACACGGCGTACATGCTGGCGATGTTGGCCAGCAGCACCTGGGCGGTACAGATGTTACTGGTGGCCTTCTCGCGGCGGATGTGCTGCTCGCGGGTCTGCATGGCCAGGCGCAGGGCCGGCTTGCCAAAGCGGTCGACCGACATGCCGACCAGGCGGCCCGGCATGTCGCGCTTGAATGCGTCGCGGGTGGCGAAATAGGCAGCGTGCGGGCCACCGAAACCCAGCGGCACACCGAAGCGCTGGGCGCTGCCCAGGGCAACGTCGGCACCGAACTCGCCCGGCGGGGTGAGTAGGGTCAGGGCCAGCAGGTCGGCGGCCACGGCAACCAGGGCATTGGCGGCGTGGAAACGCTCGACCAGAGCGCGGTAATCGAAGATGTCGCCGTTGCTTGCCGGGTACTGCAGCAGCGCACCGAAGTAGGCGTTGGCGTCAGTGATGGCGGCTTCGTCGCCGACTTCGATGTCGATGCCCAGCGGCTCGGCACGGGTGCGCAGCACGTCGAGGGTCTGCGGGTGGCAGTGCTGGGACACGAAGAAGGTGTTGGCAGCTTTGTTCTTCGACAGACGCTTGCAGAAGGTCATGGCTTCGGCAGCAGCGGTGGCTTCATCCAGCAGCGATGCGTTGGCGATCTGCATGCCGGTGAGGTCGCTGACCAGGGTCTGGAAGTTCAGCAGCGACTCCAGGCGGCCCTGGGAAATCTCCGGTTGGTACGGAGTGTAGGCGGTGTACCAGGCCGGGTTTTCCAGCAGGTTGCGCAGGATCGGGCTCGGCGTGTGGGTGCCGTAGTAACCCTGGCCGATGAAGTTCTTGAACTGCAGGTTCTTGGCGGCGATGGCCTTGATCTTGGCCAGGGCGTCGGCTTCCGACAGGCCTGGCTGCTCGCCGAGGATGCTGGTGCCCTTGATGCTCTCGGGGATCACCGCACCGGTCAGCGCATCGACCGAATCGTAGCCGAGCAGTTCGAGCATGGCGGCGGTGTCGGCATCGCGCGGGCCGATGTGGCGGGCGATGAATTCGTTCTGGGTATCGAGCTTGGTCATGGCGGTCACTCAGGCGTCGGCGTTGGCGTTCAACAGACGATCATAGCCGGCCTTGTCCAGCAGGTCGGCCAGCACGGCGTTGTCGGCCAGGCGCATGCGGAAGAACCAGGCCTTGTCCAGCGGCGATTCGTTGACCAGTTCCGGGCTGCCTTCCAGGTCGGCGTTGATTTCGACGATCTCGCCGTCCAGCGGCATGACGATGTTGCTAGCGGCCTTCACCGACTCCAGTACGGCCACTTCCTCGCCCTGAGCGTAGGACTTGGCTTCCGGCAGTTGCACATACACAACGTCGCCGAGCGCGTCCTGGGCGTAATGGGTGATGCCGACGGTAACCAGACCATCGTTGTCCAGACGCAGCCATTCGTGATCGGCGGTGAAACGCAACTCGCTCATGTCAAATCCTCAGGGGTAATGGTGTCCGCTTCTAGGTGGCGGGCAGGTTACGGGAGCGTTTGCAATGCCGGTGCCAATGTATAAATAGTCAATAAAATCAGTTACTTAACTATATTTGTGGTGGTTGTATACAGTCCTCTGGAACGATATCGCTACGAATCCTGGCGTCGCAAATGGAAAAGTCGAAGTCGCACCAGACGCGGCGCGGCTTTCGCTCGATTGTTGCTTAATCGTTACGGTGTAATGATATCGATACGTCATCTAGCTGGAACCGCTCAAGGGCATTGGGGTCGGTAACTGGGAGGCTTTATAAACAAGGAGATAGATCGACCATGAGACCCCTGATCCCCCTGGCATTCGCACTGCTCGGCGCCACCAGCCTGCAGGCTAGCGAGACGGTTACCGTGACCCTCGAACAGGCCACCGAAAACGGCACAGGCGCGCCTGTCGGCACCGTGACCATTAGCCAGTCGCCCTATGGACTGGTGTTCACCCCTGATCTTCAGGGCCTGGAGCCGGGCGTGCATGGTTTTCACGTACACACCGAGGCCAACTGCAATGCAGCTGAAGTGGACGGCAAGCTGACACCAGCCGGCGCAGCAGGCGGCCATTGGGACCCGCAGAACGCTGGCCGCCACGGTTTCCCCTGGGAAGACGACGCCCATCTCGGCGACCTGCCGGCGTTGCTCGTCACCGAGGACGGCAGCGCCAGCCAGCCGGTGCTGGCACCGCGACTAAAGCGTCTGGAAGACCTGCATAACCGCTCGCTGATGATTCACGCCGGCGGCGACAATCACGCCGATCATCCGCAGCCGCTGGGCGGCGGTGGGGCGCGTGTGGCCTGCGGGGTGATCAAGGTACCGACCAGCACCACGCCGATCTGACTCAGAACCTAGGACCGTAGGGTGGGTTAGCGGCGCTGCTCGATGAGCGATCTGGCAGCGCGGTCGTGGTGCGCCGCTTAACCCACCGGGCGGTCTTCCGCGTGGCGCCGATGGTGGGTTACGGCGCGTCTGAATCTGCGGTGCTATCAAGGCTCAAAACAGGCGCCTAACCCACCCTACGGAGCGAGTGCGTCAGTGCTTGCCCGGTATGCCGTACTTGCGCAGGCGTTTGGCGATGGCGGTGTGCGAGGTGCCCAGGCGTGCAGCCAGTTGGCGGCTGGAAGGGTGGCTGTCGTAGAGCTTTTCCAGTAGCGCCTTCTCGTACTCGTCCATGGTCTGTTCCAGGCTGGCGACTTCCCCTTCCACCCTCGGCGCCACTTCGGTGCCGGCGATATCCAGGTCGTCCATCTCTACCCAGTTGCTGTCGCAGATCGCGGCGGCGCGGAAGATCACGTTCTGCAACTGGCGCACGTTACCCGGCCAGCGCCCGGCCAGCAGTGCCGGGAAGGTAGCCGGCGCCAGGCGGCAGGGCAGGCGCTGGATCTGAGCGCAGGCCTGGGCCATGAAGTGCTGAGCCAGCAACAGGATGTCCTGGCCGCGCTCGCGCAGCGGCGGCACTTCCAGGTTGAGTACGTTGAGGCGGTAGAACAGGTCTTCGCGGAAGCTGCCTTCGGCGACCATCTTTTCCAGGTCACGGTGGGTGGCGCTGAGGATGCGCACATCCACCTTCACTTCGCGGTCGCCACCGACGCGGCGGAAGCTGCCATCGCTGAGAAAACGCAGCAGCTTGGCCTGCAGATAGGGCGACATCTCGCCGATCTCGTCGAGAAACACCGTGCCCTGGTTGGCCAGCTCCAGCAGCCCTGGCTTGCCGCCGCGTTGCGCGCCGGTGAAGGCGCCGGGGGCGTAGCCGAACAGCTCGCTCTCGGCCAGGTTCTCAGGCAGGGCGGCGCAGTTCAATGCCAGGAACGGCGCGGTGCGACGCACGCTGACGGTGTGACAGGCGCGCGCCACCAGCTCCTTGCCGGTACCGGTTTCGCCGTGGATCAGCAGCGGCGCATCGAGCGACGCCACACGCAGGGCGCGAGCCTTGAGCGCACGAATCGGTGCCGACTCGCCAAGCAGCGAGTCGAAGCCCTCGGCATGGTCGTGATGCAGCGCAGCCAGGCGCTGGCCCATGCGGCTCGGGGCGTAGAGGGTCAGCAGGCCGCCGGTGAGGCGACCGTCTTCGGTGATCGGCTGGGCATCGAGCAGCAGCGGCTGACCGGCGAAATGCACCTCGCGCAGTGGCTGATGAAAACCGGCGGCGAGCAGCGATTGCTGCAACGCGTCATCGGCGAACAGCGCGGCGATGCTCAGGCCTTCGGGCGGGCGGTTGCACATGTCCACCAGCGCCGGGTTGGCCAGCAGCACGGTGGCGCGGTCATCCACCGCCAGCACCGGGTCGGGCATGGCCGCGAGCAGCGCATCGAGCTGCAGGCGGCGGCGCTGGCCGGGCAGAATGTCCACCACCTCGACGCTCTGCACACCGTGCACCTGCAGCAACGCGCCGCGCAGCTCTTCGAGCACGGCGGCGCTCAAGGTCGGTGCGTCGATATAGACGTTTGGCGGTACCATCTCCACCGCATCGAGGTTCAGATTACGCCCGCCAAGCAGCGCCAGGACTTCCTGGGTGATGCCGACGCGGTCGATAAAGCTGACGTGGATGCGCATTGATGATGGTCGAAATGGGCGAACAGGCGGCGATTATGCCTGCTCTGCTCGATATGAGGAAAAGGGCTGCATCGTGAGCACAGAAAAACCGAGCCGCGCCGACTACCACCGCGAGCACCAGGCCCGCGCCGAAGCCGAGGCCCAGCGTCTGCTGGCGCGCAAGGCCGAGCTGCAAGGGCGCTGGCTACCCTGGGTGGCGCAGGAGCTGTACCAGCTCAGCCCGCCGGAATTCGCCAACATGGTGCGGCGGGAGTTGCAGCGGTTGGCATGAACGGCGAGCCGCATACCAACTGTAGGAGCTGCGCCCCGCAGCGAATGCAACCATTCAGGCGATAGAGAACTCAAGAGCTTCGCCCCGGGACGGGGTTCCTACAGCCAAGTAGGGCGTACTTGCGAAGCAGTACGCCGTTGGGGGGGGCGTATTGCGCGTGGGTTGTAGTGCCGGACTCGGCATGGCTCGGCGGACTGTTCGCTGGCGCTCCTGAGTCCGCCCTACGTGGCTGGCGTCCGGTTTGCCTAGGCCCGCTTACGCCCGCAGCGGCTCATATCCACCTTCCCCACATAGGGGTTGCCCCAGCCCATCACGCACGCCACCTGCTGGTTGCGTTGCTGCTCCCAGACCTTGGGCGGATAGGCCTTGCTCCAGGCTTCGTAGAGCTGCCGGTCCTGTTTCGACAGGCGCAGCTTGTAGCGGTCGGACATGTAGAAATAGGTGCGCGCGATCATCCCGCGGATGGCCGGGCGCGGCATCACCTTGCGCGCCTTGAAGTCCACCACCGTCTCGCAACGTCCGTACTGATGCGGTTTCTGCGGCAGCCAGGCGAAGCTGTAGTTGCTGCGGTCGCCATTCACCTCGCCGATGCTCGGCACCAGGTTGTGCAGATCGGCCTCGGCCTTGCGGAACTGCACGTCGTTGGCCGCGCAGTTCTTGCGACCGCCTTTCTGCCAGCACTGACGCTGATGGCCGATCACCCAGGCCGGGACGATATGTTCCCACTCGATGCGCTGGGCGCGATTGGCGTTCTTGCGCGGTGTGTAACCACAGGAGCGCAGATCGACCCGATTGCCGCTGTACTTGCAGCCGCAATAGAACTCGGTGGATTGCTGCTCATACAGCGGCCAGGCCAGGCGCTTGGCCTCGGCGAAAGTGGCGGGTGCGGCGTGCAGGGAAAGGGCTGTGAAACAGCAGAGCAGGGGCAGTAGACGTCGAATCATGGGGCGGCAGGGTAGCCGTCACCGCTGTCGATGTGAAGATGGAAATATCAGGTTTTTCAAATGCTTGCGTGATGGCTAGAAGCCTCTATTGCAGGCTGGTTGGCGCATTGGCTGCTGCTCAGGGCGTCAGCCTGCAAGCAGCACTGACACCCTCCGGTCTTTTCAATTAGCTGAACTTCGGCAAGCGCTGATCCGAGTCGCCGCCCTCGTTCTCCAACTGCTGCGGCAGGCCGGCGACCTTGAGTACCGGCATCCTCTCGCCCACCAGACGCAAATCGCGACGGGGCAGGGCGAAGCGCACATCCAGCTCGCGCAGGGCATCGAGCAACTGCAGGTTGATCTCCTGCTGGATGTCCATGTACTGGTTGTAATCCGAGGTGAGCACGATATAGACCACCTCGAAGGTCAGCTGGCTTTCATCGAAACCGAGAAAATGCGCGCGGTCGAACCTGGCCATGGGCGTGGCGCGGATGATGTCGCCGACCTTCTCCGATACCTGACGCACCTTGTCGCTGGGCGTGTCGTAGTTGATGCCGAACTTGAAGACGATACGCCGGGTGTTCATGCGCTTGTAGTTGCGCACGACCTGGCGCAGCAGGTCGGCATTGGCACAGACCACCTGCTCACCGCTGAGGCTGCGAATACGGGTGGTCTTCAGACCGATATGCTCGATCGTCCCGGCCACCTCGCCGAACACCACGAAGTCGCCGATCTCGAACGGCTTGTCGACGCCAATGGATAGCGAGGCGAACACATCGCCGAGCACCGTCTGTACCGCCAGCGCCACGGCGATACCGCCGACACCCAGGCTGGCCACCAGCGCGGTGATATCCACCCCCAGATTGGCCAGGATCGACAGCAGCATCACCGACCACACCACGATCAGGATCATGATGCTGATGATGGTGGTCATCACCGGGTTGTAGCTGCCGCCACTCTTGCCCATCACCAGGCTGCGCGACCACAGGCGCACGCCAGTATCGACCCATAGCGCCACCTGCAAGGCCAGGGCGACGAACCAGGTGTGGCTAAGGGCGCTGTGCCAACTGCCGGGCAGCTCCGGCAGACGCAACGCCAGCAACAGGGAAAAGGCCAGCAGCAATACGCGGCTGGTTCGCCCGATCACCATGGCGACGAAGTGCTGCCAGTTGCCGTCCTGATCCTTCGACCAGGCCTTGAGCCGCTTGTGCAGCGTATTCACCAGGGTACGCAGCACGCTGTAGATCAGCACCGTGGCGACCACCACGATCGCCACGTTGAGCCAGAGATCGCGCTCGAGCCAGATATTCCACTGTTCCATCGCCAGGGGCCTCCAGAAAAAGACGTATAGGGTTCTGGTGGCGTTGGGGGGCAGAAGTTCCGGTTGTATCAGTGCTTCGGCGAGGGGGCAGCGCGGGCTTGAGGTAGCTACTGCCTGATCAAGACAGCGATAAACCAGAAGCGTCGGGCGTCGTGCAAAGGCATCGATGCAGTCGCCCGAACGGCTAGCCGTCACCCGCGCTGCGTCTTCAGGCTGCCCGCACCTTGAAGAAGCTCACCTTGTCGGTCAGGCGGTTCGCCAGGGTTGCCAGCTCCTGGCTGGAGGCCGCCACCTGCTCCGAGCCGGCGGAGGTTTCCAGGGTTGCGTTGTGGATGCGGCTGATATTCTGGTTGACCTCCTCGGCGACCGCGCTTTGCTGTTCCGAGGCGCTGGCGATTTGCGTGTTCATGTCATTGATCGCGGTCACTTCATCACTGATCTTGCTCAACGCCTGTTCGGCCAGCACGGTCTGCTCGACGGTCTTCTGCGCCAGTTGGCGGCTCTCGAGCATCACTTCTGCAGCCTTGCCGGCGCCTTCCTGGAGCTTGGCGATCATGCCGCGAATTTCCCGTGTCGAGTCCTGCGTGCGGGTCGCCAGGGAACGCACCTCGTCCGCCACCACGGCAAAGCCACGGCCGTGCTCACCGGCGCGGGCAGCCTCGATGGCGGCATTGAGCGCCAGCAGGTTGGTCTGTTCGGCGATGGAGGTGATCACCTCGATGATCTTTTCGATGCTCTCGCTGTCGGTGGACACCTGCTGCACGCTTTGCGTTGCACTCTCCAGGGTGCGCGCCAGGGTCTGGATGGCGGCTGCCGTCTCGTTCACCACGCGATTGCCAATGGTCACTTCGCCGCCGGCATTGCGTGTGGCGGCCGCTGCATTGGCGGCATAGTTGGCCACCTCACTGACCGTGGCGGCCATCTGGTTGATCGCCGTGGCCATCTGCTCGGCCTCGCTCGATTGCAGGCGAATCTGCTGGTTGTTGCTGTCGGAAGTGGCCATCAACTGATCCGAAGAATGAGTCAGCTCCGTTGCCGCGCTACGTACCTGCGCGATGGTATCGCTCAGGTGGCGCACCATGTTCTGCAGATCCGCCATCACGCTGTTGGGATACTGCGTCTCGATCTGCTGATCGAGCTCGCCCTTGGCCAACTGCTGGATCACCTGCGCAACACGGTGCGGCTCGGCGCCCAGTGTCGATTTCAACTTGTTGATGATCACTAGGCTGATGCCCACGCTCAGCAGCAATGCAGCGCCCGTGACCAGCAAAATCAGCAAACGGAAGCCACCGGCCACCTCGCGCACCTCGCCCAGGTCCTGGCTGATCACCTCTTCCTGGTGATCGATAAAGGCATTGATGTGCTTGAGCCACTCGCTGTAAGCCGGAGAAACCCGCTCCATCAACAGCGGCAGTGCTGCCTGGTTGCCGTCGCGGCGCAGGTTGATCAACTGCTCGGTCAGCACCAGCGTGCTACGCTCGATGGTCTTTATGTTCTCAAGCAGACGCTGTTCCGCTGCAGTGGGCGCCTGTTTCGCCAGCAGCGTTTCCATGGCCTGCGCCGACTCCTGATAGAAGCGGTCCAGACGCTGGATCTCGCCCAGGTGCCCGGCCAACGCCGCCCCATCACCATCCAGTACCGCATCGCGAATGGCGATGGCGCGATCATGCACGCTGCCGCGAAAGTTGATCGCGTAGCGCTGCTTCAGCGCGGCGCCATCGCTGACGGCGGTCAGCGTCTCGTCGATGAAACCGACGCGCTGCACACCGATGAGCGTGATCAGGATCATCAGCGACAGCACCAGGCCAAAGCCCAGGCTCAGACGCTGAGCAATACTCATGGGGGAATTCATGCGGTTACTCCTCAAGATGCAGACAACGCCGCGCGGCTTGCGCGATTCACACACCCGATCTGCTGCAGACTTGTACATGATTTTCTGTTTGTATAGCTATTAGGGGTTTTCAATGGGCAGGCTTGGTGAAGTTAATTGATGGCACTTTGCCGCTCTAGATCGAGCGTCTTGGCTGGATTTAGCTCAATATCAAGGCCTGGCGAGGGTCGTGCTGGGCGATGAATGGCGTGCCTGCGGGTGTGCTGAGTGTCGGAGAGGGGCGTCGAAATCTTGTACAAGCTGATCGTCGCTGCCCTGCCTATCGCTGTGTCGCACGACTACAAGTCAAGGGCGTCGCACCTGCTGATTCGAGCTGTTGATGCTGCGCTAGGTCGCGGGAGGCTGGAGATAGATTTGATTCTTGGGCGGGGGAGGCGATTAGGGGCGCACTGAAAGGCGTCATGCCCGCGCAGGTGGGCATCCAGAACCGACGAATCATCTGGGCTCCCGCCTTCGCGGGAGTGACGATAAATGGCTTTTCAGAACATCCTTAAATCAATCCTCTTTCATCAACGCTCATTGCTGTTTTGCCGAAGCGCTGGATTTTTTTACGAGCTTCGCCAGAGGCTGTAGCGACCAGAAAAACAGGAGCAACGTCGTGGTGGCGAGATGGCTCAGTGCTTCCGAAAACTCGCCACTCCACAGATACAGTGCAAACAGGAAGCCGCTGTAGAGAGTGGCTGCCAGCAGAATCAGTCGGCACAGCTGGATGCTGCGTTTGGTGAAGCATTTGTGGCCGTTCATTGGGAATTCCTTTTCGCGGTGTGAAGCAACTGGCGCGAGGATACTGTGATGGCTGGCGGGAATCGAACCCTTTCCGGGCTCTTGCTGTGATCCGCAACGCCCGGTTTTACTGGCCTTGCAGTCCATCAGCTACAGCATTTTTCCGCTATCCCTTGCAGTGTCTTCGACACTTTTTCGACACGTCGCCTGGACAGCTTTTAGGCTTACTACTAGCGTATAGCCATTATGTTGCTTTGTCTGGTCTATGCACTGTCGCTTTTCCGCTCCGCTCCAAATTTTCCGCAGAGCGCAGCGTTACATTTTCAAACCAACAAGGAGAGTGCCATCATGAAATATCTAATTATTGCATTTTTTATTACCCTGATTTCTGGGTGTTCATTATTTACACCAAAAATGAATGACCCGGTAATTGAAGATAAATTAGGGCCAAGTCTTTGGACTAAGCGAGAGAATATTGGTACGTTGGCCCTCACACCTGAGCGTAGAGTCGTATTGGTGAATTTTTTTAATCAGCGCTTTTGTGCTGAAGCACCAGCTGAAGTTGGGCTAGATTTGGCCAATGTTATTAATGCGTCAGGCTCAGCCGATGCCACCACTCAAGGAAATATAGCTCTGGGTCTCTTGATAGGTTCTAGCAGCGGAAACTCGGTACTAAATAAACGTTCCCAAGTGGTTCAAATGTTTTTGGCTAATTCCTATTACACCTGTCAAATGTATATGAACGGTGCAATAAGTGGTGAGCAAATGGTGCAGGCTCAGATTACAACTCTAAATCAATTAACGCCAATTCTGTTGGCTGAACTTCCATTGTTATATGGCTCCACTGAAAAGCCGGTTCAATCTAAGGTAAAGCCTCTTGATGTAAATGAGGCAATAAAAGAAATATTTAAAAGTTCATTAAAAACGTCTGAGCAAGAACAGGCGGAAAAACCAAAAGATCAGATGCGCGAATAAATGTAACAAGTCAAAGTGCTCGGGCTTGGTAAAGCTGCCACCTTTATTTTTCCCAAAAAGCTGCCAACTTCACCAAGCCGGTGTTTGAGGCGTTACCAGTATTACCAGTAAAAGGGGACAGATTTATTTACGGTACAGCGCCACTGGTCTAAAAATAAATCTGTCCCCTTTTTTCAAACAGATTAGCTGACATCATCGAGGGTGTTATGCGGCAGCAATGTCGTCTAATTTATAGTTAGCCTCAAAATAGGGAATCTTAGATGACAACAGAGTCTGAACAGGAATCTATACACGAAGAGATTGAGAGGATCGCAATTTCTGAGTTCCTTGAAACTTGCTCTCCGAATAGAGTTGCGCATATATCTGATCTTGGATACCGAATGCGTTATTCCAATGGTGGTTATAGAGATGACATGTTGAGCACGCCTGAAATTCAGTTGCATTGTCCAAATGACTCCTGCAACGGGGTGAGGTTTTTTAGGTGCGTTAGTGGTAGAGAGACGCACCTTACAACAGAGTTTGAATTCATTTACGTTACTTATCGTTGCTCAAACTGCCAAGATCATCAAAAAACATATTCACTTGCAGCGAAATTGGATGCAGAGAAATCTGGAACAGGTGAACTTTATAAGTTTGGAGAGCTTCCTACTTTTGGGCCGCCGACTCCTCCCAAATTGGTAAAACTGATAGGGCCTGATAGAGAGACTTTTCTTAAAGGCCGGCGGTGCGAAAATCAAGGGCTAGGTATAGGTGCTTTTATTTACTACAGGCGCGTTGTTGAAAATCAGAAGAATAGAATTCTAAATGAAATAATAAAGGTTTCAGAAAAGATTGGTGCACCAGAAGAAAGAGTAGAAGTTCTAAGGCGTGCTGTGTCTGAAACCCAGTTTAGCAAAGCTCTTGATATGGCTAAAGATGCCATCCCTGAAAGCCTTCTTATTAATGGTCATAGTCCGGTATTACTCCTTCATAGCGCTCTAAGCGAGGGGGTGCATGCCCTATCAGATGAGGAGTGCTTGGATCTGGCAAGTAGTATACGTGTAGTTCTAGGTGAGCTATCAGAGCGTTTAGGCCAGGCCTTAAAAGATGAAGCCGAACTTTCAAAGGCACTATCAACATTAATGAATCATAGAAAAGGCTAACAAGGCGTTACTCCGGACAAGCCGGTGAACGCGACGTTACTATTCGAGCTGCTTCACTCGCACTTGGCTCCATGTGCTCGCGGGAAAAGGGGACAGATTTTTTTCTGCCTGGCGACTTTCCCGCCTGATAGTGAAGCGCCATCTTTCCCAGCTCAAACCCTTGCGGTCAAGCCCTTCAAACGCCAGAAACGAAAAAGCCCCGTCGGTGATGACGGGGCTTTTTCTTGGCTGTCTGGAGCGGGCGAAGGGAACAGCACCCGGTCACCAACTCGTTTATTACGAACATTTTTTCCGATCCAGACGTCACGGAATGGACTCGATTGTGGACTCAAGTCTTCGGCCTGGTCAACGCAGGCCGTTGAGGGTGATCCAAAGCGAGCCAAGCACATCCATCAACAGCCAGAGCAACGGATTTCATTCCGAAGTCTATCCGTCTACTGGCACATCACGCCACAGGCCGCAATGGACAGGCGAGCTACGGCCTCAACGGACCGGCTAGTCATCGACCGGTGAGGCCTCGTCTTTCACTCGCGCGAGGAACCGCTTCATGGGCTCCGAGGGTTCGCCCCGGCGGCGCAGCAGGTAGGTAGAGAGCATCGGTGGGGTGCCGGTCAGGGGACGAATGGAGATGTCCGGGCGCTGTAGCGTCTGCACCTGCGAGGCGATGGCGAAGCCGATGCCGTAGCCGGCGCCGACCAGGGTCAGCATCACGCCCAGGCTGGTCACTTCATCGACCAGCTTGAGCGGCGTGCCTGCGTCCTGCAGCATCGCTTGAATCTGATGGCGGCAGCCCGATCCCGATTCGGGATGGCACAGAACCAGCGGGAACTTCAAGGCTTCGGCCAGCGGCACCTGGACGTGTGCCAGCAAGGGATGGCGTGCGGGCACGATCACCGACAGCGGATCGGTCCACACCGGCTCGGCGACGAGCCCATCATGCACCGCGTTCGACAACGCAAAGCCGATGTCCAGCAGATCGTTGTGCAGCATCTTGAGCTGCTGCACGAACGGCAACTCGAAGACGCGAATCTCCAGCTCGGGTTCATCCTCGCGGCTGCGCGCCAGCAAGGTAGCGATGCGGGGCTGCGCCAGGCTGTCGCAGATGGCGATGCGCAGATGGCCTTGGTAGCCCTGCGCCGCGGCCTTGGTGCTCTTGACTGCCTGCTCCACGGTAGCCTGCACGCGCCGGCATTCGCCGAGGAACACCTGGCCGGCCCAGGTCAGCCGCGTCAGGCGTGTGCTGCGGTCGAACAACTGTACACCGAGCTGGCTTTCCAGGTCGCGCATCGCACGCGACACAGGCGATTGCTCGATGCCCAGACGCTCGGCTGCACGGGCCAGATGCAGTTCTTCCGCAACTGCGACGAAGTAACGCAGCAATCTGAAATCCAAGGCCGCCTCCTGTCTGTCTTCTTCTGGTTCAGCCTATCGGACGCCAGCATCTCCTTCCGCATCCCGTCAGCACCTCCTTCGGTGGCATCGCGTCAAAGCCTCATGCCCGCACGGTGCGCCGGGCACGGCGCGCAGGCGCTCACGTTTGCTGGAGTCCGCGATCGGTGCAGCCGATGACGTCACGCCGGCGTCAGGGCGAGCATGCCGATGCAGTTGGGTGTCTTTCGGGTCACCCCGATCGCCTCCCAGATCGGTCACGAAGTCCGGTTCTAACACGCCCGGACTTCTGCGCAGCCGCCATCACCTGGGCGACGCGCCGGTAGGCCCGCTTGGCGGTCGCCGCGCATGAAGTCCTTGGGCTGCGGATGACGCTGCGCCGAAGCATGCAGCCACTGCGCGAGCTGCTCGTCGCTCATGCGTTCGTCTTTCCAGAACACGCTGCGGTCGGCAGTGATGGACAGGGTAGCCGAGTCGGGCTTGATCGACTTCACTCCACTCAGACAACACAATAATGACAATCTGGCAATTTTCCGATAAGGCAACACCGACGGGATAACCGGACTTGCTTGGACACTCGCCCCCCGTGGCCACGACAGAAGGTCGGACGGCGGCGACTGGCAAGCCTCTGTGACCGGCATCGCCGCCGGGAAGCGCTCATGCAGTTCCCTAAAGCCAGAGGAATGGACTCCACTTTCTGAGGAGAAGTCCATGAACTTACGCCATCTTCGCTGTTTCATCGCCGTGGCCGAGGAGTTGCACTTCGGCCGGGCGGCGCGGCGGCTGCATGTGGAGCAGTCGCCCCTGTCGCGCACGATTCGCCAACTGGAGGCAGGCCTGGGCGTGATGCTGTTAGAGCGCACGCCGCGCGGCGTGCGCCTGACCCCGGCCGGCCAGGTGTTCCTGGAGGAAGCCCGGCGCGTGCTGCTGACCCTTGAGCAAGCCCAGACCAAGGCGCGGGCGGTGGCAGCGGGACACCGGGACACCCTGCGCATCGCCTTGGCCGGCGGCGTCGGGCGGACCCGGCTGTCGGCGCTGCTCGCGCTGTGCCGGGAGGAGGCGCCGGAAGTGGGCATCCGGCTGTTCGAGGCGCCGCTGTCGCAGGTGGTGGGCGGGCTGGGCAACGACCTGTACGACGCGGCCTTTGCGATGGCCGGCGAGATGGCGGCCGGGATGGTCGCCAAGCCGGTGTGGCAAGACCCGCTGGTGGTGGCCATACCCGCGCGGCACCCCTTGCTGGCGCACAAGCGGGTGCCGCTGGACGAGGTGATGAGCTACCCGCTGGTGCTGTGCCACCCGCAGGTGTGTGAGGAGTGCAGCCGGCAATGCGAGCGCCTGCTGCGCCGGGTGGAGACACCGCCGGTCGTGGCCGAGTACGTGACGACCCACTCGCTGATGCTGGCCCTGGTGGCGGCCGGCTATGGCGTGGGATTTTCCAGCGCGGCGCACGTGGCGGCACGCCGGCAGGCGGACGTGATCGTCCGACCGTTGGATGAAGACTCGGCAGCGCTGACGACCTACCTGCTACATCCCGAGGGCGCGATGTCGGAGCCGCTGCGCCACTTCATCGACCGTGCGCAGCGTGTCGGCCATACGCCGTTGGATACGCAACGGCTCGCATGAGGCTGCCTCAGGCGGGTTGACCGATTCCATTTTGGTCAAACGCCAGACCTGTTTTGTCATAGCGGGATTCCATCGCCGCGGTGCACTCAGGCCTTGCTCGCGCTTGTCGTTGGCATTCTGCGAGCAACTTCGCATGCCCAACGTGGCGCGTCACAGCGAAGACGCGAGGCGCAACAGTGCTTGCCATATGCGCATCGGCTCTGGCGTGTTGAGCTGATCGCGCTTTACTGGGCCTCTTTCCCTGCAAAGACTTTGGCCTGGTTATCCGGGTCAGGCATGGTGCCCGCGAATGACGCTGGTGACAGCGTGTTCGCGGCTTGCGAATTGTGAGTGATGGTGCCATGCGCAGCAAGGCGCGCATCTCGCAACGAAACCGGCAGCATCAACGATGCCACGGTCTTCGCCGCTTCGCCATCTGCTCGTTTCGCCCGGAGAGTCCACAGCCACACACGCCGCCTGTACGGCGGGTGCGCGTGCCTGGACTCGGTTCGATGACGAAAGGAGGCGCGCGATATGCCGAAGTCGAGCAGCCTGGCCGATGGCGCCAAGACCTACTACCGCCCGGTCGAGGCGGCAATCCGCTGGAGTGGATTGCTGCGCTTCGAGCTGCGCATCCTGGCGACCTTGGGAGGGCGGCCTCTGCCGGAGGCAACGGAGTTTCCGCGCTGGCCGATGCTGCGATTGAACACCGAAAGAATCTTCGATGCGCTGGCCCACGGCGAGATGCGGTATGGCAAGGAGGGCTTGGTGCGGGAGACGCAAAGCTTCGCGATGGACGACCCGTCGCTGACGGTGCGCCACGTCGATCTGAAAGCCTGGATGGCGCACCACTACCCCGGCGAGAGACCGGCGTTTCTGTTCGATGAGATCGAGCGAGCGCTTCACCCGGCGATCAGCCTGGACACCGTGGGCGCATTGCTGGCCGAGCGGGAAGCGATCAAGGCGCGGCTGGTGGAACACCTGGGCATGCACCAGACGCTGCGCGCCGAGCACGAGGCGCTGCTGAAAACGCACGCCGCCTGCGCGGCCGACACGGGGCGTGCGAAAACGCTGGGGCCGCGCAGCGAATCGACCTACCTGAACATCGTGGGCGGATTACTGACGCTGCTGCTGGGCAAGTCGCCCAGCGGCACGCCGTATTCCAGCTTCCTGACGCAGGAGGCCATCATCAGCGCGATGGTGGCGCACCACGGCAACGCGATGGGCATCACCGAGCGCACCCTGCAGGCCAAGTTCGCACTGGCTCGACGCAATCTGCAGAGCACAACTTCCTGAGCGACACCAGACCGTATCTGCGGTCGTGGAAACCGCATTTGCGGTGTCTTTCCTCAACGCGGCGTTCTTAATTCGAGTCATGCCAATCAGCGCCACTGAGCGTTAAGGAGACCCTCATGTCTTCGCAGACCACCACCGCCACGGCGGCACCGACCGAACACCGCATCCTGCGCCGCGCCGAGGTCGAGGCCAGGACCGGCTTCAAGCGCGCGCACATCTACAGCCTGATGAAGGAAGGCAAGTTCCCCAGGGCGCTGCGTCTGGGCGTGCGCGCGGTGGGCTGGGACTCGGTGGAGATCGAACAGTGGATCGTCGATCGCCTCAAGGAACGCGCCTGACGCTTCTTCTCGGTTCATGCCATTAGACCAGGAGAAGCTCATGCAGGTGGTGTCCATCATTTCAACCAAGGGCGGCGTCGGCAAGACCACCACGGCGGCCAATCTGGGTGGCCTCATTGCCGATGCCGGGCTGCGCGTGCTGCTGCTGGACCTGGATGTGCAGCCCACGCTGTCGAGCTACTTCACGCTGGACGTGCGCGCGCCTGGCGGCATCTACGAGATGCTGACCTGCAACGAACGGCGCATCGAGCACCTGGTGTCGCGCACCGCGATCGCGGGCCTGGACCTGGTGCTCTCCAACGACGACCGCGGCGAACTGAACACGCTGCTGCTGCACGCAGCGGATGGGCGCCTGCGACTGCGCCATTTGCTTCCCGTTTTCCGCACGCACTATGACTTGCTGTTGATCGACACCCAGGGCGCGCGCAGCGTGCTGCTGGAGATGGCGGTGCTGGCGTCCGACCTGGCGCTGTCGCCGGTGACGCCGGAGATCCTCGCGGCGCGCGAGCTGCGGCGCGGCACGCTGCAACTGATCGAGGACATCGCGCCGTATCGGCACCTGGGCATCGAGCCACCGCCGCTGCGCCTGCTCATCAACCGCGTGCATCCGGTGTCGTCGAACGCGCGGCTGGTCCAGCAGGCGCTGCGACAGGTGTTCCAGGAACAGGCCGGCGTGCAGGTGCTGGACACCAACGTGCCAGCCATCGAAGCCTATCCGCGCGCTGCGACACGAGGATTGCCGGTGCATCGGGTGGAGTACCGGCAGCCGGCTGGGCGCACGGCGCCCGCGGCGCTGGACACCATGCGCGCGCTGGGCGGCGAGCTGTTCCCCGCGTGGCGGGAGCACTTCGCGCTGGTCACCGGCCGGGCCGATGCGGGAGGGGCTGGCCATGGCGAGCGTGCATGAACTGGCGCGCGGCCGTGAACGGCTGCGCGCGTTGATCGAGTTCGCGCTGGGCGAAGGCTGGCGCGTGGTGCGCACGTCCGGCGGGCACCTGAAATTCACGAAACCAGGCTGCGCGTCGATCTACACCGGCTCGCCGTCGATCTACACCAGCTCGACGGCGAGCGACCACCGTGCCGACCGCAATGCCCGCGCGCAACTTCGCCGCGCCGACCGGCAAGCGCAGGAGAACGGCCGTGGCTGAGCTGACGCCGCAGGACATGGCTGTCAAGCTGCTGGCCACCGGCTTCGAGCGCAGCGGCCCTGCGGCCGCGACCTTGATCGACCCCATCGCCGACACGCCGATGGTGGTGACCCTGGACCAGTTGCGGCCCTACGACCACGACCCGCGCGTGACGCGCAACCCGGCCTATGCGGAGATCAAGGCATCCATCCGCGAACGCGGGCTGGACGCGCCCCCCGCAATCACGCGCAGGCCGGGCGAGGCGCACTACATCATTCGCAACGGCGGCAACACGCGGCTGGCGATCCTGCGCGAGTTGTGGAGCGAGACCAAGGAGGAACGCTTCTATCGCGTACCGTGCTTGTTTCGGCCGTGGCCGGCGCGCGGCGAAATCGTGGCGCTGACCGGGCATCTGGCCGAGAACGAGCTGCGCGCCGGGCTGACCTTCATCGAACGGGCCCTGGGCATCGAGAAGGCCCGCGAATTCTACGAGCAGGAAAGCGGCCAGCCGCTGACGCAGAGCGAACTAGCGCGGCGTCTGACGGCCGACGGCTATCCGGTGCCGCAGTCACACATCAGCCGCATGAACGATGCGGTGCGCCATCTGCTGCCGGCTATCCCGACGTTGTTGTACAGCGGATTGGGCCGGCATCAGGTGGACCGGCTCGCGGTGCTGCGCAAGGCGTGCGAGCGCACCTGGGAGCGGCGTGCGCTGGGCCGCGCCATGGCCGTGGACTTCGCGACCTTGTTTCAGGACGTGCTGACGCAGTTCGACGCGCAGCCGGACGACTTCTCGCCGCAGCGGGTGCAGGACGAGCTGGTGGGCCAGATGGCCGAACTGCTGGGGGTGGACTACGACACGCTGGCGCTGGAGATCAACGACAGCGAAAGCCGCCAGCGCGCGCTGACCAGCGAACCGGCGGCGCCAGTGCCCACTTCAGCGGCGGTTCCCGCGACTCGACGGCTACCCACCGATCCCGCGTCGCAGGACGTCGCGCCAACTGCGCCCCCGGCCGCTACCCCGCCCGCGCCGCCCATTGCACCACCCCACTCGGGCAGCGGAGAGGACGCAGACACTACCCTCGTGCCGAGCGAGCAGGACGAGCAACGCGACGAGCGCCTGCAGGGGCACATCGTGACGCCGGCACCGACCACCGAGCGCCTGCAGTCCATCCAGCGGATGGTCGCGGACCAGCTTGGCGACAAGCTGCCCGACTTCGAGACCGATGCGCTACGTGCGATCCCCGTGCAGGTCGGCGGGCTCTATCCCATTTCGGACGTCTGGTACGTCGAGCCAGGCCTGGACGTGCCGGATCGCCTGCGCGTGCACATCGCGCAGTTCGCGCGCGAGATCGCCGGGGAAGCGGCGGTAGCCGACCACATCGAGGCCAGCGACGGCGGCATCGGCTTCGTCTGCGTGGCGCCGGCCGTGGGCCAGGCGAAAGCGCTGCCGGCGTTCGCGCGGGCGGTGCTGACCCTGCTGCATGCGCTGAGTGCGGCTCCGCCCTCCGCGAACGGATTGGACCGCGCGCGGCTGGCCGACGAGCTGGCGGCGCTGCTGCATGGCCACGGCGGCTCGGCCACACGCCTGAGCGATGCTGCGCTGGTGAAGTTGTTCCGTCTGCTGCGCCTGGCGCGTCGGCTGCTGGACCTGGAAGCCGGCGACTCGGACCACGAGTCCTGAGCGCGCAGGAGGCATCCATGTCGGCACCGCACCCACTCAACCAGGCCGTGATCGCCCAGGCCCTGCATGACCTGCGCAACGGCCAGTTGCGCCGCTGCAAGGCCATGGGCTTCGGCGAGGAGGAGCTGGATGCGCTGAAGCACCCCGAACTCGTGAGCATGCTGGTGAATGCCACGGTGTCGTGGTGTTCGGTGTCGGTGAACCGGGAAGTGTTGAAGCGGCTGCTTAGCCAGGTGCACGACGTGGAGCGGGAGATCGCTACGGTGGACCGCATGCTGCGCCTGGGGGCGAGCACGGAGATGGTCAGCAAGTTCTACGGCCTCACGCATCAGGAAGTGGCGCTGCGCCGCGACATCCTCGGGCTGCCCAAGCGCAAGGGCCGGCATCCGGTGCTCGACGAGGCGCAGGACGTGGCCTTGTGGGAGCGCTGGAAGGCCGGCGTCTCCGAGCGCCATATCGCCCTGACCGACGACATGGCGATGCTGGCGCTGACCATGGATCTGGCCGAGGCCATGACTCTGCCCATGTCGGTGATCTGGTCGGCGATACGGAACTGGATCGACCAGGGGCTGGTGTAGCCATGACCACGGGCAGCGCATCACGGCGCGATGGCCCGGTTGCGCTGTCGGCGTTGTTCGACGAGGCGCTGCGGCACCTTGAGCCGAAGGAACCGGCGCAGGGCACGGCGCCGGCCGCCGACGGTTTCCTCTACAGCGGCAACCGCCATGAGAGCGTGCCGCGCAGGCTGTTCCTCGACCGACGCCTGACGCCGCTGGAGCGCAACGCCTGGCAGGTGTTCCGCCTGCAGCTCAACGACGATGGCGTGACCGCCTTTCCCACCTACGACCAATTGCGCCCCTACCTGGCCTCGATGCCCTGCGCGGCACAAGCCTCGCACGAGACCGTGGCGCGCGCCCTGACGCTGCTGCGGCTGACGCGCTGGCTGAGCCTGGTGCGACGACGGCGCGACCCGAAGACCGGCCGCATCCAAGGCAACCTCTACGTGCTGCACGACGAACCGCTGTCGCCCTTCGAGGCGATGCAGCTCGATGCCGACTACCTCGGCCTGGTCAGCCAGGCGCTGACCCATGCCGCCAAGGCGGTGCAGATCGTGGGCATGAACACGCTCAAGGAGATTGCCGAAGACCCGCTGCTCAGCGGCCGCACGCTGCCGACCCGCCTGCAGGTGCTGGCGCAGCGCATGGCGCTGCATGGCTGGACGACGCCAGGTTATCCACAGGAGGGTGCGGACCACGAATCCGAAGAAGGCCAGGAAGCCCTTCTTCGGAATGCTGCGCGCCCGTCTTCGGAATCCGAAGCAGGGCCGAAACCCGCGCCGGATAGCTCTCTTCGGATTCCGAAGGAGGACCGTACAGTACGTAATGATCGTATAAATGAAGTACGTACAGTACCGCGCGCGAGGGCCTTGCAGAACCTGCGACTGCCCGAGCGTTTCCTGCGCTTGAAGGATGAGCAGCAGGCCGGCGCGCTGGTGGCCCTGCAGCAGGTGGACGAAGCGCAGCGGCAGGCCGTTCTCGACGAGTGGGCGGCACGCTGCCACAACAGCGCGGTGCGCAACCCGGCCGGCTACCTGTTCGGCATCATCCAGAAGGCGATCCGCGGAGAGTTCAAGGCGTGGGCGGGCACCGACGCAGCAGCGCCGCTCGCGCCGCGAGCTGCGGGGCCCGCGTGATCGTCGTCGCCTTCGGCCTCCCGCCCAGCCGACCCCGAGGTGGCGCGCGCCTACCTCGCACGGCTGCGTTCAGCCTTGCGCGATCCCTGAGCTATCCCCAGGGGATAGACGGAACAGGTCGCCTTCCGTGGGGTGATCCGGTCAGGTCGCGGCTTCGTCTTCTTCCGTTTCCCGCCAATAGGCGTAGTTGAACAGTGCATCCAGCTCCGTGAAGTCGTCCAGGCCCAACGATCGTCTGACCGTATCGGCATGCCCGCAGTACCTTGCGTAGCTTTCCGCACTGACGTTCTGCTTGGTTGGATGCAGTGGGTAGTCCCGGATGCCGGCGAGCGCCAGTCCCGACACCGCGTTCTGGTTCATCACGGCGAACCGCTTGTTGTCCAGCGCGTGCAGAATCTCAGTCAGCAGGTTGATGCCTGCTCCGGTGATGGCGCCGAAATGTCCATGTAGAACGGTAAACGCTTCGGCAGGCGAGAGGTTGCGCCGGTCAAGGATGTCCGCCACTGCGGCCACGAACTGCCCTGGGTGGTTGGCGATCCGGCTCTTGCTGCGGTGCAGCCCGCCGGAATGGAACAGGCCGATCAGCGCGTCGTAGTTACTCGGAAAGTCCCGCCTGGCATTGCTGCTCAGGGCCGCCAGCTCTGCCAGCCTGCGCATTGCCTGGCGCAGGTTTCCCTTGCGGCCGTTCTTCTGCGCAGTGAATCCATGCGCTGAATCGTCGCTTTTCATCAGCTCCAGGAGGTCGGCCAGGATCGTGAAGTCCGGCCCCTCGGTTCGGCTCGCCTTCTGCGCGCGCTTCTTGGCCACCTTCCGGCAAGTGTCGTGGATGATGTATTCCCGCTCGTAGGCATCAATCCGGGGCTTGGTCGCTGGCACGAGAATCCTGTCCGCGACCAGCGCATCGAGGTGTCGCGTGACAGATGCCATCAGCGCGCCGCTCGCGTCGTCGATGAGGGCCGATGCCTCGTAGTTTCCGTAGAAGCCTCCGTGGGTGAGGTTGGCCGAGCCGACGATCACCGAGCATTGCTTGCCATTCTGGAAGGCGTAGATCTTCGGGTGGAAGGTGTCGCTGGCGTTGCTGAGGTACAGGACGAGCGCGTGCTTCTCGGCGAGCGCAAAGAGCTGTCGGAGTGCTTCGGGTTCGGTCAGGTAGAAGTCCAGACCTATCGCAAACCTGGCCTTCAATCCGCTTTCCAGCGCCTTGCGCAAGGGCTTCAACAAGTCGCCGAGGGCCGAGGTCTTCGCGAAGGCCACCAGGCATTCCAGGCGTTCCGCCCGCTTCAGCAGCTTCTCGACCACGTGGCCGTGCCCGTGCTCTTCCTCGTTCAACAGCAACTGAACGGCTTTCCCATCCTGCATGTTTTCCCCTCGTTCTTCTGCGCAGCAACCCCAGGTGCGATGCGCCCCCAGTCATTGTCATGGTTCAAGCCCCGACATCAAGCATTGGCGGCTCAAGACCTATCCCCAGGGGATAGCCGGCACACACAGCCTTCCGTGCGGAACAAACCGGGCGCGCATGGGCTACGGTTTGTTGACTGACGGCCTTCCGGCCGATGTCGATGCTGGCGACTCGCCCCTTCACCGCGAGTCGCTCCCATGGCCAACGAACGCACAGAACCCCTGCAACTGAATCTCGGATCGCTTCGCAGCGCGATGTCGCTGACGCTGCACACGCACCACGCATCGCGCATCTGGCATGGCCGCGCGCCGACCGAGGGGCGCCCAGGCATCATCGGTCTCAACGGCTTCATCGGCGCCATGAACAAAATGAAGCGCGGCGCCGAGCAGGACGACCCCTACTCGGATTGGTGGATGTTGCGGATCGAGGACAAGCTCGCCGACACCAAGAACCGCCTGCAGACCCTGCGCGAACAGGTCGACCAGGCCCTGGCCGACGTGCCCCCGGCGCTATCTCTGGGCGAGAACATGAACGTGCAGCCGGTGAAGCTGCCGCTGTTCGTGAACGCCCAGCTCGGCTTCATGGCGGTGTATCTGCTGGCCGACTACGACGACGTGGCACGCAAACTCATCCTGGCGCACCACACGGCGCTGATCGACCGCAGCACCTTGGAGCGCTGGCTCAATGATGGTGCGCACGCGCTGCGCAGCCTGTTCTCGCTCGCCCAGCAGTACCGCTACTCGGGCACGACGCGCGACGACTTCGCGGCGAGGAACGCGGCGGCGCGAGCGGCGCTGGAGAAGTTCGGCGAGTTGCCGCAGGACGTGCAGGAAGGCACGCGCCGCTCGCGCTTCGCGCCACCGATCGCGCGGCGGACGACCAAGCCCGGCACACCGCCTGCTGCGCCCGCCATCGAGCCCGATGCGCCGGCTCACACGGATGGCGCAGCCAATCCAGCGACGGGTAATGAGGGTGCTGACGCATGACGGCATCGCCCCCCATCGGTCACTCCACGCGCTTCGTGGCGCTGGAACAGGCGGACTTCCAGCGGCTGGAACACGCAGGCTACCTAAAAGGCCTTTTACAGCCTTTTAAGGGTAAGGGGAGTCTGGAGACCTGGGCCAGCCAGTGCGCAGCGCTGCGCGACGACGTGATTGGCCTGGCGCAGCGGCGCGTGCTGCCCCAGGCGCGCGCCTACCCGTTCAGCCTGCTTGACGTGCAACTGGCCCAGCAGGCCACTGGCGCGGGGACGACCTTCCTGCGCTGGCGCAACCTCGACCGTTCCTCCATGGGCGTGGCGTTGTGGGAGGCCCTGCTGGCCAACCCCGCGACGCCGGCCTCGCTGATCGACGAGCTGTACGCGATCGAACTGCAGCGCATCGTGCTGAACATGCAGATCAGTCTGACCCACAGCATCGCTCGCCAAGCACTGGGATGCGCCAACAAGGCCGCCCAGGCCGAAGCGGCTTACCTGCGGCGTGTCCACGGGCATACCGCGGCCGTTCCACCCACCACCAAGGAGTCACCATGAGCACGCACTTCGTCGGCGAGGGCAACATCGGTTCTGCGCCGGACTACCGCGAATTCCCGAACGGCAACGACGAGCCGCGCCGGCTGCTGCGCCTGAACGTCTACTTCGACAATCCAGTGCCGACGAAGGACGGCTACGAAGACCGCGGCGGCTATTGGGCGCCCGTGGAGCTGTGGCACCGCGACGCCGAACGCTGGGCGGGTCTGTACCAGAAGGGTATGCGTGTGCTGGTGGAAGGGCGCACGGTCAAGGACGAGTGGGAAGACGCCGACGACAACGAGCGCATCACGTTCAAGATCGAAGCCCGCCGCGTGGGCATCCTGCCGTACCGCATCGAGTCGGTGGCGCTCAGCGCCAAGCCGGCCGGCGGACAGTAATTCGCCCATCGCCGTTCCCCAGAGGGCGGCTGTAGCAACCGTCATACGCCCGCGATGCACCAGCGAGCTATCCCCAGGGGATAGCTCTAAGGTCGTCCACGGAGTTCCAGCCGCCCTCCCGAAACGACCCTCTTGCTGTGCCAGCTCCTACGATCTATTCACACCGCTGCGGCAACGAACCGCCTGCCAATCACAAAGCGGTGTCTGCATCAATCGATTTCCTTGCTGCCGGCATCTCCTGGCCCCGCCAAGCTGACGCCCATCCGATGAACCGCACATTTCCAAGGAGGCTTCATGCGCGTGTTCCTGTGCGAGAAGCCGTCCCAGGGCAAGGACATCGCCCGTGTGCTGGGCGCCAGCCAACGCGGCAACGGCTGCTACAGCGGCGCGGGTGTCGTCGTGACTTGGTGCATCGGTCATCTGGTGGAGGCGGTTCCGCCCGAAGGGTACGGCGAGCAGTACAAGCGCTGGGCCATCGAGCAACTGCCCATTCTTCCTGAGCGTTGGCGTGTCGAGCCCAAGGCGGCGACCGCAGCGCAATTCAAGGTCGTGCAGCAGCTCGTCGCCAAGGCGGGCGAGCTGGTGATAGCGACCGACGCCGACCGCGAGGGCGAGATGATCGCCCGCGAGATCATCGACCTGTGCGGCTACCGCGGGCCGATTCAGCGCCTGTGGCTGTCGGCGCTCAACGATGCGTCGATCCGCAAAGCGCTGGGTGCGCTCAAGCCGTCCGCCGAGACGCTGCCGCTGTATTTCTCCGCACTCGCCCGATCGCGCGCCGACTGGCTGATCGGGATGAACTTGAGCCGCTTGTTCACACTGCTGGGGCGTCAGGCCGGCTATACGGGCGTGCTGTCGGTGGGGCGCGTGCAGACGCCGACGCTGAAGTTGGTCGTGGATCGTGATCGCGAGATCGCGCGATTCGTCTCCATGCCGTATTGGGCCGTGGATGTGCTGCTATCCCATGCCGGCCAATCCTTCACCGCGAGCTGGATACCGCCCGAAGGCAGCACGGATGCAGCGGGTCGCTGCCTTCAGCAGCCGGTGGCGCAGCAGGCTGCGGATCGCATTCGCGCGGCACGCGATGCGCAGGTCGTGTCGGTGGACACCGAGCGCGTGCGCGAGGCACCGCCGCTGCCGTTCGACCTGGGCACGCTGCAGGAGGTGTGCTCCAAGCAGTTGGGCCTCGACGTGCAGGAGACGCTGGACATTGCCCAGGCGCTGTACGAGACGCACAAGGCGACAACGTATCCGCGCTCGGATTCGGGCTACCTGCCCGAGAGTATGTGGGCCGAGGTACCGACCGTACTCGACAGCCTGGTCAAGACCGACCCCAGCCTGCGGCCGCTGATCGAGCGCCTGGATCGCCAACAGCGCTCGCGCGCCTGGAACGACGGCAAGGTGTCGGCTCACCACGGCATCATCCCGACGCTGGAGCCCGCCAACCTGTCGGCCATGAACGAGAAGGAACTGGCCGTCTACCGGCTGATCCGCGCCCATTACCTCGCGCAGTTCCTCCCGCACCATGAGTTCGACCGCACGGTAGCGCAGCTCGCTTGCGGCGGCCAGTCGCTCGTGGCGGTGGGCAAGCAGATCGCCGTGATCGGCTGGCGCCTGGTACTGGCGACGCCGGAGCCGGACGCTGCCGATGACGAGGAAGCGCAGCGCAGCCAAGTGCTGCCCGCCCTGCATGCGGGCCTGTCCTGCCCGGTCGGGAAGGTGGATCTCAAGGCGTTGAAGACGCTGCCGCCCAAGCCCTACACGCAGGGCGAGCTGATCAAGGCCATGAAGACCGTCGCCAAGTTCGTGACCGACCCGCGCCTGAAACAGAAGCTGCGAGATACCACCGGCATCGGCACCGAGGCGACACGCGCCAACATCATCAACGGTCTGATCGGTCGCGGCTACCTGGTCAAGAAAGGCCGCGCCGTCCGCGCTTCCGACGCGGCATTCACGCTCATCGACGCGGTGCCCTCGGCCATCGCCGACCCTGGCACCACGGCGGTGTGGGAGCAGGCGCTCGACATGATCGAGGCCGGCCAGATGGCGCTGGACACCTTCATCGAGAAGCAGTCCGTGTGGGTCGGCCAGCTCGTGCAGCAGTACCGCGGCGCAACGCTCTCGCTCAAGCTGCCGCTGCCGCCGGCGCCGGCCTGCCCGCAGTGCGGCTCACCGATGCAGCAGCGCACGGGCAAGAGCGGCGCGTTCTGGTCCTGCTCGCGCTACCCGGACTGCAAGGGCACGTTGCCGATCGAGTCCCCGACGGGCCGGCGCAGCGCACCGCGCAAGCGGCCCGCTGCCTCCAAGGCGTCCTGATCCTCGCTTCCCCCTGCCGCGCCGGCCACTTCACTAGCGGCGAGGCAAACGTCCCGCACCGCGCGGGACCTCCAAAGCGCGCGTCTCCTTCTGCAACGGTGTGCGCGCCCCGTCTGCCCACCATCGGGCGACGGGGCGAGAAGGTCATTGCTCCACGAATCGCGCCCGCCGCCATTCCCTTGATCGGTGTGCCTTGCCTCGGTCATGAGGGGCTTCCTGACGCCTTGCCGCCGCGCGAGCCGTGAGGAGGCCCCTTGGGCCGAGGGTATTCCGTGCCGGTGCCCGCCGGCGGAACAACGGGCTCCCTTTGTGTGTGGATGCACGCCAGAGGTTTCCGGCCCCAGCCACGAAACGGGCCGGGTGCGATTGCTGACGCAGCGAACGGCTTTGACGACGGCCCGCGCTGACGCAGCCCACAGGTGGTTTTCCTTCCTCTCCAGCCGAAGGCCCGCGTGGCCTTCGGCGCCCTGGTCCTTGCCTTGTCCCGTGACGCGGGCCCGCCCTAAAGCGGGCCGTCCGCGATTCGGTTTTCCCTGCGACGGCAGCCATGCTTCGCGCCCATCCTCACGCCATGCGTTGCTGACAGTCGTCAGCGGCATGCCCTGGCAGTCTCGGTCTTCAAGACTGCAACGCGGTTCGCCGCGTCGACCGATCCAGTCCGCTTCGCATCGCCCACCGCGGACGCTCGCCGGCCTGGCGACGATGCACTTTTCTCAACCACCCGAGGGGAACTCCATCCTCTACGGGATGCGTGCTCCTCGACCCACCAAGGAGCACGGCATGTCTGAACCTTCTGCATCTTCCTCTGCAACCGCAGTGCGCAGTGGTGCGCTGGCGCTGGCCTGGACCGGCAAGCGTTTGCCGCTACAGGTGCTGCGCAGCGCGGCCGGCCACTACATCGGCACGCAAGACGACGAGGGCCCGGTATCGCGGGAGTCCGTCGAGTATTTCCCGAACCACCTCGCAGCACAGCGCGCCCTGGATACCCATGCCTGGACACAGCGCGCTCACCCCTAATTCCCACCCTTCAAGGAGTTCTCTCATGAATCTGTCTTTACCCGAAGACGTGCTCGATCAGATGGCGCTGGAACAGGCGCACTTCGACGCTGCACCGCAGGCCTTCTTCGAGGCCTGGAAGCGCGGCGCGCAGATCGCCGGCCACGAGTGGTTCGGCGACGGCACACGCGAAGGTCTGCAGCATGCCACCACCAAGTGGGACCTGCGGCCCAACATGCTGATGCTCAACGACGCCCTGGGCGTGCTGAGCAGCGGTCAACGCATGTTCCTGTCCGCGATGGTGAGCTTCTACAACTCCCGCGAGGGCGGCGCGATGCTCAAGAGTTGCGGCTTCGAGGGGCTGTCCGACTTTGGCGGCCTCGATCTGGAACGGCGTCAGGTCATCGCTGACCTCACGTTGCACTACAACGGCTGGTGAACCGCGCCTGGCAACCCACCGTCATTTCATCCCACCCCACGAGGGACATGCGTCCCCGTTCGGGGCCATGTCCCTCCTTCCGTTCGCAGGAGCGGCCATGTCCCGAATCAGCATCTTCCACTGACCTGCGCCGCCCGCCACCAAGGTGGCCCGACGCCGCGGCCGGCTGACCGGCTGCCACTTCATCCACCCGCTGGGGTTCAATCCCCGGCAGGGGATTGCCTCGGGCATCCTCTGCTGGAAAAATCCCATGTCCCATTCCAACAACCCCTTCGTCCGCGGCTACGATGGCCTGTCCGTGCAGCGGCTGCTCGCCATTTCCTACGACGACGACTGCCCGCTGAGCTATCTGCCGCTGCACGTCTCGCAGTCGCACCTGCCGGACAGCCAGGTCGAGCGCCATGCCTGCATCTTCTGCGACGACTTCGCGCTGATCACCGAGGGCCAGAACGTGCCGCCCGAGCTGGACGCGCAGTGCCCCAGCCATGGCATCGCCCGAAACCTCGTCTACGCCGTCATGGCCGAAGAAGCCGGCCAACCGCTGCACGTCGCCGATACCTACTCCGAGGAGGCCGCGCGCGAGGTGGTGCGGCGCCTGCGCTTCGAGACCGGCTTCTACAGCCGTGCCTGGGAAATCAGCTCGGCGCACATCACCGAGGAGGCCGGCCGCTATCTGGCCAACCTGGCCGACATCGCCACGCCGAGCTGTTTTCTGTTCGTCGCCTTCCGCATCCCGTACAGCCCCGCGATCGGCGTGAAGTTGATCGCCACCCCCTGGACGGATGCGAACCTGCAGCATGTCGAGGGCATCACCGCCGAAGAGCTGCGGCAGGAGCACCGGGCCAAGGGCGTGCCGGAGTCCTTCGTGGAAGTGGTGCACCTGGCTGCGCTCGCTGACGTTCGCATGTTGGTGTTCGATGCCGACGCGCCCGTGCTGGACGGGCTGACGCTCTACGACGAGTAACCCGCAACCCATTCGAGCCCCACGTCGGGGCTCTTCTTTTTCGCGGAACGCGGTGCCGGCGCATTGCCGATTCCCAACGGACGGCCGCCGCCATGTGCCGCACGCTGGCCGCATGTTCGCTGGCGTTGCCGGCAGCATGCCCAGGCAGTCGAGACCTTCAAGACTGCGGCGCGGTTCGCCGTGCTGGTTGCTTCGTTCTCCGGGCGCACCCGCGTTCATCCACTTCACCCTCAAGGGACAGACCTCCCTTGCGGGCGGGAGTCCCTTGGTTGCCACAAGGAGTCTCCCCATGGATACCCAAGCCATTCGCGCACAGATGCCGACGCTCGTTGTCGGTCATGTGCCTTCCAACGTCCGTTCGTTCAAGTTCAACATCTTCGACGGCCAGCCCAAGGTTTCGACGCTGGGCTTTCACATCGACCCGAAGCCTTTCGAGGGCAAGGTCATCGCCACCACCGACGAGGCCATCGTCGTCAAGACGGGACGGGCCGAGTTCGCGGTGCTCGATCGCACGCTCGTGACCGAGGTGCCCGACGAGGGCGCCAAGGTGCAGGTCGAACCCTATGTCAGACGCCGCTTCGACGGTCAGCGGGCGGACACGCCCGAGGAGCAGACCGAGTTCACCGCCGACGGCCAGCCCTACACGGTGAAGCGGTTGGTGCTCGGGTCCGCACCGGCGAAGCTGCCGATTCCCGAGCCCCGCTGCCCCGAGTTGCGGGAACTGATCGACCAACTGGAGCAGTTGCCCGCTCCCGACGGTTTCCGGCGTATCACCCACATGCTGGTGGATGCCGGTGCGCGGGACATCACCTGGGTCGATCCGCTGCCCACCGACATCATCCGCACGCCACCGGCCATCGGCTTCACCGTCGACACGACGAAGTTCCAGGGTCGCGTCACCGTGCTGTATGAGCGTGGCCTCGACCTCTACGCGGTTGAGCTGCGCCGCGACGGCGAGCTGGTCGAACGGGTCGATGAGGTGTTCTTCGACACCCTCGGCGAGACGCTGGAACGGCTGATCGACGACGGGAGCTGGAGGCGCATCCGCGTGCAGTACCTGTCGGGTCGCAAGGCTGTCCGGCACTGACCTCCCAGCAGCTTCCCGCCTTCGCGGCGGGAAGCCTCTCTTCCTGCCTCCCTGGAGTCACACCCATGACTGTTCGATTCAAAGGCACGGAGCTGCGGCCCGTGCTCGCCGAAGCGGTTGCGAATCAGTGCCGCGTCGTCCTGGCCAAGGATCACGGCGTGCACTTCCTGGCCGAGCGCGGCGAGCGTCGACCCGATGGTCGCCAGAAGACCATCGCCTATGCCGCCGGCTGCAACCCGGATGTCGGTGCCTTCGACGACTGGTGGGAACTGGCGCGTGCCGAGTTCGGCGGCGACGACTTCGGCGAGTTCTTCGATCCGCAGGAGGGCGTGTTTGCGCGCATCCTGCGCAGCGAGGACGACCTCGACGTGTCCGCCACCGCGACACACCTGTCGCTGCAGGCGGTTCCTCCCACGCCCAGCGGTAACTGACCGCCCATCCCTGGCCCCCGCTCCGGGGGCCTCTTTCTTCCCGGCAATGCGGACAGCCGTGAGTGCCGATTGCCGCTCGCCTGCGCGCCGTCCTGGCGCCACGCTTCCGGCCATGTTCCGCTGACGTCCGTCAGCGACATGCCCAGGCAGCCACGATCTTCAAGGCTGCGATGCGGTTCCGACCGCGTTGATCACTCCAGTTCGCACCGGCATCCATGCGCGAACGGCCATCGGTTTTCGATGGCGATGCCACCAAGCTGTCCATCAACCCACGCGGGGGTTCCACACCTTCCCCGCCTTGGGTCGGGTGTGTCTCCGCCTCATTGTTCCCAGGAGATTCACCATGACCACTTCCAACGAAAAAACCTACTTCGATCTGCACATCGCCGGCCTCGGGTACCTCAATCGCATCCGCGAAGTGAAGCCCAAGAAAGGCGATGCGTTCCTGGCCTGCGACATCGCAGCCTTGAACGGTCCCAGCGACGACGTCTCGTATGTGCGTTTCGACACGCGCGTATCGGGATCGGAAGCGCAGCACCTGGTGCGCCGCTGCATTCAGGCGGTCGACGCCGAGAAGAAGGTGATGATCGGCTTCCGCCTGGGCGACCTGTGGACCGACACCTTCACCTACTCCAAGGGCAAGCGTGCCGGCGAACAGGGGGTGAGCCTCAAGGCCCGGCTGCTGTTCGTCAGTTGGATCAAGGTCGACGGCAAGCTCGTCTACAAAGCCGAACCCAAGCCGACCGAGACAGACGAGCGGGAGCCGGAAGTCCCTGTGAGGTCCGACGCGCCCGCTGCGCAGCAAGCCTCGGCACCGGAGCCTTCCGAGCCCGTCGCCGATGCTGCCGACGACGCAGCCGATGCCCCCGCATTGGCCGTTGCCGAGTCGTTCTGATCCGCAAGGCCCCATCACTGGGGCCTTGTCTTCTCTTCGTCAGCAGGAGACCTTCATGATCACCATCCCCGGCCAACTGGCCATCAAGACCATCCACGGCAGGAACGGCGACTTCAACGTCGGCCGCCTGGCGACCTCGATCGGCGAGTTCGTCGTGAAAAACGCCGAACTCGATCAGTACCGCGAGGGCAAGTACGACGGTGATTTCGTCATCGTCGAGATTCGCCCCTCCACGTACAACGCCAACGGCCGCATGGTCATCGAGATCCGCGCCCATCTGGGCGGGATGACGCTGTCCAACATCGACGCCCTGAGCCGCGACGAAGCCCGCCGGCTGAGTCCGCAGGAAGTCGATCCGATCGACGAGGAAGCGCAGGCGCCCGTGCCGGCAACGCCCCCGGCCAAGCCGAAGGCGAAGCCGCGCAGTCCGCGCGATCCCCTGGTCGATACCACGCCGTTCGGCAGCGAACCGGCTCCCGTGTCCGCTGCGGCCTCGGCCGAGGCAGACGACGCGGCGCTGTTCGGTGCCTTGTGGCCCCTGTGCGAGACCGTGAAGCTCGATGCGACCGTGGATCGTCGTGTGCTGCGTCAGCAGCGCGACCGTCTCGACAAGCTGGGCTACGAGTTCGCTCCGTTGTCCCAGGACTGGCACCTCAAAGCTGCCTGATGCATCCGCCGCCTTGCGCGGCATTCCGCCACCCGCCGGGGTTCTCCCCCGACGAGGAGGGCTCCGGCCTCTTCTTCAAGGAGACCTTCATGGGCTGGACCTTCGTTCGTCAGACGCGCGATCAGTTGATCCGCGAGCTGATCGCTCCGCAGGCGTCCGAACGCGCTTGCTGCGAAGTCATCGACCACACGCTGGACGGCGACGTCCTGTGGACCGTGGTTCGCGTCACCGCCAGGCAGGCGGGCGTCATGGGCCTCGCGGCCGGTGAGTCCGTCTGCTACATCGGCTGCCATCTGCTGGAAAGCTCGGGCGGCGATTGGGGCTACTCATCCCTCGATGAGTCCGTGCATCCGTACTACTACTCGTGCCCGCTGCGCTATCTCGACATGGCGCCGGTGCAAAGCTCCGAGTGGCGCGAGCGGGTTCACCGCTTCCACGCGGGACGCGCCGTCTAGCGGCACACATCTTCCTTCACCCAACCGGGGCGAGCATGGCCCCGCGGGCTGTGGTTGCTCTTTCATTTCCAAGAGGACATCACCATGCCTGCACCTTCTTCGGCGAAGCCGCTGTATCGCATCGACGAATGCCCCGACCTCATGGCCGACGGTTGCGTCGGTGACGAGCAAGGCAATCTCGTCTTTCTCTCGATCTGGGCGCGCGACACCGCCGTTCAGGAGTTCCTCGCCCGCCTGACCCTCGGCCGGGATGAGCAGGGACTGGATCAGTTCCACGTCATCACCGAGCAGGGCGCATCCATCCCGGTCTTCGTCGGCAACGTCGAGAACCTGGAAAAGCGCATCACCCGTGCCTATCGGCGAACGCTGTTCGGTTCGCTGACGAATGTGTGGCTGTTCGACCGTCGCTGCGTGAAGCCAGACAAGGCCAACGCCAGCGCGCTGGCGCTTCTGCCCAGGGATTCTGCTCACCGGCTCGACCGGCTGTGGACGCTGGTGCAGGACACCTGCCCGCTGCCACTGCTCGACCACTGGCGCGACACCGTGCTGGAGCTGTTGCAGACACGGCGGATGCTGACCGGTCTTCCCTTGGCCCTCGGGCCGCTGGAAGGCCATCGGCTGGCCCTCGATGTCCCGGCGCTGACGAAGGCGTTGGGCGAGCTGATCCGCAACGGCACCCTCGGCGCCACGCAGTACGAACTGGCCGCGAACGCACCGCTTCGGCGTGTGGCGTGAGCCATCCCCACGGGCATGCGCGCCGCGCGTGCCCGCCTTCCCTCATCCATCACCAGGAGAAATCCATGGCACTCATGTTTCCGCGCCTGGCGCGCAATTTCATTCGTAACGGCTACTTCCCCACCGACGAGCCGACCCTGGAGCGGGCCTTGTCCGCGCTGGCGCCGTCTCCCGGCGCCATGTCCATCCTTGATCCCTGCGCCGGCGAAGGCGTGGCGATCGCCGAAGCCGCCCACGCCCTCGGGCGCGAGCAGGTCCAGGCCTTCGCCGTCGAGTACGACGCCGAGCGTGCCCGCCACGCACGGCAACTGGTCGATCGCTGCATCCACGGTGACCTGATGGACACGCTGATCTCGCGCCAGTCCTTCGGGTTGCTGTGGCTGAACCCGCCGTATGGCGACCTGAGCAAGGACGTGAACGGCAACATCGGCTATCAGGGCCAGGGCCGTGCGCGGCTGGAAAAGCTTTTCTATCAGCGTGCGCTGCCGCTGATGCAGTACGGCGGCGTGTTGATCTTCATCGTGCCGTCCTACGTGCTCGACGCCGAGCTGGTCGGATGGCTGACGCGCCACTTCGCCGACCTGCGTATCTACCGTGCGGTGGAGACGCAGTTCAAGCAGGTGGTGATCTTCGGTCGCAGGATTCGTCAACGCGACCAGGCATCGGAGTCGGTCAAGGCCGTGCGCGGTCTGCTGCTGCAGATCGGACAGGGTGACGCCGAAGCCGAGGAACTGCCGCTCGAATGGCCGTTCCTGCCGTACACCGTCCCTGCCAGCCCGGCCGAGCCGGAGCACTTCTATCGCGTGACGATGGAGCCCGAGCAGTTCGCCGATGAAGTCGGCCGGCTACAAGGACCCTGGCCGGCGCTCGATATGCACCTGGGCGCCGCGCAGCAATCGCTGCGTCCGCCCGCGCGGGCCTTGTCGCACTGGCATCTCGCCCTGGCTTTGGCCGCAGGCGCGATCTCCGGCGTAGTGAAGTCCAAGAGCGGGCGCGTGCTCGTCGTCAAAGGTGATACCCACAAGGAGAAGACCCTCCAGACGGAATACACCGAACGCGACGATGGCTCCGTGGCCGAGACGCGCATCCTCACCGACAAGTTCGTGCCGGTCATTCGTGCATGGGACTTGACGCTGGGCTCGCCCACGTGGGGCGAAGTGCTGACCATCCGCTGATCCCTGTTCCCTGACGGTTCGCCGTCGCTTTCATCCACCCACCGGGGTCACGTTGCCCCGATGGGGTGCCGTGGCCCCTTCTTCCAGAAGGAGAAACCACCATGGCACTCGCAATCCTCAACCTCGCGTCACAAGCACGCTTTTCGCCCGGGCAGGTGGTCATGACGCCGGCGTCGACGAGCTGGTCCGACAGGGCCGGCTCAACCCCACGCCGTACCTGCGCCGCCATCTTCATGGCGACTGGGGCGACCTGAGCGACGACGATCGGCGATTGAACGACGCTGCGCTGCAATCCGGTGAGGATCGTCTGTTTTCGTCCTACCAGGTCACGCGCGACCTGAAGCTTTGGATCATCACCGAATGGGATCGCAGCGTCACCACGCTGCTGTTGCCCAGCGAATACTGATCCGCATCCAGCGGCACCTACACGTTTCTTTGCCGCATCTTTCTTCCCCCCCAGGGGCATGTCACCGCCCCGTGGGGGAGGTGCATGCCCCATCTCCTTGGAGCATCACCATGTCCCTCGATCTCGAAACCGTTCCCGAAACCGCTGCGCAGGGCGACCTGCTCGAAGCGGCCGCTTCACCCCTCACGCTCAGCCTGCAGGACTTCGTATCGGAGTTCGGCGACGAACTGCTCGATTCGCTCAACCGCGCCAATCCTCCGGTCTACACCGGCCAGGTGCGGGTGCATCGGCAACTGATCCTCGCCGCGCTGAAGCGCAAGCTGTTCCCGGCGCAAGCCGATGTGGTCCACGCCGTCACCGAGCTGTTGGTCGATCGCGGCGAACGTGCCGCGATCGTCAATGGCGAGATGGGCTGCGGCAAGACGACAGTGGGTATTGCCACTGCCGCCGTGCTCAACGCCGAAGGCTACCGCCGTACCCTGGTGCTCTCGCCACCCCACCTGGTCTACAAGTGGCGGCGCGAGATCCAGGAGACGGTGGCCGGTGCCAAGGTCTGGGTGCTCAACGGCCCGGACACGCTGGTCAAGCTGCTGAAACTGCGCGAGCAATTGGACGTGCCGGCGCAGGGCCAGGAGTTCTTCGTCCTGGGCCGAGTGCGGATGCGGATGGGGTTCCACTGGAAACCTGTCTTCGTTCGACGGCGCACGCCTCACGGCGACGTGGGGGCCTGCCCGGATTGCGGGCATGTCATCACCGATCTCGACGGCGAGCCGATCAACCCGGTCGAACTCGAAGCCGAAGAGTCCCGCCGCAAGTGCAGCCACTGCCGTGCACCGCTGTGGTCCTTGATCCGTCCCAGAGGCCTGTCCGCCAGCGACCAGTCCTCGACCGTGCTCAAGGCACTGAAGCGTATTCCAACCATCGGGGAAGTCACCGCGCAGAAGCTGATGCAGAAGTTCGGTGACGCCTTCCTCGCGTCGATGCTCGGGGACAACGTCCACGAGTTCATCAACCTGATGGACGACCGCGGCGAGTTGGTCTTCTCGGATCGGCAAGCCCACCGGATGGAACGCGCGATGGCCAACATGGAGTTCGGCTTCGGCGAGGGCGGCTACCAGCCGTCCGAGTTCATCAAGAGGCAGCTTCCCCAAGGCACGTTCGACCTGCTCATCGCCGACGAGGCGCACGAGTACAAGAACGGCGGCTCCGCTCAGGGCCAGGCAATGGGGGTGTTGGCGGCCAAGGCGCGCAAGACGCTGCTGCTCACCGGCACACTGATGGGCGGCTACGGCGACGACCTGTTCCACCTGCTGTTCCGAGCCCTGCCAGGGCGGATGATCGAAGACGGCTACCGGCCGACGAAGAACGGCAGCATGACCTCGGCCGCGATGGCGTTCATGCGCGATCACGGCGTGCTCAAGGATATCTATTCCGAGAGCACGGGCACGGCGCACAAGACGGCCAAGGGCACCAAGGTATCGGTGCGCACGGTCAAGGCGCCGGGCTTCGGTCCCAAGGGTGTGCTGCGTTGCGTCCTGCCGTTCACGGTCTTCCTCAAGTTGAAGGACATCGGTGGCAACGTGTTGCCGCCCTACGACGAGGAGTTCCGCGAAGTCGCGATGGACACGGCGCAAGCCGCGGCCTACCGCGATCTGGCGGATCGGCTGACCCAGGAGCTGAAGCAGGCCCTGGCGAAGCGCGACACGACGCTGCTCGGTGTGGTCCTCAACGTGCTGCTGGCCTGGCCGGACTGCTGCTTCCGGTCGGAAACCGTGGTGCATCCACGCACGCGCAGCACCTTGGCGTTCGTGCCGGCTCAGTTCAACGAGCTGGAAGTGATGCCCAAGGAACGCGAGCTGATCGAGATCTGCAAGCAGGAGAAGGCAGAAGGGCGCAAGACCCTGGTCTACACGGTCTACACCGGCACGCGCGACACCACGTCGCGCCTGAAGGTGCTGCTGGAGCAGGAAGGCTTCAAGACGGCGGTGCTGCGCGCGAGCGTGGATGCCTCCCGCCGTGAAGACTGGATCGCCGAGCAGTTGGACCGCGACATCGACGTGCTCATCACCAACCCGGAGCTGGTGAAAACCGGCCTGGACCTGCTGGAGTTTCCGACGATCGTGTTCATGCAGTCGGGCTACAACGTGTACTCGCTTCAGCAGGCCGCGCGCCGTTCATGGCGCATCGGTCAGAAGCAGCCGGTGCGCGTGATCTACATCGGCTACGCCAACTCCTCGCAGATGACCTGCCTGGGGTTGATGGCCAGGAAGATCATGGTGTCGCAATCCACCTCGGGCGACGTGCCCGAATCCGGGCTTGATGTCCTGAACCAGGACGGCGATTCGGTGGAGGTGGCGCTGGCACGGCAGTTGGTGCATTGAGCGTTGCTGGACTTGGCGGCCCCTTCGGGGGCCGCTTCTTTCTTCAGCATAGCCCGCGGGCCTTCCGTTCCTTGTCCCGCAGCTCTTGATCCAGCGGTGGGTAGTAGATCACGTCGGGAGGGGTGTCCGAGAACCAGGCCCACTTCAGGATGACACCAGCGCACAGCAGGGTAATCGCCGCGACGATGGACGCCCAGCCGGCCAGCGCCTCGACGATCGCGCCGATCAAGCTGACGCTACCGGAGATCCACTGCACGAGCAACCAATCCGCCAGTGCCGCCAGAAGTGCCGCCGCCGTCAGCTCGCCAGCTCGCTCCCGAGCCAATCTCTCGGCCTGCTTCTTCTGTTCATGTGCCTCATACATGCGGAACAGGAAATCGTCCTTCTCGCGCAGAGCCAGGTTTCGGAAGTCGCGTGTGGGTGCATATCCCAATGGCCTCTGATAGGCCGGCTCAGCCGAAGTAGTGAGAAAGTCAGGCAGCCAACTGAGAACGATTGCGCTGATCTGACGCAGCGCAATGAGGACGACGGGGATCACGATGGCTACCGCGAAGCTGAAAGCGACGATGAGGACTGCGACCCATCCCACGTCACTCAGTAGCGCCTTGTCGCCGGCCGACCACTGCCATAATCCTCGACCGGTACGAAGCATCATGGCCATGTCGAGGAACAGGACGAGGCAAATCAGCCGCAACGCCCAGTGGGCGTCCCAGGCGCTCTCCAGCGCTCCAAGACCTTTTGCAACAGCGGCAGTGCTACCCGCTTTATCTGTATCGTCTTTCACCAACTTTCTCTCTCCTTGTTTGATGGGGCGAACTGTATAGCCGGTGCCCTTCCTTGGGGAAATGGGGCGCCGCGCGTATCGGATTTTCGGCATCCCGCGCAGCACGTTTCTGCAAAGGTGAAGGCATCCCGTCACCGTGGGTGTCACATGCTGCCGTCTCCGTCTCGTTTCCTCTGCATCTTCGGCGTGCTCAGCGGCCTGCTGTCCGGTTGCACGACGACACCGGCCACCCCTGACCATATAGAAGCGCCGCCCGACGAGATAGCTTCGGTGCTGGACCAGGGGCTGATTCCGGTGGCCCGCTACGGCCGCTACACCTTGGTCGAGCTGGTGCCGGACCCTGCCCAGCGTGATCTCTTGCAGCAGGCGGTGGAGGTCTCGATCCCGCCCGTGCCCGATACCAGCGTGGGCGACGCCATGCGCCATGTGCTCCTGCGATCGGGCTACCGGCTCTGCGATGCGACCGAGGCCGCCACCCTCTACGCGCTGCCGCTGCCTGCCGCGCATCTGCGCCTGGGCCCGCTGACGCTGCGCGATGCCTTGCTGACCCTTGCCGGCCCCGCCTGGGAGCTGTCGGTCGATGACTTGACCCGCCAGGTCTGCTTCAGCCGGCACGGTGCCCCCACCTTCCTTTCCGCCGACCCGCCCGGCACCGCCACGCCCGTGCCGGTCGACGACCGGCACGAGGAGATGCTGCCATGACCTTTTCCCAAGCGTCATCCGAGCGCACTTCCCACACGCGCTGGCTCAAGATCGCCACGGCCTTCTGGCTGCTGCTCATCAGTGCCGTGGCGCTCATCAACAGCGTCAGCCTGTCGCGGCTCGCCGAACAGACCCAGCGCAGCGCACAGGATGCGCAGGTCAAGGCGCTGGGCCTGCGCGTGGCCGAACTCGAACGACAGGTCGATGCGGACGAGCGCCGGCCTGCGCCGATCAGCCAGGCAGAATTCGTCGCCGCGCGGCAGGCGCTGGACGAACGGATGACGCGCCTCGAAGAGGCCGATGAGGCGAGGGCTCTGGCCGTCGATCTGCAGACGCTGCAGGCACGCGTGAACGGAATCGAAACCCGCCTGGAAAAGACCTGGCAGGTAACATCCGCCGCTCGCCCGCGCGCTCCGGTTGCGACCAAGCCCAAGGTGCCGGAGCCGCCGTTCCGGGTGCTCGGCGTGGAGCTGCGGGGAGGCGAGCGCTTTCTGTCGATCACCTCCACCGCCGCGGCCTCGCTTGCGGGCGCCCGGCTGCTGCGCGAGGGCGATGCCGAGGGCGGCTGGCAACTGCAATCCATCGAGGCGCAGGCGGGCGTGTTCCAGGTGAACGGCCAGACGCAGCGCGTCGCTGTGCCGTAGGAAGTCGCCATGAACCTGCGGCTGTTGCTCGCTGCCGTCGTCCTGTTCGCCGCTTTCGCCGCTTTCGCCGCTTTCGGTGCATCCGCCCAGCCGGCCGCGGTGACGAACTCTCGCATGGTGGCCGCCCAGGTGCAGCCGGGCGCGGATGCCGTGCTCGACGAGAGACAGGCGCGGGATTGGGGGCTTCACCCCGAGGAGTGGGCACGTTACCGGCAACTGATGCAGGGGCCGCTCGGGGTGTATTCGCCAGCGCTCGATCCGCTTACGGCGCTGGGCATCGAGGCCCGCAGCGAGGAGGAACGCAGGCGCTACGCGGAGCTGCAGGTGCGGGCCGAGGCCCGGCGAGTCGGCAAGACGCTGGCCTACCAGCGGGCCTACGACGCGGCGTGGCAGCGCCTGTTTCCCGGCCAGCCGCGCGTGAGCCTGCCCGGCGCCAAGGCGCAGGGTGCCGGCAACACCGGCTCCGGGCGCCTTGCCGTCTTCGTCAAGGCCAACTGCGCACCGTGCGCGCAGCGCGTGCAGCAGTTGCAGGCGGCAGGCACGGCATTCGACCTCTACATGGTCGGCAGCCGCCAGGACGATGCGCGCATCCGGCAGTGGGCCACCCAGGCGGGCATCGACCCGGCCAGGGTGCGCGCCCGCGCCATCACGCTCAACCACGATGCGGGGCGCTGGCTTTCGCTGGGCCTATCCGGCGAGCTGCCGGCCGTGGTGCGCGAGGTGAACGGTCAATGGCAGCGGCAATAGGTAGTCCGGGCCGGGAGCGCCGGTCATGCCGCGTCGCCATCCGCTGCGCCAGCGCCGCGCTGCTGCTCGCCACCGGCGGCTGGGCATTGGCCGCCCCGGCGCGGGAAGTGCCACCGCCGGCCTATCGACTGGCGGCGCATCGTGCAGATGTGCCGGCGGCGGTGTTGTACGCGGTGGCCTTGCAGGAGAGCGGCGCCATGCTGCGCGGGCGCCTGATCCCCTGGCCGTGGACGCTCAACGTCGCCGGCACGCCACGGCGCTACGCCACCCGCGCCGAGGTCTGCGCAGGGCTGCGCCGGGCACTCGCCCGCACGCCGGCCAATCGCATCGATGCCGGTCTCGGCCAAGTCAATCTCGGCTACCACACGCATCGCTACACGCAGCCCTGCGAGCTGCTGGACCCCTACCGCAACCTCGCCATCGCTGCGGAAATCCTGCGCGAACAGCACACGCCGGGCGAGGACTGGCTGCTTGCCATCGGCCGCTACCACCGGCCCGCCGGCGGGGCACCCGCGGCGCGCTACCGGCGCAGTGTGCATCGGCACCTGACCCGCGTGCTCGACCCCCTCGTTCCCGTTCCAACCCTCCAGGCCACCATGCCATGAACCACATCGTCTTTATCGCCGCCATCGGGCTGCTGCCCATGACCACCGTCTTCGCGCAAACCGCCTCCGCGCCGTTGATCGTCGTCGAAGACCGCGGCGGCGACTCTGCGCTGCCGTACTACCGATCGCTGAATCCCCAGCCGGACCAGGCCACGCCGCCGGCCCCGATGCCAGCCCAGCGCGCGGGCAACACGGCCGACGCCGAAGCCGCGATGCTGCCGGTGCGCTCGACGCAACTGTCGCCGGGCGAGGTGCAGCGCCGCGTCATCCGGGCGCCAGGCCTGACGGCGCTGTTCCTGATCGGCGATGACGAGCGTTCGCGCGCCTGGCTGCGGCAGCGGCAGGCGGCGCTGCGAGAGCTGCAGGCCGTGGGCTTGGTAGTCAACGTGGAGTCGATGGCCGCGCTGACGGCGCTGCGCAGGCTGGCTCCCGGCCTGGCCCTCGCGCCGGCCTCCGGCGACGACCTGGCCCAGCGCCTGGGCCTGCGCCACTACCCGGTGCTCATCACGTCCACCGGCGTCGAGCAGTAGGTGCGCAAATGGCCCAGCCGCATGCGGTCGAGGTTCTGCTGCGGCCAGCGGTAGAGCTTTATACCGTGGCGGTCTGCACCGGCGCCGCGATTCTGTGCCTGGTGGCACCGTGGTCGCTCGCGCTGAACCCGCTGCTCGGCCTGGGCGCGGCACTGGCCTTCCTGGCCTTCGGCGCGATTCGCCTGCGCGATGCCCGGGCGATCCTGCGCTATCGCCGCAACATCCGCCGACTGCCGCGCTACGTGATGACCAGCCGCGACGTGCCGGTGAGTCAGCAACGGCTGTTCGTCGGCCGGGGCTTTCGCTGGGAGCAGCGACACACGCACCGGCTGATGCAGACCTACCGGCCGGAGTTCCGCCGCTATGTCGAGCCGACGGCGATCTACCGGGCCGCGCGGCGGCTGGAGGAGCGGCTGGAGTTCGCGCCGTTTCCGGCCTCAATGCTGGCGCGCGCGCTGGCCTGGGACAGCCCGCTCAACCCGGCGCGGCCGCTGCCGCCGGTCGGCGGACTGCCGCGCCTGCATGGCATCGAGCCGCACGAGATCGACGTCACGCTGCCGCTGGGCGAGCGCGTCGGGCACACCCTGGTGCTGGGCACCACGCGCGTGGGCAAGACGCGGCTGGCCGAGCTGTTCATCACCCAGGACATCCGCCGCAAGGTCCGCGGCGAGCACGAGGTGGTGATCGTCTTCGACCCCAAGGGCGATGCGGGCCTGCTCAAGCGCATGTACGTCGAGGCCAGGCGCGCCGGGCGCGAAGGCGAGTTCTACGTGTTTCATCTGGGCTGGCCGGACATCTCGGCGCGCTACAACGCCGTCGGCCGGTTCGGGCGAATCTCCGAGGTGGCCACGCGCATCGCCGGACAGCTCTCGGGCGAAGGCAACAGCGCCGCGTTCCGTGAGTTTGCCTGGCGCTTCGTCAACATCATCGCGCGCGCCCTGGTCGAGCTGGGGCAGCGGCCGGACTACCTGCTGATTCAGCGCCACGTCATCAACATCGACGCGCTGTTCATCGAGTACGCCCAGCACTACTTCGCCAGGAACGAGCCGAAGGCCTGGGATGTCATCGTCCAGCTCGAAGCGAAACTGAACGACAAGAACATCCCGCGCAACATGATCGGGCGCGAGAAGCGCGTGGTGGCCCTCGAACAGTACCTGTCCCAGGTCCGCGTCTATGACCCGGTGCTCGACGGCCTGCGCAGCGCCGTGCGCTACGACCGGACGTACTTCGACAAGATCGTCGCCTCGCTGCTGCCGCTGCTGGAGAAGCTGACCACCGGCAAGATCGCGCAACTGCTCGCGCCGAACTATTCCGACCTGTCCGACCCGCGGCCGATCTTCGACTGGATGCAGGTCATCCGCAAACGCGCGGTGGTCTACGTGGGGCTGGATGCGCTGTCCGACGCCGAAGTCGCGGCGGCGGTGGGCAACTCGATGTTCAGCGATCTGGTCTCGGTCGCCGGCCACATCTACAAATTCGGCATCGACGACGGGCTACCCGGCGCCGCGGCGGGCGCCAGGATTCCGATCAACGTCCACGCCGACGAATTCAATGAACTCATGGGCGACGAGTTCATCCCGATGGTCAACAAGGGCGGCGGTGCCGGCGTGCAGGTGACGGCCTACACGCAGACCCTGAGCGACATCGAGGCGCGCATCGGCAACCGTGCCAAGGCCGGCCAGGTGGTCGGCAACTTCAACAATCTGTTCATGCTGCGCGTGCGCGAGACCGCCACCGCCGAGCTGCTGACGCGACAACTGCCCAAGGTCGAGGTGTACGCCACGGCACTGATGAGCGGCGCCACCGACAGCTCCGACCCGCGCGGCAATACCGCGTTCACGTCCAACACCCAGGACCGCATCAGCAGCAACAGCGTGCCGCTGATCGAGCCGGCGCATGTGGTGGCGCTGCCCAAGGGGCAGTGCTTCGCGCTGAGCGAGGGCGGCAACCTCTGGAAAGTCCGCATGCCGCTGCCCGCTCCCGACCCCGACGAAGCCATGCCGAAGGACCTGCAGGAGCTGGCCGGCTACATGCGTCAGCACTACGTCGAGGCGGGAGATTGGTGGGAGAACCAGGGCATCCCCGGCCTGCAGGACGAGGCGCTGCCCGACGACCTGCTGGACGACTTCAGGCAGATGGCCGCCGCTGAAGAGGAAGGAGCATGAGCGATCCGGCCGTCGCGGCCCAGCGCCAGCAGCAAAGACAGCAAGGCCTGATCGCCGGCCTGGTCACGCTGCCGTTCCGCTTCTTCGGCGTGCTGTGCGGCGCGCTGCTGCTGTGCATCCTGATCGAATGCGTCGGCATGCACTTCTTCTGGCCCGAGCAGGGCTGGCGCCACGCGCAGGGTATGCTGCACTACGAGCTCGATCAGCTCTCCACGCATTTCACGCGCAGCGCGCTGGTGCAGGAGCCGGGGCGCACCGCGCACCGGCTGGTGGAGCAGGGCTACGACTGGCTGTTCGTGAAGAGCGGCCTGCTGGACTGGATACGCGACGCCTCGGCGCAGGCCCGCGCCGGCAGCCATCGCCCGAGCAAGGATCTCCGCTACTACATCGGCTTGGTCTACGTGAACGTGGAGAGCTACCTGATCGCGGCGGCCTACACGACGCTGGTCTTCCTCGTGCGGCTGCTGGTGCTGTGCCTGACCCTGCCACTGTTCCTGATGGCCGCCTTCGTCGGGCTGGTGGACGGCCTGGTGCGCCGGGATGTGCGCCGCTTCGGCGCGGGACGCGAGTCGGGGTTCATCTATCACCGCGCCCGGGCCAGCCTGACCCCGCTGGCCGTGCTGCCGTGGGTGACTTACCTGGCACTGCCGGTCAGCGTAAACCCGCTGCTGATCCTGCTGCCCAGCGCGGCACTGCTCGGCGTGGCGGTGTGCATTGCGGCGGCGACGTTCAAGAAGTATCTGTAGGTGCGACACGTTAATTTTGGTCAGCAGTTCCTTAACGGGCTGCAGTGTCCGGTTTGATAGGGATAAGTCCAGTCTTGCAAGAGGCGGATACAGGAGTGCAAAAAATGGATATCTCTAGAAAGGCCTACCCCTTAGGCTTTATGCAACAGAAACAATAATAATGGAGGCATGACCATGACAATGCACCTGGGGCTCGACTATATAAATAGTCTCGTTGAAGAAGATGAGGATGAGGGCATCTACCGCTGCAAGCGCGAGATGTTCACCGACCCTCGGCTGTTCGATTTAGAGATGAAACACATCTTTGAGGGTAACTGGATTTATCTCGCCCACGAGAGCCAGATTCCCGAGAAGAACGACTATTACACCACGCAGATGGGCCGGCAGCCGATATTCATCACACGCAACAAAGATGGTGAGCTCAATGCCTTCATCAATGCCTGCAGTCACCGCGGCGCCACGCTCTGTCGCTTTAGGAGTGGAAACAAGGCCACCCACACCTGCTCGTTCCACGGCTGGACCTTCAGCAATTCGGGCAAGCTGCTCAAGGTCAAAGACCCCAAGGGCGCCGGCTATCCGGACAGCTTCGACTGTGACGGCTCGCACGACCTGAAGAAAGTTGCGCGCTTTGCTTCCTACCGCGGATTTCTATTCGGCAGCCTGCGCGAGGACGTCGCCCCGTTGGAAGAGTTCCTCGGCGAGTCGAGGAAGGTCATCGACATGGTCGTCGACCAGTCGCCCGAAGGTCTGGAAGTGCTGCGCGGTTCCAGTACCTATGTTTACGAAGGCAACTGGAAAGTGCAGGTCGAGAACGGTGCCGACGGCTACCACGTCAGTACTGTTCACTGGAACTACGCCGCCACCCAGCAGCAGCGCAAGCTAAGAGAAGCGGGCGATGATATTCGCGCCATGAGCGCCAGTAGCTGGGGCGGGGATGGCGGCGGTTTCTACTCCTTTGAAAACGGCCACCAGATGGTCTGGGCACGCTGGGGTGACCCGAAAAACCGCCCGCTGTTCGCCGAGCGAGATCGCTTAGCCAGCGAGTTTGGTGAAGCCCGTGCCGACTGGATGATCGGCGTCTCCCGCAACCTCTGCCTCTACCCGAACCTCTACCTGATGGACCAGTTCGGCTCGCAGTTGCGTATCACCCGTCCGCTGTCGGTGGATAGAACCGAAATCACCATCTACTGCATCGCGCCCAAAGGCGAAAGCGCCGAGGCGCGTGCCCGCCGTGTCCGTCAGTACGAGGACTTCTTCAATGTTAGCGGCATGGCCACCCCGGACGACCTGGAGGAATTCCGCGCCTGCCAGGAGGGCTTCGCCGGCGGGGGGATGAACGACATGTCCCGTGGCGCCAAACACTGGATCGAGGGGCCGGACGAGGGCGCGAAGGAGATCGATCTGCATCCGAAGCTGAGCGGTGTCCGCTCGGAAGACGAAGGCCTGTTCGTCATGCAGCACAAGTACTGGCAACAGCAGATGATCAAGGCCGTCAAGGCAGAACAGGATCGGCTGATCCATGCGGAGGGCGTGTAAATGACTATCTCCTACGAAGCCGTGCGCGATTTCCTTTACCGCGAAGCACGCTATCTCGACGACAAGCAGTGGGAAAGCTGGCTGGAAATGTACGCGCCGGACGCCACTTTCTGGATGCCGGCCTGGGACGACCGCGACCAATTGACCGAAGACCCGCAGAGCCAGATCTCGCTGATTTGGTACGGCAATCGCGGTGGCCTAGAGGATCGGGTGTTCCGCATCAAGACCGAGCGCTCCAGTGCCACCATTCCGGACACCCGAACCAGCCACAACATCAGCAATCTGGAGCTGCTCGAGCAGTCCGGCGGCTTCTGTAAGCTGCGCTACAACTGGCACACCATGAGTTATCGGTACAAGACGGTGGACCACTTCTTTGGCACCAACTTCTGCACCCTCGACACATGTGGCGAGACCCCGCTGATTAAGGCCAAGAAGGTCGTGCTGAAGAACGACTACATCCGCCAAGTTATCGATGTATACCACGTCTGAGGTGCCGCCATGACACACAAGGTTGCACTGAACTTCGAAGACGGCGTCACTCGTTTCATCGATGCTAATGCTGGCGAGACTGTTGCTGATGCAGCCTACCGCCAAGGCATCAATTTACCCCTGGACTGCCGAGACGGTGCATGCGGCGCCTGCAAATGCTTCGCCGAGAGCGGCCGCTACAGCCTCGGCGAGGAGTATATCGAGGATGCACTTAGCGAAGCCGAAGCCGAGCAGGGCTACGTGCTGACCTGCCAGATGCGCGCCGAAAGCGACTGCGTGATTCGCGTTCCGGCCGCATCGGACGTCTGCAAGACCCAGCAGGCCAGCTATCAGGCAGCGATCAGCAACGTGCGTCAGCTGTCCGAGAGCACCATCGCGCTGTCTATCAAAAGCGCATCGCTGAACCAGTTGGCGTTCCTGCCAGGCCAGTACGTCAATCTGCAAGTGCCGGGCAGCGACCAGACCCGCGCCTATTCCTTCAGCTCGCTGCAAAAGGATGGCGAGGTCGGCTTCCTGATCCGCAACGTGCCGGGCGGGCTGATGAGCAGTTTCCTGACCAGCCTCGCCAAGGTCGGCGATAGCGTCAGTCTGGCTGGACCGCTGGGCGCGTTCTATCTGCGCGAGATCAAGCGGCCGCTGCTGTTGCTGGCGGGTGGTACCGGCCTAGCGCCGTTCACCGCGATGCTGGAGAAGATCGCCGAGCAGGGCAGCGAGCACCCGCTCCATCTGATCTACGGCGTCACCCATGACCACGACCTGGTCGAAATGGACAAGCTAGAGGCATTCGCCGCGCGCATTCCCAACTTCAGCTACACCGCCTGCGTCGCCAGCCCGGACAGCGCCTATCCGCAAAAGGGCTATGTGACCCAGTACATCGAGCCCAAACACCTCAACGGCGGTGAGGTAGATGTCTACCTTTGCGGTCCGCCACCGATGGTCGAGGCGGTCAGTCAGTACATCCGGGCACAGGGCATCCAGCCGGCCAATTTCTATTATGAGAAGTTCGCCGCCAGCGCCTAGAGGCTCCTTTGGTCCGCTTACTAGGTGAGCGGGCCTGTTTTATTCGGGCAGTAGGGCCCAGGTTCTCTACGAACTTTCCCAAATTGCATCCGGGCTACACAACCGAGGTGGTTCATGAACAAACGTTTCCAGGGCAAGGTTGCCGTTATCACCGGCGCCGCCCAGGGCATCGGTCGCCGCGTGGCCGAACGGATGGCGGCCGAAGGCGGTCGACTGCTGCTGGTCGACCGTTCCGAGCTAATACATGAGCTGGCCGACGAACTGGTCGGAGTTGCTGAGGTGCTGACCCTGACCGCCGACCTTGAGCAGTTCGCCGAGTGCCAACGGGTGATGGCGGCGGCGCTCGAGCGCTTCGGTCGTCTGGATATTCTGATCAACAACGTTGGCGGCACCATTTGGGCTAAGCCATTCGAGCATTACCAGGAACGCGAGATCGAGGCCGAAGTGCGGCGTTCACTGTTTCCTACCCTATGGTGCTGCCACGCCGCGCTGGCGCCAATGATCGAGCAGGGCAGTGGCGCCATCGTAAATGTTTCCTCCGTTGCCACGCGCGGGATCCATCGCGTGCCTTACGGCGCGGCGAAGGGTGGCGTTAACGCCCTGACCGCCTGTCTGGCCTTTGAAACCGCCGAGCGCGGCATCCGCGTCAACGCCACCGCACCGGGTGGCACCGAGGCGCCGCCACGGCGGATTCCGCGCAATAGCGCCGAGCCGAGTGAGCAGGAGAAGGTCTGGTACCAGCAGATCGTCGACCAGTCCCTCGACAGCAGCCTTATGAAACGCTACGGAAGCATTGACGAGCAGGTCGAGGCAATTCTGTTCCTTGCTTCTGACGCCGCCTCCTACATCACCGGTATAACTCTTCCGGTGGCAGGGGGAGACCTCGGTTGACCCTTATGTCTGGTTAAGAAGAGAAATCGACATGCGAAGAAGCAACGTACATGAGGTCCCTGACGCTCATTTTCGGGGTTTTGCCGGCATCACCCAGAGCTGTTGGGGGATACTTCCGTCATGTTTAGTGTATCTGGGATGAATATGAACAGTGCCGGCTACGAGGTGTTCGAAGTGCTAAGCGGCCAGTCATTCCGCTGCGCGGAGGGCCAGTCGGTGCTGCGCGCCATGGAAGCCCAGGGCAAGCGCTGCATACCGGTGGGCTGTCGCGGTGGCGGTTGCGGCCTTTGTAGAGTGCGGGTGCTCAGCGGAGCCTACCGGAGCGGACGCATGAGCCGCGGTCACGTGCCGGCCAAGGCCGCCGCCGAAGGCCTGGCCCTGGCCTGTCAAGTGTTTCCGCAAACCGACTTGACCATCGAGTACTTTCGCCACGTTGGCGGAAACAAACCTGACAACAAGAACTATGAAGAGGTGACGTCATGAACAAAGGTGTAATGCGACCGGGCCATGTGCAGCTGCGTGTACTGGACATGAGCAAGGCCCTGGAACACTACGTCGAGTTGCTGGGCCTGATCGAGATGGACCGTGACGACCAGGGCCGTGTCTATCTGAAGGCTTGGACCGAAGTGGATAAGTTTTCCCTGGTGCTACGCGAGGCTGACGAGCCGGGCATGGATTTTATGGGTTTCAAGGTTGTGGATGAGGATGCTCTCCGGCAACTGGAGCGGGATCTGATGGCATATGGCTGTGCCGTTGAGCAGCTACCCGCAGGTGAACTGAACAGTTGTGGCCGGCGCGTGCGCTTCCAGGCCCCCTCCGGGCATCACTTCGAGTTGTATGCAGACAAGGAATATACTGGAAAGTGGGGTTTGAATGACGTCAATCCCGAGGCATGGCCGCGCGATCTGAAAGGTATGGCGGCTGTGCGTTTCGACCACGCCCTCATGTATGGCGACGAATTGCCGGCGACCTATGACCTGTTCACCAAGGTGCTCGGCTTCTATCTGGCCGAACAGGTGCTGGACGAAAATGGCACGCGCGTCGCCCAGTTTCTCAGTCTGTCGACCAAGGCCCACGACGTGGCCTTCATTCACCATCCGGAAAAAGGCCGCCTCCATCATGTGTCCTTCCACCTCGAAACCTGGGAAGACTTGCTTCGCGCCGCCGACCTGATCTCCATGACCGACACATCTATCGATATCGGCCCAACCCGCCACGGCCTCACTCACGGCAAGACCATCTACTTCTTCGACCCGTCCGGTAACCGCAACGAAGTGTTCTGCGGGGGAGATTACAACTACCCGGACCACAAACCGGTGACCTGGACCACCGACCAGCTGGGCAAGGCGATCTTTTACCACGACCGCATTCTCAACGAACGATTCATGACCGTGCTGACCTGATGGTCCGGTACGACTTATTGCAGAGATTGCGCAGATGAAAGAAATCAAGCATTTCATTAGCGGTGCCTTCGTCGGTTCGGCCAGCGGCAAGCTGTTCGACAATGTCAGCCCGGCCAACGGCCAGGTGATCGGCCGCGTCCACGAGGCCGGCCGCGCCGAGGTCGACGCCGCGGTCAGGGCGGCACGCGCTGCGCTGAAGGGACCCTGGGGGAAGATGACGGTGGCCGAGCGCGCTGAGATTCTGCATCGCGTGGCCGATGGCATCACGGCGCGCTTCGGCGAGTTTCTCGAGGCCGAATGCCTGGACACCGGCAAGCCGAAGTCGCTGGCCAGCCACATCGACATTCCGCGCGGCGCGGCCAATTTCAAGGTGTTCGCCGACCTGCTCAAGAATGTTGCCAATGAAGCCTTCGAGATGGCCACCCCGGACGGCGCCGGTGCACTCAACTACGGCGTGCGCCGGCCTAAGGGGGTGATCGGGGTGATCAGCCCGTGGAACCTGCCGCTGCTGCTGATGACCTGGAAAGTCGGCCCGGCCCTGGCCTGCGGCAACTGCGTGGTGGTCAAACCATCCGAGGAAACCCCGCTGACCGCCACCCTGCTCGGCGAGGTGATGCAGGCCGCCGGTGTGCCGGCCGGCGTGTACAACGTGGTGCACGGTTTCGGCGGCGATTCGGCCGGGGCCTTCCTCACCGAGCACCCGGACGTCGACGCCTACACCTTCACCGGCGAGACCGGCACCGGCGAAACCATCATGCGCGCCGCGGCCAAGGGCGTGCGCCAGGTGTCGCTGGAGCTGGGCGGCAAGAACGCCGGCATCGTCTTCGCCGACTGCGATATGGACAAGGCCATCGAGGGCACCCTGCGCTCGGCCTTCGCCAACTGCGGCCAGGTCTGCCTGGGCACCGAGCGGGTGTATGTCGAGCGGCCGATCTTCGACGCGTTCGTCGCCCGCCTGAAGGCCGGCGCCGAAGCGTTGAAGATCGGCGAACCGAACGATCCAGAGGCCAATTTCGGCCCGCTGATCAGCCATAAGCACCGTGAAAAAGTCCTCAGTTACTACCAGCAGGCAGTCGACGACGGCGCCACCGTTGTCACCGGCGGCGGCGTGCCGGAGATGCCGGCGCACCTGGCCGGCGGCGCCTGGGTGCAGCCGACTATCTGGACCGGCCTGGCCGACGATTCGGCGGTGGTCACCGAGGAAATCTTCGGCCCCTGCTGCCATATCCGCCCGTTCGACAGCGAGGAGGAAGCCATTGAACTGGCCAACAGCCTGCCTTACGGCCTGGCCTCGGCGATCTGGACCGAGAACGCTTCGCGCGCCCACCGCGTCGCCGGGCAGATTGAGGCCGGCATCGTCTGGGTCAACAGCTGGTTCCTGCGCGACCTGCGCACCGCCTTCGGCGGCAGCAAGCAGTCGGGCATCGGGCGCGAAGGGGGTGTGCACTCGCTGGAGTTCTACACCGAGCTGAAAAACATCTGTGTGAAACTTTGAGGACCTGGTCATGAACGCACCGCAGCAAAGCCCTGAAATCGGTCGCGAAATCCTCGCCGCCGGCTACCGCACCAACCTGCATGATCAGGGCGAAGGCTTCCCGGCTCTGCTGATCCACGGCTCCGGCCCCGGCGTCACCGCCTGGGCCAACTGGCGCGGGATCATTCCGCAGCTGGCGCAGACGCGCCGGGTGATCGCCCCGGACATGCTCGGCTTCGGCTACAGCGAACGTCCGGCCGATGGCAAGTACAGCCAGGCGCGCTGGGTCGAGCATGCCATCGGCGTGCTCGACGCCCTCGGCATCCAGCAGGCCGACATCGTCGGCAACTCGTTCGGCGGCGGGCTGGCACTGGCACTGGCCATCCGTCACCCCGAGCGTGTGCGCCGGCTGGTGCTGATGGGCAGCGTCGGTGTGTCTTTCCCCATCACCGCAGGACTGGAAACAGCCTGGGGCTACACGCCGTCGCTGGCCAACATGCGCAGGCTGCTCGATCTGTTCGCCCACGACCGCACCCTGGTCAACGACGAGCTGGCCGAGCTGCGCTACCAGGCCAGCATCCGCCCCGGCTTTCAGGAGTCGTTCGCCGCGATGTTCCCGCCGCCACGGCAGAACGGAGTCGACGATCTGGCCAGCAACGAGACCGATATCCGCGCCCTGCCCAACGAAACCCTGGTCATCCACGGCCGCGAGGATCGGATCATCCCGCTGCAGGCTTCGCTGACCCTCGCGCAGTGGATTCCCAACGCCCAGCTACACGTGTTCGGCCAGTGCGGCCACTGGACCCAGATCGAACACGCCGAGCGTTTCGCCCGCTTGGTCGAGAATTTCCTCGCCGAGGCCGACGCCCTCCATTCCTGAGAGAGACCGATATGGACAAGACATTGATCAACGAACTCGGCGACGAGCTCTACCAGGCGATGGTCCAGCGCGAGACCGTCACGCCGCTGACCAGCCGCGGCTTCGACATCAGCGTCGAGGACGCCTACCACATTTCCCTGCGCATGCTGGAACGCCGCCTGGCCGCCGGCGAGCGGGTGATCGGCAAGAAGATCGGCGTCACCAGCAAGGCCGTGCAGAACATGCTCGGCGTGCACCAGCCGGACTTCGGCTACCTCACCGATGCCATGGTCTACAACAGCGGCGAAGCCATGCCGATCAGCGAGAAGCTGATCCAGCCGCGCGCCGAGGGCGAGATCGCCTTCATCCTCAAGAAGGACCTGATGGGGCCGGGCGTGACCAACGCCGACGTGCTGGCTGCCACCGAATGCGTGATCCCCTGCTTCGAAGTGGTCGATTCGCGCATCCAGGACTGGAAGATCAAGATCCAGGACACCGTGGCGGACAACGCCTCCTGCGGGCTGTTCGTGCTCGGCGACCAGGCCGTCTCACCGCGCCAGGTCGATCTGGTCACCTGCGGCATGCTGGTCGAGAAGAACGGCCAGCTGCTCTCCACCGGCGCTGGAGCGGCTGCGCTCGGCTCGCCGGTCAATTGCGTCGCCTGGTTGGCCAACACCCTCGGCCACTTCGGCATCGGCCTGAAGGCCGGCGAAGTGATCCTGTCCGGCTCGCTGGTTCCGCTGGAACCGGTCAAGGCCGGTGATTTCATGCGCGTCGAGATCGGCGGCATCGGCAGCGCCTCCGTGCGCTTCATCTGATCGAGGACAGCCTGATGAACAAGAAACTGAAAGCCGCCATTATCGGCCCGGGCAACATCGGCACAGATCTGGTGATGAAGATGCTGCGTTCCGAGTGGATCGAGCCGGTCTGGATGGTCGGCATCGACCCCGAGTCCGATGGCCTCAAGCGCGCCCGCGAGTTCGGCCTGAAGACCACCGCCGAGGGCGTCGACGGCCTGCTGCCGCACGTGCTCGAGGACGATATCCGCATCGCCTTCGATGCCACCTCCGCCTATGTACACGCCGAGAACAGCCGCAAGCTCAACGAGCTGGGCGTGCTGATGGTCGACCTGACCCCGGCCGCCATCGGCCCGTACTGCGTGCCGCCGGTGAACCTCAAGCAGCATGTCGGCACGCTGGAAATGAACGTCAACATGGTCACCTGTGGTGGCCAGGCCACCATCCCGATGGTCGCCGCGGTATCGCGCGTGCAGCCGGTGGCCTACGGCGAGATCGTCGCCACCGTGTCCTCGCGCTCCATCGGCCCGGGCACCCGCAAGAACATCGACGAGTTCACCCGCACCACCGCCGGCGCCATCGAGCAGGTCGGCGGGGCCAAGGAAGGCAAGGCGATCATCGTCGTCAACCCGGCCGAGCCGCCGCTGATGATGCGCGACACCATCCACTGCCTGACCGAAACCGAACCGGACCAGGATGCGATCACCGCATCGGTCCACGCGATGATCGCCGAGGTGCAGAAGTACGTGCCCGGCTACCGGCTGAAGAACGGCCCGGTATTCGACGGCAACCGCGTCTCGATCTTCATGGAAGTCGAGGGCCTGGGCGACTACCTGCCCAAGTACGCCGGCAACCTCGACATCATGACCGCCGCCGCCCTGCGCACCGGCGAGATGTTCGCCGAGGAAATCGCCGCCGGCACCATTCAACTGCCACGTCGTGAAGCGGCACTGGCCTAAAGGAGTCGCACCATGAATCTGCAAGGCAAGAACGTCACCCTGCACGACATGAGCCTGCGCGACGGCATGCACGCCAAGCGCCACCAGATCAGCCTCGAGCAGATGATCGCGGTCGCCACCGGCCTCGACGCTGCCGGCATGCCACTGATCGAGATCACCCACGGCGACGGCCTCGGCGGTCGCTCGATCAACTACGGTTTCCCCGCGCACAGCGACGAGGAATACCTGCGTGCGGTGATCCCGCGCCTCAAGCAGGCCAAGGTATCCGCCCTGCTGCTGCCAGGCATCGGCACGGTCGACCACCTGAAGATGGCGCTCGACTGTGGCGTCTCCACCATTCGAGTGGCCACGCATTGCACCGAGGCCGATGTCTCCGAGCAGCACATCGGCATGTCACGCAAGCTGGGCGCCGATACCGTAGGCTTCCTGATGATGGCGCACATGATCAGCGCGGAAAAAGTGCTGGAGCAGGCGCGGCTGATGGAAAGCTACGGCGCCAACTGCATCTATTGCACCGACTCCGCCGGCTACATGCTGCCCGATGAAGTCAGCGAGAAGATCGGCCTGCTGCGCGCCGAGCTGAACCCGGCCACCGAGATCGGCTTCCACGGCCACCACAACATGGGCATGGCCATCGCCAATTCGCTGGCCGCCATCGAAGCCGGTGCCTCACGCATCGACGGCTCGGTCGCCGGTCTCGGCGCCGGTGCCGGCAACACCCCGCTGGAAGTCTTCGTCGCGGTGTGCAAGCGCATGGGCGTGGAAACCGGCATCGACCTCTACAAGATCATGGACGTCGCCGAGGACCTGGTGGTGCCGATGATGGATCAGCCGATCCGCGTCGACCGCGATGCGCTGACCCTGGGCTATGCCGGGGTGTACAGCTCGTTCCTGCTGTTTGCCCAGCGCGCCGAGAAGAAGTACGGCATACCGGCCCGCGACATTCTGGTCGAGCTGGGGCGCCGCGGCACCGTCGGTGGCCAGGAAGACATGATCGAGGACCTCGCCCTGGATATGTCCCGGGCCCGCCAGAACCAGAAGGTGAGCGCATGAACCGTACCCTCAGCCCCGAGCAGGTGCTGGCCCTGGCCGAGCACATCGAGAACGCCGAACTGCAGGCCCATGACATCCACAAGGTCACCAACGACTATCCCGAGATGACCTTCGCCGATGCCTACGACATCCAGTGGGAAATCCGCCGGCGCAAGGAGGAGCGCGGCAACAAGATCGTCGGCCTGAAGATGGGCCTGACCTCATGGGCGAAGATGGCACAGATGGGCGTGGAGACGCCGATCTACGGCTTTCTCGCCGACTACTTCAGCGTGCCCGACGGCGGCACGGTGGAGTGTTCCAAGCTGATCCACCCCAAGATCGAGGCGGAAATCGCGGTGGTCACCAAGGCACCGCTGGTGGGGCCTGGTTGCCATATCGGCGACGTGATCGCCGCGGTCGACTACGTGATCCCCACCGTCGAGGTGATCGACTCACGCTACGAGAACTTCAAGTTCGACCTGATCAGCGTGGTGGCCGACAACGCCTCCTCGACCCGCTATATCACCGGCGGTCGCATGGCCAGCCTGGAGGATGTCGACCTGCGCACTCTTGGCGTGGTGATGGAGAAGAACGGCGAGGTGGTGGAACTCGGTGCCGGTGCCGCGGTGCTCGGCCATCCGCTGTCCAGCGTGGCGATGCTCGCCAACCTGCTGGCCGAGCGCGGCGAGCACATACCGGCCGGCACCTTCATCATGACCGGCGGCATCACCGCCGCCGTCGCAGTAGCGCCGGGCGACAACATCACCGTGCGCTACCAGGGGCTTGGCAGCGTCTCCGCGCGCTTCGTCTGAGCCATCCGGCCGCCCTGCCCGGGCGGCCTCTTCTTCAGGAGGCACACCATGCCTATTGCCCAGATCCACATCCTTGAAGGCCGCAGCGACGAGCAGAAGGAAACCCTCATTCGGGAAGTCAGCGAGGCCATCTCGCGCTCCCTGGATGCGCCGCTGACCAGCGTACGAGTGATCATAACCGAGATGCCCAAAGGCCACTTCGGCATCGGCGGCGAACTGGCCAGCAAGGTCAGACGCTGAAAGTGGAGATGCGCAAAGGCATTTCGGGTCGAAAAACCCGACCTGGATTGGCAGGCGGCCACAAAGAGCGCGGGCAAACGCCGGCACAGCAGCGCTATGCAGCTATCGCCAGTGGAGTTTGAGAAACGCTATTTCAGAGCTTGGAGAGTGGGCGGCGGCAAAAACTGAGTGCAACACCTGACCTTTCCGGTAAGGTGCTGCCCCATGTCCTATTCCGAACTCAGCGTTGCAGAGCGCGCCACGATCCAAATCGGTCATGTCCAAGGCTTCAGTCAGAGAAGGATTGCCTGCCTGGTCAACCGATCCCCCTCGACCATCAGCCGGGAGCTGCGTCGTAATCGCCAGGCTTGCGGCACCTACTCGGCCCACGGAGCGCAGCAGCAGATGCAGCGCCGGCGCCAAGCCTGCCGGCCCAGGCGCAAGCTGTTGCCAGGCAGTGAACGCTTGGGTTCTACCCCGTCAGCACGGACACTTTCGAGTAAGCTCACACCGAGCTGAAGGAGTGTTCATGAAACGCAAGAAATACAGTCCCGAGTTCAAGCGGGAAGCCATCGAGTTGGTTCGTCGTTCAGGGGCGAGCTGTCGACAGGTGGCCATGGAGATTGGTGTTGCTCCCAACCTGCTCACACGCTGGGTGCGGGAGGCACAACCAGGTACTGAGAAAGCCTTTCCTGGAACGGGAAGCCCGCGGGATGAGGAGCTTGCCCGCCTCAAGCGCGAGTTGGCCCGAGTAACCAAGGAACGTGATTTTTTAAGAGACGCGGCAGCGTACTTTGCCAAGGAGTCATCGAGCGGTACACGGTGATCCAGCGCTGCCGCAACGAGTACCCGGTACGATTGATGTGCCGTTGCCTGAAGGTTTCTGCCAGCGGCTATTACGCCTGGCAGGATCGTGAACCAAGCGCGCGAGCTCAGGAGAATGCGCGCTTGGTGAAGCGCATTCGGGAGATTCACGAGGACAGCCGGGGTGTGATCGGAGCGCCACGAATGCACGAGGATTTGCTCGACGAGGGCGAAGCCGTCAGCCTGAACCGAGTTGCTCGCCTGATGGCGGCTGAGCGAATTCAAGGCTGGCCACGCCGGAAGCGGCGTGGCTTTGGAAGAGTCGCCAGCAGCCGCCCAGCAGGCGTGAAAAACCTGCTGGAGCGCGACTTCACCGCGCAGGAACCAGAGCGCAAGTGGGTCACGGACATCACGGAAATCGCCACCCAGGAAGGCAAACTCTTTCTATGCGTGGTGCTCGACTTGTACAGCAAGCTGGTGATCGGTTGGTCGATGCATCACCGCCAGGATCGGCAGATGGTGATTCGAGCGGTGGAGATGGCGATCTGGCAGCGCCAGGGTGACTGGTCAGTGATCCTGCATTCGGATCGCGGCAGCCAATTCACCAGCGCCGACTACCAGCGCTTTCTGAATCGCAACACGCTGGTGTGCAGTATGAGTGCCGTCGGGCATTGCGGCGACAACGCTGCCTGTGAAGGCTTCTTCGGTCAGCTCAAACGGGAGCGCGTTGTCCATCAGTCGTATCGAACTCGTGATGAGGCTCGGGCGGATCTATTCGACTACATCGAGCGGTTTCATAACCCACGAATGCGTCGTAGAGTCGCCCGGCAAGATCTGAAGTTTTCAGCCCTTTTCAAACCGTCCGTGGAAATGGGGTAGAACCCCTTCGAGCTGGTGACCCACATGCTGCGTGAGCGTTTGTCTCCCGAGCAGATTGCCGGCAAGCTGCGAAGCATGAACATACCCAACCTCAGAGATGCCTACGTCTGTCGCGAGACGATCTACAGCGCGATCTACGCCCTGCCCGTCGGAGAGCTGCGCAAGGAGCTGATCATCTGCCTGCGCCAAGGTAAGACGACACGCAGGCCACGTTCTGGCGGTGTAGATCGGCGCGGCCAGATTCCCGAGATGGTCAGCATCCACGTGCGCCCGCCGGAAATTGAAGACCGCCTGATGCCGGGCCATTGGGAAGGTGATCTGATCAAGGGCAAGGCCAACGCCTCGGCGGTGGGCACCTTGGTGGAACGCACCAGTGGCTACCTGATGCTGGTGAAGATGAACGACGCGACGGCGACCTCGGCGATGGAGGGCTTCAGTGCCGCGCTCAATCGCATGCCGCTGGCGATGCGCAAGAGCATGACCTACGACCAAGGGCGGGAGATGGCGCGGCACGCTGAGATCACCCAGAGAACCGGTGTGGCGATATTCTTCTGCGATCCTCATAGCCCTTGGCAGCGCGGCAGCAACGAAAACATCAACGGCCTGATTCGCCAGTACCTGCCCAAGGGCACGGACTTGTCGGTACACAGCCAGGAAGAACTCGACGCCATTGCACTGCAACTGAATATGCGTCCGCGTAAGCGCTTCGACTTTAAGTGCCCGATCGAAGTCATGGGTGAGGTGATGCAGGAAGCCCTGGCTATGCGGCATGATGCTCCAGCCTCAATTCAATGACCGTGTTGCACTCAGCTCCTGCAACCGCCGTGTCTAAGAAAGCCGGGGCGATTCAACCCATCCCTTCTTCGGCTACGTTCGTAATCAAGCCACTTCCTTTTTGCATTGACGCAGGGTGTCGGAAGGCAACTCGCCGAACGCGTTCCTATAGTTTTCAGCGAAACGTCCCAAATGTAAGAAGCCGTAGTCTAGGGCTATCTCAGTTATACTACGCACATTTGCACTGGGATCGCTCAAGCAGGCGCGGATGCTTTCGAGCTTGCGGTTGCGTATGTAGTTCTTCGGCGTGGTGCCGGCATGCTTCTCGAACAAATTGTAGAGCGAGCGTGGACTCATCATCGCCAGCTCCGCTAACCGCTCAAGGCTGATATTCCGTTTGAGATTCTCCTCAATGAATTGAACGACTCGCTCGAAAGACGGGTTACCTTTGCTGAAAATTTCACGGCTGACATTGCTGCCCAGCATTTCGAGCAGCTTGGAAGCGATGATCCCCGCATAGTGCTCTTGGACCCGAGGCATCGACTTTGTATGTTCCGCTTCGTCACAAACTAACCCGAGTAGATTGATAAAGCCATCGAGTTGCTGGAGATTGTGTCGCGCGGCGAAACGGATACCCTCCCTCGGCTTGTGCCAATTGTTGTCACTGCATGCCCGATCAAGGACCACTGAGGGCAATTTAACGATAAATTTCTCGCAATCTTCTGAATAGGTCAGGTCGGCTTGGTCATCCGGATTGAGCAGCAATAGTTCGCCCGGCGAAAAATAGTGCTCCTGGCCATGGCCACGCCACAGGCAATGGCCTTTGAGTATTATTTGCAGATGATAACAGGTCTCTAATCCAGGCGAGATTACCCTCACGCTACCGCCGTAGCTGATTCGACACAGGTCGAGGCATCCGAAGATTCTGTGGTGCAGCCTGCCTGCCGGGCGCCCGCCCTTGGGCAGGCGAATAGAGTGCGTACCGACATACTGGTTAACATAATCGGAGACTGCATAGGGCTCGGCGTGGACGAAGATCTGACTTTTCTCGTTCAATAAGCAAAAATCCATAGCTCACGGTTCTCTTATTTTAATGTGGGCTGCTTGGTGTGATGTAGAAAGGCGCCAGGTCGATGAAAATGCATCTCGACGTGATGCGTATACGGGTTACCCCCATTGCCACGTTGCGCCATCCTTTTTGCAATCAGTGACCACTTTTCCAAGCAAAAATAATGCCAAGCAGAACGAAGACGTTCTTTTTAAGAAGCGAGAACACCAGAAGTTCGTGCTGTCGGGGCATGCGGCGACGAATTGGCGGATAAAGGGGATCTGCGTTGAGGTGGATTTCAGTTAATCAATTGGTTAATTTTTCAGGACCACCTAAGCAAATGCTAAAGTGGCAGATGGAATGCTGAGCCGGCAAGCACAGGCCTTGACGTTGCAAGGTAGTCATGACCGCAGTGAGCCACTGATGTGCTGCGGGGTGGATCATCCCGATAAAAACAAGAGGAAAACAATGTCCCTTATATACAATCCCAAGATGCAGCATGAGGATATGCAAGACCTTATCAGCCAGATCCGTTTCGTTGCCGCCGAAGGCAAGATCTGGCTGGGAGAGCAGCGCATGCTGCTAATGCAGCTATCTACGCTGGCCAGCTTCCGCCGCGAAATTATCAGCTTGATCGGCATCGAGCGGGCCAAGGGTTTCTTCCTGCGGTTGGGCTATCAGTCCGGCCTGATGGATGCCGAGCTGGCGCGCAAGCTGCGGCCGGCCATGCGCGAGGAGGAGGTGTTCCTGGCTGGGCCTCAATTGTATGCGCTCAAGGGGATGGTCAAAGTACGCTTGCTGACAATGGATATCGCCATCCGGGACGGACGTTTCAACGTGGAGGCCGAGTGGATTGATTCCTTTGAAGTGGATATCTGCCGTACTGAGCTGGGCCTGATGAATGAGCCCGTCTGCTGGACGGTGCTAGGCTATGCTAGCGGCTATAGTTCGGCATTCATGGGCCGCAGAATCATTTTCCAGGAAACTAGCTGTCGCGGGTGCGGTGACGATAAATGCCTTATCGTCGGCAAGACCGCAGAAGAGTGGGGCGATGTCAGCAGTTTCGAAGCCTACTTCAAAAGCGACCCGATCGTAGATGAGCGCTACGAGCTGCAGACCCAGGTCGCCAACCTGCGCAACCGCCTGAAGCAGTACGATGGGCAGTATTACGGCATTGGCCATTCGCCAGCCTACAAGCGCATCTGCGAGACCATCGACAAGGCTGCACGTGGCAGGGTTTCGGTCCTGCTACTGGGTGAGACTGGGGTGGGCAAGGAGGTAATCGCGCGCAGCGTGCATTTGCGCAGTGAGCGGGCAGAGCAACCGTTCGTCGCGGTGAACTGTGCGGCAATTCCGCCGGATCTGATCGAGTCGGAACTGTTTGGTGTCGATAAGGGCGCATATACGGGCGCGGTCAATGCACGCGCTGGACGTTTTGAACGGGCCAACGGCGGCACCATCTTTCTTGATGAGGTGATCGAATTGACGCCGAGGGCCCAGGCCACCCTGCTACGGGTATTGCAGGAAGGAGAGCTAGAGCGGGTCGGCGGCGACCGCACGCGAAAGGTCGACGTGAGGTTAATCACCGCAACAAACGAGAACCTGGAAGAGGCGGTCAAGATGGGGCGCTTTCGCGCAGACCTGTTCTTTCGGCTGAATGTTTTTCCCGTGCATATCCCGCCGTTGCGCGAGCGCGTGGAAGATATCCCGCTGCTGGTCGAGCATTTTCTTAGAAGGCACCATAAGGAATACGGTAAGAAGACTCTTGGCTTGTCTGATCGAGCGATGGAGGCCTGCCTCCACTACCAATGGCCAGGCAATATCCGCGAGCTGGAGAACGCCCTTGAGCGCGGGGTGATTCTTACCGAGAGCAACGAAAGTATCAATGTCGAGTCGCTGTTCCCGGGGTTGGCGACGGCTACCGAAGGCGACAGGTTATCGAGCGAGGGCCGGTTGGAGGAGGAGTCCGGTGACAGTTGGTTTAGGCAAATTATCGACCAGGGCGTCAGCCTCGAGGATCTCGAAGCGGGTTTAATGCGCACGGCCATGGACCGTTGTGGGCAGAATATCTCACAGGCGGCGCGGTTGCTGGGATTGACCCGCCCGGCAATGGCCTATCGACTTAAGAAGCTTGACCCCAGCTTTTCTGTGAAAGCAATGGGCCGATAGCTGCTTTGCGCCAGGTTTGGGCCTTTCTAAGGTCCTTCGCGGATTCTAGGGAAAGAGCGAGTTGACAGGCAGGGGAGTGGGTAAATTGGCAGTCGCTCAACATCCCAACCCCCACACCTTGCTGTCGCCGTGCATCCTATTGATCTTGCCGCTTTCTGGCCAGGCTACGACGTCGTCGCCTCTCGCCCCGTAGCTGAAAATACCCTGCTGATCGAGCTCGAACCCCAGGCCACGCGAGTGCCCCGGTGTGGGCGCTGTCTAGAGCCCTGTCCGTTGATTCACGAACGGCGTCTACGCCACGTGCGTGACCGCGACCTGCTGGATCAGCGGGTGCTGCTCCAATTCAATTGCCCGTGCGTCGCGTCGACTGCCTGCGTTGTTGTGGGCGGGTTACCGAACGGATCCATTGGCTGGAGCCGGCTTCCCGCCTGACTCGACGTTTGCAAGCCTGGCTCGAGGGCTTGTTGCGGATACTGCCCATGAGCCACGTCAGCAAATTCACCGGCCTGCATTGGCACACCCTCAAGGCCCTCGACAAACTCCGCCTGGAAGCGGAGGCAGGCGGCATCGAGCCGGGCGACGTCCGGCGCCTGGGGATGGACGAGTTCTCCCTGGACAAGCGCCATCGCTACGCCACGGTGATCATGGATGCGGAGCGAACACGCGTGCTGTGGGTCGGCCACGGCACCAGTCGCCAGGCGATTCGCCCATTCTTCGAGTGGCCCGGTGAGCATTGCCAGCACATCGAGGCGGTCGCCATGGACATGAACACCGCTTTCGACCTGGAAGTGAAGCGGCACTGCCCTCAAGCCGAAGTGGTGTACGACCTGTTCCATGTGGTGGCGCGCTACGGTCGTGAGGTGATCGACCGTATCCTCGTCGACCAGGCCAACCTCCTGCGCGATGACAAACCAGCGCGCAAGGTGGTCAAGCGCAGCCGCTGGCTGCTCCTCAAGGACGGCCAAGCCGTGCAGTTGCAGGAGTTGCTCGCCGCCAACCAGCCGTTGGCTACGGTCTATCTGCTCAAGGACGCACTGAAGGGCACCTCGAATAACGCGAGGTTTTCAGTGAATCCGACCGCCAAATGATGGCCATGATCGAATTCGGTTCGATTTCTGCGGCGAATCACCGCTTTCCTGGGCGGTGTCGCCCCGTTTTTCTTCCGAATCGCCCTCTGCAGCGGCGATTCGGCCCACTCCGGGCGTCAGAAGGCCTTGATTCCCGCCTTCTGGAAGTACACCAGCCGCTTCAAGTTGTAGCAGGCCGCCATCATCGTCATCGCAAAGTTCGCGCGCCCCTGTCCGATGGTACGGATCAACTTGCCGCCCATCTGCTCGATGCTCGCGAACACGTGCTCCACTCGGGCACGCGTCTTGGCGATGCGGTGGTTGCGCCGTTGCTGAAACTCGGAAAGGGGCTTGTTGCGGTACCCCTTCCTCTGGATCTGATTACGATAGCCGTGATCCTTGAGCCAGCCCTCCCGGTCTGCGCTGGTGTAGCCTCGGTCCGCATAGACATCGCGGCTCGTGTTGCTCCGGTCGATGAGCGCATCGAAGTGCTTGCTGTCATGGACGCTGGCCGTATCAGTCTCGAATTTGCGGATGATCTTGTACTTCTTGTCCACGTTGACCGAGAGCTTGTAGCCGAAGTGGTTCTTGCCGTGCTTCTGCGTCCAGGTGGCATCCGTATCCTTCTGGCGCCGTTTGGCTGGCTTCCAGTCAGCCGGCATCGCGCCTTCCCTGACCAGCTTGTTCTCCTCACGGCTGTTACGTTGCTTGGGAGCAGGCACCAGCGTGGCATCGACGATTTGGCCGCCGCGGGCGATGAATCCGTGCCGGAGCAGTTGGGCCGTGACACCGTCGAACAGGACCTTCGCGCCGGCGTCGCCGATGCGGTTCTCGAACGTCCACACGGTCGTTCGATCCGGAATATTGACCGCGCTGGCCAACCCGCAGAATCGCTTGTAGCTCATCCGGTCAAGCAACTGGTACTCCATCTGTTCATCCGACAGGTTGTACAGCCGCTTGAGCACCAGAATCCGCACCATCGTCTCCGTCGGATACGGCGGGCGACCGCCTTGAGGGCTGACAGGGCGCGGCGCTACCCGATCGACTTCCGCCGCAAGTGCCGCGAAATCGATGTACGACTCGATCTCGGCCAGCGGATCTCCAAGCGTGTCGATCTTCTTCCGATGATGTTCGTCAGCGAACAGGTCCGTCTTGATGGCAGTGCGCTTCTTCATGGCTGGTGTCAGAGAACGAAATCAGGACAACGCAATTTTACCAATCGCAGGGGGGCCGAGGTTTTTCGAGGTGCCCTGAAGGAAGTCTGCTCCGCCCCGAGCGTATGGGAAGGCTGGCAACGCTGGCGGGCCTGGCTACGGCATGCCCGTGACAGGGGCTTAGCGCTTCGCCAAAAACCTCAGGCGCTATATCCGCGGCATCCTCGCCAGCGCCCGTTTTCCCATGCATACCAGCCTGCTGGAGGGCGTGAACAACCGAATCAAGGTGATCAAGCGCATGGCCTATGGTTTCCGGGGCTCGGACTACTTCTTCCTGAAAGTCAAGGCTGCCTTCCCCGGGAAAGCGCGATGAACCTTTTTTATCGCTGCCTTGATCAAATCGACAGGTGGTTATGCGCGATTGATGATTTGCTCTAATACAGCCAGCGTGCTGTAGATTCTCTCATACCCCCCCCCCCCTTTCTTTTTTACAAAGAAAATCAATAATTTAGACGAAATAAGGGGATCGGTATAAGCAATGGCATGGCGGTTGCTAGCTATACGAGACTTAAAATAAAAATAGTGGTGACCCTTCAATGTTGTATTTTCTCAACTCTGTTCAGATTGGTTGCTTTCGCCATGTATATCCTCAAAGCGGGCCAGCCGTAGCCGTTACGCCTGGAGTCTGTGACGCTGGCCTAGTGCTTTCTGATGGCGAGCCCAAGCAGGCTAGCCCGACCACCAATTTTGGTGAGGCCAAGGTCATTGGCGTGCGTGCGACTTTGCGCACCATTTTCGTCGCAGTTATCGGCTTCATCTCTCGTAATAGGGGTTATAGATGCCAGTCCAACGGTGCGGCTGCATCAATCTTCAATCTCATCGCTAACCTCAACCGACTATATGCCCAGGTCTGCAACGATATATCCAGCCTGTCGCGCATTCGCTCGAGCCTTAGTCATCTACCGCAGTCACAGCTGCAGCGACATTACTAACTAGTCGTGTCGATCTCGGAAGCTGTGCGTTTGTTGCCGAGAACTTGGCTGCATGTGATGCATTAAGTGATTTGATATCGCCGTCCTTGCTACCTATAACATTTGACGTCTACATAGGTGATTCAATGCTCGCGATAAGGAAAACTAAAGCAGGGCCAGGAGGGCTATCTGTCGATGATGTGGCCGCCCCTAAAGAGGCCCACAGTACTGACGTGCTGGTGAAAGTTGAAGCGGCCGGTATCTGTGGTACTGACTTGTTGATCTATAAATGGGGCGAGTTCGCCAAAAGAATGAAACTCCCCACTATCTTGGGTCATGAAGTTAGCGGGGTGATTGAACAGGTCGGATCTGACGTTAAAGGTCTAAGGCCTGGGATGCGCGTCAGTCTGGAGAGTCATCTCCCTTGTGGAACGTGCTACACGTGTCGACGCGGTTGGGCGCATGTTTGTCCTAAGACGCGGTATCCGGGGGTCGACTTTGATGGAGGCTTCGCGTCTTTCGTTGTGGTTCCGGAAAGCGTGTGTTGGCCGGTGCCGTGCGGAATTCCTCCGCTCCAGGCGGCAATGATGGAGCCGTTCGGGCTTGCGGTGCATGCAAGTCTGGAGGGTTCTGGGGTTTCGGGATTGAATGTTCTTGTTTCTGGTTGCGGTCCGATCGGACTTATGAACATTGCAGCCGCCAAAGCACTGGGAGCAAGCAAGGTCATTGCAACTGACATTCATCCTCTGCGCCTCACTGCAGCAGCCAAAATGGGGGCGGATGAATGCATTAATGCAACTGAAGAGAGCGTTTATAAGACTGTGCGTTCGCTGCTCGGTGAGAGGGGAGTAGATGTTGCAATTGACTATTCTGGGCAAGCAGCGGCGTTAAAGGAGCTTATTCAATCCATCACCCATGGTGGTGAGTTGCGACTGATGGGCGTCCCGTCACATGATATTTTGCTCAACTTAGAGGAGTGGCTTTTCAAAGGCCTTATTGTACGTGGCCTGCATGGCAGGCGTCTGTATGAAACATGGGAGCGTTCAACTAGCTTACTGGTTACAGGGCGTGTTGATTTGTCTTCGCTCGTATCGCATCGATTGCCACTATCGGCGGCAGAGGATGCGTTCGAAATGGCCCTAAATGGTCAGTCCTTGAAAATCCTGTTTGAGCCCAATGGCTCATGTATCTAATTTATAACTTTGAAGTTAAGGAGGCATAATTATGCGGGAAACAAAAGAGCAGCCTATCTGGTACGGGAAGGTGTTTAGTTCTAATTGGGTAGAGGCGCGGGGAGGTGTTGCCAATGTTGTCGATCCGTCCAATGGAGACATTCTTGGCATTACGGGTGTTGCTAACGGCGAAGATGTCGATGCTGCTGTGAACGCAGCTAAGAGAGCGCAAAAGGAATGGGCCGCAATACCATTTAGTGAAAGAGCCGCCATTGTCCGCAAGGCTGCCGAAAAACTAAAGGAGCGCGAATATGAATTCGCCGATTGGAACGTACGGGAATGCGGCGCAATTCGTCCGAAGGGCTTATGGGAGGCCGGAATTGCGTATGAGCAAATGCATCAAGCTGCGGGTCTAGCTTCTTTGCCTAACGGTACATTGTTTCCATCGGCAGTTCCAGGGCGCATGAATCTTTGTCAGCGCGTTCCAGTTGGCGTGGTCGGCGTAATTGCACCTTGGAATTTCCCGTTGTTTCTAGCAATGCGTTCGGTAGCACCAGCCTTAGCGTTGGGTAATGCGGTGATCTTAAAGCCCGACCTTCAGACTGCTGTCACCGGGGGGGCGCTCATTGCCGAAATCTTTTCCGACGCTGGCATGCCGGACGGTGTTCTTCACGTTCTTCCTGGTGGAGCGGACGTAGGAGAGTCAATGGTTGCGAACTCCGGAATTAACATGATTTCTTTTACCGGGTCCACACAGGTGGGCCGGTTGATCGGAGAGAAATGCGGGAGAATGCTGAAAAAGGTTGCGCTTGAACTGGGTGGTAATAATGTCCACATCGTGTTGCCTGACGCCGATTTAGAAGGGGCTGTCAGCTGCGCTGCTTGGGGTACGTTTTTGCATCAGGGCCAAGTGTGCATGGCCGCCGGACGTCATTTAGTACATAGGGACGTTGCTCAGCAATATGCAGAGAAACTGGCGCTACGTGCCAAGAACTTAGTGGTGGGGGATCCAAACTCGGATCAAGTGCATCTCGGCCCGCTTATCAATGAGAAACAGGTAGTTCGCGTCCACGCGCTCGTTGAATCTGCGCAAAGGGCCGGTGCTCAGGTTTTGGCGGGAGGTACGTATCAAGATCGCTACTACCAAGCTACCGTAATCATGGATGTGAAGCCGGAGATGGAGGTTTTCAAATCTGAAATTTTCGGCCCGGTGGCTCCGATCACTGTATTTGACAGTATTGAAGAGGCGATTGAATTGGCAAACTGTTCGGAGTATGGGTTGGCCGCATCTATCCATACTAGGGCGTTGGCGACTGGTCTAGACATCGCAAAGCGTCTAAATACCGGTATGGTCCATATTAATGACCAGCCAATTAACTGTGAGCCGCATGTTCCCTTCGGAGGAATGGGTGCCTCGGGTAGCGGAGGCCGGTTTGGCGGACCTGCAAGTATTGAAGAATTTACTCAATCTCAATGGATTAGTATGGTTGAGAAGCCAGCTAATTACCCATTTTGAGTCGACAATAATAAAGTAGGAGGATATATGGACACGCTTCGTTATTACCTGATTCCTGTTGTTACTGCTTGCGGGCTGATCGGATTTTACTATGGTGGCTATTGGGTTTGGCTTGGGGCGGCAACATTCCCTGCACTGATGGTGCTTGATGTCATTTTACCGAAGGATTTTTCGGCCAGAAAGGTAAGTCCCTTTTTCGCAGACCTTACCCAGTATTTGCAGTTACCATTAATGATCGGTCTATATGGGCTCCTTGTCTTCGGAGTTGAAAACGGGCGTATCGAACTTAGTGAGCCGTTACAAGTGGCAGGGTGCATTCTTTCTTTGGCTTGGCTTAGTGGTGTGCCAACTCTTCCGGTTTCGCATGAGTTGATGCATCGTCGCCACTGGTTGCCTCGGAAAATGGCGCAGCTATTGGCTATGTTTTATGGTGATCCGAACCGAGACATTGCCCATGTCAACACGCATCACCTTTACTTAGATACGCCTCTCGATAGCGATACTCCGTACCGTGGTCAGACAATTTACAGTTTCGTGATCAGTGCGACAGTTGGTTCCGTCAAAGATGCGATAAAGATTGAGGCTGAAACTTTACGTAGAAAAGGACAGTCACCGTGGAATTTGTCCAACAAAACATATCAATATGTCGCACTTCTGCTCGCTCTGCCTGGCCTGGTTTCTTATCTGGGCGGGCCAGCATTAGGGTTGGTTACGATTGCTTCGATGATTATTGCGAAAGGGATAGTCGAGGGTTTTAATTACTTTCAGCACTATGGTTTAGTACGCGATTTAGATCAGCCTATCCTCCTGCACCACGCGTGGAATCATATGGGAACAATTGTGCGCCCGCTGGGTTGCGAAATTACTAACCATATCAATCATCATATTGACGGCTATACACGGTTCTATGAGTTGCGTCCGGAAAAAGAAGCCCCGCAGATGCCTTCGCTCTTTGTGTGTTTCCTTCTAGGGCTTATTCCGCCTCTTTGGTTCGCTCTCATTGCAAAACCAAAGTTGAGAGACTGGGACCAGCGGTACGCAACTCCAGGTGAGCGCGAACTGGCTATGGCTGCAAATAAAAAAGCGGGATGGCCACTGTGGTGTGAAAGTGAACTGGGTCGGGTGGCTAGCATTTGATAATACAGGCAGTCTAAACCGTTTCGACTGAGACCGTAGATAAGCGAAGAGCGAACGAACTCTACGGTCTCTTTTTGAAAAAAACGTTCCAAATGGGACAAAGTTTCCGTTTTTTCTAATTAACGGGCGTCTAACTGAGCGATGGGTTTATGAATGAGTTTTTTTAAGAAAATCTCTGGTTTATTTGTGCCGCCTCCGGAATCTACCGTTTCAGTCAGAGGGCAGGGGTTTCAGTTTAAGGTGCCACGCGGGCAAACCATTCTGGAAAGCGCTCTGCATCAAGGAATTGCCTTTCCGCATGATTGCAAAGTGGGATCTTGTGGGACATGTAAATATAAACTGATATCTGGCAGGGTGAATGAGTTGACCTCTTCTGCTATGGGTCTGAGTGGCGATCTGTATCAGTCCGGCTATCGTTTGGGTTGTCAATGCATACCAAAAGAAGATCTCGAGATAGAGCTAGACACAGTGCTCGGGCAGGCGTTAGTTCCAATAGAAACGAGTGCCTTGATTAGTAAGCAGAAACGGCTGGCGCACGATATAATCGAGATGGAAGTAGTGCCCGATAAGCAGATAGCCTTCTACCCCGGCCAGTATGCAGATGTAGAATGTGCAGAATGCTCTGCTGTAAGGAGTTATTCCTTTTCCGCTCCGCCCCAACCTGACGGCTCCCTGAGCTTCCATGTTCGCCTTGTCCCAGGTGGAGTTTTCAGTGGTTGGCTATTTGGTGGCGATCGTACGGGAGCGACACTAACCCTGCGAGCGCCTTATGGACAGTTCGGGCTCCATGAGAGCAATGCCACGATGGTCTGCGTAGCCGGCGGAACGGGGCTTGCTCCAATTAAATGTGTTTTGCAGAGCATGACCCAGGCCCAGCGAGAGCGTGATGTGTTGTTGTTCTTTGGAGCTCGTCAACAACGTGACCTATATTGCCTCGACGAAATAGAAGCGCTGCAACTCGATTGGGCTGGGCGCTTCGAGCTTATTCCAGTTTTGTCCGAAGAGTCTTCTACGTCGTCATGGAAAGGGAAACGTGGCATGGTAACCGAGTATTTTAAGGAGTACCTCACGGGGCAGCCTTATGAAGGATACCTTTGCGGGCCGCCCCCTATGGTGGACGCTGCCGAGACCGAGCTCGTTCGACTTGGTGTTGCGCGGGAATTAGTGTTTGCGGACCGTTTTTATAATAGACCTCCTTGCTAGCAGTAGCAGAAGTTTACAAGTTTAACTGTGGTTCGATGCATAGTCGAGCTTACGGGTATTCGAGCTAATCGGTAAATTTATGATTGGAATCGTCTTTCGGCAAAAAATTGATGGCGGTGAGATAAATAGGTTGTTGTCCAAAAGTTGGTAAATATCGGTTTATAGCTTTAGTCTGGAATAAAGAAGGAGATGGAAATGGAAATCAAAGCGGCAATAGTTCGCCAAAAAAATGGCCCGTTCTTACTTGAGCATGTAGCTCTTAATGAGCCAGCTGAAGATCAGGTTCTCGTTAGATTGGTTGCAACCGGGCTGTGTCATACGGATCTGGTTTGTCGCGATCAGCATTATCCGGTTCCACTACCGATGGTATTTGGGCATGAAGGGGCTGGTGTGGTTGAGCGTGTTGGGTCCGCGGTCAAAAAGGTTAAGCCGGGCGATCATGTTGTTTTGACATTTTATACCTGCGGGAGCTGTGATGCTTGTCTTTCCGGAGACCCTACTAGTTGTGCAAACTCATTTGGCCCTAACTTTATGGGGCGCTCGGTAACCGGGGAGTGCACCATCCACGATCACCAAGGGGCAGAGGTGGGAGCAAGCTTTTTTGGGCAGTCCTCCTTTGCGACATATGCGCTATCTTATGAACGCAACACTGTGAAGGTTACAAAAGACGTACCGCTTGAGTTGCTTGGGCCTCTTGGTTGTGGCATTCAAACTGGCGCAGGGTCTGTTCTGAATGCGCTTAATCCGCCAGCGGGTTCTGCTATCGCAATTTTTGGTGCTGGGGCAGTTGGTCTTTCGGCCGTGATGGCTGCCGTTGTAGCAGGTTGTACCACCATCATCGCTGTCGACGTTAAGGAAAACCGGCTGGAACTAGCCAGTGAACTTGGGGCGACGCACATTATTAACCCGGCCGCTAACGATCCCATTGTGGCGATCAAAGAGATATTCGCTGACGGTGTTCCGTATGTATTGGAGACTAGCGGTTTGCCCGCCGTGCTTACGCAGGCGATCCACAGCTCTGCTATAGGCGGTGAGATCGGTATTGTAGGTGCGCCACCTATGGGGGCCACAGTTCCCGTTGACATTAACTTCCTGCTATTCAATCGTAAGCTTCGTGGAATCGTTGAGGGTCAGTCGATCTCGGATATTTTCATTCCCAGGCTGGTGGAGCTTTATCGTCAGGGGAAGTTTCCGTTTGACAAGCTGATTAAGTTTTATCCTTTTGATGAAATCAATCGAGCCGCCGAAGATTCGGAAAAAGGCGTGACGCTTAAGCCGGTACTCCGGATTGGTTGACGCGTGCTGGTAGAAATGCGCGGCCCGTGCGGAACTTTTCCAACGTTGCGTAGAGAATGTGTTGTTCGATGTTGTTTTCCCCATATAAAAACGTTAATAAACGGTGAAGCATATGAAAATAAAAAATTTACCCAATAAGGTAATTAGTGGTGTGATCTTGGGTATCGCATCAAGCCATGCGATAGCGACGGATGGTTTGTTCTTGGAGGGCTTTGGAGCAATTTCTAGGAGCATGGGTGGAACGGCTGTTGCGCATTATGTCGGGCCCGCGTCGATGATGGTCAACCCAGCGACCATGGATTTATCTGATTCTGCCGGCGAACTGTTGCTCGGATTCGATCTTATCACTACAGACATTAGCGCCACTAACCCGGAGACCGGGGAGCATGTGTCGTCGAGTGACCATTCGAACAACAGAGGACCCTATGTTGCCCCCCAGTTTGCTTATATCCACAAGGTTTCCAACTGGACCTTCGGTGCGGGCGTGTTTGCACAAGCCGGTGTAGGGGTGGAATATGGGGATGACAGTTTTTTGTCGCGCGGTGATGTTGGTGGAAAGGGTTATGCTGCCGGGGCGGATACCGGTCTTGAAAATGCGAGCCGTTTGTTTATCCTTGATATACCTTTTGCTGCGAGCTTTAAAGTTAACGATCGCCTGACCATTGGCGGTTCACTTGATGCCAAGTGGACTGGCTTGAATCTTGATTATTTACTTGGAATGAACCAGCTAGGTAGTCTAGCGGGGGATGGGCGAGCGTCCGGCTCCTTAATGGGGGTGATTGGAACCTTGCCCGACCCACGGGGTGTCCATTTGAGCGTTAGCAAAAACAAAGAGATTTCGAGTGGCGTTGATGGGTGGGGGTATTCGGGCAGATTAGGGTTATTGTACAAGGTGGCCCCCACAACGAATGTGGGTGTCTCCTACATGTTCAAAAGTCACATGAACGACTTGAAAGGGAAGGGGACTGTTACAGCGGTGGACGGTATTGCCGGTAATGTGCCTATCGAAGGCGAGGTTCGGTTTTTGGACTTCAATACGCCAGCCAAGCTTGATGTGGGTATCAGCCATCAGGTCACGGATAAATGGTTGATCGCTTTTGATGTTTCTCGCGTTTTCTGGAAGGATGCTTTGAAGGACATTAAATTGGGGTTCGCCAGTGGGATGGGCGATGTTGACTTAAAGCTGCCGCAGGATGCCAAGGATCAAACGATCATGGCGATTGGCACGTCGTATGCGGCAACCCCGCGTTTAACCCTGCGAGCAGGATACCGTCATGCCACGCAGCCATTCAATGACGAAGGGCTGCTGGCGCTGATTCCAGCAGTGCTACAGGATCATGCCTCTTTAGGATTTAGTTATCAGTTATCCAAATCAGGCAGATTCGATGCTGCCTACTCGCACGCCTTCAAGGAAAGTATGACCAACCGGTCGGCTTACAACACCTCATCGCCCGTGAAATCGTCCATGGCGCAAGATAATTTCGTCCTGGCCTATAATTATTCATTCTGATTAAAACGCTTATCGTAAGCCTCTGAAGTTCGAACTGATCAATTTGAGCCGCTATCTTTGTTGGCTCAATCTTCGGGTTCAATAGCTATCTGGTTAACTAGCCTGGTAGGCATGAGTGGCTACTGAGATGTGCATTGCAGGTCAGGTTGGTGGCGATAAGTCTTGATGCTGGCTTAAGATCATAATATTAGCAAGGAGGCGGACTGAAAGTTGCACTTGCGTATTCGTTAGCGATACTTCTTGACCGTCTTTGAGCGAGCAAGTAAGTCAATGTGCTATCGATGGAATGAGCTTACTGGAAGACCGCTGGTTTTCTTCGTTGCTATATTCTAGCAATGCCACATTATTGGGGGCGGCGAGTGGCGGCCGTCATTCTATAAAGACACCAAATTGAGGAGCAACTGATGGAGCTTGTGAAGTGGATATTCTGGTGGATGGTAGCGGCTGCTTCGGGCGGGTTACTTTTAGCCCTGCTGACGGCTATAAAGGTGCGTTACCCTTCGTGGTTGAGGTTGGCGCACGGTGGGCTCGCCTTCGCGGGACTCGTGACGCTGGTCTATGCGTTGTTTAGCGGCGGGCCCGATGCTTCGATTCCGCAGGCCGCTTTCTGGGCGCTGGGCCTGCTGGTAGCAGCCTTTCTGGGAGGGGCGTTGTTTTTTGGGGTGCTGTTCCGTAACGCCAAGCCTTGGTGGGCGATCATCGGGCACGGCGGCTTGGCGTTGGCGGGCGTTGTCGTGCTATTTATGGCCGCCTATTAAGGCGCGAGGGTGCCTTGCACCTGCACCGTCTGTTTGGTGGCGCGGATTATAGCTGCACGACAGTTCCGATAGTGTGGACGTGGGCGCATCAGTTTTTTTGGGGGTATAAAGAGCCGACTCAGGTGGGGGACCAGTAAGCGCACCTCATGAATTAACCCGGCTTATTCATGAGGCCGACCTGAAAACGAAGATAGCGGATGGTATTCTCTCGGAAATTCAGTGTGTTCCGCCAAGAACATGAACCAAGAGAGCCATCCGCTATGGGTGAAAGCCTTCCGCCTGGACGCACTCCTGAAACGGCGCTGTTCGTGTCGAGCTGAGCGGCCAGCGCACCACCAGCGACAGCGGTGCTCTGTTGTTGCGTGAAACCCTCGAACAGCGGCGTGATCGAGGCGCTGGAGGACAATCTGATCGACCTCCGCAACCCGCTGCGCATCCGTCATTCGCTGGCCAGCCAGCTTCGCACTCTGGTGCTGCAGCGCGCGATGGGCTGGATCGATCTCAGCGATACCGGCACGCTGCGCCGTGACCCGCTCTGGCAGTTGGCCTGCAGCGGTGCGCGTGGCATGAAGCCCCTAGCTCAGGGTCGGCTGTCTCAAGCCACGCTGTCGCGGCTGCTGACCTGCATGGGGCGAAATGACAACATCGATGCTGTGCATGAAGACCTGCTGCTGTTGGTGGTCTGGCGTCTGACCTCGCTGAAGCATGGCCAACGCCCCGAGCAGCTGACGCTGGACATCGACGGCGTGCCGATCGATGTCCACGGCCACTAGGGTGGCTCGGCGTTTCATGGGCTTTACAGCGCACGGATTTACTCACCGCTGGTGGCTTCGCTGGCCGAAACGGGCGACATGGTGGGTGGCCTGCTGCGCAGCCACATCGGCCTGCAGAAGCTGGCGGCACCGCACCTGAAGCGGCCACCGGGCCGTCAACCCGAGCAGCCTCGGGAGTGGTGCCACGACCTTGAGTACCAGGCTGGTTCCTGGCCGACGCCACGGCGCGTGGTGCTGGTGGTGCTGGTGCTGGTGCTGGTGGTGCAGGAACGCCCCGATGACCTGTTGGTGCATGCCTTCTTCCTGGTCACCAACCTCGGCAAGTTCGACTGGCCATCGGAGAAGATCCTGGCGCTCTCCGCAAGCGAGGCAGCGCCGAGGCGTACATGGGCAAGGTCAAGTCGGCGCTCGACGCACACCTCTCATCGACTGATCGCGGCGCCTCCACTGTCTAGGACGCGATGGCCCGCAACGAGGTGAGCCTGCTGCTCAGCCTCTACGCCGGAGCTGTGGCGCCCACCAAGAGCGCTGCAGAAAAGTTTAAGTTGTGTATGCCATCGAGACGGCAGGAGGGGTCTGGCGAATAACACGGCGCAACTGGTGACACTATTCGCGCTGTCGAATCGGTGGATGGCACGCCCGCATTTACTGACGAACGCAGGAGAGGTGCACCTGTAGTGAGGGGAATGGCTACCGCGAGTTGCTCGCGGCGGCTGATTGATTTGCCGCTTTTAAAATCAGCGGAGGCTGAAGTCAGCCAGAAATGCATGGCTACTTCAGAGGATCCTTAGCACCGCTGCCTAGTAGCCTGTCGGACTTGAGTTCACGAGAGGGGCATCAGGAGCGAAGGCGAAGCCATTCGTCCGCTGCCGGCAGCGACGTGCCTACGAGATCCAGCGGTCGAGCAGGCTAGCGGCGTCATCCGGTGCGGGGCGTGCTTGATAGCGTTGGCGCAATGCCTCTTTCAGGCGCAAGGCACGCGCTGTCTTCAGGCCGCTGCGCTGCAGCCAATGCATGCTGTCGATCTGTTTGCGATACCAGTGCGCCGCGCGCTTGAGCAACGCCCAACGACTGCCTTTTAGCTCCGGCGCGAGCTTCACTTCCGCACGCCGAACCTGGTCGAGCGCCCGACTGGCCAGCGCCACCACATGAAATGGATCGAAGGCGAGGCGCGCCTGCGGATGCTGCTTGGCCGCGCCCGCCTGGAAGGCCCTGGGCAGTCGATACCAATGTCGGTGATCGCGTCGGGCTCGCCACCATACGCACGCAGATCGGCTGCGAACGTCGCAAAGGTCTGGGCATCCCGGCCCGGCGTGGCGAACAGCAAGCGCCGCGCATCGGTATTATGGAACAACGTCACGTAGAGCGCTGGCCGCGACGGGCGTTAGTCTCGTCCACACACGGCCGCCGCGCCGCGCTGAAGTTCACCGCGTGCACCCCACCCACGGCGGTGGGCATCGATGAGACGCGAAACTGGAAGAAGTGCAGGTGCTGCCAACGGCGCTCGCCCCGGTCGTGGATTGGCTGCTCCGGCGCAGGGCACGCCGGACACGGCAAGCGCTAGCTTGGTACTCTACGAAGTAGATCACGTGAATCCGGTTCGCAGCCCGTTCCGATTGTTTGCGGCAGATTCCAGCCGACCACCGCAGCATCCCACCATCCAGACGACTGCGGAACGGCGTGATGATACCCCTTGGCAACCCGCTGCCCCCTTGCCGCCGTGTGCCGGCCTTGGCCTTGGCGCTGATCATCGCGCTGGCCGGCGCATCGCCCGCATCGGCCGGCGATGCTGCCGCTGAACACGAGCAACTGGCCGCGCTCGCCCGCCAACTCGACCTGATCGACCGCCTGGCCGAGCACGCCGCCAGTACCACGCCGCAGGCGCGCGCCCGCTACCACTTCGACTACGCCCGGCTGCGTGCCGACCTGACGCGCGTGCGTACCGGCGTGCAGGACTACCTCGTGCCCCAGCGCGCCCAGCCGCGCGATCCCGTCCCGCTGGCCGGCGATTACGTTCGCCGTGACCGCGCCGACGACGAGGAGCCGTCGCCATGACGCCCTCTGCCGATCAGGTCGCCGCCTTCCAGGCCAACGGCGGCTTTGCGCCTTCGGCCGTCGCTGCCGTGGTGCTGGGCTTCGTGTTCGCCGTGTTGCTGCTGTGGGGCGTGTGGGCCATGCGCACCGCCTACGTCGGCTGGGCCGAGCACCGCATCACTGAACGTCAGTTCCTCGCCGTCGTCGTGCGCTTCGTGGCGATGTACCTGGTGCTGACGTTCTTCCTCCTCTCCTGACCGTCACGAAGGGCCATACGCCATGAACACTCCAACGACATCCCATCGCATCCCGTCCCGCATCGCCGCACCGCTGCTGCCGCTGGCGCTCGCGGGCCTACCGCTGTCGGCCTTCGCGCAGGGCCTGCCGACCATGGAAGACCCATCGCGCGGCCAAGGCAGCGGCATCCTGCAGACCTTGCAGAACTACGGCTACGACATCGTGCTGCTGATCGCGCTGCTCGTGGTCGCCTCGATGTTCATCGGTGTCTGCTATCACGCCTACACACGCTACTCGGAGATCCACACCGGCCGCGCCACCTGGGGCCAGTTCGGCCTGACGGTCGCCGTGGGCGCGATCCTGCTGGTGGTCGGCATCTGGCTGCTCACCAAAGCCACCGGCGTGCTGTAAGGGCGGCAAGCGATGGCCGATCCTTCGGAGACCCCGCGCGACACGCTGGTGACCTTCCTGCCGCACCGGCTGAACCGCCAGCCGGTGGTCGTGCGCGGGCTGACCGCCGATGAGTTGTGGATCTGCGCCGGCCTGTCTGCCGCAGCCGGGTTCGCGCTCGGCCTGCCGCTGGCCTGGCTCACGCACAGCATCGCCATGGTGCCCACGCTGATCGTCGCCGGCATCGCGCTGGGCGTTTTCGTCGGCGGCGGCTTCCTGCGCGCGCAGAAGCGCGGTCGGCCCGACACCTGGCTGTACCGGCAGCTCCAGTGGCGGCTGGCCTTGCGGAATCCGGCGCTGGCAGCGCTCCTGGGCGGCCAGCGCCTCGTCACCCGCTCGGGCTACTGGACGACCCGGCGCAATGCCGATCGAGGTGCGCCATGAGTCGTTTCAAGAACGAGGTTGCGCATCTGCAGGCGCACGTGAAGACGCTGCGCTTGGGCGCCGGCGCGCTGTTCGCGGTGGCGCTGCTGCTCGGCTTCGGTTGGTGGAGTGCGCCGAAGAGTCTGACCATCCATGTGCCGCCGGACCTGCGCTCGGGCAGCACGCGCAAGTGGTGGGACGTGCCGCCCGAGAGCGTGTATGCCTTCTCGTTCTACATCTGGCAGCAGGTGCAGCGCTGGCCCACGAACGGCGAAGAAGACTATCCACGCAACCTGCGCGCGCTGTCGGCCTACCTGACACCGAGCTGCCGGGCCTTCCTGCAGCAGGACTACGAATACCGGCGCGCCAGTGGCGAGCTGCGTCGGCGCGTGCGCGGCATCTACGAGATTCCCGGCCGCGGCTACGGCGATGATCCGGCCACGCGCGTCAAGGTGGTTTCCGGCCGCGATTGGATCGTCACGCTGGACGTGAGCGCGGACGAATACTACGGCTCCGAGCAGGTCAAGCGCGCCCTGGTGCGCTACCCCATCAAGGTCGTCCGGCTGGACATCGATCCCGAGCGCAACCCCTTTGGCCTGGCGCTGGACTGCTACGCCGGCGCACCCCAGCGCATCGAACCGCCGCCGACGCCGACCCAGACGGGCGCGCCCGCCAACGCCTCCGGCAGCCTGCAGAGAGGCTCCCCATGAAGTCCGTTGCCTTGTCGGCCCTGGCCGGCGTCCTGCTGATCCTCGGTTTCATGCCGGCCAGCCAGGCCGTGGAAATCCTGCGCTGGGAGCGCCTGCCCCTGCCGGTGCCGCTGGTGGTCGGCCAGGAGCGCGTGGTCTTCATCGACCGCAATGTGCGCGTCGGCGTGCCGGCCGGCGTCGGCGACCAGCTGCGCGTGCAGAGTGCGGGCGGCGCGATCTACCTGCGGGCGAGCGAGCCGATTCCGCCCATACGGCTGCAACTGCAGGACGTGGAATCCGGCGCGCTGATCCTGCTCGACATCGCCGCCGAGCCGGCGCAGGACGGCCAGGCGCCGCTGGAGCCGGTGCGCATCGTGGCAGCAGAGGCCCCCCCCAAGCGCTACGGCGGCGGTGCGGCAGGCGGCGCGGACGAGCAGGCCGATGCGCCCGTAGACGAATCCGTTCCCCGGCGCGAAACGCCGCTACCGGTCGTGCTGACGCGCCATGCCGCACAGAACCTGTACGCGCCGCTGCGCACCGTCGAGCCGGTGTCCGGCATCGGGCGCGTGAACCTGCGCCGCGACCTCGCGCTGGATACCTTGCTGCCGACGCTGCCGGTGCACGCGCGGGCACTGGCCGCGTGGCGCCTGGAAGACCAGTGGGTGACGGCCGTGCGGCTCACCAACACCGCCGCGCGCTGGCTCGACCTCGACCCGCGCGCGCTGCAGGGGCACTTCGTGGCGGCGACCTTCCAGCATCCGAACCTGGGGCCGGCCGGCACCCCGTCCGACACCACGGTGCTCTACCTGGTAACGCGCGGCCACGGCCTGGCCGAGTCGCTGCTGCCGGCGCTGAGCCCGATCGACGCCACCGTGAACCTGCCGCCGGCCGCCGCGGCCGGCTCGACCGGAGGAGCGCGCGATTGAAGAGTAATCCGCTGCTCAAGTGGCTGCTGATCCCGATGGCGCTGCTGCTGGTGGTCGTCGGCATCAAACTGTTCTCCGGCGCCCCCGGCGGCCAGCCCGCCCCCAAGGGCGCGGCCGGTACGCTCACGCCCGAGGAGATGAAGGCCCTGGGCATCGCCGGCGACACGCCACGCGATACCGTCGCCACCCTGGTCGCGCAGGTAAAGCAGCTGCGCACCGAGCTGCAGAGCGCGCTCGGCGACAACAGGCAGCACAAGGCCGAGAACGAGCGCCTGCGGGCGCGGGAAGGCGCGATCGACCAGCGCATCCAGAGCGCGCTGGAAGGCGAACGCCACCGCCTGGAGCAGGAGCGCGCCCAGGTGGCCAGCGACCGGCAGCAGACCCAGGGTCTGCTGCAGGATCTGCAGCGGCAACTGGACGGCCTTGCCGGCGGTGGCCCGTCCGACCTGCCCGTCGGACTAGGGCTCGAAGAGGGTGACGGCCAGCGCTTCAACCGCGGCGTCGGTGGCACGCAGTGGGTCGAGCCCGACGACACCAAGGTCGACGCCAGGAACGGCAGCAAGGAGCCGAGCTTTCCCCTGAGCTTCGGGCCGGCCCAGAAAAGCCTGTCGGCCGCAGCGGAATCCGTCGCCGACGTCGGCAGCCGCGCGGTGGGCGCATCCACGAAGGCTGTCTACACCGTGCCGTCGAACTCGACGCTCATGGGGTCGATTGCCATGACGGCGCTGATCGGGCGCGTGCCGATCGATGGAACCGTCAACGATCCCTATCCGTTCAAGGTGCTGATCGGCCCGGACAACCTCACGGCCAACGGCATCGACATCCCCGACGTGGCCGGCGCTGTGGTCAGCGGCACGGCCTCGGGCGACTGGACGCTCTCGTGCGTGCGCGGGCAAATCCGCTCGGTCACGTTCGTGTTCCACGACGGCACCATCCGCACGGTGCCGGAGGACAGCAGCAAGGGCGGCAGCAGCGGCGGCAACTCGGGTCACAACGGCGCCAGCATCCAAGGGGGCCTGGGCTGGATCAGCGACCCCTACGGCATCCCCTGCGTCAGCGGCGAGCGGCGCAGCAACGCCCAGCAGTACCTGGGCAGCCAGGCGCTCATCACCGCGGCGGGCGCCGGCGCGGCCTCGCTCATCAAGTCCGACAACGGCAGCGTGGCCGTGGTCGCCAACAACAACGGCTCGCTGGGCACCGTCGGCATCAGCGGCAACGAAGCGATGGGCCGCATCCTCGCGGGCGGCGTGCGCGACATGGCCGATTGGGTCAACAAGCTCTACGGCCAGGCCTTCGCGGCCGTTTACGTGCAGCCCGGCGCCAAGGTGGCCGTGCATCTGGAGCAGCCGCTCGACATCGACTACGACGCCAAGGGGCGTCGGGTCCACCACCGCACCGGAGAAACCCATGCCTCGGATCTGGATTGAGGCGGCCGCCGTGCTGCTGGCGGCCACCCTGCTCGGCGGCTGCGCCACCAGCAAGGAGAAGCTCCTGCCCCACGGCCACAACACCATGCTCGACATCTGGCATCAGGAGACCGGCGGCAGCGCGGGCGGCGGCCAGGCCGCGCGGCAACTGCTCGATGCGCGCCAGGGCCTGCGCCGGCCGCTGACCGAGGCCGCTGTGCAGGCGGCGCCCGGCGTGCAGGCGCGCTACACCCGTACCGCGCAGAACGAGATTCACCGCCAGTTCCACCGCCTGCCGAACCCCGACCTGGTGATGTACGTGTTCCCGCACCTGGCGGGCACCGACCCGGTGCCGGTGCCCGGCTACAGCACGGTGTTCCCGCTCTACCAGCGCGTGCAGTACGCGATGCCGGGCGAGCGCGTGGAGGACTACTGATGGCCTGGTCGCTGCCGTGGTCACGCAAGCCCGACGCTTCGCCTGCTGACGCCGTGGATGCGGCCGATGATGCCTGGGCACGGCACGTAACGGCGCTGGCGGCACAGGGTGTCGCCGAGCCGGGCAGCGCGCTCGGCCGGGGCCGGCGCAGGCCGGCCACCCAGGCCGACCACGATGCGCTCTATGGCGTCGCGCCGTCGTTCGCGGACTTGCTGCCCTGGGTCGAGTACCTGCCCGGCAGCAAGTGCATGTTGCTGGAAGACGGCCAGTCGGTGGCGGCCTTCTTCGAGCTGGCGCCGGTCGGCACCGAGGGCCGCGAGATGGCCTGGCTATGGCAGGCGCGCGATGCGCTGGAGAGCGCCCTGCAGGACTCCTTCGACGAGCTGGACGACAACCCCTGGGTGGTGCAGCTCTACGCCCAGGACGAGGCCGACTGGAACAACTATCTGCGCTCCCTGGCGAACTATCTGCAGCCGCGTGCGCAGGGAAGCGCGTTCAGCGACTTCTACCTGCGCTTCTTCGCCCATCACCTGCAGGCCATCGCCAAGCCGGGCGGCTTGTTCGAGGACACCACGGTGACGCGCCTGCCGTGGCGCGGCCAGGTCCGGCGCGTGCGCATGGTGGTCTATCGCCGCACGTCCGCGGCCCCGACCCCACAGCGCGGCCAGTCGCCCGAGCAGGCGCTGACCACGACCTGCGACCGCCTGGTCGGCGTGCTGGCGAATGCCGGCGTGAAAGCCCGGCGTCTCGGCGCGACGGACATCCACGCCTGGCTGCTGCGCTGGTTCAACCCGCATCCGACCCTGCTCGGCCCGAGCGCCGAAGACCGCGAGCGCTTCTATGCGCTGACCCGCTACCCGGAAGAGCGGGAAGAGGGCGAGATCGAACTCGCCAGCGGCACCGACTTCGCGCAGCGCCTGTTCTTCGGCAAGCCACGCTCGGACGTGCCCAACGGCCTTTGGTTCTTCGACAGCATGCCGCATCGGGTGATCGTGATGGATCGCCTGCGCACGCCACCCGTGACGGGCCATCTGACGGGCGAGACGCGCAAAGGCGGCGACGCCATGAACGCGCTGCTCGACCAGATGCCCGAGGACACGGTGATGTGCCTGACGCTGGTCGCCACGCCCCAGGACGTGCTGGAGGCGCACCTGAACCACCTCGCCAGGAAGGCCGTTGGCGAGACCCTGGCCTCGGAGCAGACCCGGCAGGACGTGCAGCAGGCGCGCGGCCTGATCGGTAGCGCGCACAAGCTCTACCGCGGCGCACTGGCGTTCTACCTGCGCGGCCGCGACCTGGCCCAGCTCGACGCGCGCGGCCTGCAACTCGTCAACGTGATGCTCAACGCGGGCCTGCAGCCGGTGCGCGAGGAAGACGAGGTGGCGCCGCTGAACAGCTATCTGCGCTGGCTGCCGTGCGTGTTCGATCCGGCTGCCGACAAGCGCCAGTGGTACACCCAGCTCATGTTCGCGCAACATGCGGCGAACCTGGCGCCGGTCTGGGGCCGCAGCCAGGGCACGGGGCATCCGGGCATCACGTTCTTCAACCGCGGCGGCGGCCCGATCACCTTCGATCCCTTGAACCGCCTCGACCGGCAGATGAACGCGCATCTGTTCCTGTTCGGCCCGACGGGTTCGGGCAAGAGCGCGACGCTCAACAACATCCTGAACCAGCTGACGGCGATCTACCGGCCGCGCCTGTTCATCGTCGAGGCGGGCAACAGCTTCGGCCTGTTCGGCGACTTCGCGGCACGGCTGGGCCTCACCGTGCACCGGGTGAAGCTCGCGCCCGGCGGGGGCGTCAGTCTGGCGCCGTTCGCCGACGCCTGGCGGCTGGTCGATACGCCGAGCCAGGTGCAGACGCTGGACGCCGATGCGCTCGACGAAGACCAGACCGATGCCGGCATGGCCGTGGAAGGCGACGAGCAGCGCGACGTGCTCGGCGAGCTGGAGATCACTGCACGGCTGATGATCACCGGCGGCGAGGACAAGGAAGAAGCGCGCATGACGCGCGCCGACCGCAGCCTGATCCGCCAGTGCATTCTCGATGCGGCCCGGCATTGTATGGCGGACGGACGCACGGTGCTCACGCGCGACGTGCGCGACGCGCTGCGCGAGCGCGCCGGCGATGCCACGCTGCCGGAGATGCGGCGCGCACGGCTGCTGGAGATGGCCGACGCCATGGACATGTTCTGCCAGGGCGTGGACGGCGAGATGTTCGACCGGTCCGGCACGCCGTGGCCGGAAGTCGACATCACCATCGTGGACCTGGCCACCTTCGCGCGCGAGGGCTACAACGCCCAACTCTCGATTGCCTACATCTCGCTCATCAACACCGTCAACAACATCGCCGAGCGCGACCAGTTCCTGGGCCGCCCGATCATCAACGTGACGGACGAAGGCCACATCATCACGAAGAACCCGCTGCTCGCGCCCTATGTGGTCAAGATCACCAAGATGTGGCGCAAGCTCGGCGCCTGGTTCTGGCTCGCCACGCAGAACCTGGACGACCTGCCGAAAGCGGCCGAGCCCATGCTCAACATGATCGAGTGGTGGATCTGCCTGTCGATGCCGCCCGATGAAGTCGAGAAGGTCGCGCGCTTCCGAGAACTCAACGCTTCGCAGAAGGCGCTGATGCTCTCGGCCCGCAAGGAAGCCGGCAAGTTCTCCGAAGGCGTGATCCTGTCCAAGTCGATGGAAGTTCTGTTCCGCGCCGTGCCGCCCAGCCTCTACCTGGCGATGGCGATGACCGAACCCGAGGAGAAGGCCGAACGCTTCCAGTTGATGCAGCAGCACGGCATCAGCGAGCTGGATGCCGCCTTCCGCGTGGCCGAGAAGGTCGACCGTGCGCGGGGCATCGAGCCGCTGGCGCTGGATGCATTGGCCTGAAGGAGGAACAGCATGCGCGTGCCTTCGTTCACTCGACGCCATACCCTGATCGCGCTGCTGGTCGCGGCGGTGGGCGCCGCCGGGTGGTTGCTCCTGCGCACGCCCGACGCGGCCCCGGAGTTCATGCATCCGATCACGACCGTGCCCGAGCCACCGAAGCCGGCTGGCCCGCCCTGGCTGTATGGCCGTGCCGATGCGCGCTTCACGGTGGTCGGGTACGCCGACCTGGAGTGCCCGTACTGTCGGGCCTACTTCCCCACGCTCAAGCGCTGGATAGACGCCCATCCCGAGGTGAACTGGCGGTGGCACACCACCTGCCGCTGTCCATGCACGAGCCGGCCGCGACTGCCGGGGCACGCCTGGCCGAGTGCGCGGGCGAGATCGGCGGACATGCCACGTTCTGGCAGGCGGTGGCCTGGCTCTACGCGAACACCCGCGGCGACGGCCAGGGCCTGCCGGAGGGCCTGCGCTATCCCGACCTCACGCCAGCCATGCAGGCTTGTCTCGACAGCGAGCGCCCCGATGCCGTAATCCATGCCCAGGCGGCGGAAGCCGCACAGCGGGGCATCGCGGCCACGCCGGCCCTGCAACTGCGCGACCGCGAGTCCGGCAAGACCCTCCTGCTGCACGGTCCCGTCGAAGGCGATGCCTTGCTGTCTGCCATCGACCTGCTCGCCGCCGGCAGCACGACCGCAGCCGAACCCGCCCATTCCCCAGACATGCCCACCGGCGTCGCCGGTGACATGCCCAGGTAGCCATCGATCTTCGAGGCTACGGCGCGGCTCGTGCGCGTTGATCGAAACCCGTTCGCATCGCATCCCTTGACGCGAACAGCCACTGCATCCGCGGTGGTGGATGCCCGCTCGTCACCTGTTCCATCCCCATCGCCCCCAGGAGGGTTTGCCCTCCAGGGGCAGGCGCCCTCCGATCTCATCCATTGGAGGTTCGCCATGTCTCTTGTCATCGCCGACTCCCGCCCGGAGTCGCTCACCCTGCTCGCCGCCCAGCACGAAGACTGGATCATCCGGCAGGCCATCACCCTGCTGGAGAACCGCGTGTTCAAGGCCGGTCCGGCGCTGGGCAGTCCCGCCGCCGTGCGCGACTACCTGCGCCTGAAAGTGGTCGCGGAGCCGAACGAAATCTTCGCCATCGTGTTTCTCGACAACCAGCACCAGGTGCTCGCCTTTGAGCCGCTGTTCAAGGGCACGGTCGACCAGACTTCGGTGTATCCGAGGGGGGTTGTCCAGCGTGCGCTGGCGCTCAACGCTTCGGCGCTGATCCTGGCGCATCAGCACCCCTCGGGGACCACCGAGCCCTCGGCCGCTGATCGTGCGATCACCGAGCGGCTGAAGAGCGCCCTGGCCACCGTCGATGTCCGAGTGCTGGACCACTTCATCGTCGGCAAGGGCAGCCCGTACTCGTTCGCCGAAGCCGGCTTGTTGTAGCACCACCACCCCACGCGCATTCCTTTCATCACCGCGGGAGCCCTTGGCTCCCGTTTCTTTTCGCCGGCCCGCAGAGAATCGGGACTGACCGGTTTCGGTTTCTTTGTCGTCCCCTGATCTGCGTTGCGCTCGACTACGAGTCTGCATCGACTCCGCGGAGGCGCGACATGCCGGCTCATTCCCTCAACCTTCCTGCCGCCTCGCGGCGCCCCCTGGCCGCCCGGCTGGCCGCTGGACTGTGCGCCGCGCTGCTCGGTCCCATCGCAGCGGCCGCCGATGTGCTCGTCGTCACCGACAGCCGTCATCCGGTGCAGGCCCCGGCCGGCGTGCGGATCATCGAGCTGGACCAGGCCACGCGCATCGAGGTCGAACTCGCCGCGCACCTGCAGGCCGACCCGCAACAGGCCGCAGCCGTGGTGCGCCAGCGACTGCGCGATGGCGGCGATGCGCTACAACGCCGCATCGGCCATGCCTACCAAGGTGTCGCAGATGCCTGGGGGCTGGTCATCGCCAAGATTCCCGCCGTGGTGGTCGATCGACGCTACGTGGTCTACGGCGAGCCCGACGTGCCCCGCGCCGTCGCGCGCATCAACGCCTACCGGAGCACGCAGCCATGAGCCTCCTGCTGGCATCCCGACGCCTGCGCACCACCGCCGCCTCGTTGCTGCTGAGCGCGGCCACGTCGACGTTCGCCCTGGACACCGCCACAATCGTCTCCTCGGCCCTGTCCCCCGACTGCCTCGAATACCGGGTGGTCGGAATCTGCTACTGGCTGTACTGCACGCCCTTCGGCTGCTCGGTGCGCACCTCCGTCAAGGTGCGCCACTATGTCCCCGATGCGGTGGTGTCGAGCTACTCGAACACCGGCGAAAACCCGTGGCTGGAAGTCAGGGCGATGAGCATGCGCAACCCGACCGCCAAGGCTGGCGGTGACGGCACGACCAATCACGACAACGAGAACAACCTCGCCAAGTTCAAGAACGCCGATGTCATCGGCCATCCGGCCGGGATGGTGTTCAGCCAGTTCGCCAGCGCCTCCGGCTACACCTGCGAAGGCGCTGGCACGGCCTTCATGCCGTATCTGCTGAGTACGCTCGACACGATCGCCTGGCGCTACAACATCCCGGAAGCGTTCTACCCCGAAGCGCTCATCCCCGGCCGGCGCGAAATCGGTACGCGCACCGGCCTGAACCTCTGGGGCAACGTGTATCCGCGCGGTGGCTTCCTGCACCAGACCGACGACTACAAGAGCGGCGCCGTGGTCGCGCAGCGCGCGGGCGACATCGTCACCCGCCGCAACCAGATTCATGTGTACCAGCCGCTGCTGGCCAACGCCCGCGACGGCTACTGGCCGGCCGGCGCGCTGATGGAGACCGACGCCTCGACGGGCAAGTGGCAGGAGCTGACGCCCACGCGCTCGAACAGTTGCGTGGTCTTCCCGCACAGCCGCACCCGCGTGCAGGCCCAGCAAGGCGACTACGCCTGGGCCTTGTGGCGGCCGTACTCCTGCTGCCAGCGCCGTGGCCAGGTCTTCCTCGGCAGCGTCGATTTCATGTGAGGAACCCACGATGAACGCCTCCCTCCCTGACTTCCTGCGCCGCGCGAAGCCGCATCTGCGGGCCACGCTGCTCGTGGCGGTCATCACGCTGGCCGTCGGCGTCGCCTGGGCGCAGACGCGCATCGATCCCAATGGCGTGAACGTCGGCGGCAGCGTGATCGGCGACGACGTGCTCTACAGCATCGGCGGCGGCCGGGCCGTGTCGATGGGGGGTGCCGGCAACATGCAGAGCATCGGCGTGGGGGTCGGCTGGAACAGCAACCTGATCTGCGGCGACATGAGCATCACCACGACCCTGCAGAACCAGCTCAACGGCATCAGCAACGGCTTCCAGACGATCATGAGCAACGTTATCCAGAACGCCACCAGCGCCGTGGCCTCGCTGCCGGCGCTGATCATCCAGCGCGCCGATCCCGGGCTCTACAACCTGCTCACCAACGGCATCCTGCAGGCGCGCCTGGATTTCGACCGCTCGAAGATGACCTGCCGGGCCATCGCCAATCGCATGGCGGACATGGCCGGCGGCCAGGCCGGCTGGGACCAGCTCGCCGAGGGGATGGCGCTGCGGGATGCGGTCAGCAGCACCGATGCCGTCTCCGCCATCGAGCAGGCCGAGTCCAACAAAGGGAACAACGGCGTGCCCTGGGTCGGTGGCAGCAACGCGGGCGGCTCCAGCCAGAGTTCGATCAAGGTGGTCGGCGACGTGACGCGAGCGGGCTACAACCTGCTCAACGGGCGCAGCGCCACCGATACCTCATTGATCGCGCGCAACGCCTGCGGCAACCGCCTGACCTGCCAGACCTGGTCGTCGCCCCAAGCGGCCGCGGCCTTTGCGAACCGCGTGCTGGGCGAGCGTGAGCAGCGCACCTGCGAGAGCTGCACGAAGACCCAGACCACGCCTGGCGTCGGGCTGACACCAATGATCCAGGAAGAGTACGAGACCAAGCTGCAAGTGCTGCAGGAGCTGGTGACGGGCGCCCGGCCGACGACACTGGCCAATCTCGACGCAGCCGGCAGCAGCTCGCTGCCGATCACCCGCGGCGTGATCGAGGCCCTGCGTGACGAACCCGACCATGACCTGCTGGGCAAGCGCCTGGCGTCGGAGGCGGCGCTGTCCAGCGTGCTGGAGAAGGCCCTGCTGCTGCAACGCACGTTGCTGACCGGCAAGAAGGAGCCGAACGTCGCCGCCAACGAGCTGGCCGTGCGGGCGGTCGACCAGGAGAACAGCGCGCTGGAGCAGGAGATCAACAACCTCAAGACTGAGCTGGAGCTGCGCCGCACGCTGGCCGGCAACTCGGCGATGGCGATCATCCAGCGCCACAGCATCCGCGCCGTCGGCTCACGCGGTGTCTTCGAGGGCGACACCACGCGCGATCGGCTGCGGGAAGTCCAGAAACCGCGGAGCGGCACGCCATGAGCCGGCCGACCTGGTTGCGGCTACCGTGGCTGTTCAAACGTCGTATCGGGATCGCGCTGCTGTGGACCTTGCTGGTGGTCGCCGCCGCGGCGGCAGTGAACATCGCTGGCATCCACGTGGTCGGCGGCATCGAGGGCTGGCAGCACTGGCTGCAGGCGCACGCCGGCCACTTCTTCGTGTGGCGGCTGTGCCTCTATGGGGCGACGGCCTATGGCTGGTGGTGGCTGCGTCGGCGCCTGCTGCGGCGGGAGCCGTCCCGCGAGACGCATCAGCGCCTGCTGCGCACGGAGATCGCGGCCGTGATCGCCGTGGTAGCTCTGGAAGCCAGCCAACCGTTGCGGCACGGCTGAGACCGGGAGGCGGGCATGACGCTCTACACCACGGACTACCTGGAGTATTACCTGACCCTGGTGGCCTGGGTGGTCAACAACGGCATCTGGAGCATTCTCGTGGCCAGCGGCGTGTTCGGGCTGCCGTTCGTGGCCATCGTGATCCAGGAATGGCTCAAGGCCCGCAGCGAAGGTGCGGACGAAGGCAACAAGGGCGTGCTGTCGTCGATTCGCATCGAGAGCCGGGTGTGGGTGGCGATCGTGGTCATCCTGTTCGCCGGCATCCCGTTCATCCCAGTGGATCTTGCCACGATCAAGTTCGACACCACGCGCTCCGCGCAATGCCAGGTCAACGTCCCGCTGCCCAACGACACGGGCTGGGCCAACGTCTACACGGCGCTCAACGACCAGAGCGCGCTGGTGCCGGTGTGGTGGTTCTTCATGCATGCCATCTCGAAGGCGGTCACCGGGGCCGCGGTGGCGGCGATTCCCTGCGGCACGGACCTGCGTCAGATCCGCATGGATGTGGATGCCACGCGCATCGACGATCCGGTGCTGGCACAGGAGGTCGCCGACTTCACGCACGACTGCTACGGGCCGTCGCGCGCCAAGCTGTTCATGAACCGGCCGACGCTCTCCGACGAGCAGATGAACGACGTCACCTGGATCGGGTCGAGTTATTTCCTCGACACGCCCGGCTTCTATGACACCTATCGCGCCAAGACCCCACGCACGGCCTGGCCCTACGACGCGACCCGCGATGCGGGTCTGGCACAGGTGGACAGCGGCGGCGGCTATCCATCCTGCCGGCAGTGGTGGGCCGATGGCGGCCAGGGACTGCGCAGCCGGCTGCTGGCACAGGTCGACCCGGACCTGCTGACTCGCATCGGGCGCTGGGTGGGCTTCCTGTCGCAGAGCGAGGTCAATGACTCGGTGATTCGCGCCGTGGTCTCACCGCGGCAGCAGAAGATGAACCAGGGCGCCGTCTACACCGATTACGGCGGTCAGATCGACAGGACGCTGCCGAACATCGTCACGCGCGGCGCGAGCGACCTGGGGCTGACCGTGGGCTCGCTGGGCTTCTTCCCCGCGATGGACGTGGTGCGCCAGGCGCTGCCGATGGTGCTGACCATGCTCAAGATGGCGCTCGTCATCTGCATCCCGCTGGTGCTGCTGATCGGCACCTACGACCTGAAGACGGTGGTGACGGTGAGCTGCGTCCAGTTCGCGCTGTTCTTCGTGGACTTCTGGTTCCAGCTCGCGCGCTGGATCGACAGCACGATCCTGGACGCGCTCTACGGCTGGCATTCGCCGCACAGCAACTTCAACCCGCTGATGGGGTTGAATAACACTTTCGGCGATATGCTGTTGAATTTCGTGATGGCGATGATGTTCATCGTGTTACCGACGTTCTGGGTGATGGCACTCGGATGGGCGGGAGTTCGCGCTGGAAATTTCCTGGGCGGTCTCATCACTGGCACGTCCGATGCAAAGTCGGCTGGAGGTAGCGGCTCTCGTCTTGCGATGACGGCCGTATCGAAAGGTGCAGCGAAGTAAGGAGCACTCTCTCGCTGATGCGGCGGCTACGGCTCGTCGGGATCGCCCATGTCGATCCGCCAGTCATCTTTGTCGTACAGGCCGACGCCCGAGTGTCCGTCTCTAAGTTCCGGCTGCTTCTCGTCATCCGCATCGGCATTTCGCGCGAACCATGTGGCGACCACCGCAAAGGCCAGCAGCAGGACGAGCCAGGATACGGTGTAGAGCAGCATGCCAAGCACGGCCAGCTTGACGATCCAGAGCACCACCGTCGTCGCGCCTGCGGGCACCCCGCGCGTCACCAGCCGGCCGGCGACACGCTGCTCGCGGCGCAGATATCCACGCCAGGCACGGCCAGCCCCCCGGCCCAGCCGGTGGCTCCAGCGCCCGTTGTGCGTGTTGGTGGTCATGTTCATGTGCCTCGGCTTCAGTGGTGCCTCACCTCATGGAGCGGCCGGTTGGGGCTTGCCCTCCAGCATAGACCGCGACCAGGAGGGCGGGTTGCGGCTGGCAGAGCCGGGTCGGCCTGAGTCGCAGGTCGATTAGATTCTGCAATATAAATCAAACCTCGTGCTACTTTCCATGCACGTTCTTGCGATAGATCTAGGAGCTGATTGGATTCCGTGCTATTTTTATAGCATGGATGGAAATTCTCGGCACCAGGTAATCAAGCGACTGCAGGCGGGACTCCCCCGCGGGGCGCCGTTCGACCTTGCCACCCTGAGCCAGTTCGGGGTGTCGTCCCAGCTCGCCGCCCACTATGCCGACGGCGGGTGGCTCGTGCGCTTGGCCCATGGCGTCTATGCCTTCCCGAACGATGAATTCGGGGTCTACGGTGCGCTGAAGTTCCTGCAACAGCGCGTGCCCGGCCTGCACGTCGGCGGCAAGAGCGCCCTGGCCCTGCAGGGTGTGCGGCACAACCTGGGCAGCCGGGAGGCGCTGGTGCTGTGGGGCGACGGTCGCTTTGCGTTGCCGGTCTGGTTCACTTCGCGCTTTCCGGCCCGCTACGTCCACGCCCGCCTGTTCGACTGGCCGGACACGGCGCTGGCCGGCAAGACCCTGACCACGCCGCCTGGCCTGCCCGAGGATCTGCGGGTGGCAGCCCCCGAACGTGCCGTGCTGGAGCTGCTGTACGAAGCCGGCGTCAAGCAGAGCCTCGAAGAGGCCCGCAACCTCTTCGATGGACTGCGTTCCCCCCGCAAGGACTTGCTCGGGCAACTGCTGTCCTGCTGCGCCAGCGTGAAGGCCGTGCGCCTGTTCCTGACCTGGGCGCGCGAGACCAGCCTCGTGGATGTCGATGCCCTGCTGGAGCAGTACCCGGTTCGCACCGGCAGCAACACGCGCTGGATGAGCCGGCTCGATGACGGCACCTTGCTGAGCCTGAGACCTCATGGATAAGACCTACGCGGACACCGTTCGCCTGCTGCTGGCCGTCGCGCCCGACGTGTTCGCCAACGACATCTTCGCCATGAAAGGCGGCACGGCCATCAACCTCTTCGTGCGGGACATGCCGCGCCTTTCGGTGGACATCGACGTGGTGTACCTTCCGTGGCAGACGCCGCGCGACGAAGCGCTGCAAGCCATCAACCAGGAGCTGGCCGCCATCGCCGCGCGCCTTGCACCGCTGGGCGTGCAAACACGCCTGGTTCGCGCCAAGGACCTGGGGGACACCAAGCTGATCGTCGAGAACGATGCCAGCCAGGTGAAGATCGAGGTCAACGTCGTGTTCCGAGGCAGCGTGCTGCCCGTCGAGCGGCGGCCGCTGAGCGCCAAGACCAGCGATCTGTTCGGCATCGAGTTGGACGTGCCGATCCTGGCACCGGACGAGCTGTACGCCGGCAAGCTGGTGGCCGCGCTGGACCGGCAGCATCCGCGCGACCTGTTCGACGTGTGGCAGCTCTTTGAGTCGGGCGACATCAGCGATGGCATGGTCGAGTGCTTCGTGATCTATCTGGCGGGCCACAACCGGCCGCCCCACGAAGTGTTGTTCGGCAACGACAAGGACATCGCCGGCGAGTACGAACGGGCCTTTGTCGGTATGGCCGAAGTGGACTGCCCCTTGGACACGCTGCTGGAGGCTCGCGCGCAGTTGCGACGCGAGTTGCAGCAACGGCTGACGAAGGCGCACAGGCGGTTCCTGAGCGGCCTGGTACGCGCAGAACCGGACTGGTCGCTGGTGCAATGCCAGCACGCCGCGCAACTGCCGGCACTGCGCTGGAAGCTCAACAACCTGGAGACCTTTCGCAAGAAGCGCCCCAAGGACTTCGCCGCGCAAGCCGCTGCGCTCGATGCCGGCCTGGGCCAGATCTGACGCGGCGACAGAAGTATTCCCCGCTTGTCGGGCCTGCCCCATGCCGCATTCATCGTGGCATCCGCGAAGCAGCGGCCCTATACCCAAAGGCTTCCGACAAAGGCCAAAGGGCTGGGAAGGGGCAAGGGAACGGGGCCAAGGGGAAAGGCCCTACCCGAAAAGGCCAAAGGCGCCCCAGATCAGCCCGTCATCCGGGGGGGGGCGTCATGCTCTCGCTGTTCCAGCGCAAACGGGTGCCACCCACCGCCGGCACACCGCCCACATCCGCCATCGAAACTCCGAAAGGGTCGATGCGGCCCGAGTCGGCCGCATCGCTGCTGGCGACGCCGCGTCGGCAGAAACTGCTGGAACACATCTGGCAGCGCACATCGCTCTCGCGCCGACAGTTCGCCACGCTCTACCTCGCCCCACTGGAGCGCTACGCCGAGCTGGTCCAGCAGTTTCCGGCCTCCGAGAGCCACCACCACGCCTATCCGGGCGGCATGCTGGACCACGGCCTGGAGATCGTCGCCTATGCGCTGAAATTGCGGCAGTCATACCTGCTGCCTGCGGGCGTCACGCCGGAGGCACAGGCGGCCCAGGCCGAAGCCTGGACCGCAGGCACGGCCTACGCGGCCCTGCTGCACGACATCGGCAAGATCGCGGTCGATCTGCACGTCGAGCATGCCGACGGCAGTGCCTGGCATCCCTGGCACGGCCCACTGCGAAAGCCCTATCGCTTCCGTTACCGAAAGGAGCGTGAGTACCGCCTGCACAGCGCCGCCACCGGGCTGCTCTACGCGCGCCTTCTCGATCGAGACATCTTCGACTGGCTCAGCGGCTATTCCGACCTCTGGGCCGCGCTGCTGTACGTACTGGCCGGCCAGTACGAGCACGCCGGCACGCTCGGCGAGCTGGTCGTGCAGGCCGACCAGGCATCGGTCGCCCAAGAACTCGGCGGCGATCCCAGCAAGGCGCTGGCGGCGCCCAAGCATGCGCTGCAACGCAAATTGCTCGACGGCTTGCGCTACCTGCTCAAGGAGGAGTTCAAGTTGAACCAGGCCGGCCCGGCGGACGGTTGGCTGACCCAAGACGCCTTGTGGCTGGTGAGCAAGACCGTCTCCGACAAGCTGCGCGCATATCTGCTGTCGCAGGGCATCGACGGCATCCCGGCGAGCAATACGGCGGTGTTCAACGTGCTGCAGGATCACGGCGTCGTGCAACCGACGCCGGATGGCAAGGCGATCTGGAAGGCTACCGTCACCAGCGACGCCGGCTGGTCGCACGCCTTCACCTTCCTGAAACTCTCGCCGGCGATGATCTGGGATGCCGCCGACCGGCCGGCGCCGTTCGCAGGCCGTGTGCAGGTCGAAGAGGAACAGGCGGAGCCGCAGGCGCCGGGGGTGGCCGATGGGCCGCGCGTGGAAGGCACCGAAGCTGCACCCGCGAGCGCGGCGCCGATCCCATCCGCAGCCATGGACACCGGCGTGGCCGCGCTGCTCGACCTGCTGGGCGACGCCGCTCCACCCACGGAACCGGAGATCCCGAGCTCCACTGTTGCCGAGCCCGAGCCGGCCCCTTCGACCGTGCCCCCGCCGCAGATGAGCCTCGCGCCTTCCAAGGATCGCACGGAGCCCTCCGGGGCGCACTTCATGGCTTGGCTGCGTCAGAGCATCCAGACGCGCAAGCTCATCATCAACGACGCCAGGGCCCTGGTGCATACCGTCGCCGGTACGAGCTACCTCGTCAGCCCCGGCGTGTTCCAGCGCTACGCGCAGGAGTACCTTCAAGTCGTCGCGCTGGCCAAGCAGGAGAAGCTGGAGGGGTGGCAGTGGGTACAGAAGCGCTTCGAGAAGCTGGGACAGCACCGCAAGCAGCCGAGCGGGCTGAACATCTGGACCTGCGAAGTCACGGGGCCGCGCAAGTCGCGCCGGCTGCACGGCTACCTGCTCGTCAGCCCGGATGCGCTGTTCCAGGAGACGCCGCCAGACAACCCATACCTGCGGCTCCTGCATGAGGACTTCTTACCAAGCGCGAACCCTCTGTAAAACCTGCCCCCTATCCAAGCCGGGAATTAGCAATCTAGGTTGAGCAGGTCGTGAGCTGCATTAAGCGCATGCTGAGCGGCATCGCCCCCATTCAGCAACCGGTCACGGTTAAGCCCGCCTCCACGAACCCATGCTGTGGGTAGGTGCCCGTTTTTGGCTTGTCTTATGAAAAAAGGTGAGCGTCCAGCCGTCCCATCGTTACTCAGGTTGAGACGCCGAGGAGCAACAGCTCCTCGATCCGGCTGGTGGGCAGATTGGCAGTTTTTCCCGGGGTGTCCTTGAGCCAGGCGCCGGACTCGAGCCCGTTCAGTCTGGTGGTGGCCAGCAAGGCTCTGGATGGCGGCGGCGCGGTAGCTGCAGCCGGTCGTGTAGGGCCTGCAGTTTGGGCAGGGATTTCTGTTCACGCAGTAGCTGCCGGACGGCCGCGTCGAGTGCGCGGGCGCGCCAATCGAGGGCATAGAGATCGGCGATGCGCCGCAAGGCCTCGGCTGTCACTGGGCTCCAGGTCGTTGCTGCGGTAGGCCCAGAGTAGGCCCAGAGATAGGGGCGTTTGGTTTTCCCCTCGCCGGGATCGAGTTGCTGCAGAGGGTGTTTCATCGGCATGCAGCACCTGGCGTTGGAGCAATAAGGCGCGCAGCCGATCCACCAGGGGCTGCAAGGCCACGCCACTGCCGGCGGAACCGGCGCGGCGCTGATGCTTTCGCACGGGCGGCAGGCTTATTGCGGGCGACTGTGCCGGTGGACGAAGGACCTGGCCAGGATCAGGTCGAGCTGCTCGCTGATGTCTTCGCCGATCTTGACCAGCGCGGCGCTGCATTCGGCGGCATGGAACTAGCGAAAACGGCCTTGATGCAGACGGCGCTGACCCAACCACACACCGGTGCCGTCCTACTGCAACAGCTTGAGCCGCGAGCCGTGCCGATTGCGAAAGGCATAGGTCGTGCCATCGCAGGGTGGTCGCCCGAGGGCCTGCTGAAGGTGCACCAAAGCCCGTCGATCCCCAAGCGCATGTTGATCGGTCGGCCACCAGCCAAACCTGGGCCGGCATTCGCGTCAGGCCATCCCCCGCAGCAATCCGGCCAACCAGCTTGCATCGACGTCCGCCGGCAACGCCAACCGCCAGCCACTGGCATGCCTGCAGCAGCCACACCCCTGCCGCTGCCACGGGCACCAGGGTAAGCGGCGTGGCCGCCCGCTTGCTGCGCCTGATCCAGTAGGCCAGTGCCTCGGGTTTGAGCGCATGCTACTGGCAATAAGCAACTGCGTCAGCCCGCTGTCCTGCCAGGCCTGAACATGCCGAGCCCAGGACTCGCGGCGCGCGTGCATCGTTTCCATATAAATCCCCTACTGGAAAAGCACAGGATGCAGGGCGGGGTGTTCGAGCAAAAGGGGGGGGGGGCGCTTACTGTCGATACGCGGCGGCAGCCGCAAGACCGTCGCCGCGAGCAGCCTGTCCAGCACGCTCGAATACATGGATGAAAAGCGCATGCAGGCTGATACCGGTAGTTTGCGAAACGGCGCGGAGGATCAGCGTGGAGCTGGGCAGCAGCCAGGGTAGTTGGCTGCATGCCGAGAAGATCGGTGGCTTTTGCTGCCTGGTGGGTTCCGCGCGTTCGAGATTCGGGTTAATGAGATGGTCATCCCCACCCTCCGAGGGCACACTTTCGCAGGGTGTTTTATTTCGGAGGCCATCATCACGAGCGCAGTTGCACTGGTAGGGATTGATCCGGGCAAGCAAAGCTTTCATCTACACGGAAAAGACGGTTCTGGCCGGAAGATCTTTCGCACGAAAGCGACACGCCAGCAAATGATGCGATTGCTTGGCATCCTGCCGGCTTGCACGGTGGTGATGGAAGCCTGCGCCGGAGCGCACTTTATGGCGCGCCAACTGACGGCGCTCGGGCATCAAGTGAAATTGATCTCGCCGCAGTTCGTGCGTCCTTTCGTCAAGGGCAACAAGGGGAGCCCGCAGAATTCGGAAAAAATCGTACGCTAAGGTTTTCCAGGCAACCGTAGCGGCCTGAACTTCCCGTCTTCCAGCCTGCGGCTCTGCCGCCAGCCGTAATCGCAGGTCAGGTTGATGTGCTCCCAGCCCAGCGGCGACAGGTATTGCAGCAGCTCGCCGTCCACCGGCTTGCCGGCTTCGACCAGTCCCTGGGTGGCGCGCTCCAGGTACACCGTGTTCCACAGCACGATGGCGGCCGTCACCAGGTTGAGGCCGCTGGCCCGGTAGCGCTGCTGCTCGAAGCTCCGATCCCTGATTTCCCCAAGGCGGTTGAAGAACACCGCCCTAGCCAGCAAGTTGCGAGCCTCACCTTTGTTCAGGCCGGCATGCACGCGGCGGCGCAGCTCAACACTTTGCAACCAGTCCAGGGTGAACAGCGTGCGTTCGATCCGGCCCAGTTCGCGCAGGGCGACGGCCAGGCCATTCTGGCGCGGATAGCTGCCGAGCTTGCGCAGCATCAGCGAGGCGGTGACGGTGCCCTGCTTGATCGAGCTGGCCAGGCGCAGGATGTCATCCCAATGGGCACGGACGTGCTTGATGTTCAGGGTGCCTCCTATCAGCGGGCGCCGCGCCGGGTAGGCATGCACGCCCTGCGGCACATACAGTTTGGTTTCGCCGAGGTCGCGGATGCGTGGTGCGAAGCGGAAGCCCAGCAGGTGCATTAGGGCGAAGACGTGATGGGTGAAGCCGGCCGTGTCGGTGTAGTGCTCCTCGATCCGCAAGTCGGACTCGTGGTACAGCAGGCCATCGAGCACGTAGGTGGAATCGCGCACGCCGACATTCACCACGCGGGTGCTGAATGGCGCGTACTGGTCGGAGATGTGGGTGTAGAACAGCCGGCCCGGCTCGCTGCCGTACTTCGGGTTGACGTGCCGGGTGCTTTCGCCCCGGCCGCCCGCCCGGAAGCGCTGGCCATCGGACGAAGAGGTCGTGCCGTCGCCCCAGTGAGCGGCGAAGGTATGACGGAACTGGTGGTTGACCAGCTCGGCCAGGGCCGCCCAGTAGGTTTCGTCTCGGATGTGCCAGGCTTGCAGCCAGGACAGCTTGGCGTAGGTCAGGCCGGGGCTCGACTCGGCCATCTTGGTCAGCCCGAGGTTGATTGCATCACCGAGGATCGCGGACAGCAGCAACGTCCGGTCTTTGGCCTCGGCCCCGTCCTTCAAGTGGGTAAAGTGGCGGCTGAAGCCCGTCCAGTCGTCAACGTCCATCAGCAGTTCGGTGATCTTGATGCGCGGCAGTAACTGGCTGGTCTGGTCGATCAGCGCCTGCGCACGATCTGGCACCGCTGAATCCAGCGGGGTGATCTTCAGCCCGGACTCGGTGAGGATGGCCTCGGGCATCTCGTTGTCCTTGGCCAGGCGGATGACGGTGGCCAACTGCTCGTCCAGCAGCTGCAATCGCTCTTCCAGATACTGGTCGCTGTTGGGATTGATCGTCAGGGGCAGGGCCTGTTCCCGCTTGAGCGTGGCGAACTTCTCTGCCGGCAGCAGGAAGTCGTCGAAGTCACGGAACTGCCGCGAGCCCTTGACCCAGATGTCGCCGGAGCGCAGGGCGTTCTTCAGCTCGGAAAGCGCGCAGATTTCATAGAAGCGCCGGTCGTTGCCTTCCAGGGTGATCACCAGCGGCTTCCAGCGGGGCTTGATGAAGGCCGTTGGTGCATCGGCCGCCACCTTGCGCAGGCTGTCGGCGTTCATCTCGCGCAGGGTCTGCACGGCTGCCAGCACGCCTTGCGCAGCCGGCGCAGCGCGCAGTTCCAGCACCTCCAGCAAGGCCGGCGTGTAACGGCGCAGAGTGGCGAAGTTCTCGCCGACCAGGTGCAGATGGTCAAAGCCTTCCGGCCGGGCAAGCAGCTCGGCCTCGCTGACGCTCTCGGTGAACTCGTCCCAAGGTATCACCGCTTCGATGGCTGCATAGGGGTCGCTGCCGCTTTCCTTGGCCTCCAGCAGCGCCTGGCCGATCTTCGAATACAGGCGCACCTTGTCGTTGATCGCCTTGCCCTGTTTCTGGAACTGCTGCTGATGCTTGTGCTTCGCGCTGCTGAACAGCTTGACCAGGATACGGTCGTGCAGATCGACCAACTCATCAATCACAGTCGCGGTGCTCTCCAGCACCACCGCGGCCAGGGTCGCGTAGCGTCGCTGAGGCTCGAACTTGCCGAGGTCCTTGGGTGTCATCTGCCCACCCTCGCGGGCCAGCTTGAGCAGGCGGTTCTGATGGATGTGCCGGCCCAGGCCTTCGGGCAAGTCCACCAGCTGAAATGTCTTCAGCCGCTCGATGTGTTCAAGCATGTGCCGGGAGTTGGGTTTCAGCGGTGCCTGTCGCAGCCAGGTCAACCAGGTGATGCTGCTGCCGGCCTTGAGCGTCAACAGCTCGTCCAGCTTGGCCCGATGCGAGTCCGTAAGTGGATCGACCAGGGCGCGGTAGACCCGCCGATTGGCCCGCGCAATGGCCTCCGAGCAAGCCCGGTCGATCACGCTCAACGCCGGCAGGATGCGTCGCCTCTGCCGCAGGCTCTCCAGCGCCTGACCGGCCAGCAGCAAGCCCTTGTCGGTCTGCTGGGCCAGTTCGGTCAGCTCGCGCACCAGGGCGCGGAAGTCGGACAGGCCGAACGGGGCCAGTTGCAGGTAGGTGCGCAGTTCCTGGGCGTGCTCGCGACGGGTCACGTCGCGCTCGCCGTACTTCTCCCAACTCGCCGGATCGGTCTGGACTTGCTTGGCCACCCACAGGATCACCGGCTCGGGCCGCTCGCTGTCGGTGCCCAACGCATAGCCGGGGAAGCGCAGCAGGCAGAGTTGCACCGCAAAGCCCAGACGGTTGGCGTCGCCGCGCCGCTGGCGGATCAGCGACAGGTCGGAATCGTAGAAGGTGTAGTAGCGGATCAGGTCATCCTGGCTTTCCGGCAGCGCGAGCAGGGTGTCCCGCTCCGTGGCCGAGAGGATCAAGCGACGCGGCATGTATCAGTCGTCCGTGCGGAGGTACTGGTAGAGGGTTTCCCGGCTGATGTTGAATTCACGGGCGAGCTGCGCCTTGGGCTCGCCGGCCGTCGCTCGCTGCCGCAGGGTAGCAGCCTGCTCATCGGACAGGGCTTTCTTGCGGCCTCGGTACGCGCCGCGCTGCTTGGCCAAGGCGATGCCCTCGCGCTGCCGCTCACGGATCAAGGCGCGCTCGAACTCAGCGAAGGCCCCCATCACAGATAGCATCAGGTTGGCCATCGGGGAGTCCTCGCCCGTGAACACCAAGCCCTCCTTCAGGAACTCGATGCGCACGCCGCGCTGGGTCAGCTTCTGCACCAGGCGGCGCAGGTCATCGAGGTTGCGCGCCAGACGATCCATGCTATGCACCACCACGGTGTCGCCCTCACGGACGAAGCTCAGCAACGCCTCCAGTTGCGGGCGCTGAGTATCCTTGCCCGAGGCCTTGTCGGTGAACAGCTTGCTCACCTGGGTCTGTTCCAGTTGGCGTTCCGGGTTCTGGTCGTAACTGCTGAATTTGTCAGGCTGAAATCTATGACTTTGGCAAGCAGAGGTCAAAAAATTAATGATGGACTCTATCTGACGGCGTAGCGCTGGGCTGCCTGACATCCGGTTAGGGTATAGCCCAACCTGACGGCCTTTAGGTCTTGTATTTGATTTGAGTACTAATATTTCCCCCGGCCATATGGCGAGAAGCCTTGAGGGGGAGCCTGACTCAAGATTTCAAATGAACCAGCCGATACAATGAAGGCACATTGAAATATCTAATAATGAGGTGACACGATGAGTGGTTGGCTAGCCCGTTTCTCAATAAAAACCCGTCTCATCGGCTTGCTCGTGCTTCTAGCATCTATGGCTGTCGGCTTGCCAATGGCTGGTCTTAATGGAATGCGCACCAGCAATGCAGTGATTGATCGGCTGTACAACAACATGTTGCTACCGATCGACAAGCTTGGCGACATCAATAACCACATGCACAACGCGCGTGCTCAGCTTTTGCTTGCCCTTCAGCATGAGCCCGGAAGTGCCTTCGAGAAGGCGCATGATCATCCATCGAGTATGCATTTCGATAGAGTGGATAAAAGCGTAAGCATCATCCGTGAGCGCCTTTCTGACTACCAGCGTATACCAATGAGCAAAGAACAGCAGCGCCTTAGCACTGAGCTGCAGAACAAATTGTCTGATTACTTGGATAATGGTGTTCTGCCGACGCTCAATGCGATGCGCCAAGGCGACTATGCGGGAGGGAACCAAATCCTGCTAACCCGCCTTGATCCTGCTTTTATGACTACCTATGCCAGCTTGCGCACTCTTATTGAGTCGGAGGCGTCGGCAGCTGAATTAAGCTTTCAAAACGCGGATAAGCAATTCGAGCGTCTTGTGGCGATGATAGGACTGGCGCTGGTAGTGGCCCTGTCTCTGGTCACAGTCACGGCTCTGGCCACTGTGCCAAGTATCACCAAAGGCGTTCGGGAGCTTCAAGTCGGCGGTCAGCAGCTCGCTGATGGCAATTTGGGCTATCGAGTTACCTATCAGGGGCGTGATGAGCTGGGCGAAATATCTAGCGCATTCAATGAAATGGCTTCGCGTTTTCACCACACCTTTCAAGAGTTGGCAGGTGCCGTGGAGCAACTGGCAGCTGCAGCTGAGCAGACGGCCCAGGCAAGTAGTCAAACCAGTGACGGTATCCGCCGCCAGCAACTGGAGACAGACCTGATAGCTACTGCGATGAACGAAATGTCCGCTACTGTTCAGGACGTAGCGGGGAACGCTGCCAGTGCGGCACGGGCGGCACAGGAGGCCGATCAGCAGTCTGAAAGCGGCATGCGCGTGGTTCATCAAACAATCGCTTCTATTGACAGCCTCGCCAGTGAAGTTGAACACGCTGCCACTGTGATTCATGAGCTTGAGGCAGACAGTGCTGGTATTAGCTCTGTAGTGGATGTCATTCGAAGCATTACCGAACAAACCAACCTGCTTGCCCTTAACGCGGCTATTGAAGCTGCACATGCTGGTGAGCACGGACGAGGCTTTGCTGTTGTCGCGGATGAGGTGCGCTCGCTTGCTTCGCGCACGCAACAGTCAGCCAACGAAATTCAGGCCATGATTGAAAAGCTGCAGAGCGGCGCAAATCGTGCTGTTGCTGTCATGGAAAGCAGTTGCAGCAAAGCACAAGCTGGTAAGCAGCAGGTTGCCAGTGCAGGCCATATGCTGGAGCAAATCAGTAATGCTGTGGCGACCATTAATGACATGAATGCCATGATTGCTTCTGCAGCTGAGGAGCAAAGCTCTGTCGCGGAGGAGATCAGCCGTAACGTTACCAACGTAAGCCAGATTGCCGAAAAAACTAGCGAAGCCTCACGTCAGAATGTTGCCACCAGTACGCAATTGGCTTCTCTGGCAAGCCAACTTCAGCGTCTGATGCACATGTTCCGTCTTTAGGGAAACTCTGAAAAGCCCCAGCTTCGCGGAATTGATGCGCTGTAACCCGCTCGGCTGCTGGGCTCTTTTTCCCGAGAAAGGACTTCCTCAGGCCATCCTGAGGAGGGTGTTTTTAACTTTGTGTAAACGGTCATTTGGCAGGAGACTGCCAGCCTCAAGGAGTACCCATGACCGTAGTAAAACGCACCAAGCGAGCGAAGCCCGACCCTGAACTCGTTAAGCTCGCCGACAGCCTGCTGGTCAATTACAAGAAACCGGAAGATTTGATTGGCGAAAACGGCCTGCTCAAGCCAGCTCACCAAGATGCTGGTCGAGCGTGCGCTGGAAGCCGAGATGACCGAGCACCTGGGCATGGCAAGAGTGGATCGATCTTCAACGCCGGCGGTAATGCCCGTAACGGTCACAGCGACAAAACCCTCAAGGGCGATTTCGGCGAACTGCCGCTGGCCATCCCTCGTGACCGCCAGGCGCTGTTCGAGCCGCAGCTGGTGGCCAAGCAGCAAACCCGCTGGACGGGCTTCGACGACAAGATCATCTCGCTGTACGCCCGCGGCCTGAGCGTACGAGAGATCCAGGGGCACCTGGAGGAGATGTACGGCACCGAGGTCTCCCCAACCCTCATCTCGACCGTCACGGACGCGGTAAGCGACGAGGTGAAGCTCTGGCAGGGCCGTCCACTCGATCCGCTGTACCCGATCCTTTATCTGGACTGCATCCACGTCAAAGTGCGCGATGCCGGCGCGGTGCGGACCAAGGCGGTGTACCTGGCTATCGGGGTCAATATGGACGGGCACAAGGAAGTGCTGGGGCTGTGGATCGCCCAAACCGAGGGTGCCAAGTTCTGGTTGCAGGTAGTCACCGAGCTGAAGAACCGTGGCGTGCAGGACATTTTTATCGCCTGCGTGGACGGCCTCAAGGGCTTCCCCGAGGCGATCGAAACGGTCTATCCGAAAGCCTGCGTGCAGTTGTGTATCGTGCACATGGTGCGCAACAGCCTGAACTTCGTGTCCTGGAAAGCGCGCAAGGAAGTGGCCGCCGATCTGAAGCTGGTCTACACCTCGGCGACGGTCGAACTGGCCGAGCAACGGCTGACGGAGTTTGAAGAAAAGTGGGGTGGTCAGTACCAGTCAATCGGCCTGTCCTGGCGGCGTAACTGGGCACGGGTTATCCCGTTCTTCGACCATCCGGCCGAGATCCGCAAGGTGATCTACACCACCAACGCCATCGAATCGATCAACATGAGTTTGCGCAAGGTGATCAAGACCCGGGCCTCGTTCCCAACTGACGAGGCCGTGAGCAAGCTGTTTTATCTGGCGCTGAACAACATCAGCAAGAAGTGGACGATGCCGATACGGGACTGGAAAGCGGCTCTGAATCGCTTCAGTATCCAGTTCGAAGATCGATTGATGCAGGATTAATAGAAATCCCGTTTACACATAATCCGGGACACCCTCATCCTTAGCGTACGTTATTTTCCGGATTCTGCGGGCTCCCCAACAAGAACGACTTCATTGATGCCGAAGCGATCTGCGAAGCCGCATCGCGGCCCAGCATGCGCTTCGTCTCGCCCAAGATCGAGGCCCGGCAAACGCTCTCGGTATTGCACCGGATGCGTGATTCGCTGGTGCGTGATCGTACCAAGACGGCCAACCAGGCCCACGGTTTCCTGCTGGAGTTCGGCATCAGCCTGCCCAAGGGACTATCGCTGGTCAGACGACTGCCGAGCACGTTGGATGAGCATGAGCTGCCGCCTCGGCTGGTCGTACTCCTAACGCGCCTGCATCAGCATTCACGCTGTCTGGACGGACAGATCAAGGCACCGGACAAGGAAATGACCACCCAGCTTGAGGAAGATGACCTGGGGAGCCGCTTGCTGACGATTCCCTGTGTCGGCCCGATCACAGCCAGCCTGTTATCGGCCGAAATGGGCGATGGCAAGCAGTATGGCGGCAGCCGTGATTTCGCGGCATCGGTGGGGCTGGTACCCCGCCAGCACAGCACCGGCGGTCGAGCCAATTTGCTGGGTATCAGCAAACGAGGGAGACAAGTATCTGCGGCGGCTTTTAGTGCAGTGCGCCCGGGTCTACCTGCAGCGCCTGGAGCATCAGCAGGGTGCCTTGGCCCACTGGGTCCGCTCGCTACGGCAGCGACGCCATGCGAACATGGTGGTGCGCGCCCTGGCCAACAAGTTCTCCCGAGTCGCCTGGGCGTTCGCCGCCAACCACTCGGAATTCGAAGCAGGGCCAGTCGTCTACGCCGCCTGACCCGGCCATTCAGCTGTACCACGGAACACCCTTCCAGGTTTTGCGATGCTGAACAACCGATGACGTGAACGGCCACCGACCTGGTGAACAACCTGACATAAAAATCGGCTTTCGAAGCCGCCGGCTTTTCAGGATCACCGGGCGCGACTCTCATCGTGGCGCGGGGCATGCCCCAACGAGACGCTGGATAGATTTAGGCAAGCCATACAATCATCGCTGGTCAGTATTGCAGAAACGGGATGACCATAAATTTTTTCTTCAAAAAATCTCTTGCAGCACCCATCAGGCGGCGACAGCCGCCACCACCCTCACTCAAGACGCCAGAATCTTCCCCGGATTCATGATCCCGTGCGGATCGATCGCGCGCTTCACCGTCGCGATCAAGGACAGCTCCGCCGGATTGCGGCTGTAGTGCAACCACGGCCGCTTGTGCAGCCCAATGCCGTGCTCGGCCGAGACCGATCCCGACAGGCTGCGCACGATAGCGTAGAATGCAGCCTCGATGCGCTGTTCGGTCTTGCGGTCGTCAGTCGGCAGCGAACCCACCATGATATGCACGTTGCCGTCGCCGACGTGGCCGAAGTAGATCGCCCGAACGCCGGGGAAATCGCGCGCCAGCGCCTCGCGCATCCGGGCCACGCATTCCTCGATGCCCGAGATGGGCGCGGACACGTCGAAGTTGATGGTGGGCGCGAAGGTGCGCAGCATCTCGGAGATGGCATCGCGCAGTTCCCAGAAGGCTTGGGTCTGCGTGTGAGATTGGGCCACGGCGGCGTCGGCGATCCAGCCTTCGGCCAGCGCGTGTTCCAACATCGCCTCGAAGCGCGCCGCATCCTCTTCGGGTGCGGCCGCCTGCAGGTCCAGCAGCACGTATAGCGGATACGTGGCCGGCAGCGGCGCGGCGATGCCGCCGGCGGTTGTGGCCGCGGCATAGTAGTCCTGCCACATCATCTCGAATGCGCTGACCCGGCCGCCCAGGAGGTGCTGCGCATGGCGCAGCAGCTTGATGGCCGAGCCGAAATCGGGCGCGGCTACCAACGCGGTATTGGCACCCGAGACGCCCGGATGCAGGCGGAGCACGGCCTGCGTGATGATGCCCAGCGTGCCCTCGGTGCCGATGAACAGATGCTTCAGATCGGGGCCGGCATTGTTCTTGACCATCTTGTTCATCATGGACAGCACGGTTCCGTCGGGCAGCACGGCTTCCAGTCCCAGCACCAGGTCGCGCGCCATGCCGTAGCGGATCACGCGGTTGCCGCCCGCATTGGTGGCGATGTTGCCGCCGATCTGGCAGGAGCCGCGCGCGCCCAGGTCCAGCGCGAACAGAAAGCCCGCCGCCTGCGCGGCTTCCTGAACGACCTGCAGCGGCGTGCCGGCCAGGACGGTCATGGTGGCTGAGGCAGGGTCCAGTTCGACCACGCCGGACATGCGCTCCAGTGAAACGAGCACGCAGCCTTCTATCGGCGTGGCACCGCCGGCCAGGCCGGTCAGCCCGCCCTGCGGCACCACCGGGCAGCGTCCTGCATGGCATAATGACAGCACGCGCGCAATTTCGGCGGTGTCGTGCGGGCGCACCAAGGCCAGCGGCCTGCCGCCTTCCTCGCCGCTCCAGTCGTTCAGGTACCGGGCCTCGATGTCGGCGCCCGCCAGCACTTCGCCGATGCTGGCGTCGGCGCGCAGCGCGGCCAGAATTCGTTTAGGGTTCCAGGGCCCGGACGCCGGTTCCGATGCAGTGATGTTCATGAAGAGACTCCTCTTCCAGTTTATGGAACGGCCAGCGTGTCCAGCCTTTATGATGGGCGGCCGCGGATTCTGGGGAAAGAGCGAGTTATTAACCCGAAATTTTGTATCCGGACAGTCAAAAAGTTTTCCGATAAATATCCGTGAAACCCATAACACGCTGATGCTTTTGTGTTTTTATGATGTCAGACAATACCCCGAAATATCATTGCGATGTTCGAATACTTTCAAAATCGGCAGGAGCTGAGGTCGGACCGGAAATACAGGGGTATCCAGACCATCCCTTACCGGCCCGTTGTTTGACTACACGACCCCGACCCGCAGCGGGGTCCATTCGCTTTCCTTCACCGCTGTGCTCACGGCCATGACGCGCTTGTCGAGATTGCTGGCAGTCACGCCCTCTAGTGCCGAATGTCCCTGCAGCACCGAGTGCGGTTGCAGCAGTGCATGGTAGATCTGCCAAGGGTCCGCACCCCTGGTCAGCTTCAGGACAGACTGGATCAGCTCGTGCTTGAGCGGGTCGAGGTGCCAGTCCGGCACGCGCTGGCCGCGGTTGCCCACGTTCAACGCCAGCAAGTTGCCCGCCTGGATCTCATAGCTGATCCACCTGCGGGATTTGCCCGCCATCTTGGCAAACGCCGCGACGGGAAGGTTGTGCGGCGCTTCGAAGACATCGAACAGCTCCATCCTCTCGCGCTGAATGTCCGAAGGCACCAGCGGCGCGGCCGATCGCTGGGGCGGCACTGCCGGCAGCCGATGTGCGGCGGCAGAAACCAACGGCATGGCGTCACCCGGCTTCGTCACGAGCAGGCTTGGCGAAGCGGCAACCGGCGTAGAGGGCGCGCTTGCGGTTTGCTCACTGGGGAATGCGGGCACGCCTTCCAGATGCACGGTGAGCGGCATGCTGGCCGCCTCGACCTGGTTCTGCTCGAACAGGTCGAGCCGATCGGCCCAGTCCTGCATCATGCGTCGACGCTGCTCCACGTACGCGGCATGGTTGTAGGTCGCGCTGACCTTGTTGGGATCGACATGCGAGAGCTGTGCATCCACCCAGACCTTCGGGTAGCCGATCTCGTTGAGCGCAGTGGACATCGTGCCACGGATACCGTGTCCGGTCAGGCGTTCCTGATAGCCCATGCGTTTGAGCGCACCATTGAGCGTGTTCTCGCTGATACGCTTCTTCAAGTCGCTGTCGTGCCGGAACAGGTAGCGCTGGGCCGGCTTGAACTCATCGAGCAGGTGCCGGACGATCTCCATGGCCTGAATCGACAGCGGCACGATGTAGGGCGGGATGTCCTTCGGCTGCTGCCGCTTCTTGCGCATATCCACCTGGAGTTGCTTCACGACGTCGGGCGGAATGATCCACAGCCCCCGGTCCAGATCGAATTGATCCGGCATCGCCTGTCGCAGCTCGCCGGTTCGCACGCCGGTCAGCAGCAATAGCCGCAGCCCGAGCTGGGTCTGCCGCCGGCCGCGATAGCTGCGTAGCCGCTGCAACAGCTTCGGCAGTTCGGCCATGCGCAGGAACGGGTTGTGGTTGACGGGGGGCAGCGGCAGCGCCACCACATCGAGATCGGAGGCGGGGTTCTGTTCCAGGCCCGGCACGATCACCAGCGCGTAGCGGAACAGTTGGTTGAACCACGTCCTGACTTTCTCGGCGACGGAGAGCGCCCTGCGCTTCTCGATCTTGGCGATCACCTCCAAGAGGTCGGGACGCTTGATCTCATAGATCGACCGCTTGCCCAAGGCGGGTAGCACATCCTTGTCGAAGATGCGCGGAAGTATCGAGAGGGTCGTCTGCCGGCCTTCCTTGAGGCTGAGCCCGCGATGCTTGAGCCACTTGCGATACACCGCATCGAAGGCGTTTTCGTCGGCGAGCCGGACAGCGGTGCGCTTCTGCTTGCGGTGAACGCGAGGATTGGTGCCTTTGGCCAGCAGGGCGCGCGCTTCGTCGCGCAGGCTGCGGGCCTCGCGAAGCGTCACCTCCGGGTAGGTGCCGAGCGACATCCGCTTCTGCTTGCCCGCCCAGTAGTAGCGGAAGTGCCAAGTCCTGCCACCGGCAGCGGTGACGGCCAGGGAGAGGCCATCCAGGTCAGGGAGGGTGTATGCCTTGCCAGTTGCCTTGGCCTGTCGAACGGCCAGGTCTGAGAGTGCCATGCTCTTGCTCCTGAACATGAGTCAGGAACCAGATGCTGGTCACGTCGACCTCGCCCCTCCATCAACAATCCGGAATCAGCCGCGCCCGCAAAAATGGACTTGTTTGTGGACTTAAAAGTCCCGGCTGTAGGCGGATCGCAGTGGACCACAGCAGAACGTCAAAGAGAGAAAAAGTCTTTGTGTGGCAACGACTTGCAGACTCTCTTGGACTTCTGCGGAAGTCCGCAGAATGATGCAGTGGAGCGGGTGATGGGAATCGAACCCACGGCTCTAGCTTGGGAAGCTAGGGTATTACCATTATACGACACCCGCAGCGGGTGCCTTTATACCGGAACTCGGCGGGGAAATGAAGGGCGAACCGGCGCTTGTCGTGCAGCCGGTTCGCCTCTGGGCCGGTTCATATGGCCATGGCCTGCAGTTCCTGCAGCTCGCCGCGCGTCGGCAGTTGCAGGCGTTTGCTGGGGGCGTTGAAGAAGTCCAGCAGCACGCGTTGGGTCTGCAGCCAGGCGGCCTTGTGTTCCATGTCGAGGAAGTGGCCGGCGTCGTCGATCACCGCGAACTGGGCGTTGTCGATGTGCTGGGCGAACAGGCAGGCGTCTTCCACCGAGGTGTATTCGTCACGCTCGCCGTTGACGAATATCAGCGGAATGTCGATGGACTGCAGGCATTCTTTGCCGCAGTGCGCTTCCATGTTCAGCACCTGCTTGATGTGCGCGTACATCTGCCGGTACTCGTGCTCGGCGAGTGTGCTGACGTGCTTGTGGTTGAAGCGCTTGAACAGCGACGGCAGGTGCTTGCCGATGGTGCTGTTGACCAGCAGGGCGATGTTGTCGCGGTCTACCGAGCCGAGGAAGCGCAGGCCCTTGTGCAGGTAGTCGAGCATTGGCACGTTGAGGATCGGCGAGAAGGAGCAGATGGCGGCCTTCTCCAGCGTCGCCGGGCGTTGGGCCAGGGCGAGCAGGGAGGCGACGCCGCCCCAGGAGAAGGACATCAGGTAGTTGGCGCCGTAGTGGTCGATCAGCTTGAGCAGGATCGCCGCTTCGTCTTCCTTGGTGATGGGCGTGAAGTCGCTGTTGTGCGGCTTCGACTGGCCGGCATAGGGCAGGTCGAAGGCCACCACGTTGAACTGCGGCTGCAGGTACTTGACCGTTTGCGTGAACGAGGCGGTGGTCGCCAGAGAGCCATTGACCAGGATGATGGTCTTGCTTGCTGCCGGGTTGCTGTAGAACTCCGTGTGAACCTTGTGCTTCCTGTTGATCTCGACGACTGCGGTTTCTGGCCTCATGTCGTTTCCTCCTGGCGCAAGTGTGTCAAGGCGAGCGGGCGGCCGTTCGCATTTGATTGAGCAGTCAGAAAAGCGCCTGAGCGTGACAGCTTGATGTCAGGCTGGAGATTTTTGTAAGTATTGGAATTTCAAGCAGTTAGGATTGAAACAGGCGAGCGCTCCAGGCCTTTTCAGGGCCTTGGAGAGGGCGGTGTTACCAGGCAGGAATCCAGTCGGCGCGGGGCGCCAGTAACTGAAAGAACGTATAGCTGTCTCGTAGTGACCGGATAGTCATCTCAAGACTTATGGTTCGATTCAAGCAGTTACCTTGCAGCCACGCAAGGGTGAGTCACATCTTTGTAGCTGATTGGGGCTGCCGTTGGTCGGGTAGTCGGATTGCGGGGCATGAGGCAATCAGACGCTGGCGATTTCAGCGGCGGTCAGGGCGCGGTATTGGCCGGGGGCGAGCTGCGGGTCGAGGACGATTTCGCCCATGCTTTCGCGGTGCAGGGCGACCACGCGATTGCGGAAGTGGCCGAACATGCGCTTGACCTGATGGTAGCGACCTTCGAACAGGGTCAGCCGGGCTTGGTGGCTGCTCAGTACATCGAGCTGGGCGGGCAGGGTGGTGAGGTCTTCGAAGGCGAAGTACAGGCCTTGGGCGAAGACCTCGGCGTACTCGGCGGTGATCGGCTGCTCGGTGGTGACGTGGTAGACCTTGGGCTTGCGCTGCTGCGGCTGGGTGATGCGCCGCGACCAGCGTCCGTCGTTGGTGATCAGCAGCAGGCCGCTGGTGTTCAGGTCGAGGCGCCCGGCCAGGTGCAGGTCGTGCTTGTCCGGCTCGTCGAGCAGATCGAGTACGGTGCGGTGTTCGTCGTGCTCGGTGGCGCTGACCACACCGACCGGTTTGTGCAGCATCCAGTAGCGCGCACTGCGTCCGGCCTGCAGCAGTTCGTCATCCAGTTCGACGCGCTGGAAGTCGCGCACCTCATGGCGCGGGTCGTGAACCACCGCGCCGTCCACGCGCAGGCGCCCGGCGCTGATCAGCAGACGGCTGTCCTGGCGGCTGAAACGCGGGAAGTTGCTGAGGAAGCGATCCAGGCGCATGGCTCAATCGTGCTCGCGGGGCTCAGTGGCTTTCAGTGCGCCGGCGCAGGCAGGGCACAGGCAGGCCTGGTTGCGTTGCTCGGGCGTCAGGCTTTCCAGCGCAGCCAGGTCGATCTGCGCCTCGAAGCACCAGCAGGGTTCGTCACGCCCGGCGGCGACGCTGCACTGGTTGACCTTGCCGCATAGCGGGCAGTGTTGGCTGTCCATCAGTTATCGATGCAGACGCGGTCGCGCCCGGCCTGCTTGGCGCGGTACAGCGCACGGTCGGTGCGACCGAGCAGGGTGTGCAGGCTCTCGCCGGCATGCCACTGGCTGAGGCCAAGGCTGACGGTGACCTGCAGGCTCTGGCCTTCGATTTCATGGCGCTGTTCGGCGCATTGCTGGCGCAGTTTCTCGGCCAGGTCATGGGCGGCCTGGCGGTCGGTGTTCTTCAGCAGCAGGATGAATTCCTCGCCACCCCAGCGGCAGAGAATGTCGGACTGGCGCAGCGTGCCGCGCAGTTGCTGGGCGAAATCGTGCAACACCTGGTCGCCGGCAAGGTGGCCGTGCTGGTCGTTGATCAGCTTGAAGTTGTCGAGGTCAAGCAGTACGGCGCACAGCGGGCTGCTGTCGCGCTGCGCTTCCTGCAGCGCCTGTTCGGCGAGAATGTCGAAGCCACGGCGGTTGGGCAGGTCGGTGAGGCTGTCGGTGGTGGCCAGGGCGGCGATGCGGCGCTGGTAGCGACGAATCGCCAGGCTCACCAGGGTCAGCACGATGACGGTGACCAGCAGGCACAACAGCAGGTTGATGTAGAGCCCCTGGCGGATGCCGGCCAGGGCCTTGTCCTGCTTGTCGACGAACAGATACCACTCCAGCTCGGGGATGTAGCGCACGTTGAGGAAGTGCTCGCGGCCCTGCTCCTGGTACTCGAACTGGCCGCTTTGCGGCGTGGGCAGTTTTTCCATCAGGCCGTCGAGGCCGGGCACGTCGGTCAGCGAATCGCCGACCTGGGCGCCCATCGGTCCGCCTTGGGCACCGGTGAGGGTAATGCGCCCGGTGGTGTCGACGAAGTAGACGCTGCGCTCATAGCGCGCCTGATATTCGTCGATCAGCTTGACCACGGCATCGACCGCCAGGCCGACGCCGGTGGCGCCAATGAAGCTGCCGTCGTAGTCGAGTACCTTGTAGTTGATGAAGATGGTCAGGCGGTCGGCGTTGGCCATGTCGACGTCGACGTTGATCTCGTAGGGCTCCTTGAGGCCGCGTACGCGGTAGTACCAGACGTCGCGCGGCTCTTCCGGCTTGACCTGCTTAAGCACGCCCTTGGCCTGGTAGTAGGTGCTGGTCCTGTCGGAGACGAAGAAGCTGGTGACGGCGCCGTAGTGCTCCTGCACTTCACGCAGGTAGCGAGTCATTTGTCCGGTGTCCTGTTCGCCGGCCAGCACCCAGTCACGCAGGAAGGTGTCACGGGCCATCATCGAGGAGATGAGGATGGGGCGCACCAGGTCCTTCTGGATTTCCGAATAGACGGTGTCGGAGGTCAGCGGCAGTTCGGTGTTGATGATGCTGTCGCGGATCGAGTCGCGCGAGGCGTAGTAGCTCAGCAGCGAGGTGGTGAGAAAGCCGCTACCGAGCAGGAACAGGAGCAGTAACACCAACGAGGTTTGCGTGTGCCGTTTGGGGCGCAGGGACATGGGTGAATCCGGGAGCGGGCTAATGGCGTGATGCTAGCTTGCCGGAAGGGGATAGCGCCAGTTGTGATCATGATCGGTGCTGTATGTGGGGCAGATGAAAGTTGGGGTTACGCCAATCCGGCAAGGCGAGCAAGGCAGCCTTGCGTAGGAGGCCCACCCTGGGGCGAAGCTTTGCGAGCCGTCGTCAGCCAGGTTCGCGGCGGGGCGCCGCTCCTACAGGTTGGGTGTATCGACATTTGACCGGGTGGCTGGTTTTCCCGGATTGCATCCGGGCTACGGGACTGTAGGAGCGGATTTATCCGCGATTGGGGTTGCCGGTATTGCGGTGGGTCATGAGGCTGTCGCGGCTGAAGCCCCTCCCACAGGTAGTCGGCGTTTGTGTGGATCGCGGCTGAAGCCGCTCCTACGCGGTCGTGGCTGGGACGCCTCCTACAAGGGCTGGTAAGGCCCTGTGGGAGGCGCTTCAGCGGCGAGCTTTTCAGGCTTCTTCCAGCACCACCACACGCTGCCCGGCGCGCACGGGCGAACCCGGCTGTACGCGTACTTCGCGCACGGTGCCGGCTATCGGGGCGGTCAGCGGAATCTCCATCTTCATCGACTCGAGGATCACCAGTACGTCGCCAGCCTGCACCTGTGCGCCGGCTTCCACCTGCACCTGCCAGAGGTTGCCGGCGATATGGCTTTCGATGCCGTGTTGGCCGGCTGCCAGCGGGGCGTCATCGCCGAGTTCGGCGGCCACTTCCTCGACTTCGAAATGCGCCTGGCCGCTGTCGATCCAGCGCTGGCGTTCGGCGTCGAAGGCCGCTCGCTGCTGCTGGCGGAAGGCGGCGATGCCATCGGCTTCGTCGTCGAGAAACTGCTGGTAGTCGGCCAGAGCCAGTTCGCTGTGCTCGATGCGCAGCGGGTAGCGGCCCAGCGGGAAGTCGCGGCGGATGCGCAGCAGTTCGTCCGCCGATACCGGGTAGAAGCGAATCTGGTCGAAGAAGCGCAGCAGCCAGGGCTTGCCGTCGAAGGCGTCGACCGCGCGGTAGCGGTTCCACATCTGCAGGGTGCGTCCGACGAATTGGTAGCCGCCGGGGCCTTCCATGCCATACACGCACATGTAGGCGCCGCCGATGCCGACGGAGTTTTCCGCCGTCCAGGTGCGCGCCGGGTTGTACTTGGTGGTGACCAGGCGATGGCGCGGGTCGAGCGGGGTGGCTACCGGTGCGCCGAGGTAGACGTCGCCCAGGCCCATGACCAGGTAGCTGGCGTCGAACACCGTACGGTAGACCTCGTCGAGGTTCGGCAGGTCATTGATGCGGCGGATGAACTCCAGGTTGCTCGGGCACCAGGGGGCGTCCTTGCGCACGGTGGTCATGTACTTGTCGATGGCCAGTTGGCAGGCCGGGTCGTCCCAGGACAGCGGCAGATGGACGATACGCGACGGCACCTTGAGGTCGCGCGCGGCGCAGACGGCGTCCCACTCGCCGGCAACGATATCGAGCAGCGTCTGCAGTGGCAGGGTTTCCGGTTGGTAGTGCACCTGCAGCGAGCGGATGCCGGGCGTGAGGTCGATCACGCCGTCCAGTTGTTTGGCCTCCAGCGCCTGCATCAGCGCATGGCCACGGAAGCGCAGCACCAGGTCGAGTTCCGGCGCACCGATTTCCAGCAGCAGGTGGGTGTCGCCGGACAGGCGTGCGACCAGGCGGGTGTCGGCTTCGCCGATATCGAGGAGGATTGGACTTTGTAGCCCGGATGCAATCCGGGACTCAGGTGCTGCGATTTCCCCGGATTGCATCCGGGCTACGGTCGCATCTGTAGGAGCGGATTTATCCGCGATTTCGGTGCCGCCTGCATCGCGGCTGAAGCGGAGCGCCGCCCGGCCGTTCCCACAAAGGGTGGCGCATTCGATTGCACTGGCTTTGGCCAACTCCCGCGCCATGGCGATATCCACCGGCACGAAGCGCACCTTGTCGCCGGCCTTGAGCTGGCCGAGCTGCCACAGGTCGGCTTCGATGATGGTCACCAGGCAGACGAAACCGCCCAGGCTGGGGCCGTCCGGGCCGAGGATCACCGGCATGTCACCAGTGAAGTCCACCGCGCCGATGGCGTAGGGGTTGTCGTGGATGTTGGACGGGTGCAGGCCGGCTTCGCCACCGCTGTCGCGCACCCATTCCGGTTTCGGGCCGATCAGGCGTACGCCGGTGCGGCTGGAGTTGAAATGAACTTCCCAGTCGGTGGCGAGGAAGCTGTCGACATAACCGGGTGTGAAATATTCCGGCGCGCCGTGGGGGCCGTAGATCACGCGCAGCTCGCGCACGGCTGGCAGGGCAGGGCAGAGTTCGACAGGCAACTGCGCGCCGCTGCTGGTATCGGCGAGCGGCAGCAGGTGCAGCACGTCGCCGGCACGTAGGGCACGACCGCCATGGCCGCCGAACTGGCCGAGGGTGAAGGTGCTCTTGCTGCCCAGGTAATCCGGCACCTGAATGCCGCCACGCACGCTCAGGTAGCTGCGTGCGCCGACGCCTGCAATGGTGCCGAGGGCCAGGGTGCTGCCGGCCTGGATCAGCAGGGCGGTGTTCATCGGTTGTTCCACGCCATCGACGCTCAGCGGGATCTCGGCGCCGGTGACGGCGACCACCGCGTCGGTGTTGAAACGCAGTAGCGGGCCGCTCATGGTGATTTCCAGCGCGGCAGCTCCTTCGTCGTTGCCGAGCAGACAGTTGCCCAGGCGCAGGGCGCGGCTGTCCATCGGCCCGGACGGCGGCACACCAACGGCCCAGTAGCCGAGGCGGCCGGGATAGTCCTGCACGCTGGTCTGGGTGCCGGCGCTCAGTACCTCGAAGGTGCTGGCCTGATAGACGAGGTTTTCCAGGCAGCGCGTCCAGGGATGGCCGCTGGCGAAAGGTGCATCGCTGAGGATCTGGCGCAGGTAGTCGCGGTTGCATTCCACGCCGTACAGCACGGAATCGCCAAGGGCTTTGTCCAGAGCGGCGCTGGCTTGTTCGCGGGTTGGCTGCCAGGTGATCAGCTTGGCGATCATCGGGTCGAAGTAGGGCGGAATCTCGCAGCCGGCTTCGACCCAGGTGTCGACACGCAGGGCCTTGCCGTCGGCTTCAGGAAATTGCACGGCGGTGAGCAGGCCAGGGCTGGGCTGAAAATCCCGGCCCGGGTCTTCGGCGTACAGGCGCGCCTGGATGGCATGGCCGGACGGCTTGAGCGTCTTGGCCAGTTCGCTGAGCGGCGGCAGATCGTCGGCCGCCAGCTCGATCATCCAACGCACCAGATCGACACCCCACACCTGTTCGGTGACGCCGTGTTCGACCTGCAGGCGGGTATTCACTTCGAGGAAGTAGAAGCGCTCGGCCTCGCTGTCGTAGACGAATTCGACGGTGCCGGCGCTGCGGTAATTCACCGCCTTGGCCAGCTTGATCGCCGCCGCGCACAGCTCATCGGCCATGCCGGCCGGGAGGTTCGGTGCCGGGGTTTCTTCCAGCACCTTCTGGTTGCGCCGTTGTACCGAGCAGTCGCGCACGCCGAGGGCGAGCACCTCGCCCTGGCCGTCGCCGAATACCTGCACTTCCAGGTGGCGGGCGCGCTGGATGTACTTCTCGATGAAGACGCCGCTGTCGCTGAAGTTGTTCTGCCCCAGACGTTTGACCGCCTCGAAGGCCTCGCTCAGCTCCGCCGCCGAACGGCACACACGCATGCCGATACCGCCACCGCCGGCGGTGCTTTTCAGCATCACCGGGTAGCCGACCTGCTCGCCGGCTACCAGAGCAGCGTCGAGGTTTTCCAGCAGCTCGGTACCTTCGAGCATCGGCACGCTATGTTGTTTGGCCAGGGCGCGGGCGGTGTGCTTGAGGCCGAACACGCGCAGTTGCTCGGGCGTCGGGCCTACGAAGGCGATGCCGGCGGCTTCGCAGGCTTCGGCGAAGGCGGCGTTTTCGGAGAGAAAGCCGTAGCCGGGGTGGATGGCTTTGGCGCCGCTGTTTTTGGCGGCAGCGAGAATCTTGTCGACCACCAGATAGGTCTGCGCGGCCGGGCCGTCGCCGAGGGAGAAGGCCTCGTCGGCCTGCTGGATATGCAGGCTGGCGGCGTCGGCTTCGGAGTACACGGCCACGCCGCCGACGTTCAGTTCACGCAGGGTGCGCAGGATGCGGCAGGCGATGGCGCCACGGTTGGCGATCAGGAGTTTGTCGAACATCTTCATTGACCCTCGAAGGGCGTGGCGGGCCGTCCCGCCGTCATTCGTCATGTACCACGGTCGTCCGTGGTGAAAAGTCCGGGTGATACGTGCCGCGCGTGCTGGGGACAAATTTTGTAGGGCGGGTGAAACCCGCCGGGCCTTGGCGGGTTTCACCCGCCCTACGTCAGTTCCACACCAGCACCTCGGCGGGGGTTGGGTTCCAGCCGTTGCACGGATTGTTCAGTTGCGGGCAGTTGGAGATCAGCACGATCACATCGGTCTCTGCTTTTAGCTCCACGTACTTGCCGGGTGCGGAGATGCCGTCCTCGAAGGTCAGGCCGCCCTCCGGCGTTACGGGAACGTTCATGAAGAAGTTGATGTTGGCGCCGATGTCGCGCTTGCTCAGGCGGCCGTCGTGCAGGCTGGCGCGCAGGAAGTTGTCGCGGCAGCTGTGCATATAGCGCTTGTCCAGCGCATAGCGAACGGTGTTGCTCTCCTGCGCGCAGGCGCCGCCGAGGGTGTCGTGGCGACCACAGGTGTCGGCGACGATGGTCAGCAGCGGCTTGCCGAGGTTGGAGTAGAGCACCGTGCCGGTGGTCAGGTAGACGTTGTTCTGCTTGCGCAGGGTGCGCTGCGGGTCGAAGCGTTCACGTGGGTTGCGTGCGGCGAAGAACAGGGTGTCGATCGCCTGGTTGCCTTCGAGGTCGTGCAGGCGCAGGGTCTGCCCAGCCTTGACCTCGAACAGGTAGGGTTCGCCCGCCGGGATGGTGTGGCGGAACACGGCGGTTTCGGGATGCAGGTTGCTGGCGGTAAGGGTCATTTCGGCAGCCCTCAGATGTACTGGCGTTCGGTGTTGTGGAAGCCCCGGCCGTTTTCCGGGCGCGAGGTGCGGCAGAGCACGGTGATGCCGTCGCTGTCGACCTTGCTCCAGCTCAGTTGCACTGGCTTGGGCGCGTACTGTGGGTTGGGATCCATCGGGTGTTGCAGGGCGGTGAGCACCACCAGGGTGTCCATCGGCGCGTACAACTCGATGTAGTCACCGGCCTGGCTGTTGTCGGGCTGGAAGTGGAAGGCGCCATCGGCGTCGACGTCCACGCGGCTGAACAGGTTGAGGTTCATCAGCAGGTCGAGCAGGTTCAGATCCCACTTGCCCATTTCCACCAGCAGGTTGTCCATGCCGTTGCGGAAGAAGCCATTGCGCAGTTCCTGATAACGGCCCTGGCCGTATTTCTCCAGCACTTCGTCGGCGTTCAGCACGCCGCCGAAGCTGTCGTGCCAGCCGCAGGTATCGGCCGTGATCGCCGCCAGCACCTTGCCCATGTCCGAGTACAGGCAGTGGCCGGCGGTGAGCTTGGCGGTGTGCTGGCACTTGAGGGTGTCTGGCAGGTTCAGGCGCTCGCTTTTCTCGGCGGCGTTGAACAGCAGCAGGCTGACGTTGGCGCCACCCTCGATATCGGTGATTCGCAGCAGTTGGCCGCGCTTGAGGATGAATGAGGTGTGGCCGCCGCCGGGGACGGTTTCCTCATAGAGAGTGGGGCGCAGGGTGAGGGCAGTAGTCATGGGTACCTCGAGATCAAAGCCTGGTCGTCAGGCGCCGGCAGGGGCGCCTGATCATCGTTGCGATGGGATGGGGGCGTCAGAGCTTGCCGTCGACGGCCATCTGCACGTAGCTCGGGTCGAAACGCAGCTTGATGTTGGCACTGTCGCCGGTAGTCACGTCGCCCGCGAAGGTCATGCCGATGGCGTCTGCGCTACGGGCGCCTTCACCGAGGATGCCGTGTTCGAAGCTGAAGTTGGCGACCTTGGTCATGGTCTCCGGCAGGGCCGGGCTGATGACGAAATCCAGGGTTTCTTTCGGCGTGTAGAACAGCTTGGTGGTCGCCAGTTGCGCCTGGTAGCCGGCCAGATCGGTGCCGGAGGCCTTGGCCATTTCGGTCAGGGCTTCGGTGGCTTCGGGCGTGCCGGATTGCATCAGTTCGAGAATCTCGAACCAGGCGCCGACCAGGGCTTTGCCGAAGTCCGGGTTGTCCTTCAGGGTCTGGGTGTTGACCACCATCATGTCGAGGATTTCACCAGGGATCTTCGAGGAGTCGAACACCTGGGTGCTGCCGGGCTGGGCGATGATCTCGGCGAGCATCGGGTTCCAGGTGGCGGCGGCTTGCACGCTGGGGGTGGTATAGGCGGCGATGATGTCGGCGTCGGAGGTGTTCACCACCGTTACGTCGCGCTCGCTCATGCCAGCGGTTTCCAGCGCGCGGGCGAGGAAGTAGTGGGAGACCGACAGCTCCACCAGGTTGACGCGCATGCCCTTGATGTCAGCCAGGGTCTTGCCTTCGCCCTTGATCAGCAGGCCGTCGTTGCCGTTGGAGTAGTCACCGACGATCAGTGCGGTGGAGTCCACACCGCCGGCAGCGGGGATGGTCAGAGCGTCCATGTTGGTCATGGTGCAGCCGTCGAACTGACCGACGCTGTACTGGTTGATCGATTCGACATAGTCGTTGAGCTGCACGACATCGATGTCGATGCCGTATTTCTTCGCCCATTTGTCGATGATGCCGGAGGTGCTGGCGTGGCCCCAGGGCATCCAGCCGGCGTAGAGCGTCCAGCAGACGCTGAAGCTGTCTTTCTTCTCGGCATGAGCGCTGAAGCTGAGCACCGCGGCCAGACCGGCAGCGGCGAAGGAGAGCAGACGGTACTTGCGCATTTGGAACCTCCAGTCTTGTTGAGTACGGGCAGGAGTCGCGGCACGTTTCGAGTTCATCGAAAGGCGCGTTCTCCCGGGCTTTTATCCCGCCGTGTAACCTCACTGGAGGTCGATGACTCTCGGACCAGCACTTGCCAGGCAAGTCGGAACCCTAGTCATCCATTTCGCAAATTGTGGTGCCGCGATTCCGGGAAACCCCGGTTAGAACCTGCACACCCAAGCTTTAGCGAATAGCGTGCCAGCTCGCCGAGGCCCGTGGCTGGGCACTCTGGCAAGGCTGCTTGCGGTTTGCGTGCTGCCTGATGGGGCTTGATTGGCGTTCATTGCACCGTTCGGGGGCAATTCTGCTCGTGGTATCGCAGCTTGGCGGCGTTATGGCGATGGCATGGAAATCGCTATCGACCCTGTTGCAGGGGCGGCCTCGCTGCCGCCCTCGGGACGACCCGACCCGCTGCTCGTCTGGACGACCAGGTAACTCACTTGTTCAAGGGAGATTGCCATGGCGCATAGCCATTTCACGTCCATTCCTCTGATCGACGTTGCCGGGCTTTACTCAGACGACCTTGCCGAACGCCAGCGCGTTGCCGATGAGCTGGGTCGCGCTGCCCACGAGGTCGGCTTTCTGCAGATCACCGGGCACGGGACTTCGCGTGATCTGCGCGACGGGCTGATCCAGCAGGCGCGCAGTTTCTTCGCCCGCCCGCTGGAGGAGAAGATGCGCTTCTATATCGGCCAGTCGAGCAACCACAGCGGTTACGTGCCGGAGGGTGAGGAGCAGTTCGCCGGTGGCAGCAAGGATCTCAAGGAAGCCTACGACGTCAATTACGACTACACCGAGGCGGCGCAGGTCTATCCGCTGCTCGGCCCGACCCAGTGGCCGGACTCGGCGGACTTCAAGCGCGAGGTCGGCGCTTACTACCGCGCGGCGCTGGCGCTGGGCGACACACTGTTTCGTGGCTTCGCCCTGGCGCTGGGGCTGGCCGAGGACACCTTCGCTGGCATCACCCGGCAGCCCACCAGCCAGTTGCGCATGATCCATTACCCGCTCGATCCCGATCCGGTGGCTGACCGCCCTGGTATCGGCGCGCACACCGACTACGAGTGCTTCACCATCCTCTTGCCTACCGCTGAAGGCTTGCAGGTGCTCAACGGCGATGGCCAGTGGATCGACGTGCCGCTGGTGGAGGACGCCTTCGTGATCAATATCGGCGACATGCTCGAGGTGCTCAGCAATGGCCATTTCGTCGCCACCTCGCACCGCGTGCGCAAGGTCAGCGAGGAGCGCTTCGCCTTCCCGCTGTTCTGCGCCTGTGACTACCCGACGCGCATCGCCCCGATTGCCGGCCTGCCGGCGCGCGGTGAGCGTGTGTACACGCCTGTGAATTGTGGCGATCACCTGTTCGCCCAGACCGCGCAGACCTTCCGCTATCTGCGCGAGCGGCTGGAGGATGGTTCGCTGCAACTGCCGGATGGTGCGGCGGGTTTGTCCAGCTTCGGCCAAGGTCGCCGGGAGGTGACGGTATGAACCTGCTGGAGCTGGCTGCACGTTACCCACAACGCGCCGAAGGTGGTGTGCCGGACTGGATGCTCGGGCACTTTCGCCGCCGCACCATCAGTTTCGCCGATGGCCGCAGTGACGAGCGGACCCAGGTGCATTGGCTGCAAAGCCGCACCTTCACCATCGACCTGCGCCTGCCGGATGCGCTCGCGCTGCCTGTACGGGCCTGGCAGGACTACGACGCCGCCGAGTTGCGCCAGCTTGCCAATCACGAGGGTTGGGTGGCCGATAGCGTCTGGGAGAACGGTTATCTGAGCTGGCACGGCGGCGTGTCCCTGCAACTGCACAACCGCTGGCCGGAGCCGGCGCAGTTGCATCGCATCGGCAATTGCATGATCGAGTTCGGCACCACGGGCGCCTATGTCGAGGACTGGCGTTTGCAGGCCAGCAGCGGGCCGCTGATCGGTCTGCGTTTGCTGGAGGAATGCGACGCTGAAACCGGCGAGGTGCTGCAACGCGGCGGTGGCCTGATTCTCTGTGGCGAGCAGCTTGGCTGGGTGCATGGCCGGGGAGCAGAGCCTGGCGAGTCAGCGTTGCAACTGCGTGAGCGCGTCGAACGGGCGCAGGGTGATGGTGAGGCTTTGGCCGCGTTGTTCGACTGCGAGACTTCGCTGGCTTACGCCGATCAGCAGGGGCGTTTACAAGTGGCGTTGTCTACCATGCCGGCGCGGGTGGGGCAGATGGTTTCGCTGGAGGGCTTCGAGCTACCGGGAGCAGGGCGCGTCTGTCAGCACCTGCAACGCCCGGACGGTCGTGCGGTGGTGCGCACCTTCATCATCGATACGCTGGAGCCGGATTGGTGTGCGGATCTCGCCACGCCGACTACTGGCGAGGCGCAGCGCTGGTTTGCCGCGGAGAGCGAAACGCTGTCGCGGTATCTCGAGGTGTTGAGCTAGCTATCGGTGCTTGCGTGATGCTCCGCTGAAAAGCTCGCCGCTGAAGCGCCTCCCACAGGGATTCGGAACCACTCGATTTGTGGGAGGGGCTTCAGCCGCGACGCTTTGGTTGGATCGAAACGACGGCTCCGTAGCTCGGCTGCAATCCGGGAAAACGGCCCCGATGATCCCCGGATTTCAGCCAAGCTACAGCTGCGCCTCTGTGACCGGAGGCGCAGTCGGTGCGCATGGCGCACCCTACGGGTTACCACGCCACTTGCGCTGCGTAGGGTGCGCCGTGCGCACCGAAATTGCCGCTTAATCAGCGGGTGGCAATACGCTCGGCCAGTTCGCTGGGCAAGTGTGTCTGCGCCCGGCGTGCGGCGTTGAGCGGGATGTCGTAGGTGATGCGTGCGCCGTAGGCGTTGGGCGCCTGCGGGTCGTGGCGCACTTTGTCGAACACCAACAGGCGGGTGCCGAGGCTGAAGCCTTCGGACAGGTCGTGGGTGACCATGAACACGGTCAGACGGGTCTCCTGCCACAGCTCCAGCAGCAGCGCGTGCATGTCCTTGCGGATACCGGGGTCGAGTGCGCCGAACGGCTCGTCGAGCAGCAGCATGCGCGGTTGCATCACCAGCGCCTGGGCGATGGCCAGGCGTTGCTGCATGCCACCCGAAAGTGCGCTGGGATACTTGTTCAGGGCATGGCCGAGGCCGACCTTGGTGAGGATTTCGGCGGCGCGTTCGCGAGCTTCGCGCTTGGCCGCGCCGAACAGTCGGCCCAGCAGCTTCGACTTCGGCAGCTCCAGGCCCAGGGCGACGTTGTCCAGCACGCTCAGGTGGGGGAATACCGAGTAGCGCTGGAAGACCACGCCACGGCTCGGATCGGGCTCGTTGGGCAGCGCCTGGCCGCCCAGCAGCAGTTCGCCACGGCTCGGACGTTCCTGGCCGAGCAGCATGCGCAGAAAGGTGGATTTGCCACAGCCGGAGGCGCCGACCAGGGTGCAGAACTCACCCTCGTCGACCTTGATGTTGAGGCGTTCGAGCACCACCAGGTCGCCGTACTCCTGCCACAGGTTGCGCGCTTCGATAAAGGCGGTTTTCCCTGTGCTTGCAGGGGCCGTACGGGAGTCGCTCATGGCAGGTTCACTTAGCGGGACGATATGTTGGCTGAACAGGGTCATGCCTTGCCTCCTTCATGCCAGGGGAAGCACAGGCGCAGCACTTGGCGCAGGCCCAGATCCATCAGCCAGGCCAGCAGGGTGATCCACACGACGTAGGGCAGGATCACGTCCATGGCCATGTAGCGACGCACCAGGAAGATGCGGTAACCGAGGCCGTCTGTCGAGGCGATGGCCTCGGCGGCGATCAGAAACAGCCAGGCCGAACCGAGCATCAGGCGCAGCGAGATCAGCAGGCGTGGCATCAGTTGCGGCAGTACCAGGCGCAGGATCAACGTCCAGGAGTTGGCACCGAGGGTCTGCGCCTTGATCAGCAGCTCGCCGGGAATCTCGCGGGCACGTTGCTCGATGTCACGAGCGATGCAGGGGGTGATGCCGATGACGATCAGCATCACCTTGGACAGCTCACCCAGGCCGAAGACGATGAACAGGATCGGCAGGATCGCCAGCGGCGGAATCATCGATAGCACCGTGAGCAGCGGCGACAGCGGCGCGCCGAACAGCGGCACGCTACCGGCGGCGATGCCCAGCACCAGGCCCAGCAGCGCGGCGATGCCAAGGCCCAGACCCAGGCGTTGCAGGCTGGAGGCGGTGTCCTGCCAGAACAGGTACTGGCCGCTGCGTTTGTCTTCGGTGAAGGCCAGGCGGTCGATGGCATCGACCATCTGGCTGGCGCTGGGCAGCAGCTTGTCGTTGGGGTTCTCAGCCAGGCGGCTGGTCGAGGCGCTGAAATAGACGAACAGCAGCAGGGCGAAGGGCAGCAGGATCAGCAGCAGGCGGCTGCTGCGATCCGGGTGGCGGTTGATCAGGCGCATGGATAGTCCTCGTCGGGCCTGGAACGAAATGCGTGCGCAGCTAGCAAGCGCAAGAGCGCGCTGGTTTCGGGCCTTTGGGGGGGGCGGCTGGTTGCCGCTGATGCGAGTGGGGCGTACCCATGATGAACCTCCAGTTTGACAGGGGCGAGCAGGAGTTCGCGGCGGTTCCCCACGGATGGGGCGCGTTCTCCCGGGCTTTTGTCCCGCCGTGTAACCTCGCTGGAGGTCGCTAGCTCTCGGACCAGTCGCTCGCCTGTGGCGAACCGGAACCCTAGCCGGCTATTGGCAAATTGTGGTGCCGCGATCCCGGCGAGCCGGGTTGTTCCTGCACGCAGGGTCCGTAGCGAACATCGTGCCAGCTAGCCGAGGCGCCTAGCTGGCGGGTTTCGTCGTCGCTCATTGCTGTGAGTGCGCGTTATTGGTGCGGATCGTGGTGCGCCTGCTGTGCGATGGGGCGTTACAGCGCCCCATCGGCGGCCAGTTCCATATAGCGATGGTTGAAGCGCAGCAGAATGCGCTGCGGGTTGCCCAGCGTCTTCTCGCCACTGAATTCGATACCCAGATTGGTCAGGCCCATGCCGCTCTTGCCCAGCAGGCCGTGAGCATCGGCAAAGTGCGCGACCCGTTGCATGAGGTCCGGCAGCTTGCCGGTGCGCGCGAAGTTCAGCGCGCTGCGCGGCGAATAGAACGAGCGCAGGGTGCCCAACTGGGCGTCGAAGTCTTCCGCGGTGGTGTCGGCGGCGGCTGCCATTCTGGCCCGGGCTTCACGACCGGCCGGGGTGGGCAGGCCGAGCAGGCGCTGGGTCTCGAACCAGGCGCCGGTCAGCGCGCGACCGAATTCCGGGTGCTGGGTAAGGGTCTGGCTGCTGACCACGGTGAGATCTAGGATTTCACCGGGAATCAGATTGGAACTGAACACCTGGCTGACCTCGGTCTTGCGCCGAATCTCGGAGAGGATCGGGTTCCAGGTGATCACCGCGTCGCCCTTGCCGGCGAGGAAGGCATCAGCGATTTCGGTATCGGAGACGTTGATGATGGTCACGTCGCTTTCATCGAGCAGGGCCCACTCCAGTGCGCGGCTGAGCAGGTAGTGCGAGACCGAGTTCTCCACCAGCAGCACGCTCTTGCCTTTCAGGTCCTGGATTCTCTTGCCGCTGCCACGCAGCAGCAGGGCGTCGGCGCCATTGGAGAAGTCGCCGATGATCAGCGCGGTGCTGTCCTTGCCGGCAGCAGCGGGAATGGTCAGGGCGTCCATGTTGGTCATGCTGCAGGCGTCGAACTGGCCGGCGCTGTAGCGCTCGATGGAGGCGACATAATCCGGCACTTCCTGCACCTGAATGTCAATGCCGTACTTGTCCGCCCACTTCTTCACGATGCCCTGTTCGGCGGCGTAGCCCCAGGGCATCCAGCCAGCGAATATCGACCAGCACAGCTTGAAGGTTTTAGGCGCGGCCTGGGCTGTCGGAGCGCCAAGCAGGCAGGCGCAGAGCAGGACGGTGAGCAGGGAGCGAATGGACATGGAAACCTCGGGTCATGGACGAAAGCGGGAAAGCCGGCAGCCTGGCTGCGCGTTCTCCCGGGCTTTTGTCCCGCCGTGTAACCCCGCGGCATCCCGCCGCTGCATGAGGTCGCCCACTCTCGGACCAGCCACTCGCCGTTTGACGAGCCGGAACCCTAGTCGGCCATTACGATTCGCTACCACTGACGATCCTGTGCATGGATCGGCTTTCCGCGACGCTGGGCAAGCGAATGCCATGCCAGCGACAGGGCAATTGTCCTGTGTTCTTGTGGTTTTGCGCCGTCGGTCACAGCCGACGAAGTGAATCGCACCTGTTGCGGGCGGCGCTGTCTGATGCCTCAGGGATCACCATCCCGGAGGCCGACATCGGTCGGCGTCGTCCCAGCGGTCACAGGAGGCCGCCATGCCCTACAAGATGCTGTTTTCCGCGTTGCTCTTGCTGCTTTCCGGTTGCGCCGTTTATGGCGATGGCTACGACCGTGGTTATCACCACGGCCATGGCTACCGTTACTACGACGGTCACCGGCGCGATTACTACCCGCCGCCACGCTACTACTACGAGGAGCGTCGGCATAACTACTATCCGGCTCCTCCACGCTACGTACCGGCGCCGCCGCCGCGTCATCATTATGGCCACGATCACCGGTATCGAGACGGCTACAAGCACCAGCAGCCGCGACATGACTATCGCCGCGACCAGCGTCGTCAGGAGCATCGCAGCGGGCAGATTCAGCGCGGCTGGGAGGCAGGCCGCAACACGCAGCATCGTTTCTCCAACGGGCGCAGCAATAACGAACATCGCCGTAGCGGCGAGCGCCGCTGGTAAGCCTCTCTCAATCCGCCGCGTGCTTGGCGCGCGGCGTCTGTTCATCCACCAAGCGAATCGCTGTAACCATGGCCTGCGCCGCTGGCGACAGGCTATGGCCGGCACGGCTGACCAGGCCATAGGCCGAATGCTGATGCAGACCCTGAGGCAACAGCGGCAGCAGGGCTAGCTGACCGCTATCGACTTCGTCGGCGATCACGTCCCAGGGCGCCATGCTCAGCACATCGCTGTCGGCCACCAGGCGCTTGAGTACCAGGAAGTTGTCGCATTGCACGCTCAACGGCTGCGCTCGCCCGCTGGCCTGCCCCAGGCTGCGTTCGACCACCTGTGGCAGCTGTGTGCCGGCGAGAGGGAAGTCGAGCAGGTCGCGCAGTTGCAGGTTGCGCCGCTGCAGCAGCGGATGAGCCGGGCGGCAGAACAGTACACCCTGATGCACGCGCAGCGGTTCGATGTGCAAGTGAGCGTCGTTCTGCAATTCACGGATATCGGCGACGAACAGCTCGATGGTCGAGTCCAGCAGGCTGTCGCGCAGCTCCAGCCAGTTGGCGATGTCCAGTTTCACCTGCACCCGCGGGTAGCGTTGCAGCAACTGCCCCAGCGCCTGCGGTATCAGGCGCGCGGCCGGGTAGGGGCCGGCGCCGAGGCGCAGTTCGCCGGCCTCCAGGTTGCCTAGCTGATTGACCGCGTTGCTCAGCGCCAGGCTGCCGGCCAGCAGGCGGCGCGCATGTTCCAGTACCAGGTGGCCATGGGCGGTGAGGCTGACGCCGCGGCTGTGGCGATCCACCAGGGTGCAGTCCAGCTGGCTCTCCAGCGCCTGGATGCTGCGGCTCAGCGCCGGCTGGCTGAGGTGCACAGCCGCTGCGGCGCGGGCGAAATGCGCGTGTTCGGCGAGGGCGACGAAGTGACGGAGCTGGCGTAGATCGTTCATGCGCTTCCTGCATTAACTGGTCTATTCGAATGCATTGGAATTATCGGACGGCCTTTGCCAACCTGCCAGCATTCCAACAACAAGACCTTCCAATGCCATGAGCCCATTCTCTCGCTTCAGCGGCCTGCTGCTGGCTGCCGCCCTGCCATTGAGCGCCTATGCCGAGCTGCCGGCCGAGCGTATCGAACCCAGCATCAACGCCGAACTGGCTGCCCATACCAAGGTGTTCGCCCAGCAGGTCTATCGTGTCGCCGACAACGTGTATTCGGCAGTCGGCTGGCAACTGGGCAACGTGGTGATGATCGAGGCGCCGCAGGGGCTGATCATCGTCGACACCGGCGAGTCGGTCAGCGAGTCGCGCAAGATCATGGCCGAGTTTCGCAAGCTCACAGATAAGCCGGTCAGAGCAGTGGTCTACACCCACTTCCACCCGGATCACATCAACGGCGTGCAGGCGTTCGTCAGCCGCGAGCAGGTGGAGCGCGGCGAGGTACAGATCTACGCCCACGAGACCCTGCTGCAGAACGTGGTGGCGCAGGGCGCGCTGGTCGGGCCGATTCTCGGCGTACGTTCGGCATACAGCTTCGGTTCCTTCCTGCCGGCCAGCGATCAGGAGGGCATGAACGGTGGTATCGGTCCGTTGGCCAAGCCGGAGCCGTCGTCCTTCATCGCGCCGACCGTAACCTTCGGCGAGCGCCTGGATACCACTATCGCCGGCCTCGACGTGCAGTTTTTGCATGTGCCGAGCGAGGCGCCGGACGAGATCACCCTGTACCTGCCGGCCAACCGAGTGCTGATCAGCGCCGAGGTCGATCAGGGCCCGACGCTGCCGAACATCCACACGCTGCGCGGCACCAAGTTCCGCGACCCGGTGCAGTGGGTCGAGAGCCTGGACAAGCTGCGTGCCTACCAGGCCGAGTACATGGTGCCGCTGCATGGTCGGCCGGTAAGCGGCCAGGACAAGGTCGAGGAAGTGCTGCGCATGACCCGCGATGGCATCGCCTATATCCACGACCAGACCGTGCGCTGGATGAACAAGGGCCTGACGCCCGACGAGTTGGTGGAGAAGGTCAAACTGCCGCCGCACCTGGCCGGTTACACGCCCTACCTGCGTGAGTACTACGGCACGGTGAAACACAGCGTGCGGCAGATCTACAACGGCTATCTGGGCTGGTTCCAGGGTGACCCGGTGGCACTCGACCCGACCCCGCCGAGGCAGTACGCCGAACGCCTGATTGCCCTGGCTGGTGGCCGCGAGAAACTGCTGCTGGAAGCCGGCAATGCCTACCTCAAGGGCGACTACCAATGGGCCGCCGAGCTGGCCGGCTATGCCATTCGTGTCGACCACGAAGACACACTGGCGCGCGAGATCAAGGCGCGCAGCTTTCGTAAGCTGGGCTACGCCAGCATGAACATCAACTGGCGCAACTGGTACCTGATGAGCGCCATGGAGCTGGAGGGCAAGCTTGATGGAGGTGTCATCCGCCAGCGCTCGGTGGAGATGCGCAAGGTGTTCCTCTCGCCGGACATGGTGCGCAGCTTCACCCCGCAGAGCTTCCTGCAGAACTGGGTGACTCGTATCGATCCGGAGAAGGCCGGCGATGTCGAGCTGACCCTGGGCTTCAGCTTCCCCGACGTGGGCGAGCAGTGGGCGCTGGAGGTCCGGCGCGGTGTCGCGCAGTTGCACAAGGGCATTCCTGAAGGCACAGCTCTACGCCTGAGTATGGACAAGCGCTTCATGGAAACCCTGCTGACCGGTGAGGGTGGTCTGGTCAAGGGCGCGCTGCTCGGAGATGTGAAGGTCGACGGCAACCTGCTGGAGATTCGTCGCTTCCTCAATTGCTTCGACTTCAGCGACGAGGCATTCGGACTGACCCTGCGTTAGCCCTCGGTGCGAAGCGGCAAGATCGGCGTTGTGTTTGCCATTCGCCGCGGGGCGCGGCTCCTACAGGGGATTGGGCACGACCTCGCAATCCGTCTTGTAGGAGCGTCGCCCCGGCGTGAAACGATTGCGGCTGTACGGCAAGATTGACGTCGTGTTTGCCATTCGCCGCGAGGCGCGGCTCCTACAGGGCAGGGGGCACGATCTCACCATTCGCGCTGTAGGAGCGTCGCCCCGGCGCGAAACGATTGCGGCTGTACGGCAAGATTGACGTCGTGCTTGCCATTCGCCGCGGGGCGCGGCTCCTACAGGGTAGGGGCACGATCTCACCATTCGCGCTGTAGGAGCGTCGCCCCGGCGCGAAACGATTGCGGCTGTACGGCAAGATTGACGTCGTGTTTGTCATTCGCCGCGAGTCGAGGTTCCTACAGGGCGTTCCCATCGAAAGAAGGGCGGTCTCCTGCCAACCGCACGGTCACACTTCAGGTTCATCCATTCGGAGGCTGACGATGAACCTGCTGTCTTTCGCCAAGGGCGCCCTGGCCATGTTCTGGCTGGTGGCGCTGCTCAATCTGTTCTACCCCTTCGCCACCCCGCTTGGCGGTTGGGTCAACTGGGCTGCGCTGCTGCTATTGCTGGCGCACGTCGGTGAGCTGTTGCTGTTTCGCGCGCGTCTGCAGGGGTTGCCCGTGCAATGGTGGCAACGCCTGCAGGTACTGCTGTTCGGCATGCTCCATCTACAACGTTTGCGTTGAACTGTGAGGCCGAGCAGCTGGGGTGTCGCAATACCTGTAGGAGCCGGCTTGCCCGCGATCCGTTCGAGACACCGCCAGCAAGCTGGCTCCTACAGGACTCTATTCCACGAATAATTGCTGCACCACCGAGAAGTCCTGCTTGCCCTTGCCCTGTTTGAGCAGCAGGCGGTAGAGCTGTAGTGCCAGGGCACCCATCGGTGTGCTGTTGCCGCTGTGGCTGGCGGTTTCCTGGGCCAGGCCGAGGTCCTTGGCCATCAGCTCGGCCATGAAGCCTCCGCTGTAGCCCTTCGAGGCAGGGGCGTTTTCCATTACTCCGGGCCAGGGGTTGTATTTCTCCAGCGTCCAGTTACCGCCGGAGCTCTGCCGCATGATCTCCGCCAGTACGGCCGGCTCCAGGCCGTTGGCCACGCCCATGGCCATGGCTTCGGCGGTGGCGATCATCTGTACCGCGAGCACCTGGTTGTTGCATACCTTGGCTACCTGGCCGGCGCCCTCCGGGCCGGCGTGGAAGATGTTCTTGCCCATGGCGGCGAGCATCGGTCTGGCCTTCTCCAGCGTCTGGGCTTCACCGCCCACCATGAAGGTCAGGGTGCCGGCTGCCGCGCCGCCGGTACCGCCGGATACCGGTGCATCGAGCAGAGCGATACCGCGCTCGCGGGCGGCGGCGTGCACCTTGCGCGCGGACTCCGGGGCGATGGTCGAGCACTCGATCACCAGTGTGCCGGCGGGCAGCCGCGCGAGCAGGCCGTCGTCGCCCAGGTACAAGCCTTCCACATGACGGCTGGCCGGCAGCATGCTGATCACCACCTTTGCCTGATCGATGGCGTCGGCGGCGCTATCGGCTGCCACGGCACCTTCGCCGGCCAGCGTGTCGACGGCGCTGCGCACCAGGTCGAAGACTTTCAGCGGATAGCCCGCCCGGAGCAGGTTGCGGGCCATGGGCATGCCCATGTGGCCGAGGCCGATAAAGGCGGTTTGGGTCATGGCAGCTTTCCTTTCTATTGGGCGCTTCGCGCATCGATTGTCATTGTTCGAGGATTGCTTGTGAGCTCTCCCGGAGCGCATCCGGGCTACATGTAGGGTGCGCAGTGCGCACCGGTCCGCGCCCTACAGATCCGCCAGCGGATGTTCGCCGTCCCAGGCCGGTGCGAAGTGCGCTTCGACCACGGCGGCGGGGATTGTGGCCACGTCCGGCCAGTGCCAATGTGGCGTCTGGTCCTTGTCGATCAGGCGGGCGCGCACGCCTTCGGGGAATTCCGGGTGGCGGCAGCAGTTCAGGCTCATGGCGTACTCCATGCGAAACACTTCGGCCAGCGACAGGTGCCGCGCGCGGCGGATCTGCTCCCAGACCAGGTGCGCGGTCAGCGGGCAGCCATGGGCCAGGGTCTTGGCGGCGCGGGCGAGCGGGGCGTCGTCATCCGCCTGCAGGGCGCTGATGGCATGAACGGCGGCGGGCAGGTCGGCGACGTCGAGCAGCTCGTCGATACGCTCGCGGTGCGGCAACCATTGGGCCGCCGGCCGCTCGCTGCGCGCTTCGTTCTCCAGCGCGCGCAGCAGGCTGTGCAGCTGCGCCGCGGGTTGTTCGCGCCAGTTCAGTTGCACCAGGCCTTCGAGCAGGGCGTCCTGCTGGTCGTCGCGCAGGCAGCGGTCGGCCAGGTTCAGGTCCAGCGCATCGCGGGCATTGATGCTGGCGGCGGTGAGGCCAAGGAACAGGCCCAGGCGCCCCGGCAGGCGAGCGAGGAACCAGCTGCCGCCGACATCCGGGTACAGGCCGATATTGATTTCCGGCATGCCCAGGCGGCTGCTCGGGGTGACGATACGGATACCGGCGCCCTGCATCAGGCCCATGCCGCCGCCCAGCACATGGCCGTGGGCCCAGCAGATGAAGGGCTTGGGGTAGGTGTGGATGCGATGATCGAGGCGATATTCGTCGGCGAAGAATCGTCGTGCCAGGGCCGGTATTTCGCCTGGCTGTTCGCGACACTGATTGACCAGTTGCACGACATCGCCGCCGGCGCAGAAGGCCTTGGGGCCGTTGCCGCGCAGCATCACGCAGGCGATGGTCGGGTCTTCTGCCCAGGCCTTCAGGCGTTCGTCGAGTGCTTCGATCATCGGCAAGGAGAGGGCGTTGAGGCTCTTCTCCGCATCCAGGCTGGCGATGCCGATGCGGTAGCCATGCAGGCTGGGGCGTTCTTCGAATTGCAGGTTCATAGGGGCTTCCTGCGTAGGGTGGATGACGGTTTATCCATCCACCTTACGGGTTTGTGGTGGACGTAAAAGCCGACGTCCACCCTACGGGACGGTAGGAGCGAGCTCTGCTCGCGAAAAGATGACGTCGCCTGATTCGCGAGCAGAGCTAGCTTCCAGGATTTATTTGTTGCGCCACTGCGGGTCGCGTTTTTCCAGAAAGGCGTTGACGCCCTCGCGGGTGTCGTCGGCATCGAACAGATCGACGAAGCGCTCGCGTTCCTCCGGCAGCCAGGTATTGGCACCACGCTCACGGGCACCCTGGATCAGTGGTTTGATGGTACGTACCGCTACCGGGCTTTGCCGCGCCACCTTGGATGCCAGCAGCAGTGCGGTGCCACGGGCTTCGCCGGTGTCCACCACCTGCTCGATCAGACCGATGCGCAGGGCGGTTTCGGCGTCGATGCGTTCACCGCAGAGGATCATGCGCTTGGCCCAGCCTTCGCCGACCAGCCAGGGCAGGGCCTGGGTGCCACCGGCGCAGGGCAACAGACCCACGGAGGCTTCCGGCAGGGCCATTTGTGCCTGGCGTTCGGCGATGCGGAGGTCGCAGGCCAGCGCGCACTCCAGGCCGCCGCCCATGGCGTAGCCGTTGATCGCGGCGATGGACACGCCGCGGAAATCGCGCAGGGTTTCGAAGGCCTCGCCAAAGCGTCGGGCCATCTCGCGGGCACGGGCCTTGTCACCATCGGCGAACATGTTCAGGTCGGCACCGGCGGAAAAGAACTTCGGCCCCTGGCCGGTCACCACCAGAGCGTACACCTCGTCGTCACGGTTGAGGTGCTCGACCACCTGCTTGAGACCGATCAGCGAGTCGCGGTCCCAGGTGTTGGCCGGTGGATGGTTGATGGTGATCAGCGCGGTGTGGCCGTGCTTCTCCACGGTGAGCTTGTGGGTCAGGTCGAAGATGCCGGATTTATAGGTTTCGATTGCAGTGCTCATAGCATTCCTCGTCAATGTTCGCCCCTCTCCCATTGATAGGAGAGGGGAAAACGGTTACAGCAGGCGATCGAGCATGCCGCCCTGCAGGAGCAGGCGGCGGGCGACGATCACCCGCATGATCTCGTTGGTGCCTTCCAGTATCTGGTGCACGCGGGCGTCGCGTACCCAGCGTTCCAGCGGATAGTCATTCAGATAGCCGTAGCCACCATGCAGTTGCAGCGCCTCGTTGCACACGTCGAAGCACTGGTCGGTGGCGAAGCGCTTGGCCATGGCGCAGTACAGGCTGGCCTCGCCGTGGCCATGGTCGAGCTTGTGCGCGGCCAGGCGCACCATCTGCCGGCTGGCGGTGAGGGCGGTGAGCATGTCGGCCAGCTTGAATTGCAAAGCCTGGAACTCGCTGAGCGCCTTGCCGAACTGCTTGCGTTCTTCTACGTAGCGCAGGCTTTGCTGCAGCGCTGCCTGGGCCGCACCGAGCGAGCAGCTGGCGATATTCAGACGCCCACCATCGAGGCCCTTCATGGCGTAGACGAAGCCTTCGCCTTCCGGGCCAATGCGGTGGCTGGCAGGGATGCGCACACCGTCAAAAGTGATGGTGCGGGTCGGCTGCGCCTTCCAGCCCATCTTGTCCTCGTTGCGTCCGTAACGTACGCCGGGCGCATCGGCAGGTACCAGGAAGCAGGAAATACCCTTGGCACCATCCTCGCCGGTGCGCGCCATGACGATCAGTACCTGCGTGCTTCCCGCACCGGAGATAAAGCACTTGCTGCCATCGATCACGTAGTCGTCGCCGTCGCGCCGCGCGCGGGTGCGCAGGTGGGCGGCATCGGAGCCGGCGTCCGGTTCGGTGAGGCAGTAGGAGGCCAGCGACTGGCCGTTGATCAGCCCCGGCAACCAGGCATCCTTAAGCGCCTGGTCGGCGAAGCTGGCGAGCATCCAGGTGGCCATGTTGTGGATGGTCAGGTAGGCGGTGGTGGCCACGCAGCCGGCCGCCAGTTGTTCGAAAATCAGTGAGCTGGACAGCCTGGACAAGCCCAGGCCGCCATCCTCTTCGCGCAGATACAGGGCCAGGTAGCCCTGTTCGGCAGCACGGCGAATCACCTCGACGGGGAAGTGCTGCTCGCGATCCCACTCGGCGGCGTGGGGCGTCAGCTCCCGCGCGGCGAAGGCGCGGGCGCTGTCGGTCAGAAGGCGTTGTTCATCACTGAGTTCGAAGTCCATGGCATCTCATTGCAAGGTCAGGGGTTGGCCACCAGCGCGGCGCTCGGCCTGCCACTCGGCGAGGCTGGGCAGCGCGCTGCTGGCATCGAGGCGGTCGACGATTTCGAAGTAGTCCTGCTTGAGCGGGTCCTTGAGTACTTCGTCGCGCGGCTTGACCTTTACCGCGTAGACCGTCTGCAGATTCTGGTGGTCGAAGGCACGCCATTGCTGTTCGTCTTTGAGCAAGGTGTAGCGGTAGCCTTCCAGCGCCTTGATCAGCGCTTCGCTGTCGAGGCTCTTGGCTCGCGTAGCGGCGTCGGCCCACTGTTGAACGATGCTGTAGGCCGAGGCGGCGGAGCTGGATGGGTACATCTCGTAGCGGGTCTTGAAGGCTTCGACGAAGGCTTGGCCACGCGCGGATTTTTCCAGCGCCGGCACGCGCCAGGTCCAGGGCTCGGTGCCGATCACGCCTGCCATCAGGTTGGGACCGGCCTGTTCGACCATGCTCTGGGTCAGGTTCGGCGCGACGATCTGCATGCGTTCTGTCAGGCCAAGATCCTTGGCGACGCGCATGGCACGCACCAGATCCTCGCCGAACAGCACCAGAGCGAGGATCTCGGCGTTGCTGGCAGCGGCCTGGGTCAGCGCGTCCTGATAGTCGGCCAGGCGCGCACCCGGGAAGGGGATGCGTACGCTGGCGTGCTGGGCGGCATTGTCGGTGGCGGTGGCCTGGCGCAGCGACGCCTCGCTGGTGTGGCCCCAGGTGTAGTCGGCGGTGACATAGAAGTAGCGCTTGTTCGGCAGGGTCTTGCTCAGGTATTGGCCGAGTACCTTGGCGCTCATCCAGGCGTTGTTGCACTCGCGAAACATGTAGCGATGGCCATCCTTGCCGGTGGTGTCGTTGGAGTAGGTGAGAGTGCCGAAGTACAGCAGACCATGCTGCCTGGCACGCTTGCCGGCGGCGATGGCGACCGCGCTGGAGGAGCCGCCGAAGAGCATCGCCGCGCCCTCGGCGGCCAGCTTGTCGACGTTCTTCTCGGCCTTGGCCGGACGCGAGGCGGTGTCCTTGCTGGACAGGCGCAAGGGCCGCCCCAGCACACCGCCGGCGGCGTTGATTTCATCGATGGCCAGCAGGGCTCCACGCATCTGCGCCAATCCCTCCTCCTTGTATGGTCCGGTGCGCGGATAGTTGAGGCCGAGGGTGATCGGCTCGGCAGCCTGCGCACAGGCGGTAAGTGCGGCCCACAGGGCCAGCGTGGCGGACAGTTGGCGCATTGCAGTTCTCCTTGTTTTTGTTCTGCAGAGAACTGTTTTACGCCGCTCGTCCAGTTCGAGTGATCGTCTATTAGTCTAAGAAACGCTCACCCAGTTCTCATTTCAGCTGAATAGTCATGTTCGGGCCATCGCCGAGCGGCGTGTCATCGAACCAGCGGCTGGTCACCGTCTTGGTCTCGGTATAGAAACGCACCGCCTGCTTGCCATAGGCGTGCAGGTCGCCGTAGAACGAGCCCTTCCAGCCGGTGAAGGAAAAGAATGGCAGCGGCACCGGAATCGGTACATTGATGCCCACCTGGCCGACTTCAATCGCATGCTGGAAATGCCGCGCAGCGCCGCCGGAGCGGGTGAACAGGCTGGTGCCGTTGCCGTAAGGGCTGGCGTTGACCAGTGCGATGGCCTCTTCCAGGGTGTCGACCTGCATGCACACCAGCACCGGGCCGAAGATCTCCTCGCGGTACAGGCCCATCTTCGTCGTCACGCCACGGAACAGCGTCGGCCCGACCCAGTTGCCATTCGGATACCCCTCCACCGTGCACTGCGAACCGTCGAGCAGGCACTCGGCGCCTTCTGCCTTGCCCTGTTCGATCAGGCGCAGCACGCGCTGGCGTGCCTGCGGGCTGATCAGCGGGCCGTAGGCGGCGCCGCTGTCCTGCCAGTGGCCGGGACGCAGTGCGGCCATCTGCTCGGCCAGTTCATCGATCCACTGTTTCGATTTGCCGACGAACACCGCCACGCTGATCGCCATGCAGCGCTGCCCGGCGGCGCCGCAACTGGCACCGAGCAGGTTGCTGAGCACCTGATCCTTCGGTGCGTCAGGCATGATCACCATATGGTTCTTGGCCCCGGCGAAGGCTTGCACCCGTTTCAAATGCTGGGTACCGGTGCGATAGACGTGCTGGCCCACCGTCACCGAACCGACGAAGGACACCGCGCGCACCAGCGGGTGCACCAGCAGCGCATCGACCTGCTCGCGGCCGCCATGCAGCACCTGCAGTACGCCGGCTGGTGCGCCGGCCTCGAGGAACAGTTCAGCCAGACGATTGGGCGTCATCGGGTCCTGTTCCGAGGGTTTGAGAATGAAGGTATTGCCGCAGGCGATGGCCAGCGGAAACATCCACAACGGAATCATCGCCGGGAAGTTGAACGGGGTGATGCCGACGCACACGCCCAGTGGTTGGATCCAACTGGCGGTGTCGATCTCGCGGGCGACGTTTTCCACCGTCTCGCCCATCATCAGGCTGGCGATATTGGCGGCGTGTTCGGCCACTTCGATGCCGCGCCAGACGTCGCCCTTGGCATCGGCGAAGGTCTTGCCGGTTTCCGCCGCGAGAATCTCCGCCAGCTCGTCGTGGTGTTCCTTGAGCAGGTGCTGGTAGCGCAGCATCAGGCGGGCGCGCTCCGATACCGGTACTTCGCGCCAGGCGAGGAAGGCTTTCTGCGCACTGGCCACTGCGGCCTCGATTTCCTCGGCAGTGGCTTTGGGGGCGAGGGCGATCACTTCCTGGGTGGCCGGGTCGGTGACTTCGATCAGCTCACGAGCCTGGCTGGTTTGCCATTGGCCGTCGATCAGTTGCGGTAGCGTGCGGGGCATGGTCGCCTCCTGTTGTTCTTGTATGGGCTCTTTATAGCCATTCGATGTCCGCTTGTGGATTGACGATCTTGGTCTTGGGATGGACGATCTTGTCATTCGATCAGAATGCAAAGGAGTGATGCAGTGGGGATGCGGGTGGAAACCTCCAATTGGCCGTTGCCCGTCGGTGGGCAGCGCTTCATCACCCCGCCGCGCCTGCGCCGTTTGCTGGCACGCCATGCTTTGAGCACCGGGTGCTATCCCTTGGCCATCGGCTTCTACCCGGAAGCGGCCGGGCACCAGATGCGACGCCTGCAACCTGACGATCATCTGCTGATCTATTGCCGCTCAGGAAGTGGTTGGCTGGAAGTAGCGAATGGACGATTCGAGGTTGCCGCTGGCGATCTGCTGCTGCTGCCCAAGGATGCGCCGCATGCCTATGGCGCTGACCTGCATAACCCTTGGACGATCTACTGGGTGCACTTCGACGGCAGCCTCAGCGAGGACTTCCTGCGTCTGCTGGGCGCGCAGACGCTGCGGCGTATCGGCGTGCAGCCCAGGTTGATCGGCGATTTCGAGGCGTTGCTGGGTTTACAGCGCCAGGGCCTCAACGTCTTGCCCTTCATCCATGCCGCGCACCGTTTGCAGGCGATGCTCAGCTCGCTGGCCGCGCTGCCGGCGCGGGTCAACCTCAAGTCCGGCCGCGTGCTGGATATCGAGGCGGTGCAGGCGGTGATGCGCGCACACCTGCACGGCAGCCTCAACCTCGATGAGCTGGCCGCACAGTTCAAGCTGTCGCGCTTTCACTTCGCCAAGACCTACCGCGCGCTGACCGGCCATGCGCCGATCCAGGATTTCATCCAGTTGAAGATGGCCCTGGCCTGCCGCCTGCTCGACCGCGGGGATGCCGAAGTGCGTCAGGTCGCCGAGCAGCTTGGCTACGACGATCCCTATTACTTCTCACGGCTGTTTCGCAAGGTAGTGGGCATGGCGCCCAGTCATTACCGGGCGCTGCATCAGGGCTAGCAGGCTGTTGAAAAACTACCTGCGTTGCCATTGCTGCGTTAAAAACAGCCTCGTGCGCGAGTCCGAGCTAGGCGCCCCCATCAAAATGCTCATTTACAACACGTAAAGTCGGACGCGACCCCGGTCGTTTTTCGGCTGTTTTTGCGGGGCCGCCATCGGTATTGCACTGGCTGCCTCGCCTACGTTTTTCAACGGCCTGCTAGTGGCGCGCCCGTTACACCCGCGCGATGGTCGCCAGGCCGGTGGCCACCAGCTTTTCCTGGCCATCCTTCAGGGCAAATACATCGGCTCGGCAGACTGCCTGGCGCTGCCCGGCCTTGAGCACTTCGGCGCGGCACAGCAGGCGTTCGCCGAGCGCCGGTGCGAGCAGGTTGAGCTTGTATTCGCTGGTGACCACATCGCCGACCATCGATGCTGCTGCCCAGGCGCAGCCGCTGTCGACCATGAAGCCGACCACCGCGCCATGCATGTAGCCATGGTGCTGGCACAGGTCGGGACGGCTGCGCACCTGCAGGCTGACCCGGCCCGGCGCGAAGTCGAGCAACTCGGCGCCGAGCAACTGGGCGAAGGTGGAGTGGGCGAGCGCCTGTTCCAGGCGTTCACGGCTGATACCGTTCGAGTCGCTCATATGACCTCCTGCATGGTGCGGTGCAGAAGAGTCTCAACCTGCTCCAGAGGGCGGACAAGCTGCATCCATGTGCCTGATGAGGCTGCATAGCAGGCGCTTCAGGCGAGCAGACGCTTCCACAATTGCAGTTCGCCCGCCAGCTCCTGCCTCAGTTCGTCAAGCGGCTGCTCCAGCCCCAGTTTTGCCTGCGCCGGTAGCGGCCCCTGCAGCGTTTGGCTCGTCTGCAGGGCACTGGCGAGCAGGACCAGATCCGCCAGGTCGGCAGCGCCGTCATGCTCGCGTTGCCATTGACCAAAAAGGCGCGTGGATTCGATCACTGCCGAGGGCAGCTGCCAGCGCGTCAGGATCAGGGCGCCGAGATCACCGGACAGCTGATCGCATAGCTCGTGCAGCGTATCGCTCTCGCGCGGTACGTTCGGCCACTGCTCCAGCTCGGAAAGTAGTGGCAGGCTGCCAATGTCCTGTAGCAAGCCGCCGAGCATGGCGTCGTCCAGTGACATGCCCGTGCGCTGGGCCAGTACCGCGCAGTGGGCGGCGCGCTCCCTGGCACTGCGCCAACGAGTGCGAAATGCCTGCTGCAGCGCAGGTTCGGAACTGGTGAACAGGTTTTGCAGGCTGAAGCCCAACACCAGGTCCGCCAGTTGGCGGGTACCAAGGCGGCTCAGCAGTTCACGCAGCGAACTACAGGAGCGCTCCCCGCGCAGCAGAGGGGTATTGGAGAACTGCATCAGGTACGCGGCCAGCGGCGGGTCGCCAGTTATCACGCGGGTCAGCTGTTCCAGCGAGGTGCGTGGGTCGTCCAACAGCTTTCTGATGCGGACGGCGGCTTCAGGCATCTGCGGAATCCTGGCTTCGCCCTTCAGGAAACGGTTGAGCAACGCCATGCGCAGGGTATCGGTAGAAGTGGGCATCGGCTTGGATTCATCGGTTGAGGCGATGCCAGAAAGGCTAGCAAAGCATCCTGCATGGCGCCGGCAAGCTCTTCCTTGACTTGCCTTGCGGCCTTCTCTAGCGTGCCTCCACTCGTTTTGTACCCGCAGGAAAACCGCATGACCGACGATCGCATCAAGCTCGAAGCCAGCTGGAAACACGCGCTGCGTGAGGAGTTCGACAAGCCTTACATGAGCGAGCTGCGTGCGTTCCTGCAGGCGGAGAAGGCGGCCGGCAAGGAAATCTATCCGCCGGGCCCACTGATCTTCAATGCGCTCAACTCCACGCCGCTGGATCAGATCAAGGTAGTGATCATCGGCCAGGACCCGTACCACGGCCCCGGTCAGGCACACGGCCTGTGCTTCTCGGTGCAGCCGGGCGTGCAGACGCCGCCGTCGCTGGTGAATATCTACAAAGAGCTCAAGCGCGACCTCAATATCGACATCCCCGCGCACGGCTACCTGCAGAGCTGGGCCGATCAGGGCGTGCTGCTGCTCAACACCTCGCTGACGGTAGAGCGCGCCAACGCCGGCTCGCACGCGGGCAAGGGCTGGCAGTTGTTTACCGATCGGGTGATCGAAGTGGTCAGCGAGCATCAGCCCAAACTGGTGTTCCTGCTCTGGGGCAGCCACGCGCAGAGCAAACAGCGCCTGATCGACCCGACCAAGCACCTGGTGCTGCGTTCACCGCATCCGTCGCCGCTGTCGGCGCATCGCGGTTTCATCGGCAATGGCCATTTCAGTCGCTGCAACCAGTTCCTCAGCCAGAATGGCATGACGCCCATCGACTGGCGCTTACCGGCGCTCTAAGCCCGCTTCCGAGGCCTGCTTAGCGCCGCGCAACTGCCTGATCAGCCGTGCACTGCTGCGCGGCCAGGTCGGCATGCAGGCTTTGCAAGCGTTTGTCGGCTCGTTCCATCTGTTTTGAGTCAGCCTGGGCAACCAGGTCGACGATCATCTCGGCCATGGCCTGGCGATTCTTCTGGTAGCTGATCCGGTAGGCGCTGGTGTAGAAGCGCTCGCGTTGTTGCAGCAGGGCAGTCATGCGCGCAGCGAAATCGTCGCCACGGCGTACTTCCAAGGCCTCACGCAGGGCCTGCTGCCAGGCCATGCGGTTTTCCAGCCAGACCTGGTTTTGTTCGCCCAGGCCCTGTGCCCAGCTCTGCACCCGCTCGCGCTGCTCGGCGTTCAGGGTGCCGAACCAGGGTTGCAGACGCTCCTCCATGCGCTCGGCACGCCGGCTGACCTGCTCCTGCACCGGCGGCTCGAGAAACTCTTCACGCAGCTTGGCGTTCTGCTCGTCCATTGCCGCCAATAGCTGATCGACCTGACGCGGACTGAGGCCACGCAGCAGCTCGATGGTGCTGGGGGTTATTTCCACGGCGATGCGCTGCATGGCCTGTTCGAAGTCGGCCAGCTGGCTGGCCATCAGCTCGCTGTCACGGCTGCTCAGCGCCTGCTGACTGCGTTGCAGCCAGTCGAGATAACGCGGTAGCTCGACGCTGCAATGCCAGGCCAGGTGCTCCTGCAGCTGGGGTTTGAGCCAGGCACTCTGCTCGCTGGTCAGCGCCACGTAGTCGCCCAGCTTCCACGGGATCAGCCAATCGAGGTTGCGATAGGCCAGGCCGACACGACTGCAGGCGCTCAGCAGCAGGGTGATGGCCAGTAGCAGGAGCAAAGGCTTGCGCATGATCGGGGCTCGTGGGGGCACAGTTGTTGAGACTAATACTCGTCGAGGCTGACGCAAGAGGGCGGAAATATTCGCTTATGACTTCGCTGGTGTGAGGTTCGGATCGTGGGCAGAAGGGATTCTTTGCATGGATTGGGAAAGTGCGGATTGATACCGGACTGGTAAGTGCGTGTGTTCTTTTGCGCTATTTACGTCCGGGCAAAGGTCATTGGCGTGTCGATCTTTCGTCTTGGTTTCGCCCCTTACGGGCGAGTCACTTTCTCTTGCTTGCCCAAGAGAAAGTAACCAAAGAGAAGGGCACCCCGACATCCGGCCCCGGCTGCGCCGGGGTTCCCTCATTCCATCACCACTCCAGGGGCCCGCCACGAAGGGCCATCCCTGGCCCATCGTGGCTCTCGCGACATCCATGTCGCTCAACCCCTTACGCGGCGATTTCACTCGGCCTCCTGAAGGGGATTTGGGCGTCGTCTGTGAGATCGCGGTGAAAGATCAAAAGCCAGACGCCGCTGAGTTTAATTATGTGGAGATTACGCAAGCTCGCGACCTGGTCCCCTTCAGGAGGCCGAGTGGAGGTGTTGCGTAGGGGAGCGAGCCGCATGGATGCGGCGAGAGGCTTAAAGGGCCAGGGATGGCCCTTGTAAGCCGGCCCCGGAGCAACGCCGGAGCGAGGGAAGTTTCGCGTAGCGAAACCCGGATGTCGGGGTGCCCTTCTTTGGCACACCTTTCTTGGGCAAGCAAGAAAGGTGCGGCGCCCGTAAGGGGCGCAACCTAAACGCTCAGTGGACTCGGTAATGGATAGTGCCAAGTCAGTAAGCAATACGCACACAAACTCACTAGTCCAGTGTCAAACGCATCCAAATAGGAATAACTAATAAAAAACCGCCCCGAAGGGCGGTTTCCATGTCGCAGGTTGCGCTTAGCCGCCGAGGTAGGCGTCGCGTACCTTGGGGTCGTTGAGCAGCTCTTCACCGCTGCCGCGCATGACGATGTGGCCGTTCTCCAGCACGTAGCCGCGATCAGCCAGCTTCAGCGCCTGGTTGGCGTTCTGCTCGACCAGGAACACGGTCACGCCGTCTTTGCGCAGTTGCTCGATGATGTCGAAGATCTGCTGGATGATGATCGGCGCCAGGCCCAGCGACGGCTCGTCGAGCAGCAGCAGGTTGGGCTTGCTCATCAAGGCACGACCGATGGCGAGCATCTGCTGCTCGCCGCCGCTCATGGTGCCGGCACGCTGGGCGAAGCGCTCCTTCAGGCGCGGGAACAGGTGCAGGACCTTGTCCAGTTGCTCCTGATTGTCCGCCTTGCCCCCGAAGAAGCCGCCCATGGCCAGGTTTTCCTCGACGGTCAGGCGGGCGAACACGCGACGGCCTTCCGGCACGATGGCGATGCTCTTGCGCATGATCTCCGGGGTATCCATGCCCACCAGCTCTTCACCCAAGTAGCGGATGCTGCCGCTGGTGGCGCGCGGGTTGCCGCACAGGGTCATGAGCAGGGTCGACTTGCCGGCACCGTTGGCGCCGATCAGGGTGACGATCTCGCCTTTCTGCACTTCGATGCTGACGTCGTGCAGGGCCTGGATCTTGCCGTAGAAGGTTGAGACGTTGTTGAAGCTGAGCATGGATTACGCCTCCCCCAGATAGGCTTTGATCACGTCCGGGTTGTTGCGGATGTCGTCCGGCGTGCCGTCGGCCAGGGGAGTGCCCTGGTTGATCACGTAGATGTGGTCGGAAATGCTCATCACCAGCTTCATGTCGTGCTCGATCAGCAGCACGGTGACATTGTGTTCGTCACGCAGCACGCTGATCAGGGCTTTCAGGTCTTCGGTTTCACGCGGGTTGAGACCGGCGGCCGGCTCGTCGAGCATAAGGATGCTCGGGCGCGTCATCATGCAGCGGGCGATTTCCAGGCGACGCTGCTGACCATAGGCCAGGGTACCGGCGCTACGGTTGGCGAAGTCCACCAGGTCGACCTGTTCCAGCCAGTGGGCGGCGTAGTCCATGGCCTCGCGCTCGCTGCGGCGGAACGCCGAGGTCTTGAACAGACCCGCCAGGTAGCTGGTGTTGAGATGGCGATGCTGGGCGATCAGCAGGTTTTCCACCGCCGTCATGTCCTTGAACAGACGCACGTTCTGGAAGGTGCGTACCACGCCCTTGCGGGCGATCTTGTGGCCTGGCAGGCCTTCGATCGCCTCGCCGTTCAGGCGGATGCTGCCGGAGCTCGGCTGATAGAAACCGGTCAGGCAGTTGAAGACGGTGGTCTTGCCGGCGCCGTTCGGGCCGATCATCGAGACCACCTGCTTTTCCTTGACGTTCAGGCCCACCCCGTTGACGGCCAGCAGGCCGCCGAAACGCATGGACAGGCCGCTTACTTCGAGAATCGTGCGGCTCATCGCTTCAGCTCCAGGTGGGGACGTTGCATCGGCAGCAACCCTTGCGGGCGCCAGATCATCATGAAGATCATGACCAGGCCGAAGATCAGCATGCGGTACTCGCTCAGCTCACGCATCTCCTGCAGCATCACCATGACGATGGCGGCGAGGATAACGCCCAGCTGCGAGCCCATGCCGCCGAGTACGACGATGGCGAGGATCATCGCTGACTCGATGAAGGTGAACGACTCCGGCGTCACCAGACCCTGACGAGCAGCGAAGAAGCTGCCGGCGAAACCGGCCAGGCTGGCACCGATGGTGAAGGCCGAGAGCTTGATCACGGTCGGGTTCAGGCCCAGCGCACGGCAGGCGATCTCGTCTTCACGCAGCGCTTCCCAGGCACGGCCAATCGGCATGCGCAGCAGGCGGTTGACCAGGAACAGGGTCAGCAGCACCAGCAGTAAAGCGATCAGGTAGAGGAAGATCACCTTGTACTGCGAGTTGTAGGCGATTTCGAAGTAGCCGTGGAAGGTCGGCATGTCGGCCGGCACGCGGCGCTCGAAGGACAGACCGAACAGGGTCGGCTTGTTCTCGTTGGCGATACTCAGGCCGTTCGGGCCACCGGTCAGTTCGGTGAGGTTACGCAGCAGAATGCGGATGATCTCGCCGAAGCCCAGGGTCACGATGGCCAGGTAGTCACCGCGCAGGCGCAGCACCGGGAAACCCAGCAGGAAGCCGAACAGCGCCGCCATCATCCCGGCGATCGGCAGGCACATCCAGAAACTCAGGCCGAAGTAGTGCGAGAGGATCGCATAGCTGTAGGCGCCGACTGCGTAGAAGCCGACGTAACCCAGGTCGAGCAGACCGGCCAGACCCACGACGATGTTCAGGCCGAGGCCGAGCATCACGTAGATCAGGATCAGCGTGGCGATATCCACCGAACCGCGGCTGGCGAAGAACGGCCACACCAGCGCCACCATGACCATCGCCAGAATGATCCAGCGCTGGGTAGAGGGCAGGGTGAGGAAGTTGCCAATCTGACCGGAGCCGCTGGGCAGCTTGGGCAGTTTGGCCCAGGTCGGAGTCAGCCGGTCACGCAGCAATTGCCAGAGGAAGATCAGCGTAGCGGCGCCGCCGATGCACCAGAGTTCGAACGCAGTTGCGCCTTCCACGCGCAGGCTGATGCCGACGGTGGAGAGTTTCAGGCCCAGTACCGGGTAGGAGATGATCAGCACCAGCAGGGCGCTGAAAATCGCGGATTTGATGTTCCGGCTCATACCTTTTCCACCTCCGGGCGGCCAAGGATGCCGGTTGGACGGAACAGCAGCACCAGCACCAGCAGGCTGAACGCCACCACGTCCTTGTATTGATCACCGAAGATATCGGCGCCGAAGGCTTCGGCAACGCCCAGCAGCAGGCCGCCGAGTACCGCGCCAGGGATGCTGCCGATGCCGCCCAGTACCGCAGCGGTGAAGGCCTTGATGCCGGCGAGAAAGCCAAGGTGCGGGTTGATCACGCCGTAGTTCATGCCCAGCAGTACCGAGGCGATGGCGGCCAGCGCAGCACCGATGACGAAGGTCAGGGCGATGATGTTGTTGGTGTTGATGCCGAGCAGGTTGGCCATCTTCAGGTCTTCGGCGCAGGCGCGGCAGGCACGGCCCAGGCGCGAACGGGAGATGAACAGGGTCAGACCGATCATGGTGACGAAGGTGACGATAAAGATCAGCACCTGCATGTAGGACACCACCACGCCGTTGGCGGCGCTTTCACCGAGGATGAAATTGCCCGGCAGCAGGCTGGGAATGGCCTTGTCCTTGGAGTCCTGTGAGAGCAACACCGCGTTCTGCAAGAAGATCGACATACCGATCGCGGAGATCAGCGGGATCAGACGGTTGCCGCCGCGCAGGGGGCGGTAGGCCACCCGCTCGATGCTGTAGCCGTAGGCGCTGGTGACGATCATGGTGGCCGCGAAGGCCGCGATCATCACGAAGGGCACGGCTTCCAGGCCGAACATGGCGAGGCCGGCGATAACAGTGAAGGCTACGTACGAGCCAATCATGTAAACCTCGCCATGGGCGAAGTTGATCATGCCGATGATGCCGTAGACCATGGTGTAGCCGATGGCGATCAGGGCATAGGTACTGCCAATGGTCAGGCCATTGATCAGCTGTTGTAGGTAGTGATAAAGATCAGGCATTGCCTAACTCCTGGGCGCTTGCGTAAAGCGGCGCTTGTGGCGCAGCGCGAGGCCGGAATTCTTCTAATAAACAAAGCCCACTGCTCGCGCAGTGGGCTTTGGCTCAGACAGGAAGCTTACTTGGCTTCGGACTTGGTGCCGTCCTGGTGCCACTCGTACACCACGAAGCTGAAGTCCTTCAGGTCACCCTTCTCGTCGAAGCCCAGGGCGCCGGTGGGGGTGTCGAAGCTGTTGGCGCGCAGGGCAGCCGCTACCTTGGCGGTATCGGTATCGCCGGCTTTCTCGATGCCTTCGGCGATGACCTGAACGGCAGCGTAGGCCGGGAACACGAACGGACCGCTCGGGTCTTCGTTCTTGGCCTTGAAGGCCTCGACCAGCGCCTGGTTCTTCGGATCCTGGTCGAAGGACTTCGGCAGGGTCACCAGCAGGCCTTCGGAAGCCGGGCCGGCGATGGCCGAGATTTCCTTGTTACCCACGCCTTCCGGGCCCATGAACTTGACGTTCAGGCCGCGCTCTTTGGTCTGGCGCAGCAGCAGGCCCAGCTCCGGGTGGTAGCCGCCGTAGTAGACGAAGTCGACGCCAGCTTGGTTGAGCTTGGCGATCAGCGCGGAGAAGTCCTTGTCGCCGGCGTTGATGCCTTCGAACAGGGAAACCTTGACGCCTTTGCCTTCCAGGGTCTGCTTGACCGCGGTGGCGATGCCTTCGCCGTACTGCTGCTTGTCGTGAATGACGGCGACGTTCTTCGGCTTGACGTGGTCAGCGATAAAGTTACCGGCGGTCGGGCCTTGCAGACTGTCCAGACCGATGGTGCGGAAGACCAGCTCATAGCCACGAGCAGTGATGTCCGGGCTGGTGGAAGCCGCGGTGATCATCAGGATGCCTTCGTCTTCGTAGATGTCTGAAGCCGGCTGAGTGGAGCTGGAGCACAGGTGGCCAACCACGAACTTGACGCCGTCGTTGACGATCTTGTTAGCAACGGCAACGGCTTGTTTCGGATCGCACGCGTCGTCGTAGACCACGCCTTCGAGCTGGGCGCCGTTGACGCCGCCGGCCTTGTTGATCTGTTCGATGGCCATCTTGGCGCCGATGAATTGCATCTCGCCGTACTGAGCAACGGCACCGGTCACCGGACCGGCCAGACCGATCTTGATGTTGTCGGCCGCCATCGAATAGCTGGCCGCCCCCGCCAGTGCCATTGCCGCGAACAGCTTGGAAATCTGCTTAGTAGCCTTGTTCATGAGTGCTCCACTCTTGTGTTTTTCGTTGTTGTAGTTCTTGCGGCCGAAGCTGCAGAACCGGGTCCGTTACCCCGGTAATGCCTCCGGCAACTGTACCGGAACAGTGTAGAGCGCGGATTTGCGCCTTGAAAAGCCGGCAGCTGGAGGCGAAACGTGGGGTTGTCGCTAAATTGCAAGGAATGTATAGAAAAACGGCGTGGCCTGGGTCGGCTGGCGAGCGTCGCGCGGTTGCCAGGGCAGTTGCCGACGCTATCATTGCGCGCCTGCATTCAAAGCCATCGACACGGGACACACCATGACGGATCAATCTAGCACCCTCTATGCCAAGCTGCTCGGTGAGACAGCGCCGATTCGTTGGCAGGAACTGCAGCCGTTCTTCGCTCGCGGTGCGCTACTCTGGGTCGAGGGTAGTCAGGATCTGGTGGCGGTCGCGCAGGCTGTGGCCGAGAACGATCAGGCTCGAGTCGCGCAATGGATGAACCAAGGCCTGCTGTGCAAGCTCGAAGATTCACGTGCCGAAGATCTGCTCTCGCGTGACCCGCAGTTGTGGGCAGTCGTGGTCGCCCCCTGGGTGCTGGTACAGGAAAGGGCAGGGGATTCGACCCTGCACTGAAATGGCGCACTGCAGGGCTGTGAGCAGCGAGCTAGACTCTTCGCACGCTCCCGTCAGGGAGTTTTTCGTAGCGTCATGGCAAAGGAGTGAGCCCCATGTTCGAACCTGGTCACCTGCATCGCAGCAATCCGCCTGGCCTGGGCGGGCAACCCGGTTACAGCATCGATTTCTACTACGAGGTGCGCAAGGATTCGCAAGAAGGGCCCATGCTGCATGGGCGCCTGGTTGGCGAGATCGACGGCAAGGCCTTCGAGGAAGTCTTCGAGATGCATCGCGATACCGCGTTCAATTTCGCCAGCGTGATCTCCCGCCTGGTGGCCAAGCATGGCCTGCCGCCCAACCATAGCCCGATCATGCGGGCGCATGCCGAATACGATGCGATCTTCGAGGACATTCGCGCCAGGCTGCACGCCAAGCCGGGTGAAGCGGTGGACCTCGATCACCTGGAGCGCGACGGTCTGACGTGATCCCCTGGCTGTTCGAGGACGAAAAAAAACCGGATTCCAGGATCCGGTTTTTCATTCTCGGTCGTGCGTCAGGCCGCGACGAAACCTGCAGGGTAGGCCAGCGAGACTTGGCTGCTCTGCACTTCGGCGATGGTTTCGCGGACGACCTGCTTGGCCAGGCAAGCACACTTGCCGCACTGGCTGGCGATGCCGAGCGTGCCGCGCACTTCACGGTAGCTGCAGCAGCCCTCGTAGACCGCATCGCGGATTTGAGTATCGGTGACACCTTCACAGAGGCAGACGTACATAAGCAAGGCTCGTCTTGGTGGTTCTGTTCAATGGACCGGATACTAATGTTAATGAGAATGCTTGTCAAAGATCTATTGCGAATGCTCGCAGTGTCTGACGAACGGTTCGGGCTCGGGCTGAAAAAAGGTTCTTCGCATAGTTTGGGGAAAGTGCGGGTTGACACCGGACTGGCAAATAAGTGTGTGCTGCTGCCAACTTGGCACTATCCATCAGCGCGCTGTCTGGTCTGATGGGTTTCGCCCCTTACGGGCGAGTCACTTTCTCTTGCTTGCCCAAGAGAAAGTAACCAAAGAGAAGGGCACCCCACCATCCGGGCTAGGCGCCCCCGCCCTGCTGCGCCGGGGTTCCCTCGCTCCATCACCACTTCAGGGGCACGACCGGATGCGGCCCACCGACGAAGGGCCATCCCTGGCCCATCGTGGCTCTCGCGACATCCATGTCGCTCAACCCCTTACGTGGCGATTCCACTCGGCCTCCTGAAGGGGACTTGGCCGTCGTCTGCACCATCGCAGTTGAAGAGCAAAGGCAAAGGCCAGACGCCGCCAATTCCAATCAGGGTGAGCGCAGCGAATCAAGGTGTGGCGCCCGTAAGGGGCGCAACCCAAACGTTCAGCAGACGCGCTAATGGATAGAGCTAAGTCGTCGAAAGCCACACAAACTTGCCAGCCCGGTGCCAACTCGCACTTGTCCCCAAACTATGCGTAGAACCAAAAAAACCGGCAGACGCCGGTTTTTTCATGGGGTTCGATCGCCGCGCAGAGGCTCACTGATCGAACTCGTCCCAACCACCCATTTCCTTCCAGCGATTGACGATGCCGCAGAACAGCTCGGCGGTCTTCTCGGTGTCGTAGCGCGCCGAGTGCGCTTCCTTGCCGTCGAACTCGATACCGGCCGTCTGGCAGGCCTTGGCCAGCACGGTCTGGCCATAAGCGAGACCGGCGAGGGTCGCGGTGTCGAAGCTGGAGAACGGGTGGAAGGGGTTGCGCTTGATGCCGCAACGGGCCACCGCCGCATTGAGGAAGCCCAGGTCGAAACTACTGTTATGACCGACCAGGATCGCGCGCTTGCAGCCAGCTGATTTGATCGACTTGCGCAGGCCCTTGAAGATTTCGCCCAGGGCATGTTCTTCGCTTACCGCCATGCGCAGCGGGTGGTCGAGCTTGATGCCGGTGAATTCCAGCGCGGCTTGTTCGATGTTGGCGCCTGCGAAGGGTTCAATGCGGAAGAAGTGGGTGTGATCTGGATAAAGAAAGCCGCTCTCGTCCATGGCGATGGTGGTCGCGGCGATTTCCAGCAGGGCATCGGTGGCGCAGTTGAAGCCGCCGGTCTCCACATCCACCACAACCGGCAGATAACCGCGAAAGCGCGCCGCCATGGGCGTGCGCGGGCCGGACGGCAGGCTGGGTTCGAGTTCTTCGTCGTAGTTGTCTTCGCTCACGCCTGAGCCTCCAGCAATTTCCAGCGCAGGGTTTCGCCGGCGCGCAGCGGCACCACGCTGTTGTCGCCCAGCGGCAGGGTGGCCGGTACGGTCCACTCCTCGCGCACCAGGGTGATGCTGTCGCTGTTACGTGGCATGCCGTAGAAGTCCGGGCCGTGGAAGCTGGCGAAGGCTTCTAGCTTGTCCAGGGCGCCGCGCTGCTCGAAAGCCTCGGCGTACAGTTCGATGGCCGCATAGGCGGTGTAGCAGCCGGCGCAGCCGCAGGCGGCTTCCTTGGCGTGCTTGACGTGCGGCGCCGAGTCGGTGCCGAGGAAGAATTTGGCGTTGCCGCTGGTGGCGGCGTCGAGCAGGGCTTCCTGGTGCACGTTGCGCTTGAGGATCGGCAGGCAATAGAAGTGCGGGCGAATGCCGCCAACCAGCATGTGGTTGCGGTTGTACAGCAGGTGATGCGCGGTGATGGTGGCGCCGACGTTGGCCGAGGCGGCCTCGACGAACTGCACCGCGTCACGGGTGGTGATGTGCTCGAACACCACTTTCAGTGTGGGGAAGCGCTCGACCACGCGGGTGAGGTGCTCGTCGATGAAGGCTTTTTCGCGGTCGAACACGTCGATCTCGGCGCGGGTCACTTCGCCATGCACCAGCAGCAGCATGCCGACTTCTGCCATGGCTTCCAGCGCCGGGAAGATCTTGTCGATGCTGGTCACGCCCGAGTCGGAGTTGGTGGTAGCGCCGGCCGGGTAGAGTTTGGCGGCATGCACGAAGCCACTGGCCTTGGCTGCACACACGTCCTCGGGACTGGTGTTGTCGGTGAGATAGAGCACCATCAGTGGCTCGAAGCGGCTGCCGGCGGGGCGCGCCGCGAGAATGCGCTGGCGATAGGCATCGGCCTCGGCGGCATTACGCACCGGCGGTACCAGGTTGGGCATGATGATGGCGCGGCCGAAAGTGCGCGCGGCATCGCCGACGGTGTGTGGCAGCACCGCGCCATCGCGCAGGTGAATGTGCCAGTCATCGGGACGCAGGAGAGTCAGGCGGTCGGACATGGAGGCTTCCAGGCGGGTAAAACGTGGCCGCATGGTAACTGAAAAGCGCCTGTTCGCGCTCGCGCCGACGCGACAATCGCACGTCGGGGGTCAAGTTTCCGTGCGCCTGACCGATACCCCTTGGGAATGCCGTGAACCGCCGTGGAGTCGACCGTGCGTGCGCCCAATTTCCTTCTGATCAGCCTGCTGGCTGGCATGCCCTTGTGCCTGCCAGCGCACGCCATCAGCTTCCAGACGCGGCTGGAGAAGGTGGAGTGGACGGTCGAGGGTGACCAGTTCGAGTGTCGCCTGAGTCAGCCGATCAGCAATTTCGGCAGCGGCGAGTTCGTACGCCGCGCGGGTGAACAGGTCACCTTTCGTCTCAAGGCCCGTGAACGCTGGATGGGTGCGGGTTCGGCGACCTTGCTGGCGGCGGCGGCGCCCTGGCAGCCGGGGCGCGGCGATATCAATCTCGGTGTGGTCAGCGTCGGTAATGGCGAGGTGCCGTTCAACAGCTCGCAGGAGCAGGGTTCGCGGCTGCTCACCGGTCTGCTCGAAGGGCGCAGCCCGCTGGTGCGTCATCGCACCCTCAACGGTGGCGACAATCTGGAAGTACGTTTGCTGCCGGTGAAGTTTCACAAGGCCTATGACGATTACCAGGCCTGTATCGCCAAGTTGCTACCGGTCAATTTCGATCAGATTCGCCAGGCGCAGATCGGTTTCCCGGGAGGCGGCATCGATCTCGATCCGATGGCCAAGGCCAAGCTCGATATCGTCCTCGACTTCGTCAAGGCTGACCCCACCATCAACAGCTTCCAGATCGATGGTCACGCCGACAACAGTGGTAATCGTCTGACCAATCGCGACCTCTCGCGCCGTCGTGCGCTGGCCGTGCAGGAGTATCTGGTGGCCGGTGGCGTACCGGTCGAGCAGATCACCATGCGCTTTCATGGCGAGCGTTACCCGCTGGTGCCAAACAACAACGAAGCCAATCGCGCCAAGAACCGTCGCGCGACCCTGCGCCTGGATCGCGTACCCGCGCCGGAAGTCCCGGTACAGAGCGAACCGCAGACCGCTCCACCGAGCACCCCGGTCGATCCGGTCGGAAGCACCCCCTCCTGAGCAAAAAACGCTGATTCTCGCCGTCGCTTCGTCGTCACAAGCTGTCGCGCCCCTGTAAATTGGCCCGCAGGGCCAGTAGAATCACTGGTTTTACCGTACAACCCGTGGAGTGATGGCATGGCGGACGTCAAAAAGGTAGTTCTGGCCTATTCCGGTGGCCTGGACACCTCGGTGATCCTCAAGTGGCTGCAAGATACCTATAACTGTGAAGTGGTGACCTTCACCGCCGACCTCGGTCAGGGCGAAGAGGTCGAGCCGGCCCGCGCCAAGGCTCAGGCGATGGGCGTCAAGGAAATCTACATCGATGACCTGCGCGAAGAGTTCGTCCGCGACTTCGTCTACCCGATGTTCCGCGCTAACACCGTCTACGAAGGCGAGTATCTGCTGGGTACTTCCATCGCCCGCCCGCTGATCGCCAAGCGCCTGATCGAAATCGCCAACGAGACCGGTGCCGACGCCATCTCCCACGGTGCTACCGGCAAGGGCAACGACCAGGTGCGTTTCGAGCTGGGCGCCTATGCGCTGAAGCCGGGTGTGAAAGTCATCGCCCCGTGGCGCGAGTGGGACCTGCTGTCGCGCGAGAAGCTGATGGACTACGCCGAGAAGCACGCCATCCCGATCGAGCGCCACGGCAAGAAGAAGTCGCCGTACTCCATGGATGCCAACCTGCTGCACATCTCCTATGAAGGTGGCGTGCTGGAAGACACCTGGACCGAGCACGAAGAAGACATGTGGAAATGGACTGTCTCCCCTGAGGCAGCGCCGGACGCACCGACTTATATCGAGCTGACCTACCGCGCCGGCGACATCGTCGCCATCGACGGCAAGGAACTGAGCCCGGCCACTGTGCTGGCTGAGCTGAACCGCATCGGCGGCGAGAACGGCATCGGCCGTCTGGACATCGTCGAGAACCGTTTCGTCGGCATGAAGTCCCGTGGCTGCTACGAGACCCCCGGCGGCACCATCATGCTCAAGGCCCACCGCGCCATCGAGTCGATCACTCTCGACCGCGAAGTGGCGCACCTGAAAGACGAGCTGATGCCGAAGTACGCCAGCCTGATCTACAACGGTTTCTGGTGGAGCCCGGAGCGTCTGATGCTGCAGCAGATGATCGACGCCTCCCAGGCCAACGTGAACGGTGTGGTACGCCTGAAGCTGTACAAGGGCAACGTCATCGTCACCGGCCGCAAGTCCGACGACTCGCTGTTCGACGCCAATATCGCGACCTTCGAGGAAGATGGCGGCGCCTACAACCAGCAGGACGCGGCGGGCTTCATCAAGCTCAACGCTCTGCGTATGCGCATCGCTGCCGGCAAGGGCCGCAAGCTGGTCTAACAGGCTGTTGAAAAACTACCTGCGTTGGCAATACTGCGTTAAAAACGGCCTCAAAATGCTCATTTACAACTCGTAAACTGCGCTTTTTCGGCCGTTTTTGCCTTGTCTTGCCTGCCTCGCCTACGTTTTTCAACGGCCTGCTAAGCTGAAATTCTTGCCTCACAAGGACCCCGGCCAAGTGCCGGGGTTCTGCTTTCTAGAAGAGGAAAACCTGATGAGACTGCTGCATACCATGCTGCGTGTCGGCGACCTGGACCAATCCATCGCCTTCTACACCGAAGTGCTGGGCATGACCTTGCTACGGCGCAAGGACTACCCGGACGGACAGTTCACCCTGGCGTTCGTCGGTTATGGCGACGAAGCGCACAACAGTGTGATCGAGCTGACCCACAACTGGGGTGTGGACAGCTACGAACTGGGTACCGGCTACGGCCATATCGCTCTGGAAGTCGAGGACGTCTACAGGGCCTGCGAGGACATTCGCAGTCGCGGCGGCAAGATCACCCGCGAGCCGGGTCCGATGAAGCATGGCAGCAGCATCCTGGCCTTCGTCGAGGATCCGGACGGTTACAAGGTCGAGTTGCTGTCGCCCAAGCGAAGCGATTGACAGCTGGAAATCTTTGTAAGTAAATGCTTACAGAGATAGTGGCTATTCGCTGATCGGCGAGGTGCTCCATGATGGCTGATCCCAAGGCCTTGCGCCTTATTCGTGTGGTTCAGGAGCTGTCGATGGCGAAGGACGTGGACCGTGTGGCGGAGATTGTCCGTAGCGCGGCCCGCGAGCTGACCGGGGCCGACGGCGCCACCTTCGTCCTGCGCGATGGGCAGCAATGCTTCTATCGCGACGAGGACGCGATCTCGCCCCTGTGGAAGGGCCAGCGTTTCCCCCTGAGCACGTGCATCAGTGGGTGGGCCATGCTCAATCGTCGCGCCACGGTGATTGCCGATATCTACGCCGACTCGCGCATTCCCCATGAGCTGTATCGACCTACCTTCGTCAAAAGTCTGGTCATGGTGCCTATCCGCACCCTGGAGCCGATCGGCGCCATCGGCACCTATTGGGCGGAGTCTTATCAGGCCTGCGACGAGCAGATTCAGCTGCTGCAGGCCTTGGCCGACTCCACCTCGGTGGCCTTGGAGAATGTCCAGGTCTATGCCGAGTTGGAGCAGCGCGTAGAAGAGCGCACGGCGCAACTGGCCGAGGCCAATCGGCGCTTGCAGGACGAGGTGCGCGAACGCCAGCTGGCCGAGCAGGCGGTGCGCCAGCTATCGCTGACCGATGAGCTGACCGGGTTGTACAACCGTCGTGGTTTTCACCTCCTGGCCGAACGCGAACTGCGTGCGGCGCAGCGGCGCAAGGGCCGTTGCCTGTTGCTGTACGCCGATCTCGATGATCTCAAACCGGTCAATGATCGCTTCGGCCATGGTGCCGGGGATCGTTTGCTCAGGGCGGCGGCCGAAGTGCTCAAGACCCAGTTCCGTACCACCGACGTGATCGCTCGCCTGGGCGGCGATGAGTTCGTCGTGCTGGCCAGCGACTACAGCGACAGTGAAGAGGTGCTGCAGCGTCTGGAGCAGGCCTTGCATGGCGCAGAGGGCGGAGCCGGTCAGAGACTATCGATGAGCATGGGGATCAGCGAATCATCGCTGAATCCCGATGAGGGACTCGATAGTCTGTTGGTGCAAGCCGATGCGGCGATGTACGCCAACAAGTGCGCGCGCCGCGCATTGCGCGCTGTCGGCTGATACAAAAAAGCCCCGCATGCAGGCGGGGCTTCTTGTTGCGGGCGATCAGATATCGAAATCGTATTCGGCCAGCTGTTTGTGCAGGCGACGCTCTTCGAGGAAGTTGTCGATGATGCGGCGCTTGGTCAGGTTGGTCTTGGCGACTTCTACCGCAGGCTCGGCATCGTCCGATTCTTCCGCGACAAAGTCTTCGTCCAGCTCGAGATCTTCTTTGTCAGTGCTCATCTATTCCACTCCAGGCCAGTTACTGGGGCCGTTTGCGCACCTTATAGCGGCAAAAATAGAGCGGGTAAAAAAGATTTTTTCAATCAGGAGATCGCCAGATTCTATGGTCGATCAATCGTCGGAAGTCTTGGCCTTGTACTCGCACAGATCTTCGATGCGGCAGGCGCCACAACGCGGTTTGCGCGCGGTGCAGACATAGCGCCCGTGCAGGATCAGCCAGTGGTGGGCGTCGAGCAGATAATCCTTGGGCACGAACTTGAGCAGCTTCTTCTCCACCTCGACCACGTTCTTGCCCGGTGCGATGCCGGTGCGGTTGCTGACGCGAAAAATATGCGTGTCCACGGCCATGGCCAACTGGCGAAACGCCGTGTTGAGCACCACGTTGGCGGTCTTGCGGCCGACGCCGGGCAGGGCCTCGAGGTCCTCGCGGTTGTCCGGCACCTGGCTGCCGTGTTTCTCGATGAGGATGCGGCAGGCCTCGATGACGTTCTTCGCCTTGCTGTTGTACAGGCCGATGGTCTTGATGTATTCGCTCAAGCCCTCCACGCCCAGGGCGTAGATCGCCTCCGGCGTATTGGCGACCGGAAACAGCTTGGCCGTGGCCTTGTTGACGCTGACATCTGTGGCCTGAGCCGACAGCGTCACCGCCACCAGCAGCTCGAAGGGCGTGCTGTAGGCCAGCTCGGTCTTCGGCTCGGGATTGTCCTCGTGCAGGCGGCGGAATATTTCCAGGCGTTTGGCGGCGTTCATGGCTCAGGACTTCAGGCGTAGCCCGGATGCAATCCGGGGCGGGTTGGTTCGGCATACCCGGATTGCATCCGGGCTACGGTTGGTCGCTCGCTTGCGGCGTCATTCGATCACGCCGGTGACCCGTACACGACGGCTCTGTGCTGGCGCCTCGGGGGCGACGGCCTTGGCGCGTTCGGCGGCGATCTGATCGATGCGGTTCTTGCCGGCGATCAACAGGCCCAGCACGATGAAGGCGCCCGGCGGCAGGATGGCCAGCAGGAAGCCCCGGTAGTCCTGCACCAGAGTGAGCTTCCACTCGGCGGCAATCGGACCGAACAGCAGATGCATGTTGGCGAACAGTGCACCGGTGCCGAGCAGCTCACGGACGGCGCCGATCAGCACCAGCACCACGCCGAAGCCCAGGCCCATCATCAGGCCGTCGTAGGCGGCGCGGGCAGGGGCGTGCTTGGCGGCGAAGCCGTCGGCGCGGCCGAGGATCACGCAGTTGGTGGTAATCAGCGGGATGAAGATGCCGAGGATCTGGTACAGCTCGTAGGTATAGGCCTGCATCAGCAGCTCGATGCAGGTGGTCAGCGCGGCGATGATCATGACGAAGGCCGGCAGGCGCACGGCGGTATTGACCACGCCGCGCACCAGCGACACGGCGGTGTTGGAACACACCAGCACCACTGCGCTGGCCAGGGCCAGGCCGAGGGCGTTGACCGTGGAGTTGCTCACCCCCAGCAGCGGGCAAAGGCCGAGCAGCTGCACCAGGGCCGGGTTGTTCTTCCACAGGCCGTTGAAGCTGATTTCGCGGTAACTGGTCATTGCTCGTCCTCCGCCAGGCCCAGCAATTGGGCGCGGTGCTTGTCGAAGTAGCGCAGGGTACCGTGCACGGCCTTGACCACGGCGCGCGGGGTGATTGTGGCACCGGCGAACTGGTCGAACTCGCCGCGATCCTTCTTCACTGCCCAGCCGTCTTCGCCGGGATCGCTCAGGGATTTACCTTCGAAGCTGCGCACCCAGTCGCTCTTGGCCAGCTCGATCTTGTCGCCCAGGCCCGGTGTTTCCTTATGGCCGAGCACACGTACGCCGGCCAGGCGACCGTCGGCGAAGATGCCCACCAGCAGGTGGATGGCGCCGCTGTAGCCATCCGGTGCGGTAACCGGCAGGATCAGTGCGCTGGGCTGGTCGCCTTTCAATGCCAGGTAAGCCGATTGCGGGCTGCGGTGACCCAGCTCGGGCGCGTTTAGCTCGATGCGGTTGTCCAGCAGGGGGTTGTCGTAGCTGCCGGCCGGCAGGATCTCGGCCAGGGCGCGCACCTGTGCTTCGCGCTCGGCGGCGGCGATACGCGTGGCGGTGCCCTGTTGCAGCAGGGCGACGCTGCCGACCGTGCCGATGGCGAACAGGCCAAGCACTAGGGCGTTCTTCAGCATCGAGCGGCTGATTTCCGGCAGCATGCTCATTCTCCCAGCTTGAAGCCGCTGTTGGGCTTGCGGTGGCCATAGCTGCGTGGCCGGGTGTAGTAGTCGATGGTCGGCGCCGCCAGGTTCATCAGTAGCACGGCGAATGCCACTGCGTCCGGGTAACCGCCCCAGGTGCGGATCACGTAGACCAGTACGCCGACGCCGATGCCGAACACCAGACGCCCGCGATTGCTGGTAGCGCCGGAAACCGGGTCGGTGACGATGAAGAAGGCGCCGAGCATGGTCGCCCCGGTCAGCAGGTGAAACAGCGGCGAACCGTTGGAATCCGAGCCGCTGCCGTTCCAGAACAGCAGGCTCATGACGAACAGCGCGGCGAGCATGCCCAGCGGCGCGTGCCAGGTGATCAGGCGCTTGTGCAGCAGGTACAGGCCGCCAGCGAGGAAGGCCAGGTTGACTGCTTCGCTGCCGGCGCCGCCGAAATGGCCGAAGGCCGGGTTGGCGGCGCGCAGCTCGTCGATGGTCAGGCTCTTGTTGACCTTGAGTGCATCTAGGGCGGTGGCCTGGGCCCAGCCATCGGGCAGGCTGGCGATGCCGAGTATGTGTTTGAGGCCGTCCAGCGCAGCGACACCGTGCGGGGCCGGCCAGCTGGTCATTTCCACCGGGAAGGAGATCAGCACCACCACGTAGCCGACCATGGCCGGATTGAACGGGTTCTGCCCAAGACCACCGTAGAGCTGCTTACCGAAGCCGATGGCGAAGCCGCAGGCTATCAGGGTCAGCCACCAGGGCGAGTAGGGCGGCAGGGCCAGGGCCAGCAGCACGGCGGTGACCAGGGCGCTGTAGTCCTTGAGGAAGAAGGCCAGCGGACGCTTGCGCGCGGCCAGCAGAGCGGCTTCGAAGCCCAGCGCGCAGAGGCTGGCCCAGAGCAGGTTGAACAGGGTGCCGGCGCCGAACAGCCAGGTCAGCGCGAGGATGCCCGGCACGGTGGCCAGCAGCACCTGCAGCATGACCTGCTGGGTACGGTTGCTGCCCGTGGCGTGGGGCGATGTGATGCGGGGCAGGGCCATCGGCGCTCCGGTGGTTCTGTTGCTGCGTTCGTATTGAGCGCAGTGGTGTTCATTCCCCGGATGCAATCCGGGACGATCATTACGGCTGGTATTCGGCCAGCTTGCGTTCTGCTTCGGCCAGGCGTGTGCGTGCCTGTTCCAGCGCCTCGCCAGCGGCGCTCTCGTCACGCTCCAGCTTGCGCAGGTCGGCGCGGGCGAAGGCCGCCTCGGTCTTCAGCGCCTTGAATTTTTCGTCCACGCCGGGGCGTTCGGTGCGTACTAGCTCCGGCGCCGGCTTGCCCGAGGCCGCCTCCGCGGCATGCAGGGCTTGTTCGGCGGCGGCCAGGGCATCACGCAGCGGCTGCAGTGCGGCTTCGTCAGCGCCGGCCTTCTCGGCCTTCTTCAGCTCGGCGCGTTTCATCGCCAGCTCGACCTTGGCCTTTTTCAGGACGTCGTCACCGGCCGGCTTGGCAGCGGGGGCGGGCGCCTGCTTTTCCAGGTCTGCCAGGGCCTTATCGGCTGCTTCCAGTTGCTGGCGAATGCGAGCGATTTCGGCCTGCTGGTCGTCGTCCGGGGGCTCGATCTTTTCCAGCTTGCGCAGCTGTGCCTTGAGCATGGCAGCGTCGATCTTGGCTTTCTTCAGCGCTTCGTCGCCGGCCGGTTTGGCGGCGGGTGCGGGCGCTTGGCTTTCCAGGCTGGCCAGGGTCTTTTCGGCTGCTTCCAGTTGCTGACGCAGGCGGGCGAGTTCGGCCTGCTGATCGTCGTCCGGGTTCTCGATCTTTTCCAGCTTGCGCAGCTGGGCCTTGAGCATGGCGGCTTCGATCTTGGCTTTCTTCAGCGCTTCGTCACCGGCCGGCTTGGGCGTCGGGGCAGGTGCAGCCGCCTGCGCGTCGGCCAGGGCCTTCTGTGCGGCTTCGGCAGTGGTGCGCAGCTCGGTGACCTGGGCCTGCAGCTCCGGCGTGTCGTGGGCTGCCAGCTGTTTTTCCGCCTTCTTCAGGGCGACCTGGGCCATGCTGGCCTCGATCTTGAGTTTCTTCAGCGCCTCGTCGGCCGGGGCGGCGGCAGCCGGCGGCGCCTCGGCCTGCGCCGCCTTGGCGCGGGCGGCTTTTTCGGCACGGGCCTTGCGCTCGGCTTCCTTCTGTTCCTCGGCGCGGCGCAGGCGTTCCTGGCGCTGCTCGAAGCGCTGCTTGGAGTGCTCGGCCTTGAGCTGCTTCTGTTCCAGCTCGCGGATTTCCGCCTTGGCCGCGCGGTAGTACTGCACCAGCGGAATGCTCGAGGGGCAGACGTAGGCGCAGGCGCCGCACTCGATGCAGTCGAACAGGTTGTGCGCCTTGAGCTGTTCGTGCTCCTGGCCCAGGGCGAAGAAGTGCAGCTGCTGCGGCAGCAGGCTGGCCGGGCAGGCTTCGGCGCATTCGCCGCAGCGGATGCAGGGCAGCGCCGGCGGCGGTGGCGGCAGCTCGGCGGCGGTACTGGCCAGCAGGCAGTTGGCGGTCTTGATCAGCGGCACCTCAAGGCTGGGCAGGGTGAAGCCCATCATCGGTCCGCCCATGATCAGGCGATTGAGCTTGCTCCGGTCGAGCCCGGCAAATTCCAGCAGCTCGCCAACCGGCGTACCGAGCAGCGCCTCGACGTTGCCCGGGTGCGCCAGGGCCTCGCCGGTGAGGGTGGTGATGCGCGAGATCAGCGGCTTGCCGTGCACTACGGCCTCGTGCACGGCCACGCAGGTGCCGACGTTCTGGCAGAGGATGCCGATATCGGCCGGCAGGCCGCCCGATGGCACCTCGACACCGGTGAGGATCTGGATCAGCTGCTTCTCGCCGCCGGAGGGGTACTTGGTGGGGAACACCCGCACCTGGTAGCTGCGCTCGCTGCAGGCGCCGCGCACCGCGGCGATGGCCTCGGGCTTGTTGTCCTCGATGCCGATCAGCACCTGCTCGGGCTGGATCAGCTGCACCAGGATATCGATGCCGGAAACCAGCTCAGCTGCGCGTTCGCGCATCAGCAGGTCGTCGGCGGTGATATAGGGCTCGCACTCGGTGCCGTTGATGATCAGCGTGTGGATCTTCTGCGTCGGCCGCGCGGTGAGCTTCACCGCGGTGGGGAAGCCCGCGCCGCCCAGGCCACTGATGCCGGCGTCGCGGATCAGCGCCAGCAGTTCGGCGGAGTCCATATGCCGGTAGTCGGGATGCGGGGTCAGGTCGATCCACTCGTCCAGGCCGTCGCTGTCGATGAGGATGGCCGGCGCCAGCATGCCGGAGACATGCGGGTAGGGCTGCGGGCCGATAAAGCTGACCGTGCCGGAGGTCGGCGCATGCAGCGGCGCGCTGACGAAACCGGTGGCCTCGGCGATCTTCTGTCCCTTGCGCACCCGCTGGCCGACCACCACGCAAGGCTCGGCGACGGCGCCGATATGCTGGCCCAGCGGCAAGGTCAGGCGGGCCGGCAGCGGCGCCTGCTGGATCGGGGTGCGGTTTGACAGCTCCTTGCGCTCGGCCGGATGGATGCCGCCGGGGATATCCCAGATACGCTCTTGTGCGCTCATGCCGCCTGCTCCCGGTCGCTGGCGATCAACTGGCCGGGGGCCAGCGGCTTATCCCATTTCCAGCTCTGTACGCTGCCGCCCACTTCGAGCATGTCGATGCAGTCCACCGGGCAGGGCTCCACGCACAGGTCGCAGCCGGTGCATTCGCTGACGATCACCGTGTGCATCTGCCGCGCCGCACCGACTATGGCGTCCACCGGGCAGGCCTGGATGCACTTGGTGCAGCCGATGCACTCGGCCTCGCGGATATAGGCGACCATCTGCGGCTTTTCGCCTTCCACCGCATCCAGCGGCTCGGGCTCGACGTCGAGCAGATCGGCCAGCGCCTGGATGGTCGCCTCGCCACCAGGCGGGCACTTGTTGATCTTGTCGCCGCTAGCGATCGCCTCGGCGTAGGGCTTGCAGCCCGGATAGCCGCATTGGCCGCACTGGGTCTGCGGCAGCAGGGCGTTGATCTGCTCGGCGATGGGGTCGCCTTCGACCTTGAAGCGCACCGCAGCGAAACCGAGGATGGCACCGGCGATCAGGCACAGGCCGAGCAGGGCGAGTACGGCGATGAGGACCAGGCTCATAGCTTGATCAACCCGGCAAAGCCCATGAAGGCCAACGACATCAGGCCGGCGGTGATCATGCCGATGGCCGCGCCCTGAAAGGACTTGGGCACGTCGGCAATGGCGATGCGCTCACGCATGGCGGCGAACAGCACCAACACCAGGGAGAAGCCCAGACCTGCGGCGAAGCCGTTGGCGGTGGCAGTGATGAAGGTGAACTCGGCCTTGTTGGCGTTGAGCAGGGCGACGCCGAGGACGATGCAGTTGGTGGTGATCAGCGGCAGGAAAATACCCAGCACGCGATACAGCAGTGGGCTGGTCTTGTTCACCACCATCTCGGTGAACTGCACGGTCACCGCGATCACCAGAATGAAACTGATGGTGCGCAGGAATTCCAGATCCAGCGGTTTGAGCACGTACTGCTGCACCAGGTAGCTGCACATGGCGGCCAGGGTCAGCACGAAGGTGGTGGCCAGGGACAGGCCGATGGCCGTCTCGATCTTCTTCGACACGCCCATGAACGGGCACAGGCCGAGAAACTGCACCAGCACGAAATTGTTGACCAGGATGGCGCTGACCATGATCAGGACGAGTTCGGTCATCGGGTTGCCGTCGAGTGCGCAAAGGCCATAGGAAAAGGGCGCCTATTATCGGGAAGCGCGTAGATGCAAACAAGCCGGCATTGGCCGGCTTGCTGGTCGATCTTCAGTCTAGATTATTTGACGCGCTGACCCGGCTTGGCGCCGCTATCCGGGCTGAGCAGGTAAATTTCCTCACCGCCGGGGCCGGCAGCCAGCACCATGCCTTCGCTGATGCCGAACTTCATCTTGCGCGGCGCCAGGTTGGCGACGTACAGGGTCAGGCGGCCTTCCAGCTTGCTCGGGTCCGGGTAGGCGGACTTGATGCCGGAGAACACATTGCGCTTTTCGTCGCCGATATCCAGCGAGAGGCGCAGCAGCTTGTCGGCGCCTTCGACGAATTCGCATTTTTCGATCAGGGCGATGCGCAGGTCGACGGCAGCGAAGGCGTCGAAATTGATCTCGGCAGCCAGCGGGTCCTTGCTCAGTTCGCCATTGCCTTGTGGTTTCGGCGCTTCGGCGGCGAGGTCTTCCTTGGAGGCTTCGATCATGGCTTCGATTTTCGGTTGCTCGATGCGGGTCAGCAGCGGGTTGAACGGATTCAACTGGTGGTTGGCCAGCGGCAGCGCCAGGTCGGCCCAGGACTGAGGCTTCACATTGAGGAAGGCTTCTGCCTCGGCGGCCAGCTTCGGCAGCACCGGCTTGAGCATGATCACCAGTTGGCGGAACAGGTTGATGCCCAGCGCGCAGATCTGCTGCACCTCGGCTTGCTTGCCTTCGACCTTGTTCAGTGCCCAGGGCGCCTTGTCGGCGATCCAGGCGTTGGCGCGGTCGGCCAGCGCCATGATTTCGCGCATGGCGCGGGAGAAATCACGCGCCTCGTAGGCATCGGCGATGCTCGGCGCGGCGGCCTGGAATGCATCCCACAGCTCGGGTTCCGGGTTGGCGGCAACCAGCAGGCCGGCGTTGCCCTTGTGGATGAAACCGGCACAGCGGCTGGCGATGTTGACCACCTTGCCGACCAGGTCCGAGTTGACCTTCTGCACGAAGTCCTCGAGGTTCAGATCGAGGTCGTCCACGCCACGGCTCAGCTTGGAGGCGTAGTAGTAACGCAGGTATTCCGGATTCAGGTGATCCAGGTAGGTGCGCGCCTTGATGAAGGTACCGCGCGACTTGGACATTTTCTGGCCGTTGACCGTCAGGTAGCCGTGCACGTTGACCGCGGTGGGCTTACGGTAGCCGGCGCCTTCGAGCATGGCCGGCCAGAACAGGGCGTGGAAGTTGACGATGTCCTTGCCGATGAAGTGATACAACTCAGCGGTCGAGTCCTTGCCCCAGAACGCGTCGAAGTCCAGCTCCGGGCGTTTGCTGCAGAGGTTCTTGAAGCTGGCCATGTAGCCGATCGGCGCGTCCAGCCAGACGTAGAAGTACTTGCCCGGCTCGTCCGGAATCTCGAAGCCGAAGTAGGGGGCGTCGCGGGAGATGTCCCACTCCTGCAGGCCGCCATCGAGCCACTCGGCGATCTTGTTGGCCACCGCTTCCTGCAGCGCGCCGGAGCGCGTCCACTGCTTGAGCATGGCTTCGAAGTCCGGCAGCTTGAAGAAGAAGTGCTGCGACTCCTTGAGCACCGGCACCGCACCGGAGATGGCCGAGCGCGGGTTCTTCAGCTCGGTTGGCGAGTAAGTCGCGCCACATTTCTCGCAGTTGTCGCCGTACTGATCCTCGGTGCCGCATTTCGGGCAGGTGCCCTTGATGAAGCGGTCGGCGAGGAACATGCCCTTCTCGGGGTCGAAATACTGGGTCACGGCGCGGGTGGCGATATGCCCCTTGTCGCGCAGCGCCACGTAGATGGCCGCCGACAGCTCGCGGTTCTCGTCGGAGTGGGTCGAGTGGTAATTGTCGAAGTCCACGCCGAAATCGGCGAAGTCAGCCATGTGCTCGGCACGTACACCATCGATCAATTGCTCGGGCGTGATGCCTTCCTTTTCTGCGCGCAGCATGATGGCCGAGCCGTGTGCGTCGTCCGCGCACACATAGATGGCCTGGTTGCCACGCAGCTTCTGGTAGCGCACCCACATGTCGGTCTGCACGTACTCGAGCATGTGGCCGAGGTGGATCGAACCGTTGGCGTAGGGGAGGGCGCTGGTAACGAGAATCTTGCGGGCTTCGGTCATGGTGATCGGCTGCACTGGTAAAACGAGGGAAGTCGGCAACTATAAAGCAGCGGCAGGCTGCAAGCCACCTGCTGCAGGCAAGCATGCTCGATGTACCGCGCATGGTGCGGTGCTGCTGCTATGATGCCGGCCTGTTTTTCCGCTGCCTTCTGGAGTTCATGCATGAGTGCCGTCACCCGCGAAGCGGTCGAAGCCTGTCTGCGTCAGTTCACCGACCCCCATCTCGATCAGGACCCGGTCAGCGCCGGTTGCCTGCGTGAGGTCGACATCCAGGGCACGCGTGTTTCCGTACGTCTGGAGCTGGGCTATGCCGCTGGTTTGTTCAAGAACGGTTGGGCGCAGATGCTGCAGATGGCGCTGGAGAATCTCGATGCTGTCGACAGCGCGCGGGTGCAGGTCGACTGCGTGATCGACTCGCACCAGGGCCAGGCGCAGGTGCCGGCCCTGGCCGGTGTGAAGAACGTGATTGCCGTGGCGTCGGGCAAGGGCGGGGTGGGCAAGTCCACCACCGCAGCCAACCTGGCGTTGGCGCTGGCGCGTGAAGGCGCGCGGGTCGGCATTCTCGATGCCGATATCTACGGCCCCAGCCAGGGCATCATGTTCGGCATCGCCGAGGGTACGCGCCCGCAGGTGAAGGATCAGAAATGGTTCGTGCCCCTCGAAGCTCATGGCGTGCAGGTGATGTCCATGGCCTTTCTCACTGACGACAACACCCCGATGGTCTGGCGCGGGCCGATGGTCAGTGGCGCTTTGCTGCAGTTGATCACGCAGACCGCCTGGAACGATCTCGATTACCTGGTGGTGGACATGCCGCCGGGCACCGGCGATATCCAGCTGACCCTGGCGCAGAAGGTGCCGGTGGCTGGCAGCGTGATCGTCACCACGCCGCAGGACCTGGCGCTGCTCGATGCCAAGAAGGGCGTTGAAATGTTCCGCAAGGTGCACATCCCTGTGTTGGGCGTGGTGGAAAACATGGCCGTGCACATCTGCTCCAACTGCGGCCATGCCGAACACCTGTTTGGCGAGGGCGGCGGTGAGAAGCTGGCTGCGCAATATGGCGTCGAGCTGCTGGCCTCGCTGCCGCTGTCGATGGCCATTCGCATGCAGGCCGATGACGGCAAACCGACCACGGTGGCCGACCCTGAAAGCCAGATCGCCATGATCTACCAGGACCTGGCGCGCAAGGTCGGCGCACGTATCGCCCTGGCGGGTAAACCGGCGATGCCGAGCATCGAGATCAGCGAGGACTAAAAGCAGCCGCGCAGCGGCTTCTGATGACCCTCTTCCGCTTGCGGGAGAGGGTGCCCGAAGGGCGGGAGAGGGCAACGCAGGCGGCTCGGTCCTGGCGTGGCGAAGCCCACTCCGATCCCGCTTCTGTAGGAGCGGCTTCAGCCGCGAATTTCGCGGATAAATCCGCTCCTACGGGCATATAAACGCCCACAAAAAAGCCCCGCACTAGGCGGGGCTCTTTTCAAGCAGGTCAGCTCAGGTTAGACAACCTGAACTTCCTCAGCCTGCATGCCTTTCTGACCACGGGTGGCCACGAAAGTCACTTGCTGGCCTTCTTTCAGGCTCTTGAAGCCATCGCTCTGAATGGCTTTGAAGTGTACGAAGAGGTCGTCACCGGATTGCGGGGTGATGAAGCCGTAGCCTTTCTCATCGTTGAACCACTTAACGGTGCCAGTCTGACGATTGGACATGTGATGTCTCCTAACAAAAGTAATAACAGCCCTGGAAAAGCCCAGGCCGGGACTGAGTGCAACGAGTACTAGGAGTCGGACGATGTTTGGATCGAGATCTAGGCATCAAGTAGCGATTCGCGGTGACACATGCAGCACAGTGGGGACACCATACGTGGTTTTATCGCCAAGTGCGAATAGTCGATGCAGCTTTTTTGCAAATAATGATTGATGGGCGCGCCGGCACTCTTTGAAGCGTGGCGCCTGCATCGGTAAGATGCGCTCACTTTTTTCGTAACCGCCCACTCAGGACACCTCGCCATGAGCATCAAATCGGACAAGTGGATTCGCCGCATGGCCCAGGAACACGGCATGATCGAGCCTTACGTCGAGCGCCAGGTGCGCGGTGCAGACGACAGTCGCGTCATCTCCTACGGTGTTTCCAGCTACGGCTACGACGTACGTTGCGCCGATGAATTCAAGGTGTTCACCAATATCCACTCGGCCATCGTCGACCCGAAGAATTTCGACGAGAAGAGCTTCGTCGACATCAAGAGTGACGTTTGCATCATTCCGCCTAACTCCTTCGCCCTGGCCCGCACGGTCGAATACTTCCGCATTCCGCGTGATGTGCTGACCATCTGCCTGGGCAAGAGCACCTACGCGCGTTGCGGCATCATCGTAAACGTCACGCCGCTGGAGCCGGAGTGGGAAGGTCACGTGACCTTGGAGTTCTCCAACACCACCAACCTGCCGGCGAAGATCTACGCCAACGAAGGTGTGGCGCAGATGCTGTTCCTGCAGTCCGATGAGGCCTGTGAGGTTTCCTACCGTGATCGTGGTGGCAAGTACCAGGGCCAGACCGGGGTAACCCTGCCCAAGGCCTGATCGCCGAAGCATTGCCAGAAAGCCGGGCTTAGCCCGGCTTTTTTGTGCGCGCTAGCGTTTGGTCGGATAGTCTGAATTTACTGCTCATGTGGGGCTCCACCTGTAACAGTCCACGTTCAGGAGAACGACTCATGTCTTTGCTCGATCTCAATGCGGGAGGCATTCCCGGCCAGCCCGAGCCCGATATCCCTGATCAGCCAGGAAGGCCCGTGCCGCCGCCGGAGCCGGGTGAGCCGACAGTGCCCGATCAACCGCCGCCGGCGCCTGTGGCCCAGTGTCGGTCACGTGAGGTTTTCGAGCGCCTCGCCGCGCCAGCAGAGCGTATTGCCGGGGAGTGGCATTGATTTGCAGTGCAGACGAAAAAGCCGGGCGATGCCCGGCTCTTTCTTTCCGCCCTGCGGCGCTCAGGGCACCAGCGGCAGTTCGCGTTTGTGGCGCGTGTTGTCGTAGGTGCGAACGATGGTGGCGTAGGCCTCGTCGCTGACTTTCTCGCCATGCAGGAAGGCATCGATTTCTGCGTAGGTGACGCCGTGCGCCTCCTCGTCCGGTTTGCCTGGACGCAGCTCTTCCAGGTCAGCGGTCGGCGTTTTCATCACCAGGTGCTGCGGAGCGCCCAGGTGCTTGGCAATGGCACGCACCTGATTCTTCACCAGGCCGGACAGCGGGGCGAGGTCGCAGGCGCCGTCGCCGAACTTGGTGAAAAAGCCCATCACCGCTTCGGCGGCGTGATCGGTGCCGATCACCAGGCCATTGTTGGCGTTGGCGATGGCGAACTGGGCAACCATGCGGATGCGTGCCTTGATGTTGCCGACGACGAAATCGCGGCGGGCGTCGCTGAGTTTCTGCAAATGGGTGACCTGCTCGCCGAGGCCGGAGACGCTGCCGGCAATGTTCACCGTGTCTTGTTCATCGGCGCAGATGAATTTCAGCGAATCTTGGGCGTCATGTTCGTCGTGCTGAGCGTTGTGCGGCAGACGCACGGCGACGAAGCGGTAAGCAGTATCGCCTGTTTCGGCACGCAGCTCCTCGACCGAAAGCTGGGCCAGGCGCCCGGCTGTCAGCGAGTCGACGCCGCCGCTGATGCCCAGGACCAGCACCTTGAGGCCGGAATTCTTCAGGGTGTTCTTGATGAAGGTCTTGCGCCGCTCGATCTCTGCACTCAGCGCAGCGTCGTCGGCGAATGGCGGCACCACGTCGAGGGCGGCGGCGATTTCGGCTTGGCGGTTGCTCATGTCTGGCTCCTCAGTGGGTCACGCGAAAGACGTGTTTCAGGTAATGGACGAAGTTCTCGTCGCGGCATTGGGTCTTGCCGGGCGTATCGGAAATCTTCGCTACCGGTTGACCGTTGCAGGCGATCATCTTGATCACGATGTTCATCGGCTCGACGCCGGGGATGTCGCAGGTCAGGTTGGTTCCGACCCCGAAGCTTACGTGGATTCGCCCGGAAAGTGCACGGTAGAGCCGCAGCGACTTGGGCAGATCGAGCCCGTCGGAGAACACCAGGGTCTTGCTCATCGGATCGATGCCGAGTTTCTCGTAGTGGGCGATGGCTTTTTCCGCCCACACCAGTGGGTCGCCGGAGTCATGGCGCAGGCCGTCGAAGAGCTTGGCGAAGTACAGGTCGAAATCGGCGAGGAAGGCATCCATGGTGATGCAGTCGGTCAGGGCGATGCCTAGCAAACCGCGGTATTCGCGCACCCAGCAGTCGAGCGCGGCAATCTGGCTGTCGATCAGGCGTGGGCCGAGCTGCTGGTGCGCCATCAGCCATTCGTGGGCCATGGTGCCAATGGGCTTGAGGTCGAACTCGCGGGCCAGGTGCACATTGCTGGTGCCGACGAAGCGACCGGGGAAATCGCGCTTGAGGATGTGTACCGCCTGCTCCTGCACGCGGTAGGAGAAGCGCCTGCGGGTGCCGAAATCAGCCAGCTGGAAACCGGCCAGTTCGCTCGGCGAGGCTTCGGCCTTGAGCCAGTCGAGCTTCTCGTACAGGCGCTCGGCGGCCTGTTCGAGCAGTACGTCGCGGTAGCGATAGCGGTTGCGCACTTCGCTGACGATGGCCAGCAGCGGCACCTCGAAGAGAATCACGTGCAACCAGGGGCCGCGCAGACGGATGCTCAACTGGCCGTCTTCGATGCTGGTGTGCACGTAGCGCAGGTTGAAGCGGAAAAGGCTGAGGAAGCGAATGAAGTCCGGCTTGATGAAAGGGATGCGTTCGAGGAAGGCCAGCTGATCGACGCTCAGGCTGAGTTCGCTCAAGCGCTCGATCTGGTAGCGGATCTCGGCCAGGTAGGGCGTCAGGTCCTCGCTGCTGCGGCAACGGAATTCCCACTCCACTTCGGCATTGGGGTAGTTGTGCAGCACCGCCTGCATCATGGTCAGCTTGTAGAAATCGGTGTCCAGCAGATTCTGCACGGTGCGGTCGGCGAAGATGCTCTCGCTCATCGCGGATTCTCCTTGGCGAGTATGCCATCCAGCTGTTCCAGGCTGGCAGTCAGTGTGATGCCCTGTTCGCGCATGGCGATGCAGGCGCTTTCGGCCGTTTCGCTGGCGATGGCTCGGCAGGCCGGTAGGAAGACGATCACTTCGAAGCCGGCACCGCGCAGTTGCAGGGCGGTGGTCTTGACGCAGTAGTCCAGGGCCAGGCCGCCCACCAGTACAAGGTCGACGCCATTTTGCCGAAGAAATTCGATCACGCCCGTGCTGCGCTTCTCGGCCAGGTCGTGATAGCAGGCGCCGTAAGGGTGCAGGTCCGGCTCAACGCCTTTCCACACGAAGTAGTGGTAATCCAGCGGCGCTGGCAGGCCATCGAGCAATTCGAAGCCGGGCGTACCGGGCACGCAGTGGCTGACCCAGGTCAGGTCGGCATTGGCCAGCGGCAGGGGGCGCAGCATCTCATCGTGTGTGTCGACGACCCAGGCCGCCTGCGGGCTATGGGCATCCTTGCTGCCAATGCGCAGTTCGGCGCGTGCGGCCAGTTGGTTCAGCGCCGGGACGATGGCATCGCCCTCGGGCACCGGTAGCTCGTTGGGGCACAGCGGGGTGAAGCCTTTCTGGGCGTCGATGTCGAAGCTGGCGATCTTCATGGTGCGCCTCCTTCTCGTGGGTGAGTGACTACATATTTCATCTGATGAAATATGTAGTCAAGCGTTTCACCAAATCCTGCGTGAAAAAATATGAGTTATTGGTCAAGATGAAATAAGTCCATGAAGCAGCGAGGAAAAGGATGAGTGCGGTGGAGGTGCTGGCCGGGGTGGATATCGTTGCCCTGCGCCTGAGCGAGGTGGGCACGCTGCAGGTGCTGCTGCTGCGTCGCCAGCGCGAACCCTACGTCGGGCAATGGGCGCTACCGGGCGTGCTGGTCAACGGTCGTTGCGCCGATGCCAGCCTGGACGCCGCCGCTGCTCGTGCGCTGGCGGACAAGGCACGCCTGCAGCCGCAGTATCTGGAGCAGGTGGCGACGGTGGGTAATGGTCTGCGAGATCCACGTGGCTGGTCGCTGAGCACCTGCTACCTGGCGCTGCTGGCGCCTGACGCCGAGCCGCAGGATGAAAGTTTGCGCTTCGTCGATCTGTCGCGCGTCACCGCCGGGCAGCAGGCGTTGCCATTCGACCATACGCAACTGGTGCGCCTGGCTGCCGAGCGGCTGCGCGGCAAGTCGGTGTACAGCTCGCTGCCGCTGTACCTGCTGGCGCCGCGATTTACCGTGACCGAAGCGCTGACGGCGTTCCAGGCTTGTCTGGGCGAGCCGGTGCAGCACACCACCTTGCGCGGGAGGCTGGAACGGATGAAGGCGCAGGGTTGGATCAGTGATACCGGCGAGAAGAATTATCCGAAGATGGGGCGGCCACAGAACCTGCTGGAGCATCGTCCGCAAGAGGCTGAGGCCTTTATCTTCGACCGCAGCCTGTTGGCTTAGCAGGCCGTTGAAGAACTACCTACGTTGCCTTGCTGCGTTAAAAACAGGCTCGCGTGCGAGCCCAGTCAAAATGCTCATTTACAGCTCGTAAAGTCGACCGCGACTCCGATCGTTTTTCGCCTGTTTTTGCGGGGCCGCCACAGGTATTGCTCTGGCTGCCTCGCCTAGGTTTTTCAACGGCCTGTTCGCAGGCGCTCCCTGAATCGCAGGCAAAAAATAGGCGCCAGAGGCGCCAGGGGAGCATTTCAATCGATGCATAGTCTCTGAGCCTGCTTCGTCCGGGAAGTTCCATTCGGTGATGGAAAAAAGCCATCTTTTTTCTTCAGGCAAAAGAAAAGGCGCCAGGGGCGCCTTAAAACGATGATCTATGGAGTAAGTCGATTATTCAGAGTGGGGCGCTGAGGGAAAGGTTCAGCGCCGCCCGACGAACGGTCATTACTTGGCCGGCATCAGCAACAGGCGCTGGTTGCCGTAGACCTTGTCCAGGTTCTGTGCCTTGAACGGGAAACTCATGTAGCCGCCCTTGAGCCATGACTCGATGCCGTCGGCATAGTGTGGGCTGGCCGGGTTGCCGGATTGGCCCGAGCTGTTGACGCCGACCAAGGGTTCGTCCGCGGCGAAATCCACCACGATGCGCATGGCCGGGATCAAGAAGGTGTTGAAATCCTGGCCCCAGGCGTAGGCGGAGACGTTCAGCGTGCTGTGGTCGCCCCCGGCCGGATAGGGGCCGCGATCCAGGTAACCTTTCAGGGCGTTGATGCTGGTGCGCTGGCTGGCGCTCATGTAAGGCGCCATGCGCGTGGTGTCCGTTACCCACTCATAGGTGTGCAGCTTGCCCCATTGCCAGTTGCGACGCTCGGCGCCCAATCGACTTTCCAACAGCTCGATGCTGGCGGCCAGGCTGCGCGCGAGGATGGTCGGCTTGTCTTCCTGCTCTGGCGTGCGGATGTCGTTCCAGAACGGGCTGTCGGCACGCCCAAGCAGATGATCGGCCTGCGCCGAATAGGAGGTGTTGGCGGTTTGCACCAGTGCCTTCCAGGCTGGACTGTTGTCCGGGCCCAGCTCGTCGAGGAAGATCTGCCGTGCGCTTTCATGCAGGAAGGCGCCGTAGATGGCGGCATCGGCCGAACTGGCGGCAAGCTTGCCGTCGAACGCCAGCAGGCGCTTCAGCGCTTCATCGGCACGTGCGCGCTGGCCATCCGGCAGGGCAGCGATGGCCTGGCGCAGCGAGTCGTGCATGGCAGGGTCATTGAACATGGCCTGCAGTTTGGCGACGAAGGGCGAGGTCTGGTCGTACTGCATGGCGATCATGCTGCGGCCATCGTGGCGGCCATTGCCGGCCAGCTCGGCGATGCGTTCGGCGCGTTCCGGGTAGTACCAGGAGCTGGACAGCTGCATGCCGTAACCGGGCGGCACGCTGCGTTCGTTGGCGGTGCCCAGCCAGCCTTGCGGCGGGTCCTGGTCGTAAGGGTGCAGCATCGGGTCGGCGAAGCCGTCCCAGGCGTAGCGCTCGTCCCAGCCAGGGGAGGGCAGCAGGCCACGACCTTCGCGGCGATTCGGATAGCGCCCGGTGACCTGCCAGCCGATGTGCTGGGCGTCGGCGAAGACGATGTTCAGCGGCATGGCGCGGATCTCCCGCGTCGCCTCGAAAGCCTGGTCCACCGATTTTGCTCGCGACAGGTCGAAGAAGGCGTCGAGGCTCTGGTCACGCTCGAACTGGGTGGTTTTCAGCGCCAGGCCGTAACCGCTCTGCAGCGCCAGGGGCTGCAGCATATGTTTGCGTTCGCCCAGTACCGAGTTGAGCAGCGGGCCGTTGCGGGTTTCATAGAGGGTTTCGCGAATCGGGCGCTGGCCCTTGATGAAGAAGGTTTCCTGGCGCTCCATCACCGGTAGCCACTTGCCGTCGGCCTGGTACATCAGGCGGCTGCCTTCGCGTTTTATGCGCTCCAGGTAGATGTCCTGATTGTCGCCCATGACCATGGTCATGCCCCAGGCCAGCTTGCCGTTGTAGCCGGCCACCACCGCCGGTACGCCGGCCAGGGAGACGCCAGCGGCCTGATACTTGGGCGAGCGGATCTGCACGAAGCTCCACAGCGAGGGCATGCTCAGTGGCAGGTGCGTGTCATTGGCCAGCAGGCTCTTGCCGCCACGGCTGCGTTGCGGGGCGATGGCCCAGTTGTTCGAGGCGGCGACGCCGAGCATGTGTTGTTCGGCGATCTGCGCGGTTGTGCGGGAAATCGCCTGCAGGCCTGGCAATTGGCCCTTGAGGTCGAGGCCGGCGAGTTTTTCCGCCTCGGCGAAGGGCAGCGGTTCGTCCGGGTAGATCGGCAGCAGCCAGGGCAGCTTGTCGGCACCCACCTGCTGGGCCATGGTCAGCGCGGCGATCTCCTCCTGCAGGTTCACCGCCAGGCCGAAGTTGAGCAGACAGAACAACAGCACCGAGTCCTCGGGCTTCCAGTACTCGGGACGGTAGCCGGACTCGGCCAGATCCATCGGCATACGATCGCGGTAGCGGAACATATAGGCGTTGACGCCACGCGAATAGACCTCGAAGAAGCGCTTCAGGCGTGGCGAGGCGTCGGCGTAGAGAATTTCTGCATTCTTTTTCAGGTTGACCGCGCGCATGAAGCGGTCCATTTCCAGCACGCCGGGCCCCGCCATCTCGGCCAGGCGGCCTTGAGCCAGCAGGCGCATGCCGACCATCTGGCTGAGACGGTCACCGGCATGCACGTAGCCCAGGGTAAACAGCGCGTCGTGAAAATTGCTCGATTCGATCAGCGGCATGCCGAGTGCGTTACGCCGCACCGACGCACTCTCGGCCACGCCCTGGATGCGCTCAACGCCACGGGTAGGCGGCACGCTGTCGGCATAACGGCTGTTGAGCAGGGACTGGCAGCCGGCGAGGCTAATCAGTGAGGCGGCAAGAGTCAGGCGGGCCAGCGCGCGCATGGCGAAGTTCCTTGGTGTGCGGACGGTCGAGGCCGGTCGCGCAATGACCGGCCACAAAGGCGCCAAGGTAATAAGGCTGTCGCAGCCTGGCAAGAGGGGCTCAGGCGTTTGCTCGAGACCCTTTCAACCCTTCGTCCAGTAACCAGCGTGCAGCGATGCGGGCAGCGGCCTTGTGCTGCAGTTCCAGCTCGTTGAAGCGTTTTTCGAAGCGCCGCCGTTCGGCCTTGTCCAACGCTTTCCAGCCCGCATGCGTGGGCACCTCGGCGGTGGCTTCGAAGAGCAGATGGAACACCTGGCAGCGGCTGTCATTGCTCAGGGCGCTGTCATAGTTGTCAAGCAGCACCTTGATGCGGATGGCGCCTTCGATCAACGGCAACTGCTCGTCGAGCAGGCTGCTGGCGAGGATGCTCAGATCACCGCCGATGCGTTGCTGGCGTTCTTGCTGCGCTTCGTCACGGGCGCGCTGGTTCGCCCAGACGCGGCGCCACAGATGCCAGGCATAAGCGGCCAGCGCTGCGATCAGCAGCAGGCCGCTAAGCAGCAGAGTCAGGTTCAAGGCACTCATGCGCGGTTCAGGCGCCGTGGCACTTCTTGTACTTCTTCTCGCTGCCGCATGGGCAAGGATCGTTACGGCCGACATCCTTCAGCGCGTTGCGCACCGGCTCCTGATGGCCGTGGTTGCAGTGCGGGCCGTGCACATGGCCGTGATCGTGATGATCGTGGTCATGGTTGCAGTCAGGGCCGTGGACGTGGGGTTGGTTGCTCATGGTGTTACTCGTGCAGGTTATTCGGGGATGAAATCGCCGGGAATTATCTCGCCATTACGCGACATGTGCACGCTTCGGCCGAACAACATGCCGGTTTTTACCTCACCCTTGAGGCTATAGCGAATCGGTACGTCCGGTTTTTCCAGTGCCTTGACGATCTGCCGCACATGGCGCCAGAGGTTGGTGCGCACCGGTACTTCGAAGGTGTGGTGGCCGTGGGCGGGCACGGTGAACCACTCGTTGGAGTAGCCCTCGGCCAGCTGGATACCATTGAGATGGACGTTATAGTCCAGCCCGCGCACCGGCAGGCTGACGCCGTTGGGATTGTCGATTCGAAAGCGCAGGCGGAACTCCTGTTCGAGCAGCCTGGCCTTGACCACATCAACTTTGATGAGTTGGACGTCCGGGTCCTTGAAACCACCTGTCATCCAGGTGGAGCATCCTGGCAGGCCTGAAAGCAGGCCAAAAAACATCAATAGGCTGATAATTCTTATCATTTGCGCCTGAGAAAACATTTCATACCCCCATTGCGCCCCAGTGTAACAAGCAAGCGCTTGGCTGCAACGGGGAAGCACTCATTATTTTCAACGAGATATTGTGGAGGTTTCGGGTTGTTGGTAATCGGGAGAGCATGAATGAGACGCCTGCAGTGTCAGGGCAAAGGAACCTGCGCCATACTGAGCGGCGAATAGGACAGGAGTGTGACCATGAGTCGCTACGAGATCGCCTTCTCCGGGCAACTGGTGCCGGGCGCCCAGCCGGAGTTGGTCAAGGCCAACATGGCCAAGCTGTTCCAGGCCGATGCTCAGCGCATCGCTCAGTTGTTCTCCGGGCGCCGCATCGTGATCAAGAACAATCTCGACGCCGTCGGGGCGGAGAAGTACCGCGTGACTCTGGAACGTGCCGGTGCGCGGGTCGAGGTCGTCGACATGGATGCGTTGATCGAGGAAGTCGAGCTGGCCCCGCCACCGCCCGTAGAGCCGGCAACTTCTCCGGCAGCCGCACTGCCCGCGGCCAGGCCGGGGCGCCTGCAGGTCGCACCACGAGATGAGTACATGGCCGCGTTCAGTGATGTGGATGCTCCGGATTTCGATATCGCACCGGTAGGCAGCGATCTGCAGGACGCCAGGCCCGACGCCGCCGCGCCACAGGTCGACCTGTCACAGTTCAGTCTGGCGCCCGTTGGTAGCGATATGGGGCAAGCCAAGCCAGCGACTCCAGCGGCTGCACCGGACACCTCGCATCTGAAGCTGCAGGATTGAGCATTCACTAGCCTGACTGAAACGCCGTGAGCTGCACACGCAGCCACGGCGTTTTTGCGTTCAGGCCACTAACCCGCCTTGCATTTGGCAGCGGCCTCCTCGGGTTTGAGGTTGCGCACGCTGGTGAAGAACAGCTCGCAGGTTTGCAGTTTCTCCGTCACCTGCCATTTCTCGGTGCAGGTATTCAGCGTCTGCTGCGGATCAGCTGTCGGTTGCTGGCCCATACCGGCCTGCCAGCAGGCGGCGCTCAGGTCCTGCCCCATGACCTTGATCCCTGCTGCGTTGGCGGCGGCCTCGCTGCCCTTGTTGTTGGCCGGATCGGCCGCATACCAGATGTAGCTGGGGTGGTTGGCGCCGAGCACTGAGACCAGCTGCCCAGGTGCTGCATCGATCTGACCGAGGCCCAGTACCGGCAGATTCACCCCGTATTGTTGCGTGATCCAACTGCGCACCGGAGCACCAAAGGCGACCATTGGCAGGCTGGTATCGCCCGAGCCGACGCTGAGCTCGCTGACCATGCGCCGCTGATAGCCGGTGAAATAGCCATAAACGCCTTCCAGGGCACTGCCGGCACTGGCCGGGGCGGCGATGGGAGCGATGTCGATGATGGTCTGGTAAGCGGGGGTGTGTTCCGGCTGTACACCATTGAAACTGAGCAGCGAGGCCCAGCGATCCGTGGTGCTCGAGCGCAGATAATCCTGAGCCTGAGTCAGTGAGTAGTCGGGTGGGAAGTGCAGCAGCTCGACGCTCTTGCGGTTCTCCAGGGCCATGCCCAGAGGCAGGAAGAAGTACCAGTTGTACTGCCATTTACCGTCACTATTGAGCTGGCTGGCGCCCTGATAGGCCAGATCACCGGCATCGAGCAATTGCAGCAGGGACTTGCCGTAATCCGTTGGCGTGCCGTCGAAATTGGCGTGAATATGTTCCCCATTGCGTGTTACGCGCACGTTGGCCTGGGGGTAACCATCGCGCGTCAGGCTCTGTTGCAGGTAGTGTTCGACCGTCTGTTCCAGCGTCCAGTCGCGGTAGCAGATCACACTGCAATTGTTCGGGTAGGCGAACAGGCGGCTGACGCGCTGGCTGTCACCCAGATCCAGCGTTTCCCCTTGCAGCCCGCCGGGCTGGTTGGCGCAGCCTGCTAGCAGGCCGGCCAGGATAAGAGCGATACCACTTTTCTTGTGCATGGCTTTCTCCTTGTTGAATGTCCTCGCAGGACGTATCAACTCAAGCAGAAAGCAGGATTAACGCCAATCAGGCATTCAGGTAGGGCGCACAGCATTTCTTGAACTTCTGCCCGCCCTGGCAGGGGCAAGGATCATTGCGTCCGGCCTTCAGTGGCACCGTCGGGTCGAGGAAGAACCAGCGTCCGTCCACCTGAACGAAAGCGGAGCATTCGCGGTGACGATGTTCGCCGTTGTCATCGTGCCAGCGTGCGACGAAGCTGACCTGGGCGTGTTCTGGCTTGCCGCCGAACACTTCGCTGCCTTCGACTTCCAGGCCGAGCCAGGTGCTTTGGGCGCTCCAGGCAGCCATCGCGTCGCGGTCGAGCGCCTGCTGCTGGAGGGGCAGGGTGGTGGCCACCAGATAGTCCACCAGACCCAGTACATAGGCGCTGTAGCGCGAGCGCATCAGCAGCTCCGCGCTGGGCGCGTGGGTGCCCGCGTGATAGTGACCACAACACTGGCTCAGCGAATTACCGCTGCCACAAGGGCAATTGGGATCGAGTGGGTTCATTGCTCTACCACCAGTATTTGCCGAAGTTTTGTGGATTAGCCCAGAACTTCGCGTTCAACCAGTCGGGAACTTGCTTGTAATCGAGTAGATCATAGGTGAACAGATGCAGGGTCTGTCCCTCGCGCTGGAACTGTTCACTGGCTTGCATGGCCAGGGCGAAAAAGTCGGTTTCCTGCCAATCACCTGCCTTGAGGTCGAGCAACACGGCGACCCGGCTGGCGTTGAGGTTGCGAATGCCACCCAGTAGTTGCAGTCCATCGCGTTTGGGTAAGTGCTCCAGACAGTCGACCAGAATTGCCAGGTCGAAGCGCTGTGCGGCCAGTTCCGGCGCCAGGGGCGCAGCAGGTGCGGTGGTGACCTGACACTGCGGGTGGGCGCTGTGAAAGGCGCTGACTGCGGGCAGTTCGCTTGCGCCGAGTAACAGCAGTTTCTCGGGGGTATAGCGGGCAAGCAGTGCCGCAATGGCTTGCTGTGGAGTACGGGTACTAAGGCTGGCGGTCATCGAACTTCCTCGAAAAGTCTGCAAAGACTAACGTGGTGTCGGTATCAGGCCTAGAGTGAGAGAAAATTATCCGCAGAAGCTGCTATAGCTGGCGGATTGTACAACTCCTGTCTTTACTACTATTGAGTCGGTTATGGGCCGATGAACATTGGAGACCTAAAGTATGAGTATCACAAGGAACGCAGTACCCCTGATTCTGGCTAGTACCTTGCTGACCGGTTGCGCCGGCCTGCAGAAAACCGACTGGCCCACCTGCGCAGCTGTAGGCGGTGTTGGTGGTGCGGCGTTAGGGGCAATCGAAAGTTCGTCCTGGGCTGGCGCTGGTGCTGCGCTAGGTGCTGGTCTTGGCGCAGCTTATTGCTGGGTACATGGTGCCGAAGCGCAGCAGGTTGCCGTCGTCGAAGAAGTCGTTGTCGAGGAGGTCGCCGTTGCCGAGCCGGCCGAAGCCGTCCGTGTCGAACTGGACGTCAAGTTCGACTTCGACAAGGCTCAGGTCAAGCAGGAAAGCTATGGCGACATCAAAGCCCTGGCCGACTTCATGAAACAGTACCCGCAGACCAGCACTGTGGTTGAAGGTCACACCGACTCGGTGGGCAGCGATGCTTACAACCAGGGCCTGTCCGAGCGCCGTGCCAGTGCCGTGCGTGACGTTCTGGTCAACCAGTACGGTGTCGAGTCCGGCCGTGTGCAGGCAGTGGGTTATGGCGAGAGCCGCCCGGTTGCCGACAACGCCACTGCTGATGGTCGCGCCATCAACCGTCGCGTGGAAGCCGAGGTCGAAGCTCAGCCGTAAGGCGCTTCGTGTAAGCCAAGTCAGGCGTCACCCGCGAAGGCCCGACCGATTTCCATCGGTCGGGCCTTTTCTTGTCTGAAATCCTGTCGCCGTCTTTACTCCTGTGATACCGGCAACATGCCGGTATCACAGGAGACACCGCCATGAGAATCAAGTTTTCGAGGGTTTTACCCTTTCTCTTGGTCAGCAGTGTTCTCTCGGGTTGTGCCACGACTTCCAGTACGGGAGACGCGCCGCTCAACCAGGGGAACTGGCCCCTGTGCAGTGCGATTGGAGCCCTGGCCGGTGGCGGCCTCGGCGCAATCGAAAGTTCCACCTGGGCAGCAGGCGGCGCGGTAGCCGGCGCTCTACTGGGAACCATCATCTGCTATGCGCAGGATGGCGACGAAGATGGCGACGGTGTGTTCGACCGCCGTGATCGCTGCCCCAGCACGCCAGCCGGTACTGCGGTAGGCCATAACGGCTGCCCTTTGCCGCAATACCCCGCCAGTGTTGCGGCTGAGCCGGCGATGGAGCAGCAGGCGCAGGATGAGGTCATCGTTCTCAGCGACCTGGGAAATGTGCTGTTTGCGTTCGATTCAGCCGAACTGACGGGTGAGGCGCGGCGCCTGCTTGCCGATGTCGGTACCCGTCTGACCGGTGCCAGTCTGGTCGCAGTCAAGGTCGTCGGGCATACCGATAGCGTTGGTTCTGATGCCTACAACCAGGGGTTGTCCGAACGCCGCGCACGCAGTGTTGCCGACTTTCTCATCGCCCAGGGTGTGCCTGCCGGCAAGCTCAGTACAGAAGGCCGTGGTGAGAGCCAACCGGTGGCGGACAACGGCAGCGATGCCGGCCGCGCACAGAACCGCCGCGTAGAGTTGTACGTTTCCCGTTGAAGCGCAGGGGCGCCCCACAGGTCATCATAGGCCTGGGGGGTGTCGCTTTTGCGGCTGGTGATAGCTGAGGTCACGGAAAATATTCCCTCGCTCTGGTGGTCCGGGCCACGACCGGTTAACGTGCAGCGCTATTAGAAAAACCAGAGCAAGAGGGCGGGGATGAAAGCATTGTTGATGATGGGCAAGGCGTTGGCCTTGGCCTTCTGGCTGGTATTTGCGGCGGCGCTGGCCAAGCGTTTTGGCGCGCCGTTTGAACAGCTCGTCTATCTGCTCGCGGGCTTTCTTGCGCTGTTGCATGGGGTGCAGCTGTGGCTGTTCTCGGGGCTCCTGTCCGGTCGCGCTAGCCCCTGGCTGGATCGTGTACAGGTCCTGCTGTTCGGCATTTTTCATCTCTATCCGCTGAAGGCCGAGCAAGGGGCCGAAAGCGCTGCTGCAGCAGCGCTCGAGGAGGCGGCTCATGCGTAGTTTCGCTCTGTTGCTCTGCCTGTTCGCAGGTCCGTCGTTGGCCGCTACGCAGGTCACGGTGGCGTCCAATACGCTGATGCGTTTGCCGGTCGCCAGTAGCAGCCTGCAGCTCGAACGGCTGGAAGTGGCGGATCAGGCGACCCTGATGATTCCGGCAACGGTGACCGAGTTGCATATAGGTGAGCTGCTGATGGGCCGCGACGCGCGTATTGGCGTTGCGCCCAGCGATCAGCCACTGCGACTGGTGGTAGAGGACGCCGATATCGGCCCGGGCGCCTGGATCAGCGCCAAAGGCGCCGCTGGCACTTACACCCGGCCAGCCACGCCTGGGCGGGAGATCAAGCTCAAGCTGCACAAGCTGACATTCGAATCCTTGACCCTCGATGTGCGCGGTGGTCAGGGCAGACCGGGTTATGCCGGGCTCGATGGTGCGCATGGGCAGCCAGGTGGTTGCACCTGGGGTCAGGCCAGTGCTGGCCACGATGGTCAGGACGGCACCGATGGGCATGAAGGTGCTGCAGGCGGCAGCGTGGTGCTGGAGGTACCTCACCACGTCGAGGTCGAGCGCATGCAGGTGTTGCTCGATGGCGGCGCGGGTGGTGCAGCCGGTTCGGCGGGGCGCCCCGGCCGTGGGGGCGCTGCCAAGGGCTGCCTGCTCTACGGCGTAGAGGGTGCTGCCGATGGCAAACCCGGCCAGGCTGGACGCGAGGGAGCAGCTGGACGCAGTGGTGCCATGCAGGTGTTTCGTTTCTAAGTAACCGTCGCTGCCTTCGTTGCCATGCAGAGGAAGGCAGCCGCGTCGATCAGAATACCGGGCGCATGGCCGCTAGCGTCATGAGCGCCAGGCCGATCAGCAGGTTGCTGCCGACCACTTTGCGAATCCGCCCCAGCGCCTCGCCGCCTGCAGGCCAGTTCTCGCACTCCACGGCGCGCCGCAGCTGCGGCAGCTGCAGCGCCTGAATACGCAGGAACAGGGCGAGCATCACCAGATACAGACCCATCATGACGTGCACGTAGCGCGGCGCGGCGTCGAAACCGCTGTAGCTCATGTGCAGCATGCCGACTCCAGTCAAGGGCAGGACTGCTACCGCTATCCAGACCCAGACGAAGAAGCGTTTGAACACACTCAGCCACAGGCGCAGGCGTGCTGGCGGCTCCAGTATGTCCACCGCCGCCGGGCGCAGGATCATCCAGGCGAAGAACATTCCGCCGACCCATACGACGGCGGCCAGCAGGTGTAGCGCATAGAGTGGTGCGTAAGGTGTCATGCGGTATCTCCAGAGGGGCCGTTTGGCAGGTCGGTTCATTCGATTGGCACGCGAGTCAGCGCCAGATCGATTGCCGCGCTATGATAGCGACCGCTCCGCGAATACTGAAAATTTATCCAGCCTTTTTCGTTTCAGAATCCATGCTCAGCACCGAACTCAAGTCCCAGATCCAGGGCGCCTATTCGCGCTTTCTCGAGGCCAAGTCGCTCAAGCCGCGCTATGGCCAGCGCTTGATGATCGCCGAGATCGCCAAGGTGCTCGGCACCATCAAGACCGATGACGAGGGCAAGCGTCTGGGTGATCCTGCCGTGGTGGCGGTCGAGGCGGGCACCGGTACCGGCAAGACGGTGGCCTACAGTCTGGCCACCATCCCCACCGCCAAGGCCGCTGGCAAGCGCCTGGTGATCGCCACCGCCACCGTGGCCCTGCAGGAACAGATCGTGCACAAGGATCTGCCTGATCTGTTGCGCAACAGCGGCCTGAACTTCAGCTTCGCCCTGGCCAAGGGGCGTGGCCGCTACCTGTGCCTGTCCAAGCTCGACCACCTGCTGCAGGACGGCGCCGCGCAGAGCGCTACCGCGCAGTTGTTCGAGGAAGAAGGCTTTCGCATCGACGTCGACGAGCAGGGTCAGAAGCTGTTCACCGCGATGATCGAGAAGCTCGCCGGCAACAAATGGGATGGCGACCGCGACAGCTGGCCGGAGGAGCTGGAAGACGTGCGCTGGGCGCAACTGACCACCGACCACAGCCAGTGCACCAATCGTCACTGCCCGAATTTCCAGCAGTGCGCTTTCTATAAAGCGCGCGAGGGCATGGGCAAGGTCGACGTGATCGTCACCAACCACGATATGGTGCTAGCCGACCTGGCGCTTGGCGGTGGCGCGGTACTGCCCGACCCGCGCGAAACCATCTATGTGTTCGACGAGGGCCATCACCTGCCGGACAAGGCCATCGGCCACTTCGCCCACTTTACCCGCCTGCGCTCGACTGCCGACTGGCTTACGCAGATCGACAAGAACCTGACCAAGCTGCTGGCGCAGAACCCGTTGCCGGGCGATCTCGGCCGTCTGATCGAACAGGTGCCGGAGCTGGCGCGTGAGCTGAAGACTCAGCAGCAGTTCATGTTCGCTGCCTGCGAGCAGATCGCCGACTTCAAGGCCGGCGAGGACATGGAAGGACGCGAGCGCCCGCGTCATCGCTTCGTCGGCGGCGTGGTGCCGGAGCATCTGACCGAGTTGGGGCTGGAACTGAAGAAGGGCTTCTCCAAGCTCAATGACCTGTTCACCGGCGTTACCGAGCTGCTCAAGGAGGCCATGGACGGCGAGGGCGCCGTGGGCATCGCCAGCCACCAGGCCGAGGAGTGGTATCCGCTGTTCGGCAGCCTGATGGCGCGGGCCAAGGGCAACTGGGAATTGTGGCTGGCCTTCACCGCTGAAGACCCCGAGGAAAGCCCACCCATGGCGCGCTGGCTGACCCTGGCCGAGAGCGGTGCGCTGTTCGATATCGAGGTCAACGCCAGCCCGATCCTCGCCGCCGAGACCTTGCGCCGCAACCTGTGGAACGTTGCCCATGGCTGCTTGGTGACGTCTGCGACCCTGACCGCGTTGGGCACTTTCGACCGCTATCGCATGCGTGCCGGCCTGCCCAAGGCGGCGGTCGCGGCGATAGTGCCAAGCCCCTTCCATCATGCCGATGCCGGCCTGCTGCGCGTGCCCGATCTCAAGGCCGACCCGCGTGAGGCTGCTGCGCATACGGCGGCTATCACCCGCGAGCTGCCGGGCCTGGTGGCAGGCAGTCGCGGGACGCTGGTGTTGTTCTCCTCGCGCAAGCAGATGCAGGACGTGTTCGACGGCCTGGATCGCGACTGGCGCAAACGCGTGTTCATTCAGGGCAACCTGTCCAAGCAGGAGACCCTGAACAAGCACAAGGCGCGTGTCGATTCAGGCGAGGAAAGCGTGCTGTTCGGCCTGGCCAGTTTCGCCGAGGGCGTCGACCTTCCTGGCGCCTACTGCGAGCATGTGGTGATCGCCAAGATTCCCTTCGCCGTGCCGGATGACCCGGTTGAGGCGGCGCTGGCCGAGTGGATCGAGGCGCGTGGCGGCAATCCCTTCATGGAAATCGCCGTGCCGGACGCCTCGCTGCGTCTGGTGCAGGCCTGCGGTCGCCTGCTGCGTACCGAGGCTGATCGCGGCACTATCACCCTGCTGGATCGGCGTGTGGTTACCCAGCGCTACGGCAAGGCCATTCTCAATGCCTTGCCGCCGTTTCGTCGGCAGATCGACTGAGAGGGTGTCTACAAAATGGCTGCACTTGGCAATACTGCGTTGAAAACGATCTCGAAATGCTCATTTACAGCACGTAAACTCCGCTTTCTCGATCGTTTTCGCCTTGTCTTGCCTTCGTTCGCCTATCTTGTAAACACCCTCTGACAGGCTGTTGAAAAACTACCTCGGCTGCTCCACCTGCAGTCGTCGCCTAGGTTTTTCAACGGCCTGCTGACGTTATTCACCACCCCTGTTGCGCTGTTCCAGCTCATCACCCAACCGCCCCAGCGTCGGCCGAATGCCGGCGCGGTGCGCGGCGCGGGCGATGGCGTGCGCCGCCAGCGGGGCGCTGACCAGCAGAATCAGCAGGCCGATAAAGGCCTCCAGTGCCAGCTCGCCACTGCTGGCCAAGGCCACTGCGCCAAGTAACAGGACCGCGCCGAGAACCCCGGCCTTGCTCGCCGCATGCATGCGGCTGTAGCTATCGGGCAGGCGCAGCACGCCAATCGCGCCAAGCAGAGAGATCACTGCGCCGCTCAGTACCAGCAGCGAGGCCAGCCAGGCTTGTACTTCGTTCATGGGCGTTCCTCGCTCTTCTCCGGCATCTGGCTGTGGGCGTCATCGAACAGGAAGGCAAAAGCCGCCGTGCCGAGAAACGACACCAGTGCCAGCAGCACGGCAACATCGATGAACAGCGCCTCGCCGCGCATCAGGCACAGCAGGGCCATGGCGGCGACCGCCAGCAGGGTGAGGGCGTCGATGGCCACCGCACGATCCGGGCGGCTTGGGCCGCGCAACAGGCGATAGAGGCTGATCAAACCGCTCAGCGCGAGCAAGGCTGCAGCCAGGGGCAATACCCAGGCAGCACCGGCCAGGTGCAGGGTCATGGCGTTACTCCTTCGGCTTTGCCGGCATCGAGCCAGGCCAGCAGGCGGCGTTCCAACTCGATGAGAATGTCGGTCACGTCCTCGCGGCGCCGCGCATCGAGGGCGTGGATATAGAGCAGGCCTTGCTCCTCGTCATAGTCCAGGGCCAGGGTGCCGGGGGTCAGGGTCAGCAGGGTGCCGAGCAGGGTGACCTTGTCCACCTCGCGGCGAGTCACCGGGTAGGCCAGCACGGCCGGTTCCACATCGACCCGACGCGCCAGCACCAGCGTGGCGACTTGGTAAGTCGCGAGGAACACCTGGGCGATGAACCACAGGCAGAAGCTCACACCATGCTCCAGGCTGCGGGCGTAACGACGCAGGCGCCCGATTGCCAGGCCCAGCAGGCGAGCGATCAGGTAGAGCAGGGCGAAGGCCAGCAGGCCTCCACCGAGATGGCCGGCGCCGAGGCCCCAGGCCAGGCCGGCGCTGGCCAGCAAATGGATGACAAACAGCATCAGGTACCTCCTGCGCCAGTGAAGGGTTGCAGATAGGCTTGCGGGGCGGCGAGTTGCGCGGCTGCCGCCACGGCATAGTCGATCAGCGGGCCGGCGCCCAGGCCGATCAACACGGTCAGTAGCGCCAGGGCGCTCATGCCCAACCAGGCCGCGCGTATACCGGTAACCGTTTGCAGCGCTTCTTCACCTCCCGGATGGGGCTTGAGAAATGCTTCGTTCCAGATCTTGTTCATCGATAGCAGGGTGAACACGCCGGTCAGCAGGGCGATGCCCGCCGCCCACCACGCAGCGGCATCCAGGCTGGCCTTGACCAGCAGGAACTTGGCCCAGAAACCGGACAGCGGCGGAATGCCTGCCAGCGACAGCGCCGGAATGGCGAACAGCAGCGCCAGCCAGGGCATGCGCTTGTACAGTCCACCCATGTCGGCCAGGCGCTCGGAGCCGCAGATGCGCGCCGCCAGGCCGCCGATGAAGAACAGGTTGGCCTTCACCACGATATGGTGGATCAGGTAGAACACTGCGCCGGCCAGCGCCAGCGGGGTGGCCAGGGCGAGGCCGAGGATCATGTAGCCAACCTGGCTGACGATGTGGAACGACAGGATACGGCGCACCTCGGTCTGCGCCGCCGCACCCAGCACGCCCACCAGCATGGTGGCGCAGGCGACCCACAGCAGCAGTTGATGCGGCAGGCCATGCTCCGGCCAGAGCAGGGTCACCAGGCGAATCAGCGCGTATACGCCGACCTTGGTCAGCAGGCCTGCGAACATCGCCGAAACCGCCGTCAGGGCGACGTGATAGGTGGCCGGCAGCCAGCCGAATACCGGGAACAGCGCAGCCTTGATGGCAAACGACAGCAGCATCAGCAACAGCGCCGGCGTCACGCCAGGTGGTGCCTCACCGCTGCGCATGATCACCGCCAGCTCGCCCATGTTCAGCGTGCCGCTGGCGCCGTAGACCAGGCCGGCGGAGAGCAGGAAGATCAGCGTGGCGAACAGGTTAAGGGCCACGTAGGTCATGCTGCCGGCCAGCCGGCGGCTGCCGCCGCCAAGCGCCATCAGGGCGAAGGAGGCGATCAGCAGCACCTCGAACCAGACATAGAGGTTGAAGATGTCGGCGGTGATGAAGGCGCCGCAGATGCCGGTCAGCAGACCCTGGATGAACAGGTGAAAGTCGCGACCGATCTTGCTGTCGTTGTCCTTGGCCACGCCATAGAGCAGGGTGACCAGCGCGACCAGGGCACTGATGGCGATCATTACCGCCGACAGGCGATCGATCACCAGGCTGATGCCGAACGGCGCCTGCCAGTTGCCCACCTGACCACTGAGCACCACGCCTTGTGCGGCCTGCCAGACCAGCACCAGGCCTACAGCCAGCAGCAGTGCGGTGCCACTCAGGCTGAGCACGCGCACAGCCAGCAGATGGCGGCGCAGGATGATCGCCAGCAGCAGGCTGCACAGGGGAACGAGGATTGGCGCAACGAGTAACGCGTGATTCATCGGCGAGCCTCCGCACCATTGGCGTCGTGTTCATGCTCGCCGGCGTGCCAGTCAGGCGCCGGTTGTTCGGTGATCGAGCTGACCGAATCGGTGGTCTTGTCGCCATGCAGTTCGCGGGTGCGCTTGAGCAGCGCCAGGGCGAAGATGAACAGGCTGAAACCGATGACGATGGCGGTCAGTACCAGCGCCTGCGGCAACGGGTTGGCCGTGCTGGCTGCGTTGCCAGCCTCGACGAAGGCCGGGCGTTCGCCGAAGAAGCGTCCGGCGGTGAGAACCCCCAGGTTGATTGCGTTACCCAGGACCACGACGCCCAGCACGACGCGCTTGAGGTTGCGATCCAGGAGCATCCACAGGCCCAGACCTGCCAGGCCTCCGGTAGTGATTGCGGCTAGCCATTCCATTACTGGCGAACTCCCGTCAGCTTGTCGATCATGTGCAGGGCAGAGCCGAACACGGTGAGGAAAACGCCGATATCGAAGAGCAAGGGCGTACCCAGCGGCAGCCCGCCAGGGAAGATCCAGAGACCGGTAAGAAAGGCACTGCCCGCGATCAGGCCAAGAATGCCGGCACCCGCAGCACAACCCAGGCCGATACCGATCAGTTGCGCAGGCGCCACCGGCAGCACCCGGCGAATCTGCCCGTGGCCGTAGGTCAGCACCAGCAGGATCAGGCCGCAGGCCGCCACCAAGCCACCAATGAAACCGCCACCGGGCAGGTTGTGACCGCGCCACAGCACCAGCAGCGAGGCGGCCATCATCAACCAGGCCAGCGGGCGCAGGCCTTGGCGCAGCAGCGGCGAGGTGAAGGCATCTTCCCCGCTATGCTCGTTACCGAAGCGCCGGCCGGTGCTCAGCAGGCTGGCCGCCGCCAGGGCAGAAAGGGCGACCACGAGGATCTCGCCCAGGGTATCGAAAGCGCGGAAGTCCACCAGGATCACGTTGACCACGTTGTGCCCGTGGCCACCCGGCAAGCTGTTGGCCTGATACCACTGGGCGATTTCGCCCGGTAGTGGCAGGCTCACCGCCAGCAGCAGGGCACCGGTCACGCTGAGGCCGAAGAGGATTGCTACGCTGGCGTGCAGGCGTCGCTTCCACGGCGCGCGTGCACCGCTGGTGGGAACCGTGGGCATCTTGCGAAACACCAGGGCGAGGAAGATCAGACTGAGGGTTTCCACCATCAGCTGAGTCATCGCCACATCCGGTGCATTGACCGAGACGAACACCAGCGCCAGGCCCAGGCCGCAGGCGCCCAGTGCGGCCAGCAAGGTCAGGCGGCCAGGCAGGAACGCCGCAGCCACACCTCCGGCCAGTGCCAACAGGCAGCCGGCCAGGCCCAGCGGCGAGATCGGGCTGTAGCTGCCCTGCAGCAGTTGCGGCAGCGCCGGCAACAAGCCGACCGCCAGCAGGCCGCCGACCGCTAGGGCCAGCAGCACCAGATGCTGACGCAAGGAGCCGTGCTGGAACCGGGCGGCAAGCAGACCGGCGAAGTGGAAAACGCGTTTGAGCAAACGATCCCAGAGCAGGTCGCCACTGACGTTCCAGGCCGCGTTGGCACGATCAAGCGCCTGCCGTACCCGGTCGCGCATCACGTAGAACAGCACGCCCAGCGATACGGTCAGCAAGCTGGCCACAAGTGCTGGGGTGATGCCGCCCCACAGATATAGGTGCACATCCACCGGGCCGCGCGCCACGGCTTGCACCGCGTTGTTCACCAGCCAGGTCTCCGGCCAGGCATTCCAGGCGCCGAGCAGGAAACCGCCGATGGCCAGCAGCATCGGCCCCAGCCACATCGGCAAGCCGACTTCGTGCGGCGTGCGCGGATAGTCGCCACGCTTGCCGAGGAAGGTCTGCAGGAAGACCAGGCCGGCAGCGGCGAACAGCAGGGCGTTGGTAAGGATCATCACCAGCGTTACCGCCCAGCCGATATGACCCATCTCGATCAGGCCGGTGTACTTGAACTCCTTGGCGATAAAGCCGAAAAACGGCGGCAGGCCGGCATTGGAGAATGCCGCCAGGGCTACTGCCGCGCCAGTCAACGGCATGAAGCGGATCAAACCGCCCAGGCGCGCCAGCTCGCGGGTGCCGGTGGCGTGGTCGATGGCGCCGACGGCCATGAATAGCGCGCCCTTATAAAGAGAATGCGCCACCAGATAGAGCACGAACGCCTGCAGGCCATAGCTGGTGTTGGTGCCGATCAGCATGGTCAGTTGGCCCAGCACGGTCACCGTGGTGTACGCCAGCAAGCGCTTGAGGTCGGTCTGGCGGAAGGCGAGGAAGGCGCCGAGCACTGCAGTGGCTGCGCCGAAGGTAATCAGCAGGGTGCCCCAACCGACGGAGCCACCCAGCACCGGGTTGAGCCGAGCCAGCAGGTAGATGCCGGCTTTTACCATGGTTGCCGAGTGCAGATAGGCCGACACCGGTGTCGGTGCGTTCATCGCATTGGGCAGCCACAGATGGAAGGGCACCTGCGCCGATTTGGTGAAGCAGCCTAGCAGCACCAGGGCAATGATCGCCGGCAGCAGCACATGGCCTTCGATCTGCTCGGCGCTGAGATTGGAGAACTGCCAGTTACCGGTCGCGCCGCCGAGCAGGATCAACCCCGCCAGCAGCGCCAGACCGCCGCCGCCGGTGATCAGCAGCGCCTGCAACGCCGCACGGCGCGATACCGCTTTGTCGTGTTGAAAACTGATCAGCAGGAATGAGGCGATACTGGTCAGCTCCCAGAACACGAACATCGCTACCAGGTCGTCGGCCAGCACCAGGCCGAGCATCGCCAGCATGAACACCAGCAAGTAAGCGTGAAAGCGGCCGAGGTGGGCGTGGCTGGACAGATAACTGCCGGCGTACAGCACGATCAGACTGCCGATGCCGCTGATCAGCAGGGCAAAAACCAGCGAGAGGCCGTCCAGGCGCAGGCTCAGGTTGATGCCCAGTGCCGGAATCCAGCTGAGGCTTTGCATCACGGCGCCGCCGCCGGCGATCAGCGGAATCTGTTGAACGAACCAGACGAAGGCCGCCAGCGGCGCCAGCATCAGCAGCCAACCTGTGCGAGCACCCAACAGGCGCGTCAGGCCGGGTGCCATGATGGCAGCCAGGGCGATCAGGGACAGTAGGTAGAGCACTCGTTTCTCCTGTGCCGAGCGTCGAATCCAAGGCGGCCTGACGACTGCGTACGCACCGTAGCTGCGCTATTCAGGGCGTATTGGTCATATCAGGCCGCATTTGTTTCATCATAGGAAAAACCAATCGAAGATCGCTATTTTATGAAGTTTCAGAACATTGCATGATAGGCGGCTGCCATCATTGGCAGTATTGAGATAAGCAGTGAAACGGGAGAGCAGCGTGCAGATTCAGGGCTATTTCGACTTGCGCTTCGAAGCGGTGAGGGACGCATTCGCCGCTCTGTTCGACGACGCGCAGGAACGGGGCGCGGCCCTGTGCGTGAAGGTCGGCGGGGAAACCGTGGTCGACCTGTGGGCCGGCGTCATGGACAAGGACGGCCAGCAGGCCTGGCACAGCGACACCATCGCCAATCTGTTCTCCTGCACCAAACCCTTCGCCGCCGTGGTGGCCCTGCAACTGGTGGGCGAGGGCAAGCTCGACCTGGATGCGCCGGTGGCGCGCTACTGGCCGGAGTTCGCCGCAGCCGGCAAACAGCGCATCAGTGTGCGTCATCTGCTCTGTCATCAGGCCGGCTTGCCGGCGTTGCGCCAGGCGCTGCCCGCGGAGGCGCTGTACGACTGGCAGACCATGACCAGCGCGCTGGCAGCTGAAGAGCCCTGGTGGCCGCTGGGTGAGGGGCATGGCTATGCGCCCATTACCTATGGTTGGCTCATCGGTGAGCTGATTCGCCGTGTGGAAGGCCGTGGCCCGGGCGAGAGCATCGCTGCGCGCATCGCCAAGCCACTGGAGCTGGATTTCCATGTCGGCCTGGCTGACAGCGAGTTCGATCGGGTCGCCCATATCGCTCGCGGCAAGGGCAACCTCGGCGACGCCGCCGCACAGCGCCTGCTCAAGGTGATGATGAGTGACGCCAACGCCATGAGCACGCGCTCGTTCACCAACCCGCCGTCGATCATGACCAGCACCAACAAGCCCGAATGGCGGCGCATGCAGCAACCGGCCGCCAATGGACACGGCAACGCGCGCAGCCTGGCGGGCTTCTATGCCGGCCTGCTCGACGGCAGCCTGCTCGATGCTGACCTGCTGGGCGAAATGACCCGCGAGCACAGCGTCGGTGACGACAAGACCCTGCTGACCCGCACCCGTTTCGGCCTGGGTTGCATGCTCGATCAGGCCGATGTGGCCAACGCCACCTATGGTATGGGGGCAAAAGCCTTCGGCCATCCCGGCGCTGGTGGCTCCAGTGGTTTTGCTGATCCGGAGCGAGACCTGGCATTCGGTTTCGTTACCAACAATCTAGGACCGTTCGTCTTGATGGACCCCCGCGCGCAGAAACTTGCGCGACAGATTGCGGACTGTATCTGATTGAAACGGCTAAACTTGCGCCAACCGTTCAGTACCAACCATAACGATCCGACCATTAGATTTGTGTGACCCCGGGGGCTACATGCGTGCCAACAAGATTTTTGCCTTTACCTGCTGCCTGCTGATCGCGGGCTGCGCCGGCTCGGAAAAGAAGGAAGTCGCCAAGCCGGCAGTGATGCCACCGCCTCAAGTTACCCGCGCCTGGCTCGACGAGTACGAGCCGAAACTGCGTGAAGCGGTCAAGGGCAGCCACTTCGAGTTCGAGCGCCGCGAAAATCTGCTGGTGGTCACCGCCCCGGTGCAGGGCTCGTTCAATCCGGATCGCCCGCAGATGCTGCTGCCGGTCAGCTTGGGTCCGATCACTCGCGTGGCCAAACTGCTGGAAACCGACGAGGATATCGCCGTGGTCGTGCTCGGCCATGCCGATACCAGCGGTGACGACGCGAAGAACCGCGAGCTCAGTCAGCAGCGCGCGCGTGCCGTGACCTCGATTTTTCGTCTCAGCGGCCTCAAGCAGAACCGCCTGCAGGTCATGGGCCTGGGCTCCGACGCACCTCGTGCGGCCAACGACAGCGCAGCCGGTCGCGCACTCAACCGACGCGTGGAAATTCTCCTGACTTCGCGTGACACCATGCAGGGCCTGATCGCCAAGTACAGCCAGCCGGCCAAGGCGGAGCTCAAGGATGCACCCAAGGTAGCTGCCGCAGATCAAGGAAAAGTGAGCAAGTCGGAGTAAGCTTGCGGGCATTTCCACCCTGCGCGGGCAGGCACTAGAAACCAGGTAAATTGGTTTCTGGCCCTGCCCTGAGGAATTGCCATGACCCAAACCTTGGCCGATATGCGCCGCGACTACACCCGCGACGGCCTGAGCGAAGCCCAGGCACCGCTGGAACCCTTTGCCCTGTTTCGTCAGTGGTTCGATGACGCGGTCAAGACTGAGCAACTGCCGGTCGAACCCAACGCCATGACCCTGGCCACCGTCGACGAAGACGGCCGTCCGCACTGCCGGGTACTGCTGCTCAAGGGCCTCGACGAGCGCGGCTTCACCTTCTTCAGCAACTACGACAGCGCCAAGGGTCGCCAGCTCGCGGCGCGCCCGTTTGCCGCCATGACCTTCTTCTGGCCCAGCTTGGAACGTCAGGTGCGTATCGAAGGCCGCGTGGAGCGCGTGACCGCTGCCGAATCCGATGGCTATTACCAGGTACGTCCTTTGGGCAGCCGTATCGGCGCCTGGGCCTCGCCACAGAGCAAGGTGATCCGCGACCGCGCCGAGCTGGAGAGCCTGCTGGCGGAAACCGAAAAACGCTTCCAGGGCCAGACGCCACACTGCCCGCCGCACTGGGGCGGCTACCGCCTGCTGCCTGAGCGCATCGAATTCTGGCAGGGCAGGCCAAGCCGCCTGCACGACCGCCTCAACTACCGGTTCAAGAGCGAGGCCTGGATTCGCGAACGGTTGGCGCCCTGACAGGTTGGCCGGCGTGGCGAGTGCGTCGGTCGGCTGCTTCCAAGCTTTTGGGGTGTTACCCAGTCGTCATCCGAGCTTCACGTGATTCAAGAATGGCTGTGCGACAGCTCTGCAGAATTTCATCCGCCAGTGGAGAGTCATCAGGGCAGGCCCGGGACAGAACGAGTGCGCCCAACGCATGGGCAACGGTGTCAATTGTCCGCGCTCGCGCGTGCCGGAGCTCCTCTTCACTGCGAGCACCTCCTGCGGCGAGCAGGTCGGCCAGCATATTTTCGAGCCCCGTCGCGAACGTCGCCTTGATCGCATCAGGCTGTCGCGCCGCGTCACCACTCAGCGCCGCCAAGGTGCAACCGCCACTGCGGTCATCGCGATGCTCGCGGGAAAGGTAGTGGCTAATGAAATCAGCCATGTCCACGCCGCCCATCAGTGACCTGGTCTTGGCCACCCCGCACGCGGCAGCTTCTGACATCAGCTCCGCCTTGGAGCTGAAGTGCCGGTAGAACCCACCATGGGTTAGGCCGGCAGTCGCCATCAGCTCCGCCACACCTATGCCGTCGTAACCGCGCTCACGAAACAATGTGCAGGCGGTTTCGACTATGTGGGCTCGATTTGCCTCTACCTGTGCCTTTGTAACCTTCATGCCCGGCTCCTCTCTCTGCCGACATCGACACGGCAAGAATACATTGATGTTGATCGTCATCAAAACCTTTGACTATTTTGATTATGGTCATCATCATAAATGCCGTCAGCGTCAGAAATCGCTCCGCAAGCGTTGTGGACGCGATTGCGCATAGCGCTTCAGGCGCCTTAAAGACAAAGAGACTTGCTGGCGCATTTTGCTCATCTCATTCTCAGGTAGCCTTCACATGTCCCAATCTGCCTCGCTCAACACAAACTCCCTGGCGCAACAACTGCGCCTGCCCAATGGCAGCCTGTTGCGCAATCGCTTGGCCAAGGCGTCCATGAGCGAGGCGCTGGGCACCTATGACAACCGTCCGACCCAGGGGCTGGTCACGCTTTACCAGCGTTGGGCCGCGTCCGGTATTGGGCTGATCCTGACTGGCAACGTAATGATCGACCGGCGGGCGTTGGGTGAGCCGGGTAACGTGGTCATTGAGGACGAGGCGGATCTGCCTGTCCTGCAACAGTGGGCGCGCGCCGCCACTGAGCAGGGTGCGGCTATCTGGGTGCAGCTCAACCACCCCGGCAAGCAAGCGACCAAGGGCTTGAACACCCGTAATATCGCGCCATCGGCGGTGCCGTTTCGCGAGGACATGGCGGCGTTCTTCGAAACGCCCGAAGAGGCCACTGCCGAAGAAGTTCAGGACATTATCGAGCGCTTTGGCCGTAGTGCCGCTATCTGCAAGAAAGCGGGTTTCAGCGGTATCGAAATTCATGGTGCACACGGCTACCTGATCAACCAGTTTCTCTCGCCACACCATAATCGACGCTCGGATCAATGGGGCGGTTCGCCGGAGAACCGCCGCCGTTTCCTGCTGGCCGTCTACGCTGAGATTCGTCGCCAGGTTGGCGCTGACTTCCCTGTGGCGATCAAGCTCAATTCCGCGGATTTCCAGCACGGCGGTTTTACCGAAGAAGAGTCGCTGGCAACGATTCATGCACTTGTCGATGCAGGCATCGATCTGATCGAGATATCAGGCGGTACCTACGAAGCCCCGGCCATGAGCGGCGCACTCCATAAGCAGAAGAAGGCTTCCAGCGTGGCGCGCGAAGCCTACTTCTTCGAGTTCGCCGAGAAAGTGCGCGCTGCGGTGCAGGTCCCGTTGATGCTGACCGGTGGCTTTCGCAGTGCTGCCGGCATGAATGCCGCGCTGGCTTCAGGCGCAGTGGATGTCATTGGTCTGGCACGGCTGCTGGCGATCGACCCTGATGCGCCGGCTGCGCTGCTACAGGGCAAGGACAGCGCACACCAGGTGCACACCATCAAGACAGGCATCAAGCCAGTCGACCGCATGGGGCTGATGGAGATTCTCTGGTACTCCCTGCAACTCAAGCGAATCGCCAAGGGTGGTGAACCGCGCGCCAACGAGAGTGGCCTGCTGGCGTTCGTCAAGTCGCTGGCCATGAGCAGTTGGGGCACCTATCGCACCCGGCGCCTGCGTGCGCGCAATTAAGACACGCATTCAGCAATAACCCTGATAGCAACTGCTCGCCGAGCGGTTGCCGGAATAGTTCATTTACAAGGTGCTGCCATGACGTCCAACACCCCCATCGCACTGGTCACCGGCGCTTCATCCGGCATTGGCGAAGCCACTGCCAAGCAATTGGCGCGGGCCGGCTACAAGGTTTATGGCACCAGCCGGCGTGGAGCACAGACCGCGCAAAATGCCGTCACGATGCTGGCGCTCGATGTCACGGATGATGCATCCGTATCGGCGGCGGTCGGCGAATTGATTCGGCTTGAAGGGCGTATTGATCTGCTGGTGAACAATGCCGGTTTCGGCATTGCCCCTGCTGGCGCGGAAGAAAGCTCGATCGAACAGGCGAAAGCGCTCTTCGACACGAACTTCTTCGGCATTGTGCGTATGATCCGCGCCGTGGTCCCACACATGCGCCGCCAAGGCAGCGGCCGGATCATCAATATCGGCTCGATTCTGGGCGTCGTGCCCATGCCTTACATCGCGCTGTATGCCGCCAGCAAACACGCCGTAGAAGGCTATTCGGAAGCGCTTGATCACGAACTGCGCACGCGCGGCATTCGCGTTGCGGTCATCGAACCGGCCTTTACCAAGACAGCATTCGAGGCGAACACCATCGAGCCTGATGCCACGCTCGACGAGTACCACAGCGTACGGGCGAACCTTGCCAAGGTGTTCAGCCAATCGATGGCAAGTGCCGATGATCCAGATGTCGTGGCCAAGGTCGTGGTCAAGGCAGCTGGCGCCGCGCGCCCCAAGTTGCGTTACACGGCGGGGGTCGCCGCTGGCCGCCTGAGCTTACTGCGTACCTTCGCGCCAGCGTGGATTCTCGATATCGGTATCCGCAAAAGCCTGCAGCTCAATGACTGAGCCACTGCAAACACTGGATGGCCACAAACATTCCCGGTGAGCGCATTCGACAGCGCCCCGAGATCGGCGCGGTTGGAAAGACTCGCGCTCTCATACAGTCCCCACAGGAGCTCGCACATGAAGCAAACCGTTGAGTTTTTCTTTGATTTCGTCAGCCCCTACAGCTACCTGGCGTATAGCCAGTTAGACAGCCTGCAGGCGGACATCAGCCTGCGCCCCATGCATGTTCTGAGCGTTATGAAGGCCGTTGGCAATACGCCAACCACCGTCACCTGTGCCGCTAAAGGTCGCTACGCCGCTGCCGATCTCGCGCGCTGGGCACGCCGCTATGGTGTGGCGGTCAAGCGTCCGGATATGCGCGCGATGAACAACGCAGCCTGTGCGCGAGCCGTACTCGCTGCACCGTCCAGTGAGGCCGCACGGCAGATCACCACCGCGCTGTTCAATGCCTGCTGGCGGGACGGGCAGACCCTGACCACGCCCGCCGAAGTGCTCGGCGTGCTTGCAGCGGCCGGCATCGAAACGGCGAGCCTGGCTGGTCTGATCGATGCACCGGAAACCCTTGAGCAGCTTGAAAAAAACAACCAGGAAGCGGCTGAGCGCGGCATCTTTGGCGCGCCGAGCTTTCTGCTCGGCGAGAGCTTGTTCTTTGGTAATGATCGACTCGATTTTGTTCGTGAACAGTTGGCAGGAGCATAAGCATCATGACTACAGCTACTCAGCAACCTCTGGCCCTGATTACCGGTGTCGGCCCAGGCGTCGGTTCATCCCTGGTTCGTCGCTTTGCCCAAGACGGCTATCGCGTTGCGATGATTGCCCGCGACACAGCCCGGCTGGCCGAGCTCGAGGCAGAAGTGCCCGGTGCGTTTGCCATGCCCTGCGATGTCACCGATGTAACGGCCCTCAAACAGGTGGTCGAGCAGATTGGCGCGCCGCAAGTGGTCGTGCACAACGCGGTAGGCGGTTCCTTTGCACCCTTCCTTGAGACCGATCCGGACACCCTGCGCCGCAACTTCGAAATCAACACCATGGCGTTGCTGAACCTGGCGCAAATGGTGGCCCCGGCGATGATCGAGGCAGGTGAGGGCGCCATCGTCGTCACCGGTAATACCTCGGCGCTGCGTGGTTCACCTAACTTTGCCGGGTTCGCGCCAACCAAGGCCGCGCAACGCATTCTCGCCGAGTCGTTGGCCAGGGATCTGGGGCCCAAAGGGGTCCACGTGGCTTACCTGGTCATCGACGCGGTCATCGATGTGCCCTGGGCTCGCGAGATGTACAGCAACGCACCGGATGATTTTTTCATTCAACCCAAGAGCATCGCCGCTGAAGTCTTTCACTTGGCACATCAACCCAGAGATGCCTGGAGCTTTATCTCCGAAGTGCGCCCCTATCGCGAGAAATGGTAGTACCGCAGGAACGGCATAAATCGGCCGGGGGCGTGCCCTTGATAACAGTTGCCTCTGGCCGGTTGCAGCATCGCCCCGCAAAAATTGTGTAGCGAAAGCGGTCTTACAAAAGCCCCCCCTCGGTCTGCCCTGCACCTACCGTCGAGCATGCCATCCGCCAATAAGGCTGTACGAAACGAGCACATAAGATACCCTTGCGCGACGAACCAACCAGGACGCTGCGAACCGAACGATGGGTTTTGAACAATTAGCCGAGCTACGTGACCGCCTGCGCGCCGAGAAGCAGCAGGTACAGCAGGTAAAGACCGAAAGCGCGAAGCCGCAAAAGCGCAAGCAACCGCCCAAGAGCAAGCCGCGTGAGCAGGATCCTACCGTCGAGGCGATCTGGCGCTTGCAGAAGCACTTCCCCTTGGCCTTCCCGGTCAATCCGGCGCCCAAGGTGCCGTTGAAGGAAGGCATTCTCAAAGACGCCGAACAGCATCTGCAGTTGCTTGGCATCACCGTTGAGCAGCTCAAAGCGGGTATTGCCGCCTGGTGCCGCGGCGGTCGTTACTGGGCTGCCATGACGGAAAATGCACCGCGTCTGGATCTGCAAGGCCAGCCCGTTGGCGTGGTGACGGCGGCGCAAGCGCTGCATGCCAAGCAGCAGGCCAGACGGCACCGTGCCGAAGCTCGGCGCAATCAGGCCAAGGCGAAAGCCCCAGCGGACGACAAGGCCGCGGAGAGCGCTGTAGCACCAACTGCGGAGTAAATGCTGGCTACCTGAAGGTTTCGCCGGTGCTGCGAGGGGATACTTCGTGAAGCGCCGCTGACACGCCTACAATGACGGCCTCATTCGCGAGGCCGTTTCTCATGCTCGAACTCGACTCCACCCTGGCGCAGCACATCGTCGACCGCGCCATGGCCATCCTGCCGCACAACATCAATGTGATGGATGCCCAGGGCATGATCATCGGCAGCGGCGACCCCAGCCGTCTGCACACCCGTCATGAAGGTGCACAGCTGGTGCTGGCCAACCGTCGTGTGGTGGAGATCGATGCCCAGGCGGCGGCCTGCCTGCGTGGCGTCAAACCCGGTGTCAACCTGCCGTTGCTGCATGCCGAGCGTCTGATTGGCGTGCTCGGCATCACCGGCGACCCCGAAATTGTGCGGCCCTATGCCGAACTGGTGCGCATGGCTGCGGAGATGCTGGTCGAGCATCGCGTTCTGCAGGCCGAGCGGCACTGGCAGCGGCATCAGCAGGAGGCCTGGTTACGACAGCTGCTCGACCCCATGCTGCGCCTATCCAGTCTTGAGGTCGATGCCGAACGCCTGGGCCTGCAACTGACCTGGCCGCGACAGATGTGCCTGCTGCAACTCGATGCTGAGGGCGACCCGCTGCCGCGCCAGGCGCGTTTGCTCGCCGCACTGGGGGGTAAGAGTGAGCATCTGGTAGCGCCGCTCGGGCGTCATGAACTGCTCTGGTGTCGGCCCTACAGCACAACGCGCGATGATCGCGCCTGGCTGCAGCAGGCTGACGAGCGCGAGTGGGGCGTGAGCTCGCTGGCGCTCAGCGATCCGCTGCATGATCTGACCGAGCTACGCCAGGCCAGCCTGGTCCTGCGCGATCTTCAGGCCTACGGTCAGGCGCGCTTTCCCGGTCGTCGCCTGCTGCGTCTGGATGAATTGCGTCTGCCGACGCTGCTCTATGCCCAGCGCCACAGCTGGCTGCTGCAGGGCTGGCTGGCACCGTTACGTCAGGTACTGACGCAGGATCCACAGGGCACGCTGAGGGCAACGCTGGACGCCTGGTGCGCACATGACGGTCAGGTGCAAACCTGTGCGCAGGAATTGGGCATTCATCGCAATACGTTGCGCTATCGCCTGGAGCGCATCGCCGAACTCAGTGGTCTGGACCTCAATCGGCTGGATCAGCGCCTGCAGCTATCCTTGGGGCTGGGCTTGCTGGAACCCGCCGCGAAGGATCAGTTGAACGCTCGGTAGTCCGCTCCCGCTGGTGGAGGCGGGCCGATGGCTTTGTGCGATTGCACAGCCTCCTGCATGTGGCTTCGACTGTTTTAGTGCTAGCGCACAGGGCGAGGCTGGGGTTGGCTGAGCCACAATGTGGCGCCTCTCGGCATTCCCATCCGGGCCCTGCGCCCGCCATAACAACAATGAGGAGACTGGTCATGGGCCTGGTCCTGATTCTGGTGGCACTGATCGCGTTCATCGTGCTGTCCACTACCCGTTTGAAGTTGCACCCTTTCCTGGCGTTGCTGGCCGCTGCTCTGATCGCTGGTTTCGCCTACCAGTTGCCCGGCGGCGAAATCATCAAGACCATGACGGCCGGTTTTGGCGGCATTCTCGGTTACATCGGTATCGTCATCGTTCTCGGCACCATCATCGGCGTGATCCTCGAGCGTAGCGGTGCCGCCATCACCATGGCCGAGACGGTGATTCGTCTGCTGGGCCAGCGATTCCCCACCCTGACCATGTCGATCATCGGCTATCTGGTATCGATTCCGGTGTTCTGCGACTCCGGTTATGTCATTCTCAACTCACTGAAGAATGCCCTGGCCGCGCGCATGAAGGTGTCCGTGGTGGCCATGAGCGTGGCTCTGGCGACCGGCCTGTACGCCACTCACACCTTCGTGCCGCCAACCCCCGGTCCGATCGCTGCGGCCGGCAACCTGGGCCTGGAAACCTCCCTGGGCCTGGTGATTCTGGTCGGTCTGCTGGTCGCAGCGGTCACCGCCGTGGCCGGTATGCTGTGGGCCAACCGTTTCCTTAAACAAAACGACCACGAATTGCTGGAAGAAGCGCCGAGCGAACTGCTCGCCGATAACGTCGATTTCGATGCGCTGCGTGCCCGCTATGGCAAGCTGCCCAGTGCCTGGCAGGCGTTCGCGCCTATCTTCGTGCCCATCATCCTGATCTGCCTGGGCTCGGTCGCTGCTTTCCCGAGCAAGCCCTTCGGTACTGGCGCTTTCCTCGACGTGCTCAGCTTCCTCGGTCAGCCGGTTGCTGCGCTGCTGGTAGGTCTGGTGCTGGCGTGCTCGCTGCTCAAGGGCGAAGGCAAGCGTCAGCAGTTCCATGATCATGTGGCTCACGGCCTGAAAGAGGCGGCGCCGATTCTGTTGATCACCGGTGCCGGTGGCGCCTTCGGTGCCATTCTCAAGGCTACCGCGCTGACCGGTTATCTGGGCGACACCCTGTCGGCGCTGGGTATCGGCCTATTCATGCCATTCCTGGTGGCTGCTGCGCTGAAGAGTGCTCAGGGTTCTTCTACTGTTGCTCTGGTCACCACCTCGGCGATGGTTGCGCCGCTGCTGGGCAATCTGGGGCTCGACAGCGAGATGGGCCGCGTGTTGACCGTGATGGCCATCGGTGCGGGTGCCATGACCGTTTCTCACGCCAACGACAGCTTCTTCTGGGTCGTGACCCAGTTCAGCCGCATGAAAGTGGCGACCGCTTACCGTGCCCAGACCATGGCGACCCTGATCCAGGGTATTGCCGGTATGACCGCCGTCTGGCTGCTGAGCCTGGTTTTGCTGTAATCCTGCTTTACCGGCAGGCGGCTACGGTCGCCTGCCTCCTTTCGAGGTACCTATCATGAAAATCGTCATTGCTCCTGATTCCTTCAAGGAGAGCCTCAGCGCGCCCGACGTGGCCGCTGCTATTGCCCGCGGTTGGCAGCAGGTGTTTCCCGAGGCCGAGTGTTTGCTGCGACCAATGGCCGATGGCGGCGAGGGTACGGTCGATGCGTTGCTGGCCGCCGTGGGTGGCGAGCGCCGTGAGCGTGAGGTGCGTGGCCCCATGGGTGAGCCGGTCAAGGCGCATTGGGGCTGGCTGGGGCAGGGCACCGCGGTCATCGAGATGGCGGCTGCCAGCGGCCTGCACTGGGTGCCGCGTGAGCAGCGTGATGCCCGTCTGGCCAGCAGTTTCGGCACTGGTGAGCTGATCCGTGAGGCGCTGGACGCCGGTGCTACGCGAATCATCCTGGGGCTGGGCGGCAGTGCCACCAATGACGCCGGTGTTGGCCTGTTACAGGCGCTGGGGATGCGTTTTCTAGATGCCCAGGGGCGGGAGCTGGCGCCGGGCGGTGCGGCTTTGGCCGGTCTCGACCAGCTTGATCTGAGCGGGCTCGACGCACGTTTGCTCAAGGTGCAGATCGAGGTCGCCGCCGATGTCGACAATCCCTTGTGCGGGCCACGCGGCGCATCTGCGGTGTTCGGTCCGCAGAAGGGCGCGACGCCGGAGCATGTCGCGGAGCTGGATACGGCACTCGGCCGCTTTGCCCGTATCGCAGCGGCGACGCTGGGCGAGGATCATGCCGAGTTTCCCGGTGTGGGCGCGGCGGGTGGTCTCGGTTTCGCTGCTCGTGCCTTCCTCAAAGCCAGTTTCCGCCCCGGTATCGCGCTGGTGGCCGAATTGTCCGGTCTCGCCGCGGCGGTGGAGAACGCGGATCTGGTGATTACCGGGGAAGGGCGCATGGATGCCCAGACCCTGCACGGCAAGACACCGGTCGGCGTAGCGCGCGTGGCGCGTGCGGCCGGGGTGCCGGTCATCGCCTTGTCCGGTAGCCTGGGCGACAACTATCAAGCGCTGTACGAGGCGGGTATCGAAGCTGCATTCAGCCTGGCGCCGGGCCCGTTGTCCCTGGAGCAGGCGATGGCCGGTGCGGCGTCTGAGTTGCAGGCGCGTACCGCGGATATCGCCCGGCTCTGGCGCCTTGCTCGCTCCTGATAGGGCGAACCTGGCTGAACTTGGTCTGTCTGAAATTACTATTGTTCAGGCTCCGCCGTGACAGTTACGCTCGCCCGGCGTCTAATGGACTGAGATACCTCTGGAGGAATTGCTATGCGTAAACCCACTCTGCTCATTACCTCGCTGGCCGCGATGCTGGCCCTCGGGGGCTGTCAGTCCAGCCTGACCGGCGATACCTACAGCCGCGATGAGGCCCGAGCGGTGCAAACAGTACGCATGGGCACCATCGAATCGCTGCGCCCAGTGAAGATCGAAGGGACCAAGACACCAATCGGTGCGGGTGCCGGTGCTGTGGTTGGTGGCATCGGTGGTAGTGGCCTCGGTGGTGGGCGCGGCAGTGCGGTCCTGGCTGTGGTCGGTGCCGTTGCCGGTGGTCTGTTGGGCGCCGCTGCTGAAGAAGGTCTGACCCGGACTCAGGGTGTTGAGATCACCGTGCGTGAGGACGACGGCACCATGCGCGCCTACGTCCAGGAAGTCGAGCCGAACCAGGTGTTCCGCGTCGGCGAGCGCGTGCGCATCATGACGGTCAACGGTACCAGTCGCGTTACCCACTGATCGTTACAAACCAGCCGGAGCAGCTTTGGTTGCTCCGGCTTTTTGTTGCCTGTCATCCCGGGCGACAACTTGTCGGGCTTGCGCAAAAGAAGCGCTCCCGGCAATTTTTTGTGGCCTCGCTATAGTGGTGGTCGGCTGTCAGCAGCACTTCCAGTCGCCTGCATGTTACCAAGTGTGTTTAACGATAATTCAATGCATGACGTTGTCTTGATAGTTATGGATAATCGGCCGTTATGCTTGTGCCGACAACGACTTAGCTGAACCGTTGTGGTGCATGAACTATCACCGTCAGGGAGTTGCGACTCCAATTCTCGTCGTTGGGTCAGTTGACCTGACGTGCCTGCTTAAGGGGTTTTTCCGATGGCGCTTGCGCTGATTGTCGCCTTGCCATTTCTTGGGTTGTTTCTGCCGGTGCTCGCCGATCGGCTTGGACGCTCGGCCTGTGCCGCGGCTGCGGCTATAGCGCCCATCGTGGCGCTGGTGCTGCTGTTCAGCTACCAGCCTGCGGTGTTCGCAGGTGAGGTGCTGCGGGTCAAACTGGAGTGGTTGCCGCACCTGGGGCTGAATCTCAGTCTGCGCCTCGATGGTCTGGGCTTTCTGTTTGCCCTGCTGATTCTCGGCATCGGCCTGCTGGTCATCCTCTACGCGCGCTATTACCTGGCCAAGACTGAGCCCATGGGGCGTTTCTTTGCCTTCCTGCTGCTGTTCATGGGCGCCATGCTCGGCGTGGTGCTGTCGGAAAACCTGCTGCTGATGCTGATGTTCTGGGAACTGACCAGCCTGTCGTCGTTCCTGTTGATCGGTTTCTGGGGTTCGCGCTCCGATGCCCGCAAGGGTGCGCGCATGGCGCTGGCTATCACCGGTGGCGGTGGTCTGGCGCTGCTCGCCGGTATCCTGCTGATCGGCCACATCGCCGGTAGCTTCGAACTGTCTCAAGTGCTGGCCGCCGGCTACGCGATTCGCGCGCACGAGCTGTATCCGCTGGCGCTGGTGCTGGTGCTGCTGGGCGTGTTCACCAAGTCGGCGCAATTCCCTTTCCATTTCTGGCTGCCGCACGCGATGGCGGCGCCGACACCGGTATCGGCCTATCTGCACTCGGCGACCATGGTCAAGGCCGGGGTCTTCCTGCTGGCGCGTCTGTATCCGGCGCTGGCCGGTTCCGAGTGGTGGTTCTACATCGTCAGCCTGACCGGCCTGGCCACCTTGCTGGTGGGCGCGGGCATGGCGCTATTCCAGCATGACCTGAAGGGCCTGCTGGCGTATTCGACCATCAGCCACCTGGGCCTGATCACCCTGCTGTTCGGCCTGGATACCCAGCTAGCGGCTGTGGCGGCGGTGTTCCACATCATCAACCACGCGACCTTCAAGGCTTCGCTGTTCATGGCTGCCGGCATCATCGACCACGAAACCGGTAGCCGCGACATGCGGCGAATAAACGGCTTGTGGAAGTACATGCCGCATACGGCGGTGCTGGCGATGGTGGCGGCTTCGGCCATGGCTGGCGTGCCGCTGCTCAACGGCTTTTTGAGCAAGGAGATGTTCTTCACCGAAACCTTGCACCAGCACCTGCTGGGCGGTTTCAACTGGGTGATTCCGGCTGCCGCGACCCTGGCCGGGGTGTTCTCGGTGGCCTATTCGCTGCGTTTCATTCACGACGTGTTCTTCAATGGAGAGCCGATCGACCTGCCCAAATATCCGCCGCACGAGCCGCCGCGCTACATGAAGGTGCCGGTCGAGGTGCTGGTGTTCCTCTGCCTGCTGGTCGGCATCGTGCCAGCCTACACGGTAGCGCCATTGTTGGCCGCCGCCGCCGCTTCGACCCTGGGTGGCGAGCTGCCTGAGTACAGCCTGGCCATCTGGCACGGTTTCAACCTGCCGCTCCTGATGAGTTTCGTTGCGCTGTTCGGCGGGATCATCGTCTATGCCTGTCGCAAGCCGCTGTTCCGCTGGTATGAAGGTTTGCCCAACCTGGATGCCAAGGATGCCTTCGACCAGGTGGTGCGTTACTCGACGCGCTTGGCCGTGCGCATTACCGCGCTGCTGGAAAGTGGCTCGCAGCAGCGTTACCTGGCCTGGATGCTGGGCAGTGCCCTGACCCTGGTGATCATTGCGCTGTCGCCGCTGGAGCAGTTGACTGGTAGCGTGGCGATGACGCCGATCGATCCGCTGACAACCATCGGTATGTTGATTCTGATGCTGACTGCGGTGCTCACCGTGGTTTTCCACCGCCGCCGCCTGGTGGCGCTGATGATCCTCAGCGCCGCTGGTCTGATGGTGGCGCTGGCCTTCGCCCGTTTCTCCGCGCCGGATCTGGCGCTGACCCAGTTGTCGGTCGAGGTGGTGACCATCATCCTGCTGATGCTCACCCTGTACTTCATGACCGATCGCACCCCGGCGGAGTCGAGCAGCCTGCGCGGCCTGCGTGATCTGGTTCTGGCGCTGGGCAGCGGCACCATGGTGGCAATGCTGACCTACGCCGTGCTGACCCGTCCTTACCAGAGCATTTCCTCGTTCTTTCTCGAGAACAGTGTCTCCGGTGGCGGCGGTACCAACGTGGTCAACGTGATTCTGGTGGACTTCCGCGGTTTCGATACCCTGGGCGAGATCACCGTGCTGGCGATTGCCGCCATAGGCATCTATGCGCTGCTGCATGGTCTGCACCTGCCGCATCCGACCCACGACAAGAACGGTCGTCCATGGTCGACCGATGCGCATCCGATGATCCTCGACAACCTGGCGCGGGCCATGCTGCCGATGGCGCTGCTGATTTCGGCGTTCATCTTCCTGCGCGGGCACAACCTGCCGGGCGGCGGCTTCATCGCCGGCCTGATCACCTCGGTGGCGCTGATTCTGCAGTACATCTCCCATGGTGTGACCTGGACCCAGGAACGCCTGAAATTCAGCTATCACGCCACGGCCGGTTGGGGCGTGCTGATCGCCGGACTGACTGGTCTGGGCAGCTGGCTCTTCGGCTCGCCGTTCCTGACTTCGGCGTTCGGCCATTTCCATATTCCGCTGATCGGCGAAATCGAACTGGCCACCGCGATCCTCTTCGATCTCGGGGTGTATCTGGCCGTTGTCGGCGCCACCCTGCTGATTCTTTCCAATATCGGCCATGTCAGTCAGGACGAGTCGTGCAAGGAGGTCATCTGATATGGAGGCAGTATTCGCAATCACCCTCGGGGTGCTGACTGCCAGCGGCGTGTACCTACTGCTAAGGGCGCGCATCTTCCCGGTCGTGATGGGGCTGACCCTGATCTCTTATGCGGTCAATCTGTTCATCTTCTCCACCGGCCGTCTCGGCACGGGTGTGCCGGCGGTGATCGGCAAGAGCGCCGAGTACGGTGACCCACTGCCGCAGGCGCTGGTGCTCACCGCTATCGTCATTGGCTTCGCCATGACCGCGTTCGTCGTGGTGTTGGCCCTGCGTGGCATGGGCGAACTGAAAACCGATCACGTCGATGGCGAGGAGCCGCGCGCATGAGTCACGCCATCATCCTCCCCATTCTGTTGCCGCTGTTCATCGGCGCGTTGTTGCTGGTCGGTCACGGCTGGTCGCGTGACGTGAAGCGGGGCATTTCCCTGCTCGGCTGCCTGGCGCTGCTGCCGGTGTGTCTGTATCTGGTGCTGTTGGCCGGTGAGGGGCAGTTGCAGGTCTATGCGCTGGGTAACTGGGTTGCGCCGTTCGGCATCATGCTGCTGCTCGACCGCTTCAACGCTGCGCTGCTGTTGCTTACCACGCTGCTCGCCTGCTTCGCCCTGATCTACGCCTGCCGTGGTGACGATGAACGTGGGCCGAACTTCCATGCGCTGTTCCAGTTTCAGTTGCTCGGCATCAACGGTGCATTCCTCACCGCTGACCTGTTCAACCTGTTCGTGTTCTTCGAGATCCTGCTGATTTCCTCCTATGCACTGCTGCTGCATGGCAACCGCGCCAATCAGGTCAAGGCGGGCGTGCACTACGTGGTGCTCAACCTGCTGGGCTCGTCGTTCTTCCTGATCGGCGTCAGCCTGCTGTATGGCCTGACCGGCACCCTGAACATGCCGGACCTGGCTGCGCGGGTGGCCAGCGCCGACGTTGCCGACGCGCCGCTGATCAAGGCGGCTGCCTACCTGCTGCTGATCGTTTTCGGTCTCAAGGCCGCCGTGCTGCCGCTGTGCTTCTGGCTGCCGCGCGCCTATGCCGCAGCACCCGCTTCGGTGGCGGCGTTGTTCGCAATCATGACCAAGGTGGGCTTCTACACCGTCGTGCGCGTGTTCACTCTGGTGTTCGGCGAAGAGGCCGGGCCGCTGGCCAATCTCGGCCATGAACTGCTCTGGTGGCTGGCCCTGCCGACCATTGCCTTCGGTGTGATTGGCGCTCTGGGAGCGCGACAATTGCAGGCGCTGCTGGCCTATCTGGTAGTGGTCTCGGTGGGTACGCTGATGGCCGGTTTCGCTATGGGCAGCCCGGCGGCGCTGAGCGCGGCGCTCTACTACATGCTGCACAGCACGCTGATCAGTGCGGCGTTGTTCCTGCTGGCCGGCCTGGTGGTCGCCCAGCGTGACAGCGCCGGCGGCGACCTGCAGCAAGAGCGCGTGCTGCGCCAGCCGCTGGTGCTGGGCTGCATGTTCTTCTTCGCGTCGATTTCCGTGGCCGGGTTGCCGCCGTTCTCCGGGTTCCTCGGCAAGATGCTGCTACTGCGCGCCGCGGAGCCTGGCTGGCAAGCCTGGAGCCTGTGGCCGGTGGTGCTGATCGGCGGGCTGCTGACACTGGTGGCGCTGAGCCGCGCCGGTACCAGTCTGTTCTGGTTGGGCCAGCAAACGGATGGCCAGCCCTCGACAGCCCAACCGGCTGACCGGGTGAGCCTCCTGGCAGCGCTGGGCTTGTTGCTGGCCAGCCCGCTGCTGATGATCGCCGCTGCTCCGATAATGGCGTATCTGGAGGCGGCTGCGGCGCAGTTGCTCGATCTGCAACCCTATCTGTCGATCATCGCCGGAGGTGCGGCATGAGGCGTTTCTTCCCCCACCCGCGGATGATGTTGCTGTTGACGGTGCTCTGGCTGCTATTGGTCAACACCCTCAACCTGGGGCATATCCTGCTCGGGCTGTTTCTGGGCTGGTCGATCGTGCACCTGTGCGGCGATTTCCTGCTGACCGTGCCGAAAGTACGCAAGCCCCTGGGGTTGCTGCTGTTCATCGGCAAGGTGTTCTACGACATCGTGGTGGCCAATCTACAGGTGGTGAAACTGGTATTGGGGCCGAAATCGCGCCTCGAACCGGCATTCGTCGAGGTACCGGTCGAGATCGAGGATGAGTTCGTGCTGTCGGCCCTGGCCTGCATCATTTCGCTGACCCCCGGCACGGTTTCTGCCGGCCTCAGCTCCGACCACAAGACACTGCTGCTGCACGGGCTCAACGTGCCGGATCGCGACGAGCTGATCGCGGCGGTCAAGAGCCGTTACGAAACGCCGCTGCTGGAGATATTCGAATGCTCGAGAACGTAGTCTTTCTGTGCATGGGCATCCTCACGCTGGCCATGCTGCTCAATGTCGCGCGTCTGGTCGAAGGGCCGAGCGTGGTGGATCGCGTACTGGCCCTGGATACCCTGTACATCAACGCCTTGGCGCTGATCGTGCTGTTCGGCATCTGGCTGGCATCGGATCTGTTCTTCGAGGCCGCACTGCTGATCGCGGTGATGGGCTTCGTCGGCACGGTCGCAGTGGGTAAACACCTGCTGCACGGCGACATCATCGATTAAGAGGGAATGACCATGCCATTCTGGCTGGAACTGTTGATTTGCGCCTGCCTGATCCTGGGCAGCCTGTTCGCCCTGGTGGGTGCCATCGGGCTGTATCGGCTACCGGATTTCTTCACGCGCCTGCACGGGCCGACCAAGGCCACGACGTTGGGCGTCGGCGCTACGCTGATCGCGTCGATGCTGTTCTTTGCCCATCACACCGGCAACCTCAGCCTGCACGAACTGCTGATCACTCTGTTCCTGTTCCTGACTGCGCCGGTCAGTGCGCATATCCTGTCCAAGGCCGCGATGCAGCAGAAGGTCGAGTTGACCGAGCGCACCCATGGTCAGCCGTGGGACGATGATCACTGATCCACTGTCAGGCATTTGCCCGCTCTAGACTGCGCTCTTGAATCAAACGACAGGGGAGCCAGGAGATGAGCGAGCTGGTCATTCGTCAGGCCTGCATCGAGGATATCGAGGCGCTCTGCGCGCTGATTCTCGAACATGGGCCCAACCCCTGGAATCATCTGCCCGAAGCCGAGGTTCGCCAGCACCTGCAGGGTATTGCGGCAAGTACGACCTTGGCCGTGCTGGCCGAGGAGCAGGGGCAACTGCTGGGGTTCGTCAGTTATCGCCTGACCCAGGATTTCGCCGCTCATCAACCTGCCGCGCGTGCCGGGCAGGTGCATGGCTACATCTGCGAAGCGGTGGTGCATCGCGATTGCGTCGGCCGAGGATTGGGTGCGCGCCTTCTGCGCGAGGCCGTCACCGAGCTGTGGCGGCTGGGCGTCAGCGATATCTATATCGATCGTCACGAAGAGAATGCGGCATCGGCAGGGATGATGCGCAAGGCCGGTTTCAGTGTGCTGCTGACCTATGCCGACCCGGCGCGGCGGCCCAACGGTTCACGGCGTTCGACCCTTTGTTGCCAGCGCCGCGAGGATCTTTGATGCTTCTGCGGCTGGGCGCTATCACGACTGACGGATATCCGTAGGGTGGGTTAGGCGCCTGTCACCTATCCTGATGAGCCTAAAAAATTCGTTGCGCCGTAACCCACCATTGGTGCAGCGCAGGACAATCGCCTGGTGGGTTACGCGGCGCACTGCAATGGCGGTGATCGGACATTCGCAGGCTTGGCGCCGCTAACCCACCCTACCAGGCTGCCCGAGATCCGTGGGTTAGGCGTCTGTCACCTATCTTGATGAGCCCGCAAAGTCCGTTGCGCCGTAACCCACCATGGGCGCAGCGCGGGACAATCGCCTGGTGGGTTACGCGGCGCACTACGATGGCGGTGATCAGACGTTCGCAGGTTTGGCGCCGCTAACCCACCCTACGGGGTGTGTGACACGAAGGGGCTTAGCGATTCAACCCAAGCATGTCTTTGGCCACGGCTTCGGCCACGCGAATGCCGTCGACCCCAGCGGAAAGAATGCCGCCGGCGTAGCCAGCGCCTTCCCCTGCTGGATACAACCCCTTGAGATTCAGGCTCTGCAGGTCAGCGCCACGGGTGATGCGCACCGGCGAGGAGGTGCGTGTCTCGATACCGGTGAGCACCGCATCGGCCAGGTCGAAGCCCTTGATCTGCTTGCCGAAGGCCGGCAATGCTTCGCGGATGGCTTCGATGGCGAAGTCCGGCAGCGAGGGCGCCAGATCGCCCAGTTTCACCCCCGGCTTGTAGGAGGGTTGTACTTCGCCCAGCGCAGTGGATGGGGTGCCCTTGATGAAGTCGCCCACTAGTTGCCCTGGCGCCTCGTAGTTGCGACCGCCGAGCACGTAGGCGTGCGATTCCAGACGCTCCTGTAGCTCGACGCCGGCCAGTGGGCCGCCCGGATAGTCCTGCTCGGGCGTGATGCCAACGACGATGCCGGCGTTGGCGTTGCGCTCGTTGCGCGAATACTGGCTCATGCCGTTGGTGACCACGCGCTCAGGCTCGGAGGTGGCGGCGACCACGGTGCCGCCTGGACACATGCAGAAGCTGTACACCGAGCGGCCGTTGCTGGCGTGGTGTACCAGCTTGTAGTCGGCAGCGCCGAGTTTCGGATGGCCGGCATATTTGCCCAGGCGCGCGCGGTCGATCAGCGACTGCGGGTGTTCGATACGGAAACCGACCGAGAAGGGCTTGGCTTCCAGGTACACGCCACGGGCATGCAGCATGCGGAAGGTGTCCCGCGAACTGTGGCCGAGAGCCAGCACCACATGGCGGCTGAGCAGCTGCTCGCCGTTCTCCAGCACCACGCCGGTGAGTTGGCCGTCTTCGATCAGCAGGTCGCTGACTCGCTGCTGGAAGCGCACTTCGCCGCCCAGGGCCTTGATCTCTTCGCGCATGGTGGCGACCACGCCGGTCAGGCGGAAGGTGCCGATATGCGGCTTGCTGACATAGAGGATCTCGTCCGGCGCGCCAGCCTTGACGAACTCCTGCAGCACCTTGCGCCCGTGGTGGTAAGGGTCCTTGATCTGGCTATACAGCTTGCCGTCGGAGAAGGTGCCAGCGCCGCCTTCGCCGAACTGCACGTTGGAGGTGGGGTCGAGCACGTTCTTGCGCCACAGGCCCCAGGTGTCCTTGGTGCGTTGGCGTACTTCCTTGCCGCGTTCCAGCACGATGGGGCGTAAGCCGGCCTGGGCCAGGATCAGCGCCGCGAAGATGCCGCAGGGGCCGAAGCCGACCACGATGGGGCGTTCGTCCAAAGGCGTTTCGGCCTTGCCGACCGGCTTGTAGGTGATATCCGGTGCCGGGCCTACATGCTTGTCATCGCTCAAGCGAGCGAGCAGGGCGGCTTCGTCTTTCACCTCGCAGTCGAGGGTGTAGATGAACGGCATGTCGCCAAACTTCTTGCGCGCATCGTAGCTGCGCTTGAACACGCTGAAGGCCAGCAGCTCGCTATCGGCGATGCCCAAGCGCTGGACGATGGCCGGGCGCAGCGCGTCCTCGGGATGGTCGAGGGGCAGTTTCAGTTCGGTCAGGCGAAGCATGGGCAGTGTCCTGGTTGGCCGGTGGCGATCCGGCAAGGTGAAGAAGGTCGGCGATTGTACGGGATTCGCGGTCCGGGTGGAGAGGACGGCCTTATCGAACTACTGACGGCTTTGCTCCGTTGAGCGTAGGTGAACGATGTCTCGAACGCTGCGCGAGTGCGTACTCAGCCGCGCTGACGTTCGATTGCGCGACCCTGAATGAACATCAGGGCAGCGCCCGCGAAGGCTGCTGTCGCGGCATAGACGATCACGGCTTGCGAGTCGAGGCTGTCGATGATCAGCCCTCCTAGCACCGCACCTGCGGCAATGGCGACCTGGAAGGTCGATGACAGCAGGGCGCCAGCGCTTTCCGCGTGATCGGCGGCGGCGCGCGCGTTCCAGATCGAGATCGATACCGGGAAGGCGCCGAACGCGAAGCCCCACAGCGCAATCGCGACGAAGGCAACGTCAGCCTGTGTGCCGAACAGGATCAGCGTGAGTGCAACGGCAGTGATCAGGAACGAGCAACTGCTGACTGCCCAGGCCGGGCTGCGCGCGGCGACGGCGCCGCCGGCAAGATTGCCGAAAAAGCCGCTGACACCAAAGGCCAGCAAGGCAAGCGAAACGGTCGCGACATCCAGGCGGGGAACCTCCTCGAGGAAGGGACGAATGAAGGTCAGAGCGGCGAAGTGCCCGGAAATGACCAGCAGCCCAGTGCAGATGCCGACGACGACCGCACGCCGCGTCAGCGCTGCCTTGAAGGAGGCCAGGCCCGGTGCTGCGGCGGCCGGCAGTTTAGGCAGGGTCAGCATCTGAATCACCAGCGCCACCACGCCAATAGCGGACGCGGACAGGAAGGTTGCCTGCCAGCCCCACAATTCTCCCAGGTAGGCACCCAGCGGGGCAGCGAAGATGGTGGCGAGCGAAATGCCCATCATGATGATCGAAATGGCACGCGGCACCTTGTCCGGGGGCACCAGGCGCAGGGCCAGCGCTGCCATCATGGCCCAGAAGCTGCCGAGGGCGAAGCCCAGCAGTCCACGCGCGATCAGCAGCACCGTGATGTTTGAGGCATAGGCCGAAAGGATGCAGGAGAACACCAGCATGCCCATCAACCCCCAGACGATCTTTTGTCGATCCAGACGGCCCGAGAACAGCACCACCAGCGGTCCGGCGAATGCGGCGACCACGGCGGTGGCGGTGATGGCCTGGCCCACCGCGCCGTTGGATACGCCCAAGTCGGCGGCCATCGGCGTCAGCAGACTGATCGGCAGGAACTCCGCCGTGACCAGGCCGAAGGCGCCCAGGGCAAGAGAGATGACGGCCCACCACGCAGCAGACATGGATCGGGTGTCAGCAGCAGATGAATCGGTATGGGGCATGATGGAATCCTTCATTTTCGTCTCCCGATAGCTCAGCCGAACTGCACCAGTTCGAGCGAGGGCAACGGCCCACCGGGGAATTGCGTCAGGCGCCCACCTTCGGCGAGCTCGCCAAGGTCGATAGCGGCGAAGCCCAGTTCATCTATCAGTTCGCTGACCTGGTTTTTCGCGTGATTGTCGTCACCGGCCAGGAACAGCACACGCCGGCCGCCGCGCTCGGCGGGATCGGCGATGAGCAGTCTGGGGTTCAGATGATTGAACGCCTTCACTACATGGGCGCCCGGCACCAGGTCGGCAAACACCTCGCTTGAGGTGCGGCCATGCAGATCGATAGGGTTGAACAGCGGCGCTTCGATCGGGTTATTGCTGTCGATGACGACTCGTCCGCCGAAGTCCGGCAGTCCCGAAAGGGCCGCTGGTAGCTTCGACCAGTTCACCGCGACCAGCACGATGGCTTGCGCTGCCGCCTGTTCACGGCTGCCGGCACGGATGCTCGGGCCGATGGATTGTACAAGGACTTGCAGACTCTCTGGCCCTCGGCTGTTGGAGAGAATTGCCGGAATGTTCCGACGCGCCAGGGCGCGTGCGAAGGTCGCGCCGATATGACCGGCACCAATGATGCCGATGGAGGGCAATTTGCTCATGCTGGGACTCCTTGAGGGCTGAAGTGTCGGAAAACTGTGGGGCAGGCTGACTGGCCTGCCCCGGCATACTCAGGAGGTCAAACCGCCGTCAGCGAGGATGTCCGCACCTGTGATGAACGAGGCTTGCGGGCTGGCGATGAATGCCACGAGGCTGGCAATTTCGTGTGGCTCTCCATAGCGACCCACCGCCATACGGGGGGTCAGGAGCTGGGCAACCTCGCTATCGGCCGGGTTCATGTCGGTGTTCACGGGGCCTGGGTGGACGCTGTTGACCGTGATACCGCGCGGCCCCAGATCATGTGCCAGGCTGCGGTTGAAACCGGCGACGGCGCCTTTGGTCAGGCTGTATGCGGCAAGTCCGGGCACACCTGCGTACTTGGTGACCGAACTGGCTATGTGGATGACGCGACCGCCTGCCTGCATGTGCCTTACCGCTTCCTGGGTGGCGACGAATACCCCGGTCACGTTGACCGCGAGCATCTTCTGGTAATCCTCGAAACTGGTTTCTTCGAACTGGCTGAACACGCCGATACCGGCGTTATTCACCAGAATGTCGAGGCCCCCGAATGCTTCTACCGTCTTCGCGACGGCGGCGCGCACGGCTTCGGGGTCGGCTGCGTTGGCCTGGATCGCCAGCGCTCGACCGCCTGCCGATTCGATCTCGATGGCGACTTCTTCAGCCAATTTGGGCGAGCCGTTGTAGGTGAAGGCAACCTGCGCGCCGTCGGCGGCCAGGCGTTTGGCGATCGCTGCGCCGATAGAGCGAGAGCCGCCAGTTACGAGAGCCGTTTTGCCGGCCAGAGGAAGGGGGTGGGAAGAAATTACGTTGCTCATGGTTCACTCCGTTTGATTGCCGAGACATTCGGTGGAGTGACTATCGCGTTTTCATTCTTCTTTGATTAGCAGTTAATCATTTGGATTATCTTCAAGTATCTGTTTAAGATCGGTCTATGGAGACATTGGCCAACCTGGAATCATTCGTACGCAGTGCCGAGAGTGGCAGCTTCTCGGCGGCAGCGCGCCGGCTTGCGCTCACGCCGGCAGCGGTCAGCCGCAACGTCGCCATGCTGGAGCGCAATCTGGGTGTACGGTTGTTCCAGCGCTCGACACGCAAGCTGACGCTGACCGAGGCGGGCGAGTCTTTCTTGGCTGCGGTTGGCGGCAATCTGGAGTCCTTGCAGAACGCTATTGCAGCGGTATCAGCCGATGATGGCCAGCCGGCTGGTGTGCTCAAGATCAGCGTGGCGCCATCCTTCGGAATCGGTTACCTGCTGCCTTTGTTGCCCGAGTTCCTGCAGCGCTATCCCCGCGTTCGCCCTGAATGGCATTTCGAGAATCGTACGGTCGACCTGATCGCCGAAGGCTACGATGCCGCCATCGGTGGTGGTTTCGAGTTGGCCAGCGGTGTGGTCGCCCGCACACTGGCGCCGCTGCACGTCATTGCCTTCGCCTCTCCCGCTTACCTGGCTAGGCACACGTTGCCAGCCGATCCATCAGGTCTGATCGAGCTGGACTGCATCGTCATGCGTTCGCTGTCGTCGGGTCGTATCCGTACCTGGAACATGCGCAATGCGCAGGGCGATGAAGTGATCGCGACGATGCGCGAAACCGTGGTGGTCAACGATCCAACTGCCGTGCGAGAGGCCGCGCGACTGGGCCTGGGGGTGGCGATGCTTGCCGTACCCGATGTACTGCCCGGGCTGGAGTCGGGTGAGCTGGTGCGGGTGTTGCCGCGCTGGTGGGCGGATGCCGGCGCGTTGTCGCTGTATTACCCCAGTCGCCAGTTGATGCCGGGCAAGACGCGCAGCTTCATCGACTTCGTGGTCGAGGCCTTCCAGCGCGAAGACTATGCACGGCGTTTTGCCGGGAGTTTGGGCTAGCTGAACGGTTCGTGCCGGTGCAGCCACTCAGCGTCACCGGCATGACTGATGGTCAATTACGCATGGCGCCGAAATGGGCGCAGCCACGCAGTACCTGGCCGTCGAGGCGTAGTTCGGCGCTGAGGTGATTGACCGTGCCGCTCATGCTGTCGACGCAGCGCTGCGGTGCCACCCACAGATCCAGGTGCTGGCCGTTGGCTTCGCTGCTGAAATTCAGGCGGCCATCCGGTAGTTGCTCTTCCAGGTAGGGCAGGGCCAGTGGCTCCTGCTCGGGGCGGTTGAGTACCAGGCCCTTGCTGCCGACTTCCAGTTGCCAGAACGGCTCGTTGCCGCTGGCACGCAGGGCCAGGCGTTTGAAGTTGAGGTCGTCGCAGCCATGCCCCTCACCCTGCAGGCGATAGATCTGGCTGACCTCGAAGCGACCGTCGTTGCCTTTGCCCTGGCTGCCGCCCAGGCGACCGGCCAGATCGGCGAACAGGCTGGCCTGGCCATCACTGCCTAGCTGCATGACTTCGCGCTCGATGCCGTTGCTGCCGCCATCGATCAGCACGAAGCGGCGCTGCTCCTGGCAGGGGGTGAGGACGAGTTGACCATTTTCAACCTGGACTTGACCCTGCAGGCGGGTGGCCGGAGGTGGGCCTTCCGGCTTGCCGGTGTAGACCTGGCAGGCGGCCAGGAGCGGGAGGAGGGCGACGCTGGTAAGCAGGGAGCGGGTGATGGACATGGGTCTCTCCAGATACGAGCGGCCACCATAGCCACAGCGCGACCTCGGCTCAAGCCGTGAGCATGAAAGTCGCGCAGCGACGTCCTCCCTCTTGTCCTTCTCCCTCTGGGAGAAGGTGGCGCGAAGCGCCGGATGAGGGGGCATACCACGCAGGCTTTCATTGTTCGGCTGCTGTTGCAGCATGCCCCGGCTTTGACTGAGCCGCGCGAGTACGGCCTAATTCGCCCGACCAACACTAGCCGAGCGCCTCCCGTAATGCCCATCCCCGCCATGCGCCCCAGCACGCTTCATTTGCCCCAGGGCGACTGGACGACGGTGCTCGATTGCCTGTGCGATCACTTTCCCGCCATCGACCGCGTTACCTGGCTGCAGCGTATGGCGCGTGGTCGGGTGCTGGATGCGGCGGGCACGCCTATCGATGCCACGCATCCCTATCGGGTTGGCCTCAAGGTGCGCTATTTCCGTGAAGTGCCGAATGAGGCGCCAATCCCCTTCGACGAACAGGTGCTGTGGCAGGACGAGCACCTGCTGGTCGCCGACAAACCGCATTTTCTACCGGTGATGCCTGCCGGTGAGTACGTCGAGCAGACCCTGCTGGCACGCCTGATCAAGCGCACCGGCAATCCTGACCTGGTGCCGATCCACCGCATCGACCGACTGACGGCCGGCCTGGTGTTGTTCTCGGTCAACCCGGCCAGTCGCGGCCAGTATCAGGCGCTGTTTCGCCAGCGTGCGGTGGAGAAACGCTACGAGGCTATCGCTCCGGCATTGGCGCAGTTGCAGTTTCCCTACCTACATCGTTCGCGCATGGTCGACGGTGAGCCGTTCTTTCGCATGCAGGAAGTCGCAGGCGAGGCCAACAGCGAAACGCGCATCGAGGTGCTGGAGCGCCGGGGTGAGTTGTGGCGCTACGGGCTGTCGCCGGTGACCGGACGCAAGCATCAGCTGCGCGTGCATCTGTCCGGGCTCGGCGCGCCTATTATCGGCGACGATTTCTATCCGCAGTTGCTGGAGTCGCGCAATCTGCCGGATGACTACAGCAACCCGCTCAAACTGCTGGCGCGAGGCTTGCGCTTCGTCGATCCGCTCAGCGGGCAGATGCGTGAGTTTGATAGCCAGCTGCAGTTGCAGTGGTAGGCCTGTTGCGCATGGCGCACCCTGCGGAGCGGCGAGTCGTATGTCGTCGCGTAGGGCGTACTCGCGAAGCAGTACGCCGCAGGGGTGTCGCAACGGCGGACTCTTCGCTGGCGCTCCGAGCGGTCGGCGTTCCGATCCGTCCTACGCGTGGCTCTTGCACCAGAGCTTGAATAAGGGTTCTGCCAGGAACATCACCAGAAACAGCCGTAGCACCTGCAATGCAGTCACCAGCGCTACCGACAGCTGCAAGGCTTCGGCAGTCAGGCACAGTTCGGTGATGCCGCCAGGCATCATGCCCAGCATCAGCGATAGGTGGTCTTCGCCGGCCAACCAACCAAGGGCTTCGCCGAGCACGGCAGCGGCGAGCATCGCCAGCAAGGTGAAGGCCAGCACGCGGGCGAGAAAACCCGGTGCACTGCGGAAGAAGGCGCGATCGAAGTGACAGCCCAGAGCGCACCCAATCAGCCACTGACCGAGCTGGCCGAGGCCTTGAGGCAGGCCCAGATGCAGGTCGAAGCCGGCGCTGGCAACGGCGCAGGCTGTCAACGGGCCAAGCATCCAGGGGTTGGGTTGTTTCAGACGTCCCCAGAGCACCGCCAGCACAGCGCCTGCCGCGAGCAGACCGATCAGCCAGGTCCAGTCCACCGGCGCGCGCGCAGGGGCGCTGACAGCGGGCAGGCCCCAGGTGAACAATGCCGGAATCAGTAGCACCACCAGCAGCAAACGCAGGCTGTGCGCCGCCGCCACTCTTGCGGGCTGAGCCTCGTGACGCAGGGCCAGGTTGACCATCTCGCTGGCGCCGCCAGGCATGCTGGCGAAGAAGGCGGTGGCGCGATCGACGCCAGCACGACGCAGGATGGCAATGCCGATCAGGCTCAGCAGCAGCGTGCCGAAGGAACCCATCACGATGACGGGCAAGTGGCTGAGCACCTGTTCCAGCACTTCGCTGGTGAAGTGCAGGCCGATGCCGCTGGCGACCAGCCATTGGCCGGCCTTGCGCCCGCCCGGCAGTTCACTGAAGGCGCGATTGGCCAGGCAGCGCACGAGGATTACCGCCAACAACGAGCCGACCATCCACGGCAAAGGCCAGCCGGCGAGGCTGGCCAGGTAACCGCCGACCACTCCGGCCAGCGGCGTTACCCAAAGATCACGCGGCAGTGGCATCAGCCCCAGCCTTGATCTGCTTGCGTCGACGCATCCAGCGGATGCCCGGCAGGGCCAGCATCAGTACAACAAGCGCCCACAGCACCAGGGTGATCGGGCTGCCCCACAGGATGCCCAGCTCACCAGCGGAAATCGACAGGGCGCGACGCAGGTTGTCCTCCATCATTTCGCCCAGCACGAAGCCGAGAATCACCGCCGACAGTGGGAAGTCCAGCTTGCGCAGGATATAGCCGAACACACCGAGGCCGATCATCAGCACCAGGTCGAAGGTGGTGCTGTGCACCGCGTACACGCCCACCATGCTGATCACGGTGATGGCAGGTACCAGCACCCAGTTCGGTACGCTGAGCATGCGCGAGAACAGGCCGACCAGCGGGATGTTCATCACCAGCAGGATGACGTTACCGATGAACAGCGAGGCGATCAGGCCCCAGACCACATCTGGCTGCTGTTCGAACAACAGCGGGCCAGGGGTGATGTTGTACAGCGTCAGTGCGCCGATCATCACCGCGGTGGTGCCCGAACCGGGTACGCCGAGTGTCAGCATCGGGATCAGCGAGCCGCAGGCCGAGGCGTTGTTGGCCGATTCGGGAGCAGCCAGGCCGCGCAGGTCGCCCTCGCCAAACTTGCCCTTGTCTCCGGCCAGGCGCTTTTCTGTCATGTAGGTCATGGCGCTGGCGATGGTCGCTCCGGCACCAGGCAGTACGCCAATCACGAAACCGGCGACCGAGCTGCGAATCATGGTCCAGAAGGTGAAGCAGTATTCCTTGAAGTTGAATAGCACGCGGCCGCTGGCTTTCACGGCTTTCTGGCCGTTGTGGGTGTTTTCCAGCATCAGCAGAATCTCGCTGACACTGAAGAAACCGATGACCACGATGACGAACTGGATGCCGTCGGACAGGCTGACGCTATCGAAGGTGAAGCGGTATACCCCGGTAGTGGAGTCCACCCCGACCGTGGCCAGGGCCAGGCCGATCAGGGCCGAGAGCAGGGTCTTGACCGGCTTGTCGCCGACCATGCCGCCGAGACAGGCAATGGCGAAGACCATCAGCACGAAGTACTCGGCCGGACCAAAGGCTACCGCCCACTTCGCCAGAATCGGCGCGAACAGCACCACGCCGCAGGTGGCGATCATGCTGCCGGTGAAGGAGCTGACTGCCGACAACGACAGGGCGATACCCGCTTTGCCCTGACGTGCCAGCGGGTAGCCATCGAGGGTGGTCATGACTGCAGCGGCATCGCCAGGCACGTTGAGCAGAATGGCGGAGATACGTCCGCCGTACTCGCAGCCCAGGTAGACGGCGGCGAGCAGAATCAGTGCAGTTTCCGGCGGCAGGCCAAGGGCGAAGGCCAATGGCAGCAGGAGGGCGACGCCGTTGATCGGGCCCAGGCCCGGCAGCAAACCGACGATGGTGCCGACGAAGGCACCGAACAGCGCAACCAGCAGGTTGGTCGGCCGGGTGGCGACGTCAAAACCCTGCATCAGAAAATGTAATGTTTCCATCTCAGCTCTCCACCAACGCTTCGAACACGCCCAGTGGCAGCGGAACGTCTAGCGCATAATCGAACAAGGCATACAGCAATACGCCCATCAGCACGCCACTGATCAGGCATGGCACTACCCGACCCGTGAACAGCAAGCCCAGGACGAAGGTGGCCAGTGCCGTGCTCAGGACGAAGCCCAGGGGCTCGAAGAGCAGGGCGTAGGCCAGCAAGGTGAGGATGCATAAGCCTGCACGCTGCAGCGCGTGGAGGCTGAGCGCCTCCGTCTGCGGACCCGGCTTGAATACCAGCCAGGCGGCACCAGCAGCCATCAGGGCCAGCAGCAACAGCGGGTAGGCCCTCGGGCCGACAGGATCGTAGGCGAAGGGTGCCTGGAAGCCCCAGGCGATGACTGCGAGGCAGGCGCACAACAGCAGCCAGATCGCAGCGAACAGGCGAACGTACATAGCAATGGTCTCTTGCGTAGGGACAGGATCGAACGGCGGTGCAGTTCAATTGCGGGTTCGGCATCGGGCGACGCCGAACCCGCTGATGCACTTATTCCTGCATCAGGCCGAATTCACCGGCCAGGGTCTTGTACTCAGCGACCTGCTTGAACACCAGGGCCTTGAGTTCATCACCGGTTACCGACAGTGGCAGCAAGTCACGCTGTTCGCGCAGCTTGGCGAAATCTTCGCTGGCCAGCAGAGTATCGAACTGCTGTTTCCACCAGTTGAACTGCTGGTCGCTGACTTCCGGGCCCATGTAGAAACCGCGGATCACCGGCCAGGTGATGTCGTAGCCCTGCTCCTTGGCTGTCGGGATCTCGGCCAGTTTGCCCGGAAGGCGCTCATCGGAGAGCACCGCGAGGATGCGTACTTTCTTCGCTTCCAGTTGCGGGGTGACTTCACCCAGGCCGCTGCTGGTGACCTGTACATGGCCGCCGAGCATGGCGGTGAGGGTTTCACCGCCGCCTTCGAAGGCAACATAGCGCAGGTTCTTCGGCTCGATTCCGGCCAGGCGGGCGATCAGCGCGGTCTGCATCCAGTCCTGGCCGCCGATGGTGGCGCCGGCGCCGAAGACGATGCTGGACGGATCTTTCTTCAGGGCCTGAACCAGGTCATCGAGATTCTTGTACGGGGAGTCGGCACGCACGGTGATCGCGCCGTAGTCGGTACCGACCGCGGCTAGCCAGCGTACGGCGTTCTCGTCATAACGACCGAACTTGCCCTGTGCCAGGTTGAGCAGCGAACCGCTGGAGAAGGCGGTGATGGTGCCCGGGTCCTTGGCGCGCTGGGCGACCACTGCGTTGTAGGCCACGGCGCCAACGCCGCCTGGCATGTAAGTGACGCGCATTGGCGCCTTGAGCAGGCCTTCGTCTTTCAGGCCACTTTGGGCCAGTTTGCAGGTCAGGTCGAAACCACCACCGGGCTTGGCCGGGGCGATGCATTCGGGGCGCTTGGGTTCGGCGGCCAGCAGTTGGCTGGCGAAGGCCAGGCAGGCAGTCGCCAGAGCGGCGCGGGTCAGTACGGATTTCATGATGAATGATTCCTCGTGAGTCTTGTTGTTGTTTACCAAATCGGCAGGGTGTAGCCGACGATGACACGGTTCTCGTCCGCGTCGCGGGCGAAGTCGGAGCGGAAGCTGGCGTTGCGCACGCGTACGTAGAGGTCCTTGAGCGGGCCGGTTTGCACCACGTACTTGAACTCGATATCACGTTCCCATTCGCCGCCACGGTCGTCGGAGCCGGCGATACGTGCGTCGTCACCGCGGATATAGCGGGTCATGAACGTCAGGCCGGGAACCCCGATGCTGGCGAAGTTGTAATCGTAGCGGGCCTGCCAAGAACGCTCGTCCGCGTTGGCGAAGTCGTTGATCTGCACGAAGTTGACCAGAAACGGATCGCTGCCATCGATGTAGGCGAAGCCGGTGTCGCCGCTCATGTCCTGGAAGCCCAGACCGAACTTGTGCGCCCCCAGGCCGTAGCTGACCATGCCGTTGATGGCGCGGTTGTCGACCTTGCCGGCCTTGGCCGCGCCGCTGTCGCTGCTGTAGATCAGGCGCAGATCGCTGCTCAGGGTGCCAGGACCGATCTTGTGGCTGGTGAGCAAGCCGAGGAAATGCTGACGATAGATGTCATCCAGATCGGCGAAGTAGTAGCGGCCGGTGACACCCGGGGTGAATTTGTAGTCGACGCCGGCCAGGTCCAGATGATCGGCACTGATGCCACCGGCAAAGCGGCTGTTCTTGCTGTTCAGTACCAGGTCTTCTTCGTCGGTGGATGCGCGGTCGATGACCTTGTCCAGGCGACCACCGGTGAAGGTCAGGCCCTCTAGTTCTGAAGAGGTCAGCAAGCCACCTTCGAATACCTGCGGCAGCAGACGGCTATCGCTGGCCTTGACCACGGGCAGCTCGGGAACGTGCGAGCCATAGCGCAGCTCGGTTGCGGAGACCTTGACCTTGGCGGTCAGGCCTAGGCGGCTGAATTCGTCAGCGGAACGACCATCATCATGTACGGGCAGTAGATCGGTGCCGGTGCGGCCTCGACCGGAGTCGAGCTTGAGGCCGAGCAGGCCCATGGCGTCGACACCGAAACCGACGGTGCCTTCGGTGAAGCCGGACTGCAGGTCGAGACGAAAGCCCTGGCCCCATTCTTCACGTTTATTCTGGCCGGAACCTTCGCGGAAATCCCGATTGAGATAGATGTTGGTGGCAGTGAGGCTGGCGGTGCTGTCTTCGATGAAGGCGGCGTTGGCGAGGGGGGCAGCGCCGGTGGCGGCGATTGCCAGGCAGAGCAGGCGTACAGGCGGCAGTGCCTGGCGTGAGGCTGCGAGCATCATGTGGTCTCCGTTTTTGTTCTTGTCGCCACCTGGCACCACTGCCAGGTCGCTTGAGCAGGTGGATCGAGCCACCTTTTAACGATGCTATGTGGGCAAGCTTTCACTAGGCTTTCATGGAAAAAAGTTTTTCCGGTGTGGTCAATTAAGGTCAGGCAAGGTCGCCCGGATACCGTTTCGTTTGCCGCTTTGGCATTTGGGCAATTCACAGCAGCCGTGGCGGCGCTAAACTGCGCGCCTTTGAGGATGTTGCAGCTGGAGGTGGCGGTGCGGATTCTGCTGGTCGAAGACCATCCGCAATTGGCGGAGAGCGTGGCCCAGGCGCTGAAAGGTGCCGGCTGGACGGTGGACGTGCTGCATGATGGCGTCGCTGCTGACCTTGCGCTGTGCAGCGAAGAGTACGCCTTGGCAATCCTCGATATCGGCCTGCCACGCCTGGACGGATTCGCGGTGCTGGCGCGCCTGCGTGACCGCGGTCAGACCCTGCCGGTGCTGATGCTGACTGCGCGTGGCGAGGTCAAGGACCGCGTGCATGGCCTCAATCTGGGTGCCGATGACTACCTGGCCAAACCCTTCGAGTTGACCGAACTGGAAGCTCGAGTCAAGGCGCTGCTGCGGCGCAGCGTACTCGGCGGCGAACAGTTGCAGCGCTGCGGCGACCTGGTCTACGACCTTGGCGCGCGTCGTTTCAGCCTCAACGGCGAAGCGCTCAGCCTGACTGCCCGTGAGCAGGCGGTGCTGGAGGCGATGATTGCCAGGCCGGGCAGGGTGATGAGCAAGGAGCAGCTGGCGGCGCAGGTGTTCGGTCTGGACGAGGACGCCAGCCCGGATGCCATCGAAATCTACATTCACCGCCTGCGCAAGAAACTCGAGGGCAGCGCCGTACGTATCGTCACCTTCCGTGGTCTTGGCTACCTGCTGGAAACGGTCGAGGCATGAGTCGTGGCGTCAGTCTGCGCGGGCGTCTGCTACGGCGCCTGGCGCTACTGTTGTCGCTGATCCTGCTGCTGAGCAGTTTCAGTGCCTACTGGAGTGCACGCCGTGCCGCCGATACCGCCTATGACCGCACGCTGCTGGCATCGGCGCGCGCAGTGGCCGATGGTCTGTATGCCGAGGACGGCCGGTTGCGCGCCAATATTCCCTATGTCGCGCTCGATACCTTCGCCTACGACAGTGCCGGACGCATCTACTACCAGGTGCTCGACCTGCAGGGTAATCAGGTTTCCGGCTATGAGGACCTGCCGCCAGCGCCGCCGGGCACGCCGCGTACTGACGATTATCCGGCGCTGGCGCACTTCTACGACGCCGAGTACCGCAACCAGGGCGTGCGTGTGGTCAGCCTGCTGCAGCCGGTCAGCGAACCGCAGCTCAATGGCATCGCTGAAATCCGGGTGGCGGAGACGCAGGGTGCGCGTGAGCGCATGGCTCGTGAGCTGCTGATCGGCACTCTGTGGCGCATGGGGTTGCTCTCGTTCAGCGCGCTGCTGCTGGTGTGGTTGGCCGTGAACCTGGCCTTGCGGCCGCTGGAGGCGCTGCGCAGGGAGGTGGCAGAGAGGGCCAGCGACGACCTGCAGCCGCTGCCGGATAGCGGTCTGCCGCGCGAGGTGCTGCCGCTGGTGGAGGCATTGAACCAGTTCAACGAGCGCTTGCGAGGTCTGTTCGAGCGGCAGTCGCAGTTCATCGCCGATGCCGCGCATGAGTTGCGCACGCCGCTGGCGGCACTGAAAGCGCGTATCACCCTGGGCTTGCGTGCCGAACAGTCCGAGGAGTGGCGCAGTACCCTTGAGCAGGTGGCGCAGCAAGGTGATCGTCTGACTTCGCTGGCCAATCAACTGCTGTCGCTGGCGCGTATCGAGAGTGGTGCGCGAGCCATTACCGAGGGCGGCGCGCAGCGTATCGACCTCGCCCAGCTGGCGCGTGAGCTGGCTCTGGCCATGGCGCCACTGGCTCACGCCCGCGGCGTCGCGCTGGCGCTGGAGGCCGACCAGCCGGTGTGGATCGATGGCGAACCGACGTTGCTCAACGAGTTGCTGAATAACCTGCTGGATAACGCATTGGCGCATACACCAGCCGGTGGCAACCTGATCATCCGCGCACTGGCGCCGTCGGTGCTTGAGGTCGAAGATGACGGCCCGGGCATTCCCGAGGCCGAGCATGAGAAGGTGTTCGAGCGTTTCTACCGACGCAGCAGCCTGGGTAGTGGTGCAGGCCTTGGTTTGGCCATCGTCGGCGAGATCTGTCGCGCTCACCAGGCTCGAATCAGCCTGCATCAGGTGCAGCCGCATGGCCTGCGGGTGCGTGTCGAGTTTCCGCTGTCAGTGGCTGAGGCTTAGCGGCTGCTGAATCTCCAGCAGGTACTGGGAAACCTTGCCACTGTCGCGCAATTGATTCAGGCCACGGTTGAAGCGCTGCATCAGCTCGGCATTGCCCGGTACCTCTCGCGACAGCAGCAGATGCAGGCTGTCGCTGCGCAGGGGCTTGCGATGAAAGCTCAGTCGCTGGCGTTCGGCAGCGCTGAATTTCTGATAGAGCAGGTCGAAGCCCACCACCTTGTCCATGGGAAACACATCGATGCGCCCGGCCAGCAACTGGCGCAGGCCCTGTTCATCACCAGTCAGGCGCACCACCTTGAGTTCACCGGCGGCTTCGGCGCGTTCAAAGGCTTCGCCGTAGTCATAGCCACGAGTACCGGCAATGCGCAGGCCGCGCAGATCCGTGACATCGTTCCAGTCAAACGCGTGGGGCTTGCGATGAAACAGGTAGTAGCCGCTTTCGACCACCGGCTCGCTGATGTGAAAGTGCCGTTCACGTTCGGGGCTGTGAAACCAGACGGCGCTGCCGTCGCGCACGCCTTGTTCGGCCATTTTCAGCGAGCGCGCCCAGGGGTGAAATTCCCACTTCACGTCGATGCCCTGAAGTGCGAACGCCTCGGCGACGATGCGTGACGCTACGCCATGGTGGGGCAGGGTTTCACCGAGATAGGGCGGCCATTCGCCGTTGGTCAGACGTACCTGTTCTGCAGCCTGGGCACTGCCGAGCAACAGGACGAGCAGGACGAATGCGTAACGCATGGCTCTACTTCCTCAAGCGAATCGTTCGAGTGTAGAGGCATTTTGTGATCTACGTCCCTGTAGATCACCCTTCGGGCCGTCGCCCAGCGACGTCAAAAATTGCTCCCGACAATTTTTTGCCATCCATGGCGAGATGCTTTTATTGCAGCATGCCCATGGCTGCTTCCATGGCTGCGGAGAGGTCTTCGTCGGCCTGCATGTCGACCTGCGGGTCAAGGCCGAGCTTGGCGAACGCTGGCACCTTGCTCCAGTCCAGCTGGGTGTAGGGGTGCTCGCTGCCCAGGTAGCTCTGCAGTGTGGCGACCTGAACGATATCGACGTAATCCACTTTGGCCGAGTCGCGGGTGAAGTCCAGATACTGGCTCGGCACGATGGCGATGGGTTCGGGAAATTCCCAAGTACGCAGGATCTTGTCGCCGATGATCGGGTGAATCTGCTCGATGACATGGTTGAGGCTGATGGAGTCGGCCAGCAGCTCGTTATGCTCTTCGGCGTAGGTGAGGATCGGCAGCACGCCGATCTGGTGCACCAGGCCGGCGAGCGTAGCCTGATCCGGCATCAGGCGGGTGTAGTGACGGCACAGCACGTGGCAGATACCGGCGATCTCGGTGCTCTTGTTCCACACCTCGCGCATCTTGCGGTCGACCACGTCGCTGGTGGCCTGGAACATCTGCTCCATGGCCAGGCCGGTGGCCAGGTTACAGGTGTAGTTGATGCCCAGACGGCTGATAGCCATCTGCAGGTCGGTGATTTCCTTGTTGCTGCGCAGCAGCGGGCTGTTGACCACCTTGATGATGCGCGCGGTGAGGGCGGCGTCGTTACCGATTACCTTGCTGATCTGCGGAATACCCACATCCGGGTCTTCGGCTGCTTCACGCACCCGCAATGCCACCTCGGGCAGGGTGGGCAGTACCAGCTCATCGTTTTCGATGGCGTGGATCAGTTCCTGTTGGACTTTTTCGGCAAGCTTGCTCATGAATTAGCTCTCTTAGGCGATCCGATGCGGCGCCGGGGAAGTTTAGTCAGCGCTGGATTTCCTGGTCGGCATCCAGCTGATAAGGCAGGTCGAGAAGGGTCAGGGGTGGGCCTTCACTGCTGCCGAGATGAATGCGGCCGTCGTTCACGGCGTCTTCCTGCAATACGGCGAGCAGCTCGATGGTGTCGCCGGCCTGTGCCGCCAGCACTACTTCGCCAACGCTGGAGCCGTGCACCGGTGAGAACAATTCGACGCCGACGGCCGGTAGCTCTGCAGCGACCAGACGCAGGCGTTGCAGGCGGCGTTTGAGCTTGCCCAGGTACTGCATGCGCGCGACGATTTCCTGGCCGGTGTAGCAGCCTTTCTTGAAACTCACGCCGCCGAGGGCTTGCAGGTTGATCATCTGCGGGATGAATAGCTCACGTGTGGCGCCGAACACCTGGCCCACGCCCGCACGGACCTGAGCCAGCAACCAGTCGTTCAGTGGCGCCTGCGGCAGTTGAGCGGCCAATTGGGCTTGCAGCTTTGGCGCTTCCTCTGCTGGCGCCCAGAGCTCGGCGCGGCCATCGCTCAGGCGTACGGCGAGCAGTTGGCCGGCGCTGGCCAGGGAATCACTGGCGGTGCCCAGCTGCAGATCGAGCTCGCTCAGCACGGTATCGGCGCCCGCCAGGCCAAAACGGACCCAGGCGGCGCTTTCGTCGCTGAGCTTGGATTTGGAGAACACCGCATATTTCTGCAGATCGGCCTGCTGCGACTCGATCAGTTCGCGTGCCATGGCCAGCAGGTAGCCGTCTTCTACCGGGACGATGCGAAAGCTCGACAGCATGCGGCCCTTGGGCGTGCAGCGGGCGCCAAGGCTGGACTGGCTGGCACTGAGGTAATTGAGGTTGCAGGTCACTTGGCCCTGCAGGAACTTGGCTGCGTCCGCGCCGCGTACGGCGAGCAGGCCTTCGTGATCGAGGAGTGTGAAGTAAGCGCTATCGGCCATGATGCAAATCGAATCACTGAATAAAGGTCAGGGGCGTCATCATAGTGGGCAGGGTGGGGCCTTGTCAGCGCAATTGCGCAGCGTCTCGGTGAACAGCGAGGCAATTCGCCGTTATACTGCCGCCCTCGTTCGAGGAGTCCGTTGCATGGTTGAGCAAAGTGAACTGAATCGCCTGTTCTGGCATAGCCGCCGTGGCATGCTGGAGCTGGACGTGCTGCTGGTGCCTTTCGTCAAGGAGGTGTACCCGAGCCTGGATGCCGAGAACCAGGCGCGCTATCGCAAGCTGCTGGAGTGCGAGGATCAGGACATGTTCGGCTGGTTCATGCAGCGCGGCGAGCCCGAGGACGCCGACCTGCGCCATATCGTGCGCATGATCCTGGACCGTGTCCAACCCAAGTGATGCCTTCGAGTGCCGTTGGCAGCCCTCACGCTGGCTGCTGAGGCTCTACCTGTCGGTCCAGGCGCTGGCCCTGCTGGCGCCGTGGCTGGCCGACATTCCCCTCTGGTCAAAGCTGCTGTCACTCGTGGCATGCCTGGCGCATGCCGCCTGGGTGCTACCGCGACACGTCTTGCTGACTGCGCCACAGGCCGTCACGGGTTTGCGTCGTGATGGATTCGGCTGGCACCTGTACAGCGTTGCAGCAGGCTGGCAGGCGGTGCAACTGCGCCCGGACAGTCTGGCGTTGCCGCTGGCGGTGGTGCTGCGCTATCGCCTGCCAGGCCAGCGTTTCAGTCGTGGGCTGTGCATTGCCCGCGATGCGTTGGCGCCCGAGCAGCATCGGCGCCTGCGCTTGCGCCTGAAGTTCAGCCGGCGGCGCTGGGCTGAGCCAGGGACGTCGGCGTCAGAATAGTGTCGCGGGCTTCGGCCAACTGCTCGGGGTAGTCGAGGGTGTAGTGCAGCCCGCGACTTTCATGGCGTTGCATGGCCGAGCGGATCATCAGCTCGGCGACCAGCGCGAGGTTGCGCAGCTCGATCAGGTCGCGACTGACCTTGTAGTTGGAATAGAACTCGTCGATTTCGTCCAGTAGCAGGCGTACGCGATGCTGCGCGCGCTGCAGGCGCTTGTTGGTCCTGACGATACCGACGTAGTCCCACATGAAACGGCGCAGCTCGTCCCAGTTGTGGGCAATGATCACGTCCTCGTCGGAGTCGGTCACCTGGCTGGCATCCCAGCAGGGCAGGTCGATCGGCATGTCCACCGCAACGAGTTGGGCGACGATGTCGGCACAGGCCGAGCGCGCATAGACGAAGCATTCGAGCAGCGAATTGCTGGCCATGCGGTTGGCGCCATGCAGGCCGGTGAAGCTGGTTTCGCCAATGGCGTAGAGGCCGGGCACGTCGGTGCGGCCATGCTGGTCGACCACCACGCCACCGCAGGTGTAATGCGCCGCCGGCACCACCGGGATGGGCTGCTTGGTGATGTCGATGCCAAAGCCCAGGCAGCGTTCGTAGACGGTGGGGAAATGACTCTTGATGAATTCGGCCGGCTTGTGACTGATGTCCAGGTACACGCAGTCGACGCCCAGGCGCTTCATTTCATGGTCGATGGCGCGGGCAACGATATCGCGCGGTGCCAGTTCGGCGCGCTCATCGAAACGCTGCATGAAGCGTTCGCCATTGGGCAGCTTGAGCAGGCCGCCTTCGCCACGCACGGCTTCGGTGATCAGGAAGCTCTTGGCCTGCGGGTGATACAGGCAGGTAGGGTGGAACTGGTTGAACTCCAGGTTGCCGACGCGACAGCCGGCACGCCAGGCCATGGCGATGCCGTCGCCACAGGCACCGTCGGGGTTGCTGGTATAGAGGTAGACCTTGGCCGCGCCGCCGGTGGCGAGAATCACGAAGCGCGCGCTGAAGGTGTCCACTTCACCGCGGTCGCGATCCAGTACGTAAGCGCCCAGACAGCGCTCGCCATCCAGGCCGAGCTTGCGCTCGGTGATCAGGTCGACGGCGACGCGCTGTTCCAGCAGCTCGATGTTCGGGCGTTGTCGGGCCTGCTCCAGCAGGGTGTTGAAAATTGCCGCGCCAGTCGCGTCAGCAGCGTGGATGATGCGCCGATGGCTGTGACCGCCCTCGCGGGTCAGATGGAACTCGAAGCCGCCGTCCTCGCGCGCGGTTTCATCGTCTCGGGTGAAGGGGACGCCCTGATCGATCAGCCACTGGATGGCCTCGCGGCTGTGTTCTACGGTGAAACGCACGGCGTCTTCGCTGCACAGACCGGCACCGGCGTTGAGGGTGTCGGCGACGTGTGATTCGACCGTGTCGGTATCGTCCAGAACGGCTGCCACGCCACCTTGCGCCCAGTAGGTCGAGCCATTGGCCAGCTTGCCTTTGCTCAATACCGCGATGCGCAGATGGGAAGGTAGGGTGAGGGCGAGGGTCAGGCCTGCGGCGCCGCTGCCGATGACCAGAACATCATGCTGGAAGTGTTGGCTCATGTCCGAGTTCCGCGTGAAAGCGAGCCCTAGTATATAGAGAGGGGCAGCGGCACAATAGGTGGCTTATGACCGACCGCGGTGCTCGGGAACTTTCTTAGTCGTTAAGGTTCCATAGAGGGTCGCCCATATATAGGGAGAGCGCTTGCGCGTGCCTGCATCTGAAGTCAGCGGAGGGTGTGGAAATGAGCGGCGATAAGATTATTTGCGCGAGCGGAAATGTTCCGCTGGCGCCATTCCAGGCAGAGGGAAGAAAACTCTGCGGGAAGCTTGCTTGGAGGGGAGAACTTTTGCTCAAGACCCGAGTCTATCTTGGCAAGCTGATTCGCTTACGGGTGCAGACCTCCTCCGGGCGTTATGAGGAGAGTGCATGCTAACCCAGGAAGATGATCAGCAGCTGGTCGAGCGAGTGCAGCGTGGTGACAAGCGTGCCTTCGATCTGTTGGTGCTGAAGTATCAGCACAAGATCCTCGGTTTGATCGTGCGATTCGTGCACGACACCCACGAGGCTCAGGACGTCGCTCAGGAGGCTTTCGTAAAAGCCTACCGAGCGCTTGGAAACTTTCGCGGTGACAGTGCGTTCTATACATGGCTGTACCGCATCGCCATCAACACGGCGAAGAATTATCTGGTGTCACGCGGTCGGCGGCCGCCAGATAGTGATGTCAGTAGCGACGACGCGGAGTTCTATGACGGCGACCACGGCCTCAAGGACATCGAGTCACCGGAGCGAGCATTGCTGCGCGACGAGATCGAAGCCACCGTGCATCGAACCATCGCCCAGTTGCCGGATGATTTGCGCACGGCCCTGACCCTGCGTGAGTTCGAAGGCTTGAGTTACGAGGACATTGCCGGCGTCATGCAGTGTCCGGTAGGTACGGTGCGTTCGCGGATTTTCCGTGCGCGTGAGGCAATTGATAAGTCCCTGCAGCCTCTGTTGCAGGAAACCTAAGGCAGCGGCGACAGCCAAGAGAGGAACACCATGAGTCGTGAAACCCTGCAGGAATCGCTGTCCGCGGTGATGGATAACGAAGCGGACGAACTGGAACTGCGGCGTGTGCTAACAGCCAGCGATGATGGCGAGCTGCGCGGCACCTGGTCGCGTTACCAGCTCGCCCGTGCAGCCATGCATCGTGAGCTGGTGGTGCCGCAACTGGACATCGCATCTGCGGTTTCCGCGGCGCTGGCCGACGAAGCCGTCCCGGCACGCAAGACGCCGATCTGGCGTAGTGTCGGGCGCGTAGCCGTCGCAGCATCGGTAACCGTTGCAGTGCTTGCGGGTGTGCGCTTCTACAATCAGGATGACCTGAGCGGCGCCCAATTGGCCCAACAGGAGGCTTCTCCGGTACTCTCGGTACCGCAGGTGCAAGGTCCTGCGCTGCTCGCTGGTTACAACAGCAGCGAGGAAACCGGCGAAGCCGCCGAAGCTGGCACTGCCAGCTGGCATGAGCAGCGCTTGCCGAACTACCTGCGTCAACATGCGCAGGAAGCCGTGATGGGTACCGGTGAAACCGCTCTGCCTTATGCTCGGGCTGCAAGTCTGGAAAACCGCTAAGCGCTAAGGGGTCACATGCGCGCGATTCCCCTCTATCTTCTCGGTGGTCTGCTGGCGTTGCCGGTTCAGGCCTCCGAGGTGCAAGACTTGCTCGGGCGCCTCGCTGCGGCAGAGCTCCAGCAAAGCTTCCAGGGCACGTTCATCTATGAGCGCAATGGAAGTTTCTCCACCCATGCCGTGTGGCATCGGGTAGAGGAGGGGGGCGAAGTTCGCGAGCGCCTTCTGCAGCTCGATGGGCCTGCCCAGGAGGTGCTGAAAGTCGATGGCCAGACTCAGTGCGTCACTGGCGCGTTGGCTGACCAGGTCAGTGAAGGGCAGGTTTGGCCTGCTCGCCAGTTGGCTGTCGAGCAGTTGAGCAACTGGTATGACATTCGTGTCGTGGGTCAGTCGCGCATCGCCAATCGTCCGGCAGTCGTTCTGGTGCTGGCGCCCAAGGACCAGCATCGCTACGGCTTCGAATTGCACCTGGATCGGGAGACCGGTCTGCCGTTGAAATCCCTCCTGTTGAACGAGCGTGGCCAGCTTCTGGAGCGCTTCCAGTTCGCTCAGCTGGATACCTCTGTACCCGCTGAAAATGCCATGCAGCCGAGTTCGAGCTGCAGACCTGTGCGTTTTCGTGCTGCCGACAGCATGGCCGAAGGTACCTGGCGATCCGACTGGCTGCCGCCGGGCTTTACTCTGACTACTGCGCAGGTGCGCCGCGCGCCTTCCGCTGATGACCCCGTCACCTACCTCATGTACGGCGATGGCCTGGCGCGATTCTCGGTTTTTCTCGAACCCCTGAAAGGTCGCGTCGTCGAGGATGCGCGCAGTCAGCTGGGCCCAACCGTCGCGGTTTCGCGGCGGATGAGTACCGACTCTGGTGACGTCATGGTGACCGTGGTGGGTGAGATTCCCTTGGGGACCGCCGAACGCATCGCCCTGTCCATGCGTGCCGGAGTGCCCGAACAGGCTAGCCAATGATCGAGGAGCAGGGGCGTGTAGTGGCGCTCGAGCCTGGCGCTGTCTGGGTCGAGACGCTGCGCAAGAGCACCTGCTCCAGTTGTTCGGCCAATGGCGCCTGTGGTCAGGGCTTGATGGACCGTCTCGGTGTAGGGCGGCAGCGCGGTTATGTGCGCGCGCTCAGTCAAATGCAACTGGCGATTGGCGATAGCGTGATCATCGGTGTGCGCGAAGATTTGCTGGTGCGCAGTTCTCTGCTGGTTTATCTGTTTCCGCTTCTGGGTCTGTTTGCCGCTGCGCTGCTGGCGGACGGTCTAGGTCTTTCCGAACCTCTGGTGATCCTGGCAGGCCTGAGTGGCCTGTTCGCCAGTTGGCTGATGGTTCGCTGGCGCGCCGCTCGCGTTGCCGAGAACCCCTTATTGCAGCCCGTTGTCCTACGTACGCTGCTGGCCACTGCGCCAGCGGCTGGTTGAGAGTGTCCGAGTTTTACATGGGGAGTGGTAGTTCGATGAGAAAACTCAAGTCCATTGCGCCGTTGTTGGCGGTTGCCTTGCTCTGGGGGCAAAGTCTGCTGGCTCAGGCCAGCCTGCCTGATTTCACCGATCTGGTAGAAGAGGCCTCGCCTGCGGTGGTCAATATCAGTACCCGCCAGAAGATGCCCGAGCGCGCCGTTGCCGGGCAGCCGGGCTTGCCTGATCTGGAAGGGCTGCCGCCGATGTTCCGCGAGTTCTTCGAGCGCAGCATCCCTCAGATTCCGCGTAATCCGGGTGGTCGCCAGCGCGAAGCGCAGTCGCTGGGTTCCGGTTTCATCATCTCGCCGGACGGCTACATCATGACCAACAATCATGTGGTCGCTGACGCCGACGAGATCATCGTGCGTCTGTCCGATCGCAGCGAGCTGGAAGCCAAATTGATTGGTGCCGATCCGCGCAGCGACGTCGCGCTGCTCAAGGTCGAGGGCAAGGACCTGCCTGTGGTGCGCCTGGGTAAGGCTGATGACCTGAAGGTTGGTGAGTGGGTGCTGGCTATCGGTTCGCCGTTCGGCTTCGATCACTCGGTGACGGCAGGGATCGTCAGCGCCAAGGGGCGCAACCTGCCGAGCGACAGCTACGTGCCGTTCATTCAGACCGATGTGGCAATCAACCCGGGTAACTCCGGCGGCCCACTGTTCAACCTGCAGGGTGAGGTGGTGGGTATCAACTCACAGATCTTCACCCGCTCCGGCGGTTTCATGGGGCTGTCCTTTGCCATCCCGATGGAAGTGGCCATGCAGGTGGCCGACCAACTCAAGGCTGATGGCAAGGTGACCCGCGGCTGGCTCGGTGTGGTGATTCAGGAAGTGAACAAGGATCTGGCCGAGTCCTTCGGTCTGGACAAGCCGGCTGGCGCGCTGGTCGCGCAGGTGCTGGAAGATGGTCCGGCGGACAAGGGCGGCCTGCAGGTGGGGGACGTGATCCTCAGCCTCAATGGCAAGCCGATCATAATGTCTGCTGATCTGCCGCACCTGGTCGGCGGCCTGAAGCCGGGTGAGAAAGCCGAGATGGATGTCGTGCGTGATGGCTCGCGCAAGAAGCTCAACGTCACCGTCGGCACGTTGCCGGAGGAGGGCCAGGAACTGGCATCGTCCGGTTCGGCGCAGGGTGGTGAGCGCAGCAACAACCGCCTGGGCGTCACGGTGGTGGAGCTGACCGCCGAGCAGAAGAAAGGCCTCGACCTCAAGGGTGGGGTCGTGGTCAAGGAAGTGCTCAATGGTCCTGCGGCCATGATTGGTCTGCGGCCCGGTGACGTGATCACGCACCTGAACAATCAGGCCACGGACTCCACCAGCGCCTTCGCTCAGGTGGCGCAGGAGCTGCCGAAGAATCGTTCGGTGTCGATGCGGGTGCTTCGTCAGGGGCGTGCCAGCTTTATCACCTTCAAGCTGGCTGAGTAACCCAGGTACGTTGAAGGGGGCGCTTTCGGGCGCCCTTCTTCGTATCTGCACCAGCGCTGTGCAGACGTGACGCCGTCGCGAGGGATCGGGTACAATCCGCGGCTATTTTCGGCAAGCGTCTTGCCCGTGCCTTCTTTGAGTGTTGATCTGTGAGTGACCTGAGTCATATCCGCAATTTTTCCATCATTGCCCACATTGACCACGGCAAGTCCACCTTGGCTGACCGTTTCATCCAGATGTGCGGCGGTCTTACCGCGCGCGAAATGGAGGCTCAGGTCCTGGACTCCATGGATCTGGAGCGTGAGCGCGGCATCACCATCAAGGCCCACAGCGTCACGCTGCACTACAAGGCGCAGGACGGCAAAACCTATCAGCTGAACTTCATCGATACCCCCGGTCACGTCGACTTCACCTACGAAGTCTCGCGTTCGCTGGCGGCGTGCGAAGGTGCGCTGCTGGTGGTCGATGCCGGTCAGGGCGTCGAGGCGCAATCGGTTGCCAACTGCTACACCGCCATCGAGCAGGGCCTTGAGGTCATGCCGGTGCTGAACAAGATGGACCTGCCGCAGGCCGATCCGGACCGCGTCAAGGACGAGATCGAGAAGATCATCGGCATCGACGCCACCGACGCCGTGGCCTGCAGCGCCAAGAGCGGCATGGGTGTGGACGAGGTGCTCGAGCGCCTGGTGCACACGATTCCTGCCCCGACTGGCGATATCGAAGCACCGCTACAGGCGCTGATCATCGACTCCTGGTTCGACAACTACCTGGGCGTGGTCTCGCTGGTGCGTGTGCGTCATGGCCGAGTGAAGAAGGGCGACAAGATCCTGGTCAAGTCCACCGGCAAGGTGCACCTGGTCGACAGCGTTGGTGTCTTCACGCCGAAACACACCGCTACTGCTGATCTGAAAGCCGGTGAAGTAGGCTTCATCATCGCCAGCATCAAGGACATTCATGGTGCGCCGGTGGGTGACACCCTGACCCTGTCCACGACCCCCGAGGTCGAGGTGCTGCCAGGCTTCAAGAGAATCCAGCCGCAGGTCTACGCCGGCCTGTTCCCGGTCAGCTCCGACGACTTCGAGGACTTCCGCGACGCCCTGCAGAAGCTGACCCTCAACGACTCGTCGTTGCAGTACGCGCCGGAAAGCTCCGATGCCCTGGGTTTCGGCTTCCGTTGCGGCTTCCTCGGCATGCTGCACATGGAAATCATCCAGGAACGTCTGGAGCGCGAGTACGACCTCGACCTGATCACCACCGCGCCGAGCGTGATCTACGAACTGGAACTCAAGACCGGCGAAACCATCGTCGTCGACAACCCCTCCAAGCTACCGGACGCTTCGTCCGTCGCCGATTTCCGCGAGCCGATCGTCAACGCGACCATCCTGGTACCGCAGGAACATCTGGGTAACGTCATCACCCTGTGCATCGAGAAGCGCGGTGTGCAACGCGACATGCAGTTCCTCGGCAGCCAGGTGCAAGTGCGCTATGACATGCCGATGAACGAAGTGGTGCTGGACTTCTTCGACAAGCTCAAGTCCACCAGCCGCGGCTATGCGTCGCTGGACTATCATTTCGATCGCTACCAGTCCGCCAACCTGGTCAAGCTGGATGTACTGATCAACGGCGACAAGGTCGATGCCCTGGCATTGATCGTGCACCGCGATAACGCTGCCTACAAAGGCCGTGCGTTGACCGAGAAGATGAAGGAACTGATTCCTCGGCAGATGTTCGACGTGGCGATCCAGGCAGCCATTGGCGGCCAGATCATTGCACGGACCACTGTCAAGGCACTCAGAAAGAACGTACTGGCCAAGTGTTACGGTGGCGACGTGAGCCGTAAGAAGAAGCTGCTGGAGAAGCAGAAGGCCGGTAAGAAACGCATGAAGCAGGTCGGCAACGTGGAAATTCCACAAGAAGCCTTCCTTGCCGTGCTCAGGTTGGATAGCTAAGGCTCTATGTCGATCAATTTCCCGCTCCTGTTGGTTATCGCGGTTGCCGTTTGCGGCTTCCTGGCCCTGATCGATCTGATCCTGCTGGCTCCGCGCCGCCGTGCGGCGATTGCGGCGTACCAGGGGCGGGTCGACGATCCCGACGACAGGGTGCTGGAGCGCCTGAACAAGGAGCCGTTGCTCGTCGAGTACGGCAAATCCTTTTTCCCGGTGCTGGCTATCGTGCTGGTGTTGCGCTCGTTTCTGGTCGAGCCGTTCCAGATTCCTTCCGGGTCGATGAAGCCGACCCTGGAAGTGGGTGATTTCATCCTGGTCAACAAATTCGCTTACGGCATTCGTCTGCCGGTGATCGACGAGAAGATCATCGAGGTGGACAACCCGCAGCGCGGCGATGTGATGGTGTTTCGCTACCCTAGCGATCCACGCATCAACTACATCAAGCGCGTGGTCGGTCTGCCGGGTGATCGTATCGAGTACACCCAGGGCAAGCGTCTGCTGATCAATGGTGAGCCGGTGGCCGAGAAGCTGATCGGCGAAGAAGCCGGCAGCCTGGGCAGTGCGATGCTCTACCAGGAGCGCCTGGGTCAGGTCGAACATACCATTCGCAAGGAAATGACCCGCATGCGCCGCGAGCCTGGCGGCCAATGGGTGGTGCCGGAAGGGCACTACTTCATGATGGGTGACAACCGTGACAACTCCAACGACAGCCGTTACTGGCGTGATCGTCATATCCCTCAGGAGCTGTGGGGCATGGTCCCGGACGACCATATCGTCGGCAAGGCCTTCGCCATCTGGATGAGCTGGCCGGAGCCCAAGACCAGCAATCTGCCCAATTTCTCTCGGGTCGGCCTGATTCATTGAGCACTGGCGCGCTGTTCAATACAGCGCCGCAGGCTATAAATAGTCTAGCCGTCAGGCTTTCCAACAAGACCGTTCATTGGGGATACACATGACTTTCGCGCGCTCGCAGCAGGGGCTTTCCATTCTGGGTTGGCTGATGGTTTTGGCCGTGGTGGCATTTTTCGCCAGCACTGCATTCAAGGTGATGCCGCACTATCTCGACTATATGTCGCTGGAGAAGATCATCACTTCGGTGGAAACCGACAAGGCGTCGGATGTGCGCACCGTCGGTGAGTTTTACAACCATGTGAGCAAGGGCATGCAGGTCAACAATATTCGTGACCTGAACATGCGCGACGCCCTGCAGGTGAAGGTGGAGAACAACGAGTTTCTGGTCCACCTCAAATATGAAAAACGCGAGCCGCTGATCGAGAACCTCGATCTGGTGGTGAATTTCGACAAAGAATTTCGTGTACGGATGCCGTGAGTCCCAACCTTTCCCGCCTCGAGCGCAAGCTCGGCTATAGCTTCAAGGACCAGGACCTGATGGTCCTGGCCCTGACCCATCGCAGTTTCGCCGGCCGCAATAATGAGCGGCTGGAATTTCTCGGTGATGCCATCCTCAATTTCGTAGCCGGTGAGGCGCTGTTCGAGCGCTTCCCGCAGGCCCGCGAAGGCCAGCTGTCGCGCCTGCGCGCACGCCTGGTCAAGGGCGAGACGCTGGCCGTGCTGGCCCGTGGTTTCGAGCTGGGCGAGTATCTGCGCTTGGGCTCCGGTGAGCTGAAAAGCGGCGGGTTCCGTCGCGAGTCGATTCTGGCCGATGCCCTGGAGGCGCTGATTGGCGCCATCTATCTGGATGCCGGTATGGATGCAGCCCGCGAGCGCGTGCTGGACTGGCTGACCGGCGAGCTGGACGGCCTGACCCTGGTCGACACCAACAAGGACCCGAAAACGCGACTGCAGGAATTCCTGCAATCGCGTGCCTGTGAGCTGCCTCGTTACGAGGTGGTGGACGTACAGGGTGAGCCGCACTGCCGTACCTTCATGGTCGAGTGCCAGGTTTCCCTGCTCAATGAAAAGACCCTGGGCCAGGGCGGCAGCCGGCGTATCGCCGAGCAGGTCGCTGCGGCTGCGGCGCTGATCGCCCTCGGGGTGGAGAATGGCAATGACTGATGCACCTGTGACCCGTTGTGGCTACGTCGCCATCGTCGGCCGGCCCAACGTGGGCAAGTCGACGCTGCTCAACCACATCCTCGGGCAGAAGCTGGCGATCACCTCGCGCAAACCGCAGACCACCCGCCACAACATGCTCGGAATCAAGACCGAGGGCGAGGTTCAGGCTGTCTATGTCGATACCCCGGGGCTGCATAAGAACAACGAGAAGGCACTCAACCGCTACATGAATCGCAGCGCCAGCACAGCGCTGAAGGACGTTGACGTCGTGGTGTTCGTGGTCGACCGCATGCGCTGGACCGACGAAGACCAACTGGTGCTGGAGAAGGTGCAGCACGTCAAATGCCCGATCTTGCTGGCGGTGAACAAATCCGACCGCCTGGAAGACAAGAGCGAACTGCTGCCGCACCTGGGCTGGCTGGCCGAGCAATTGCCGCAGGCCGAGATCGTACCTATCTCCGCGTTGCAGGGGCAGAACCTCGACACCCTGGAAAAGCTGGTGGGCGAGCGCCTACCGGAGTCCGAGCATTTCTATCCGGAAGACCAGATCACCGACCGCTCCAGCCGTTTCCTGGCTGCCGAGCTGATTCGCGAGAAGATCATGCGCCAGCTTGGTGCCGAGCTGCCGTACCAGATCACCGTGGAGATCGAGGAGTTCAAACAGGAAGGCCGTATCCTGCATATCCACGGTCTGATCCTGGTGGAACGCGACGGACAGAAGAAGATCATCATCGGCGACAAGGGCGAGCGCATCAAACGCATCGGCCAGGAAGCGCGCAAGGACATGGAAACCATGTTCGACTCCAAGGTGATGCTCAACCTCTGGGTCAAGGTCAAGGGTGGCTGGTCCGACGACGAACGCGCCCTGCGTTCGCTGGGTTACCTGGATTGATCGAGGCGCCATGCGCATCCTCGGCGTTGCTCATGGCGCATTCTGGCGGTTACTCATATGGCTTCTGCCGCCTACGTTCTGCATAGCCGTCCGTACAAGGAAAGCAGTGCCCTGGTGGATTTCTTCACCGCCCAGGGCCGCGTGCGTGCCGTGCTGCGCGCCGCTCGCGGCAAGGTCGGCAGCATTGCCCGGCCTTTCGCACCACTGGAACTGGAGCTGCGTGGGCGCGGTGAGCTGAAGACCGTCGGCCGCCTGGAAAGCACCGGCATTCCCCTGTTGCTGACGGGCGAGGCGCTGTTTTCCGGTCTCTATCTCAACGAACTGCTGATCCGCCTGTTGCCGGCTGAAGATCCGCACCCCGTGATGCTCGAACACTACGGTCTGACGCTGCAGGCACTGGCTGCCGGTCGGGCGCTGGAACCGCTGCTACGCGCGTTCGAATGGCGCCTGCTGGACGAGCTGGGCTATGGTTTCGCCCTGGATCGTGACCAGCACGACCGACCCATCGATCCAACGGCACTTTACCGTTGGCAGCAGGACATCGGCCTGGTGCCGGTGGTACAACTGCAACCCGGTGTGTTCCAGGGCCGCGAACTGCTGGCCATGGCCGAGGCTGACTGGCAAACGCCGGGCGCGCTGGCCGCCGCCAAGCGTCTTATGCGCCAGGCGCTGGCACCCCATCTTGGCGGCAGGCCCCTGGTCAGCCGCGAACTTTTCATGACGCTCAAGGAGTCCAAGCGTGACTGAGGCCAATCGTATTCTGCTCGGCGTGAACATCGACCACGTCGCCACCCTGCGCCAGGCTCGCGGTACGCGTTACCCGGACCCGGTCAAGGCTGCGCTGGACGCCGAAGAAGCCGGTGCCGATGGCATCACCGTGCACTTGCGCGAAGATCGCCGACATATCCAGGATCGTGATGTACGTGTGCTGGCCGATGTGCTGCAGACGCGGATGAACTTCGAAATGGGCGTCACCGATTTCATGCTCGGCTTCGCCGAGCAGATCCGTCCGGCGCACGTGTGTCTGGTGCCGGAAACCCGTCAGGAACTGACCACCGAAGGCGGCCTTGACGTAGCCGGGCAGGAGGCGCGTATCGCCGCAGCGGTCGAGCGTCTGACCATGGCGGGCTGCGAGGTGTCGTTGTTCATCGATGCTGAAGAGCGGCAGATCGAAGCGGCCATGCGCGTCGGCGCGCCGGTTATCGAACTGCACACCGGTCGTTACGCCGATGCCCATACGGCAGAAGAAGCTGCGCATGAGCTGTCGCGTATCCGTGATGGCGTCATTTGCGGCCTGAACCACGGGCTGATCGTCAATGCCGGTCATGGCCTGCACTACCACAACGCCGAGGCCGTGGCCGCGATTCCCGGCATCAACGAACTGAACATCGGTCACGCCATCGTCGCCCATGCGCTGTTCGTCGGTTTCAAGCAGGCGGTCGCCGAGATGAAAGCGCTGATCGTCGCGGCTGCCTACCGCGGCTAGCGTACTTTGTGGGAGGGGCTTCAGCCGCGACTTTCGATGGTCTATCGCCGCTGAAGCGCCTCCCACTTTGTTCGTTCAGTCCTGGCTGAAAGCTTGAACCATCTGCCTGGCGAGTGCCTCGACAGCGTCGTTGCGTTGATGGCCGAGAATCAGCTTGATGTGGTACTCGCCAAGGGCGGGCAAGCCTTGTTCTGCGCCTAGTCGGCGCAGTGGTGGCCTGACCAGGCTGCGGGGGAAAGGTGCGATGGCCAGATCGGCGGTCATCGCCGCTTCCTGGCCGGCGCACTGCTCGCAGGAGTAGGCGATGCGATAGGCAAGCCCCTGCCGATCCAGCGCATCGAGCGCGGTGCGGCGCCAGGCGCAGCCGGGGTTGGCCAGTGCCAGCGGCAAGGGCGAGCGCTGCATGGCCAGGCCACCGTCACGCCCGGCCCAGACCAGCTCCTCCGAATAGATCACTTCGCCGCGCGCATCATCCAGGCCGTCGTTGCCGGCGTTGATCAGGGTCAGGTCCAGCTCGCCGGCATCCAGCTTCGCCACCAGATCCACACTGCGCCCGACATTGACCTCGACCTCCACGGCCGGATGGCTGCGGGCGAACAGAGTCAAGACACTCGGTAGTACGCGGTCGCCGATATCGTTCGGCGTACCGAAGCGCACGCGGCCGGTCAGCGTCGGGGTGAGAAAGCGTGCCACCGCTTCCTCGTTGAGCTTGAGCAGGCGCCTGGCATAGCCGAGTAGCACCTCGCCTTCGGCGGTCAGGCGAACCTGTCGTGCCTCGCGGATAAACAGGCGCTGGCCGAGGGTCTCCTCCAGCCGCTTGATCTGCAGGCTGACGGCCGCCGTGCTGCGAAACACCTGTGCTGCGGTGCGGGTAAAGCTGCCGCTGTCGGCGATGGCGACGAAAGTGCGCAGCACATCGTTTTCCAGAAGCGGCAGGGAGATGGGAGCTGTCGCGTTCATTATCGTTAAATATTAATTAATCCAGGTTTTGATATTTGTCGTTTGTTTGAACGATAGGCGCGTTTCATCCTGATCGCAAGCCCGGCAAGAAGCCGGCTGCGAAACGGAGGAAAGGTCATGAACAGTTCGAGCAATCGCGACAAGTCGCGCCCAGCCATGCCCGAGTTCTATATGCCGGCCATGTGGCCGCTGGATCTGCAGAACGCCATCGTCGACTGGATTGGCGCCTGGTTCTGGCGTCGGCGTATGCGCCGCTTGCTGGCGCAGGACATCGAGGGAAGGATCCGCCTGGGCGGTGCTCGTGGCGTGGTGGAGCAGGGCGCCGGTGAACCGCTGCGGCTGATCGCACAGCGGCGGGCGCGTTGGCTGCGGCCGTAGGGCGTACTCGCGAAGCAGTACGCCGTTGCTAAGTGAGGTTCATGCTGAGATTCGAGGATACACCGATGGCGGACTGTTCGCTTCGCTCCTGAGTCCGCCCTACGAGCGGCCTGCGTTACGGCTTACGTGCGATCAGCACGGCGCGGGTCGGTGCCGGCAGGCCTTCGACGGTGCGACTGTGGTCGGCCGGGTCGAGAAATTCCGGCAACGACTGGAAGCGCATCCACTCGGTGGCGCGTTGTTCTTCCACCGAAGTAGTGCTGACGTCTACGCAGCGCACATCCTCGAAGCCGGCGCGGCGCAGCCAGCGCTCCAGGGCCGGCACCGAAGGCAGGAACCAGACATTGCGCATCTGCGCGTAGCGGTCTTCGGGCACCAGCACCTGTTCTGCATCGCCTTCGACCACCAGGGTTTCCAGTACCAGCTCACCGTCCTTGACCAGCGCATCCTTCAGGTCGAGCAGGTGGTCGATGGGCGAGCGGCGGTGGTACAGCACGCCCATGGAGAACACCGTGTCGAAGCCCTGCAGCTTGGCCGGCAGTTCCTCGAAGGCCAGTGGCAGGTGCCACACCGGTTGGTCCGGCAGGTAGCGTTTCATCGCCAGGAACTGGCAGAGGAACAGCCAGTTGGGGTCGATGCCGACCACGCTGTCGGCACCCGCGCCGAGCATGCGCCACATGTAGTAGCCGTTGCCGCAGCCGACATCGAGGATGCGCTTGCCGACCAGATCCAGGTGCGGGGCGACGCGCTGCCATTTCCAGTCCGAGCGCCATTCGGTGTCGATGTGTACGCCGAACAGCTCGAACGGCCCCTTGCGCCAGGGAATCAGGCCCTGCAGGGCGGTTTTCAATTGCGCGCGGGTGGCGTCATCGCAGGCGCCGCCGAAGGCGAAGCGCTGCAGCAGCTCCACCTCACTAACCGGTAATTCAGGCAGTGCCTGCACGGCGTCGTACCAGCGCGCCAGGTCGCCGTGACCGATGGCCAGCTTGGCATCGAGCTGGCCGGGCAGCTCACAAGCCCACTCCTGCAGCGGAGTGCCAGCCAGTTGTGCCTGCAGGGCGTCGAGATCCAGGTCGCGCATCATGGCAGGGCCACCAGTGAGGCAAAGTTAAGGCACTGGAACCAGGGCACTACCTTGCTGAAGCCGGCAGCCAGCAGGCGTTCGCGATGCTGCTCGAGGCTGTCGGGCAGCATCACCTTTTCGATGGCGCTGCGTTTCTGCGCGATTTCCAGTTCGCTGTAGCCGTTGGCGCGTTTGAAGGCGACATGCAGCTCGGTGAGCAGCTCATGCTCGGCGGCGTCCTCGAAGCGCAGCTTCTCCGAGAGAATCAGCGCGCCACCGGGCAACAGTGCCTGGCGAATGCACGTGAGCAGCTCCAGGCGCCGCTCCGGCGGGATGAACTGCAGGGTGAAGTTGAGCGTGACCAATGAGGTGGCCTGCAGGTCGAGGGCGAGAATATCGGCCTCGATCACCTCCACCGGCAGCAGCTCCTGGAACATGGCGTCCTGGGCATGCAGGTATTCGCTACAACGCGCGACCATGGCCGGGGAGTTGTCCACGGCGATTACCTTGCAGCCATCGACGCGCACATGGCGGCGCAGCGCCTGGGTCACTGCACCGAGCGAGGCGCCGAGGTCGTAAAGGGTTGTGTGCGGCTGGGCGAACTGGCCAGCGAGCACGCCGATGTTCTCGACGATGGTCGGGTAGCCGGGCACCGAGCGCTTGATCATGTCGGGGAAGACCCGCACCACATCCTCGTTGAAGACGAAGTCGGGCACCTCGGGTAGAGGCTGGGCAAATAGACGATCAGGTTCTTGGCTCACGGCGGTCGCAACGGGTAGCGGAAAAGGCCGGCATTTTAGCCAAGTGTGGCGCAACAGTCAGGCGCTGTTGCTGCGCTGGAAGGCCGAAGCGGTGATGCCCCACTGGCCGAGCCAGTAGGTGAGGATGATGGCGTAAGGCGCGGCGTCGAAGCTGGCGACGAAGCGGTCGATGCCGATCAGGCTGTCGGACAGCACGAAGAGCGCCGCACCGCCGGCTGCGAGCCAGGTGGAGCGCGGCTGCAGCTGCGGATGACCGAGGCGGGCCAGGGCGCGCCAGAGCATCAGGCTGATCGCCGTGGCATAGCAGGCCACCGGGATCAGCAGTTCGCCCAGGCCGCTGCTGGCCAGTATGGCGAACATCGCGCCACCGGCGATTAGTGCCAGCAGCAAAGCGGGCAGGGCCGGTTGCCGGCTGTCGGAACAGTAGGCGCGCAGGTAGGCCAGATGGCCGAGCAGAAATGCGCCAAGGCCGAACACGAACAGATCGCCAGGCCAGTCCAGCAGGATGTCGCCAGCCAGCGAGAACACCAGGCCGATGCCGATCCAGCGGCGGTAGGTGCCGGCAGGCGCCTGGCGCAGCCAGAGCAGCAGGGCGATCACCGGGATGCCCTTGGTCAGCAGGCTGAGCTGTGCATCGCCGGTGATCCGGCCGTAGAGAAATACCGCAGCACCCGCCAGACCGAGCAGCAACCAACGCATAGCAAGACTCCCTTCATTATTGGAATGGCGCGACTATGCCCAGCGACCGAACGGCTGCCAATGCGAGGGATGCCAAATCGAGGGGCGGATCGTGCCGCTACTCGACGCCGCCGGCAGTATTGGGCAACGTATGGGTTCGTTCAGGAGAAGCGCATGTCGATATCGCCACCTGTCACCGAGCTGATCGAGCGCCTTTACCGCGATGAGTCGCGCCGCGTGCTCGCCACCCTGATCCGCCTGCTGGGTGATTTCGACCTGGCCGAGGAGGCGCTGCACGAGGCGTTTCGCAGTGCGGTCGAGCAGTGGCCGCAAGGCGGTGTGCCGGACAACCCGCGTGCCTGGCTGGTCTCCGCCGGGCGCTTCAAGGCCATCGACAACCTGCGTCGGCAACGTCGCTTCCAGCCGTTGGACGAGCAGATCGAATTGCCTGATGAGAGCGACGCCGAAGGCGGCGAACTGTTAGAGGACGACCGTCTGCGGCTGATATTCACCTGCTGCCACCCGGCGCTGGCCGGTGATGCCCAGGTAGCGCTTACCCTGCGCGAGGTATGCGACCTGACCACCGAGGAGATCGCTCGCGCCTTCCTCTCCAGCCCGTCGACCCTGGCCCAGCGCATCGTGCGGGCCAAGGCAAAGATTCGCGATGCGCGTATCCCCTATGAGGTGCCGGGGCGCAGCGAGCTGCCCGAGCGGCTGGAGGCGGTGCTGCGCGTGGTCTATCTGGTATTCAACGAAGGCTACTTCGCCAGTTCCGGCGATTCGCTGACCCGCAGCCAGCTGTCCGACGAAGCGATTCGCCTGGGACGGCTACTGCTGGAGTTGCTGCCCGAGCCGGAAGTGCAGGGACTGCTGGCGCTGATGCTGCTGCACGAATCGCGACGCGCTGCGCGCAGTGGCGTCGATGGCGAGGTGATTCTTCTGGAAGCCCAGGATCGCAGCCTGTGGAATCGCGAATTGATCGCCGAAGGCGAGGCGCTGGTGCTGCATGCGCTGCACTCGCGGCGTTTCGGCCCCTACAGCCTGCAGGCGGCGATTGCCGCGGTGCATGCCGAGGCGGCCAGTCTGGAAGAAACCGATTGGGCACAGATCGTCGGGCTGTATGACGAGTTGCTGCGCCTGAATCCGTCGCCTGTTATCGAGCTCAACCGCGCCGTGGCACTGGCCATGCGAGATGGCGAGCAGGCGGGGCTGGTGGAGATTGACCGATTGCTGGCTGCAGGCGAACTGGAGGGCTACCACCTGGCCCATGCGGCGCGGGCCGATCTGCTGCGTAGGCTTGGCCGGCGCGAGCAGGCAGTCGCTGCCTACCGCCAGGCCCTGGCGCTGGCGCAACAGGGGCCGGATCGGCAGTTTCTGCAGAAAAGACTGGAAGAGCTGGGTGCCTAGCCCCTGTATCCGTAGCCCGGATGCAATCCGGGGATGACGCACTCCCGGATTGCATCCGGGCTACGGGGCTTGTAGGGCTGCACGTAGGGCGTGCTGCGCGCACCAGCAATATTGTGCGCGCATGAGGTGCGCACGGCGCACCCTACAGAGGGGCGTGCTTAGCCTGCCACCAATACGCGAATCGCTTCCAGGCGCAGGGCGGCCTTGTCGAACATCGCCAGGCTCTGTTCGCGCTGCTCGCGCAGGGCGTCGATCTCGCTGTCACGCACGCTCGGGTTGACCGCGCGCAGGGCGACCAGGCGCGCCAGTTCCTCGTCCAGTTCAGCGATCAGGCGACGCTTGGCCTCACTCACGCGCTCGACATGGCGCGGCATGACCTTGGCTTCAGCGTCGTTGATCTGCTTGGCCAGCACGTCGCGCTGGGCCTGGACGAACTTGTTGGCGCTGGCCCGCGGCACGCTTTCCAGCTGGTCATTGAGGGTTTCGAAGCCGACCTTGGCGGCCAGGTCGTTGCCGTTGGCGTCGAACAGGCAACGCAGCGCCGCCGGTGGCAGGAAGCGCCCCAGTTGCAGTTTGCGCGGGCCGACCACTTCGCTGACGTAGAGCAGCTCCAGCAGCACGGTGCCGGGCTTGAGCGCCTTGTTCTTGATCAGTGCGACGGCGGTGTTGCCCATCGAGCCGGACAGCACCAGGTCCATGCCGCCCTGCACCATGGGGTGTTCCCAGGTGAGGAACTGCATGTCCTCGCGGGCCAGGGCCTGCTCGCGGTCGTAGGTAATGGTCACCGCCTCGTCGTCGCCCAGGGGGAAGCTGGCGTCCAGCATCTTCTCGCTGGGGCGCAGGATCAGGGCGTTGTCGGAGTGGTCTTCGCTGTCGATGCCGAAGGCGTTGAACAGCTCTTCCATGTAGATCGGCAGGGTGAACTGGTCGTCCTGCTCGAGGATGGCTTCCACCAGCGCCTCGCCTTCACCGGCACCGCCGGAGTTCAGCTCCAGCAGGCGGTCGCGACCGCTGTGCAGCTCGCCTTCGAGGCGGATGCGCTCGGCGGTGGCTTCGTCCACCAGTTGTTGCCACTGGCCATCGTCGCCGTTTTCCAGCAGCGGCAGCAGGCGTGGGCCGAACTGGTGCTGCAGGGCGTTGCCGGTGGGGCAGGTGGCGAGGAAGGCATTCAGCGCCTGGTGGTACCACTGGAACAGACGCTCCTGCGGGCTGTTCTCCAGGTAAGGTACGTGCAGCTGGATGCGGTGCTTCTGGCCGATACGGTCGAGACGGCCAATGCGTTGTTCGAGCAGGTCCGGGTGGGCCGGCAGGTCGAACAGCACCAGGTGATGGGCGAACTGGAAGTTGCGGCCTTCAGAACCGATTTCCGAGCAGATCAGCACCTGCGCGCCGAATTCTTCGTCGGCGAAGTAGGCGGCGGCGCGGTCGCGCTCGAGGATGCTCATGCCCTCATGGAACACCGTGGCCGGGATGCCGGAACGCACGCGCAGGGCGTCTTCCAGATCCAGCGCGGTCTCGGCGTGGGCGCAGATCACCAGCACCTTGAATTTCTTGAGCATCTTCAGGGTGTCGATCAGCCATTCGACGCGCGGGTCGATGCGCCACCAGCGCTGCTCTTCGTCGATATCGTCCTGCGCCTGGTAGCTGACTTCCGGGTACAGCTCGGCATGCTCGCCCAGCGGCAGTTCCAGATATTCATCGGGGCTCGGTAGCGGGTAGGGGTGCAGCTCGCGCTCAGGGAAGCCCTGTACGGCAGCACGGGTGTTACGGAACAGCAGGCGACCGGTGCCGTGGCGATCCAGCAGCTCGCGTACCAGGCGGGCGCGTGCTTCTTCGTCGCCGCCGTCGATGGCGTCCAGCAGTTCGCGACCTTCATCACCGAGGAAGCCGCCGATGGCGTCGCGCGCCTGGGCGCTGAGCTTGCCCTGGTCGAGCAGCTCCTGCACCGCTTCGGCCACCGGGCGGTACTGGCTGCTTTCGGCGCGGAAGGCTTGCAGATCATGGAAGCGATTGGGGTCTAGCAGGCGCAGACGGGCGAAGTGGCTGTCCTGGCCGAGCTGTTCCGGGGTGGCGGTGAGCAGCAGCACGCCGGGGATGACCTCTGCCAGTTGCTCGACCAGCGAGTATTCGGCGCTGGCCTGCTCTGGGTGCCAGACCAGGTGGTGGGCTTCGTCGACCACCAGCAGGTCCCAGCCGGCGGCGAACAGCGCGTCCTGGGCCTTTTCGTCGTCCTTCAGCCACTCCAGGGCGACCAGCGCCAGTTGGCAATCCTCGAAGGGGTTGCTGGCGTCGCTTTCCATGAAACGCTCGGCGTCGAACAGGGCGACGTCGAGGTTGAAACGCCGGCGCATTTCCACCAGCCACTGGTGCTGCAGGTTTTCCGGCACCAGGATCAGCACGCGGCTGGCGCGACCGGAGAGCAGCTGGCGATGAATTACCAGGCCGGCTTCGATGGTCTTGCCCAGGCCCACTTCGTCGGCCAGCAGTACGCGCGGGGCGATGCGGTCAGCCACTTCACGGGCGATGTGCAACTGGTGAGCGATCGGTTGCGCGCGAGCACCGCCCAGGCCCCAGAGGGACGACTGCAGCAGGCGGCTGTTGTGTTCGAGGGTGTGGTAACGCAGGGCGAACCAGGCCAGCGGGTCGATCTGGCCGGCGAACAGGCGGTCGCTGGCCAGGCGGAACTGGATGAAGTTCGACAGCTGAGTTTCCGGCATGGTGACCGGTTTATGCTGGGCATCGAGGCCGTGGTAGACCAGCAGGCCGTCGACGTCCTCGACTTCCTGCACGGTGAGCTTCCAACCCTCGAAATGGGTGATCTCGTCACCCGGGGCGAAGCGTACACGGGTCAACGGGGCATTGCGCGTAGCGTACTGGCGGGTTTCGCCGGTGGCCGGGTAGAGCACGGTGAGCAGGCGGCCGTCCTCGGCGAGGATGGTTCCCAGACCCAATTCCGCTTCGCTGTCACTGATCCAGCGTTGCCCCGGTTGATATTGCGCCATGCCTGTCTGTCTCCCGCGTGAAAAAGCCGGCTATGGTAACGGATGCAGCGCCACGGCCAAAGCGGTCATGGCACTATTGCCGTGCGGCTTAGTCAAAAGTGTAGCGAGCACCGGCTAAAGTCGCGGCTCACGGGGCCGACAGCCTGACCAAAGGAGGTGCTGCAACGTGCTACCGCCTATCCCCCATAGCCTGGTGCCGGTCACTGCCTCGCAGGACGTGATCAAGCCCAAGCCCGAGATTCCTCCGGTGACCCCGGCCGAAGGCAGCGCCAAGGAAAGTGCGCTTAGCCTCGACAAGCGCCATCCGCAGGAAACCGAGGAGCTGCTGCGCGAAGAACAGCGCCGCCGCCAGCGGCGTGGCTACACCCCCGAGCAACTGGCTGAGGCCGAGCCGGAAGAGGTGGAGCAAGCGCTAGGCGATCTGCCCCGGCAGGGGCTGTGGGTAGACGTTGAAGTCTGAGACACTCTTTTCATTCTCTTGCGCATAGATTGTCATGCTGTTCGCCGACCCCTTGCCCGCACTCGCCGACCCCTTGCCCGCACTCGCCGATGCCGAGCTGGATTATCTGCCCGGCTGGGTCGACCCCGCGCTCGCCGATAACTGGCTGCATATGCTGGTCGAGCAGACGCCCTGGCAGCAGCCGGAGTTGTTCATCCACGGCCGTTACCACCGCACGCCACGGCTGACGGCTTGGTATGGCGACCCCGAGGCGCGTTACCGCTATTCCGGGAAGATCCACGAGCCCTTGCCCTGGACGCCGCTGCTGAACGAGATTCGCCAACGGATCGAGAAAGAGGTCGGGCAACCGCTCAATGCCGTGCTGCTCAACCACTACCGCGACGGCCAGGACTCCATGGGCTGGCACAGCGATGCCGAGCCGGAACTGGGGCGCAATCCGCTGATCGCTTCGCTCAACCTCGGCGGCAGCCGGCGTTTCGATCTGCGCCGGGTTGGCAGCACGCGCATCGAACATTCGTTGACGCTGGAGCATGCTTCGCTACTGGTCATGCGCGGGCCGACCCAGCATCATTGGCAGCACCAAGTGGCAAAGACGCGCCAAGCCTGCGCGCCACGCCTGAACCTGACCTTTCGCCTGATCCGGTTTCCGCTATGAGCAATGACGACAAGCTGATCGATTTCGCCGCCGAGCGCGACAAGCGTATCCACGACCTCAACGACAAGCGCCTCAACGAGATGCGCCAGGTTTTCGAGCAGGTGTTGCCGATCGGCAAGGCCAAAAAGAAGTCCAAGAGCAAACCCAAGAAACGCTGAAAATCCCGCCGTTCAATCGTTGTGCACGGCTGCCAGGCCGTGCTTCCCGCCTCGTACCCTCTCGATTTCTTGACCTGCGTCAGTATTCCCGTAGGCCCGCTCGCGCCTGCTCGTCGGCCATTGACCCAGATCAATTTTCCCGCCGCCAGCGCTGATACCGTGAAGCCATCCCAGACAGACAGGCACAACAGGAGGCAGCCATGTTCGTCGATACAGTGGTTCTCGCCGGAGTCGGCACCGTACTTCTGATGGTCGCGTTCTTCGGGGGTGTTGGTTACTTCATCTGGAAGGATGCGCACAAGCGCAAGCAGAGCTGATCCTTCCAGTTCAATGGGCACGCAAGGCAATTCGGGCGACTTCGGTCGCCCTTTTTTTATTTGCGCGTTGCCCACCTGAGATCGCAGCACCTTCTGGGCATAAATACTTAGCTAGCTAATAATTGAGTTTCGCACGGAGGCGCAACTCAATCGCTACAGCTATGTTCAGGGCTGAGATTCTTTCAGGTAGCCATCGTGCGTGATTCCTTGCTGGCGTTTCTCGCGCCAAGCTCACAAGCCGTTCAATTTGCCATCAAGACCCTGCTCGGCGGTGGTCTGGCGCTGTGGTGCGCGTTGCGTTTCGGCCTGGAACAGCCACAGTGGGCGCTGATGACCGCGTTCATCGTCGCCCAGCCGCTGTCTGGCATGGTCGTGCAGAAGGGCCTGGCACGGCTGCTCGGCACGCTGGTCGGCACCTTCATGGCCGTGGTGATGATGGGGCTGTTCGCCCAGGCGCCGCTGTTGTTCGTGCTGGCGTTCGCCCTGTGGCTGGCGCTGTGCACGGCATCCTCAACCATGTTGCGCAGCACCTGGTCGTACTCTTTCGTGCTGGCCGGCTACACCGTGGCGATCATCGCCTTGCCAGCCATCGGCAAGCCGCATGTGGTGTTCGACGAGGCCATCGCCCGTTGCACGGAAATCTGCCTGGGCATCACCTGCGCCACCCTGAGCAGCGCCTTGCTCTGGCCGCAGCGGGTCGAACGACAACTGGCGCAGCAGGCACGTAACGCCTGGCAGGCTGGAGTAGCGGCGTCGCGCCAGGCGCTGGCTGGTGAGGCCGGCTCGCGGCAAGGCTTGCTGGAAGTGTTGGCGCGCATCGTCGCGGTGGATGCTCAGCGTGAGCATGCCTGGTTCGAGGGCGCGCAAGGGCGCCAGCGAGCCGTGGCGCTGAGGGTGCTGAGCCGTGATCTGCTCGGCATGTTGCGTCTGGCTCGTGGCGTGGCGCGACAGTGGCGGCAACTGAGCAGCAGCGAGGCGCAGGCTGTCGCGCCCTGGCTGCAAGTGGTGGATGAGCGCCTGCAGCAGGCGCAGCCAGAAAGCTTGTTGGAATTGGTCGAGCAACTGCGCCATGCGGCGCAGGACGAAGAATTGAGCGGTGGCCAGCAGCTGTGCCTGGAACGCTTGATGGTGCTGCTGTTGCGTGTCGAGGATGCCAGTCGCGCCTTGCTCGCGGTCGAGGAGGGCAGGGCACCGGCCGATGCGCCGCGCGCCTTGTCCTGGCACTACGATTGGCAGACTGCGCTGGTGTATGGCTCACGCAGCGCGCTGACCTTCCTGGTTCTGGCGGCATTCTGGCTGGCCACTGGCTGGACCCACGCCACCGGTGCGCTGCTGCTGGCCTGCGTGGTGTGCAGCCTGTTCGCCCGGCTCGAAGCGGCGCCGCAGATCGGCATGATGTTTCTGCGCGGCATCTTCTACGCACTGCCAGTGGCGTTCTTCGTGGGTCAGATTCTGATGCCGCAGATCGACGGCTTCGTGATGCTCTGCATGGTGCTGGGTGTGCCGTTGTTCTTTGGTGTGCTGGGTATGGCCAAGCCGGCGACGGCTGCGACCTCGACCTCGTTTTGCCTGCACTTCATCGTGCTCTGCCTGCCGGCACCGGGTGTCGGCTACAACGTCGAGTTCTTCCTCAATGAGGCGCCAGGCATGCTGATAGGCGTGGGTTGTGCGGTGATAGCTTTCAAGCTGGTGGTGCTGCGCAATCCGGTCTGGCATGGCCGGCGCCTGATGCAGGCGATCCTGACCGACCTCGGGCGCCTGACCCGTCGCGACCTGGGCCGCGCCGAAAACTGGTTCGGCGGGCGCATGGCGGATCGTCTGCTGCAGTTGGCGCGGCATTATCCGGCGCGGCCGGATCAGGCTCGCAGCCGCTGGGACGATGGCGTGGCTGGCCTTGATCTGGGCGACGAGTTGCTGCACCTGCGCAAGTGCCTGGCCAATGCCGATGCTGGCCTGGCGCGGTCGCAGCAGCGTTTCCTGGAACACCTCGATGACGCGCTGGAGCGTGGCCCCGCGCCAGGGCGTGAAGACGATCTGAACGCAGCGGTGGCCGAATTGCAGGAGGCCCTGCGCGCCTGCACGCCGAGCATCGACAAGCGCCTGGCCGAGGCGGCGCTGTTGCAGCTGCAGAGCGGCTGGCGCCACTGGTGCCAACTCAGAACCTGTGTAGGGCCTAGCGAGCTAGAGCCGTGCAAGGCGCTACGTTAGTAACAGCCTCCGGCTGGTCAAAACAGGCGAAGAACGGTCGGAGTCGCGTTCGACTTTACAAGCGGTAAATGAGCAGTCTGAGCCTGTTTTTAACACAGCAGGGCCGACGCGCAGCAGGTCTTACACTGGTTCTGGAGGGAGGAGCGCATGGGTCTACATGAATGGTCGCTGGGTGGCGTACTGCTGAGCCCGATGGCGGCCTACGCGGTATTGGCGCTGTTGCTGACTGGCGTGTTGCGCCTGGGCTTGCAGCGCATAGGGTTGTCGCGCTGGATCTGGCACGAAGCCCTGTTCGATTGTGCCTTGTATGTCTGTGTCCTAGCGGCCGTGATTGCCGTGCTGGGGCGGTAAGGAGAGAAAGCATGCGTTCGACCATTCGAGTCGGCATCACCCTGGCCATGGTGGTGGCGGCGATCTTCGCCGGCTCCTGGATCTGGCAGCACTATATGTACTCGCCCTGGACGCGCGACGCCCGCGTGCGCGCCGACGTAGTGACCATCGCCCCGGACGTGTCCGGCTGGGTGGTCGAGCTCAAGGTGCGCGACAACCAGCAGGTCAAGGCAGGTGATCTGCTGATGAGCATCGACCGCGACCGCTATCAAGCGGCGGTGGAGAAGGCCAAGGCGGTGGTGGACATTCGCCGCCAGCAGTTGAGCCTGCGCGAGCACGAGGCTTCGCGCCGCTCGCGCCTGGGTGCCCAAGCAATCAGCGCCGAGCTGCTGGAAAACGCGCAGATCAATGCCGAGATGGCGCGCAGCGAATACCGCGAGGCGCAGGCCGATCTACGTGTGGCCGAGCTGAATCTGGCGCGCAGCGAAGTGCATGCCCCGCGCGATGGGCAGATTACCAACCTGGTGCTGGCGCAGGGCAACTACGTGAATGCCGGGCAGGCGGTGATGGCGCTGGTCGATACCCAGTCGTTCTACGTACAGGCGTATTTCGAGGAGACCAAGCTGCCGCGCATTCAGGTCGGCGCGCCGGTGGAGGTCTGGTTGATGGGCGGGGATCAGCAGATTCGCGGCGAGGTGGACAGCATCAGCCGCGGCATCACCGACCGCAACGCCAGCCCGGACGGGCAGTTGCTGGCCGATGTCGAGCCGACCTTCAACTGGGTGCGTCTGGCGCAGCGTATTCCGGTACACATCAGGCTGGATGAGGTACCCGAGGGTTTGGTACTGAGTGCTGGCATGACTGCCAGCGTAAGGGTGGAGTAGCGCGGTTCTGACTGGTAGGAGCCGCGCCTCGCGGCGAATGGCTCAGGCAACGTCGATAATGAGTTGAACCCACTATTCGCCCCGGGGCGGGGCTCCTACACATTGTGTCAGGCGCGCTCGATCTGTGCCGGCGTGCGGCGCATCAGCACCTTGCCGTGGCGGATGGATACCAGCGCGTGGCCCTGGCTGCGCACCATCTCGTAATCGTCCGGTGCCGAGAGAATCAGCAGGTTGGCCGGGCGACCCACTTCCAGACCATAGCGATCACCCAGCGCCAGCGCGCGGGCCGAGTTGTCGGTGATCAGATCCAGGCTGCGCTTGAGGTCTTCGTAGCCAAGCATGTGGCAGATGTGCAGGCCGGCTTCGAGGATGCGCAGGATGTTGCCGTTACCCAGCGGATACCAGGGGTCGACGATGGAGTCCTGGCCGAAGCACACGTTCATCCCGGCGCGGTCGATCTCCGCCACGCGGGTCAGGCCACGGCGTTTCGGGTAGGTGTCGAAGCGGCCTTGCAGGTGGATGCTCTCGGTGGGGCAGGAGATGAAGCTGATGCCGCTCATCTTCAGCAGGCGGAACAGCTTGGAGCAGTAGGCGTTGTCGTAGGAGCCCATGGCCGTGGTGTGACTGGCGGTGACCCGCGCGCCCATGCCGCGCACGCGGGCCTCCTCGGCCAGCACCTCGAGAAAGCGCGACTGCGGGTCGTCGGTCTCGTCGCAGTGCACGTCCACCAGGCAGCCGCTGCGTTCGGCCAGGTCCATGAGGAACTTGATCGACGACACGCCCTGGTCGCGGGTGTTCTCGAAGTGCGGGATGCCGCCAACCACGTCGGCGCCCAGCTCGATGGCTTGCTCCATCAACGCGCGACCGTTGGCGTAGGACTCGATGCCCTCCTGCGGGAAGGCGACGATCTGCAGGTCGATCAGGTGGCGGGTTTCTTCGCGTACTTCGAGCATGGCCTTGAGCGCGGCCAGGGTCGGGTCGGTGACGTCGACGTGCGTGCGCACGTGCTGGATGCCATGGTCGACCAGCATGTCGATGGTCTTCTTGGCGCGGGTCTTGGTGTCTTCATGGGTGACCAGCGCCTTGCGCTCGGCCCAGCGCTCGATGCCCTCGAACAGCGTGCCGCTCATGTTCCAGGCCGGCTCGCCGGCTGTGAGCGTGGCATCGAGGTGGATGTGCGGCTCGACGAAGGGCGGCACGACGAGATTGCCGGCAGCGTCCAGGTCGCCTTCTGCAATGGGATGCAGGGCATGCTGGGCCTCGATGGCTGCGATGCGCTCATCGTCCAGGGTGATGCGGTGCAGGCCGTCGCGGCCGCGCAGGCGTGCATTGTGGATGATCATCAGGTTTCCTCTCAGGCAGGCGACGACAGGCGCCGGATCAACAGCGCAACGCTGATGTTCAGGCGGTCGTGCGGATCTTCGAACGAGCAGCCGGTCAGCGCTTCGATGCGTTGTAAACGGTAGCTCAGGGTATTACGGTGAACGTTGAGGCGTTGCGCGGCCAGGGCCAGGTTGCCGTTCTCGGCGAACCAGGCCTCCAGCGTCGGCATCAGTACCGGTTGGTGGCGCGAGTCGTCGCCAATCAGCGGGCCGACCACGCGCTCGACGAAGCGATCGAGCAGGCTGCGGTCGCGAATCGCGCCGAGCAGTTCCAGCACGCCTAATTCATTGAAACTGCACAGGCCCAGGCGTTCGGGAAAGCGCTGCGCCACAGCCAGGGCCTGACGCGCCTCACCCAGGCCCTGGGCGAAACGCGGCGCCTCGCAACCGGCGCTGCCCAGACCGAGGAACAGACGTAGCGGACCCAACTGCGGGCGCAGTTCGTCGAGCAGCGCAGTCATGGCCTGGCGATTACGGGCTTCGGCCTGGCCGTCAGGGCAGGGCAGCAGGGCGATCCAGTGACGGCCCTGGCTGACCAGTGGCAGCGCGTCACCGAGTTCGCCGAGGCTCTGTTCCAGGCGCCGTTGCAGCAGTTGCTGACGGCTCTGCAACTGGCGCTCGGCGTCTTCATCAGGCAAGTCGCCGAACAGTTGCTCGCTGCCGTCGAGACGCAACAGCGCCACTTGACGCGGTACGTGCAGCGCCAGTCCCAGGCTGTCGCCGCGTTGCAGCAAAACGTCGAGCGACTGGTAGTCACCGTCGAGCACCTGCTCCAGCACATGCTGGCGCGAGCGGCCGAGCTGCTGCGCCTGCACCAGCGCGGTGCCGATGGCCTGGGTGACCACCACCATCTTCAGCGCGTAGGGCTGCTCGATCAGCGGCAGGTTCAGGCGCTCGGCTTCGGCGATGACGCTGGGCGGGATGGCCTGGATGAACTCCGCGCCGGTGAGGATGACCAGGCCGGCGACCACACGCTCATGACCCTCGCGCACCAGGCGCAGCAGGTTGGCCTCGTCGCGCGGGTGGTTGATGCCGGTGACGAAGATCAGCTCGCCGCCCATCACCCAGTCGGCGATGCCTTCGTTTTCGGCCACGTAGGGCCAGCGCACGGCATTGTCGCGCCCGGCCTGGCCGGCACGCAGGCGCATGCTGGCCAGATCGGGCAGGGCGAGTATGTCGGCGATGGTCAGACTCACGCGCCAGCGACCTGCTGGCGGCCGGCCAGGGCCTTGTTCGCCTCGAACAGCACCACGTAGGCCAGGGCAGCCAGGGCGATGCCCACCAGCGGCGCGACCCAGGGCGAGAAGTAGGCGCTCAGCGCACCGATCAGGTAGGCGCCCAGGCCGACCCAGTTGAATGCGGGCAGGCGCACATCGGCCAGTTTCGGGTAGCGCGCGCGGTGGCCGTAGAAGAAGTCAGCCATCATCACACCGCCAATTGGCGGGATGATCGAGCCGAGCAGAATCAGGAAGGGGATCAGCATCTCGTACATGCCGCCGATGGCCAGCAGGGTGCCGATGCCGGCGCCGACCAGGGTCACGGTCTTGCGCTTGCCGGTGCGCAGCAGGTTGCAGCCGGCGGCGGCGAAGTTGTAGATGGTGTTGTCCTGGGTGGTCCACAGGTTGAGGAACAGCATGATCACGGCAGCCATGGACAGGCCCTGCAGCACCAGCACTTCGACCACGTCCGGTTGCTGATAGACGATGGCGCCATAGGCACCGGCGACGATCATGAGGCCATTGCCGATGAAGAAGCCGAACAGGCTGGCCAGCACCGCGACCCGGCCGCTCTTGGCGAAGCGCGTCCAGTTGGTGGCCTGGGTGGCGCCACTGACGAAGGTGCCGAAGACCAGGGTGATGGCCACGCTCAGGCTCATGCTCTCGGACGGTTCCACCGCGAGCAGGCCAGCGAGGCCGCCGATATCACGGGTGGCGATCCACAGCGAAGCCACCAGCAGCACCAGCATGGCCGGCACGGCGACGCGCGAGAGCAGATCCAGGCCCTTGTAGCCGACGAAGGCGGTGAGGCAGAAACCGAAGCCGAACAGCACCATCAGCGGGATGGTCAGGCCTTCGGGCAGGCCGAGAATCTTCACCAGGACGATGGCGATGGTCGCCGTGCCCCAGGCGTACCAGCCGATCTGGGTGAAGCCAAGAAGCATGTCGGACAGCTTGCTGCCCACCTCGCCGAAGCAGAAACGGCCCATCAGTACCGAGTTCAGCCCACTGCGGCAGGCGATCAGACCCAGTACGGCAGCATACAGACCGAGTAGCAGGTTACCGATCACTGCAGCCCAGAGCAGGGTGGTGAAGTCGAAGGCCATACCGATCTTGCCGCCAGCGAACATGGTGGCGGTGAAGAAGGTGAAACCGAACAACAGGATGGCGGTGGAGAACAGCCCCTTGCGCGCGCCGTTGGGCACCTCGCTCAGGGGGTAATCGCTATCGGGGGTGGCGTTGCTCATGGACCTGGCTCCGGTAAGGGTGTGAAGCCTTGGCGATAGCAGGGGGCGTGCCAGAAAGCAGCGCAGCGGGCTGCTTGGTAAGGTAGTCAAAGGATTTTGTGCGAAACGCACAAGGAAACGCACTTATACGGCGCCAGGTCGCTCAAGGTTTGTGAGTGTAGAACAAAAGTGGTGCGCGACGCAGCGGTCGCGCACCAGTGTGTGGCGATTCAGTTGACGGTGACTTGCGGCATCGGTGGCATCGTTACGGTCTGCTCGCTGGCCGGGGCGAGCACTTCGGCTTCGCCATCGACTACTTGCTTGCCGTCCTGGTTGAACACGCGGGTGGCGATACGCACGCGGTTCTTCGGCAGTTTTTCCAGCACTTCCAGCTTCACGGTGAGGGTATCGCCGAGTTTTACCGGGCGGGTGAACTTGAGCTGTTGGCCAAGGTAGATGGTGCCCGGGCCAGGCAGGCGGCAGGCAATGGCGGCGCTAATCAGCGCACCGGTGAACATGCCATGGGCGATGCGCTCCTTGAACATGGTCTCGGCGGCGAAGGTGGCGTCCAGGTGTACCGGGTTGTTGTCGCCGGATACCGCAGCGAACAGTTGCACGTCGCGTTCTTCGACCTGCTTTTCGAAGCTCGCCTGCTGGCCAATTTCGAGGGCTTCGTAGGGGATATTGGTTACCTGGGTCATGGACACTCCTTGATTGGGCTTCGACCATGGCTCAGCGCCTGCTGCAGCCAGTCGATCAGGTGGGCGGTGACCTCGTCGCGATTGCTCTCGTTGAGCAGCTCATGACGGGCCTCGGGATAAATCTTCAGTTGTACGTCGCGCACGCCGGCCTCCCGCAGGGCGCCAGCCAGATCACCCAGGCGCTTGCCGTCGCTGACCGGATCGCGCGAGCCGCCGATCACCAACAGCGGCAGGTCGGCATCGATCTGCGCCAGGTTCCTGGGCGGGGTGATGTGCTGCAGGCCATCGAGCAGGTCGCACCACAACTGCGTGGTGCAGACGAAACCGCACAGCGGATCGGTCACGTATTTGTCCACTTCCGCCGGGTCGCGGCTGAGCCAGTCGAAGGCCGTGCGGTTGGGCTTGAAGGCTTTGTTGAACGAGCCGAAGGAGAGAAAATCGATGACCTTGCTGCGCCCTTTGGGGCCCAGGCGCCAGCGCTCGAAGCCGGCGATCAGTCTGGCGGCCTTGTACAGCGCCACGGGCTGGTAATTGGAGCCGCAGAGCACGGCGCCCTGCAGGCTGCAGCTATGGCCGAGCAGATAGGCCATGCCGATGTAGCTGCCCATGCTGTGGCCGAACAGGAAGATTGGCGTATGCGGGTGCTGCTGGCGAATGTGGTGGTTGAGGGTGGACAGGTCGCCGACCACCTTGCTCCAGCCGTCTTCATCGGCGTAGTGGCCAAGGGTGCCGCGTTCGGCGGTAGCGCCATGGCCGCGCTGATCCAGCGCGTAGAGCGCGAAGCCTGCCGCGACCAGGGCTTCAGCCAGACGTGCGTAGCGCAGGCTGTGCTCGGCCATGCCATGGGCCAGCATGACCGCCGCGCGTGGCGGCTCGTCGCCGTACCAGTGATTGACCTGCAATGGCGTGCCATCGCTGGCGTTGATAACGAAGGCGTCGTGGCGCATGGCGAATCCTTGTGCCGGGAGTTGGCGGCATTGTGCACCTTGGCCGTCATCACGCAAAGCACAGTCGAATTTCCATCGAGCCGCAAAGATCGGTTACGAATCACTACATTTATTGCGAAATTCAGCCCATCAATGACGCCTTCGAGCTATTTGCGGCGCCGCTCTGAACTGCTACTTTCCGGGCAGTCCCGCACTGCGGGCCAGATCACTTCAGGGGAAGAGGACAAGAACAATGCAACCTGATTTCTGGAACGACAAGCGCGCTCCCGGTGTGCCTAATGATATCGACCTGTCCAGCTACAAGTCGGTGATCGAAGTATTCGAGCGCTCATGCAAACGTTTCGCCGACCGTCCGGCCTTCAGCAATCTCGGCGTGACGCTGACCTATGCCGAGCTGGATCGTCTCTCCGCGACCTTCGCCGCCTACCTGCAGAAGCACACCGACCTGAAACCGGGCGATCGTATCGCGGTGCAGATGCCCAACGTGCTGCAGTATCCCATTGCCGTGTTCGGCGCCATGCGCGCCGGGCTGATCGTGGTCAACACCAACCCGCTGTACACCGCACGCGAGATGCGCCACCAGTTCAAGGATGCCGGGGTGAGAGCGCTGGTGTACCTGAACATGTTCGGCAAGCTGGTGCAGGAAGTGCTGCCGGATACCGAGATCGAGTACCTGATCGAAGCCAAGATGGGCGACATGCTGCCGAGTCTCAAGGGCTGGCTGGTCAACACCGTGGTGAAGAAGGTCAAGAAGATGGTGCCCGACTACCATCTGCCCCAGGCCATTGCCTTCAAGCAGGTGCTCAAGCAGGGCCACGGCCAGACGCTGGCGCCAGTCAAGGTCGGTCACGACGACATCGCCGTGCTGCAATACACCGGCGGTACCACCGGCGTGGCCAAGGGCGCCATGCTCACCCACGGCAACCTGGTGGCCAACATGCTGCAGGTTGACGCCTGCCTGGCGCAGCTCGGTGATGATGGCACGCCGCTGATGAAACAGGGGCAGGAGATCATGATCGCGCCGCTGCCGCTGTACCACATCTATGCCTTCACCGCGAACTGCATGTGCATGATGGTCAACGGCAACCAGAACGTGTTGATCACCAATCCGCGCGACATCCCCGGCTTCGTCAAGGAGCTGGGCAAGTGGAAGTTTTCTGCGCTGCTGGGCCTGAACACCCTGTTCGTCGCGCTGATGGATCACCCCGAGTTCAAGAACCTCGACTTCTCCAACCTCAAGGTCACCAACTCCGGTGGTACTGCGCTGGTCAAGGCCACCGCCGAGCGTTGGCAGCAGATGACCGGTTGCACCGTGGTGGAAGGTTACGGCCTGACCGAAACCTCGCCGGTGGCCAGTACCAACCCCTATGGCGACAAGGCGCGTCTGGGCACTGTCGGTATTCCGGTGCCGGGCACGGCGTTCAAGGTGATCGACGACGACGGCAACGAGATGCCGCTGGGCGAGCGCGGCGAGCTGTGCATCAAGGGGCCGCAGGTGATGAAGGGCTACTGGCAGCGCGAGGAAGCGACCGCCGAAGTGCTGGATGCCGAGGGCTGGTTCAAGACCGGCGACATCGCGGTGATCGACCCGGACGGCTTCGTGCGTATCGTCGACCGCAAGAAGGACATGATCATCGTCTCCGGCTTCAACGTGTACCCCAACGAGATCGAGGACGTGGTCATGGCCCACCCGAAAGTCGCCAGCTGCGCGGCCATCGGCGTGCCGGACGAGAAGTCCGGCGAGGTGGTCAAGCTGTTTGTGGTGCCGCGTGATGGCGGCGTCACCGTCGAGGAGCTCAAGGCCTATTGCAAGGAAAACTTCACCGGCTACAAGGTGCCCAAGCACATCGTGTTCAAGGACTCGCTGCCGATGACCCCGGTCGGTAAGATCCTGCGTCGCGAGCTGCGCGACATCGCCTGACCCAAAGCCCCTCCCCACTGCAGGGGGAGGGGCTTTCCCGCCTCAACTGTCCTCGGGCAGTCCAATTGTTGTGATTTGGTAACTACCTTCGCGTGTTTCATGCAGCCCAGTGCTGCATCACCGGCAGAGACGAGCTAGGCTCTACGCGCTGCAATATGCGAGCTAGAGGCTTTTCGCGGGGTAACTAAGACAAGGATGGCCTGTGACTGCTCGGTCTTTTTTGGTCACTTTTGCGACTCTAAAGGCCATGTTTGGTGCTGGTCGGCCTCTGGCAAAGCTGCTACTCTCGGCGCGCTTCCGGGCCCTGGGCCAGCGGGAAAGCGAGCTATACACACAACAAACAACCGCCGTCGCGCGGTGAAGATCAGCTGTTGCTTAGGAGTGGGCTTCCATGACCGAAAACTTCTGGAAGGACAAGTATCCCGTTGGGGTTGCTGCCGAAATCAATCCCGATCAGTACCCGAACATCCTCGCGGTATTGAAAGAGTCCTGCCAACGCTTCGCCGACAAGCCTGCTTTCAGCAACCTGGGCAAGACGCTCACCTACGGCGAGATCTACAAGCTCTCCGGTGACTTCGCCGCCTACCTGCAGAAGCACACCGATCTCAAGCCCGGCGACCGCATCGCCGTACAACTGCCCAACGTCCTGCAGTACCCCATCGTGGTATTTGGTGCCATGCGCGCCGGCCTGGTGGTGGTCAACACCAACCCGCTGTACACCGCGCGGGAAATGGAGCACCAGTTCAATGACTCCGGCGCCAAGGCGCTGATCTGCCTGGCCAACATGGCCCACCTGGCCGAACAGGTCGTGCCCAAGACCGGCGTCAAGACCGTGATCGTCACCGAAGTTGGCGACATGCTGCCGACCTTCAAGCGTCTGCTGGTCAATGCCGTGATCAAGCACGTGAAGAAGATGGTGCCGGCCTACAACCTGCCCAAGGCGGTCAAACTCAACGACGCCCTGGCCAAGGGCCGTGGTCAGAGTTTTGCCGAGGCCACTCCGAGCAACGATGACATCGCCGTGCTGCAGTACACCGGCGGCACTACCGGCGTGGCCAAGGGCGCGATGCTCACTCATCGCAACCTGGTGGCCAACATGCTGCAGGTCAAGGCATTGATGGGCGCCAACCTCAATGAAGGTTGCGAGGTGCTGATCGCGCCACTGCCGCTTTATCACATCTACGCCTTCACCTTTCACTGCATGGCGATGATGCTGATCGGTGGCCACAACATCCTGCTGACCAACCCGCGCGACCTGCCGGCGGTGGTCAAGGATCTGGCCAAGTATCGCTTCACCGGTTTCGTCGGTCTCAATACCCTGTTCGTTGCCCTGTGCAATAACGAAGACTTCCGCAAGCTGGACTTCTCCAGCCTCAAGCTCACCGTCTCCGGCGGCATGGCCCTGCAACTGGCCACCGCCGAGCGCTGGAAGGAAGTCACTGGCTGCGCCATCTGCGAAGGCTTCGGCATGACCGAGACCAGCCCGGTGGCCACGGTCAACCCGTTCAGCGCCATCCAGCTCGGCACCATCGGCATTCCGGTGCCCTCGACCCTGTGCAAGATCGTCAACGACGACGGCCAGGAACTGGCGATCGGCGAGATCGGCGAGCTGTGCGTGAAAGGCCCGCAGGTGATGAAGGGCTACTGGCAACGCCAGGAAGCCACCGACGAAATCCTCGACGCCGAAGGCTGGCTGAAGACCGGCGACATCGGTCTGATCCAGGAAGACGGCTACCTGCGTATCGTCGACCGCAAGAAGGACATGATTCTGGTGTCCGGCTTCAACGTCTACCCGAACGAACTGGAAGACGTGCTCGCCACCCTGCCGGGCGTGCTGCAGTGCGCCGCCATCGGTATTCCGGACGAAAAATCCGGCGAGGCGATCAAAGTGTTCGTCGTGGTCAAACCAGGCGAGAGTGTGACCAAGGAACAGGTGATGGAGCACATGCGCGCCAACCTCACCGGCTACAAGGTACCCAAGGCCGTCGAGTTCCGCGACATGCTGCCGACCACCAACGTCGGCAAGATCCTGCGTCGCGAACTGCGCGACGAAGAGCTGAAGAAGCTGGGCAAGAAGTGATTCGGCCCTGCTGATGAAAACGCCACCTTCGGGTGGCGTTTTCGTTTCTGCAGCGTCAGGCCAGGCGCTGCTCCAGCCAACGGCAGAAGCTCTGCGCCAACGGATCGTGTTCGCTGTCGCGGTGCACCAGCCAGGCCCAGCGCGGGCCGCGTACCTGGCGGGAACTTAGCGGCGTCAGTTGCTCCTGGCTACGCAGGTCGCTGGCCAGCAGTTCGCTGACCAAGGCAATGCCGAGGCCTTGGCTGGCAGCGTCCAGCAGCAGTCCGGGGTCGGAGAAATTCAGCCCCTGGTTACGCTGGCCGATATCTTCGCCGCCCTGGACCTGCCAGTGGCTCCAGTCCATTTCCCGCTCGCCATGCAGGGTGGTGCGCTCGCTTGCAGGTAGCGCCAGCAGTCGTGGGTGGCAGGCGGGGTAGAGGCGATCCTCCAGCAGGACGCGAAAACTGCACTCGGCCTGGGCGCTGAGGTCATCGCGCACGGCAATGTCGATGGTCTGGGTGGTCATGTCCGGTACTTCGTCGCTGGTGAACAGCCACAAATCCACCTCGGGGTGCAGGCGGTGAAACTCGCCCAGGCGCGGCACCAACCAGTGTCTGGCAAAAGCTGGCGTGCTGTTGACCACCAACTGATTGGGCTTGCGGTACTGCTCCAGGCGCCGGATGCCCACGGCCAGTTGCTGCAGCAGCGACTGCGTGGTGCTGAGCAAGTCGAAGCCGGCATCGGTCAGCGCCACGCTGCGGCCATTGCGAAAGAACAGCGGCTGTTCGAGGAAGCTTTCCAGGCTGCGAATCTGCTGGCTGATCGCCGATTGGGTGAGGTGCAGCTCTTCGGCGGCCTTGTGAAAACTACCCAGGCGGGCGGCGGCTTCGAAGCCACGCAGGGCGTTCAGGGGAGGCCAGTGCTTGAGCATGATTGATAAGCCTGTCTAATCAGATTTACGGAAAATCTATCGTTTGTTGCGCCATTTTTACAGGCCTAGCATGCAAGTCATTACCGCATGGGCGGTTCTCAGTGATCACAAAGGCTTAACTGAAAGGCACTTGTATGCAACAGCACGCAGCAACTTCTAACGCTTGGTTCATGCCCGCCGAATGGGTTCCTCACGCCGCCACCTGGATGGTCTGGCCGCACAATCAGGCACTGTGGGAGTCCGGCTGGGGCGTGACCCTGGCCGACGTACAGCTCGACTTCGCACGGGTGGCCAATGCCATCGCGCGTTTCGAGCCGGTGAAGATGGTGGTCGATCCCTCGGCGGTATATCGCGCCCGTGAGTTGTGTGGCGCCAACGTCGAACTGATCGAGCTGGCGGTGGACGACAGCTGGTGCCGCGACTCCGGGCCGAGCTTCATCTGCCACCCGCAACTGGGGCTGGCGGGGGTCAGCTGGCGCTTCAATGCCTGGGGTGGCAAGTCCGAGCATGGGCTGGACGAGAGCCTGGCGCGGCGTGTCCTCAACGGCCTCGGCCTGGATTGCTTTGGCACGCCACTGAGCAACGAAGGCGGTGCCATTCATGTGGACGGCGAGGGCACGCTGATCACCACCGAGTCGGTGCTGCTCAACCCCAATCGCAACCCCGGCATGAGCAAGACGGAGATGGAGGACATCTTCGCTCGCCTGCTGGGCGTGAAGAAGACCATCTGGCTGCCGGGCGACCCGGACTATGTGACCGGCGACATGACCGACGGCCATGTCGATGGTGTCTGCGCATTCGCACGACCCGGCGCGCTGCTGGTCGATGCCACGCGCGACCAGAGTTCGGTGTACGCCGAGGTGGTACGCGAGAACCGCCGTGCGCTGCAGTTGGCCAGCGACGCCCAAGGCCGTCAGTTCGAGCTGCTCGAATTGTTCGAAGCCAGCGAGGCGGTGGACAGCGAAGCCGAGGTGTTCTGCGCCTCGTACACCAATTTCTACATCTGCAACGGCGCCATCATCATGCCGGCCTACGGCATCGCTGCTGACGAAGAGGCGGCAGCGACCCTGCGCCTGGCGTTCCCCGGTCGTGAAGTGGTGCCGGTGCGCATCAATCAACTGGCCCACGGTGGCGGCGGGGTGCACTGCATCACCCAGCAGCAGCCGGCCTGGCCGCAGGGGGCGAAGTGATGAGCAAGCTGATCGTCGCCACCACCCAGTTCGCCTGCAGTTGGGATCTGCCGGCCAACCTCGATCGTGCTGAACGCCTGGTGCGCGAAGCCGCCTCCCGGGGCGCCCGGTTGATCCTGCTGCAGGAGCTGTTCGCCACGCCGTACTTCTGCATCGAGCAGGATCACAAGCACCTGGCGCTGGCCGAGGAATACGCCAGCAGCCCGCTGCTCAAACGGTTCGCCGCGCTGGCCAGGGAGCTGGGCGTGGTATTGCCGTTGTCCTGGTTCGAGCGCGCCGGCAACGCCTATTTCAACTCCCTGGCGGTGGCCGATGCCGATGGTCGCCTGCTGGGCGTCTACCGCAAGACCCATATCCCCAACGCCATCGGCTACCAGGAGAAGGAGTACTTCAGCCCCGGCGATACCGGCTTCCGTGTCTGGGATACCGCCGTGGGACGCATCGGCGTGGGTATCTGCTGGGATCAATGGTTTCCCGAGACCGCGCGCTGCCTGGCACTGCAGGGCGCCGAGGTGCTGCTCTATCCCACGGCCATTGGCTCAGAGCCGGGCGCGGCGTCACTCGACTCGCGTGATCACTGGCAACTGACCCAACGCGGCCACGCAGCGGCGAATATCGTCCCGGTACTTGCCGCCAACCGCGTCGGCCGTGAGGTGGCGACCACCGACCCAGCCTTGCAGATGAGCTTCTACGGCTCGTCGTTCATCACCGATCACAAGGGCAAGTTGCTGGCCGAGGCCGACCGTGATGGCAGCGGCGTATGGCTAGCCGAACTGGACCTCGCGGCGATGCGTGAGGAACGCCTGACCTGGGGCATCTACCGCGACCGCCGCCCGGAAATGTACGGGCCGCTGCTGGGGCTCGATGGCCGCCAAACCCATAGCCACTGGAACCCGCGAGGAATCTGAAGATGAATATCAGAAGCACGTTGCTCATCAGCGTTGCATTGTTCTGCAGTATCCAGGCCCAGGCAGCCGAGAAAGTGTTGCGCCTGTACAACTGGGCCGATTACTTCGCCGAGGACACGCTGGCCAACTTCACCAAGGAGACCGGCATCCGCGTGATCTACGACGTCATGGAAGGCAGCGAGACGCTGGAGGCCAAGATGATGGCTGGCAGCAGTGGCTATGACCTGATCTTTCCGGGTGACACCGTGGCCGAGCGGCTGATGCGCGCGGGAGCCTTGCAGAAGCTCGATGCGAGCAAGCTCGAGCACCTGGCCGATATCGAGCCGGGGCTGCTCAAGCTGCAAACCCAGTACCCCTATTCGCGGCATGCGACGGTGCCCTACACCTGGGGCAGCATCGGCATCACCTACAACGCGGCGATGATCGACAAACGCATGGGTGATGCGCCGGTCAACAGCCTGGATCTGCTGTTCAAGCCGGAGAATGCCGCGAAGTTCGCCGACTGCGGCATCTCCATGATCGACTCGCCGGACGAAGTCATGGCCGTGGTGCTCAACTACCTCAGTCGCTCGCCTCGCAGCGCCAAGCCGGACGATCTGAAAGCCGCCACCGAGCTGCTTCTGGCGATCAAACCCTACATTCGCAAGTTCCAGTCGCAGCCGGTCACCGATCTGGTCAACGGCAACCTGTGCCTGTCGCTCGGCTACAGCGGCGACGTCACCCAGGCGCAGCGTGCGGCCAGCGGAGCCGGCAGCGTTGCGGACTTTCGCTTTCACGTCCCGCGCGAGGGCACCACGGTGTGGATGGACACCATGGCCATCCCCGTGGATGCCCGCCACCCGGAATACGCCTACGCGTTCATCAATTTCGTCATGCGCCCGGAAAACATGGCGGCGATCAGCAACTTCACCGGCTACCCCACCTCGAGTGCCAAAGCCCGGCCGATGGTCGCGGACGACATGCGCAACAACCCCGACATCTATGTCGACGACGCCACCTATGCGCGGCTGATCCCCGGCAAGGACATCCCCCAACGCGACATGCGCGCACGGGTGCGTGCCTGGAACCACTTCAAGACCGCGCGCAGCCACTGAGCTGCATCACTCGCAGGAGAATAAAACCATGTCGAGCCGTCGAGATTTCATCAAGCAACTGACAGCCGCCGCCGGGCTGGGCGCTGTCGCTTCCCTGGGCCTTGGCCTGAACGCACCACACACGCGTGCCGCCCTGGCCGGCAGCTGGTACATGCCGGACGAGCACGGCCCGCAGGAGCGAGTCTTTCTCGCCTTCGCCGCCTCCACTGCGATCTGGGAAGACTTCGCCGCGCCGGTCAACGATTGCATCGCCATGCTGGCCAAGACCATCGCTCGCTATCAGCCGGTGACCGTTCTGTGCCGCGCCAATCAGCTGAGCCAGGCCAGAAGCAAATGCGGCACCAGCAACATCGACTTTCTGACCTTGCCGCTGGACGACGTCTGGGTGCGTGACTATGGCGGCTGTTTCGTGGTCGATGGTCAGGGCGGTATCGGCCTGGTTGATTTTCACTTCAATGGCTGGGGCGGTAAGCAACGCGCCAGCAACGACACCAGGGTGGCCGACACCCTGAGCTACGAGCTGGATGTGAACTACCTGGCCAGCCAACTGGTGGGCGAGGGCGGCGGTATCGAGGTGGATGGCCATGGCACGGCGATCATCACCGAGAGCTGCTGGGTCAATGGCAACCGCAATCCGGGCATGAGCCGGGGGCAGATCGAGGCCGAGTTGAAGGCCAACCTCGGTCTGCGCAAGATCATCTGGCTGCCCGGCATCAAGAACAAGGACATCACCGATGCACACGTCGATTTCTATGCGCGCTTCGTCCGGCCGGGCGTGGTCATCGCCAACCTCGACAACGACCCCAAGTCCTACGACTACGCGGTAACGCGCACGCACCTGGAGATTCTCAAGACCGCCACCGATGCCGATGGCCGTCGTCTGACCGTGCATACCTTGCCGCCACCCCTGAAGGTGCGCAGCAACGTCTACACCCGCAACAACCCGGATTTCGCGCCGGGTTACATCAACTACCTGCCGATCAATGGCGCCGTGATCGTCCCGCAGTTCGGCGACGCTGCTGCCGACAAGTACTGCAAGGATTTACTGACCCAGCTCTACCCAGCGCGCACAGTGGTGCAGGTCAACATCGATCCGATTGCGGCCGGAGGTGGCGGTATCCATTGCGTGACCAAGAACATGCCGCGTGTGTGAGTCCCGCTAGCGCCGCAGTGGCTGCGCATGCAGAACGCCACCTGAGAGTGGCGTTTTGCGTGCGTTCATTTGCGTGATGTCATTCCTTTGTCTCCTTCGCCCCGCGCCAGGCCACCAGCAGCACGCCGCCGACGATGCACAGCGCCGCCAGCAGCATCGACAAGCTGCCCTGTTCGCCGAGCAGGCCGATGGCGATGGCCGCGCCAGTGATTGCCGCGACCGAGCCGATCTGGCTGAGAAACACCGTGCCAGCCAGGTTCTGCAAGACGAAGAACAGCGCATAAACGGCCGCGAACAGCAGCATCTGCAAGGCCAGCAGGCCCACGGCCGCAGCGCCTTGCAAACGCGGCGTGAGGTCGACGCCGAACAGGCCCAGCGGCACCAGCAGCAGTGCGCCGCCAAGCAGCATGCCGGGTGCCAGGGACAGCGGGCTGGCCCCTTGCGGCCAGTAGCGGGCACGGTAAATGTTGCCGAGCGCCAGAAACACTGGCACGCAGAGTGCCGCCAGCACCCACAGCAGGGGGCTGTCGCCTGCGTTGAGCTTGCCCAGTGCCAGTAGCAGGCTGCCGGCCAGGCCGATGCAGATGCCCAGCAGACGAATGCGGCTCAGCCCCTCCATGCGCAAGGCCAGGGCCAGCAGATAGGTGATCAGAGGCGGGAAGGCCAGGCACATCGAGGCGAACCCGGCGCCGACATGGCCGATGGAGCTGAACAGCAAACCATTCGGCACCGCGATGCTGAGCAGCCCCGAGGCCAGGTAGTAACCCAGCAACCCGGGGCTGATGCCGGGGCGCTCGCCGCGTATCCAGGTGAACAGCAACAGCAGCAAACCGCCGCCCAGCAGGCTCCAGAGCAGGTAGGCCATGGCCGGCCAGCCGACGTTGCCGGCCAGTTTCACCAGGATGCTGGTCAGCCCCATCAGGGCGCCGATGGTCAGCAATAATGACAAGGCGAGAACGGGGCGAAATTGGGAGCCGGGCATGCAGCTGCCTCCTGAGGGTGGATGCGTTACGATGCAAACATTCTTTTTGAAAAGTATCTTGATATCAAGATAAATCGAGGGCGATATGCAAGACCGCGCACAATTGGCTGCCGAGCAGTGGCTTCGACAGCGCCCGGATCTGGATGGTTTTTCCATGGCGGTGATTGGCCGTCTGGGCGAGCTCAGCCAGGTGATCACGCGTGATCACCTGCTGCCGTTCTTCACCGAGCACGGCTTGCAGGCCGGGGAGTTCGACCTGCTCGCGACCTTGCTCCGCTCGGGTGAGCCCTATGCACTGATGCCCACGGCGTTGTACGAGAGCGCGATGATTTCCTCGGGCGGCATGACCAGCCGCATCGACCGCCTGGAAAAGGCCGGGCTGATCGAGCGGCACAAACACCCCAGCGACCGCCGTGGCGTGCTGGTGGCACTGACCTCGGCCGGCTTCGAATTGATCGACGGCATTCTCGAAGCCCATGTGGCCAACCTGCAGCGCGTGCTCTCGGGATTGACCGCCGCCGAGCAGCGGACGTTGCATGAATTGCATGGCAAGTTGTTGGCGGGGCTGGCTGTACGGGATGGGGTGTGATCGCGGCTTGTTGGCAGTTCCCACGCTCAAGAATGGTAGCTGGCGCGCCAGGCTTAATGGCGCCAGCGCTTAGGCAGTGACTGGCAGGAACGTAATGTGCGTGGGAGAGGCTTTAGCCGCGACGTGGCCATCCATAGTTGAAAAACTCGCGGCTGAAGCTCCTCCCACCCGTAGGGCGGACGACGCGTAGCGTTCCCGTCGCTGGGTGGATGAGAGGAGCGTCATCTCCGCACATGCCCACGTGACGCATGAGAATCATCAAATATGAATTTTTATATGACAGCTTCGTGATGAAAGCTGCCAGAAAGCTTCCACGCCTATGTTCTTGCCCATGGCAGGCGCAGACCTGCCACAGCGTCGTGACCGCCTTGGCGGCCGACCATTACCAACAAGAACAAAACGGTATACATCCATGCCCCTGACAGGCCTCGCGTTCCTTCTCTCCGTTCGTTCGTTGCGTAACCCTCGCTGATCGTCTCCAAGCCCCAGCCGAATTCCGTCCGGAGAATCTCCATGCTCACATTCCTTGGCTTCGCCATGGTCTCGACTTTCATGTACCTGATCATGAGCAAACGCCTGTCGGCGCTGATCGCCCTGATCATCATCCCCATTCTGTTCGCGCTGATTGGTGGCTTCGCCAACCAGATCGGCCCGATGATGCTCGAAGGCATCAGCAAGCTCGCGCCCACTGGCGTGATGTTGATGTTTGCCATCCTCTACTTCGCCATCATGATCGACTCCGGGCTGTTCGATCCGCCCGTGCGGCTGATCCTCAAACTGGTCAAGGGCGACCCGCTGAAGGTCGCGGTCGGCACCGTGGCCCTGGCGTTGATCGTCTCCCTCGATGGCGATGGTTCGACCACCTACATGATCTGCGTCGGCGCCATGCTGCCGCTTTACAGCCGCCTGAAGATGAGCCCGACCATCATGGCCGGGTTGATCATCATGGCCGGTGGCATCATGAACATGACCCCCTGGGGCGGCCCGACCGCACGTGCCGCCAGTGCCTTGCACGTCGACCCATCGGACGTCTTCGTGCCGATGATTCCGGGCATGATTGTCGGCGCCCTAGCGCTGTTCGGTGTCGCGTATCTCTACGGCCTGCGCGAGCGCAAACGCCTGGGCGTGCTGCACCTGCCGGACGACCACGTCCCCCAAGACGACATCAGCGTGTCGCAGTTTCCCGAGGCGCGTCGGCCGAAACTGTTGTGGATCAACGCCATCCTCACCGTGGTGCTGATGACCACCCTGATCGCCGGTCTGCTGCCGATGCCGGTGCTGTTCATGATCGCCTTCAGCATCGCCATGATCATCAACTACCCCTGCCTGCAGCAGCAGAAGGAGCGCATCGCCGCCCATGCCGGCAACGTACTGGCGGTAGTCGGGCTGATCTTCGCGGCCGGTATCTTCACCGGCATCCTCAGCGGCACCGGCATGGTCGAGGCCATGTCCAAGAGCCTGCTGGCGGTCATCCCTGACGCGTTCGGCCCCTACCTGGCAGTGATCACGGCATTGGTGAGCATGCCGTTCACCTTCTTCATGTCCAACGACGCTTTTTACTACGGCATCCTGCCGGTGCTGAACCAGGCCGCGTCCAGCTACGGCATCAGTGCCGTGGAAATGGCGCGCGCCTCGATCGTGGGGCAGCCGGTGCACCTGCTCAGCCCGCTAGTGCCCTCGACTTATCTGCTGATCGGCCTGGCCAAGATCGAATTTGGCGACCTGCAACGCTTCACCCTCAAATGGGCGGTGATGGTGTGCATGGTCATCCTGGCGGCGGCCTTGCTGCTGGGCGTGTTCCCCTTTATCAGCGGCTGATCGAGCCGCTGCGGTGTCCGCGCGACGCTCCGGCTCTGCAAGGTCGACGCTGCCAGCAGAGCCGCAGACGCGCATGCATCACCTGATTCGGTTCATCCTGTGCGCTGTTGGCCATGGTCGCTACAGGCGAAAACGCGTCTACATCCGGTGATGCTCCACCAGGTAATCCACGAACACCCGCACCCGCGCCGGCATTGCCGATCCACCCACGAACACGGCATGAATCGGTTCCCGATCTCCGGGGTTGAAGGCTTGCAGCAGCGGTACCAGGTCGCCGCGCTGCAGGTCTTCGGCCACGCTGAATTCACCGATGCGCGCGATGCCGGCGCCGACCCGGGCAAATTGCGCCAGCGCTTCGCCGCTGCTGCATTCGATATTGCCGCAGACCTTGAGCGAGAACGCCTGGCCATCGCGGATGAACGGCCAGTTGGGTTCGGCGCGGCGTAAATTGAAGCGTAGGCAGTTGTGCTGCAACAGGTCTTCCGGTCGCTGCGGCGTGCCGTGGCGTTGCAGGTAATCGGGGGAGGCCACTACCACCTGGCCGGTTTCGCCGATCTTGCGGGCGGTCAGCGGGCTGTCCGGCAGGTGGCCGAAACGCACGGCCACGTCAGCCTGGCCACCGAGGATGTCGACCACCTCGTCGCCCAGGCTGAGGTCGACGGTGATGTTCGGGTAGCGCGCGCTGAACGCCGCCACCAGCGGCACGATGGCCAGCCGGCCATGGCCGAGCGCGGCACTGACGCGCAAGCGCCCCCGTGGCACGCCCTGATCGGCGATGGCTTCTTCGACCTCCGCCATATCGGCAAGGATGCGCCGGGCACCGCGCAGGTAAGCTTCGCCCTCGGCGGTAAAGGTGATTGCGCGGGTGGTGCGCAGCAGCAGGCGCGTGCCGAGGCGCTGCTCGGTGCGCGCGATGATCCGGCTGACCGCCGAAGGCGTCAGCCCCAGTGCACGTGCAGCGGCCGACAGGCTGCCTTCCTCCGCCACGGTGGCGAACACCACCATGTCACCTGATCGGCCGCCTATGTCCATTTGTGCTCCTTAAGCAAAGGTGTTTGCCAGAAATGCCATCTACCGCCGTCAAGGTTTGGATCCTAGCATTCGCGGCATAGATGAGGAGCCTTTCCATGCGTATCAATCCACCACTCGTTGCACTCGCAATCGGTGCATTCGGCATCGGCGTTACCGAGTTCGCCCCCATGGGTATGTTGCCGGGCATCGCCAGCGATCTCGGCGTTTCCATTCCCGCTGCCGGCCTGCTGGTCAGCGCCTACGCCCTCGGCGTTCTGCTTGGCGCGCCACTGATGACCCTGACCACCGGCAAGATTCCCCGACGCTACCTGCTGATCGGCCTGATGGCCATCTTCACCCTGGGCAACCTGATGTCCGCCCTGGCCACTGACTACACCAGCCTGCTGATCGCCCGCGTGGTGACTTCGCTGAATCACGGCGCCTTCTTCGGCGTCGGCTCAATCGTCGCCGCCAGCGTGGTCGCGCCAGACAAACGCGCCGGGGCGGTGGCTGCGATGTTCATGGGCCTGACCCTGGCGACCATCGGCGGCGTGCCGCTGGCGGCCTGGTTCGGTGAAGTGCTTGGCTGGCGCACGGCGTTCTGGGGCATTACCGGCCTCGGCGTATTGGCGATGCTCGCACTCTGGTTCGCGCTGCCCAACGTGCCGCTGCCGAAAAGCGACGGCGTGCTGGCTGAGATCCGCGTGCTGGGCCGTGGCCCGGTGTTGGCAGCCCTGGCCCTGACCGTGATCGGTTCGAGCGCGATGTTCACCGTGTTCACCTACATCGCGCCGATCCTCAGTAGCGAGACCCAGGCGTCCACCGCCTTCATCACCGCCATGCTGGTGCTGTACGGCATCGGCCTGACGCTGGGCAACGTGTGGGGCGGCAAGGCGGCGGATCGCTCCGTCGACCGCACTCTGATCGTCTCGCTCAGTGCGCTGATTCTGGTCTTGCTGGCCTTCACCGTACTGATGCGCTGGCCGCTGCCGGCCGCCGTGGCCATCCTGATCTGGGGCATCGCCAGCTTCGCCATCGTGCCGCCACTGCAGATGCGTGTGATGGAGGCGGCCAAGGCCGCACCCAACCTGGCCTCGGCAGTGAATATCGGTGCCTTCAACTTAGGCAACGCCATCGGCGCGGCATTGGGCGGTGCGGTGATCAACGCCGGGCTGGGCTATCCGGCGATCTCCCTGGCCGGTGCAGCGATGGCGGGCTTGGGGTTGCTGATGGTGCTGGGATTTGCCTGGCGTTCCAGGGCGGTGACGGCTGCGGCGATCTAAGAGAGCGGCAAGTGGGAAGGGGCGGATTAAATGAATCCACCCCTTTCCGGTTTACGCCTTCGCAGCAGGGCTCAAGCGAAAGCTGACACCCATACGGTTGAACGCGTTCATGGCTGCGATAGCTGCCGTGAGGTCGACCAGGTCTTTCGGGGTGAATGCAGACGATGCCGCGGCATAAGCCTCGTCGGAAACATGCGTTTCGCTGACCATCGTCACTTCTTCCGTCCAGGCCAAGGCGGCACGTTCCTGCTCGGAAAACAGATGCGCGGCCTCATGCCAGACCGGCACCAGAACAAGCTTTTCTACCGACATACCTCCCTTGATCAAGTCTCGCGAATGGATATCGATGCAGTGCGCGCATCCATTGATTTGCGATGCCCGCAAGAACACCAGATGGATGAGTTGAGGCGGCAGGTTCGTTCCGGTGGTGACGTAATGGTGCAGCCCTCCCAGTGCTTTTGCTGCACCGGGTGAAGCCTCAAACCAATCAAGACGAGTCATAGAGCAGTACCCTTTGTGGATGGGGAATCAGTAAGGTCTGCCCAATTAAGACAATTAAGAGGATCAAGGTATTGATCCAATTAAAGGCTTAATGAATGGTCCACTTCGCGGAGTGGCCGTAGTGGCTTTTGATGCCCTTGGCTCATGGCTGCTCAGCTCTGTGAACGGAATGCGATGGCTCCCACGCTCCGGCGTGGGAGCAAGCCCGTGACGCTCTGCGTCATAGCGCAGAACGCAACTGCCTGCGGCAGAAGCTGGAGCGTCGAGGGCTGCATTCCCACGCGGAGCGTAGGAACGATCAAAAGAGAAGTCGCCGGGCTAGCAGGGGCCGATTACGCAGAGATTTCATTCGGCTTCATCCATCTTTTTCATCGCGACTTTCATGTTCTCAAAATACTGCTTTTCGAGCATACCCAGAGCTTTGAACGCCTTGACCCGTTTAGTCGGGTCTTCAATGTCTAAGTTCTCTCCGGCCTTGCCTAACTCAGCATCCGCGAAGTCAGCAAACTTATCGATGATTTCGGGCATTGTCATTAGCATACTTGCATCGTATTGCTGTAACGCTTTTGAAGTGAAATAAGACCGCACAGCATGAGCCCGCTCTGACACTTTTGAACTCCAGATCAGCTGCGCGAGACCGACCCCTTGCTGTATACCTCCAAGCATTACCTCAATGAACTGGATCAAGCCGATGTGACTGATCATGCATTCAGCAGAATTCTGATATTTCGAGTTCGCAAGCACATTTTTTAGCTGTCTATCTGCTGTGACGAAAATAGCTTTTTCGCCCTTTTCAATCTCGCTACTTAGCACGGAGACCTGAATGGCATCATGCTCAATCAGCAAAGGCGTTTTGCCATAAGAAAGGGAGCTGGCATATGCGCGCTCCATGATGCTGTAGATCTCTGAAAATGCCGTGCTTTTAGGTATCGAAACAACCTCAAAACCCTGTTTTATCAGCCAGGCTTTGAGCTTGGACTCATTGCTAAATGGGGCAAACCGAGCTAAATATTCCGGAAACGTGATCTCCTGATTATTTGCGATCCAATTGGCGAAGCCTGCAATGAATACGTTCGTGTTTGTCGAACCATTGTACATTGCATCGCTCATAGCGATGGCTTTGAAGTCATCGCCAGCCTCTCTGAAATAGGCTTCTGCTTTGGCTTTATGGCTGATTATTTCATTGAGATAAACGTCTGCTACGAGGAGCTTTAAGCTGACTGCCGCGGAGCTGGACGCTTCCCTGAGCTTCGCAATCGCCTGCTTATAGGGGGCCGTGTACGCATGCCCTTCCGCGATAATCGGGAGCACAACGCTGGCGTCGAAATAAATCTTCCTCGGCAAAATAGCCTTGCTGAGCAGGACCGAATGAGGGGATTTGAATGCCAATTCGATCGCAAAGCTCAACCTTCCCAACTCGGAAAGGATTTCGGCCTCCTCAACGGTCGGATGGGCAAACTGATTCTGAAGCACTCGCAGCAACCGTTCTTTGTCAAACGCGAAGATGTCGTGGGCACATTCGTTCATCAGGGATGCCACCGATATGGCCTCTGGTACTCGCCCTGCCGAAAATGCCACGCCTAGGTCCCAACCGCGACGATTAATGATGCCGTCAAAAAAACGACCGATTACAACGCGTACGTTTTCAGGCACATCCCAGCCTTCTGACACAAAGGCGCGGCTAACGGTACTTTCAACCAACCGCTCCATCACAATACCCAAGAGATCGGATTCTTCTTGATCCCCAACCCACGAATAAGAGCCGTCAGTTTGATAGGCGCAGAGACCAGAGTCCATGAGTGAGTTCAGCGCGGATTCCAGTAGGTAAGTTATCTCCCCGCTGTTCACACCGAGCGTGAGCCGCATTTTCTCGATTAGCTCAGCGCTACCGATAGGCTGTGGAGCGCTCTCTTGAAGAAGGGCAGATACGACTCCTTCCGTCACTGCAACTCTCAGGGCCTTAGAAGATCCCGCGTGCGCCCTTGCGTAGCATGTCGCTAAAAATTGCTTAGTGAAGCTGAACGGAGAACTCTTTGCCGCTCCAGTTTTAGGGCTCTCCTTGGCGTTATTGAACTGCGCCAATCCAGACCATAAAGCCGCGTGGTTATCTTTGGCATCATACCTCACAACCTCAATATTAAGATGGTGAGCTTTTTGGACGAACTCCGAGTCTATGTCGGAGGGGAGTAAAGCCATATGCCGTCCAGTTGAGGAGCTTCCGAATTTTCTATCAAGCTCGCTAAACACGTGCCGGATGGCAGGATCGTAGAAGGAAAAGCCAAGAAAAAGGACGTTTCTGTGCGAAAAACATGTGCGCAGCAATTCTAGATAAGTCTCATCCTTCAAGAGGTTTTCAAAGTGCTGCTTGGATAGCACAATGCATTCCGGGTGCTCGACAGCGCCGTGGATTCTCGCAACGAATTGCTTTTCTTCCCACTGGGCCTGTTTAAAGGATGCATCCCCGTATTTGTAGTCTCTTGGGCTTTTGCCTTTAGCGGTCCCGATGGCTTGGAGAATGCTTTCATCGAAGTTTGTTGTGAGACACCCTTTAAATGGAAGGCTCGCTACATCAGAGATAGCGCCTGCATCGTATTCTTCCAATAGACTGGCCACCAACTTGTACTTGTCGCCTGTGTTCATGTCATCGCTCAACATGAAATAGTCTACGGCGGTGGTCAGATCGCCTTTTTCAGCACGCTTTGCCATCATGTCAGCTGTAGCGGGATCCAAAGGCCTGATCCCCTCAGCGAGTTTATGAATGAGTCCCTTCCACGTAGGTAAACCCGCTTTGACCGATACACCTGCTCCTGTAAACAGAATCGGATCAGTAGCCTTGTGAAAAAATTTTCTCAAAGCTTCGGCGATGACATCAGTCATGTACTCCAAACTCCCTTTGACGCTCAGAACTTCCGAAGCATCTGATTATTGGCGAATGCCGAGCCTGGGTCAGATGCTGTTTCTCTGATTGCCAAAGCCCGCTCTTACCACGAAGAATGTCACAGGAAGTTGGCAATTTGCCACTGTCTGATTCAAGTATTCTATGGATATAGTGTCCCGGCTTGTGTCCGTATGGCCGTGATCTCCATAACATCATTTTTCCTTCGCAGGATCGACAGCGGCGTATCCAAGTGGGCATAGCTTCCCTATGGCTAAATGGGAGCAAGGAAACTCAGACGATTCCTCTTAAGCAATGCTTCTAGCTTTTAACCATACAAAGTCCTGCCCCAGCGCCCGCTTCTAGCCGAAAGAAGCTGCTCCCTTACGTTTTAATCTCGCGCTCTTCCGCAGCGGCATAGCCTGCCCGCCTTCGTGCGTAATCTGCGACAATCTCGCCTTTACCCTGATTGCCCCGATCCAGATGACTGACCTCGCCACGCTGCAGAAGAACCTCGACCACGTCATGATCGCCGAGCGCCATCGCTTGCGCCGGCAGTTGCATGAGCTGCAGAAGCATCCCGATGAGGCCAAGCTGGCGCAGTGGCTGGAGCGTTTTCAGGCGTCCAGCGACAAGGTCGCGGCGCGGCGCAGCAGCATCCCGGCGATGCGCTACGACGATGCGCTGCCGATTGCCGCCAAGCGTGACGAGATCAAGGTCGCGCTGGAGAAGAGCCAGGTGGTGGTGATCGCCGGTGAGACCGGTTCGGGCAAGACCACGCAGTTGCCGAAGATCTGTCTGGAGATCGGCCGGGGTGTGCATGGGCTGATCGGTCACACCCAGCCGCGCCGCCTGGCGGCGCGCAGTGTGGCGACACGGGTGGCGGAAGAGATCGGTACGCCGCTGGGCGAGCTGGTCGGCTATCAGGTGCGTTTCGAGGATCAGAGCAAGGACGGCACGCTGATCAAGCTGATGACTGACGGCATCCTGCTCGCCGAAACCCAGCACGACCGCTTTCTGGAAAAGTACGACACCATCATCGTCGACGAGGCGCACGAGCGCAGCCTCAACATCGACTTCCTGCTCGGCTACCTGAAGACCCTGCTGCCGCGTCGCCCGGATCTGAAGCTGATCATCACCTCGGCGACCATCGATCTGGAGCGCTTTTCCAAGCACTTCAATGACGCGCCGATCATCGAGGTGTCCGGCCGCACCTATCCGGTGGAAACCTGGTATCGCCCGCTGGCTGCCGAGGTGGACGAGGAGGGCGAGCGTCTGCTCGATGATCTGTCCATCGACCAGGGCATTCTCGCCGCGCTGGACGAGATCGCCGAGCACGAGCGCAGCGTGGGCAAGCGCCCCGGCGATGTGCTGGTGTTCCTGCCCGGTGAGCGCGAGATTCGCGAGGCCGCCGAGGTGCTGCGCAAGGCCAACCTGCGCTTTACCGAGGTGCTGCCTTTGTATGCGCGGCTGACGCCGGCCGAGCAGCAGAAGATTTTCGCGCCCATGGCCGGGCGCAAGATCGTGCTGGCCACCAACGTTGCGGAAACCTCGCTGACCGTGCCGGGCATCCGCTACGTGATCGATAGCGGCACGGCGCGCATCAGCCGTTACAGCTACCGCGCCAAGGTGCAGCGCCTGCCCATCGAGCCGGTATCGCAGGCCAGCGCCAACCAGCGCAAGGGCCGTTGCGGGCGGGTCGAGCCGGGCATCTGCATTCGTTTGTACAGCGAGGAGGATTTTCTCGGCCGCCCTGAATTTACCGACCCGGAGATTCTGCGCACCAACCTGGCGGCGGTGATTCTGCAGATGCTGCACCTGCGCCTGGGCAGCATCGAGGACTTCCCCTTTATCGAGCCGCCAGACGGCAAGGCCATCAGCGACGGCTTCAACCTGTTGCAGGAGCTGTCGGCGGTCAACCGCGAAAGCCAGCTCACGCCCATCGGCCGGCAACTGGCACGCCTGCCCATCGACCCGCGCCTGGGGCGCATGGTGCTGGAAGGCGCCAAGCAGGGCAGCCTGGAGGAAATCCTGATCGTCGCCGCCGCGCTTTCGGTGCAAGACCCGCGCGAGCGACCGATGGATCGCCAGCAGGCCGCCGATCAGGCCCATGCGCAGTGGAAGGATGTGGACTCGGATTTCGCCGCGCTGATCAACCTGTGGCGCGGCTTCGAGGAAAAACGCCAGGAGCTGGGCAGCAACCCGCTGCGCACCTGGTGCAAGAAGAACTTCCTCAACTACATGCGTCTGCGCGAATGGCGCGATGCGCACCGGCAGCTGGTGTTGATCGCGCGTGATCTGCAGTTGATGGGCAATGCTTCCCGTAGGAGCCCGCTTGCGGGCGATGATGGTCAGGCGGATCGCCCGCAAGCGGGCTCCTACAAAGAATCGGTTGTCCCTACCAAGGACACCCGCGTCAACGCCATCGCCCGCCAGCAGGCCGAGGCCAGTGAGGCGGCAGTGCGGGCGAAGAACTACGCCGCCGTGCACAAGGCGATTCTCGCCGGCCTGCTCAGCCAGATCGGGCAGAAGACCGAGGAGGGCGACTACCTCGGTGCGCGCCAGCGGCGTTTCTGGATTCACCCGTCCAGCGTGATCGGGCGCAAGAAGCCCAACTGGATCATGGCCGCCGAGCTGGTGGAAACCACCAAGCTGTTCGCCCGCATGGTGGCGAAGATCGAGCCGGACTGGATCGAGCCGCTGGCCGGCCACCTGGTGAAGAAGAACCATCTGGAACCGCACTGGGAGAAGAAGCGCGGCCAGGTGGTGGCGTACGAGCAGGTCACCCTGTACGGCATGATCGTCGTCGGCCGCCGCCCGGTGCATTACGGCCCCATCGACCCGCCCGTGGCGCGCGAGATGTTCATTCGCGAGGGCCTGGTGCGCGGCGAGATCAACAGCCGCGTGCGCTGCCTGACTGCCAACCGGCAGTTGCTCGAACGCCTCGACGAACTGGAGGCCAAGTCGCGCCGCCGCGATATCCTCGCTGACGAGGAAACCCTGTTCGGCTACTACGAGGCGCGCATCCCGCAGGACATCTACCAGGCCGCGAGTTTCGAGAGTTGGTACAAGAAAGGCAGCGCCGCCGACCCGCAGTTGTTGATCATGCGCGAGGAAGACGCCCTGGCCCGCGATGCCAAGGAAATCACCGCCGCGCAGTACCCGGACACCATACGCATCGGCGAGCTGCAGTTGCCGCTGAGCTATCACTTCGAGCCCAACCATCCGCGTGACGGCGTGACCCTGCGCGTGCCGGCGCCGCTGTTGCCGCAATTGCAGCCCGAGCGCCTGGAGTGGCTGGTGCCAGGCCTGCTGGAAGCCAAGTGCATCGCCCTGGTGCGCGGCCTGCCCAAGGCGCTGCGCAAGAACTTCGTGCCGGTGCCGGACTTCGTCGGCGCCGCGCTGGACAAGCTGGTGTTTGGCCAGGGTTCGTTGCCACAGGCCCTCGGCCATGAGCTGCTGCGCATGACGGGCGCGCGGGTGTCTGACGAGGCCTGGGCGGAAGCGGCTGAAAGCATCGAGAGCCACCTGAAGATGAACATCGAGGTGGTCGATGCCCGTGGCAAGTTCCTCGGTGAAGGCCGCGACCTGGCCGAACTGACCGCGCGTTTCGCCGAGGCCAGCCAGGCTGCGTTGGCCATCCCGCAGCAGAGCGACAAGCCGAAAGCAGTGGAGGCCAAGGCCTTCGCTGAGGTGGCAGAAAAGACTCAGCAGAAGATCGCCGGGCTTTCCATGACGGTTTACCCGGCGTTGGTGGAAGAGGGCGGGGTGGTCAAGGAAGGGCGCTTCCCGACCCAGGCCGAGGCCGACTTCCAGCACCGCCGCGCCCTGCAACGTCTGTTGCTGCAGCAACTGGCCGAGCAGGCCAAGTTCCTGCGCGGCAAGCTGCCGGGGCTGACCGAGTTGGGTCTGCTGTATCGCGATATCGGCCGCGTCGAAGCGCTGGTCGAGGACATCCTGCTGGCCAGCCTGGATGCCTGCATCCTTGAAGGCGAGGCGACGCTGCCACGCGACGGTGCGGCCCTGGCGCAACTGGCCGAGCGCAAGCGCGGCGACTGGACGGTGCATGCCGAACGTATCGCTCGTCTGGTGCTGGAAATCCTCAAGCTCAACCACGGCCTGCAGAAGCGCTTCAAGGGCAAGATCGACCTGGCCCAGGCCATGGCGCTCAACGACATCAAGCAGCAACTGGCCAATCTGGTCTATGCCGGCTTCGTGCGCGAGACGCCGAGCGAGTGGCTCAAGGAAATCCCGCGCTATCTGAAGGCCATCGAGCAGCGCCTGGACAAGGTCGGCGCGCAGGTGCAGCGTGACCGCGTGTGGACGGGCGAAATCACAGGCTACTGGGAACAGTACAAGGCGCGTGCGGCTAAACATGCCCAGGAAGGCAAGCGTGACCCGCAGCTCACGCTGTATCGCTGGATGCTGGAGGAATACCGCGTGTCGCTGTTCGCCCAGCAACTGGGCACCAAGATGGCGGTGTCGGACAAGCGCCTGAGCAAGCAGTGGACGCTGGTTGAAGGTTGATGATCGGCGCTCGCCCCGGTGCAGGGGCGAGCCAACCACTGATAAATGCGGAAACCGAGAAAGATGAGCGCAAGTGAAGATAATTCCGGGCTGGGGCGCCGTGGCTGCCTCGGCCTGTTTCTGGTCGGCCTGGCCTTTGTCGTACTGATTTTCGCCGGGCTGATCTACATCATGACTCGCCCGCAGGACAGCGAGATCGAGGCCGGCGAGCGCGCGGCCATCGAGGCCTGCTGGAAGAGCGCGCAGGCCACCGAGCGCAGCTTCACCGAGGAAAGTTGCCAGGAAATGGAGAAGCAGTTCCTGCGCAAGTTCGGCCATCAGCCATGAACCTGCTGCAACGCCTGAGCTTCAAGCATCTTGTGGTGGGCTTCTGCGTGTTGGCGCTGGGGAGCGTGGTGCTGATCTGGTGGCTCAGCGGCGCGGCGTATTTGCGCCCCTATGCCGAGCAGACGGTGATCTTCGGTCAGGGCGAGCTGAAGCTGCCGCCTGAGTTGGCTGGCCCAGGCCCTATTCGCGTGGTGCACTTCTGGGACCCTGACTGCCCCTGCAACGCGGAAACCGACGCGCACCTGCGCTACCTGATCGGCCTGCACCGCAATGCCGATGTCGCGTTCTACAGCGTGCAGAAACCGGGCAGCACGGGCGAGATCGCGCCGTTCCTGCGTGGGCGGATGACGCCTTTGCCCGGTATCGAGGGCATGGAATCGCTGCCGGCCAGCCCGGCCCTGGCGATCTGGGATCACGACGGCAAGCTGGCCTATGCCGGCCCTTACAGCGAGGGGCTGGTGTGCAATTCCAGCAACAGCTTTGTCGAGCCGGTGCTCGATGCGCTGACCCAGGGGCGCCATGTGTCACTGGCCAGCGGTTTGGCGGTGGGCTGTTACTGCGCCTGGAAGTAGTGAAGTAGGCTGATCTGCCCACAGGCGCCTCGCTTCCCCGGATGTTTGACCGTCTTGGCGAGCGCTCTGTGTAGGAGCCCCGCCTCGGGGCGAAGCGTTCGCCAGGATGACCGGGGTTGTGGCCGATTCGCCGCGAGGGCGCGGCTCCTACAGGATGGTCGCATGTCCGGGTTTTCAGCTGTGTTGCCCGGATGCAATCCGGGGCACATATCGAATCGTTCCGGGTTGTATGTGGGTTAGGTGAAGCTATCGCGGCTGAAGCCGCTCCTACGGAATAGGGGTAGGAGCGGCTTTAGCCGCGATGATTTTTGGCCGCGCTTAATTGCCCCGGATTGCATCCGGGCTACAACACCAGCCGTCCTCTGCCTCTACTTGATCCCGCTTTGCGCTCAGCCTGTCGTACGGCTGACGCTCCTCACCTGCGAACTCGGAATTCTCGAAATCTCCTCAATGTCAAGGCAGGCCGTGCGGTCAGTTGACGGCATCTTTCCTTGCAATGATTCCTGTCAATTTGCTGACAAACAGCTCTAAAACGGGCCTGTGATCATTTGTCGCACCCCTGCGATTCTTTGCCGGCTTCTTGCTGCAAAGTGTTTCAAATCTTTGCGTAAATGTTTCTAAACATGTCGAGATGGTGCTGTAAGTTCGCTCATAAGTAGGCCGCTAATGAATTGTATGAGGCCGTCATAGCCTGCAACATCCGCGCTTCCCACGGTTTACCGCTTCGCTTGCACGGATGCTCAAGCTCTGAGTTCTCGCTGCCGGCCTTTTACTCGATGGGCCGCACGGCAACTGAAGCCGATCGTGGGGCTCACTCAGTTGAAGGTCGTGACATGAAAGAAGAGAAATACCATCGTTGTGTGCGCTGGCTGGTGATGGCGATTGCCTTCTCGGCGCTCGGTGGATGTGACTGGGCACTGTTCAACTCGAAAGGGCAGATCGGTGTCGAGCAGGGCAATCTGATCCTGATCTCCATCGGACTCATGCTGATCGTGGTGGTACCCGTGATCATCATGACCTTCCTGTTTGGCTGGCGTTACCGCGAGTCGAACGAGAAGGCCACCTACATGCCCGACTGGGCACATTCGCACAAGATCGAGCTGGTCGTCTGGGGTGTTCCCCTGATCATCGTCGCCGTTCTGGCGGTCATCATCTGGCAAACCTCGCATTCGCTCGACCCCTACCGCCCGATTGAATCGGACAAGCCGGCGCTGAACATCGAAGTCGTCTCGCTCGACTGGAAATGGCTGTTCATCTACCCGGACCAGGGCGTGGCCGTGGTCAATGAACTGGTGATTCCGGAGAAGACCCCGGTGACCTTCCACATCACCTCCGACACGGTGATGAACGCACTGTCGATCCCGCAACTGGGCGGCATGATCTACGCCATGGGCGGCCAGCGCACCCAGCTCAACCTGATCGCCAATGAGCAGGGCGAGTTCTTCGGCCAGTCCGGCAACTTCAGCGGCGAAGGCTTCTCGGCCATGCGCTTCACCACCCATTCGGTCAGCGATGACGCCTTCGCGCAGTGGGTCGACAAGGTCAAGCAGTCGCCCGAGGTCATGGACTTCGCCACCTTCAAGCAGGTGGGCGAGCCGGGCGAGATGGTCCACCACCGCTACCCGATCTACCCGATCCGCTACTTCGGCCAGGTCGAACCGAACCTGTTCAACAAGGTGATCGGGCAGTACGTGACCCTGAAAGATTCCCACAGCACGGCCATGCACGATTCAGCGGAGGTGCAGGAGTGAATATGTTTGGAAAACTGACTCTGGATGCGGTGCCGTATCACGAGCCGATCATCATGATCACCCTGGCCATGGTGGCGCTGGGCGGTCTGGCGCTGTTCGCCGCGGTGACCTACTTCAAGAAGTGGGGCTATCTGTGGAGCGAGTGGCTCACCTCGGTGGACCATAAGAAAATCGGCGTGATGTACATCCTTGTCGCGCTGGTCATGCTGGTGCGTGGCTTCGCCGACGCCATCATGATGCGCACCCACCTGGCGATGGCCCACGGTGACGGGCAGGGCTACCTGCCGCCCGAGCACTACGACCAGATATTCACTGCGCACGGCATCATCATGCTGATCTTCGTGGCCATGCCACTGGTCACCGGCCTGATGAACATCGTCGTGCCGCTGCAGATCGGCGCACGTGACGTGGCCTTCCCCTACCTGAACTCGCTGAGCTTCTGGCTGTTCGTCGGCGGCGCGCTGCTGATCAACCTGTCGCTGGGCCTGGGCGAGTTCGCCAAGACCGGTTGGGTGGCTTATCCGCCGTTATCAGGGATTCAGTACAGTCCCGGCGTGGGGATGGATTACTACATCTGGAGCATGCAGCTATCGGGCTTGGGCACGACCCTGACGGGGGTCAACTTCATCGCCACCATCCTCAAGATGCGTGCACCGGGCATGAGCCTGATGAAGATGCCGATCTTCACCTGGACCATCCTGGTGACCTGCGTGCTGATCTGCGGCGCCTTCCCTCCGCTGACCGCGACCCTGGCGATGCTGTCGCTGGACCGCTATCTGGATTTCCACTTCTTCACCAATGAACTGGGCGGCAACCCGATGATGTACGCCAACCTGTTCTGGATCTGGGGTCACCCGGAGGTGTACATCCTGATCCTGCCGGCGTTCGGCGTGTTCTCCGAAGTGGTCGCGACCTTCTCGCGCAAGACCCTGTTCGGTTATGCCTCGATGGTCTGGGCGACCGCAGCCATCGGCGTGCTGTCGTTCGTGGTGTGGCTGCACCACTTCTTCACCATGGGCTCGGGTGCCAGCGTCAACGCCTTCTTCGGCATCATGACCTCGATCATCGCCATCCCCACCGGGGTGAAGATCTTCACCTGGCTGTTCACCATCTTCCGTGGCCGTCTGCAACTGAACGCCATGACCTGGATGACCCTGGGCTTTCTGGTGACCTTCTCCATCGGCGGCATGACCGGTGTGCTGATGGCAGTGCCGGCGGCGGACTTCGTGCTGCACAACAGCCTGTTTTTGATCGCCCACTTCCACAACGTGATCATCGGCGGTGCGGTGTTCGGCTACCTGGCCGGCATCATCTACTGGTTCCCGAAAGCCTTCGGCTTCAAGTTGCTCGATCGCTTCGGCCGTTACTCCTTCTGGTGCTGGTTGCTGGGCTTCTACTTCGCCTTCATGCCGCTGTACGTGCTGGGCTTCATGGGCATGACCCGTCGCCTCAACCACTTCGACAACCCGGCCTGGGTGCCTTGGGTGCAGGTGGCCGTGGTCGGTGCGGTGCTGATCGGTATCGGCATCGTCTTCACCGTGGTGCAGTTCGTCACCAGCTACATCAAACGCAAGGAAAACCTCGATGTGAGCGGCGACCCTTGGGATGGCCGCACCCTGGAGTGGGCGACGTCCTCGCCGCCACCGTTCTACAACTTCGCGGTCATCCCGACGGCGGACAAGATCGACGCCTTCTATGAGGCGAAGAAGAACGGTGTCGAGCTGATGCCTGCGCCGGAGCACTACGAGCCGATCCATATGCCGAAGAACACCGGCAACGGCCTGGTCGTGTCGGCGTTCGTCATCGCCTTCGGCTTCGCCATGATCTGGCATATCTGGTGGCTCGCCATCGTTGGTCTGGTCGGGGCCGTGGTCAGCTTCATCGTGCGTTCCTACGACGAAGACATCGACTACTACGTGCAGCCCGAAGAGATCGCGCGGATCGAGCAGGCGCACCACCAAACCAAAGCCAACGCAGTCGTACAGGCCTAACCATGACCGCTTACGAACCCCATTTTCCGCATGACGCTCATGGTCACGGCCATGAGCACCACCACGACACCAGTGGAATCAAGCTGTTCGGCTTCTGGGTCTACCTGATGACCGACCTGCTGATCTTCGCCACGGTGTTCGCCACCTTCGCGGTGCTGAGCAATTCCTTCGCCGGTGGCCCCACCGCCAAGGAAATGCTCAGCCCGGGCCTGCACCTGGTGCTGGTGGAAACCTTCGCTCTGCTGTTTTCCAGTATCACCTACGGCATGGCCATGCTGGCCACCTACCGTGGCGACAAGGGCGCGGTGCTGCGCTGGCTGGGCGTTACCTTCCTGTTTGGCGTGGCCTTCATCAGCATCGAGCTGTACGAGTTCCGCCACCTGATCCATGAAGGGGCCGGGCCGCAGGTCAGCGCCTATTGGTCGGCGTTCTTCACCCTGGTCGGCACCCACGGCCTGCACGTCAGTGCCGGTCTGCTGTGGATGCTGGTGCTGATGTTCCAGGTTGGTAGCCGTGGCCTGACCGACACCAACAAGACCCGCGTGGGGCTGCTCAGCCTGTTCTGGCACTTCCTCGACGTGGTGTGGATCTGCGTGTTTACCGTCGTCTACCTGATGGGGGTGCTGTAAATGGCTCACCAAGACAATCACGCCGCCCACGCCGTGGGCTTCAGGGATTACCTGACCGGTTTCATCCTGTCGGTGATCCTCACCGTGATCCCTTTCATGCTGGTCATGCATCCTGAAGTGCTGGGCCTGAGCCGTGGCGCGACTCTGATCACCGTGGTGCTCTTCGGCCTGGCGCAGGTGCTCGTCCACCTCGTGTACTTCCTGCACATGAAGACTGACGCGGAAGGCCGCTGGAACGTCGTTTCGATGATCTTCACCGTGCTGATCATCGCGTTCGTGGTCGGCCTGTCGGTCTGGATCATGTGGAGCATGCACTATCACATGATGATCAACTGATGCTGGCGCTCCTGAAGCAGTACCTCAACCTCGCCAAGCCGGGCATCGTCTTCGGGAATCTGATTTCCGTGACGGGCGGTTTCTTCCTGGCTTCGCGTGGCGATGTGAACCTGGCGCTGTACCTTGCGACAGCGCTGGGGGTTTCGCTGGTGATCGCCTCAGGCTGTGTGTTCAACAACTACATCGATAGGGACATCGACCAGAAGATGGAGCGCACGCGTAATCGCGTCCTGGCGCAGGGGCTGGTTTCACCTGCGCACGCCATCGTCTATGCCTTCGCGCTCGGGGTAGCCGGGGTGGCCGTGTTGTACGCCGCCACCAACACCCTGGCGGTGATGCTGGTACTCATGGGTTTCGTGGTCTATGTCGGCCTCTACAGCCTGTGGCTCAAGCGTGGCTCGGTGTACGGCACCCTGGTCGGCAGCCTGTCCGGGGCGGCTCCGCCCGTGGTCGGCTACTGCGCGGTGAGCAACGAGTTCGACGCTGGCGCCGCCATCCTGTTGTTGATCTTCAGCCTGTGGCAGATGCCGCATTCCTATGCCATCGCCATCTTCCGTTTCAATGACTACCAGGCCGCGAACATCCCGGTGCTGCCCGTTATCAAGGGGATCTCGGCGGCCAAGCGGCAGATCGTGCTGTACATCGCCGCCTTCGTGGTCGCGACCCTGATGCTGACGCTCAGCGGTTACGCCGGCTACAGCTACTTCGTGGTTGCCGCGCTGAGCGGTGCCTACTGGTTGTGGATGGGCGTATCGGGCTACAAGGCCGTCGATGATCGGGTGTGGGCGCGCAAGCTGTTCACCTTCTCCATCATCAGTATCACCATGCTCAGCGTGATGATGTCGGTGGATTTCATCTCCGCGCCCGAGCAGGTATTGGTGACCTCCATCAATCACCTGTGCAGCCAGTTCGCCGACAGTGCGCAGGGTATCTGCGCGGTGGTCGCCGGTATCTGACCTTGGTTCTGTGGGGGGCTTCAGTCGCGATTGTCGCCGCTGAAGCGCCTCCCACGGGTGCCACGCTTCATTGCCTGTAGGAGCCCCGGGGCGAAGCTTTGCTGGCACCTGCCAGTCTGTCGCTACTGAAGCCCGATCTACCCTACGCAATCACCTGCAACTTTGGCCAGGTGGCCAGCCAGTTCTTGTCATGCAGGCGCTGTTGGTAGATCTGACTCTTCTCGTTCTGAAAGCGCCCGGCCGGCCGCACGATAAGGCCGAACAGATCCTCCAGGCCCAGCGGTGCGGCGACCTCCAGCCTGTCTTGTTCATCGAGCCTTATGGCCACCGCTGTCGCGGTCTCTGGCCAGTGCCGCATCGCTTCGGTAGCCGAGGCGTAAGGCGCATCGTCATTGCGCAGATGCATGCGTGCCTGATTCTTCACCGACCACAGCAGCGATTCGTCCCTTTGGCGCAGGATCGTCTCCAGTTCAGCGTCGCGAGCGGGGGCGGTTTGGCTGCGGTCGAACCAGATCACGTCGATATCTTCCGGCAGCGGGGACGGCGTGCGTTGATGCAGGTGATCCCAGACTGCGCTGCGCACGAAACCGGCGGCCACCCAGCAATCGGGTAGGTCGAGCTCGCGCACCTGTTGCAGGATGCGCAAGCGCTGTGGGTCGTTGGCAATGAGTGTCTGGAGTTGAGCGGCGAGATTCATGTGCGCAGCCTATCAGCGGTGCCCGTTGCTTGCCTGCTCAGTTCATCCAGCGCTTCTGGCTTGATTCCAGATTACGCAGCCTGCTGAATCGCATGGCACCGATACAGACCTTAAAGGCCAACCCAGTGGTGGTCGGGCGCCGCTTTGCACTAAAGTCCCCGAGCCGGTCGCCGGGACGGATTTTCCCGGCCAGAGATTTTCGAGGGAGGCGCTTGATGCGTTTACCACGCATGCGCAACGTGATGGCCTGGACGCTGGTAGTGCTGTTGTTGATCGTGGTGGCCTTGCTCGGCATTCGTATCGCCGGGCTGTCGTCGTTGCCCGAACTGGAACCCTGGCACCGCCTGGTGCCGCAGGAGCTGGAGGTCAGCGAGCTGGACGCTGCCGACTGGCAAGCCTATCTGGCCGCCGAGGCGGCCCTGTTCGAGCGCCTGCAGAGTGAGTTGATCGAGCCGGTCACGGCCTCCGGCACGGCGCCATACAGCCGCTACGCCAGCGACAGCCCGGTCTACCCCGGCAACCTGCCGCGCGACTGGAATCGCTCCTTCACTCTGCAGCCGCCAGGTCCGGCGCGTGGCGTAGTGGTGTTGCTGCATGGCCTGACCGACTCGCCATACAGCCTGCGCCATATCGCCCAGCACCTGAGCGAACAGGGGCTGTTAGCGCTGGTGCCGCGCATGCCTGGCCATGGCACGGTGCCGGCGGCGCTCACTGCTGCGCACTGGGAGCAATGGCTGGCCGCTACCCGCCTGGCCGTGCGCGAGGCGCGGCGCCAGGTGCCGGACGGGCCGCTGTATCTGATCGGCTATTCCAATGGCGGTGCGCTGGCGCTGCGCTACAGCCTGGCCGCGCTGGAGGACGAGCAGTTGGCCATGCCGCAACGCCTGGTGCTGATTTCGCCGATGATCGGTGTCACCAGCTACGCGCGTTACGCCGGGCTGGCGGCCCTGCCGGCGTTGCTGCCGGCCTTCGCCAAGTCGGCCTGGATGAACGTGCTGCCGGAGTTCAACCCGTTCAAGTACAACTCTTTTCCGGTGCATGCGGCGCGGCAGACCTATGAGCTGACCAGCGAGGTGCAGTCTGCCTTCGATGCCGCCGAAGCCGATGGCCGTCTGTCACGATTGCCACCGGTGCTGGCCTTTCAGTCGCTGGCCGACAGTACCGTGAGTACACCGGCCGTGGTGCGCCATTTGTTCGAGCGTCTGCCGGCCAATGGCAGTGAACTGGTGATCTTCGACATCAACCGCTCGCAGGCGGCCAGTTCGCTGCTGCGGGCGGACATGAGCGGCTTGCTCGAGACCTTGCTGCCACCGGCTCAGCGTGACTACGACCTGACGGTGGTGGGCGTTGCGCAGAGCGGTGGCCGTCAGGTCGAGGCGCGGCGAATCACCGCCGGCGAGCGTGAGGCGCTGGTGACGCCATTGAACGTCGAATACCCGAGCCAGCTGTTCTCGCTGTCACACGTTGCACTGCCGTTTCCCACGGACGATCCGCTGTATGGCAGCGAACCGACCTCCGAGGAGTTCTACGGCGTAGCCCTTGGCACGCTGGCACCGCGCGGTGAACACGGCGTGCTGGTGGTGGGGCTCGATAGTTTGCAGCGTATGACGTCCAACCCCTTCTACGCTTATTTGCGCGAGCGCATCGACGAAGACCTGTAGGTGGCTCGGTGTGCACGGCGTCCGACCGCAGGGGGCGCCGTGCGCACCGAGTGGTTTGAGGGGTTACAACCGGAAACGCCCGACCAGGCCATCGAGTTGGGTCGACAGCGCCTGCAAATCGCTGCTGGCTTGGTTGAGCTGGTCGGCGATATGGGTGGTGCCGACGGTCAGCTCGTTGATGTCGACGATGTTGCGGTTGATGTCTTCGACCACGCTGGACTGTTCTTCGGTGGCAGTAGCGACCTGGATGTTCTGGTCGCTGATCTGGCCGATATGGTTGTTGATCTGCTCCAGCGCCGCCGACGCCTTGCTCGCATATTCCACCACCAGCGCGCTCTGCCGTTGCCCCTTGGCCATGGCCTCGACGGCCGAGCGTGATTCGTTCTGCAGGCGGTCGATGACCTGCTGGATCTCCTCGGTGGAGGCGCCGGAACGGCTGGCCAGGGTACGTACCTCGTCGGCTACCACGGCGAAGCCGCGCCCTTGCTCGCCAGCACGCGCCGCCTCGATGGCGGCGTTGAGGGCGAGCAGGTTGGTCTGCTCGGAAATGCTGCGGATGGTGTTGAGCGTGGTGCTGATGGCGTCGGTCTGCGCGGCCAGTGCCTCGATCACCTTGGCGGCCTGTTCCAGTTCGCCGTTGAGGGCATCGACCTGGCGATGCGCCTGGCTGACCACGGCGCTGCCGTCGCTGGCATGCTGGGTCGCCTCGCGGGCGACTGCTGCGGCGTTCTCGGCGTTGCGCGCAATCTCGTTGACGGTCGAGCCCAGCTCGTTGATGGCGGTGGCCACCTGCACCGTGCGGTCGCTTTGCGCCGTGCAGTTGCTCTGGGTCAGGCGCGCGCGTTCGGCCACGTCGCGAGCCATGCCCGAGAGTTGGCGCGAGTTGTCGGCGAGCTGGCGCATGGCGCCATGCACCTTGTCGATGAACTGGTTGAAGCTGCGGGCGATCTCGCTCAGCTCGTCCTGGCCGTGCAGGTCGATACGGGTGTCCAGGGCCAGGTTGTCGGCAGCCTGGCCCAGGCTGCTCTGCAACACCGCCACACGGCGACGTAGCTGCACCACGATCAGCCAGGAAATGATGATCGATACCAGCAGGCCGATGGCGATGATGGCGATCTGACGGGTAATGCCTTGGTCGTAGCTCTCGGCACTGTGCTGGTTCTGCTGCTCAGCCTGTTGCAGCAGGGCATCGAGCAGGTCGTTGGCGCCCTGGCGCATCACGCCGTAGGTCTTGGCGTACTGGTCGCGATAGATCTGCTGGGCCTTGGCCATGTCGCCGGCGTCGAAAGCGGCGAGCATCGGGTTCAGTTCATTGCTGACCATGGCTTCGAACTGATCAAGCAGTTGCTGCGCCTGGACCTTGCGCTCCGGGTTGACCTGGGCCGCCACGGCCTGGCGCATCGCTTCGCGCATGCCGGGCACATCTTCGTTGCGCGCGTCCTGCACGCGCGATTTCACGCCGCGTTCGTCGCGTAGCGGAGTTTCCTGCAGCAGCATCATGTCGAGCCCGACGCGCATACGCGGGATGCGCGAGGCGACCTCGGCCATGGCGCGCATCGGCGCAGCCGTATTGAGATAGAGCACCTGCGTGTCCCGATGCATGCTCGACATGCTGCTCAGGCTGGTCAGCGCCACCAGCAGCAGGGCGATGCAGGGAATCGCCACCGCGATGATCAGGCGGGTTTTCAAAGAGAGGGCGTCGAGACGCATGGGCAGACTCCATTTCGAGATAGGGCGCAGGGCGACGCTCAGCCTATCGGGCCGATGTTGCCGCTTTTGTATCGGCAGCGATGGCCAGGTGCATGAGGGCAAAGACGAGCGCTTTGACGAAAAGGAGTAGGCCGGCACAGCTGTCGGCGCAGAAGGGGTGATGGCCGCCGGCAAGGTCGGCCATCAGGGTTCAGGCTTGCTGCAACGCATCCAGTTCGCCGCCACGTTCCAGTGCGGCGAGGTCATCGAAGCCGCCGACATGATGCTCGCCAATGAATATCTGCGGCACGCTGCGGCGCTTGCTGCGCTGCAGCATCTCCGCCATACGCTCGGGCGAGCGACTCACGTCGATTTCCTCGTAGGTCACGCCCTTGCGTGTCAGCAGCGCCTTGGCGTTGATGCAGTAAGGGCAGTATGCGGTGGTGTAGAGGGTGACGGCTTGCATGGTGTACCTCCGGCGTCATCAGACGGCTACTGGTGGAAAGTCGACAACGGTTTCGGCCAGGTTGTTGAGGTAATTGGTCAGCGTCATCAAGGCGACGTTGGCCACCACTTCGACGATAGCGGCCTCGCTCAGCCCTTCAACGCGCGCGGCTTGCAGCTGCGCATCGCTGAGGCGGCCGCGGCTGTCGATGATCTGCCGGGTCAGGCGCGCCACGGCATCGAACTCGCCATCGCGGGAGCTGCGGATGTCCGCCTCGCTCAAACCGGCCTTGCCGGCGAACAGGGTGTGTGCGGCCAGGCAGTATTCGCAGCCGTTGACCTGCGAGCTGGCCAGCGCCACCACTTCGCGCGCCTTGGCGTTCAGTGTGCCTTTGCCGAGCGCCTGGGACAGTGCCAGGTAGCCGCTCAGCGCGGCCGGGGCGTGGGCCAGGGTGGCGAAGATATTGGGGATGAAACCGAGGCCCTTGCGGATGCCTTCCAGTTGCATCTGGGCGCTGGCAGCGGTTTGTTCGAACGGCAGTGCGGCGATACGAGTCATGGTGATTCTCCAGTCTTGGGTGGGGAGCTTGTCGTTCAAGCCTGGAGCCATGCTAGGCAATCGATCTGGCTTTTCGGATTCAGATCGTCGATGTTATGCGACAGATCGTCCAAGAGTGCGAGATGACCATGGATCGCCTTTCCAGCCTGCTGCATCACTTCAACCTGCACGCCAGCACCTTCCACCGCGGTGGGTTCTGCGGCACCAGCAGCCATGGCGAGCATGAGCCGCATGGTTACATCCATCTGCTGCGTGCCGGGCGCATGAGCTTTCGTGAAGGCGATGGCCGCGAACTGCGCCTGGAAGAGCCGAGCCTGATGCTGGTGGCCAGGCCGTGCCTGCACCAGATGACAGCCAGCGAGGCTGACGGTGCCGAACTGGTCTGCGCGACCCTGGCCTTCGACGGCGGCATCGACAATCCGCTGTCGCGGTCACTGCCAGGCGCCATCGTCAAACCGCTGCGCGAGTTGCCGAGCCTGAGCGGTTGCCTGGACTGGCTGTTCGCCGAGGCGGCGGGGGAGGATTGCGGACGCGAACTGGTGCTCAATCGCCTGTTCGAGCTGATGGTGATCCAGCTGCTGCGCCATCTGATGAACAGCCGCGAGCTGGCCTCGGGGATGATGGCGGGGCTGGCCGAACCACGCCTGGCGCGGGCGCTCAATCAGCTGCACGAGAAACCGCAGCACGGCTGGTCGGTGGCCGAGCTGGCGGCGCTGGCCGGCATGTCGCGCGCCAGTTTCGCTGCGCATTTTCACGATGTGGTCGGTGCTACACCGGCGGATTATCTGGTGGGCTGGCGCGTCAGCCTGGCGCAGAAGCGTCTGCGCGAGGGCCGGCCCATGGCGCTGATCGCCGACGAGGTCGGCTATGAAAGCCCCTCGGCCCTGGCCCGTGCATTTCGCCGCAAGGTGGGGGCGAGTCCCAGCGAGTGGTTGAAGCAGGGCGGTTGAGGGTTGACTCCTGTCGCAATTGTGGTTGTCACCGGGCTCGACCGAAGTGGCGCGATGGTGCATGGTGGCGCCCCATGTTGTCAGCTCCGAGAGTGCGTTTCATGTTCGAAATCCAGCCCATCGACCCCGCCTACTACCGCCAGCAGACCCGCCGCAGTACTGCTGTGATCGCGGTCATCTTCGTGGCGCTGGCCATGCTCTGCGCCACGCTGAGTACGCAGGTGTTCGGCACGCCCGGTGGCGACAATTTCAAGTGGAACCTGCTGGGTGTGCTGGCGGGGCTCGGCCTGACCATTGCCCTGGTGCGCCAGCGACTCTGGGCGCGGCCGTTCATGGCCCCGGCCGTTTACGGCTGGCGACTCAAGCGCAGCCTGATGCGTGTCACCAACGTGATGCATCACGTCAAGGCGGGCGTGGCCCAGGACGATGAAACGGCGATGAAGCTGCTGCGCTTCTACCACCTGGGAGTGACTCAGATGCATCAGCTCGACGGCAACTCCAGCGAGCTGAGCCAGATGGTGCGCGAGATCGACAGCCATCGTGAGGCGATGGAGCAGCAGGGGCTGGACATCGAGCAGACGCGGCTCGACCTGGTCTGGCTGGAGCGAGTGAAGGCGTTCAACGCGGCCTGATCAGTGGTCCAGCGACAACTCCTGCATCTGACCCTGCCAGATGTTCTGGTGACGGCGCGCGATCACCAGGCAGTCACCCTTGCCGACTACGCTTAGCTCCTGTCGCCCACCGAGCGCCCAAAACCCGCTGCGCCCCGCGCAGGACCAGCCGCCGGAAGGACCGCCATGGTTGGCCATCAACACCCCGAGGGACAGTTCACGGGCATAGCCTTCGAGCAACTCGCTGTCATGCGGGTAACCGTTTTCGCTGATCAGCGCACTGGTCGCGTAGACCCCGGCGCCGAGTTCGACGGCAGTTCTGGTAGGGCTGTCGCCCTTACTCTGAGACATATTCCCTGACATTTGCCGTTGCGCATCTCCGCCGCTTAAAGGTTTTTGAAAGGTTCGCCTCTTAGCCTCCGCACGCGCCTTTCGCGTGCCTTACAAGAAAAAGAGGAGAAAGCGGTTTGTTGACCCTGATTGGCCTGTTGACCATCTGCAGCCTGGTTGTGCTGCTGCTTATCGGGCGCATGTCGCCTGTTCTGCCATTGATCGTGGTGCCGTTGCTCGGCGCTCTGGCCGCGGGCTTTGGCCCGGAGGCGATTTCCGGTTTCTTCACCGATGGCATCGGCCGCGTGACGGCGATTGCCACCATGTTCGTGTTTGCCATCACCTTTTTTGGCGTGCTGCAGGACACCGGGCTGTTCCGCCCGCTGATCGGCGGCATGGTCCGGCTGACCCGTGGCAACGTGATCGCGGTGACCGTGGCCACGGCGGTGATCGGCATGCTGGCGCACCTCGACGGCGCCGGCGCCACCACCTTCCTGCTCACCGTTCCCGCCTTGCTGCCGCTGTACAAGCAGTTGCGCATGAGCCCCTACCTGATGCTGCTGTTGCTGGCGATCGGCGCCGGCATCTTCAACATGCTGCCCTGGGCCGGACCGCTGGGCCGTGCCTCGGCCGTGACCGGCATCGAGGTCACCGAGCTGTGGCGTCCGCTGATCGCCATCCAGGGTATCGGTGTGGTGTTGTTGGTAGCCCTGGCGGCGCTGCTGGGTTGGCGTGAGCAGCGCCGTATCGCCGCCGGCAAGAGTGGGGACGAAGGGGTACTGGTGGAAACCAGCACTGATTTGCATGAGCCAAGCGCCGAGGAGCTTGCACTGGAGCGCCCGCGTCTGCTGTGGGCCAACTCCGCGTTGTTCCTGGCGGTGCTGGTATCGCTGTTCTCTGGCGTGCTGCCGGCCGGCTATATCTTCATGATCGGTCTGTGCCTGGCGCTGCTGATCAACTATCCCGGCGGCAAGGCGCAGATGCAGCGTATCTCCGCCCACGCTCCGGCTGCGCTGAGTATGGGCATGATCATCCTGGCGGCGGGCTCGATGCTCGGCATCTTCACTGGCACCGGCATGCTCACGTCCATTGCCCAGGACCTGGCGCAGGTGCTGCCGGCACCGCTGGTGGGGCAGATGCATATCGTGCTGGGGCTGTTCGGCCTGCCGATGGAGCTGATGCTGAGCACCGACGCCTACTACTTCGGGCTGCTGCCGGTGACGCTGGAAGTGGTCGGCGCCCAGGGCGTCGAGCCGGCCAGCGTGGTCTATGCGCTGACCATCGGCAACATCATCGGCACCTTCATCAGCCCGTTCTCGCCGGCACTGTGGCTGGCACTGGGTCTGGCCGGGCTGGATCTGGGCCGGCACATTCGCTATTCGCTGTGGTGGATGTGGGGCTTCTCGCTGGTGCTCTTCGGCGCGGCCTGGGCACTCGGTTTGTTCTGACAAGCGCTGCTAGCACTGCATCTCACGCCCGGGCTTGCCCGGGCGTTTTGCATTCAGCGTGCTGAAAATTGTTAGCTGATTTCCACCTGGTAACGGAAGTTCTCCGCCGCCGCGCGTGACAGGCGATATTCCAGCGGCGTGCGGTCGTAGCCCAATGCGGTGCGTTCGATGACCACGCTCGGGCTGGCTTCGGCCACATCCAGAATGGCAGCGAGCTCTGCATCGGCTGCGGAGACGGTAAGGGTTTCCTGGGCCGAGGCGATGCGCTGGCCGCAATGCTGCTCGTAGAAGGGATAGAGCAATTGCGGGAAGTGGTCGGCGGCGATATCCAGCAGGGCGCTGAAGCGCGAGGCGGGTAGCCAGATACGTTCATGGAACAGCGGGCGGCCGTCGATCAGGCGCAGGCGTTGGAGAAAGACGCAGGGCTCGCCTTCGCCCAGTTTCAGGGCCTGGCTGACGGTAGCGTCGGCACGCACCTGACGGCAGTCGAGGATACGGCTTTGCGGCACCTGAGGCTGGCCGCTGGCGCTGACCTGACGAAAGAAGCGAAACAGCGAGCCGTCGAAGTTCGGCCTCCGCACGAAGGTGCCGCGACCCTGGGCACGCAGTAGCAGGCCTTCTGCGACGAGGGTTTCCACCGCCTTGCGCACCGTGCCGACGGCCACGCCGTAGTGGCGGGTCAACTCCGCTTCGGTGGGGATGGCTTCCCCAGGCAGCCATTCGCCTGCGGCGATCTTGCCCAGCATTTCGTCGCGTAACCGCTGATACAGCGGCAGGCGTTCGTCCTGTCCCAGAGCCGTGGTGCTCATAAACCTCATATCCAAAAGTCAACCGGCCGTCACTTTACCACTGGCCTGCAGATTGACAGCACTCGATCTCTGTAGATACAGTCATCTAATCATATATATGAATATATGTTTTACAAAAAAGAGTCACTCGTACCGGCGGCTCGTACAAAAAACGACAGAGGTATCGCTTCGTGACGCCCATGCCTTATGCCGCAATCACCGGCATCGACACCCACGCGCACATCTTCCGCCAAGACCTGCCCATGGTTCCCGGCCGCCGCTACAGCCCCAGCTATGACGCCAGCGTGGAGCAGTACCTGGCCCACCTGGAGGCTTGCGGGCTGTCCCACGGGGTACTGATCCAGCCCAGCTTTCTCGGTACCGACAACCACTACATGGTCGCGGCGTTGCAGCGTTTCCCGCAGCGTTTGCGCGGTGTTGCGGTAGTCGACGCGCAGGTCAGCGATGCCCAGTTGGATGAGTTGGCCGCTGCCGGCGTGGTGGGCGTGCGCCTGAACCTGATCGGCAAGGTGCTGGAGGACTACACCGGCCCGGCCTGGAACGGCCTGTTCCGCCGCCTGGCGCGACGCGGCTGGCAGGTGGAGATCCAGCGTGGTTTCGACGATCTGGCGCTGATCGTGCCGGCGATTCTCGAGTCAGGCGTCACCCTGGTGATCGATCATTTCGGCCTGCCGGCACCGAGCGTGCAATTGGACGCTGCGCAGCATCACGCCTTCTTCGATCTGCTCGACCAGGCGCCGGTGTGGATCAAGCTGTCGGCGGCCTATCGCAGCCAGTCCGATCAGGCCCGTGCCCAGGCCATCGAAGCGCGCCTGCGTGAAGCCTGCGGTGGAGTAGGGCGATTCCTCTGGGGCAGTGACTGGCCCAACACCCAGTTCGAGTCGCAGACCCGTTACGATCAGCAGTTCGCGCTGCTCGAGGCCCTGCTGCCCAACCCCGAGGAGCGCCGTCGCGTTCTGGTGGACAACCCCGCAACTCTGTTCGGTTTCGCCTCGGCGTAACCGTCGCTCACATCAGAACAACAAAAGGAATCAAATCATGATGAGCCTGCTCGTCGTCGCCGCGATCGTCCTCGCCGTCGCGTTGGGGTACACCACCAAGATCAACATCGGCCTGTTCGCCATTGCCTTCGCCTACCTGCTGGGCTGCTTCGGCATGGGCCTGAGCCCGGGCGACATCATCAACATGTGGCCGCTGAAGATTTTCTTCGTGATCTTCTCGGTCTGTCTGTTCTACAGCTTCGCCACCGTCAACGGCACCCTGGAAAAACTCGCCGGGCATCTGCTGTATCGCTGCCGTGGCGTGCCGCACCTGCTGCCCTATGCCATTTTGCTGACCTCGGGGGTTATCGCTGCCATGGGCGCCGGTTACTACACCGTGCTGGCCTTTATGGCGCCGCTGACCCTGCTGCTGTGCCAGCGTACCGGCATGAGCCTGATTCTCGGCGGCATGGCGGTGAACTATGGTGCGCTGGCCGGGGCCAACTTCGTTTCCAGTCAGAGCGGCATCATCTTCCGCGGCCTGATGACCGGTGCCGGCATGCCCGAGAGCGAGGCCTTCGTCAATGCCCTGGCGATCTTCGCCAGCACGGCGATCATCCCGGTGCTGGTTATTTCCGCCTTCGTCTTCCTCGGTGGCCATGGCCGCAACCTGAAGAATACGGTGCTCGCCGCCGATCTGCCGGAGGCCTTCAATCGTGAACAGAAACTGACCCTGCTGCTGACTCTGCTGATGATGGTGTTGGTGCTTGCCGCGCCCTTGGCGCTGCTGGCCTTTCCGGACAACGCCACGGTCAGGTTCGTCAACAGCAAGGTGGATATCGGCCTGATCGCCAGCGTCTTCTCGGTGATCGCACTGCTGCTCAAACTGGGTGACGAACGTAAGGCCATCGCCTCCGTGCCCTGGGCCACGCTGATCATGATCTGCGGCGTCGGCATGCTGATCTCGATCGCGATCAAGGCCGGCACCATCGACGCCCTGGCGTCCTGGATCGGCGGCAACATCCCACCGTTGATGGTTCCGGTGGCCTTCGGTGTGGTGGCGGCACTGATGTCGATCTTCGCCAGCACCCTCGGTGTGGTGACGCCGGCACTGTTCCCCATGGTCCTGCCGTTGGCAGCGTCGATGTCGATCGATCCGATGATCATCTTCATCGCCATCGTGGTCGGTGCCCAGGCCACCTCGATCTCGCCGTTCTCTTCCGGCGGCAGCCTGCTGCTGGGCTCCTGCACGGACGACAAGGTGCGCTCGACCCTGTTCTCGCAACTGCTGCTACGCGCCGCGCCCATCGGCTTCGTCGCCGCGATGCTGTTCAACCTGGCGCTGACTTTCCTGTTCTGATGTAAAGGGTTCTTCGTATAGTTGGGGAAGGTGTGAGTTGATACCGGACTGGCAAGTTTCTGTGCGTATCGCTTACTGGCTTAGCACTATCCATTACCGCGTCTGCTGAACGTTTGGGTTGCGCCCCTTACGGGCGCCACACCTTTCTTGCTTGCCCAAGAAAGGTGTGCCAAAGAAGGGCACCCCGACATCCGGGTTTCGCTACGCGAAACTTCCCTCGCTCCGGCGCTGCTCCGGGGGCCGGCTTACATGGGCCATCCCTGGCCCATTAAGCCTTTCGCCGCATCCATGCGGCTCATCCCCCTGCGCAACACCTCCACTCGGCCTCCTGAAGGGGACCGGGCCGCAAGCTTGCGTAATCTTCGCAAAATTGAAATTAGCGGCGTCTGGCTTTTGCCTTTGCTCTTCAACTGCGATGGGACAGACGACGCCCAAGTCCCCTTCAGGAGGCCGAGTGGAATCGCCGTGGAAGGGGTTGAGCGACATGGATGTCGCGAGAGCTGCGATGGGCCAGGGATGGCCCTTCGCAGCGTGCCCCTGGAGCGGTGATGGAGCGAGGGAACCCCGGCGTAGCCGGGGCCGTATGCAGGGGTGTGTTTCTTTGCTTACTTTCTTTGCACAAGCAAAGAAAGTGAGTCGCCCGTAAGGGGCGAAACCCATCAGTCTAGGCGACGCGTTAACGGATAGTGCCAGCACCGAAAGAACACACATAGTTGCCAGTCCGGTGCCATGCGTATCCCCCGCGAGAGTACTAAGAACCTGAAAAAAGCCCCGGCATCGCGTGATGCCGGGGGCTTGCTTCACTTCAGCGGGTATCGCTATTTCAGTCGATAGCGTCGCAAATCATCCTTGCTCAGCAGACGCAAGCGCCCTGGCGCGACCTGATAGATGTCTTCCGCCAGGCCTACGTCGACACCCATGTCACGAAAGTACCTGGCCGGGCTGAACGGCTGGCTGCCATGGGCGGCCTGTGCCAGCGCCGAGTCACCAGCGGGGAAGGGTGGTCGGCGCAGGGCAACATGGCCGTTGATGGTGCGCTTGGTGCCGGCCGCGAGCAGATAAATGCAGCTGCCCTGGCATATGCCGGCTGAAGGTACCAGCGCCTCGAAGCCGGTTTCGCGCAGCAGCCGCCCCATGCGGATGGCCTCCGGGGCGCTGCCGCCGATGCTGTCGAGCAGCACCACCTTGCGCTTGTGCTTGCCCGGGTTGGCGCGCAAGCCCTGCAGCAATTTCTCGTAGTCGCCCGGAACTATCTCTTCGGAAATCTTCGCTGCCAGCATGCCGGCATTGGCTTCGACTTCCACCTTTGCCTGGGCGGTCATAGCGGTGAACAGAGTGGTGGCGATCAGGACGAAGCGTAAACGCTGGGCAATCATCGGGTGGGGTACGCGATAGTGGCTCGGGAGGTAGACGATACCTGCCGGCGCACCATCTCGCATCTGTCAGATTTGCCCGTCTTTGTGCTGCACCTTCCAGGCCCAGGCGAACAGCAGCAGGCCGCAGATTGCGGTGGCGGCGCCAATATAGCCGGTCACCGTCCAGCCCATGCCGGCGCTGATGGCCAGGCCGCCGAGCCAGGGGCCGAGGGCATTGGCAAGGTTGAACGCGGCGTGGTTGGAGGCGGCCGCCAGGGTTTGCGCGCCAGTGGCGACGTCCATCAGATGGGTCTGCAGCGCCGGGCCGAGGGCGATCATGGTGCCGAGGGCGAAGATCGCTGGCAGGATCGTCCAAAGGCTGTGCGCGGCGAAGGGGAAGACCAGCAGCACCAGCGTGCTCCAGGCCAGAATCCAGGCAACGGCGCGCAGGCGCAGGCGGTCGAACAGCCAGCCGCCGGCGCTGTTACCGACGATGCAGCCGGCACCGAACACGCCCATGGCCAGGGGAATCCAGCCGGGGCCGACCTGGGTGACATGAAGCAGGGTCGGCGCCATGTAGCTGAACACGCAGAACATCCCGGCGAAACCGATCGAGCCGATGCCCAGCGCCAGCCAGATCGGTGCGCGGTTGAAGGCGCGCAGTTCACCCAAGGGGCTGCTGCGCTGCTCGTGCGGGTCGGCCGGGAGGAAGATCGCCACCATGGCAATGGTGGTGATGGCGATGATGCCGACCAGGGCGAAGGCGTAGCGCCAGCTCATGAACTGGCCGAGCCAGGTGGCCAGCGGGTTGCCGATCAGAATGGCCACGGTCAGGCCGGCCAGCACCCGACTCACCGCCTTGGCGCGCTTGTGCGGCGGCGCCATGGACGCCGCTACCAGCATGGCGATGCCGAAGTAGGCGCCGTGCGGCAGGCCGGCGATGAAGCGGAACATCAGCAGCGGCTCGTAGCCCGGCGCCAGGGCGCTGGCGAAGTTGCCGAGGGCAAAGCAGCCCATCAGCAGCAGGAGCAGGATGCGCCGCGGCAGGCGTGCACCGAGCAGGGCCAGTAGCGGTGCACCGACCACCACGCCCAGGGCATAGGCGCTGATCACGTGACCGACCTGCGGTTCGCTGACGCCAAGGTCGGCGGCGACGTTGGGCATCAGGCCCATGATGGCGAACTCGCCGGTGCCGATGGCGAAGCCGCCGAGGGCCAGGGCGAGCTGAATGAGAAGGATCGCGCCCGGCGACAGAGGCGTCGCAGCGCTTGGGGAAGGCGTGTTCATGAGTGACCTGGAGGGGGGAGAAGCAAGCGCGAAATTATAATCACCCAGCGCCCTGCTTGGGTATTGGCCGCCGCTCTATATCGGGCTTTGAGACGAATGGTCGGCGTTGTTCAGGGCCTTCACGTAGTCGACGAAGGCGCGCAGCGGCGCCGGCACGTTACGTCTGCTGTGGTAGTACAGGTATGGCCCTTCGAAATGCTGCCACCAGTCGTGCAGGATGGGTTGCAACTGGCCGCTGGCGAGATGCGCGGCGATGTATTCCTCGAAGGTGTAGAGAATGCCGTGGCCGGCGCAGGCCGCGGCGATCAGCAGATCCTGCGAGGAGCTGACCAGGCGCCCTTCGGGGGCGATGCGCAAGGTGCGTCCATCCTGCTCGAACTCCCAGACGCCGAGCTTGCCACTGGCGAAGCGGTAGCCGAGCAGGTGGTGCTCGTTCAGTTCGCCGGGATGTTGTGGCGTACCGTGGCGCTGCAGATAGCTGGGCGCGGCGACTGCCATGAAGCACTGCCGGCGTGGCCCGATGGGGATGGCGATCATGTCCTTGGCCAGGCTTTCCTCGTAGCGGATGCCGGCGTCGTAACCGGCGCCGATCACGTCGATGAAGGTGTTGTCCATGTTCACCTCCAGCGCGATGCCGGGGTAACGCGCGAGAAAACCGTCCAGCAGCTGCGGCAGGATGTGCCGGGCGATTACGCCGGGCACATGCAGGCGCAGCGAGCCGACCGGATGCTGTGGGTCTTCCTGCAGGTCATTGAGTGCGGTGTTGATCTCGTCCAGCGCCGGGCGCAGGCGCTGCAGCAGGCGCGCACCGATTTCCGTCGGCGTCAGGCCGCGGGTGGTGCGGTTGAGCAGGCGCACGCCCAGCTCCTTTTCCAGGCGGCGTATACAGTCGCTGAGCGACGAGGCTGAGGTGCCGCGGCGCTGCGCTGCGGCACGAAAACCACCGGCCTCGACCACGGCGGCGAACAGGGCGATGTCGGACAGATTCGGTTGGCGCATGGGCGTTGGCTGGGCAATGACGAAGGTCCGATAATGCGGCGCAGCGCCCGCTTTGCCAATCCTGGGCTCTGTAGCCCGGATGAAATCCGGGAATGCATGCCAATGGCCCCGGATTGCATCCAGGCTACGGTTCGCGCCTTTGAAATACCAGGTAACTGTACGCCTGGCCGTATACCCTGTTCGGTCGTGACCGGCTTATCGAACAGTCTTTCTGCTCGCACCCTATGTCCTGCGCCGTTGCCTGATTTGGCGCATCGAGCTAACGGATAGGAGGAAGCTGCAATGAGCAGAAAAAACGAAGCGCGGCCAGGCCATACGCGTCGGGATGCCCTGAAGCTGTTCGGCATGGTGGGCGGCAGTCTTGCCTTGCACGGTGTGTTGGGCGGTGTGCCGACCTTCGCCTGGGCCGACACTGCAACGGGCTGGCAGGCGACGGACATGCCGTCGCTGACCGGCAAGCGCATGCTGGTCACCGGTGGTACCAGCGGCATGGGCTTCGAGGACGCTCTGGCCCTGAGTGGGGCCGGTGCGCAGGTGATCATCGCCGCGCGCAATGCGCAGCGTGGCGCCGAGAGCATCGAACGTATTCGTGCCCAGGTGCCGGATGCGCGGGTGCGTTTCGAACAGCTGGATCTGGCCGACCTGGCTTCGGTACGCAGCCTGGCCCAGCGCCTGAACGCCGAAGGCGAGGTGTTGGACGTGCTGATCAACAACGCCGCGATCATGGCGCCGCCGCAGCGCGGCGTGTCTCGCGACGGTTTCGAGATGCAGCTGGCGACCAACTTTCTCGGTCATTTCGCCCTGACCGGTTTGCTCATGCCGTCGCTGCGCAAGTCATCCGATCCGCGCGTGGTGACGCTGGCGAGCATCGCGGTCAATCGTGGCCGGATCAATTTCGATGACCTGCAGTCCGAGCGCAGTTACGACCCCTATGCGGCTTACGCGCAGTCGAAGCTGGCCTGCCTGATGATGGCCTTCGAGCTGCAGCGGCGCAGCCTGGCCAATGGCTGGGGTGTGCGCAGCATCGCCGCGCACCCTGGCGTCGCCGTTACCGAACTGGTCGAGCGCGGGCCAGGACTGCAAAGCGAGTTCGCTCAGCAGTGGGCGAAGGATCGCGAGGTCTATCACTCGGCGGCGCAGGGTGCGCTGTCGTCGCTGTTCGCGGCGACGGCTGCCGAGGCCGAGGGCGGGCGCTACTACGGGCCGACCGGCGAAGAGGAAAAACGCGGCCCATTGGGCCTGGCCAAGGTGCCGGAGGCTGCGGCGGATGCCGATGATGCGGCGCGCCTGTGGTCGGTGGCCGAGCGCCTGACGGGCGTCAGGTACGGCTGAGTCATGCCGGCGCGCTGTACCGGCGCGCCCTTTCGAGGAATTTCGCATGTCATCGTCAACGATGGCGCAGCGCGTGGCCGTGGCCATCAACGCGCAGCGCAACGAGCTGTGGCCGGCGCTGGCCGGTTTCACCCTGTTCTTCTGCCTGTTCTCGGGCTACTTCATGCTGCGGCCGATCCGCGAGGCGATGGGCATCGTCTCGGGGGTGGAGAACCTGCAATGGCTGTTCACCGCCACCTTCGTGGTGATGTTGATCGCGGTGCCGTTGTTCGCCTGGCTGAGTTCACGGGTACCGCGGATTCACTTCATCGACTGGGTGTATGGCTTCTTCACCCTGAATCTGGCGTTGTTTGCCCTGTTGTTCTTCAGTGCTGAAGAGAGTGTGTGGCTGGCGCGCAGCTTCTACGTGTGGATTTCGGTCTATAACCTGTTCGTCGTCTCGGTGGCATGGAGCCTGATGGCCGACGTGTTCGACAGCGAACAGGCCAAGCGCCTGTTCGCCTTCATCGCCGCCGGTGCCAGCGTAGGAGGCCTGGTCGGCCCGGCGTTGAGTGCCTTGTTGGTGAGCACGCTGGGACAGAGTGGGCTGATTCTGCTGGCTGCAGTGCTGCTGGCCGTGGCGCTGTCGCTCAAGCAGGTGCTGATGCGCTGGCGCGAGGAGGGTGGCGCGGGGCGTGCCGGTGCCGTGCGGGCGGAAAGCCCGCGGCGCCCGGTGCCGGGCAATCCGTTCAGTGGCCTGATGCGTGTGCTGTCTTCGCCCTACCTGTTTGGCATCGCCGGTTTCGTCATCCTGCTGGCGACGGCCAGTACCTTTCTCTATTTCGAGCAGGCCCGCCTGGTGGCCGAGCTGTTCCCGGATCGCGCCGATCAGGTGCGGGTGTTCGGCGTGATCGACTTCGTGGTGCAGGCCGGCGCGCTGATTGCCCAGTTGTTCATCACTGGGCGTGTCGCGCGGCGTATGGGGGTGCGGGTGTTGCTGGCCTGCGTGCCGCTACTGGTGTGTGTCGGCTTCATCGGTCTGGCATTGATGCCGACCTTCGCCATGCTGGCGGCGCTGATGATCGTGCGCCGTATCGGTGAATACGCCTTCGTGCGGCCAGGACGGGAAATGCTCTTCGCGCCGTTGGATGCCGAGAGCAAGTACAAGGCGAAGAACTTCATCGACACAGTGGTCTATCGCGCGGGCGATGCCATGAGTGGCTGGCTCAAGAGCCTGCTCGACATGCTGGCTCAGGGCGCCTGGCTGGTGGCATTGGTGGGCGCTGCCTGTGCGGCGCTGTGGGGATTGCTCGGTTGGTACCTCGGCGGGCAGGCCGATCAGCGTAGTGCCGAGCAGCAGTTGGCGGTGACCAGCTAGCTCAGTGCAACCCTGCCGTTGCAGCGATGCGGGAGTCGGTGGCCGACTCCCGCAACATCATCAGCCGCGCGCGGGAATGTTCAGCCCGCGCTGCACCGCCGGGCGGGCGAGGAAGGCATCGAGCACGCGTTGCACGTTGGTGAAGCGTTCGAACTGCACCAGGTCACCGGCCTTGTAGAAGTCCACCAGGCAGCGCACCCAGGGCAGCACGGCGATATCGGCAATGCTGTACTCGCCCATGATCCAGTCGCGGCCTTGCAGGCGCTGATCGAGTACGCCAAGCAGGCGCGCGGATTCGGCCACGTAGCGGTCACGCGGGCGTTTGTCCGCGTACTCGGCACCAGCAAATTTGTGGAAGAAACCGAGCTGGCCGAACATCGGTCCCAGGCCACCCATCTGCCACATCAGCCATTGAATCGTCTCGTAGCGGGCAGCGGCGTCCTGTGGCAGCAGCTTGCCGGTCTTTTCCGCGAGGTAGATCAGAATTGCCCCGGACTCGAACAGCGCCAGCGGATGGCCATTGGGTCCATCGGGATCGAGGATGGCGGGAATCTTGTTGTTCGGCGCCAGCGAGAGAAACTCGGGGCTGAATTGATCGTCGCTGGCAAAGTCGACCAGGTGCGGTTCGTAGGGTAGGCCGATTTCTTCCAGCATGATCGAGGCCTTGACCCCATTGGGCGTGGGCAGCGAATACAGCTGCAGGCGCTCGGGATGCTGGGCGGGCCATTTACGGGTGATGTGGAAGGGGCTGAGGTCGGTCATGTGGGTTCCATGTCGAATGGGCCGAAGAAGAGGCGATCAGAACACGAGTGGCTGGGGCGCAGGAAATCGATCCAGCTGCTAGTAGTCATCGACTCGAGCAATCCTGCCTGGTTCCCTGCGTGCGAGCGAGGCGGTATGGTGGGTTTTTCATCCACCCGGCACGGAACCCATCGGCATGAGCCTGCACGGTACTTACGATTCCCAGAACATCTTCGCCCTTATCATTCGTGGCGACTTGCCCTGCTACAAACTCTACGAGGACGACGATGTGCTGGCCTTCCTCGATCTATTCCCGCAATCCAGGGGCCACAGCCTGGTGATCCCCAAGCGCGCTGCTGCGCGCAATATCCTGGAAATCGACGACGCCAGCCTGGCCAAGGTCATGGCCGTGGTGAAGAAGGTCACTCAGGCAGTCGTCGACGAACTGCAACCCGCTGGTGTGCAGGTGGCACAGTTCAACGGCGCGCCTGCCGGGCAGACGGTGTTTCATATCCACATGCACGTGATCCCGCGCTTCGAGGGCGAGGGGCTGGGTATTCACGCGGCCACCAAGGCCGACCCGGCCGAGCTGGAAGCGCTGCAGGCACGTCTGGTCAAACGCTTGCAGGGCTGAAGCGGTATTGCCCCGGACGAGTGACTCGGCCGGGGCATCAGGCAACCTGTGGGTTAGCCGTTCTGGTTGCTCAGCCCGCCCCACTCCACGAAACGCACGGCGTGCACTTCGCCCTGGCTGTCGCGGTAGACCATGACGCTGGGCACTACACCGCTCTTGCGGCTGTTGTCGGTGCGCTGCAGAACCTGGTCGATGTCCAGCTGCATGCCGTACTGGTATTCCTGCACATCCACTTTGGTGCTGGCAGGTGCTTTCTCGCTGGCGAAGGCCATGGGGGCGAAAGCGGCGAGGAGGGTGGCGTTGAGGGCTGCGAATTTCATCTGGGTAGTCTCCGATCAGTTGCGCCGACTCAGGTGGCGCTGGGTTCGAGAGAGATGAAAACACCGCGCCCTTCATTGCAGAAATCGATGCTTGTGCTAGCGAAAATCGCTGTCATCGATATCTTGCCCGCAGGCTCGCCAAGCCCAATACTCAGGCGGCATTCATCTGCCCACGGAGGGCTTCATGCGCTCGATCCTCATCGCTCTACCGCTGTTGCTGCTGGCCGGTTGTTCATCGTTTCGGGGCGACCCCGAGCACATCAAACCGGTACCGGAAGATCGCCTGCTGGCCTTTCAGGAGGCGCAGGCGAACAGTGCGCAGATCGTGGTCAATCGCGACTTCGGGGTGATGGGAGGCGGCTGCTTCGTGGCCATCGAGGTGGATCGCAAGGTCGCTGCACGCATCGGCGTCGGCGAGGTCGCGACCTTCCAGGTGCCGCCCGGCACGCGCGTGGTCGGCATCACCCCGGATCGCATGGACGACACCCTGTGCGGCATGGGCCGCCTGCTGCGGGAGGTGGCAGTGCCGGTGAAAAGCGGGGAGATCCAGCACCTGCGCATCGTCAGCCAGAACAAGGGTGGCTTCGATATCCGCCCGGACAAGCCCTGATTCGGTGAGAGCGGTTGTGGGTCGGTGACTCTGCGCAAATGCTTCACTGATGATCAACCTCATCGGCCAGCAGCGTTTCCAGCCAGTTCATGAAGGCGCGCACCCGTCGCGGCAGATGACGCCCGTGCGGATGCAGCAGATGCACTGGCATGGGCGGCGCGACCCAATCGTCCAGCAAGCGACACAGACTCCCACTGCGCAAATGCATGCGCATGCCGATCAGTGGCGCCTGGATGATGCCCAGACCGCCGATGCAGGCCCCGTGGTACGCGTCGATATTGTTCACCGTTATCCGGCCACTCATGGGCAATTGCTGCAGCTTGCCGTCACGTTGATATTCGAAACCGTCAGGGCGTGTGCCAAAGGCGGTCACGTAGTGGATCAGGCTGTGCCCGCTGAGGTCGTCCAGGTTTTCGGGCGTTCCATGCTCGGCCAGATAAGCCGGGCTGGCACAGTTGACCATGGACAGCTGGCCCAGTGGTCGCGCTACCAGGCTATCGTCGTCGATGGCGCCAATGCGCAGCACGCAATCGAACCCTTCGCGCAGTGGGTCTACGCGGCGGTCACTGCAGCCTAGTTCGATCTCCAATGCCGGATGTTGCGCGAGAAATTCATCCAGGCGTGGCGCCACCAGACGCCTGGCTATTTCCGTTGGCATATCCACTCGCAGGCGCCCGCTCAGTGCGCCGGCATCCTGGCGGAACAGGTTCTCCAGCTCGTCCATCTGTGCCAGCACTTCACGGGCGCGTTCGTACAGCGCCTGGCCGTCCTGGGTCGGACGCACCCGTCGGGTGGTGCGGTGCAACAGACGGGCACCGACCAGGCGTTCCAGGTCACGCACCTGCTCAGACACCGTCGAGCGCGGCAAGCCCAGACTTTCGGCGGCCTGGGTAAAACTGCTCAGTTCGGTGACACGTTGAAAGGTACGCAGCAGCTCCAGCTTGTTCATGATGGCGGCCCAGATTGTTCGCTCGTGGCGATCAGTATTTCCGGTTTTTCCGGATTTATCAGTATCTGATCGATCAATAACCTGTGATTGAACTTCATCACCCATCACAGGAGATTCACCATGACTCGCAAAATCGCACTCATCACAGGCGCCAGCCGTGGCCTCGGCCGCAGTGCGGCTAAACATCTGGCTGCTCAAGGCGTGGATATCATAGGCACCTATCGCAGCCAGGCGGATGACGCGCAGCAGTTGGCCCACGAGATCGAAACGCAGGGTGGCCGAGCGCTGATGCTGCAATTGGATGTCAGCGACAGCAGCAGCTTTGCCGCATTCGCCGAACGTGTGGCGGTTGGTTTGCGTGAGACCTTCGCGGCTGAGCGTTTTGATTTCCTGATCAATAACGCCGGTATCGGCATCCATGCTGCCTTCAGCGAAACCACTGAGCAGCAGTTCGACGAACTGATGAACATCCAGCTCAAGGGCCCATTCTTTCTCACCCAGCGCCTGCTGCCGATGATGGTCGACGGCGGTCGGATCATCAATGTCTCTACCGGCTTGGCCCGTTTCAGCTTGCCGGGTTACAGCGCCTATGCGGCGATGAAAGGTGGCGTCGAAGTGTGGACGCGCTATCTGGCCAAGGAACTGGGTCCGCGCGGCATAAGCGTGAATGTACTGGCTCCCGGCGCCATCGAGACCGACTTCGGCCATGGCGTGGTCCGCGACAATGCTGAGGTCAATGCCTTTATCGCCGGCAATACGGCGCTGGGGCGAGTCGGTTTGCCCGATGATATCGGCGCAGCCTTCGCGCTGTTGCTTAGCGATGCTGGCCGCTGGATCAATGGTCAGCGTATCGAGGCGTCAGGCGGGATGTTCCTCTGAGAGCCTGAGCGGCAGTTCCCAACGGCACCGGCTGTGGCGGTTAGAATCTCTGAGCCAGAACAGGGAGATAAGCCGCAATGGGATTACCGATAGCGATAGTGGGAGCGGGTACAGCCGGCCTGGCCAGTGCCATATTCCTCGCCCGCCAGGGTTACGCGGTGCGTTTGTTGGAGCGTGTCGAACAGCTGCAGCCGGTGGGCGCCGGCATCCTCTTGCAGCCTTCCGGTCTGGCTGTGCTGCAGCGTCTGGGCCTGCTGGCCGAGTGCACCGCGTTGGGTGCGCCGGTCAGCCGCCTGTACGGCACCAGCTGTCAGGGCCGGGTGATCCTCGACACCCGTTATCACGACTGGCAGCCGGGTAGTTTCGGCCTTGGCATTCACCGCGGCGTATTGATGACGGCATTGCTCAATGCCGCGCAGCGGGTGGGCGTGCAAGTGGAAACTGGTGTGAGCGTCAGCCGTTTCGAGCAGGCCAGCGGCCATGTTCGCCTGCTACAGGAGCAGACGGATGGCCGTGAACAACCACTGGGCGATTTCGCCGCGCTGATCCTGGCCGATGGCACGCGTTCGACCCTGCGTGCGCAGATGCAGGTGCGGCAGTGGTCGCGCCCCTATCCCTGGGGCGCTCTATGGAGCATGTTGCCAACTTCGCCGGCGACCGAGTCCGGCGAGCTACGCCAGTGGTACCGCGGCTGCCGCGAGATGTTCGGGCTGATGCCGACCGGCTGCACCCATCAGGCACGCGAGACCTCGTTGACCAGCCTGTTCTGGAGCCTGCCGCTCAGTGAACATGATGCGTGGTGCAAGAGTGGCCTGGAGGCCTGGAAAACCCGCGTGCGCAAACTCGCCGGGGAGGCTTCGGAGGCCTATCTGCAGCAGATCGATGATCCCGCGCAATTGACTCTGGCGGCCTATGCCGACGTGCGCATGCAACGCTGGAACGATGGTCGCGTGCTGGCCATCGGTGATTGCGCCCACGCCATGAGCCCGCAACTGGGGCAGGGCGCCAATATGGCGCTGGTCGATGCCGCTGCACTGGCCGATGCGCTCGGCAATGTCGGTGACCAGCACGCGCTCGACTGGAACGCCATTTTCACCCGCTACGGTGATGCTCGCCGTGACCACCTGCGTTACTACCGTCAGGCCAGCCGCTTGCTGACGCCGCTGTTTCAGTCCAACAGCAACACCCTGGCCGTGCTACGCGATATCGCCCTGACGTTGGCTCGGCACAACAGTTTCGGCCGCCAGCACGCGGTTAGCACGCTGGTCGGTGCACGCGGCGGCTGGCTGTGGTCGGGGGCGCAGAAGCGCGAGCTGCACGCCTGGAAGGGTGAGCGCGAGGCGTGGGAGTAGCCTATCTGCCGCTATCGCTGGCAAAGCGCTGTTCCAGAGCAGCGACGACTTGATGTAGCGCATCCATCGGATCGACATCGTTTTGCGCGTAGATGCTGCATGAGGCCATATCGTCCGGGTAGCCGAACTCCGCATAGAGTTCCTGCAACCGTTCGATCTTGTCCTCATCGGCAAGCGAGGAGTGTTGCAGGTCCGAGAGCATGGCTAGCCGCCATTTCTCCAGAGCATGCGGCCGTTTTTCCTGAAGATCGATACCCTCTTTCTTGCACAGGGTTGCCAGCAAGGCGACTACTTCGTCATCACTCAGGGCGTCGCTGCCGGCCAGAACGGCAATATCACGGTCCTGCTGACCAGCAGACAGTAGTTTGAAGGCATGCTCGGATACGGCGTCCTTGTTTATCCAGCCGTTATTCAAGCCGATCGCCAGGGTCGGCCAGTCAACCAGGTTGCGCTTAGCAAGCTCGGGAAAATATTCGTTCATTACTACCCCTTAAGGTCTGGCAACTTGGTTGGGGAAGCCTGTCACTTTCCCTCCAGGGTTGCACCTAATCGATGCCGGAGGTAGCTGGATCATTGTTGGCTTTCTTGCAATCAATAAAGCTCAATGGTTGATCGTTGTGCACGTGTGTTGCTCTATCAGCTGTGAAGAGCGCGCGTAGGTATCATTGATCCGTGTTTATGGCTATCAGCGGGTAGTCACTCCAGGCAACCTGGTTTTCAGCGAATAGGCCGTGGAGCGCTGCGACAAGCCCCTGACTTAGCTCCCCTTGAGGAATATCACGAATTCCATACTTCTCGATAAGGCTATGGCATCTGTCAGTGGCACTGATATCCCATAGATACCAATGTGAGGTTTCCTCGATGTCCGAGCTGAAAGGGTCATGATGGGCAAGTGACTTTATGTAATCGAGTGCAGCGGACTTCTGCGTCGAAAAGTCGTCAGCTTTCAAGGTTGGAATATGGAGGAGGTTACTAGCGAAAAGGCGATAGAGCGTGTCTACCGCCAGCTGCCAACGCAGAGTGGTGTCCTTGCTGTTTGTCAGTCCACTGGTCATGGCATCCGCGCAATAGCTGTCGTAGCAGAACACACGTAGCCAATCTTGAACTTTAAGCTCAGGGTGTTCAGCTGTGCTCATTAAGCATTTCCAGTTTTGAGGATTTAAGCTTTAGCGGCTTGCTATTGTTTATCTGAATTCCGCCCTCTTTGAAGTTTTTCAACCATTTCGGCTGCCAGCATGCGGTCAGCAATTTTGGCGGCGCGCAACGGTTGGCTATAGGTGGGCGCCCTGAAGCGAGAGCCCGAGCGAGCTCATCATCCAATTTGCATTCTAGAGGGATTGCCTCGTGATAGTGATGAATACTTCGCCGCTATCCGGATCGGCAATATATCGGGCCTCTCCGCATGAGCTTTCATGTCCGGCAAGCAGGGTTCTGTTCCAGCATGCTGCAATAATCTTGGCCAGTTCTGTCGCTTGCTCGGTCGTCAACTCATCGAACAGGCCCGTTATTTCCAAAAGGTTCATCCAGTACTGGGCATGATCAGCATCCTGAGTGGCTGCCATGAGTTCCTGATGGCGTTCACTGTCGAAGAGCTCAAGGATGAACGCCCTGCCGTCGACCACCTTTATCTCGGGCGAGAATAGCCGCGCGTAGCTGATCAGAAAGTCGAAGTGCAAGGGGGTCGTTGCGTAAACAGCTTGCACGTAATCCATTTCGGAGAGCTTCTTATTGCCATTGGCCCGTTGAAAGTCTGCAAGGCTGAAAGGCTTGTGGTCATGCATGGCTAACCTCGTGGGATTTCATCTGGGCGAGCAGGGCGCACTCTGCCCTTGTCGATTATTTCGCGCCCGTCCGGCGTCGTGTTTTTCCCGGCCTCCTTTACGTTGGGGCGGGGTATTCCACCGTGGTCCTGTCCAGATCCACGGTATTGCTTCCAGGTTCCATCACCGTTATGAGTCGTGTATTGGCCGTCCCTGCCCGGTCTCTCAATGATCGAATGCGGCCTTCCTTCAGCTTCGGGTAGTGGCTCGGGAGGCTTGTTCCTGCCCTTCCTCGGGGAGCCTCTAATGTCGGAGCCATCCATAGGGGCAAGCGTGCCCGGTAGCACGTCCCTCGGCCTTTCCACCTCAACCGTTCGTGCCCCAGTCCCGCTACCTGTCGCCCTGCCACCTCGTCTGATCCTTGCCCGTTTCAGCGCCGCGCCCAGGCGTCTGAAGGCATTGCCCAGACGTGCAAGCTTGTCCAGATAGCTTACCGATGCCGCACCACGCGCGGCCAGGCCGATGCCGCCGGTAAAGACGATCAGCAGGGCGGCAAGCACAATTTCGAACAGTGCGCCGCCGCTGAACTCGGCAATCTCCTCGACGTTCTGTGCCTTGGCATAGTCGACGGCGAAGCGGCCGAGCATGGCCTTGCTGGGGCCGTCTTCGTAGATGAAACAGGCCAGTTCGTAGGCTTCGGCCAGTTGCTCACGGGTGATGCTGCTCGGATCGAAGCCCAGTGCCTCCACCACCTCCCGATGTTGCTCGGCGCTGAACTGGCGATTGTACGCGGCCAGCCAGGTTTCACCCTCGCTGGCGCGTGCCTGCCAGGCGCTGCGCAGGGCATTGGAGAAGGTGGTGAAGGGATTGACCAGGTCGGAGAATTCCTTGGCGGTCCTGAGCAGACCCCAGGCGCCTAGGAAGAACCCTTTACCCGCCGCGAGTCGGCGATGTCCGTAGTTGGAGAGGGCGCTGCGCTGATCCTGAATGGCCTGCAACCGAGCTGCTTCTGCGCGTTCCGCGGCGAGAATTTCATCCAGTACGGCCTGTAGCTCGGCGCGGGCATTGCTGATGTCGGTATCGACATCAGCGTCAGCGAGCAACTGCGCCTGGTACTCGCCGCTGGGAATGGTCTGAATCAGGCCACCACGAGAATCCAGGCTACCGCGTACAGCATTGCCGCCAGCGGGAGATAGGCTGTAGGGCAGATTGGCGCCCAGGCATTCGCCGTTGTCCCAGACGAAACGCAGCCCGACCAGGCAACTGGAGGTCTGAGTGCTGCCGCCTTCCAATGGTCTGGGAGCCTGGCGGTGGAAATCGCCGTTGTAGGGCGCCGGCGTCGGTGCGGGGCGTTCGTTGCGATTGTTGGGGACGTAGCCGCTCATCGTCGTGCATCCATGCTGCGGCCGGCGGCTGCCGGCAGGTGTCTTTTTCAGCGTCCGATGCTAACCAATGACCTATGCGCAAAGTCTTGCGCAGTGGCGTGTGGTGTCTCTGTTCTGTGAACGATGCACGCAAATAATAGTGCTTGAAACTCAGCCGCGCTGCAGCTCGAGCAGCGCCTTCTGGCTCAGGTCCAGCCACTCCTTGTGTAGCACTCGATAGTGCCGTGCGGAGCGGCGGGCGTGGGTCTGGATCTGCTGCAGCAGTTCGATGGCCTCGCGCTGACGTCCCAGTCGCTGCAGCAGCAGGGCGTAGCGGTAATTGGCTTCGGGGCTGGCGCAGTAGCTGCCGAGGGCGCGGTATTCCTCTTCGGCCTTGAGGTCGTTGCCCTGGCCTTCCAGCGCGCGGGCGTACAGCAGGTGGCCGTCGCTGGAGCGAAAGTCCGGATTGTTGGCGACCAGTTGGTCGAGGCTTGCCTGACAGCCGGCGAAGTCGCCCAGGGCGAAACGTGCTCGGGCCAGGCCGAGGAGGATGTCGGGTGCGTCGCTGTGAATGCCGCGTAATGCCATCTGATAGTGCGTGGCCGCTTCTTCGGCCTGACCCATGCGCAGCAGCTCATCGGCCAGGTTGACGCGAGTATCGCGGGTGTCGCGAATCTCCAGTTCATCGCGCAGGGCGCGTAGGTGACGTTCTGGGTCGATGCTGTCATGCAGACGGTTGAGCGTGCGGCGGCCGCGGCGGCTACCGAGCAGATCCGGCAGCATGATGCCGAGGAAGTAGATCAGGCAGCCGAGGCCGGGCAGGGCGATGATCAGGTACAGCCAATAGCGTTCCTGGCCACTGCGCACTACGTGGAGGCCGCAGGTGACTTGGCAGGCGATGACTAACAGAGCGAGCAGAGGCATGGGGCGGTCCAGTCCTTTGGAGTGCGAGGGGAGGCTTATCAGAGCATGGATCGGCCCTGTTGTCAGGTGATGCATGCACGGCTGTGGCGTACGTCACGTGGTAGGCTGCGCGGCTGATTCCATGTTCATAAGGATGCGTGCATGCCGTCGTCGCTGGAGATCTTCGCCAACCTTTTCTATCTGGTTTCGGTCGTGCTGGCGGCGCGCAATTCGGTGCACACCTGGGCCGTCGGCCTGGTCGGCTGCGTGCTGTTCGGCTGGCTGTTCTTCAGCGTGCAGCTGTATGCCGATGTCACCTTGCAGGCTTTCTTCATCGCCACCAGCCTGCTGGGTTGGTGGAGCTGGCGGCGCGGTCGCCAGGGCGAGGCGCTGCCGATCAGCCGTGCCAGCATGGCCGGATTGGGCCTGGCGCTGCTGCTCGCGGTGGTCGTGGCGGGCTCATACGGCGCCCTGCTGCACTATTTCACCGACGCCTACGCACCTTTCATCGATTCCCTGGTGCTGACTTTCAGCGTGCTGGCGCAGTTGCTGCTGATGCGCCGCATGCTGGAAACCTGGTACGGCTGGCTGCTGGTGAACACGCTGGCAGTGCCGCTGTTCGCTTCGCGCGAGCTGTATTTGACGGCGTTCATCTACCTGCTGTTCTGGTGCAACGCCTGGTACGGCCTGTACCGCTGGCGCCGTGAGCTGAATGCGCAGACCGCCTGACATGAGCACGCGATTCGCCTGCGGGCTGGTGGTCGGCAAGTTTGCGCCGCTGCACCTGGGGCATGAATGGCTTATCCGCCAGGCGCAAGAGCAATGCGAGCAACTGGTGCTGCTCAGTTGGGCCTACCCGGAACTTGCCGGTTGCGAGCCGGATCGACGGGCGACCTGGCTGCGGCTGCGCTTTCCCGAACTGCGCAGCTGGGTGGTGACGCCCGAGTGGGTTGCCCAGCAACGCGCACGCAGCTTGGCGCTGCCAGAACTTCCTCACGAATCCGATCCCGATGCCGCGCAGCGTCAGTTCGTCGCCGACTTTTGCCTGGCAGTGCTCGGCCATCCGGTGGACGCGGTGTTTACCAGCGAGGCCTACGGCGATGGTTTTGCCGCGCACCTGAGCGAATGTTTCGGCAGGCCAGTGGAGCACGTCGAGATCGACCGCGCGCGCAGTCAGGTGCCGGTGTCCGGTACGCGTCTGCGCGCCGATATCCATGGCTTGCGCCACCATCTGGCGCCGCAGGTATATGGCGATTTCATCGAGCGCATCGCCTTGCTCGGTGGCGAGTCCACCGGCAAGAGCAGTCTCGCCCTGGCGCTGGCGGAGGCACTGGGGACGCGACATGCTGCGGAATACGGCCGCGAACTCTGGGAAGAGCAGAGCGGTGTGCTTGCCTATGACGACCTGCTGCACATCGGTCGCACTCAGGTTGCCCGCGAGCAGTGCCTGGCCGGGCAGTGCCAGCGCTACCTGGTGTGCGACACCACGCCGCTGACCACGCTGTTCTATTGCCGCGAGCTATTCGGGCGGATCGAGGCTGAGCTGGAGCAGTTGGCCGAGCGGCACTATCACCACCTGTTCCTGTGCGCCGATGACTTCCCCTTCGTGCAGGACGGCACCCGTCAGGACGAGACCTTTCGCCGCCGGCAGAACCAGTGGTACGCGCAGGAGCTGACGCGGCGCGGCTGGCCATTCACATGGCTGACCGGCTCTCTGCAACAGCGCATCGAGCAGGTGCTGCATCGCCTGAGCGGAACCTAGTCGGAGGCAGTTGGTGCGCACGGCGCACCCTGCGTTCGAACGAGCGAAGCACTTGCCGGGATAGCCGCGGGTGGTGTTGCGTAGGGTGCGCTGCGCGCACCGGCTTGTGGGACACGCCTGGAGTTCAGCCAGCCATAACTGCAATTAGCGGCGCGCAACGTCTGGTCGGCCTTGCGACACGCTACGAGACTTGTCGGCCATCCATGGCTGGGCGAGGATGCGAGTTTTCGACCGAATCGGGATCGTCATGCGTCGTCTGCCTTCGCTCACCGCCCTGCGCACTTTCGAAGCGGCCGCGCGGCATGCCCACTTCGGCCGCGCAGCTGCTGAGCTGTGCGTCACCGACAGCGCCGTCAGTCACCAGATTCGCCAGCTCGAAGAGCAACTCGGCAGCACGCTGTTCGAGCGCGACGGCCGTCAGGTACGCCCGACACCACAGGCCAGGCGCCTGCTGCACAGCCTGCAGCAGGCCTTCGAGCTGATTGGCGAGGCTTGCGACGAGCTGCGCGATCCCGGTTCGCAGGCGCAACTGCGCGTCGCGGTTACCGCAGAGTTGGCGCAGAAGTGGCTGGTCGGGCGCCTGGCCGACTTCGCCGAGCGCCACCCGCAGATCACCCTGCATCTGCACGAACAGCCGCTGGAGGCGACGCTGCCGGGCAGCGAGATCGATATCGCCATCACCTATGGCACCGGCCCGGACGATGCCAGCGCCTTCTTCGTACGGCCGCTGCCGACCCTGCAATTCTTCCCGGTGTGCAGCCCAGGCCTGTTCAACCAGTCGCCGCTCAAGCACCCGCGCGACCTGGCGCGTCATTGCCTGCTGCATGACGATCAGGACGGCAAGACCTGGACCGCCTGGCTGACCACTCATGCTGGCGATATCCAGCCGACTCGGCATCTGTATCTGGGCCATGCCGGCCTGACCATGGAGGCCGCTGCACGCGGCCAGGGCGTGGCCATCGGCGACAACCTGACCAGTGCCGAGGACCTGGCCAGTGGTCGCCTGGTGCGCCCCTTCGCAGCTCAGGTGCCGTCGCTAGGGCAGTACGCGCTGGTGTGCGAGCGCCTGCGTCTGGATAAGCCGGCAGTCGCTCATTTCATCGAATGGCTCACTGATCAACTGGTCGATCTGTGAATTGAATTCAAGGGTTCCGCGATTATCGTCATTGGTCGTAGCGCCATCGACGGGCGTACTGTCGGGCTACTTCCAGCCACTGACGAGGAGCCGCGAGATGGCCCGTACCCTGACTTCCCTGCCCAAGGCCGACGGCTTTCGTCTGCCCGGCGAATTCGAAACCAAGAGCCGCTGCTGGCTCGGCTGGCCGGAGCGCCCGGACGTCTGGCGCAACGGCGGCAAGCCGGCGCAGAAGGTCTGGGTCGAGATCGTTGCGGCCATCGCCAGCAGCGAGCCGGTCACCGTCTGCGCCTCGGCGGCGCAGTACGCCAACGCTCGGCGCCTGCTGCCGGCGCATGTGCGGGTGGTGGAAATGACCTGCAACGACACCTGGTTCCGCGACAGCGGCCCGGCGTTTCTGGTCCACGACGAGACGGCTGAAGTGCGCGGCGTGGACTTTGAGTTCAACGCCTATGGCGGGCTCGATGGTGGGCTTTACTATCCTTGGGACAAGGACGATCAGATTGCGCAGAAGATTCTCGAGATCGAAGGCTTCGATCGTTATCGCGCGCCTTTCATCGCCGAAATGGGCGGTATCCAGAGTGACGGTCAGCGCACCCTGCTGACCACCGAGCAGTGCCTGCTCAACCGCAATCGCAACGCCCACCTGGGCAAGGACGAGATGACCCGCAGGCTGTCTGATTACCTCGGCGCCGAGCAGGTGATCTGGCTGCCACGCGGCTGCAAGTTCGACGAAACCGACGGTCATATCGATGACCTGGCCTGCTTCGTCCGCCCCGGCGTGGTGGTGATGCAGTGGACCGATGATCGCACCGACCCGCAATGGGAAATCTACCAGGAGGCCTACGACATCCTGCGCAGCGTGCGCGATGCCCGTGGCCGTGCGCTGGAGGTGCACAAGCTGCCGCAGCCGCGCGTACTGGAGTGGACGGCGCAAGAGGCCGAAGGTCTGGATCAGGACGATGCCACCCATACCCGCCAGGCCGGCACGCAGATCTGCGCTTCGTACATCAATTACTACGCCGGCAACTCGGCCATCGTCCTGCCGCTGTTCGGCGACGCCAACGACCGTGTGGCCCAGGCCACCCTGGCCGAGTTGTTCCCGCAGCATCGCATCCTCGGCATCGAGAACTCGCGGGAAATCTTGCTGGGTGGCGGTAACGTCGCCTGCATCACCATGCCGCAATACGCCGCGCCTCAGCGCGCCTAGGAGGCCCGGATGAAACTGCCCGCCAGTCTGCTGGCCGTGGCCCTTGCCGCCTGCGCACACGCGCAGGCCGGCGCGGCGCCAAAGCAGGTCAACCTGTATATCTGGAGCGAGTATCTGGCCCCGGACACCCTGGCTTCGTTCGAAGAGAAGACCGGTATCCGCGTGGTGGTCGATCACTTCGATTCGCTGGAAACCGTGGAAACCAAACTGCTCACCGGCGGCAGTAGTTACGACCTGGTGCTGACTGCCGGCCAGCACCTGAGCAGGGCTATCGCCAGCGGTGCATTGCGCGAGCTGGACAAGACGCAGCTGCCGCATTTTGCCGGGCTGGATGACGAGTTCACTCAGCACATGGCCAAGTTCGACCCGGGCAATCGCTACGCCGGACTCTACGTCTGGGGCACCACCGGTTTCGGCTATCAGGCGCAGGCCATTGCCCAGCGCATGGCCGATGCCCCGACCGATAGCTGGGCGATGCTGATGGACCCGCAGGTGGTGGCGAGTTTTGCCGATTGCGGAGTGAGTTTGCTCAATGATCCCAACGAAGTGTTCGCCGCTGCGTTCCGATACCTGGGGCTGGATATCAATCGGCAGAACCTCGATGACCTGAAACAGGCCGAGGCCCATCTGGCCAAGGTGCGACCGTTCATTCGCTACTTCGACAATGATCGCAATATCAGCGACCTGGCCAACGGCAACACCTGCCTGGCCATGGCCTGGAATGGCAACGTCGCCATCGCCGCGGCGCAGGCCGAGCAGGCCAACAAGGACTTCCAGCTGAGCTATCGCATCCCGCGTGAAGGGGCATTGCTGTGGTTCGATGCCATGGTCATCCCGCGTGACGCGCCGCACCCGGAAGCCGGGCTGGCGTTGATGGACCACCTGATGACGCCCGAGGTGATCGGCGCCATCAGCAACAGCATCTACTACGCCAATGCGGTACCGGCGGCAGATGCCTTCGTCGATCCGGCGATTCTCGCCGACCCCGGCACCTATCCGCCGGCCGAGCTACGCGCCACGCTGTACACCAAGAATGACAACAGTCGCGAGTTCAACCGGGCGCTGACCCGTGCGTTCAGCCGGCTGAAGTCGGGTCGGTAGCTGTCAGCGATAGCGCGAGAAAATGGCGTCGAATTCGCCATCCTGTCTCATCTGCACCAAGGCACGCAGCAGCGCCTGGGTTGGAACATCCGGCTCGTCGCGGACGATGCAGGCGATCAGGTCGGCGCTGATTTCACCGAGCGCATGCAGGCGTTGCTCGGCTGGCCGGTCGCGATTGAACCAGGCCAGCGCCAGGTGATTGCTGATGGCATAGCGGTAGCGGCCGGCCTCGAGTTTCTCCAGGGCCAGCGCCTGGGTGCGGGCGTCTTCGCGGTGTACTGCACCACTGGCCAGCAGCGGCTCCAGGTTTGGATAGCTGAAGCCCAGCACCGTACCCAGGCGCTCATCCCGCAACTGCTCCAGCTTGAAGTCAGGGTCGGCGTTGCGCGCGACGATCAGGTCGCGCTGCACCATGAAGGGCAGGCTCCAGATGTACTGATGATGGGATTCGACGAGCCAGTCTGGATTGACGTAGCAGCGCACGTCGATTCCGCCGCTGACCAGCAAACGTTGAACGCGCAGGCGCGGCAGCACCAGCATCTCTGCACGGCGGCCGACCTTCTGTGCCAGGCGCATTTGCAGATCGTAGAGAATCCCGCCCGTAGCCTGGCCATCGACGATCTTTATCATCGGCATGGCCCAGCTCTCGGACACCGAGAAACGCAGCGGGCGCTGCTCCTCGGCCGAGGCTGCGAGGCACAGTAGAAACAGCAGGGCGCAAAGCGAAAGGCGCATGCGGTTACCGGTTCAAGACGTTAAACGATGCCGCGCCGAGCTTGGCCGTGACAGACTGGGCGACGGCCGCTCAGGCCGGTGCCGGCTCGAAGCTGTCGGCACGCGCCATGCGCCACATGCGCTCGTAGAACTCCCCTGCGATCTGGCCGCTGAGCAACTCGCCCGGCGCGAGAAACACGTGCTGTTGGGCGAACAACTTGATCTCGGTGGCGGACATACGTTGCACCAGGTGCTTGGCATCGATCTGTGCCGGGTGATCGAGGCCGGCGGCGGCGAGCATCTCGGCCAGTGCCTTGAGCGTGTTGCGGTGGAAGTTGTAGACGCGCTGGGCCTTGTCCTCGACCACCAGGGCGCGCTGGCGCAGCGGGTCCTGGGTCGCCACGCCGGTAGGGCACTTGTTGGTGTGGCAGCTTTGGCTCTGGATGCAGCCGATGGCGAACATGAAGCCGCGCGCCGAGTTGGCCCAGTCGGCGCCGATGGCCAGCACGCGGGCGATGTCGAAGGCGCTGACGATCTTGCCGCTGGCACCGAGCTTGATCTTGTCGCGCAGGTTGCTGCCGACCAGGGTGTTGTGCACGAACAGCAGCCCTTCGCGCAGCGGCACGCCCAGGTGATCGGTGAACTCCAGCGGCGCCGCGCCGGTGCCGCCTTCCTTGCCGTCGACGACGATGAAGTCGGGCAGGATGCCGGTCTCCAGCATCGCCTTGACGATGCCCATGAATTCCCAGGGGTGGCCCAGGCAGAACTTGAAGCCGACCGGCTTGCCGCCGGACAGCTCGCGCAGCTGAGCGATGAACTGCAGCAGCTCTGTCGGCGTGGAGAAGGCGCTATGGCGGGAGGGCGAGATGCAGTCCTCACCCATCGGTACACCGCGGGTGTTGGCGATTTCCTCGGTGACCTTGTGCTTGGGCAGGATGCCGCCATGGCCCGGTTTGGCGCCCTGGCTGAGCTTGATCTCGATCATCTTCACCTGCGGGCTGGCGGCCTGGGCGGCGAAACGCTCGGGGTCGAAGCGCCCGTCCGAGGCACGGCAACCGAAGTAGCCGCTGCCCAGTTCCCAGACCAGATCGCCGCCGTGCTCGCAGTGATAGGGGCTGATGCTGCCTTCACCGGTGTCGTGGTAGAACTCGCCGAGTTTCGCCCCTTCGTTGAGCGCGCGAATGGCATTGGCGCTGAGCGAGCCGAAGCTCATTGCCGAGATGTTGAACAGCGAAGCCGAGTACGGCTGGCTGCATTGCGGCCCGCCAATCTCCACGCGAAAACTGCAGGGGTCGGTCAGCGGCGCCGGGCGCATGGAGTGGCTGATGAACTCGAAGCCGTTCTGGTATACGTCACTGAGGGTGCCGAAGGGTTTGTCGGCACCTTCGTTCTTGGCGCGGGAATACACCAGCGAGCGCTGGGCGCGGGAGAAGGGCAGTTGCTCTGCGTCACCTTCGAGCAGGTATTGGCGAATCTCCGGGCGGATACCTTCGACCAGGTAGCGGATGTTGCCCAGGATCGGGTAGTTACGCCGCACTGCATGGCGCGTCTGCAGCAGGTCGCCGATACCGATCAGGCTGAGCACGCCGGTGAGCAGGGTAAGCGGCCACAGCCATTGATGACCAAGGAAAGGCAGGCTGGCCAGGGTGAACAGCACGCAGAAGGCGAAAAAAGCGTAGCGGCTGAGCAGGGAGAGGTTCATGCAAACTCCAGAGACACGGATCAAGATAAGACTTTAGACCAAACGGCTATATTGGGTCATGTTCTGTCCACCTAGACACTCTCAAGGGCTAAGGACGAACCCCATCGCCCTGTGGCACACTCAGTGGCCCGGAGCCAACCGTCGCAAGAGCTTGGCCCAAGTCTCCCGATTTTCGGCCTGCGCCATTGTCGCCGGCCTACTGCCTGAGGCCGCCAGCGGCCGAGAAGAGGAATGAGCGTGCATAACGTCGTCATCAGTGGTACCGGCCTCTATACCCCGGCCAACAGCATTTCTAACGACGAGCTGGTGGCATCCTTCAATGCTTATGTGCAGCAGTTCAACGCCGATAATGCCGAGGCCATTGCCCGCGGTGAGGTGGAGGCGCTGAGCGAGTCCAGCAGCGGCTTCATCGAGAAGGCGTCGGGCATCAAGAGCCGCTTCGTCATCGACAAGGCCGGCATTCTAGACCCGCAGCGCATGGTGCCGAGCATTCCCGAGCGCTCCAACGAAGACTGGGGCATCCTCTGCGAAATGGCCGTCGGCGCTGCCAAGCAGGCGCTGGAGCGGGCCGGCAAGACCGTCGCTGATATCGATGGGGTGATCGTCGCCTGCTCGAACTTGCAGCGCGCCTACCCGGCGGTGGCCATCGAAGTGCAGGCCGCGCTGGGCATCGACGGTTGGGGCTACGACATGAACGTGGCCTGCTCCTCGGCCACCTTCGGCATTCAGGCTGCGACCACCGCGATCCAGACCGGCCAGGCCCGCGCCATCCTCATGGTCAACCCGGAAATCTGCACTGGTCACCTCAACTTCCGCGACCGCGACAGCCACTTCATCTTCGGCGACGCCGCCACGGCGGTAATCATCGAACGTGCCGACCTGGCCACCTCCCAGCACCAGTTCGACGTGGTCAGCACCAAGCTGCTGACCCAGTTCTCCAACAACATCCGCAACAACTTCGGCTTCCTCAACCGCGCCGCGGAAGAGGGCGTTGGCGCCCGCGACAAACTCTTCGTGCAGGAAGGCCGCAAGGTGTTCAAGGACGTCTGCCCGATGGTCGCCGAACTGATCGCCGCGCACCTGGCGGAAAACCAGCTCAACGTCAGCGACGTCAAGCGCTTCTGGCTGCACCAGGCCAACCTCAACATGAACCTGCTGATCGCGCGCAAGCTGCTCGGTCGCGACGCCGAGCCGCACGAGGCACCGGTGATTCTCGACACCTACGCCAACACCAGCTCGGCCGGCTCGGTGATCGCCCTGCACAAGAACCAGGACGACCTGCCGGCGGGCAGCCTGGGTGTTCTAAGCTCCTTTGGTGCCGGTTATTCGATCGGCAGTGTAATTTTGCGCAAGCGTTGAACTCTCTGTAGGCATGCCTGACGTGCGCGGAGCGTTCGGCTACGTGCACAGGCCTGACCTAGGGAGTTCCATGTCCGATACCGATCTGCTGGGTCGCTTGCTCGCCGGTGAGCAGAAGGCCTACCGCGAACTGGTCGCGCGTTACCAGGGGGCGATGCGGGCGGTGGCCTATGCCATCGTCGGCAGCCGTCATGCCGACGAAGTGGTGCAGGATGCCTGGCTCGCCGTGGTGCGCAGCCTGGCAGGCTTTCAGGGGCGTTCCAGCCTCAAGACCTGGCTGCTGACCATCACTGCCAACACCGCCAAGACCCGTCTCAAGCACAACCGTCGTGAAGTGTTGCTCGACGACCTGGCCGCGCCCCATGGCACGGTGGGTGACGAGCGCTTCGCCGATGATGGTCACTGGCTGCTGGCGCCACATGCCTGGCATCAGGACAGCCCCGAAGCCCTGCTCACCGAGGACGAATTGCGCGAGTGCCTGGAGCACACCCTGGCCAGCCTGTCCGAGTTGCAGGCCAGCGTGCTGGTGCTGCGCGAGCGTCAGGGCCTGGAGCTGGAGGCGATCTGTAATCTTCTCGACATCTCGCTCTCCAATGCCCGTGTGCTGCTGCACCGGGCACGCCTGAAAGTCTTTGCAACCCTGGAACATTTCGAGGAGACAGGCCAATGCTGACCTGCAAGGAATTGGTCGCTCACTCCAGCGATTATCTCGACGGCCAACTGACGCTACGCCAGCGCCTGGCCGTACGCGCGCACCTGGCCATGTGTGGCAACTGCCGGCGCTTCATCCGCCAGATGAAACTGACCCAGGCGGTGGTCCGACAAATGCCGGAGGATGAACTACCCGAACTCGACGCCCTGGCCGAGCGTTTGGCGCAGGATCGGCGTAATCAGGGGTGAACTGCGTGCTTGTGGGAGGGCTTGTTGTCGCCCTCCCAGGCAAGTCACTGCATAGGGTGGATCGGGGCGCGTAGCCGACGCTTTTTCATCCACCGTTTGCGGTGGTTGTTCGGGCTACTTGCTAGCGCCCCGCAGCTAAGCAACTTCCGGCAAACCTCGCTTGCAAGAGCAGCACCGTCGGATGGGTAGAGCAACGCGAAACCCATCGAATTTCCCCCGGGTTTCGCTGTGCTCTACCCGGGCTACTTACTCCGTGATCAAATTATTCCCTCATAACGCCCAACGCCGCGCTGCTAAGCATCAACTGGCTTTGCTTGTTAAATTTCATTCTATTTCTTGATGTATGAACTTAATGTCGTAAAAATTACCGGTATTTCTATACTTTTCAACTGCCTCATCAGTTGAATAGAGCATTAAGCAGCAAGGGGGGTTAGACCTCGCTTCGGTTTGAGGCCACTTGTTGAATTTTGTGTTCCTTGATTTGCTGATCAAACTCAATTCCCTTCTGATGCCTAGTATTTCTTTTAATATACCTTTCCTCATTCCGGTGTTTTTACACTCGACACCTAACCAGATTTGTTCTGGTAGTGGGTAAGAGTCTAAGTTCGGTTCGACCATGAGGATATCCAGCTCATGATAGTCACCATACTGAGGTGTTGTTGATCGAAAAAGATTCGAGGTCATTAAGTAGCTCTGAGATATAAAGCACACGTCAGTCCAAATTTCAGCCACCAATTCATCACCGCGATACGCCTCTATGCAGGGGTAAGCCCTATTTATTGGCCCTGTACCACGCTTTAGGTAGATTTTCTCGCCGGCGCTTAACTCTAGTCGTAAACCTTCATTATTCTTCAAAGAGCTACAAACTGAGGCTAATACATATGCTTCGTAAAGCTTTCCAGCTTTTTCATCGTCTTTTATGACTTGATAATCCGATTCTTCAGATGCTCCAACATTTTCTTGAAGCATTTTAACTATCTCGCTTTTAAGGGAAGCTAGGTCCATTGCTTGGCCCTCTTGGTGTGTTCTCTGGAGTTTGAGAGAGTTTGTAATTAAAGCTCTCTATTCTGGATATTAAGGCTGAGTAGTCTTTGCCTTTGCGGATGTTTTCAGATTGTTTTTTGTAACGCTTGGATTCTTCTTGGGAAAATAACACTTCAATGTCTTTGATTGGTTTTCTCGACTTAGTGTTAATGGAGTAGTTGAGGAGGTCGAGTATAGAGTCGCCAATTTTAGTATTTCGCTCTTTCAGCATCCTCAATAAGCATTCGATATATCTTTCAACTGACTCTTTGCCGTCTAAATTGCGGGTGAATTCCATGTCAATAATTTGATCTACTTGACTTAGCCCTGCGGCAGAAACCTCTTGGCGAAGGAATAGATATAGTTCATCAAATTCATCTTTAGTCAAAATCTACTCCAGTAAATCTAGCGTTTGGTTAAGGGGTGGGCTTTAGCCTGTCCCAGTGAGCGGAGCGAACGGTTTGAGCCGCTAGTTAGGTGTTTGGGAAAAGGGGGTAGATTTATTTTTAGGCTGGTAGTGCTGTGCTGTAAATAAATCTGTCTCCTTTTTCTCTTGATTTAGTATGGTTCATTATTATCTTCATACATCATGTTGCGCATTTCTTCTTCCAAATCAATTTCAAAATACTCGACTGCGTCATAATGGTTGGTGGATACATAAGTATTTCCTAGGCCGCATGCTACAAGCTTTGAATAACCTGATATTTTCAAACCGCAAGCACCACAAACAAAGCTCGCAGGGAGCATTGTTTGCTTCTCAGTAATACCATCTTCATCAACCGTGGTTTTGGGCGCGCCAACTGAACGTCCTTGTATCAAAGCTACGCTATTACACGCCGGGCATTGCACTCTATGTCCATGATGTCTTGTTGACAGCAATTCAGCCTGTTTTGAAAGTTTCGCTCTATCTTCGCCTGATTTTTCGTTCCAAATCGTTTTATGCGCATTAATTGTCCCATTAACCGATTTTGCGCTTTCATCCTGTAAGGCTGAAATATGATCCTCAGCTTCCTCAGCCACATCCTTGCCCAGCAAGGACTCCAGTGTTTCTCCTATTGAAGCTACCAGGACCTTGCATACAGAATAAAACATGGGAAGCCAAGAGGAAGATCCAACGCCGTCGAAGGGTAGTGCACCAGAATGTAGCTCACTGTTTCTTTTATTTATGTGGGCGATGCTAAAATTCAACATCTCTCTAGTGAAGTCTGGAAATAGAGTTTCCGCTCTTTTCAACAAATCAGAAATATCTGCTGATTTGGGGGTGAATTTTTGTTGGTTTGGATTGGTACCAGTTGCATATAAAATATTATTCCAGTCCCTTCCATCAGCAACTAATGCAGGTGATATGTTAGAAATAGCAGCGCGAACCAGGATCTCTAGCGTTAAGGCTGACCAAAAACCAAACTCCCAATCTGAATGCTCTTTTTCCATCATTGCCTCAATATATCGCTGAGCTTTTGAAAACAATGCGTCTTTAGACCATTCGTGCGCTGTTCTTGTGGTGTTCAAATTTTCACCTCTTCGAAATAAACCCTTTCTATTTTTCTATCCATAGACTTAGTGCTGACTACGCTTCTACCATGAAGCATTCGCCAGTTGTCTATGAGCAGGCAATCGCCTTTGTCAGCAAGGTATAGACTTGTGTGTTTTATATCGATTAAACTTGCTTCAATTCTTTTTCTCAACTCTTTTGCAGTGCTGTTGGCAGGCTCAATAAATATGTAATCCCAACGAAATATTTCACCTTGCTTGATTTTTAGTAGATTTGCTGTTCGATCTAATTTTTTTCTAGGCTTAAAATGAGCCCGGCTCAGAACGCAAGCATCAATTCCATCGCAGATGTCTTTGCTGTCAATGAGTTTGGTTTCAACATCTTTCGCTGGTACCAAACTTCTTAGGAGTAAATATCTTGGTGGAATGTACCAATGAGCCAAATCAGTATGAAAAGGAAAATCACTTACTCCAAAGTTGCCGCTATAAGTGTTGTCTGGTTCGTTCTCTTTTAGCCTCGGAGTCAGCGTTTGGATCAACGGCATCGTTGGAACTTTAAATATATTTCCTATGTGCTGTGCGACTTCAAACATCGACTGATTGGGGTCGCTTGAGAATGACACATATCCTTTTTCTACTAACTCTTGCCGCAATGGTCGAATGCCCCTTTTGGTGCTAACTCTTGAGTTAAGCCGCGCCACGTATTGGCGTCGGCTTTAATGCTGTAATGCTCCCCCCACCCGCGCCATGGCGTAGTAGCTGAAATTGGGAGAGCCGTTATGAAACGTATCGCAGTTGATCTGGCCAAGTCCGTTTACCAAGTTGCCAAGAGTGTCCGTTACGGGCAGGTGGTGCAGCGCAAGCGGCTGAATCGAGAGGCGTTCAGGCGATATATACAGGAGCAGGCCGAGCCGGTCGAGTGGGTGATGGAAGCCTGCGGCACGGCGCATTACTGAGGGCTACTGACTATACGAAAGCCTCGCTGCTGAAGCGCCTCCCACGGTGCGGTGGCTCCCGTGCCAGTGGGAGAGACTTTCGGCTCTGGCATCCTGCTTCGCTCTACCTCCTGCATCCATGCAGTCGTAACCGCGACTGGCGGCGGGCAAAGCCCCCCGGATTTCATCCGGGCTACGGAAAACTTTTTTCGCCCGCTGTAACGCCCGCATCCCTGCCTCGTCAATTGCTGCGAGGGCGCCAATCCGGCCCCGCATTCGAAACCGATGGAGAGATGCCATGAAACAACTCAATACCCTGACTGCCACCCTGGGCGCCGCGCTGCTGACTTCCATGGCGTTCACTGCCCATGCCGCCAGCAACCCCTTCGCTGCGCAGGAACTGGCCAGCGGCTACAGCCTGGCTGCTGCCGAGAAGGCGCAGGAAGGTTCCTGTGGCGAAGGTAAATGCGGTGGCGAGATGAAAGCCGACAAGGAAGGCAAGTGCGGCGAGGGCAAGTGTGGTGCCGAGAAGAAGGCCGATGCCGAGGGTAAATGTGGCGAAGGCAAGTGCGGCGGCGAGAAGAGCGAGTAAGGGCACAGGGAGGACGGATCATGCACCTCGCAAACCTCACCGGCGCTGGCCTCGGCCTGCGTCGCGGGCTGCTCGCTGAGCTGATCGGCGATGAGGCCAGCGGCGCCGACTTTCTCGAAGTGGCGCCGGAGAACTGGATCGGTGTCGGTGGCCGGTTGGGCAAGCAGTTGCGCGCCCTGAGCGAACGCCGGCCATTGCTGTGCCATGGTCTGTCCCTCAACCTCGGCGGCTTCGCGCCGCTGAACCTGGAGTTGCTGCACGCCATCAAGGGCTTTCTCGACGAGCACGGCGTGCTGGCCTACAGCGAACATCTGTCGGCCTGTGCCGACGACGGTCAGCTGTATGACCTGATGCCGTTGCCGTTTTCCGAAGAGTCGGTGGCGCGTATCGCCGAGCGCGTGCGCATCGTGCAGGACGTGCTGGAAAGGCCGCTGATCATCGAGAACGTCTCGGCCTACGCGCGCCTGCCTGGCGAGCTGGACGAGGCGGATTTCGTTCGCGCCGTGCTGGAACGTGCCGACTGCCAGCTGCTGCTCGACGTCAACAACGTCTACGTCAACAGCCTGAACTTCGGCTTCGATGCCGAAGCCTATATCGCCGCGATGCCCAGTGAGCGCATCGCCTATCTGCACGTCGCCGGTCATTACGATCAGGCGGCAGACCTGAAGATCGACACCCACGGTGCGCCGGTGATCGACCCGGTGTGGGCACTGCTGAGCAGCGCTTACGCGCAGCATGGCGTGCGCCCGACGCTGCTGGAGCGTGACTTCAACTTCCCGCCGCTGGCCGAGCTGTATGCCGAACTGGCGCATATCCGCAGCCTGCAACAGGCCGTGCAACCGCTGAGCAGGTACGGTACATGAGCGGCGTTCAGCAGCAGCGCGACTTCGCTGCACGTATTCGCCAGCCTGAGGCGCAGGCCTTGCTGCCGGGCATCACGGCCGAGCGCATGGCGGTCTACGAGGAGCTGTTCTTCAACAACGTCGCCAGCCTGGTGGGCGGCGCCTTTCCGGTGCTGCGCGGGGTTCTCGGGGCCGAGCGCTGGCAGCGGTTGCTGCGCGCGTTCCTCGCCGAGCATCGGGCGAGCACGCCGTACTTCCTCGAGATCAGTCAGGAGTTCATCGCCTGGCTGCAGCAGGGCTATCGCGCCGAGCCTGACGACCCTGCGTTCATGCTGGAGCTGGCGCATTACGAGTGGGTCGAGCTGGCGCTGGATGTCAGCGATGCGCAGTTGCCCGAGCACGGCTGGTCGCCACTGGCCTGGCCGTTGGCCTATCGCTGGCCGGTGCAGAGGATCGGTGTCGATCACCACCCCACGCAGCCGCCTGCCGAGCCGACCTGCCTGCTGGTCTGGCGCGATCGCCAGGATCAGGTGCGCTTCATGCAACTGGCGCCGTTCGCCTATCAACTGGCGCTGCGCTTACAGGCCGGCGAGCCGCCCGTGCAGGCGCAACAGGCGCTGGCCATCGAGCACGGCCTGGCCGCTGATCGCGCCTATTTCAATAACGCCCGCGCGCTGCTGGATGACTGGCAGGCGCGCGATATCTGGTTTCCCCATTCCGAGGACTGACCGCCATGATCGCTTTGCTCAATCGCCTCCAGGACGCGCTGGAGGCTACCCGGCGCCTGGATTTTCTCGGCCCGTTGCTGCTGCGCCTGTATCTGGTGCCGGTGTTCTGGATGGCCGGCACGCAGAAGCTCAAGGACATCGATGCCACTGCCGCCTGGTTCGGCAATCCGGATTGGGGGCTCGGCCTGCCGTTTCCCGAGCTGCTGGCCTGGGCGGCAGCGCTGACCGAGGCCGGTGGCGCCATCCTGCTGCTGTTCGGATTTGCCGTGCGCTGGATCAGCATCCCGCTGATCGTCACCATGCTGGTGGCCATCTTCGCCGTGCACTGGCCCTATGGCTGGCAAGCGATTGCCGACCCATCCGCGCCGTTCGCCAACGAGCGCGTGCTGGCGGCGGCGGAGAAGCTCGAGCGGGCGCGCAGCATCCTGCGTGAGCACGGCAATTACGACTGGCTGACCGCCAGCGGCAAGTTCGTGGTGCTGAACAATGGCATCGAGTTCGCCGCCACCTACCTGGTGATGCTGGTGGCATTGTTCTTCAGCGGGGCAGGGCGCTGGTTGAGTCTCGACTACTGGCTGGCGCGGCGTTTCCGAATGTCCCGTTAGCCCAGCGGATTGTCCCGGCGCCGGCTTTCGCGAAACTCGCCCGGCGTCTGCCCGGTCCAACTCTTGAAGCTGCGGTGGAACGAGCGTGACTCGGTGAAGCCCAGGTAGCAGGCGATGTCCTGGATCGCCAGGTCGCTGCGCAGCAGGTAATGCTCGGCCAGTTCCTGACGCAGCTCGTCGAGTATCTGCTGATAGCTGGTGCCGGCCTGCTGCAGGTGGCGCTGCAGGGTGCGCACTGTCATGTCGAACTTCTCCGCCACCCGTTCCTTGCGCGGCAGGCCGTCCTTGAGCAGCAGGCGCAGGGCGTTCTTCACCCGGCGCGGCAGCGGCTCGTCGTCATCCAGCCCGGCCATCATGGTCAGGGCATGTTCTTCCAGCGTGCGCAGCAGGTTGGCGTCGGCCTGGCGCAGCGGCACGCCGAGATAGTCCAGCGGCACCAGCAGGGCGTTGCAGGGTTGTTCGAATCGCACCGGGCAGCCGAACAGCTGCTGGTATTCGGCCAGGTCGGTGGTGGCCGGTTGCGCGTGTTCGAACCAGACCTCGCGTGGCGAATGCTCGGAATCGGCGATCCAGCGCGCGTACAGCAGCCAGGAGGCGAGCACGTTCTCCACCATGTGCCGGCGCACGTCCGGCGACTGATGACGGCAGCTCCAGATCAGCCGCACGTGATCCTCGGCGGCTTCGATGCGGCTGGTACCCATGTCCCCCACCAGTTTCTCGTAGGGCACGATGCGCCCCATGGCCTCGCCCAGCGTGGCGCAGTTCATGGCGATGTAGCCGAGCACGCTCCACGAGCCGGGCTGGACGAAACGCGCGGCGTGCAGGCCGAACAATGGGTCGCCGGACACCTCCAGCAGGTGCGCCAGCAGGCGCTCATGCACCTCGCTGGGCATCCGCTTGCCATTGTCGGCCAGGTCCTGCGCGCCAATCCCGGCGGCGGCCAGGGCGCGGTCGATGTCCAGGCCGAGCTGTTCGGCCTGACGCAGGTACTTGAGCAGGGCGGGAACCGAGGTATAGCCGAGGTTTTCCATGGATTCTTCTTGTTCTGCGATGCCTGTCTTGATTGGCGATAGCGCCTGTCCCGATTCGACAGTGACGGAAATCGGCGGCTGGCTAGTATAGGCAGCCATAAGTGCTGATCGGAATGGGGGATGCGATGCGACGCTGGAACGGATGGGGTGACGAAGCGACCGAAGTGGAACTGCCGGCCCATGGCGAGGCCTTTCTCGCCGAGCTGGTCGGGCCAGGCCAGCGTCTGGCCGATGCCAGCCTGCAGGAGGTGCTGGCGCGCGTGCCGGCGTCGCGCCTGGCGCCGCATCCGCTGATCAGCGTTGATGCCGAGGTGCGCGTGCGCCACGCCCGTGGCCAGAGCCTGCCGGACTGGCTGGCGATGCGCTCCGGTGAGTTCGGCCTGTTTCCCGATGGCGTCGCCTGCCCGGAAAGTGCCGAGCAGATCCGTGATCTGCTGGCCTGGGCGCAACAACATGACGTCACCCTGATTCCCTACGGCGGCGGTACTTCAGTGGCCGGCCACATCAACCCGCAGGCCGGCCAGCGCCCCGTGCTGACCCTGTCGCTGGAGCGCATGACGCGCCTGCTGGATATCGACGAAGACAGCCTGATCGCCACCTTCGGCCCCGGCGCCAACGGCCCGCAAGTGGAGAGCCAACTGCGCGCCCGTGGCTATACGCTGGGGCATTTCCCGCAGTCCTGGGAGCTGTCGACCCTCGGCGGCTGGGTCGCCAGTCGCTCCAGCGGCCAGCAGTCGCTGCGCTACGGGCGTATCGAGCAACTGTTCGCTGGCGGCAAGCTGGAAACCTTCGCCGGTACCCTGGAGATTCCAACCTTTCCGGCGTCGGCCGCCGGGCCAGACCTGCGCGAGCTGGTGATGGGGTCGGAAGGGCGCTTCGGGGTGATCTCCGAAGTGCGCGTGCGCATCAGTCGCCTGGCCGAGCAGGAGCGTTTTTACGCGGTGTTCCTGCCTAACTGGCAGCAGGCGCTGAGCGCCATTCGCAGCCTGGCGCAGGCGCGCGTGCCGCTGTCCATGCTGCGCCTGTCCAACGCCATCGAAACCCGTACCCAACTGGCCCTGGCCGGCCACCCGCAGCAGATCGCCCTGCTGGAGAAGTACCTGGCGCTGCGCGGCGCCCGTGACGAGAAATGCATGCTGACCTTTGGCGTCACCGGCAGCCGGGTGCAGAACGCCGCCTCGCTGAAACAGGCGCGGCGTCTGCTGAAAGGCTTTGGCGGCGTGTTCACCGGCACCCTGCTGGGCAAGAAGTGGGAGCAGAACCGCTTTCGCTTCCCTTATCTGCGTCATGGCCTGTGGGAGCGCGGCTACCTGGTGGACACCCTGGAAACCGCCACCGACTGGTCCAACGTCGATAACCTGCTGAACAAGGTCGAGGCCAGTCTGCGTGACGAGCTGACCGGCGACGGCGAGCGGGTACACGTGTTCACCCACCTGTCGCACGTCTACGGCGAAGGTTCGAGCATCTACACCACCTACGTATTCCGCCCCGGCGCCGACTACGCCGAGGCCATGGCGCGCTGGCAGCGCTTGAAAGCAGCGGCCAGCCGCACCATCGCCGAGAATCGCGGCACCATCAGCCACCAGCACGGCGTCGGTCGCGACCACGCACCCTATTTGGCCGCAGAGAAGGGCGAGCTGGGCATGGCCACGCTGCGCAGCCTGGCCACGCATTTCGACCCCGACCAGCGCCTGGCGCCTGGCGTGCTGTTGCAGGACTGATGATGGAACAGTGGAACGCCGCCTGGCGCGAGCGCGCGCTGCCTGAGCTGGCCGCGCGCGACTGGGATCTGCTGGTGATCGGCGGCGGTATCTGCGGCGCTGGCATCCTCCGTGAGGCGGCGCGGCGTGGCTGGCGCTGCCTGCTGTTGGAACAGCGCGACTTCGCCTGGGGCACTTCCAGCCGCTCGTCGAAGATGGTCCATGGCGGGCTGCGTTATGTGGCCAAGGGGCAGTTGGGGCTGACACGCGACTCGGTGCGCGAACGCCAGCGCCTGCTTGGCGAGGCTCCAGGGCTGGTGGAGCCGCTGAGTTTCGTCATGCCGCACTACCGCGGCGGCTTCCCTGGGCCCAAGGTATTCGGCGGTCTGCTGAGCCTGTACGACGCCCTGGCCGGCAAGCGCAACCATCTGTTCTACCCGCTGCAGCAACTGCGCTACCTGGCGCCTGGTATTCGCGAGGATGGCCTGCTCGGTGGCACGCGCTTCTTCGATGCGGTGACCGACGACGCGCGCCTGGTCCAGCGAGTGCTGGGGGAGGCGCGTGCCGAAGGTGGCGAGGCGCTCAATGGCATGCGTGTGGTCGAACTGCTGCGTGAAGCGGGGCGGGTGGTTGGCGTACTGGCCGAGGATATCGAGACGGGCAACCGCTACCGCCTGCGTAGTCGCGCCGTGGCGCAGGCCACCGGCGCCTGGGCCGATCGCCTGCGCCAGCCAGGCAATGGTCGCATTCGTCCGCTGCGCGGCAGCCACCTGCTGCTGCCGAGCTGGCGCCTGCCGGTGGCGCACGCCTTCAGCTTTATGCACGAGAGCGATGGGCGCCCGGTATTCGTCTTCCCTTGGGAAGGCGCGACGGTGATCGGCACCACCGATCTCGATCATGATGACGATCTCGATCATGAAGCCGCCATCAGCGCCGAGGAGGTCGACTACTTGCTGGCCGCCTGTGCCCAGCAGTTCCCGACCGCCGAGGTCACGCGCGCCGACGTGCTGTCAACCTGGGCCGGCGTGCGCCCGGTGGTGAGCGATGGTGGCAGCGCTCTGAAACCCTCCGACGAGAAGCGCGAACACGCGTTATGGATCGAACCGGGCAGCGTGACCCTGGCCGGCGGCAAGCTGACCACCTTTCGCCTGCTGGCGCTGGAGGTACTGCGCGCCTGCGCGGGCTTCGTCGGCAAAGCGGTGGACGATCAGGGCGGCGCGGTCTTCGCTTCGAGTACGCCGACGCCGATGCCGGCATTGAACCCGGCGCAGCAACGCCGTCTGGCCGGCCGGCATGGCCGCCAGCTGGGCGAGGTACTGCGCCTGATCGACGAGGTGGGCGGCGATTGCGTCGCGGGTACGAACACCCTGTGGGCCGAACTGGCCTGGGCCGCCGAGGGCGAGCTGGTGCTGCATCTGGACGACCTGCTGCTGCGCCGCACCCGCCTGGGCCTGCTCTTGGCAGGCGGCGGCCGCGCCGAGCTGCCGCGCATCCGCACGCTGTGCCAACCACGCCTTGGCTGGAGCGATGCGCGCTGGCAGCAGGAAGAGACGGATTACCTGGCGCTGTGGCGGCGCTGTTACAGCCTGCCGGAGACTGCATGATGGGGCTGCCTGCTGTCCGTAGGAGCGAGCTCTGCTCGCGAAGCTTCTGCGCCAACCGCGTTCGCGAGCAGAGCTCGCTCCTACAGCAATACCGTGCATTCCAAGTAGAGGTCAGACCTTGAGCGAACCAAGCTACCTGCTGAGCATCGACAACGGCACCCAGAGCGTGCGCGCGCTGCTGTTCGATACCCAGGGCAACCTGCTGGCCAAGGGCAAGGTGGAGCTGGATCCCTATTTTTCCAGCCAGCCGGGCTGGGCCGAGCAGGACCCGGAATACTACTGGGCCAGCCTCGGCGAGGCCTGCCGGCTGCTGTGGCAGCAGGTGGATATCGACCGCAGTCTGATCAAGGGCGTGGCCTTGACCACGCAGCGTGGCAGCATCATCCATGTCGATGAGCAGGGTACGCCGCTGCGTCCGGCGATTCTCTGGCTCGACCAACGCCGCGCCGAGGTGGCGGGGCGGATCAAAGGGCCCTGGGGCTGGCTGTTCAAGCTGGCGCGTGCCGAGGAGGCGGTCGATCATTTCCGTGGCCAGGCCGAGGTCAATTGGGTGGCTCAGCATCAGCCGGACATTGCGGCACGCACGCACAAGGTGCTGTTGCTTTCGGGTTTTCTCACCCATCGCCTGTGTGGTCGCTTCGTCGATTCGGCCAGCAGTTGCGTGGCCTACCTGCCGTTCGACTACAAGTGCCTGCGCTGGGCGGCGCCGGGCGACTGGAAATGGCAGGCGCTGAAGGTGCGCCCCGAGCAACTGCCCGAGCTGTTCAAGCCGGGCGAGCGACTGGGCCAGATCAGCGCCGAGGCCAGCCGCTATACCGGTATTCCCGAGGGCCTGCCGCTGATCGCCGCCGGCGCCGACAAGGCTTGCGAAGTGCTCGGCTCCGGCGCGCTGGAGGCCAGCACCGCGTGCCTGTCCTACGGCACCACGGCGACCATCAACACCATACGCAGCCGCTATCTGGAAACCATCCCGCTGATTCCGCCCTATCCGGCGGCGCTGCCGGATCACTTCAACACCGAGGTGATGATCTATCGCGGTTTCTGGATGGTCAGCTGGTTCAAGCGCGAATTCGGTCTGCGCGAGATGCAACGCGCCGAGGCGCTGGGCGTGCCGCCCGAGGCGCTGTTCGACGAGCTGGTCAACGCCGTACCGCCGGGTTCCATGGGCCTGATGCTGCAGCCGTACTGGACGCCGGGCATCCGTGAGCCGGGGCTGGAGGCCAAGGGTTCGATCATCGGTTTTGGTGATGTACACACCCGTGCCCATATCTATCGCGCCATTCTCGAAGGTTTGGCCTATGCGCTGCGTCAGGGCAAAGAACGTATCGAAAAGCGCTCCGGCACCCGCATCGAGCGCCTGCGCGTGTCCGGTGGCGGTTCGCAAAGCGATGCGGCGATGCAACTGACCGCCGATATCTTCGGCCTGCCGGCCGAGCGTCCGCACTTGTACGAGACCAGCGGCCTGGGCGCGGCGATCAACTGCGCGGTGGGCCTGGGACTGCACGCCGACTACCCGAGCGCCATCGCCGCCATGACCCGCGTCGGCCAGGTATTCCAGCCGAACCCGGAGGCCCAGCGGGTTTACCAGCAGCTCTACGGGCAGGTCTATCAGCGCATGTACCGTCAGCTCAAACCGCTGTACCAGCGCATTCGCAAGATCACTGGCTACCCGGCGTAGGGCGGACTCAGGAGCGAAGCGAACAGTCCGCCATTCTTTGGTGCTACACCAACTCAGCGGCGTATTGCTTCGCGACGACTGCATGGATGCAGGAGGTAGAGCGACGCAGGAAGCCAAAGCCGAGTACGCCCTACGTCACTTCAGAAAAAAGATCGCCCTCCGAAGTGGAGGGCGATTGGTTTGTGCATCAGGCGACATCCACCAGCACGATCTCGCTGTCTTCCTGCGCCTCGATGCGGATCAGCGTTTCATCGGCGATGGCCACGCCATCGCGTGCCTTGACGGCTACGCCGTTGACACTGAAAGCACCAGTCGCGCCCACCAGATAGGCCTTGCGACCCGGTTGCAGGGCGTATTCGGCGCTCTCTCCCGCCTTTACCGTGGCAGCTACCAGGCGTGCGTCGGTACGGATGCGCAGGGCGTCGACATCTTCCTCGTATCCGCTGGCCAGGGTGACGAACGATCCCGAGCGGTCGCCTTTGGGGAAAGGCTTGGCGCCCCAGGAGGGCGGCAGGCCGGCCTGGTTCGGCTGGATCCAGATCTGGAAGATCTTGGTGGTTTCATCTTCCAGGTTGTACTCGCTGTGGGCGATGCCGGTGCCGGCGCTCATTACCTGCACATCGCCGGCTTCGGTACGGCCTTTGTTGCCCAGGTTGTCCTCATGGCTGATGGCACCTTCGCGAACGTAAGTGATGATCTCCATGTCGCGGTGCGGGTGCGGCGGGAAGCCCGAGTGCGGTGCGATCTCGTCGTCGTTCCAGACGCGCAGACGGCCCCAGTTCATCCGCTCGGCGTCGTAGTATTCGGCGAAGGAAAAGTGGTGACGGGCGTTGAGCCAGCCATGGTGAGCACCACCGAGTTGTTCGAACGGACGTACATCGATCATGGTCAATCCTCCAGTCATGCACGAGTTCAGTCCCGTGCAGCGTTGATGGGTGAATGATCCATTTGGATTGATCGATTTAAAAGCGCAATTTTTACAGCATTGATATCGATTAATTTGATTAATTTTCGCGAGGGCCAGGCACTAGGCTTTCGCTGATCCTTTCAAGGAGGACGCGCAATGCGCGAACGCAAGGCCTGGTTGATCCTGCATGGCAAGCAGGCGCTGAACGAAGAAGTGAGGGCAGCGGTGAACGGCCTGCGTGAGCGCGGCTGGGATCTGGCCGTGCGCCTGACGTGGGAAGGTGGCGACGCCGAGCGGCTGGTCGGGGAAGGATTGGCCGCCGGTTATTCAACGCTGATCGCTGGCGGTGGCGATGGCACCCTGCGCGATGTGGTCGAGGCGCTGGTCAAGGCGCAAAGCGATGCCAGCCTGGCTCTGCTGCCGCTGGGCACGGCCAATGATTTTGCCCACGCAGCCGGTATTCCGTTGACACCTGCTGCCGCGTTGGCCCTGCTCGAGTGCGAGCCGGTGGCGGTAGACGTGGGCATGGCGGGCGAGCGGGCGTTTCTGAACATGGCCACCGGTGGTTTCGGCTCCAATGTCACGGCCAATACTCCTGAAGAGCTCAAGAAAGTCCTGGGTGGCGCCGCCTATCTACTCACCGGGCTCAGTCGTTTTTCCGAAGTGCGCGCGGCAGCCGGTCGTTTTCATGGGCCGGATTTCGAATGGCAGGGCGAGTTTCTGGCTCTGGGCATCGGTAACGGGCGACAGGCCGGTGGCGGGCATCTGCTTTGTCCGGAGGCGAGCATCAACGATGGTCTGCTCGATGTCTGCATCGTGCCGGCGGCGCAGGATGTCGTCGGCACCTTGGGCACATTGTTGTCCGGGGGCATTCTTGGCCTGCAGAGCGTTGCGGTCAGCGCGCGGCTGCCCTGGCTGGAGGTGGAAGCGCTGGAGGGCTTGGACCTGAATCTCGACGGCGAGCCGATGGAAAGTACAGGTCTGCGTTTTCGTGCCGAACCCGGCGCCCTGCGTCTGCATCTGCCCAAGCATTCGTCGCTGCTCGCTGGTCAGGTACACAGGGCTGAGGCATGATGGCTGCGCGCCAGCAATGCTTCAGTCTGCCGGCAGTCCGCCGATAACCCGAAACGGCAGACTAGAATCACCCTATATACCTCGGAGCACATGATGGCCGGCATCCTCGATTCAGTAGATCAACGTACGCAACTGGTCGGCGAGAACCGTCTGGAAATTCTCATGTTTCGCTTGGCTGGCCGGCAGTTGTTCGCCATCAACGTGTTCAAGGTGCAGGAAGTCCTGCAGATGCCCAAGCTGACGCTGATGCCGCAGCGCCATCGCTTCGTCTGCGGCGTGGTCAACCTGCGCGGTCAGACCCTGCCGGTGATCGATCTGTCCCAGGCGATCGGCATGCGTCCGCTGGTGCCGGATGAGCGCAGCACCATCATCGTCACCGAGTACAACCGCTCGGTTCAGGCCTTCCTGGTTGGCAGCGTCGACCGCATCCTCAACCTCAACTGGGAGTCGATCCTGCCGCCCCCGGGTGGCGCCGGACGTCAGCACTACCTGACCGCTATCACCAAGGTCGAGGACCAGATCGTCGAGGTCATCGACGTGGAGAAGGTGCTCGCCGAGATCGTGCCGATGAGCACCAAGGTTTCCGCGGAAAAGCTCGCCGACCCGCTGCTGGAGAAGGCGCGCGGACGCGAAGTGCTGCTGGTGGATGATTCCAGCGTCGCGCTCAGTCAGCTGCGCGATACCCTGACGCAGTTGGGTCTTCGCCTGCACATGGCCAGTGACGGTCTCAAGGCCCTCAACCTGCTGAAGAAGTGGGCTGACACCGGTGAGGTGATGACCGACAAGCTGCTGATGATCTTCACCGATGCCGAGATGCCGGAAATGGACGGCTATCGCCTTACCAGCGAAATTCGCAATGACCCGCGCCTCAAGGATCTCTACGTGGTGCTGCACACGTCGCTGTCGGGTAGCTTCAACGAGGCGATGGTGAAGAAGGTCGGCTGCGACAATTTCCTCTCCAAGTTCCAGCCGGACAAGCTGGTCGATGTGATTCGTCAACGTCTCGAGTTGGACGAACCTCGCTGAAGTCGCTGGAGGGCGGGTGAAATCTGCCGGGCGTTGCCGTCGAACGAGCAGCGTTTTCTGGGTCTCGGTGCTTGTGAGCATCGCCGTCAGCTCGTATAACGGCGTTTTGCCGACAGGAAGCTGACCCATGCTGAGTCTTTCGGGGCTGTACCGTTACCCGCTCAAGTCCGGCCGCGGCGAGGCCTTGCAGCGCAGTGCGGTCAACGGACTAGGGCTGCATGGCGATCGGCGCTGGATGCTGGTCGACGCCGACAACGGCCGCTTCATCACCCAACGCCTGCTGCCGCAGATGAGCCAGTTGAGCGCCCTGTACGATGCGCGCGGGGGCCTGACCTTGAGTGCGCCGGGTCGTGAGGATCTGTCCGTGGCGCTGCCTGACCCCGAGCAGGATCTGCGTGGCGTCGTCGTCTGGCGTGACAGCCTGCGCGTGCCGGATGCCGGCGATTCAGCGGCCGCCTGGCTCAGCGACTTGCTGGGCAAGCCTTGCCGCTTGGTGCAGGTGCCGGAAGGCCGCACCCGCCAAGTCGACACTGCCTATGCGCAGCCGGGGGATCGCGTGGCCTTCGCCGATGGCTTTCCACTGTTGTTGATTGGCCAGGCATCGCTGGACGATCTTTCCCAGCGAGTCGGGCAGCCACTGTCCATGCTGCGTTTTCGCCCAAATCTGGTCGTCACCGGTAGTGAGCCTTATGCCGAAGACAGCTGGAAGCGCATCCGCATTGGCGAGGTGGAGTTCGAGGTGGCCAAGGGCTGCTCGCGCTGCATCCTCACCACCATCGACCCGCAGACCGGCGAGCGCAACGCCCAGCGTGAGCCGCTGGCCACGCTCAAGACCTATCGTGAACGTGAAGGTGACGTGTTCTTCGGGCAGAACCTGTTGCCGCGCGGTGTCGGCGAACTGCAGTTGGGCATGACGGTAGAAGTGCTGGAATAGCAGGGCAGGTGTCATAGCAAGCCCCGATCAGATGCTGTCTGATCGGGGCTTTTCTTTTACTGATCGTCGAAGAAACGCTCGTTCCACGCCACCAGCGGGTGCGGCGCGTTGAGTTTCTGGCCGTAGATCACCGAGTAGGACAGCACGTTCTGCACGTACTGGCGGGTCTCATCGAACGGAATGTTCTCCACCCAGACGTCATAACTGAGGTGATTGGCGCCACGCAGCCACTGGCGCACGCGGCCGGGACCGGCGTTATAGGCGGCCGACGCAAGTACGCGGTTGCCGTTGAACTGGCCATAAACCTGGCTCAGGTACGCAGCGCCCAGCTGGATATTGGTATCCGGGTTGAGTACCTGCTGCGGTGAAGCCAGGGGAATGCCGAACTTGCGCGCGGTTTCCTTGGCGGTTGCCGGCATCAGCTGCATCAGGCCCATGGCGCCGGCGTGGGAGCGGGCGTCGGCCATGAACGCGCTTTCCTGGCGGGTAATGGCAAACACCCAGCTCGAATGCAGGTCACGGCGCTTGGCTTCGCGTACCAACTCGTTGCGATGCGCCATGGGGAAGCGCACTTCCAGGTCGTCCCAGTACTGGGCCTGGCTGATGGTGCGGATGGCCGGGAAGTACCATTCCATTTCGTAGGCCAGGCGCGCCTGGGCCACCAGTTCATCACGGCTGAACAGGCGGCTGACGTGATACCACTCGCGGCGCCCGTCGACGATCTGGCCACGAGCATGGAACTCCATGGCGCGCTTGATACCGGCGGTATTGCGTACCTTCTGCACCACCTTGGGATCGAGCGCCAGCGGCTGGTTATTCAGGGCGTAAGGCGCCTTGACCTGATCTGCTGCCATGAAACCATAGAAGTCGCGTTCCTTCGCCAATGCCTGGAACAGCACCGCCGGTTGCTGGCTGTTGGGTTGCGCCAATTGCAGGCTGCGCGCATTCCAGTAGCGCCAGCGGTTGCTGCTGGCCAGGTCGGACGGCATGTTCTGGGTCAGCTGGTAGGCCTCTTCCCAGCGGCCGTGACGCAGCAGCAGACGTGCGCGCCACTCGCTGACGGTGTTGTCACGCAGTTGCGGGTCGTACTTGGCCATCACCTGCAGACCGCGCAGGTCGAAGCGTTGTGCCAGGCGCAGGCCGATCTGCCGGGCGATGGCGACCTGCTCGTCGGCGGAGAACTTCATGCGTTGGGCGTAGCCGTCGAGCAGGGCCAGGGCATCTTCCGGGCTCTGCCGAGCCAGGCGACGCAGGCCGAGGCCGACCACGTCGCTCATGGCGTCATCGGCGGGGGCAAAGCGCGCAGTGTTTTTCAATAGTTGCGGTTTCTGCGCCACTTCGACCATCAGCTTGCCGCGCTCACCGAGCGTTGGCATGCCTTTGATCAGGAAGTTGGCCAGGCCGTAGTTACCGCTTTCCACCGCCAGCTTGGTGCGCTGCCAGCGACGCTGCTCGGTGAGCTGGCCATTGGCGGCCCAGTGCTCGAACAGTGGGTCACAGGCGTTGGGTTGGGATTTGCCGACCAGCCAGAGCTTCTCGGCAGTGGCGTTGCCTTCGGCGGTCAGGCCGTGGCTGAGCTGGTATTGGCCGTAGAGGCAGTCCAGCTCGGTGAAGTTGAGCTTGGCATCGTAGTGATCGAGGAAGGGCTTCCAGTCGCCACGCTCGGCCAGCCAGCGCAACCAGCGCAGTTTCATCCAGCTGGCCTGGGGCAGGTCACCGTGCTCGGCGAGAAATTTCTCGATCTCGGCATTGCTGGCCGACTTGAGTCGGTTGGTCAGCTCGTCATAGGCCAGATAAGGCGTCAGTGGGTAATCGCGTAGCGCGCTGGCGTACTGGCGATAAGGGCCACTGTCGCCCTTGGCCAAGGCTCGCTTGGCCTCATCATAGTACTGGCGCTGCTGGGTGAGGCTGGCAGCTTCGACACCGGCGATGCCGGTGGCGGTGAGAATCAGGCAGGAAACTACAGAGAAAAAGCGACTGCGCATGGCATTTCCAGGAGAAGCAGAGGTATGGGGCAACACGGTCCGTGTCGTTGCATGGCTCTAGCTTAGCGCTTCATCGGGGTGCGGTGAATGCCGTCGGGCCAGATGGACACATGTAGCAAAGATGCGCTTTGCCTGCGCCAGATGATGAGCAGGGGCGACACCTGTTGCGTCTGTGGAAACGGCAACAGCCGGCCGGCAACTCGGGTAGAATGCGCCCCCTGTTTCTGGAGATGCCCATGACCCTGCTCAAGTTTGCCGACGTATCCCTCGCCTATGGCGCCATGCCCCTGCTCGATGGAGTGTCCTGGCAGATCGCGCGGGGCGAGCGTGTGTGCATCATCGGCCGCAACGGCACCGGCAAATCGAGCATGCTGCGTCTGGTCAAGGGCGACCAGATGCCCGACGACGGCGAAATCTGGCGTGCACCAGGGCTGAAGATCGGCGAGCTGCCGCAGGAGCTGCCGCGCGCCGACGATCGCACGGTGTTCGATGTGGTCGCCGAAGGCCTTGCCGGCGTTGGCGAATTGTTGGCGCGTTATCACCATCTGGCGCAGAACATTCACGGCGACGACGACCTCGAGCAACTGATGCACGTGCAGCAGGAGCTGGAAGCCAAAGACGGCTGGCGCCTGCAGCAACTGGTCGACAGCACCCTGAGCCGCCTGCAGTTGCCGGCCGACAAGACCCTGGCCGAGCTCTCCGGGGGCTGGCGTCGTCGCGTACTGCTGGCGCAGGCACTGGTGTCCGAGCCGGATCTGCTGCTGCTCGATGAGCCGACCAACCACCTAGACATCGGCGCCATCGCCTGGCTGGAAGAGGCGCTGAAAGACTTTGGCGGCGCCGTACTGTTCATTACCCACGACCGCTCCTTCCTGCAGAACCTGGCTACGCGCATCCTCGAACTGGACCGTGGCGGCCTGATCGACTGGAACGGCGACTACGCCAGCTTCCTGGTGCACAAGGAGCAGCAACTGGCTGCCGAGGAAACCGCCAATGCGCTGTTCGACAAGCGCCTGGCCCAGGAAGAGGTGTGGATTCGTCAGGGCATCAAGGCCCGTCGCACCCGTAACGAAGGGCGTGTACGTGCGCTCAAGGCGATGCGTGCCGAACGCAGCGAGCGACGCGAGCGCCAGGGCAAGGCGAATATCCAGCTCGATACTGCGGACAAGTCCGGCAAGCAGGTGATGGTGGCGGAGAACGTCAGTTTCGCCCATGCCGGCGGACCCTTCCTGGTCAAGGATTTCTCCATGGTCCTGCAGCGCGGTGACCGTATCGGCCTGCTTGGCGCCAACGGTACCGGCAAGACCACTCTGCTCAAGCTGTTACTCAGCGACCTGCAACCGAGCAGCGGCAAGATCGAGGTCGGCACCAAACTGGAAGTGGCGTATTTCGACCAATTACGTCACCAGCTCGAGCCGGAGAAGACGGTAATCGACAACGTCGCCGAAGGCCGCGATTTCATCACTATCGACGGCCAGAACCGTCATGTACTGAGCTATCTGGGCGACTTCCTGTTCAGCCCGCAACGTGCCCGTACGCCCGTCAAAGCGCTATCGGGCGGCGAACGGGCACGACTGTTGCTCGCCAAGTTGTTCAGCAAGCCGGCCAACCTGCTGGTGCTCGACGAACCGACCAACGACCTGGACGTAGAAACCCTGGAACTGCTCGAAGAAGTACTGCTCAACTTCCCTGGCACCGTGCTGATGGTCAGCCACGACCGTGCCTTCCTCGATAACGTGGTGACCAGCACTCTGGTGTTCGAGGGTGAAGGCAAGGTGCGCGAGTACGTCGGCGGCTACCAGGATTGGCTGCGCCAGGGCGGCTCACCGCGCCTGCTCGGTGTGGGTGAAAGCAAGTCCGGCAAGGCCGAACTGGCCACGGCCATCGTCGAAGCGCCGGCCGCGGCCGCAGTGACTGCCGTGCAAGAGAGCGTCGAGCCGGCGAAGAAGAAACTAAGCTACAAGCTACAGCGCGAGCTGGAAGCGATTCCCGGGCAGATCGATGCCCTGGAGCAGGAAATGGCCGCGGTACAGGAGCAGGTATCCGATCCTGCCTTCTACCAGCAGTCGGTGCAGGTCACCACGGAAGTATTGGCGCGTCTCGAGGGCTTGCAGAAGGAAATGGACGAGTTGCTCGAGCGCTGGGCAGAGCTGGAAGGCTGACGAAGGAACGGACAATGGCCATCGAGTACCGTATTACTCTCGACGACAATCATCAGTTCAGCTACCGGATCGAGCTGAACCGCGAATATGACCCCGTCCAGGCGCAACAGGCCCCCGCCTGGACGCGCCTTGAACATCAGCAATGCAGCAATTGTCCGCTGAGTCGCGAGCAGTTCAGCCATTGTCCGGCAGCGGTCGATCTGCATCGGGTGATCGAGGATTTTCGTGGCCTGCCAGCCTTCAAGAAGGCCAGCGTCTGGGTGCGCACACCGGAGCGTGAGTACACCAAGCAGGTCGGCCTGGAGGAGGGCCTGCGTGCGCTGCTCGGGGTTATCATGGCCACTAGCGCCTGTCCGGTGCTGGCGCGCCTGAAACCCATGGCGCAGCACCATCTGCCCTTTGCCAACAATCAGGAATTCATCCTGCGCGCGGTATCGCTGTACCTGACGCGGCAGTATTTCAACATGCGCGAGGGGCGTCTGGCCGATTGGGAGCTGAAAGGGCTGGTGCGCCTGTTCCAGCAACTGAAGCTGGTCAATCAGGCTTTCTGGCAGCGCATTCACGACACCTGTGAAGGCGACTCCAACCTCAAGGCCTTCCTCACCTTCTTCTCGATGTCATCGAGCATGACGGTGTCGCTGGAGACCCAGCTGCAGAAGATTCGCCCGCTGGTCATGAGCGCGGGCGATTCGTTCGAGTAGGGCTGAAGCCAAAAAAGCTCGCCGCTGAAGCGCCTCCCGCGGGCAGAGCCAACGCGGCTACTGTGGGAGGGGCTTCAGCCGCGACGCGATCTCAAGCGCCTTTTTCGCCTTTCTTCAGGCGCACTGCGAGTACATCGCAGGGCGCGCCGTGCAGTACGTCATTGGCGGTCGAGCCCAGCAACAGCGCCAGGCCGTGGCGGCCATGGCTGCCGACCACGATCAGGTCGCAACCCTGTTCTTCGGCTAGTCGGTGAATTTCCTGGCGCGGTTGCCCGTAGGCCAGGTGACGCTGATCAGCGGTGAGTTCCGGGTACTTGCCGGTAAAGCTGTCCAGGCGCTCGCGTGCCTGCTCGAACTGTTGTTGCTGCAGCATCGACAGATCCATCGGCACGTCACCACCGAAGGCCATGGCCATGGGTTCGACGATATGCACCAGAGACATCTTGGCGCCACTGGCCTTCGCCAGCTTCTGCGCACGTGTCACGACAGGGTCGCATTCCTCGGTCAGGTCGACGGCGACCAGAATGTGCTGGTAGGGCATGGTGAACTCCTCCTTAAGGGGGGCAAATGGCTCTGTCTCAAGTATGGCCCCATTGTGTGGGATAGGGCGACTGGTCGTGAAAAAGGCAAAGAAAAGCCCGGTGCTAGCACCGGGCAAGAGTTGGGCCAGGCAGGCCGGAAACATGGAGCATCAGTGTTGGCTGGTGGCGTACTGGGCGGCAACGGCTTCCAGGCCTTCGATGATGCTGTCGGAATACTTGCTGATCAGGAAAGGTACGGTGTTTTCGTTGTAGTTGCGCAGGGATTTCTCGATGTAACGCCATTTGGTGCCGATGGAGTTCAGGGCCGCATTGATCTCCGGGGTGTTCTGCTGGGCGGCGCTGAGGTTGTTCAGCTTGCTGGCGAATTCGCCGGCAAGCTCGTCGATGGCGCGTTCTTCGCCGCCGCCGAAGAAGCTGGCGCCGACCGAGGCACTGCGTGAAGCGTAGTCCAGAGCGATGTTCTGCATCAGCAGGCTCTGCTCACGGCTCTTCTGCGTCAGCTGCGGTACGCTGAAACCGCTTTCTTGCTGAATCTTCTGATACAGCTCCTGACCAATGACCATGATGCGTTGGTTGTTCTCAGCCAGATCGGCGACGGGTTGCAGGTCGGTGAAACCCTGGCTGCGCATGGCTTCCATCAGTGCCTGGAGCCCGCTGCGGTAACTTTGCCAATTGGTTTGCAGCTGCGCGCGTAGCGCCTTGCTTGCATCGCCGGGCATTTCGCCCAGGCCGTCCAGGTGCGCTTGGCCTTCCTGAAGGGACTCGCCAATCATTCGCGCGTAGCGCTGATCGCCTTCCATGCCGTTATACATGTAGAAGTCGCCCAGACTTTTCTGGGTTGCCAGGCGCAGCTGGTGCAGACGCAGCAGATCATCGGCTGGCGCAGCGCTGAGCAAGGTGGAGAAGAGTGACGTGAAGACGAAAAGGAGCAGGGCGCTCAGGGGAAATGCAAGCGAACGGCGGCTCGACATTGGCGACTCCGTGTGGCCCATCGTGGGGCTCGATTTGTTTTTGTGTTGCTCTCAGGTGGCGCTGTGCCAGCTGAAAGTGAGACGACTGTACCCGCAGTGGGGCGATTTGGCTAGGCGCCTCGGCGTGTCTATACCAAGCAGGAAAACCCTCGCAATGGTGCGTTATTGACGCTGTTTATCGGAACCGGCTGGAGGCCACGAATGACCAGGCCTGCAGAAATCGTCGGGAAATCGACGAAAAGAGGCCAATTGACAAGTGCAGGCTTTTCCCTGAAGGTGTGCACACCCAAATCAAACGGGCGTATGAATTGAGCGTTTGCCTTGTTAGGCGCGCCATATGCAGCCCGAATATCGCGTCGGTGGGTGTGTCGTACCGATTGGGGCTATGCTCGTGCGGCGCTGCCGCGGGCTGGCCTGCCGGTTGGCTCCGATGTGTACTGTTCAGCTTCCATACCGTGGAGATCAGTTGATGATTTACGAAGGTAAAGCCATCACGGTTAAGGCTCTTGAGAGCGGCATCGTCGAATTGAAGTTCGACCTCAAGGGTGAGTCCGTCAACAAATTCAACCGTCTTACCCTCAACGAGCTGCGCGCCTCCGTCGACGCGATCAAGGCTGACGGTTCGATCAAGGGCGTGATTGTCACCAGTGGCAAGGACGTGTTCATCGTCGGCGCCGATATCACCGAGTTCGTCGACAACTTCAAACTGCCCGACGCAGAGCTGGTGGCTGGCAACCTGGAAGCCAACAAGATCTTCAGTGATTTCGAAGACCTCGCCGTGCCGACCGTCGTCGCCATCAACGGCATCGCCCTGGGTGGCGGTTTCGAGATGTGCCTGGCCGCCGACTATCGCGTGATGAGCGCCAGTGCCAAGATCGGCCTGCCGGAAGTCAAACTGGGCATCTACCCGGGCTTCGGCGGCACCGTGCGCCTGCCGCGCGTGATCGGTACCGACAACGCCGTGGAGTGGATCGCTTCGGGCAAGGAAAACCGTGCCGAAGACGCCCTGAAAGTGGGCGCCGTCGATGCCGTGGTCAGTGCAGACAAGCTGCAGGCCGCCGCTCTCGATCTGGTCAAGCGCGCCATCTCCGGCGAGCTGGACTACAAGGCCAAGCGTCAGCCCAAGCTGGAAAAGCTCAAGCTCAACGCCATCGAGCAGATGATGTGCTTCGAGACCGCCAAGGGCTTCGTCGCTGGCCAGGCCGGCCCGAACTACCCGGCTCCGGTCGAAGCGATCAAGACCATTCAGAAAGCCGCCAACTTCGGCCGTGACAAGGCGCTTGAAGTCGAGGCCACCGGCTTCGTCAAGCTGGCCAAGACCTCGGTTGCCGAGAGCCTGATCGGTCTGTTCCTCAATGATCAGGAACTGAAGAAGAAAGCCAAGCACCACGACGAGATCGCTCGCGACGTGAAACTGGCCGCCGTACTCGGCGCCGGCATCATGGGTGGCGGCATCGCCTATCAGTCGGCCTCCAAGGGCACCCCGATCCTGATGAAGGATATCCGTGAAGAGGGTATCCAGATGGGCTTGAACGAGGCTTCCAAGCTGCTCGGCAAGCGCGTCGAGAAAGGCCGCATGACCCCGGCGAAGATGGCCGAAGCCCTCAACGCCATCCGTCCGACCATGTCCTACGGCGATTTCGGCAACGTCGACATCGTCGTCGAAGCCGTGGTCGAGAACCCCAAGGTCAAGCAGATCGTGCTGGCCGAGGTGGAAGATGCGGTGCGTGAAGACGCCATCCTGGCCTCCAACACCTCGACCATCTCCATCTCTCTGCTGGCCCAGGCGCTCAAGCGTCCGGAAAACTTCGTCGGCATGCACTTCTTCAACCCGGTGCACATGATGCCGCTGGTGGAAGTCATCCGTGGCGAGAAGTCCAGCGAAGTGGCCGTGGCCACCACCGTTGCCTACGCCAAGAAGATGGGCAAGAACCCGATCGTGGTCAACGATTGCCCGGGCTTTTTGGTCAACCGCGTACTGTTCCCGTACTTCGGCGGCTTCTCCAAGCTGCTGGGCTTTGGCGTCGACTTCGTGCGCATCGACAAGGTGATGGAGAAGTTCGGCTGGCCCATGGGCCCGGCTTACCTCTCCGACGTGGTCGGCATCGACACTGGCCACCACGGCCGTGACGTGATGGCCGAAGGCTTCCCGGATCGTATGGCTGTCGAAGGCAAGACTGCCGTCGACGTGATGTACGACGCCAATCGCCTGGGTCAGAAGAACGGCAAGGGCTTCTATGCCTACGAGACCGACAAGCGCGGCAAGCCGAAGAAGGTCACCGACCCGGCTGCTTACGAGCTGCTCAAGTCCATCGTGGTCGAAGAGCGTGAAGTCACCGACGAGGACATCATCAACTTCATGATGATCCCGCTGTGCATGGAAACCGTTCGTTGCCTGGAAGACGGCATCGTCGACACCGCAGCCGAGGCCGACATGGGCCTGATCTACGGTATCGGCTTCCCTCCCTTCCGTGGCGGTGCGCTGCGCTACATCGATTCCATCGGTGTTGCTGAATTCGTCGCCCTGGCTGACAAGTATGCCGAGCTGGGCGCCCTGTACCACCCGACCGCAAAACTTCGTGAAATGGCCGCCAAGGGCCAGAAGTTCTTCGGTTAATCGTGCAGCGAACAGAGCGAGAGTAGAAATATGAGCCTGAATCCTAGAGATGCAGTGATCGTCGACTTCGGTCGTACCCCGATGGGTCGTTCCAAGGGCGGCATGCACCGCAATACCCGCGCCGAGACCATGTCCGCGCACCTGATCAGCAAAGTGCTGGAGCGCAACGCCAAGATCGACCCGGCTGAAGTCGAGGACGTGATCTGGGGCTGCGTCAACCAGACCCTGGAGCAGGGCTGGAACATTGCGCGCATGGCGTCGCTGATGACCCAGATCCCGCACACCAGTGCCGGCCAGACCGTCAGCCGCCTGTGCGGCTCGTCGATGAGCGCCTTGCACACTGCCGTGCAGGCGATCCAGACCGGCAACGGCGACGTGTTCGTCGTCGGCGGTGTGGAGCACATGGGCCACGTCGGCATGATGCACGGTGTCGACCCGAACCCGCACCTGTCGCTGTACGCCGCCAAGGCGTCCGGCATGATGGGCCTGACCGCAGAAATGCTGGGCAAGATGCATGGCATCAGCCGTGAGGCGCAGGACGCCTTCGGTGAGCGCTCGCACCGTCTCGCGCACAAGGCCACCGTCGAAGGCAAGTTCAAGGATGAAATCATCCCGATGCAAGGCTACGACGAGAACGGCTTCCTCAAGGTGTACGACTTCGACGAAACCATTCGTCCGGAAACCACCCTCGAGAGCCTGGCTGCGCTGAAACCTGCCTTCAACCCGAAAGGCGGCACCGTGACTGCAGGTACTTCCTCGCAGATCACCGACGGCGCCTCCTGCATGATCGTCATGAGCGCCCAGCGCGCCCAGGATCTGGGCATCCAGCCGATGGCGGTGGTTCGCGCCATGGCCGTTGCCGGTGTCGATCCGGCGATCATGGGTTACGGCCCGGTGCCGTCCACTCAGAAGGCGCTCAAGCGTGCAGGTCTGAGCATGGCTGACATCGATTTCGTCGAGCTCAACGAAGCCTTCGCCGCCCAGGCCCTGCCTGTGCTGAAGGACCTGAAACTGCTCGACAAGATGGAAGAGAAGGTCAACCTGCACGGCGGCGCGATCGCCCTGGGTCACCCCTTCGGTTGTTCCGGTGCCCGTATCTCCGGTACCCTGCTCAACGTCATGAAACAGAACGGCGGCACCTTGGGTGTTTCCACCATGTGCGTGGGCCTTGGCCAAGGCATCACCACCGTCTTCGAGCGCGTTTAAGCGTTAGCGGACAGAAACCGGGGCCCCGTGCCCCGGTTTTGCTTTTTACGGCTTTTTATTTCGGGAACCGCTCATGCAGTTGCAGCCAGGACTTTATCGTCACTACAAAGGCCCGCAGTACCGTGTATTCGGTGTGGCACGCCATTCCGAGAGCGAGGAAGAGGTGGTCGTCTACCAGGCGCTGTACGGCGAGTTTGGCTTGTGGGTAAGACCGCTGAGCATGTTCTGTGAAGAGATCGAAGTGGACGGCGAGCGCGTTCCACGCTTTGCTTTGATTCAGGCCGAAGTCAGCCCCATCGGCGCTTCGCAAGTCTGACTGCGCAGCTCCCTGCGCTTGACCTTCGCTTGGTCGCCACTATATATAGCGGGGCCTTAGAGGGCGTCTACAAATTGCTGCTCTCGGCCATGCTGCGTTGAAACCAGCCTCAAAATGCTCATGTACAGCTCGTACAGCGCGCTTTTTCGACTGTTTTCGCCTTGCCTGACCTTCGCTCGCTGCTTTGTAAACACCTCCGGCTTCGTGCCTTCTATATTTCGCAATTCAGGAATTTTCTGATCCATGGGCAAATCGCTGGTCATCGTGGAATCCCCGGCCAAGGCCAAGACCATCAACAAGTATCTGGGCAGCCAGTACGTGGTGAAGTCGAGCATCGGCCACATCCGTGACCTGCCTACCAGCGGCTCGGCAAGTGCCACCAAGGAGCCTGCCAAGCGCGGCAAGGCTGCTGCTGGTGAAGCGCCTGCGCTGTCGCCCAAGGAAAAGGCCAAACGCCAGCTGTTCACCCGTATGGGCGTCGACCCCGAGCACGGCTGGAAGGCCAAGTACGAGATCCTGCCCGGCAAGGAAAAGGTGATCGAAGAACTGCGCCGCCTGGCCAAGGATGCCGACACCATCTATCTCGCAACCGACTTGGATCGCGAAGGGGAAGCCATTGCCTGGCACCTGCGCGAATCCATCGGTGGTGATGACAGCCGCTACAAGCGCGTGGTGTTCAACGAGATCACCAAGAAGGCGATTCAGGAAGCCTTCTCCAAGCCGGGCGAGCTGGACATCAACCGCGTCAATGCCCAGCAGGCGCGGCGCTTCCTCGACCGCGTGGTGGGCTACATGGTCTCGCCGCTGCTGTGGGCCAAGATCGCACGTGGCCTGTCTGCCGGTCGTGTGCAGTCGGTGGCCGTGAAGCTGGTCGTTGCACGCGAGAAAGAGATTCGCGCCTTCGTCCCGGAAGAATACTGGGAAGTGCACGCTGACCTCGGCACCGCGAAGAACGCCAAGGTGCGTTTCGAGGTAGTGCGCGAAAGTGGCGCAGCCTTCAAGCCGGTCAATGAAGCGCAGGCCATGGCCGCGCTGGAGAAGCTCAAGGCTTCCAGCTACAGCGTGGTCAAGCGCGAAGACCGCCCGACCAGCAGCAAACCCTCGGCGCCCTTCATTACCTCCACCCTGCAGCAGGCAGCGAGCAACCGCCTGGGCTTCGGGGTGAAGAAAACCATGATGATGGCTCAGCGTTTGTACGAAGCGGGCTACATCACCTACATGCGTACCGACTCGACCAACCTGTCGAACGACGCGGTAGAGATGGTGCGTGGCTTCATCGGCAGCGAGTACGGCGACAAGTACCTGCCGGGCAAGCCCAACCTGTATTCGAGCAAGGAAGGCGCCCAGGAGGCGCACGAAGCGATTCGTCCGTCCGACGTCAATCTGCGCCCGACCCAGCTGTCCGGCATGGAGCGTGATGCCGAGCGCCTGTATGACCTGATCTGGCGTCAGTTCGTCGCCTGCCAGATGCCGCCGGCCGAGTACCTGTCCACTAGTGTCACCGTGGCTGCTGGCGACTTCGAGCTGCGCGCCAAGGGTCGCATCCTCAAGTTCGACGGCTACACCCGTGTGCTGCCGCAGCAGAGCAAGCCGGGCGAGGACGACGTCCTGCCAGAAATGAAGGAAGGCGAGGGCCTCAAGCTGATCCAGCTCGACCCCAGCCAGCACTTCACCAAGCCGCCGGCGCGCTACTCCGAAGCCAGCCTGGTCAAGGAGCTGGAAAAGCGCGGCATCGGCCGCCCGTCCACCTACGCGGCGATCATTTCCACCATCCAGGATCGCGGCTACGTCACGGTGCACAACCGTCGCTTCTATGCCGAGAAGATGGGCGACATCGTCACCGAGCGTCTCGACGAAAGCTTCGCCAACCTGATGGATTACAGCTTTACCGCCACCATGGAAGAACATCTCGACGATGTGGCCCAGGGCGAGCGCGAGTGGAAGCACCTGCTCGACGAGTTCTACGGTGATTTCAAGAAGAAGCTCGAAGTGGCCGAGGCGGGTGAGGGCGGCATGCGTGCCAACCAGCCGACGCTGACCGATATTCCCTGCCGCGAGTGCGGCCGGCCGATGATGATCCGCACCGCCTCCACCGGCGTGTTCCTCGGTTGCTCGGGCTATGCGCTGCCACCGAAGGAGCGCTGCAAGGCCACCATCAACCTGGTGCCGGGCGATGAGATCGCAGCCGATGATGAGGGCGAGTCCGAGTCCCTGGTGTTGCTGGGCAAGCATCGCTGCCCGATCTGCGCCACCGCCATGGATGCTTATCTGCTGGATGAAACCCGCAAGCTGCACATCTGTGGCAACAATCCCGATTGCAGCGGCTATGAGATCGAGCAGGGTCAGTACCGCATCAAGGGCTACGAAGGCCCGAGCCTGGAGTGTGACAAGTGCGGTAGCCAGATGCAGCTCAAGACCGGCCGTTTCGGCAAGTTCTTCGGTTGCACCAATGCCAGCTGCAAGAACACCCGCAAGTTGCTCAAGAACGGTGAAGCGGCGCCGCCGAAGATGGACAAGGTGGATATGCCGGAGCTCAAGTGCGAGAAGGTGGACGACACCTACGTGCTGCGCGACGGCGCATCGGGCCTGTTCCTCGCTGCCAGCCAGTTCCCCAAGAACCGCGAGACGCGTGCGCCGCTGGTGCTGGAGATCGTCCCGCACAAGCACGAGATCGACCCCAAGTACCACTTCCTCTGCGATGCCCCGCAGAAGGATCCGGATGGTCGTCCAGCGGTGATTCGCTACAGCCGCAAGACCAAGGAGCAGTACGTGCAGTCCGAGGTCGATGGCAAACCCACCGGCTGGCGCGCGTTCTACGATGGCGGCAAGTGGAAGGTCGAGGACAAGCGCTAGCGTTTGGTCACGATCTGCCGCGCGTCGGCCTGGCGTCGTAGCAGCGGCGCCCTGAATGCCTGACGAGATGCGCGTCAGGCAGGGCAGACGCGCGTATCATGACCCGATCTGCTGTGGAGGTCGCCGTAATGGCCAAAGAAATCTATACCCGTACCAACCAGAAGATTTTCTTCGCCGGTATTGCCCTGGATAACTGGCGCAAGGCCGAGGCCTCCGCTGCGTTCAATGTGCAGGCGCTGGTGCAGGCCGAGCGAGAAGCCGCGCTGTTTCACCTGTACGGTGGACTGCTCGGGCTGTGTCATGAGATTGCCGGCTATTACCGCATGAACGACGCTACGCCTTCGCGTGTCGAGGCCTTCGTGCAGCAGGCGGTGCTTGAGGGCTCGCCCAGCCCTGAGCTGGCCGAGTTGGTCGAACTGGCGCAGCAGCGCGAAACCTGGCTGGCTGAGTTGCTGGCGGCCTATGCTGCGCTGTTCCAGCCGCCGCGTGAGGAGCGCAAGGCCAAGGTCGATCCGTCCATGCCGCTGATCACCGCTGTCAGCGTTGGCGAAGAGCCGGCCGAGCTGAGCCTCGATGATGTCGATGCCTGGCGTCAGCAACTCAAGGCGCTGGTGCTGCGTTTCCGCGAAGGCCTCAGCGAGTGCTGATTGGGTTTAACTGGACCAGTGGGCTGGGGATGACCCCAGCTGACTGTTACAATGTCGTATTTTTGCACAGAGACTGAGCCATGCCAACATCCTTCCTGGAAATCGTCGAACTGCCCGATGGGCGTATTGCCCTGCGTCGTGCAGAGGATGAAGAGGCGCTGGTGACTCTGGACTTCTCCGCTGATGCCAAGGCTTTTCTGCAGGGGCAGCACATCGAGGTGGCCAAGGCCATGCTCAATGTCGGTGTGCAGATGGCCGGCCGAATGGCTGAAGGCGATTTCAGTGGTGAAGAAGAAGGCTCGCGCGTTCTGCACTGAAGCCGCTACGCTTTAACGAAAACGGGGCTCCATTGGAGCCCCGTTTTCATTTGTGCAGATGAAATCGTGGCGAGTTCAACCCAGGCTGATATTCAGGCTTTGCGCCCCGCCGGCATTGGCGGCCTGCGCAAGGCGCTGGCGAGTGCTGTTCTCGACCGGATGCAGCCAGCTGATCACGGTATGGCTGCGCCCGAGCTTCAGGGCTTCTTCCGCCAGTGCCAGGGCATTCTGCCCCTGCCGTGGATGCAGCAGGAGAATACGCTCACGGTTCAGGCCAGCTTCGCGCAGCCAGCTTTGCGTAAGGCTTGCTGGTGGTGCCACCAGGGTCAGCCAGCGCGCATCCTGGTTCTCGCTCAGCTCGCGTAGAATCGGGGCCAGCAAGTGCAGGCAGTGACCGGCAGCGCCACGCAGGGCCAGTTCGCTGAACGCCTGATCATCCTCGCTACGAGTGATGTCATTGGTCGCTAACCGTGGCTCGCTCGACGTTCCGGCAAGAAAGGCGTCGAAAAGGGGAAGTTGTGGGCGCTCGAACGACTGCTGCACGTACATGGTGTCTCCTCAGCGGCGGATTACACCGACGCTCAAACCTTCGATGACCAGATCCTGGTGTTCCAGGTCCACTTCGATCGGGGCAAACTCAGGATTCTCGGCAATCAGCCAGACCTTGTTGCCCTCGCGCTTGAAGCGTTTGACCGTCACTTCATCGTCGATACGGGCGACGACAATCTGGCCATTACGGGCTTCACGGGTGGTGTGCACGGCGAGCAGATCGCCATCGAAGATGCCGATGTCTTTCATGCTCATGCCGCGTACACGCAGTAGATAGTCGGCTTTGGGCTGAAAGAACGCCGGATTGATCTGGCAGGATTCCTCGACATGTTGCTGTGCAAGGATCGGTGCGCCGGCGGCGACACGGCCGATTACCGGGAGGCCCGCATCCTCGTTCGCGGCACCTGCCTCGAAGCCGGGAATGCGAATGCCGCGTGAAGCGCCTGGAGTCATCTCGATAGCCCCCTTGCGGGCGAGGGCCTTGAGGTGCTCTTCTGCGGCGTTGGGCGATTTGAACCCCAGTTCCTGAGCGATTTCCGCGCGGGTGGGTGGGTAGCCGTTGTCTTCCAGGCAGCGTTTGATGAAGGCGAGAATCTCGGCTTGGCGTGGCGTCAGTTTCAGCATGGCTGGGCTCTGTCTTTTTATACAGTGACTGGAATTATATACAGTAAGCGAGTCTTGGCAATGTCCATTTTTTGGATGCCTGCCGTCCGGCTTGTTACCCATGCCGGGTAATCTGCGTCTCTGCTTGTTGTAAGCTGTGACCAGCCGGCCAAAAGACGGCTCATGCGGCTTGACAATTCAGTGGGATGAAACGTATGTTTCAAACAAGTGTTTGTCAGGTGATAACTCATGGCTCAGTCGGAAACCGTTGAACGCATTCTCGATGCTGCGGAACAGCTGTTCGCGGAAAAAGGCTTCGCCGAGACATCGCTGCGTCTTATCACCAGCAAGGCCGGGGTCAACCTGGCTGCCGTCAATTACCACTTCGGTTCGAAGAAGGCGCTGATTCAGGCGGTCTTCTCGCGTTTCCTCGGGCCTTTCTGCGCCAGCCTGGAAAAGGAACTTGATCGCCGTCAGGCCAAGTCTGAAACCCAGGTTTCCCTGGAGGAGCTGCTCGAGCTTCTGGTCGAGCAGGCTCTGGCCGTTAAGCCGCGCAGCGGCAATGACCTGTCCATCTTCATGCGTCTGCTCGGTTTGGCCTTCAGCCAGAGCCAGGGTCACTTGCGCAAGTACCTGGAAGAGGTCTACGGCAAGGTGTTTCGTCGTTACATGCTGCTGGTGCATGAGGCTGCGCCGCGCATTCCGCCGCTTGAGCTGTTCTGGCGTGTGCACTTCATGCTTGGCGCCGCGGCGTTCAGCATGTCCGGCATCAAGGCGCTGCGGGCGATGGCCGAGACCGATTTCGGCGTCAACACCTCGATCGAGCAGGTGATGCGCATGATGGTGCCGTTCCTGGCTGCAGGCATGCGTTCTGAGACTGGGGTTGCCGACCCCGCCTTGGCTGGCGCGCAACTCAAACCGCGCAGCAAGACACCGAGCGCCGCGCCCAAGGTTTGACCTGACGGCAGGTGGGCTTGGCTTCGCCCTGCGGCCTGCTAAGCTAGCGGCCCATGTCCGATCTCGATTTACTCCATATCTCCATTGCCGACCAGGCGCTTTACGGCTTTCGTGCTGGGCGGCTGCTGCTGAGCTTGCCTGTCTCCACGGCGTTCAATGGGGTGGGTGAACTTAACGGTTCAGGCTGTACGCCGCGCGGGCTGCATCAGGTACGCGCGAAGATCGGCGCAGGTTTGCCTCTGGCCGCCGTATTGCGCGGTCGTCGCTGGACAGGGGAGGTGTGGTCACCTGAGCTGCACGAGCAGTTTCCTGGCCGCGACTGGATTCTCACCCGTGTTCTCTGGCTAAGCGGTCTTGAGCTGGGGCGCAATCGCCTGGGCGAGGTTGATACCTTTCGCCGTTACATTTATCTGCATGGCACACCGGATACGGAACCCATGGGTATACCGTTGTCCCATGGCTGCATTCGTTTGCGTAACGCCGACATGCTGGCGCTTTTCGAGCGCGTACCGCCGCACTGCAAGGTACGTATCGATGAGGCGCCCTGCCCGCAGTGGGCTGCAGACCAAGACTTCACGTAAGGAAATACACTCATGCAAGGCTCTTTGATGATGGACATCGCTGGCACCTGGTTGACCGCCGAGGATCGCCAGATGCTGCGCCAGCCCGAAGTGGGCGGTCTGATCATTTTTGCCCGCAATATCGAATCGCCGCGCCAGGTTCGCGAGCTGTGCCAGAGTATCCGTGCCCTGCGCCCGGATCTGCTGCTGGCGGTGGATCAGGAAGGTGGTCGGGTACAGCGTCTGCGCCAGGGCTTTCTGCGTCTGCCGGCGATGCGCGCCATCGCCGACAACGACAATGCCGAGGAGCTGGCCGAGCATTGCGGCTGGCTGATGGCCGCCGAGGTGTTGGCGGTTGGCCTGGATCTGAGTTTCGCGCCGGTACTGGATCTCGACCACCAGCGCAGTGCGGTGGTTGGCAGTCGCGCCTTCGAGGGTGATCCGCAGCGGGCCACCACGCTGGCGGCCGCTTTCATCCGCGGCATGCATCAGGCGGGGATGGCCGCTACCGGCAAACACTTCCCCGGGCACGGCTGGGCCGAGGCGGACTCTCATGTCGCCATCCCGCTCGACGAGCGCAGTCTCGATGATATCCGCGCTTGCGACATGCAGCCGTTCAAGCGTCTGGTGCACGAGCTCGATGCAGTTATGCCGGCGCATGTGATCTATTCTCAGGTTGACGAGCACCCGGCTGGCTTCTCCCGTCGCTGGTTGCAGGACATCTTGCGCGGCGAGTTGGGCTTCGAGGGTGTGATTTTCAGCGACGACCTGTCCATGGCCGGTGCCCATGTGGTCGGCGATGCCGGCAAGCGTATCGAGGCGGCACTGGCTGCGGGGTGCGATATGGGCCTGGTGTGCAATGACCGCGCTTCGGCCGAACTGGCGCTCAGTGCCTTGCAGCGTCTGCGAGTGACAGCGCCTGCGCGCCTCGAACGCATGCGTGGCCGTGGTCACGCCACTACCGAATACCGCCAGGCGCCACGCTGGCTTACTGCTGTGGCGGCCCTGAGAGCTGCACAGTTGCTCGACTGAGGACCTGCCTATGACTGTCTACGCCATTATCGGCGGCACCGGCCTGACTCAGCTGGAAGGGTTGACGATTCACGAAGCGCTGCCGCTGGATACCCTTTACGGGGCGCCCTCCGCCGATATCCTGCGGGGCAGTTACGCCGGGCGCGAAGTGCTGTTTCTCGCCCGCCATGGCCAGCCGCACCGGATTCCACCGCATCAGGTGAACTACCGGGCCAACCTCTGGGCGCTCAAGCAGGCCGGCGCCAAGGCCATTGTCGCGGTCAATGCGGTGGGGGGGATTCATGCTGCCATGGGCGCTGGGCATTTCTGCGTGCCACATCAGATCATCGATTACGCCTCCGGGCGTGCGCACACCTTTTACGAAGGCGATCTGGAGCACGTGACCCACGTCGATTTCAGCCAGCCGTACGACAAGCAACTGCGCGAGGCGTTGGTGGCGGCGCTGCGGGCCGAAAATGCGGCATTCAGCGATCATGGAATCTATGGCTGCACTCAGGGGCCGCGACTGGAAACGGCGGCGGAAATCGCCCGCATGGAGCGCGATGGCTGCGACCTGGTAGGCATGACCGGCATGCCCGAAGCGGTATTGGCGCGCGAATTGGTGCTGCCCTATGCCTGCCTGGCGCTGGTGGTGAATCCGGCGGCGGGCAAGTCCAGCGCCTTGATCACCATGGCCGAGATCGAGCGAGTGATCGAGCAGGGCATGGGGACGGTCAAGGCGGTGTTGGCACGCGTGCTGAGTAACTAGCTTCTCTACAAAGACAGCGCTCAATGCCCGTCAGTCAGGCGTCGACGCGCCGAATCTGTAGGCGCGACGCCCCGCCGCGAATCAGGGCGGCGCGCACTTGAAAAACTTCGCCTTGGGACGAGGCTCCTACGCAAGGCTGGCGGCATCAGGTTTCCGCTCAGAGCGGGCTGATGCGTACCAGTGCGCCCAGGCTGCCATGGTCCAGGTAGGTCAGGCTGTTGTCCTTCAGGCGCTGGGCCACTTTCATGTGCTCGCTGCTCTCGAGCAGGCCGTCGCCGCTGAATTGGTTGATCCACAGCTCCAGGTCCAGGTCGGCAAAGCGCTCCTGAGTAAAGCTCAGGGTGCCTTCGACCACATGATGGCCGAAGCGCTCTTCACCGCTGCTGACGGCCACTCGGCTCGGCGAGCTGCCGATGGTCTGGCTCCAGGCCTTGTGCAGCAATACCTGATAACCGCTGCCCGGATTGAGCTTGGCCGCCTCGCCATCTAGCGTTGTCGGGCGTTCGTTGCCGGTGATCGGCAATGCCGTGCCCGCCCAGTCGTCCGGTGCCACCTTGGGGGCGAAGACGGGCTCGCCGGCCTGGCGGAAGACCAGCAGTTCGACCTGGTAAAGACGTTCGGCAAAAGCACTCGGTGCCAACAGGCAGAGCAGCAGGGCGATCAGGTGCAATGGGCGCATGTGTGAGTCCTTCAGGTGGTGGGCGCGAGGCGCGCGAGCAGGGCTTCCAGGGTGTTGAAGCGTTCTTCCGCACGCTCCATCGGCACCTGGATCTTGAAGACGGTGGCGCCTTCGAACTTGTAGCGTTTTGGCTGGGCCTGGATCAGTTTGATCAGGGTCAGCGGGTCAACGCAGGTTTCCGCAGCGAACTCGATTCGTCCACCCTGCGGGCCGGCGTCGACCTTGCTGATGCCGAGCTTGTCGGCCTGCAGCTTGAGCAGGGTCAGGCGCATGAGGTTCTTGGTCGGCTCCGGCAGCAGGCCGAAACGGTCGATCATTTCTACCTGAAGCTCCTTCAGGCCGTCCTCGTCGCTGGCGTTGGCGATGCGTTTGTAGAGGATCAGGCGGCTGTGCACGTCGGGCAGGTAGTCCTCGGGGATCAGCGCCGGTACACGCAGGTTGATCTCCGGGCCGCCGCCCAATGGCTGGTCGAGGTTCGGCTGCTCGCCTTTCTGGATAGCCTTGACCGCGCGTTCGAGCATTTCCATGTAGAGGGTGAAGCCGACCGCCTGAATCTGCCCGCTTTGGCCGTCGCCAAGCAGTTCGCCAGCGCCGCGGATTTCCAGGTCGTGGGTAGCGAGGACGAAGCCGGCGCCGAGGTCCTGAGCGCCCGCGATGGCCTCCAGGCGTTTTTCCGCATCCGGGGTCATCTGCTTGCGCGGTGGCGTCAGCAGGTAGGCGTAGGCCTGATGGTGGCTACGACCGACACGGCCGCGCAACTGGTGCAGCTGAGCCAGGCCGAACTTGTCGGCGCGGTCGATGATGATGGTGTTGGCGCTAGGCACGTCGATACCGGTCTCGATGATGGTCGAGGCCACCAGCACGTTGAAGCGCTTGTGGTAGAAGTCGCTCATCACCTGCTCGAGATCGCGTTCGCGCATCTGTCCGTGACCGATGCCGATACGCGCCTCGGGCACCAGCTCGGCCAGCTCACTGGCGCATTTCTCGATGGTCTTTACATCGTTGTGCAGGTAGTAAGCCTGGCCACCGCGCAGCAGCTCGCGCAGCAGCGCTTCCTTGATGGTCGGCTTGTTGCTTTCCATGACGAAGGTGCGCACCGACAGACGCCGCGCTGGTGGCGTGGCGATGATCGACAGGTCGCGCATGCCGGCCACGGCCATGTTCAGCGTGCGCGGGATCGGCGTGGCAGTCAGGGTGAGGATGTCGACCTCGCTGCGCAGGGCCTTGAGCTGTTCCTTCTGGCGCACGCCGAAGCGGTGTTCCTCGTCGATGATGGCCAGGCCGAGGTTGTGGAACTTGACGTCGTCCTGCAGCAGCTTGTGCGTGCCGATGACGATATCCACCTTGCCTTCGGCAAGTTGCTGCACGGCCTCGCCGACTTCCTTGGCGCTCTTGAAGCGGCTCATCACCTCGACCTTCACCGGCCAGTCGGCGAAGCGGTCGCGGAAGCTGTTGTAGTGCTGCTGGGCGAGCAGGGTGGTGGGCACCAGCACGGCGACCTGCTTGCCGCTGTGCACGGCGATGAAGGCGGCGCGCATGGCCACCTCGGTCTTGCCGAAGCCGACGTCGCCGCAGACCAGGCGATCCATCGGCTTGCCAGCCAGCATGTCGGCGCGCACGGCATCGATGGCGGCCTGCTGATCCGGGGTTTCCTCGAAGGGGAAGCCGGCGCTGAAGGTGGCGTAGTCCAGTGCCGGGTCCTGGAAGGCGAAACCTTCGCGAGCGGCGCGGCGGGCGTAGATATCGAGCAGCTCGGCAGCAACATCGCGCACCTGCTCGGCCGCCTTGCGCTTGGCCTTCTGCCAGACCTCCGAACCGAGGCGATGCAGCGGCGCCAGGGCATCGTCACTGCCGGTGTAGCGGGCGATCAGGTGCAGGCTGGCCACGGGTACGTAGAGCTTGGCTTCGTCGGCATACTGCAGGGCGAGGAATTCGGCGGCCTGGCCGTCGAACTCCATGGTCACCAGGCCCAGGTAGCGGCCGACGCCGTGATCGATATGCACCACCGGCGCGCCTTCGCGCAGCTCGGTGAGGTTCTTGATCACGTTGTCGCCGCCTTCTCGGCCTTTTTCGCGGCGGCGACGCTGCATCACGCGCTGGCCGAACAGCGGGCTTTCGGCGATCAGTGCCAGGTCGTCGAGCAGCAGGCCTTCATCCAGTGGTGCGATGCAGATGTTGAGGCGTTCAGGGCTGGCGACGAAGGCCGGCCAGCCCTCGACTTCCCGGGGTTTGAGCTTGAGGCGGGCGAGCAGTTCCAGCAGCACTTCGCGGCGACCGGCTGATTCGGCGCAGAACAGCACGCGGCCTGGATATTCTTCGATAAAGCGGCGCAACGCCGCCAGCGGCTCGCCGGCCTTGGCCTGAATCGCCAGGTCGGGCAGGGCGCGTGCGTCAAAACGGGTCTGGCCGACGCCGGGCTCGATATCGTCCTGATTGACCACTACGCGCGGCCAGCTCTTCAGGCGGGCGAAGCAGTCCTCGACCGGCAGGAAAATGTCGGCAGGTGGCAGTAGCGGGCGCTCCGGGTCGACTCGGCGGTCCTCATAGCGGCTCCGCGCATCTGTCCAGAAATGCTCGGCAGCCTTTTCGATGCCGGGCAGGGAAAATACCTGGGTGTCGCCTGGCAGGTAGTCGAACAGGGTGTCTGTCTCTTCGAAGAACAGCGGCAGGTAGTATTCGATGCCGGCGGGGGTGATGCCGGTGGAAAGGTCCTGATAGATCGGGCAGCGACGGAAATCCACGTCGAAGCGCTCGCGGAAACGCCCGCGGAAATCGGTGACAGCTTTCTTTTCCAACGGAAATTCACGCGCCGGCAACAGACGGATCGACTCGACCTTGTCCACCGAGCGCTGGGTCTCGGGGTCGAAGGTGCGCAGGGTTTCGATTTCGTCGTCGAACAGGTCGATGCGGTAGGGCGTGTCACTGCCCATCGGGAACAGATCGATCAATGCGCCGCGCACGGCGAATTCGCCGTGTTCGTAAACGGTGTCGACGCAGCGGTAGCCGGCGGCCTCCAAGCGGCCGCGCATCTGCTCCACATCGAGTTTCTGACCGACATCCAGCACCAGGCTGCCACCCAGCAGAAAGCGCTTCGGCGCCAGGCGGTGTAGGGCGGTGGTGATCGGCACTACGAGGATGCCGCGGCTCAGCTGCGGCAGGCGATAGAGTGCTGCGATGCGTTGCGAGATGATGTCCTGGTGCGGCGAGAAGACATCGTAGGGCAGGGTTTCCCAGTCGGGAAAGTGCAGCACTGGCAGGTCGGGGGCGAAGAACGCCAGTTCTTCCTGCAGCCGCTCGGCGCTCTGGCTGCCTTCGGTGAGTACCAGCGTGAAGCGTCCGGCATTGCTGGCCGCTTCGGCGATAGTTAGAGACAGCGCGGCGCCGGGCAGGTTACCCCACTGTTGTTTGCCGGCGCTGGCCGGTAGAGACGGAAGACGCAGTACGGACACGGGCGGCTCACGGTCGTGACGAAAGGCCGGGAATTGTAGCGGGGCTTGGTGGTCAATGTCAGTCGCGACAGGCGCGCATTGCTCATGCCCGCGCGCGCCGTCATAATGTAGCCCCTTTTTTCAGCCCCTACATGTGGAAGGTACTGCCCGTGACTCAGAAGCCCGACCAGTGTCTCGGTGAATGGATCGATCGTGAAGCCCTCGCGGAAGCGATGATTCCGCTGATTGGTCAGCTCTATCGCAACAACAATGTGGTGACCTCGATCTATGGCCGTGGCCTGATCAACCGTTCGGTCATCGACATCCTCAAGGCTCACCGTTTCGCTCGCCATCGCCTTGCCGATGAGGCTGAACTGTCGGTGCACGACACCTTCCCCATGCTCAAGGCCATGAGCGAGCTCAAGCTGGGCGCCGCCTCCGTGGACCTGGGCAAGCTGGTTGCCAAGTTCAAGGCCGAAGGCGCTGGTCGCAGCGTCGAGCAGTTCGTCAAGGACGAGCTGGCCGAGGTGGTCGGCAAGCAGAACGGTTCCGGTCGTGAAGGCACCGATGTGGTCCTCTACGGCTTTGGTCGTATCGGCCGCCTGCTGGCGCGCATCCTGATCGAGAAGACCGGTGGTGGCGACGGCCTGCGCCTGCGTGCCATTGTTGTGCGTAAGGGTGCCAGCAACGATCTGGTCAAGCGTGCCAGCCTGCTGCGTCGTGACTCGGTACACGGCAAGTTCAACGGCACCATCACCATCGATGAAGAGAACAACACCCTGACGGCCAACGGCAACCTGATCCAGGTGATCTATGCCAAGGACCCCAAGGAAGTCGACTACACCCAGTACGGCATCAAGAACGCACTGTTGGTGGACAACACTGGTGTGTGGCGTGATGCCGAGGGCTTGGGTCAGCACCTGGCCTGCCCGGGCGTCGATCGCGTCGTTCTCACCGCACCTGGCAAGGGCGCGCTGAAGAACATCGTGCACGGCATCAACCACAGCGAAATCACCGCTGAGGACAAGATCATCTCCGCGGCTTCCTGCACCACCAACGCCATCGTGCCGGTGCTCAAGGCGGTCAATGATCAGTACGGCATCGTCAACGGTCACGTCGAGACCGTTCACTCGTACACCAACGACCAGAACCTGATCGACAACTTCCACAAAGGCAGTCGTCGTGGTCGTAGCGCCGCGCTGAACATGGTCATCACCGAAACCGGCGCTGCTACCGCTGCGGCCAAGGCGCTGCCGGTTCTGAAAGGCAAGCTGACCGGCAACGCCATTCGTGTGCCGACGCCGAACGTATCCATGGCCATCCTCAATCTGAACCTGGAGAAGGCCACCACTCGCGAAGAGATCAACGAGTACCTGCGCCAGATGGCCATGCACTCGGATCTGCAGAAGCAGATCGACTTCGTCAGCTCGCAGGAAGTGGTATCGACTGACTTCGTCGGTTCGCGCCATGCCGGCGTGGTGGATGCCGAAGCCACCATCGCCAACGATAACCGCGTTGTGCTGTACGTCTGGTACGACAACGAGTTTGGTTACAGCTGCCAGGTGGTGCGCGTGATGGAAGACATGGCTGGGGTCAACCCGCCGGCCTTCCCGCGCTAAGCGTCAAGGTTGCAAAAAAACGGGAGCTTCGGCTCCCGTTTTTTTATGCCCGGAATCTGGCCTGGCGAGGTTGTCGAGTTGATCTCGGGCAGCATCGAGTTTGTTGCGCCCTGTTACCGAAAGGCCAAAAAAAGCAAGCGCTTGGGTGGTCAGTGCCGGGGGGCGTCTTTATAATCAAGCGGATTTTTTACCCAGGTTTGGCGCCTTCCTCCACGCCCATATCGTATCGGCGTGGTCGGGTCTATTAGACCTTCGGTAGCGCCGCCTGTCCTATAAAAAGCTTTCTAAATCAGTGGTTAGGCAAACCTATGATCAAACTAAAGCATGGGCTTGATTTGCCCATAACGGGTGCGCCGGCACAGCGTATCGAGGCCGCCAGGCCCGTACGCAGTGTCGCCGTCATCGGCTTCGACTATCACGGGATGAAGCCGACGATGGAAGTGCAGGTCGGTGACCGGGTCAAACTCGGTCAATTGCTGTTTACCGACAAGAAGACACCCGGCGTGCGCTATACCGCCCCTGCGGCTGGCGTGATCAGCGCCATCCATCGTGGTGAGAAGCGTGTCCTGCAGTCCGTTGTCATCGACATCGAAGGCGACGAGCAGGAAACCTTCAGCCAGTATGCTGCCGACCAACTCGACTCACTGAGCGACGAGCAGGTTCGCGAGAACCTGCAGCAGTCCGGTCTTTGGACTGCGCTGCGCACCCGTCCGTTCAGCAAGGTGCCGGCGCTGGATGCCGTACCCAGCTCGATTTTCGTGACTGCAGTCGATACCCACCCGCTTGCCGCCGATCCTGCGGTGATCATCGGTGAACATGCCGCTGACTTCGAAAACGGCCTGAAGGTTCTCGGTAACCTGGCCAAGATCTTCCTGTGCAAGGCCGAGGGTGTCAGCCTGCCGGGCGAGCATGTTGCCAAGGTGCAAAGCGAAGCCTTTGCCGGCCCGCACCCGGCGGGGCTGCCAGGCACTCACATTCATTTCCTCGACCCGGTCAGCACCAGCAAGAGTGTCTGGCAAATCGGTTATCAGGACGTGATCGCGGTGGGCAAACTGTTCACCACCGGCCAGCTGTTCGTCGAGCGTGTGGTTGCGCTGGGCGGTCCGGTCGCCGAGCAGCCGCGTCTGCTGCGCACGCGTCTGGGCGCCAACCTGGAAGAACTCACCGCCGGTGAGCTCAAGCCAGGTTTCAATCGTGTGATTTCCGGCTCGGTGTTCGGCGGTCGTACCGCTCAAGGTGCCTTCGCCTTCCTCGGCCGTTACCACAACCAGGTGTCTTGCCTGGTGGAAGGCAACGACCGCGAGATGATGCATTACCTGCGTGCCGGCGTTAACAAGCACTCGGTATTGAACATCTTTGTCTCCAAGCTGGCCGGTGCCAAGCTGTTCAACTTCACCACCACCACCAACGGCAGCCCGCGCGCCATGGTGCCGGTGGGCAATTACGAAGCCGTGATGCCGCTGGATATCCTGCCGACTCAACTGCTGCGCTATCTGATCGTTGGCGACACCGAGATGGCTCAGAAACTGGGTTGCCTGGAACTCGACGAAGAAGACCTGGCTCTGTGCACCTATGTGTGCGCCGGCAAGTATGAATATGGCCCGATCCTGCGGGACAACCTCACCCGCATCGAGAAGGAGGGTTAATCCGTGGGCATTCGTGCATTCCTCGACAAGATCGAGCACAACTTCGAAAAGGGCGGCAAGTACGAGAAGTGGTATGCCCTCTACGAGGCCATCGACACCTTCTTCTATCGTCCTGGCAGCGTGACCAAGACCACCGCTCACGTGCGCGACGGCATCGACCTCAAGCGCATGATGATCACCGTGTGGCTGTGCACCTTCCCGGCGATGTTCTTCGGCATGTGGAACACCGGCTACCAGGCCAACCTGATCTTCGCTCAGAGCCCCGAGCTGCTGGCGAGCCAGGAAGGCTGGCGTTTCGCCCTGATCGGCTCGCTGGCCGGTTTCGATCCGAACAGCCTGTGGGACAACTTCATCCAGGGCGCCGCCTACTTTCTGCCCGTCTACGCGGTGACCTTCATCGTCGGCGGCTTCTGGGAAGTGCTGTTCGCTTCGATCCGCAAGCATGAAGTCAACGAAGGCTTCTTCGTCACGTCCGTGCTGTTCGCCCTGATCCTGCCGCCGAGCATTCCGCTGTGGCAGGTCGCTCTGGGCATCAGCTTCGGTGTGGTGATCGGCAAGGAAGTGTTCGGTGGTACCGGCAAGAACTTCCTCAACCCGGCACTGACCGGCCGTGCCTTCCTGTTCTTCGCCTATCCGGCGCAGATGTCCGGTGATGCGGTCTGGACGGCGGTCGATGGTTTTGCCGGCGCCACTTCGCTGAGCCTGGCAGCCTCCGGCGGCATCGAGAACGTGATCAACAACGGCATCACCTGGATGGACGCCTTCGTCGGCACCATTCACGGCTCGCTCGGCGAGACCAGCACCCTGGCGATTGCCATCGGCGGCCTGGTCCTGCTGATCACCAAGATCGCCTCCTGGCGCATCGTCGTCGGCGTGATGCTGGGCATGATCGGCCTGAGCCTGCTGCTTAACCTGATCGGTTCCACCACCAACCCGATGTTCGCCATGCCCTGGTACTGGCATCTGGTAGTGGGCGGCTTTGCCTTCGGCATGTTCTTCATGGCCACCGACCCGGTGTCGGCGTCGATGACCAACACCGGCAAATGGATCTTTGGTGCTCTGATCGGTGTGATGGTGGTGCTGATCCGTGTGGTCAACCCGGCCTTCCCCGAGGGCATGATGCTGGCGATTCTGTTCGCCAACCTGTTTGCACCGCTGATCGACCACTTCGTCGTTCAAGCCAATATCAAGCGGAGGCTGGCACGCAATGTCTAGTCAAAAAGAATCCACCGTCCGCACGCTGACGGTGGCCGTGCTGGTGTGTCTGGTGTGCTCGGTGTTCGTCGCCGGCGCAGCCATTGCACTGAAGCCGACTCAGGTTGAAAACCGCCTGCTGGACAAGCAACGCAGCATCCTGGCCATTGCCGGCCTGGGTGAGGCGGGCATGTCCGGTGGCAAGGTCAAGGAGCTGTTCGACAGCACCATCACCGCCAAGCTGGTGGATCTGGAGAGTGGCAAGTTCTCCGATGCCTTCGACCCCATCACCTTCGACCCACTCAAGGCAGCCAAGGATCCGAAGACCTCCAGCGCGCTCAAGGGCAGTGAGGATATCGCCGGTATCAAGCGCCAGGAGCGTTACACCACCGTTTACATGGTGGAAAAGGACGGTGAAGTCGAAACCCTGATCCTGCCGGTTCGCGGCTACGGCCTGTGGTCGACTCTGCACGGCTTTATCGCGGTCAAGGGCGATCTCAATACCGTGGTTGGCATGGGCTTCTACCAGCACGGCGAGACTCCTGGTCTCGGCGGCGAGGTGGACAACCCGAAATGGAAGGGCCAGTGGCCAGGCAAGACCCTGTTCGATGACAACGACAAGTTGGCCGTACAGGTGGTCAAGGGCGGCGTAGATCCGCAAAGCCCGAACGCTACCCACCAGGTCGATGGCCTGGCCGGCGCCACTCTGACCAGTGTCGGTGTGGACAACCTGCTGAAGTTCTGGCTTGGCCAGAACGGCTTCGGTCCGTTTATCGCTAACCTGCGTGCAGGGGAGGCTTGATCATGTCGCAGCCGACTATTAAAGAAGTCCTGCTCAACCCGGTCTTCAACAACAACCCCATTGGCCTGCAGATCCTCGGGATCTGTTCGGCCCTGGCGGTCACCTCGAACCTGCAGACCGCACTGGTGATGTCTGCCGCGCTGACCCTGGTGACCGGTTTCTCCAACCTGTTCATCTCTATGATCCGCAGCCAGATCCCCAGCTCGATCCGCATGATCGTGCAGATGGTGATCATCGCCTCGCTGGTGATCGTGGTCGATCAGGTGCTCAAGGCCTACGCCTTCAGTCTGTCCAAACAGCTGTCGGTGTTCGTCGGTCTGATCATCACCAACTGCATCGTGATGGGCCGCGCTGAAGCCTTCGCCATGCAGAACCCGCCGGTGCTGTCGTTCTTCGATGGTATCGGCAACGGTCTGGGCTACAGTGCCATGCTGATCGCCCTGGGCATCATTCGCGAGCTGTTCGGCGCGGGCAAACTGATGGGTTACGAGGTCTTCTCGGTGGTCAATGACGGCGGCTGGTACCAGCCCAACGGCATGCTGCTGCTGCCGCCATCGGCATTCTTCCTGATCGGTCTGTTCATCTGGGCCATCCGTAGCTGGAAGAAGGATCAGATCGAGGCCAACGCTTACAAGATGGCGCCTCAGGTATCCAGCAAGGAGGCCTATTAATGGAACATTACATCAGCCTGTTCGTCCGTGCGGTGTTCGTCGAGAACATGGCGCTGGCGTTCTTCCTCGGCATGTGTACCTTCATCGCTATCTCCAAGAAGGTGGAAACCGCCATCGGCCTCGGCATCGCCGTGGTCGTGGTGCTGGGTATCACCATGCCGGTGAACAACCTGATCTACACCAATATCCTCAAGGATGGTGCGCTGGCCTGGGCCGGTCTGCCTGAGGTGGATCTGTCGTTCCTCGGTCTGCTGACCTTCATCGGGGTGATCGCTGCACTGGTACAGATCCTCGAGATGACTCTGGATAAGTACGTGCCGTCGCTGTACAACGCCCTCGGTGTGTTCCTGCCGCTGATTACCGTGAACTGCGCCATCATGGGTGGCTCGCTGTTCATGGTCGAGCGCGACTACAACCTGGCCGAAAGCACCGTCTACGGCATCGGCGCTGGCGTGTCCTGGGCGTTGGCGATTGCTGCGCTGGCTGGTATCCGCGAGAAGCTCAAGTACAGCGATGTACCGGCTGGTCTGCAGGGTCTGGGCATCACCTTCATCACCATCGGTCTGATGTCGCTGGGCTTCATGTCCTTCTCCGGCGTGCAGCTGTAAGGAAAGGATGAACAGATGAATTACGAAATCTTCCTCGCCATCGGCATGTTCACCGCCATCGTTCTCGCGTTGGTGCTGATCATTCTCGCTGCTCGCGCCAAGCTGGTTTCTAGCGGCGACGTGAACATCGAAATCAACGGCGAAAAAACCATCGTGGTCCCGGCTGGCGGCAAGCTGCTGCAAACCCTGGCCGACAACGGCATCTTCCTGTCGTCCGCTTGCGGTGGCGGCGGTACCTGCGCCCAGTGCAAGTGCATCATCGAGTCTGGCGGTGGCGAGATGCTCTCCACCGAAGAGTCGCACTTCACCAAGCGTGAGGCCCGCGAAGGCTGGCGCCTGTCCTGCCAGGCCGCGGTCAAGCAGGACATGAAGATCGAAGTGCCAGAAGAAGTCTTCGGCGTGAAGAAGTGGGAATGCACGGTGGAGTCCAACCCCAACGTCGCCACCTTCATCAAGGAGCTGACGCTGAAGCTGCCGGAAGGTGAAAACGTCGACTTCCGCGCCGGTGGTTATGTGCAGCTGGAATGCCCGCCACACACCGTGTACTACAAGGACTTCGACATCCAGGAGGAGTATCGCGGCGACTGGGACAAGTTCAACCAGTGGAAGTACGTGTCCAAGGTCGACGAGACCGTGATCCGTGCCTATTCCATGGCCAACTACCCGGAAGAGCGCGGTCTGGTGAAGTTCAACATCCGTATCGCCTCGCCGCCCCCCGGCAAGGACGATCTGCCGCCGGGCAAGATGTCGTCCTACGTGTTCAGCCTCAAGCCGGGCGACAAGATCACCGTGTACGGGCCCTTCGGTGAGTTCTTCGCCAAGGACACCGACGCCGAGATGGTCTTCATCGGTGGTGGTGCCGGCATGGCGCCGATGCGTTCGCACATCTTCGACCAGCTCAAGCGCCTGAAGTCCAAGCGCAAGATCAGCTTTTGGTACGGCGCGCGTTCGATGCGCGAGTCGTTCTACAACGAAGAGTACGATCAGCTGGCCGCGGAAAACCCGAACTTCCAGTGGCACCTGGCGTTGTCCGACCCACAGCCGGAAGACAACTGGACCGGCCTCAAGGGCTTCATCCACAACGTGCTGTACGAGAACTACCTGAAGGACCACCCGGCTCCAGAAGATTGCGAGTTCTACATGTGCGGCCCACCCATGATGAACGCCGCGGTGATCAAGATGCTGACCGACCTGGGTGTCGAGCCGGAGAACATCCTCCTCGACGACTTCGGCGGCTAACGCATGAGGTCTGCTGTACTCCAGCCCGTTATCGCTGTCGCCCTGGCGGCAGCCCTAACGGGCTGCTTGCATTCTGAACGGATCGAAGAGTTCGGCGGCCCGACCATGGGCAGCACCTATTCGATCAAATACGTCCGCAGTGAAGGTGTCGCGCCGCAAGCCGAACTCAAGGCCGCGACCGAGGCGATCCTCGCCGAGATCGATCTGCAGATGTCCACCTATCGCGATGATTCGCTGATTGAGCAATTCAACCGTGCGCCAGCGGGTACCTGCCAGGCCATGCCCAAGGGCGTGCTGGATCTGGTGCGTGCCGGCGATCGTCTGCACCAGGAGAGTCAGGGCTATTTCGACCTGACGCTGGAACCCTTGCTCGACCTCTGGGGCTTCGGCCCCAAAGGGCAGGGCGAGGCAGTACCGGATGCCGAGCGTCTGGCCGAAGTGCGTCAGCGGGTCGGTCAGCAGCACCTGAAGATCGACGGCGAGCAGCTGTGCAAGGATGCCGATGTTCAGGTCGACTTCAACAGCATCGCGGCCGGTTATGCCGTCGATCTGATCGTGGCGCGCCTGGGCGAGTTGGGGGTTACCAGTTATCTGGTCGAGGCCACCGGTGAGCTCAAGGCGGCAGGCTTCAAGCCCGATGGCAGCCACTGGCGCATCGGTCTGGAAGCCCCGCGCGACGACCAGCGGGTGGCCCAACGCATTCTGCAGCTCGATGGTTACGGTATCTCCACCTCAGGTGACTACCGCAACTACTTCGAAGAGAACGGCCAGCGCTACTCGCATACGCTCGATCCGCTGAGCGGCAAGCCGGTCAACCACAAGCTGGCGGCGGTGACGGTGGCAGATCCATCGACCTTGCGCGCCGATGGCTTGTCTACCCTATTGATGGTGCTCGGGCCGGAAGCTGGCATGGCCTTCGCCGAGCGCAACGGTATCGCGGCGTTTTTCGTGACGCGTGAGGGCGAGGGCTTCGTCACACAGGGCACGACCGCATTCGAGCAGCTATTCGCTGCAGGAGATGAGCAATGACTTTTCTGGTTGTATTTCTGGCCATGATTCTGGTCGTCGGCATGATGGCCGTTGGCGTGATCATGGGGCGCAAACCCATCGCCGGTTCCTGCGGTGGCATCGCCAACCTGGGTATCGAGAAAGAGTGCTCGATCTGCGGCGGTAGCCGTGAGAAGTGTGAAGAGGTCAATCGCGACAACGGCGAAGCGCCGAACACTGACCTGGCTTACGACGCGAGCAAGCGTTAAACCAGGTGGTAGCTTTGATAGCCGGTGGCTATTATCCGCTGCCGGCCCCGCCGAGGGTGCGCCACAAGCGCTCCGGCCTGATCTGAAGGAGTAAACATGGCGGTCTACAACTACGATGTGGTGGTGCTGGGCTCCGGCCCGGCGGGCGAGGGTGCGGCGATGAACGCGGCCAAGGCCGGGCGCAAGGTAGCCGTGGTGGACAACCGTCCGCTGGTCGGCGGCAACTGCACCCACCTGGGCACCATCCCGTCCAAGGCGCTGCGCCATTCGGTGCGGCAGATCATGCAGTTCAACACCAACCCGATGTTCCGCCAGATCGGCGAGCCACGCTGGTTCTCGTTCCCCGACGTGCTGAAAAGTGCGGAGAAGGTGATCGCCAAGCAGGTCACCTCGCGCACCGGCTACTACGCGCGCAACCGCATCGACACCTATTTCGGCACCGCCAGCTTCGCTGACGAGCAGACGGTCGAAGTTGTCTGCCTCAATGGTGTGGTGGAAAAGCTGGTGGCCAAACAGATCGTCATCGCCACCGGTTCGCGTCCGTACCGCCCGGCCGATGTCGATTTCCGCCACCCGCGTATCTACGATAGCGACACCATTCTCAGCCTGGGTCACACACCGCGTCGTCTGATCATCTACGGAGCGGGGGTGATCGGTTGCGAGTACGCCTCGATCTTCAGTGGCCTGGGTGTGCTGGTTGACCTGATCGACAACCGCGATCAACTGCTCAGCTTCCTCGACTCGGAAATCTCCGACGCCTTGAGTTATCACCTGCGCAACAACAACGTGCTGATTCGTCACAACGAAGAGTACGAGCGCATCGAGGGTGTGGAAAACGGCGTGGTCCTGCACCTGAAGTCGGGTAAGAAGATCAAGGCCGACGCCCTGCTGTGGTGTAACGGCCGGACCGGCAATACCGATCAGCTTGGCCTGGAAAACATCGGCATCGCGGTCAACAGCCGTGGTCAGATCCAGGTCGACGAGCATTACCGCACCGAGGTCAGCAACATCTACGCCGCCGGTGACGTGATCGGCTGGCCAAGCCTGGCCAGCGCCGCTGCCGACCAGGGGCGTTCCGCTGCCGGCAGCATCGTTGACAACGGCAGCTGGCGCTTCGTCGATGACGTGCCGACCGGCATTTACACCATTCCGGAGATTAGCTCGATCGGCAAGACCGAGCGTGAGCTGACCCAGGCCAAGGTGCCTTACGAAGTGGGCAAGGCCTTCTTCAAGGGGATGGCCCGTGCGCAGATCTCGGTAGAACCGGTGGGCATGCTGAAGATTCTCTTCCATCGTGAAACCCTGGAAGTGCTGGGTGTGCATTGCTTCGGCTATCAGGCCTCGGAGATCGTCCACATTGGCCAGGCGATCATGAACCAGAAGGGTGAAGCCAACAGCATCAAGTACTTCATCAACACCACCTTCAACTACCCGACCATGGCCGAGGCCTATCGGGTTGCCGCGTTCGACGGCCTCAACCGGCTTTTTTGAGCGGCTCCGGCCGGCGGCCTGAGCCGGTCGGGGAGACAGGCTGGGTAGTGGCTTCCGAGTGGCGCTGGCCGAATCGGGAGAGCTTCTAGCGTCTCAGGCGGCAGCAAACGACAAAACCGGCCATTGGCCGGTTTTGTCGTTGTTGGGTGCTGTATTCGTAGCCCGGATGCAATCCGGGTACATCCTCGCTCCAGCTCCCGGATTGCATCCGGGCTACGCGGCGTGCTGCTCTGGCTTGCTCCCCTCTCCCGCTTGCGGGAGAGGGGCTGGGGGGAGGGCGCTAAGGCTCAGCCTCGCAGCGTCTGCACCGCGATGCCGGGGAAGTCGGTGATGATGCTGTCGACACCGAAGTCGGCCAGGCGGCGCATCAGCGCCGGCTCGTTGACCGTCCATACCGACACGTGCAGCCCTTGCTTCTGCGCCTTGAGCAGGCGCTCCGGGGTGCACAGCGTCCAGTTCAGCGCCAGCAGGTGGCAGTCGTAATGCGCCGCTACTTTCAGTGGGTCGAGCCAGGCGTACTCGGCAACCAGACCGAGCTGCAACTGCGGGGTCAGTTCGCGCGCGGCCTTGAGTACCTCCCGCGAGCTGGAGGTGATGGTGATCTGCTCACGCAAACCGAAGCGTTCGACGAGTTCGGCAATGGCCAGCACGGTGCGCGCGGCGCGCACTTTCGAGGCGCTTTTCACCTCCAACTGCCAATGCTCGAACTTGCACTGCTGGAACAGTTCTTCCAGGCGCGGAATGGGGCATGGGCGCACCCAGCCAGGGCCGCCCTTGCGCGCGTCATACTTCACCAGTTCGGCGGCGTCGTGCTCGACCACCTTGCCGCGCAGGCCGGTGGTGCGCTTGAGCGTCGGGTCGTGGATCACCATCAGTTCGCCGTCGCGCGACAGATGCAGATCCAGCTCGCAGCGGTCGACGCCGTGTTCCAGGCAGCGCTGGAAACTGGCCAGGGTATTTTCCGGGGCTTCGCCCTTGGCGCCGCGATGGCCGTAGATGAGAGTCACTGTTACTCCTTGGCGGTGTCGAGGTGACGTGGCTGGTGATGGCGCACGCTGTTGATCACGTGATCGTATTCGAAATAGACGCTGAATTCGCGGTAGTCCCAGCGTGTGATCGGCGGCTGGCCGACGGGCTTGTGCTCTTCATCGGCCAGGCCGAAACGCTCCAGTACCGAACGCTTGGACTGGCCTTTATGCGGCAGGTTGCTGGCGTCGAGATCGGCGCCCTGGCTGCCCAGGGGAATGGTCAGGGTGTCGGCGAGTAGAGCAGTAGGGGCGAGCAGGGTGAAAAGCAGAGCGAGACGATACATGGCGGTTCCTTGGCGACTGTCATTCGCGGGCTTGGCGACGCTCCAAAGCCTGCTTTTGCAGGATATGCCGAGCCAGCAACTGGCGCTGTGCGTCGGTCAACGCTTCGAACTCGGTGCCTATCTCGAATTGGCCATCCGCGCGCTGGCTGCAGTGCACCACCTTGCCACGCAGGAGGAGACCGAGCGCCTGGGGCATCAGCACCATCTTGATCGCCAGATGGCTGCCCGGCGCCACGGCCTGGGCGTTATTGAAGCTGATGCCGCCTTCGGACAGCGATACCTGGCGTGGCGCGCCGATGTCGCGCAGCAGGCTCTGCGCCACGGCCTGGCCAAGCAGGTCGATGCGCTTGTTGATCACCTTCAGGTAGTTGGCCAGGGTACGGTCGCGCTCAGTGATATGGCGCAGCAGATGCTGGGATTCGAAGTCCATCAGATGCAGGTCGCTGAGCAGGTTGAACAGCGGCGATGAATCGTGAAGCGCGTCGCTGGCATGGGCCTCGGCCCCCGACAGCAGGCTGAATTCCAGTGCGATCGTATCGTCGATACGATAGTATTCGCGGCGATCATCTACATCGTTAGTCGACATGGCGAACCCATGAAAGCGGTGGTGGTCGAAGACCCTGTTGAAAGTCTCGCGAACTGGATGCGTGCCAGGCAAGCGTCGCCGAACAAGCCTCGGTTACGAATGGTAAACGAGCATTGCTCGCTTCGCTCGCCCCTTCGGGGCCACACTGAAGCGCGCTGGTCATAAGCGGCTTTCCACGTGTCTTTAACGCAGCATGCCCGATACGCAGCAGACTTTGAGTTGCTTCTGAGTGTAAGGCTGCTGACCTGGCCCTGCCACAAGGACGTTTTTTCTTTCCCCCGAATCTCTCCGACATGTTCAGACCTCTGTTCGTATTCATCGGTACGCGCTACACGCGGGCCAAGCGTCGCAACCACTTCGTCTCCTTCATTTCCCTGACGTCCATGCTCGGCCTCACCCTCGGGGTGATGGTAATGATCCTGGTGCTGTCGGTGATGAATGGTTTCGACCATGAAATGCGCACTCGGGTGCTGGGGATGATTCCTCACGCCACGGTCGAATCGCCGACCCCGGTCAGCGACTGGCCGGCATTGGCGCGGCAGGTCGAGCGCCATCCGCGCGTCGAGGCGTTGGCACCCTTCACTCAGATGCAGGGCCTGCTGACACACGACGGCAAAGTGCAGAAGGTGCTGATCAATGCCATCGACCCCGAGCAGGAACGCAAGGTGTCGATCATCGACGGCTTCTTTCAGGAAGGCAGCCTCGACAGCCTGCAGCCTGGCGATTTCGCCATGGTCATCGGCGACAAGGCGGCGGCCAAGCTGGGGCTGAAGCTGGGTGACAAGGTCACCTTCGTCGCGCCGGAAGTCACGGTGACCCCCGCCGGCATGTTCCCGCGTCTGAAGCGCTTTACCGTGACCGGCATCTTCCACGTCGGCGCCGGCGAGATCGACGGTGCACTGGCCCTGGCCAACATCAGTGACCTGGCGCGTCTGCAGCGCTGGAAGCCGGATCAGGTACAGGGCCTGCGCCTGAAGTTCGATGATCTGTTCCAGGCGCCACGCAGCGCCTGGGAGATCGCCCAGACCCTCGACGGTGATTTCTACGCCCGCGACTGGACCCGCACCCACGGCAACCTGTACCAGGCCATTCGCATGGAGAAGACCATGATCGGCCTGCTTCTGCTGCTGATCGTCGCGGTGGCCGCGTTCAATATCATTTCCACCCTGGTGATGGTGGTGACCGACAAGAAGGGCGACATCGCCATCCTGCGCACCCTCGGCGCCACGCCGCGGCAGATCATGGCCATCTTCATGGTGCAGGGCACGGTGATCGGTGTGGTCGGCACCTTCATCGGCGCCGTGCTGGGGATTCTCGCAGCGCTCAACGTCAGCAGCCTGATCGCCGGCATCGAACGTCTGCTGGGCATCAAGTTTCTCAATGCCGATGTCTACTTCATCGATTACCTGCCCTCGCAACTGCAGAGCGCCGACGTGGTGATGGTCTGTACCGCGGCGTTGCTGCTGAGCTTCTTCGCCACCCTGTATCCAGCCTGGCGCGCTGCGCGTACCCAGCCGGCCGAGGCCCTGCGCTATGAGTGAGTCCATGAACCAGAACGCCATGAAACAGCACAATGCCGTGCTCAGCTGTCGCAACCTGAGCAAGCGTTACGACGAGGGCCCCGAGTCGGTGGTGGTGCTCGATGGCCTCGAGCTGGAACTCTTTCCCGGTGAACGTGTGGCCATCGTCGGCAGCTCCGGTTCCGGCAAGAGCACCCTTTTGAACATGCTCGGCGGCCTGGATACGCCCAGCGAGGGCAGCGTCTGGCTGGCCGGCGAGCAACTCTCGGCGCTGAGCGAGACCGCTCGGGGTCTGCTGCGCAACCGCGCGCTGGGCTTTGTCTACCAGTTTCACCACCTGCTGGCCGAGTTCACTGCGCTGGAGAACGTCTGCATGCCGCTGTTGATCGGCAAGACGTCGATCAGCGAGGCGCGCGAGCGTGCCACCAAGCTGCTCGAGCGAGTCGGGCTTGGCCATCGCCTCAATCACAAACCGTCCGAACTGTCCGGTGGTGAGCGTCAGCGTGTGGCCATTGCCCGTGCCCTGGTCAACCGCCCCGGGCTGGTGTTGCTCGATGAACCCACCGGCAACCTCGACCAGCACACCGCTGAAGGCATTCAGGAGCTGATGCGTGAGCTCAGCCGTGACTCCAACACCGCGTTCCTGGTGGTGACCCACGACATGCAGCTGGCACGGCAGATGGATCGTGTGCTCAGCCTGCAGGACGGCAAGCTGGTGACGCTCTGATGTTTCGTCCGCTGAGTATCTTCATCGGCGCTCGCTACACACGGGCCAAGCGCCGCAACCATTTCATCTCCTTCATCTCGCTGACCTCGATGATCGGCCTGGCGCTTGGCGTGCTGGCGATGATCGTGGTGCTGTCGGTGATGAACGGTTTCCAGAAGGAAATGAGTTCGCGCATTCTCGGCATGGTGCCGCACGCCATGCTCTACGGCGCCGAGCCAGTCGCCGACTGGCGCGCCCTGGCGGACAAGGCCATGGCCAATTCGCAGGTACAGGCCGCGGCGCCTTATGCCGAGCTTGAGGGCATGCTGTCGCATCGCGGGCTGATGCAGCCGATCCAGATCCACGGCATCGATCCGGCGGAGGAGGGCAAGGTATCGATCCTGCCCGAGCACATCCGCCAGGGCAGCCTGAACAATCTGCAGCCGGGTGAGTTCGGCGTGGTGATCGGTGATATCACCGCGCGCCGCTTCGGTCTGCAGGTGGGCGACAAGCTGACCCTGATCATCCCCGAGCTGAGCAGCGCGCCTGGTGGCGTCACCCCGCGCATGCAGCGGCTGAACGTGGCGGCGGTGTTCAAGGTCGGTGCCGAGCTGGACAGCTCACTGGCACTGATCAACGTCGTCGACGCCGCTGCCATGCAGCGTCTGCCGGAAGGCACGGTGCCGGGCATTCGCCTGGCGCTGAAAGACCTCTACCAGGCGCCGCAGGTATCCAAAGCGCTGGTCGCCGAACTGGGCGCAGGTTATCGCGCCGATGACTGGACCCACACCCAGGGCAGTCTGTTCAGCGCGATGAAGATGGAGAAGACCATGATCGGTCTGCTGCTCTTGCTGATCGTCGCGGTGGCAGCATTCAACATCATCGCCACGCTGATCATGGTGGTCGCCGATAAGAGCGGCGACATCGCCATCCTGCGTACCCTGGGCGCCACACCGCGGCAGATCATGGCGATTTTCATGGTCCAAGGCTCGGTGATCGGCCTGGTCGGTACGCTGATTGGTACGGTGTTGGGTGTGCTGGCGGCGCTCAATGTCAGCGCCCTGGTGGCTTGGCTGGAATCGTTCGCCGGGCAGCAGGTGATGAGCTCCGATGTGTACTTCATCAGCAGCCTGCCGTCCGACCTGCAGTGGCTGGACGTGGCGTTGATTTGTTCGGCGGCATTGATCCTGAGTTTCCTCGCCACGCTCTACCCGTCATGGCGGGCGGCGCAGGTGCAGCCGGCCGAGGCGCTACGCTACGAGTGAGAACGAAAAAGCCGTCGACTTCGACGGCTTTTTCTTTTCAGCGGCGTTCCAGTCGGCGCTTTTCCTGACGCTTGCGCCAGCTACGCTGGACCCACCAGCGCCAGTAGAGCATGGTCAGCACGTAGCCCAGTATCGCGAGGATGACCCCCGCGACGACGGAACCCAGGTACAGTGGCTTCCACAGCACCGCTACCTCGGCCGTGATCCATTCCAGGCTCAGCGTCTCCGGCATGCGCACGGGCGGTGTCTGCATGATCCACGCGCCCAGTTTGTAAGTGCAGTAGAAAACCGGTGGCATGGTGATGGGGTTGGTCAGCCACACCAGGCCGATGGAAATCGGCAGGTTGGCGCGCAACGGGATGGCGACGGCTGCGGCGGCCAGCATCTGCATGGGCATGGGGATCATCGCCCAGAACAGGCCGATGGCCATGCCGCGGGCTACCGAATGGCGATTGAGATGCCAGAGATTGGGATCATGAATGAGTTTGCCGAGAAAGCGCAGGGACTTGTTACCCTTGATGCTGTCGGGGGTGGGCATGTAGCGCTTGAATAAACGACGCGGCATGAAGAGTCTCTGGGCAGGCAAAAGCGCCGATATTATGCACGGATTCAGCCTGGCCAGCGTTTCCATATTGTGACCAGAGGTGAGCGCTGGACGCGCTCGCCGCAGCTCGATGAGCAAGGAGAAACCATGCGAACAGGGATGTTGGCGCTGGCCCTGGGGCTATTGATGCTGCGCTTTCTGCCGAGTTTGCCGCCGGGCTGGCTGTTGCTGGTGGCGGTCGGTGCCGGCCTGGGGTTGCTGGTCTCGCGCCTTTATCCGCTGGGGTTCTTTCTGTTGGGACTGGCCTGGGCCTGCAGTTCGGCGCAATCGGCACTGGATGACCGCCTCGATCCACAACTCGATGGCCGAACCCTGTGGCTGGAGGGCCGTGTGGTCGGTCTGCCGGAGGTGTCCGACGGCGTGGTGCGCTTCCAGTTCGAAGAGGCGCACTCCCGACGTGCCGAGCTGCCGAAAAGGTTACGTCTGGCCTGGTATGGCGGGCCGCCGGTGCAGGGCGGCGAGCGCTGGCGGGTGGCGGTCAACCTGAAGCGTCCACATGGGTTGGTCAATCCGCAGAGTTTCGACTACGAAGCCTGGCTGCTGGCCCAGCGCATTGGCGCTACGGGCACGATCAAGTCTGGCCAGCGGTTATCCGCCGCGACGGGCTTGGGGAGTTGGCGCGACGGCCTGCGTCAGCATCTGCTGGCGGCGCCGGCCTTTGAGCGAGAGGGCGCCATTGCCGCTCTGGTCCTGGGTGATGGCTCCGGCCTGAGTGCGAGCGACTGGCGCCTGCTGCAGCATACGGGCACGGTGCATCTGATGGTCATCTCCGGTCAGCATATCGCCCTGCTGGCCGGCTTTCTTTACGGACTGGTGGCGTTGCTGGCGAGAGTCGGCGCCTGGCCAAGGCGCTGGCCCTGGTTGCCCTGCGCCTGTGCGCTGGCCCTGAGTGGGGCCCTGGTCTACGGGATGTTGGCTGGGTTCGAGGTGCCGGTGCGCAGGGCCTGCGTGATGGTTGCGCTGGTGCTGCTCTGGCGCATGCGCTTTCGTCATCTGGGCGCCTGGTGGCCATTGTTGCTGGCCCTGCTCGTGGTGCTGCTACTCGAGCCATTGGCGTCGTTGCAGCCGGGCTTCTGGTTGTCGTTCTCGGCCGTGGCGATTCTCGCGTTGGTGTTCGGTGGTCGGCTTGGCGTCTGGGGTTGGTGGCGCGGGTTGACGCGTGCGCAGTGGACCATGGCCATTGGTCTGTTGCCGATGATGCTGATTCTCGGTCTGCCCGTCAGCAGCAGCGGGCCGCTGGCTAATCTGGTCGCCGTGCCCTGGGTGGGGCTGGTGGTCGTACCCCTGGCCTTGCTGGGCGCTCTGCTGCTACCCGTTCCCGTGGTTGGGGAGGGCCTGTTGTGGCTGGCCGGCGGTGCGCTGTATCTGTTGTTCGAATTGCTCAGCGTGATCGCTGCTTGGCTGCCTGCCTGGCTGCCCAGCAATCTGCCGCTCTGGGCCTGGCTACTGGCAGCGGCAGGCGCCTTGTTGCTCCTGCTGCCAGCTGGCGTACCGTTGCGTCTGCCTGGCCTCGCGCTGTTGTTGCCTGCATTGCTGTTGCCCACACAGCACCTGGACGATGGCCGTGCCGATGTCTGGGTGCTGGACGTGGGGCAAGGGCTGGCGGTGCTGGTGCGTACCCGAGAACACAGCCTGCTGTACGACGCGGGGCCGCGCTTCGGCGATTTCGATACCGGGGAGCGTATCGTCCTGCCTTCCTTGCGGGCAATGAACCTCAGGCGGCTCGACCTGATGCTGCTCAGCCATGCGGATAACGATCATGCTGGCGGTGCAGCGGCGATCAGGGCCGGGATGCCGGTGGCCCGGGTCATCAGTGGCGAGCCGCAGCGTCTGGCTAGGACGCTTGGCGCTGAGGATTGCGAATCGGGGCAAAGCTGGCAATGGAACGACGTGACGTTCAGGCTGTGGCAGTGGCAGCGGGCCAGCTCCGGTAATCAACGCTCCTGTGTGCTGCAGGTGGAGGCGGGCGGTGAGCGCCTGCTGTTGACTGGTGATATCGATGTCCGCGCCGAGCGCGCGCTGATGCAGGCCGACTTTCCCCTGGCCTCGCGGTGGCTGCTGGCGCCCCATCACGGCAGTCGCACCTCATCCAGCCAGGCTTTTATCGATGCGGTCGGTGCGCAGCACGTGCTGATCACCCGCAGCCGCCACAATGCCTTTGGACATCCTCACCCGCAGGTGTTGGCGCGCTATCAGGCGGCAGGCGTCGAGGTGCATGACACGGCGTTGCGCGGTGCTCTGCATTTACGTCTGGGCGAACAGGTCGCGCCTCGCGGGTTGCGAAGCGAGCCACGTTTCTGGCGGGAAAAATGAGAACGGCGGCGGTCGGCGGGCGTTACACCCTGTGCTAGAGTGGCGCGACTTTTTCGAGGGGGATTCTCTACCGTGTGGGAACTGGTCAAAGCTGGCGGCTGGATGATGCTGCCGATCATTCTCTGTTCCATCGCTGCTGCCGGCATCGTTGCCGAGCGCCTGTGGACCCTGCGGCCCGCCCGCGTCACCCCGGCCAATCTGCTGGCTCAAGTGTGGCGCTGGATCAAGGACAAGAAACTCAACAACCAGAAGCTCAAGGAGCTGCGCGAGGACTCGCCGCTGGGGCAGATTCTCGCTGCCGGCCTGGCCAACTCCAAGCATGGTCGCGAGATCATGAAAGAGTGCATCGAGGAGGCCGCCGCCCGCGCCATCCATGAGCTGGAACGCTACCTCAATGCCCTTGGCACCATTGCCGGCATCGCGCCGCTGCTCGGCCTGCTCGGCACCGTGCTGGGCATGATCGAGATCTTCAGCTCCTTCATGGGCTCGGGCATGGCCAATGCGTCGATGCTCGCCGGCGGTATCTCCAAGGCCCTGATCACCACGGCAGCTGGCCTGATGGTGGCGATCCCGGCACTGTTCTTCCACCGCTACCTGCAGCGTCGCGTCGACGAGCTGGTGGTCGGCATGGAGCAGGAGGCGATCAAGCTGGTGGAAATGGTGCAGGGTGATCGCGACGTCGACCTGGGTGAGGGCAAGGCGTGAAATTCCGGCGCAAACCGCGGGAGAACGTCGAGATCAACCTGGCCTCGTTGATCGACGTGGTATTCATCCTGCTGCTGTTCTTCGTGGTCACCACCACCTTCACCCGCGAGACCCAGCTCAAGGTCGACCTGCCCGAGGCAGCCAGTGGCACGCCGCCCGAGCAGACCGAGCTCAAGCAGGTCGAGGTGCTGATCGGCGCTGATGGCGCCTACTCGGTCAATGGCAAGGCGCTGCTGGAAAGTAACCTGAGCAATCTCATGGCGGCGCTGCAGAAGGAGTCCGACGGCGACAACAGCCTGCCGTTGATCATCAGTGCCGACGGCAAGACCCCACACCAGGCGGTGATCACCGCCATGGACGCCGCCGGCAAGCTGGGCTTCTCGCACTTGCGCATTACCACGGTGGAAGCACAGGAAAATCCTTAAGTGAGCGCTGCTGATCGCTTGCTCGAGGCCTGGTATCGCGGCCACCCGGCGCTGGCGCTGCTGCGTCCGCTGGAGTGGCTGTACCGCCGCGTGGTGCAGGGCAAGCGCGTGCGCTTTCTCGCCGGCGCGGGCGAAATCTACCGTGCGCCGGTGCCGGTATTGGTGGTGGGCAACATCACCGTCGGCGGCACTGGCAAGACGCCGCTGATCCTCTTTCTCATCGAACATTGCCGCGTTCGTGGCCTAAAGGTCGGCGTGGTCAGTCGTGGCTATGGCGCCACGCCGCCGAGCCTGCCGTGGCGGGTGCGTGCCGATCAATCGGCCGCACAGGCCGGCGACGAACCGCTGCTGATTGTCCAGCGTACGGGCGTGCCCTTGATGATCGACCCGGATCGCAGTCGCGCCGTGCGTGCGCTGCTGGCCGAAGAAGCATTGGACCTGATCCTCTGCGACGACGGCCTGCAGCACTACCGTCTGGCGCGTGACCTGGAACTGGTGCTGATCGATGCCGCGCGCGGCCTGGGCAATCGCCGCTGCCTGCCGGCCGGACCACTGCGTGAGCCGGTCGAGCGCCTCGATGAGGTGGACGCGGTGCTGTTCAACGGCGCCGAGACCGATCGCGCCGACGGCTATGCCTTTCGCCTGCAGCCGACCGCGTTGGTCAATCTGCTCAGTGGTGAGCGCGTCGGCCTCGATCATCTGCCGCCTGGCCAGGCGGTGCATGCGGTGGCCGGTATCGGTAATCCGCAACGTTTCTTCAATACCCTCGAAGCGCTAAACTGGCGGCCGGTTCCGCACCCCTTCGCCGACCATGCCCAGTACGATGCCGCGCAGCTCAGTTTCGAGCCGTCGCTGCCCCTGCTGATGACGGAAAAGGATGCGGTGAAATGCCGGGCCTTCGCCGCCGCCGACTGGTGGTATCTGGCCGTCGATGCCGCGCCCACGCCGGCATTCGTCGACTGGCTGGATGGAGAGCTGGCCCGCCTCATACCGGGGTCCTGATGACCCCAGCAAGGATTCCACCATGGACCTTAAACTGCTCGACATTCTCGCCTGCCCGATCTGCAAGGGCCCGCTGCAGCTCTCCGAAGACAAGACCGAACTGATCAGCAAGGGCGCTGGCGTGGCCTACCCGATCCGCGACGGCATTCCGGTGATGCTGGAAAGCGAAGCGCGCACCCTGACCACCGACGAGCGTCTGGACAAGTAAATGAGCGCAGTCTTCACCGTCGTCATTCCTGCTCGTTATGCCTCCACCCGCCTGCCCGGCAAGCCGCTGCAGGACATCGCCGGCAAGCCCATGGTGCAGCACGTCTGGGAGCAGGCGAAGAAGAGTTCGGCCAGCCGCGTGGTGGTCGCCACCGACGATTCACGCATCGTCGAAGCCTGCCAGGCCTTCGGCGCCGAGGTGCTGCTGACCCGCGAGGATCACAACTCCGGCACCGACCGCCTGGCCGAAGTGGCCACCCAGCTCGGTTTGCCGGCCGACGCCATCGTGGTCAACGTGCAGGGCGACGAGCCGCTGATCCCGCCTGTGATCATCGATCAGGTGGCAGCCAACCTGGCGGCCAATCCGCAAGCCGGTATCGCCACCCTGGCCGAGCCCATCGAGGACGTCACCGCGCTGTTCAACCCCAATGTGGTCAAGGTGGTCGCCGACAAGAACGGCCTGGCCCTGACCTTCAGCCGCGCGCCGCTGGCCTGGGCGCGCGACGCCTTTGCCAAGAGCCGCGACGTGCTACCGGCCGGCGTGCCGTATCGCCGTCATATCGGCATCTACGCCTACCGCGCGGGTTTCCTGCATGACTTCGTCGCCTGGGGCCCGTGCTGGCTGGAAGACACCGAGTGCCTGGAGCAGTTGCGCGCGTTGTATAACGGCGTGCGCATCCATGTCGCCGATGCTCTCGAAGCACCGGCTGCCGGTGTGGATACCGCTGAAGACCTGGAGCGGGTGCGCCACCTGTTGGGGGCCTGATGAAGGTTCTGTTCGTCTGCCTGGGCAACATCTGCCGTTCGCCCACGGCCGAGGGCGTTCTTCGCCACAAGCTGCGCGCGGCGGGTCTGGATGATCGGGTGTTGGTGGATTCCGCCGGCACCGGCGACTGGCACGTCGGCAAGGCGCCGGACAGTCGCACGCGCCAGGCTGCGCTGCGCCGTGGCTATGATCTGTCCGCGCAGCGTGCGCGCCAGGTCGAGGCTGCCGATTTCCAGCGCTTCGACCTGATCCTGGCCATGGACCAGAGCAACCTGCGCAATCTCAAGGCGCTGCGTCCCGCCGATGCCCGTGCCGATCTCGATCTTTACCTGCGCCGATATGAACTGGCGCTGGATGAGGTGCCCGATCCCTACTACGGCGGCGAGGATGGCTTCGAGCAGGTGCTGGACCTGATCGAGCAGGCCAGTGACGCGTTGCTGATCGAGATCAGGGGGCGCCTGTGAGTCTGAATCTGCAGAGCGACGTGTCGCTCAAGGCCTTCAACAGCTTTGGTGTCGATGTGCATGCACGGCGTTTCGCCGAAGCCCGCGATGATGACGATGTGCGCGAGGCGCTGAACCTGGCAAATCAGCAGGGCTTGCCGTTGCTGGTGATCGGCGGTGGCAGCAACCTGCTGCTGACCCGCGATGTCGAGGCGCTGGTGCTGCGCATGGCCAGCCGTGGTATTCGTATTCTGGAGGACGACGGCGAGCAGGTGCTGGTGGAGGCCGAAGCCGGTGAGCCCTGGCATCCGTTCGTGCAATGGAGCCTGGCGCAGGGCCTCAATGGCCTGGAAAACCTCAGCCTGATTCCCGGTACCGTGGGTGCCGCGCCGATGCAGAACATTGGCGCCTATGGTGTGGAGATCAAGGATCTGTTCGCCGGCCTGACCGCTCTGGATCGGCACACCGGCGAGCTGCGCGACTTCGCGCTGGAAGACTGTGCCTTCGCCTACCGCGACAGTCTGTTCAAACGCGAAGCCGGGCGCTGGTTGATCCTGCGCGTGCGCTTTCGTCTGAGTCGCCTGGCTTCGCTGCGTCTGGATTACGGTCCGGTACGTCAGCGCCTGGCTGAGATGGGCATCGAGGCACCGACTGCAAGCGATGTCAGCCGGGCTATCTGCGCCATTCGCAGCGAAAAGCTGCCAGATCCCGCCGAGCTGGGTAACGCCGGCAGCTTCTTCAAGAATCCGGTGGTGCCATTCGAACTGGCCGAGCGCATTCGCGCCGAGCATGCCGATCTGGTCAGCTATCCGGCTGGAGCTGGCCTGGCCAAGCTGGCTGCCGGTTGGCTGATCGAGCGGGCAGGGTGGAAGGGGGCGCGTGAGGGCGATGCTGGCGTGCATCGTTTGCAGGCGCTGGTGCTGGTCAACTACGGCAACGCCACGGGCGCGCAACTGCTGCAGCTGGCGCAGCGTATCCAGGCCGATGTATTCGAGCGCTTCGGTGTTGAGCTGGAGATCGAGCCCAACGTGCTCTGATCTGTAGGCAGGGCGTGATCCGCTGCCTGCCGCTCCCGGATTGCATCCGGGCTACGCTTCTGCAGCGCCAGACACGGAAATGAAAAAGGGGATGCCTAGGCATCCCCTTTTTGGTTACCGCAGGAGGATCAAGCCTGAGGCTTGACCTCCTCCTTGTCGGCTTGCGTCTCTTCTTCCGGCTGCGCTTGCTCTACCGCTTCGCTCACGCTTTGCTCGCTGACGACAGAGGTGGCTTCGGCTTCAGCGACCGGCTCGACTAGAGGAGCTGTTTCGACTACGGCGGCTTCGGCTTCTGCCGGGACGCTTACTTCAGCGACCGGAGCAGCGTCGACTACTGGGGCAGCTTCTACAGCCGGGGCCTGTGCAGCTTCGCGCGCCAGGCGCTCAGCTTCACGCTGACGACGACGCACTTCGCGCGGGTCGTTCGGCGCACGGCCAGTGGCATTGGCCGGAACCGCTGCGGCAGCAGGTGCTTGCTCGACCGGTGCCGGAGCAGGCTCCTGGGCGACTTCGACAGTCGGCTCAGCTTGAGCGATCGGTTCGGCAGCGGGAGCTTCCACGACGACAGGGGCTTCGGCTGCGGCCGGTTCTGCCTCAACTGCTTTCTCTGCGACCGGAGCGGCTTCGACCACTTCACTCACAGCAGCCTCGGCTTGCGCCTCGACCGGTTGAACAGCTGGTGCTTCTTCAACCTGAACAGACGGTGCTTCGACGGCCGGGGCTTCGCTGACCGGAGCCTCGCTGGCAATGGCTTCGCTGCTGTCGACGCTTTCTGCAACCACGGCGGCGGCAGTAGCCACGGCAACCGGGGTGACGGCCTGAGCGTCGTTACCGGCAGCTTCGCTGTTCTCGGCGCTCTCGATCAGGTTGCCATCGGCATCACGCTGACGTTCGCGACGATTGCTGCGACGACGCTGACCGCGGGAACGGCGACGCGGGCGCTCGCCATCGTTGCTGTCCTGCTCGTCGTCCTGCAGTTGCTCTTCGTTCGGCAGTGCTTCGTCCTGCAGGGCCTCGGTTTGCTCGGCACGCGGCTGACGCTCTTCACGCGGTTGACGCTGACGCTCCTGACGTTCACCGCGCGGCTGGCGCTCGGCACGCTCTTCGCGTTGCTCGTTACCAGCATCGGCATCGAGTGGTTCACGCAGTTCACGCACTCGCTCTTCACGCGGGGCACGCTCTTCGCGCGGCTTGCGCTCACGGCGATTTTCCTGACCTTCGCGCGGCTCGCGTGGGGCGCGCTCTTCACGCGGTTGACGCTCTTCGCGAGGTTGGCGTTCTTCACGCGGTTCACGGGCCTGACGCTCTTCACGCGGGGCGCGCTCTTCGCGAGGCTTGCGCTCCTCGTCGCGGCGACCGCCACGGTTGCGGCTCTGCTGACGACCGTTGCGACGCTCTTCGCGCGGCGGACGCTCGTTGCTCTTCTTCTCGACTACTGCGGGCTGGGCTTCTTCTTCCTTGCCGGCGAACAGGCTGACCAGAGACTTCACCAGGCCCTTGAACAGGCTCGGCTCAGTCGCTTTGGTCGGAGCCAGCGGTGCTTGCGGCTCGGCAGCGACCGGGGCGCTGCTGCGCGGTGCGGCCTTGATCGCGGCTTCCTGGCGAACCAGTGTGCGCGTGGCGGCGGCCGGCTGGGCGGCGGTTTCTTCGGTTTCCGCAGTGGCGGCGATTTCGTAGCTGGTCTGGCCGCTCAGGGCTTCCGGGCTGTCGTCACGCAGACGCTGCACTTCGAAATGCGGGGTTTCCAGGTGATCGTTCGGCAGGATCACGATACGCGCACGGGTGCGCAGTTCGATCTTGGTGATCGAGTTGCGCTTCTCGTTGAGCAGGAAGGCGGCGACCGGGATCGGTACCTGAGCGCGGACTTCGGCGGTGCGATCCTTCAGCGCTTCTTCTTCGATCAGGCGCAGGATGGCCAGCGACAGGGATTCGACGTCACGGATGATGCCTTGGCCGTTGCAGCGTGGGCAGACGATGCCGCTGGTCTCGCCGAGGGACGGACGCAGGCGCTGACGGGACATTTCCAGCAGGCCGAAGCGCGAGATGCGGCCGACCTGAACGCGGGCGCGGTCGGCTTCCAGGGCTTCACGCACCTTCTCTTCGACGGCGCGCTGGTTCTTGGCCGGGGTCATGTCGATGAAATCGATGACGATCAGACCGCCGATGTCGCGCAGACGCAGCTGGCGGGCGATTTCTTCGGCCGCTTCCAGGTTGGTCTGCAGCGCGGTTTCCTCGATGTCGCTGCCCTTGGTGGCGCGCGCCGAGTTGATGTCGATGGAAACCAGGGCCTCGGTTGGGTCGATGACGATGGAACCACCGGACGGCAGCTTCACTTCACGCTGGAAGGCGGTTTCGATCTGGCTTTCGATCTGGAAGCGGTTGAACAGCGGCACGCTGTCTTCATACAGCTTGATCTTGCTGGCGTACTGCGGCATCACCTGCTGGATGAAGGAGAGGGCTTCTTCTTGGGCTTCGACGCTGTCGACCAGCACTTCGCCGATATCCTGGCGCAGGTAGTCGCGGATGGCGCGGATGATGACATTGGATTCCTGATAGATCAGGAACGGGGCAGGGCGGCTGGTGGAGGCTTCTTTAATGGCGCTCCACAGTTGCAGCAGGTAGTCGAGGTCCCACTGCATTTCTTCGCTGGAGCGGCCCAGGCCGGCAGTGCGCACGATCAGGCCCATGTCGGCCGGAGCGTTGAGGCCATTCAGCGCTTCACGCAGTTCGTTGCGCTCTTCACCTTCGATGCGGCGGCTGATGCCGCCGGCACGCGGGTTGTTCGGCATCAGCACCAGGTAACGACCGGCCAGGCTGATGAAGGTGGTCAGGGCTGCGCCCTTGTTGCCGCGTTCTTCTTTCTCGACCTGGACGATGACTTCCTGGCCTTCCTTGAGCACGTCCTTGATGTTGACGCGGCCGCCTTCAGGGGCCTTGGAGAAGTATTCGCGGGAGATTTCTTTGAGGGGGAGGAAACCGTGGCGTTCGGAGCCGAAGTCGACGAAAGCGGCTTCGAGGCTGGGTTCAACGCGGGTGATGCGGCCTTTGTAGATGTTGGCCTTTTTTTGTTCGCGGGCGCCGGACTCGATGTCCAGGTCGTAGAGTTTTTGGCCATCTACCAGGGCAACACGCAACTCTTCAGGCTGAGTCGCGTTAATTAGCATTCTTTTCATGTGGTACCAATGGGTTCCGGGGCTAGCGGAAGCCACGTTAGGCACACACGACTCTCAGGGTCGGTGTCAGGCGCGTCAGAAACGGTCGTAAATCGTTCCACTGTCTAGCGACGGTCAGCCATTATCAGGCCGCGGTCGCGACGGACGTCTCCTGCTTGCTGTGGTGACAGAAAGCACTCAGTCAGGAAGAGGAATCAACTGGCGGTAGCGGACGAGATGAGGCGTCTTTGATCAAGCGATATGCTACGCAGTCCGACAGTTGTACATCTCCACCCTACACGTATCGCTGAAAATCGGGTGCCGCGCGCGGATTCCGCAGCGGTTGTCAGTTACCGCGACCGCCCGGTGGGCGAATCGCGCATCATACTCAAGGCTTTATTTCCGAAGTCTTCGTGGCCTTTTGCGGCCTTTCTAACCTGAAGAATCCGTCGGACGGCCTCACGTCCAAATACGTTTGCGCGGGCAGGGGATGGCAAGTTTGGCATTCATCCGCAAGCCAGGCCGCTTTTGGCGGCGTTCGCGACTATAGCAGCAATGATTAAGTGCTTCAATTCCATAAAAAATTGTTATGATTGCGCGATGACTACTCCTGCCTCTCCAACCTCCGGCGTTCAGCTGATCGAGGTTGCACCGGAACTCGCCGGCCAACGCATCGACAACTTCCTCAGGACACAGCTCAAGGGCGTGCCCAAGACCCTGATTTACCGCATTCTGCGCAAGGGCGAAGTGCGCGTGAACAAGGGGCGGATCAAGCCCGAGTACAAGCTCCAGGCTGGTGACGTGGTGCGCGTGCCGCCGCTGCGTCTGGCCGAGCGCGATGAGCCCGAGCCGCTGGCGCAGGGGCTGCTGCAGCGCCTAGAAGCCGCCATCGTTTATGAGGACAAGGCGCTGATCGTGCTGAACAAGCCGGCCGGTATCGCCGTGCATGGTGGCAGCGGCTTGAATTACGGCGTGATCGAGGCGTTTCGCCAGTTGCGTCCCGATGCCAAGGATCTGGAGTTGGTGCACCGCCTCGATCGTGATACGTCCGGCCTGCTGATGATCGCCAAGAAGCGCAGCATGCTGCGCCACCTGCACGAAGCGCTGCGCGGCGATGGCGTGGACAAGCGCTATATGGCGCTGGTGCGTGGCCACTGGGCGACCGCCAAGAAGCAGATCGCCGCGCCGCTGCTGAAAAGCAACCTGCGCTCCGGCGAGCGTATGGTCGAGGTGAATTCCGAGGGCAAGGAGGCGCTCACGATATTTCGCGTGCTGCGCCGTTTTGGTGAGTTCGCTACGCTGGTCGAAGCCAGGCCGATCACTGGTCGTACCCATCAGATTCGTGTGCACGCCCAATATGCGGGTCATGGTATCGCCGGTGACAGCAAATACGGCGACGACGACTTCTCCCGCGAGATTCGCGAGCTGGGCGGTAAGCGCCTGTTCCTGCATGCCTATGAGTTGCACGTGCCGCTGCCCGATGGTGGCGTGCTGAAGCTCGAGGCGCCGGTGGATGAGATGTGGGCGAAGACCCTGGAGCGTCTGAGTGCCTGATTATCAGCTACTGATTTTCGATTGGGACGGCACGCTGGTGGATTCCATCGGCCGTATCGTCGAGGCCATGCACCGTGCTGCCGATGTGGCGTGCGTTCCGCGCTGCACCGATGTCGCGGTGCGCGGGATCATTGGTCTGGAGCTGGGTGTGGCGATTCGCACGCTTTACCCGGAACTCGATGAGCCGCTGCGAATCGAAACCATCCGGCGTGCCTACAGCGAGCAGTATCTGGCGCTGGAAACCGAGCCGTCGCCACTGTTCGGGGGTGTGCGTGAGTCGCTCGAGGTCTTTCGTGATCAGGGTTATCGTCTTGCCGTGGCCACTGGCAAGGGGCGCAAGGGGTTGCATCGGGTGCTGGCTGACAAGGGTTGGCTGGATTACTTCGATATCACCCGTTGCGCCGACGAGACGGCAAGCAAGCCCGATCCGCTGATGCTGCATGAGATTCTTGCGCATTGCCGGGTGCAGCCCGAGCGCGCGCTGATGGTGGGTGATTCGACCTTCGATCTGCTGATGGCGCGCAATGCCGGGATGGATGCCGTGGCGGTAGGTTTCGGTGCGCAGCCGTTGTCGGTGCTGCGCGAGTGCTCGCCGCGTTTGGCGATCAATGAATTCAATGAGCTGCGTGCATGGCTGGAAGGCCGTCATGCGCAGCGTCCTGTAGAGGTGAGTGAGCATGTCGGATGAGTGGAAGTCATCGTCTTCGTCGGGCGAGGATGCCAAAAGCTGGAAGTTGCTGGAAAAGGCACTGCTTTCCAGTGTTCAGGAGCAGCGTCGCTCGCGTCGCTGGGGCATCTTTTTCAAGCTGCTGACCTTTATCTATCTGTTCGGTGCGCTGGCGCTGGTGCTGCCGGTGCTCGACCTGAAAAAGGCCTCGACCACTGAGGCGCATACCGCGCTGATCGAAATTCGCGGCATGATCGCTGACCGTGAAGAGGCCAGTGCCGACAAGGTGGTGGGCAGTCTGCGTGCTGCCTTCGAAGACACCAATACCAAAGGTGTGATCCTGCGCATCAATAGCCCGGGCGGCAGTCCGGTGCAGTCTGGCTACATCTATGACGAGATCCGTCGTTTGCGCGGCGAATATCCGCAGACCAAGGTCTATGCGGTGATCAGCGATCTGGGTGCCTCCGGTGCCTACTACATTGCCAGTGCGGCCGATGAGATTTATGCCGACAAAGCCAGCTTGGTCGGCTCCATCGGTGTCACGGCAGCCAGTTTCGGCTTCGTCGAAACCATGGAGAAGCTTGGTGTGGAGCGCCGGGTTTATACCTCGGGCGAGCACAAGGCGTTTCTCGATCCGTTCCAGCCACAGAAAGAAGAGGAAACCCGCTTCTGGAAAGGGGTGCTGGACACCACGCATCGCCAGTTCATCGAAAGCGTGAAGAAGGGGCGCGGTGAGCGTCTCAAGGCGGACGAGCATCCCGAACTGTTCTCGGGCTTGGTTTGGTCGGGTGAGCAGGCGCTGCAGTTGGGTTTGGTCGATGCGCTAGGCAGTGCCAGCTATGTGGCGCGCGAGGTGATTGGCCAGAAAGAGATGGTCGATTTCACTCAGCGTGATACGCCATTTGATCGCTTCGCCAAACGCCTGGGTACCAGTGTGGCGGATCGCATCGCGTTGTGGATGGGGTTTCAGGGGCCGACGCTGCGCTGACAGTTAACAAGGAAGGCCCGCTGAGCGGGCCTTCTTCATTGAGGGCTCAGAGGGTGTTTACAAGATAGGCGAACGAAGGCAAGACAATACCGATGGCGGCCCCGCAAAAATGATCGAGAAACGGTCGGAGTCGCGGTCGACTTTACGTGCTGTAAATGAGCATTTCGACTGGGCTCGCACGCGAGATCGTTTTCAACGCAGTATTGCCAAGTGCAGCCATTTTGTAGACACCCTCTCAAGGAATCTCGACGCCTTCGTTCAGCAGCATGTCCACCAGGCGAATCAGCGGCAGGCCGATCAGGCTGGTGGCGTCCTCTCCTTCGGTGCTGCGAAACAGGCTGATGCCCAGGCCTTCCGATTTGAAGCTGCCGGCGCAGTCGAACGGCTGTTCGCGCTGCAGGTAGCGCAGGATTTGCTCATCGCTGAGTTGGCGGAAGTGCACGGTGAAGGGCACGCATTCGACCTGGCATTTGCCGGTGTTCGAATTGATGAGTGCCAGACCGGTGAGGAAGGTGACGCTGCTGCCGCTGGCGGCGCGCAGCTGTTGCTGGGCTCTCGGCAGATCGTGCGGTTTGCCGAGTATTTGTCCATTGCCGAGTACGGCGACCTGGTCCGAGCCGATGATCAGGTGCTCAGGGTGGCTGGCGGCGAGGGCGCGGGCCTTTTCTTCGGCCAGGCGCTTGACCAGGTCGATGGCTGCTTCACCGGGCAGGCGGGTTTCGTCGATGCTCGGTGAGTGCCAGGTAAAGGGCAGTTGCAGGCGGTCGAGCAGCTCGCGACGGTAGGGTGAGCTGGAGGCGAGCAGCAGCGCGGGCATGTTCTCTTCCTTTATATGGGGGTGGGAAATTCTACTGATCGCCGCTACTTGTGGGCGCCTCTAAAAACGTAGGCGAGGTAGTCAGCGCAAGGCAAAAGCAGGCGAAAAAGCGCAGTTTACGCTCTGTAAATGAGCATTTTGAGCCTGTTTTTAACGCCGCGATGGCAACGCAGGTAGTTTTTAGAGGTGCCCCTGAAGACAGGCCGAATTTCCTTTGACATGGGCAGGGCGCATCCCTAGAATGCTGCGCCTATGTTGAATGGGCCGATTCCACCTCACGTTGATCCGCGCAAGCTCGCCGACCGCGAAGCTACCCTCGAAGGGCAGCTCGAACTGGCCAGCCTGCAGCGTCTCTGCGACCCGCTTGCCGATACGGCTGGCGTCGTGCAGGCGAAATTTCATTTCGCCCGTGACGAGCAGAAAACTGTGGTTATCCGCAGTGAGCTCGAGGTTGAGGTCAAAATGGTCTGCCAGCGTTGTCTGGAGCTGGTCGCGCTACCCATCCGCAGCGAATGTGAATACGCCGTGGTTCGGGTTGGAGCGAACACTCAGTCCTTGCCGAAGGGCTACGACGTGCTGGAAGTGGGCGAAGAGCCGCTGGAGCTGCTTGGTCTGGTCGAGGAAGAGTTGCTTCTCGCCTTGCCCATCGTTCCTGCTCATGCCCCAGGTGATTGCCAGCAGCCGGACGGTCTCGATGAGCCCGAGCCGGGCGAGGACGAGGTATCGCGGTCCAACCCGTTCAGTGTATTGGCGCAGTTAAAGCGTGACCCAAACGTTTAGGAGTTAATGAGTTATGGCTGTTCAGCAGAACAAAAAATCCCGTTCCGCCCGCGACATGCGTCGTTCGCACGACGCCCTCGAGGCCAGCACCCTGTCCGTAGAGAAGAGCACCGGTGAAGTTCACCTGCGCCACCACGTTTCTCCGGAAGGCGTGTACCGCGGTCGCAAAGTGATCGACAAGGGCGCTGACGAGTAATCCTTGTCTGCCTCGATCATCGCGATTGATGCAATGGGTGGGGACTTCGGTCCCCACTGCATTGTTCCGGCCTGCATTTCCGCGCTGGCCGAATTCCCCTCGCTGCATCTGGCCCTCGTCGGCCAAGCTCCCCTCATCGAAGAACAGCTCGCTCGCCAGTCCGGCGTCGATCGCTCACGCCTGCAGGTTCATCACGCCAGTGAAGTGATCACCATGGGCGAGCGTCCGGCTCAGGCGCTGCGTGGCAAGCCCGATGCCTCGATGCGCGTGGCGCTGGAGCTGGTGCGTCAGCGCCAGGCCCATGCCTGCGTCAGTGCCGGCAATACCGGTGCGCTGATGGCGCTGTCGCGTTACGTGCTCAAAACGCTACCGGGCATCGATCGGCCGGCCATGGTCAGTCCGATTCCCACCGAGCGCGGTCACTGCTACCTGCTGGATCTGGGCGCCAACGTCGATTGCAGTGCCGAGCACCTCTATCAGTTCGCGATCATGGGCGCCGTGGCGGCCGAGACGTTGGGCGTATCTCGGCCGCGGGTCGCCTTGCTCAATGTCGGTACCGAAGACATCAAGGGCAATCAGCAGGTCAAGCTGGCGGCCAATATGCTGCAGCAGGCACATGGGCTGAACTTCATCGGCTACATAGAGGGCGACGGCATGTATCGCGGCGAAGCCGATGTCGTGGTATGCGACGGTTTCGTTGGCAATATCCTGCTCAAATCCAGCGAAGGCCTGGCCAAGATGATCACCGGGCGGGTCGAGACGTTGTTCAGCGATGGGCTGTTCGCCCAGGCGATAGGTGCCCTGGCGATGCCGTTGCTGCGACGCCTGAAGGCTGATCTGGCGCCGGCGCGGCACAATGGTGCAAGTTTTCTCGGGCTGCAGGGCATCGTGGTCAAGAGCCATGGTGCGGCTGGTCAGGAAAGCTTCCAGAGTGCCATTCGCTGTGCGCTGCGTGAGGTGCAGGAGAATTTGCCGCAGCGACTGCATGGTCGCCTCGAGGACTTGTTGCTGTAAACTCGTCACGTTTTCGGGGCGGCTCTAAAAACTACCTGCGTTGCCATCGCGGCGTTAAAAACAGGCTCGTGCGCGAGTTCGATCAAAATGCTCATTTACAGTGCGTAAACTGCGCTTTTTCGCCTGTTTTTACCTTGCGCTGGCTGCATCGCCTACGTTTTTAGAGGCGCCCTTCAGGGCATGGGCTGCGGCGGAATGTGACCGCGGCACGCAGCCTGTCATCCAACTGTCAGTTTGCTGCGCCAGGCTCGCCTGGCGTTGGTTTTTCGACTCAAGGGACTTATTCATGTCTGCATCCCTCGCATTCGTCTTCCCCGGTCAAGGCTCGCAAGCCCTGACCATGCTTGCCGACCACGGTGCCCAGCAGAAGCTGGTGCTCGATACTTTCGGCGAAGCTTCCGAAGCGCTCGGCTACGACCTCTGGGCACTGACCCAGCAAGGCCCGGAAGAGCAGCTGAACCAGACCGACAAGACCCAGCCGGCCATTCTTACTGCTTCCATCGCCCTGTGGCGTCTGTGGCAGGCCGAGGGTGGTGCCAAGCCGGCTTTCGTCGCTGGTCACAGCCTGGGTGAATATTCCGCGCTGGTCGCTGCTGGCAGCATCGGCTTTGCCGATGCCGTGAAGTTGGTGGAGCGCCGCGGTCAATTGATGCAACAGGCCGTTCCGGCCGGGCAGGGTGGCATGGCCGCCATCCTCGGTCTGGAAGATGCCGACGTGCTGGCCGCCTGCGCCGAAGCGGCCCAGGGTGATGTGGTCAGTGCGGTGAATTTCAACGCCCCAGGCCAGGTGGTGATCGCCGGTAGCGCGGCTGCCGTCGAGCGTGCCATCGAGGCGTGCAAGGCCCGTGGCGCCAAGCGCGCCATGGCGCTGCCGGTCAGTGTGCCGTCGCATTGCGCGCTGATGAAGCCGGCCGCCGAGCGTTTCGCCGAGTCGGTCGAGGCGCTGAACTGGCAGGCTCCGCAGATTCCGTTGGTGCAGAACGTCAGTGCCGCCGTGGTGTCCGATCTGGCCACCCTGAAGGCTGATCTGCTGGCGCAGCTGTACAGCCCGGTACGCTGGGTCGAGTCGATGGTGCGTCTGTCCGAACAGGGCGTGACCGATCTGATCGAATGCGGCCCTGGCAAGGTGCTGAGCGGCCTGAACAAGCGCTGCGTCAAAGGCATAAATACTCACAACCTGGATACCCCGGATGCTTTTGCTGCCGCTCGCGCAGCCCTGGCTTGAGCAAGGAGAACGAACATGAATCTGCAAGGTAAAGTCGCACTGGTCACCGGCGCCAGCCGTGGTATCGGTCAGGCAATCGCTCTGGAACTGGGTCGTCAGGGCGCCATCGTCATCGGCACCGCGACCAGTGCCTCGGGTGCCGAGCGTATCGCCGAAACCCTCAAGGCCAATGGCGTCGAAGGCGCCGGCCTGGTGCTCGACGTGAGCAACGACGAATCGGTTGCCACCACCCTCGAACACATCCAGCAACATCTTGGTCAGCCGTTGATCCTGGTCAATAACGCCGGTATCACCCGTGACAATCTGATGCTGCGCATGAAGGACGACGAGTGGCATGACGTCATCAACACCAACCTGAACAGCCTCTACCGTCTGTCCAAGGCCGTACTGCGTGGCATGACCAAGGCACGTTTCGGGCGCATCATCAACATCGGCTCCGTGGTCGGTGCGATGGGCAATGCCGGTCAGGTCAACTACGCTGCAGCCAAGGCTGGTCTGGAAGGTTTCAGCCGCGCGCTGGCGCGTGAAGTCGGTTCGCGCGGTATCACGGTCAACTCGGTGGCCCCAGGTTTCATCGACACCGACATGACCCGTGAGCTGCCGGAAGGCCAGCGCGACGCGCTGCTGACGCAGATTCCGCTGGGCCGTTTGGGGCAGGCCGAAGAGATCGCCAAGGTAGTCGGTTTCCTGGCTTCCGATGGCGCAGGCTATGTCACTGGGGCTACTATCCCGGTGAACGGCGGTATGTACATGAGCTAAAAAGGGCGCCTCCGAATGCCCGGAGGCTCTCGAATGTGACGCGAGCCATCAGAAAACTGTCATAGTGGCTGTCTAAAATCCGTTATAAAGCTGCAACAGGTTTATAGACAGATCGTTGAAGTGTTCCTGGGGGCTCCCCGGCATTCAGCTTGAAATGCTAAAAACCCTTTCTATACACTTGGCCGCTACCAGCTGCCTGGATTTGTCCAATAGGAGTGAAAACAAGGTATGAGCACCATCGAAGAACGCGTCAAGAAAATCGTTGCTGAGCAACTTGGCGTCAAGGAAGAGGAAGTAACCAACAGCGCTTCCTTCGTTGAAGACCTGGGTGCCGACTCTCTTGACACCGTTGAGCTGGTGATGGCTCTCGAGGAAGAATTCGAGACCGAGATCCCGGACGAGCAAGCTGAGAAAATCACCACCGTTCAGGAAGCTATCGACTACGTGACTGCCCACGCGCAATAAGTCACCGTCAGCTTTCTGATCGAGAAAAGCCGCACTGCCCTCATCAGGCGTGCGGTTTTTCTTTACGTGCAGGGCGCATGTGGCGCCTGAGTAGAACAAGAGGAGATTGCTGTGTCGCGTAGACGCGTCGTGGTTACCGGTATGGGCATGCTGTCGCCGCTGGGTAACGATGTGCCGAGCAGCTGGCAGGGCATTTTGGCCGGGCGCAGTGGCATCGGTCTGATCGAGCATATGGACCTGTCGGCCTACTCCACCCGTTTTGGCGGGTCGCTCAAGGGCTTCAATGTCGAGGAATATCTCTCCGCCAAGGAGGCGCGCAAGCTCGACCTTTTCATCCAGTACGGTCTCGCTGCCTGCTTCCAGGCCGTGCGTGATTCCGGGCTGGACATCACTGACGCCAATCGTGAGCGTATCGGTGTGGCCATGGGCTCCGGCATCGGCGGCCTGACCAATATCGAGAACAACTGCAAATCGTTGCACGAGCAAGGGCCGCGGCGCATTTCGCCGTTCTTCGTGCCTGGCTCGATCATCAACATGATTTCCGGCTTCCTGTCGATCCACCTGGGTCTGCAGGGGCCGAACTACGCCATCGCCACGGCGTGCACCACCGGCACCCATTGTATCGGTATGGCCGCGCGCAACATTGCCTACGGCGAAGCCGACGTGATGGTTGCTGGCGGCGCCGAGATGGCGGCTTGCGGCCTGGGCATGGGCGGCTTCGGTGCCGCGCGTGCGCTGTCGACGCGTAACGACGAGCCGACCAAGGCCAGCCGTCCGTGGGACAAGGGCCGTGACGGTTTCGTCCTATCCGATGGTTCCGGCGCTCTGGTGCTGGAAGAGCTGGAACACGCCAAGGCGCGTGGCGCCACCATCTACGCCGAGCTGATCGGCTTTGGCATGAGTGGCGATGCCTTCCACATGACCTCGCCACCCGAGGATGGCGCCGGTGCGGCGCGCTGCATGGCAGCTGCCCTGCGTGACGCGGGCATCAATGCCGACCAGGTGCAGTACATCAACGCCCACGGCACCTCGACGCCTGCGGGCGATATCGCCGAAGCCGCGGCAGTGAAGAGCGTGTTCGGTGATCATGCCTACAAGCTGTCGGTCAGTTCGACCAAATCCATGACCGGCCACCTGCTCGGTGCGGCAGGTGCGGTCGAGGCGATCTTCAGCGTGCTGGCGATCCGTGATCAGGTCGCGCCGCCGACCATCAACCTGGACGAGCCGGACGAAGGCTGCGACCTGGACTTCGTGCCGCATCAGGCCAAGGCCATGCCGATCGAAATCGCCCTGTCGAACTCCTTCGGCTTCGGCGGCACCAACGGTTCGCTGCTGTTCCGTCGGTACCACGGCTGATGCTGAGCTGGGTCAACGGCGCGCCCGGCGAGCAATTGTCGGTTCGTGACCGTGGCCTGGCTTACGGCGATGGTCTGTTCGAGACCATCGCCGTGCGTGGCGGGCGCATCCCGCTGCTGGCGCGGCATATGGCGCGCCTTGCCGATGGCTGTCGGCGCCTGTCCATCCCCCTCGACCTGGTTCTCATTGAGCACGAGCTGCAGGCGTTCGCCGGGCAGCTGGGCGAGGGCGTGGCCAAACTGATCGTCAGCCGCGGTGAGGGCCAGCGTGGCTACGCGCCGCCGCAACCCTGTCAGCCGCTGCGCATCCTGCAGGCGGCGCCGCTGCCGCAGTATCCCGCTGCGCATGCCGAGCAGGGCGTGCGTCTGTTTCCCTGCAAGACGCGTCTGGCCGAGCAACCGCTGCTGGCCGGGCTCAAGCACCTCAATCGCCTGGAGCAGGTGCTGGCTCGTGCGGAATGGCAGGACGCCGAACTCGCCGAGGGCCTGATGCGCGACAGCAGTGGCCGGGTCATCGAGGGCGTGTACAGCAACCTGTTTCTGGTCGTCGACGGCGGGCTGGTGACGGCCGATCTGTCGCGCTGTGGCGTCGCCGGCGTGATGCGTGCGGAGATCCTGCAACAGGCGCAGTTGCTCGGGTTGTCTGTCGAGTTACGCGATATTTCCTTCGACGAACTGCTGGATGCCGATGAAGTCTTTCTCTGCAACAGCCTTTACGGCATCTGGCCTGTACGGGCGCTGCAAGAGCGACACTGGTCGGTCGGGCCGCTCACCCGTAAACTGCAGGCCATCGTCTGCGACCTACTGAGTAAATAACTGGTGCTACGCAAGATCTTGGTGCTGCTTGAGTGCGGCGTGCTACTGGCTGCGCTGCTAGTCGTGGGTGCCGCCTGGCAGCAGCAGAGAGCGCTGGAGCAGCCTCTGCATCTGACTGAAGAAATGCTCCTGGAGGTGCCTTCCGGCGCCACGCCGAGCGGCCTGCTCAATCGCCTGGAAGCGGAGGGCGTGATCGACAACGCCTTCTGGTTGCGTCTGTACTGGCGCTTCAATCTGCGCGCGCCTGCCATGCACAGCGGCGAATACCGCTTGCTGCCCGAATACAACGCCCGCGACATGCTCGGCCTGTGGCAGCGCGGTGAGGTGGTGCAGTACAGCCTGACCCTGGTCGAGGGCTGGAACTTCCGCCAGGTGCGCGCCGCTCTGGCTCGCCAGGAGCGTCTGGAGCAGCGCCTGGCCGATCTCAGCGATGCCCAGTTGATGGAGCGCCTGGGCCTGGCCGGGCAGAACCCGGAAGGGCGTTTCTTCCCCGATACCTATCGCTACGTGCGCGGCATGAGCGACGAGGACCTGCTCAAGCAGGCCAACGTCCGTCTTGAAAGCGTATTGGCCGAGGAGTGGCAGAAACGCGCCGAGGGTTTGCCCTATCGCGAGCCATACGACGCGTTGATCATGGCCTCGATGATCGAGAAGGAAACCGGTGTACCCGAAGAGCGTGGCGAGATTGCCGGCGTGTTCGTGCGTCGCCTGCGCATGGGCATGCGCCTGCAGACCGACCCCACCGTCATCTACGGCATGGGCGAGCGCTACAACGGCCGCATCACCCGCGCCGACCTGCGTACGCCAACGCCCTACAACACCTACACCATCGACGGCATGCCGCCGACGCCGATCGCCATGGTCGGCCGCGAGGCGATTCACGCGGCGCTCAACCCGCTTGATGGCACCACCCTGTATTTCGTCGCGCGAGGCGACGGTAGCCATGTGTTCTCCAACACCCTGGCCGAGCACAACCGCGCGGTGCGCGAATATCAGCTCAAGCGTCGCGCCGACTACCGCTCCAGCCCCGCGCCACGCGCGGCGGCCGAAACCGAATAAGGGCAACCCGTGACCGGTCTGTTTATTACCCTGGAAGGCCCGGAAGGCGCCGGCAAAAGCACCAACCGCGAATATCTGGCCGAGCGCCTGCGCGAACAGGGCATCGATGTGCTGCTGACCCGTGAACCCGGCGGTACGCCGCTGGCCGAGCGGATTCGTGAATTGTTGCTTGATCCGAGCGATGAGCCGATGGCGGCCGATACCGAGCTGCTGCTGGTGTTCGCTGCCCGTGCCCAGCATCTGCAGCAGGTCATTCGCCCGGCTCTGGCCAAAGGCAGCGTGGTGCTGTGCGACCGTTTCACTGATGCCACGTACGCCTACCAGGGTGGTGGTCGGGGTCTTTCCATCGAACGCATCGCGCAGCTGGAACAGTTCGTTCAGGGCGAGCTGCGCCCTGATCTGACGCTGATTTTCGATCTACCGGTGGAGATCGGTCTGGCTCGGGCCGCGGCTCGCGGCCGTCTGGACCGTTTCGAGCAGGAAGGCCGTGGCTTCTTCGAAGCGGTACGCCAGGCCTATCTGCAGCGCGCCGAGCAGGCGCCACAACGTTATCGCGTGCTCGATGCCGGGCAGACCCTGGCTCAGGTGCAGGCCGATATCGATGCCTTGCTGCCGAGCCTGCTGGAGGCCTGCCGTGGCTGATGTCTATCCCTGGCAACAAGCGCTCTGGCAGCAACTCGCCGGGCGTAGCCAGCACGCCCATGCCTACCTGCTGCATGGTCCGGCCGGCATTGGCAAGCGTGCGCTGGCCGAGCGCCTGATGGCGCGCCTGCTATGCCAGAGCCCGAATGGGCTGGATGCCTGTGGCAACTGTAAATCCTGTCATCTGTTAGTTGCCGGTACTCACCCGGACAACTACGTGCTGGAGCCCGAAGAGGCGGACAAGCCGATCAAGGTCGACCAGGTGCGTGAGCTGGTCGACTTCGTGGTGCAGACCGCGCAGCTCGGTGGGCGCAAGGTGGTGTTGCTGGAACCGGCCGAGGCGATGAATCTCAACGCCGCCAACGCGCTGCTCAAGAGCCTGGAAGAACCCTCCGGCAATACCGTGCTGCTGCTCATCAGCCACCAGCCCAGCCGCCTGCTGCCGACCATCAAGAGTCGCTGCGTGCAGCAGGCCTGCCCATTGCCGAGCGAGGCGATGAGCCTGGCCTGGCTGGCCCAGGCACTGCCGGAACTGGGTGACGAAGAGCGTGCTGATCTGCTGACTCTTGCGGCGGGTTCGCCGCTGGCTGCCGTGCGCCTGCAGGCTCAAGGTGTACGCGAGCAGCGTGCGCAGGCTGTGGAGGGCGTGAAGAAACTGCTCAAGCAGCAGGTCTCCCCGAGCCAACTGGCGGAAAGCTGGAACTCACTGCCGCTGAATCTGCTGTTCGACTGGTTCTGCGACTGGGCGCAACTGATGTTGCGCTACCAACTGACCAAGGATGAGCAAGGCCTGGGCCAGGTCGATATGCGCAAGGTGGTGCAGTACCTGGCGGACAAGAGCGCGCAGGCCAAGGTATTGGCGATTCAGGAATGGTTGCTCGCGCAAAGGCAGAAGGTGATGGGTAAAGCCAACCTCAATCGTGTGCTGCTACTGGAAGCCCTGCTGGTGCAGTGGGCCGCCTTGCCAGGACAGGATCGCGGCTGACTGGCGCGAGAGTCGGATTCGGCAGGGCGTCACATTCTGCTGGCTGCCTGCCGCCCGGTTGTTTGCGCATGAGCATGAACAAGCCCTAGAATCAGCCATTAAGCAATAAACGCTAGGAATGCGCTGATGAGCCTGCCACCCAATCTGGGTCCCCGTAACGGAATTCTGTCCCTGACCATCAAGGACAAGTCCGTGCTGTACGCGGCCTACATGCCTTTCATCAAGAATGGCGGTCTCTTCATTCCCACCAACAAGAGCTACAAGCTCGGTGACGAAGTGTTCATGCTGCTCAACCTGATGGATGAGCCGGAGAAGATTCCGGTGGCCGGCAAGGTGGTGTGGATCACCCCTAAAGGCGCTCAGGGCAACCGCGCCGCCGGTGTCGGCGTACAGTTCAACGATGGCGATAACACCGCTCGCAACAAGATCGAAACCTACCTCGCTGGCGCGCTGAAGTCCGACCGCCCGACTCACACCATGTAACCCGCTGGCCGCGCGCGTACTGTCCTCGCGGCCGAAGCATCTCCCCCAGAGCGTCCAGGCGCCTGCCACTTTCGATTACAATTCGGGCTTTCCATTTGCCCGAGTTCTCCTGCTGTGCTGATCGACTCCCATTGCCACCTTGATCGTCTCGACCTCGCTGCCCACGGTGGCTCGCTGGATGCCGCCCTGGATGCGGCGCGCGCCGCCGGCGTCGGGCATTTCCTGTGTATTGGCGTCAGCGCCGACAACGCCGCCACGGTCAAGGGCCTGGCCGAGCGCTATGCCGATGTCGATTGCTCGGTGGGCGTGCATCCGCTGGATCTCGAGCCGGGCGCCGAGCCTGCGCTGGACTGGCTATTGGGCGAGCTGGCACATCCAAAAGTGGTGGCCATTGGTGAGACCGGTCTGGATTACCACTACGAGCCTGAATCCGCTGCGCTGCAGCAGGCCTCCTTCCGTCTGCATCTGGAGGCGGCGCGCATCACGGGTAAGCCGGTAATCGTGCACACCCGCGAGGCCCGCGCCGACACCCTGGCGTTGTTGCGCGAAGCGGCGCTGCCACAGGCTGGCGTGCTGCATTGCTTCACCGAAGACTGGGAGATGGCCAAGGCCGCGCTGGACATCGGTTTCTATATTTCCCTGTCCGGCATCGTCACCTTCCGCAATGCCGAGGCGCTGCGCGATGTGGCGCGCCAGGTGCCGGCTGACCGTCTGCTGGTGGAAACCGACTCGCCTTACCTGGCGCCCGTGCCGCATCGTGGCAAGCCCAACCTGCCGCAATACGTGCGTGAAGTGGCGGAGTACCTGGCGGTGTTGCGTGGCGTCAGCTACGAGAGCCTGGCCGAGCAGACCTCGAGTAACTTCAAGCGTCTGTTCCCGCTAGCTGGTGTGGCCTGAAACTATGGCGTAGCCCGGATGCAATCCGGGGGCGTCGGTAAATATTTCCCGGATTGCATCCGGGCTACGGTTCGCGCTTCTGTCATCAGACCAGGCAAAAAAAACCCGGACTCTGGGGGATGAATCCGGGTTAAGACCATTAGGAGTAAATCAAGGTACGCGGTCCACGGTACCTTGGCTGGCGGGGCACTTGGGGGGAGATGCCGCGCACCAGTAAGTTCCAGTATTAGCCATGATCAGCGAGCGTCCAGGCCAAAGCCTGAGTTTTTTAAACGGATTTGGAATACCGCGGACGCTGCTGAGTCCTCACCCTTTTGCCAGCTGGGTTAGCAGGCCCAAGGTCTCTTCGATCACCTGCTCGCTGGTATAGAAATGTGGCGACAGGCGTACGCCTGGACCGCGCTGCACGCAGATCACCTGTTCCTCACGCAGACGTTGATACAGCGCGGCATTGTCCCAGCCTGCCAGGCTGAAGTTGAGGATGCCGGCACGGCGCGCGGGGTCGAGCGGGCTATGAATCACCGCACCGGGTAATGCGCGAATACCGTCGTCGAGGCGCTGCACCCGTTTCTCCAGCAAGGCGCCGACCCGCTCCATACCCACTTCTTCGAGCAACGACAAACTCGCCTCTAGGGCGAAGGCGCCGAGCATGTTCGGGCTGCCGCATTCGAAGCGCCGCGCACTGCGGGCCGGTTGCCAGTCCTGGCGGGTGTAATCGCCGGCGTGCTCCAGCATGTGCCAGCCGTACTCGTGCAGTTTCAGCTGGTCGCGTACCGCACTGCGGCAATAGAACACCCCCAGGCCCTCCGGGCCGAGCATCCATTTGTGGCCGTCGGCCATGGCGAAGTCGCAGTTGTAGGCCTGGACATCGAAGGGCAGGGCGCCCAGCTGCTGGATGGCATCGATGCAGAACAGTACGCCATGCTGGCGGCAGCCGCGACCAAGGCGCGGCAGATCCAGGCGCAGGCCGCTGGCGAACTGCACGGCGCTGATCGACAACAGGCGTGTTCGCGGGGTGAAGGCGGCGAGCAGCGCTGCTTCCGGATCTTCGCCCTTGAGGCTGACCTCGACCACCGCCACACCCTGGGCGGCCAACGCCAGCCAGACGATGCGGTTGGAAGGGAATTCCTCGTCGCTGATGATCACCTGATCGCCGGCTCGCCAGTCCAGGCCGAATGCCACGAAGGACAGTGCCTCGGAGGTATTCTTGACCAGCGCAATATCACCGGTGCTTGGTGCGTTCATCAGACGCACAAGGCGTTCGCGTAGGCTGCGCTCCAGTTTCAACCAGTCGGGATAATCACGTGCGCCGCTGGTCACGTTCGCTTCCGAGAACCGCCGCACCGCTTCAGCGCTGCGTTTCGGCCAGGGGGCGACCGCCGCATGGTTCAGATAGCGCAGTCCATTTTCCAGGGGGAACTCATCATGAAACACGTACATGGTCGGATGATCCGTGCAATTTGGCCGCATTTGGGCATAATAAGCGGCTTCGATTTTTGACCCCGTAGTCCCTTTATGCAGAAAGAACCCCGTAAGGTCCGCGAATTCCGTCGCCGCGAGCAAGAAATTCTCGATACCGCGCTGAAACTCTTCCTCGAACAAGGAGAAGACAGCGTTACTGTCGAGATGATCGCTGATGCGGTCGGTATCGGCAAAGGCACTATCTACAAGCACTTCAAGTCCAAGGCGGAGATCTACCTGCGCCTGATGCTCGACTACGAGCGTGATCTCAACGAGCTGCTGCATTCGGCCGACGTGGATCGTGACAAGGAAGCGCTGTCGCGTGCGTACTTCGAGTTCCGCATGCGCGATCCGCAACGCTATCGCCTGTTCGACCGCCTGGAAGAAAAGGTGGTCAAGGGCAATCAGGTGCCGGAAATGGTCGAGCAGCTGCACAAGATCCGTGCTTCCAACTTCGAGCGTCTGACCCAGCTGATCAAGGGCCGCATCGCCGAAGGCAAGCTGGAAGACGTGCCGCCGTACTTCCACTATTGCGCAGCCTGGGCCCTGGTGCACGGCGCCGTGGCGCTGTATCACTCGCCGTTCTGGAGCAACGTGCTCGAGGATCAGGAAGGCTTCTTCCAGTTCCTCATGGACATCGGCGTGCGCATGGGTAACAAGCGCAAGCGCGACGCCTGATGCCTGGCATGTCGGCCACGGTAATGTGCCGTGGCTGACATAGCGATATACTCCGGTTCTTAACGAACTGGAGCTCTCAATGATCGTCGATCGCCAGGGCAGACGCTTTCGCAACCTCCGCGTCAGCCTGACCGCCGCCTGCAACTACGCCTGCACCTATTGTGTGCCGAACGGCAAGCGTCTGGTCGCCGCTCAGGACGAACTCTCCGCCGACGCCATGGCGCGTGGCGTGGCTTATCTGATCGAAGCAGCCGGCATCGAGCGCCTGCGCATCACCGGTGGTGAACCGCTGGTCAGCACGCGCCTGGAGCCTTTCCTGCGCCAGGTCAGCCAACTCGGTCTCGACGATATCAGCCTGACCACCAACGGCCAGTTGCTCGAGCGCAAGCTACCGCTGCTGGTCGAATGCGGTATCCGCCGTCTCAATGTTTCCCTCGATACCCTCGACGCCGACGCCTTCCGCAGCATCGCCCGCGGCGGCGACCTGGCCACCGTGCTGGCCGGCATGGAAGCGGCGCGCGAAGCCGGGATGAAGATCAAGGTCAACATGGTGCCGTTGCGCGGGCAGAACCTCGACCAGGTACTGCCGCTGCTGGAGTACTGCCTGGAACGCGGCTTCGAGCTGCGCTTCATCGAACTGATGCGCATGGGCCACCTGGCGCGCGACCCCAATGCCTTCAACCAGCAATTCGTCGGTCTGCCCGAGCTGCTCGAGCTGATCGGCAGCCGCCACCAGTACGTTCAGGCCAGCGCACCAGTGGACGCTACCGCGATGCGCTACGCCATTCCCGGTGCCGGTCATTTCGGCGTGATCGCCAACGAAAGCGTGCCGTTCTGCCGTACCTGCTCGCGTCTGCGCCTGTCCTCTACCGGCTGGTTGCACGGCTGCCTGTCGTCGAGCAACCGCCACTTCGTTGGCGACCTGCTGGACAAACCCCGTCACCAGGCCTTGCCGGCGTTGCAGCGGCTGCTGGTCAAGGCCCTCGGCGACAAGCAGGACCTGGCCTTCTCCGGCGGTGTCACCGTGATGAAGATCATCGGCGGCTGAGCCGCTGTGTCGTGCTTGGTTCCTCTGCTACTGCAAAATCGCCGGGGTTAGTACTTCTTCGCACCATTGCCTGAATGTGGTCGGAGTCGTGTTTTCAGGCGTGCGCTGTACGCCATTGTCCAAACCTTCGTTCTTGGCCTTGTACATATCACTCACAGCGCTGGCCATGGCATTGGACATTCCACGCTGGACGAAGCCTGCTTTGAAATCATCGAAGCTGATCTGCTGGTAACGCACGGGTTTACCCAGCACCTCGGTCATGATGTCTGCCATCTCGTTGAACGAAAGATCTTCTGGCCCAAGAACCGCCACTTCATGTTGTCCGCTCCAGCTTTGATCCAGTAGCAACTGAGCGGCTACAGACGCTATGTCACGAGTCGCAACTGTGGGGATTTTACGGTCTCCGTCGATAGGGAGGAAGAACACGCCTCGTTCACGAATCGATACTGTCTGGCGAGCGATGTTGTCCATGAACGAGGACATTGTCAGGGCTCGAAAATTCACACCAGTGCTGGCGATCAGGTCGTCCATCGCTAGTGAAGCCGTCACGTAACCAGCGTTAGCCGCAAAGGGCGTATTGCGGCCTAGGGCGGAAACGCTGATGACGCGGCGTACGCCATGTCGCAGGATTGCTTGGCATGCAGGACGAGTGAAGTCTACGTAGGCATCTATTGCGCTTTGCGCCTGTGCATCGGGTGGACATAGCCAGAACACGGTGTCGGTATTCTGAAAGGCTTCATCGACGACGGCAGGATCACTATGTGAGCCCTGAATGATTTCGATATGGCTCCTCACGGCGGCGGGAATGCGAGAGGGGTTGCGTTCAATCACTCGGATAGGAACGCCACTGGCCACAATGGTTTCTAGAAGTTGACTGCCTATATTTCCGGTGGGCGTCGTAATGACGATTCTATTTTTGCCAACCGATGGAGTGGCGGAAGCGCCAAGACTTGCAAGTATCCCCACTCCCGCAGTTGCTACTACTCCGCCAAGAAAACGGCGCCGTTCTACATCTTGCAAATCGGTGTTGGAAAAAGAATTTTCTTTTTTGGTCATGCTAATCTCCAGGCTTATTCGGGTAAGGAGTTGTGCCGAACATTTTGTAGAGATTAGGCTTGGTGTCTGGTGCGTTCCATGCGTGAAAATCCTATTTATATTGTAGCCAGTCCATGGCCGCAATGGATGGAGTACGCGTTATAAAGTTTCGGTGCGATTCAGAAATCCACCAGACTCAAACCGATACTGAATACGGTGCGCCTACGGTTATATTCGATAAGTGTGTCACCATAGCCATGGAACAACTGAGTGTGTAAGCGAAGGTTGCTGCTGTCTGAGTCGCCGATGGTGCGGAACCATTCAAGACGGAGTGATCCGCGCCCATCACTGCGCAAGTTGTTGCGCAACGTAGCGTCGAAAATGTTGCGTACATCGTAGTTCCACCTTCCTGTAATCTCTGCCCGACCAATGTAATTGGCTATGTCGGGGTTGTCGTCGTTCTCCGAATCCTCACTGATCCGTTTCCAGAGGCGTCCGTTGATCTGGAAGCGGTCGTCAAGCTCTGCACCGCTCATCAGATAAACACGGTTCCAGCTTCGAGAGAGTGGCTCAGACTCACCATTGGAGTGATGAGTTGCACCAACACCCATATAGCTTACTTGCCAGTTGCCAAGAGCGCTGTAAGTCGTCGGGTAGACATACATGATTTCCGGCTCATGATCTGTCGTTCGGAATGGACGGGACATGTTTTCATTGAACAACTGCCAGGTTGACTGCTGGCTGTAGCCGAACCATAAAGAATCCTGATGGGAGGCGTCGTTATCCGTCAGTAGGTTCTGAGCAAGTTTGGTGCGTAACGACAGGGCAATACGAGCTTCGGTAGCTTGGTAGGTCGAGTTTTCACCTTCCGTGGCATCCTCTACCTTTGGTCGATCTGTCGTGGTTGAGAGCGAAACGTTCAAGGGGCGATAACCGCGTAGGGAGAGGGTTCCGCAGTCCGTGCCTGCTTCAAGCTCCCAGAAGCGCGATAAGGCCGAGTATTGCTTGTTGCGACAGTTACCTGACTCCGCAATAGCCGAAGTTTCTCTGCTGGGAGGTATTACTGTCGTCGCTGCATCTGTTGGCGGAGTATTGTTCTGTGTCGCGACCTTGGCGGTTTGTTGCCGCCCCCATTCATCAAAGCAAGTTAATCTTTTTTCAGGGTTTTCTATTCGTTGGCAGGATTTCCAGGCCGGCGGGTCATCAATATTTGCATACACCTCATTGGCGATGGTAGTGGCGTATGTTCTCTGAGTGCCAAGGCCGCTAAGAAATATGGCGGAAGCAATACAAATAACTTGTTTAAATTGCATAAGTGTTCCTTTTGAAAGTGTTGAGGCCACTGTATTGACGTAGGCTTGCCACGAATACAATTCGTCTATGATTTCGGGTCGTTCTCTGTCCTGCACGACAAGCACGTGGTCGATAGTTAAGAACGCATGAATACGAGGTACGGGCGGATCACTCTTTCGTTTGTGGACGAGTGAGGAGGACGCGTAATCGAGAGACCAGAGACTGTTGAAGGGCTATCAGAGTGATCATCAGGCTGGGCAGGACAGTCAGAGTGACTAACGTGGAGAATGCGACACCGAACATCACGATGGCGCCCAGTCCACGATAGAGCTCGGTACCCGCGCCGGGGATGAATACCAAAGGTGCTATGCCCAGGATGGTCGTTAGAGTGGACATCAGAATCGCTCGCAGACGGATGTTGATGGCATCGTCTACTGCCGAAGTGATCGATTCTGCACCTTCTTCCATACGTTGGTAGGCTTCCTGAACGATCAGAATGGGGTTGTTGACTACTGCACCAAGCAGTACCAGGAAGCCGAGTAGAGTGATCATGTCGAAAGGTTGATGGATGCCGAATGTGGCGCCGACACCGTTGAGTAGTGCCAGCCCGATGATCCCTCCGGTGATGCCCAATGGAATGGTGGCCATGACGAATAATGGTCGCCCCCAGTGACGGAAGATCGCTACCAGCATCAGATAACAAAGCAGCACGGCGAGCAGGAAGTTGCTCGAAACCGCTTCACGCGTGGCCTGTAGCTGGTCACTGGCGCCGCTGATGCTAACCGAGATGTCATATGGAATTTCGCCATCCAGTCGCATGGCGTCGATCAGATCCGTACGCACCTGATCGACGGCAGTTTCCAGCGCGACCGAGCGTGGCGGGACGATATTCAGAGTAACGGTGCGGCGGCCGTCTACTCGGCGAATGCTGTCGGTATCAATCGATTCCCTGAGCTCGGCTAGCGCAGAGAGCGGCAGTACTAGTCCTGCGGGGGTCGCGATAGGCAGATCACGCAGGTGCTCGGCTTTTTGCTCGCTACCTGCATTGCTGAAGAGATAAATATCGACGCGTCGATCATTCAGAATCATATCGTCGGCGAACGCCCCGTCGCTGAGGGCGGCAACTGAGTAGCCAAAGCGCTCGGCGCTCAGGCCGACTTCTGCCAGACGCTCCCAGCGTGGGTGAACTTCCAGTAGTGACTGGTTCAGGCTGAGTGAACTTGGTTCGGAACCAATCTGGGCACCTTCGAACAGTGACCCGGCCCGGGCGTAGGCGCGACCGGCAACTTGGTATATCTGCACGAGATCAGTGCCTGAAATGTTCAGATTGATGCTTCGCGTGCCGCCGTCGTTGCTTGAAATGATGGAGCCGCGTGAGGCGAACGCCCTCATGCCCGGCCAGGCGGTGAAGCGCGTTTCCAGAGCTTTCATCAAGGCTTCCAGATCGCCTGCATTCTTGGGGTCGGTAATGACGCTGATACCCTGAGCATCGACAAACATGGAGAAGAAACGGAGCGCAGGTATGTCTGTCTCGTCGCGATGGAAAAGCGCTGGGTCATCCTCCAGGCGTTGTTGCAGCTCCGGAATCAGAATCTGCGCAATGCTTTCGACCTCCGCAAGGTTGTAGCCGGGCGGTGCGATCATTCGCGAGAAAATTCTGGCTTCCTCACCTTCTGGCAGGTACTCCGCCGGAGGTGTCAGCCACACCGCAGTACAGACAGCAGCAAAAAGGGTCCCAAGTAGAATGATCAGGCGCCTTTTGGGGCTGCGATAAGAGGCCGTTATCCAGGCGCCTATCCGTCCAAGTACGCTGCTTTCAGTTGGTTCATTTGATGTCAATGTCGGTAGTAGGCGCGATGCCAGTGCCGGTAGCACTGTCACGGCGACCGCCATCGACGCCAGGATCGCCGCAGATATGGCGATGGCAATATCCGAGTAGAGCTGCCCGGCTTCCTGCCGGATGAACAGGGTAGGTGCGAACACCAGTACGGTAGTCAGTGTACAGGCCAGTATCGCTGGCCAGACCCTCCGCACGCCCTCCACCGCAGCCTGGAATGGCTTGAGGCCGCGCTTGCGGGCTTGATCGATGCTTTCCAGCACCACGATGGTGTTGTCGAGCGTCATGCCGATGGCGAATGCCACCCCGGCCATGGAGATCACGTTGAGTGTGCGTCCTGCCAGTAGCAAGCCGATGAAAGCTGCGACGGTGCAGATTGGAATACCAATTACCCCTACGATCGTGCTGCGTATCGAACGCAAGAAGGCATACATCGCCAGAGTTGCCAGCAATGTGCCCAGCAGCAGATTGTTCCAGACGTTGCTGATGGAGTCCTCGACATAACGTGCATCCTCGTTGACCAGCGTCATCTCCAGGCCCAACGGGGACAAGATATCCGTGTTGATAACCTCGACTGTCGGAAGTACGGCGTACTTGGTCTGAACGACATTCGAGCCGGTTTCACGGCGCACCGCCAAGATCAGAGCGGGTAGGCCGTTGTAATAGGACGAAGTTCGCAGTTCGTGATGGCTTAGTTGGATTTCGGCCACATCTGATAGGCGCACCAAGCTGCCTTCGCGCTCGGCGATGATCAATTCGCCGATGTCAGCAGGTTCGCTGAAGCGCCCGACAGTACGCACCAGTATGTTGCGCTTACCGCTGTCGAGGTCACCGGCGGGATGATCGATATTGCGTAGCCGCAGGGCATTGCGAAGATCAGCCATGTCCAATCCACGTTCGGCCAAACGGTAGGGATCGACTTCGATACGCACCTGCCGCTCCTCCGCACCACGAATATCCACCAGAGAAACGCCATTGATACGTTCCAGACGCGGACGCACTTCGTCCTCCAGGAAGCTGCGCATCATTTTCAGATCGAGATTGGCGTTACCCTCCGTGCGCGGCCCTACACGGAAATACATAAAGGGATCATCAGACGAGGAAATGGTGCTGAGAGAGGGGGCGTCGACGTTTTCCGGATAGCCAGAAACCTGGCTGAGCGCATTATTGGTTCTGATCAGCGCTTCGTTGATATCGACGCCAAATGGGAATTCCAGCTCGATGTTGGCCTGGCCTACGCTGCTGGTCGAAACCATGCGCCTGAGGCCAGGAAGTGTTCTCAAGTACTCTTCCTGCTCAATCAGAATCTCTTGCTCCACATCCCGAGGTGAAGCTCCAGGCCAGCGGGTATCTACGCTGATGGTTCGTGTTTCCAGATCTGGGATCATCTGAACGGGTACACGTAATGCTGAGCTGATCCCAAAAACACATAGGATGAGGACTGCGACGGCTATCAAGGTGCCATGCTGAAGCATGCGTTCGAATCCCATACGTCAGTGCTCCACCACGTCTACGCGTTGGCCGTCTTTTAACGCCTCGTTGCCGCGGATGATGATTCGTTCGCCGACTTTTACATGGTCACTGGCGACGGCTACGCCGCTGCCCTCATCGTGGAGAACGCGTACGACGCGTCTGCGCGCAACGATCTGACCTCTTTCGTCCTGAACTACATAAATGCTGTGACTACCATCAGGCTGGCGTAGTAGCGCGTCACGGCTGATCAGGACCGCATCGCCAGCCGTCTGCGAGAGAGAAATCTCGGCCCGGGCAGACGTTCCGGGAAGCAGGCCACCTTGCGGGTCGTCTACCAGCAAACGAAGCAGAAAGGTTCTCGCATCGGGATTCGTCACCGGCACTTTCGCACCGATACGAGCCTCTAGTGGTCGGCCGCCAAGGGCATCGGAGAATACCCTTGCCTGAATGTCATCGCCGATCTGTTCAAAGCGCTCTTGCGGTACGCGAAGGTCGAGATAGACAGGGTGGGTTGCTACCAGCGAGAGCACTGGTGTGCCGCGCTGTACCCACTCCCCGATTTCACTGAGTTTCTCGGCAACAACCCCGGAGAATGGCGCCGGCAAAACGTGTCGTGTGACGACTTCTTCTTGCTCGCGCACGCTCGCGTGAGCAGATTGCTCTGCAGCTCGTGCCAGCTCCAGAGCCGCAGTACGAGCACCTAGTTCTGTGGTCGCTATGGCATTGTGCGCGACAAGTCGTTGCGCCTCGGTGACCAAGCGTTGGGCTTCGCGTACGGTGGCGCTGGCTTCAGTCGCGTTGGCGCGAGCGCGTAGCAGTGCCTGGTGCGCCAATGCAGAATCGAGCTCAAGCAGAGTTTGTCCGGCTTCGACCTGATCGCCAGCATCGACATGAACGCGTGATATCAGCCCATCCGTACGTGCCGACAAACGTGCCTGTCGTTGCGCAGTCACGGTTCCTGTGAGAGCGAAACGTTCGCCAAATGCCAGGGGTTTCGCTGGAGCCACCGCCACACGTGCGTTATCAGGGTTGGGGGCGTCATCAGGGCTATGAGGTGCCGTATCGCATGCGCCGAGAAAGAGTGATGCCAGCACAAGAAATGATCTCACGAGCACGGGAACCTTCATTGGTCGAATAATGGAGTGAGTCGAGGTGCGGCAGGGCTATTTGTAATAAGTCATGACACGAATCGTCGCAATACAGCCTGTATTCAGTAAGTGATGTCGGTATGTCGTTACATACGGAGACATTTCCTACGCTTAACCCGAAGAGACTGAATATCAGTTGGAATAGTCTTCTGCTGACCTCTGCACGTTTCTCCTTTCGAGCTTATGAAGTTGCGTGAAAGGGGGCTATGCGCGTTGGTCCCGCATACTTTTGTGATCGTCCATCACCGAGCTGAATAGATTGGGGCATGTTTGAGCGCCTGCCTTGGCAGTATTGATTGGGTGCTACACAAGTTGTTCGGTGGCAATGGAGCTGTAATTTCAAAATTGCCTTATCCAGTTTTAAGTTTTTTGTTACTAGCTTTATCTGGGAGGCCGGATAGCATTTCTGTCGCTTACACGTTGCATTAACTGTGGGGTAATGTCGGGCATCTATTTGATCGTTCGGAGAAATCATGGATCCGCTGTCAGATGTCCTCTCGTTGCTGAAGCCGCGTAGCTATGTTTCTGCCGGCGTGGAAGCGGGCGGAGCATGGTCAGTTCAGTTCCCGGCGCAGAACAAGCTCATCAAATGTTATGCCGTGGTATCTGGTGAGTGTTGGCTAGCTGTCGAGGGTGTGCCAGAAGCAGTGCATATGAGAAAGGGTGATTGCTTCGTCCTACCCCGCGGTAGACCTTTTCGTTTGGCCAGTGACATGACATTGCCGGCAGAGCCGTCTAGCAACTATTTCCCCCCACCTCGCCCTGGTGCTGTAGTGAGGATCAAGGACGGGGGAGAGTTCTTCCTTGTCGGCAGCCGATTTGGCGTCAGCGGTGGACATAGCGAAACCCTGATAGGGATGCTTCCGCCAATTGTGCATATCCGTAGCGAGGCGGAGCAGGCTGCGTTGCGTTGGGCCGTGGAAAGGATGATGCAGGAGTTACATGATCCAGAGCCTGGTGGCTCTCTTATCGCTCAACACCTCGCTCACATGATGTTGGTTCAAGCGCTCCGGCTGCACGTGAAGGAGAATGGCTCGAACCGTACCGGATGGCTATTTGCCGTGGCGGACAAGCAACTGGGGCCAGCAATCGGAGCGATCCATGCCGACCCCGCCTACCGTTGGACGTTGCCGGCACTGGCTGAGCGTGCCTGCATGTCGCGTTCTGCCTTTGCCCTCAAATTCCGGGAAACCGTCGGTAGTTCACCCATGGAGTACGTGACACGATGGCGCATGCTTCTGGCCGGGGACAAGTTGGAAAACTCCTCTGATCCCGTCTCTGCCATTTCCTTGTCCCTGGGCTACGAATCAGAGAGCGCATTCAGCACGGCGTTTAAGCGCGTGATGGGCTCTTCCCCTCGACAGTACGCCAGGTCATGCACTCAGCAAGCAGGATGAGTTGATACCGGTCTCTCTGTGGCTTGATGGTGATGAAGATCATCGGCAGCTGATGCTTGGTCGGCTGTTCTGGAACGGCTTAGCTACGCAATCCTTTCTCGGCGATTGCCGACTGCTCTCTGAAAAAGAAAGCGCCGGGGGGCTTCATCGGGCTTTCGGTCCAGCGCAAAAGAAAGCCGCCCGAAGGCGGCTGCGAGCGTCAGGCGCATCGTCTTTTCATACGCCCGACGCTTGTCTCATGATTACTTCTTCACTGCCTGCAGGTAATCCTTGAGGGTCTGCTCGTCAGCGGATTTGACCGTCATGCCATCCGGGCCGCTGCCGATGTCGGTGAACTGCTTGGCCGGCTCGCCAGTGGCCTTGAAGTCCTTCAGCTCTTGAGAGTTCTCGCGAAATACCCACAGACGGCCGTCCTCGATTTCAGTGACGAAACCAGGCCGGTCGTACTGGCTGGCCAGCGCAGTGCCGGCGAAGAGGCTGGAGAGCATCAGGGCGGTCAGGGCGATCTTTTTCATCGTTGTGCATCCTAGGGTGTTGGGGTAGGCACACCCTAGCGCAGGCTATGTGACTTGCTTATTACATTATCCGTATATGCGTGTAACCAGATGTAAAATTTCCCTGGTTAGCGGTGCAAGGCGAGTTCGTACCAGTTGCGACTCTTGTTGACCATGCGCACCAGCCAGAGCATCACTGGCACCTCGATCAGCACGCCGACCACGGTGGCCAGCGCGGCGCCGGAGTCGAAGCCGTAGAGCACGATGGCCACCGCCACGGCCAGCTCGAAGAAGTTGGACGCGCCGATCATGGTCGAGGGGCCGGCCACGTCATGGCGCACTTTCAGCGAGCGGTTGAGCCAGTAGCCGAGCGCGGCGATGAACAGCGTCTGCAGCAGGATGGGCATGGCCAGAATGCCGATCACCAATGGTTGTTCGACGATGGCCTGGCCCTGAAAGGAGAACAGCAGCACCAGGGTGGCCAGCAGGGCGAGGATGGAGAAGGGAGAGATTTTCGCCAGTGCCGCATCGAAGGCGGGCTTGCCGCGCTTGAGCAGGTGGGCGCGCACGGCCTGGGCGATGGCCAGGGGGATGACGATGTACATCACCACCGACAGCAGCAGGGTGTCCCAGGGCACCGGGATCGACGACACGCCCAGCAGCAGGGCGACGATGGGGGCGAAGGCGAACACCATCACCAGGTCGTTGAGGGCCACCTGGCTGATGGTGAAGTTGGCGTTGCCGTTACACAGATTGCTCCACACGAACACCATCGCCGTGCAGGGCGCGGTGCCCAGCAGGATCAGCCCGGCCATATAACTGTCGAGCTGGTCGGCCGGCAGCCAGTCGGCGAACAGGATCTTGATGAACAGCCAGCCGATCAGCGCCATGGAGAATGGCTTGACCACCCAGTTGACGAACAGGGTGACGCCGATGCCGGTTTTCTGTCCGCGCACTTCATGCAGAGAGCCGAAGTCAATCTTCATCAGCATGGGGATGATCATCACCCAGATCAGCAGACCGACCGGGATGTTCACCTGGGCAACTTCCATGGCGCCCACCGCCTGGGCGGCCTGCGGAGCGACCAGGCCGAGCGCCGTACCGGCCGCAATACAGAGGAATACCCACAGGGTCAGGTAACGCTCGAAGAACCCCAGGGGCGCGCCTGCGGATTGCTTCAGGGCGGTATCACACGCATTTGTCATCTTGGTTGCCTATCCTCGTCATCAGCGAATGGCCAAACATATTCGCTTTACTGTATATCTGCAAAATAATATATTCGCTCATGTGCATCCTTGACGGAAATCAACATGAGTCAGAAAAAGCGTGTCCTGTTCCTCTGCGTGGCCAACTCGTCGCGCTCGCAGATGGCCGAAGCGCTGCTGCGCCATACCGACTCCGAACATTTCGAAGCCTTCAGTGCGGGCACCGCGCCCACTGAGGTAGACCCGCGCACCCGCGATGCGCTGGAGCACCTCGGCGTTTCTACCGCCGGGCTGTTCAGCAAATCCGTCGAGCAGGTGGCGGGCGAGCCGTTCGACTATGTGATCACCCTATGTGACAAGTCTGCGCTGGAGTGCCTGGCGCTTCCCGGCACTGGCGAGTACATCGCCTGGAACTTCGAGGACCCGGCGACCAGCTCGCAGAAGGACGCCTATCGCAAGACCCTGCACGAGATCCACGAGCGGATAAAGATGTTCGTGCTGATCAAGAGCAAGCCAGCCAGTACTGCCAACGATGGCATGACGCCCACCGAACTGTTCAAGTGCCTGGCCGATGAAACGCGCGCGCGCATCGCCATGCTCGTTACCCTCGAGCAGGAACTGTGCGTCTGCGAGCTGACCGCCGCGCTGGAAGAGGCCCAGCCGAAGATTTCCCGGCACCTGGCGTTATTGCGCAGCAGCGGTCTGCTCGAAGACCGCCGTAACGGGCAGTGGGTGTACTACCGCCTGCATCCGCAGTTGCCCGAGTGGGTCAGGGACGTGCTCAAGCGCACCCTGGACAGCAATGCCGAGTGGCTGCGCCCGGATGTGCAGCGCCTGTGGCAGATGCGTGACCGCCCTGGGCGCAAGCCCGCCTGTGACTGAGCGGCGAGCCTCGTGAAGACCCTGTTCTGACCCAATTCCTGGAGCAACACCGTGCAAGACGACCTGCCCAACGCCGACCTGCAACTGCTCGAGCTGCCGACTGCCGACAAGCTAGCCATCGAGTCGGCCTCGATCCACGCGCCGCGCATCCTGCTGCTGTACGGCTCCACCCGCGAGAAGTCCTTCAGTCGCCTGATGACCGAGGAGGCCGCGCGCCTGCTGCAGCACTTCGGCGCCGAGACGCGCATCTTCGACCCGCGCGGCCTGCCGCTGCCGGACGATGCGCCGGACAGCCATCCCAAGGTGCAGGAGCTGCGCGAACTGATGCAGTGGTCGGAAGGCCAGGTGTGGTGCTCCCCCGAGCGCCACGGCGCGATGACCGCCGTGTTCAAGGCGCAGATCGACTGGGTGCCGCTGGCCATGGGCGCGGTCCGCCCGACCCAGGGCAAGACCCTGGCGGTGATGCAGGTCTGCGGCGGCTCGCAGTCGTTCAACGTGGTCAATCAGCTGCGCGTACTGGGGCGCTGGATGCGCATGTTCACCATCCCCAACCAGTCCTCGGTGCCCAAGGCCTTCATGGAGTTCGACGCGGAGGGCCGGATGAAACCGTCCTCGTTCTACGACCGCCTGGTAGACGTGATGGAGGAACTGGTCAAGTTCACCCTGCTGCTGCGTGACCGCTCCGACTACCTGGTCGACCGCTATTCCGAGCGCAAGGAGTCGGCCGAAGAACTGTCCAAACGCGTCAACCAGCGCGCCATCTGAGCGAAGGAACTGCCCGCCATGACTCATCCATACGATGCACTGCACGTGCCCGGCCTGGCCGGCACGCTGATCTTCACACCCTGTCCAGGTACCCGTGAAACCACGCTCGAAGCAGCGCTACTGGCGCTGAAGCAGGCTGGGGCAGCGGGCGTGATCACCCTGATGCCCTACAACGAACTGGCCGCCAACGGCGCCGAGCAAATCGCCCAGCAGTGCCAGGCGTTGGCGCTGGCCTGGTATCACCTGCCGGTGGCCGACGAACAGGTGCCGCTGGAGGCGTTCGGCGAAGGCTGGCGGGCATCGCGCCAGGCGATTGTCGAACACCTGCGTGGCGGCCGCTCGCTGGCCATCCACTGCAAGGGCGGCTCCGGGCGCACCGGTCTGATCGCCGCACGCATCCTCATCGAAACCGGCATCGCGCGCAGTCAGGCCATCGCCTTGGTGCAGGCACTGCGGCCCAATGCCATCCAGCATCCCGCTCACGTCAACTGGATCAACCAGTTCGACGCGACCCACTGACAGAGGCATCGACATGAGCATCAAAGTAGGCATCAACGGTTTTGGCCGCATCGGCCGTCTGGCATTACGCGCGGCCTGGAACTGGCCAGAACTGGAGTTCGTGCAGATCAACGACCCGGCAGGCGACGCCGCCACCCACGCGCACCTGCTCAACTTCGACTCGGTGCATGGCCGCTGGCAGTTCGAGGCGGGCAGCGATGGCGATTGCGTGGTGATCGATGGCAAGCGCATCAAGGTGAGCGCCAACAAGGCCATCGCCGACACCGACTGGAGCGGCTGCGACCTGGTGCTCGAGGCCAGCGGCAAGATGAAGACGGTCGCCGTGCTGCAGGGCTATCTGGACCAGGGCGTGGGGCGCGTGGTGGTCTGCGCGCCGGTCAAGGAGCAGGGCGCGCTGAACGTGGTGATGGGCGTCAATCAGCACCTGTTCGACCCGGCGCAGCACCGCATCGTCACCGCCGCGTCCTGCACCACCAATTGCCTGGCACCGGTGGTCAAGGTGATCCACGAGGCGCTGGGCATTCGCCACGGCTCGATCACCACCATCCATGACCTGACCAATACCCAGAGCATCCTCGACCAGCCGCACAAGGACCTGCGTCGCGCCCGTGCCTCGGGCATGAGCCTGATCCCGACCACCACCGGTTCGGCCACGGCGATTGCCGAGATCTTCCCCGAGCTGCGCGGCAAGTTGAACGGCCATGCCGTGCGCGTGCCGCTGGCCAACGCCTCGCTGACCGACTGCGTGTTCGAGGTCGAGCGCGCCACCACGGCCGAGGAAGTCAACGCGCTGCTCAAGGCCGCCGCCGATGGCCCACTGAAGAACATCCTCGGCTACGAGGAGCGCCCGCTGGTGTCCATCGACTATCGCACCGATCCGCGCTCTTCGATCATCGATGCGCTCTCGACCATGGTAGTGGCCGGCACCCAAGTGAAGATCTACGCCTGGTACGACAACGAATGGGGCTATGCCAACCGCGCGGTGGAGCTGGCGCGCCTGGTCGGCCAGGCCGGCTGATTCGTAGGGTGCGCCGTGCGCACCAGCCAGCGCACAGCATGGGAAGGACAGGCTTATGGGGCGTCCTTCCTGCTGCCTGGGACGAATCATCGGCTTGCCCGTATGCCCATTAGGGAGCGCCATGGTGCGCGCGGCGCACCCTACGTTTGAGGCCAGCCCTCCGGCCGCTATAACGCCCGATCAGGAAATCACGCCATGCACGCCCTCGCACGACTCTCTCCGGAGATCCGCCAGTACCTCTTGGTAACCGGCAACTACTGGGCCTTTACCCTCACCGACGGCGCACTGCGCATGTTGGTGGTGCTGCATTTTCACAGCCTGGGCTACACGCCGCTGCAGATCGCCGCGCTGTTTCTGTTCTACGAGATCTTCGGCGTGGTCACCAACCTGGTGGGCGGCTACCTGGGCGCGCGGCTGGGTCTGAACCGCACCATGAACATCGGCCTTGGTCTGCAGGTACTGGCGCTGTTGATGCTCACCGTGCCGGCCGCCTGGTTGACCGTGCCCTGGGTCATGGGGGCGCAGGCGCTGTCCGGCATCGCCAAGGATCTGAACAAGATGAGCGCCAAGAGCTCGATCAAGCTCCTGGTGCCGGACAGTCAGCAGGGCACGCTGTACAAATGGGTGGCCATCCTCACCGGCTCGAAGAATGCGCTCAAGGGCGTCGGCTTCTTCCTGGGTGGCGCGCTGCTCGCCGTGCTCGGGTTCACCGGCGCGGTGCTGGCTATGGCTGCCGCGCTGGCGCTGATCTGGCTGGCCAGCCTGGTGCTGCTGAAGAAGGATCTGGGCAAGGCCAAGGCCAAGCCGAAATTCCGCGACATGCTCTCCAAGAGCCGGGCGATCAACATTCTTTCGGCTGCCCGGCTGTTTCTCTTCGGTGCGCGTGACGTCTGGTTCGTGGTGGCGCTGCCGGTGTACCTGAGCTCGGTATTCGGCTGGGACTTCTGGCTGGTCGGCGGCTTTCTCGCCAGTTGGGTGATCGGCTACGGCATCGTGCAATCGCTTGCCCCGCGCATCACCGGCAAGCAAAGCGGGCATGTGCCGGACGGCCGCGCGGCTTTCGTCTGGGCCGCGCTGCTGGCCGGGCTGCCGGCGCTGATCGCCTTGGGGCTGGGCGCCGGCTGGTCGGCGCAGGCGGTCTTGCTCGGTGGGCTGATGCTGTTCGGCGTGCTGTTCGCGGTGAATTCCTCGCTGCACAGCTACCTGATCGTCAGCTACGCCAAGGAGGACGGCGTATCGCTGGACGTAGGCTTCTACTACATGTCCAACGCACTGGGGCGGCTGATCGGCACCTTGCTCTCGGGCTGGGTCTTCCAGGCTCATGGGTTGGAGGCCTGCCTGTGGGTGTCCAGCGCGTTCGTACTGGCCGCTGCGCTGATTTCCATCGCCTTGCCCAGACACCGCGATACCGCTCGGCAGGCCTGAGGCCAGTGAAATGGCAAGGTGGACTTGAATAAGGCTGGCGCAGAACCTGCATCTACGCCTCATCCGCCGGATTTCCGTCACCGGCGAGGAGGATCGATTCATGCGTAACCTGCTTCTACTGGTGGCGCTGCTGGGCCTGACCGGGTGCATGAAGGTCAGTGATCTGGCCAGCGGCGCCGAGTACCACCTGCGCGATGCCGGGTTTCTCGACCACGGCCGTACCGAGCGCATGACCTCGCGGCGCCTGCAGCAGGACTCCTTCATCTACATCGCCCAGGGCCACTTCGTGCCGCCGGGCCATGGCTACCCGCGGCCCAATGTGGTGGCCGAGGAGGCGTTCAAGGGCTTCGTCGAATACTTCCCGCTGGTGCGCCGCGCACGTCAGCCGGCAGGCCTGGATGAAGCCATGGCCGAGGCGCGCGGGGCTGGCGCACATTATCTGTTGTATGCGCGTTTCGCCTACAGCGATGACCGCATCGGCACCCTGGAGGAGTGGGAGGATCAGGAGGCTGTGGATCGCCTCGGCACCGACCGGGCATCGATCCAGCTGATGCTGATCGAAACCAATACTCGCTTCCTGGTCGACACCGCGCGGATTCGCAGCCGTGGCGGATTCCTGACGTTTTACGACGCCCAGCCGCAGGACCTGATCGGCCCGCCGCTGCACGACTATGCGCGCAGCCTGCTGGGGGTTGGCCGCTAAGACTAGGGGCAATCGGCGCGCCGCTCTTGTGGGAGGGGCTTTAGCCGCGACAGGTGCCACGGTGTATCCTCTTCAGTCCCCGGCAAAATATGGACGAGGAGAGAGCATGAGCGATCCAGGCAAGGCCGGCGACCTGCTGGCGCAGATCCCCAAGGGCGAAGGCAAGGGCCTGCCACCTGTGCACCTGTGGAACCCCGATTTCTGTGGCGATATCGACATGCGTATCGCCCGCGATGGCACCTGGTATTACCTGGGTACACCCATCGGCCGCAAACCCATGGTGCGGCTGTTTTCCACCATCATCCGCCGTGACGGTGACGATTATTTCCTGATCACGCCGGTGGAGAAGGTGGGCATCAAGGTAGACGACGCGCCCTTCGTTGCCGTGACCCTGCAGGTGGAAGGTGAGGGTGAAGCGCAGGTGCTGCGCTTTATCACCAATGTCGAGGATGAAGTGGTGGCCGGCGCCGAGCACCCGATTCGGGTGGAGATCGACCCTGCGACACTCGAACCCTCGCCCTATATTCTGGTGCGGCGTAACCTCGAAGCGCTGATTCATCGCAACGTGTTCTACCAACTGGTGGAACTGGCGGTGGAGCGCGAAGTGGACGGCAAGCCTTGGCTGGGGGTGTGGAGTGCCGGGCAGTTCTATCCCATCGGGCCGTCCCCGGTCTGAGTGGGCAATTCGGGATAAGCGCCGGTGCGCGCAGCGCACCCTGCGGGTTTCACAGGAGACGCAGATGGATGAGCATCGCATCGAAACCGAACGTCTGACGTTGCGCCCGCCGCAGCCGCAGGATGCCGACGAGATACAGCGCCTGGCCGGTGATTTTCGCATTGCCGATGTCACTCGCAGCATTCCCCATCCCTATCCGCCCGAGCTGGCGCAGCAATGGATCGAACGCTGCGCGCAGGATTGGGCCAGCGGCGCGGCGGCCAACTTCATCATCACCGAGTCGGACAGCGGCAAGCTGATCGGCAGCATGGCCCTCATGGATATAGGCCGCGGCGAGGCCGAGGTGGGCTACTGGATCGGCGTACCTTACTGGAGCCGTGGCTATGCCAGCGAGGCCTGCAATGCACTGGTGGATTTCGCCTTCCAGCAACTGCGTCTGCGTCGTCTGCACGCCAGCCACCTGGCGCGCAATCCGCAATCTGGCCGAGTGCTGTTCAAGGCCGGCTTCCGCCATCTGGGCCTTGGCCACAGCCAGTGCGGCTGCCAGGGTAAGCTGGAGCCGGTCGAACTCTACGAGCGAGTTTCCGGCGAGTGATTCGCGCTCTGTTCATCTGCAGCCGCAATCGTTTGCGCAGCCCGACTGCCGAGCGGGTATTCGCGCAGTGGCCAGGTGTCGAGACCGACTCCGCCGGGCTTGCTCCTGACGCGGAGGTTCGTGTTTCTGCTGAGCAGCTCGACTGGGCGACGCTGATTTTCGTGATGGAGAAGAACCAGCGCAGCAAGCTGACGCGCCATTACCGGCAGGTGCTGGCAGGTAAGCGGGTGGTCTGTCTGGATATTCCTGATGACTACAGCTACATGCAGCCGGAGTTGGTCAGCCTGTTGCAGCGCAAGGTGCCCGCTCTGCTGCGTTGAGCCAGGCTCAACGCACCCGATCACGACTCTGTACCGCCAGGTCCAGCGCCTTCTGCATATCCAGCCGCGCCGAGCGACCCACGTCCTTGTCGCTCATCCTGTAGTTGCGCTCCGATGGCAGGATCGGCGCGGTCAGGTCTTCGGCGTCCATCGGTTCGAAGTCGTAGTCACCGCCGATGGTCATGGCGCTGCGCCGTAGCAGCATGCGCACCTGTTCCGGCTGCAGACGCGGATTGATCGACAGCATGGCGGCGACCACACCGGTGACCAGGGGCGTGGCGTAGGAGGTACCGCAATGCACGTCGCCGGACGCATCGACCTCACGGGTTGAAGCGCGGGCGCAGGCCGCGGCGGTGATGTCGACGCGCATGTCGATGTTCGACGAGTTGCGTTTGACCACGTAGCTCGGGTCGTCGATATCGACCTCCTTTTCCTTGTTGCGCTGATGCCCGCCGACCACCAGCAATTGCTCGGTGATGAAGGAGGAGGGCAGGCGGTACTCGTCCCGACCGGAGAAGGACGAACCGTTGCCGGCGGAGTTGATCACCAGCACGTCCGGGTGTTCCTCGCGCAGCCAGAGGAAGAACTCCTCCAGCAACTCCTCATAGCCACTCATGGCGATGCCCGAGCGCACCAGCGAATCGATTTCGTCGCCTTCGACGTTGCGCGTGCCAACACGGTGGATGCCCCAGCTCCAGTTGAGGACGCGTACGCCATCTTCCACCAGGTTCACCGATGCGGCGATGTTGGCGGTGATGCCGGCGTCCGAGTTGCGCTCGACGATGACTTCGAAGCCCTGGCTGGCCTTGTCCAGCCCGCGCAGGAAGCCGGTGTTGCCGCCCTTGTCCCAGTGCGCGGCGAGAATCCCGGCCACGGTGCTGCCGTGGTTGTCCGGCTCGTCGGCATCACGCGCATAGACGCAGGTGCGCGGTTTGCCATCGGGGCAGGCGCCGAGGTAATCGGCGAAGTCGGGCGAATCGAAATCGACATTGCGCTCGATCACGCCGACGCGGATCGGTTCGGCCTCTATGGGCGTCTCGCCCGCCGGGATGCGTCGCTGATAATAGTTCACCGCATCCATGAAGCGGTTCGCCGCCCACTCTTCGGAGTTCTTTTCCGGTTTGCGTGCCGGCTGGCGCGCGGCTTCGCGCTCTTCGCCACGCTCCGGCGCGCTGTCTTCCACCACCACGGCATCGACGCTGGTTTCGTTGCCGATGCGCAGCACCAGCGCATCGCGCTCGGTCAGGTTTTTCACCGGCAGGCGCAACTGGTAGACGTTCAGCGGTGGGATGGCGCCGACCACCTTGGCGTCGTATTTCTTCGCCAGACGCCTGGCCTCGTCGAGGCCGTCGTGGCTTTCCTCGATCAGCAGGCTGACCAGGTCGACATAGGTGGTCAGGCCATCCATGTTCTTCGCCACTTCATCCGGGCCGGCAGCGAGCACATGGCTGCGATGCAGCGACAACCACACCGAATTGCTGGCGCGCGAGTCGTCCTCCAGCCACAGCGGTGCGCTGCGATGTTCGTTGCTGTTCAACTGTAGGCGCAGGCCATCGCCAGTACGCTTGACCGCCGAAGCGGGCATGGTGTCGTCGCCGAGGTGCAGCCTGGGCAGCTTCGCGCCAAGGCCACGCACCTGCATGCACCATTCCTGCTTTTCACTGGCGAGCAAGTCGCCGCAGCGCTGCAGGCTCTGGATGCGCAACGGCTCCTGCGCCTCGGCAACGGGGCTGAGCAGGGCCAAGACGAAAGCGGAGAGAAGGGCGCGGTTGGGCAGCATGGGGCAGGGTTTCCGTGACGATTGTCCTGCTTTTCCGACTGCCTTCGCCGCGCTTTGTTCAGGTTGGGAGAAAGTGGCTGGTTCGCTCAGGCCACTGGAATCGCCGGGTCGGCGGCTGCCAGGGCGGTGGCTCGATCAGCGACCGGCGGGTAAATCCACAGGCTGTTGATCTGTTGTTTCAGCGTCTTGGCTTCGCTGCCGATCAGTTTTACCTGGCGATCCCAGCCTTCGCTGTACACCGCACCCCAGGCGCCGAGATCGAGGCAGGTCACGTACTTGGGCTGACTGTAGTGTGTCGCCGCTACCCCGATCAGTTCGGCTGCAGCGTTGTTGCCAGCGTGGCGACCCAAGGCGATGGCGTGCTGGCAGGACATCACGCTGAAGTTGCCGACATCGTCCGTTGCGGCGCGGGCGGTATCGCCTGCTGCGAAGATTGCAGGTTGACCCTGGACCTTGAGCTGGCTGTCGACCTGCAGTCGGCCCTGATGATCGCGTGGAGCATTGATCTGCTCGGTCAGCGCGCTGGCGCGAAAACCCACGGTCCAGATCACGGTATGGGAGGCGATACGCTGGCCGTCATCCAGGGTCACGCCATCGGCATCGACCGCCACCACCATGCGTCCCAGGCACCATTCGATTCCCAGTTCCTGCGACGCCTCGCTGATCGCCGGACGAATGCCATCACCCAGCGCGGCGGCAATCTCTTCGCCACGATCGACCACTACCACGCGAATGGCGGCGTCATCGCCGAGCAGGGCGCGCAGGCGTGCCGGCATTTCCGTCGCGGTCTCGATGCCGGTAAAGCCGCCGCCGGCGACCACCACGGTATTGCGTGCGGTGCTTGGCGGACGCTCTGCCAGGCTCGCTAGGTGCTGCTCCAGGCGCACCGCCTGCTCGATTTCATCGACATCGAACAAATGCGCCTCCATGCCCTCCAGCGCTGGGCGCATCAGGCGGCTACCCGAGGCCAGCACCAAGCGGTCGTAGCTCAGGCTCCCCGGCTTGCCGGCGGCGTCGCGATAGCTGACCTGCTGACGCGGTGCATCGATACCCTCGGCCGTGCCTTGGACGAATTCCACACCCACGGCTGCCAGCAGCTCGGTGAGAGGCGCTTTCATGCTTTGCACATTCGGCTCGTAGAAGCGCGGTCGAATGCGCAGCTCCGGCTGAGGGGCGAGCATGGTTACGCCGATATCCGTTCGTCCGTGTTGATCGAGCAGGCGCATGGCACTGAGGGCGCTCCATACCCCGGCAAAACCACCACCGACAATCAGAATGCGTTGTTTCATCTGGTACTCCTGGCTTTGGCTCGTTTCGTTTGACGGAGCCATGCTAGGAGAGGAGCATTTCGGCAGATACGACATATACCCCCGAAATCATGCCAACTCGCCCGCGTACCGTTCTGTTCCTCGCCTACCCGCAAGTCGGTCTGCTCGATCTTACCGGCGCGCAGACGGTGTTCTGGGCGGCCACCAAGGCCATGCACGAACGCGGTTTGCCAGGTTACGAGCGCCTCACTGTCAGTCTTGCGGGTGGTTTGGTGGGCACTGCCGAAGGCCTGGTGGTGGATACCCAGCCGCTGGCAGAGGTACAGCTGGCGCAGGTCGATACGCTGATCGTGCCTGGCGCGCCGGAAATCGAGCGTGCGGTGGCCGAATCGGCCGAACTGATCGCCTGGATCGCCAGCAACGCACGCCGAGTGCGGCGCACGGCCTCCGTATGCAGTGGCACCTTTCTGCTGGCTCATGCGGGTTTGCTCGAGGGCAAGCGCGCGGCGACGCATTGGGCGATGTGCGACATGCTCAAGGCGCGTTTCCCGGCCATCGAAGTGGACAACAACGCCATCTTCATCGAGCAGGGCGCAGTGTGGACCTCCGCCGGTGTCAGTGCCGGTATCGACCTCGCCTTGGCACTGGTCGAGGCCGATTGCGGGCGAGAGGTGGCCATGCAGGTGGCGCGTGAGCTGGTGGTCTTTCTCAAGCGTCCTGGCGGGCAGGCGCAGTTCAGCGAGCTGTTGCAGGCACAGGCCAAGGACACCTCGACCTTCGATGAGCTGCACCGCTGGTTGGGCGATCACCTGAGCAGCCCGGAGCTGAATGTCGAGATCATGGCCGAGCGCTGCCACATGAGCCCGCGGCATTTCTCCCGCCTGTACAAACAGAAGACCGGGCGCACGCCGGCCAAGGCAGTGGAAATTTTCCGCCTCGAAGCCGCGCGCAGGTTGCTGGAGGACTCCACCCGCAATATCGATGTTATCGCCAGGCAATGTGGGTTCGGTGACGAGGAGCGAATGCGTGCGACATTCCAACGTCATTTAGCGATTTCGCCGCGGGATTATCGAAGACGCTTCTCGCGCTGAAGGCTCTGCGCCGCAGGTGGATGGCATCGGCTCGGCAGAATCTGGTTATAGTATTACGTTCTCTTCAAGCCCCATTCGAAGCCCTCCATGTCCTCCAATCGTCTGCTCTCGATCGACGCCCTGCGCGGTTTGGTCATCCTCTTCATGTTGCTCGATCACGTTCGCGAAACCTTCTACCTGCATCAGCAGGTCGGCGACCCTATGGACGTGACCGCTACTGATCCTGCGCTGTTCTTCAGCCGTACCCTGGCACATCTGTGCGCGCCGGTATTCATCCTGCTCACCGGGCTTTCGGCGTTTCTCTATGGCGAGAAGCAGATGAGCCGGGCGGCGACCAGCGCCTTCCTGTTCAAGCGCGGGCTGTTTCTGGTGGTGCTGGAGTTCACCCTGGTCAACTTCGCCTGGACCTTCCAGTTCCCGCCCACGGTGATCTACCTGCAGGTGATCTGGGCCATCGGCCTGAGCATGCTGGCGCTCTCCGTGCTGCTGTGGCTGCCGCGAACGCTGCTGGCCGTGCTGGGCCTGGCGCTGGTGGCGGGGCACAACCTGCTCGATGGGCTGCACTTCGATGCGGAGTCGGCGCTGCACATTCCCTGGGCGATCCTGCATGACCGCGGCTGGATCGAATTCTCCGAAACCCTGCGCCTGCGCACCTCCTACCCGGTGCTGCCGTGGATCGGGGTGATCGCCTTGGGTTATGTGATCGGCCCGTGGTTCCGCTGGTCCAGCGCGCCCGAGCAGCGTCTGCAATGGTTGCGTCGTGCGGGTTTCGGCGCGCTGGCGCTGTTCGTGATACTGCGCCTGCTCAACGGCTATGGCGAGAAACCCTGGGCCGTGGAAGAAACCGCACTGCAAACGCTGATGGGCCTGTTCAACATCACCAAATACCCGCCGTCGCTGCTGTTCCTGGCGCTGACGCTGGGCGTCGGCCTGTTGCTGCTGGCCTACTTCGAGCGCCGCAACGACGGGCGCATGGTGCGCACGCTGGCTGTGTTCGGCAGCGCGCCGATGTTCTTCTACCTGCTGCACCTGTACGTGCTGAAGCTGCTCTACATCGCCGCCTTCGCCATCTGGGGCGCGAACCAGGGGCATTACTTCGGCTTCGATTCGATGGGCTGGATCTGGGTAGCGAGCTTGGGGCTGGCGCTGCTGCTGTTTGCGCCCACGCAATGGTTCGCCCGGCTCAAGGCGCGGCGCCGCGACATTCGCTGGTTGAAGTACCTCTAGGAACCTCTGTCGTAGGGTGCGCCGCGCGCACCAACGGGCACATCGGAAATTCCGGTGCGCACGGCGCATCCTACGTTCGCTCGACATTGGCACGATGTCGTGCGTTGTAGGAGCCCGCTTGCGGGCGATGGCTGACTGACGCGATCGCCGGCAAGCCGGCTCCTACAGGTCGAGTTGCGGAGTCTTTTTCGCGCGGTTCAGACGTTACAGCTTCATGTTCACCGACAGATAGGCCGAGCGGCCTGGAGCAGGGGAGAACATCGGCTGGTCATCGCCGCCCCAGAAGAAGTTGTCGAACCATACGTACTCGTAGTCGCGGTCGGTCAGGTTCTTCATCTGCAGGTCGAGGCTGGTGGTGGCCGATACCTGATAGCGCACGTTGGCATCGAGCACCGCGAAGCCGCCGTACTTGCCTTGCTCGTTCAGCTCGTCGATGTAGTAGTCGCCCTGGGCGCGGGCCGAGAGGCCGAAGCGCCAGGCGTCGTTGAACTGGTAGTCGACCCCGGCATTGCTGATGTAGCGCGGCGTGGAGAACACCTCCTTGCCGGACAGCGACTGCCCGCCAGCAGTGAACGCGCTGACCACCTTGGCTTCCTGGATGGCGTGCGAGCCCCACACCGTCCAGTGGTCGTTCAGCTGTGCGGTGAGCTGCATGTCGATGCCGCGACGCTTGGTTTCACCCAGGCCGACGGTGGTGCCGGTGCTCGGCATGTTGGCCACTTCATCGGTAGCTTCCTGTTGCCACACGGCGATGCGCGCCTCCGAGCCGGCGAACGGCTTGAACTTCACCCCCACTTCCTTGCCGGTGTTGATCGACGGTTTGTACGAAGCCTGGCCGGCGGTCATGTAGGCCGGTGCGGTGGAGCCGGTGAGGATCTGGAAGGTACGGCCCCAGTTGGCGTAGACGTTGATGTCCGGGGTGATGCTGTACACCACGCTGAGCTTGGGCTGCTCGATCCAGCCGTAGTCCTGCAGCTCGGCCTTCTCGCCGTTCATCAGCTCGGTATTACCGGAGAACTTGTCGACGCGGTACGCCGGGATGATCTTCAACTGCTCGATGGGCTGGATGATCGCCTGGGCATAAGCGCCAGTGTTGTACAGCGTGTAGCTGTCGTCGTTTTGCGTGCGTGCCGGCGGCGCGTCGAAATCGGTGGGGATGCCGAAGTTGTAGCGGTAGCGGCGGTATTCGTTGTTCTGCTGCTCGTAGTTGATGCCGCCGTCGAGGGTCAGCATCTCGTGGGCGCGCCAGGTCAGGTTGCTCAGCACGCCGGTCTGGCGCTCTTCCCACTGGCGGCGTTGACGCGGGGCATTGCCGACCGGGTAGCTGGTGAAAGCCACGGTACGGTCATCGTCGTAGCTGTTGTAGTACAGCTTGTTGCTCAGGCTCAGGTCGTCGCTGAGCTGTAAGTCGGCATGCGCGCTGAGGTGCTTCATGTCGCGGTCGTCGCCGTCGTTGGCGTTCTTCTCCGGCGACTGCGAGCGGCTCGCGGCCAGCTCCTGTGCGGTGAGAAAACCCGGCTCCTCGGCCTGGTGGTGGTAGAGACGGGCGATCACGCCGAGCTTCATGGTCTGCTCGTCATCGGTGACGAACCATTTGCCGCCCAGAGAGTATTTGTTGGAGTTGCTGTGGTCGCGGAAACCGTCGGAATCCTGCTTGGCCAGAAAGTAGTTCTGCGCGAAGTTGCCTTCCTCGTGGCCGACGGCCAGCTGGAATTCGCGGGTGTTGAAGCTGCCGTATGTCAGGCGGCCATCGGTGTAGTTGCCGCCCTGACGGGTGGCGAAATTGATGTTGCCGCCAATGTTGTGCAGGCCGTAGCGCGGGTCATTGGTGCCGCGCACCACCTCGATGTAGTCGATGTCCAGCGGGAAGATCATGTCGATGAAGCGCTGGTTGCCGCTGTTGACGTTGCTCGGCACGCCGTCGATCAACGTCTTGATGCCATTGATGTAGCCCTCGCCATTGAAGGCGCGGAAGGTCACCTTGCCGGATTCGGCGCCCATGCGCGTCTCGGTCAGCTGGATGCCGGGCATCTGGCCCACCAGCTCCCAGCTGTTCATCACGTTCTTATCCTCGATCTTGTCACTGCCCATGATGTCGACCGAGCTCAGGATGCTGTCGGTGCGCAGCGTGCCGTTGGCCTCGGGGGTGATGTAGACCGAGCCGAGCGAAACGGTGGAGTTGCCGGAGGAGGCGGCGTGAATCTGAGGCGTGACCAGGGCGGTCATGACGGCGAGGGAGGCCGAAGTGGCTTTCATGGGTATTCCTAGCGTTGCGTTTTCTAAGTGAGGGGGAGGGTGTTGCGCTGGTTTGCTGCGCGGGCTGGCGAGTCTCCTGGCGGCAGCGGGTTGTCCGGTCGGACGAATTATCTTCAACTCAGACGTTATATCATAACAATTCTGATGGGCTCGACCAGTTCGAAATCAAGCCACGGGGGCCGCAAAGGCTCTGGCTAGAGCCGTCTCAGGCTGAGCAATCGGCGCAACGGCCGATGCACAGTGGCCTGATCTGCACGAACGATTAGACGCCGGCCAGCTAATGGCGTATCAATATCAGGCGTCTTCCGCGTTTCTATCCAAACAGAATCACTATGCAGCCCCTGTGTTCGGTCAATGCGCCCAGCAGTGCCAATGATGAGCGGCTCGATGGTTTAGTGCGCCTGCTTGGCCGGTATTTCGACTCGGCCGCCGTGCTGGTTACCGGCGCCGGCTCTGCGCGCCGTATCTGGGCCAGCCCTGGTCTGAGCGATGTGGCGAAGATCATCGGCATCAGCGAAACCACGCCCACCACGCTCGTCTGGCCACTGCAAGCGCAAGCAGGCGCCCGGCTCGGCACGCTGTACCTGCATTTCGAGCGGCCACGTACGCTCGATGCCAGGCAACAGGAGGCTCTGCAGGACTTCGCCTCCCTGACCCTCGATCTACTGGCACGCGAGGCCGACGAAGCCCGGCAGCGTCATGAGATCGCCGCCCTGCGCGACAGTGAACGACGCATGGCACTGGCCATCGCTGGTAGTGGTACCGGCATCTGGGACCGCGACATCAGCAGCGGCGAGATTTACTATTCCAGCAGTTGGAAGGCGTTGCTCGGCTATGCTGACCATGAAATCGGCAATCGCATCGAAGAGAGCTATACCCGCGTACATCCAGCCGACCTCGACTACGTGCGCGCGACCATCCAGGCACACCTGGATCAGCGTACCGATGCCTATGAGGTGGAGCACCGTCTGCGTTGCCGTGACGGCCAGTACAAATGGGTGTGCAGCCGCGGCAAGGTGGTTGAGCGCGACAAGCACGGCAAACCGCTGCGAATGATCGGCACCACCACCGACATCACCGCCATGCGCCGCCTGTCCGAGCAGGTACAGCAGTCCGCCACCCTGATGACCGACCTGACCAATGAAATCCCCGGCATGGTCTTCCAGTTCCGCCGGCAGAGCGATGGCAAGTCCGCCGTTACCTACGCCAGCGCCGGCGCGCAAGCCATCTGCGGCCTCAGCGCCATGCAACTGATGCAGGACGCTGAGGCGCTGACCGCCATCGTTCACCCGGATGACCGCGCGGCTTTCATCCACTCCTTCCAGCTATCGGCCGAGCAACTCACGTCTTGGCATCTGGAGTTCCGCGTGCAGGTGCCGGGGCGTGAAGTCGCCTGGTGCCAGGGTGAAGCCTGCCCGCGTCGCGAAGCAGACGGTAGCGTGATCTGGCATGGCTTCATGACTGACGTGACCGAACGCAAGCAGATCGAGGCCGAGCTGCAGGCCTTCGCCACCACCGACTTCCTCACCCAGCTCGCCAACCGCAGGCACTTCATGTGTCAGCTCGAGGCAGAGCTGGCGCGCCTGCAACGCAGCCCTGAACAGAGTGCGGCGATCCTGATGTTCGACCTGGACTACTTCAAGACCATCAACGACCGTTGGGGCCACGATGTCGGCGACCAGGCGCTGCGCCATTTCGCGGGAATTCTGAGCAGCCAGCTGCGCAGGGCCGACACCGCCGGGCGACTGGGTGGCGAAGAGTTCGCCGTGGTGCTCAGCGATGCGAGTCTGGACAAGGCCATGCACTTCGCCACGCGCATCCAGAGCGAACTGGCCAGGGCGCCGATCCTGCATGCTGGGGAGCCGATCTTCCTCGCCGTCAGCGTAGGCATCTCATCGCTCAACGCCAGCGATGCCAGCGTTGAGGCGGCCCTGTCGCGCAGCGATATCGCCCTTTACTGCGCCAAGCGCGGCGGGCGAAATCGCATCGAGCATCATTGACGGCAGGCTGGCTCAGGCCGCCAGCAACGCCTGGCTGATGGCCTCGTTGAAGGCAGGAATATCGTCGGGGTTGCGCGAGGTGATCAGCGTCCAGTTCTGCCCTGGGCAAACTTGCACCTCGGCGTCTACCCAGCTCGCACCGGCGTTGGCCAGATCCAGGCGCACGCTGGCATACGACGTCAGCACCTTGCCCGGCACCACGCCAGCATCGATCAGCAGCCAGGGGCCATGGCAGATCGCCGCGACCGTCTTGCCGGCGTCACGAAACTCCTGCACCAGGCGCTGCGCGTCCTCATCCTGGCGCAGGTTGTCGGCGTTCACCGTACCGCCAGGGATCACCAGCAGATCGTAATCCGCCGCGCCCACTCCCTTGAGCTGGGTGTCGGACTGCACGCTGACATCCTTCTTGCTGTCCTTCAGCCAGGTTTCGGCCTCGCCGCCCTTGACGCTGGCGTGGGTGACGCTGGCGCCCTGATCCTTCAACGCCTGCATCGGCTTGAGCAGCTCGTCGCGCTCGATGCCCGTGTTGGCGGTGATGAACAGCACCTTCTTGCCTTGCAGATTCGAACTCATGATCGATACCTCCGCTGATGCGCCGCACGGGGCGCAGTGAATGGTCGCGTTGGCGAACGCGGCATGTATCAGGATTGAAAGGTGCAAGAAGCAGAAGTTCGACTTGATTGGCGGGCGATGGCTGCCATCAGGCCCGTCTCGGCCGGCTCACAGATTCGCCGAGGGCAACTGCAACCAGACCGAGAACACGCCCAGTACACTCCAGAAAACGATGAACAGCCAGGGCGAGCGCAGAAAGAACAACAACGATTTGTAGGTGCTCTCCCTGCTGGCCTCCTTCTCGCTGAACAGTGGTGAGTCGTCATAGGCATGGCCGAACTCGGGATCGCTGCGCAGCAGCTGCTCCTGCTTGTAGTGCCAGTGCTCGATGATCGTCGCGGAGGCCCTGATCCCCGGCCAGGCGTGCAGTGAACTGATGATGCCCAGCAGCGTGAACAGCGCCGGATCCACCAGAGTAAATAGCGCCCCCCAGTTCTCGTTCAGGTTGGCCATGGACGATGCATAGGCGATCACCAGAAATGACTGCGCCGTCAGATACGAGTTGGTGCGCCCGGCCAGCAGGCTGGTTTCGTACTGAATTTCCCGCCGATAGAAATCGAGCCGCTCCTTCGGTGTGCCGAAAATCAGCAACTCCGCCTGCTGCTCACTCTGCAGATCGTGTAATTCCGAGGTAATGATTCGGGCGCGTTTCATGGGCTGTGCTCGACTGTCGGATGGGCTTCACTGCGCGGAGAAATACAGCCAGGGACTGAGGGTTTAGACTGCGGGCGCCCCAGTCATTCAGTGTTTTTGTCGACCATGGCGTGGAACTACCCGCACCATTTTGGCTGGATGAAGAAAAGGGCAGGTGTATGGAAGGGGGCTAACGGACAAGAGCAGTAGCTTGCTGCCAGCAGAGTCAGCTTAGGATTCCGCGGCAGCATCAATATCGTGGTCTGTCCCAGATTGTTCTGAGCACCATGAGTCGTCTGCTCAGGCATGTTGCCGAATGCCCCGCGCCGTCTCATATGGAGTGCCCGCGGTTTCGCAAGCTGTTGCGCGTGGTGTGCCCCTCGGTGGCCCTGCGCGATGTACTGTCCCGTGATGCCGTGGAGCGATAGGGGGAGAACCCCAATGGACGAGCCATGAGAAATAGGTTGTGACGGATCATCACTGATGGTCGGCCCAGGAGCTGATAGACACGAAAGAAACCGTATGGCCGGAAAATCTCGTGTAATCGCTTATCGATGCGGGCGTATTCAGATCGCCTGCCTGATCATCCTGCGCTGCAGCAAATGCCTTGGTCTGACCGCCGTTAATCCCGCCCCGGATCGCGATAGGCGCTCGGCGTCACGCCTACTTCACGGCGAAAGACCTGCGAGAAATGGCTGGGACTCGAGTAGCCCACTTCCAGCCCGATATCGATCACGCTGCGCTCGGTTTCCAGCAGCAACTGCCGGGCGCGAGCGATGCGTAGGCGAATGAAGTAGTGCGATGGCGACAAGCCGGTGGCGCGTTTGAACAGTCGGCTGAAGTGGTATTCGCTCAGTTGCGCGACCTGAGCCAGCCTGGCCAGAGAGAAGTCGTGCGCCAGGTGCTGGTTCATCAGGTCGATGACGCGCCTCAGCTTGTAAGCCTGCAGCGCGTTGCTGCGCCTACCTGCTGGCAGCGGGGCGCGATAGGTTCGCACGAGGTGAATCGCCAGCGCCTGGGCCAGGCTGTGCACCAGCAGTGGGCTCGGTGCGTGGTTGCCGGTTAGCTCCGTACGCAGCTGTTCGAGCAGCGTGCGCACCCAGTCGTCACGGCCGCCGGATACGTCGCGCAGGCTTACCGCCCCGTTCTGCTGCAGCCCGAGATCGCGTGCTGCATGGTCGATCAGCGCGGGAGCGAGATAGAGGTGCATCACTTCGAAGCTATCGCCACCCGTAGTCTGCCAGCGCATTTCGTAGGGCTGCGCGGTGTTGGTCAGGAAGAAGTCGCCGACGCGCACCTCGCTTTGTTCCCAATCGCTGCCCGCTGTGCGCTCTTCGACGATGGCTGATCCCGCCAGGACCATCACCAGCAGCGGTTCTGCCACCGCAGGCACGAGTATCGGCTCGGCGATGCTGCGATGCGTATGGAGCTGCAGAACCACGTCCTGCGTGACTGGCGGTAGCTGCTGGGCAGGTTGATCGCCCGGTAGATAGTGCCGCATGGCCTCTGCCGGGATCCGCAGGATTTCAGAAGAGGCGTCAGGTTCGGATTGGCTCACCAGTAAAGCGTCTCTCGAGGATGATCCGTTGCAGGTAGCTGTCCCACAGGTTAGCGCACGGGCGTAGGCCCATCCATACGTGCCTCGCGGTATGCCCGATGTGGGTTGAGCGCAAGATCGCGACAGTTCGCGCAAGGCCACGAAAGCCCGCCATGACCACTCGAGAGAGGATGAAGCCGTCTTCTAACGCACCCTGTGTGGTGCATTGGCGAAGGTGGCGCTTCGCCCCGATTGAGGAGGAATCATCATGGCTGACATCGATAACATCGTTACCCAGGAAGTGGCGGGCAAAGTCGCCCTGGTCACTGGCGCCGCCAGCGGCATCGGCAAGGCCATTGCGCTGTTGCTGCATGCCCGCGGGGCCAAGGTCATTGCCGAGGACATCGATCCTGCAGTGGAAAAACTGATACAGCCGGGGCTGGTACCGCTGCAGGCTGACATTACCGAGGATGGCGCTGCCGAGCGCGCGGTTGCGCTGGCGATCGAGCGCTTCGGTCGGCTCGATATTTTGGTGAACAATGCGGGCATCATCATCAACAAGGCAGTGGTGGACATGAGCCGCGAGGATTGGGAGCGCATCCAGGCCGTCAACGCCACCGCAGCCTTTCTGCATTGCCGCGAAGCGATGAAGGCGATGATGCCGAACAAGGCGGGCGCCATCGTCAATATCGCCTCCTACGCGTCCTATTTCGCCTTTCCCACCATCGCTGCCTACGCAGCTTCCAAGGGCGCGCTGGCCCAGTTGACCCGCACGCTGGCACTGGAGGCCATCGAGCATGGCATCCGCGTGAATGCCGTTGGCTCGGGAGATGTGGTCACCAACATTCTCAATGATGTGGTGGATGACGGGCCGGCGTTTCTGGCCCAGCACGGCGAGAGCGCACCGATCGGGCGTGCGGCTCAGCCGCAGGAGATTGCCGAGGTAGTCGCTTTCCTGGCCTCGGAGCGGGCGAGCTTCATGGTTGGCGCCGTTGTCATGGCCGACGGCGGCATGACGGTGACGGCTGGCTGACCAACCATCGGTGGAGCGTTGCGCCTACCTGCCATTGGCGCAGCGCGCTGTGGTCTAAGGTCTGCATCAATCCGGCAACCTGACCTTCTTCTTCGCCCCGAACAGATTCCAGCTGGCCACGAACAGCGCCGCTACCAGCGGGCCGATCACGAAGCCGTTTAGGCCCAGCAGGGCCAGGCCGCCGAGGGTGGAGATGAGGATCAGGTAGTCGGGCATGCGGGTGTCTTTGCCGACCAGGATGGGGCGCAGGATATTGTCCACCAGGCCGATCACCAGCACGCCGAAGGCGGTGAGGATGATGCCTTGCACCAGGCTACCGCTGAGCATCAGGTAAATGGCTACAGGCGCCCAGACGATGCCGGCGCCGGCGGCCGGTAGCAGTGACAGAAAGGCCATCAGCACGCCCCACAGCAACGGGCTGTAGATGCCCAGCGCCCAGAAGATGAAACCACCGAGCGCGCCCTGTACGGCGGCGACTACCACGTTGCCTTTTACCGTGGCGCGCACCACGCGGGTGAACTTGATCTGCAAACGCCGTTTGGTGGTGTCGGCCAGCGGGATGGCGGTGCGGATTCTATGCACCAGATCCTTGCCGTCGCGCAGCAGGAAGAACAGCAGGTACAGCATCACGAAAAAGCCGATGAAGAACTCGAAGGTGCCCTGGCCGATGGCGAATACCTTGGTGGCCAGGTATTGGCTGCCGGCCATGGCGCCGTTGGAGATCTGTTCGCGTAGGCCTTCGAGGTTGTTCATGCCGACATGGTCGAGCTGTTCCTGTATCGATGGCGGCAGCATCTGGATGAAGCGGGTGACGTAGGCGCCGGTATCCAGCTCGCCCGACTCGAGCTTCTGGTACAGGGCGGTGCCTTCGGCCACCACAGCGGAGGTGATGAAGATCACCGGCAGAATCGCCACCAACAGGCAGATGATCAGCGTCAGCAGGGCAGTCAGGTTGCCTCTGCCGCCGGTGCGCCGCAGCAAACGCTCCTGCAGCGGCGCGAACACCACGGCCAGGACCATGGCCCAGAACACAGCGCCGTAGAACGGCAACAGTATCCAGAAGAAGGCGATGGTCACTAGCACGAGCAGGAGGATGAAGGCTTTCTGTTCGAAGGTCGGGCTCTGCATATCGGGATCGCTGGGAAGGGACATGTCAGTTAGTCCCCCGATGTTCTGGCAAAGTGCCGACAAAGTTGGACGGGGCTTGTAGCCGCGCGGCGGGGGGATTGACAGCTCTGAGATACTGGAAGGCGTGAGGACGAGCATTCGACGGAGGCATGGCCATGCGTGATGAGGAAATCAAGGCGCTGTTCGACCAACAGGCGGCGGGCTACGACAAGCAATGGGCGGGGATGGCACCGATTCGTGAGGCGCTGTATTTGCTGCTCGATGCGCTGTTCATCGACCTGCCGGCCGACGCGCGGATACTCTGCGTGGGCACCGGCACGGGGGCGGAAATCGCGCACCTGGCCGAGCGCTTTCCGGGCTGGCGATTCACCGCGCTCGACCCGTCCGGGGCGATGCTCGAGGTGTGCCGTCAGCGCGCGGAGCACGGCGGCTTTGCCCAGCGCTGCGACTTTCACGAGGGCTATCTGGATACGCTGGCGCTTGAGGCGGCCTACGACGGCGCTACCTGTTTTCTGGTGTCGCAGTTTCTGCTCGAACCCGCGGTGCGTACCGCGTTCTTCGGCCAGATTGCGCAGCGCCTGAAACCCGGCGGGCTGCTGGCCAGTGTCGACCTGGCGGCGGATATCCAGTCGCCGGACTATGAGGTATTGCTGCCTGGCTGGATGACGCTGATGGCCGCGGCCGGGGTCGATGCGCAGATGCTGGAGCGCGCGCGGGCAGCCTACGCCCGAGATGTGGCGGTGCTACCGGCGCAGCAGGTGGCTGGCATCATCCAGGCTGCCGGTTTCGACGCGCCGGTGCAGTTCTTCCAGGCCGGGCTGATGCACGGCTGGGTAAGCCGGCGAGAAGCCGATGCTTGAATGGTTCTACTCGTGGCGTGCGCTGCTGTCGCGGTCGCGTGGGTAGTGGCGGTCAAAGGGCAAGGGCGGTAGCCAGGCTTCGCGGCGGATGGTCCAGAGTTCGTAGGTGGGGGTGAACTGGTTCGGTTCGTCCAGCGAGCCGACGTTGACTTCGATTTCATCCCCCGAGCGTGCGAACACCGGCGAGCCGCAGTGCGGGCAGAAGTGGCGGCCGGCGTACTGGCCGGTTTCGCCCTCTACCTTCACCGCGTCCTGCGGGAATATCGCCGAGGTGTGGAAGAGGGCGCCGTGGTGCTTGCGGCAGTCCATGCAGTGGCAGACGCCAACCCGATAAGGCTGGCCGCTGGTTTCGAAACGCACCTGGCCGCAGAGGCAGCCGCCGGTGAGGTGGGTCATGGCGATGTTCTCCTGTTTCGTGTGCAGGGACTGAGAACATAGCAGGGGACGGCGTGATGCTCGCCAGTTAAGAGCAGGGCGATGACTCTGTAGGAGCCCGCTTGCGGGCGATCCTGATAGAAGCATCGCCCGCAAGCGGGCTCCTACGGTTCGAGATCCAGTTCCTGCTCGATCTTCGCCCATTCCGCTTTCAGTGCACGCCGCAGGTAGGCGATGAAGAGTTTGTCGCGCAGGCGGCGCAGGGTGGAACTCCGTCGCGCCGCCTGGGCTTGCTCGATGGTTGCGCTGAGCCAGGCGCTGTCGAAGCCTGTCCAGATCGGTGGGATGGGCGCGAGCAGGTTGGAGTAGCACGCGGGAGCGACGTCCTGGTAGAAGGCGGCTTGTACTGTGGCACGGTCGAAACCTGCCACCTGACGGGCGATGTATCCGTAGTCGACTTCGTTGTCGATGAATACGTCCGACAGCGCCGACCACAGATGAATGCGTTCTTCGCGGGTCATAAGCCACGTCTGCTCAATGCTGCGTAATCAGTGGCGAGACTGTAATGGCTGGCGCGCATCCTGGCCATTGGTGCGGGCTGCTGCGAAGGCCTGGTGGGATGTATCATCGGGCACATATTTGCATGGCTGAATCTGCCCGTGAGCGTCGGCCGTGCACGCGCTGTTTTCGTATCCGTGGCCGTAGACGCGGCCCGCCATCTGCGAGTGATGACACCATGATCGAGGTAACCGAAGTTTCCATTGCCGAGCTGCGCGCGGCGCTGGAGTCCGGCCGCACCACGGCGGTCGAGCTGGTCAAGGCCTATCTGGCGCGTATCGACGCCTACGACGGCCCGGATACGCCGACCCGGCTGAACGCGGTGGTGGTGCGCAACCCCGACGCGCTGAAGGAGGCCGAGGCGTCCGATGCGCGCCGCGCTCGCGGCGAGACGCTGAGCCCGCTCGATGGCATTCCCTACACCGCCAAGGACAGCTACCTGGTCAAGGGCCTGACGGCGGCCTCCGGCAGCCCGGCGTTCAAGGACCTGGTGGCGCAGCGTGATGCCTTCACCGTCGAGCGCCTGCGCGCGGCCGGCGCCATCTGTCTGGGCAAGACCAATATGCCGCCGATGGCCAATGGCGGCATGCAGCGCGGTGTTTATGGCCGCGCCGAAAGCCCGTATAACGCCGATTACCTGACGGCGCCGTTCGCCTCGGGCTCGTCTAACGGTGCCGGCACGGCGACTGCCGCCAGCTTCTCCGCCTTCGGCCTGGCCGAGGAAACCTGGTCCAGCGGGCGTGGCCCGGCTTCGAATAACGGCCTGTGCGCCTACACGCCATCGCGCGGGGTGATCTCGGTGCGCGGTAACTGGCCGCTGACGCCGACCATGGACGTGGTGGTGCCCTATGCCCGGACCATGGCCGACCTGCTGGAAGTGCTCGATGTGGTGGTGGCCGACGATGCCGACAGCCGTGGTGACCTGTGGCGTTTGCAGCCCTGGGTGCCGATCCCGAAAGCCTCCGAGGTACGCCCCGCGTCCTACCTGGCGCTGGCAGCCAAGGCCGATGCGCTGAAGGGTAAGCGCCTTGGCGTACCGAAGATGTTCATCAACAAGGACGAGCTGGCAGGCACCAGCGAGAATCCGGGGATCGGCGGCCCGACGGGCCAGCGCATTCACACCCGGCCGACGGTGATCGCCCTGTGGGAAGCAGCGCGCCAGGCACTGGAGGCGGCCGGCGCCGAGGTGGTGGAAGTGGACTTCCCCTTGGTGTCCAACTGCGAGGGTGATCGCCCTGGTGCGCCAACCGTGTTCAATCGCGGCATCGTCACGCCGGAGTTCCTGCATGACGAGTTGTGGGAGCTGAGCGGCTGGGCCTTCGACGACTTCCTGCAGGCCAATGGTGATCCGAAACTCAACCGCCTGGCCGACGTCGATGGCCCGCAGATCTTCCCCCACGACCCCGGCACGCTGCCGAACCGTGAGGGCGACCTGGCGGCGGGCATGGACGAGTACGTCAACATGGCCAAGCGTGGGATCAAGCCGTGGGACCAGATCGCCACGCTGCCTGATGGCCTGCGCGGCCTGGAGCACACCCGCAAGATCGATCTGGAAGACTGGATGGATCAACTGGGGCTGGATGCGGTGCTGTTCCCCACCGTGGCCGACGTCGGCCCGGCGGATGCCGACGTGAACCCGGCATCCGCCGATATCGCCTGGAGTAATGGCGTGTGGGTGGCCAATGGCAACCTGGCGATCCGTCATCTGGGCGTGCCGACCGTGACCGTGCCGATGGGCGTGATGGCTGATATCGGCATGCCGGTGGGGCTGACTTTCGCCGGCCGTGCTTATGATGATTCGGCGTTGCTGCAGCTGGCGGCGGCTTATGAGTCGACCGGCAGCAAACGCCTGATCCCGCCGCGTACGCCAGCGCTGGGGTGATTGGAAGTCAGCTGATCGTGCTGTGTCGTGTGTAGGAGCGAGCGAACTGCTTTTCGCGAGCAGAGCTCGCTCCTACAAAGGCACATCGATTCAGCCCTCTCCCCGGCCCCTCTCCCGTAAACGGGAGAGGGGAGGCAAGCCGCGCTGGCTCAGTGGGAGGGGCTTTAGCCGCGACTGCTGTAGAGCTTGTCGCCGCTGAAGCGCCTCCCACGGTTTGTGGCGCTCCACAATTCAGCGCGTAGGGCGGGTGCAACCCGCGATTGCCATTGCGGCGGATTACACCCGCCCACGAGATGACGCCCTATCGTTACTGCCGCAAATCCACCGCCGGTGCGCCTTGGCCGTCGAACAGCTGGCTCGGGGTGCTGGGCAGGATGCTGGGGCGGCCGTTGTCCGGGCCGCCGTTGCCGATGATGCGAATGTCGCTGTACTTCTTGCCCGACAGTGCAGCCAGGCCGGCGCCATCGCGGACGATGGTCGGCCGCAGGAAGACCATCAGGTTGCGTTTGATATGGGATTCGCGGGTGGAGCGGAACAGCCCGCCGAGCAAAGGAATGTCGCCCAGCAGCGGCACCTTGGAGATGGCCTGGGTGACGTCGTCCTGAATCAGGCCGCCAAGCACGATCACCTGACCGTCGTCGGCGAGGATGGTGCTCTTGATCGAGCGTTTGTTGGTCACCAGATCGACCGCCTGGGCGTTGAGCCCGGTGCTGGGGGCGATGGAGGAGATTTCCTGCTCGATCTCCAGGCGCAGGGTGGCGCCTTCGTTGATGCTTGGCGTGACCTTGAGGGTCACGCCGATGTCCTGGCGTTCGATGGTGGTGAAGGGGTTGCCGGCGCCTGAGGCGTCGGTGGTGTAGGAGCCGGTCTGGAAGGGCACGTTCTGCCCGACGAGGATTTCCGCTTTCTGGTTGTCCAGGGTCAGCAGGCTCGGCGTGGACAGCAGGTTGCTCTTGCTGTTGGCAGAGAGCGCGGTGATCAGTGCGCCGAAACGATCACTGCCGATGCCGATGATGGCGCCGTCGGGCAGAGTGAGGTCTTCCGGTATTTCCTCACTTTGCAGGATCTGCAGCACGCTGCCCACCGACAAGCCGGTACCGGCGAAGTTGACCCCGCCCAGGCCACCCCTGCCGCCGCTGCCGCTGCGGGCATCCACGGCCCACTGCACGCCGAGGGCGTCGGTGATGTCGCCGGACACCTCGACGATGGCCGCTTCGACCATCACCTGGGCGCGCGGTACGTCGAGCTGACGCACGATATCTTCGAGGGTGGCGACCAGATCGGGCTCGGCCAGCAGCACCAGGGCGTTGAGACTCTCGTCGGCGCGGATGAGGATGTTCGACTGCCGGCCAGTGGTTTCGCTGTTTTCCTGATTCTTCAGTCCTTCGGAAATCTCGCCGAGGGTTTCGGCCAGGGACTTGGCATCGTTGTGGCGCAGGCGGATCACTCGCGTATTGGCCGAGCGGCTGGTGGGGCTGTCCAGCGAGCGGGCAAGGTCGGCCAGTTTGGCGCGGGCGTCCGGCGGGCCGAGCAGAATCAGGCGGTTGGTGCGGGCGTCGGCCACCACCTGGGTGGCGCTGGTGCCCTTGGCCTGGCCGCGGGCGATGGCGGTATTGAGCACTTCGGCGGCGTCCATCACCCAGGCGTGCTGCAGGGTCACCACGCTGAAGTCCTGCGCGCCGCTGCGGTCGAGCTGGCGCATCAGGTCTTCGATGCGTTCGATGTTGGCGCTGCGGTCGCTGATGATCAGCGCGTTGGACGAGGTGACGGCAGCCAGGTGGCCGTATTGCGGTACCAGCGGACGAATCAGCGGGATCAGCTCGGCGACTGGCGCGTGCTGCACCTGGATCAGGCGGGTTTCCAGGCGATCCGGCGCCGGACGGCCGGCATCGGCTTCGGCCTTGGCCTCGGCGTTGGGCACGATGCGCGCCTGATCGCCCTGGGTCAGCACGCTGAAACCGTGGGTGGCCATCACCGAGAGAAACAGTTGATAGACCTCGGACAGCCCCAACGGCGTGCTGGAGATCACGTTGACCTGGCCTTTCACACGCGGGTCGACGACGAAGGTCTGCCCGGTGATGGCGGCGACCTGATCGATGAACTCGCGGATGTCGGCGCCCTTGAGGTTGATGGTCCAGCTTTCTTCCTGCTGATTGGCGCTGGCCGGCACCTGCTCGATCTGCGCGAGCAAGGGCAAAGGGGCAGCGGCCAGGCCGGCGGCGAGGAGGGCGAGGGTCAGTCTGCTTCGGAGAACATGCATCGGTTCAGTCGCTTTCCATGAGCTGATCGGCGGGCGTTTCCTCTGGCAGGGTGCCAGAGGCTTCCATCTGTTCGCGCAGGTCTTGCATGCGCTGGCGCAGTAGTTCGAGGTTGTTCTGGTCGAGTTGATCGAGTTGTTCGACGGGGTCGTTGATCGTTTCTTCCGCTGGCGTATAGACGCTGTACTGGCCACTCTGCTGACGAGGGAAGGCCAGGCTTTCGCGGCGGCCGTTGCGCAGCAGTTCGACGCGGTCGGCATAGACGGCATCCAGACGTACGCCGCTGTCCACCTCCATGCCGACGGTATAACGCTGGGCGCTCTGGCCCTGGCGCTGAACCACCGCACTGGAGCGTTGCGGGTCACTGTGAACGAAGCTGCCGAGCAGAGTCAGTTGCAGGTTGGTGGCCGGTGGCGGGCCGCTGTCGGCCTCACGCGGGCTGCCGAACAACTGGGCGATGGGCGCTTGTGCGCGCTGTTGCAGATTTGGCGCAGTCTGACTGAGCGGTTGCTGTACGGGGCCACGCACCAGGCGCAGCAATTCGGCGCTCTGCCAGGCCAGACTCACGCTCAGGGCAATCAGCACGAGCATACCGATCAGGCTCGGGGCATTGTCCTTGATCCGCTGGGAAAGGGCCGAGGTGGGCAAAAGCATTACTCCGCAAACGACAGTCTAGTTCTTCTTATGTGCTGGGCGTCGCGCGCTGATCATAGCAGCCTGCGCGAGGTTGGCATCCCCCAAATAGGGTGGGTGTACAGTTACAGACGATGTGTTAAAGATAGTTGAATAAACGCACAAAAAGACCGTCCTAGAGGTAGCCATTGGGTCAAACAGTCAGATTAGGCTGTGCTACCCGTATAAGGTTCTGTTCTAAGGCCACGCATGAACACTTCGTTGCTCGAAATTCCGCTGCGCCGTCTGCCCTTCAGCTTTGCCAAGCGTCACGGTGTGGTGTTCGTTATGCAGGATGAGCGCGCCAGCCTGGCCCATCGCGCCGATTGTGACCCGGTGGCGCTGGCCGAGGCGCAGCGCTTCGCCGGGCGCCGCCTGCCGCTGCAGGTATTGAGTGCGCCTGAGTTCGCCCAGGTGCTGGGCGCGGCCTATCAACACGATTCCGCTTCCATGCAATTGGCCGAGGACATCGGCGGCAGTTTCGATCTGGCCTCGCTGGCCGATCAGGTGCCGGAAACCGAAGACCTGCTGGAGCAGGAGGACGACGCGCCAATCATCCGCCTGATCAACGCCATCCTGGGTGAAGCGATCAAGGAAAACGCCTCCGACATTCACCTGGAAACCTTCGAGAAGCGCCTGGTTGTGCGCTTTCGCGTCGACGGCATCCTCCGTGAGGTGCTCGAGCCCAAGCGCGAGCTGGCGGCGCTGCTGGTCTCGCGGGTGAAGGTCATGGCGCGGCTGGACATCGCCGAGAAGCGCGTGCCGCAGGACGGGCGCATCTCGCTCAAGGTCGGCGGGCGCGAGGTGGACATTCGCGTGTCCACATTGCCATCGGCCAATGGTGAGCGGGTGGTGCTGCGCCTGCTCGACAAGCAGGCCGGGCGCCTGTCTCTGCAGCACCTGGGCATGCGCGCCGAGGACCGCAAGCTCATGGAGGAGACGGTGCGCAAGCCGCACGGCATCCTGCTGGTCACCGGCCCCACCGGCTCGGGCAAGACCACCACGCTGTACGCCAGCCTGGTCAGCCTCAACGACCACACGCGCAACATCCTCACTGTCGAAGACCCCATCGAGTACCACCTCGAAGGCATCGGCCAGACTCAGGTCAACGCCAAGGTGGACATGACCTTCGCCCGCGGTCTGCGCGCCATCCTGCGCCAGGACCCGGACGTGGTAATGGTCGGCGAGATCCGCGACAAGGAAACCGCCGAGATCGCCGTGCAGGCTTCCCTGACCGGTCACCTGGTGCTGTCGACCCTGCACACCAACAGTGCCATTGGTGCCATTACCCGTCTGGTGGACATGGGCGTGGAGCCTTTTTTGCTGTCGTCATCGCTGCTCGGCGTGCTGGCCCAGCGCCTGGTGCGGGTGCTGTGCCCGTCGTGCAAGGAACCCTATGCGGCCGATGAGGCCGAATGCGCGCTGCTCGGTGTGCCGGCCAGTTCGCCGCCGACGCTTTACCACGCCCGTGGTTGCGCCCATTGCCATCAACAGGGCTATCGTGGGCGTACCGGCATCTACGAACTGGTGGTGTTCGATGAAACCATGCGCGCTCTGGTGCACAGCCGCGCTTCCGAGCAGGACATGACCCGCCACGCCCGCACTCTGGGCCCGAGCATCCGTGACGATGGCCGGCGCAAGGTGTTGGAAGGGGTGACCACGGTCGAGGAAGTGCTGCGCGTGACGCGAGAGGAATGATGGCAAGTGGGATGTTTTTAGGTGCGACTTCAGCCGTGGGTCGGGGCAGATCGCGACTGAAACGGAATGCCGCCCAGCCGTTCCTACGGGAACAACCGGAGCGATTTGCCGATGGCTGCCTTTGAATATATCGCCCTCGACGGGCGCGGCCGCCAGCAGAAGGGCGTGCTGGAAGCCGACAGCGCGCGCCAGGTGCGCCAACTGCTGCGCGAGCGCCAGCTGGCGCCGCTGGAGGTCAAGGCCACGCGCAGCCGCGAGCAGGACAGCGGGCAGGCGCGCCTGGGTTTTGTACGTGGCCTGTCGGCGCGCGACCTGGCGCTGGTCACTCGCCAGTTGGCGACGCTGATCCAGGCGGCGCTGCCCATCGAAGAAGCGCTGCGCGCCGCCGCTGCGCAATCCACCAGTTCGCGTATCCAGGGCATGCTCCTGGCGGTGCGCGCCCGCGTGCTGGAAGGTCACAGCCTGGCCGGTAGTCTGAAGGAATTCCCCGCTGCTTTTCCCGAGCTGTACCGCGCCACGGTGGCAGCGGGTGAGCATGCCGGGCACCTTGGTCCGGTGCTGGAGCAATTGGCCGACTACACCGAACAGCGCCAGCAGTCGCGGCAGAAGGTGCAACTGGCGTTGCTCTATCCGGTGATCCTGATGTGCGCCTCCTTGCTGATTGTCGGCTTTCTGCTCGGCTACGTGGTGCCGGACGTGGTCAAGGTCTTCGGCGACTCGGGGCAGACCCTGCCGGCGCTGACGCGCGGGCTGATTGCCCTGAGCGATTGGGTCAAGGCCTGGGGGCTGGTTGCCCTGGTGGCGCTGATACTGGCGGTCGTCGCCTTGCGTGCAGCCCTGCGTGACGAGGCGTTCAGGCTGCGCTGGCATCGCTTTCTGCTGCGCATACCGCTGATCGGCCGTCTGGGCCGCGCCACCGATTGCGCGCGTTTTGCCTCGACCCTGGCGATCCTTACCCGCAGTGGTGTGCCGCTGGTGGAGGCGCTGGCGATTGCTGGCGAGGTGATCGGTAACCGGGTGATCCGTGGCGAGGTGCTGGTGGCGGCGCAGAAGGTGCGCGAAGGTGGCAGCCTGACCCGCTCGCTGGAGGCCACCGGCCAGTTCCCGCCGATGATGCTGCACATGATCGCCAGCGGCGAACGCTCCGGTGAGCTGGATCAGATGTTGGCGCGCACGGCGAAGAATCAGGAGAACGACCTCGGCGCACAGATCGCTCTGCTGGTCGGCTTGTTCGAGCCGTTCATGCTGGTATTCATGGGGGCAGTGGTGCTGGTGATCGTACTGGCCATCCTGCTGCCGATTCTTTCTTTGAACCAAATGGTGGGATAGCAGGTGAGAAAATCTCAGGCGGGCTTCACGCTCATCGAAATCATGGTCGTGGTGGTGATTCTGGGCATTCTGGCGGCACTGGTGGTGCCGCAGGTGATGAGTCGGCCCGATCAGGCCAAGGTCACCGCTGCGCAAAACGACATTCGCGCCATCGGCGCGGCGCTGGACATGTACAAGCTCGACAACCACAACTACCCCAGCACCCAACAGGGTCTGGAGGCGCTGGTGAGCAAGCCGAGCGGTAACCCACAAGCGAAGAACTGGAACAAGGACGGCTACCTCAAGCGCCTGCCCATCGACCCCTGGGGCAACCCCTATCAGTACCTGGCCCCCGGTACCAAAGGTGCCTTCGACCTCTATTCGCTCGGCGCCGACGGCAAGCAGGGTGGCAGTGACCTGAACGCCGATATCGGCAACTGGGATCTCTGACTCGACCATGCCGTCGTTCGCCTGTGGGAGCGAGCGTCGCGAGCGAAGCATGCGTCGCAGAAAACCTTCGCGAGCAGAGCTCGCTCCTACGTGGAAGACTCAGCATGGCTTCACCCTGATCGAGCTGTTGGTGGTGCTGGTCATCCTTGGCAGTCTGATCGGCCTGGCGGTGTTCAGTACCGGCATCGCCGGGCCGGCGCGCGAACTGCGCAGCGAGGCCGAGCGCCTCAGTGGGCTGATCGGTGTGCTGGTCGATGAAGCGGTGCTGGATAATCGCGAATACGGCCTGAGTTTCACCCGAGAAGGCTATCGGGTGCTGCGTTACGACCCGCAGCGCAGCGAATGGCATGCGCTGGATCGCCAGGCTCATCGTCTGCCGGACTGGGCCGAGCTGGCATTCGAGGTCGAGGGCGAGGCCTTGAGCCTAACAACCGATGCCAGTGCTGATACGCCACAGTTACTGATCCTCTCCAGCGGCGAGCTGACGCCCTTCCGGCTGCGCCTGGCCGAACGCCGTCGTGACGGCCTGCGTCTGCAACTGTCCAGCGATGGCTTCGGTCTGCCGCGTGTCGAGGAGCTGGGCATGGGGCGCGCCAGATGAGATCAGCGCGCGGCTTTACCCTGCTCGAAGTGCTGGTGGCCCTGGCCATCTTCGCCCTGATTGCCGCCAGCGTGCTGACTGCCAGCGCACGCAGCGTGCGCACGGCCAGCCAGCTTGAGAACAAGACCCTGGCCATGTGGGTGGCGGACAACCGACTGACCGAGCTGCAGCTGGCCGACACGCCACCGGCTGATGGCCGCGACCAGGGCCAGGTGGAGTTCGCCGGCCGTCGCTGGTCGTGGCAGAGTGAAATTCAGGCCACCAGCGAGCCGGCCATGCGCCGCGTGACGCTGTGGGTCGCCGCCGAAGAGCGGGGCGCCAGGGGCGATCTGCGTGAGCGGGCGCAGGTCACGCTCAGCGGTTTCCTGGGGGCGCCGCAGTGACTCGTCCGCAGCGCGGCTTCACCTTGCTGGAGCTGCTGATCGCCATCGCCATCTTCGCCCTGCTGGGGTTGGCCACCTACCGCATGCTCGACAGCGTGCTCAGCGCCGATGCCGTCACTCGCGAGCACGAACGTCAGTTGCGCGAGTTGACCCGCGCCCTGTCAGCCTTCGAGCGTGATCTGCGCCAGGTCGCGGTACGGCCGATTCGCGATGCTTTCGGTGATGCCCAGCCAGCGCTGCACGGCGATCTGGCTGATGCCACGGCGCTGGAGCTGAGTCGCGTCGGCTGGCGCAACCCGCTCGGCCAACCGCGTGCCGAAGTACAGCGGGTGCGTTGGCAGCTCAGTGGCGAGCAGTGGCAGCGGCGTTACTGGCGCGTGCTGGATCGCGCGCAGGACAGCACGCCGCAGATCCAGCAGGCGCTCGATGGTGTCGAGTCGTTGAGCCTGCGTTATCTGGACAAGGACGGCCAGTGGCAGCCTGACTGGCCGCCAGCCAATGCCTCTGGCGACGGTTTGCTCACCGAGCTGCCGCGCGCTGTGGAACTGCGCCTGCAGCACCGCCGCTATGGCGAACTGCGCCGTCTGCTGCGCCTGCCCGATCTGCCGGCGCAGAACGCTGTCGGCGCGCCGCCGGAGGATTCTAACGAGGTGCCGCAGTCATGAAGCGGCAGAATGGGGTGGCGTTGATCACCGTGCTGCTGGTGGTCGCCGTGGTCACGGTGGTCTGTGCCGGGCTGATCGCCCGTCAGCAGCTGTCGATCCGCAGCAGCGCCAATCAGTTGCACGTGACCCAGGCCTGGCACTACGCCCTGGGGGGCGAGACGCTGGCCACGGCGGTGCTGGAGCGCGACCTGCGCCGGGGTGATCCGCGCCAGCCGGTTGATCACCTGCTGGAACCTTGGGCCAGGCCGCTGACGTTCCCGCTGGATGAAGGTGGCGAGCTACGCGTACGCATCGTCGACCCCAACGGCCGTTTCAACCTCAACAGCCTGGTGCGCCAGGGCCGGCCCAACGAACTGGCGGTGCTGCGCCTGCGCCGCCTGCTGTTGCGTCTGGGCATCGATAAACCCTATGCCGAGCGCTTGCTGGACTGGCTCGATAGCGACAATGAGTTGCAGGGCGGCAATGGCGCCGAGGACGACCAGTACCTGCTGGCGACACCGCCTTATCGCACGGCCAATCGCGAGATCACCGACGTGTCCGAACTGCGCCTGCTGCTGGAGATGGAAGAGGCCGACTATCGCCGCCTGCAGCCTTTCGTCAGTGCGCTGCCGAGCGAAGCGTTGCTCAACGTCAACACCGCCAGCGCGATGGTGCTCTCCAGCCTCTCCGATGGACTGACGCCGGATGCGGCCCTGGCATTGATCGCCGGGCGTGGTGACGAGGGGTATCTCAGCCCGGCCGCTTTCGCTGCTCAGCCTGCGCTCGCCGGGTTGGGCGAACAGGTGGTACAGGGGCTGGCAGTCGGCAGCCAGTATTTCGAGGTGTTCAGCGAGGTGAGCCTGGGTGAACGCCGGGTGGTATTGCGTAGCCTGCTGCAGCGCAGCAATGATGGCCAGGTCAGTGTCCTGGCGCGTGATCTGGGGCAGGGCGGTATGCCGCCACGGCCCATCGAGGAAGAACAAGAATGAACCCGTTATGGATTTTTCTGCCGCCTGAGGCGTGCCACGCGCTCTCAGCGGATCTACCCGTGCAGCGCGTCACGGCAGACAGCTGTCGCACGCTCGGTCTGGCCGAGGCTCTGGCTGATTTGCCGGCACACTGGGAGCTGGTGCTGCCGGTTGAGGCGGTCACCGCCTGCGCCGTGCAACTGCCGACGCAGAAGGCGCGCTGGATGCGCCAGGCGCTGCCGTTCGCGGTGGAGGAGCTGCTGGCCGAAGAGGTCGAGCTGATGCACCTGGCGCTGGGTGAGCAACTGGCCGATGGCCGTCACCGCGTCTATGCGCTGCGCGCCAGCTGGCTGCGCGAGTGCTTGGCCCTGTGCGCGGCGCAACCGCCGCAGGCGATTCGCGTCGATGCCGATCTGCTGCCACGCCAGGGCAGTCAGCTGCTCTGGTTGCAGTCGCGCTGGTTGCTCGGTGGCGAGGTGCCCTGGCGCCTGGCTTTGCAGACTGAGGACTGGCCAGCGCTGGCAGGCCGTTGTCCATCGCCATGCGTCGCCAGTGCGCCAGCTGGGCAGGTGCTGCCCGAGCCGGCGGATGAGGTGCATCTGCTGGAGGACGCGCATCAATGGCTGGTGCGTCAGGGCAACGGTGTCGATCTGGCTCAGGGGGAGTTCGCCCTGCGCCAGAGTGGCGACAGTTGGCGGCGTTGGCGCCCGCTAGCGGGGGTATTGGCACTGTGCCTCGTGCTGCAGTGGGGCTTCAATTTCGCGCAAGGCTGGTACCTGCAGCGTGAAGCCGATGCTTATGCCGCGTCCAGCGAGGCGCTGTACCGCGAGTTGTTTCCTCAGGACAGCAAGCTGATCAACCTGCGTGCGCAGTTCGATCAACATCTGGAGCAGTCCACGGGCGGCGATAGTCCGGTGCTGGGCCTGCTGGCCGAAGTAGCGGCGGCGCTGCAGGCCGATGGCGCAGCGCTGGTGCAGGTCAATCAGCTCGATTACAGCGCGACCCGTGGCGATCTGTCGTTGCAATTGCAGGCGCCGGGTTTTGCCGAGCTGGAGCGTTTGCGTGAGCGTCTGGAGGAATCCGGCCTGTCGGTGCAGATGGGCTCGGCCAGCCGTGAAGCCGAGGGCGTCAGTGCACGCGTGGTGATAGGAGGATGATGGGCATGTCGAGGACGGGTTTGAGCGAAAGTGTGCAACTGCACTGGCAGCGCTCACCGCTGGCGCAACGCTGGCAAACGCTGCCGGCACGTGATCGTCTGGCACTCGTGGCGCTGAGCGTTTTCCTGCTGTTGGTGCTGTTCTATCTGGCGTTGTGGCAGCCGGTGCAGCGTCAGGCTCAGGCCGCGCGCGCCGCGTTCGAAGAGCAGCGCGCCCTGTACGCCTATATGCAGAGCCGTGCGCCACAGGTGCAGGGGCGCGAGCTGCAGCCACGCGCCAGCCTCGACCCGGCGCGCCTGCAGGGGGTGGTCACGGCAAGTGCGGCCGAGCAGGGCCTGGTGATCGAACGTCTGGATACCGAGGGCTTTGGCGCGGTGCAGGTCAACCTGCAGCCAGTGGCATTCGCCCAGTTGCTGCGCTGGATTCAGACGTTGGAGGGGCAGGGCGTGCGCATCGAGGAAGCAGGGCTGGACCGCGCCGAGGAAAACCGCGTGACTGCGCGCCTCAGCCTGCGTCTGGGCGATTGATCTGGTGCATTTATTGACAAGTACTCCCGTCACTCCCGCGCAGGCGGGAGTCCAGGTGGCCTCTGGGTTCCCGCCTGCGCGGGAATGACGGTTGCTCCATGAAGTAATGGCGCTTGTTTCGCAGGGTAACGACGGCGGTTGCATGGAATGTTCTCGCGGTGCGCGCGGCGCACCCTGCGATTTGCATGGCGCCGCGGTAACAGCGTGCACCCGATTGGGCGGTTAGGGAACGTCGCTGCCCTGATAAGGTGCCGTCAGTGGCGCCTTGGAATACTACGAAGTGGCTCCAACGCCCATGTTTCGGGCGTTATGTGGTTTATGGCCTGAGTATTGCTGTAGGTATCTGTTTACCCTTTTCTGCTTGATCACTCCTTTTGCAGGCTGTCAATATCTGCCGCCGGCGCTTCCTGTGCTTCTGTAATTAGTTGTCGCATTGAGGAAATATCGCCTCATTGCCTGCCGCTAGAATGCCGCACACCCAGCCAAGGCCCCTTTGTCGCTCGTCCACCACGACAGCGCAGCACCGCCTTCTACAATCCTTAAAAGGCCCGGGCCCCTCACTGCCATCGATGTCATACCCAATTCGAAGGAGCAAAGAATGAAGAAGATCGCACTGCTTGGCGCCCTGGCGCTGTCCCTGATGTCGCCCCTGGCCATGGCCGAGAAGCCGCTGCGCATCGGCATCGAGGCGGCCTACCCGCCCTTCGCATTCAAGACTCCTGATGGCCAGATTGCCGGCTTCGACTACGACATCGGCAACGCCCTGTGCGAAGAGATGAAGGTCGAGTGCAAGTGGATCGAGCAGGAATTCGACGGTCTGATCCCGGCCCTGAAAGTGCGCAAGTTCGACGCCGTGCTGTCTTCCATGTCGATCACCGAAGACCGCAAGAAGTCCGTGGACTTCACTGGCAAGTACTACGCCACGCCGGCCAAGCTGGCGATGAAGGCCGGTACCGAGATCAAGGACCCGCTGGTCGACCTGAAAGGCAAGAAGATCGGCGTGCAGCGCTCGTCCGTATATGACCGCTACGCCACCGACATCTTCGCCCCGGCTGGCGCTGAAGTCGTGCGCTACAGCTCGCAGAACGAAGTGTTCCTGGATATGCAGTCCGGCCGCCTGGACGCCACCCTGGCCGATTCGGTGAACATCGATGACGGTTTCCTCAAGACCGACGCAGGCAAGGGCTTCGCGTTCGCCGGTCCGGACTTCACTGACGTGAAGTACTTCGGCGAAGGTCAGGGCATCGCCGTGCGCAAGGGTGACAAGGCGCTGGCCGACAAGATCAGTGCCGCTATCCTGGCCATCCGCGCCAACGGCAAATACAAGGAAGTGCAGGACAAGTACTTCGACTTCGACGTTTACGGCGAGTAAGCGTCCCAGATAGATGAAGTGGCACTAACCTTTTGAGGTTGTGCCACTTTTTTCTTGGTTCTGCGGGGTCGTTAAATACCAATCCGGGTATTCAACCTGCGGCCCGTCGCGTGAGCGACATGAATTTTCTTTGTGCTAGGCGGCGCCTGGGGTGCCTGAGAGGTATTAGCGCATGCTTCAAGGCTACGGCTCGACCATTCTCGATGGTGCCTGGCTCACCCTGCTTCTGGCGCTGACGTCCATGGCAGTGGCGATCTTCCTCGGCCTGCTGGGTGCGGCCTTTCGTCTGTCGCCGATCCGCTGGCTGGCGGCGTTGGGTGATACCTACGCCACGGTGATTCGCGGGATTCCCGACCTGGTGCTGATCCTGCTGATCTTTTACGGCGGCCAGGACATGGTGAACCGTATCGCGCCGATGCTCGGCTATGACGATTACATCGACATCAACCCCTTCGTCGCTGGCGTGTTCACCATGGGCTTCATCTTCGGGGCCTACCTGTCGGAGACCTTCCGCGGTGCCTTCATGGCGATCCCCAAGGGGCAGGCGGAAGCCGGTGCGGCCTATGGCATGAGCGGGATGCAGGTGTTCTTCCGCATTCTCGTGCCGCAGATGATCCGTTTCGCCATTCCCGGTTTCACCAATAACTGGCTGGTGCTGACCAAGGCCACCGCGCTGATTTCCGTGGTCGGCCTGCAAGACATGATGTTCAAGGCCAAGAGCGCGGCCGACGCGACGCGTGAGCCGTTCACCTTCTACCTGGCGGTGGCGGGGCTGTATCTGGTGCTGACCAGCGTTTCCTTGCTGGCGCTGCGTTTCCTCGAGAAGCGCTACTCGGTGGGTACCAAGGTGGCTGACCTATGATCTTCGACTATCAAATGATCTGGGAGAACCTGCCGCTGTACTGGGGCGGCGTGCTGGTGACCCTGAAAATCCTGCTGATCTCCCTGGCGTTCGGCCTCAGCCTGGCGCTGCCATTGGCACTGATGCGGGTGTCGAAATCACCCTGGGTCAACTTCCCGGCCTGGCTCTACACCTACGTGATTCGCGGCACACCGATGCTGGTGCAGCTGTTTCTGATCTATTACGGGCTGGCCCAGTTCGAGTTCATTCGTGACAGCTTCATGTGGCCGTATTTCTCCAGTGCGACCTTCTGCGCCTGCCTGGCGTTTGCCATCAACACCAGCGCTTACACTGCGGAAATCCTCGCTGGCAGTCTCAAGGCCACGCCGCCCGGCGAGATCGAGGCGGCCAAGGCCATGGGCATGTCGCGCGGCAAGTTGTATCGGCGCATCCTCCTGCCTTCGGCGCTGCGCCGGGCGCTGCCGCAGTACAGCAATGAAGTGATCATGATGCTGCACACCACCTCGCTGGCCTCGATAGTGACCCTGATCGACATCACCGGCGCCGCGCGCACCGTCAGTTCGCAGTACTACATGCCTTTCGAGGCCTTCATCACCGCCGGCCTGTTCTACCTGGCGCTGACCTTCATCCTGGTGCGCCTGTTCAAGCTGGCCGAGCGCCGCTGGCTGGCCTACATGGCCCCGCGCAAGGCCTGATGCCATGACGATTCAAGAGAACCCGAACATGTACAAACTCGAAGTTCAGGACCTGCACAAGCGTTACGGCAGCCATGAAGTGATCAAGGGCGTGTCGATGGCGGCCAAGGCTGGCGATGTGATCAGCATCATCGGCTCCAGCGGCTCGGGCAAGAGCACCTTCCTGCGCTGCCTGAACCTGCTCGAGCAGCCGCATGCCGGCAAGATTCTGCTCAACAACGAAGAGCTGAAGCTGGTACCGGCCAAGGACGGTTCGCTGCGCGCCGCCGATGCCAAACAGCTGCAGCGCATGCGCTCGCGTCTGGCCATGGTGTTCCAGCACTTCAATCTGTGGTCGCACATGAGCGCCCTGGAGAACGTGATGGAAGCGCCGGTACACGTACTCGGCATGAGCAAGGCTGAAGCCCGCGACAAGGCTGAACATTACCTGGCCAAGGTCGGCGTCGCGCACCGCAAGGACGCCTACCCCGCGCACATGAGTGGTGGTGAGCAGCAGCGCGTGGCCATCGCCCGCGCCCTGGCCATGGAGCCGGAGGTGATGCTGTTCGATGAACCCACTTCGGCGCTCGACCCCGAACTGGTTGGTGAGGTACTCAAGGTGATGCAGGACCTGGCCACCGAAGGTCGCACCATGGTGGTGGTGACCCACGAAATGGGTTTTGCCCGCGAGGTGTCGAATCAGCTGGTGTTCCTGCACAAGGGATTGGTCGAGGAGCGCGGTTGCCCGAAGGAAGTGCTGGTCAATCCGCAATCCGAACGGCTGCAGCAGTTCCTTTCCGGCAGTCTCAAATAATAAGAAGCTAGACTTCGCACTTAACTGGTGCGTTGAACCCATTGAATAGACGCTAATGACTCCCCATCGAATCGGCTTTTTGTACTGGCCCGGCACCAAGGCCCTGACCCTGTCCCTGGCGGAGGAGGCCCTGCGTGTCGCCCAGCGCGTGCATCCGGAAGTGGTGTACGAGCTGGTGTTCCTTCAGGCCGAGCCGCTGGCAGCGGGTGACTGGCGTCTACCGGGCGAGCCCTGGGCCGGGCACCTGGAAGGGTTGGACAAGCTGTTCCTGCTCGCCGATGCGCCGCCAGCGCAGGTGTCTGCGGGGCTGGCGGCGGCGCTCAAGCAGCAGGTACGCAGCGGTTGTGTGATCGGCGGGCTGTCTGCCGGGGTCTATCCGCTGGCTCAGCTCGGTTTGCTCGATGGTTATCGCGCGGCAGTGCACTGGCGCTGGCAGGACGATTTCGCCGAGCGTTTCCCCAAGGTCATCGCCACCAGCCATCTGTTCGATTGGGATCGTGATCGCCTGACCGCCTGCGGTGGTTTGGCCGTGCTCGATCTGCTGCTGGCGGTGCTGGCGCGCGATCACGGCGCCGAACTGGCCGGTGCGGTGAGCGAGGAACTGGTGGTCGAGCGCATTCGCGAGGGTGGCGAGCGTCAGCGCATTCCGCTGCAGAACCGCCTGGGCTCCAGCCATCCGAAACTGACCCAGGCCGTGCTGTTGATGGAAGCCAACATCGAGGAGCCACTGACCACCGACGAGATCGCCCAGCACGTGTGCGTCTCGCGTCGTCAGCTCGAACGCATCTTCAAGCAGTACCTCAACCGCGTGCCCAGCCAGTATTACCTGGAGCTGCGCCTGAACAAGGCACGCCAGCTCTTGATGCAGACCAGCAAGTCGATCATCCAGATCGGCCTGTCCTGCGGCTTCTCCTCGGGGCCGCACTTCTCCAGCGCCTACCGCAACTTCTTCGGCGCCACGCCGCGCGACGATCGCAACCAGCGCCGCAGCAACAGCCCCTTCGAGTTGACGCCGGTCGAGCGCGGTTGATCCGTCTTGTGGGAGCGAGCTCTGCTCGCGAACCGGGGGGTAACGCCAAAGCTTCGCGAGCAGAGCTCGCTCCTACACTGCAGTAAGCCCGGATGAAATCCGGGGCGATCTGGTGTCAGTCCCGGATTGCATCCGGGCTACGCAGGCAGGACTTTCGATACCGATCGGTCAGCCTGCGGAGAATTTTTCCAGCGGCGTGCTCCAGGCGGCGATCTGCGATTAAACTGCGCCTTTCCGACGCTTTCTGTCGCTTGGACGAAAACCCGCGGAAAACCTGGGGTGGCGCTGTAAGAAGTTGTCGCATGGCGACAATGCCGACCCCGATTCAGTCCCTACAATCCTTGTATTCCCTGTCGTTTCGGGCGCTTCGTCGCCTCTCTGCGGCCGGTATTTCTCATCAGGAGAGCTTTGATGTCCGTTCAGCACGATGCGGTGCAACGCGCCGATTTCGACCAGTTCATGGTCCCCAACTACGCCCCTGCTGCTTTCGTCCCCGTGCGCGGCCTGGGTTCGCGAGTCTGGGATCAGAGTGGTCGAGAGCTGATCGACTTCGCCGGCGGCATCGCCGTCAACGTGCTTGGCCACTGCCACCCGGCACTGGTCGCGGCGCTGACCAAGCAGGCCAATACCCTGTGGCACATCTCCAACGTATTCACCAACGAGCCGACCCTGCGCCTGGGCAAGAAGCTGGTCGAAGCGACCTTCGCCGAGCGCGTGTTCTTCTGCAACTCCGGCGCCGAGGCCAACGAGGCTGCGTTCAAGCTGGCGCGTCGAGTCGCCCATGACCGCTTCGGCCCGGAAAAGCACGAAATCATCGCCGCTACCAACAGCTTCCACGGCCGCACTCTGTTCACCGTCAGCGTCGGCGGCCAGCCGAAGTACTCCGACGGTTTCGGGCCGAAGATCCAGGGCATCACCCATGTGCCGTACAACGATCTGGAGGCGCTGAAAGCCGCGATTTCCGACAAGACCTGCGCCGTGGTGCTGGAGCCCGTGCAGGGCGAGGGCGGCGTGCTGCCGGCCGAAAAGGCCTATCTGCAAGGCGCTCGCGAACTGTGCAACGCACACAACGCGCTGCTGGTGTTCGATGAAGTACAAAGCGGCATGGGCCGTACCGGCGAGCTGTTCGCCTATATGAATTACGGCGTGGTGCCGGACATTCTCTCCAGCGCCAAGAGCCTGGGCGGTGGCTTCCCCATCGCGGCGATGCTCACCACCACCGATCTGGCCAAGCACTTCTCGCCCGGCACCCACGGCACCACCTACGGCGGCAACCCGCTGGCCTGTGCGGTCGGTGAGGCGGTGCTGGATATCGTCAACACCCGCCAGACCCTGGACGGTGTGAAGACCAAGAGCGAGCAGTTCAAGACGCGCCTGCTGGCTCTGGGCAAGCAGTATGGTCTGTTCGAGCAGGTACGTGGCATGGGCCTGCTGCTTGGCTGCGTACTCAACGAGGCGTGGATGGGCAAGGCCAAGCAGGTGCTCGATGCCGCTACTGCCGAGGGTCTGATGATTCTGCAGGCCGGCCCGGACGTGGTGCGTTTTGCTCCGAGCCTGGTGGTCGAAGATGCCGATATCGACGAAGGCCTGGCTCGTTTCGAACGTGCGCTGAGCAAACTGACGGCCGCCTGAGTCCTTGCTGACTTGCTGTGGAAGGCGCTTTAGCTGCGACAATCGCCGCTGCGACTGCATGGATGCAGGAGGTAGAGCGAAGCAGGATGCCCGAGCCGAAAGCGCCTCTCACGGCTGTTTGAATACCCTGTTTAGAAGGAGTGACCCATGCTGGTGATGCGCCCTGCGCAAATGGCGGACCTGGCCGAAGTGCAGCGACTGGCTGCTGACAGCCCGGTAGGTGTCACTTCATTGCCGGACGATGCAGACCGGCTGGGCGACAAGATCGCCGCCTCGGATGCGTCGTTTGCCGCCGAGGTCAGTTTCAACGGCGAGGAGAGCTACTTCTTCGTCCTCGAGGACACCGAGAGCGGCCGCCTGGTTGGCTGTTCCGCCATCGTCGCTTCGGCGGGATATTCCGAGCCCTTCTACAGCTTTCGCAACGAAACCTTCGTGCACAACTCGCGTGAGCTGAAGATCCACAACAAGATCCACGTGCTGTCGCTGTGTCATGACCTGACCGGCAACAGCCTGCTCACCAGCTTCTACGTCGAGCGCCCGCTGGTCAGCAGCGTATTCGCCGAGCTCAATTCGCGCGGGCGCTTGCTGTTCATGGCCGGTCACCCGGAGCGTTTCGCCGATGCCGTGGTGGTGGAGATCGTCGGCCACAGCGACGAGAACGGTGATTCGCCGTTCTGGGACGCGCTGGGGCGCAACTTCTTCGACATGACCTACGCTGAGGCCGAGCGCCTGTGCGGTCTGAAGAGCCGCACCTTCCTCGCCGAGCTGATGCCGCACTACCCGATCTATGTGCCACTGCTCTCCGACGAGGCGCAGGAGGCCATGGGCCAGGTGCATCCGCGTGCGCAGATCACCTTCGACATCCTCATGCGCGAAGGCTTCGAGACCGACCATTACATCGACATCTTCGACGGTGGCCCGACCCTGCATGCGCGTACCTCGGGCATCCGCAGCATCGCGCAGAGCCGCCTGGTGCCGGTGAAGATCGGCGAGGCCGAGGCGGGCGGGCGCCAGTATCTGGTGAGCAACGGCCAACTGCAGGATTTCCGCGCCATCGTCGCCGATCTCGACTGGGTGCCGGGCAAGCCTGTGGTGCTCAGCGCACAGGTGGCCGAGGCCCTGGGTGTCGGCGAAGGCGCCAGCGTCAGGTTGGTAGCGGTTTAACAGGCCCTGCTCCGCAGGAGAGGGTGCCCGTAGCGGGCGTATGAGAGCGCCAGCGGCGCTCTTGAGGAATCTGGAGGCTTTATGATCGTTCGTCCCGTGCGCAGTGCCGACTTGCCGGCCCTGATCGACCTGGCTCGCAGCACCGGCGCTGGCCTGACCACGCTGCCGGCCAACGAGGAGCGCCTGGCGCACCGGGTCGGCTGGGCGGAGAAGGCATTTCGTGGCGAGGCCGAACGTGCCGATGCCGACTACCTGTTCGTCCTCGAAGACGATGCCGGCAAGGTGGTGGGCATTTCTGCGGTGGCCGGCGCCGTCGGCCTGCGCGAGCCCTGGTACAACTACCGGGTCGGTCTGACCGTCAGCGCTTCTCAGGAGTTGAACATCCATCGCCAGGTGCCGACGCTGTTCATGGCCAACGACCTGACCGGCAACTCCGAACTGTGCTCGCTGTTCCTGCATGCCGATTACCGCACAGGCCTCAACGGCCGTTTGCTGTCGAAGGCGCGCTTTCTGTTCATCGCCGAGTTTCGCGAGCTGTTCGGCGACAAGGTGATCGCCGAGATGCGCGGTATGTCCGACGAGCGTGGACGCTCGCCGTTCTGGGAAAGCCTCGGTCGGCATTTCTTCAAGATGGAGTTCTCCCAGGCGGACTACCTCACCGGCGTCGGCAGCAAGGCCTTCATCGCCGAGTTGATGCCCAAGTTTCCGCTCTATACCTGCTTTCTGTCCGAGGATGCACGCGCCGTGATCGGCCGGGTGCACCCGGATACCGAACCGGCGCTGGCCATGCTCAAGGCCGAGGGTTTCAGCTATCAGGGCTATGTCGACATCTTCGACGCGGGCCCGGCCATCGAGGCGGAAACCGCGAAGATTCGCGCGGTGCAGGGCAGCCAGAACCTGGTACTGGCCATCGGTACGCCGGGTGATGACGCCGAGCCGTTCCTGGTGCACAACCGCAAGCGCCAGGACTGCCGTATCACTGCTGCGCCTGCACGCCTGGCGGCCGGCACCCTGGTGGTCGATCCATTGACGGCCAAGCGTCTGCGCCTTTCGGCGGGTGATCAGGTACGCGCCGTGCCGCTGGCGGCGCACCGCTGAGTTATTGGTTTTGCGCAGCGGCCCATGCCGGCCGCTGGAAAATGCTGGGAGTGGTAAAACAAGATGAACACTCATTACATCGCAGGTCAGTGGCAGCCCGGTCAGGGCGAGTCGCTGCAATCGCTCGACCCGGTCAGCCAGGCCGTGCTCTGGCAGGGCCAGGGCGCCACCGCTGCGCAGGTCGATGCAGCCGTTGCCGCTGCGCGTGGCGCGTTCTCGTTGTGGGCGGCGCATTCGCTGGATGGCCGCATCGCCGTGCTTGAGCGTTTTGCCGCCTGTTTGAAGTCACGTGCCGACGAAGTCGCCCGAGCGATTGGTGAGGAGACCGGCAAGCCGCTGTGGGAAGCTGCCACCGAAGTGAACAGCATGGTGGGCAAGGTCGCCATTTCCATTCAGAGCTATCGCGAGCGCACCGGTGAGAAGAGCGGCCCGCTGGGCGACGCCACCGCGGTGTTGCGCCACAAACCGCACGGTGTGGTGGCGGTGTTCGGCCCCTACAACTTTCCCGGCCACTTGCCTAACGGCCATATCGTGCCGGCGCTCCTGGCCGGTAACTGCGTGCTGTTCAAGCCCAGCGAACTGACGCCGAAGGTGGCCGAGCTGACGGTCAAATGCTGGATCGAGGCCGGGCTGCCCGAGGGCGTGCTCAGCCTGCTGCAGGGCGGTCGCGAAACCGGCGTCGCGCTGGCCGGCCATCCTGGTATCGACGGGCTGTTCTTCACTGGCTCCAGCCGCACCGGCAACCTGCTGCACGCCCAATTCGCCGGGCGCCCGGACAAGATCCTGGCGCTGGAGATGGGTGGCAACAACCCGCTGATCGTCGATCAGGTCGCGGATGTCGATGCCGCGGTGTACACCATCGTCCAGTCCGCGTTCATCTCGGCTGGCCAGCGCTGCACCTGCGCGCGTCGGCTGCTGGTGCCACAAGGGCAGTGGGGTGACGCCCTGCTGGCGCGTCTGGTGCAGGTTGCCGGGCAGATCAAGGTCGGTCGCTTCGACGAGCAGCCGGCGCCGTTCATGGGCTCGGTGATTTCCCTGCAGGCCGCCGCGCAGCTGATGCAGGCCCAGCAGGACTTGCTGGCCGGCGGCGCCACGGCATTGCTGGCGATGACCCAGCCGCAGGAGGGGGCTGCGCTGCTGACGCCCGGCATTCTCGATGTCACGGCCGTGAGCGACCGTCCTGACGAAGAATTCTTCGGTCCGCTGCTGCAGGTGATCCGCTACGACAGTTTCGAGGCTGCCATCGCCGAGGCCAACGCCACGGCTTATGGTCTGGCCGCCGGCCTGCTGTCCGACTCACGTGCGCGCTTCGAGCAGTTCTGGCTGCACAGCCGCGCCGGTATCGTCAACTGGAACAAACAGCTCACTGGCGCCGCCAGCACTGCGCCTTTCGGTGGCATCGGCGCTTCGGGCAACCATCGCGCCAGTGCCTACTATGCAGCGGATTACTGCGCCTACCCGGTGGCCGGGCTTGAGAGCGAAAGCCTGGCCTTACCCGCGACCCTGACCCCGGGAGTGACTCTGTAATGACCGCTTATGAGATGTCCGCTTTTGAAATGAATGTCGACGGCCTGGTCGGGCCGACTCACAACTACGGTGGGTTGTCCTACGGTAACGTCGCGTCGCAGAGCAACTGTCAGGCCGTGTCGAGCCCCAAGGAAGCCGCCAAGCAAGGGCTGGCGAAGATGAAGGCGCTGATGGACATGGGCTTCAAGCAGGGCGTACTGGCCCCGCAGGAGCGTCCGGACGTTGCCGCCTTGCGCAGCCTGGGCTTTACCGGCAGTGACGCGCAGGTGATCGCCAAGGCCGCCAAGGGCGCCATGCCTCTGCTGGTGGCGAGCTGTTCGGCCTCCAGCATGTGGACGGCCAATTCCTGCACTGTCAGCCCCAGCGCCGACACGGCAGATGGCCGCGTGCACTTCACCGCCGCCAACCTCAACTGCAAGTTCCACCGCAGCATCGAGCACCCCACCACCAGTCGGGTGTTGCAGGCGATGTTCGCCAGCGAGAAACACTTCGCTCATCACCCGGCGTTGCCGGCGGTCAGTCAGTTCGGTGACGAAGGTGCGGCCAACCACACGCGTTTCTGCAAGGGCTATGGTGACGCCGGTGTGGAGTTCTTCGTCTACGGCCGCAGCGCCTTCGACAGTCGCTATCCGGCCCCGCAGCGCTACCCGGCGCGGCAGACCCTGGAAGCCTCTCACGCGGTGGCCCGCTTGCATGGCCTGGGCAAGGCCGGGGTGGTGTTCGCCCAGCAGAATCCGGAGGTGATCGATCAGGGTGTTTTTCACAACGACGTGATCGCCGTGGGCAACGGCGAGGTGCTGCTCTATCACCAGGATGCCTTCTTGGGCACCGACAAGGTACTGGCCGAACTGGGTGAAAAATTGGCTCGGCGCGGCGGCAACTTCCAGGCCATCTGCGTGCCTGCTTCTGCCGTCAGCGTGCAGGATGCGGTGCGTTCCTACCTGTTCAACAGCCAGCTGCTGACGCGCGCCGATGGCAGCATGCTGTTGGTGGTGCCAGAGGAGTGCAAGAGCAACGCCAGCGTCTGGCGCTACCTGGAGCAACTGACCGCGAGTGGCGGGCCGATCCGCGAGGTGCGCGTGTTCGACCTCAAGCAGAGCATGCAGAACGGCGGTGGTCCTGCTTGCCTGCGCCTGCGTGTGGCGCTCAATGAGCAGGAGCTGGCTGCGGTCAATCCGGGCGTGCTGATGAGCGACGCGCTGCATGACACCCTGGTGGCCTGGGTCGACAAGCATTACCGCGACCGCCTCAGCGAAGCCGATCTGGCCGACCCGCAATTGCTCACCGAATGCCGCACGGCATTGGATGAACTGACGCAGATCCTTAAACTGGGCTCGGTCTATCCTTTCCAGATAGCCTGAACCTGACCTCGATTCCCGGAGATTTTATGAGCGACGCGCTGCAGCTGATTCTTGAAGACAACGACGGTACCCAACTGGAAACCTCCTGCAGCCGCTTTGCCGTGGTCTGGCAGGGCAAGGAGCTGTGGGTCCAGGCCGTTGGCGATCAGTTGCTGATCGGTGTCGATGTGGAAGAGGGCGATACCGAGTACGTCAACCTGCTGTTGCGTCCGCAGGCTACCAACCTGGTCAGCCTGCAGCTGGAGATGGAGCCGATGATCGCCGATGAGGACGATCATGTTCATGGCCCGGACTGCAACCACTGATCGAACCTGGTAGGGTGGGCCGGGCGGCGCTCCGCTTCAGCCCACCCTGCGAAAATGCTGTGAACCAAGGAGTCCCCATGCTTGCCCTCGGCAAACTGCTTGAACTGACCCTGGCCGGCCACGAGCCGTCGGCGAAGATTCAACTGACGCCCGATGGTACGCGTCTGCGCTGGCTCGACGAAGGTGCGCTGGAGGTGACACCGCCTGCAGCGCGCGACAATGGCCTCGACCTGCTGCTGTCGGCCGGCGTCCATGGCAACGAAACCGCGCCAATCGAGCTGCTCGATCGTCTGCTGCGCGGCATCGCGCGCAATGAACTGCATCCGGCGGCGCGCATTCTCTTTCTGTTCGGCAATCCCGAGGCCATGCGCCGCGGTGAGCGCTATATCGAGCAGGACCTCAATCGCCTGTTCAGTGGTCGTCACGAGCAATCCAGTGGCTTCGAGGCTATTCGCGCCTGCGACCTGGAGCATCTGGCCGCCACCTTTTTCGGCAAGCAAACAGGCCGCACTCGCCTGCATTACGACCTGCACACCGCCATTCGCGGCTCGAAGATCGAGCAGTTCGCCCTCTATCCCTGGCAGGAAGGTCGCGCTCACTCACGGCGTGAGCTGGAGCGCCTGCGTGCTGCCGGCATCGAGGCGGTGCTGCTGCAGAACAAGTCTTCGATCACCTTCAGCGCCTACACCTATGCGCAGCTTGGTGCCGAGGCTTTCACCCTGGAGTTGGGCAAGGCGCGCGCCTTCGGTCAGAACGAGTTGGTCAACCTCGACCTGCTGGAGAATGCGCTGCACGCTCTGATCGAAGGGCGCGAAGTGATCAGCGGTGAGCCGACGCTCGATGGCTTGCAGCTGTTTTCGGTATCACGTGAGGTGATCAAGCACAGCGACAGCTTCCAGTTGCACCTGCCGGAGGATATTGAAAATTTCACCGAACTGGAGCCAGGTTACCTGCTTGCCGAGGATATCGCCGACAGCCGCTGGATAGTGGAAGAGAAGGGCGCGCGGATCATTTTCCCCAATCCCAAGGTCAAGAATGGCCTGCGCGCCGCCATTCTGATCGTTCCCGATGACGGTGCCGGCTTGCTGTAGCCCGGATTGCATCCGGGCTGCGGTGTCGGCAAGTTGCTTTTATCGCGCAACTGTATCTTTCACCGTCTGGGCGACCTCTTTAGCATGAGCCTTTCGCCAATTGCCGGGAAAGCCTGTCATGCCCCTGATCGACCTGCGTAGCGACACCGTCACCCAACCCACCGTTGCCATGCGCGAAGCCATGATGGCTGCCGAGCTGGGCGATGACGTGTATGGCGAAGACCCCACGGTAACCCGTCTGGAGGCCTGGCTGGCCAATGAGCTGGGCTTCGCGGCGGCGCTGTTCGTCCCCACCGGCACCATGAGCAACCTGCTCGGCCTGATGGCTCATTGCGAGCGGGGTGACGAGTACATCGTCGGCCAGCAAGCCCACACCTACAAGTACGAGGGCGGCGGTGCCGCCGTACTTGGTTCCATCCAGCCGCAGCCGATCGACGGTGAAGCCGACGGCTCGCTGGATCTGGCCAAGGTCGAAGCGGCGATCAAGCAGGACGACTTTCATTTCGCCCGTACCCGCTTGCTGGCCCTGGAAAACACCATGCAGGGCAAGGTGCTGCCGCTCGACTACCTGGCTGCCGCCCGCGAACTCACTCGCCGCCGTGGCTTGAGCCTGCACCTCGATGGTGCCCGCCTGTACAACGCCGCGGTCAAGCTCGGTGTGCCGGCGCGCGAAATTACCCAGCACTTCGACTCGGTCTCGGTATGCCTGTCCAAGGGCCTCGGTGCGCCGGTCGGTTCGGTGCTCTGTGGCAGCACTGCGCTGATTGCCAAGGCGCGGCGTCTGCGCAAGATGGTCGGTGGCGGCATGCGTCAGGCCGGGGTGTTGGCGGCGGCGGGGCTGTATGCCCTGCAGCATCAGGTTCAGCGTCTGGCTGAGGATCATGCCAACGCGGAGCGCCTGGGCGCTGCACTGACCGAACTGGGCTATAGCGTCGAGCCGGTGCAGACCAATATGGTCTATGTGCAACTTGGTGAGCGCGCCGGGCAGATCAAGGCCTTCATGGCCGAACGCGGCATCGCCGTCAGTGCCGCGCCGCGCCTGCGTCTGGTCACTCATCTGGATGTCAGCGCCGAGCAGATCGAGCGGGTGATCGAGGCGTTCGCCGCTTTTCGCGCTCAATGATCAAGCAGCCAATACCTAATAGATGTTGGCTATCAACAAGGTACTAGCCGCAAGCGATAGGCCCGATATAATGCGGCCCTTTGCCGGCTTTTGCCGTGGCCGCCTGATTCCGTGGATATCCCTATGAAAAGCGCAGAAATCCGTGAAGCCTTCCTGAGCTTCTTCGAAGAAAAAGGGCACACCCGTGTCGCTTCCAGCTCGCTGATTCCGGCGAACGACCCGACCCTGCTGTTCACCAACGCGGGCATGAACCAGTTCAAGGACTGCTTCCTGGGCCTGGAAAAGCGCGCCTATACCCGCGCCACCACCAGCCAGAAGTGCGTGCGTGCCGGCGGCAAGCACAACGACCTGGAGAACGTCGGCTACACCGCGCGTCACCACACCTTCTTCGAAATGCTGGGCAACTTCAGCTTCGGTGACTATTTCAAGCGTGACGCCATTCATTACGCCTGGGAGTTCCTGACCTCCGACAAGTGGCTGAACCTGCCCAAGGAAAAGCTCTGGGTCACCGTCTACGCCACCGATGACGAGGCCTACGAAATCTGGAACAAGGAAATTGGCGTACCGGCCGAGCGCATGATCCGCATCGGCGACAACAAGGGCGCGCCATACGCTTCCGACAACTTCTGGGCAATGGGCGATACCGGCCCGTGCGGCCCGTGCACCGAGATCTTCTTCGACCACGGCGAGCACATCTGGGGCGGCCCACCCGGCAGCCCGGAAGAAGATGGTGATCGCTACATCGAGATCTGGAACAACGTATTCATGCAGTTCAACCGCACTGCAGACGGCGTCCTGCACCCGCTGCCGGCGCCGAGCGTGGACACCGGCATGGGCCTGGAGCGCATCAGCGCCGTACTGCAGCACGTCAACTCGAACTACGAGATCGACCTGTTCCAGAACCTGCTGGCTGCCTCGGCCAAGGCCATTGGCTGCAGCAACGAAGGCCAGGCTTCGCTGAAGGTGGTGGCCGACCACATTCGTTCCTGCAGCTTCCTGATCGCCGACGGTGTCACCCCGTCCAACGAAGGCCGTGGCTACGTGCTGCGCCGCATCGTGCGTCGCGCTTGCCGCCACGGTAACAAGCTGGGCGCCAAGGGCAGCTTCTTCTACCAGATCGTCGCTGCCCTAGTGGCCGAGATGGGCGAAGCCTTCCCCGAGCTCAAGCAGCAGCAGGCGCACATCGAGCGCGTGCTGAAGACCGAAGAAGAGCAGTTCGCCAAGACCCTGGAGCAGGGCCTGAAGATCCTCGAGCAGGATCTGGCTGGCCTGCAGGGCTCGGTCATCCCGGGCGATGTGGTGTTCAAGCTGTACGACACCTACGGTTTCCCGGTTGACCTGACCGCCGACATCGCCCGCGAGCGCGAGCTGTCGGTGGACGAGGAAGGCTTCGAGCGTGAGATGGAGGCGCAGCGCGAGCGCGCCCGCTCCGCCAGCTCCTTCGGCATGGACTACAACGCCTTGGTCAAGGTCGACGCCGACACGCGTTTCCTCGGCTATGAAGGCACCAGTGGCAGCGGCAAGATCATTGCCCTGTTCAAGGCCGGCGCTGCGGTCGACAGCCTCGCCGAAGGCGAGGAGGGCGTGGTGGTGCTGGATCAGACCCCGTTCTACGCCGAATCCGGTGGTCAGGTCGGGGACTGCGGTTACCTGGAAAGTGCTGGCGTACGCTTCGACGTGCGCGACACCACCAAGGCCGGCGGTGCCTTCCTGCACCACGGTGTGGTGGCCAAGGGCGGCCTGAGTGTCGGCACCAGCGTCAAGGCTGAAGCCGAAGCCGGCGTGCGTCAGGCCACCGCGCTGAACCACTCTGCTACCCACCTGCTGCACGCCGCGCTGCGTCAGGTGCTGGGCGATCACGTGCAGCAGAAGGGCTCGCTGGTCGACAGTCAGCGCCTGCGCTTTGACTTCAGCCACTTCGAGGCGATCAAGCCCGAGCAACTGAAGCAGCTGGAAGACATCGTCAACGCCGAGATTCGCAAGAACTCCGAGGTCGAGACCGAGGAAACCGACATCGAGACCGCCAAGGCCAAGGGCGCCATGGCGCTGTTCGGCGAGAAGTACGGCGACCAGGTGCGGGTGCTGAGCATGGGCGGCGATTTCTCCGTCGAGCTCTGCGGCGGTACCCACGTATCGCGTACCGGCGACATCGGTCTGTTCAAGATCACCAGCGAAGGCGGCGTGGCCGCTGGCGTGCGTCGTATCGAAGCGGTCACTGGCGCCGCCGCGCTGGCCTGGCTCAATGGCGCCGAGGAGCAGCTCAAGGAAGCCGCTTCCCTGGTCAAGGGCAGCCGCGACAACGTGTTGGACAAGCTCTCGGCCCTGATCGAACGCAACCGTCAGCTGGAAAAGGAGCTGGAGCAGCTCAAGGCCAAGGCCGCCAGCGCCGCCGGTAACGACCTGGCCGGTTCGGCCGTGGACGTGAAGGGCACCAAGGTGCTGGCTGCGCGTCTCGATGGTCTGGACGGCAAGGCGCTGCTGGCGCTGGTCGACCAGTTGAAGAACAAGCTGGGCAGCGCTGTGATTCTGCTCGGTGGTGTGTTCGACGAGAAGGTGGTGCTGGTCGCTGGTGTGACCCAGGATCTGACCGCCAAGGTCAAGGCTGGTGACCTGATGCGTCAGGCCGCGGCAGCTGTGGGTGGCAAGGGCGGCGGTCGCCCGGACATGGCTCAGGGCGGCGGCGTTGATGCCGGCAAGCTGGATGAAGCCCTGGCTCTGGCCGCTACTCTGGTCGAGCAGGCTTCGTAACGAGCGAGAAAGCGGGGCCCGCAGTGCGTCCGGCGGGCCTTGGCAGTATGACCCGATGCGGGTTTAATGGGCGCCCTTCGAGGAATCAGGCGGCTTTTTGAAATGGCTTTGATCGTACAGAAGTTTGGGGGCACCTCCGTCGGCACCATCGAGCGTATCGCGCAGGTGGCCGACAAGGTGAAGAAGTTCCGCGACAACGGTGACGACATCGTCGTCGTGGTTTCCGCCATGAGCGGCGAAACCAACCGCCTGATCGATCTGGCCAAACAGATCACCGATGGCGAGCCGGTTGCGCGTGAGCTGGATGTCATGGTGTCCACCGGTGAGCAGGTGACCATTGCCCTGCTGGCCATGGCGCTGATCAAGCGCGGCGTGCCGGCGGTGTCCTACACCGGCAACCAGGTGCGCATCCTCACCGACAGCGCGCACAACAAGGCGCGCATTCTGCAAATCGATGACCAGAAGATTCGTACTGATCTCAAGGCCGGTCGCGTCGTCGTCGTCGCCGGCTTCCAGGGTGTCGACGAGCACGGCAACATCACCACCCTCGGTCGTGGTGGTTCCGACACTACTGGTGTGGCTCTGGCGGCGGCGTTGAAAGCCGACGAGTGCCAGATCTACACCGACGTCGATGGTGTCTACACCACCGACCCGCGCGTGGTGCCCAAGGCTCAGCGTCTGGAAAAGATCACCTTCGAAGAGATGCTGGAAATGGCCAGCCTCGGCTCCAAGGTGCTGCAGATTCGTTCGGTGGAGTTCGCCGGCAAGTACAACGTCCCGCTGCGCGTCCTGCACAGCTTTCAGGAGGGGCCGGGCACCCTCATTACCCTTGATGAAGAGGAATCCATGGAACAGCCGATCATTTCCGGCATCGCTTTCAACCGCGACGAAGCCAAGCTGACCATCCGTGGGGTACCGGATATCCCCGGCATCGCCTTCAAGATTCTCGGCCCGATCAGCGCCGCCAACATCGAAGTGGATATGATCGTGCAGAACGTCTCGCACGATAACACCACCGATTTCACCTTCACCGTGCACCGCAACGACTACAACAACGCCCTCGGCGTGCTGCAGAAGACTGCAGACGAGCTGGGCGCCCGTGAAGTGGTCGGCGACACCAATATCGCCAAGGTGTCCATCGTCGGTGTCGGTATGCGCTCCCATGCCGGTGTTGCCAGCCGTATGTTCGAAGCCCTGGCCAAGGAGACCATCAATATCCAGATGATCTCCACCTCCGAGATCAAGGTTTCCGTGGTGATCGAGGAGAAGTATCTGGAGCTGGCGGTACGCGCTCTGCATACCGCTTTCGAGCTGGATGCCCCGGCCCGACAGGGCGAGTGATTCAACTGATTTGAAAGGCGCGGCTGGTTCCGCGCCTTTCGTCTTTTTGACTGGCATGTGGGAACTTTCTTTCTGCGCGCGCTGGTCAATACTTGGGTGGAGGCTTTCAGGCTTGATTTAGCGGGAAGCCGGCACCATTTTCTTTTTGCAGACTGTTGTCCTGAGAAATGTAATCCGTTGAGGAGAAAGGAATGCTGATTCTGACTCGCCGGGTCGGAGAGACCCTGATGGTCGGTGATGATGTGACTGTCACCGTGTTGGGTGTGAAAGGTAATCAGGTGCGCATTGGTGTCAATGCGCCGAAAGAGGTTGCCGTACACCGTGAAGAAATCTACCAGCGCATCCAGAAAGAGAAGGGTGACGAACCAAGCCACTAATTTTTCTACAAATTTTTGTTTGCAAACGGGGAAAACATGTTTATCATGCGCCCCGTGTTGCGGAGAGGTGGCCGAGTGGCCGAAGGCGCTCCCCTGCTAAGGGAGTACACCTCAAAAGGGTGTCGGGGGTTCGAATCCCCCCTTCTCCGCCATTATTCAGCGAGTCAGGCGTAAGCCGGGCTGGCGAATCAACCAGAGGTGATCTGGTATAAAAACACCAAACGGACTCATAGCTCAGCTGGATAGAGTACTCGGCTACGAACCGAGCGGTCGGAGGTTCGAATCCTCCTGAGTCCGCCATATTCAATGGCTTGCATCGCTGCAAGCCATTTTGTTTCAACCAGTGGTGATCTGGTATAAAAATACCAAACGGACTCATAGCTCAGCTGGATAGAGTACTCGGCTACGAACCGAGCGGTCGGAGGTTCGAATCCTCCTGAGTCCGCCATATTCAATGGCTTGCATCGCTGCAAGCCATTTTGTTTCAACCAGTGGTGATCTGGTATAAAAATACCAAACGGACTCATAGCTCAGCTGGATAGAGTACTCGGCTACGAACCGAGCGGTCGGAGGTTCGAATCCTCCTGAGTCCGCCATACCCAAAGGGCCTGCAGCGATGCAGGCCCTTTTCTTTGCGCATCATTTCTTCACGCAGCCGGCTTCGTCGAAGCTGACCTGCCGGCTGCTGCCGCCTTTGCGTTTTTCGCGGTAGTGATAGCGCTGCTGCCCATTGCTGCTCGTGATCCTGTCCGGCTTGCCCAGGCTGCTTTCCACGTCGGTTCTGCTCATGCCGCGGCGCACTTCCTTGCGGATGATTGCCTGGCGCCTCTCGCTACTGGTCAGCAGGTTGCCGCAGCCATCGTCCTGTTGACCGACGATGACCACCTCGCCACTGCTTGCCGAGGCAGTTGTCGTGCGTCGGCCTGGGGCCAGAGGGATTGGCTTGCCGCTGCTGGGCGTGTGGTTGCGCGCATCCTGCAGATGCTGTTGCTGATCGTCGTTGCAGCCGTGGCGGGTGAAGGTGATATGGCCGTCAGCGTCGACGCAGCGGAACACGCTGGCGGCCGAGCTGTCTGCAATAGGGTAGAGAAGCGCAGCGGCCAGTAGCGCTGCGACGTGCTGTCCTCGCATGAATCGTCCTCCGTGACGTTTGCCTGCTTCAGGTTAGACCTTTTTTTCGCGCTCGCCAGGGTGTCCTGGCGGGGAGCGCTGACGTCGCATAGCTAGGTTTTCATGCGAGATCGAAGTTTGTGATGCAAGCAGTTGTTCTTGCCGCGCTTTTGTCACGTACAAAGCTGTTTTGCGGTGTTATCATTCGCCGCGTCAGCCCCGCCGGGGCTTGTGGAATACCACCATGGACTTACCCAGTAGTTACTCAATACTCCCCTCGCACAATCGTGTAAGACCTGATTGATCCCCTCTGGCGTGCCCGCCAACTGGGGGTGGAGCGCGCTATGACTGAAGTAGAAGCCAAAAAGCCGCAAGAAAGCTTGCAGGATCGCCTGGCCCAGGTGATCGAACTGCTGCATCGGCACAAACTGGTCGAAGACCTGACTCATCGTCAGGAAGGCCAGCATCACGACCGGGTCGAGAACCTGGTGCATCGTCAGAATCTCGTCGAGCTGCAGCGCAAGCTCGAAGATCTGCACCCTGCTGACATCGCCCACATCCTCGAAGCCTTGCCGCTCGACGAGCGTCTGACCGTCTGGCAGCTGGTCAAGGCCGAGCGCGATGGCGACATCCTGCTGGAGGTCTCCGACGCGGTACGGGAAACCCTGATCGCCGACATGGACGATCATGAGATTCTCGCTGCGGCCAAGGACCTGGACGCCGACGAACTCGCCGATCTGGCGCCGGAACTGCCGCGCGACGTCGTTCATGAGCTGATGGAATCGCTCGACGCCCAGCAGCGCGAGCGTGTGCGTTCGGCCCTGTCCTACGAAGAGGATCAGGTCGGTGCGCTGATGGACTTCGAGATGGTCACCATCCGCGAAGACGTCAGCCTGGAAGTGGTTCTGCGTTACCTGCGCCGCCTGAAAGAGCTACCGGGCCATACCGACAAGCTGTTCGTGGTCGATTACGACGGCGTGCTCAAGGGCGTGCTGCCGATCAAGCGCCTGTTGGTCAACGACCCGGACAAGCAGGTCGGCGAAGTCATGGCCGACGATCCGGTAAGCTTCCACCCGGACGAGGACGGCTACGACGCCGCGCAGGCCTTCGAGCGTTACGACCTGATTTCCGCCCCGGTGGTGGACAAGAACGGCAAGCTGATTGGCCGTCTGACCATCGACGAGATGGTCGACCTGATTCGTGAGGAAAGCGAAAGCGAAGTGCTGAACATGGCCGGTCTGCGCGAGGAGGAAGACATCTTCGCCTCGGTGTGGAAGTCGGTTCGCAACCGCTGGGCCTGGCTGGCGATCAACCTGGTCACCGCATTCCTCGCTTCGCGTGTGATCGGCCTGTTCGAAGGCTCGATCGAGAAGCTGGTGGCGCTGGCGGCGCTGATGCCCATCGTTGCCGGTATCGGCGGCAACTCGGGCAACCAGACCATCACCATGATCGTACGCGCCATGGCGCTGGATCAGGTCAGCACCGGCAATACCAAGCGTCTGGTACGCAAGGAACTGGGTGTTTCCCTGATCAACGGCATCCTCTGGGGAGGGGTGATCGGTGCTGTCGCCTATGCGCTCTACGGCAGTTGGTCGCTGGGCGTGGTGATGACCGCGGCAATGACGCTGAACCTGTTGTTGGCGGCGCTGATGGGGGTGCTGATCCCCATGACCCTGGCACGCCTGGGGCGCGACCCGGCCATGGGGGCCAGCGTGATGATCACCGCCATGACCGACAGCGGCGGTTTCTTCATCTTCCTGGGGCTGGCGTCGATCTTCCTGCTGTAGGTCCCGTCAGTTCATCAGCTCGACCAGTCGCCAGGTATCGAGAAAGGCCGTGACCCGGGTGATCTGGCCGTTCTCCAGCTGCATGTGCCAGGAGTAACTGTTCTCGTAGCGACTGCCGTCCTTGGCGGTCGCCTGGCCATCCCAGTGCACGACCACGTAAGGCCCTTGCGCCACGATCTGGCGGACGGTGGGCACGATGGGCGTGGCCAGTTTGTCAGTGATGGGTTTGACTGCATCTTCCATGAACGCCTCTCGCGTGCGGTAAGTCCCGGAGTAGGGGCTGCTGCCGGCCACGACCCAGACGGCGTCATCGGCCAGCAACTGGAAGATGCCGCCCTGGCCTGCGCGCCAATCATCGAAGGCTTTCTGAATCAGGGCCTGATTGGCCGCGGTGTTGTCACTTGCCCAGGCCGGCAGGCAGAGCGACACGCTGAGCAGTAGCGCAGCGACAGCTTTTTGCATGTACATAGGCTTGTTTCCTTGGCGGGTGGGTTGCCTTACTCGTCAGTTGCAGTGCTTTTGCGGCGCAGTACCATGCCGCCGTGGTAGAGCACGTCGTTGATGAATTCACCATCGGCGGTAAACCCGGTGTCGTCGACGTAGTCGATGTGGTTGCCGGTGACGCGGTAGTTGCCCTGGTAGGCGCTTTCGCGATTGCCGCGTGCCTCGTCATAACGGCCGTTGGCCAATAGCTCATGGCGGACATAGCCGTCGTCCGTTACCCACATGCCTACGTAAGGATGCGGGTGCTCGGATTGCGCCATTACCACGCCGGGTAGCAAGGCGCCGCTGATCAGCAGTACCGCGACGGTGTTCTTCGCTGACATGGTGGTCTCCATCAATGGGGGCTGGCGGTTGGGCGCACGATCAGTTCGCTGACGTCGACGTCGTCGGGCTGTTCGACTGCATAGGCCACGGCGCGGGCGATGGCGTCCGGGGTGATGGCGACGCGACGGAAAGCTTGCATCGCCTCGCGCGCACTGGCGTCGGAGATGCTGTCGGCCAGTTCGGACTCGACCACGCCAGGGCAGATGGTGGTGACGCGGATGCGCTCGCTTTCCTGGCGCAGGCCGTCGGAAATCGCCCAGACGGCATATTTGGTGGCGCAGTAGACCGCTGCCGTCGGCGATACGGCGTGTGCGCCGATGGAGGCGATATTGATGACCTGGCCGTGCCCGCGTTCTTCCATGCCTGGCAGTACGGCGGCAATACCGTGCAGCACGCCCCTGATGTTGACGTCGATCATGCGATTCCACTCATCCACTTTCAGGGCATTGAGCGGCGACAGTGGCATGGCCCCGGCGTTGTTGATGATCACGTCGACGGGGCCGTGCTGCGCTTCGGCATGCTCGACGAAGGCCTGCATGTCGTGTAGCTGGCTGACGTCGAGGGCGCGGCAGGAGGCGTGTTGACCTTGTGCCTGCAGTTCTTCTACCAGTGCCTGCAGGCGCTCGATGCGCCGTGCACCGAGGGCTACGTGATGACCCAGGCTTGCCAGGTGCCTGGCGGTGGCTTCGCCGATGCCGCTGCTGGCGCCGGTGATGAGGATGACTTTGCTCATGTCGGTCTCCATTGCGTTATGGAGCGTCCATGCTAGGCAGGGGCCGGCCGGCTGCTAAGTCTCGTTACTCTTTCGATATTGCCTGTTTCTATTGAGTGCTCCCTACAATGCCCAGGTATCGATAACGAGTCGAAAGCGGCGCATGAGCATGAGTCCTGAGAGCATCAAGCGGCGTATGGTCGAACTGATGCTGCGTCTGGCCCCCGAGGAGGGGTACACCGCGGCGCAGCTCGACGGGGTTACCTTCATGCGCTCCAATCGCTCGCTGCCGGTTACCCCGGCGCTGTATGAGCCGAGCATCGTGATCGTGATCCAGGGGCGCAAGAGTGGGCTGCACGACGGCAAACTGTATGTTTACGATGCGCAGCACTATCTGGTGCTGGCGCTGCCCCTGCCGTTTTCCATCGAAACCGAGGCCAGTGCCGAAGAGCCCATGCTGGGGGTGGCGCTGCGTGTCGACCCGCTGTTGGTGGCCGAGCTGGTCATGGATCTGCAAGAGCCCCAGCCCACTCAACCGGCAACGCTTTATTCCAGCCCGATGGATACGCGCTTGAGTGATGCCACGTTGCGCCTGCTGGAGGCCCTGGCTGACCCTGAGGAGGTGCGCCTGCTCGGCCCATCGATTCTGCGTGAAATCGTCTTTCGCGTGCTGCAGGGTGAGCAGGGCAATGGCCTGCGCGCGACCCTGGCGCAGAACAGTCATTTCGGTCGTATCGCGCGCGTCCTGCAGAGGATTCACCGCGATTATCAGCAATCGCTCGATGTGCCTTCGCTGGCCGAAGTCGCCAGCATGAGCGTGCCGACCTTCCATGTGCATTTCAAGGCGATGACCAGTCGCTCACCGCTGCAGTACCTCAAGGCCATTCGCCTGCATCAGGCGCGCCTGCTGATGATCCGCAATGACATGAGTGCGCTCAGTGCTGCGCAGCGCGTCGGGTATGAAAGCCCGTCGCAGTTCAGTCGCGAATTCAAGCGGCTGTTCGGGCGCACCCCGGGCGATGAGACTCGCCATTTTAAGCAGCTCCTGGCGCTGGCACCCGCGGTTGATACCGGGGTGCGCTCGGCCTCCTGAGAGCCCTTTCGCAGAGCCATGCCCCTTCTTTGGTACTGGTCGTGAAAAAGCCACTACATAAATGGTCGATTCGAGCTGTTTGGTGTTTGCCTCAAACGCTTGTTTCAGGCTAAGGTTCGCCAGCTTTGCCCGGGCGCTGACCCTGGGCGCTCCTGATCAATAATGAATGCAGCCTGCGAGCTGCTGGCCAAAGGAGCCAAGATGACCCCCAGTGAACTGCTGCTCGAGGGTGTCGAACTCATGCTGTTCGGCATGGGCTTCGTATTTGTCTTTCTGGTGTTGCTGGTGGGTGTGGTCAGTCTGATGTCACGTCTGATCGCGACCTTCGCTCCGCCCGCGCCGACCCCGGCCATTTCTTCTCCAGCGCCTAGTGTCAAGTCGGCCAGCCATGGGCCAGATGCAGAGACACTGGCCGCCATCCAATCCGCTATTGCCCAGCACCGCGCACGCCGCGGTTGATCAGGTTCAGAGGGAGCACCTGTATGACTGCCGTAAAACAAGCACTCGGAATCACCGATGTGGTGCTGCGTGATGCGCATCAGTCGATCCTGGCGACGCGTGTTCGTCTCGAAGACATGCTGCCGATTGCGCCCAAGCTCGATCAGGTCGGCTTCTGGTCGGTGGAGTCCTGGGGCGGCGCGACCTTCGATGCCTGCATTCGTTACCTCGGCGAAGACCCCTGGGAGCGCATCCGCGAACTGAAGAAGGCCATGCCCAACACCCGTCAGCAGATGCTGCTGCGTGGGCAGAACCTGCTCGGCTACCGCCACTACGCCGACGATGTGGTGGAGAAGTTCGTCGAGCGCGCGGCGGTCAACGGCGTCGATGTATTCCGCGTGTTCGATGCGATGAACGACCCGCGCAACCTGGAGACCGCACTCAAGGCCGTGAAGAAGCAGGGCAAGCATGCCCAGGGCACCATCTCCTATACCACCAGCCCGGTGCACACCTTGGACATGTGGGTCGATCTGGCCAAGCAGATCGAAGACATGGGCGCCGATTCGGTGGCCATCAAGGACATGGCGGGTATCCTCACCCCGTACACCGCCTTCGAGCTGGTGTCGCGCCTGAAGGCCAACCTGGCAATTCCGATTCACATGCAGTGCCACGCCACGGCGGGGCTGTCGTCGGTGGCCATTCTCAAGGCGGTGGAAGCCGGTATCGATAACGTCGACACCGCCATCTCCTCGTTGTCGATGACCTATGGTCATTCGCCGACCGAGTCGGTGGTGGCCATGTTCCAGGGCACTGAGCGCGACACCGGACTCAACCTGGAGCTGCTCGAAGAAATCGCCGCGTACTTCCGCGAGGTGCGCAAGAAGTACGCGAAGTTCGAGGGCAACCTCAAGGGCGTCGATTCACGCATCCTGGTCGCCCAGGTGCCAGGCGGCATGCTCACCAACATGGAAAGCCAGCTCAAAGAGCAGGGCGCCCAGGACAAGTTCGACCAGGTGCTGGCCGAGATTCCGCGCGTGCGCGAAGACCTGGGTTTCATCCCGCTGGTGACCCCCACTTCGCAGATCGTCGGCACTCAGGCGGTGATCAATGTGCTCACTGGTGAGCGCTACAAGTCCATCACCAAGGAAACTGCCGGCGTGCTCAAGGGCGAGTACGGCGCCGCGCCCGCGCCGTTCAACGCCGAGCTGCAGGCCCGTGTACTCGATGGCAGCGAGGCCATTACCTGCCGCCCGGCCGACCTGCTCGAGGCCGAAATGGACAAGCTGACCGCCGAGCTCAAGGGCATCGCCCGGGAGAAAGGCATCAAGCTGGCCGCCGACGAGATCGACGACGTGCTGACTTATGCGCTGTTCCCGCAGATCGGCCTGAAATTCCTGGAAAACCGCGGCAACCCGGCGGCCTTCGAGCCGGCACCGACCGGCAAGGAAACTCCGGCTCGCGAGGCCGGTAAGCCCGAGGTCTACACCGTCGAAGTCAATGGCAAGTCGTTCGTCGTGCAGGTGAACGAGGGCGGTGATATCGAAGGCATCAAGCCCGTCGGTGGCGCGGCGAGCGCCGCACCGGCGGCGGCCCCGGTCGCGGCGGGTGGCGGCGAGCCGCAGGCTGCGCCGCTGGCCGGCAATATCTTCAAGGTGTTGGTGCAGCCTGGCCAGGCTGTGGAGGAGGGTCAACTGGTGATCATCCTCGAAGCGATGAAGATGGAAACCGAGATCCGCGCCTTCAAGTCCGGTACCGTCGGTGCCGTCAACGTCAAGGTCGGCGATGCAGTGGCAGTGGGCGCAAGCCTGCTGACCATCGGCTGAGGGGCGCGTCATGGAAAAGCTGCTCAAGCTCTGGCAGAGCACCGGTCTGTACCATCTGGAGCCCGGTCAGGCGTTCATGATCGCGGTGTGCCTGGTGCTGATCTACCTGGCCATCAAGAAGGGCTTCGAGCCCCTGTTGCTGGTACCCATCGGCTTCGGTGGCCTGCTGTCGAACATCCCGGTGGCCAACATGGCCGAGGGCGCGGGTTTCCTGCACCTGATCTATGAAGTGGGCCTGCCGACCAGCATCTTCCCGTTGCTGATCTTCCTCGGCGTCGGCGCCATGACCGACTTCGGCCCGATGCTGGCCAACCCTAAGACGCTGCTGCTGGGCGCTGCTGCACAGTTCGGCATCTTCGGCACCCTGCTCGGCGCACTGGCGATCACCGCGTTGGGCATTCCCGGCATGGAGTTCACTCTCAAGGAGGCGGCGTCCATCGCCATCATCGGCGGAGCGGATGGGCCGACCTCGATCTTCGTCACCTCCAAGCTGGCGCCTGATCTGCTTGGCCCCATTGCCGTGGCGGCCTATGCCTACATGGCGCTGGTGCCGTTGCTGCAGCCACCGATCATGCGCGCGCTGACCACCAAGGAAGAGCGCGCCATCGTCATGCAGCAACTGCGTCCGGTAGGGCAGACCGAGAAGATCATCTTCCCCATCGTGCTGTGCATTCTGATCGGTATGCTGCTGCCTGACGCCGCGCCGTTGATCGGCATGTTCGCCCTCGGCAATCTGCTGCGCGAGGCCGGTGTGGTCGAGCGTCTGGCCGATACCTCGCGCAATGCGCTGATCAATATCGTCACCATCTTCCTCGGCCTGACCGTGGGTTCGAAGCTGTCGGCCGAGGCCTTCCTGCAGCTCAAGACCCTGGGCATTCTCATGCTGGGCATGGTGGCGTTTTGCGCAGGCACCGCGGCCGGTGTGCTGATGGCCAAGCTGATGAATGTGTTCAGCACGCACAAGGTCAATCCGCTGATCGGCTCGGCTGGCGTGTCGGCAGTGCCGATGGCGGCTCGTGTATCGAACAAGGTCGGCCTGGAGGCCAATCCGCAGAACTTCCTGCTGATGCATGCCATGGGGCCGAACGTGGCCGGGGTGATCGGCTCGGCCGTGGCGGCGGGGGTGTTGCTCAGTTTCGTTGGCTGATAGGCGCGGAGTTCGCTCCGCGTCTTTTCGTTGCCCATAAAAAAACCGGCTCAAGGCCGGTTTTTTTATGGGCTCGCCTCAGGCTTCTTCGGCGGCCATTTCCACGTCGTGGGCAATCAGAGCAACCAGCGCGTTCTGCTGGCGGCGCGACAACTGACGAAAACGCTGCAGCAATTCACGCTCATGGAGGCTCAGTTCGGGGCTGTCGAGACGCAGGCTGAGATCGTCATCCAGCGCACCTTCCTGAAGCATGCTTTGCTCCAGGCGGGCGATGATTTCCGAATTCATGCTGCGGTGATGGTTGCGTGCTACGTCAGCGATACGCTCACGCATGCCATCGGGCAAGCGAACGACAAATTTGTCAGCCGTGCGGCTGGAATAAATAGCCTGTTTCATAGGGCGCATACATTACCGGTTAGTTCAGGGAGCGATACTGGTAGTCAGTGTCGAGATTGTCACCGGTTTGACCGTGTTTCGCACTAGCCGTTCAACCGGTATCGCGTTCTGCGTCATTATGACCCGAGGGTCATCTGAACAGTTCCTTGACGCCAAATACGTGTCGGATTGTGATTCAGGTGGCGGCTTTATGCCAGCACCGATTGTCTGAAATGCGTGGTATTCGGCAGAACTCATCTTGTTGCGTCGCTCGAACATAAAAGTTTCAAGTTTCAGTCACTCAATCGTCATCCCTGATTCACCGGGCTGACACAGCTTGCGCCTACCTTGGTCTACACCAGAAGGCGCGAGTTAGCTGCCTTCATATCGACAATGATAGTAGAGGGCCAGCCCATGCGCGCAGCGATTCGAGTCGACCGTCTGAACAAGAGCTTCGGCCGCAAACAGGCGTTGTTCGACCTGGCGCTGTCGGTACAGCCAGGTGAAATGGTGGCCTTGATCGGTGCTTCGGGGTCGGGCAAGTCGACCCTGCTACGCCATCTCGCCGGCTTGGCGCGCGGCGATGCCGGCAGTATCGAAGTGCTCGGTCGCCAGGTCCAGGCCGATGGTCGCCTCAACGGTGACGTGCGTCGTCAGCGCGCCGATATCGGCTACATCTTCCAGCAGTTCAATCTGGTCGGCCGCCTCAGTGTGATGCAGAACGTGCTGCTCGGCGGTCTCGGGCGCATGCCGCGCTGGCGTGGCAGCCTCAGCCTGTTCAATGCCGAGGAAAGGCAGCGCGCCATGCAGGCGCTGGAGCGGGTCGGTCTGGCCGAGTTCGCTGCGCAGCGTGCTTCGACCCTCTCCGGGGGGCAGCAGCAACGTGTGGCCATCGCCCGCGCGCTGTGCCAACAGGCCGAGGTGATTCTCGCCGACGAGCCGATCGCCTCGCTCGACCCGGAGTCGGCACGCAAGGTGATGGAGATTCTCGCCGACATCAACCGCTGCGACGGCAAGACGGTGGTGGTGACCCTGCATCAGGTCGACTACGCGGTGCGCTATTGCCAGCGCGCCGTGGCGCTCAAGGGCGGGCGCATTCATTTCGACGGCCCCACCGAAAGCTTCAACCCCGATTTTCTCAACGACCTCTACGGCGGCGATCTCGATATCAGCCTGCTGCTGCCGCAAGGGCCGCGCCCACGGGCTGTAGAGCGTCCGCTGACGTTGGCCAAGGCCTGACGTCGCCTGCCTCATTCGAAACAACAACGCCAACCCGCAACAGGAGTGTGCTCCATGTTCAAACGCATCGGCCAGGTGCTGGCTGCCTCTGCGCTCGTCACCGGTTCCCTGCTGGGCTCGGTCCAGGCCGCCGAGGAACTCAACTTCGGCATCATCTCCACCGAATCCTCGCAGAACCTCAAGGCCATGTGGGACCCCTTCCTGGCTGACATGAGCAAGCAGACCGGGGTAAAGATCAACGCCTTCTTCGCGCCTGATTACGCCGGGATCATCCAGGGCATGCGCTTCGACAAGGTCGACGTGGCCTGGTACGGCAACAAGTCGGCGATGGAAGCGGTGGACCGCGCCGGCGGCGAGATCTTCGCCCAGACCGTGGCGGCCAACGGCGCCCAGGGCTACTACAGCCTGCTGGTGGCGCACAAGGACAGCCCGATCAATTCGGTCGAGGACATGCTCAAGAACGCCAAGAGCCTGACCTTCGCCAACGGCGACCCGAACTCCACTTCCGGTTATCTGGTGCCCGGTTACTACGTGTTCGCCCAGAACAACGCCGACGCCGGCAAGATCTTCAAGCGCTCGCTCAACGGCAGTCATGAGGTCAACGCCTTGTCGGTGGCCAACAAGCAGGTCGATGTCGGCACCTTCAACAGCGAGGGCATGGAGCGTCTGGAAGTGACCGCGCCGGACAAGGCCGCGCAGCTCAAGGTGATCTGGACCTCGCCGCTGATTCCGTCCGATCCCATCGTCTTGCGCAAGAACCTGCCGCAGGAAACCCGCGACAAGCTACGCGACTTCTTCATGACCTACGGTGCCAAGCCGGAAGAGAAGAAGGTGCTCGAGGGCCTGCAGTGGGGGCAGTTCAAGGCTTCCGACAACGATCAGTTGCTGCCGATTCGTCAGCTCGAGCTGTTCAAGAAGCGCACCGAAGTGGCCAACAACGACAAGCTCAAGGACGCCGACAAGCAGGCTCAGCTCAAGGAGCTGGACGCCGAGCTGGCCAAGCTGGAGCAGCGTATGGCCGAGCGTGAGAAGCAGGGCGGCGCCAGCGCCGGTTGATCCTGGCAGCCCCTCGGTATCGACCGAGGGGCTGACTGCAGTCGTTTTCCCCGAGATGCCTTGATGACCACTTTGACCACCCATACCCCGACCGTCGATAGCAAACGCAGCTGGTTGCAGTTGATCGGCTGGGGCCTGTTCTTTGCCGTACTTGCCTGGTCCTGGCAGGGCGCGGAAATGAACCCGCTGGCGCTGGTGCGCGATGCCGGCAACATGGCCACCTTCGCCGCAGACTTCTTCCCGCCGGATTTCAGCAACTGGCAGCAATACCTCAGGGAGATGGTGGTCACCGTGCAGATCGCCCTCTGGGGCACGGTGCTGGCCATCGTCTGCGCCATTCCGCTGGGCATTCTCTGCTCCGAGAACATCGTGCCCTGGTGGATCTATCAGCCGGTACGCCGGGTGATGGATGCCTGCCGTTCGATCAACGAAATGGTCTTCGCCATGCTCTTCGTCGTCGCGGTCGGCCTCGGCCCCTTCGCTGGCGTGCTGGCGCTGTTCATCAGCACCACCGGGGTGCTGGCCAAGCTGTTCGCCGAGGCGGTCGAGGCCATCGATCCGGGCCCGGTCGAAGGCGTGCGCGCCACCGGCGCCAGTGCCCTGCAGGAAGTGATCTTCGGCGTCATCCCACAGGTGTTGCCGCTGTGGATCTCCTACTCGCTGTACCGCTTCGAGTCCAACGTGCGCTCGGCCACCGTGGTCGGCATGGTCGGCGCCGGCGGTATCGGGGTGATCCTCTGGGAGGCCATACGCGGCTTCCAGTTCGCCCAGACCTGCGCCCTGCTGATCGTGATCATCCTGGTGGTGAGCGCCATCGACATCCTGTCCCAGCGCCTGCGCAAGCTCTTTATCTGAAGGAGGAGGAGGGCGCCTGCGTGCGCCCTTTTCAAATGATGAACTTGTCTAGACAAAGCGAACCGCTGTACCGCGAGCTGGCCGCCGTGCTGCGCGAAGATCTGCAGCGCATGAGCCCGGGCGACTACCTGCCGGGCGAGATGCAACTGGCCGCCCGTTTTTCCGTCAATCGCCACACCCTGCGTCGCGCCGTGGACGAGCTGGTGCTCGAAGGCCGCCTGCTGCGCCGCCAGGGCAAGGGCACCCAGGTGCTGGCCAAGCCGCTGGTGTATCCGGTGGAGGCGGGCAGTGCCTTCAGCCAGTCGCTGTCGGCGCTCGGCCACCGGGTTGAAGCGAAACTGATCGAGCGCCTGCGCCGTGGCGGTAGCAGCGAGGAGTGCCGCCACCTGCAATTGCCCGATGGTAGCGAGCTGATCGAACTGGCCACTTTGCGCCTGCTCGACGGCCAGCCGCTGAGCCTGATCCGTCACCGTTTCTGCGCCAGCCTGGCGCCACTGTTGGCCGACTACCAGGGCGGTTCGCTGCGCCAGTACCTGGCCGAGCGCGACCTGCCGCTGGCGCGCACTTTCAGCCTGATTGGTGCGCGTCTGCCCAGCCGCGAAGAGGCCGTGCACCTGCTGATGCCGCGCCATGCGCCGCTGCTCAGCGTACTCACCCTGTCCCGCGATCCCGCTGGCCGGGCGGTGGAGCTGGCGCAGTCCAGCAGCCGCGCCGACCGCTTCCAGTACCAGGTAGCGACCTGATGGAGACCCGCATGAACGACCTTGATCCGAACATCGCCGCGCGCCAGCGCTGGATGGGTGTGCTGGCTCGCGCCGGCGACGCTCTCGATGCCCATGAAGCGGCGCTGAAAGACAGCGCCTACCAGCTGATCCGCGCCCCCGAGGTGGGCATGACTCTGGTGCGCGGGCGCATGGGCGGCACCGGCAGCGCCTTCAACCTCGGCGAGATGACCGTGACCCGCTGCGTGGTGCGCCTGGCCGACGGCCGTACCGGCTACAGCTACCTGGCTGGTCGCGACAAGCGCCGCGCTGAACTGGCCGCCCTGGCCGACGCCCACCTGCAGGGCAGTGACCAGGCGCGCTGGCTCAGTGACCTGATCGAACCCCTGGCCCGCCAGCAGCGCGAACAGCGACTGGCCCGGGCCGCACAGACTGCCACCACCCAGGTGGAGTTCTTCACCCTGGTCAGAGGAGAGGATTGATGACTACGCCGCACAGCTCGCACTGGCTGCAACCGGCTTTCGACGACCCGGTGCTCGACGCTCAGGTCAGCTTCCGCGCTGCTCTCGCAGCCCTGGCCGAACCCGGCCTGGCCCAGCCGATGGCGCGCGCCCACACCCTGGGGGATCTGACGCCGGCCACTTATGGCTTGTGTCTGGCCTTTCTCGACAGCGACACGCCGCTGTGGCTGGCGCCGCGCTTCGATACGCCGCTGATCCGCGCCAACCTGGCCTTCCATTGCGGCTGCCCGATCGTCGCCGAGCGCGAGATCGCCCTGTTCGCTCTGCTCGACGAAAGCGAGCTGGATGACCTGTCGGACTTCGACAACGGCAGCGAACGCTACCCGGATCAGTCCTGCACGCTGCTGATTCAACTCGACGATCTGCACGCTGGCCCAGCCCTGCGCTGGCGCGGTCCGGGCATCAAGGACGTGCGCAGCGTCAACCTGCCGCTGCCGGCCTCGTTCTGGCAGCAACGCCAGGCGCGTAGCGCCTTTCCCCGTGGCCTGGATTGCTTCTTCGCCGCGGGCGGCGAGGTGATCGGCCTGCCGCGCAGTACCCGCGTGCTGATCGAAACCGAGGAGGCTGCCTGATGTATGTCGCCGTCAGGGGTGGCGAACGCGCCATCGACAATGCCCATCAACTGCTGGCCAACCGTCGTCGTGGCGATACCGCCGTCGCCGAACTGGGCGTGCAGCAGGTGCGCCAGCAACTGCCGCTGGCCGTGGCCCGCGTCATGAGCGAGGGCTCGCTGTACGACGAGGAACTGGCTGCGCTGGCCATCAAGCAGGCGGCCGGCGATCTGATGGAAGCCATCTTTCTGCTGCGTGCCTACCGCACCACGCTGCCGCGTTTCGGCGCCAGCGAGCCGCTGGATACCACGACGATGCAGCTGGAACGGCGCATCTCCGCCACCTTCAAGGATCTGCCCGGCGGTCAGCTGCTCGGCCCGACCTTCGACTACACCCACCGTCTGCTGGATTTCACTTTGCTGGCCGAGGGCGACTATCCGGCGCCGGAAGCAGTCGTTACCGATGAGTCCAAGCCTTGTCCGCGGGTGCTGGATTTTCTCGCAGACGAAGGGCTGATGGCCCGCGAGACGGATGACGGCGCGCCGGTGCCCGACATCACCCGCGAGCCGCTGGCCTTTCCCGCCAGCCGTGCCGAGCGCCTGCAGGCCCTGGCCCGTGGCGACGAGGGCTTCCTCCTGGCGCTGGGTTATTCCACCCAGCGAGGCTACGGACGCAACCATCCCTTCGCCGGGGAGATCCGCATCGGCGACGTCGAGGTGTGGATGACGCCCGCCGAACTGGGCTTCGCCGTGCCGCTGGGCGACATCGAAATCACCGAGTGCGAGATGGTCAACCAGTTCGTCGGTGAAAGCGCCGAGCAGGCGCAGTTCACCCGCGGCTACGGCCTCGCCTTCGGCTACGCCGAGCGCAAGACCATGGGCATGGCCCTGGTCGATCGTGCCCTGCGTGCCGGCGAGTACGGCGAGGAAGTGCAGGGCCCGGCACAGGAGGAGGAGTTCGTGCTGATGCACTGCGACAACGTCGAGGCTGCCGGCTTCGTCTCGCACCTGAAGTTGCCGCATTACGTCGACTTCCAGGCCGAACTGGAACTGATCCGCAAGCTGCGCCGACAGGCGCCGGCAGAGGAGAACCGCTGATGAACCTTTCCACTGCAAGCGGCGCCCGCGAGGCGTCGGCCTACAACTTCGCCTACCTCGACGAGCAGACCAAACGCATGATCCGCCGCGGTCTGCTCAAGGCGGTGGCGATCCCCGGCTACCAGGTGCCTTTCGGTGGTCGTGAGATGCCGTTGCCCTACGGCTGGGGCACCGGCGGCATGCAGCTGACCGCCGCCATTCTTGGCGCGGATGACGTGCTCAAGGTGATCGACCAGGGCGCTGATGACACCACCAACGCGGTGTCGATCCGCCGCTTCTTTGCCCGCACCGCCGGCGTCGCCACCACCGAGCGTACGGTGGAAGCCAGCGTGATCCAGACCCGACACCGCATTCCGGAAACCCCGCTGTCGGCCGGGCAGATCATGGTCTACCAGGTGCCCATCCCCGAGCCGCTGCGCTTTATCGAGCCAAGCGAGCAGGAAACGCGGACCATGCATGCGCTGGAGGACTACGGCGTGATGCATGTGAAGCTGTACGAGGACATCGCCACCTTCGGCCATATCGCCACCGCCTACGCCTACCCGGTGACGGTGGACGAGCGCTACGTGATGGACCCGTCGCCGATCCCGAAATTCGACAACCCCAAGCTGGACATGAGCCCGGCGCTGATGCTGTTCGGCGCCGGTCGCGAGAAGCGCCTGTACGCGGTACCGCCCTTTACCAAAGTGGTCAGCCTGGACTTCGAGGATCACCCCTTCGCCGTGCAGCAGTGGGATGAGTGCTGCGCCTTCTGCGGCAGCACGGAATCCTTCCTCGACGAGCTGATCGTCGACGACGCCGGCAGCAAGCGCTACGTCTGCTCCGACACCGACTACTGCCACCAGCGCACCGAGGAGAACCTGCAATGAGCGCCGCCGAACGTCTGCAACCTGCCGTGGCAGCGGCCGAGCCGCTGTTCTCGGCGCGTGACCTGACCCGCCTTTACGGCCCGGACAAGGGCTGCCAGGGGGTGAGCTTCGACCTCTATCCCGGCGAGGTGCTGGGCATCGTCGGCGAGTCCGGCTCGGGCAAGTCCACCTTGCTCAGCTTGCTCTCCGGGCGCTGCCAGCCGGATCGCGGTGCGGTCAGTTATCGCGGTCGCGACGGCCAGTGGCTCGACCTGTACAGCGCCAGCGAGGCCGAGCGGCGCACGCTGCTGCGTACCGAGTGGGGCTTCGTCGAGCAGAACCCGCGCGACGGCCTGCGCATGGCGGTGTCGGCCGGCGCCAATATCGGCGAGCGGCTGATGGCCCAGGGCGTGCGCCACTACGGCGAGCTGCGTGCGGCCGGGCTCGACTGGCTGAGCCAGGTGGAGATCGACCCGGCGCGTATCGACGACCTGCCGCGCACCTTCTCCGGCGGCATGCAGCAGCGCCTGCAGATCGCCCGCAACCTGGTCTCCGCGCCGCGCCTGGTGTTCATGGACGAACCCACTGGCGGGTTGGACGTGTCGGTGCAGGCGCGCCTGCTCGACCTGCTGCGCGGCCTGGTGCGCGAGTTGGACCTGGCGGTGGTGATCGTCACCCACGACCTGGCGGTGGCGCGCCTGTTGGCCGACCGGCTGATGGTGATGCGCCGCTCGAAGGTGGTAGAGGCGGGGCTGACGGATCAGATTCTCGACGACCCGCAGCATCCCTATTCGCAGCTGCTGGTGTCGTCGGTGTTGCAGCCTTGATTCCGTCTTGTGGGAGGGGCTTTAGCCGCGATCCCTTTTGTCGCGGCTAAAGCCCCTCCCACGCACGCAGAGATTATTGACCATGAACAACCTGATCGAGGTCAGCGGCCTCAGCAAGACCTTCACCCTGCACCAGCAGAACGGCGTCGTCCTGCAGGTGCTGCGTGACCTGAATTTCGCCGTGCGCGGCGGCGAGTGCCTGGTGCTGCATGGCCAGTCCGGTGCCGGCAAGTCGACCCTGCTGCGCACCCTGTACGGCAACTACCTGGCGGCCGGCGGCAGCATCCGCATCCGTCACCAGGGCGAGCCGGTGGAACTGGTCGGCGCCGAGCCACGCCAGGTGCTGGCGGTGCGCCGGCAGAGTCTGGGTTACGTCAGCCAGTTCCTGCGGGTCATCCCGCGCGTGTTGACCCTGGACGTGGTGATGGAGCCGGCGCTGGCCCGCGGCTGGACGCGCAGCGATGCCGAGGCGCGGGCCAAGGCGTTGCTGAGCCGGCTGAATATCCCCGAGGCGCTGTGGCAGTTGGCGCCGGGCACCTTCTCCGGCGGCGAGCAGCAGCGCGTCAACATCGCCCGCGGCTTCATGGTCGAGTGGCCGGTGCTGCTGCTCGACGAACCCACCGCCTCGCTGGACGAGGCCAACCGTCAGGTGGTGCTGGAGCTGATTCTCGAAGCCAAGGCGGCCGGCAGCGCGCTGATCGGCATCTTCCACGACCGCATCGCCCGCGAGGCGGTGGCCGACCGTTACCTCGACATGAGCGCCGCCGCGGCGCAACCGGAGTACGTCTATGTCGTCTGAACAGATTCTCAGCAACGCCCGTATCGTCACCGCCGAGCGCGAGTTCCTCGGCACCCTGTTGCTGCGTGACGGGCTGATCGCCGCGGTGGACGAGGGCGCCAGTCGCCTGCCGCAGGCCCAGGACCTGGGCGGCGATTACCTGCTGCCGGGGCTGGTGGAGCTGCACACCGACAACCTGGAAAAACACATGAGCCCCAGGCCGGGAGTCGATTGGCCGTCGGCCTCGGCGGTGTTGACCCACGACGCGCAGATCGTCGCCGCCGGCATCACCACGGTGTTCGATGCGCTGGCCATCGGCGACATCAACCCGCGTGGCCGGCGCATGCAGCAGCTGCCGGCGATGATCGAGGCCATCGCCGCCAGCGAGGCGGCCGGGCAGACCCGCGCCGAGCACCGCCTGCACCTGCGTTGCGAGCTGTGCCACCCCGATGCCCTGACCATCTACCGCGACCTGGTGGAGCACCCGTTGGTGGCGCTGGTGTCGGTGATGGACCACTCACCCGGCCAGCGCCAGTTCGCCAAGGTGGAGAAGTACCGCGAGTACTACATGGGCAAGTACCACCTGAGCCCGGCGGAGATGGAGGAGTTTCTTCAGGAACAGATCGCCAACTCGCGCCAGTACAGCGACCGCCAGCGTCGCGCCATCGTCGAGGACTGCCACAGCCGGGGTATCTCGGTGGCCAGCCACGACGACGCAACCCTGGCCCATGTGCAGGAGTCGGCCGGCTTCGGCATGGCCATCGCCGAGTTCCCCACCACCCTGGAAGCGGCCAAGGCTAGCCACGAGCTGGGGCTGAAGGTGCTGATGGGCGCACCGAACCTGGTGCGCGGCGGCTCGCACTCGGGCAATATCGCCGCCGCGGAGCTGGCGCGTCACGGCGTACTGGATATCCTCTCCAGCGACTACTACCCGGCCAGCCTGCTGCATGCGGCCTGGCTGCTCGCCGGGCAGGACAACGACTATGATTTGCCTGCGGCCATCGCCACCGTGAGCCGCGCGCCGGCCAGGGCGGCCGGACTGGATGACCGCGGCGAGATCCGCGTCGGCCTGCGCGCCGACCTGGTACAGGCCAGGGCGCATGGCCAGCAACCGGTGATCCAGCAGGTGTGGCGCCAAGCACGAAGGGTATTCTGATGCAGGGCAGGTTGATCTATCTGATGGGGCCTTCGGGCTCGGGCAAGGACAGCCTGTTGCAAACCGCACGTGCGCCGCTGGAGGCGCACGGCTGCCGTTTCGCCCGACGGGTGATCACCCGCAGCGCCGAGTCGGTAGGCGAGGACGCGCTGGGGGTCAGCCCAGCGGAGTTCGAGCGCCTGGAAGGCGAGGGCGCCTTCGCCCTGAGCTGGCGTGCCAATGGCCTGGCCTACGGCATCCCGCGCGAGATCGACGACTGGCTGAGCGCCGGCCAGGACGTACTGATCAACGGCTCGCGCGGCCATCTCGAAGTCGCCCGCCAGCGCTATCCGCAGCTGCTGGCGATTCTTCTGCAGGTCGACGAGGCGGTGCTGCGCCAGCGCTTGCTGGCTCGCGGCCGGGAAACGCCGGAGCAGATCGAGCAGCGTCTGGCGCGTAGCCGCAGCTTTACCCCTGTGGGAGGCGCTTCAGCGGCGACTGTCGCGGCTACGACTGCAGGGATGCAGGAGGTAGAGCGAAGCAGGATGCCCGAGCCGAAAGCTCCTCCCACAGGGGAGTGCCTGGCAATCCTCGACAACTCTGGCCCCCTGCAACAAACCGTCAGCCGCCTGCTGCATCTGCTCGACGAGGCCCGCCAATGCGCCTGACCCTGCTCGGCAGCGGCGATGCTCGCCAGGTGCCCGTGTACAACTGCAGCTGCCCGGCTTGTGATGCGGCGCGCGTGTATCCGGCGCGGCGCCGTGGCCCCTGTTGCGCGCTGATCGAATGCGGCGCGCAGCGCTGGCTGATCGACAGCGGCCTGACCGACCTTACCGAGCGCTTCGCGCCACACAGCCTCAGCGGCATTCTGCAGACCCACTACCACGCCGACCACGCCCAGGGCCTGCTGCACCTGCGCTGGGGCCAGGGGCTGGTGATTCCGGTGCATGGCCCGGACGACCCGGAAGGGCTGGCCGATCTGTACAAGCACCCCGGCATCCTCGACTTCAGCCAGCCATTCGCCGCATTCGAGCGTCGCCAATTAGGCGAACTGCAGGTCACCGCGCTACCGCTGACGCATTCCAAACCGACCTTCGGGTATTTGTTCGAGGGGCAGGGCCGGCGTATCGCCTACCTCACCGACACGGTTGGCGTGCCCGAGGCCAGTTGCGCCGAATTGCAGCGTGCACCACTGGATCTGCTGGTGCTCGATTGCTCCACCGCGCCGCAACCCGTCGCACCACGCAACCACAACGACCTGACCCGCGCGCTGGAGGTCATCGAGCGGTTGCAGCCGACGCATGCGGTGCTGACCCATATCGGCCATGCCTTCGATACCTGGTTGCTGGAGCACCCCGAGGCGTTGCCGAGTGGCGTCAGCCTAGCCAGCGATGGCCTGGTGCTTTGAACTTGGTGTAACCAAATATTTCGATTTGCGCGGCTTTGCCGTTACAGTGCAAAGCCTTCCGATTTCTCGCGCTAAGAACAGCATGAACGCTCGTCGTATTACCCTGTTGCTGTGTACGGCCGAAACCCTGGGCATGGCCGGCTTTGCCCTGTTCGCCGCATTGTTGCCGCAGTTCCAGGCGCTCTGGGGGCTGAGCAATACCGAGGCCGGCTGGATCGGCGGCGGCTTCTTTCTCGGCTATATGCTGGCCGTGCCGCTGCTCACCGGCCTGACCGACCGCCACGATGCCCGGCTGATCTACCTGTGGGCGATGCTGCTGACGGCCGTGGCCAGCGCCGGCTTCGTCTTCGCCGATGGTTTCTGGTCGGCGCTGCTTTGGCGTGTGCTGGCTGGCATCGGTCTGGCGGGCACTTACATGCCGGGGCTCAAGGCGTTATCAGAGCGCATCGACGGTGCTTCGCAGTCACGGGCAATCGCCTTCTATACCGCCAGTTTCGGCCTGGGTACGGCGCTGTCCTTCACCCTGTCCGGCGAACTGGCCAAGCTCGGTGGCTCGCAGGTGCCGGCAGTGCTCAGCGGCGCCTGCGCGCTGCTGGCCTGGGCGCTGGTGTACTGGGGGCTGGCGCCGAAACCGGTGGTGGTGCATACGCCGCGCAATCTGCTGGATCTGGCACCGCTGAAAAGTCGCGCGGTGTTGGCCTACTGCCTGGCCTACGCGATGCACAACCTGGAGCTGTTCGCCCTGCGCGCCTGGCTGGTGGCCTTCGTGGTGTTCTCCGGGCATTTTCAGGGCGTCGATCCCTGGTTGTCCGGTACCTGGGTGGCGATGCTGGCAACGCTGATCGGCATGCCGTCGAGCATTCTTGGCAATGAGCTGGCGCTGCGTTTCGGTCGGCAGCGCTGGCTGATCGGCGTGATGTTCGCCTCCGCGCTGCTGGCAGTCGTGGTCGGCCTGGGGGCGGCACTGCCGTTCTGGGTGATGCTGGTGTTGGTGCTGCTTTACGCGGTGACAGTGACGGCCGACTCGGCTTCGCTCACCGCCGGGTTGGTCAGCGTCGCCCCGGCCAGCCATCGTGGTGCGGCGATGGCGCTGTATTCCTGCACCGGTTTCACCGGTGCCTTTCTGGGGCCGCTGTTGTTCGGCATGACCCTTGATGCCCTGGGCGATCAGCAGTTGCTCGGCTGGTGGGCAGCGTTCGCGCTGATGGGCCTGTTGCTGACACTGGGGCCGCTGGCGCTGTGGTGGGCGGGCAGGGCACGCGAGGGCAGTGCTCGTTTGTAGATCAGGCATGCCTGCTGTGTGTCATGCCTTCATCCCCAGCGCTTCAGCCTTGCGCAGCCAGCTCTGGCGCTGTTCCTCATTGGACGGGCGAACCGGGGCGAATTCGCTCAGGCGGCGAGTCTTGATCCCGCAGAAACCGAGAATGGTGCGCACCATCTGCCGATGCGCCGGGGCGCCGTAGATCCAGCGGAAGTACCAGCGCGGCGTGTCCATGGTCACCAACAGGTCAGCGCTGCGCCCAGTGAGGAGCTTGTCCCAGAGTTGTGAGCGGTTGCGGTACTTGAAGGCGAAGCCGGGCAGGAACACCCGGTCGAAGAAACCCTTGAGCAGTGCAGGAATGCCGCCCCACCAGACCGGGTAGACGAACACCAGATGCTCGGCCCAGTGGATCAGACGCTGAGCTTCGAGCAGGTCCGGCTCCAGATTCTGGCTCTGCTCGTAACCTTCACGCAGTATCGGGTCGAACTGCATCTCGCCCAGTCTGAGTTGGCGTACCACGTGCCCCTTGCTACGTGCTCCCAGGCTGTAGGCCTCGGCCAGGGCGTGGCAGAGGCTGTTTTTCTTCGGCGTGCCGAGAATCAGCAGGATTCGTTTGCCATCGCCTTCCAGCGGTGTGGCGCCGCTCTTGCCTTCAGTCATGCCGCCCGGCTCCGAGCATGTCCTGTGGTCGTACCCATTGGTCGAATTCCTCTTCGTTCAGGTAGCCAAGCTGCAGAGCGGCCTGGCGCAGGGTGCTGCCTTCGGCGTAGGCCTTCTTGGCGATTTCGGCGGCTTTGTCGTAGCCGATATGGGGATTGAGCGCGGTCACCAGCATCAGGCCATTCTCCAGGTGCGCGGCCATTTGCGTGGCATCCGGCTGCAGATCGGCGACACAGTGCTGCTGGAAGTTGCGGCAACCGTCAGCGAGCAGGCGGATCGATTGCAGCAGGTTATGGATGATCACCGGCTTGAACACGTTGAGCTGCAGGTGGCCCTGGCTGGCAGCGAAGCTGATGGTGGCGTCGTTGCCCAGCACCTGGCAGGCGAGCATCGACAGCGCTTCGCACTGGGTCGGGTTGACCTTGCCGGGCATGATCGAACTGCCCGGCTCGTTGGCCGGCAGGCGCACCTCGGCGAAGCCGGCACGCGGGCCCGAACCAAGCAGGCGCAGGTCGTTGGCCAGCTTCATCAGCGCCACGGCCAGGGTTTTCAGGGCACCGGACAGGTGTACGAGAGGTTCATGGCCGGACAGCGCAGCGAATTTGTTCGGCGCGCTGGTCAGTGGCAGGCCAGTTAGCGCGGCCAGCTCGGCAGCGATGGCTTCGGCGAAGCCGGCCGGCGCATTGAGGCCTGTGCCGACGGCGGTGCCGCCCTGGGCCAGTTCGCAGACGGCGGGCAGGGCGGCACGAATGGCCGCTTCGGCGTGGCCGAGTTGAGCGACGAAGGCCGACAGCTCCTGGCCGAAAGTGATCGGCGTGGCGTCCATCATGTGCGTGCGCCCGGTCTTGACCAGGTTGGCGTGACGCTGCGCCTGCTCCTGCAGGCCGTCACGCAGCTCGGCCAGTGCCGGCAGCAGGCAATGGCGCACGCCCTGCACGGCGGCGATGTGCATGGCCGTGGGGAAGCAGTCGTTGGAGCTCTGCGCGCGGTTGACGTGATCGTTGGGATGTACCGGGGTCTTGCCGCCACGGTTGCCGCCAGCCAGTTCGTTGGCGCGCCCGGCGATCACCTCGTTGACGTTCATGTTGCTCTGCGTGCCACTGCCGGTCTGCCAGACCACCAGGGGGAACTGCGCGTCGTGCTGACCCTCGAGCACTTCGTCGGCGGCCTGTTCGATCAGGCGGGCGATATCCGCCGGCAGCTCGCCGCTGCGGCTGTTGACCCGCGCCGCGGCTTTCTTGATCAGTGCCAGGGCGTGCAATACGGCCAGCGGCATGCGCTCCTGACCGATGGCGAAGTTGATCAGCGAGCGCTGGGTCTGCGCGCCCCAGTAAGCGTCGTTAGGGACTTCGATGGGGCCGATGCTGTCGGTTTCGGTGCGGCTCATGGCGTTCTCCGGGGCAAGTGCAAGGTTGCTGGCAGTTTAGGTCGTGCCGCCGAAGACTGGTTCCACAACTTATCTATAAGGTTGATTGGAGCCTTTGAGCGCGCGACTACCAGCGGGCGTGGGTTTCACCCAGCCAGCCCAGCGCTCCGTCCACCGGCACGCGCTCGCCTTTAGGGCCGCGCAGCACGCCATCGTAATGACCGAAGCGCTGTACGGTGTTGGCGTGGAAGGGGCCGAGTTTGGGGCAGGCCTTGTGCAGTTGGCGGGGCGTGAAGCGTAGCGCCACGCAATCATCTTCGCTCTCCAGGCACCAGGGGGCCAGTGGCGCCTGTGAACTGCGCTCGATATGCAGGGGACTGTCGAGCAGTTGCACTTCACCGCCGAACCACAGGGAATTTTCCGACAGGCCGCTGTGATCGAGCCAGCCAGCACCAAAGTTACCGGCGATGCCGCCCGCTGCAGCGAAGGCCGCGCGCTGCCAGTAAGTGTTCAGCGGCCAGACGCCGCGACCGAAGTCCAGTGCGGCGAAGCTCTGGCCCGGTACGCAGCTGTAATGCTGGCCGCCCAACTGCAGGCTGCCGGCGGTGGGCAGGCCGAGTTGCCGACTGGTGGCATGAAAGCCGCCATGTTGCAACGGCGCGACCAGATTGACCGATTGCAGATGGGCAGGACGCTGAATGTCCAGGGCCACCTGCAGGGGCTGGCCGCCTATATCCGGGGCGGCAGCGGTGAGGCGCAGGCGTCCGGGGTGCTCGTCGATACGCAGTTGCAGGCGAGAGTGGCTGAAGGCATGGCTCTCCAGCGGCAGGTCGGGCAGTTGGCAGCCCAGAGCGAAGGGGCGGAACTGGGCATGGGCGACGGCCTGGCCGGATTCCAGATCGAGAAAGTAGGCGGCGCCGTAACCCAGGTAATCGAGATCGGCGAGGGTCAGCGAGAGCATCCACTGCGGTGTTGTGATGCACCAGTGATTCCAGCGCTTGCGCCGCCCGGCGTGACCATGCAGGGTACAGTCCACCTGCGGTCGATTGGACCAACCAATGGCCTCGTCCAGCAGTCGACCTTTGCTGTCGCAAAGCGGCTGGAGCGGAAGGGGCGCGTGTGAGGTGAGGCTGGTCATCGGGCACGTCCGTGTGTGTGCGCGGGCTGGCGATCAATTGCTGGCTCTTGAGGTGCGCACGCCTTGTTGAATAATGGGGCGGTCGCAAAGAATGCCGAGCCCACCCGAGCATGAGCAAGTACTGGCATTTTGGCAACTGACCAGTGGGTGCGCCGGTCAACATGACTGGTGTGAGCCAGCGCACAACGCGCTCCGCTTGAGGGATTTCCGCGCAGGGCACAAAATGCCGCCTTCGTAGTCTACCCAGACTCATTCACAACCTCTGGACGCTCTCCATGCTCCGTTTTTCCAAACTCTGCACCGCCGTTCTGCTCAGCGCGAGCGCATCCCTGGCCATGGCCGATGCTGCCAGTCACGCCGCCGATGCCGAGCGTTTTCTCAAGCTGGCCCACGCCGACAAGCTGACCGTGCCGGTGTATGGCCAGGTGCAGCAGATGTTCGCCCAGCGTTTCGCCCAGGCGCCGGATGGCAAGAAGGCAGTGCTCGAGAGTTATCAGGCCAAGGCCAACACCGCGCTGGACAAGGCCGTCGGCTGGGACAAGCTCAAGCCGGACATGGTCAAGCTCTACACCAGCAACTTCAACGAGCAGGAGCTCAAGGACCTGATCGCCTTCTACGAGTCGCCTCTGGGACAGAAGGTGCTGCAGAAGATGCCGACCCTCACCGCACAATCCGCACAGATCACCCAGAGCAAGCTGGAAACCGCCGTGCCCGAGGTGAACAAGCTGCTGGCCGACATGAGCAACGAGCTCGGCCTGCCGAAACAGCCCTGATGGAGCCCGAGATGTCCAAGCAAGACCTGATCGTCACCGCCCTGACGGCGCTGCAGCCCGAGTATCTCGATGTGCTGGATGAGAGCCATATGCACAGCCGCGGTCTGGAGACCCACTACAAGGCGGTGATCGTCAGCCCGGCGTTTGCCGGCCTGAATGCGGTCAAGCGACATCAGAAGGTCTATGCCACGGTCGGCGAGCTGATGGGGCAGATCCACGCGCTGGCGCTGCACACCTACACCCCGGAGGAGTGGGCGGCGCAGGGTGTGGCCCCGGCCTCGCCGACCTGCCGCGGCGGTCATTGATGTAGCCCAATCCGCGGCAACGATCATTTCCCGGATTGCATCCGGACTACGCGACAGGCTGTCGCGCCCTGTCGCCAACTTACCCTGGCGATTCGCCGATTTGTTAGAATCCGCCCGCGCCGGCCCACGCCGGCGCTTTCGTTGAGATTCTCGATCTAGCGAGCTAGAGCCATGCAAGGCAAAAACAGGCGAGGAAGCGCAGTGTACTTTTGTACATGAGCATTCCAAGCCTGTTTTTAACGCAGCAGGGCCGACGCGCAGCTGATCGAGGGCCAGTCCGCCCTTTACGTGGGCGACTACTGAGAGAACTGTTCATGACCGACAAGATCGTCGTCGCGGCGTTGTATAAATTCGTCTCCCTGCCGGATTACCAGGCGCTGCGCGAACCCCTGCTGCAAACCCTGATCGATAACGACATCAAGGGCACCCTGTTGCTCGCCGAAGAGGGCATCAATGGCACCGTTTCCGGCACCCGCGCCGCTATCGATGCGCTGCTCGCCTGGTTCCGCCTGGATGCCCGTCTGGCCGATATCGACCACAAGGAATCCTATTGCGATGAACAGCCGTTCTATCGCACCAAGGTCAAGCTGAAGAAAGAGATCGTTACCCTCGGCGTGCCGGGCGTCGACCCCAACCAGCGCGTCGGTACCTACGTCGAGCCGCAGGACTGGAACGCCCTGATCAGCGACCCCGAAGTGCTGCTGATCGATACCCGCAACGACTATGAGGTGGCCATCGGTACCTTCGAGGGCGCCATCGACCCCAAGACCAAGTCTTTCCGCGAGTTCCCCGAGTACATCAAGGCCCACTTCGACCCGAGCAAACACAAGAAGGTGGCGATGTTCTGCACGGGTGGTATCCGCTGCGAGAAGGCCTCCAGCTACATGCTCGGCGAGGGTTTCGAGGAGGTCTATCACCTCAAGGGCGGCATCCTCAAATACCTCGAGGAAGTACCGCAGGAACAGACCAAGTGGCAGGGCGACTGCTTCGTCTTCGATAATCGTGTGACCGTGCGTCATGACCTCTCCGAGGGCGACTACGATCAGTGTCACGCCTGCCGCACGCCGATCTCCGTGGAAGACCGCCAGTCCGAGTTCTACAGCCCCGGCGTCAGCTGTCCACATTGCTGGGATTCGCTGCCGGAGAAAACCCGTGAAAGCGCCCGCGAGCGACAGAAGCAGATCGAACTGGCGCGCCAGCGCAACCAGCCGCACCCGATTGGCCGCGACCCCCGCCAACTGAACGAGGCCTGACCCATGGCTAGCCGCCTGCTCTACGTGATGGACCCGATGTGCTCCTGGTGCTGGGGTTTCGCCCCGGTGGTCGAAGCACTGGCCGAGCAGGCGGCTGCCGCCGGCGTGCCGCTGCAGATCGTGGTGGGTGGCCTGCGCCGCGATCAGGTGGCGATCGATGCGGCCGCGCGGGTGCGTTACCTGGGCTACTGGCAGGCGGTCAACGCCAGTACCGGGCAGCTGTTCGACTTCGAACGCGGGCTGCCCGAGGGGCTGGTGTACGACACCGAGCCAGCCTGCCGTGCGCTGGTCACCGCGCGCCTGCTCGATGCCGCCAGTGCCTGGACGCTGCTCAAGCTGGTTCAGCAAGCTTTCTACACCGAGGGCGCCGACGTCACCCAGGCCAGCGTGCTGGTACAACTGGCCGAGCAGGCGGGCATCCCGCGCATCGAGTTCGCCGAGGCCTTCGACAGTCAGGCCATGCAGGAGGCGACTGCCGCCGACTTCACCTGGGTACAGGATCTGGGCATCGCCGGCTTCCCCACCTTGCTGGCGGAGCGCGACGGCCAGCTGGCGTTGCTGACCAACGGCTATCAACCGCTCGAGGTACTGGCGCCGCTGCTGGGCCGCTGGCTGGAGCGCGCTGCCAATGCCTGATCGGTTGAGCTGGGCAGAAATCCGTCGCCTGGCCCTGCATCACAAGAAAGCGCTGATCCTGGCCAATCTGGTCGCCGTGCTGGCGACCTTGTGCAGCGTGCCGATCCCGTTGCTGTTGCCGCTACTGGTGGACGAAGTGCTGCTGCACGACGGCGACGCGGCGCTCAAGGTGATGGACAACTTCCTGCCGGCCGACTGGGAAACGGCGGCTGGCTATATCGGCCTGATGCTGCTGTTGACCCTGCTGTTGCGCGGCTCGGCGCTGATCTTCAACGTGTTGCAGGCGCGGCTGTTCGCCAGGCTGTCGAAAGACATCGTCTACCGCATCCGCATGCGCCTGATCGAACGGCTCAAGCGCATTTCCCTCGGCGAATACGAGAGTTTGGGTGGCGGCACCGTGACCACCCACCTGGTCACCGATCTGGATACCCTGGACAAGTTCGTCGGCGAGACCCTCAGCCGTTTTCTGGTGGCGGTACTGACCCTGGTCGGCACCTCGGCCATCCTGATCTGGATGCACTGGCAACTGGCCTTGCTGATCCTGCTGTTCAACCCGCTGGTGATCTACGCCACCGTGTTGCTGGGCAAGAAGGTCAAGCACCTGAAGAAGCTGGAGAACGACAGCACGTCGCGTTTCACCCAGGCGCTGACCGAGACCCTGGAAGCCATTCAGGAAGTGCGCGCCGGCAACCGCCAGGGCTACTTCCTCGGCCGACTCGGCGGGCGCGCGCGCGAGGTGCGCGACTATGCCGTTGCCTCGCAGTGGAAGAGCGATGCCTCCAACCGTGCCAGCGGCCTGCTGTTCCAGTTCGGTATCGACGTGTTCCGCGCGGCGGCGATGCTCACCGTGCTGTTTTCCGACCTGTCCATCGGCCAGATGCTCGCGGTGTTCAGCTACCTGTGGTTCATGATCGGCCCGGTGGAGCAGCTGCTCAGCCTGCAGTACGCGTTCTACGCTGCAGGCGGCGCGCTGACGCGGATCAACGAGCTGCTGGCACGCAAGGACGAGCCGCAGTACGACGGGCGCGTCGATCCTTTCAAGGGGCGCGACACGGTCGGTATCGAGGTGCGCGGGTTGACCTTCGGCTATGGCGAGGAGCCAGTGCTGGATCGTCTCGATCTGTCTATCGGCCCGGGTGAGAAGGTCGCCATCGTCGGCGCGTCCGGCGGTGGCAAGAGCACGCTGGTGCAGCTGCTGCTGGGCCTTTATACGCCACAGGCTGGCAGTATCCGCTTCGGCGGCAGCGCGCTGGAGGAGATCGGCCTGGACGGCGTGCGCGACAACGTCGCGGTAGTGTTGCAGCACCCGGCACTGTTCAACGACACGGTGCGTGCCAATCTGACCATGGGTCGTGAGCGCAGCGACGAGGCTTGTTGGCAGGCACTGCGCATCGCCCAGCTCCATGACACCATCGCGCAACTGCCGCAGGGTCTGGACAGCGTGGTCGGGCGCAGCGGAGTGCGGCTCTCTGGCGGGCAGCGTCAGCGCCTGGCGATCGCGCGCATGGTGCTGGCCGAACCGAAGGTGGTGATTCTCGACGAGGCCACCTCGGCACTGGATGCCGCCACCGAGTACGCGCTGCACGAAGCGCTGGCGCAGTTCCTTGAAGGTCGCACCACACTGATCATCGCCCACCGCCTCAGCGCGGTGAAACAGGCTGACCGCGTGCTGGTGTTCGATGGCGGCAGCGTCGCCGAGGATGGCGACCACCAGCAACTGATCGCTGAAGGTGGCCTGTACGCCAAGCTCTACGGGCATTTGCAGCAGGGCTGAGTCGTAGGGTGCGCCGTGCGCACCGCAGCGATCAGGATTCTTGGGAAATTCGTCGCGGCTGAAGCCCCTCCCACGAGGTTTCGCTGCTGCAATGACAGGCTGCCTCGCTCTGTGGGAGGCGCTTCAGCGGCGATGCTCCACCTCAGGCATGGCTCATCAGCGCTTCGCTCAATTCCTCGAACAGTTGTAGGGCGGGTGCAACCCGCCATAAATGAGTGGCGGGTTGCACCCGCCCTACGGATCTGAAGCCGCTTCTACGGGATAGGTAGGAGCGGCTGGGCGGCATTCCGTTTCAGCCGCGATGCTCTTTTGCGCAACCCATGTCCCCGGATTGCGTCCGGGCTACACATCATCCACGCCTGTCGCGGCTGAAGCCCCTCCCACAAGGTCTCGCTGCTGCAATGAGCGGCTGCTCCCGCTCTGTGGGAGGCGCTTTAGCGGCGACGCTCTACCTCAGTCATGGCTCATCAGAGCTTCGCTCAATTCCTCGAACAGTGTCTGCACCGAGCGCAAGGCCCGGCAATCCGGGCGGGTCAGCAACCAGAGTTCGGTGTCGCAGCCGGCCAGCGGCGGGCCGAGTGCCTTGAGTTCGGGGTGGGCGCGCAGCACGAAGTCGGGCAGGGCGGCGACACCCAGCCCGGCGCGGGCCAGCTGCGCCACGGCGTACATGCTGCTGCAGCGGTAGTTGGGGGTGACGCCCGGCAGCTCGCGCAGGCGCCACAGTACCGTGGCGTGATCCGGCATCGCCTCGTCCGGGGCGATCCAGCTCTGCCGTGCCAGGTCGCTGCGATCCTGGCCATCATCGCGCGCGCAGACGAGGTAGGACACGCTGGCCAGGCGCCGGCCGACCAGGTGCTCCGGCGGCTCGTTGGTCAGGCGCAGGGCCAGGTCGGCATCGCGCCGGCTCAGGTTGGCGAAGTCGTTGGACGTCACCAGCTCCAGCGCCAGCGCCGGGTAACTGGGCATGAAACGCGCCATCGCCGGTAGCAGCAGGCTGCTCAATACTGCATCGGTGCAGGTCAGGCGCACCGTACCGCTGACTACCTGCTTGCCCAGCTCCAGCGCCACGCGTGCAGCATCCAGCGCCTGTTCGGCGCGCTCGGCCTGCTCGGCCAGGGCGCGGGCGGTTTCGCTGGGTTCGTAGCCGCGTCGACTCTTCTCGAACAGCGCCACCCCCAGGGCGGCCTCCAGGCGGCGCACGGCGCGAAACACCGTGGACACGTCGACCTGCATAAGTTCTGCCGCGCGCGCCAGGGAGCGGCCACGCACCAGGGCGAGCACCAGGGAGAGGTCGATATGGTCGATTTGATATTGCACGGCTGCAATCTCTGCTTGTCTATTCGCCAATTATTATTGCGCGAGCGCCATCTTATAGTGGCAGGGAGACCGCCATGCAAGAGGGGGATAGGCGTATGTACAGCAAGTGTCGAGTCAAGGTCGCTCTGGTGGGTGACTACAATGCGGCGATTGCCGCGCACCGGGCCATTCCCGAGGCGCTGCGCCTGGCCAGCGAGGCACTGGGTGTGGTGGTCGAGCATGACTGGCTGGCCACTGACAGTCTCGTCGATGACGCCACCCTGATGGCTTACGACGGCATCTGGTGCGTGCCGGGCAGCCCCTATGCCGCCACCGAAGGTGCGTTGCGCGCCATTCGTTTCGCGCGCGAGCAGGGCGTGCCGTTCCTGGGCACCTGTGGCGGCTTCCAGCACGCGCTGCTGGAGTACGCGCGCAACCGCCTGGGCTGGACGGATGCCGAACACGCCGAGCTGTCGCCGCAAGCGCAGAACCTTCTGATCACGCCCCTGAGCTGTGCCTTGCTGGACGTCAGCGAGCACGTGCACCTGGTCTCCGGCTCGCGCATTGCCGAGCTCTACGGTGTACGTGAGATCAGCGAGCAGTACCTGTGCCGCTACGGCCTCGCTGATGCCTTCGTCGAGCCGCTGATGGCCCAGGCGCTGAAGGCCTCCGGGCACGACCAGGCGGGCGCGGTACGTGCCATCGAACTGGAAGATCATCCGTTCTTCATCGCTACTCTGTTCCAGCCCGAGCGTGCGGCGCTGGAGGGGCGTCTGCCGCCAGTAGTTGCCGGCCTGGTCGGCGCCTGCGCAGTGCAGTCGGTGCATGAAGCGCAACAGGAGGCGGTCGCGTGATCGCCACCACTCCCGAGCCCCCTTACTACGTGGTGATGTTCACCTCGCTGCGCACCGAGGTGGACGCCGGCTACGCCGAAGCCGCGCAACGCATGCTGGAACTGGCCGCGCAGCAGCCCGGCTTTCTCGGCGTGGAGTCGGCACGCAGTGATGGCCTGGGCATCACTCTGTCCTATTGGCAGAGCGAGGAGGCCATTCGCGTCTGGCGTGAGCATGCCGAGCACAGCGCCGTTCGCGAGCAGGGGCGCACCGACTGGTATGCCGCTTTCACCACTCGCGTGGCCAAGGTGGAGCGCGCCTACACATTCTCGCGCCCGAGCTGAGTGATAGCGGCAAGCCGGCTGACCGCTTTGTAAGGATTTTTTTACGGCTGTCAGGGTTTTGCGTGCCTTGCCTGGAGGGTGTAAGGAAAATTTGCCGCTGCCGCACTCGGCCACCGCGTCGACGTGTCGCAAAGCATCTTGAGAGCGGGTCTGCACTCGGTTGTCATGAGGTTGTCCGCAACGCATTCGTGCGGCTGCCATAACAATGACAATCAGGAGGCGAAATGACCGCCGTGGCCAAGATCGAGCAGCACAACCCCATCGGAACCGACGGTTTCGAGTTCGTCGAATTTACCGCACCGAATGCCGAAGGCATCGAGCAACTGCGCCAGTTGTTCACCGCCATGGGTTTCACCGAGACCGCCAAGCACCGCTCGAAAGAGGTGTGGCTGTTCCAGCAGAACGACATCAACATCGTGCTCAACGGCAGCCCCACCGGCCACGTGCGCGCCTTCGGCGAGAAGCATGGCCCCAGCGCCTGCGCCATGGCCTTCCGGGTCAAGAACGCGGCCCAGGCCGCTGCTTACGTCGAGCAGCAGGGCGCCAAGCTGGTGGGCAGCCACGCCAACTTCGGCGAGCTGAACATTCCCTGCGTCGAGGGCATCGGTGGTTCCCTGCTGTATCTGGTTGACCGCTATGGCGACAAGAGCATCTACGACGTCGACTTCGAGTACATCGAAGGCCGCAGCCCGAATGACAACGCCGTCGGCCTGCAGTGCATCGACCACCTGACCCACAACGTGCGTCGCGGGCAGATGGACGTGTGGTCCGGCTTCTACGAGCGTATCGCCAATTTTCGCGAGATCCGCTACTTCGACATCGAAGGCAAGCTCACCGGCCTGTTCTCCCGCGCCATGACCGCGCCGTGCGGCAAGATCCGCATCCCGATCAACGAGTCGGCCGATGACAAGTCGCAGATCGAGGAATTCATCCGCGAGTACCACGGCGAAGGCATCCAGCACATCGCCCTGAGCACCGACGACATCTACGCCACCGTGCGCCAACTGCGCGCCAATGGCGTCGACTTCATGACCACCCCGGATACCTACTACGAGAAGGTCGATACCCGCGTCGCCGGCCATGGCGAGCCGACTGACGTACTGCGTGAACTGAACATTCTGATCGACGGAGCGCCGGGCGATGACGGCATCCTGCTGCAGATCTTCACCAACACGGTGATCGGCCCGATCTTCTTCGAGATCATCCAGCGCAAGGGCAATCAGGGCTTCGGCGAGGGCAACTTCAAGGCCTTGTTCGAGTCCATCGAGGAAGACCAGCTGCGTCGCGGTGTGATCTCCGAGGAGTGATGCCATGAGCCGCCAATGGATTCGCTTTCCCCTGCGTGAAGGCGAATGCTCGCGCCAGGCGCATTGCGACCTGCCGCAGGGCACATACGAGCGCGAGATGGGCCGTGAGGGCTTCTTCGGCCCCACCGCGCACCTGCACCACAAGCATCCGCCCACCGGCTGGATCGACTGGGAAGGCCCGCTGCGTCCGCACGCGTTCAACTTCAACGACATTCCCAGCGAGCGCGACTGCCCGCTGGCGGCGCCGCTGACCCTGCACAACGCCGACGTCAAGCTGCGCGTGTGGCGCACCCACGGCGCCATGCGCCATCTGGTGCGCAACGCCGATGGCGACGAGCTGCTGTTCGTGCATGAAGGCAGTGGGCATTTCTACTGCGACTTCGGCCATCTGCAGTACCGCGACGGCGATTACCTGCTGATCCCCCGCGGCACCGCCTGGCGCATCGAGGCCAGCACACCGAGCTACTTCCTGCTGATCGAGAACACCGACGGCGCTTATCAGTTGCCGGACAAGGGCCTGCTCGGCCCGCAGGCGATCTTCGATCTGGCGGTGCTGGAACACCCGCATATCGACGACGCCTTCAAGGCGCAGCAGGACGAGAACACCTGGCAGATCCGCATCAAGCGGCGCGGCCAGATCAGCACCGTGACCTACCCCTACAACCCGCTGGATGTGGTCGGCTGGCATGGCGACAACACCGTGGTGCGCCTGAACTGGCGCGACATTCGCCCGTTGGTCAGCCATCGCTACCACCTGCCGCCGTCGGTGCACACCACCTTCGTCGCCAATGGCTTCGTGATCTGCACCTTCACCCCACGGCCGGTGGAATCCGATCCCGGTGCGCTCAAGGTGCCGTTCTTCCACAACAACGACGACTACGACGAAGTGCTGTTCTATCACCGTGGCAACTTCTTCAGCCGCGACAACATCGAGCAGGGCATGGTCACCCTGCACCCGTGCGGCTTCCCCCATGGGCCACACCCCAAGGCGCTGAAGAAGAGCCAGGAGGATCCGGCCACCTTCATCGACGAGGTGGCGGTGATGATCGACACCCGCCGCGCCCTGGAAGTGGCCGATGCCGCCGGCGCGGTGGACGTGGCCGAGTACGTCAACTCCTGGCGCGCGCCGGGTACACAAGGTTAAGGGCGGGCACCAATCGTCCCCTCTCCCCTTGAGGAGAGGGTTAGGGAGAGGGGGCTGGCAACACACCCTCTCCCCCGGCCCCCGCTTCGCGCCCCAGCCCTTCGCAGAGCTCAGGGCGCTACAGCGGGCGAAGCAGTGCTTCGCTTTCTCCGCTTCCGCCCCACAAGTGGGAGAGGGGAGGACAGCCCATACGCGAACAGACGAATAGGTAGGAACCATGAAACTCGCATCACTCAATCAAGGCCGCGATGGTGTGCTGATCGTCGTTTCCCGCGATCTCACCCGCGCCGTGCTCGCGCCGCAGATCGCTTTCACCCTGCAGGCCGCGCTGGACGACTGGGCCGTGGCCCGGCCCAAGCTCGAAGCGGTCTATCAGCGTCTCAACGACGGCTTGGAAGAGGGCGCCTTCGCCTTCGATCAGGCCGCCTGCCATAGCCCGCTGCCGCGCGCCTACCACTGGGCCGACGGCAGCGCCTACGTCAATCACGTCGAACTGGTGCGCAAGGCCCGTGGCGCGGAGATGCCGGAGTCGTTCTGGCACGACCCGCTGATGTACCAGGGCGGCGCAGATGCCTTTATCCCGCCGCACAGCCCGATCCGCCTGGCCGACGAAGCCTGGGGCATCGACCTGGAGGCCGAGCTGGCAGTGATCACCGACGACGTGCCGATGGGCGCCACGCCGGCCGAAGCGGCAGGCCATATCCGCCTGCTGATGCTGGTCAACGACGTCTCGCTGCGCAATCTGATCCCTGGCGAGTTGGCCAAGGGCTTTGGTTTCTACCAGAGCAAGCCGTCATCGAGCTTCTCGCCGGTGGCCATCACCCCGGACGAGCTGGGCGAGAGCTGGAAGGACGGCAAGGTGCATCGGCCGCTGGTCTCGCATATCAACGGCGCGCTGTTCGGTCAGCCGAACGCCGGCGTCGACATGACCTTCAACTTCCCAACCCTGGTGGCACACGCGGCCAAGACCCGACCGCTGGGCGCCGGCACCATCATCGGTTCGGGCACCGTGTCCAACTACGACCGCAGTGCCGGTTCTTCCTGCCTGGCGGAAAAGCGCATGCTGGAGATCGTCGAGCAGGGCGAGGCGAAGACGCCGTTCCTCAAGTTCGGCGACCGGGTGCGCATCGAGATGTTCGACGTTGCCGGGCAGAGCATCTTCGGCGCCATCGATCAGGTGGTAGAGCACTACGACGCCCGCTGATTCGTAGGAGCGGCTTTAGCCGCGATTTGTCTGAAGTCGCTAAAAGCATCGCGGCTGAAGCCGCTCCTACGCAGGTCGCGTTTCGAAAGGAATCCGCAATGCTGAAACTCTACGGCTACTGGCGCTCCAGCGCCGCCTACCGCGTGCGTATCGCCCTGAACCTCAAGGGCCTGGCTTACCAGCAGGTGCCAGTGCACCTGGTCAAGGACGGCGGCCAGCAGCACGGCGCCGACTACCGCGCGCTGAACCCGCAGCAGTTGCTGCCGCTGCTGGTGGACGAGGAGAACGGCGGCGTGCGCATCGCCCAGTCGCTGGCGATCATCGAATACCTCGAAGAAATCTTCCCGGTGCCGGCGCTGTTGCCAGCCGATCCGGCCGAGCGTGCCCAGGTGCGGGCGCTGGCGCTGCATATCGCCTGCGACGTGCATCCGCTGAACAACCTGCGCGTGCTGCAGTACCTGTCCAGCGAACTGGGCGTCGCCGATGAGGCGAAAAACGCCTGGTACCGGCACTGGGTCGCGCTCGGTCTGGCCGCCGTGGAGGAGGGCCTGGCCGCGTTCGACGGGCGCCTGTCGCTCGGCGAGCGGCCTGGATATCTGGAAGCCTGCCTGATTCCGCAGCTGTATAATGCGCGGCGTTTTAACTGTGACCTTGCCGCGTACCCACGCATTGTCGCCATGGCAGCGCGCTGTGAACCCCTGGAGGCCTTCCAACTGGCCGCACCGGAGGCACAAGCCGACGCCCAGTGACACCTTCGGCTTCAACCCAAGCCTTGCATTCCGCTGCGCCACAAGCGCGGCGGGTCCGATTCCGTCACAGATAAAAACAAACAGGTGACGCATGACCCGTGAAAAACCGAAGAACCTCTGGCTCTCGCGCTGGGGCTTCATCCTCGCAGCAACCGGCTCGGCCGTCGGCCTGGGCAATATCTGGAAATTCCCCTACATCACCGGCGAATATGGCGGCGGCGCCTTCGTGCTGATGTACCTGGCGTGCATCCTGGCCATCGGCATACCGGTGATGATGACCGAGATCGCCATCGGCCGCCGTGGTCGCGGCAGCCCCATCGACGCCATCGGCCGCGTGGTACGCGAGAACGGCGGCAACCCGCTGTGGAAGGCGGTTGGCGGCATGGCCATGCTCGCCGGTTTCATGATCCTGTGCTTCTACGTGGTCGTCGCCGGCTGGGCCTTCGCCTATACGTGGAAGATGCTCGACGGCTCCCTGGCCGCCACCAGCGTCGAGGCGCTTGGCGGGGTGTTCGAGGCGCACAACGCCAACCCCTGGCAGCTCGGCGGCTGGAGCGTGCTGGTGGCGCTGCTGACCCTGTGGATCGTCGCCAAGGGCGTGCAGAAAGGCATCGAGAATGCCGTGCGCTGGATGATGCCGGGCCTGGCCCTGATGCTCATCGCGCTGGTCGGCTACGCCTTCACCAGCGGCAGTTTCAGCGCAGGCTTCGGCTTCCTGTTCCACTTCGATGCCTCGAAAATCACCGGCGAGGCGCTGTTGGCCGCATTGGGCCATGCCTTCTTCACCCTCAGCCTGGCCTCGGGCGCCATTCTCACCTACGGCTCCTACATCCCGGACGGTCAATCCATCGCGCGGACCACCTTCATCGTCGCACTCTGCGATACCTGCGTGGCGCTGCTGGCCGGTCTGGCGATCTTCCCGATTATCTTCGCCAACGGCATGAGCCCCAGCGCCGGGCCGGGGCTGATCTTCATGAGCCTGCCGCTGGCCTTCCAGCAGATGCCATTCGGCACCGCGTTCGGCGTCTTGTTCTTCGCCATGGTATCGATCGCCGCGCTGACCTCGGCGATCTCGATGATCGAGGCCAGCGTGGCCTACCTGAACGAAAAGTACGGTATCAGCCGCCTGCGCGCTGCCATCGGGGCCGGCGCGGTACTGCTGGTGATCAGCCTGCTGGCCATGCTGTCGTTCAACCTGCTGGCGGGCTGGACGCCGCTGGGCAAGAACTTCTTCGACTGGCTGGACTACCTCACTTCGCGCTGGATGATGCCGCTGGGCGGTATTTTCATGGTGCTGCTGGCAGGTTATGCGCTGCGCGGCGAAATCATGCGTGACGAGCTGGGCCTGCCTCCTGCGGGCTACGCGCTCTGGTTGTTCATGGTGCGCTACGTCAGCCCGGTGCTGATCATGGTGGTGTTCCTGCATGCACTGGGCTGGCTGATGTTCGACCCGGTGCTGCAGTGGTACTGGATTGCCGGCGCCATCGGTCTGCTGGCTGTGGCCGGCGAATTGCTGCGGCCACGAGTGATGCCGGTACTGACTGGTCGCTGAGTCGTTGATGACAGGTCGAGGCGCAGCTCCGTGAGGGGCTGCGCCTTTTTTGTCGGCGAAAAATCGCCAGTAAATCGGCGCCAATAAGCGGATAGTTGCCGAGCATGGCCAGATGTCTGCTTTTCAGGGGCTATGCTTAAGAAAACCACTTGGCGAATTGCCAGTACTCAAGCTGGGCGCCTTTGCTGCCGATATATGGGGTTCGATTTGGCATAGCAGTTGCGTTGCCTTCCGACCAGGCCGCGTTCACGAGACGTGGCTCTATAAGAAGAACCTGGAGTTGTCCCCTATGTTTGAACCTGCCGCACGCCTATTCGCCAACCTTGCCGTCGGCAAGAAGTTATTCATCGGCTTCGGTCTGGTATTGCTGCTCACTGCAGCCATGACCGGCAGCGGCTTTCTCGCTGTACAGGCGGTGCTGCAAGGACATGCCCAGGTCGGCCAGTTGGCACAGGTCAACCAGGAGATTCTTCAGGCGCGTCGCCTGGAGCGCAGCTTTGCCATCGAGCAGACCCCGCAGAGTGCCGAGCTCGTGCGGGCCAGTTTGCTCAAGGTGCAGACACTGCTGGAAAAGCTCGCCCAGGACAGTTCTGGCGCCACCTCGCGCAATCAGACCATGCAGCAGGCCGTGGCCGAGTACCTCAAGCAGTTCGATAACTATGTCGAGCAGCAGGACAAGGCGCGCGAAGCACGGCAGGACATGCGCAGCGCCGCTGCCGAAGCGCGCGACCAGTTCGAGGTGATCGAGCTGGACATGTACGACGCAGTACGTGAACTGCGTCTGCAGGGCGACCGCCTGCGCGGCAGTGATCCGCTGACCCTGGCGGAAACCGCATCCGGTCTGAGCAAACGCATGCTCGATCTGCGTGGCCATGAAAGCCTGTACATCATCGATGGTTCGGCTGAGGCGCTGGAGGAATGGGAATACGTCAGCGAAGACCTGCAAACCGTGGCTCGCAGCCTGATGGTATGGCTCAACGACGACCAGAAAGGCGCCATTGACACCGCGCTGCAGGCGCTGACCTTCTACCAGCGTTCCTTCCTCTATTACCAGCAACTGCGCGAGCAGAATCTGGCCACTGAGAACGCCATGATCGAACGTGCGCGCTCGGTGGTGGACCTGGCCGAAGCGGCCCAGGCGGCCGCCGAGCAGAGCATGCTCGACGACAGCCAGCGCTCGCTGGTGATGCTCGGCATCATGGGTGCTGCCGCAGTGGTGCTGGGCCTGTGCGCAGCGTTGCTGATCACCCGCTTGATCGTCGCACCGCTGCGCCAGACCGTGGCATTCGCCCAACGCATCGCCGCAGGCGATCTCAGCCAGAACATCCCGCAGGATCGCCGCGACGAAGTGGGCCAGTTGCTGGCCGCCATGCAGGACATGACCCTCAGCTTGCGCACCCTGGTCGGACGCATTGGCGGGGGTGTCGGGCAGATCGCGGCGGCTGCCGAGCAATTGTCGGCGATCACCGCGCAGACCAGCGCCGGTGTGCAGACGCAGAAGCTGGAAACCGAGCAGACCGCTACCGCCATGCACCAGATGGCTGCGACCGTGCAGGAAGTGGCACAGAATGCCGAGCAGGCCTCGCTGGCGGCGCGCGATGCGGATCTGGAAGCACAGCAGGGCAATCGCGTGGTGCAGCAGGCTGTGGATCAGATCGACAGTCTGGCCAGCGAAGTGGAGCAGTCCGCCAAGGCCATCGCCGACCTGAATCAGGAAAGCGCGCGTATCGGCAGTGTGCTGGAAGTGATTCGCAACGTCGCCGAGCAGACCAACCTGCTGGCGCTCAACGCTGCCATCGAGGCGGCGCGTGCAGGTGAGCAGGGCCGTGGTTTCGCCGTGGTCGCCGATGAAGTACGCGCGCTGGCCAAGCGTGCTCAGGACAGCACCGAAGAGATCGAGAGCCTGATCGCCGGCTTGCAGCGCATGGCCAAGGGTGCCGTGCAGCAGATGGACAGCAGCCGTGACCTGACCCGCCGCACCGTCGAACTGGCGGGCGAGGCTGGCGCTGCGCTGGGGCGCATCACCCAGGCGGTGAGTACCATCGAGCAGATGAACCAGCAGATCGCCGCCGCTGCCGAGGAGCAGAGCGCTGTGGCCGAGGCGATCAACGAGAGCGTCACCCGTGTGCGCGATATCGGTGAGCAGAGCGCTACCGCCACGGAACAGACTGCGGCCTCCAGCGCCGAGTTGGCGCGTTTGGGCATCGAGCTGCAGGAGTTGGTGCGCCAGTTCCGCACCTGACTCGGGCGAGCCGGGACACCGACCGCAGCTGGGTGTAGGGCGGACTCAGGAGCGTCAGCGAACAGTCCGCCGTCTTCGGTGCGGCAAAAGTCCTAACGGCGTACTGCTTCGCGAGTACGCCCTACAGCGCTGCAGGGGATGGTGCGACAGTTCCGCACCTGATTCGGGCGAGCCGGGACGCCGGCCGCGGGCGGGCGTAGGGCGGACTCAGGAGCGTCAGCGAACAGTCCGCCGTCTTCGGTGCGGCAAAAGTCCTAACGGCGTACTGCTTCGCGAGTACGCCCTAC
>NZ_JACFYZ010000002.1 GCF_015712065.1 Ectopseudomonas chengduensis
GCTCGCCCCGCAGACGCTGTTCGGCTCCGGCCTGTGGTTGTTGCTCGGCTTGCTGCTACTGATCAACCTGCTGGCCCCGACGAAGCCGGACAGCAGCAACTGCGCCGAGGCCTGCAGGGTGAAGTCAGCACCCTCATGTTCGGGGCGGCACATGCGCATCATGGCGGCGAACAAGGCGACAGTGGACATGCCGTCGGCCACCTGTTCGAACAGGGTCACGGCGTAGACCAGGCCGACATTGGCGCCATGGCCGACCAACAGGGCCAGGGCGGCGATGCCGATGGCTTGCAGGGCACCGAACAGGATCAGAGCGCGCATCACACCGATGCGGGCGTAGAGCAAGCCGCCGAGCAAGGCACCGCCGATGCCGGCCAGGCTGCTGATCAGTGTCAGTTGGCCGAGCGCTGCGCTGCTCCAGCCCTGATCCACCAGCATCGGTTTGATCATCGGCGAGCCGAGCGAATCACCGAGCTTGAAGGTCAGCACCACCGCCAGCCACAGCAGCATGCCGGGCTGCGCCAGCAGGCCGCGATAGTGGTTCAGCAACAAACGTGGGCCAAGGGCGGTTTCGGCCAGGGCGGGCTGGAAGAGCAGGACGCGGCGCTCGGGAAACAGCCAGATCGGCACCGTCATCAGCAGGATCAATCCAGCCAGCAGGCCAAGCGCCAGGTTCCAACCCAGCGGGTCGATCACCAGCAGCAGGCCACTGCCGCTGACGATCATGCCGACCTTGTAGCCACCGACCTGCAGGCTGTTGCCGAGACCGCGCCAGCGCTCGGGCAACAGACGCACGGTGAGGCCATCGGTGGCGATGTCCTGGGTCGATGCCAGCAGGTTGATCAGTAGCAGCAAGCCGAGCAACAACCACAGGCCGGAGCCGAACAGCGTCTGCGGGGCGAGCAGCGCCAGTGCCGCGACACAGACAATCACGCCACTTTGCAGCGGCAGGATCCAGCCACGGTGATGGCCCAGGCGGGGCGAGGCCAGACGGTCGATCCAGGGCGCCCACAAGACTTTAAGTAGCCAGGGCAGCGCCAGCAGCTTGAGCAAACCGATCAGCGCCAGGTCGACGCCATGCTGGCGCAGCAGCACCGGCAGCGAGTGGGCGATCAGCCCGGAAGGCAGGCCCTGCGCACAGTACAGCGAGGCCAGTAGCACCAGCGTGGAGTTGGACGGGCGAGAGGCGGTGGGCGACATGGCGGGCGCTCGCGGCAAAAGCGCAAGCCTAGTGGTTTGCGCCGGTCAGCGGCAATGTGAGGACGGTTACAGCTCGTAGCTCGACTCGTCGCGGCTGAAGCCCCTGCCACGGGGCAGGACGTTCGATTAGTTGTAGCCCGGATGCAATCCGGGGCCGTTGCCATCGCTCCCGGATTGCATCCGGGCTACGTGAAAAACGTTCACGACATCAAAGGTCTTACAGGCTATTCAGGCACTCGCTCAGGCCACCGGCCAGGTTTTCCAGCAGTTGTTCATAGCCGTTGGCACTGACTGGCAGGGCGCCGCCGAGGGCATCGAGTTCCGCCAGTTTCACCGGCAAGCCGGCTGTGAGGGTTTCGGCCAGGCGCGGGCGCAGCGGCGGCTCGCTGAACACGCAGCTCGGGCCCGTCTGTTGCAGCGTCTTGCGCATGGCAGCGACATGGCGCGCACCGGGCTGTACTTCGGTCAGCACGCTGAACACGCCTGCGTGCTTGAGGCCGTAGGCGGCCTCGAAATAGTCGAAGGCCTCGTGGAAGACGAAATACGGCTTGCCCTGCAAGGCGGCCAGTTGCGGGCGAATGCGGCCATCGAGCGCATCCAGGCGCGCTTCGAAGGCTTTGAGATTGGCGGCGTAACGCACGGCGTTGGCGGCATCCAGCTTGGCCAGGTCGGCGGCCATGCGGGCGGCGATCACCTTGGCGTTGTCGGCGGCCAACCACAGGTGGGCATCCAGGCTGCCCGGACGGTGATCATGGTCATGACCAAGCTCATCGCTGGCATGTCCGTGACCATGATCATGCTCGTCTTGGTCATGATCGTGTTCGTCGTGGCTATCGCCGAAATGGCGCAGGGTCATGCCGGGCAGATCCTGCACCGCCACCTGGGGCTTGTCGCGGCTGCTCAGTACACGCGGTAGAAAACCCTCCATGTCCGGACCGATCCAGTACAGCAGGTCGGCATCACGCACTCTCCGTACATCGGATGGGCGCAACGCATAGTGGTGCGGCGAGGCACCGGGCGGCAGCAGCACCTCGGGTTCGCCGATGCCGTCCTGCACTGCCGCGGCGATCAGTTGCAGCGGTTTGATACTGGTCAGCACACGCACCTCGGCCTGGGCGCTGGCGACGAAAAACAGGGTAAAGAGACAGAAAAGACGCAACACGGGGCATACTCGGATGGAATTGAACGGGTAATATAATAACGTCTCTCACCAGCGCCGTCCTTGCCCATGACCGACACACCCCTGGCTGCACGCCCTCATGACCACTCCCGTTGCGTCAGCCATGCACTGGCCGAGGCCGAAGCCATCTGCGCGCGCCAAGGCCTACGCCTGACCGCCCTGCGCAAACGCGTGCTGGAGCTGGTCTGGGCCAGCCACAAGCCGCTCGGCGCCTACGACATTCTCGGCGTATTGAGCGACGAAGACGGTCGCCGCGCCGCACCACCCACGGTTTACCGCGCGCTGGATTTCCTGCTGGAAAACGGCCTGGTGCACCGCATCGCCTCCCTCAACGCCTTCGTCGGCTGCAGCCACCCGGAGCACGCGCATCAGGGCCAGTTTCTGATCTGCCGCGCGTGCCATGCGGCTACCGAGCTGGAGCAACCGGCGATCAGCCAGGCCATCGTCGACGGGGCGGCAGGCGTCGGTTTCGTCGTCGAAAGCCAGACCGTGGAAGTGGTTGGCCTGTGCGCAGGCTGCAAGGGCACGGCATGAGCAACGCGCTGATCCGTCTCGACGGGGTCGCTGTCAGCTTCAACGGCCAGCCTGTGCTGGACGATGTGCAGCTGAGCGTACAACCCGGCGAGATCGTCACCCTGATCGGGCCCAATGGTGCGGGCAAGACCACCCTGGTGCGCGTGGTGCTTGGCCTGCTCCAGCCTGAGCGTGGCAACGTGCACCGGGCGCCACGCCTGCGCATCGGCTACATGCCGCAAAAACTCCACGTCGACGCCACCTTGCCGCTGTCGGTGCTGCGTTTCCTGCGCCTGGTACCGGGGGTGGATCGCAAACGCGTCCTGGCAGCACTGGCCGAGGTCGGTGCGGAACAGGTGATCGACAGCCCGCTGCAGAGCATTTCCGGTGGCGAGATGCAGCGCGTACTGCTGGCCCGCGCGCTGCTGCGCGAGCCACAACTGCTGGTGCTCGACGAGCCGGTGCAGGGCGTTGACGTCGCCGGTCAGGCCGAGCTGTATCGGCTGATCTCGCGACTGCGCGAGCGCCATGGCTGCGGCGTACTGATGGTCTCGCACGACCTGCACCTGGTGATGAGCGCCACCGATCAGGTGGTCTGCCTCAACCGCCATGTGTGCTGCTCGGGGCACCCGGAGCAGGTCAGTGGCGACCCGGCGTTCATCGAACTGTTCGGTCAGGACGCCAAGAGCCTCGCCGTCTACCACCACCATCATGACCACGCGCACGACCTGCATGGCGGCGTGGTTCAGCCCGGCCTGACCATCCACGGGCCGGCTCACGTTCATGGCCCTGGTTGCAAACACTGATGCCCGATTTCCTCCTCAACGCTCTGCTCGCCGGCCTTACCCTGGCCCTGGTGGCCGGCCCGCTCGGCTCCTTCGTGGTGTGGCGGCGTATGGCCTATTTTGGCGACACCCTGTCCCACGCTGCCCTGCTTGGCGTGGCATTGGGGCTGATGCTGGACGTCAGCCCGACCCTGACGGTGACCGTCGGCTGCGTGCTGCTCGCCGTGCTGCTGGTGACCCTGCAACAGCGCCAGCCGCTGGCCTCCGACACCCTGCTGGGCATCCTCGCCCACAGCACCCTGTCGCTGGGTCTGGTGGCGCTGAGTTTCATGCATGACGTGCGCATCGACCTGATGAGCTACCTGTTCGGCGACCTGCTCGCCGTCAGCCCCACCGACCTGGCCTGGATCATCGGCGGCAGCGCGCTGGTGCTGGCGCTGCTGGTTTGGTTGTGGCGACCGCTGCTGGCGATCACCGTGCACGAGGAACTGGCACGGGTCGAAGGCCTACCGGTGGCGGCGATTCGCCTGGCCCTGATGCTGCTGATTGCCGTGGTGATCGCCGTGGCGATGAAGATCGTCGGCGTACTGCTGATCACCTCGTTGCTGATCATCCCCGCCGCCGCTGCCCAGCGCCACGCGCGCACGCCGGAGCAGATGGCCGTGGGCGCCAGCCTGCTCGGGCTGCTGGCGGTGTGCTGCGGCCTGACGCTGTCCTGGTATCAGGACACGCCGGCCGGGCCATCCATCGTGGTCAGTGCCGCTGCGTTGTTCCTCGCCAGTTTCGCCCTACCCAAGCGCAGCGGTTGACGGCGCATCGCACGTAGCCCGGATGCAATCCGGGACAGCTGCGCCACGTTGTTCCCGGATTGCATCCGGGCTACGGCTCATCTTTCTAACCTCTCCCCAGCCCTTTCCCGTGAATGGGCAAGGGGCCCCGAACAGCGTGAAATCAAGGCCGTAAACCTGTATGATTGCGCGTTTTTTGCACAATTCGAGACGCGTAGTTATGAAGTCGTTCGCTTTTCGTGGTCTTCCGCTTTTTTTGGTTCTACTTCTGGCCGGTTGCCAGAGCAGCCAGCAGCACAGCCTCCCGCCGGTCGACGATCTGGTCGTCGCCTTCCGTCAGCTCGACCTGAGCCTGGCCGAAGAGCGCCTCGACGACGCACGCAGCCAGCTCAGCACACTGCAGCAGCGCGCCAGCCGCGACACGCGTCTGGAGCAGTACCAGCGCCAGCTGGCCGAGGCCTATATGGAGCAAGGCCGCGAAGCGCTGCAGCAGGGCGATCTGGATCGCGCCGCGCAGGCATTGGGCCAGGCCCGCAGCCTGATGCCGCAGGCGCCGGCCCTGAGTCACGATCTCAACCAGGCCATCAACAGCGCCCGTACGGCACGCCAGGCGGCTGCCGAGCAACAGGCACGCGATGCAGCCGCCAAGCTCGATGCCGAGCGCCAGGAGCAACTTCGTCAGCAGCGTCTGGCCAGCGAGCGCCAGGCAGCGGCCAAGGCAGCAACCGCTCCGGTAGCCGCAAGCCAGCCAGCGCCAGTGGTCGAGAGCGAGCCCACAGCGCGCCTGATCGATCCGAACGCCGCCACCAGCAGCGTGGCCATGCCTATGCTGGACAACCAGGACAACGAAAACCTGCGCCGCCTGCTCGACAGCGTGGCGGCGGATGTCGTGACCTTTCGCTGCGCCGTGCGCATCGAAGTACGCGAGGCCAAGGATTATCCCTGGGTTGCGGCGCTGCTGTCGGCGCGGATCAAGAAACTCGACCCGAGCTTTCGTCCGCAGTTGAGCCAGAAGATCGCTCCGCAACAGGTGCCACGCCTGCTGTTGAGCCCAAAGCGCAACTGATGTCTGTCGCTTATCGGTAATGCCATTTTGTAATAACCATAGGCCAACAAAGATTTTCTAGACCTAAACACCGCCGGGTAAACTAGCGCCCTTTTGCGCCTCACCCGGCGCCCGAAGGCCGGCCCCTTCCACCTGGGGGCCCGCCCTTGAACATACCCAAAAGGTCGTTCGCGTGATCCAGTTTCAATCCGTCCACAAAGCCTACCGCGTCGCCGGTCGCGAGATTCCGGCGCTGCAGCCCACCACGCTGCAGGTCGGCAGCGGCCAGGTGTTCGGCATCATCGGCCACTCCGGCGCCGGCAAGAGCACCCTGCTGCGCCTGATCAACCGCCTGGAAGAACCCTCCGGCGGGCGCATCGAGATCGACGGTGTCGACGTCACCGCCCTCGATGCCAATGGCCTGCGCCGCTTCCGCCAGCAGGTCGGGATGATCTTCCAGCACTTCAACCTGCTGTCGTCGAAGACCGTGGCCGACAACATCGCCATGCCGCTGCGTCTGGCCGGCGAACTGAGCCGTGCCGAAATCGACGCCCGCGTCGCCGAGCTGCTGGCCCGCGTCGGCCTGCAGGATCACGCCAACAAATACCCCGCGCAGCTCTCAGGCGGACAGAAACAGCGTGTCGGCATCGCCCGTGCGCTGAGCACGCGACCGAAGATCCTGCTGTGCGATGAGGCCACCAGCGCCCTCGACCCGCAGACCACCACCGCCGTGCTGCAGCTGCTGGCCGAGATCAACCGCGAACTGGGCCTGACCATCGTGCTGATCACCCACGAGATGGACGTGATCCGCCGCGTCTGCGACCGGGTGGCGGTGATGGACGCCGGCGTCATCGTCGAGGAAGGCCCGGTGGCCGAGGTGTTCCTGCACCCGCAGCACCCGACCACGAAGCGTTTCGTGCAGGAGTCCGAGCACGTCGACGAAGCCGAGCAGCGCGATGACTTCGCCCATGTCGAAGGCCGTATCCTGCGCCTGACCTTCCAGGGCGAGGCCACCTACGCCCCGCTGCTGGGCACCGTAGCCCGTGAGACCGGGGTGGACTACAGCATCCTCGCCGGGCGCATCGACCGCATCAAGGACACCCCCTATGGCCAGCTCACCCTGGCCCTGACCGGTGGCGACATCGACGCCGCGCTGGCGCGCTTCGCAGCCGCCGACGTGCATCTGGAGGTACTGCGCTGATGCTCGAACAACTGCTGCCCAACGTGTTCTGGCCGGAAATCTGGCAGGCCAGCCTCGACACCCTGAACATGCTGCTCGGCTCGATGCTGTTCACCGTGCTGCTCGGCCTGCCACTTGGCGTGCTGCTGTTCCTCACCGGCCCGCGCCAACTGTTCGAGCAGAAAGCCCTGTATGGCGCGCTGTCGCTGGTGGTGAACATCCTGCGCTCGGTGCCTTTCGTCATCCTGCTGATCCTGATGATTCCCTTCACCGAGCTGCTGGTCGGCACCTCGCTGGGCGTGGCCGGCGCCATCCCGCCATTGGTGGTAGGCGCCACGCCGTTCTTCGCACGACTGGTGGAAACCGCCCTGCGTGAAGTCGAGCGCGGCATCATCGAAGCGACCCAGGCGATGGGCGCCACTACCTGGCAGATCATCACCCGCGCGCTGCTGCCCGAGGCGTTGCCCGGCCTGCTCGCGGCCACCACCGTCACCGCGATTACCCTGGTGTCTTACACCGCCATGAGCGGCCTGATCGGCGGCGGCGGCCTCGGAGACCTGGCCGTGCGCTACGGCTACCAGCGCTACCAACCGGACGTGATGGCCGTGACCGTGATCCTGCTGCTGATTCTGGTTCAGGTGCTGCAGATGGTCGGTGATCGACTGGTCATACATTTTTCTCGCAAGTAATCACGACAAGCGGCGACTCGCTACCCGCGAGACCCGCGCCAACCTTCCCAAAAGGAACCTTGAAATGAAGAAACTGCTGACTGCCCTGGCCGCCTGCGCGGCCTTCTCGGCCCAGGCCGAAACCCTCAACGTCGCCGCCACCCCGGTGCCGCATGCGGAGATCCTCGAGTTCGTCAAACCGGCCCTGGCCAAAGAAGGCGTGGAGCTGAAGGTGCGCGTGTTCACCGACTACGTGCAGCCCAACCTGCAAGTGCAGCAGAAGAACCTCGACGCCAACTTCTTCCAGCACCAGCCATACCTGGACGAGTTCAACGCCAGCCGCAAGACCGAGCTGGTCAGCGTTGCCGGCGTGCACGTCGAGCCCTTCGGCGCCTACTCGAGCAAGATCAAGAACCTCAGCGAGCTGCCGCAAGGCGCTACCGTGGCCATCCCCAACGACGCCACCAACGGCGGCCGCGCCCTGCTGCTGCTGCAGAAGGCCGGCGTGATCAAACTCAAGCCGGAAGCCGGCATCCTCGCCACACCGAAGGACATCGTCGAGAACCCGAAGGCGATCAAGGTGCGTGAACTGGAAGCAGCTACCCTGCCGCGCGTGCTGAGCCAGGTCGACCTCGCCCTGATCAACACCAACTATGCCCTGGAAGCCAAGCTGAACCCGACCCAGGACGCCCTGGCCATCGAAGGCAGCGACTCGCCGTACGTGAACATCCTGGTGACCCGCGCCGACAACAAGGACAGCGACGCCGTACAGAAGCTGGTCAAGGCTCTGCACAGCGCCGAGGTCAGGCAGTTCATCGAAGAGAAGTACAAAGGCGCCGTCGTGCCGGCGTTCTGATCGCCGCTGACGCCGTACCCGATGCCGCGCCGCTGCAAAGCTGCGCGGCATTTTCATGTGCGGCATGCTTCGGCAAGCCCTCGGCGATCCGTAGGGTGCGCCGTGCGCACCAGGGCGCAACGCAGTAACCGCCCCGGATTGCATCCGGGCTACGATCATCCGAAATCGTCGGTGCGCACGGCGCACCCCTACTTGGCTCTGGTTTTTTCCGGACGCGTCCAGATGAACAGTGCGCCGCAACTCATGCCGGCAGCGGCGAACAGCACGGAAGGCAGGTGATCGACGGTCAGCAGCAGGATGATCAGCGCTAGCAGCATGCTGCCACTCGCCACCCACTTGGTACGCCGGGCGATCAGGCCGCCGTTCTTCCAGTCGCGCAGCGGCGGGCCGAACACCCGGTGGTTCTCCAGCCAGGCGGCCAGACGCGGCGAACTGCGCGACGCTGCCCAGGCCGCCAACAGCACGAACTCGGTCGTGGGAAGGCCCGGCAGTATCACTCCGAGCATGGCCATACCAATGCTCAGGTAGGCCAACAGCAGCCATAGCCAACGCTGCCAGGCCGAGCGCGCCAGCGTGATTTCAGGCAAAGCAGCGTTCCAGGTGTACGGTGAAACGCTCGAAGGCCGCGATGGCCGCTACCTCGGCCAGACGCTCCTGCTCGGCATCCAGTTCGACGCTGTCGAGCACGGCGGTAAACGCCTTCCAACCCTGAGCACGACCACCTTCCGGCTCGCCCAGATGACGCGCGCCAAAGGTCTCGCTCAGGCCCAGCGCCGGCATGCGTTTGAGCAGGAAAGCGGCGCCCAGCTTGGAGCCTTCGGAAACGAACAGCCAGGCGAGCGCTTCGCCGGTGCCCATGACCTTGTTGCGGATGGCGTCATCGCCCTCTGGCAGCGCGCGCTGCAGATCGGCCAGGTCCAGCACAGCCTGCTCGACACGGCAGCGCTGCGGCAGATCAGGCACCAGCTTGATCAACTCCGGGTCGTTATAGAGCTTTTCCAGATCACGCTGGAACAGATATTGGGCGGCCACGAAGTGGGAAAACCGCTCCGGGCTCCCGAACGGATCATGGCTCTTGACCAGGTTGTCGAGGTGACTGTGCGGCTCGTGGGTAATCTGGTTCAGGCGCTGCGAACGCAGCGGATGGGACAGTTGCGAAGAGGCGGTCATGGAAAGCTCGCTGATGACTGGCATGAAGTAAGGCAGCCCGTCCCCTGCACCGCTCGATGAAGCGTGCAGGACGTTAGACCGCCACTGCCTTATAAAGACGAACGAACCTGCCAAGCTCCGTAAAAATAAAGCGAAACACATGGATATGACGCTGCAGACGGGCTTCGCGCACGCGCTCGCTATCCGGCCTTATTAAAAGTGATTATTATTCACGAAGTAGTCGGCGAATCAGGCTTGCCAGTGACCATCTCCAATCTAGACAGCGTATTCATCAGCCAGCGCACCCCGCTGCTGCGCACGCTGGTAAAAATCGTGAAGAACGCCAGCATCGCCGAGGAGCTGGTGCAGGAAACCTACCTGCGGGTCGCCCGTAGCCTGCGCGACAAACCGGTCGATCACCTCGAACCCTTTCTCTTCCAGACAGGCCGCAATCTGGCGCTCGACCACTTGCGCCGCGAGCGCATGCAGTCACGCACCATGCTCGATGACGTGCCGGACGCCATCATGCAGGCCGTTCCCGCTCCGGGTTCATCCAGCGAAGACAGTCTGCACGCCGAACGCCTGCTGCAACGGCTGGGCAACGCACTGGAGCAGTTGAGCGAACGCCAGCAGCGCATCTTCATCCTCAGCCGTCTGCATGGTCAGGGCTATGCCGAGATCGCTGCAGAGCTCGGCGTGTCAGCCAGCACGGTGCAGAAAGAGCTCAAGTAGATCATGACCCTGTGCATGACCCTGCTCGAGCGCCTCGCGCCTCCGACATGAGCAACTATCGCTCACCCGCACCTTCGGCCAGAATATCGCCCCCCGGTTTCGAGAACAGCCCGATGCACCCGCAGCAGGGAACCCCCAACGACAGCGACGCATCGCTGAGCCAGGCGCTGGACTGGCTGCTTCTGCTGGAACATGCGGACGATGATTGCCGGGCGCGATTCACCGAATGGCTGGCCGCCTCCCCTGCCAATGCCGAAGCATTCGAGCGTGCGCAACAGTGCTGGCAATCATCCACGCTGGTCACCGCAGCCGCGCGCCTGGAGCAGCGCAGACAACCGGCGCCCAGGCGCTCGCGGCGCATCGGTAGAACGCTGGCGATCGCCGCCTCGCTGCTGCTGGTGGTCGGCATCACCCTGCAAAGCGATCTGCTGCTGCGCCTGCGCGCCGATCATGTCACTGCCGTTGGCCAGCGCCAGAGCCTGGATCTGGCCGATGGCTCGCACGTTCTGCTCAACACCGGTAGCGCGTTCTCCAGCCAGATCGACGCGAGCCAGCGCGTCACGCAGTTGCTCAGAGGCGAAGCCTATTTCGATGTCGCCAAGGACAGCAGCCGTCCATTTCAGGTTGCCGCTGGCCCCGTTCTGATATCGGTACGCGGCACCGCATTCTCCGTGCGCTACCTCGACGATACCGCCGAAGTCAGCGTCGAGCGGGGCGAGATCGAAGTACATGCGCGCGGCAACGACACGCGCATCTACCTGGTAAGCGGCGATAGCATCCGTGTCGGCCCGGACGGTGTCGGCAAGCGCATACACGGTGCCACAGCCAATCAGCTCGCGTGGGTTCAGGGCCGCCTGATCTTCGATGACCGCCCTTTGCACGAAGTCCTGGATGAACTGCGCCGCTACTACCCCGGCTGGATCATCAACCGCAACGCCCGTCTGGATGATCTACGCATCACCGGCAACTATCGCCTGAGCGAACCGGCCGACATCATGCGCTCGCTGGCGCAGGTGACCTCGGCGCAGCTTCAAGAGTACCCATCGCTGCTGATTCTCAACTGATAACAAGAATTTTTACGCTCCAAGAGGGCTTCGTTCGTCCCGTCATAACAATGCAAATAATTCGCATTAACTGACCTTCCGACGACACCCGCAGAGAGCACAACGATGCCCCTTCACACCAGGCGCCCGCATTTCCCGCGACTGTCCACCGCCAGCCTGTCGCTGCTGGCACTCTCCATCGCCTGCGCCAGCCTGCCGCTGGCCAACGCTGCCGAGCCGTCGCCTGCAGCACAGCAGCAGAGCCAAAGCGGTTACCGCTTCGCCATCGAGCGCCAGCCCCTGGTTTCGGCGCTGAACGCATTCAGCGACGTCACGGGGTGGCAGATCGGCCTGCCGGCACAATTGGCCGACGGCATCGACTCGCCGGGAACCAGTGGCCGCCAATCGCCGGAGCTGGCCCTGGCGCGCCTGCTCGAAGGCACCGGTTTGAGCTACCGCAGCGTTGGGGAACGTAGCGTGGTGCTGGTGAAGAATCCTGCGCAATCGCTCGCCCTCCAACCAACTACGGTCACCGCCACGCTTCACGAGCAGGATGTAAACGCCGTTCCCAGCACGGTCAGCGTGCGCGATCGAACAATCCTGGACCGCAACAACATCAACACCATCAAGCAGCTGGTACGCGACGAGCCTGGCGTCTCCGTCGGTGGCACTGGTCAGCGCTCCGGCCTCACCGGCTACAACATCCGTGGCATCGATGGTAACCGGGTGTTGACGCAGGTCGACGGCGTCGAGACCCCTGCCAGCTTCTACTACGGTCCCTATGCCAATACCCAGCGCAACTATGTCGACCCGGAGATCATCAAGCGGGTGGAAATTCTCCGCGGCCCGGCCTCGGCCCTGTACGGCAGCAATGCCATTGGTGGTGCGGTGAGCTACTTCACCCTCGATGCTGACGACATCATCAAGGATGGCCGCAACAGCGGCGCCCGCCTGAAGACAGGCTACAGCTCCGCCGACGAAAGCTGGCTGAACTCGGCCACCGTCGCCGGTCGCCATGAGGACTTCGATGCGTTGCTGCACCTGTCACAGCGCAACGGCCATGAGACCGAATCCTACGGCAATCACGGCGGTACCGGCCTGGATCGTGCTGCGGCCAATCCGGAAGACGTACGCACCACCAACGTCCTGGCCAAACTGGGTTGGAACTACAACGGCAGCGACCGCCTGCAGTTGACCTATGAGAAATACAAGGATGATCGCGACAGCAATCAACTCAGCGCCGTCGGCGGGCCGTTCAACGCCCCGACCATCGGTGCAGGGCAGAACTACTACGCGAGTCGTGCTGGCAACGACACCATCATCCGCGAGCGCTTCGGCCTGGAGCACAGCCTGGCGCTGGACAGTCTGCTGGCCGACAGCCTGAAATGGAGCCTGAATTACCAGATCGCCAAGACCGACCAGAGCACCCAGGAGCGCTACACCCCCAGGAACTTCTTTACCCAGGCCATCACCCGCGACGTGATGCGCTATCGCAGCACCGACTACAAGGATCGCCAGTGGGTGCTCAACGCACAGCTGGACAAGGCCTTCGCCCTGGGCGAAACCGATCACCTGCTGACCTACGGCTTCAACCTCAAGCGCCAGGAAGTCACCGGCCAGCGCAGCGGTTATGGCGTCTGCCTGCGGGCGCTGGGCGCCAACTGCCCCACCGTCGGCGCGATCAGCAGCAATAGCGGCGATACCCTCACCACCCAGAGCGACTTCCCGGATCCAACCATCGATGTCTACGGCGTATTTGCGCAAGACGAAATCCGCTGGAACCAGTGGACGTTCCTGCCGGGTGTTCGCTACGACCGGACCAAACTCAAACCCGATCTGACCGACGAGTACCTTGCCAGCGCCCCCGCAAGCAGTACCTTCGACCCCACAGACGCGAGCACGACCTGGCAGCGCGTTTCACCCAAGCTCGGCGTGACCTATGCCTTCGATGAGCACTACACCGGCTTCGCCCAGTACGCCGAAGGCTTCCGCACACCTACGGCCAAGGAAATGTATGGCCGCTTCCAGAACAACAACCCGCCCTACATCGTGGAGCCCAACCCCGACCTCGACCCGGAAACCAGCCGCAGCCTGGAGACCGGTCTGCGTGGCAACTTCGAGGGCGGCAGCTTCAGCCTGGCCGTGTTCTATAACCGCTATCGCGACTTCATCGACGAGGATGCCGTAGGTGCAGCTGGCGGCCTGACAGTGTTCCAGAGCCGCAACATCAGCCGTGCCAGCATTCGTGGTGCGGAAGCCAAGGGTCGCCTGAATCTGGACAACTTCGGCGCACTGCCGGGTCTGTACGCGCAAGGCTCGATCGCCTATGCCCGTGGTCGCGACGAGGAAACCGGCGAGCCGCTGAACAGCATCAACCCGCTGACCGGCGTATTCGGTCTGGGCTACGAGCAGGAACGCTTCGGCGGCCTGCTGAACTGGACAGTGGTCAAGCGCAAGTCCCGCATCGATCAGAGCGGCTTCAACTCCCCGACCGGCGATGGCAGCCAGTTCGCCACGCCCGGCTATGGCGTCGTCGATCTGACCGGTTACTACAAGCTGACTGACGATCTCACCGTCAATGCCGGCCTGTACAACCTGACCGACAAAAAGTACTGGCAGTGGGACGACGTGCGCGGCTATGACGGCAACGGAGAGGCCGGCGTGACCGCCCCCGCCAATCTCGACCGCCTGACCCAACCGGGCCGCAACTTCTCGATCAACCTGGTCTGGGACATCTGAGCCCAACCACTGGAGGCGGCCGCAATGGCCGTCTCCGCTCTTTGCTAGCCCTGCTTCGCGACGAAGTACCCCGCCAGCCGGCTCAAGTCCGCCTCGCCCAATACCCCACCCAGATAACGCAACTGCAACCAGGCACGCAGGTAGCCATGGCGCGCTTCGGCCAGGTCGCGGCGGGCGCCGTGCAACTGCTGCTCGGCGTCGAGCACGTCGAGGTTGACCCGCTCGCCGCCTGCCACACTCTTGCGCGTCGCCTGCACCAGCGTCTCGGCAGCGCTCACGGCCAGACGATAGGCACGCACCCGTGCGGCGGCGCTGTTGCACAGGTTGAACTGCTGACGCAGACGGGTGAGCAGCTCGGCAGTTTGCGCGTCCAGCTCGAAGCCGGCCTGCGCATGCGCGGCGCTGGCCTGGCGGGTTGCCGCGCTCACCCCGCCACCGGCGAACAGCGGCACGCTGAGCTGGATGCCGATGCTGTCGGTGTCGTACTGCTGGTTGTAGGCGCTTTCCGAATCGGAGCTGGTCAGGCGGCTGCTGGCTACCAGGCTCAGGGTCGGCAGATGGCCGGCGCGCTGTTTTTCGATGCCCTGGGCAGCTACTTCGACGGCACGCCGCTGCGCCGCCAGCTCGGCATTGCCGGCCACGGCCAGGTCGCGCCAGGCCTCGAAGCGCGCCGGCTGCGGCGGCTGGATCGGGAAATCGTCGAGCAACGGCTGCAGGTCGCTGCGCGCCAGCGGTTCGCCGACGATGGCCTCCAGCGCGCGCAGGGCAATGTCCAGCTCATCCTGCGCCTGGATCAGCTCGGCCTCGGCCAGGGCCAGGCGCGCCTCGGTTTCCAGCTCGTCGGTGCGGGTGCCCTCGCCGGCTCGCACCAAGCGTTGATTGAGGTGCAGACGCTCGACCAGGGCGCGACGCTGGGCGCGCGCCAGGGCGATGCGTTCGTCACTCAGCAGCGCCTGGCTGTAAGCCTCGAACAGGCGCACCGCCAGCTCCTGGCTGCGCCCGCGAAAGCGCTCGTCGGCCAGCAGCGTGCGCGCCACGCTCTGACGGTAGTCGGCCCAGGCGGCGTAGTCGAACAGCGGCTGCTGCAGGCTAAGCACCGAGGCGTAGCTGCGGTAATCGCGGTCGACGCGCTGCCCGCCCGCCGTCACCTGCGAGTCGTTGCGCTGGTTGCTGTAGCTCCACGACAGCCGTGGCAGCAGCCCCGCGCGGCCGATGGCCTGGCTCTCCAGCCCAGCGTCGCGCTCGGCGATGGCGGCCTGGAAGCTCGGGTCGTTGCGCAGGGCCAGGGCATAGGCGTCGAGCAGACCGAGTGCGTACGCGGGCGAGACGAAACATAGAAGCAGGCCGAAACAGAGCGCGCGCATCGTCAGTCTTCCGCCAGGGCCAGGTGAGTTCGATCGAGCAACGGCTTGAACAGGTAGTTGAGCAGCGAGCGCTCGCCGGTGCTGATAAACGCCTCCACTGGCATGCCGGGGCGAATGCGCAGGCCGGCCAGTTGCTGCATGGCGTCCTCACCCACACGAATGCGGATGGCGTAATACGCCTCGCCGCTGCGCTCGTCCTGCAGGCGGTCGGCGGAAACCAGCTCCAGGGTGCCGGCGACCCGCGGCGTGGTGCGCTGCTCGAAGGCGGTGAACAGCAATTCCACCGGCAGACCGGGGTGCACCTTGTCCACCAGCGAGGGGCTCAGCCGACCCTCGACCAGCAGTGGCTGATCCTGCGGCACGATTTCCAGCAGCGCCTGGCCGGGGGCGACCACGCCGCCCTCGGTGAACACGCTGAGCCCGACCACCAGGCCGCTGGCAGGTGCCCGCAACAGCGTACGCTGCAACTCGGCCTCGACCCCGGCCAGGCGGTGGTGCAGCTCTTCGCTGCGGATCTGCGCCTCGGCCAGTTGCCCGCGTACCTGTTCCTGAAACTGCTCGCGGCGCTGTGCGGCGCGCAGACGCAGCTCGGCGATCTGCCGCTGTAACTGGCCGATGCGGCCGGCGTCATCGGCGAGCAGGCCGATCAGCTCGGCACGCTGACGCTCGACATCGAGCAGGCGATTGCGCGGGATGTAGTTGTCCGCCGCCAGCTCGCGCAGGCCCAGCAATTGTTCGTCGAGCACGCGCAACTGGGCTTGCTTGCTGCTGTGCAGCGCACGCAGGCCACCCAGTTGCGCCTCGTTGCCGGCCAGGTTCTGCGCCAGGCCGTCGAGCTCCAGGGCCAGGGCCTGACGCCGGCTGGCAAACAGTTGCCGCTGCAGCTCCAGGCTGGCGAGCGTCAGGGGATCGTCCGGGCGTGCCAGCAGCCAGGGGTCGAAAGCGATGCTCACCGCACCGTCACGTTCGGCGGCCAGGCGTGCAGCGCTGGCGCGGCTGCCAATCAGTTGCGCACGCAGGGCCTCGGCCTGCGCCTGCAAGGCCTGGTCATCCAGCTCCAGCAAGGGCTGGCCGGCCTGCACCGAATCGCCATCCCGGACGAGGATGCGTCGCACCGTGCCACCAGTGGGGTGCTGCAGCGCCTGGCGATTGCCGCTGACCATCACCGTGCCGCTCACCGGCACGCCCTTGTCCAGCGGCGCCAGTGCAGCCCAGGCCAGAAAGCCGCCGAAGCCGGCCAGCAGCAGCCACCAGCCGAGCCGAGTCGGTGCCCGTGCATCGACGGCGTGCAGAGGCTGAAGCGGTGCAGGCGATCTCATTGCTGAGCTCCCGGCATGGCGCCGTAACTCATGCTCAGGCTCGGCGCGACACGCCGTACCGGCGCGCTCTGCGCTGCCGGGCGGGCGGCCTGCTGCAACTCCTGCAGCACCTGGGTGGCCGGACCGAAGGCCTGCATTTGCCCGCCACGCAGCAGCAACAGTTGATCGGCGCCCTTGAGCAGCGCCGGGCGATGGCTGACCAGCACCAGGGTACGGCCTTGTTCGCGCAGGCGGTTGAGTGCGGCCAGTAGCGCCTGCTCGCCGGCCTCGTCGAGGTTGGCATCGGGCTCGTCGAGCACGATCAACGCCGGCAGGCCGTAGACCGCGCGAGCCAGGCCGATGCGTTGCTTCTGACCACCGGAGAGCCCGGCGCCGCCCTCGCCCAGGCGCGTGTCGTAGCCCTGCGGCAGGCGCAGGATCAGTTCGTGCACACCGGCCATCTGCGCGGCGGCGATGACCTTGTCTGCCTCGACCTCGGCGAAGCGGGCGATATTCTCGGCGATGCTGCCGGCGAACAGTTGCACGTCCTGTGGCAGGTAGCCGAGGTGCGGGCCGAGCGCGTCCTTGTCCCACTGCTGCAGGTCGGCACCGTCCAGACGCACCTTGCCCGCCAGCGGGGTCTGCGCCGCCACCAGCAGGCGCGCCAGGCTGGACTTGCCGCAACCGGACGGCCCCAGCACCACCAGGCGCTGGCCCGCTTCCAGGGCGAAGCTGACGCCGGCCAGCACCGGCGTGCGCGAGCCCGGCGCGCAGGCCGACAGTTGCTCCACGCGCAATGCACCGCGTGGCGCTGGCAGGCTCATGCCGCTGGCTCGCGGCGGTTGCGCCCGCAGCAGGTCGCACAGGCGCTGGTAGCCCTGCTGCGCGCCGCTCCACTGCTTCCAGGCATTGATCAGTTGATCAAGCGGGGCGAGCACGCGCCCGGCGAGGATGGAGCCGGCGATCATCATGCCGGGAGTGATCTGCCCGTCCACGGCCAGCAGCGCGCCGAGGCCGAGCATCAGCGACTGCAGCGCCAGGCGCACGCCCTTGGCCGCCGCGCTGAACGCCGCGCCCTGCTCGCTGGCGCGGTTCTGCAGCTGCAGGAAGCGGCCGTGCTCGCCCTGCCAGCGCTGACGCAGGCGCGCCAGCATGCCCATGGCCTCGGTCGCCTCGACGTTGCGCAGATGCGATCCAGCCGCCTGGGTCGCCTGGATGGCCAATTGCCCGGCCTCGGCCAGCGGCGCGCGGGTCAACCACTGGTTGGCCCAGGTCAGCGCCAGCAGCAACGCCGCGCCGCCCAGCGCCAGCCAGCCGAGCCAGGGGTGGAAGAGAAACAGCACAGCCAGGTAGAGGGGGAACCAGGGCGCATCGAACAAGGCGAACAGGGCATTGCCGGTGGCGAACTGGCGCAGGCTGGTCAGGTCGTTCAGCGGCTGGGCGCTGCTGCCACGACCAAGGCGCAGGCTGGCATCGAAGGTGGCGTCGTAGATGCGTGCACCAAGCTGCTGGTCGATCTGCGCGCCAAGGCGAATCACCACCAGGCTGCGCACCCACTCCAGCAGCCCCATGAAGGCGTACAGGCCGAGCACCATCAAGGTCAGCATGGCCAGGGTCATGTGATTGCCCGAAGCCAGCACACGGTCGTAGACCTGCAGCATGTACAGCGCCGGGGCCAGCATCAGCAGGTTGATCACCGCGCTGAAGGCGCCGACGCTGACGAAGCCGCGCCGGCAAGCCGCCAGTGCAGCGAGGATTTCGTTGGAAGGTTGCATGCTGTCGCGCCCCAGAAGCACCGCCTGCCGTGATTGACGCGGCGGGCAGCGCTTGTCGAGAATTCGTGCGACCACCGTGGCGCGAGTTGTTCAGGCCAGCACCACGGCGGTCGTTGCCGGCGGCCGGGAGAGCAATCTCCCCGCCGCCTTTTTCATCGCCCGAGGATCAGGCAGCCAGGGCCAGGTCGTCGACCAGCTCCGGCACACCGATCAGCTCGGCTGAACCAGTGCTCAACGGGCCAGCAGTCAGGGCAGCGGCCACCACGTCGAAGGTGTCGTCGGTGGAGACGCCGTAGGCGGCGAACAGATCGTCCAGCACCGATTCCAGCGGCGCGGTGTTGCCCTGCATCAGGCCGTAGATGGTTTCGTGCACTTCATTGCCGACACGGCCAGCGCCGAAGGCAGCGGACAGATCCAGACCGCTGAAGGTGACCACGTAGTTGCTCAGGGTGAAGTCGCTGCCCGAGCCACCGCCGAGCACCTCGCCCAGGGAGACGTTGTCCAGCTCCCCATAGAGGTAGTGGTTCTGGTTGCTGCTGGCCGGCAACAGCGGATTGAACACATAGTTCAGGCCATTGCTGGTATCGCTGTCGGCGATGAAGGCGTAGTCCGAGCCATTGGCACCGCTGGTGGCGTACTGGTCGCCGCTGAACGTGCCGTTGCTGAAACCACCGGTATTGCTCTGACCGTGGCCGGCGGTGGCGAAACCGGTCGTCCAGAAGGCCAGGTAGTCATCGATGGTGGAGCTGCCAAAAATCGGGTCATAGGTAACGGAAACGCTCATGACAAATCCTCGTATTACAGGGAGTGTTGGACGCTGCAGCAGGCCGCAGCGCCTTTGCCCAAAGCGGGCAAAGCCTTGCCCCGGCCCCTTGGCCGGGGCTGTTCAGAAGCGATACTCGAGCATCCCGGTAAGGGTGCGGCCGCGGGCCAGGGACAGGTTGTTGGCGTCGCCCATGGCGACGAAGTAGGCCTGGTCAGTGACGTTCTCCATCGATAGCGCCAGGTTCAGGCTGCTGGTCATCCAGTAGCTGGCGTAGAGGTCGTAGACCTCGTACTGCGGCCAGAGCGCCTGGTCGATCTGGGTGAACCCCCAGGTATCGAGGTTCTCGCCATTACCTTCGCTGTAACGCAGGCGCGCACCGACATCCAGGCGCCGGTCGAGAAAGCGCATGCCCAAGGTCAGCGAGCCGCGATCGGCTGGCATATAGGCCGCGCTGCCCATGATCTGGCCACAGGTGACCAGATCGTTCAGCTCGTCATTGGCCTGAGCTTCGTATACCGGTAATTGCACGGGAATCTGGATCGGCCCAACCTGGATGAAACCGGGCACGGTACCCACCTGCACGCGCTCCTGGGCACCGCCCATGTAGAACTCTTTCGAGCAGAAGTCGTTGCTGCCGATCATGTGGGTGTAGCTAAGACGGGCGTAGTAGTCGCCCGCATCGTAGTCGAGGTTGTATTCCACGCCGCGGAAGCGGGTTTGCTCCTGGTTGTTCTGATAGGCCGAACGGCCAAGGCCGATACCACCGACCGTACCTCCCGGCACGCTGACGTTGATATCCATGAAGGAAAAATTGTCGATGCGCGTATCGAAATAGGCCACCTTGATGCCCAAACGATCACCGTCGCGCAGCAGGGACTCCTTGAAGACGTTGAAACCCGCCTCCCAGTTGTGCGAACGCTCCGCCTCGAGGAAAGGATTGGGATAGACCTGTTCCGAGCCACCGCCACCATGGGGCCGGCCAGACATGAACGCCTCGGTCACCGCCGGCGGGCGCCAACCCTTGCCCCAGCGCGTGTAGAGCTGCAGCCAGTCCACCCCCGGGTTGATCGCTACACCCAGCGTGGGCGAGAAGCGGCCCTCCTCTCGATCGACATCGAACACCAGGGACCGCGCACTCCTGACGTTGCCACCACTGGTGAACTGACCGTCGGGATACATCCATACCGTAAGGCCGGTATCACCCTCAAGGCGATAGCGGTCGTAGCGCAGACCGGCATCGAGGATCAGCCAATCGTTGTAGTCGTAAACCACCTGGCCGAACAGGCTGGCCATGGTGCGTTCACCCTCTGGCGTAGCCCCTTTGATATAGGGATAGGCCGTTTCGTTGGTCGAAGGCGTGCGGGTGGTTGAAGGCTTGAAGCTGTCGCGAAACAGTTCGCTGCCATAGGTCACGGCGAACTGGTGTACGTCGCCCAGATAGAGGCGCGAGGTGTTCTGCAGTTGCAAGCCCCAGGTGTCGGTACGGTACTTGTCCGTGTAGTCGGGATACCAGTTACCGCTGCCGGGGGTGGCCGTGCTGCCGGCACTCCAGCGATCCTGGCGGGTGCTGACGTAGTAGAGCTTGGCCTTGAAGTCGATCCGATCATCATCTGGGTTGAAGCTGTAATCCAACGCCGTATTGCGGGCAATCACATCACTGCTACCGCTGCGTTGGTATTGATAGCGTTGCCCGTCGGCGGAAAGCCAGGTCCAGGCATCCTTGCTGTCGGTATCGAGCTCGATGTAGCTCAGTTGTAGCCGCTGATCCTCCGGCAGATTGAGCCCTAGTTTGAACAACTGCGAGCGGGTCACACTCCCGGTATCGCCCACCTCGGACTCCAGCCAATTCTCCCAGGCAGCGGGGTACAGGTTGCGCAGGCGGATCTGCGTGCCGAGGTTGTCCTTGTCATTGGTGCCAGCACGGTAATCACCGAAGTGACGCTCGCTGACGCCCAGCAAGACATCGCCGACCTCGTTGCCAAAAGCGAACAGGGCGCTGCCGTTGAAATAGGTCCCGTTGCCCAGCTCGCCGATGCCGTGCCCGGCACGGATGCGCCCACCGAACTCCTTGCCTTCACCAAGGAACTCGCGCGCCTCGACCGTGTTGAACGAGGCGATGCCGCCCAGCACCCCGGCGCCGCCCATACCGGCGCTGGTGCCCTTGTCGATCTCCACGCTGGAGATGAACTCGGGGTCGACGAACATCACGCCGTTGCGCTGCTGGTGACCGTTTACACTGAAGTTCTGGCGCATGCCGTCGATGTTCATGTTGACCCGGCCATAGTCCTGCACCCCGCGAATGTTCACCGATAGGCCGGGGTCGCGTTGGTTGACGGCGGTGTAGACGCCGGAGGTTTCCTCCAGCATGTCGGCGGCATGCCGTGGCGGACGCCGGTCGATCTGCTCCCGATCGATCACCGCCACCGAGCGCGGTTGCAGGTAGGTCTCCTGGCGTTCGCTGAGCCGTTGACCCTGCACGGTGGTGGACTGCAGTTGCAGCGTCTGCTCGTCGGCGCGGGCACGACGGGTCAGGGTGACTTGCCGTGCGTCGTCGAAGCGGTAGTCCACCGGCGCCGTGCCGAGCAAACGGCGGAGGCCCTCATCGAGGGAGTAGCGGCCTTTCAGTGCGGTGCTGGCAAATCCCTGCAGCCGTGCGCTGTCGAAGAACACCTGCACACCGGCCTGCTCGGCGAAGGCCAGAGCAGCGCGATCCAGGGGCTGGGCAGCGATATCGAACGCCACCACCTGACGCTGGGCGAGCGCCGTTTCGCCTGTCGGCTCAGCAGCAACGACGCTGCTGAGGGCCATGGCCACGCCCAGCGCGACACCGCCAAGCAGCGGCGCAGGGCCGTAGCGACGAAGAGTGGGTGGTACTACGGGGCGACGATGACTCACGACTGGCTCCAGGCTGTTTTGTTGGTAATGAAAATCACCAACAACAAAGACGCCTGACCAACAGAAAGTCAGTAAATCGATGGGAAACTTTTTTCGCAGCTCGCGAAAAGGCTCAATAGATCAGGCTGACGCCCATCAATTCGCGGCGCTGCAACTGCATCTCGCGGGTCAGCGTGGCCAGGGCATCGTCCAGCCCGTCGAGGCGAAACACGCCACTGACTTCGCGCTGCGCAATCGCGTCGCTACCAACCAGGATGTAGCCCGGTCGATAGCGGTTGAGCTGCTCGATCACCTGGCCCAGCGGTTGGCGGTCGAATACCAGCAGCCCACGCTGCCAACTGGTGGCGCGCTGCAGATCGAGCGCCACGTCATGCAAACCAGCCGCGTCATAGCGCAGGCTGTCGCCTTCCTGCAGACGGCGCTGCTGGTCCGCCGCCTTTACCTGCACGGCATGTTCGAGCACCCCGACCAAGGCCCCTGCGCCCGCTTCACGCTGAACCACGAAGCGCGTGCCCAACGCCTGGGTACTGCCGCCGGATGCCTCGACGACGAAAGGCCGGTCAGCCTGCGGCGCAACATGGAAGATCGCCGCACCGGCAAGCAGTTCGATCCGCCGCTGACCCGCCGAGTAGTCCAGGCGGATGGCACTGGCGCTATCGAGTGTCACTTCACTGCCATCGGCCAGGGTCAGGCTGCGCACTTCACCACTGACCGTACGATGGTCGGCCAGCAACGGCAGCAGCAGGCGTTCACTCTGGTTCAGGCCAAGCCCGCCGAGCAGCAGCGCCAGGCAGGCTGCCGCTCCCCAGCGGCGCAAACGGGCATGCCGACGAGGATGGTGGACCAGGCCAGAAGTAACGGGCAGCGCTCGACGGCGCGACGGTTTATCCGCCGGCAAGCGGCCCAGCGCCGCCCAGGTACGCTGGGCGAACGCCAACGCCTCGGCATGCCTGGCATCCACTTGCAGCCACCGCTGCAACGCCTGCTGCTGGCCCTCATCGAGGGCATCATTGGCGAGCAATACCGCCCACTCGGCGGCCGCCTCGCGGATGCTCCGCTGCTGCGGTTCTTGGCTAATCAGGCTCACTCTTGGTTTCTCGTTATAGGTCGTTGCAGGCCAGGCGGCTCACGCCCGTCTTAAATAATGACGCGCGGCGACGAATTTTACCGTAATGCCCTCTCATACCTGCTCGCCCGCCTCGACCAGGCGCTCCATCACATGCGCCAGGGCACGAGCCAGGTGCTTCTGCACCGAACTGTCGGAGATACCCAGTTCGCTCGCCACCTGGGCGTGGGTCAGGCCTTCGATACGGTTGAGGCGGAAGATTGCCTGAGTGCGTGGCGGCAGTTCACCGATGGCGTGCTGCAGGCGCTCGACGCTCTGGCGAGCAGCGGTGATTTCATCCAGCGAACTGCCACCGGCCTCGACCTCGAACAGCACATCCTCACCGACAAGGTCGGTCTTGCGCCGAATCTGCTGGCGCTGGTGGTCGATCAGCAGATTGCTGGCCGTGCGAAAGAGGTAGGCTGGCGAGTTGTCGATGCGCTCGCCCCCACGCTGTTCGGCGAGGCGCAGGAAGCTTTCCTGGGTGAGATCGGCGGCCAGTTGCGGGTCGCGGCTCTTGCGCAGCAGAAAGCTGTGCAAGGCCTTGGCGTGCTTCTGGAACAGGCCTTTGAGATCCAAGTCCGACAAGCGTGCATCCCTGGTCTTGGGCAAGAAGAAGCAGGCATCTTATTTTTATTGAGAACCATTTTCAATTTCTCGACTCAATACAGCTCAACAAGCAATCCAGCGCCGGCTGTCGCTGTGCACGGCGCACCAGGGCGACCAGCTCACGATGGAAGGTCAGATCGCCCAGCTCGATCACCCGCAGGCGCGTCGGTCTTTGCAGCCACAGGCCCGCACGCGGTACCAGGGCGACGCCCATGCCGTTTTCCACCAGACGCACGATGGCTTCCAGTTCATCCAGCTCCAGCGCCTCGCGCACGTCCAGGCGTTGCTCACGCAGAAAGCGGGTCACCTGGCGCCCGCCGAACGAAGCGCGGTCGTAGCGCACGAAAGGCTGCTCGGCGAGCAGGCGCAATGGGTCGTCTCCATCCACATGCAGCGGTGCGATAAGCACGAAGGGCTCGCGCGCCAGCGGTACTTCCAGCAACTCCTTGGGCAAGGCAAACGGCGGTTTGATCAACAGCGCCAGATCCAGCTCACCCGCATCCAGCTGACTGAACAGCTGCAAGGACACGCCCGGCACCAGCTTCAGTTCGACCAGCGGCGCCAGTTGCCGAAAACGCGGCAGCGCCTCGGCCAGCAGACCGGTCTGCAAGGTGGCGATGGCGCCGACGCGCAGTTCGCCCTGCCACTGATCGGCGGCCGGCGGCAACGCCATCTGCGCGTACAGCGCGAGCATCTGTTCGGCCAGCGGCAGGGCGTGGCGGCCGGTGGCATTGAGCACGGCAGCGCGACCACTACGGTCGAACAGGCGTACACCGAGGTGCTGCTCCAACACGCGCATCTGCGCGCTGACCGCCGATTGGGTCAGCCCCACCTGCTGGCCAGCGGCGGCGAAGGTGCCCAGGCGAGCGACGGTGATGAAGGTTTTCAGTTCACGCAGCATGGGCGTCTCGAATGATCAAAATTATTTGAGCTTGCGCACAAGAATATTCGCTTTCCGACAATTTCGCTGTTGGTAGGCTGGAGCAATGAACATCGATGGCGGGTTGTACCCGTCCTACCCACAACAATCAGAGGTATTGCGTGATGACCCTTGCTCCCTTTCACCTGGCGATTCCCGTGTATGACCTGGCTGCCGCGCGGCATTTCTATGGTGAGGTGTTCGGCTGCGCCGAGGGTCGTAGCAGTGAGCACTGGGTAGACTTCGATTTCTTCGGCCACCAGTTGGTGATCCATGAGGCGCCGAAGATGGCCTACCAGGAATCCGCAGTGAGCAACCCGGTGGACGGCCATGACGTGCCGGTGCCGCATTTCGGCGTGGTGCTCGGCTGGGCCGACTGGGAAGCGCTGGCCGAGCGCCTGCGCAGCCGCGAGACGACGTTCGTCATCGAGCCCTACGTACGCTTCAAGGGCCAGGTCGGCGAGCAGGCCACCATGTTCCTCCTCGATCCTTGCGGCAACGCCTTGGAGTTCAAGGCGTTCAAGGACATCGGCCAGCTGTTCGCCAAGTAAGCGCACGCTGCCCGGGTAGCGAGCAAGCGCCGCTCAATCCAGCGGATTGTCGATCTGCGCACGCAGCAGCTCGGCGAAGGCGCTGGCCTCAACCGGGCGACTGATCAGGAAGCCCTGGATCTCGTCGCAGTTCTGGCTCTTGAGAAAATCCATCTGTGCCTGGGTTTCCACCCCCTCGGCCACCACCTTCAGCTCCAGACTGTGGGCCATGGCGATGATCGCGCGGGTGATCGCCGCGTCCTCGCCACCGGGCGACAGATCGCGGATGAAGGTCTGGTCGATCTTCACGTAGTGCACCGGGAAACGCTTGAGGTAGCTGAGCGAGGAATAACCAGTGCCGAAGTCGTCGATGGCCAGCTTGACCCCCAGTTCACGCAGCTGACGGAAGGTGACGATGACGCTATCGACGTTGTCCAGCAACTGGCTTTCGGTCAGCTCCAGCTCCAGGTACTGAGGCGCCAGGCCGGTTTCTTCGAGCACCTGGCGCACCAGACTGGTGAGGTTACCCTGGCGCAACTGATACACCGAGATGTTCACCGACACCCGTATCTGCGCCAGCCCCTCCTCCTGCCACTGGCGCGCCTGACGGCAGGCCTGACGCAGCACGAACTCGCCAATCGGCGCGATCAACCCGGTCTCTTCGGCCAGGCCAATGAACTCACCAGGCGCCACCATGCCCTGCTGCGGATGGCGCCAGCGCACCAGCGCCTCGGCCGCGTTGAGCTGGTCGTCGGCAAGGTTCAGCTTGGGCTGGTAGAACACTTCCAGTTGGCCTTCGTCGATGGCCTTGCGCAGCTGGTTCTCCAGTTGCAGACGCTCCAGGGTGCAGGCCTGCAGGTTGTCGGTGAAGAACTGGAAGGTGTTGCCGCCCAGGTGCTTGGCATGCTGCACGGCCATGTTGGCCTGGCTGATCAGCGCGCTGATCTCGCGGGCGTAGTCCGGCAGCAGACTGATGCCCAGCGAGGCGCTGATCACCAGCTCGTGGCCACCGACGGTCATCGGCACGCGCAGCTTGGCCAACAGTCGACTGGCCACCCGTGCCAGGCTGGATAGGCTGCCGTAGGCATCGAGGATGATGGCGAACTCGTCGCCCGAGAGCCGTGCGATGCAGTCGGCCTCGGGCACGGCCTGGGTCAGGCGGCGGCTCATCTGCCGCAGCAGCTGGTCCGCCACTTCATGGCCGAGGCTGTCGTTGAGCAGCTTGAAACGATCCAGGTCGATATGCACCAGGGCGATGCTGCGCCCGCTCTGGCGGGCGCGCTGGCTGGCATCGTGCAGACGCTCCTTGAACAGGCTGCGGTTGGCCAGGCCGGTCAGGTCGTCGTAATGCGACAGGTAGCGCAGGCGCTCCTCGGCCTCGCGCCGCGCACTGAGATCGGCGAAGAAGCCGACGATATGACTGGGCCGCCCCGTTACATCGCGCACCAGATTGAGCTGCAGCCATTGCGGGTAAAGCTCGCCGCTCTTGCGCGTCTCGATCAGCTCGCCCTGCCAGGTGCCGCTGCTGTCCAGCTCCTGGCGGATCATCTGGTATTGCCGGCGCATCTCGCGGCTGCCGATCAGGCTGGTCACCGTGCGCCCAACCACCTCCTCACGGCTGTATCCGGTCACCGCGCTGAAGGCGCGGTTGACCGCCAGCACGCGGTAGTCGGGGTCGAGAATGAAGATGCCTTCGCTGGCTGCTTCGAACACGGTCGCGGCCAGGCGCTGTTGCTGCTCCTGCTGACGCCGCGCGCTGACGTCGCGCCGCGTGCCGAGCATGCGCCGTACACGGCCGGCGGCGTCGCGCTCGACCGCACGGCCACGGTCCTCGACCCAGACCCAGTGACCATCGACATGGCGCACGCGGTACTCGATCTGATAATCCTCGCTGCGCCCCTTGAGGTGCTGGACCAGCGCACGGCGCAACCCTGGCAGATCATCCGGGTGCAGGCGCGGGGTCAGGTCACGCAGCATCACCTGCACCTGGCCCGGTTCCAGACCGAACAGCTCGCGCAGGTGCGAGTGGTGCACCTGGTCGCTTTCCAAATCCCAGTCCCACAGCCCCAGCTCGCTGGCCTCCAGCGCCAGGGCCAGGCGCGCCTGGCTCTTGCCCAGGGCATGGGTCGCTTCGTCCAGCTCCAGGGTACGTTCGGCCACACGCATTTCCAGCTCGCCATGGGCGCCGCGCAATTCGCGCTCGGCACGGCGACGCTGCTCCACCTCACGCGCCAGTTCTTCATTGAGCCCTTCGGCACGCTGCTTGGCGTGCTCCAGGTTGCTGATCAGCGCCAGGTTATGAAAGCGCTGCAGCAAGCTGCGCTGCACCAGGCGATTGACCTGCCAGGCCACCACCAGCAGGGTGAGAAACAAGATCACACTGAGCAGCCCCCAGCCGCGTTGCAGGCCACTGCCGGAGAGCAGCAGGAAGCCGGCCGACGGCAACAGGCAGGGCAAGGCGAAGGTGAGGAAGGCTGACAGGCTGACGGCATAGGCCACGCTGGCCGAGAGAATCGCTGCGGCGATCAGGCCGTAGACCAGCGCCTGCTGGTAGAAGACATCGGCAGGTACCAGCACGATCACGGCGAAGGCGAGGGTCAACCCGGATGCACCGGCACCGAAGAGGAAGATGCGTCGCCAGTAGGGCTCGGCCTGGCGGCTCGGCAGCGCCTCGTTGAAGGCATTCACCTGAGTCAGGCGCAACAGCGCCAGCAGCACTACCCAGCCCAGCCAGGCAGCCAGCATCGGTGCGCTCTGCTGACTCCAGAGCAACAGGCTGCAGGCCAGGCCGACCAGCAGCATGAGCAACGTGGGCAGGCGCGAACCCTGGAACAACAGGCGGGTACGCTCAACGGCAATATCCGTGGCGAACTGACGTTCAGCCTGATGCGGGTCCAGCGTCACCTCTTGAACTACGGCGCTAGTCGTGGCGGTCATAGGCGATTTTCTTGTAATGGTTGCCTAAGGGTATTGGGCGCTTTTTGCGACGCTCCCAACCCTGACGTCGCGGGAGAATACCCGAGACAGACGCCGTGCCCAACAACGATGTGGGCAATTTCACGGCTTGGCGCCCATCTTTTGGCGGGCACCGGCAGAGCGTGATGGCCTTTGGCCGCCTGGCCACGCCCATCTACGCCCTGACCTGCCAGTCGTCGGTTGCGTCAGGCTCGTTTCACCGCGCCTGGCTGACGGTTTGCCCTCCCCTGTCCGGCCCCCTAGAATGCCGCGATGCAAAATGACCTCGATCACAGACTCACCACCCTCAATCCCGCCCAGCACCATGCGGTTACCACGCCGCCTGGTCATCAGCTGGTGCTGGCCGGTGCCGGCTCGGGCAAGACCCGTGTGCTGGTGCACCGCATCGCCTTCCTGATCCAGCGCCTGGACGTGTCGCCGCACAGCATCCTGTCGGTGACCTTTACCAACAAGGCCGCCGCCGAGATGCGCCACCGTATCGAAGACGTGCTGGGCCACGCCCCTGCCGGCATGTGGGTCGGCACCTTCCACGGCCTGGCTCACCGCCTGCTGCGTGCGCACTGGAAAGAAGCGGGGCTGGCCGAGAACTTCCAGATTCTCGACTCTGACGATCAGCAGCGCCTGATCAAGCGGGTAATCCGCGACCTCGGCCTGGATGAACAGCGCTGGCCGGCCAAGCAGGCGCAGTGGTTCATCAACGGGCAGAAGGATGAGGGCATCCGCCCGCAAGGCATCCAGGCCAGCGGCGACCTGTTCCTGGCCACCATGCGCGGCATTTATGAAGCCTACGAGGCGGCCTGCGCGCGCACCGGCGTCATCGATTTCGCCGAGCTGCTGCTGCGTGCCCTCGACCTGTGGCGCGACAATGCCGGCCTGCTGGAGCATTACCAGCGTCGCTTCCGCCATATCCTGGTCGACGAGTTCCAGGACACCAACGCCGTGCAGTACGCCTGGTTGCGCTTTCTCGCCAAGGGCGGCGAGAGCCTGATGGTGGTGGGCGACGACGACCAGTCGATCTACGGCTGGCGCGGCGCGAAGATCGAGAACATCCAGCAGTTCGACAGCGATTTCGCCGATGCCGAGATCATCCGTCTGGAGCAGAACTATCGCTCCACGGCGAACATCCTCAATGCCGCCAACGCGTTGATCGCCAACAACCAGGGCCGCCTAGGCAAGGAGCTGCGCACCGACGTCGGTGATGGCGAGCCGCTGGCCCTGTACGCCGCCTTCAACGAGCACGACGAAGCGCGCTACGTGGTGGAAACCATCGAGGACGCCCTGCGCAAGGACGGCCTCAAGCGCAGCGAGATCGCCATTCTCTATCGCTCCAACGCCCAGTCGCGGGTGCTGGAAGAGGCGCTGCTGCGCGAGAAGATCCCCTACCGCATCTACGGTGGTCAGCGCTTCTTCGAACGCGCCGAAATCAAGAACGCCATGGCTTACCTGCGCCTGCTCGATGGGCGCGGCAACGATGCGGCGCTGGAGCGCATCATCAACGTGCCGGCGCGTGGCATCGGCGAGAAGACCATCGAGACCATCCGCGAATACGCCCGCGCCCATGACGTACATATGTGGGAGGCGATTCGCCTGATGCTGACGGTCAAGGCGCTGCCCGCTCGCGCCTCTGGCGCCCTGGCCGGCTTTATCGAACTGATCGACAGCCTGGCCGAGCAGGTCCTGGCCATGCCGCTGCACCAGATGACCCAGGTGGTCATCGAAAAGAGCGGCCTGCTCGCCTATCACGAGGCGGAAAAAGGCGAGAAGGGCCAGGCCCGGGTGGAAAACCTGGAGGAACTGGTCAGCGCCGCGCGTACCTTCGAGAACGATGAGGACGACGAGCTGACCCCGCTGCAGGCCTTCCTCACCCACGCCTCGCTGGAGGCCGGGGACACCCAGGCCGCCGAGAACGAAGACAGTATTCAACTGATGACCCTGCACAGCGCCAAGGGCCTGGAATTCCCCCTGGTGTTCCTGGTGGGCATGGAAGAGGGTCTGTTCCCGCACAAGATGAGCCTGGAAGAACCGGGCCGATTGGAAGAAGAACGCCGCCTGGCCTATGTCGGCATTACCCGTGCCATGCAGAAGCTGGTGATCAGCTACGCCGAAACCCGGCGTCTCTACGGTAGCGAGACCTATAACAAGGTGTCGCGCTTTGTCCGCGAAATCCCCGCACCGCTGATTCAGGAAGTACGCCTGAGCAACAGCGTCAGCCGCCCGATGAGCACCAGTTCGATGGGTGGCGGCAGCCTGTTCGCCGGCAGTGCCATACCGCAAACGCCCTTCAACCTGGGCCAGCGCGTGCGTCACAGCCTGTTCGGCGAGGGCACCATCCTCAATTTCGAGGGTGCTGGCGCCCAGGCGCGGGTCCAAGTGAATTTCGAAAACGAAGGCAGTAAATGGCTGATGCTGGCGTACGCCAAGCTTGAAGCCTATTAGCACACCGTATCTGGAGATAATCGATGAATCGCCGCAATCTGTTCGGCGCCGCTGTGGCACTGATCGCCGCCATCGGCCTGGTTGGCTGTAAAGAAGACAAGGCTGCCAGCGAGCAAGCCGCTGCCAAGCCAGCAGAAACCGTCCACTGGAAGATGGTCACCTCCTGGCCGAAGAACTTCCCCGGCCTGGGCACCGCCGCCGAACGTCTGGCCGAGCGTATCAACGCCATGAGCGCCGGGCGCCTGACCGTCAAGGTCTATGCCGCTGGCGAGCTGGTGCCGGCGCTGGAAGTGTTCGACGCCGTCTCGCGCGGCACCGCCGAGATGGGCCATGGCACGCCGTACTACTGGAAGGGAAAGGTGCCGGCTGCGCAGTTCTTCAGCAGCGTGCCATTCGGCCTGTCCACCCTGGAAATGAACGCCTGGTTGAGCAAGGGCGGCGGTCAGGCACTGTGGGACGAAACCTACGCACCCTTCGGCGTGAAGCCGCTGTCGGCCGGCAACACCACCATGCAGATGGGCGGCTGGTTCAACAAGGAAATCAACAGCCTGGCCGACATCAAAGGCCTGAAGATCCGCATGCCGGGCCTCGGCGGCGAAGTCTGGAGCAAGCTCGGCGCGATCACCGTCAACCTGCCGGGTGGCGAGATTTTCACCTCCCTGCAGACCAGCGCCATCGATGCCACCGACTGGGTCGGCCCGTACAACGACCTGGCCTTCGGCTTGCACAAGGCGGCCAAGTACTACTACTTCCCGGGCTGGCAGGAGCCGCAGGCCGTGGTCGAATCCATGGTCAATCAGAAGGCCTTCGACGCGCTGCCGGCCGACCTGCAGGCCATCGTCGTCGAAGCCGCGCGCGCCGCGACCCTGGATATGATGGACGACTACGTGTTCAACAACGCCAAGGCGCTGCAAAGCCTGAAGAGCGAGGGCGTGCAGTTCAAGCGTCTGCCGGACGAGGTGCTGCAAGCCATGCGTGAGCAATCCAACGTGGTGCTCGAAGCTCTGGCTGCCGAGAACGACCTCAACGGCCGCATCTGGGCCTCGCAGAAATCCTTCCTCGAAGAGGCCAGCGCCATGCAGGCGCTGACCGAGAAAGAGCTGTACAACTGGCGTTGAGCCAACTGAACGGGGCCAAGAGCCCCGTTTTTCTTAGGGATAACTGCCGATGCGTCTTCGTTCGCTGCTCCTCCTGCCCCTGCTCGCCTTCGGCCTCATCGGCTGCAAGGACGACTCCGCGCCGGCCGACCAGGCCGCAGCCCCCGCCCAGACCTTCCACTGGAAGATGGTCACCACCTGGCCGAAGAACGCACCCGGCACCGGCACCGCAGCCGAACGCCTGGCCGAGCGCGTCAACGCCATGAGCGCCGGGCGCCTGACCATCAAGGTCTATGCCGCTGGCGAGCTGGTGCCGGCGCTGGAAGTGTTCGACGCGGTGTCGCGCGGCACGGCCGAACTCGGCCACGGCACGCCCTACTACTGGAAGGGCAAGGTGCCGGCCGCACAGTTCTTCGGTGCGGTGCCCTTCGGCCTGTCCACCCTGGAAATGAACGCCTGGCTGAACAAGGGCGGCGGCCAGGCGCTGTGGGACGAAGCCTATGCACCGTTCGGCCTCAAGCCGCTGACGGCGGGCAACAGCACCATGCAGATGGGCGGCTGGTTCAACAAGGAAATCAACAGCCTGGCTGACATCAAAGGCCTGAAGATCCGTATGCCGGGCCTCGGCGGCGAAGTCTGGAGCCGCCTGGGTGCGACCACCGTGGTGATGCCGGGTGGCGAAATCTTCACCGCCCTGCAGACCGGCGCCATCGACGCCACCGACTGGGTCAGCCCCTACAACGACCTGGCCTTCGGCCTGCAGAAGGCCGCCAAGTATTACTACTACCCCGGCTGGCAGGAGCCGCAATCGGTGCTCGAACTCTTGGTCAACCAGAAGGCATTCGATGCGCTGCCGGCCGACCTGCAGGCCATCGTCACCGAAGCGGCACGCGCAGCGACCCAGGACATGATGGACGACTACGTCTACCACAACGCCCTGGCGCTGGACGAACTGAAGAAGAGCGGCACGCTGCTCAAGCGATTCCCCGACGAGGTGCTGCGGGCCATGCAAAACGAGAGCGAACAGGTGCTCGGCGACCTGGCCGCGCAGAGCGAACTCAACGGCCGCATCTGGGCCTCGATGCAAGCCTTCCAGGCGCTGGCCACCTCGATGCAGGCGCTGTCGGAAAAGGAGCTGTACGACTGGCGCTGAGCCGCTCAGGGTTATAGCCCTTACCCTTGTGGGAGCCCCGCCCCGGGGCGAAGCTGTATTACCTCAGGTTCGCGGCGGGGCGCCGCTCCTACCCGTTCGGCGCGGCCACATCTGACCTATCGGGCTCCGTTTGTCGTTCCAGGCTGCGCCTCATGCCCTGGCGGCCATACTTCAGGGATGAAGAAAAAGCCGACCGACCCTGCTCACATTCTTGATACCGCCCTGCAACTGGCTGACATCTGTGGCTGGGAGCGCCTGCACCTGTTCGATGTCGCCGCCGCGCTCGACATCGGCCTGGACGCTATCGCCCGCCATTACCGCGACAAGGACGACCTGGTGGAAGCCTGGTTCGACCGCGCCGACCTGGCCATGCTCGGCCACGCCAGAAATCCCGATCTGCAGGGTCTGAACGCCGAACAACGTCTGGAAAGCTGTCTGCTGGCCTGGCTCGGCAGCCTGGCAGCCCATCGCGCGGTGACCGGGCAAATGCTGCTGTACAAGCTCGAACCCGGGCATATCCACCTGCAGGTACTCGGCCTGATGCGTATCAGCCGCACCGTGCAATGGTGGCGCGAAGCCGCTGGCCGGCAAAGCCTGCACCTGCGCCGCATCGCCGAGGAAACCCTGCTCACCGGCGCCTACCTGCGCAGCTTCGTGCACTGGCTGCGCCATCCCGAAGAAGACGCAGCAACCTTCCGCGCCTTTCTGCGTGGCCAACTGCGCTGCGGCCCGCTGCCCCTGCTGCTGCAACGCCCGTAGCCCGGATGAAATTCGGGGCCATGGTTGCGGGCCTTCCCGGATTGCATCCGGGCCACGTGGACAAATCGCAGGGTGCTCGCCCTACAGGCAAAAGCCGGAAACATTCTGTCACTGGTCATGCCCACCCATGACGGGCAAGATGCCCACCAAGCTTTTCCACAAGAGAGAAAACCGTGATGCAGCGTTTCCTCAGTATCGCCATGGTGCTGTGCCTGGCACTGACCTTCAGCTTCGAAGCCCACGCCAAACGTTTTGGCGGTGGCAAATCCTTCGGCTCCGCGCCCAGCCACCAGACCCGCCAGGCCACGCCGCCGGCGCAGTCGGCTGCCCAGGCACCCGGTCGTCAACAGCCTGCCGCTGCCGCCAGCGGCGCTTCGCGCTGGCTCGGCCCGCTGGCCGGTCTGGCCGCCGGTGGCCTGCTGGCCTCGATGTTCATGGGTGATGGTTTCGAAGGCCTGCAGATCATGGACATGCTGATCTTCGGCCTGATCGCCTTCCTGCTGTTCCGTTTCCTCGCCGCCCGTCGCGCTCGCCAACAGCCACAAATGGCTGCTGCCGGTGCGCCGTACCAGCGTGAAATGCCGAACGCCGACAACGCGCCGGCCGCTGGCAGCAATATCTTCGGTGGTCGCCTGGCCTCGGCCGCTCCGGTGATCAACGCCCCGGCCTGGTTCAACGAGCAGAGCTTCATCGCCGCCGGTCGCGAGCACTTCATGAACCTGCAGCAGCACTGGGACGCCGACGAGATGGACAAGATCTCCGAGTTCGTCACCCCGCAACTGCTGGAGTTCCTCAAGCGCGAGCGCGCAGAACTGGGTGATGGCTTCCAGTCCACTTACGTCGATAACCTCGACGTGCAACTCGATGGTGTCGACGATAACGCCGAGAAGACCATCGCCACCCTGACCTTCAGCGGTGTGTCGAAGACCTCGCGCTTCGACCAGGGCGAGCCGTTCAGCGAAAGCTGGCGCCTGGAGCGCGCCCAGGGCGACAACCAGCCCTGGCTGATCGCCGGCATTCGCCAGAACTGATCGCTACGGCGCACTGAAAACCCGGGCTTGCCCGGGTTTTTTTATTTCGGCATTTGCCGGTTATCGCGGCTGAAGCCGCTCCTACAGCCCATCACGATGGATCGGTAGCCGCCCGGCGCATGCCGATATGCGGGATGTCATCCTCCAGGTACACCTCGCTCACCGCCGCGAAACCGTAACGCCCGTAGTAACCCTGCAGATGCGCCTGCGCCGACAGATACACCGGCACGCCCGGCCAACGCTGGTGACACTCGAGCAGCGCCTGCTCCATCAGCCGGTGACCCAGCCCGGTGCCGCGCGCCCGCTCGGCGATCACCACCCGACCGATCACCACCTCGCCTTCCATACGCTGCGGATCGAGCAGGCGCAGATAGCCCACCAGCCCCGACTCGTCACGCGCCAGCAGGTGGCAGGTGTCACCGACCAGGTCCTGACCATCGGTTTCCAGATAGGGACAGTTCTGCTCGACCACGAACACCTGGGTGCGCAGCGCCAGCAGCTCATAGAGGGTGGCGGTTTCGAGTTCGCTGTGGTGCAGGCAGTACCAGGCAAGAGGTGACATCAAAGGGCTCCGCAAAAGCGCCAGTATGCCGTGACGTCGACATGTTTTCATTCTGCCGGCCAGCTACTGTATAAAGCCGATCCCCCCTGATGAGGAGCCGACGCCGTGGAAGAAGTCATCGAACAGCTGCGCGAACTCAACGAGCCGGTACCGGTACCGCTGGAGCTGCCGGAAGAAGAGACCCTGGTGGAAATTCAGGAGCAGATCCTCATTCACTTGCCCTTCGAGCTGCGCGAATACCTGCTCAAGGTCAGTGATGTGGTCTACGGCCGCCTGGAGCCAGTGACCGCCAGTGATCCGCAATCGCACACCTACCTGCCCGAAGTCGCCGCCGAAGCCTGGAGCCTCGGCCTGCCACGCGATCTGGTGCCGCTGTGCCAGGACGGCCGCGACTACTACGCCGTGGATGTGGAAGGGCAGGTCTGGCTATGGGATGGCGACGAAGGCGAGCTGACCGACGAAAGCTGGGACTCGGTCTGGCACTGGTGCCGCGACGTCTGGCTGGAGAGCTGACGACAAAGCCTTGTCGCCGCTGAAGCGCCTCCCACAGTTGGCAGCCGCACGTGACCCCGTGGGAGGGACTTCAGCCGCGACCGGCACAACACATCAGCCAAACCCGGCTCACACCTCGCCCTGCTCCAACGCCAGCAGGTTGAGCAAAAACCGCGCGAAATACAGCAGATCCTGCTCCATGGCCTGACGTGCGCCCTTGGCGTCGCCGGCCTCGATGGCGGCGAAGGCGTCTTCATGAAAGTCGTTGAGCCGTAGCGACAGGTCGGCGCCGGTAAAAAGCCGGTTGAAGAAGGGGCCGATCTGCAGCCATAGCGACTCGATCGAACGCATCAGCACCGGGTTGCCGCAGGCGCCGTACAGGTGCAGGTGAAACTGGCTGTTGGCGTTGAGGTAGTCCTGCACCTGGCGCGTCTCGATGGCCACATCCATGCGTTGCACGCAGTCCCGCAGCAGGGCCAGGTCGTCGCGGCTCAGGCTTGGCGTGGCCAACTCCACTGCCAGGCCTTCCAGCGCCAGGCGCACCTGAAAGATGTTCTCGTAACGTTCGCGGGTCATCGACGGGACCCGCACGGAGCGCTGCTGCTCACCCTCCAGCACGCCCTCGGCCACCAGCCGCTGCAGGGCCGCGCGAACCGGCATCGGGCTGGTGCCCCATTGTGCCGCGAGGTCACGGATCTTCAACCGCTCCCCAGGTTGAAAGCGCCCTGCCAGCAGGCCCGAGCGGATGTTCTGATACAGCTGTTCCTGCAGATTGTCAGCCATGCGCTACCTCCCTCGGTGGCGCCGGCAGTTGAGCAAGGGTCAGGCTACAGTCACGCATGAAAGGCTCCAGTGAGAAATGTGGCGAGTCTACGTCAGGAACTTATTTTGTGTGAAAAATGGCTGAACATGAAATATTTCGTGATCACAAATACATCTTTAATGGCAAAAATCCTGAGCTCTATTAGACCATTTACTATTTTGTGATCACAAAATATCATGCCTGTAGCGTCCAATCGAGGTAAGACCCATGACCACCGCCAGTGGTATCAGCCCAATCGCCGTTGATCGTTTCGTCGCTGCCGAGCGCGAACTGTTCCTGTCCCGCAATCCGAAGTCCGTGGCGCTGGCCGAACGCGCCCGTCACTCGCTGTACGGCGGCGTACCGATGCACTGGATGGCCGATTGGTCGACGCCGGTGCCGCTGTTCGTCGAACGCGCCAAGGGTGCGCGTTTCTTCGACGTGGACGGCCACGAGTACATCGATTTCTGCCTGGGCGACACCGGCACCATGTTCGGCCACTCCCCCGACCCGGTCGCGCGCGCCCTCGCCGAGCAGGCCAACAACGGCCTGACCACCATGCTGCCCGGCGAGGACGCCGTGGTCTGTGGCGAGCTGCTGGCTCAGCGCTTCGGCCTGCCCTACTGGCAGGTGACCGCCACCGCCACCGATTCCAACCGCTACGTGCTGCGCTGGGCGCGCGCCATCACCCAGCGCAAGACCCTGCTGGTGTTCGACGGCTGCTACCACGGCACTGTCGACGACGTGATGGTGCGCGAACGCGATGGCCAGACCGTGCACCGCTCCGGTCTGGTCGGCCAGGCCTACGACCTGACCGAGCACAGCCGCGCCATTCCCTTCAACGATGTCGAAGCGCTGGAAGCCGCATTGGCTCAGGGCGACGTCTGCGCCCTGCTCTGCGAGCCGGCGATGACCAACATCGGCATGGTGCTGCCCGATCCGGGCTTCATGCAGAAGTGCCGCGAGCTGACGCGCAAGTACGGCAGCCTGCTGATCATCGACGAAACCCACACCATCTCCACCGACATCGGCGGCTGCACGCGGTTGTGGGGCCTCGACCCGGACTTCTTCGTGGTCGGTAAACCCATCGCCGGTGGCGTGCCCTGCGGCATCTTCGGTTGCAGCGCAGAGATGGCAGGCGCCATGACTAAGGCGCGTCAGCGCGCCAGTGAAGAAAGCCACGGTCACGGCCACAGCGGCATGGGCACCACCCTGTCGGCCAACGCTCTGGCCATGCACTGCATGCGTGCCAACCTGGAACAGGTGATGACCCAGGCGGCCTACGACCACATGCTGCCGCTGGCAGCGCGCCTGGCCGAGGGCTTGCGCCAGTTGATCGGCAAGCACGACCTGAACTGGTCGGTGACCGAGCTGGGCGCACGCTGCGAATTCCAGTTCTGCGCCACCCCGCCGCGCACCGGCGCCGAGGCCGAAGCGGCGTTCCATGACGAGCTGCAGATGGCCCTGCACCTGTACCTGATCAACCGCGGCATCCTGATCACCCCGTTCCACAACATGACCCTGTGCTGCCCGAGCACCACCGAGGCAGATGTGGACAAATTGATCGCCATGCTCGATACGGCCCTCACCGAGCTACTGGCCATTCCCGGCGCCCGTGAGTGATACCCGTGGGAGGCGCTTCAGCGGCGACAATCGCGGCTGAAGCCCCTCCCACAGGATGAACTGCGCCCCACGACCCTTTGCGAGAACCGCCATGCAATTCGCCAATCCCCAGGAAGCGCGCGACTTCCTCGAACGCCACCCCGACGTACGCAGCATCGAGCTGATGTTGATCGACGCCAACGGCATCCCGCGCGGCAAGCTGCTGCACCGCGACGAACTGCTGGCCATCTACGAGAACGGCCGGCCGCTGCCCAGCTCGATCCTGTCGCTGACCATCCAGGGCGAGGACGTCGAGGAAAGCGGCCTGGTCTGGGAAGTGGCCGACGCCGACTGCTGGACCTACCCGCTACCCGGCAGCCTGACCCTGCAACCCTGGCGCACGGTGCCCACCGGCCAGTTGCAGGTGAGCATGCATCCGACTCAAGGCCTGCCGGCCACGCCGGGCGATCCGCGCCATGTGCTGGCGCGCACCATCGACGCGCTCAAGGCCGACGGCTATCACCCGGTGATGGCGGTGGAGCTGGAGTTCTACCTGCTGGACAAGCAGCGCGACGCCAATGGTCGCCCGCAGCCCGCCGTGCAGATGAACGGTGTGCGCCCGCAGGCGCCGCAGGTCTACGGCGTGTATGAGCTGGAGCAGATGCAGCCGTTCCTCGACGACCTCTACGTCGCCTGCGAAGTACAGGGTTTGCCAGTGCGTACGGCGATCTCCGAATACGCCCCCGGCCAGCTCGAACTGACCCTGGAGCACCGCTTCGACGCGCTGCAGGCCGTGGACGAAGGCGTGCGCTACAAGCGCCTGGTCAAGGGTGTGGCGAACAAGCACGGGTTGCAGGCCTGCTTCATGGCCAAGCCGTTCGGCGACCTGGCCGGCAGCGGCATGCATATGCACGTGTCACTGGCCGATGCCGAAGGCAACAACCTGATGGCCTCGGAAGACCCGTACGGCACGCCGCTGCTGCGCCATGCCATTGGCGGCATGATGGCCACGCTCAACGATGCCCTGGCGATCTTCTGCCCCAATGCCAACTCCTTCCGCCGCTTCCAGGCCAACAGCTACGCGCCGCTGGCCAAGAGCTGGGGAGTGAACAACCGCACCGTATCCTTCCGCGTGCCGGGCGGGCCGGCCAACAGCCGCCACGTCGAGCACCGCATCTGCGGCGCCGACGCCAACCCCTACCTGGCCGCGGCGGCGATCCTCGCCGGCATCCACAAGGGCATCCGCGAGCAGATCGACCCGGGCGCGGCCATTGTCGGCAACGGCTACGAGCAGGCCCGCGAAACCCTGCCCACCGACTGGCTAACCGCCCTGCGCAACCTGGAAGGTTCGAGCTGGGCACGCGAGGCGCTGGGTGAGGACTTCCTCAAGGTGTTCCTGGCGATCAAGTGGGCCGAGTTCCGCCAGTTCATGGGGGAAGTGGGTGAGCAGGATTGGCGCTGGTATCTCAATCACGCCTGACCTGACGGTGAGCTAATCTGTAGCCAGCGAGGAGGCGGAGAACGACTCATGAAACGCTGGCTACTGCTGGCTCTGCTGATGGCGGCTGCGCTGACGCAGGGCGAAACCCTGCGCGTCGGCATCGAGCAGCACGATTACTACCCCTACTACCGCGCCACGCTCGAAAGCCCACCCGAAGGCTACTGCCTGGACCTGCTGGAAGCCTTCGCCGAGCACGAGGGGCTGACCCTCGAATTGCTGCCGCAGCCGCTCAATCGGCTGTATCGCAACATGCTCGACGAGCAGAGCCTCGACCTGCTGTTCCCCGACAACCCCGAGTGGGCGCGCCATGCCAAGGCCGATCGCCACCTCTACTACAGCGAGGCAGTCGTACAGATAGTCGACGGTACCATGGTGCTCGCCAACCGCCGCGGCCAGGGCCTTAACAACATTCGCCAGTTGGGCACCGTGCGCGGCTTCACCGCGCAGGCCTGGCAACCCCAGCTCGACGCCGGCACCGTGCATCTGGTGGAAACCCAGGACCTGCATAGCCTGATCCGCATGGTGGTGCGCGGCCGCCTCGATGCGCTCTACGCCAACCCACAGGTGGTGCGCTACCAGCTCGGCCAACTGGACATGACCGACAACGACCTGCAACTGGACCCGCAATTGCCGCTGACCTACACCAGTTTCCACCTCAGCAGCGCAAGCCGGCCGGATCTGATCAAACGCTTCGACGCCTTCCTCGCCCAACGGCCGGATACGGTGCAGCGCCTCAAGGCGCGCTACGGCCTGTGAACCTCATGGGCTCACTTTGATGTAACGACCACCGACGCTGATGCCCATGCCGCCATAGTCCTGACAGCCCTCGGCGAACACCTCCTGCACGCGCAGCTCGATGCCCTCACGCAGCAGTTGCACCGCACAGCCGCTGCCCAGGCCGGCATCCTCCAGGCGCATCTGCACGCCATCACCGACCAGCTTGCCATCCAGCTCACCGATGGCGGCTGGACCATATTCCTCGACTCGGGCACCGGCACGCACGGGCGAGAAACTGCCGTGATAGCCGCCACTGCCATCCTCACTGATCAACAGCTCGCTCCACACCGCCTGGCCGCCGTAGCGCAGGTAGCGGCCGACGGGGCTGGCGCTCAGCGCCGGATAATCCAGTGCCTCGGCCACCTTGCGCAGGTGCAGGCGGGTCGAGGAGCCGCTGAGGTTGTTGTCCAGCGCCACGCCCAGCCAGGCACGCGCCATGTCCGCATCGCCAGCGCGCAGATTGGCGAGGATGAGATTGTTCAGCGCCAACTCCAACTGTGCCGTATCGTCATCCTCGACGCGTCGTAACTGACGCTCGAACGCTTCGATGGCCTGCTCAAAGCGGCCGTCCTGATAGGCGGCGCTGCCGACCTGGTTGCACTGCACCGCTGTGGCGCATTCTTCGGTCGCCTGCACGGCACCCGCGAGCCCCAGCAGCAGCGGCAGGAGCAATAATTTCGAGCGAATCAGCATGGATGGCATCCTTGCAGTAGTGAGTGTGTATCTTGCATAGAAGCAGCAGGCCTTACTCTCATAAGCCCCACACGTACTCGGAGCAACGATGGAAGCCGGAACCGCGCAACTGACGATGACCGTACTGATGACCCCGGATATGGCCAATTTCTCCGGAAATGTCCACGGTGGCACCCTGCTCAAGTACCTCGACGAGGTCGCCTACGCCTGTGCCAGCCGCTATGCCGGTTGCTATGTGGTGACCCTGTCGGTGGACCAGGTGATGTTCCGCGAACCGGTGCATGTCGGTGAGCTGGTCACCTTCCTCGCCTCGGTCAACCACACCGGCCGCACCTCGATGGAGATCGGCATCAAGGTCATCACCGAGAACATCCGTGAGCGCTCGGTGCGCCACACCAACAGTTGCTTCTTCACCATGGTCGCGGTCGATGCCAATGGCCGCCCGGCGCCGATCCCTGAACTGCAGCCGGATACCGCCGACGGCCTGCGCCGCCAGCGCCAGGCCAAGCAGCGCCGGCAGATTCGCGACGAGTTGCAACAGCGCTACCAGGCGTTGAGCGACGAAAAGAACCAGGCATAGGGTCGTAACGGGCGGGCCATCGCCTCCTCAATCGTGACCGATATAGAACAGCAGCTCGCGACGCTGCGGATGATCCTTGAGCCAGGTACGAATCTCGTCGGCGCGAGCGATGGCTTCCTCGCCGGCGATGCGGCTGAAGCGCTCACGTCGGGCCTGCTCACTGGCCTGCTGACGCACCTGGCGCTGCCAGGCGTCGGTGAAGATCGCTGGCATGCGCTGGCTCAGCTCCAGGGCCTTGAGCAATTGCCATTCGCCGCTGTCCAGCCAGGCTTCGTCGCAAGTACCGCATAGGTCGAGACGGTTGGCACGGGTGCCGCTGATCTGAAACTTGCTCATCAGCTTGGCGCACTTGGGGCAACTCAGGGCATGACTGGTTTCGCCCGCTTCGGCCTCGGCGGCCAGCTCGGTTGATGTCTCGTGTGCTGGCTGGCGCTCGGCCCAGTCGCGGTAGTGCAGCAGGCTGACCAGTGTGCCTTGGCACTGTGCGCAGCCGTGGCCAAGCAGGCCATCTTCGAGTTTTGCTGGTTGCAGGCGAGTCGTACGGCAGGCGGGGCAATGCATGGTGACGTCCTTTTCATCTGAAGAGAGCGAACGCTAATGCAGAGCCGACGCATGGGCAAGCAACTGTGCTGAGAAGCACGTGGCAGATAAGCTAAGCTCTGTCTCCCGAAGCCGGAGTCGCCATGATCAACCTGTTCGATGTCTTCCTGCTGATGCTGTTCGCTGCCGTCTGCGCCTGGCTGTGGCGCGGCCACGGTATTCGCGAGCGTGCGCTGGCCTTCGCCAAGCAGCACTGCGCCAAACTCGACGTGGAGCTGCTCGATGGCGCCGTGGCATTGCGCCGCTTGGCCATCCAGCGTGATGCCAGGGGCCATCGCCGTCTGGCGCGACTCTATGACTTCGAGTTCACCGTCACCGGCGAGCAGCGCCTGCGCGGGCATATCAGCATGTTCGGCCCGCACCTCGGCCGCATCGAACTGCAGCCCCACCCGATATTGGAGCCGCAGCCCGAGCCGGTTGCGGTGCAGCAGCCAGGCAACGTCATCCGCCTGGAAGACTGGCGGCGCAAGGCGCAGTAGAGCAGCGTGCAGCCTCAATCGTAGGAGCCTGCTTGCCTGATACTGCGCCACTTGATCGCCGGCAAGCCGGCTCCTACATGATGTAGAGACCTATCAACTGCGCTGCAGCAGAAAGTCAGCCACGCGCTCGGCACTGTCTGCCGGTTGCTCCTGCATGAAGCAGTGCCCACCCGGCACCACCTGACTGCGCACATGGGGGTTGCTCGCGCACCAGCGCGCCACGGACTTGGCAACGAAGGGATAGGTGCGTGAGCCATGAATCACTTCGGTCGGCGTCGTCACCTTGGCCAGCGAAGGCCACAGGCGCCGCGGGAAGGAACCGAAAATATCCGCCTCGCGGCTGGGTCGACACTTGAGTTCGACACCGCCCTCGACGTCCTTCAGCGCATGCTCGATATAGGCGTCGAATGCCGCCTCGTCCCAGCCACGGAACATGCCACGACCATGCAGCGCAGCGTGCGCGCTGGCACGGTCCGGCCATTGCCGGCGGCGCTTCTGCGCCTTCTTCGCCATGCCGGTGCGCTGCGCCAGACCGACCACATCGGACAGCGCCATCACCCCGATCATCGCCGGGCTGAACAGCACCGGATCGAGCAGCACGGCACGGCGGAACAGCTCGGGATGGCGCGCCAGGATCAGGCTGGTGAGCACACCGCCGAAGCTGTGGCCAAGGGCGAAGCGCGGCACTTCACCGAACGACCCACGCAGGGCATCAAAGGCTTCCACCGCCAGCTCGGCGCTACGGTTCCAGCCATGAAAGCGGCCGCCATGGTCGCTGTCACCATGGCCCTGCACGTCGCACAGCCAGAGGTCGAAGTCCTCGGCCAGCAGCGCCAGCATCGGCGTGTAGACACGCCCGCAATAGCCATTGCCGTGCAGGAAATGCAGCAGCGGCTTGCCCGACGGCGGTGTGTACCAGCCGCGCAGGGTGAAGCCGGCAGAGGTGTCATGAGACCAGGGCAGCAGTTGCATTGAGGTTATCCACAGCGACGAAAGCGCGGCGAGTTTATCAGTCTGTCGCAGGGATTCGGCAGGTGGCGAAGGAGGCAGTCAGCACGTCGACGTTCTGTGCCTGATCGAAGATCAACTCCAGCCGTGAGTCCCTGCGCCATTCGCTCGGACTCCAGGCCGCCAACGCTTGCCCCTGCAAGGCATTCAACGAATGCCAGCCTTCAGCACCATGCAGCACGGCCTTGGCCCTGCGCCAACCCAGGCTCTGCAGCCACCGGCTGACCTGCTCGAGGTCGAAACGCTGGCTCGGGTGCCAGCGCCAGCCAATGCTCCAGCCCTCGGTCTGATCCTGCACCTGGCAGACAGGCTCGGCGGCGTTGCGCCAGATCTGCGCCAGGCCGGGTGCAGCTGTAGGTAACTCGGCGCTCACCTCGATGGGCGAGGCCTGCGCCGCCAGGCCCGGCAACAGGGCCAGGTCGAGCCGACCCTGCGTGGTCCAGTGCAGCGGCACGGATGGCAGATCGGTAGCAATCCGCACTCGCGTCTCGACGTCCAAGCCTTCGCTCTTGTTCAACAGCAGCAAGCCGGCTTCATCCAGCGCCTGGCTCTGCACGTCCGGCAGCGGTTGGCCTGCCGCCAGCGCGGCAGCATCCAGCACCAGCAGTGCCGGTTGCACGGCCAACACACCGAGCCAGGGCGGCTGACGCAATTGCGCCAGCAACTGCGCCGGATGGCCCAGGCCGGACGGCTCGATCAGCAGGCGGTCGGGCCTGGCCTTGCGCAGCAGGCGCCCGAGGCCAACCTGAAACGGCGCGCCATTGACGCAGCACAGGCAACCACCGGCCACTTCGGCCATGGCAATGCCGTCGTCGCCCTGCTCGAGCAAGGCGGCGTCCAGACCGATCTGGCCGAATTCGTTGATCAGCACCGCCCAGCGCTCGCCCGCCGGTTTCTGCGCCAGCAGGTGACGGATCAACGTGGTCTTACCGGCACCGAGCGGGCCGGCAATGAGGTGGGTAGGGATTTGACTGAGCATGAATTGATGTTCGGTGGTTCGCCAGACAAGTGCCAGCACAGACTGCGATTAAGCAGCATGTTAGATTCGCCGGCAGTTTTTCGGGAGTCGAAACGATGCGTGCATGGCTGTTGCTGTTTTCCCTGCTGCCGGGCCTGGCCCTGGCCGAGGCCTGCGTGGTGCATAGCCAGGCCGAACGCCTGGACGTGAAGGTCTGCCAGGAGAATCGCAACATCCCCGCCACGCTGTTTCGCGAGGGCTTCTGCCAGCCGCAGTTGCAAGGCCAGACGGTCGAGGTGGAGTTCGTCGAGCAGTGCCCCAAGGGTGCCCACGGCGTCTGCCAGAACGCGCGCGCCGGTAGCGGTATGTACCTGCAGGACATCCACTACTACGGCGTGGCCAGCGACGCGTTGTACCTGGAGCCGGCCTGCAAGACGCAGTATCAGGGCCAGTGGATCAAGCCCTGAGCCGAGTGCTGTAGGGCGGGTGCAACCCGCCACTCCCTGCATGGCGGGTTGCACCCGCCCTACGCGGAAACGCTGACATCAAACTGTCACCCAACAGGCGCCTAATGACCTCGGGTACCTCACGTAACCCTCATGCCGAGTCACGCGTTGGCATGATCTCTTGGTGCTTAAGGCCGGGGCAGTCGCTCCGGCCTATTTTTTATGCCCCATTGCAGTGGATCATTTCTCGTAGGAGCCGCGCCTCGCGGCGAATAGTGATCACACCGCAGGTTTCCTGAACAACCACGATCGCTTCGCCCCGAGGCGGGGCTCCTACCGTCGTCAGCGGGCGATATTCAGGCCAGCCAATCCAGGGTCAACAGCAAGCGTCGCTGCCCGGCCGGCGGTTGCGGCGAACGGTGAATCAACCCACGCCCCTCGTTACCCTGCCACTTCTCGCCCTTGGCCAGCGCTACATGGCCGGCATCGAGACGCTGGATCAACGCCTCGTCCTGCGGCTCTGCACCTGGCTGGCCGAGCTTGCTGCGCGGCATCACGCCCTCCTCCAGCCAGTCGCTGCCGACACCGGCATAGCTGGTGATCAGCCGCACCGGCACATGGTCGACGTGAAACCGCGGGCACATGGCCTTGTCCAGCGCGCGCAGGCGCAGCCCTATACGCTGCGCGTCGAGCAGGCAGGCATAGGCCCGCACCAGCCAGGCCACGTCGGCGAGAAAGGCCGCCTGACCCGGCAGATCGGCGTACTGCGCCACCAGGCCGTCGAGGTTCGGCTCGCTGTCCGCGCGCGGCAGCTCCAGGGTCATGGACTGCGCCAGCGGTTCACCTTGCGCCAGTAGCGCGTCAGCGAAGTCGGCGATCTGCGCCGGCAGGCGGCGCTGCCAGACGGCCAGGTTGACGCCGTCATGCAGCACCTCGCTGAGCACCTGGATATCCTCGCCCAGCACCTGCCGGGACACTTTCGGCAACTGCAGGGCGAACATCAGGCGGCCTCCTGCTGCCAGGCACCGAACGGGTCAGCGAGCAGGCACCAGGCATCCGGGCCGCCAGCCATTTCCTCGTCGGTCAGCAGGCAGTCGTCCAGCTCACGCACCAACTGCGGGAAGTCGATGTTCTGGCCAATGAATACCAGCTCCTGGCGGCAGTCGCCGACTTCGGCGCTCCAGTGCTTCATGATCGTCTGCAGACCTTCCTCGTCCTGCGGCCAGTGCTGCTTGGGCACGAAGCGCCACCAGCGTCCGGCCAAGCCGTGGCGCATCAGCCCGCCGGCCTGCGACCAGCTGCCGGCCTCCTGATATTTGCTGGCCAGCCAGAAAAAGCCCTTGGAGCGCAGCAGACGACCGTTGCGCCATTCCTGAGAGAGGAAATCGAAGAAGCGCTGCGGATGGAACGGCCGGCGCGCGCGGTAAGCGCTGGAGGCGATGCCGTATTCCTCGGTTTCCGGTACGTGTTCGCCGCGCAGTTCCTTGAGCCAGCCCGGTGCCTGCGAGGCGCGGTCGAAGTCGAAGCGGCCGGTGTCGAGGATCTTGTTCAGGGCGATCTGCCCCATGCTCATGGCCTGGATGTCGGCGTGGGTGTTGAGCCCGCGCAGGATGGCCATCAACTCCTCGCGCTCGGCCTGGCTGATCAGGTCGATCTTGCTGATGAGGATCACGTCGGCGAACTCCACCTGCTCGATCAGCAGGTCGGTGATCGAGCGTTCGTCCTCCTCGCCCAGGGTTTCGCCACGGCTGGCCAGGCTGTCGGCCTCATGGAAATCGCGCAGGAAGTTCACTCCGTCGACCACCGTGACCATGGTGTCCAGCCGCGCCAGGTCGGACAGGCTGCGACCCTGCTCGTCGCGGAAGGTGAAGGTCTCGGCCACCGGCAGCGGCTCGCTGATGCCGGTGGATTCGATCAGCAGGTAGTCGAAGCGGCCTTCACTGGCCAGGCGGCTGACCTCGTCGAGCAGGTCTTCGCGCAAGGTGCAGCAGATGCAGCCGTTGCTCATCTCCACCAGCTTCTCTTCGGCGCGGTTGAGGCTGACGTCCTGCTGGACGGTGGCACCGTCGATGTTGATCTCGCTCATGTCGTTGACGATCACCGCGACCTTGCGGCCTTCGCGGTTCTTCAGCACATGGTTGAGCAAGGTGCTCTTGCCGGCGCCGAGAAAGCCGGACAGCACGGTAACGGGTAGACGCTGATTCATGGGGGTGTTCCTCGTTCAGTCACGGTCACGCTGATGTTTTTCGCGCTGCTCCTGGCGCTCCTTGGCTTCGATGCACAGGGTCGCGGTGGGGCGCAGCAGCAGGCGTTTCAGGCCGATGGGTTCGCCGGTCTCGGCGCACCAGCCGTATTCGCCACGCGCCAGGCGTTCGAGCGCCTGGTCGATCTTGTCCAGCAGCTTCTTTTCCCGCTCCAGCAGGCGCAGCTGCCACTGGCGCTGCTCCTCGGCGGCACCGATATCGGCGACGTCGCTGCTGGTATCGGGCTGGCGCAGCTCGGTGAATTCCTCATCGATGCGCGCCTGCAACTCGGCACGCTGAGTCAGCAGCAGCTCGCGGAAGAACTGCTGCTGGGCGTCGTTCATGTAGTCGTCGGCTGGCTGGGCCAACAGTTCGTCTTCGGTGGTCGCGGTCAGGGTCATGGCAAATCGGCTGGCTTGTTTCAATTGTTATAACATAACATTTATTTCTGACAGCAACCCACGGATTTGCGATGAACGAACAGCCTCTGCCGGATATTGCCGCCCAAGCCACCCACCATGACCTGCCGCTGGACTGGGTCGGCATGGCCGGCATCGCCCTGCCCATTCGTCTGGCGGACGCCGCCGTGACCGCCAGCGTCGATATCGGCGTCAGTCTCGACGATGCCGGCGCGCGCGGCATCCACATGTCGCGCCTGTACCTGGCGGCGCAGCGCCTGGTGCATCAGCCATTGAACGTGCCGGCGGTGCTGCAGGTGCTGGACGACTGCCTGAGCAGTCACCAGGTGCTGTCCGACAGCGCCACCCTGACTCTGCGCGGCGAAGTGCCGCTCAAGCGTCCGGCGCTGGTCAGCCCATTGAACGGTTGGAAGGGCTACCCCTTCGAGCTACGTGCTCGTCAGGACGGTCGCGGAGTGAACATCGAATTACAGGTCGAGGTCGGTTACTCCTCCACCTGCCCTTGCTCGGCAGCGCTGGCACGGCAGCTGATCCAACAACGCTTCGCCTGGGACTTTCCCGACCAGCAGGTGGATTACTCCAGCGTGCTCGACTGGCTCGGCTCGACCCAGGGCATCGTCGCCACCCCGCACAGTCAGCGCAGTACGGCGACCCTGCAACTGCGCCTGGCGCCAGGCTGCGTCGAACTGCCCGTGCTGGCACTGATCGATAGCGCCGAACACGCCCTCGGCACACCGGTACAGACCGCGGTGAAGCGCGCCGACGAACAGGCCTTCGCCCTTGCCAACGGACAAAATCTGATGTTCTGTGAAGACGCTGCCCGCCGCCTGCACAAAGCCCTATACCAGCTACCTCAGGTCAGCGCCTTGCGCTTGCGGGTCGTGCACGCGGAAAGCCTGCACGCCCACGACGCAGTGGCCGAAAGCAGCTGGAACTGGAGTTGAACAGGCATGCGGTTTTGCCTGCATCTGGCGTCGGCAAAAGCCGCCCCTGAGCCAGCGCCAGAAGCGCCGCCGACGTGCTGATCCCGAGGAGTCGTCACGCATGAAACGCCTGGCCATCTCTCTGCTACGCGGCTACCAGTACCTGATCAGCCCATTGCTGGGGCCGCGCTGCCGTTTTCACCCCAGTTGCTCACACTACGCCATCGAGGCATTGCAACAGCACGGCCTGCTACGCGGCCTGTGGCTGACCCTGCGCCGGCTGCTGCGCTGTCACCCCTGGCATCCGGGCGGCCACGACCCAGTACCGCCCACCGATCGTTGCCCCCAGAAACATCGTCATGACTGATGTACAGCAGCCGGGGTTATCTCAGCGGCCTGCGTAGCAAAGGGCGCGATGGCTATCCTGAACGGGTAACGGCCATTCCCGGAGCGGCTGCTTGAGCGGCCTGGAACCGGGCAAAGCCTGTGGCGTCTGTGCTTAGATAGACGCTCACGCTGTAAAGGACACCGCATGCAGATCGAACTGATCGAGATCCGCGACCACCTGAATCGCTACGCCCCCTTCGACAACCTGCCGGAACAAACTCTCGACGAGATCGCCCGCCAGGTGCAGGTGGGCTACTTCAAGGCCGGTAGCGAAATCCTCGCCGTCGGTGCGCCAATCCACGAGCTGCATTACGTGCGCAGCGGCGCGGTGGAAATCCACCGGCGCGGCGGCGAACTGCACAATCGCCTCAGCGAGGGCGACATCTTCGGCCAGGCCGGGCTGCTGCGCGGCAACAAGGTGCGCCTGGGTGCCACCGCGATCGAAGACAGCCTTATCTACTTCATCCCCGGCGCGCTGTTCCATCAGCTCTGCGAGCAGTTCGACAGCTTCGCCGACTTCGTCGAGGCCGAAGGCCAGTCGCGTCTGAAATCCGCCCTGGAAGACAGCCACGGCAAGGCCAGCGAGCTGATGAAGATCAAGGTGCGCAAGCTGATCTCGCGCAGTGCGATCAGCGTGCCCCTGGATACGCCGATCCAGCAGGTGGCGCAGGTGATGACCGAACACAGCGTGTCCTCGGTGATCGTCGTCGACCCCGGCACGCGCTGGCCCGACCCGAGCCAGGTGGACGTGGCCGACCAGCAGAGCCAGGTCATGGCCGGCATCCTCACCGACCGCGACCTGCGCACCCGCGTGGTCGCCGCCGGGCTGGCCAGCGATACCCCGGTCAGCCAGATCATGACGCCCAACCCCATCACCCTGCAGGCCGACGACTCGGTGTTCGAGGCCATGCTGTGCATGCTGCGCAACAACATCCACCACCTGCCGGTGCTGCATCGCCGGCGCCCAGTGGGCGTGGTGGCGCTGGCCGACATCATCCGCTACGAGTCGCGCAGCAGCCTGTATCTGGTCAACGGCATCTTCAACAAGACCTCGGTGGAGGGGCTCAAGAGCCTGCTGCCGGACCTGCGCGCCACCTTCGTGCGCATGGTCGCCGACGATGCCAGCGCACACATGGTCGGCAGCGCCATGAGCGGCATCGGTCGTGCCTTCAGCCAACGTCTGCTGGAGTTGGCCGAACAGAAACTCGGCCCGCCACCGGTGCCCTACTGCTTCATGGCCGCCGGCTCCATGGCCCGCGACGAACAACTGCTGCTCACCGACCAGGACAACGCCCTGGTGCTCGACGATAGCTTCGATGCGGACGAACACGACGCCTACTTCGCCGAACTGGCGCAGTTCGTCAGCGACGGCCTGGCCGCCTGCGGCTACAGCTACTGCAAGGGCGGCATCATGGCCACCAACCCCAAGTGGCGACAACCACTGAAGGTCTGGCGGCAGTACTTCAGCGAATGGATCGAGCGGCCCAACCCGGAAACTCTGCTCAACGCCAGCATCTTCTTCGACCTCGACGGCCTCTACGGCGAAACCGAGCTGGTGGAAAATCTCAAGGATCTGCTGGCACAGAAGGCCAGCGCCAGTCCCGCCTTCCTCGCCGCGCTGGCGCGTAACGCGCTCAACCGCACGCCGCCGCTGGGCTTCTTCCGCACCTTCGTGATGGAAACCGACGGCCGCCACCGCAACATCATCAACCTCAAGGGCCGCGGCACCGCGCCGCTCACCGACCTGATCCGCGTGCACGCCCTGGCCTGTGGTTCCAAGGCGCAAAACTCGCTGGATCGCCTCGACGCCATCGCTGCCACCAAGCTGCTGCCCAAGGAAGCGCTGGAGCACCTGCGCTACGCCTTCGAGTTCCTCAGCCTGGTGCGCGTGCGCCATCAGGCCCGTGAAGTCGAAGCCAGCAACGCGCCAAGCAACTACATCGAGCCGGAACAGTTCAGCGCCAGCGAACGCCAGCACCTCAAGGAAGCCTTCCAGGTGATCAGCAACGCGCAGAAATTCCTGCGCTTTCGCTACCCGGCGCAACCGGCGAGCCGTCCGCGATGAGTGAGCGCGCGGCCCAGGACTGGCCGCAACTGTTCGCCAGCCTCGCCGACAGCAGCCGCGATCCGCGCCTGCGCGCCTACTACGGCGCCGGCTGCGTCGCCGCCGATACGCCGCTGCAGGATGTCCCGCTGGTGGCACTGGACGTGGAAACCACCGGCCTAGACCCTCGCGAAAACGCCATCGTCAGCCTTGGCCTGGTACCGCTGAGCCTGCAACGCATCCGCTGCAGCGAGTCGCGCTATTGGGTGGTCAAGCCCACCGGCGAGCTGAACGCCGAATCGGTCACCTTCCACCACATCACCCACAGCGACATCCGCCACGCCCCGCGCCTGGCCAGCGTGCTGGACGAGTTGCTCGAAGCAATGGCCGGCAAGGTGGTGGTGGCGCACTACCGCAACATCGAACGCAGCTTCCTCGACCAGGCCGTGCGCCAGCACCTGGGCGAAGGGCTGATCTTCCCCATCATCGACACCATGGAATTGGAAGCCCGCCTGCACCCCAAACGCACCGTGGGCTGGTGGGACCGCCTGCGCGGCCGACAGCCAATTTCCATCCGCCTGGCCGACAGCCGCCTGCGCTACGGCCTGCCGCTGTACTCGGCGCACCATGCACTGACTGACGCGCTGGCCTGTGGAGAGTTGCTGCAGGCGCAGGTGGCGACGCACTATCCGGGGCGTACACCGATCAGCGCTCTCTGGAGCTGAACCCCAGCCACCCGCGCGACGCGCGGGTGCTCTTGAATCAAGACAACACAAGCACAGGCCCATGAATCGTCGCAAAAAGATCAAACAACTGCTCGAGGCTCACGCCAAAAAGGCCAACGCCAAGCTCGCGCCTAAAAGCAACAAACCCAAGTACATCAGCAAAGCTGACAGGGCGAAGTTGGAGGCTGAAGCGGCTCAAGAGCCTGTCACGCCCGCTGAGTAAGAGTCGAATAGACGGATGATTTGATCGTTCCCACGCTCCGCGTGGGAACGCAGCCCAGGACGCTCTGCGTCCGTTACGGTTTACGCAGAGTCCGCCGACGCAGAGCGTCTCGAACGGCGGTGCCCACGCAGAGCGTGGGTACCATCGGCAAAGAGCACCCTCTCTCCTAGTCCCTAGCAAAAGCTTCGCGATTGAAGCGAAATGCCGCCCAGCCGCTCTGACCCGGCGCTAGCCGAGGACCTTGTCGGCGGTATACACCGCCTCATCGAGAAACACGTTGACCGCCGGGTGATCACGTTCGCCCTTGCGGTAGGCGAGGAAGACGCCGCGCTGGATAGCCGGCAGCAGCGGTATGGCGGTGACACCAGGTAGCGTTCGTACCAGGCGCAGGCCGGAGACGATGGAGATGGAGTTGCCCGAGGCGACCATGGCCGCGACCATCTCGAAGCCGGCGCAGTGGGCGTTGATGCGCGGCGCGTAGCCCGAGCGGCGGCACAGGTTGGTGATGAATTCGCCGAACGAGCTGCCGGTGGAGTCCAGCGCCCAGGCTTCGTCGCGCAGCTCGGCGATAGTCAGGCTGGCGCGCCTGGCCAGCGCGTGATCAATCGGCAGCAGCACGTGCAGCAGGTCCTGGGTCAGGGGAATCAGCGCGTAGTTCTCGCGGTTCTCGTCGGGCTGCACGGCCAGGTCGTCGATCACCGCCACATCGATCTGCCAGGCGCCGAGAGCGCTGAGGCTTTCCTGCGGCTCCAGTTCCAATACCACCACGTTCAAGCGCGGGTAGGCGCTGCGCAGCGTACGCACGGTTTCCGCGATTACCGCCACGGCGATCGAGGGGAAGGCTGCCACGCGCAATTCACCGGCGATTTCGCCGCGCAGCAGCGCCAGCTCCGAGCGTGCTTCGTCGAGCACCATGAGGATGCGTTCGGCATGCGCCACCAGGCGCTCGCCGGCCGGGGTCAGCACCACACCGCGCCCGCGCCGTTCGATCAGCGCCATGTCCGCCTCGCGTTCGAGCTGGGCAACCTGCTGCGAAACGGCCGAGGGCGTCAGGTGCAGCGACTCGGCAGCGGCGGCCATGGTGCGGCAGCGGGCCAGTTCACGCAGGGTGCGCAGGCGGGTGATGTCCATGACGCGATCTCAATAGTTAAGGGTCGCTAACGAATAGGTTAAAAATAAATCAGTATACATAATGATATGGCCGGCCTTAGATAGAGATATCCACACGCGCTGAACCGGGCGCGTGGTTCACCCACATACAGGCATCGCTGAAAACCGGGTTTTCAGCGATGCCCACAGAAGAAGAATCTCGCCATGGCTATCAGCGTTTTCGACCTGTTCAAAGTCGGTATCGGCCCCTCCAGCTCCCACACCGTCGGCCCGATGCGCGCGGCCGCGCTGTTCACCCACGCCCTGGAAAACCACGGCCACATGCCGCAGGTGACCCGTGTCGCCGCCGAGCTGTATGGCTCGCTGGGCGCCACCGGCAAGGGCCACGGCAGTGACAAGGCGGTGCTGCTCGGCCTCAGCGGCTACGAGCCGGACACCGTCGACGTGGACCAGGTGCCGGGCTACATCGAGGCTATCCGCCGCGACAAGCGCATCGTCCTGGCCGGCAAGCACGCCGTCGCCTTCGACGAGAAGGCCGACCTGAAGATGTTCCGCAAGGCGCTGCCGCTGCATGCCAACGGCCTGCGCTTCGCCGCCTTCGATGCCGCCGGCATTCAGGTGCACGAGGCCACCTACTACTCGGTGGGCGGCGGCTTCGTGGTCAGCGAGGCGATCCTCGCCGACGGCTCCAAGCACAAGGTCATTGCCCCGGACGCCACCAGCCTGCCGCTGCCGTTCAGCAGTGGCGCCGACCTGCTGCGCCTGGCGCGCGAGAACGGCATCGGCATTGCCGAGGTGATGCGCCGCAACGAACGCCACTGGCGCAGCGACGAAGAGACCGATGCCGGCCTGCTGGAAATCTGGAAGGTGATGCAGGCCTGCGTCGACCGTGGCTGCCGCACCGAAGGCATCCTGCCGGGTGGCTTCAAGGTGCGCCGCCGTGCCGCGATCCTCGCGCGCAAGCTGGGCGGCTTCCAGCGCAGCTACCTGGAAGACCCGCTGCGCATGCTCGACTGGGTCAACCTCTGGGCCCTGGCGGTGAACGAGGAGAATGCCGCCGGTGGCCGCGTGGTCACCGCGCCCACCAACGGCGCCGCCGGCATCATCCCGGCCGTGCTGCACTACTACGCCAATGCCATTTCCGGCGCCAGCGACCGCGGCATCATCGATTTCCTGCTCACCGCCGGCGCCATCGGCATCCTGTACAAGGAAAACGCCTCGATCAGCGGCGCCGAAGTCGGCTGCCAGGGTGAAGTCGGCGTGGCCTGTTCGATGGCGGCCGGCGCGCTGTGCGCGGTACTCGGCGGCACCCCGGAGCAGGTCGAGAACGCCGCCGAGATCGGCATGGAGCACCACCTGGGCCTGACCTGCGACCCGGTCGGCGGCCTGGTGCAGATCCCCTGCATCGAGCGCAACGCCATCGCTTCGGTCAAAGCCATCAACGCCGCGCGTATGGCGCTGTACGGCGATGGCTCGCACTACGTAAGCCTGGACAAGGTGATCAAGACCATGCGCGAGACCGGCGCCGACATGCTGACCAAATACAAGGAAACCGCCCGTGGCGGCCTGGCGGTGAATATCATCGAGTGCTGATACGCTATCGCCATATGCAAAACGCCGCGAACCTGCACAGGTTCGCGGCGTTTTTGTGTGTGGCAGGGGGCGATGATCGGGCGTTGAAAGCCCCCTCTCACCCTGATGCCAGTCAGTTGAGCGTCGACACTGCGAATGCGTAGGAGCGGCGCCCCCGCCGCGAACCAGGGCGATGCGCAATTGACAAGCTTCGCCCCGGGGCGGGGCTCCTACGAAAGGCAACTTTGGCGGCCTTATCTGATCGGCAACCCTATCCCTCTCCCATAAATGGGAGAGGGACACAGCGACGCTCTCCTCGATGCCCTTCTCCCTTGGGAGAAGGTGGCGCCAAGCGCCGGATGCGGGGGTAGCCCGCCTAACGCGGCTCGCTCATCAGGCCTTTGACGATGGAAATACAGCCCACCAGCAGCACGATGGTGAACGGCAGGCCCGTCGACACGGCCATCGCCTGCAGCGCCACCAGACCGCCACCGAGCAGCAGAGCGATGGCGATGACGCCTTCGATGCTGGCCCAGAACACGCGCTGCGGCACCGGTGCATTGACCTTGCCGCCAGCAGTGATGGTATCGATCACCAGGGACCCCGAGTCCGACGAGGTGATGAAGAACACCACCACCAGCACGATGCCGATGAACGAGGTGATGCCGGTCAGCGGCATCTCGCCGAGCATGCTGAACAGCTTCAGCTCCAGGCCGGCGTCCTGCGCACCAGTGAAACCATCGACCAGCAGCTGGTTGATGGCAGTGCCACCGAAGGCGGTCATCCACAGCACCGAGACCAGCGACGGTACCAGCAGTACGGCGACGAGGAATTCACGCACGCTGCGACCACGGCTGACGCGGGCGATGAACATGCCCACGAACGGCGACCAGCTGATCCACCAGGCCCAGTAGAAGGCGGTCCAGCCCTGGCTGAAGTTGGCGTCTTCACGGCCTACCGGGTTGGACAGCGCCGGAAGGTACTGCAGGTAGGCACCGAGGTTCTTGAAGAAGTCGGTGAAGATCACCAGGGTCGGCCCGGCGATGATGATGAACAACAGCAGGGCCATGGCCAGGCCCATGTTGATCTCCGACAGGCGCTTGACCCCCTTGTCGAGGCCGGCGACCACCGAGGCCAGGGCGATCAGGGTAATGGCGACGATCAGCAGCACCTTGGTGGTGTCCGTGGCCGGAATGCCAAACAGGTACTCCACACCCGCCGCCGCCTGCTCCGCGCCCAGGCCCAGCGAAGTGACCAGACCGAACAGGGTGGCGAACACCGCGAGAATGTCGACGATGTGTCCCGGCCAGCCCCAGACGCGCTCACCGAGGATCGGGTAGAAGATCGAACGGATCGACAGCGGCAGGCCCTTGTTGAACGAGAACAGCGCCAGTGCCAGCGCGACGATGGCGTAGATCGCCCAGGGGTGCAGGCCCCAGTGGAAGATGGTCGCGGCCATACCCAGACGCACGGCTTCCTCGGCGTTGCCGGCGGCGCCGCCAAGCGGTGCCCAGTCGGTACGCACGCCGTCCTCACCAACCGTGATCCCGCCCATCGCCGCGCTGTAGTGCGACATGGGTTCGGATACGCCGTAGAACATCAGGCCGATGCCCATACCGGCGGCGAACAGCATGGAGAACCAGCCCATGTAGGTGTAGTCGGGGGTCGCGTCCTTGCCGCCGATGCGCACCTTGCCCAATGGCGAGACGATCAGACCGAGGCACAGCAGGACGAAGATGTTGGCGGCGCCGATGAAGAACCAGGCCATGTGGTGCGTGAGCCAGTCGCGCACACCGCTGAACAGCGGTTCGATCTGGTTCTGCAGGGCCAGAGCGAGGATCACGAAGATCACCGCGACCAGCGCGGAGATGGTGAACACCTTGCCGTGAATGTCGAGGGCGAAGACGAATTGCCCTTTGATGTTGTCCTGACCGATGACGTAATCGGTGTCGATCAGGTTGGCTTCACCGGTCGGTGCCGGGATGCCCTCGTGGGTTTCCGCTACGGGTGGCGGTGTCGTGTCATGCGAAGGGACGTTTCCCATACGTGGCGTGCTCCTTGATGCGTTTGACTCGCTGGACGAGCGTGAACAGGACGGATGCCCTCCTCCAATTAAAGACGACCTGCAAACGGGTCGAACCAAAAAGGGTAACACATGAATTCCGCTCATTCAGACTCACAGACACATGAAAGCCCTGAATAATTCCTCGAAAGGTGGCAATTTGCCCGACACTGCCATTCTCCAGATGCCCATGGCAGGATGCTCGCGAACGCTGCGCAACCCCCGTGGTCAGCTGCACACAGCCTGTGCAAAGGAAGACCCTGCATGCCTGCGGATTTCGGCATCCCCCATCTGTTCGCGTACCTGATCGCCACCATCCACGCCCTGGGCGTACTGGCTGCGATCCACGCCGTGCTGACCGTGCGCACCGCCCAGGGCGCGCTGGCCTGGGGGTTATCGCTATTCTTCATGCCCTACCTGACGCTGCTGCCGTATCTGGTGTTCGGCCGCAGCCGCTTCGATGCCTACGTCAAGGCGCGGCGCCAGGCCGACAAGGAAATGCACAACGCCATGGCCGAGCAGGACTGGCGCCCCTGGGTCGAGGAAGCCAAGGCAGCGCACCTGTCGCCGGTCTACGACCGCCTGCGCGCCCTGCCACGCCTGTCGCATCTACCCGGCCTGACCGGCAACCGCGTCGAACTGCTGGTCGATGGCGAGGCCACCTTCGCGGCGATCTTCGCAGCCCTGGCCAGCGCCCAGCAGGTGATCCTGCTGCAATTTTTCATCATCCGTGACGACCGCCTCGGCCGACGCCTGCACGACGTACTGCTGGAGCGCGCAGCGGCTGGCGTGCGGGTGCACGTGCTGTACGACGGCGTCGGCAGCCATTCGCTGTCCGCCGCCTTCATCGACCGCCTGCGCCGCGGCGGTGTGCAGGTGCATGCTTTCCCCACTCGCTCCGGGCTGTTCAACCGCTTTCAGCTGAATTTCCGTAACCACCGCAAGATCGTCGTGGTCGACGGCGAGATCGGCTTTCTCGGCGGGCTCAACGTCGGCATCGAATACCTCGGGCAGAAACCACCGCTGGCACCCTGGCGCGACACTCACGTCGAAGTACGCGGCCCGGTGGTGGCCAGCCTGCAGGAAGCCTTCGCCGAGGACTGGTACTGGGCCTGCCAGAAGCTGCCGCCGCTGCTGATGCCAAGGAAGCAGGATGAGCCCGGCCTGCTCTGCCAGGTGATCGCCAGCGGTCCGGCCGACCCGCAGGAAACCTGCTCGCTGCTGTTCGTCGAGGCGATTCACGCGGCGCGCGAACGGGTGTGGCTGAGCAGCCCCTACTTCGTGCCCGACGAGGCGCTGTTCGCCGCCCTGCGCCTGGCAGTGATGCGCGGCGTGGACGTGCGTCTGCTGCTGCCGTCGCGCCCTGACCACCGAATCGTCTACGCCGCCTCCAGCCTGTACGCGTTCGAGGCGCTGCGCGCCGGCGTGCGCATCTTCCGTTACCAGCCGGGGTTCCTGCACCAAAAGGCGCTGCTGATCGACCACGACGTCAGCATGCTGGGCAGCGCCAACCTGGATAACCGCTCGTTCCGCCTGAACTTCGAGGTCAGCCTGCTGACCTTCGACGAAGGTTTCAACGCCCAGGTGGCGAACATGCTGGAAGAAGACTTCAGCCGCTCACGCGAACTGGTCAACGCCGACCGGCGCAACCTGCACCGCCTGCAGCAACTCGGCATGCGCGTCGCACGGCTGATCTCGCCGATTCTCTGAGCACTGCGCCGACCTGATGCCTGCAAGACTTTGAACTGGCCCCGAGGCACGGCTATGGTTATCAGGCCAACCGCTGTTAGCTGTCAGCGAGAACCTGCCCGCCATGACCAAGTGCCTTGCCCTGCTGCTCTGCCTGTTCGTCCTGCCCGCTCTGGCGCAGGAGGACATTCACGTCGGTGTCGAACTGCAGCCCTACCAGCCCTACTCGGATGTGGAGAACGGCGAGTACCGCGGCTACGCGCGCGATCTGCTGGACGCTTTCGCCGCCGAGTATGGCTACCGCTTCGTCTACACGCCGTTGCCGGTCAGGCGCCTGCTCGGTGATTTTCTGTCCGGCCGGGTCGACCTCAAGTTCCCCGATCACCCGCAATGGAACGCCGACCAGAAAGCCGGCCATGACATCCACTACAGCGCCCCGGCAGCGCCTTATGTCGACGGCATTCTGGTAAAGCCGCAGCATCTCGGTCAGGGCCAGCAGCGCATCGAACTGCTTGGCACGCAGAATGGCTTCACGCCCTGGCCCTACCTGCCGGACATCCGCGCCGGAAAAATCCGTCTAATCCAGGCCAACCAGATCGACTCGTTGCTGCGCATGGCAAGCAGTGACCGCGTCGACGCGGTCTACCTCAACCCCAGGGTAGTAGCCCACCAACTCAGGCAGATGCGCATGGCGGCTGACAGCCTGGTGTTCGACCCAGAGCTGCCGCACGTGGAAGATCACTACTACCTGTCGAGCATCCACCACCCGCAACTGATCGAGGCGTTCAACCGTTTTCTCGAAGAGCGAGCCGAGCTGGTGGGAGAAATCCGCCGTCGCCACGGGCTGTGAGTCGACCCGTGGCGTGGCGGCTCAGTACTTCCAGCTGACGCTCACGCTGGCATTACGCGGGGCGCCGTAGTAGGCCTGAGTCCAGTACAGGCTGCTCAGGTACTTCTCGTCAGTGAGGTTGTTGAGGTTGGCCGACACGCTCCAGTTCGGGTCGATGTCGTAGCTGGCCATCAGGTCGACCACGGCGTAGGCATCATGCTCGGCGATACCGTTGTGAGTGTCATCCTGCCAACGCACAGCAGCGCCAACCTTGAGCTTGTCCATCGCTGGAACACGATAGGTGGCAGCGGTCTTGACCATGTGCTTGGGCGAGTATGTGACACCGTGCGAGCCATCGGAGTTGGTGATGTCGACGAAGGTGTAGCCCGCATTCAATTCCAGCCCCTGTAGCGGTTGGCCGGAGATTTCTATCTCGTAGCCTTCGCTGGTCAGCCCTTCGACGGCCCGGTAATAAGCACGCCCAGCATCAGTGCCTGCTTGTTCGGCGAAGTTGTCTTGCTCGGTACGGAAGACTGCCAACGCTACGTTGACCTTGTCATCGAACAGCTCGCCCTTGATACCCACCTCGTAGTTCACGCCCTCGACCGGCGCCAGACGCGATCCGGTGACATCGGTCTTGGTCTGCGGGTCGAAGATTTCGGTGTAGCTGGCATAGACCGAGTACTGATCGGTGATGTCGTAGACCACACCCGCGTATGGCACCACCTTGCCGCTATTCTTCGAGGTTTTCTCTACACCGTAGTTGGTACCGTCACTTTTCACGTCGACGACACGGGTACCGGTGATCAGGCTCAAGTTATCGGTCAGGCTCCAACGCGCGGCACCGTACATGCTCTTCATGCGGTCGGTGAAGTCGCTGCCATTGGTGGGCAGATCATTCAGCGGCTGGCCGATGTCGCCATTCCACTCCTCCAGTGGCGGCAAAGCCGTGCCTCTAGTGGAGTCATAGTAGGAAATATCGCTCAATTCCGAACGCGACCAACTGGCCCCCAACGCGGCCTCATGCTGGCGGCCAGCCAGGCTGAATGGTCCGCTGGTCTGCACGTCGACGATCAGTTGCTTGTTTTCGTCCTTGTACTCGGACGGATAGCTGAACAGCCCCAGACCGGTGTCACGATCTGGCGTGCCGTATATGTAGAACAACGAGCCATCGCCTTTCTTTTCCACTCGCGTGAGCACGGTCTTGGCCTGCCAGCCGTTGTCGAATGTATGCGCCAGCTCGGCGAACGTGCGGTTTTCCTTGACGTCCCAATAGGCCCAGTCTGAAGAAGTGCTGGTGGAGCGGGAGTAATCGGTCTTCGAGCCATCGGTATAGTTCAGCGGCAAAGCCCCCCACATCGGAGAGTTGGCGTCACTGGTTTGCAGGGTATGACCGAGGGTGAAGACGGTGCGGTCGTCCAGGTCGAACTCCAGTACGCCATGGAACACGTTCTTCTCACGCGAGTAACGGTCGAGGTAGGAGTTCTTGTTTTCGTTGGCGTACACCACGCGCCCACGCACCGTACCGGCATCGTTGAGCGCGCCGGATACGTCGGTATCGATACGTCGCTTGTCCCAGGAGCCGGCGGTCAGGTCGACGCGCGCCTGCGGCACGGCGGTCGGTCGCTTGCGCACGAAGTTGACCGTTGCCGACGGGTTGCCGGTGCCGGAGATCAGGCCGTTGGCACCGCGGATGACTTCCACGCGCTCGTACATGGCGGTGTCCAGATCGCCCTCGACGTTGCCGTAGACGAAGGGCACGGAGATGCCGTCGTACTGGAAGTTGGTGATGTCGAAGCCGCGGGCGGTGTAGTAGGTGCGATCCGTTTCGACTTCCTGCACCTGCACGCCCGGCACGGCCTTGAGTGCATCGTTGACGCTGGTGAGTTTGAAGTCGCGCAGCTGGGCGCCGCTCAGGGTGGAGATCGACTGCGGCGTCTGCCGCGGGGTCAGGTCGAGCTTGGTCGCAGCACTACTGGGCGTGGACTTGTAGCTGTCGACCTCGGCCGCTGCACTGTCGCCGACCACGGTCTGGGCATCGAGCTCAAGCTGCTCCTGCTCGCTGGCCACGGCATGGTTGAAACTGCAGGCGGCCGCAATCGCCACGGCCAGGTGGGTTTTTCTGCTGAACAAGGGAGGATCTCCTGATGCGCTGTCGATAACCGCTGGCAGTCCCTTCGCAGCCGAATGCCTCCCTAGCAGACATTTGCAAATCGCAAATGCAAATAATTAGCGACAAAATTCTCGCAGCAGGCGCCTCGCCAAGTCAATACGAATAATTTACATATTCAGCTGTATCTCAGTTGCCTTTGAGAGTGGCGCAATCCGCCCCCATCCAGCGGGCTTGGCTCTCCATGCTGCTCGGCTGGCCCTTGTAGGTGCCTTTGACCTGAGTGGTGAACTCCTTGTCGCTGACGAAGCGGGTCTCCCCCTCGCCTTGCGCATCCGGGCAGGTGAAGCGGAATTTCCACAGGTTGCCGCTGCGTTCGGTGATCTGCTGGTTACAACCAGAGTTGGGGTCCTGCAGGGGAATGTCCTGCGACTTGATCTGCTCTTCGGTCAGACAGATTTGCACCCCACCGGCACCGAGTTTCACACCGCGCTCGGCCATCATGCCTTCCATCATCTGGCGCTGCGCCGGCGGCAGGTTCTGCATCTGCGCAAGGATCTGATCCATGCCCGGCATAGCCTGACCGCCGACTTGCATGTTGTGCGCGCTGACCTCCCAGACACCGGGCTGCAGCTCTACGGCGCTAGCCACCACGGGCGACAGGCAGAGAGCAAGAGGTAGAGCGGTACGATAAAGAATGCGCATGACAGGTCTCCTGAGCGGATAGTAGGCCAAGCCGACGGCGCCTCGGCGACACCAGGGCATCGGGCCGTAGCTCCAACAAGAGTCACGCCCCGCGGCGATTTGGACAGTTCATCAGCGCATAAGATTCGTAGCGCGCATAGCCCTGCAGGCCCTGGATGAACAAAACCCCCACAGGCTCGCGCCGCATGGGGGTTTCCTTCTTTTGACCCGGCACTTGTGGCGCCGGGAGCATGGATTCGCTCTGGCGAACCTAACCCGCGTCAGCCGCAGGGGAGCTCAGCTCACAGCTCCAGAGTTCCAACGCCGGCTGGCTCGCTTGTGGCGGGCCGAGCCAATCGCTCATCGGGCGACAACGCTGGTTGAAACACAGTTGGTAATCCCCGGCCTCAGGCGTACGCCCGACTCGCAGGGGTTGCAAAGGCGGTAGCTGACGCTGGTAGTGCCAGCTGCCATTGCGCAGTTCGGCGCCGTCGGGAATTTCCATTCCGGCGCCGGAACCCTTGACCCGCGCCTCACCGAGAACCAGGCCCTCGGCGGTGACGCGGTAATCCTCTTCCCAGCGAATCTTCTCGATGGTGTGCGTCCAGGCCAGGGTGAAGGACGGCGTGGGCAACTCTGCCCACACCGCGCCGGCCAACCCCAGGCACAGGCCGATCACGCCGTCGCTGCCTCGGCGCGACGGGCGCGCCAGAAGTGCTGAGCGATGAAGATGGCACTGAGGGCAAAGCCGATTTCGTCACTGATCGGGGTAGCGAGAATCAGGCTGGCACCAGCGGCGAAGCCCAGCAGGCGCTCCCACCAGCTCAGTTTGGCCTGCAGGTAACCGGTGAAGATCGCACCGAGCAGACCGATCGCCAGCATCGCCTTGAACACGACGTAGACCGTCGCCAGCAAGCTATCGCCCTGCAGCATCAGCGCGGGCGAGTAGACCGCCATGAACGGCACGACGAAGCCAGCGACAGCGATACGTACCGCCCAGAAGCTGATCTTCAGACCACGCTCCTTGGCGATCGGCGCTGCGGCGAAGCAGGCCAGCGCTACCGGCGGCGTGAGGTCGGCCATGATGCCGAAGTAGAAGACGAACATGTGCGAAACGATCAGCGGTACACCCAGTTCCAGCAGTGCCGGCGCGGCGATCGAGCTGGTGATGATGTAGTTGGGGATGGTCGGAATGCCCATACCCAGCACCAGACAGGTGAGCATGGTCAGCACCAGCGACAGGAACAGGTTGTCCTGGCCGATGGCGAGGATGTAGCCGGCGAAGGTGGAGGCCACCCCGGTCAGCGACACCACACCGATGATCACGCCGACCAGGGCGCAGGCGATACCGACCGGTACGGCATGACGCGCACCTTCGACTAGCGCGTGCAGGCACAGGGTCAGGGTTTCACGGCCGCCTTTGACGAACCAGCAGACTGCCACCAGCGCCGCGATGACGCCGAACACCACGCCGATACCCAGCTGGAAGAAGCCGGCGCAGAGCACGCCAAGGGCGATCCAGAAGGCGAAGCGCATGGCCTTCGACGAGACCCGCAGGATGATCGCCGAGCCGAGGATGACCATGGCGGTCAGCGCCAGGCCGACGGTACCGGAGAACAGCGGAGTACGGCCGGAGAACAGCAGGTAGATGAGGATGAACAGCGGGATCAGCAGGAACCAGCGTTCACGCACGGCCTTCCACGGGTTCGGGCATTCGTCCTTGGGCAGACCGCGCAGGTTGGCGCGCTTGGCCTCCAGGTGAACCATCCAGAACACCGAACCGAAGTACAGCAGCGCCGGGATCAGCGCGGCCTTGGCCACTTCGAAGAAGGGTACGTTGATGGTCTCGGCCATGATGAAGGCCACCGCGCCCATGATCGGCGGCATGATCTGGCTGCCCATCGACGAGGTCGCCTCGACGCCACCGGCGAAGGCCGGGCGATAGCCGAAGCGCTTCATCAGCGGAATGGTGAACTGGCCGGTGGTAACCACGTTGGCCACACCGGAACCGGTGATGGTACCCATCAGCGCCGAGGACACGACCGACACCTTGGCCGGACCGCCGACCTTGTGGCCGAACAGACCCATGGCGAAGTCGGTGAACAGCTTGATCATCCCGGCCTGCTCGAGGAAGGCGCCAAACAGAATGAACAGGAAGATGTAGGTGGCCGACACGTAGGTCGGGGTGCCATACAGACCTTCGGTGCCGAACGACAGCTGGTTGACGATCTGATCGAGCCCGTAGCCACGGTGCATCAGGTCGCCCGGCAGGTACTGGCCGAGCATGCCGTAGGCAAGGAACAGCGCGCAGATGATTGGCAGGGCGATACCCATGACCCGGCGCGCAGCTTCGAACACCAGCACGATCAGGGTCAGGCCGACGATCATGTCGCTGGTGGTCATGTCACCGGAACGTTGAATCAGGTCCGCCTCGAAGTACCACTGATAGATCGCCGTGGCCATGCCGGCCAGGCCGAGCAGCCAGGCCAGCGGTTGCCACGGGCGGCCCTTGCCGAGTGCCGGGAAGCTGATGAAAACCAACAGCAGCAGGAAGCCAACGTGCACGGCTCGCAGAATTTGCGTCGACACCGGGTGAAAGGCCGCAGTGACGATCTGGAAGATGGAGAACAGCAGCGCGACGGCAAAGAGTGCCTTCGGCCAGTCGGACGGGCTGGCGGCCAGGCCGTTGTTTTGTTCACTCATGGAGTGCAAACCTCATGACTACTTCGATTGCGGTGACAGAGTCGCCAACAAAACCTACCGTCCATGAACGCCGGTTTTATTCGCGATTCTGTGAAGAGCGGACCGCGGCGCAGGCGCCACGGTCCGGGCCGTCATTACAGTGCGCCGGCTTCCTTGTAGAAGCGTTCGGCACCCGGGTGCAGCGGGATCGGCAGGTTCTGGGTGGCGCTTTCCAGCTTGATGTCCTGAGCGGCGGAGTGAGCGGTGCCCAGGCGGCCGAGGTTGTCGAACATCAGCTTGGTCATCTGGTAGGCCACTTCGTCGGAGACGCCTTCATGGCTGACCAGGATGTTGGTGATGGCCACGGTAGGTACGTCGGCGTCCTGGCCGTCGTAGGTGCCGGCCGGAATGGTGGCAGCCTCGTAGGCGGCGTTGTCGATCTTCGCGGTCACTTCGGCCGGGATGGCGACGAAGCTGATCTTCATGGTCGAGGCCAGGTCACGGATGGCGGCCATGCCCAGACCGGAGGACTGCAGGGTGGCGTCCAGCTGACGGTTCTTGATCAGCTCGACCGACTCGGCGTACGGCAGGAACTCGACCTTGCCCATGTCCTTGTAGGTCAGGCCAGCGGCTTCGAAGATGGCGCGAGCGTTGAGCTCGGTGCCGGACTTCGGCGCGCCCACGGAGATGCGCTTGCCCTTGAGGTCTTCCAGGGTCTTGATGCCGGATTCGGCGTTGGCAACGATCTGGATGTAGTTCGGGTAGGTACCGGCGATGGCGCGGATCTTCTTCAGCGGCGCCTTGAAGCCAGCGTCTTCGACGCCGTTCCAGGCATCGGCAACCGAGTCACCGAGGGCGAAGGCCAGCTCACCGCGACCGGCTTCGAGCAGGTTGAGGTTTTCCACCGACGCCTTGGTCGCCTGGACCGAGGTCTTGGAGCCCTCGATGCCGTTGCTGTATAGCTGCGAAAGGGCCACGCCAATCGGGTAGTAGACACCGCTGGTACCGCCAGTGAGCACGTTGATGAAGGTCGGGGCAGCGAGCACTGCGGTGCTGGCAGTGATGGCCGCGGCAGCGGCGAACAGGCTGAGTTTCTTGGTCAGTCGCATGGAAGTATCTCCGTCGTTGTTATTGGCTGTATGCAGAGTTTCACTCTAGACGACGCCACACAGGCGGCGTCGGCGTTGCGCGATCAGCAGCGCAGGGTGCAACGTTGGACAAGAGCCGCGGCGAGCGCGGTGGGGAGGCGGCCCATGCTTGGCAGCGAGTGCGGCATGGCGCGAGGGGCATGGCAGTTCATGGGCTGACCTCTTGTCGTTGTTATGGTCGCCACGTCGGCAAGATGCTGCGCGGCTGCAACTGTCATAGCAGATGCCGTGCCAGGGCCTGTAAAGCCCGAGATAGAGGGGTTACATCTAAAGACTAATGGGTCATTGAGCGGGAAATCGCCTACATCTGTGACAGGGTCGGCAAAATTCCGCTTATCGCGTCACGCGCCTAACAGTAGCCGCGCCCCGCGGCGAATGGCGGCCATCTCGCAATACCAAGCTCCTACCCAAAAGCTTCGCCCGTGACGGGGCTGCCACAGGTCAAGGGAAACCGTCATGCCCGCGCAGACGGGCACCCAGAATCTGCAAATCACCAGGGCTCCCGACTTCGCGGGAGTGACGATAAGTGGCCTTTTCAGAACATCCCAAGGTGAGCAGCCCGCCCAAGATCGCCGGCAAGCCGGCTCCTATAGCGCGTGCTCATTCTTCGCCGCCAGGCAGGTAATCACCGCGCGCCAGGCCATGGCGCTGCATCTTCTCGTTGAGGGTGCGGCGCGGCAGCTGCAGCATTTCCATCACTGCGGTGATGTTGCCCTGGCACTGCAGCAAGGCGTTGTGCAGGCACTGCGCCTCGAAGGCTTCCATCTGCTGCGCCAGCGCCTGGCCGGCAAAGCGCTCGGCCGGCGGCGGGCTGGACAGCCCCAGGGCATGGCGCTCGGCAGCGTTGATCAGCTCACGGACGTTGCCCGGCCAGTCATGACCGAGCAACCGAGCAAGCTCGCTCGGCGCCAGTGGCGGCGCTTCGCGCCCATGACGCAGCGCCGCCTCGTGGGCGAAATGTTCGAACAACAGCGGAATGTCCTCGCGGCGCTCGCGCAGCGGCGGAATATGCAGGGTAGCGACGTTGAGGCGGTACACCAGGTCCTCGCGGAAACGCCCGGCCTTGACCTCGTCGAGCAGATCCGGCTTGGCCGCGCTGATCACCCGCAGATCGACCTGGATGCTCTTGTTCGAGCCGAGGCGTTCCAGGGTCTTTTCCTGCAGCACGCGCAGTAGTTTGACCTGTTGCGCCAGCGGCAGACTCTCCACCTCGTCGAGAAACAGGGTACCGCCATCGGCATGCTCGATACGACCGATGCGCCGTGCCTGGGCGCCGGTAAAGGCGCCGCTCTCGTGACCGAACAGCTCGCTTTCGAAGATGGTCTCGGGAATCGCCGCACAGTTCAGCGCGGCGAAGGCCTTGCTGGCACGCGGACTGAAATCGTGCAGGCTGCGCGCCACGCGCTCCTTGCCGCTGCCGGTCTCGCCGCGAATGAGCACGTTGACCGAGGTGCCGGCCAGTTCGAGGATCTGCCGCCGCAGGTTTTCCATCGGCCGCGAAATGCCGATCAGTTGGCTCTCGATACGGCCCTTGTCGGCCACCTGCCGACGCAGTTGGCGGTTCTCGCAAACCAGCCGGCGCTTGTCCAGCGCGCGGCGCACGCTGTCGAGCAGACGCTCGGGGGTGAAGGGTTTCTCGATGAAGTCATAGGCACCCTGACGCAGCGCCTGCACCGCCATGGGTACATCGCCATGACCGGTGACCAGGATCACCGGCAGGTCGCTGTCGACCTCCAGCAACTTGTCGAGCAATTGCAGGCCGTCACTGCCGGGCATACGCACATCGCTGACGACGATGCCAGGGAAGTCGCGATCGACCAGAGCCAAGGCTTCGGCCGCACTGGCGCAGGTACGCACGTCGAAACCGGACAGTTCCAGCCACTGCTGTACCGCCTCGCGAATCGCCGCTTCGTCGTCGACCACTATGACCTGAGCGCTCATGGCACCTCCTCTTGAGAACGGCGGGCAGTGTAGCCCGACGAATACGATCCGGGGGAGCGACCGGTGCGCACCGCGCACACTACGATCAGGCAGCGAGCACCAACCCACCCCAGGCCCACCGATATGCCCCGTGTAGGAGCCGGCTTGCCGGCGATAGGCCTTTGTGGCGCGGAGCATCGCCCGCAAGCGGGCTCCTACAAGGCCTACGCGCAGCAATCCGGGTTACGGCGCCGCCGGCAGCCTCAGGGTAAACACCGCACCCAGCTCACCGTTATGCGCCTCCAGCGTGCCGCCGAGATCGCGCACGATACCGTAGGACACCGCCAGCCCAAGCCCCAACCCCTGCCCCACCGGTTTGGTGGTGAAGAAGGGTTCGAACACGCGACCGAGGGTTTCCTCGGCAATACCGCCGCCACTGTCCTCGACGCTAAGCAGGCAGCCATCGCCTTCACGGGCGATGCGTACCAGGAGGATGCGCGTCTCGCTCTCGGCCATAGCATCGAGGGCGTTGTGCAGCAGATTGAGGATCACCTGTTCGATGCGGATGGCATCGCCAAGCACTTCGGCCTCGTCGTCTATCTGCGTGCGCAGCTCCACCTGCTCGCTGCGCATACGCGGCGCCAACAGCTGCAGGGCCTGCTCCAGCACATCACCGAGGCACAGGCGCTCGCTGAGGCCGGCCGGGGTCTTGCGGGCAAAGGTCTTGAGGTGGCCAGTCAGCGCCGCCATGCGCTGCAGCAGGCCATCGATACGCTGCAGACCGTCGCGCACCGCTTCCGGCCGACCACTGTCGAGCAGCAGGCGCAGGCTGCCGAGCTGCATCTGCAGGGCGGTCAGCGGCTGGTTGATCTCATGCGCCAGGGCCGCCGACATCTGCCCCAGCGCGGCCATCTTGGCGGCATGCACCAAGCCGTCCTGGGCTTCGCGCAGCTCGGCGGTGCGCAGCGCCACCTCGCGCTCCAGGCGCTCGCGGATGCCGGCCTGCAAACGCTGGTTCTTGCGCCGCTGGGCGAGGAACAACAGCAGGAAAGCGAAGGTCATCCATACCCCGGCAGCAGCCAGGCGATAGCTGCGCACGCTGTCCGCCAGACCGACCGGCTCGCTGAGCAGATGCAGGTTCCAGCCCTCATCGGGCATGTGCAGACGCTGCCAGAGATAGTCGCGATTACCGTCGGGGCCATCGACGCGCGCCCAGTCAGCATCGTCGTCGATGTGCCGATGCACCTGATGCGCCAGCGGCTGCAGCGCCTGCTCGGCGTAGCGGCGCACCTCCACCAGTTCGGCGCGCGCCTGTTCGTCGAGTGGCTGCAGAGCGCGGAAACGCCAGACCGGCTTGTTGCTGAGGATCACCACCTGATAGCTGTCGGCGACCAGCAGCACGCCGGGCTGGCCGACCCATTCGCGCTGCAGGTCTTCCAGCTCCAGCTTGACCACCAGCACGCCGAGCAGCTCGCCCTTGGCATCGCGCACCACGTGGGAGAGGAAATAGCCGGGAATACCGGTGGTCACGCCCACCGCGAAATAGCGTGCGCCGCCATCGCGCAGGGCGTTCTGGAAATAGGGACGGAAGGCGTAGTTGTTGCCGACAAAGCTGCTCCAGTCGCGCCAGTTGCTGGCCACCAGGGTTTCGCCCTGGGCATCGAGCAGGTACAGCACGGTGGAGCCGGCGGCCGCGTTGAGCCGCTCCAGACGCTGGTTCAGCGCCTGGCGGAGCTGACGATCATGCGGCGCGCGCAGCAGGCTGCGGATGTCGCTGTCCAGCGCCAGCACTTCCGGTACCGAGCTGAAGCGCTCGACCAGGGTGCGAATCGACTGGGCATAGAGCTGCAACTGCCCGCGCGCCTCGACGCTGCGCTCGTCCCAGGCGCGCTGCTCGGCATGCCGTCCACCGAGCCAGAGACTCAGCAGCAGACCGGCGAGAATCGCCAGAACGGTGAACAGTACGCGGTAACGATGCTGTTGCGGCAAGGGCATAGGCGGCTCGCGGGATCAATACGAGCCGCATGTTACTCCATCACGAATACAGGTCAGCACGGGTCCACGGCAGATCATGACCGCCGTCATCGCGCGGTTTCACCGCCAGGATCTGATGCAGGTTCATCCAGCCATGCTGGAAGCCGTACGCGCAGCCGGCCAGGTACAGGCGCCAGATACGCAGGGACTTTTCCGGTACCCACTGCGCGGCCTTGTGCAGCTGCCGCTCCAAGCCCTGGCTCCACAGCTGCAAGGTGCGCGCGTAGTGCAGGCGCAAGCTCTCGACATCGACGATCTCCAGCCCGACTTCGCTGATCGCCTTGCTGATGGTCACCAGGTGCGGCAGCTCACCCTGCGGGAACACGTAGCGGTCGATGAACTCACCGGCGCCACGACCGACCGGACGGCCGTCGGTGAAGCGCGAGGTGATGCCATGGTTCATCACCAGGCCGCCGGCCTTCACCGCGCCGAACAGACGCTGGCAGTACAGCGGCAGGTTGGCGTGGCCGACGTGCTCGAACATGCCGACGCTGACCACCTTGTCGAAGCGGCCGTCCTGCGGCAGGTCACGGTAATCCAGCAGTTCCAGGGTCACGCGCCCTTCCAGACTTTCCTCGGCCACGCGCTGCAGGCCCAACTCCAACTGCGCCTGGCTGAGGGTGATGCCGTAGACCTCGACGTCGAACTCGCGCGCGGCAAAACGCGCCAGGCCGCCCCAGCCGCAACCGACGTCGAGCAGCCTGTCACCCGGCTGCAGGCGCAGCTTGCGACACAGGTGGCGCAGCTTGGCCTGCTGGGCCTGGTTCAGGTCTTCCTGGCCGGTTTCGAAGTAGGCGCAGGAGTAGACCATGTCGCGGTCCAGCCACAGTCGGTAGAACTCGTTGGACAGGTCGTAGTGGTAGCTGATGGCCTCGGCGTCGCTGCGTTTGTCGTGGGCGGCGTATGGCTCAGCTGGTGTGGATTCATCCCCGAGCAGCGCCGTACTCAGCGCATCGCCAACCTCGATGGCCTCTTCGATGGGGCCTTCCAGATCCACCCGGCCTTCGACATAGGCAGCGCCCAGGGCATCCAGGCTGGGATGGGCCAGTTGCGTGACCAGCGAGGGATCCTTCACCACCAGCGTCACCCTGGGTTTGGGCCCAAGGTCGATCTGCTTGCCGTCCCACAGTTTCAGGCGCAGCGGCAGTCGTAGATCACGAAGTGCGGTGGGCAATTGCGCGAGCATGGGCATCCCTCCTGGCCAGGAGTCTGTGTTACAGAGACTAGCTTAGATGACCTTTGCGCCCTTGCAGCAGTTCGATCCTGGCGACTAGCGGCGCCTGAGCAGGGCCACGAAGAACGCTCCGCCAATGGCGGCGGTGACGATGCCGATGGGCAGATCCTGCGGTGCCAGCCAGGTGCGCGCGGCGACATCGACCCAGACCAGGAACAGAGCCCCCAACAGCGCCGCCACTGGCAACACGCGACGATGCTCGGCACCGACCAGAAAGCGCGCCACGTGCGGCAGCATCAGCCCGACAAAACCGATGGCGCCGGACAGCGATACCAGCACGCCGGTGAGCAGCGAGGCCACCACGAATACCAGCAGGCGCACCCGCCGAGGCTCCAGGCCCAGGCTCACCGCGCTCTGCTCGCCGGCCATCAGCGCATTCAGCGCGCGACCCAGGCCGAGCAGCACCGCCAGCGCCAGCAGCAGGCACAGGGCCGGCAGCCAGAGCAGCTCCCAGCGCGCCAGGCCGAGGCCGCCAAGCATCCAGAACAGCACCGAGCTGGCCGCATGCGGGTTGCCCAGGTACAGCAACAGGTTGCTCGCCGCCATCATCACGAACGACACCGCCACGCCGGCCAGCAGCAGGCGCTCGCTGTGCAGCCGACCACCGCGGCTGGCGATGGCCAGCACCAGCAGCATGCTCGCCATGGCGCCGACGAAGGCCGCCAGCGGCAGGCTGAGCATCCCGGCGAACTCGCCCAGGTAAAGCACCACGAGCACCGCACCGAAGGCTGCGCCAGAGCTGACGCCGAGCAGGTGCGGGTCGGCCAGCGGGTTGCGCGTTACCGCCTGCAGCGCCGTACCCACCAGCGCCAACCCGGCGCCCACCAGCGCGCCGAGCAGCACCCGTGGCGCGCGCAGTTGCCAGACGATGCTGTCCTGGCCGATGCTCACCGCCACTGCGGGCTCGATGCCGAAGAGTTGCCGAGCGAGTATTGCCAGCACGCGCTCCAACGGCACCTGAGCCGCGCCGAAGACCAGCGACAGCGCACAGGACAGCGCCAGCAATACCGCCAGGCCGAGCAGCAGCAAGCGAAAACGCGTCACTGCGCGAAGGCCTCGGGATGCAGCGCGGCAGCCAGGGTTTCGATGGCGGCGACGTTGTCCAGGCTCGGTGTGACGGCGAGATAGGAGAGCACCACGAAGCGCTGCTCGCGAATCGCCGTGACGCCCTGCAGCGCCGGGTGCTGCAGGAGAAAATCGCGCTTCTGCGCCGCCGTGCGTTCGCCATAGTCGACGATCAGGATCAGCTCCGGGTCCTGCTCGACCACGGCTTCCCAGCCCACCTGCATCCAGTTGGCCGCTACGCCGTCCATCACATTGCGCCCACCAGCCGCGGCGATCAGCGACTGCGGCATGCCCAAACGGCCGGCACTGAAGGGCAGGTCCTCACCACTGTCGTAGACGAACACCCGCGGCCGCGTCGGTTGCTCACCGAGCTGCGCACTTACCGCCGCTACCCGTGCCTGCATGCCCTGTACCAGGGTCTCGGCACGATCCTCGACGGCGAAGATGCGGCCGAGATTGCGCAGGTCGGTATAGACATCGTCCAGGCTGGCGACGCGCTTGGGCATAACATGCGCACAGGACTCGCTCAGCTCGTACACCGGGATGCCGAAACGCGCCAGGCTGGCCGGGGTGACCTCGCCGCCGATGCGCATGCCGTAGTTCCAGCCGGCGAAGAAGAAGTCGGCGTCGGCATCGAGCAGATTCTCCAGCGACGGATAGCGCGCGGCCAGTTCGGGCAGCCCATCGAGCTGCGCCTGCATGGCCGGCTCGACGGTCTTCCAGCCGCTGATGCCGCTGTAGCCGACCATGCGCTGCCTCAGGCCAAGATTCAGGAGCATGGCGGTCAGGGTGATGTCGTGGCTGACCGCACGCTGTGGCGGTCGCTCGATGGTCAGTTGGCGATCGCAGCTGGTAACGGTGGCGGCCCAGGCGGGGCTGGCCAGCGCCAGCAGGATCGCACCAATGAGTGTAGGAGCGAGCTTTGCTCGCGAAGCTTCTGTCGTTCCCCAGGGTTCGCGAGCAGAGCTCGCTCCTACAGATGCAACCGTGCGTAAACGCTTCATCAAACAATCCAGGTAATGCGCGGATGACCCGCCAGTGGATGGGTATCGACCAGCGCCTGCAGGCCGAACACCTGCTGCAGCAGTTCGGCGGTCAGCACTTCGGCAGGCGTGCCGATGGCCACCAGACGGCCGTGGTCGAGCACGCAGAGGCGGTCGCAGAACGCCGCCGCCAGGTTCAGATCATGGAAGCTGGCCAGGGTCGCCAGGCCCAGCGCCTTGATCTGGCCCAGCAGTTCGAGCTGGTAGCGCGGGTCGAGGTGGTTGGTCGGCTCGTCGAGGATCAGCACTTGCGGTTGCTGCACCAGGGCACGGGCGAGCAGAGCGCGCTGCTTCTCGCCACCCGAGAGGCAGGCGAAGGGCTGCTGCGCCAGGTCGCTCAAACCGACACGGGCCAGCGCCTCATTCACCAGGCGCCGATCTTCGACATCGTCGCCATCGAACAGCCCCTTGTGCGGCGTACGGCCCATGGCCGCCACCTCGTGCACGCGCAGGCCGAAGTCCTGCGGAAATTCCTGCAGCACCACCGCCACGCGCTGCGCACTCCAGCGAGGCGGGTGCTGCCACAGCGCCTCGCCGTCCAGCTTGACCTGGCCGGCGCTGGGCCGCTGGAAGCGGTAGGCGCAGCGCAGCAGGCTGGTCTTGCCGCTGCCGTTGGGGCCGATCAGCCCCAGCAGCTCGCCGTCGCCGACGTCCAGGTCGATGCCCTCGAGCAGCGGACGCTGGCCGTCGGGCGACCAGGCCAGCGCCTGAATACGCAAACGCGGAGTCATCAGAAGCTGTAATCCGCGGTGACGAAGAACGAACGTGGCGCCCCCAGGTACCACTGCTCGCCGTCGCTGCTGGGGGTGGTGGCGTACTGGCGGTCGAACAGGTTGTTCAGCTCCAGACCCAGGCGCACGTCCGGCAACGCCTGCCAGGCGATGTTGGCGTCGACCACGGTGTAGCCAGGCACCTTGGCGGTGTTGGCCGTATCGGCATAACGCGCATCGACATAACGCGCGCCGATACCGGCATCCACGCCGCCACCAAGTGCCTTGTTCAACCACAGGTTGGCGGTGCGCTTGGGCACGTCGGTCGGGCGATTGCCGCTGCGGTCGCCACCACCTTCGATGAAGTCGTCGTACTCGGCACGCACGAAGGCGGCGTTGGCTGACACCTGCCAGCCCCGACCCAGCGCCAATTCCAGGGTGGCCTCCAGACCATCGGAAGACTGCTGGCCGATCTGCTCGGTGGGCGAGGTCGGGGTTGCGCGGCTGAGCAACTTCTTCTTGACGATATGGTAGGCGGCCAGTGTCCACTCGCCCTGCCCGCCCCAGAACATCTGCTTGAGGCCGATCTCGGTCTGTTTGGCTTCGCTCAGGTCGAACTGCTGCTGGGTCGGGTTCAGGGTCAGCAGGTTGTTCACCCCCTCGGTGCTGGTGGCGTACTGACCATACAGCGACAGCTCGGGGGTCAGGGCGAATACCAGGCCGGCACGCCAATTGTCGCCACTCAGGCTGCGGTCGACGCTGCTGCCATCGATCAGGTTGTCGCGCTGCAGATGCACCTGATCACGGCGCACCCCGGTGACCAGCGACAGGCGCTGGGTCAGCTGGGTGCGGTTCTCGGCGAACAGCGAGAACTGCCGCGCCAGGTTGCGCTCACGCGGGCCGTAGCCGAGCGGGTCGGTGCTCTGGTACTGACCGCCGCCGGAGCCGGCCAGCGGCACGCTGTCGCTGAAGCTGCTGGCGAAATCGTGCTGGCGGGCGAAGTGGATGCGGTTGTAATCCACACCGACCACCGTGCGGCTATCGAGGCCGAACAGGGTGTGATCCAGGGTGAAGGTCTGGCGGTCGCCGACCTGTTCCTGGGTGTGCTTGATCTCGTAGAACTCGCTGCGCTCGACCGTATTGCCCGGCTGCCAGCGAAAGGCCTCGGCATTGCGCCAGTAGCGCTGGGTCTTGATGTAGTAGAGCTGGTTGCTGGCACTGAGCACGTCGTTGATGCGCCAGTCGGTCACCAGGCGGGTGATCTGGTCGTTGTAGCGAATGTCGGCATTGGCGACGTTGTAGTTACGTTCGCGGATGCTCTCGCGGTACTTGCCGGCCACCAGCGGCGTACCCAGATAACGCTCGGGGCTTTGATCGCCCTGGTCGTGGGACAGGGTGAAGCTCAGGTCGTCATGGGCGTCCCAGCGCAGGGCGGCGCTAAGCGCCAGGCTGTCCGAATCACCGCGGTCGACCCAACCATTGCTGGCCTGCTGATTGATGTTGAAGCGGTAGCTCAGTTCGTCACTCAGCGAACCGCCGCTGTCCAGCGCAGCCTGGCGGCGGTCGTCGCTGCCGTAGCCGAGGCGCAGCTGGTTGCGGATCTCGCCGGCGAAGGGCTTCTTCGGCACCACGTTGATCACCGCGCCGGTGGCGCCCTCACCATAGAGCACCGAAGCCGGGCCGCGCAGCACGTCGATGCGCGCTACCGACCAGGTGTCCACCGGGAAGGTCACGGTGCCGGCGCCGACGTACTGGCGGGTGCCGTCGTACAGCTGCATGGTCGCCGCATGGCCGGTAAAACCGCGCGCCGACAGCGCGGTGCCGCCATTGCCGGGCGAGCCGATGCTGCTGATGCCCGGTGTGCGGGTCACGGCGTCCTGCACCGAGAGGTTGTTGCGCCCGCGTACCTCGGCGCCGCTCAGGCTGCTGGTGCTGGCCGGGGTTTGCAGCGCCGACAGCTCCAGGCGCGAGCCGGACGTGGTGGGCGTATGCAGATCGCTCTCGCCTTCCTCGGCAGCGGACGCCTGGACGGTGACGGCAGGGAGATCGACATGAGATTCGCTGGCCATGGCCACACTGCCAAGCAGCAGCGCGAATGGCAGGGAGCAGAGGCGTAGAAGGTGCTGCACGTGAGTGATTCCGGATCTTCCAGGAGAGTCGTCAGGACGCTCCAGGCTCCGGGTGTGCGCGTTGAAGGCGGTCAGCCTTGACGCTTCGCAGTCGGTGCCTGAGGCGATAATGTTATTGTTATAACATAACATTATCGTTGTTCGCAGGTAGCCAGATACGGACTCACGCCCTTCGTTCAGGCATGCAGAAGAGAGGTTCTTGTAGCGGAAATGGCGCGCCATATTGCTTCCATCGCAAAGAGAAAAGGCACGGCAATCCGATGGAAATGCGCAACAGCAGACAGGGGCACGGCGGCGCCCTACTGGAGTCAACGCCCGCCCACCGCGGGTTGCCAGACACAAACGACTCCAGGCCGGTCTCCGGGCTTGCGAGGGTCATGAACGCACCGCCTTCCCATGCGCGTGGCGCACAGTGGCGTATCGATGCGGTCGCTCGCTTACCGTTGCGGGGGCAGCGTCGGACTTCAACCGACTTCCCGTTTCACCTCACGCGCGGCGGCGTGAGACACCTGAAGCGGGGCGGATATGACCACCCGCACCCGCTCAAGTCAAGGCGCGGGGGCAATTGTGGGAGGTGCTTTAGCGGCGATTGCTCGTAGCCTGGATTGGCCGCAGGCGTAATCCGAGTTGCTAATTGTTGCCCTGCTCATCGATACGCAACTCCGGCAACGCCTTGCCCGCCACCAGGCGCTCATCGACCAGACGAATCACCGCCGCCTCGTCCTTGATGCCGTACCACTCGCCCTGTGGATAAAGGCTCGCGGTCGGGCCCAGGTCGCAGGGGAACTGGCACTGGCTGCGGGTGATATGCACACCGCCCTCGCACTCCAGCTTGCCGGCGCTCTTGAGCCGCTGGCGCAGGGTTTTCCACAGGCCCAGCGCACCCTTGCGCGTGCAGCGCGGGCCATTGCACAGCAGCAAGCGCTGCGCATGTGGTGGGATCTGCGACCAAGCGTGATGTGCAGGAACGGGTGGCACGTCACTGCAGGGCAGATGCGCTTCGCGATGCTTCAGCAATGCGCCCAGACCATCGAGCCAGGCGTCCTCCAGTGCCGTGCAGACCACGAACACCTCGGCGCCGTCGCCGCGTTCGGCGATGCGCTCGCGCAGCCAATCACGGTGCGCAGCATCGGCGCGCGGCTCCAGATCGACCACCAGCAGCGGTCGCGGCGCCTCATCGATGGCCTGCCAGAAGCCATCCTGCTCGCTGTCATGCAGATACGCCTCACCCAGCAACGCGGTGATGCGCTGTTGCAGACGCTCGGACGATGCCCCACGACCCAGGCCGGGGCCGATAAACAGAACGCGGGCGTAGGGGGTTTGGCTCATGACGGTCTCCAGAACGGGCCGGCAGTCTAGCAGCGTGCGTAGGGTGGACGTCGCTTTTCACGTCCATCACAACGGTGGATCGACAAAGCGCGATGCAACCACCGCGACGATCGCAAGCGTAGGGCGGGTGCAACCCGCCAGGCCGGCGTTGGCGGGTTTCACCCGCCCTACAAGGACAGCGCCTCGTAGAGCGCGTCCAACTCCGCGAACTCACACGTTACCGCCGGCAACTGCGGGCGACGCAACAGCAAAACCGGCAATCCAAGCTCACGGGCGACCTGCAACTTCGGCTCGGTGGAGGCGCTGCCGCTGTTCTTGCTCACCAGCACGTCGCAGCGCAGGCGCGCGAACAGTGCGCGTTCCTCGTCCAGGGAGAACGGCCCGCGTGCGCCGATCACCTCTGCGCGCGGCGGCGCCGGCTCGGCCTGCAGGCAGCGCACCGTCCAGTGCTGGTGCGCGGGAATCTCGTGCAAATGCGCCAGCGGCTCGCGCCCGGAGGTGAAAAATGGCCGCTGGAAAGGCGCCAGCGCACGGGTCAGTTCATCCCAGCCTTCCACCTCGCGCCAGTCGTCACCCGGGCCCGGTTGCCAGCCAGGGCGCCGCAATGCCCAGCATGGCACGCCCGCCAGTTCTGCAGCGCGGGCCGCGTTTTGGCTGATCTGCGCCGCATAGGGGTGGGTCAGATCCAGCAGCAGCTCGATGCCTTCGCGGTCGATAAAGGCCGCCAGGCCTTCGGCACCACCAAAGCCGCCGACGCGCACGCGGCAGGCCAGGTCATCCGGCACCCGGCCAAGGCCGGCCAGGCTGTAGATGGTTTCCGGCCCCATCCGACGCGCCAGACGCAGCGCCTCGGTAGTGCCGCCGAGCAGCAGGATGCGCGCACTCACGGCTTGCGCACCGCCAGCAGGGTGATCGGCAGCGCCGCGCGCCAGGTGTCGAAGCCGCCCAGCGGCTGCGCCTGGGCCACGGCAAGACGCAGCAGCTCGCCGCCCTGCTGCTCACGGAAGGCCACCAGCGCCGCCTCGCTCTGCAGGGTCACGGCATTGGCCAGCAGGCGCCCACCCGGCTTGAGCGCGGCCCAGCAATCATCCAGCACACCGGGTACGGTGACACCGCCGCCGATAAAGATCGCATCCGGTGTCGGCAGCCCGTCCAGCGCCTCAGGCGCATGCCCGGCGACCAGTTGCAGCCCGGGTACGCCGAGGGCATCGCGATTGTGGCGGATATGGGCCTGACGCCCCTCATTGGCTTCGACGGCGATGGCGCGGCAGGCCGGGTGCGCGCGCATCCACTCGATGCCGATGGAGCCACAACCAGCGCCGACATCCCACAGCAGCTCGCCGGGCAGCGGCGCCAGCCGCGCCAGGGTCACCGCGCGCACGTCGCGCTTGGTCAGTTGGCCGTCGTGGCGGTAGGCCTCGTCCGGCAGACCACAGGTCGGTGGCAGCAGTTGCGCCCCGGCGTCGGCCAGGCATTCCACGGCCAGCAGGTTGAGGTCAGCGCCACGCGGCAGATTCCAACTTTCGGCCAGGCCATCGAGTCGGCGCTCATCCGGCCCGCCCAGATGCTCCAGCAGGGTCAAGCGACTGGCGCCGAAACTGCGTGAGCACAGGGCTTTGGCAACCTGCGCGGGCGTGTCGCCATCGGCGCTGAGTACCAGCAGGCGTATGCCGGGATACAACCGGGCGTTGAGCGTGGCCAGCGGCCGCCCGACCAGCGACACCACCTCCACCTCCTGCAGCGGCCAGCCCAGGCGCGCCGCCGCCAGCGACACCGAGGACGGCGCCGGCAACACCTGCAACTCGTCGGCCGGCACCTGCCGCACCAGGCTGGCACCGACGCCGTAGAACATAGGGTCGCCACTGGCCAGCACACACACGGCCTCGCCACGCCGAGCCAGCAGCGGTTGCAAGTCGAAGGGGCTGGGCCAGGTTTCCCGCTCGCCGCTGATGCACGGCGGCAGCAGCGCCAGCTGGCGCGGCGCGCCGACGATACGGGTGGCCGCCAGCAAGGCGCGACGCGCGGCCTTGCCCAGGCCGGGGTAGCCGTCTTCGCCGATGCCGACCAGGGTCAACCAGGGTTTCATCCAATGTCCTCACACAGGCCCGACGGAGCGCCTGTCCGCGCTCCGGGCAAAGCGGGCATAATAGCGCCTTCGTCGGTGCCCTTGAGTCGATACGACTCAGTAAAGGGCCTAAGGAAACTCTGAAATAGTCGTCATTCCCGCGCAGGCGGGAATCCAGAATCTCAGTACTACCTGGGCTCCCGCCTGCGCGGGAGTGACGGTAGATGGCCATTTCAGAGCTTCCCCAAGAGGGAACACGGTTCACCGTGGCTGCCCCCGCAACTGTAAACAGCGAGTCCAACGCAATCGGCCACTGGGTAACCGGGAAGGCGCGGCGGACCAAGACCTGTCAGCCAGGAGACCTGCCGACGAACGCTGGTCGCGAGTGCCAACATCGGGCGGGGTGTACCGATGCCATGGAGTCCCCTATGGGATTTCGCTGGTTCGGTCGCCGCGTCGTTATCCACAGGTGACCGCTTGCCCACATCCGTCCACCCTTCCGCCTGCCCCGGCCTGCTGCGCATCGTCCCCGCGCTCGATGGCGGCATCTGCCGCATCAAGCTGCCTGGCGGCGCGCTGCGCAGCGCCCAGGCGCGGGCGATTGCCGAGGCGGCCAGGCACTGTGCCAGCGGCGTGCTGGATCTGACCAACCGCAGCAACCTGCAGATTCGCGGCGTGCTGCCTGGCCAGGAAAGCGCGCTGATCGACGCCCTGCTCGGCGCCGAGCTCGGTCCCCGAGTGGCCGCTGCCGACGATGTGCGCAACCTGATGCTCAGCCCCGCCGCCGGTCTCGACCCGCAGGCACGGATGGACGTGCGTCCGCTGGCCAGCCAGTTGCTCGACCTGCTGCAGGACACCCCGGTGCTGCATGCCCTGTCGCCCAAGTTCGCCCTGCAACTGGACGGTGGCGAAGCCCTGGCCATGCGCGAACACCCCCACGACCTGTGGCTGACCGCCGAGGACGACCAGTACCTGCTGCTGGGCCTGGCCGGCTGCCCCTTCGACGCGCCGCTGGCGCGAGTCGAGGCGACACATACGGTCACGCTGGTGCGCGAACTCCTGCTGCTGTTCCTTGAACTGGCGATACCCGAACAATCGCGCATGCGCCAGTTGCTGGCACAGATCCCGGCCAGCGAGCTGTTGCAACGCCTGCAGACGCGTCTGGATTTTCCCCTGCAGCCGGCACCGGCCAATTGGCAGACTGCCGCGACGATCAACCGCTCGCCGGCTGGGATTTATCCACAAGCGCAGAGCGGCCTGTGCATGGTCGCAGCCGGCGCCCAGTTGGGCCGACTGCATGCCGAACAGCTGCTGACGCTCGCAGACCTCAGCGAGCGATTGGGAGACGGCGAGCTGCGCCTGACCCCCTGGCAAGGCGTGCTGCTGGGCAATGTGCCGGAATCCGCCAGCCGTGAACTGTTGGCAGCACTGGGCGAACTCGGCCTGCTGACCCACATCGACGAGCCGCTGCTTGGCCTGGTCGCCTGCACCGGCTCGGCGGCCTGCGCGCGCGGCCTGGCCGACAGCAAGCACCACGCCCTGCACCTGGCGGAGCTGCTGCGCGAAAGCGGCGCCCGTCCACAGGTGCATCTCAGCGCCTGCCCGCGCAGTTGCGCCAGCGCCCGCGTACAGCCCTATACCCTGCTGGCCAGCACGCCCGATCACTACCAGCTCTACCAACGCACGCCCGAGGCGCCCGGTTTCGGTCGCCTGCTGGCGCCAGCCATGACCATCGACGAGGCCGGCGCCTGGTTCGCCCGCCAACACCCCGCAGGAACACCCGATGCTTGATTACATCCGCGACGGCCAGGAAATCTACCGCCGCTCCTTCGCCACCATTCGCGCCGAAGCCAACCTCGACGGCATCCCCGCCGACCTGGAAAAACTCGCCGTACGGGTGATCCATGCCTGCGGCATGGTCGACGTGGTGGAGGATCTGCGCTTCTCCCCCGGTGCCGGCGCCGCTGGCCGCGCCGCGCTGCTGGCCGGCGCGCCGATCCTCTGCGATGCGCGCATGGTCGCCGAGGGCATCACCCGCCCGCGCCTGCCGGCTAACAACCAAGTGATCTGTACCCTGCACGACGCCGGCGTACCGGAGCTGGCCCGCGAAGTCGGCAATACTCGCTCGGCGGTGGCTCTGGAACACTGGCGTGAACACCTGGAAGGCAGCGTGGTGGTGATCGGCAACGCGCCCACGGCGCTGTTCTACCTGCTGGAAATGCTCGACGCCGGCGCGCCGAAGCCGGCACTGATCATCGGCATGCCGGTGGGTTTCATCGGCGCGGCAGAATCCAAGGACGCCCTGGCCGCAGACAGTCGTGGCGTGCCCTACGTGATCGTCCGTGGCCGCCGTGGCGGCAGCGCCATGGCGGTAGCGGCGGTCAACGCCCTCGCCTCGGAGGTGGAATGATGGCTGGCCGTCTGCTCGGTCTCGGCGTCGGCCCCGGCGACCCCGAGCTGCTCACCCTCAAGGCGCTGCGCCTGCTCAAAGGCGCGCCGGTGGTGGCCTACTTCGTGGCCAAGGCCAAACACAACGCCGGCCACGGCGGTAACGCCTTCGGCATCATCGAAGAGCACCTGGACGTCGCCCAGCAGCGCCTGCCGCTGGTCTACCCGGTAACCACCGAGAAGCTTGCCCCGCCGCTGTCCTACGAGGATGTGATCGCCGACTTCTACGACACCTGCGCCGAGCAGATCGCCCAGTTGCTGGACGCCGGCCAGGACGTGGCGGTGATCTGCGAGGGCGATCCGTTCTTCTACGGCTCCTACATGTATCTGCACGACCGCCTGGCCGACCGCTACGAGGTGGAAGTGGTGCCCGGCGTGTGCTCCATGCTCGGCTGCGCCTCGGTGCTCGGCACCCCGCTGGTGTACCGCAACCAGAGCTTGAGCGTGCTGTCCGGCGTACTGCCGGAAGACGAGCTGGAACAGCGCCTACGCGACGCCGAAGCGGCCGTGGTGATGAAACTCGGGCGCAACTTCGACAAGGTGCGCCGCGTGCTGCGCAAGCTCGGCCTGGACGACCGCGCCCATTATGTCGAGCGGGCGACCATGGCCAGCCAGAAGATCGTGCCGCTGGACGAGGTGGAGCCGATGGATTCGCCGTATTTCTCGATGATTCTGGTGCCTGGGCAGAAATGGCGGGGGTAATCCCGTAGGGCGGGTGCAACCCGCCTGCAGCGAGCTGGCGGGTTGCACCCGCCCTACCCGTCTCAAGACCGTAGCCCGGATGCAATCCGGGAAACCCATTCCCCGGATTGCATCCGGGCTACAGGATTTACCGCATGAACATCGTCATCCTCGGCGCCAGTGCGCTGGTCACCGCACAACATCTCAAGGCGCTTTATCCACAGGCTGTGATCCATGGCCTGCGCGGGCGCGCCGACGGCGCCGAGCGCCACTACGACGAGTTCAGCGATACCCTGCGCGCCCTGTACCGCGCCGGCCAGCCGCTTGTGGTGCTGTGCGCCGCCGGTATCGTTATCCGTAGCCTCGCCGCGCTGCTGGCGGAAAAGGGCGCCGAGCCGCCGGTGCTGGCCCTGGCCGAGGACGGCAGCGCCGTAGTACCGCTGCTCGGTGGCCTGGCCGGGGTCAACCGCCTGGCCCGCGAGATCGCCGCGCACCTGAGCGTAACCCCAGCCATCACCACCAGCGGAGAGCTGCGCTTCGGCACCTGCCTGCTGGAACCGCCAGCCGGTTATGCCCTGGCCGACCTGCAGCAGGGCAAGCGCTTTGTCAGCGACCTGCTCGGCGGCGAGACGGTACGCATAGAAGGCCAGGCGCCCTGGCTGGAGGCCGCGCAACTGCCTGTGGATAACGCTGCTAGCCGGGTCATCCACATCACCGCGCAGGCGCGCCCGGCGCAACCGGACGAATTGTTGATCCACCCGCGCGTCGCCGCTGCGCTGATCGAACGCCCCGATGCCGAGTTGCCGGCACGTCTGCAGCAGGCGCTGAGCGATGCCAACCTGGCGCCGCAAGCGCTGGCCGTTCTGCTCGCGGACAAAGCCTGGATGGGCAATGCCGAACTACACGCTGCTGCAGCCGAGTTGAACCTACCACTGCGCTTTATCCACAGCACCACCGAGCTGCCACCCGAATGCCATATCGGCGATGGCCTGCGCCTGCTTCTGGGTGAACAGCCGCTGGATATTGAACGCCTCGGCCAGCGCCGTGGACGCCTCAGCGTGGTTGGCCTCGGCCCCGGTGCCGCCGAACACATGACCCCCGCCGTGCGCCGCGCCCTCGACGAGGCCGAAGACCTGCTCGGCTACGACACCTACGTGAAGATGGCCGGCCCGCTGCGCGCCGATCAATGCGTACACCCCAGCGACAACCGCGAGGAACTGCAGCGCGCCGCCCACGCCTTCGAATTGGCTGCCACGGGCCGCCGCGTAGTGATGATCTCCTCGGGCGACCCCGGCGTGTTCGCCATGGCCGCCGCCGTGATGGAGGCGCTGGAAAGCCCGCAGAGCGAGGCCTGGCAAGGTGTCGAACTGGAGGTGCTGCCGGGCGTATCCGCTGCTCTGGCCACCGCCGCCAAGGCCGGCGCGCCGCTGGGCCATGACTTCTGCCTGATCTCCCTGTCCGACAACCTCAAGCCCTGGGCAGTGATCGAAAAGCGCCTGCAGCATACCGCCGCCGCCGACCTGGCCATGGCCTTCTACAACCCGATCTCCAAGTCGCGCCCCTGGCAGCTCGGCCGCGCCCTGGAGCTGCTACGCCAGCACCGCGAACCACAGACCCTGGTGGTGCTCGGCCGCGACATTGGCCGCCCCGCCGAGGCCTTGTGCAGCCTGACCCTCGGCGAGCTGACCCCAGAGATGGTCGATATGCGCACCCTGGTGATCATCGGCTCCAGCCAGACCCGCCGCTTCCCCCGTGCCGATGGCGGCGAGTGGGTCTATACGCCGCGCTGGTATCCCGATCTGTAGGAGCCCGCTTGCGGGCGATCCAGCACCGTCGGACACCTTGATCGCCGGCAAGCCAGCTCCTACGAAAGGCGCCTGCACAAACCTTCTAGCCCTGCGCACCGGACACGTTAAGCTCAAGCGTTCACAGCACAAACGGGCAACAGGTGATGAACGCGCACTCATGGGTCGACCTCAAGCAGGATGCCGATACCGGCATCGAGGTGATCCGTGCGCATTTCGAGGGCCACGCCTACGACCCGCACTGGCACGACAGCTACCTGATCGGCTTTACCGAGCAGGGCGTGCAGCAGTTCCACTGCCGACGCGCGCTGTTCAGCAGTGTGCCGGGACAGACCTTCTTCCTCGAGCCCGGCGATATCCATGACGGCCATGCGCCGGCACCGGGCGGCTTCACCTACTCCACGCTCTATCTCGAGCCGGCCTGGCTGGAGCGCGCGTTGCCAGCGCTGTTCGAACAGGCACCCGCCGACTGTCTGCCCGGCGTACCACGCACCCAACCGGACGACCCCGGCCTGCTGCCGTGCATCGCCAATGCCCTGCAGGCGTTGAACGACAACGAGCCACGCATGGTGCGCGACGCCGCGCTGGATGCGCTGCTGGAGCGCATCTCACGCAGCCTGCACTGGCGCCAGCGCCTGCCCGGCAACCCACAGATTCCCAACGTGGCCCTGCGTGCCCGCGACTACCTGCACGCACACTTTCACCAGAACATCGGCCTCGACGAACTGGCGCGAGTCTGCGGCGTCGACCGTTTTCGCCTCAGCCGTGCGTTCAAGGCGGCCTTCGGCATTGCCCCATATGGCTACCTGATCCAGCTGCGTCTGGTGCGCGCACGCCGGCTGCTGGCCCTCGGCACGGCACCGGCGGATGTCGCCAGCGACCTGGGCTTCGCCGACCAGAGTCACCTGGGCCGCTGGTTCCGCCGTGCCAACGGCCTTACCCCGGGCGCCTACCGCAGCCTCTGCACAAAGCTTCAAGACCGCTGAATCAGCCAGCCGGACAATCGCGCCATACCCGATATGGAGCGATGCCCGATGCCCTTCACTGCTCAACGAGCGCGGCCATGAACCAGTGGCTGCCCTTCATCCTCTTCGCCTCGGTGGCGTCGATCACCCCCGGCCCGACCAACCTGCTGATCCTCGGCAGCGCCGCCCGCTTCGGCCTGTCCATCGCTCTGGCCATCGCCTTGGGCGCCAGCCTCGCTGCCAGTCTGATGCTGCTGGTGGTCGGCCTGGGCCTCGGCGAACTACTGGCCCGCGCCCCGCTGTTGCAGACGGCGATGACCTGGGCCGGCGCCGCCTGGATCAGCTGGATGGCCTGCAAGCTGATGCGCGCCGAAGCGGCCGGCCTGGACGAGCGCCGCGTCGACCAGCGCCAGGGCTTCATCCAGGGCGCCGGCCTGCAACTGATCAACCCCAAGACCTGGCTGATGACCGTCTCGGTCACGGCGATCTTCCTCGACGGTCAGGCCTCGTTCGGCGCCGTAGCGGGCCACGCGGCGCTGTTCCTGTTGGTCTCGACGCCCTGCCTGCTGGCCTGGGGTTTGCTGGGCACCGGCGGTGCGCGCCTGTTGCGGCAACCGGCCAGGCTGCTGTTGTTCAACCGCTGCATGGCCGTTTTACTGCTCGCTTCGGTGTGGCTGCCGCTGCTACTGCGCTGAGCGATCGAGTGTTCAACAACCCACTAGACCGAACGCTCGATCGCCTGTTCCAGCAAGCCGAGCCCGAGGTCGATTTCCGCCTCACTGACCGTCAGCGGCGGGGCGATACGGAACACCCCACCCATGCCCGGCAGCTGCACGATGTTCATGCTCAGACCCAGGCTCATGCATTCGCGGGTGATCTTCGCGCCAAGGCCATCGGCCGGCTCCTTGGTCGCCCGGTCCTTGACCACTTCCATACCCAGCAGCAAGCCACGGCCACGCACGTCACCGATGCATTCGAAGCGCTCCTGCAAACGCAGCAGGCCATTGCGCAGGCGTTCGCCCATGACGTTGGCTCGCGCCACCAGACCATCACGCTCGACCACCTCGAGCACCTTCAGGCCCACCGCAGCAGGCAGCGGATCGGAGACGTGAGTGGTGTAGAACAGGTAGCCCAGCTCATGGGCGCGCTCCTCGATTGCCGCCGAAGTCAGCACTGCTGCCAACGGCAGGCCGGCGCCCAGGGTCTTGGACAGGGTGAGAATGTCCGGCGTAACGCCTTCACGCTCGCAGGCGAACATCAACCCGGTACGGCCGACGCCGGTCTGCGCTTCGTCGAGGATCAGCAGCATGCCGCGTTCCTCGCACTTGCGCTTGAGCGCCGCCATATAGCCCGGCGGTAGCTCGATGATGCCACCGGAACTGAGGATCGGCTCGGCAATGAAAGCCGCCAGGTTACCGCTGGACTGGCGGTCGATCAGGTCGAAGTTGTAATCCAGTTCGGCCAGGTAGTCGTACTCGCCATGACGCTCGAAACGCGGGCGGTAGGGGAATGGCGCAGGGATGGCGAACGAACCAACGGCTGCCGGCCCGACGCCGCGTCGTCCGGCGCTGTAGGTGGCGGACGCGGCGCCACCGGTCATGCCGTGCCAGGATTGGGCAAAGCCGACGATCTCGTACTTGCCGGTGACCAGCTTGGCCATGCGGATCGCCGCCTCGTTGGATTCCGCACCGGTGCTCAGCAACAGTGCGCGATCCAGCCCGGCCGGGGTGATCTCCGCCAGTTTGCTGGCCAGATCGACCACCGGACGCGACAGCATGCCGCTGAACAGGTGATCGAGCCGACCGGCGTATTCAGCGATAACCGCCGCCACTTCGGGGTGGCTGTGGCCGAGCACTGCACTCATCTGCCCGGAGGTGAAATCGAGGATGGCGCGATCATCGGCGTCATAGACGAAGCAACCCTGAGCACGCTCGATGATCATCGGCTCGAAGGTACCGCCGTAGCGGATCAGATGATTGCGTGCGTTGCGCCAGAAGGCCGGATCATCGTTACGGGACATGGGCACTCTCCAAAAAGGACATGAAGGCCTAAAAGGTATGAAGGCAGTGCTTGCAGTCTAGGCACCCAGCCTGATTTCATGGAAACGAATAGTTCTTATACAAGATAGAAGCGAGACGAATAACTTGAGTCTGTCCCTCGACATCGATCTGCTGCGTTCCTTCGTCGCTATCTCCGAGGCGCGCTCCCTCAGCCGCGCCGCCAACCGCGTCGGGCGTACGCAGTCAGCGCTAAGCCAGCAGCTCAAGCGTCTGGAAGAAATCGTCGAACAACCGCTGTTCCAACGCACCGGCCGCGGCGTCCTGCTCACCGCGCATGGCGAGCGCCTGCTGGCACATGCGCAGCGCATTCTGCGCCTGCACGACGAAGCCATGGCCGATCTGTCCGCCAAGGGGCTGTCCGGTACTATCCGCTTCGGCTGTCCGGATGACTATGCCGCCGTGTTCCTGCCCTACCTGCTGCGCCAGTTCGCCAGCCAGCACCCCAACGTACTGGTCGAGGTGATCTGCGCACCCACACCACGCCTGCTGCAGCAATGGGACAAGCATGCACTGGATCTGGCACTGATCTCCCTGCCGGACGGCGCACCAGACGAGAGCATCATCCGCCGCGAACCACTGGTATGGGTCGGCTGTCCCGGCACCGAAACCGCAGATTTCGACCCGCTGCCACTGGCGCTGTCGAGCCCCGACACACTGGATCACCTGGCCGCCCGCGCCAGCCTCGACCGCGCCGGCCGCAGTTATCGCATCGCCTACGCCAGCGACAGCCTGGCCGGCCTGACCGCACTGGTGCGCTCAGGCCAGGCCATCGCCGTACTCACACGTACCGCCGTGCCGGCTGACCTGTGCATTCTCGACACTACGGCAACACTACCGGCACTACCGAGCGTCGGTATCAGCCTGAAGTTGGGCCGTAGCACACCGTTGAGCGAAGCTTTCGCCGAACACACCCGACGCAGCCTACCGCTGCTTTAGCATCGGGCATCGATCGACGACTCACTCGGTACTTTCAGACCAGCCAGGGCCGTTCGCGTACGGCCCGGGCTGGAGCGCGGCGGCCGCGCCTTCAACCGCGGTTGCGGTGTGCTCTTCGTGCTGATCGGTGTGGTGTTGCCGCTGGCGCGCTGATCGCCTGCCACAGATTCGGCAGTTGTTTCAGGCGGCGACCAGCTGCAAGACGAAATCGAGAAAAGCCCGCACCTTGGCCGGCGGGTTGTGCCTCGACGGATACAGGGCGTATAGCGGGAAACGCTCGTCCGGCCAGTCCGCGAACAATTCCACCAGCCGCCCATCCGCCAGCAACAAGTCACTGCCCAGCGCCATGATCTGGGCAATGCCGTACCCCGCCAGGCAGGTGCTGTGCAGACTGCCGACATCGTTGACCAGTAACTGACCACGGGTATCCACCACCTGACGCTCACTGCCACGATGGAACTCCCAGTCGAACGGCCGCCCGGTTTCAGGATCGCGAAACTGGATGCAGCGATGTCCGTTCAGATCCTGCGGTTGTTCGGGGCGACCATGACGCTTCAGATAGGAAGGTGCCGCGACTGTCAGGATGCGCGTGTCCAGCAACTTGCGCGCGACCAGGCTGGAAGTACGCGGCTCACCGAAACGCAGCGCCAGGTCGAAGCCATCGGCGACCATGTCACCCAGTCGGTCACGGGTGATCAGTTCCAGTTCCAACTGCGGATGGGCATCGAGAAACGCCCCCAATCGCGGGCCTAGGATCAAGCGGGCGAAGAAAGGGTCGACATTGACCCGCAAGCGCCCGCGCACCACCCGAGCACCAGCGGTGACCGAGCTGGCCGCCTCCTCCAACGCAGTCAGCAACGGCAGTACCTGCTCATGCAGACGCCGCCCGTCGTCGGTCAGGGTCACCGAGCGTGTAGTGCGATCGAACAGGCGAATGCCGAGGCGTTTCTCCAACCGCGCCAACGCGCGGCTGACGCCAGGTTGGGACATGTCCAACACCTCGCCTGCACCCGCGAAGCTGCCGGTGTCGACAATGGCGGCGAACACACTCATGCCATTCCGGGTGCGCTCATCAAAGCCCATATTTGATGCCTTTATGTCATCAATCAAATAACTTCCATGTTATCGATTGATCAATTGACTGAGGAGAGACTGCTTGCGAACCCGGCAACCGCCGGTCGCAATAGGAGTTATCCCCATGTATGTGATCACTGGAATCACCGGCCAGGTCGGCGGCACCGTGGCCCGCACTCTGCTCGCTGCCGGCAAGAACGTACGCGCGGTAGTGCGCGATGCCTCCAGGGGCGGCGAGTGGCTGCGCCAGGGCTGTGAGCTGGCCCTGGCCGATATGCGTGACGCCGCCGCGTTGACCCGCGCTTTCAAAGGTGCCGAAGCGGTGTTCGTGCTGCTGCCCCCGAACTTCGACCCAAGCCCGGATTTCCTCGTATCGCGCTATATCGTCTCGACCCTTCGCTCGGCGCTGGAGACCGCTCAACCGGCCAAAGTCGTGTGCCTGTCGACCATCGGAGCCCAGGCCAGCCAGTCCAACCTGCTCCGCCAGCTCAGCGATATGGAGCAGCAACTCGGCCAGTTGCCGATGCCGGTCGCCTTCCTGCGTGCCGGATGGTTCATGGAGAACAGCCTGTGGGATATTGCCCCTGCGCGCGACGAAGGCGTGCTGCACAGCTTCCTGCAGCCGTTGGACAAAGCCGTGCCGATGGTCGCCACTGCCGATGTCGGCCGCACCGCCGCCTTGCTCTTGCAGGAGTCCTGGCAGGGCGTACGCATCGTCGAGCTGGAAGGGCCGCGGCGTGTCACGCCACAACACCTGGCCGCTACTCTCGGGCGACTGCTGGGTCGTGACGTGCAGGCACGCAGCGTACCGCGTGACACCTGGGAGCAGCTTTTCCGCAGCCAGGGCATGCACAACCCATTGCCACGCATGCAGATGCTCGATGGATTCAATCAAGGCTGGATCGACTTCGCAGGCACGGCGGTACACGGCACCACCAAATTGGAAACGGTACTCGCCGACCTGATCCAACGGCAGGCCTGAGGGGGTTCGCATGAGCACTGGCAGTATTGCGCTGACCGGTAGCGGCCGCTCATCGACGGCGCTGCTGGCATTGGCCTGTGGCACATTTGCTGCGGGCAGCTATCTGGCCCAACCGATACTCTCGGCGATCGCCACTGATCTGGGCATCGTCTTCTGGCAGGCGGGGCTAGCCGTAAGCGCCAGCCAATTGGGCTTCTGCCTGGGCCTGTTGCTGGTGGTGCCGCTGGGCGATCTGCTGGAGAACCGCCGTTTGGTCCTGACCCTGGCGCTCGTCCAAGTGCTGGCACTGCTGATGATGGCCAGCGCCAGCAATGTCGGCGTCCTGCTGCTGGCGGCACTCGTTATCGGCCTGGGCTCCTGCGCGGTGCAATTGCTGGTGCCCCTGGCAGCACACATGAGCAGCGACAGCACTCGGGGGCGTGCCGTCGGTAGCGTCACCGCCGGCTTGCTGTTGGGCATCTTGCTGGCCCGCCCCCTGGCCAGCTTGATCACCGATGCATTTGGCTGGCGTGCACTGTTTGCTGCGGACGCGCTGCTGGTCAGTCTGCTCGGTGCATTGCTGGCCTGGCGCCTGCCACATCATCGAGCCAACTCGACGCTTGGCTATCCAGCCCTGCTCGCGTCCCTGACAAAACTGCTGCGCAGGCACGCTGAACTCCGCCGACGCAGCGCGGCACAGGCCTGCTTGTTCGCCGCATTCAGTCTGTTCTGGGTTGGTGCACCTGTGCTGCTGGCCGAACGCTTCGGCCTGCATGCGCAGGGCATCGCCCTGTTCGCCTTGGCCGGCGCCGCCGGGGCTTTGGTTGCACCGGTGGCTGGCCGCCTCGCCGACAACGGCCATTCCACCGCATTGCGAGGCTGGGGGGCTGTGCTGGTAGCGAGCGGCTTTCTGCTGAGCATTGCCCTGCCCACGTTGACCTGTTGGTTACTGGCGGCCCTGCTGATCGATGCCGGCGTGCAAATCAGTCACGTAGCCGCACAACGCCAGGTGCTGACGCTCGATGTCAGAGCTCGTAGCCGACTGAACGGGCTGTACATCGCCGGTTTCTTCCTTGGCGGAGCCCTCGGCTCAGCACTGGCGATGCCCTTGTTGCAACTCGGCTGGCACTGGCTTGCCGGTATAGCCGCCCTTCTCGCGCTCATTGCATTGGCCCTCGGCCAGACACGCAGCAACTAACCGCGGAGATACTCACATGTCTACTCCTGCATTGCGTGACAAGCACATCGTCATCCTCGGCGGCTCATCTGGCATCGGCCTGGAAGTGGCCCGTCAGTCCTTGGCCGAAGGTGCCAGCGTAACTATCGCTTCAAGCAACCCATCGCGCCTAGAACGTGCCCTGACCCGACTTGGCGAAGGCGCCTGCGGCCGCTTGCTTGATCTCACCGATCATCAAGCCATTGCGACCTTCTTCACGGAAGTCGGGACAATCGACCATCTGGTCTACAGTGCCGGCGACCGCTTGCAATTGAGCCCGCTGGCCGAACTGGATTCAGTGAATGCCCGGCACGCCTTCGAACTGCGTTACTGGTCAGCACTCATAGCGATACGCCATGCCGTGAGGTGGATTCGTCCTAATGGGTCCATCGTGCTTTCGGGCGGTATCGCCGGCATCCGACCCAGTTCAGGCTGGAGCCTGGCCGCCAGCGTTTGCGGTGCCATCGACTCGCTGGTGCGGGCTCTGGCCGTAGAGCTGGCACCGTTGCGCATCAACGCCGTGGCGCCCGGTCTGGTGCGTACCGAGTTATGGCGCGATATGAGCGAGCACGAACGACAGGCCCTTTACCAAAGCGTCGCCGCTCGCCTGCCAGTTGGGCGAATAGGCGAAGTGGAGGACGTCGCCGCTGCCTACCTGTTCCTTATGCGCAGTGGCTTCGCCAATGGCCAGTCGCTGGTGGTGGATGGCGGTAATGTGCTGGCGTGAAGACTCAGGCCTTGAGCGCCTCGCCAATCGCGTAGTAATGCCCACCGGCCACGTGATGCAGGCTGCGCAGGCTCGGATCGGCCGTTTCGAAATGCCAGCGGCCATCGCGGAACACGCGCTCATCGGCCCAGGCCGCGATCACCTCGCCGATGAACAGGTCGTAGGCCTGCTGGTTGTGCGGCTCATCGATCAGCCGGCAGATCAACCAGGCCGAGCAGCCCGCCACCAGCGGCAGGTCGTGGCCTTCCATGGTGAACAGCTCGACGCCGGTATGGACCAGCTTCGCCGGGTCGTCGGCCAGGCTGGCGTTGCCCACCGCCTGGGTCAGCTGCAGTTGCGCCACGGTCGGCACCTGGATGGCGAACAGGCCGCTGCCCTCGATCAGCGCGCGGGTGCGGGTGGCCTTGTCCAGCACCACGGTCAGCTTCGGCGGCTCGAAATCCAGGGCGCAGCACCAGGCTGCCGCCATGACGTTATCCACAGCCTGATGACGCGCCGACACCAGCACGGTGGGGCCGTGGTTGAGCAGACGGTAGGCCTTGGCCAGGTCGACGGGACGGATGGGCGCGCTCATGCAGACTCCTGAAAACGAAAAAGGCGCTCGCATGCTGGCCCGTGAAGGCTCGCATCGCAAGCGCCTGCTGCAGTGGCTTTTGATCAGAATTCCTGCACGGTCGGGCGCAGGACGATCTCGTTGATGTCGACATCGGCCGGCTGTTCGATGGCGTAGGCGATGGCGCGCGCCACCGATTCCGCCGGAATCGCCTGCTTGTAGAAGTCGACGACGAAGTCGCGGCTCTGCTGGTGGGCGCTGCCGAACTTCAACTCCGAATCCACCGCGCCCGGCTCGATGGTGGTGGTGCGGATGCTGCCGCCGACCTCATGACGCAGGCCTTCGGAGATGGCGCGCACGGCGAACTTGGTGCCGCTGTAGACGGTACCACCGGGGCTGAACACCTTGATCCCGGCCACCGAGGCGATGTTGATGAAGTGCCCGGCGTTCTGCTGCTGGAACACCGGCAGCGCCGCGGCGATGCCGTACAGCACGCCCTTGATGTTGATGTCGATCATGCGCTCCCATTCCTCGACGCGCACGTCGCTCAGCGGCGCGATGGCCATCAGCCCGGCGTTGTTGACCAGCACATCGACGCGGCCGAAGGTGTCCAGTGCGCCCTGGATCAGCGCCTTGACCTCATCGGCGCGGGTCACGTCAGTCTGGTAGGCCACGGCCTCGCCACCAGCGGCGACCAGCTCGCTGACCAGTTTCTCGAGACGCTCCTTGCGCCGTGCGGCCAGCACCACCTTGGCGCCCAGCTTGCTCAGATGGCGGGCGGTCGCTTCGCCCAGGCCGCTGCTGGCGCCGGTGATGACCACGACCTTGCCGGAAATGTTGTTGCTCATGGGTAAGCCCTCTCTCGATTGGTTGGAGTGTCCGTGCCGTAGGCCGGACATGGGCTCACGTTAGAGGCGATTTCCGTTTCAATAAATGGAAGAGTTTGGATTAGGCTATTCCACATCATGGAATACAAAGGCGCCCCGACATGCTCAATCGCATGGAGATGATCCGCATCTTCTGCAGCGCGGCCGACTGCAGCAATTTCCGCGAGGCAGCGACTCGCCTGGGGGTTTCACCGCAGGCGGTGACCCGCGCGATCAAGGCGCTGGAGGAAGAACTCGGCGAGATTCTCTTCCACCGCAACACCCGCCAGGTGCATATCACCGCCTTCGGTGAGGCCTATGCGGTGCGCGCCCGGCAAAAGCTGGAGGATTTCGACGCGCTGTTTCGCGGCCACCGCGCCGACGCCGAGTCAGCCATCGCCGGGCGCATCGGCATCACCGCGCCGCAGGCCATCGGCAAGCGCTTTCTGGTGGCGTTCCTGCAGCCCTTGCTCAAGCAGCACCCACAGCTGGTGCTGAACCTGCGCCTGGAGGACGAGATCACCGACGCGGTGGAGGCGCAGATCGACATCGGCATCCACGTCGGCTTCCTGCGTGACAGCCGCTACGTCGCCCGCGCCCTGGCACCGGTGCCGTTGCAGGTGGTGGCTACGCCGCAACTGATCGCTGCCAGCGGCGCGCCGCATGACCTCGACGAGTTGCAGCAGCGGCCGCTGTCGGTGCTGATCGACCGCAAGAATGGCCGCCCCTGGCCGTGGACCTTCGCTCACGGCCCCAGCCTGCATCCGCCCGCGCCCGCGTTTGTGTGCGATGACCCCGAAGCCGAACTGGAAGCCGTGCTCGCCGGCCTGGCCTACGGCCAGTTGCCCGCCTACCTGGCGCAGCCCTATCTGCAAAGCGGCCACCTGCAGGCGGTGCTGACGGAGCAGGCGCCCGATCCCTGGCAGCTGTTCATCTACCGCCCACAGCAGGGCCCGGTGCCGCCAAGGGTGCGCCTGGTGTTCGATCACCTGCGCGCCTGCTTCTCCGATCCGGCGCAGTTTCCCCAGGGCTGAGGTCGCTCACGGCAACGCCACTGTCGCCTGCGAAGCGCCCGCCCCGGCTATCGCTCCGTAACCTGCCTGAAGCCGTCTAAATCAGGGATCAGGAGCGTCGCATGAATGCTATCAACACAGGCCAGCAGGTCAGCCCGGCCACCTTGCACAAGGTGATCGCCGCCTCGGCCATCGGCAACTTCGTCGAGTGGTTCGACTTCGCCGTCTACGGTTTTCTCGCCGTGACCATCGCCTCGCTGTTCTTCCCACCGGGCAATCCGACCCTGGCGCTGCTGCAGACCTTCGCCGTGTTCGCCGTGTCGTTCGCCCTGCGCCCGCTGGGCGGCATCGTCTTCGGCATTCTCGGCGACCGCATCGGACGCAAGCGCGTGCTGTCGATCACCGTGCTGCTGATGGCCGGCGCCACCACGCTGATTGGCCTACTGCCGACCTACGCCAGCATCGGCCTGTTCGCCCCGCTGCTGCTGGCGCTGGCGCGTTGCCTGCAGGGTTTCTCCGCCGGTGGCGAGTATGCCGGCGCCTGCGCCTTCGTCATGGAACACGCCCCCACCGAACAGAAGGCCCGTTATGGCAGCTTCGTGCCAGTCTCGACCTTCATGGCGTTCGCCTGCGCGGCCGGGCTGGTGTTCGGCATGGGCTTGTGGCTGGACGAAGCGCAGATGCAGGCCTGGGGCTGGCGCGTACCCTTTCTGATCGCCGCACCGCTGGGTCTGGTCGGCTTGTACATGCGTTTGCGCCTGGACGAATCACCGGCATTCCAGGCCCTGGCGGCGCAACCTCATCCGGAACATTCGCCGCTGCGCGAAACCTTGCGCGAACACGGCGGCACCGTGCTCTGCCTGTCGGCGTTCATATCCGCCACGGCGCTGTCGTTCTACATGTTCACCACTTACCTGACCACCTACATGCAGGTGGTCGGTGGTGCAGCACGGCCGGTGGCTTTGCTGGCCAGCCTGATCGCGCTGTTCTTCGCCGCCCTGCTCTGCCCCTTCGTCGGTCGTTACTCGGATCGTGTCGGCCGTCGCCGCACCATCCTGACTGCCGGGGTGGCGCTGATTGTCGCGGTGTATCCGGCCTTTACCCTGGCCGCCTCGGGCACCCTGCTGGCTTCAGCTCTGGGCGCCATGCTGCTGGCAGTGGGTGCGGTGATCTGCGGCGTGGTAACCGCCGTGCTGCTGTCCGAGCAGTTCCCCACCCGCGTGCGCTACACCGCCTCGGCGTTCACCTACAACCTGGCCTATACGATCTTCGGCGGCACCGCGCCGTTGATCGCCACCTGGCTGATCGAGGCAACCGGTAACCGCATGTCGCCGGCCTACTACCTGATCGTCATCGCCCTGCTGGCCCTGGCGGGTGGCCTGGCACTGCCCGAGTCGTCGAGGCGGCCGCTGAACTATCAACCAGCCTGAGACCTCTCCACGCTTGACTCAAGGCTGCGGCGCACAGGCCGCAGCCTACCCCTACCACCCCGGCTGGCGCTGGCCGCACAACGAATGAGTCAGTTGTGCAAAGTGGACCAGTAAAAATCCACAAAAATGGATCTATGTGGCTAGACCACTGGTGCGTACATTCGTCCTCACCGGGCCGCAGTGGTACTGCCAGTTGCAGAGGGGCATCGGTTTCTTCTCAACTCACAGATGGATGAAAACCATGAGCCAGCGCCTCGACTACTTTGCACTCTCCCCCAAGGCCTCCGGCAAGTACGCCGAATTCTCCACGCTGCTGACCCGCAGCCCGTTTCTCGCGCCGCTGGCTCACCTGGTCATGCTGCGTGCCTCGCAGATCAATGGCTGCGCCTTCTGCGTCGACATGCACGTCAAGGAAGCGAAGATCCATGGCGAGCGCGAGCTGCGCCTGCACCATGTCGCCGTCTGGCGCGAATCGCCGCTGTTCTCCGCGCAGGAGCGCGCCGCGCTGGAGTGGACGGAAGCCCTGACCCAGCTGTCGCCGCATGGCGTGTCCGACGCCATCTACGCCAGCGTGCGCGAGCAGTTTTCCGAGCAGGAACTGTCGGACCTAAGCTTCCTGGTGGTCGCCATCAATGGCTGGAATCGCCTGAGCGTGGCCTTCCGTAACGTGCCGGGCTCCGCCGACAAGCAGTTCGGCCTGGACAAGGCCGACCTGGCCTGAAGCCCGATCTCAGAGAGGTTACGCCCATGCCTGCAGCTATCCGCGTGCTGCGCCTGATCAGCAGCCCGCGTGGCGCTGAATCAGAAAGCCTGCGTCTGTCTCACCTGGTGCTCGACGGCCTCGCTGGCCAGCACTCACTGCAGGTGCAAGACGTCGACCTCAACGATCTGCAACATGTCGACCGCGACTATGCCATGGCTCTGGCGTCTCCCTCTGACGCTGACCAGGCAGAGCCCGGCAGCGCACTGCAGCGCTCCGCCGAGCTGATCCGTCAGCTCGACGAAGCAGATGTGCTGCTGATCGCCACCCCCATGCACAACTACACCGTCCCTTCGACACTCAAAGCCTGGGTCGATCACATCGTGCGCATACGCATGACATTCAACGGCACACCGCAAGGCAAGGTTGGCCTGTTACGTGACCGCCCGGTTTACGTGGCATTGGCCTCAGGCGGGCTGATCAGCGGCGAGCAGGCGCGGCAGCCAGACTTCCTGCGCCCCTACCTGCAGGCGGCCCTGGCCACGGTGGGCCTCAGGAACATGCACTTCTTCTGTGTGGAGGGTACCGCCAGAGGTGAGCAGGCCCTGCTGGAGGCCCGCGCCATGGCGCAGTCACAGGTAGCCGCGTTTTTCTCTGCCGAGTGAAACGGCTGACAACACGTCAGGCGTCTGAGCGAAGGATTCTGTAGGGTTGCGGACGATGGTGACGAATCGCCTGCGTCATCCATCAGACAGACTCGTAGCCCGCTCAATGGAATCCTCGCATGTTGCCCCAGCCGCTATACGCTCGATCGGCCCGCCTGGCCCTGCTGACCTTCAACTGCCTGGCAGCGCCAATCGCCCTGGCTCAGCAGCCTATGCAGCTGGACGCCATGCAAGTCAGCGGCGCACCGCTGAGCGAAATCGAGGCTGCGCAGGAAGAGCTGAAACAGGTCCCCGGCGCCACCAACCTGGTGGACATGGACAAGGTCGAGCAGGGCCGCGTGGCCGGCGTCGCCGACGTACTGGCCTACCAGCCTGGAGTCTATGCGCAGTCGCCCGGCAACGAGGGCGTGAAGATCAGCGTGCGCGGCTCGGGTATCAACCGTGGTCCCGGCTCGCACGCTTCCGGCACCCATATCCTCCTCGATGGCCTGCCGCTGACCGGCTCCGGCGGCACGCCCTACGAACTGCTGGAACCCCTGTGGATAAGTCGCGCCGAGGTGCTGCGTGGCGCCAATGGCTTCGACCGCGGTTCGCTGGCTCTGGGCGGCGCCATCGACTACATCACCCACACCGGCTACACCGCGCCCAAGCTGCAACTGCGCTATGAAACTGGCAGCCATGGCTACCAGAAACGCAACATCGCCTCCGGCCAGGTGCTGGGTGATTTCGACTACTACCTCGCCCTCACCGACAGCCACACTGATGGCTATCAGGATCACGCGTCGGGCAAAGGCAAGGGCGTGGCCGCCAACTTCGGCTATCGCCTCAATGAGAATCTGGAGACGCGCTTCTACCTGCGCTACCGCGAAACCGAGCATGAAACGCCCGGCCGCCTGACCAAGGCGCAACTCAAGGACGACCCGCGCCAGGCCGCTGCGGCCAATCGCAGCATCGACGCCCACCGCGACCAACCCGGCAGCACCTGGCTGGCCAACAAGACCACCTGGCGCATCGACGACGACTCCACCCTGGTCGCCGGCCTGGCCTACCACCACTACCCCATGGATATCACCGAGACCGCCTATCGCGGCGGCGCCTACCGTATCCGCGTGGACTACAGCGATATCAGCGGCACCCTGAACTACACGCGCCGGCATACCCTGTTCGGGCTCAATAGCAGCACCACCATCGGCTGGCGCAGCACCACCAACCTGCCGAGCAGCAAAGCGAAAGAGACCGCAGCGTTGCCGATCAACGTCAACGGCATGCCCTATCCGGCCGGCACTCTGATGCGCGACTACGAGCACCTGGGTTCGGACAATGTGCTGCATATTGGCAACGAACTGGAGCTGGCGCCTGACCTGTGGCTGACCAGCGGCCTGGCGCTGATCCATACCCGCCGCGAAGTGCAGGTGACCTGGCCGGCCAACGACGACAAACTCGACGAAAGCACCTGGGACTACGCGCCACGTATCGGCCTGCGCTATCAGCTCAATCCTGATGTGCAGTTATTCGGCAATATCAGCCGCTCGGTGGAACCGCCACATGCCTGGTCGATGCTCTGGGGCTCGCCGCTGCGCTTCTCCAGCACCACCACCCAACCCTATGCCGCGCGCCAGCGCGCTGCCATCAGCCTGGACAACCAGACCGCCACCACCTTCGAGGTCGGCGGCCGCGGCGATTCTGCGCTGGGCCAGTGGGAGCTGACCTACTACTACTCACAGGTGCGCCATGAACTGCTCACCGTCGAGATCGAGCCCAACGTCTTCGCCGAGTCCAACGCCAGCCCCACCGTGCACCAAGGCATCGAAGCCGGCCTGGTCAGCCCGCTGTGGCAAGGTGGCGCGGCCGGTGCCCTGAGCCTGCGCCAGGCCTATACCTTCAGCGACTTCCACTACCGCGACGACGACACCTTCGGCGACAACCGCCTGCCCGGCCTGCCGCGCCACTACTACCAGGCCGAGCTGCGCTACGACCATCCGAGCGGCTTCTACGCTGGCCTCAACAGCCAGTACGCCTCGAAGGTCGCGGTGGATTACGCCAACTCCTACTACGCCGATGCCTACGCCACCTTCGGCGCCACCCTCGGCTACGCCTCGCCGAAAGACGACTGGCAAGCCTGGCTCGACCTGCGCAACCTGACCGACAAACGCTATGCCGCCACCGTGACGCCGGGCTATGACGACAAGGGCGCAGACGCGGCGCGCTCCACGCCTGGGGAAGGGTTTGGGGTGTATACGGGGGTTTCTTGGAGTTGGTTGTAAAGCAGGGAGAAAACCGATGAAGAAGTTCTTGTATGCAACGCTGGCATTTTCTTCATTGGCGGCTGGCAACGAACTGCCAGCAGGCATTATCGAGAGTATTCCTGCCGATTATTCGGTGTGGGTTTACGAGTCTGGTGAATTGGATGGCGACACGCTCACCGATTACCTCGTCGTTCTGCATAGGCCTGAAGAAACGACGCTGGCCAAAGAGCAGGAAGCGCCACCTAGGCCTCTGCTGATCTTCACCCAAACTGTCGATGGCGCTTACGCGCTGCGTGCTCGCAATGACCAAGTGGTGTTCAAGATCAATGAGGGCGGTCAATGCGACCCGTTTGACGCCGATACCCAGGGGCTAGCCATCAAACATCGGTACTTCACCATCGAAAATGGTGTTGCCTGCGGTCAGCACTGGACGGACTACATCACCTTCCGCTACGACCCGGCCTTGAAGGACTGGGTATTTCACAAACGAATCTTCGAAAACTGGGTTCTGAATGAGAGCCAGGATCCGGATGCCGATGCACTGGTTCGCAACGTACACAAAGTCATTAGCGGAAAACGCGAAGCGCCCATTCGGTTCGAGACTTATCGTCCGTGACACGTAGGGTGGACAACGCTCTTCTTGTCCACCGCTTCAGCCCTCGGCCCTACGCCATACCTTCCTTACGCAGCAGATAACTATCCATGATCCACCCATTACGCTCCCGTGCCTCGGCACGGGTCATGGCGATGCGTTCGGCCACCTCGTCCAGCGGCCCGGCGATGAGGATCTCGTCGGCCGTGCCGACGTAGGCGCCCCAGTAGATATGCACGCCGTGGCCGACGAAGCGGCGGTAGGTGTCCTTGGCGTCGAGCATAACCGCCACACTGTCCACGCCCTGCGGCCAGCCTTCGGCGAGCAGGCGGCCGGTGGTGATTTCCACGGCGCGACCGATGCTGTTGAGCGGGATGCGGTGGCGCGCAGTCAGCGCCTGCAGGCTGGTAATGCCGGGGATCACGTCATAGACGAAGTCGCTGCGCCGCGCGGCGATGGCTTCGATGATGCGGATGCTGCTGTCGTACAGCGACGGGTCGCCCCAGACCATGAAAGCCGCCGTTTCGCCATCGGCCATCTGCTCGTCGATAAGCTGCTCGAACACCGCCTGCTTGTCGCGGTTGAGTTCGTCGACGCTGGCGCGGTAGTCAGCCGCTTCGCGCTCGCGCTCCGGCTGCTGACCTTCGGCGAAACGCGGTGTGTGGCCATCGAGAAAGCGTGCGCAGATCTCGCGACGCAGGGCGTTGAGCTTATGCTTGGCCGCACCCTTGTCCATCAGGAAGATCACGTCGCTGCGGCGCAGCGCCTTGATCGCCTGGTAGGTGATGTAGTCCGGGTCGCCGGCACCGATGCCGACCAGCAGCAGGGTTTTCATGGGGTTCTCCAGGTGCGCCCTGGCACGCCGGGCGCCAGGTCGTCGATATGGTGGTAGTCGGCCTGTAACGCCTGCGCCAGCTGGCGGGCACGGCCCAGGCGGATGGGCGCACGCTCGGTGTCGAGCAGCAGGCTCGGACATGGCAGCGGCAGCAATGCAGGCAGATCAAGCAGGCGGCCATCGGTCAGGATCAGCAGGCGCTGGCGTTCGTTCGGTTTCAGACGCTGACGGCGCAGCAGCCAATCGCCGGCCTGTTGCAGGGCATCGAGCAGCGGCGTACCACCACCAGCGCCCAATTCGTGCAGCCAGCGATGCAGCTCGGCGCTGGCCTTGCGCCCCTGCCACAGCCATTGCGCTTCGCGGCCACCGGCCTGCAGCACGGCCAGGCGCGCGCGCTTGCGATAGGCGCTGTCGAAGACTTCAGCGAGCACGCCCTTGGCACGACTCAATGCACCGTGGCGACGGGTCGAGGCGGAGGCATCCACCAGCACCAACCACAGCTCTTCGGCCCGCTGACTGCGCGGGCGCAGCACCAACTGTTCGCGGCGTTGCGGCCGCCCCTGGCGCAGAGTGGCCGCCCAGTCGATACGACCGGCCACGCCGATACGCGCAGCACCTCGCAGGCCGCCGCCGAGTCGTCCAGGCCGGTTACGGGCATCCGCGCCTGTGGCTGTGCGCGGGCGGATGCTCAGGGCTTTTTTGGCCAGCGCGGCGGTACCCGCCGCTCATCCATGGCCTGTGGCTGGGCCGGCAGCTCGCCCCACTGACCTTCGCCCTGACTTTGTTCCTGCGCCGGCTGCGGCGCCTGGCGCTGCTCGGGCGGCGTGGCAGCCGGCGGCTGTTGCTGGCGACGACGGTGGCGCAGGACGAAGTCCTCCACCGCGTCGATATCCACAGGCTCGATGCCTATCGCGCCGCGCCAGGCAGCATGGGCACGGGCGGCGCGCAGCCAGACCAGATCGGCGCGCAGGCCATCGACACCGGCAGTGAAGCAGCGCTGGCTGATCTCGCTCAGCGCCGCGTCATCCAGCGGAATATCCGCCAGGCGCTGGCGGGCATTGCGGCAGCGTTCGGCCAAGGCATCCTGCTCACTCTGCCAGCGTTGCAGGAAAGCTTCAGGATTGGCATCGAACGCCAGACGGCGACGCACGATCTCGGCCCGTTCGGCCGGTTGCGGCTGGCCATCCAGCGCCAGATTGAGGCCGAAGCGGTCAAGCAGTTGCGGGCGCAGTTCGCCTTCCTCGACGTTCATGGTGCCGATCAGCACGAAGCGCGCGGCATGCCGATGGGAGATGCCGTCACGCTCGACATGGTTGACGCCGCTGGCGGCAGCATCGAGCAGCAGGTCGACCAGATGATCCGGCAGCAGGTTGACCTCATCGACATACAGCACGCCGTCATCGGCGCGGGCCAGCAGGCCGGGGGAAAACTGCGCGCGGCCTTCGCCCAGCGCTGCGTCCAGATCCAGGGTGCCGACGATGCGCTCCTCGCTGGCACCGAGCGGCAGGGTGACGAAGCGCCCGCCCTCCAGCAGATCGGCCAGGCCACGGGCCAGGGTCGACTTGGCCATGCCGCGTGGGCCTTCGATCAGCACCCCGCCGATGGCCGGGTCGATGGCCGCCAGGCACAGCGCCAGCTTCAGCGAGTCGGCGCCGACCACGGCGGCGAGAGGGAAGTGGTATTCGGTCATGGCTGTGATCCGTGGAGGTGAGCGGTAGCACCTGGCTTTTGTGGGAGGGGCTTTAGCCCCGAGCATGTCGCCGCTGAAGCGCCTCCCACAATGGGCACGCTGCACCCGTAGGGTGGGTTAGCGGCGCAAAGTGCTGATCGTGCAGCCGCGTAGGAGAGTAGCGCGCCGCGTAACCCACCAGGCGATATACCGTGTGGCGCCGACGGTGGGTTACGCCGCACCCGCTTCAGCGAGTTGGCCAGCAACCATGACAGGCGGCTAACCCACCCTACGGAAACGAGTCGCTTCATGATTCCTCGCTATCGAGCAGCAGGTTCTCCAGCGCTTCGCGGTATTCGCCGGGATTCTCCCACAGGCCGCGCTGCTGGGCTTCCAGCAGGCGTTCGAGAATATCGTTGAGCGCCCCCGGGTTGTGCTGCTGGATAAAGTCACGGGTGTCCTTGTCGAGCAAATAGGCATCAGTGAGCAGCGCGTACTGGTGGTCATCGACCAGCTCGCTGGTGGCGTCGAAGGCGAACAGGTAGTCGATGGTCGCGGCCAGTTCGAAGGCGCCCTTGTAACCGTGGCGCTTCATGCCCTCAATCCACTTGGGATTGGCAGCACGGGCACGCACCACGCGATTGAGTTCTTCCTTGAGGCTACGAATGCGCGGTGTGTCCGGCTGGCTGTTGTCGCCGAAGTAGCTGGCCACCTTGAGCCCGCGTAGGGTTTCCACCGCCGCCAGCATGCCGCCCTGGAACTGGTAGTAGTCGTTGGAATCGAGGATGTCGTGCTCGCGGTTGTCCTGGTTGTGCAGCACCGCCTGCATCTGCTCCAGGCGCTCGACAAAGCGCTGCCGCGCGGGCGCACCTTCGGCGCCGCTACCGTAGGCGTAGCCGCCCCAGTTGAGGTAGACCTCGGCGAGATCGGCGCGGCTCTGCCACAGGCGCTCCTCAATGGCGTTCTGCACCCCGGCGCCATAGGCGCCCGGTTTGGCGCCGAACACCCGCCAGCCGGCCTGACGCCGCGCTTCGGCTTCATCCAGGCCACCATCCTTGAGCGCCAGCGACTCGCGCCAGACCCGCGCCGACAGCGGGTTCATGTCTTCCGGCTCGTCCAGTTCGATCACCGCCTGCACGGCCTCGTCGAACAGGCGAATCAAATTGCTGAAGGCATCGCGGAAAAAGCCGGATACGCGCAGGGTAACGTCCACCCGGGGCCGACCGAGCTGCTCCAGCGGCAGCACCTCGAAGCGCTCGACGCGCTGGCTGCCGGGCTGCCAAACCGGGCGCACGCCCATCAGCGCCAGCGCCTGGGCGATATCGTCGCCACCGGTGCGCATGGTTGCCGTTCCCCATACCGACAGGCCGAGCTGGCGCAGGTGGTCGCCTTCGTCCTGTAGATGGCGCTCCAGCAAGCGATCCGCCGCCTGCACGCCGAGGCGCCAGGCGGTGGGCGTGGGCAGGTGACGCACGTCGACGGTGAAGAAGTTGCGCCCGGTGGGCAGCACATCCAGGCGTCCGCGACTCGGCGCGCCGCTCGGCCCGGCAGGGACGAAACGCCCCTTCAGCGCTGCCAGCAGGCCGCCCATCTCGGCGTCGCCGCATGCATCGAGCAAAGGCGCGATATGTTCGGCCAGGCCGTCGAGGATCAGCGCCACCTCGGTGCCGAAATCTTCGCTGCGCTCGCCGGCCAGGCGTTGTTCGATCAGCTTCAGCGCCAGCAGCTCCAGGCGCTCGCGGGTATCACCGACCGTGCGCCACAGGCTGTTATCCACAACCTGCAACGCCTGTGGACGCAGCCCTTGCCAGGGCTGGCCCATATCGCAATCCAGCGGATCGAGGTCCAGCTCCAGGCCACGGGCAAGCGCACGCAGCAGGCTGGCATTGGCGCCCTGGCCATCGCCACGGGGAATACGCAGCAGCGCCAGCAGGGTGTCGCGGCGCAGTTGCCCGGCCGGCGACTCGCCGAACACATGCAGGCCATCGCGGATCTGCGATTCCTTGAGGTCGCACAGATAGGCGTCGAGCTGCGGCAGCCAGCTGTCGGCATCGTCATTGAGTTGCAGGCCCAGCTCGCGGTCGAGGCTGGCCTCGCGCACCTTGGCCAGAATCTCGCCGCGCAGCTCGACGGCGCGGCGCTGGTCGAGCTGGCTGGCGTCGTAGTACTCGTCGGCCAGGCGCTCCAGATCGCGCAGCGGGCCGTAGCTTTCGGCGCGGGTCAAAGGAGGCATCAGGTGGTCGATGATCACCGCCTGAGTGCGGCGCTTGGCCTGCGCGCCCTCGCCCGGATCGTTGACGATAAACGGGTAGACGTTGGGCAGCGGGCCGATCAGCGCCTGCGGCCAGCAGCCCTCGGACAGGCCGACGCTCTTGCCCGGCAGCCATTCCAGATTGCCGTGCTTGCCGACGTGGATCAGCGCATCGGCGGCGAAGGCCGTGCGCAGCCAGGCATAGAAGGCGATATAGCCGTGCGGCGGCACCAGGTCGGGGTCGTGATACACCGCCGCGGGGTCGAGCTGATAGCCGCGAGCAGGCTGGATACCAACGAAGCTCAGGCCGAAGCGCAGGCCGGCGACCATCATCCGCCCGCTGCGGAACATCGGATCGTTCTGCGGCTCGCCCCAGCGCTCGCGCACGGCCTGCTGATTGGCCGGCGGCAGGCCGTGGAAAAATTTCAGATAGTCATCCAGCGCCAGGCTTTGCGCACAGGGCCGCGTATCCAGGCCATCCAGATCGTTGGTGACGCCGCCAAGCAGGCTATGGACAAGCTCGGTACCGCTGCCCGGCAGGTTATCCACCGGATAGCCCTGCGCCTGCAGGGCACGGAGAATGTTCAGCGCGGCAGCCGGCGTATCCAGCCCCACGCCGTTGCCGATGCGGCCATCGCGAGTCGGGTAGTTGGCCAGGATCAGGCCGATTCGCTTCTGATCGTTGCTTTTGATCGCCAATTGGCACAAGTTGCGCGCTAGTTCCGCGACATAAGCCATACCCGACTCATGCGCCTGGTAGCACACCACATCGCTCTGGCTGCGCTCGCTGCGCCAGGCCAGGCCCTTGAAGCTGATGGCGGTGCCGATCAGCCGGCCATCCAGCTCCGGCAGCACCACGTGCATGGCCAGGTCACGCGAGCCCAGGCCCTGGGTGCTGGCCTGCCACTGCGCCTGGTTGTCCAGCGAGCAGATGGCTTGCAGCACCGGAATATCCCGGCGGAATACCCGCACCTGCGGCGCCTCGGGGTTGGACAGGGCGAAGCCGGTGGTGTTGATGATCAGTGCGGCGTCAGTGTCATCCAGCCAGGCCTGCACCTGATCCAGGCAGGCGGGTTCCTTGAGGCTGGCCACCGCAATCGGCAACGGGTTAAGGCCCTGGCCGAACAGGTGCTGGCAGAAGGTATCGACGAAGGCGGTGTTCGCCGACTGCACATGGTTGCGGTAGAACAGCAGCGCCACCACAGGCGCGTCCGGCTGCCACTGCATCTGCCAGTCAGCCAGCGCCGCCGGGCTACGCTGCGGGTGATAAAGACCGACACGCGGCAGCGGCAGCGGCTCCTGCCAAGTGTCGTCACGCCCTAGCCAGCGGCTGCCGATGCAGCGGAACAGCTGGCGGGCATTGTCCAGCCCGCCCTGGCGCAGGTACTGCCACAGGCGCTGGCTGTCTTGCTCGGCGACGTTGCCGAGCGCGCTCAGCTCCGGGTCGGGCTTGTCGTCACCCGGCACCATGATCACAACAGCACCACGCGCCCCCAGCTCAACCAGGCGTTCGACGCCGTAGCGCCAGTAGCTGACGCCACCATGCACAGAGATCAGGATGACCTTGGCATGCTGCAGCACCTGCTCGACGTAATAATCCACCGAGGCGTTGTTGCTCAGTTGCGCCGGGCTGGCCAGGCGCAGACTGGGGTAGTCGTCCGGCAGTTGCCGGGCGGCTTCGGCCAGCAGCGACAGGTGCGAATCACCCGTGCACAGGATCACCAGCTCGGCAGGCGTTTGGCCGAGGTCGGCGATGCTGTCGGCCGGCAGTTGAGCGCCGGGCTGGGTGCGCAGTAAGTGCATGTTCGTTCCGTGGGAGGGGCTTTAACCGCGACTGGTGGTAGCGCCGTAGGGTGGACTCAGGAGCGAAGCGAACAGTCCACCGCCAGCGCGCACGTCCACACGGCGTACTGCTACGCGAGTACGCCCCACGCTCCGTATCAGGCCAGCGCCGCCTTCAGCTCGGCTTCGATAGCCGCGCGGTCGAGCTGTTGGCCGATCACCACCAGCCGGCTCAGACGCGGCTCGTCGGCCCGCCAGGCGCGGTCGAAGTGGCGGTCGAAGCGCTGGCCCACGCCCTGCACCAGCAGACGCATCGGTTTGCCAGGGATCGCCGCGAAGCCTTTCACCCGCAGGATGCCGTACTTGGCCACTGCCTCCTTCAACGCGGCGAGCAGGCGCGCCTCCTCGGCTTCCGGTAGTTCCACGTGGAACGAGTCGAATTCCTCGTGATCGTGGTCTTCATCTTCGTCGTCGTGATGGGTACGGCGGCTGTCGATATGCAGCTCGGTTTCGCTGTTCAGGCCTAACAGCACGTCCAGCGGCAGTTCGCCGCCGTGCGCCTCGATCACCTTGACCGCTGGCGGCAGTTCCTCGGCCACCTCGGCGCGCACCGCGGCCAGCGCCTCGGCATCGAGCAAATCGGCCTTGTTGAGGATTACCAGGTCGGCGCTGGCCAACTGGTCGGCAAACAGTTCATGCAGCGGCGATTCGTGGTCGAGATTCGGGTCGAGCTTGCGCTGCTCGTCCACCTGATCGGGGAAGGCGGCGAAGGTGCCGGCGATCACCGCCGGGCTGTCGACAACGGTGATCACCGCGTCGACCGTGCAGGCGTTGCGGATTTCCGGCCAGTTGAAGGCCTGCACCAGCGGCTTGGGCAGCGCCAGGCCGCTGGTCTCGATGAGGATATGGTCGAGGTCGCCGCGGCGCGCCACCAGCTCGCGCATCACCGGAAAGAACTCTTCCTGCACGGTGCAGCACAGGCAGCCGTTGGCCAGCTCGAAGACGCGGCCATTGGCTTCTTCCTCACTGCAGCCGATGGAGCACTGCTTGAGGATCTCGCCATCGATGCCCAGCTCGCCGAACTCGTTGACGATCACCGCGATACGGCGGCCGCCGGCATTGGCCAGCAGGTGGCGCAGCAGGGTGGTTTTGCCGGCACCGAGAAAACCGGTGACGATGGTGACAGGCAGTTTGGCGAGGGTTTTCATGGAAGGCCCCGTGGCGTCGGTAAGTTCGGCGGACGGGTACGCGCAGGCGGGCACGCAGGGGCGTGCTGGCCGCGTCGGATCACCCCGTCCGAGCAAATGGCTGGTCATTCGAGGCAGGTCTCCTGGCTCACGATCTGCGCGTTGCGCGTCCTTCACCTTCCCGCCTAACGGCAGTGGTGTATCGAAGGGCTTAAGACCGTTCACAGTTGCGGGGGCAGCCGGGGCATCGACCCTGTTCCCTCTTAGCTCCCCGGCGCCTTGCCGGGAAGAACCTCGAAAGCGAGAAGGCTACGCAGGCCGCGGCGGCCGGTCAATCGCGGTTGACCGCTGGCAGGTGCCATGATGAGCTACGTCACCCTACGACACGAATACCGCTCATGACCGCCAGCCACCTCGATCACCCCGCTGCCCCCCCTAGGGTGGTTGCCGGCCTGGGTTGTCGGCGCGGTTGTGCACAGGACGAGCTGCTCGCCCTGCTGACCCACAGTCTGGCCCAGCTTGAGTTGACTGTGGATAACCTCATTGGACTGGCCAGCATCGCCCACAAGCGCGACGAACCGGGGCTGCGTGAACTGGCCATGCACCTGAATCTGCAGCTGACATTCTTCACTCCCGAAGCGCTCACGCTCCACCAGCCGGAGAAAGCCGGTAGTCCACTCATCCGATCCGTAACGGGAAGCCCCGCTGTGGCTGAACCCTGCGCCCTTGCCCTGGCCTCACGAGTGGGCAAGGCAGCCCGCCTGCTGGGCGAGAAAACCCGCACGGCCAACGCCACTTGCGCGTTGGCCACCTTCGATAGAGAACCCGCAGCATGACCGTCTACTTCATCGGCGCCGGCCCCGGCGACCCCGAGCTGATCACCGTCAAGGGTCAGCGCCTGATCCGTTCGTGCCCGGTCATTCTGTATGCCGGTTCGCTGGTACCAGAAGCACTTCTTGCAGGTAATAGCGCCGAAAAGGTGGTCAATACCGCCGAACTTAACCTTGGCGAGATCATCGCACTGCTACGTCAGGCGCACGAATGTGGCCAGGACGTGGCGCGTGTGCATTCCGGCGACCCTTCGCTGTACGGCGCCATCGGCGAGCAGATTCGCGAACTTCGTGCCCTCGATATCCCCTTCGAGATCATCCCCGGCGTCACCGCAACCGCCGCCTGCGCGGCGCTACTGGAAAGCGAGCTGACCCTGCCCGGCATCGCCCAGACGGTGATCCTCACCCGCTACGGCACCACCTCGCCAATGCCCGAGGGTGAGCAATTGCATGACCTGGCGCGGCACCGCGCAACAATGGCCATCCACCTCGGTGTAAGCCATCTGCCAGCCATCGTCGGCGAACTCCTGCCACACTACGGCGCCGACTGCCCCATCGCGGTTATCCACCGAGCGAGCTGGCCCGATCAGGACTGGGTACTGGGCACCCTGGCTGATATCGAGGCAAAGGTCGCCGCCAAAGAGTTCCGCCGCACGGCGTTGATCCTTGTTGGACGGGTACTCGATCCCGGTGCGTTTGCAGAATCGGCGCTATATGACGCCACTCATCGTCATCTCTACCGTCCCGGCAACGATTGAGCCTGGCGAGAAACCGTACAAAGCGCTGTATGCCCCGTCAATCAAGGCCTCCGCATGCTTATCCACAGGGTAGATGAAGAGTTATCCAAGGATCATGTGGATAGCCATATCCATTAACGGGCACGCCGAGTGAACTGTTGCTCGGTTACCGCCGTACCCCACTGCGTCCCTCTCTTCTCCTGAGCCAGCATGAAGCCGGAAGCCTCATAGAGCGTGCGCGCCGCATCCAGTCCTTTGAAGGTCCAGAGCTGTATAGCGGCGAAGCCTTGGCGATCACAGAACTCCAGTGCTTGGCTCAAGAGTCTGCGGCCTAAACCACCACCTCGATAGCCTTCATCCAAAATGAACCAGCGCAGATGGGCTTCGTGGTTTCCAAGATCCTGTCCATCGATGGCAACAGCCCCCACGATTCGATCATGCTGGGTGGCAAGCCAGACATTGTTGCAGGGTTCGTTCAACCGCCCTGCAAAATCTGCGACACCAGCAGCGACCTGGCTTTCAAAGAACTGGCCGAACCCCCAGTGTTTTGCGTAGAACTTCGCATGCATTTCTACGATGCGACCTAGCATGCCAGGGCGATAGCCTTCGCCCAGTTGAATCGAGTTGAAAGGGGTTGCAGTGGTGTCGAGTCGACGCCTCTCAAGCGCTTGGGCATAAGCATTCACCCCCTGCGCAATGATCTGCTGCTGAGCTGGATTCAACGGCGCCAGTGCGGTTGTGACCTGATTCTGGCCATATACCTGTATGGCCTCGACCGTGCGCTTGCCCTGGTTGGTCAGCAGCAGCCGCTTGCTCCGCCCATCACAGGAACTTGTGGACTCTTCTATCTCGCCAGCCTGGATCAGCTTGGCGATCATTCGGCTCACACTGGATTTCTCCAGCCCCAGAACCTGAACGAGTTGCGCTGCAGTCATCACGCCACGGGCGCCAATTTCGAGCAAGGTATGCACCGCCGATGGCGAATAGTCGGTACCGGCCAACGTGCTCTGCATGAAACCCAGCTCACGAACCATAGTGCGAGAGGCGGATCGGATCTGGTCGACCAGAGAAGGATCAAGGCTCATGGCTGGCATATCTCCGAGCAATGGTTGCATGATACAACCATATCTTTAGGTAGCCGTCTACAGCCCCGACAAAGGTGAACTACCCGCCTTGGCGAGAAACTGTTCAAATCGTCACAGGCCCCGGCATAAGCGGAACAGGACGATTTACCAACAGGTTTTCTGGAATGTTATCCAAAGCGGCTGTGGACAGCCGCGGAGCAAGGATCAGTTTTTGAACAACTGGCTGAGAAGCCCTGCTCATCAGTTCCTTGGGCGAGTATCACAAGGATATCCACAGGATGATCCACGCCAATTGTTAGCAACTCTGGATCAGAGCTGTACCTCGACCCGTTTGATACCCAATGCCCGCAACTCCACCATCAGCTCGTTCAGGCTGGAGAAGCTCTCCACCTGCTCGGCTTCGTCCACCAGAAAGAAGCTGCGCCCTGCGTCCTTCTTGAAGAATACGATCCATTCGGACGTATTGGCCGGGTTGACCATGACCTGGGTGTCGAACAGCACCCCTTCATCTGTCCTGCATTTCACATCTACGCGCTTCATTCTCTCTCCTCTACCAACATGACTCCATGCGACCCGCGCCCGAGCTGGGCCAGTCAGCGGATTTGCCGCCCAGTTTAAGGGATCGGAACACTTACCGGCGCTGGCGACGATCAGACTTAGCGGGCGCAAGATGAAATTCCCGGAAAAGCTCTATATGATTCATATACGAAACATATATGAGGAAGTTTCCATGGGCATCGTCAATATCGATGACGAACTGCACGACCAGATTCGCAGGGCTAGCGCCGTCTCGGGCCGCTCGATCAATGCACAGGCGGGTTTCTGGATTCGCATCGGCATGCTCTGCGAGATGAACCCGACGCTGAGCTTCAATGAGGTGATGGCCGCCGAGATGCGTGCCGCCGGCGTGGTGGTTCCGCCAAGAATGGCGGACGCCTCATGAGCAAGACACCGCAACAGATCGCCCTGATGGCGGAGTCCGGCAGGTTGCTCGCGTCCGTGTTCGGCTACCTGGATCGCCTGGATCTGCTCGGCATGTCGACCCTGCAAGTCAACGACCTTGTGGATAACTACATCGTGAATGAACTCAAGGCGCGCCCGGCGAGCAAGGGGCAGTATGGTTTCGCCTACGCCATGAATACGTCGCGCAACGAAGTGGTGTGCCATGGCGTCCCCAGCGCCGACGATATTCTGCGCGATGGCGATCTGGTGAATTTCGATATCACCCTGGAGAAGAACGGCTACATCGCCGATTCGAGCAAGACCTACCTGATCGGCGAGGTGTCGGATCAGGCTCGTCAGCTCGCCCAAGTGACCTATGAAGCGATGTGCAAAGGCATCGAAGCCGTCAAACCTGGCGCCCGACTCGGAGATATCGGTCATGCCATCGAACGCCATGCTCGTGCCCATCGCTACTCGGTGGTCAAAGAGTACTGCGGCCACGGCATCGGCCGGGAAATGCATGAACCACCCGAAGTGCTGCACTGGGGCAAAGCCGGCACCGGCCTGACGCTGCGCGAAGGCATGACCTTCACCATCGAACCCATGCTCAACCGGGGAACGGAGGATGTACGCACCCTGCGCGACGGCTGGACGGTGGTGACCCGCGATGGTCAGCTCTCAGCGCAATTCGAACATACCGTGGCGGTCACCCGCGACGGCGTTCGCGTGCTTACGCTGCGCCCCGAGGAGCTGCACCTGAGCAGGATTTCGGCGTGACAGAAACGCAAAAGCCCGTCCAGATGGACGGGCTTTTCTTCGTCAGCGGTCTTATTCGACCGTGACGCTCTTGGCCAGATTACGCGGCTGATCGACGTCGGTGCCCTTGAGTACAGCGACGTAGTACGACAGCAGTTGCAGCGGCACGGTGTAGAGGATCGGTGCGAGCAGGTCATGGATATGCGGCATGGCAACGACGTGGGTGCCCTCACCATTGCTCATGCCGGCCTGCTGGTCGGCGAAGACGATCAGCTCGCCGCCACGGGCGCGGACTTCCTGCAGGTTGGACTTGAGCTTTTCCAGCAGCTCGTTGTTCGGCGCCACGGTAACCACCGGCATGTCGGCATCCACCAGCGCCAGCGGGCCATGCTTGAGCTCACCGGCCGGATAGGCCTCGGCGTGGATATAGGAGATTTCCTTGAGCTTGAGCGCGCCTTCCATGGCCACTGGATACTGCGCGCCACGACCGAGGAACAGGCTGTGGTGCTTCTCGGCGAACAGTTCGGCGATCTTCTCCACGGTCTTGTCCATGGCCAGCGCTTCGCCCAGACGGGTCGGCAGGCGACGCAATTCTTCCACCAGCTCGGCAGCCAGCGCCTTGTCGAGGCTGCCGTGCACCTGGCCGAGGGCCAGGGTCAGCAGCATCAGCCCGACCAGCTGGGTGGTGAAGGCCTTGGTCGAGGCCACACCGATTTCCGGGCCGGCCTGAGTCAGCAGGCACAGGTCGGATTCGCGCACCAGCGAGCTGGTGCCGACGTTGCAGATCACCAGGCTGGCCAGGTAGCCGCCCTGCCCTGGTGCCTTCTCCTTGGCGTTGCGCAATGCGGCCAGGGTGTCGGCGGTTTCACCGGACTGCGAGACACTGACGAACAGGGTATCAGGCTGCACCACCACCTTGCGGTAGCGGAACTCGCTGGCCACCTCGACCTGGCAGGGAATGCCGGCCAGCTCTTCCAGCCAGTAACGGGCAACCATGCCGGCGTGGTAGCTGGTGCCGCAGGCAACGATCTGTACGTTCTTCACCTTGGCGAACAGCTCGGCAGCCTGCGGGCCAAAGGCCTGCACCAGTACGTGATCGCTGCCCAGACGTCCTTCCAGGGTGCGTTGCACCACCTTGGGCTGCTCGTGGATTTCCTTGAGCATGAAGTGGCGGTATTCGCCCTTGTCGGCGGCTTCGGCGCCTTCGTGGTACTGCACCGCTTCGCGCTCTACCGACTGACCGCTAGCGTCCCAGATCTGCACGCCGTCGCGGCGAATCTCGGCGATATCCCCTTCTTCCAGGTACATGAAGCGGTCGGTCACCTGGCGCAGGGCCAACTGGTCGGAGGCGAGGAAGTTCTCACCCAGGCCCAGGCCGATCACCAACGGGCTACCACTGCGGGCGGCGAGCAGGCGATCCGGTTGTTTGGCGCTGATCACCGCCAAACCATAGGCACCATGCAACTCGGGAATCGCGGCCTTGAGCGCGGCAGCGAGATCGCCGAGCTCTCGCAGCTTGTGCTCGAGCAGGTGGACGATGGTTTCGGTGTCGGTATCGGAGGTGAAGACGTAGCCCAGGCCCTTGAGGCGCTCGCGCAGCTCTTCGTGGTTCTCGATGATGCCGTTGTGCACCACGGCCAACTCATGGCCAGAGAAGTGTGGGTGAGCGTTGCGCTCGCTCGGCGCACCGTGGGTGGCCCAACGGGTGTGGGCGATGCCCAGACGCCCCGCCAGCGGTTCGGCCTGCAGCGCGGTCTGCAGTTCGCTGACCTTGCCGACGCGGCGGCGGCGATCCAGCGCGCCCTGCTCGGTCAGCAGTGCTACACCGGCGCTGTCGTAGCCGCGGTATTCCAGGCGCTTGAGGCCTTCCACTAGAACAGGGGTGATATTGCGCTCCGCGATGGCGCCGACGATTCCACACATGGTTTATCTCCTCAAGTTTCCAGCGGCGCGAGAATCAGCTGGATGCCGCGCGCGCTTATCTGTTCGGCAGCCTGGGAATCCAGGCGCTCGTCGGTAATCAAGGTACGGAAGCTGCTCCAGGGCAGTTCCAGATTGGGTATGCGCCGGCCGATCTTGTCGCTCTCGACCATGACGATGACTTCTCGGGCCACTTCGGCCATCACCCGCGACAAACCGAGCAGCTCGTTGAAGGTGGTGGTGCCACGCTCCAGGTCGATGCCATCAGCGCCGATGAACAGTTGGTCGAAGTCGTAGGAACGCAGCACCTGCTCGGCTACCTGGCCCTGGAAGGATTCCGAGTGCGGGTCCCAGGTGCCACCGGTCATCAGCAACACCGGCTCGTGCTCGAGTTCGCGCAGGGCATTGGCGACGCCCAGCGAGTTGGTCATCACCACCAGCCCCGGCTTGTGGCCGAGCTGGGGGATCATCGCTGCCGTGGTGGTGCCGCTGTCGATGATGATGCGCGCGTGCTCGCGAATCCGCGCCACACCGGCACGGGCGATCGCCTGCTTGTAGGGAGAGATGGGCTGCGTCGACTCGCCGATGAGCTCCTGCGGTACTGGCACCGCACCGCCATAGCGACGCAGCAGCAGACCGTTCTTCTCCAGGGCGGCGAGGTCCTTGCGAATCGTCACTTCGCTGGTGGCGAAGTGCTGCGCCAGGGCGTCCACCGACACTTCACCCTGCTCGGCGAGCATGGCGAGGATGGTGTGGCGACGTTGCGGCGTGTTGCGCTTCGACATGTTTAAGTTTCGATTCGAAAGATAATGGCGCGAATCAAAACATATGATCGAAATGCCCGCAAGCGTCCGCTGGTCAGTTCAGCGTCAGTTTGACGCCGAAACCGATCAGGCAAAGCCCAGCAAATTTCTCCAGACCACGCGCGATACGGGGATTTGCGCGCATGCGCTCGGCGAGAAAGTGCGTCAGCAGCACGATCAACAAGCCGTAGAGAAAGGTCAGTGCCATGATGGTCACAGCCATGAAACCGAAAGTAATCAACCCCTGATGGCGCTGCGGATCGATGAACAGAGGGAAGAAGGCCATGTAGAAGATGATGGCCTTGGGGTTGAAGACGGTGATCACCAGGGTTTGCCACAGGTATCGCCGCGGCTTGATGTCCAGCGTCGGCGCCGCACCAGGCTTGGCCAGGATCATGCGCAGGCCGAGGTAGACCAGATAGCCGGCGCCAAGCCACTGCACCACATGGAAGGCTGCCGGATAGGCCTTGAGCAGCGCGGCGACCCCGGCCACCGCCAACCACAGCAGCACCTGGTCGCCGAGCATGATTCCGAAGGTCGAAGCCAGCCCGCCGCGAATCCCGCCCTTGCCCGTGGACAGGATCAACGCCAGGTTACCCGGCCCGGGAATGGCCAGCAGGATGATGAAGGCCACCACGAAGGCGGGGTAATCCGTCACACCGAACATACAGGACTGCCTCCGGCAGGTTATCCACAGGCCTGGTCACCCCCAGGCCAGAGCGGGTTCACTTCTTGGTGGGGCGCTTCCAGCCTTCGATATTGCGCTGCTTGGCACGGCCTACTGCCAGCGTATCCGCAGGCACATCGCTGGTCACTACCGAACCGGCACCGGTGGTCGCGCGGTCGCCCAGCGTAACCGGTGCGACCAGCGCACTGTTGGAACCAATGAAGACATCCTCGCCCATTACCGTGCGGAATTTGTTGGCACCGTCGTAGTTGCAGGTGATGGTGCCGGCACCGATATTCGTCCGCGCACCGATCTCGGCATCGCCCAGGTAGCTCAGGTGACCGGCCTTGGCGCCCTGGCCCAGCACCGCGTTCTTCAGTTCGACGAAGTTACCCACATGGGCCTTGGCGCCCAGTCTGGTGCCCGGACGCAGGCGAGCGAACGGGCCGCAATCGGCGCCCTCGCCCATCTCGGCACCGTCCAGGTGGCTGTTGGCTTTGACGATAGCGCCCCTGCGCAGCACCGAGTCCTTGATCACGCAGTTCGGGCCGATCTGCACATCGTCCTCGATGATCACGCGGCCTTCGAGGATGACGTTGATGTCGATGGTCACGTCGCGGCCGACGCTGACTTCACCACGCACATCGAAGCGATGCGGATCGCGCAGGGTGACGCCCTGGGCCATCAGGCGGCGGGCCATGCGCTGCTGGTAATGGCATTCGAGCTGAGCCAGCTGGATGCGGTCATTTGCACCCAGCACTTCCATTTCGTCGGCAGCGCGCTCAGTGGCCACCACCAGACCGTCGGCCACCGCCATGGCGATCACGTCGGTCAGGTAGTACTCGCCCTGGGCATTGCTGTTGGACAGACGCCCGAGCCAGTCGGCCAGGCGCTTGCCCGGCACGGCGAGGATGCCGGTATTGCCTTCGCGGATCTGCCGTTGCACCTCGCTGGCATCCTTGTGCTCGACGATGGCCTGCACCCCGCCATCGGCGTCACGCACGATGCGGCCGTAGCCCGTCGGGTCGGCCAGCTCGACGGTGAGCAGGCCCAGCTGATCATCGCTGACCAGGGCCATCAGCCGCTGCAGAGTGGCAGTTTCGATCAGCGGTACATCGCCGTAGAGAATCAGTACGGTATCGGCGTTGAGCTGCGGCAGAGCCTGAGCCACGGCGTGACCGGTGCCGAGCTGCTCGGCCTGGATGACGAAATTCAGGTCATCGGCGGCCAGACGCTCACGCACGGTGTCGGCGCCATGACCGATCACCACCTGGATGCTTTGCGGCTGCAGGCTGCGTGCAGTGTCGATGACATGCCCGAGCATGGGTTTGTCGGCGACCGGGTGCAGCACCTTGGGCAAAGCGGAACGCATCCGCGTGCCCTGGCCAGCGGCAAGAATGACGATATCCAGACTCATAGAAAGCTCCTTGCTGGGCAAGAGTTGGCCGCGGCCAGAGAGCCGCGCGAAGAAAACGCTATTTTGCCAGAAACGCAAAGGGGCGACCTAAGTCGCCCCTTTGCGTGATACCGCGATACGCGATCAGCGGCTGCGGCCGCCGAACTTCTTGCGCATCTCGTCGATGGTGCGCAGCTGGGCAGCAGCCTCGGCCAGGCGTGCCGAAGCACTGCCGTAGTCGAACTCGGTGCCCTTCTCGCTCAGCGCCTTCTCGGCCGCCTTGCGCGCCTCGATGGCAGCGGCTTCATCCAGGTCGCCGGCACGAACGGCGGTGTCGGCAAGAACCTTCACCATGCTCGGCTGAACTTCCAGGAAGCCACCGGAGATGTAGAACACCTCCTCGGTGCCACCCTGCTTGATCACTCGCACCGGACCCGGCTTGAGATCGGTCAGCAGCGGGGTGTGGCCCGGCAGGATACCCAGGTCACCAAGGTGACCGTGGGCGATGACCATTTCCACCAGCCCCGAGAACAGCTCTTCTTCCGCACTGACGATATCGCAGTGGACTGACATAGCCATAACAATGCCTCGGTTGAGAGGCCGGATCAGGCTGCTGCCCGCTCCGGCCCGGACGCCCCCTGGGGGGCGCACCCGTTACTTACAGTTTCTTGGCTTTCTCGATGGCTTCGTCGATGCCGCCTACCATGTAGAACGCTTGTTCCGGCAGGTGGTCGTAGTCGCCTTTGAGAATGCCGCTGAAGCCGGCAATGGTGTCCTTAAGGGACACGTACTTGCCCGGGGCACCGGTGAAGACTTCAGCCACGAAGAACGGCTGGGACAGGAAGCGCTGGATCTTACGAGCGCGCGATACCAGCTGCTTGTCGTCTTCGGACAGTTCGTCCATACCCAGGATCGCGATGATGTCCTTCAGCTCCTTGTAGCGCTGCAGAACATACTGAACGCCACGAGCGGTCTCGTAGTGCTCCTGGCCGATCACGTTCGGGTCCAGCTGACGGCTGGTGGAGTCCAGCGGGTCAACGGCCGGGTAGATACCCAGGGAAGCGATGTCACGGGACAGAACGACGGTGGCGTCCAAGTGGGCGAAGGTGGTCGCCGGGCTCGGGTCGGTCAGGTCGTCCGCAGGTACGTATACAGCCTGGATCGAGGTGATCGAGCCTTTCTTGGTGGAGGTAATACGCTCCTGCAGAACGCCCATCTCCTCGGCCAGAGTCGGCTGGTAACCTACTGCCGACGGCATACGGCCGAGCAGTGCGGATACTTCGGTACCGGCGAGGGTGTAACGGTAGATGTTGTCGACGAACAGCAGAACGTCACGACCTTCGTCACGGAACTTCTCGGCCATGGTCAGGCCGGTCAGCGCTACGCGCAGACGGTTGCCTGGTGGCTCGTTCATCTGACCGTAGACCAGGGCTACCTTGTCGAGAACGTTGGAGTCCTTCATCTCGTGGTAGAAGTCGTTACCCTCACGAGTACGCTCACCCACACCGGCGAACACGGAATAACCGCTGTGCTCGATGGCGATGTTACGGATCAGTTCCATCATGTTCACGGTCTTGCCGACACCGGCACCACCGAACAGACCGACTTTACCGCCCTTGGCGAACGGGCAGACCAGGTCGATAACCTTGATGCCGGTTTCCAGCAGCTCGTTGGAGCCAGCCTGTTCGGCATAGCTCGGCGCAGGGCGGTGGATTTCCCACTGCTCTTCTTCACCGATGGGGCCGGCTTCGTCGATCGGGTTGCCCAGCACGTCCATGATCCGGCCCAGGGTCGCTTTACCGACCGGTACGGAGATGGCCTTGCCAGAGCTGGTGACGTCCAGGCCACGCTTGAGGCCTTCGGTCGAACCCATCGCAATGGTACGTACCACGCCGTCGCCCAGCTGCTGCTGAACTTCCAGGGTGGTTTCGGCGCCAACTACTTTCAGCGCTTCATAAACACTCGGCACCTTGTCACGCGGGAATTCCACGTCGATGACGGCGCCGATGATTTGAACGATACGTCCGCTACTCATCTTTGGTTCCTCTGAATATTTGAACCGTTCTTAAACCGCGGCAGCGCCGCCGACGATTTCCGAAATTTCCTGGGTGATCGCTGCCTGACGAGCCTTGTTGTAAACCAGCTGCAGGTCTTTGATGAGATCACCGGCGTTGTCGGTGGCGTTCTTCATCGCGATCATCCGCGCAGCCTGTTCGCACGCGCTGTTCTCGACCACGGACTGATAGACCTGCGACTCGACGTAGCGTACCAGCAGCGCATCCAGCAATTGCTGGGCGTCCGGCTCGTACACGTAGTCCCACAGACCTTTCTGTACACCTTGCGCATCGCTTGCGGCCAACGGCAACAACTGCTGCACTTCCGGCTTCTGCGTCATGGTGTTGACGAACTTGTTCGACACCAGATACAGACGGTCGATACGGCCCTCGGCGTAGGCATCCAGCACGACCTTGACACTACCGATCAGGTCGTTGATGGACGGCTCTTCACCCAGCTTGCTGATGGCGGCAACCACATTGCCCCCGTTGCTGCGGAAGAAGCTCGCGCCTTTGCTGCCCACCACGCAGAAATCAGCCTCGACCTTCTGGTCGCGCCATTCCTTCAGGCTTCTGAGCAGCGCCTTGAACAGGTTGATGTTCAAGCCACCACACAGACCACGGTCCGAGGTCACCACGATATAACCGACGCGCTTTACATCACGCTCCACCATGAACGAGTGGCGGTATTCCGGGTTCGCCTTGGCCAGGTGACCGATCACCTGACGAATACGCTCAGCGTAGGGGCGACCGGCAGCCATGCGCTGTTGAGCCTTGCGCATTTTGCTGACCGCCACTTTTTCCATGGCGCTGGTGATCTTTTGCGTGCTTTTGATGCTCGCAATCTTGCTGCGAATCTCTTTTGCGCCTGCCATTTCACACCTTTTGGTTCAAGCAGGCGGGGGCCGAAGCCCCCGCTGCGGTTACCAGGTTTGGGTGGCCTTGAACTTCTCGATACCGGCTTTCAGGCCAGCGTCGATTTCGTCGTTGAAGTCACCCTTCTCGTTGATCTTCGCCATCAGGTCGGCGTGATCACGCTTGAAGAAGGCGATCAGGGCCTGCTCGAAGCTGATGATCTTGGCGACTTCGACGTCCTGCAGGAAGCCGCGCTCGGCTGCGTACAGTGACACCGACATTTCGGCAATGGACATCGGCGCATACTGCTTCTGCTTCATCAGCTCAGTGACGCGCTGACCATGCTCGAGCTGCTTGCGGGTGGCTTCGTCCAGGTCAGAAGCGAACTGGGCGAAGGCCGCCAGTTCACGGTACTGAGCCAGAGCGGTACGGATGCCACCGGAAAGCTTCTTGATGATCTTGGTCTGAGCCGCGCCACCCACACGGGATACCGAGATACCGGCGTTGACGGCCGGACGGATACCCGAGTTGAACATGGCCGATTCCAGGAAGATCTGACCGTCGGTGATCGAGATCACGTTGGTCGGAACGAACGCGGAAACGTCACCGGCCTGGGTTTCGATGATCGGCAGAGCGGTCAGGGAACCGGTCTTGCCCTTCACGGCGCCATTGGTGAACTTCTCGACGTACTCTTCGGAAACGCGGGAAGCGCGCTCCAGCAGACGGCTGTGGAGATAGAACACGTCGCCCGGGTAGGCTTCACGGCCTGGCGGACGGCGCAGCAGCAGGGAGATCTGACGGTAGGCAACGGCCTGCTTGGACAGGTCGTCGTACACGATCAGGGCATCTTCACCGCGGTCGCGGAAGTATTCGCCCATGGTGCAACCGGAGTACGGCGCCAGGAACTGCAGGGCAGCGGATTCGGAAGCCGAAGCTGCAACCACGATGGTGTTGGCCAGCGCGCCAGCTTCTTCCAGCTTGCGTACCACGTTGGCGATGGTCGATTGCTTCTGACCAATGGCGACGTAGACGCAACGGATGCCGCTGTCTTTCTGGTTGATGATGGCGTCGACGGCCAGAGCCGTCTTACCGATCTGACGGTCACCGATGATCAGCTCGCGCTGGCCACGGCCTACCGGGATCATGGCATCGACCGACTTGTAACCGGTCTGCACCGGCTGGTCGACCGACTTACGCCAGATCACGCCCGGCGCAACCTTTTCAACGGCGTCAGTAGCGGCGGCGTTGATCGGGCCTTTGCCATCGATCGGGTTGCCCAGTGCGTCGACCACACGACCCAGCAGCTCCGGACCAACCGGAACTTCAAGGATGCGACCGGTGCACTTGGCGCTCATGCCTTCGGCGAGGGTCAGGTAACCACCCAGTACTACGGCACCTACGGAGTCTTGCTCCAGGTTCAGGGCCATGCCGTACACGCCACCAGGGAATTCGATCATCTCACCGTACATGACGTCGGCGAGGCCGTAGATGCGCACGATACCGTCGGAAACGCTGACGATGGTGCCTTCATTACGGGCTTGAGCGGATACATCAAGCGACTCAATGCGCTGCTTGATGATTTCGCTAATTTCGGAAGGATTCAATTGCTGCATGCCAGTTCCCTCAAATCAGGATTTCAACGCTTCGGCCAGCTTGTTCAGCTTGCCGCGGACCGAACCGTCGATGACCAGGTCACCTGCACGAATGACAACACCGCCGATCAGGGCGGGATTGACCACGGGCGTGGGCTGGACGGTGCGATCGAGCCGCTTGGAAAGGGCGGCAGCCAGAGTTTGCAATTGCTCAGCACTGAGTTCGAAAGCCGACTCGACCTCGACATCGAGGGCGCGTTCGGCTTCAGCCTTCAGTACAGCGAATTGTTCGCGTACTACCGGCAACAGCGACAGTCGGTCGTTGCTGCCCAGCGAGCGCAGGAAGTTGCTGAACGAAGCGTCGATGTGACCGGCACAGAGCTGCGCCAGCACATTGACTTTCTGCTCATCGGTCAACGCCGGGTTGACCAACTGCTGAGCCATGGCCGGCGCTTGAACCGCGGCCGCGGACAGCGACAGCATGTTCAGCCAGGCATCGGCCTGCTGTGCAGCACTGGCAAACTCAAACGCAGCTTTCGCGTAGGGCCGAGCGAGCGTGTTGGTATTGATCATCGCGAGCCTCGCTTAGAGTTGAGAGGCCAGTTTTGCGACCAGATCGTTGTGCGCAGCGCCGTCCACGGAGGACTGCAGGATCTGCTCGGCGCCGGTGACAGCCAGAGCTGCTACCTGCGAACGCAGTTGATCCTTGGCACGGTTCACTTCCAGATCGATTTCGGCTTTGGCGCCAGCGATCAGCTTTTCACCTTCAGAGCGGGCCTGGGCCTTGGCTTCTTCGACGATTGCGTTGGCGGTCTTGTTCGCCCGATCGAGAATCTCGGCAGCTTGCTCTTTGGTTTCACGAAGCATCTGGGCAGCGCGTTCCTGGGCCAACTGCAGATCGCGCTCAGCGCGCCCGGCAGCATCCAGACCTTCTGCGATTTTCTTCTGGCGTTCCTGCATGGCCAGCGTCAGCGGCGGCCATACGAACTTCATGCAGAACCAGACGAAAATAGCGAAGGCAATCGTTTGACCGAACAGGGTCAGGTTAATGTTCACAGCGATTTACCTCGTGCTATCTCGTGTTCAGGGAAGAAAAGCCTGAAGAGGCAGCACTCATCATGCTGCCTCGAACTCAGGAACTCTTAACCCGCGACAACGAAGATCAGGTACATCGCGATACCAACACCGATCATCGGAACGGCGTCGAGCAGACCGGCCATCAGGAAGGTCTTGGTTTGCAGCTGCGGGCCCAGCTCAGGCTGGCGAGCGGTGGATTCCAGCAGCTTGCCGCCCAGCAGGGCGAAGCCGATACCGGTACCCAGGGCACCCAGACCGATCATGATGGCAGCGGCGATGTAGACGAGTTCCATAGTTAGCTCCAGAGTTTTTAGAGGTTAAGGTTACGAGTTAGGGGTTTTCGGGTTTTTCGATGTCGATCAGTGGTGATCTTCGTGCGCAGCACTCAGATAAACCACGGTCAGCACCATGAAAATGAACGCCTGCAGCGGTATGACCAGGATGTGGAAGATAGCCCATGGCACGTTGAGCCCCCACTGAACGTAGAAGGGCAGCAGCGCGATCAGGATAAACACCACTTCACCGGCATACATGTTGCCGAACAGACGCAGGGCCAGGCTCAGCGGCTTGGTCAGCAGGCCGATGATTTCCAGGAACAGGTTGAAAGGAATCAGCGCCCAGTGATTGAACGGGGTGAACGACAGTTCCTTGGTAAAACCACCGATGCCCTTGACCTTGATGCTGTAGAAGATGATCAGCAGGAACACGCCCAGGGAGATACCGAAGGTACCGTTAGGGTCGGCGGTGGGGACGATCTTGAAGTACGGCAGGCCCATGGCATGGGCCAGGCCCGGAATGTAGTCGACCGGGATCCACTTCAGGCTGTTCATCAGGAACACCCAGACGAAGATGGTCAGGGCCAGCGGCGCAACCAGTGGGTTCTTGCCGTGGAAGGTATCCTTGACGATGCCCTGGACGAACTCGATGCACATCTCGGCCATGTTCTGCAGGCCGGTCGGTACGCCGGTAACGGCGCGCTTGGCGGCAATGCGGAACAGGGTGATGAAGATCAGGCCCATGAACAGGGACCAACCCAGAGTGTCCACATGGACAGCCCAGAAGCCCATCGCTTTCACCTCTTCCGGGGTCTGGGCAATGATCCAGCCCTTATCCGGGTGAGAGCCGTAGACCAGGTTCTGCAGGTGATGCTGGATATATTCTGCTGGGGTATCAGCCATAAACGCCTCAAACGGTCCAATGCTTCAGAAAACTTTCATGAGTAGGGGGGCACAGGCTGCAGCCAGAAGGCCAAGCAGGTAACCGATGAACAGCTGCATCGGTGCAAGTGGTTCAACCCCTACGAACGCCAGTGCAAACAGCACTGCCGTGATAATCCATTTACCCATGGCCCCGGCCCAGATCGACTGGACGATGGCTCGGGCCGAACGCGCGCCAAAGTAACGAAAGGCCTTGAATGCGAAATACGCGTTGGCCAGCAGGGCGATCAGCCCTCCCAGCAATGCCGAATAGGCCGCAACCCATCCGCCACTGACGGCAAAAATCACTGCAATCACAGCCGTCACGATGGCCTGAAGAATCAGGATCGGAAAACCTGGCTGACGATGAAACGGGACCTTACTGGGGATGCCCATCGACCTCTCCCTGCAAGGTGCCGAAACTCGGCCCGTAGCCGACAAAATTGCGCGGGGAGTATAGGGTTCAGCCTGCGCCCGATCAACCGTGCTGTAGTAGGAGTGAAGTAGGACTACAGACTGAATTGTTTCAACGAATGTGCGCCAGTACACCCTGCAATTCGTCGAGGGAGCTGTAGCGAATCACCAACTGCCCTTTGCCCTTGCTGCCGTGCTTGATCTGCACGGGCGAGCCCAGACGCTCTGCGAGCTTCTGCTCCAGGCGACTGATGTCCGGGTCTGCCTTGGCCTTGACCGGGGCTGGTTTGGCGCTGAGCCACTGTCGCACCAGTGCTTCGGTCTGACGAACGGTCAGGCCACGTGCGACAACATGTCGCGCAGCTTCAACCTGCTGTTCGAGGGGTAAACCGAGCAGTGCACGGGCATGCCCCATCTCCAGGTCGCCATGCGAAAGCAGGGTCTTGATCTCTTCCGGCAGGGCGATCAGGCGCAGCAGGTTGGTGATGGTGACGCGGGATTTGCCCACCGCATCGGCGACCTGTTGCTGGGTCAGCTCGAATTCCTGCTGCAGACGCTGCAGGGCCACGGCTTCCTCGATCGGGTTGAGGTCTTCGCGCTGGATATTCTCGATCAGCGCCATGGCGATGGCGGCTTCATCCGGCAGTTCACGGACCATGGCCGGAATCTTGTCCTGACCGGCCAGCTGGCTGGCACGCCAGCGTCGTTCACCGGCGACAATCTCGAAACGTCCACCACCGATGGGGCGCAGGACGATGGGCTGCATCACGCCCTGGGCACGAATGGAGGCAGCGAGCTCTTCCAGAGCGGTCTGGTCCATGTCACGGCGAGGCTGGTACTTGCCGCGCTGGATCAGCTCCAGCGGCACGTATTGCAGTTCACGCGTGTCGACCTGAGCGGCCTCTTCCTGCAATGCATTGACGGTGTTGCCGCCAAGCAGTGCGTCCAGACCTCGACCCAGACCTCGTTTCTTCGCAACCATGCGGATGTTCCTTAAGCGGTAGCAGTTTTCGCGGCGGCACGCTGACGGCGCACCAGCTCGCCGGCCAAGGCCAGGTAGGCGATGGCACCACGGGATTGTTTGTCGTAGACCAGCGCCGGCATACCGAAGCTCGGTGCTTCGGCCAGCCGTACGTTGCGCGGTATCACGACGTCATACAGCTTGTCACCGAAGTGCTGCTTGAGCTGAGCCGTGACGTCGTTGGTCAGGCTGATACGCGGGTCATACATGGTGCGCAGCAGACCTTCGATCTGCAGCTTGGGATTGAGCAGCTGGGCGATGCGCTGGATGCTGTTGACCAGATCGGAAAGCCCCTCGAGCGCGTAGTACTCGCACTGCATGGGGATGATCACACCATCGGCAGCGACCAGGGCATTGATGGTCAGCATGCTCAGAGACGGTGGGCAGTCGATGAGGATGTAGTCGTAGTTCTCGCGGATCGGCGCCAGGGCATAACGCAGGCGACTCTCCTTCATCTTCATTTCCAACAGGGCGACTTCGGCGGCCGTCAGATCGCGGTTGGCCGGCAGCAGCTGGTAGCCACCGTGTTCGGAGAACTGCATGGCCTGGCTCAGGTCGCATTCGCCGATCAGTACGTCGTAGATCGAATGTTCGAGTCCATGCTTGTCGACACCGCTGCCCATGGTCGCGTTGCCCTGCGGATCCAGATCGATGAGCAGCACACGGCGTTTGGTCGCTACCAGAGAGGCGGCCAGGTTGATGCACGTCGTGGTTTTGCCCACGCCGCCTTTCTGATTGGCGATCGCGAATACCTTGGCCATCTTCTTTCCCCTTAGACCGAGCGACGCAGTATCAACAGATGGCGCTGGCCTTGGCAACCGGGAACCCGCAACACATGCGTGGCACTGAGACGGAAGTCAGTCGGCAGAGCTTGCAACTCGTCATCCGGGTGCACGCCTTTCATCGCCAGCCAGTGGGTGTCGACGCTGCCGAGGTGACGCGTCCAGTTGCTGAAGTCTTCCAGGCTGCTGAACGCCCGCGAGCTGATACCGTCGAACGGCTGCTCGGGTCGATACGCTTCGACCCGGTTGTGGACAACCTCGAGGTTGGCGAGTTTCAGCTCCAGCTTCACCTGCACTAGAAAACGGGTCTTCTTGCCGTTGGAGTCGAGCAGGGTAAAGCGCCGCTCGGGGAACATGATTGCCAGCGGAACACCGGGCATGCCACCGCCGCTGCCGACGTCCAGCCAGTTATCCCCACGCTCGGCCACGAACGGCACCACCGACAGGCTGTCGAGCAGATGGCGCGAAACCATCTCGTCGGGGTCGCGCACCGCAGTGAGGTTGTAAGCCTTGTTCCACTTGATCAGCAGGCCCAGGTAGGCGAGCAGTTGTTCCTGCTGCTGCGCGCTGAGTTCGATACCGAGCTCGCGGGCACCCTGGATCAGTTCTTCGGCGTGACGCTGAGTGACCGACATCAGGCGCTCTGCTCCAGCTTCTGTCCGGCGCTGCGTTTTTTCAGGTGAATCAGCAGCAGGGAAATCGCCGCCGGGGTGACCCCCGGTATCCGTGAAGCCTGGCCAAGCGTGGCTGGGCGGGTGCTGCCGAGCTTGAACTGGATTTCCTTGGACAGCCCGGAGATCGAGGCATAGTCCAGGTCATCCGGCAGTTTGGTGTCTTCACTGGCACGCAGTTTGGCGATCTCGTCCTGTTGGCGGTCGATATAGCCGGCGTACTTGGTCTTGATCTCGACCTGCTCGGCCACCTGGTTATCCACAACCGGTGCTTCAGTCAGTTCGACCAGCGTGGCGTAATCGATCTCCGGCCGAGCCAGCAGGTTGAGCAGGTTGTATTCGTGAGCCAACGGCGTACCGAAACGCGCGGCAATGGCATCGCCTTGCGGCGTGCCTGGGCGCACCCAGGTGCTCTTCAGGCGCTGCTCTTCCTGCACGATACCTTCACGCTTGGCCTCGAAGGCCGCCCAGCGCTCGTCGTCGATCAGACCCAGCTCGCGGCCTTTCTCGGTCAGGCGCAGGTCGGCGTTGTCCTCACGCAGAATCAGCCGGTATTCGGCACGCGAGGTGAACATGCGGTACGGCTCCTGGGTGCCCAGGGTGATCAGGTCATCGACCAGCACGCCGATGTAGGCTTCGTCACGACGCGGACACCAGGCTTCCTTGCCCTGCGCGCGCAGGGCGGCGTTGCAGCCGGCAAGCAGGCCCTGAGCGCCGGCTTCTTCGTAGCCGGTGGTACCGTTGATCTGGCCAGCGAAGAACAGCCCGCCGATGACCTTGGTTTCCAGGCTGTACTTGAGATCACGCGGATCGAAGTAGTCGTATTCGATGGCATATCCAGGGCGCACGATGTGGGCGTTTTCCATGCCACGGATGCTGCGCACGATCTCCAGCTGCACGTCGAACGGCAGTGAAGTGGAGATGCCGTTGGGGTACAGCTCATGAGTGGTCAGGCCTTCCGGCTCGATGAACACCTGGTGGCTGTCCTTGTCGGCGAAGCGATGGATCTTGTCCTCGATCGACGGGCAGTAGCGCGGGCCTACACCTTCAATCACACCGGAGTACATCGGCGAGCGGTCGAGGTTGGCGGCGATGATCTCGTGAGTACGTGCGTTGGTGTGGGTGATCCAGCAACTGATCTGCTTCGGTTGATGTTCACGCTTGCCGAGGAAGGACATCAGCGGCGTAGGGGTATCACCCGGCTGCTCGGTCATTACCGAGAAATCCACAGAACGACCGTCGATGCGTGGTGGCGTACCGGTTTTCAGACGACCGACGCGCAGTGGCAGTTCACGCAGGCGATGCGCCAGGGCGATGGAAGGTGGATCACCGGCACGACCGCCAGAGTAATTCTGCAGACCAATGTGGATAAGTCCGCCGAGGAACGTGCCTGTGGTCAACACCACGGAATCCGCGTGGAACCTGAGGCCCATCTGGGTAACCACGCCTTTGACTTCAGCGTTTTCCACAATCAGATCATCAGCAGCCTGTTGAAAAATCCACAGGTTGGCCTGGTTTTCCAGAATCTCGCGTACTGCGGCCTTGTACAGCACGCGGTCGGCCTGTGCGCGGGTCGCACGTACGGCTGGGCCTTTGCGGCTGTTGAGAATACGGAATTGGATACCGCCCCTGTCGGTAGCGATGGCCATGGCGCCGCCCAGGGCATCGATTTCCTTGACCAGATGGCTCTTGCCGATCCCGCCGATAGCCGGGTTGCAGCTCATCTGGCCGAGGGTCTCGACATTGTGGGTGAGCAGCAGGGTCTTCACGCCCATGCGTGCTGCAGCCAGGGCTGCTTCGGTACCGGCATGACCGCCGCCGATCACGATCACGTCAAAACGGGAAGGGAAATCCACCACGCACCTCGTGCCTGTTGAGAAGGGGTCTGAAAGAAAGGCGGCAAGTATAGGGACTTAAGCCTGCTGAATGAAGCCTTCTGCACAAAAAATAGCCAGCTGCTTGGTTGTGTTCCTCTCTCCTCGAGCCTTTACCTGATGACCCCTTCCGGGTGAAAAGTACGCTCAGGCTTATAAAGAATAAAAAAGAGAGAATTTTTATAAAGCTTGTTCTTTATGTTTATGTATAGAGGGAGCCTTTTCTGTGGATAAAGCTTTACAAGCCTTGCTGCTACTGGTGTACAGCGAATGATAAGCCTGTGTCATTCCTGCTCGGTTCCGCTGGGCAAGCTGCTGAACCACTGTGGATGAAAGTGCTAGTTACCCACAGGGGAAGTTACGCCCAGCTTTGTCATAGGGTTATGGGCAGGGCTTAAGGGCGGTTTTCCACAGGGTTTATTTCACTATGAATAACTCTTCAGAACACCCGGATTTCTTCTGAAAATCGGGCATTGGCACGGTGCCATGTCAGCCCTTGATGGCTCGCAAGCTTATGGAAGGTGGGCTGGATGAGCCGACGATTGCCATCGGTGTCAGCCTGAGACGCAGCCTGTGTCTGGCCTGCAGTTCGTAGCCCGGATGAAATCCGGGGAGGCAGGAAGAGGCGGATTGACGGCGAGACCTATGCTCTTTTCGCGGATAAATCCGCTCCTACAGGCTAGCTGTGGATAAGAGGACGGTGAATGTAGAGCGCCTGAGTATTTGGTTTCACTTGCCAATACAGAAGCTGGAGAAGATGCGTCCCAGCAGATCGTCGCTGCTGAAGGCACCGGTGATCTCGCCCAGGGCTTGTTGCGCCATACGCAGATCCTCGGCCAGCAGTTCACCCGCGCCCATCAGGGTGAGCTGATTGCGGCCGTGCTCGAGGTGCTGCTGCGCCTGCAGCAACGCTTCGAGGTGGCGGCGTCGCGCGCTGAAGCCGCTCTCTGCGGTCTGTTGATAACCCATGCAGGCTTTCAGGTGTTCGCGCAGCAGTTCCAGGCCGTCTGCGGATTTGGCCGACAGGCTGAGGGTGACGTGGCCATCGGCGCTGGTTTGCAGTGTGACTGTCTCACCAGAGAGATCGGCCTTGTTGCGGATCAGGGTGACGCGTGCAGGATCCGGGCGCTGTTCCAGAAACTCTGGCCACAGGGCGAAAGGATCAGCCGCTTCCGGTGCGGTGGAGTCCACCACCAGTAGCACGCGATCAGCCTCGCCAATGGCTTTGAGCGCGCGTTCCACGCCGATGCGCTCGACCTGATCGTCAGTGTCGCGCAGGCCGGCGGTGTCGACCACGTGCAGGGGCATGCCATCGATGTGTATATGTTCGCGCAGCACGTCGCGGGTGGTGCCGGCGATATCGGTGACAATGGCCGCTTCACGCCCGGCCAGGGCATTGAGCAGGCTGGATTTGCCGGCATTGGGCCGGCCGGCGATGACCACGGTCATGCCGTCGCGCAGCAAGGCACCCTGGCCGGCTTCGCGCAGCACTGTGGATAAGTTTGCACGCACGCTGTCGAGCTGGCTTAGCACATGGCCATCGGCGAGAAAGTCGATCTCCTCCTCGGGGAAGTCGATGGCGGCTTCGACGTAGATGCGCAGCTGGATCAAAGACTCGGTCAGTGCATGCACCCGTTTGGAGAACTCGCCCTGCAGCGAACGCAGTGCATTGCGCGCAGCCTGTTCGGAGCTGGCCTCGATCAGATCGGCGATGGCTTCGGCTTGAGCCAGGTCGAGCTTGTCGTTGAGGAAGGCGCGCTCGCTGAACTCACCTGGTCGTGCCAGGCGTGCGCCCAATGCCATGCAACGGCGTAGCAACAGATCGAGCACGACTGGGCCACCGTGGCCCTGAAGTTCCAGTACGTCTTCACCCGTGAAGGAATTGGGACCGGGAAAGTAGATGGCCAGACCTTCGTCCAGCGTCAGCTCGCTCTCGCCATAAAACGGCCCGTGATGAGCGAAGCGTGGCTTCAACTCGCGCCTGCAGATGGCCTGGGCCAATTGACCCGCAAGAGGACCAGATACTCGCACGATACCTACACCACCCCGACCTTGGGCGGTTGCGACGGCAGCGATGGTATCTCGGGCGTGGTTCATGGCGGTTTTCTCGGTGCGTACGACTGAATATAGGAGCGAGGGGAAGCCTGGTTCTCTGCTCGCAAAGCCTGTGGATACAGAGATTCGCGAGCAGAGCTCGCTCCTACGACAAATGCCTGGATAGCAAAACGCCCCAATCATGGGGCGTTTGCTTGATGCTTGGAAGTCTTGGCGAATCAGGCGTTGGCCGGTTTCGCTGCTGCTTCGATCTTGCGCGTAATGTACCACTGCTGGGCGATGGACAGGCAGTTGTTGACTACCCAGTACAGCACCAGACCTGCAGGGAACCACAGGAAGAAGAAGGTGAAGATGATCGGCATCAGCTTCAGCACGCGGGCCTGCATGGGGTCCGGCGGCGTCGGGTTGAGCTGCTGCTGGATGAACATGGTCGCGCCCATGATGATCGGCAGGATGAAGAACGGATCCTTGATCGACAGGTCGGTGATCCACAGCAGCCAGGGCGCCTGACGCATCTCGACCGATTCCAGGAGCACCCAGTACAGGGCGAGGAAGACCGGCATCTGCACCAGGATCGGCAGGCAGCCGCCCAGCGGGTTGATCTTCTCTTTCTTGTACAGCTCCATCATCGCCTGGGACATCTTCTGGCGATCGTCACCGTGCTGTTCTTTCAGCGCCTGCAGTTTCGGCGATACGGCACGCATGCGCGCCATGGAACGGTAACTGGCGGCAGACAGCGGGAAGAAGATCAGCTTGATGATGATGGTCAGGAAAATGATCGACCAGCCCCAGTTGCCGAGCACGCCATGGATCACTTCCAGCAGCCAGAAGATCGGCTGCGCGAGGAACCACAGGAAGCCGTAGTCGACGGTCAGCTCCAGGCCCGGAGACAGGGTGCCCAGGTGCTCTTGCAGCTTGGGACCTGCGTAGAGGATCGCGCCCGTTTCGCCCTGAGCGCCGGCCGCGACCTGTATGGACGGACCAGTGAAGCCGACGATGTAGTTCCCCTGGCTGTCCTTGCGAGTCTGTACCAGATTGGTGCTGTCCTTGTTCGGCACCCAGGCGGTGACGAAGTAGTGCTGCAGCCAGGCGACCCAGCCGCCCTGCACGGTTTCCTTGAAGGACTGCTTGTCGATGTCCTTCATCGACACCTTCTTGTACGGCTCTTCGGTGGTCCACAGTGCGGCGCCGAGGTAGGTGGCGGTGCCGGTAGCGGTGGTCGAGGACGGATCGCCGCTGTTGTCGCGTTTGAGCTGGGCGAACAGGTTGCCGCTCCAGGCTTGCTCGCTCTGGTTGTCGATCAGATAGCGCACGTCGACCTGATAGGCGGACGGATCGATGCAGCCAGGCTTCTTCAGTTGTTGCTCACGCGCCGAGCATTGCGGATTGAGACCGCGCTTGAAGCTGTAGCGCTTGATGTAGTTGACGCCGTTCTCGCTGAACGTGAGATCGACCACCAGGCTGTCCTGGCCTTCGGCCAGTTCGTAGCTCTGCTTCTCGCTGCTCCACAGGGAACGACCGCTGGATTTGTCCGGGGCGTTCTGGCCAATCAGGCCGCTCTGCGCCAGGTAGGTACGCTCGTTGCCGTTATCGAACAGCTGGAACGGCACGTCCGGGCGATCCTGACGACGCGGGTACTGCGGTAGACGCAGTTGCACGACATCACCACCACGCGGGTCGATGGCCAGGTCCAGCACATCGGTCTTGACGCGAATCAGCTCGTCGCTGGCAGCAGCGGTAGGCGCAACGGCAGCTGCAGTCGGCTCGGCCACGGCAGTTGGGATGTCGTCGCCGCTGGTGCTGGCGGTTGCAGCGGGTGTGTCGGGCAGGGCAGGCGTCGCAGCGGTCGAGGTACTAACCTCGGCTGGCAGGGCAGCCTGGCCATAGTCCTCGTTCCATTGCAGGACCATGAGGTAGGACACGACTGCCAGGGCGACGATCAGGATCGAACGTTGGATATCCATGATTATTCGGCCATCGAAGGGGAACGGGATGTTTTAACGGGTGGAACCGGATCGAAACCGCCGGCATTCCAGGGATGGCAGCGACCAAGACGGCGTGCTGCCAGCCAGCCACCACGCAGGAAGCCATGTTGCTCGATGGCTTCGTAGGCATAGCAGGAGCAGCTGGGATAGAAGCGACAATGACTGGCCATCAGCGGACTGATGGCGTAGCGATAAACCTGTATACAGGCTAGAGCCGCTTTACGCATGGGGATTGTCGCTTGTCCCGGGGGATAAGTCTGCGTCGCGACTGGGCCGGCTTCGGGCCAAGCGTTTCCAGAGTTTGCCGAACTGCTGAGCGAGCTCGCCATTCCCCAGATCACCTAGCCCTTTGCGGGCGACCACCACGATGTCCCAGCCTGTCAGGTTGTCCTGATTGAGGCGAAAGGACTCGCGGATTTGACGCTTGATGCGGTTGCGCTCGACGGCGAGCTTGACGCTCTTTTTGCCGATCACCAAACCTAGGCGGGGATGATCAAGCTGGTTATCGCGCGCTAGCAACAGGACACTTTTGCCCGGAGCTTTACCGCTTGGGGAGTCGAAGACTGCCTTGAATTGCCGGGGAGTCAGCAGTCGCTTTTCCCGGCCGAAGCCTCGACTCACCACCTGTCTGGATTAATTAGACAGCAAGACGCTTGCGGCCCTTGGCGCGACGACGCGACAGGACGGCACGGCCGTTCTTGGTGGCCATACGGGCACGGAAACCGTGGGTGCGAGCGCGCTTGATGGTGCTGGGTTGGAAAGTGCGTTTCATGGTGCGTTACCTGGGTGATCGACTAGGGTCGGTATGACCCCGGTTTTAAGAGACCGGCAATTCTAGAGAAAGCCGCGCGGTAGGTCAATTTCCAACCAGCCTTATTCGCCAGATAGAAATAGAAAGAAGGAAAAGGGTTTAAAGCTCTTTTTCTATGTTTATGTTGAATGGTGTTGCCAATGTCTGTGGACAACCTTCTGATGGCAGCGCTCTGCTTGCTCATCCGGTAATGATAAGTCTGTCCAAAAGGCGTGGTACGCCTGTGCGTGTCCTGCATACAGCCTGAGGATAGAAAGCCGGGTTACCCACAGCGTGGTTATCCGACCGTTCATCCCCAGGGTTTTGCAGAAGCTTATCGGATGCTTATCCACAAGGCTTATGGGGTGTCTGATAAGCCTGATGAATGGAACTAAGGCTTTGATTTTACTTGGCCATCTACCCTCTGCTATGTGGATAACTCTGTCGTTGGCCGTTACAATGGCTGCTGTTTTTTGCATCGCCGCCTGGATAGGGGATAGTCAGTGTCAGTGGAACTATGGCAGCAATGCGTCGAGCTTTTGCGCGACGAGTTGCCGGCCCAGCAATTCAACACCTGGATACGTCCTCTGCAGGTCGAAGCCGAAGGCGATGAGCTGCGCGTGTATGCGCCGAATCGTTTCGTACTCGACTGGGTCAACGAGAAATACCTGAGCCGTTTGCTTGAGTTGCTCGGTGAGCGTGCCGGCGGTCTGGTACCTGCGCTTTCCTTATTAATAGGTAGCAAACGCGCAGCGACTGCCCGAGTCGCGCCAACGGCCCCGTTGCCTGCTGCTGCACGTGCCGCTCAGGTGCAGGCAGCAGCCGTCAGCAAGCCAGTGCCGCCGCCGGCGCAGCAAGAGCCGTCGCGTGCCAGCTTCGACTCCATGGCAGGCTCAGCGCCGCAACCGCCGACCCCAGCCGTTGCGCCACGCACCGAACGTACCGTACAGGTCGAAGGTGGCCTGAAGCACACCAGCTACCTCAATCGTACTTTCACCTTCGATAACTTCGTCGAGGGCAAGTCGAACCAGTTGGCGCGCGCTGCCGCCTGGCAGGTGGCGGACAACCCCAAGCACGGTTACAACCCGCTGTTCCTTTATGGCGGCGTCGGCCTGGGCAAGACTCACCTGATGCATGCCGTGGGTAACCACCTGCTGGCGAAGAACCCTAACGCCAAGGTGGTTTACCTGCATTCCGAGCGATTCGTCGCCGACATGGTCAAGGCGTTGCAGCTCAACGCCATCAACGAATTCAAGCGCTTCTACCGTTCGGTCGATGCGCTGCTGATCGATGACATCCAGTTCTTCGCCAAGAAGGAGCGCTCCCAGGAGGAGTTCTTCCACACCTTCAACGCGCTGCTCGAAGGGGGTCAGCAGGTGATCCTCACCAGCGACCGCTACCCGAAAGAGATCGAAGGCCTGGAAGAGCGCCTGAAGTCGCGCTTCGGCTGGGGTCTGACCGTGGCGGTCGAACCGCCCGAACTGGAAACTCGCGTGGCAATCCTGATGAAGAAGGCCGACCAGGCCAAGGTCGATCTGCCGCACGATGCCGCGTTCTTCATTGCCCAGCGTATTCGCTCCAACGTGCGTGAGCTGGAAGGCGCGCTGAAACGTGTGATCGCTCACTCGCACTTCATGGGCCGAGACATCACCATCGAACTGATCCGCGAATCGCTCAAGGATCTGCTGGCCCTGCAGGACAAGCTGGTCAGCATCGACAATATTCAGCGCACCACCGCCGAGTACTACAAGATCAAGATCACCGATCTGCTTTCCAAGCGTCGGTCGCGCTCGATCGCTCGGCCGCGTCAGGTGGCCATGGCATTGTCGAAGGAACTGACCAATCACAGCCTGCCGGAAATCGGTGTGGCCTTCGGCGGTCGCGATCACACCACGGTGTTGCACGCATGTCGTAAGATTGCTGAACTTAGGGGATCCGACGCGGACATCCGCGAGGACTACAAGAACCTGCTGCGCACCCTGACTACCTGAACCAGTTAAAGGCTGCTGCGCGTTGGCTCTGCTGCGTTGAAAACAGGCTCGGAATGCTCATGTACAAAAGTACACTCCGCTTCCTCCCCTGTTTTCGCCTTGCATGGCGCTAGCTCGCGAGACTTTTTACAGGTTCTAATTACGACTATCCACGAGGCAAGGGACTAGACCATGCATTTCACCATTCAACGCGAAGCCCTGTTGAAACCCCTGCAACTGGTCGCCGGTGTCGTGGAACGACGCCAGACGCTGCCGGTATTGTCCAACGTGCTGCTGGTGGTTGAAGGCCAGCAGCTGTCGCTTACCGGTACCGACCTCGAGGTCGAACTGGTTGGCCGCGTCACACTCGAAGATGCCGCCGAACCGGGTGAAATCACCGTGCCGGCGCGCAAACTGATGGATATCTGCAAGAGCCTGCCGAGCGACGCGCTGATCGACATTCGTGTCGATGATCAGAAGTTGCTGGTCAAGGCCGGGCGCAGTCGTTTCACTCTGTCGACTCTGCCGGCCAACGACTTCCCCACCGTCGAGGAAGGTCCGGGGTCGCTGACCTTCAACCTGCCGCAAGCCAAGCTGCGTCGTCTGATCGAACGCACCAGCTTCGCCATGGCTCAACAGGATGTGCGCTACTACCTCAACGGCATGCTCCTGGAAGTGCAGAGTGGCCTGCTGCGTGCGGTCGCCACCGACGGTCACCGTCTGGCCATGTGCTCGATGGAAGCGATCATCCAGCAGGAAGGCAAGCATCAGGTCATCGTGCCGCGCAAGGGTATTCTCGAACTGGCTCGTCTGCTCACCGAGCAGGACGCCGAAGTTGCCATCGTTCTCGGTCAGCACCACATCCGTGCCAACACCGGCGAGTTCACCTTCACCTCGAAACTGGTGGACGGCAAGTTCCCGGATTACGAGCGCGTGCTGCCGCGTGGTGGCGACAAGCTGGTGCTGGCGGATCGTCAGGGCCTGCGTGAAGCGTTCAGCCGCACCGCGATTCTGTCCAACGAGAAGTACCGTGGTATTCGCCTGACCCTGGCGTCTGGTCTGCTGAAGATTCAGGCCAACAACCCGGAGCAGGAAGAAGCCGAGGAAGAGATCGTTGTCGACTATGCTGGCAGCGGTCTGGAGATTGGTTTCAACGTCAGCTATCTGCTGGATGTGCTCGGCGTGATGGGCACCGAGCAGGTGCGCCTGATTCTCTCCGACTCCAACAGCAGTGCCCTGTTGCAGGAAGCTGACAACGACGATTCTGCCTACGTTGTCATGCCGATGCGTCTTTAATGTCCCTAAGCCGTATCACGGTCACCGCGGTGCGCAATCTGCACCCGGTGACCCTTTCCCCCTCCTCCCGCATCAACATCCTCCACGGCGCCAACGGCAGCGGCAAAACCAGCGTGCTCGAGGCGATCCATCTGCTCGGGCTTGCACGCTCCTTCCGCAGCACACGTCTGCAGCCAGTCATCCATTACGAGCAGCCCGCCTGCACTATTTTCGGTCAGGTACAGTTGGTCGAAGGTGGTTCCAGCAATCTGGGTATATCGCGCGATCGCCAGGGTGAGCTGCAGATTCGTATCGATGGGCAGAATGCGCGCAGTGCTGCGCAGCTAGCCGATCTGTTGCCGCTGCAACTGATCAACCCAGACAGCTTCCGGCTGCTGGAAGGTGCACCGAAGATCCGCCGACAGTTTCTCGATTGGGGCGTGTTCCACGTGGAACATCGTTTTCTAGGCGCCTGGCAACGTCTGCAGAAAGCCCTGCGGCAGCGGAACTCATGGCTGCGCCATGGTACACTTGACGGTGCTTCGCAGGCCGCATGGGACCGTGAACTGTGCAGTGCTAGCGAGGAAATCGACACCTACCGACGGGCCTACATACAGGCGTTGAAACCGGTGTTCGAACGGACCCTGGCCGAGCTGCTGGAGTTGGAAGGGCTTACCCTCAGTTACTACCGTGGGTGGGACAAGGATCGGGACCTGAGCGAAGTGCTCGCCACATCCCTCCTTCGCGATCAGCAACTTGGGCATACCCAGGCTGGGCCGCAGCGCGCCGATTTGCGCCTACGACTTGCGGGGCACAACGCGGCAGAGGTTCTGTCGCGAGGACAACAGAAATTGGTGGTGTGCGCATTGCGCATCGCCCAAGGCCACTTGGTTAACGAAGCCAAGCGTGGCCAGTGTATCTATCTGGTGGACGACCTACCGTCGGAGCTGGATGAGCAGCATCGCCAGGCATTGTGCCGGTTGCTGGAAGATTTGCGCTGCCAGGTGTTCATCACCTGTGTGGATCATGAATTGTTGAGGGAAGGCTGGCAGACGGATACGCCGGTTGCCATGTTCCACGTGGAACATGGCCGTATCACCCAGACCCAAGACCATCGGGAGTGAAGGCATGAGCGAGAACCAAACGTACGACTCCTCCAGCATCAAGGTGCTGAAAGGACTGGACGCCGTACGCAAACGTCCCGGGATGTACATCGGTGACACTGACGATGGTAGTGGTCTGCACCACATGGTGTTCGAGGTGGTCGACAACTCGATCGACGAAGCGCTGGCAGGCTATTGCAGCGAAATCACCATCACCATCCACCCGGATGAGTCGATCAGCGTGCGTGACAATGGCCGTGGTATTCCGGTCGATATGCACAAGGAAGAAGGCGTTTCGGCGGCCGAGGTCATCATGACCGTGCTGCACGCTGGCGGGAAGTTCGACGACAACAGCTACAAGGTATCCGGCGGCCTGCACGGCGTGGGTGTCTCGGTGGTGAACGCCCTCTCCAAGGAGCTGGTGCTGACCATTCGCCGTAGCGGCAAGATCTGGGAACAGACCTACGTCCACGGTGTGCCGCAAGCGCCTTTGGCCGCTGTCGGTGACACCGACGGTACCGGCACGCAGATTCACTTCAAACCGTCCGAAGAGACCTTCGCCAATATCCATTTCAGCTGGGACATCCTGGCCAAGCGCCTGCGCGAATTGTCCTTCCTTAACTCTGGCGTGGGCATCCTGCTGCGCGACGAGCGTACCGGCAAGGAAGAGCTGTTCAAGTACGAAGGTGGTCTGAAGGCTTTCGTTGAGTACCTGAACACCAACAAGACCGTGGTCAACCAGGTGTTCCACTTCAACGTTCAGCGCGAAGAAGACGGCGTTGGTGTCGAAGTTGCCCTGCAGTGGAACGACAGCTTCAACGAGAACCTGCTTTGCTTCACCAACAACATTCCGCAGCGTGACGGTGGTACGCACCTGGCCGGTTTCCGTTCCGCCCTCACCCGCCACCTGAACAACTACATCGAGGCCGAAGGCCTGGCCAAGAAGTTCAAGGTTTCCACCACCGGTGACGATGCCCGCGAAGGTCTGACTGCGATCATCTCGGTCAAGGTGCCGGACCCGAAATTCAGCTCGCAGACCAAGGACAAACTGGTATCGAGCGAGGTAAAAACTGCGGTCGAACAGGAGATGGGCAAGTACTTCTCCGACTTCCTGCTGGAAAACCCCAACGAAGCCAAGGCCGTGGTCGGCAAGATGATCGATGCCGCGCGTGCCCGCGAAGCGGCTCGTAAAGCCCGTGAAATGACTCGCCGTAAAGGTGCACTGGACATTGCCGGCCTGCCCGGCAAACTGGCCGACTGCCAGGAAAAAGACCCGGCGCTGTCCGAACTCTACATCGTGGAGGGTGACTCCGCGGGCGGTTCTGCCAAGCAGGGCCGTAACCGCAAGACCCAGGCGATCCTGCCGCTCAAGGGCAAGATCCTCAACGTCGAACGCGCGCGCTTCGACCGCATGATTTCCTCGCAGGAAGTCGGCACGCTGATCACTGCGCTCGGCTGCGGCATTGGCCGTGATGAATACAACATCGACAAGCTGCGTTATCACAACATCATCATCATGACCGATGCTGACGTCGACGGTTCGCACATCCGTACCCTGCTGCTGACCTTCTTCTTTCGTCAGTTGCCGGAGTTGGTCGAGCGCGGCTACATCTATATCGCTCAGCCGCCGCTGTACAAGGTGAAGAAAGGCAAGCAGGAGCAGTACATCAAGGACGACGAGGCCATGGATGAATACATGACCCAGTCGGCCCTGGAAGACGCCAGCCTGCACGTCAACGAGAATGCCCCAGGCCTGTCTGGCGGCGCGCTGGAAAAGCTCGTGGGCGAATACCGTGGCGTGATGAAGACCCTGGATCGACTATCGCGTGTCTATCCCAAGGACATCACCGAGCACTTCGTCTATCTGCCGCGCATTCCGGTGGAGCAGCTCGCTGATCAGGCCTTCATGCAGAACTGGCTGGAAGGCTTCGCTGCACGTCTGAAGACTACCGAGAAGTCTGGCCAGACCTACAGTGCCAGTCTGCGTGAAGACCGCGAGCGTCACCTGTGGCTGCCGGAGGTCGAGGTCAAATCTCACGGCCTTTCCAGCTACACCACCTTCAACCGCGACTTCTTCGCCAGCAATGACTACAAGACCGTCACTACCCTGGGCGAACAGCTGAACAACTTGCTGGAAGAAGGCGCCTACGTGCAGCGTGGCGAGCGCAAGAAACCGGTCAGCACCTTCAAGGAAGCGCTGGACTGGCTGATGACCGAAAGCACCAAGCGTCACAGCATCCAGCGATACAAAGGTCTCGGTGAGATGAACCCGGATCAGTTGTGGGAAACCACCATGGACCCGGAAGTGCGCCGCATGCTCAAGGTGACCATCGAGGACGCCATCGCCGCCGACCAGATCTTCAACACCCTGATGGGCGATGCCGTGGAGCCGCGCCGCGACTTCATCGAGTCCAACGCCCTGGCGGTGTCGAATCTGGACTTCTGATGTTATGGCAAAAGGCTTACATGGAGAGGCGCAACTGACCTCTCCCGTTGCCTGCGCAGGCTAGCTAATCTACATACACATACCGGGAACTGGATGTCCCGAGTCACGGAAGACAGACCGCGCCAGGATGGCAAACGACAGGATGTCGGAAGGTCATGAAAAACCCGCTTCGGCGGGTTTTTTGTTGCCTGCAGGAAAGTCAGGCGACGCTGAACGCTGGTAGCCAGGTATGACTCAGGTCTGCCAGAAGAAAGCTGTTGGCCTTCTGGGGATCTCCAGTAAATCCGAGCCCCTCCCTCAGTCCGCTGTGGCCATGACCTGTGTGTTACGCCCGGCATGCTTGGCTCGATAGAGCGCGGCGTCGGCCTTCAGCAGCATGCCAGTGATGTCCTCGGCGACGGGGCTGGTGCTGCCGTAAACACCGGCGCTGAAGCTCAAGGTGATGGTCTTTTCGTCGACCTGCGCCGGGTGCTGAGTCAGGGACTGGCGGAGCTGATCGACCAGCTCCAGCGCGCCACCGGCGTCGGTGCCGGGCAGAATCAGCAGAAACTCCTCACCACCATAACGGCCGATGCTGTCGTTACGCCGCAGACGCTGCTGAAGATGGTCCGCGCAGTGCCTGAGCACGGCATCGCCGACCAGGTGGCCATGGCTGTCGTTGATCTGCTTGAAGTGATCCAGATCGAGCATGGCGATGGACAGCGGCGTGTGTTGGCGGCGGGCACGCTCCAGCTCGTCGGTGAGTTGTTCGAGTATCGCCAGGCGATTGGGCAGCCTGGTGAGCGTGTCGCGCAGGGCGGTCTGGCGCAGCTCCGATTCGATGCGTTCGCGCGACAGCAGCACCAGGCCGAAGGAGAACATGATGATGGTGGCGGCACCGAGGGCGACCGATACCGTCTGCTTCAGATTGCTGACGTCGTAGTGCATCTCTGCCGGCGCACCGCTGAGGATGACCACCACGCGAATACCCAGGCCGAACAGGCTGATGCCTGCGCCGATCATCAGGATGCGATGGGCACGCCCACCGGGCACCGCATGGGTGCGGCTCAGGCGCAGGATGACCAGGCATTGCGTGAACAGCAGCAGGCAGGCCACCAGTTGGCGGGGTTCCTGGGTATCGATCAGCAGGCTGAGCAACGCGCCCAGCAGCAGCGGGAAGGCGAAGGCCAGTCGCCAGGGCGGGCGCCGGCCGTGGATCAGCGGCAGGCTGACCGTGTAGAACGCCAGCGCCGTGGACAGCAGCGTGTTGGCCAGCACGTAGCTGATCCACATCGATACCTGACCGAACAGGGTGAAGCCAATGTAGGCCAGCGCATGGGAGAGCATGCCCAGTCCAGTGGTGAGCATGCCGTCGCGATGACGCAACTGGCCGACCAGGATCAGGCAACTGCCCATGATCACGGCGACCAGCGCGACGGCTCCGAACAGTGTCTGGGTGTGGGCGATCATGTCGGCCTTCTTGTTCTCTGGAGTTGCTTAACTCTAGTGCAATCCTCTGCCCCAGTACTTGCGCCAGATCAGGCCCACCAGTAGCGCACCATATGGAAGAAAACCGGCGCGGCGAAGCACACCGAGTCCAGGCGATCCAGCATACCGCCGTGGCCTTCGATCATGTGGCCCCAGTCCTTCACCCCGCGGTCGCGTTTGATCGCCGACATCACCAGGCCGCCTGCGAAGCCGAGGATGCACACCAGCAGCGCGAACAGTGCGGCCTGCCAGAACGCGAACGGCGTGATCCAGCACAGCATGGCGCCAATCAGCGTGGCCAGCGCTACACCGCCGACAAAGCCTTCCACGGTTTTCGAGGGTGACAGGTTGGGCGCGATCTTGTGTTTGCCGGCCAGCTTGCCGCAGACGTACTGCAGCACGTCGGAGAGCTGCACGACAATGATCAGCCAGGCGATCAGCAGCAGGTTGCGCCCCTCATAGCCGGGAATATCCAAAGTCAGCAGAGCAGGTACAGAGGAAATGCAGTAAACGGCGATCATCAAGCCCCACTGCACCTTGGCCGCACGCTCGAGGTAGCGGGTGGTGTCGCCGCCCAGCGAAGCCAGGATCGGCAACAGCAGGAACAGATAGACCGGGATGAAGATGGCGAACAGGCCGTACCAGCCGAAAGCGATCAGCAGGTACTGCATCGGCAGGGCGAAGTAGAAGGCCGCCACTAGCGCCGGGTAATCGCTGCGCCGGGTCGGCGTCAGCGTCATGAACTCGCGCAGGGCATAGAAGGAGACGAAGTAGAACAGCAGGATCACGCCATTGTTGCCGAACAGGAAGGCGATGCCGATCACCAGCACCATCACCCACCAGGCATTGATCCGCGCGTTGAGGTTGTCGATCACCGGGTTGGGCTGATCGCCACTGCGCCGCTTGAGGACGAAGCCGACCAGGCTGGCCAGCAACAACAGGGCACCGATACCGGCGAACAGCAGCAAAGTGTTGTTATCCATCTCAGGCCTCCTCGGGTGCCAGTGCCAGCAGGGCGTTACGCGCGCGTTCCAGGAAGGCGTCTTTGCCCTCCCCCTCGATGGGCTCCAGCGCCGCACCGAAGCTCAGGGTGCACAGCAGCGGCAGCGGCAGCGCCCTGCCCTTGGGCATCACCCGGTTGAGGTTGGCGATCCACACCGGCACCAGCTCCACGTCCGGGCGCGCCTGAGCCAGGTGATAAAGGCCGCTTTTGAAGGACAGCAAGGGCTCGTCGCCGAGATTGCGCGTGCCCTCGGGGAAGATGATCAGCGAGTCGCCGCCGTCCAGCGCGTCGAGCATCGCCTGCAGCGGGTTGGCGCCTTCCTTGCGCTCGCGGTCGACCAGCACGCCGTTGAATACCTTGTTGATCAGGAAGCTGCGCACGCCCGGTTTCTGCCAGTAGTCGGCGCCGGCCACCGGCCGGGTGCGCTTGCGCAGCTCCGGCGGCAGCGAGGCCCAGAGCAGGACGAAGTCGCCGTGGCTGCTGTGGTTGGCGTAGTACAGGCGCTGGGTCGCCTGCGCGGTACTGCCGAGCCAAAGGGCTCGTGCGCCGGTCAGCAGGCGAGCTGCCGAGGTGATGGCGAAAGCGGTCAATGCGGCGAGCATGGCGACTCCTTAAGCGAGAACGATGAAGAACCCGAGTACGACGATGACGATCTGTAGCAACAGGCATAGGGCCTGTTTGCGCAGCAGGTCGAGTGCGCTCTGAGATCGAAGGCTCCAGCTGCGGCCAGTCTGTTGCGCATTTTGCAGGCCAAGATTCTGTAGGGCCTGATCCAGCGCATGAGTCTGGCTGTCGAGCTGTTCGCCGGCTTCAGCCAGGCGTTGGAACAGCTTGGCGTCTAGCGCGACGCGCAACGCCCAGTACTTTTCGGCCAGGCCGGCGATCAGCAGCGCGGCGCAGAGCAGCGCCAGGATCAGGCTGGGCGGTGCTCCCAGCCAAGGCGCCAGGCCGAAGAGCACGGCGACCAGGCTTAGCGCGCTGGAGCAATGATCGAGGCTACGGCCACGTCGCAACAGTGCCGCGACCAGCAGCAGATCAGCCTGCATGAGCGACCTCCAACCCCGGTTGTGCATCGACCATGGATTGCAGCGCGGCCAGATGCTGCGGGCCGAGCACGACCTGTGGCCGCGCCTGGCGGATCAGCGCCACGGCCGCATCCACGCCCTGGCAGCGGCCGCTATGCAGCAGCCAGGCCGCCACGGCGGTGGCACTGCGCGAGTAGCCCAGTGCACAGCACACCAGCACTGGGCCCTTGTGGCGCAGGTTTTCTATGGCCTCGGCGGCGCGTTGGCAGGTCAGCGCATCCGGCGCCACCAGATCCAGTGACGGTAGGCTGCAGTAGTTCTGTGGCGTGTGCTGCAGCGGCAGCTCGGCGCAGAGATCGACCAGGGCGGCATAACCACCGAGATCGCCCATGGCGGGCAGGCGGCCGAGGTCGATGCCCTCCACGACCTGGCTGGGCGCTGGCTTGCGAAACGTCCACAACCGCGAATTGATCCAGGCGCCGAGCAGATAGGGTGCGAGCAACACCGTCGCGGCCGGGCTGAGGCGCCCGTCGGCCTGCTTCTGGAAACCGCCAGCGCCGAACAGCAGGTAGTTGAGCGCGACCATGGCCAGGGCAACGGCCAGCCAGGACAGCCATAGCCAGGTACCGCCCAGCTTGACGGCCAGCACGGCGCACAGCGTTGCGCCAAGCCCATAGCGCAGCGCCAGGCGCCAACGCCGTGGATCGCTGGCCAGGCGAATCTGCGTAAGCGGCGTAGCGCCCTGCAGCGGAAGCAGCCACAGACAGAAGAAGCCGGCCAGCGCCCCGGTGGGCAGATCGATGAAGTGGTGCTGCCAGGTGGTCAGCACGGAGATGCCGATCAGCGCCATCCAGCCGTGCAGCAGGCCACGCCAGAGCAGGCCGCGGGTGTGATTGGCGAACATCGCCCAGATGATCACCAGCAGGGTGATATGCAGCGAAGGCGCCTGGTTGAAGGGTTTGTCGAAACCCATCAGCACGTCGAACATCAGGCCGAAGGTGCCGTCCAGCGGCGGCCGCTCGAAGGTGAAGCGCAGCGGCCAGAGCAGGAAGCAGACCACGCAGATCACCTGCGCGGCGAGCAGGCGCAAGGCATGGCGATCCATCTCGCGGCGGCAGGCCGGCAACAGGAAGGACAGGCCGTAGAGCAGGTCGATCGACCAGTACGGCACGATGGTCCAGGGCCAGAGCGGGATCTGCGGCTCCCAGGCGAAGACCAGGCTGCCGACATCATCGCGTTGCCCGGTGAACCAGTTGGCGAAGCCGTAGCTGGCGAAGAACAGCGGGCCGAGCAATAGCAGCCAGAGTACGCCGCGCTTCCACAATCCCTGTTCGCGCGTGTTGTCCATCACTTCACCCGTTGTGCCAGGGACACGCTGAAGATGCCCCACTGGTCGATGCGCTGCGCCACCTTGCGAAAGCCCGCCGCTTCCACCAACTGATCCATCTCCGCCTGGCTGCGCCGGCGCATGACCCAGGCCTGGCCGCCGCGGTGGCTGGTCAGGGCGCGGGCGATCAGCTCCAGCTGCGGGTGCCAGGGCTGGCCGGTGTAGACCAGATAACCACCCTCCTCGATCGCTGCGGCCAGCCCGGCCAGCGAGTCGCCGACCATCTGGTTGCTGCCGAACAGCTCGTACAGGCCGGAGACCACTGCCAGAGTCGGCTTCGGCTCGAGCGCAGCGAGATCGTCACGGTCGAAGGCATCGCCTTTGACGAAGCGGGCGATGTCGCCCAGGCCCTTTTGTTGGATCAGCGCATTGCCGTCACGCACGTTGATGTCGCTGTAGTCGCGCAGCAGGATCGCGTCGGGGCGCTGCTGCTGGCCTTCCAGCGATTCAAGGATGTAGCGGCCATGGCCGGCGGCGATATCGACGATGCGCACTGCCCTGCCCGCTTCGCGCAGCCTGGCCATGGCCAGGCGCAGCAGCTCTTCGGCGTGCAGCTTGCGCTGGCGGATACCACGCCAGCCGATGGAATCCAGATAGTTCTGGTCGATCAGGCGGCCCAGCGCGCCCTTGCCGGTCGGTTGGTTGCGGTAGACATAATCGAGCGTGCTGCCGGAGTCGAAGCCGGTGTCGAAGCCCAGCTTCACTCCTTCGGATAGCGTGCTACCCAGGCGCATGCCGGCACGGGTGGCGCGCCAGTAAAGGTCGCGCAGCGAATTTTTCGGCAGCGGTGCGGCCAGTTCCTCGGCCTCGGCGCAGGTGGCGCCCAGGCGGTCGGCATCGAGCAGCGAGGGGCGCGTCACCGGCTCCTCGAAGTTGCGCAGGATAAAGCGCCGCGCGCGGCTCAGGGCATGGGCGCGGTCGCGCTCGCCAAGGGTGTCGTGGAAGAAGCCGGGCAGCAGGTGCTTTTCCTTGCGCAGGCTGCCGAGGCGCTCGAAGAAGTCTTCCTGCGGTTTGCGGTGGACGACGAAGTCGGCGCCGGAGATCAGCAACTGGGTCGGCACCTGGATCGCCTGGGCGTCGGCGACGATGCGATCGGCGGCCTCGTACAGGCCGAGCAGCATGGTGACCGAGATCGGTCGGGCGATCAGCGAGTCATTCTCGAAGGAGGCAATGCGCTCGGGATCGTGGCTAAGGAACCGCGCCTTCACATAGCTGTTGACGAAGAAGTTGCCGCGCCAGGCGTGCAGCAGCTTCAAACCGGGCCGGGCGAAGGGCACGTAGAGCTTGACCTTGAACGCCGGCGAGGCGAGCACCAGGCAGCGCACCTTGGGTGCGTAGTCGTGGGCCCAGGTGGAAACGATCACCGCGCCGACGCTTTGCGCCACGACGGCCAGGTCCTGTTCGGCGATGCCGTGCTGTGTGCCGATATGCTCGACGAAGGTCTGCACGTCGCGCACGCTGGTGGCGAAGCTCGGGCTGTCGCCGCGTGCGCCGGGCGACAGGCCATGGCCACGGGCATCCCAGGCGAAGAAATCGCAGTGCGGCAGCTCCAGTTCGTCCACCAGGTGGGCCATTCGCCCGCCATGTTCGTGGCCACGGTGAAACAGCACTACGGCCTGACGTGGGCCGTCTGCGGGCGCAGTCGCCGGCCAGTGGCGATAGTTCAGCTCGACGCCGTCATGCGTGGTGAAGGTGTGAAGCTGTACGGGGCGCATGGAATCTCCTTATTCCGTAGGACGGGTCAGACCGCTTCGGCCAAACCCCGGCGAACGCGGTTGTAGAGGGTGTAGAGCAGCAGGGCGAGAATCAGGCCCAGCAGCAGGTTGATCCACAAGGCCGGCAGCAGGCCCGTGGCGACGCCTGCGCCGAGCACGCCGAAGCAAAAGGCGCGGTCGCTCTTGCCCATCGGCCCGTCGTAGCGGCGTGAGGCGCCGACCATGGGGCCGAGCACGCCGGCGTATTCGCTGATCACCGCCAGCAACACCACGAGGATCACCAGTAGCGGCGAGACGCCGGCCAGCAGCGCGAAAGGCAGATACAAGGCGCTGTCGGCGATCACGTCGCAGAGTTCATTGAGGTAGGCGCCGAGCTTCGATTGCTGGCCGAACTCGCGGGCGAGCATGCCGTCAACGGCGTTCAGCGCCATGCGCAGCAGCATCCACAGGGGAATCAGGGCGAATAGCCAGGTGATATGACTGCAGGCTGCGAGCAGGGCGCCCAGCAGCACGGAGACCAGGGCTGCAGCCAGAGTGACCTGGTTGGCGGTGACGCCGCGTGCGTAAAGGCGTTCGACGCCGGGACGCAGCAGGTTCTGGAAGGCCGGTTTGAGCTGGTAGATCGACGGCATGGCAGCGAATTCCTTTTCGTGTCCCATCTTCGGCCATTGCCGCGGGCGAGACTGTGAACCCATCGAGGTAGAAGCGGCTTTATCGACGGTCATGCGTAAGGCGGGTGCAACCCGCCAGAGCGCTGATGGCGGGTTGCACCCGCCCTACTGAGGCGACAACTTATACCCTGTTAGGCGATTTTCCTAGCGCTGGTGATTCGCCAGGAAAATCAGTTCGATGCAGGCAATGATGGCGCTTTGCTTGCATTTGATGCACAGCTTATCCACAGATCAGGCGGTTTCGCCCAGACGGCTCAACTGCGGCTCTTCGCCACGCAGTTCGGTCTGTTGCTGGCGTACCCACTGAAAAGCACGTTCGTTGAGCTCGGCGATGGCACGCGGCCCTTCGCCTTCTGCGTACATCGGCTGGCCGATGATCACCTGGATAGTGCCGGGGCGCTTGCCCCAGCCAGCCTTGGGCCAGAACTCACCGGCGTTGTGTGCGATGGGCAGTACCGGCAGGCCGGCATTCACCGCCAGTGCGGTGCCGCCGCGGGAGAACTTGCCGATCTGGCCTGGCGGAATCCGCGTGCCTTCGGGGAACACCAGCACCCAGGCGCCCTGCTTGAGGCGTTCGTCGCCCTGCTTGGCCAGTTGCTTGAGCGCCGCCTTGGGGTTGCTGCGGTCGATGGCGATGGGCTTGAGCAGCGCCATGCCCCAGCCGAAGAACGGCACGCGCAGCAGTTCGCGCTTGACCACCTGCGACAGTGGCTCGAAGAAGCCGGAGAGGAAGAAGGTCTCCCAGGTGCTCTGGTGGTTGGCGAGGATCACGCAGGGGCGCTCTGGGATGTTCTCCAGGCCGCGCACTTCATAGCGAATCCCGACGATCACCTTGGCCAGCCACACGGCGCAGTTGCACCAGGCCTGAACGACGAAGCGGTAGCGTTGGCGGAACGGCAGCAGCGGTGCGACCACCAGGCTGATCAGGCACCAGAAGAACGAGCTGGACGACAGCAGCAGGTAGAAAAGCGTGACTCTGAATGCCTGCACTAGCGCCATGAACCTTCACACCTTATGAGAGCAATTGATCGGCGACAGCCGCCAGATCAGCGAATACCAGGGTTCCTGGCGGCAGTGGCTTGGCCAGGGTGCGTTCGCCCTTGCCGGTTTTCACCAGCACAGGCTGACAATCGACGGCCAGCGCGGCCTGCAGGTCACCGCTGGTATCGCCGACGAACCAGATTCCTGCCAGTTCCGTGGCGTAGTGCGCGGCGATCTGCCGGAGCATGCCAGGTTTCGGTTTGCGGCAGTCGCAGCCGTCATCCGGCCCGTGCGGGCAATGGACGATCAGGCCGACCTCACCGCCCTGCTCCGCCACCAGCTGGCGCAGACGCGCGTGCATCGACTCCAGGGTCGCCAGGTCGTAATAGCCACGGGCAATGCCGGACTGGTTGGTAGCCACGGCCACCGTCCAACCGGCTTGCGACAGGCGCGCGATGGCGGCGATCGACGAAGGGATCGGGATCCACTCGTCGAGCGTCTTGATATAGGCGTCGGAGTCTTGGTTGATGACACCGTCGCGGTCGAGGATCAGCAGTTTCATGCAGCCACGCCAGAAGCAGAGATGGAAACGACCGCTGGCCGCGAAAACCTTCGCGGCCAGCGCCTGGCGTCAGCCCAGTACCGAGATGTCCGCCACGCCGAGGAACAGCCCGCGCAGGCGGGCCAGCAGGGCGTAACGGTTGGCGCGCACGCGCGCGTCTTCGGCGTTGACCAGCACCGCCTCGAAGAAGGCGTCCACCGGCTCGCGCAGACCAGCCAGTTTGGCCAGGGCCTCGTTGTACTGGCGGGCGGCGGCCAGGGGCTGTACGGCCTGGTCGGCCTGCTGGATGGCGGCGTGCAGGGCGAACTCGCTGGGGTTGTCGAAGTAGTGCGCTTCGACCTGGGCGGCAACGCCACCTTCGGCCTTGCTCAGCAGGTTCGACACACGCTTGTTGGCGGCGGCCAGGGCAGCGGCCTGCGGCAGCTTGCGGAAGGCCTGCACGGCCTGCACGCGCTGGTCGAAGTCCAGCGGCGAGGTCGGGTTCACCGCACGCACGGCCTGATACACGGCCACTTCGACGCCTTCGTCTTCGTAGCGCGCACGCAGGCGGTCGAAGATGAACTCCAGCACCTGGGCGGCCAGGCCTTCGGTCTTGATCTTGCCGGCGTACTGGGCGACGGCGAAATCGACCGCAGCGGCCAGGTCCAGATCCAGGCCCTTCTCGATCAGGATGCGCAGCACGCCGAGGGCGGCGCGACGCAGGGCGTAGGGGTCTTTCGAGCCAGTCGGCAGCATGCCGATACCGAAGATGCCGACCAGGGTGTCGAGCTTGTCGGCCACCGCCACCGCCGCACCGGTCAGGGTGCTCGGCAGTTCGGCGCCGGCACCACGCGGCATGTACTGCTCGTTCAGGGCCAGGGCGACGTCCTGCGGCTCACCGTCGTTGAGCGCGTAGTAGTAGCCGGCGATGCCCTGCATCTCGGGGAATTCGCCAACCATCTCGGTGGCCAGGTCGCATTTGGACAGCAGGCCGGCACGGGCGGCGCGCTGGGCGTCGCCACCGACTTCACGGGCGATGAAACCGGCGAGCGCCGATACCCGCTGGGCCTTTTCAAATACCGAACCGAGCTGGGCCTGGAACACCACGTTGGCCAGGCGCTGGTTGAAGCCTTCGAGCTTCTGCTTCTTGTCCTGCTTGAAGAAGAACTCGGCGTCGGTCAGGCGCGGGCGCACGACCTTCTCGTTGCCGGAGACGATCTGCGCCGGGTCCTTGGACTCGACGTTGGCCACGGTGATGAAGCGCGGCAGCAGCTTGCCACCTGCATCGAGCAGGCAGAAGTACTTCTGGTTGTCCTGCATGGTGCTGATCAGTGCCTCCTGCGGTACCTCGAGGAAGCGTTCCTCGAAGGAGCAGACCAGCGGCACCGGCCATTCCACCAGGGCGGTGACTTCGTCCAGCAGCGCCGGCGGCACGATGGCCGTGCCCTGCTCGGCCGCAGCCAGTTCGTCGACGCGGCGGCTGATGAGCTCGCGGCGTTCGGCGAAGTCGGCCAGCACGTAGGCGCTGCGCAGGTCTTCGGCGTAGTTGGCCGGGGCGCTGATGCGCACCTCGCGGTTGGCGTGGAAGCGGTGGCCACGGGACACGCGACCAGCCTTCTGCGCGAGTATCTCGCAGTCGACCACGGCGTCGCCGAACAGCATCACCAGCCATTGGGTCGGGCGCACGAATTCGTCGCGGCGTGCGGCCCAGCGCATGCGTTTCGGGATCGGCAGGTCGTTCAGCGAGTCCTGCACGATGGTCGGCAGCAGGTTGACTGCTGGCTGACCAGGGATGTGCTGGGCGAAGCGCAGTTTCGCCCCGCTGCGGTCGATCTCGGCGATATCCACGCCGCACTTGCGGGCGAAGCCCAGGGCGGCCTGGGTCGGGTTGCCGTCGGCGTCGAAGGCGGCCTGGATGGGCGGACCGTCGAGGTTCATGCTGCGGTCGGCCTGCTGTTCTTCAAGCTGCTCGATCAGCACCGCCAGGCGGCGCGGCGCGGCATATACGCGGCTGGCGGCGTAGTTCAGGCCGGCGGCCTTGAGGCCTTTTTCGATACCGGCGAGGAAGGCCTCACCGAGGCTTTTCAGGGCTTTCGGTGGCAGCTCTTCGGTGCCCAGTTCGACCAGGAAATCTTGTGCACTCATGCTTGCGCCTCCAGCTTGGCCAGTACTTCGTCACGCAGTTCGGGGGTGGCCATGGGGAAGCCGAGCTTGGCGCGCGCCTGGAGGTAGCTCTGCGCTACCGCACGGGCCAGGGTGCGCACGCGCAGGATGTACTGCTGGCGCGCGGTCACTGAAATAGCGCGGCGGGCGTCGAGCAGGTTGAAGGTGTGCGAGGCCTTGAGCACCATCTCGTAGGTCGGCAGCGGCAGCTCCAGCTCGATCAGGCGATTGGCTTCGCTCTCGTAGAAATCGAACAGCTCGAACAGCTTCTCGACGTTGGCGTGCTCGAAGTTGTAGGTGGACTGCTCCACTTCGTTCTGGTGGAACACGTCGCCATAGGTCACGGTGCCGAACGGGCCGTCGGTCCAGATCAGGTCGTAGACCGAGTCGACGCCCTGCAGGTACATGGCCAGGCGCTCCAGACCGTAGGTGATCTCGCCGGTCACCGGGTAGCACTCGATGCCACCAACCTGCTGGAAGTAGGTGAACTGGGTGACTTCCATGCCGTTGAGCCAGATTTCCCAGCCCAGGCCCCAGGCGCCGAGGGTCGGCGATTCCCAGTTGTCCTCGACGAAGCGGATGTCGTGCACTTCCGGGTCGAGGCCGATGGCCTTGAGCGAACCCAGGTACAGCTCCTGGAAGTTCTCCGGGTTGGGCTTCAAGACCACCTGGAACTGGTAGTAGTGCTGCAGGCGGTTGGGGTTTTCGCCGTAGCGGCCGTCGGTCGGGCGACGCGAAGGCTGCACGTAGGCGGCGTTCCAGGTCTCCGGGCCGACGGCGCGTAGGAAGGTGGCGGTGTGGAAGGTGCCGGCGCCCACTTCCATGTCGTAGGGTTGCAGCACCACGCAGCCCTGCTCGGCCCAGTAGTTCTGCAGGGCCAGGATCAGGTCCTGGAAGGTGCGCACGGCAGGCTTGGTCTGGCTCACGAAAAAATCACCTGTGGAGGCTTGCGAGGGAAAGCCGGGGAGTATATCGAAACTCGACGCAGGCCGCAGGGTACGGCACATCGGCATCATCCGTGATGTATGAGGCTGTATTTATATCCAGTTATTTTGCCGCTATAGTCGTCGCTTCGACCCCGACCGAGGCCTACCGCCATGCCCCGCTGCTTCTGGTGTACCGACGATCCGCTGTACCAGGCCTATCACGACGAGGAATGGGGCGTGCCGCAGCGCGATGCCGGTCATCTGTTCGAGATGCTGCTGCTCGAGGGCGCGCAGGCCGGCCTGTCGTGGATCACCGTGCTGAAGAAGCGCGAGCGCTATCGCCAGGTACTGCATGGCTTCGATCCCGAGCGTCTGGCCCGCCTCACCGACGAAGAGATAGAGGTGCTGATGCAGGATCCCGGGATCATCCGCAACCGCCTCAAGCTCAAGGCCGTGCGGCAGAACGCCCAGGCCTGGCTGAAGCTGGAGGATCCGGTGACCTGGCTCTGGTCGTTCGTCGGCGGCGAACCGAAGATCAACCACTTCAGCGACCGCAGCCAGATGCTGGCCGTGACGCCTGAAGCCGAGGCGATGAGCAAGGCGTTGCGCAAGGCGGGCTTCAACTTCGTCGGGCCGACCATCTGCTATGCCTTCATGCAGGCCACGGGTATGGTGATGGACCACACCACCGACTGCGACCGCTATGCGCAACTGAAGGGCTCATGACCACCATCACCACGCTGGATGAACTGCAGGTACTGTACGGCGAAAGCCATGAGCGCTCGCGGCGCAAGGAGTTGCCGCGGCTGATCGAACCCTACCGTGCGCTGATCGAAGCCTCGCCCTTCGTGGTGTTGGCGAGCGTTGGCCCGGATGGCCTGGATTGCTCGCCGCGTGGTGATGCGCCGGGCTTCGTGCGGATTCTCGACGACCAGACCCTGCTGCTGCCGGATCGCCCCGGCAACAATCGCATCGACAGCCTGCGCAATATCGTGCTCAACCCGCAGGTGGCGCTGCTGTTCCTGATTCCGGGCGTCGGCGAGAGCCTGCGCATTAACGGCCGCGCAGAAATTTCCCTCGACCCCGAACTGCTCGAACTGGGCCGTGCCCAGGGCAAGCTGCCGCGCAGCGTGCTGCGCATCCATATCGACAGCTGCTACTTCCAATGCTCCAAAGCGGCGGTGCGTTCCGGTCTGTGGGATGCATCGCGTCAGGTGGCGCGCGCCAGCCTGCCGAGCGCGGGCGATATCTTCCGCTGCATCTATGAGGAATTCGACGTCGAGGCCTACGAGCGCGATCTGCAGCAGCGGCTGCGGACGAGCCTTTACTGACTGAGTCGACCCTGACCGTTGCGCCTTGTCTTGCCTGTCTCACCAACGTTTTTGAACGGCCTGTTAAACTGGGCGCTTTGCAGAAACGCTTGGAGTCTCTCGTGGAAAAACTCAAGGGCGCCCTGGTGGTCGGGTTCCTGCGTCTGTTCGCACTGCTACCCTGGCGCGCCGTGCAGGCCGTGGGCAATGCCATCGGCTGGCTGATGTGGAAGCTGCCGAACGGCTCGCGTGACGTGGTGCGCATCAACCTGAGCAAGTGCTTCCCGGAGCTGAATCAGGCCGAACTGGACAAACTGGTCGGGCAAAGCCTCAAAGACATCGGCAAGACCCTGACCGAAAGCGCCTGCGCCTGGATCTGGCCGGCGCAGAAATCGCTCAAGCTGGTGCGCGAAGTCGAAGGCCTGGACGTGCTGCAACAGGCGCTGGCGTCCGGCAAGGGCGTGGTCGGCATCACCAGCCACCTGGGCAACTGGGAAGTGCTCAACCACTTCTACTGCAACCAGTGCAAACCGATCATTTTCTACCGCCCGCCGAAGCTCAAGGCGGTCGACGAGCTGCTGCAGCAGCAGCGCGTGCAGATGGGCAACCGCGTGGCGCCGTCGACCAAGGAAGGCATCCTCAGTGTCATCAAGGAAGTACGCCGTGGCGGCGCCGTGGGTATTCCGGCCGACCCGGAGCCGAGCCGTTCGTCGGGTGTGTTCGTGCCCTTCCTCGGTACCACCGCGCTGACCAGCAAGTTCGTGCCGGGCATGCTCACCGGTGGCAAGGCGGTCGGTGTGTTCCTGCATGCGCTGCGTCTGCCGGATGGCAGCGGCTACAAGGTGATCCTCGAGGCGGCCCCCGAAGGGATGTACAGCGAGAACGTCGAAGAAGGCGTGGCGGCGATGAGCGAAGTGGTGTCGCGTTACGTGCGCAACTACCCGAGCCAGTACATGTGGAGCATGAAGCGCTTCAAGAAACGCCCGGATGGTGAGGCCAAGTGGTACTGACGTACTGCCACTGAGCACGATGATGAACGAAGGCGCCTCGATGGCGCCTTTTTTCTGTCGAGCGTTGGGAATTGCTTCGATTTTGCGTTATTAAAGGCTGCATCGTCCGCCTACCCCCGGAGCCGTCATGCCGAACCAGCGCCAGCAGGTGCGTACCCCGATGAAGTGCCGGATCAAGATCAGCCACCCCAGCTTCGGCGAGCTGTTGGCGCAGACTCGTGACCTGTCCGATAGCGGTGTCTACGTGAAGCATCCGGACATGGCCAGCTTGTCGGTCGGCACCGAAGTGATCGGCCAGGTACAGGATCTGCCTTTCCCCGCCCCGGTATTGAAGATGGAAGTGATGCGCGTGGATCCCGAAGGGGCCGGCCTGAGGTTTCTCGGCGAGGCCTGAGCGGAGCCAGCCAGTTCGGACATTCGCAACGAGCGTTTCGACTCTATGGAACATTTTGTTACATCTACACTCTGATCTAGGCCTCACTCCGAGGTGGCGTCCATCAGAGGCGTTTTCGACATGAGTCGAGCGGTATCCGAACTCCCCGTCCAGGGCGCTGATGCGCCTGATCTTCTTCCTCCTTCACAACCCGGCTGGTTGCAACGCAACCGCCAACTGATCGGTCTCGGTCTCTCGCTGCTATTGTTTGGCCTGGCGCTGCTCGCCTGCTGGCATCTGGTACGCGAAATCAACCCGGACCAGGTGCGCGAATCCCTGGCAGCCGTGCCGTCGCAGGCGCTGCTCGGTGCCCTGCTGGCGACCGCGCTGGGCTTTTTGGTGATGCTCGCCTACGAGTGGTCGGCCAGCCGCTACGCCAATGTACAACTGCCGGCGCCGACCCTGGCGCTGGGCGGCTTCTGCGCCTTCGCCATCGGCAATGCCGTGGGCCTGTCGGCGCTGTCCGGCGGCTCGGTGCGTTACCGTCTGTATGGGCGCAACGGCCTTGGCGCGGGTGATGTGGCGCGCATGAGCCTGTTCGCCAGCCTGTCGCTTGGCGTCAGTCTGCCGATCCTCGCAGCAGTGGCAGCGCTGTTCGATCTCGAGGATGCCTCGGCCGCGCTGCACCTGTCCGAGCCGGTGCTGGTGGCGTTGGCCGTCGCCGTGCTGGTCGCCGCCACGGCCTTGGTGCTGCTGGTCAGCCGCAAACGCCTGGCCGAGCGCCCCGCGCCCGGCTGCTGGCAGGTGGATCTGGGACGTTTCAGTCTGCGTCTGCCGGGCCTACGCATGAGCCTGACGCAGCTGCTGATCAGCAGCCTGGATGTGCTGATTGCCGCCAGCGTGCTTTACCTGTTGTTGCCCGAGGCTCCGCCTTTCTCCTCCTTCGTGCTGGTCTACATGCTGGCGCTGGCGGCCGGTGTGCTGAGCCATGTGCCGGGCGGTGTCGGGGTATTCGAGGCGGTGCTGCTGGCGGCCTTTTCCTCGCGTATCGACCCGGCCGGGCTGGTCGCGGCCATGCTTCTCTATCGCCTGCTCTATGTGATTTTGCCGCTGGTGGCGGCTGGGCTCCTGCTGCTGGCTGCTGAGGCGCGTCGCCTGTGGTTCCCGCGGCAAGTGGCGCGCATGGCCAGTGGCATGGCGGTGCCGCTGCTGGCGCTGCTGGTGTTCTGCGCCGGTACGGTGCTGTTGTTCTCCGGGGTGACGCCGACCATGGACGAACGCCTGGAGGCGCTGGGTTTCCTCATGCCGCCGCAACTGGTGGCGGCCTCGCACCTGGCGGCCAGCCTGGTCGGCACGCTTTGCCTACTGCTGGCGCAAGGGCTGCGCCGGCGCCTGTCGGCGGCCTGGGCACTGACCCTGGTGCTGCTCTGCCTGGGTGTGGTGTTGTCACTGCTCAAGGGCTTCGACTGGCCGGAGGCCCTGGCCCTGGCGGCCATCGCCGGCTTGCTGGCGCTGTTTCGCCGCGAGTTCTACCGGCGCAGCCGGCTGATGGACGTGCCGGCATCCGGCCTGGCGCTGGCGGCCACGGCTGGAGTGATCGCCGCCTCGGTGTGGCTGCTGCTGTTCGTCTATCAGGATGTCGCCTACAGCCATCAGCTGTGGTGGCAGTTCGAGTTGGATGCCAACGCCCCACGTGGCCTGCGGGCCGCACTGGGCAGCGCCCTGGTGCTGCTGGCCGTGGGCCTGACCTGGCTGCTGCGCGCCACGCCGCCAAGTATCAGCCTGCCGGACGAAGCGGCGCTGCTGCGCGTTCGCGCCATCGTCCAGGCCTCGCGCCAGCCGGAGGGCAGCTTGGCCCTGAGTGGCGACAAGGCGTTGCTGTTCCACCCTGATGGCGAAGCGTTTCTGATGTATGCGCTGCGCGGCCGCAGCCTGGTGGCACTGTTCGATCCCATCGGCCCGGCGGCGGCGCGTGCCGAGCTGATCTGGCAGTTCCGTGACCTGTGTGACCGCCATCATGCGCGACCGGTGTTCTATCAGGTGCGTGCGGAGAACCTGCCCGGCTATATCGATATCGGCCTGACTGCGCTGAAGCTCGGTGAAGAGGCGCTTGTGGATCTGAAAACCTTCGACCTGGCCAGCAACGGCAAGGAGATGAAAGCCCTGCGTTACACCTGGAACCGTGGTCAGCGAGACGGCCTGAGCCTGGAGTTCCACGCCCCCGGCCAGGTGCCGATGGCAGAGCTGCAGGCGATCTCCGACGCCTGGCTGCAGGGCAAGAACGTACGCGAGAAAGGTTTTTCCCTCGGCCGTTTCAGCCCTGAATACCTGGCACATTTTCGCGTCGTGGTGGTGCGTTTCGAAGGTCGTGCGGTGGCCTTCGCCAACCTGCTGGAATGCGAGACGCGCGCTGTGGCCAGCCTCGACCTGATGCGCGTGCTGCCGGATGCGCCGAAGTCGACCATGGAATTTCTCATGCTCGGCCTGATCCAGCAGTTCCAGAGCGAGGGCTATGCGCGCTTCAGCCTCGGCATGGTGCCGCTGGCCGGTCTGCAGACGCGCAAGGGGGCGCCGCTGCCGCTGCGCCTGGGTGCGCTGGTGTTCGACCGTGGTGAGAACTTCTACAACTTCCAGGGCCTGCGCCGCTTCAAGGACAAGTTCCTGCCGCAGTGGGAGCCGCGTTACCTGGCCGTGCCGGCCGGGCTCGACCCCTGGGTGGCATTGGCCGACACCGCCACGTTGATCGCTGGCGGCCTGGGTGGACTGGTGAGGCGTTGAGATGAGCAGGACGACAAGGACGCTGGGTGGAGTGTTGTTGGTGGTTGCCCTGGCTGCAGGGGCGGCGGGTTGGTGGTGGTCGATGCGCGGCGCCACGCAGTTCGAGACGCTGCAGATACAGGGCACCTCGGCGCAACTGCTGAGCCAGGGCGAGGCGCGTCAGCGTGTGCTGCTGCTCGCGCCGGCCGACCAGGCGCTGGACGAAACCACGCTACGCCGCTTTGCCGAAGTGGGCGATCTGCGCCTGCTGCAATTGCCCTTCTCGCCTGGCGACTGCAAGGCGCAACAGCAACTGATCAGCCTGGCCAGCGAGGAACTGAGCGGCGCCCCGACCCTGGTGGCCGGTATCGGCCCGGCAGCGGCCTCGGCCTGGCGCTGGCTGGCGGCGCAGCAGAGCGATGAGGCCCAGGCGCTGTCGGTCGGCTTCGACCTGGCCAAGCCCGATTGCGCCGAGCCATTGCCGAACAAGGCCGAGCACGGTCACTGGATCGCCCTGTGGAACGACAATCCGGGTGACGACAACGCCCGCTTCCTGCGTGAACAGTCCAACGGTGAGCCGCGTATCGGCGCGCTGGGCACGCCGCTGCCGACGCTGCTGGCCGATCAGTTGCAGCGCCTGCTCGCCGGTCAGGGCGCGGCTATGCCAGTGATCGAGCATCCTTCGGCGCAGCCGGCCGAAACTCTGACCCTGTTCTATTCCGGCGATGGTGGCTGGCGCGATCTGGACCGTGCCTCGGCCGAACACATGGCCGCGGCCGGTTATCCGGTGGTGGGCATCGACACCCTGCGTTACTACTGGCAGCACAAGAGCCCGGAGCAGAGCGCCGCCGACCTGTCTCGGCTGATGCAGCATTACCGCGACAAGTGGCATGTGCAGCGCTTCGTGCTGGCCGGCTACTCCTTTGGCGCCGACGTGCTGCCGGCGATCTACAACCGCCTTCCGGCCAGTGATCAGCAGCAGGTCGATACCATGCTGCTGCTGGCCTTCGCCCGCAGCGGCAGCTTCGAGATCGCCGTCAGCGGCTGGCTCGGCAAAGATGGTGCAGAAGCGGCCACCGGCCCCGAATTGCGCAAGGTGCCGGCAGCCAAGGTGTATTGCATCTACGGCAGCGAGGAGACGGCCGAGAGCGGCTGCACCGAAGCCGGCGCCCCGGGGGAGCACCTGATGATCAAGGGCGGACACCACTTCGATGGTGATTACGCCGCGCTGGCGGAGAAGATGCTGGCGGCGATCAAGGCGCGGCAGCCGCGTTAGTCTCGCTGACACATACCAATGGATTGCCCTGATTCTGTAGGAGCGGATTCATCCGCGAAAAATCGCGGCTGAAGCCGCTCCTACAAGATTGCGCGCAGCAGGGCGTGAACCTGTCTCAATGGGCCTCGTTCACCGCGCTGAGAAACGCCTTCGTCCGTTCCTGTTGCGGGTTGCCGAACAGCTGATCCGGCGTGCCCTGCTCATGGATGCAGCCCTGGTGAAAGAAGCACACACGGTCGGCGAACTCGCGGGCGAAGCCCATCTGGTGGGTGACCATCAGCATGGTCAGGTTGTGCTCGCTGCCTAGACGGCGGATGACATTGAGCACCTCGCCGCACAGTTCCGGGTCGAGCGCCGAGGTCACTTCGTCGAACAGCATCACCTTGGGCCGCATCGCCAGCGCACGGGCGATGGCCACGCGCTGCTGCTGACCGCCGGAGAGCTGCGAGGGGAAATGGCGCAGCTTCTCGCCCAGGCCGACCATCGCCAGCAGGTCCTCGGCGCGTTCGGTGGCCTCCTTCCTGCCCATGCCGAGCACCTGCATCGGCGCCTCGATCACGTTTTGCAGCGCGCACATGTGCGGGAACAGGTTGAAGCTCTGGAACACCATGCCGATCTTGCCGCGCACCTTGCGCTGGTGGCTGGCGCTGGCCGGCACCAGGCGACCATCGCGCGCCGGCATGTGGGTCAGCGGCTCGTCGTCGACGCAAATCACGCCTTCGTCGATGCTCTCCAGGGTCATCAGCGCGCGCAGCAAGGTCGACTTGCCCGAGCCGCTGGGGCCGATGATCGCCACCTTCTCGCCGGGGGCGACGTCCAGGTTGAGTTTGTTGAGTACGGTGAGGTTGCCGTAACGCTTGGTCACGTCGGTGAAGCGGACGATGGGCTGGGGCATGGAGGAACTCCCTGCGGCGTCTGTAGAGTTGAGAAAAGCAGTCATCGGGCAGTGACCTCCAGCCGATCTTCCACGCGCCGCACGCACCAGGCCAGGGCCAGGCTCAGCAGCAGGAAGAAAAGACCGACCATGGTGATGGGCTCGAGGTAGCGGAAGCTCTCCGAGCCGATGTTCTTGGCTTGCTGCATGATTTCCACCACGGTGATGGCCGACAGCACCGGGGTGTCCTTGAGCATGGCCACCAGGTAGTTGCCCAGCGCCGGCAGGATCGGCCGCAGCGCCTGCGGCAGGATGATCTGCCGATAAGCCGACAGCGGCGACATGTTCAGCGCCGTCACCGCCTCCCACTGGCCGCGCGGCACCGCGTCGAGGCCGGCGCGATACACCTCGGCGGTGTAGCAGGCGTAGTGCAGGGCGATGCCGAGGATGCCCGCCTGCAATGCGGTGAGATTCAGGCCGTAGTTGGGGAACACGTAGAACAGGAAGTACACCTGGATCAGCAGCGGCGTGCTGCGGATGAACTCGATCAGCCCGGCCACCGGCCAGGACAGCCACAGGTGCTTGCTGCGCCGGGCGATGGCCAGCAGCAGGCCGAGGACGATGGCGATGGCAAAACCGGCGAAGGTGATCAGCAGGGTATTGAGCGAGGCCTTGAGCAGATCCGGGAGGATGCTCAGGGCGAAATCCCAGTCGAAGAAATTCATTGCAGGCCTCCGCGCATCCGGCCACGGCTCAGGCGTTTTTCCAGCAGGCGCATGCCGAGGTTGATCACCTGGGCCATGACGAAATACAGCAGCAGGGTCAGGGCGAAGATCTCCAGCGTCATGAAGGTCGCCTGATCCAGCTGACGGGCGCGGAAGGCCAGGTCAGACAGGGTGATCAGCGATACCAGCGAGGTGTTCTTCAGCAACTCGATCAGCAGGTTGGTGCCTGGCGGGATCGCTGCCAGCAGTGCCTGCGGCAGGATGATGCGCAGGAAGCGTTTCGAGGGTCGCATGTTCAGTGCCGTACAGGCCTCGTACTGACCCTTGGCCACCGAGCGTATCGCGCCGCGCATCACTTCCGCGCCATAGGCACCGATATGCAGGCCGAGGCCGACGACGGCCACGGTGAAGGCGCTCATCTCGACGTTGAACGGTGGCATCGGCAGCACGAAATACAGCCAGAACAGCTGCACCAGCAGCGAGGTGCCGCGAAAGATCTCGATATAGGTGATCGCCAGCCAGCGCAGCGGGCCAATCGGCGACAGCCTGCCCAGGGCAGCGATCACCGCGCTGACGACGGCCAGCAGCGAGCCCCAGAAGGTGACTTGCACGGTGACCCAGGCGCCTTGCAGCAGCAGGGGAAGAAGATCGGTCATGGATGTCTACCGCTCTATGCAGGGAAATACACCACGCACCTGGGTGCGCGGCGTTACCCGTGCATTACTGGCCGCAGAGTTCGGCGGCGGTCTTGTCGGTGATGTTGGACTGGTCGAAGCCGAAGGGCCCCACCGTGGCCAGGTGCTCTTCGCTGCCCAGCCACTGCTTCAGCTCGGCATTCACCGCATCGCGCAGCTCCCTGTCTTCCGGGCGGAAGGCCAGGGCGCCGTAACCGGTATGGGCCGGATCGTCCTTGAATTCGGCGATGGCTTCGACGCTGTCGCCGCCCTTGTCGGCCAGGCCCTTCATGGTCAGCTGGGTGCCGACGGCGGCATCGGCACGCCCGGCGCGCACGGCCTGCAACTGTGCGGTGGTGTCCGGCACCTGGAGGATCTGGTCGTCGGTGATGCCGGCGCTGCGGGCATAACCCAGGTTCACCGTGCCGGACATGATCGCCACCTTGGCCCCGCTCTTGGCGATGTCTTCGTAGCTGTGCAGGCCCTTCGGGTTACCGGTTTTCACCAGTAGGGTGTCGGGCAGTTGGTAGTGCGGGTCGGTGAACAGCACCTGCTTGCAGCGCTCGGGGGTGATGTACATGCCGGCGGCGATCAGGTCGAAGCGGCTGGCGCGAAGGCCGGGGATCAGCGAACCCCATTCGGTGAGCACCGGGTTGATCTTCTCGACGCCCATGCGCTCGAAGATCTTCTTGACGATCTCCGGTGACTCGCCGGTAACGCTGCCATCGAGAGCGGTGTAGGCGAAGGGGGTTTCGTTGGCGTAGCCGATGCGCACACTGCTGCTGTCCTTGACCTTGTCCAGGGTCGAGGCCTGGGCGCCGGCGGCGAGGCCGGTGAGCAGGGTGCAGGCCAGCGCGAGGCGGCCGAAGCGGGAGGGGATAACGCTACTCATCTTGGTGTTCTCCTGTTTCTTGTAGTCCGCCAACGGCGGCGTGCTGTGTTAGGAGGCAGGTAAATCAAGAGCGTTGGAGCGCTGTTCACGCCAGGTGGTAATTCTTCTTAGGTGCCAAGGCACTGTTTTCCACCCTTGGCCCGAGCATACAAAGGCTTTTTTGGCTACGGCATTGCACTAGGACAATTGAATCGTAACGCCTCACGCGGGATGCTTGAACGCAGTCGCCGGAGGAGCCATCGATGCACAACTGGAAGAAGGCCCTGGCTAACGCTCGCCCGGGCGAATCGAAGTACAAGCTGCTGGTCCAGGCAGTCGCCGCCGATATTGAACAGGGTACCCTGATCGACGGCCAGCGGCTGCCACCGCAACGTCAGGTCTCCGATGCGCTGGGCATCAGCGTGCAGACCGTGACCAACGCCTACAAGGAGCTGGAGCGCCAGGGCCGCGTGCGTTGCGAGGTGGGCCGTGGCAGTTTCGTTTCGCGGCGCACCAGCGAGCGTGTGGCCACCAGCATGCTCGATCAAACCGAGCAGGCGCTGATGGACTTTTCCAACGCGCGCATCCTGCATACGGCTGATCACGACCGCCTGTGGCGACAGACCTGCCTGGAGCTGGCGCAGGAGCCGGACCAACCGTGGATTCACGCCTTTCGCCCGATTGCCGGGATGCAGCACCAGCGCGAGGCCGCGGTGCGCTGGCTGGCGCGCCTAGGTATGGATGTCGGCATCGAGGATGTACTGCTGACCAGCGGCGCCGCCCACGGTATTTTCCTCGCCTTGGCTACCCTGGCCGGCCCGGATGACGTGGTGCTCTGCGAAGGGCTGACCGATCACGGTGCCATCGGCAGCTCGCAGGTGCTCGGCTTCACCCTCAAGGGCCTGGAGATGGATCGCTATGGGCTGAACCCCGAGCACTTCGAGGACATGTGCGGCAACGAGCGGATCACCGCGCTGGTCTGTACGCCCAACCTGAACAACCCGACCAGCGCACTGATGCCCGACGAGCGCCGCCGCGAGATCGCCGAGATCGCCCGCCGCTATGGCGTGTACATCATCGAAGATGACGTCTACGGCCCGCTGCTGGCCGGCCAGCAGGCCACGCGGCCGCTCAGCCATTACGCGCCGGAGCTGTCGTTCTACTGCACCAGCATGACCAAATCGGTGCTCACCGGCCTGCGCATAGGTTATCTGGTGATGCCCAAACGCCTGGCCCTGCGCACCGAGAGCATCCTGCGGGTCAACAGCTGGATGGCGCCGTCGCTGCTCGGTGAAATCGCCACGCGCTGGATCGATTCAGGTGAGGCCGAGGATCTGGTGCAGCTGCAGCGGCAATTGTTGGCCAACCGGCAAGCCCTGGTGGAGCAGGAACTGGGCGAGCACCTGATCGGCAACCATCCCTATTCGCTCAACAGCTGGTTGCGCGTGCCCGAAGGCTGGGAAACCGATGGCCTGCTGCGCGAGCTGCGTCGGCGCAACGTTGCGCTGACCTTGCCCGATCCCTTCGTCCCGCCCGGCATGCCTCGGCCGCGCGCGGTGCGCCTGTGCGTCGGCGCCGAATGCAGCGAAGCGAAGATGCGCCAGGGCGTGCAGATCGTGCGTGACGTCTTCGAGCAGTACCCGAAGGTGCATGATTTTTAGCGCTGTTGAAGAGTTTCGCGGCTGAAGCCGCTCCTACAACACTTCCAACGGTACAAGGATTTAGCCCCCTCTCCCGCTTGCGGGAGAGGGTTGGGGAGAGGGGCTCTTGTAGCCCGGATGAAATCCGGGAGTGGTTTGTTCCAATGCTTCCCGGATTTCATCCAGGCTACAAGCGGATGCGCGCGGCGCACCCTACGGTCGACGTGTCTGTAGGGTGCGCCGTGCGCACCGATTTCCACATGGCACAAACGCCCAGATAAAAAATCGTCCTAGTACATTCAGCCACTCAATTTCCCGCTCATACACTCGGCCGCACACCTTCACGGAACGTGCGCCATGTCTTCCATCCCCTTCGATGACCTGCTTCAGGCCCGCCAGCGTATCGCCGGCCTGGTGCGTCAGACGCCGCTGGAACATTCGCCCAGCCTGAGTCGCCTGGCCGGTGTGCCGGTGTGGCTGAAGCTGGAATCGCAGCAGGCCACCGGCAGCTTCAAGCTGCGCGGCGCGAGCAATGCGGTGGCGCAGTTGGGTGCCGAGCAGAAGCGCCTCGGCGTGGTCACTGCCTCCACCGGCAACCATGGCCGTGCCCTTGCCTTCGCCGCCTCGCAGCAGGGCGTGAAGGCCATCGTCTGTCTCTCCGAGCTGGTGCCGCAGAACAAGGTGCGCGCCATTCGCGAGCTGGGCGCCGAGGTGGTGATCAGCGGCCGCAGCCAGGACGACGCCCAGCTCGAAGCCCTGCGCATCGCCCGTGAACAGGGCGCCGCCTTCATCCCGCCCTTCGACCACCCGCATGTGATCGCCGGCCAGGGCAGCCTGGGCCTGGAGATTCTTGAGCAGTGCCCGGATGTCTGCGAGGTGCTGGTGCCGCTGTCAGGCGGCGGTCTGTTCGCCGGCGTGGCGCTGGCGATCAAGGCGGCCAGCCCGGCCATTCGCACCCACGGCATCAGCATGCAGCTGGGCGCGGCGATGCACGCCAGCCTGCAGGCCGGCGAGCCGGTCGAGGTGGAGGAGCTGCCGACCCTGGCCGATTCCCTCGGCGGCGGCATCGGCTTGGACAATCGCTACACCTACGCCCTCACCCGCGAGCTGTGCGACCAGGTGCACCTGCTCGACGAAGCTTCCATCGCCCGCGGCATTCGCCATGCCTACCGCGAGGAGCGACTGGTAATCGAAGGCGCCGCAGCGGTGGGCATCGCCGCCCTGCTCGACGGCCTGATCGAGCCGCGTGGCCCGGTGGTGGTGGTGATCAGCGGTCGCAACATCGATATCGACCAGCACCTGCGGGTGCTCAACGGCGCCGACGCCTGAGGAGCCTCCATGGCCAAGACCCTGATTCTCAACCAGGCCGACCTGCGCGACTGCGTCGGCCTCGACAGCGACAGCCTCGCGGTGGTGGAAAACGCCTTTCGCCTGCTTGCCACGGCCGCTGTGGCGATGCCGCCGATCCTGCGCCTGGACGTGCCTGAGCATAACGGCGAGGTGGACGTGAAGACCGCCTACCTGCCCGGTGTGGCGCACTTCGCGATCAAGGTCAGTCCCGGTTTCTTCGACAACCCAAAGCTCGGCCTGCCCAGCCTCAACGGCCTGATGATGCTGTTCTCGGCGCAGACCGGCCTGGCCGATGCGCTGCTGCTGGACAACGGCTACCTCACCGCCGTGCGCACTGCCGCCGCTGGCGCCATCGCCGCCAAATGGCTGGCGCGTGAAGATGCCAAGGTGGTCGCCATCCTCGGTGCCGGCGAGCAGGCGCGCCTGCAGTTGCAAGCCCTGCGCCTGGTGCGGGAGGTGCGTGAGGTACGTATCTGGGCCCGTGATCCCGCCAAGGCCCAGGCCATGGCCGCCGAGCTGGACGATGCGCGTGCGGTGGACAGTATCGATGCCGCGCTGGATGGCGCCGATATCGCCATCACCACCACGCCGAGTCGCGAGCCACTGATCGAGCCGCAGCATCTGCGTCCGGGCCTGCATATCACCGCCATGGGCTCGGATGCCGAGCACAAGAACGAGATCGCCCCGGCCGTGCTGGCGCGGGTCGATGCCTACGTCGCCGACCGCCTGAGCCAGACCCGTGTGCTGGGCGAGCTGCACCACGCCATCGCCGCCGGCCTGGTGCATGCCGAGGATGACTTCGCCGAGCTCGGCCAGGTCATCGCCGGGCAGCGTCCCGGTCGCATCGCGCCCGAGCAGATCACCCTGTGCGACCTCACCGGCACCGGGGCCCAGGACACCGCCATCGCCAGCCTCGCCTACCAGCGCGCTGTCGCGGCCGGCAAAGGCCTCAGTTTCGATTCATGAAACCTGCGGGCGCGGCACGCCGCGCCTGAATAACCGTTCCATCATGAGGGCAACCGCAATGTCCGAAATCGTCGTCAACCTCCCCTTCAGCCGGGAGGAATATGCCCAGCGTTTGGCCAAGACGCGCAGCGCCATGCAGGCCAGGGGCATCGAGCTGCTGATCGTCACCGATCCGTCCAACATGGCCTGGCTCACCGGCTATGACGGCTGGTCGTTCTACGTGCATCAGTGCGTGCTGCTGGCGCTCGATGGCGAGCCGGTCTGGTACGGCCGCGGCCAGGACGCCAACGGCGCCAAGCGCACGGTGTTCCTGCAGCAGAGCAATATCGTCGGCTACCCCGATCACTACGTGCAGTCCACCGAGCGCCACCCGATGGACTACCTGTCCAAGGAGGTCATCGCCGTGCGTGGCTGGGACAAGCTCACCATTGGCGTCGAGCTGGACAACTACTACTTCAGCGCTGCCGCCTATGGCTCGCTGCAGCGCAATCTGCCCAACGCGCGCTTCGTTGATTCGACTGCGCTGGTCAACTGGCAGCGGGCGATCAAGTCGCCCACCGAGATCGGCTACATGCGCATCGCGGCGAAGATCGTCGAGAAGATGCACGCGGCGATCTTCGACAAGATCGAGCCGGGCCTGCGCAAGAACGAGCTGGTGGCCGAGATCTACCGCACCGGCATTCTCGGTGCAGACGGCCATGGCGGCGACTATCCAGCCATCGTCCCGCTGCTGCCAACCGGCGCCGATGCCAGCGCGCCGCACCTGACCTGGGACGACTCGCCGATGATCAGCGGCGCCGGCACCTTCTTCGAGATCGCCGGCTGCTACAAGCGCTACCACTGCCCGCTGTCGCGCACCATCTACCTGGGCAAGCCGCCGCAGCATTTCCTCGACGGCGAGAAGGCCGTGGTCGAAGGCATCGCCGCCGGCCTGGAGGCCGCCAAGCCGGGCAACACCACCGGCGACATCGCCCGCGCCTTCTTCAAGGTGCTGGAGAAGTTCGGCATTCACAAGGACAGCCGCTGCGGCTACCCCATCGGTATCAGTTATCCGCCGGACTGGGGCGAGCGCACCATGAGCCTGCGCCCGAGCGACGAGAGCGTGCTGCAGCCGGGGATGACCTTCCACTTCATGCCAGGCCTGTGGCTGGACGACTGGGGCCTGGAAATCACCGAATCGATCCTGATCACCGACAGCGGCGTGGAAACCTTCTGCGATGTGCCGCGCAAACTGTTCGTGAAGGACTGACCCTGTGGCTGCCGCTCCACCTGTAGGAGCGGCCGGGCGGTGATCCGCTTTAGCCGCGAAGTTTTCCAGTCGCGGCTAAAGCCCCTCCCACAATGAGCTCCATCTTGAAGGCCCGACCATGACCCAACTGCGCGATAACCCCATCAGCCCCACGGTCGATTTCGACCGTGACGGCGTACAACACGGCTTCCTTAAGCTGCCCTATTCCCGCGACGACTCGGCCTGGGGCGCGGTGATGATCCCGGTGACCGTGGTGAAGAACGGCAGCGGCCCCACCGCGCTGCTTACCGGCGGCAACCACGGCGACGAATACGAAGGCCCGTTGGCGTTGAGCAAACTGGCCCAGCGCCTGCGCGCCGAGGACGTCAGCGGTCGGGTGATCATCGTGCCGTTCATGAACGCCCCGGCGGTGCAGGCTGGCACCCGCACCTCGCCAATCGACAAGGGCAATCTCAACCGCAGCTTCCCCGGCAAGCCGGACGGCACGGTGACGCAGAAGATCGCCGATTACTTCCAGCGCACGCTGCTGCCGCTGGCCGACGTGGTGCTCGACATCCACTCCGGCGGCAAGACCCTGGACTTCCTGCCGTTCGCCGCCTGCCACATGTTGCCGGATGCGGCCCAGGACGCTGCCTGCGCCGCCGGCATGCGCGCCTTCGCCGCGCCCTACTGCATGCGCATGCTGGAACTCGATGCAGTGGGCATGTACGACACCGCCGCCGAGGAGCTGGGCAAGGTGTTCGTCACCACCGAACTGGGTGGCGGCGGTAGCAGCACGGCGAAAAGCCTGGCCATCGCCGAGCGCGGGGTGCGCAACCTGCTGATCCACTTCGGCTTGCTGCAGGGTGAAATCGAAGCCGGTGAATCGGTGATGCTGGATATGCCCGACAGCGACTGCTTCGTCGCCAGTGAAGACGATGGCCTGCTGGAGATGTGCCGCGACCTCGGCGATACGGTGGAAAAGGGCGAGGTGATCGCCCGCGTACACAGCGCCCGTCGTACCGGCGAGCCGGCCCGTGAATACCGCGCCAAACGCAGCGGCCTGCTCGCTGCCCGGCATTTTCCCGGGCTGGTGAAAAGTGGTGATACCCTCGCGGTCATCGCCGAGGTGGTGAGTTGAGAAACCCAACCTGCAGCCGCTGTGAGAGCGCCTGGCCATGCTCATGAACGCCGGTAAGGCAAAAACTTCGCGAGCAAGCTCGCTCCTACAGGCCTCGCATCGTTCCCAAGATAGGCGTACTGCCGATGCACAAGCTCGACCGCTATGACCTGAAGATCCTGCGCATCCTCGAAGGCGACGGGCGGATCACCAAGTCGGCCCTGGCCGAGGCGATCAACCTGTCGGTGACGCCTGCCTGGGAACGGGTGCGCAAGCTGGAAAGCGCCGGGCTGATCAAGGGCTACCGCGCGCAGATCGACTGGGCAGCGCTGTTTCGCAGCCAACAGGTGCTGGTGGAAATCACCCTGGCCCGCCACACCGCGCAGGACATGCGCCGCTTCGAGCAGCGCCTGAGCGAGGCGCCGGAGGTGGGCTTCTGCTACGCCACCGGTGGCGGCGTCGATTACATCGCGATGATCCGCGCCCGCGACATCGACCACTACCAGCGCTTCATCGACCAACTGCTGCTGGAAGACCTCGGCATCGAGCGCTACTTCACTTACATCGTCACCAAGACCATCAAGGCGGACACGGCAGGTGCGCCCGCAGAACTGGACGACTAAGGTACGCCGCCATGAGATGTCGGGCATCTGGTGGGTTAGCCGCCTGCCGAGGTGACCGAGCGTTTCACCCCATTGGCTGCGGCGTAACCCACCATCGGAGCGCTACGTTTCATCGCCTGTGGTTACGCGCCGCGATAGTGGGCATCTTCGATTCACGTTCAGCGTCGCTAACCCACTCTACAGTCAGTGGCTCGACCGAGAGCAGCAGCTCTTCGTCTTCACCGCCGTCAGGCCATCGCCGTGGCTACTCACGCCGTCGGTATGGGTCGCTCCGTGGCCTTAACGGCCTGTAGGGGCGGCTCAGACGGAGGGGTGCAATTGGACGCGATTGGTCGGGAATACGAAGGCTTCAGCGGCAAACCGTTCGTCGACTCGTCTCGCTTGAAAATGAACCAAAGACTTTTCCAGGCAGTCCGTCTCCGGGACGGGCAGGAGGTCCGTTTCCGATGCAATGCCTTGATTCGGAAGGGCTTCCGCGCAAAGGCCAATCACCAGGGTCACTGGGTTTGAATAAGTTCTTCATGTCACTTTGCCTGGGAGGCGCTCTTTTACTGGGAATTTGTACCCAAGCCTCCGCCACCTTTCGCATTCACACCATTCCAGCCACTGCGCCAGCGGCCGCGCCCAAACCGGCCAGCGAAGTGATCGACCGCGCCCTCGGTGCACTGGGCACGCCTTACCGCTGGGGTGGTACCAGCCTGCGCCACGGCTTCGATTGCAGCGGCCTGGTGCAATATGCCTTCAAGACTCAGGACGACCTCGACCTGCCGCGCACCTCGCGCGCACTGTCACGCGTGGATGCGCCGTCGGTGAAGCGCAGCGACCTGCAGCCGGGTGATCTGCTGTTCTTCCGCATTCGCAGCCGCTCGGTGGATCACGTGGCCATCTACATCGGTGAGGGCCGCTTCGTCCATGCGCCGCGGCGCGGCACCAAGGTGCGCATCGACCGCCTCAACAATTCGTACTGGCAGCGGCATTTCCAGTTGGCCAAGCGGGTGGTGCCGGAGGCCTGAGTCAGCGACGGCGCGACCTTTCATCCGAGCGGCCTGGCCTCCCGTGGGAAAACCTATCCCACGGGTCAACAACGCGCTAGAATGCGCGCCGCTCGCGGCCATGCCGGCTGCGGCAGTGGGTTCCCTCACCCCACTTCATGAAAAAGGACATCGATATGACCCTGATTCCTGCGTCGGTCAGTCGGCCCGTGCTGGCCGGCCTGATTGCCTTCCATATCCTCATCATCATCGCCAGCAACTACCTAGTGCAGCTGCCGATCACCCTGTTCGGCTGGCATACCACCTGGGGTGCGTTCAGCTTTCCGTTCATCTTCCTGGCCACCGACCTCACCGTGCGCCTGATCGGCAAGCATGCCGCACGGGTGGTGATCGCCCGGGTGATGCTGCCGGCGCTGCTCGCCTCCTACGTGGTGTCGGTGCTGTTCCACGAAGGCGCCTTCGGCGGCCTGATGGCGCTGGGCGAATTCAACCTGTTCGTCTTCCGTATCGCCGTGGCCAGCTTCCTGGCCTACGCCTTCGGCCAGTTGCTCGATATCCAGGTGTTCGACCGTTTGCGCCAGATGCGCCAGTGGTGGGTCGCGCCAACGGCCTCGACCATCCTCGGCAACCTGCTCGATACCTTCCTGTTCTTCTCGGTGGCCTTCTGGCGCAGCGACGATCCGTTCATGGCGGCCAACTGGGTGGAGATCGCCACGGTGGACTACGTGATCAAGCTGGCCATCAGCCTGATCCTCTTCGTGCCGCTGTACGGCATGCTGCTCAGTGCCATCGTGCGGGCGTTGCCGCAGCGTACCGCCACAGCCTGAGCTGAATCCGTAGCCCGGATGCAATCCGGGAATGTTCTGTGCCCTGCCCCGGATTTCATCCTGGCTACGCCACACGAGAATTCTCCTATTGCCCCGCCACCTTCAGAAAAAACTGAGGTGACGCCGGGGGCGCTTGGAAAAAACGCCAAGCCACCCTTCCCTAGCATGTCTCCCATGCCCATCGGCCCGGAGACATTGCCATGCCCCTCGACCATCCCCTGCTGTTCAAATCGCTGTGCTACGTCGACGGTCACTGGCTGCACAGTGACGACGGCGCCAGCATCGCCGTGCACAACCCGGCCGACCAGAGCGTGATCGGCCATGTGCCGATGCTTGGCCAGACGCAGATCATCGCCGCGGTGGACGCCGCCCAGCGCGCCTTCGCCGACTGGCGCGAGCAGAGCCTGGAAACCCGCGCGGCGTTGCTGCGGCGCTGGGCCGAGCTGATCCTGCAGCATCAGGAAGACCTGGCGCGCATCCTCAGCCAGGAACAGGGCAAGCCGTTGGCCGAAGCCCGTGGCGAGATCCGCTACGCCGCCAGCTTCATTCCCTGGTTCGCCGAAGAGGCGCGCCGGCTCTACGGCCAGACCATTCCCAGCCATATTCCCAGTGCCCAGCTCGGTACGCTGAAGGAGCCGGTCGGCGTTTGCGCGCTGCTCACACCCTGGAATTTCCCCAGTGCGATGATCACCCGCAAGGCCGCCGCTGCCCTGGCCGCCGGCTGCACCGTGGTGGTCAAACCGGCGCACGAGACGCCCTATTCCGCCTTTGCCCTGGCCCAATTGGCCGAGGAAGCCGGGCTGCCCGCCGGCGTGTTCAACGTGGTGCTGGGCGAACCGCAGATGGCTATGGAAACCCTGGTCAAGGACACGCGGGTGCGTTCGGTGAGCTTCACCGGCTCGACCCGCGTCGGCAAGCTGGTGCTGCAGGCGGCCGCTGAGGATGTGAAGAAGGTGGCGCTGGAGCTGGGCGGCAACGCACCGCTGATCGTTTGCGCCGATGCCGATCTCGATCACGCCGTGCAGGTGGCACTGGATGCCAAATTCCAGACCTCCGGCCAGGACTGCTGCGCCGCCAACCGCATTCTGGTCGAGCGCCCCGTTTATGAAGAATTTCTACAGCGCTTCGCCAAGGCCGTGCGTGGCCTGCGCGTTGGCCCTGGCCATGACGAGCGCAATCAGATCGGCCCGCTGATGCACCAGGCTGCGCTGGACGCGACTGCTGCACGGGTCGCCGATGCCATCGAACAGGGCGCGCGCCTGCTCGTCGGCGGCGAGCCCCATGCGCTGGGCGGCTGGTTCTGGCAGCCGACGCTGCTGGCCGACGTCACCGACGCCATGCGCATCTACCGCGAGGAGAACTTCGCCCCCATCGCTGGCGTGCGCGCTTTCGACACCCTGGACGAGGCCGTGGCCATGGCCAACGACACCGAATATGGTCTGGCCGCCTACATTTGTTCCAACCGCGTGGACGTCGTCCACCCGCTGATCCGCCGTCTCGACCACGCCATGGTGGCGGTCAACGGCACCAAGTTCACCGGCCACCCGATTCCCTTCGGTGGCATGAAAGCCTCAGGCCTTGGCCGTGAGGGCGGCACGAAAGGCTTCGAGCCCTTTGTCGAAACCAAGTACTTCTGCATTCATCATCAGGGTCAGCGCTACTCCTGATGATCCAGAGTGCGGGTGGGAGGGGCTTTAGCCGCGACTGACCTTACAGGCGCTGCAAGCATCGCGGCTAAAGCCCCTCCCACGAGCGTGTGAATTACCTTTAACGCTACCTCAGCGAATTAGATGGAGATCGCCATGACCGACTACCAGAGCCTGTTCGAGCAGGACCGTGCCCACTTCATGCACCCGTCCACCCACGCCCACGATCACGCCAGCGGCGCGCTCAAGGGCCGTATCATCACCGGCGCCTCGGGTATCCGTATTCGTGACCATGAAGGCCGCGAGCTGCTCGACGCCTTCGCCGGGCTGTACTGCGTGAACATCGGTTACGGTCGCACCGAGGTGGCCGAGGCGATCTACAAGCAGGCCAAGGAGCTGGCCTACTACCACACCTACGTGGGCCACTCGACCGAGGCGATCATCGAGCTGTCGGCGCGCATCATCGACTGGGCGCCCAAGGGCATGAAGAAGGTCTATTACGGTCTGTCCGGCTCCGACGCCAACGAGACCCAGATCAAGCTGGTGCGTTACTACAACAACGTGCTCGGCCGTCCGGCGAAGAAGAAGATCATCTCCCGCCAGCGCGGCTACCACGGCTCGGGCATCATGACCGGCAGCCTCACCGGCCTGGCCAGCTTCCACCAGCACTTCGACCTGCCCCACGCGGACATCAAGCACGCCGCCTGTCCGCACTTCTACAAGGCGCCGGCCGGCATGGACGAAGCGGCTTTCGTGCGCCACTGCGCCGAGGATCTGGAGCGTCTGATCCTGGCCGAGGGGCCGGAGACCGTGGCCGCCTTTATCGGCGAGCCGGTGATGGGCACCGGCGGCATCATCGTCCCGCCCACCGGTTACTGGGAGGCGATCCAGGCGGTGCTGGCCAAGTACGACATCCTGCTGATTGCCGACGAAGTGGTCTGCGCCTTCGGTCGTCTGGGCACGCCGATGGGCAGCCAGATGTTCGGCATGCAGCCGGACTTGATCACCACCGCCAAGGGCCTGACCAGCGCCTACGCGCCGCTTTCAGCGGTGATCGTCGGCGATAAGGTGTGGAGCGTGATCGATGAGGCCTCCAGCCGTGACGGAGCCATGGGCCATGGTTGGACCTACTCCGGTCACCCGATCTGCGCTGCCGCCGCACTGGCCAACCTGGATATTCTCGAAAAGGAAAATATCTCTACCAACGCCTCCGACGTCGGCGCCTACCTCAACCAGCAACTGCGCCAGACCTTCGAAGGCCACCCGCTGGTGGGCGAGGTACGCGGCGTCGGCATGCTCGCCGCGTTGGAGTTCATGGCCGACAAGGAGGCGCGCACGCCATTCGACCCGGCGCTCAAGGTCGGCCCGCGGGTTTCCGCTGCCTGCCTGGAGCGCGGCATGATCGCCCGCGCCATGCCGCACGGCGACATCCTCGGCTTCGCCCCGCCGCTGGTGCTGACCAAGGCTGAGGCGGACGAGATAGTGGGGATTGCCAAGGCGGCGGTGGATGCGGTGGCCAGCGAGGTGCTTTGAGCTCGCTAGAGCAGTAGGTTGCCGTCCTGTGGGAGGGGCTTCAGCCGCGACGGCTCGAGCCCTGATCCCGGATCGGCGACCTCCAGGAATGCCCAGAAGCTCGCCGCTGAAGTGCCTCCCACAGTCCGCGGCGGGCTTTTCGATCAGCGGGGTAGTACTGAGCTTGTGGGAGGGGCTTTAGCCGCGATTGCTCTCTGGCTTGTCCAGCTTGCGCAGAAACACGCTCATTTCCTTCTCGGCCTGCTTGTCACCCTTGGCCTGGGCGGCTTTGAGGCCCTGCTGCCAGGCCTGGCGTGCTGCCTCGGTGTTGCCTTCGGCTTGCAGTGCCTTGCCCAGCAGTTTCCAGGCAGCGGAATAGCCGGGGTCGAATTCGACGCAACGTTGCAGGTGCTCGGCAGCCTGGGCGGCGTTACCACCATCCAGGTGGGCCTTGCCCAGGCCGAAGCGCAGCAGGGCGTTGTCCATGCCCTTGGCCAGCATCTTTTCCAGTGCCTCAGTGCTCACAGGGAGTCTCCTTCGCCGGCCTCGCTGGTGTCGATTGTAGGAGCGAGCTCTGCTCGCGAATCTCAGGCGCTCGAAAAGCTTCGCGAGCAGAGCTCGCTCCTACGAGATTTGTCTTCTCTAGCTTCAGAAGAACGTCAGACCCGCTTGGAACAGACGCTCGACGTCGCGGATGTACTTCTTGTCGACCAGGAACAGGATCACGTGGTCACCGGACTCGATCACCGTGTCGTCATGGGCGATCAGCACCTGTTCGTCGCGGATGATGGCGCCGATGGTGGTGCTCGGTGGCAGGGCGATGTCTTCGATGGCACGGCCGATCACCTTGCTCGATTTGGCATCGCCATGGGCGATCACTTCCAGCGCCTCGGCTGCGCCGCGGCGCAGGCTATGCACGCTTTCGATATCGCCGCGGCGCACGTGGGTCAGCAGGGTGCCGATGGTGGCCAGCTGCGGGCTGATGGCGATGTCGATCTCGCCGCCCTGCACCAGGTCGACATAGGCCGGGTTGTTGATGATGGTCATCACCTTGCGCGCACCCAGGCGCTTGGCCAGCAGCGAGGACATGATGTTGGCCTCGTCGTCGTTGGTCAGGGCGAGGAAGATGTCGGCATCGTTGATGTTCTCTTCCACCAGCAGGTCGCGATCCGAGGCGCTGCCCTGCAGCACGATGGTGCTGTCGAGGTTCTCCGACAGGTAGCGGCAGCGCGCTGGGTTCATCTCGATGATCTTCACCTGGTAGCGACTTTCGATGGCCTCGGCCAGACGCTCGCCGATATTGCCGCCACCGGCGATCACCACGCGCTTGTAGCTGTCCTCAAGTCTGCGCATCTCGCTCATCACTGCGCGAATGTGGGCCTTGGCGGCGATGAAGAACACCTCGTCATCGGCCTCGATCACGGTGTCGCCCTTGGGCATGATCGGCCGGTTGCGGCGGAAGATCGCCGCGACACGGGTGTCGACGTTGGGCATGTGCTGGCGCAACTGGCGCAGTTGCTGGCCCACCAGCGGGCCGCCGTAGTAGGCCTTGACCGCCACCAGCTGCGCCTTGCCTTCGGCGAAGTCGATCACCTGCAGGGCGCCGGGGTATTCGATCAGGCGCTTGATGTAGTTGGTCACCACCTGCTCGGGGCTGATCAGCACATCGACCGGAATCGCTTCGTTGTCGAACAGCGCCTCGCGGGTCAGGTAGGCCGCCTCGCGCACCCGGGCGATCTTGGTCGGCGTGTGGAACAGGGTGTAGGCCACCTGACAGGCCATCATGTTGACTTCGTCGCTGTTGGTCACCGCCACCAGCATGTCGGCATCATCGGCGCCAGCCTGGCGCAGTACGGTGGGGAAGGAGCCCTTACCCTGCACGGTGCGGATGTCCAGGCGATCGCCGAGGTCGCGCAGGCGGTCGCCATCGGTGTCGACCACGGTGATGTCGTTGGCCTCGCTGGCGAGGTGTTCCGCCAGGGTGCCGCCCACCTGGCCGGCGCCGAGAATGATGATTTTCACTGATCGCTCCGTTAGCTGTGGCTGGTCACAGCGGTCTTTATCAGCTTGGCATAGTAGAAGCCGTCGTGGCCGTCCAGCTGTGGCAGCAACTGGCGACCGTGGGCTGGCTGCAGGCCGAACTCGCCAGCGATGGCGACTTCCTGTGCATCGGGGGTGCGGGCGAGGAAGGCGGCGATGGTCTCGCTGTTTTCCGTCGGCAGCACCGAACAGGTGGCGTAGAGCAGGATGCCGCCAGGCGCGAGAGTCGGCCACAGGGCATCGAGCAGTTCGCCCTGCAACTGCGCCAGGGCGGGAATGTCCTCGGGCTTGCGGGTCAGTTTGATATCCGGGTGGCGGCGGATCACGCCGGTGGCTGAACAGGGCGCATCGAGCAGGATGCGCTGGAACGGCTGGCCGTCCCACCAGGCGCCGGTATCGCGGCCGTCGGCGGCGATCAACGTGGCTTCCAGATGCAGACGCTCGAGGTTTTCGCGCACGCGCGCCAGGCGCTTGGCTTCCAGGTCCACGGCGACCACTTCGCCCAGGCCCGGCTCGACTTCCAGCAGGTGACAGGTCTTGCCGCCCGGCGCGGCGCAGGCGTCCAGCACACGTTGGCCAGGCGCCAGCTCGAGCAGGTCGGCGGCCAGTTGCGCGGCTTCGTCCTGGACGCTGACGCGGCCTTCCTTGAAGCCGGGCAAGGTGGTCACGTCGCAGGGCTGCAACAGACGCACGCCGTCGCGACTGAAGGTGCAGGGCTCGGCTTCGATGCCAGCCTCGCGCAGCTCGTTGAGGTAGGCGTCGCGGCTGCCGTGGCGGCGATTGACGCGCAGGATCAGCGGCGGATGCGCGTTGTTGGCGGCGCAGATGGCCTGCCAGTGCTGCGGCCAATGCGCCTTGAGCGCCTTCTGCAGCCAACGTGGGTGCGCGCTGTGCAGCACCGGATCGCGATCGAGTTCGGCGAAAATCGCTTCATGCTCGCGCTGAGCGCGGCGCAGCACGGCGTTGAGCAGGCCCTTGGCCCAGGGCTTCTTTAGCGCTCCAGCGCAACCGACCGTTTCGCCGATGGCGGCGTGCTCGGGGATGCGGCTGTGCAGCAGTTGGTAGAGGCCGATCAGCAGCAACGCTTCCACGTCCTTGTCGGCAGCCTTGAAGGGTTTTTCCAGCAGCTTCTCGGCCAGCAGTTGCAGACGTGGTTGCCAGCGTGCGGCGCCGAAGGCCAGATCCTGCGCCAGGGCGCGGTCGTGGTGCTCGACCTTGTCCAGCTGTGGCGGCAGGCTGCTGCCCAGCGAAGCCTTGCCGGACAGCACGGCGGTCAGGGCGCGGGCGGCGGCCAGGCGTGGGTTCATTGACCGAGTACCAGGCCGGGGGCGAACTGCTCGCGGCGGCTGTTATACAGATCACTGAAGGCCAGCGGCTTGCCGCCGGGCAACTGCAGACGGGTCAGGCGCAGCGCGCCTTCGCCGCAGGCCACGGTCAGACCGCTCTTGTCAGCGGCGAGAATGCTGCCCGGCGCGCCCTTGCCTTCTCCAATCTCAGCGGCATGCACTTTCAGCGCATCGCCGCTCAGCGTGGTGTGGCAGATCGGCCAGGGATGGAAAGCGCGCACCAGGCGCTCCAATTCCACGGCCGGGCGGCTGAAGTCCAGAAACGCTTCTTCTTTATTCAGCTTGTGCGCGTAGTTGGCCAGGGCATCGTCCTGCACTTCACCCTTCAGCGTGCCGGCAGCCAGGCCGTCGATGGCCTGCAGCACCGCCTGCGGACCAAGCTGGGCGAGACGGTCATGCAGCGAGCCACCCGTGTCGCTGGTGCTGATCGGCGTGCTCACCTTGAGCAGCATCGGTCCGGTGTCCAGGCCCGCTTCCATTTGCATCACGGTGACGCCACTCTCGGCATCGCCGGCCTGCACGGCGCGCTGGATCGGCGCCGCGCCGCGCCAGCGTGGCAGCAATGAGGCGTGGCTGTTGATGCAGCCCAGGCGCGGTGTGTCGAGCACCACCTGCGGCAGGATCAGGCCGTAGGCGACCACCACCATCAGGTCCGGCTTGAGCGCCGCCAGTTCGGCCTGGGCCTCTTCATTGCGCAGGCTGGCCGGTTGGTAGACGGCAATACCGTGCTCCAGAGCAAGCTGCTTGACCGGGCTCGGCATCAGCTTCTGACCACGGCCGGCCGGGCGATCCGGCTGGGTGTAGACCGCAATGATCTGGTGCGGGCTGGCCAGCAGGGCCTTGAGATGTTCGGCGGCGAATTCCGGGGTGCCGGCAAAGGCGATACGCAATGAGTCAGGCATGGAGGCTCGCTAAAAGAAAAGGCTTGCCGTAGCAAGCCTTCAAGATGGGGCGTCAGGCGCGCTGGCGATGCTGTTTTTCCAGCTTCTTCTTGATGCGGTCGCGCTTGAGGTTGGACAGGTAATCGACGAACAGCTTGCCGTTGAGGTGATCGCACTCATGCTGGATACACACGGCCAGCAGGCCTTCGGCGATCAGCTCGTAGGGCTGGCCATCGCGATCCAGTGCCTTGATCTTGACCTTCTGCGGGCGATCGACGTTTTCGTAGAAGCCGGGCACCGACAGACAGCCTTCCTGGTACTGGTCCATCTCGTCGGTCAGCGACTCGAACTCGGGGTTGATGAACACCCGCGGTTCGGACTTGTCCTCGGACAGGTCCATGACCACCACGCGCTTGTGCACGTTGACCTGCGTCGCCGCCAGGCCGATACCGGGTGCGTCATACATGGTCTCGAACATGTCGTCGACCAGTTGACGGATGGAGTCATCCACGACGTCCACCGGTTTGGCGATGGTACGCAGGCGTGGATCAGGAAATTCAAGGATATTCAGGATCGCCATATGCGTTTGTGATGCACTTGTGGAATAAAGTCAAAATCCGCTGCTAAGATGATGAACAGCATTGAAAAACGGCTTCACGCCGCGTATTCAGCGGGTTTGGCACGCGGCGCTAGGGCGCTTCACGTGAAGGCACATAATAAAGGGATTCACCGTATGAGGAAATCACTACTCGCCCTGCTCTTTGCAGCTGGCGGACTGGCCCTGACCAGCTTGGCTCAGGCCGAAGTGCAACTCAAGGACGGTCACCCGGACCGCTACACAGTGGTCAAGGGCGATACCCTCTGGGACATTTCCGGCAAGTTCCTGCGCCAGCCGTGGAAATGGCCGGAGATCTGGCACGCCAACCCACAGGTCGCCAACCCGCACCTGATCTATCCCGGCGATACCCTCAATCTGGTCTACGTTGACGGTCAGCCGCGCCTGATGCTCAACCGCGGTGAGTCGCGCGGTACCATCAAGCTGTCGCCGCAGGTGCGCAGCACGCCAATGGCCGAAGCGATCCCGACTATCCCGCTGGAGGCGATCAACAGCTTCCTGCTGAGCAACCGTATCGTCGACACGCCGGAAGAATTCAACGGCAAGCCTTACGTCGTCGCCGGCAACGCCGAGCGCGTGGTCAGCGGCGCTGGCGATCGTGTCTACGCCCGTGGCGAGTTCGACGAACAGAACCCGATCTACGGCATCTTCCGTCAGGGCAAGACCTACGTGGACCCTGAGACTCAGGAATTCCTCGGTATCAACGCCGATGATGTCGGTTCTGGCGAGATCGTGGCCGAAGAAGGTGATGTCGGTACCCTGCTGCTGAAGCGCTCGACTCAGGAAGTACGCCTGGGAGATCGCCTGTTCCCCACCGAGGAGCGTGCGATCAACTCCACCTTCATGCCCAGCGAACCGATAACCGACATCGACGGCTTGATCCTCGATGTGCCGCGCGGCGTCAGCCAGATCGGCCAGTTCGACGTTGTCACCCTGAACAAGGGGCTGCGCGATGGCCTGGAAATCGGCAACGTGCTGGCGGTGTTCAAGACCGGTGAGACCGTACGTGACCGCGTTACCGGCGAAAACGTGAAAATTCCGGACGAGCGCTCTGGCTTGCTGATGGTGTTCCGCACCTATGACAAGCTCAGCTACGGTCTGGTACTGCAGGCCAGCCGTCAACTGGCGGTGATGGACAAGGTCCGCAACCCGTAATGCCCAACGAGCCCCGCACTAGCGGGGCTCGTGCTTTCTGGCCGCCAGGATGGCGGTGCGACTTATCAGGGAAGAATCGCCATGCCTGCATCCTCCTCGCTTTCCCCTGCCGTCTCTCCTGCCGAGCTCGAAGCCCGCTTGCGTCTGCATCTATTGCCAGAGCTGGGGCCGCGACGCTTTCGCAAACTCCTGAGCGCTTTCGATAGCGCCTCGGCTGCGCTCAGTGCGCCGGCCAGCGCCTGGCGTGCGTTGGGGTTGCCGGCTGCCTGCGCCGAGCCCCGGCGCAGTGCGGATATCCGCGAGCGAGCGGCTGCTGCCCTGCACTGGCTGGATCAGCCTGATCAGCATGTGGTGATGTGGGACGATCCAGCCTATCCGGCTCTGCTCGGCGAGCTGGCGGATGCGCCGCCGCTGTTGTTCGTGGCGGGCGATCCGGGTGTGCTGGAGGCGCCGCAACTGGCCATGGTCGGCAGTCGACGCGCCTCGCAGCCCGGCCTGGATAACGCGCGGGCCTTTGCCCGTAGCCTGGCGGGCGGTGGTTTCGTCATCACCAGCGGTCTGGCATTGGGGATCGATGGCGCCGCGCATCAGGGGGCGCTGGAGGGCGGCGGCAAAACGGTGGCCGTGCTGGGCACTGGCTTGCAGTGCCTGTACCCGCGGCGGCATGTGGGGCTGGCGGCGCAGATCATCGAGCAAGGTGGCGCGCTGGTCTCAGAATTGCCTCTGGACTGTCCACCGCAGGCCAGTAATTTCCCGAGGCGCAACAGGATCATCAGTGGGTTGTCGCTGGGTGTACTGGTGGTCGAGGCCAGCCCTTCCAGTGGCTCACTGATCACCGCGCGCCTGGCCGCCGAGCAGGGGCGCGAGGTCTACGCCATTCCTGGCTCCATCCACCATCCCGGAGCGCGAGGCTGCCATCAACTGATTCGGGATGGCGCCACCCTGGTGGAAAGCATCGAGCATATCCTCGAAGCCCTGCGTGGCTGGCAGACTCCAACCGCCGAACCTGTATCGGTGCCGCTTGCTAGCGTCGAGCATCCATTGCTGGTTTTGCTGCATGCCGCGCCGCACAGCACCGAGGCGCTGGTGCAGGCCAGCGGTTGGCCGCTGTCACAGGTGCTGGGAGCTTTGACCGAGTTGGAGCTCGATGGTCTGGTGTGTAACGAGGCCGGGCGTTGGCTGGCGCGCAATCGTTAACAGGCTGTTAAGGCCCGTGGCAGGCAACCATTGGCTTGGATAGACTGCCGCCCATTGATTCCGTGGGAGACAGTCGATGGCCAGCAACTGGCAGATACAGCAAACGGCGCGAGTGGTGCGTGAGGGGGGCGTGATCGCCTATCCGACCGAGGCGGTCTGGGGCCTGGGCTGCGATCCCTGGAATGAAGAGGCGGTGTATCGCCTGCTGGCGCTCAAGGAGCGGCCGATGCACAAGGGGCTGATCGTGGTGGCCGACGACATCGAACAGTTCGACTTCCTGCTCGATGATCTGCCTGAGGTCTGGCAGGAGCGCCTGGCCGGCAGCTGGCCAGGTCCGAACACCTGGCTGGTGCCGCATCAGAATCGCCTGCCCGAGTGGGTCACAGGCCAGCACGATACCGTTGCCCTGCGCGTCAGTGACCATCCGCTGGTGCGTGCGCTGTGCCGCTACACCGGGCCGCTGATCTCCACCTCGGCCAACCCGGCGGGGCGCCCTTCAGCGCGTTCGCGTCTGCGCGTCGAGCAGTACTTCCCGGATGAACTGGACAAGGTGCTCGGCGGCGCCTTGGGTGGACGCAAGAATCCCAGCCTGATTCGTGACCTGCGTACGGGCGATGTAATTCGCCCGTCCTGACTGGCCAATGCTCGCGGCTAAAGCCCCTCCCACGATCGTGGGAGGGGCTTTAGCCGCGACTGTTCTACGGCAACAAAATGGTCGAGCCGGTGGTCTGCCTTGAGCTCAGCGCATCCTGTGCGGCGGCGGCGTCCTTGAGCGCGTAGCGGTTGCTGATTTCCACCTGCAGCTTGCCGCTGGCGATCATGCCGAATAGCTCGTCGGCCATGGCCTGCAGGCGCTGCGCGCTGGTGGCGTAGCCGGCCAGGGTCGGGCGGGTGACGTACAGCGAGCCCTTCTGCGCGAGGATGCCCAGGTTGACCCCGGTCACCGCGCCGGAGGCGTTGCCAAAGCTGACCAGCAGGCCGCGCGGTGCCACGCAGTCCAGCGAGGTTTCCCAGGTGTCCTTGCCGACGCCGTCATAGACCACCGGGCACTTGGCGCCGTCGGTCAGTTCCAGTACGCGCTGCACGACGTTTTCATGGCTGTAGTCGATGGTCGCCCAGGCACCCTGTTCCTTGGCCCGCGCCGCTTTCTCGGCCGAGCTGACGGTGCCGATCAGCTTCACACCCAGCGCTCTGGCCCATTGGCAGGCAAAGGAGCCGACACCGCCGGCCGCAGCGTGGAACAGGATGGTCTCGCCACCCTTGAGCTCATAGGTCTGGCGCAACAGGTACTGCACGGTCAGACCCTTGAGCATCACCGCAGCGGCCTGCTCGAAGCTGATGTTGTCCGGCAGTTTCACCAACTTGTCGGCGGGCAGCACGTGCAGTTCGCTGTAGGCGCCGAGCGGGCCGGTGGCGTAGGCGACGCGGTCACCGACTTTGAGGCCTTCGACCTCGCTGCCAATCGCCTCGACCACGCCGGCACCTTCGGTGCCCAGGCTCGACGGCAGCGCGGGCGGCTGATAGAGGCCGCTGCGGAAGTAGGTGTCGATGAAGTTCAGGCCGATGGCCCGGTTGGCCACGCGCACCTCGCGCGGGCCAGGTGCTGCCGGCTGGTAGTCACGGTACTGCAGCACGTCGCTGCCGCCGTGCTGGCTGAACTCGATACGCTTGGCCATCTCGGATTCCTTGTCTGATCGGCGCCGCTGCAAGCGGCGAAAGAGCCTATCCAATCGTCCCGATTGACCGACGTCAACTGCGGATGTGCCTGGGTGAATGCTATGCTGCCCGCCGATTTCGACCTGCTCTCTGTTCAAGGTGCCGCCGTGACTGACCGTACCGAGGCCGTGAAGGCCTACCTGCTCGACCTGCAAGATCGCATCTGCTCTGCCCTGCAAGCCGAAGACGGCCAGGCCGTGTTCGCCGAGGACGCCTGGCAGCGTCCGGCCGGTGGTGGTGGGCGCACGCGGGTGATCGAGAACGGCGCGCTGATCGAAAAGGGCGGGGTGAATTTCTCCCACGTGTTCGGCGACAGCCTGCCGCCGTCGGCCAGCGCCCATCGCCCCGAGCTGGCCGGTCGTGGCTTCCAGGCCCTCGGCGTGTCGCTGGTGATCCATCCGGAAAACCCCTACGTGCCGACCTCGCACGCCAACGTGCGCTTCTTCAGCGCCGAGAAGGCAGGCGAGGAGCCGGTGTGGTGGTTCGGTGGTGGTTTCGACCTCACGCCCTACTACGCCAATGAAGAAGACTGCGTGCACTGGCACCAGGTTGCGCATGACGCCTGTGCGCCGTTCGGCGCCGAGGTTTACCCCAAGTTCAAGGCCTGGTGCGACCGCTACTTCCACCTCAAGCATCGCGGCGAGCCGCGTGGCATCGGCGGGCTGTTCTTCGACGACCTCAACGAGTGGGACTTCGATACCAGCTTCGCTTTCATGCGTGCCATTGGTGATGCCTACATCCAGGCCTATCTGCCCATTGTCCAGCGCCGCAAGCTGATGCCGTTCGGCGAGCGTGAGCGTGAGTTCCAGGCCTTTCGCCGCGGCCGCTACGTCGAGTTCAACCTGGTGTTCGACCGTGGCACGCTGTTCGGCCTGCAGTCCGGCGGGCGCACCGAGTCGATCCTCATGTCGCTGCCGCCGCATGTGCGCTGGGGCTATGACTGGAAGCCGGAGCCGGGCAGCATCGAGGCGCGCCTGACCGAGTACTTCCTGACCGATCGTGATTGGCTGTCGGCCACGTCATGATCCTGTAGCCCGGATGCAATCCGGGACAGTTCATAGGCCGCTCCGGATTTCATCCGGGCTACGAACTGGCGCCATTTCCCCGTAGGAGACCGCTTGCGGGTGATCTGGCCCAGAGCGAATCGCCAGCAAGCTGGCTCCTACACAAACAGGACTTTCCATGGACCGCTACTGCGTCTTCGGCAACCCCATCGGCCACAGCAAATCGCCGCTGATCCACCGCCTGTTCGCCGAGCAAACCGGCCAGGTGTTGACCTACGATGCACGCCTGGCACCGCTGGACGATTTCACTGGCGATGCCCGCGCCTTCTTCGCCGAAGGCCTGGGCGGCAACGTCACCGTGCCGTTCAAGGAAGAGGCCTTTCGCCTGGCCGACGAACTCACCGAGCGCGCCCGTCGCGCCGGCGCGGTAAATACCCTGAAGAAACTGGCAGACGGCCGCCTGCTGGGTGACAACACCGACGGTGCCGGCCTGACTCGTGATCTGCAGGACAACGCTGGCTTCAGCCTGGCCGGCAAGCGCATCCTCGTGCTGGGTGCCGGCGGTGCCGTGCGCGGTGTGCTCGAACCCTTCCTGGCGCAGAAGCCGGCCGTGCTGGTGATCGCCAACCGTACCGTGGCCAAGGCCGAACAACTGGTGCGCGAATTCGCCGATCTCGGTCCGCTGGTCGCCGCTGGCTTCGACTGGATCGATGCGCCGGTGGACCTGATCGTCAACGGTACTTCCGCCAGCCTCGGTGGTGAGCTGCCGCCGATTGCGCCGAGCCTGATCCAGCCTGGTCATACCGTCTGCTACGACATGATGTACGGCCGTGAGGCGACCGCCTTCAACCGCTGGGCAGCCGAGCAGGGCGCGGCGCGCTGCCTGGACGGGCTGGGCATGCTGGTCGAGCAGGCGGCCGAGGCGTTCGAGCTGTGGCGTGGCGTGCGTCCGGACACCGCGCCGGTGCTGGCTGAGCTGCGCCGCCAGCTGGCGGGCTGAACCTCAGCGTTCCCTGCGCCGCCAGGTGGGGTGCGCCGCGCGCACCAGCAATCGACTCATACGCGGTGCGCACGGCGCACCCTACGGACCGATGGGGCCGCGCCACCGGGCTTGGGCTAACGTAGGGTGCGCCGTGCGCACCGCCCGTATCTCACTCAATCCTCGAACAACACCGGGCAGCGCTCGGCGCCTTCGAGCTTGAGAATTTCCTCCACCACTGGCGGCCGTGCCTGACGCATTACCAGGCTGCGTTTCAGCGCCTGCAGGCGGCGTGCCTCCTGATGCAGCATCTCCACGCCAGCGTAGTCGATGAAGTTGATGTGCCGCGCGTCGATCACCAGGCGCTGGCCGCGACTGCGCTGCAGCAACTGCTGGATGTACTGGCAGGCGCCGAAGAAGATCGAGCCCTCGATGCGCAGCACCTCGTCTTCGCCGTCCTGCCAGAGGCGCACGCGCGGCTGCGAGGTGCGCTTGAGGTAGAAGAACAACGAGGCCAACACGCCGGCGTAGATCGCCGTCTGCAGCTCCAGCACCAGGGTGGCGGCGAAGGTCAGCAGCATCACCATGAACTCGGAGCGGCTGACCCGACGTAGTGCACGGATCGCCGGCAGATCCACCAGGCCCCAGCAAATCAGCAGGATGCCGGCGGCCATCACCGGCAGCGGGATATGCGTCAGCAGCGCTGCGCCGAACACCGCGAACAGCGCCACCAGCAGCGCCGAGAACACTCCGGCCAACGGCGTACGCGCGCCAGCCTGCAGGTTCAGCGCCGAGCGGGTGAAGGAGCCGGCCGACAGCGAGGCGGAGAACCACGGCCCGAGCATGTTCGACAGGCCCTGGGCGCGCACCTCCTGGTTGGCGTCGAGGAACTGGTGCGATTTCACCGCCAGCGCACGGGCGATGGACAGGCTGGTGACCAGCCCGAGCATGCCGCAGGCCACCGCTGCCGGTAGCAGACGCAGCACGTCGTCGAGGTCGAAACTCAGCGCAGTCAGCGGTGGCAGGCCGCCGGCGAATGGTGCGACCAGGGCAATGTCAGCGGTGAAGCGCGCAGGCAGCAACCAGGCCAGCAGGCTGCCACAGACCAGGCCGATCAGCAGTGCAGGCGCCTTTGGCCAGAGCTTGCGCACGGCCACGCTGAGCAGCAGGGTGAAGGCCGCCAGGGCCAGACTCGGCCAGTGCGCTTCGGGCAGGTGCTGGCCGATCTGCAGCAGGCTGGTCAGGGCCGTGGGTTGGTTGGCGACCTCGACGCCGAGCAGATTGGGCATCTGCCCGATGGCGATCACCAGCGCCGCGCCAAGAGTGAAGCCGAGCACCACCGACTGCGAGACGAAGTTCACCAGGGCGCCGAAGCGCAGCATACCTAGCAGCCACTGGAACAGCCCGGCGAGAAAGGTCAGCAGCAGGATCAGGGCGATGAATTCGTCGCTGCCGATGCGCGCCATGGGGCTGACGCTGGTGAACAGGACGATGGAGATCGCGGCGGTCGGCCCGCAGATCAGGTGCCAGGACGAGCCCCACAGACAGGCGATGATCACCGGCACGATGGCGGCGTACAGGCCGTATTCGGCGGGCAGGCCGGCAATCAGCGCGTAGGCCAGCGATTGCGGCAGGGCCAGGATGGCACCGGTCAGGCCCACCAGCAGGTCGTTGCCGAGGGTCTTGCGGCTGATGCCAGGCAACCAGCGGAGAAACGGCAGCAGGGTCTGTCGGTCAGGTAGGCGCATGATTTGGGTCGAGGGTGGGTCGCAGGCGACTCCACCCTACTCACTTGCCGCGGTTAATTCAAAGCCGCGCCTTCACAGCGGCCAGACCGTCGCCACCGTCGCGGGTGGTCACGCCCTGCAGCCAGCCATCGAGTACCTGCGGGTTGGCCTGGAGCCAGGCCTTGATCGCGGCGTCGTTGCTGGCCTGCTTGCTCAGCACCTGATCCATGATGCTGTTCTCCATCTCCTGGGTGAAAGTCAGGTTGCTCAGCAGCTTGCCGACGTTGGGGCACTGCGCGGCGTAGCCCTTGCGCGCCAGGGTGTTGACCTGGCCGCTGTCGCCGAAATACTTCTCGCCGCCTTTCAGGTACTTCATGTCGTACTGCACGTTCATCGGGTGTGGCGTCCAGCCGAGGAACACCACGAACTGGTCGCGTTTCACCGCGCGGCCGACCTGCACCAGCATCGCCTGTTCGCTGGACTCCACCAGCGTCCAGTCGCCCAGGCCGAATTCGTCGGCGGTGATCATCTGCCTGATCGACTCGTTGGCGGGTGAGCCGGAGGCGATGCCGTAGAGTTTCTTGCCGAACTGGTCGGCGTGCTTGTCCAGATCGGTGAAGGTCTTCACCCCGGCCTCATAGGCATAGGTTGGTACGGCCAGGGTGTACTCGGTGCCTTCGAGGTTCTGCGCCAGCTTGTCTACTTCGCCGCTGGCGACGAACTTGTCGTAGTTGCTCTGTTGCGCCGGCATCCAGTTGCCGAGGAAGACGTCGACCTGGCCCTTCTGCAGGCCGGCGAAGATGATCGGCACGGCCAGGGTCTGGGTTTGCGCCTTGTAGCCCAGGCCGTCGAGCAGGAAGCTGGCGATGCCGTTGGTCACGGCTATGTCGCTCCAGCCCGGGTCACCCAGCTTGACCGTGGCACAGGCGGCGTCCTCGGCCCATACGTCGCCGGCGCTGGTGAGCGCTGCCGCGAGTAACAGCACACTGAATCGGTTCATGGCGTCTCTCCTTTTTTCTTCTGGTTTGGGGGCGGCAGTGGGAAAAGGTTCATACCTGGGGAAAACGGGCGCGGCGTTCCAGGTCGTCGAGATCGATATGGTTGCGCATGTACTGTTGGCTGGCGTCGACCCAGGGCTGGTGATCCCAACTGGTCAGCTTGCCCTGGCTCAGTGCTTCGGCCACCAGTCGGCGACGGCGCTGGCTGGCCAAGGTGGCGGCGTGGATGGCCGGAATATCCCAGCGCTCGCGGGCCTCGGCCAGGAAGCCGGCGAGGATGCCCTTGTGCTCGCTGCACTCGGACAGGTTCTGACGCTCGAGCGGGTCATTGTCCAGGTTGAATAGCAGCAGCGGGTCCTGTTCGGAATAGACGAACTTCCATGGCCCGCGGCGAATCATCATCAGCGGGCTGACGGTGCCTTCGGCCATGTATTCACCGAGTACTTCGTCGTGGCCACCCTTGCCTTGCAGGTGCGGCAGCAGCGAGTGACCCTCCAGCTCCAGGCCCTGCTCGACCTGGCCGCCGGCCAGTTCCACCAGCGTTGGCAGCAGATCGAGAGTGGAGACCGACTGGCTGACCCGGCGCGCGGCGAAGCGCTGCGGCGCATGCACCAGCAGTGGCACGCGGGCGGCCATCTCGAACCAGTGCATCTTGTACCAGAGGCCGCGCTCGCCAAGCATGTCACCGTGGTCGCCGGAGAAGACGATCAGGGTGTCCTCGGCCAGGCCGCATTCTTCAAGTGTCTTCAGCAGCTTGCCGATGTTGTCGTCGATATAGCTGCAGGCACCGAAGTAGGCGCGGCGGGCGTCGCGGATCTTGTCCTCGGGCAGCGGTTTGTCCCACAGGTCGATGACCTTGAGCAGACGCTGCGAGTGCGGGTCCTGTTCGGTCTGCTCGATGTGCTGGCGCGGCATGGGAATGTCCACGCCCTCGTAGCGATCCCAGTATTCGCGGGGGATGGTGTAGGGGTCATGCGGGTGGGTCATCGACACGGTCAGGCAGAACGGCTGATCCGGGGTCATGCGCACGTGGTCGTAGAGGTACTGGCGGGCCTTGAACACCACCTCCTCGTCGAAATCCAGCTGGTTGCTGCGCACGCAGGGGCCGGCCTGCAGCACCGAGGACATGTTGTGGTACCAACTGGCGCGCACGTCCGGCTCGTCCCAGTTGACCGCCCAGCCGTAGTCGGCGGGATAGATGTCGCTGGTCAGGCGCTCTTCGTAGCCGTGCAGCTGGTCCGGGCCGCAGAAGTGCATCTTGCCCGATAGCGCGGTGCGGTAGCCGAGGCGGCGCAGGTAATGGGCGTAGGTCGGCACATCGGCGGGGAAATCGGCGGCATTGTCGTAGGCGCCGATCTTCGATGGCAGCCGCCCGCTGACCAGGGTGAAGCGCGACGGCGCGCAGAGCGGGCTGTTGCAGTAGGCCGAGTCGAACACCACGGCCCGCTCGGCCAGCTTCATCAGGTTGGGCATCTGCACCGGCGAGGCGGCGTCGTGCAGCGGCAGGATCGGCGCGGCCATCTGGTCGGCCATGATGAAGAGGATGTTCGGGCGCTTCATGGTGGCGGCTATTCCATACTATTGGTTTATGCGACAGTGCTGGCTCCATGATTCCGGTAGAACGGCAGCAGGGTAAACCCGGCTGTAAAACATGCCTCGGATAAGCAGAGCTTATGTTTAAAGCCATCGATGGGTTGTCGCTCGACGCGCTGCGGGTGTTCGAGTCGGCCGCGCGCCAGCTCAGTTTCACCGCCGCCGCCAGCGAGCTGGGTAGCAGCCAGCCGGCGATCAGCCAGCAGATCAAGCGTCTGGAGCAGCAACTGGCCACGCGGCTGTTCGATCGCGTCTATCGCGGCATCGTGCTGACCGAGGCCGGCGACTTGTTGCTGGCGCATGTGCAGGAAGGGCTGGCCAGCCTCGATGCCGGGCTCGTCGCCGTCACCGCGCGCCAGCAGCACGAAGTGCTGCAGGTGGCCACCGACTTCGCCTTCGCCGCCTACTGGTTGATGCCGCGCCTGCAGCGCTTCAACCGCCTGTACCCGGAGGTGGACGTCAGCCTGATCACCAGCGAGCGCGACCCGGCCACGGTACCCAGCGATATCGACGTGGCGATCCGTTTTGGCGACGGTCGTTTCAAGCATGGCCAAGCGCACCTGCTGTTCCGCGAAGAGGTGTTTCCGGTGTGCAGCCCGCGTCTGCTCGGCGAGCGTCAGCTACCGCTGCCGACGGAGGTTCTGACCGAGCTGCCGCTGCTGCACCTGCGCCCCGAGCACCGCTCGCGCTGGTTCGACTGGGAGGGATTGTTCCGCGCCCTCGGCATCGCCAGCCTGCCGACACCCGGCGCGTTGCGTTTCGACAACTACACCCTGCTGATCCAGGCGGCGATTGCCGGGCAGGGCGTGGCCATCGGCTGGCGCCATCTGGTGGATGAACTGCTGGCTCAGGGGCTGCTCTGTCGTCTGGGTGAGGCCGAGGCGCATTCGGCGCGTGGCTATTACCTGGTGCTACCCGAGCGCAAGCGTCGCCAGCGCCTGACCGCGCGTTTCGTCGACTGGTTGCAGGCCGAGCTGGATTCGCCAGCAGCAACCGTTTGATCGGGCCATACTGCAATAGCCAAGCGTGATCCTTATACTGATCGCCGCCGCTCTAGCCGGTCGTTTTCCACGTCTGCCAGCGGCCCCCACACTCCAACCGGTGAAGTGAACCGTGAAACTCCGTCATTCGATTTTGGGCCTGCTGCTGTGCGGCAGCCTTGTTGTTTCGAACCTCCAGGCCGCGCCTGCCCAGCCGAAGCAGGAGCTGGCCGCCGGTAGTGCCTTGCTGATCGATCTGAAGACCGGCCAGGAGCTCTATTCCAGCAATCCGGACCTGCGCCTGCCGGTCGCCTCGGTCACCAAGCTGATGACCGCCATGGTGGTGCTCGACGCCAAGCTGCCGCTGGACGAGATGCTGCCCATCACCATCCGCGACACCCAGGAAATGCAGGGTGTGTTCTCCCGCGTGCGCATCGGCAGTGAAATCACGCGCCGCGAAATGCTGCACCTGGCGCTGATGTCCTCGGAGAACCGCGCTGCCGCCAGTCTTGCGCACCATTACCCGGGTGGCCACGCCGCCTTCGTCGCAGCCATGAACGCCAAGGCCAAGGCGCTGGGTATGCACAGCAGCCACTTCGTCGAACCCACCGGCCTGTCCGAACTGAACGTCGCCACGGCGCGTGACCTGGCGTTGATGGTCAAGGCGGCCAACCAGTACCCGCTGATCCACCAGTTCAGCACCGACTCCGAAGCCACCGTGGCTTTCCGCAAGCCCAACTACACCCTGGGTTTTCGCAACACCAACGCCCTGGTGCGCAAGCCCGACTGGAACATCAACCTGAGCAAGACCGGCTTCACCAATGCCGCCGGTCGCTGCCTGGTGATGGCCACCACCATCGCCAACCGTCCGGTGGCCTTCGTGGTACTCGGTGCGTTCGGCAAGTACACCCACATGGCCGACGCCAACCGCCTCAAGCGCTGGATGGAGACTGGCAAGGTCACCCCGGTGCCGGCTGCGGCGCTCAGCTACAAACAGCAGAAGCTGGCCGAATGGAGCCTGCAGGCCGCGCAGTAAGACGCTGTGCACGCCCTGCAGGGCCAGCACGAGACGCAAAGTGTAGGAGCCCCGCCTCGGGGCGAAGCCTCGGACTTCTGCGTCGCCAGCCCCGTAGCATTCGCCGCGGGGCGCGGCTCCTACGCCGGCCATCGGAAAAAGGGCGACTCGATGAGTCGCCCTTTTCGTTATGCCTGCCGTAGCCCGGATGCAATCCGGGGAACCCGCAGCTCAGGCCCCGGATTGCATCCGGGCTACGGTCGATTTTCCTCCGTCGTGGTGCTTCAGCTCGGACAGCCCAGCCGCTCGCTGAGAAAATCGAGAAAGCAGGTGATGCGCGACGCCAGCGCGGTGTTGCGGTAGTACACCGCGTTGATCGGCTGGCGCACCTCCACGCGTTGCTCGGCCAGCACCTCCACCAGCGCGCCGCTGGTGCGGGTGGCATCGGTCATGAAGTCCGACAGGCACACCAGGCCTTCGCCGGCCAGGGCCAGTTCGAGAATGGTGTCGCCGCTGGAGGCGCGCAGGCTCGGGGTGATGCGCCAGCGCTCGCCGAGGGCGTGGCGTAGCGGCCATTCGTTGAGGCTGTCCGGCTCGGTGAAGCCGATCAGGCTGTGCCCGGTCAAATCCTCGGTACGCGCCGGCGTGCCATGGCGGCGCAGGTAATCGGGGCTGGCCAGCACGCGGCGGCGGCTGTGGCACAACGGTCGGGCGTGCAGGCTGGAGTCCGGCAGGTTGCCGATGCGGATGGCCAGGTCGGTGCGGCGTTCCAGCAGATCGATGATGCGGTCGTCGCTGTTCAGCTCCAGCTCGATCTGCGGGTAAAGTGCGCGAAATTCGCCGATCAGCGGCACGATCACGTGCAGCATGAAAGGCGAGGCAGTGTTGATCCTCAGGCGCCCGGCCGGTGCCTGGCGGCGCAGGGTCATCTGCTCCTCGGCGTCCTCGACGCTGGCGAGGATGCGCCGCGCCTGAGCCAGGAACACCTCGCCTTCCTCGGTCAATTCCAGACGCCGCGTGGTGCGCCGTAGCAAGGTAACGGCGAGTTTTTCCTCCAGCCGGCTGAGGGCACGGCTGACGCCGGACGCGGTTTGCTCCAGCTGCTCGGCGGCGGCGCTGATCGAGCCGCAGTCGACCACGCTGACGAAGGCGAGCATTTCTTCCAGGCTGGTCTTCATTATTGATCTTAAGTCAAAGGTGTTTGCTGGCTTGTTGGGTTTTTCGCATGAGTCTGGCGCGGATACTGCTCCCCAGCAAGCCTGCCTGCGGCCCGCCCTTTGCCTTCGGCCTGCAACTTTTATCCGCTGAGTCAGGCCGAATCATTCAGTTCCAGCGTCGGTCTGCTGATCGGCCATCCAATCACGACCTGATGAGGACATTCGTCATGAAATTCATTCCCCCCTTCGGTCTTGGCACCTTCCGCCTCAAGGACCAGGTGGCCATCGACTCGGTGCATACCGGCCTGGAGCTGGGTTACCGGCATATCGACACGGCGCAGATCTACGGTAACGAGGCCGCGGTCGGCCAGGCCATCGCCGCCAGCAACGTGGCGCGTGACGAGCTGTTCGTCACCACCAAGATCTGGACCGAGAACCTCGGCAGCGGTCGGGTGATCGCCAGTTTGCAGGAAAGTCTGCAGCGCCTGGGCCTGGAGCGGGTCGATCTGACACTGATCCACTGGCCGTCGCCGAACGATGAGATTCCCGTGGCGCAGTATCTGGGCGAGCTGCTGGAAGCCAAGCGCCAGGGGCTGACCGCAGCGATTGGCGTGTCCAACTTCACCATCGCCCATTTGCGCCAGGCCATCGAGGCCGTGGGGGTGGACGAAATCGCCACCAATCAGGTGGAAATCCATCCGCTGTTGCAGAACCGCAAATTGGTGGAATTCGCCCGTCAGCAGGGCATCCATCTGACTGCTTACATGCCGCTGGCCTACGGCAAGGTGCTGGCCGAGCCGGTGATCCAGCGCATCGCCGCTAGCCATGGCGTCAGCCCGGCGCAGGTGGCCCTGACCTGGTCGCTGCAGCAGGGTTATGCGGTGATTCCGTCGTCGACCAAACGCGACAATCTGGCCGCCAACCTGGTCGCCGCCGAGCTGCGTTTGAGCACCGAGGACATGGCTGCAATCGAGGCTCTGGAGCGTGGCGAGCGCGTCGCCAACCCGGGCTTCGCGCCGCACTGGGATTGAGTTCTGCGAGTGTGGCAGGGGCTTTAGCCGCGACCCTGGGCTCTATCGGCCGCCGGCGATATCGATCAGCGCGCCAGTGGTGTAGCTGGCCTTGTCATCGAGCAGCCAGATGATGGCTTCGGCGACTTCCTCGGCACGCCCGGCGCGGCCCAACGGTGTCCCCTTGCCCAGGCGCTCGGCACGGTCCGGCTGGCCACCACTGGCGTGAATCTCGGTATCGATCAGGCCCGGGCGCACGGCGTTGACCCTTACCCCCTCGCCGCCCAGCTCCTTGGCCAGGCCGCGAGTCAGCACGTCTATGGCGCCTTTGGCGCCGGCGTAGTCGACGTACTCGAAGGGCGCGCCAAGGCTGGCGGCCACCGATGACACCAGCACCATCGAACCACCCTCGCCGCCGCGGCTACGGGCCATGCGCCGGGCGCCTTCGCGAGCAGTCAGGTAGCTGCCCAGCACATTGACGTCGAACATCCGTTGCAAGCGCTCGCCGCTCATCTCCAGCAGCGGCATGGGTGGGGCAACGATGCCCGCATTGACCACCAGACCGTGTAGCGGACCGAACCTGTCCATGGCCTCGAACAGGCGCTGTACATCCTCCTCATTGGCCACATCGCCAGGCAGGGCGACGGCTTTGCCGCCCATGGCTGCGATCTGCTCCACCACCTCATCGGCGGCGGCGCGGTCACTGCGGTAGTTCACCCCCACCGTCCAGCCGCTAGCGGCGGCCAGCAAGGCAGTAGCGCGACCGATGCCGCGGCTGGCACCAGTGATCAGTAGACTCTTGCTCATGGCTGGGCTCCTCGTCTTGCTTGCATTCAGGTTGCCGAATTTGCGGCGGGCTCGCTAGCGCGGGTTTCTTCCGATGAATGGTACATGCCGGTCATTCGCGTCTATTCCGGGCGTTGTAGGTATCCAACGGGTACGTTGCACAACGCTTGCTGAACCAGTAGCTGACTGGAAAAGTAGGAATAATTAAAGCGTGATATAAGATTTGTTTCTTATTCTATTGGGGTATATCTGGTCGCGGCACAGGTGCTGCGATAGGAAAACTCACGCAAACAGGAGGTGCGATGGAGCACAACATATCTCTCATCACCATGTTGGCCGGTGGCTTCGGTCTGGCTCTGATCTTCGGTTTTATCGCGGAGAAGCTGAAGCTGCCGGCGTTGGTGGGTTATCTGTTGGCGGGCATCGCGCTCGGCCCGGCGACCCCCGGCATGGTTGCGGACATGGAACTGGCGCCGCAGTTGCTGGAGATCGGCGTGATGTTGCTGATGTTCGGCGTCGGCCTGCACTTCTCCCTGAAAGACCTGTTGGCCGTGAAGAAAATCGCCCTACCGGGCGCGGTGGTGCAGATGAGCATGGCCACCGTGCTCGGGCTTGGTGTGGCCAGCTGGTGGGGCTGGACCTTCGGTGAAAGTCTTCTGCTGGGGTTGTCGCTGTCCTGCGCCAGCACCGTGGTGCTGCTCAAGGCGCTGGATACGCGCGGCATCACCGACTCGATGAATGGCCGTATCGCCGTAGGCTGGCTGGTGGTGGAAGACCTGGCCACCGTACTGGTGCTGGTGCTGTTGCCGCCCCTGGCCGGCATGCTGGGCGGCAAGGTGATCGGTGCCGATGCCGGTACGCCGCTATGGCAGGTGCTGGGTATGACCCTGCTGCAGGTAGCCGGCTTTATTGCGCTGATGCTGGTAGTCGGGCGCCGCGTGCTACCCTGGCTGCTGCTGCAGATCGCCAAGACCGGTTCTCGCGAGCTGTTCACGCTCTCCGTCGTCGCCGCTGCTATCGGCATCGCCTATGGTGCAGCGGTGCTGTTCCATGTGTCTTTCGCGCTTGGCGCGTTCTTCGCCGGTACGGTGATGCGCGAGTCAGACCTATCGCACCGTGCGGCCGAGGAGTCGCTGCCGCTGCGCGATGCCTTCTCGGTACTGTTCTTCGTCTCGGTGGGCATGCTGTTCGAGCCGGCCGTGCTGGTCGAAGAGCCGCTGCGCGTTCTAGCCGTGGTGGCCATCATCATCGTCGGCAAGGGCCTGGCGGCGGCGCTACTGGTTCTGGCTTTCCGCTACCCGCTGAGCACGGCGCTGACCGTGGCGGCGAGCCTGGCGCAGATCGGCGAGTTCTCCTTCATCCTCGCGGGATTGGGCAAGGACCTCGGTCTGCTCTCGGCCGAGGGCATGAGCCTGGTGCTGGCTGGCGCGCTGATTTCCATCGCCCTCAATCCACTGGTGTTCGCCTGTATCAAACCGATCAAAGAGCTGGCGCTGCGGCGTTCTGCCCTGGCGCGACGCCTCGAGTTTCGTGAAGACCCGCTGGCAGTGTTGCCGGCCAGTACCGAACGCAAGTACCTCGAGGGGCAAGTGGTGGTGGTTGGCTACGGCCGGGTAGGTCGACGCATCGCCAAGGCTCTGCTGGAGCGCGGCATTCCCTTCGTCGTGGTCGAACAGAATCGCGAGCGCGTCGAGCAGATCCGCGGCCAGGGCATCGCGGCGGTCAGCGGTGATTCGGCCGAGCCGGGCACGCTGATCCAGGCGCATATCGCCAAGGCGTCGATGCTGGTGATCGCCACGCCCGATCCGTTGAACGTGCAGCGCATGGTCGAAACGGCGCGGGCGCTGAATCCGCAGGTGGAAGTCGTGATCCGCACCCACAGCGCCGATGCGGTGGAAATCTTCCGCCGCGAAGGTTTTGGCGAGGTGTTCTTCGACGAGGAAGAATTGGCGCGCGGGATGAAGGACCACATCCTTTCCAAGTTCGCCCCGGCTCAGGCAAATGCGAGGCAGAGTCCGACACACGGCCATTGAGACCGCGATGAACGAGCTGCTGCTGGAGCGATCCAGCAGCGGCTTCTTCATAGCCGCAGGTGTGGCAACTATCGTCTGAACAGTCGGCATCGGGCATGACGGACGAGCGCTCGGGCGCTACCATGCGCGCCCCTTTTCGTTCCGCTGCCATCGCCCGGCCCCCGCCGGCTTGCCGAGACTCCATGAAACCCGCACGCCTACGCGCTGACCTGCTGGCCGGCCTGACCTCGTCCTTCGCCCTGGTGCCCGAGTGCATCGCCTTCGCCCTGGTGGCTCAGGTCAATCCGTTGATGGGCCTGTACGGTGCTTTCATCATCTGCACCCTCACTGCGCTGTTCGGCGGTCGGCCGGGAATGATCTCCGGCGCTGCCGGTTCGATGGCAGTGGTGATCGTCGCGCTGGTGGTGCAGCACGGCGTGCAGTACCTGTTGGCCACGGTGCTGCTCGGCGGCCTGATCATGCTGGCGTTCGGCCTGCTGCGCCTGGGCAAGCTGATCCGCATGGTGCCGCATCCGGTGATGCTGGGCTTCGTCAACGGCCTGGCCATCATCATCGCCCTGGCTCAGCTCGAGCACTTTCAGCACGACGGCCACTGGCTGCAAGGCAAGGCGCTGTACCTGATGCTCGGCCTGGTGGCGCTGACCATGGGCATCGTCTACCTGCTGCCGCGCCTGACCCGCGCCGTGCCGCCGGCGCTGGTGGCGATTCTCGGCATCGGTGCACTGGTCTACCTGCTGGAGCTGCCGACCCACACCCTCGGCGACATGGCGCAGATTGCCGGTGGCCTGCCGAGCCTGGTGCTGCCGGACATTCCCTGGACGCTGGATACGCTGATCATCATTGCCCCCTATGCGGTACTGATGGCCCTGGTCGGCCTGCTGGAAACCCTGCTGACCCTGAACCTCACAGACGAAATCACTGCCACCCGCGGCCACCCGGATCGCGAGTGTGTCGCTCTCGGTGCGGCCAACATGGTGTCCGGCGCATTCGGCGGCATGGGCGGCTGTGCGATGATCGGTCAGACCGTGATCAACCTCGGCTCCGGCGGGCGCGGGCGACTGTCCGGGGTGGTCGCCGGGGTGATGATCCTGCTCTTCGTGCTGTTCCTTTCGCCGTTGATCGAGCGTATCCCGCTGGCGGCGCTGGTCGGCGTGATGTTCGTGGTGGCGCAGCAGACCTTCGCCTGGGGTTCGCTGCGCGTCGCCGGCAAGGTGCCGGCCAACGACGTGCTGGTAATCGTCGCGGTGACTGCCATTACCGTGGCCACCGACCTGGCTACGGCGGTGCTCTGCGGTATCGTCATCGCCGCGCTCAACTTCGCCTGGCAGCACGCCCGCGAGCTGTACGCCGACAGCGATATGCAGACCGATGGCAGCAAGCTCTACCGTGCCCACGGCACGCTGTTCTTCGCCTCCTGCACCACCTTCCTGGCGCAGTTCGAGCCGGCCAACGACCCGCAGCAGGTGACCCTGGACTGCCGCCATCTGAGCTTCGTCGACTATTCGGCCATCGCCGCGCTGAAGACCCTGCGCGAGCGCTACGAACGCGCCGGCAAGCACTTGCGTGTGGTGCACCTGTCCGAGCGTTGCAAGCAGTTGCTCAAGCGGGCGGGATCAGAGCACTGAGCGCGTAGGATGGGTAGAGCGTAGCGAAACCCATCAAGCAATTCCCGGGTTTCGCTACGCTCTACCCAGGCTACAAAGCCATGAAAAAGCCGCTGACGGATCACTTCGCCAGCGGCTTTTTCGTATGCCAGAGTGGGTCAGCGCCGCGCGCTGCGCACGCCCTCGGCCAATTCGCGGCACAGGCCGAGCACGCCGTCGATGGCCTGCTGCGGGCTTTGCGCCTCGGCGATCTTGTCGATCAGCGCCGAACCGACCACTGCGCCCTCGGCACGCTTGGCCACTTCAGCGGCGTGCTCCGGGGTGCGGATGCCGAAACCGATGCACAGCGGCAGGTCGGTGTGGCGACGCAGGCGTGCAACGGCTTCCTCGACGTGATCCATGGTCGCCGCGCCAGCGCCGGTCACGCCCGCCACCGACACGTAGTAGACGAAACCGGAGCTGCCGGCCAGCACGGTGGGCAGGCGGTCGTCGTCGGTGGTCGGCGTGGTCAGGCGGATGAAGTCGATACCGGCGCTCTGCGCTGGCTCGCACAGTTCGTCGTTATGCTCCGGCGGCAGGTCGACCACGATCAGGCCGTCGACGCCGGCCTCTTTGGCATCAGCGATGAAGCGTTCGACGCCGTAGACGAAGATCGGGTTGTAGTAGCCCATCAGCACCAGCGGCGTGCTCTGGTTGCCTTCGCGAAATTCACGAACCATCTGCAGCGTCTGCTGCATGCCCTGCTTGCCGGCCAGCGCGCGGATGTTGGCGAGCTGAATGGCCGGGCCATCAGCCATCGGGTCGGTGAAGGGCATACCCAGCTCGATCACGTCGGCGCCAGCGTCCGGCAGGCCCTTGAGGATACTCAGCGAGGTGGCGTAGTCGGGGTCACCGGCGGTGATGAAGGTCACCAGCGCGGCGCGGTTTTCCGCTTTCAGTTCGGCGAAACGGTTCTGCAGGCGGCTCATGCGTGCTTCTCCTGGTTGTCCTGCATGTGGTGCATCACGGTCTGCATGTCCTTGTCGCCACGACCGGACAGGTTGATCACCATCAGGTGATCCTTGGGCAGCTTGGGTGCGCGCTTGAAGGCTTCGGCCAGCGCGTGGGCGCTTTCCAGGGCCGGGATGATGCCTTCCAGACGGCAGCAGTGGTGGAAGGCTTCGAGGGCTTCGTCATCGCTGATCGGTACGTATTCGACGCGCTTGATTTCGTGCAACCAGGCGTGTTCCGGGCCGACACCGGGGTAGTCGAGGCCGGCGGAAATCGAGTGGGCATCGGTGATCTGGCCGTCCTCGTCCTGCAGCAGAAAGGTGCGGTTGCCGTGCAGCACGCCCGGTGCGCCACCGGCCATGCTCGCCGCATGCTTGCCGGTGTCGATGCCATGGCCAGCTGCCTCGACGCCGACGATCTGCACGCCTTCGTCATCGAGGAAGGGGTGGAACAGGCCGATGGCGTTGGAGCCACCGCCGATGCAGGCGACCAGCGAGTCGGGCAGGCGCCCTTCCTTCCCCAGGATCTGCTCGCGCACTTCGTTGCCGATCACCGACTGGAAGTCGCGCACCATGGCTGGGTACGGATGCGGACCGGCGGCGGTACCGATCAGGTAGAAGGTGTTGTGGACGTTGGTCACCCAGTCGCGCAGGGCTTCGTTCATGGCGTCCTTGAGGGTGCCGGTGCCGGCAGTGACCGGGATCACCTCGGCGCCGAGCAGCTTCATGCGAAAGACGTTGGCCTGCTGGCGGTCGATGTCGGTGGTGCCCATGTACACCACGCACTGCATGCCGAAACGTGCAGCCACGGTGGCGGTGGCCACGCCATGCATGCCAGCGCCAGTCTCGGCGATGATGCGCTGTTTGCCCATGCGCTTGGCCAGCAGGATCTGGCCGATGCAGTTGTTGATCTTGTGCGCGCCGGTGTGGTTCAGGTCTTCGCGCTTGAGGTAGATCTTCGCTCCGCCGAAGTGCTCGGAGAGGCGCTCGGCGTAGTACAGCGGGCTGGCACGGCCGATGTAGTCGCGCTGGAAGTAGGCGAGTTCTTCGAGGAAGACTGGATCGTTCTTGGCCTTCTCATACTCGGCCGCCAGCGAGTTGATCAGCGGCATCAGGGTTTCGGCGACGAACTGACCGCCGAAGCGGCCGAACAGGCCGCGAGCGTCGGGGCCGGTGCGAAATGAGGTCATGATCGAGCTCCTGTCTGGGCTCCTCTGCCCACAAGCGGACAGGAGGATTGGCAATGGCGCCATTCTACCCCTGGCGGGCAGGCTGAAAAGCGATTAGATTGCCCTGACATGTCAGGAAAAGTCACAAGTCAATGAGCCGAGAACTGCCCCCGCTGAATGCCCTGCGCGCCTTTGAGGCCGCCGCTCGTCTGCAGAGTGTCAGCCGTGCGGGCGAGGAGCTGCATGTTACCCATGGTGCGATCAGCCGGCAGATTCGTGCATTGGAAGAACAGCTTGGGGTCAGCCTGTTCGACAAGGATGGTCGCGGCGTGAAACTCACCGATGCCGGCATGCGCCTGCGTGATGCGGCAAGCGATGCCTTCGAGCGCCTGCGTGGCGTCTGTGCCGAGCTGCGCCAGCGCCAGGACGATGCACCCTTCGTCCTCGGCTGCCCAGGCAGCCTGCTGGCACGCTGGTTTATCCCGCGTCTGGATCGCCTCAATCGCGAGTTACCGGAACTGCGCCTGCAGTTATCCGCCAGTGAGGGCGAACTGGACCCGCGTCGCCCTGGAGTGGATGCCACCCTGTGCTTCGCCAGCCCGCCCTGGCCGGTGGACATGCAGGTGTACGAGCTGGGCGTAGAGCGCATCGGCCCGGTGCTGAGCCCACGCTACGCCAGTTATGAGCAGCTCGGTTCGGCGCCCGCGGCCGCCTTGCTGGATGAGCCACTGCTACATACCGCGTCGCGCCCCCAGGCCTGGCCGCAATGGGCCCTTGCGCAAGGGCTCGACTCGCACAAGCTGCAGCATGGGCAGGGCTTCGAACATCTCTACTATCTGCTGGAGGCCGCCGCGGCGGGCCTCGGTGTGGCCATCGCCCCGCAGATGCTGGTAGCCGACGACCTGGCCGCTGGTCGCCTGGTCGCGCCTTGGGGCTTCGTCGAAACGTCGGCGCGCCTGGCGTTGTGGGTGCCTGGTCGCGCGCGGGACGGCCGCGCTCAGCAACTGGCGCGCTGGCTGGAGCGCGAGCTACGGGTTTAGGTCATTTCGGGGGCGTGCTCTGGCTGCTGGTCTAGGCTGGTAGTAAAGCCACCGTGGAGCAATGACATGTCCAACCACCACACCTACAAGAAGATCGAGATCGTCGGCTCGTCCCGCACCAGCATCGAGGAGGCCATCGAGAACGCCTTGGCCGAATGCGCCAAGAGCGTGCGCAACATGGACTGGTTCGAGGTCGTCGACACCCGTGGCCATATCGAGAATGGCAAGGTGGGTCACTACCAGGTCACGCTCAAGATTGGTTTTCGCTTGAGTGGTAGCTGATGCCCTGGGCGGCGAGGAAGGCGTAGAAGGCTTCGCGGCTTGAATAGCGCGGTTGGTAGCCGAACTCCTCCTTCAGGCGCTGGTTGGCCAGCACCGGTCGGTAGCGCAGAAAATCCAGCTGCTCCGGGCCGTACTGGCTCAGCCCCAGTGGTTTGAGCAGGCGCAGCGCGCCGCTGAGCAGCGGCGCCGGTAGCGGCCGGTAGGGTTTGCCGAGGATCTCGGCGATTTCCTTGAGGCTCAACGCGCCATCGCCAGCCAGGTTGTAGATGCCTTCGCGGTTCTCTTCCAGGCCCTGGCGGATGATGCCGACCACATCCTGCTCCCAGATGAACACGAAACGGCTGCTGTGGCCGAGCACGCCGAGCACCGTGCGCTTCTTGAACAGGTCGCTGATCGGGTTGTTCAGGCGCTTGCCAAGGATGGTGCCGGGGCGCAGCACCAGTTGACGCAGCTGCGGATGTTCCTCGCGGTAGCGCGCCAACAGTTGTTCGATTTCCAGTTTGTGCTTGGCGTAGGCGAAATGCGGGTGGCCACGTAGCGGCTGGTTTTCGTCGATCCATTCGGCATTGTCCGCGGCGTAGCCGTAAGCTGCGCCGGAGCTGGTGAGCACCAGTTGGCGCACACCGTTGGCGAGTGCGCTATCGACCAGGCACTGGGTACCACCGACCTCGATGGCGTGCAGGTGGGCTTCGGTCATATCGCGTGGTGGGCGGATCACCGTGGCCAGATGGACGATGGCGTGCGGTTTGCAGCCACTGACGCAGGCACGCACCTGCGCCGGGCGGCCCATGTCCAGTAGCACCGGCTCGACGTTGGCTTTCAGCCCTTGGCTGGCGAGGGGGCGGATGTCTGCGGCGATCAGTGTCCATTCGGGGTGCTGGATGGCCAGTTCGTCGAGCAGCTGATGGCCGATGAAGCCGGCAGCACCGGTGATCAGAACGCGCATGATTGCCTCCCGGCGGATACTGATGTCCGCCCTGGTCCGTTCAAATACCGGAAGAGCGCCGGTGCGACGGACCTGGCCCGTTGAGACGCGGGCCTTGTGATTATGGTTCTTACCGACGCCAGGCTAGGCAGACGACCGCCAGCTGACAATGGCAGAAGTCGCCAGCGGCCGTAGCGAGTTACGCCAGGCGCACGGGGGCTGTGGTGCCGCGCACAGCCATGAGGGTTGCGGCTGGCCACAGAGGCGTGGATCAGGCAAGCTGGCCGCGCTTATTCAGGGAGGATAGTCATGTTCAGGATGATGCTGGTGTTGTTCGTCGCGCTGTCGCTCGGCGGCTGCATCGACAACGAGCCGCCACTTGCCGAGGAGCGCCGCCTGCTGCTCAGCGGTGAGGATTTCGCCGCTTACGAGGCGCCGGACGACGGGCGCTACGAGAAGCTGGTGACCTACGCTGCGCGCAGCATCGACCTCAGTTTCGAGAGCGAGGGCAGCGACTGGTTCTATCTCTATAGCGGTGTCTCGCTCTATCCGCGCGCCGCTGATGCGCTGATGACCAGCTACGCCGAGACGTTCGGCGCCTCGTTCGGCCTGCATGACAGCGGGCTGGTGCAGCAGGATCTGCCGCTGGAAACCAAGCTGGCCAGTCGCGCCAGCCTCAAGCTGCTGACCCAGGACGGTGAGCCGGTGGGCAACCTGTTCTATGCCACGGTCGGCAACAAGTCGATGTTCACCATCTTCACCGGGGTGTATTTCGAGCAGCCCGAGGACTTCGAGGCGTTCATCGCGCCCAAGCTGCTGGCGTTGCGTGAATACCAGCACACCGATCCGTTGCTGAGCTGGGCGGGCGACAAGCTGGGGTTGGGTGCCGATTGAGCCGCCCCAGCGCGAAGATGATCAGCCGAAGAACCAGTAGGTGACGGTGATCGCTGCGATCACTCCCGCCAGCTCCGCCAGCAGAGCACAGCCGACGGCGTGGCGAGCACGCTGGATACCCACTGCGCCGAAGTAAACCGCCAGCACGTAGAAGGTAGTTTCCGTGCTGCCCTGAACGGTTGCCGCGGCCAACGCCGGGAAGCTGTCCACGCCATGGGTCTGCATGGTCTCGATCAGCATGGCGCGCGCTGCGCTGCCGGAGAACGGCTTGACCAGGGCGGTGGGCAGCGCATCGACGAAACGAGTGTCCCAGCCGAAGGTTTCCACCATCCAGCGGATGCCGTCGAGGCCGAACTCCAGGGCGCCGGAAGCCCGCAGCACGCCGATTGCGCAGAGCATCGCCACCAGATACGGCAGCAGGCTCTTGGCGATATCGAAGCCTTCGCGCGCGCCTTCGATGAACTGCTCGTAGACCTTGACCTTGCGCAGTGCGCCGACCACCAGGAAGGCCAGAATCACGCCGAACAGGGTCAGGTTGCCGAGCAACGATGACAGCGCCGCCAGAGCGGTGGCGCTGAGGCCGGCGAGCAGGGCCATGAAGCCACCGAGCAGCAGCGCCCCTGGGATCAGGTAGGCCAGTACCACCGGATCCCACAGGCGCAGGCGCTGCATCAGCGCTACCGAGAGCAGGCCGACAAGGGTCGAGGCACTGGTTGCCAGCAGGATGGGCAGGAACACCAGAGTCGGGTCGGCTGCACCCTGCTGGACGCGATACATGAAGATAGAGACCGGCAGTAGCGTTAGCGACGAGGCATTGAGCACCAGAAAGAGAATCTGCGCGTTGCTCGCGGTGAGCTTGTCCGGGTTCAGCTCCTGCAGACTGCGCATGGCCTTGAGGCCAATGGGCGTGGCGGCATTGTCCAGGCCCAGGCCGTTGGCGGCGAAGTTCATGGTGATCAGCCCGAGCGCCGGATGGCCGCGCGGCACTTCCGGCATCAGGCGCGCGAACAGTGGGCCCAGCACGCGCGCCAGGGCATCCACCAGGCCGGCTTGCTCGGCGATGCGCAGTAGGCCGAGCCACAGGGTCATGGTGCCGAACAGCAGCACCATCACTTCCACCGACAGCTTGGCCATGGCGAACAGGCTCTCGACCATGGCGCCGAACACCGCCGGGTCATCACCGATCAGCCAGCGGGAGAAGCCCGCGACCGCTGCCACCAGAAAAAAACTCAGCCACAGGCCATTGAGCATGCCGTACCCCCTCGTCGTTCTGGCGGGGGATGATAACGCGTCGCCCCATTCCATGGGACGTCCGGCAAACTGCCGTTACGTGGTCCTTCGGCGGTCAGGTCGCTCCCAGCCTCGATAAGCGGGCACCATGCCTAGTACCAGTTGGGATCACTGCGCAGCTGTTCCATCAGCATCTGCTGGACCTCCTCGTCCGGGTCGCCCAACCAGCGCAGGCTGGCGTGTTCACTGGGCGCGCGATCCTCGGGCAGGCCATCGGGTACCTGCACGTACAGCGCATAGGCTTCGTCGTCTTCCCATTCGAAGGCGACATAGGCGCGCTGGCCGAAACATCTGTGCGCTTCGCAAACCTGGCCAACGAGGTAGCGATCACTATCGGCTTCCACTGCCTGCATGGGGGTAGAAAGGCCGCTGAGATTGATCAGCCAGTCCGGCAGGCGCTCTTCATCCTTTACCAGGTCCTGCCAGGCTTGGCGGTACTCGGCGTTGCTGGTCAGCAACTCGCCTGGATGGAAACTGGTGTCGCGGTCGGCGGCCTGAGCCGCCAGGGCGCCGCCCATCAGCAGGGCGGCGGCAATGGCGTGAATCGACTGCATCTATCTCTCCCTAAAGACGCGGGCGGCGGCCCATGACGAACGAGACGATGAACAGCACCAGGAACACCACGAATAGGATCTTGGCGATACCTGCAGCGGTGCCGGCGATACCACCGAAGCCCAGTACTGCGGCGATGATGGCGATGATCAGGAAAGTGACTGCCCAACTAAGCATGATGTTTCTCCTCGATGGATCAGTGGGTAATGGCCCAGGCAGGCCAGGGGTCTTGCGCGTTGCTCGGGTCCAGAGGCTGGGGCGCAGCGCCCGTGGGCAGCTCCAGTTCGGCGGTATTGCGGCTCGCGCACAGGGTCTGGCCAATCAGTACAACGCTGGCGAGCGTCAGGCTGAGCAGAAGCAGCAAGGTGGCGAGCACCAGAGCAACTATCCACATGGCGATTCTCCTGTTGCGTTGGAGGCGGATGGCGCGCTATCCGTCTCTTCCTTGTTCTGTATTGCAACCGGTGCATGACCGGTCACTCACTGGGAACGGTGCATCACCCGTGCCAGACTTTTTATTTTTATAAAAGCCTTGTAAATCATAGTCTTACGTTTTTAGACGGCCTTGAGAGGCAGGCATACTGCCCGAACGAGGTTTGCCCGGTCGTGCGTTTTGCCCGACCGGGCATGGGCTGTGACGTTTTACGCCCCGCCAGAGTGGTCGCTCGTCGACTGCACAGTCGGTATACTCGCTGCGCCCGTGTGCCATGCGGGTTCCGCGCCCAGAACAACAACCGCGCCGCGAGTCTCGAACCGATGAACGACTACGAACAGGAAGACCCGATTCCCCAGGGTGACCTCGCCCTGCAGATCACTGCGTTGCCGCGCGAGACCAATGGTTTCGGTGATATCTACGGTGGCTGGCTGGTATCGCAGATGGATCTCGCCGGTACCGCGATGGCGAGCAAGGTCGCAGGTGGCCGCGTGGCGACCGTTGCCATCGATCGCATGGCCTTTCTGGTACCGGTATCGGTAGGCGCCCAGCTCTCGTTCTACACCCAGGCGCTGGAGATTGGCCGCAGTTCGATTCAGATGATGGTCGAGGTGTGGAGCGACGATCCGCTGTCCAACGAGTGGCGCAAGGTCACCGAAGCGGTATTCGTGTTCGTCGCCATCGACGGCAGTGGTCGCACTCGCCCGGTCCCGCCGCGACGCGGTTGACGCTCACCCAGCGCAAACGCGAACTGCAGTAACGAAAACGCCGGCTAGAAGCCGGCGTTTTGTTTTGCTGAGCGATCAGCCGCGGATGTTGTAGATATCCTTCTCGTTGCTTTCCGCGTATTCGTACAGGCGCTTGAGGTAGGCCTTCTGGTGTTCCCACACCTTGGTTGCTGCCGGGTCGGCCGCTGCGCTGGCATCGACCACCTCGGCCGCCACTTCCTTCAGGCGGGCCAGGACTTCGTCCGGCAGGCGGCGAACTTCCACGCCGTCGGCCTTGAGTTGCTCCATGGCCTCCATGTTCTTGGCGTTGTAATCGTCGAGCATGTCGCCGTTGACGTCACGAGCAGCAGCGCGAACGATGGCTTGCAGGTCCGGCGGCAGGGTTTCCCAGGCCTTGATGTTGACGTCCAGCTCGAACAGAACGCTCGGCTCCTGCCAGCCCGGGGTGTAGTAGTACTTGGCTGCTTTGTGCAGGCCGAGAGCCAGATCGTTGTATGGGCCGATCCACTCGGTGGCGTCGATGGCGCCAGTCTGCATGGCAGTGAAGATTTCACCGGCCGGCATGTTGACCACGGTACCGCCCATCTTGGTCAGCACTTCGCCGCCCAGGCCTGGGGTACGCATCTTCAGGCCCTTGAAGTCGTCGACCGAGTTCATTTCCTTGTTGAACCAGCCAGCGGTCTGCACGCCGGTGTTGCCGCAGGCCATCGGCAGCACGCCGAAGGGTTTGTAGACCTCTTCCCACAGCTGCTGACCACCACCGCGGTGCAGCCAGGCGTTCATTTCCTGGGCGTTGGGGCCAAATGGCGAGGCGCAGAAGAACTGCGCAGCCGGGACCTTGCCTTTCCAGTAATACGGTGCGCCGTGACCCATCTCGGCGGTACCACGGGAGACTGCATCGAACACTTCCAGTGCCGGTACCAGTTCACCTGCTGCGTACACCTTGACCTTCAGGCGGCCGTTACTCATTTCCTCGACCAGCTTGGCGAAGCGCTCGGCCCCCACGCCGACGCCCGGAAAGTTCTTCGGCCAGGAGGTGACCATCTTCCAGTTGAAGGTTTGGGAACTCGAACCCTCTTGGGGTGCTGCGGCGCTCTTGGCATCTTCTTTACAGCCAGCCAGTGCGGTTGCTGCAAGGCCTACGCCCGCTGCGGCGAGTATGTCGCGACGTTTCATGCAATGCTCCTTCTTGTTGTATTGGTCTTACCACGGGATCGCCGAAGGTAGACCGGGCGTGAATAACATAGGGGGTCGTGACCTACAAGCCTAGCTAATACGACTAAAGTTGTACGGGCATTGCTGCATTACCAGTAGCCTGCCTAGAATCGCCGGCCTGCGGCTCACAAGGACGCGGGCGGCGTGACGTGCAGCCAACCGGCTTGCTGTCCTGTCTCCTACTCATAACGATAAAGGACTCACTATGTCCGACAAGCCTTCATTTCCCCTAGCTCTTGCATATCTGATCGATGCGCTCAACAGCTGGTTCGGCAAGGCCTGCGCCTGGCTGACGGTATTCTTGGTGATCGGTACCACCATCGTCGTGGTACTGCGTTACGGTTTCGGTATCGGCGCGACAGCCCTGCAGGAGGCGGTGCTTTACGCTCACGCACTGGTGTTCATGGGCGCAGCGTCATGGGTGCTGCAGCGCAACGGTCACGTGCGCGTGGATATCTTCTACCAGAAGTTCAGCGGCCGCCGTCAGGCGCTGGTGGAGATTTTCGGTAACCTGCTGTTCCTGCTGCCGGTCGCGCTGTTTCTCGGTTGGGCCAGCTGGGACTACGTCAGCAATGCCTGGTCGACCTTCGAAGCCTCCAGCGAGTCTGGCGGGCTGAAATTCGTCTACCTGCAGAAAAGCATCATCCTGGTACTGGTCATCAGCCTGGTACTGCAAGGTATTTCCAATCTGATCAAGGCGCTCTACGTCTTCAGCGGTCGCCTGCCGGCTCCGGAGGTGAAACATGGCTGAGTTGATGGCGATTCTGCTGTTCGTCAGTATTTGCGTGGCCTTGATGGCCGGCTTCCCGGTGGCGTTCACCCTGGCCGGCGTTTCCCTGCTGTTCGCCGCTATCGGCGTCGTCACGGGCACCTTCGACCCCGGTTACCTCAGCGCCCTGCCGAACCGTCTGTTCGGCATCATGAACAACCAGACCATGCTCGCCGTGCCGCTGTTCGTGTTCATGGGCGTGATGCTGGAACGTTCACGGGTGGCCGAGGACTTGCTCGAGTCCATGTCGCGCCTGTTCGGCACCCTGCGTGGCGGCCTGGCGATTTCCGTGTGCGTGGTCGGCGCTCTGCTGGCTGCTTCTACCGGTATCGTCGGTGCCACCGTGGTGACCATGGGCCTGCTGGCACTGCCGACCATGCTGCGCCGCGGTTACGACCCGGCCATTTCCACCGGGACACTGGCTGCTACCGGCACCCTGGGGCAGATCATTCCACCCTCGATCGTGCTGGTGCTGCTGGGTGACGTGATGTCCAGCGCCTATCAGCAGGCACAGTTGAAGATGGGCATCTTCTCGCCGAAGACCGTATCGGTCGGCGACCTGTTCGTCGGCGCGCTGATTCCCGGGCTGCTGCTGGTTGGCCTGTACATCGTCTACATCATCGCAGTCGCCATCCTCCAGCCGAAGAAACTGCCGGCGCTGCCGCAGGAGGAACTAGGTCCGATCGAGTGGGGCAAGCTGGGCAAGGCGCTGATTCCGCCGCTGATCCTGATCGGCGCGGTGCTGGGTTCGATCCTCGCCGGTTATGCCACGCCGACCGAGGCTGCTGCATTGGGTGCCGTGGGCGCCATGTTGCTGGCTTTCAGCAAGGGCAAGCTGAACTTTGGCCAGCTCAAGGAAGTGGCCTACGGCACCACCGAAATCAGTGCCATGGTCTTCATGATCCTGATCGGTGCTTCGCTGTTCTCGCTGGTGTTCCGTGGCTTCGGCGGTGAGGCATTGATCGAGGACGTGTTCGCCCAGTTGCCAGGCGGCGTGCTGGGTGCGTTCTTCCTGGTGATGCTGGTGATCTTCCTGCTCGGCTTCATTCTCGACTTCATCGAGATCACCTTCGTGGTGGTACCGATCGTCGGGCCGGTGCTGCTTGCCATGGGCCTCGATCCGATCTGGCTCGGCGTGATGATCGCACTGAACCTGCAGACGTCCTTCCTCACTCCGCCATTCGGCTTCGCGCTGTTCTATCTGCGTGGCGTGACGCCGGCGAGCATTCCCACCAGCACCATCTACAAGGGTGTCGTGCCGTTCATCCTGATCCAGATTCTGCTGCTGGTAATCGCCTACATCTTCCCGGGGCTGATCACCTGGCTGCCGGAGCAGGTCTACGGCAAATAAGTATCGCTGGCTGGTTTGGCAAAACGCCCGTCCTTGTGATGGGCGTTTTGCTTTTTGCGTTGTCACACTATCTGTCATCTATCTCAGCGAGAGGTCGTCATGAGCACCGCCCAAGTCGAACGCGTGGAACTGGATCAACTGGTCTGCTGGCGCATTCGTGCCGCCGACAGCGAATTGCTGGTGGCCCAGCAGGGTGCGCAGATTCTCAGTTACCAGCAGGGCGAGCAGCCGCCGCTGATCTGGCTAAGCCCGGATGCGGCCTACCAACGTGGCCAAAGCGTGCGTGGTGGTGTGCCGGTGTGCTGGCCCTGGTTCGGTGACCTGCGGCGCAATCCGCAGGCCGTGCAGGCGCACTACCATCAGGAGCAGGCGCCGGCCCACGGCCTGGTGCGAGCGCTGGACTGGGAGCTGCTGGGCATCGACGAGGAGGACGACACTGTCACTCTGCGCTTTGCCTATGACACGCGTAATCAGCCGCTGGACGGCTGGCCCAGGGACGTCGGCCTGACCTTCGTCGTGCGTCTGGCGCAGGATCTCAGCATGAGCCTGGAAACCCACAATCGCGGTGACACGCCCCTGACCCTGAGCCAGGCGCTGCACAGCTACTTCGCCGTCAGCGACGTGCGCCAGGTCAGCGTCGAGGGGCTGCAGGCCTGTCGTTACCTCGACACCCTGCTGGACTGGCAGGAGCTGCGTCAGCAGGACGAACTGGGATTCAGCGCCGAGACGGATCGTATCTACCTCGATACCCCCGCGCGGCTGAGTATCGTCGACCCCGGCTGGGGGCGGCGCATCCATCTGGATGCCCGTGGTTCACGTTCGGCCGTGCTGTGGAATCCCTGGGTCGACAAGGCCAGGCGCCTCTCGCAATTTCCCGACGACGCCTGGCAGAACATGCTCTGCATCGAGACGGCCAATGTGCTGGAGGATGTCGTGCAGCTGAAAGCCGACGAGCGGCATCGTCTGGAGCTGCGCCTGTCCAGCGAGCCTCTGCTGAACTGACAGGCGCTGAGCTGGCTGGCTGTCCTGGCATAAAGCCAGCTCTCTGGACAGTGGCTGGCATCACAAAAAATAATATCAATGCGCCAGTAAGTGTGATGCGCCACTAATTTGCTAGTAAGTAATTTCTTACAACTATCCAAGGGCTTATCTGAAACGCAAAACATCGATAACAACTTGTCCTAAGTGCGAGACAAATAGTCGGCACTAGCGTTCCGGTAATAATTTGAAAGATGTCGACGAATGTTAGGTGTTTCACACTTTGGGCGGTTGCTCACCTCCGGTCATGGGGCTAGGATGCCCGACCTATAAGGATCTTGCGCAATTTGTTGCACAAACAACTGCGCAAAAAGTTGCGCACTGCGATGTTTTCTCTAAGCCATAGCGGCGATATGAGATTTCGCGGAAGTTGCCCACTTTAATAGTCGAGTCATGGAATGACGTACTCCAGCAAGCTCACCGCTCATTATCTCAATCTGGCCAAATCCCCTATTAATGAAGGGAACTTCGCCGGTGAAGACGTGCGTTATTCCAGCGAATACGAAATGCTGGAAACCGAGCTGGGCAAGGCCTCGTCGCTGCATGAAACCGGCGCTATCGACTGGCAGAAGGTACGCGAGGGCAGCGAGAACCTGCTGACCACCCAGTCCAAGGATTTGCGGGCCGCCACCTGGCTGACCTGGGGCCTTTTCCAGCGCGAATCCTTCGCCGGCCTGCAGGCCGGTCTGAACCTGCTGCACTACCTCTGCGAGCACCATTGGCACGAGTTGCACCCGCGCAAGGCGCGTACCCGCACTGCCGCAATCAACTGGCTGTTGCCGCGCCTGGAGCAGGCGCTGGCCGAACACGTGCCGATCAGCGAACAGCTGCCGCTGTTTCGCCGTCTGGCCGAACACCTGCACGGTCTGGAAGCCGCCCTGTCGAGCCATCTCGGCGAGGACTCACCGCTGCTACTGCCGCTGTGCCGCCGGCTCGACGAGCAGATCAAGCGCGCCAGCCAGGGCCAGGCCGAGCCGGGCACAGTCGGCGCTGCCATTGCCCAGGTCAAGCAAGTCGCTACCCAGATCATCACCGGCAGCGGCCCCATCGAAAGCGAGAAGGATGCGCACAAGGCCCTGCGCAGCCAGCAGGACGCCGCTCGCCCGCTGTGCGCCTGGTGGCTGAAGAACAAGGCCACCGACCTCAAGCCGCTGCGCCTGGCGCGCACCCTGCTGTGGCTGCCCATCGAGTCGCTGCCCGAGCGTAACGCCGAACACATCACCACCCTGCGCGGCCTGCCAGCCGACAAGTTGGCGTCCTACAAGGAGCGCTTTGCCCAGGGCGCCTATGCCGATTTGCTCGCCGACCTCGAAGCCAGCATCGCCCGTGCGCCATTCTGGCTCGACGGCCAGCGCTTGGTCTGGGAATGCCTGCAGGAGCTCAAGGCCGAACAGGCCATGCGCGAGGTGGAAATCCAGTTCGCCCTGTTCCTGCAGCGCGTTCCCGGTCTGGACGAGCTGCGTTTTCACGACGGCGTGCCCTTCGCCGATGCCGAAACCCGTGCCTGGATCGGCGCCCACGTGCTGCCGCACCTGCAGGCTCCGGAAGTGGAGAAGAAGCCAGTTGCCAGCGAGCAGGGTGCCACACCGCCCTGGGAGGAAGCCCTGCAGCAGGTGCTACCCGGTCTGCGCAAGGACGGCCTGAAGGCCGCCGTGCAACAGCTCAAGCAAGGCATGTCGCGCGCCCGTGGCGGCCGCGAACGTTTCTTCTGGCAACTGACCCTGGCCCGCCTGTGCTTCGCCGCGAAGAAGTACGACCTGGCCAAGACCCAACTCGAATCGCTCGACCAGACGCTGCAAGCCTCCGGTCTCGGCGAGTGGGAACCCGATCTCGCTCTGGATGTGCTGCGTTTGCTGCACAACTGCTGCGAGCTCCTGCCGCAGAACCATGCGGTGCGCGACAGCAAGGACGAGATCTATCGCAGGTTGTGCCACCTCGACCTCGAGGTGGTGCTGGAGTAAGGCGCCAACACGCCCAATCAAGGCCTCCGGGCCATCAACGCAAAGGAGAACACCCATGGCCAAAGAAGGCTCGGTAGCCCCCAAGGAACGCATCAACGTCACTTTCAAACCCGCCACCGGCGGTGCCCAGGAAGAAATCGAACTGCCCCTGAAACTCATGGTGCTCGGCGATTTCACCCAGCGTGCCGACGATCGCAAGATCGAAGACCGCAAGCCCATCAGCATCGACAAGAACAGCTTCGACGAAGTGCTGGCCAAGCAGGAACTGAACCTGACCTTCGCCGTACCGAATCGTCTGCAGGACGAGCAGGAAGGCGACGAGCTGGCCGTACAGCTGAAGATCAACTCCATGAAGGACTTCAACCCGGCCAACCTGGTCGACCAGGTGCCGGAACTGAAGAAACTGATGGAACTGCGCGACGCTCTGGTCGCCCTGAAGGGACCGCTGGGCAACGCCCCGGCCTTCCGCAAAGCCATCGAGAGCGTGCTCTCTGACGACGACTCGCGCGACCGCGTGCTCGGCGAACTGGGCCTGGCCGCCCAAGGCAAGCTCGATTCCTGATTCTCACTGACAAGGACGCATATTCATGAGCACGACTAGCGCAGCAGTAGAAGGTGGCCGTAGCGCCGCCGACCTCGGCATCCTCGACCGCATCATCGCGGAAACCAAGCTGACTCCGGACGACGAAGCCTACGACATCGCCAAGCGTGGCGTGTCGGCCTTCATCGAAGAGCTGCTCAAGCCGCAGAACGAAAACGAGCCGGTGAAGAAGGCCATGGTCGACCGCATGATCGCGGAGATCGACGCCAAGCTCAGCCGGCAGATGGACGAAATCCTCCACCACGAGCAGTTCCAGGCCCTGGAATCCTCCTGGCGCGGCCTCAAGCTGCTGGTGGATCGCACCAACTTCCGCGAGAACATCAAGCTGGAGATCCTCAACGCCTCCAAGCAGGATCTGCTCGATGACTTCGAAGACAGCCCGGAAATCGTTCAGTCCGGCCTGTACAAGCACATCTACACCGCCGAGTACGGCCAGTTCGGTGGCCAGCCGGTCGGCGCCCTGATCGCCAACTACTTCTTCGATCCGAGCGCTCCAGACGTCAAGACCCTGCAGTACGTCGCCTCGGTGGCCTGCATGTCCCACGCCCCGTTCATCGCCGCCGCCGGCCCGAAATTCTTCGGCCTGGAGACCTTCACCGGCCTGCCGGATCTGAAGGATCTGAAAGACCACTTCGAAGGCCCGCAATTCACCAAGTGGCAGAGCTTCCGCGAGCAGGAAGATGCCCGTTACGTCGGCCTGACCGTACCGCGCTTCCTGCTGCGCAACCCGTACGACCCGGAAGACAACCCGGTCAAGACCTTCGTCTACAAGGAAAACGTGGCCAACAGTCACGAGCACTACCTGTGGGGCAACACCGCTTACGCCTTCGCCAGCCGTCTGACCGACAGCTTCGCCAAGTTCCGCTGGTGCCCGAACATCATCGGCCCGCAGAGCGGTGGTGCGGTGGAAGACCTGCCATTGCACCACTTCGAGAGCATGGGCGAGATCGAGACCAAGATCCCCACCGAAGTGCTGGTCTCCGACCGCCGCGAGTACGAGCTGGCCGAAGAAGGCTTCATCGCCCTGACCATGCGCAAAGGCAGTGACAATGCCGCGTTCTTCTCCGCCAACTCGGCGCAAAAGCCGAAGTTCTTCGGCATCAGCGAGGAAGGCAAGAACGCCGAGCTGAATTACAAGCTGGGCACCCAGCTGCCGTACATGTTCATCGTCAACCGCCTGGCCCACTACCTGAAAGTGCTGCAGCGCGAGCAGATCGGTGCCTGGAAAGAGCGTACCGACCTCGAGCTGGAACTGAACAAGTGGATTCGCCAGTACGTCGCCGACCAAGAGAACCCGAGTTCCGAAGTGCGTAGCCGCCGTCCGCTGCGTGCCGCCCAGGTCATCGTCAGCGATGTCGAAGGCGAGCCGGGCTGGTACCGCGTCAGCCTGAACGTGCGCCCGCACTTCAAGTACATGGGTGCCGACTTCACCTTGTCGCTGGTCGGCAAGCTGGACAAGGAGTAAGCACGCATGGCCTACGGCAGCCTGTTCGAGCGCCTTGGTGGCGAGGTCGGCCAACGTGCCGGCTGGAGCCGCGAGGTCGCCGCCATGGCCTCGGTGGCTGCCCATCTGGCCAAGATGCTCAGCACCCGTGCGGGCAGCGTGCAAACGCTGCCCGACTACGGGTTGCCCGATTTGAACGATATGCGCCTGTCGCTGCACGACTCGTTGCAGCAGGCGCGTATCGCCATCGAACGCTTCATCGAAGCGTACGAACCACGACTGACCCAGGTGCGGGTGATTTCCCTGCCGCGTACCCATGACCCTTTGCGTCAGGCCTTCGCCATCGACGCCATGCTGGAAATGGACGGTATCAAACGTCAGGTCAGTTTCTCCGCGAGCCTGGATGGCAGCGGTCAGGTCAACGTCAACTCAGGAGCTTCACATGTCCGGTAAACCCGCCGCCCGCCTGAGCGATCCCACTGCCTGCCCGATTCCCGGCCACGGCACCAACCCGATCGCCGCCGGCTCGCCCGACGTGCTGTTCGACAGCCTGCCCGCTGCGCGCATGGGCGACGCCTCCGCCTGCGGCGGCGCCATGGCCGGCGCGGTGATTCCCTCCGTGCTGATCAACGGCAAGCCAGCGGCGGTGGTGGGTGGCGTGGGCAGTCATGGCAATGTGGTGGTGAGCGGGTCGGGGACGGTGATTATTGGCAGTACCCATACGCCCGCAGAGCTTGCTCCTCTGCTTCCAATGCCAGGTTATTTCGATGAGTTCTTTGTCCTCAAAGATGAAGAGGGAATTCCTGTTTCCAATTATCGCTATCGTATCGAGACCGGTAGTGGAGATGTATATGAAGGGATCACCGATGAGGCTGGTCGCACAAAACTGATCAGCACCGGTAAACAAGCAGTAGATCTGAGCCTTTCGCTATTGCAGTCAGAAGGTGTCGCTCATGGCTGAAAACATTATTAAGCGTACGAGCTCTACGCCCTCTAGTCAGCGTACGGGACAGATAGTCACCCTGAATCTAGCGAAACTCGCGCGTTACGAGTTCAACGTACGCTCTTTCCATCCCGGCAAGACTTTTGGCTGGAGCGGGTTGAATTTTGAAGGCGATGCCCGAGGCTTTTCCTTGGGCGCGAGTGGGATTTCAGGTGGTGTCGGGGCTGAAGTTACCTCACGGATATGGCATCGCTTCAAAATAGATACGTTTTCCGGTGAAACCCTTGAAGTGGAAACAGAGTCAAACGATTCTGGAAAAATAGGTGCTGATCATACGCGTTACGATGGTGCTCTGAAGCCGAAAGGCGGTGCTTGGCCTGTTATGAAGAAGGAAGGCGGACCAGTTACGACACTACATATCGACGGAGGATATGCTGGTGAAAATCATGCATTTTTCCCCTCGGCAGAGTTGAAGAAAAACTTAGGTGTGACTTTTGTTCCTAGCCTAGATGTTACTTACAAATTCATTATCACGATTGATCGCGTTGCCAAACACATGGATATCGTTACCTATGTGACAGGTGATGGATTTCCGAATTGTGAGGCGTTCATTGTTGATGCAGCCGGAACCGCAATATTTTTGGGTGTTCATGTCCGTAAGGGCGCGGCTTTGTTTTCTCTGTGGGGAGACAAGAAATATCCAATGGTTGCTTCGGCAATACGACTCGGTCTCGACGATAACGGCAATTTCAACGGTCTCATCGCGAACGAGTTAAAGCGCAGGAAACAGAACAAGGAAAAACTCGAATTTCATCCTATCGCCGAGTGGAATGATTTTTTTCTTACTCTCGATCCAAGTGCGGAACGTTGGATGTGGCCATGGCAGGAGCCCATGCCAGATAAGCCGAGCGTAGCCCAGTGAATAAGTCAACCTACCGTTTTTTTCAGGTGGCCATATGGATTCCAGCGGCTCTCTTTTTATCGTTGCCTTTTCTAGAGATCTTGAGCCGTGGCATGGAAAACGTTGAGAGCATGTTCGTGGCTTATGGTCTTTGGTTTGGAACCTTGGCCTATCTGATTTTTGCAATGTGGGCTTCTTGGTATATCAAGGGAAAGCCAGAGCCTCTCATAGTTCGCCTTGTTTGGTGGGCGCCGGTTATGTTTATTCCGTTCTATGGGATTCCATGGATAGTGTACGGATTGTTTCATGTCGCAATGGGTGATGCATCTGGCTTCGCGATGGCTGTGCTATGGGTCGCTTTCTCACCTTACATAATCATAGCGGGTTATGTATGTGTTGCTGTGACTTTCGTTGTTTATCATATGTTCTTTAAAGCGGCCAATGCTGGGCATGAGGTTATGCATATGGCGCCGAGATCAAGCTTAAATATGACAGGGGCTGCCGAGTTGTTCGGCAAAAAAGTTGAGCGCGATGTATTTGTCGGCGGTAAAGAGGATTTTGCATTCTATCCCCGAAAAACTTTCCTTGGGCAGCAGGGCTTATTTGCTTACCACACAATCTTGATGATTGCCGGCAGCGAGTTCGAAGGCTTTCGTGAACTGGTTGGGGCGGTGTTCGATCAAGTAACGATAAAGCAGGATCAAGAGAGCATATGCACGAGCGGTGACGGCGGCGCTCTGAAGCTTGCCGTACGCCAAGAGTTCAACGGCCTAATCATCGAGTTGATCACCAACTCGAAGACCTTTCTCGAGAAGCTGGATGCTTCCTTCAAGGCGCCACCACCGCCTTGGTTTGCATTTCCCGACATGCAGCCCATCGAGGCGATCATGAACAAGCAGGGCAGCCTCGAATACTGGTGGGACTGGATTTGGAATCCCTTTTGGGAGCGCGCCTCTGCCGAAACTCGAGCGGATTATCTGAGTGCCCATAAGGCAAGCGATGAATGGGCCGAGTATTTGGCTGGACAAGCCAATGGCTCCGACTGATCAGGGATAGATAGATGTCTTTCAATCACTACCACAGCGAACTTGCAATGCAGAGGAAGATGGGTGCATCCCTCGTGCTTGTGGCGCTCTCGACTCTCGGTGCCTGCGTCCCCTATCCACACTCGGTGACCCGAAACCCTGCCATCGAGGGCCGTGTGCTGTCTGCCGAAACGGGGCAGCCCGTGGTGGGCGCCAGAATTGAGCTGGATATCGGCAGCGACGAATTCTGGGGCGATGAAACGGTCAGTGACGCCGAAGGCCGTTTCGCCTTTGCCGAGCAACGCGACTATCGCCTGATTGCCCTGCTGGCCGATGCGCCACGCTGTTGGACCAGGCTTTCGGTCAGTGCACCCGGTTATCGCACGCGCCGTTGCGGCTGGATCAGCATCCATGGGTGTTCGTCAGAACCGCTGGTGCTGCCGCATCTGACCCTGCAGTCGGAGCATCTCGCCGCCCTCGAAGAAGAGGCGCCAGATGACCTCTGGCATTGCATCGAATCGGCCATGGAGAAGGCCAACTAATGTCTTTCAACCACTACTACCAAAGCGAACTGACCGCCCTGCGCCAACTGGGCAAGCGCTTTGCCGAGCGCAGCCCGGCGTTGGCGCCGTTCCTCGGCCAGGCCGGGCGTGATCCGGATGTCGAGCGCCTGCTCGAAGGTTTCGCCTTCCTCACCGGGCGCCTGCGGCAGAAGCTCGACGACGAGCTGCCGGAACTGACTCACTCGCTGATGCACCTGCTGTGGCCGAACTACATGCGCCCGCTGCCGGCCTTCAGCATGCTGCAGTTCGACCCGCTGACCCGCCCCGGCCCGGCGTTGCCGGTCAGTCGTGGCACGCCGGTGGAGGCCAAGGCCATCGAGGGCGTCACCTGCCGCTTTCGCACCTGCTTCCCCACCGAGGTGTTGCCGCTGGCGTTGAACGGCCTGGACTACTCGGTCAAGGGCGACGGTGCACTGCTCAGCCTGCGCCTGGGCATGAGCGCCGACGGTCATATCGGCGAGATCGGCCTGAACACCCTGCGCCTGCACCTGGCCGGTGAGCGTTATATCGGCCAGATGCTCTACCTGGCGCTGCTGCGCAACCTCGGCGGCATCCAGCTGGTGCTGCTCGATGCTGCTGGCAAACCGATGCAGGATGCCTTTGGCCAGACCCTGGGCACGCTGCAGCTCAAGCCTGAGAAGGTGCAGCCGGTAGGTTTCGCCGAAGACGAGGCGTTGATCCCCTACCCGCTGAATACCTTCCGCGGCTACCGCTATCTGCAGGAATACTTCGCCTTCCAGGAGAAGTTCCTCTTCGTCGACCTGCTCGGCCTGGAGGCCATTCAAAGCTTGCCCGAGGATCTGCTCAAGCAGGCGCGCGGCCTGGAGCTACGTTTCGATATCCACAAGGCCGGCGTGCAGCGTATCCGTCCGACCCTGGAGAACGTGCGTCTGTATTGCACGCCGGTGGTCAACCTGTTCCAGCACGACGCCATCCCGATCCGCCTCGATGGCAAGCAGGACCAATACCTGCTGCTGCCGGCCGAGTTCGATTCGCAGCATTGCGGTGTGTTCTCGGTCGATCGCGTCACTGGTTGGAAGCCGGGTGGCATGGGTTACGAAGAGTACGTGCCGTTCGAGTCGTTCGAGCATGACCCCAGCTTCGACGTGCCGGTGGCGCGCCCGCACTACAGCGTGCGCCAGCAACCCTCGATGCTCGGCGACGGTTTGGAAACCTGGCTCAGCTTTGGCCTGCGCAACCTCGACCAGCACGAGACGCTTTCCATCGAGCTGACCTGCACCAACCAGAACCTGCCGCGTCAGCTGCGCCTGGGCGATATCTGCCTGCCCAGCGAGGACACCCCGGACTTCCTCAGCTTCCGCAATATCAGCGCCGTTACACCCAGTTATGCGCCGCCGCTGCACCGCGACTTCCTGTGGAAGCTGATTTCCAACATGTCGCTGAACTACCTGTCGCTGGCCAACGTCGAGGCGCTCAAGGTGATCCTCGAAACCTACGACCTACCGCGTTACTACGACCAGCACGCCGAGCGCGTCAGCAAGCGCCTGCTCGGGGGCCTCAAGAACATTGGCCATCGCCACGTCGACCGCCTGCACCGCGGCCTGCCGGTACGCGGCGTACGCACCGAACTGACCATGAACCCGGAAGGGTATCTGGGTGAGGGCGACCTATTCCTCTTCGCCTCGGTACTCAATGAATTTTTCGCCCTCTACGCCAGCCTCAACAGCTACCACGAGCTGCACGTACAGAGCACACAGGGAGAGTTGTACAAATGGACGCCACGTATGGGGCAGCAGCCCCTGCTCTAAGTCGATTGAGCAAAGGCATCCGCGAGTACAGCCTGTTCCAGGCCGTACAGCTGGTGCTGGAGCGCTTGGGTGCTGCTCATCCGCATCTGGATGAGGAGCGCCTTTACGAATACCTGGAGTTCCAGGCCAATCCGAGCCTGGGTTTCCCTGGCAGCGATATCGATCGCGTGCAGTTCTTCGAGGAGCACGGCGAGCTGCGCGCGCGCATGCGCGTCAACCTGGTCGGCCTGTTCGGCGGCGGTTCACCATTACCTGCCTTCTACAGCGAGCAGGCTCTGGGCGACAGCGAGGACGGCAACCCGACCCGCGACTTCCTCGACCTGTTCAACAATCGCCTGCAGCGCCTGTTGCTGCCGATCTGGCAGAAGTACCGCTACCGCGCCAGCTTCCAGAGCGGGGCGATGGACGCCTTCTCTGCGCACCTGTTCGCCCTGATCGGCCTGGGCAGCGAGCAGATCCGCCAGGCCCAGGAGCTGAACTGGAAGCGCCTGCTGCCCTACCTCGGCCTGCTCAGCCTGCGCGCCCATTCGGCGGCGCTGATCGAGTCGGTGCTGCGTTACTACTTCAAGCACGCCGAACTGTTCATCGAGCAGTGCCTGGAGCGCCAGGTGGTGGTGCTGGAAGAGCAGCGCAACCGCCTCGGCCGTGCCAACAGTCTGCTCGGCGAAGACACCGTGCTCGGCGAGCGCGTACGCGACCGCGGTGGCAAGTTCCGCATCCACGTGCGCCAGCTGGGCTGGACGCGCTTTCACGAGTTCCTGCCGATCGGCACGGGTTACCAACCGCTCTGTGCGCTGGTGCGCTTCACCCTGCGCGATCCGCTGGACTACGACATCCGCCTGGAGCTGCGTCAGGACGAAATCCGCGACCTGCGCATCGGCGAAGGCAACCCCTGCCTGCTGGGCTGGACCACCTGGCTCGGCCGTGAGAACGCCGACGGTCTGGTCACCCTCGGTAGCAAGATTCATTAAGGACAGATGAAATGATCAACGTCGACCTGCAACAACTGGTTCAAGCCCTGGACGCCGCGAGCAAGCGCGACCTGGAGATGGCCGCCGAACGCTGCGTGGTACGCGGCGGCAACAAGATCCTCGTCGAGGATCTGCTGCTGGGCCTGATTGAGCGCCCGGAAAGCCTGCTGGCGCGCGCCCTGCAGGATGCCGAGATCGATGCCGGCGAGCTAGCCCAGGCGCTGCAGCCGCGCGGCGAGCACAGCGAGTCGCGCAACCCGGTGTTTTCTGCCGAGCTGGTGCAGTGGCTGCAGGACGCCCTGCTGGTGGCCAACCTGGAGCTGGGCGCCAGCCAGATCGACCAGGCCGCGCTGATCCTCGCCCTGTTGCGCAACCCCATGCGCTATGCCGGCAGCCGTTATCAGACGCTGCTGAGCAAGCTCAATGCCGAGCGTCTGCGCGACTTCGCCCTCAGCCAGCAGCCGCAGGCCGCAGGTGGCAAGCCGGCAGCCGGTGGTGAATCCAATCTGGCGCGCTTTACCCACAACTTCACCCAGCAGGCCCGCGACGGCAAGCTCGACCCGGTGCTGTGCCGCGACGGCGCGATCCGCCAGATGGTCGATATCCTCGCCCGCCGACGCAAGAACAACCCCATCGTGGTCGGCGAGGCTGGCGTGGGCAAGACCGCCATCGTCGAGGGCCTGGCCCTGCGCATCGCCACTGGCGAGGTGCCGCAGGTGCTCAAGGGCGTCGAGCTACTGTGCCTGGACCTCGGTCTGCTGCAGGCTGGCGCCAGCGTCAAGGGCGAGTTCGAACGCCGCCTGCAGGGCGTGATCGACGAAGTGAAGGCCTCGCCCAAACCGATCATCCTGTTCATCGACGAAGCCCACACCCTGATCGGCGCCGGTGGCCAGGCCGGCAGTGGCGACGCCGCCAACCTGCTCAAGCCGGCCCTGGCCCGTGGCGAGCTGCGTACCATCGCCGCCACCACCTGGAGCGAATACAAGAAGTACTTCGAGAAGGATCCGGCTCTGGCCCGCCGCTTCCAGCCGGTGCAACTGCACGAGCCCACTGTCGACGAGGCGGTGACCATCCTGCGTGGCCTGGCGCCGGTGTACGAGAAGAGCCACGGCATCTACCTGCGCGACGACGCCGTGGTTGCCGCTGCCGAACTGTCGGCGCGCTACCTGGCCGGCCGTCAGCTACCGGACAAAGCCGTGGATGTGCTCGACACCGCCTGCGCCCGTGTGCGCATCAGCCTGGCTGCTGCGCCCGAGGCGCTGGAGCGTCTGCGCGGCGAGATTGCCGAGGGCGAGCGCCAGGGTGGGGCCATGCGCCGTGACCTGGACGCCGGTCTGAATATCGATCACGAAGCGTTGGATACGCTGGAAAACCGTCTGGTCGCCGCCCGCGCCGAGCTGGAGCAGGTGGAAACCCGCTGGGCCGTGCAGCGCGAGCTGGCCGAACGCCTGCTGGAGCAGCGCAAGCAATGCGCCGCCGCGCGTCTGGGTAACGATGAAGAGGCCAGCGACGAACCACGCCCGAGCCTGGAAGAACTGGAAGCCGAACTGCGCGCGATCCAGGCCGAGCTGGCCGCCGCCCAGGCCAGCGAGCGCCTGGTCAGCTTCGAGGTCTGCCCGCGCCTGGTGGCCGAGGTGATCAGCCACTGGACCGGCGTGCCGCTGAGCCAGCTGGCGCGCGAGCACAACACCAAGGTCATCACCTTCGCCGACGACCTGCGCCAGCGCGTGCGTGGCCAGGAGCAGGCGATCCAGGCGCTGGACAAGGCCATGCGCGCCACCGCCGCCGGCCTGAACAAGCCCGATGCGCCGGTCGGCGTGTTCCTACTGGTCGGCCCCAGCGGCGTCGGCAAGACCGAGACAGCCCTGGCCCTGGCCGACCTGCTGTATGGCGGCGAGCGCTTCCTCACCGTGATCAACATGTCCGAATTCCAGGAGAAGCACACCGTCTCGCGGCTGATCGGCGCGCCGCCCGGCTACGTCGGTTATGGCGAAGGCGGCATGCTCACCGAAGCGGTGCGGCAGAAGCCTTATTCGGTGATCCTCCTCGACGAGGTGGAAAAGGCCGATCCGGACGTGATGAACGTTTTCTACCAGATCTTCGACAAGGGCGTGGCCAACGACGGTGAAGGGCGCGAGATCAACTTCCGCAACACCCTGATCCTGATGACCAGCAACCTGGCCAGTGAACGCATCGCCAGCCTCTGCGCCGGCGGCGAGCGCCCGGCCGCCGAGGACCTGGAACTGGCCATCCGCCCGCAGCTGAGCCAGCACTTCAAGCCGGCCCTGCTCGGCCGTATGCGCGTGGTGCCCTACTACCCGATGGACAGCGACCTGCTGCGCCAGCTGGTCGGCCTCAAGCTGGCCCGTTTCGGCGAGCGCCTGGCCCGTCGTCAGCTCGCCTTCAGTCACTGCGACGGCCTGGTCGAGCACCTGGCCGAGCGCTGCACCCATGGCGACAGCGGCGCTCGCCTGATCGATCACCTGATCGACCAGCACCTGCAGCCGCTGGTGGTCGACCGCCTGCTCGATGCCATGGCCGCTGGCGAAAGCCTGCAACGTGTGCACGCCACGCTGGATGGCGATGCGGCCGTGACCTGCGAGTTCGCCTGAGGTGCCGCCGATGTTCGCCGAAGTTCCGCAACCGCTGCGCTACGCCGAAGCCCTGCTTGGCCGCTATGCCGAACTGGCCGGCGCTGCCAGCAGTGAGCGCCTGCTCGCCAACCTGGTGCGTGCCACGGCCGAACTTGCCGACTGTGCGCTGGGCCAGCTGTATCTGCTGGACCATACCAACACCCGCCTGACCCTCTCGGCCGAGTGGCTCGACGGCCTGCTGCAACCGCGCGAGGCAGCCAGCCTGCCGAGTGACTATGACGGCGAACAGCTGCTGCAGTACTGCCTGTGCCAGAACCAGGTGCTGTGTATCGACGAACTCGACAGCGGCCTGCACAACATCGCCTGTCTGCCGGAAGGCAGCCGTGCCTGGCGCAGCTTGCTGTGCCTGCCGCTGCATGACGGCGTTGGTCGTACTCGTGGTCTGCTGCTGGTGGCCAGCCATGAGCGGCGAATTCTGCAGGGCTTTGCCGCCTCTTTCGCCCAGCTTGGCAGTTTCGCCTTGGCTCAGCTGCAGCTGTTGCAGCGTCTACGTGCACCGGCTGTCGACGGTGCCTCCAGTGCTGCAAGCGTCTCGTCTGCTTCAGGCACGCCCTGTGCCAGCGGCTACGGTTTGCTCGGTCAGAGCCAGGCCATGCGCCGTGTCTACCAGTTGATCGGCAAGGTGCTGCACAGCCCGGTCAGCGTGCTGCTCACCGGCGAGACCGGCACCGGCAAGGAACTGGTTGCCCGCGCCATCCACGATTGCGGCGCGCGGCGCAGCAAGGCGTTCATCGTGCAGAACTGTGCGGCGCTGCCGGAGAACCTGCTGGAAAGCGAACTGTTCGGCTATCGCAAGGGCGCCTTTACCGGCGCCGACCGTGACAAGCCCGGCCTGTTCGACGCCGCTGACGGCGGCACGCTGTTCCTCGACGAGATCGGCGATATGCCGCTGACGCTGCAAGCCAAGCTATTGCGCGTGCTGCAGGAAGGCGAAGTGCGACCGCTGGGCTGCAGCGAGACGCACAAGGTCGACGTGCGCATCGTCGCCGCCACCCACCAGGAACTGCGCAAGCGTGTCGAGGAAGGACGGTTCCGCGAAGACCTGTTCTACCGCCTGTCGCATTTCCCCATCGAGTTGCCGGCGCTGCGCGAGCGTGACGAAGACATCCTGTTGCTCGCGCGTCACTTCGCCAGCACCGCCAGCGGCCTGCTGCAGCGCGACGCCTGCCGCTGGAGCGATGCCGCTCTGGAGCATCTGGCCGGCTACGCCTTCCCCGGCAACGTGCGTGAGCTCAAGGGTGTGGTCGAGCGAGCCGTACTGCTCTGCGAAGGCGGCGAGTTGCTGCCTGAGCACTTCAATCTGGAACAGACCCAGAGCGAAGGCAGCGAACCGCTGAGCCTGCGCGAGCGCATGGATCGGCTCGAGCGCAACCTGTTGCTCGACTGCCTGCGCAAGAACCGCGGCAACCAGACCAACGCCGCCAACGAGCTGGGTCTGCCCCGGCGCACCCTGCTGTACCGCATGCAACGGCTGAAGATCAGCCCGAGCGAGGTCTGAGCATGCCTGCCCATCTTTCATTCACTTCCACCCAAGGAGCGCATTCCATGCTGCATCGCTATCGGACCGCCGCCCTGCTCGCCCTGGCCATTGCCCTGGCCGGCTGCACAGGCAACTACAAGTTCAGCGACGACCAATACCGCCCGCTGGGCGATCCGCAAGCCGAGAAACGCGGCCACTGACCGCAAGGAGTAGGTTCACCATGGAACTGGTATTCGATGTGGTCAGCGCGCAGCAATTCGTGCCAGGTCTGTTGACCACCAAGACGTTCAAGCAGGCCGGCGGCGTGATCGGTCGAGCCGACGAGTGCGACTGGGTGATCCCGGATCGCAAGCGCATCCTGTCCAGTCGGCATGCAGAAGTTAGCTATCGCGATGGCGCCTTCTACCTGACCGACACCAGCAGCAACGGTATCCAGCTCAAGGACAGTGGCGCCACTCTGGCCAAGGGCAGTCCGCAGCGCATCGAGCATGGCAGCGTGTACTGCCTGGGCGACTTCGAGATCCGTGCGCGCCTGGTGCGTGACCCGGCCATGTTCGAGGGTGATATCGGTCTGCCGCAGGCCGCTGGGAGCATCATCCCCGATGACGCCTTCCTCGACCTCGACCCGCTCACCGCCCTGGAACAGCAGGAGCGCGTCTACGCCGAAGTGGACGATCTGACTGCCGTACTGCGCCCGAGCATGGCCCAGGCGCAGCAGCGCGATTACGCGCAGATCGACGAGGAAAACCTGCTGGTGCCCGAGTTGGTGATGCCGACGCCCGCGCCGCAGCCGAAAGTCGCCCCGGAGCCCGAGCGCCTGCCGCCGACTTTCTGGGAGAAGTTCGCCGATGCCCTCGGCGTGCGCCTCGACGACCTCGACGACGATGCCCGCGAAGCGCTGGCGCTGAATGCCGCCAAGCTGCTCAAGCAGAGCGTCGGCAGCCTGCAGCAGGCCCTACGTACCCGCAGCGAGCTGAAGAACGAACTGCGCCTGGCCCTGACCACCGTGCAGAGCGCTGGCAACAACCCGCTCAAGCATGGCCTGGATACCAGCGAGACGCTGACCGCGTTGCTGCGTGGCGGCAAGCCTGGCCAACTGCCGGCCGAGCAGGCCATCAACCGCAGCTTCCGCGACCTGCAGGCGCACCAGGTGGCACTGCTCGCCGCCAGCCGCGCAGCGGTCAAGGGCATGTTCGAACAGTTCACGCCCGAGCAGCTGACCCTGCGTTTCGAGCGCAATGGGCGCAAACCGCTGTTGGCCACCGATGGCGGCCGCTGGCGTGCCTATCGTCGCCTGCATGCGGCGCTGGCGCAGAACGATGACTGGAGCGATCGCCTGTTCGCCCGTGATTTTGCCAGTGCCTACGAAGAGCAGGTTCGCCTGATCGCCACCCTCAATACTGACCTTCAAGGATGAACACCATGCCTCGCTTGCTTTCCCTGGCCCTATGCGCCGCACTCCTGACTCTCGCTGGCTGCGCCGCGATGTCGCCTTACTCGACCATGACCAAGCTGGACCTGAGCCTGGCCGGCAGCGACCAGCTCAACCCGGACCTCAACGGTCGTCCTTCGCCTATCGTGATCCGCCTGATGGAGCTCAAGCACCCGGTGGCTTTCGAGAATGCCGATTTCTTCTCCCTCTACCAGCGTCCGAAAGAAGCGCTGGCGCCGGACCTGGTGACCCAGGAAGAACTGGAGCTGCGCCCGGGCGAAACCCGCGAACTGAAAGTATCGGTGCAGGAGGGCAGCCGCTATGTCGGCGTGCTCGCCGCCTATCGCGACCTGCCGGAAGCCAGCTGGCGCTACGTCATTGCCATTGACGAGCAGCAACGCAACGCGGCCAACCTGCGGCTCGACGAGCGCGGTATTCGCAACCTGGATGACGAGCAGGAGCGCAACCGATGAGCCAGCATAAAGTCGTCTGGCAGGAAGGCATGCTGCTGCGACCACAGCATTTCCAGCAGAACGATCGCTACTTCGATCACCAGCTCAAGGTGCGTACGCAGAAACTGGACAGCTACGCCTGGGGGTTCTTCGAACTTGAGATCGACCGCCAGTTTCTCAACATGGGCAAGCTGGTGGTGAGCAAGGCCAGTGGGGTACTGCCTGACGGCAGTCTGTTCGACCTCGGTGCCGAGCGCGAGCCGCTGGGCCTGGACGTACCGCCGAACACCGGCAACACCCCCGTCTACCTGGCGCTGCCGCTGGTCACCGGTAATCACATCGAGAGCCGTCGCCCGGACCAGCGCGACGTGCTGGCGCGCTACGTCGCCTTCGACGAGGAAGTCGCCGACTGCAACGCCGGCGACAGCAGCGTCAGCCAGGTCAGTACTGGCCGCCCGGATTTCCGCCTGCTGCTCGGCGAGCAGCAGAGCGACCAGGGCTACGTGAAGATGAAGCTGTGCGAAGTGCTCGACACCACACCGGACGGGGTGATCAGCCTCGACCCGGAATTCAGCCCGACCTATGTCAACTTCCAGGCCTCCGGCTACCTGCTGAGCTGCCTCAAGGAAGTGATCAGCATGCTCGCCCACCGTGGCGACATCCTCGCCGAGCGTATCCGCGCCACCGGCAAGGTGGGTGGCGCCGAGGTTGGCGACTTCATGATGCTGCAGCTGATCAACCGCTACGAACCGATCCTGCGCCACCACCTGGGCGTCGAGCAGGTACACCCGGAGCAGATCTACCGCGAACTGGTCGGCCTGCTCGGCGAGTTGGCGACCTTCTCCAGCGAGACCAAACGTCCGCGCCTGGAAGGCCGCTATCTGCACAGCGACCAGGGCATGAGTTTCCGCAAGCTGATGGACGCCATCCGCCAGGTGTTGTCGATGGTGCTCGAGCAGCACGCCATCGAGATGCTCCTGCAGCAGCGCCAGTACGGCATCCAGGTGTCGCCGCTGCACGACCACAAGCTGCTCGGCACCTCCAGCTTCGTACTCGCCGCCAGCGCCCAGTGCGATTCCGAAGAGTTGCGCCAGCGCCTGCCCGCGCACCTCAAGGTTGGCCCGGTGGAGCGCATCCGCCAACTGGTCAACCTGCACCTGCCGGGGATCAAGGTCAAACCGCTGCCAGTGGCACCGCGGCAGATCCCCTTCCATTCGGGCAAGACCTACTTCGCCTTGGAGCTCAGCTCCGAGGAACTGGCGCAGCTGGAACGCTCCGGCGGCTTCGCCTTCCACGTGTCCGGCGAGTTCACCGGGCTTGAGCTGAAATTCTGGGCGATCAGGAACTGACCATGACAACCAAGGAAATGGAATACGGCCAGGATGACAAGACGGTCATCCTCAACCGCAAGGGCGAAGCCCGCGCCGAAAGCCCGCTGACCGATTTCAGCGCGCCACCGAAGTTCGAGCAGCTTGAGGAACGCATGATCTTCGCCGCGCGTCTGCGCCCGGCGGAGAGCTTCAACATCAGCCTCAACCCGCTGGTGGCGGCAGCCTCCACGCTGCTCTCGGAAGTGGTGCGGCTCAAACACAGCTTCGAAAGCGAGGACATGGATGCGCTCAACCAGCGCCTGACCCGCGAGATCAAGCTGTTCGAGCACCGTGCTCTGCACGATGGCGCCGAGAGCAGCCAGGTAATGGCCGCACGCTACGTGCTGTGCACCGTGGTCGACGAAGCGGTGGTGACCACACCCTGGGGCAACGAGAGCCAGTGGTCGCAGATGAGCCTGCTGTCCTCGTTCCACAACGAGACATTCGGTGGCGAGAAGTTCTTCCAGCTGCTCGAGCGCCTGTCGCGCAACCCGGTCAAGCACCTGCCGATGCTGGAACTGATGTACCTGTGCCTGTCGCTCGGTTTCGAGGGCAAGTACCGCGTGCTGCAGCGCGGCATGCTCGAACTGGAAGCGGTGCGCGACAGCCTCTACCGACAGATCCGCCAGTTGCGCGGCGATGTGCCGCGTGAAGTCTCGCCGCACTGGCAGGGCCTCAAGGACACCCGCCGACGCCTGGTACGCATCGTGCCGTGGTGGCTGGTGGCGCTGTTCACCCTGATGTGCCTGGTGATGATGTATGGCGGCTTCGCCTGGGTATTGGGCGAGCAGCGCGACACCGTGCTCAAGCCGTATCAGCAACTCGACCCGGCCTCGGGTGTCAGCATGGATGACGTGAAATGAAGAGCTTCTTCGCCAAACTTGGCGCCTTTTTCCGCAAGACCTGGGTCTGGAGCCTGCTGCTGGTGCTGGTCCTAGCCCTGCTGGTGTGGTTCGTCGGCCCTCTGCTGGCCGTCAGTGACTACAAGTTCTGGGAGTCGGCCACCAGTCGTCTGTTGACCATCAGTCTGATCTTCCTGCTCTGGGGCCTGGCCATGGTCTTCGCCAGCTGGCGCGCCACCGCGCGCAAGAAGGCCGAGGAAAGTGACGCCGACGCCCAGGAGCGCCTGCGTCGCGAGGAACAGATCAGCGAAGAGCAGAACGAGCTGCGCCACCGCTTCAAGGACGCCCTGCGCACCCTCAAGCGCTCCAGCCTGTACCGCGGGCGCAGCGAGAAGTGGCGCAACGACCTGCCCTGGTACCTGCTGCTCGGCCCGCAGGGCAGTGGCAAGACCAGCTTGCTGGATTTCTCCGGCCTGGACTTCCCGCTCAACCGCGGCGAAAGCCAGCGTCTGACCAAGGACGTGTCCGGCACCCGCTACGCGGACTGGTACTTCGCCGACCATGCGGTGCTGATCGATACCGCTGGGCGCTACCTGACCCAGCCTGACGCGCAGGTCGACGGCCGCGCCTGGGGCACCTTGTTGGGTCTGCTACGCCAGCGCCGTGCGCGTCCGCTCAATGGCGTGCTGGTGAGCATTCCGGTCGAGCAGTTGCAGGGCGGTAGCGAAGTGGAGCTGGAGACCCTGGCCCGTCAGACCCGCCAGCGCCTGCATGAGATCCACCAGCGCCTGGGCGCCGATGTGCCGGTCTATCTGGTGCTGAGCAAGGCCGACAAGGTACTGGGCTTCGACGAGTTCTTCGACCAGCTGTCACGCGAAGAAAGCGAGCAGGTGCTCGGCGCCAGCTTCCGCAAGGAGCAGAACGCCAGCGATGTGGGCGTCGTACGCCAGGAGTTCGAAGAACTGCTGCGCCGCCTCAACAGCCAGGTGATCCTGCGCATGCACCAGGAGCGCGACACCCAGCGCCGTGGCCGCATCCTCGACTTCCCGCACCAGCTCGGCCAGATCGGCGAGCGCCTGTGCCTGTTCATCGAACTGGCCTTCGCCGGCAACCGCTACCAGCGGGCCAGCAAGTTGCGCGGCTTTTACCTGACCAGTGCACCGCAGTTGAACGAACAACTCGACCCGCTGACGGCTGGTATCGGTCGCAACCTCGGCCTGGCCGACAGCGCGCTGCCGACCTTCCGCAGCGGTCGCGCACGGTTTATCAATCATCTGCTCAGCCGGGTGATCTTCCCCGAGGCCGAATTGGCCGGCCTGGATCAGAAGGAGGTGCGTCGCATCGACTGGGGCCAGCGTGCCATGTACGCCACCGCCTTCGCCGTGCTGGCGCTGTTCGGTGTGCTCTGGGCCAGCGGCTTCTCGGCCAACCACGGGCGTCTGGAAGAGCTACGCGAGATCGCCCAGAAGCTTACCCGCGAGCATGGTTCGATCAATGCGCAGGACGATGCCCTGCAAACCCTCAAGGCGCTGGACAGCAGCTACGCCGCGACCCTGGTGTTCCCACCCAAGGGCGAGGTGTCCTACCTGGAGCGTACCGGCCTGTTCCAGGGCGAGGCGGTCAATCCTCCGGTGTATTCGACCTATCGCGCCGAGTTGGAAAACCTGCTGCTGCCGCGCGTGGCCCGTCAGCTGGAAGCACAGATCCGCGCCAACCTTAGCGACCGCGAGCGTCTGCTCGGTAGCCTGCGTGCCTACCTGATGCTCAACCTGGAAGAACGTCGCGATGCCGACTTCCTCAAGGAATGGGTCGCCGCCGACTGGTCGCTGCGCTACGCCGGCAACAGCCCGGCGCAGCATGGTCTCAATACCCATTTCGCGCGTCTGCTCGACGAGCCGTTCGCGCCCTATGCCCTCAACGCCCAGCTGGTTGCCCAGGCGCGCCAGGTGCTGCGCAGCGAGTCGCTGGCCAACGTGGTCTACCGCATGCTGCGGGAACAGGCGCGTAATCTGCCGGAGTACCGTCTGAGCCAGAAACTTGGCCCGCAGGGTGGGCTGATCAGTGGCAGCGACTACGCCATTCCCGGCTTCTACACCCAGAACGGCTACAGCAAGACCTTCACCGCTCAGGGCGGCAACCTGGTGCGCGAGATCCTGCGTGACAACTGGGTGCTGGGCGAAGGCGAAACCCTCAGTGCAGGGGACCTCGGTCGCCTGATGGTGGAGCTGGAGCAACTGTACTTCCGCGATTACGGCAACTATTGGGGCGAGGCCATCGCTCAGCTTGGCCTGGAACCGATCGGCAGTGCCGGTCGCGGTGCTGCCCTGCTCAACGGCCTGACCGCGGCCAACTCGCCGCTGCTGCAGTTGCTGGTGGAAGTGCGTGACAACACCCGTTTCAAGGGGCTGGCTGAGGCCGCCGACGATGCCGGTGCCGCCGCCGAAGCGCTGGAAGGCGCCAAGGGCAAGCTGGGCAAAGCCGCCAAGCTGGCCAGTGCCGCCGCTGAACAGGCGCAGCAGGCGCTGGCCAAGAACACCCCGGATACGGCGCGCAAGACGCTGGAACGCCGCTTCGAGAGCTTGCACAAGCTGCTCGACGATAACGGCGGTGCTGGCGTCGATCTGGCGGCCAGCCTGCAGGCTCTGGACGAGCTGCAACGCCAGCTGGCCAGCCTGGCCAATGCCGGCGCCAGCGACCAGGCTGCATTCGAGATGGCCAAGGCACGCATGGGCGGCAAGCGTGATGCGATCAATCAGGTACGCACTGCCGCCGCGCGCCTGCCGCAGCCCATTGGCAACTGGCTGGCGCTGTTGGCCGAAGACAGCTGGACGCTGGTGCTCAATGACGCCTACCACTTCCTCAACCAGCGCTACCAGAGCGAGCTATACGCCGCCTACGACAACTCGCTGAAGCAGCGTTACCCGTTCAGCGCGCACAGCGAAAGCGACGTGGCGGTGGCTGACTTCCGCGAGTTCTTCAAGGCGCAGGGTATCGCCGAGCGCTTCTTCGACCAGTACCTGCGCCCCTTCGTCAGTGGCAGCGCCGACGAATACCGCCTGCGCCGCGTCGATGGCCGCGGCCTGCCGCTGTCGCGCGAGTTCCTCCTGCAGATGAGTCGTGCGCAGGTGATCCGCCGCAGCTTCTTCGCCGAGAACCCGGCTGAGCCGCAGGTGCTGTTCAAGCTCGAGCCCTACTCGCTGGACTCCAGCCTGAGTCGCGCCGACTTCCGCTTCGGCAAGCAGCAGCTGGAATACCGCCACGGCCCGATCGTTGCCACGTCTTTCCGCTGGCCAGCGGCGAGCGAGGAAGATCGCACCAGCCTGGTGGTCGAAGAGCTTGGCGGTCGTCGCGTCGGCATCGAGAAGAACACCGGCCCCTGGTCGCTGTTCCGCCTGCTCGACCTGATGGACGTGGACTACCACAGCGGTCGAGACGTGCTGATCCTCAAGGCCAACCTCGGTGGTCTGCACGCCAACTACCTGCTGCACAGTCAGCGCTCGCCGAACCCGTTCGACATCGGCCTGCTGCGCAGCTTCAAGCTGCCGGCGACGCTCTGATGACCGCAGTCGCCAGCGCCTGGCGCAGCGCCGCACGCACTGATACCGGCAAGGTGCGCGCGCGCAACGAGGACGCCTTCCTGGCCCTGCCCGAGCAGGGCCTGTGGGTGGTGGCCGACGGTATGGGCGGGCATCAGAACGGTGCCCTGGCCAGCCGTCTGGTCGTTGAGCATCTGGCCGAGCTGCCGGAAGGCAGCCTCGCCCAGCGGCTGGTGGAGTTGCGCCAGGCGCTGCACCGGCTCAACCATCGGCTCGGCCAGGAGCTGACCGTCACCGCCGATCGCCCGGACACGGTGATCGGCAGCACCGTAGTCGCCCTGTTGCTCGAGGAGGACCGCGCCGCCTGCGTCTGGGCCGGTGACAGCCGCTGCTACCTGTGGCGCGGCGCGCGGCTGTATCAGCTCAGTCGTGACCATTCACTGGTGCAGCAACTGATCGACGAGCAGGGCCTGACGCCGCAGGAGGCCGCGCGCCATCCGGCGGCTCACGCCCTGACCCGCGCCATCGGCGCCAGCGAAACCCTGCAACTGGACATCCTCGAACTCGATGTGCTGCCTGGCGATGTCTTCCTGCTGTGCAGCGACGGCCTCTATCAGGGCGTTTCCGCCGACGAGCTGGGTGCCTGCCTCAACCTGCCCTCGCCGCACCTGGCCGTGGAGCGCCTGTTCCAGCGCGTGCTCGACGGCCCTGCCCGTGACAACCTCAGTGCCGTGGTGATCCGCCGATGACCGAAACCGCCGAAGCCTGTGACCTCACCTACTTCGCCCTGGCCGCCACTGCGGCCAAGGAACCTGTGCGCGAAACGCCGCGCCAGGCGCCGGGCGAGCTGCCCGATGTGCTTGGAGGTCGCTACAAGATCGAGCGCCTGCTCGGCGTTGGGGGCATGGGGGCGGTGTACCGCGCGCGCGATCTGCTGCGCGAACAGTTCGGTGACCCCGAGCCCTATGTCGCGCTGAAGACCCTGAGCGACGACTTCGCCGAGTACCCGGACGCCAACGCCCTGCTCTACAGCGAGTTCGCCCTCACCTCGCGGCTCAACCACCGACATGTGGTGCGCCTGTTCGGCTTCGAAGTGGACACTGCCTGCGAGCGCGCCTTCATCACCCTGGAGCTGATGCGCGGCCTGACTCTGGATCAGCTTCTGTGCGAACGCCCGGAGGGGCTGCCCTGGGAGGAACTGCGCGATATCGCCATCCCCCTGCTCGACGCCCTCGCCTATTCCCACGAACTGGGTGTGCTGCACGGTGACCTGAAGCCCAGCAATGTGATGTTGGCCGACGACGGCCTGCGCCTGTTCGATTATGGTCTGGGCCAGCCTGTGGAGGGCTTGCTGCCTGGTCTGCCACGCCTGTGTCGCAACCGTATTGCCGCCTGGACACCGCGCTACGCCGCGCTGGAGCTACTCGAAGGCGCCGCGCTGTCGGCTGCTGCCGACGTTTATGCGGTGGCTTGTGTGCTGGTCGAGCTGGCCAGCGGGCAACACCCGTTCCGCCGCCTCAGCGCCAAGCAGGCCAGGAGCATGGAACTGGACAGGCAACTGCAACGTCCGGCGCAGGTGCCGCTGCATTGCTGGCAGGCTCTGCGCACTGCGCTGGCCTTCGAGGAAAGCAAGCGGCAGATCGGTTGCAGCGAGCTGCTCGACGCGTTTCGCCGGCCACCGGCTTCGCGTCTGCAGCGCTGGCTGGGCAAGAAGGCATAACAGGCTGTTGAAAAGGACTCAATCGAAAGGATACGCACATGTTCAACCCGGCCAACGAAACCCATTTCAGCCTGAGCATCGAGGGCGTCGAGCACGACCTGCAGGTGCTCGAATTCAGCGGCCGCGAGGCCATCAGCCAGCCCTATCGCTTCGACGTCGAGCTGATCAGTGAACGGCCGGACCTCGACTTGGCCAGCCTGCTGCACCAGCGCGCCTTCCTCGCCTTCAGCCCCAATGGCGACGGCATCCACGGCCTGATCCACCGGGTCGAGCAGGGCGAGTCCGGCAAGCGCCTGACCCGCTACCACCTGGCCATCGTGCCGCAGCTTGCGTACCTGGCGCACCGCACCAACCAGCGCATCTTCCAACACCTGACGGTGCCGCAGATCGTCGCCCAGGTGCTGGAAGAGCACGGCATCGTCCAGGGTGGCTACCAGTTCCAACTCGGCCCCACCGTCTACCCCGAGCGCGACTACTGCGTGCAGTACGACGAGAGCGACCTGCACTTCGTCCAGCGCCTGTGCGAGGAGGAAGGCATCCACTACCACTTCCAGCACAGCGCAAGCGGCCACGTGCTGACCTTCGGCGACGACCAGACCGCCTTCGCCAAGCTTGGCCAGCCCACACCCTATATCCAGGACAGCGGCATGACCGCCGACGACCCGGTGATCAAGCGCCTGGCCCTGCGCCTGGAAACCCGCACCCGCCGCACCACCCGCCGTGACTATGATTTCGAGCAGCCACGGCTGCTCCTGGAGGCGGCCTACCAGGGCGAGCAAGCCGGCGAGAACGACGGCCTGCCCGATCTGGAAGACTACGACTACCCTGGCCGCTACACCGACCGCACGCGCGGCAAGCACCTGGCCAAGCGCGCCCTGGAACGCCACCGCGCCGACTACCAGCAACTGGAAGGCCAGAGCGACCAGCCGCGGCTGGTTACGGGGCACCTGCTGGAGATTTCCGAGCATCCACGCAGCGACTGGAACGACCTCTGGCTGCTCACCGAAGTGCTGCACGAAGGCAAGCAACCGCAGGTGCTGGAAGAGTCGATCACTAGCGATTCGATGTTGAGCAAGGGGGCGAACGCGCTCCTGCACGGCGTGACCGGTAAGGCGCAGTCCGCCGCAGACGAGGACTTTCGCCAGGGTTACCGCAACCGCTTCCTCGCCACCCCCTGGAACGTGCCCTACCGCCCGCAACTCGCTCACCCCAAACCCCGCGTGCTGGGCAGCCAGAGCGCCGTGGTCACGGGGCCTGCCGGCGAAGAAATCCACTGCGACGAATACGGCCGGGTCAAGGTGCAATTCTTCTGGGACCGGGAAGGCCAGGCCGACGAGAAAACCAGCTGCTGGCTGCGCGTCAGCTCCAGCTGGGCCGGCGATCGTTACGGCGCCATCACCATCCCGCGCATCGGCATGGAAGTGCTGGTCACCTTCCTCGAAGGCGACCCTGACCAGCCCTTGGTAACCGGCTGCCTGTATCACGCCGAACACGTCGTGCCCTACGACCTGCCCGCGAACAAGACCCGCAGCGTGTTCAAGACCCTCAGCAGCCCCGGCGGCGGTGGCTACAACGAACTGCGCATCGAGGATCGCAAGGGCGCCGAGCAGATTTACGTGCATGCCCAGCGCGACTGGGATGAGAACATCGAGCACGACCAGAAGATCCGCGTCGGCAACGAACGCCACGACACCGTGGAGAAGAACAGCTACACCGAACTGCTGGCCGAGGAACACCTCACCGTCACCGCCGACCGCAAGGTCGAGGTCAAACCGCAGGATCACCTGACGGTGGGCACCGACCAGCACATCAAACTGGGTACCGCACAACTGACCAAGGCGGGCCGCGAGATCCACCTCAAGGCGGGTCAGAAAATGGTCATCGAAGCCGGCATCGAACTGACCATCAAGGCCGGCGGAAGCTTTATCAAACTCGACCCCGGCGGCATCACCATCAGCGGCCCGTTGGCCCGCCTCAACGCTGGCGGCTCACCGGGCAAGGGCTCGGGCATCGGCATCAAACCGCCCGTACTGCCAGGCGCGGCGGATAGTGACAAGGCGGGGAGTTTGTTGGAGCAGGCGCAGCCGGGTGAGTTGATTAAGAAGTCGAGCAAGCGTAAACGCGCGCTAAATTTCTCCGGTTGAGACAGGGATAAACGCCGGGTATCCAGACAGCCGGCAGTCAGGTATAGGACGCATTGAAGATGGCCGAGAATAAACCGATCAACTGGGCTTATCCGTTTCCCAGCAAAGAGACGAACAGCAATTCGTTACAACTGCTGACCCATATGGCTAAGGCTAAGGGCGGCTACTACCCGACCGGCGAAAATGGCCTTTGGCATGGAGGCGTGCATTTCGACGAGGGCACTGCTGCCGTATTCGATCAGTCGAGTGTGCGCTGCATCGCCGATGGCGAGGTGATTGCCTATCGTATTGATGAGCGCTACCCGGTAAGTGAGTTCACGGATGAAATCCCCCGCATTAAACGAGCACCGTTTTCCACAGGGTTCGTTCTGGTCAAACACACTCTTCAACCGCCACAGCCCAACACGGCCGAGGGAAGCGAAAGCGAAGAGCAAAAGCCCCCGAGGCTGACCTTCTACAGCCTATATATGCACTTGCAGGATTGGGAGAGTTATCAGGCCAAACCTGATCTGCCACGACCAGCGTTTTGGGAAGCCAAGAGTTATATTGTAAACACCCAAAGCGGAGGCCTAGGCGTCCGTGCGAGCTCCGATATCAAATCCGCCAGACTGTCTGAACTCTCCAGGGGAGCAGAGATAACGGTGAGCAGCGCTGAAGGTGAGTACGTCAAACTTGTCAGCATCATCAGCGGGACAGCAAATCCAGCCCTCACTGCCGATGGCGAAGGCAATCTTCCCGGCTATATTTCCTCCAAGTTTCTGAGCCCTCGGAGTGAGCCCAAAGAGCCAGGCACGGTCGTCGTTCTAGGCGAAGGTATCTCGATCAATGCGGGTGAGTTAATTGGCCACCCTGGTACTTATCAAAACCACAATGACGCGGCTCATCCGCTTGTACACCTTGAAGTGTTCAGTTGCGAAGACGTGCCCGGCTTTATCGCCCAGAGTCGTGCGTGGGCAAATCGGTTGTCTGACGATCAGAAAACAATGCTCAAGGTCTACAAAGGCGCCAGCAAACTGATCGCACATCGGGAGGGTATCAACGCCGAGAGCCCTCCTAAGCTCAGTGACACGGGCAGCCAGATTGGTGTCGACCTGATCATTCCCCAGGCGCTTTTGGATGGTCTGCCAGCAGCGAACAAGATTCAGGTCAAAACTTCTGTTGAAGGCAGCGCCACGCCTAGCACAACCTACTGGTGGCGGCTGGATGGATTGTTCGCCGACGAAAACGGCAATCCCATCGACGGCTGGTTAGCCGAACAAGACATGATCACCACTCGTCATAGCCCTTGGGAATGGCTGGATTTCCAATGGGTTGAGGACACCGGAACACCCTTGGAGAAACTGGCCTATGCCTTCAACGCCAGGGGCATGCTGAGTACGGACGAACAGCACAACTATCGCGCCCAGATCAGCAAGGCTGATGGCGGCCCAATCGTGGCGCTTGCCCGTCTATACGACATCGTCGATAGCGACAAGGATGGCGTACTGACCAGCAAGGAAATTCAGACTGCTCTAGAAAAACCTTGGCATGCTCAAGTATTTGGACAGTTAATTGTCAAATATGAAAGCGAGTGGTTTTGGAGCAAGGCCAAGTGGGATGAGCTTGATCCACTGCTGGCCGATGAGAGCGGCCAAAAGAGCCCAGTCTGGGAAGTGGAAAAACAGCGGATTAAAGATCTAAGTTTCTTGGAGACTATAGCTAAAAAACATGGAATCGCCGACTGTGGAAAACAGTGGAATTTTCATCCTCTAGGGCTACTTGGGGTAAATTTACCCAGCAGCGACGAGGATGATATTAAGTGGCTAAGAGTGCCAAGAGGGCAGTTAACCTTTGACGTAGAAGGGAATGATATTGACGGCTCCATACACTTTAGTCGGGTCGCACACTGGCCGCCAGTAGGAAACTCCGGAGTAACACTGGGTAGAGGTTACGACATTGGACAGCAGCCCAATGTTAGAAGTGATTTGGAAAGCGCTGGAATTAATGGCAATTTCTTGTCATGGATTGTAGGTGGGCAAGGAAAGAGAAAGTCAGCAGCTCGCGACTACTTGAACTCCGCAAGCATTGAAAACCGCAAGCATAGGATCACAAGGAAGCAACAATATATACTGTTTGTATACACATACAAACTCATGGAGGATGACGTTATAAAGATTAGTACTCGAGATTCCACCCTTGAGAGGTATCTACCCAGCATGGTTGGTCGTGGAGTTGAAGCATGGGAGAATATAGACGATCGTATAAAAGACCTTATGGTAGACCTTCGTTATCGAGGGGATTACAAGCCAGAAACAAGGGAGAAGATACAAGAACACTGCTACAAAAATGACCTTGCTGCGTTGAAGCTTGCAATGAGAGATGAAGCTTTTTGGGTTTCGACACACGGCGTTCCGCCTGAGAGATTCAAAGAAAGGAGGCAATACACCGATGGATTATAAAATATTTTTTTACTTCACCTTGCTTTTCTCAAACTTGGCACAGGCTGACCTGTACACAGAACTTGAGCAGCAGAAAGAAATTGAAAAAAAATTAGAGATTGAATTAAAAAAACAAGAGGATTCTTCATTAAAAGCATACAAAGAAATTCTAGAATTTGTAAGCTCATCAAATCTTAATCGCAACGAACAACTCAAGAGGCTAGAGTCAGCTAATAAGGCATGGGATAATTTTATTAAATTCACTTGCAATGCGAAGCCCCTTGAATCCATCGGAACTAGAGCTGAGTATACAAACATCCTTCAATGCAAAATAAAAGGGCACAAAGAGAAGAGGCTTTACTTTAATTCATTGATATGATCATAAATTATCTACTAACACTGAGCAGGCTGCGCTCGCACTTTATGCCATGAAGAGCATGCCATCTGCCATATTGTTGGCGGTGGCGAAGCTGAGTGCAACACGGTTATTGAATTGCCGTTGGAGTAACGTGCTGCATCGCTATGGCCTTCTGCATCGAAAAGGGGACACCCATTTGCCGGTCTCCTCACTCCCAAGTAGGCGCAAAGCCAAATTCTCAACATTTTCCGAATCCGGTTCTTTAAAAACAGATCGAACTCACGTGGCGTCTTCTGACGCCACGTGCGGCCATCAGCCAGCCCTATCGCTTCGACGTCGAGCTGATCAGTGAACGGCCGGCCCCGACTCTGCCAAGCGTATCAAGGCGCTGATGGCACGCTTTCAGCCGCGTGAGCTGTACGAGGTTCCCAAAGGCCCCGGCTTCTGCTTCCCCTACGGCTTTATCGCCGATGATGGCAAGACCGCTTACAGCATCAAGAACAGCCTGCGCTTTACCAAAACGCCCAATGTGATCTTCACCCTGCTCACGGCCTCGTCCAACGACCCTTGGCAGACCCTGCCCACGCAAGGTACCTATGACAGCGACCACCGCCCCGGCTATGACGCCGAGAAATGGCGGAAAACCTCGCTCATCGAGCGCATTCAACTCGGCAAACGCCTGGCTGGCCTGGAGGGCTGGCGCCTGGATCCCAAGCCGGGCTCCGGTGAACAGGAGCGAGCCTGGTTCGCCCTGGCGCATCGAGGAGGCACGACTTCGCCCTTGATGGCGGTACAGATATTCACCTTTCAGAAAGGCACGGACAACTTGCCCGAACTGACGCCGCCACCAGAAGAGGTCATCCCTCGTTTCAAGAAGCTCAGTGAAAGTATTCGGGAAGACTTGGTGCAGTGAGCAAGCACATGCCGATGTATGCTGTCTCCTGAAGGCCCTCTGTTTACGAAGCAGCGCGCGAGAAGGGGAACAGATCTACTAATCGGACGATAATCGTTCGGCCCAAAAATAAACCTGTTCCCTGGTAATCCTTTTGAAATCAGCGTCGAGCTGCCGCCAAGGCCCGCTTCAAAGCCTTCGCCTCCCTGAACACCCTCTGCTCTACCAACTTCCCATCCTCCAACTGCAACCACAGCACCTCACCCTCGCCAGCCAGGTAACGCGGGGCGATGCGGGCGTCGCGGTCGAGGAGGATGCGGTAGTTGTAGCCGCGCATCTTCGGCAGGGCGAAGAGGGTGGCGATGATGCGGGGCATGCGGCTGATATCGGCGAGGAAGACCGCGTGGCGCTCGTCCAGGTAGCCCTTGGGCTTGCCTTCCAGGGCAGCGTTGACCAGTTTGGCGCCGTCCATGTCGCGGGCGACCAGCAGGATGCGGGTCTCGTCGTTCAGGGTGTAGGGCACGTCATGCTGATCCAGCAGCGTCCAGGGTGCCAGGCGTTCGCCGGGCTCCAGAGCCAGTACGGCGGTAGACAGCAGGCACAGCAACAACAGGGCGGCAGCTTTCATGCGCAGACTCCAGAGCGATCAGTAAAGGTCTTCGTCGGTCACCAAACGCACTTCGCCCGCTTCCATGGCGTAGGCAGCGTCGGCCAGGTCGTTGTTGACCTGCTCCACCTTAAGCTCGCCGCTGACCCACAGTGGGGCGTAGATGTCCTCGAGCGGGATGCCCTTGGGATAGCGCACCAGCACCAGCTGGTTGGGCGGCGGTGGCGGCACATGGATGCAGGCGCCCGGATAGGGCACCAGGAAGAACAGGGTGCTGTTGCCTTTCTCGTCGTTCTCCAGCGGTACCGGGTAGCCGCCCAGGCGAATGGCCTTGCCGTCGAGTTCGGGCACGGTCTTGGCGGAGTACATCACTGCCGGCAGATCCTGATCCTGCTGGCGCAGGCCGCCCTCGCTGTAGAAGGTGCTGTCGCCTTCAGGACTGTCGTGGTTGATCTCGGGCATTTCCTCGAGGGCCTTGCGGTCTTCGGGTGGCATCAGGTCGAGCCAGTCGGTTTCCGGCAGTTCGGCGTGGGCCAGGCTGGTACAAAAGAGCAGGGCGAGCAGCAGGTGGCGCATGGGGTATGGCATCTCGTGGAGGCGTTAACGAGGAGCCGACAAGTCGGCTCCTGAGCGAGGCTTGTCAGCCCTTCTTGATCGCGCCGTAGATTACCAGCAGAACGATGGCGCCGATCACTGCGCCGATAAAACCGGCGGCCTGTCCGGCCTGGTAGATGCCCAGCGCCTGGCCGCCATAGGTAGCGGCGATGGAGCCGCCGATGCCGAGCAGGATGGTCATGATCCAGCCCATGCTGTCATCGCCGGGTTTGAGAAAACGTGCGATCAGCCCGACGATCAGGCCGATGAAGATGGTGCCGATAATGCCCATTGGCGTGTCTCCTTGATAAGTGCCGCTCGTGCGGCAGGCCCGTCATGGGACAAGTCAATGGGGCTATCAGTTCGCCTCGTCTGGCGGCAGAACGCCATAACGGTGGTAGATCAGGGCAACTTCGCCCTCTTCACGCATGCGTTGCAGCTCAGCGCCAAGGCGGTCGTAGAGTTCGCGCCGGTCGCTCTGGTAGCGTTTCAGCGATGCGCCGAAGTGGTTGCCCAGTACCTGCTGGTGAGCGTAGTGCGCGTAGCTGTAGGCGCGAAAGTTCATGGCCTGGAATTGCGCCTCCATGGGTAACACGTCGATCACCGCGATGGTGTCCAGGCGCCCAGCCCGGAACATCGCGGCCAGTTGCGCATCGTCGCTGGCATAGGCGCGACCGAGCATGTCATCGCTGTCGAAAGGTTCGAAATAGGCCGTACCGCGTTTGACGCCCAGAGACAGGTCGTACAGATCCTCGTAGCGGCTCAGTCTGGCCTCTTCCCCCGGGCGTACGACGAAGCGAACGTTCAGTTGCTGATTGCCGATGCTGGGCAGGAAATGGATGTACTCGCGGCGCTGTTGAGTGAGCAGCACGCGCGGCACCAGGTCGACTCGTCCGGAGCGCAGGTCGTCAAGACTGCGCAGGAAGGGCGCTTCACGCCACTGCAGCTCCACTCCGACACGGTGTGCGGCCGTTTCCAGCACGCTGATCAGCGGGCCGCTGGGCAGCCCGTCGACAGCACGCATCTCCGGTGGTCGTTCACGAAAGTCGACGCGCAGCACCTCTTGCGCGCCCACGCAGGTCAGCGTGAACAGTAGCGGCAGTAAGGAAAGAAGACGCTTCATGGGGGGCTCTTGAACGACCACCGTCGTTCAAGAGTCTAGCTGCGAATCGATCTGTCAGACTTTGGCGATCAACGCCTGAACGTCGGCGATACGCGCATTCAGGTTGGCGCGGTCGGCGCAGCGCAGGGTGGCATGACCGACCTTGCGCCCGGCCTTGAAGGCCTTGCCGTAGTGGTGCAGATGGCAGTCGGCAACGCTGATCACCTTGTCCACCGGCGGCACCGAGCCGATGAAGTTGAGCATGGCGCTTTCACCCAACTTGGCGGTGGAACCCAGCGGCAGGCCGGCGACGGCGCGCAGGTGGTTCTCGAACTGGCTGCACTCGGCGCCTTCGATGGTCCAGTGCCCGGAGTTGTGCACGCGCGGGGCGATCTCGTTGGCCTTGAGGCCGCCGTCCACCTCGAAGAACTCGAAGGCCAGCACGCCGACGTAGTCGAGCTTGTCCAGTACGCGGCCGACGTAGTCCTCGGCCAGCGCCTGCAGCGGATGATCGGTGCTGGCGACGGACAGGGCGAGGATGCCGCTGTCGTGGGTGTTGTGCACCAGCGGGTAGAAGCGCGTTTCGCCGTCACGGGCGCGCACGGCGATCAGCGATACCTCGCCGGTGAAGGGCACGAAGCCCTCGAGGATGCACGGCACGCTGCCCAGTTCGGCGAAGGCGCCAGTGACGTCTTCGGGCTTGCGCAGGACTTTCTGGCCCTTGCCGTCATAACCCAGGGTGCGGGTCTTCATCACCGCCGGCAGGCCGATGCTGGCCACCGCGGCGTCCAGATCAGCCTGCGACTGGATGTCGGCGAACTCGGGGGTGGGGATGCCCAGCTCGCGGAACATGGACTTCTCGAACCAGCGATCGCGGGCGATGCGCAGTGCCTCTGCACCCGGATAGACCGGCACGAACTGCGAGAGGAAGGCGACGGTTTCGGCCGGCACGCTCTCGAATTCGAAGGTGACCAAGTCGACCTCGTCGGCCAGCTGGCGCAGGTGATCCTGATCGCCGTAGTCGGCACGGATATGCTCGCCGAGCGCCTGCGCGCAGGCGTCCGGCGCCGGGTCGAGGAAGGCGAAGTTCATGCCCAGCGGGGTGCCCGCCAGGGCCATCATGCGGCCCAGTTGGCCGCCACCGATCACACCGATTTTCATAACAAAGCCCCTTTTCAGCAGGTGGCGAGACCAAGCAGTTGAACGCTGCCCGCAGCGCAGGAAGCGGAGTTTACGCCGGTAAATGAGCATTCCGAGCAGCGCACAGCGTTCAAATGCGCCGTGTCGCAGCCCCTGATGGAATGGGCGTCAGGCCTCGCGCGGGTCCGGGTTGCTCAGCACGGTATCGGTCTGTTCCTGACGGAACTGCTTCAGCGCTGCATGGAACTGCGGGTGCTGGTGACCGAGGATGCTGGCGGCCAGCAGGGCGGCGTTGACTGCACCGGCCTTGCCGATGGCCAGGGTGGCGACCGGAATGCCGGCCGGCATCTGCACGATCGACAGCAGCGAGTCGACGCCCGAGAGCATTGACGACTGCACCGGTACGCCGAGCACCGGCAGGTGGGTCTTGGCCGCGCACATGCCCGGCAGGTGAGCGGCGCCACCGGCACCGGCGATGATCACCTGAATGCCGCGTGCTTCAGCCTCTTCGGCGTACTGGAACAGCAGGTCCGGGGTGCGGTGGGCGGAGACCACCTTGACCTCGTGGGGAATGCCCAGCTTGTCCAGCATCTCGGCGGTGTGGCTAAGGGTGGACCAATCGGACTTGGAGCCCATGATCACGCCAACCAGTGCGCTCATCGTCGTGCCTCTTCTCTCGGGCGCCTCGCGGCGCGTCAAAAACCAACAAGCCACGCGGGCGGGCCAGCGTGGCTTGTCATGATTCGTTGGCCGGGTGCTGCCGGCCGAAGGCCGCGCAGTATAACGCAAAGCCACTGCTGGCGGGCAGTGGCGATGACCGTTTGTCATGCAAGCTGTGGCAGAGGGTGAAAACCGCCTAAACCTTGCTCTGGAGCAATGCCGGGGTGGGCTGCGTGCGCACACTGGACAGACACTCGCATGCAAGAGGAACCGCGCATGAACCGGACCATGAAAGCCGCAGTCGTCCACGCCTTTGGTGAGCCGCTGCGTATCGAGGAGGTGAAAACCCCGCTGCCTGGCCCCGGGCAGATTCTGGTGAAGATCGAGGCCTCGGGCGTCTGCCATACCGACCTGCACGCCGCCGAAGGCGACTGGCCGGTGAAGCCGAGCCTGCCATTCATTCCCGGCCATGAAGGGGTCGGCTACGTGGCAGCGGTCGGCAGCGGCGTCACGCGGGTCAAGGAGGGCGACCGCGTCGGCGTGCCCTGGCTGTACACCGCCTGCGGCTGCTGCGAGCACTGCCTGACCGGCTGGGAAACCCTGTGCGAGGGTCAGCAGAACACCGGTTATTCGATCAATGGCGGCTACGCCGAATACGTGCTGGCTGACCCGAACTACGTCGGCATTTTGCCGAAGAACGTCGACTTCCTCGAGATCGCGCCGATCCTCTGCGCCGGCGTGACGGTTTACAAGGGCCTCAAGGAAACCAGGGCGCGCCCCGGCCAGTGGGTGGCGATCTCCGGTATCGGCGGCCTCGGCCACGTTGCGGTGCAGTATGCCCGCGCCATGGGCCTGCACGTGATTGCGGTGGACGTCGACGACGCCAAGCTGGAACTGGCGCGCAAGCTCGGCGCCAGCCTGACCATCAATGCGCGCAAGGAAAACCCCGCCGAGGTGGTGCAGCGCGATATCGGCGGCGCTCACGGCGTGCTGGTCACTGCGGTGTCCAACGCTGCCTTCGGCCAGGCCATCGGCATGGCACGCCGGCACGGTACGGTGGCCCTGGTCGGCCTGCCGCCGGGTGACTTCCCCACGCCGATCTTCGATGTGGTGCTCAAGGCCATCACGATCACCGGCTCGATCGTCGGGACTCGCGCCGATCTGCAGGAAGCGCTGGATTTCGCTGGCGAGGGTTTGGTCAAGGCCACGGTGCACAGCGACAAGCTCGACAACATCAATGGCATCTTCGATCAAATGCGCGGTGGGCAGATCGAGGGGCGGGTGGTGTTGCAGTTCTGATTCGAGCAAGGCCACGGACTGGCAACTTTCCTACAGAACGGACGCGGACGGGCGCACAGATCGCCGCCAGGCGGCGGGCTATACTGTGCGCTCTTCATCCGAACAAGGACGTGTCGTCATGAAACAGTACGTTTCGCTCGTTGCCCTCTCCCTGCTTTCCCTTCAAGCCGCTGCGCTGGATCTGGCCAAGCATCCGCAGGTATTCGATGCCGGCCAGGGCGTGAGCCTGGCGCTGGCCCCTTCCGCCGACGGCACGCAGGCGCTGGTGCAGGTGCGCGGCATCAATCACCCGCTCGACGAAGTGGTGTTCCTTACCGACGTTCGCGAGCTGGGCAACGAGCAGCGCGACTATGGCATCCGTCTCGATGGCCGCGACTACAACCTGCTGAACAAGCGCCGCGCCTGGAGCGGCGAGAGCTACCAGCTCAACCTGCCGAACACCCAGGGCTTCGAGCTCAGCTACAACGAGGACAAGACCAAGGCGCTGAAGCCGAAGGATCTCCTGGCGATTTACCAGAAGCAGGAGAAGGATGGCCTGCAGGCGCGCCTCGCCGCCTTCGACCGCAAGCAGCGTGTTGCCGATTACAGCGCGCGCCTGCAGGAGATCGACGGCGAAGCCTCCAAGGCCTGCGCCACCCCGCTGAGCACCAAGGTGGACTGGAGCGCGATGTCCGATGAGCAACTGATCGGCCTCAGCGTGCCGAGTTTCTGCGGTGAAGTGGTCAACCAGATGGCCTACCTGTGTGGCAAGAACGACCGCTACAAGGCTGAGGCCAAGACCCTCAAGGGCGTCGACTGCCGTTTCGGCGAAAGCATGAAGTTGCGCGAGCAGGACGGCCAACTGCAGTTCACCATCCTCAAGGATGAACCGAATCAGGGCGACTTCATCAACGCCATTCTGCGTAATCGCTGACCAAGATCCCCGCCTTCGGGCGGGGCCTCACCCCTCATTGTCGAGCAGTTCGAATGCCGTCAGGCGGTCGATCCCCTGGCCCATGAACAGGTTGAAGGGCCGGCCAACTTCTACCGCGAGGTCGGCACAGCGCTCGTGATAGCCGTCGCCCAGCAGCGTGTTCTGCCCGATCAGCACGTATTTACCCATGCTGCCGATCTCGAATACCAGTTTCTTGATGGGGCTGGTCAGGTAGTCATCGTTGTCGATGATCACCTCTACCTGACGTTCGTCCACGGCCTTTTGCAACTGCGGATCGCTGAAGCGCAGCCTGGCTGGAATGCGTACGTTCTCCGAGTCCAGCGCGATCTCGCCCATGCTGCCCGGATGCTCTTCATCGCCCCAGTTTCGGGCGCGTTGAAAACTCAGCGCGGGCAGTTGCTCATTCAGCTTCACCTCGATACGGCAGAACACTTCCTCCAATGAAGAAGGCCGGCCGAACGCGCTGCTTGACCATGAAAGGCTGGCCCTGGGCGGTGAACGAGGTGCGCAGCGGCATCGGCAGCTCGCCTTCGATGCCGGTGATCTCGAGGGTGGCCGGCCAGTGTTCTCGGGCCTGCAGGATCGGAGTGAAACGCGCGGTCAGGGCTTCACGCTGCACAGGCTCCAGTGGCTCGGACTGCAGCCTGACCATGAGCGCCTGTTCATCACCATCGACCAGGCTGTAACGCAGATGGCCCGGACGATAACCCAGCTCCTGGAAGAGCCGCTGCAGGCTATCGAGATAGGTGCCTTTTATGCCGGCGCCTTCACGAATGGATTCGTCGAATCGCAGTTTGACCTGGGGCTCTTGTCCGCAGGCGGCGAGTAGCAGGCAAGCGGGCAGCAACGCGGTACGCAGCAGGGATCGCATAGGATTTCTTCCTTGAAAACGGCAGCGGACTTTAGCACGCCCAAACTCTGGCTGACCTTGCGCCAGTACACGACGCAGGCCTGAACGCATCGGGATGTGAAAAGTGCAAGGCATGTTTTTTGCGTTCTTTTGCGCATCTGCACCGACGGAACGCATCATGCTGCACGCCCCACTGACCACCCTGCATGTGGTTTCCCTGATCCTCCAGCGCTTCGCCGAGCAGCCCGAACTACGCCCGCAATTGCTGGCTGGGAGCGGCATTGGTGCGGCTGATCTGGACAATGCCGACGCGCGCATCACCCGGGTGCAGGAGCTGCAGGTGTGCGCCAATGCCCTGGCCCTGCGTGCTGATCTGGGACTCGACCTGGGGCGCAGCCTGCATGTTTCCTCCTATGGGCTGCTGGGTTACGCCGCGCTCTCGGCTGCCACCTTTGGTGACGCCTGGCGTCTGTTGCTGCAGTACCCGGCGCTACTCGGCACCTATTTTCGCCTCGACATGCAGGTGGAAGGTGAGCGGGCCTGGATCTGCGCCAGCGGTTACCGCGATGCCGAGGCGCTGGAAGTGTTCAACGTTGAGATGTGTCTGGCCTCGCTGAAGCTGATCGGTGACGAACTGCTGCGCCAGCCGCTGTCATTGGAAGGCGCCGAGTTCACCTACGCTCGGCCAGACTACGTCTCGCGCTATGCGCAGAGCTTTCCCTGCCCGCTGCGTTTCTCGGCGCAGCGCAATGCCTTCGCCTTTCCCGCCGCGTTGCTGGAGCGCCGCCTGCCGCTGGCCGACAGCGTGACCCACGGCGACATGGTGGAACGCTGCCGCCGTCTGAACGCCGAGTTCAGCAGCCGCCAGGCCTGGCTGGAGCGGGTGCGCCAGTTGCTCGCCGCGCAGTTGGCCGAGCCGCCGGGGCTGGAGAACCTGGCGCAGCAGATGCATTGCTCGCCGCGTACCCTGCGCCGTCACCTGCAGGAGCTGGGCACCAGCTACCAGGGCCTGCTCGACGAGCTGCGCTTCGAGCGCGCCAAGGCGCTGCTCAGCGAGGAGCAATGGCCGGTGTACCGCATCGCCGAAGTGCTCGGCTTCAGCGAAACCGCCAGCTTCCGCCATGCCTTCCAGCGCTGGAGCGGCGTGCCGCCGAGCCGCTTTCGCGCGTAGCTCGGATGTAATTCGAAGGCACTGGCGCGGGCCTGTGGGGTACGGATCGCCGGCAAGCCGGCTCCTACGAAATGCCCGATTCCCCTGTAGGAGCCCGCTTGCGGGCGATGTGTGACGATCACCGAAACCGTGGGAGCGGCTTCAGCCGCGATAAAGGCTCGCCGCTGAAGCGCCTCCCACAGGCGTCGCTCATTCATCCGCCTGCACGTTGCGGTACATCTGCAGCCGCGCTGCTTCATGCAAACCACGACTCAGCGCCAGCAGGCGCTGGAACTCTTGCGGGTGGCGCTCGGCGACGTTGTCGCGCGGGGTCGGCGAGCGCAGGTCGTGCAGGCTCGGCGAGCTGCCGTCGTGTTGCATCTGCACGAGGAAGTCACGGGTCACCGCCCCGATCACCGGGAAGGTGCCTTCCTGCAGCACCAGCGGCACCACGCGTTCGCCTTCCGGCGCCGGCAGTTGCAGGTCGCGGCCGAGGCCGCCGTTATCGAAGGGCACGCCGACCAGCCCGGCCACCGTCGGTAGCAGATCGGCCAGGCCTACGGCTTCGTCGAACTCGCGCGGCGCCAACCATTTCGGTGCATGAATCAGCAGCGGCACGTTGTTGCTCTCCAGCCCCAGTTGCTCGAAGGCTGGCGCCATGTGCGGGATCTGGCTGATGCGGGTGTTGTGGTCGCCGAAGAAGACGAAAATGGTGTCGTCGTAAAAGCCCTGCTCCTTGGCCAGCTCCATCAGGCGGCCGATATTGAAATCCAGCAGACGCACCGCGTTGTACTGCTCGACGCTGCGCGAACCGGCCTGCTGCACTTGCTCCAGCGGCAGGTCGAGCGCTTCGAAGCCGTCGTTGTCCTTGGGGATGGTGAAGGGCCGGTGGTTGCCGGAGGTTTGCAGGTAGGCGAAGAACGGCTTGTCCTTCGGCAGGGCGCCGAGAATCTGCGAACTCTCCTTGAAGAAATCCAGGTCGGAGATACCCCACACGTCCACCTGTGGCGACTGCCAGTGGCGTTCCTCATAGAGCTGCACACCGTCGATGCTTTGGCGGATCAGCGCATTGATGTTGGCCCAGCCGGCGTTGCCGCCGATCATGTAGAACTTCTCGTAGCCTGGCAGGGCGTTGATCAGCGTGCGTTGACGGGCGATCAGCGGGTTGCGCGTCGCCGTCTCCTGGCGCGACACATCGGGGATGCCGGTGATGCTCGCCCACACCGTCTTGGCGGTGCCGGTGACCGGCACGTAGAAGTGGCGGAAGAACCAGCTCTCCTTGGCCAGCCGATCCAGATTCGGCGTCGGGTTCAGCGGGTTGCCATAGGCGCCCACGGCGCTGGTGCCGAGGGATTCGAGCATGACGAAGACCACGTTGGGCGGGCGCTCGGCCTGGATGCGATGCGCCTGCAGCGGCTGGTGACGGAAGAAGTTCAGCGCCTGCGCATCGCGCTCGCTGACCCCCAGGTAATCGGCCACCACCTGGTAATGCTCGCGCGTGGCGGCCTCGTCGAAGGCGGCGGGTTCGAGCTTGAGGGTGTCGAAGAGAAACAGCGCCGGATTGATCCCGAGCGCACCGATCTGGCTGTTGCCGCTGTAGAAGGCGTCGCTCCAGCGCAGCGGCACCGGGTTCTCCAGGTTCAGCGCGCTGGCGCGGCCGAGCAGGCCGAAGAAGACCAGCACGCCCACCACCGCCGCACCGCCGATTGCCGGCAATACGCCGACTCGTCGTGCTTGCGGTCGATCCAGGGTGACGCGCTCCAGGCGCAGCAGCGCCCAGGCCCACAGCACCACACCGGCCAGCCAGGCCAGGGTTATCCACAGCACCGGATAGGTCTGCCAGAGCATGCCGGCGGAGATCTGCGCATCACCGGCAAAGCGCAACACCGTGGCATTGAGGCGCACACCCAGGTAGGCGTAGTGGCCGAAGTCGATGATGTAGAGCAGGCCTAGCGCGGCCACGGCCAGCAGCAGATAGCCGCGCAGCAGCCAGCGCACCGCGCGAAAGCGCGCCAGGCGCAGCCTGGGCAAGGCCAGCAGGATGCCTGCCGGCAGCATCAGCAGCAGGGCCAGGCGCAGGTCGAAGCGCAGGCCGATGCCAAGGGTGAGCAGCACGTCCGGGTCGCTGACGCTATCGACAGCGGAGAAACCCAGCAGAAACAGCCCGCGCAGGGCGGCGAAGAGTACGAACAGCAGCGCCGTCAGGCCTGCCAGGTAATGCAGGCGGCGTGATTTCAGCCAGCTCATGCGAGTTTCCTTGTCGGTCGGATCATCAGCCAGCGCACGCCGGCGCTCAGCAACGCGCCCAGGCTGTAGAGGGCCAGGTAGGGGTCGATCAGGTAATCCCAGTAGTTTTCCGAGGCGCCCAGGCGCAGGGCGAAGGCCAGGGTCGCCAACACCAGCGCCAGTGCACCGAGCCAGCTGCGTTGGAGGATCAGCACCGCGCACAGCAGGCCCAGCACCAGCAGCATCGGCCGGGGTTCGAAGCCCAGCTGGTACGGGTCGGCATAGCTCAGGCCTAGTGCCGCCGGGTAGAGCAGCACAGCCAGACCGGTGAACAGCGCCAGGCTGGCCAGGCGATCACGGGCGCCGGCGTGCGACAGGCCAAAACGGCATAGCGTCGCCCAGCCAAGCAGCACCAGGCTCACCACTGACAGGTCGCCGATATAAGTGCGCAACTGCAGCGCCAGGCTGATGCCTTGGACCGGCACCAGGCTGAGCAGCAGGCAACCCGCCAGCAGGATGCCGCGCTGCGTCGCAGTGCGCGTCATGCGCGCGAAGATCAGAAATACGAGCAGGGTGAAGGCCAGATGCGGCAGCCAGAAATCAGTCATGTGGGCGGCGCTCCGAGAGCCAGGCCTCGTTGAAGCTCAGGTGCTTGATGAACATGTCGTTCCACGAATACACCAGGTGGTAGGCGCCTTCGCGGTCACGAGTGAAGTAGGGATATTCGTAATCGAAGGTGCAGCCCTCGGCGCTGCACATGCGCGCGCTCACTCGTTCGAGGAACTGCGCCTGCTGCTCCGGCTTGCCGCCGCTGGCGCGGAATTTTTCACTGACCACGGCCGGGAATTCGTCTTGCGCAATCGGTTCGCCCCAGGGGTTGGGGCTTTCATCCAGCTCGCCGAGAGTGCGCCAGTTGGCCAGGTTGGCGTCGGTGGCATAAAGGGTCAGGCGAAAGCGCCCATCTTCGAGGTCGTTCATCGCCACCAGCAAGCTGCCGTCCGGGCGACCGACCGCCGCCAGGGACGAGTTGGGGTTGCTCGGCTCGACCGGCTGCGGATAGCTCCAGCTGCGCCCGGCATCCTCGCTGTAGCTGGCCAGCACGCGGTGATGCTCCTCGCCGGCATAGCGCAAAAGGGCCACGGCGCGGCGTTCGCCCAGCGCCACCACGGTCGGTTGCAGGGAATCTCGCCCCTTGCCGATGCGGTACTTGCCCAGCACTTCGCCAGCGGCGCTCAGGTGCAGGTACTCGGGAAACTTGCCGAGAAACTCGTGATACACCGGCAGGCCGATGCTGCCGTCGGCGTGGAATACCGGCGCGGCGCGCACCAGGGTGCTGATGTTGAGAAAGGGGCTGGTGACCAGTTGCCGGGGCGCCGACCAGGTTTCGCCAAGGTCGTCGGAAACAATGGCATTGACCGCGCTACCGGCCCAACCTCCGAGCGACACCGAAACGTAGAACAGCCACAGGCGGTTGTCCGGCGCCAGGCTGATCACCGGATTGCCAAGCTTGCGGATGTGCTTGCCGACCGCGCGCTGGGTCGACTCGCGGCTGGCCAGCACACGCTCGGCGCTCCACTGGCCGCTGCTGGCATCGAAGCGTGCGGCGCGAATCTGTACGTCGGCGGCACCTTCGCGAGTACCGGCGAACCAGGCTGCCATCAGATCGCCGCCGGGCAGGCCGGTGATCGAGGCGGAATGGACGAAATCCTCCAGATCGGAGGAGGCGAAGTGCGCGGCCATGGCCGGTGACGCATCGGCTGGCGCCGGTGGCTGGCTGGCGAAGGGCGCCAGCGCGTGGGGGGCAGCGCCGAACCAGGCGCAGGCGAACACCGTGGCAGCGCCCAGCAGCAGGGCGCAGGTCTTGAGGGTCGAGGTCATGTTCGGTGGTTCAGGGGTGTCTGGGCGAAGCCAGGTGCGAGCTGGCGACTTCTTCTACCGGGCGGGCATCGACCGGGTCGTAGTAGATCTCCAGCTTGCGGCCGTTGGCATCGAAGCCATAGATCTCGTAGCAATTGCCGGGGGTGATGCGGAACTTGGTGATCTGCACGCCCTGGCGCTTCATCTGCTCGCGGAACTGCGACTCGGGCATCCAGGCGCTGCGGTCTTGCCGAGCGCAGTCGGTATCAGCGAGTGCGGCGCTGGATAGTGCAAGCAGTGCGAGCATCGTCAGGGCGCGAACGGGGCGGCGGGCCGGTGTCGACATGCTCGGCATCCTTTGGCGTGGCTGATGGTAAGGGGCTTGGCCCCAGGCAGGTTGCCACCATCGGCCGCCAGGCTTAAGGAAAGCTTAAGCATCACGGGTTGTTACATTTACCTGCCGTGGGTGGTGGGGAGATTCATGGCCTACCCTCCCTGGCGGCGACCCGGCGGGCAGCGTCGCTACGCGCTGTTAAAAAATCGCTCTCGGCTATTTTTTGGCCATTTCGATCCCCTTTTGGCCGTTGCCAGCGTTCTCGATTCGCTGCCAGCGGGCGAACAATGCAGGCACAACAACGAGCCTGGAGCGCTTTGCATGCTCACCTACTACAGCGACGACCACCACCTGCATCACGGCAAATGCGAGCTGATCGACGGGCAGCTGATGCCCTGCTTCGAGAAGCCGCAGCGCGCCGACCACATCCTTGCGCGCGTCAAGGCTCGCCAGCTCGGCGAAGTCCGCGCGCCCAAGGATTTCGGCCTGGCGCCCATCGAGCGCATCCACAGCAAGGCCTACCTGGAATTCTTCAAGGGCGCCTGGGCGCGCTGGCAGGAGCAGGGCGGCAAGGGCGATCTGCTGCCTTTCACCTGGCCGGCGCGCACCCTGCGCCGGATGATCCCCAATGACCTGCATGGCCAGCTCGGCTACTACAGTTTCGATGGCGGCGCGCCGATCACTGCCGGCACCTGGCAGGCCGCCTACAGCGCTGCCCAGGTCGCGCTCAGCGCCCAGCAGGAGATTGCCAACGGCGCCCACAGCGCCTTCGCCCTGTGTCGTCCGCCAGGCCATCATGCCGCCGGCGACCTGATGGGCGGCTACTGCTACCTGAACAATGCCGCCATCGCCGCACAGGCCTTCCTCGACCAGGGCCGCAAGAAAGTCGCCATCCTCGATGTCGACTACCACCACGGCAACGGCACCCAGGACATCTTCTACCAGCGCAGCGACGTGCTGTTCGCCTCGATCCACGGCGACCCGGCCGAGGAGTTCCCGTTCTTCCTCGGTTACGCCGACGAACTGGGCGAGGGCGCCGGCGAGGGCTACAACTTCAACTACCCGTTGCCGATGGGCAGCTCCTGGGAAGCCTGGAGCGCGGCGCTGGAGCAGGCCTGCCAGCGCATCGCCGACTACGGCGCGGAAGTCGTGGTGGTGTCGCTGGGCGTGGACACCTACATGGAAGATCCGATCTCGCAGTTCAAGCTCGACAGCCCGGACTACCTGGCCATGGGCCGACGCATCGCCGCGCTGGGCCTGCCGACGCTGTTCATCATGGAAGGCGGCTACGCCGTGGAGGCCATTGGCGTCAACGCGGTCAACGTGCTGGAAGGCTTCGAAGGCGCCTGATCGGCGATCAAATCTGCCAAAACAAGAGCAACATTTCAGGGGTGAGAAACGATGAAAGCCATCAAACAGATGCTCGGCGTCGCCCTGTGCAGCGCCACCCTGCTCAGCGGCGCGGTGCAGGCCAAGGAGCTGCGCGTATACAACTGGGCCGACTACATCCTCCCGGAGGTGCCCAAGGACTTCCAGAAGGAGTCCGGCATCCAGATCACCTGGGACACCTTCGAGACCAACGAGGCGCTGGAAGCCAAGCTGCTCACCGGCAACTCCGGCTATGACCTGGTGATCCCGTCCAACCAGTTCCTCGAAACCCAGATCAAGGCCGGCGTATTCGCCCCGCTGGACAAGTCCAAGCTGCCCAACTGGAAGAACCTCGACCCGGTGCTGCTCGGCCTGCTGGAGAAGAACGACCCGGGCAACCAGTACGGCGTGCCCTACATGTACGGCACCGTGCTGATCGGCTACAACCCGGACAAGGTCAAGGCTGCGCTCGGTGACGACGCGCCGGTCAACAGCTGGGACCTGGTGTTCAAGCCCGAGTACATGGAGAAGCTGAAATCCTGCGGTGTGGCCATGCTCGACTCGCCCACCGAGATCATCCCCATCGCCCTGCACTACCTGGGCCTCGACCCCAACAGCGCCAACCCGGCCGACTACGACAAGGTCACCGAACTGCTGCTGAAGGTGCGCCCGTACGTGGCCTACTTCCACTCCGCCAAGTACATGACCGACATCGCCAACGGCGACATCTGCGTGGCCATCGGCTACTCCGGCAGCTTCTACCAGTTCGCCAACCGCGCCAAGGAAGCCGGCAATGGCGTGACGATCAACTGGCGTCTGCCGAAAGAAGGCGCGCCGATCTGGTTCGACACCTGGGCCATCCCCAAGAGCGCGCAGAACGTCGACGAGGCGCATGCCTTCATCAACCACCTGCTCGAACCCAAGGTGATCGCGCCGATCAGCGATTTTCTCGGCTACCCCAACCCCAACGTACCGGGCATGCAGCTGGTGGGCGCGGAAATCGCCGACGACCACGACCTGACCCCGACACCGGAGCAGCAGAAGTCGCTGTACGTGGTACAGCCGCTGCCGCAGAAGATCGAGCGTGTGCGCACGCGGGCCTGGACGTCGATCAAGTCGGGTAAGTGATTCGTCGCTAAAGGCTCGCGGCTGAAGCGGAATGCCGCCCAGCCGCTCCTACAAACGCGATGCTTCTATAACCGATGGTGCCCACGCTCTGCGTGGGCACCTGCGTTTGTGACGCTCTGCGTCATGTTGGGAGATGCTGGCTACTGTAACTATGGCAACGGACGCAGAGCGTCCTCGGCTGCGTTCCCACGCGGAGCGTGGGAACGATCAATCAAGTCGGGTAAGTGAGCGGCCCTGAAAGCTCGCGGCTGAAGCCGCTCCTACGGAACACCGCACAAGCTGTAGGAGCGGCTTCAGCCGCGAATGCCTTACCCGCAGGGCGCTCAGCCACCCACCTCTCCCGTCTCCAACTTGCGCCAGAGCAAACGCACCGCGGCCTTGCGTACCAGGGCGCAGCGGTACAGGCGGATTTCCAGCGGGATCTGCCAGTGCTCGCCACCGCAGATCGCCAGCTCGCCACGGCCCAGTTCGGCGGTGACCGACAGCCGTGGCACCCAGGCCACGCCCATGCCCTGCAGGGCCATGCTCTTGAGGCTGTCGGCCATGGCGGTTTCGTACACGGTGGTCGAGCGCAACGCGCGCTGACGCAGCAGCAGGTTGACCGAGCGGCCGAGGAAGGCGCCGGCGCTGTAGGCCAGCAGCGGCACACTCTGCCCGCCGTCGAGGTCGAACAGCGGCGTGCCGGCTTCGCCGACCGCGCACACCGGCAACATCGAGGTGGCGCCCAGGTGCAGCGAGGGGAAGATCGCCGGGTCCATCTGCAGCGCGGCATCGGGGTCGTAGTAGGCGAGGATCAGGTCGCAGGCGCCTTCACGCAGTGAATGCACTGCTTCGCCGACGTTGGTCGCTACCAGGCGGGTGGTCAGGGGCAGGCCTTCGCGCCGCAGGCGGGCGATCCATTCGGGGAAGAAGCCCAGCGTCAGCGAGTGGGCGGCAGCAATCGACAGCATCTCGCCCTGCTGACCTTCCAGATTGTGCAGATGGCGCACCACTTCGCCGAGCTGTTCGACCAGGCTGCGCGCGGTGACCAGAAACAGCCGGCCGGCCTCGGTGAGTTCGACGGGCGTGCAGGAGCGGTCGACCAGGGTCAGGCCGAGCATGCCTTCCAGACTGCGGATGCGTCGGCTGAACGCCGGCTGGGTGACGAAGCGCTTCTCCGCGGCCTGGGAGAAGCTGCGGGTGGCGGCCAGGACGATAAAGTCCTCCAGCCATTTGGTTTCCAGGTTCATCGCAGGCTCCCGAGGCTTGCACGAGGCGTAGGGTGGGTTAGCGACGCTGAACGCGGTTCGGCAGACGCAACTGCCGTGGTGCGTCGCGTAACCCACCAGACGATGGTGGGTTACACCGCGTCTCGAACGACGTGATGTTCGACAATGGCAGCATGCGGCTAACCCACCCTACGTTTGCCGCTATCCCGCAGTCACATCGACATTATGCCGATTGTGCATAGGGCAGCAAGTAACGGCATTGGTAGCGAGACGGTCGGGGCCCCTATTCTATGGGCATCGCGGCACTCGCCGTATTTCCCAAGAGCCATCTCTATCATGTCCTCTGCTGCATCTGTTCGCGTCGAAAAAGACCTGCTCGGCACCCTCGAAGTCCCTGCCGATGCCTATTACGGCATCCAGACCCTGCGCGCCGTGCAGAACTTCCGCCTGTCCGGCGTGCCGCTGTCGCATTACCCGAAGCTGGTGATCGGCCTGGCCATGGTCAAGCAGGCTTCGGCTGACGCCAACCGCGAACTGGGTCATCTGTCCGCCGCCAAGCACACGGCGATCAGCACCGCCTGCGCACGCATCATCCAGGGCGAGTTCCACGAGCAGTTCGTGGTCGACATGATTCAGGGCGGCGCCGGCACCTCGACCAATATGAATGCCAACGAGGTGATCGCCAACATCGCCCTCGAGGCCATGGGACATGAGAAGGGCCAGTACCAGCACCTGCACCCGAACAACGACGTGAACATGGCGCAGTCGACCAACGACGCCTACCCGACCGCCATCCGCCTCGGCCTGCTGCTCGGCCACGACAGCCTGCTCGGTGCGCTGGACAAGCTGATCCAGTCGTTCGCCGCCAAGGGTCTGGAGTTCGGCCACGTGCTGAAGATGGGTCGCACCCAGCTGCAGGACGCCGTGCCGATGACCCTCGGCCAGGAATTCCGCGCCTTCGCCACCACCCTCGGTGAAGACCTGCAGCACCTGAAACTGCTGGCGCCGACCCTGCTCACCGAAGTCAACCTGGGCGGTACCGCGATCGGTACCGGCATCAACGCCGACCCGAAATACCAGGCCCTGGCGGTCAAGCGTCTGGCCATCATCAGCGGTCACCCGCTGACCCCGGCTGTCGACCTGATCGAAGCCACCAGCGACATGGGCGCCTTCGTGCTGTTCTCCGGCATGCTCAAGCGCACCGCGGTCAAACTGTCGAAGATCTGCAACGACCTGCGTCTGCTCTCCAGTGGCCCGCGTACCGGCATCAACGAGATCAACCTGCCGGCGCGTCAGCCGGGCAGCTCGATCATGCCGGGCAAGGTCAACCCGGTGATCCCTGAGGCGGTCAACCAGGTGGCCTTCGAGGTTATCGGTAACGATCTGGCCCTGACCATGGCGGCCGAAGGTGGCCAGCTGCAGCTGAACGTGATGGAGCCGCTGATCGCCTACAAAATCTTCGACTCGATCCGCCTGCTCACCCGCGCCATGGATATGCTGCGCGAGCTGTGCATCGACGGCATCACCGCCAACGAGGCGCGCTGCCGTGAACTGATGGAAAACTCCATTGGTCTGATCACCGCGCTGAACCCCTACATCGGCTACGAGAACGCCACCCGCATCGCCAAGGTCGCTCTGGACAGCGGGCGCGGCGTGCTGGAGCTGGTGCGCGAAGAGCAGCTGCTGGACGAGGCCACCCTGGCCGACATCCTGCGCCCCGAGAACATGATTGCCCCGCGCCTGGTTCCGCTGCAGGGCTGATTGATCGAATGACACGCGCCGCCCCTTTGGGCGGCGTGTTCATTTCCGCCCTCGAGCCTGTTCATGGGGCGGCACCGCTGAAGGCCGCGCAGACGGCCCCACAACAACGACAATCCGGGTGTACAACCACATGAGTCAGAGCAACACCGCTTCCTCTTCCTTCCTTGCGCGCGTGCCGTTGTGGCAGCAGATCCTCGTCGGCCTGGTGCTCGGCGTGGTCGTCGGCATGCTGTTCAAGAGTCTCGCCCTGGGGCTGGCGCCGGTCGGCGCGCTGTTTCTCAACGCGATCAAGATGCTCATCGTGCCGCTGGTGTTCGTCTCCCTGGTGGCGGGCATCACCGCCATGAGCGACAGCGCCAAGCTTGGCCGCATCAGCGTCAAGACCATCGCCATCTACCTGATCACCACTGCCTTCGCGGTGAGCATCGGCCTGGCATTCGGCACCCTGTTCAGCCCCGGTGAAGGCATGAACATGGTTGCCAGCGGCAGTGAAGAGGCCAAGCAGGCGCCCTCGCTGGTGCAGATCCTGGTGGGCCTGGTGCCGACCAACCCGGTGACCGCCTTCGCCGAAGGCAACATCCTGCAGATCATCGTCTTCGCCATCGCCCTGGGCGTGAGCATGAATCTGGTTGGCGAAAAGGCTGCGCCGGTGGTCCGTCTCTTCGACAGCCTGGCCGAGGTGTTCTACAAACTCACCGACCTGGTGATGCGCTTCGCCCCCATCGGCGTGTTCGCGTTGATCGCCGGTGTGGTCGCCTCCCATGGCATCGAGGTGCTGCTGCCGCTGGCCGGGGTGATCGGGGTGATCTACCTGGCCAGCATCGCCCATATGCTGCTGATCTACGGTGGTCTGATCGGCGGCCTGGCGCGTCTCAGCCCGCTGCGTTTCTTCCGCGGCATCGCCCCGGCGCTGGCAGTGGCCTTCAGTACCTCGAGCAGCTCCGGCACCCTGCCGGTGTCCATCGAGTGCGCGCGCAAGAACCTCGGTGTGTCGCAGGGCGTAGCCGGCTTCGTGTTGCCGGTGGGCGCCACCATCAACATGGACGGCACCGCGATCTACCAGGGCGTGCTGGCGCTGTTCATCGCCCAGGCCTTCGGCATCGACCTGAATGCCGGTCAGTACCTGATGATCATCCTCACCGCCACCCTGGCTTCGGTCGGCACCGCCGGTGTGCCCGGCGCCGGTCTGATCATGCTCGGCCTGGTGCTGACCTCGGTCGGCCTGCCGCTGGAAGGCGTGGCGCTGATCGCCGGTATCGACCGCATCCTCGACATGGCGCGCACCACGGTGAACGTCGCCGGCGACCTGATGACCACCACCCTGGTGGGCAGCAGCGAGAAGGAGCTGGATCGCGAGATCTACAACAGCGACAACGCTGCCTGAGCAACCGCTTTCATAGGAGGCCTTCACCAGCCTCAACCTTCAGGGATGGCCTCGGCTATCCCTTTTTTTGTGGCCTGCCATCCCTCGCGGCCACCCTTGGGCGCCTCTAAAAACTACCTGCGTTGTCATCGCTGCGTTGAAAGCAGGCTCAGAATGCTCATTTACAACACGTAAAGTCGAGCGCGACTCCGACCGTTTTTCGCCTGTTTTTGCGGGGCCGCCATCGGTATTGCGCTGACTGCCTCGCCAACGTTTTTAGAGGCGCCCCCTTCGGGCCGTCGCAAGCGACGTCAAACCTGCTCCCGGCAGTTTTTTGTCTGCCATTCAAGGGTGGCTGCCGTAGCGTGCGCCGCGCGTACCGCCGATTGGCCTGCGTTACAGCCTCCAGGCCCGGCGTAGCGTCTGCACCGCCTCGATGATCTGCGCCTCGGGCACCGCAGCAAAGCCCAGCACCAGCCCGGCGCGGGCGTCATCAGCCGTCTCGCTGCCGGGCAGCCAGTAATCGCTCAAGGGGTTCATTTCGATGCCAGCTACGCGTGCGGCGGCAATCAGCTCACGCTCACGAGCCAGACTCTCGACCCTGATACTCAGGTGCAGACCAGCCTCAACCGTCGGCAGCGGCGAGCATCCGGGAATCGTCTGCGGCCAGGCCTCGATCAGAGCGTCGCGGCGGCTGCGCGCAGCCTGGCGCATGCGCCGCACATGGCGCTGAAAATGCCCGGCAGCGATGAATTCGGCCATCACCGCCTGGGTGCCGACCTCCGAGTGGCGTATCTCCAGCGCCTGGCGCCTCGCGAAGCTTTCGGCCAGCGCGGGCGGCAGCACCAGATAGCCCAGGCGCAGCGCGGGAAAGGCGAGCTTGCCGAAGGTGCCGACATAGATCACCCGCTGCTGCTCGTCCAAAGCTGCCAGCGGTGCGAGCGGGGTGCCGCTGTAGCGGTACTCGCCGTCGTAGTCGTCCTCGATGATCCAGCCATTCACGCGCTTGGCCCACTCCAGCAAGGCCAGGCGTCGCGGCAGCGACAGGGTGACGCCGGTGGGGTACTGGTGCGCGGGCGTGACATAGGCCAGCCGGCAATCGTTCAGACGCTGCAGGGCGTCGACGTCCAGGCCGTCATGGTCCACCAGCACGCCGCACAGCTGCGCGCCGGCCACGGCGAAGGCATGGCCCGCCGCGCGGTAGCCGGGGTTTTCAATGGCCACACGGTCGCCCGGTTGAATCAGCAATTGCGCGCAGAGGCTGATGGCCTGCTGCGAGCCGCAGGTGATCAGTACCTGCTGCGCCTCGCAGGTCAGGCCGCGGCTGTTGCGCAGGTAGGCGGCGATGAGTTCGCGCAGCTGCAGGTCGCCAGCGGGGTCGCCATAGCCGAGTCGTGCCAGCGAGGGTTTGCGCCAGAAGCGCGCCTGCAGACGTGCCCAGGTCTCGAAGGGGAACAGGTCGAAAGCCGGCACGCCGATACGAAAGGCGCGCGGTGCGCCCGCGGCGGGCATCGCCAGGTGATGGCTCTGCAACAACTGCAGTGCCGGGCTGGCCGCTGCCGGGGCGACGGCTGCTATGGCGGCAGGCCGACGGCGCGTCAGCTCGGCGACGTAGGTGCCATCGCCGACCCGCCCGTTCACGTAGCCCTCGGCATACAGCTGGTCCAGCGCGCGGGTCACGGTGTTGCGCGAGATGCCGAGCAGGGTGGCCAGCTCACGGCTGGCCGGCAGGCGCGTGCCACTGGCCAGGCGGCCATCGAGGATGCGCTCGCGCAAGGCCTGGTAGAGCTGGCGCGCCAGGCCCTGACCGGGCTGCAGATGAATGCCGGAAAGATCGAATGGCAGGGCGGGCGAGCGCTTCATGATTGCTAAATTGGCTCTATCGAAGTCGTCAGCAATGGATCTTACGTCAGGCCAATATCCTGCCTAGCATGGCCCCATCACGCCAGGAGAAAACGTCATGTACTGCCCCGCCACCTTTCGCCAGGACGACCTGGCCAGCCTGCATGCGCAGATTCAGGCCAGCGGCCTGGCCATCGTGACCAGCAGCGGTGCGCAGGGCCTGCAGGCCAGTCATCTGCCGCTGCTGCTCGAGCCTGGTGAGGGCGATTTCGGCACCCTGTGCGGCCACTTCGCCCGCGCCAATCCGCATTGGCGTGACCTGGCCGCCGGCGCCGAGGCGCTGGTGGTGTTCAGTGGGCCGGACGCCTACGTGCACCCTGGCTGGTACCCGGCCAAGGCCGAGCACGGCAAGGTGGTGCCGACCTGGAATTACATCGCCGTGCATGCCTGGGGCCGGGCCGAGGTGTTCGACGAGCCGGAGCGCCTGCTGCAACTGGTAAGCCGCCTCAGCGACCGTCACGAACAAGGGCGCCCGCAGCCCTGGGCTGTCAGCGATGCGCCGCGCGATTACATCGACGCCATGCTGCGCGCCATCGTCGGCTTCGCCCTGCCGATTCGCCGACTCGAAGGCAAATGGAAGCTCAGCCAGAACCGTTCTAGCAACGACCAGGCCGGTGTCCGTGCGGGTCTTGCCACGTCCGCCAGCCTGCGCGATCAGGAACTGGCGGCGCAGATGAAACCCACCGACTGACCCCCACAGGAATACCCTAATGCTCGACATCCGCCCCATCACCGCTACCGATCACGCCGCCTGGCTGCCGCTCTGGCAGGCATACCAGCGCTTCTACCAGGCCGAGATCCCGGCAGAGACCAGCGCCCTCACCTGGCAGCGTTTTCTCGATCCGGCCGAGCCGATGCACGCCGCCCTGGCCTGGCAGGACGGCGATGCGGTCGGCCTGGTGCACTTCATCTACCACCGCAGTTGCTGGACGAGTGGTGACTACTGCTACCTGCAGGATCTGTTCGTCGCCGAGCACATTCGTGGTGGTGGCATCGGCCGCGCGCTGATCGAGCACGTTTATGCCGAGGCGCGCGCCGCTGGCGCCAGTCGCGTGCATTGGCTGACCCAGGAAAGCAACTACCAGGGGCGTATGCTCTACGACCGCATCGCCGACCGCTCCGGTTTCATCCAGTACAGGAAACTCTTCTGATGACGCGTGATCTCGCTCATTGGCAACCCCGTCCAACACCGGACCAGCGCACCTTGCAAGGCCGTTTCGTGCGTCTCGAAGCACTCGATGTTGTGCGGCATGGCGATGATCTGTGGCGCGCGCTGCAGGGGCCGGACCCGGCACTTTGGGATTATCTGCCCTACGGTCCCTTCACCGAGCGAGGCGTCTTCGATACCTGGCTGGCCGGCAATGCGCAGAGCCGTGATCCGCTGTTCTACGCGGTGGTCGACCTGGCCAGCGGCCGCGCCCTGGGGCTGTTCAGCTACCTGCGTATCACCGCGCAGGACGGCAGCATCGAAATCGGCCACGTCGCCTTCGGCGCGCCGATGCAGCGAACCCCGGGCGCGACCGAGGCGGTCTATCTGCTGGCGCGCCACGCCTTCGACGATCTCGGCTATCGCCGCCTGGAATGGAAGTGCGATGCGGCCAATGCCCGCTCGCTGCGCGCCGCCGAGCGCTTCGGTTTCAGCCAGGAAGGGCTGTTCCGTCAGCACATGGTGCGCAAGGGCCGCAACCGTGACACGGCCTGGTTCTCCATCATCGACGGGGAATGGCCAGCATGCCGCGAGGCCTTCGAGCGCTGGCTGGCGGTGGACAACTTCGATCAGGCGGGGCGGCAGAGGCAGCGCCTGGAGGCGCTGCGGGGGTAACGCCCTACTCCATCTCGAACAACCCATCACGCAGCTGCGCGCCGCCCAGGCGCTGGCGGATGTCGTCGTCGATGCGTGGGTCGTCGGGGGCGTAGAGCATCAACTGGCGATAGGCGTTGACCCGGTTGATCTCGTTGCCCAGGTACTGCCAGACCACGCGGGTGCAGGCCGGTGTGCGCCGGTCGCCGCTGGAGACGCCGGTCTTGATGCCATTGAGGCGGATGATGCGGCTCTTGAAGCTGGGAATGAGAATGGTCTGGCTCATTTCGTTGCCGGTAAGCGACTCGTAGTCCACCAGAAACAGGCGGTCCTGCAGGAAGAACGCCGTGCCCAGGTAGCGACAGCGCACCCAGTCTTCGCTGCCGCCGCGTGTGGGTTCCTGGCGCTCCTGGCGTTCCTGGCGCTCGAACAGGTAGTTGCCGCGCTCCTCGCGCAGGTGCACCAGTGACAGCAGCACATGCCCCGGCACCGACATGCAGTTGGAGTATTCGAAGTAGTAGCCGCAGTAGCGCTCCATCGGGCTGGCCTGACGGCGCAGTGGGGCGAACAGGTCTAGCAGTGGGTCATTGCCGCTGTGCTGCTGCGCATCGCCGCTGCGGGCGCCGATCAGGCGGGTGAACTGCTCGGCCGGCATGGCCAGCTCGAAGGGTTCGACGCCAAAGAAATCGCAGATACGCTTGAGGTTGTGCGTGGTCGGTCGGCTCTGCCCGGCCAGGTAGCGGTTGAACTGCGCGCGGTTGATCGCCAGCTTGCGGCATACCTCGGCAATCGAGCGGTAATGGCTGCAAAGCAATTTCAGATTGCTGCCGAGGGAATCGGACATATGGCCGCTCCAGCTGATGCGAATGACGCGATTCTAGCATCAACTCGCATCAGGTCGCCGCGACCTGCGAAATTGTCCCGCACGGCGCCTTCACCAAAGATTGCGCCACCCGCCCGGCGCGGCGCATTCCCATTCAGAACAACAAGAGAGAAAGCCTCCATGCTCGATCTTCTCAATGACCTCATCTGGAGCAAGCTGCTGATCGTGATGCTGATCGGCCTTGGTCTGTTCTTCACCATCGCCTCACGCTTCGTCCAGTTCCGCTACTTCGGCAGCATGTTCCGTATCTTCAGCGAGGCATTCCAGCGTCAGCCGGGCCAGCTCAGCTCGTTCCAGGCGCTGATGCTGTCGGTGGCTGGCCGCGTGGGCGCCGGCAATATCGCCGGTGTATCGGTGGCGATTATGCTCGGTGGCCCGGGCGCCATCTTCTGGATGTGGATCGTGGCCCTGGTCGGTATGGCCACCAGCTACTTCGAGTGCTCGCTGGCGCAGCTGTACAAGCGCCGCGAGGCTGATGGCGGCTACCGCGGCGGCCCGGCCTTCTACATTCAGCACGGCCTCGGCCAGCGCTGGCTGGGTATCGTCGTATCGATCCTGCTGCTGGTGACCTTCGGTTTCGGCTTCAACGCCGTGCAGTCGTTCACCGTCGCCAGCTCGCTGCACGACACCTTCGGCATCCCGACCCTGGCCAGCGGCATTGCCCTGACCGTGGTAATCGGTCTGATCATCTTCGGTGGTATCAAGCGCATCGCCAAGTTCGCCGACGTGCTGGTGCCGGTGATGGCCTTCTCATACCTGGCCATGGCGCTGCTGGTAATCGGTCTGAACATCGCCGAAGTTCCAGCCACCTTCGCCCTGATCTTCAAGAGCGCCTTCGGCCTCGAGCCGGCCTTCGCTGGTGGTATCGGCGCGGCCATCATCATGGGCGTCAAGCGCGGCCTGTTCTCCAACGAAGCCGGCCTGGGCAGTGCGCCGAACGTGGCCGCGGTCGCCGAGGTCAAGCACCCGGCTGCGCAGGGCATCGTGCAGTCGCTCAGCGTGTTCATCGACACCCTGATCCTGTGCAGCTGCACCGCGCTGATCATCCTGCTGTCCGGCGTGTATCAGCCGGGCATGGAGCAGGCCGGTGTGGTGCTGACCCAGAGTGCCGTTGCGGCCGTGGTCGGCGAGTGGGGCCGGGTGTTCGTCAGCCTGGCGCTGCTGCTGTTCGTCTTCACCACCCTGATCTACAACTACTACCTGGGTGAGAACGCCCTGGGCTTCTTCAGCCAGAAGCGCGGCCCGGTGATGATCTACCGTGTGCTGGTGGTTGGCCTGGTGCTGTGGGGTTCGGTGCAGGATCTGGGCACCGTGTTCGCCTTCGCCGACGTGACCATGGGTCTGCTGGCCATCGCCAACCTGATTGCCCTGGCGCTGCTGTTCAAGGTGGGCCTGCGTCTGATGCGCGACTACGATAGCCAGATCAAGGCGGGTGTTGAGTCGCCGGTGCTGGACGCCAAGCAGTTCGCTGATCTGGACCTCGACCCTGCCGTTTGGGGTAGTCAGCCGGGTAAAACCGCCGACCAGGCGGAAATCGGTGATCGCGTCTACCAGCGTTGATCTGACTCAGATGGAAGAAGGGGGCGAGGCCCCCTTTTTCTTGCCTGCCAGCTTTGGCAGCCATTGTTCGGGCAGTCGTAAGCGACGTTGCGAATGTCGCGCAGGCCCGTGAATTGTGAGGAGAGCCCATGGCGACCCCAGAAAAACTCCTGGTGCTGTACACAGGCGGCACCATCGGCATGCAGATGAGCGCGGACGGCCTGGCGCCGGCCTCGGGTTTCGAGGCGCGCATGCGCACCCAACAAGCCAGCGAGAACGCCAACGAACTGCCGCAATGGACCTTTCGCGAGCTGCTGCCGCTGATCGACAGCGCCAACATGAACACCGGCCACTGGCTGGCGCTGCGTGACGAGATCGTCACCGCCGTGCAGACCCATGGCCACGACGCCGTGCTGGTACTGCATGGTACCGATACCCTGGCCTACAGCGCCGCCGCGCTGAGCTTCCTGCTGCTCGGCCTCGACGTGCCGGTGGTGCTGACCGGCGCCATGCAGCCGGCCGGTGTCGATGGCGGTGATGCCTGGCCCAACCTGTTCGGCGCCATGCGCGCGCTGTATCGCGGCGTCGCGCCTGGCGTGCACCTCTACTTCAACGGCCAACTGCTGCATGGCGCACGTTGCTCGAAGTTGCGCAGCGACGCTTTCGATGCCTTCCAGGTGCTGCCGCGTCAGCGTCAGGCCGAACGGGCCACGGTCGATGCGCGGATCGACTTCCGCCAGCCGCGCCAGCCGGTCAATCTTGCCGTGCTGCCACTGCATCCGGCGGTGCAGGCCGGGCAACTGCAAGCTCTGCTGGCCAGCGGCGTGCAGGGGCTGCTGCTGGAGTGCTACGGCAGTGGCACCGGCCCGGCCGGCGATGCGCAATTGATGAGCGTGCTGCGTGAGGCGCATCAGCGCGGTGTGGTGCTGGCGGCAATCAGTCAGTGCCCGCAAGGCCATGTGCAGTTCGGTGTGTATGCGGCCGGCAGCCGTCTGGCCGAGGTCGGCCTGGTGTCCTGTGGCGGCATGACCCGCGAGGCGGCACTGGGCAAGCTGTTCGCCCTGCTCGGCGCCGGTTTGCCACAAGCTGAGGTTGAACACTGGCTGGCGCGCGATCTCTGTGGTGAGATGAGCGACTGATCCACCTGCCCGAACAGAGGAAGGACGATGAGCATCGAAATTCGCCCTGTAGTCGCTGCCGATCACCAAGCCTGGTTGCCCTTGTGGCAGGGCTACCAGCGCTTCTATATGACCGAGATTCCAGCCGAGACCAGCGCCGTTACCTGGCAGCGCTTTCTCGACCCCGCCGAGCCCATGGGCGCCGCCCTGGCCTGGCAGGGTGACCAGGCCATTGGCCTGGTGCACTGGGTCATCCACCGCTCGACCTGGACCACCGGCGACTATTGCTACCTGCAGGACCTGTTCGTCGCCAAGGGCCAGCGCAGTGGCGGCGTTGGTCGTCAGCTGATCCAGCATGTCTACGAGCAGGCGCGTGCTGCCGGCTGTTCACGGGTGCACTGGCTGACTCACGAGAGCAACAGCCAGGCCAAGCTGCTGTACGAGCGTATCGGTGAGCGCTCGGGATTCGTGCAGTACCGCAAGCTCTTGTAGGTGGGGGCGAGAGAGGGAGGTTGGCATGCATTGCGCATCGCCAGTGCTCCCTCGTCTTCAAGCTGACAGCCATGAACAAGCTCGACAACGCTCTGCTGAATATCCTGATCAAGGACTCGCGCACCTCTTTTGCCGATATCGCTCGCCAGCTCAATATATCCAGAGCCCACGCACGGACTCGGGTACAGGCCCTGGTCGATACCGGCGTCATCGAGAAATTCACCGCTGTGGTGAATCCGGAAAAGCTCGGCAAGGGTATTTCCACCTTCGTCGATCTTACTGTCGCGCCGCATGCTATCGAAGCCGTCGCCGAGCGACTCTCGGCCACCGTGGAGGTGGTCAGCCTGTACATCATGAGTGATCTGAAAAGCCTGCACATCCACACGTTGACCGACAGCTACGAGACCTTCGATGCCTTCGTGCGCGAGCATATCTTCAACCACCCGGAGATTCTCACGGTTGACTGCAAGGCACTGATGACGCGGGTGAAGCACCGTCGTGGCGGTGCGCGTCTGTAACATCCTGATACATCGAGCTATTTCTCACTGTTCCGGAGGCGTCGGCGCCTTAAAAAAGCGCTCAGTGCGCTCATCTAGTGCATAACTGACATTCGTCAGTTGAAGGCAAGGTCAGCGGACCGATCGTATGCAAATGGTTTGGCACTGCTGACAAATGTATTCATTACCCGAGGCGTATTGACGATTCGTCGCGAGCGACAGCCCAGAGGTGCTTATTTTTTGTGCAGTCTGGCTAACGGCCATATTCTTCAAAAAATAGATAAATACTTATAAAACAATAAGTTATATATATTTTTCTACTGGCACGCGTGTTGCTCTAGGGCTTCCAGACCACTTTACATCCGATAGGCCATCCCGCTGATCGGAGCCACTGTGTAACTGGAGACCGCCCCATGAGCCTTAACCGTCGTAAATTCCTCGGTGCTGGAGCCGTTGCCGCAGGCGCAGGCCTGACCCTGGGTGCCTCCGGCATCGCCGCTGCCAGCGAGAAAACCTTCAACTGGAAGATGACCAACGCCTACGCGCCCGGCTCGCCGTTCTATGTGCAGGGACCGGGCAGCCCGACCGATTTCTGCAAGCGCGTCGAGGCCATGTCCAATGGCCGCCTGAAGATCCAGCATTTCGCTGCTGGCGAGCTGATCCCGGCGCTCGAAGGCTTCGATGCGGTGTCCAGTGGCATGGTGGAAATGAACGCCGCCAATGCCTTCTTCTGGGCCGGCAAGATCCCCGCCGCGCAGTTCTTCACCGCCGTGCCCTTCGGCATGAATACCCAGGGCATGAACGCCTGGCTGTACAACGGTGGCGCGCTGCAACTCTGGGAAGAGCTCTACGAGCCCCATGGTCTGGTGCCGATGCCCATGGGCAACACCGGCACCCAGATGACCGGCTGGTTCCGTCAGCCACTGGAAAACGTCGATAGCCTCAAGGGCCTGAAAATGCGTGTGCCGGGCCTGGCCGGCAAGGTCTACAGCGAACTGGGCGTGGCGGTAAGGCTGCTGCCTGGCGGCGAGATTTTCCCGGCGCTGGAGCGCGGAGTGATCGATGCTGCCGAATTCGTCGGACCCTATCAGGACCGCCGCATGGGCCTGCATAAAGCCGCGAAGAACTACTACACCACCGGCTGGCACGAGCCGACCAACGTCACCGAGCTGATCATCAACAAGAAGGCCTGGGACAGCCTGCCGGCCGACCTGCAAGCCATCGTGCGCATCTGCGCCCAGGCCTGCAATGCCGAGAGCCTGGCCTGGTCCGACGCGGTCAACGCCGATGCCCTGGAAGACCTGGTGACCAATGAAGGTGTGATCGCCAAGCCGCTGCCGGGCGACATCATCACCCGCCTGCGCGAGGTGACCAACGACACCCTCGCCAGCATGGCTGCCGCCGATCCGAGCACGCGCAAAGTGCACGATCACTTCATGGCGTTCCGCAAGAAGTACAGCACCTGGTCGGCCACCGGCGAAAAAGGCTTCATGGACCTGGGGGTGTGAGGCGATGCATGCCGTGATCAACCGCATCGAGCAGTTGGTCGAGACCCTGGGCAGTCTGGCACGCGGCTGTGTGCTGGTACTGGTCCTGCTGGTGTCGGCCAACGTGCTGATCCGCTATGGCTTTTCCGTGAGCCCGGTGGCGTTACAGGAGCTTGAATGGTTTCTGATTTCGCCCATCGCGCTGCTCGGCATCTCCTACGTGTTGAAACACCGCGCCGATGTGCGGGTGGACTTCATCTACGAGAAGTTCCAGCCACGCACCCAGGCTGCAGTGGATCTGTTCAGTGCCCTGGCGACCTGCCTGATCGGCGCGTTCCTGGCCTGGGTCTGCTGGCATTACATGATGCAGTCCTACGCCATTGGCGAAGGCTCACCGGACCCCGGCGGCCTGCCCCATCGCTTTCTGGTCAAGGCCTTCCTGCCGCTGGGTTTTGCCCTTTTTGCCCTGCAAGGCATTGCTGACACCCTGCGTGCCCTCAAGGGCCTGCTCGCATCCAACCCGACACCTGAGGAGGCCTTGCCATGAGCCCCAATGAATGGCTGGCAATCCTGATGGTGCTCGCCTTTTTCTCGATGATGATGGTCGGCGTACCGGTGGCCATCTCCCTGGCTGTGTCCGGTTTCGCCGCCGGCCTGATCGGTTTTGGCCCGATGCTGTTCAGCCTGCTGCCGGCGCGCATGTTCGGCGTGGTCAGCAACTACACGCTGTTGGCGATTCCGCTGTTTACCTTCATGGGGGTGATGCTGGAGAAATCCAGGGTCGCCGAGGACATGCTGGAGACGGTCGGCCAGGCCATGGGTGGCCTCAACGGCGGCATGGGCCTGGCCATCGTGCTGGTCGGCGTGTTGCTCGGTGCCTCCACCGGCATCGTCGGCGCTACCGTGGTGACCATCGGCCTGCTGACGCTGCCGGTGCTGCTGCGCCGTGGCTACAAACCCAGCGTGGCCTGCGGCACCATCTGCGCCTCCGGCACCCTGGGGCAGATCATTCCGCCGAGCCTGGTGCTGATTCTGCTGGCCGATATTCTCGGCGAGTCGGTGGGTTCGATCTTCGCCGCCGCCTTTATCCCCAGCCTGATGCTGGCCGGCGTCTACATCGTATACATGCTGTTGCTCGGCTGGCTGCGCCCACAGTGGGTGCCGGCGATTCCTGCCGAAGAACGCGCGCTGATCAGCCGCAAACAGCTGTGGCAGAACATCGCCAAATCGGTCCTGCCGCCGCTGCTGCTGGTGGTCTGCGTGCTCGGCTCGATCATCGGCGGCCTCGCTGCACCGACCGAAGCCGCTTCCGTTGGCGCTCTGGGTGCATTGATCATCGCTGGCTGCGCCGGACGTCTGAATCGCGACACCCTCAAGCAGACCCTGCACGGCACCCTGAGCATCAGCGCGATGATCTTCCTCATCCTGCTCTGCTCGCAGCCGTTCTCCCTGGCCTTTCGCGGCCTGGGTGGCGAAGCCCTGGTGCATGATCTGTTCAGCCTGCTGCCAGGCGGCGAGTTGGGCGCCGTCTTGTTCCTGATGGTGCTGCTGTTCGTGCTCGGTTTCTTCCTGGAGTGGATCGAGATCTCCTACATCGCCCTGCCGATGTTCCTGCCGGTGTTCATGGGCTATGGCACCGACATGGTCTGGCTGGCGATTCTCGTCGCGCTGAACCTGCAGATGTCGTTCCTCACGCCGCCATTTGGTTGGGCACTGTTCTTCCTCAAGGGCGTGGCGCCACCCGGCATCAGCACCAAGGATATATACGTCGGCGCACTGCCCTTCGTGGCGCTGCAAATGCTCGCCGTGGCCCTGGTGTTCGCCTTCCCGACCCTGGCGACCTGGCTGCCCAAGGCCATTGGCTGGTAACCCTCACCTACGAGAATGCATATGGAATTTTTCTCTGCCTACAGCCCGCTGTGGCTGGCCGGGCTGGTCTGCGCCCTGCTGCTGACCGGCGCGGTGGCCGGCATCCTCGCCGGCCTGCTCGGGGTCGGTGGCGGCATCGTCATCGTGCCGGTGCTATACCACCTGTTCACCCTGCTCGGCATCGACCCCGAGGTGCGCATGCACGTCGCGGTGGGCACCTCGCTGGCGGCCATCGTGCCAACCTCGATCATCTCCGCCAGGGCGCACTACAAACGCGGCGGGCTCAAGCCGGAACTGCTCAAGCCGCTGATCCCCGGCACCCTGGTCGGCGTGCTGATCGGCGCGCTGCTCAGCGGCTACCTCAGCGGCCAGATACTGGCAGCGATCTTCGCCGTGATCGCCCTGCTGGTGGCGCTGAACATGGCGGTCGAGCGCAACCTGAACCTGCGCGACGGGCTGCCCGGTACAGCCGGTACCGGCGTGCTCGGGGTGTTTATCGGCAGCCTGTCGACCCTGATGGGCATCGGTGGTGGCACCCTGAGTGTGCCGATCCTCAATGCCTGTCGCACACCCATGCACATCGCCGTCGGCACCGGCGCGGCGCTGGGCGTGGTGATCAGCCTGCCGGGCGCCCTGGCTTACCTAATCAACGGCCTGGGTGCGGACAACCTGCCACCGGCCACCCTGGGCTACGTCAACCTGCTCGGCCTGGCCGTGATCGTGCCGGTGACCATGCTCACTGCCCCCTGGGGCGCCCGCATCGCCCATGCCATCAACGCGCGCCTGTTGCGCCGCCTGTTTGCTCTGTTTCTGGCACTGACCGCAGCGCGCATGCTGTTCGGCGCCTTTGCCCTCTGAGGATCGATCATGCTGAAAAGTACCCACGCCACCCGCGGCATTTTCGTCGCCCCCCATCACCTGGCCGCACAGGCCGGCCGTGACGTGCTCAAGGCCGGCGGCAACGCCGTCGAGGCCATGGTCGCCGCGGCTGCCAGCATCGCCGTGGTCTATCCGCACATGAACGCCATTGGCGGTGACGGTTTCTGGCTGATCCACGAGCCGGGCAAGGCTCCGGTGGCCATCGACGCCTGCGGCAGCAGCGCAGCGCTGGCAGATCGCGCGTTCTACGCAGGTCTGGAGACCATCCCCAGCCGTGGCCCGACAGCAGCGTTGACCGTCGCCGGGACCATCGGCGGCTGGGCCAAGGCCCTCGAAGTCGCCGCCGGTTGGGGCACGCCACTGCCGCTGCGCGACCTGCTCGCCGAGGCCATCGGCCAGGCACGCAACGGCATCGTCGTCAGCCGCAGCCAGGCACACCTGACGCGGTTCAAGTTCGATGAACTCAAGGACGTGCCGGGCTTCGCCGACGTCTATCTGAACAACGGTCAGGTACCCGCCGAAGGCAGCCTGATGAAGCAGACGGCTTTGGGCGACACCCTGGCGCACCTGGCAGAAAAAGGCCTGGATGACTTCTACCGTGGTGAGCTGGCCACGCGCATGGCTGCCGAGCTGGAACAACTAGGCAGCCCGCTGCGCCTGGCTGATCTGCAGGCCTACCAGGCCCAGGTGGTCACCCCACTGCAGGTGCGCCTGGGCGACGCCACGCTGTACAACATGCCGCCGCCGACCCAGGGCCTGGCTTCGCTGCTGATCCTCGGCGTGTTCGAGCGTCTCAAGGTCACCGAGGCCGAGGGTTTTGCCCATGTGCATGGCCTGGTCGAGTCGACCAAACAGGCATTCATGATCCGTGATCGTGTGGTCACCGACCCGCGCCGCGTGCCGGCCGACCCGCAAGGCTTCCTCGCCCCGGATAACCTTGACGCTCTGGCGGCGGCTGTCGACCCTGACCGTGCCCTGGAATGGCCATGCCCGACCTCCCCCGGCGACACGATCTGGATGGGCTGCATCGACAGCGAAGGCCGCGCGGTGAGCTTTATCCAGAGTGTGTACTGGGAGTTCGGCTCCGGCGTGGTGCTGCCGTCCAGCGGCGTAGCCTGGCAGAACCGCGGCATCAGCTTCTCCCTCGACCCGCAAGCGCTGCAGGCCCTGGAGCCGGAGCGCAAGCCGTTCCACACCCTCAACCCGGCACTGGCGCTGTTCGACGACGGCCGCGTGCTGAGCTACGGCACCATGGGTGGCGAAGGCCAACCGCAAACCCAGGCCGCGCTGTTCAGCCGCTATCGCCTGGGCAGCGATCTGCAGGCCGCCATCACCGCGCCGCGCTGGCTGCTGGGACGCACCTGGGGTGACGTCAGCACCAGCCTCAAGCTGGAGAATCGCTTCCCGGCCGAGCTGGTCGAGCAGTTGCGCGCCGCCGGCCATGTGATCGAGGTGCTGGACGAAGCCTTCAGTGACACCATGGGCCACGCTGGCGCGCTGCTACGCCACCCCAGCGGCGTGCTCGAAGGCGCGGCGGACCCGCGTAGCGACGGCAGCGTCTGTGGCTTGTAAAAGGGGCGTTGCAACCCTGTGCAGGCCATAACGCACACCTGTAGGAGCCCCGCCTCGGGGCGAAGCGGTTGCTGCCACTCAGTGAAATCGAGGGTGTGCACCGCATTCGTCGCGGGGCGCGACTCCTACAAAAGCTCAACAGACCCTATGGTCGGCGCGCGATGAAATCGATCTCCACCAGTGCGTGCCGCGCCAGCCCGGTGGTGCCGATACAGGTGCGCGCCGGACGTTTGCCTTCGGGGAAGTAGCTGGCGTAAACCGCGTTGAAGCGCGCGTAATCGCCATGGAAATCGGTGAGGAACGCGCGCGCCGAGACCACGTTTTCCAACCCCAGGCCCAGGCCGTTGAGCACTACCAGCAGGTTGTCGAAGGTCTTGTGGGTTTGCGCCTCGATGCCTTCGGGCAGCGGCGCCGCTTCGTTGCCTGGATCGATGGGCAACTGGCCGGTGATGAACACCCAGCTATCGGCTTCGCAGGCGTGGGAGAACGGTGCGACCGGCGCGGGCGCAGCGGCGAACATGTGGTATTCGGGCATCGACATGGGCACTCCTGGTCTTTTCGTCAGTGGCCGCACGACGGCGCGGCCTGCTGCGACCATACCCTATCGAATCAGAATACCGACCAGCCGATGCGCTCGCTGAGCAGTTCCAGCGCCTTGATCCCGGCCAGGGAGTTACCCGCGGCGTTCAACTCCGGTGACCACACGCAGACACTGAACTGCCCTGGTACCACCGCGACGATGCCGCCGCCGACGCCGCTTTTGCCCGGCAGACCGACGCGATAAGCGAAGTTGCCGGCTTCATCGTACAGGCCGCTGGTGGCCATGATGGCGTTGATCTGCTTGGTCTGGCGGGGCGACAACACCTGTTCGCCACTGTGCTGGCAGAAACCTTCATTGGCCAGGAAGCCGAAGGCACGCGCCAGGTCGACGCAGCTCATGCGCAGCGCGCAGCAGCTGAAGTAGCTGCGCAGCACGGCCTCGACTTCGTTGTGGAAGTTGCCGAACGACTGCATCAGGTAGGCTGCTGCGGCGTTGCGCGCGCGGTGCTGGTACTCCGACTCGGCGACATGGTTGTCCACCGTCACTTCGGGGTTGCCCGACAGGCGCCGGACGAAGTCGCGCATCGATAGCGCCGGTGCGGCGTAGCGCGACTGGTTGATGTCGCAGATGACCAGGGCGCCGGCATTGATGAACGGATTGCGCGGCTTGCCACGCTCGAACTCCAATTGCACCAGCGAGTTGAACGGCTGCCCGGACGGCTCGTGGCCGAGGCGCTGCCAGATGCTTTCGCCGCTGTGGCCGATGGCCTGGACCAGGCTGAACACCTTGGAAATACTCTGGATGGAAAACGGCGTGCGCGCATCGCCGGCGACATGCACCTGGCCGTCGTTGCCATACACGGCGATGCCCAGTTGATCGGGCACCACGCTGGCCAGTGCGGGAATGTAGTCGGCCACCTTGCCCTGGCCGATCAGTGGGCGGACTTCATCAAGAATTTCGTTCAACAACGCTTGCATGCTCAGGCTCGCGAGGGCGTCGGGCATTGCCCGGCAGGTCTGAGCTAGACGCCCATTGACGGACACGAATCACAGCGCGCGGCTTGCTCTGCACGGTTCTGCGCCCTAGTCTCGGCCTCTTCCTGTCGACGGCGTAGCCTGATGTCCACCGTTCTCAACGTCCTGTTGCCGATCTTCGGTCTGATTCTGGTCGGCTACATCTGCCGGCGAACCAATCGCCTGGGGCCGACTGCGGCATCGGAGATGAATCGCTTCGTGGTCTGGCTCGGCCTGCCGGCCCTGCTCTTCAGCCTCACGGCCAAGGCCGACTGGGCGCAGATCTGGCAGCCGGGGTTCCTGCTCGCCTTCACCGGCGGCATGCTCGCGGTGTTTCTGGTCACGCTGGCATACCGCTGGAAAACCACCGGCAGCCTGGTCGACGCCAGCATCGATGGGCTCAGTGCCGGTTATGCCAACACCGGCTATATCGGCATTCCGCTGTGCGTGCTGGTACTGGGTGAGGACGGCATGGCGCCCGCGCTGATCGCCTCGCTGCTGGTGGTCTGCGTGCTGTTCGGCCTGGCGGTGGTGTGCATCGAAGTAGGTCTGCAGAGCAAGAAGGGGCTGGGTGGCGCCATCGTTCAGGTGGTCACCGCCCTGTTGAAGAACCCGCTGGTGGTCGCGCCACTGCTCGGTGCTGCCTGGGCCTTTGGTGGCGTGCAGATGCCCGCGGCACTGGACGAGTTTCTCCGCTTGCTCGGCGCGGCCACCGTACCCTGTGCACTGGTGTCGCTGGGATTGTTCCTGGCGCAGCGCCAGAGCGGGCCGAGCGAAGGCGCCTGGCCGCTGGTGGCGCTGAAGCTGGTGCTGCAACCGCTGGTGACCTGGTTCATCGCTTTCGTGCTGCTCGACCTGCCACCGTTCTGGGCGCATGCCGCGTTGCTGCTCAGCGCACTGCCAACCGGCACCGGGCCGTTCATGCTGGCCGAGTATTACCAGCGCCAGGCGGCGCTGGTGTCGCGGGCGATCCTGTTTTCCACCCTCGGTTCGCTGCTGACCCTGTCGCTGATCCTGCTGGCGATCAACCCTTGAGCTGCAGTTCCACACCCAGTTGCTGTGACAGGCAGGGCCAGCGCTGCCAGGCCGATGCGGTATCCGGCGCCGCCAGGCGCTCGCGGTAGGCCTGCACCGAGGGTTGGTCGAAACTGGCGTCGTCGAGCATACCGGTCAGGGCATGATGCACAGCCTCATCGAGCTGATTGGCGAAGGGTTCGCCGATCAACTGATGGGCGATCAGATTGGCGCGCGTGGTGTCCAGCGGGATCAGCGGCTGGCCGAGGTGAGCGATATAGCGATCGTTGACCTCTTCCACCAGGCGATGTGCCAGGTAGGCCTCGTCGAGCAGGCTTTCGAGTCCTTCGTGCCCTTCCATCAGCGCCGGTGGCTGCAGGAAGAAATGCTCGGCGATCTTCAGCACCGGCTTCACGGCGGCCTCGATTCCAGCTTCGCGCGCCACCTCGGCAGCCGCGTCGAGCACGTCCGGCACCTCCTCGATATAGGCGATGACGAATGCGCTCAGTGCCCCTTGCGCATCCTCCTCCGACAGGCGGATTGACGGGTGCAGGCGCTCCAGCTGAGTCTGCAGGAAGCGCGAGAGCGCCTGGCTGCCGCTTTCCTGCTGGCGAGCCTGAGCGATCAATTGACGAAGGGCAGCGGTGTTCATGACGGCTCCTACATTTCAGGACATGGGCGTGAACATTAGCCGGCCGTTTGGCTTGGCTAAGACGCGATTGTCATAATTTTTTCATACTTATGCGAGTTCGCTATAAAGACCTGTGTCAGAACGGCTACACCCCGCGTCAGTCGGGGCGTTTAGGACAAGGCTTGCGCGCCTTCGGCCATTTTTGCACGCACGTTGCGAGGTGAAACTCGCCGTCTATACTCGAGTTCGAAAGGCAGTACCTGATGGAACCGGACGAGCTCAGGCACGGAGAGGTTTCGGCAGTAGTCGCCAGCAGTTGAGCGCGGTGCGCGGACAGTGAGTCCGCCTTGTCGCTCCATGGCAGTCGATCCCTTAGCCGCAGGCTCAGCCGGCGGGATAACAAGAACAATCAAGGGGAACCCGCAATGATGCGACATCCACGAGTCTGGATGGGCCTCCTGCTGTGGCTGGCATTAGGCTCGGCGCACGCGCAGTGGACGGTCAATATGGCGCCCGGTGTAACCGACGTCAGCCGCTCCGTCTTCGATCTGCACATGACCATTTTCTGGATCTGCGTTGTGATCGGTGTGATCGTCTTCGGCGCCATGTTCTGGTCGATGATCATGCACCGCCGCTCCACCGGCCAGAAACCCGCGCATTTTCACGAAAGCACCACCGTCGAGATTCTCTGGACCGTAGTGCCGCTGGCCATTCTGGTGGTGATGGCGATCCCGGCGACCAAGACGCTGATCGAGATCTACGACACTTCGGAGTCCGAGCTGGATATCCAAGTCACTGGCTACCAATGGAAGTGGCACTACAAATATCTGGGTCAGGATGTCGAGTTCTTCAGCAACCTGACCACGCCGCGCTCGCAGATCAACAACCGTGAAGCCAAGGGCGAACACTACCTGCTAGAAGTCGATGAGCCGCTGGTGGTGCCGGTGGGCACCAAGGTGCGCTTCCTGATCACCGCCGCCGATGTCATCCACTCCTGGTGGGTGCCGGCACTGGCGGTGAAGAAGGACGCCATCCCCGGGTTCATCAACGAATCCTGGACGCGTATCGAGGAACCCGGCATCTACCGCGGCCAGTGCACCGAGTTGTGCGGTAAGGACCACGGTTTCATGCCGGTGGTGGTCGAGGCCAAGTCCAAGGAAGACTTCGATGCCTGGCTGGCCGAGCGCAAGGAGGCAGCCGCCGCCGAGCGTGAGCTGACCAGCAAGGAATGGACCATGGAAGAGCTGATGGCGCGTGGCGAGAAAGCCTACGTCACTGCCTGCGCAGCCTGCCACCAGCCTACCGGTGAAGGTCTGCCACCGATGTTCCCGGCGCTCAAGGGCTCGGCCATCGCCAAGGGGCCAGCCGAGGGGCATATCGATATCGTCTACAACGGCAAGCCGGGCACCTCCATGGCCGCCTTCGGCAAGCAGCTGTCGCCGGTCGATCTGGCCGCCATCATCACCTACGAGCGCAACGCCTGGGGCAACAATGTCGGTGACATGGTCACGCCCAAGGACATTCTCGATTTCTCCAAGGCGCAGGAGTAAGGACATGAGTGCAGTGATCGACCACGGTCATACTGACCACCACCATGGCCCGGCCAAGGGCCTGATGCGCTGGGTGCTGACCACCAACCACAAGGACATCGGCACGATGTACCTGTGGTTCAGCTTCTGCATGTTCCTGCTGGGCGGCTCGATGGCCATGGTCATCCGCGCCGAGTTGTTCCAGCCGGGCCTGCAGATCGTGCAGCCGGAATTCTTCAACCAGATGACCACCATGCACGGCCTGATCATGGTCTTCGGTGCGGTGATGCCGGCCTTCGTCGGCCTGGCCAACTGGATGATCCCGCTGATGATCGGCGCGCCGGACATGGCCCTGCCACGGATGAACAACTTCAGCTTCTGGCTGTTGCCGGCGGCCTTCGGTCTGCTGGTCTCGACGCTGTTCATGGAAGGTGGCGGGCCCAACTTCGGCTGGACGTTCTATGCGCCGCTGTCGACCACCTACGGGCCGGAGAGCACGACCTTCTTCATCTTCGCCATCCACCTGATGGGCATCAGTTCGATCATGGGGGCGATCAACGTGGTCGCCACCATCCTCAACCTGCGCGCCCCCGGCATGACCCTGATGAAGATGCCGTTGTTCGTCTGGACCTGGCTGATCACCGCCTTCCTGCTGATTGCGGTGATGCCGGTACTGGCTGGCTGCGTGACCATGATGCTGATGGACATCCACTTCGGCACCAGCTTCTTCAACGCTGCTGGCGGCGGTGATCCGGTCTTGTTCCAGCACGTGTTCTGGTTCTTCGGTCACCCCGAGGTGTACATCATGATCCTGCCTGCCTTCGGCGCGGTCAGCTCGATCATTCCGGCCTTCGCGCGCAAGCCGCTGTTCGGCTACACCTCGATGGTCTACGCCACCGCCTCGATCGCCTTCCTGTCGTTCATCGTCTGGGCGCACCACATGTTCACCGTCGGCATCCCGCTGACCGGCGAGCTGTTCTTCATGTACGCCACCATGCTGATCGCCGTGCCCACCGGGGTGAAGGTGTTCAATTGGGCCAGCACCATGTGGCAGGGCTCGATGACCTTCGAGGCGCCGATGCTGTTCTCGGTGGCCTTCGTCATCCTGTTCACCATCGGCGGCTTCTCCGGGCTGATGCTGGCCATCGCCCCGGCGGACTTCCAGTACCACGACACCTACTTCGTGGTGGCGCACTTCCACTACGTGCTGGTACCCGGTGCGATCTTCGGCATCTTCGCTTCGGCCTACTACTGGCTGCCGAAATGGACTGGCCACATGTATGACGAAACCCTGGCCAAGCTGCATTTCTGGATGAGCTTCATCGGCATGAACCTGGCGTTCTTCCCGATGCACTTCGTTGGCCTGGCCGGTATGCCGCGGCGTATCCCCGACTACAACATGATGTTCGCCAACTTCAACATGGTCTCCAGCATCGGCGCCTTCATGTTCGGCGCCACCCAGCTGTTGTTCCTGTTCATCGTCATCAAGTGCATTCGCGGCGGCAAGCCGGCCCCGGCCAAACCCTGGGACGGTGCCGAAGGGCTGGAGTGGACGGTGCCCTCACCGGCGCCCTACCACACCTTCAGCACGCCACCGGAAGTGAAATAGGAGGTCTGCCGTGAGCGAGGTCATCGCGACTCGTCGCCTGGTTACCCGTCTGCTGCTCGTGGTGGTGGTGATGTTCTGCTTCGGCATCTTCGTCCTGCCGCCGTTCTACGACGCCATGTGCCGGGTGTTCGGCATCAACGGCAAGACGGCCGGGGCCTACCAGGGCGAGCAAATGGTGGATGAGCAGCGTCAGGTGCGCGTGCAGTTTCTCGCCACCAACGCCGCCGGCATGGTCTGGGAGTTCGGCCCGCAAGCTGACGAGATTCTGGTTCACCCGGGCGAGGCGCGCGACATGCTGTTCGTCGCCTACAACCCCAGCGACCAGCCGATGAGCGCGCAGGCGATTCCCAGTGTCTCGCCGTCCAAGGCGGCGGCCTTCTTTCACAAGACCGAGTGTTTCTGCTTTACCCAGCAGGTGTTGCAACCGGGCGAGCGCATCGAAATGCCGGTGCGCTTCATCGTCGACAGGGATCTACCCAAGGACGTGAAGCACCTGACCCTGGGCTACACCCTGTTCGATATCACCGCGCGCAAACCGCCAGTGGCACAGGCTCCATAAGGAGAACAACAATGTCGAGTCACGAAAGTCACGAGAACTATTACGTACCGGCGCAGAGTAAGTGGCCCATCGTCGCCACCATCGGCCTGCTGGTCAGCTTCTACGGTGTCGGCACCTGGTTCAACGACCTGTCGGCAGGCCGCGAAGGGTCCAACGGACCGCTGATCTTCTTCGTCGGCGGGCTGATTCTGGCCTGGATGCTGTTCGGCTGGTTCGGTAACGTCATCAAGGAAAGCCGCAGCGGTCTGTACAGCGCGCAGATGGACCGCTCCTTTCGCTGGGGCATGAGCTGGTTCATCTTCTCCGAGGTGATGTTCTTCGCCGCCTTCTTCGGCGCCCTGTTCTATATCCGTACCTGGGCCGGACCCTGGCTTGGCGGCGAGGGTGACAAGGGCGTGGCCAACATGCTCTGGGAAGGTTTCGAATACAGCTGGCCGCTGCTGCAGAACCCCGACTCCAAGCTGTTCCCGCCGCCAACCGGGGTGATCGACCCCTGGCACCTGCCGCTGGTCAACACCATCTTGCTGGTGTCATCCAGCTTCACCATTACCCTGGCTCACCACGCGCTGAAGAAGAACCACCGTGGCCCGCTCAAGGCCTGGCTGGCGGCGACCATTGTCCTCGCCCTGGCGTTCTTGTTCTTTCAGGTCGAGGAATACATCGAGGCTTATACCGAGCTGGGGCTGACTCTGGGTTCGGGCATCTATGGCGCGACCTTCTTCATGCTCACCGGCTTCCATGGCGCGCATGTGACCTTGGGCACCATCATCCTGATCGTGATGCTGGTGCGCATCACGCGCGGGCATTTCGACGCCGATCAGCACTTCGGCTTCGAGGCGGCCGCCTGGTACTGGCACTTCGTCGATGTGGTCTGGCTGGGATTGTTCGTCTTCGTCTACGTACTGTAGCGGGGGCTACCACGTAACGTGGGACACCAGTTGCCCTGAGTAGAAGCCCCAGGCGACCAGGGCAACGGTAATGGCGGTCAGGCCGACACGGACAGTCAGCGCGCCGACCACACGGGAACCATGGCCCTCATCCTTGACCAGGAAGAACAGGCCGCTGAACAGGCTGGCGATGGTTGCCAGCAGCATGAGGACGATCGCGGCCTTGAGCATGTGAGACTCCGGGGGATTCGAGTGATGCATTGCAGTATAGCCAGCAACCCCGATCGTAACGGCAGGACGCAATGAGCGCCTTCCGTCCCGGTTGGTTGCCCAGCGTGCTGGTTGCCCTGTTGCTGCCGGGGTTGCTCTGGCTGGGCTTCTGGCAACTGCAGCGTGGCGATGAGAAGCGTCAGCTACTGGCCAGCTTCGAGGCGCGGCGCCAGGCCGAACCGATCAGTCTCGAGCAGCTCGAGCCCATGCCGGACCCCGCCTACCGCCGCGTCCATCTGCGCGGACATTTCGATACCGAGCACAGCCTGCTGCTGGACAGCCGCATCCGTGATGGTCATGCCGGTGTCGAGTTGCTGCAGCCTTTTTACGATCAGTCCAGCGGCCTCTGGGTGTTGCTCAACCGTGGCTGGCTACCCTGGCCGGACCGGCGCACGCCGCCGCACTTCGATACGCCCGACGGCATGCTGCAGCTCACGGCCTGGATCTACGTGGCGCCTTCTGGCGGTTTGAATTTGCGATCTGGCGCGGCATCTGAAGGCTGGCCGCGACTGATCACGCAGGTCGAGGCCGACAGCCTCTGGCGCCAGCTGGGCCGTGGTGGCCTGCCTTTCGAGGTGCGCCTGGAGTCCGGGCCGGCCAGTTATCGCGTCGACTGGCCAATCGTGGCCATGAGTCCCAGCAAGCATCTGGGCTATGCGGTGCAGTGGTTCTCCTTGGCTGCCGCGCTGCTTGGTCTGTTCATCTATCTCGGAATTCACAATGCACGGGAGCGTCGTCATGAACCCAGCCATCGCCATGCCTGAGGCACCGCGCAAGGGGCGTGGTCGCCTGCAGTTGTTGTTGATCCTGGCCATTGCCATCGGCCCGATGTTCCTGGCCAGCGCCATGTACCAGTGGCGCTTCTGGGTGCCGGAAACGCGCAGCTACCACGGCGTGCTGATCGGCGATGGGCGCACCCTGGCCGATCTCGGTGTGCAGGGTGAGGTGGAGCCGCTGTGGCAGATTCTGGTGACAGCGCCCGGCGCATGTGAGGCCGACTGTCAGCAGCTGGTTTACCTGGCGCGGCAGATCCAGATCGGTCTCAACCGCGAGACTGCCCGCGCCAGTCACGGCCTGGCGCTGGCCGAACCACTGCCGGCCGAGTACGACGCCACGCTCCAGCGCGAGTACCCGCAGCTTGGACGCTATCAGCTGGATCTGCAGGCCTACGACAAGGCCGCCGAGGCGGTACCGGGTGCACAGCTGTGGCTGGTCGATCCACACGGCAACCTGGTGCTGCGCTATCCGGCCGGCAGCCAGGGCAAGGCCATTCTCGATGATCTGCGCTACCTGCTGAAAATTTCCCTGATCGGTTGACGCCGCGCTCTGTCCATATCGACAGAGCGTCAGGCCCAGTGCCCAAGGAGTAGACATGCACAAGCCCGGTTACCGTCTAGCGTTGTTCGCGACCCTCCTGACCGTGGTGGTGGTGCTGCTAGGTGCCTACACCCGACTGACCCATGCCGGTCTGGGTTGTCCGGATTGGCCGGGTTGCTACGGCTTTCTCGGCGTGCCGATGAGCGAGCACAAGCAGGCCATCGCCGAAGCACGTTTTCCCGAGGCCCCGTTAGAGGTCGCCAAGGGCTGGTACGAGATGATCCATCGCTACTTCGCCGGCGCCCTGGGGCTGGTGATCCTCGTCATCGCTGCCCAGGCCGTGCGTCGTCGTGCGGAGCCAACCCAGCCGCTCAAGTTGCCGTTGGCGATTCTGGCGCTGGTGATCCTACAGGGCGCGTTCGGCATGTGGACGGTCACCCTGCAGCTGTGGCCGCAGGTGGTCACAGCTCATCTGCTCGGCGGTTTCGCCACGCTCAGTCTGTTGACCTTGCTGACTTTGCGTCTGTCTGGACGCTTCGCTCCGCTGCAGCTGCCGGGGCGCCTGCGGACATTGGCGGCGGCGTGCCTGCTGCTGGTGATAGGGCAGATCACCCTCGGCGGCTGGGTCAGTTCCAACTACGCCGCTGTCGCCTGCGTCGACCTGCCCACCTGCCACGGCGAGTGGTGGCCGGCGATGGATTTCGGCAAGGGCTTTCACCTGACCCAACACATCGGGCCCAACTACCTGGGCGGACAGCTCGACAGTGACGCGCGCACTGCCATTCATATGAGCCATCGCATCGGTGCGCTGTTGGTAACGCTGGCGCTGCTGGTACTGGCCTGGCGACTGCACGCGGCCAGTCTGTCGCGCCTTGCCGGTCTACTGCTGCTGGCGCTGACCCTGCAGGTCGGTCTGGGTATCAGCAACGTGATCTTCCACCTGCCGCTGTTGGTAGCGGTGGCGCACAACGCAGGTGGCGCTGCTCTGCTGCTGATGATGGTGCTGATCAACTATCGCCTGAGGGCTGTTTCTGCGGTGGCTCGTGAAACATCCGGTCTGGCGGCCAGGCGCACGACTCTGGTTTCCAACGGTCTGGTTCAAGGCCGGTAAATAACGAATCAAGGAGCAATGCCATGGCGACAATGCTGCGAGCTCACTCCGAACACGCCACCTGGCGCGACTATCTGGAACTGACCAAACCGCGGGTGGTGATGCTGATGCTGATCACCTCGCTGGTCGGCATGTTCCTCGCTACCCGTGCCGGTGTGCCCTGGACGGTGCTGCTGTTCGGCAACCTCGGCATCGGCCTGTGTGCCGGCGCGGCGGCTGCGGTCAACCATGTGGTGGATCGGCGCATCGACTCGATCATGGCGCGCACGCACAAACGTCCGGTTACCGCCGGGCGGGTCTCGCCGGTGGCGGCGCTGGCCTTCGCGCTGCTGCTGGCCATCGCCGGCATGAGCCTGCTAATGGTGTTCACCAATGAGTTGGCCGCCTGGCTGACCCTCGCTTCACTGCTCGGTTATGCGGTGATCTACACTGGCTTTCTCAAGCGCGCCACGCCGCAGAACATCGTTATCGGCGGCCTGGCGGGTGCTGCCCCACCGCTGCTGGGCTGGGTCGCCGTCACCGGTCACCTGAGTGCCGAGCCGCTGCTGCTGGTGTTGATCATCTTCGCCTGGACGCCGCCGCACTTCTGGGCCCTGGCCATCCACCGCAAGGCCGAATACGCCAAAGCCGACATCCCCATGCTGCCGGTTACCCACGGCGAGCACTACACCAAGGTGCATATCCTGCTCTACACCCTGGTGATGTTCGCGGTGACCCTGCTGCCCTACGCCATACACATGAGCGGGCCGCTGTACCTGGTCTGCGCCCTGCTGTTGGGCGGGCGCTTCCTGCACTGGGCCTGGGTGCTGTACCGTGACAGCAAACCGCACGCGGCGATCAACACCTTCAAGTACAGTATCTGGTACCTGTTCCTGCTGTTTATCGCGCTGCTCGCGGATCACTACCTGCTGCTGAATATCTAAGGCTTTTCATGACGCGTACCCACACAACGGTTTTCGTTCTTGTCGCAATCGTGGCCCTGGTGCTGGGGCTTACCGTCAACAAGGTGCTCAGCAGCAAAGGCCAGGGCGATCCGGCGGCGCTGCTCGATGCCGGTATCGTCCTGCTGCCGCAGAACCGTAGCCTGCCGTCGCTGAGCCTGGTCGATCAGGATGGCAAGGAGGTCGCGGTGGATCAGCTCAAGGGTGACTGGAAGCTGCTGTTCTTCGGCTATACCTTCTGCCCGGACATCTGCCCGGCCACCCTCGCTCAGCTGCGCCAATTGCAGACCCAGCTGCCCGAAGAAACTCGCGCACGGCTGAGCGTGGTGATGGTCAGCGTCGACCCCCATCGTGATACGCCGGAGCAGTTGAGCAAGTACCTGGGCTTCTTCAATGCGGGCTTCAAAGGTCTGACCGGCGAAGAGGAAACCCTGCAGAAATTCGCCAACTCGGTGAGCATTCCCTACATCCCGGCTGACACCAGCAAGGAAAACTACACCGTCGATCACAGCGGCAATCTGGTGATCATTGGCCCGGATGGCACCCAGCGCGGCTTCATCCGTGCGCCGATCAACAATGCCAAGCTGGCCGAGCAGTTGCCGGGGCTGGTTTCGGGTAGCTGATCGGCTTGTGTGTGCCTACGCATCACCATCATCCGGCACAGCATTTCCCGGATCTCATCCGGGCTGCGGCCCCGACGCAGACCCGTAGGGTGGGTTAGCGGCGCAAAGCCCCGGTCGTATATACGTAACTGAGCTTGGCGCGCCGCGTAACCCACCAGGCGATGGATGGCGTTGCGCCGACGGTGGGTTACGCCGCCGCAGAAACAGAGTGTGATTCAACGATGTGTCACAGGCGGCTAACGCACCCTACGAGATGCGTCGATCCCACTACAGTGCGAACGGCAGCGGCAGGCTGACCTGCTGACGCTGCGCCAGGCGCCGTTGGAATTCGCCCGGATCATGAATCAGTACTTCCTGCCCAGCGAACGACTCGGCGGCGATCAGTCGCGACAGCCAGAAACGCACGCAAGCCACGCGCAGCATGGCCGGCCACAGCTCTGCCTCGGCAGCGCTGAAGGGGCGTAGCGCGGCATAGGCGCCGAGCAGCGCACGGGCGCGAGCGCCATCGAGGCTGCCGTCTTCGTGCGAGCACCAGTCATTGAGGGTGATGGCCAGGTCGTAGAGCATCGGCCCCGAGCAGGCGTTGTAAAAGTCGATCACCCCGGCCAGGTGGTTGCCGTCGAACAGCACGTTGTCGCGGAACAGGTCGGCATGCAGGTTGGCACGCGGCAGGGCGAGGATGCGTGGCTTCAGCTCGGCGATCTCGGCCAGTGCATCACGTAGTAGCGGCAACGCCTGTTCATCAAGCTTCAGCGCCTGGCTCGGACCTTCGGCGAGCATCCAGTCCAGCCCGCGGTCGCTGCGACGTTCCACCGGCTGTTCGCGAGTCGCCAGGTGGATGCGGGCCAGCAGGCTACCCACTTCCTGACAGTGATGCGCGTTGGCCTCGCGCACATGCTTGCCGGAAAGCCGCGGCTGCAGCAGCGCCGGTTTCTCGGCCAGGCTGCGCAGCGCCTCGCCATCCTGCGTACGCAGCGCGTAGGGCACCGGCAGGCCGGCATCATGGAGCACGTCGAGCAGTTCGATGAAGAACGGTAGGTCGGCCACCGGACCGCGTTCGACCAGGGTCAGAACGTACTCACCCTGCTCCAGGCTGACGAAGAAGTTGCTGTTTTCGCTGCCCGCAGCAATGCCCTGGAAATCACGCAACCGACCAAGCTCGTAGGGCGCCAGGAAGACTTCGAGCTCATGACGCTCCAGGGGGGTGAATACCGACATATCAGACCTTAATCGCTTACCAGCTAAAGATTTCCCACGATGGGATCAGCATGTCCGGATCGTCCGAACGTACGAAGTTGCCGTCGCTGCCATCGGCGCGAACGAGAAAATAGGGTTTACCGTTCTTCGGGATGACCTTGATGGCATAGAGGAAGCCATTGACCCGGTATTCCTGAATGGTGCGGTCGCCGTCCTGGCGGATGGTCACGTCCGGATCGCCGGATACTGGATCTTCGGCGTGAGCAGCAAGGGGGACACAGGCCAGTAGGCCGACCAGCAACAGGCGATTCAATGTACCCATGGTAATCTTGCTCCTTAATATTCACCGATGCAGCCATTCTAACAGGCTGCTGAAAAACTACCTGCGTTGCCATTGCTGCGTTAAAAGCAGGCTCAGAATGCTCATTTACAGCTCGTAAACTGCGCTTCCTCGCCTGCTTTTGCCTTGCACTGGCCGCCTCGCCTACGTTTTTCAACTACCTGTTAGCTGCACCCGCCGAAAAGGTTGATCCCGCGCATGAGCCAAGCTCCCCTCGTTCTGGTCGACGGTTCCTCTTATCTGTACCGCGCCTTCCACGCCCTGCCGCCGCTGACTACTTCCAAGGGCATGCCCACCGGAGCGGTAAAAGGCGTGCTGAACATGCTCAAGAGCCTGCGCAAGCAGTACCCGAACAGCCCCTTCGCCGTAGTCTTCGACGCCAAGGGCGGCACCTTCCGCGACGAGCTGTTCGCCGAGTACAAGGCCAATCGCCCGTCCATGCCGGACGAGTTGCGCGTCCAGGTCGAGCCGCTGCATGCCAGCGTGCGTGCCCTCGGCCTGCCGCTGCTGTGCGTCGAAGGCGTTGAAGCCGACGACGTGATCGGCACCCTGGCGCGCCAGGCGGCCGGGGAAAAGCGCGACGTGGTCATCTCCACCGGCGACAAGGACATGGCGCAGCTGGTCTGCCCGCACGTTACGCTGGTCAACACCATGACCGGAAGTGTCTACGACGCCGATGGCGTAAAGGAGAAATTCGGTGTCGGCCCTGAGCTGATCATCGACTACCTGGCCCTGATGGGCGACAAGGTCGACAACATTCCGGGCGTGCCTGGTGTGGGTGAAAAAACCGCCCTCGGCCTGCTGGTCGGCGTCGGCGGTGGCCTCGACGTGATCTACGCCAACCTCGACAAGGTGCCCGAGCTGCCGATCCGCGGCGCCAAGGGCCTGCCGGCCAGGCTCGAGGAGCACCGCGAGATGGCCTACCTGTCGTATCAGCTGGCGACCATCAAGACCGACGTGCCGCTGAATATCGAGATCGAATCGCTGCATCCCGGCGAGCCGGATCAGGCCGCGCTGGTGGAGCTTTACGGCGAACTGGAGTTCAAGAACTGGCTGGACGATCTGCTGCGGCAGAACAAAGCGCTGGCGGCCAAGGCTGCTGCGCCGGCTGGTGATCTGTTCGCCGAGCCGACTGGTGAAACCGTTGAGGAAACCGCCGAGCCAGCACCAGCCAACAGCGGTGATTACCAGTTGGTACTGGAGCAAGCGCAGTTCGACGCCTGGCTGAATAAGCTGGAACAGGCCGAGCTGATCGCCTTCGACAGTGAGACCACCAGCATCGACGCCCAGCAGGCGCAGTTGGTCGGTCTGTCCTTCGCGGTCAAGGCCGGCGAAGCGGCCTATATCCCGCTGGCGCATTCCTACATGGGCGTGCCGCAGCAGCTCGACCGCGATGCGGTGCTCAAGGCGCTCAAGCCGATCCTCGAAGACCCGACCAAGGCCAAGGTCGGCCAGCACGCCAAGTACGACATCAACGTCCTGGCCAACGCCAGCACGCCGATCATGGTGCAGGGCGTGGCCTTTGACACCATGCTCGAATCCTATGTGCTGGACTCCACCGCCACCCGTCACGACATGGACAGCCTGGCGCTGAAGTACCTGAACCACAGCACCATTCGCTTCGAGGACATCGCCGGCAAAGGCGCCAAGCAGCTGACCTTCGACCAGATCGCTCTGGAGCAGGCCGGCCCCTACGCTGCCGAAGACGCCGACGTGACCCTGCGTCTGCATCAGGAACTGTGGGGACGCCTCGAAGCCGTGCCCTCCCTGGCCAAGGTGCTGCGCGACATCGAAATCCCGTTGGTGCCGGTGTTGGCACGGATCGAGCGCAACGGCGCCCTGGTCGATGCCAAGCTGCTCGGCGAGCAGAGTGTCGAGCTGGGCGAGAAACTGGTGGAACTGGAGCGCAAGGCGTTCGAAATCGCTGGCGAGGAATTCAACCTCGCCTCGCCCAAACAGCTGGGCGTGATCCTCTACGAGAAACTCGGTTATCCGGTGATCAGCAAGACCGCCAAGGGTCAGCCCTCCACCGCCGAGGCGGTGCTCGCCGAGCTGGCCGAGCAGGACTTCGAGCTGCCCAAGGTGCTGATGCAGTACCGCAGCCTGAGCAAGCTCAAGAGCACCTACACCGACAAGTTGCCGGAGCAGATCAACCCGCGTACCGGGCGCATCCACACCAGCTACCACCAGGCGGTGGCCGCCACTGGCCGCCTGTCCTCCAGCGATCCGAACCTGCAGAACATCCCGATCCGCACCGCCGAAGGTCGGCGCATCCGCCAGGCGTTCGTCGCGCCGAAAGGCTACCGGCTGATGGCGGCGGACTACTCACAGATCGAGCTGCGCATCATGGCCCACCTGGCCAAGGACAAAGGCCTGCTCGATGCCTTCCAGCATGACCTGGACGTGCACAGGGCCACCGCTGCCGAGGTGTTTGGTGTGGCGCTGGAAGAAGTGACCAGCGATCAGCGACGCAAGGCCAAGGCAATCAACTTCGGCCTGATCTACGGCATGAGCGCCTTCGGTCTGGCCAAACAGATCGACGTCGAACGCAAGGAGGCGCAGGCCTACATCGACCGTTACTTCGCCCGCTATCCCGGCGTGCTGACCTACATGGAAAGCACCCGTGCTCAAGCCGCCGAGCAGGGCTATGTGGAGACGGTCTATGGTCGTCGCCTGTACCTGCCGGAAATCCATGCGCAGAACCAGGCCATGCGCAAGGGTGCCGAGCGCGCGGCGATCAACGCGCCGATGCAGGGTACTGCGGCAGACATCATCAAGCGCGCGATGATTGCCGTGGATGGCTGGCTGCAGGACAGCGACATCGACGCGCGCATCATCCTGCAGGTGCACGACGAACTGGTGCTGGAGGTACGTGAGGAACTGATCGACGAGGTTAGCGCCAAACTCAAGAGCCTGATGAGTGGTGCCGCCGATCTGGATGTACCGCTACTGGTGGAAGTCGGCGTCGGCGCGAATTGGGACGAAGCGCATTGAAACTCGTCGCCGCGGCGTAAAGCCGCGGCCGCTCTAGCTTTGGGGTTTCAGGGAATCAAAAGGCGCTTTCTTATTGCAAATGGTTTTTAAGAAGGTGATGAACTTTCCGCAAACCCACCCGGTCAGAGTTCATGAATGGCCGCAAAGCCCTTCAATGCTCCTTTGTTGTGTTAAGTGTTGGCAGACATCTGAACCCCGCCCTAGCGGTTCAGACCTTGAACCCCGAACTTCTCCCTCCCCATACGAAGCTCGGGGTTTTTTTTGCCTGTAAAAAGGCCGCTAGCGGCGATCTGATGACCCTCTCCCGCTTGCGGGAGACGACTGCATGGATGCAGGAGGTAGGGCGACGCAGGACGCCAAAGCCGAGGGTGCCCGAAGGGCGGGAGAGGGTGGGGCTTGCTCCTGTTGTTCCGTAGTGGGCACCGAATACTCCCTGCGATCTCGGTGCGCACAGCGCACCCTGCGCCTCATTCCTCCTCAGCGCTTTCCTCATCCTCTTCCGGCAACAGATCCAGCCAACCTGCCAGCACCATCTGCGCCTCCTCCACGCCCATGCGCTTAGGCGCCGAGAACAGCTGGATGCTGATGCCCTGGCCCCACTGCTTGTGGATTTCCTGGCGCACCTTGAGCAAGGCGGTCTTCGCTGCGCCGAAAGCCAGTTTGTCAGCCTTGGTCAGCAGGATATGCAGCGGCATGCCACTGGCCACAGACCAGTCCAGCATCATGCAGTCGAACTCGGTCAGCGGATGGCGGATATCCATCATCAACACCAGGCCGCTCAGGCTCTGGCGACTGCCCAGATACGCTTCAAGATGTTTCTGCCAGTGCAGCTTGAGCGGGATCGGTACCTTGGCATAACCGTAGCCGGGCAGGTCGACCAGGCGACGCTCGTCGTCCAGGCGGAAGAAGTTGAGCAACTGCGTACGTCCCGGTGTTTTCGAGGTGCGCGCCAGGCTGGCGTGGGTAAGGGTGTTGAGCGCGCTCGACTTGCCAGCGTTGGAGCGGCCGGCGAAGGCGACCTCTAGGCCGCTGTCCTCGGGGCACTGATCGACCTTAGCGGCACTTATGAGGAAGCTGGCCTGCTGGCACAGACCGATGATGGGATTTTTCGGGAGCATGGGGGTATCCGGTGGATGCCTCGATTCCTGTTCAGTGGTTCGAGGGCTTGCGACATTTCCGCGCACCTGCTGCGCTCCAGAAGGGGCGGCAGGGGGCGTCGTTTCCGTTTCAGTGTTGCCAGTATATAATGCCGCAGATTTTGTGTGCGCTTTGTCCCACCCGCAGGAACCCAATTGCCGGGAGCGATTACATCTCTGCTCGATAGAAAGCAGGACGTTCCCAACCCTGATGAGGTTGATCTGATGAAGAAAATGCTGCTTGCTGCTGCCGTTATGATGTTGTCGTTCAACGGCTATGCTGCTCAGGATCCGCAAGCTGTGTATGACCGTTCCTGTGGTGTATGCCACAACGGCCAGATTCCCACGGCGCCCAAGAAGGGCGACAAGGCCGCATGGGAGCCTCGTCTGGCCAAGGGCATGGATACACTGGTGCAGAGCGTTACCAATGGTTTGAATGCCATGCCGCCGCGCGGCCTGTGCATGGACTGCTCGGCCGAGGATTACCAGGCGGTCATCAAGCTGATGACCGAGTGAGTAAGCCCGCTCGATAACCCTTTCTCTCTTAGCCGTAATTGGATTAGCTGATGAACAAAGTACTCGTGAGTCTGCTGTTGACCCTGGGCCTCACTGGCATGGCACAGGCTGCTGGCGATGCCGAAGCCGGTCAGGGCAAAGTCGCTGTCTGTGGTGCCTGCCATGGCGCCGATGGCAACAGCCCTGCACCAAACTTCCCCAAGCTGGCCGGTCAGGGCGAGCGTTACTTGCTCAAGCAGCTGCACGACATCAAGTCCGGTGCCCGTCCGGTGGTCGAGATGACCGGCATGCTGGACAACCTCAGCGATCAGGATATGGCTGACATCGCCGCTTACTTCGCCAGCCAGAAGATGAGCGTCGGTGCTGCCGATCCCAAGCTGGTCGAGCGTGGCGAAGCACTGTTCCGTGGCGGCAAGCTGGAAGAAGGCATGCCATCCTGCATCGGTTGCCATTCGCCTGACGGCGCTGGCCTGGCCGCTGCCGGCTTCCCGCACTTGGGCGGCCAGCACGCTCAGTACGTGGCCAAGCAGCTGACCGACTTCCGTGAAGGCAACCGCACCAACGACGGCGACGCGATGATCATGCGCGCCATTGCTGCCAAGCTGAGCAACAAGGATATCGAAGCCGTATCCAGCTTCATCCAGGGTCTGCACTAAGAAGTTGTTCTAAGCGACCACTGTTGCAGTTGGCAAGACAAAGGGTGGCTGCGGCCACCCTTTTTCATTTGCGCCGCGGCTACAATGGCCGGAACCTGCCTCGTGTCGCCCGGTCTTACTAGCGATTCGCCACGAGGCGATGCCTACTACCAAGGAGTACCCCATGCGTAACCTGATTCTCGGCGCCGCTCTGGCCATCAGCAGTCTGTTCGGTATCACTGCTCATGCCGAGCCGGTGGCTGGCCAGCAGTATGTCGAGCTGAAGAGCCCGGTGCCGGTGTCCAAGCCTGGCAAGGTCGAAGTGGTGGAGCTGTTCTGGTACGGCTGCCCGCACTGCTATCAGTTCGAAGCGACCCTCAACCCTTGGGTCGAGAAGCTGCCGGAAGACGTCAATTTCGTGCGCGTGCCGGCATTGTTCGGTGGTATCTGGAACGTGCATGGCCAGGCGTTCATCACCCTGGAAAGCATGAAGGTCGAGCACAAGGTGCATGACGCCGTGTTCACCGCCATTCACCAGGAGAAGAAGAAGCTGGCTTCTGCCGAAGAGTTCGCCGACTTCGTCGCGACCCAGGGCGTTGATCGCGATGCCTTCCTCAAGACCTTCAACTCTTTCGCCGTCAAAGGCCAGATGGAAAAGGCCAAGAAACTGGCCATGGCCTACCAGATCACTGGCGTACCGGTGATGGTCGTCGGTGGCAAGTATCGCTTCGACCTGGGCTCGGCCGGTGGCCCACAGCAGACCCTGCAGGTCGCTGACCACCTGATCGCCAAGGAGCGCGAGGCGCTTTAAGCGGCCGCAGGCGCGAAGCATGTTGCGCCGCTGGCGAAAGACACGTGCGGTTGGTCTGTGCGATCCACAGATCAACCCGCACTGCTCGCCCGAGAGCGATTGGCCAGCCGACGGCCTGTTGCGTCTGCTCAGTTTCAACGTCCAGGTCGGCATCAATACCCAGCGTTATCATCACTACCTGACTCGCAGCTGGCAGCATCTGTTGCCCCATGCCGGGCGTGTCGGCAACCTGCAGCGCATCGGTGATCTGCTCGCCGACTTCGATCTAGTGGCGTTGCAGGAGGTCGATGGCGGCAGCCTGCGCTCGGGCTACATCAATCAGGTCGAGTACCTGGCCCAGCAGGGCGCCTTTCCCTACTGGTATCAACAGCTCAACCGCAATCTCGGGCGCTTCGCCCAGCACAGCAATGGCGTGCTCAGCCGCTTGCGGCCTACCCTGCTGGAAGATCATCCGCTCCCCGGTCCGCCTGGGCGTGGTGCGATTTTCCTGCGTCTCGGTGAGGGCGAGCACGCGCTGGGCGTGGTGATGATGCATCTGGCGCTGGGTGCGCGCACCCGTACGCGGCAACTGGCCTACATTCGTGAGCGCGTCAGTGAGTTTCGCCACCTGGTGCTGATGGGCGACATGAACACCCATGCTGTCGATCTGCTGGAGAACTCCCCGCTGCGTGACCTCTGCCTGATTGCGCCGCAGGTCGAGGCAACCTTCCCCAGCTGGCGACCGCAGCGCTGTCTCGATCATATCCTGCTCAGTTCCGAGCTCGAACTGGGGCGTGTCGATGTGCTCAGTCAGTCGATTTCCGATCACCTTCCCGTGGCCGTGGAAATCCGCCTGCCGGAAGCACAGAATGCTGCGCAGATGCCTATGCTGAACACGCCATCTCCCGAGTAAGCCGTATGAGCGATGACGCGCAACGCTGGAAAGACAAATACCTGAGTAGCCTGGAGCAGCAGGAAAAGCTCGACCGCCGGTGGGAGTCGCGCCTGGATCTGCTGCGCCGTGGTCTGGTGCGCAGCAGCCTGGCCGCCGAGGGCGCGGACAAGGCGGTCGATCAATGCATGCAGGAAATGCGCGAAATCCTTCGTCGCGACGATATGGATGCGGCATTGGGCGGCCTTATTCCGCGTCTGGAAAAGGCCGTGCTGGATTCCGAGCAGCGCCGTCAGCAACGTGCCGGCGAGGCTGCGGCTGCGTTGGCGAGCTTGATCGAGCAACTGCAGCGTCTGCAGCCGCCCCGTGAGGTGCGCAAGGCGCTCAAATCGCTGGGCAAACAACTAGAGGACGCCACCAGTCATCAGTACCTGCTGCCGGCGCTGCTCAGCCAGCTGAGCAACCTGCAGGGGCAGGCGCTGACCGTTTTGCAGGCTCCGGTGCAGGAACAACCGGGCCTGCTCCAGCGTCTGTTCGGTTCGCGCGGTGAGACCAGCGAAAGCACTGCGCAGGCGCCGGGCAGTCTCACCGAGGCCACTGGCGTTGCCGAGGAGCCCGCAGCAGAGTTGACGCCAACGCCAACGCCAACGCCAACGGCCGTAGCGGTGGCGAACGAGCCACCTTCCAGTGTCTCCAAGGTGGCCAGCGTGCCAGCCCGGCACCAGGTCCACGACGTCTCGCCTGTGCTCGACAGCCTGCCGCTGCCGCCGGGTCTGGTACGGCAGGAGCAAGCCGGTGACAGCCCCTTCTCGTTGCCCAGCAGCGAACCCGGATACAGCGCGGTGGCGCCGCATATCGCCAGCAGTCTGCGTAATCTGCTCGACGAGCTCGAACTGCCGGCGCGCCATCTGCCGCAGGGTGAGGCGCTGCGCCTGCGACTGGAGGGCAATCTCAACTGGTACGAGCTGGTGCCGGTGCTGGATGATCTGGCCGTGCTGGTGCTGGCCGTCACCGATAGCGGCCAGCGTGAGTTCGCCGGCTATCTCAAGCAACTCAACGAGCGCCTGGCTGCCTTCATCGAAACCCTCAGCGAGGCGCACGAGGGCTACAGCGCTTCAGTGGAGAATGCGCGCAGTTTCAACCAGCAACTGCGGGATCAGGTCAGCGATCTGCAAAACAGCGTGCAGGAAGCTGCCGATCTGGAATCGCTCAAGCAGGCTCTGGAACAGCGCCTGGAAGGGCTCTTGCAAAGTGTCAGCAGTCATCAGCGTCAGCGCGACAGTGGTAGCGATGATGTGGCTGAGCGGCTACAGGGCCTGGTCAAGCGTGTCGCCGAGATGGAGCAGGAAGCGCAGCAATTTCGCGAGCATATCGAGGAGCAGCGACAGAAGTCCTTGCTGGACCCCCTGACTGGGCTGCCCAACCGTGCCGCCTGGAGCGAGCGTCTCGACCTGGAAGTCGCTCGTCGCCAACGCTATGGCGGCCAGCTGTTGTTGGCGGTGCTGGACGTCGATCACTTCAAGCGGATCAACGACGGCTACGGTCACCTGGCAGGTGATCGAGTGCTGAAGATCATCGCCGGGGAGCTCAGCAAGCGTTTGCGCAAGACCGACTTCATCGCCCGTTTTGGTGGCGAGGAGTTCGTTCTGCTGATTCCTGCAACGCCGCTGGAGGGAGGTGTCCAGCTTCTGGAAACCCTGCGCGCGGCAATCGAGGCCTGCCCGTTCCACTTCAAGGGTGAGCCGGTGACCATCACCTTCTCCGCCGGTATCGCCGAGTTTCGCAATGGCGAGGCGACCGAGGTCACCTTCGAACGTGCCGACCAGGCGCTATATCGCGCCAAGGGCGCGGGGCGTAACCGAGTCGAGCAGGCTGCCTGATCCTGTCTACGTTGAGCCGCAGCGGCAGGCGCCGCGGCTCCCGTACGAACCACTCACTCCTTCTAGGATGTTGCTTCGGCCGGGTCCCTGCTGGTTGCTCCGGCGGTTCGTGCCCGTGGTGCGTGATCGTCCTCGTCCTGCAACGGCACCTCATTGCCCTGAGCGTCGTACAGCTTGCCGCCGATGAAGTGGTCGCCATCGTGCAGGGCGGCGATGTCGCGGTAGCGCAGGCTGCGCTCGGTGCCGGCGACGAATACCGACTGCTGATCCGAGTTGCCGGCGGTGAAATGGTTGAACAGCAGGTTGAGCAGGATCGCCATGATCGCCGCCGAGCTGATGCCGGAGTGGAAGATGGTTTCGAACCAGGCCGGGAAGTGATGGTAGAAGCTGGGCATGGCGATGGGGATCATGCCGAAGCCGATGGAAGTAGCGACGATCACCAGGTTCATGTTGTTGCGGTAGTCGACCTTGGCCAGGGTGCGGATGCCGCTGGCGGCGACGGTGCCGAACAGCACGATGCCGGCACCACCAAGCACCGAAGTCGGCACTGCTGCGATCACTCGGCCCATGATCGGCAGCAAGCCGAGGGTGACCAGAATCAGCCCGCCGGTGGCGACCACGTAGCGGCTCTTCACGCCGGTAACGGCAACCAGACCGACGTTCTGGGCGAAGGCGCTCTGGGTGAAGGAGCCGAATAACGGCGCAACGACACTGGCGATCATGTCCGCGCGCAAACCGTTGCCGAGGCGTCTGGAATCGACTTTGGTGTCGATGATGTCGCCGACGGCGAGGATGTCGGCCGAGGTTTCCACCAGGATCACCATCACCACGATCAGCATCGAGATGATCGCTGCCACCTCGAACACCGGCATACCGAAATGTAGCGGTGCCGGGAAGGCCAGCACCGGCCCTGCGCTGACCTTGGAAAAATCGGCCATGCCGAACGCCACCGCCACCAGAGTGCCGATCACCATGGCCAGCAGGATCGACAGGCGCGAGATGGTGGCGCTGCCGACCTTGCTCAGCAGCAGCACGGTGGTCAGGGTGAAGGCGGCCAGGCCGATGTTGGCCATGCTGCCGAAGTCAGCTGCACTGCTGTTGCCGCCCATGGCCCAGCGCGCGGCTACGGGCATCAGCGTCAGGCCGATGGTGGTGATGACGATGCCGGTCACCAGCGGTGGGAAGAACTTGGTGATCTTGGAAAAGATCGGCGTGATCAGCAGCCCGATCGCCGCTGCGCCTATCACCGCGCCGAATACCACCGGCAGCCCGCCTTCACCGCCATTGGCGCCGACTATCGCCACGATGGTGGCGACGCTGGCGAACGACACGCCCTGCACCAGCGGTAACTGACAGCCGAAGAACGGCAAGCCGATGGTCTGCAGCAAAGTGGCGGCGCCACCGACGAAAAGCGAGGCGGCGATCAGCAGGCCGATATCGGCAGGCGACAGACCGGCCGCCTGGCCGACGATCAGGGGCACCGCGACGATGCCGCCGTACATGGTCAGTACGTGCTGCAGGCCGTAGAGCAGATTGGAGCCGAGGCCGAGATTTTCGTCCTCGGGGCGCTGGGTGGTGGAGGTCATGGCAAAGCTACTCGCTGTTGTTCTTGTGCGGTAAATGTAGACATTTTGTTGTCATATTGGCTACTACTTTGTATACATTTTTTCGGGTGTCGTTTCCTGGAACCATTGCGGCGCTACTGGTCATAAAATTTCCATGCGCGCTGAAGATGTTCGAATCTGACCGTGCCCCGACTCGCGAGGTGACCCCCTCAGGCCCTAGACTATGCGCACTAGCCACCGGAGACGCCCATGGACATCTTCAGCATCGCCGTGCTGATCTTTTTGGTCACCGACCCTTTCGGCAATATCGCCATCTACATTGCCGCACTGAAGAACGTCGAGCCGCGCAGACGCTTATGGATCGCCGCGCGCGAACTGCTGTTTGCCCTTGGCCTGTTGCTGCTGTTCCTCACCTTTGGTGACAAATTCCTCACCAGCCTCGGGCTGTCACGCGAGGCAACCGCGATTGCCGGCGCTATCATCCTGTTCGTCATCGCCATGCGCCTGATCTTCCCCAGCCCGCAGGGTCTGCTCGGCGACGTGCCGGATGGCGAGCCGATGCTGGTGCCGTTAGCCACGCCAGCGGTCGCCGGACCTTCAGCGCTTGCGGTGCTGATGACTCTGCGCAACACCCACACCGGGCCGCTCTGGGAGCTCTACCTGGCGGTTATCCTGGCCTGGGCGGCGACGGCATTCATTCTGTTGCAGGCTTCGTTCCTGCAGCGTTTTCTTGGTAATCGCGGGTTGATGGCGGTAGAGCGATTGATGGGTATGCTGTTGATCATGCTCAGCGTCGACATGCTGCTGGACAACCTGCAAAGCGCATTCGGTCACGCATGAAGTCTCTCTGCCTTGCCCTTGTTCTTGTTCTGCTTGCCGGTTGCACCGGTGGTCTACGTATCGATGACAGTCACACCGCGACCGGTCAGAACAGCCGGGTGCAATACATCGTGCTGCACTACACCTCCGCTGACCTGCAACGCTCGCTCGATCTGCTGACGCAGACCGAGGTGAGCAGCCACTACCTGATCGGTGATGCACCGCCGACCGTCTACCGCCTGGTTGACGAGAACCGTCGCGCCTGGCACGTGGGTGTCAGCGAATGGAAGGGGCGCACCTGGCTCAACAGCACCACGATCGGCATCGAGCTGGTCAACCAGGGCTACTACCAGACGCCGGCGGGGCGCTACTGGCAACCTTTCGCGCCGCAGCAGATCGACACCCTGATCGTGCTGCTCAAGGACATCGTCAAGCGTCACCAGCTACCGCTGGGCTCGATCATCGCGCACAGCGATGTGGCGCCGCAGCGCAAGGTTGATCCGGGCCCATTGTTCCCCTGGAAGCGTCTGGCCGACGAGGGCCTGGTGCCCTGGCCGAACGAAGACGCCGTGGCGCGCCAACAGGCGCTGTTCAGCACCAGCCTGCCCAGCGTGCAGTGGTTCCAGGAGCAGTTGGCGCAAAACGGTTACACGGTGCCGCAGCACGGTGAGCTGGATGAGGCGACGCGCAACGTCATCGCCGCCTTCCAGATGAAGTATCGCCCGGCCAACTACGACGGCCAGCCGGACGCCGAAACTGCAGCGCGGTTGCTGGTGCTCAACCTGCAGGCGGCAGGATAGGGCTTAGCTAGGCGTGGTGCCGATCAGCCGAGAGTCGGCCAGCGCTGCGCTGCGATGAACGGTGGCGGCCTGGTATTCGGGGTCCGCGAGCATGCTCAAAAAGGCTGCTGACGAGGGATAGCGCACCAGCAGAAGCAGATCCCACTGCTCTTGCTTCGGTGCGATCAAAGCCAGGTGGACGTCTGCCATCACCTGCACCTCACCACCCACCCCACGGACCTTGCTCAGCGCGGTGCGGCTGTAGCGCGCATAGGCTTCGCGCCCGCTGCAGGGCGCATGGGGACTTTCTGCGTGGTACGCGGCCTGATTATTGAAGCGCAGCAGATTGAGCATCAGGATCGGTGTATCACTGGGCATGCGCTCGGAGAACGCCAGCAGATCCTCGCGGTTGGGGTTGATGCTCGGCATGCACGTTCCTCGACTGGCGTTTTTCCTGAGCCTCTCGCCTGACGCCGAGTGCGGCAAGTGCTATCGATCCGCCTGATAGCCGATCATCTGCTCAGCATGGTGCTGCGCTACGGTTGCTCTACCGGCAGGTCGATCAGCGTGGACCAGGTTGGAAATCACGCGCATCACGCGCCCAGACATCCAGCACCGGTTTGAGATCTTCCAGGGTCAGTTGTGTGCTGCTGTTCTCCAGCGCCAGGCCGTGCCCCTTGCGCACCACGCGCAGCACCGGTTCGCTGGTGCGTGCATCGAGGCCCTCCAGTTCGATAAAGATGGTGCTGTCGCGGTCACGGGTGCCTGCGGCTGTGGTTGCCGCTGCCAGCACCAGGGCGACAGGAATCACCTCATAGGCCTTGAGCCCTTCGGTGGAAACCGTCACACCAGTGATCGCGCTGCGCAGCACCAGGCTGTCCATGGTCGGTTCGTTGACCACCGTCATGCGTCCCTGCAACTCACGGATCAACGCCTGATGCAGATAATCACGGACACTTTCCAGCGTTTGCGCGCTGACCTGATCGCTGGGAACTGGCTCTGGATAGAAGGTCGGCTTCTCCACATACACCGCCGTGTAGCGCTCGCTCCTGAACTGCGGCGAAATCCAGCGCAGCACCGGTGCACCAGTGGCTGAAGTGGCTGGCTGGAGCTGGGAGTAGTCGGCGAGGTAGCCGGAGAACTGTGTGGGTTTGGTGGTCTGGCTGGCGCAGCCGCTGAGCAGCAGCGCAGTGAGTAGAGCCAGGCAAAGCGGGTTGGCGTAACGCATCAGCGGACTCTCCTGTCCAGGGACCTGCAATCAGCCTAGATGCCGCTTCGTCAGCCCGCCAGTTCGCTCAATCGTTGAGCAAGAAGCTTGAAGTCATAGGGTTTTACGATGCTCTCGGTGGCTGCCGCCCTGTCGCGGGCGCGCACCGCTTCGAGCAGTTCGCGTTCGTAATAGCCGCTGGCGAACAGCACCGGCAGGGTCGGTCGCAACTGGCGCGCGGCTTCCACCAGTTCGCGTCCGTCCATCCCCGGCAGGCCGATGTCGCTCATCAGTAGGTCGAAGTGCTGCTCGCTGCGCAGCCGCTCCAGTGCGCTGTGCCCGTCGCGCAGGGCAAGGACGCAATAGCCGAACTCCCCGAGGACTTCAGCGGTGAGTTGGCGCACGACATCGTCATCCTCGACCAGCAGGATGGTCTTGGCACTGGCGCAGTCGATTTCGGTCATGGGGCTCTCTGTTTCAGCGCGCAGAATGCGCGAATGTTTGGCAAACTTCGGAGTCGGTGCGCGGTCAGTGTGCCATACGCCTTCCCCGGACAGACAAGAACAAGCGAGACAATCATCGAATGGACGTCCCAATGTCGAATGAGTCCGCAATGGACGAAAAAGGGTTTCGCCGGATTCTCAACCGTAACGTCGGGCTGCCGCTCGGCCTGGGGCTGGTCGGCGCGCTGTTCTTCGCGCTGTTGATCGGCTACCTGCTCAATGTGATCCGCTGGGTCGAGCACACCGACCAGGTGCTCAACAGAGCCAGCGAGGTGTACAAGCTGACGCTGGACCTGGAGACCGGCATGCGCGGCTTCCTGCTCAGCGGCGAGGAAGACTACCTCGCGCCCTACGAGCAGGCGCGCGGCAAGTTTCGTCCGCAGACCGAACAGCTCATCGACATGGTTTCCGACAACCCACCGCAGGTGCAGCGGCTCGAACGTCTGTTGGCCATGCAGGAGCAGTGGGATCTCTATGCTCAGGAAGTGATTGGCAGCCGCCGTGATGGCGGCAACTTCATGGCAGAGGTCGGCCGTGGCCGCGGCAAGAATCTTACCGATGGCATGCGTCGCGAGCTGGATACCTTCATCAACAGCGAGCGTGAATTGCGTCAGCAGCGCAATGCCGAAGTAAGTAGCACCACGCTCTGGGGGGCCGGTACCTATCTGGTGGTCAGCATCCTGTTCAGTGCCTTGTTGGCGCTGTTCGGTCGCCGTGAGCTGATGAACCTCTCGCAGACCTATTCACAGGCGATGGCCAAGCAGTCCGACTACGCCGATGAGCAGCGTCGCCGCGCCTGGCTGGGCAGCGGCCAGACCCTGCTGGCCGAGCGCCTACTCGGCCAGCTGCAGGTGCAGGAATTGGCCGACCGCTCCCTTGAGTTTCTCGCCGAATATCTCGATTGCGTGGTCGCCGCCCTGTATCTGCGCGATGCCCAGACTGGCGACCTCACGCGCGTTGCCGGCTACGGCTTCAGCGAGGATGCCAGCCTCAAGGAGCATTTCTACCGCGGTGAGGGCCTGATCGGACAGGCTGCTCGCAGCCGTCGTCTGGTCTGTCTGGATGATCTGCCGGCGGATTACATCAAGGTCGCTTCGAGTCTCGGCGAAGGCCAGCCAGTGAGCGTTGCCCTGGTGCCGCTGCAGTCCGAAGATCGCGTCAACGGTGTGGTCGAATTGGCCTTCATGCGTGTACTGGAGCCGCGTGAGCGCGAGTTCCTCGAGGCCATCGCCAGCAATGTCGGGATGGCACTTGAAGCGGCGCGCTATCGCCAGCGTCTGCAAGAGGTGCTCGGCCAGACTCAGCAACTCAACGAGGAACTGCAGACCCAGCAGGAAGAGCTGCGTGCCGCCAACGAGGAGCTGGAGCAGCAGGCGCGCGTGCTAAAGGAGTCTCAGGCGCACCTGGAAACCCAGCAGGCCGAGCTGGAGCAGACCAACGAGAAGCTCTCCGAGCAGGCGCAGACACTGGCCGACCAGCGCGACGAGCTGGACCAGCGCAACACCACCCTCGGCCGCATCCAGGCGCAGCTGGAAGAGCGTGCCGAGGAGCTGCAGCGCGCCAGCCGCTACAAGTCCGAGTTCCTTGCCAACATGAGCCACGAGCTGCGCACGCCGCTCAATAGCTCGCTGATTCTGGCCAAGCTGCTGGCGGAAAACGGCAACGGCAATCTCAACGACGAACAGGTCAAGTTCGCCGAGTCGATCTACTCGGCTGGCAACGATCTGCTCAACCTGATCAACGACATTCTCGACATCGCCAAGGTCGAGGCCGGCAAGCTCGAGATACGCCCCGAGCGCACGCCGCTGGCAAGCCTGCTCGAAGGCTTGCGGGATGTGTTCGTACCGCTGGCGGGCGAGCGCAGCCTGAGTTTCGAGATCGAACAGCAGGGCGAGCTGCCGCAGGTGCTGTTCACCGACCGCCAGCGCGCCGAGCAGATCCTGCGCAACCTGTTGTCCAACGCCTTCAAGTTCACTGACCGCGGCGGCGTGACTCTCAGCGTATCGCGGCAGGATGACCATTACCTGGCCTTCGCCGTGCGCGATACCGGCATTGGCATCGCTGCGGATCAGCAGCAGGCGATCTTCGAGGCCTTCCGCCAGGCCGATGGCACCACCAATCGCCGTTATGGCGGTACTGGCCTGGGGCTGTCCATCTCGCGTGACCTGGCCGGGTTGCTCGGAGGCTCGATCACGGTCAGCAGCGTGCCGGGCGAGGGCAGTACCTTCACCCTGCTGCTGCCCGAGCGCTTGGTCGAGGGCGCTGCCCCGAGCCAGCCGATTGCCGCTCCTCTGGTGGTGGCTGAGCCGCCACTACCGGTCGCCGCTGTCGCTGCCGCCCCGGCGATGCCGCGAGCGCCAGCGCCTTTCGCCGATGACCGCGAGCACCTCGACGAGCGTGGCGGCCGCCGCGTGCTGGTGGTCGAGGACGAAGTGCGCTTTGCCCGCATCCTCTTCGATCTGGCTCACGAGCTGGGCTACGCCTGTCTGGTGGCTACCTGCGCCGATGAAGGCCTGGAACTGGCGCGGCAGTACCGCCCGGATGCCATCCTGCTCGACATGCGCCTGCCCGACGGCTCAGGCCTCGGTGTGCTGCAACGTCTGAAGGATGATCCGCAGACCCGTCATATCCCTGTGCATGTGGTCTCGGTAGAGGATCAGAGCGAGGCCGCGCTGCACCTGGGGGCGGTTGGCTATGCGCTCAAGCCCACCAGTCGCGATCAGCTCAAGGAAGTCTTCGGCAGGCTCGAGGCCAAGCTCAATCAGCAGGTCAAGCGCGTACTGCTGGTCGAGGACGACCCGCTGCAACGCGACAGCGTTGCCCGCCTGATCAGCGACGAAGACATCGAGATCACCGCCGTCGCACTGGCTGGCGATGCGCTGGAAAAGCTGCGCGACACGGTGTTCGACTGCATGATCATCGACCTCAAACTGCCCGACATGCAGGGCAACGAGCTGCTGCGGCGCATGGCCGAGGAGGACATCTGCTCCTTCCCTCCGGTGATCGTCTACACCGGGCGCAACCTGACCCGCGACGAGGAAGCCGAGCTGCTCAAGTACTCGCGCTCGATCATCATCAAGGGCGCGCGTTCGCCAGAACGTTTGCTGGATGAGGTCACCCTGTTCCTGCACAAGGTCGAGGCCGAGCTGTCCAGCGAGCACCAGCGCATGCTCAAGACCGCGCGCAGCCGCGACAAGCTGTTCGAGGGCCGGCGCCTGCTGCTGGTGGACGATGACGTGCGCAACATCTTCGCTCTGTCCAGCGCGCTGGAGCAGAAGGGCGCCACGGTCGAAGTCGCGCGCAACGGTTTCGAAGCACTGGACAAGCTGCGCGAGCGCGAAGACATCGACCTGGTGTTGATGGACGTGATGATGCCGGAGATGGACGGCTACGAAGCCACCCGGCAGATTCGTCTGGAAGACCGTTGGAAGAACCTGCCGATCATTGCGGTGACGGCCAAGGCGATGAAGGATGACCAGGAGCGCTGCCGCGAGGTTGGCGCCAACGATTACCTGGCCAAACCCATCGACCTGGATCGCCTGTTCTCTCTGATCCGCGTATGGATGCCCAAGCTGGAGCGTCTGTGATGCCTGACGAAATCGAGCTGCGCCTGCTTATCGAGGCGATCTACCTGCGCTACAGCTACGACTTTCGCGACTACTCGAAAGCCTCGCTCAAGCGCCGCGTGCGTCAGGCGCAGACTCAGCTGGATTGCCCGACCATCTCGGCGTTGCAGGCGCGTATCCTGCACGAGCCGCAGGCGTTCATGCAGCTGCTGCAGTACCTCACCATCCCGGTCAGCGAGATGTTCCGCGACCCCGAATACTTCCTCGCCCTGCGCGAGCAGGTGGTGCCGCTGCTGCACACCTATCCCTCGCTGAAGGTCTGGGTGGCTGGCTGCAGCACGGGCGAAGAGGTGTATTCCCTGGCTATTCTGCTGCACGAGGAAGGCCTGCTGGAACGCACCATGATCTATGCCACCGACATCAATCCGCACTCGCTGGAGAAGGCCGAGCAGGGCATCTTCGCCCTCGACAACCTGCGCACTTACACCCAGAACTACCAGCTGTCCGGCGGCAAGCGGGCGTTCTCCGACTACTACTCGGCAGCCTACGATCGGGTGCTGTTCGACAAGTCGTTGCGTGCCAACGTGACCTTCGCCGATCACAGCCTGGCCACCGACAGCGTGTTCGCCGAAACCCATCTGGTGTCGTGCCGCAACGTACTGATCTATTTCAACCGCGACCTGCAGGACCGTGCACTGGGCCTGTTCCACGACTCCCTTTGCCACCGCGGTTTTCTCGGTCTGGGCAGCAAGGAAAGTCTGGATTTCTCTGCCTATGCCCGGCAGTTCGAAGCGGTGTCGCGGCCCGAGCGGATTTTTCGCAAGCGATGAGCAGCCAACGGATCAACCTCCGCGGCCAGGTGCGTGCGCCGCTGGAGGCCCTGCTGATTGGCGCCTCGGCCGGTGGTGTCGAGGCGCTGTTGAGCCTGCTCGAAGACCTGCCGCCGGACTACCGGTTGCCGGTGGTCTGCCTGCTGCATCAGCCCGATCGCAGCGACAGTCTGCTGGCCGATCTGCTGCAGCGCCGCCTGACGCTGCCTGCCAAGGAAGCCGAGGACAAGGAGTATCTCAGTGGCGGCGTGGTCTACGTGGCGCCCGCCGGTTACCACCTGTCCATCGAAACCGATCGTAGCTTCTCCCTCAGTCGTGAGGAGCCGCGGCATTTCTCCCGGCCATCGATCGATATTCTTTTCGAGTCCGCTGCCGACGCCTATGGCGAGCAGCTGGCTGCCGCGCTGCTCACCGGCGCCAACGAGGATGGCGCGGCTGGTCTGCTGGCGATCAAACAGGCTGGCGGCCTGACGCTGGTGCAGGAGCCTGCCGACGCGCAGGTGCCCACCATGCCGAATGCCGCGCTGGCCCTGCTGAAACCGGATTTTCTCCTGTCTATCAATGCCATGCGCCTGCTGCTGGCCGAACTGGATGCCCTGCCATGCTGAGGAAGATTGAAGCCAAGGTATTGATCGTCGACGACCTGCCGGAAAACCTGCTGGCGCTGCGTTCGTTGATCCAGAGCGAGGACCGCACCGTGTTCCAGGCCAGCAGCGCCGACGAGGCACTGTCGCTGCTGCTCGAGCATGAGTTCGCCCTGGCCATTCTCGACGTCAAGATGCCGGGCATGAACGGTTTCGAACTGGCCGAGCTGATGCGCGGCACGGAGAAGACCAAGCATATCCCGATCATCTTCGTCAGCGCGGTCGGCCGCGACATGGACTACGCCTTCCGCGGCTACGAGAGCGGTGCGGTGGACTTCCTGCACAAGCCGCTGTCACCCTTCGAGGTGCGCAGCAAGGTGGCGATGTTCGTCGAGCTGTACCGCCATCGCAAGGCGTTGAGCATGCAACTGGAGGTGGTCGAGGCGGCGCGTCGTGAGCAGGAGGCACTGCTCGCCGAGCTGCGCGAGACTCAGGGCGAGTTGCAGAAAGCGGTGCAGATGCGCGACGTGTTCATGTCCATCGCCTCGCACGAGCTGCGCACGCCACTCAACGGTCTGATCCTCGACGTGCAACTGCGCCGGCTGCGCCTGGAGCAGGGGCGCATGGATGCCTTCAGCCCGGAAAAGCTGCAGGAGATGGTCAGCCGCGACGAGCGGCAGATCCGCAGCCTGAGCCGCCTGATCGACGACATGCTGGATGTTTCGCGCATTCGCACCGGCAAGCTTTCCGTGCGGCCAGAACCCGGCGACCTCGGCGTGCTGGCTGGAAACGTGGTGGAGAGCCTGGCCGCGCAGTTCACCAATACCGGCAGCCATATCGAGTTGCACGTCGAGGGTCCGGCGCCGGTGATGATGGACGAGTTCCGCATCGAGCAGGTGTTGGCCAACCTGCTGACCAATGCCCTGCGCTACGGTGATGGTAAACCCGTGTCGGTGCGTGTGCGGGTGGTAGACGATATGGCCCGCGCCGAGGTGCGTGACCAGGGCCTGGGCATCTCCGAGGCCGATCAGCGGCGGGTATTCGAGCAGTTCGAGCGCGTCTCCGGAACCAGCGTCGCGCAGGGGCTTGGGCTCGGCTTGTTCATCAGCGAGCAGATCGTCCAGGCCCATGACGGTCGCATCGAGCTCAGCAGTCGCCTCGGCGAAGGCTCCTGTTTCAGCATCCTGCTGCCACTACGCAGCTGATCGTGCAAATTGCACGTGTCGTAATTCATGCATCTTGCAAAGTGCATGGCGCAAGGTGTCGATTTTGTTTTTAAGCAATTGATTTATAAGGATATTTTATAGGAATTGATGTTGGCATGAGCGCTGCAGAATCAGTCATGTAAGCCCCCGACTGACCTGCTGATGGAGAAGCGTCATGAACATCATCCGAGTGAGCCTGTTTTGCGTCGCTGCATTGCTGGTCAACGGGGCTTACGCCAAAGATTTCAGTGGTTCGGCCGGAGCCGTTGCGAAAACGGCCGAGTTCACCCTTTCCAACTCGCCGGTGTGGCAATCGCGCGCTGCTGCACAGCAGGAAGGCTCCGCCGAACTGCGTACCCAGCCCTCCCGCGCTGTCGGAGCCATCGGCGACGATGCGCAGTGGCTGCGCATCTCCAACGAGGGCGACACCGATACCGCCAACCGTGAGCCACGCCCTGCCAATAGCACCCCGCGCTGGGTGTTCTGACCGACAAGGAGTCCTGCCATGTCCAGAAGTGCCGTCCTGTTGTTGATCATGACCCTGTCGAGCCTGGCGGTGTTGTGGCTGAGCCCCGCTCTGGACGAGGGTATCGCCCTGCTGCTCAAGGGTGGTAGCGTCGTCTTTGGTGCAGGCTTTCTGGTCGCGTTGATGGCCGGGCGCCGGATCAAGTTCGACCCGGTGCTGCGCTGAGGCTGGTCCCGCGCCCAGGAAACAAGAAAACGCCACGAAGACCGTGGCGTTTTTTATTGCGCGTGAATAGGCCGGTACCGCGGTCGTCTACCTCAGACCGGCAAGCTGAAATAGAAGTTGGCGCCTTCGCCGGGGCGCGAATGAACCCTCAGCTGGCCGCCGTGCAACTGCACGATCTCCCTTGCCAGCGCCAGGCCGAGGCCGACGCCACCCTTGCGCCTGCCGACCTGAACGAAGGGTTCGAAGATCCGCGCCTGTTGTTCGAAGGGGATCCCTTCGCCTTCGTCCTGCACGCTGACGATCACCTGTTCGCCATGGCGGCGCGCCTGTAGTCGTATCTTGTCACCCGGGTTGCTGTAGCGCAGGGCATTGTCGGTCAGGTTATCGAGCAGTCGCTGCAGCTGCGCGGCATCGAGCTCAAGCTGCGGCAGGGGCTCGTGGACTTCGCAAAGCACCCTCACCTCGCGCTCCGCGGCTCTCTCGGTAAAACGTTGAGACAGCTGCTGGATCATTTCGCTTAGGTCGCAGGGGCGGCGCTGCAGGGTTTGCACGCCATTCTGGTAGCGCGAGAAGTTGAGCAGGTCGTCGATCAAGTGCACCAGGCGGTGCATCTCCTCGTCGACGGTGCGTATCAGTTCCTGCTCGCGTCCGCCTGACGGCAGTGAGAGACGTTCGCGCAGCAGGCTGAAAGCCATATGAATACCGGTGATCGGCGTGCGCAGCTCATGGGAGGCGCGCAGGATGAACTCGCTGCGCACCCGGTCGAAGGCACGTTGCTTGGTGACGTCACGCAGCACCATCACCGCCCCCGCGCTACCGCCCTCGCGCACCTGTACCGGGGTCAGGGCCCAGGCCAGCAGTCTGGTCTCGCCGTCGCGTTCGATCTGCAGGTCGGCCGGTGGCTCCTGCAGTAGTTCGCCTGCCAGCACCCGGCGCAGTGCTTCGTCCACCGCATGCTCGGGCAACAGCGGCCCGATGGGCTGGCCCACGATCTCGGCCGGCCAGGACAGTTGGCGCAGCGCCACCGGATTGGCGTGTTCGATGCTGCCCTGGGTGTCGAGAATGACCAGGCCATCATCGATGCTGTCGAGCACCGCCTTCAGTCGGCCCTCGCTGCTGAGCAACTGGTTGAGGTTGCTCGAATGGTATTCGCGCAGCGCCTCGGTCATCAGGCCGAAGCGGCGGCTCAGCACGGCCAGTTCGAGAACCGGCGATACCGGTAGCACCACGTCGTATTTGCCCTGGCCGATCTGGTCGGCGGCTCGTGCCAGCATGTCGATGGGGGCGCCGAAGCGGCGGGCGATGCCGTGGGCAGTGAGTACCCCGATCGCCAGTACCGCGAGGCCGATGAGCACCAGCAGCCCGGCGATCAGTTGAGAGCGCTCGCCCGCTTTGCTTTCGGCCGAGATGACCCAGTCGACGACCTGATCCTGCTGTTCCAGCAGATGGTTGCGCAGGCGCTGGAAGGCCTCGGTGAAGGGTTTGTGAGCACCCAGGTTATGGGGTGTCTGGCCGTCCGGCATCGCACTACTGGCAGCCTGTTCCATCTCGTCGTAAAGCGCTGCCGCTCGCTCCAGTCCGCTGGCGTAGTCTTTGCCGAGGTTGGCCCTCAGGCCTTCGTCGAAGGTAGCGCGGAACGACTGGCGGATGGCTTCGAGGCGCTGCGCATCGGGCTGTTGAGCGATCAGCACGATCAGTTCGTCGCCCAGGTGCTGGCGCAGCTTCTGGCCGATCTGTACGGCGTCGAAGCCGCGCTGGATCAGGTCGCTCTGGCTGCGCGCCATCTGTGTGACGCTGAACAGGCCGAGCAGCAGGCCCAGCAGTGCAACGGTGATCAGCGCGGAGATGCTAAGGAACAGTCGCGTGCGAAGCTTCATCGACAGCTTCATGGAAATCCCGTGGTCAGAGGTTGTACTGCTTGCGTTTACGATAGAGGGTCGAGGTATCGATACCCAGCGTCTTGGCCGCCATGTCGAGGGTGTTGCTGCTGGCCAGCACGGCGGCAATATGCGCCTTCTCCAGCTCTTCAAGGCTCATCGCTGCGCCGACACGCACTGCATTGTTCGGCGCTTCGCCGGTGCCGCCCAGGCCGAGATGGCTAACCTCCACCACGTCGCTCTGGCAGATGATGCTGGCGCGCTCGATGACGTTGCGCAGCTCGCGGATATTGCCTGGCCAGTGATAAGCCTGCAGGGCGGCGGCAGCCTCGGGGCTGAAACCGCACGCCGGGCGCCCGTAGTCGCTGACGAAGCGGGCGAGAAAGCGCTCGGCCAGGCCCATCACGTCTTCGTGACGTTCGCGCAACGGTGGCAGCTTGAGGGTGATGACGTTGAGGCGGTACAGCAGGTCTTCACGGAAGCGGCCCTCGCGCACCATTTCGTCGAGGTCCAGGTTGGTGGCGGCGACGATGCGCACATCGGCACGCCGGGTCACCGGATCGCCGACGCGCTCGTACTCCTTGTCCTGAATGAAGCGCAGTAGCTTGGGTTGCAGGGCCAGCGGGAAGTCGCCGATCTCGTCGAGGAACAGGGTGCCACCGTCGGCCTGACTGACGCGGCCCTGGGTGCTTTCGCTGGCACCGGTGAAGGAGCCGCGGGCGTGACCGAACAGCTCGCTTTCCATCAGCTCGGCCGTCAGCGATGGGCAGTTGATGGTCACGCAGGTGCGCTTGGCACGGCGGCTCCAGCCGTGGATGGCGCGCGATAGCTCACCCTTGCCGGTACCGGATTCGCCGAGGATGAGGATGTTGGCGTCGGTAGCGGCGACCTGCCGTGCGGTTTCCAGAATCGCCATCATCGCCGGGCTATGCGAGTCGAGGCCGTCCTTGGCCTTGCGTACCTCACCTTCCAGAGCCTCCAGGCGTGCAGCCAACGTACGCACTTCCAGTTGCTTGGCGGCGGCCAGGCGCAGTTGATCGGGGGTGCAGGGTTTGACCAGATAATCGGCGGCGCCGGCCTGGATGGCATCGACCGCGGTGTCCACGGCCGAGTGGGCGGTGACGATCACCACGCGCATCCACGGTGCCTGGATGCGCATCTGCGCCAACAGGTCCAGGCCGTTGTCCTCGCCCAGGCGCAGGTCAAGAAAGCAAAGGTCGAACACCTGTCGCTGCAGCAGCGCCTCGGCTTGGGTCGCACTGCTGGCGCCGGCGACGTCATAGCCTTCGTCTTCAAGGCAGTAACGGAAGGTACGCAGGATTGCCGCTTCGTCGTCCACCAGCAGAATGCGTCCACTGGTTTGCTCTGCAACTGCCATGTATGTGCTCCATCTGACGGGTCAATGCAGCTTAGTCAGGTAAAAACCATGCAAGTTGCACGGCTCGACTGTGCCGATACTGCACCCTGCATGCGGGCAGGGTGCCTTTATTGTTGGTAAATATTTGTTTTAAAAGGGAATTTTAATTTCTTCTGACTGGCACGGGGCTTGCGATATTGCCTGTATCGTCTCACGAACAGGAGTGAACTCATGCCCCCGTTCAAGCCTTTGTTACTGGCCGCCGGCACCGCGCTGATGCTCGGCCTGACGCCTGTGGCCAGCCACGCTGCCGAAGGTCAGCTATCAGCACAGCTGGATGCGGCCCGCCAGGAAGGTTCGATCTGGACAGCCTTCGCGCTCAACCGGCATCTCAACCCTTTCAAGCTCGATATCGACGTTGAGGATGGCGCGGCCACCCTCAACGGCAAGGTCGAGAACGATGTTCAGAAAGAGCTGGCCGAGCAGGTGGCGCTGAGCATAGATGGCATCGATTCGGTGGACAATCGCATCGAGGTCAGCAGTGACGCGGTCGAGGGCGATGCGCCGAGCATGGCGCAGCGCCTTGAGGACGCCAGCCTCGCCGCCACGGTGAAGTCCAAGTTGCTGTGGAACAGCAACACCCGCGGCCTGGACATCCAGGTCAAGAGCGAAACCGGCAACATCACCCTCAGTGGCCATGCGCAGACGCCGGCGGCCAAGGAGTTGGCAGGCCAGCTGGCAGCCAATACCGATGGCGTGCGCGAAGTGTTCAACCACCTCAGCATCAGCACTGCCGACAGCAGTAGCAGCGAAGTGCAAACCACACTCGACGAGGCGCGCGAGAACATCAGTGACAGCTGGATCACCAGCAAGGTCAAGGCCAGCTTCCTCTACAGCCGCAACCTGGATGCCATGAACATTGCGGTGAACACCGACGATGGTCTGGTCAGCCTGCGCGGCAGCGTGCTGAGCAGTGCCGAGAAGCGCCTGGCGGTCGAGATCGCCCGCAACATTCGCGGTGTGCGTGGTGTCGACGCCGACGCCCTGCGCATCAGCAGTTGAATCTCAAGCAATCCCGGCCACTGGAATGGCCATCAACCCGCAAGTCCCATCGCCAAGGAGTGAATCCATGAGCAGCAAGACCGCACAACTCAATGAACTGATCGAAATCACCCGTGACGGCAAGCGCTTCTATGAGCATGCCCACGAAGAGGTCAAGGATATCCGCCTGCAGGCGCTGTTCCGCGACATGGTGCGCGCCAAGACCGAAGTGATCGACGCCTTGAGCGTCAAGGTCGCGGCCAACCAGAGTGCCCCAGCATCCGGCGGCACCATGCTGGGCAAGCTGCGCCAGTTCTACGCCGACACCCGCGCGACCCTGGCCAAGGATGAAGACGCCACCTACGTCGCGCAGCTGGAGGAAGCGGAAGACCGCATTCTGCATGCCTTCGAAGATGCGCTGGAAAGTGCGGACAATGATGTCCGTGTCCTGTTGGCCGTGGAGATGCCCAAGGTGCGGGCTTGCCACGACCGCATGCGGGCGCTGAAGCAGAACATGCAGTAATCACTGCGGCGCTGTTACGAGCCCCTGCACGTACTGCGTGCGGGGGCTTTTTATTGGGGCTGGCCAGTCCAGTATCACCCACTCTTTCGCCAAACCATCCGAAGCGCTTTCTCTCTGCCGCAACCGAAACTCGTCGACGTTCATTTAACTGTCACATTCGTTTCATAGAGTGGTCACGTGGCCTGCAGATACTTGGGCCCGTTCCATCCAACACTATCCTGCTAGGAGCAAGGCATGAAACTGAAGCGTTTGATGGCGGCCCTGACTTTCGCCGCCGCTGGCGTAAGCGCCGTATCTGCTGTAGCCGCCGTCGACCCGGCTCTGCCGAACTACGAAAAGACTTCCGGTGTGTCGGGCAACCTGTCCAGCGTCGGTTCCGACTCGCTGGCCAACCTGATGACCCTGTGGGCAGAAGAGTTCAAGAAGAACTACCCCAACGTCAACATCCAGATCCAGGCCGCTGGTTCCTCCACTGCGCCACCCGCGCTGACCGAAGGCACCGCCAACATGGGCCCGATGAGCCGTCCGATGAAGGACAGCGAAATCCAGGCCTTCGAAGAGAAGTACGGCTACAAGCCGACCGCCGTTCCGGTTGCCATCGACGCCCTGGCCGTGTTCGTACACAAGGACAACCCGATCAAGTCGCTGTCGATCGAGCAGGTCGATGCGATCTTCTCCAGCACCCGCCTGTGCGGTAGCGACAAGGACATCAAGACCTGGGGTGACCTCGGTCTGACCGGCGAGTGGGCTGGCAAGCCGCTGCAGCTGTTCGGTCGTAACTCGGTATCCGGCACCTACGGCTACTTCAAGGAAGAAGCCCTGTGCAAAGGCGACTTCAAATCCAACGTCAACGAGCAGCCGGGTTCGGCTTCGGTTGTCCAGTCGATCTCCAGCACCCTGAACGCCATCGGTTACTCGGGTATCGGCTACAAGACCTCCAGTGTCCGCGCCGTGCCGCTGTCGAAGAAGGGCGGTGAAGCCTTCGAAGCTTCGGAAGAGAACGCTCTGGCTGGCAAGTTCCCGCTGGCTCGCTTCTTCTACGTCTACGTCAACAAGGCGCCGAACCAGCCGCTGAGCCCGCTGGATGCCGAGTTCATCAAGCTGGTGCTGTCCAAGCAGGGCCAGGACGTCGTGATGAAGGATGGTTACATCCCGCTGCCGTCCAAGGTCGCCGAGAAAGCGATGAAGGACCTGGGCCTGTAAGGCTTCCAGCCTGATGGTCTGGCTCTAGCTAGCGAGGCCATTCGATGAACCCGCCACCCCATGGGTGGCGGGCTTCGTCGTGTCAGTAGACTGTAATCTTTCTGTCATACAAGCCCGCTAAATTGACAAGCCTGGGCAGCCGTATGCGCTGCAATCAAGCCCGCGCAGAGACTTCTCGCATGAATGACTTGGCAAACGAATCCATGAACCGTTCGCAGAACCCTCTAGGGATCGACTTCAACACGCCCGCCCTGCAACGCAAGCGCCGTCTGCGCGCGTTGAAGGACCGCATGGCGCGTTGGTACGTCTCCATCGGTGGTCTGGCGGTGCTCGGTGCCATCACCCTTATCTTCTTCTACCTCGCCCATGTCGTGCTGCCCATGTTCCAGGGCGCCGAGCTCGAGTCGCGCAAGGCTCAGCAACCGGCCTGGCTGGCCGAGGCCCAGGCGCCATTGCTTCTCGCCGTGGAAGAGCAGAACCAGGTCGCCATGCGCCTGGATACTTCCGGCGCCGTGCAGTTCTTCGAGCTCAAGAGTGGCGAAGCCCTGCAGCGCCTGCAATTGCCACTGCCGCAAGGCGTCAGCGTCGCCTCCGTCGGTCAGGATCAGCCGGGTACGCGCCGCGTGGTACTGGGCCTGTCCAACGGCCAAGCGCTGATCATTCAGCACAGTTACAAGATCACCTACCCGGATAACGTGCGTGCCATCGCGCCGCAGATCGAATACCCCTACGGTGAAGCACCGATCGAGGTCGATCCGCAGGGGCGTCCGCTCGAGCACATCGCCGTCAATCTCAACAGCGGCACGCTGATGCTGGCTGGCTCCACGGGCAACGAGCTGCACCTGATCAGCCTCGCTCGCGAAGAGAACCTGTTCACCGGCGAGGTGAGTGTCAGCGAGGAGCGCATCAACCTGCCGCAGATCGGCGAGCCGATCAGTCAGCTGATTCTCGACCCGCGGCAGATGTGGCTGTACGTGTTCAACGGCGATTCCAGTGCCGACGTTTTCGATCTGCGCAAGCGCGGCCTCAACGGCCGCTACGAACTGCTCAAGGGCGGTTCCAATCGCGTGACCAGTGCCACCAGCCTGCTCGGCGGCATCTCGATCATGATCGGCGACGCCAAGGGTGGCATCCAGCAGTGGTTCATGGTGCGCGATCAGGATGGCAAGTCCACCTTCCAGTCGATCCGCAGCTTCCAGCTCGGCGACAGCGCGATCACCCAGATCCTTCCCGAAGAGCGCCGCAAAGGCTTCATGGCCCTGGATGCCGACGGGCGCCTGGGCATCTTCCACAGCACCGCGCACCGCACCCTGCTCAAGGAGCAGGTCGCCGAAGGCAGCGCCATCGCCGCCCTGTCGCCGCGTGCCAGTCGTGTGCTGGTCGAGTCGGACGGCAAGCTGCAGCGCTTCGTGGTGGATAACCCACACCCGGAAATTTCCTGGAGCTCGCTGTGGGGCAAGGTCTGGTACGAAAGCTACCCCGAGCCTGACTACGTCTGGCAGTCCACTTCCGCCAACACCGACTTCGAAGCCAAGCTGAGCCTGTCGCCGCTGGCCTTCGGTACCCTCAAGGCGGCGTTCTACGCCATGCTCCTGGCTGCGCCGCTGGCCGTGGCTGCAGCGATCTACACCGCCTACTTCATGGCGCCGCGCATGCGCACCAAGGTCAAGCCGGTGATCGAGCTGATGGAAGCGTTGCCGACGGTGATCCTCGGTTTCTTCGCCGGCCTGTTCCTCGCGCCGTTTCTGGAGAACCACTTACCCGGCATCTTCAGCCTCTTGTTGCTGACGCCGGTGGGCATCCTGCTTTTCGGTTTCCTCTGGACCAAGCTGCCTGAGTCCATCCGCCACCGTGTTCCCGAAGGCTGGGAAGCGGCACTGCTGATTCCGGTGGTGGTCGCCGTGGGCTGGTTCTCCATCGCGATCAGTGGTCATCTGGAAAACTGGCTGTTCGACGGCAACATGCGCCTGTGGCTGTCCAACGACCTGGGCATCCCCTTCGACCAGCGCAACGCTCTGGTGGTCGGCCTGGCGATGGGCTTCGCGGTGATCCCGAACATCTACTCGATTGCCGAAGACGCCGTGTTCAGCGTGCCCAAGAGCCTGACCTTCGGTTCCCTGGCGCTCGGTGCCACGCCCTGGCAGACCCTGACCCGAGTGGTGATTCTCACGGCCAGCCCGGGCATTTTCTCGGCGCTGATGATCGGCATGGGCCGCGCGGTGGGCGAGACCATGATCGTGCTGATGGCTACCGGTAACACGCCGATCATGGACATGAATATCTTCGAAGGCATGCGCACCCTGGCGGCCAACGTCGCCGTGGAAATGCCCGAGTCGGAAGTTGGCGGCACCCACTACCGTGTGCTGTTCCTGGCGGCGATGGTGTTGCTCCTGTTCACCTTCGTGATGAACACACTGGCCGAGCTGATTCGTCAGCGCCTGCGTACCAAGTATTCGTCGCTCTAAGGTTTTGGAAGGTATATGTCCGTGAAACAGAACAACCTGAAATCCTGGTACAAGAGCGGCGCCCCGGGCGTGTGGATGAGCGGAGGCGCCGTTGCCATCGCCATCATCATGACCCTCGGTCTGCTGGCAGTGATTGCCTCTCGCGGCCTCGGCCACTTCTGGCCGGCAGATATTCTCGAAGCTGACTACCAGGTGCCTGGCCAGGAAGCCCGGGTGATGCTGGGTGAGGTGGTGCAGGTCGAGGAAGTGCCACGTGCACGTCTCGCCGCAGCCGGCCTGCCGGTGGCCGAAGGTGGCGAATTCATGACCCGCGAATTGCTCAAGGTGGGTAACCGCGAGCTGTTCGGTGCCGACTTCACCTGGGTGGTTGGCGAGTGGCTGAGCAACCCGCGCAAGCCGGCCGGCATCACCGTGTTGGAGCGCCGCGAGTGGGGCAACTTCTACGGCAACCTGGTCAACGTCAAGGAAAGTGGCCAGGTGGTCGCTGAGGGCGATGCGGCCTGGGCTGCATTGCAGGAGCGCCTGGATCGCGTCGACGACCTGCACGCACAGCTGGTGCGTCTGGAGAAGAAGGACATCGGCCGTATCAACCATGGCCTGGAGCGCATTCGTCTGGAAGGCCGCAAGCTGCAGTTGCAGGACAAGCTGGACGCTGCTGCCCAGGCTGACATGGATGCCCGTCGCGATGCACTGAATGCCGAGTACAAGGTGCTCGAAGAGCGCATGGTGGCGCTGACCCAGCAGATCAATCGCGACAGCGTGACCCTGACAGCCAGCGATGGACGCCAGACCGAAATCGAACTGGGCAAGATCGTCCGCGCCTTCCGCCCGAACGCCATGGGCATCGTCGACAAGCTCGGCTTCTATGCCATGAAACTGTGGGAATTCGTCAGCGACGAGCCGCGTGAGGCCAACACCGAAGGCGGTATCTTCCCGGCGATCTTCGGCACCGTGCTGATGGTCATGCTGATGGCGGTGATCGTTACCCCATTTGGCGTGATCGCCGCGGTCTACCTGCGCGAATACGCGCATCAGGGCGCATTGACCCGGGTGATCCGCATCGCGGTGAACAACCTGGCCGGCGTACCGTCGATCGTCTACGGCGTATTCGGTCTGGGCTTCTTCGTCTACGTGCTGGGTGGCTCGATCGACCAGCTGTTCTTCCCCGAGTCCGCCCCGGCGCCGACCTTCGGCACCCCGGGCCTGATGTGGGCCTCGCTGACCCTGGCGATCCTCACCCTGCCGGTGGTCATCGTCGCCACCGAGGAAGGCCTGGCGCGTATTCCGCGTGCAGTACGTGAAGGTTCGCTGGCGCTTGGCGCGACCAAGGCCGAGACGCTGTGGAAGGTGGTCATCCCGATGGCCAGCCCGGCGATGATGACCGGCCTGATCCTGGCCGTGGCACGTGCCGCTGGTGAGGTGGCGCCGCTGATGCTGGTGGGTGTGGTGAAACTGGCACCGACCCTGCCGCTCAACGGTAACTACCCTTACCTGCACCTGGATCAGAAGATCATGCACCTGGGCTTCCACATCTACGACGTCGGCTTCCAGAGCCCCAACGTCGAGGCCGCGCGTCCGCTGGTTTACGCCACTGCGCTGCTGCTGGTGATCGTTATCGCCCTGCTCAACCTGACTGCGGTCTATATCCGTAACCACCTGCGCGAGAAGTACAAGGCGCTGGATCACTAACGCAGCTACGAGTCGCGCACCGCCGGTGCGCAGCTTGCAGCTTGTAGCTACGAACGGAGTGAGTTTATGCAACACGAAACCCATACCCACGGTATCGATCTGGCCGCCCTCGGCCGTGACAAGCAGAGCCTGAGCCTGGCCAACGAGACCACGGCCATCGAAGTGCCGGGGCTGAACCTGTACTACGGCCAGAAGCAGGCGCTGTTCGACGTCAAGATGGATATCCCCAAGCAGCGCGTGACCGCCTTCATCGGCCCGTCCGGCTGCGGCAAGTCGACCCTGCTGCGTACTTTCAACCGCATGAATGACCTGGTCGACGGTTGCCGCGTGGAAGGTGAGATCAACATCGACGGGCGCAACATCTACCGCAAGGGCGAGGACGTGGCCGAGCTGCGTCGCCGCGTCGGCATGGTGTTCCAGAAGCCCAACCCCTTCCCCAAGAGCATCTACGAGAACGTGGTGTATGGCCTGCGTATCCAGGGCATCAACAGCAAGCGCGTACTCGACGAGGCGGTGGAGTGGGCACTGAAGAGCGCCGCGTTGTGGGATGAGGTCAAGGACCGTCTGCACGACTCGGCCCTCGGCCTGTCCGGCGGTCAGCAACAGCGTCTGGTAATCGCCCGTACCGTGGCCGTGCAGCCGGAAGTGCTGCTGCTCGACGAGCCTTGCTCGGCGCTCGATCCGATCTCCACGCTGAAGGTAGAAGAGCTGATCTACGAGCTCAAGAGCAAATACACCATCGTCATCGTCACCCACAACATGCAGCAGGCGGCGCGCGTTTCCGACTACACCGCGTTCATGTACATGGGCAAGCTGATCGAGTTCGGCGACACCGATACCCTGTTCACCAACCCGGCCAAGAAGCAGACAGAAGACTACATCACCGGTCGCTATGGTTGATTTGACCCCGTAGGGTGCGCTGTGCGCACCGGTTGCAGCTGCCCTGTGGTGCGCACGGCGCACCCTACCCGGACTTTCGCGGAGCGAAACATGATCAACAAAGACAACCTTACCCAGCACATCTCCCAGCAGTTCAACGCCGAGCTGGAAGAGGTGCGCAGCCACCTGCTGGCCATGGGCGGCCTGGTGGAAAAGCAGGTCAACGATGCCGTCACCGCGCTGATCGAGGCCGACTCCGGCCTGGCCCAGCAGGTGCGCGAGATCGACGACCAGATCAACCAGATGGAGCGCAACATCGATGAGGAGTGCATCCGCATTCTCGCCCGCCGCCAGCCGGCGGCCTCCGACCTGCGCCTGATCATCAGCATCTCCAAGTCGGTGATCGACCTCGAGCGCATCGGCGACGAATCGACCAAAATCGCCAAGCGCGCCATCCTACTCAGCGAGGAAGGCGAGGCGCCCAAGGGTTACGTCGAGATCCGCCACATCGGCGACCAGGTGCGCAAGATGGTGCAGGACGCTCTCGACGCTTTCGCCCGTTTCGACGCCGACCTGGCCCTGGCCGTGGCCCAGCACGACAAGACCGTCGACCGCGAGTACAAGACTGCGCTGCGTGAACTGGTCACCTACATGATGGAAGATCCGCGTTCGATCTCCCGCGTGCTCAATGTGATCTGGGCGCTGCGCTCGCTGGAGCGCATCGGCGATCATGCGCGCAACATCGCCGAACTGGTGATCTACCTGGTGCGTGGTACCGATGTGCGCCATATCGGCCTGACCCGCATGCGTGAAGAGGTCGAGGGCAAGTCCAACGGCTGACGCCTGCTTCGTGCCGACGGCCCGGGACTTCCCGGGCCGTTTCGTTTGCGCGATTTGTTGCACGTCCGGCGTTTTCCGTTGGCCTTAGGCCACTGGCCATGACTATGCTTACCGCCATTCGTACAGGAGTGGCCGATGAGCAAAGTCAGTGTGCTGGTGGTGGATGACGCGACCTTTATCCGTGATCTGGTCAAGAAAGGGCTGCGCGATAATTTCCCCGGCGTACAGATCGAGGAAGCGATCAATGGCCGCAAGGCCCAGCAGATGTTGAGCCGTCAGGTGGTCGACCTGATCCTCTGTGACTGGGAAATGCCGGAGATGTCTGGCCTCGAGCTGCTGACCTGGTGCCGCGAGCAGGACAACCTGAAAACCACGCCTTTCATCATGGTGACCAGCCGTGGTGACAAGGAGAACGTGGTGCAGGCGATCCAGGCCGGTGTTTCCGATTACATCGGCAAACCCTTCTCCAACGAACAGCTGGTGACCAAGGTCAAAAAGGCCCTGCAACGCGCTGGCAAGCTGCAGGCGCTGATGTCCAGCGCGCCGTCGAAGATGCTGAGCACAGGTGGCTTCGCCAACGACTCGCTGGCCGCACTCACCGGTGGCAAGGCCGAGGTGGTAAAGACCAGTGCACCAACCCCGGCAGCTGCCGCCCCTGCGGCACCGAGTGTCGCACCTGCCCCGGCCGCCGCAAGCAAGTCGCCGGCCGGCCGTGGCCAGGGTCAGCTGCGTTTACCGGCGGGCAGCATGGCCTGCGTGATCAAGGCGCTGAGCCTCAAGGAGGCACTGCTGGTGGTCAAGCGCACCGAGCAGCTGCCGCAGGTGCTGGAGAGTGCAGTGCTCGACCTGGAACAGGGCGAAGCAGCGGAAACCGCGCGGCTCAATGGCTACCTGCACGCGGTGGCGGCATTCGAACCCAAACCCGACAGCGAATGGCTGCAACTGACCTTTCGCTTCGTCGACCGCGATCCGCAGAAGCTCGACTACCTGTCGCGGCTGATCGCCCGTGGCACCGCGCAGAAGCATTTCAGCCCCGGCGCGTAGTGTCACGACAGCGATCATCTGTATCTGCTCCGAGGCTCTGGGTGGCGCGGGTCGCCCGGCGCTGTCCCCGCACCATCTTCTGCTACGCATTGCCTCGGCTTACGCCGTTATCTTCCTCGCTGACACGCTGCTGGGCCTGCCAACCCGTAGCCCGGGTGCAATCCAGGGCGCCATGCCGACCAATGGCGGTGAGCCGGTTCACAGCCTGACGGTCGGTGTCTCGCGCACTCCGTGCTGCGCTGCTAGTCTTGCTAACCCGGATATCAAAAAGCCATAAGATCCGAGTCGTTATGCTAGGGCGTCTGATTATTCTCTGCAGTCTGCTGGTCTTTTGCGGCCAGGCCGCTGCGCTGACCATCTACAAGTACGTCGACAAGAACGGCGTGGTGACCTATAGCGATCAGGCTGCGCCCGGCGCGCAGGTGTTCGTGTTCAACGACCGCATGGTCGAGCGCCTGGACAACCAGGTGAAGCTGGAAACCAAGAAGCACGAAGCTGGCGAGACCCTGCTGATTCGCAATGACCTGTATGCGCCGGTGGAAATCGAACTGCGGCTGGAACAGGTACAGAACGCCATCGGCGCGCCGGACAAACCGATTCGCTGGGTGCTGCCACCGCGCAGCAATATCCGCCTGGCTACCCTCACCGCGCAGGACGCCAGCAAACCACTGCGTTACAAACCCAGGTTGCGCTACGCCCTCGGTGATCCGCGCCTGCAGCCGAGCATCCATCGTTATCCGCTGCCCTGGCGTGGCGGTCCGTTCCGTCAGACCCAGGGCGCCAACGGCACCTACAGTCATTTCACGCCCAAGGGCCGCTATGCAGTGGACATCGCCATGCCCGAGGGCACGCCCATCGTCGCCGCGCGCGGTGGTGTGGTGGTCAAGACCGAGAACCAGCAGAGCGGCCGCGGCAACAACCCGGCCGGCAACTTCGTGCGCATCCTGCATGACGACGGCACCATGGGCGTTTACCTGCACCTGATGAAGGGCTCGGTCAGCGTGCGTGAAGGCCAGCGGGTGGAAACCGGCAGCCTGTTGGCGCGCTCCGGCAACACCGGCAACAGCACCGGCCCGCACCTGCATTTCGTGGTGCAGCGCAACGTCGGTCTGGCCGTCGAGTCCATTCCCTTCAACTTCCGTCAGCCGGTCAACAGCCTGCCGAACTTCGCCGTCGGCGGCGAATAGCTCGGCAAGGCCTGCCGGCTACGCTCCTTCTGCGGATATCCCGCCGCAACACTGTCGCGCGCTCGCGCATTTCTGGTGTTTCCGTTGTTGCGCAGTGGCGCCGGTGCGCATGGCGCACCCTACGGGGCATGCGTGTACCGCGAACGGGGCTGGTGCCTGAGCGCCATTGGTAGGGTGCGCCGCGCGCACCGCGTTACTGCCGATGCTGTGGTTTGCCTGCTCCCTGCAGTGTTTTCCTTAAGTCACCCCCCTGTGCTGTCGCCTTTGTAATCGGTACGTCCGCCGCCAGCGCGACGCAGGCGGAAGTTGGCCTTCCGCTCGTCGTTCAGCAGTGTGCAAGCGGAAAGGATCTTTCACCTGGCGGAACGCCTAGAGCCCTCTAAATCAAGGGTTTCAGCTGTTGGCACCGCTATTGCTATCTCACAGGAAAACGGGTGTCCGACTATGGCTATCGATTCAGATTACGTGCAAAGCATGGCGACCCAACTGGCCCAATACGAAATTCAGGGCCAGTTGGCCAAGGCCAACCGCAACCAGGCCGCATACAAGGCGCAGCTCAGTGCCCTGACCAGCCTGGATACCGCACTGAAGGCTTTCAAGACTGCCGCTAGCGGTCTCAAGCTGGCCGGCAGCAGCATGTTGGTCAACAGTGCGAGCTTCAGCCAGGAAGGTTATGCCAGCGCTACAGTGGGCTCCAAGGCCGTGGCCGGCAGTTACGACTTTTTCGTTCAGCAATTGGCCAGCAAGAGCCAGGTTGCCCTGCAAGGGCTGCAGGACGGCGACCTCGGTAGTGGCAGCCTGACCATCGGCCAGGGCGGCGACGCGTTCAATGTCGACCTCGGCGCCATCGCCACGCTCGATGAGCTGGCCGCAGCGATCAACGGCGCGAGCGACAACAATGGCGTCAAGGCGACCCTGGTACGCAGCAATGGCCAGGTCAACCTGGTGCTGACCAGTGAGAAAACCGGCGCCGACCAGGCCATCAGCCTGAGCGCCAGTGGCAATGCCGCGGTTGAAGGTGCGGTGGCCAGCAGGCAGGAGCTGTCCGTGGCCAAGGACGCCATCGTGCGCCTGGGTGGCGAGACCGGTATCGAACTGACCAGCACCAGCAACACCTTCGACAACATCATCGACGGCGTCAGCCTGACCTTCAACAAGGCGCACAAGAGCGGTGACGCGCCGCTGACCATGGAAGTCGGCCAGGACCAGAAAGCCACCAAGGAGAAGGCACAAACCTTCGTCAGCGCCTTCAATGCGCTGATGACCAGTTTCGACTCGCTCACCTCCAGCGGTAGCGAGAGTGGTGGTCGCGGGCCTCTGGCTGGCGATGCCAGCGTGCGCGCCATCGAGACCATGCTCAACCAGTTGGTGCGCACCTCGTTCGGCGGTGTGAGCCTCAACGAGTTCGGCATCGTCGCCGACCGCAACGGCAAGCTGACCATCGACAACGCCCGCTTCGAGAAGGCCGTGGCAGCCAACCCGGAAGGCTTCGAGAAGCTGTTCACCGACAAGGGCAACCTGCTCGACACCCTGGACAAGAACCTGGCGGTCTACACCAGCAGCGCCGGCGGCCTGCTGACCAATCGCAAGGACACCCTCAACACCCAGCTGCGCCGTGTCGATCAGCAGTTCGACAACATCCAGAAGCAGTACGACTCCTACTACAGCCGCTATCTCCGCCAGTACACCGGTCTCATGCAGACCATGGCGGCGATGGAGCAGACCTACGGAATGTTCTGATGAGTGCCTACAACCTCAACGAAAGTTACGACAGCTATCGCACCGTGGACCTCGAGGCGCGCGCTGCTGCGGCCTCGCCCTACGAGCTGGTGCTGGTGCTGTTCGACGGCCTGCTCGACGAGCTGGCGCGTGCCCGTGGTCATATCGAGGCCAAGCGATACCAGCAGAAGGGCCAGTCCCTGGAGAAATGCCTGAACATCCTCGGCGGTCTCAATGGTGCCCTTGATTACGAGAACGGCGGCGAGTTGGTGCAGGGTCTGGCGCGGCTCTACGACTACTGCATCTATCGCCTCTCCGATGTCAGCGTGAGCCTGTCGCTGGAGGGGTTGGACGAAGTGGTCGGCCTGCTCGGTGTGCTGCGCGAAGGCTGGGAAGGCGTGAATGCAACGCGCAAGTGAACTGCGCGCCCTGCAGCACCTGCATGGCCAGTTGGCCGAGGCGCTGGAGCAGGGCGACTGGACGCGCATCGGCGAGATCGATGCGCTGATCCGCTCGTGCCTGCAGCTGCTGGCCGGGCTACCGACGCTGAGCGACGAAGTGCGCGAGGCCAAGCGGCATCTGCAGCAGTTGCACGGACAGGCGCGCATCGCCTGCGCGCAAGAGTGTGAGCGGGTGCGTCGGCTACTGCTGACGCACCTGGAATACGCCGAAGGGCGCAGCGCTTACATGCGCGTCGATCTGTATCAGGGTGGGAGATAAAAGGTGCTGCAAGCGATCAATGCCAATGCTCAGGTGAACCTGACGGACTCCGCGGTGCAAACTTTGCCGGCCGGCTTTTCCCAGGCTCTGGGCACTGGCGGTGAGACTGCGTCGTTCGATCTGCAACTGGCCGTACAGGGCTTCATCGCCGCCGAGCCAGGGGTACCGCTGAGTGAAGAGGCCGCTGCCGTGAAGGTCACCCTCAGCGAAGCGGATGCCGAGCAGTGGCTGGCCAGCATGCTGGACCAGCAGGCGGTGCATATCGAGGCGCGTGAAACTCCTGAGCAGGTGCTGCATGAACCGCTGCATCAGGACGGCTCGGAGCAAGTCGAGCAGGCTGCCGCGTTGCCTGCCGAGCTCCTCGGCCAGCCGCAGCCGCAGCTACAGCCGCGTGAGCAGTTGCCAGCTCAGCCGTCGCACAGCGCCAGTGCTCCAGCGCTCAGCCAGCAACCGTTGTCACCCCAGGTAGCGGCGCCCATACCGCAGATGGCAGCCGAGATCGCGATACAGACTGCGGCGCCGGCCATGGCGACCGAGGTCATCGAGACGAGCGATCTCGAACGCCTGCCGAGCATCAGCACGGACGCAGATAAAACCATTCCCGGCAGCGCAACATCCTCCGCCGCAACTGCTACGCCGCTGACGGCCGAGCGTCCGCTCAAGCTGCATGCACCACAGACGCAGTGGGGCGAGCAAATGCTGGCCAGCCTGCGTGAGCATGTGGAGCTGCAGATCAACCAGCGCATACAGAACGCCACCATCCGCCTCGACCCGCCGGAGCTGGGCAGCCTGGAAATTTTCCTCAGTCATGAGTCCGGCCGCCTCAGCGTGCAGCTCTCGGCCGCCAACGCCGATGTCGCCCGCCTGTTGCAGCAGACCAGCGAGCGCCTACGTCAGGAGCTGGTCGGGCAGAACTTCGTGCAGGTCAACGTGCAGGTCTCCGCTGATGCTCAGGGCGGTCGTCAGCAGCAACAGGCGCAGGCCCAGCGCTGGGGCGCCGAGGATGAGGTGGCCGCTGCCGTCGCGCTACCCGCCGGTGGCGAGCGCAATGGCGCGCAATCGACCAGCGATGTGCTGGTCACCGTTTAATTTCCCGTTAGTGAATCGAGAGTAGTCATGACAATGCCGCGCGTCCTCCTGCTGCTGGTTATCTTCAACACCCTGGTGGTGGTTGGCGGCACCATCTTCAATTACGCCACGCTCAAGTCCATGCAGACCGGCCAGGCCGTGCTCGGCATTTCTGCTGGCAATGCCGGCAGCGAAGTGGAGGAAGCCAACAGCGAATACCGCTTCTTCCCCATCGAGAAAGTCATCGTCAGCCTCAAGGGCGAGCACCGCGAGCACTACTTCGTACTCGACCTGGTGCTGCAGGCCGACCTCGAAACCGATCCGAAGAAGCTCGAGCAGATCGACCCGATGGTGCGCAATTCGGTGGTCGCCCACCTGTCTGCCATGACCTTCGAGAAGCTGCGTGGCATGCCCATTCCAGAGCTGCAGGGCACGCTGGAAAGCGCGCTGTTCGATGACTTCGCCAGCAAGAAGCTGGCGATGCCGTTCGCCAATGTGCTGGTCAGCAAACTGATCGTCCAGTAGGTACCTTTGCCATGAACGCCAACTGCGCCATTGACTATCGCTACGCCGCCGAACAGGGCGGGGCTGCGCTGTTCGCCCCGGGGGCCGAGCAGAAGTGGCTGTTGCAGTACCTGCCGCTGGTCAAGCGCATCGTCAGTCAGCTGGCGTTGCAGGCCAACCAGGTACTCGACCGCGAAGACATGGAGCAGATTGGTCTGATGGGCTTGCTCGAATGCCTGCGCCGCTATGGCACACCGGACGAGCAGTTCGGTCGCTTCGCCGCGCTGCGCATCCGTGGCGCGATTCTCGATGAACTGCGCCGCCAGGACTGGCGGCCGCGTCAGGTGCGCCAGCAGACCCACAAGATCCGCGACGCCATCCGCCAGTTGGCGCGGCAACTGGGTCGTGTGCCGCAAGAGGAAGAGATCCTCCAGGCGACCGGAATCAGTGCCAAGGATTATCAGGAGTTTCTCCAGGCCGATGCCTGCGAAGCGATCGAAAGCCTCGATGAGTTGCTGCAGAACGGCCACGAGGGCTTCGCCTGTGGCAGCAGTGCGGTCGAGGACCGCGTGCTCAAGGAGCGCCTGCTGACCCAGGCGCTGAGCCAGCTCAGCGAGCGCGAACGACTGGTGCTGACCCTTTACTACCAACATGAGCTGAGCCTCAAGGAAATCGCCCTGGTGCTGGAGCTGAGCGACGCGCGCGTCTGCCAGTTGAGCAAGCAGGCGATCGCCAAGGCCAGTCGCTACCTGAACGAGAGAGGCTAGGGTGCAGAAGTTATTAGGTGCATTGATCATCGTCGCCTGCGTGCTCGGTGGCTACGTCATGGCCCATGGCGAGCTGGCCATGCTCTGGCAGCCGGCCGAGGTGATCATCATCGTCGGGGCGGGCTTTGGGGCTCTGGTGGTGGCCAATCCCAAGGACGTGCTGATCGAGATGCTGCATCAGATCAAAGGCGTGTTCGTCTACAAGAAGCGTGGCGAGGAATTTCAGCGCCAGTTGCTGATGTTGCTCTATGAGCTGCTGGAGATGGTCGATGTCGGCGGCCTCAAGGTGCTCGATGCGCATATCGAGGAGCCCGAGCAGAGCGAGCTGTTCGCCAAGTACCCGCTGATCCGTCAGGAGAAGAACCTGATGGCCTTTATCGCCGACAACTTCCGCCTGATGGCCATGGGCAAGATCAGCGCCCATGAACTCGAAGGCTTCCTCGAGCAGGAGCTGGAGGCGATGGAGCATGTGCTGATGCAGCCGTCGCGCTCGCTGCACAAGATCGGCGAAGCCATGCCGGGCTTCGGCATCCTCGCGGCGATCCTCGGCATCGTCATCACCATGGGCAACATCGGTGGTTCGGTGGCCGAGATCGGCGCCCACGTCGCCGCCGCGCTGGTGGGCACTTTCCTCGGTATCTTCATGTGCTACTGCGTGATGGATCCGCTGTCCAGCGCCATGGGCCAGTGCATCAAGACCGAGATGTCGGCGCTCGAGTGCGTGCGCACCACCCTGGTCGCCCACGTTGCCGGCAAGCCCACCCTGCTGGCGGTGGACGCCGGGCGCAAGCTGATCGAGCAGGACGTCAAACCGGCGTTCAAGCAGCTGGAGATCTGGGTCAACCGTTACGAAGATGAAAGGGACGCGGCATGAAACCGCGTGCCGGTGAAGGCCATGAAATCATCATCAAGCGTCGTAGCAAGAAGGGTGGCCACGACGGGCATGGCGGTGCCTGGAAGGTAGCCTTCGCCGATTTCACCATGGCCATGATGGCGCTGTTCATGGTGCTGTGGATCATCCAGCCGCAGACCCAGGACGCCAGCCGCGCCAATGCCGACCAGCTGAACAATCCATTGGTCGATGGTGGTGCCGGCATCTTCGACGGCACCAGCACCACGCCGCTGGATCTCGATGGGGTGCCGGTGCAGGTCAGCCCGCGCCAGGACCGGGAAAACCAGGCGCGCACGCCCGAGGAAGATCCGGGTGCTGAACAGGGCGATGGCCAGCCGGGACCCGCCCGCCGGCCACACTATGCCGAGTCGCAGCAGATGCAGGATCTGGCCAAGCTGATGGAGGCGCTGGCGCTGCAACTGGACGCTGAGGCCAACATCGAAGTGCAGGTGGTACCGCAGGGCTTGCGCGTCCTGATCAAGGACGATTCGCAGCGCTTCATGTTCAACCGCGGCAGTTCCCACCTGAATCCGCACTTCGAAAAGCTGCTGCAGCGTCTGGCTGGGATTCTGGCGCGGGTGGAAAACCATCTGATCATCAGCGGCCACACCGATTCCATGCCCTATCGCGGCGTGGTTGGTGGTTACAACAACTGGAACCTCTCCGGTGACCGCGCGCTGCGTGCCCGCAACGTGCTGGTCGAGGCTGGCCTGCCGAGTGGCAACGTGCTGCAGGTCGCTGCTCAGGCGGATGGCATGCCCTTGTTGCCCAGTGATCCGGAGAACGGCGCCAACCGGCGTATCGAGCTGCTGTTGCTGACCAGTCAGGCCGAAGGCCTGTACCGCGAGTTGTTCGGCGAGACCCAGGTGCGTGTGGAATACCGTGCCGAGGGGGCGCAGCTCAGCGCGCCGGAGTCCTGAGTCGTGACCAGCTTCGCTCTACAGATTGCGCGCCGGGCAGTAGATCTGCCGAGTCTCCAGCGCATAGAGACAGCCATCGAGGCTGGTCAGGCGAATGGTCGAACCCTTGTGTCGGCCGTAGAGCAGGTTGAACACCAGTTCGTCGTCGACTTCGCTGGCCAGCCCGGTGACCTGACCGTCTTCGACGCGCAGCCGGTAGTTGCCGAGGAAACCGTACTCCACCACCCCCGACGTCTCCAGGATGCTGTCGCCCTGCCGGGTCATGGCATAGAAACGACCATGGTTGACCTGCAGGCTGTGGCTGATTTCCAACACCTGGCCGTTGCTCAGATGAACCTGACCGGTGGACTGGTAACGACCGTCGAGCTCGGCGCTGGAGATGAAGTTCAGCCACAGCACGAGCATGCTCAGCAGCATCGCCAAGGCCGTGGCGAGCATGGTCAGCAACCAGCCGCCGCTGATGCCGCACTGTTTGCCCTGGCTCATGGCAGACACCTGCTCAGTTGGGCGTCGGCCACCTGATTAAGCTGGCTTTCGTGCAACATCAGCGAGCGTGCACCACCGTTGACCTGCAAGCACAGCAGTTCATAGAAGCCGCCGCGCAGGCTCAGTATCAGGTTGGCCGGTTTGCTGGCCAGTACCGTAAGCCGGCTGGTCAGGCCGTGAGTCTGCAGAATCAGCTGCTGCAGCCTTTGTGGGTCTTGATCGATGTAGCGCACCTGCAGTGAGCCCAGATTCATTTCGCTGCTGTGCAGGTCCTTGGGCTGGCTGATGGTGTACAGCGCCGTGAACAAGGCGATACCGATGATGCTGAACAGGCTCAGCAGAAGCAGCCAGGATGCCCGCTGACGACTGTGGTGGCGCAGAAAGGCTGGCTGTGGCGTCGGTGTATCGAGTGCTTCGCTGACTGCGCCGATGTCGTCGATGCTCGGTGGATAGACCAGATAGTTGGGGTTCAGCAGATAGCCACGGCGCGGCAGGGTCTGGATGATCTCGCGGCTCTTCTCGTCGCCCAGTACCTGGCGCAGGGTGTAGATCTGCTGGTTGAGGCTGCCCTGGCCGACAACCCGGTCGGCCCAGGCGTGGCTCATCAGTTCCTCGCGCGAGACCACTTCACCAGGCTCGCGCAGTAAACGCTCGAGCAGGCGGCTGCCGGAGTAGCCCAGATCGATCTTCTCTTCGATGCCGCTCTTCACCAGGGTCAGCTGATACAGCGCCGGGTAGAAATGCGCATAACAATCGCTGCGGCCGGTCCTGATGATCAGGCACGCAATGTTGCTTTCCGGCTCGGCTAGCGGCGTTTCGGGGCTGGTGTTCATGCGGTCCTTGAGGCGAGCGGCAATTCCATGCGGGAAATTTCCCGGCGACAGACGGTCGGCATTCTGGCGCCAGAGAAATGCACTGGCAAGTCTTGTGCCAGCTGCTTGTTGCTGGAAGCAGGTTGCCGTTCGCTGGGGGCGCTCACTCAATACTAGCCAGTCTGTGGGCGAAGTCGACGATATCGCCGAGATTCGCCGAAGCCGTATCGATCATGTCTGAGCTTGATGACAGTTGATCAATGCGCCTGATGAGGTGGGATGCAGAGGTGGCCGCTGGCCATAAGAAACGCCCCGCGGATGCGGGGCGTTGGGAGGGATCGGCGCAATCCTTTGCGCCTGGATGACGCGGGATCAGCCCAGCAGGGACATGACCATGCCCGGCATCTGGCCGGCTTGCTTGAGCATGGAGATGCCCGACTGCATCAGCATGGAGTTCTTGCTCATGTTGGCGCTTTCCTTGGCGAAGTCGGCGTCCATGATGCGACCCTTGGCCATGTCGGTGTTGTCCTTCATGTTGGCCAGGTTGTTGGCGGTGTGGTTCAGGCGGTTGATGTTGGCACCGAAGGCGGCGCGCATGGCACCAATATCGTCCAGAGCGGTGTTGATGGTATCGATCATGGCGTTGGCGCCAGCGGCGTCGGCGATTTCAGTACCGGCAGTGCCTGGGGTGGTGTAGTTGCTGGACAGGCCGTCCAGGGCAGTACCCAGGGCAGCGGACTGGGTAGTAGCGTCCAACTCCAGGGTTTCGGCAGTGGTGGCACCGATCTGGAACGTCACGGCGGCGGCACCGAACTTGCCGGTAGCACCGTCAAGACCGAACAGGGCGTCGCCAGCGTAGCTGGTGTTGGTCATGATATTGGCCAGCTCTTTGCCCAGCTCGTCGTATTCGGCTTGCAGGGCGTCACGGTCGGCCTGGGCGTTGGTGCCGTTGGAGGACTGGGTGGCGAGGTCTTTCATGCGCTGAACGATATCGGTCATTTCGCTGAAGGCGCCTTCGGCGGTCTGCAGCAGCGATACGGCGTCGCTGGTGTTGCGCATGGCCACGTCCATACCGCGGGACTGGGCGTTCAGACGGGTAGCGATCTGCAGACCGGCGGCGTCGTCGGCAGCGGAGTTGATGCGGAAGCCAGTGCCCAGACGCTGCTGGTTGGTGCCCAGGGCGTTGTTGGTCTTGCCCAGGTTGGTCTGGGTGATCAGCGAGGAGTAGTTGGTATGAATCGACAGAGCCATGATGATATTCCTTCAGTTGAGTGAAGCTGGCTGTGATTGCCTGCTGTAAGTGAAGGGCGACCGGCTTCTGGCGCTGATTAAATGGCGCTGAAGATTTTTCTCCAGCAATCGCGGCGAAGGCTCTGGCGCGGGCTTGGCAGGGTGCTGCTGTGATGTTGGTTCGGTTTCGTAGCCCGGATGCAAGGCTGGTGATTATTCAGTAGGCGCGATTGATGTAATAAAAACGGCGACCCGAGGGTCGCCGTTTTTTTGAAAACCAGGCGTGATCAGCCGATTTCGATCATCTCGAAATCCATCTTGCCGACGCCGCAGTCAGGGCATAGCCAGTCTTCCGGCACGTCTTCCCAGCGGGTGCCGGGAGCGATGCCGTCATCCGGCCAGCCCTGGCTCTCGTCGTAAATCAGTCCACAGACCACGCATTGCCACTTTTTCATAAAAACCTCAGGCCAATCTCACGGTGTTGCGCGACGCAAGCTACCGCAATTGTACTGACGAGCCAAGCCGGCCGGTGGCATTCGCCACCAGCCAGGGACCAACCAAAGTCGGGTCGCACAGTGCACGACCCGTCAGAGTCAGCGACTGGTCATCAGCGGATCGGTCAGTGCCATGCCGTACATCGCCACCAGCGCGATCAAGCCGGCTGCAGCGAGGTAGTAGAGCGTCGGCAGGATGGTCTTGCGCAGGGTGATGCCTTCACGCCCGAGCAGACCAACGGTCGCCGATGCCGCTACCACGTTGTGGATGGCGATCATGTTGCCCGCCGCGGCACCGACCGACTGCACGGCCACCATCATCGCTCCGGATACCCCGATCAGCTCGGCAGCATTGAGCTGGAACTGCGACAGCATCAGGTTGGATACGGTGTTGGAGCCGGCGATAAAGGCGCCCAGGGCGCCGACCGCCGGGGCGAAGAACGGATACACGCCGCCGACGCTGTCGGCCACCAGTTGCGCCATCGCCACCGGCATCGACATCAGATCGCTGCCGTTGACCCCCGAGTTGATCAGGATACGCACCATGGGAATGGTGAAGATCAACACGAAGCCGGCGCCGAGCAGGGTCTTGCTCGACTCGCCCACTGCCGCCTTGAGCTCGGAGAAGCGCATGCGGTGCAGGAAGAATGTCACCAGCACCACCATACACAGGATGCCCCCTGGCAGATACAGCGGCTCGATGGTGCCGGATACGCCGGTCTCACCGAGGATGTCCTTCCAGCCGAAGCTCAGGCTCATCAGCGCCGCTTTCACCTCGGGGAAGATACGCGAGATGACCAGGAACACCGCCAGCAGCAGGTAGGGCGCCCAGGCCATGGGCACCGAGATTGGCGCCTTGCCGGCCACCTCATCCAGCTTCATCTCGATCTTGCCCATCCAGTCGGACGGCCAGTCCTTGGGATCGGCAAAGTCCCAGGTTTCCTTTGGCAGCAGGAAGCCGGCCTTGGCGGCCGGCACCACGATGGCCAGGCCGACCAGGGCGCCGATCATCGAGGGGAACTCCGGGCCGAGGAACACGCCGGCGGCCATGTACGGCAGGGAGAAGGCGAAGGCGGTGAAGATGGCGAACGGCGCGATGGCCAGGCCTTCCTTCCAGCTCTGATTCTTGCCGAAGAAGCGCGTCATGATCATCACCATGATCAGCGGCATCAGCAGGCCGATCAGGCCGTGGGTGATGGCCACCCGCGAGTAGATCAGGTGGAAGAAGGTTTCCCAGGTGCTGCCGGTGGCCACCAGTTGTTCGGTGATGCCGGTTCTATCCAGACCGGCGCCGACACCCACCAGAATCGGCGTACCCACCGCACCGAAGGAGACAGGTGTGGACTGCACCATCATCCCCAGTACCACCGCGGCCAGTGCCGGGAAGCCCAGGGCTACCAGCAGCGGTGCGGCCACGGCAGCCGGGGTGCCGAAACCGGAGGCGCCCTCGATGAAACAACCGAACAACCAGGCGACGATCAGCGCCTGTACGCGGCGATCCGGACTGATATTGGAGAAGCCCCGGCGGATCGCCGAGATACCTCCGGAGTGCTTGAGGGTGTTCAGCAGCAGGATCGCGCCGAAGATGATCCACAGGATCGAGGCCGTGAGAATCAGCCCCTGCAGGCTGGAGGCGATGACCCGGTTGAGGGACATGTCCCAGGCCAGAAGGCCGATCAGGGCGGTGAGGACGAACACCAGCGGCATCGCGTACTTGGCCGGCCAGCGAAAGCCGATCAGCAGTACACCCGCTAGCACCAGTGGCACGAAGGCCAGGATGGACAGCAGCGTTTGACTCATGGGTTGGTTCCTTCTTTTTCTTGTGAACCACAGTTTTCCGGGGACACCCGGCGCCACGCATCTGGAAGGGCCGGGCACCACGGCACCGACCTTTCCGTGAGCTGCGACGGCAGCCGCCGCGCTCATGCTCGAAAGCCCCGACGGTCAGAAACCGTCAGGGCTTGCTACTGCTCCGTGGAGGCATCAATAGCCATCCACGGTTGTTAACCCCCTTGTGTAGGAGCCCCGCCCCGGGGCGAAGCTTTTCTCCAGCTTCGCGGCGGGGCGCCGCTCCTACATGATCGGTGAGATGTTCAGACCTCCTCTTTAAAGCGCAAACGCCAGGCATGCAGCAGCGGCTCGGTGTAACCGGACGGTTGCTCGCGGCCCTTGAATACCAGGTCGCTGGCGGCGCGGAAGGCGTGGGATTGCTCGAAGTTCGGTGCCATCGGGCGGTAGGCCGCATCGCCGGCATTCTGTCCGTCGACCACCTGCGCCATGCGCTGCAGCGTCTCACGTACCTGGGCCTCGCTGACCACGCCGTGGTGCAGCCAGTTGGCGATGTGCTGGGCGGAGATGCGCAGGGTGGCGCGGTCTTCCATCAGGCCGACGTTGTGGATGTCCGGCACCTTGGAGCAGCCGACGCCTTGCTCGACCCAGCGCACCACGTAACCGAGGATGCCCTGGCAGTTGTTGTCCAGTTCCTGCTGGATATCGCTGGCGCTCCAGGGGCGTTCGGCACTGACCGGTACGCTGAGCAGGTCATTCAGCAGGCTGTCGCGCTGACTGGCCAGGTCGATCAGCTCCAGCTCGCTCTGCACCGCCTGCACGTCGATCTGGTGGTAGTGCAGGGCGTGCAGCACGGCGGCGGTCGGCGACGGCACCCAGGCGGTGTTGGCGCCGGCTTTCGGGTGGCCGATCTTCTGTTCGAGCATGGCCGCCATCAGGTCCGGCATGGCCCACATGCCTTTGCCGATCTGCGCCTTGCCGCGTAGCCCGCAGGCCAGGCCGACCAGCACGTTGTTGCGCTCGTAGGCCTGGATCCAGGCGCTGGATTTCATATCGCCCTTGCGCAGCATGGCGCCGGCTTCCATGGCGGTGTGCATCTCGTCGCCGGTGCGGTCGAGAAAACCGGTATTGATGAAGGCCACCCGCGCGCTGGCGGCCTCGATGCAGGCTTTGAGGTTGACGCTGGTGCGCCGCTCCTCGTCCATGATGCCCATCTTCAGGGTGTTGGCCGGCATGCCCAGCAGCTGTTCGACGCGACCGAACAGCTCGTTGGCGAAGGCCACTTCGAACGGACCGTGCATCTTCGGTTTGACGATATAGACGCTGCCGGTGCGCGAGTTGCCGCGACGCTTGAGGTCATGCAGGGCGATCAGGCTGGTGACCACCGCATCGAGAATGCCTTCGGGAATCTCATGACCTTCACCGTCGAGGATCGCCGGGTTGCTCATCAGGTGGCCGACGTTGCGCACGAACAGCAATGAACGACCGTGCAGGCTCAGTTCGCTGCCATCGGCGGCGGTGTAGGTGCGATCCGGGTTGAGGCGGCGAGTGATGCGCTTGCCGCCCTTGTCCAGCTCCTCGGCCAGGTCGCCTTTCATCAGGCCCAGCCAGTTGCGGTAAATCACCACCTTGTCGGCGGCGTCGACGGCAGCCACCGAGTCCTCGCAGTCCATGATGGTCGACAGCGCCGCTTCCATCAGCACGTCCTTCACACCGGCGGCATCAGTGCGGCCGATGGGGCTGCCCGCGTCGATCTGGATCTCGAAGTGCAAACCGTTGTTCTTCAGCAGCACGGCGCTGGGCGTGGCGGCCTCGCCCTGGAAACCTACGAGCTTCTCCGGTTGCGCCAGGGAGGTCTGTGCGCCGCTGCTCAGGGTTACCTGTAGCTGGCCGGCGACCACGGCGTAGGCGCTGGCGTCTGCATGCGAACCTTGGGCCAGCGGTGCGGCCTGGTCGAGGAAGGCGCGGGCGAAGGCGATCACCTTGGCGCCGCGTACTTCGTTGTAGTCCGGGCCCTTGCTGGCACCACCCTCTTCGCTGATCGCGTCGGTGCCGTACAGGGCGTCGTACAGCGAGCCCCAACGGGCGTTGGCGGCGTTGAGCGCGTAACGTGCATTCATCACTGGCACCACCAGTTGTGGGCCGGCCTGGGTGGCGATTTCGCTGTCGACGTTGGCGGTGGTCGCCTTGACCTTCTCCGGCTGCGGCAGCAGATAGCCAATGGCGCCGAGGAAGGCGCGGTAAGCGTTCATGTCGCGGATCGGGCCGGGGTTGGCGCGATGCCAGGCATCCAGTTCGGTCTGCAGACGGTCGCGCTCGGCCAGCAGGGCACGGTTGCGCGGTGCCAGGTCATGCACCAGCGCGTCAAAACCACTCCAGAAGGCTGCCGCCTCGATCCCGCTGCCGGGCAGCACTTCGCTTTCGATGAATTGCTTGAGCTCGGCGGCTACCTGCAGGCGCTGACATTGCACGCGTTCGGTCATTTTCTGTTCTCCTGTCTGCATCCGCCCATGGCGGCGCGGTTCGATCAATGTGTTGTAGGAGCTCCGCCCCGGGGCGAAAGATTGCAGCCTTACTGCGGTTACAGCTCACAATTCGCCGCGAGGCGCGGCTCCTACAGGCTTTGCGCCGCACTGCCCTCATCCGGCACTTCGTGCCACCTTCTCCCAGAGGGAGAAGGGCATCAGTTGGCGGCTGCGCCGCATGTTTAAAGGGCCGCAATACCCGCCTTGGCCACCTGCGCATCCTGCTCGGCCTTGACCCCGGACACGCCCACGGCACCCACCACCTGGCCATCCACCAGCACCGGCACGCCACCCTCAAGCGAGGTAATCAGCGGCGCGCTGAGGAAGGCGTTGCGCCCGCCATTGACCATGTCCTCGTAACCCTTGGTTTCGCGGCGACCGATGGCGGCGCTGCGCGCTTTCTCGGTGGCGATATAGGCGCCGATGGGCGCGCAGCCGTCGAGGCGTTCCAGGGCCAGCGGGTGACCGCCGTCGTCGACCACGGCGATGGCCACAGCCCAGCCCTGTTGCTGCGCTTCGCTGCGGGCTGCCTGGAGGATCTGGGCAACTTCGTTCTGGCTGAGTACGGCTTTGTGTTGCATGGCATACCTCATTCTTGGCTTTTCTCCCCTCGCCCATTTATGGGAGAGGGGCCGGGGGAGAGGGTTCAGGCTTTCACGCCATGGCCTCTTCGACTATTTCGATCCAGTGCCTTACCGGCGTACGCCCGGCGCCGTCCAGGTGGGTCTGGCAGCCGATGTTGGCGGTGACGATGGCGTCCGGTTTGCCGCTTTCCAGGGCATTGAGCTTGTTGTCGCGCAGCTGGCGTGACAGCGCCGGCTGGGTCAGCGAATAGGTGCCGGCCGAGCCGCAGCACAGATGGCTATCCGGCACGGCAGTGAGGCCGAAACCGAGGCGCGTCAGCACGCCTTCAACAGCGCCGCCGAGCTTCTGTGCATGCTGCAGGGTGCAGGGGCAATGGAAGGCCAGGCGCTGCTCGGCGCGTACCTGCAACTGCTCCAGTGCCTCGCTTTGCAGCACTTCGACCAGGTCCTTGGCCAGGGCGCTGACCCGCGCCGCCTTGGCCGCGTAGGCCGGGTCGCTGGCGAGCAGGTGGCCATAGTCCTTGACGAAGGCGCCGCAGCCGCTGGCGGTCTGCACGATGGCTTCGGCGCCGGCCTCGATGGCAGGCCACCAGGCGTCGATGTTCTGCCGCGCGCGTTGCAATCCGGCTTCCTGGGCGTTGAGGTGATAGTCCACGGCGCCGCAGCAGCCGGCCTCGCGGATTGGCGTGACACTGATGCCCAGACGATCCAGCACGCGCGCGGTGGCGGCGTTGGTGTTGGGCGACAGCCCCGGCTGCACGCAGCCTTCGAGCATCAGCACGCGGCGCGTGTGCTGCTGCGCCGGGCGTGGCTTGGCCGGGCGAATCTCGCGCGGCAGTTTGGCCTTGAGCGCGGCCGGCAGCAGCGGGCGCAGGGCCAGGCCAGTCTGGGTCAGCGTCTTGAACAGCGCCGGTCGTGGCACCACGGCGCGCAGGCCCTGACGCAGCAGGCGTTCGTTCAGTGGCCGCGGTACCGCCTGCTCGACCACTTCGCGGCCGATATCCAGCAGATTGTGGTACTGCACGCCGGACGGGCAGGTGGTTTCGCAGTTGCGGCAGGTCAGGCAGCGATCCAGGTGCTGTTGGGTCTTGGCCGTAACTTCGTTGCCTTCGAGCATCTGCTTGATCAGGTAGATGCGCCCGCGCGGGCCGTCCAGCTCGTCGCCGAGCAACTGATAGGTCGGGCAGGTGGCGTTGCAGAAGCCGCAATGCACGCAGGAGCGCAGGATGCGTTCGGCTTCCTCGGCGCGCGGCAGGCGTTTGGCCTGTTCACTCAAATTGGTCTGCACGTCTTATACCTCGGCGTACATGCGGCCAGGGTTGAAAATACCCTGGGGGTCGAGCTGGTTCTTCAGCTGGCGCTGGTAGCGCAGCAGCGTTGCAGCCAGCGGCTGGAAGGGTTGTGCCTGGCCGGCGGCGAAGCAGGTGGCATGGCCGCCGAGCTTGGCCGTTACGCGCTGGATCAGTTCGCCATCGGCGTCGGTTTTCAGCCAGCGCTGCGCGCCGCCCCAGTCGATCAACTGGCGGCCGGGCAGGTCGAGCAGACCACTGTTGGCTGGCAGAGACAGACGCCACAGCGTGCCGCTGGCGGTGAAGAACGGTAGGCGCTGTTCGCGCAGTTCATGCCAGTAGCCGTTGTCGATCTCTTCGCCACCGAGGCGTTGGCGCGCGGCCTGAACCGAGCCTTGGCCACCCTCCAGGCGCAGGTGCAGCGCCGCACCGTCGTGGCTGGCGGCGCTGATCGGCAGCGGCTGCTGGCCCCATTCGGCGAGCTTGTTCAGGGCATTCAGGGCGTCCACTTCCAGGCGCAGACTGAGTACCTGGCGCGGTTTGGGCAGTACCTTGAGCGACACTTCGGCGAGCAGGCCGAGGCAGCCGAAGCTGCCGGCCATCAGGCGTGACAGGTCGTAGCCGGCGACGTTCTTCATCACCTCGCCACCGAAGCGCAGCAGCTTGCCCTGGCCGGTGATCACACGGGTGCCGAGCACCTGATCGCGTACCGAACCGGCCCAGGGCCGACGCGGGCCAGACAGCCCGGCGGCAACCATGCCGCCGAGGGTGGCGCCATCGCCCAGATGCGGCGGCTCGCACGGCAGCATCTGGTTGTTGGCCTCCAGCGCCGCCTCGATCTCGGCCAGCGGGGTGCCGGCGCGGGCGGTGAGCACCAGCTCGGTGGGGTCATAGCTGACGATGCCGCGATGCAGGCGGGTATCCAGCACTTCGCCCGTGGTGGCACGGCCCAGATGGGCCTTGCTGCCGCTGCCCTGGATGCGCAGCGGTGTGGCACTGTTCAGTGCGTGGTTGACCTGTTCCAGCAGTGCGGCGCTGGCGTCGAAATCATGCGACATCAAAAACGCTCCAGTTCCGGGAAGGGCAGTTGGCCGTGGTGCACGTGCATGGCGCCGAACTCGGCGCAGCGGTGCAGGGTGGGAATGTTCTTGCCCGGGTTGAGCAGGCCGCTGGGGTCGAACGCCGCCTTCACCGCGTGGAACAGGGTGATTTCGTCGCTGTTGAACTGCGCGCACATCTGGTTGATCTTCTCGCGACCCACGCCGTGCTCGCCGGTGATGCTGCCGCCGACCTTGACGCAGAGTTCTAGGATCTTGCCGCCGATGGCTTCGGCGCGCTCCAGCTCGCCAGGCACGTTGGCATCGAAGAGGATCAAGGGGTGCATGTTGCCGTCGCCGGCGTGGAACACGTTGGCCACGCGTAGGCCGTACTCCTCGGACAGCTCGGCGATGCCGCGCAGCACGCCCGGCAGCTCGCGCCGTGGGATGGTACCGTCCATGCAGTAGTAGTCCGGCGAGATGCGCCCGACTGCGGGGAAGGCGTTCTTGCGCCCGGCCCAGAATTTCACCCGCTCGGCCTCGTCGCGGGCCAGGCGCACTTCGGTAGCGCCGGCCTTTTCCAGTACGCCGCGCACGCGCTCGCAGTCGTCGGCCACGTCGGCTTCCACGCCGTCCAGCTCGCAGAGCAGGATGGCTTCGGCCTCCACCGGGTAGCCGGCGTGGATAAAGTCTTCGGCGGCGCGAATGGCCAGGTTGTCCATCATTTCCAGGCCGCCGGGGATGATACCGGCAGCGATGATGTCACCCACCGCGCGGCCAGCCTTTTCCACCGAGTCGAAGGCCGCCAACAGCACCTTGGCTACCTGCGGCTTGGGCAGCAGCTTGACCGTCACCTCGGTGACGATGCCGAGCATGCCTTCGGAGCCGGTGAACAGCGCCAGCAGATCGAAGCCGGGGGCGTCCAAGGCGTCGCTGCCGAGGGTCATGAATTCGCCTTCGACGGTGAGGATGTCGACCTTGAGCAGGTTGTGCACGGTCAGGCCGTACTTCAGGCAGTGCACGCCACCGGCATTTTCGGCGACGTTGCCACCGATGGAGCAGGCGATCTGCGAGGACGGATCAGGGGCGTAATACAGGTCGAAGGGTGCCGCGGCCTGGGAGATCGCCAGGTTGCGCACGCCGGGCTGTACCCGGGCGAAGCGACCTTCGCGGTTGATCTCGAGAATCTGGTTGAAGCGCGCCATCACCAGCAGGATGCCCTTCTCCAGCGGCAGTGCGCCGCCGGACAGACCGGTACCGGCGCCGCGCGCCACCACCGGCACGCCACGGGCATGGCAGAGCTTGAGCAACTGCTGCACCTGCTCGATGCGCTCGGGCAGCACTACCAGCATCGGGGTGGTGCGGTAGGCGGACAGGCCATCGCACTCATAAGGCTTGAGGTCTTCCTGGGTGTGCAGGATGTCGAGGTCGGGCAGGCACTGGCGCAACTCCGCCAGCAGGGCGGCCTTGTCGACCGTGGGTAGCGCGCCGTCGACACGCTCGTCATACAGAATGCTCATGGCAGGCTCAATCGTGGACGTTGTTGTTATTGGCGGTCATGCCGCGACCTTGGCCTGCATGTTTAGGCCGCCTGCATTTTTACGTCCATTCTCTTTGGTGCTGGTAGGACCAGTTTCTTTCGTCAGCCTTTCTCTCGGGATAGGTCTAAGGTCTTATTCGGCGTGGCTTGCATGCTGGCGTCCAGAAGATCTAAGGTGGTCTTTAAAAATTGGTACGACCAGTTCTACGGAGGTGGCGAATGGACGGGCAACAGGGCGTCGCACGACGCCAGGTGAGTGACGTGGTGGCCGAGCGTATCGAGCGACTGATCGTCGATGGCGTACTCAAGGTGGGCCAGCCGTTGCCTTCGGAGCGGCGCCTGTGCGAAAAGCTGGGCATCTCCCGTTCGGCGCTGCGTGAAGGGCTCAAGGTACTGCGCGGGCGCGGCATCATCGACACCGCCCAGGGTCGCGATTCACGGGTGGCCAAGCTTAGTGGCGAGCGCGACGCCAGCCCGCTGATGCATCTGTTCAACTCGCAGCCGCGCACCCTGTATGACCTGCTGGAGGTGCGCGGCCTGCTCGAGGGCGAGTCGGCGCGCCTGGCGGCGCTGCGTGGCACCGAGGCGGATTTCGTCCTGCTCACCCGGCGCTACGAAGAGATGTTGGCGGCTCATGCACAGGAAAATCCGGTCGACCCGCGTGAACATGCGCGCCTCGACCATGCCTTTCACCTGGCCATCTGCGAGGCCTCGCACAACCCGGTGCTGGTGCACACCCTGCAGTCGCTGACCGATCTGATGCTCAGCACCGTATTCGCCTCGGTGAACAACCTCTACCACCGCCCGGCGCAGAAACGGCAGATCGACCGCCAGCATTCACGGCTGTATCACGCGGTAATCGAACGCCTGCCGGAACAGGCGCAGCGCGCCGCGCGCGACCATATCCACAGCATTCGCGACAACCTGCAGGAGATCGAGCAGGAAGAGCAGCGCCTGGTGCGCGCCACCATGCGCTTGGAGGGCTGGGCGTAGGGCGGGTGAAACCCGCCTGATGACGGTGGCGGGTTGCACTCGCCTTACATATTTGTGGGAGGGGCTTTAGCCGCGATCTGCCAGACCTGCTCGCCGCTGAAGCGCCTCCCACGTGGCATGACTCCCTACCTGAAGGTGCTGGTCACCACCCCTTCTTCCACCACCTGCGCCTCGATCACCTTCTGGCTGCCGAGGTTGCGCACGCGAATCACCTCGCCTTCACGACCATTGGCCAGTGCTTCGCCGGTGGCCGACGCAGAGATGCCGTCCTGGCTGGCGATGATGGTCACCTGCTGGCCACGGCGGATCAGCAGCGGTGCGGCGAGCAGGTTCGGCGCGATCAACTGGCCGGCGCGCACGCGGCGCTTGGCGCCCTGGCCGACCACTTCGTCGAGGCTGTTATAGAAGCCGCGAGAGGCCCTGCCGACGTTCACTTCCTGCAGTTGCAACTGTTCGGCAGCGATGGTCTGGCCGCGCTCGATCACCCGTGCGGCATGCACGGCCGGGAGGAACACGCTGGCCTGCACCAGGGCCGTGACGCTCCAGCCGGGCGTATCTGCGCAGCTTAGCTCCAAGCGTTGACGTGACAGGGGCGAGGGATCATCGCTGGCGACCGTCACGCCCAGTGCCTGGGTGCAGGTCGGCAGGCGTTCGGCGCTATTGAGCAAGGTGATATTGAGGCTGTGGCGCTGCCCTTGCCAGGCCTGGCGCTTGGCTTCCTCGGCCAGCATCTGCTGCATGTGTACAGCCACGGCCTGATCGATCTGGCTGGCGGCATCGGTCTCGCCGTGCGCAGCGCTCAGTGGCAGCAGAGCAAGGAGGAAAAGCGTCGACGCGCAGGCGGAAAAAACCTTTCCGCTTTTCCCCCAGGCCGCGCTTCGATGCGGAAGGACGGCGACGCGGAAGCTGTCTTCCGATCTTGTGAATACCTTGAAAATCAATGTGATACGGCTCTCTTCTGGGTTGGGCACGCTTTGTGCTGAAGGCACCTGGGCACAACCTTGGGTTAAGGGTACCGGTAAATGAGTATACGGATTGATGACGTGGTAGGCCTGCATTCGCGAGCGCTCGAACTGCGCATGCAGCGCAGCGAAATCCTCGCTGCCAACCTGGCCAACGAAGACACGCCAGGCTTTCTCGCCCGTGACATCGATTTCGCTGGCGAGATGCAGCGAGTCGATCCGCAGCAGGCCTTCGCGGCCAGCAGCGCGGATCTCAAGTACCGCGTACCGACCCAGCCGTCGCAGGACGGCAACAGCGTCGAGCTGAGTGTGGAGCAGGCCGCGTTCTCCAAGAACAGCATGGACTTCCAGACCAGCCTGACCTTTCTCAGCATGAAATTCAGGGGCCTGAAACAGGCCATCGAGGGGCGCTGATCATGGCTTTCGACTCCATCTACCGCATCGCCGGCTCGTCGATGAATGCACAGACCGTGCGCCTCAACACCGTGGCCAGCAACCTGGCCAACGCCGACTCGGCTGCGGCCAACGCCGAGGACGTGTACCAGGCACGCAAGCCGGTGTTCGCTGCCGTCTACAACAACGACCAGCTGACCCGCAGCGTGGGCATGGGCGGCGCCCATGTGCAGGTGCTCGATGTGGTCACCGCCGGCCGCGAACCGGTGCGCCGCTACGAGCCGGACAATCCCCTGGCCGATGACCAGGGCTACGTGTTCTACGCCGACATCGACCAGATCGAAGAGATGACCGACATGATGTCGGCCACCCGCAGCTTCGAGACCAGCGTCGAAGTGCTCAATCGCCTGAAAAGCATGCAGCAGGGCCTGCTCAAGCTCGGAGAATCCTGATGACCACGGTCAGCAACAATAGCCAGAACAATCCCGCTTACAGCATCGACGAGGCGGTGAAGCAGTCGGTCAACGTCAGTGACGCGACCCAGCTGGAAAACAACTTCCTCACCCTGATGGTCGCGCAGATCCAGAACCAGGATCCGACCAAACCGGTGGACAGTACCGAGTTCCTCAACCAGTTCGCCGCCATGAGCCAGGTCAAGAGCCTGGAAAACATGGCCTCGCTGAGCAAGAGCAACCTGGTGCTGCTGGACAACCTGCAGACCCTCACCGCCGCTGGCCTGGTCGGCCAGGAAGTGAAGGTGGCGACCGAGCAGCTGGAGCTGGGCGCGGACAAGGTCAAGGGCGAGATCAACCTGGAGCATGCCGCCGGCAAGCTGGCCCTGGTGGTCACCGACAGCAATGGCGTGAAAAAGGAAATCGACCTCGGTTCTCAGTCGCCGGGGCGCGTGCCCTTCGAACTCGATCCCAAGGCCCTGGGCCTCGCGCCGGGCAGCTACAAGGTCGAGGTCAAGAGCGACAGCGGCGAGTACCCCAAGGTCGAAGTGGCCGGCCGCGTCACCCAGGTGCGCGTCAGCGCCGAAGGGCCGGTGCTGGAAGTCATCGGCGTCGGCTCCGTGCCCTTCTACAACATCACCGAATTCGGCCAGACGCAGACCGCCGGTCTGCTCTGAACCCTCCTACTCGTTCAATTCAAAGGTCCAGTCGCCATGAGTTTCAACATTGCCATGACCGGCCTCAGCGCCGTCAACGAACAGCTCAACACCATCAGCCACAACATCGCCAACGCCGGCACCACTGGCTTCAAATCCTCGCGTACTGAGTTCGGCAGCATCTACGCCGATAGCCAGGCGATGGGCGTGGAAGTACTGGCCACCACCCAGAGCATCAGCCAGGGCGGCTCTCTGGTCACCACCGGACGCAGCCTGGATCTGGCCATCTCCGGCGGTGGTTTCTTCGTCACCCGTGATACCAACGGCGACCTGAGCTACACCCGCGCCGGCGTGTTCGGCGCCGACAAGAACAACAACATCGTCAACGCCGCCGGGCAGACCCTGCAGGGTTATCCGGTGGACGCCGCCGGCAACCTGCTGGTCGGCGCCATGGGCGACCTGCAACTGCAGAACGCCAACCTGCCGGCTCGCGCCACCGACACCCTGGCCTTCGTCATGAACCTGGACTCCAACCAGACCGTGCCGGCCACTGCGCCGTTCGATCCGGCGGACGTGAACACCTACAACTCCACCTACACCACCAAGGTGTTCGACTCCCAGGGCAAGGAACACACCCTGACCCAGTACTTCGTGAAGACCGGCGACAACACTTGGGATGCCTACTACTACCAGGGCAACACCGCCGTCGGCGGCCCGCAGGCGCTGACCTTCGGCACCAACGGCACGCTCACCGCGCCGGTCGGCCCGGTCAACGTCGGCTTCGCCCTGCCGGGCGTCGACCCGATGGCGATCGCCATCGACTACAGCAACTCCAGCCAGTACGGCTCCGACTTCGTCGTCACCACCAACCGCGCCAGCGGCTATGCGGCGGGCGAGCAGACCGGCCTGTCGGTGGAGAAGGACGGCATGGTCTACGCCAACTACAGCAACGGCCAGCGCATGCTGCAGGGCCAGGTGGCGCTGGCCACCTTCGCCAATGCCGGCGGCCTGAAGAACATCAGCGGTACTGCCTGGGTGGAGACCGCCGATTCCGGCGCCGCGCTGATCGGCGTGCCCGGTGTCGGCCCGTTCGGCGCGCTGGTGGCCGGTTCGCTGGAGAACTCCAACGTCGACCTGACCCAGCAACTGGTCGGCCTGATGGAGGGTCAGCGCAACTACCAGGCCAACACCAAGGTGCTGACCACCAACAAAGAACTCACCCAAGTGCTGTTCGGCGCGATCTGAGGCTGACCCATGGACCGTCTCGGTTACACCGCAATGACCGCCGCCAGCCGCACCATGAGCTCGCTCACGGTGCGTGCCAACAACCTGGCCAACGTCAACACCCCCGGCTTCCGGGCCGACCTGGAGCAAGCCCAAGCCGTCACCGTGGAAGGTTATGGCTACGACAGCCGGCACCTGGCGCGGGTGAAGAACAACGGCGTCAACCTGGCACCCGGCGCGCTGATGGCCACCGGCCGTGATCTCGACGTGGCGATCCAGGGCCGCGGCCTGTTCACCGTCGAAGGTGATGGCGGCGCCGAGCGCTACACGCGCAACGGCGCGCTGCAGGTCGATGCCGAGTTGCGCCTGACCCTGAACGGCCGCGCCGTGCTGGGCGAGGGTGGTCCCATCGTGCTGCCCGAGTACGACAGCCTGCATATCGGGCGCGACGGCACCGTATCGGTGATCCCGCGTGGCGATTTCGTCACCGCCGAGGTCGATCGCATCCGCGTGGTGGATGTCGATGCCGCCGACCTGACCAAGGATGCCAGCGGTCTGCTGGCACGCACCGACGGCCAACCGGCCGAAGACATGGAAGCGCCGGTACTGGTCTCCGGTTATCTGGAGGCGAGCAACGTTGGCGCCATCGATCAGCTGGTGGCGACCATGAGCCTGAACCGCCTGTTCGAGACCCAGGTGAAGATGATGAAGGCCGCCGAGGATCTGTCCGAAGCCGGTAACCGGATGATTCGCGGCAGTTGAGCATTCCGATTGTAGGGTGGGCTTCAGCCCACCATTGCAGAACGAACCAGGTGGGCTGAAGCCCACCCTACCTAAACGGATCGCCGCTCGCCCCACCCAGCGATGATTTCCCCGGATTGCATCCGGGCTACAGGTACACAGGAGACAGCACATGAGTTCCGCACTTTGGGTCAGCAAGACCGGCCTGGCCGCCCAGGACAAGGCCATGAGCGCCGTGGCCAACAACCTGGCCAACGTCAATACCAACGGTTTCAAGAGCGACCGCGTGGTGTTCGAGGACCTGTTCTACGCCATCGAGTTGCAACCAGGTGCGCAGGCCGATGAGGTCAATACCGTACCGTCGGGCATTCAGCTCGGCAGCGGTGTACGCGTGGCCGGTACGCAGAAGGTGTTCACCGAAGGCAGCATCCAGACCACCGGCCAGCCGATGGACCTGGCCATTGTCGGCGCCGGCTTCTTTCAGGTAGAGGCGCCCAATGGCGACATCTACTACACCGAGAACGGCCAGCTGCAGCTCAATGCCGAAGGCATGATCGTCAACTCCCAGGGCTTGCCGCTGACACCGGCCATCGAAGTGCCGGCCGGCAGCAGCCGCTTCACCGTGGGCAGCGATGGCATCGTCACCGCTGTGCTGGCCGGCGACAGCCTGCCCTCGGAGCTGGGTCAGATCACCCTGGTCAACTTCACCAACCCGGGCGGTCTCGAAGCCCTCGGCGGCAACCTCTACCGCGAGACCGTGGCCAGCGGCGAGCCGGTCGAAGGCGTGCCGGGTGAAGAAGGCCTGGGCAATATCAAGCAGGGTGTGCTGGAAGGCTCCAACGTGCAGGTGGTCGAGGCAATGGTGGCGATGATCTCCATCCAGCGCGCCTACGAGGCCAACGCCAAGGTGCTCGACGCTGCGTCGGGCATGCAGCAGTTCCTCAACCAGACCGTGTGATTGCCATGAAGCGCCTGATCCCGCTCGCTCTGCTGCTGACCCTGGGCGGTTGCGCCAGCTTCAACGAGATGCTGCCCGACGAAGACTCGAGCCATTACGAACCCTTGCAACTGGACTACAGCGTGCCGCCGAGCACCGGTGGCGGGCTGTTTCGCAGTGGCTACAGCGGCTCGTTGATCGGCGACAAGCGTGCGGTGCGGGTCGGCGACATCCTCACCGTGGTGCTCGACGAGTCCACCCAGTCGAGCAAGAGCGCCGGTACCAGCTTTGGCAAGAGTTCGGGCGTATCCGTCGGTATTCCCACGGTGCTGGGCAAGACCTACGACCGCCTGGAAAGCTCCGCCGAAGCCGAGCGTGATTTCAACGGCTCGGCGCGCAGTTCGCAGCAAAACACCCTGCGCGGCTCCATCGCCGTGACCGTGCATCAGGTGCTGCCCAACGGCACGCTGCTGATCAAGGGCGAGAAGGCGCTGCGCCTGAACCAGGGCGATGAATACATCCGTCTGGTCGGCCTGGTGCGCATGGACGACATCAACCGCGCCAACCAGGTGTCCTCGCAGAACGTGGCTAACGCGCGCATCTCCTACGCCGGCCGCGGCGTGCTCAGTGACAGCAACTCTGCCGGTTGGCTGACGCGCTTCTTCACCAGCCCGCTGTTCCCGCTCTGAGGCCTGGATCATGATCAAACGCTCACTCGTCGCCCTGCTCCTGACCTGGCCGCTGTCGACCAAGGCCGTGCCGCTGATGGATCTGGTGGATATCGAAGGCATTCGCGGCAACCAGTTGATCGGCTACGGCCTGGTGGTCGGCCTGGATGGTACCGGTGACAAGAACCAGGTGCGCTTCACCAGCCAGTCGGTGGCGAACATGATCAAGCAGTTCGGCATCAACCTGCCGCCGAACGTCGACCCCAAGCTGAAGAACGTCGCTGCGGTGACCGTGACCGCGGAAATTCCGCCGTCCTACAGCCCGGGGCAGACCGTGGACATTACCGTCGCCTCGCTGGGCGATGCCAAGAGCCTGCGCGGCGGCCAACTGCTGCTGACTCCGCTGCAGGGTGTCGATGGCGAGACCTATGCCCTGGCCCAGGGGGCCGTCGTCGTTGGTGGCCTCAATGCCACCGGGCAGAGCGGCTCCAGCGTGGCGATCAACTCTGCCAACAGCGGTCGCGTGCCCAACGGCGCCACTGTCGAACGGATGATCCCCAGCGATTTCAGTACGCGTGACGAGGTCATGCTCAACCTGCGCCAGCCCAGTTTCCAGACTGCTGCCAAGGTGGTCGAGGCGGTCAATGGCCGCTTCGGCAGCGGCACCGCCAGTGCCCTGAACTCGACCAAGATTTCCATTCGCGCGCCAATCACCAGCACCCAGCGCATCGGCTTCATGGCCATGCTCGAAGGGTTGGAGGTGGAAGAGGGCCGCGAACGGCCGCGTGTGGTGTTCAACAGCCGTACCGGTACCGTGGTGGTTGGCCAGGGCGTGCGCGTCAAGGCCGCGGCGGTGGCTCACGGTACGCTGACCGTGACCATCAGCGAGAACCCCCAGGTCAGCCAGCCCAATGCCTTCTCCGGTGGCCAGACCGCCGTGGTGCCACGCTCCGACGTCGCCGTCAGTCAGGACAAGAACGCCATGTTCAAGTGGCCCGATGGCGCCAGCCTGGACAGCATCATCAACACCGTGAACAGCCTCGGCGCCACCCCGGACGATGTCATGAGCATCCTTCAGGCGCTGGAACAGGCCGGTGCCCTCAACGCTGAACTAATCGTGATCTGAGCCATGAGCATCGTTTCCCTCGCCCAACACATGAACAGCCACCGCGGTAGCGCCGACGGCATCGGCACCGCCCGCGAGCAGCAGTTGCAGGCCGCTGCCGAGCAGTTCGAGGCGCTGTTTTTGCAGCAGATCCTCAAGCAGATGCGCAAGGCCAGCGACGTGCTCGCCGAAGGCAATCCGATGCGCAGCCGCGAGATGGACACCATGCGCGACTTCTACGACGAGGTGCTGGCTGAAACCCTGGCCGGGCGCAAGCAGACCGGCATCGCCGACATGCTGGTCAAGCAACTGTCCGGCGGTGGCGATAGCGCAGTGGATCTGCAAGCGGCCGCAGCCGCTGCCCGTTCGGCGGAGCTGCCGCAGCGTTCCTCCAGCAGTCTGCTGGAGCCGCTGCGCGCGACCTGGCAGCGTGGCGTCGACGGCCTGGGCAAGGTCTGGGACAAGGGCTCGGCGGGCTTTCTCGCTCTGGTCGATCGGGTCATCCAGCAGGAGTCGGCCGGTCGTGTCGACGCCGTATCGCCCAAGGGCGCGCGCGGCCTGATGCAGCTGATGCCGGACACTGCGCGAGAGATGGCAGCCGAGCTCGGCCTGCCGTTCAACGAAGCCCGCCTGACCAGCGACGCCGACTACAACAAGCGCCTGGGCAGTGCCTACCTGGACAAGATGCTGCAGCGTTACGACGGTCATCAGGCGCTGGCGCTGGCCGCCTACAACGCAGGCCCCGGCCGCGTCGACGAGTGGCTCAAGGTCAATGGCGACCCGCGCAGTGGCGAGATCGCCACCGGTGCCTGGATCGAGCGTATTCCCTTCCAGGAAACCCGCGACTACACGCGCAAGATTCTCGGCGACCTGGCCAGCCGTGAAACACCGGTCAAGGACGACGTGCAGCAACAGACCTCGCTCAGCGCGCAGACCCGCCAGCAACTGGCCAGCGCCCTGAGTGCCGACAGTGGCCTGCTGCTCGGCGCCGTTGCCGGCAAGCAGGTCATGCAACGCGATGAATTTAAGTCCGCCGAGGATTCCGTCGCCCTGTCTTCAGTAACAGCCCAATTCGCTGCCGACGACGCCAGAGCGCCGCGTCTGGCGGCCTTCGCTCAGCCGATGCGCTTCGAGCGTCAGGAGTCCTAAGCCGTGAGCATCCTCAACCAGATCGCCTACAGCGGTGTGCGTGCCAGCCAGGTGGCCCTGGCCACTACCGGGCAGAACATCGCCAACGTCAATACACCCGGTTTCAGCCGTCTGCAGACCATCACCGGGTCGCTGGCGGGGCAGGGTGGCTTGAGCGTCGGCGGCGGGGTCGAGGTGATCAGCATTCGCCGCATGACCAACGAATTCCACAACCAGCAGCTATGGCGCGCGACCACCGAGCAGAACTTCTACGGTGCCTCGCAGCAGTACCTGACCGCGCTGGAAGCGCTGATGTCCGGTACCGGTTCGAGCATCAGTGCCGGCCTCGACCAGTTCTTCGCGGCGCTCAGTGAAGCCAGCGCCACACCGGGCTCCATCGCCCTGCGTCAGCAGATCATCAGCGAGGCCGGTAACCTGGCGCAGCGCTTCAATGGCCTGAGCAGCAACATCGACGCGCAGGTCAAGGCACTGCAGGAGCAGCGCACCGCCATGGCCACCGAGATCAACGGCCTGACCGAGAACATTGCGCTGCTGAACAAGAAGATCGTCGAGACCGAGTCGGTCAAGGGTGACAGCACCGCACTGCGCGACCACCGTGAGAGTCTGATCGGCGAGCTCAGCCAGTTCGCCAAGCTGCGCGTCAACGAGACCCCGGACGGTTCGGTCAGCGTCGCCCTGGCCAACGGTCAGCCGCTGGTGGCCGGCCCCACCGCCGGCCAGCTCAAGGTGGCGATGACCGCCACGGGTGAGCAGGAAGTCAGCCTGGCCTTCGCCGGCACCAGCTTCCCCTTGCGTCAGGATGGTTTCGGCGGCGCGTTCGGCGGCCTTTACGATGTCGAGTACAACAGCCTGCGGCCGAACCAGGAGGCCCTGCACGACATGGCCAGCCAGTTGGCGCAGATGGTCAACGATGTGCTCGCCACGGGTTTTGACCTCAATGGCAACCCCGGCCAGCCGCTGTTCGTCTACGACCCCACCAGCACCACCGCACTGCTGCGTATCGAGCCGCTGACCGCTGAACAGCTGGCGTTCTCCTCGGCGGCGGGGGAGACCGGCAACAACGAGGTGCTGCTCGATCTGCTCGGGCTGAAGAACCAGACCATCACCCTGGGTGGCAGCCAGGTCACCCTCAACGACGCCTACGCCGGCCTGCTCGGTAAAGTGGCCAGCGACAGTCGGCAGAACCAGGCTGACTTCAAGTCCGCCACCGCCGTGACCCAGCAGGCGCAATCGCAGCGCGACAGCGTCAGCGCCGTGAGCCTGGACGAGGAGGCGGTCAATCTGATGACCTACCAGCAGGCCTACCAGGCCAACATGAAGGTGATCAGCACCGCCAACCAGTTGTTCGACGACATGCTTGCCGCGTTCTGACGCGCTTTCCAGAGAGATTCAGCCATGATGCGCATCACCAACTCGCAGATCACTTCGCTGATGCACAACTCGATGAACACCAGTTCTGCCGAGTTGGGCAAGCTGATGCAGCAGATGGCCACCGGCAAGCGCATCCTGCTGCCGTCGGACGACCCCATTGCCAGCGTGCGGGTGCTGCGCGTGCAGCGTGAAGAGGCGAGCCTGGAGCAGTTTCGCAAGAACATCGCCAACGTCTCCGGCAGCCTGTCGACCCAGGAAGCCAACCTCAAGTCCACTTCCGATGCCATGCTCAACGTGCGCGATCTGTTGCTGTGGGCGGCCAACGGCTCCAACACCAGCGAAGACCTGGCCGCCATGGCCGGTGAGCTGTCGATCATCGAAGACACCATCGTCAGCTTCGCCAACGTGCGCGACGAAGAGGGGCGCTACCTGTTCTCCGGCACCCTGAGTGACACCCCGGCGCTGAGTTTCGATGCCGCGACCCAGACCTACAGCATCACCGGCAACGACAAGCACCGTCAGGCTGCCGTGGCCAACGGCGTGCTGGTCGATGAGAACGTCACCGCGGCCAGCGTCTTCGGCGCTGGCGTGGGCATGCTCAACGAGCTGCGTGGCCTGATCAACACCTTGCAGGACCCGGCGCTGGACGCCACCGACCCGGCCGTACGCCAACAGATCACCGACACCCTCGGCGCCCTGGATGATGCCCATGGCCGCGTTCTCGGCTCGGTTACCGAACTGGGCGGCCGGCAGAATGCCCTGAGCCTGCTCAATGACAGCAACGAGGATGTGTCGCTGGTCAACCAGAAGATCGAAGGCGAGCTGTCGCAGCTGGACTATGCCGGCGCCACCATTGCCCTGAACAACTACCAGCTGGCTCTTGGCGCGACGCAAAAGACCTATCTGAAGATCAATGAGATGTCGCTGTTCAGCCTGCTGTAAGGAGTGACATTGGTGATCAAGGTCGATACACAGCTCCCGGTCGTCACCGCGCTCGATCCGCAGGCGCGCCGTCCTGTGCAGGGCGAGCAGCCGCTGCAGCGCCAGCGCAAGCAGCTGCCCGCTGAGCCGGCGCCACCGCCGCGTGGCAAGAGTGCCACCTTCAACCTGCAGCTCAACCAGCAGTTGACCTCGATGCAGGCGGCCGACAGTTACCTCGGCGAACTGGCCGGGCGCCTCGGCCAGCTCAAGCTCAGTCTCAGTCGCGAGTTGAGCAATGCCCAGGCTGGGGAACGCGACGGTATCAATCGTGAGCTGGAGCAGGTGCGCAAGCTGCTCGCCGAACGCAGCCAGCGCTCCGGCGAAACCCTGGATGCCAGCTTCAAGTTGCGTCTCAGCGAGCCGGTGCGCAGCCGCTTCAGTTTGCAGGGGTTGGACTCCATCGCCGCGGTGCAGCAGGCCGGCAAGGAAACCCTGCTGTTCAGCGCCGGACGCAAGCTGGCCGAGCCGCTGGCGGTGGTGCTCGACGAGGGTTTGAGCGAGCAGCAGATTCTCCGGCGTTTCAACGCCGGCCTCGGTCCGGCGGGCATCCGCGCTGAAGTCGATCACGGCGGGGCGCTCAAGTTCAGCGCCCGCGAGAGCGAATGGCAGCAGCTCAAGGGCGAACTGCGCGTGCAGGGCGAAGGCAAGCTGGCAAGCCAGGCTCAGGCGGTCGTGGTCAGTCACGAGGAGCAGATGTTGCGCCTGCCCGAGGCGGCGCGCCTCGATGGTGCCCGCGAGCTGCGCCGAGCACTGGACGAAGTGGTGGCGGCGCTGGACCGGATTGGCACGCTGCGTGAGCAACTCAGCCATCGTCAGGAAGAAATTCGCGACTTTCTCGCCCGTCATGCCGATCACAACGAGCGTGAGTGGGCCAAGGATTTTGCCGGTGAAGTGTTCAGCCTGATGCGGCGCAGCCCCAGCAGCTACGCGGCGGTGACTCAGACCGTGGTGGCCCAGGCCAATATCAGTCGTTCCAGCGTGGTCAGCCTGTTGTCCTGATGGTTTTTCTCTCCTCAGCCGTCGGTCGCCATCCCCCTTTTTTGGCGACTGACGGCTTTTTTAATTCGAGCGCGGCCGGCCGTCGAGCGCAGGCATGGTTGCTGCCGGGTTGTTGGCTTACTGGAAAAGGACATCCGAACCTGATGCCAGCCAGCTGATTTGACCATCGATCCGCTTTTTGACTGGTCGCACAGAATGATGGCGTTTTAATAGCTATCATCGCCCCCTCTCCGCAGGATGTGGGCCCGGCGCCCGTCATATCTGCCCTCTCGCATTCCAATAAAAACCCCGCATTCAAAGGGTTCAACCCGTTCCGGTGGCTTGTGCTTCCGGTGCATTGCCTTGTTCTCGAATTTTGGAGTACCGACGTGTTGAAGAAGTACCTGACTCTCCTCCTGCTCGCCTGTACCGCGCTGGTGAGCGTGCCCAGCCTGGCGCAGTTGAGCGATTCCGAAGCCATGAACATGACGGGCCTGCAGCGTTCGCTGACCCAGCGCATGGCCAAGAACTACCTCATGCTGGGTGCCGATGTGCGCGTGGATGCCGCCCAGCGTCAGCTGCAGGAAACCATCGAGCGTTTCGATGCCAGTCACAAGGCACTGACCGCTTACGCGCCGACTGCCGAGATCAAGGCCGCGCTGGCCAGGATCGATGGCACCTGGGCCTCCTACCGTCAGCAGCTGGAAGCCAAGCCGGAGCAGGCCAAGGCCGCCCAGATGCTCGCCACCAGTGAGGAACTGCTGCAGCAGACGCAGACCGTCAGTGACCTGATGGGCAAGCACCTGGGCGCCATGGGCGCATCGGTGCACCGCACCGGCTGGGCGCGCGTGCAGACCCAGCGCATTGCCATGCTCTACATGGCCAAGTCCTGGCAAGTGCAGGCACCGGATCTGGATGCCAAGCTGGACAAGGCCGTGAGCGACTTCGAAACCATCCTCAAGGAATTGGAAGCCCGCGGTGCACCGAGCGAGGAAATCGCTGCGACCCAGCGTCGGGTTCGGGCGAACTGGGGCTTCACCCTCAAGGGTATCGACTTGCACGCCAGCCAGGGTTTCGTCGGTACTGCCATCACCATCAGCACCGATTCGTTGTTCCGCCATCTCAACGAACTGACCCGCCTCTACGCGGGCCTGCAGGCCAAAGAGGCCTGAGTGCCTGTCGACCTGCAACGGCGCCTTGTAGCGCTTGTTGCAGGTCGTTGGCCGAGGACGGTCAGCGCCGGTTGACCGTCTGCGCCGCGCGCAGCACATCGCTGCCGATCTTGCCCTCATATTCCTGCCACAGTGGTTGCATCGCTGCACGCCAGGCCGCGCGTTGTTCGCTGTTGAGGCTGACGACCTGATTGCCGGCGGCGACCAGACGCTGGCGATCACGGGCATTGAGCGCTTCGGCCTCGAGATTCACCGCCATGGTGACCTCATCGATGATTGCCTCCAACTGCACCCGCACCTGATAGGGAATGCTGATCCAGAAGCTGGAGCTGCTCACCAGCATGTAGCTCAGCACGCCATGCTCGGTTTCAGTGACATAGGGCTGCAGCGCGCCAAGTTGCTGGCTGACGATATTGGACCAGGGATTCTCCGCTCCCTGTACCCGGCCGGCCTGCAGCGCTGCCTGGGTCTCAGCAAAAGGCAGGCGCAGGCTGCTGGCGCCGACGCGGGCGAACTGCTGTTCGAGAATCGCCGACGGCTGGATACGGAAGGTCAGGCCGGCGGCGTCGGCCGGGGTGTGCAGCGCGCGGGTGGCCGAGAGCTGCTTCATGCCGTTGTTCCAGTAGGCCAGACCATAGATGTTGTGGCCGGCCATCGAGCGCAGCAGCTCGCGACTCTTCTCGCGCTTCTGGAAGCGCTTCACCGCCTCCAGGTCATCGAACAGAAACGGCAGGTCGAACACCTGCAACTGGGTGGTGTATTGCTCGAATTTCGACAGCGACGGTGCCAGCAGTTGCACCTTGTTGTCGCGCAGCGCCTGCAGTTCGTCGGCATCGCCGAACAGGATGGAGTTGGGGTACACCTCGACCTTCACCTTGCCGGCCAGGCGCTCGTCCACCAATTGCTTGAACAGCAGGGCGCCCTTGCCCTTGGGAGTGTCCTCGGCCACCACGTGGGAAAACTTGATCAGGATCGGCTTGGCCAGTACCGGCGCGGAACACAGCAGGGCGACGAAAGCAGCCGCCAGAGAGGTCTTGAACATCGACACACCTTTTTATGGAAAACACAGAGCCGAGGCCGGCGCCGAGTGTGGCGGGCCTGGGTACGGATCGGGATGGCTTGCAAGATTCGACCTGACGAAGGACGTCGGCCTAGCCTCGTTGGGGACTACCGGGTCGATGCCCGGTTATTGTTGGCATGCTGCCCGTGACCGTGCGGTCAATGGCAGGGGGCGGCATTCTTGCGGATGGAGATTGCCGGCACAAGGCTGGTTTCATGAACCGGCGCGCATTCCGGGGAAGTTCCGCAGGTGGTCCGATCTGCGCATCCCTGCGTCCACCGGCTGGTGTATAAGGACAAGTCTTCCTCCCGTCATGCCAGGCCACCATGAGCGAAGCCGTAGAAAACGATAGCGCCGTCTACAAGACCCTGCTCGAGTCCACCCGGGCGATCCCTTGGAAGATCGACTGGAAGACCATGACCTTCGCCTACATCGGCCCGCAGATCGAGACGCTGTTGGGCTGGTCGCAGGCCAGTTGGGTCAGTGCCGAGGACTGGGCGACGCGCATGCACCCGGACGACCGCGAGAAGGTGGTGCAATTCTGCGTCGCGCAATCGCAGAACGGCGTCGATCATGAGGCCGACTACCGTGCGCTGACCGCCGCCGGCGATTACGTGTGGATTCGCGACGTGGTGCACGTGGTGCGCGACGACAACGGCGAGGTGGATTCGCTGATCGGCTTCATGTTCGACATCAGCGAGCGCAAGAAGACTGAGGAACAGCTGCTGACCCTGCAGAAGCAGCTGGAGGAATACTCCTACAAGGACGGCCTAACCGGCGTGGCCAACCGGCGCATGTTCGACAGCGTGCTGGCCAGCGAATGGGCCAATGCCCAGCGCACCCAGCAGCCGCTGTCGCTGATCCTGCTGGATATCGATCACTTCAAGCAGTTCAATGACCATTACGGCCATATCCAGGGCGACGATTGCCTGAAGAGTGTCGGCCAGGCGCTGAGCCGCGCGGCCAGCCGGCCACGGGATTTCGTCGGCCGCTTCGGTGGCGAGGAGTTCGTGCTGGTGCTGCCGGACACCGATGAAGCCGCTGCTCGGCATATCGCCGAGCGCTGCCGCCAGCAGGTACGCCAGCAGCGCATTGCCCACGAGCGCTCGTCGGTGTCGTCCCTGCTCACCATCAGCCTCGGTGTCGGCACCATTGTGCCGGGCGCCCACGACCGCCCGTTGGACTTCCTCAACAGCGTCGACAAGCTGCTCTACCAGGCCAAGCAACGCGGTCGTGATCGGTTGGAGGTGGCCAAGACGCCCGCCCGTTCGACGCTGGATGATGCCGCTGACGCCCGCGCTTGAGCAATCGTTAACCTGAGCGTAACGATAGCGCGAGCTGCTTGATTGATGACCATAAGGTCACGCTCCTAATGTGCCTCCACGACAGCGGAACTCGTGGAGTCTTCAATGACAACAACAATATCCCCACCGCCGCAGTGGTCGCGTCGTCGCGCTGAAAAAGCCCGGCGACTCGATCAGGTGCGCAACCTCGCCGATGGCGTGGTCCTGCCCAGCGACAAGATCGTCGCTGCCCTCGAAGTGTTGATCGCTCCCGGTGATCGTGTGGTGCTCGAGGGCAACAACCAGAAGCAGGCAGATTTCCTCTCCCGCTCGCTGGCCAAGGCCGACCCCGGCCGTCTGCACGACCTGCACATGATCATGCCCAGCGTCAGCCGCGCCGAGCACCTCGATCTGTTCGAACGCGGCATCGCCCGCAAGCTCGACTTCTCCTTCGCCGGGCCGCAGAGCCTGCGCATCGGCCAACTGCTCGAAGACGGGCAGATGGAAGTCGGCGCCATCCACACCTACATCGAACTCTATTCGCGCCTGCTGGTGGACCTGATCCCCAACGTCGCCCTGGTCGCCGGCTTCCAGGCCGACCGCCACGGCAACATCTACACCGGCCCGAGCACCGAGGACACCCCGGCGCTGGTCGAGCCCACGGCGTTCAGCGACGGCATCGTGATCTTCCAGGTCAACGAGATCGTCGACGAGCTGCCGCGCGTGGACATCCCCGCTTCCTGGGTCGACTTCGTGGTGGTGGCCGACAAGCCCTTCTATATCGAGCCGCTGTTTACCCGCGACCCGCGCCACATCACGTCGGTGCACGTGCTGATGGCGATGATGGCGATTCGCGGTATCTACGAAAAACACAACGTGCAGTCGCTCAACCACGGCATCGGTTTCAACACTGCCGCCATCGAGCTGATCCTACCGACCTACGGTGAGTCGCTGGGCCTGAAGGGCAAGATCTGCCGCAACTGGACGCTCAACCCGCACCCGACGCTGATCCCGGCCATCGAGACCGGCTGGGTGGAAAGCGTGCACTGCTTCGGCACCGAACTGGGCATGGAGGGCTATATCGCCCAGCGCCCGGATGTGTTCTTCACCGGCCGCGACGGCTCGATGCGCTCCAACCGCATGATGTGCCAACTGGCGGGGCAGTACGCGGTCGACCTGTTTATCGGCGCCACGCTGCAAGTGGACGGCGATGGCCATTCCTCCACAGTGACTCGTGGCCGCCTGGCCGGCTTCGGCGGCGCGCCGAACATGGGCCATGACCCGCGCGGTCGGCGTCATTCGACGCCTGCCTGGCTGGACATGCGCCCTGGCGACAGCGAAGCGCCGCTGCTCGAGCGCGGCAAGAAGCTGGTGGTGCAGATGGTCGAGACCTTCCAGGAGGGCGGCAAACCCACCTTCGTCGAGCAGCTCGATGCGGTAGAGATGGCGAAGAAGGTCGGCATGCCGCTGGCGCCGATCATGATCTACGGCGACGACGTCACCCACCTGCTCACCGAGGAAGGCATCGCCTACCTGTACAAGGCGCGCACCCTGGAAGAGCGTCAGGCGATGATCGCCGCGGTGGCCGGCGTCACTTCCATCGGCCTGCGCCACGACCCGAAAGACACTGCGCGCATGCGCCGTGAAGGGCTGATCGCCCTGCCCGAAGACCTCGGCATTCGCCGCACCGATGCCAGCCGCGAACTGCTCGCAGCCAAGAGTATCGCCGAGCTGGTCGAGTGGTCGGGCGGCCTGTACAACCCGCCTGCCAAATTCAGGAGCTGGTGATGAATGCACTCACTGCAATTCAGCCCCAGCTTTCGCTGAGCGACTGGCTGGCCGATCTGACGGTGGACGCGCTGATCGACGAGGCCGACCTGTCGCCCAAGCCGGGGCTGGTCGACCGTCGAGGCAGCGGCGCACACACGGACCTGCACCTGGGCCTGATGCACGCCTCGGCGCTGGCCCTATGGCCAAGCTTCAAGGCCATGGCCGAGGCCGCGCAGCAACGCGGCGTGATCGACCTGCATCTGCGTGAAGCGGTCGGCCGCATTGGCCGCGAAGGTGAGGTGGAGATGCTGCGCGTCACCGGTGGCGTCAACACTCACCGTGGCGCGATCTGGGCGCTGGGTTTGCTCAGCACCGCAGCGGCGCTGGATGCCAGCGAGTTGGCTCCGGCGCAGGTCGCCCTGCGTGCTGCACGCCTGGCCTTGCTCAACGACCGCGCCGCCCCGATGACTGGCGACAGCCATGGCGCGCAGGTTTGCCGTCTGTACGGTGTGCATGGGGCGCGTGAGGAAGCGCAGCTTGGCTTTCCTGCGGTGATCCAGCAGGCGCTGCCGCAACTGGCGCGCAGCCGCGCCGCCGGGGCAGGGGAGCAGAACGCTCGCCTCGATGCGCTGCTGGCGATCATGACCCAGTTGGCCGACACCTGCGTGCTCTACCGCGCCGGTATGGCCGGACTGACTTGCATGCAGAGCGGTGCTCGCGCGGTGCTCGCTGCCGGCGGCTGCGCCAGCCTCGACGGCCGTCGCCATTTGCGCGACCTCGAACGCGACATGCTGCGCCTACGCGCCTCGCCTGGCGGCGCTGCCGATCTGCTCGCCGCCACCCTGTTCCTCGACCGCCTGCAGCATGACCTGCCGGCGCAGCTTGGGAGTCTGTGAAATGGAAACCCTGTCTTTTCAATTCCCCGCCGGGCAACCGGCCCAGGGTCGCGCGCTGGTGGGTTGCGTCGGCTCCGGCGACCTGGAAGTGCTGCTCGAACCCGGCCAGGCCGGCACCCTGGCCATCGAAGTGGTGACCTCGGTGAACGGCAGCGCGCCGCGCTGGCAACTCTTGTTCGAACGCATGTTCCGCGAGCAGCAGCTGCCCGCGCTGAATATCGCCATTCATGATTTCGGCGCCACGCCGGGCGTGGTCCGCCTGCGCCTGGAACAGGGCCTGGAGGAACTGAACCATGGCTGATCAGAATATTGCGCGCCTGCTCGCCCAGCGCAGCTTTACCGAATTGGGTGCCCGTCAGCGCGCTCGCGCCCTGCTCGATGCCGGCACTTTCCGCGAGCTGCTCGACCCCTTTGCCCGGCTGATGTCGCCCTGGTTGCCCAAGCAGGGCATCGTGCCGCAGGCCGATGACGGCGTGGTGGTGGCCAAGGGGCTGATCGACGGCCAGCCAGCGGTCATCGTCGCCATCGAAGGTGCCTTCCAGGGCGGCAGCCTCGGCGAAGTGGGCGGGGCGAAGATCGCCGGCGCCCTGGAGCTGGCCGCCGAAGACAACCGCAATGGCACGCCGACCCGCGCCGTGCTGCTGCTGGAAACCGGCGGCGTGCGTCTACAGGAGGCCAACCTGGGTCTGGCGGCCATCGCCGAGATTCAGGCTGCCATCGTCGACCTGCGCCAGTACCAGCCGGTGATCGGCCTGGTCGCCGGCCCGGTCGGTTGCTTCGGCGGCATGTCCATCGCCGCCGGGCTGTGCAGCTACCTGCTGGTGACCCGCGAGGCGCGTCTGGGCCTCAACGGCCCGCAGGTGATCGAACAGGAAGCCGGGCTGGACGAGTACGACTCGCGCGACCGTCCCTTTATCTGGAGCCTGACCGGCGGCGAGCAGCGCCACGCCAGCGGTCTGGTGGATGGCTATGTAGCCGATGATGTCGAGGCCATTCGCAGCGAGCTGCATGGCCTGTTCGCCAAGGGTAAACCCGCGTTGGAACGCAGCCGTCACCACGCCTGGTTCCTGCAGCGCCTGCGCGCTGTCGACACCGCCGTCCAGGCCGATGCCGCTGCCGTGCGCAGCGCCTACCAGGGAGCATGAACATGACAACTGCACAGGAACAACGTGGCCTGCACTGGTTCCAGGCGCTGGCCGGCGATGCCCAGCCGCAACCAGGTTTGCCTGCTTCGCTGCGCGTGGCCGATGGTGAATTGGCTGGCCAGGCGGTGCGCTATCTGGCGCTGATCGCCGATGCCAACAATCCATTCCCCCGCGCCCGCAACGGCGAGGTCGGCCTGCTCGAAGGCTGGGGCCTGGCCCAGGCCGTGGATGAAGTCATCGAGGCGGATCGCGATAACCCGCACAAGCGCGCACTGATCGCCATCGTCGACGTGCCGAGCCAGGCCTACGGACGCCGCGAGGAAGCCTATGGCATCCATCAGGCGCTGGCCGGCGCGGTGGACGCCTATGCCCGAGCCCGCCTGGCCGGCCATGCGGTGATCGGTCTGCTGGTCGGCAAGGCCATGTCCGGCGCCTTCCTTGCCCACGGCTACCAGGCCAACCGCCTGATCGCTCTGCGCGATGCCGGGGTGATGGTGCACGCCATGGGCAAGGCCGCCGCCGCGCGTATCACCCTGCGCAGCGTCGACGAGCTGGAGGCGCTGGCCGCCAGCGTGCCGCCGATGGCCTATGACCTGGACAACTACGCCTCGCTCGGTCTGCTGGCGGATGTGCTCGATGTCGAGCAGGTGACGCAGCCGACCCGTGCTGATCTGGCCCGCGTGCAGGACGCCCTGAGCCGCGCTCTGGCCGACATCGCCGGCAGCCCGCGCGACCTGCGCAACCGCCTGGGCGCCGCCAACCGCGCGGCTTCCAGTCAGGTGCGCGAGGCCTTGCGCGCGCAGTGGTGAGCGTAGGGCGGGTGAAACCCGCCGACCCTGAGTGACGTGAAATGGCGGGTTGCACCCGCCCTACGGAGAACGCATCGATGCACCTGACACCCCGTCCACATGATCTGCTCTGGGGCCTGCGCCCTGAGCACCTGCCGCAGGAGGCGCCGGCCTGGGCTCGTGCCGCCCTGGGCGGGCATGTGCCGGTGGTGGTGCGGCGTGCGCCGGCTGAATCCGGCTGGGTCGCGGTGGGTATTCGTGGCACCGCGCGTGAACAGCGGCATGCCACCTGGATGCGTGTGAGCGAGATCAGCCGTCTGGTCAGCCCGCAGGCGGTGGCCAGGGCCGGGCGCTGGCGCAATCACGCTCAGCCGCAGTGGCCGGCGTTGCGCGCGATGAGCCAACTGGCACCGCGTCTCGATGCTCTGGGCCTGGCCTGGGGCGTCACCGGTAGCCTGGGCTTCGAACTGGCCAGCGGCATCAACGCCGCACACCCGGACAGCGATCTCGACCTGTCGTTACGAACCCCTCATCAGTTGCCCCGCGACTGGGCGCGTGCACTGTGTGCCGTGCTGGACGAGGCGCCGGGGCGTATCGACCTGCAACTGGAAACTCCTTACGGCGCCGTGGCGCTGCGCGAATGGGCCAGCGAGGCGCCACGCGTGTTGCTGAAAACCCAGAACGGCCCGCTGCTGGTCAGCGACCCCTGGCACTTGCAGCAGGTGGCGGCGTGAGCACGCTCTGGGCCTTCCCCGGCCAGGGCGCGCAGCAGCCCGGCATGCTCCAGGCCTTGCCCGATGCGCTAGTGGTGCAGGCCTGTATCGAGCAAGCCAGCGCTGCGTTGGACGAGGACGTACGCCTGCTGGATTCGGCAGAAGCGCTGCAAAACACCCGTGCCGTGCAGCTTTGCCTGCTGATCGCCGGCGTCGCCACCGCACGCCTGCTCAGCGAACGCGGCCATCACCCGGACTATGTCGCCGGGCTTTCCATCGGCGCCTATGCCGCTGCCGTGGTGGCCGGCGCGCTGGAGTTTGCCGATGCCGTACGCCTGGTCGCCCTGCGTGGCGAACTGATGCAGCGCGCCTATCCGTCCGGCTACGGTATGACCGCCATCCTCGGCCTCGACCAGGCCGGCGTCGAACGCCTGCTGGCCGAAGCCGAAGGCCCGGTGTACCTGGGCAATATCAACGCCGAAACCCAGCTGGTGATCGCTGGCAGCGATGCCGCCATGGCCGCCGTGGCCGAGCGCGCTCGCACCCTTGGCGCCGGTATGGCCAAGCGCCTGGCCATGAGCGTGCCGTCGCACTGCGCGCTGCTCGACGGCCCGGCGCGCGTGCTGGCCGGGGCTTTCGCGGGCGTCGAACTGCGTACCCCGCAGGTGCGCTACCTGAGCAGCAGCTCGGCGCGCCTGATCCGTGATGCCGAAACCTTGCGCGATGACCTGGCTTACAACATGAGCCGCGTCGTCGACTGGCAGGCCACGCTCGTCACCGCCTATGAACGCGGCGTGCGCCTGCATCTGGAACTGCCACCCGGCGGCGTGCTGACCGGGCTTGCCCGGCGTGTCTTCGACGCCGGCCAGGCAATCGCCTTCGAGGGCGCACGTCTGGATACACTCGACGCCATGTTGCGTCAGGAGGTAAGCCGCGACCGCTGAGCCGTAGCGTTTACCGAAGCACAAAAACAACAACTTCGATACGTAAGACGAGGACAACAACAATGATCATCTACGGTGTCGCCTTCCTGGCGTTCTGCACCCTGGCAGGCATCTTTATCGGTGAACTGCTGGGCAAACTCATCGGCGTGCCCGCCAACGTTGGCGGTGTCGGTATCGCCATGATTCTGCTGATCTTCCTCGGCAGTTACCTGAGCAAGCGAGGCCTGTTAACCGGCAAGTCGGAACAGGGCGTGGAGTTCTGGAGCGCCATCTACATCCCCATCGTGGTCGCCATGGCCGCCCAGCAGAACGTCTACGGTGCCCTCAAAGGTGGCCCGATGGCGATTCTCGCTGGCACCGCTGCCGTCGCCATCGGTTTTGCGCTGGTCCCCGCACTGAGCCGCATCGGGCAAAAGAAGCCTGAAACCGACGTAGCCCCCTCCCTGAACAAAGCGCCACGGTGACTGCCATGTACGAATCTTTGATGAAGGTCATTACCGGCTACGGCCTGCTCAGCGGCTTCGCCATCATCGGCATCACCATGTGGGTGTCGTACTGGATTTCCGACAAGTTCACCAAGGGCCGCCTGCACGGCTCGGCCATCGCCATCCTGCTTGGCCTGCTGCTGTCCTATATCGGTGGCGCCTACACCGGCGGGCAGAAAGGCCTGGTGGATATTCCGCTGTTCGCCGGCATCGGCCTGCTCGGTGGTGCCATGTTGCGTGACTTCGCCATCGTCGCCACTGGCTTCGGTGTCAGTGTGGAGGAGCTCAAGCGTGCCGGTTTCGCCGGGGTGCTGGCGCTGTTCGTCGGCGTCTTCGCCTCCTTCGTGGCGGGTGTCGGGGTAGCCATGGCCTTTGGTTACACCGATGTGGTCAGCCTGACCACCATCGGCACCGGCGCGGTGACTTACATCGTTGGCCCGGTCACCGGTGCAGCCATCGGCGCCAGCTCCGACGTGATGGCCCTATCGATTGCCGCCGGCCTGATCAAGGCGATTCTGGTGATGGTGGCGACGCCCTTCATCGCGCCCTATATCGGCCTGAACAATCCGCGCAGCGCGGTGATCTTCGGCGGTCTGATGGGCACCTCCAGCGGCGTGGCCGGCGGCTTGGCGGCGACCGATCCGAAGCTGGTGCCCTATGGCTGTCTGACCGCGGCGTTCTACACTGCCCTGGGCTGCCTGCTCGGCCCATCGTTGCTCTACTTTCTGATGCGAGGCCTTCTGGGCTGACCTTTGCCCGCCCTTGTGGCGGGCTTTTTCTATACCCCCGCGATCATGTAGGAGCCCGCTTGCGGGCGATACTCTTGCCCTGATCGCCGGCAAGCCGGCTCCTACAGCCGTGCCACGCCTGCGGGTAAGTTCATTCTCGGCTCCTAAGATTGCCGGCTATACATCCGGCATTCGGCGAGCAGCGCCAGCAGGTTCGGGTCGCGTTCCTTGGCCTTGAGAAAGACCACGCCGATATGCTGCTGCAGGTGGTACTTGGCCTGCAGCGGGATCAGCTTTACCCGGTTCTCGTATACTGCCGCCACGCGCCCCGGTAGCAGGGCATAACCGACGCCGGAACTGACCATGCTGAGCAGGGTGAAGATGTCTTTCACCTGCATCGCCACCTTGGGCTCGAAGCCGGCCTGCTTGAACACCCGCTCGCCGTCACGGAAGGTGGCGTAGCCCTGGGTCAGGGTGATGAAGGTCGAATCGCGCAGATCGGCCAGGTCCACCTCGGCGTGATCGGCGAAGGGCGAGTCGTTCGGTGCGGCGAGGAAAATGTCGTCGGAGAACAGCGCCAGCTGCTCGCAATCCGGGTCGCTGACACTGTCGTCGAGGGCAATGAGGATGGCGTCCAGCTCCATGTTCTTCAGCTTGTACAGCAGGTCGACGTTGGAACCGAGCACCAGGTCGATGTTCAGTTCGCTGCGGCGCAGCTTCAGGCCCATGATCAGTTGCGGCACGGTCTTCACCGTCAGCGAGTAGAGCGCCCCGAGCTTGAAGCGCTCGGCGCCGAAGCCCGCCGCCTCGCGGGTCAGGCGCACCATCTCCTGGGCATCCTGGATCAGCTTCTGGGCCTTCTCCTCCAGCACATAGGCGCTCTCCAGGGGGATCAGGTTGCGTCCCTCGTGCTTGAACAGCGGGCAGCGCAGCGCGCTTTCCAGCGAATGGATGGCGCGGTGCACGCTGACGTTGCTGGTCTGCAACTCGTTGGCGGCACGCGCCAGGTTGCCACTGCGCATGAAGGCGAGAAAGACCTCCAGCTTTTTCAGGGTCAGTTCTTCATCAATCAGCATGGGCCTGTCCTTATCCAGCGATAGGCTGATTGTGCCGCATCCACGCCGGTCAGCGGTGATCGCTCGGTGCGACTTTGGTTGCAGGCGGCGATGTCTGGAATGCCCCCTTGTTTGTCATTTCAATAGTGTTGATGTGGTTGGTGGGCAGGGGCTACCGTACGAACAATCCTGCATCGATACAGGCAATGCCTGCGCCGAGCTCCGTCCCTGTTCGAGGAGTACCGCCATGAACGATTTCGCTTCGCTGCCCGCGACCTCCGGCCTGAAAGCCCTGCAAGCATTGATTCGCGGCGAACTGCCGGCGCCCTCAATCGGCGAGACCATGGGTATCCATGCGGTGCAGGTGGAGGCGGGCAGCATCACCCTGGAGGGGCTTCCGGATCAGCGTCATCTCAATCCGGCCGGCGCCGTGCATGGTGGTTTCGCCGCCACCTGCCTGGACGGCGCCGCGGCGCTGGCGCTGTTCTCCACCCTAGAGGCGGACGTGCCGCACTCGACGGTGGATCTCAACGTCAAGTACGTGCGTCCGCTGCGCCCCGGCGAGGTCTATCAGGTGCGCGGCTGGGTGGTCGAGCGCACGCGTAGCCTGGCGATCTGCGACGCGCACATCCTCGATGCACAGGGCAAGCTGTGCGCCAAGGCCACCACCACCTTCGTCATCGGAGTGGCCAAGGCATGAAGGAGCTCATCGTTCAGGGCCCTGGTCAACTGACCTGGGTCGAGGCACCTGATCTGCAACTCACCACCCCGGACAGTGCGTTGGTCAGGCCGATCGCCTCGGCTTCCTGTGATCTGGATAGACGCCTGATCGCCGGTACCACGCCGTTCAAGCCGCCCTTCGCGCTGGGCCACGAATGCGTGGCCGAGGTGCTGGAAGTGGGCTCAGCGGTGCGCAACCTGCGCCGTGGCGATCTGGTTTCGGTGCCCTGGAAGATCGCCTGCGGCAGCTGTGCCCAATGCCTGGTCGGGCGTTCTAGTGCCTGCACGGTGGTACCGCGCATGGCCGCCTATGGCGTGCCGGCAGGCGGGCATTGGGGTGGATTGTTCTCGGAAATGGTGCTGGTGCCGTTCGCCGACGCCATGCTGGTGCCATTGCCGGCGGGACTCGATCCCGTGGCCGTGTCCAGCGCCAGTGACAACCTTACCGATGCCTGGGTAGCCGCCAGCCGGCCGCTGACCACACGCCAGGAAGCCCGTGTGCTGGTGGTCGGTGGTACGGAAAGCCTCGGCGTGCTGGCGGTGCAGATGGCGCGGGCGGCCGGTGCGGGCAGCGTGGATTACCTCGACGATCACCCGCTGCGTCAGCAGCTTGCCGCGCGCAGTGGCGCCGGTGTCGACCTGGCGGGGCGTGATCTCGACCGCAGCTATGACCTGGTGATCTCCGCCACGCGCGATCATCAGGCGCTGCGCCGTGGGCTGCTGGCGCTGGCGCCTGGCGGACATTGCTCGTGTATCGGCATCATCTTCGACGATCCGAAGATTCCGTTGTTCGACATGTACCTGCGCGACGTCACCTTTTCGGTCGGTGCCTGCAGCGTGCAGCAGCATATTCCCAAGGTGTTGGATCTGGTGCACAGCGGCTGTTGCGATCCGCTGCTGGTCAACCCGCAGATGGTGGGCTGGGAGGATGCGCCGCAGGCGCTGATTCAGCCGCTGACCAAGTGCATCGTGGTGCGCGAGCGCATCACTTGAGCGTACTCAGTTGAGCTGTTCGGCCAGCGCCAACATCACCCGGCGCCAGGCGTCCTGACCGTCGGCGTCGGTGGTGGCGAAGGCGTCACGCAGGGTGCGCCGCTCCAGCTCGGTGGCTTCGGCTTCCAGCGCCGAGCCTGCCTCGCTCAGTGCCAGCAGCTTGAAGCGATGCCGGCCCGGTTCGCGGGTGTACTGCACCAGCGCCTGCTCGAACAGGTGCGACAGCGGGCGATGCAGCGCCTGGTTGCTGACACCGAGGGTGATGGCCAGTTCACCGACGCTGATTGCATCGACGCGGGCGATCACATACAGAATACGGTGGTGCACGCGGGACAGCCCGCGTGCCTCGAGAAAACGGTCGGCCTCCACCGTCAGACCGCGGAAACCGAAGTGCAGCAGCTCGAGGCTATGGTCCAGTGGGTCGAGCGATTTCAGGTTCACGGACGCCGTATTGATCTTTTTCTCGATGACCATGGGATATTCACGCGGGTTGAAGTGACGCACAGCCTAGGCTCTGTACGAAAAGTCGTCGAGCGAAGGTCAGGCAAGGCGAAGGCGCCCGAAGAAGCGGAGTTTACGCGTTGTAAATGAGCATTCTGAGAGCGATTTCAACGCAGCATCACCGAGCGTAGGCACTTTTCGTATGGAGCCTAAGGCCTGCACCCGCCCCTCACAACATAGGAATATGCACATGCAACTGATCTACGCCGCTGCCTCACCCTTCGCCCGCAAGGTTCGCGTGCTGGCTGCGGAAACCGGCCTGCTGGACCGAATCGAACTGCTCGACACCGCGGTGCTGCCGACTACGCTCAACGAGCGGGTCAATTCCCTCAACCCGCTGGGCAAGATTCCGGTACTGCTGAGCGACGACGGTGAGGCGCTGTATGACAGCCGGGTGATCTGCGAATACCTCGACACCCTGCATCAAGGTACGAAGCTGCTACCGGACGGTGCCGCGCGCTGGCAGGTGCTGCGCCTGGCCGCGTTGGCCGATGGCCTGATGGATGCTGCGCTGTTGGCGCGATACGAGCGCGCCGCACGACCGGCCGAGCTGCAATGGCCGGCCTGGCTGGAGGGGCAGCTGGGTAAGATCCAGCGGGCTTTGGCGGAGCTGGAACGCCAAGTCGAACGACTACAGGGCCCGCTCGACCTGGGGCAGATCGGCGTCGCCTGCGCGCTGGGCTACCTGGACTTCCGCTTCTCCGATCTCGATTGGCGCGCCGCTCATCCTGGCCTGGCCGCCTTCCAGCAGACCTTCGCCCAGCGCGCCTCCATGCAGGCCAGTGCGCCGGTGTGAGAGTCCGGCAGTGCTGAGGGAGTGAGTTTCACCTCTGCGTTGCAATGGCGAGGCGAGGATTGTCGAGTCTCTGGCGCAAGGTTGCTTGGCGTGATGCCAAAAAGCTATTATTCCGGCGCGCATATTGCTCCGTTTTAGTCATTTAATTGACTTTTCCTGGGTGCAAATGCCGCCTGTCTGAGCTGCATATCGGAAAATTGACAGTTTATTGGTCGTGCTGATTCAATGCCGATACATATAAGCGTCACGATTGTGCTCAAAGTCCAGGGGTCGACTAGAGTTTCAGCAAGTGACGGGGGGACGCCTCGCCAGAGGTTTCTGAGAGAAGTAGGCGTGCAAGCGCTTTTCAGTTCAGTGGGTTGATCAGTTGAAATTCTCAAATGGAATAGCCGGGCTTTTCAGCCTGGCCGTTGCGTTTTTCGCTAGTACAGCACTTGCCCAGCCCTCCAGCGTAGCTTTCTGGTACGCCGATGAGCCGCCGCTCCCCGAGCTTTCGCAGTTCGAGTGGGTGGTTGTTGAACCCGGACATGTCTCCGCTTCCGACCTCGCTTATCTCAAGGCCCAGGGCCGCACGGTGTTCGCTTACCTGTCGGTCGGTGAATACCATGGTGATCTTACCGCGGCCGGCTTGAAGGACGCTGCCAGCAGCATCAGAAACAGTGCCTGGAACAGTCAGGTCATGGATCTCGATGCATCCGCCTGGCGCGACTATCTCCTTGGCCGAGCCAGTGCTCTGAAAGGGCAAGGTTACGACGGCGTTTTTCTCGATACGCTGGACAGCTTCCATCTCCAACCCAAAGACTTTCAGGAGCCGCAGCGCCTGGCTCTGAAAAGTCTTCTGCAGCAGATGCATCGCCGCGAGCCCGAACTCAAGTTGTTCTTCAATCGCGGCTTCGATGTTCTACCCGAGCTGCCGGGCGTCGCTTCTGCCGTGGCCGTAGAGTCCCTGTATGCAGGATGGGACGCTGCAGGGAGCGGTTATCGCCAGGTGCCGCAGCGTGATCGCGACTGGTTGCTGCCGCACCTCGATGACGCACGGTCAAAAGGCATTCCGGTCGTGGCGATCGAATACCTGCCGCCAGAGCAGCGTAAGGAGTCACGCGAGCTTGCCGCTCGCCTGGTTCGTGAGGGCTTCATTCCCTACATCACGTCGCCTGAATTGAATGCGTTGGGGGTGAGCTCCATCGAGGTCCAGCCACGGCGTCTCGGTCTGGTCTATGACCCTCGGGAAGGTGAGCTCGAGGACAACCCGGGCCATATCTATCTTGGCGGGCTGCTCGAGTACCTGGGATATCGTGTCGACTACTGGCCTGCCGACGCGTCGCTGCCGCAACGTTCGCTCAAGGGACTGTATGCCGGCGTCATGGTCTGGATGACCAGTGGTGCCCCGGAGAAGCGCGACATCTTCGAGGATTGGCTGAACAAGCGGCTCGATGAACAGGTACCGCTGGCTTTCTTTTCCGGTCTGCCGCTGGACAACGACAGCCTGCTCAGCCGTCTTGGTATTCGCACCCTGTCGCAGCCGATTGCCGATGACGCCGTGCTGGAATCGCATGATGCGGCGCTGGTCGGTGGGTTCGAGGCACCCATGCGCTTGCGTACCCGGGAGCTGCCCGCGCTGACGGTTACCAATCCTGACGTGACCCAGGCCGCTGTGGCTCTGCGTAGTGGTGAAAGGCGCTATGTCCCTGTCGCTACGGGCAGTTGGGGCGGATACGTGCTGACGCCCTATGTATTCGAAGAGGGGCTGGATCACCGTCGCTGGATCGTCGACCCCTTCGCTTTCCTCCAGCGCGCCTTCGCCTTGCCTCCCATCCCCAGACCTGACACGACGACGGAAAACGGCCGACGGATCGCCACCGTGCACCTCGATGGCGATGGTTTCGTTTCCCGCGCCGAGGTAACTGGTACGCCTTACTCCGGTATCCAGGTACTGGATGATTTCATCACCCCCTATCCGTTGCTGACTTCGGTGTCGGTGATCGAAGGCGAGGTCGGCCCCAAGGGCATGTATCCGCACCTGGCTCGCGAGCTGGAGCCGATCGCCCGCAAGATCTTTGCCGACCCAAAGGTCGAAGTCGCCAGCCACACCTTCAGTCACCCGTTCTTCTGGCAGCCGGAGAAGTCGTCGCAACGTGAGGACTTCGAGGCGCAGTACGGCTACATGATGGCCATTCCAGGCTACAAGACGCTGGACATGCAGCGCGAGGTCGTGGGCGCACGCGACTACATCAACCAGCGCCTGACCACGCCTGAGAAGCCGGTGAAGATGATCTTCTGGTCGGGTGATGCCATGCCCAGTGCCGAGACGCTCAAGCTGGCCTATGACAGCGGTCTGCCCAACGTCAACGGCGGCAACACGGTTCTGACCAATGCCTACCCTTCGCTGACCGGCCTCTATCCATTGATTCGTCCGACCCCCGGAGGCCTGCACTTCTACGCGCCGGTGATCAACGAGAACGTCTATACGAATCTATGGACGGGGCCCTACTACGGCTTCCGTGGTGTGCAGGAAACCTTCGCGCTGACCGACAGCCCGCGCCGCCTGCGTGGCTTTCACCTGTATTACCACTTCTACTCGGGTACCAAGCAGGCCTCCATTCGGGTGATGAAGCAGACCTATCAGGCCATGGTCGACAGCCAGCCGCTGTCGCTGTGGATGAGCGATTACATCCAGCGCGTAGAAGGCCTCTACCGAGCGAGCCTGGCCAAGCGCAGCGATGGCGCGTGGTTGGTCAGGGGGCTGGTGGGCATGCGTACGCTGCGTCTGGACCCGGCTCTGGGCTGGCCCGATCTGTCGCGCTCCGAGGGGGTTGCGGGCGTGCGAGATCTGCCGCAGGGACGTTACGTGCACCTCAGCGGGCCTCAGGCGGTGCTGGCGCTGCGCGAAACGCGTGATCCGCGTCCGTCTCTGGAAGAGGCCAACATCCCGCTGACTGCCTGGCGTTACAACGATGACAGAAACGTCACGTTTTCCTTCGAGGGGGAATTTCCGCTGACGTTCAGCGTTCGCTCGGCCAGGGCGTGTCAGGTACAGGTGGGGGGCAGTCGCTTTCAGGCGAAGGCTGACAAGGGTATCTGGCACTTCGAGTTGCCAATGAAGCGGGTGAGAGATGGAAAGCTTATCTGCAACCAGTAAACGTGAGCGCCAAACGCGCCTGCTCAACCCATGGATGATCGTGCTTGTCGCGCTCTTCGTGATTGCGTTGCTGGCCCTGTCCTACAAGAGCGAGGATGTATTCCTTCCGGCCGCAGATACGGCGCCTGACGCTGTGGCCATCAGCTATACCGAACTGCTGATCAAGGCACACCCCGAGGATGACCAGCTGCGGCTGAGACTGATCGATCAGTTGATTCAGGTCGGTGACTTCAAGCGTGCCCGCGAGTACCTCGAACAGCTGCAAGGCCGCCTTTTGGCCATTACCCCGTTCTATGTGGTGATGCTGGATATCCTCAGGGCTCAGGCCGATCCGAACGGTATCAGCGAGGCGCAGCGTGCGCAGCTGATCGAGGAGTTGCGGGCGCTGAACATCGCTGACCTGGATAACTCCATGCTGGAGCGCACGGCGCGTTACGCGCTGGAGATCGGTGGCCTGGATGTGGCCGTGACATCCTACAAGGCGCTCGCCGAGCGTGATGCCGCGCGACGCACTCACTGGCTGGGCGAAGCCGCTTTGTGGAGCCTGGCGAACAATGACCAAAGTGGCGCTGCGCAAATCTACCTGCAGTTGGCCGCGGCGGAGCCGGATGCGCAAAAGCGTGTCGAGCACCTGCGTGAGGCATTCAATGCCTTGCGCGCTGCAAACCACTCCGCGCAGGCCGCGGAGCTGCTGGCACAGCATCTTGGTGAGTTGAATGCCGAGCAGCAATCGCTGGATTGGCTTGCCGAAGGTGTGGACGCCGCACAGGCGGCGCAGCGCTTCGATCTTGCCGAGACCTTCGTTCAGCACTGGTTGAGCCTGAAGTCCGATGATCATCGGGCACTCAATGCCGATTTCCGCCTCAGTCTGGCATCCGGTGCCATCGAGCGTGCCTGGCAGCTCGGGCCGCAACTGCTGGCGCAGGCTCCCGATGATTTCGAGTTGATGGCTGAACTGGCACGCCTGGCAGAATGGACCGGGCATACCCAGCAGGCATTGAACTACTGGGTACAGATGCTCGCTCATCAGGAAGACCCGGCAATGCGTGAGCGCGTCTGGCGCTACGCATTGCAGCTGTTCGATTTCGATCAGGTGGTCAGTACGCTCTCGGCCATCGACCGTCAGCGGCAGATGACGGATCAGGAGGTGGACACGCTGGTATACAGCCATGAGGTCCGTGGTACTCCTGAAGATGCGGAGTCCTGGCTACGGGCTTATCTGCAGCGCTACCCCAATCATCTGTTTGCTCGCAAGCGCCTGCGCATGCTGCTGGAGAACACCCAGCAGCTCGACAAGGAGGCTGAGCTCTGGGCCAGCATGGCTGAGCGCACGAGCCTGACCACCGAAGATCGTATCCGCTGGGCCAAGGTGCATTGGAACCTCTTTCAGGCGGATCAGGCCTGGGCGGTACTGACCGACGTGGATGCGAGCAAGGTGGATGATCCCGAATACTGGCAGTTGCGCGCTGACCTTGCCTGGAAACTCGAGCGGAATGCCGACGTTCGCGCGGCCTACGAGCGGCTGGTCAGCCTCGACGTGCCGTTGGGCCGGGATGATGAAGATCGCCTGATACGCATCTACTGGGACAAAGAGCCGCGTCGCGCTCTGCAGGTCCTCGTCGAAAGTTGGCGGCGTACCGGCAGAGTGGCGCGGTTGACCGTGGCATTGCAACTGGCCGAGACCTTGCGTGACTGGGATATGCTCAGAGCGCTGCTGGCTGAGGCAGAGCAGTCGCCAGCGGGCCGTGGCAGTTCGCAGTACTGGCTCGCCCGTGCCGCGCTCGCCGCCCAGGACGGGCAATACGAGCAGGCCAGCGCGTTCTACAAGCAGGCCCTGGCCCAGTTCCCGGAAGACAACCTGGTGCGTCAGCGCATGCTCTGGTTCTACATCGACAATGCCCAGCGCGATGTCCTCGCTGCGCTGCTGCCGCAATGGCGCTCACGGGCTGTGGCTGACAGTCGTTTGTGGCTGCCCTATGCGACCGGTCACATGATGCTCAACAACACAGGCGAGGCCTTGCTCTGGTTCCGCCAGCACCTCAAGTCAAATCCATCAGATCGTCTGGCGCTGGCTGCTTACGCCGATGCTGCCGAGGCTGCGGGTTATGCCGACCTGGCCTGGCGCCTGCGTCGTCAATTGCTCAAGGATATGGACCGCACGCGCATCATCGCGACGCCGGAAGGTTATGCCATGTACCTGCGCCTGCTCGCGGGTAGCCAGGGCTCGCTGGTTTCGCTGGCGCAGGCCAGGCAGTTGTGGAACGGCGAGCAGGCGACGCTGCAACTCTGGTTCGAACATTTCCTCGAGCGGCTGGACGCGGGCAACCAGGCGGCGCTCAAGGACGACTGGCTGGCTTGGGGGGCTGCACGCGGCCTTGAACCTGGCAATTACGATCAGATTCAGCAGGCGCTACGCAGCGATAACCGTGAACAGATGCAGCGTCTTCTGCAGCGCGGTGGCCTGGACGTAGCACATCAGGTCGAGGTTCTCGCTCGCCTGGGGCATGACGGCGAGGCATTGGCCACTGCGCTCAGCGCCCAGGGTGACGAGCAGCCGGTGTCCATTCGCCAGCAACTGCTCTATCAGGCTACCGGCATGCTGGAACGCTCACCGCAGGGTATCCAGCTGGGTTGGCACAAGATGGACTTCGGCGACCTGGATATCTCCGGGCCTCGCTTGCGCGTCGCGCGCAATCTGGGCGACGACTGGTATGCCGATCTGCAACTCGACCAGATGCGCTATGACAGCGCCAACCTGGACAGCGCGGTGATGGGCAACGAGCGCAATCTCAAGCTGCATACCCGTCGAGAGCTGTCCGATGGCGACCTCAGCCTGTACCTCGACAGCAGTCTGCGCGATGACGATGATCGCCATGGCCTGGGCGTCGAGCGGACCTGGCGTCTGAGCTCGCGCGACGAACTGGGCATCGCCGTGGATTGGCACCGGCAGGCCGATGACACCGGGCTGTTGCGCGCCCTGGGTATGCGTGACGGCCTGGGCCTGAGAGGTCAGCACGGCTTTTCCGCGCGTGACCAGCTGAGCTGGTCGATCACGCACAGCCGCTACAGCTCGAGAAGCGGCGATGCGCTCGGCACTGGCAATGGCGTATCCGTCGAGTGGGGGCACATGCTGTTCTTCGACGATCCTTCCTGGCTCCTGCGTACCGGCCTCGATTACCAGAAGAACAGTGTCGAGAGCGAGGTTCCCAGTGAGCTTCTGAGCGCGAACGGAGGTGCCTACATACCCTTCGATACCACGCCGGGGGCGACGATCCTGGGCGAGGAGCTCATGCAGGATCGTTACGGCCAGGTGTACGTCGCCAGCACCTGGCGCCGAGGCTTCCCCGGCGCACTGAATCGAACCCGTCCACAGTTCACCTGGATGGTCGACACCATTGCCGGCTGGCAGTGGACGGAAAAGCAGTTCAACTACGGCATCAACCTGGGCGTTGGCGTCGAGTTGTTCGGTGATGACGAGTTGGCTGTGACCCTCGGCTATCAATCCGCTCCCCGTGGTGGAGAGGGTGATGCCGGCGGGTCCATGGGTATTACCTACAGCACCCGCTTTGGGCGCTAAGCAAGGATTCTCAAAGGAGGAATGACGATGCAAATCATCCGTTGCCTGACCCTGGTGGTCATTGCAGCACTCGCGACCGGGTGCTCGAGCTTCACCCGCGAAAGTGGCCAGACGCTGCCGCGCAACGCCTCCTGGGGCGTCGCGCCACTGATCAACTACGCCCAGACTCCGCAGGCCGGTGAGCGCGCCGAGCAGATCCTGATCAGCATCCTGGCGGAAGAGGGCGTGCGTCCGCTCATGTATCCCCAGGCGCCGCGTCAGGACCTGTTGTTGCAGGACGATCGTGAGCGCCAGATCCAGGCTCTCGACTGGGCGCGCCAACAGCGTCTGGCTTACGTGATCACCGGTAGCGTCGAGGAGTGGCAGTACAAGAATGGCCTCGATGGCGAACCCGCTGTGGGCGTCAGCCTGCAGGTGCTGGAGCCGGCGACCGGCCGCGTGGTCTGGAGCTCGAGCGGCGCCCGTGCGGGTTGGTCGCGCGAGAGTCTGGCGGGGGCGGCGCAGAAGGTGCTGCGTGAGCTGGTCGGTAACCTCGACTTCGAGTAATGACGATGCAGTCTGCCCACAAGGATTTCATTCTTGCGCCGAGGGCCAGTGGCCGTGTTTCCTGGTGGGAAACCTGTCTGCTGAGCCTCCTCGCCCTAGGTTTCGGCTACTGGCTATCGCCGGACGACCCCCTGCTCGTGGTGGCGTCGTTCCCCTGGATGATTCTCGTACCGATCCTGCTCGGCGTTCGTTACGGATTCCTGCAGGGGCTGTTCAGCGCCGCATTGCTGATTGCTGCGCTGTTCGTGTTTCGGCTGTCGGGGTGGGCGCTCTATCTGGACATCCCGGCGTCCTTCATCGTCGGCATGTTGCTCTGCAGCATGCTGGTCGGAGAGTTCCGCGACATCTGGGAACGCCGCCTCGAGCGGCTCAGTCTGGCCAACGAGTATCGCCAGCTGCGGCTCGATGAATTCACCCGTTCCCACCATATCCTGCGTATCTCGCATGATCGCCTGGAGCAACGCGTAGCGGGCAACGACCAGAGTCTGCGCAGCTCACTCCTGAGCCTGCGCGAACAGCTGCGTGCCTTGCCTGGTGATCGCGACGCCCTGAAGACCCTGGCCGATACGGTCATCTCCCTGCTTGCCCAATACGGCTCGTTGCGAGTGGCGGGGCTCTATCGGGTCACGGACAACGCTCAAGTCGACCCTAGACCTTTGGCCACGCTGGGGGAAATGGGCGAACTGAACGGCAACGATGTGCTGTTGCGCCAGTGCCTGCAGCGCGGTGAGTTGGTCAGTGTGCGCTCCGAGGTGCTGGATCGTGGCGAAGGCGTCCGGCATTCCGCGTTGCAGGTCTGTGTGCCGCTGATCGATACCGAAGACCGCATTCTGGCCGTGCTGGCGATTCAGCAGATGCCGTTCTTCATGTTCCATGAACGCAGTTTCAGCCTGCTGGCAATTCTCGCCGGGCACATTGCCGATCTGTTGATGAGCGATGCGCAGGCTCTGCAACTGCCGGATGCCGATGCCCAGCACTACTCGCAATTGCTCAAGCGCTCGCTGTCCGATGCGCGCGACCACGACCTGCCGGCCAGCCTGTATGCGTTCGAACTCTCCGAGGAAAATGGAGAAGAGGTTCAGCGTCTGCTGGAAGGCAGCCAGCGCGGTCTTGATGTCCAGCTCAAGGTCATCAACGGTCGCGGCAGTCGCCTCGTGCTGGTGCTGCTGCCGCTGACCTCGGGTGAGGGCGCGCAGGGATACCTGGTGCGTATCCGGCAGCTTTTCGCAGAACGCTTTGGCCAGGGCCGAGATCTTGATTCGCTGGGTGTGCAGACGCACCAGTTCCTGTTCGAGGGCGGTGATGAGCGGGATGCATTGAGACACTTCCTCTTCAACGAGTGCGCATTGAATGATCAGCAAGTGGCTGTTTAGCGGCGCTGCGCTGCTTGAAGTCGGGAGTTGGGCCAGTGCGGTCAGCGATCTCCCGATTCATCAGGCCGCGTTGCTCTATGCCTCCGCGCATGGTCTGGGTAGCGCGATGCTGGCTGCCGGGATCTGGCTGCTGCTGCCGCGCCGCTATCGTTACCCCTTGCCTTGGAGCCTGCTGTTCATTTTCAGCGTCTCGTTCTTCATCCCCTTGATCGGCATGATCGGCGTGGCACTGGCGTTGTTTCCGGCCCTCTACTTGCCGCGCAAGCGCAGGGTGCAGTCCTGGGAGGCCACCGCCGTTCCCGAGCTGCCTTTTCGACCGCGTGAGCGCAAGCAGGAGTTGATGTTCAGTGATGGCGGCCTTCAGGACGTGTTGCGTCATGCGCGTGATCCCGACCAGCGCCTGACGGCGATCTTCGCCACACGACGCATGCGCAGCAAGGAGGCCATCCCGATTCTCAAGCTGGCGCTGCGCGATCCATCTGACGATGTGCGTTTGCTGGCCTACTCGATGCTCGATCAGCGTGAAAGCCGAATCAACCAGCGTATCGAACGCGCTCTGGCAGATATGGAGAGCGCCAGCACGGATCGCAAGTTCGCCCTGCATGGGCAACTGGCGCGTTGGTACTGGGAACTTGCCTATGTCGGCCTGGCTCAGGGCAGTGTTCTGGAGCACGTGCTGCAGCAGGCTTGGAGCCATGTGGTGGCGGCGCTGCAAGGCAACTCGGGTGGCGAGCTGCACTTGCTGGCCGGGCGTATCGCCATGGAACAGGGCAATCTCGATGAGGCGTTGGCGCAGTTCGACCAGTCGGCGCAGGCCGGGATGGATGCGGTGCAGTTGGCGCCATATCGGGCCGAGATCGCGTTTTTGCGGCAACGCTATGAGGAAATTCCAGACATGCTGGCGACGATGCCGGCCGAGCTGTTGCAACGTCCCCCCTTCGCGGCCTTGGCAAGATACTGGTTATGAGTGAGAAATCCGCTGTTCCCGACGTGCAGAGCGTCGATGTCTGCCTGTTGCTCGAGGGAACTTGGCCCTATGTGCGCGGGGGCGTGTCGAGCTGGATCAACCAGCTGATCCTGGGGCTGCCTGAGCTGACTTTCTCGGTGCTGTTCATCGGCGGTCAGAAGGAGGCCTACGGCAAGCGCCATTACGCCATCCCGGACAACGTGGTGCACATTCAGGAGCATTTCCTCGAAGACTCCTGGAGTTCGATTCCCACCACCAGTACCCGTGCGAGCGCAGAGCTGGCCGAGCTGATGCTGGATGTGCACCGTTTCCTGCACAACCCGGAGGAACCCAGCGCTGAGCAGGGCGATGCATTCGTCGATACCCTGGCTGCCGGGCGCATCGGCCGTGAGGCCTTCCTGCAAAGTCGTGCCAGCTGGGATGCCATCGTCGACGGCTATACCCAGCATTGCGCTGATCCGTCGTTCGTCAATTACTTCTGGACGCTGCGCTCCATGCAGGCGCCGCTGTTCATGCTCGCTGAGGTTTCCAGAACGCTACCGCGCGCGCGCATGCTGCATTCCATCTCTACTGGGTATGCGGGCATGTTGGGCAGCGTCCTGCAGCGCCGTTGGGGCTGTTATTACCTGCTCAGCGAGCACGGCATCTATACCAAGGAACGCAAGATCGATCTGGCGCAGGCGGGCTGGATCGCCGAAAGCCCCGACGAGCGCCTGAGCACCGGCCTTGATGCGGAGGTCAGCTACATCCGCAGATTGTGGATCCGCTTCTTCGAACGTATCGGGCTGATCACCTACCGATCTGCACACTCCATCATCGCGCTGTACGAAGGCAACAGGCGGCGTCAGGTTCTCGATGGCGCTCCCGAGGAGCGCACGCGGGTCATCCCCAATGGCATCGATCTGGCCAGTTGGGATCAGGCGCTGCTCAGCCGGCCAGAAGGCGTGCCGCCGGTGGCCGGCCTGGTTGGCCGGGTGGTACCGATCAAGGATGTCAAAACCTTCATCCGCGCCATCCGTGGTGTGGTCAGCGTCATACCCGAAGCCGAGGGCTGGATCGTGGGTCCGGAAGAAGAAGATCCGGATTACGCGGCCGAGTGCCATAGCCTGGTGGCCAGTCTGGGGCTGCAGGACAAGGTGCGTTTTCTCGGCTTCCGCCAGGTGCGCGAAGTCGTACCGCAGCTGGGCGTTATGGTGCTGACGTCGATCAGCGAGGCGCAGCCGCTGGTGGTGCTCGAGGCCTGGGCCGCCGGCACGCCGGTGGTGACCAGTGATGTCGGCTCGTGTCGCGAGCTGGTCGAAGGCTCCACGGAGGAGGATCGCCAGCTTGGCTCGGCGGGGGAGGTAGTGGCCATCGCCGACCCGCAGGCCACCTCGCGCGCCATCCTCTCGCTGTTACGCAATCCCGAGCGCTGGAAGGCGGCCCAGGCCGTCGGCCTGGAGCGTGTGCGACGTTACTACACCGAAGAACTGATGCTCGCGCGCTATCGCGAGTTGTATCGCGAAGGCACGGAGAGCGCGTAATGGCGGGTATAGGCTTTGAACTGAGGAAGATCCTGTCCAAGGACTCCTACACCTCGACGATGCGCGCCTACCTGTATGCCGGCCTGATCAGTTCCGGCCCGTGGGTGTTGTCGATCATCAGCGTGATGCTCATCGGCGTGCTGAGCCTGGGGGCGGTGCTGCCGGAAACGCTGATCGGTCAGTTCCTGGTCACCGTGACCTACCTGATGGCAACGTCGCTGATCCTCACCGGCGGGCTGCAGCTATTCTTCACCCGCTTCGTTTCCGATCGGCTGTTCGAACGGCGCCTGGACCTGATCCTGCCCAACCTGGTGGGCATACTGCTGCTGGTGACTATTGTCTCGGGGCTGCTGGCGATCTGTGTGCTGGGCTTGCTGTTCGATCAGTCGTTTTCCTATCGACTGCTGGTGATGGCCAACTTCGTGGTGCTGTGCAACCTGTGGCTGGTGATCATCTTCCTGTCCGGGATGAAGGCCTACAACCGCATCCTCGGGGTGATGTTCCTCGGCTACTCGCTGATGGTCGCCTCGGCCTATCTGCTGCGCTTTCTCAATATCGACGGCCTGCTGTTGGGCCTGCTGATCGGTCACTCCAGCCTGCTGTTCATCTTCCTCTTCGACATCCTTCGCGAGTACCCGGCCGAGCGCCTGGTCGCGTTCGATTTCCTCAAGCGTCGTCAGGTGTTCGGCAGCCTGCTGCTGACAGGGCTGTGCTACAACCTGGGCATCTGGATCGACAAGTTCATCTTCTGGTTCAACCCCTCGACTTCCGAAGCCGTGATCGGCCCATTGCGGGCATCGATCCTCTATGACCTGCCGATCTTCCTCGCCTACCTGTCGATCATCCCCGGCATGGCGGTGTTCCTGGTGCGTATCGAAACCGACTTCGCCGAGTGGTACGAGCGGGTCTATGGCGCGATCCGCGGCGGGGAAACCCTGCAGCACATCGGCTGGCTCAAGGAACAGATGATCCTGGCGATTCGCCAGGGCCTGATGGAGATCTGCAAGGTGCAGGGGCTGACCCTGGTTCTGCTGTTTCTGCTCGCGCCGCAGTTGTTGTCCTGGCTGGGCATCTCGCACTACTACCTGCCGCTGTTCTATATCGACGTGATCGGCGTGAGCATCCAGGTGGTGTTCATGGCCTTGCTCAACGTGTTCTTCTATCTGGACAAGCGCGCCATCGTCCTCGAACTCTGCGTTCTCTTCGTCCTGGCGAACGGTGCGTTGACCCTGTTCAGCCAGATGCTTGGCCCGACGTTCTTCGGCTACGGTTTCACCCTGTCGCTGCTGCTGTGCGTACTCCTCGGGTTGTATCGTCTCAACGAAGCGCTGGACGATCTCGAGTTCGAAACCTTCATGCTCAGCCGCTGACGGCGGCTGGGCACGGCTTTGCGCCTGAGCCGGTGGCGCAAGGCCCCGGTTAATCATGGTGCAGTGCGTATTGCCGCTCCTGGTGGTCCGCCGGCCATGCAGGCCCCCTAGCGAAGGGGGGCATATTCGGTCATTGCTGGGTGATCCCTATCCATACCTGATCTGTTGATCGAACAGGTTCGAGCGCCGAGCCAGCGCCTTGCTGGCCGGCCCCGTCGTCTGCTGCACCTGCCGCTCTTCTGCGTGATGAATGCGCTCACCTGTTCTACCGGCCCGCCGCGGATTCCCGAAAAAGATTTTCAACTTAAGCCCGGCTTCTACGTTCGTATGGGAGGACAAAAGGATAGGTTGTCACTTATCATACGTCCTACAACTGCGCAGGCGGTTGTGGATCCCGGCACCGCAGCCGGGTCTCATTCAATGTCCCGGTGGCGCCTTGTTCGCCATCCACTGACAGGAGAACGCCATGCTGAGTCTGACTGGCCACAATTACATCGGCGGTGAGCGCCGCGCCGCCGGCACCGTCGAGCACAAGAGCCTCGACGCCAGCAGCGGTGAAGCGCTGCCGTACACCTTCATCCAGGCCACGCCGGAAGAAGTCGACGCTGCCGCCCAGGCTGCTGCCGCCGCTTATCCGATCTATCGCAACCTGTCGGCCGTGCGCCGCGCCGAGTTCCTCGAGGCCATCGCCGACGAGATCGATGCCCTCGGTGACGACTTCGTTGCCCTTGTCTGCCGCGAAACCGCACTGCCGGCTGCCCGCATCCAGGGCGAACGTGGTCGTACAAGTGGCCAGATGCGCCTGTTCGCCAAGGTGCTGCGTCGTGGCGACTTCTACGGTGCGCGCATCGACCGTGCCCTGCCGGATCGTCAGCCACTGCCGCGCCCGGATATCCGTCAGTACCAGATCGGTGTCGGCCCGGTCGCCGTGTTCGGCGCCAGTAACTTCCCGCTGGCCTTCTCCACCGCTGGTGGCGACACCGCGTCGGCCCTGGCCGCCGGTTGCCCGGTGGTGTTCAAGGCGCACAGCGGCCATATGGCCACTGCCGAGTGCGTGGCCGATGCGGTGATCCGCGCTGCCGAGAAAACCGGCATGCCCAAGGGCGTGTTCAACATGATCTTCGGCGGTGGTGTCGGCGAGCTTCTGGTCAAGCACCCGGCCATCCTGGCTGTTGGCTTCACCGGTTCGCTGAAAGGTGGCCGCGCCCTGTGCGACATGGCTGCTGCCCGTCCGCAGCCGATCCCGGTGTTCGCCGAGATGTCCAGCGTCAACCCGGTGATCGTCCTGCCGGGCGCCCTGAAGGCGCGTGGCGCCACCGTGGCCAAGGAACTGGCCGGTTCGGTGGTGATGGGTTGTGGTCAGTTCTGCACCAATCCAGGCCTGGTCATCGGCATTCGCAGCGCCGAGTTCAGTGACTTCGTCGCCGGCCTGGCCGATGCCATGGGCGCGCAGCCGGCGCAGACCATGCTCAACGCCGGCACCCTGCGCAGCTACGCCGGTGGCGTGGCGCAGCTCAAAGGCCATGCCAAGGTCACTCACCTGGCGGGCAACGAGCAGGCCGGCAACCAGGCGCAGCCGCAGCTGTTCAAGGCCGACGTGAGCATGCTGCTCGAAGGCGACCACCTGCTGCAGGAAGAAGTCTTCGGCCCGACCACCATCGTTGTCGAAGTCGCCGACAGCGCCGAGCTGACCCGTGCCCTGCAGAGCATGCACGGCCAGCTGACCGCGACCCTGATCGCCGAGCGTGACGACCTGAGCGCCTTCCGCGACCTGCTGCCGCTGCTGGAAGTCAAAGCCGGCCGCGTGCTGCTCAACGGTTACCCGACTGGCGTGGAAGTCTGCGATTCCATGGTCCATGGCGGCCCGTACCCGGCGACTTCCGACGCCCGTGGTACCTCGGTCGGCACGCTGGCCATCCATCGCTTCCTGCGTCCGGTGTGCTACCAGAACTACCCGGACGAGGTACTGCCGGAGGCGCTGCAGAACGCCAACCCGCTGGGCATTCAGCGCCTGGTCGACGGCGTGCACAGCCGTGATGCGCTGAGCTGATCGCCACGCTGCAACGAAAAATGCCGCACCCGTTAGGGTGCGGCATTTTTCATTCAGGCGGCTGCGTCCTTATTTGGCTGCGGCCTGGGTTTTCTCCACCGCCTGGATGATCACCTTGGCCACATCGCTCGGGCGCGACTGCTGCGGCACGTGGCTGGCAGCGACCTCGGTGGTCTGCGCGCCGATCTTCTTGGCGAAGTCGCGCTGCATTTCCGGCACGATCATGCGGTCGTCGCTGGCGACGAGGTACCAAGACGGCTTCTGCTTCCAGGCCGCGACGCTGGTGCGGTCATCGAACGCCGCCGCGCGGATCGGGCCCTGCGTGGCGGTCATGATCGCCGTCTGCTTGGCAGGCAGATCCTGCGCGAAATCGGCGGCCATGCCTTGCGGCGTCAGGTAGAGGAAGCCGTTCTTGTCGGCCGCGATCTGGCTCGAGCCCGGCGCGGTGGGATAGCCACCGTAGAGCTCGCCGGTGGATTGGCCCGCATTCGGCGCGAAGGCCGCGACATAGACCAGGCTGCGCACCTTGTCGTCGCTACCGGCCTGGCTGATCACCGTGCCGCCCCAGGAGTGGCCGACCAGTACCACGTCGCCGTCCTGGTTGTTCAGCACGCGCTGGGTGGCGGCGACGTCGTCGGCCAGCGAGGTCAGCGGGTTCTGCACCACGGTCACCTTGATGCCCTTATCCTGCAGCAGCGGCACGACCTTGGCCCAGTCGGAACCGTCGGCGAAGGCGCCGTGAACGATAACTACCGAGGGCTTGGCGTCGGCGGCCTGGGCACTGACTGCGAAGAAGGGGCTGGCGATGGCGAGGGCGAGGATCAGCGGCTTGGTATTGAACATGATTGAATCTCCTGTGCTTGGGGGAGTTCAGTGTCGATAATGCGCCGGTGTCCCGGTATCGGTCGTTTATCCGAGGCCTGCAAATAAAGGAGAGCTGCAAGGTGAATGACGCCGTCGCGCTGGAAGACGTCATGCTGGCGCTGGCCATGGTCGGTGACCTGAGCATGGGCCAGCCCATCGATCAGTCGCGGCGTACCGCGCGCCTGGCGCAATGGCTGGTGCAGGCCGGTGGCGGTGATCAGGCGCAAATCGATGCAGCCCGGCAGGTGGCGCTACTGCGCTGGTCCGGCTGTACCGCCAACGCTGATGGCTTCATGCATCTGCTCGGTGACGACGTCGGCGGCCGCCGCGCCATGCTCGCGCAAACCCTCGATGCCGCTGGCCAACGTGCCATGCTGCGCACCACGCCGCTGGCCCAGGTGCATTGCGAGATCGCCGGCGATATCGCCCGCACTCTGGCGCTGGGTGTGGAGGTCGAGCGAGGTCTGCGCCATATCTTCGAGTGCTTCGACGGCAGTGGCCGACCGCTGGGCCTGCGTCATCCCGATATTCCGCAGGTGGTTTACCACGTGGTGCTGGCTGGCGATCTGGAAATCCTCTCGCGGGCCCACGGCCTGGACGCGGCGCTGGAGTGGATCGGCGCGCAGGGTGATCGTCGTTATCCCGCTGCTCTCGTCGACCTGCTCAGCCGCCATGCAGCGGATTGGCTGCAAGCGCTGCGCACACCCGAGGGCGTGCAGCCTGCCAGCGGGCCGGAGGTTTCCCTGACCCTGGTGGGCGACGTGATCGATCTCAAACTGCCCTGGCTGGCCGGCTATTCACGCCAGGCCGCGAGCCTGGTGCGCGACGCTGCGCGGCTCTGGGGCTTGCCCGAAGATCGCCTCGACATGCTGACCAAGGCCGCGCTGATCCATGGCCTGGGCCGGGCGGCAGTGCCCAATCGAATCTGGAGCACGCCCGGCCCACTGCTCGATGGTGATCTCGAAGCGGTGCGCCTGGTGCCCTACTGGACGCACCGCGCCTGCAGCCAGATCGGTGGCCTGAACCAAGCCGGACAACTGGCCGCGCATGCCTACGAACGCCTGGATGGCAGCGGCTATTTCCGCTCGTTGAGTGGCGACTCCCTGCAGACCGAACACCGTCTGCTGAGCGCTGCACTGGCCTGGCTGGCGCTGCGTGGCGAACGCCCCTGGCGCGCTGCCCTCAGCGATGAGCAGGCCGCCCGCGTATTGCTGGATGAAGCCGAGCAGGGGCGCTTCGACCCACGCGCCTGCCAGGCGGTGATCAGCGCCGCGCATGGCGAGCAGGCGCCGCTGGTCAGCAAACCCGGCAACGGCCTGCTCAGCGAACGCGAGACGCAGATTCTGCAACGCATCAGCAGCGGAGCCAGCAACAAGGAAGTGGCGCGCGACCTGGGCATCAGCCCGAGCACGGTGCGCACCCACGTCGAGAGCGTGTTCCGCAAGCTGCAGTGTTCGACGCGCGCGGCGGCAACCTTGAAGGCGCTGACCTTGGGGGTGATCTGAGGCGAGGTCGGTGGATCAATCACCGCCACCGCCGCCTCCACTGTAGTCGAAGCCCCCATCACTGAAACCTGAGCCGGAGTCCTGTCCGCCCAGGCCGCTGTGCTCTCTCTTGCGCGCGAGACGCCTGGGGCGCGAGCGTCGCCAGCAATAGATGAAGAGCACCACGAAGGCGCCGGCGATCAGCAGCAGAATGTCCATATGTCTTCCCCCACATTACCTGGCGCTCATCCTATGGGGTAATGAGGCTCGACGTAAGCGCTGAGGGCATGGCAAAAACGCAGAAGCCCGCACATTGGCGGGCTTCTAAAATGGCGCATCCGGCGGGATTCGAACCCACGACCCCTGCCTTCGGAGGGCAGTACTCTATCCAGCTGAGCTACGGATGCGTTGCGGGGCGCAATCATACGCATCTCGGCGGTTAGCGTCCATTCTGCATGAGTGTGCATTATTCAGAACGGACTTTACACTTTCTGGCTGCCATAACCTGTATTTCAGAAGTTTCTGCCATTATTTTAAGGTTTTTGCCTGGCCACCTATTGCCCTTTACCCCTGCCGATCCTAGGATTCGTTTGAGATTTCAAACGGCGTGTTCGGTCATTCTGAACCCTCGCACGTTCAACGGCTCTGAATCCATTACCAGGCCCCGCACGGCTCATGTTCAGCCTGCGGGTTCTGTCCGTGACTCCAACGACTTACGCCGACGCCCGGGTGTCGGAACTGAAGGAGACTGCCATGCAACTGAAAGACCCCCAGCTGCTGCGCCAACAGGCTTACATCGATGGCCAGTGGCTGGACGCCGACAGCGGTCAGACCATTGCCGTGAACAACCCGGCGACTGGCGAGATCATCGGCCATGTTCCGAAGATGGGCCGTGCTGAAACCCGCCGCGCCATTGAGGCCGCCGAGAAGGCGTTGCCGGCCTGGCGTGCGCTGACCGCCAAGGAGCGTGCGAACAAGCTGCGTCGCTGGTTCGAACTGCTGATGGAAAACCAGGACGACCTGGGCCGCCTCATGACCCTGGAGCAGGGCAAGCCGCTGGCCGAAGCCAAGGGCGAGATCGCCTACGCCGCCTCCTTTATCGAGTGGTTCGCTGAAGAAGCCAAGCGCGTCTACGGTGACGTGATTCCGGGTCACCAGCCGGACAAGCGCCTGATCGTGATCAAGCAGCCGATCGGTGTCACCGCGGCCATCACCCCGTGGAACTTCCCCGCCGCGATGATCACCCGCAAGGCCGGCCCGGCCCTGGCCGCCGGTTGCACCATGGTGATCAAGCCCGCTTCGCAAACCCCGTTCTCCGCCCTGGCCTTGGTCGAACTGGCCGAGCGTGCCGGCATCCCGAAGGGCGTGCTGAGCGTGGTAACCGGTAGTGCCGGCGAAGTGGGTGGCGAGCTGACCAGCAACCCCATCGTGCGCAAGCTGAGCTTCACCGGCTCGACCGAGATTGGTCGTCAGCTGATGGCCGAGTGCGCTCAGGACATCAAGAAGGTGTCGCTGGAGCTGGGCGGCAACGCGCCGTTCATCGTCTTCGATGACGCCGACCTGGATGCCGCCGTCGAAGGCGCACTGATCTCCAAGTACCGCAACAACGGCCAGACCTGCGTCTGCGCCAACCGCATCTACGTGCAGGACGGCGTCTACGATGCCTTTGCCGAGAAACTGATCGCTGCCGTGGGCAAGCTGAAGATCGGTAATGGTCTGGAAGATGGCACCACCACCGGTCCGCTGATCGACGAGAAGGCCGTGGCCAAGGTGCAGGAGCACATCGAGGATGCCGTGGGCAAAGGTGCCAAGCTGGCCCTGGGCGGCAAGCCGCATGCCCTGGGTGGCACCTTCTTCGAGCCGACCATTCTGCTCGACGTGCCGAAAACCGCAGCCGTGGCCAAGGAAGAGACCTTCGGCCCGCTGGCGCCGCTGTTCCGCTTCAAGGACGAGGCCGAGGTAATTGCCATGGCCAACGACACCGAGTTCGGCCTGGCCTCCTACTTCTATGCCCGTGACCTGGGCCGTGTGTTCCGCGTGGCCGAGGCGCTGGAGTACGGCATGGTGGGTATCAACACCGGCCTGATCTCCAACGAAGTCGCGCCGTTCGGCGGCGTGAAGGCTTCCGGCCTGGGCCGTGAAGGCTCCAAGTACGGGATCGAGGATTACCTCGAGATCAAGTACATGTGCCTCGGTGGAATCTGATTCGGAAATCTGCTGGTTTCCAAGACGGGGCAAGGTGCGAAAGAGCGTGCGGCGCCCCGGTTGTAAGTCGTAACCCTATTGAGTCCCTCGCGGGCTCGGTTCAGTCGATCATCGCATGCTGAACCGACCTCCCGCCGGGGACGACCATGAGGACACCATGAGCAAGACCAACGAATCCCTGCTGCAACGCCGCCAGGCCGCCGTACCGCGCGGTGTCGGCCAGATCCACCCGATCGTCGCCGAGCGCGCCGAGAACGCCACCGTGTGGGACGTCGAAGGCCGCGAGTACATCGACTTCGCCGGCGGTATCGCCGTGCTGAACACCGGCCACCTGCATCCGAAGGTGATCGCTGCCGTTCAGGAGCAACTGACCAAGCTGACCCACACCTGCTTCCAGGTGCTGGCCTACGAGCCCTACATCGAACTGTGCGAAGAGATCGCCAAGCGCGTGCCGGGCAACTTCGCCAAGAAGACCCTGCTGGTCACCTCCGGCTCCGAAGCCGTGGAAAACGCCGTGAAGATCGCCCGTGCTGCCACAGGCCGCGCTGGCGTGATCGCCTTCACCGGCGCCTACCACGGTCGCACCATGATGACCCTGTCGCTGACCGGCAAGGTGGTGCCGTACTCCGCCGGCATGGGCCTGATGCCTGCTGGTGTGTACCGCGCCCAGGCGCCGTGCCCGCTGCATGGTGTGAGCGAGGACGAGTCCATCGCCAGCATCGAGCGCATCTTCAAGAACGACGCGCAGCCGCAGGACATTGCCGCGATCATCATCGAGCCGGTGCAGGGCGAAGGTGGTTTCTACGTCAACTCCCCGGCCTTCATGCAGCGCCTGCGCGCTCTGTGCGACCAGCACGGCATCCTCCTGATCGCTGACGAAGTGCAGACCGGCGCCGGCCGTACCGGTACCTTCTTCGCCACCGAGCAACTGGGCGTGGTGCCGGATCTGACCACCTTCGCCAAGTCCGTTGGTGGCGGCTTCCCGATTTCCGGCGTGTGCGGCAAGGCCGAGATCATGGACACCATTGCCCCCGGTGGCCTGGGTGGCACCTATGCCGGTAGTCCGATTGCCTGCGCCGCGGCCCTGGCCGTGCTCAAGGTGTTCGATGAAGAGAAGCTGCTGGAGCGCTCGAATGCCGTGGGCGAGAAGCTCAAGGCGGGCCTGAAGACCATCGCCGAGAAGCACAAGGTGATCGGTGACGTGCGTGGCCTGGGCTCGATGGTCGCCATCGAGCTGTTCGAAGGCGGCGACCACAGCAAGCCAGCTGCCGAGCTGGTTGGCAAGATCGTCGCCCGCGCGCGCGACAAGGGCCTGATCCTGCTGTCGTGCGGTACCTACTACAACGTCATCCGTTTCCTGATGCCCGTCACCATTCCTGACGCGCAACTGGAAAAAGGCATCGCCATCGTCGCCGAGTGCTTCGACGAACTGGCCTGAGCCGGAAGCTGAGCACGCGCCTGCGTGCTCATGAAGAGACCCGCCTTGTGCGGGTCTTTTTTTGCCTGAAATTGGCTATTCGGTTGACGGGGTAAAATGATCGTTTTACCTTGGTCTTCATGAATATAGACACGAAGCTCATATCTGCAGCCGAAAATCTGTTCGACCGTCACGGCTTCAACGCAACCGGCATGGATCGCCTGGCCCAGGCCGCCGGCATGTCCAGCCGGACGTTGTACAAGCACGCCGGCAGCAAGAATGAACTCATCGCTGCGGTGTTGATGACCCGTGGCCAGCGCTTCCTGCAACGTCTTGAGGTAGACAGCGTCGAGGCGCTGTTCGATGCATTGGCAGGCTGGATGGGTGAAGAGGGGGCGCGTGGATGCCTGTTCCTGCGCGCGCAAGGTGAGATCGGCAGCGCCGTGCCGGAAATCACCGAAGCGGTCGCCGCGTACAAGGCACGCTTCAGTGAAACGGTTGGGCAGATCCTCGCCCGGCAAATGGGCGCTGGTGTGGATGATGAGCTGATCGAGCAAATCGTCGTGCTCTTCGAGGGGGCGACAGCCACTGCCGGTTATCGCGGCATAGCCGCGGTGGATACCGCGCGCAGGGCGGCGACGACGCTGGTCGAACGGGCGCGGGCATGAGTCGTGAGTTCTATCTCGGCGCAACGGGCTTCGGCCTGATCGCCGTGTGCTACGGCTTTGCTCGTTTCGCCTTCGGCTTGTTCCTGCCGCAGATCGATGCGGATCTCGCCCTGACGGATGCCATGGGCGGGCTGATCGCCGGTGGCTCGTTTCTGGGCTACTGCCTTGCCATCGTCGTGGCCGCGCAGCTGACCGAACGCATGGGGGCGCGTACCGTTGCCGTCGTGGCCGCGCTGATTGCGGCCTTGGGCATGCTGGGTATTGCCCTGGCGCCTTCTGCGGCGTGGCTTGCCGCTGCGGTTCTGTTGGCCGGTGTGAGTACTGGATTGGCGTCACCGCCCATGGCGGCCGCTGTGGCTGTGATCGTTCAGCCTGAGCGGCAGGACGCTAGCAATACCCTGATCAATGCCGGCACCAGTGCCGGTGTGATCCTGTCCGCTCCCGTCGCCCTGATGATCGGCGGTGAATGGCGCCTGGCCTACGGCGTCTTCGCTGCTACGGCATGTGTGCTCGCGGTGTTGGCAGCTCGCCATGTCCCGCATACGGCCTGCTCACGCAGTCAGGCTGATGCCGGTCGACCTCCATTCAGTGCGGCGCTCAGGCGCCTGGTGGTCGCTTCTTTGCTGATGGGCGCAGCGAGCACGGCGCTGTGGTCGTTCGGCAGCCAGATCGTGTCGTGGCGTCTGGGCTGGGAAGGCGCCGGGGCGGGGTTGCTCTGGATGGTCATCGGCGTCGCCGGCATCGCTGGCGCAGGTGCTGGCAGCCTGATCGCCAAGCTGGGTGTCGACCGGGCGCATCGATCGTGTCTGGGCGCATTGGCGTTCGCTATCGTCCTGGTCGGTATTGGCAGCACGGCGACCATGGTGCTTGTAGGCGGCGCGCTGTTTGGTGCGGCCTACATCACCTTGAGTGGCATCTATCTGGTCTGGGGTGTTTCGGCGCTGCCTGAACGGCCCGCGACCGGGCTGACGGTCGCCTTTCTCAGTATCGCCATCGGCCAGACGCTGGGAGCTCCCGTGTTTGGCGGGCTGGCGAGTTGGCTGAGCATGGATTACGCCATTGCCCTGTTCGCGCTGCTGGCGCTGACTGCCGGAACGATGCGTTCGACCGCCTCGGCAGCGGCGCTCGTGCGCTGAAGCTTTTGATGCGCAGAAAAAGGCCCGCGCTAGGCGGGCCAAAGGGTGACAAGCAACAACAGGATTCGGTGAGCCCGGAACCAGTCCGTAAGGCTCGGGATCAAGTGCTTACTTGGCTTCGAAGATCACGTAGACCTTGCGGCAGGCTTCGAGCACTTCCCAGGTGCCGGAAAAGCCGGCAGGAATCACGAAACGGTCGCCGGCGCGTACGGTCTTGGCGTTGCCGTCGGCGTCCCGCAGCACGGACACGCCCTGGAGAATCTCGCAGTACTCGTGCTCGGTGTAGCTCACCGTCCACTGACCCACGGCGCCTTCCCAGATGCCGGTGCTGAACTGACCGCACGGGCTGCTGTAGTGGTTGCGCACGCTTTGCTCCGGATCGCCCTTGAGCACTTTTTCCGGCGCTGGGCGATAGTGTTCGGCGGCCGTGCCGGCCTGGGCGAAGTCGACGATCTGTTCGATGTTCATCTGGCTGTTCCATGGTTTCGGTGGCGGCAACCGCGCGACCAGCAGGGCCTTCGCGGAAAAGTCGTGGCAGCAGTCTATGTTTAAAAAAACGAACATGACAAGGGCTTTTGCCGGTCCGTGTCAAAAATATTGAAAAGCCACAGCCCTCTGGTTTAGTGTGTCAGACAGGATTTGGCCAGCGATCTGGCCTTGCAGAATTATTGACAGTGCGCGCCCTCGCGGACGCCGCTTCCACCCATTGAGAGGATGCCGGAATGACTAGCCTGACTCGTGCCGACTGGGAACAGCGTGCCAAGACCTTGACCATCGAAACCCGTGCGTTCGTACACGGTGAGTACCGCGCCGCCGAGTCTGGCGCTACCTTCGAATGCATCAGCCCGGTCGACGGCCGCCTGCTTGGCATGGTGGCCAGCTGTGACCAGGCTGACGCTGACGTGGCGGTCAAGGATGCCCGCGCCACCTTCGAATCCGGTGTGTGGTCGCGCATGGCCCCGGCCAAGCGCAAGAAGGTGATGATCCGCTTCGCCGAGCTGATCGAAGAGCATGGTCAGGAGTTGGCCCTGTTGGAAACCCTCGACATGGGCAAGCCGATCAGCGACTCGCTGAGCATCGACGTCGGCAGCGCCGCCAACGCTATCCGCTGGAGCGGCGAGGCCATCGACAAGATCTACGACGAAGTCGCCGCCACCGCCCATGACGAGCTGGGCCTGGTCACCCGCGAGCCGGTCGGTGTGGTCGCCGCCATCGTGCCGTGGAACTTCCCGCTGCTGATGACCTGCTGGAAGCTTGGCCCGGCGCTGTCCACTGGTAACTCGATCATCCTCAAACCGTCCGAGAAGTCGCCGCTGACCGGTATCCGCATCGCCCAGCTGGCCATCGAAGCCGGCATTCCGGCGGGCGTGTTCAACGTGCTGCCAGGCTTCGGCCACACCGTCGGCAAGGCCCTTGCTCTGCACATGGACGTCGACACCCTGGTGTTCACCGGTTCGACCAAGATCGCCAAGCAGCTGATGATCTACGCTGGCGAGTCGAACATGAAGCGCGTCTGGCTGGAAGCAGGCGGCAAGAGCCCGAACATCGTCTTCGCTGACGCGCCGGACCTGCAGGCCGCTGCCGAAGCGGCTGCCAGCGCCATTGCCTTCAACCAGGGCGAAGTCTGCACCGCCGGTTCGCGCCTGCTGGTGGAGAACGCCATCAAGGACACCTTCGTGCCCATGGTGGTCGAGGCGATCAAGGCCTGGAAGCCGGGCAACCCGCTGGACCCGGCGACCAACGTCGGCGCGCTGGTCGACACCACGCAGATGAACAACGTGCTGAGCTACATCCAGGCCGGCCATGACGACGGCGCCAAGCTGGTGGCCGGCGGCAAGCGGGTGATGGAAGAGACCGGCGGTACCTACGTCGAGCCGACCATCTTCGATGGCGTGAACAACGCCATGCGCATCGCCAAGGAAGAGATCTTCGGCCCGGTGCTGTCGGTGATCGGTTTCGACGATCAGGACGAAGCCATTGCCATCGCCAATGACACCATCTACGGCCTGGCCGCCGCGGTATGGACCAGCAACCTGTCGCGCGCCCACCTGGTGGGCAAGGCGCTGCGCGCCGGCAGCGTGTGGATCAACCAGTACGATGGCGGCGACATGACCGCACCGTTCGGCGGCTTCAAGCAGTCCGGCAACGGCCGCGACAAGTCGCTGCACGCGTTCGACAAGTACACCGAGCTGAAGTCCACCTGGATCAAACTGTAGCGGCAGCGGGGCGATCTCCTGGTCGTCGGCCATACGGCGTTGCGTCCTCGCTTTCAATGCTCACGTACTGCAGTACGCTGCGCTTGAAAGCTCCGGGGCGCCTTGTCTGGCCTTAGGCCAGAAGATCTTTTTCGGCGCTGAATTTGGCCGGAAATCTATTTTGAAGGAGAGTCTTCTGGCTCTCCTGAGGTCCGCCCTTCGGGGCCGGCTCCCTGTGAGCCACACCTGCGGCCGGGTTTCCTTAGGGAGGTCCGGCCGTTTTGTTTGGTTATGGATCAATACCGTATGAGATCCAGCCGTTGCCACCGAGCGTGCGATGGCCTGGATTCGTAGGGTGTGCCGCGCGCACCAGCCATTTCTCACCTTGAGCAGAGGTGGGTGGTAAGCCCAGGTGCGCACGGCGCACCCTACGCCTTGCTCCAAGCCGCGCAGGCAACACAGGGTCGGAGCATTTTTGTTTCAGAGCCACGACATAAAGGAGTCTGGCAATGCGTTGGGGCACCTACTTCGCCGTCTGTGCGGCGGTCATCAGCATCGGTCTGGCACTGGGCGTGACCATGCCGCTGGTTTCGCTGCGCCTGGAAAGCTGGGGCTACGACTCCTTCGCCATCGGCGTGATGGCGGCGACTCCGGCTGTCGGCGTGCTGCTCGGTGCGTTGCTGGCCGGGCGTCTGGCGGCGCGCTTCGGCACCACCGTGCTGATGCAGCTGTGTCTGCTGCTGGGTGCGATATCGGTGGCGGGGCTGGCGCTGGTGCAGAACTACGCGGTCTGGGTGGGTCTGCGCCTGTTCATCGGCGTGGCCCTGACCGTGGTGTTCATCCTCGGCGAAAGCTGGATCAACCAGCTGGCGGTGGAGAAGTGGCGTGGTCGCCTGGTGGCGCTGTATGGCACCGGTTATGCCCTCAGTCAGCTCAGTGGCCCGTTGCTGCTGACGGCGCTCGGTACCGCCACCGATGCCGGTTTCTGGACGGGCGTGTGCCTGCTGATCGGCGGTTCGCTGATTCTGCTCGGGCGCACCGGCGCACCCAAGGTGGATGCGCACAGCGCTTCTGGGCGTGGCCTGCTGGTGTTCTGCCGCAAGCTGCCGGCGATTGCCTGGGCGGTGATGTTGTTCGCTGCCTTCGAAGCGATGATGCTGACCCTGTTGCCAATCTACGGCCTGCGCCAAGGCTTCACCCAGGAGGTGGCGCTGTTCATGGTCAGCGTGGTGGTGGTCGGCGATGCGGTGCTGCAACTGCCCATCGGTTGGCTGGCCGACCGCATGTCGCGGCAGTTGCTGTTCCGTGGTTGCGGCATCGTGCTGCTGGTGTCCAGCCTGGCGATTCCGCCGCTGTTGCATACGCCGGTGATCTGGCCGGTGCTGGTGGCCTTCGGTGCCAGCGCGGGCGGCCTGTTCACTCTGTCACTGATCATGATCGGTGAGCGTTACCGCGACGACGAACTGGTGCGCGCCAATGCCCATGTCGCTCAGTTGTGGGGTCTGGGCTGTCTGATCGGGCCACTCACCACAGGTGCCGTCAGCCAGTGGCTGAGCGGCCATGCGCTGCCGCTGATGATGGCTACTGGCGCCTTCGTGTTCATCATCCTGGCGAGCAAGCGCGGGGCCTTCAGCGAGATGGAAGCGGCGCGTTCCTGAATCGGCTCAGCGCCATTGCCCGAGCGCCTGTGTGTGCTGCAGGTCGGCCTCTTCGATCAGCTCGGCGATGGTCGCACCGATCTGCTTCACCGCCGCCTCGATCACATCGCTCGGCGGCTCGGCGTAGTTGAGGCGGATGCAGTTACGGTACTTGCCAGCCGCCGAGAAGATGCTGCCCGGCGCGATCTGGATCTTGTGCGGCAGCAGGGCGCGGTTGAGCTTCTGGCTGTCGAAACCCTGGGGCATCTCCACCCACAGCATGAAACTACCCTGCGGGCGGCTGACCCGGGTGCCAGCCGGGAAATAGCGGCTGACCCAATCCACCATCAGGTCGCGGCTGCGCAGGTACTGTGCCCGCATGCGCCGCAGATGCGGTTCGTAGTGCCCGTCCTTGAGGAACTCGGCCAAGGCCAGCTGCGGTAGCTGCGCGGTGCTGCCGGTGCCCAGGTACTTCATGTGTACCACCTGCTCCAGATAGCGCCCTGGAGCGATCCAGCCGACGCGCAGGCCCGGCGCCAGGGTCTTGGAGAAGGAGCTGCAGAACAGTACGCGGCCGTCCTCATCGAAGGACTTGATGCTGCGCGGGCGTGGGTAGCTGTAGGCGAGCTCGGCGTAGACGTCGTCCTCGATGATGGCCACGTCGAAGCGCTGCGCCAGGGCGACCAGGGCGCGCTTGTTGGCGTCGGGCATGATGTAGCCAAGCGGGTTGTTGCAGTTGGGCGTGAGCTGGATGGCCTTGATCGGCCACTGCTCCAGGGCCATTTCCAGGGCGTCGAGGTTGATTCCGGTGAGCGGGTCGGTGGGTAGTTCCAGCGCCTTCATGCCGAAGCCCTTGAGCGCCTGCATCACGCCGTGGAAGCTCGGCGAGTCGACCGCAACGATATCGCCGGGCTGGCAGATGGCGCGCACCGCCGCCGACAGCGCCTCGTGGCAACCGGTGGTGACTACCAGATCTTCGGCCTCCAGCTGGCAGCCGGAGTCGAGCATCAGCCTGGCGATCTGTTCGCGCAGGCGGATGTCGCCGCGAATGCCGCCATAGGTGAGCACGTCCGGGTCCTGCCGACGCGCCTGGCGTGACAGGTTGCGCAGCAGCGGTTTCAGCGTCGGGCCGCTGATGTCCGGACGACCGCGGCCCAGCTGCAGCATGTCGTGCTGCGGTGAGCTGCTGATCAGCTCCAGCACGTGATCCCACTGCGAAACTTCCACCGGCCTCTGCGCCGCGCGACTGATCTGCGGCAGCGCGGGCATTTGTCGCCCCAGCGGTACGAAGTAGCCGGATTTCGGCCGCGGCGAGGCCAGGCCCATGTCCTCCAGGTGACGGTAGGCCTGTTGCACAGTGCTGAGGCTGACGCCGTGCTCCTGGCTCAGGCTGCGTACCGACGGCAGGCGGTCGCCGGGGCGGTACAGACCCTGCTCGATGCGGGTGCCGAGCAGTTCGGCCAGATTCAGATAGAGCGTCATGGCAGTCGTCCGGTTCGTCCAGGGTGTATTAACTGAGACCAGTACAGATCAGTGCGAAAATTCCCATTCAGGGGAAAATGTGCGGAATCTGTATGGAGTTAATAAGAGTTTTTTGGATCTGTCATGACTTTTCTTCTGACGGCATTCTGATCTCCCATGACAGAAGACAACGGGAGAACAGCCATGACCGGGTTCAGCAATACAGATTTCGTAGCAGTGGGTGAGGCCGTGCGGATTGCGACGCACGAGGGCGAGGTTCGCTATTTCGGCCGCAACTGGCCGGCCTTCTGGCGGCGCCTGAACACCCGCCGCGTGCTGCTCAAGCTCAATGACCAGCAATTGCGCGATATCGGCCTGAGCCGTGCCCAGGCCGAGCGCGAGGCGAATCTGCCGTTCTGGAAGCTGTAGCCCGGATGCAATCTCGGCGCCTTCGCTGCCGTAGGAGCGGCTTCAGCCGCGAACCCTACAGCAGCTCTTTCAGCCGATGCCAGGCCATGCCCATGGCCAGCAGCGGCGAGCGCAGGTGCTTGCCGCCGGGAAAGGTCATGTGTGGCACCTGGGCGAACAGGTCGAAGCCGCGGCTTTCCTGGCCGGCGATGGCCTCGGCGAGCAGCTTGCCGGCCAGGTGCGTGGCGTTGACACCGTGGCCGGCGTAGGCCTGAGCGTGGAAGACGTTGGGCTGATCCTTGAGTCGGCCGATTTGCGGCAGGCGGTTGGCGCCGATGCCGATCATCCCGCCCCACTGATAGTCGATGCGCGCGTCGGCCAGTTGGGGGAACACCTTGAGCATCTTCGGCTTCATGTAGCCAGCGATATCGGCCGGATCACGTCCCGAATAGTGGCAGGCACCGCCGAACAGCAGGCGACGGTCGGCCGAGAGTCGGTAATAGTCGACGGTCACGCGCTGGTCGCACAGCGCCATGTTCTGCGGGATCAGCTGGCGCGCCTGCTCTTCGGAGAGTTGTTCGGTGGCGATGATATAGCTGCCGGCCGGTAGCACCTTGCCGCTCAGGGTCGGGTTGAGGCCGTTGATATAGGCATTGCAGGCCAGCACCAGGTACTTGGCGCGCACCTGGCCATTGGCGGTGTGCACGCGCACCTCGCTGCCGTAGTCGATACGTGTCACCGGAGAGTCTTCGAACAGCTGCACGCCGAGCGATTGGGCGGCAGCGGCTTCGCCGAGTGCCAGATTGAGCGGATGCAGGTGGCCCGAGCCCATGTCGATCATGGCGCCGTGATAGTTGTCCGAACCAACCACCTCATGGATGCACTCCTTCGGCACCATGCGCAGTTCGTGACGATAGCCGAGGCTTTCCAGCTCGGCCTTGTCTTCGGCGAAGCCTTCCATGTGCGCCGGTTTGTTGGCCAGGTCGCAGTAGCCCCAGGTCAGGTCGCAGTCGATCTGGAACTGCTCGACGCGATTACGCACGATCTCCACCGCCTCCAGGCCCATCAGCTTGAACTGACGCACGCCGTCCTTGCCGACCGCTGATTCGAACTGTTCGACATCATGGCCAACACCGCGAATCAGTTGTCCGCCGTTGCGGCCGCTGGCGCCCCAGCCGATCTTGCGCGCCTCCAGCAGCGCCACCGACAGGCCCTTCTGGGCCAGCTCGATCGCGGTGTTCAGGCCGCTGAAACCGCCACCGACGATGCACACGTCCACTTGCAGCTCACCGCCCAGGGGCGAGTAGGCCTGCTGGCGATTGACGCTGGCGGCGTAATAGGAAGCGGCATGCTGCGGGCTGTGGACGGGCTGGTGAACGCGGGCGTTCATGTGCGAAATCCTGATTTTGTTGTGTGGAAAATTCAACGCAGCATAAGCGCGTGATCCGTCCGACGCCAAGAGGTCAGCGGAAAAAAGCGCCATTTTCCGTTGGGTATCCCGGGCCTGCCCAGGTTGAGCGCAGCGGTTCCCGGATTGCATCCGGGCTACGCTCGGCCTACGGGCGCTGTAAACTGCCCCCTTCATTTCAAGGCGTCCGAGCATGAGCTGCACCGACCGCAAGATCGACCACCTGCGCCGCCAGATCCCGCGCTTCGACTGCGTGCCCGGCTGCCACGACTGCTGCGGGCCGGTCACGGCGTCGTCCGAGGAGCTGGCACGCCTGCCGGTCAAGAGTGACGCCGAACATGACGCGGCGCTGGCTGAGTACAACTGTGTGCACCTGGGGCCGAATGGCTGCGAGGTGTATGACCAGCGCCCGCTGATCTGCCGCCTGTTCGGTACTACGCCGAACCTGCCTTGCCCGCATGGGCGTGACCCGGAGCAGCCCATCGAGCCGGCAGTCGAGCGTCAGGTGCATCGCCTGATCGCCACGACGCGGCAGAGGCTGGTGTAGTGGATTTATCGAAGCGTCGATATAATGCGACTCACTATCAGTTGGCCGCCTTCCCTCGCCATGACCAAGACCTCCCCCGGCGTCGAGCTGATCGGCGCGCTCGCGCTGCATTACGACGATCTGGTGGAGTACGTCCGACGACGTTTCCAGGGCTCTCAGTTTGCCCGTGAAGTGGTACACGACGTCTGCGTGCAATTGCTGGAAAAACCCCCTCAGCAGCCGGTCAGCCTGCCTTTTGCTTTTCTGCGTCGCGCCTCGTTCAATCGCGCCATCGACCGCCGTCGTGCTGATAACACCCGCAACGCCTACTTCGAAGTGACTGCCGAGGTGCCGGACTGGCACGTACACGAACTCGATGGCGCCGTCGCGTTGGACTTTGAACAACAGCTCGAAGCCCTGCTGGCAATCATCGATGCTTTGCCGGCACGTGCCCGCCAGGTATTCCTGTTGCATCGCATCCATGGCATGCAGCAGCGTGAGATCGCCGACGAGCTGGGCATTTCCACCAACATGGTGACCCAGCATTTCTCCCGTGCCATGCGCAGCATCGCCAGCGACTGGGAGCCGGCGCGGCGAGCGCTGGCGGGACGCTACTGAAATGCTGGATCGCCCCGATGATCCTCGACGCGGCACCGGTGCCGACCCGCTGTCGACGTTCGAGCAAGCCCTGCGTGATCGGGTGCCGTCCCGCGAGGCGCTGCTGGCAGAGGGCAAGGCACAGACGGCGCGGCAGCGGCGGCGCAAGCAGGCGCTCGGTGGCGGGCTGTCGGTACTGCTGATGGCTGTTGCCCTGTGGATGGCCGATCCGGCCTGGCACAGCGAGGAAGTGCGTACCGCGGTTGGCCAGCGTGACAGCCTGACGCTGGCCGATGGCAGCCAGGTACTGCTCAACAGTGCCACTCACTTGCGCGTCGAGCGGCGCCTGCGCAGCCGGCAGATCGAACTGCTGGCCGGCGAGGCCACCTTCACTGTCGAACATGCCGATAGCCCTTTCATCGTGCGCAGCCAGGGTGTGTCCGTGCTCGACATCGGCACGGTGTTCAATGTACGCAGTGACGCACGCGGTGTGGCGGTTGCGGTGCTCGAAGGCGAGGTCGAGGTGTCCAGCACACAGTCGCCGCCGCAGCGTCTTTACAACGGGCAGCAGGTGCTGGCCACAGGTGGGCGGATCGGTGCCGGTGGTGTGGTCGACAGGGTACGCGTCACCGCTTGGCAGCAGGGCAAGCTGCGTTTCGACGGCACGCCGCTGCGTGAGGTGGTCGTCGACATCCAGCGCTACCGTCTGGCGCCGGTGCGCCTGGCCGATCCGCGCCTCGGCGAATTGCGTGTATCCGGCGAGTTCGACAGCGCTGCCATTGAGGAACTGATTGAACTGCTGCCGGCCATCCTGCCGGTACTCGTGGTTCGCGGCGGGGATGGCAGCGTGGTGATCAGCGGGCTCTGAGCGTGAGTCACCGGTGCTCGTCGGAGCTGGTCGGGCGAGCGTTGAAAAAATAAACGAGAATTTTTTGCATTCACCCTCAACATCGGTGACCTCTCATCCGCCACTCCCTGTGAACACCATTTCTGATCGTGTCACGGGGAGCTTCATGGACACTAGAACACCATCGCGCCGCTCGCGGCTGAGCCGTCTTTCACTGTTGGTCGCCGGCATCGTGCTGACCACGACGCTGCACGCGCAGGACACCACGCATGCGCTAAACCTGCCGGCGCAGCAGCTGGATCAGGCCCTCAATGCGCTGGCCGGGCAGACGGATAGCCGCATCCTGTTCGCCACCGATATCGCCGAGGGCCTGAGTGCTCCGGCGGTGACGGGCGAGATGACTGTGCAGCAGGCGCTTGAGCGCCTGCTGAAGGGCTCTGATCTGACGGTGCAGCAAACCAGTGACGGCAGCTTCGTGATTGCTGCCCCGGTAGCGAGCGGTGCCGTGCTGGATCTGGGGGCGATCACCATCCAGGGACAAGGCATGGGCGAAACCACCGAAAACACGGGTTCCTACACGCCTGGCCTTATCAGCGTCGGCTCGAAGAGTCCCACGTCGCTGAAGGAGACCCCGCAATCGGTATCGGTGATCACTCGCCAGGTCATCGAGGATCGCCAGATCACCGACATCAACGAGGCCATGAAGGCGGTGCCGGGCATTACGGTGCAGAGCAACACCTTCCGTATCCAGGATTTCTACTCGCGCGGCTTTCCCATCCAGAACATCCAGCTCGACGGTGCCGCGCCAATGGCCCTTGGAACTACTGCCGGTAGTTTCTACTCGTCGAATATCTACGACCTGGCCGAGTTCGACCATGTGGAGGTGCTGCGCGGTAGCAGCGCGCTATTCGGTGGCACCGGCGACCCCGGCGGCATTATCAATCTGGTACGCAAGCGCCCGCTGGATACCTACCAGCTCAAGTTCAGCGCCTCGGCCGGCAGCTGGGACAACTACCGCAGCGAGCTGGATGTGACCGGCCCGCTAGGGTTCGACGGTAGGCTGCGTGGGCGCATGGTGATGGCTTATCAGGACCGTCAGTACTTCGTCGACAACCGTGCGACTGACAAACCGTTGGTTTATGGGGTGCTGGAGGCGGATGTCAGCGACGACACCATGCTCACCGCCGGTCTGCGCTTCAACAAGGTGCACGAGACCGGCACCGCTTCGCAGCTGCCGCGTTACAGCAATGGTGCCGACCTGAACCTGCCGCGTCACACCGGCCTGTCCACCACCTGGGCCTATGCCGACGGCTTTTCCCGCGAGTACTTCGCCAAGCTCGACCATCGCCTGAACGACGACTGGAAGCTAAATCTCAGCTACACCAACATCTACGACACCATCGACACCAAGAACGCCACCACCCTGGGTTCGGTCAACCCAGTCACTGGCGTCGGCGTGACTCGTTATGGAACCTATATTACCCAGTGGAGCGAGCAGAACCTCTGGGATGCCAATCTCTCTGGCAACTTCAGCATGTTCGGCCTCGACCATAAGCTGGTCGTCGGTGCGGACTATCAGGAGATCGACAGCCGCTGGCTGGGTACCGGCCGCTTCACCACCGCCGGTGGTGCGGTCAACGTGTTCGACCCGAACTCAACGCCCTGGGACGATCCAGGTGCTCGGCCGGTATTCAGCCGTAACTACAGCCCCAACAGCCAGGAGCAATACGGCCTGTATTCGAACCTGCGCCTGCAGTTGGCCGAGCCGCTGCACCTGATCCTTGGTGCGCGCGTACAGCGCTACAAGTTCGACCAGACCTATCAGGTCGCCGATGCCACCGGGACGGTCTGGGCTCAGCAATCGCGCGTGGACATGCATGAGCCGACCAAGGTCACGCCCTTCGGCGGTATCGTCTACGACCTGACCGACGAGTGGGCCGCGTACGCCAGCTACGCCGAGATCTTCAAGCCGCAACAGAACCTGCTCAGCGGCCCGGCCAGCGCCGGTTCTCCGCTCGATCCGATGACCGGCAAGACCTACGAGACGGGGATCAAGGGTGAACTCTTCGGCGGCGCGGTCAACACCAGCATCGCGCTGTACTACACCAAGCGCGAAGACCAGTCCGTGCAGGATGCGAACTACCCGGCTACCCAGGTGCTCTTCGGTGGCAACTGCTGCTACCTGAATGGTGGTGAAACCATCAGCAAGGGCATCGACATGGAGATTTCCGGCGAGCTGATGCGGGATTGGATGCTGATGGCCAGCTACACCCTCAACCTCAACAAGAACCGCGACACGGGCTCGGCGCTGAGCACCGTCACGCCCAAGCATGTGGCCAAGCTGTTCACCACCTACCGCCTGCCGGGTGAGTTGGAGGACTTGCGCGTTGGTGGCGGTGTGGACATCCAGAGCGCCACCTACGTCAGTGGTAGCGCGTCGACCTATGACAGCCTGGGCGCTGTAGTGCAGGCCAATGTCCCGTTCGAATACAGGCAGGGTGGCTATGCGATCTGGAACGCGATGGTCGACTACCGCATCGACGAGCACTGGAATCTGACCCTCAACGGCAACAACCTGCTCGACAAGAAGTACTACCAGACGGTTGGCGGTGCGACCTACGGAAACTACTACGGCGACCCACGCAACTACATGCTGACCCTGCGCGGTACCTTCTGGTAAGCCTGTCCCCAGCCGAAAAACAAACGCCCGCTGTGCAGCGGGCGTTTTCCATTGCGTGGGGGGTTATTCAGGCACCGGCAGCGCCAGGCTCTCCTTCACCTCTTCCATGACGATATAGCTCTTCGACTCACGCACGTGCGGCAGCTTGAGCAGGATGTCGCCTAGCAGCTTGCGGTAGCTGGCCATCTCGTTGATGCGCGCCTTCACCAGGTAGTCGAAGTCGCCGGATACCAGGTGGCATTCCAGCACGTGCGGAAGCTTGAGCACGGCACGGCGGAATTCCTCGAAGGTGTCGCCGGACTTGTAGTCCAGGCTGATCTCGACGAACACCAGCAGGTTGGCCTTAAGGTTCTGCGGGTTGAGGCGGGCGTGGTAGCCCATGATGATGCCCTCGCGCTCCAGGCGGCGTACGCGCTCGGTGCAGGGCGTGGTCGACAGGCCCACGCGCTCGCCCAGTTCGGTGAAGCTGATGCGCCCGTCCTCCTGCAGGATACGGAGGATGTTACGGTCGATCTTGTCCAGTTCACGACGGCTTTGATGCTGGGTTCTCATGGGGAATCCGCCTCTGCAAAACGGCTTTTTGCCAAGAATTCTCGCCAAATATAGCTGTGTATATGGTGAAAAGCACTGCACGGCTCTTCCTATACTGCGCCCATCGACAACAATGGCCTGTAACGCACGCGCCTTGGGCGCGGCGGGGAGAAAAACATGCGTGTTCTGGTTCTCGGCAGCGGTGTGATTGGTACCGCCAGTGCTTACTACCTCGCCCGTCAGGGTTTCGAGGTGGTGGTGGTCGACCGTCAGAACGGCCCGGCGCTGGAAACCAGCTTCGCCAACGCTGGCCAGGTTTCTCCGGGCTACGCTTCGCCCTGGGCCGCCCCGGGCGTGCCGCTGAAGGCCATCAAGTGGCTGCTGCAGAAACACGCGCCGCTGGCGATCAAGGCCACTGGTGACGTCGACCAGTACCTGTGGATGGCGCAGATGCTGCGCAACTGCACCGCCAGCCGCTATGCGATCAACAAGGAGCGCATGGTGCGCCTGTCCGAGTACAGCCGCGATTGCCTCGACGAGCTGCGCGCCGAGACCGGCATCGCCTACGAAGGCCGTCAGCTCGGTACCACCCAGCTGTTCCGCACCCAGGCCCAGGTCGATGCCGCTGCCAAGGACATCGCCGTGCTGGAAGCCTCCGGCGTACCCTTCGAGCTGCTCGACCGCGATGGCATCGCTCGCGTCGAGCCGGCCCTGGCTGGTGTCAAACACAAGCTGGCCGGTGCCCTGCGCCTGCCCAACGACCAGACCGGCGACTGCCAGATGTTCACCACCAAGCTGGCGGACATGGCCAAGGCGCTCGGCGTCGAGTTCCGTTTCGGCCAGAACATCCAGCGCCTGGACGCCGTGGGCGACCGTATCAACGGCGTGTGGATCGACGGCAAGCTGGAAACCGCCGACCGCTATGTGCTCGCTCTCGGCAGCTACAGCCCGCAACTGCTCAAGCCGCTGGGCGTGCGTGCGCCGGTGTATCCGCTCAAGGGTTATTCGTTGACCGTGCCTATCGTCAACGCCGACATGGCGCCGACCTCGACCATTCTCGACGAGACCTACAAGGTCGCCATCACCCGTTTCGATGGCCGTATCCGCGTTGGCGGCATGGCCGAGATCGCCGGTTTTGACCTGTCGCTCAACCCGCGTCGTCGCGAAACCCTGGAGATGATCACCGCCGATCTCTACCCGCAAGGTGGCGATCTGCAACGTGCCGATTTCTGGACCGGCCTGCGTCCGGCCACGCCTGACGGCACACCGATCGTGGGTGGCACCGCCTTCCGCAACCTGTTCCTCAACACCGGCCACGGCACCCTGGGCTGGACCATGGCCTGCGGCTCCGGTCGCCTGCTCGCCGACCTGATGGCCAACAAGCGCCCGCAGATCAGCGCCGACGGCCTGGATATCTCGCGTTACTCGCGCAAGGCGCGCGAAGTGCAAGCTGCACCGCAGCCACTGCGCACCTGATAGCCTTCGCGCTTTCGCAATTCAAGGAGCTTTAGCTTTATGTCGATTCAGCGCCTGCATGTGGCCAAACGCTACAGCGAAGTGGTGATCCACAACGGCACGATTTACCTCGCCGGCCAGTTGGCTGATGACTTCGACGGTGACATCCGCGAGCAGACCCGCCAGACCCTGGCCAACATCGACAAGATGCTGGCCGAAGGTGGCAGCGACAAGAGCAAGATTCTCTCGCTGACCATCTTCCTCAAGGACATGGCCGACTACGATGGCCTCAATGCCGAGTACGACGCCTGGGTCGCCGACGGCCATGCACCGGCCCGCGCCTGCGTCGAAGCGAAGATGTACAAGCCCGAAGTGCTGGTGGAAATGTGCGTGGTGGCTGCCGTCTGAGGCGGCCACAGCTTTTTGTTGCCTGCCATCCATGGCGGCAACCCTCCGGGCCGTCGCAAGCGACGTCAAAAAATTCTCCCGGAATTTTTTTGTGTTGGCTTTTCACCCGGCTCCCCCGCCGGGTTTTTTTTGAATGGCGACTTGTCGGCATGACCCCGGATTTCATCCGGGCTACGAAAAACCGTCGCATCAGCGAATGATTGAGAGATAAACGAACATGCGTCCCGCCCGTGCCCTGATCGACCTCGATGCTCTGCGTCACAACTACCGCCTGGCCCGCGAACTGAGTGGCGCCCGTGCTCTGGCCGTGGTCAAGGCCGATGCCTACGGGCATGGCTCGGTGCGCTGTGCGCAGGCACTCGAAGCCGAGGCCGACGGCTTTGCCGTGGCCTGCATCGAAGAGGCGCTGGTACTGCGCGAAGCGGGCATTCGCGCGCCGATCCTGCTGCTCGAAGGCTTCTTCGAGGCTGATGAGCTGGCGCTGATCGACCAGCATGACCTGTGGTGCGTGATTCATGCGCAGTGGCAGATCGATGCGATCGAGCAGGCCCAACTGAGCAAGCCGCTGACCGCGTGGCTCAAACTCGACAGCGGCATGCACCGTGTCGGCCTGCACCCGGCCGATTATCAGCATGCCTATCGTCGCCTGCTGGCCAGCGGCAAGGTCAGCAAGATCGTGCTGATGAGCCACTTCGCCCGCGCCGACGAGCCCGAGTGCGAGCGCACGGCCGAGCAGTTGGCGGTGTTCCAGCAGGCTCGCGAAGGCCTGAGCGCCGAGGTCAGCCTGCGCAATTCGCCGGCCGTGCTTGGCTGGCCCCAGGTGCCGAGCGACTGGGTGCGCCCCGGCATCATGCTGTACGGCGCCACGCCGTTCGAACAGGCTCAGGAGCAGGCCGCGCGCCTGCAGCCGGTGATGACCCTTGAGTCGAAGGTCATCAGTGTGCGTGAACTGCCGACCGGCGAGCCGGTGGGTTATGGCGCGCGCTTCGTCGCCGAAAGGCCGACCCGCGTCGGTGTGGTCGCCATGGGCTATGCCGACGGCTATCCGCGCCACGCGCCGAGCGGCACGCCAGTGATGGTGGACGGCCAGTTGACCCGCCTGATCGGCCGCGTGTCGATGGACATGCTGACCGTGGACCTGACCGATCTGCCACAGGCCGGCCTCGGCAGCCGTGTCGAACTATGGGGCAAGCAGGTGCTGGCCAGCGACGTGGCCATGGCGGCTGGTAGCATTCCCTATCAGATTTTCTGCAACCTGCGGCGGGTACCGCTGCTCTATCTCGAGGGCTGAGCTTGCCGTGTAGGCGAAGGGTGAACGCAAGTGTTGTAAATTCCGAACGCTATGCCATGATACGGACACTTTTCCGTCTCTTATCCCAAGGGGGATTCCAGCATTGGACGTCGGCGTTCGACTGCAATCGATTCGTAAGCTCAAAGGCCTATCCCAGCGTGAACTCGCCAAGCGGGCGGGCGTCACCAACAGCACCATTTCCATGATCGAGAAGAACAGTGTCAGCCCCTCGATCAGTTCGCTGAAAAAGGTGCTCGGCGGCATTCCCATGTCGCTGGTGGAATTCTTCTCGCTCGACATGGAGCAGGAGAACCAGACCCAGGTGGTCTATCGTGCCGCCGAACTGACCGATATCTGCAGTGGCGCCATCACCATGAAGCTGATTGGCAAGGCCCACCCGAGTCGCGCCATTTCCTTCCTCGATGAAACCTACCCGGCCGGCACCGACACCGGTGACGAAATGTACGCCCACGAAGGCGAAGAGGCTGGCATGCTGGTCGAGGGCAAGCTGGAGCTGACCGTTGGCAACGAGGTGTTCATCCTCGAACCGGGCGACAGCTATTACTTCGAAAGCAGCAAGCCGCATCGCTTCCGCAATCCGTTCGATGTACCGGCGCGGTTGATCAGTGCCACGACGCCAGCGAACTTCTGATCAATAACCCTGCGACAATATGGGTTGTTTCGGCCTGGCCTGCTTGCCGTTATACTGTCGCCCGCTCGCGAAACCGTGGCCGCGGGCGTGACTAGCCACGAAGAGGGTGTACCGTGAATCTGATGAAGAAAATGCTGGCAGTACCGGCTGCCGTATTGGCCCTGTGGGCAGTGACTGCTCAGGCCACGACCGATGAAGCTATCGCCGAGCGCCTCAAGCCTGTAGGCGAGGTGTGCATCATGGGCGAAGAGTGCAAGGGCGTCGAAACCGTCGCCGCATCCGCCGGTGGTGGTGCACGCACCGCTGACGACATCATCGCCAAGCATTGCAATGCCTGCCACGCCACCGGTGTGCTGGACGCGCCGAAGATCGGCGACACCGCTGCCTGGAAAGAGCGTGCCGACCACCAGGGCGGTCTCGACGGCATCCTGGCCAAGGCCATCTCCGGCATCAACGCCATGCCGCCGAAAGGCACCTGCGCTGATTGCTCGGACGACGAACTGCGCGAAGCGATCAAGAAGATGTCCGGTCTGTAAGACCCGTCTCTTCCCTGAAAAACCGCCCTCTGGGCGGTTTTTTCGTTTAGAGCCTGCTTACGATCTCGCGAGCTAGAGCCATACAAGGAAAAAAACAGGCGAGGACGCGGAGTTTACGAGCTGTAAATGAGCAGTCCGAGCCTGTTTTTGACGCAGTAGGGCCGACGCGCAGCAGATCGTAAGCAGGTTCTTAGGGCGGCGGCATGCAACCATGCCGGCGGCTATACAGTCCAAGCTGCATTCGTCATGGATGTCGCGAGGAGCGTCAGATGCCGCACACCTGTACCCTCGAACAAGCCGTCGACCGCGTACTGAGCGAGATCGCCGGGCCGATTCATCTGGGTTTACCGCTCGGCCTGGGCAAGCCCAATCGCTGGGTCAACGCGCTGTATGCACGGGTGCGGGAGATGCCCGAGCGGCAACTGACCATCTACACCGCGCTGTGCCTGGCGCGTCCGCGTGCCGGCCAGGACTTGCAGCGGCGCTTTCTCGAACCTTTCGTCGACCGGGTCTACGGCGATTATCCCGAGCTGGATTTTCTCTCCGATCTGCACAGCGGCAAGCTGCCGAGCAACGTGCGCGTCGAGCAGTTCTTCTTCCAGCCCGGCAGCCTGCTCGAATGCGAGCCGGCGCAGCAGGACTACATCAGCAGCAACTACAGCCATGTCGCCCGCGACCTCAATGCCAAGGGCCTGAATCTGGTCGCCCAACTGGTCGCCGTCGACGCCGCGCAGCCCGAGCATTTCAGCCTGAGCTGCAACCCGGACGTCACCCTCGATCTGCTGCCACTGCTGGACAAGCGCCGCAAGGCTGGCGAGACCGTGCTCAGCGTCGCTCAGATCCACAGTGATCTGCCCTACATGGCCGGCGATGCCCAGGTGTCGCGTGATACCTTCGATATCCATATCGGCGAGGACGAGCGCACCACGCTGTTTTCCACGCCGAACATGCCGGTGACCCTGCAGGATCATTGCATCGGCCTGTTCGCCAGCACCCTGGTGCGCGACGGCGGCACCCTGCAGATCGGCATTGGTGCGATGGGTGATGCCCTGGCGTCGGCGCTGATGGCCAGGCAGGACGACAATGCCCGCTACCGCGCACTGTTACAGGCGCTGCATGTTGATGAGTGGGCGGGGGAAATCGCCGCTAGTGGCGGTCTCGAACCCCTCGATCAGGGCCTCTATGGCTGCAGCGAAATGTTCGTCAACGGTTTGCTGGCACTGGCCGAGGCCGGTCTGCTGCGGCGTCGGGTCTACCCGCATCTGCGTCTGCAGCGTCTGGCCTGTAACGGTGCGCTGGATGAACAAGGTCGGCCCCATAGCGTTCAGGCGCTGGTCGACGCGGGGCTGCCGACGAAGTTGCAGCCGAGCGATCTGGCCTGGCTGCGCAATAGCGGCCTACTGCGCGGCGATATGCGAGTAGAGGCGGGCGAGTTGCACCTGCCCGACGGTGGTTGCGTCGCCGCGGATCTCAGTGATCCCAATACGCAGGCTCGCCTGCAATCCTGCCTCGGCAGCGCGCAGGGCGGCGTGGTGCTGCATGGCGGTTTCTTCCTCGGCCCGGAAAGCTTCTACCGGCGTCTGCGCGAGTTGGATGACAGCGAACGGCAGCGCTTTGCCATGACCGGCATCCGCTATATCAACGAGCTGTACGGTGAAGAGGAACTCAAGCGTCTGCAGCGCCGTGATGCACGCTTCATCAATACGGCTTTCACCATGACCCTGCTCGGCGCAGGCGTGGCCGATCAACTGGAGGACGGTCGGGTGCTTAGCGGCGTAGGCGGGCAATACAACTTCGTCGCCCAGGCCCATGCGCTGGAGGATGCGCGCTCGATCCTGCTACTGCGCAGCTGGCGCGAGTCAGGTGGTGAGGTGAATTCGAACATCGTCTGGGAATATGGCCACGCCACCATCCCTCGGCACCTGCGCGATATCGTGGTGACCGAATACGGCATCGCCGATCTGCGTGGCAAGACCGACGCGCAGGTGATCGAGGCGCTGCTCAAGATCAGCGATTCACGCTTCCAGAACGGGCTGATCGAGCAGGCCCAGCAGGCCGGCAAGCTGCCGGCGGATTTCCGGCTCGATGAGCGCTTTTGCAACAACTTGCCCGAACGCCTGCAGGCGCTGCGCACTGAGCATTCGCCGCTGTTCGCCGAATATCCGCTAGGCAGCGACTTCAGTACGGTGGAGCAGGATCTGGTGCGGGCGCTGAGCTGGCTCAAGAGCAAGCTGCGCCTGACCGAGGTACTGGAACTGGGCAAGGCCACGCTCGAAGCGCCCGAGCCGGCCATCTACCCCGAGCATCTGCGGCGCATGAGTCTGGAGGCGCCGGATGGGGTGCGTGAAGCCCTCTACCAGCGTTTGCTGCTGGCGGGCCTGCAGGCTACCGCCGCGTCCTAAAGCGCGCGAGGCCGTGCACCGTCTTTAGTCGAGGAAACGTACCTGGCCGTTCTCCAGCGCGGCAACACGGGCCAGCGACTCGACGCGGTAGCCTTCGCTCTCCAGCAGGTTGCGGCCGTCCTGGAAGGATTTCTCGATGACGATGCCGATACCGGCAATCTGGGCACCGGCCTGCTGAATCAGATCGATCAGCGCCTTGGCGGCGTGGCCGTTGGCGAGGAAATCGTCGATCACCAGTACGCGGTCCGCGGCGGTCAGGTGACGGGCGGAAATGGCGATGGTGCTTTCGGTCTGCTTGGTGAAGGAGAACACCTTGGAGATCAGCAGGTCGTCCTTGAGCGTCAGCGACTGAAACTTGCGCGCGAAGATCACCGGAATGCCCAGCTCGAGGCCGGCCATCACCGCCGGAGCGATGCCCGAGGCCTCGATGGTGACGATCTTGGTGATGCCCTGGCCAGCGAAACGCTGGGCGAACTCGTGGCCGATCTCCTGCATCAGGCGCGGATCGATCTGGTGGTTGAGAAAGGCGTCCACCTTGAGTACATGCTCGGACAGCACGATGCCTTCGCTGCAAATCTTCTGTTTCAACGACTCCACGGTCGATCCTCTGGTTGAGCAGAAAAGCTGCGGATTTTCGCTCAAAATGCCCTGCATTGTGTAGTGAAACCGTAGCCTGCCCGACAGTCGTGGCCAGTTGACCGCTTGGACAGGTTGTTAGCCATTGCCAACTGTAGCCCGGATGCAATCCGGGTGTGCTCCGCTCAGGCGCTCTTACTCAGCCGCCGCAGAATATCCCTGGGAATGCCACGCGTATCCAGCGGCAGCTTGTCCGGTGCGGGCTCGATGCCCAGTTCGTAGAGCCAGTTTAGGACGTACTCGCGCAGTTGCTTGATCTCGTAGGCCTGCCACTGTTCGCGAATCGCTGGAAAGGCCTCGATCTCGTAGTCGAACGCGCGCAGCGGCCTGCGCCCGGTCAGCGCGGCGCTGAGCAGTGGGTGGGCATGTACATCGTCAAGGGTGAACAGGAAGGATTCGCGCATGGCCACCCGCTGGGGAACGTCGAGGTTGGGCACCTGGCTGTAGCGCTCGGGATCGAGCTCGATCTGCTGGCGCTGTTCGCTGTGCTGATCCTCAGGCGACAGGCTCAGCACGCTACCGCTCTCCAGGTCCAACCAGTTTTCCTGCTGTTCGCGGCCGTTGATCAACTGAGTCAGGGCGTCGAGGTCGAGAGTGAATGTGCGCATGGTTCCAGCCCTCTGTGTCTGAACGATCTTCTCTTCTGACTGGCAAATATGGCGAGGATGCCAGTGGCATTGAAGTGGTGGGCTGAAGCCCACCCTACGATATGCATGAGCGGGGTAGGGTGGACCGGGCGGCGATCCGCTTTCGTCCACCAGACAGCAAGACCTGGGCTTCAGGTCTGTAGGGTGGGCTTCAGCCCACCGAATAACCCGACCATACACCAGTCAGCCATGACCTCAGCGCTTGAGCATCGCCCGCATATTGGCCAGGGCGTCGTTGCCGCGTGCGGCCTTGACCTCCACGGGCGCCTCTTCCAGGCCTTCCCACACCAGGTCTTCCGGCGGCAGTTCGTCGAGGAAGCGGCTCGGCGAGCAGTCGATCACCTCGCCGTACTGCTTGCGCTTGGCGGCGAAGGTCAGCGCCAGGTTGCGCTTGGCGCGGGTGATGCCGACGTAGGCCAGGCGCCGCTCCTCCTCGATGGTGTCGGCCTCGATGCTGGAGCGGTGGGGGAGGATCTCTTCCTCGAAACCGATGATATACACCGACGGAAACTCCAGACCCTTGGAGGCGTGCATGGTCATCATTTGTACGCCCTCGGCGCCTTCTTCCTCTTCCTGCTGGCGTTCGAGCATGTCGCGCAGCACCAGCTTGCCGATGGCGTCTTCGATGGTCATGTCGCCATCTTCGTCGCGCTCCAGTGTGCTCTTCAGCGCGTCGACGAGGAACCAGACGTTGCCCATGCGCGCGTCGGCGACCTTGTCGCTGGAGGCGTTCTGCCGTAGCCAGTTCTCATAGTCGATGTCCATGACCATGCTGCGAATCGCAGCGATAGGATCGTTCTGCGCGCACTCCTGGCGCACCCGATCCATCCAGCGGGTGAAGCGCTGCAGGCGCTCGGTGAAGCGCGCATCGAGATGCTCGCCCAGGCCCATCTCGCCAGCGGCGGCGTACATGCTGATCTTGCGCTCGTTGGCGTAGTTGCCGAGTTTCTCCAGGGTGGTCGAGCCGATCTCGCGGCGCGGCACGTTGATTACGCGCAGGAAGGCATTGTCGTCGTCCGGATTGACCAGCAGGCGGAAGTAACTCATCAGATCCTTCACCTCCTGGCGGGCGAAGAAGCTGGTGCCGCCGGACAGGCGATAGGGAATCTGGTGGTGCTGCAGTTTCAGCTCCATCAGCTTGGCCTGGTAGTTGCCGCGATAGAGGATGGCGAATTCGCTGTAGGGACGCTGGGTACGCAGATGCTCGGTGAGAATTTCCAGGGCCACCCGTTCGCACTCGGCGTCTTCGTTACGGGTGCGGATCACGCGAATCTCGTCGCCCATGCCCATCTCGCTCCACAGCTGCTTCTCGAACACGTGCGGGTTGTTGGCGATCAGCACGTTGGCGCATTTGAGGATACGGCTGGTGGAGCGGTAGTTCTGCTCCAGCATCACCACTTTCAGCGACGGATAGTCCTCTTTGAGCAGCATCAGGTTTTCCGGGCGCGCACCGCGCCAGGCGTAGATCGACTGGTCGTCGTCGCCGACCACGGTGAACTGGTTGCGCATGCCCACCAGCATCTTCACCAGCAGGTACTGGCTGGCGTTGGTGTCCTGGTATTCGTCCACCAGCAGGTAACGGATGCGGTTCTGCCATTTCTCGAGGATGTCGGCGTGCTCCTGAAAAAGCTTCACCGGCAGCAGGATCAGGTCGTTGAAGTCCACCGCGTTGTAGGCCTTGAGCGTGCGCTGGTAGTGCAGGTAGACGATGGCGGCGGTCTGCTCCTTGGGATTGCGCGCCTTGGCCAGAGCTTCGTCGGGCAGGATCAGGTCGTTCTTCCAGCTGTCGATGAGATTCTTCACCTCATCGGCGCCGTCGTCGCCGGAATACTCCTTCTGCATGATGTCGCTGAGCAGCGCCTTGATGTCGCCGTCGTCGAAGATCGAGAAGCCGGGCTTGTAGCCCAGGCGCGCGTATTCCTTGCGGATGATGTTCATGCCCAGGTTGTGAAAGGTGGACACGGTCAGGCCGCGCGCCTCACTGCCCTTGAGCAGGGTGCCGACGCGCTCTTTCATCTCACGCGCGGCCTTGTTGGTGAAGGTCATGGCGACGATGTGCTGGGCGCGGATGCCGCAGTTCTGCACCAGGTGGGCGATCTTGCGCGTGATCACGCTGGTCTTGCCGGAACCGGCACCGGCGAGCACCAGAAGCGGGCCGCCGACGTAGTTCACGGCCTCTTGTTGCCGGGGGTTCAGTCGGGACATGGGATCGTTCGCAGAAAAAGGGCCGCGCATTTTAACAGGCCTGGCGACTTCTGCCGCGACCGTCCGGAACTGTGGCCTAGCGCACGAAATTGCATAGCCATGCACTTGGTTAATCACTTTATTCCAGTACTCTGGTCCCACTTGTCGGTTTACTGGCTATACCTCAGGATCTGCACTACCTTTCGCACGGATGTGATTGATTAGACGCCGATTACGGCGCGTTAAGGCGACGCGATTCGCCATCATTCTTGTGGTCATTGGGGGAGGTTGCTTGTCCACGCTCGTCGAACCCTTGCGGTTGGTCCTGTTGGCGGAAACGCCGGACTGGGCCGAATTGTTGCGCGAGCAGTTGAGCGCCCTGGGCAGCCCATCCCCGCTGATTACCGCGCCGTCATGGGAAGCGGCCAGCAACCTGTTCGATGATCACGCCAGCGGTCTGCTGCTGAGTACCCCGGATCGTCTTCCCGAACCCCATCAGTGCCCCTTGCCCATCGTCCTGCTGCTCGACGAGGAGCCAGTCGAAGAACCTGCCGGTGTCAGCGACTGGCTGGTGCGCGGCAGCCTCAACCTCGACGTGCTGCGCCGTTGCCTGCGCTACGTGCGCGAACAGGGCAACCTCAAGCACACCCTGCAGCGCCTGGCCGAACAGGACCCCCTGACCGGCATCGCCAATCGCCAGGGTTTCCAGACTCTGCTCGCGGCGCGCCTGGCCGAGTGTGGCGGCCGTGGCCTGGTGCTGGGTCACCTCGATCTGGACAACTTCCGTCACGCCAACGATGCCCTCGGCTACCAGGCCGGCGACCGCCTGATCCTGCAGGTGGTGGCGCGGCTCAAGGGGCTGCTGCAGCCCTGCGATCAGATCGCGCGTCTGGGCAGCGACGAATTCGCACTGTTGCTCGATGCACGCCGCGATCCGCAGCGCGTGGAGCACCTCGCCGAGCGCGTCACCGAAGTATTGGGTGAGCCTTACTGGGTGGACGGTGAGAGCCTGCTGATCGGTTGCAGCCTTGGCCTGGCCCATGCCCGCGCGGGCGAGGGCGCCGATCCGCTGCTGTGGCACGCGCATATCGCCATGCAACAGGCCAAGAATCAGCAAGGCTGCGTGTTTCATGTCTATGACGAACGCCTGAACCGCAGCGCACGCAGCCAGGCCGATCTGGAAGGCGAGCTGCGCCGCGCTCTACGCCGTGACGAACTGGAGCTGCATTATCAGCCCCGCCTGTGCCTGAAGAGCGGGCGCATCGTCGGCCTGGAGGCGCTGGTGCGCTGGCAGCACAGCGAGCGTGGGCTGCTTTCGCCCAATGAATTCGTACCGCTGGCCGAAGAAACCGGGTTGATCGTACCGCTCGGTTACTGGGTCATCTCCCGTGCCCTGCGCGATATGCAGTGGCTGCGTGGGCGCGGCCTGCCGGCACTGCATATGGCGGTCAACCTGTCGTTCCGCCAGTTTCAGGACAGCCAATTGCTGCCGACCCTCAGCCGCCTGATCGAAGAACGCGGGGTCGATGCGCAGTGGCTGGAGTTCGAGTTGACCGAAACCGCGGTGATGCGCCGCAGCGATCAGGTGCAGCAGACCATGCTGGCGCTTGGGCGGCTCGGCGTGCGTTTCTCGCTGGACGACTTCGGCACCGGCTTCTCGTCTTTCGTTCATCTCAACAACCTGCCGATCACCCTGCTGAAGATCGACAAGAGCTTTGTCGGTGGCATGGGCGAGCGTGCCGAGAATCGCCAATTGGTGCGGGCGATGATCAATCTGGCGCACAACCTCAATCTCGAGGTGGTGGCCGAAGGGGTGGAGAACATCGAGCAGCTCGACATGCTGCGCCAGTTTGGTTGCGATCAGGTACAGGGCTACCTGATCAGCAAGGCCATACCTCTGGCGGAGCTGGCACGCTTTCTGGTGTTCGGCCTGCGCCAGCCGCTGCTCGGCGGCGGCTGATCCTGGCCCGGACGCAAGCCAGGGAATATGCCGCACACGACCCCGGCTTGCATGCGGGCTACGACAGGCAGGTCTCGCCTTCTACCGCAAGTGGCCGCTGCAGGCGCGCAGTTTTCCACTGGAAGCCCAACACCAGACCGCTCGCCGTTACCGCCAGGCCGGCAGCCAGGCCCCACCAGACGCCCTGTGCGCCCCAGCCAAGGGCGAAGGCGAACAGCCAGACCAGCGGTGCGCCCACGCACCAGTAGCCAGTCAGACCGATCAGCAGGGTGGTGCGGCCGTCGTTCAGCCCGCGGATCGCGCCCATGGCGATGCTCTGCAAACCATCGAACAGCTCGAACCAGGCGGCGATCGCCAGCAGGCTGACCGCGAGGGTGACGATATTGGCGAACGCCGGGTCGTGGCGGTCGAGGAACAGACCGATGATCCACTCCGGCAGCAGCCAGAACAGCAGGGCAAACAGCAGCATCAACGCCGCTCCCAGGGCCATGCCCAGATGGCCGCTGAGGCGCGACAGGTGCAGATGCCCGGCACCGTAATGCAGGCCGACGCGGAAGGTCACCGCATAGGACAGCCCTTGCGGCACGATGAACGCCAGCGCCACTGTCTGCATGGCGATCTGATGTGCCGCCAGTTGCACACTGCCAAGCGCGCCCATGCACAGGGTGGCGAAGGTGAACAGCCCCTGCTCGGCGGCGTAGGTACCGCCAATGGGCAGGCCCAGCCGCAGCAGGGCGCGCATTTCTGCCCCTTGTGGGCGGCCCACACCGCCCCGCAGTTTGTAGCGGTGATAGGTCGGCGAGAGCAGGATGTACAGTGCCAATGCCAGTGCCATGGCGCTGCTGACCAGGGCAGTGGTCATGCCGATGCCGCTCAGGCCCAGGCTGGGCAGGCCGAACCAGCCCTTGATCAGCGCATAGTTGATGACGAAGTTGGCGATGGTGCCGGCGATGCTGATGGCCATCACCGGGCCGGGATGACCGATGGCACTGGTGAAGCCGCGCAGCGCCATGAAGCACAGGTAGCCAGGCAGGGCCAGCGACAGTGGGCGCAGGAACTCCATGGCCTGGCTGGCCGCGCCTGGGTCCTGACCCAGATGCGGCAGCAGCGGGCCTAGACTGTTGAGGCACAGCGCACTGGCTACGCCCAGCAGCATGGCCAGCCACAGGCCGTTCTGGATCAGACGTGTGATACCCCGCGGATCGCCCGCGCCATGGCGGATGGCGATCAGGCTGCCCACCGCGGCGATCACCCCGGTGCAGAAGATCGAGAAGATGAAATAGCAGGTGGCACCCAGTGCGCCGCCGGCCAACTGCTGCGGGCCGAGCATGGCCATCATCAGCGTGTCGGTGAAAATCATCAGCGCGTGGGCCAGCTGTGCGGAGATCAGCGGGCCGGCCAGGCGCAGCAGCGCACCCAGCTCGTGGGCAAGGGAATTCTTCATGATGAGTAAAACTTCGGCAGGGGGAGCATCTCCTGTCTGTCAGGAGATGAGCAATGACCGCTATTCTGTGGTTCTTGTCGATTGCTCACAAAAGGAAAATAGCCATGCCAGGCATGATTAAAACTCATGGTTCGATGCGGTGAGTCGTCGTTTGCCACCGCTTTATGCCCTGCGCGCCTTCGAGGCCGCAGCCCGGCATGCCTCCTTCACGCGCGCCGCCGAAGAGCTTGCCATCACACAGAGCGCGGTGAGTCGGCATATCCGCACGCTGGAGGAGTACTTCGCCTGCCGTCTGTTCGAGCGCCGCGGTCGCAGCCTGCACCTGACCGATCCGGCCCGCGCCCTGCTACCGGGGCTGAGTGAGGGTTTCGATGCACTGGAGCGTGCCAGCACTGTCTTGCTCGCCGATGATGAGGTGCTGCGCCTGAAGGCACCTTCGACCCTGACCATGCGTTGGCTGTTGGCGCGCCTGTCGCACTTTCGTCTGGCCAACCCGGATAGCGAAGTGCAGCTCACCAGTGCCTGGATGGACGTGGACAAGGTCGACTTCCGCCATGAACCCTTCGACTGCGCGGTGCTGCTGTCTGATGGTCAGTTTCCAGATGAGTGGGAGAGCGTGCTGCTGTTCGAGGAATGGCTGATTCCGGTGTGCGCTGCCGGCGATTCTAAGGCCGGCCCCTGGTCGCTGGCGCGGCTGCGCGCGGCGGAGCAACTGCACCCGACGCCGGATCGTCGCGACTGGCGGCGTTGGTTGCAGGCTACAGGCCTGATCGAACAGGTGCCGCTGAAGACCGGGCAGCTGTTCGACATGCTCGAATTGGGCATCGTTGCGGCGGCACGCGGCTATGGCGTGTCCATTGGTGATCTGCTGATGGTGGCCGAGGACGTGAATGCCGGCCGGCTAGGCGTGCCCTGGCCGACGGCGGTATTCAGTGGCGACAGCTACTATATGGTGTGGCCGCGTGGACATCGTGCGCAGACACGACTGCAGCGTTTGCGTGACTACTTGCTGGCGGAGGTCGCCGCGCTGGCACTACCCGGGGTCGAGCGTTTGCGCTGAACGATCATGGCCAGCGCTCAGGGCTCTGACGGCCATCCAAGACCGGGCAGGTCGACTGTACTGTGGCCAGGCTGCTCTCTCTAGTTATGAGTGCCATCATCTATTGAGCGATCGATGAAACCTATCAATCATCACTCCGTCACGCTGTTTTGATAATAAATGACGACCGTGTGGCGCTTTGATATTGACCGAGCTGAGTGCTCAAGTATCCTCGCGCCCTTTCGCCGAGTCATATGACGACTAGGTGGTATCGAAATTGCCTGAGTTATCTGCCCATATGCCCATGGGCGCACACCTGGAGTCCTCATGAATCCTCCTCGCTCTCGTATAGCCCTGCAACTGGCTGCCATGCTGGCTTTGGTGCTGGTGCTGCTGATCAGCGTCAGCACCCTGTTTGCCCTGCGCTCACTCAACGAGGCCAATCTGGTCACTCGCGAAAAGCACCTGGGCAGCGAGGCGGGGTTGCTGGCCGACCAGCTCGAAACCTTCCACGGCAGCCTGCGTGAGAGCACGCAGCGTCTGGCTGGATTGTTCGAACAGCGCTTCAGTACAGGGCTGCAGGTGCGCAGTGACGAGCGTGTGAGTGTCGGCAGCCTGCAGACACCTGCGCTTTACCTGGGGGCTACGCGCTTGAACAACGAGTTCACCGAGGTCGATGACTTCACGCGCATGACTGCGGGTGTGGCCACGGTATTCGTGCGTGACGGTAGCGAATTCATCCGCATCACCACCTCGCTGACCAAGCAGGACGGCACTCGTGCTCTGGGAACGGCGCTTGATCACCAGCACCCGGCCTATCAGCGCCTGCTGGCCGGGCAGAATTACGTGGGCCGGGCTTTGCTCTTCGACCGCAACTACATGACCCAGTACACCCCCGTGCGTGATGGCAGTGGGCAGGTCATTGCCGTGCTGTTCGTCGGCTTCGACTACACCGATGCGCAGAAGCTGCAATTCAAAAAACTGAGCGAATTTCGGATTGGCGAAACGGGCTCACTTGCCCTGCTCGACGAGCAGGGTAAGTGGCTGGTCAAGCCCGCTGGCACTGGCGCTCTGGATACACTACCGGCAGCCCTCGGCGAGCTGATCGCTCACTCGGGGGACGGCGGTTTCTGGAACGACGGCCAGAATGAGTTCTACAGTGTCGCCATGCCCTTTGCCGGCGGACCCTGGATGGTGCTGGCGAGCATGCCGCGCGAGGAAATTCAGGCCGTCACCTGGCGTGTCGGTACCCAGCTGGCGATTGGCAGTGCACTGACCCTGCTGCTGGCGGTGATCGCCGTGGTCTGGCTGTTGCGACGCAAACTGCGCCCGCTGGGCGATCTGGTACAGCAGGCGCAGGCGCTCGGTGCCGGTGATCTTGGTGCGCGCATGGCGCAGTCCAGCGACGATGAGATCGGTGAGCTGGCGCGCAGCTTCAACCGCATGGGCGAGGCGCTGGCGAGCATGGTGGCGGGTATTCGCAGCGCCGCTCAGGATGTCAGCGCGCGTTCGCAGGGGATGTCCACGCTGTCGCGTGACGCCTATCAGGGCATCGATCAGCAATCCGGCGAGATCAGCAGTATGGCCGGCGCGGTGGAGGAGTTCAGTGCCACCTCGCAGAACATCGCCGACAACATGCGTAGCACCGAACGCCTGGCCAGCGACAATGCCCAGCAAACCCGCATCGGACGTACCTCGATGGATCAGGCTTCCGAAGCGCTGGTGCAGATTGCCGAAGCACTTGAGCAAACCTCCACGGCGATCAACGGCCTTGGCCAGCGCTCCCAGGAGATCGGCGGTATCGTCAGCGTCATCACGGCGATCGCCGACCAGACCAACCTGCTGGCGCTCAACGCTGCCATCGAAGCAGCGCGGGCCGGCGAGCAGGGCCGCGGTTTTGCCGTGGTCGCCGACGAAGTGCGCAACCTGGCTGGACGCACCCGTGAGGCGACCAACGAGATTTCCACCATGATCGGCAGCATCCAGAGCGAGACCAGCAGCGCCATCGCCACCATGGAGCACGGCCGACAATTGATGCAGGATGGCCTGGAACGTAATGCCAAGGTGGCTGCGGCGCTGGCGCAGATCAGTGAGCAGAGCGCCGAGGCGGGCGAGCAATTTGCCGCCATCACCACCGCTACCAGCGAGCAGAGCAGCACTGCGACCGTGCTCAGCGCCAACCTGCAGAGTATCGCCCAGGCTAATGGCGAGCAGCGTGAAGTGGTGGCCAACCTGGCCGATACCGCGCGCGAGCTGGATCGCCTGGCCGCTCAGCTGCGTCAGGAGGTCGAGCGCTTCCGCTGATTCATCCCGCGGCGGGGCGATACTGCAGCGCTTCGGCCAGATGTTCCCGGCTGATCTGCTGCTGCTCCGCCAGGTCTGCCAGCGTGCGCGCCACCTTGAGCACTCGGTGCGCGGCGCGTAGCGACAGGCCGAGACGTTCGCAGGCACTTTCCAGCCACTGACGATCCGCGCCGCTCAGGGCGCAGTGCTGACGCAGGCCGGGCAAGTCGAGAAAGGCATTGGCCGTCCCTTGACGTTGCAATTGTCGCTCACGAGCCCGCGCCACTTTGGTTGCCGCCTGCGCAGAGCTTTCGCCATCTTGCGGTGGGGCGTTCAATATCGTCGTTTCGCGGGCGACCGTCAGGTGCAGGTCGATGCGATCAAGCAGTGGCCCGGACAGCTTGGCGCGGTAACGCTGGATCTGCTCCGGTGTGCAACGACAGCGGTTGCTCGGGTCGCCCAGATAGCCGCAAGGGCAGGGGTTCATGGCGGCAACGAGCTGAAAACGCGCGGGGAAACGTACCTTGTCGCGTGCCCGGGCAATGACGATGTGGCCGCTTTCCAGCGGTTCTCGCAGCACCTCCAGCACTTTCCTATCGAATTCCGGCAGCTCATCGAGGAACAGGATGCCCATATGGGCCAAGGTTATTTCGCCGGGTTGCGGGCGACTGCCACCCCCCACCAATGCCGGCCCGGAGGCGCTGTGGTGCGGCGTGCGAAAGGGGCGCTGCGGCCAGTGCTGCAGCGGCAGATGGCTGGCTACCGAATGGATGGCGGCGACCTGCAGGGCCTCGCTCTCGTCCAGCGGCGGCAGCAAGCCGGGCAGGCGGCTGGCGAGCAGCGTCTTGCCGGTACCGGGTGGGCCGCTGAGCAGCAAGTTATGCGATCCAGCGGCGGCCACCAGCAACGCACGTTTGGCGGCCAACTGGCCCTGCACTTCAGCCAGATCCGGATAGGGCAGGCTCTGCCTGAGCAGACCTTGGGCGGCGTAGGGTTCGAGAGGAGCACTGCCGTTGAGGTGCGCGGCGATCTGCAGCAGGTGCTCGACGGCGATTACCTTCAGCCCTGAGGCCAGGCTGGCCTCTTCGGCATTGGCCTGTGGCACCAATAGGGTGCGCCCGGCTGCGCGCGCGGCCAGTGCTGCCGGCAATACGCCCTGCACGGGACGCACCGCGCCGGAGAGCGCCAGTTCGCCCAGGCATTCGCATTCGTCCAGGGATTGAGCCGGCACCTGGCCGCTGGCCGCGAGAATCCCCAGGGCGATGGCGAGATCGAAACGGCCGCCGTCTTTCGGTAAATCGGCGGGCGCAAGGTTCAAGGTGATGCGTTTGCTGGGGAATTCGAAGGCGGCATTGAGGATGGCGCTGCGCACGCGATCCTTGCTCTCCTTGACTGCTGTCTCCGGCAGGCCCACCAGCGTCAGGGAGGGTAGGCCGTTGGCCAGGTGCGCTTCGACGGTGACGGCCGGTGCTTCGACGCCGACCTGGGCGCGGCTGTGGACGATGGCCAGGGACATGATCGCTCCTTGATCAGGTGGGGTGCAGTGCCTATCAGGCTGTTGAAAAACTACCTGCGTTGGCAATACTGCGTTAAAAACGGCATCAAAATGCTCATTTACAGCGCGTAAACCCGAGTGCGGGTCCAGTGCTTTTTTCGGCCGTTTTTGCGGGGCCGCCATCGGTATTGTCTTGCCTGCCTCGCCTACGTTTTTCAACGGTCTGCTGTAGGAGCGGCTTCAGCCGCGAAGCCTGTTCGCGGCTGAAGCCGCTCCTACACCATAACCTTAGTCTGCGGCGGTGAGCTTGGCTTCCAGCTCGGCGACCTTGGCTTCCAGTGCCTCGAGGCGGGCGCGGGTGCGGGCCAGGACCACCATCTGGCTGTCGAATTCGTCACGGCTGACCAGATCGAGCTTGCTGAAACCGCTCTGTAGCAGGGCTTTGAACTGCGCTTCCAGTTCGGCGCGAGGCAGCGGGCTGTCGCCGCTGAAAAGACGCGAGGCGTGGCTACTGAGAGTGTCGAGCAAGGCTTTCGGCGGCAGCATGATCAGGTTCCGTAAACAGACGGTCGGCAGTGTAGCACGCAGCCAGCGGCGGGGCGGTCTAGCACTGGTTGCACGATTTTTGAGCATTACTCAATGTGTAGATGCACCAAGTTTGTGCGTTGCATTCGACGTGAATGACCGGTCACCGTGGCTGGAAGCTGTTAAAGGCCTGATAGATAGCGCTTTTGCGTGAGCTGGCAAGCTTTCTGCTTAGACCCCAGCGACGCATGCACCGATGCAGTTCTGGTGCTGCAGGCGAAGCGGGGGAGTGCTTCGTCGGGAGCGGTTGGTGGGTATCGACCACGCCAGGCTGGAGCGGTCGGTGCATTACAAAAGCCAGACACTGCGCTTAGACTTGAGCCGGGTTCGCAATTCCTGGGGCAAGTCCACCTTACACGGGAGAAAGTTTCATGAAGCTAGTCACTGCCATCATCAAGCCGTTCAAGCTGGACGACGTGCGCGAGTCGCTGTCGGAGATCGGCGTGCAGGGCATTACCGTTACCGAGGTCAAGGGCTTCGGCCGCCAGAAAGGCCATACCGAGCTGTATCGCGGTGCCGAGTATGTGGTCGACTTCCTGCCCAAGGTGAAGATCGACGTGGCCATCGCTGACGATCAGCTCGATCGCGTGATCGAGGCCATCACCAAGGCTGCCAACACCGGCAAGATCGGTGACGGCAAGATTTTCGTAGTCAACCTGGAACAGGCGATTCGTATCCGTACCGGCGAAACCGATACCGACGCGATCTAACAAGCCTCCGAACCCCACGCCCCAGGAGTAAACCCATGACTCTGCGAACTTTCGCAGGGCTAGGAGCCCTTTTGTCCTCGAATTCTGGCTTTACGCTGTTTTCGAGGGCCAAAGCCGGAGCTGGCGATGTCTTCGCCGCTCTGCTGTGCCAAGACCCTCTTTGGTCCTGCGCTCGGCCTAGTGATGGGAATGCCTGGTCGCCTCACGGCGCAGGGGTTCCGGTGATCCAGAACGAGCGTGGCAACGACCTGTAAGCATGCGGACGCGTCCTGAGCCAACCTGGACGTTTCAACCGAACAGCGCACTACAAAAGCGCGGCAAGAGGTGAAAAATGGATAACACAGCATTGACTGCATTGCAGTACGGCTTCGATACCTTCTACTTTCTGATCTGTGGTGCCCTGGTGATGTGGATGGCAGCGGGTTTTGCCATGCTCGAATCCGGCCTGGTGCGTGCCAAGAACACCACCGAGATCCTGACCAAGAACGTGGCGCTCTATGCCGTGGCCAGCGTCATGTACCTGGTGATCGGCTACCACATCATGTACTCCAGCCCGGAAGGCGGCATCCTGCCGAGCCTGGGCTTCCTGATCGGTGACGAAAACAGCGTCGACTCGGTACTTGCCGGTGGCGACGATGCACCTTACTACTCGGCCCGTTCGGACTTCTTCTTCCAGGTGGTGTTCGCCGCGACCTGCATGTCGATCGTGTCCGGTGCCGTTGCCGAGCGCATGAAGCTGTGGGCCTTCCTGGCTTTCGCCGTGGTCATGACCGGCTTCATCTACCCGGTTCAGGGTTTCTGGAAATGGGGCTCGGGCTTCCTCAACGAAGCAGGCTTCCTCGACTTCGCAGGCTCCGGTGTGGTTCACATGGCGGGTGCTACCGCCGCTCTGGCTGGTGTCCTGCTGCTGGGCGCGCGCAAGGGTAAGTACGGCGCCAACGGCCAGGTCAACGCCATCCCGGGTGCCAACCTGCCGCTGGCGACGCTCGGCACCTTCATCCTGTGGATGGGCTGGTTCGGCTTCAACGGCGGCTCGCAGCTGAAGATGAGCACCATCGAAGACGCCAACGCCGTTGCCCAGGTGTTCGTCAACACCAACATGGCAGCCGCCGGCGGCCTGATTGCCGCGCTGATCGTTGCCCGCATCCTGTTCGGCAAGGCTGACCTGACCATGGCGCTCAACGGTGCCCTGGCTGGCCTGGTGGCCATCACCGCTGAACCGTTGACCCCGAGCGGCCTGCAGGCGACTCTGATTGGCGGCGTGGGTGGTGTGCTGGTGGTGTTCGCCATCCTCGGTCTGGACAAGGTCAAGATCGACGATCCGGTTGGTGCCATCTCCGTACACGGTGTGGTCGGCATCTGGGGTCTGCTGGCTGTTTGCCTGACCAACAGCGATGCTTCGCTGGGTGCTCAGTTGCTGGGTATCGGCAGCATCTTCGCCTGGGTATTCATCGCCAGCCTGATCGTCTGGAGCATCATCAAGGCGGTGATCGGTCTGCGCGTCAGCGAAGAAGAAGAATACGAAGGTGTGGATATCGCCGAGTGCGGTATGGAGGCCTACCCGGAATTCACCAACAAGTGATCCTCCGGTAAATCGCAAAGGGCGCCTTCGGGCGCCCTTTGTTTTTTCTGGCAGCACGCTAGAATGCGCGCGCTGGAGCCATCGAGAGTGAGAGCGGCATGTGGCAGCAACGCATCATCAGTCTGCGCCCGCGTGAGCGCGGTTTTCATCTGGTGACCGAAGAAGTGCTGGCAGCATTGCCGGAACTGGCGCAGGTACGTGTTGGTCTGTTGCATCTGTGGCTGCAGCACACCTCGGCATCGCTGACGGTCAACGAGAACGCCGACCCCGCGGTACGCCGCGATTTCGAGCGCTTCTTCAACCGTCTGGTACCGCAGGGGGAGGCGGGCTACGAGCACGATTACGAAGGGCCGGATGATTTGCCGGCGCACTTCAAGGGCAGCCTGCTGGGCTTTCAGCTACAGCTGCCGATACAGCAGGGACGGCTGGCGCTTGGTACCTGGCAGGGGATCTACCTTGGTGAGCATCGCGATCATGGCGGTGCTCGGCGAGTGGTGGCGACCTTGCATGGTGAGGCTATTTGAATTTTTTCCGGTCGAGCGGTGTACATCGCGCGACTGGGCTATAACTAACCTGCTTTTCGCAAGTCATGAGGTTGAACATGAGCGACGAAGACCTGGAACAAGACGATCTGGACGGGGCTGACGAGGACGATGGTGAGGAGCTGGCTGCTGCCGATGACGGCGACAGCGGCGACGATGAAGGCGATGGTGCGGTCGTAGCCAGCGGCAAGAAGAGCAAGGCCAAAGCCGTTGAAGTCGATGAGCTGCCCAGCATCGAAGCCAAGCAGAAGGAGCGCGATGCCCTGGCGCGTGCCATGGAAGAGTTTCTCTCCCGTGGTGGCAAGGTGCAGGAGGTGGAGCCCAATGTGGTCGCCGACCCACCCAAGAAGCCCGACAGCAAATACGGCAGCCGCCCCATCTGAGGACGGCTAGCTACAAGGAACCCGCCCCTGTGGCGGGTTTTTTGTGTCCGCCATCCCTGGCGGCAATCCGGGGCGGCGCAGATCAAGGGGGGCGCAGTATGCCCACGCCGGCATTTCGTAGGAGCCCGCTTGCGGGCGATCCACTTGCGGTCGTCCTGATCGCCCGCAAGCGGGCTCCTACAAGGGGGGCGGCATTAACGCGTCCAGCTGCCCAGCAGTGCCGGTAGCTCGGCCAGGCTGGCGATCTGCGCGTCCGGGGTCGTTTCACCCTCCCAGGCCCGCCCTTGCGGGTTGAACCAGATCGCACGCATCCCGGCTGCCTGGGCGCCGGCAATGTCGTCACTGGGGTGATCGCCGATGTGCACGGCGCGCTCGGCCGCCACGCCGCCTGCGCGGCTGAGCGCTTCACGGAAAGGTTTCGGGTCGGGTTTGCCGATGCCCAGTTCTTCGGCGCACAGGGCGAACTGGAAGTAATCCGACAGACCCAGGCGCCGCACGTCGGCATTGCCGTTGGTGATCACACCGAGCATGAAGCGCTCGGCCAAGGCCTCCAGCGTCGGATGTACCTCGGTGAACAGTTCGACCTGGTGGCGGGCGCTGAGAAAGACCTGGAATCCTGCTTCGGCCAGCGTCTGCGCTTCGTTGTGCGGGTAGCCGGCGTCTTCCAGGGCGTGAAACAGAATGCGCCGGCGCAGCTCGCTGAGGCGATGCTTGAGCATCGGCTCGGCGTCGAGCAGACGGCTGCGGACCGCCCACAGATGCTCGACCGGCACTGCCCCCAGGCGCGGCGCATGCAGGGCCAGCCAATTGCGCAGGGCGGCTTCGGCATCCTGCATCACCGGAGTGACGTCCCACAGGGTGTCGTCGAGGTCGAAGGTGATCAGTTCAATGCTCATTCGGAACCGCCTTTGCGCTTGGCACGTGGATGGGCCTGGTCGTAGACACTGGCCAGGTGCTGGAAGTCCAGGTGGGTGTAGATCTGCGTGGTGGCGATATCGGCATGACCGAGCAGCTCCTGTACCGCGCGCAGATCCTGTGAGGATTCCAGCATATGACTGGCGAAGCTGTGGCGCAGCATGTGTGGATGCAGGTGCTGGCCCAGTTCGCGCACGCCGGCCTGGCGCACGCGCAGTTGCACAGCGCGCGGCCCCAGGCGACGGCCCTGCTGGCTGATGAATACGGCGCCGTCGCCAGGGTTGGCCAGCTTGCGCATTGGCAGCCAGTGTTCCAGTGCCTGTCGCGCCATGCTGCCGACCGGCAGTTCGCGCACCTTGTTGCCCTTGCCGCGCACGCGTACCAGACCGGCGGGTAGGTCCAGGCCGTCGAGATCGAGTCCGACCAGTTCGGACAGACGCAGGCCCGAGGAATAGAACAGTTCGAGCATGGCCTGATCGCGGCGGGCGATGAAGTCGTCCTCCACCGCGCCGTCGAGCAGTTGCGCGCTGCGGTCGGCGTCCAGGGTGCGGGGAAGGCGGCGCTCGCGTTTTGGCGGGCTCAGGCCGGTCGCCGGATCGTGACGGCACAGGCCTTCACGCAACAGATATTGATAGAGGCCGCGGGTGGCCGAGAGCAGGCGCGCCAGGCTGCGGCTTGCCAGGCCCTGCTGATGCAGGCGGGCGACCAGGCGGCGCAAGTTGCGTGTGTCCAGCCCGGCCCAGTCGCTCAGGCCTTCGGCTTCGCAGAATGTCCGCACCTTGTTGAGGTCGCGCCGATAGCCGTCGAGGGTATGCGCCGACACCTGGCGCTCGCGGCGCAGGTGTTCGATGTATGCGTCGAGGTGGGCTTCAAGTGTCACGTGCCGGGTTCCGAGCGGGCCAATGGTGGATGAGCTTCGCGTCATCCACCCTACACGACCTAGCGTACCGAACGCAGCGGTGTGGAGAAACCTGGCACGACACGTGCCAGTACTTCGGCGATATAGCCGAGGAACAAGGTGCCGAGCGAACTCTTGTAGTGCTGCGGGTCGGCGCTGCCGATGGCGAGAATGCCATGCAGGCCCTGATGGTTGAGGCTGACCACGGCGGCGGAGCCGACTTGCGCCGCGTCTTCCTTGCCGAAGAGAAACTCCAGCTCGTGCGGGCGCAATACGCCGCAGATGGTCTTGCCACCGCTGAGCAGGCCGCCGACCTGTTGATGCGCCTCGGCCGAGCTGACCGAGCGACCGACCGGCAGCTTGTTGTCGCTGAACAGGATCAGGCCAACGAAGGGCACCTGGAATTCATGGCGCAGGCTGTCTTCGACCACACCGACCACTTCCTCGAGGCAGCCGGCATCGAGCAGATCCAGCACCAGGCGACGGGTCTTGTCGAACAGGCGGTCGTTGTCGCGCGCCACGTCCATCAACTGGCCAAGGCGGTGGCGCATCTCGATGTTACGCTCGCGCAGCAGCTTGACCTGGCGTTCTACCAGCGACACGGCGTTGCCGGGCTGGTGCGGAATACGCAACTCGGGGATCAGTTCTTCATGGTCGATGAAGAACTCCGGGTGCAGGCGCAGATAGGCCGCGACCGTTTCCGAATCGAGCGGTTTGGGCGAATCCTGCTGGTCGGTCATAGGCGAACCTGTCCTTCGTATACGCGGGCAGCGGGCCCGGTCATCATAACCGGCTGACCCTCGCCTGCCCATTCGATGGACAGTTTGCCGCCTGGCAGTTCCAGTTGCACGGGCGAATCCATCCAGCCCTGGCGAATGGCCGCAACGGCCGCGGCGCAGGCGCCGGTGCCGCAGGCCAGGGTTTCGCCGGCACCACGCTCCCACACGCGCAGGCGCGCACGCTGACGATCCTGTATCTGCAGGAAGCCGACGTTGACCCGCTGCGGGAAGCGCGGATGGTGTTCCAGCTTCGGCCCGAGCGTATGCACCGGTGCGTCATCGATGCTATCGACGCGCAGCACCGCATGCGGGTTGCCCATCGACAGCGCGGCCAGCTCTACGCTCTGACCCTCGACGTCGACGTGATAGGTCAGCGCGGCCTGGTCGGCCTGGAACGGCACCTGTTCCGGCTGCAGGCGCGGTGCGCCCATGTTGACGCAGACCTGGCCATCGTTCTGCACGCGCAGCTCGATGATGCCGCTCTTGGTCTCGACGCGAATGACCTTCTTGGTGGTCAGGCGCTTGTCCAGCACGAAGCGGGCGAAGCAGCGCGCGCCGTTGCCGCACTGCTCAACTTCCGAGCCGTCGGAGTTGAAGATGCGGTAACGGAAGTCAACATCCGGGTGACTCGGCGGCTCGACGATCAGCAGTTGGTCGAAACCGACACCGATGTGGCGGTCGCCCCATTGTTTGGCATGCTTGGGTTGCACGTGGGCGTGCTGACTGATCAGGTCGAGGACCATGAAGTCATTGCCCAGGCCGTGCATCTTGGTAAAGCGCAATAGCATGACGTCGCCCTCAGGCCGGCAGCAGGCTTTCGCCGGCATAGAGCTCTTGGACTGTCTCGCGACGACGCACTTCGTAAGCCTGTTCGCCATCCACCAGCACCTCGGCGGCGCGGCCGCGGGTGTTGTAGTTGGAGCTCATGACGAAGCCATAGGCGCCTGCCGAGCGCACGGCCAGAAGGTCACCCTCGGCCAGCACCAACTGACGATCCTTGGCCAGGAAGTCGCCGGTCTCGCAGATCGGTCCGACCAGGTCGTAGTTACGCGACTCGCCTTCACGCGGCTGCACCGGTGACACGTCCATCCACGCCTGATAAAGGGCGGGGCGGATCAGGTCGTTCATCGCCGCATCGACGATGGCGAAGTCCTTGTGCTCGGTGTGCTTGAGGTATTCCACCTGAGTCAGCAGCACGCCGGCGTTGGCGACGATGAAGCGACCCGGTTCGAACACCAGGCCCAGGTCGCGACCTTGCAGGCGTTTGCGCACGGCGGTGATGTAGTCGCCGGCCAGCGGTGGCTGCTCGTCGCGGTACTGCACGCCAAGGCCACCACCGAGATCCAGATGCTTGATGGTGATACCGCGCACGGCCAGTTTGTCGACCAGCAGCAACAGGCGATCCAGGGCATCGAGGAAGGGTTCGAGGGTGGTCAACTGCGAACCGATGTGGCAGTCGACGCCGATCACTTCCAGGTTCGGCAGCTCGGCAGCGCGGGCGTAGACCGCCTCGGCCTGCTCGATGTCGATGCCGAACTTGTTTTCCTTGAGGCCGGTGGAAATGTACGGGTGGGTGCCGGCGTCCACGTCCGGGTTGACCCGCAGCGAGACGGGCGCTTTGACGCCCAGTTCGGCAGCGACCTTCTGCAGGCGCTCCAGCTCGACGCTGGACTCGACGTTGAAGCAGTGCACGCCGACTTCCAGCGCGCGGCGCATGTCGTCGCGGCTCTTGCCAACGCCGGAGAAGACGATGCGGCTAGGCTCGCCACCGGCGGCCAGGACGCGCTCCAGCTCACCGCTGGAGACGATGTCGAAGCCGGCACCGAGGCGTGCCAGCACGTTCAGCACGCCGATGTTGGAGTTGGCCTTGACCGCGAAGCAGACCAGGTGCGGCATGCCGGCCAGGGCATCGGCATAGGCGCGATACTGCCCTTCGATATGGGCGCGGGAATAGACATAAGTGGGCGTGCCGAAGCGCTGGGCCAGCGCAGACAAGGCAACGCCTTCCGCGAACAGCTCACCGTCGCGGTAGTTGAAGGCTTCCATGGGGCAGCTCCTGTCAGAGTTCGAAACGGTCTCGGCTGTTGCCGGCGTTGTCGTCGCCCGGCAGGTACAGCGGGCCTTTCTGACCGCAGCCAGCCAGCAGGCAAACGGCGGCGAGGAGCGCGAGGGTCAGTCGCTTCATGGGGCAGTCCTTGAAAATAAGCGTGAATTGCGCCGGAGTATACCGACCCCCTGCCACCTTGCCTATGCGCCCGGCGCCCGCCTGGCGGGGCGCTGGCTCGATTTGCGTCTGCATCTGGCGTGTGTGCCGAAGGCATTCGTGCCGGCTTGGGTTAGCATGCGGCGAGTAACGAGGAGCCTAGATGGACAATCCCGCGATTCTGGCCGGCTCGGTCTCGGTAGCCTACCTGCAAGGCCTTATCGAACACCTGCAGCGCCAGGGGGTGGCGGCCGACGCGCTGCTCGCCCATGCCCAGCTCAGCCCTGAAGCTCTGAGCCAGCGCGATCAGCGTATCGCGGCCAGTGCTTACCTGACGCTGCTGGGCGAAGGCGTGCGTCTGACCGGTGACCCGAATCTGGGCCTGCATCTGGGGGAATCGGTGCGGCCGGGTTATTACGGCGTGCTCGGTTACCTGATCATGAGCTGCGCGACCCTGGCCGACGCACTGCATCGCCAGGCGCGCTATGCCTCGCTGGTTGGCAACCTGGGGCTGGTCGTGCTCGACGACGAGCCCGCTCGGCCCGACAGCGAGCCGCTGGTCGCCCACAGCTGGCAGCCGTTGCTGGCGCAGCAGCAGCGCCAGCTGAGTGAAGAAACCCTGGCCGGCTGGGTCAGTTTCGGGCGCTGGATCAGCGGCCTGGATATCGCGCCGACCGAGGTGCGCTTCCAGCATCCGGCGCCGGCGGATACCTCGGAACATGCGCGCATCTTTCGCTGCCCGGTGCTGTTCGATCAACCCGACAATGCCCTGATCTTTCCCAAACGCCTGCTGGCGGCGCCGCTGAACCAGGCCGACGCCCAGGTGCGTGGCATGCTCGATGCCTACGCCGATCGCCTGCTGGCCGAGCTCAATCAGGGCAACAGCGTGCTCGATCGCGCGCGCCTGGAGCTGGCGCGCCAGTTGCCGGAGCAGGGGCCTGATCTGGAGGCCATCGCCGCTGCCCTGGCGCTGAGCCCAAGGACCTTGCAGCGGCGTCTGCGTGAGGGCGGGCTGTCGTTCAGCCAATTGGTCGACGAAACCCGCCAGCAGCTGGTGCTGCACTACCTGCGAGATCCCGCACTGGAGCTGGCGGAAATCGCCTTTCTGGTCGGTTTCAGCGAGCCGGGTTCGCTGGCGCGCGCATTTCGTCGCTGGACGGGAACGAGTCCGGGCGAGTACCGTCGCCACCTTTGCGCCTAGGCCGCTAGCCTGGTCTTGCGTTTTCGCCTAATTTTTCTGCAGTCGCTGCATCTAGTGAGGACACCCCGATGAGCCTGAGCGAAGCCCGCTTTCACGACCTGGTCGATGCCACCCAGCAGGCGGTGGAGGACATCTTCGACGACAGCGGTCTGGACGTCGATCTGGAAAACAGCGCCGGTGTGCTGACGGTGCGTTTCGACAATGGCAGCCAGCTGATCTTCAGCCGTCAGGAGCCGATTCGTCAGCTGTGGCTGGCCGCGCGCTCCGGTGGCTTCCACTTCGATTACGACGAGGCCGACGGCCGCTGGATCTGCGATACCAGCGACGAACAGCTGGGTGAAATGCTGGTACGCATCACGCTCGAGCAGTCGGGCGCCGAGCTGGAGTTCGATGAGCTCTGAGCCGAACGTTGCGCCGCTGGCTTCGCCGTGCCGGCGCCAGTGTTGCCTCGACGAGCACGAGCAGTGCCTCGGTTGCGGTCGCACCCTGCAGGAGATTCTCGACTGGGGCGCGGCCGATAACGCGCGGCGCCGCTTGATCTGCCAGGCCGCCGAGCAGCGGTTGCGCGAGCGCAAACGGGCGCACTGATCCGGCGGTCTTGTTTATTTGTCCGGCTGTGTTAGGGTCGACAGAACATTCAGCTGAACCCCGCCTTCGGGCGGGGTTTTGCTTTTTTACGGTTTACGCAAGGAGTCCGCCCGGCATCATGAACAGCTCACCGACCATCACCATTACTCGCCTCGATCTGCAGCGTCTGGAGCGCCTGCTCGACAGCCTGGACGAGTTCGGCCCTGGCGCCCAGGCGCTGCAGGCTGAGCTGGATCGTGCCGAAGTGGTGGGGCACGATGAGGTGCCGGCTGGTGTGGTGACCATGAATTCGCGCGTACACTGCCGCGAGGAGAGCAGCGGCAAGGACTATCACCTGACCCTGGTCTACCCGCAGGATGCCGGTGGCGAAGGCAAGGTCAGCATCCTCGCGCCAGTCGGCAGCGCCTTGCTCGGTCTGTCCGTCGGCCAGCACATCGACTGGCCGGCGCCGGGCGGCAAGCAGCTCAAATTGACCCTGCTGGAAGTCGAATACCAACCGGAAGCAGCAGGCGAATACGACCGCTGACGCCTTTCTCCAGGCTGGGCTAGAGTGAGGTTTCCGCTAATGGCAAGGAGGCCTCGCCATGCCGAGTCTGCCGCTGTATTTCCCGCCGTCCTACCAGTTGTCGCGCGCCTTGCTTTGCGCCGAGCTGCTGATGGCCGCCTACGACCAGTACGAGCAATGGCTGGCGCAGCAGTGCCCGCGCTCGCCCGAGCACTTTCATTGGCAACAGCCTGATCTGGAAGGCTGGCAGCTTTCCGCGCCGATCTGGAGCGTGCTCAGCGAGTGGTATGTGTTCAATGAGTCCGAGCCCTTCGGCTTCGCCGCGCGGGATCCGCAGGGTGATTGCTACCTGGTGTTTCGCGGCACCGAGTCGGTGCAGGACTGGCTCGATGACCTCGACCTGGATCAGCGCGACTACCCCTGGCAGGCTGGGGCGGGTCTGGTGCACGACGGCTTTCTGAAACTCTACACCTCGTTGCGTGACCAGGCTCTGCTGGCACTGGACGGCTTGCAGCCGCAGGCGCGGCTCTGGGCCTGTGGTCACAGCCTGGGCAGCACCCTGAGTACGTTGGTGGTGCCGGATCTGTTGCAGCGCTGGCCTGCATTGCCGCTGCAGCATTACAACTTTGCCAGCCCGCGTCTGGCGTCCCCGGCGTTCGCCAGCTATTACAACGGGCTGGTCGTGCCGACTTATCGGTTGGTCAATGACAGCGACCTGGTGCCCGAGTTGCCACCGGCGGACAGTGATCGCTGGTTCTATCAGCACCTGGGCTTGCCGCTGACCTTCACCGCCAGTTACGGAGGTGTCGCCGCCAACCACAGCATGGGCGGCTGCTACCTCTATGCACTGAGCAATCCGGATGCGCCGATGAAGGGCTAGACCTGCTGCAGCGCCGTATTGAGGGCATCTTCCAGCCCGCTCTTGGAGTGCAGGTAATGCACCGTTTGCGCCTGTTGCCCGGCCAGCACGGCGGACAGGTCGAGGTCGGTGATGTAGCAGGGGTAGCGCTCGCCGCCGGCACGCTGGGCAAGGATGTGCTGCGCCACGGCGCGATACAGCTCGCGGCCGTACTCCAGCTCGGAAAACTCGCGATGGTTGCAGTATAGGGTGACGTGGCGCTGGCGACCGTCGCCAGGCTCGACGATGGCCTGCACATCGTAGAACGGGTGGCTGACCTGCGCCTCGGGCGCCGGCCTGCGCTCGAGGCGCTGAGCCCGTAATGGCGCCGCCGGCAGCAGTTGGTAGTAGAGAATTTCCAGGGGCGGCTGGTTGTCGGCGCCATCGAGCGGCAGCATGGCATTGCGCCGATACAGCAGTGACTGCAGGAAGCGATGGATCGGCGTCAGCAGGCTCTGCTCATCGCGAAATGGCAGGCGCCGGCGCCAGAGTGCATTGCGTTCATCGAGCAGGGTCAGTTCCGCTTCGCCGCTGGTTTCGTGCAGGCGATAGAACACCTGGATGCACTGTGGGCGGCCCATGGGCAGGATCAGCGCGAGGTCGTCGCCATCGAGGGCATGACGGTCCAGGTGCAGGGGGCTGTAGAGCTCCTGCTCGGCGCCTAGGTGCTCCAGCAGCGCCGGCAGGTCGCCCAGAGCAGCGTGACTGACCTGGCCGGGTGTCAGCTGCAACACGTGGTAATGCTGACGTACCTGCACCAGATAGCGTGATTGGCGACCTTCGGCATAGGTGTTGAGCAGGTCGCGCAGCAACTCGTCGACGCGTTCGGCAATCGGCTGGGCGCGATTACGACAGTAGCAGCGCACCTGTACCTGGGGTTGCGGGCCGCCGATCGGCAAGCTGTTGAGCAGGTCACGTAGGCAGTCGAGCAGGGCGTCGGTGCCGTCATGGCGGCTGACCTGCAGTTCGTTCCAGCTGTTGAGCACCACCTGATCGAGGGTCAGTACCAGGTTCTCGCGCACCCCCGAATAGCCCAGCGCATCGGTGCGCCCGGTGGTCATGTGCACGTTCATCTGGCTGTGCTGCCTGAGCGGGTCTACCCCGACATTGACCAGCAACAGCACCTGGCTGGGAATGCTGGCGCGCAACAGGGCGGTTTCTTCGACGCTGGGCTGCGGCAAGGGGAAGCTTTGCTGCAGACTGGTGATCAGGTTGGACAGTTCGAAATCGGTCAGGTCGCTGCTGCCTGGGTGCAGCGACAGGCGCGTGCTGCTGTCGATCACGCCGTTGCGATGGCACCAGGCAAGCAGTTCGATCAGTTCGCGCGCGCGTTTTAGAGGGGCGAAGTCGCTCCACTCCTGGGCGCCCAGGCTGCCGTTGAACAGCGCCCACTGGTATTCGTTGGGCGCTTCGGGGCTGGGGTGTTGCACCAGAGTCAGGGTATCTTCGGCCAGATCCGGGGCGATGCCGGGGTTGATGTACTCCACCTTGCCGGCCTTGCGCTCGAAGGCTGCATACAGGCGCCGGCCCAGCACGTTGAGGTCACGGTTGTTCAGTGAACTGCCGGTCTCGGCAGTGCGGGCGAACTGCGAGAGAAAGCGGTAGCTGTAGGTCAGCTCGTTGACCAGCACGCGGCGCTCGGCGGCGACCTGGCGCACTTTCCACTGGCTGCGACTGTCGAGCACGTTGAGCTGGCGGCTGTGCCAGCCCCATTCAGCAGTCAGGCGCTCGAGCAGCAGGCGCTGCCAGCTTTTGGCGCGGCCGCGCGTCGGTGGGCGGCTGACCTTCTTGTTCACCTTCAGGTACAGGCAGCGGCGAATCAGCTCCAGCCTTTCCTGATCGCCGCGCGCGCTCAGATACTCTTCCAGGCGACGGTAGACGACGATGTAGGGGTCCAGCTCGTCGAGGTCCAGGCGGCCTTCGAACACCGCCCGTTTGAAACGCAGCGCCAGGCACTCGACCTTGGGATGCTCGCTGGCGTAGACCTCGGTCAGCAATAGCTTGAGTACCGACTTGTAGGGCGACTCGATGCCCTTGTACAGCTGCCACATGCCGGCGCCGATAAACTCTTCCGGTGGGATATGTGCCAGGTTGCCGAGGTCGAGTACGTCCTCTGCACGTACAAAGCGTTTGCTCAGCAGGATGCGGCAGTAGTCGTGGTAGCGCGTTTCCTCGTAGACCGGCACCAGCCACCAGAGCGGCGTACGACCGCCTAGCCAGATGGCGGTGCGGTAGAACTCGTCGAGCAGCAGATAATGCTGGGTGGTGCCGCAATCATCGGAGGTCAGTTGCGCCTCACGCGCGCCCTGGGTGAAGCGCTGCGGGTCGACCAGAAAGACATGCACCTCGGCGCCTTGGGTGGCGGCCCAGCTTTCCAGTTGATCGCACTTCTTGCGCAGGTCCTGCAGTTCCTGCGCCGTGAGGTTGGGCGAGTGGCACAGCCACAGGTCCATATCGCTCTGTTCGGCCTGCGCCACGGTGCCCAGGCTACCCATCAGGAACAGGCCATGCAGCGGCGCTGCGCCCTGGCCGCGACGCGGTTTGTAGACGAACGAGCGGGTCAGGCGCTGGACTTCGGCGAGGCTGGCATCATCCGGCTCGAAGCCGCTGAGGCCGGCCGGCGTGCTGGCCGAGACATAGCCAGGCAGCAGTGGATGATTGACGTGCAGCAGCAATGGCAACAGCTTGAGGACCAGTTGCTGGCGTGTGGACAGCGCCTCCATGGCCCGCTGCAGGCGGCCCTGATTGATCTGCAGAAAGCGCGCGCGCAATTGCACCAGCACCTTGCGGTCGATGCCGTCATCGATATCGGGGCGTATTTCCTGCGTGCGCGTCATGCTCGAACTCTACTGCAGATCCGGCAAGCCTATCAGCGGCAGGCTCGCCAGTGCAGTGCCTTTGACGCTATATCGCCCGCCGCGCCTTTCCCTTAAGGGCGGGCGGCGGGCAACCGAGATTAAGCGGAGGTGGTCTGACGGGTCGAGAGAATGGTCAACAGGGCTTGCGCATGCTCGGCGGCATCGATGCCCAGGCTGGTCAGATAGCCGCCGTCGGCTTGGCTCACCAGGCCTTTTTCGTGAAGACGGGTGATGGCGCCTTGCGCCTTGAATGAGGCGTTGTTGTGCACCTTTAGCCCCTCCTGATGATTGTCCAGGTTGTACAGGGCAAGGATTTCCAGCTCGTCGATCAGGTCAGCGGTGAATGACTTCATGGTGACTCCGTCTTGTTGTTATGGCGCTCTTGCAGTGTAGAGCCATGTGCCGCGCTCTGCCCATCGCTGAGCTGCCAGTTGCCGAGAATTCGTTGATAGGTACCATCCTGCCTGATCTGTCGCATGCCTGCGTCGAAGTCGCGCAGCAAGGCAGCAGCCCGCGGGTGGCGGCGGGAGAAGGTCAAGTAGAGTCGCGGGCGATGCACCCTGGTCAGCGCCTTGAATTGGCCGACCAGTTCGGGGTTGTCGCGCAGCAGTGCGTCGGTGGTGCCGCGAAAGGCGATGACGTAGTCCACGCGCCCACGCTGCAGCATGCGAAAGCCATTGATATCTCGCCGTACCGCAATGCGCTGGATATCTGCATAGCTGTCGAAGTACTCGCCGTAGGTATAGCCGATGGTGACTGCCACGCGTTTGCCGCGGATGGCGTCCAGGTCATCTATTGCCGCGTCCCCTGCATGGCCCCAGAGCAGAATATCGTCGCTGAACAGCACCTCCTGCGGTAACAGGAACTCCGCGCGGATGTGCGCGTCAGGCGTGGTGTTGAAGCAGCCTGCCAGGCTGCCTGAACGTGCCAGCTCCATGCAGCGCGAATAGGGGTAGGGCGTCAGCTCGACGGACGTGTCGCTGGCACTGAAAGCGGCGCGGACTATGTCTGCCGACATGCCCTCGATCCTGTCATTGCGCAGAGCGGTGTAGGGGTACCAGTCATCCTCGGCACCAATACGCGGCGTTTCGGCTCGAGCAATGCACGCTCCGCTCAAGCAGAGCGTGAAGACAAGCAGAGCGAGAGTTCGAGTCGACTGACAGGCCATCGAAGACGGTGCCTTCCTGGTCGGAGTTGGCAGTGACAGTAGCAATCTGCTTGCCAGTCCGGCCAGTGGCCTGGATCAATCCTTGCTCAGTTTTCTTCCGGCAGCTCCGGCAGGGCGCGCAGGGCCTGCTCATACCAGGCGCCATCGAAGGGGCGATCCTCGCGCAGCATGGCGTCGACTTCATGGGCCAGGACCAGCGCCATCAGCTCGAGGATCTCCTCGCGCTCGTAACCGACCAGCGTCAGCTTGTTGTAAACCGCCTTGGCTGCAGCGGGCTCACCGCTTTCCAACTGGTTTTCGATGGCCTGAATCAGGGTGGCTTCGGCGAAGTCTTCGTCTTCTTGCTCGTTGTTTTGACTCATGGTTCCTCTCGTGTTCCGGCCTTGGCTCAGTCGCAGGGGACGCCAACGCCCTTCAGGCTGACTTTGAAGAATTGCAGACGAAAGCCCGAGTTCGCGGCTCGACTGCAAAGACTCGTATTGAGGGTGCGGTATTCGGCGATGAAGATCGGTTTGCCCTGGCTGCGCATGTGACTGTAACCGTCGCATTCGTTGTAGCGATAGCAGCTCTCGTTGATGGCAAAGTCGAAGTAGTCGCCAAGCTCAGGCAGCAGTTCCACGGCATTCTTCAGACCGATGCTCAGGTCGCGGCTATGCGCCTCGCTGGCCAGCCAGCGGTTGAAGTCTATTTGCTCGGCTTCCGTCAGGCTCAGGCCATTGTCATTGCTGTAGCCGTCCACGTTGTCCGGATCGACAGCGTCGCAGCCCTTGTCGACGGCCAGGTCCAGGCGTTTGGCGAGCAGTTGGCGTACATCGTCACGGCGATAGTCGAGCCAACGCTCGCCAGGCCAATCAGGCAATGCTTTGCCCAGCGCCGCCGTGGGGTAGGCCTGAGCGTCGCTGCGCCAGTCTTCCCAGGTGCCCGCGCTGAAATAGCAGATGACGATACGGCCACCCGCCTTGAGATTGGTGATGGGTTGCTTGGATGTGTCGTACAGGTCGATGTCATAGACCAGGCGATTGGGTGTTTGCAGTTTGCCATCGAGCTGCATATGCCAGGATGCATTGACGGGAATGGTGATCGGTGTCGCCGCTGTCAGTGCCGGGGCGATAACGCTGAGCAGTGCAAGGAGTGTGCGCATGATGGTCCGGGGCAGGTGGAGGTGTAATTACCTTAGGCCAGAGATGTTGCCCCGGCCAGACGCTGGCTTGCTCAGCCTGCGGCGAAGTCCAGCAAGGCCTGGCCGGTGAGGCGATAGGTCGTCCATTCGCTCTGCGGACGGGCGCCGAAGGATTCGTAGAAGTCGATCGCCGGGGTGTTCCAGTCCAGCACCGACCACTCGAAGCGACCGCAGCCTCTCGCCACGGCCAGTTGTGCCAGGTGGCGCAGCAGCGCCTTGCCGGCGCCCAGTCCGCGAGCCTCGGGGCTGACGTAGAGGTCCTCCAGGTAAAGGCCGTGCTTGCCCAGCCAGGTGGAGTAGTTGAAGAAGTACACGGCATAGCCAATGGGCTGGCCGTCGTTCTCGCAGATCAGACCGTGGGCAGTGCTGCCTTCGGCGAACAGGCTATCGCGGATACCGGCAGCATCGGTCTTCACCTCATGCTCGGCCTTTTCGTAGATGGCCAGGTCGGTGATGAAACGCAGGATCAGCTCGGCGTCGTCAGGGGTGGCGGGGCGGATGTGCAAAGGCATTGATGTCTCCTGGCGCTCAGCGGTGCGCTATCTGTCGTTATGGCGCGGTCAAAGGCGCAGGCCGAGGTTGACCATAAGCGCGGCGTTGCCCAGCAGTACCAGCTCCGCTGCCATGCCGTGGCTCTGCACGCCCAACGAAGGAATGATCGCGGGTGCTACACCCAGATGATTGAGAGGGATCTTGTCGCGATACTCACCGCGATAACCATGTAACAGGCCGCCGGTCAGCTTGGCGTAGAACGGGTGGCGGTTACTGTCGAAGCGGCGGCCTACATAGGCGTACTGCGAACTCTGGTCGAACGAGTTGCGAAAGACTGCGCCGCCCCAGAGGTTGCCGGACGCATAACCACGTTCCAGGCCAATCAGGCGCTGGTGATTGTTGTGATCGGGCTCGGGGTGGTAGTGCCGCGTGTAGACGCTCGTCTGTACTTGCCAGTAGTCGTGTTCGGTCGCGACTGCTGATGTTGCCAGCAGGCTGAGTAGCAAGGTCGTTGGGAGTGTGTAACGCATGGCGACCTCCTGGTCGAATGGCCTGCCTTGGCAGGGGCGGCGTGCGCCGCCCCTTTGCGACCTCAGCGAGTAGCGAGAAGTTCGCGGCCACGCACCACGGCGGCACGCACCTGGTTCGGCGCCGTGCCACCGATATGGTTGCGGGCGTTCACCGAGCCTTCCAGGGTCAGCACGGCGAACACGTCATCATCGATCTGGTCGCTGAACTGGCGCAGCTCGTCCAGGCTCATCTCGGCCAGGTCCTTGCCGCTGTCGACGCCGTACTTCACGGCGTGGCCAACGATCTCGTGGCAGTCGCGGAAGGGCAGGCCCTTGCGCACCAGGTAGTCGGCCAGGTCGGTGGCGGTGGAGAAACCGCGCAGCGCCGCTTCGCGCATGATCTCGCGCTTGGGCTTGATCGCCGGGACCATATCAGCGAAGGCACGCAGGCTGTCGCGCAGGGTGTCGGCGGCGTCGAACAGCGGTTCCTTGTCTTCCTGGTTGTCCTTGTTGTAGGCCAGCGGCTGGCCTTTCATCAGGGTCAGTAGGCCGGTCAGGGCGCCGAACACGCGGCCGGTCTTGCCACGCACCAGCTCGGGCACGTCCGGGTTCTTCTTTTGCGGCATGATCGAGCTGCCAGTGCAGAAGCGATCCGGCAGGTCGATGAACTGGAACTGGGCGCTGGTCCACAGCACCAGCTCTTCGGAGAAGCGCGACAGATGCATCATCGCCAGGGAGGCGGCGGCGCAGAATTCGATGGCGAAGTCGCGATCCGATACACCGTCCAGCGAGTTGCCGCCAACGGCGTCGAAACCCAGCAATTGTGCAGTGATTTCACGCTGGATTGGATAGGTGGTGCCGGCCAGTGCGGCCGAGCCAAGTGGCATACGATTGGTGCGCTTGCGGCAGTCCACCAGGCGTTCGTAGTCGCGCGACAGCATCTCGAACCAGGCCAGCAGATGATGACCGAAGGTCACCGGCTGGGCGGTCTGCAGGTGGGTGAACCCCGGCATGATGGTGTCCGCTTCGGCTTCGGCCAATCCCAGCAGGCCCTGCTGCAGGCGAGTGATCTCGGCGAGGATGACGTCGATTTCGTCGCGCAGCCACAGGCGGATATCGGTGGCCACTTGATCGTTGCGCGAGCGGCCGGTATGCAGCTTCTTGCCAGTAACGCCGATGCGGTCGGTCAGACGCGCTTCGATGTTCATGTGCACGTCTTCCAGGTCCACGCGCCAGTCGAACTGGCCGGCTTCGATCTCGCCCTGGATCTGCTTGAGCCCATCAATGATGGCGTCACGCTCGGCATCGGTGAGGACGCCGACCTTTGCCAGCATGGTCGCGTGGGCGATGGAGCCCATGATGTCGTGGCGGTACAGGCGCTTGTCGAATTCGACCGAGGCGGTGAAGCGGGCGACGAAGGCGTCGACAGGTTCGCTGAAGCGGCCGCCCCAGGATTGGTTGGTTTTTTCACTGCTCATGGCACTTGCTCTGGATCGGGCGGCCGCGTCGGCGGCCGGCATGGCGGACAAAGTGCGTCGATAATAACAGGGTCGGCAGGCGTTTCGCCGGGGCGCGTTCGCTGTTGGGCGTTCGATGGCGTTGTCGGCTGTTTCACAATTTTGCCCTGAAGGCGGCATTTCGGTGCTTTATTTTGTCCGGCTGGAGCCGTCTGGCTTGCCGGCTCGCAGGGCGACAAGGAAACTGCGTCGATGCACAGACAATCCTCTACCAAGAACAAATACAACGCCGCTATCGACGACTTCTTCGTCCCGGAGCTGTGTCAGCCCGAAGCGCTGCTGAGCATGGTGCTGTTGGCCGAGTTGCTGGTATTGGTGTTGGTGCTCGCCGAACCGATGACGCCGGGTTTCGACTGGGTACGCCTGGCCCTGACTTCACTGTTCGTGCAGTGGATCGTGCTGTTGTCGGCTGCTGTGCTCTGCCGCTTGCGGCCGCTGTTGGCGCGTCTGCGTCCCGCGTTGGCTGGGGGGCTGTGCTGCGCGCTGGTGGTGCTGCTGACCCTGGGTTGTACGGCCGTGGCCGACTATTACGAGCTGGGCGGGCCACTGCCGCGCAGTGGTGAAGTGAATCTTTATCTGCGCCATGCGTTGATCAGCCTGATCATGTCCGCACTGCTGCTACGCTATTTCTATCTGCAGAGCCAATGGCGTCGGCAGGAACAGGCCGAGCTGCGTGCGCGGATAGAATCGTTGCAGGCGCGGATTCGCCCGCACTTTCTGTTCAATAGCCTCAACAGCATCGCCAGCCTGGTCACGCTCGATCCCTATAAGGCCGAGCAGGCGGTGCTGGATCTGTCCGATCTGTTTCGCGCCAGCCTGGCCAAACCTGGCACGCTGGTGCCTTGGAAGGAGGAACTGGAACTGGCGAAACGATATCTATCGATCGAGCACTATCGGCTCGGCGAACGACTACAGTTGCAGTGGGAGGTCGAAGGTGTGCCGGAGGATCTGCCGATTCCCCAGCTGACCCTGCAGCCTCTGTTGGAGAATGCGCTGATCTATGGCATCGCGCCGCGTATCGAAGGCGGTCTGGTGCGGGTCGAGGCGGATTACCAGGATGGTGTGTTCAGCTTGTGTGTCAGCAATCCGTATGAAGAGCGGGGCGAGCAGCATCCGTCACGGGGAACGCAGCAAGCGCTGAGTAATATCGATGCGCGCCTGGCGGCACTTTTTGGGCCGAGGGCGAGTCTCAGCGTGGAGCGCCGTGACGGCCGTCATTACAGCTGTCTACGCTATCCTTGTGCGAGACTCACGCAGGAAGCCAGAGCAATATGAATGTCCTGATCGTCGATGACGAACCCCTTGCCCGCGAGCGCCTGAGCCGCATGGTCGGTGAGCTCGAGGGTTACCGGGTCTTGGAGCCCGCTGCCAGCAATGGCGAGGAAGCCCTGACCCTGATTGATAGCCTCAAGCCGGATGTGGTCCTGCTGGATATCCGCATGCCCGGCCTCGACGGCCTGCAGGTGGCTGCCAAATTGTGCGAGCGCGAAGCGCCGCCAGCGGTGATCTTTTGCACGGCGCATGATGAGTTCGCTCTGGAAGCCTTCCAGGTCAGTGCAGTGGGCTATCTGGTCAAACCGGTGCGGCCTGAGAGCCTGAGCGAAGCGCTGAAAAAGGCCGAGCGGCCCAATCGTGTGCAGTTGGCCGCCCTGACTCGTCCCGCAGCGGAGACTGGCGGTGGCCCGCGTACCCATATCAGTGCCCGTACCCGCAAGGGCATCGAGCTGATTCCGCTGGATCACGTGGTCTACTTCATCGCCGACCACAAATACGTCACCCTGCGTCACGAGGGCGGTGAAGTCCTGCTGGATGAGCCGTTGAAGGCGCTGGAAGACGAGTTCGGTGACCGCTTTGTGCGCATCCACCGCAATGCGCTGGTGGCGCGTGAGCGTATCGAGCGCCTGCAGCGCACCCCGCTCGGGCACTTTCAACTGTTCCTCAAGGGGCTCGAGGGTGACTCGCTGGTGGTCAGTCGCCGCCATGTGGCCGGTGTGCGCAAGATGATGCAGTCGCTATAGCGGGTCGCCGGCTGCGGCCTATGGCCGCCTCCTTCCGCCGGCGTCGGGCGAGCCTGTTATGATTCGCGGCAATCGGTTTTCTGGAATTGCCTCATGTCCCGCGAAATTCGCATCGCCACCCGTAAGAGCGCCTTGGCCCTGTGGCAGGCCGAACATGTCAAAGCCCGCCTGGAACAGGCTCATCCCGGTCTGAAGGTCAGCCTGGTGCCCATGGTCAGCCGCGGCGACAAGCTGCTCGACGCGCCGCTGGCGAAGATCGGTGGCAAGGGCCTGTTCGTCAAGGAGCTGGAAACCGCACTGCTGGAAAACGAGGCCGACATTGCCGTGCACTCGATGAAGGACGTGCCGATGGACTTTCCCGAAGGGCTGGGCCTGTACTGCATTTGCGAGCGTGAAGACCCGCGCGACGCCTTCGTCTCCAACACCTACTCCAGCCTTGATGCATTGCCCGCCGGCAGCGTGGTCGGTACTTCCAGTCTGCGCCGTCAGGCTCAATTGTTGGCGCGCCGGCCTGACCTGAAAATCCAGTTCCTGCGCGGCAACGTCAATACCCGCCTGGCCAAGCTCGATGCCGGCGAGTACGACGCCATTATCCTCGCCGCAGCCGGCCTGATCCGCCTGGGGTTCGAGGATCGTATCCGCAGTTCGATCAGCGCCGAGGACAGCCTGCCGGCCGGCGGCCAGGGCGCCGTGGGCATCGAGTGCCGCAGTGCCGACAGCGACGTGCATGCCTTGCTGGCGCCGCTGCATCACCGTGACACCGCGCTACGTGTCACTGCCGAGCGCGCGCTGAACAAGCACCTCAATGGCGGCTGCCAGGTCCCTATCGCCTGCTATGCCCTGCTCGAAGATGATCAGCTGTGGCTGCGCGGCCTGGTCGGCCAACCTGACGGCGGCCTGTTGCTGCGCGCCGAAGATCGCGCCGCCAGTAGCGATGCCGAGGCTCTGGGGGTGCGTGTCGCCGAGGCGCTGCTGGCGCAGGGGGCCGATGCCATTCTCCAGGCCGTCTATGGTGAGGCCGGTCACCCTTGAGCGTTTGGCGCCTGTTGCTGACGCGTCCTGCCGAGGATTGTGCGGCGCTGGCGCAGACCCTGGCTGCGCAGGGTGTCGTCAGCCACTGCATGCCGCTGCTGGCCATCGAGGCACTGGACGAGACACCCGAGCAGCGCAGCGCCTTTGCCGATTTGCAGCGTTACTGCGCGGTGATCGTGGTCAGCAAGCCGGCAGCCCGAATTGGCCTGCAGCTCTTGGCGCAGCATGGGGCGCCGACGCCTGATCTGCCCTGGTTCAGTGTCGGCGCGGCTACCGCTGCGGTACTCGCCGAGCAAGGCTTGGGCGTACATTTTCCCGACTTGGGCGATGACAGCGAGGCGTTGCTCGCTCTGCCTGCACTGCAGCAGGCCATCGCGGCACCTGCACCGCGCGTGCTGATCCTGCGTGGCGAAGGTGGCCGAGAATTCCTCGCCGAGCGCTTGCGCAGCCAAGGTGTGAGCGTCGACTATCTGCCACTGTATCGCCGTGTGCTGCCGCAGTACGCGCCGGGCGAGCTGAGCCGACAAGTGCAAGCGGAACGCCTGAATGGCTTGGTTGTCAGCAGTGGGCAGGGTTTCGAACATCTGCTGCAGCTAGCCGGCGATGACTGGCCGGCGTTGGCTCGGCTACCCTTGTTCGTACCCAGCCCGCGCGTCGCCGAACAGGCTCGCGCTGCGGGTGCCCAGATCGTTGTGGACTGTCGCGGCGCCAGTGCCGCGGCCTTGCAGGCAGCTTTGGAGCAGTTTCCGGCTGCCGCCCTCTAAAAGGACGGATACGTGAGCGAAGCATCCACCCCGAACACGCCAGAAGAAAAACCGGCCAGCGAAGCCGTGAAATCCACACCTGCACCGCCACCGGTGAAGGCACCACGCAGTGGCGCTGGCAGCGGCCTTGCCGCATTCGCCTTGCTGATTGGCCTGGCTGGCGCCGGTGCTGGCGGTTGGAGCCTCTGGCAACTGCATGAAATGCAGGGCAGGGACCAGCAGCAGGCCGAAGACCTGCAAAGCACCCGCGACGACAGTGCCAAGCAAGTGTCTGACTTGTCCCGGCAACTGGATAAGCGTCTCTCCGAGTTACCCAGTGCCAGCGAGCTGGACGAGCGCCGTCGCCTGCTGGCCAACCTGCAGAGCGATCAGCAGCGCCTGAGTCAGCGCCTGGAAAGCGTGCTCGATGGTAGCCGCCAGGATTGGCGCCTGGACGAGGCCGAGCACCTGCTGCGCTTGGCCACCTTGAGATTGTCTGCGCTGCAGGACGTCGCCAGTGCCGAAGCGCTGGTACTGGCCGCCGACGAAATCCTCCGCGAGCAGGACGACCCTGCCGCATTCGCCGCCCGTGAGCAGCTCAGCCGTAGTCTCGAAGCCCTGCGCACCACCGAACGCCCGGATCGCGTCGGCCTGTTCCTGCAGCTGGGCGCCTTGCGTGAGCAGGCCGCTACCCTCAATCCACTGGCGCCGACCTTCGAAGGGCAGGGTGACGTGCTCTCCGACCTGGCAGCCGAAGGCGACGGCAGTGCCTGGTGGAGCGAGTGGGCGAAGAAGCTGTCGGAGTACTTCCGTATCGAGTTCGACGCCGATCGCAACGTGCGTCCGCTGCTGTCCGGGCAAAGCCTGTCGCAGGTGCGCCTGAGTCTGTCGCTGGCGCTGGAGCAGGCGCAGTGGTCCGCACTGCATGGTCAGACCGGTGTGTACAAGCAGTCGCTGAAGCAGGCCGAGGAAATCCTCGATGCCCACTTCAATCTGGACAACCCGGACAGTCGCGCCCTGCGTCAGCGCTTCGGCGAGCTGGCTGACGCCAGCATCGAGGTCAAGGTGCCGGACCTGAGCGACTCGCTCGATGCGCTGCAGGCCTACCTGCAACGCAAACAGGCGCAACGTCGGCAGGGGGCCGCGGCGGCCGAGGAGGCGCAATGAGACGCCTGATCTGGCTCCTGTTATTGCTGGCCATCGCCGCCGGGCTGTATATGCTCAGTCTGGCCATCGAGGCCGACCGCGGTTATGTGCTGTTCGCCTACCAGGGCTTTCGCTACCAGTCCGGCCTGTGGGCATTCCTTGGCCTGCTGGTGGTCGTGGTGGCGCTGTACTACCTGGTCAAGTGGACACTGCGTTTGTTGCTCAGCTCGACACGGCTGGCCAACCCCTGGTCGCGTCTGCATCGCAACCGCCGTGTGCGCCTGGCTTCCGAGCAGGGCATGCTCGACCTGGCCGAAGGTCGCTGGGCGCGTGCCCAGCGCCAACTGACCCGTGCCGCCGAAGCCGACAGTCAGCCGTTGATGTACTACCTCGGCGCTGCTCGTGCCGCCAGCAAGCTTGGCGATCACGAGCAGAGCGATGCATTGCTCGAACGCGCACTGAACAAGCAACCCCAGGCCGAACTGGCGATTGCCCTGACCCACGCCGAGCTGCAGCGTAACCGCGGCGACAGCGACGCGGCGCTGGAAACCCTGAAGGCCATGCGTGAGCGCCACCCAGGCCATCACCTGGTGCTGCGTCAGTTGCAGCGTCTGTATCTGCAGCGCCAGGACTGGTCGGCACTGCTTGGCTTGCTGCCCGAGTTGCGCAAGGAAAAGGCGCTGCCCGCCGCAGAACTCGACGAACTGGAGCGCGAAACCTGGCGTGGTCGCCTGGCCGATGCCGGACTGGCTGGCCAGGGCCATGGCGAAACTGCACTTCAGCCGCTGACGCAAGCCTGGCAGCAGCTTTCCGCGCCACTGCGTCAGGAGCCTGAGCTGATCGCCACCTATGTCGAGCAACTGCGTCGACTGGGCGCGCAGGAAGAAGCCGAGGAAGTGCTGCGCAGCGCGCTCAAACGTGGTTACGACAGCCGTCTGGCGCGCTTCTACGGTGTGCTGCGTGGCGCCGACCCGGCGCGTCAGCTGCAAACGGCCGAACTCTGGCTCAAGCAGCATCCGCAGGATCCTGCCCTGTTGTTGACCCTGGGCCGTCTGAGCCTGCAGAACCAGTTGTGGGGCAAGGCGCGAGACTATTTCGAGACCAGTCTGAAGCTCGAGCGTCACCCGGAGACCTGCGCCGAGCTGGCGCGTCTGCTGGCGCAATTGGGCGAGTTGGAACGCAGCAATCAGCTGTTGCTGGAGAGCCTCGGCCTGTTGCATCAGGGCTTGCCACCGCTGCCGCAACCGCAGGGCGTGACAGTCTGAATGGATGCGGCTGATTGCCGCAGCGCACTCGCCGTACGGACGGAGGGGCGTTCGGGCATGATGAACAGCCTGCTCTGAGTCATGGGGCGCCTTGAAAGGCGCCCTCGCTTTCCTCTACCGTACTGCCCTCGATTTCCCTCCCGGAGCCACCATGCACTTGGCCAGCCCGCGTCCTCTGTTTTTCCTGGCATTCATCGGCTGCGTACTGCTGATGGCGGCTGCGTTGTACCTGGAACATGTCGTCGGCCTGGAACCCTGTCCGATGTGCGTGCTGCAGCGAATCTGCGTGATTCTGTTCGGCGTGGTCTGCCTGATCGCTGCGATCCATGGGCCGGGGAGTCTCGGTCGTCGCATCTACGCGGTGCTGGCACTGCTGTTCGCCGGCGCTGGCGCCGCTACCGCTGGCCGGCAGATCTGGCTGCAGAGCGTACCGGCCGATCAGCTCGAAGCCTGTCTGCCCAGCCTCGAGTTCATGATGGAAGCCCTGCCGATGCAGGACATCGTGCGCCTGGTGTTCCAGGGGAGCGCTGACTGTGCCGAGGTGAAGTGGACGCTGTTTGGCATGAGCATCCCCGAATGGAGCCTGCTCGGTTTCGTCGGCATGCTCGGTTTCTGCCTGTTCCAGCTGCTGCGTCGCAATTGAGAATGCGAATTGCACGAAGCCACGCGGGTCGTGGCTTCGAGATTAAACGCTCGTATGAAACTTTCTCGCGGCGATGCCTTGATGGTGGGTGCCCACGAGCATAATCTGGCTCGCACGCACCGCCGGAAAAATGCCATTTTGCGGTTGCCTTCCCAAGGCCAAGCACCGATTGACAGAAAAACGTCTCGGGAGCGGACGTATCACAGGCATTATCGATAAGGGAAGCGAGGTTTATCATGCTTGAGAGTTGCCAGAATGCACAGGAACGTTGGGGTGGGGTTCACCAGCTGATCGATCGCTGGCTGGGTGAACGCCGCGAACTTGTGCTGGCTTACACCGCCCTCACCAAGGCGCCGCAGGCGCCAGCCATCAACTGTGAGTCTCTGCAGGGTTTCTGCGAGTTGCTGGTGGACTACGTGTCTGCTGGTCACTTCGAGGTCTACGAGCAGCTGACCAACGAGGCCAAGGCCTTCAACGACCAGCGTGGTCTGGAGTTGGCCAAGCAGATCTACCCGCGTATCGAAGCCATTACGGCGGTCGCGCTGGCGTTCAATGACCACTGCGACAATGGCGATTGTCGCGACAGCACGTCGCTGGTGGCAGAGCTCAATCATCTGGGGCAGTTGCTGCACGAGCGCTTCGAATTGGAAGACTGCCTGATCGAAGTGCTGCACAACGCTCATCAGGAACAGGCCGCCGAAGCGCTCTGAGCCCTTGCTGGCAATGGTCCGGAACACTCCGGGCCGTCAGGCTGACGCCAGTCAGTTAAGCGTCGGCGCATCAAGTTTGTAGCAGCGGCGCCTCGCCGCGAATCAGGACGGTGCGCACTTGAACGCACTTGAAAAGCTTCGCCCCGGGGCGGGGCTCCTACGCAAGGCCGCTCTGATCGGATCGGCATCAGGCCGGCAGGCTAGCCTTCAGTCGGCTACGTCGAGCAGGCGTAGATCGAATACCAGTGGCGCATAGGGCGGTATCAGGTCGCCCGCACCTTCCTCCCCGTAAGCCTGATCCGATGGAATCACCAGGCGCCAGTGAGCGCCTTTCGGCATTTGCAGCAGTGCGCTGCGCCAGCCGCCGATCAGGCTGTCCAGGCGAAACCACTGCGGTGTGCTGCTCTCGTCGAAGACGCTGCCGTCCGCCAGTTCGCCGCGGTAGCTCACCTGTACTCGGCTGCGAGCGGTGGGCATGGGACCGCTGCCAGGGCTGAGTTCGGTCACCAGTACGCCGTTGGCCAGTGCCCGCACGTCTGGGCGGCGACGTTGCTCGGCGAGAAAACGCTGCTCGGCTTCGATAGCTTTGCTCTGGCGCTGTGGCGAGGCTTCGATACGCGCTTCGTGCTCATCGAGCAGCTGCTCGATCCGGCTGGCGTCGAGGCGCAGGGGCTTGCCCTCGTAGGCCCGGCGCAAGCCTTCGAGCAGCTCGCTCAGCGGCAGGTCTGGCACCTCGTCGTGCAGACGCTCGCCAAGACGCACGCCGAGGCTGTAGGCCAGATCCTGCTGGTGCTGGTCAGCCTGTACGCCCAGGCTGCAGCAGATAGCGAGGGCGGCTAGTACGGCGCGGCTCATTACGGTGTCTCCCGATCAAGATGCTTAGGGGCTGTTGAGGTTACGCGGCGCCGCAGCGTGCGCTGAAACGGCAAAAGGCTTTGGCGATTATGCCAGCGTGGTTCGGCATCTGCTCGGCTCGCCAAAAGGCCTATGGCGAGCCCTCGCGGCTGCGTCTAGTATGGGCGCGTTCACATCCGCCTGGAGGCGCGCCATGTCGGCCAAGAAGAAGTCCATCACTACCCCGTTGCACCTGCTGCACCAACTGTCTGCCAGCCTGCTCGAACACCTGGAAAATGCCTGCTCGCAAGCGCTGATCGACGCCGAGAAACTGCTCGCCAAGCTGGAGAAGCAGCGCGGCAAGGCGCAGGAAAAACTGCACAAGGCTCGCAGCAAGCTGCAGGACGCTGCTGTTGCCGGCAAGGCCAAGGCGCAAGCCAAAGCCAAGGACGCAGTCGCCGAATTGGAGGAGCTGCTCGACTCGCTCAAGGCCAGCCAGAGCGAAACCCGCACCTACATCGCCCAGCTCAAGCGTGATGCTCAGGAAAGCCTGAAGCTGGCACAGGGCGTAGGCAAAGTGAAGGAAGCCGCTGGTAAGGCGCTGAATGTACGTGAGGCCAAAGCCGCTGCTCCGGCCGCCAAGCCGACCAGCAAGCCGGTCGCGGCGAAGAAGCCTGCTGCTGCGAAGACACCAGTGAAGAAGGCCCCGGCCAAACCGGCTGCTGCCAAACCGGCGAGCAAACCCGTCGCCAAGCCAGTAGCGAAACCTGCAGCAGCCAGCAAGCCTGCGGCTAAGCCAACTGCCAGCAAGGCTGTTGCGGCAAAACCCGCTGCGCCGAAAGCTGCCGCCAAGCCCGCTGCCGCCAAGCCAGCCGCCAAACCGGCAGCCAAGCCTGTTGCAGCAAAAGCACCGGCCAAGCCCGCAGCAGCCAGTAAACCGGTCGCCAAACCCGCTGCTAAGCCGGCTGCCAAGGCCACGCCTGCAAAACCCGCGAGCAAACCGGTCAGCAAGCCGGCTGCGGTGAAGAAACCAGCCGCTGCCAAGGCCCCGGCGAAGAAAGCTCCTGCCAAGCTAGCAGTTGCCAAGCCAGTCGCCGCACCAGTTGCTGCGGCAGCCCCTGCTGCTCCTGCGGCCACCAATGGGGCCACCGCCCCGGGTACTCCGAGCGCTTCCTAAGGGTGATCAACGGCGCCGCGTAGCACCTGCAGCGCGGCGCTGTTCCCTCCGGCCAGGCGAATCAGCCAATCGTCTCCGCCTGCCTCGTTTGGCCAGTTCTCGGCCAGCGCCTGCAAACGATCGAGCAATATCCGCTCGGCCTGCAGTTCCAGTTTCTTGACCTGCTCACGCAAGGCTGCGAGTTCCGCATCCTGGCTTGCGTTCGCGCGCCAGTCCTGGCGTACCTGACGCAAAGGCGCGATCACCTCGCGTTGCCAGGGGGCAGCCGCTTGCTGCAGTGCTTGCAGGCGCTCATCCAGGCAGCGCACACCGCGCCGCTGCAACCAGGCACCGGTCAGCAGCAGGCAAACGTCACTGCCTGTGTCCTGCAACGCCAGGCAGGCCTTTTCCACGCCTGCTCTGGCGTAGAGTTCGAGGGCGAAATTCCACAGATCCTGCACGCGGCCTCCGGGCGATTTGGTAGACTCCGCCGCCATTATGATCCGACTCCAGAACCTCACTCTACAGCGTGGCCCGCAGCGTCTTCTCGAAGGCGCCGAGCTGACCCTGCACGCCGGTCACAAGGCCGGTCTGATCGGTGCCAATGGCGCCGGTAAATCCAGCCTGTTCGCCCTGTTGCGTGGCGAGCTGACACCTGATGCCGGCGATTGCCTGCTGCCCGGTGATTGGCGCATCGCCCATATGCGTCAGGAGGTCGATACCCTCGATCGGCTGGCGGTGGATTACGTGCTCGACGGCGATCACAACCTGCGCCGCGTGCAGGCCGAACTGGCTGCCGCCGAGCAGGCGCATGATGGTGCGGCCATCGCTCGCCTGCACAGCGAGCTGGACAGCGCCGACGGCTACACCGCCGACGCCCGCGCGCGTAAGCTGCTGGCCGGCCTGGGCTTCGAGAACGCGCAGATGGATCGCCGCGTCGGCGACTTCTCCGGTGGCTGGCGCATGCGCCTGAACCTGGCCCAGGCGCTGATGTGCCCGTCCGACCTGCTGCTGCTCGACGAGCCGACCAACCACCTGGATCTGGACGCCATTCTCTGGCTGGAAGGCTGGCTGCAAAACTACCCCGGCACCTTGCTGCTGATTTCCCATGACCGCGATTTTCTCGATGCAGTGGTCGACCACGTCGCCCATGTCGAACAGCGCAAGCTGACCCTTTATCGCGGCGGCTACACGGCTTTCGAGCGGACTCGTGCCGAGCGTCTGGCCCAGCAGCAACAGGCGTACGAGAAGCAGCAGGCGCAGCGCGCGCACATGGAAAAGTACATCGCCCGCTTCAAGGCCCAGGCCACCAAGGCCCGTCAGGCGCAGAGCCGGATCAAGGCCCTGGAGCGCATGGAAGAGCTGAGCGCGGCGCATGTCGACTCGCCCTTCGACTTCGTCTTCCGCGAGGCCGACAAGATCTCCACGCCACTGCTCAGCCTCAGCGAAGGTCGCCTCGGCTACGGCGACAAGACTGTGCTGCAGCAGGTCAAGCTGAGCCTGGTGCCGGGCGCGCGCATTGGCTTGCTCGGCCCCAACGGCGCGGGCAAGTCGACGCTGATCAAGAACCTGTCGGCCGAACTGCAGCCGCTCGGTGGCAGCCTGACCCGTGGCGAGAACCTGGTGATCGGCTATTTCGCCCAGCATCAGCTCGATGCCCTGGATGACCAGGCCAGCCCGCTGCTGCACCTGCAGCGCCTGGCGCCGGCCGAGCGCGAGCAGACCCTGCGTGATTTCCTCGGTGGCTTCGATTTCCGTGGCGCGCGTTGTGACGAGCCGGTGGTGAATTTCTCCGGTGGCGAGAAGGCGCGCCTGGCCCTGGCATTGATCGCCTGGGGCAAGCCCAACCTGCTGCTGCTCGACGAACCGACCAACCACCTCGACCTGGAAATGCGCCTGGCCCTGACCATGGCCCTGCAGGAGTTCGCCGGTGCTGTGGTGGTGGTCTCGCACGATCGTCATCTGCTCAAGAGCACCACCGATGAATTCCTGCTGGTTGCCGAAGGACGGGTGGTGCCGTTCGACGGCGATCTGGACGATTACGCGCGCTGGCTGGTCGATTACCGGCAGCGCCAGGCGCCACCGAGTGCACCGGCTGAAGGGGCGGCGGACAAGACCGACAAGCGCGCCCAGCGCCAGGCCGCCGCCGCGCTGCGTCAGCAACTGGCGCCGCACAAGAAGCAGGCCGACAAGCTCGAGCAGGAGCTGGGCAAGGTGCAGGAAAAGCTCGCCACCGTGGAAACCCAGCTGGGCGACAGCGGTCTGTACGAGTCCGCGCGCAAGGATGAGCTGCGCCAGCGTCTGGCCGAACAGGCGCAGCTCAAGGCCCGCGAGGCCGAGCTGGAGGAAGCCTGGCTGCTGGCGCTGGAAACCCTGGAGGCGTTGCAGCAGCAACTGGAGGAAGCCGAGTAATGGAACAGCTTGAACTGCTGGCGGCCTGGCGCGACCCACTGATTCGCACCGGCCAGGTACTGCTGATCATCCTGCTGGCGTGGATCGCCCAGCGCATTCTCACCCGCGCCATCAGCCGCCTCGGAGCGCGTTACAGCCTGCTGCCGGCAGAGGTGCTGCAGCCGCTGCGCGGGCTGGTGCGTTGGCTGATCATGGGCAGCGCTCTGCTCATGGTGCTGGAGCGCCTGGGTGTTTCCGCGACCGTGCTGTGGACGGCGCTGACCGGTTTCACCGCGGTCGCCGCGGTGGCGTTCTTCGCCATCTGGAGCGTGCTGTCGAACATGTTCTGCGCGCTGCTGATCTTCACCATGGGGCCGTTCCGTATCGGCGATACGGTCGAGGTGATCGACAGTGCCGACAAACCGGGCGTCAAAGGCCGGGTCATTGCCATCAATCTGTTCTATACCACTCTGCAGGATCTCAGCGAAGACGCGGCCGGCGCGTTGCTCCAGGTGCCCAACAGTCTGTTCTTCCAGAAGTCGGTACGGCGCTGGCGCTGAGCTCGCGTACCTCGAGAAGCATCGCGCAACCTAGGGTCTGTACGAAAGGTGCCTGTGCGCCGGCCATGCGTGGCCGTCGTCGCCAGTCACTTTTCCTACACAACCTAACCCCTCGCTGGAGTAACTCCGAATGGAATGGCTTAGCAACCCGGAAATTTGGGTCGCGTTCCTGACTCTGACCGCCCTGGAAATTGTTCTGGGTATCGACAACATCATCTTCATTTCCATTCTGGTCAGCCGACTTCCGGTCGAGCAGCAGCCCAGGGCGCGCTTCTTCGGCCTGGCGCTGGCCATGGGGACGCGCATCCTGCTGCTGCTGTCGATCACCTGGGTGATGCGCCTGACCACTGACCTGTTCCATGTCTTCGGTGAGGGAATTTCCGGGCGCGACCTGATCCTGTTCTTCGGGGGCCTGTTCCTGCTGTTCAAGAGTACGGCGGAGATCTACCACAGCCTCGAAGGTGCGGAAGAGGGCGGCCAGGATGCACCTAAGAAGAGTTACGGCTTCATGGGCATCATCATCCAGATTGCCATCATCGACATCGTGTTCAGCCTCGACTCGGTGATCACCGCCGTCGGCCTGGTGCAGCACGTACCGGTGATGGTCGCCGCCATCGTCATCTCGGTGCTGGTGATGATGCTGTCGGCCAGCACCATCGCTTCGTTCATCGACAAGCATCCGAGCCTGAAGATGCTGGCGCTGTCGTTCCTGATCGTCGTCGGTACCGTGCTGATCGCCGAGAGCTTCGATGTGCATGTGCCGAAAGGCTACGTTTACTTCGCCATGGCCTTCTCTCTCGCCGTCGAGGCCATCAACATCCGCCTGCGCGGGCGGATGCGCAAGCAGGAACCGAGTGAGCCGGTGCAACTGCGCAAGGGCTCGCCGGATTGATCGGACGGGAGTAGGCTTTAACGCCTGCTCCCGTTTTTCTTTCCTGAGGTATCACGCCATGGCTCTCGAAACCTGGCTCGCTTTTTTCGTCGCCTGCTGGGTGATCAGCCTGTCGCCGGGGGCTGGTGCCGTGGCCTCGATGTCGGCCGGTATGCAGTACGGCTTCTGGCGCGGCTACTGGAACGCGCTCGGCTTGCAGCTCGGTCTGGCGCTGCAGATCGCCATCGTCGCCGCGGGTGTAGGCGCCGTCCTGGCGGCCTCGGCCCTGGCCTTCAGCCTGATCAAGTGGTTCGGCGTGGCCTATCTGGTGTTCCTCGCTTACAAACAGTGGGTCGCCCTGCCCAGCGATCTGGATGCCGGCGCGGCCGAGCGTCCTATCGGCCGGCCGCTGACCCTGGTGTTGCGTGGCTTTCTGGTCAACTTCAGCAACCCCAAGGCCATCGTCTTCATGCTCGCGGTGCTGCCGCAGTTCATCAATCCGCATGCGCCGCTGGTGGCGCAGTATCTGGTCATGGGCGTGACCATGATCATCGTCGATCTGATCGTCATGGCCGGTTACACCGGCCTTGCCTCGCGAGTGCTGCGCCTGCTGCGCACACCTCGCCAGCAGCGGGTGATGAATCGCAGTTTCGCCGCACTGTTCGCAGCTGCGGCCGGCCTGTTGGCGACGGTCAAGCGCGCGGCAGTCTGAGTCTCGGTCGCTATCGTTCAACGCTGGCCGATAGCGTTTGCCAGGGATGTTCTGAAAAAGCCATTCATCGTCACTCCCGCGAAGGCGGGAGCCCAGGTAATTCGCAGGTTCTGCATGCCCGCCTGTGCGGGCAAGACGGTCTTTCAGGTTCCGCTCGGCAGTTTGTTACTGAATATTTCATATTCTTCTTGTGCTCAATCGTTAGGCCAGCAACAATTTAATGCCACCCATTCTCGTTTGGGATGCATTAATGACCCGCTTTCGCTTCTCTCTTTCCTGGCTGATGCTGCCTTTGCTGGCCAGCCTGAGCTTTCTCGCCATTGGCGAGCCCCTCGACAGTGCCGCACAGGCGTTGCACCTGATCGGTTACATCGGCGCTGATTACCCGGCCACCGTTGCGGGCGGTCAGGTTATCGATGCCGGTGAATATCAGGAGCAACTGGAGTTTCTCGATGTACTGCAGGGCCTGATCGTCGCCTTGCCCGCTCAGGCCGGCCGCGCCGAGCTGGAGCAGGGCGTCAGCAATCTGCGTCAGGCAATTGCTCAGCGCCAGCCGGGCGAGGAGGTGGCTGGCGCCGCCCGCAAACTGGGCGCACGTCTGGCCGAGCTCTATCAGGTGGTGCAGAGCCCAGTGCTGACGCCGGACCCGGAACGCGGCGCGCCGCTCTACGCTCAGCACTGCTCGGTGTGTCACGGCGACACCGGCCTGGGCGATGGACCTGCCGGTATCGGCCTGGAGCCAGCACCGGCCAATCTGCGTGATGCCGCGCGTCTGGATCGGCTGAGCCTTTACGATCTCTACAACACCCTCGGTCTGGGCATCGAAGGCACCGATATGCCGGCCTTCGCCGATCAGCTCGACGAGCGTCAACGCTGGGATCTGGCTGCCTACATCGCCGGTTTCACAACAGCGCCAGCGCAGAGCCAGACACGCTTCGCCATGAACGAGCTGGCAGGGCGCACGCCTGCCGAGATCGCCGCCACCGGCGGCGATGTCGCCGCGTTCCGCGCCCAGCGCGCTCATCCGGTAGTGGAGCAGCGTGGTCCGCAGCAGCTCATCGGTTACACCCGCTCGACCCTGGAGCGCAGCCTGCAGGCCTACCGCGAAGGTGATCGCGAGCAGGCTTATGACCTCTCCGTAGGCGCCTATCTGGAAGGCTTCGAACTGGTCGAAAGCGCTCTCGACAACCTCGATGCCGCACAGCGCAAGACTACCGAGCGCGCCCTGATGGCCTATCGGCAGGCGCTGCAGGATGGTGCCAGCGTCGCGCAGGCTGCTCAGGCACTGGAGCAGGCCAAGGTCGAGCTGGACAAGTCCGCTGCACTGCTGGCCGAGGGCGCCATGGACGACAGCCTGAGCTTCTTCGCCAGTCTGCTGATTCTGCTGCGCGAGGGGCTGGAGGCGATTCTGGTGCTGGCGGCGATTCTCGCCTTCCTGCGCAATACCGGGCAGCAGCAGGCGGTACGCAGTGTGCACATCGGCTGGGGGCTGGCGCTGCTGGCCGGTGTCGCGACCTGGGCGGTGGCGGCCTACCTGATCGACATCAGCGGCGCCCAGCGCGAGCTGCTGGAGGGCGCCACGGCGTTGTTCGCCAGCGTAGTGCTGCTGTGGGTCGGCGTGTGGATGCATGATCGTCGCCACGCTGCGGCCTGGCAGGATTACATCAAGAGCAGCCTGGTCGGCGGTGGTGGCCGTTTCGGCTTCGCCGTGCTGGCGTTCTTCTCGGTGTATCGCGAGCTGTTCGAAGTAATCCTGTTCTACGAAACCCTCTGGCTGCAGGCCGGCCCTGCCGGGCACGGTGCGGTGCTGGCCGGCGCCGCTGCCGCGCTGGTGCTGCTGATCGGCCTGGCCTGGGTGATCCTGCGCGGCTCGCGCAAACTGCCGCTGGCAACCTTCTTCGGCGTCAACGCAGTGCTGCTATGCGTGCTCTCCGTGGTCTTCGCTGGCCATGGCGTGGCCGCGTTGCAGGAGGCCGGCGTGCTCGGCACGCGTCCGGTGGCCTTCTTCGAGTTCGACTGGCTGGGCATTCATGCCGATGCCTGGAGCCTGTCGGCGCAGGGCCTGGCGCTGGTCGGTATCGCCCTGCTGTACGGGCGCAGCCTGCTAGGGGAGCGTCGGCGCATGGTCGAGCAGGCCTAGCCTACTCAGGTTTGAACGAGGGCGAGCTTTGCCCGTCCTCGTTGTGTCATAGCGTGAACCGCCGCTACGACAGCTGGTCTCAGTGCACCTAGGCTGCTTCCAATTCCTCTGCCGAGTGCGCGCATGTCTTCCTCGATCCATTCCACTCACTACGCCGACAGCCCCGATCTGGCGTTGGCTGTATTGCGTCACCCCACCCTGGAGCAGGCACTCTCAGCGGCCTGTGCCCAACTTGCCATACGTGAGGCCTTTCTCGCTGCGTTGCGTGATCCAGCCATCGGTCCGCAGCCGCGGCTGCTATTGGCAATTTCCGGCGCCGACGTGAGTGGTCAGCGTCGCCTGGCTGCGCTGGTAGCCGAGCTGCTGCCGGACGAGGTGGAGCTGGATCTGATCGAACTGGCCGAGGACAACCTGTCGCGCGCCGTGCGTGAGCGCTGCGAGCCGTTCTACCAGGCCTGAGCCTCGCGCCTGCTGGCATACTGGGCGCTGGTTTCTCTGCGGAAGTTGCTGCATGCGCGTATGGATCGACGCCGACGCCTGCCCTCGGGCGGCGCGGGATCAGGTGGTCAAGTTCGCCCTCAAGCGGGGTTTCGAAGTGGTGCTGGTGGCCGGGCAGGCCGTGGCGCGGCCGAACTTCGCCTGCGTGAAACTGATCGTGGTGCCCAGCGGGCCGGATGCGGCCGATGATCATCTGGTGGAACACGCGGTGCCCGGCGAGCTGGTGATCTGCAGCGACGTGCCGCTGGCCGACCGCCTGGTGAAGAAGGGCGTCGCCGCACTCGACCCGCGTGGTCGCGAGTTCGACGAGCGCAACATGGGCGAGCGTCTGGCGGTGCGTAATCTGTTCACCGACCTGCGCGAGCAGGGCCAGGTGGGTGGTGGCCAGGCGCCGTATTCGGAGAAGGACCGGCAGGCCTTCGCCAATGCGCTGGATCGGATTCTCACGCGTTTGAGTCGTTAGCTGCCCCGGATTGCATCCGGGCTACGGGGCGTATGGCAAACCCATTTTCAGCGTTGTAGCCCGGATGAAATCCGGGGATGGCGGACTCCGTCAGCCACACAGATAGGTACCGGTGCCAACCGCCACCAGCACGCCCTCGTCGTTATGCAGCTCCATACGAATCACCGCCACCTTGTTGCCGGCGCGCAGTGGCGTGGCCGTGGCAGTGAAACGCTGGCCGCGACCGGGGCGCAGGTAGTCGATGCGCAGGTCGATGGTGCCGAGCTTGGACAGCTTGCTCATGCGTTCGGCCGGCGGCAGGTGCTGGTGGTTGGCGAAGGCGCCGATCAGCGCCATGGCGCCGCCGCAGACGTCGAGCAGCGAGGAAATCACCCCACCATGCAGGATGCCGTGGACGAAGTTGCCGATCAGCTCGGGTTTCATCGGCAGGTGCATGGTCACCCGTTCGGGGCTCAGCTCATCGAGCTCGATGCCGAGCACCTGATTGAAGGGAATGCGCTGGAAGAAACTGGCCACCGCCTGTTGCAGGTCGGGGCTGAGGACGAAGGGCTGGGACATGGCAGGGGCTCCGGGAAATCTTGTCGCCACGCTGCAGTACCGCGCAAGACTTGGCCAGAGGCAATGCAGGAGTGCCCTGAGCATTGGCCGGATCGGCCTGACTCCTGTGGGAGGATTCGGGTGCGTTCCGCTTCAGCTTCAGTATCGATGAGCGTGGGCTGAAGCCCACCCTACAAAGTTCAAGACTCCAGCCCGTAGGGTGGGCTTCAGCCCACCAATGGCAATCAAGGTGGGCTAAAACGGAACGCCGCCCAACCCTCCCCACGGGACCCCAGCGTCAATTCAGGCGCAACGCCACATGCCGACGCCTGAAAATCAGTGGTGCGCCAGCTCCAGCACACGGTCGACCAGTTTGTTGATGCCCGACGCTGCCTCGGCGATGGATTGGGCGAGCATATAGGCCGGCGTGGTCACCAGCTTGCGCTGGCTGTCTTCGATGATGTCGCTGACCTCGCACTCATGGTGCTCGGCGCCCATCTGGGTCAGGGCGGCGGCGGTGTCGTGATCGGTGCCGATGGTGCAGACCACGCCGGCGCCGAAGATCTTCGCCGCCAGTGCCGGGGCGATGCACATCAGACCGACCGGCTTGCCGGCATCGACGAAGGCCTTGCAGGCGGCCAGTACGTCCGGTTGTACGGTACAGCCCGCGCCACTGGTGGCGAAGTCGGAGAGGTTCTTCGCCACGCCGAAGCCGCCCGGCAGGATCAGTGCGTCGAACTCGGCCACATGCAGCTCTTTCACGTCCTTGATCTTGCCGCGGGCAATGCGCGCCGATTCCACCAGGACGTTGCGCGTCTCGTCCATCTCGTCGCCGCTGTAGTGATCGACCACGTGCAACTGCGGCACGTTGGGAGCGAAGCACTGCACCTCGGCGCCACGCTGGTCGAGGCGCAGCAGGGTGATCACGCTTTCATGGATCTCGGCGCCATCGTAGACGCCACAGCCGGACAGAATCACTGCCACTTTCTTGCTCATGCTCGACTCCTGGTGAGGAAAGACGCGACCGTGAAGCGGGCGCGGGTACTACCAATTCTTGGATTGTCGCCAAATGCCACTCGGACTGTCATTTGCCGCCGCGAAGCCTGGCGAAGCTGCGCATAGGATGAATAACAGCTCATTCCCGACACAAGTACAACGATACGGCGCAGTCATGAATTATGTTCTCTACGCAGTGCCCTTCTTTTTCCTGCTGATCGGCCTGGAATTGCTCGCTGACCGCTGGCGCGGCATGCGTACCTATCGCCTGGCCGATGCCCTTAACAGCCTCAGTGCCGGCGTACTGTCCCAGGCCACCGGGATTCTCACCAAGGTGGTCGGCCTGCTGACCTACGCCTTCGCCTGGGAGCAGCTGGCGCTGTTCGAACTGGCCGAAGACAGTCTTTGGGTGTGGCTCTTCGCCTTCGTCTTCTACGATTTCTGCTACTACTGGAACCACCGCCTGGGCCATGAGCGCAACGTGCTCTGGGCCGCGCATGCGGTGCACCACCAGAGCGAGGACTACAACCTCTCCACCGCGTTACGGCAAACGAGCACCGGTTTCATCTTCGGCTGGATCTTCTACCTGCCGATGGCCGTGGTCGGCGTGCCGCCGCTGGTCTTCCTCAGCGTTGCCGCCCTGAACCTGCTGTATCAGTTCTGGGTGCATACCCGGCATATCCCCAAACTGGGCTGGTTCGAGTGGCTGTTCATCACCCCGTCCAACCACCGCGTGCACCATGCACAGAATCCTATCTACATGGATCGCAATTACGGCGGTGTGTTCATTGTCTGGGATCGAATTTTTGGCACCTTCCAGGAGGAGCTCGACGAAGAACCGGTGGTCTTCGGCGTGACCGTGCCGCTAGCTAGCTGGAACCCGCTGTGGGCCAACCTGCAGGTTTACGCCGGGCTGTGGAACGATGCCAGACGCGCCAGCGCCTGGCGGGACCGCCTGCGCATCTGGTTCATGCCCACCGGTTGGCGCCCGGCCGACGTCGCGGCGCGTTATCCACAGCCCAAGGCGGACCTGAGCCACTTCCGCAAGTTCGAGGTACCGTTGGGACGCGGCGCGCAGGTCTACGCGCTGCTGCAGTTCGTCTGCTACTTGCTGGCCGGCGTGTGGCTGCTGGCACAGGGCGATGCGCTGGCCGCCGGCGCAGTGCTGCTGGCGTGCCTGTGGATGGCCCTGGGCCTGTGCAGCATCGGCATGTGGCTGGAGAATCGCAGCAACGCATGGCGTCTGGAGTGCCTGCGCCTGGCGATCAACCTGCCGGCACTCTGGCTGGCTGGTGAACTCGGCATGCTGACGTTGGATGCCTCCGCCTGGGCCTGGCTGATCGCCTACAGCCTGGTCAGCCTGATGGGGCTCTGGCTGGCGCGTGGCTCAGCCGCGCCGGCGCTGACGCCACCGGTATAGCCAGGCGAGGGAAAGCAGCAGCACCACGGCCGCGAGCAGGATGACCTGATAGTTGCGCAGTTCTTCAAGCAGGCCGCCCATGGCGTTGCCCAGGCTGTAGGCCAGCAGGCTGATACCGCCGGCCCAGACGCCAGCACCGATGGCGTCGAGCAGCAGGTAGCGGCGCCAGGAGTAGCCGGACAGGCCGATGGTCAGCGGCATCACCGTGCGCAGGCCGTAGAGAAAGCGAAAGCACAGCACCCACAGATCCGGGTAACGCTTGATCAGCGCGCTGGCGCGTTCGCCCATTGGTTGCCAGCGCGGTTTGCGTTCTAGCAGCGCGCGGCCGTGACGGCGGCCCAGGTAGTACCACAGCTGATCGCTGGCGAAGGTGCCGAGGAAGGCGCATAGCGCCACCCATTCGATCTCCAGTACGTTGCGCACGGCCATGTAGGCGGCCAGCAGCAGAGATACTTCACCTTCGAGGAAGGTGCCCAGTACCAATGCTGGATAGCCGAACTGGCGGATCAGGTCTTGGAGCATACCGTGCGCCCGATGAGGAGGTGCTGAAGACTACTCTGACCGCGAGGAAGCCGGAAGGTGGCGCGTCATGCCACAATGGCCAGGTTTCGTGGCATTGCCGCCGCCCTGGCTGCGACCCGCAGTCGCATTGCGTCATGCGGTTGTCATCATTTGGTCATAATGCCCGCTTATAACCGTCACACTGGCCCGCCCGTGCGGGCTCTGGAGTCTGCCGTGAGCGTTACCCCCGCCAATCGTCTGTTCCCTGCCACCCGCCTGCGTCGCAATCGCCGCGACGATTTCTCCCGCCGTCTGGTGCGCGAAAATCGCCTGAGCGTCGATGATCTGATTCTGCCGGTGTTCGTCCTCGACGGCGAAAACCGTCGCGAAACCGTGCCGTCGATGCCGGGCGTCGAGCGCCTGTCCATCGACCTGCTACTCAAGGAAGCCGAGCACTGGGTCGAGCTGGGCATTCCGGCGCTGGCGCTGTTCCCGGTGACGCCGCTGGAGAAGAAATCCCTCGACGGCGCCGAGGCCTGGAACCCGGACGGTATCGCCCAGCGCGCGATCCGTGCCCTGCGTGCGAAATTCCCCGAGCTCGGCGTGATCAGTGACGTCGCCCTCGACCCTTTCACCACCCACGGTCAGGACGGCATCCTCGACGAGTCCGGCTATGTGCAGAACGACATCACCGTTGATGCGCTGGTCAAGCAGGCGCTGTCGCATGCTGAGGCCGGTGCCCAGGTGGTGGCCCCGTCGGACATGATGGATGGCCGTGTGCAGGCGATCCGCGAGGCACTGGAGCTGGCCGAGCACGTCAACGTGCGCATCATGGCCTACTCGGCCAAGTACGCCAGCGCCTACTACGGTCCGTTCCGCGATGCGGTGGGCTCGGCGGCCAACCTCGGCAAGGGCAACAAGCTCGGCTACCAGATGGACCCGGCCAACGGCAACGAGGCGCTGCATGAAGTGGCGGCCGACCTGGCCGAGGGCGCCGACATGGTCATGGTCAAACCCGGCATGCCTTATCTGGACATCCTCTGGCGGGTGAAGGATGCCTACAAGGTGCCGACCTTCGTCTATCAGGTCAGTGGCGAGTACGCCATGCACATGGCCGCGATCCAGAACGGCTGGCTCAGCGAGGCGGTCATACTGGAGTCACTCACCGCCTTCAAACGTGCCGGTGCCGATGGCATCCTCACCTATTTCGCCGTACGGGCGGCAGAACTGCTAAAACAAGGGCGATGACGCTCTCAGGAACCCAGCGATGAACAGCGAAGGACTCAACAGCGAAGTGCTCGACAACAACCCGCCTCAGGCCGAGGTGGTCGCCGAGACGCCAGTGGTGGAAACCCCGCCGCCGGCTCCGATTCCCAGCCTGGATGACAGCAGCCTGTACATCCACCGTGAACTGTCGCAGCTGCAGTTCAATATCCGGGTGCTGGAGCAGGCGCTGGACGAGTCCTATCCGCTGCTCGAACGCCTGAAGTTCCTGCTGATCTTCTCCAGCAACCTCGACGAGTTCTTCGAGATCCGCGTCGCCGGGCTGAAGAAGCAGATCAACTTCGCCCGTGAACAGGCCGGCGCGGATGGCCTGCAGCCGCACCAGGCACTGGCGCGCATCAGCGAGCTGGTACACGAGCAGGTCGAGCGGCAGTACGCGATTCTCAACGACACCCTGTTCCCGGCGCTGGCCAAGCACAACATCAACTTTATCCGCCGGCGGTTCTGGACCACCAAGCTCAAGGCCTGGGTGCGCCGCTATTTCCGCGACGAGATCGCGCCGATCATCACCCCCATCGGCCTCGACCCGACGCACCCCTTCCCGCTGCTGGTGAACAAGAGCCTGAACTTCATCGTCGAGCTCGAGGGCGTCGATGCCTTCGGCCGCGATTCCGGTCTGGCCATCATCCCGGCGCCGCGCCTGCTGCCGCGCATCATCAAGGTGCCGGAGGACGTTGGGGGCCCTGGCGACAATTACGTGTTCCTGTCGTCGATGATCCACGCTCACGCCGATGATCTGTTCCAGGGCATGAAGGTCAAGGGCTGCTACCAGTTCCGCCTGACCCGCAACGCCGACCTGTCGGTGGACACCGAGGACGTCGAGGACCTGGCGCGTGCCCTGCGTGGCGAGCTGTTCAGCCGTCGTTATGGCGATGCGGTGCGCCTGGAAGTGGTCGACACCTGCCCGAAACACCTGCGCGATTATCTGCTCAAGCAATTCGGCCTGACCGAGGGCGAGCTGTACCAGGTCAACGGCCCGGTCAACCTGACCCGCCTGTTCAGCATCACTGGCCTGGATAACCACTCGGATCTGCAGTACGCGCCGTTCACCCCGGTGATCCCCAAGCTGCTGCAGAACGCCGAGAACATCTTCAGCGTGGTCAGCAAGCAGGACATCCTCCTGCTGCATCCCTTCGAGTCCTTCACCCCGGTAGTGGACCTGCTGCGCCAGGCGGCGAAAGACCCGCACGTGCTGGCGATCAAGCAGACCCTGTATCGTTCTGGCGCCAACTCGGAGATCGTCGACGCCCTGGTGGAGGCAGCGCGTAACGGCAAGGAAGTCACCGCGGTGATCGAGCTGCGTGCGCGCTTCGACGAAGAGTCCAACCTGGCCCTGGCCAGCCGTCTGCAGGCCGCTGGTGCAGTGGTGATCTACGGTGTGGTCGGCTTCAAGACCCACGCCAAGATGATGCTGATCCTGCGCCGCGAGAACGGCGAGATCGTCCGCTACGCTCACCTTGGCACCGGCAACTACCACGCTGGCAACGCCAAGCTGTATACCGACTACAGCCTGCTCACCGCCGACGTGGCCCTGGGCGAGGACGTGTCCAAGCTGTTCAGTCAGCTGATTGGCATGGGCAAGACCCTGCGCATGAAGAAGCTGCTGCATGCACCCTTCACCTTGAAGAAGACCCTGCTCGACCTGATCGCCAAGGAAACCACAGCGGCGGCCGAAGGCAAGCCGGCGCATATCATCGCCAAGTTCAACTCGCTGACCGACCCCAAGGTCATCCGCGCGCTATACAAGGCCAGCCAGACCGGGGTGAAGATCGACCTGGTGGTGCGTGGCATGTGCTGCCTGCGACCGGGTATTGCCGGGGTCTCGCATAACATCCAGGTGCGTTCGATCATCGGCCGCTTCCTCGAGCACACGCGGGTGTTCTACTTCCTCAACGGCGGCGACGAGAAAATCTATCTTTCCAGCGCCGACTGGATGGAGCGCAACCTCGACAAGCGCGTGGAGACCTGCTTCCCGGTGGAGGGCAAGAAGCTCATCACGCGCGTCAAGAAGGAGCTGGAAAGCTACCTGACCGACAACACCCAGGCCTGGGTGCTGCAGTCCGATGGTCGTTACCTGCGCCAACAGCCCACCGGCAACCAGAACCCGCGCAGCGCACAGTCCGGCTTGCTGGAGAAACTCACCGCACCAGTGATCGTGACGCGTTAAAAGCGGCTGCGTGCAGCCCTCTGATGACCCTCTCCCACTTGTGGGGCGAAGAGGCGCGCTTTTGGAAGCACTGCTTCCTGCGCCGATGAGCGCCTGATCGCTGGCGATCAGGCCGGGGCGCGGAGCGGGGTGCCCGAAGTGCGGGAGAGGGGGCTTTGTGGTCCTGGCGGGTTTCACCCGCCCTACAGGCCGAGCCGCGCCCGCAGGGTGCGCCATGCGCACCGGGGTATCAGCGCACGCTCAACGTCAGATCAATACGCTTGAGCCATTCGGCTTCGGCTTCAAAGTCCGCCAGGGTCAGCGGGTTGGCGGCCAGCCAGCCTTCAGGGAAGACGATCTCCAGGCTGTTGTCGCCGGCCTTGAACTGCACCTGTGGCATGTCCTGCGTACCACGGATGTGGTGGAACAGAATGGCGAAGCGCAGCAGCACGCACAGGCGCATCAGCTTCACGCCTTCCTCGCCGAAGTCGGCGAACTTGTCCTTGGGAATGTTGCGGCGGTGGCCGCGCACCAGCAGCGCGAGCATCTGCTGGTCCTGGCGCGAGAAGCCGGCCAGGTCGGAGTGCTCGATCAGATAGGCGCCGTGCTTGTGGTACTGGTAGTGGGCGATATCCAGACCCACCTCGTGCACCTTGGCGCCCCAGCTCAGCAGTTCGCGATGCCAGTCGTCGGTCAGCTCCCAATCGGCGGACACCTTGTCCAGCGCCGACAGTGCCTTGGCCTCGACCCGGGCGGCCTGGTCGACATCGACGTGGTAGCGCTCCATGAACGCCGCCAGGGTGCGTTCGCGTACGTCTTCATGCTGATGGCGGCCGAGCAGGTCGTAGAGCACGCCCTCACGCAATGCGCCCTCGGAATGGCTCATCCGCTGGATGTCGCAGGCATCGAAGATCGCTTCGAGAATCGCCAGGCCGGCGGGGAAGATGCCGCGACGGTCCGGCTTGATGCCGTCGAGGTCGAGCTTCTCCACCTCGCCGAGCTTGAACAGCTTGCGCTTGAGCCAGGCCAGGCCTTCGGCCGTCACCTCGCCGCTGCCCAAACCCGCTGCCTTGATGGTCAGACCGACCGCCTTGATGGTGCCGGAAGCGCCAACGGCGTCCTCCCAGCCGAGACGGCGCAGACCCTGTTCGATGCTCATGAGTTCTAGACGGGCCGCGGTGTAGGCCTGGGCATAACGCGCCGGGGTGATCTTGCCGTCGCGAAAGTAGCGCTGGGTGAAGCTTACGCAGCCCATCTGCAGGCTTTCGCGCAGCAGCGGCTCGAAGCGCTGGCCGATGATGAATTCGGTGCTGCCACCGCCGATATCGGCGACCAGGCGCTTGCCGGGCGTGTCGGCAATGCTGTGGGACACACCCAGATAGATCAGGCGGGCTTCCTCACGGCCGGAAATTACCTCGACCTGATGACCGAGGATCTCCTCGGCGCGGCGGATGAACACCGCGCGGTTGCGCGCCTCACGCAGGGCGTTGGTGCCGACGATGCGTACGGCGCCTTCCGGCAGCGTGTTGGTGAACTGGGCGAAGCGGCGCAGGCAGTCGAGCCCGCGCTGCATTGCTTCTTCGCTGAGCTGACGCTCGTCGTCCAGGCCTGCGGCCAGTTGCACTTTGTCGCCGAGGCGCTCGAGGATGCGAATTTCGTGACTGTCGGCCTTGGCCAGCACCATGTGAAAGCTGTTCGAACCCAGGTCGATGGCAGCGATCAGGGGAAAACTCTCGGCAGGGGCTTTGGGCATGATTACGGCATCTCGTTCGATTTCCGCGCATCCTGCCACGACTGAGCGCATGAGCCAACGCATACGGATGTCGCATGAAACTGGTCTAGACCTGTGATTACTGCAGGTTCAGCACACTCAGTGGCTGTTTCAACACCTGCTCGTCGCAGTTGTGACCCTCGCCGCCACGGTCCACCACGATGAATCGGCCGGGGTGTTGCAAGCACAGCAGCGGGTGGTGCCAGGTGCCGCGGGCGTAGTTCACGCCCTGGTCCGGTGCGCTGATGAAGGCGCGAATCTGCGACTCGTCCAGCTCGCCGGGTGGGGCGACGACGATCAGCATGCGCCCGCCGTCCACCGGATAAAAGGCCTGGCTGCCCAGCGGGTGGCGTTCGAGCATGTGGATGGCGATAGGCGCGTGCCAGGCCCTGCCCTCGAACAGGTTGACCAGGGTGCGCGGCGATTCTCCGGCCAGCTCCACCTGTGCCAGGTCGTGGTAGCGCGTGGTGGTTCCGGCGTTGATCGGGAAGGCCGTGGCACCGGCCGTCTCGATCACCTCGCCGAAGGGCGTGAAGGCCGCGCGGGTCAGCGGCTCGATGCGCAGCGGTAGGGGCGCCGGCGCGTTCACAGGTTCACCGAGCCGATGAAATTGCGCAGCTCTTCGGTCTGCGGGGCGGCGAACAGCGCTTTCGGATCGCCGATCTCATGCACCTTGCCATGGTGCATGAACACCAGCTTGTTACCCACTTCGCGGGCAAAGCGCATCTCGTGGGTGACCATGATCAGGGTCATGCCCTCGCTGGCCAGTTGCTTGACCACTGCCAGTACCTCGTTGACCAACTCCGGATCGAGCGCCGAGGTGATTTCGTCGCACAGCAGCACCTTGGGCGACATGGCCAGGGCGCGGGCGATGGCTACGCGCTGCTGCTGGCCGCCGGACAGGCGCTCGGGATAGGCGTCGAACTTCTCCGCCAGGCCAACCCGTTCGAGCATCTGCCGGGCGATCTTCTCGGCTTCGGCGCGCGGGGTCTTCTTCACCACCTGCGGCGCCAGCATGACGTTCTCGCCGACGGTCAGGTGCGGGAAGAGGTTGAACTGCTGGAACACCATGCCGACTTTCTGCCGCAGGCTGCGTAGGTCGGCGCGGGCAGCGTCGATGTACTCGCCGTCGACTTCGATCACACCGTCGTTGATCGATTCCAGGCCATTGAGGGTGCGCAGGAAGGTGCTCTTGCCCGAGCCGCTGCGGCCGATGATGGCGACCACTTCGCCTTCCTCGACCTTGAGGTCGATGCCCTTGAGCACGTGGTTGTCGCCGTAATACTTGTGCAGGGCGGTGACGTTAAGCAGTGACATTCAGCCTCCTTTCCAGGCGGTATGCAGCGAGCGAGAGCGGGTAGCAAAGCAGGAAGTAACCGAGGGCGACGAAGCCGTAGACCATGAAGGGCTCGAAGGTGGCGTTGGCCAGCATGCTGCCGGTCTTGGTCAGTTCGGTGAAACCGATGATCGAGGTCACTGCGGTGCCCTTGACCACCTGCACGGAGAAACCGACGGTAGGCGCCACGGCGATGCGCAGGGCCTGCGGCAGGACAACATGGCGCAGGGTTTCCAGGCGGCTCATGGCCAGGCTTTCAGCGGCCTCCCACTGGCCGCGGGTGATGGCCCCGACGCAGCCGCGCCAGATCTCGGCGAGAAAGGCGCTGGTGAACAGCGTCAGTGCAGTGGCCGCAGCCAGCCAGGGCGACACGTCGATGCCGAGCAGGGCGATGCCGAAGAACACCAGAAACAGCTGCATCAAAAGCGGCGTGCCCTGGAACAGTTCGATATAGCCACGGGCCAGGATGCGCGGCGCCGACAGTGGCGACAGCCGCGCCAGCAACACCAGCAGGCCGGCGATACCGCCGCAGACGAACGCCACCAGTGACAGCAGCAGCGTCCACTGCAAGCCGGTGAGCAGGTTGCGCAGGATGTCCCAGAGGGTGAAGTCCATCAGCGGGCTCCCATGATGAAGCGGCGGCCGAACCAGGCCAGCAGTTGGCGAATTCCGATGGCCATGAGCAGGTACAGCGCGGTGGTCAGCAGGTAGGTCTCGAAGGCACGGAAGTTACGCGACTGGATGAAGTTGGCGGCGAACGACAGCTCTTCGGTGGAAATCTGCGAGCACACCGCCGAACCGAGCATGACGATGATTATCTGGCTCGACAGCGCCGGCCACACCTTGCCCAGCGCCGGGCGCAGCACCACATGACGGAAGGTCTCGAAGCGGCTCATGGCCAGTGCGCTGGCCGCCTCGAGCTGGCCATGCGGGATGGCCTGGATGCCGGCACGGATGATCTCCGTCGAGTAGGCGCCGAGGTTGATCACCATGGCCAGAATGGCGGCCTCCCATTCGCTCAGACGTACGCCGAGCGAGGGCAAGCCGAAGAAGATGAAGAACAGCTGGACGATGAACGGCGTATTGCGGATCAGCTCCACGTAGACGCCGAATATCCGGTCGAACGGGCGGATGCGCCAGGCGCGCAGTATCGCCCCGACGATGCCGAGACCGACACCCAGCAGGGTGCCGATCACCGTCAGGCCGAGGGTGAAGGCCGCGCCCTGCAGCAGCAGATCGCTGTGCTGCAGGACGGCGGCGAAGTCGAACTGGTACGCCATGGCTCAACGCTCCGTCAGGCTCAGAGGTCAGCCGGCATTGGCTGCTTCAGCCACTTCTGGCTGAGCGCATCGAGGCTGCCGTCGGCCTTGGCGTCGGCGATGATGGTGTTGACCTTGTCCAGCAGCGCGCTCTGGTTCTTGTTCACGCCGACGTACACCGGCGAATCCTTAAGCTTGAGCTTCATGCTCGGTACGCGCTTGGGGTTGCGCTCGGAGATGGCCACCATCACCACGTTGCCGCTGGCGATCAGCTCGACCTGGCCGGAGAGGTAGGCGGCGATGGTCGAGTTGTTGTCCTCGAAGCGCTTGATGGTGGCGCCTTTCGGAGCGACGTTGCTCAGCTCTATGTCCTCGATGGAGCCACGGGTGACGCTGATGGTCTTGCCGCTCAGGTCGTCGAGGCTGGCGATGGCGGCGTCCTCCGGGCCGAACACGCCGAGGTAGAAAGGCGCGTAGGCGGCGGAGAAGTCGATCACCGCTTCACGCTCGGGGTTCTTGCCGAGGCTGGAGATCACCAGATCGACCTTGCCGGTGGTGAGGAAGGGGATGCGGTTGGTGCTGTTGACCGGGGTCAGCTCCAGTTTCACCGCCAGCTTGTCGGCCAGCAGTTGCGCGGTGTCGATATCCAGGCCGCGCGGTTTCATGTCCGGGCCGACCGAGCCGAACGGCGGGAAATCCTGCGGCACGGCGACCTTCAGCACACCGGCCTTGCTGATGTCTTCGAGTGCATCGGCGTGAGCGGTGCTGGCGCCGAAGGCCAGGGCGGCGAACAGGGTACCCAGCAGGGTGCGGTGAAAATTGCGCATGTCGAACTCCCGATGAATGAACGAAAACTGAAGCGTTTTGCCTGGCTCGTGCAGTGCATCGCCTGTGCCAAGTTCAATGAAATAAGGGCTCTCATCGTTTCGGGCGAGTGGAAACAAGGTCTTACTGGTCTGAACAGTTGATGTAGCTGACCAATTGGTCAGAAGCGTTTCTGAGCCATCTCGGTGCATCTGCGTGACGGGCTGTTCCACAAGAGGGCGTCGCTTGCCTGGGGCGGCCTTATGGCCGTACAAAGGCGACTTCACTGGACTGACCGGCCCGAACAGTCATGAATGCTTCTGCTCCCCGCGCGGTACCCGAATACGCCTTGCAGGCGATCCGCCGCCTGATCGAGGACGAGGGCTATCGCCCCGGCGACGCGCTGCCGTCGCAGCGCGATCTGGCCGAGCGCCTTGGTGTCAGCCGTGCGTCACTGCGTGAGGCGCTGTCGTCGCTCAGCGCGTTGGGCCTGGTCAGCGTGCAGGCCGGCAAGGGTGTGTTCGTGCAGGAGGCGAGTAAGGCCGAGGCGGCCGGCGCTTTCGCCTGGCCCTTCGCCGCACAGGTGTCGGCGGCCGATACCTTCCAGTTGCGCTTTGCTCTGGAGGGCTTCGCCTGTGGTTTGGCGGCCGGGGTGATGACCGCCGAGGTGCTGGACATTCTCGAAGACAACGTCGAGCAGATGCGCCGCGAGCTGCGTGCAGGTGATTTCGAGCAGGCCAACCGGCTGGATTTCGAGTTTCACCAGCGTATTCTCGCCGCCAGCGGCAACCAGGCGATGTTCGCCCTGGTTACCTCCAGCGCCGAGATCTTCCTGGAAAGTCAGAAGCTGCCGTTCATCCGCCCGGAGCGTGCGCAGGAAACCTGGCAGGAGCATCGCAAGATCCTCAAGGCCCTGGCCCGGCATGCCGCCGGCCCGGCACAGAAAGCCATGCAGCAGCACATCCGCGCGGCGGCGCTGCGCACTGGAATAGCCTTCATCACGCTTGGTGATTGAAACTATTGAGTGGCTCAATCGCCAGTGCCTTTCGGTGTCAGGCAAGCCGGGCTATGATGTCGCCACTTTTTGGTTGCCAGTCATCCTTGGCAGCAGCCCATCGGGCCGTCGCAAGCGACGTCAAAAATTCCTCCCGGCAATTTTTTGCTTCCGAATATACGGAGACTCCTCATGAGCGAATTCATCACCAACGTCAGCGACGCCAGCTTCGACCAGGACGTCATCCAGGCTGAAGGTCCGGTTCTGGTCGACTATTGGGCTGAGTGGTGCGGCCCGTGCAAGATGATTGCACCGGTGCTCGACGAGATCGCCAAGGAATACCAAGGCAAGCTGAAGATCTGCAAACTGAACATCGACGAGAACCAGGAAACCCCGCCGAAGTATGGCGTGCGTGGTATCCCGACCCTGATGCTGTTCAAGAACGGCAACGTCGAAGCGACCAAGGTTGGCGCGCTGTCCAAGTCGCAGCTGGCTGCTTTCCTCGACAGCAACATCTGAGGGGGCTGAAGAAGTAGAGTGGGCTTTAGCCCACCGAGCTGGTTGCAGTTGGCGTGCTGGTGGGCTGAAGCCCACCCTACCGCTCTGAGGCAAGTCGCTCTGGAAGAGGCCCCGTAATTCGCGGGGTTTTTTCGTTTTCGGGGCTAGACGCTGTTTTTTCACGGTGTTAAATTCGACCCCGCTGCATCCTCCATGCAGCTCTCTGCACGCCGTCGCCGATTCATTCCTATACGAACTCGTTCGCGATCCTGTCGCCTTCTCTGCGGCGCGGCCTCTCAAGCTAACAGCTTTCTTCTCCTCTCGATGATCACGTCATTCCTATGAATCTGACCGAACTCAAGCAAAAGCCGATTGCCGAACTGCTGGACATGGCCGAACAGATGGGCCTGGAAAACATGGCTCGTTCGCGCAAGCAGGACATCATCTTCGCCCTGCTGAAAAAGCATGCCAAAAGCGGCGAGGAAATTTCCGGTGACGGCGTGCTGGAGATCCTCCAGGACGGTTTCGGCTTCCTGCGCAGCGCCGACTCTTCCTACCTGGCCGGCCCTGACGACATCTACGTCTCGCCCAGCCAGATCCGCCGTTTCAACCTGCGTACCGGTGACACCATTGTCGGCAAGATCCGCCCGCCGAAGGAAGGCGAGCGTTACTTCGCCCTGCTCAAGGTCGACAGCATCAACTTCGACCGTCCGGAAAACGCCAAGAACAAGATCCTGTTCGAAAACCTGACGCCGCTGTTCCCCAACAAGCGCCTGACCATGGAAGCCGGTAACGGCTCCACCGAGGACATCACCGGCCGTGTGATCGACCTCTGCGCGCCGATTGGCAAGGGCCAGCGCGGCCTGATCGTCGCCCCGCCGAAAGCGGGCAAGACCATCATGCTGCAGAACATCGCCTCGAACATCACCCGCAACAACCCCGAGTGCCACCTGATCGTTCTGCTGATCGACGAGCGCCCGGAAGAAGTGACCGAAATGCAGCGCACCGTGCGCGGCGAAGTGGTTGCCTCGACCTTCGACGAGCCGCCGACCCGCCACGTGCAGGTCGCCGAAATGGTGATCGAGAAGGCCAAGCGCCTGGTCGAGCACAAGAAGGATGTGGTCATCCTGCTCGACTCCATCACCCGTCTGGCGCGTGCCTACAACACCGTGATCCCGAGCTCCGGCAAGGTCCTCACCGGTGGTGTCGACGCCCACGCCCTGGAGAAGCCCAAGCGCTTCTTCGGTGCCGCGCGTAATATCGAAGAAGGCGGTTCGCTGACCATCATCGCCACCGCGCTGGTGGAAACCGGCTCGAAGATGGACGAAGTGATCTACGAGGAATTCAAGGGCACCGGCAACATGGAGCTGATCCTTGATCGCCGTGTTTCCGAGAAGCGCGTGTTCCCGGCGATCAACATCAACAAGTCGGGCACCCGCCGCGAAGAACTGCTGACCGGTGAAGAAGAGCTGTCGCGCATGTGGATTCTGCGCAAGCTGCTGCACCCGATGGATGAGATTGCAGCGATCGAGTTCCTCATCGACAAGCTGAAAGCGACCAAGACGAACGATGAGTTCTTCCTGTCGATGAAGCGCAAGTAAGACATCACGTCTTGCCAAAAGGCCGGGGAAACCCGGCCTTGTCGTATCTGGAGGCGTTCAAGCCTTCTGAAAGCCCGACTTCGGCGCTAAACTTTGCGGCCGACTCTTGCCTGTCCGACACGAGGCTCCTGCATGCAGTATCGCGACCTGCGCGACTTCATCCGTGAACTGGAAAAGCGCGGCGAACTCAAGCGTATCCAGACCCCGGTATCGCCCGTTCTGGAAATGACCGAAATCTGCGACCGCACCCTGCGCAAGGGCGGGCCGGCGCTGCTGTTCGAAAAGCCCACCGGCTTCGACGTCCCGGTGCTCGGCAACCTGTTCGGCACGCCCAAACGAGTGGCCCTGGGCATGGGCGCCGAAGAGGTGTCCGAGTTGCGCGAGATCGGCAAGCTGCTGGCCTTTCTCAAGGAGCCTGAGCCGCCCAAGGGCCTCAAGGATGCCTGGAGCAAGCTGCCGATCTTCAAGAAGGTCATTTCCATGGCGCCCAAGGTGGTCAAGGACGCGCCTTGCCATGAGGTGATCGAGGAGGGCGACGATGTCGACCTGGGCAAACTGCCGATCCAGCATTGCTGGCCGGGCGACGTGGCACCGCTGATCACCTGGGGTCTGACCATCACCAAGGGCCCGAACAAGGAACGACAGAACCTCGGTATCTACCGCCAGCAGGTGATCGGCCGCAACAAGGTGATTATGCGCTGGCTCAGCCACCGTGGCGGCGCCCTGGATTACCGCGAGTGGTGCCAGAAGCACCCGGACAAGCCTTACCCGGTCTGTGTCGCGCTTGGCGCGGATCCTGCGACCATCCTCGGCGCCGTGACGCCAGTGCCCGATACCCTCTCCGAATACGCTTTTGCCGGCCTCTTGCGCGGCCATCGCACCGAGCTGATCAAGGCGGTTGGCAGCGAACTGCAGGTGCCAGCCAGTGCCGAGATCGTGCTCGAAGGCGTGATCCATCCGGGCGAGACCGCGCCGGAAGGCCCCTACGGCGATCACACCGGCTACTACAACGAGGTCGACACCTTCCCGGTGTTCACCGTCGAGCGCATCACCCGTCGCCGCGATCCGATCTATCACAGCACCTACACCGGCCGGCCGCCAGATGAGCCGGCGATCCTTGGTGTGGCGCTGAACGAAGTGTTCGTGCCGATCCTGCAGAAGCAGTTCCCCGAGATCACCGATTTCTACCTGCCGCCGGAGGGCTGTTCCTACCGCATGGCGGTGGTGACCATGAAGAAGCAGTACCCGGGCCACGCCAAGCGCGTAATGCTCGGTGTCTGGTCGTTCCTGCGACAGTTCATGTACACCAAGTTCGTTATCGTCACCGACGACGATATCAACGCACGGGACTGGAATGACGTGATCTGGGCGATTACCACGCGCATGGACCCCAAGCGCGACACGGTGATGATCGACAACACACCGATCGACTACCTCGACTTCGCCTCGCCGATCTCCGGCCTGGGTTCGAAGATGGGCCTGGACGCCACCCACAAGTGGCCGGGCGAGACCACCCGCGAATGGGGCCGCGCCATCGAGAAGGATCCAGCCGTGGTGGCACGTGTCGACGCGCTGTGGAGCGAGCTGGGAATCGATTGATGAACGTCACCCTGCAACCTTCCGGCGTCACCCTCGCGCTGCAGCCGGGCGAACGCATTCTCGATGGCGCCCGGCGCCTGGGCTACGACTGCCCGCAGAGCTGCCGCAATGGCAACTGCCATATCTGCGCCGCGCTGCTGGTGGAGGGGCGCGTGCGGCAGAACGGCGCCGAGCTGGATCACGGCGAGCTGTTCACCTGCCTGGCCGAGCCGCTGGAAGACTGCGTGTTGCACTGGGACGGCGTGCTGGCGCCGGGTGAGTTGCCGGTGCGCGAGCTGAACTGCCAGGTGACCGAATGCCAGGCCGTGGGTGGCGATGTGTTCCGCGTGTGTCTGCGCACCCCGGCCGGCAAGGCGCCGCGCTATCACGCCGGGCAGTACCTGCTGCTGCAGCGCCCGGATGGCGAGATGGCGGCGTTCTCCCTGGCTTCGGCGCCGCACGCCGGGCGCGAGCTGGAACTGCACATCCTCGCCCGCGAAGACAGCAGCATTGCCCTGCTGGAGCATCTGCGCAGCACCGGCATGGCTCGCGTGCAGATGCCCTACGGTGACACCCACCTCGCCGACCTGCCCGATGGACCGCTGGTGCTGATCGCTGCCGGCACTGGCATGGGCCAGATGCACAGCCTGATCGAGCACTGCCGCGCGGCGGGTTTTGCCCATCCGGTGTATCTGTACTGGGGTGCACGTCGGCCCGAGGATTTCTACGAGCTGCCACATTGGGCCGAGTGGCAACAGCTGGATAATCTGCACCTGCATCAGGTGGTCAGCGACCAGTGTGGCTGGCAGGGTCGTTGCGGCCTGCTGCACGAAGCGGTGCGCGAGGATTTCCCGGATCTCAAGGCATTGCACGTCTATGCCAGCGGCTCGCCAGCGATGGTCTACGCCACGCTCGATGCGCTGGTCGAAGCGGGGATGGACGCGCACCAGATGCGCGCCGACGTGTTCGCCTACGCGCCGCGTTCATAGTGGTAGGGCGGGTGCAACCCGCCACTGATTGATTCGGCGGGTTGCACCCGCCCTACGCACTGCTATCGCACAGTCACCACCACCTTGCCCACGGCCTTGCGCTGACCGAGGGCATCGATGGCTTCGCCGCCGCGCTCCAGTGGGAAGGTCTGCGACACCAGTGGCTTGAGTTTGCCTTCGGCATGCCAGGCGAACAGTTGCTGGAAGTTAGCGGCGTTGTCCTGCGGCTGGCGCTGGGCGAAGGAGCCCCAGAAGACGCCGACCAGGGATGCGCCCTTGAGCAGCGGCAGGTTGGCCGGCAGTGCCGGGATGCCGCCGCCGGCGGCGAAACCCACCACCAGGAAGCGGCCGTTCCAGCCGATGCTGCGGAAGGCTTCTTCGAACAGCGTGCCACCCACTGGGTCGTAGATCACGTCCACGCCCTGGCCGCCGGTGAGCTTCTTCACCTCGTCCTTCAGGCTCTGCTCGCTGTAGTTGATCAGCTCGTCGGCGCCGGCCTTGCGCGCCACTTCCAGTTTCTCGGCGCTGCTCGCTGCGGCGATGACCTTGGCGCCCATGGCCTTGCCGATTTCCACCGCCGCCAGTCCGACGCCGCCGGAGGCGCCGAGGACCAGCAGGGTTTCACCCGGGTGCAGGTTGGCGCGCTGTTTGAGGGCGTGCATCGAGGTGCCGTAGGTCATGCCGAAGGCCGCCGCGGTGGTCAGGTCCATGCTCTTGGGCACCGGTAGCACGTTGTAGGCCGGCACGGCGACCTCTTCGGCGAAGCCTCCCCAACCGGTCAACGCCATGACCCGATCACCCGCGCGCAGATGGCTGACTTTCTCGCCGACGGCCTTGACCACACCGGCTACCTCGCCACCCGGGGCGAAGGGGAAGGGCGGCTTGAACTGGTATTTGCCTTCGATGATCAGCGTGTCGGGGAAGTTGACCCCGGCGGCCTGCACCTCGATCAGCACCTCGTTTTTTTTCGGTTCGGGGCTTGGCAGGTCTTCCAGTACCAGGGTGTCGGCGGGGCCGAAGGCTTTGCACAGCAGGGCTTTCATCAAGGTCATTCCTCTTGCAGGGTGCCATGCAGTGTAGAAAGCGCCCGCCGGGGGTCAACGAGCATGCCGATGCCTGATAGGTCGGCATAAGCGCCGGACTTGGGTGCAGGCCTGTGGATGGCTATGCTAGGCACATCCCCGATGGAGTGCCGAACGTGAAACTGTTGACCGCCCTGCTACTGAGCCTGTCGATCTGCCTGCCTGCCCTGGCCTCTTCGGAAAAGAAGGAGGAGGCTCCTGCGACGATTTATCACAACCTGACGCCAGCCTTGATCGGCAACCTGGCGGATCAAGGCAATCGTCTGAAGTTCTTCAAGGCCGATGTGTCCCTGCGGGTGACCGGCACCGAGGCCGAGGAGAAGCTCAAGCAGCATGAACCGCTGATCCGCCATCAGATGGTGATGCTGTTCTCGGCGCAGACCAGCGAGATCATCAACGCGCCCGATGGCCGTGAGAACCTGCGCCTGGAGGCCTTGAAGCAGGTGCAGGACGCGATCAATGGCGAAGAGGGCAAGCCCATCGTCGAAGATCTTTTGTTCAATAACCTGATCATTCAGTGAAAGGGGGCGCAGTCAGTTAAGCGTCGACGCTGCGAATGCGTAGGAGCGGCGCCCCGCCGCGAACCAGGGCGATGCGCAATTGAAAATTTTCGCCCCGGGGCGGGGCTCCTACGAAAGGCCGCTTTTCGCGGCTGAAGCGGTTCCGGATCTGTCAGGCCATCTGCGCCAGGGTCTTGCGAAAGCGGCTCAGCGCCGCGACGAAGAACAGAGCGCCGATGCCGGCGATGGCCAGCATATAGGGCCAGACGATGGGCAGCCCCGCACCGCGATAGAGAATGGCCTGGGCTAGCGCGACGAAGTGAGTGGTCGGCGCCGCCAGCATGATCTGCTGCACCAGCTCGGGCATGCTCTCGCGTGGCGTGGTGCCGCCGGAGAGGATCTGCAGCGGCAGCAGCACCAGGATGATCAGCAGGCCCAGTTGCGGCATCGAGCGCGCTACCGTGCCGAAGAAGATGCCCATCGAGGTGGTGGCGAAAAGGTGCAGTGCCGCCCCGGCCAGGAACAAAGCAATGGAGCCTTCGATCGGCACCTGCAGCCATCCCTGCACCACCAGCAGCAGTGACAGGGCTGCAGCCGCCAGCACCACCAACCCCATCGACCAGACCTTGGCCAGCATGATTTCCAGTGGCGTCACCGGCATCACCAGCAGGTGTTCCACGGTGCCATGCTCGCGTTCGCGGATCAGCGCCGCACCAGTGAGGATGATCGACAGCATGGTGATCTGGTTGATCACCTCCATCACCGAGCCGAACCAGGCGCGCGTCAGGTTGGGGTTGAACTGTATGCGCAGCGCCAGTTCCGCAGATTGTGCCAGGTCGCCACGGTAACGGCGGACGAACTCGGCCACTTCGCTGGCGCCGATGTTCTGGATGTAGCCGGCACCGGTGAAGGCCATGCTTACCTGGGTGGCGTCGACATTGAGCTGGATTGCCGGGCTGCGACCGGCGAGCACGTCGCGCTGAAAGTTCGGCGGAATGTTCAGGGTAAAGGTGTAGCGCCCGGCATCCATGCCGCGATCCATCTCGCTCAGGTCGATGCGTTCCGGGGTACGGAAATAGGGCTCCTGAAAGGCCTGGATCAGGCGCTCTGAGAGTTGCGACTGGTCTTCGTCGACCACGGCGATGGCGGCGTTATGCAGGCTCTCCGGCATGCTGGTGGCGGCCGAGTAAACGCCCATGCTGAAGGCCCAGAGGATCAGCAGTACCAGCGCCAGGTCATGCTGCAGGCTGCGCAACTCCTTGATGCCGAGGTGCAGGATATTGGCCAGGCGTTCCATCAGATCTCCTGTTTGCGCAGCAGGCTGGCGCTGAGCAGCGTCAGCAGCGGGATGGTAAGTGCCAGGGCGGCGAAGTAGCCGGCCAGGTCCTGCAGCGCCAGTGCCTTGGAGAAGATGCCGCGGCTGATCACCAGAAATTGCGAGGTCGGGTAGAGCTGGCCGATCACCGCGCCTGCGCCTTCCAGCGAGGCGACCGGGTAGATCAGTCCGGAGAACTGGATGGCCGGCAGCAGGGTGACGATGGCGGTGCCGAATACCGCGGCGATCTGGCTCTTGGTGAAGGTCGACATCAGCAGGCCGAGGCCTGTGGCGCACGCCAGGTAGAGCAGGGCGCCGGCCAGCAGGGTCAGCGGGTTGCCCTTGAGCGGCACGTCGAACACGGTGACTGCCAGCAGCGCCAGGAGGATGAAGTTGAACAGGCCCAGGGCGATGTAGGGCAGTTGCTTGCCGAGCAGGAATTCCAGGCGGGTGACCGGGGTGACGTAGAGGTTGATGATCGAGCCCAGTTCCTTCTCGCGCACCACGCCGAGGGCCGTGAGCATCGCCGGAATCAGCATCAGCAGCAGCGGAATTACTGCCGGCACCATGGCCTTGAGGCTCTCCACGTCCGGGTTGTAGCGATAGCGCACTTCCAACTCGGCGGCGTTGGCTGCTTGCGGCTGCGGCGAACGCCGCGCCAGCTCGCTAAGGTAGTGCTGGTGCAGGCCGGTCACGTAGCCCTTGATGGTTTCTGCGCGGGTCGGCATGGCGCCGTCGATCCACATGCCGATCTGCGGGCTGGCGCCGCGCTTGAGATCGCGGCCGAAGTTCGGCGGAATCTCCACCGCCAGGCTGATGTCGCCGCCCCGCAAGCGTCGTTCCAGCTCGTCGTAATCGGAGAGCGGCGTTTTCTCCAGGAAGTAGCGCGATCCGGACAGGTTCAGGTGGTATTCCTGGCTGGTGGTGGTCTGGTCGCGATCCAGCACGGCGAAGGTCAGGTCTTCGACGTCGAGGCTGATGCCGTAGCCGATGATGAACAGCAGCAATACCGTGCCAAGCAGCGCCATGCCACCGCGAATCGGGTCGCGGCGCAGCTCCAGCGCCTCGCGGCGGGCGTAGCTGAGCAGGCGGCGCAGGCTGAAGCGCTGACGCTGTGCTGGCGGCGCCTGTTCCAGTGGCGGCGCCTCGCTGACCGGTTGCTCGCCGACAGCCTCCTGCAGGTAGGCGATGAAGGTGGCTTCCAGGCTTTCCAGGCCGCGCTTTTCCATCAGGCCCTGCGGCGTATCGCTGTCTAGCACCTTGCCGGCGTGCATCAGCGAGATGCGGTCGCAGCGCTGCGCCTCGTTCATGAAGTGGGTAGAGATGAAGATGGTCACGCCGTCGCGGCGTGACAGGTCGAGCATAAGTTGCCAGAAGCCGTCGCGGGCCACCGGGTCGACACCCGAGGTGGGCTCGTCGAGGATCAGGATCTCCGGCTTGTGGATCACCGCCACGGCCAGCGACAGGCGCTGGCGGATGCCCAGCGGCAGGCGCTCGGGGAGCATGTCCATGACCTCGCCGAGGTCGAAGCGTGTTGCCATCTGTGCCACACGCGGCTCGATCTCTGCGGTCGGCACATGGAACAGCTGGGCATGCAGCACCAGGTTCTGCCGCACCGTCAGCTCGCCATACAGGGAGAACGCCTGGGACATGTAGCCGACGCGCTTGCGCGTGGCCATGTCACGCGGGTCGACTGCCTGGCCGAACAGCAGTGCCTCACCCTCGCTGGCCGGTAGCAGGCCGGTGAGCATCTTCATGGTGGTGCTCTTGCCGCAGCCGTTGGAGCCGAGAAAACCAAAAATCTCGCCACGGCGGATGCGGAACGATACCGACTCCACCGCGACGAAATCGCCGAAGCGCATGGTCAGGCTCTTGGCTTCGATGGCGATCTCGTTGCTGTCTTGCAGGGGTGGAATGACCACCTGCTGATGGCCGCGGCGGCGTTCCTCGGGCAGCAGGGCGATAAAGGCCTGCTCCAGGCTGGCGCTGTTGGTGCGTGCGCGCAGTTCCGCCGGGCTGCCTTCGGCCAGCACGCGGCCGGCATCCATCGCCACCAGATGGTCGAAGCGCTCGGCTTCCTCCATGTAGGCGGTGGCCACCAGCACGCTCATCTGCGGGCGCTGCGTGCGGATGCGCGCGATCAGTTCCCAGAACTGGTTGCGCGACAGTGGGTCGACGCCGGTGGTCGGCTCGTCGAGGATCAGCAGGTCCGGGTCATGGATCAGCGCGCAGCACAGCCCGAGCTTCTGCTTCATGCCGCCGGACAGCTTGCCCGCCGGGCGCTCGCGGAACGCGGACATGCCGGTGCTGCGCAGCAGATCGTCGATGCGCCGTTCGCGCTCGGCGGCGTCCTGGCCGAACAGACGGCCGAAGAAATCCAGGTTCTCGAATACCGATAGCGTCGGATAGAGGTTCTTGCCCAAGCCCTGCGGCATATAGGCGATATGTGGGCAGACGCGGCGGCGATGGCGGGCGTCGGCCATATCGCCGCCGAGCACCTCGACGCTGCCGTCCTGGAGCTTGCGCGCCCCGGCGATCAGCGCCAGCAGGCTGGACTTGCCGACGCCGTCCGGGCCGATCAGGCCGACCATGCGACGGGCCGGCAGGGCCAGGTCTATCTGCTGCAGGGCGTGGGTCTGGCCATAGCGCAGGCCGACGCCGCTCAGGCGTGCGACCGGCGTGTTCATTGCGGAACCTTGATCGCCAGATGCGCGGGCCACTCGGCGTCAGGATCGAGGCGCAGGTAGGCCATGCCCGGTACGCCGGTCTTGACCTGCTGCAGGTGCTTGCTCAGCAGCTCGGGGTCGATGCGCGCCTTGACCCGGAACATCAGTTTCTCGCGCTCGCTGGCGGTTTCCACTGTCTTCGGCGTGAACTGGGCGACGCTGGCGACATAGCTGACCTTGGCCGGAATCACGTATTGCGGCGCGGCGTCGATCACCAGGCGCACCTCGCTGCCCAACGCGACGCGGCCGGCCTGGCGCTCGGGCAGGAAGAAGGTCATGTAGACGTCGGTCAGATCCACCAGGTTGAGCAGCTTGCCGCCGGCACCGAGCACTTCGCCGGGTTGAGTGATGCGGTATTGCGCGCGGCCGGCGCGTGGAGCCTTGAGCTGGCTGTCGTCGATGTCCACCTGCAGCCTCTCGACGCTGGCGCGGGCCGCTTCGGTCGCCGATTGCGCTTCGATGGCCTGCGACTGGGCTGCAGCTATGCCGGCCTCGGCCGAGCTGACCTGAGCGCGGGCGGCGGCCAGCGCGGCCTCGGCACTCTGCAGGCGGGCCAGATCGTCATCCAGAGTCTGCTGAGCCAGGGCGTTGCGCTTGACCAGCGTGGCGCTGCGTGCGTGACGTTTGCGCGCGGCATCCAGCTCAGCCTGGCGTTGGTGCACCACGGCCTCGGCGGCAAGTTTTTCGCTTTGGCGCAGGCTGATCTGGCTGGCGGCGGTGATCTGGCCATTCTCTGCCTGGCGCAAATGGGCACGGGCCTGGGCCAGCTGGGCTTCGAGCACCTGGGTGTCCATGCGCGCGAGAATCTGGCCGGGCTCGACGAAGTCACCTTCGTCGACGTCGATGCTGGCGACGCGCCCGGCGAGTTTGGTCGCCACATCCACTTCGGTGGCTTCGATGCGCCCGTTACCGCTGGCGAACCCCTCGCCCAGGCCTGTCGGGCGCAGCTGCCACCAGGCCACGGCGGCCAGGACGGCGACGCCGACGGCGATCAAATAGGGCAGGCGGCGTTTTGCGTTGGTCATCTCGGCTTCCCTGTAGCGCCCCATGGCTGGAGGCTTTCACGACATTTCCATTGTCTGCCAGATGCGCCTCAGGGGTCTTGATGCAGGTCAAGCGCGGGGGGCTGCCACAGGCAGGTTCGGTTGCGACCCTCATGCTTGGCACGATACAGCGCCTGATCACCCTGGGCGAGCAGTTCGCCTGGCTGTTCGTCGCTCACTGGGTCGACCACCGTGATACCGATGCTCAGGGTCAGGTGGCCGAACGGGCTGGCCGGGTGATGGATATCCAGGCTGGCGATGGCTGCATGGACGCGCGCGGCGACCTGCTCGGCACCCTCCTGATTGGTGTTGGCGAGAATGATCGCGAACTCCTCGCCACCGTAGCGGCAGGCCGTATCGCCTTCGCGTTGCAGGCTGTCGCGCAGGGCTGCACTGACTCTGCGCAGGGCGTCGTCCCCGGCGAGGTGGCCGAGTGCATCGTTGTAGGCCTTGAAGTGGTCGATATCCAGCATCAGCAGCGCCAGGGGCGCGTCGAGGCGGCGCAGGCGGCGCCATTCGGCGAGCAGTTGCTGATCGAAGTAACGGCGGTTGTACAGTCCGGTCAGGCCGTCGAGCTGTGACAGGCGCTGCAGTTGCGCTTCCAGTTGCAGGCGCTCGCTGTTGTCGCGGGAAACGGCGATCAGGTATTCGCGGTCATGCAGCTGCACCAGTTGGGTGTTGATTTCGGCAGGTTGGCGACTGCCGTCGCGGCGGATCAGCTCGCGCTGGAATATCCGCGAGAGGTTGTCGCGCTGCGCCTGGCGCGCCTGTTCCAGCCAGCGGTGGAAGCCTGGCAGGAGTTTCTCCGGATCATCGCGCAGCAACTCGGCGAACTGTTCAGGGCGATAGCCGAGCGTGGCGTAGGTGGCCTGATTCATGTGCAGCAGCTCGCGGGTGCCGCTGTCGAAGATGAACAGCCCGTCATGGCTGGAGTCGGTCAGGTCCAGCACCAGTTGTAGGCGCTCGCGGTTCTCGCGCAGGCGCTGCTCGGTCTCTTCGCGGCGTTCGGCCTCCAGCTTGAAGCGGCGGTTGGCCAGTTGCAGGGCATGGGCACGACGGCTGTTCTCCAGGGCCAGGGCCAGGGCGGCGACCAGTAGCAGGCTGATCGCCAGGCTGGCGCCGAGCACCACGCCGGGCAAGGGCGACTCGAGCTGGTCGAGCAGTTGCTCGGTGGGGCTCAGGCGCAGACTGAAGTCCTGGTTGTTGAGCAGACTCAGGCCCAGTTGCAGGCTGTGTCGCATATCGGTGTCCGCTGCGCCATGACGGAACAGGCTGTGACTGTTCTCCAGCAGTTCGAGGTTGAAGGCTTCGCGATCGATCTGGGTGAGCAACTGCAGCATCAGCGGTTCGACGCGAAATACGCCCTGGAGGAAACCGTCGAACACCTTGGTGCCGTCATGCTCGCGATACAGCGGTGTGTAGAGGACGAAGCCGCGTCCGCCCTGGACCAGATCGAAGCTGTTGGAGAAACGTTGTTCGCCGCTCTCGCGAGCCTCCATCGCCAGTGGGTAATTGGGGTGCTCCGGGTACAGGCGAAAATTCAGCGCCGCTTCGTTGCCGGCCACCGGTAGCAGCCAGCGCATGCGTAGATCGTCGCCGACCCACTGGATGGATTGATAGGCGGGAAAGCCTTGCAGTACGCGCTCCACCTCCTCCCCCCAACTGGCATGCGGCAGGCGGCCCAGGCTGTTCCACAAGCGGGCGATGCGTTCGAGGCTGGCCACCTCCAGGTGCAGCGTGCTCTCCAGCTGACGCGCCAGGCTGCGTGCCTGGTAGCCGATACGCTCATCGACACGCTGTTGCTGTACGGCCTCGATCTGACGCCAAAGCAGAACGCTGGCGCCGCTCAGCACCAGTAACAGGAACGCCAGCGCAAGTCGCGCCGGCCAGGGGGAGGATGCCGGCATGGAAAAACTCCTAGGCTCTGTGTGGTGATAGCACAGTGCCGCATGCGACTCAACGCATGGCGAGAATTGCTGTCCATTCGGCATCGCTCACCGGCATCACCGACAGGCGACTGCCACGTTGTACCAACGCCAGTTCGGCCAGTAGCGGATTGTTCTTCAGGTGCTGCAGCGCCAGCACCTCGTCGAAGGCTTCGACGAACTCGACGTCCAGAGCGCTCCAGGGGTTCTTCTCGGTACTGGCCTTGGGGTCGTGATAATGGCTTTGCGGGTCCAGCGCGGTGGGGTCCGGGTAGATCTCACCGGCAATACGTGCAATACCGGCGATACCGGGTTGCGGGCAACTGGAGTGATAGAAGAAGAACAGATCGCCCTGTTTCATTGCGCGCATGAAGTTGCGCGCCTGGTAATTGCGTACGCCATCCCAGCGCGTTTTGCCCAGTCGCTGCAGGTCGTGGATGGACAATTCATCGGGTTCGGACTTCATCAGCCAATAAGGCATGAACTTTGCTCCTGCAGGTCTGTCCGTAAGCGGACGCTCGTTTGAGGGATATCTCCGACGGCCGGTTGGCGCCGGAAATTGCACAGTGCTTGGCGCTGACGGAAAATGCCCGGCTTAACGCTTGGCGCCGTCGTATTGCACACAACAATAACGCGCGACCAACGCGCGCATTGCCTTGAAGGGGGAGGCAATAGATGAAACGCAAGCCAGATCTTTTGTGGGTTCTCGTCGTACTGTTCAGCCTGGGCGTGGTTACCACGGGTTACACCCAGAGCCTTTGGGAGCGCCAGAGCGAAGCTCCGATCAATGTAACGCAGCAGCCCTGATTCGCGGACTGCCAGCGTAAGCGCCGCAGGGAACGCGGTGCCGCATCTTTCGATTCAATACCACGCCTTGTCCGTCACCGTTGCCTGCAAGGGCACGTCCCAGCTGGCCATCGCCAGTTCTTCCACGCGCTGACATTCATGCGCCAGGCCCAGTAGTGTCGGCATGTGCCAATTTTTGCGCATGCGCAGATAAGCCAGGCTGCGGTCGTAGAAGCCGCCGCCCATACCCAGGCGCCCGCCGCGATCATCGAAGCCCACCAGCGGTAGCAGCACCAGATCCAGTGCCCAGACCTTGCGTTGGCGCTTGGGCTGCGTGCGTGGTTCGAGGATGCGGAAGCGATTGCTCGCCAGTTTCTCGTGCTGGCTGACGCGCTGAAACACCATCTTGGTGCGCGGCCAGGCGCTGAGCACCGGCAGGTAGGTGTGTTTGCCGCGCTTGTGTGCGGCGGCCAGCAAAGGCCTTGGGTCGATTTCGCCATCGTTGGGCAGGTACAGGGCGATGTGCCTGGCGCGGCGAAACTGCGGGCTTTGTGCCAACTGACGATAGAGGTTACGCGCGGCAAGACGTTGCTGGCTGCGGCTGAGTGCACGTCGACGCTGGCGCAGCACGCGGCGCAGTTGCGGGCGACTGAGAGTGGCGGGCGTAGTCATGAAAGGAGGTTCGAACGAGGCGGGTAGCAGCGCTGAAGGTCACTGCTGGAAATGATGACTTCCCGGCGTGCCGCTGTCGGTTTAGCCCTTGAACCCGAAAGTTCAAGGTGGAGGTTGCAGGAGGCGTTAAGGCTTTCCGTCAGGCGGACATGCACACCGGCCCCAACGTGCAACCCCCGTGGTTGTGCGTATCGGCTCAGGGACATCACCGACTGGCGCACACCCCAGGAAGTTGCGCCCAGTATACCCGAACAGAGGGTCTGCGGGGCGGCCTGCGACGAACTGGCAGGCATGGCGGTACTCAGGAACTCGGATCGTCGGCCAGTGCATGGTCGACACGATCGAGTAGATCGCGCACCTGCTGGCGGGTGGAATTGGCGTCCTGATCCAGGCGCTGCTGCTTGTGCAGCAGGTCGTGGGTGATGTTCAAGGCTGCCATCACGGCGACACGGTCGGCACCGATCACTTTGCCGCTGGTACGGATCTCGCGCATCTTGCCGTCCAGGTAGCGAGCCGCACTTTCCAGATTGGCGCGTTCGTCCTGCGGGCAGGCGATGCAATATTCTTTGTCCAGAATGTGGACGGTCACGGTATTCGACTGGGTCATGAGTCCTGCTCCAGGGCTTTAAGGCGCGAAATCATCGATTCGACCTTGTGCCGGGCCATTTCGTTCTTTTCGATCAGATGGGCGCGTTCCTCACGCCAGGCCTGTTCATTCGCCAGCAGGAGTCGGTTGTGAGCCTTTAGCTGCTCGACACGCTGGATCAAGAGTTCCAGCTTGGCGGTCAATGCGTGCAGATCGGCGTCTTCCATGGGCTCTCGCTATGGGAGGGAATGGCTGGACTATATAGGCCTGTCCCGGCTACGGGTCAAACCACGGATAGCAGTGGTGTGATGCACATGACGGCATCACCCCGGCGGCCTCGGATGGTCTTGGCGCGTCTGCCGGTGCTAGGATACGAGGCCTCCATTCTAGAGATTGCGCCGCCTGGCGCCTAGCTATCTATGTCGATTCCAAGCTCTCCCTACGCCGCCTTCGCCGCTCTGCTCAATAGCGCCGGGCATTCCGTTTCCCCTGCCGAACTGCACGGCCTGCTGCTTGGTCGCAGCTGTGCGGGCGCTGGCTTCGACGCCGATGCCTGGCTGCTCGACGCGGCCGACCTGCTCGGTGGCGAGCCGCAGGACAACGTGCGCCAGGCGCTGATCGGCCTGCAGGAAATGGTCAAGGGTGAGCTGTGCAGCGAAGACGTCACCGTGGTGTTGCTGTTGCCGGATGACGAAACCCCGCTGGCGCAGCGCGCGGTCGCTCTGGGTCAGTGGTGTCAGGGCTTTCTCGGTGGCTTCGGCCTGACCGCTCGCGACGGTGCGCTGAGTGCCGAAGCCATGGAAGTGTTGCAGGATCTCTCCGCCATCGCCCAGGTGCAGAGTGCACTGGAAGAATCGGAGGATGGCGAGAGCGACTACATGGAGGTGATGGAGTACCTGCGTGTCGCGCCGCTGCTGCTGTTCACCGAGTGCGCCAAACCTGCGGCGCCTGCTGCCAAACCCTCCCTGCACTGATTTTTCGTCGGAGCCTGCCTTGATCAGCATCCCCAAGTCCGAATATGCCCGTCGGCGCAAGGCGCTGATGGCGCAGATGGAACCCAACAGCATCGCCATTCTGCCGGCGGCGCCGGTGTATATCCGCAACCGTGACGTCGAGCATGTCTACCGTCAGGACAGCGATTTCCAGTACCTCACCGGTTTTCCCGAGCCGGAAGCGGTGATGGCGCTGATCCCTGGGCGCGAGCACGGTGAATATGTGCTGTTCTGTCGCGAGCGTGATCCCGAGCGCGAGTTGTGGGATGGCCTGCGTGCCGGCCAGGACGGTGCGATCAGCCAGTTTGGCGCCGACGATGCCTTCCCCATTGGCGATATCGACGACATCCTGCCGGGGTTGATCGAAGGCCGCGAGCGCGTCTACTACGCCATCGGCAGCAATCAGGAGTTCGATCATCGGCTGATGGAGTGGGTCAACCACATCCGCGCCAAGGCGCGCCAGGGCGCTATGCCGCCAAACGAATTCGTCGCCCTCAACCACCTGCTGCACGACATGCGCCTGTACAAATCGGCGGCCGAAGTGAAGGTGATGAAGGAAGCTGCCGAGATCAGTGCGCGCGCTCATATCCGTGCCATGCAGGCGAGTCGCGCCGGCCTGTTCGAATATCACCTGGAAGCCGAACTGGACTACGAATTCCGCAAGGGTGGGGCGAAGATGCCGGCCTATGGCAGCATCGTCGCCGCCGGCCGCAATGCCTGCATCCTGCACTACCGCGAGAATGACGCGGCGCTCAAGGACGGCGATCTGGTGCTGATCGACGCCGGCTGCGAGATCGACTGCTACGCCAGCGACATCACCCGCACCTTCCCGGTCAGCGGTAAGTTCTCGCCCGAGCAGAAGGCCATCTACGAACTGGTGCTCAAGGCCAACGAGGAGGCATTCAAGTTCATCGCTCCAGGCCGGCACTGGAACGAGGCCCATGAGGCCACCGTGCGGGTGATCACTGCCGGCCTGGTCGATCTGGGGCTGCTCGAGGGTGATGTTGACGAGCTGATCGCCAGCGAAGCCTACAAGCCTTTCTATATGCATCGCGCCGGCCACTGGCTGGGCATGGATGTGCATGACGTCGGCGACTACAAGGTCGGCGGGCAGTGGCGCGTGCTGGAGGTCGGCATGGCGATGACCGTCGAGCCAGGCATCTATATCGCCCCTGACAACGACAAGATCGCCAAGAAATGGCGCGGCATCGGCGTGCGCATCGAGGACGACGTGGTCGTGACCAAGACGGGCTGCGAGATTCTCACCAACGGTGTGCCCAAGACCGTTGCCGAGATCGAGGCATTGATGGCGGCCGCGCGCACCGAGGCGGCCTGAGCCCATGTCACGCGTACAGTTGGCCATTATCGGCGGCGGCCTGGTGGGTGCCAGCCTGGCACTGGCCCTGCAGGACACGGCGCGTCAGCGTGGTTGGCGCATCGCCCTGATCGAGCCCTTCGCCCCGGGCAGCGAATACCAGCCCAGCTATGACGCGCGCTCTACCGCGCTGTCCTATGGCAGTCGGTTGATCTACGAGCGCCTGGGCCTGTGGCAGAGCATTGCCCAGCGGGCTGAGCCGATTCAGCAGATTCATGTTTCCGACCGCGGCCGCTTCGGCGCCACGCGCCTGCAGGCCATTGAGGAAGGCGTGCCGGCGCTCGGTTACGTAGCTGAGAACGCCTGGCTCGGCCATTGTCTGTGGCAGGCGCTGGATGCGGATGTGATCGAGTGGCGTTGCCCGGCCGAAGTGGTCGGCATGCAGCGTCTCGACGACGGCTATCGCCTGACCCTGAACGACGAAACCTGCCTCGACTGCGACCTGGCTATTCTCGCTGATGGTGGGCGTTCCGGCCTGCGTGAGCAGCTTGGTATCGGCGTCAGCAGTAAGCCTTATGGGCAGAGTGCGCTGATTGCCAACGTCAGCCCGCTGGAGGCGCACCGCGGGCAGGCCTTCGAGCGCTTCACCGATGACGGCCCGATGGCGCTGCTGCCCTTGAGCGATAACCGCTGCGCACTGGTCTGGACGCGCGCCGCGGCTGACGCCGAACGTCTGTTGCGCGCCAGCGAGGCCAGTTTTCTCAGCGAGTTGCAGCAGGCCTTCGGTTATCGCCTGGGCGCCTTGCGCCAGGTGGGTGCGCGGCATCTCTATCCGCTGAGCCTGGTCGAGGCGCAGGAGCAGGTGCGTCCGCATCTGGTGGTGCTGGGCAACGCCGCGCACAGCCTGCACCCCATCGCCGGCCAGGGCTACAACCTGTCGCTGCGCGATACCCTGGCGCTGGCCGAGGTGCTTATCGATAGCGAGGCAACACTGGGCGATTTCGCCACCCTGCAGCGTTACCAGCAAAGGCAACAGCTCGATCAGCAAATGACCGTCGGCTTCTCCGACCAGGTGACGCGCCTGTTCAGCAATGCGCAGCCGCTGCTGACTGCCGGGCGCAACCTGGGTTTGCTCGGCCTCGACCTGCTGCCGCCGGCCAAGCGCTGGTTCGCCCGCCAGGCCATGGGCATGGGAACCCGCAATCTATGATCAGCTCCGCAGGGTGCGCTGTGCGCATCTACAGGGAGTCATGATGCGCACCGCGCAACCTAGGGTTTAAGGAGTGATATGCGAGCGGATCTGATCATCGTCGGCGCCGGTATGGTTGGCAGTACCCTGGCCTTGGCGCTGGAGCACAGCGGTCTGGACATCCTGATCGTCGACGGCAGCCCGCTGAGCGTGGCGCCGTTCGATGCCCAGGCGCCGTTCGAGCCGCGTGTCAGCGCGCTGTCGATGGCCAGCCAACGCATTCTCGAACGCCTGGGCGCCTGGCAGGGCATCGCCACTCGGCGTGTCTGCCCCTACGGCGAGATGCGCGTCTGGGATGGCTCCGGCACCGGCAGCATCCACTTCGCTGCGGCCAGCGTGCATGCCGAGACGCTTGGCCATATCGTCGAGAATCGTGTGGTGCAGGATGCCCTGCTCGAAAGGCTGCACGACAGCCAGATCGGTCTGTTGCCTGGCGCGCGCCTGGAGCAGCTGCGCCGCTCCGGCGACGACTGGTTGCTGACGCTTACCGATGGTCGCCAACTGCGCGCACCGCTGCTGGTGGCGGCTGATGGTGCCAACTCCGCGGTGCGTCGCCTGGCCGGCTGTGCCACGCGCGAATGGGATTATCTGCACCATGCCATCGTCACCAGCGTGCGTTGCGAGCGACCGCACCAGGCCATTGCCTGGCAACGCTTTACCGACGATGGTCCACTGGCCTTTCTGCCGCTGGCAGGCCCTGCTGGCGAGCATTGGTGCTCGATCGTCTGGTCGACCGTGCCGGTCGAAGCCGAGCGCTTGATGGCGCTGGACGACGAGGCCTTCTGCGTCGAACTGGGCAAGGCCTTCGAATCGCGCCTGGGCAAGGTGCTGCACGCCGACCGCCGTCTGTGCATCCCGCTGCGCCAGCGTCATGCCAAGCGTTATGTTGAGCCTGGGCTGGCGCTGATTGGCGATGCTGCGCACACCATCCATCCGCTGGCGGGGCAGGGCGTCAACCTGGGTTTCCTCGACGCCGCCGTGCTGGCCGAGGTACTGCTGCATGCCGCTGAACGCGGTGAGCACCTCAGTGATGAGCGCGTGCTGAGCCGTTTCGAGCGTCGGCGCATGCCGCACAACCTGGCGATGATGGCGGCGATGGAAGGCTTTCAGCGCTTGTTCCAGGCCGACCCGTTGCCGCTGCGCCTGCTGCGCAACGTCGGTCTCGATCTGGTCGACGGCCAGGCCGAGGCCAAGGCGCTGTTCGTGCGTCAGGCGCTTGGGCTGGCCGGCGACCTGCCGGAACTGGCGCGAGCCTGAGCTGACGCAACTTGTAATAACTGCTGCGTGTCGTCTCGCTGTTTACGTTGAGAAGGCAAATAACATTCACTACTATTCAGCCACTTTGCTCACCCACAAGAGGCTGGTCCCATGAAGGCTCGCAACGCGCTTCTCGCTGCATTCACTCTCAGCACCCTGGCAACCGCCGTTCAGGCTGCTGATGAGGTGGTGGTCTACTCCGCCCGTATCGACGAGCTGATCAAGCCGGTATTCGATCTCTACACCGAGAAGACTGGGGTCAAGGTGAAGTTCATCACCGACAAGGAAGCCCCGCTGATCGCCCGTCTCAAGGCCGAGGGTGCCAACACCCCGGCTGACCTGCTGATTACCGTCGACGCCGGCAACCTCTGGCAGGCCGAACAGGAAGGCGTGCTGCAGCCGACCAAGTCCGACGTGATCGACGCCAACATCCCCGCCCAGTACCGCTCCAGCACCGACAGCTGGACTGGCCTGTCGCTGCGCGCGCGGACCATTTTCTACTCCACCGAGCGCGTCAAGCCGGAAGAGTTGTCCACCTACGAAGCCCTGGCTGACAAGAACTGGGAAGGCCGCCTGTGCCTGCGCACCAGCAAGAAGGTCTACAACCAGTCGCTGACCGCCACCCTGATCGAAACCCATGGCGCCGAGAAGACCGAGGAGATCGTCAAGGGTTGGGTCAACAACCTGGCCACCGACGTATTCCCTGATGACACCGCGCTGCTGCAGGCCATCGACGCCGGCCAGTGCGACGTGGGCATCACCAACACCTACTACTACGGCCGTCTGCACAAGCAGCAGCCGGATCTGAAGGTCAAACCTTTCTGGCCGAACCAGGACGACCGTGGCGTGCACGTCAACCTGGCCGGTGCCGGTGTGACCAAGCATGCACCGCATGCCGAGCAGGCCAAGAAGCTGCTGGAGTGGATGACCACCCCGGAGGCACAGAGCATCTTCGCTGGCGTCAACCAGGAGTTCCCGGCCAACCCGGCGGTCGCACCGTCCGATGAAGTGGCTGCCTGGGGCAGCTTCAAGGCTGACTCGATCGCTACCGAAGTGGCGGGCAAGCGTCAGGCTGAAGCGACCATGCTGATGGATCGCGCCGGCTGGCAGTAAAGGGGATCGCGCCCACGCTCCGGCGTGGGTACGTCGCCAGTGACGCCCCGGCCTATTGGCTTCTGACGCTGGAGCGTCGAGCGCTGCATTTCCACGCGGAGCGTGGGAAGGATCATCGACGAGCACAGCGCTGCCGTTATACTGCGACGCCCCGCCTAGTCGGGGCGTCGTCATTTGCGTAGTCGAGGAATCCGCGTGCCGCATCCCGTCCAGCGTCGCTGGTACCCCATCGTCCTTGCCGTCGCCGTTCTGGTGCTGATGCCGTTGTCGGTATTGCTGCTGAGCTGGCATGAGGTGGATCAGCAGATCTGGTCGCACCTGTGGCAGACACAGATGGCGCGGCTGATTGGCAACACGCTGACGCTGGTGATTGGCGTCGGTGTGGGCGTGACACTGCTGGGCGTCAGCCTGGCCTGGCTCACCAGCCTTTGCGAGTTCCCGGGTCGGCGCTGGCTGGACTGGGCGCTGATGCTGCCCTTCGCCATTCCCGCCTATGTCCTGGCCTTCGTCTTCGTCGGCCTGCTGGATTTCGCCGGCCCGGTGCAGACGCTGCTGCGCGAATGGTTCGGCAGCGGCTTGCGCTTGCCGCGCGTGCGCTCCACCGGTGGTGTGATCATCGTGCTGGTGCTGGTTTTCTACCCCTACGTCTACCTGCTCGCCCGTGGCGCATTCCTGGCCCAGGGCAAGGGCCTGATGGAGGCAGCGCGGGTGCTCGGGCAGAGCCCCTGGCAGGCGTTCTGGCGGGTGGCGCTGCCGATGGCGCGACCGGCCATTGGCGCCGGTCTGGCCCTGGCGATCATGGAAACCCTGGCCGATTTCGGTGCGGTGTCGGTCTTCAACTTCGACACCTTCACCACGGCGATCTACAAGACCTGGTACAGCTTCTACAGCCTGACCAGTGCGACCCAGCTGGCCAGCCTGCTGCTGCTGGCGGTGGCGCTGGTGCTCTATGGCGAGCGCCGTGCGCGTGGCGCCGCGCGGCCCGCCAACGAACGGCCACGCGGCAAGGCGCTGTACCACCTGCATGGCTGGAAGGCCTTTGCCGCCAGCGCCTGGTGCGGCCTGGTGTTCGCCTGTGCCTTCGTCATCCCGCTGCTGCAACTGTTGGCCTGGTTCTGGCAGCGCGGCCGCTTCGATCTTGATGAGCGCTACGCTGGGCTGATTCTGCATACCCTTTATCTGGGTGGCATGGCGGCGCTGATCACCGTCAGTGTGGCCATGCTGCTGGCCTTTGCCCGGCGTCAGGCGCCGAATCGCGGCGTGCGTTTCGGTGTGGCGCTGGGCAACCTCGGCTATGCCTTGCCTGGTTCGGTGCTGGCGGTGGCGATCATGCTGGCGTTCAGCTTTCTGGATCGTGAACTGGTGATTCCGCTGTCCACGGCATTGGGCGGTGCCGGCAAGCCGCTATTGCTGGGCAGCCTGGCGGCGCTGCTGGTGGCTTATCTGATCCGCTTCATGGCGGTGGCGTTCGGGCCGCTGGAAACCAGCCTGGCGCGTATCCGTCCTTCCCTGCCGGAGGCTTCGCGCAGCCTGGGCGTTGGCAGCTTCGGGCTGTTCTTCAAGGTCTACTTGCCACTGCTGCTGCCGGGTACCCTGTCGGCTGCGCTGCTGGTATTCGTCGATGTGCTCAAGGAAATGCCGGCGACCCTGCTGATGCGCCCGTTCGGCTGGGACACCCTGTCGGTGCGGGTATTCGAAATGACCAGCGAAGGCGAATGGGCGCGCGCCTCGCTGCCGGCGCTGACCCTGGTGCTGGTCGGCCTGTTGCCGGTGATCCTGCTGATCCGCCGTTCGGCCCGCGGTTTCGGTTGATCAAGACAACGATGTAGGGCGGGTGCAACCCGCCAGTGTCGGGGCATGGCGGGTTGCACCCGCCCTACGACCTGAAGCCAGGATGACCCCCCGGACGCATGCGGCTACAATGCGCGCCATTCGCGAGTCGGGGCAGCCCGACAGGACTCATCTAGAAGCGTAGCCGAGGCAGCCAGTGCAAGGCGCAAGTGGGAGAGAAAGCGGAATGTACTTTTGTACATGAGCATTTCGAGCCCACTTTCAACGCAGCAATGGCAACGCAGGTAGCTTCTAGGGGGCTAAATCGCTTCGCCAAGCCCGGAAGGAGATAACCCATGGGACAGCGCACCCCCCTCTATGACCTGCACCTGGCACTGGGGGCCAAGATGGTGGATTTCGGCGGCTGGGACATGCCGCTGCACTACGGTTCGCAAGTGGAGGAGCATCATCAGGTGCGCCGCGAGTGCGGCGTGTTCGATGTCTCGCACATGTGCGTGGTGGACGTGAGCGGCAGTCAGGCGAAGGCCTTCCTGCAGCGTCTGCTGGCCAACGACGTGGCCCGCCTGGAGAGCCCCGGCAAGGCGCTGTATAGCGCTATGCTCAATGAGCTGGGCGGGGTCATCGACGATCTGATCGTTTACCTCACCGAGCAGGGTTACCGCCTGGTGGTCAACGCTGGTACCCGTGACAAGGACCTGGCGTGGATGCATGCCCAGGCGAGCGATTTCGATGTGCAACTGCGCGAGCGTCGCGATCTGGCCATGCTCGCCATTCAGGGGCCGAAGGCGCGCGCACGCGTTTCCGAACTGTTGAGTCAGGCACGTGCCGCACTGATCCACGAGCTCAAGCCATTCCAGGGCCTGCCCGAGGGGGACTGGTTCATCGCGCGTACCGGTTATACCGGCGAAGATGGCCTGGAAATCGTGCTGCCGGTGACCGAGGTGGCGTCCTTCCTCAACGACCTGGTCGGTGCTGGTATTTCGCCCATCGGCCTTGGCGCCCGTGACACCCTGCGCCTCGAGGCGGGTATGAACCTCTACGGCCAGGACATGGATGAACAGGTCAGCCCGCTGGCCGCCAATATGGCCTGGACCATCGCCTGGGAGCCAGCCGAGCGCGACTTCATCGGGCGCCCGGCGCTGCAGGCGCAGCGCGCCGCCGGTTGCCCGAGCAAGCTCGTTGGCCTGGTGCTGGAGGAGCGTGGCGTGCTGCGCGCACACCAGGTGGTGCGCGTCGAAGGTATCGGTGACGGTGAGATCACCAGCGGCAGCTTCTCGCCTACGCTGAACAAATCCATCGCGCTGGCACGGGTGCCGGCAGCCACTGGGGATCGTGCCGAGGTGGAGATCCGCGGCAAGTGGTACCCGGTGCGGGTGGTCAGGCCAGGTTTCGTGCGCAACGGCAAAACTCTTATCTGAATCATCAGGTCGCGGTGCTGGCTTCCCCTGGCGCCGCGGCCTGCTAAATTGTCCTGACGGCCCACTTGCCGTCATCGCTTACGAGGAAAGACACATGAGCAATATCCCCGCCGATCTGCGTTATGCCGCCAGCCACGAGTGGGCGCGCCTGGAGGCTGACGGCAGTGTGACCGTGGGCATCTCCGACCACGCCCAGGAAGCCCTTGGTGACGTGGTGTTCATCGAGCTGCCGGAAGTTGGCAAGCAGCTGAACGCCGGCCAGGAAGCTGGCGTGGTGGAGTCGGTCAAGGCTGCTTCCGACATCTATGCGCCAGTTGGCGGCGAAGTGATCGCCATCAACGAAGCACTGGCCGACAGTCCGGAAAGCGTCAACAGCGATCCGTACGGCAGCTGGTTCTTCAAGCTCAAGCCAAGCGATGCCAGCGAGCTGGACAAGCTGCTGGACGCAGCAGCCTATCAGGCTGCTGCTGACGCCGACGCCTGATTCATCTGGCCTCGACCCGGAAACCCGCTACGGCGGGTTTCTGCGTTTCTGGGCTCCGCTAATGAATTCGCTTGTAGGGCGTCAGTGGTACCCCGGATGTAAGCCGGGGAGTGACGATACCCCTTGTGGGAGGCGCTTCTGCAGCGAGCTCTTGTCGCGGCTAAAGCCCCTCCCACGATTTGTACTGTGCATGCTTCGATTGATGCAGATAGGCGCGCTCCTGTAAGGCCTGTTCAATCCCCTCCTTAACCGCTGGTCAGTTGGGCTAACACTTTTCTGAAATACAATATATAAAAATACATATTGTTTTTAGTGAAGGTGTTCCATGGATGAACCCATCGATATCCAGCAGCTGCGTGCCAATGCCGACGCTGCCGGGCAGTTGCTCAAGGCATTGGCTAACCCTGATCGCCTCCTGCTGCTCTGCCAGCTGTCGCAGGGTGAGCGCAACGTCAGTGAGCTGGAGGCGCTGCTTGGTATCCAGCAGCCCACGCTGTCCCAGCAACTGGCCGTGCTGCGTCGTGAAGGGCTGGTGGCAACCCGTCGCGACGGCAAGCAGATCTTCTATCGCATCAGCAGCCCGGCGGCGCTGGCCGTGATCGAAACCCTGTATCGGCTGTTCTGCGGGGGCCAGCAATGAGCATCGACTGGGCCAGCTTCACCCCCTGGACGGCCTTGGCCGGTGGCGCGCTGATCGGTCTGGCCGCCGTCATCTTTGCCCTGGCCAATGGCCGCGTGGCCGGTATCAGCGGTCTGCTCGGCAGCCTTCTGCAGCCAGGCGCAGAAGGGCGCGGCGAGAAGGCATTTTTCCTCCTCGGCCTGCTGTTGGCGCCGCTGCTGTGGGGGTTGTTCGGCGCCTTGCCAGCGATCAGCTTCGATGGCGGCGCGCTGTCGCTGATTGGCGCCGGTTTGCTGGTGGGCATCGGCACACGCTACGGCTCTGGCTGCACCAGCGGCCATGGCGTATATGGCATCTCGCGTCTATCTCCGCGCTCCATGCTGGCCACCCTGTGCTTCATGGCCACGGGTTTCGCCACGGTCTTTGTTCTACGTCATCTTCTGGGGGGCTGAACATGGCCAGACTGAGCGCATTCTTGGCCGGTCTACTGTTCGGCCTCGGCCTGCTGCTGGCCGGTATGGCCAACCCGGCCAAGGTGCTGGCCTTTCTCGATCTGGCCGGTAACTGGGACCCGTCTCTCGCCCTGGTGATGGTGGGTGCCATCTGCGTGGCGGCGTTGCCGTTGCACCTGGCGCAACGGCGCGCCTGGGCACTGCTCGGCGGCGCCATGCAGTTGCCGACGCGTCGTGACCTCGATGCTCGCCTGATTGGTGGCAGCCTGCTGTTCGGCGTCGGTTGGGGTATCGCTGGCATCTGTCCGGGGCCGGCCGTTGCCATCCTGCTGACCGGGCACTGGCAGGCCCTGCTGTTCGTCGCGGCGATGCTCGCCGGGATGCTGATCTTTACTGCGCTGGAAGGCCGGCGCGGACGTTGACCTGGAGAGCCTCGATCAAAGCCAATGTTGGAACGCTCGAGCGCAGTCTGCGCATCGCCGCAGGCCTGATTCTTATCGCACTGAGCCTGGCCGGTGTCATCGGTCTGTGGGGCTGGATCGGTGTGTTACCACTGGCGACCGGCATCTTGCGCTTCTGCCCGGCGTATCCACTGCTGGGTATCAACACCTGCAAAATGAAATGAAACATATCCACTGAGGTGGCATGCATGTGCGGCTTGATGTAGATCAAGTCGCCCCGGGTTTGCGCTGGGCATGGTCAGGACATAACCAGAACAGCCAATACCTGAGGAGAAATACGCATGCGCACTCTGAGCCTGATGGCCGGGTTGTGCCTGGGCGCCAGCGCCTGGGCCAATGTACCGGCCAACGAACCCGTCGAGCCTATCGCAGCGGCCGAGATCACCGATCCGGCCAAGGTCGAACTGGGCAAGCAGCTGTTCTTCGACCCGCGTCTGTCGCGCTCGGGGTTCATTTCCTGCAACTCCTGCCACAACCTGTCGATGGGCGGCAGTGACAACCTGCCGAGCTCCATCGGTCATAACTGGCAGCAAGGGCCGATCAATTCGCCCACGGTGCTCAATTCCAGCCTCAACCTCGCGCAGTTCTGGGACGGCCGCGCTGCCGACCTCAAGGAACAGGCTGCCGGCCCCATCGCCAACCCGATGGAGATGGCCTTCACTCACATTCTCGCCATCGACGTGCTGCGCCCGATCCCGCAGTACCGCGAGTCGTTCAAGGTCGTGTACAAGACCGACGAGATCACCCTGGATGAAGTGACCGACGCCATCGCCGAGTTCGAAAAGACCCTGGTCACACCCAATTCGCGCTTCGACCTATGGCTCAAGGGCGACCAGCAGGCCATCAGCCAGGTCGAACTGGAGGGCTACCAGCTGTTCAAGTCCATCGGCTGCGTCGCTTGCCACAACGGCCCGGCGCTGGGCGGCAACTCGTTCCAGAAGATGGGGCTGGTCGAACCCTATGAAACCAGCAATCCGGCCGAGGGGGTGGCTGGCCTGACCGGCAAGGATGCCGACCGCTTCAAGTTCAAGGTGCCGACCCTGCGCAACGTCGAACTGACCTATCCCTACTTCCACGACGGCGCCTACTGGAAGCTGGAGGAGTCGGTAGACATCATGGCGCGCTTGCAGTTGGGTCGTAAGCTGAGCGAGGAGGAGATCGGCAAGATCACCGCCTTTCTCAAGACCCTGACCGGCGAGCAGCCGAGCTTCGCCCTGCCGATCCTGCCACCGTCGAACAACGATACGCCGCGGCCGCAGCCGTTCGAGTGAGTTGGCGCTAACGAAAACGCCCGGCATGTGCCGGGCGTTCATAGATGTAGGGCGGGTGAAACCCGCCAGCAGCGGTGCGGGTTACACCCGCCCTACATGGTTCAGCGCCCTTGCGGCGCCGGCTGCTGCTGGGTGATGCAGTGGATATTGCCGCCACCGAGCAGAATCTCGCGGCCCGGCACCATCACCACGCGATGCTCGGGGAAGATGCGCTGCAGAATCGCGCGGGCCTCTTCGTCCTTCGGGTCATCGAAGCTCGGCGCGACGATGCCGCCGTTGACGATAAGGAAGTTGACGTAGGAGCCGGCCAGGCGAACCTCTGGGCTACGCTCCTGGCTGCCGTCGACGATGTCGACGCCCGCGCATTCTTCTGCGGTGGCGTGGATCGGGCCAGGAATCGGCATCTTGTGCACGGTCAGCTGACGGCCCTTGGCGTCGCGCGCGCTTTCCAGCACACGCATGGCGGCTTGGCAGCGCGGGTAGTTGGGATCGTTCTGATCGTCGGTCCAGGCCAGCAGCACCTCACCTGGGCGCACGTAGCAGCAGAAGTTGTCGACGTGGCCATCGGTCTCGTCGTTGTACAGGCCGTCGGGCAGCCAGATCACCGTGTCGATGGCCAGGTGCTCGCGCAGCACGGCCTCGATCTCTTCGCGCGACAGGTGCGGATTGCGGTTCCTGTTCAGCAGGCACTCTTCGGTGGTGATCAGGGTGCCTTCGCCATCGACATGGATCGAGCCACCCTCGAGCACGAAACCTTCGGTGCGATAACGCTTGCAGCCTTCGATCTCGAGAATCTTGCGCGCTACCTGGTCGTCACGCAGCCAGGGCCAGTACAGGCCGCCGTCGAAGCCGCCCCAGGCATTGAACGCCCAGTCCACGCCGCGCACTTCGCCGCTGGTGTTGGTGACGAAGGTCGGGCCGGTGTCACGCACCCAGGCGTCGTCGGTGGTGATTTCCACCAGGCGGATGTTGGCGTCGTCCAGGCGCGCGCGGGCATTTTCGTACTGCGCTGCGGACACGCAGACGGTCACCGGTTCGAACTGGGCGATGGCCTTGGCCACCGCGGCGAAGGCGGCCTGTGCCGGCTTGCCGCCGTTGCGCCAGTTGTCCGGGCGTTCGGGCCAGACCATCCAGGTCTTGCTGTGCGGTGCCCACTCGGCGGGCATGTGGAAACCATCGGCGCGTGGCGTGGTGTTCAGCGTGGTCATGTTTCACCTGTAGCCCGGATGCAATCCGGGGAGTCGTGAGAAAAAGCCCCGGATTGCATCCGGGCTACGTTCATTCGGATGGGGTTTCACCATCGAGCGTGGAAAGCGACCAGTATAGGTTCGGCCGGCGGTCGCGGAACACACCCCAGGCCGTGCGCACCTTCTCCAGCTTGGTCAGATCGAAGCTGTGCACCAGCACGCCTTCCTCGGTCTGATTCAGCTCCTCGACCTTCTCGCCGAACTGGTTGGCGATGAACGAGCTGCCGTAGAAGGTGATGTCGTAGCCGTCCTGTTCTTCGCGGCCGATGCGGTTGCTGGCCACCAGCGGCATCAGGTTGGCGCCGGCATGGCCCTGCTGCACACGCTGCCAGTGCTCACGCGAGCTGATCTTCGGGTCATGCGGCTCGCTGCCGATGGCGGTCGGGTAGAAGAGGATTTCCGCGCCCATCAGCGCCATGCTGCGCGCGCATTCCGGGAACCACTGATCCCAGCAGATGCCGACACCGATGCGGGCATAAGCGGTGTCCCAGACCTTGAAGCCGGTATCGCCCGGATTGAAGTAGTACTTCTCGTGGTAGCCGGGGCCGTCCGGGATATGGCTTTTCCGATAAATACCGAGATTGCTGCCGTCGGCATCGATGATGGCGATGCTGTTGAAGCGCGCGCGGCCGGCGCGCTCGAAGAAGCTGATCGGCAGCACCACCTGCAGCTCGGCAGCGACCTTCTGGAAGTGCTGGATGGCCGGATTTTCTGCCACCGTGGTGGCCAGCTGGGTGTAGTCGGCGTTCGGTTTCTGGCAGAAGTAGGGCGCCTCGAACAGCTCCTGGATCAGGATGATCTGGGCGCCCTGGGCTGCCGCCTGGCGCACCAGCCTCTCGGCGTTGGCGATGTTCGCGGGGGTATCCCAGGAGCAGGCCATCTGGGTCGCGGCGACGGTAACGATACGGGACATGAAGCACCTCTTGGCTCGTTCGCAGGCCGCTCCGGCGGCCCATTCAGAGTGCCGTGGCTGAACATCGACCAGGGCGGGATGTTCGATTTATATCCGATAAATATCGGCATTAGAAGGTGCTTTGGTCGATTTGGCGAAATTAATGCGATTTTTATCGAATTAAATCCATATGCGACGCAGCGGCTCCGTGTGCGCCAATCAACTATGGGGCGAGGAATTGGGGGCTTGGCTTCGGTGGCCTGGCGATCTCTACACGGGGATTACGCCAGCGGCGCAGGTCTCTTTGGCAGCGCGGCCGGCAGATACAGGCCCAGGTAGGCATCGAAAACGCGCATGCCTTCCTCGGCCAGGCGTGGTGTGATTTCGCCATGCAGTTGCACGGAGCGTGCGTAGACGCGATCACCCAGCTCCATGGCCAGGGCGAATACATCGATATCCGTCGGTAATTGCGGCAGGGGGAAGTGGCGCTCGAACAATGCTTGCATCAGGCGGCTCAGTTCGATGTCGTGCTGGTGGTCCGCTTGAGTGACTTCGGCCAGGCCGTGCTGGGCGAGGATCAACTGGCGCGCCGCGGCGTCGCGCGCGTAGATGCCCAGCATGCGTTGTTCGACGATACGCGACAGGTCATGCCAGGTGTTCAGGCTGGCATGCTCGACGGGTTCCTGCAGGCAGGCGCGAAAGGCTGCGTGCACGTCCGCGGTCAGCCCTTCGAGCAGGGCCGGTACGCTGGCGAAGAAGTGGTAGACCGAGGAGGGTGGAATCTTCGCGTGCTCGGCCACGGTGTAGATCGACAGATTGGCCACGCCTTGCTCGGCCAGCAGTTCGCGTGCTGCAGCGAGAATCACGGCAATACGTGCCTGGCTGCTGGCGCGCGGTTTGCGGGTGCTGGCGGGGCGCGACATGGTGAGCTCCTCGGTGGGCGAGGTGCTATTGGACGTCAGGCGGTATTGGCGAGGCAAGCCTCGCCATCTGCTCAGCTGCCGTCGCGGAAGCGCTGCCAGACGTTGTTGCGTACCTGGGCATGTTTCTCCGAGAGAACCTCCAGTGGATACAGGCGGCGCTTGGTGTCCTGATCCGGATACAGGCCGGGCTGCTGCAGCAGGGCGCTGTCGATGAACTGTGCAGAGCTGGCATTGCCGTTGGGGTAGAGCGTCTCGGCGGTGATCTGGGCGATCACCTGCGGCTGCATCAGGTAGTCGATGAAGCGGTGAGAGAGATCGGGGCGGCTGGCGTTGGCGGGAATCACCAGGTTGTCGACGAACAGTACCGAGCCCTCGTCCGGTACCACGAAGCGCACTGGCTGGCCGGCCTGGGCTGCGGCCAGGGCATCGCCGACCCAGGCCATGGCCAGGCACAGGTCGCCGCTGTTGAGATCTTCGATATAGCGTTCGCTGTCGACGTAGCGCAGGTTCGGGCGCAGGGCGTCGAGTATCTCTCCGGCGCGCTCGACGCGGCTCGGGGCGCTGCGTGCCAGGCTGCGGCCCTGGTAGTTGAGCAGCAGCGATAGGGTTTCATCCGGCGCATCCAGCACGCTGATGCCGCAACTGGCCAGGCGCTTGCTCTGTTCGGCGTCGAACAGCAGGCTCCAGCTGTCCGGCAGGGGGCCACCATAGGCGGCCTCGGCTCGGGGGGTATTGATTGCCAGGCCAACCGCGCCCCACAGGTAGGGGACGGCGTGCTGGTTCTGCGGGTCGACCGCAGCCAGCTTGCTCAGCAGTTGCTTGTCCAGGTGCGTGCGGTTGGGCAGCAGGTTGAAATCCAGCGGGCGAATGCGGCCGCTGGCGATCAGCCCTGGCAGGTCGTTGTGCGAGGGTACGGCGATGTCGATGGGCTGACCGCTTTCCAGCGCTTGCGCCAACTCTTCGGCGCTGGCGAAGGTGTGGTACTCGACTTCGATGCCGGTGTCGCGGGTGAAGTTCTCCAGCACCTGCGGCGCGATGTAATCGTTCCAGTTGTAGACACGGATGCTGTCGGCGGCCTGAGCCAGGCCGCAGCTCAGGCCTAGCAGGATGGCGGCAAGAGCGCGTTGCATGAGTAACTCCCCGATTGATCAAAGCAACAGTATCCGGCGGTCTTGTTCGCCGGGGTTTGATGCATGTCAGCGCAGTCGCCGTACGGCGAACCGCTGGCCCTGGTGCGGAGCGCCAGAGCAGGCAGTAGTTAGCAGGCAAAAAGAAGCCGGCTCTGTCAGGCCGTGTGAAAACTACTGCGCTCGGCCATGCTGCGCTAAAAACAGGCTCAGAATGCTCATTTACCACTTGTAAACTGCGCTTCTTCGCCTGTTTTTGCCTTGCCTGACCTTCGCTCGCTACGTTTTTACACGGCCTTCTGCGGCCGGCTTTCTCGGTGTTACACGGTGTGCAGGTACCAGTTGTATTCGAGGTCGGAGATGGTGGTCTCGAACTCCTGCAGCTCGGCTTCCTTGCACGCGACGAAGATGTCGATGTACTTCGGGTCGATGTACTTGTTCAGCACTTCGCTGTCGTCCAGCTCGCGCAGCGCGTCGCGTAGGTTGTTCGGCAGGCTCTGCTCGAGTTGCTCGTAGGAGTTGCCCTCGATCGGCTCGCCCGGGTCGATCTGGTTGGTCAGGCCGTGGTGGATGCCGGCGAGGATCGACGCCAGCATCAGGTAGGGATTGGCGTCGGCGCCGGCCACCCGGTGTTCGATGCGCACGGCGTCGGCGCTGCCGGTGGGCACGCGCACGGCCACGGTGCGGTTGTCCAGCGCCCAGCTCGGCGCGTTGGGCACGTAGAACTGCGCGCCGAAGCGGCGGTAGGAGTTCACGTTAGGGCAGAGGAAGGCCATGCTCGCGGCCATGGTGTCGAGGATGCCGCCGATGGCGTGGCGCAGCGGCTGATTCTCCAGCGGGTTGTCGGCGGCGAAGATGTTCTTGCCGGTCTTCTTGTCCAGCAGCGAGATGTGCACGTGCAGACCATTGCCCGCCTGGCCCGGGTAGGGCTTGGCCATGAAGGTGGAATCCATTTCATGGTCGTAGGCGATGTTCTTGATCAGGCGCTTGAGCAGCAGCGCATAGTCGCAGGCCTTGATGGCGTCTTCGACGTGATGCAGGTTGACCTCGAACTGCGCCGGGGCGCTTTCCTTGACGATGGCGTCGGCCGGGATGTCCTGCTCCTTGGCCGCTTCGAGCATGTCCTGCAGGCAATCGACGTACTCGTCGAGGTCGTCGATCAGGTAGACCTGAGTGGAATGTGGGCGCTTGCCGGAGATCGGCGAGCGTGGCGGCTGCGGGCGACCGTTCACGTTCTCCTGGTCAATCAGGTAGAACTCCAGTTCGAAGGCTGCGCAAATACGCAGGCCCAGTTCGTCGAACTTCTGCACCACCTGGCGCAATACCTCGCGCGGGTCGGCGAAGAAGGGGGTGCCATCCAGCTCGTGCATGGTCATCAGCAGCTGCGCGGTGGGGCGCTTCTGCCAGGGTTCGTTGCACAGGGTATTGGGGATGGGGAAGCAGATACGGTCGGCGTCACCGATATCCAGGCCAAGGCCGGTGCTCTCGACGGTGGAGCCATTGATGTCGAGGGCGAAGAGCGAGGCCGGCAGGTTGATGCCTTTCTCGTACACCTTGTGCAGAGCGTTTCGATCGATGCGCTTGCCGCGCACCACGCCATTCATATCTGCAATAAGAAGGTCGACGAACTGGACCTCGGGATGTTCCTTGAGGAACGCGTTCGCTTCGTTAAGCTGAACGGCACGCGGGGGTACCGACATGATGCAACACCTTTTTGTTAAATATATCAATCATGCGACTGCATGGGTGTGAGTCAATCCGAAACGCACTTTACTGTCAAGCTGGCCCAATGATGCCCTGTAGTGGGGCGTGGTGGCCATTTTTGGGGCATTTCAAGGCCTTTCAGCGGGCTCCAAGCATTGATCTTTCAGGCTGCTCAGTGGGGTGTGTTCAATTTTTTACAGAGCTATTGTGTAAAAAAATGAACAAGGCTAAGCTCGGTTCAAACCCATAACAGCAATAATACGGGTGTCTCATGTTTTGCCTGCCGGCCATCGGCGTCAGCGCTTGCACCAGGACCATCGGTCACGCGACCTCTTCCCTCATCAACGAGGCGAGCCCGCTCATCATATGGGCCGGATCAGTCATGAGCATGACCGCTGCAACGCAGCAACATCTCTCCTTTGCGGCCTCTGCGCCGCGCGGCCTGTCTCGTCAGGCTGTTCGCTCATTCCATACCCTGCACGATAGCGTACGTGGCTGCGCAACGCTCCCTGGCGTGCGCCCTGGCCGTTGCTCTGCAGCGCACCGCCCACTCGCGGGTTTCGCTGGGTTCGCGCAATGCCCCGAGCTAGACGGCTCGGGGCTCGTGAGAAAGGGTGAGCGATTTTATTTCGGTGGAGTGAAATGCCGGGTGTCGGAGGTGCCGCACCCCTAGTAGCATCCACCCGAATATCTCGCCTTCTTTCAGGCCTTTGGTGAGGCTTGCAGGGAGAAGGCGGGGCAACGCTGAACCCGCTATAACTCAAGCTGGTTCTACAACCCTGAGGTCTCTATGAGTACCAAGCTAGACCAGCTCACGAGCTGGCTGAAAGAACGCAAAATCACCGAAGTCGAATGCCTGATCAGTGACCTGACCGGCATTGCCCGCGGCAAGATCTCGCCGACCAACAAGTTTCTCGACGAGAAAGGCATGCGCCTCCCCGAGAGCGTGTTGCTGCAGACCGTGACGGGCGACTATGTCGAGGACGACATCTATTACGACCTGCTGGACGAAGCGGACATCGACATGTTCTGCCGTCCGGACGCCAACGCTGTCTTCGTCGTGCCCTGGGCCATCGAGCCCACTGCCATGGTGATCCACGATACGTTCGACAAGCAGGGCAACCCTATCGAACTGTCGCCGCGCAACATCCTCAAGAAGGTGTTGCAGATGTACGCCGAGAAGGGCTGGAAGCCCATCGTCGCACCGGAGATGGAGTTCTATCTGACCAAGCGCAACAGCGATCCGGACTTCCCGCTGGTAGCACCTGTTGGCCGCTCCGGCCGCCCGGAAACCGGCCGGCAGAGCTTTTCCATCGACGCGGCCAACGAGTTCGACCCGCTGTTCGAAGACATGTACGACTGGTGCGAACTGCAAGGCCTGGATCTGGACACCCTGATCCACGAAGAAGGCCCGGCGCAGATGGAAATCAACTTCCGTCATGGCGATGCACTGCACCTGGCCGACCAGATTCTGGTGTTCAAGCGCACCATGCGTGAGGCCGCGCTCAAGCATGACGTGGCGGCCACGTTCATGGCCAAGCCGATCACCGACGAGCCTGGCAGCGCCATGCACATCCACCAGAGTGTGGTCGACATCAAAACCGGCAAGAACATCTTCTCCAACGAAGACGGGACGATGAGCGAGCTGTTCATGCACCACATCGGGGGGCTGCAGAAATACATCCCCGAGCTGCTGCCGCTGTTCGCGCCGAACGTCAACTCGTTCCGCCGCTTCCTGCCCGATACCTCGGCACCGGTGAACGTGGAATGGGGCGAGGAGAACCGCACCGTAGGCCTGCGCGTACCTGAGGCAAGCCCGCAGAACCGCCGTGTGGAAAACCGCCTGGCGGGTGCCGATGCCAACCCCTACCTGGTGCTGGCGGCGACCCTGCTGTGCGGCTACATGGGCATGGTCGGCGGGGTCAAACCCGGCGCACCGGTCAAGGGCCGCGGTTACGAGCGTCGCAATTTGCGCCTGCCGGTGACCATCGAGAGCGCCCTGGAGCGTATGGAAGCCTGCATGGACGCCGAGAAATTCCTCGGCGAGAAGTTCATCCGTGGCTATGTCGCGGTCAAGCGTGCCGAGCACGAGAACTTCAAGCGCGTGATCAGCTCCTGGGAACGCGAGTTCCTCCTGCTGTCGGTGTAGTTGCGGCGCAGGTGTAGGGTGGGCTTTAGCCCACCATTGCAGGCCGATTCGGTGGGCTGAAGCCCACCCTACTTGAGCGCGCTGAAGCGGATCGCCGCCCGGCCCACTCTACAAGAGTCCGTGAGCCGGCCGCGTTCACAGAAGAAGGTGTGGTAATGAACAAGCAAGCGAACAACCCCAAGACTGCGCACTGGCAGGCCCTGAGCCAGGCTCACCATCTGGCGCCGTTCAGTGATTACAAGCAGCTGGCCGAGAAGGGCCCGCGCATCATCACCGAGGCAAAAGGCGTGCATCTGTGGGACAGCGAGGGCAACAAGATCCTCGATGGCATGGCCGGTCTTTGGTGCGTGGCGGTCGGCTATGGTCGCGAGGAGCTGGTCGAAGCTGCCGCTACGCAGATGCGCCAGTTGCCGTTCTACAACACCTTCTTCCAGACCGCCCATCCACCGGTGCTGGAGTTGGCCCATGCCATCTCCCAGCTGGCGCCGGCCGGCATGAACCATGTGTTCTTCACCGGGTCGGGCTCGGAGGGCAACGACACCATGCTGCGCCTGGTACGCCACTACTGGGCGTGCAAAGGCCAACCGCAGAAGAAGATCATCATCGGCCGCGACAACGGCTACCACGGCTCCACCGTGGCCGGCGCCAGCCTCGGTGGCATGAAGTTCATGCACGAGCAGGGCGACCTGCCGATTCCGGGCATCGCCCATATCCCGCAGCCGTACTGGTTCGGTGAGGGTGGCGACATGAGCCCGGAAGCATTCGGCATCTGGGCCGCCGACCAGTTGGAGAAGAAGATTCTCGAACTGGGCGAAGAGAATGTCGCGGCGTTCATTGCCGAGCCGATCCAGGGCGCTGGTGGTGTGATCATTCCGCCGGACAGCTACTGGCCGCGCATCAAGGAAATCCTCGGCAAGTACGACATCCTGTTCGTCGCGGACGAAGTGATCTGCGGCTTCGGCCGTACCGGCGAGTGGTTCGGCAGCCAGTACTACGACCTCAAGCCTGACCTGATGACCATCGCCAAGGGCCTTACCAGCGGCTATGTGCCGATGGGCGGGCTGATCGTCAGCGACAAGGTGTTCGAAGTGATCGCGGCGCACGGCGATTTCAACCATGGCTTCACCTATTCCGGCCATCCGGTGGCGGCGGCGGTGGGCCTGGAGAACCTGCGCATTCTCAAGGAAGAAGGCATCGTCGAGCGGGTGAAAGCAGAAACGGCACCGTATTTGCAGCGTCGTCTACGTGAGCTGGCGGATCACCCGCTTGTGGGCGAAGTGCGCGGCGTCGGCATGCTTGGTGCCATCGAGTTGGTGCAGGACAAGGCGACGCGCACACGTTATCCGGGTGACAAGGCGGTAGGCATGATCTGCCGCGGCCACTGCTTTAATAACGGTCTGATCATGCGCGCCGTGGGCGACACCATGATCATTGCGCCACCACTGGTGATCAGCCAGGCGGAAGTGGATGAGTTGGTGGAGAAAGCACGCAAGTGCCTGGATCTGACCCTGCGTGACCTGTCGGTCTGAAAGCCCGCAGTCACGGAAAGTTGTCAGCGGTGCCATGACCTTGCCAGACTGCGCCAGAGTGCACGAGCCGGCCTCATTCGAACGGCTTGCGCGACCTCTGGAATAACGACACAACAACAGGAGCTGTACGCATGAAAACATTCGGCAAGACCCTTCTCGCGTTGTCCCTGACCGCGGCCGTGGCAGGCGCTGCTCAGGCTGACAGCAAGGTGCTGCATGTCTACAACTGGAGCGATTACATCGCCGAAGACACCCTGGCCAACTTCGAGAAGGAAACCGGCATCAAGGTCGTCTACGACGTCTTCGACAGCAACGAAGTACTGGAAGCCAAGCTGCTGGCCGGCAGCTCCGGTTACGACGTAGTCGTGCCGTCCAACCCGTTCCTGGCCAAGCAGATCAAGGCTGGCGTGTTCCAGAAACTGGACAAGTCCAAGCTGCCGAACTGGTCGAACCTGGACAAGGACCTGCTCAAGGCCCTGGAACCGAGCGATCCGGGCAACCAGTACTCGATCCCCTACATGTGGGGCACCATCGGCATCGGCTACAACGTCGAGAAGGTCAAGGCCGTGCTCGGCGAAGACGCGCCGGTCGACTCCTGGGATCTGGTGTTCAAGCCCGAGAACATGGAAAAGCTCAAGGCCTGCGGCGTTTCCTTCCTCGATTCCCCGACCGAAATTCTCCCGGCCGCTCTGCACTACCTGGGCTACGCCCCGGACAGCAGCAAGGCTGACGAGCTGAAGAAGGCCGAGGAACTGTTCCTCTCCATCCGTCCTTCGGTGGCTTACTTCCACAGCTCCAAGTACATCTCCGACCTGGCCAACGGCAATATCTGCGTCGCCATCGGCTACTCGGGTGACATCTACCAGAGCAAGGCGCGCGCCGAAGAAGCGAAGAACGGCGTGGAAGTCGGCTACAACATTCCGAAGGAAGGCGCGGGCTCCTTCTTCGACATGCTGGCAGTGCCGGCCGACGCCAAGAACGTCGAAGCTGCACACGTGTTCCTCAACTACCTGATGGAGCCGGCGGTGATGGCCAACATCACCAACTACGTGCAGTTCCCCAACGGCAACGCCGCAGCCACGCCGCTGGTCGATGAGGCGCTGCGCACCGATCCGGGCGTTTACCCGACTCCGGAAGTGCTGAAGAAGATCTACACCTTCCCGGACCTGGCGCCGGCGGTGCAGCGCAACATGACCCGCAGCTGGACCAAGATCAAGTCCGGTCGCTAAGCAACGAAGCAACGCCGCCTGGCGGGTTCGCCCGCCAGGTACCCAAATCGCGAGAAGAGGAAACGTTATGCGTCGTTCTACCCTGCTGGCTGGCCTGATCGCCGCTGCCATTGGTATGTCTGTTGCCCAGGCCGCCGACCGTGTGGTCAAGGTCTACAACTGGTCCGACTACATTGCGCCGGACACCATCGCCGAGTTCGAGAAGGAGACCGGCATCAAGGTGGTGTATGACGTTTTCGATTCCAACGAAACCCTCGATGGCAAGCTGGCTACCGGCCAGAGCGGCTATGACGTGGTGGTGCCTACCAACCATTACCTGGCCAAGCAGGTGCGTGCCGGCACCTACCTGAAGCTGGACAAGACCAAGCTGCCGAATCTGGTCAATCTCGACCCGACTATCATGGAAAACCTGGCCGCGGGCGACCCCGGCAACGAATACTCGGTGCCTTACCTGTGGGGCACCAATGGCATCGGCCTGAACGCCACCAAGGCCCGTGCCGTGCTCGGCGATGACGCTCCGCTGGATTCCTGGGCGCTGCTGTTCGACCCGCAATACGCCGAGAAACTCGCCTCCTGTGGCATCGCCCTGCTCGACTCGGGCGACGAAGTGCTGCCGCAGACGGTCAACTACCTGGGCATGTCGCCGCATACCACCAAGCGCGAAGACTACGAAAAAGCCTTCGAGCAGATGATGAAGGTGCGTCCCTACATCACCTACTTCCACAGCTCCAAGTTCATTTCCGATCTGGCCAACGGCGAGATCTGTGCTGCCTTCGGTTATTCCGGCGATGTGCTGCAGGCCGCTGACCGCGCCGAAGAGGCTGGCCGTAGTGACGAGATCATCTACATCATTCCCAAGGAAGGCACCGCCATGTGGGCGGACCTGCTGGCCATCCCCAAGGACTCGAAGAACGTCGTCGAAGCCCACGAATTCATCAACTACCTGCTGCGCCCCGACGTGATCGCCAAGATCAGCGACTACGTCGCCTACGCCAACCCCAACCTCAAGGCCACCGAGCTGGTTGACGAGAGCGTGCGCGAGAACCCGGGCGTTTATCCCAGCGAGGAGGTCATGGCCAAACTCTACGTTGCCGAGGAGCGTACGCCCGAGGTGCAACGCTGGCTGACCCGCGACTGGACAAGAATCAAGAGCGGACGCTGATCGGCGGAAGATTTTCCTATAAAGTGCCGCGCCTTTTTCGGGCGGCACACAATAACGAGGATGATACTGTGCGAGTTACCCTGCCCAAGTCTCTGATCGCCCTGGCGGCCTCCGCTGTCTGTGGTGTGGCCCTGGCCGAACCCAAGGTGCACATCTACAACTGGAGCGATTACATCGGCGAAGAGACGCTGGCCAAGTTCGAGGCGAAAACCGGCATCAAGCCGATCTATGACGTCTTCGACTCCAACGAAACCCTCGAAGGCAAACTGCTCGCTGGCCGCAGTGGCTACGATGTGGTGGTGCCGTCCAACCATTTCCTCGGCAAGCAGATTCGCGCCGGCGCCTTCCAGCCGCTCGACCGCAGCAAGCTGAGCAACTGGGACAACCTCGATCCGGCGCTGCTCAAGCAGCTGGAAACCAACGACCCCGGTAACCAGTATTCGGTGCCCTACCTGTGGGGCACCAACGGCATCGGCTACAACGTCGAGAAGGTCAAGGCGGTGCTCGGCATCGAAGAGATCGATTCCTGGGCTGTGCTGTTCGAAGCCGAGAACATCAAGAAACTCAGCCAGTGCGGCGTCGCCTTCCTCGATTCCGGTGATGAAATGATTCCGGCCATGCTCAATTACCTTGGCCTGGACCCCAACAGCACCAACCCCGACGACTACGCCAAGGCCGAGGCCAAGCTGCTGGAAGTGCGCCCCTACGTCACCTACTTCCACAGCTCCAAGTACATCGGTGATCTGGCCAACGGCAACATCTGCGTGGCTGCCGGTTTCTCCGGCGACATCCTGCAGGCCGCCGACCGTGCCGACGAGGCTGGCAAGGGCATCGAAATCTCCTACAGCATTCCCAAGGAAGGCGCCAACCTCTGGTTCGACATGATGGCCATTCCCGCCGACGCGGCGAACGCCGAGCAGGCGCATGCCTTCATCAACTTCCTCCTCGAGCCCGAGGTGATCGCCGAAGTCAGTGACTACGTCGGTTATGCCAACCCCAATACCAAGGCGGATGAATTCATGGATGAGGAGGTGCGCAACGACCCCTCCGTTTACCCGTCACAAGCGGTGCTGGACAAACTGTACATCTCCGCCGAGCTGCCGGTTCGCGTGCAGCGCCTGATGACCCGCAGTTGGACCAAGGTCAAGTCGGGTCAGTAATCGTTCCTGCCCGGCCGCAGGGGTCGGGCACAATCTTCCGGGAGTTTTCCTAAATGGCTGTTGCCTCCAGCGCCTACAAAAAAGCCCTCGAGGGGGATCAGACACCGAAAGAGGTGCTGGTCAAGATCGATCGGGTGACCAAGAAGTTCGACGAGACGGTGGCCGTCGACGACGTCTCGCTGACCATCAACAAGGGCGAGATCTTCGCCCTGCTGGGTGGTTCCGGCTCCGGCAAGTCGACCCTGCTGCGCATGCTCGCCGGCTTCGAGCGTCCAACCGAAGGGCGCATCATCCTCGATGGCGTCGACATCACCGACATGCCGCCCTACCAGCGGCCGATCAACATGATGTTCCAGTCCTACGCGCTGTTCCCGCACATGACCGTGGCGCAGAACATCGCCTTCGGCCTGCAGCAGGACAAGCTGCCCAAGGCCGAGATCGAAGAGCGCGTGGCCGAGATGCTCAAGCTGGTACACATGACCCAGTACGCCAAGCGCAAGCCCCACCAGCTCTCCGGTGGTCAGCGTCAGCGCGTGGCCCTGGCCCGCTCTCTGGCCAAACGCCCCAAGCTGCTGCTGCTCGACGAGCCGATGGGCGCGCTGGACAAGAAGCTGCGTTCGCAGATGCAGCTGGAACTGGTGGAGATCATCGAGCGTGTCGGCGTGACCTGCGTGATGGTGACACACGATCAGGAAGAGGCCATGACCATGGCCCAGCGCATCGCCATCATGCACCTGGGCTGGATCGCCCAGACCGGTAGCCCGATTGATATCTACGAGACGCCGACCAGCCGCCTGGTGTGTGAGTTCATCGGCAACGTCAACCTGTTCGATGGTCAGATCACCAGCGACGAGGTCGACCACGCGATCATCGACTGCCCGCATCTGGACAAGCCGATCTACATCGGTCACGGCGTCAGTACTCGCGCCGAGAACAAGTCCGTCAGCTACGCCCTGCGTCCGGAAAAACTGCTGATGGCCACCGCGCTGCCGGATGACCACGAGCATCCCGAGTACAACTGGAGCCGTGGCCACGTGCACGACATCGCCTACCTCGGTGGTCACTCGGTGTACCACGTCAAGCTCACTTCCGGGCAGATCGTGCAGTGCTTCATCGCCAACGCCGAGCGCCGCGGCAAGCGCCCGACCTGGGACGATCCGGTGGTGGTGTACTGGGAAGACGACAGCGGCGTGGTACTGCAATCATGAAACCGAGCAAACTGGCGCGCTATCTGCCCACTGGGCGGCATGCCGTTATCGGCATACCCTTCCTCTGGCTGTTCATGTTCTTCCTGCTGCCCTTCATCATCGTGCTGAAGATCAGCTTCGCCGAAGCCGACGTGGCGATTCCGCCCTATACGGAAATCTACCAGTGGGCAGACAACAAGCTGACGCTACTGTTGAATTTCGGCAACTACATCTTCCTCAGCGAAGATGCACTGTACCTGTCGGCCTACCTGGGTTCGCTGCAGATCGCCTTCTTCAGCACCTTGCTCTGCCTGGTGATCGGCTACCCGATGGCCTATGCCATCGCGCGTGCGCCGAAAGAGCACCAGACGGTACTGCTGCTGCTGATCATGATGCCGACCTGGACTGCGATCCTGATCCGCGTCTATGCCTGGATGGGCATTCTCGGCAACAACGGCCTGCTCAACAGCCTGCTGATGGGCATTGGTCTGATCGATACGCCGCTGCAGATTCTCAACACCAACACCGCGGTCTATATCGGCGTCGTGTATTCGTACCTGCCGTTCATGATCCTGCCGCTCTACGCCAACCTGGTGAAGCACGACCTCAGCCTGCTGGAGGCCGCCTCCGACCTGGGTTCGAGCAACTTCAACAACTTCTGGAAGATCACCGTGCCGCTGTCGAAGAACGGCATCATCGCCGGCTCCATGCTGGTGTTCATTCCGGTGGTCGGTGAATTCGTCATCCCCGAACTGCTCGGCGGCCCGGAGACCCTGATGATCGGCAAGGTGCTGTGGCAGGAGTTCTTCAACAACCGCGACTGGCCGGTGGCGTCCGCCCTGGCGGTGGTGATGCTGGCGATCCTGATCGTGCCCATCATCCTGTTCAACCGTAACCAAGCGAAAGAGCTGGAGGGCCGCCCATGAAGCGTTTCAGTTTCTCCAGCATCATGCTCTGGGCTGGCCTGATCTTCATCTACCTGCCCATGGTCATCCTGGTCATCTACTCGTTCAACGCCTCGCGGCTGGTAACGGTGTGGGGCGGCTGGTCGGTGAAGTGGTACGTCGGTTTGCTGGACAACACCCAGCTGATGAACTCGGTGATGCGCTCGCTGGAAATCGCCTGCTACACCGCCATCGCGGCGGTGGCGCTGGGCACCCTGGCGGCCTTCGTGCTGACCCGCATCACCCACTTCAAGGGGCGCACCCTGTTCGGTGGTCTGGTCACCGCGCCGCTGGTGATGCCGGAAGTGATCACCGGTCTGTCGCTGCTGCTGCTGTTCGTGCTGATGGCGCAGTTGATCGGCTGGCCGATGCAGCGTGGCATGACCACCATCTGGATCGCCCACACCACTTTCTGCTCGGCCTATGTGGCGGTGGTGGTGTCGTCGCGTCTGCGTGAACTGGACATGTCCATCGAAGAGGCGGCCATGGACCTGGGGGCGCGGCCGTGGAAGGTGTTCTTCCTGATCACCGTGCCGATGATCGCGCCGTCGCTGGCAGCAGGGGCGATGATGTCCTTCGCTCTGTCGCTGGACGACCTGGTATTGGCCAGCTTCGTCTCCGGTCCGGGTTCGACCACCTTGCCAATGGAGATCTTCTCCGCCGTGCGCCTGGGGGTTAAGCCGGAGATCAACGCGGTGGCCAGCCTGATCCTGCTGGCAGTGTCGTTCGCCACCTTCCTGGCCTGGTTCTTCGCCCATCGCGCCGAGGAAAAACGCAAGAAGGCCATGCAGCAGGCCATGGACGAGACCACCAATCCGTCCTGGCAGCAGGTCGTCGACAGCCGTCGCAGCACCAGCAGCAACTGAGCTTCTGGCTGAAAGCAAAACGGGCCCCGCGGGGCCCGTTTTTCATGGGTGTGTGGGAGGGGCTTTAGCCGCGACGTCCACGCTCGCCGCTGAAGCGTCTCCCACGGCTGTGTACCCGATTATTTCACCAACGCCTTCCAGGCCTTGAGGCTGCTCACGATCTGCGTCTGAGTCGCACGCAGTTGGCGCTGCTCGTCGTCCAGCTCCTGCTGCGCCAGTTCGTACAGCTTGTTCAGCTCGCCATACAGGCGGTCGACCTCGGGCACTTCCAGCACCCCGCGTGCCAGGCGCAGCCAGACCAGCAGGCGCTCCAGGCGCGGCATCTGCTCGGCCAGGTCTTCCGGTTGCTGCTGGTAGCGGCGCAGTTGCAGGGCCGTGCCTTCTTCGTTCAGCAGAGTCGGCAGCCAGTTGCCCAGGGCTGCGTTACCCTGGCGATTGCCGCGATTGTTGCGCTCTGCCGTCCAGCTGCGTTGCAGCAGCCAATGCGACAGCTTCAGCGACAGCAGGCCCCAGCGGCAGCCATCCAGTTCGGCGGCGAACAGCGCGGGAGCGTTGCGCCGCATGCTGTCATCGTACTGCCCGGCCGCCAGGCGCGGACGCCAATCGTCGAGCAGGGCATCTAGTGCTTCGCGCAGCTCCCGCGAGCTGGCACGCGGTGCTGCCTGGCCGAGGCTGGCGAGCAGGGCGCGCAGGTCGATCAATTGCTCCAGCCATTGCTGCAACAGGCTCCAGTGACCATTCCAGCGATACTGCTCGGCCAGGCGCTGGCTGGCGCCGAGCAGGTGCCAGGCGAGTGCGGCGAAAGCGTCGTCCAGGCTCATCTCGCCCTGCAGCTCGGGTGCTGGCAGGCTGAGGTTGTAGCTGCCAGCATCGAACAGACGATAGCCCCGCTCGGCCTTGCTGATGTCGCAAGGCATCAGCGGCAGCTCGGCGGCCAACTCGCAGGCCAGCTCCAGCAGCGCGGCGGGTTCCCCCTGGCGCAGCTCCAGCTCCAGCTCGCAGATCTCTTCTTCGCCCTCACCAGCGATGACCTTGCCCAGGTCCAGCGCGGCCTCGATGACTACCTTGGCCTTGCCGCGGCCCCAGGCGATTTCGGCCTTCTCGCGGACGAAATCGGTGGTGAACAGCGGCTGCAGGGTTTTCTTGTCCAGTTCGGCCAGGCTGGCCGGCCAGCAACTGTCATCGAGCTTTTTCAGGTCGAGCTTGGCCTTGCTCAGGTACCAGTCCCACTCGTTGCGTTCGGACAGGCCGGCGACGCTCTGGCCGCGGCTCTTCAGGGTCTGAATGAACTGCTCGCCGTCACGGCGCAGACGCAGGGCGACCTTGGCGCTGGCCAGCTCGCGGTCCGGGGTGTCGTAATACTGATTGAACAGCTCGCCGCGCTGCCAGCCACTCTTGTTGCGCTTCTTCAGCAGCGGGTGTTCGCGCAGGGCTGCCAGGGTGGCGCGGCTGGCGCGCAGTTTGATTTCGGTTTCTTTGACCATGGTGGAGAGCTATGACGCCTTTTATGAAAATGTGACAGACCGATGACGCGCGCTGGCGAATGACGAAGCCGGTCCCTATACTTGCGGCCTTCTCAAAACGGGGGCTTACCCTATGCCTATCAATCCCTTTGTCAGCCTGTTCGGTCGTTCACCCATCGGCCCCATGCAACAGCATATCGCCAAGGCCCACGAGTGCGCGGCGAACCTGGTGCCCTTCTTCGAGGCCATAATGGCCGAGGATTGGGCCAAGGTAGAACAGGTGCAACAGGAGATGTCCCGGCTGGAGCACGAGGCCGACAAGCTGAAGAAAAGCGTGCGCCTGCACCTGCCCAAGAGCCTGTTCCTGCCGGTACCGCGTTCGGACCTGCTTGAGCTGCTCAGTGTACAGGACAAAGTCGCCAACCGTGCCAAGGACATCGCCGGCCTGATGCTTGGCCGCCAGATGGCCATTCCGCAGCCGCTGCAGCCGCTGATGCGCACATACGTGCAGCGCAGCGTGGACGCCAGCGCCCAGGCGCTGAAAGCGATGAACGAATTGGACGAGCTGCTCGAGACCGGTTTCGCCGGCCGTGAAGCGGTGCTGGTGGAAACCCTGATCGAGGAGCTCGGTTCGATCGAAAACGATACCGATCGCCTGCAAATCGAGGTGCGCCGCAACCTGTTCAAGCTGGAGAAGGACCTTCCCCCGGTCGATGTGATGTTCCTCTATCAGATCATCGACTGGGTCGGCGATGTCGCCGACCGTGCCCAACGAGTGGGCAACCGACTGGAACAACTGCTGGCGCGCTAAGCGCCAGTGTCCTTTCTGGGATCTACGGAAAACTAATTTATGTCTCTGATTGCGGACTACGGGCTGATTCTGCTCGTGCTTGCCTGCCTTTTCGGTTTTTTCATGGCCTGGGGTGTCGGTGCCAACGATGTAGCCAACGCCATGGGTACATCCGTTGGCTCGCGTGCATTGACCATCAAGCAGGCGATCATCATCGCCATGGTCTTCGAGTTCGCCGGCGCCTACCTGGCCGGCGGTGAGGTGACCGAAACCATCAAGAACGGCATCGTCGATGCCAACATGATCAGCCCCAACCTCATGGTTCTGGGCATGATGTCTGCGCTACTGGCAGCGGGGACCTGGCTGCTGGTGGCGTCGACGCGCGGCTGGCCCGTATCTACCACGCACACCATCGTCGGTGCGGTCATCGGCTTCGCTGCCGTCGGCGTATCGGTGGACGCTGTGCACTGGGACGGCGTCGGCCCCATCGTTGCCAGCTGGGTGGTCACGCCAATGCTGGCCGGGATCATCTCCTTCTGTCTGTTCGTCAGCGTGCAGAAGCTGATCATCGACACCGATAATCCCTTCCTGAACGCCAAGCGCTACGTGCCGCTGTACATGTTCATCACCGGGTTCGTGATCTCGCTGATGACCATGACCAAAGGCCTCAAGCACGTCGGTCTGAATCTCTCCAGCACCGAGGGCTTCATGCTCTCGATCGGTATCGGTGTGCTGGTCATGCTGATCGGTGTAGCCCTGCTCAGCCGCATCCATGTCGATGTCGAGGCCGACAAGGCCTTCCATTTCTCCAGTGTGGAGAAAGTGTTCGCGGTGCTCATGATCTTCACCGCCTGCGCCATGGCCTTCGCCCACGGCTCTAACGACGTGGCTAACGCTGTCGGCCCGCTGGCTGCCATCGTCGGCGTGATCCAGAGCGGCGGTGAGTTGGCTGCAGGCGAGAAGTCGGTTGTGCCGGGCTGGATCCTGTTGCTGGGTGCGCTGGGTATCGTGGTCGGTCTGGCCACCTACGGTTACAAGGTAATCGCCACCATCGGTAAGGAAATCACCGAGCTGACCCCCAGCCGTGGCTTCGCCGCTGAGCTGGCTGCCGCCACCACCGTGGTCAGCGCCTCCGGTCTGGGTCTGCCGATTTCCACCACCCACACGTTGGTCGGCGCTATTCTCGGCGTTGGTCTGGCGCGCGGTATCGGTGCGCTGAACCTGGGCATGATCGGCAAGATCTTCCTGTCCTGGATCATCACCCTGCCGGCAGGTGCAATCCTGTCGATCATCTTCTTCTTCATTCTGCGCGCGCTGTTCGGCGGGGTCTGATTCCGCCCTGACGGTTTCCCCTGAGGTTGGATGCTCCTATTATGGAGCTCCGACCCAGGAGAGCACCGATGCCCTTGCCGTCCTTTCGAGAGCAGTTCGCCGCGCTGATCGCAGCGCCTTCGGTGAGTTGTACCCAGCCCAATTGGGATCAGAGCAACGCGCCCGTTATCGAGCTGCTCGCCGCCTGGCTGGGTGACCTGGGTTTTACCTGTGAAACCCAGCAGATCGCTCCGGGCAAATTCAACCTGCTCGCCAGCTATGGCTCCGGTCCCGGCGGTCTGGTGCTGGCCGGGCACAGCGATACCGTGCCCTTCGATGCCGCGCTGTGGCAGAGCGACCCACTCAAGCTGACCGAGGTCGGTGACCGTTGGGTGGGTCTTGGCAGTTGCGACATGAAGGGCTTCTTCGCCCTGGCCATCGAGGCCGTGCGGCCGCTACTCGATCAGCCTTTCAAGCAGCCGCTGCTGATCCTTGCCACCTGTGATGAAGAGAGCTCCATGGCCGGCGCTCGGGCCCTGGCCGATGCCGGCCGGCCGCTTGGCCGTGCGGCGGTGATTGGCGAGCCGACTGGCCTCAAGCCCATCCGCCTGCACAAGGGCGTGATGATGGAGCGCATCGATATTCTCGGCCAGAGCGGCCATTCCTCCGACCCGGCGCTTGGCCGCAGTGCGCTGGAGGCCATGCAGGACGTGATGGGCGAGTTGCGCGGCCTGCGCGCGCAGTGGCAGCGCGAATTCAACAACCCGCAGTTCGGTGTGCCACAACCGACGCTGAACCTTGGCTGCATCCATGGCGGCGATAATCCCAACCGCATCTGTGGCCAGTGTGCGCTGGAGTTCGACCTGCGCCCGCTGCCGGGCATGGACCCGGAGCAGCTGCGTGAGGCGATTCGCGGCAAGTTGCAGCCGTTGGCGCTCAAGCACCAGGTGCGCATCGACTACGGCCCGCTCTTCCCGGCCGTACCGCCCTTCGAACAATCTGCCGATGCCGAGCTGGTGCGCTTGGCCGAGCGTCTGACCGGGCACAGCGCGCAAGCGGTGGCATTTGGCACCGAGGCGCCTTATCTTCAGCAACTTGGCTGCGAGACCCTGGTGCTCGGCCCCGGCGATATCGACTGCGCCCACCAGCCCGGGGAACACCTGGAGCTGGCGCGCATCGAACCCACTGTGGCGCTGCTGCGCCAGTTGATCCAACACTATTGCCTGACGCGGAGCGAAGACGTGCAACGACGATGAGAGCCAGCCCCGAGCCCGCCCTATCGCTCATGGCGGGTTGTACCCGCCCTACGTCTGGACGCTACGGATCTCTACATGCACGACTACGTCACCTGGTTACGCCACGCTTCGCCCTACATCAACGCCCACCGCGATTGCACCTTCGTGGTCATGCTGCCGGGTGAAGGCGTTGCCCACCCGAACTTCGCCAACATCGTTCACGATCTGGTGCTGCTGCACAGCCTCGGCGTACGCCTGGTGCTGGTACACGGCTCGCGCCCGCAGATCGAGGCGCGGCTGGCTGCCCGTGGCCTGATCCCGCATTACCATCGTGACCTGCGCATCACCGACGCACCGACCCTGGAATGCGTGATCGACGCCGTCGGCCAGTTGCGCATCGCCATCGAAGCACGCCTGTCGATGGATATGGCTGCCTCGCCGATGCAGGGCTCGCGCCTGCGCCTGACCAGCGGCAACTTCGTCACCGCGCGGCCGATCGGCGTGCTCGATGGTGTCGACTATCACCACACCGGCGAAGTGCGGCGTATCGATCGCAAGGGCATCAATCGCCAGCTCGACGAGCGCAGCATTGTGCTGCTGTCGCCGCTCGGCTATTCGCCCACTGGGGAGATCTTCAACCTGGCCTGTGAGGACGTCGCTACCCGCGCGGCCATCGACCTGGGCGCGGACAAGCTATTGCTGTTCGGCGCCGAAGACGGTCTGCTCGACGAGCAGGGCAGGTTGGTGCGTGAGCTGCGCCCGCAGCAGGTGCCGGCGCATCTGACGCGCCTGGGCAGCAACTATCAGGGTGAATTGCTCGATGCCGCGGCCGAGGCCTGCCGGGGCGGCGTCAAACGCAGCCACATCGTCAGCTACGCCACCGATGGCGCGCTGCTCAGCGAGCTGTTCACCCGCACCGGCAACGGTACGCTGGTGGCGCAGGAGCAGTTCGAATCGCTGCGTGAGGCGACCATCGAAGATGTCGGCGGCCTGATCGAGTTGATCAGCCCGCTGGAAGAGCAGGGCATTCTGGTGCGTCGTTCGCGCGAGGTGCTGGAGCGCGAGATTGAGCAGTTCAGCATCGTCGAGCGCGAGGGGCTGATCATCGCCTGCGCGGCGCTGTATCCCATCGCCGATTCCGACTGTGGCGAACTGGCCTGTCTGGCGGTCAATCCCGACTACCGTCACGGCGGTCGTGGTGACGAGCTGCTGGAGCGGATCGAGGCCAGGGCGCGGGCGCAGGGGATCAAGACCCTGTTCGTGCTCACCACCCGCACCGCCCACTGGTTCCGCGAGCGCGGCTTCGAGCCGAGCAGCGTCGAGCGCATGCCCACCGCGCGGGCGTCGCTGTACAACTACCAGCGCAATTCCAAGGTGTTCGAGAAGACGTTGTAGGAGGGGCGAGAGCAGGCCGCAACTGTAGGAGCGGATTTATCCGCGAGTTTCGCGGCTGAAGCCGCTCCTGCACTGGAGCGATGCAGGAGGCCAAGGCCGAGCATGTAGCCCGGATGCAATCCGGGAGAGCGAGCTAGAATGCCCCCGGATTTCATCCGGGCTACATCTCCACCAGCGTAATCCCTGGGTGCGTTCAGGATTCAGGCGCTGTGCTGCTGCAGGCGCATCTGCTCGAAGCCGTCGTCCCAGCCGGCCTCCCAGGCCGCAGCGGGGATTTCGTCAGGGTAGGGCTGGCGGGTTCTGGGTTGGCCAGTAAGGCCGGCCATATAACCTTGCTGGTAGGCCTTGGTCAGGCTTTCCAGGCTCCATTGCGGCGTGGCGTCATCGGCCATGGGCGCTGCTCGTCTATCGTCCTTTACCCGGCAATGCTAGCTGGCCGGGCGGCCAGGGGAGTGGCCGCCCATCCTGGCTTTTGCTCCGCTGGTTGGCTTTGTGACGCAGTCGACGGTTCTTCGCCTTACACGGCCAAAGCCAGAATGCTCGCCTGGTAGGCCGCGACGAAAGCATCGAAATCACCCTTGGGCTGCGCTTCAAGCTCTGCCTGCGCGGCCAGCGAGTCGTGGGCGGCCTGTTCGAAGGCTTGTTGCTGCTGCGCGCTAAGCGGTTGCCCGCGGAAGTATTCGGCGTGGCGCAGGCTCTGCTGCAGAGCGAACTCGGTGAAGCTCTTGCCCTGACGCAGAATCGCCAGCACCTGGGCCGATGGCGTCATTTCCACATCCGCGACCTTGGCTTGCTGCTGCGCCAACGCCTCGATATGCACGCTGCTGCCCTGGCTGCGATCGAGCAGTTCGGCCAGCGGCAGGATGCGTTCGAGCAGTTCGCTGGCCCAGACCTTGAGTTCCACCTGCTGTTTGCCTCTGTGCAGGTGCAGGCCGGGACGACGACCTTCCTTGACCACCTTGAGGAAGTTGCTGGTGCAGCTGCTGCACTCGCCGTTTTCCAGCAGCGGGCTGTCTTCCAGTGCGCAGAACAGCAGGAAGGCATCGATGAAGCGCGCCTGCGCCACATCGATGCCCAGCGGCAGGAAGGGGTTGATGTCCAGGCAGCGCACTTCCACGTACTGCACGCCACGGCTCATCAGCGCCTGGATCGGGCGCTCGCCACTGTAGGTGACGCGTTTCGGGCGGATGCTCGAGTAGTACTCGTTCTCGATCTGCAGGATGTTGGTGTTCAGCTGCAGCCACTCATCGCCGCGCTTGATGCCGGCTTCGACATAGGCCGGGTAGGGCGTGCCGACTGCCAGGCGCAGGCTGTCGGTGTAGCTGGCCAGGTCGTTGTAGCAGGGGGTCAGTCCGGACTGCGCGCTGCTCTGGTAGCCCAGGTCGCTCATGCGCAGGCTGGTGGCGTAGGGCAGGTACAGGGTGCTGGCGTCCAGTTCCTGAAGGTGGTGCGGACGGCCACGCATGAAGCCCTTGTCCAGCGCCGGCGAGGCACCGAACAGGTACATCAGCAGCCAGCTGTAGCGACGGAAGTTGCGGATCAATGCGATATAGCGCGCCGACTGATAGTCACGCGCACTCTGCTCGCTGCCTTCGCTCTGCTGTTGCAGCTGCCACAGCCCCTCGGGCAGGGAGAAGTTGTAATGGATGCCGGCGATGCACTGCATGGTCTTGCCGTAACGCAGCGCCAGGCCCTTGCGATACACGTACTTGAGGCGGCCAATGTTGGAGCTGCCGTAGCGGGCGATGGGAATGGTCTCTTCGTCCGGCAGGGCACAGGGCATCGACGGGCTCCACAGCAGTTCGCCATCGAGCTTGTCGTAGGCGAAGCGGTGGATGCTGTCCAGTTCGGCGAGGGTGGCGGCTGGATCATTGGCGGTGCCGGTGATGAACTCCAGCAGCGACTCGGAATAGTCGGTGGTGATCTGCGCATGGGTCAGTGCCGAGCCCAGCGCCTGCGGGTGCGGGGTCAGGGCCAGCTGGCCGTCGCGATCGACGCGCAGGCATTCGCGCTCGATGCCGTGCAGACACTCACCCAGCAGGGACAGGTTGGCCGGCTCGCCGAGCTGAGCCAGGCGGCGGGAGAGAAGATCGCTCAAGATGCAATTCCTAACTGGGCAGTCGCCACAATATGGGGATCGCCCCTGCACTCTGCAAGGGGCGAACGGTTTGCCAGATTAGACCAGGCCGAGCGCAGGCGATTACACGCAGGCGAAGGTGCCTTGCGCCTTGGCGACCAGCTTGTCGCCCTGAAGCACTTCGGCTTCCACCACCTGGGTCCGGCGACCGGCATGCAGCACCTTGGCGTGGCACAGTACGCTGCCCTCGGATACCGGGCGGATGTAGTTGATCTTGCACTCCAGGGTCACGCTGCTCGGGCCGCCATCGCCCAGGCTGTGGCTGGCCTGACCCATGGCGGTGTCGATCAGCGAGAACAGCGCGCCGCCGTGCAGCTTGCCATGCAGGTTGCGCAGCTCGTCGGTGAGCGTCAGGCGCACGCGCGCCTCGCCGCCGCCGACCTGGAGAATCTCCAGGCCGAGCAGGCGGGAAAAGGCGCTGCTGGCGCCCACATTGTCGGTCGTACTCATTTCTTCAACTGCTTGGCGTTGGCGAACAGAGCGGCCATGCCGCCGTTGGCAGGTGCCGGTTTGTCCTGGCTGGAGTGACGCTCGCTGCGTGGGGTATTGCCGCCGCGGTTGCCACCGCGCGACTGGCCGCCACGCGCGCCCTCGACTTTCTCGCCGGGGGTGTCGCCCATGCGCATGGACAGGGCGATACGGTTACGCGGAATGTCCACTTCCATCACCTTGACCTTGACCACGTCGCCGGCCTTGACCGCCTCGTGCGGGTCCTTGATGAACTTCTCCGACAATGCGCTGATGTGCACCAGGCCGTCCTGGTGCACGCCGATGTCGACGAAGGCGCCGAAGTTGGTGACATTGGTCACCACGCCTTCGAGCACCATGCCCAGCTTGAGGTCATTGAGGGTTTCCACGCCTTCCTGGAACTCGGCGGTCTTGAACTCCGGGCGCGGGTCGCGGCCGGGCTTGTCCAGTTCCTTGAGGATGTCGCCGACGGTGACCAGGCCGAAGCGCTCATCGGTGAACTTGGCCGGGTCGAGGCGCTTGAGGAAGCTCGAGTCGCCGATCAGCGAGCGGATGTCGCGGCCGGTGTCCTGGGCGATGCGCTCGACCAGCGGGTAGGTTTCCGGGTGCACCGCGGAGGCGTCCAGCGGATTGTCGCCGCTCATCACGCGGAGGAAGCCGGCAGCCTGCTCGAAGGTCTTGTCGCCCAGACGCGGCACTTTCTTCAGCTCGGCGCGCGAGGCGAAGGCGCCGTTGGCGTCGCGGTACTGCACGATGTTCTGCGCCAGGGTCGCGTTGAGGCCGGAGATGCGTGCCAGCAGGGCGGCAGAGGCGGTGTTGACGTCCACGCCGACGGCGTTCACGCAGTCCTCGACCACGGCGTCCAGGCTGCGCGCCAACTTGAGCTGCGACACGTCGTGCTGGTATTGGCCGACGCCAATGGATTTCGGGTCGATCTTCACCAGTTCGGCCAGCGGGTCCTGCAGGCGGCGGGCGATGGACACGGCGCCGCGTAGCGACACGTCGAGATCGGGGAATTCGCGGGCGGCCAGTTCCGAGGCCGAATACACCGAGGCGCCGGCCTCGGAGACCATCACTTTGGTCAGTTTCAGGCCCGGTACTTTCTTGATCAGTTCGGCGGCCAGTTTGTCGGTCTCGCGGCTGGCGGTACCGTTGCCGATGGAGATCAGGTCGACGCCATGCTTGGCGCACAGCTTGGCGAGGATCGCCAGGGTGCCGTCCCAATCGTTGCGCGGCGCGTGCGGGTAGACGGTGGTGGTTTCCAGCACCTTGCCGGTGGCATCGACCACGGCCACCTTGCAGCCGGTACGCAGACCCGGGTCGAGCGCGAGGGTGGCGCGCGGGCCGGCCGGCGCGGCCAGCAGCAGGTCGTGCAGGTTGCGGGCGAACACGGCAATCGCCTCGTCCTCGGCCTTCTCGCGCAGCTCGCCGAGCAGGTCGGTTTCCAGGTGGTTGTATAGCTTGACCTTCCAGGTCCAGCGCACCACCTCGGCCAGCCACTTGTCGGCGGCACGGCCTTGCGCGCTGATGCCGAAGCGCTCGCCGATCATCACCTCGCACGGATGCATGGCGCCGGGCAGCTCTTCGCCGACTTTCAGGCTGGCGCTGAGAATGCCCTCGTTGCGCCCGCGGAAAATCGCCAGCGCACGGTGCGACGGCACGCCCTTGAGCGCTTCGTCATGCTCGAAGTAATCGCTGAACTTGGCGCCTTCGTTTTCCTTGCCCGGCACCAGGCGAGCGCTGAGGGTGGCGTTGTCCTTGAGGAAGCTGCGCAGCTTGTCGAGCAGCGCGGCGTCTTCGGCGAAGCGCTCCATGAGGATGTACTTGGCACCTTCGAGCACGGCCTTCACATCCGCGAAGCCCTTCTCGGCGTCGATGAAGCGCTCGGCTTCCTGCTCCGGAGTCAGGCGCGGATCGTTGAACAGCGCATCGGCCAGCTCGCCAAGACCGGCTTCCAGGGCGATCTGGCCCTTGGTGCGGCGCTTCTGCTTGTACGGCAGGTACAGGTCTTCGAGACGGGTCTTGGTGTCGGCGAGGTCAATCTCGCGCTTGAGCTCGGGCGTCAGCTTGCCCTGTTCCTCGATGCTGGCGAGGATCGCCACGCGACGCTCGTCCAGCTCGCGCAGATAGCGCAGGCGCTCTTCCAGGTGGCGCAACTGGGTGTCATCGAGGCTACCGGTCACTTCTTTACGGTAACGGGCGATGAAGGGCACGGTGGAGCCTTCATCGAGCAGGGCCACGGCGGCGGCAACCTGTTGCGGGCGCACGCCCAGTTCATCGGCGATGCGGTTGTTGATGCTGTCCATATAAAAACTACCCACTGAAGCGACAGGGCGGCCGCAAAGATGCTGGCCAGACACGAAAGCGGCGCATTATAAACACCGCATTCGCGAGAGCTGCGAACCGTTGGGGAAAAATCTGCTAACAATGGCTAAAGCGCCCACCCATGCGCCTGAGCGATAATGCCGCCACTTGCCGTCCTCAGTACGGCTGTCCAAGGAGACGCCATGACCCAGTCCGCTGCCCCTGTCGCCGAAGGCGAGAAGATCCTCATCGTCGATGACGACGCCCGTCTGCGCCGCTTGCTCGAGCGCTTCTTCGATGAGCAGGGCTATCGGGTTCGCGCAGTGGAAAACGTCGAGCAGATGGATCGTCTGCTGGCGCGCGAACTGTTCAATCTGGTGGTATTGGACCTGATGTTGCCGGGTGAAGACGGTCTCTCTGCTTGCCGCCGCTTGCGTGAAGCCGGCAACCAGATGCCGATCATCATGCTCACCGCCAAGGGCGATGAGTCCAGTCGTATCCAGGGCCTGGAGCTGGGTGCTGACGACTACCTGGCCAAACCCTTCAACCCGCGTGAGTTGCTGGCGCGGATCAAGGCGGTGCTGCGCCGTCAGGCGCCAGTGGTGCCGGGTGCGCCGGGCAGCGAAGACGAGAGCGTCAGCTTCGGCGAGTATGAATTGTCCCTGGCCACCCGCGAGCTGAAGAAGGGTGAGCAGGTGCACATGCTCACCACCGGCGAGTTCGCCGTGCTCAAGGCGCTGGTGCAACATGCGCGCGAGCCGCTGACCCGCGACAAGCTGATGAACCTGGCCCGTGGCCGTGAGTGGGACGCGTTGGAGCGCTCCATCGACGTGCAGATCAGCCGCCTGCGTCGCCTGATCGAACCGGATCCGTCCAAGCCGCGCTATATCCAGACTGTCTGGGGGGTGGGCTACGTGTTCGTGCCCGACGGCAACAAGTGACATGTAGGAGCGGGCGCTGCTCGCGAAAACGTTGTTTCGATTCGCGAGCTGTGCTCGCTCCTACGGTTGTGTATTGATGAAAGCCCCCTACTGGTTCCCGCAAAGCTTCTTCGCCCGCACCCTCTGGCTGGTGCTCGTGGTCGTGCTGTTCTCCAAGGCACTGACCCTGGTGTACCTGATGATGAACGAGGACGTGCTGGTCGACCGCCAGTACAGCCACGGTGCAGCGCTGACCTTGCGTGCCTACTGGGCAGCCAATCCCGATGATCGCGACCATATCGCCCAGGCCGCCGGGCTCAAGCGCATCCCGCGGGACAAGGTACCGGCCAGTGAGCAGCACTGGCCCTACAGCGAGATCTTCCAGCGGCAGATGCAAACCGAGCTCGGCCCCGATACCGAAACCCGCGTGCGTGCGACCACGCCGCCAGCGCTGTGGGTGCGGGCGCCGAGTCTCGGCGATGGCTGGGTGCGGGTGCCGATGTATCCGCATCCGCTGCGTGGCCAGCGCATCTGGAGCGTGCTCGGCTGGTTCCTCGGCATCGGCCTGCTGTCCACGGCCGCGGCCTGGATCTTCGTGCGCCAGCTCAACGCGCCGCTCAAGCGCCTGGTCTATGCCGCTCGCCAGCTTGGTCAGGGGCGCAGCGTGCGCCTGCCGGTGGGCGATACGCCAAGCGAGATGACCGAGGTGTACCGCGCCTTCAACCAGATGGCCGAGGACGTCGAACAGGCCGGGCGCGAACGTGAATTGATGCTGGCCGGTGTTTCTCATGATCTGCGCACGCCGCTGACGCGCCTGCGCCTGGCCCTGGAATTCATGGACAACGATTCCGAACTGACCGAGGACATGGTGCGCGATATCGAGGACATGGACGCCATCCTCGATCAGTTCCTCGCCTTCATCCGTGACGGGCGCGACGAGCCGGTGGAGGAACTGGACTTCTCCGAACTGGTGCGCGAAACCCTGGCGCCCTATAACCAGAACGGCGAGCGCGTGCGCCTGTGCCTCGAGCCGATCCCGCCTTTCCCGCTGCGCCGGGTGTCGACCAAGCGTCTGCTCACCAATCTGGTGGAGAACGCCCTCAATCACGGCGGTGGTGATGCCGTCGAGGTGGTCGCCAGCCTGGCCGGCGACTACAACGCACCTTATGTGGTGCTGAGCGTGCTGGACCGTGGCAACGGTATCGATCCGGCCGAGCTGGACAGCATCTTCAACCCCTTCATTCGCGGTGATCGGGCGCGCGGCGGGCGCGGCACCGGCCTTGGTCTGGCCATCGTCAAGCGCATCGCGGCACTGCATGGTGGCAGCGTCGAGTTGCGCAACCGCTCCGGCGGCGGCCTCGAGGCGCGGGTGCGCCTGCCGCTCGGCCTGCTGTTGCCGCGCGACGCGGTGTAGCTGACGACCGACCGTCCTGGCGACGGTCAGGGTGCTGGCAATATGCTGCCAAGCGCTCTGGCGCTGGGCTATGCTGTGCCAGCGCATCAACTCGAGGCCTGCATGCCTTCCGCCTTCCCCGACCGCTTGCCCAACTGGACCTGGTGGCTGCCGCTGCCGATTTTCCATCTGGCAACCTGGATTTCCCTGGCGACCCGTCTGAATGACGGGGTGGCATTGTGTTACCTGCCCTTGGTGCTCGGCCTTGCCCTGTGTCTGTGGTGGGGGCCGCGGGTGCTGCCTGCGTTGTACCTCAATGCCCTGGTCAGCGTGCCGCTCTGGGGCCTGCCCTGGAAGTGGGCGCCGCTCTATGCCCTGCCGGAAACCGCCGCCGTTGCCCTGGGCTGGTGGCTGTTGCGGCGTCAGCCTTTCGATCCTGCGCTGGGACGTTTGAGCGATCTGCTGAGATTTTTTGCCTTCGCTGTGTTGATGCCGAGCGCCTTGGTGGCGCTCGGCTTGCAGAGCAACCTCTGGCTGACCGGTTTTCAGGCCAGCGAGCAGTGGGCGCAGGACAGCCTGTCAATCTGGTTGAGCGACACCATCAATATGCTCGCCCTGACGGCGCCTTTGCTGGCGTACGGCACCCCGCTGCTGCGGGCGCGCGGCTGGACCCGCGAGCTGCTGGTAGATAGCGCGCCGACGCTGAGCATCAGCCGCTCGCCAGGTGGTTGGCTGTTGGCGACAGGTGTATTTCTGGTGCTGATGTTGCTGAGCGCCAGCCTGCCGTCTCAACTCGCCCTGCCGCTGCTTGGCCTGAGCATGCTGGTACTGGCGCTGAGGCACGCCTTCGCTGGTGCTCTGTATGGCGTGTTGCTGGTGTACGCCGCGACCCTGCCGCTACCGCAGCTGCGCGGCAGTCCGAGCTTCGGCGAGCTGGATCTGCAGCGTAGCCAGTTGCATTTCGTCGTCATGCTGCTGATGGGCGCCACCTTGCTGGTGGGCCGTGCGCTTAGCGATCTGCGTCAGGCGCTGGCGCGCAGCGCGCAGATGCAGCAGCAACTGGCTCGTGCCAACCTGGCGATGGAGGCCAGCCCGCTGGGCGTGACCATTGCCGATGCGCGCCAGGCCGATACGCCATTGGTGTACTGCAATGCCGCATTCAGCCAGATAACCGGCTACAGCGCCGAGGAGGCGCTGGGGCGCAACTGCCGTTTCCTGCTCGGCCAGGATCGCGCCCAGCTGGAGCTGCAACCATTGCGCCGTGCCCTGCGAGAAGGGCGCAGTGGCCACGCGGTGGTGCGCAACTATCGCAAGGACGGCAAGCCGTTCTGGAACGAGGTGGTGTTGGCGCCGATGCGCGACGGGGAGGGCATCAGCCATTTCGTCGGGCTGCAGCATGATGTCACCGAGCGTGTCGAACTGGCGGCCAAGGTCGAACTGCAGCGCGCGCAATTACTGCGTCAGAGCCATCTGTTCAGCCAGACCGAAGACATCGCCAACCTGGGTGGCTGGGTGCTGGAGATCAGCGACTACGGCATGTTCTGGAGTGATGGCTGCTACCGCATCGTCGACCGCGACATCCAGCAGGGGCCACCCGATCTGCAGCAGGTGCTGGACTACTACGACACGCCGAGTCAGGCGCTGATCATGCAGACCCTGCAGGCAGCCTTGAGCGGGATGGATGACCTGGATATCGAGGTGCGCCTGGCCGCGCGCCTGGGCGGACGCCTGGTGCGCCTACGCGGCATGGCCGAGCGCGATAACGATGGCAGCCTGGTGCGCATCTATGGCGTGGTGCAGGACATCAGCGAGCGCAAACGCACCGAGTCGCAACTGCGCGAGCGTGACGAGCGGCTGCGCCTGTTCTTCGAGGCCCCGCTGATCGGCATGGCACTGACCACCCAGAGTTTTGGCTGGGAGGAGGTCAACCAGAAGCTGTGCAGCATCCTCGGCCGCAGTCGCGACGCATTGCTCGCCAGCAGTTGGCAGCAGTTGTCGCACCCGGACGATCTGCCGATCGAGCAGGCCCATGTGGAGCAGGTACTGCTGGGTAGCAGCGATGGCTTCGAGATGGACAAGCGCTTTCTGCGTGCCGATGGCTTGGTGGTCTTCACCCGTGTCAGTCTGCGCGCCGTGCGCGGCGGTGGTGGCCGGCAGACGCTGTTCCTGCTGCTGGTCGAGGACATCAGTGCCCGGCGCGAGGCCGAGGCGCGCTATCGAACGCTGGTCGAGCACGCGCCCGAGGCGATCTTGCTGTTCGACCCGGAGGGCGGCATCGTCGAGTGCAACGAGAACGCCCTGGGTCTGTTTCGCTATCGCCGCGATGAGCTGCTCGGCAAATCGATTCAGAGCATCAGCCCGCTGCGTCAGGCCGATGGTCGGCTGTCCTCCCGCGCAGGCAAGGCCTTTCTGCGCCGTGCCATTGCCGGTGGTGCGCCGGTGTTCGAATGGAGCCATCGCGACAGCGGCGGTCGCCAGTTGCCCTGCGAGGTGCGCCTGGTGCGCATGCCGGGGGAGAACCTGCTGATTCGCGCCAGCATCACCGATATCTCCGAACGTCAGCGCTACCAGCGCGAGATCGAGCGCCTGGCCTACAGCGACGAACTCACCGGCCTACCCAATCGCCGCCTGCTGCTCGATCGCCTGCAGCACGCCATGGATCGCGAGAATCGTGAGGGCAGCCTGGGCGCGCTGCTGTTCATCGATCTGGATCACTTCAAGACGGTCAACGACAGCCTGGGTCATCTGGTTGGCGATGCCCTGCTGGTCGAGGTGACCACACGCCTGGCTCGTGAGCTGCGCACTGAAGACACCCTGGCGCGTCTCGGCGGTGACGAGTTCGTGGTGCTGCTCGAAGCGCTGGGCCATGAGCCGCAGGCGGTTGCCGAGCAGGCCGCAGCAGTGGGTGAGAAATTGCTGCGCGGCCTGCATGGCAGTTGCCTGATCGACGGCCATGAGCTGGCGATCAGCGCCAGTATCGGCATCGCCCTGCACCCGTTGGGCCTGCAGCAGGCCTCGGACATTCTCAAGCAGGCCGATACCGCCATGTACCGGGCCAAGCATGCCGGGCGCAACGCCCTGCATTTCTTCGCCCCGGAGATGCAGGTTGCCATCGACCAACGCCTGCAGTTGCAGAGCGAGCTGCGCCAGGCCATCGCGCGTCAGCAACTGCAGCTGGTGTTCCAGCCGCAGCTGATGCTGGCTGACAACAGCGTGGCGGGCGCCGAGGTGTTGCTGCGCTGGATGCACCCCGAGCGTGGTGAGATCGGTCCGGATCAGTTCATCCCCCTGGCCGAGGAAACCGGGCTGATCCAGGACATTGGCCAGTGGGTGCTGGAGCAGGCTTGTGCGGCGCTGGCGCGCTGGCAGGCGCAATGGCCGCGGCTGGTGCTGGCGGTCAATCTCAGCCCGCGTGAGCTGCGTCAGGCGGGCTGCGTGGAGCGTGTCGAGCAGTGCCTGCGTGATCACGCCGTGCCGGCCCAGTCCCTGGAGCTGGAAATCACCGAGGGCGTGCTACTCGAAGATGTCGAGCGCTGCATCGGCAACATGCAGCAGCTCAAGGCGCAGGGCGTGCGCTTCGCCATCGATGACTTCGGTACCGGCTACTCGTCGCTCACCTACCTCAAGCGTCTGCCGCTGGACCGGCTTAAGATCGACCGCAGCTTCGTCGCCGATCTCGACGGCGAAGCGAGTGGGCGCATGCTGGTGCAGACCATCCTGATGATCGCGCGCAACTTGGGCCTGGAGTGCGTGGCCGAAGGTATCGAACACGACAGCCAGCTGGCGCTGCTGCGTGAGCAGGATTGTGCCCTCGGGCAGGGTTATCTGTTCGGCAAACCGATGGTCGAGGCCGAGTTTCTCGCCTGGATGCAGTCGCGTCAGCGCTGAGGTGGCCTACCAGTTCAGGCTGCTAGCGCTCAGTCGCGCCTGCTGACCGTAGGGCCAGGGAAAGTTGCTCTCGCCATGCCCGCTCGGCAGGTCGCCATACAGCGGCACGCCCAGCGGCGCCAGGTATTCGGCAATGATCTGTTCCAGGCTGTGATGCACGCCGCGTCGCGGGCAGTCGGTGAAACTGCCCAGGCACACCGCACGCGGGCGCTTGCCGGCGAAGCTGTGCAGCAGTTGCCAGAGACTGCGCTCCAGGCGGTAGTAGGGCTCGCCGACGTCCTCCAGAATCAGGATCGAATCCTCGGCCAGACGCATCTCGGCATGGGTGCCGCAGACGCCGGCCAGGGCCGTCAGGTTGCCGCCCTGCAAGGTGCCCTCGATGACATGTTGCGGGCCGCTGATATGCCGCAGTGGCAGTTGCCGGTGCTGGCCCTTGAGCAGACTCCACAGCGCCTGCATCGAGGCCAGGCGCTCACGCTGGCCGCCGGGCGCCGACAGCACCTGATGGCCGAGCGCCGTGGCCACCGGCCCATGAATGGCTGGCAGCCCGTGCTGCGCAAAGGCTTCGAGCAGAATCGACAGATCGGAGAAGCCGATCAGCGGGCGCGGGCTGGCCTGGCGCAGCAGCGCCCAGTCGATATCCGCCACCAACTGAGCGCAGCCATAGCCGCCACGCAGGCACCAGGCGGCGCTGATATCCGGCAGGGTGAAGGCCTGGTGCAGGTCTTCCAGGCGTTGCTCCGGCGTGCCGGCCAGGTAGCGATGGCGGGCGCGCACGTGCCTGCCCAGGTGGTAGCGGATACCCAGCACGTCGAGCTGCGCCAGGGTCGCCTCGAGCACGTCTTCGGCGATGGCTGAGGCCGGCGCGATCAGCGCCAGGCGACCGTCGAACACTGGGCTCATCCGCGACCCTTGGTGCGGGTCTGGCCGGGTTCGGCGTTCTTTTCCAGGTACTGGATGATCATCCCGGCGACGTCCTTGCCGGTGGTGGTCTCGATGCCTTCCAGGCCGGGCGAGGAGTTCACTTCCATCACCAGCGGACCGTGGTTGGAACGCAGAATGTCTACCCCGGCGACGTTCAGGCCCATCACGCGGGCTGCACGGACGGCGGTCATGCGCTCTTCCGGGGTGATCTTGATCAGGCTGGCGCTGCCGCCGCGATGCAGGTTGGAGCGGAACTCGCCAGCCTTGGCCTGGCGCTTCATCGCCGCGATCACCTTGTCGCCGACCACGAAGCAGCGAATGTCGGCGCCACCGGCTTCCTGGATGTATTCCTGGACCATGATGTCCTGCTTGAGGCCGAGGAAGGCCTCGATCACCGACTCGGCCGCCTTGTGCGTTTCGGCCAGTACCACGCCCATGCCCTGGGTGCCTTCCAGCACCTTGATCACCAGCGGTGCACCGCCAACCATCTGGATCAGGTCGGGAATGTCGTCCGGGGAGTGGGCGAAGCCGGTCACCGGCAGGCCGATGCCCTTGCGCGACAACAGTTGCAAGGCGCGCAGCTTGTCGCGCGAGCGGCTGATGGCCACCGACTCGTTGAGCGGGTAGACGCCCATCATCTCGAACTGGCGCAACACCGCGCAGCCATAGAAGGTCACCGAGGCGCCGATGCGCGGAATCACCGCATCGAAGCCTTCCAGCGCCTGGCCGCGAAAGTGGATCTGCGGCTTGTGACTGGCGATGTTCATGTAGGCGCGAAGGGTGTCGATCACCTGCATCTCATGGCCCCGCTGTTGACCGGCCTCCACCAGGCGGCGGGTGGAATACAGACGCGGATTGCGCGACAGCACGGCGATCTTCATTGGGCACCTGGAAGGGACGAGGAGAGTGAGGGTTTGTCCTGCACGTAGCTGAGTGCCGGATTGACCACCAGTTGGCCGGTGATCAGCGCCTTGGAGCCGAGTAGTACGCGATAACGCATGGTCTTGCGACAGGCCAGGGTGAACTCCACCGGCCACAGACGATCGCCGAGGGCCAGGTGCGTGCGGATCACGTAGCGGCTCTGCGCCTGGCCGTTGGAGCTCTTGATGCGTTTGACCGAGACCATCTGCGCTTCGCAGCGATGACGGCGTTGCACCTGGGTGCCGAGGTAGGCGGTGAAACGCACCCAGTCCTCGCCGTCCTTCTGGAACGGCTGGATATCGCTGGCGTGCAGGCTCGAGGTGCTGGCGCCGGTGTCGATCTTGGCACGCAGGCCGATGATGCCGAGCTCTGGCAGATTGATCCACTCACGCAGGCCGATCACGCTGAGCTGGTCGAAAGTCTTCAAGGTGAGAGTGTCCCCTGCGGCCGACAAAGCCTATGATTTCGCGCATTCTAGTTGTGTCGTGTGACAACTGCATCTGCCGTGCGTGCGAATACCTGAACCCTTCAGAGAGTGAGATGAGCGAAAAAGACGACGACAAGATCCGCCTGGACAAATGGCTGTGGGCGGCACGCTTCTTCAAGACACGTGCCCTGTGCAAGGCGGCTATAGAAGGTGGCAAGGTCCATCATCGTGGCGAGCGCTGCAAGCCGGGCAAGGAACCGAAGATCGGCGACGAATACGTGCTGCGCACCGGTTTCGATGAACGCACCGTGGTCGTGCTGGCGCTATCCAGCGTCCGTCGCGGCGCGCCCGAGGCACAACTGCTGTACCGCGAGACGGAAGAAAGTATCGCTCGCCGCGAGCAGGCTGCGGCGATGCGCAAGGCTGGCGCCGTGGGTATGCAGACCGATGGTCGGCCGAGCAAGAAGCAGCGCCGGCAGATCCATCAGTTCAACGAACAGCAGGAAGGTGGCCTGCGCCACCCCTGGGCGGATGAGGATTAGGCGCAAGCCTGTAGGAGCGAGTCGCGTTGTTTGTAGCCCGGTTCAGCGCCCGCTGATGATGCTCATGCGGCCCAGCAGCGGCAGCTTGGCCAGGCGCGAGGTAATTGGCAATGTGATCTTCTCCAGCCATTCGCTGGCGCGATAACCCAGTGGGGTGTAGCAGCTCCAGGCCAGGGCCAGCAGGCTGAGGAATACGCCGCCGACGAAGGCATCCGCCCCCCAGTGGGCACCGGCCACCAGGCGCGGCAGTATGCCGATCGCGGCAATCGCCCAGACCAGCAGCAGGCGCCAGCTGCGGGCGAAGAACGTCATGAAGTAGGCCCAGATCAGCAGCACCGAGGCGTGGTCACCGGGGAAGCTGCGGCTGGCGCTGTCCTTCAGGTCCCAGCGCTCTTCCCAGGCCGGGAACATTTCCGTCAGGCGCGCGCTGCCTTCCACCACCAGCGATGGACTGGCGTGCTGCCAGCCCATGTATTCGACCAGGTCGGCGAACAGCACGCGCATCAGCAGCATGACTGTCAGCGCGATGAGAAAGGCGAACAGCGCCCGACGCACCTGGGCACCGGTGAAAATCAGATCGGCCTTGAGCATCACCGCCAGCATCACCACACCGACACCCGCATCCACTGGGCGCATGCTGCCGATGGCCCAGACGTGTGCCCACAGACCGCCCGCATGTACTGGATCGTTGAGCAGCTTGAACAGCCACAGGTCGAAGGCGTCCCACAACTCGCGAGTGGGCAGCCACAGCCAACTGACGAGCAGCACGATGGCGGCGACATGGCAGACCAGCATGGCGCGTGGCTGCCAGTGACGATTGATGAACGTGCTCGACATGGAAGATCCCTCTGCAAATATGTGACAAGCCTTACCCAAGGCGCGCGGATGATAGGTAGTGCTGGCGGCAGTACAAGGGCAGCAGTGCGGTCGTTCAGCCACAGTTCAGGGGCTGGCTCTTGCTGTGTGAGCAGGTGCACATGACGGTCGGGCCTTGGTTGTGATGGCGTTTGTGCATAAAATCGCCAGCCTTTTACAGACCCTGGGCCAGCCGCCATGTACGACTTCAGTCAACGCTTTCTCTTCGACGACACCGACGTGCGGGGCGAAATGGTCGCGTTGCGCGAAAGTTACGCTCATGTGCTGGCCAAGCACGCCTACCCGCAGCCAGTGGCGCAACTGCTCGGCGAGATGATGGCCGCCGCCGCCCTGCTGGTCGGTACCCTCAAGTTCGATGGTCTGCTGGTGCTGCAGGCGCGTTCGGAAGGCCCGCTGTCGCTGCTGATGGTGGAATGCTCCAGCGCCCGTGAGCTGCGCGGTATCGCCCGCTATGAAGCCGAGCAGATCGGCGCCGATGCCGATCTGCAAAGCCTGATGCCCAATGGTGTGCTGGCCATCACCATCGATCCGACCCGTGGCCAGCGCTACCAGGGCATCGTCGACCTTGAAGGCGTCGACCTGGCCGAGTGCCTGTCCAACTATTTCGCCAGCTCCGAGCAACTGCCGACCCGCTTCTGGCTCAAGGCCGACGGCCAGCGTGCTCGCGGTCTGCTGCTGCAACAGCTGCCGCCGCACCACCAGATCGAGCCGGAAGAGCGCGTCGAGAGCTGGAACCACGTGCTGACCCTGGCCAATACCCTGAGCGCCGAAGAGCTGCTCGGTCTGGACAACCCCACCCTGCTGCATCGTCTCTACCACGAAGAGAATGTGCGTCTGTTCGATGAGCAGCCACTGCAGTTCCGCTGCAGCTGCTCGCGTGAGCGTTCTGCCAGCGCTCTGGCCAGTCTCGGCCAGGCCGATGCCGAACTGCTGTTGGCCGAGCAGGGTGGCAGCGTGGTGATCGATTGCCAGTTCTGCAACGAGCGCTATGCCTTCGACGCAGCCGACATCGCCCAGTTGTTCGCCGGTGCCGGTAGCGAAGCGCCGTCGCAGACGCGCCATTGATGAACTTTTCGAAACGATAGGCGTTCTCTATCAGATCGGAGGCTGCCAAGCAGTTCGCTTTTCTGGCATACTCCCGCGACTTTTTTACCGTGTAGTGCAGTTGCCCCTGTACTACACAACGTTCGGAAGACTCGGCCAGCGGCCGACGGGGACCCTCATGACGCAAGCCAACAACGCCGTGTACACCGACATCAGCGCCGCGCAACTGGTCGAAGAAGCCATTCGCCGTGGTGAAGGGGAACTGGCCGCCAACGGCGCGCTGGTCGTACGTACTGGTCATCGCACTGGCCGCTCGCCGGCAGACCGCTTCATCGTTCAGGAGCCGAGCACCGAGGCGCAGATCGCCTGGGGCGCCATCAACCGTCCGTTCCCGGCCGACAAGTTCGACGCCCTGTGGGATCGTGTCGCGGCGTTCAACAACGCCCAGGAGCACTTCGTCTCCCACGTGCACGTAGGTTCTGCCGAAGAGCACTACCTGCCGGTCAAGATGACCACCGCGACCGCCTGGCAGAACCTGTTCGGCCGTCAGCTGTTCATCAACCCGACCACCTACAACCAGGCCGGCAAGGCCGAGTGGCAGATCCTCAACGTCGCCAACTTCGAGTGCGTGCCTGAGCGTGACGGCACCAACTCCGATGGCTGTGTGATCATCAACTTCGCCGCCAAGAAAGTGCTGATCGCCGGCATGCGTTACGCCGGTGAAATGAAGAAAGCCATGTTCTCCGTGCAGAACTTCCTGCTGCCGGAAAAAGACGTGCTGCCGATGCACTGCGCCGCCAACATTGGCGAAGAAGGCGACGTCACCCTGTTCTTCGGTCTGTCCGGCACCGGCAAGACCACCCTGTCCGCCGATGAGTCGCGTTACCTGATCGGTGACGACGAGCACGGTTGGGGCGAGGGCGTGGTGTTCAACGTCGAAGGCGGTTGCTACGCCAAGTGCATCGACCTGTCCGAGAAGAACGAGCCGGTGATCTGGAAAGCCATCCAGTTCGGCACCGTGCTGGAAAACGTCGTGCTCGACGAAAACCGCGTGCCGGACTACGCCGACGACAGCCTGACCCAGAACAGCCGTGCGGCCTACCCGCTGGAGTACGTCGAGAAGCGCAGCGAGAAGAATCTGGGCGGCGAGCCGAATGCCGTGATCTTCCTGACCTGCGACCTGACTGGTGTACTGCCGCCGGTGTCGATCCTCAACAACGAGCAGGCGGCCTACCACTTCCTGTCCGGCTACACCGCGCTGGTCGGTTCCACCGAAATGGGTTCGGGCGGCGGCATCAAGTCGACCTTCTCCACCTGCTTCGGCGCGCCGTTCTTCCCGCGTCCGGCCGGCGTATACGCCGAGCTGCTGATCAAGCGCATCAACGCTTTCGGCTCCAAGGTCTACCTGGTCAACACCGGCTGGACTGGCGGTGGCTATGGCGTCGGCAAGCGTTTCAACATCCCCACTACCCGTGGTGTGATTGCCGCCATCCAGAGCGGTGCGCTGATCGGTGCCGAGACCGAGCACCTGCCGATCATCAACCTGGATGTGCCGAAGTCGGTGCCGGGCGTCGAAACCAACCTGCTCAACCCGCGCAACACCTGGGCAGACAAGAACGCCTACGACGAAGCCGCCAAGGGCCTGGCCAAGCTGTTCATCGACAACTTCCAGAAGTTCGATGTCAGCGAAGCGATCAAGAACGCCGGCCCGCAGCTGTAAGCTGACCCGTGCTCTCTGACAAAGCCGCCTTCGGGCGGCTTTGTCGTTGTTGGAGGCTGCGTACAGCGTAGGGCGGGTGAAACCCGCCGTGGCCAGCGTGGCGGTTTTCACCCGCCCTACGAGGATGCACACAGCGGAGTAGGGCGTACTCGCCGAAGGCAGTACGCCATTGCTGCGCTAGGTGCAGGTTGCGAGGCCGAGCCTGGCATGGCGGCGGGCTGTTCGCTGGCGCTCCTGAGCCCGCCCTGCGCACTGCAATACGTCGCTGCGCATGACGCACCCTACCTAACCGCGTTATGGTCAGGGACCATTCAGCGGTCAATGGAGTGACGGCGCATGTCTACCCTCAAACGTGTCTTCGGTTTCGATAAGCTGCGTCCCGGTCAGGAAGCGGTGATCAGCGCCGTACTCGCCGGTCGCTCGGCGGCGGCGATCTTTCCCACCGGTTCGGGCAAGTCGTTGTGCTACCAGTTACCGGCCCTGCACCTGCCGCACCTGACCCTGGTCATCTCGCCGCTGCTGGCGCTGATGCAGGACCAGCTGGCCTTCCTGCATGCCCACGGCATTGCGGCGGCGAGCATCGATTCGGCGCAGAGCCGCGAACAGGCTGCCGAGGTGATGAATCGCGCGCGCAGCGGCGAGCTGAAGATCCTGATGATCTCGGTGGAGCGCCTGAAGAACGAGCGCTTTCGCAATTTTATCGCCCAGGTGCCGATCTCGCTGTTGGTGGTCGACGAGGCGCACTGCATTTCCGAGTGGGGCCACAACTTCCGCCCGGATTACCTCAAGCTGCCCGACTACCAGCGTCAGTTCGGCATCGGCCAGGTGCTGCTGCTGACTGCCACGGCGACGCCCAAGGTGATTGCCGACATGCGCGAAAAATTCGCCATCGCCGAGGCGGACGTGGTCACCACTGGCTTCTACCGGCCCAACCTCAATCTGCTGGTCGAGCCGGTGCCCGGTGGCGCCAAGCTACAGCGCCTGCAGTAATGGCTGGCGCCGCGGCGCGGCCAGGCGAGCATCGTCTACGTCACCCAGCAGAAAACCGCCGAGCAGGTCGCCGAGCGCCTGGCGCGAGACGGTCTGGCGGGCAGCGCCTACCACGCTGGTATGGCGCATGAGACGCGCGAGTCGATCCAGCGGCGCTTCATGGCCGGTGAGCTGGAATGCATCGTCGCCACCATCGCCTTCGGCATGGGCATCGACAAACGCGATATCCGCAACGTGGTGCACTTTGATCTGCCCAAGTCGGTGGAAAACTACAGCCAGGAAATCGGTCGCGCCGGTCGTGATGGTCATGCTTCGGACTGCCTGGTGCTGGCCAGCCGCGACGGCCTCAGCGTGTTGGAAAACTTCGTCTATGGCGATACGCCGGAGCTCGGCGGGATTCGTGCCGTGCTCGACGATCTGCGGGCGGTCGGCACGGGCGGGCAATGGGAGCTGATGCTGGGCCAGTTGTCGGAGCTGAGCAATATCCGCGCGCTGCCGCTCAAGACCCTGCTGGTGCAGCTGGAGCTGCGCGGCATCATCGCGCCGCGCTACGCCTACTTCGCCGAGTATCGCTTCAAGCTGCTGCTGGAAGACGAAGCCTTGCTGGCGCAGTTCGAGGGCGAGCGGCGCCAGTTCGTCGAGGCCATTCTGGCCAGTTCGCGCCGCGCCCGCACCTGGAGCACACTGGATTTCGACCTGCTGTATCGCGACCATGGCGCCGAGCGCGCGCGGGTGGTCAAGGCACTGGACTACTTCCAGGAAAAGGGCTGGCTGGAGCTGGAAAGCAAGCAGATGACCGAGGTCTACGCCGTGCTCGATGGCGACTTCGAGGTCGAAGCATTGGCGGCCGATCTGCACGTGCACTTCCGCGCCCACGAGGCTAGCGAAATCGCCCGTATCCAGGCCATGCTCGGTTTGTTCGAGAGCAGCGAGTGCCTGAGTCGGCGCCTGGCACTGTACTTTGGTGACGAACAGGCGCCCGAGCGCTGCGGGCATTGTTCTGTGTGTCAGGGCCGCGTAGCCAGCTTGCTGCCACCGCCCGAGCTGCCGTCATTGAACGGTCGCGATGCCCAGGCGCTGTGCGCCGCCTTCGTCGAGAAACACCTGCAGTACGCTGGACACGCGCCGAGCCACGAGTGCCTGACGCGCTTTCTCTGCGGCGTGACCACGCCCTTGTTGACCAAGCTCAAAGCGCGTCAGTTGGCTGGCTTCGCTGCGTTGGAAGAGTACCCCTACGCCGAGGTGCGTGAGTGGTTGACGGGCTTGTAGGAGCGAGCTCTGCTCGCGAATATTGCTGCGGCAAAGGGCTTCGCGAGCAGAGCTCGCTCCTACAAAGGTAAGTCCCATAGCCCGGATGCAATCCGGGGAATACGGGTCGCGATGCCCCGGATTGCATCCGGGCTACCTGGCCAGCTTGTGTGCACCATCGGCGCTCGGGATTCGGTGCGCGCGGCGCACCCTACGGGTTAGCGCGTTGCCCTTCGGCCAGCGTCCAGTCCACCAGCTCGCGGGACAAGCGATCGCCAGCCTGGCCGAAGGCTTTCACTACTGCAGCAATCGACGTATCGCTCGCCGACTGGCTGACGCTGAAGCGGCGGCTGGCGAGGATGCGCTGATCACGGGTATCGACCAGGCGTACGTCGAGCTGGATCAGCGCCTCGGGGCGGCCGTCACGATACTGGCTGTGAAAGCTGCGCAGGTCGCTGACCAGCTCCAGGTCGGCTTGCAGGCGCTGCTCTTCGTTGCTCAATGCCTGAACTCGACCGTCGTCGTGAAAGGCGTCCAGCAGGCGGCCACGCAGCAGCTGCGGCGTGCGTTCGCTCCAGCGTACGCCCTGGTAGGTGTTGACCCGCCCTGGCTCAGGCAGCACGACGATGCGCGTGCCGTCGAGCAGCTGGTTGCTGACCGGGCTGTTGACCCGCAACGACCAGTCGACGTGCTGAGTTTGCGCCGGCAGCGCGGCGCCTGGCAGCAGGTAGATATCCAATGGTTCGCTCTGCGGCAGGATCGAGCAGGCGCTGAGCAGGCCAGCGGCCAGCAGCAGGGACAGACGCTTCATGGTTGGAACTCCTTGATGCTGTCGTTGCGCAGCAGGTAGCCGGTGGGGTCCTGCTCCAAGCGGCGGGAGAAGCTGCGCAGGGCGCCGAGGGTATCGCGCAATTCGCCAATCGCCGGGCCCAGCTCGCCGAGGCCCTGCATGCCGCTGTCCAGCGCACTGCGATTGCTTTCCAGCAACTGCTCGATGCTGCGGCTGCTGCGTTCCAGTGAGGCCATCAGACGCTCGGCATTGTCCAGCGCCTGACTGCCCTGGCCGTCGAGCAGACGGTTGGCGGTGCGCATCAGTTCGGCCGCCTCGCGGGTGGCGGCGCCGGCCTGTCGCAGGGCTTCGCTCAGCTCGCCGCGTTGCTCGGCCAGGCCGGCGGTGGCCTGCTCCAGATTCTCCAGGGTGCGCGAGACGCGCTCGGCATTCTCGCGCGAAAGCATGCGGTTGGCGCGGTTGAGCAGGCGGGTGATATTGACCACCAGGTCCTCGCCATTGGCCATCAGTCGGGACAGTGGCGAACGGTCGGCGATGATGATGCCTGGCTGGCCATCCTTGCCCTCCAGCGGCGGGCTTTCCGGGCTGCCGCTGTACAGCTGGATCACGGCCAGGCCGGTGATGCCGGTGATCGATAGGCGCGCGCGGGTATCCTGCTTGATCGGTGTATGGCCGACGATGCGGATGCGCGCGCGCACCGTGCGTGGGTCGTCCGGGTCGAGGCCGAGGCTGATCACGTCACCGACCTTGATCCCGCTGTACTGCACGGCGCTGCCTTGCGACAGGCCGCTGACCGCCTCGTTGAAGATCACCTCGTAATCGGTGAAGGCGCGATCAGCACCGGCCTTGTTCAGCCACAGGGCGAACAGCAGCGCGGCGCCCACCGTGAGCACGGTGAACAGGCCGATCAGCACGTGATGGGCTCTGGGTTCCATTCATTGACTCCCTGCCGCGGTGGCGGCCTGTGCAGCCGCGCGTCCGCGCGGGCCGTGAAAATATTCCTGAATCCAGGCGTCGTCGGTGGCGGCCACCACGTCCAGGCGGTCGGCCACCAGCACCTTCTTCTGTGCCAGCACCGCGACCCGGTCGCAGATGCTGTAGAGCGTGTCCAGGTCGTGAGTGACCAGAAATACACTCAGACCCAGGCTGTCGCTGAGGGTGCGGATCAACTGGTCGAAGGCCGCCGCGCCAATCGGGTCGAGGCCGGCGGTGGGTTCGTCGAGAAACAGGATGTCCGGGTCCAGCGCCAGGGCGCGGGCCAGGGCGGCGCGCTTGACCATGCCGCCGGACAGCGAGCTGGGGTATTTGTCGGCGGCGTCCTGCGGCAGGCCTGCCAGGGCGATCTTGACCCTGGCCAGGCGTTCGGCTGCCGCGCGCGACAGACCGGCGTGTTCGATCAGCGGCAGGGCGATGTTCTCGCTGACGGTCAGCGAGGAGAACAGCGCGCCGCGCTGGTAGAGCACGCCGAAGCGCCGCTCCAGCTGCGAGCGCCGCTCGGCCGACAGGCTCAGCAGTTCTTCGCCGAACACCCGCACGGTGCCGGCATTCGGTTGGCGCAGGCCGACGATGCTGCGCAGCAGCACCGACTTGCCGGTCCCCGAGCCGCCGACCACACCGAGTATCTCGCCGCGATACAGGTCGAAGTCCAGATGCTGATGCACCACCTGTGCGCCGAACTGGTTGCACAGGTCGCGTACCTCGATGATGGTCTCCTGGCTCACCAGCCCATCTCCATCAGGAACAGCGCCGCCAGGGCGTCGAGCAGGATCACCACGAAGATCGACTGTACCACCGCCGAGGTGGTGTGCTCGCCCACCGATTGTGCACTGCCGCTGACCTTGAAGCCTTCCAGACAGCCGATCAGGGCGATCAGGAAAGCGAAGATCGGTGCCTTGAGCAGGCCAACGAGGAAGTGCTGCAGCAGGTCGCTGTCCTGCAGGATCGACAGGTACATGGTCGGCGAGATGTCCAGGCTCAGTGCACAGACCAGCGCGCCGCCGAGCATGCCGCTGAGCATGGCGATGAAGGTCAGGATCGGCAGGGCGATGAGCATGGCGAACACCCGCGGCAGCACCAGCAGCTCGACGGGGCTCAGGCCCAGGGTGCGGATGGCGTCGATCTCCTCGTTGGCTTTCATCGAGCCTATCTGCGCGGTGAAGGCGCTGGCGGTGCGCCCGGCCATGAGAATCGCGGTGAGCAGCACGCCGAACTCGCGCAGGAAGGAGAACGCCACCAGGTTCACTGTGTAGATGGTGGCACCGAAGTCGGCGAGGATGGTGGCGCCGAGAAAGGCCACCACGGCGCCGACCAGAAAGGTCAACAGGGCGACGATGGGCACGGCGTTGAGGCCGCACTGCTCCAGGTGCGCCGCCAGCGAGGTCAGGCGCCAGCGCGCCGGGCGCAGCAGGATGGTGAGCATGCCACTCAGGGTCAGGCCCATGAAGCCGAGCAGTTCCCGGCCATGGCACCAGGTGCTTTCCACCGCCTCGCCGATATGTCCGAGCACTTCGCGCAGTGCCGAAGGTGTGGCGTGTTCCTGTACCTGTTGAGTGCCCGCCATGGCGTCTGCCACTGCCAGCAGCAAGGCGCGGCGCTCGGCGCTGAGGCTGTCCTGTTGCGCCAGTTGGCGCAGGCGCTCGCAGCCCAGCAGTTCCACCAGCAGCGCAGCGCCGGCGGTATCCAGTGCGGCCAGTTCGTCGAGGTCGATGTTTTCCCGGCCGTGCAGGCGTTCGCGCAGGGCCAGGACCTGAGGTTCGAGTCGGCTGTAATGGGCCAGCGTCCAGTCGCCACCGATGCGCAGGCCGCTGGCGGCGTCCGTGCTGCTGGTCTGGAGCGGGGTCAGGTATGGCGTGGTCATGGCGACAGCTTAGCGCTGCCAGGGTCTGCCAGGCCAGTCGCGCAGTTCAGACTGTGTCGGCGGCACGGCGCATGAGCCGCTCGGTCACCCCAACGTTCGAATGACGAGCGCATGGGCTAAGGTGATGCTCATTGCCCGAGTTTCGTGAGCGTGCGCCATGTCCGTGGAACATCTGGATGTCCTGATCATCGGTGCCGGCCTGTCTGGTGTCGGTGCCGCCTGCCATCTCAAGCGCCTTTGCCCCGGCAAACGTTTCGCCATTCTCGAAGGGCGCGAGGCCATGGGTGGCACCTGGGACCTGTTTCGTTACCCGGGCATCCGCTCCGACTCGGACATGTACACCCTCGGCTACAACTTCAAACCCTGGAACGATGCGCAGGCCATTGCCGACGGTCCGTCGATCCGCCGCTACATCGAGGAAACAGCACGTGAGTACGGCGTCGATGGGCTGATTCGTTATCGGCACAAGGTGCTCAAGGCGGATTGGTGCAGTGCCAGCGCCACCTGGCAGTTGCTGGTGCAGCGCGGTGATGAGACCGAGCCGCTGCGCCTGAGCTGTCAGTTTCTGATGATGTGCACCGGCTACTACCGCTACGAGGCCGGCTACACCCCCGAATTCGCCGGGCTCGAGGATTACCGCGGCACCTTCATTCATCCGCAGTTGTGGCCCGAGGGGTTCGACTACAGCGACAAGCGCATCCTGGTGATCGGCAGTGGCGCCACGGCGGTGACCCTGGTGCCGGCACTGGCCGAGCGCGCGGCGCAGGTCACCATGCTGCAGCGTTCGCCCAGCTACGTGATCAACCTGCCACAGCGCGATGCGCTGTCCAACGCGCTGCGGCGAGTGTTGCCGGAGAAGTGGGTGTACCGCCTGGCGCGCGGGCGCAACGTGACCCTGCAACTGGTCTTCTACAAGCTGGCCAAGCGTTTTCCCAATATGGTGCGGCGCGTGCTGCTGGGACTGGTGCGCCGCCAACTGGGCGAGCGGGTCGATCTGCGCCATTTCAGCCCCCGCTACAAACCCTGGGACCAGCGCGTCTGTGCGGTGCCTGACGGCGACCTGTTCCGCGTGCTGCGCCAGGGCAAGGCACAGGTGGTGACAGACGAGATCGAGCGTTTCACCGCGCACGGCATCCGCCTGAAAAGCGGCGAGGAGCTGACTGCCGACGTGATCGTCAGCGCCACCGGTCTGCAACTGCAGTTGTTCGGCGGTATCGACGTGAGCGTCGATGGCGCGCCCTTCGAGGCACCGACGAGCATGGGTTACCGCGGCATCATGTTGCGTGACCTGCCCAACCTGGCGGTGGTGATGGGCTACACCAATGCCAGCTGGACGCTCAAGGCCGATCTCTCCAGCGAGTACTTCTGCCGCCTGATCCGCCACATGGACGCCATCGGCCAGCGTCAGGTGACCCCGCGCGACACTGGCGGTCGAGTGCGGCCGGAGCCGTTTCTCGATCTGCAGTCAGGCTATATCGAGCGGGCTTCGCACCTGCTACCGGCGCAAGGCGACCGGGTGCCCTGGAAGCTGCATCAGAACTATCTGCTCGATCTGGCGCTGCTGCGTTACGGCAAACTCGAAGACGACTATCTGGTGTTTTCCGCCCCTCAGGGCGAGCAGCAAGGCGTATTGGTGCAGCCCTGATCCGGCGTGAGCTATAGCGAATGTCCTACAAGAAATTGCACAATCGCGCCGCTTTATTTCCTGGCATTGCGCCACTACCATTTTGCGATCTGAGTCACGGATGAGCCAGTGGGTGCAGCGTCACCTATCACATGAGGAGCCGGCCATGAAGGAACAGCGCCATCTACCCGCACTGCGGGCGCACATCGAGCAGTTATTGAGCAAAGGCTGGGTGATCGCCAGTCGCAGCCCCATGACGCTACGCAACGGCAGCCGTTGCTATCTGGTGTCACACGGCATGCTGATCAGCGAGTCCGCCACGCGCGCGGCCTGATAACTCTTTCCCGACCGCTGCGCCGTTATCCCGCCTGGCGCAGCGGCGTTTTTGGTTACCGGATATTGCGTCCGTGGCCTGCCGTATCTCCCCTCTTTCCCCCGTCATAGCCGGGCTGCAGGCCTTTCACTGGCATGCTTTCTTTCCCCGATACCTGATCGGCAACGGATGTAACGTCTTGGTCTGAGCGTGGTCAGTGCCTATAACCAACCGGTCACTGATTAGAGGAGCCACGCCATGCCCAGTCGTCGTCGATTCCTGCACGGCAGCGCCAGCCTGGTGGCATTAGCCGCCCTGATGCCCTGGTTGCCGTCATCCGTCTTCGCTTCCGGCACTTTGCTGAGTCGGGCGATTCCCAGCACTGGTGAACTGCTGCCGGTGATCGGCCTGGGGACCTCGCGTACTCACGATGTGGCGATGACCGACGAGGCGCTACAACCCTTGCGCGAGGTGCTGCAGGCGCTGGTCAATGGTGGCGCCAGTCTGGTGGATACCGCGCCCAGCTACGGACGAGCAGAGGCCGTGTGTGGTGCATTGGCCGCAGAAGACGACATGCGCAAGAAACTGTTCCTGGCCAGTAAGGTGTCCTCCTCCGGGCGCGCAGCAGGTGAGCGGCAGGTCGAGGCGAGCTTCGCCGCGCTCAAGACCGACACCATCGACCTGATGCAGGTGCACAACCTGCAGGACACCAGCACTCAACTTGCGCTGCTGCGCGAGCTGAAAGAGCAGGGCCGGGTACGCTACATTGGCGTGACTCACTACCTGGATTCCGCCCATGAGCGCCTGCTTGAGGTGCTGCGCCAGGAGCCGGTGGATTTCGTCCAGTTCAACTACTCCATCGGTGAGCGCAACGCCGAACGTGAGTTGTTGCCTTATTGCGCCGACAAGGGCATCGCGGTGCTGATCAACCGGCCCTTCCAGCGCTCGGCGCTGTTCGACCGAGTCAAGGGCAAAAGCCTTCCCGACTGGGCCGCGGTGGAGCTGGACGTCACCTCCTGGGCGCAACTGATGCTCAAGTTCATCCTCGCCAATCCGGCGGTAACGGCGGTGATTCCGGCTACTTCCAATCCGCGTTACATGGCTGACAACATCCTCGCCGGGCAGGGTCGCCTGCCTGACGCGGCGCAGCGCCAGCGCATCATCGAGTTGTTCGCCTGATATGCAGGCGCTCACCCGGCGCCTGGCACGGGCGATCAATGCCGAAGGAGAAGAGTTGGCGGCCGTTCTGGCCGGCTTCGCCCTGTTCTTCTGCCTGTTCGCCGGCTACTTCATGCTGCGGCCCATTCGCGAGGCGATGGGTATCACCGGCGGGGTGAACAACCTGCAGTGGCTGTTCACCGCCACCTTCGTCGTCATGCTGCTGGCAGTCCCGCTGTTCGCCTGGCTCAATTCGAAAGTCCCGCGTATTCACTTCATCGACTGGGTATACGGCTTTTTCTGCCTCAACCTGCTGGTCTTCGTCCTGCTGTTTCGTGTCGATCACGACAGCGTGTGGCTGGCGCGGGTGTTCTACGTATGGATCTCGGTCTACAACCTGTTCGTCGTCTCGGTGGCCTGGAGCCTGATGGCCGATGTGTTCGACGGCGCCCAGGCGCGGCGGCTGTTCGCCTTCATCGCCGCGGGCGCCAGCGTCGGCGGGCTGTGCGGGCCGCTGCTGAGCGCGCTCCTGATCGGCACCGTTGGCGAGTCCGGGTTGATGCTGATGGCCGCCGTGCTGCTCGGCGCGGCCATGGCGCTCAAGCGCTACCTGATGGACTGGCGCGAGCGCCAGGGCGCCGGACGGTCTGGGGCGGTACCCAGCGAGAGTCCGCGCAGGCCGGTGCCGGGCAATCCGTTCAGCGGGCTGACGCGTATGCTCGGTTCGCGTTACCTGCTGGGTATCGGCGCGTTCATCCTGCTGCTGACCTCGGTCAGCACCTTCCTCTACTTCGAGCAGGCGCGCCTGGTGGCCGAACTGTTCCCGGATCGAGCCGCGCAGGTGCGGGTGTTCGGCGTGATCGATTTCGTCGTGCAGGCCGGTGCCCTGGCAACTCAGGTATTTATCACCGGCAGGGTGGCGCAGAAGCTCGGCGTGCGCGTGCTGCTGTCGCTGGTGCCGGCGCTGGTTTGCCTGGGCTTTATCGGCCTGGCACTGGCGCCGACCTTCGCCATGCTGGCGGGGTTGATGATCGTGCGGCGCATCGGCGAGTACGCCTTCGTCCGGCCGGGGCGGGAAATGCTCTTCGCGCCGCTGGACGCCGAGAGCAAGTACAAGGTGAAGAACTTCATCGACACCGTGGTCTATCGCGGCGGCGATGCCCTCAGTGGCTGGGCCAAGGCGGGGCTGGACATGCTCGGCCATGGGGCCTGGCTGGTGGCCATGGTCGGTGCGCTGTGCGCCGCGCTGTGGGGTGTGCTCGGCTGGTACCTGGGTGGCCGCGCCGATAGGCAAGTCGAGAGGTAGGCTGTGCTGTACGCACCGGCATTGCCCACCCGTCGATTGAAGAGCGGTCGGTGCGCACCGCCTGTGGCGGCCCCGCGACACCCTACGGGTTGGCCACTGCGACTATCTCCTCGATCAACCATTGCAGCGCGGCATCGCGCTGGCGCTGCGCCAGGCTGACCACTTCGAGGTGGAAGGGCCCGAGGGTGAAGGGTAGGTCGAACAGCTGCAGCGGCAGCAGCGTGGCGAAATGCCGGGCCAGGGCGGTGGGCAGCACCGCCGCCAGCTCGCTGCCGGCGACGATATGCGCGGCCTGCAGGTAGTTCGGCGTGGTGTAGAGAATCTGCCGCGACAGCCCCTGTTCCCCCAGCCATTGATCGACCATGCCGCGGGTCTGCCCGCCGTGTACCCAGAGGTGACGCAGGCGCAGGAAGGTCTCCAGATCCAGATTGCCCTGGCGCAGCCGCGGATGCTCGCGGTGCACCGCCAGCTTGAGCGTCTCGCTCATCCAGTGACGGCGGGCGAAACGCGCCGGCATCTCGTCGAAACGGCCCAGCACCAGGTCCAGCTCGCCCTTGTCCAGCGCCTCCATCGGCAGGCTGGGGCTGAGGTGGCGAATATCGATGCCGATGCCCGGTGCCTTGTGGCTGAGGCGGTCGAGCAGGCGCGGCATGCACACCAACTCGACGTAGTCGGTGACGGCGATGCGAAAGCGCTGGCGGCTTTCGCCCGGCTCGAAGGCCTCGCCGGCGCTCAGGCTCTGCTCCAGCTGACGCAGCGCGCTGCGGATCGGCGCCTCCAGTGCCAGTGCCCGCGGCGTTGGCTGCATGCGCCGGCCGACGCGCACCAACAGCGGGTCGTCGAGCAGCACGCGCAGGCGACCCAGCGCATTGCTTACCGCCGGCTGGCTCAGCGCCAGGTGTTCGGCGGCGCGCGAGACGTTCTGCTCGCGCAGCAGGGCGTCCAGTACGCGCAGCAGATTGAGGTCGAAGTTGCTGAAATTCATTTACTGAATACGTCGTATCACAAGACTAAATTTCAAAAATAGTAGCGGCTTGCTTATCGTGACCCAAGCTTTTTCCTGCGTACCCGAGAGGAACAACAATGACTCAAGTCGTCTCGCCGCTTCGCTGTGCCGCCGTGATCGGCGCCGGCACCATGGGCCGCGGTATCGTCATCAGCCTGGCCAATGCCGGTCTGCAGGTGCTGTGGTTGGACAACAACCCGCAGATGGTCGAGCAGGGCCTGGCGATGGCTGAGGAAACCTGGGCGCACAATGTCGCCAAGGGCCGTATCGATGCGGCCGAGGCCGCCGCGCGGCGCGCACGTATCGAGGCGGTGGACGGCTACGCGGCGCTGGCCGACGCTGACCTGGTTATCGAGGCGGTGTACGAGAATCTCGAGCTCAAACAACGCATCTTTCGTGAGCTGGATGCGGTGCTGAAGCCGGGCGCCATCCTCGCCAGCAACACCTCGGCGCTGGATGTCGACGCTATCGCTGCAGTCACCACGCGGCCAGAATCGGTGCTGGGCCTGCACTTCTTCAGCCCGGCGCACATCATGAAACTGCTGGAGATCGTCCGCGGCGGCAAGACCGCGCCAGCCGTGCTGCAGGCGGCTCAAGAGCTGGGCGCGTGCATGGGCAAGGTGGCGGTGGTCGCCGGCAACTGCCACGGTTTCATTGGCAACCGCATGCTGCACACCTATGTGCGCGAGGCGCGCATGCTGCTGCTCGAGGGCGCCTGGCCGCATCAGGTGGATACGGCGCTGCAGGGCTTCGGCTTCGCCATGGGGCCGTTTCGCATGTATGACGTGGTCGGCATTGACCTGGAGTGGCGTGCCCGTGAGCTGGCCGGGGAGGGGCAGGATGATCCGGCGGTGCAGGTGGATAACCGTCTGTGCGAGCTGGGTCGCTTTGGCCAGAAGAGTGGCAAGGGCTATTACCGCTATGCGCCCGGCAGTCGCCAGGCCGAACATGATCCGGTCGTCGACGGGCTGGTGCAGATGCAATCGGAACGCCTGGGCTTTACCCGTCGTGAGATCGACAACGAGGAAATTCTCGAGCGCTGCCTGCTGGCACTGGTCAACGAGGGGGCGAAGATTCTCGAGGAGAACATCGCCGCCAATAGCCGCGACATCGATCTGGTCTATCTCAACGGCTACGGCTTTCCCGCCGAGCGTGGCGGCCCGATGGCCTGGGCCGATGGCGAGGGCGTCGCTGCCATCCGTCAACGCCTGCTGCAGCTGAGCGAGCGTTTTGGCGGCCATTGGCAGCCGGCGGCGCTGATCGAGCGTCTGGCCGCCGACAACAAGCGCTTCAGCAACGTGCAGGAGGGCCGGGTATGAGCTATCAGGCGCCATTGCGCGATATGCGCTTCGTGCTGCACGAACTGTTCGACGCTGCCGGCCACTGCGAGCGTCTGGGCAACGGCCTGGATCGCGAGCTGATTGACGGCGTGCTGGAGGAGGCTGCGGCCTTTGCCGTAGGCGAGGTCGCGCCGCTCAATCGCAACAGCGATGAGGAGGGCTGCCACCTGGAGAATGGCCAGGTCAGCACGCCCAAGGGCTTTGCCGAGGCCTACCGGCAATACGTGGACAACGGCTGGGCGAGCATGACCGGGCCGGTGGAATATGGCGGCCAGGGCTTCCCGCAGCTGGTGGCCTTTGCCTTCCACGAAATGCTGATGGGCGCCTCGCTATCCTTCCGCGTCTACTCCGGGCTTACCGAGGGCGCCGTGCTGGCGCTGCACAAGCACGGCAGCGAAACGCTGAAGCAGCAGTACCTGGGCAAGCTGGTCAGTGGCCAGTGGACTGGCACCATGTGTCTGACCGAGCCGCAGGCCGGCACCGACCTGGCGCTGCTGCGCACCCGCGCCGAGCCGCAGGCCGACGGTAGCTACCGCGTCAGCGGCAGCAAGATCTTTATCAGCGGCGGCGAGCAGGACATCTCCGAAAACATCATCCATCTGGTGCTGGCGCGCCTGCCGGATGCGCCTGCTGGCGTGAAGGGCATTTCATTGCTGCTGGTGCCGAAATTTATCGCTGCCGCCGACGGCACACCGGGTGAACGCAACACGCTGTCGTGTGGCGCTATCGAGCACAAGATGGGCATCAAGGGTGCCTCCACCTGCGTGATGAACTTCGACGGCGCCACCGGCTGGTTGGTAGGCGAAGCCAACCAGGGCCTGGCCTGCATGTTCACCATGATGAACGACGCGCGCTTTCAGGTCGGCCTGCAGGGCTTGGGGATAGGCGAGGCAGCCTTCCAGGGTGCGCTGCGCTACGCCCGTGAACGCCTGCAGTCGCGTGGTCTGGCGGGCGCGCAGGCGCCGGACAAGGTGGCCGATCCGATCATCGTTCACCCCGATGTGCGGCGCATGCTGCTGACGCAGAAGACCCTGGTCGAGGGCAGCCGCATGCTCGCCGCCTACACCGCGCGCCAGCTCGACCTGGAGCATGGCGCCGAGTCGGCCGAGGCGCGCCAGGCGGCCGGCAAGCGCGCGGCGCTGCTGATCCCTATCGTCAAGGCGTTCTTCACCGACATGGGCCAGGAAGTGGCCAGCCATGGCGTGCAGGTCTATGGCGGGCATGGCTTCATCCGCGAGTGGGGCATGGAACAACTGATGCGCGACAGTCGCATCACCCAGCTTTACGAAGGCACCAACGGCATTCAGGCGCTGGACTATATCCGCCGTAAGTTACTCGGCGACGGTGGTGCGGAGTTGTCCGCACTGCAGGCCGAGTTCAGCCAGCTGTGCGATGCCGGGGCGGATCGAACGGCCCTGGCGCAGATGGCTAGCGTGGTGCAGGCCCGCTTGGGCGAATGGCGCGAGCTAAGCACAGAAGTGATTGCCGCCTGTCAGCGCGACCCGCAGGAGATCGGCGCCACTTCGGTGGATTTCCTCCAGTACTCGGCTTATGTGCTGCTCGCCGGTTTCTGGCTGCAAGCCGCGGCGCGGGCGCAGGATGCGCTGGAGTCGGGCAGCGGCGAGGCGGCGTTCTACCAGGCCAAGCTGCACAGCGCCGAGTTCTATCTGCGCCGTGTGCTGCCGCGCGCCAGTGCGCACCGCGAAGCCCTGCTGGGTGGGGCGGATTGTTTGATGGCTATGGATGAGGGCAGTTTCGCCTTTTAGCGCAGATGTATGTAGGAGCCGGCTTGCCGGCGATGCCGGTTGTGATCGCCGGCAAGCCGGCTCCTACGGGCGCAGCGGTGTAGCCCGGATGTAATCCGGGGAAATTTGCCTGACCGATCCCGGATTTCATCCGGGCTACAACAAGAGGAGCACCCCATGCATCCCTTCAGCTTCGCCACCACCGCACAGATCCTTTGCGAATCCGGCGCCAGTCTGCGTCTGGCCGAACTCTGTCGCGAGCGCGGCGCCCGGCGTGTGCTGATCGTCACCGATCCCGGCATCACCCGTCTCGGCATGCTGGAACCCTTGCTGCCGGGCTTCACCCGCGGCGGCATGAGCGTGCGGGTGTTCGACCAGGTGCTGGCCGACCCGCCTGAGGCCGTGGTACTGGCCGCCGTGGCCCAGGCCCGTGAGCTGCAGGCGGAGCTGGTGGTCGGTTTCGGTGGCGGCAGCTCGATGGACGTGGCCAAGCTGGTGGCCTTGTTGGCCCATCCCGACTGCGGTCAGGCGTTGAACGAGATCTATGGCGTGGGCAATGCCCGCGGCCGGCGCCTGCCGCTGATCCAGGTGCCGACCACCGCCGGCACTGGCTCGGAGGTGACGCCGATCGCCATCGTCACCACCGGCGAGACCACCAAGATGGGCGTGGTTTCGCCGCTGCTGCTGCCGGATCTGGCTCTGCTCGATGCCGACCTGACCCTCGGCCTGCCAGCGGCGGTCACCGCGGCCACCGGCATCGACGCCATGGTGCATGCCATCGAGGCCTACACCAGCGCGCTGAAGAAAAACCCGCTCTCCGATCTGCTGGCGCGCGAAGCCCTGCGTCTGCTGGCAGCCAATCTCGATGAGGTGGTGCACAACGGCGGCAACCGCGAGGCGCGCCAGGCCATGCTGCTCGGCGCCTGTCTGGCCGGACAGGCCTTCGCCAACGCGCCGGTGGCGGCGGTGCATGCGCTGGCCTACCCGCTGGGCGGGCATTTCCATATTCCTCATGGGCTGTCCAACGCCCTGGTGCTGCCGCAGGTGCTGGCGTTCAACGCACCAGCGGCTGCGCCGCTGTACGCCGAGCTGGCGCCACTGGTATTGGGCGAGCAGTTGCGTGCGGGCAGTGCGGCGGCGCAGACCGAGCAGTTGATCGAGGCCCTGGCCGGCTTCAGTCAGCGCAGCGGCCTGCCGACCCGGTTGCGCGACGCCGGAGTGAGCGAGGCCATGTTGCCCACGCTGGCGGCGGACGCCATGCTGCAGCAGCGTCTGCTGGTGAACAATCCGCGCGAGATGAACGAGCAGCAGGCGCTGGCCATTTATCAGGCTGCTTACTGATTCAGGTCGCGGCTAAAGCCCCTCGCACAGATCCGCAAGCTTTGTGGGAGGGGCTTAAGCCGAGATTACAACCCAAGGATCATCGATGAACCAACCCCAACACCTGCGTGGCGACTACCGTCACTTCCAGCCGATCACCACGCGCTGGCACGACAACGACATCTACGGCCACGTCAACAACGTGACCTACTACAGCTACTTCGACAGCGCGGTGAATGCCTACCTGATCGCCGCAGGTGGCCTGGATATTCATGCCGGCGAGGTGGTCGGCTTCGTGGTCAGCTCAAGCTGCGACTACTTCGCCTCCATCGCCTTCCCCGATGCCATCGAAGTGGGGCTGCGGGTCGGCAAGCTGGGTAACAGCTCGGTGCAGTACGAGCTGGCGATCTTCAAGGTGGGCGAAGAGCAGGCCTGCGCCGCTGGGCGTTTCGTCCACGTGTTCGTGGATCGTGCGAGCAATCGTCCCGTAGCGATACCCGAGACCTTGCGTGCGGCGATGGCGGCATTGCGGGTGGATTGAAACTCGCGCCGGGTGCGCCGTGCGCACCTTCTGGCCCGGCCTGCTAGGCTGTGGGCAATTATCCGCCAGGGAGTGCCCATGTCCGATCTCGAGCGTGAGCAGGCGCAGCAGCGTGCCGCTCGCATCACCGCCTTCCGTGAGGAGCTGGACGAGCTGCGTCGCGAGCAGGTGCTGCAACTGAGCGAGGCGCAGGAACAGGCGGTCACCGCCCATCATCGGCAATTGCTGACGCATTACCGGCAGACTCTGGACATCGACGCCGATGCCCGCGCGCGCCAGCTGTCGCTGGGCATGCGCCTGGCCTCGCTGTTCGGCGCGCTGGCGCTGGCGGCCGGGCTGTTTTTCCTGTTTTACCAGTTCTGGGGACTGTTCGATGCTGCCGCTCAGGTCGCCATCCTCCTCGGCAGCAGCCTCGGCAGTCTGCTGCTGTGCTTTTGGCTACAGGCCCGCGACACCTCTGGCTATTACGCCAAGCTGGCCGCCGTGCTGGCGTTCGTCTGCTTCGTTCTGAACCTGTCGATGCTCGGGCAGATATTCAATATCACCCCGTCGGACAAGGCCCTTTTGCCCTGGGGAACGTTGGCGCTGCTATTGGCCTACCAGTGCCGCCAGCGGCTGTTGCTGGTGGTGGCGTTGCTCTGCATCGGCCTGTTCGTCGCGGCTCGCCTGGGTGATTGGGCGGGCTGGCACTGGTGGTCGCTGGGCGAACGGCCGGAGTTGTTCATACCGCTGGCGGCGCTGCTGCTCGTCCCGCAATGGCTCGATCAGCGGCGCTATGCGGGGTTCGCCGGCTGCTACCGAGTGGTTGGGTTGCTCTACCTCCTCGGCCCGGTGCTGGTGCTCTCCTACTGGGGCGGCGGCAGCTACCTCGCTTGGCCGACCGGCTGGATCGAGGCGTTCTACCAGACGCTCGGCTTCGTCCTCGCCGGGTTGACGATATGGCTTGGCATCCGCCGCGGCTGGGGCGAGGTGGTCAACACTGGTCTGGTCTTCGCGTTGATCATGCTCTTCGCCAAGCTGTTCGACTGGTGGTGGCAGTTGCTGCCGCGCTACCTGTTCTTCCTCCTGCTCGGGTTGATCGCCGTGCTGCTGCTGGTGATGCTGCAACGCTGGCGGCGCAGCGCGCCGGGAGGTGCGCAATGAAGCGGTCAGCGTGGCTTGCTCTCAGCGTGGTGCTGTTGAGCAATGCCGTCGCCCTGGGCGGTGTCTGGTACAACCGCAGCGGCGAGCCCGAGGCGCAACTGCTGCTCAGCGAGCGCGAGCTACAGCGCGTCTACGGTGGCTGGTTGCGCGATGAGGACGATGGCGTGCTGCGTCTGCAACTGAGCTGGCAGCGTCCCGGTGATGGCTGGCAGTTGCCCTGGCTGGATGAGGCCAAGCTGCGCGAGCTGGGGTTCTCTGCCACCGATGAGCAAGCCTTGAACAGGCAGACAGCACGCGAAGTCTGGTTGGTGCTGGAACTGGATGGGCCGTTGTACCGACATCAGGTCGAACAGGCTCGCCAGGCACTGGCCGCTGCTGAAGCCGAATCGAATGCCAAGCCCGAGAGTGAGGTGTTGCGGCAGGAACGTGATGATCGCCAGCGTCGCTTGCACTTCGTCGAGCAGCAGGCCAGCCGCTTGATGCTGGTGGATGCGGGCGTGGATGCGCAGGTACTGCGCCAGCGCTGGCCGGATCGGCAGCGCCAGGTATTACTGGCCGGGAGTATCGAGCCTTATCGCCATGGTGCCGAGGCCGGTTATGGCGCGACCATTCGCCTGGAAAATGATCGCCTGAGTGTTCCCCATGCCTATCGCGAGCTGGCGCGTGGCTGGGAGCGTAGCTATGAACAAACAGGGTTCAAGGCGCAGATCGAAGTGGCCTTCGGTCGTCGTCATGAACCCTGGGTGCTCAGCATCCGTCAGTGACGGCGCCAGTGTTTGTGGTGCTTCTTGTGTTTCTTGCCATGGTAGTGGCGGTGATGCTTGCCGCGACGGTCATCGTCATAGCTGGCATTGCCCATGTAGTTGCCCAGTGCACCACCTGCGCCGCCACCGACTGCCGCACCGACCACGCCGCCGGTGTTGCCACCAACCTGCTGACCGACGACGTTGCCGCCGGCTGCGCCCAGCGCGCCGCCAATGGCGGCTTCGGTACGGCTGCGACGGTCTGCACCGACCATGCTACCGGCTGCGCCGCCGAGACCCGCACCGACTGCAGCCCCGGTGTTGCCACCGACCTGCTGGCCAACCATTGCGCCTACTGCGCCGCCCAGGGCACCACCCAAACCGGCTTCGGTACTACCGGCAAAGGCGAAGCCGCCGCTGCTCAGGCCAAGGGAAAGAAAGAACAGTTGCAGAGACTTCATGGACACCTCGATCACAGGATTCGCCGGTCAATGGCGAGCGTTACGCCATAGACCGGTGATTTGCGCAGGAGGTTCCTGGCCGCCTGTCAGCTCGCTGCGCTAGTACCCAGCAGATTGCCGCCGCTGGCGGCCTGCAGACGGATGGCGACGAACTTCGAAGTCGGTGTGCTGCTGCCGACGCCAGCGCTTTCCAACGGTACCAGCGGGTTGGCCTCGGGGAAGTAGGCCGCGGCCTGGCCGGCCGGGATGTCGAAGGCAAGCAGGGTGAAACCGCTGACGCGGCGCTCGATGCCGTCGTTCCACAGCGAGCGGATGTCCACCTTCTGCCCGGGCTTGAAACCCAGACGGAGGATGTCCGCCTCGTTGGCGAAGAGCACGTCGCGCTGGCCGCGTACGCCGCGGTAGCGATCGTCGAGGCCATACACCGTGGTGTTGTACTGGTCGTGCGAACGCAGTGTCTGCAGGATCAGATCCGGCGTTTCACCGCTTTCGCGCACCTGCGGGGGGAGCAGGTCGGCGAGCAGGGCATTGGCCTTGAAGTTGGCCTTGCCGGACGCGGTCTTCCACTGTCGCGCGCCGGCCGAATTGCCGAGGTAGAAACCGCCGGGGTGGGCGACGCGCTGGTTGAAGTCGTGGAAGCCGGGGATGGTATCGGCGATCAGCTCGCGGATGCGGTCGTAGTCGGCGATCAGCGCGTCCCAGTCCACCGGGTGGTTGCCCAGGGTGGCCTTGGCGATCCCGGCAACGATGGCCGGCTCCGAGCGCATCTCGCTGCCGGACAGCGGTTCGAGCTGGCCGTAGGAAGCGTGGATCATGCTGAACGAGTCTTCCACCGTGACTGCCTGCGGGCCGCCGGCCTGGTGGTCGATGTCGGTACGGCCGAGGCACGGCAGGATCAGCGCGTCACGGCCGCCAGTGAGGTGGCTGCGGTTGAGCTTGGTGCTGATCTGTACGGTGAGGTCACAGCTCTGCAGCGCCTTGTGCGTGCGCGGGCTGTCTGGCGTGGCCTGGGCGAAGTTGCCGCCGAGGCCGATGAACACCTTGGCCTGGCCGTCGATCATGGCGTTGATCGCCTCGACCGTATTGTGGCCGTTCTCGCGCGGCACCTTGAACTGGAAGCGCTTTTCGATGGCGTCGAGCAGCGTCACCGGCGGGCGGTCGTTGATGCCCATGGTGCGGTCGCCCTGCACGTTGCTGTGGCCGCGCACCGGGCACAGACCGGCGCCGGGGCGGCCGAGGTTGCCGCGCAGCAGTTGCAGGTTGACGATTTCCTGGATGGTGGCCACCGAGTGGTGGTGTTGGGTGATGCCCATGGCCCAGCAGATGATCACTCGCTCGGCGCGACGGTACATGCGCGCAGCCTGTTCGATCTCCAGCAGGCTCAGGCCGGACTGGGCTTCGAGCGCCTCCCAGCTGCAATCGTCGAGCAACTGCAAATAGGCCTCGACGCCGTCGGTGTGCTCGGCGATGAAGGCATGATCGAACACTGCCGGTTCGCCCTTGGCCTGCGCCTCGCGCTCCCACTGCAGGAGGAACTTGGCGATGCCGCGCAAGGCGGCCATGTCGCCGCCCAGCGCCGGACGGAAGAACGCGGTGTTGAGTGGCTCGGAACCGTTTGTGAGCATCTCCAGCGCGTGCTGCGGATGCTGGAAGCGTTCCAGGCCACGCTCCTTCAGCGGGTTGAAGCAGACCACCTGGGCGCCGCGTTTGACCGCTTCACGCAGCGGCTCGAGCATGCGCGGGTGGTTGGTGCCGGGGTTCTGACCCAGCACGAAGATGGCGTCGGCATGTTCGAAGTCGGCGAAGGTCACGCTGCCCTTGCCGATCCCCACGCTCTGGCCGAGGGCGACGCCGCTGGCCTCGTGGCACATGTTCGAGCAGTCGGGGAAGTTGTTGGTGCCGTAGGCACGGACGAACAACTGGTAGAGAAACGCCGCCTCGTTGCTGGCCCGGCCGGAGGTGTAGAACTCGGCATGATCCGGGCTCGGCAGTGCCTTGAGGTGCTCGGCGATCAGGGCGAAGGCGTCATCCCAGCTGGTCTGCACGTAGCGATCGGTGCTCGCGTCGTAGCGCATCGGATGCGTCAGGCGACCCTGGTACTCGAGCCAGTAGTCACTCTGCTCGCGCAGTTGGCTGACCGTGTAGCGGGCGAAGAAGGCTGGATCGACACGACGTTTGGTGGCTTCCCAGTTGACCGCCTTGGCGCCGTTCTCGCAGAACTTGATGTGACCGTCCTCGGGCGAATCGCCCCAGGCGCAGCCGGGGCAGTCGAAGCCGCCGTTCTGGTTGGTCTTGAGCAGCGCGCGCAGGTTCTTGAACGGCTGTTTGCTGTCCAGCCAGAAGCGGGTGACGGCATTCAGCGCGCCCCAGCCAGCGGCCGGGCCTTTGTAGGGCTTGTAACGGGGATTGACGGGTTGCAGGCTCATGGTCGTTCTTCTTCGTCAGGCGCGGGGCTGTAGACCCGCGGCGTGCTGTGATGAGGCAGGTGGATCAGGTTGAGGCGGTGGCGCCGCGCCCAGTCCACGGTCAGGGCGGTGGGCGCGGACAGGCTCACCAGCGTGTCGATGCCGGCGCGTACCGCCTTGTGCAGCAATTCCAGGCTGCAGCGACTGGTGACCAGAGCAAAGCCACCCAGGGTGTCGATGCGCTCGCGGGCGATGGCGCCGATCAGCTTGTCCAGCGCGTTATGGCGGCCGATGTCTTCGCGGCACAGACGAATCTCGCCGCTGGCGTCGATGAACAGGGCGGCATGCAGCGCGCCGCTGTGGCGTGCCAGTTGTTGTTGCTCACCGATGCGCTCGCGCAGTCCGGTCAGGTGTTCCAGTGGCGGCAACGCTGCGCCGGGCAGGGCGGTCAGGGCCGGTAGCGCCTGTTCCAGTGCATCCACACCGCACAGGCCACAGCCACTGGTGCCGGCCATTTGCCGGCGTTGTTGCTTGAGCGCCCAAAAGGCGCGGCTGCTGACTTGCAGGCGCGCTTCGCGGCTGTCACCGAGGCCGCGCAACTGGATGTCATAGATGTCGTCGATGGACTGGATCAGGTCGTTACCGAGACTGAAACCGACGGCAAAATCTTCCAGATGATGGGGAGAAACCATCATCACGGCCTGGCTCAGGTCGTTGTAGCTGATTGCCAGGGCACATTCTTCGGCCAGTGCAGCGTGCTGCGCACGACCATCACCGAGTTCGGCGTAGGTGTAGGCACTGGCGATGTGCGACTGGGCGGCTGGCTTGGCCATCGAGGCGCGCTCTGTGACAGATTGACACAGCTAAGCCTAGGCCCATGGGCGAGGAGCGTCTAATCGTTGGCTTTGATGTGTTGATCGAGCAAATCTATCAAGCGTCCGCCAGCCACTCTCGCGCCTCTTCGAAGCAGGCTTGCGCGAGCGGTGAGGCAGGGGCGCTACGACGCATGATCAGGCCCTGAGGTGCCAGGGTATGAGCGTCCTCGATGGGTAGCAGGCGCAGATGACCGTCGGTCGGAGCACCGTCGGCCGGTAACGGCATGACGCTGCAGCACAGACCGGCGCTGACCGCCTGAGTCAGGTGGTGCACGGCATCGGCCTCCAGGCGTACTTGCGGGCTGAGGCCGCGCGCACGGAAGCTGTGATCGATGGACTGGCGAAAGTGCATGCCGGTGGAGAGCAGGCCCAGGGGCAAGTTGGCTAGCTGCTCCCAGCGCAGGCTGCTGCTGACGAAGTGGAAGTGGCGCTGATCGTAGAGCAGGCCCATGCGTGCTTCGGCCAGCTCCAGGCTGGCGAAGTGCTCGCGGTCGAGTCGGTCGAGATAGGACAGGCCAAGGTCCAGCTGATTACGTACCAGCCCCTCCAGAATCTGATCGCTGCTCAGCGCGTGCAGCTGGAAGCGCAGCCCCGGGTGACGCTCGGCGAACAGGCTGATCAGGCGCATCGGGTCGAAACTGGCCAGCGGCACCACACCCAGACGCAAGGTGCCGACCAGATGGCCACGGCAGGCGGCGGCCTCGGCGAGCAGGCCATCCTGCGCCGCCAGCAGGCTGCGTGCCCAGGCCAGGATGCGCTCACCTTCGGCGCTGAAACCCTCGAAACGTTGTCCGCGGCGAACCAGTTCCAGGCCCAGTTCGTCCTCCAGTTGACGCAGGCGCATGGACAGCGTCGGCTGGGTCACGTGGCAGCGTGCGGCGGCCTGACCGAAGTGGCGGGTCTCGTCGAGGGCGACGAGAAATTTCAGCTGCTTTATGTCCATGGGGGCTCCTGGTTTGCTCGGATTCTAATGCGCGAATGCTAATCAGGGGTGTTTCCTGAACTAGACTTTGGTCTCCGGGGGCTTTGCCCGGTCATTCACAAGGAACGAGAGGAATCGCCATGAGTCTGTTTGCCTTTGTCAAAGACGCCGGGGTCAAGCTTTGGGAGTCGCTGGTGGGTCAGGAGGCGCAGGCCGCCGAATCACTCAAGGACCACGTTACCAAGGTTGGCCTGGGTAACCCGAACATCGAGGTCAGTGTCGAAGGTGACAAGGTCATCGCCCGTGGCGAAGTGGCCAGCCAGGAAGAGAAGGAAAAGATCCTCCTGGCGCTGGGCAACGTTGCCGGTGTCGGTGAAGTCGATGACCAGATCAGCGTGACCACGCCCGCCCCCGCAGCGCGCTTCGTTACGGTGAAGAAGGGCGACACGCTGAGCGCCATTGCCAAGGCCGAATACGGCAATGCCAATGCCTACATGAAGATATTCGAGGCCAACAAGCCGATGCTCAGTCACCCGGACAAGATCTACCCGGGGCAGGTATTGCGCATTCCCGAATAAACCCGCGCTTAGGTGCTGCGGGGGGCGCTTGGCCTTACCGGCGATCATCATCATCCGGGATCGCCGGCCAGCCGGCTCCTACAGCGAGGACGTCACAGATAGTTCCTGTGCCAACTCCCGGTAGTCCTCCACCGCGGCGAACTCCTCGGTGTCCTTCGGCCCGGCCTGGCTGTCCGGCTGACGCACGGCCAGCAGATGGGCGACGCCGAAGCGACCGGCGCTGCGCAGGATCGGCAGGCTGTCGTCGATGAACAGGCTGCGGGCCGGGTCGAAATCGACGTCCTGGCGCAGGGCGAACCAGAACTGCTGGTCCTCCTTGGGAAAGTCATAGTCGTGGGAGCTGATCAGGCGTTCGAACCAGGGCGCCAGCTCGACGCGTTCCAGCTTCAGCGACAGCGAATCGCGGTGCGCGTTGGTGATCAGCACCACGCGCTTGCCCGCTTCGCGCAGGGCGCGCAGAAACAGCTCGGCATCCGCGCGCAGGGCAATCAGGTGCGCGACCTCGCGCTTGAGGTCGCGGATCGACAGGCGCAGCTCGCGGCTCCAGAAGTCGGTGCAGTACCAGTTCAGCGTACCGGCATGCTGGCGAAACAGCGGCAGCAGTTCGGCCTTGGCCAGCGCCAGGCTGACGCCATGGTGCTCGGCGTAGCGCTGCGGCAGGTGGGTGAGCCAGAAGTGGTTGTCGAAGTGCAGGTCGAGCAACGTGCCGTCCATATCCAGCAGGACGGTGTCGATCTGCTGCCAGGGTAGTACGGGCATGCTCATCTCTCTGATCGGGAACAATCGATCCGTGGCCTGTTTCGCCTTGATGCAATCTCGGCCACGGATAATGGCGAAAGCCGCTGTATGATAACCCGCTCGGTCCCGCCAAGGAGTCGCCTCATGCGCCAAAAACCCACGGTTCTCGCTCGCGAGATTGTCGCCAGCAGCCGTCTGTTTCGTGTCGAGGAAGTGCAGTTGCGCTTCTCCAACGGCACGGAGCGCACCTATGAGCGACTGGTCGGCAAGGGTTCTGGCTACGGTGCGGTAATGGTGGTGGCAATGCTCGACGCCGAGCACGCGGTGTTGATCGAGGAATACTGCGGCGGCACCGACGACTACCAACTGTCGCTGCCCAAGGGCCTGATCGAGCCGGGTGAGGATGTGCTGGTCGCCGCCAACCGCGAGCTCAAGGAAGAGGCCGGTTTCGGCGCGCACGAGCTGGAGTACATCACCGAACTGAGCCTGTCGCCCGGTTACATGAGCCAGAAGATTCAGGTGGTGCTGGCGCGCAACCTGTACGAGGAGCGCCTGCCCGGTGACGAGCCGGAGCCGATGCGCGTCGACCGCATCAGCCTGCGCGAGCTATCCAGCCTGGCCCAGCACGAACAGTTCAGCGAAGGACGTGCGTTGGCGGCGCTGTATCTGGTGCGCGATCTGCTGACCCAGCGCGGGGAGTTCTGCCCGTGAGTCATCCCTTTATTCCCCAGGTGATCGAACTGGTTCGTGCGGCGGGCGCGGCGACGCTGCCGTACTGGCGCAGCGGTGTGGCAGTGACGGAGAAGGCCGATGCCTCGCCGGTGACCGCCGCCGACCTGGCTGCGCACCATATCCTTCTCGATGGCCTGCAGGCGCTGGCGCCGGAGGTGCCGGTGCTGTCGGAAGAGGCCGCCGATATCCCGCTGGCCGAGCGCGCCGCCTGGACGCGCTGGTGGCTGGTCGATCCGCTCGATGGCACCAAGGAATTCATCGCCGGTTCCGAAGAGTTCACGGTCAATGTCGCCTTGATCGAGCGCGGCCGCGTGGTCTTCGGCGTGGTTGGCATTCCCGCCAGCGGGCGCTGCTATTACGGTGGCGCCGGTTTGGGCGCCTGGCGCAGCGACGTGTCGGGTGAGGAGCAGTCGATCAGTGTGCGTCTGGCGCCTGCGCAGGGCTTCACCCTGGTGGCCAGCAAGCGTCACTCTAGTACAGCCCAAGAAACCCTGCTCGCCGGTTTGGCCGCCCGTTTTGGTGAGCCGGCACTGGCCAATATCGGCAGCTCGCTGAAGTTCTGCCTGCTGGCCGAAGGCAATGCCGACTGCTACCCGCGCCTGGCGCCCACGTCGCAATGGGACACCGCTGCGGCGCAGGGCGTGCTGGAGGGGGCGGGTGGCGAGGTGCTGGACCTGGCCGGCGCGCCGCTGACCTACGAGGCGCGTGAGTCCTTCCTCAATCCGTCTTTCCTGGCGTTGCCCGCCTCTGCTGAATGGCGTGGCGAGCTTATCGAGCTGGCGCGGGCGCTTTAATCGTAGGGCGGGTGAAACCCGCCGTGATATTGGCGGGTTGCACCTGCCCTACGGGAACGCGACAGGCTCAATCGAGCATATCGCTGTAGCGCGCGTCCTTCTTGAACACCAATGGCTGGTCGAAGCCCGGCACCTTCACTTCTTCGGTGGTGATGGAGATCGCCTGGTCGTCGATCATGTCGTTGCCGAAGTTGTAGATGATGTCCAGCTTGCCCTGCAGGGCAAGCTGATCGTATGCGGCAGCAGCGGCACGGGTGCTCTCGCGGCGCGCCAGGTAGGCGTCGAAGGCAGCCTGGCCGTGGCGTTTGCGCAGCATGCGCTCGGTCACGTGCGGGGCCAGCACCAGGGCGCTGGCGTTGTTACCGCCGAAGCCCTTGGAGTTGATGAAGGCCACGTCCAGCGCCTGCTCACCCACCTTACGGTCTTCGGTGGACAGGCTCAGGTGATCCTGATGCACGTCGCCGGCAACCGCGTCGATGGTCTTCAGGCCTGGCACGATGCCGTACTTGAAAGCGCCGAGAGCAGCGATCACCTGGTCGCCGCTGGCGGTGGCCAGGGAGTGGCCGACGAAGGCCTTCACTGCCGTGATCGGCCATTGCTCGATACCGAAGGCAGCTGCGACGCGGTCGAGAATCTCCGACTCGGTGACGCGGTTGGCCGGGGTACTGGAGCCATGGGCGTGAACGAAGCTGCGGCTACGCACGGCGTCCAGGCCGAGCAGTTGCACGGCGCTGGCCACGGCCTTGGCCACGGTCAGGTAGTTGCCCGGGCCGGGGGCGGAAATGGATTTCTTGAAGCCATCGGCGTTGATGAATACGTCCGGCACGGCGCCGTGGATGTCGGCACCCAGCTCCAGGGCCAGCTCGTCGTCCATCAGCACCACGAACTGGCAGGCTTCGGCCAGGGTGAAGCCGCAGTTGTCGCCGAACGGGCGGCTGGCGCGGCGGAAATCCACGTCGCTCTTGCCCTCGATCTGGCGCAGGCCCTCTTCGGTGGCCAGCGCGCCCATGGCACCGTAACCCTCGATGCACTCCTGGTTGATCGGCGCCTCGCTGCTGCCAACGATCACCACACGGGCCTTGCCCGAGGCGATCTGCTCGATACCTTTCTGCAGGTTGTAGAGGAAGGTGGCGCAGGCGCCAGTGATGCTGCCGGTGGTACCGACGCTGCCCAGTACGTAGGCATTGATGAAGTCCGCCGGCATGGTGTTCAGGCCCAGGGCCAGTTGCTTGGCGGTGACGCGGCCCCCCTTGAGGCGCGACTGCATCATGCCGCCGAAGCCGTTCTCGTCGAGCTGGCTCATGATGCAGCTGGCGAACACGGCGATTTCGTCTGGTGCGACATGTTGAACGATGCGCTGCCAGTCGATGCCGACCGAACGCAGGGCGTCGGTGACGCCGACCACGGTCATGGCCAGGCCGCGCGGGTGGAAGCGCGAATTGTACAGCTCGCTCGGCTCGAAGCCGGTGGGCAACTGGCCGGCGGATTTCACTGCCAGCGGGCGATAGCTGTCGACCTTGAATTCGCAACTGTCATGCAGGGTGACGCGTACTTCGTTGCCTTCGAGCTCTTCGACCGACCAGTTGGCCGGCAGTGGCTCGGGCAATTGCTTGCGCTGGGTGATGAAGCTCAGGCTGGCGCCATTGACGGGGGCGACGCTGATGCTCTTCTGCCAGTGTGCCGCGTCCGGGTCCAGGTGCTGCTTCTCTAGGCGGCGCACGAGGGTGCCGGCCAGAATCTCCTTGGCGTAGCGGCTTTCGATCTCCGCCAGACTGAGTGCTTGACCGTCCTGATCGCGGTACTGGCCGTCGACCACGCGCACCAGCTTCATCATCTGCGCCAGCCCGGCCAGGGTTTCCTGGCGCGCCTGGGGTTCCAGCGACTCCTGCACGGTGCGACGGAAGCCATGGTGGAAGGAGCTGCGCCCGGCTGCGTTGTAACCCCCAAAACCCACGATCACAGGTAAGCGCGACATAAATCAAAAGCTCCTGAACAAGGCCAGCGCGACGCCTGGCCGGCGCCTCTGGGCGCGAGCAGGGTCATAAGGCGGTGGCATTTGGAAAATTTCGGCTGCCTAACCTGACGTGGATCATGACCGTCGAGTCACTACTTCGTCCAATGTCGTGGCAAGAGCGGGGCGTGTCGCGGACGGGAAGGTCGCCCGGACGTAGGGTGCGCCGCGCGCACCGCGGCCTTCAGCGGTTGGTGCCCGCGGCCTGGGCGACCCCGCTACACCCTACGGAGCTGGCGAGCCCGCCGGGTGGCGGGCTCGTATCGGTTCAGCCCTGGTAGCTGATATGCCCGTCGACCAGCGTGTAGCGCACCGCACCGGGCAGACAATGGCCTATGAACGGGCAGTTGCTGCCCTTGGAGTACCACTGCTCGCCGGCGATGGTCGAGGCCTGCGCATCGAACAGCACGATATCGGCAGCGCTGCCGACGCGCAGCGAGCCGGCCGGCAGGCGCAGTGCGGCTGCCGGGCCGCTGGACAGACGCGCCAGCAGCGTAGGCAGATCCAGCAGGCCGTCCTGCACCAGACTAAGGGCCAGCGGCAGCAGCAGCTGCACGCTGCTGATGCCCGGCTCGGTGGCGGCGAAGGGTGCCAGCTTGGCATCGCGCTCGTGCGGCTGGTGGTGGCTGGCGATAGCCGAGATCACCCCGGCCTTCACCGCTTCGCGCAGACCATCGCGGTCGGCACGCGAGCGCAGCGGCGGCTGCACATGGTAGAGGCTGGAGAAGTCGATCAGCGCCTCGTCGGTGAGGATCAGTTGGTACAGCGCCACATCGGCGGTCACCGGCAGGCCGCGCGCCTGAGCGTTGGCGATCAGTTCGGCGCCGCGGGCGCTGGTGATCTGGCTGAAGTGCGCGCGCACGCCGCTCTGTTCCACCAGCAGCAGGTCGCGGGCCAGGGCCACGGTTTCGGCGGTTTCCGGGATGCCGGCCAGGCCGAGGAAGCTGGCGGTCGGGCCCTCATGCGCCAGACCGCCTTCGGCCAGATCAAAGTCCTGCGAATGGAAGATCACCTGCAGGTCGAAGGTGGCCGCATATTCCAGCGCGCGACGCAGGGTGCGGCTGCTGCGGAAGTTGTCCAGGCCATTGCCGAAGGCCACGCAGCCGGCATCGCGCAGCGCAACGAGTTCTGCGAGCTGTTCGCCGGCCAGGCCCTTGCTCAGTGCGCCAATGGGGAAGACCTTGGTGTGCCCGGCTTCACGGGCGCGGTCGAGGATCAGCTCGGCCACCGCCGAGGTATCCAGCACCGGCTTGGTGAAGGGTGGGCAGCACAGGCTGGTGACACCACCGGCCGCTGCGGCCAGGGTTTCCGTGGCGATGCTGCCCTTGCGGCTATAGCCGGGTTCGCGCAGGGCCACCGACAGGTCGACCAGGCCGGGAGCCGCGATCAGGCCCTGGGCATCGAGGGTCTGGTCGGCGACGAAGCCAGAGGGTGCATGACCAGTGGCAACCAGCTTGCCGCCATCTATATAGAGGTCAGTGACCTGATCCAGGCCGCTGGCTGGATCGATCACGCGGGCGCCGAGGATTGCTGTACGCATCAGTTGGCCTCCTCGGCGTTGAGTTGACGTTGGGCGTTCTGCCCGCTCATGGCCATCGACAGCACGGCCATGCGGATGGCGATGCCGTAGGTGACCTGGTTGAGGATCACCGACTGCGGGCCGTCGGCCACTGCCGACTCGATCTCCACGCCACGGTTGATCGGGCCCGGGTGCATCACCAGGGCATCGGGCTTGGCCAGCTTGAGGCGCTGCTCGGTGAGGCCGAACAGGCGGTAGAACTCGCCCTCGCTGGGCAGCAGGCCGCCCTGCATGCGCTCGCGTTGCAGGCGCAGCATGATCACCACGTCGACGTCCTTGAGGCCTTCATTGGCGTCGCTGAACACGCGCACGCCGTAGCTTTGTTCCAGGCCGATGGGCAGCAGGGTCTTCGGTGCGATCACGCGGATATCCGGGCAGCCCAGGGTTTTCAGCGCCAGCATGTTCGAGCGCGCCACCCGCGAGTGCAGGATATCGCCGACTATGGCCACCGACAGATTCTCGAAGTCGCCCTTGTGGCGACGGATGGTGAGCATGTCGAGCATGCCCTGGGTCGGGTGCGCGTGACGGCCGTCGCCGCCGTTGATGATCGCCAGGTTCGGGCAGACGTGCTCGGCGATGAAGTGCGCGGCGCCGGAGTCGGCATGGCGCACGACGAAGATGTCGGCGGCCATGGCCTCGAGGTTGCGCAGGGTGTCGAACAGGGTCTCGCCCTTGCTGGTGGAACTGGTGGAGACGTTGAGGCTGATGACGTCGGCCGACAGGCGCTGGGCGGCCAGCTCGAAGGTGGTGCGGGTACGCGTGGAGTTCTCGAAAAACACATTGCACACGGTCTTGCCGCGCAGTAGCGGGACCTTCTTCACCGCGCGCGCGCCGACTTCGAGGAAGGAGTCGGCGGTGTCGAGGATTTCGGTCAGCAGCTCGCGGGGCAGGCCGTCGAGTGAGAGGAAGTGGCGCAGCTGACCTTGGTCGTTCAGCTGCAGCGGGCGCTTGGCGGCGAGTGGCGTCATCGCGGGGAGTCTCAGTTGGCGAGCGTCTGGAGTTCGAGGGTCAGCGGCGTGGGGCCGGACAATTTTACCCGCTCGTTGGTCGCCAGCGACAGGGTGGCGCCGACCACGTCGGGGCGGATCGGCAACTCGCGGGCGCCCAGGTCGAGCAGGCTGACCAGGGTCACGCTGGCCGGGCGGCCATAGTCGAACAGTTCGTTCAGCGCGGCGCGGATGGTGCGCCCGCTCATCAGCACATCGTCGATCAGCACCAGATGCTGGCCTTCGATCTCGAACGGCAGTTCGGACGGTTGCACCTGCGGGTGCAGGCCGTTCTGGGTGAAATCGTCGCGGTAGAAGGACACATCGAGAACGCCCAGTGCGTCATCGCGCCCCAGGGCGGCAAGCAGGGCCTGGGCGACCCAGACGCCGCCGGTGCGGATGCCGATGAAGCGCGGCTCGCTGATCTGGCGTTGGTTGAGGTGCTGGGTCAGGGCGCTGGCCATGGCCGGCAGCAGGTCGTTGGGGTTGGGTAGCATGGCGAAACTCCTTGATGCGGACCGAGTCGCTCAGCCCGTGCAGTTTTCCTCGAGCCAGCCTTGCAGCAGCAGGGCGGCGGCAATGGCATCGACCGGGCGCTCGCGATAGCCGCCATTCTGGCCTTCGCGCAGGCGTTGGCCTTTGGCCTCGAAGGTGGTCAGGCGTTCGTCGTGGGTGTAGGCCGGCAGGTTGAAGCGGCCGTTGAGGCGGCGGGCGAATTTCTCGGCGCGGGCGCTCATTTCGCTGGGCGTGCCGTCCATGTTCAGCGGCAGGCCAACTACCACGGCATCCGGCTGCCACTCCTTGATCAGCGCTTCGACGCGGTTCCAGTCCGGTACGCCGTTCTGCGCCTTGAGCACGCACAGCTCACGGGCCTGGCCGGTGATCACCTGACCGACGGCGACGCCGATCTGCTTGGTGCCATAGTCGAAACCCAGCAGCAGGCGCAGTGGCTTGTCGCTCATCAGGCGTGCCCGACCTGCGAGGTCAGCAGGCTGAGGTTGACCCCCAGGCGTGCGGCTGCGGCGTTAAGACGCTGGTCGAACGGCAGATCGAAAAGAATGTTGCTGTCGGCGGGGCAGGTCAGCCAGGCATTGTCGGCCAGTTCGGCTTCCAGTTGCCCGGCATCCCAGCCGGCGTAGCCAAGGGTGATCAGGTAGCGATCCGGGCCGCTGCCGTCGGCGATGGCGAACAATACGTCCTGCGAGGTGGAGAGGCCCAGCTCGCCCAGCTCCAGGGTCGCCTGGAACTGCGGACCAGCGGGATGCAGGACGAAGCCTCGGTCGGTCTGTACCGGGCCACCGGCGAAGATCGGCAGGCTGTGGCACAACGCCGCCGGCTCTTCGTCAGGGCGTAGTTGTTCGAGCACGTCAGCCAGATTCAGGCCATTGGGCTTGTTGATCACCAGGCCCATCGCACCTTGCTCGTTGTGTTCGACCAGGTAGGTGACGGTCTGCGCGAAGTGCGGATCGGCCATGTGTGGCATGGCAATCAGGAAGTGGTGCTTGAGCGAAGTGGGGGCTGATTTCTTCATGACGCCTAGTTTGGAACGACAGGCGGCAAGCTACAAGCGTGAGCAGCGCTTTGCCGGATTTCACCCAGGCTGCTGGCACCACTTCGCAGGGTACGCCGTGCGCACCGATGTCAGGGTTGGCTAATTACTCGACAGTCGATCACCGCGCTCGAAGCGCCAGGTGCGGATGATTTCCAGGCGGTCGATATCGGCCAGGTCGCCGGTGAAGGGCGCATAGGGCGCGGCCAGGCGCACGATGCGTTGTGCGGCCTGGTCGAGCACGGCCTGGCCGGAAGATTCCAGTACCTGTACCTCGTACAGCGAGCCATCACGGTTGATCGATACCAACAGGCGCAGGCTGCCATATATACGTTGGCGACGAGCGTCGTCGGGGTAATTGAGGTTGCCGATGCGTTCGACTTTCTTACGCCATTCGTCCTTGTACCAGGCGCCCTTGTCGCGCATGGTCGAGGCGGCGTTGAGGCGGTGGATCTTCGGGCGTTTGGCGTACTGTTGAACTTCCTGGGCCAGCTCGGCTTCCAGACTGGCGATCTCGGCTGACAGCTGAGCGGAGTCGAACACCGGCGCAGGCCGGGTCTCCGGAACCGGTTTGGCTTCTTCGCGTTTGACCGGGGTTTTCTGTTGCTGCGGTGCGCGTGTTGCGACCGCAGCCTTGGGTGCTTCCTGTCTGGTGGCAGGCTGCTGCGGGGTGGCGGGCGGGGTGACCTTGCGCACCTCGCTGTCCTGAAAGGGCGCCTGTTCGGTGGTCTTGGGTGCTGCAGTGTGTTCCAGCGTGCCGCTGCCCTGTTGGTTGTCCTGCGCCAGGAAATCCGCTTCCTTGGGCTTCTCTTCGCTCTTGAAGGTAGACAGGGTGATTTCCAGCGTCTTGCTGATTTCCGGCGGCGACTCCAGGGTGAAGCCGACGCCGAGGATCAGTGCCGCGTGCAGTGCTGCCGCGAGAAACAGGGTGAATCCCAGGCGGTCCGCCGGTCGGGCGTTGGCGGAGGAAGCGGTCGGTGGGGAGGCTGCTGCGTTCATCGCGTATCGGGTCTGCTTTCGAATGTCGCGCAGTCTGCCGGGTAGCAGTAGGCGCCTGCAAGTTGCCGGCGCCAGGCTGCCACCTGCGTCAAGCTTTTAACCCACGTTTGCGCGCAATGCAGTCCATCAGTTGTTCGCCGATACGGGTGTCGAATGCGGCATCTATCTCGCGGATACAGGTCGGGCTGGTGACATTGATTTCTGTCAGATGATCACCAATCACATCGAGTCCGACGAAGATCAGACCCTTTTCGCGTAGGCTAGGCCCGACTGCTGCGGCAATTTCGCGATCACGCTCGGTCAGCGGGCGCGCTTCGCCGCGGCCGCCGGCGGCCAGGTTGCCGCGAGTCTCCCCGGCAGCCGGAATGCGTGCCAGGCAATAGGGTACCGGTTCCCCGTCTATCATCAGGATGCGTTTGTCGCCGTCCTTGATAGCCGGCAGGTAGGCCTGCGCCATGATCTGCTGGTGGCCGTGCAGGGTCAGGGTTTCCAGAATCACCGAGAGATTCGGATCGCCTTCGCGGTGGCGAAATATCTGCGATCCGCCCATACCATCAAGGGGTTTGAGAATGATGTCACGGTGCTCATCGGCAAACTGGCGCACAATGTCGGGACGCCGGCTTACCAGAGTCGCTGGTGTGTATTGGGGAAACTGGGTGGCGAAGAACTTTTCATTGCAGTCGCGCAGACTCTGCGGCCGATTGACCACCAGTACGCCGTCGTTCTCGGCCTGCTCAAGCAGGTAGGTGGAGTAGACGAATTCGTTATCGAAGGGCGGGTCCTTGCGCATCAGGATCACGTCCAGTTCGGCGAGCGGCGTGTCCTGTTCCGTACCAAGGGTGAACCAGCGCTGCGGATCATTGAACACTTCCAGAGAACGCAGGCGGGCACGGGCCTGGCCGCGAACCTGATAGAGATCCTGCTGCTCCATGTAGAACAGCGACCAGCCGCGTGCTTGAGCGGCCAGCAACATGGCCAGCGAGCTGTCCTTCTTGAAGGAGATGCTGGCAATAGGATCCATGACGATCCCGAGGCGAAGGCTCATGGGGGATAAACTCCGTGAGATAAGGGCGAAGGCCGGGCTGGCCGCGCCGAACAATGGCTGTCAGGGTGGCGCCGGCCGGGCCGCGCGGTCAAGGGTGGAGCTGCCCTGGCAGGCTTATAGATTGCATCTGGAGAGTGTGCTAAAAAGGCCCGACGATTGGGTCAAGCCCCATCGAAGACTGGGCCTCAGGCATACTGATAACGCAAATATAACGACTCACCGAGGCGATGGTAGGGCGAACATGGAACAGCATACCGAGGGTTTGAAAGTGATGGTGATCGACGATTCGAAAACGATTCGTCGCACCGCTGAAACTCTGCTGAAAAAAGTGGGTTGTGATGTCATCACTGCGGTCGATGGCTTCGATGCCCTGGCCAAGATTGCCGACACGCATCCCAGCATCATCTTTGTCGACATCATGATGCCGCGTCTCGATGGGTATCAGACCTGTGCCCTGATCAAGAACAACAGTGCTTTCAAGTCCACGCCAGTGATCATGCTGTCCTCCAAGGACGGTCTGTTCGACAAGGCCAAGGGGCGTATCGTCGGCTCCGATCAGTACCTGACCAAGCCTTTCAGCAAGGAAGAGCTGCTCGGTGCCATCAAGGCTCACGTGCCCGACTTCACCCCGGTGGAACAAGCCTCCTGACGTTCCGGCCTGACCGCCGTACGCCACTTCTGTATTGGGAAACACCATGGCTCGAATTCTGATTGTTGATGACTCCCCGACCGAGATGTACAAGCTGACCGCCATGCTGGAAAAACATGGGCATCAGGTACTCAAGGCGGAAAACGGCGCTGACGGCGTGGCTCTGGCTCGCCAGGAAAAGCCCGACGCGGTGCTGATGGACATCGTCATGCCCGGCCTCAACGGCTTTCAGGCGACCCGTCAGTTGACCAAGGACGCCGAGACCAGCCACATCCCAGTGATCATCGTCACCACCAAGGATCAGGAAACCGACAAGGTCTGGGGCAAGCGCCAAGGCGCCAAGGACTACCTGACCAAGCCGATCGACGAAGATACCTTGCTGAAGACCCTCAATGCGGTACTGGCCGGCTGATGCCGTGCTGTCCGTGTACTAAATAAAAAGAAGGCCAAGGCTGGCATGTCCGCGCAGACTCCTTTCCAGATTCTCCTTGAGATTGACCAGCGCTGCCGGGTCTTGGCGGCTGGCCTGCCGTCGCAACAGGCGGCGGTGCAGAGCTGGAGCGGCATCGGCTTTCGCATGGGCGAGCGATTCTTCGTCGCGCCGATGGGGGAAGTGGGAGAGGTGCTGCACGAGCCGCGCTACACCCTGCTGCCGGGTGTGAAGGGCTGGGTCAAAGGGGTGGCCAACGTGCGTGGCCGCCTGCTGCCGATCATGGACCTGTGCGGGTTCTTCGGTAATGAACTGTCGCCGCTGCGCAAGCTGCGGCGAGTGCTGGTGGTGGACTACCAGGAGATCTTCGCTGGCCTTACCGTCGACGAGGTTTTCGGCATGCAACATTTTCCCGTGGATGCATTTTCAGAACAACTGCCGCCTCTCGAGGCGAGCATTGCGCCGTTTATCCACGGAGTCTTTCAACGAGAACAACCCTGGTTGGTGTTCAGCCCTCATGCGCTGACCACCAATCCGGGTTTTCTCGATGTGTCCTATCAGTAGATTTTCGGTTGGGCCGGCTTTGCCGGCTCTTTGGCGTTACATGGGAACCGTAGTGCGGTCGGTCCAGGCGGGGGCCAGATAATGAAAAAACTAAATGCAGGCAATTTGTTGGCGGGGGCACGGAGCAGTACGCTGATCGCAGCGCTGTTCGTCGTGCTTATCGTTTCCATCGTGCTGTTGTTCGCGAACTTCGCCTACATCAACACCCAGTCCAACTACGATACCGAGTACATCAGCCACTCCGGTGAGCTGCGCGTACTGTCCCAGCGTATCGCCAACAACGCCACTGAGGCTGCGGCGGGCAAGGCAGAGGCATTCGGCCTGCTGCGTGCTGCGCGTAACGACTTCCAGCGGCGCTGGAGTTACCTGACCGATGGTGATGCCAATACCGGCCTGCCTCCGGCACCTTCTTCGGTGCAAGCGCAGATGGCTGCGGTGCAGCAGGACTGGGACAGCCTGCGGCAGAACACCGACGCCATTATTGCCAGTGAGCAGACCGTACTGTCGCTGCACCAGGTAGCCGCCACCCTGGCGGAAACCATTCCGCAATTGCAGGTCGAGTACGAAGAAGTGGTCGACATCCTGCTGGAAAGCGGTGCACCGGCTGCTCAGGTCTCTGTGGCCCAGCGTCAGTCGCTGCTGGCCGAGCGTATTCTCGGCTCGGTGAACAAGGTACTGGCCGGTGACGAAGACTCGGTACAGGCCGCCGACATGTTCGGTCGTGATGCCAGCCTGTTCGGTCGCGTACTGGCCGCCATGCTCGAAGGCAACGCGGCGATGGAAATCAGCCAGGTGACCGACGAGGAGGCTCTCGAGCGTCTGGCCGAGATTTCCGAGCTGTTCGAATTCGTATCCGGTTCGGTGGACGAGATTCTCGAGACCTCGCCGGAACTGTTCCAGGTGCGTGAATCGGCCAGCTCCATCTTCACCGTTTCGCAGACCCTGCTGGACAAGGCGTCCGAACTGGCCGTCGGTTTCGAAGACCTGGCCTCGGGCCGTGCCATCAATACTCTGTTCGGCTACGTGCTGGGTGCCCTGGCGCTGGGTTCGATCATCCTCATCGGTCTGGTGATGGTGCGTGAGACCAACCGTCGTCTGGCCGAAACCGCCGAGAAGAACGAACGTAACCAGGCGGCGATTCTGCGTCTGCTCGACGAAATCGCCGACCTCGCCGACGGTGACCTGACCGTGGCCGCGACGGTAACCGAAGACTTCACCGGTGCCATCGCCGACTCCATCAACTACTCCATCGACCAGCTGCGTGACCTGGTAGCCACCATCAACCTGACCGCCGTTCAGGTAGCCGGTGCTGCGCAGGAAACCCAGGCCACGGCGATGCACCTGGCCGAAGCTTCCGAGCACCAGGCGCAGGAAATTGCCGGTGCCTCCGCAGCGATCAACGAGATGGCCGTGTCGATTGACCAGGTATCGGCGAACGCCTCGGAATCCTCCGCGGTAGCGGAACGTTCCGTAGCCATCGCCAACAAGGGCAACGAAGTCGTACACAACACCATCACCGGCATGGATAACATCCGTGAGCAGATCCAGGACACCTCGAAGCGGATCAAGCGCCTCGGTGAATCGTCCCAGGAGATCGGTGACATCGTTAGCCTGATTAACGACATTGCCGACCAGACCAACATCCTCGCCCTGAACGCCGCGATCCAGGCCTCCATGGCCGGTGATGCGGGCCGCGGCTTCGCCGTGGTAGCGGACGAGGTACAACGCCTCGCAGAACGTTCCTCGGCGGCGACCAAGCAGATCGAGGCGCTGGTAAAAACCATTCAGACCGACACCAACGAAGCCGTTATCTCCATGGAGCAGACGACTTCCGAAGTGGTTCGCGGTGCTCGCCTGGCGCAGGACGCCGGTGTGGCACTGGAAGAGATCGAGAAGGTATCGAAAACCCTCGCGGCCCTCATCCAGAACATTTCCAACGCCGCCCGTCAGCAGGCCTCTTCGGCCGGCCACATTTCCAACACCATGAACGTGATCCAGGAGATCACCTCGCAGACGTCCTCGGGTACCACCGCCACCGCCAAGAGCATTGGTAACCTGGCCAAGATGGCCAGTGAGATGCGCAAGTCGGTGTCCGGCTTCACCCTGCCAGACGCCTGATAAAGGAGTGCGGAGGCTGGCGGCAGCCTTCGCTACACAGCCATGACTCAGGGCGAAGGTATGCAGTCAGCGGGCGTTTGGGCATTGCGCCCGGTGGCCGATATGTCGCAAGCCGATTTTCACGACTGGCAGACGCTGCTCGAGGCGCGTACCGGTGTGGTGATCAGCGAGCAGCGGCGCGCCTTTCTGCAGACCAACCTGAGTGCGCGCATGCGCGAACTGGGCGTCACGGATTACGCCAGCTACTACCGTCAGGTCACCGACGGGCCGCGTGGCGCGGTGGAGTGGTCGACCCTGCTGGATCGTCTGACCGTGCAGGAAACCCGCTTCTTCCGCCATCCACCGTCCTTCGAGGTGCTCTCGCAGTACCTGCAGGAGCGTCTGGCGGCGGGTTTGGGCAAACCCTGGGAATTGTGGAGCGTGGGTTGCTCCAGTGGTGAAGAGCCGTATTCGCTGGCGATTCAGGCCGCGGAGGCTCTGCAAGGCAGCGAGTTGCCCGAACACTTCGCGGTGACCGGTACCGATATCAGTCAGGGCGCACTGAGTAAGGCACGCGAGGCGTGCTACTCGGCGCGACGCCTGGAGCAGGTAAGTGACGAGCTGCGCGAGCGCTACTTTCTCGCCCAGGCCGATGGACGCTTCAAGGTGGTACCGAGCCTGGCCGCGCGCGTGTGCTGCGCCAAGCTCAATGTGTTGGAACTGGCCAAGGCGCCGATGTCCGGCATGGATGTGATTTTCTGTCAGAACTTGCTGATCTATTTCCGCCGCTGGCGTCGCCGCGACATCCTCAATCGCCTGGCCGAAAGCCTGGCGCCGGGTGGCCTGCTGGTCGTGGGCGTGGGCGAAGTAGCCGGTTGGCAGCACCCGCAACTGGTGCCGGTGGCCGACGAGCGAGTTCTGGCGTTTACCCGCAAGGGATAAGGCCAAGTTTATGAGTGGAGTGGCTATGGGTGATCGGCATGATTATGTCGCCCTGGAGTGGGTCAAAGGCGAGATCGGGGAAACCCTGAAGCAGGCGCGGCAAGCCCTGGAGGCGTTCGTCGAGAACCCGCAGGACCCTACGCGCATGCGCTTCTGCTTGACCTACGTGCACCAGGTTCACGGCACCTTGCAGATGGTCGAGTTCTACGGCGCGGCTCTGCTCGCCGAGGAAATGGAGCAGTTGGCCAAGGCACTGATGGAAGGTCGCGTGGCCAACCAGGGCGAAGCCCTGGAAGTGCTGATGCAGGCCATTCTGCAACTGCCGGTGTACCTCGACCGCATCCAGACCGCTCGCCGCGACCTGCCCATGGTCGTGCTGCCGCTGCTCAACGATCTGCGCGCCGCCCGTGGCGAAAAGCTGCTGTCGGAAACCAGCCTGTTCTCCCCGGACATGTCCGCACGCCTGCCGGCGCTGCCGTCCGATAGCCTGGCGCGCCTGCGTACCGCCGAGCTTCCGGTGCTGCTGCGCAAGCTGCGGCAGATGCTGCAAATGGCCCTGGTCGGCGTGATCCGCAATCAGGAGCTGGCGACCAATCTGGGTTATATGGCGCGCGTCTTCGCGCGCCTGGAAACGCTGTGCAAGGACGCCCCGCTGGGCGGCCTGTGGCAGATCGCTTCCGGCATGGTCGAAGGTCTGGCCAACGGCAGTGTGGTCAACGGTACGTCGGTGCGTACCTTGCTGCGTCAGGTCGACAAGGAACTCAAGCGCCTGGTCGAGCAGGGCGCCGATGGCATCAACCAGCCCGCTAGCGACGAACTGACCAAGAACCTGTTGTTCTATGTGGCCAAGGCGCCGGCGCAGTCGCCGCGTATTCGCGCCCTGAAGGAGCAGTATCGTCTCGACGAAGCGCTGCCCGACAACGAAGTGGTGGATGAGGAACGTGCCCGTCTGGCAGGTCCCGACCGTGATGCCATGCGTTCTGTGGTGGCGGCTCTCTGCGAAGAGTTGGTGCGGGTCAAGGACAGCCTGGACCTGTTCGTGCGCAGTGATCGCAGTCAACCCAGTGAGCTGGACGCCCTGCTGGCGCCGCTCAAGCAGATCGCCGATACCCTCGCAGTGCTCGGTTTCGGCCAGCCGCGCAAGGTCATTCTCGACCAGATCGACGTCATTCACGGCCTGTCCCTCGGTCAGCGCGAGCCCAACGATGCCGTGCTGATGGACGTCGCCGGTGCGTTGCTCTACGTCGAGGCGACGCTGGCCGGTATGGTCGGGCCGAGCGACGACAGCAGGAACGAACAGAGCCACCTGCCCACCACCGATGTGGCGCAGATTCATCAGTTGGTGATCAAAGAGGCGCGCAACGGTCTGGAACAGGCCAAGGACGCGATCATCGAGTTCATCGCCTCGCAGTGGAACCACGAGCATCTGGCACGTGTCCCCGGCCTGCTGACGCAGGTTCGTGGCGGCCTGGCGATGATTCCGCTGCAGCGCGCTGCCGACCTGCTCAATGCCTGCAACCGCTACATTCAGGAACAGTTGCTGGCGCGCAAGGCCGTGCCCAACTGGCAGAGCCTGGACACCCTGGCAGACGCCATTACCAGCGTCGAGTATTATCTCGAGCGTCTGGCCGAGGACCACGGCACGCAGGGCGACCTGATTCTCGACGTCGCCGAGGAGAGTCTGGAAGCACTGGGTTATCCGCTCAAGGAAAAGCCGTCGATTCTCGACCGCGTCGAACCGCAGGAGGAAAGCCTGGCGCCGCTGGCTGACCCGCTGCAGGAAATCGAACTGCTGGGCGCCGAGGACGAACAGCTCGAAGAGCCCCTCGCCGAGCTCGAGCCGCTGGCCTTCGAGTCGGTCGATGCACCTGACGAGGCCGTTGCCGAGCTGGAACTGGTCGACGTCGAGCCTGACCTGCCGGCAGTGAGCGAGAGCGTCGAGACCTTCTCCTTCGAACTCGGCGAGCTCGAAGAGCTGCCCACTGCGCAGAGCGAAGAGATCATCGCCGCACCGTTGTTCGACGCCCAGGCCGAGCCGGCGTTGGAGCTCGAAGAGCTGAGCCTGGAGCAACTGGCCGAAGCGAATCAGTGGGATGAGCTGGAGTTGGCCGATCTGGAACTGCCGGAAGTCGAGCTGCCCAGCGCGCCGCACATCCAGGTCGAGGAGCCAGCGGCAGAGAAGCCGCTGTCAATGGCTGACGTGATGGCCGCACCGGTCCAGGCGATCAATCCGCCTGCCGCCGATGTGCCGCCGAGCCTGTTGCCGCCGCCTGCCGATGAAGAGCCGGTGGATGAAGAGTTGCTGGAAGTCTTTATCGAAGAAGTCGGCGAAGTGCTGGAAACCATCGGCGAATACCTGCCGCAGTGGCAGGCCGATACCGATAACAAGGACGCGCTGATCGAAGTGCGTCGGGCCTTCCACACGCTCAAGGGCAGCGGCCGCATGGTTCGCGCGCTGATCATCGGCGAGCTGGGCTGGTCCATCGAAAACCTGCTCAACCGCGTGCTGGACCGCAGCATCGAACCGAGTGCACCGGTGCAGCAGGTGGTGCTCGACGTAGTGGCGCTGATGCCGGCGCTGGTCGACGAGTTCGCCGCCAAGGCTCAGCGTCAGCGTGACGATGTCGATCTACTGGCGGCCACCGCGCATGCCCTGGCCAAGGGTCTGACGCCCCCAAAATCTGACGCCCCGGCCGCCCAGCAGGTAGCCGAGCCCGTGGGCGTGGACGACGCTACCGAGGTCGTCGAGCAGGTCGAGTCGGTCACCGACCAACCGCTCGATAGCGAGTCTCTCAATGGTGAGCCCCTTGACCCACAGTTGCTGGAAATCTTCCGCAACGAGGCGGAAACCCATCTGGATACCCTGGTGGGCTTTCTCGCCGATTGCGCCCAGGAGCTGCCGCAGCCAGTCACCGACGACCTGCAGCGTGCGCTGCACACCCTCAAGGGCAGTGCCTATATGGCCGGCATCCTGCCGGTGGCAGAAATCGCTGCGCCGCTGGAGAAGCTGGTCAAGGAGTTCAAGACCAACCTGATTCAGGTGGATCTGGCGGCCGCCGAGTTGTTGAGCAGCGCCGAGGGCGTGTTCCGTATCGGGCTCGACAATCTCGAGACTCAGCCTCTGGCACCTATTCCCGGCGCCGAGGCATTCCTTGCCCGCGTCCAGGCGCTGCATCAGGAGCGTCTGGCCAACGCCGAAGACGAGCGCATGGCACAGAGCGGCGAAAGCCGCGATCCGCAGATGATCAGCATCTTCCTTGCCGAAGGCATGGACATCTTGCTGGATGCCGAGGACCTGCTGCGTAAATGGCGCGAGCATCCGTCCGAGCGCCAGGAGCTGTCTGCGCTGCTGGAAGAGCTGACCACGCTCGGTCGTGGCGCCGAAATGGCCGAGCTGCCGCAGATCGACGAGCTCTGCGAGGCCCTGCTGGATCTCTATGGTGCCGTCGAGGAAGGCAGCCTGGCCGTCAGTGAACGCTTCTTCGACGAAGCGGAAAAGGCTCACGAAGCGCTGATCGGCATGATGGATCAGGTCGCTGCGGCCTTGCAGGTCAGCCCGCAACCCGAGCGCGTACAGGCGCTGCGTGAGCTGCTCAGCGAAGCCATCGATCCGCATACCCTGGCCTTGCTGGCGCCTGGCGTCGAGGGCCTGGAAATCATCGAGCTGGACCAGGCCACTGCCGAGCTGGAGCAAGCTGAGGCCGAGCCAGCGCAGTGGCAAGAGACGCTCGCCGAACCGGCAATCGTCGAGGACGCTGGCCTGGAACTGCAGGCCGAGGCCGAACTGGGTTTCAGCCCTGTCGACGCCGACCTCGATGAGGAAATGGTCGAGATCTTCCTCGAAGAGGCTGTGGATATTCTCGACAGCGCCGGTCAGGCGCTGGAGCGCTGGCTCAGTGAGCCGGACAACACCATGCCGTTGTCCTCGCTGCAGCGCGACCTGCATACCCTCAAGGGTGGTGCGCGGATGGCCGCGATTCGCCCGATTGGCGATCTTGGCCACGAACTGGAGTCGCTCTACGAGGGCCTGGTCGATCGCCGTTACAACTATTCGCCGGCGCTGGGCAGCCTGTTGCAGCAAAGCCATGATCGCCTGGCGCAGATGCTCGATCAGTTGCAGGTCCGCCAGCCGCTGGTCTCTGGTGACGACCTGATTCAGGCAATTCGTCAGTTCCGCCAGGGTGGCATGCCGCAGAGTCTGTCGGCCGCCGTGGCTCAGGTTGAACCGGCGCTGGACGACGAGTTCGTCGAGTCGATCGAAACGGTGGAGCCCGATAGCTTCGAGCTGCCGCCTCTGGCACTGGTCGAAGACGAAATCGTGCTCGACGAAGCGCCACAGGCAGAGCCTGAGGTAGGGTTGCCGCTGATCGACGAAGTCGAGCTGGTGTTGCCCGAAGATGAACTGCCGCCGCTGGCCGAGGCTATCGTCGAGCCAGAGTCAAAGCCACAAGGCACGACGCTGGCCAACTGGCATGAAGAGCGCGATCCCGAACTGGTGGAAATCTTCCTCGAGGAAGGTTTCGACATCATCGACAGTGCCGGTGCCGCTCTGCAGCGCTGGATGGGCGACGTCGACAACAGTCTGGAGCTGGAAGCCCTGCAGCGTGACCTGCACACCCTCAAGGGTGGTGCGCGCATGGCCGAGATTCGTGAAATCGGTGATCTGGCCCATGAGCTGGAATTCCTTTACGAGGGGCTCGGTGGCGGTCGCCTGCGAGCCAGTCAGGAGTTGTTTACCCTGCTGCAGGCCTGCCATGACCGTTTGGCCGAGATGCTCGAAGCCGTGCGTGGTCAGCGCGCGGTGCCGCAGGGCCATGCCCTGATCGAGACGATCAAGCGCTTTCGTGCCAACCCTGACGAGCAACTGAGCATGCCGTCGGCAGTCCAACTCAGGGCTGTGGTCGAGAGCGATGAAGCCGAAGAGGCTGACAGCGACATCCTCGATATCTTCCTGGAAGAAGGCGATGACCTGCTCGAAGCGATGGAGGCGGCGATCGGGCGTTGGGAAGAACAACGTGATGATGTCAGCGCCATCGACGAGATGCTGCGCACGCTGCACACCCTCAAGGGCGGCGCACGCCTGGCCGGGCAGAAGCGCCTTGGCGATCTGAGCCACGACCTGGAGCAGCATCTCAGCGAGGCGCTGCAGCAGGGGGCACCCTGGCCGGAAAGTCTGCTGCTCGATGTGCAGTCCGGTTTCGAAGGACTGCAGAATGAGCTCGATGTGCTGCGCCAGCGCCTCAGCGCCAGCCTCGGCGATGAGCCAGTGGTTACCGAATCAGCCGCGGCGCCTGCGAACAATCTGCTCAACCCGATCATTGCTGCCAGTGACGTGCCGAGCCAGTTGCAGGCACCGAAGGTGCTGCCGTTCGTGCAGCGTGCGCAGGAGGCAGCGCTGGAGGCGGCATCCCGCCGCGCGCCACAGGAGCTGGTCAAGGTACCTGCCGAGTTGCTCGAGGGGCTGGTCAACCTGGCCGGTGAGACCTCGATTTTCCGTGGCCGTGTCGAGCAACAGGTGAGCGATGTCGGCTTCACCCTGAGCGAGATGGAAGCCACCATCGACCGCGTGCGTGACCAACTGCGCCGTCTCGACACCGAGACCCAGGCGCAGATCCTCAGTCGCTATCAGGCCGAGGCCGAACGCGCCGGTTATGAAGATTTCGACCCACTGGAGATGGACCGCCACTCGCAACTGCAGCAGCTGTCCCGTGCGCTCTTCGAGTCGGCCTCGGACTTGCTCGACTTGAAGGAAACCCTGGCGGCGAAGAACCGCGACGCCGAGACCCTGCTGCTGCAACAGGCGCGGGTCAACACCGAGCTGCAGGAAGGTCTGATGCGCACCCGCATGGTGCCGTTCGACCGCCTGGTGCCGCGTCTGCGCCGTATCGTGCGCCAGGTGGCCGGCGAGCTGGGCAAGCAGGTGGAGTTCGTCGTCGGCAACGCCGACGGGGAAATGGACCGCACCGTGCTCGAACGCATCGTCGCGCCGCTGGAACACATGCTGCGCAACGCCGTCGACCACGGCATCGAGCCCAGCGCTGTACGCCGCGACGTCGGCAAGCCGGAAACCGGCACCATCCGCCTCAACCTCGGTCGCGAGGGCGGCGATATAGTCCTCACCCTCGACGACGACGGCGGCGGCATCCGCCTCGACGCGGTGCGGCGCAAGGCCATCGAGCGCGGCATGATGGATGCCGACAGCGACCTGACCGACCACGAGATCCTCCAGTTCATCCTCGAGGCGGGTTTCTCCACTGCCGAGAAAGTCACGCAGATTTCCGGTCGTGGCGTCGGCATGGACGTGGTGCATTCGGAGGTCAAGCAGCTTGGCGGTTCGATGAGCATCGATTCGGCCGTCGGCCAGGGTACCCGCTTCACCATTCGTCTGCCGTTCACCGTGTCGGTCAACCGTGCACTGATGGTGTACTCCGGCGAAGACCTCTATGCCATCCCGCTGAACACCATCGAAGGTATCGTGCGGGTGTCGCCCTACGAGCTGGAGGCCTACTACGCGCCGGATGCGCCGCGTTTCGAGTACGCCGGACAGGCCTACGAACTGAAGTACCTGGGCGATCTGCTGAACAACGGTCAGCAGCCCAAACTGGTGGGCCAGAGCCTGCCGCTGCCGGTGATCCTGGTGCGTTCCAGCGAGCACGCCGTGGCGGTGCAGGTGGACAGCCTGGCCGGCTCGCGCGAAATCGTGGTCAAGAGCCTCGGCCCGCAGTTCGCCGGGGTGCACGGGATTTCCGGTGCAACCATCCTCGGTGACGGCCGCGTGGTGGTGATTCTCGATCTGCTGGCGACCATTCGTGTGCTGCATGCACATCTGCAGAATCAGCTGATGCCGCGTCTGGCTTCGCGTCAGGCTGCGGCCAATGAAGAGGTCGAGGCCGACCGGCCGCCGCTGGTCATGGTGGTGGACGACTCGGTCACCGTGCGCAAGGTCACCAGCCGTCTGCTTGAGCGTAATGGCATGAATGTGGTCACCGCCAAGGATGGGGTCGATGCCATCGCCCAGCTGCAGGAGCACAGGCCCGACATCATGCTGCTGGACATCGAGATGCCGCGCATGGACGGCTTCGAGGTGGCCACGCTGGTGCGCCACGATGAGCGCCTCAAGGATCTGCCGATCATCATGATCACTTCGCGTACCGGCGAGAAGCACCGCGAGCGGGCCATGTCCATCGGCGTCAATCAGTACCTCGGCAAGCCCTATCAGGAGTCCTTGCTGCTCGACACCATCGCTCAATTGGTGGATAGCCATCGGGTCAAACGGACATGACAGACAAAACCTCCGCGCGTATCGCAGTAATCGCCGACACCTCGCTGCAGCGCCATGTGTTACAGCAGGCATTGGCCGGTGGTGGTTATCAGGTGGTGCTCAACAGCGACCCGGCGCGGCTCGATGAGGAGCAGCTGGCAGCCTGCGAGACCGACCTGTGGTTGGTGGACCTGGCCCAGTCGGAAGATTCGCCGCTGGTCGACAGCCTGCTTGAGCGTGTCAGCGCCCCGGTGCTGTTCGGCGAGGGCCATGCCCCCGAGCGCCATTCGGAGAACTACCCGCGTTGGGAGCGCAGCCTGTTCGGCAAGCTCAAGCGCCTGGTTGGCGATCCGACCCAGGCGGTCGGGCCGAGCCTGCAGGCACTGCTCGACGAAGCGCAGCGTCCGGCGCGTCTGGAGCTGCCGCAAGCACTGGCCAATACGCCGCTGAAAGCTGGCGAGCCGGCCCGTCAGGTATGGCTGCTGGCTGCCTCGCTGGGTGGTCCGGCGGCGGTCAAGGCATTTCTCGATGCCCTGCCTGGCGGCCTGCCCATCGGCTTCATCTATGCCCAACACATCGACGCCAGTTTCGAGGCGGCATTGCCGCAGGCGGTCGGTCGGCACAGTCAGTGGCACGTCAACTCGGCACGTCATGGCGACCCGGTGCGTTGTGGCGAGGTGGTGGTGGTGCCGATCAGCAACGAGCTGGGTTTTGCCGAAGACGGCGCGATGCAGATCGCCGAACGCGGCTGGCCGGAGCCCTACAGTCCTTCCATCGATCAGATGATGCTCAACCTGGCGCAGCAGTTCGGTGCCCAGTGTGGGGTGATCGCGTTCAGCGGCATGGGCAGCGATGGCAGCGCCGCCGCCGCTTACGTCAAACGCCAGGGTGGCCTGATCTGGACCCAGCGCGCCGACAGCTGCGCCAGTCCGAGCATGCCCGACAGCCTGCGCGAAGGCGGTTACAGCAGCTTCAGTGCCGACCCGCGTGAGCTGGCCGTGGCGCTGGTCAATCACCTCGCCGAACATTGCAGTTGAGGACGTTTCAATGAGCCAAGCCGTCGTCACCCAGAACAGCGCCGCCAGTCTCACCGGCTTGCTGGTGCCTCTGGCCGACCGCACCCTGCTGCTGCCTAACGTGGCGGTGGCGGAGCTGATCCCCTATCGCGCGCCGCAGGTCACTGAAGGCACTCCCGACTGGTTTCTCGGCCAGATCGCCTGGCGTGATCTGCGCTTGCCGCTGCTCTCCTTCGAGGCCGCCAGCGGCGGCCAGGCGCATGTCGCCAGTGGTGCCCGCGTTGCGGTGATCAATGCCCTGGGCGGCCGCCCCAAGGTCAAGTTCATCGCGCTGCTGGTGCAGGGTATTCCGCGCTCGCTGAAGGTCGGCAGCGAGCTGCAAGGCGCCGATGTCGAGCTGGCGCCTCTGGAACTGGGTGCAGCGCGCGTTGGTGAGGAGGTGGTGCGTATTCCTGATCTGGTTGCACTGGAGCAACTGCTCGCCGATGCTGGCCTGATCTGAACCGAGACCCGGCGCGATCACCTCGCCCATGAAAAAGCCCCGGCATTGGCCGGGGCTTTTTCGTTACTGCGGTGCAGCTATCAGCGCTGCGGTTGCTGCACTTCGCCCTTCTCGATAGTCAGGTTCTCTTCCGAGGTGCTGGTGCCCCAGTAGTCGGCATTCTTGATACCGAGCTTCTCCGGGTGGAAGACCGGGTCCTTGCCCTCGTCCAACTGCTGCTCGTAGTCCTTCAGGCACTTGTAGGCGACCTTGTGCATGAGCAGGATGGCGATGATGTTCAGCCAGGCCATAAGGCCGACACCGAGATCACCTAGGTCCCAGGCGAAGGTGGCAGTGTGCACGGTGCCGTACACGGTAGCCGCGATGATGCCGAACTTCAGCAGCAGGGTGAGGATGGGGCGCTTCACCTTGCGGTTGATGTAGGCAATGTTGGTTTCGGCGATGTAGTAGTACGCCAGGATGGTGGTGAAGGCGAAGAAGAACAGGGCGATGGCAACGAAGGCGTTACCGAAGCCGGGCATCATGTTCTCCATCGCGGTCTGCACGTAGCCCGGGCCTGCGGCTACGCCGGCGATACCGGTGAACATCGCGCTGCCATCCGGGGCCTGCACGTTGTACTGACCAGTGATCAGCAGCATGAAGGCGGTGGCGGAGCAGACGAACAGGGTGTCGATGTAGACCGAGAAGCCCTGAACCAGGCCCTGCTTGGCCGGGTGGCTGACCGCGGCGGCCGACGAAGCGTGCGGACCGGTACCCTGGCCTGCTTCGTTGGAGTAGACACCGCGCTTGACGCCCCACTGGATGGCCATGCCGACGATGGCGCCGAAACCGGCCTCGAGGCCGAAGGCGCTCTTGAGGATCAGCAGCACGACTTCCGGCAGCTTCTCGATGTTCAGCAGGATGATGACCATCGCTACCAGGATGTAGCCCAGCGCCATGAACGGTACGACCACTTGGGTGAAGTGGGCGATACGCTTGACGCCGCCGAAGATGATCAGGCCGATCAGTACGGCCAGTGCCGCCGCTGTGACGTTCGGGTCGATACCGAAGGCTGTTTGCGCGCTGGAAGCGATGGAGTTGGCCTGTACGCCCGGCAGCAGCAGGCCGCAGGCGAACACGGTAACGATGGCGAACAGCCAGGCGTACCACTTCAGACCCAGGCCACGCTCGATGTAGAAGGCCGGGCCGCCACGGTATTCACCGTTGAGCTTTTCCTTGTAGACCTGACCGAGGGTGGACTCGACGAATGCCGAGCTGGCGCCGAGGAACGCCACCATCCACATCCAGAAAACGGCACCCGGACCACCAAAGGTGATCGCAGTGGCCACACCGGCGATGTTGCCGGTACCGACACGACCAGCGAGGGTCATGGTCAGTGCCTGGAAGGAGGTGATGCCATGTTCATCGGTCTTGCCGGTGAACATCAGGCGAATCATTTCTTTGAAGTGGCGAACCTGTAGAAAGCGGCCGCGCAGGGAGAAGTAGAGACCAACGCCAAGACATAGATAGATCAGCGCCGGGCTCCAGACCAGACCGTTCAGGGTCGAGACCAGTTCGTTCATGCAATGCTCCTGGGCATGCGGCCGCCTTTTGGGCGGGGCCGAAGCCCGTTGATTTGTTATTGGAAGAGGAACGACGCTGCGGGGCGCCGGCCTCGGCCGCGCGCAGGTTGCTGGTGAGCGGGTCGCGCGAGCGGCGCGCAGAGCATGACAAAGACTGCCGGTCTTGCAATCTCTTGAGGTCACATTTTGTTACGCCAAGGCGACATTTTACGCCTGGAGGTCGCCCCAGAGCTGTTGGGCGACGCTCAGGGCCACCACGGGGGCCGTTTCCGTGCGCAGAACGCGTGGCCCCAGGCGGGCGGCATGGAAGCCGACGGCTTTGGCCTGGTCCACTTCTGCTTCGCTCAAACCGCCTTCCGGGCCGACCAGAAAGGCCAGGCTATTCGGTTTGTCGTGGCTTTGCAGGGGAGCAGCGATCGGGTGCAGCACCAGCTTCAGGTCGGCTTCAACCTGCTGCAGCCAGGCGGCCAGTTCCAGCGGTGGGTTGATCAGCGGCAGCACCGAGCGGCCACATTGCTCGCAGGCGCTGATCGCCACCTGGCGCCAGTGGGCCATGCGCTTGTCGGCGCGTTCGTCTTTCAGGCGTACTTCGCAGCGCGCCGAGACAATCGGTGTGATCTCCGCTACGCCAAGCTCGGTGGCTTTCTGGATGGCCCAGTCCATGCGCTCGCCGCGCGACAGGCCCTGGCCGAGGTGGATGCGCAGCGGGGATTCACTCATCCCGGCGATGGCTTCGCGCAGCTCGACGCGCACGCTCTTCTTGCCCACTTCGATCAGCTCGCCGAGGTATTCCTGGCCGCTGCCGTCGAACAACTGCACGGCGTCACCCACTGCGTGGCGCAGCACGCGGCCTATGTAATGGGCCTGCGCCTCGGGCAGGTCGTGTTGGCCGAGGGAGAGCGGGGCATCGATGAAGAAGCGGGATAGGCGCATAAGGGTAGCTGCAGGCGGTAAGTTCGAGGTGGCAAGTTTAAAGCGCTGGTGGGCACGGCGCACCCTACGGCAAGGGCGCCGCTTTTTCGCAGGGTGCGCCGTGCCCACCTGGCTTCGCTTATGGCTCGCTCAACCCGGATCGCGATGATCGGGAAAGCGGTCATCCACGGCCACGCTGACGGACGAGCGTGTGGCGATATCGATGCCCTCGCTGGCCACCTCGGCGAGGAAATCGATCTCCTCGGGCGTGATGACGTAGGGCGGCAGGAAATACACCACGCTGCCCAGTGGGCGCAGCAGCGCGCCGCGTTCCAATGCGTGTTGGTAGACGCTCAGGCCACGCCGTTCCTGCCAGGGGTAGGCGGTCTTGCTGGCCTTGTCCTGCACCATCTCGATGGCCAGGGCCATGCCGGTCTGGCGCACTTCGGCCACATGCGGGTGCTCGGCCAGGTGCGCGGTGGCACTGGCCATGCGCGCCGCCAGGGCCTTGTTGCGCTCGATCACATCGTCATCACGGAAGATGTCCAGGGTCGCCAGCGCAGCGGCGCAGGCCAGCGGGTTACCGGTGTAGGTATGCGAGTGAAGGAAGGCGCGCAGGGTGGCGTAGTCGTCGTAGAACGCGCTGTAGACCTCATCGGTGGTCAGCACCGCAGCCATTGGCAGGTAGCCACCGGTCAGTGCCTTGGACAACACCAGGAAATCCGGGGTGATGCAGGCCTGCTCGCAGGCGAACATCGTGCCGGTGCGGCCGAAGCCGACGGCAATCTCGTCATGGATCAGGTGCACGCCATAGCGGTCGCAGGCCTCGCGCAAAAGCTTGAGGTAGATCGGGTGGTACATGCGCATGCCGCCGGCGCCCTGGATCAGCGGCTCGACGATCACTGCTGCGACCTCATGATGATGCTCGGCCAGGGTCTGTTCCATATGGGCGAACATGAGGCGCGAGTGTTCCTCCCAGCTCACGCCTTCGGGGCGCAGGTAGCAGTCCGGGCTGGGCACCTTGATAGTGTCGAGCAGCAGGGGTTTGTAGGTGTCGGTGAACAGCGACACGTCGCCCACCGACATCGCTGCGACCGTTTCGCCGTGATAGCTGTTGCTGAGGGTGACGAAGCGCTTCTTGCTCGCCTGGCCGTTGTTGAGCCAGTAGTGAAAGCTCATCTTCAACGCCACTTCGATGCCTGAGGAACCGTTGTCGGCGTAGAACACCTTGTTCAGGCCAGCCGGGGTGATCTGCACCAGGCGCTCGGACAGCTCGATGACCGGTTGGTGGGTAAAGCCGGCGAGCATCACGTGCTCGAGACTATCCAACTGATCGCGAATGCGCGCGTTGATGCGCGGGTTGGCGTGGCCGAACACATTGACCCACCAGGAGCTGACCGCGTCCAGGTAGCGCTTGCCGTCGAAGTCCTCCAGCCATACGCCTGAGGCCTTGCGAATCGCCACCAGTGGCAGGCGCTCGTGATCCTTCATCTGGGTGCAGGGGTGCCACAACACGTCGAGGTCGCGTTGCATCCAGTGGTCGTTCAGGCTCATGCGAAATCTCCCAGGGTTCGGCGGCACAGCCTACCAGAAGCCGCCAGTGAGACGTGGTCGCTGCCGCTGGTCTGGTGCAATGCACCGTCCGTTCTGCTGCCGATGAACTCTGCAACGAGCGCGTTGAACTAAACTGGTCGGCGAAAGGAAGTTGAAATGAAACATCGCATTTCTCGATGTTTCATAGCGAAATTTTCCGCTTTAAATCGATATATTTGTCGTTAGTCTTGCTCGGAACTGAATTAGGGAAGCCTCCCATGCAATGGCGCAATACCTCTGTTCGTTATGGTCTGGTCAGCGTCGTGCTGCATTGGCTGGTGGCGTTGGTCGTGTTCGGTCTGTTCGCCCTCGGCTTCTGGATGGTGGGGCTCAGCTACTACGACCCGTGGCGCCAGAGTGCACCTGATCTGCACAAGAGCATCGGCATCCTGCTGTTCGCCGTGATGTTGCTGCGTCTGTTGTGGCGCCTGTGCAGCCCAGCGCCGGCAGCCCTGGCCAGCCATGGCCGGCTCACGCGCCTGGCTTCCAAGCTGGGTCATGGCGTCCTCTATCTCGGCCTTTTCGGTGTGATGATTTCCGGTTACCTGATTTCCACCGCCGATGGCCGTGGTATCGAGGTGTTTGGCCTGTTCAGTGTGCCGGCGACCCTGACCGGTATCGCGCAACAGGAAGACATTGCCGGGGCAATTCACGAATACCTGGCCTGGGGTCTGGTTATTTTCGCCGGCCTGCATGGCCTGGCCGCTCTCAAACACCATTTCATCGACCGCGACAGTACCCTGCTGCGGATGTTCGGGCGCTGAAGCAATTCATAACCGGGCTCATGCCCATCTAGATCGACAACCTCGCAAGGAGAACACCCCATGTTGAAGAACGCCCTCGCTGCACTGGTTCTGGGCTCCGCTCTGATCGGCGGCCAGGCCATGGCGGCCGATTACGCCATCGACAAGCAAGGCCAGCACGCCTTCGTCAATTTCAAGATCAGCCACCTGGGCTACAGCTGGCTGTACGGCACCTTCAAGGACTTCGACGGCACGTTCAGCTTCGATGCTGCCAACCCCGAGGCCAGCAAAGTCAACGTGACCCTGAAGACCGCCAGCGTCGACACCAACCATGCCGAACGTGACAAGCACATCCGCAGTGCCGACTTCCTCAATGCGAGCAAGCACGCTACTGCCACCTTCGAATCGACTTCGGTCAAGTCCACTGGCGAAGGCACTGCCGACGTGACCGGCAACCTGACCCTGAACGGCGTGACCAAGCCGGTGGTGATCGCTGCCAAGTTCATTGGCGAAGGCAAGGATCCGTGGGGTGGCTACCGCGCTGGCTTCGAAGGCACCACTACCCTGACGCTTAAGGACTTCGACATTTCCATGGATCTCGGCCCGGCTTCACAAACCGTCGAGCTGATCATTTCCGTAGAAGGCATTCGTCAGTAAAGAAGACGGCCGCTTGCGGCCAGCTGATTCGCCCGTAGGGTGGGAGAGGGCTATTTAGCCGTTTATCCTAACTCTGCCGGCAGCAACAAAAACGCCACCCCATGGGGTGGCGTTTTTGTTAGCGAGGCAGCTTACTCTTCGCGGTTACGCGTCAGCAGCGCCGGCTTCTCGCTGCGTGGACGAGTGCTGTTGCTCAACTCGTCGAGCTGCTCGGCGCTGGGGAAACGATCCAGGCGCGAGCCCTTGTGCACGATGATCGGCTGCTTTTCGCGCGGGTTGCGCACGGCCGCTTCGGCGCGTGGCAGCTCGTCGCGATCCAGCGAGGTGATGCGACCGTCCGCCGGTCGGCCACGACCACCGCCGTTACGGCCCTGACCACCCTGGCCACCTTGACGACGATTCTTGCCAGGGGTGCCTGGGTTACCGCCAGCGTTGCTGCGGGGCTGCCTGTTGTTGCTGTTGGCTCTCTGGCCTTGGCCCTGAGCAGCGCCATTGCCAGCCGACCCACCGCCTGAGCGACGGCCGCGACCTTGCGGCTTGTTCTGCACCGGTACGTAATCGGCACGGTTGCCAAAATTATCGATTTCGTCGTCGAGGAACTCTTCCGGGTCGCGGTCCGGAGGCAATGGTGGAACAGCCGGTGCAGCGCCACGACTCTGGTTGCGCGGTTGCTGACCACGGCGGTTCTGGCCCTGACCCTGTTGTTGCGGCTTGGCTTTCTGCTCCTTGCCGCTGTCCTTGCCCTTGTCTCTGCGCCCACCGTTGTTGCGCTCGCCCTTGGGCTTGTCACCGCCCTGGGCATTCGGCGCCTTGGCTTGCTTCTGCCCGCGCGGCTGGCGCGGTTCGCGGGTTTCCGGGCGCTCGGCCTCGACGGTGCTGGCGTCGAAGCCCAGCAGATCACCGTCGGGGATCTTCTGCTTGGTCATCCGCTCGATGCTTTTCAGCAGCTTCTCTTCGTCCGGCGCGACCAGCGAGATGGCTTCGCCGCTACGGCCGGCACGGCCGGTACGGCCGATGCGGTGCACGTAGTCTTCCTCGACGTTGGGCAACTCGAAGTTGACCACGTGTGGCAGTTGGTCGATATCCAGGCCGCGGGCGGCGATATCGGTGGCTACCAGGATGCGCACCTGGTTCGCCTTGAAGTCGGCCAGGGCCTTGGTGCGCGCGTTCTGGCTCTTGTTGCCGTGGATCGCGACGGCCGGCAGGCCGTGCTTGTCGAGGTATTCGGCGAGGCGGTTGGCGCCGTGCTTGGTGCGGGTGAACACTAGCACCTGTTCCCAGGCGCCCTGGGTGATCAGGTGGGCGAGCAGGGCGCGCTTGTGGCTGGAGGCCAGGTGGAACACGCGCTGTTCGATGCGCTCGACCGTGGTGTTCGGCGGCGTCACCTCGATGCGCTCGGGGTTGCGCAGCAGCTTGCCGGCCAGGTCGGTGATGTCCTTGGAGAAGGTCGCCGAGAACAGCAGGTTCTGGCGCTGCGCCGGCAGCTTGGCCAGCACCTTCTTGACGTCGTGGATGAAGCCCATGTCGAGCATGCGGTCGGCTTCGTCGAGCACGAGGATTTCCACGTGCGACAGGTCGATGGCCTTCTGGTTGGCCAGGTCGAGCAGGCGCCCGGGGCAGGCCACGAGCACGTCGACGCCCTTGGCCAGGGCCTGGACTTGCGGGTTCATGCCGACGCCGCCGAAGATGCAGGCGCTGACGAATTTCAAATCTCGGGCATAGACCTTGAAGCTGTCATGCACCTGAGCGGCCAGTTCGCGGGTGGGTGTCAGTACCAGCACGCGCGGTTGTTTCGGGCCGTGACGTTGTTCGCGATCCGGATGACCGCCCGGAAACAGGCGTTCGAGGATCGGCAGGGCGAAACCGCCCGTCTTACCTGTACCCGTCTGGGCCGCTACCATGAGATCGCGACCTTGCAACACGGCGGGAATGGCCCGCTGTTGCACCGGAGTGGGTTGGGTGTAGCCGGCGGACTCGACCGCACGGACTAGAGCCTCGGAGAGACCGAGGGAGGCAAAGGACATGAGCAATCCTGTACTAAGTGAGGGCGTGGCCCTGGGGGTGTAGAGCCTGGCTTGAATCACACGTGGGGGGCGTGATCCCGTCCGGTACTGCTGGCTTCTGGGAGCTAGCATCCGGGCGCAAGCCTGGCGGGAAGCCCCGAGTATAACAGAGCTGAAGCCTTGCGCAGCTACCAGCCTGTCGGTTGGTTCACGGCTTGAGCCGATCAGGGTTGGCGTAGCGCTGCTGCAGTTGGGCATAGGCAGGTTCGCGCTTGAAGCGGCGCAGTTCGTCAGCGAAGTCCTTGGCCAGGCTAGCCAGGGCAGGGTCGTGACGCAGCGCGAGGTATAGACGGTCGTGGCCGACCGCCTTGCGGTTGTAGTCGACCTGCTGTTGCAAGCCCATCTGGGTGGTCAGATAGAGGCCGGCGCGACGGTCATTGATGACCAGATCGACGCGGTGGCGGATCAGCTTGCCCAAATTGGCCTCGTGAGTCGGAGCCTCTTCGCGACTGAACAGGGGCGAGTTGCGGAAGGTTTCGTCGTTGTACCAGTAGCCTGGCGAGATGCCGATCACCAGGTCGCGCAGGTCTTCCAGGCTCTCATAGGGATAGGGGCGGTTACGTGCGTAGAACAGCACCAGTTCGACGTCACTCAGCGGCTCTTCGACGAAGAGCATGCTCGTTTCGCGCTCGGGCAGATGGAAAATATCCAGAATGCCGTCTGCATGACCCTGCTCCAGCTCCAGCAGGCAGCGCTTCCAGGGCAGGAATTGCAGGTCCAGCTTTACCCCCAGGCGCTGCAGCACCTCGCGGGTGATCTCGTAGTCGAGGCCAGCGGCCTGGCCGTCTTCTTCGTAGACGTAGGGCGCCCAGGCATCCGTGACCAGGCGCAGCGTTTCGCCGCGGGCGGCGAAGGCGCAACAGCATAGTAAAAGAGTGGCGATAATCTGGCGCTGGAATAATGGCATCGCGCCAGATTAGCGATTTTGCGGGTGCCGTGAAAGTGCGTCTTGCGCAGCCTCAGTCGACTACTCGATAGCAGGGCTCATAGGCACTGCCGCCCGGTAGCTTCATGCGGTGCTGCTCGACGAAGGCCTGCAGCAGACGATCCAGCGGGCGCATGATGGTGGTTTCACCGCGAATCTCGTAGGGGCCGTGCTCCTCGATCAGGCGGATGCCGTTCTCCTTGACGTTGCCCGCGACGATGCCGGAGAACGCACGGCGCAGGTTGGCGGCCAGGTGATGCAGCGGCTGCTCGCGGGTGAGGTTGAGGCTGGCCATGGCTTCGTGGGTCGGCTCGAACGGGTGCTGGAAGCTTTCGTCGATCTTCAGCAGCCAGTTGAAGTGGAAGGCGTCGTTGCGCTCGCGGCGGAACTGGCGCACGGCCTTGATGCCGACGGCCATCTCGCGGGCGACTTCGGCCGGGTCGTTGACGATCATGCGATAGCGCTGCTGGGCTGCCTCGCCGAGGGTGGCGCCGATGAAATCATGCAACTGCTGCAGATACGGCCCGGCGCTCTTCGGGCCGGTAAGGATGACCGGGAAGGGCAGGTCCTGGTTGTCTGGGTGGGTGAGGATACCCAGCAGGTAGAGGAATTCTTCGGCAGTGCCGGCACCGCCGGGGAAGATGATGATGCCGTGGCCGACGCGGACGAAGGCTTCCAGGCGCTTCTCGATGTCCGGCAGGATCACCAGCTCGTTGACGATCGGATTCGGCGCTTCGGCGGCAATGATGCCCGGCTCGGTCAGGCCCAGGTAGCGGCCCTTGAGGTTGCGCTGCTTGGCATGGCTGATGGTGGCACCCTTCATTGGCCCCTTCATCACGCCCGGGCCGCAGCCGGTGCAGATGTCCAGGCCGCGCAGACCGAGCTCGTGGCCGACCTTCTTGGTGTACTTGTATTCCTCGGTGCTGATCGAGTGGCCGCCCCAGCACACCACCATCTTCGGCTCGACGCCGCTGCGCAGGGTCTGGGCGTTGCGCAGCAGGTGGAAGACGTAATCGGTGATGCCTTCGGAGCTGTCCAGGTCGATGCGCTTGTTCTCCAGCTCGCTCTGCGTGTAGACGATGTCGCGCAGGGCGCTGAACAGCATCTCGCGAGTGCTGGCGATCATCTCGCCATCGACGAAGGCGTCGGCCGGCGCGTTGATCAGCTCCAGGCGGATGCCGCGATCCTGCTGGTGAATCTTCACTTCGAAGTCCGGGTAGGCCTCGAGGATGGTCTTGGCGTTGTCGCTGTGCGAGCCGGTGTTGAGGATCGCCAGTGCGCACTGGCGAAACAGGCGATAAACGCTACCGGAGCCGGTTTCGCGCAGTTGCTGAACTTCGCGCTGCGAGAGGGTTTCCAGGCTGCCCTTGGGGCTGACTGAGGCGTTGATCTTGGTGCGTTTGAGCATGAGGGGCGATCCTTCGGCGGCAAGGCGGGAGGGCGAAGCGAGCAGGCTGCCCAGGGTGGGCAGCCTGTGAGTAAGCGGCCTGCTAACGCGGCAGCTTGAGATTGTTCCAGATGGCCAGGCTGGGGCCAGCCAGGTTCATGCTGTAGAAGTGCAGACCGGGCGCGCCGCCTTGCAGCAGGCGTTCGCACATCTCGGTGATGACCTGTTCGCCGAAGACGCGAATGCTGTCGGCGTCGTCGCCGTAGGCTTCCAGCTGCTTGCGTACCCAGCGTGGGATTTCAGCGCCGCAGGCGTCGGAGAAGCGCGCCAGCTTGCTGTAGTTGGTGATCGGCATGATGCCCGGCACCACCGGAATGTCCACGCCCAGTTTCTGCACGCGCTCGACGAAGTAGAAATAGCTGTCGGCGTTGAAGAAGTACTGGGTGATGGCGCTGTCGGCACCGGCCTTGGCCTTGCGTACGAAGTTGGCGATGTCGTCCTCGAAGTTGCGCGCCTGCGGATGCATCTCCGGGTAGGCGGCGATTTCGATATGGAAGTGATCACCGGTTTCAGTGCGAATGAACTCGACCAGTTCATTGGCGTAGCGCAGCTCGCCGCTGGCCATGCCCATACCGGATGGCAGGTCACCACGCAGGGCAACGATGCGCTTGATGCCGGCATTCTTGTACAGGTTCAGCAGCTCGCGCAGTTCGGCCTTGCTGTCACCCACGCAGGACAGGTGCGGGGCGGTGGGCACCTTGATCTCGCCATCGAGCTGCAGCACGGTGTTGAGAGTGCGGTCGCGGGTCGAACCGCCGGCGCCGTAAGTGCAGGAGAAGAAATCGGGGTTGTAGGTCGCCAGCTGGCGCGCCACGTCCATCAGTTTTTCATGCCCGGCTTCGGTCTTGGTGGGGAAGAACTCGAAGCTGTAGCGGCGTTCTTGGCTCATAGGGTTTCTAGCCTTGGAGACGTAGGGTGGATGGCGTTTTTCCATCCACCTTGCGGGAAGTCGGCGGTGGATAAGCCAGGGGCTTACCCACCCTACGCATTAGTAGCGGTAAGCGTCCGGCTTGAACGGGCCTTCCACGGTCACGCCGATGTACTCGGCCTGCTGCTTGGTCAGCTGGGTGACCACGCCGCCGAAGCCCTTGACCATTTCCAGCGCCACTTCTTCGTCGAGCTTCTTCGGCAGCACTTCCACGGTCAGGCGCTCGGCCTTCTTCTCGGCCGAGAGATCGGCGAACTTCTGCTCGAACAGGAAGATCTGGGCCAGCACCTGGTTGGCGAACGAGCCGTCCATGATCCGGCTCGGGTGGCCAGTGGCGTTGCCCAGGTTCACCAGACGGCCTTCGGCCAGCAGGATCAGGTAGTCGTCGTTGGTCGGATCGAAGGTACCGGCACCGGTGCGGTGGATCTTGTGCACCTGCGGCTTGACCTCTTCCCACGCCCAGTTCTTGCGCATGAAGGCGGTGTCGATCTCGTTGTCGAAGTGGCCGATGTTGCACACTACGGCGCGCTTCTTCAGGGCCTTGAGCATGCCGGCGTCGCACACATTGACGTTGCCGGTGGTGGTGACGATCAGGTCGATCTTGCCCAGAAGAGCAGCGTCGACGCTGGCCTCGGTGCCGTCGTTGATGCCGTTCTTGTACGGCGAAACCAGTTCGAAGCCGTCCATGCAGGCCTGCATCGCGCAGATCGGATCGATCTCGGAAACCTTGACGATCATGCCTTCCTGACGCAGCGACTGCGCCGAACCCTTGCCCACGTCACCGTAGCCGATGACCAGCGCCTGCTTGCCCGACAGCAGGTGGTCGGTGCCGCGCTTGATCGCGTCGTTGAGGCTGTGGCGGCAGCCGTACTTGTTGTCGTTCTTGCTCTTGGTGACCGCGTCGTTGACGTTGATCGCCGGGACTTTCAGGGTACCGGCCTTGAGCATGTCGAGCAGACGGTGCACACCGGTGGTGGTCTCTTCGGTGACGCCGTGGATGCGCTCGAGCATCTGCGGGTATTTCTTGTGCAGGATTTCGGTCAGGTCACCGCCGTCGTCCAGCACCATGTTGGCGTCCCACGGCTTGCCGTCCTTGAGGATGGTCTGCTCGATGCACCACTCGTACTCTTCTTCAGTTTCACCTTTCCAGGCGAACACCGGGATACCAGCAGCGGCGATGGCGGCAGCGGCCTGATCCTGGGTGGAGAAGATGTTGCAGGAGGACCAGCGGACTTCGGCGCCCAGGGCGGTGAGCGTCTCGATCAGCACGCCGGTCTGGATGGTCATGTGGATGCAGCCGAGGATTTTCGCGCCCTTGAGCGGCTGGCTGGTGGCGTACTTGCGGCGCAGGCCCATCAGTGCCGGCATCTCGGATTCGGCGATGATCAGCTCTTTGCGGCCCCAATCGGCCAGGGAAATGTCGGCGACTTTGAAATCATTGAAAGCCATGCAATAGCACTCCATTCGTTGTCTGCGAATGGGCGCCGTTGATGCGTATGGTTAACGCCCCATCCGAGCCTGACAGGTTGCCCTGCTGCAGCGCCCCTCGGACAGGTGGCGGGAGCGACCGGAGCTGTGCCGGTCGTTTGAAGCTGGCGGATTATAGCTGCGTGCGGCGTGCAGCCCAAGGCTTTCCGTCGCCCCGTCGGTATCGCCAGTGGTAGCCTTGGTAGGTCTAGTCGCAACGGATCGGCCATGGCCAACCACAAAATCGAAATTCGCCGTCGCAACGTCAAGAAGATTCTCCTGGCCGCTGAAAAGGTCTTCGCCGAGAAAGGCTACGGCGGCACTGCCATGGCCGATATCGCCGAGCAGGCCGAATTGCCGCGCTCGAACCTGCACTATTACTTCAGCACCAAGGACGAGCTGTATCGCGCCGTGCTGCTCGATCTGCTCGAAGTGTGGAAACAGGATGCCCAGTGCTTCGAGGTATTCGATGACCCGCGCGTGGTATTGAGCAGCTACATTCGCGCCAAGATGAACCACTCGCGCAGCCGGCCGTATGGCTCAAAGGTCTGGGCCAACGAGATTATCCATGGCGCGCCGGTGCTCGGTGTCACCCTCGACGAGGGCCTGTACGACTGGGCGAAGATGAAGGAGGCGAAGATCCGTCAGTGGGTCGAGGGCAAGCGCATCCTGGCTGTCGAGCCGTCGGCGCTGCTCTACATGATCTGGGCCTCGACCCAGCATTACGCCGACTTCAGCCATCAGGTGGCGGTGCTCAACGAGCACCAGGCGCTCTCCGAGCCGCAATTCGAGCGAGCTGTGCAGACGGTGACCAGTGTGATCTTGCGTGGGATCGGGCTGGAGCCGTAATCGCAGTCGCTGCTTGTCGCGGCTAAAGCCCCTCCCACGGTCTTTGTCTTTGCTCACCCCATCGGCTAAAGCAGTGCGTCGCTCTGCCCCTCCAACAAGAGCACTACTATCCCGTGGGAGGGGCTTTAGCCGCGAACTGTTTTAGCCGCGAGCTATTTTCAACTGGCCACGCGGTACGGATTGCGCGGGTCGTGGTTCCAGTCGAGGAAGGGTTTGCCCGTGTCCTGAGTCACCATCTCGATGCAGTCCTGCACCGGGCAGGTGATCTGGCACAGGTTGCAGCCCACGCACTCTGCGTCGATCACCTCGTATTTATGCGTGCCGTCGGCCTGGGGCAGGCTGGCGATGGCCTGGTGCGAGGTGTCTTCGCAGGCGATATGGCAGCGGCCGCAGCCAATGCAGGCGTCCTGGTCGATCCTGGCGATCACCTGGTAGTTGATGTCCAGGTACTTCCAGTCGGTGGTATTGCCCACCGCGCGCCCGGAGAAATCTTGCAGGCTGGCGTAGCCCTGGCTGTCCATCCAGCGCGACAGGCCGTCTTTCATCTCCTCGACGATGCGAAAGCCATGCAGCATGGCCGCCGTACACACCTGCACCGCACCGCAACCCAGTGCGACGAACTCCGCCGCGTCGCGCCAGCTACCAATGCCACCGATACCGCAGATCGGCAGGCCGCGGGTTTCCGGGTCGCGGGCGATCTCGGCGACCATGTTCAATGCAATGGGTTTGACCGCTGAACCGCAGTAGCCGCCGTGGGTGCTCTGCGTGCCGACGATGGGGAGAGCGACCATGCGCTCCAGGTCGATGCTGGTGATCGAGTTGATGGTGTTGATCAGCGACACCGCATCGGCGCCGCCACGATGTGCGGCGCGCGCCGAGGTGCGAATGTCGGTGATGTTCGGCGTCAGCTTGACGATCACTGGCAGCGAGCAATAGGTCTTGCACCAGCGGGTGACCATCTCCACGTATTCCGGCACCTGGCCGACCGCCGCGCCCATGCCGCGCTCGGGCATGCCGTGGGGGCAGCCGAAGTTCAGCTCGATACCGTCGCAGCCGGTGGCTTCCACAAGTGGCAGGATGGTTTTCCAGGATTCCTCGACACAGGGCACCATCAGGGAAACGATCAGCGCGCGGTCCGGCCAGTCCTTCTTCACCTGGGTGATTTCGCGCAGGTTGATTTCCAGCGAGCGGTCGGTGATCAGTTCGATGTTATTGATCCCGAGTACGCTTCTGTCAGCCCCAAAGTGCGCCGAGTAGCGTGACGACACGTTGACCGCTGCCGGGTCTTCGCCGAGCGTCTTCCAGACCACGCCGCCCCAGCCGGCCTCGAAGGCGCGGACCACGTTGTAGGCCTTGTCGGTGGGCGGCGCGCTGGCCAGCCAGAAGGGGTTGGGGGCCTTGATTCCGGCAAATTCGATGGATAGATCGGCCATTTATGCGGCCTCCACATTGAGCATCAGGTGAGAGTGGATGGCCTCGGCGGCCAGCTTGCCGTGCTGCACGGCTTGTACGGTGAGGTCCTGGCCCAGGGCGGTGCAGTCGCCGCCGGCATACACGCCTGGCACGCTGGTTTGCAGCTGGGCGTCGACCCAGATGCGTTCGCCTTCGCGCTTCAGTTCGCGGGCCAGCGGGTCGTTCAGGGCTTGGCCGTCAAAGGCCTGGCCGATGGCGGTGAAGATGGCGTCTGCGGCCAGCTCGAAGGTTTGTCCGGTGCTTTGCAGGCGGCCGTTCTCCAGACGCGTGCGGGCGAAGCGCATGCCGCGCACCTGACCCTGATCGTTCAACAGCACCGCGTCCGGCTGTGCCCAGGTCAGCAGGCGTACCTGATTGGCCTTGGCGATGTCCTGTTCGTGTGCGGTGGCGCCCATTTCCTCGAAGCCCCGGCGATAGACCAGGTTGACGTCGCGGGCACCGAGTTTGCTCATTTGCACCGCCATGTCGATGGCGGTGTTGCCGGCGCCGAGGACGATGCAGCGCTCGGCCACCGGCAGTTGCGTCAGGTCATCGCTCTGCCGTAGTTCGCGGATGTAATCGGTGGCGGCGAGCAGCCCCGGCGCCTCTTCGCCCGGCAGGCCAAGGCGTTTGCTGGCCGCCAGGCCGATGCCGAGAAATACGGCGTCGAACTGCTGGTGCAGCTCGCTGAGGCTGAGGTCGTCGCCCAGTTTGTGGCCATGGCGGATCTCGATGCCGCCGATCTGCAAAAGGAACTCCACTTCGCGTTGGGCGAAGTCGTCGACCAGCTTGTACTTGGCGATGCCGTATTCATTGAGGCCGCCGGCTTTCTCGCGTGCCTCGAAGATCACCACTTCATGACCGTGCATGGCCAGGCGATGAGCGCAGGACAAACCCGCCGGCCCTGCACCGACCACGGCAATGCGCTTGCCGCTGGCCGGGGCGCGCTGGAACGGGTGCTCGCTGAACTGCGCGTTGTCGATGGCATAGCGCTGCAAAGGGCCGATCAGCACGGGCGCGCATTCCTGCGCGTTGTTACGCACGCAGGCTTGCTGGCACAGAATCTCGGTGGGGCAGACGCGGGCGCAGCTGCCGCCGAGGATATTCGCCGAGAGAATCTTCTCGGCCGCGCCCTGAACGTTCTCGTGGCTGATATTGCGGATGAACGAGGGGATGTCGATCTCGCTGGGGCAGGCATTCACGCAGGGTGCGTCGTAGCAATACAGGCAGCGAGCGCTTTCCAGTGCGGCCTGGCGGGCGGTGAGCGGTGGGGCCAGATCGCTGAAACGATCGGCCAGTTCGGCCGCCCCGGCATCCGGTCGCGGCAAATGGCTGAGGGTGTCTATCACGGTTATTGCCTCACGGTTTTGTGGCTTTTATTCGGCAGTTAACAGCGGATAAGCGGCCATCCGGCCTCTGCGGGCCGGTGTGGCGAAGTAGTGGGGTGCCTGTGTAGCGGCTTAGCGCTCGACGGCCGTCGGCCGGCTGTGCTCGGCGCGTTTGCTCAGCAGGTCGAACACTGCCGGGTAGGCCGGGCGCTCGACATAACGGCCGGCGCCGCGTTCGGCGCGCAGGTCGCCATCGACCCAGACCAGCTTGCCGGCGCTGATGGTGTGGCTGGGCACGCCACGCACGGTCTTGCCTTCGAAGATGTTGAAGTCAACCTGCTGGTGATGGGTCTTGGCCGAGATAGTGCGTGTGCCTTGCGGGTCCCACAGGACCAGGTCGGCATCGGCGCCAACCTGCAGCGCGCCCTTGCGCGGGTAGAGATTGAAGATCTTCGCGGTGTTGGTGCTGGTCAGCGCGACGAAGTCAGTCATCGACAGCTTGCCGCTGTTGACGCCTTCATCCCAGAGCACCGCCATACGGTCCTCGATGCCTGCCGTGCCATTGGGGATCTTGCTGAAGTCATCGCGCCCTGCGGCTTTCTGCTCGGCGCAAAAGCAGCAGTGGTCGGTGGCGGTGGTGTGCAGGTTGCCCGACTGCAGGCCACGCCACAGCGCCTCCTGATGCCCACGCGGGCGAAACGGCGGGCTCATTACGTAGCCGGCGGCGGTTTGCCAGTCGGGGTGGCGATACACGCTGTCGTCCAGCAACAGATGGCCGGCCAGCACCTCGCCGTACACCGGCTGACCCTTGGCGCGGGCATAGGTGATTTCGTCCAGGGCTTCCTGGGTCGAGACGTGCACCAGATACAGCGGCGTGCCCAGCGTCTCGGCGATGCGGATGGCACGGCTGGCGGCTTCGCCTTCGACCTGGGAAGGCCGCGACAGCGGGTGCGCTTCCGGCCCGGTTAGGCCCTGAGCCAGGAGTTTCTGTTGCAGGTGATAGACCAGCTCGCCGTTTTCCGCATGCACGGTGGGCACGGCGCCCAGTTCGAGGCAGCGCTCGAAGCTGGCCACCAGGGTGTCGTCGGCGGCCATGATGGCGTTCTTGTAGGCCATGAAATGCTTGAAGCTGTTGACTCCGAACTTTGCCACCAGCTCGCCCATCTCGCGGCTGACCTCGTCGCTCCACCAGGTGATGGCGACGTGGAAACCGTAGTCGGACGCGGACTTCTCCGCCCAACCGCGCCAGGTGTGGAAGGCTTCGAGCAAGGATTGCTGCGGATTGGGAATCACGAAGTCGATGATCGAGGTGGTGCCGCCGGCCAGGCCTGCGGCGGTGCCGCTGAAGAAGTCCTCGCTGGCCACCGTGCCCATGAAGGGCAATTGCATGTGGGTGTGCGGGTCGATGCCGCCGGGCATCAGGTACTGGCCGCTGCCGTCGAGCACCTGGCAGCCGGCCGGGGCGTCGAGATCGTTACCGATGGCCTGGATCAGGCCGTCTGCGCAGAGCACATCGGCGCGGTAGCTTTGCTCATGGGTGACCAGGGTGGCGCCACGGATCAACAGCGACATGGTGGGTTCCTCGCAGGCTGGCCGATGCATGTCGGCTCTTGGCTTTTTGGCGCTGACGAGGGTAAGTGTCTATTCCTGTCAGCTGTGACAGGAATTGAATCTAGTTGCAGTAATCGGATTGGGCAAGATTATTTTTTGATCAATTATTTTATGTTTAAGATATTGAAAAATAACAATAAAAACTAAAAATCACCAAAATGGGGAGGGCTCTCACCATTTTGACGCACTTGACAGAATGACAATATGGTCAAGATTTCTCATGGAAAATCAGCCGCTTGTGCCCTGGCATGGCGCGGCCTTGGGCGGCGAAAAAAAATCGCTTGCACCAGTTTGAATCCTGACTGACAGGACAAGCCGTCACGAGTCTGTCGATGGCGTCTGCTGGCGACGCCTGTGGCTTCAGATAAAACGTTTTCAGATCAGATGCTTAATGTGTTCAAGCAGGCAGGATGCAGGCCCAGCCGGGGAATGCGGCACGCTTATTGAGTGGCGCTGCCCCCGTGCTGGCCGGCTACTGAACTCCGGCCATCGAATTAGCCCGATGCGCTAACAATCAGAAAAATACTGGAGAGGCCCATGCAACAGAGCAGATCGGAAGTGACCGAGCGGGAGGGCTTGTATGAGCTGAACGCTGGCAGCGACGTACTCGACAGCCCGCGCTACAACCATGACATCGCCCCGACCAAGGTGCATCAGCGCACCTGGAACAAGTGGCACATCACCGCGCTGTGGGTCGGCATGTCGATCTGTGTGCCCACCTACACCCTGGGCGGTGTGCTCACCGCCTACTTCGGCCTGTCGGTAGGCGAGGCGCTGCTGGCGATCTTGCTGGCCAACGTCGTGGTGTTGATTCCGCTGACCCTCAACGCCTTTGCCGGCACCAAGTACGGTATCCCCTTTCCGGTATTGCTGCGTTCCTCGTTCGGCATACTCGGTTCCAACGTGCCCTGCCTGATCCGCGCCGTGGTGGCCTGCGGCTGGTTCGGCATTCAGACCATGTTCGGCGGCCTGGCGATCCACCTGCTGCTGGGTTCGATCTTCGAGGGCTGGAAGGCGCTCGGTGGCACCGGCGAGGTGATCGGTTTCATGATCTTCTGGGCACTTAACCTGTGGATCGTGCTGCGCGGCGCCGAGTCGATCAAATTGCTGGAAACCTTGTCCGCGCCGCTGCTGGTGCTGGTTGGTGCCGGTCTGTTGGTGTGGGCGTTGCCCAACGTGTCGATGAGCGAGTTGCTGGCGCAGCCGGCCAATCGCCCCGAGGGTGCCAGCGTCACCGGTTACTTTCTCGCCGGGCTGACCGCCATGGTCGGCTTCTGGGCCACTCTGTCGCTGAACATCCCTGACTTCAGCCGCTACGCGAAAAGTCAGAAGGACCAGATTCTCGGGCAGATCTTCGGACTGCCGCTGACCATGTTCCTCTTCGCTGCGCTCGGTGTGGTGATGACCGCCGCCTCGGAAGGTCTGGTGGGGCAGACGGTGGCCGATCCGGTCAGCCTGATCGGCCATATCCAGAGCCCCGGCTGGGTCGCCCTGGCCATGGCGCTGATCATCGTTGCCACGCTGTCGACCAATACGGCGGCGAATATCGTTTCGCCGACCAATGATTTCCAGAACATCGCCCCCAAGCTGATCGACCGCACCAAGGCGGTGATCCTCACCGGCCTGATCGGCCTGGGGCTGATGGGCCATGAGCTGCTGAAAAAGCTAGGGCTGCTGGTCTCCGAGCTGAGCCTGGAGAGCGTGTACTCCAACTGGTTGCTGGGGTACTCCAGCTTGCTCGGGCCGATTGCCGGGATCATGGTGGTCGACTACTTCCTGATCAAGAAACAGCAACTCGACCTGGCCGGGCTGTACCGCGATGACGTCTACCCGGCGTGGAACTGGATCGGTTTCGCCGCCTTCGCCGTGCCGGTGGCGCTGACTCTGCTGTCGCTCGGTAGCAGCGCCTTCAGCTGGTTCTACGACTACGGCTGGTTTACCGGCTCCTTCCTGGGCGGCTTGATCTATTTCGGCTTGTGCAGCCTGCGCAGCGCAAGGCCGGTGGTGGCCAAGGCACCGGTGTAGGAGCGGGCTTGCCCGCGAAGCGATCCAGCAGACGCGTCCCGCGTCACAGACAACCAGAGAGGCCGAGGAAATGACCATGAACACTGCCACCGAGGTTCTGCAATCCAACCAGCCGCACGTCAACGGCGAGCGCCTGTGGCAATCGCTGATGGAGCTGGCGCAGCTCGGCGCCACCGTCAAAGGCGGCGTTTGTCGCCTGGCGCTGACCGATCTCGACCGCCAGGCGCGCGACCTGTTCGTGCGCTGGTGCGAGGAGGCTGGCTGCACCGTCACTGTCGATGGCGTCGGCAATATCTTCGCTCGCCGCCCCGGACGCAACGCTGCGCTGGCGCCGGTAATGACCGGCAGCCATATCGACACCCAACCCACCGGCGGCAAGTTCGACGGCTGCTTCGGCGTACTGGCCGGCGTCGAGGTGCTGCGCACCCTCAATGACCTGGGCATACAGACCGAAGCGCCGCTGGAGGTGGTGGTGTGGACCAACGAGGAAGGCTCGCGTTTCGCCCCGTGCATGATGGGCTCCGGGGTGTTCGCCGAGAAGTTCACTCTTGAAGAAACCCTGGCCAAACGCGACGCCGAGGGCATCAGTGTCGGCGAGGCGCTGAACGCCATCGGCTACGCCGGGCCCCGGACGGTTAGCGGCCATGCGGTGGGCGCCTATTTCGAGGCGCATATCGAGCAGGGGCCGATTCTCGAAGATCAGGGCAAGACCATCGGCGTGGTGCTCGGTGCGCTCGGGCAGAAGTGGTTCGACCTCACTCTCAAGGGCGTCGAAGCCCACGCCGGGCCGACGCCGATGCACCTGCGCAAGGACGCTCTGGTCGGCGCTGCGGCCGTGGTCGCAGCGGTCAATCGGGTAGCGCTGGAGCATCAACCGCATGCCTGCGGCACGGTCGGTTGCCTGCAGGCCTACCCCGGTTCGCGCAATGTGATTCCCGGTGAGGTGCGCATGACCCTGGACTTCCGCCATCTGCAGCCGGAACGCCTGGATTCGATGATCGAGGCGGTGCGTGGAGTGATCGAGGCGACCTGTGCCAAGCACGGCCTGAGTTTCGAACTGACGCCGACCGCGGACTTCCCGCCGCTGTATTTCGACCAGGGTTGCATCGAGGCGGTGCGCGGTGCGGCCGCCGGGTTGGGCTTGTCGCATATGGATATCGTCAGTGGTGCCGGCCATGACGCGATCTTCCTCGCCGAGCTGGGCCCGGCCGGGATGATTTTCGTGCCGTGCGAGGGAGGCATCAGCCACAACGAAATCGAGAATGCCGCACCGACGGATCTGGCTGCCGGCTGCGCGGTGTTGCTGCGCGCCATGCTCGCGGCCTCCGTGGCGCTGGCAGAGGGCAAGCTGGCGGCATGATTGGCCGAATCGCCATCGACTTGGGCGATGCTGGCCATGGACGCTCTTTACTGGTCGAGACAAGCTGCGCACTCCATTACCAAGCTGCGGAGCTTCCATGACCCTCGCCTACTGGTGCGTGCTGATCGCCATCTTTCTGCCCTATCTGGGTACTGCCACAGCCAAGTTCCTTGGCCCCGGCTACGGGCCGCGCGCCAATCAGGATCCGCGTGCGTTCCTGAGTACCCTGGAGGGCTGGCGCAAGCGCGCCAACAACGCCCAGCTCAACGGCTTCGAGGTAACCCCGGCGTTCGCTGCCGCGGTGATCATCGCCCACCAGGCCGGCGGTGCCGAGCAGGGGCTGCTCGACCAACTGGCCGTGGCATTCATCGTCAGCCGCGTGCTGTATTTCATCTGCTATCTGGCTGGCTGGGGGCCTGTGCGCTCGCTGGTGTGGTTCGCCGGGATGGGGCTGATCGCGGCGCTGTTCGTGGTGTCCGCCTAGTCGATATCTGCAACTGACTGTGACGATGAGCTAGAAAGGCGCGTGACTGATCGGTCATTGCGCCGTTCTGGTGCGTTTTATGAGGTCAATCAGCCTGTAGGGCGGCTGGCCGCTGGCCACGTTCTTGCTTGCTCCCGGTTATTTGGCGGGGTCCCCGCCGTCTGCCAGGGAGCCTCTCATGTCCGCCACTGCCTTTTTCGACCGCTTGCTCTGTGCCATCGGCCTGCGCACGCTGAATCAGCAATTTCTGTTTTCCTATGCGCTGATGTTCCTGCTCGCGGTGGTCGCTTCGGTGGCGCTGTACCTGAGCATGTCGGTATCGCCGGAGACCATCAATGTCGCCGGCGCGCAGCGCATGCTCAGCCAGAAGATGACCAAGGAGGCGCTGTTGCTGCGTGAAGGCGTCCTGCCTGCAGCGACGCTGGAAGCTACCATGGCGCAGTTCGACGCCGCCCATCGCGACCTGCTGAGTGGCAACGCGGCGCGCAATATCAGTGCCATCGCCGAGCCCAGCGTCCAGGCGCAGATGAACAAGGTCGGTGGTCTCTGGCAGGGCTTTCGTACGCAGTTGCAGCGTGTGGTTGCGGGCGATGCGGCAGTCGACCTCAAGGCCCTGGAGCAGCAGTCGGTCGAGTTGCTGCGCGAGATGAACCAGGCTGTCGGCTTGATGGCGGCGCACGCTGAAGGCAGCCAGCGCCGCCAGATGTGGCTGGCGTTCGGTTGCGTGCTGGGCATTCTGGCGCTGGTGGTGCTGGGCCGTCAGTTCGGCCTGCGCCCGCTGATGCACAACCTCAATGCGGTGGAGGGGGCGCTGACCCGGGTTGGCTCCGGCGACTTCACGCGTAGCCTGGACGGTCGTCAGGGTGACAACGAGATCGGCCGCATCTTCGCGGGTTACAACCGCATGCAGGAGCAGGTGCGTGGCTTGCTGGCGGAGGTCAAGCGCAGCGGCGAGCGTACCGGAGAGCATGTCGGCAATGTGGTCGGCGCCGCTCAGTCGGCGGGCGATGGTGTGCGGCGCCAGTACGAGGATCTCGATCAGGTCGCCACCGCGATGAACGAGATGAGCGCCACCGTGGCTGAGGTGGCGCGTCACGCTGCCCATGCAGCCGAGTCGGCACGCAGTGCCGATGATTGTGCGCAGAGCGGCAAGCAGGTGGTGCAGCGTAGTGCCGCGCAGATCGCCGAACTGGTGGAACAGCTGCAGCGCAGTGGCGAGCAGGTACAGCGCCTGGAGGCCGAAACCGGTGGTGTCGGCAAGGTGCTCGAAGTGATCACCGGCATCGCCGAGCAGACCAATCTGCTGGCGCTCAACGCGGCCATCGAGGCCGCACGCGCCGGTGAGGCAGGGCGTGGCTTCGCCGTGGTCGCCGACGAGGTGCGCACCCTGGCCAGTCGCACCCAGCAATCGACTGGTGAAATCCAGGCGATCATCCAGCGTTTACAGGGCGGTGCGCGTGATGCGGTTCTGGCGATGCAGCGCAGCGCGGCCCTGGCCGACGGCAACCTTCAGCACATTCGTCAGGCCAGTGAGGCGCTGGAGACCATCGTCGGGGCGGTGGATGGCATCAATGTCCTGAACGCGCAGATCGCCACGGCCGCAGAACAGCAGAGCCAGGTGGCGCAGGAGATCGATCAGCGGGTAACGCACATCTCCAGCCTGGCCGAGCGCAGCCAGGGCGAGACCGAGAGCGTGGTGCAGGTCAGTGCGCAGATTCAGGGCGAGGTGCAGCAACTCAACAGCCAACTGGGGCGCTTCCGTACCTGAACCCTGGCTGACCAACGCATACAAACGACAGCTGTTGTGACAAGAGGTCGCTTGGCCCGACCGGGGCGAGCCGCGATACTGGCGGCCCCTTGTCGCCCGGAAGTCGTGTCGATGACCCTGAAGAAACTCCTGCTGCTCACCTGCGTCTGCCTGACCCTGGCCGCCTGTGGAGGGGTCGACCCCAACTCGCCGTTGGGCATGCGTCAGGCAGCGTTCAAGGAGATGCTCAAGGTCAGCGAAGACCTCGGTGGGATGCTGCGCGGCCGCATTCCCTACGATGAATCGGCTTTCATCAGCGGTGCTGGCGAGCTGGAGCGCCTGTCGCACGAGCCCTGGCAGCATTTCCCCGAGGTGGCGGACGACGAGCGCAGCAAGGCCAATGCCGAGGTTTGGCAGCGCCAGGAGCAGTTCCAGAAGATGGCGCGTGATCTGGAGCAGGCTACTGCCGCACTGGTACAGGCCACGACCGCACCGCCGCTACGTCGCTCCGAGCTGGAGCCGGCTGTGCAGGCCGTCGAGGACAGTTGCGAGGCGTGCCACAAGGCGTTTCGCGCTTACTGATCGGCGCGTGCTTCGGCCTCGGCCTGCTGCAGTTCGGCGCGTGCCTCAGCCAGTTTGGCCTGACGCTTGGCGATCTTCTCCTGATCGCCCTTGGCCATGGCTTCACGCAGATCCATCTCGCGCTCCTGCACTTCCTCCCGGGCTTCCTTGACGCTGGCCAGGCGCTCCTTGTGCAGCGAAGCGTCATCACAATGGGCATCGACATTGCCCAGTGCTCGTTGCAGTCCATCCAGCTCTCGCGAGTTGCCGCTCTTGTGCGCTGCGTCGATCTTCTCCTGGAGCACCTGGCGTTTGACGGCGCAGCCGCTATCGCCCTCGGCGGCCAGAAGCGGTGTGGCGTTCAGGTTGGCGGCCAGCAGCAGGCCGAGCAAAGCGGTTTGACGGATCATGGTCTCTCCTCGTGAAGGTCTACTTCGAAGTGACCCTGGTTGCTGCGCGAGGTTCGACCCGATTGAGCCATCTGCTGACCTGGGTCAACCGCGCGGTGAATTTTCCTGCGGCAGGAAACCGACGGTGCCGGCCTCCTGCAGTTGCACGCCCAGGCGCTGAACCTCCGGGTGGCTGAAGAACGCCAACAGGCGCTCGGCGCTGTTCTGGCTCACGCCGGGTTGCTGCATCCATTCGGCGTGGCCGCGAGCCACTAGCGTGGCCCAGTCATCCTTCGCGCCGAGCTGGAAACCAGCTGGTGCACCGAGAGCCTGCAGCCATTGCTGCAGTGAGCGCTGCTGGGCCTGGGCGAAGGCCTGCTGCAGCTGCGAGGCGCGCCTTGGGCCGATACCCGGCAGCTGTTGCAGGTGCTCGCTATCGAGTGCCAGCCAATCGAGAAGACCCTCCAGTTTCTGCCCCGCCAGTAGTGCGCTCCAGGTGCCTGGTCCTACGCCGGGCAGGTTTAGTCCTTGCTTGCCGGCGAGCCAGTTCAGGCGTGCCTGGAACTGTTGCTGACATTCGCTGCTGAGTCGCCAGCAACTGAGCGCGTGGTATCGATTGGGATCGGGAGCCTGGACTATTGCACGCTCCGGGCTGCGCCAGATCACCTGATCGAGGCGTGGAATGGTCAGGCCGGCCAGGCGTATCGCCACCTGATCGCCGGGGCGTATGTCCAGCTTCTCCCAGGTTTGCAGCGAGCCGAGAGCGACCCGGCTGATGCGCCGCTCGTCGAGGTCGACCGGCTGCAAGCGCAGGATCGGCGTGATACGTCCAGTGCGACCGATGCTGAAATCCACCGCCTGCACCACGGCCAGCGCTTGGCTGGCCGGGTATTTCCAGGCAATGGCCCAGTGCGGCGCTTCTGCCTGCCAGCGCTCCCCGGGTGGTCGCGTGCCCTGACGCAGGACCACACCATCGCTGGCAAACGGCTGCGGCTGATCGAACCAGCGTTGGCGCCAACTGCGGGCTTCCTTTGCGTCCCGCAGGGGCTGGGTATAGTGCAGGCTGTCGCCGAAGCCCAGTCTCTGCAGGGCTTGCAGGCGCTCTGGCATGTTCGCCGGGCCATCCGGCCAATCCCAGACGAACAAGCCGATGGCATCGACCTGTTGCTGGTCGAGCGTTTGTCGCGCCATCAGGCCTGCCACCTTGCCACGGGCGCCAACCCCACCGTCGCGGCCTTGCACGTGACCGTCCAGGCGCCAGTAGAGCTCGCCCTGCAACACGGCATCGAGTGGTTCCTGCAGGTGTGCGGGAATGGCTGGCAGCTGCCGTGTGCGGGCTGTCCAGTCCTGGCCCAGACGTCCATCGCCACGGCTGATGGCTTGTCGCAGCGCGCCGTCTCGGTAGACCAGGGTGACCGCGACACCGTCGACCTTGGGCTGAATCCACAGGTCGTCGCGGGTGTTGATCCATTCGGCGACTGCTGCATCGTTCAGTTTGCGCAGCCCGGTCTGCGGCACCGGGTGCGCGATCGTTCCGCTGCTGCCAGCCAGAGGGTCTGCCAATGCCGTGCGGGCGGTCGGAAAGCACCGATGCCAGGATTGCAGGCGCTCGCGGGCCTGGTCATAGATTTCATCAGCCACCAGCGAGCGGCCCTGGTTATGGTAGGCGTCGTCCCACTCGGCGATCTGCTGACTGAGTGCGGCGAGCTCGGAATTGGCGCGACTGGCGGGCCAGTCGGGGCAGGGGCCGGCCTGGGCGGTGAGGGGGAAAAGCAGCAGAGCGATCCAGCGCTTCATATTGAGCATCCTTGCTCCGATTGGTCGAGTGGCCTGTGATTGCAATAACAAGTCGCTGTACTGGGTAGTCTAGACCAGTGTGGGCTGCTCACCAGGCTGGTGTAGATGCGGAAACATGATCAGGGCACGGTAAGGTGCGGGCCATGTCTACTACCCTCTTCGGCGGCGGCCCGGTCAGGGTTGGTAAGGAACTCGTTCATTCAGAGGGATTTTCATATGCAGGACATGCGTTTTACCAAGCGAATCACTCCGCTGCTGACCATTGCCATGCTGGTCGGTTGTGGTGAAAACGCTGACAAGCAAGTCGCCAAGACCGGCGCTGTCAGTGAGGAAGCGGTTGCCGCGCCTGCCCAGGTAACCCAGGTTGAGGCAGCAGCCAGTGGTGGCAGTGCGGCCTGTCTCGATGCGCCCACTCTACGTACGATCGGCAATACCTGGACGATCACCACCGACGGCCAGCGCGACGTCAATACGGTTGCAGAGCTGGCCGACTATCGTGGACAGAGTGCTTATCGCACTCATACCGAGAATAGCGTGGGAACGGTGGCGGACGCCTACGGCAACGTCGTGGATGGCCTCGTCCATTGGTATGGAAGTGTGATGACCCAGCCGGCAGTCAACGAAAGCTACAATCAGCCGAGCTTTTCCGTGCCTGTAGATTTACCTCAGGATCAGACCCACTCGGTCAGTTTCGACTCGATCACCGTGCAGCCGGGGGCGGAGCCTTTCGTCATGAAGCTGACCAACACGGTGACGTACCGAGGGCGTGAGCGCATCGAGACGGAGTTCGGTGCCTTCGATACCTGCAAGATCGAATTCTCGACCAAGGGCGCCATGGTGCCGAAAACCATCTGGCAACAATGGATCATCGCTTCGGGCAAGTTCGCTGGTCTGCCCTTGCGCATGAGCAACGCCCAGGGCACCACGCAGGCCAGCAGTATTGAGGTGAGCTGGTAAGCCATAGCGATCTGCGGGCATGAAAAAACCGATGCCGTTGCCGGCATCGGTTTTTTGTTTTCGCGTAGGGCGACGGGCTTACAGGCCGGCAGCGGCGCGCAGGTCGTCGGCCTTGTCGGTGCGTTCCCAGGTGAAGGTGGTGAAACTGTCGTCGCCGACGGTCTTGGACTGCGGCGTGCGGCCGAAGTGGCCGTAGGCAGCGGTGTCCTGATACATCGGGTGCAGCAGGTCGAGCATCTTGGTGATGGCGTAGGGGCGCAGGTCGAACACGTCACGCACCAGTTTGATGATCTTGTCTTCGGCGATCTTGTGGGTGCCGAAGGTATTGATCGAGATGGAGGTCGGCTGGGCCACGCCGATGGCGTAGGACACCTGGATCTCGCAGCGATCGGCCAGGCCGGCGGCGACGATGTTCTTGGCCACGTAGCGGCCAGCGTAGGCGGCGCTGCGGTCGACCTTGGATGGGTCCTTGCCGGAGAAGGCGCCGCCGCCGTGACGGGCCATTCCACCGTAGCTGTCGACGATGATCTTGCGCCCGGTCAGGCCGCAGTCGCCCACCGGGCCACCGATGATGAACTGGCCGGTCGGGTTGATGTGGAACTGGGTGTCCTTGTGCAGCAGTTCGGCCGGTAGTACATGCTTGACGATCAGCTCCATCACGCCTTCGCGCAGGTCGTCGTATTTCACTTCCGGGTTGTGCTGGGTGGACAGCACGACCGCGTCGATGGCCGCGACCTTGCCGTTCTCGTAGCGGCAGGTGACCTGGGATTTGGCATCCGGGCGCAGCCACGGCAGTAGGCCGGACTTGCGCGCTTCGGCCTGACGCTCGACCAGGCGGTGCGAGAAGCAGATCGGCGCCGGCATCAGTACGTCGGTTTCGTTGCTGGCGTAGCCGAACATCAGGCCCTGGTCGCCAGCGCCCTGATCTTCCGGCTTGGCGCGGTCGACGCCCTGGTTGATGTCCGGGGACTGCTTGCCAATGATGTTGAGCACACCGCAGGTGGCGCCGTCGAAGCCGACGTCGCTGCTGGTGTAGCCGATATCGCAGATCACGTCGCGGACGATCTGCTCCAGGTCGACCCAGGCGCTGGTGGTCACTTCGCCGGCGACGATGGCCACACCGGTCTTGACCAGGGTTTCCACAGCCACGCGGGCGTGCTTGTCCTGGGTGATGATGGCGTCGAGCACCGCATCGGAGATCTGGTCGGCGATCTTGTCCGGATGCCCTTCGGACACGGACTCGGAGGTAAACAGGGAATATTCGCTCATCTATCGGTTCCTTTCTTGCCGGAGGCTGAAGGCGCTGTGCGCATCGGGTTTGGCAAAGTGCCGTAATTGAATCTGAAAGCCGTTTTTCAGGCCTATGTAGAGGCTTTCGCCGGGCGTCAGGCCGGCGGCCGTCGCCCAGCGCGCCAGGTCTTCCTGTTCGAAGCCGAGCCATAGATCGCCGCAGGCTTCGCGTGCCCAGCTCTGATCGTGGCTGCACAGCTCGCTGAGCAGCAGGCTGCCGCCGGGTGCGACCAGGGCGGCCAGCTTGCGAAAGGCTTCGGCCGGCGTGGCGAAGTGGTGCAGCACCATGTTCAGCACCACGCAATCGGCAGGCTGCTGTTCATCCTGTAGCGCATCGGCCAGTTTCAGCTCGACGTTGTGCAGGCCCTCGGTGGCGCAGCGCTGGCTGGCCAGTTCGAGCATAGCCGGGCTGTTGTCCAGGGCCGTGACCTGGGCGAAGCGGCGCGCCAGCTCGGGCAGGAAGGCACCATCGCCAGGCCCGATTTCCAGCGCCGTGGCGTCCGGCGCGAAATGCAGTGCGTCGAGCAGGGCCAGCAGGCTGTCGCGGTACTGCGGCAAACCGGCGATCAGATCCTGCTGGGCCTGGAAGCTGGTGGCCATGCGCGCGAAGAAATCGCGGCTGACGGTGGCGCGTTGCAGATGCACGGCGGCGATGCGCGTTTGCACATCGCCGGGCAGCGGCAGTTCGTCGATATCGTCCAGCAGGGCGGCGTGCAGGCGGCCATTGGGCAGCGCGCGGCGGTAGAAGATCGCATTGCCTTCACGACGCGTCGCCACCAGGCCGGCCTGGGCCAGTACCTTGAGGTGGTGGCTCATGCCCGACTGACCGATGGCGAAGATCTGCGCCAGTTCCAGCACGCCGAACGAATCGTTGCTCAGCGCGCGCAGCACATTCAGGCGCAGCGGATCGCCGCCGGCCTTGCACAGGGCGGCGAGCTCGTCGCAGGGGTCGAAATCCAACTGGGGTGCGCGCAGGGTCATGGGGGCGCAGTCTAGTCGGTCATTTTTCATACAGCAATACCAATATCAAAAAGTTTTGATATTGGCTTCGGGCTAGCCCGGCTCCTGGCTCAGTTGCAGAAAAGCGGCGGGGGCCGGGCTCAGGCTGGTGCCGAGTCGCCACAGCACATGCAGTTCACGCTCGATCTGCAGGTCCTGCACTGCCAAGCGCTGCAGTTCGCCGCTGGCCAGTTCACGTTCGACCACCCGCTGCGACAGCCAGGCGATGCCTTGGCCGTCGGCGAGCAGGCGTTTGAGCGCTTCGGTGCTGCCGATGGCCATGCCGGCCTGTGGCTCCAATCCGTGGTCGCGATAGGCCTGCTCGATGCTGGCGCGAGCGCCGGAGCCAGGTTCGCGCATGTACAGCGGGTACGCCTGCAGGTCGCTGGCTTGCAGGCGCTCGGCCCTGGCCAGCGGGTGCAGCGGCGATACCACCGGAAGCAGGGCATCGCGCGCCAGCAGGTGATATGCGTAGTCGGCCTGGACGAACGGTCCTTCGACGAAGCCCAGGCTGATGCGGCCTTCGTCCAGTTGCCGGGTCACGACGTCGGTGTTGCTTACTTCCAGGCTGACAAATATCTGGGGATGCAGGGTGCGGAAGCGGGTGAGCAGGGGCGGCAGCAGGTAGGACCCGAGCGTGGCGCTGGCGCCCAGATGCAGCTCGCCCTGCTCCAGTTGGGCGAAGTCACGCAGGTCGCGTTCGGCGGCGCGCTCCAGGGCGAAGATGCGCCGCGCATAGTCGAGCAGACGCAGGCCGCCTTCGGTCAGTCGTACACCGCGTGGCTGGCGATCGAACAGGCGCAGGTCGAGGCTGGCTTCGAGGTCGCGAATCTCCCGCGTTACGGCAGGCTGGCTGATATGTAGGCGCTCGGCTCCGGCGCTGATGCTGCCGGCTTCTGCCACGGCCAGAAAGACCTTGAGATGGTGCAGGTTCATGGTTAATGCATAAATAAAAGGTATGCATTGAATGCTGAATATGTATTTTTCATATGGCAAGCCAATTCTTACCCTTGCGTCATCACTCATGTCACGGGACCACCCGACTCATGCCGCGCCCCTTCAGCCGTTTACCCGAGCCCCTGGCTTTCATTCGCCATTTCACTCCCAGCTGGTTCGCTGTGACCATGGGCACCGGTGTGCTGGCGTTGGTGATCGCTCATCTGCCCTGGCCTCTGCCGGGATTGTCGATGCTTGCCGAGGGGTTGTGGTTCGTGGCGGTCGGTCTGTTCGCGCTGTTCAGCCTGCTGTTTCTGCTGCGCCTGGCGCTGTTTCGCGAAACCATCTGGCCGATGTTGTTGCATCCGGTGCAGTCCATGTTCCTTGGTGCCATTCCCATGGGCCTGGCGGTGCTGATCAAGGGTTTGCTGCTGTTCGGCGTGCCGCGCTGGGGCGAAGGGATTTACGCGCTGGCCCATGCGCTGTGGTGGCTGGATGCGGCGCTGGCGCTGCTCGGCGCCTTGTTTGTGCCTTATCTGATGTTCACCCGCCAGCATCATGCGCTGGAGAAACTCACCGCGGTCTGGCTGCTACCTATCGTCGCACCGGAGGTCGCCGCCAGCACGGCAGGGGCGCTGGCGCCGCATCTGGCGGCCGAGGCGGCGCAACAGTTGCTGGTCGCCGGTTTCGTGCTCTGGGGATTGTCGCTGTCGCTGGCGTTCTCGCTGATCACTCTGGTGTTGCTGCGCCTGGCCCTGCACAAATTGCCGGATACCGATTTCGCCGCCACCAGCTGGCTGCCGCTAGGGCCGCTGGCTACCGGCTGTCTGGGCTTGCTTAGCATGGGCCAGGCGGCGCCGCTGGCTTTTGCCGGTACGCCGCTGGTCAGCGCCGCCGAGCTGGCGCGGGATCTCGGCCTGATCGGCGGCCTGGCCTTATGGGGCGCTGGGCTGTGGTGGCTGGTGATCGCCACAATGTTCACCCGCCACTACATCCGCGACAACATGCCGTTCAACCTCGGCTGGTGGGGTTTTACCTTTCCGCTGGGGGTATTCGCCCTGGCCACCTTCGAGCTGCAGGCCGTGACCGGTTTGAGCCTGTTCGCCTTCATCGGTCTGCTGCTGGCGGTACAACTGGCGGCGGTCTGGACGCTGGTGTTCAGTCGCACACTCGCCGGCGTCTGGCATGGCGAGTTGTTTCAGGCGCCTTGTCTGGGCGGACCGGGCAGCCCGGCGGTGAGCGTTTTGAGCGAACAGGCGGGCTGATTTGGTCTCTACGACCATCTGTCATTGCCCCATGGGGGCCGGCTGGGCGAAAATAGGCGTCTTTTTTCGCCCCCTTCATTCAGAAGCAGCCCCCGTAGGAGATTCAGCGATGCCCAGCCGTCGTGAGCGAGCCAATGCCATTCGTGCCCTGAGCATGGATGCCGTGCAGAAAGCCAACAGCGGCCACCCCGGTGCCCCCATGGGTATGGCGGACATCGCCGAAGTGCTGTGGCGCGACTACCTCAAGCACAACCCGAGCAACCCGAACTTCGCCGACCGTGACCGCTTCGTGCTGTCCAACGGCCATGGCTCGATGCTGATCTATTCGCTGCTGCATCTGACTGGCTACGACCTCGGCATCGAAGACCTCAAGCAGTTCCGCCAGTTGCACAGCCGTACCCCGGGCCACCCGGAATACGGTTACACCCCGGGTGTCGAGACCACCACCGGCCCGCTCGGCCAGGGCATCGCCAACGCCGTCGGCTTCGCCATCGCCGAGAAGGTGCTGGGCGCGCAGTTCAACCGTGAAGGCCACAACATCGTCGACCACAACACTTACGTGTTCCTCGGCGACGGCTGCATGATGGAAGGCATTTCCCACGAAGTCTGCTCGCTGGCCGGCACCCTGGGCCTGGGCAAACTGATCGCCTTCTACGACGACAACGGCATCTCCATCGACGGTGAAGTCGAGGGCTGGTTCACCGACGACACGCCGAAGCGCTTCGAAGCCTACGGTTGGCAGGTGATTCGCAATGTTGACGGGCACGACGCCGAAGAGATCAAGATGGCCATCGAGACCGCGCGCAAGAGCGTGGACCAACCGACCCTGATCTGCTGCAAGACCACCATCGGCTTCGGTTCGCCGAACAAGCAGGGCAAGGAAGAGTGCCACGGTGCGCCGCTGGGCAACGACGAAATCGCTCTGACCCGCGCCGCGCTGGGCTGGAACCATGGCCCGTTCGAAATTCCGGCCGAGATCTACGCCGAATGGGACGCCAGGGAAGCCGGCGCTGCCGCCGAAGCCGCCTGGAATGACAAGTTTGCCGCCTACGCCGCTGCCCATCCCGAGCTGGCTGCCGAGTTCAAGCGCCGTATTGCCGGTGAGCTGCCGGCCGACTTCGCCGAGAAGGCCGCTGCCTATATCAAGGACGTCGCCGAGAAGGGCGAGACCATCGCCAGCCGCAAGGCCAGTCAGAACGCGCTGAATGCCTTCGGCCCGCTGCTGCCGGAATTCCTTGGCGGTTCGGCCGACCTGGCTGGTTCCAACCTGACCCTGTGGAAGGGCTGCAAGGGCGTCTCCGCTGAAGATGCGTCCGGCAACTACATGTTCTACGGCGTGCGCGAGTTCGGCATGAGCGCGATCATGAACGGTATCGCTCTGCACGGCGGTTTCGTGCCCTACGGCGCGACCTTCCTGATCTTCATGGAATACGCGCGCAACGCTGTGCGCATGTCCGCGCTGATGAAGAAACGCGTGCTGTACGTGTTCACCCACGACTCCATCGGCCTTGGCGAAGATGGCCCGACCCACCAGCCGATCGAGCAACTGGCCAGCCTGCGTGGCACGCCGAACCTCGACACCTGGCGCCCGGCCGATGCCGTGGAGTCCGCCGTGGCCTGGAAATACGCCATCGAGCGCGCCGACGGCCCGAGCGCTCTGGTGTTCAGCCGTCAGAACCTGCCGCACCAGCCGCGCGATGCCCAGCAGCTGAGTGATATTGAACGTGGTGGCTACGTACTGAAAGACAGCGCTGGCGAGCCGGAGCTGATCCTGATCGCCACTGGTTCGGAAGTCGGTCTGGCCATGGCCGCCTACGACAAACTGACCGCCGCCGGGCGCAAGGTGCGTGTGGTGTCGATGCCGTCCACCAGTGTGTTCGACGCTCAGGACGCCGGCTACAAGCAGGACGTGCTGCCGCTGCAGGTCGGTGCGCGCATCGCCATCGAGGCCTCGCACGCCGACTACTGGTACAAGTACGTGGGCCTGGAAGGTCGCATCATCGGCATGACCAGCTTCGGCGAGTCGGCCCCGGCTCCGGCCCTGTTCGAGCACTTCGGCTTCACCGTCGACAACGTCGTCGCCACTGCCGAAGAACTGCTGGACGCCTGAGTTGAGAACGACGCTGTAGTGGTGGATCGGGGCGCGTAACTGGCGCCCTGTTCATCCACCGTTACAGTGCCCGGTGGATCGATGAAGCGCGATCCACCCTACGTTCATCCGAGACCTCTTATGTCCAATCGCCCCTATCGTGTCGCCCTCAACGGTTATGGCCGCATCGGCCGTTGTGTGCTGCGCGCACTGCACGAGCGTGGCAATTCAGCGAGCCTGGAAATCGTCGCGCTGAACGACCTGGCCGATCAGGCCAGCATCGAATACCTGACCCGCTTCGACTCCACCCACGGGCGCTTTCCCGGCGAGGTGAAGGTCGATGGCGACTGCCTGCACATCAACGGCGACTGCGTGAAGGTGCTGCGCCAGAGCGAACCCGAGGCCATCGACTGGGCGGCGCTGGATATCGATCTGCTGCTGGAATGCTCCGGGCAATACACCACGCGTGCCGATGCCAAGCGTTTTCTCGATGCCGGCGCGCCGCGGGTACTGCTGTCACAGCCGATGGCGAGCGAGGCGGATATCGACGCCACCGTGGTCTACGGGGTCAATCAGCAGTGCCTGAGCGGTGCCGAGCGTCTGGTGTCGAATGCGTCCTGTACCACCAACTGCGGCGTGCCGCTGTTGAAACTTCTCGATGAGGTGGTGGGTCTGGAGTACGTCTCCATTACCACCATCCATTCGGCGATGAACGACCAACCAGTGATCGATGCCTATCACCACGAAGACCTGCGCCGCACGCGCTCGGCCTTCCAATCGGTAATTCCGGTGTCCACCGGTCTGGCCCGGGGTATCGAGCGTCTGCTGCCGGAGCTTGCCGGGCGTATCCAGGCCAAGGCCATCCGCGTGCCGACGGTCAACGTCTCCTGCCTGGACATCACCCTGCAGACTGCGCGCGACACCTCCGCAGAAGAGATCAACCGCGTGCTGCGTCAGGCGGCGGAAAGTGGCCCGCTCAAGGGACTGCTGGCCTACACCGAGCTGCCGCACGCCAGCTGCGACTTCAACCACGACCCGCACTCGGCCATCGTCGACGGCAGCCAGACCCGCGTGTCCGGCCCGCGCCTGGTCAACCTGCTGGCCTGGTTCGACAACGAGTGGGGCTTCGCCAACCGTATGCTCGATGTCGCCGAACATTTTCTCGCTGTATCCACTTCCTCCGTACAACCAGCCTTTGTGAAGGACTGATCCATGACCGTTCTGAAGATGACCGACCTCGACCTCGCTGGTAAGCGCGTGTTGATCCGCGAAGACCTCAACGTCCCGGTGAAGGACGGTGTGGTCAAGAGCGACGCGCGTATCCTCGCCTCCTTGCCGACCATCAAGCTGGCGCTGGAAAAGGGCGCTGCCGTACTGGTCTGCTCGCACCTGGGCCGTCCGGAAGAGGGCGTGTACAGCGAGGAAGACAGCCTGGCGCCGGTCGCCGCCTACCTGAGCAAGGCGCTCGGTCGCGACGTGCCGCTGGTCAAGGACTACCTCGGCGGTGTCGAGGTCAAGGCCGGTGAGCTGGTGCTGCTGGAGAACGTGCGCTTCAACAAGGGCGAGAAGAAGAACACCGATGAGCTGGCCCAGCAGTACGCCGCCCTGTGCGACGTATTCGTGATGGACGCCTTCGGTACCGCCCACCGCGCTCAGGGTTCGACCCACGGTGTGGCCAAGTTCGCCAAGGTCGCCTGCGCCGGCCCGCTGCTGGCTGCCGAGCTGGAAGCCCTGGGCAAGGCCCTGGACAAGCCGGCGCGGCCGATGCTGGCCATCGTCGCCGGCTCCAAGGTGTCGACCAAGCTCGACGTGCTCAACTCCCTGGCCGATATCTGCGACTCGCTGATCGTCGGCGGCGGCATCGCCAACACCTTCCTCGCCGCAGCCGGCCTGCCGGTGGGCAAGTCGCTGTACGAGGCCGATCTGGTCGACACCGCCAAGGCCATCGCGGCCAAGGTCAGCGTACCGCTGCCGGTGGACGTGGTGGTGGCCAAGGAATTCGCCGAATCGGCCTCCGCCACCGTCAAGGCGGTCAAGGACGTGGCTGAAGACGACATGATCCTCGACATCGGCCCGCAGACTGCGGCGATGTTCGCCGAGATGCTCAAGGCTTCGCAGACCATCCTGTGGAACGGCCCGGTCGGTGTGTTCGAGTTCGACCAGTTCGGCAACGGCACCAAGGCCCTGGCCCTGGCCATCGCTGAAAGCCCGGCGTTCTCCATTGCTGGCGGTGGCGACACCCTGGCGGCCATCGACAAATACGGCGTGGCCGAGAAGATTTCTTACATTTCCACCGGTGGCGGCGCTTTCCTCGAGTTCGTCGAAGGCAAGGTGCTGCCGGCCGTGGAAGTGCTGGAGCAACGCGCGCAATAAACACCGACTAGGGTGAGGGAGAGTCCTTCACCCGCCGCGGATTAAACCCTGACGTGAACGGATGGTCTGTAGAAAACCGGATCATCGAACAAGGAGTCATGTCATGGACAAGTTAGCCGCATTGAGCGTGATTGGTATGTTGCTGGCCGGTTGTGCCGGCGCAGGAAGGGAGTCGGCCTGCGAGGTATTCAGCCCTGCGCAGATCGAAACCCCGACCACTCAGGATGATCAGCGTGTCGAGGAAAGTACTGGCCAGCCTACTGGCCCGGCGCCGGAACAGCGTTGCTGACGAGGAGAGGTAATTGAGCGGGATCAAATTGACGGGGCTCGCTGCCATTGCCCTGGTGCTGGCAGCCTGCAGTAGCCAGCCGGCCGCGCCGGATCAGTGGAATCGCTGGGTATGCGACAGCCAGACCGAAGTGCTGTGGCGCTTTGCCAACGGCAGCGTCGACCAGGTGGATGTGCGCCTGGGCGGTGACGACATCGTCTATCGTCTGACTCAGGAGCCGGCAGGATCTGGCGCGCTGTACAGCGACGGGCGTCTGTCCTTCCACACCAAGGGTGAGGAAGGCCTGGTCTACTGGACGGCGACCGATGACCTGATAGGCCGCGGCTGCAAGGCCCCGTAACATCCTCGGCGACGCCGAGACAAGAGCTGTGGGCATGCCCCAGCTTCAGGAAACTTGAACAACGCCTGCCCCTGCGGCAGGCTTGCACGATTAACGACCTCCAAACCGGGAGACAGAAACACCATGGCACTTATCAGCATGCGCCAGATGCTCGACCACGCCGCCGAATTCGGCTACGGCGTGCCGGCCTTCAACGTCAACAACCTCGAGCAGATGCGCGCCATCATGGAAGCCGCCGACAAGACCGATTCTCCGGTCATCGTCCAGGCCTCCGCTGGTGCCCGCAAGTACGCTGGTGCGCCGTTCCTGCGCCACCTGATCCTGGCTGCCATCGAAGAGTTCCCGCACATCCCGGTGTGCATGCACCAGGACCACGGCACCAGCCCTGACGTGTGCCAGCGCTCCATCCAGCTGGGCTTTTCCTCGGTGATGATGGACGGCTCGCTCAAGGAAGACGGCAAGACCCCGGCCGACTACGACTACAACGTCCGCGTAACCCAGCAGACCGTAGCCTTCGCCCACGCCTGCGGCGTGTCCGTGGAAGGCGAACTGGGTTGCCTGGGTAGCCTGGAAACCGGTATGGCCGGTGAAGAAGATGGCGTCGGCGCCGAAGGCGTACTCGATCACAGCCAACTGCTGACTGATCCGGAAGAGGCCGCCGACTTCGTCAAGAAGACCCAGGTCGATGCTCTGGCCATCGCCATCGGCACCAGCCACGGCGCTTACAAGTTCACCAAGCCGCCAACCGGCGACGTGCTCTCCATCGAGCGCATCAAGGAAATCCACAAGCGCATCCCCAACACCCACCTGGTGATGCACGGTTCTTCCTCCGTGCCGCAGGAATGGCTGAAGGTGATCAACGAATTCGGCGGCGACATCAAGGAAACCTACGGTGTGCCGGTCGAGGAAATCGTCGAAGGCATCAAGCACGGCGTGCGCAAGGTCAACATCGACACCGATCTGCGACTGGCCTCCACTGGTGCCATCCGTCGCATGATGGCCGAGCACCCGAGCGAGTTCGACCCGCGCAAGTTCTTCGCCAAGACCATCGTCGCCATGCGTGACATCTGCATCGCCCGCTACGAAGCCTTCGGCACCGCCGGTAACGCCTCCAAGATCAAGCCGATCTCTCTGGAAGGCATGTACCAGCGCTATGCCAGCGGTGAGCTGAACGCCAAGGTCAACTGATCCGGCGCGGGCCAACGCCCGCCTGGGCCAGCCGAAAGCCGCGACTGCGCAAGCGTCGCGGCTTTTTCATGCCTGGCGTTTGGGGCTCAGGGCGCTGTGCTGAGCAACGCGCGATGTTCGATGCTCAACTGGTCGAAGCGCGCAGCGCCGGCTTCAGTCTCGTAGCCGGTGTTGTCCTGGGTGTAGACGCCGGCCTTGAAGTACAGCGGTTTGGCCGCCCAGGAGGAGTCCAGGCGGGTGCTCCAGCTGGTCCTGTCGAGCTGGATCGCCAGGGTGCCGTCGGGCTTCAGGTTGATCGCATAGCTGAACGCCTGATTGAGCGCGATGCCACTGGCCACGGTTACCGTCTGAATCTCGGCATTCGGCGTCATGCGTACCTTGGCGACGATGTTGCCGCTGGCGGTCTTGGTCTTGTACTGGTACTCCAGCTTGAGCAGCGGCATCGAGCTCTTGTAGGCATGGATCTGGCCGATGACGATCTTGCCGGTCGACGGCACCTGGCTGACGCTCAGCGCGGCGCGCAGGAAATGGTCGGCGCCGGGGTAGGTCCAGTTGCGCAGGCTGCCATCGGCGTAGGTCTCGCGCAGTTCGCTGCGCGGATAGCTGGCACTTTCGGTGGTGGTGCCGTTGACCGGTGACCAGAAGAAGATGGCGCCATCTTTGGACTGGAAATAGTGATCCTGATAACCACCGGCCAGAACGCGGGTCTCGATGGTGGTCGCGGGGACGCCGACTGGAATGCTGAGATTCCACATGGCGAGTTCGATCATGTTCAAAGCTCCTGAGAAACGGAAACTTCAGTCGGGGGCACATCTCATCCAGGAGTCAGTAACGGCTTACTTGGCGTTCCGGCGTGTGACACGCGAGCTAGAAGGGTGGCAGGGCTGCCTGTCACGAGCAGCGAGTGCGCTCGTGGCGCGCTTTATAACGGCAACCGGGGCGAAAGCGTGATGACCGTCTGTCGCTTTATTGGCGCCAATATAAAGTCGTTATCATTGGGCTTTCGATCCCCGCCGTTTTCGATCGACCCAGGTTTGCCGCAGGTAAAACCCTGTAAAACACCTGGGGCATAACGGTGGGTGGGGTGCGCCATAATTCGCGCACTGTCGTTCCGGGAAACTGCCCCCCATGTCCAGCAAGCCACGTCTGTTGCTCGCTTTCCTCCTCGCCGTGTTGCTGGCCTCGCTGCTTGCCTCGATCTTCCAGACCCAGACCAACCTCGCCGCCTTGCAGGCGCTCGGTGCACCGATGCCGCTGGATGTGCGCGTTGGCACCACCTGTCTCGATCTGCTCGGTTTCGCGCCGACCTTCGCCCTGCTCAGTGCTCTGGGCTTTCTGTTCGCCCTGCCGCTGGCTGCCTGGTTGGCGCGGCGCATGCCGTCGCTACGGTGGCTGATCTTCGTGCTGGCGGGCGCGGCAGCGATCTGGACGGCGCTGGCGCTGGCCAATGCGCTGGCACCGATGCCGACGCTGATCGCCGCCGACCGCAGCCCGTTCGGCACGCTCGGGCTGATGGCCTGCGGCAGCGTCGGTGCGCTGCTGTTCGGTCTGCTCGGTCGGCGGGTGCGCTACCGGGCGCAGCCAACTTCTTCCGATTCTCTGTGACAAGGCGTTGCCCATGTTGAGAAGCACCCGCGCGCTGATGCTCTGCGCCCTGTTCGTCAGTACGCCGCTGCTGGCCCTGGATTACCGCATCGAAACCTTCAGCGAAGGGCTGGAGAATCCCTGGGCCATGGCCTTCCTGCCGGACGGACGCATGCTGGTCACCGAGCGTGTCGGGCGACTGCGCATCATCGAAGCCGACGGCAGTGTCGATCCCGAGCCGTTGGCGGGCATGCCCGAGGTCTTCATCGCTGCCCAGGCCGGGCTGATGGAAGTGGCGCTGGACCCGGACTACAGCGACAACCGCTGGCTTTACCTGACCTACGCGCACGGCTCGCTGGAGGCCAATAACACGCGCTTGGCGCGTGCCCGCCTGGTGGATGACGAACTGCACGACTTCGAAGTGCTGTTCACCGCCCAGCCGCTCAAGGCCGGCGCCGCGCATTACGGTGGGCGCATCGCCTTTCTCGCCGACAAGACCCTGGTGCTGACCCTGGGCGACGGTTTCGACTGGCGTGAAGAGGCGCAGAACCCGGCCAACCACCTGGGCAAGATCGTGCGTCTGAACCGTGACGGCAGCGTGCCGCAGGACAACCCGCTGCTCGGTCAGGACGGCGCGGCGCCGGAGATCTACAGCCTCGGCCACCGCAACGTGCAGGGCATCTTCTTCGATGCCGAGCACAATCGCCTGTACAGCCATGAGCACGGCCCACGCGGGGGTGACGAGCTCAACCTGATCGAGGCCGGCAACAACTATGGCTGGCCGCTGGCGACCTTCGGTATCGATTACACCGGTGCGCGCGTCAGCCCCTACACCGAACTGCCGGGGTTGACCGCGCCACTGCTGCACTGGACGCCCTCGGTGGCACCGTCGAGCCTGACCCTGTATCGCGGCGAGCTGTTCCCCGAGTGGCAGGGTGACCTGTTCGCGGCCACCCTGGCCGAGCGCAGCGTACGCCGTGTCCGTATCCGTGACGGCATGCTGGCCGGGGAGGAAATCCTCTTCGAGGAGCTGGACGAGCGGATTCGCGATGTGCGCAGTGGGCCGGATGGTGCGCTCTATCTGCTCACCGATAACCCAGAGGGGCGTCTGCTGCGTGTGGTGCCCAGCGAGTAATGCCGCATCCGTTACACTGGCGGTCCTGATGAATGTGGGATCGTAGTGTTGAAGTATCTACAGGGTTATCCGGTCGCCTTGCAGCAGCAGGTTCGTCAGCTGATCGCCGATGATCGGCTCGGTGACTACCTGGCGCAGCGCTATCCGGGCCGGCATGAAGTGCAGAGCGACAAGGCGCTGTATGGCTACGTGATGGCGCTCAAGCAGGAACACCTGAAGAATGCGCCGGCCATCGACAAGGTGCTCTACGACAATCGACTCGACCTCACCCACCGCGCGTTGGGCCTGCATACGGCGGTCTCGCGGGTGCAGGGCGGCAAGCTCAAGGCGAAGAAGGAAATTCGCGTTGCCTCGTTGTTTCGCGACGCCGCGCCGGCCTTCTTGCAGATGATCGTGGTGCACGAACTGGCACACCTGAAAGAGAGCGAGCACAACAAGGCCTTCTACAAGCTGTGCGACCACATGTTGCCGGGCTATGCGCAGATCGAATTCGACCTGCGCATGTACCTGACCTTGCGCGAGATGACGGCGGCCAACTGAGCAGTCGATGCGCTGACCTGTGAGCTCAGCCGTGCAGGCGCAGGTTGAGCTGATCGACTACTTCTGCCCAGTCGGCGTCTTCGAGAATTTCTTCGCGCAGCAGCGCGGCCTGCGCCGGTGTCCAGAACGGAGCCTCGGACAGTTTGCAGGCATCCGGCAGCGGCGAATGGGTGCTGATGAAGGCGTTGATGCTGGCGGCATCGTCAGGCAGGCCGAGTTGCTTGAACAGGGCTGGCAGGCTGTGGATTGGATTTTCCATGGTATTGGCTCTCGCTAGGCATGGTGTTCATCGCTAATTACCAACCCTAGCCCAGATAGTTCCGCTTACGTGGCTGCCAGCACCTCGAAAATTTGCTGGCGACTCCCTACTGGCAGGCTTATCTCGTCGCCGGGCTTCTTGCCGAGCAGCAATTTCCCGAGCGGTGCGGTATTGCCGAGCACCTGGATGGTCTGGTCGGGCAGTTGCAGTTTCATGCTGGCGCCTGGAGGACCAAGGAACAGCCATTGTTCGTGGCCGTCCTCGGCCGCAAGCTGCACCAGCGCGCCGAGCTCGATACCCTGCTCGATATCGAAGGGGCGCGGGCGCAACTGGCGCCAGGTGATCAGGGTCTGGCGCAGTTCTTCGACGCGGCGCGCCTGACCGCTGGCCAGGTAGGCGGCCTCCAGGCCCAGGGTGTCGTACTTGTTCTCGGCGACGTTCTCTTCGTGGGTGGCCGCTTCGTGGGCGCTGAGGGCGGCGAGGCTGGCCTGTTCGAGGTCGGTCTGCAGATGGCTGAGTACGTCTTGCAGCAGCAGATTCTTGTCCATGGTGTGCTATCGGGTTCGAGTTGATGAAGAGACGACGGCCTGACGCCGATCAGGTAGGGCTTCCAGAGCGGCCTTGTGTAGGAGCCCCGCCCCGGGGCGAAGCTTGCAAGTGCGTGTTGCCCTGATTCGCGGCGGGGCGCCGCTCCTACGCATTCGCTGCGTTGATGCTTAACTGGCTGGCACTAGGCTGCGGCCCCTGTTCAAAGGTATTGGGTTGCCAGTTGCACGCGGTTGCGACCTTCGGCCTTGGCCCGGTACATGGCGGCATCAGCCAGGCGAATCAGCATGGTGGCATTGTCGGCGCCGCGGCTAAGGGCGATGCCGATGCTGGCGCCGACGCGTACGGCACGATCTTCCAGGTACATCGGCGTGTCCAGCCCTTCCAGCAGACGTTTGGCCAGGTCGTGCGCATCTTCGGCCGATTGCACGCTCTCGCAGATCACCACGAACTCGTCACCGCCGAGGCGCGCAGGCAGATCGGTATCGCGCACGTATTGCCGCAGGCGCTGCGCCACTTCGGCCAGTACCAGGTCGCCGTAGCCGTGGCCGTGCTTGTCGTTGATCGGCTTGAAACCGTCCAGGTCGATCAGCATCACGGCGAGCAGTTCGTTGCGGCGTTGGCTGCGCGCCAGTGCCTGCTCCAGGTGTTGCTGCAGGGCGGTGCGGTTGGCCAGGCCGGTCAGTGGGTCCTGCAGGGCCAGCTCACTGAGGCGCTGATTGGCCTGTTCCAGGGCCTGGGTGCGTTCGGTAACGCGCTTGGCGAGGATCTGCTCGTTGAGCTGTAGCGCGGCTTCGCGTTGGCGCTTGAGCTCGTTGAAGCGTGCCGCCAGGGCAAAGGATAGCAGGATCATCTCCAGCCCCGAGCCGATCTGCATGGCGTACAGGGTAAGGAAGTTCGACGGAATCAGGGCGAAGTTGCGTAGCGCCAGCAGCACCGCGCCGGTCAGCAGCATCAGCCAGGCCAGGGCGAACAGGCGAGCGCCGGGCACCCGGTAGCCAATGCAGACGAAGCTGGTGACCAGCAGCGTCAGGGTGGCGATCAGGCCGGTCAGCGACATCAGCTGCAGCGCGCGCTGCAGTGGCAGCAGCACACTGGCCAAGACGGCTGCACCGATGGCGATGGACAGCATCAGCAGGCCCTTGTCCCAGCGTGGCAGCCACTGGCGGGTGTCGAGAAAGCTGCGCGCAAACACCACCGACAGCAGTGCCGCCGTCGTCAGGCTGACCGGCAGCATGCGGTTGCTCCAGGGCGCGGCTTCGGACCACAGATACTGCGCGCCAAGACCATTGAGCGACAGCACGCTGAGGGCGAAGGCGAACATGAACAGCACGTAATTGAGGAAAGGCCGCTCGCGCAGGGCGAGAAACAGCAGCAGGTTGTACAGCCCCAGGGCGATCAGCACGCCGAAGTAGATGGCATGCGCCAGGTAGCCGTTCTGGCTGTGCTGCTCGAAATCGCGCGAAGACATCAGCGCGCCGCTGAGGGTCATGCTGCCGCGCGAGTCGACGCGCAGGTACAGCGTGCGCTGCTCGCCGGGCTGCAGAGCGATCTCGAATACCGGGTTGCGATGGCCGACGCTGCGCTGCGCGTAGGGCACGGTGTCGCCGCTGCGCGACTCGCGCACGCCATCGGCGCCGATGTCGTACAGACGCACCTCGTCCAGCGAGGCGTAATTCAGTTCCAGGCGCCAGACGCGTGTTTGCTGGGCATCGGATTGCAGCGCCAGGCGCAGCCAGATCACCCCCGGCACATAGCCGAAGCTGAGGTCACGGCGGTTCAATGAGGGCTGGAAAGGGGCATCCGCAGCGCGAACGTCGTCCAGGCTCAGGGCGCTCTGGGGATCGGCGAGAAAGTCGACCAGGCCGTAGAGATCCTGTGCTGCGCTGCTGTCACCCAGGCGTGTGCTGGCGAGGGTGACCTGGCTGGCCAAAAGCAGACTGCACACCAGCAGCAGACCCGGCAACGAGACCAGGTAGGCGAGGGTGGTGTGTCGGTTGGCTGGCATGGGCAAGGCCTGGGAGCTAGGCGTCGTCAGATAGTGGCAGAAAGCCCCATGAGCCTGCTAGTGGCGATCCTTCTGCAGATGCGCGGCCAAGGTGCGCAGTGGCGCCAGCTGGCGGCAGATCAGCGCCAGTTGCGTCTGCACCAGACGTTGGCGTTCGTCGACGTCGTCGGCAATCTGCTCCAGGCTTTGCGCCAGTGCCTGTTCTTCATCGCTGTGGATGGCCAGCGGCTGCTCGCCGCGCAGGCCGGTGGCGATTTCATCGAGGCTGCTCGCCAGCGCTTCGGCCTGTTCCAGCAATTGTGCCTGGGCCGCCTGCGGCAACTGCTCGCCACGATGGGCGCCGAGCCCGGAGAGATAGCTGAGCAGGGTGTGCGACAGCACCAGAAAGCGAAAGCCGAGGTCGGCGTCCTTACGGAAGTGGCCAGGCTCCATCAGCATGTTGCCGAGGGTGGTGGACAGTGCCGCGTCGGCGTTGTGCGCGTTGCGTCGGGCCAGGCGGTAGCCGAGGTCGTCACGCTTGCCGTGTGCGTACTGGGCGATGATCTGCCGCAGGTAGGCGCTGTTGCAGCTCAGTGTGTTCGCCAACATGCGCCCCAGGCGCCGACCCTGCCAGTCCGGCAGGATCAGGAACACCGCCAGCCCGGCCAGCATGCCGCCGAGCAGGGTGTCGACCAGGCGCGGCAGGAACAGGCCGTAGCCATCGCCGATCTGGTTGAAGCAGAACAGCACCAGCAGGGTGATCGCCGCCGTGGCCAGGGTGTAGCGCGTGCTACGTGTGGCGAAGAAGGCGACACCAGCGATCACGGCGAACAGGGCCTGGATGCGTGGGTCGGGGAACAGATCGATCAATGCCCAGCCCAACCCCAAGCCGATCAGGGTACCGACGATGCGCTGCACCAGCTTGAGACGCGTGGCGCCGTAGTTCGGCTGACAGACGAACAGGGTGGTCAGCAGAATCCAGTAGCCCTGGGTCGGATGAATCAGGTGCAGCAGGCCATAACCGGCAGCCAGAGCAATCGACAGGCGCAGCGCGTGGCGAAACAGCAGCGAGGTGGGAGTCAGTTGCTGGCCGATGCGCTCGATGACCTCGCGCAACGAATGCGGTTCGCGATCCAGCAGGCTGCTGTCCTGCTCATCGGCCAGGGCGTCAGGGTTGCTGGCGCTGCCGAGCAGCAGGTCGAGGCTGGCGAGGTTGCCGGCCAGGGCGCCGAGCGAGCGCAGCAGGCGGCGCCAGGCTGGGTTGCTCTGCAGGTGCAGGTGGTCGAGCGAGGCATGCAGGTCTTCCAGGGCCTGGCTGCACAGCTCGCGGTATTCGAACGGCTGGCGCAACTCGATGGCGCTGCCGAGGCGCTGGCAGGCTTCGCCGTGCAGGCGCAGCAGACGCTGGCAGCGAAACAGCACATCGCTGTGGAAGAAGGCTTCGGCCAGTTCGTTGTAGGGGTAGTGCGACGAACTGGCGCGCTCGTGGATGTCCTGGGCGAGGAAGTACAGTTTCAGGTAGCGATTGACCTTGGGGCCCGGGCGACCGCCGCCAACCCGGTGCAGGATGATCTCCTTGGCTGCGTTGAGCGCTGACACCACGCGCCCGTTCTGCTGCGCCAGCTCCAAGCGGCGCTGCTCGATATCCAGCTGGCGCAGGGGTTCGAACAGGGCGGCCTTGAGCTTGAGGTACTTGCCCAGTTCGCGAAACAGCCGGGCCAGGCTCTGCTGCACCGGCTGATGGGCGAACAGGCCGTGCCAGATCACCGACAGCAGGCCGTACCAGGCGGCGCCCGCCACCAGCAGCAACGGCTCCAGCCACAGGCCGGTAACGCCACCGCGTTGCTCGACGCCGATCATGCTGTACACGGCGAGAATCAGCGTACCCGAGCCCAGGGTGGCGAAACGTTCGCCGAGGGTGCCGAGCATGGTCAGGCAGAACGCCGACAGCGCCAGAGCGACGACGAACAGCCAGGGATAGGGAAAGAGGAATTCGACTGCGTAGGCCGCTGCGCTGAAGCAGACCAGGGTCACCAGTACCGCGCCGAGGCGGCCTTGCCAGCTGTCGTCGGTTTCGGTCAGGGCGCTGGCGATGATGCCGAGAAACAGCGGAATCAACCCATGCATCCAACCCTGCCACCAGCACAGCGCCAGGGCTCCGGCCAGGGCGATGAATACCCGCAGGCTGGCGCTGAACTTGTCCAGTGCCCAGAGGCGGCGCAGTGATTGGCGAAGGCGAGGTCGGGGCATAGGGAGTCTGGTCGAAAAAGATCTGAGCAGCCTACCGGAACTGGCCAGTCACTGGGTATCTGTCTGCCGGCAATCTGTTTGGCCTGGCGCCTTTTGCGATTTCGTCGTCCGTCTCGCGGAAAAGTCCGCTCCTGCAGCGAGCAACTGCTGGCGCACCCGTACATCCCCTGTAGCACATCCGCCAGCCCTGTCGCGGGACCCGCTGGGGCATGGACTATGCTCAATAAAGGCCCTCCGCCACCTGTCCGGTATCACTGGGGGCCTGGGAGTCGAACGTGTTGCCTGGCTGGTTGCGTCTGTGTCTGTGTGCTCTGATCCTCTGCGGTTCGGTGGGGGCGAGTGCGGCGCCGGGCGCGGTGGTGCGCTTGCAGGTGGATGGGGTGATCGGCCCGGCCAGTGCCGACTACCTGGTGCGCGGCCTGGCCAAGGCGGTGGACGAGGGCGCGCAACTGGTGCTGATCGAGATCGACACCCCAGGCGGCCTGGACACCTCCATGCGCGCGATCATCAAGGCGATCCTCGCCAGCCCGATTCCGGTGGCCAGTTACGTCGCCCCCGGTGGCGCGCGGGCGGCCAGCGCCGGCACCTACATCCTCTACGCCAGCCATGTCGCTGCCATGGCGCCGGGGACCAACCTCGGCGCCGCCACACCGGTGGCCATCGGCATGCCCGGTACGCCGAGTAAGCCGCCGGGCGAGGGCAAGGGCGAGGCGGGCAAGGACGGCGCGGCCGAGCAGAGCCCCACCGACGCCATGACCGCCAAGCAGGTCAATGACGCGGCGGCCTACATTCGCGGTCTGGCGAATATGCGCGGGCGCAATGCCGAGTGGGCTGAACAGGCAGTGCGCGAGGCGGTCAGCCTGTCCGCCGAAGAGGCGCTGGAGCAGAAGGTGATCGACTATCTGGCGACGGACCTGAGCGACCTGCTGCGCCAGCTGGACGGCAAGACCCTGCAAGCTGCAGGCGTCGAAGTCACCCTGGCTACCGCCGGTGCGCCCTTGATCAGCCATGCGCCGGACTGGCGCACTCGCCTGCTGGCGGTGATCACCAACCCCAGCGTGGCGCTGATTCTGATGATGATCGGTGTCTACGGCCTGTTCTTCGAGTTCTCCAATCCCGGCAGCGGCGTCGGTGGTGTGCTCGGCGGCATCAGTCTGGTGCTCGCGCTCTACGCCCTGCAACTGCTACCGGTGAACTATGCGGGGGTGGCGTTGATCCTGCTCGGCATTGCCTTCATCACTGCCGAAGCCTTCCTGCCCAGCTTCGGCGTACTCGGCATCGGCGGGGTGGTGGCGTTCGTCTTCGGCGGGCTGATCCTGATCGACACCGACGTGCCGGGCTTCGGCATCCCGCTGGCGCTGATCGTCACCCTGGCGCTGACCAGCGCCGGGCTGATCCTGGCCATCCTCGGCATGGCGGTTAAGGCCAGGCGGCGCCAGCAGGTGGCCGGCGACAGCGGCCTGGTCGGCAGCCTGGTGGCGGTCGCCGCGGTGCAGGCCGAGGATCCTTGCAGCGGCTGGGTGGCGCTGCAGGGCGAACGCTGGCAGGTGCAGGGCCGCGAGCCGCTGCGGCCCGGGCAGCGGGTGCGGGTGACGGCGCGCCAGGGCGTGCAACTGCAGGTCAGCGCGGTGGATGAACCGCCGCCCCAAGGAGGTCACTGATGGGTTTCGAACTGAGTTTTCTCTCGCTGACGATCATCGTCCTGGCCCTGCTCGCCTCGGCCTTTCGCATCCTGCGCGAGTACGAGCGCGGCGTGGTGTTCCAGCTCGGCCGCTTCTGGCGGGTCAAGGGCCCGGGGCTGATCCTGGTGGTGCCCGGCTTGCAGCAGATGGTGCGGGTGGACCTGCGCACCATAGTGCTGGACGTGCCGACCCAGGACGTGATCTCCCGCGACAACGTCTCGGTCAAGGTCAACGCGGTGGTCTACTTTCGCGTGCTCGACGCGCAGAAGGCGATCATCCAGGTCGAGGATTACCACGTCGCCACCAGCCAGCTGGCGCAGACCACATTGCGCGCGGTGCTCGGCAAGCACGAGCTGGACGAGATGCTCGCCGAGCGCGAGCGGCTCAACCTCGACATCCAGCAGGTGCTCGACGCGCAGACCGACGCCTGGGGCATCAAGGTGGCCAACGTCGAGATCAAGCACGTCGACCTCGACGAGTCGATGATCCGCGCCATCGCCAAGCAGGCCGAGGCCGAGCGCGAGCGGCGGGCCAAGGTGATCCACGCCGAGGGCGAGCTGCAGGCCTCGGAAAAGCTCATGCAGGCCGCCGAGATGCTCGGCCGCCAGTCCGGCGCCATGCAGCTGCGCTATATGCAGACGCTGAGCAATATCGCCAGTGACAAGAGCTCGACCATCGTCTTTCCGCTACCGGTGGAGTTGTTGCGCGGCATCGTCGACCTGAAGGAGCCCAAGGCTTGAATTTAGAACTGATCGGTTCTAAATTGCGCACATGACGACACGTGGACGCCCCAAGAGCTTCTGCCCGGACCGGGCCCTGGAAAACGCCATGCAGCTGTTCTGGCAACGCGGTTATGAAGCCGCGTCGCTGCAGGACCTGCAGGCGGCCACCGGGTTGTCCAAGAGCAGCCTGTATCAAACCTACCCGAGCAAGCAGGCCTGGTTCGTCGCTGCCTTCAGCCGCTACGTAGCGCAGCGCCGAGCCTTGTTGCTGGAGCAGCTTGACGCCAGTGCCTCGCCGCTCGCTTTCATCCGCGAGCGCCTGCTCAGTGTGCTCGAAGATGATGGCCCTGACGGCGTGCCGCGTGGCTGCATGCTGGTCAACGTGGCCAATGAATTCTCCTTGTCGGAGCCGGCGCTGGTGCCGGTTCTGCGACAGGCCACCGCGGGTATCTGCCAGGTCTTCGAACAGGCGCTCGAACGCGCCGTGGCCTGCGGGGAGTTGAGCAACGGCAGGGACCTCGCGGCTCGCGCCAGTTATCTGCAATGTGTGATGAGCGGGCTGCGCACCCAGGTGAAATCCGCAGTGCCTGCGGATTCGATCCGCGCCACCGTTACAGTGGTGATGACCAGCCTGGACTGCACCTGAGCAATCCGGCGCTGGTCTTTGTTCGCTTGATTCCGGACTGATCGGTTTTTAATGGGGGTGATATGCGGGAATTGTTCGAGTTATGCGGCGCCGATCCTGAGCTGGTGTTCTCGCCTTACTGCTGGCGCGTACGTCTGGCGCTGGCGCACAAGGGACTGGACTGGCAGAGCCGGCCGACACGTTTCACTGACAAGGATTTGATCGCTTTTTCCGGACAGAAACTGGTGCCGGTGCTGATCGACGAAGGTGAAACGGTGCATGACAGTCTGGCGATCTTCGCCCACCTCGATCAGCGTTATCCACAACGTCCCTTGCTCGGTGGCGCGCTGGCTGCCGAGCGCGCCCGCCTGGTCGAGCGCCTGAGCTTTCATATGGTGCGTGTGCCGCTGTTGAAGTTGCTGATTCCGCGGGTCTGGCAGGTGATCGACCCGGCCGACCGCGAGTATTTCCGCAGTAGCCGGGAGAAGGCGCTGGGCATGAGCCTGGAGGCGTTCGCCGATCCGCAGGGCGGTGAGCGGTCGTTCCGTGAAGGCGTGGCGCCGCTGGAAATGTGGCTGCGTGATCAGCCCTTCCTCGAAGGCCATGCCCCTGGCGGCTGTGACTACCTGCTGGCTGGCATGTTGTTCTGGGCCTGGTGCCTGGGCGCGCAACCCTGGGCCGAGGATTCGGCGCTGGGCGCCTGGTTCGCGCGCATCCTGCAGACGTATGAAGCGACTCACGGCCCGGTCAAGCGGGCCGCGATCCACGTGGAGGAAAACCAATGATCGACCTGTACTACTGGACCACGCCCAACGGCCACAAGGTCAGCATCTTTCTCGAGGAGGCCGGGCTCGACTACCGCATCGTTCCGGTGCATATCGGCAAGGGCGAGCAGTTCGCGCCGGAGTTTCTCAAGATCGCACCGAACAACCGCATTCCGGCCATCGTCGATCATGCGCCGGCCGATGGCGGTGAGCCCATCGCCCTGTTCGAGTCCGGGGCGATTCTCGAGTACCTGGCCGACAAGAGCGGGCAGTTCCTGCCGCGCGAGACACGCGCGCGTTTCACCGTGCTGCAGTGGCTGTACTGGCAGATGGGCGGCGTTGGCCCGATGGCAGGGCAGAACCATCACTTCGTGCGCTACGCGCCGGAGCCGATTCCGTATGCCATCGATCGCTACGTGAAGGAAACCGCGCGCCTCTACGGCGTGCTGGACCACCAGCTGGCCGAGCGCGACTACGTGGCGGGCGATTATTCCATCGCCGACATGGCCATCTACCCCTGGGCCAAGCTGTGGAAGATGCAGCAACAGAAACTGGAGGACTTCCCCAGCATGGCCGCCTGGCTCGAACGCATCGATGCACGCCCTGCGGTGCAGCGTGCCTACGCGCTGGTAGAACAGGTGAACGCCGATCCGCAGGCCTTGCTCACCGCAGAGGCGCGGCGCCTGCTGTTCGGGCAGTGACGGACGGGCGAAATTTCTCATGGAATTTCCTGTGAGCTGGCTCACGCTTTCCTAGACTTCAGACTGTTGGCCCGCAATGGTTGGAGATGGTTATGCGAATCGGCGTACCCAAGGAAATCAAGAACCACGAGTACCGAGTCGGCCTCACGCCACAGTCGGTGGCCGAGCTGACGGCGCTCGGCCATGAGGTCTGGATCGAGACCCATGCCGGTGCCGCTGTCGGTTTCGCCGACGAGGATTACCTCGAGGCGGGCGCACAGATCGCCAGCAGTTCGTCCGAGGTGTTCCAGCAGGGGCAGTTGATCGTCAAGGTCAAGGAGCCTCTGGCGGTGGAGCGCGCCAGGTTGCGAGCCCACCACACGCTGTTCACCTACCTGCACCTGGCGCCGGATCGGGCGCAGACCGAAGAGCTGATGGCCGGCGGTGCCACCTGCATCGCCTACGAGACGGTGACCGATGCGCAGGGCCGCCTGCCTTTGTTGGCGCCGATGTCGGAAGTGGCCGGGCGCATGTCGATCCAGGCCGGCGCCGGCTGCCTGGAAAAGGCCCGCGGCGGGCGTGGCGTATTGCTGGGTGGCGTACCAGGTGTGGCGCCGGGCAAGGTGGTGATTCTCGGCGGCGGCGTGGTCGGCAGTCATGCCCTGGCCATGGCAGTCGGCCTCGGTGCCGATGTCACGGTGTTGGACAAGAGCGTCGACGCGCTACGCCGGCTCGATGCCCAGTACGGCAATCGCATCACCACGCTCTACTCCACTCGCGCGGCGGTGCGCGAGCAGGTGTTGGCGGCCGATCTGGTGATTGGTGGGGTGCTGATTCCCGGAGCTGCCGCGCCCAAGCTGATCACTGCGGACATGGTGCGGCAGATGAAGGCCGGCGCTGTGTTGGTGGATGTCGCCATCGACCAGGGCGGATGCGCCGAGACTTCCCGCGCCACTACCCATGCCGAGCCCACCTATGTGGTCGATGATGTGGTGCACTATTGCGTGGCCAACATGCCCGGCGCGGTGGCACGCACCTCGACCCTGGCGCTGAACAACGCGACCCTGCCGTTCGTCGTGGCGCTCGCCCAGAAGGGCACACGCCGCGCCTTGCAGGATGATGTGCATCTGCTGAACGGGCTCAACGTGGCCAGGGGTGTGATCACCTGCGGTAGCGTGGCCGAGGCCCACGGCTTGCCCTTTCAATCGGCCGCCGGGGTGCTGGAACATCTGTCGTAGGGTATTGCGGTGGCCGCCTGGGCCGCGCGCTACGGAGGAAAAGACCATGTCCAGCCGTCGTCATCTCCTCTTCGCCGCTGGCGGCGCGTTGCTGGTCAGCCCGGCACTGGCGCTGGCCGAGCGGTTGCTGACGCCGCGCCAGACGCTAGGCCCCTTCTACCCCGACCAACTGCCGCTGGACCGCGACAACGACCTGGTGCGAGTCGACGGTCAGACCGCAGAGGCGCGCGGGATTCGCGTGCAACTGCACGGCTCGATCCTCGATGCGGGCGGTCGGCCACTGGCGGGGGCGCTGGTGGAAATCTGGCAAGTGGATGCCAACGGTATCTATCTGCACAGTCGCGGCGGTGACCGCCAGAGGCTCGACCCCGGGTTCCAGGGGTATGGCCGTTTCACCACGGCGGCCGATGGGCGCTACCGTTTTCGCACCATTCGCCCGGTGCCCTATCCCGGCCGTACCCCGCATATCCATCTGGCGGTGACCCTGCCCGGCATGCCGCGTTTCGCCACGCAGTGTTATGTGCACGGCGAGCCGCTCAATCAGCGCGATGGCCTGCTCAACGCCATCCGCGACCCACGCTTGCGCGAACTGCTGGTCGTGCCCTTCGTGCCGGTGAGCGGGCAGAGCGACGAGCAGGTCGCTCGCTTCGATGTGGTGCTCGGCATCACCCCAAGCTCGTGAATGGCGGATTACAACGGCCAGATCCACAGCAGCATGGGCACACTGATCAGCACCACGAGGATTTCCAGTGGCAGGCCCAGGCGCCAATAGTCGCCGAAGCGGAAACCACCAGGGCTGAGGATCAGGGTGTTGTTCTGGTGGCCAATGGGCGTGAGGAACGAGCAGGAGGCGCCGATGGCCACGGCCATCAGCAGCGAGTCCGGGCTGACGCCGAGCTGGCTGGCGGCGCTCAGCGCGATGGGACACATCACAGCTGCAGTCGCCGCGTTGTTCATGAAATCCGACAGGGTCATGGTCACCACCAGCAACAGGGTCAGGGTGATGATGGCGTTGCCCTGTGCCAGATTCTCCATCAGCAGGCGTGCCAGCAGATCGGCTGCGCCCGTGGCGGACATCGCACCGGCCACCGGAATCAAAGCCCCGAGCAACACGATCACCGGCCAGTCGATGGACTCGTAGACGGCGCGCAGCGGCACCAGACGCAGCAGCATGTAGGCCAGTACGCCACAGGCGAAGGCGATCGCGGCCGAGAGCAGGCCGAAGGCGGCGGCAGCGATGGCCAGGAGCATGATGCCGAGCGCGAGATTGGCCTGCCGCGGATCGGGAATGTTGATGGCGCGTGCGGCTAACGGCACGCAGTCATAGTCGCTGGCGAACTCGCCGATATCCTCGGCGCTGCCCTGCATCAGCAACACGTCACCGCTCTGGATCAGGGTCGAGCGCAGGCGCTTGATCGAGCGATGGCTCTGCCTGGAGATAGCCAGCAGGTTGATGGAATAGCGGCTGCGCAAACGGGTGCTGCTGGCAGAGCGACCGATCAGTGACGAGTCGGGCTTGACCAGCAGTTCCTGCATGGCGCGGTCTTCGTCATTGCTGGCTTTCTTCTCGGTTTCACCCTCCTTGTCCTCTTTCTGTTCGGCCTCCTTGGCTTCGCGCTCGGCCTCCAGCAACAGGTCCAGCTGGCCGAGTACTTCACCCAACTCCTGCGGGTCGGCCTCGATCACCAGCACATCATCAGCCTGCAGTACACGCCGCGGGTTGGGCGCAGTCAGGCGCAGCTTGTTACGCACCATGGCCACCACTTGGGCGTCGGCCTCGTCGAGCAACTGCTCGATTTCGCGCAGGGTCTTGCCCTGGGCCTTGCCGCCTTCCTTGACCCGCGCCTCAGTCAGGTAATGGCCGGTGTCGAAGCTGGCGGCGTTACCCACTTCGCGTTTGGGAACCAGACGCCAGCCGAGCAGGGTGATGAACAGCACGCCGGCCAGTGCCACGGCGACACCGACCGGGCTGAAGTCGAACATGGCGAAGGGACCGCTGCCATGCTGGGCGCGAAAACTGGAGACGATCAGGTTCGGCGGTGTACCGATCAGCGTGGTCATGCCGCCGAGGATGGTGCCGAAGGCCAGCGGCATCAGCACGCGCCCCGGCGGCAGCTCCAGGCGTGCAGCAATCTGCAGGGCGATGGGCATCAGCAGGGCGAGGGCGCCGACGTTGTTCATGAATGCCGAGAGCAGCGCGCCCAGGCCGGTCAATGCGGCGATGGAAAGCAGCACGCCAGCGCCGCTGGGCAGCAGTCGTTGGGCCAGTCGACTGACCGCCCCCGTGCGCTGCAAACCATGGCTGAGCACCAGTACGCAGGCGACGGTGATCACCGCCGGGTGACCGAAACCTGCAAAGGCCTCGCGCTCGGGCACCAGACCAACGATCACGCACGCCAACAGCGCGCCCAGCGCGACCACGTCATGGCGCCAGCGGCCCCAGATGAACAAGCCCATGCTGGCAACGAGAATGACGAAAATCAGGCCTTGTTCGAGAGTCATGAAGCGGCGTCGTCCCTGTGATTGCAGCGTTGCATCTGCTGTTCATAGCAGAGTCTGCGCCGCGTCGGCAGTTCCCGCTGCACCGTCAAATGGGGCGCAATATTTTAGCCTCAGACGTATTGCGCGGCGGCGTAGCCCGACGCCCAGGCCCACTGGAAGTTGAAGCCACCCAGGTGGCCAGTGACGTCGAGCACTTCGCCGATGAAATACAACCCCGGTACCTTGAGCGACTCCAGGGTCTTGGATGACACCTCATCAGTATTCACCCCGCCCAGGGTCACTTCCGCCGTGCGGTAGCCTTCGGTGCCGGCCGGCACCAATTGCCAGTCGGACAGGCGCTCGGCAATCGTCTTGAGCTCACCGGGCGTGTACTGTTTGAGCGGCTTGTTGCTGAACCAGCTGTCGACCAGCAGGGTCGCCATCTTCTTGGTGAACAGTTCGGCCAGCAGGGTTTTCAGCTCGCTGTTGCCACGCTCGCGCTGCTGGGTAGCGAGCCATTCGGGCAGATCGATATGTGGCAGCAAGTCGATGTGCACGGTATCGCCCGGCTGCCAGTAGGAGGATATCTGCAGGATCGCCGGGCCGGATAGGCCGCGGTGGGTGAAGAGGATGTTCTCGACGAAACTCTGGCCATTGCAGCTCACCCTGCAGTCCTCCACCGAGGTGCCGGAAAGCTCCGTGCACAGCGTCTTGAGCTGCGGGTCGGTGATGGTGAAAGGCACCAGCCCGGCGCGGGTCGGCAGCAATTCGTGACCGAATTGCCTGGCCACCTGATAGCCGAAGCCGGTGGCGCCGAGGGTCGGGATCGACAGCCCGCCGGTGGCGATCACCAGTGACTGGCAGGCCACTTCGCCGAGGTCGCTTTGCAGCAGGAAGCCGCCTGCGTTTTTTTCGATGCTGTGTACTGCCGTGTCCAGGCGAATCTGCGCCCCGGCCTCGGCACATTCGGCCAGCAGCAGTTCGAGGATGTCGCTGGACTTGTTGTCGCAGAACAGCTGGCCAAGCTTCTTCTCGTGGTAGGGCACGCCGTGCTTGGCCACCAGGCCGATGAAGTCCCACTGGGTGAAGCGCGCCAGGGCGGACTTGCAGAAGTGCGGGTTGCCGGAAAGGAAGTTGTTCGGCTCGCAGTACAGGTTGGTGAAGTTGCAGCGCCCACCACCGGACATGAGGATCTTCTTGCCGGCCTTGTTGGCATGGTCGAGCACCAGCACGCGGCGGCCACGGGCTGCGGCGGTGGCTGCGCACATCAGGCCGGCGGCGCCTGCGCCGATGATCAGTACGTCGGTTTGCAACACGAAATGTCCTCAGGTGAATCGCTGACGCAGCCAGCGCTGCGCGAAAACCGCTGAAGTTTACCCGAAGCCGCTCTGGGCCGACGCTTCTGTCGCGGTGTGGCTGGCAAGCGTATAACGCCCGTCTGACTGTCTCAGATATGAGACAGTGACGAGTGGCGTTGTGCCTGCTATCACTAGAACTGATCATTTCGGATGGATCGCCACCAATGCCCGCAGTGCGTGCCTGGCTATTGCTCTTGATGCTGTCGCCGGCACTGGCCTCGGCCGAGCTGTTGCGCCTGGTGGCCGACCCCTGGCCGCCGTTCAATGATCAACGGTTGCCCGGCAAAGGTCTGGCCAGTGATCTGGTGGAGCAGGCGCTCGCCCGTGCCGGCTACACCACCAGCTACGTGGAGGTGCCCTGGGAGCGTGCGGTGCTGGGGCTCAAGCGTGGCGATTACGATGTACTGATCAACGCCTGGTACAGCGCTGATCGCAGCGAGTATGGCTATTTCTCCCAGCCCTATCTGGTCAACCGTATCCGCTTCATGCGGCGCAAAGGGAGCGACATCCAGTTCGAGACCCTGGCCGATCTCTACCCGCACAACATCGCGGTGGTCAGGGGCTATGCCTATTCCAGGGAGTTCGACAGCGATCCGCAGCTGCTCAAGGTTGGTGTCGGCAGTTTCGAAATCGCCGCGCGGATGCTGCATGCCGGGCGCGTGCAGCTGGCGCTGGAGGATGAGCTGGTCGCGCGCCACCTGCTCGCTAACAAGCTGAGTGCTATCCGCGATGAACTGGAGTTCCTGCCGCAGCCCTTGAGTGAGAACGGACTGCACATCCTGGTGCGGCGCAGTCTGGCCCAGCATCGCGACATTGCCAGGCGTTTCGATGCGGCGATTCAGGCCATGAGCGACGACGGTAGTTATGCCGCGACGCTGCAGCGCCACAGCCCCTGATCAGGCCAGTACGGTGCGGGCACGGCCTTGTTGCTTGGCCCGGTACAGGCGAATGTCGGCTTCATGCAGCAGGCTTTCCAGGTCCTCGGGTTCACCCTGATAGAGGCCTGCGCTGAACGATAGCGCGGGCGCGCCGACAGCGTAATGCAGGCCGGCGCATTGCCGGCGCAGTTTATCCAGTGCCTGAGCCACATGATCCGCGCCATGCAGGGTCAGCAGGGCAAATTCCTCACCGCCCAGGCGACCCAGCAGCATGTCGGGGAAGGCATTGCTCATCGCCCGGGCGAACACCACCAGGGCGCTGTCGCCGCTGGCATGACCGAAACCGTCGTTGATCTGCTTGAAGTGGTCGAGATCGAGCATCGCCACGCTGACCTCGCGACTTTCCCGTTGCGCCTTCTGCAGTATCTGCATGCCTTGTTCGTAGAAGGCGCGGCGGTTGTTCAGGCCGGTCAGGGCATCGAACTGCGCGGCCTTCTTCAGTGCGCGCAACAGGTCGCGTCGCTCCAGGGTCGACATTACCCGGCAGTTCAGTTCTTCAGGGCAGAAGGGCTTGCGCAGGAAATCGTCGGCACCGTGCTTGATGAACTGCGCACTGAGCGAGCCCTTGGGGTCGGCGGACACGCCGATGATGATCAGGTCATTGAGGCGCAGTTTCTGGCGCAGCAGCTTGACCAGCTCGAAACCGCTGACGCCGGGCATGGCATGGTCGAGCACCAGCAGGTCGATATCTGGATGCTCATTGAGCTGGCGTAGGGTCTCCTTGCCGTCGCTGGCCTCGATGATCTGGTAGTGATGTGGCTCGAGGATGTGGCGAATGTAGTGACGCTGCGCCGCAGAGTCGTCGGCGATGAGAATCTTGATATGGCTGTTGTGATCGAGCCGGTGCAGCAGGCGGAAGGCGTACTCGTAGGAATGCTGGCTTTCCTTGAGTACGTAGTCGACCACGCCTTTCATCAGCAGATCGTCACGGCGCTGTTCGTTGTAGCTGCCACTGAGCACGATGCACGGCAGGTGGTAGCGCATCACCAGATCGACGCTTTCGCCGTCCGGTGCGTCCGGCAGGTGCAGGTCGACGATGGCGGCGAAGAACAGCGCCGCAGAGGTCTCCAGCATGACTTCCGCTTCTGCCAGTGAGGCACAGAAGATCGGTTCCAGATCGGTTTCCTGACGGAACAGATGCTCGAGGATCTTCAGTACCAGTGGGCTGTCTTCAATGACCAGAATATTGCGCATGGGTGACTCCGGCCCAGGCCGTTTGATTCTTTATATCAGCCTTACAATAGACGCACACGCAGCGTTCTACCCTTGATCTTGCCTTCAGTGAGGCGCTTGAGCGCCTGGCGGGCGACGTCGCGTTCGACGGCGACATAGGCCTGGTAGTCGAACAGGGCGATCTTGCCGACCTGGCTACCGGGCAGCCCGGCGTCGCCGGTCAGGGCACCAAGGATATCGCCGGGGCGTAGTTTGTCCTTGCGTCCGGCGCCGATGCACAGGGTGTGCATCGGCGGCAGCAGCGGCTCACCCGTCGCCTTTGCTGCAGGCAGCGGGTACCAGGCCAGTTCCTTGCCTTGCAGGGTTTCGATGGCCTGGGCGCGACCAGCTTCGGCCGGGGCCACCAGGCTCAGTGCCAGGCCTTTCTCGCCAGCGCGACCACTACGGCCGATGCGGTGGATATGCACCTCGGCATCACGCGACAGCTCTACGTTGATCACCATTTCCAGCCCGGCGATATCCAGGCCGCGCGCTGCGACGTCGGTGGCCACCAGCACGCTGAGGCTGCGATTGGCGAACAGCGCGAGAATCTGATCGCGATCACGCTGTTCCAGATCGCCATGCAGGGCGGCGGCGGAAATCTTCTCGGCCTCCAGCTGTGCGGCCAGTTCGTCGCACTGTTGGCGCGTGGCGCAGAAGGCCACGGTCGGTTGCTTGCGGAAATGCCGCAGCAGGGTGCTGACCGCTTCCATACGTTGGCTCGGCGCTATTTCGTAGAAGCGCTGCTCGATCTGCCCGTCGTCGTGCTGCGCCTCCACTTCGACCCGCTCCGGGCTACGCAAGAAACGTGCGGCAAGCTGCTCGATGGCGGGCGGATAGGTGGCGGAGAACAGCAGAGTCTGACGGCGTGCCGGGGTCTGCTCGATGATTTCGCTGATGCTGTCGATGAAGCCCATGTCGAGCATGCGGTCGGCTTCGTCGAGTACCAGGGTATTGAGCCCATCGACTTTCAGCGTGCCTTTGCGCAGATGCTCCTGCACTCGTCCCGGCGTGCCGACAATCACGTGCGCACCATGCTCGAGCGAGCCGATCTGCGGGCCGAAAGGCACACCGCCGCAGAGGGTAAGCACCTTGATGTTGTCGGCAGCACGGGCCAGGCGGCGGATTTCCTTGGCCACCTGATCGGCCAGTTCGCGTGTCGGGCACAGTACCATGGCCTGGCAGCCGAAGTAGCGCGGGTTGAGCGGGTGCAGCAGGCCGATGCCGAAGGCTGCGGTCTTGCCGCTGCCGGTCTTGGCCTGGGCGATCAGGTCGCGGCCCTTGAGAATCAGCGGCAGGCTGGCGGCCTGGATGGGCGTCATCTCGGCATAGCCGATGGCGGCGAGATTGGCCTGCATGGCAGCAGAAATGGGCAGGCTGGCGAAGGCAGTAGCGGTCACGGCAAGACTCGGGGGTGAAGAAACAGGCCGGCAGTGTAGCAGGCCCGCTCATTCGTCCGCTGAAACCTCGATATTGCGCCCGCTACGGCCATCTTTCGTGTCCAGTTGCAGGAAGATCGCCGCCGCCAGCATCGACAGCAGACCAACGCACAGGTAGGTCGCCTGGAACGCCGCCAGCACATGGCCGTTGTCGCCCAGCTCGCGGCTGAAACCGCTGAGCAGCGCCGCGGCCGATGCAACGCCAAGGCCCATCGCCAGCTGTACCACCACCGACAGGAGGCTGTTGCCGCTGCTGGCGTCGCGGTTGTCCAGGTCGATCAGCGTTACCGTGTTCATCGCGGTGAACTGCAGCGAGTTGCAGGCGCCGATCAGGCTCAGCTGGATGATCAGCTGCAAGGTCGAGGTTTGTGCGTCGACCAGGGCCAGGCTGGCGATCAGGGCGCCGAGCAGCAGGGTGTTGCTGGTGAGGATGTTGCGGTAGCCGAGGCGCTCGATCAGCGGCCTGGCCAGCGGCTTGGCTGCCATTGCCGCCAGTGCCAGCGGAATCAGGCTCATGCCGGCCTGGGCCGGCGAATAGCCCATCGCCAGTTGCAGCAGCAGCGGCGTGAGGAAAGGTAGCGCGCCGCTACCGAGGCGGGCGAACAAGTTACCGATGATGCCCACGGCGAAACTGCGGGTGTGGAACAGCTTGGGTGCGAACAATGGCTGCTCGATGCGTCCGGCGCGCAGCCAGTAGGCGGCCAGGCAGGCCATGCCGCCGAGCAACAGCAGCACCACGCGCATGGTCGGCAGGTGCAGTTCGCCGAGCCCTTCCAGGGCTACGGTGATCAGCAGCATGGCGGCGCCGAACAGCAGAAAACCGACGGTATCGAAGCGGCTGCGCTCAGGGCCGCGCAGGTCAGGCATATGGCGCAATGCTGCCCAGCAGCCGAGTAGCCCCACCGGCAGGTTGATCAGGAAGATCCAGTGCCAGCTGGCCACCTCCACCAGCCAGCCGCCCAGGCTCGGGCCGATCAGCGGGCCGAGCAGGCCGGGCAGGGTGATGAAGCTCATGATCCGCACCAGCTCCGAGCGCGGATAGGCGCGCAGCACCACCAGTCGCCCGACCGGCATCATCAGCGCGCCGCCCAGGCCCTGGATGACCCGTGCGCCGATCAGCATGCTCAGCGACTCCGACAGTGCGCAGAGCAGCGAGCCGAGGCTGAACAGGGCGATGGCGCCGAAGAAGATGCGCCGCGTGCCGAAGCGGTCGGCGATCCAGCCCGATGCCGGGATCAGCAGGGCCACGGTAAGCATGTAGGCGATCACCACCGACTGCATGCGCAATGGATTTTCGCCGAGGTCGGCGGCCATGGCCGGTAATGCGGTGTTGAGGATGGTGCCATCCAGCGTCTGCATGAAGAAGGCGATGGCGACTATCCAGGGCAGCAGGCGGGCGGTTCTGGGGTCGAGCAGGGTGGGGTTGGTCATGCTGTTCTCATGGTCTGTGCGCTCCACTCTAGGCCGCCGATCGAGCCCGGGCAACTGCGGGTTGCCAACGTGTGAGCAGGTGTCCGAGGTGGTGCTACGCTGGGGTGACTGGCACATCGCCCCGCAAGGGCTAAGGACGGCGTCATGCGCTGGTTGACTCTGTGGCTTTCGCTGGCTTGCCAGTCGCTGCTGGCGGCCGAGTGGTTCCCTTATCCGGTACGTGCCGATGGCCGCATGCTGGATTACCGGCCTTTGCCAGCGGCCAGCCAGCCCTGGCGTATCTGTGCGCTGCTGCCCCATGGCAAGGATCGCTACTGGTGGGGCGTGGCCTGGGGGCTGGATCAGGAAGCCAGACGTCTTGGCGTGCGCCTGGGGATCTACGAAGCCGGTGGCTACGAGCATGCCGATGTGCAAGTGGAGCAGTTCGGGCATTGTGTAGCCGAGGGCGCCGATGCCTTCGTCGTGGCCAGTATCAACACCTATGACCTGTGCAGCGCAGCAGAAGTGCAGATCAAGGCCGGTCGGCCGGTCATCGATCTGGTCAATCGCCTGGAATGCCCGGGGCTCAGCGCGCATTCGCGGGTCGACTTCGCCGACATGACGCGTGCCACGCTCAAGTATCTGGTACGTGTCAGTGAAGGGCGGCCGATTCAGGTCGGCTGGCTACCCGGCCCGGCCGATGCTGGCTGGGTGCAGGATGCCGAGCGCGGCCTGCGTGATGCCTTGCCTGGCACCAGGGTGACCCTGGCCCATGGTGGTTATGCCCCAGTGGATCGCAGTAGTCAGGCGCAGTTGACGCGGGAGCTGCTCAAGCAGCATCCACGTCTCGATTACCTGATCGCCAATGCCGAAGCCGCGGCCTTCGCCGCGCAGTTGGTGCGCAATATCGGTTCTGAGACGCAGGTGTTGTCGTTCTATGCCACCGAGCGGGTGCTGGAGCAGATTCGCGAGGGGCAGGTACTGGCTGCACCCACCGACTCACCGGTGATTCAGGCGCGCATCGCCCTGGACCTGGCCGTTCGTGGCCTGCAGGGCGAAAAGCTGCCGCAACTGGTGAGCCCGCAGATCGAAATGCTCGACGCCGACTCACTGGATCGTTTCGACCTCGGCCGGCTGATGCCGCCCGAGGGCCACTGGATGATCCGCCAGGAATTACCCGACTAACCTGTCTTGCTGGCTGCGCAGCGGCGTACCACGCACCGGGCGTTCGCCCGCGACGAAATAGGGCGCATTGCTGCGCGGCAATGGCTGGCGCCCGCGAATCCGATCCGCGATCTTCTCGGCGATCATGATGGTGGTGGCGTTGAGGTTGCCGGTGATGATCTCCGGCATGATCGACGCATCCACTACGCGCAAGCCCTGCAGGCCGTGCACGCGGCCCTGACCATCGACCACCGCCATGTCGTCCTCGCCCATCTTGCACGAGCAGGACGGGTGGAAAGCCGTTTCCGCATGCTCGCGAATGAAGGCATCCAGCTCGGCGTCGCTCTGCACATGCTCGCCAGGACTGATTTCACGCCCACGGTAAGGATCGAGTGCCGGCTGCGCCATGATCTCGCGGGTCAGGCGTATGCCGTCGCGGAATTCCTGCCAGTCCTGATCGGCGCTCATGTAGTTGAAGAGGATGCTCGGGTGCTGGCGCGGGTCTTTCGACTTGAGCTGGATACGCCCGCGGCTGGGCGAGCGCATCGAGCCGACGTGAGCCTGGAAGCCATGCTCGTTGACCGCGTTGCTGCCGTTGTAGTTGATCGCCACCGGCAGGAAGTGGAACTGGATATTGGGCCAGGCGAACTCCGGGCGCGTGCGGATGAAACCGCCGGCCTCGAACTGGTTGCTGGCGCCGATACCGTTGCCGGCGAACAGCCATTGCGCGCCGATGCCGGGCTGGTTGAGCAGCTTGAGTGCCGGGTACAGCGACACTGGCTGGGTGCAGGCGTACTGCAGGTACATCTCCAGGTGGTCCTGCAGGTTCTGGCCGACGCCAGGCAGTTCGTGTACCAGCGCGATGTCCAGCTCGCGCAGCAGCGCGGCGGGGCCGACGCCAGAGCGCTGCAGGATCTGCGGCGAGGCGATGGCGCCGGCGCATAGCAGCACTTCGCGGCGAGCACGGGCTTCGGTGGCATCGTTGGCGTTGCCGATCAGGTAGCTGACGCCACTGGCGCGCTTGCCATCGAAGAGGATGCGGTCGGTGGTGGCGTGGGTGATGATGGTCAGGTTGGGGCGCGCCCGTGCCTGGTCCAGGTAGCCGCGCGCGGTGCTGGCGCGGCGGCCTTCCGGGGTCACGGTGCGGTCCATCGGGCCGAAGCCTTCCTGCTGATAGCCGTTGAGATCGTCCGTGCGCGGATAGCCGGCCTGCACGCCGGCCTCGACCATGGCGTGGAACAGCGGATTGTTACCGGCCTTGGGCGTGGTCACGCTGACCGGGCCGTCGTCGCCGTGGTAATCGTTGGGGCCGATGTCGCGGCTTTCCGCCTTGCGGAAGTACGGCAGGCAGTCGAGATAGGTCCAGTCTTCCAGGCCTTTGGCCGTGGCCCAGTTGTCGAAGTCCAACGCGTTGCCGCGGATGTAGCACATGCCGTTGATCAGGGATGAGCCGCCCAGGCCCTTGCCGCGTCCGCATTCCATGCGGCGGTTGTTCATGTACGGCTCGGGGTCGGTCTCGTAGGCCCAGTTGTAGCGCCGGCCCTGCAGCGGGAAGGCCAGGGCGGCGGGCATTTGGGTACGAAAGTCGAGGCGGTAGTCGGGGCCGCCGGCTTCCAGCAGCAGTACGCTGACGTCTGCGTCTTCGGTCAGCCGGGTGGCCAGGACGTTACCGGCCGAACCGGCGCCGATGATGATGTAGTCGAATTCCTGGGTCATGGCTCCTCCTGTTGCCCGGCTGTGATCCGGGAAAACGCGGTGACTGTTCCCGGATTGCATCCGGGTTACGGGGCGGTGATTCAATTCGTGGGCGGGCCGGGCGGCGAACCGCTTTAGCCGCGAAATGGGTCGCGGCTGAAGCCCCTCCCACAGACCGGTGCTTAGAACACCGAGCTGTAGCCGCCGAGTTCGACCTGCACCGACTTGATGCGGGTGTAGTGGCCGAGGGTGACCAGGCCGTTCTCGCGGCCGACACCGGACTGCTTGTAGCCGCCCACCGGCATCTCGGCCGGCGATTCGCCCCAGGTGTTGATCCAGCAGATGCCGGCTTCCAGCTTGTGGATCACCCGGTGTGCGCGATTGAGATCGCGAGTCACCACGCCGGCAGCCAGGCCGTAGTCGGTATCGTTGGCGCGGCGGATCACTTCCTCTTCGCTGTCGTAGATGAGGATGCTCATCACCGGGCCGAAGATTTCCTCGCGCACGATGGTCATGTCGTCCCGGCAGTCGGTGAATACGGTCGGCGCGACGTAGGCGCCCTTGGCATAGTCGCCATCAGTGACGCGCGCGCCGCCGATCAGCAGGCGTGCGCCCTCGCTGCGGCCCTTCTCGATGTAGCCGAGTACGCTGTCCATGTGCGCGTAGCTCACCAGCGGGCCGAAATTGGTGGCGTCATCCAGCGGATCGCCGAGGCGGATGCGTTTGACTCGCTCCAGCACCTTGGCCTCGAAGCGCGCCTGCAACATGCGCGGCACGAACACGCGGGTGCCGTTGGTGCACACCTGGCCGGAGCTGTAGAAGTTGGCCATCACCGCGATGTCGGCGGCGCGGTCCAGGTCGGCGTCCTCGAACACGATCAGCGGCGACTTGCCGCCCAGCTCCATGGTCACTTCCTTGAGGCTGGAGCTGGAGGCGCTGGCCATGACTTTCTTGCCGGTGACGGTGCCGCCGGTGAAGGAAATCTTCTCGATGCCCGGGTGTTCGGTCAGCCACTGGCCAACCTCACGACCACTACCGGTGAGCACGTTGAATACGCCTGCTGGCAGGCCGGCCTCGGTGTAGATCTCGGCCAGTTTCAGCGCGGTCAACGAGGTGACTTCGCTGGGCTTGAAGATCATTGCGTTGCCGGCAGCCAGCGCTGGGGCGGATTTCCACAGGGCGATCTGGATCGGGTAGTTCCAGGCGCCGATGCCGGCGACCACGCCCAGCGGTTCACGGCGGGTGTAGACGAAAGAGGTCTCGCGCAGCGGGATCTGCTCGCCCTCGATGGCCGGGATCAGGCCGGCGTAGTACTCCAGCACGTCGGCGCCGGTGACGATGTCGACGTAGCGGGTTTCCGACAGTGGCTTGCCAGTGTCGAGGGTTTCCAGCTCGGCCAGCTCGTCGTTGCGCTCACGCAGGATGTCCACGGCCTTGCGCAGTATGCGCGAACGCTGCATGGCGGTCATCGCCGCCCACACCTTCTGCCCCTCGGTGGCGCTGGCCACGGCCCGTTCGACATCGGCCTGGCTGGCACGTTGCACCTTGGCCAGCACCTCGCCGGTGGCCGGGTTGATGCTGTCGAAGGTTTCTCCACTGCTGGCGGCGACGTACTGGCCACCGATGTAGAGCTGCTGTTCGGCGAAACGGGGCATGGGCTGTCCTCTGCACTTGGCAATCTGCTTGGAGAACAGCCTATTTTATTTAAATTGAACGATCAATCAATAAAAACGACAAGGCGCAGCCAAACGCGACATGCCCGCAAGATGCACGGTCGTAGGGTGCGCTGCGCGCACCGAGCGATCTAAATGATCAGAGAAAGAGGATGTACGCGGTGCGACAGCGCACCCTACGAAGCCTTGGCCAACTGCAGGTCGAGGTAGTCATAGGCGATGCGGCGTGCCTGTTCGGTGTCGAAGGCTTCGCCGGACAGTGCGCCGCGCAGCCACAGGCCGTCGATCAGCGAGGCCAGACCGCGGGCGGCGAAGCGTGCCTGATCTTGCGGTAGCACGCGATGGAACTGGCCGCACAGGTTGGAATAGAGACGGTGGTCGTTGACCCGCTGCAGGCGGCGCAGGGCAGGCTGGTGCATGCTGCTGGCCCAGAACGCCAGCCAGGTCTTCATCGCTGGACCGCTGACCTGGCTGTCGTCGAAGTTGCCGTCGATCATCGCCTTCAGATGGGCACGCGGGCTGTCCTCGCGCAGTGCGCGACGGCGTGCGCCCACCGCATCGCTGAGCGCCTGCATCAGGTGACGCATGGTGGCTTCGAGCAGGCCGTTCTTGTCGTTGAAGTAGTGGCTGATGATGCCATTGGAGACCCCGGCCAGGCGGGCGATATAGGCGATGCTGGCATCGGCCATACCAACCTGGTCGACGGCTTCCAGGGTGGCGGCAATCAACTGCGAACGACGAATGGGCTGCATGCCGACCTTGGGCATGGGTGTCTCCAGCGGGGGAAGTTGGGCCGGAGTCTAGGCGGATTTTGATCGTTCGATCAATCAAACGAGGTGGGAGAGTGGGGGCGTGGCGCCGATTCCGCAGGGCGTCGCGGGGCCACCTTGGCCATGCGCACCGCCTTATCCTCGGTAACCGTGGCGCGCACGTGGCCTCGCAAAACGACGAAGCGGGCCAGAGGCCCGCTTCGATGGCGTGCAGCGAGTGCGGCTTACTTCAGCCAGCTTTCCACGCGCTCCGGGTTGGCAGCGATCCAGTCCTTGGCGGCCTGGTCCGGCTTGGCGCCTTCGCGGATGGCCAGCATCACCGCGCCGACTTCTTCGCCGCTCCAGGAAATCTTGCTGAGGAAGGCGGCAGCGTCGGCGGCCTTGCCCTTCAGCTCAGGATTGGCCACGGTGTCTACACGCTCGTCGTCGCCGAAGACTTTCTTCGGATCTTCGAGGAAGCGCAGTTTCCACTTGGCGAACATCCAGTGCGGAATCCAGCCGGTGACCACGATCGGCTTCTGCGCTTTCTCGGCGCGGGTCAGGGCGGTGGCCATGGCCGGGCCCGAGCTCGGCATCAGCTTGATGCTGGCCAGGTTGTATTCCTTGATGGCGTCTTCGGTGCGGCGCATCACGCCGGCACCGGCGTCGATGCCGGTAATCTTGCCGTCGAAGTCCTTGGCGTATTTCTCCAGATCCTCGATGGTCTTGGCTTCGACGTAGTCCGGCACGATCAGGCCGATCTTGGCGCCGGAGTAGTTGGTACCGAGGATTTCCACCTTGTCCTTGAGCTTCTCGAAGTACTCGCCATGAGTGGCCGGCAGCCAGGCGGAGAGGGTGGCATCGAGGTCGCCACGGGCCACGCCTTGCCACATGATGGCGGGTTCGACCGGCTTCAGTTCGACCGTGTAGCCGAGTTTGCTTTGCAGGATTTCACCGGCGACGTGGGTGACGGCGACGCTGTCATCCCAGCCGTTGACGTAGCCGATCTTCAGGGTAGGTTTGTCGGCGGCCAGGGCGCTGCCCATGCCGATGGCCAGGGCGGCAGCGCCGAGGCAAAGGTGTTTGAAAACGCGCATATTTGTTGTGCTCCATCAGTGAGTGGCAGTTGCAAGATCGTTGACTGGCTCGTTCTCATTGCGGGCCTTGCGAATCCGTGTTGCGCAGCAGATTGCCGGTTCGCGGGCAAAGCCTCCCCGTCACGGCCAGAAAGCAGCCGCTAGTGGTTTACGAGGAGGTTTCCGGGCTCGAACCCTGAGGTTCGAGCCCGAATCGGGTCGCGGCCTGTTACAGCCCGACGTGTTTCTTCACGGCGGCAACGCCGTCCTGACCGTCAAAGGTGGTCACGCCGCTCAGCCACTGGTCGAGGATCGCCGGGTTGGCCTTGATCCACTCCTTGGCGACGTTCTGCGGGTTTTCCTTCTCCAGCACCTTTTCCATCAGCTGGCTTTCGATATCGACGGTGAACTGCAGGTTGTTCAGCAGCTTGCCGAGGTTGGCGCAGCGCGCCTCGTAATCCGGCGGTACCACGGTGTAGACCTTGGCCGCACCGTAGTCAGGGCCGAACACGTCGTCACCACCGGACAGGTAGGTGATGTCGTGCTGAGTATTCATCGGGTGCGGCGCCCAGCCGAGGAAAACCACCGGCTCTTTCTTCTTGATTGCCCGCGATACCTGCACCAGCATGCCGGCTTCGCTGGACTCGACCATGCGGAAGCCGCCGAGGTCGAACTGGTTGTTCTTGATCATGCCGTCGATCAGCAGGTTGCCATCGTTACCCGGCTCGATGCCGTAGATCTTGCCGCCCAGCTGATCCTTGAACTTGGCGATGTCCTGGAAGCTCTTCAGGCCGGCTTCGGCCGCGTAGGTCGGCACGGCCAGGGTGTACTTGGCACCCTCGAGGTTGGCCTTGGGCAGTACCTTGACGCCATCGTCCTTGAGGAATGGCTCGATCACCGCGTCCATCGACGGCGCCCAATAGCCGAGGAACACATCGACCTGGCCGCTCTTCACGCCGGTGAAGGCGATGGGTACCGAGGCCATGATCTTGCGCGGCTGATAGCCCAGACCTTCGACCAGGGTCATGGCCACACCCGTGGTGGCGGCGATGTCGGCCCAGCCAATCTCGGCGAAACGCACCTGCTTGCAGCTCGCCGGCTCCGCGGCCATGGCGCCCTGCATCAGTGCGCAGGACAGCAGGCCGATGGCGGCAGTGGTCTTGATCATTTTCATCTGCGGTTCCCTGTGAAGTGAAAAAATGTTTACTGGCGCTGCAGCTTGCCGCTGAACCAGGCAAAGATGCCGCCGCGGGCGGTCTGCTTGGTGCCGAAGCTTTCAGTGATGCGGTCGAGAATGATCGCCAGCAGCACCACGGCCATGCCGCTTTCGAAGCCTAGCCCGATGTCCAGGCGCTGGATACTCGCCAGTACATCGTTACCCAGGCCACCGGCGCCGACCATCGAGGCGATGATCACCATCGACAGGGCCATCATGATGGTCTGGTTGACCCCGGCCATGATCGACGGCATGGCGTTGGGCAGTTGTACCTTGAACAGCAGCTGGCGGCTGGTGCAGCCGAAGGACTGGCCGGCCTCGACGATTTCCTTGTTCACCTGGCGAATGCCCAGGCTGGTCAGGCGCACCGCTGGCGGCATGGCGAAGATCACCGTGGCGATGATGCCTGGCACGCGACCGAGGCCGAAGAGCATGGCTGCCGGAATCAGGTAGACGAACGCCGGCATGGTCTGCATGAAGTCGAGGATCGGCCGGATGATGGTCGCCACGCGCTCGCTCTTGGCGGCCCAGATGCCCAGTGGGATGCCCAGCAGCAGGCTGATCAGCGTCGAGGAGAAGGTCAGACCGAGGGTGACCACGGTCTGTTCCCAGAACCCGGTCATGACGATCAGGATGAACGCCACGGCGGTGAATACCGCGAAGCGTGCGCCGATGCGCCACAGACCGAGGGCGACGAAGATGGCGATCAGCAGCCAGGCCGGCGGCAGCATGAGCAAGGCTTCGATGCCTTCGGAGAAACCGCTGACCAGTTTGCCGATGCTGTCGAAGGCACCGCTGTAGTTGTCCAGCAGGTGCTGGACGACGTCGTTGACCCAGCTACCCAGGTCGAGTTTCTTGTCACTCATGGGATTCCCCCTGCAGTCGGGTCAGCAGACGGCCCTTGCTGATAGCGCCGCAGTAATGGCCTTCGGCGTCCACCACCGGGATCGGACCTTCGTTGTCCACCAGGCGCGTGATGACGTGTTCCAGCGGCATGTCCTCGGGTACCGGCACCACCTGCTTGAGCGCATCCGCTTCGAGTGGTCTGGGCTCGTCGCCGTCGACCATCAGGGCGATCTTCTCCAGGCTGATGGAGCCCTGGAAATGGTTGTCCTCGTCGACGATGAACGCGTAGTGCTTGTCCAGCGCCTGCAGTTCCTTGCAGATCTTCGCCGCGTCCGGCGCCCTGCCGTTGTGCACGTAGGTCGGCACGCTGTCGGCCTTGAGCTGGCCGGCGGTGAGGTAGCGGCTGGTGTCGACGGTGTCGAAGAAGTTACGCACGTACTCGTTGGCCGGCTTCTCGATCAGCTCCTGCGGGGTGCCGACCTGGATCAGCTTGCCGCCTTCCATGATGCCGATGCGGGTACCGATGCGCATGGCTTCTTCGATGTCGTGGGAGACGAAGATGATGGTGCGGCGATGGGTCTTCTGCAGCTCCAGCAGCACGTCCTGCATCTCGCGGCGCTTGAGCGGGTCGAGGGCGGAGAACGCCTCGTCCATGATGATCATCGACGGGTTGACCGTCAGCGCGCGGGCCAGGCCTACACGTTGCTGCATGCCGCCGGAGAGTTCGTGTGGGTACTTGTGAGCGAAGGTGTCCAGGCCAACCTGCTTGAGCACTTCCATGGCACGCTTCTCGCGCTCCTTGCGGCCGGTGCCGGCCACTTCCAGGCCGAAGGCCGCGTTATCCAGCACGCTGCGCGAAGGCATCAGGGCGAAGGACTGGAAGACCATACTCATGTCGCGCCGGCGCAGGTCGATCAGTTGCGATTGCGGCAGCTTGGCCACGTTCTGGCCATCGATGTAGACGTCACCGGCGCTGGGTTCGACCAGGCGGTTGATCAGACGGATCAGGGTGGATTTGCCAGAGCCGGACAGGCCCATGAGGACGAAGATCTCGCCCTCTTCGACACTGAACGACACATCGCTGACGCCGATCACGGCGCCTTTCTCGGCCAGAATCCTCTCCTTGCTCCAGCCTTCCTTGAGCAGGTCGATGGCTTCTTGTGGGTTGGGGCCGAAAACCTTGTACAGGTGTTCGACCACGATCTTTCCAGACTGCATGGGACGTTTCCCCTTCAATCGGCATCCAGTTCGCGCTGGCACGGCCGGGCACGCATCGTAGAAGCGTAGATCAGCTGTGTCAGGCCTCTGATACCTGTGTGGGTGTTTGCTGAGTTTCGAGGTTGGCGAACGTTTCGCGGCAGGCGTCGAGTGTGGCGCTCGGGCACGCTGCAGCGCACGCGTTTGGTGGCAAAAATTGCCCGCTGCGTCGTTGCAACCTGTTGATGAGTGACCACTGTCTTGCCGTGCTGCAAACCGCTTTCCAAACCCTCTGGCAGTGTTTCGAAGCCCATTCCCTTGGGGATTCATGCGTCGTCCTGGCGCATGCGTACATCCGAAATTTCTTGTTGGGCTGGCGCCCTATCGATGGTGGGCCAGCGCTTGTATGTTCTTCGGTCCGGGGCGGTGAGCCCCAGTCTGCCGTTCCCCTCGGGAAGCGGCAGCGACGTTATCGGCTGACTCAACGATATAGTCTTGGGGTCTGCGCAATTATCGGTTTGCGACCCTGACGTGTTGGGCGACGACATGGTCCGTCACACCCCGTGTTTTTCCATGTTCTCGCCGTTTTCCGGGCTCCTGAAAGCACTGTGTGATGCCGTTTCGAATAGCGCTCGATGTGAGCATCGAGAAGCGCTTTCGATAGCGTGCTTTAAAAACCTTAACAGACTTTTTCGTCCCTTGGCCAAGGCTGAAAGCCGCGCCGGTGCTGGTTTTCAGCTCTTCAAGCGAGGCGCAGGCAGCGTAGTGCGGGGGCTGCGGCGATGTTGAAAAAAATTTACAGCGAAAGGTACTGTAGTGCCGAAAGTCGCTGAAAAATCGAAAGGCGGCGCAATATGACCAGTTGGTCACGCCTGGTTCATGTCGCGAGCCTGGGTGTGATTCTCGACAAGGCGATGGAAAACCCTTTCGAGCTACCAGGTGATCTTTGTTGTCTGCCATTTTTATTGGTTTTTCTCGGCTATTTCGTCGAATTTATCAGTCATTTCCTGCTAGTGATACGTCGAACACTTTACTGACAGGGCCACCTTGATAGCGGGTCACGCCTTCCAGCCAGGCCGTAATCATCTGTGGGTTGTCTTCGATCCACTGCTTGGCTACGCGGCGGCGGTTGGTATTGCCTTCCAGTACGGCGCTCATCAACTGGTTTTCTGCGCTGATGGTGAAGGTCATATTGCGGAACAGCCGAGCCAGATTGGGACACTGCGCGCTCAACCCGCCGCGCGCCACCGTGTTGACCTGCGCCGCTCCGTAATTGGGGCCGAAATAATCATCACCACCGGCCAGATAGTTCATCTTCAGACGCTCGTTCATCGGGTGCGGTTCCCAACCGAGAAATACCGCCCATTTGCCCAGGCGTTGAGCACGCTCGACATGGTTGAGCATGCCGCTTTCACTCGACTCGACCAGGCTGAAACCTGCCAGGCCGAAGGTGTTGTCGCGAATCATGCCCTTGATCATCTCGTTGCCTTCGTTGCCCGGTTCGATGCCGAAGATCTGCCCACCGAGTTCGTCCTTGAAGCGATGGATGTCGGCGAAATCCTTCAGTCCGCCCTCGTAGCCTGGCGTCAGTACCGCCAGGGTGTAACGCACCGTCGGCAGGTTGGTGTGCAGCTTCTCGATCCTGCCGCTGTCCAGGTGAGGTTGCACCAGTTCACTCTGGGCCGGCATCCAGTTGCCCAGGAACACGTCCAGCTGGCCTTCGGACAATCCGCGATACGTATCGGGCAACGACATGCGGCGTATCTGCGTGCGATAGCCGAGCTCGCCCAGTATCAGACGGGCAACGGCGGTGGTCATGGTGATGTCGGTCCAGCCGACATCGCTCAGGCGCACCAGCTCGCAGCGCTCGGCTTCTTTGGCGTACAGGGCGGTGGAGGAGGTGAGGGCGATCACCAGCAGCCAGCGAGCAAATCTGTTCATGGGGGTGTGCCTCTGTTCGGGCGGCTGGAGCCGCTGGAAGATTCCTGGAGCGGGCGATTGGCTATTTCACAGCAAGAGGTGGGCCGCACCCTGAACGAGAAACGACACCGGCATGTCGAGAAAAGACCCCGACACGGACGGTTCACCGCGGCGTGATTGGATATGCATGAGTCGGTTGGAGAGCTGGACGCGCTGGCGAAAGTTGGATCATCGCGAACCTGTTGCGGATTCGTCAGGATGTTCTTCTCCATGTGCTCCTGGCGGCTGGCACGCCAGCGAGCGGTGACCTTTGCTGGTGCAGCGATTCTGGCAAAGCCGCCGCTTCGCGAGCTTTTGGTGCGACGCTTGCGGGCATCGATTTCCTCAGTTGTGACCGAGCAGTCGCTGTTGTTACCGCTCGTCCGTTACTGACAGCCAGAGACGCCGTAGCAGGCCGCTCAGTCTGTGCTACCGAAATGCTCAAAGCCTTGCGCAAAGAGGCTTTGAGAGCGTTTCGCAAACCCTGAAAATAGGGGGCAAGGAGTCCGTCTGGCGCGCCATGTATTGAAGGTTCAGTTTTTATTGAACGCTTGATCAATTTAGGCATGACCTTTGCGTAGAGATGCATAGCCGCCCGGTTTTCAAACCTGGCCAGGATAAAACAGAGGCCCACTTCTAATTGGGCTCACACCGTGCTTAGCGTGAGAGGGTTCCATCAATGTCGCAGTTCAGCCAAGGGGCGCAACCCCAGAACCGTGTCGCCCAGTCCATCGGCTTCCTGCTCCTGGACAACTTCACCCTGATTTCCCTGGCTTCGGCGGTAGAGCCCCTGCGCATGGCCAACCAGCTTTCCGGCAAGGAGCTGTTTCGCTGGCATACCCTGACTCATGATGGCCTGCCGGTCTGCGCCAGTGATGGCTTGCAGATCACTCCAGACGCCGCCATGCAAAGTGCTCCGGCGTTGGATGCGGTGATCGTCTGTGGTGGCGTGGATATTCAGCACAGCGTCAAGCGTGAGCATGTCAGTTGGTTGCAGCTGCAGGCGCGCCAGGGGCGCCTGCTCGGTGCGGTGTGCACCGGTAGCTGGGCGCTGGCCAAGGCCGGTCTGCTCGACGGCTACGATTGCAGCGTGCATTGGGAGTGCCTGGCCTCGATGCAGGAAGCCTTCCCGCGTGCTGCCATCACCACTCGCCTGTTCTCCATCGACCGCAATCGCCACACCTCCTCTGGCGGTACCGCGCCGATGGACATGATGCTGCACCTGATCGGCCAGCAGCATGGCCGCGAACTGGCAGCCGGCATCTCCGAGATGTTCATCTACGAGCGCATTCGCAACGAGCAGGATCACCAGCGTGTGCCGCTCAAGCACATGCTCGGCAGCAACCAGCCGAAGCTGCAGGAAATCGTCGCGCTGATGGAGGCCAACCTCGAGGAGCCAATAGACCTCGACGAGCTGGCCTGCTTCGTCGACATCTCCCGTCGTCAGCTCGAGCGCCTGTTCCAGAAGTACCTGCACTGCTCGCCGTCGCGCTACTACCTCAAGCTGCGCCTGATCCGCGCACGCCAGCTGCTCAAGCAGACCAGCATGTCGATCATCGAGGTGGCGTCGGTTTGCGGTTTCGTCTCCACCCCGCATTTCTCCAAGTGCTACCGCGAGTACTTCGGCATTCCGCCACGCGACGAGCGCGCCGGTCAGCAGGGCAACAACCTGGTGATGTTGCTGCCGATTCCCGAGCATCAGGTCAACTCCAGCGCGGTGCTGGCGCTCAACCGTGCCCAGGGCGAGTCGACATTCGCCAGCGTACGCATCTGAATCGAGCGGCAATGAAAACGGGGCGCCAGTGGCGCCCCGTTTTATTTGGAGTCGCAGCTAAAGCCGTCTGCGCCGGATGTAGGGTGGGCTTTAGCCCACCAAAACCACGCAAAATCCACGAGGTCGGACGCAAACAGAGTGGTGGGCTAAAGCCCACCCTACGGCTGATCTCCGCGCGTAGGGTGCGCCGTGGGATCGATCAAGCCGAAGCAGGTTTCGGCACCAGCGCTGGCAGCAGATGGCGGCTGATGGCTTCGCGTACGTTGGGCAGCAGGGTGGCGCTGCCGCCAAGCAGTTCTTCCACCAGGTGGCGCAGGGCCACGGCGCGCTCGGCACTGAGGCCGCTGACAGCCAGCTCGCAGGCCTGCTCGGGCGTGACGCCTGGTGGAATGCTCAGGCCCAGCGCGATCAGGCGCTCACGGAAGTCTTCCTGGTCGATCAGATCGGCATGCATCATGGTCGTGGCTCCTTGTGGCGAGGCAGGCGCTGCGCCGTTGGTCTTCAAACCTCGGTTAGCGCAGAACCCCTTCTTCGATCAATAGCTTGAAGATAGCCTCTGCGCCCTCCTGTGGCGAGGCATCCTTGAGCACCTGGCCGCCACCACCACTGGCTTTGGCCGTGGCCGCCTTCATCCGTTCCGCGCCCGTTTTAGCCTTGATCACCTTGAGCCGTTTGGGCCGTGACTTGGCCGGCTGCAGACTGGCTTCGGCCAGCAGCGAGTCGTCCACCACCGTCACCTCGTGGGCTTCGATCTGCCCGCGCCGTGCCGGGCCAAAGGCACTCTGGCGGGCGACCGGAGCGGCGTTGTCGACGCTGGCCACGCAGGGCAGGCGTACCTTGAGCCGGCGCCGCTGTCCACGCGGCAGCGCCTGCAGCACCTGGGCCACGCCATTCTCCACTTTCTCGACCTCCGCCAGGCCGACCACCATCGGCCAGCCCAGCCGCTCGGCCAGCAGAAACGGCAGCATGCCGGAGCCTTCGCCGGTTTCTGCCTGGCTGCCGGTGAGCACTAGCTGCGTGCGGCTGCCTTGCAGATAGTCGACCAGCAGCGGCAGGGCATCGGCACCTTCGGGCTGTTCCAGCACATCGAGCTGTTCCAGACCCATGCCCAGGTAGCCGCGCAGGGCTTCGGCCTGTGGGTCGCCGGCATGCAGCAGTTGCAGGTTCTGTCCGGCCAGACGCAGGCCCAGCTCGACCGCGCGGGCGTCCTGTTCGGCGCGGCGTGGGCGGCCCGAGGTCGGGTGGGCGCCGACCGAGACCAGAGCGACGATATTCAGATCAGTCATTTGGGCAACCTCGAACCGTGGGAGCGGCTTTAGCCGCGATATGGCCATACGCACAATCTGTCGCGGCTGAAGCCCCTCCCACGAGGGCGTATTCGTGAAGATCAGGCCGCATCACGTTTTCCTTCCTGACGCCAGGCAGCGACGCGTTCGATCAGTGCGGCAAGGATCGCCGCCGAGTCGCCGATCACCGAAAGGTCGGCGCGTTTGATCATGTCGCAGCCAGGATCCATGTTCACCGCCACCACCTTGTCGCAGGCGCCGATGCCCTGCAGGTGCTGGATGGCGCCGGAAATACCGACGGCCAGGTAGACGCGGGCGGTGACCCAGGTACCGGTGGCGCCCACCTGGCGGTTGCGCGGCATGAAGCCGTCGTCGACCGCGACACGCGAGGCGCCTTCGGTGGCGCCGAGGGCAACGGCAGCCTGGTGGAACAGCTCCCAGTTCTTCACGCCGTTGCCGCCGGAGAGAATGAACTCGGCTTCGGCCATCGGAATTTGCGCAGGATCAACGGCCACCGGGCCGAGATCCTCGATACGCGGCAGGCTGTGGGCGACCTTTTCGCCCAATTCCACCGCGCGAACCTCATGGCGAGTTTCGCTGACCGGCTCGGCGCATTCGGCGGCGGCCAGGATCAGCCGTGGCAATGCGCGCTGAATGTCCTGCTGGCCGGCACCGGCGCGGCCAGTGGCTTGTTCACCGGCGACCTGCCAGACGCGGGTGGCCGGACGCTCACCGAGCTTGGCAGCCAGGCGCCGGCCCAGCTCGCCGCCACCGGTGCGGCTGTCGGGCAGCAGCCAGTGACGTGGCGCCAGCTGGCTTTCCACGGCGCTCAGTGCCAACACGCGGGCTTCCGGGGCGTAGCCGTCGAAGGCGTTGCCCTCGATGCGTAACAGGCGGTCGACGCCGGCTGTGTCGAAAGCGCTTTCCTTGTCTTCGCCGAACACCACGGCTACGACGGCGCCGCTGTCACCGGCCAGCTTGCGGGCCAGGCCGAGCAGATCCTTGTCGTGGCTGGACAGGCGTCCGCCGACCATGTCCGGTACCACGCAGACGTGGAAGGCTGGTTGTTCGAGGATATGCAGCGGCAGTTGCACTGCGACGCTGGCGCTGCTGCGTTTGCTGCTGGTGCCCTGCTGGGCGCCGCTGCGGTCGATGCGCTTGAGCCCGGCCGGGCCGATGAATCCAGCGGCGATGGCATGCGGGTTCTTACGGATGATGCCATTGGGGCCCATCCAGCTGGTTTCGGTCTTCTGCATCGACGCATGCAACGGGTGCAGACGGTTGCGGGCGATCCACTCGGCGCGAGGGTCGCGGCGGATGATGTCGCTCATTGCATTGCCTCCAGGTTGAGCGTAGGGCGGGTGCAACCCGCCGGACAGGTGTTGGCGGGTTGCACCCGCCCTACATCCGTCGTGGTATGCAGTCGCTTCATCACTGCACCTCCGCCACTTCGCGCTTGGCGGCGGGCCGCTTGGCCGGCACCTCGGTGGCTTCGATCAGCACCTCGGCTACCAGCTCAGCGATATCCTTGATCTCCGGGCGCGGTGCGACCACGCCTTCGAGCATCGCGGTGCACTGCGGGCAACCGACGGCTACCAACTCGGCGCCAGTCTCCTTGATGTCGACCATGCGCATGTCGGGGATACGCTGCTTGCCAGGAATGTCGGTGATCGGTGCGCCGCCACCGCCGCCGCAGCAGCGTGAGCGGAAGCCCGAGCGTTCCATTTCCTTCACTTCGATGCCGATGGCTTTCAGCACCGAACGTGGCGCTTCGTACTCGCCGTTGTAGCGACCGAGGTAGCAAGGATCGTGGTAGGTCACGCTGGCGGCCTTGCTTTGACCGAGGTTGAGCGAGCCCTTGCGCACCAGTTCGTCGATGAAGGTGCTGTGGTGCAGCACCTGATAATCACCGCCGAGCGCGCCGTATTCGTTCTTCAGCACGTGGAAGCTGTGTGGGTCGCAGCTGACGATACGCTTGAAGCGGTACTTGGCCAGGGTAGCGATGTTGCGCTTGGCCAGGTGCTGGAAGGTCGCTTCGTCGCCCAGGCGACGGGCTACGTCGCCGCTGTCGCGCTCTTCCAGGCCGAGCACGGCGAAGTCGACGTCGGCAGCCTTGAGGATCTTCACGAAGGCGCGCAGGGTGCGCTGATTGCGCATGTCGAAGGCGCCGTCACCGACCCAGAACAACACATCGGTTTCGCCCTTATCGGCGAGCAGCGGCAGGTTCAGGTCGGCGGCCCAGTTCAGGCGGCCGCCGGGGTTGAAGCCGCCGGGGTTGTCGGTGGCGATCAGGTTATCCAATACCTCGGCGCCTTTGTTCGGCGTCGCCCCCTTCTCAAGGGTGAGATGACGGCGCATGTCGACGATGGCGTCGACGTGCTCGATCATCATCGGGCATTCCTCGACGCAGGCGCGGCAGGTGGTGCACGACCACAGGGTTTCGGCATCGACCAGCGCCTTGCCTTCGAGGGCGACGATTGGCTGGTGCGGGCCGCCACTGTGTTCGCCCAGCGGCTTGCCAGGGTAGGGCGAGCCAGCGAACTTGGCGTCGTTGCCGCCGGCCAGGCCGATGACCATGTCCTGAATGAGTTTCTTCGGGTTCAGCGGCTGGCCGGCGGCGAAGGCCGGGCACATGGCTTCGCACTTGCCGCACTGCACGCAGGCGTCGAAGCCGAGCAGTTGGTTCCAGGTGAAGTCGGTGGGTTTTTCCACGCCCAGCGGGGCTTTGCGATCGTCCAGATCGAGGGCTTTCAAGCCCGTAGAGCGGCCACCGCCGAAGCGTTCGCTGCGACGGTGCCAGGCCAGGTGCAGGGCACCGGCGAAGGCGTGTTTCATCGGCCCGCCCCAGGTCATGCCGAAGAACAGCTCGGACACGCCCCAGGCCACGCCGACGGCCAGCACAGCGGCCAGAATCCAGCCGCCGAAATTCTCGGGCAGAATCCCGGCGACCGGCAGGGTGGCGATAAAGAAGCTCGCCGCAAACATCAGCAGGCTCTTCGGCAGGCGCATCCACGGGCCCTTCGACAGCCGGCTCGGCGGGTTGCGCCGGCGCTTGGCGACGAACAGGGCGCCGACGAACATCAGCACCGTGGCCGCCAGCAGGGCGAAGCCGAGGATGCGGTTGTGCAGGCCGAAACCGTGCACGAGGATCGCCAGCACGGCGGCCAGGACGAAGCCGCCGGCGGTGGCGACGTGGGTCTTGGACATGTATTTGTCGCGCTCGACCACGTGGTGCAGATCCACCAGGTAGCGACGCGGCATCTTCAGCAGGCCGCCGATCCAGTCGACCTTGGCCGGCCGGCCGCGGCGCCACATGAAGAAGCGCTTGGCCGCCCCGATGACCGCGAGGGTCAGAGCAGCGAAGAGCAGGAGGGGGAGGATGGTGTTCAACATCTTGGGGTCTCCTTAGCGGGACCGAAAGCTACGCAAATCCATCCCCTCTCCCCCTGGGGGAGAGGGTTAGGGAGAGGGGGCTGACGACATGGATCTACAGCCAACGGACCCTCTCCCCTCGCCCTCTCCCGCAAGCGGGAGAGGGGGCCGTCCGTGTGTGGGCTTAAAAGTCCTTGCACAGCCGCAGCGCGTCGTAGATCGCCGCGTGGGTGTTGCGCTGGGCCACGCAGTCGCCGATGCGGAACAGCAGGTAGCCGTCGCCCGACTCGCTCAGGCACGGCTGCGGCTTGATCGCGAACAGCGCTTCGACGTCGATCTGGCCCTTATTGCGCGAGCCCTGCTTGAGCGCGTAGTACAGCGATTCGTCCGGACGCACGCCGTTCTCCACCACCACCTGGTCGACCACCCGCTCCTCTTTCGCGCCGGTGTATTCGTTCTCCAGCACTGCCACCAGCTTGTCACCCTCGCGGTAGACCTTCTCCAGCATCAGGTCGCCGGTCATGATCACTTCCTTGGGGTACAGGCTGCGGTAGTAGGTGGGGAAGCTGGTGCCGCCGATGGCCACGCCCGGCTTGATGTCGTCGGTGACGATCTCCACCTTGGCGCCTTTCTCGGCCATGAAATCGGCCACCGACATGCCGGTGAACTCGCAGATGGTGTCGTACACCAGCACGTTATTGCCGACCGCGACCTTGCCGTCGAGCACGTCCCAGCTGCTTACCACCAGGCCTTCGGCCGAACCCCAGTGCTCGTTCTGCTCGAGGAACGGGTGGCCGCCGTTGGCCAGCACCACGATATCCGGGCGCAGGTCGAGGATGGTCGCGGCGTCCGCCGCGGTGCCCAGGCGCAGGTCGATATTCAGGCGCGCCAGTTCCAGCTGGAACCAGCGGGTGATGCCGGCCATCTGGTCGCGCTGCGGCGCCTTGGCGGCCAGGTTGATCTGCCCGCCGAGGCTGGCCTGCTTCTCGAACAGGGTGACGTCATGGCCGCGCTCGGCGGCGACGCGCGCCGCCTCCATGCCGGCCGGGCCGCCGCCGACTATGACCACCTTGCGCTTCGGTCCGGTGGATTTCTCGATGATATGCGGCAGGCCCATGTACTCGCGGCTGGTAGCGGCGTTCTGGATGCACAGCACGTCGAGGCCCTGGTACTGGCGGTCGATGCAGTAGTTGGCGCCGACGCACTGCTTGATTTGGTCGACCTGGCCCATCTTGATCTTGGCGATCAGGTGCGGGTCGGCGATGTGCGCGCGGGTCATGCCGACCATGTCGACATAGCCGCCTTCGAGAATGCGCGTGGCCTGGTTCGGGTCCTTGATGTTCTGCGCGTGCAGCACCGGCACCTTGACCACTTCCTTGATCCCGGCCGCCAGGTGCAGGAAGGGCTCCGGCGGATAGCTCATGTTCGGAATGACGTTGGCCAGGGTGTTGTGGGTGTCGCACCCTGATCCAACTACCCCAATAAAATCGAGCATACCGGTGGCGTCGTAGTAGGCGGCGATCTGCTTCATGTCCTCGTGGGACAGGCCGTCCGGGTGGAACTCGTCACCGCAGATGCGCATACCCACGCAGAAATCGTCGCCCACTTCGGCGCGCACGGCCTTGAGTACTTCCAGGCCAAACTTCATCCGGCCCTCGAAGGTACCGCCCCATTCGTCGGTGCGCTTGTTCACCCGCGGCGACCAGAACTGGTCGATCATGTGCTGGTGCACGGCGGACAGCTCGACACCGTCCAGGCCACCTTCCTTGGCGCGGCGGGCGGCCTGCGCGTAGTTGCCGATCACCCGCCAGATTTCCTCGACCTCGATGGTCTTGCAGGTGGCGCGGTGCACCGGTTCGCGGATGCCCGACGGTGACATCAGGGTCGGCCAGTGGAAACCGTCCCAGCGCGAGCGGCGGCCCATGTGGGTAATCTGGATCATGATCTTGGCGCCGTGCTTGTGCATGGCGTCGGCCAGGTTCTGGAAGTGCGGAATGATGCGGTCGGTGGACAGGTTGACCGAACTCCACCACTGCTGCGGGCTGTCGATGGCCACCACCGAGGAGCCGCCGCAGATGGCCAGGCCGATGCCGCCCTTGGCCTTCTCTTCGTAGTACTTCACATAGCGCTCGGTGGTCATGCCGCCGTCGGTGGCGTAGACCTCGGCGTGCGCGGTGGACAGCACACGGTTGCGGATGGTCAGCTTGCCGATCTGGATCGGCTGGAACATTGCTTCGAAGGCCATTACGGCATCCTCACGGTAAGCGCTCTAGCGTTGTGGGAGGCGCTGGCCGCTCCCACGGATTTCTTATGGGTGACTCAGAGTGGCCGGGTGACGAACAGGCCGTCGTCATGGCCCTCTTCGGCGCCGCTGTACTCCTGCACGGTAACGGTGCGGATCGGGCTGCCCTTGGCGGCCAGAATCTGGTCGATGGCGCCGGAGAACCAGCCGGTGAACATGTAGTCGACCTTGCGACCCACCTTGCCGTACACGTAGACGAAGGCCGAATGCTTGAGCTTGACCTCGGCATGGCCGGTTTCCAGGTCGAGCTTCTGCGTTTCGAACAGACCCCAGCCGCGTTGCGACAGGCGCTTCATGTAGTGCTCGAACACCGCAGCGCCTGAAATGCCATGGCACTCGGCTTCCTTCTCGCACCAGTGCCAGGCGGACTTGTAGCCGGCCTTGTAGAGGATCTCGGCGTACTTGTCGGCGCCGAGCACTTCCTCGATGCCCATGTGGTTGTTGACGAAGAAGTGACGCGGCACGTACAGCATCGGTAGCGCGTCGGTGGTCCAGACGCCGGTTTCGTCGTCGACGGCGATGGGCATTTCGGGGGCGTGGGTGGCCATATACGGAAACTCCAGAGTTTGAACCGTAGGAGCGGCTTCAGCCGCGAAGCTTCAGGGCACGCCGTCCCTGCGGGACGGATCGCGGCTGAAGCCGCTCCTACCAGGATTGGGTTGGGAGGGGCTTACTCGCCCCAGACGTCCTTCAATACGCGCACCCAGTTCTCGCCCATGACCTTGCGCACCACGCGCTCGGGCATGCCGCGTTTGAGCAGCGTCTCGGTGAGGTTGGGGAACTCGCCCACGGTGCGGATGCCTAGTGGGTTGACGATCTTGCCGAAGCTGGTCAGGCGGCGGGCGTAACCCTTGTCGTGAGTCAGCCACTCGAAGAATTCCTGGCCGTGGCCCTGGGTGAAATCGGTACCGATGCCGATGGCATCTTCGCCGACGATGTTCATCACGTACTCGATGGCCTCGGCGTAGTCGTCGATGGTCGAGTCGATGCCCTTGGCCAGGAACGGCGCGAACATGGTCACGCCAACGAAGCCGCCGTGGTCGGCGATGAACTTCAGTTCTTCATCGGACTTGTTGCGCTGGTGTTCCTTCAGGCCCGAGGGCAGGCAGTGGGAGTAGCAGACCGGCTTCTTCGACTCGAGGATGACTTCCTCGCTGGTCTTGGAGCCGACGTGGGACAGGTCGCACATGATGCCGACGCGGTTCATCTCGGCGACGATCTCGCGGCCAAAGCCGGACAGGCCGCCGTCGCGCTCGTAGCAGCCGGTGCCGACCAGGTTCTGGGTGTTGTAGCACATCTGCACGATGCCCACGCCGAGCTGCTTGAACACCTCGACGTAGCCGATCTGGTCCTCGAACGCATGGGCGTTCTGGAAGCCGTAGAGGATGCCGGTCTTGCCCTGCTCCTTGGCCTTGCGGATGTCGGCGGTAGTGCGTACCGGGATGACCAGGTCGCTGTTATCGCGGATCAGGTTATTGCTGGCGACGATGTTGTTCACCGTGGCCTGGAAACCTTCCCACACCGACACGGTGCAGTTGGCCGCGGTCAGGCCGCCCTTGCGCATGTCTTCGAACAGTTCGCGGTTCCACTTGGCGATGATCAGACCGTCGATGACGATGCTGTCGGCGTGCAATTCGGCTGGGCTCATCAGGCTTGTCCCCTAAACGGATGCACCGAGTCGGTCGTCGGCGCTTTGGGGAGAGCTTATCCCTGGGGGGCAGGGCGACCCGGTGCAAAAACGACTGAGGGTTTGCCGAAAGCGTCAAGCCGAGGTCGCGAACGGATATGCCAGCGTTTCGCCCGTTACCGCGTAGCTCGGATGCAAGCCGGGGAATCTGTGGCGCCTGGCCCCGGATTGCATCCGGGCTACGGTTGGCCTAGCTGCCTGGTCGTTCGTGACGATCCTGGCTGGGGCTGACGGCGAAGCGCTTGCGGTAGCAGCGCGAGAAGTACGAGGCCGAATCGAAGCCGCAGGCCAGGCCCACCTCCAGCACGTTCAGATCGCTCTGGCGCAGCAACTGGCGCGCCTTGTCCAGCCGCAGGTCAAGGTAGAAGGCCGAAGGCGTGGTATCCAGATGATGACGAAACAGCCGCTCCAACTGGCGCACGGTGATGCCGGCCAACTCGGCCAGCGCCTCGGTGGACAGCGGTTGCTCGCACTGGCGCTCCATCTCGCCGACCACCCGCACCAACTTCTTGTTGTGCAGGTCGTAGCGACTGGCCACCTGCATACGCTGGTGATCCAGACGGGTGCGGATGCGGCTGACCACGAACTGTTCGGACACCTGCACCGCCAGCGGCTCGCCGTGTTCCTGGCCGATCAGGCCGAGCATCAGGTCGAGGCTGCTGGTGCCCCCTGCGCTGGTGATGCGTTTACCGTCGATCTCGAACAGCTCCTGGGTGACCAGCAACGCCGGGTAGCGCTCGCGAAAGGCGTCGATGGCTTCCCAGTGCAGGGTCAGACGCTGGTGCTGGAACAGCCCGGCCTCGGCCAGCACGAAGCTGCCGGTGTCGATGCCGCCGAGCACTGCCAGTTCCGGTTCGCGCCGTTGCAGCCAGTGCGCCAGGTGATGGTCGTAGTGGGCCAGCGGTTCGAAGCCGGCGACCACGAACAGCGCCTGGGTGTCAGCGGGCAGTTCCAGGCCGCCATCGACGTTGAGCGACATGCCGTTACTGGCCTTCACGGCATTGCCGTCCTGGCTGAGCAGGCGCCAGCGATACAGTTCGCCGCGAAAGCGATTGGCCACGCGCAGCGGTTCGATGGCCGACATCAGGCCCATCATGGAAAAGCCGGGTAGCAGCAGGAAGCAGAATGTCTGAGGCATACAGGTCACGACGCCGGTGCAGGGTGGCAGGTAGCCCGGATGCAATCCGGGGGCGGATTCCCGGATCGCATCCGGGCTACGGGCATGTCGAAAGATTAATGGGCCAGCATGGCTCTCATGCAAGCAGAAAGTCGGTATGGGTCAATAGATAGTCGCTCAAGTGCGAATGAGGCGTGAAATCGAAGCGTAAGGTGTTTTCATCGGGAGACGAAAGTCCCCGAACACGGTGGGGGTTCTGTCCGTTGGCAGGCCTCTAGAAGAACGAAATAGAACCGCTGTGACACGATGAGGAGCACCCAGATGAAAGGTCTTACCGCGCTGGCCGCGTGCTGCACCCTGAGCCTGTTCAGTACCTCCCTGCTGGCCGACGACGCCAGTTGCAAGAACGTTCGCATCGGCGCCGTCGGCTGGACCGACGTGGTCGCCACCACCGCCGTCGCCAGTGAACTGTTGCAGGGCCTCGGTTACGAAACCAAGCAGACCCAGGCGTCGCAACAGATCATCTTCGCCGGTATTCAGAAAGGGCAGATCGATGCCTTCCTCGGTTACTGGAAGCCGATCATGGACGACAACATCAAACCCTTCCTCGACGCTGGCGCGGTCAAGGTCGCGGCCGAGCCGTCGCTGGATGACGCCGTGGCCGTGCTCGCCGTACCCAGCTACACCGCTGACAAGGGCCTCAAGACCCTGGCCGACATCGCCAAATTCAAGGACGAGCTAGACGGCAAGATCTATGGCATCGAAGCCGGTTCGGGCGCCAATACGGCGATCCAGAAAATGATCGACTCCAATCAGTTCGGTCTGGGTGGCTTCAAACTGGTGGAGTCGAGTGAAGCAGGCATGCTCGCCGCCGTTGGCCGCGCCGTACGCAACGAGAAACCGGTGGTGTTCTTTGGCTGGAAACCGCACCCGATGAACCTGTCGATGCAGGTCACCTACCTGACCGGCACTGACGACGTGTTCGGCCCCAACGATGGAGCCGCCACGGTGTCCACCGTCACCGCGCCGGACTACGCCGAGCGTTGCCCCAACGCCAACCGCCTGCTCACCAGCCTGCGCTTTACCAGCGAGCAGGAAGCAGAGCTGATGCAGCCGATCATGGATCGTAAGCCGGCCGCCCAGGTGGCGCGTGACTGGATCAAGGCCAACCCGCAGGTGGTCGAGGCCTGGCTTGAGGGCGTCACCACGCTGGACGGCAAGCCCGCCAGCGCCGCGCTGGTCGCCGGCAACTGATACCACGGCGCCGGTTGATCCGGCGCCAACTCTCTTTTTGCACAACGCCTGCGGCCTTGCCGTCGGCACTCGTTCGCCTCTGGAAAGGACAGTCGAAAATGAATTACGAGGTTATCGTCACCTGCGCGGTGACCGGCGCTGGCGACACCGTCGGCAAGCACCCGGCCATCCCGGTCACGCCCAAGGAGATCGCCGCCGCCGCCATCGAGGCTGCCAAGGCCGGCGCTACCGTCGCCCACTGCCATGTGCGCGACCCGCAGACCGGCAAGCCGAGCCGCGACGTGGCGCTGTACCGCGAGTTGGTTGAGCGCATTCGCGAAAGCGATACCGACGTGATCATCAACCTCACCGCCGGCATGGGCGGCGACCTGGAGATCGGCCAGGGTGAGCAGCCGCTGGAGTTCGGCACCGGCACCGACCTGGTCGGGCCAATCACCCGTCTGGCGCATGTCGAGGAACTGTTGCCGGAAATCTGCACCCTGGACTGCGGCACCCTGAATTTCGGCGACGGCGATTTCATCTACGTCTCCACCCCGGCGCAGCTGCGCGCCGGCGCCAAGCGCATCACCGAGCTGGGCGTGAAGGCCGAACTGGAAATCTTCGACACCGGCCACCTGTGGTTCGCCAAGCAGATGATCAAGGAAGGGCTGCTGGACGACCCGCTGATCCAGCTGTGCCTGGGCATCCCCTGGGGCGCGCCGGCCGACACCACGACCATGAAGGCCATGGCCGACAACCTGCCGCCTGGCATCACCTGGGCCGGCTTTGGCATCGGCCGCATGCAGATGCCCATGGTCGCCCAGGCCATGCTGCTTGGCGGCCACGTGCGGGTGGGGCTGGAAGACAACATCTGGCTGGATCGCGGCGTGCACGCCAGCAACGGCCAGTTGGTCGAGCGCGCCATCGAGATCATCGAACGCCTCGGCGGCCGCGCCCTGACCCCGGCCGAGGGGCGGGAAAAGATGAAGCTCAAGCGCCGCGGCTAAAGCGCAGCGCCGCCCGGCCCCCCCAGATTCGCGCCGCGCTTGTGGGAGGGGCTTTAGCCGCGACAGCCCGGATGCAATCCGGGGAAATTTCACCTGCCATCCCCGGATTGCATCCGGGCTACACCCGCAAGGAACCCACCATGTCCTTCGTTACCGATATCAAGACCTTCGCCGCCCTCGGCACCGGCGTGATCGGCGCCGGCTGGATCGCCCGTGCCCTGGCCCATGGCCTCGACGTGATCGCCTGGGACCCGGCGCCTGGCGCCGAGGCTGCATTGCGCACGCGTCTGGCCAATGCCTGGCCGGCGCTGGAAAAACAGGGCCTGGCCCCCGGCGCCTCGCTGGATCGCCTGCGCTTCGTCAGCACCATCGAAGACTGCGTACGCGATGCCGATTTCATCCAGGAGAGCGCGCCCGAGCGCCTCGAGCTCAAGTGCGAGCTGCACGCGAAGATCAGCGCCGCCGCGCGCCGGGATGTGTTGATCGGCTCGAGCACTTCGGGCCTGCTGCCCAGCGAGTTCTACGCCGATGCCGCACACCCCGAGCGCTGCGTGGTCGGCCATCCGTTCAACCCGGTGTATCTGCTGCCGCTGGTGGAGGTGGTGGGCGGTGCGAAGACCGCCCCGGAGGCGGTGCAGGCCGCCATCGAGGTCTACCAATCGCTGGGCATGCGCCCGCTGCATGTGCGCAAGGAGGTGCCGGGCTTTATCGCCGACCGCTTGCTCGAGGCGCTGTGGCGCGAGGCGCTGCACCTGGTCAACGACGGCGTGGCGACCACCGGCGAGATCGACGACGCGATCCGCTTCGGCGCCGGCCTGCGCTGGTCCTTTATGGGCAGTTTCCTGACCTACACCCTGGCCGGCGGCCCGGCCGGCATGCGTCACTTCATGGCCCAGTTCGGCCCGGCGCTGAAGCTGCCCTGGACGTACCTCGAGGCGCCGGAGCTGACCGAGGGGCTGATCGACGCGGTGGTCGAGGGCACTGCCGAGCAGCAGGGCGAACGCAGCCTGGATGCCCTGGAGCGCTATCGCGACGATTGCCTGCTGGCGGTGTTGGAGGCGATCCGCCAGACCAAGGCCAAGCATGGCTTCGAGTTCGCCGAGTAACCGAGTCACTCCCGGTGCGCATGGCGCACCCTATGCCAGAATATCCAGCCGCTCCGAGCTAGCTCCCCCCTCCCATTTATGGGGCAAAAGCGGGAACAGCGAAGCACTGCTTCGCCCGCTGTTGCGACCTGAGCTCTGCGAAGAGCTGGGGCACAGAGTGGGGGCTGGGGAAGAGGGCCGCTTCAGGAGCCACACTGAAATGTGCAACAAACCACTTACCACCTACCGCACCGGTGTTGCCCCCGACTGGGTCGACTACAACGGCCACTTGCGTGACGCCTTCTACCTGCTGATCTTCAGCCATGCCACCGATGCGCTGATGGATGTGCTGGGCCTGGACGAAGCCGGCCGTGCCCGCACCGGCCACACGCTGTACACCCTGGAGTGTCACCTGAACTTCCTGGCGGAGGTGAAGGAAGGCGAGCGGGTGGAGGTGCGTACGCAGCTTTTGGCGTATGACGCCAAACGCCTGCATATCCACCATGCGCTGTATCGACCTGGCGAGGACGCCAGCCTGGCGGAAAGCGAGCAGATGCTGATGAATATCGACAGTGCCGCCGGCCGCGCGGCGCCGTTCGACGCTCAGTTGGCCGACAAGGTCGTGCAGCTGGCCAGCGAGCATCAGGGATTGCCACAGCCGGTCTGCGTTGGCCGAGTTATCGGCTTGCGCCGCTAGCAAGCTTCGCCCCGGGGCGGGGCTCCTACAGGTCGGCGGGGCTGCTCGTGCTTGCGTAGGAGCCGCGCCCCGCAGCGAACTCGGTATATCAGGCGAGCTGGACGCCAGATTCGCCCGGCACCTTTTCGACTACTTTGGCTTGTACGCGCAATACCCTGGTCGCGGACCGACCTTGGGGTGATGACGGCAGGTGTCCGGGCGCTTCTCATAGACGGTGCACAGGCGCGTCTTGCGATCGAGGAACAGGCAGTCGTTGTTGGACATGCGGATCAGGGTGAAGATGCCCGACTTCTGGTTGAAGCGCTCGACGATGCCGTCCTTCTGCAGGCGCTTGGCGATGTTCTTCGGTGGCTCGCTGCGCTCGAACTCGTCCACCAGCTCCAGGCGGATCAGATCGTTCAGGCGCACCTCAACCGGCATGGTGCAGCAGGTGGACATGCAGCTATGGCACATGTCGGCCGTGTATTTGGCCCAGGTTTCCAGGCGGTCGATCTCTGCAGCGGCTATCAGGCGGGGTTTTATCATGATGCTCGGGTAGGCCTGTCTTGTGCGGCGGACTGTTCGCTTCGCTCCCGAATCCGCCCTACGGTCACGGGGCGGCGATGATAGCGGGCGCGTGGCGTTTGTGAAGCACCGGCTGGCGGCTGATCGCTTTGCGTTGTGCCTGTGAACGGCTTGGCAGTCGTCTCTCTGGGTGTGGGTCGGCGCGGCTCCTATACTGTGGCTCGTCTCGGGCGGCCAGCAGGAACGTGAGGCGACTTCTTTCTCAGGATTGGGACATAACGCATGCAATGGATTTTCATGCTGGTCGGTTTGGTGCTCGGCGTGGGCGTCAGCGAATCGGTCACGGGTGCGCTTCTTGGCGGTCTGATCGGCCTCAGCCTGGGCCAGGCGCTGCGTCTGCAAGGGCTGGAGACGCGTAATGCGCAACTGGCTGCGCAGCTCAAGGACTTCGCCGAGCGTTTCGAGCGCGGAACTCGTGCCATCCACGAGCGCCTGGTCAAGGTCGAGCAGGGCGAGCGAAGCGAACCTGAGCCGGTTCCCGCGTCTGCTGAACCTGTCGCCAGTTCCGCGCCCGACGCTGAGCCCGAGCCGGTCGTTGCTGAGGAGCCCGAGCTGGACTGGACACTTGATCCGCTGCCTGAAATCGAAACATCGCAGCCTGTCGCAGAACCTGCGCCACTGGCTGCTCAGGTCGCTCACCAGCCGCAACCGGCAGCGCAGCAAAGCCCCTGGCGCGAGCAAGCGCCGCGAGAACCGAACCTGATCGAGCGCGGTATTGCTGCCGCCAAGGCCTGGCTGTTTGGCGGTAACACCGTGCTGCGGGTTGGCGTGGTGTTGCTGTTCCTCGGCCTGGCCTTCCTCCTGCGCTACGCCACCGAAGGCGTCGAGGTGCCGGTGGAATTGCGCTACATGGGCGTTGCGGCCAGTGCCCTGGCCTTGCTCGGCCTGGGCTGGTGGTTGCGCCGACGCAATCCCGGTTACGCCCTGGTGCTACAGGGCACCGGCATCGCCGTGCTGTACCTGACGGTGTTCGCCGCCATGCGCCTGCACCCCTTGCTCGATCCGGGCCTGGCCCTCGGCTTGCTGGTAGCAGTGACGCTGTTCTCAGCCATCCTCGCCGTGCAGCAGAACGCCCTGGGCCTGGCCGCTGCTGCAGCGCTCGGTGGTTTCGCCGCGCCCATTCTCACCTCCACCGGCAGTGGCAGTCATGTCGCGCTGTTCTCCTATTTTGCCCTGCTCAATGCCGGCATCTTCGCCATCGCCTGGTTCAAGGCCTGGCGCCTGCTCAACCTGATCGGCTTCGTCGGCACCTTCGGCATCGGTTTCGCCTGGGGGCTGCGCTCCTACACGCCGGAGCTGCTGGGCAGCACCCAGCCATTCCTGATCCTGTTCTTTTTGATGTACGTGGCCATCGGCCTGCTGTTCGCTCGCCGCACCCTGCGTGACGCGGCGGATGCGCCCGAGGCGCGTGACGAGTTGCTGCGCTGGTCGCTACGGCGTGGCGACTATGTCGATGCCACCACATTGTTCGGCCCGCCGTTAATCGGCTTCGGTCTGCAAGTCGCATTGGTTCGACATATCGAGTTCGCCGCAGCGTTCAGCGCCCTCGGCCTAGGTCTGTTCTATCTGCTGCTGGCGCGCGTACTCAAGGCGCGTGCTGGCGAGCGGGCACTGCTACTGGTGGAAACCTGTCTGGCGCTCGGTGTGGTATTCGCCAGCTTGGCCATCCCCCTGGGTCTGGATGCGCGCTGGACAGCGGCGGCCTGGGCGGTGGAAGGCGCCGGTATCTACTGGCTCGGCCTGCGCCAGGGCCGGCCGCTGGCGCGTGCTTTCGCCCTGATTTTGCAGGTGGGTGCAGCGTTGGCGTTCATCAGTGGCCTGGAGCATGGCTATGGCAGCCTGCTTGACGGCTCGCCGCTGGGCGCGCTGATGCTCGGTGCGGCGTTGCTGTTCAGCTATTGGCAGCTACGCCAGGCGCCGCAGGCGGCCAACGCCTGGGAAAACCGCCTGCTGCCCTGGTTGGGGTTGGCCGGGCTGGCGTTTGTCTATCTGATCGCACCGCTGCTGTTCGAGGCGCCCGGCACCGCCATCGCCTGGGCGTTGGCAGGCCTTGCGACCTTGTTCGTCGGCCTGCGTATCGCTGCGCCGAGCTTCGTCTACAGCGCCTTTGCCGTGCAGTTGCTCGGTGGTCTGCTGTTCCTCGGGCAGATGGCGCTGGATTCGCTGTTCGGACGTGGCGGCTTCAGCGCCGGCTGGTTCGGCCTGCTGGCGGCGTCGATGGTGGGACTGGGGCTGATCGCCGGCATGCTACTGGCGGCGCGCGATCCGCAGATTCGCGAGAACCGCCGGCTGGTCGGTGCCTTGTCGATGGTGATGCTGGTAGGCCTGGTATTTATCAACCTGGCGGTGTTGTTCGTCCTGCCCTGGGTGGCGGCTGCCGCTGTGTGGGGCGGCACGGGCCTGCTGATTCTGTGGCTGGCGCTGTATCTGCAGCAGCGCGCGGCGTTCCTGTTCAGCTTGGCGCTGCAGGTCTTCGCTGGCCTGGCCTTCCTTGCTGCTGGGCCGTTGCTGCTGTCGGGTATCAGTGGCGAGGGCTTGTCGCCGCTGGCGCACACCGGCTTCTGGACCCCCGCTGTGCTCGGCCTGGCTGCGCAGATCGGCGCCTGGCGCCTGCAGGGGCTGGCGCGTAGCGGCCGTGATACGGGCATCGATGACGTCAGTCTGCAGCGCCTGGGCCAGCTGTTGCTGGCCTGGGGGGCGGCCTGGTGGGCACTGGCTTTGGCCAGTGAGGTGCTGCGCTTCGTGGCGCCGAATCTGCAAGCCAGTGCGTTGCTAGTGCTGGCGGCCTCGTCGGCGCTGCTCTGGATGCTGCTGGCATTACGCACCCGCTGGCGCGAGTTGGCGGTGCTATGCAGCCTGCTGGCACCGGTTGCGGGCTTGGTCCTGATCCATGCCTGGCATCCCTTTTACCATCCAGCCGCGAATTTCGGCTGGCTGGGCTGGGCTGCCGTGATCGCGGTGCATCTGCTTATCCTGCGGTCCCTGGGCGATCTGCTGCCGAGCAGGGCGGCCAGCGTCGCCCATGTGTTTGGGTGCTGGTTGCTACTCGGCGTGCTGGCGCTGGAGCTGCGCTATCTGCTGCTGAGCCTATCCGATCATTACAATGCCTGGCGCTGGCTGGGTTGGGCATTGCTGCCGACCGCTTTCCTTTGGGTAATGGCGCAGGCGCGCCGGCTCCCCTGGCCGGTGGCTGGTTTCGAGCGTGAATACAGGCTGTGGGCAGCGGCACCGTTGGCCGCGCTGATGCTCGCCTGGTTCTGGCTGGCCAATGCCAATAGCGCCGGTGATAGCGATCCGCTGCCTTATCTGCCGCTGTTCAATCCACTGGAGTTGGGTTTGCTGCTGTGTCTGGGCGCGCTGTTTGTCTGGGCACGTGATGCGCTGCCGCGCTTGGGCCTGCAACCTGCGCGTGCACAGCAAGTGGTGCAGGGCGTCGCAGGTGTTTCGCTGTTTGCCCTGCTGACGGTGATTGTGATGCGTACCGCGCACCACTGGGGCGGCGTGCCCTGGCAGACGTCAGCATTGTTCGACTCGATGCTGGTGCAGGCCGGGCTGTCCATCGTCTGGACCCTGATCGCCCTGGCGCTGATGCTCTTCGGGCATCTACGCGTACGCCGCGAGCTGTGGCTGGTAGGTGCTGCGCTGATCGCCCTGGTGGTAGCCAAGTTGTTCTTCGTCGAGCTGGGTAATCGTGGCGGCCTGGAGCGCATCGTCTCGTTCATCGGCGTCGGGGTGCTGTTGCTGGTGGTCGGCTATTTCGCCCCGCTACCGCCGCGCAAGGCCGAAAAGTCGGCTGCTGAGGAACAGGAGTCTGCCGTATGAAACTCATCCGTTGGGGTCTGCTCCTGGGGTTGTCGCTGAGTGCACTTAGTCAGGCCAGTGAGACACCTCAGGACTATCGGCACAGCGCTGCCCTGCAACTTGCTGGTGAGGGCCCCTGGTATCGCCTTGAGCTGCCCTTCGCTGCTCACCTCGCCGCCGGACATGGTGATTTGCGCGATCTGCGCGTATTCGACAGCAATGATCAGATGCAGGCCTACGCGTTGATTCCGGGGCGTAGCGAGACCGTGCAGCAGGAACAGGAGCATGGTGTGCGCTGGTTTCCGTTGCGGGGCCGCGCCGATGCCCAGGAAATGCCTGCGCTGCGCGTCGAGCGCAGCACCACTGGCACGCTGATCGAACTGCGCGGCGATGCACCGACCGAAAGCGAGCAGCAACTGCGCGGCTGGTTGCTCGATGCCAGCGCCATCGATGCGTCGCTGGTGCGTCTGAATCTGGACTGGAGTGGGGCAGAGGAAGGATTTCAGCGCTTCAGCATCGAGGCCAGTGACGACCTGCAGCACTGGCGTAGTTGGGGAGACGGGCAGGTGGCGCGTCTGAGCTTCGCCGATGAGCGTATCGATCAGCGCCAGGTCGAGCTGCCAGGGCAGCGTGCCCGTTATCTGCGTCTGCTGTGGAGCAACCCAGCCCGGGCCCCGCAACTGCAGGCCGTTACCTTGCGCAGTCAGCGGCAGGCTCATCAGGCTGCGCCGCTGGTGTGGTCCGAGCCCATGCCGGCGCAGAGCAACGCTGAGGGGCAGTACCAGTGGCAGTTGCCCTTGTCATTGCCTCTGGAGCGACTGCGGGTCGAACTGGAACAGAGCAACACGCTGGCGCCACTGCGCTTCGAGGCGCGCAGCAGCGACCAGGGTGCCTGGCGCCAGCTGACAAGCGGGGTGCTTTATCGTCTGCCTGAGGCTGGGCGTGAAGTGGTGAACGATGAGTTGGCCTTGCCTGGTTGGCCGGTGCGCCAGCTGCGCGTGCAGGTGGATGCGCGAGGGGGCGGCTTGGGCGCGGATACGCCTCGCATGCAGGTAGCGCTACGCACCACGCAACTGGTGTTTCTCGCCCGTGGCGAGCCGCCCTATCGGCTGGTGCTGGGTAGCCCGAGTGCGCAGTCGGCAGCATTGCCGCTGCACACCCTGATCCCCGGTTATCAGCCTGAACGACTTGTCAGCCTTGGTCGTGCCGAGTTGGTCGAGCGGCTTGCCGCTGCGGTCGAATCGCAAGCTGGCGCCGGTCAGGACTGGCAGCGTTGGGGACTCTGGGCTGTACTGCTGGTGGGAATTGGGTTGCTGGCGGCGATGGCCGCCAGTGTGCTGCGTAGCCCACCAGACGCCTGAGAGGCATGGGCCAATAAAGCCCAGATGCGGCAGGGCTTTTGCAGTATCTTAGGCACCCCGCGCCAATCCAGCATTGAAGGTCAGGAAGGCCCTTGCGTATTTCGATTCGCGTCATCGCCCAGTCACCTCGTGTCGCTTGCGTATGCGACTCACGCACTGCTTCGCCGGGAATGCGGAGGAGTCGCTGATGCAGGCCTGCATGGCTTCCGGCTGGAGTTTATCGGCGCCTGTGCTGGTGACGCTGCTGGTGTGCCTCGGCGTGATCCTACTGGCGCATTGGGTGACCCGGCAGCGCGACTTCCCGGGGCGTGACAGCTTTATCCTTCTGCACTTGGCCAGCTTGTGGTGGATGGGCGCCGCGGCTCTTGAGATGAGCTTCTTCGCCGCCGACTGCAAGATGTTCTGGGCCAGCATGGCCTGGCCCGGCATCGTTGCCACGCCGACGTTCTGGGCCGTCTTCCTCTGGCAATACGTCAACAGCATGCGTGCGCCTCTGGCACGCAGCAGCATCCTCGGGCTGAGCCTGGTGCCGCTGCTGGTCTGGGGGCTGGCGCTGAGCAACCCCTGGCATGGTCTGTTCTACGGGGCTGGCAGTGCGCCGGTCGACGCCAGCCTGGGTGCGCCGGTGCGCTACGAGCATGGCCCGCTGTTCTACGCCACCGCCGTCTATGTCTACCTGTTCATGGCCTTCTGCATGGGCGTGGTGACGCGTGCCGCGGCGCTGAGTCAGGGGCTGCATCGCCGCCATTATCTGGCCTTCGTGCTGGTCACCGCGGTGCCCTGGGTGGCCAATATCGGTTATGTGGGGTTCGGCTGGACGCTGTTCGGCTTCGACCCGACGCCTTTCAGTTTCGCGTTCACCCTGATTGCTTTTTCCTGGTTGATCGTCGGGGTGCGCCTGTTCGATCTGTTGCCGGTAGCCCGTCATCTGCTGCTCGAAGCCTTGCTCGATCCGGTGCTGGTGATCGACCCGCGTGGGCGCGTGATCGAGGCCAACCCGGCGGCGCTGAAACTGGCAGGCCTGCAATCGGGATGGCAAGGCACCGAGTTGGGGCGGTGGCCGGTTTTCGGTGCCGATCTGCAGCAGTTGCTGCAAGAGCACAACGGCCCCGAGCAGGACCTGCCGCTGACGCTGACCAGCGCCGCGCGCTACTACGAGGTGCGTGTGCGCGCCATCCAGCGCGCCACCCGCCATGGCCCGACCCTGCTCGGCCATATGCTCTATATCCGTGACGTGACCCAGCGTCACCTCAGTGAACTCAAGCTGGCCGAGGCGCTGGCGCTGAGTGAGGAGCGTCTGCGCACCATCTCCAGCCTGCACGAGCAACTGCGCGAGCAGGCCCTGTGCGATCCGCTGACCGGGCTGTACAACCGTCGTTATCTGGATGAGTTCTTCGAGCGCGAGCTGGCCAGGGCACAGCGCGAGAACCTGCCACTGGCGCTGGCCCTGATCGATCTTGATCACTTCAAACGCCTCAACGACGAATGCGGCCACCTGGTCGGCGACGACGTGCTCAAGGCCGTCGCCCAGCACCTGCTGGACAACCTGCGCAGCACCGATGCGGTGTTTCGTATCGGCGGCGAAGAGTTTCTGCTGATATTGCCGGGCGCCGATCCGCGCGAGGCCAGCGAGCGCCTGCAGAGCATCTGCGCGCAACTGGCGACTCGCGATGTCGCCACCCGTGGCGGCGACCAGCGTGTGACCCTGTCTGCCGGCCTGGCCCATTGGCCTGAGCAGGGGCAGGCACTCGACGAGCTGCTGCAGGCTGCCGACGCTGCGCTGTACCAGGCCAAACGCGACGGGCGCAATCGTGTTTGCGGGCTGCTGGCAGGCGCCGATCTCAGCCATCCATCCCGGCAGGCAGCATTGCGCGGCGACTCGGGTTAAACTGCGCGCGATTTTTCCCCTTTCCGGAGCCGTCCATGTCCCGCGTCACCCTGAGCCGCTACCTGATCGAGCAGACTCGCAGCCACAACACCCCGGCCGACCTGCGTTTCCTTATCGAAGTCGTGGCACGGGCCTGCAAGGCGATCAGCCATCAGGTGTCCAAGGGCGCCCTCGGCGGCGTGCTGGGCAGCCTGGACAGCGAAAACGTGCAGGGCGAAGTGCAGAAGAAGCTCGACGTAATCTCCAACGAAATCCTCCTCGAAGCCAACGAGTGGGGCGGCCACCTGGCCGGCATGGCCTCCGAGGAAATGGACAACGCCTACCAGATCCCTGGCAAGTACCCCAAAGGTGCCTACCTGCTGGTATTCGACCCGCTGGACGGCTCCAGCAATATCGACGTCAACGTCTCGGTAGGCACCATCTTCTCAGTGCTGCGCAGCCCCGAGCGCAACGGTGAAACCGGCGACCTGGGCGAGGAAGCCTTCCTCCAGCCGGGCACCCAACAAGTTGCCGCCGGCTACGCCATCTACGGCCCGCAGACCATGCTGATGCTGACCCTGGGCGATGGCGTAAAAGGCTTCACCCTGGATCGTGAACTCGGCAGCTTCGTGCTCACCCACGACAACATCAAGGTGCCGGAGTCGACCAAGGAATTCGCCATCAACATGTCCAACCAGCGCCACTGGGAAGCCCCGGTGCAGCGTTACGTCTCCGAGCTGCTGGCCGGTGAAACCGGGCCGCTGGGGCGTAACTACAACATGCGCTGGATCGCCTCGATGGTGGCTGACGTGCACCGTATCCTCACCCGCGGTGGTGTGTTCATGTACCCGCGTGATGCCCGCGAGCCGGACAAGCCGGGCAAGCTGCGCCTGATGTACGAGGCCAACCCGATGTCGATGATCATCGAACAGGCCGGCGGCGCCGCGACCGACGGTAACCAGCGCATTCTCGATATCCAGCCCACTTCCCTGCACCAGCGCGTGCCGGTATTCCTCGGCTCCAAGGAAGAAGTGCTGCGTATCACCGCGTACCATCGCAGCTGATGCAGGCCTGGCAGCCGCTGCTCGACTGGTGGTTCGGTGCCGAAGGCAGCGCTACCGAAGTCGCCGCAGCGCGCCAGGGTCTATGGTTCGGCAAGCGCGACAGCCAGGATCGTGAGGCAGAGGCGCGCTTCGGCGCCCTGGTCGAGCGGGCGCTGGCTGGCGATCTCAAGGATTGGCTGGATGACCCGCAGGGTTGGCTGGCACAGCTGATCCTGCTCGATCAACTGCCGCGCATGATCTTTCGCGATACGCTGCGGGCCTTTGCCGGCGACAGCGGGGCTCGCCCATTGCTGCAGGAGGGCCTTGAGCGTGGCTGGGACCTTAGGCTGACGCCGATCCAGCGGGTGTTCGCCTATCTGGTCTTCGAGCACGCCGAAGATCTGCCCTTGCAGGACCGCGCGGTCGAGCTGTTTGCTGATCTGCTGAGCGAAGCCGCTGTCGATGAGCGGCCATTGTTCGCCAATTTCCTCGATTTCGCCGAGCGCCATCAGCGGGTGATTGCCCGTTTCGGTCGCTTCCCTCATCGCAATGCGATTCTCGGTCGCGCCTCCACTGACGAAGAGCAGGCTTTCCTGCGGGAACCCGGCTCGCGTTTCTGAACTCCAACCGGGCAAGTCGTCGCCGGCTATGCCAAGCTTGCTGGCACCTTCCCATCAGGAGCTTCATCCATGTCGATGCGTATCGTCGCGTTGCTCGCCTGCTGCCTGCTTGCCGCCTGCAGCAAGGTCAATCAGGAAAACTACTCCAAGCTCAAGGCCGGTATGAGCAAGCAGGAAGTGGAAAGCCTGCTCGGCGCGCCCGGTGAGTGTGCCGGCGCACTGGGGATGACCAGTTGCACCTGGGGCGACGACAAGGCCTATATCAGTGTCCAGTACGCCGGGGACAAGGTCATGCTGTTCTCCGGCAAGGGACTCAAGTAAACAGGAGCTTCCATGCGTTCGATCCTAATCGCCAGCGCCATTCTCGCCCTGGCCGGCTGCGCCAATTCCGGTACCGGCAGCATCCCCAAACCGCCACCGCAGACCATGCAGGTCGACCTGCAGCGCTACCAGGGCACCTGGTACGAGCTGGCGCGCCTGCCGATGTTCTTCCAGCGCAACTGCGTGCAGTCCGAAGCGCATTACGGTCTGCGTGACGATGGCCGCATCGACGTGACCAACCGCTGCCGCGACAAGGACGGTGAGTGGATCGAGGCCAAGGGCGTCGCCGAGCCTCAGGTCGAAGGGCAAACCGACAAGCTGTGGGTGCGCTTCGACAACTGGGCCAGCAAGCTGCTGCCGATCAAGGGCGACTACTGGGTGATCTACCACGACGAGGACTATCGCGTGGCACTGGTCGGTCACCCGGAGCACAAGTACCTCTGGCTGCTCTCGCGCACCCCTGAAGTGGATCAGGAAACCCGCGACAAGCTGCTCAGCGTCGCGCGCGAGCAGGGCTACGTTACCTCGGACCTGATCTGGCGTCAGGCCGATTGATCCAGCGCTCGCCCGTAGCCCGGATGCAATCCGGGGATGTCTACCGGGATTTCCCGGATTGATCCGGGCTACGATTTCACTCCCAATCCAGGCGCGCCAGCTTCCATTCGCTGCCGTCGAGCCACCATTCCAGCTTCACTGAATAGTGCCGTGCGCTGTCAGGGATCAACCCCTCGGCGCCACTCAGGCCTACCTGAGCTTCGGTATAGCCCTTGCTGCTGATCGCAGTGTCGATCCAGCTGTTCTTGCCCAGTGCGATGACCTTGATGTTCTTGTGGCGCAGGAACAGCAGGGTCATGGTGCGCTTGGCCCATTCACGGTCCAGCTCCTGGCGGGCGAGGAAGTCGCCATGCAACTGCTCCAGCACTGCACCGGTGCTCTTGGCCTCGATGTTGTCCTGCAACTGCTGAACGGCCGCCTCCAGAGCGGCCTGTGGGTCGTCACGGCCGCCGCAGCCGGCGAGCAGGAGGGTGAAGGACATAAACAGCGACCAAGACAGATGACGCATCGACATGCTGAACTTCCTTTTCATGGTTATGATGCCGGGCAGAGTGGAACACGGCAGTTGTAGCCCAGCCAACAGGAGCCAACCATGCAGACTTTGTACCCGGAGATCAAACCCTACGCTCGCCATGAACTGGCGGTCGAGCAACCGCACGTGCTGTACATCGACGAGAGCGGCTCTGCGGATGGGTTGCCGGTACTGTTCATTCATGGTGGCCCCGGCGCCGGCTGCGACTCTGCCAGCCGCCGTTACTTCGATCCCGCCCTGTACCGCATCGTCACCTTCGACCAGCGCGGCTGTGGCCGTTCGACGCCGCACGCGAGTCTGGAGAACAACACCACCCAGGCGCTGATCGCCGATATCGAGCGTATTCGCGAGCATCTGGGTATCGACAAGTTCGTGCTGTTCGGTGGCTCCTGGGGCTCGACCCTGGCGTTGGCCTATGCACAGGCGCATCCGCAGCGCGTGCATGGACTGATCCTGCGCGGCATCTTCCTGTGTCGGCCGCAGGAGTTCAGCTGGTTCTATCAGGAAGGCGCCAGCCGCCTGTTCCCCGATTACTGGGAGGATTACGTGGCGCCCATCCCGGTCGAGGAGCGCGGCGACCTGATGCAGGCCTTCTACAAGCGCCTGACGGGTACCGACCAGATCGCCCAGATGCATGCGGCCAAGGCCTGGTCGACCTGGGAGGGGCGTACTGCAACCCTGCGTCCGAACACCCAGGTGGTCGAGCGCTTCAGCGAGGCGCATCGGGCACTGTCCATCGCCCGTATCGAGTGCCACTACTTCGTCAACGACGCCTTCCTCGAGCCTAACCAGCTGCTCCGTGACATGCCGAAGATCGCCCATCTGCCGGGCATCATCGTGCACGGTCGCTACGACGCCATCTGCCCGCTGGACAACGCCTGGGCGCTGCACCAGGCCTGGCCCAACAGCGAACTGCAGATCATCCGTGACGCCGGCCACTCGGCGGCGGAACCCGGTATCACCGATGCGCTGATCCGCGCTGCCGAACAGATGGCCCGGCGCCTGCTCGACCTGCCGCCGGAGGATGCATGAAGCTGCTGATCCAGCGCGTCAGCGGTGCACGGGTGGAGGTCGAAGGCGAGGTGGTGGGCAGCATCGATCAGGGCCTGCTGGCGCTGGTCGGCATCGAACCGCAGGACGATCAGGCCAGTCTGTCCCGCGCGCTGCACAAACTGCTGAACTACCGCGTGTTCAGCGACGAGGCGGGCAAGATGAATCGCTCGCTGACGGACGTGCAAGGCGGGCTGTTGTTGGTCTCGCAGTTCACCCTGGCAGCCGACACCAAGAGCGGCATGCGCCCCAGTTTCTCCAGCGCTGCGCCACCCGCGCAGGGCGCTGCATTGTTCGATGCTCTGGTGGAAATGGCCAGAGCCCAGCATCCGCAAGTCGCTACCGGACGCTTCGGCGCCAATATGCAGGTGCACCTGGTCAACGATGGGCCGGTGACCTTTCTGCTAGAGGTATAGCGGTAGTTTGTGGGAGCGAGCTCTGCTCGCGAATGCTGGCGACTCGAACGCTTGGCGAGCAGAGCTCGCTCTTACAGGCTGCTCGTTCGCGTTTAGAACAATCTGGCCAGCAATGCCGGCACTGCCGTCTCCACCCGCAGAATGCGCTCGCCCAGCTGCACCGGTTGCAGGCCTGCGGCTTCGCGCAGCAGCTCGACTTCGTAGGGAATCCAGCCACCTTCCGGGCCGATGGCCAGGGTCACCGGTTGCTCGACGGCGCGCGGGCAGGCCGGGTAATCACCGGGGTGGCCGGTCAGGCCAAGTGTGCCGGCCGCCAGGGCCGGTAGGCGATCCTCGACGAAGGGTTTGAAGCGCTTCTCGATGCTTACTTCGGGTAGCACCGTGTCGCGCGCCTGCTCCAGGCCGAGGATCAGCTGTTCGCGAATGGCCTCGGCCTCGAGAAACGGTGTCTGCCAGAAACTCTTCTCCACCCGGTAGCTGTTGACCAATACCAGGCGCGCCACGCCCATGGCGCTGACCGTCTGCAGCACGCGCTTGAGCATCTTCGGGCGGGGCAGGGCGAGGATCAGGGTCAGCGGTAGCTTGGCCGGTGGCGGCTGGTCGAGACTGACATGCAGTTCGGCATGCTCGGCATCCAGGGCGATCAGTCGGCCTTCGCCCATCAGGCCGCCAAGATGACCGACGCGCAGGCGATTACCGGTCTCGGCGCGATGCACTTCATGTAGATGTTTCAGGCGCCTGCCACTGAGGCGTACCCGCTCGCCACCGACGAAGTCGGCGTCCTCCAGCAGCAGCAGGTTCACGGCAGCGGCGCGGGTGGCTGGTCTTCGGGCTTGGCTTCTTCTTCGGCCTGTTCCTGGTCGCGCTTGCGCTTGACCAGCGCGCCAGCCAGTACACCGGCCTCGAACAGTAGCCACATCGGCACGGCCAACAGGGTCTGCGAGAACACGTCCGGCGGCGTCAGCACCATACCGACCACGAAGCAGCCGACAATGACGTAGGGGCGGCTCTTGCGCAGAGTCGCTACGTCGACCAGACCTATCCAGATAACCAGGAAGGTAGCGATAGGAATCTCGAAGGCCACGCCAAAGGCGAAGAACAGCGTCAGGACGAAATCCAGGTACTGGCCGATGTCGGTCATCATCGCCACGCCTTCCGGGGTCACGCTGGCGAAGAAGCCGAACATGATCGGGAACACCACGAAGTAGGCGAAGGCCATGCCGGCATAGAACAGGAAGATACTGGAAATCAGCAGTGGCACCGCGATGCGTCGCTCATGGGTGTACAGCCCCGGTGCGATGAAGCCCCAGATCTGGTGCAGGATCACCGGCATGCCTAGAAACAACGCACACATCAGGGTCAGCTTGAATGGCGTCAGGAACGGTGAGGCGACCCCTGTGGCGATCATCGTCGCGCCTTCTGGCAGATAGGCGCGTAACGGCGCAGCGACCAGGGCGTAGATATCCTGAGCGAAGTAGAACAGGCCGGCGAAGATCAGCAGGATGATCACTACACAGCGCAACAGGCGAGTACGCAGCTCGGCCAGGTGCGAGACCAGAGGCATTTCCTGGTCGGCTTGTGGATTATTGCTCATGGCTGGGGATTCTTGTCCTGAACGCTCGGGGCCGTGTCGGCAGTCGGTTTGGCGCTGTTCTCCGCTGGCGGATTGTCGCTTTTGCCGGTGCCGAGAATGTCCTGCTTCATCGCCTGCATTTCCCGCTCGAGTTCGAGAATCCGCTCGTTATGCAACTGACGGCGAATCTCGTCGGCGCCGATCTCGCGCTCCACCTCGGCCTTGATCGAGTTGAAGCTGCGCTTGATCCGGCCGATCCACAGGCTGGCCGTACGCACGGCGCCTGGCAGGCGCTCGGGGCCGAGCACCACCAGGGCCACCAGACCGACCAGCAGCAGCTCGGTAAAACCGATGTCGAACATGGCTTAGTCTTTCTTCGCTGGCTCTTCGACCTTGCGTGCCTGGGCGTCGATGGTCTGGCCCTTGGGCTCTTCCACGGCTGGCTTTTCAGCTTCGCCGCTATCCATCGATTTGCGGAAACCCTTGATCGCGTCGCCCAGATCCGAGCCAAGGCCTTTCAGGCGCTTGGTGCCGAACAGCATGACCACGATGAGCAGGATGATCAGGAGTTGCCAGATGCTGATACCGCCAAAGCCCATGATATGTACTCCGTAATGAAGGTTTATTCGGATTGCGGTCGCGCGGCTTTTTCCGCGTGGCCGGAGAGGCCGAAACGGCGATCCAGTTCATCCAGCACAGCCTGGGGATGCTGGCCGAGGGCGGCGAGCATGACCAGGCTATGGAACCACAGATCGGCGGTTTCGTAGATCAGGTCCTTGCAGTCACCGCTGGCGGCGGCGTCCTTGGCGGCGAGGATGGTTTCCACCGATTCCTCGCCGACCTTTTCCAGAATCTTGTTCAGACCCTTGTGATACAGGCTGGCGACGTAGGAGCTGTCGGCCGCTGCGCCCTTGCGCGACTCCAGCACCTCGGCCAGGCGGCTCAGGGTGTCACTCATGGCTGTGTCCTGCATAGATGGCGTGCGGATCTTTCAGCACCGCGTCGACGGTTTTCCAGCCGCCATTCTCGTATACCCGATAGAAGCAGCTTACGCGACCGGTGTGGCAAGCGATGCCGCCCAGTTGTTCGACCATCAGCACGATGACATCGGCGTCGCAGTCCAGGCGCAGTTCGTGCAGTTTCTGCACATGGCCGGATTCCTCGCCCTTGCGCCACAACTTGCCACGTGAGCGCGACCAGTAGATGGCGCGTTGTTCGCTGGCGGTGAGGGCCAGGGATTCGCGGTTCATCCAGGCCATCATCAGGATGCGGCCACTCTGGTAGTCCTGGGCGATGGCCGGCACCAGGCCATCTTCGTTCCAGTGGATTTCGTCGAGCCAATCGTTCATCGGTATTCCGTATCTGTTACGCCGGGCCTCGGCCCGTGAATTCCCCAAGTGTGCCAGTGCCGCAGCCAACTGGCTATCGGCGCAGCACCAGATAGAGCCCGCCGCCGACCATCAGCCAGGCTGGCCAGGTGGCCAGCAGTGGTGCCAGGCCTTGCATGGTGCCGGCGCCGATCAGTGCCGCACCAAGCAGGCGCAGTGTCCAGTGGTCGCGTGGTGCACTGGTCTGGACCTGTACCGGCTGCTGCAGACGTTCCAGGGTGTCGCGGGCGATCTGTGACAGGTGCGGCACCTGCTCGGCTTGTTGCTGCAGGTTGCGCAGCAGATGCAGCGGGCTGATGCGCTCGCGCATCCAGCGTTCGAGGAAGGGCTGCGCGGTGCTCCACAGATCCAGATCCGGATAGAGCTGACGGCCCAGGCCTTCGATGTTGAGCAGGGTCTTCTGCAGCAGCACCAGCTGCGGCTGCACTTCCATGTTGAAGCGCCGGGCGGTCTGGAACAGGCGCAGCAGCAACTGGCCGAAGGAGATGTCCTTCAGCGGCTTCTCGAAGATCGGCTCGCACACGGTGCGAATCGCCGCCTCGAACTCGTTGACCTTGGTGTCGACCGGTACCCAGCCCGAGTCGATGTGCAACTGCGCGACCTTGCGGTAGTCGCGCTTGAAGAAGGCGATCAGGTTGCGCGCCAGGTAGTCCTGGTCTTCGTCGGTGAGGCTGCCGATGATGCCGCAGTCGATGGCGATGTACTGCGGGCTCCACGGCGTGCGGGTGCTGACGAAGATGTTGCCGGGGTGCATGTCGGCGTGGAAGAAGCTGTCGCGGAACACCTGGGTGAAGAAGATCTCCACGCCGCGCTCGGCCAAAAGTTTCATGTCGGTGCGCTGGTCGGCCAGGGTCGCCAGGTCGGTCACCGGGATGCCGTAGATGCGCTCCATTACCAGCACCTGGTGGCGGCACAGGTCCCAGTACACCTGCGGTACGTAGAGCAGAGGCGAGCCGTCGAAGTTGCGCCGCAGCTGGCTGGCGTTGGCTGCTTCGCGCAGCAGGTCGAGTTCATCAAAGATGGTTTTTTCGTAGTCGCTGACTACTTCCACCGGGCGCAGGCGGCGGGCATCGGCCGAGGCTTTCTCGGCGATACGGGCGATCAGGAACAGCCAGGCCAGGTCCTGGCGAATCACCGGTTTGAGGCCCGGGCGCACCACCTTGACCACCACCTGCTCGCCGCTTTTCAGCTGCGCGGCATGCACCTGAGCCACCGAGGCCGAGGCCAGGGGCTGGCTGTCGAAGCGGGCGAACAGCTCGCTCACCGGGGCGCCAAGCTGGGCTTCGATCAGGGCGATCGCTTGCTCTTCCGGGAAGGGCGGTACCTGATCCTGCAGGCGCGCCAGCTCATCGGCGATATCCGGCGGCAGCAGGTCGCGGCGGGTGGACAGCAGTTGGCCGAACTTGATGAAGATCGGCCCCAGGTCTTCCAGCGCCAGACGCAGGCGTGCGCCGCGCGACAGCTCCAGCGGCTTGCGCGGCAGCCAGCGCCAGGGCAGCAGGCAGGACAGCGCGCGCAGCCAGAATGGCAGCGGTAGTTCGAAGAGCATCTCGTCCAGTTGATAGCGGATGACTACGCGCTGGATGCGCAACAGGCGGCGAACGGCAAGCAGCTTCATGCGTCGGACTTATTGGCAGAAGTGAGGCGCTCGATGCGTGCTTCCAGGCGGTCGAGGGCGAGTTTGAGTTGATCCAGCTCGGCGAAACGCGCATCGGCTTCGCGCTGGCCCACCAGGGTGCGTGATTCTTCGGCCAGGTAGTCGGCCAGATTCTGCTTGAGGCTGGTGGCGCCGTGGCTGGCGAGATTGACCCGGCTGCGCAGGTGACCTGCGAGCAGGGTAGTGGCCACCGGGCCGAGCCAGCGCGAGATTTCGTATTCCCAGTCCAGCTCCAGATCCTGCAGGATGCCGGCCAGTTGCAGCAGCACCGCGCTGTCGCCATCGAGCGATACCTCAGGGCGATGCAGCACGGCAGTTTTCTCGCGGCTCAGGGCCAGGCGCAGCAGGCTGGCGGCAGGTGCGGTGAGCGTGCAGTCGGCGGGTGCATGCCACTGTGCGGCGAGTTGCAGACCATCACCACTGGGCAGAATGAACAGCTCCAGTGCCGGGCTCTGGCACTGTACGGCGATGACCTTGCCACTCAGTGCCTGCAGACGCGGCAAGGCCGTGCCATCGAGGCGCAGGGCGCGGTTGAGGCCCGCCTCGACGCCCGCCAGCAAGCCCGTGATGAGCATTAAGGCTTGATGCCGCGATGCAGGGCGACGATGCCGCCAGTCATGTTGTGGTAGGTGACGCGCTCGAAGCCGGCGTCGACCATCATCGCCTTGAGAGTTTCCTGATCCGGGTGCATGCGGATCGACTCGGCCAGGTAGCGATAGCTTTCCGAGTCATTGGTGATCAACTTGCCGGCCAGCGGCATGAAGCTGAACGAGTAGGTGTCATAGACCTTGGCCAGCAGCGGGTTGCCAGGCTTGGAGAACTCCAGAACCAGCAGGCGACCGCCGGGTTTTAACACGCGCAGCATCGAGCGCAGGGCGTCTTCCTTGTGGGTGACGTTGCGCAGGCCGAAGGCGATGGTGACCACGTCGAAATGGTTGTCGGGGAACGGCAGCTTCTCGGCATCGGCCTGGACGAACTGCACGTTGCCGGCCACGCCCTTGTCGAGCAGGCGGTCACGACCGACCTTGAGCATCGAGTCGTTGATGTCGGCCAGCACCACTTGCCCGGTCGGACCAACGATGCTGGAGAACTTGCGGGTCAGGTCTCCGGTGCCGCCAGCGATGTCCAGTACGCGGTTGCCGGTGCGCACGCCGGACAGTTCGATGGTGAAGCGCTTCCACAGGCGATGCAGGCCACCGGACAGCACGTCGTTCATCAGGTCGTACTTGGCCGCCACCGAGTGAAAGACTTCGGCCACTTTCTCCGCCTTCTGGCTTTCCGGCACATCCTGGAAACCGAAGTGGGTGGTGGGTTCCTGCTCCTGGGCCTTGCGTGGATCGCTCATGTCGCTCTCACCGGGTAGAAAACCGCACCATTCTAAAGGCGCCTGGCGCCTTTGTCTTGCCTGGGTGCCCGCTCGCCCCATGGGCTGGTAGAGTGATGTGACCTCATGCCGCAGCCGTGCGGCACGCCGCCAGTTCAAGGAGTTGCCATGTCCCGTATTCGTGTCGAACGATCTCATTCCCTCGGTCGCGAGGCCGCCCGCGAGAAGGCCGAACGCCTGGCCGAGCGCCTGGCCAGCGAGTACGACGTGCGCTATCGCTGGAACGGCGACACCCTGGAGTTCAAGCGCAGCGGTGCCGACGGCAGCATCGCGGTGGGTGACGACACTGTGCGTGTGGAGCTCAAGCTCGGGCTGTTGCTGTCGCCCATGGGCGGCATGATCCAGCGCGAGATCGAGCAGGTGCTGGACAAATCGCTGGCCTGAGAGCAGCGGCAAGCCAGTAGGGTGCGCTGTGCCCGCCGCCGTTGGGTCGCATGGAACATGCATGCTGTCGCCTGTTCCTAGTATGCGATTTCTAATTTTTCTCCTTAGGGTGTACCCAAGCCTGCATTCCGTGGGCGTTTCCGCTAACTGTCAAAGCGCGTGAGGTGCACCATGTCGAAAGTTGCCGTGAAGAAAAAAGTAGAAGCCGTGGTCGAAGACAAAGCCGGTCTGTTCGACGACGTGAAGGGCTATGCCCGCAAGATCTACCTCGCTGGCCTGGGCGCTTACGCCAAGGCGGGTGTCGAGGGGGCCGAATACTTCAAGGAACTGGTCAAGGCCGGTGAAGGCGTCGAAAGCAAAGGCAAGAAGCTGGTCGACGAGCAGGTAGAAGCCGCCAACAGCCAGATCGAATCGGTCAAGCAGTCGGTCAACAGCAATGTCACCAGTGTTAAAGGCAAGGTCGAAGTTCAGCTCGACAAGATCGAGAAGGCTTTCGATACTCGTGTGGCTTCCGCTCTGAACCGTATCGGCATTCCGTCCAAGCAGGATGTTGAAGCACTCTCTGCTAAGCTGGATGAGCTGAGCGCGTTGCTCGAGCATGTCGCGCGTACCAAATAAGGAGATCAGGATGGCTGTTAAGAAGAAAACCGAGAAACAGACCAGCTCCTGGATCGGCGAGGTCGAGAAATACTCGCGTCAGATCTGGTTGGCAGGCTTGGGCGCTTATTCCAAGGTCAGCAAGGACGGCACCAAGCTGTTCGACACGCTGGTCAAGGACGGCGAGAAGGCTGAAAAGCAGGCCAAGAGCGAAGTCGACAAACAGGTTGGCGCGGTGAAAGCCGGCGTCGGTTCCAAGGTCGGTTCCGCCAAGTCCAAGGTCGATGAGGTCAAGGACAGGGCAATCGGCAAATGGGGTGAGCTGGAAGAGGCCTTCGACAAGCGTCTGAACAATGCCATTTCGCGTCTGGGCGTGCCCAGCCGCAACGAGGTCAAGGCATTGAATGACAAGGTCGACAGCCTGACCAAGCAGCTGGAGAAAATCACTGGCGTATCGGCCAAGTCGGTCGCCAAGCCTGCTGCCAAAGCTGCGCCCAAACCTGCCGCGAAGGTTGCCGCCAAGCCGGCTGCGAAAGCAGCTGCCAAACCTGCTGCGAAGCCGGCCGCCAAGCCTGCTGCCAAAGCTGCAGCCAAGCCAGCAGCCAAACCGGCTGCCGCGAAACCTGCAGCCGCCAAGCCGGCAGCTAAACCTGCGGCGAAACCGGCAGCCAAGGCCGCAGCGAAACCCGCTGCCAAGCCAGCGGCCGCCGCCAAGCCGGCAGCTAAGCCAGCCGCCAAGCCTGCTGCAGCGAAGAAGCCGGCTGCGAAGAAACCGGCAGCGCCCAAGGCAGCTGCGCCGAAACCGGCTGCACCGGCACCGGCTCCGGCCGCCGCCGCAACGCCGGCCGCTGCACCGGCTCCGGCTGCCACCCCGGCAACTCCAGCCACCCCGTCCTGAGTCTCTCGGGATCACAAGCGCCCGGCCTAGTGCCGGGCGTTTGCGTTTCTGCTCGCAGGGCGGGCCATGCGCATCAACCGTAGATGCGTCTCGGCTTTATAGGGCGGGTGTAACCCGCCATTTGCGCTCTGGCGGGTTGCACCCGCCCTACATTCCCAGCGTGTCATTGGTGTGCTCACGGCTGCGCATCAGGCTTCCAGGTAGCGCTGCGCCAGATGCTCGACGGTGCTGCGTGAGGGCTGGTTCAGGTGCGGCGCCACCAGCATCATGATCTGGTACACCACCAGGCGCACTTCGCCTTCCTGGTCGAGGATGCGCTGATAGTCGAGGGAGAACAGCAGGGTCAGGGTGATCTGCTCGACCAGTTGGCCGAGCGCCTGGGTGCCGCTGTTCAGTTGGCCGTCGGCCATCAGGCGGGCAAGCAGGGAGGCCAGCGTGCGTTTCAGCGCGTTCAACCAGTGACGAATGCCGCGCGCCAGTTTTGGCAGGCGCCCGGCCAGGTTGGACAGATCCTGGAAGAGAAAGCGGTACTGCGACAGGCGCTCGACGATCAAGTGCAGGAACAGCCAGTAGTCCTCGACGTCCAGCTGGGCTTCGGCTGGCGGGTCGAGCAAAGGCGCCATCTCGCTCTGGAAGCGTTCGAACAGCTCCAGTACCAGCGGCTCCTTGCCATGGAAGTGGTAGTAGAGATTGCCCGGGCTGATGTCCAGCTCGTTGGCGATCTCCAGTGTGGAAACGTTGGGCTCGCCCTGCTCGTTGAACAGCTGCAGGGCGGTTTGCAGAATGCGCTCGCGGGTTTTCATCCTTGGCTTCTTGTTCAATTAGGCGCGAAGGACTGACGATAACCGGCCGGCGTGCAGCCGGCCATCCCTTTGCCGTGAAAGTCGTGTGGCGGCACCGCTAATGCCATTCTTCCCAAGGGAGAAGGTGATGCGAAGCGCCGGATGAGGGGCGAGCATGCCGCCTGGGCTTTGTTTGCACTTGGCATGCCGCTTCAGCGGATATGCACGTAGGTGCCGGGCGCTGCCTCCATCGGTGGATGGTTCTGGTTGCCCAGCGCCATCAGGGTTTCGCGTTGCGCGCCGGAGCGCGCCTGCATCCACTCCAGCCACTGTGGCCACCAACTGCCTTGCTGGTGCGTGGCGTCGTGATACCAGGCGCGTGGGTCGGAGGTGAGCTTGGTGTTCTCGTAGTAATTGGCCTTGGGGTTGCCCGGCGGGTTGAGAATGCTCTGGATATGCCCGCTGTTGGACAGTATGAAGCGGCGGTTGCCGCCAAGCAGCAGGGTCGAGCGATAGACCGCATCCCAGGGCGTGATGTGGTCGTTGATGCCGGCCACGCTGAAGCTATCGACGTTGACCTTGGCCAGATCCACCGGCGTACCGCAGACCTCCAACGCACCCGCGCGGCTAAGCGGGTTGTGTTTGAAGAAATCGATCAGATCGCCATGCAGTGCAGCGGGCAGGCGCGTGTTGTCGTTGTTCCAGTAGAGGATGTCGAAGGCTGGCGGCTGCCTGCCGAGCAGGTAGTTGTTGACCCAGTAGTTCCAGATCAGGTCGTTGGGGCGCATCCAGGCGAATACCCTGGCCATGTCGCGACCGTCCAGCACGCCTTGCTGGTAGGAGCGGCGCTTGGCCGACTCGAGGGTTTCCTCGTCGGCAAAGAGCATCGCCGGGCTGTCGATCTGACTATCGAGCAGGCTGACCATGTAAGTGGCGCTGGCAACCTTGCGCAGTTGGCGGCGTGCCTGCAGGTGGCCTTGCAGGGCGGCGATGGTCAGACCGCCGGCGCAGGCGCCGAGCAGGTTGACGTCCTTGCTGCCGGAGATGGCGCGGCAGGCATCGACGGCCTCCTCGACGGCCTGCACATAGCTCGACAGGCCCCATTCGCGGTGCCGCGGGTCGGGGTTGCGCCAGCTGATCATGAAGGTCTGCAGGCCGTTCTTCAGCGCGTACTGGACGAAGCTCTTGTCGTTGGACAGGTCGAATATGTAGTACTTGTTGATCTGCGGCGGCACGATCAGCAGCGGGCGCAGGTACTGCTTTTCGCTCATCGGTTTGTACTGGATCAGCTCCAGCAGCTCGTTACGAAACACCACGGCACCTGGTGTGCAGGCCAGATTGCGACCGACTTCGAAGGCGTGTTTGCTGACCTGGCTCGGCAGGCCGTCGTTGTTCAGCAGGTCGTCGAGCAGGTGGCGCAAACCCTTGAAGGCACTGCTGCCTCCGGTGTTGAACAGCTCCTTGAGTGCCTGCGGGTTGAGCGGGCTGTTGGAGGGCGACAGGGCGTCGCTCATCAGCGATGCGAGAAAGCGCGCGCGGGCGCGGTCATCAGCCGACAGGTCGCTGTCGTCGATCCACGCAGCCAGTTGTTTCTGCCACGCCAGATAGGCCTGCAGGCTGCGTCGGTAGAAGGGATTGAGGTGCCAGGTCGGATCAGCGAAGCGCGCATCCTGCGGATTGACCTTGTGCAGGGTATCGCCGAGCAGCACCCGGCCAAGCTGGCTGCCGAAGGCCAGCAGATGACGTCCACTGCGCAGCGGGTTCTTCAGGCCCTGGGCGGCCAGCAGGCGCATGGTGGACAACAGATCGCGACCGCGCACGCCGACCACGGCGCTCTGGGCATTCATGAAACTGGCAGGTGCCGGCAGTGAAGCCGGGTTCGACTTGTCTCGCATGGGGCAACACTCCGTCGTCAAACCGTCTAGAGACTTTCATGGCGCGGACTGCCTGACACGCGCCTTGTACTTGTTCAGGGTGTGCAGCAAGCCCTGTACCAGGCGCGCGGGAAGTGCATTCCAGAGCGTCTGTCGAAAAGCGAAGGGGCCGTTATCGGCCCCTTTGTCGAGCACGCAGAACATTGCGCACTAAGCTGGTGCGGTCAATGCTGGCGCAATGGTGTGGGCTGCGGGTGCATCACCGCGCGGTGCCGCTCCTCCTCGAGAAACTTCATGATGATCGGCGCCACCGCTTCGGCGCGGGTCACCAGGAACAGGTGGCCGTCGTCGATCACGTGCAGTTCGGCGTTGGGAATGCGCCAGGCCAGCAGGCGCATGTTGATCAGCGGAATCAGCGGGTCGTCGTCGCCGGCCATCACCAGGGTCGGTTGGCGGATCTTGTGCAGCCAGTGGATGCTGGTCCAGCCGAGGCCGGCGAACAGCTGCCAGTAGTAGCCCATCTTGCCGCCCGAGCGCACCTTGCTGGCATGCGCCATGGCCAGCTTGGGGTCGCGACGGAAGGCGCCGCCATAGATGTCCGGGGCGATGCGTACACCGTAGGAGGGTTGCACATAACGCCGCGGGCTGGCCATGCGCCAGAGCACCTTGGGCTTGCCCGGTACCATCACCGCGCCGGCCGAGGTGGCGGCGAGGATCAGCTTCTTGCAGCGCTCGGGATAGTCATGGGCGAACTGCTGCGCCAGGGCGCCGCCCCAGGACACGCCGATGGCATTGACCTGACCGTAGTCGAGGTAATCGAGCATGCGCGCTGCCAGCTTGGCCAGGCCAGGGAAGCGGTAGGGCGTGGCCGGCGTGGAGGAACCGCCGACACCGGGGACGTCGAAGGCGATGATTTCCAGCTCCGGGTCCAGGGCGGCGACAAAGGGCATCACCAGCTCCAGGTTGGCGCCGATGCCGTTGAAGATCAGCAGTGGTACCAACTGGCTGTTGCCTGGCCGCACCGCGGTGCGGATGGTCTGCCCATCGAGATCGATGGTGCGGAATACGAATGGTTGCGGCATAGGCGCAGCCCCTGTGGAGTTGAGCGCTGGAGAGGGCCGTCCGGGCCGCCTTCAGGGTTACCAGGGGTTACCTGGCTCCACGCCGGTCAGACCGTCGTGGCGTGCGGCACTTCCCGGTGCCGCTGCGGTTGAGACTGAAAATCAGCGTTCGTGTACGTAGGTGCCCGGAGCGGCTTCGCCAGCCGGGAATTTCTTGTTGCCCAGCGCCCGTGGAGCATTCTTGGTTTCGCCCGAGCGTTCGCTCAGCCACGTCTGCCAATATAGCCACCAGGAGTCGGCGTGCTTGGTCGAGCTTTCCTGCCAGGCTTTCGGGTCCAGCGGCATCTCGCTATTGGTCATGTAGCGTGCCTTGGGATTGCCCGGCGGGTTGAGGATGCTCTGGATATGGCCGCTGTTGGACAGCACGAACTCGCACTTGCCGCCGAACAGGTGCGCCGACTTGTAGCAGGAATCCCAGGGGGTGATATGGTCGGTGGTGCCAGCGACGACGAAGAAATCACAGGTGACCTGCTTGAGGTCGATCGGTGTGCCGCAGACTTCCAGCGCGCCCGGACGGGTCAGTGGGTTGGTCTGGAACATGTCGATGAACTCGCCGTGTAGCGCGGCCGGCAAACGCGTGGTGTCGTTATTCCAATAAAGGATGTCGAACACCGGCGGCTCATTGCCGAGTAGGTAGTTGTTGACCCAGTAGTTCCAGATCAGGTCGTTGGGGCGCATCCAGGCGAACACCTTGGCCATGTCGCTACCCTCCAGTACGCCGGCCTGGTAGGAGCGGCGCTTGGCGGCTTCCAGGGTCTTCTCGTCGGCGAACAGGGCAACCTGGGTGTCGAGCTGGGTGTCGAGCACGCTGACCAGCAGGGTCAGGGCGTTGACCTTCTGCTGGCCAAGCGCTGCATAGTGACCGAGCAGCGAGGCAGTGGTCAGACCGCCGGAGCAGGCGCCAAGCATGTTGACGTCCTTGCTGCCGGTGATGGCGCAGATCACATCGATGGCTTCCTTGAGCGCCTCGATGTAGGTGGACAGGCCCCATTCGCGCTGCGCCTTGGTCGGGTTGCGCCAGCTGACCACGAAGGTCTGTACCTGGCTGCGCAACAGGAAGCGCGCCAGGCTCTTCTCCGGCGACAGGTCGAATACATAGAATTTGTTGATCTGCGGCGGCACCACCAGCAGCGGGCGCTCGTGCACGCTCTCGGTGATCGGCTTGTACTGAATCAGCTCCAGCACGTCGTTGCGAAACACCACGGCGCCGTCGGTGGTGGCCAGGTTCTTGCCGACCTCGAAGGCCTCCATGTTCACCTGACTGGGCATGCCGCCGTTGTGCACCATGTCCTTGGCCAGGTGGGAGAGACCATCGAGCAGGCTTTTGCCGCCGGTTTCGAAGAAGCGTTTGACCGCGGCCGGGTTGGCCATGCTGTTGGATGGAGCCATGGCTTCGGTCATCAGGTTGATCACGAAGTGGCCGCGACTGGCGTCCTGCTCGGACAGTGAACTGTGTTCGATCCAGTCATGCAGTTCCTTGCGCCAGGCCAGGTAGGTCTGCAGGTAGCGGCGATACAGCGGGTTCTGGCTCCAGGCCGGATCGGTGAAGCGACGGTCGCCGTCTTCGGGCTTGAGTGCGGACTGGCCGAGCATGACGTTCTTCAGTTCGAGGCCGAAATGGGCGACGTGCTTGGCGCTGTGGAAGGGTTGCTTGAGTGCCTGGGAGAGCACCATGCGGGCAGAGGTCAGGAGATCCTTGCCGCGGATACCAATCACCGGGTTGAGTCCCAGGGTGTTTTCCGAGGCCTGGCGTTTCAGGTCTTCGTTATTCTTATCACTCATCTACGACGCTCCATTGTCCTGAGACGAATACCGGCCTGCGAGGGCGCACGGCGACACAGGGCCTGGTACTGCTCGGGTTACCGGGGGCGGATCGAGTCCGCGTATTTCGTTGCACCTGGCACTGCCAAATGCAGGGAACCTGCCAGTTCCTTGGTTACCCGAGTTTGTGAAGTTAAGCAAGCTGCTCGATGGCGCAGGAGTATGCCGCGATAGATTAGAAAACTCGCCCTAACTGTCGTTAACGTGGTCGTTGGCGGATGCGCCGAACGCTCTGCAGCAAGGGTTTTCCTGAGGCCTCAGAGCATCAGACGTACGACCGATTCGCTGGGGTCGCGGGATTTCCCGGCGGCGCTGAGCTGCGCCAGATAGTCGGCCCACAGCTGGTCATGCCGGGTGGCCAGCTCGTGCAGATAGTCCCAAGTGAACAGGCCGCTGTCATGGCCGTCGTCGAAGCACAGTTTCAGTGCATAGTTGCCGGCCGGTTCGATGCGCTCCAGGCCGACGTTGAGCTTGCCGGTCTGCAGAATCGGCTTGCCATGCCCCTGCACCTCGGCCGAGGGCGAGTGCACACGGAGGAACTCGGCGCTAAGCGAATAGCTCTGCTCGCCGTAGCGCAGTTCCAGGGTTTTCGAGGCCTTGTGCAGTTTGATCGCGCTGGGGATGGGCATGGCTGATTTCCGTGATCTTTTTAGGCACAACGCCCAGTTGAGTGATTGCACCGTCCTGTAGGAGCGGATTTATCCGCGAATTTCGCGGCTGAAGCGGAATGCCGCCCAGCCGCTCCTACAGAATGACGCCGGCCACTGGCTCTAAGATCGTGCTTCTGGATTTACAGAATATAGCGCGACAGGTCTTCGTCCTGTGCCAGCTCGCCGAGGTGACCGTTGACGTAAGCCGCGTCGATATGGATCGGTTCGCCGTTCTGCTGGCCTGCCAGGTCGCCGGCACTGAAGGACACCTCCTCCAGCAGGCGCTCGAGCAGGGTGTGCAGGCGACGGGCGCCGATGTTTTCGGTCTTCTCGTTGACCTGCCAAGCGATCTCGGCCAGACGCTTGATGCCGTCCTCGGCGAATTCGATGTTCAAACCCTCGGTCTGCAGCAGTGCACTGTACTGCTCAGTGAGCGAGGCATGCGGCTCGCTGAGGATGCGCTCGAAGTCCTGCGGGCTCAGCGCCTTGAGCTCGACGCGGATCGGCAGGCGACCCTGCAGTTCGGGCACCAGATCGCTGGGCTTGCTCAGGTGGAAGGCACCACTGGCGATGAACAGGATATGGTCGGTCTTGACCATGCCCAGCTTGGTGTTGACCGTGCAGCCCTCGATCAGCGGCAGCAGGTCGCGCTGCACGCCTTCACGCGACACATCGGCGCCGCCGGTGTTGCCGCGCTTGGCCACCTTGTCGATCTCGTCGATGAAAACGATGCCGTGCTGCTCGACGGCTTCCAGGGCTCGGGCCTTGAGTTCTTCCTCGTTGACCAGGCGCGCGGCCTCCTCGTCGCGCACCAGTTTCAGTGCGTCGGCGACCTTGAGCTTGCGGCTCTTCTTCTTGCCCTTGCCCATGCTGGAGAACAGGTTCTGCAGCTGGTTGGTCATTTCTTCCATGCCCGGTGGGGTCATGATCTCTACGCCCATGGGCGAGTCGGCCACTTCGATGTCGATTTCCTTGTCGTTCAACTGACCTTCGCGCAGGCGCTTGCGGAACAGTTGACGGGTATTGGAATCCTCGCTGCGCACCGGTTCGTCGCCGAAACCCTGGCGCGCGGGTGGCAGCAGGGCATCGAGGATGCGCTCCTCGGCGGCATCTTCTGCGCGATGGCGGACCTTGGTGATTTCCTGCTCACGCAGCATCTTCACCGCTGCATCGGCCAGATCGCGGATGATCGATTCGACATCGCGGCCAACATAACCGACCTCGGTGAACTTGGTGGCTTCCACTTTCAGGAACGGCGCATTGGCCAGCTTGGCCAGACGCCGGGCGATCTCGGTCTTGCCGACGCCGGTGGGGCCGATCATCAGGATATTCTTCGGCGTGACTTCCTGGCGCAGTTCGGCCGGCAGCTGCATGCGCCGCCAGCGGTTGCGCAGGGCGATGGCCACGGCGCGCTTGGCGTCGTCCTGGCCGATGATGTGGCGGTTGAGTTCGTGGACGATCTCGCGGGGCGTCATGGACATTGAGTTTGGCTCGCTATCGAATCTATGAAAAAAATGGACGCTTGGGGCTCTCTAAAAACGTAGGCGAGGCAGTCAGCGCAAGGCGGAAACAGGCGAGGAAGCGGAGTTTACTGTTGTAAATGAGCATTCCGAGCCTGTTTTCAACGCGGCGATGACAACGCAGGTAGTTTTTAGATAGGCCTCACTCGGGGGCGTCCAGTTCCTCGATGGTCTGGTGATGATTGGTGAAGACGCAGATGTCGCCGGCGATGCCGAGTGCAGTCTGCGCTATCTCGAGGGCGGACAGGTCAGTCTTCATCAGCAGGGCGCGCGCGGCGGCCTGGGCGAAGTTGCCACCGGAGCCCATGGCGATCAGGCCTTCCTCGGGTTCGACGACGTCGCCGTTGCCGGTGATGATCAGCGAGGCGTCCTTGTTGGCCACTGCCAGCATGGCTTCCAGACGGCTCAGGCTGCGGTCGGTACGCCAGTCCTTGGCCAGCTCGACGGCGGCTCGCACCAGATGGCCCTGGTGTTTTTCCAGTTGCCCTTCGAAGCGTTCGAACAGGGTGAAGGCGTCGGCGGTGGCACCGGCGAAACCGGCCAGCACCTGGCCGTGGTAGAGGCGGCGCACCTTCTTGGCGTTGCCCTTCATGACGGTGTTGCCGAGGGAAACCTGGCCGTCGCCTGCCATCACGACCTTGCCGTGGCGGCGCACTGAAACGATGGTGGTCAAGGGTGAATCTCCACGCTGCGGGGCGAACTTGCCCGGATGGAAACTCAAATGGGGTGCTCGCCGCAGCTTTTCAACCAGCGGCGGGTTAATCGGCGATCAGCGGACCTGGCGTTGCTGTAACAGCAGGTTGCTGAAGCCGCCGGCTGCCAGGGTCTTCTGCGCGCTGGCCAGTTGCTCGCGGCTGGCGAAGGGACCGACCAGTACGCGGTGCCAGGTTTCCTCACGCACTTTGCCGGTTTCCACCCGTACGTTCTGGCCGAGCAGGATGATCTGCGCGCGCAGGCCGTCGGCGTCATCGCGTTTGCGGAACGAGCCGGCCTGCAGGAAGAACTGCGTGGTGATCGGGGCGCTGGCCAGGACGGGTGGCGGGGGCGGCGGCACCTGGCCGTTAAGGGCCGCTTCGGCGCGAGCGGTGTCGATCTTCGCGGCTTCTTCCGGGGTGACTGGCTTTTGCTCAGGCACGGGTGGTGGCGTTTCTTCCAGGGCCTGCGGCAGGATCACTTCCGACTCCGGCAGCAGGGTGTAGAAATCGTACTTGGGCCTGGCTGGCTCGGGTTGCGTCGGCTTCGGCTCGGGCTTGGTGCTGCGCACCTGTTCGCCCTTGTCGCGCTTGATCTCGTCACGGCCCGGTTCGAGGCTGAACAGGAACATGAAGAAACCGCCGACCACCAGGCCACAGGCCAGCCAGATCCAGCCCGGTACCGGCTTCTTCGCTGGGGCCTGATAGCGACTGGCGCCGCGTTTCGGCGCCGGCTTCTTGCGCGCTGCCATTTACATCCGCTCCAGAGTTTCCAGGCCGAGCAGCTCCAGGCCCTGCTTGAGCGTGCGGCCGGTAAGGGCTGCCAGGCGCAGGCGGCTGTCACGGGTGGCCTCATCCTCGGCGCTGAGGATCGGGCAGTTCTCATAGAAGCTGGAGAACAGGCCGGCGAGGTCATACAGGTAGGCACAAAGGATGTGCGGCGTGCCCTTGTTAGCGACGTTGCCGAGCAGCTCGTTGAATTGTGCCAGCTTGGCGGCCAGGGCTTGCTCCTGCTCGGCAACCAGGGTGATCTGCCCGCCGATCTCGTTCACGCCCTTGCCCAGCTTGCGGAACACGCCGGCCACGCGGGTGTAGGCATACAGCAGGTAGGGCGCGGTGTTGCCCTCGAAGCTGAGCATCAGGTCGAAGTTGAAGCTGTAGTCGCTGGTGCGATGCTTGGACAGGTCGGCGTATTTCACCGAGGCGATGCCAACCACGCGGGCGATCTGACGCAGTTCGTCTTCGGCCAGGTCCGGGTTCTTGTCCTTGACTAGGCTGTAGGCGCGCTGCTCGGCCTCGTCGAGCAGTTGCACCAGCTTCACGGTGCCGCCGTCGCGAGTCTTGAACGGGCGGCCGTCCGGACCGTTCATGGTGCCGAAGCCCATGTGTTCCAGGTCCATGCTGGCGGGTACGAAGCCGGCCAGGCGCGCGCAGGCGAAGACCATCTGGAAGTGCAGGGCCTGGCGCTGGTCGACGAAGTACAGCACGCGGTCGGCCTTGAGCGTGCCGGCGCGGTAGCGAGTGGCAGCCAGGTCGGTGGTGGCGTACAGGTAGCCGCCGCCGGCCTTCTGCACGATCAGCGGCAGCGGGTTGCCTTCAGCATTCTTAAACTCATCCATGAATACGCACTGCGCGCCGTTGTCTTCGGTCAGCAGACCTTTGGCGGCGAGATCGGCGACCACCTGCGGCAGGTCGTCGTTGTAGGCGCTCTCGCCCTTGACGTCGGCCATGGAGAGCTTGACGCCGAGACGGTCATACAGCGCCTGGCAGTGCGACAGGGAGATGTCGTTGAAACGGTGCCACAAGCGCAGACACTCGGCGTCGCCGGCCTGCAGCTGGACCACCAGCTCACGGGCACGGTCGGCGAACTCAGGGGATTCGTCGAAGCGCTTCTTCGCGGCGCGGTAGAAACCTTCCAGGTCTGCCAGCTCGCTTTCGGCGGCAGCCGGGTTTTCCTGCATGTAGGCCAGCAGCATGCCGAACTGGGTGCCCCAGTCGCCGACATGGTTCTGGCGGATCACCGTGTCGCCGAGGAACTCCAGCACACGCGCCACGCCGTCGCCGATGATGGTCGAGCGCAGGTGGCCGACGTGCATTTCCTTGGCCAGGTTGGGTGCGGACAGGTCGACCACCACGCGTTGCGCCGGGCCGTTCTTGTGTACGCCGAGCTTGGCGTCAGCCAGCGCGGCTTCCAGACGTTGAGCCAGGGCATCGCTGTTCTGGAAGAAGTTGAGGAAGCCGGGGCCGGCGATTTCCACCTTGGTGATCTGCTCGTCGGCTGGCAGGGCAGCGATCAGCTTCTCGGCCAGGTCGCGCGGCTTCATGCCGGCGGGTTTGGCCAGCATCATGGCGATGTTGCTGGCGAAGTCGCCGTGGCTCTTGTCCTTGGTGTTCTCCACCTGGATGGCCGGCGTCAGGCCCGCAGGCAGCACGCCTTCGGCGGTCAGGCGGTCGAGGGCTTGCTGGATCAGGTGGCGAATGCTGTCTTTCATGTTCGGCTCGGGTTGCCTTGGGGCTTTGATCGAAAACTGCGCATTATAAGAGCAGCAGCAAGCTGCAAGCCACAAGCGGCAAGGAAAAGCGTGCCGCGTTTCCGTGGGTAGTGGGTAGGGTGGGCTTCAGCCCACCAACGCTAACCGCTGTTGGTGGGCTGAAGCGGGACGCCGCCCGGCCCACCCTACACACTGCCGGAGTGCTCGTTTCTACAAAAGCCGGCATGCGGTTCAGAAAAGGTCGATCGGATCGACATCCAGCGACCAGCGTACCGCACGGCCGCTGGGCATTTGTTCCAGCGCATGCAGCCAGTGGTTGAGCAGGCGATGCAATGGCGCGCGGGCATTGCTCTGCAGCAGCAGCTGCGCGCGGAAGCGCCCGGCGCGGCGTTCCATCGGTGCGGGCACCGGTCCGAGCAGTTCGATGCCGGTCAGACCTAGTTCGCCCAGCAAATGTTCGGCCTCGCTGCAGGCCTCATCGAGAAAACTCTCGGCCTGGCCAGGCTTGTGCGCTTCGGCGCGCAGCAACGCCAAGTGGCAGAATGGTGGCAGACCGGCACTGCGGCGTTCGCTCAGCGCCTGTTCGGCGAAGGCGAAGTAGCCTTGCTCGGTCAGTTGCACCAGCAGCGGATGGTCGGCCAGGTGGCTCTGGATGATCACCTTGCCGGGTTCCTCGGCGCGGCCAGCGCGACCGGCAACCTGCACGATCAGCTGCGCCATGCGCTCGCTGGCGCGAAAGTCGGCGGAGAACAGGCCGCCGTCAGCGTCGAGGATCGACACCAGCGTCACCCGCGGGAAGTGGTGACCCTTGGCGAGCATCTGGGTGCCGACCAGGATGCACGGCTCGCCCTTGTTGATGGTGGCGAACAGGCGATCCATGGCGCCCTTGCGCGAGGTACTGTCGCGGTCGACGCGCAGCACCGGGTAGTCGGGAAACAGCAGCGCCAGGCGCTCTTCGGCGCGTTCGGTGCCGGCGCCGACCGGGCGCAGGTCGACGTGTTGGCATTTTGGACAATTGCTCGGCTGCTTCTCGACGTGGCCGCAGTGATGGCAGCGCAGTTCCTGGTAGCGCTGGTGCACGGTCATGCGTGCGTCGCAGCGTGGGCATTCGGACAGCCAGCCGCAGTCGTGGCAGAGCAGGGTCGGGGCGAAGCCGCGGCGGTTGAGAAACACCAGCACCTGCTGGCCGGCGGCGAGTGTCTGGGTGATGGCCTGCTGCATCGGCCCGGAGATGCCCGAGTCCAGTGGCCGGCTCTTCACATCCAGGCGCAGAAAGCGCGGCTGGCTGGCGCCGCCGGCGCGCTGTGTCAGCTTGAGCAGGGCATAGCGGCCGGTGTAGGCGTTGTGCAGGCTTTCCAGCGAGGGTGTGGCCGAGCCGAGGACGATGGGCACGTCTTCCTGGCGGGCGCGCACCAGCGCCAGGTCGCGGGCGTGGTAGCGCAGACCTTCCTGCTGTTTATAGGAGGCGTCGTGTTCTTCGTCGACGATGATCAGCCCCGGGTTCTTCATCGGCGTGAACAGCGCCGAGCGGGTGCCGATGATGATGTCGGCCTCGCCATCGCGTGCCGCCAACCAAGCGTCGAGGCGCTCGCGGTCGTTCACCGCCGAATGCAGCAGAGCGATGCGCGCGTTGAAGCGGCGGGCGAAACGGTCGAAGGTCTGCGGCCCGAGGTTGATCTCGGGGATCAGCACCAGCGCCTGCTTGCCGGCCTCCAGGCATTGGTGGATCAGTTGCAGGTAAACCTCGGTTTTGCCGCTGCCGGTGACGCCAGCCAGTAGAAAGGCATTGAACTGGTCCCAGCCTGACGCCACGGCATTCACCGCAGCGCGCTGCTCGGCGTTCAGTGGCAGTTCCGGTTGTGCCAGCCAGTGCGCCGGCTTGGCATGCGTCTGGGTGCGGCGCACCTCGACCCGGACAAGCCCCTTCTCATGCAGCAATTGCAGGCTGTCGCGGTTGAGTTGCAACTGGCTGAGCAGGCTGTGGGCGACACCATGCGGATGTTGCGCCAGTGCCTTGAGCGCGTCGCGCTGGCGTGGCGCGCGGGCCAGGCGTGGGTCGTCGACGCTGGCGCCTTTGTTGGCCAGCCAGTAACGCTCCTGGCGGGTTTCGGCCGGCTCGCCCTGGCGTAGCAACACGGGCAAGGCCCAGCTCAGGGTGTCGCCGAGGCTGTGCTGGTAGTACTGCGCCGTCCACAGGCACAGCTTGAACAGCGACGCCGGCAGCGGTGGGCGGGCGTCGAGCAATTCCAGGGCGGGCTTGAGCTTGTCCGTCGGGACGTCGCTCTGGTTGTCGACTTCCACCAGCACGCCGATCATCTCGCGCCGGCCGAAGGGCACGCGCAGGCGTGCGCCTGGCTGCAAGGCGCTGCGCGACACGCCGGCGGGGGCGAGGTAGTCGAACAGGCGGCGCAGCGGCGAGGGCAGGGCGAGGCGCAGGATCAGGTTGGGCAAGCCAGAAGCTCCTTTGACAGGCCGGCGATCTTAACACGCGACGACCGGCGCCTTGCGTGGCTTGCATCGGTGTGCGTCTCTGGTAAGATACGCGGCCTATTTCTGTGCGGTGCCTGACATTGGTCGGGTGGCGGCACGACTACCCCGAGGAAAGCACGATGAAAGCCGATATCCATCCGAACTACGTCGAAATCGACGCTACCTGCTCCTGCGGTAACGTGATCAAGACCCGCTCCACCCTGGGCAAGAACCTGAGCCTCGACGTTTGCTCCGAGTGCCACCCGTTCTACACCGGTAAGCAGAAAGTGCTGGACACCGGCGGCCGTATCGATCGCTTCAAGCAGCGCTTCGGCGTATTCGGCGCCAAGTAAGCGACCGAACGAAAACGGAATCTGGCATGCGCCACTCCGTGGTGATACTGAAAAAGGCGTCCCTGGTGGGCGCCTTTTTCGTTTCTCTGCTTTGCGTCGATCTGGCTCAGGCCTTCTGTCCGTTACGCGCAGATCTGGCTCAGGTTGCGGTGCGCCAGGTGGTCGATGGCGACACCGTGCGCCTGGCCGATGGGCGCAGCATTCGCCTGATCGGCATCAACGCGCCTGAGCTGGGGCGCAAGGGCCGTAGTGAGGAGCCCTTCGCCGTGCAGTCCAAGCGCCGCCTGCAGGCACTGGTCGATGCCAGCGATGGGGGGGTCGGCCTGCTCTACGGTGAGCAGCGCAAGGACCGTTACGGTCGTACCCTGGCCCATCTTTACGACCGTCAGGGGCGTAATCTGGAAGCGCAGCTGCTGGGTGAAGGCCTTGGGTTCATGGTCGCCGTGGCGCCCAATAGCGCACTCGTGAGTTGTCAGGCAGAGGCGGAGCGCCAGGCACGGCGTCAGCGTCTGGGTGTGTGGCGCACCGAGCAAGTGAAGACGGCTGGCCAACTAAAAAGTGGCGGCTTCGCCTTGCTCAGCGGGCGGGTTGCAGGCGTGCAACGCAATCGCGGTGGCCTCTGGCTCGATCTCGATGGTGGTCGGGTATTGCGCGTGGCGCCAGAGCTGCTCGGCGAGTTCGACGTGCGCGCGTTGCAGCGGCTCGAAGGGCGACGGGTGGAGGCGCGGGGCTGGGTCATCGATCGCCAGAGTCGCGGTGGCTTGAAGTCCGGGCAGGCGCGCTGGATGTTGCCGCTTACTCATTCGGCGATGCTGGAGGTGTTGCCATGATGCGTGCATTGATGTTGTGCCTGATCTGCAGCTGGCTGGCAGGTTGCGCGGTCAATCCTGCCACGGGTCGCAACGACTTCGTGATGATGAGTGAGCGCCAGGAGCTGGAGCTCGGGGCGCGCTACAACCAGGAAATCCTCAAGCAATACCCGCGCTATGAGGACGCCAAACTGCAGGCTTATATTCAGCGCGTCGGCGAGCGGGTAGCACGCAGCAGCCATCGCAATCAGCTCAACTACGTTTTCACCCTGGTGGACAGCCCGGACGTCAACGCCTTCGCCTTGCCGGGGGGCTACATCTATATCCATCGTGGCCTGCTCGCTTATCTGAATTCCGAGGCGGAACTGGCGGCTGTACTGGGTCACGAAGTCGGTCACGTCACGGCCCGCCATAGTGTGCGCCAGCAAAGTCAGTCCACGGCCTGGGGCTTGCTCGGGCAGGCTGCGGCCATCGGTACCGGTGTCGGGGCGGTAGGGGATCTGACCAGTGCCATGGGCAATGCTTTCGTGCGCGGCTACGGGCGCGACATGGAGTTGGAGGCCGATGGTCTGGGCGCGCAATACCTGGCGCGTGGTGGCTACGATCCGCAGGCGATGATCGAAGTGGTCAAGGTGCTCAAGGCGCAGGAAGATTTCGCCCGCGAGCAGGCAGCCAAGCGCGGCGAAGCGCCCGCGGCGGGTGGCTACCACGGTTTGTTCGACACCCACCCGGACAATGATCGTCGTCTGCAGGAGGTGATCGGTCCTGCGCGTGCGCTGGTGGGCGGCAATCAGGAAGTGGGCCGCGACAATTTCCTGCAGATGCTCGACGGCCTGGTGTTCGGCGATTCGGCCGCCAGCGGTATTCGCCGTGGGCGCAATTTCTATCACGGCGAGCTGGACTTCACCCTGACCTACCCGCAGGGCTGGCAACTGGTCAATCGCCCCGATGTGCTGATCGGCCACACCCCGGATGAGCAGGCTTTCATCGCCATGACCCTGGAGACGGCGGACAAGCGTCTGTCGCCCGCCGAATTTCTGCGCCAGCGCGTCGGCAACCAGCGTCTGGTGGCCGGCGAGGAGCTGCGCCTTGGTGCGTTGCAGGGCTATACGGCGGTGTTGCAGGGGCAGTCGGCGCGTCGCGTGGCGGTAATCTATCGCGGCGACAACGCTTACCTTTTCGTGGCAGCGGTGAAAGGACGTGCCTCGCTGGAAACCGAGGATCAACGTTTCCTTGAGGTTATCCGCAGTTACCGGCCGCTCAAGGCGGCCGAACGCAAGCTGGCCGAGCCAGTGCGCCTGCACCTGGTAAGGGCGAAGGCAGGGCAGAGTATCTCCGCTTTGGCCAAGAATTCGCCGCTGCCAGTCGATGGCGAGGCGCAGTTGCGTCTGCTCAACGGGCTCTACCCAAGCGGTGAGCCGCGGCCTGGCGAGTGGTTGAAAACGCTGCGCTAGCGCGGCGCTTCAATCGCGACCGAACGGTCTTGTGCAGGTGTATACAACTTGCGTATCCTCGGCCGCCTGCCCGTTCAACAGCCAACAAAAGCGGAAATGCCACTATGTCAGATCTAAAAACTGCCGCTCTCGAATATCACGCCCAGCCCCGCCCCGGTAAGCTGAGCGTCGAGTTGACCAAAGCCACTGCTACTGCCCGCGACCTGTCGCTGGCCTACAGTCCGGGTGTCGCTGAGCCGGTTCGCGAAATCGCTCGTGATGCCGAGCTGGCCTACCGTTACACCGGTAAAGGCAACCTGGTAGCCGTTATTTCCGATGGCACCGCCATCCTCGGCCTGGGTAACCTCGGCCCGCTGGCCTCCAAGCCGGTGATGGAAGGTAAAGGCGTGCTGTTCAAGCGTTTCGCCGGTATCGATGTGTTCGATATCGAAGTCGATTCGGAAAGCCCGCAGGCCTTCATCGACACCGTCAAGCGTATCTCCATCACCTTCGGCGGCATCAACTTGGAAGATATCAAGGCCCCCGAGTGCTTCGAGATCGAGCGCGCGCTGATCGAGCAGTGCGACATTCCGGTATTCCACGATGACCAGCACGGCACTGCGATCGTCACCGCTGCCGGCATGCTCAACGCCCTGGAAATCGCCGGCAAGACCCTGGAAGAGGCGAAGATCGTCTGCCTGGGTGCCGGTGCTGCCGCCATCTCCTGCATGAAGCTGCTGGTGAGCATGGGGGCCAAGGTCGAGAACATCTTCATGATCGATCGCAAGGGCGTGATTCACGCTGGCCGCGATGATCTGAACCAGTACAAGGCGGTGTTCGCCCACGAGACCGATCGTCGCACCCTGTCCGATGCGCTAGACGGCGCGGATGTGTTCGTCGGCCTGTCCGGCGCCAACCTGCTGAGCCCGGAAGATCTTCAGCGCATGGCGGCCAACCCGATCGTCTTCGCCTGCTCCAACCCGGATCCGGAAATCAAGCCGGAGCTGGCGCACGAGACGCGCAACGACGTGATCATGGCCACCGGTCGTTCCGACTACCCGAACCAGGTCAACAATGTGCTGGGTTTCCCCTTCATCTTCCGCGGTGCTCTGGACGTGCGTGCCACCCGTATCAACGAAGAGATGAAGATCGCCGCAGCGCTGGCGCTGCGTGACCTGGCCAAGCTGCCGGTACCGCAGGAAGTCTGCGACGCCTACGGCGGTATCGAGCTGTCGTTCGGTCGCGAGTACATCATTCCGAAGCCCATGGATCAGCGTCTGATCACCGTGGTTTGCGATGCAGTGGCCAAGGCTGCCATCGAATCCGGCGTGGCGACTCTGCCCTATCCGAAGCACTATCCGCTGAAATCGGTGGATGAAGTGTTCAACGGCTGATCAGCCGAGCAATAAAAAACCCGCTTCTGCGGGTTTTTTATTGTCTGTGATTCGGCTCAAGGCAACGATTGCAGCCGCCTGAGCCTTATCCTAGAACAAGTCGATCGGCGCCATCTCGTCGGCCGGTAGCGGGCTGCCAGGAACACCCATGCCAGGTTCGAATTCGCTCATCGGAGGGGGCGAGTCTTCGCTCTTGAACAGTTCGAAATAGGCGTCCGGCGTACCGGGTGCAGCGGCGCGGCCACTGATCGGGTCGACGCGCAGCGTCAGCAGCCCCTTGGGTTCCTTGGGCAGATGGTTGGGTCGATCCTTGAGTACTGTGCCCATGTAGTTCATCCAGATCGGCAGCGCGACAGTGCCGCCGTACTCATGGCGGCCCAGGCTCTCCGGCTGGTCGAAGCCGGCCCAGACGGTGGTTACGTAATCGGCGTTGTAGCCAGAGAACCAGCTGTCCTTGGACTCGTTGGTGGTGCCGGTCTTGCCTGCCAGGTCATTGCGGCCAAGGGCGAGAGCACGGCGGCCGGTACCGCGCTTGATCACGTCCTGCAGCATGCTGGTCATGATGTAGGCGGTGCGCTCGTCGATGATCTGTTCGGCGACCTTGGGCTCCTCCAGCGGCAACTCATCAGTTGCGTTGACGGTGAGGTTGGCGTTCTCCTCGGTCGGTGCGCTGCCTGGCACGCGGGCCGGGTTGGCGCGGAACAGCGGCTTGCCGTTGCGGTCATCGATGCGTTCGATCAGGTACGGCTCGATCTTGTAACCGCCATTGGCGAAGGCGGCCCAGCCCTCAGCGATTTCCATGGGGGTCAGGCTGGCAGTGCCGAGTGCCAGTGACAGGTTGCGCGGCAGATCCTGCGGGGCGAAGCCGAAGCGCTCGATATAGCGCAAGCTACGGTCGATGCCCATGTCCTGCAGCAGGCGGATGGAAACCAGGTTGCGCGACTTGTACAACGCTTCACGCATGCGAATCGGGCCGAGGAAGGTGTTGTTGTCGTTCTTCGGGCGCCACTTCTGCGACAGGTAGTCGTCGGAGAGGATGATCGGCGCATCGTTGACCAGCGTCGCTGCGGTGTAGCCGCTATCGAGAGCCGCGCTATAGATGAAGGGCTTGAAGCTCGAGCCCGGCTGGCGCTTGGCCTGCACGGCCCGGTTGTAGTTGCTCTGATCGAATGAGAACCCACCGACCAGTGACTGAATGGCGCCGCTGTATGGGTCGAGGGAAACCAACGCGCTCTGCGCTGCGGGGACTTGGGTGAAACGCAGGCTGCCATCCTCCTGGCGCTGCACGCGAACTATATCGCCGACCTGGGTGACATCGCCAGGTTGCTGCGGCCGCGGTCCGAGGCTGTTGGTGTTGAGGAAAGGACGTGCCCATTTCATGCTGTCCCACGACACTGCTTGTTCTTCGCCGTTACGGGTCAGTACCAGAATGCCGCTTTTCTCGACCTGGGTAACCACTGCTGGCTCCAGGCCGCCGATGCTGCGGAACTTGGCCAGCTCGGCCAGCCAGGTTTCGCGGGTCATGCCCGGCAGGCGACTCTCAGGACCGCGATAGCCGTGACGCTGGTCATAGGCGATCAGTCCGTCACGCAGGGCGGTGTTGGCCACTTCCTGCAAATGACTAGGCACGGTGGTGGTGACATTGAAGCCCTCGGTATAAGCCTCGCTGCCATAGCGTCCGACCATTTCCGCACGTGCCATCTCGGCTATATAAGGAGCGCTCAATTCTGGTGTGGGAACGTGATAACGCGCATCGACTACCTCGGCAAGCGCTTCCTCGTAGCTGGCCTGATCGATACGGCCCAGGCGATACAGGCGGCCGAGAATCCAGTCGCGGCGCTCTTTGGCGCGGGTCGGGTTGACCAGCGGGTTGTAGCGCGAGGGAGCTTTCGGCAGGCCGGCGATCATGGCCATCTGTGCCAGGTTCAGGTCACGGATCGATTTGCCGTAGTACACCTGTGCGGCAGCTTCGATGCCGTAGGCGCGGTGGCCGAGGTAGATCTTGTTGACGTAGAGCTCGAGGATCTCGTCCTTGCTCAGCTCGCGCTCAATCTGCAAGGCCAGAAGAATTTCGGTGGCCTTGCGCGAGAAACTGCGCTCGCTGGTGAGGAAGAAGTTCTTCGCTACCTGCATGGTGATGGTGCTGCCACCGCTCTGAATCTGGCCACTTTTCAATAATTGCGTGGCAGCGCGCATCAGGCTGGTCACATCGACGCCATAATGATTGGCGAAATTATCGTCTTCGGCAGCCAGCAGAGCGCTGATGAATTCCTTGGGGATTTCGTCGAAGCGAATGGGCGAACGCCGCATCTCGCCGAACTCGGCGATCAGCTTGGCGTCGCTGCTGTAGACGCGCAGAGGAATCTGCAGCTGTACCTGGCGCAGCGACTCGACGGAAGGAAGGGTCGGGCTAAGATAAAGAAACGCGCCGCTGAAACTGAGCAACAGCCCACAAAAAACGGCAACGCAAGACCACCAGATGAACTTCAGCAGGCGTATCAAAATGTTCGGAATTCCAAGTAAAAGAATGAGTTAAGCAGGAGCCGAGGCTAAAAGGGAAAAGCTGATCACATTATAAGCGTTTTTTTTCCCGGGGAGCCATTTGCGCTTCTGTCAAGACTGATATTTAATGTGGAAAAACATAAATAGTCCGTAAGTCGCGGATGCCAATAGGAAAACGGTCGTGCTAGGGCTCTTCACTAAGAAAGCGAATACGCTGCTGGGGATCGATATCAGCTCGACTTCGGTCAAGCTCCTCGAACTGAGTCGCTCGGGAAGCCGCTACAAGGTAGAGGCTTATTCAGTCGAGCCGCTTCCGCCTAATGCAGTGGTAGAGAAGAACATCGCCGAGCTGGAGGGGGTCGGTCAGGCGCTCTCTCGCGTATTGGCCAAGGCCAAGAGCGGCGTCAAGACGGCCGCGGTTGCTGTGGCGGGTTCGGCTGTCATCACCAAGACCATCGAAATGGAAGCGGGTCTTTCCGAGGACGACTTGGAAAACCAGCTGAAGATCGAGGCCGATCAATACATTCCTTACCCTCTGGAAGAAGTCGCCATCGATTTCGAAGTGCAGGGGCCGGCGCCGCGTAACCCCGAGCGGGTAGAGGTGCTGCTGGCTGCATGCCGTAAGGAGAACGTGGAGGTCCGCGAGGCAGCCCTCGCGCTCGCAGGACTTACCGCGAAAGTGGTCGATGTCGAGGCCTATGCCCTCGAACGCGCTTACGGCCTGCTGGAGGCGCAGCTGGGTGGTGGTCACGATGAGTTGACCGTCGCGGTGGTGGATATTGGCGCGACGATGACCACGCTCAGTGTTCTGCACAATGGCCGCACCATCTATACCCGCGAGCAGCTTTTCGGCGGCAAGCAACTGACCGAGGAAATCCAGCGCCGCTACGGCCTGTCGGTCGAGGAAGCTGGTCTTGCCAAGAAGCAAGGTGGTCTTCCAGATGACTACGACAGTGAGGTTTTGCAACCGTTCAAAGAGGCTGTCGTTCAGCAGGTTTCGCGTTCGCTGCAGTTCTTCTTCGCCGCCGGGCAATTCAATGATGTCGACTACATCCTCCTGGCCGGCGGTACCGCGTCCATTCCTGATCTCGATCGGCTGATCCAGCAGAAGATCGGTACGCAGACGCTAGTGGCCAATCCCTTTGCCGATATGGCGCTGAGCAGCAAGGTCAACGCCGGTGCGCTGGCCAGTGATGCGCCGGCACTGATGATTGCCTGTGGTCTGGCGATGAGGAGTTTCGACTGATGGCGCGGATTAACCTACTTCCCTGGCGTGAACAGCTGCGCGAGGAGCGCAAGCAGCGATTTCTGGTAAGCCTTGTCGGTGTCCTCGTTGTTGCTGCTGGTTTGGTGTTTCTGGGGGATCAATTTCTCAGTGCGGCAATCAGTAACCAGAATGCGCGAAATGACTTCATCAAGAAGGAGATCGCAGTTCTCGATGCGCGTATCAAGGAAATCAGTGAGTTGAGAACGCGTCGCCAGCAATTGTTGGAACGCATGAAGATCATTCAAGACTTGCAGGGTAACCGGCCAATTATCGGTCGTGTGTTCGACCAGTTGGTGAGAACGCTGCCGGACGGTGTGTATTTCACCAATGTGAAAATGGCGGGTAAGAGCATTGCCATTATTGGTGCGGCTGAATCGAATAATCGCGTCTCGAATCTGATGCGTAACTTGGATGGTTCTGAGTGGTTAACCGCTCCCAATCTGACTGAGGTCAAAGCCGTTACTGCGGGGGCTTTGGATCAGGCGAATGTATTTCAGTTGACGGTGCAGCAGACACAGCCTGATCAAGAAAAAGCGGAGGCGGTGCAATGAGTATTAAAGATTCCTTGGACAGCCTGCGCAGCATTGATATCAATGATCTTGATTTGAACAATGTTGGGTCTTGGCCTGGTGCGGTCAAATTCATTGCGGGCCTGCTACTGCTTATTATCGTTCTGGCGTTGGGCTACAACTTTCACCTCAAGGATCTGCAAAGCATGCTCGAGCAGCGTCAGCGAGAAGAGGTGACGCTGAAGGAGCAGTTCTCCAGCAAAGCCTTTCAGGCGGCGAATCTTGAGGCCTACAAAGAGCAGATGCAGGAGATGGAGGTGTCCTTTGGCGCTCTTCTGCGACAGCTGCCAAGCGATACCGAGGTTCCAGGGTTGCTGGAGGATATTACCCGTACCGGTTTGGGCAGTGGCTTGGAGTTCGAAGAGATCAAGCTGTTGCCAGAAGTGGCTCAGCAGTTCTATATCGAATTGCCGATTCAGATTAAAGTCACCGGTGGTTATCACGACCTTGCAACTTTCGTAAGCGGCGTTGCCAGTCTGCCGCGTATCGTTACCTTGCATGATTTTCAGTTGGCGCCAGCCAGTGCTGGAAACTCCAGTCGCCTGAGCATGCAGATTATGGCCAAGACCTATCGCTACAATGATAAGGGGGCTCAATAATGAGTTTCTCTCGTTTTGTTCTGGTGGTGGGGTTCTGTCTTCTGACAGGGTGCGGCGTCGGTGGTGATTTTTCCGATTTGCGTATCTATATGGATGAAGTGCGCGCAAAGCCTAAAGGTGCTATTGAGCCGCTGCCGACATTTCAGCCGTATGAAAGCTTCACCTATCGTGCTGCGTCTCTACGTAGCCCTTTTCAGCCCCCGGTTAAAATTGATGTCGTGACCCGACAAAAGGGGGCGCCAGAGATCAAGCCTGATGAAAGCCGTGTCAAGCAATTCCTCGAAGGGTTCAATATCGAAACATTCGAGATGGTTGGCACGCTGAGAAATGATCGCCAGTTATTCGCTCTGGTTAACGGTGCGGGTGGTGTTCATCGTGTAAAAGTAGGCGACTTTCTTGGGCGTAACCACGGCAAGATTCTCGTGATCGATGATTCCAAGATCGATGTTATGGAAATTGTTCCAGATGGCGAAGGTGGCTGGCTTGAGCGACCACGCAGCCTTTCCTTGAAGGAGCGCTCCTGACGGGGCGGGGTGAGAAATGAATATAAATAATCTGTCTGCCACACGGGATACGAAAATGAACAGCTCTCTTTCGCGTCTTAGCGTCGCTCTGCTGGCGGCGCTGCTGTCGCCCGCGGTATTGGCGGCCAATCTTCAGGATTTGAATGTCGCCAGCTTGCCTGGTGATCGAGTTGAGCTGAAGCTTTCCTTCGATGAGCCGGTAACGGCTCCTCGCGGCTATACCATCGAGCAGCCTGCGCGTATCGCTTTGGATCTGCCGGGCGTGTCGAACAAACTCGGCTCCAAGAATCGTGAACTGGGTGTCGGTAATGCGCGTAGCGTTACCATTGTCGAGGCCAAGGACCGTACCCGTCTGATTGTCAATCTCACCAGTCTGGCGCCATACAGCACTCGAGTTGAGGGTAATGATCTGTATGTTCTGGTTGGTGATTCTTCTGCCGTCGCGTCGCGGCCCTCTGCCTCGGCGCCTGCTTCGGTAACGGCTGTTCCGCCCAAGAAAACCTATGGGCCGCAACCGAAAGCAATCAGCAATATCGACTTTCAGCGTGGGGAGCAGGGTGAGGGTAATATCGTCATTACCCTTTCCGATGCATCGGTCAGCCCTGATATCCAGGAGCAGGGTGGGAAGATTCGTCTGGACTTTGCCAAGACTGAGCTGCCTGAGTCTTTGCGTGTGCGCCTGGATGTGAAGGATTTCGCGACGCCGGTGCAGTTCGTTAGTGCCACGGGTAGCGCAGACAAAACCAGTGTCGTGATTGAACCGGTCGGTTTGTATGATTACCTGGCTTATCAGACCGAGAACAAGCTGACGTTGAGTGTCAAACCTCTCACTCAGGATGACGTCGAACGCCGCAAGGCTGAGCGCTTTGCTTATACCGGTGAGAAATTGTCGCTCAACTTTCAGGATATCGACGTGCGTTCGGTGCTGCAGCTGATTGCGGACTTCACCGATCTGAACCTGGTTGCAAGCGATACTGTCGCCGGCAATATCACTCTGCGTTTGCAGAACGTGCCATGGGATCAGGCGTTGGACCTGGTGCTGAAGACCAAGGGGCTCGACAAGCGTCAGGTTGGCAATGTTTTGCTGGTGGCGCCGGCGGACGAGATTGCCGCTCGTGAGCGGCAGGAGCTGGAGTCGCAGAAGCAGATCGCCGAACTCGCCCCGCTGCGTCGTGAGCTGATTCAGGTGAACTACGCCAAGGCGGCCGATATGGCCAAGCTGTTCCAGTCGGTCACCAGTGCCGATGGTTCGGCTGATGTGCGTGGCTCTGTAACCGTCGATGATCGCACCAACAGTATCATTGCCTATCAGACTCAGGAGCGTCTGGATGAGCTGCGCCGCATCATCGCTCAGTTGGACATTCCTGTGCGCCAGGTGATGATCGAGGCCCGCATCGTTGAGGCGAATGTGAATTACGACAAGGCGTTGGGGGTGCGCTGGGGGGGCGCGAGTCGTCGGGGCAACTGGAGTCTTTACGGTAAGGACGGTGCAACCTCCTTTGATGATGGGCAGGCCTTCTTGCCCGGCTCTGACACCGTAGGAGATTTCACGCTGGAGGATGGTGTTGCTCCCGTGCCTTTCGTTGATATGGGGGTTGCAGGCAGCACTTCAGGTATTGGTATTGGCTTCCTGACAGACAATCTTGTTCTGGATCTGCAGCTTTCGGCTATGGAAAGTTCAGGCAATGGTGAAATCGTCTCTCAGCCCAAGGTAGTTACTGCAGATAAAGAAACCGCAAAGATTCTCAAGGGGCAGGAGGTCCCGTATCAAGAAGCCAGCTCCAGTGGCGCTACCACTACGTCGTTCAAAGAAGCGGCACTATCTCTTGAGGTCACACCTCAGATCACTCCAGACAATCGAATTATCATGGAAGTGAAAGTTACCAAGGACGCGCCTGACTTCCCGCGAGCTATCAACGGTGTTCCGCCGATCAACAAAAATGAGGTCAACGCTAAGGTTTTGGTTTCTGATGGTGAAACAATCGTCATCGGTGGCGTTTTCGAGAATACCCAGACCAAGGCTGTTGAGAAGGTTCCGTTCTTGGGCGACATGCCCTATCTTGGGCGCCTTTTCCGTCGTGACATTGTTCGCGATAACAAGACTGAGTTGCTGGTTTTCCTCACTCCGCGCATCATGAACAACCAAGCCATTGCTGTGAACCGATGACCTAAGTGCGGAATGTAATCCTCGTGGGCCCGATGGGAGCTGGAAAGAGCACCATCGGGCGTTTGCTTGCCAAAGAACTGCGTTTGTCTTTCAAGGACTCCGACAAGGAGATCGAGCAGCGCACCGGTGCCGATATACCCTGGATCTTCGATGTCGAGGGTGAGCAGGGCTTTCGTGAGCGGGAGCGGGCGGTGATCGCCGAGCTCTCGATGCAGGACGGCCTTGTGCTGGCCACTGGTGGCGGGGCGGTTATGCGTCCGGAGAATCGCCAAGCGCTGCATGCTGGTGGCCGAGTCGTCTACCTGCACACTTCGGTGGAGCAGCAGATCGACCGCACGTCGCGTGACCGTAATCGTCCGTTGTTGCGCACGGCCAACCCGGCTCAGGTGCTCAGGGATCTGATGGCCATGCGTGATCCTTTGTATCGAGAGGTCGCCGATATCATCATCGAGACGGACGAGCGTCCGCCGCGTATGGTGGTTCAGGAAATTCTGTCGCGTCTGGAAGCCTTGTCGCCCCGTTAAAGCGCGGGGCGAACTGCGCTATCCTAGTGGCCTTTTTATCCTGGGGGCCTCATGCAGACTCTTCACGTCGATCTCGCTGAACGCAGCTATCCCATTTATATCGGTCAGGGGCTGCTGTCCCGCCCTGAACTGCTCGTGCAGCACATAGCTGGTCGGCAGGTGGCGATCGTGACCAATGACACCGTCGCGCCGCTGTATCTGCAAACACTGCTGCAGGTGCTCGAGGGCTACAGCGTCACCTCCGTGGTGCTGCCCGATGGTGAGGCGTTCAAGAACTGGGAAACCTTGCAACTGATCTTCGATGGTCTGCTGAGCGCTCGACATGATCGCCGCACCACTGTAGTGGCACTTGGCGGCGGTGTGATCGGTGATATGGCGGGCTTTGCTGCGGCCTGTTATCAGCGAGGTGTCGATTTCATCCAGGTCCCGACGACCCTGCTATCTCAGGTCGATTCGTCGGTGGGTGGCAAGACAGGCATCAATCATCCACTGGGCAAGAACATGGTGGGTGCCTTCTATCAGCCCAAGGCCGTTCTGATCGATACAAGCAGTCTGAACACTTTGCCCGTTCGCGAATTGTCGGCTGGCCTTGCCGAGGTCATCAAGTATGGCCTGATCTGCGATGAGCCCTTCCTGGTATGGCTGGAGCAGAATATGCCGGCCTTGCGTGCGCTTGATCAGCAGGCGCTTACCGAAGCTATCGAGCGATCCTGTGCGGCCAAGGCGCGTGTCGTCGCTGCGGACGAGCGTGAGTCGGGAGTGCGTGCCACTCTCAATCTCGGCCACACCTTTGGGCATGCCATCGAGACCGAGCAGGGGTATGGCGTGTGGCTGCACGGCGAGGCCGTTGCCGCTGGAACGGTGATGGCGCTGGAAATGTCCTATCGCCTGGGCTGGCTGTCGGCGGCGGATCGAGACCGAGGTGTACGTCTGTTGCAGGCTGCCGGGCTGCCGGTGGTGCCGCCGCAGGATATGACGCCTGCGCAGTTCCTCGAGCATATGGCAGTGGACAAGAAGGTGCTCGATGGTCAGCTGCGTCTCGTGTTGCTCAAGCGATTGGGTGAGGCTGTAGTGACTGCCGACTACCCGCGTGAAATTCTCGACGCCACGCTGCGTAGCGATTACGCAGCGCTGGCTCTGTCGTCCAACTCTTGAAGAGTGATCCATGACCAGTTTGCATGCTGACGAAGCTTTCCTGGCGCATTACCAGTTCAGTCACGACCCCTTTGCGCCACGCGTACCTGGCTTCAAGTTCTTCCCGGCGCAGCGCAAGCCAGTGCTGGGGCAATTGCATCACCTTGCACGTTACAGCCAGCTGTTGCTCGCAGTGGTTGGTCCCGAAGGTAGTGGTAAGACGCTGCTACGTCAGGCATTGGTGGCCAGTACCAACAAGCAGGCGGTACAGAGCATTGTCGTCGCGCAGGGCGTCACCGGTAGCGAGGCGCTTCTGCGCCAGGTCGCTCAGGGGTTGTCCATTGCTCAGGCCGATGTGCGTTCGATTCTGGCGCAGGTAGGGCAGTTGGCGTTGACCGGGCAGGAGGTCTATCTGTTGGTCGACGACGCTGATCAACTGGATGACGCGGCATTGAAAGGCGTTTTGGCGCTCGCTGCAGGTAATGCCGAGGGGCGCCCGCACATCTTTCTGTTTGCCGAGCAGGATCTGTTGGCGCGCTTGGAGGCGCTGGCAGGTGGCGAGGAGTGTTATCACGCGATCGAGCTTCAGCCGTACGCCGAAGAAGAGACGCGAGACTATTTGGCGCAGCGGCTCGATGGGGCCGGTCAGAGTATCGATCTGTTGACCGAAGAGCAGATCGAGGACATTCATCTCCGTTCTCAGGGTTGGCCTGGGGCAATCAATCAGGAGGCGCGTGAACTGCTGGTTGAGCAGATGCTCGCGCAGCGCTCGGCCGGGCGTGGTGCGGGCGGTGGTTTTGCTCTGCCGAAGAAGCATCTGTTGGCGCTGGCCGTGGTGTTGGTGGGTGTTGCCGCCGCCTGGTTCATGCAGGGGCGCGAGTCCGCCCCGCCGGCGCCGGTGGCTAGCAACACGTCGCTACCTTTGCAGTCCTCCACGCCGCCTGTAGAAGCTGAAGAGCCGGCGCAAGCGCCTGCTGCGGAAAGTCGCGCGCCAGCCATTGAATTCGCAGGCGCCAGTCAGCCGCTGCCATTGCCGCTTGTGGGAGAATCGCAAGCCGTTATTCGCCAGCCTCTGGCTGAGGCGGCGGGTGAAGAGCTGGATAACTTTGAGCCGCCAGCGTCGCCTGAGCCCTCGACAGTCACTCCGCCTTCGGCTCCAATCACTGCTGCACCTGCACCTGCACCTGCACCTGCACCTGCACCTGTACCTGCCAAGCAGCCTGAGCCTGTTACGCCGAAGCCAGGGACTCCTGCTCCCGCGCCGGCTCCGGCTGTGGCCTCAGGTGGGGCGGCGACCAACTGGTACTCGCAGCAGCCCGCGTCCCGCTATGCCTTGCAGGTGGTCGGGTCGCGTTCGGAGGCTAATATTCAGGCGTTGGTGCGTGAGGGTGGCAGCGAATACCGTTACTTCAAGAAGGTCCACCAGGGGCAGCCGCTGTACGTGCTGACCTATGGTAGCTTCTCTAGTCGCGATGCTGCTCAGGCAGCCGTGAAAACTCTGCCTGCCAAGCTGCAGGCGGGCAAGCCCTGGCCTCGCACCCTCGGTAGCATCCAGCAGGAAATGAGCCGCTAAGCGCTCTATCCCGAGATGACTGCTTGGTCGTTAGCACGACCTTGCGGTCTTATCCTTCGTTTTTGCGACATAAATATTCACCCCCTCGTCACGAAAATTTGTGACGCCATGGGTGGATATGTACAATGACCTCCCTTTTGCCTATGCAAAGCTGGCCCGTGCCCGCTTTTCGGGTTTAAGTAATTGAATTAGAAAGTAATTTGCCTGAGGTCTAGGCAGCCTGGTGAGAGTTTCCCCTATGAAAGCAGGTTTGTACCGTCCTGATGAGTTCAAGGATAACTGCGGCTTCGGCTTGATCGCCCATATGCAAGGTGAGCCTAGTCATCACCTGCTTAATACCGCTATTGAGGCCCTCACCTGCATGACTCACCGCGGCGGTATTAACGCCGACGGCAAGACCGGTGATGGCTGTGGCCTGCTGATCCAGAAACCCGATCAATTCCTGCGCGCCATCGCCCAGGAGCAATTCGGCGTCGAACTGCCTGGGCAATATGCCGTGGGCATGGTGTTCTTCAATCAGGATTCGGCCAAGGCCGAAGCCGCGCGCGAGAACATGAACCGCGAAATCCTCGCCGCCGGCCTGCAACTGGTGGGCTGGCGCAAGGTGCCGATCGACACCAGCGTGCTCGGTAGGCTGGCGCTGGAGCGTCTGCCGCAGATCGAGCAGGTGTTCATCGGCGGCGAAGGTCTATCCGACCAGGAATTTGCCATCAAGCTGTTCAGTGCTCGCCGTCGTTCCTCGGTGGCCAATGCCGACGACAGCGATCACTACATCTGCAGCTTCTCGCACAAGACCATCATCTACAAAGGCCTGATGATGCCGGCGGACCTGCAGCAGTTCTACCCGGATCTGGGTGACGAGCGCCTGCAGACCGCCATTGCGGTTTTCCACCAGCGCTTCTCCACCAACACTCTGCCGAAGTGGCCGCTGGCGCAGCCTTTCCGTTATCTCGCGCACAACGGCGAGATCAACACCATCACCGGCAACCGCAACTGGGCGCAGGCTCGTCGCACCAAGTTCGCCAACGAGCTGATTCCTGATCTCGACGAGCTGGGCCCGCTGGTCAACCGCGTCGGCTCCGACTCCTCGAGCATGGACAATATGCTCGAGCTGATGGTCACCGGCGGCATCGATCTGTTCCGCGGCCTGCGCATGATCATTCCGCCGGCCTGGCAGAACGTCGAGACCATGGACGCCGACCTGCGCGCGTTCTACGAATACAACTCCATGCACATGGAGCCCTGGGATGGTCCGGCCGGCGTGGTGCTGACCGATGGTCGCCATGCCGTGTGCCTGCTCGACCGTAACGGTCTGCGCCCGGCGCGCTGGGTTACCACCAAGAACGGCTACATCACCCTGGCGTCGGAAATCGGCGTGTGGGACTACCAGCCCGAGGACGTCATCGCCAAGGGGCGTGTCGGCCCGGGGCAGATCCTCGCCGTCGACACCGAGACCGGCCAGGTGCTGGACACCGAGTCCATCGACAGCCGCCTGAAGTCGCGCCACCCCTACAAACTGTGGCTGCGCAAGCATGCCCAGCGCATCAAGGCGACGCTGGAAGACCGCGACCACGGTTCGGCCTTCTACGACCCGGATCAGCTCAAGCAATACATGAAGATGTTCCAGGTCACCTTCGAGGAGCGTGACCAGGTGCTGCGCCCGCTCGGTGAGCAGGGCCAGGAAGCGGTCGGCTCCATGGGCGATGATACGCCGATGGCCGTACTCAGCCAGCGCGTGCGCTCGCCCTACGATTATTTCCGCCAGCAGTTCGCGCAGGTCACCAACCCGCCGATCGATCCGCTGCGCGAAGCGATCGTCATGTCCCTGGAAATCTGCCTGGGCGCCGAGCGCAACATCTTCAGCGAGTCGCCGGAGCACGCTACCCGCGTGATCCTCAGCAGCCCGGTGATTTCGCCGGCCAAGTGGCGCGCGCTGATGAACCTGGATCGCCCGGGCTTTGACCGTCATGTCATCGACATGAACTACGACGAGTCGCTGGGCCTGGAAGCCGCCGTGCGCAACATGGCCGACCAGGCCGAGGAAGCAGTGCGTGCCGGCAAGGTGCTGCTGGTACTGACCGACCGTCACATCGCTCCGGGCAAGCTGCCGGCGCATGCCGCGCTGGTCACTGGCGCCGTACATCACCGCCTGACCGAGAAAGGCCTGCGTTGCGACTGCAACATCCTGGTGGAAACTGCCACCGCGCGTGACCCGCACCACTATGCTGTGCTGCTGGGCTTCGGTGCGTCGGCGGTCTACCCGTTCCTGGCCTACGAAGTGCTGGGCGACCTGATCCGCACCGGCGAAGTGCTGGGCGATCTGTACGAAGTGTTCAAGTACTACCGCAAGGGCATCTCCAAGGGCCTGCTGAAGATCCTGTCGAAGATGGGTATCTCCACGGTCGCGTCCTACCGCGGTGCGCAACTGTTCGAGGCCGTCGGCCTGGCCGACGAGGTCACCGAACTGTGCTTCCGTGGTGTGGCCAGCCGCATCCAGGGCGCGCGTTTCGTCGACATCGAAAACGAGCAGAAGCTGCTATCCCAGGAGGCCTGGAACAACCGCAAGTCGATCCAGCAGGGCGGTTTGCTCAAGTTCGTCTACGGCGGCGAATACCACGCCTACAACCCGGACGTGGTGCGCACGCTGCAGGAAGCCGTGCAGCAGGGCAACTACGGCAAGTACAAGGAATACTCGACGCTGGTCGACACCCGTCCGGTGTCGATGATCCGCGACCTGCTCAAGGTCAAGGAGTCCGCCACGCCGATTTCCCTGGACGAAGTCGAGCCGCTGCAGTCGATCTTCAAGCGTTTCGACGCCGCTGGTATCTCCCTCGGCGCGCTGTCGCCGGAGGCGCACGAGGCGCTGGCCGAGGCGATGAACCGCCTGGGTGGTCGCTCCAACTCCGGCGAGGGCGGTGAAGACCCGGCCCGCTACGGCACCATCAAAAGCTCGAAGATCAAGCAGGTGGCCACCGGCCGCTTTGGCGTGACCCCGGAATACCTGGTCAACGCCGAAGTGCTGCAGATCAAGGTGGCCCAGGGCGCCAAGCCCGGTGAGGGCGGCCAGTTGCCGGGTGGCAAGGTCAACGGCCTGATCGCCAAGCTGCGCTACGCGGTGCCGGGCGTGACCCTGATCTCGCCTCCGCCGCACCACGACATCTACTCGATCGAAGACCTGGCGCAGCTGATCTATGACCTCAAGCAGGTCAACCCGAAGGCGCTGGTGTCGGTCAAGCTGGTGGCCGAGGCCGGCGTCGGCACCATCGCTGCCGGTGTGGCCAAGGCCTATGCCGACCTGATCACCATTTCCGGTTACGACGGCGGTACTGGCGCATCGCCGCTGACCTCCATTCGTTACGCCGGCGCGCCGTGGGAGCTTGGCCTGGCCGAAACCCACCAGACCCTGCGCGGCAACGACCTGCGCGGCAAGGTGCGGGTGCAGACCGACGGTGGTCTGAAAACCGGTCTCGACGTAATCAAGGCAGCCATCCTCGGCGCCGAGAGCTTCGGCTTCGGTACCGCGCCGATGGTGGCCCTGGGTTGCAAATACCTGCGCATCTGCCACCTGAACAACTGCGCCACCGGCGTGGCCACGCAGAACGACAAGCTGCGCAAGGATCACTTCATCGGCACCGTCGAGATGGTGATGAACTTCTTCACCTACGTCGCCGAGGAAACCCGCGAGTGGCTGGCCAAGCTGGGCGTGCGCAGCCTGGAAGAGCTGATCGGGCGTACCGACCTGCTCGAAGTGCTGCCGGGCGAAACCGCCAAGCAAGGCAACCTGGATCTGTCGCCGCTGCTGGCCAGCGCACACATCCCAGCGGACAAACCGCAGTTCTGCCAGGTGCCGAAGAACCCGCCGTTCGACGAAGGCCTGCTGGCCGAGAAGATGGTGGAAATGGCCAAGGACGCCATCGCCGGCAAGACCGGTGGTGAGTACGAGCTAAACATCGGCAACTGCGATCGCTCCATCGGTGCGCGCATTTCCGGCGAGATCGCCCGCGTGCATGGCAACCAGGGCATGAACGGCGCGCCGATCACCTTCCGCTTCAAGGGCACTGCCGGGCAGAGCTTCGGCGTATGGAACGCCGGTGGTCTGCACCTGCGCCTGGAAGGCGACGCCAACGACTACGTCGGTAAGGGCATGACCGCGGGCAAGATCGTCATCACTCCGCCTGCTGGCAGCCCGTTCGCCACTGAGGACAGCGCCATCATCGGCAACACCTGCCTGTACGGCGCCACCGGCGGCAAGCTGTTCGCCACCGGCACCGCGGGTGAGCGTTTCGCCGTGCGTAACTCCGGCGCCCATGCCGTGGTGGAAGGCACTGGCGACCACTGCTGCGAGTACATGACCGGCGGTTTCGTCTGCGTACTGGGCAAGACCGGCTACAACTTCGGCTCGGGCATGACCGGCGGCTTCGCCTACGTGCTCGACATGGACAACGGCTTCTACGACCGCGTCAACCACGAGCTGGTGGAAATCCAACGCATCAACAATGAAGCGATGGAGGCCTACCGCAGCCACCTGGAAAGCGTGCTCGCCGAGTATGTCGAGGAAACCGGTAGCGAGTGGGGGCAGAACCTGCTGGAAAACCTGGACGATTACCTGCGCAAGTTCTGGCTGGTGAAACCGAAAGCGGCCAGTCTGAAGTCGCTGCTGTCCAGCACCCGTGCCAACCCGCAATAAGAATGCGCCTGAAGTGGTTTGATGAGGTAACGCAATGACTGAACGTCTGAATAACGACTTCCAGTTCATCGAAGTCGGGCGCAAAGACCCGAAGAAGAAACTGCTGCGTCAGCGCAAGAAGGAATTCGTCGAGATCTACGACAATTTCAAGCCGGCGCAAGCTGCAGACCAGGCGCATCGCTGCCTGGGCTGCGGCAATCCGTATTGCGAGTGGAAGTGCCCGGTGCACAACTTCATTCCGAACTGGCTGAAGCTGGTGTCGGAAGGCAACATCCTGGCCGCCGCCGAGCTCTCGCACCAGACCAACACCCTGCCGGAAGTCTGCGGCCGTGTGTGCCCGCAGGATCGCCTCTGCGAAGGTGCCTGCACCCTCAATGACGGTTTCGGCGCGGTGACCATCGGCTCGGTGGAGAAGTACATCACCGACACCGCCTTCGCCATGGGCTGGCGCCCGGACATGTCCAAGGTCAAACCGACTGGCAAGCGTGTCGCGGTGATCGGCGCAGGCCCGGCCGGCCTGGGTTGTGCTGACGTGCTGGTGCGCAACGGCGTGACCCCGGTGGTGTTCGACAAAAACCCGGAAATCGGTGGCCTGCTGACCTTCGGTATCCCCGAGTTCAAGCTGGAAAAGACCGTACTCAGCCGCCGCCGTGAAGTTTTCACCGGCATGGGCATCGAGTTCCGCCTGAACACCGAGATCGGCAAGGACGTGACCATGCAGCAACTGCTGGATGAGTACGATGCCGTCTTCATGGGCATGGGCACCTACACCTACATGAAGGGCGGCTTCCCGGGCGAGGACCTGCCGGGCGTCTACGACGCGCTGGACTTCCTCATCGCCAACGTCAATCGCAACCTGGGTTTCGAGAAGTCGCCGGAAGACTTCATCGACATGAAGGGCAAGCGCGTCGTGGTACTGGGTGGTGGCGACACCGCGATGGACTGCAACCGCACCTCGATCCGTCAGGGCGCCAAGGCCGTGACCTGCGCTTACCGCCGTGACGAAGAGAACATGCCGGGCTCGCGCAAGGAAGTGAAGAACGCCAAGGAAGAGGGCGTGAAGTTCCTCTTCAACCGCCAGCCCATCGCCATCGTCGGTGAAGACAAGGTGGAAGGCATCAAGGTGGTCGAGACCCGTCTCGGTGAGCCCGATGCCCGTGGCCGTCGCAGCCCCGAGCCGATCCCGGGTTCCGAGGAGATTATCCCGGCCGAAGCCGTGCTGATCGCCTTCGGTTTCCGTCCGAGCCCGGCGCCCTGGTTCGAGCAGTTCGAGATCCAGACCGACAGCCAGGGCCGCGTCGTGGCGCCCGAGCAGTCGCAGTTCAAGCACCAGACCAGCAACCCGAAGATCTTCGCCGGTGGCGACATGGTGCGTGGTTCCGACCTGGTGGTGACGGCGATCTTCGAAGGCCGCAACGCCGCCGAAGGCATCCTCGACTACCTCGGCGTCTGACTCGTCTCGTACCTGCGCGGCTGCGACCTACGTGGTCTGTAGTCGCGCGGGTCGATGGCGAAACTCTCCAGGCGTGAGCGCAGGGTCGTTGGCTTCAGCTCCAGCAACCGCGCCGCGCCGTCCTTCCCCGATATCCTGCCCGCACAGGCCTTCAGTGCTGCGATCAGGTTTTCGCGCATCTGCCGGCGTTGCTCGCCCTGAGTGAAAATCCGCATTTCCTGTTCCACCTGTGGCTGTGACGGCGCGTCGTTACCGCTGTCGTTGGGCAGATCAAGGCGCAGCCGGGTGCCGGGTGAAATGATCACCGCGCGCTCGATCAGGTTCTCCAGCTCACGAATGTTGCCCGGCCAGGAATAGGCCTGCAGGCGTTGGATGTCGGCCAGGCGCAGGCTGGGCTCAGGGCGGTTGAGCTGGCGACAGGCGCGGCTGAGAAAGTGCTGGGCTAGTGGCGGAATGTCTTCCGGACGCTGACGCAGCGGCGCCGACTCGATGGGGAAGACGTTGAGGCGAAAGTACAGGTCTTCGCGGAAGCGGCCGGCGCGCACTTCCTGGCGCAGGTCACGGTTGGTGGCGGCGATCACGCGCACGTCGACCTGACGGGTGCGGGTGTCGCCGACCCGCTCCAGCTGCTGTTCCTGCAGCACGCGCAGCAGCTTGCTCTGCAGCTCCAGGGGAATTTCGCCGACCTCGTCGAGAAACAGCGTGCCGCCGTCGGCCAGTTCGAAGCGCCCGACGCGGTCGTTCAGCGCGCCGGTGAAGGCGCCGCGGATATGGCCGAAGAACTCGCTCTCGAACAGTTCGCGCGGCACCGCCGCGCAGTTCACCCGTATCAGTGGGCGGCGGCTGCGCCCGCTGTTGTCATGAATGGCGCGGGCGATCAGCTCCTTGCCGGTGCCTGACTCGCCGGTGATCAGCACGTTGGCGCCGGTGGGGGCGACCAGTTCGATCTGGTGGATCACCTGCTGCATGGCGGCGCTGCGCCCGACCAGGTCGTGCTGGGCGTACTCGCCACGAATCTCTTCCTGCAGGTAGGCATTCTCCAGTTCCAGGCGTTGCTTGAGCTGCTGCACCTCGCTCAGTGCCTGGCGCAGCCGGCGCTCGGTTTCCAAGCGCTCGCTGATGTCGCGAAACACTACCACGGCGCCGACCAGTTCGCCGTCGTCGCGCAGCGGCGTACTGGTGTAATCCACCGGGATCGGCTTGCCGTCCTTGTTCCAGAACACCTCGTCGGCCACCTGGTGCACTTCACCGTCGTTGAAGGCGGCGTAGATCGGGCAGGTGTGACCGTCGTAGGTGCTGCCGTCGGGATGATGGTGGTGGATCAGGTCATGAATGTTATGGCCGATCAGGTCGTCGGCCCGCCAGCCGAGGATGCGCTCGGCCGCCGGGTTGACGAAGGTGGTCTCGCCATTACGGTTGACGCCGTAAATGCCCTCGCCGGCGGCGCCGAGTATCAGCTGATTCTGCCGTTCGAACTGGCGGAAGATGCGTTCCACGCCCTGCCATTCGAGCAGCCCCTGGCGTTGATAGCGCTCGGCTTCGGCCAGCCCGCGCAGGGCGTCCAGGCGACGGCGCTGCTGGATCAGCAGGCCGAGCAGGCTAGCGCCTTCATGTTCCAGCCGGCTGCCGTCGATTTCCACCTCCAGCGGCTCGCCGTCGCGACGTAGCAGCCCGAGGCCGTCGCGCCAGGCATTGCCGCGCACCTGCACCTCTTCGGTGAAGGTGACCAATGCTCCGAGGTCATGCGCCCAGAGACGGCTGGCGCGCAGTGTGAGCAACTCTTCCTGTGGCCAGCCGAGCAGGGCGCAACAGGCTGGATTGGCATGCAGGATGCGGTCGTGGATTGGATCGATGACCAGGCTGGCGCTCTGCATGTGTTGCAGCAACAACTGACTGGCGGCATTGGGATCGGGCATCGCGGCGCTCTCGGGATTGGCCTTTCAGGTCGTTATCCAAAGGGCGTGCCAGTTGACGAGATATCGTTTTTTAATCTGACGAATTCTCGCGAATAACGATATTTCGTATTTATTGATTTTATTAAAAATATATATTTTTCAATTGCTTATATATGTTTTTGAACTGGTATAGCTCCTGCAATAGCTGACATGAACCGGCCAGCAATGGCCCAGCCCAGTCAGCGCCCGCCTCACCAATCTGGGGCAGGCCATCGCAGGAGTGATCACGATGAGCGTCAACAGCCTGGACGATCCATTCAGCCCCGACAGCGAGCTTTCCCATGCCGCCGGGTGTGCTTGCCAGCGTTGCACGCCGAGTGCCGCTGCGCTGCCCGATGACAGCGAGGCCATGCTCGATCGCGCGGTGGAGAACGCCATCGTGCGTGGTGTGTTCGGCCATAACGATTTCTCCCGGCGCAGTTTCATGGGAATGATCGGTGGCGGTGTCGCGGCGGCGATTCTGGGCAGCATGATCCCGCTGGATGCGGTCAAGGCGGCGGTCAAGGGCAGCCTTGGTCCGCTGGAAAAGGCCAAGCTGAAGATCGGCTTCGTGCCCATCACCTGCGCCACGCCGATCATCATGGCCGAGCCGATGGGCTTCTACGCCAAGTACGGGCTGGAGGTGGAAACGGTGAAGACCGCTGGCTGGGCGGTGGCGCGCGACAAGTCGCTGGCCGGCGAATACGACGCCTCGCACATGCTTTCGCCGATGCCGCTGGCCATCAGCCTGGGGCTGGGTTCGACGCAGACGCCCTTCGTCATGCCGGCGCTGGAAAACGTCAACGGCCAGGCCATCGTGCTCGGCATGCAGCATCAGGACAAGCGCGATCCGAAACTGTGGAAGGGCATGCGCTTCGGTGTGCCGTTCGAGTATTCGATGCACAACTTCCTGCTGCGTTATTACGTCGCCGAGCATGGCCTGGACCCGGATCGCGACATCCAGATTCGTGTGGTGCCGCCACCGGAGATGGTCGCCAACCTGCGCGCCGGCAACCTCGATGGCTTCCTCTCGCCGGACCCGTTCAACCAGCGCGCGGTGTGGGAGAAGGTCGGCTTCATCCACCTGCTGACCAAGGAACTGTGGCCGGGCCATCCGTGCTGCGCCTTCGCCTGCAGTCAGCGCTTCGCCAGTGAAAACCCCAATACCTATGGCGCGCTGCTGCATGCGCTGATCGATGCCACGCAGTATTCCTCCAAGGCCGAGAACCGCAAGGCGGTGGCTGAGGCGATCTCCACCCGCAACTACCTCAACCAGCCGGTGCCGGTGGTGCAGCAGGTGCTCAGCGGGCGCTATGCCGACGGCCTGGGCAACATCCATGACGAGCCGCAGCGCATCGACTTCGATCCGTTCCCCTGGCAGTCGATGGCCGTGTGGATCCTCACCCAGATGAAACGCTGGGGCTATCTGCAGGGGGATGTCGACTACCGCAGCATCGCCGAGCGGGTGTTCCTCGCGGCTGACGCCGGCAAGGTGATGAAAGAGCTCGGCCTGCCGGTGCCAGCCGACGCCTACAAATCCTTCAGCGTGATGGGCAAACCCTTCGACCCGGCCGATCCGGACGGTTACCTGGCCAGCTTCGCCATGCGGAGGTCGTGATGAAAGCATCCATTTCCCTGCGCGCGGCGATTCTTTCCGTTGTGCTGCTGGTTCTGCTGCTGGTGGTCTGGGAGGTGCTCTGCCGCGTGCCCGCCAGCGCCGCAGTCAGTGCTGATGACGAATACGCCCTGCTCATGGGCGAAGCCGAGCAGGAGGCCCGTGTACCACCACCCTCGGTGGTGTTGGCGCATGCCTATGCCGAGCTTAGCCAGCCTTTCTATGACAACGGGCCGAACGACAAGGGCATCGGCATCCAGCTCGCACATTCGCTGTACCGGGTACTGACCGGCTACCTGCTGGCGGCGCTGGTGGCGATCCCGGTCGGTTTCGTCATCGGCATGTCGCCGCTGATGTACCGCGCGCTCAACCCCTTCATCCAGATCCTGCGGCCGATCTCGCCGCTGGCCTGGATGCCACTGGCGCTGTTCGTGATCAAGGATTCGCAGACCTCGGCGATCTTCGTGATCTTCATCTGCTCGGTATGGCCGATGCTGCTCAACACCGCCTTCGGGGTGGCGGGCGTGCGTCGCGACTGGATCAACGTTGCCCGCACCCATGAGCTGAGCCCGCTGCGCACGGCGTTCAGCGTGATCCTGCCCGCCGCCATGCCGACCATCCTTACCGGTATGCGTATTTCGGTGGGCATCGCCTGGCTGGTGATCGTCGCTGCCGAGATGCTCGTCGGTGGCACCGGTATTGGCTACTACGTGTGGAACGAGTGGAACAACCTCAATCTGGCCAGCGTGATCTTCTCGATTCTGATGATCGGCGTGGTCGGCATGCTGCTCGACCTTCTGCTGGGCAGCGTCGCCCGTCTCGTCAGCTACCAGGAGTGATGTCATGTCCCGTTATTTTCTCGATGCCCGACGCCTGGCTAAACGCTTCCCGCAACCCGGCAGCGAGCCGCTGACAGTCTTCGAAGACGTCAGCTTCGGTCTTGATCAGGGCGAGTTCGTCTGCATCATCGGTCACTCCGGCTGCGGCAAGTCGACCATTCTCAATGCCCTGGCCGGACTCGACAGTTTCAGCGAGGGCACGCTGGAAATGGCCGGCAAGGAAGTCGCCGGGCCCAGCCTCGAACGCGGCGTGGTGTTCCAGAACTACAGCCTGCTGCCCTGGCTCAGCGCGCTGGAGAATGTCGAGTTCGGGGTACGCGCGCGTTTCCCGCAGTGGTTGAAGGAGCAGCGCCGCGCGCACAGCCGCAAGTATCTGGAAATGGTCGGCCTGGGCGGCTCCGAGGCGCGCAAGCCGGCGCAGCTGTCCGGCGGCATGCGCCAGCGCGTGAGCATCGCCCGCGCCTTCGCTACCCAGCCGCAGTTGCTGCTGCTCGATGAACCCTTCGGTGCGCTGGACGCCCTGACCCGAGGGGTGATCCAGGACGAGCTGATCAAGATCTGGAGCGCCACCAAGCAGACGGTGTTCATGATCACCCATGACATCGACGAGGCGATCCTGCTCTCCGACCGCATCCTGCTGATGACCAACGGCCCGCAGGCACGTATCGCCGAGTCGGTGCGCATCGACCTGCCACGGCCACGGCAGCGCGACCAAGTGATTCATCACCCGGCGTACTACCGCATCCGTAACCACCTCGTGGACTTTCTGGTGAACCGCTCGCACGAGCTGCGCGGCCGCACCGTGGCCGACGAGCAAGGCTTCCCGCCCGAAATCAACCCCGCCCTGGACGAGCCGGCAGCGGCCGCCAGGGTCGTACCTCTGACCCCCGTGAAGGAGTTTCACCATGGATAAGCAACAGATGCGCACCACCATCATCGACGCGAAGGCGCGCCTGGGCCTCGACTGGGCCGTACTTGGCCAGGGCATCGGCATGTCGCCGGTGTGGACGACCTCCGCCTGCCTGGGCATGAACAGCATGCCCAAGGCGCAGGCAGATGCCCTGTGCGAGATGCTCGAATTGCCGGCGGAGGTCTCCACCGCACTGCAGGCGTTCCCGCACAAGCACTGGGACAAGGCCGTGCCCACTGACCCGTTGATCTACCGCTTCTACGAGATGATCAACGTCTACGGTGAGACCATCAAGGAACTGATCCATGAGGAGTTCGGCGACGGCATCATGAGCGCCATCGACTTCAGCATGGACATTTCCCGCGTCGCCGACCCCAAGGGCGACCGTGTGCAGATCGTGCTCAACGGCAAGTTCCTGCCCTACCGCAGCTGGTAAATCGTCGCGGCATATCGTCGCGATGGACAAAAGGCACGGCACCCGCCGTGCCTTTTGTTTTGCGCTCTGCGAAAATGCCCGCACTTTTTTCTAGGACTCTGCCATGACCGCCCTGAAGAACGACCGTTTCCTTCGTGCCCTGCTCAAGCAACCCGTGGATGTCACGCCGATCTGGATGATGCGCCAGGCCGGCCGTTATCTGCCGGAGTACCGCGCGACCCGGGCCAAGGCCGGCGACTTCGTGAGCCTGATGAAGAACCCGGAGCTGGCTTGCGAGGTCACCATCCAGCCGCTGGATCGCTACCCGCAACTGGATGCGGCGATCCTGTTCTCCGACATCCTCACCATTCCCGATGCCATGGGCCAGGGCCTGTACTTCGAGACCGGCGAAGGCCCGCGCTTCAAGAAGGTGATCAGCAGCCTGGCCGATATCGAGGCGCTGTCGGTGCCCGACCCGGAGAAGGATCTGGGCTATGTGATGGACGCCGTGCGCACCATCCGCCGCGAGCTCAATGGCCGCGTGCCGCTGATCGGCTTCTCCGGCAGCCCCTGGACGCTGGCCACCTACATGGTCGAGGGCGGCTCGTCGAAGGACTTCCGCAAGACCAAGGCCATGCTCTACGACAACCCGCAAGCCTTGCACGCGCTGCTCGACAAGTTGGCACAATCGGTCACGGCCTACCTCAACGGGCAGATCCTGGCCGGTGCGCAGGCGGTACAGATCTTCGATTCCTGGGGCGGCGCGCTGTCGGCAGCGGCCTATCAGGAATTCTCCCTGGCCTACATGAAGAAGATCGTCGATGGCCTGATCCGCGAGCACGACGGGCGTCGTGTGCCGGTGATCCTGTTCACCAAGGGCGGCGGCCTGTGGCTGGAATCCCTGGCGGACACCGGCGCAGAGGCGCTGGGCCTGGACTGGACCTGCGACATCGGCAGTGCGCGTGCCCGTGTCGGTGCCAAGGTCGCCCTGCAAGGCAACATGGACCCGGCGGTGCTCTACGCCAAGCCGGCGGCGATCCGTGCCGAGGTGGCGCGCATCCTGGCCGCCTATGGCGCCGGTAGCGGCCAGGTGTTCAACCTCGGCCACGGCATCACTCCGGAGGTCGACCCGGCTCATGCTGGCGCCTTCTTCGAGGCCGTACATGAGTTGTCGGCGCAGTATCACCAGTGATGCATGAAAAAGCCCGGCAATGCCGGGCTTTTTTAGTTAGAAGCCTGCGCGGTACTTGGTGTCGACCTTGCGCTTTTCCAGCGTGTACTGAGCGATATCGAGTTGGCCACTGCCGAGCTGATCGTCCAGCTCCTGCATGTCGCGCTCATGCAGCTTGGCGATATGAGCCTTGGTCACGTTGTAATTGATGCTGCGTGCCGCATCGTAGCCGCTGATAGGGTCCCATAGAATGGATATAGGCCAGAGCAGCAGGTTGGCTACCCCAAATCCATACTCACGCCCGTAGAAAGAGCCGCCTCCAGGCAGCAGCCCAAGTGCCGCACCGGTACCCGGGCTCTTTTCCTGAATGGCCAGGCCACGGGCTTCATAGGAGTCGAGTTCAGCTTTCTGTACAGAGTTGAGCCCGTTGGCGCAGCCGGTGGTAATAGCCAGAAGGCCGCCAATCAGTAGTGTGCGCAGGTATGGCATTGCATGTCCTTGATTTGTAAGTGTAGTCCTGAGGTGCTCGGTGGCGCGGGCGCAAACTATCATGCGTGGTGGCTCTTGGCTATCATTTGCGGTTTTTTTTCGACGCCTCGCGCTTGTCACAGCCTTTGCATAGAATCCGAGGTCACTCAGGCTCAGGGAGGTGTGCGATGCGACGTGTGGTGTTCAACCAGAAGGGGGGCGTGGGCAAGTCCAGCATCGCCTGTAATCTCGCCGCGGTCAGTGCGGCGCAGGGCTACCGTACGCTACTGATCGACCTGGATGCCCAGGCCAACTCGACCCACTACCTCACCGGGCTCACTGGCGAGGAAATTCCCATGGGCATTGCCGACTTCTTCAAGCAGACCCTGGCTTCCGGGCCTTTTGCCAAGAAGGGCAAGGTGGATATCTACGAGACGCTGTTCGACAACCTGCATGTGGTCACCGCCACGGCCGAGCTGGCCGAGCTGCAGCCGAAGCTGGAGCAGAAACACAAGATCAACAAGCTGCGCAAACTGCTCGACGAACTGGCCGAAGATTACGACCACATCTACCTGGACACACCGCCGGCACTGAATTTCTATACGGTTTCCGCACTGATTGCGGCCGACCGTGTGCTGATTCCCTTCGACTGCGACAGCTTCTCGCGCAACGCCCTGTATGGCCTGCTGGCCGAGATCGACGAGTTGAAGGAGGACCATAACGATGGTCTGGAGGTGGAAGGCATCGTGGTCAACCAGTTCCAGCCGCGCGCGACCTTGCCGCAGCAGTTGCTGGACGAGCTGGTCGCCGAGGGCTTGCCGGTGTTGCCGGTGAACCTGATGAGCTCGGTGAAGATGCGCGAATCGCACCAGGTATGCACGCCGCTGATCCATCTGGATGCACGGCACAAGCTGACGCAGCAGTTCGTCGAGCTGCACGACCTGCTCAATCAGGCTTGAAGGTCTGTCAGCGATAAATCAAGGCGCCCGCGGGCGCCTTGTTCGTTAGCGCACCACGAACACGTCGCAAGGCGCCTTGTGCAGGAAATGCTGCGCCAGGCTACCCAGCAGTGCCTGGGAGAAGGCGCTGCGGCCGTGGCTGCCGAGCACCAGCAGTTCTGCTCGACGCGTTTTGATCTGCTCTTGCAGGCTGCGCAGGATGCCGCCCTGCAGTACTTCGTGGCTCAGCTTCGGACCGCCAGGCGGCAGGCTTTGCGCTTCGTCCTGCAACAGCTGATCGATCAGGCCGCGCTGGGTCTGCAGTTGCAGTTCCACCTGCTGCGGCGTGCCCTTGTCCGGTTCGAATACATGCAGAGCGTGCAACTCGGCATCGCCGGGCAGCAGGCGATAGGCCTGGCCGAGGGCACTGCAGGCGCACAGGGAGAAGTCGATGGCGGCCAGCGCCCGCTGATAAGGATGGGAGTCGTTGCGCGCTACCAGCAGCAGCGGCACGGTGCAGCGGCGGGCGATGCGATCGAGGCTGGTGCCGGAGAAAAAGTCATGACGCTGGTGGTGCCCGCCCAGCACCAGCAGGTCGCAGCCGCTGTCCTGAACCTGTTGCAGCACCACTTCCGAAGGTTTGCCGCTGAGCATGCGCAGTTCGGTGCCGGGAGGGGCGTATCGGGTCAGGCTGCGGTCCAGCGCTTGGCGCGCCTTTTCGTGCTGTTCGCTGCTCTGGCTGGGGTCGAGCACATGCAGGATGCTCAGGCGGGCGTTGTGCTGCTGCGCCAACTGCGTGGCGCGGCACAACGCCATGTCAGCGGTGTCGCGCAGGTCATGGGCGATAAGAATGTGCTTGAACATGGTGACGGCTCTCCTGCCGATACCCCTCGGCAATTTTATTGTGCCTGTTCAGATAGCCGCTCTTTTGACCTATGGCAAGGTCGGAGACTGTTACCGATTGCGAATGCAGGCAGCGGCGTCATTCAGCGTAAACGCAATTGGTAGTACCCGCGACTTTCTGCGACCACTTCGCCGCTGCCGTCGGTCAGTTGCAGCTCCAGCAGATATTCGGCCTTGCCCTGCCGACTGGCTTCCTCTTCCAGGCGGGCGATGTCCTCGGCGGAAAGGCGCGCCTCAACCTGAATGTCGCCCGTGGCCGGCCGGCGAAAGCGCAGGTTCATTTCCTTGATGATGGGGTAGAAGCGCTGGGCGTCGAAGCTGGTCAGAAACAGCGCGCCGCCGGGTATTTCGGCCAGGGTGAAGAGGGCGCCGGCGTACATGCTGCCGATATGGTTCTGGTTGCCTTGCAGGGGCATACGCAGGCGTATGAACCCAGGCTCGAGGACCTCGGCCTTGAGGCCGCTGCGTTTGACGAAGGCGATCTGTTCTTCGGTGAGCTGACGAGCTATTTCCACGGGCAGCGGCATGGCGAAACTCCTTGAGCGGACGTTTTGCCAGACTAAGGGGCGGATAGCGCGCTGCAATTGACCGCAGCGCCCGTGGCGACTGACCGAAGCGCTCAAGAGCACCAGGCACGTAGCCCGGATGCAATCCGGGAAATCGCGGACCGGCTATCCCCGGATTGCATCCGGGCTATAGGTGCATCCTAAATGCCCTGCTGGCGCAGCCAGGCCTGCAGTTGCGGCAGCGGCATGGCGCCGCTCTGGCGGGCGACTTCGACGCCGCCCTTGAACAGGATCAGGCTGGGAATGGAGCGGATGCCCAGTTGCCCGGCCAGGTTCGGGTTGGCCTCGCTATCGAGCTTGCCCAGACGGCAGCGTCCCTGCAGTTGTGCGGCTGCCTGCTGGAAGGTCGGTGCGAAGGCTTGGCAGGGGCCGCACCAACTGGCCCAGACATCCACCAGTAATGGCAGGTCGCCTTTCAACTGGCTGGCGAAGTTGGCTTGGGTGAGCGTGATGGGCGCAGCGGGCAGCACTTCACTCTTGCAACGGCCGCAGCGTGGGGCGTCATGCAGACGCTCGGCGGGAATGCGGTTGAGCCCGTTGCAGTGTGGGCAGGGAATCAGCAGCGGATCGGACATGAGGCGAGGCTCCGTGGGTCATGTGCCTTAAATGGAGCCAGCGTCTGCGGATATCAAGTCAGAGCGGGGTCAGCGGGAAGAACCAGGGGATGACCAGGGTGGCCACGCCCCACAGCAGCAGATTTAGGGGAATACCGATCTTCATGAAGTCGGTGAAGCGGTAACCGCCGGCGTTGTAGACGAAGGTGTTGGTCTGGTAGCCGATGGGCGTGGCGAAGCTGGCACTGGCGGCGAACATCACTGCGACCACGAAGGCGCGTGGGTCGACGCCCAGGTGTTGCGCCATACCGATGGCGATGGGGGTCACCAGTACGGCCACTGCGTTGTTCGACAGCACCTCGGTGAAGATCGAGGTGAACAGATAGATGAAGCTCAACATCAGCAGCGGTCCGGCCCAGGGCAGCCAGCCCATGACGTTCTCCACCATCAGCTTGACCAGGCCGACCTTGTCCATGGCGATGCTGATCGCCAGCATGCCGAAGATCAGGCTGAGAATCTTCCAGTCGACAGCCTTGTAGGCGTCCTCCACGTCCAGGCAGCGGGTCGCCAGCACCGTCACTGCGCCGATGATCGCCAGGCCTTCGATGGGCATCACGCCGAAGGCGGCCAGCAACATCACGGCGAGGGTAGCGATGATGGCGATGGGTGCCTTGTCGCGGCGGAAGGCGCGCTCCTGTACGGCGTTGAGGCTGATCAGTTCGCCGTTATCGGCGAAGCGTTTGATCTGCGCTGGCGTGCCTTCGACCAGCATCACGTCGCCGAATTGCAGCTCGAAATCATCGAGGTTGCCCTGCACGTTCTCGTCCTGGCGATGCACGGCGAGCACAGCGATACCGTAGCGCGCGGTGAGGTCCAGGTCGCGCATCGGCCGGTGGCTATAGCGTGAGTTACGCCCGACGATGGCCTCGGCGAGAATCACGTCGTGGCTGCTGATGGTCTCGAAGGCGTCACCGCGGTTGAAGCTCAGGTGGCCGCTCTCACGCAGCTCCACCACATCCTTGACCTGGCCGTGCAGCACCAGGCGGTCGCCGCTGGCCAGCAGGGTGTCGGCGCCGGGTTCGGTCAGCTCCTGCTCTTCACGGAACAGCTTGAGCACCTGCAGGCCACTGCCGCCGTTGAGGTTGGCGTCGTGCAGGGTCTTGCCGATCATCGGTGAGTCGTGCGGTACCAGCAGTTCGGTCATGAAGGTGCGCGACAGATCCGGGCGCAGCTGGCGCGACAGGGTCTCGCGTTCCGGCAGCAGGTGGCGGCCTACGGTCAGCAGGTACAGCATGCCAAAGGCGGCCATGATCAGGCCGACGCCGGTGATCTCGAAGATGCCAAAGGGCGCCATGCCCGCCTTGCGTGCGACGCCGTCGACCAGGATGTTGGTCGAGGTGCCGATCATGGTCAGGGTGCCGCCGAGAATGGTGGCGTAGGACAGGGGAATCAGCAGTTTCGACGGCAGAGTGCCGGCGCGGCGCGCCAAGGCGATGGCCACCGGGGTGAGGATGGCCACCACCGGCGTGTTGTTCAGGCAGGCCGATACCACCAGCGCGGTGACGGTGAGGCCGGTGAGCACGCGAATCGGGCTGGTGCCGACCAGATTGCCCAGCCAATTGCCGAGGGCGTCGATGCAGCCGGTACGCTCCAGTGCCGCGGAGAGCACGAACATGCAGGCGATGGTCACGGGGGCTGAGTTGGACAGCACGCTGAGCACTTCGCCCGGCGTCAGCAGTTGGCTGACCAGCAAGGCGGCCACGGCGATGGCTGCGACGATGTCCGGGCTCCACTTTTCGCGGACGAAGGCATAGAGCACCCAGATCAGCAGGGCGCCGACGAATAGCAAGGGTAGGGAGTCCCAGGGCATGAGCATCCTTAGCGTCGAATCTCGTGTGAGGTATCGGGCGCGCACCGGGGCGGCCTGGCAGGGCGCCAAGATAGTGGGCTTGTATTAGATAGTCTAAGAATGTTTGGAAAGGTTTATATGCCTTTTCGATTTAATGAATAAGGCATCCGGCTCCGCTGGCTGGCGCGTTATCACTCACCTGCGCCGGCCAGTTGGGTCGGGTGAGTGCAACCGCCGTCAGCGGTGGTGGCCTTATCCTGCGCGCTCCAGGGCAATTGGTGCGCGCAGTGCACCCAGGGTTCAGGCGTCCACCCTCGTCTACGACGAACAGCTGATCTCCAGGTGCTTGCCCCACTGTGGCGGGCGCTCGGCATAGCGCTGCATGTCCGGCTGTTCGTCGAACGGGCGCGAGAGCACCGCGTGCAACTCGCGTACCGGGCCATAGTCGCCCTGTTCGGCGGCCTCAATGGCCTGCTGCGCCAGGTAGTTGCGCAGGATGTACTTGGGGTTGACCGAATGCATGCGCGCCAGGCGTTCGGCTTGTTCGCCGCCTTCGCGTTCGCAACGGGCCAGGTAGTCGCGGCTCCAGGCGTCGAAGCCGGCGAGGTCGACGAAATCCTCGCGCACGATTTTCAGTGCCTCGGCTGGCGCCTGTTCGCCGAGGTGGCGGAAGAACAGGGTGTAGTCGGTGGCCTTGCCCTGCTGCATCAATTGCAGCAGCCGCTGGATCAGCGCTTCGTCCTCATCCTCGGCGCTGGTGAAACCCAGGCGCTTGCGCATTAGGTCGAGGTAGTGCGCTTGGTACAGCGGCAGGAACAACTCCAAGGCCTCGCGCAAGTGTTCGACCGCGGCGAAGGGCGTCAGCGCCTGGGCCAGTGCGGCGAGGTTCCAGTGAGCGATGGGCACCTGATTGCTGAAGCTGTAGCGGCCGGTGTCGTCGGAATGGTTGCAGATGTGGTTGGCGTCGAAATCGTCGAGGAAGGCGTAAGGGCCGTAGTCGAAGGTGATGCCGAGGATCGACATGTTGTCGGTGTTCATCACGCCATGGCAGAAGCCATAGGCCTGCCAGTAGGCGATCATCGCAGCGGTGCGTTCGATCACTTCGCGCAGCAGCGCCAGCCAGGGTTCGTCCTGTTCCAGGCACTGCGGGAAGTGGCAGGCCATGACGTGTTCGCCCAGCGTCTTCAGGTGCTCGTGCTGGCGCGTGTAGTAGAAGTATTCGAAGTGGCCGAAGCGCACGTGACTCTGCGCCAGGCGCAGCACCATGGCCGCGCTTTCCTGCTTCTCGCGCCACACCGGTGTGCTCGATCCCGTCACGCACAGCGCGCGCGAGCTGGGGATACCGAGGGCGTGCAGGTGTTCGCTGGCGAGAAATTCGCGGATCGAGCTGCGCAGTACCGCGCGGCCATCGCCCATGCGCGAGTAAGGCGTCATGCCGGCGCCCTTGAGGTGCAGGTCCCAGTGCTCTCCGGCCTCGTTGACCACCTCGCCCAGCAGCAGCCCGCGACCGTCGCCCAGGCGCGGGGTGTAGCCGCCGAACTGGTGCCCGGAATAGACCATGGCGCGCGGCTCGGCTTCCTCCCAGAGTTTGTGTCCGGCGAACAGTTCGGCGAACTCGGGGCGCTGTGCTTCGCTAGTGGCGAGATCGAGCAGAGCCAAGGCTGACTCGCTCGCCACCACCAACCTTGGCTGCTCGATCGGTTCGGGCAGTATTTCGGTTGAGAACGCATCGCCGAGGCGGGCGAAGCGGTTGTCGAAGCTCAGCGTATCGAGACTTTTCACCAGGGTTCCTGACTGCTCATGGCGCCGCGGGCGGCTTGGGTGGTTGCTGCAGGCTGGCGGCCCCAGCTGCTGCGGCCTTGGCCAGATCCTTTTGATCGAGTTTCTGCTCGCCGTGTTCCAGGTTCTTCACATACACCTCGACCTGACGGAAGGCGATGTTGATGCCGTTCTTCGGGAACTCGCGCTCAATGAAGCGGTTGATCTCGTCGGTGGCCGGGTTGCGGTCGCCGAGGTCGCGCACGTGGATGCGCAGCTCGTGATCCAGCGTGCTTTCGCCAAAGTTGAGGAAGTAGACGATGGGCGATGGCTCCTTGAGCACCCTTGGGTTTTCCTGCGCCGCTTGCAGCAGCAGCTTGCGCACCAAATCGAGATCCGAGCCATAGCCGACACCGACCTTGAGGGTGACGCGGGTGACCGTGTCGCTCAGCGACCAGTTGATCAACTGGCCGGTGATGAAGGTCTTGTTCGGAACGATGATTTCCTTGTGGTCGAAGTCGGTGATGGTGGTGGCACGGATACGGATCTTGCTCACTGTGCCGGACAGGTTGCCGATGGTCACCACGTCGCCAATACGCACCGGGCGCTCGAACAGGATGATCAGGCCGGAGATGAAGTTGGCGAAGATTTCCTGCAGGCCGAAGCCCAGGCCCACTGACAGCGCGGCCACCAGCCATTGCAGCTTGTCCCAGCTCACCCCCAGGGTGGACAGGGTGGTGACGATACCGATACCTACCAGCACGTAGGACAGCAGGGTGGTGGTGGCGTAAGCGCTGCCCTGCGCCAGGCGCATGCGCGACAGCACCAGTACCTCGAGCAGGCCCGGTAGGTTGCGCGCCAGAGCCACGGTGATGGCGACGATGATCAGCGCACCCATCACGTCCATCAGGCTGATGGGCACCAGCGTCGCGTTGTCTCCGGTACCGCTGCTGTACTCGTAGAGATTGATCGTATCGAGGTAGGTGAAAACGCCGATCAGGTCGGCCCAGACCCAGTACAGACAAACCAGGAAGCCGCCCAGCAGGGCCAGGCGGATCAGGCGTAGCGATTGCTGGTTGACCTGCTCGATATCGAGCGTCGGCTCCTCGATCACCGCCTCACCCTCGGTGCCATCCTTGGCCTGTGCCTGGCGTTTGGCCAAGGCACGCTGATAGGCCAGGCGCCGTGCCGCCACGCTCAGACCGCGCACCAGCGTGGCCTCGACGATAAGCAGGATGATCAGCAGGTAAAGGGTGTCGATCAAACGGTCGGTGAGCTTGAGCGCCGTGTAGTAGTAGCCGAAGGCGACCGCACCGATCAGCGCCAGCGGCAGCAGGTTGAACAGCACGCCGACACCGGTGCGCAAGGCGGAGGTGTTCTCGCGCAGCGGTGCGCTGAACAGCAGGTGGAACAGCAGCCAGGCCATCAGGGCGTAGCAGCTCAGGACCACGGCGATGCCGATGACGTCGTTGGCCAGGCTCGCCGGCTGATGTTCGGCAATGCTCACCACGGCCACCAGCGCCATCACCACCAGGCCCAGGCGGCGCAGGTGCTGACGGAAGAAGGCAACATTGGCCGGTGGCCAGTGAAAGTGCAGGATGGCCACGCCATCCGGGGAAAGAATGCGGTGCAGGGTGTAGAACACCAGCCAGGCTTCCGCCATTTCATAGAGTGCGGCACCCAGATAGAGGTTCTGCCCGCGTGCATCGTGCAGCAGGGCATAACCGCAAAGCGCCAGGAACAGTGTGACCGGCAGCGCGAGGATGACGTTGAGCCCCAGTGCCATCGGTGTATGCAGCTGGCTGTCGTGCTTGTAGTGGCCGATGTCGCCATGCAGGGCGCTGAGCTTGTTGAACAGGTACTGGCGGCGCCAGAGAATCAGGGCGCAGAGCAGAATCAGCGGCAGGAACACCAGCGGACGCTCGAACAGGCCGGCGCCAAGCTCACTGATGGCCATGCCCCAGGGCATATCGGCCAGTTGCTGCTGGAGATGACGTGGCGCTGTCTTCAGCCATTCGAGGTCGAGCGGCTTGTTGCTGGGAATCCAGAACATCTGCTCGTCGATGGTGGCGCGCAGGCTGCTGGCCGTACTTTCCAGTTCCTTCTGATTGAGCTGCAGGGTGATCGACTCGTTGAGCAGTGCATTCAGCGAGCGGTTGAGGCGGTCGAGCAATTCACGTCGGGTGTTGAGCTGCTCGCGCAGTGCACTGCGCAGTTCAGGGGTGACCTCCTCGCTCGGCTGGTCGCTGAGCAGGTTGTCCACATAGCGGGTGGGGTCGCTGATTTCTTCGCGCTGCTTGTTCAGCTCGAACTGATAGAGGCGAATGTCGGCGATCTCGTCGGCCAGTGAGCCGTCTTCGAGCTTGAGTTTCGGTAGGGCCTGTTTCTGCTGGTAGAGAATCTTCGACAGCAGCAGGCTGCCTTGCAGCACCCGAATCTGCTCATCCAGCGCCTGGTTGGCCTGATTGAGGTTGTCCAGCTGCTGACGAGTTTGCAGGTTTTGCTCGGTCAGGTCGTTCAGGCGGTCGGTGGCGCGCAGCAGATAGTCGGAGAGCTTGAGGTTGAGGGTGCTCTCCTTGGCCAGCAGCTTGTCCGAACTGGCGCGTTCAGCTTCCAGGGACTGCTCGGCAACGGTCTGCTCCGATTCGGCGCGGCGTCGGTCATTGATCAGACTCTGCAGTGCCTGACGCTCCTGTTCGGCGCGGTTGATGCGTTCCTCAAGCAGGGCGCGCTGGGCGCCGCCCAGGTCCTGTAGCAGGCTGTTGCCTGCCAGTTCCTGGCGCCGCAGTTGCGTCTGCGCTGCGAGCAGTGCCAGTTCTGCATTGAACTGGTCACGGCGCTCCGGGCTCAGGGTCTTGCCGTCATAGCGGCCGGTCTTGAGCGCATCATTGATGATCTGGCTGCGCGCCTGATTCTGACTGATCTCGGCTTGCGCGCGCTCGGGGCGCGTCTGTGCAGTGATGACCAGACTGTTGGCTTCGATGATCGCCTTGTTCCACTCGGTAAGCTGGTTGGAACGGTCAGTGAGCAGTTGCTCCAGTTGCGCCAGGCTGGTGCGCGCGTGACGTTCGGCGATCGGTACTTCCGGGCTGGACTTGAGTCGGCTCAGCTCGCGCTGGGCTTCGTTGATCAGGCGCGGCGCGTCGTCCAGTTGCTTGCGCAGGTCACTCAGGCGCTGATCGGCGGTCTGGCGGTCCTGCAGCATGCGCAGGGTCTGCTCAAGCGTCTGCTTCAGTGCCAGTTGCTCGGCTTCCGGCAGCTTGCGGTCTGCCAGGCCGTCGAGGCTCTGCTGCACGCTTTCGGCTTTTGGGGGCTCCTCGGCAAATACCTGCGCGGCACCGAGACACAGGGTAAACACAATGGCAGTAAGGGAAAGGCGCAACAGAGACATGGTCGATTGATCTACTGAGTGAGCGATGGCGATTGAAAATACTTGCGGCACAACGCACGCGCGGGCCCTGTGGCCCGCGCGTGAAGCTGATGCTAGCAGAGTATCAGCTGGTAGTTTTCTATCGTTTGCTAGAAGTGCAGCCCAGGGCTTGGGCGCGTGCCTTCGGGGAATCTGACGCCGACTTTGCGCACCTTGTTCCCTTCCATGGCTGCGACCGTCCAGGTCAGGCCCTGCCACTCCACCTGGTCGCCGACGACGGGTTCGCCACCGATTTCGTGGGCGATGAAGCGGCCCAGCGGCTGATTGCCTTCCAGTTCGTCGAGCTTCAAGCCATAGAGCGCCGCGACTGCGCTCAGCTCGGCGTCGCCTTCCAGCACGAAATCACCGAAGAAGCGCAGGTCCTGGCCGCGCTTGGGCGCCTGGCTGAACAGCTTGCCGAGTGCCGGCAGATCGTGTTCGTGACCGATCACGCAGAGCAGGTCGCCAGCTTGCAGGCGCGTACTACCCGACGGGTGGAGCAGCTCGCGGCCACGGAACAGCGCCGCGATGCGGGTACCTTCCGGCATGTTCAACTCACGCAGGGCCGCGCCGATGCACCATTTTTCTGCGCCCAAACGATAGACGAACAGCTCCCACTGGCTGGTCGGGTGCACTTCCAGGCCGGCGCGTGACACGGGGGCCGGCTCCGGCGGTACGGTCACGCGCATCAGCTTGGCGGCCAGCGGCAGGCTGGTGCCCTGCAGCAGCAGGGAGATGATCACGATGAAGAACGCCACGTTGAAGAACAGCTGCGCGTTGGGCAGGCCGGCCATCAGCGGGAACACCGCGAGGATGATGGGTACCGCGCCGCGCAGGCCAACCCAGGCGATGAAGATTCGCTCACGATCATGGAAGGCGCGAAACGGCAGCAGGCCGAGGAAGATCGACAGCGGCCGCGCGAAGAGAATCATCCACAGCGCCAAGGCCAACGCCGGCAGGGCGATGGGCAGCAACTCGTGCGGCGTTACCAACAGGCCGAGGACCAGGAACATGCCGATCTGCGCCAGCCAGGTCAGGCCGTCGAGCATGTGCAGGATGCTGTGGCGCGAGCGAATGGGGCTGTTGCCCAGCAGCAGGCCGCACAGGTAGATGGCCAGGATGCCGCTGCCGCCCACTGCAGTGGTGATGGCGAAGATGATCAGGCCGCCGCTGACCACCAGCAGGGGGTAGAGGCCGGTGGCCAGCTCCATGCGGTTTATCAGCTTCAGCAGCAACCAGCCTCCACCCAGGCCGAGCAACGTTCCAAGGCCGAACTGCTGCAGCAGCTGGATCGGCAGATCCCAGCTGAAGCCGGTCTGGCCGCTGGACAGCATGGCAATCAGGGTGACGGTGAGGAATACCGCCATCGGGTCGTTGCTACCGGACTCGATTTCCAGTGTGGAGCTGACCCGCTCGTTGAGGCCGCGTCCGCCAAGCAGGGAAAAGACCGCCGCCGCGTCGGTGGAGCCGACGATGGCGCCGATCAGCAAACCTTCCAGCAGCGTCAGATTGAACAACCATGCGGCCGCCAGGCCCGTCAGGCCGGCCGTAATCACCACGCCGAGCGTCGCCAGCGACAACGATGGCCACAAGGCCACGCGGAAGGTCGAAACGCGCGTACGCATGCCGCCGTCGAGCAGGATGACTGCCAGCGCCAGGTTGCCGACCAGATAGGCGAGGGGATAGTTGTTGAAGATGATGCCGCCAGGGCCGTCAGTGCCGGCCAGCATGCCGACACCAAGGAAAATCACCAGGATGGGGATGCCGAAACGTGTTCCGAACGCGCTGACCAGAATGCTGGCTGCTACCAGCATTGCGCCGATCAAGAACAGATTATTGATGGCGCTGGCATCCAATGGCGCGTACTCCTGGCTGGGTCATCGGGGGCGCCGCTATGCATGGCGCGTGCCAGGGATTCTAACCGTAGCCTTCGTACCGCTGTCAAAAAGGTTATTACATTTTTCTAAATCGCCCCGAGGCGCCCTGTCGCAAGACACCTCGGAGCGCACTCGCCGACCTCAGAACCAGGTATCCTGCATACCCAGGCAGGTATCGTCGCGCGCCTCGAGGATGGCAAGCTCGTGGTGGCAGCTCGGCACTTCCCAGGTCAGGAAGTAGCGCGCCGCCTGCAGCTTGCCGCGATAGAAGGCCTGCTCCTCGGCATTGTCGCTGCGGGCCAGGCCTTGCTCGGCGCGAATCGCCTGTTCCAGCCAGCGCCAGCCGATCACCGTGTGGCCGAATACCTTCAGGTACAGCGCCGAGTTGGCCAGGCCCTGATTGACCTTGCCGCTCATCAGATCGCCGAGCAGCGCCAGGGTCACTGCCTGCAGGCGTGCCAACAGCTGCTCCAGCGGCTGGCGCAGGGCGGTGAGCGATTCATGAGCGCTGGCGCGCTGGCAGCAGTCGTTGATCAGCTTGAGCAGTTGCTTGAGTGCTGCGCCGCCGTTCTGCGAAACCTTGCGCCCAAGCAGGTCGAGCGACTGGATGCCGTGGGTGCCTTCGTGGATCGGGTTGAGGCGGTTGTCGCGGTAGTACTGCTCCACCGGGTATTCGCGGGTGTAGCCGTGGCCGCCGAGGATCTGGATGGCCAAATCGTTAGCCTTGAGGCAGAACTCCGAGGGCCAGGATTTGACGATGGGCGTGAGCAGGTCGAGCAGTTCCAGGGCACGGGTGCGCTCTTCGGCGGTTTCCAGGGTGTGGGTGTCGTCGAACAGGCGTGCGGTGTACAGACCGAGGTCGAAGGCGCCTTCGACGTAGGCCTTCTGGGTCAGCAGCATGCGCCGCACATCGGCGTGCTCGACGATGGAAATCTGCGGGCTGCTCGGGTCCTTGCCATCGGGCTGACGGCCCTGCGGACGGTTGCGCGCATAGTCCAGCGAATACAGGTAGCCGGCGTAGCCGAGCATGATCGCGCCCATACCGACGCCAATACGCGCCTCGTTCATCATCTGGAACATATAGGACAGGCCGGCGTGCGGCTTGCCTACCAGGTAGCCGACGCACTCGCCGTTGTCGCCGAAGTTCAGCGCGGTGGACGTAGTACCGCGCCAGCCCATCTTGTGGAACAGGCCGGCCAGAGTCACGTCGTTGCGCGCGCCCAGCGAGCCGTCGTCGCCCACGTGGAACTTGGGCACCAGGAACAGGCTGATGCCCTTAACGCCGGGCGGTGCATCCGGCAGCTTGGCCAGCACCATGTGCACGATGTTCTCGGAGATCGGCTGGTCGCCGCCGGAGATGAAGATCTTGTTGCCCTTGATGCGGTAGCTGCCATCGGCGTGCGGTTCGGCCTTGGTGCGAATGTCCGACAGCGACGAGCCGGCGTGCGGTTCGGTCAGCGCCATGGTGCCGAAGAAGCGGCCATCGATGATCGGCTGCAGGTAGCGGGACTTCTGCTCCTCGCTGCCGAAGGCCTCGATCAGGTTGGCCACGCCCATGGTCAGCATCGAGTAGGAGCTGGTGGCGATATTGGCTGACTGGAAATGGGCGAAGCAGGCCTGCGACAGCAGGTTGGGCAGCTGCATGCCGCCGTGTTCGAAATCGCGGGTGGCATTGAGGAAACCGGCTTCATGGAAGGCACGCAGAGCGGGCTCGACCTCGGGGATCAGCACCGCGCCGCCGTCGACGTACTGCGGTTCGTGTTCGTCGTTCTTGCGATTATGCGGGGCGAACAGCTCTTCGGCGATACCGCGCGCGGTGCTGATCGCCGCATCGAAGGTCTCGCGGTTGTGATCGGCGAAGCGCGGACGCTGGGTCAGTGCTTCGGCGTCGAGCACCTCATAAAGTTCGAACGCCAGGTTGCGGGAGCTGAGCAGGGTCTCGGACATGGAACGGGCCTCCAGATGATCGACCGAGTCTAGGCAGTCTGCCGCCTGACTGCCCAGCATCATCATTGGCCGTGATAGTCACTGGTTGGCCGATATGAGTAGGGCGGGTGCAATCCGCCACTTCGGTAATGGCGGGTTGCAACCACCCTACGGCATCAGTTGACCGCCATACCCGCGAACGCGGGAACCTAGGAAATTGGCGGAGCCTGGGCTCCAGCCTGCGCGAGAGTGCCAGTTGTCATGTCGAACGACCGAGGTTCTGTGCCAGCTCACGGGTCAGCTCGGCTGCAGGCATGGGCCGACAACTTGCGACGTTCTGCCCGGCCCACAGCGGTGAAAAGTCGCCGCTGCCCCGCGCCTCGGCCGCCGCGCGCAACGGAGCGATGGCCGCAGTGGCCAGGGGGAAGGCTGGCGCCTGCGTGCTTAGCGGCCCCAGCTCGCGCATCAGGCGATTGACGATGCCGCGTGCCGGGCGACCGCTGAACAGGTTGGTCAGTGCGGTATGGCGCGCCGCAGGGCTCTGCAGTGCTGCGCGGTGCAGGACGCTGGTCGTGGCTTCCGGGCACAACAGATAAGCACTGCCGACCTGCACGCCAGCGGCGCCGAGGGCCATGGCTGCGGTCACGCCACGGGCATCGCTGATGCCACCGGCGGCGATCACTGGTACGTCGAGGGCATCGACCAGTTGCGGCAGCAGGGCGAAGGTGCCGAGCTGGCGGCTAAGGTCGAAATCCAGAAAATGCCCACGATGGCCGCCAGCTTCCAGTCCTTGGGCGATCACCGCATCGACGCCACGTTCCTGTAGCCACAGCGCTTCGTCCAGGGTGGTGGCGCTGGAGAGGATCTTCGCCCCGCTGCGGCGTACTCGCTCCAGCAGGTCAGGCTGCGGCAGGCCGAAGTGGAAGCTGACCACCGCCGGGCGAAATTCCTCCACCAGCGCGGCCGCTTCGGCGTTGAACGGCAGGCGTCCGGGTCCGCCGGCAATGCTCGCCGGGTCTACGCCCAACTCGTCATAGTAGGGCGCCAGCGTTTCGCGCCAGCCAGCCTCGCGGGCCGCGTCCGGCTCGGGCGGCACATGGCTGAAGAAGTTGAGGTTGAACGGCCGCTCGGTCAGGCTGCGCATCGCCTGCAGCTCCTGGCGCAGAAAGGCAGGCGTGAGCATGGCGCAGGGAATCGAGCCGAGGCCACCGGCCTGGCACACGGCGGCGGCCAGGCGATGATCCTGCGAGCCGGCCATCGGCGCCTGGATCAGGGGCAGGTCAGTGTCGAGCAGGGCGGTGAGAGACATGGGATGGCTCCATTTCAGCATGGGATCGTGGTTCGGACACCTGCCAGGCCCACAGGACGGCCCAGAGCAATGCCGCGGTACCGATAAGGAAGCTGCTCGTGAGGCTATGGCCGGCGGCAGTCCAGTGTTGCACCAGCCAGGGGCCGAGCAACTGGCTGCCGCTGTACAGACTGATCAGCAGGGCGGCCAGGCGCAAGCCCTGGTCCGGGTTGAGGGCTCGGGCCAGGCGCTGGGTCAGCAATACGGTGCCGAGGAAGGTCCCTCCGACCAGCAGCGCACAGGTCATGACGCCAAAGGGACCGGGCAGCAGGATCGGCATCGTCACGCCGAGCAGTTGCAGCAGGTAGTTGGCCAGCAGGGCACGACGATCGCCCAGCCAGGCGCCGGCATGATTCCACAGCGTCGCCGAGAGCAGGCAGGCGAGCGCCGTCCACCACCAGTTGCCGACCAGTAGCGGATGACCGGCGGGCAGCTGTTCGCGAGCCAGGGCCGGCAGAAAGGTCAATGGCAGGATGTAACCCAGGCCTGCTCCCAGATAGGCCATCAGCAACGCCAGGTTGTGGCTGCCGAACAATGCGCTACGGGCGGTCGCGGGTGGCTTGTCGGGCAGATCACGCGCCAGGCGCCTCAGCATCGGAGCGCAAAACAGCGCCAGAGGCAGGGCGCACAGCGCGATCGGCAGCCAGCGCATCGGTCCCTGCCATGAGGTGATGGCCACCAGCAGGCCGCACAGCAACATGCCGCCACCCAAGCCCAGATAGACCAGGCCGCTCAGCGCCGTGGCCTGGCGCAGGGCAAGCCACTCCAGCACCAGGGCCGGGGCCAGCACGAAGACCACGCCGTTGCTGACGCCGTTGGCCAGGCGCAGGGCGGCCAGCAGGTCGACGTCGTGGGTGAACACCTGGGCCAGGGTCAGGCCGGCATTGACCAGCAAGGCGGCCGGCAAGCCCAGGCGTAGGCCGCGCGGGTTGGCCATGAACAGCGCAAGCAGGGCGCCAAGCAGATAGCCGAGATAATTCCAGGTCGCCAACTGGGCGCCTTGGGCCAGATCGAACAGGCCGTCGTCGAGCAGCAGTGGCAGCAAGGGGGTGAAGGCGAAACGGCCCAGCGCGTGGACGACCACCAGCGCCAGTGCGGCGGCGAGCAGGGCAGTGAGGTGGGCGCGGTCGAGTCTGGGCATAGGGTCTCCGTTCGTGCTGCCCACCTTAGTCATTGTCGTTGCTTGATGGTTAGTGAAAAATATTGCGTTCTATTTTCACTTTTGGTGAATGTCATGGATGCCTGGCAACGACTCAATCCGCAGCTGCTGCGTTATTTTCTCGCCGTGGCTCGGGAGGGCTCGCTGAGCGCCGCCGGCGTGCGCCTGCACTGCGTGCCGTCGAACGTCTCGGCGCGCCTTCGTCAATTGGAGCAGCAACTGGACATCCGGCTTTTTCAGCGTCAGGGGCAGCGTCTGCGAGTGACTGCGGCCGGCGAACGCTTGCTGCCCCATGCCGAGCATCTGGAGCAGCTTTGCCAGATGGCCTGGCGCAGCGTGCAGGAAGATATCTGGAGCGGCGATCTGCGTCTGGGCTCGATGGAAACCACCGCCGCGGTGCGTTTGCCTGAGCTGCTGGCGGCTTTCCACCAGCGGGCTCCGCGAGTGAACCTGCAACTCAGCACCGGGCCGAGCCGGCGACTGGTCGAGGGGGTGTTGTCAGGAGAACTGGACGGCGGATTGATCGGCGGGCCGTTCGAGCATCCTCAGCTCGACTGCCTGCCCATCTGGCAGGAGGAACTGATGCTGGTGCTGCCGCCCGAGCAGGATGGCACCCAACTGGAGAGTCGACCGCAGACTCTGCTGGGTTTCCCCGATGGGTGCCATTACCGCGAGCGCCTTGAGCGCTGGGCCGTCAGTCGTGGTTTGCAGGTGGCGGCGCGGCAGAGCTATGGCTCTATCGATGCGATCTTTGCCGGCATTGCTGCCGGCATGGGGATCGGCCTGTTGCCACGCAGCCTGCTCGACAGTCACCCGCGTGTGCATCTGGTGCAATACCAGGCCATCGCCCCTGAGCTTGGCGCAACGACTACATTGTTGGTACGTCGTCGCGACGCCGGTGAGCACCCGCCGCTGGCCTTGTTGCTGGAGCTGATGCGCGCGTAAAGCCCTTCCAACGGGTAAACTTGGCGACCGCTTCGGAGACCTCCATGAACTACCGCCACGCCTTCCATGCCGGCAACCACGCCGACGTACTCAAGCATTTGGTGCTGACTCGCCTGATCAGCCTGTTGTCGAAAAAGGAGGCACCTTTCGCCTACCTCGACAGTCATGCCGGACTCGGTTTGTACGACCTGCATGGCGATGCGGCCAGCCGTACCGGCGAGTACCTGGAGGGCATCGCACGCCTGTGGCAGGCCGGGCACCTGCCGGATGCCGTGGAGGCCTATCTGGAGGTGGTGCGGGCGATGAATCCGGATGGCGAGCTGCGCTATTACCCCGGCTCGCCCGAACTGGCGCGGCTGCTCAGCCGTGAGCAGGATCGTCTGCAGCTCAATGAGAAGCACCCCGAGGATGGCCGCCTGCTCAAGGACAACATGCGTGGCGACCGTCGCGTAGCCGTGCATCTGGGCGAGGGCTGGCTGGTGCCGCGGGCGCTGATGCCGACCCGCGAGAAGCGCGTGCTGCTGCTGATCGACCCGCCATTTGAAAAGACCGACGAGCTGCAGCGCTGTGTCGAGGCCTTGAACGAAGCGCACGGGCGCATGCGTCAGGCCATCGTCGCGATCTGGTACCCGATCAAGGATGAGCGACAGCTGGCGCGCTTCTACCGCGATCTGCAAAAGAGCGCCGCGCCCAAGCTGCTACGCGCAGAGCTTTACGTGCACGCGCCGGACGACGCCACGCGCCTGAGCGGCTCGGGTCTGGTGATCAGCAATCCGCCATGGGGCCTGGAGGACGAACTCAAGCAGCTGCTGCCCTGGCTGGCCGATGTGCTTGGCCAGAGCCAGGGCGGCTGGCGTCTGGATTGGCTGATAGAGGAAGCGCCAAGCGGCAAGTCATAAGCGCGTAGCCCGGATGAAATCCGGGAGCCGTGGCCCCCGATCCCCGGATTGCATCCGGGCTACAAGGGGCTCAAGCGGGCTTGTGGTTGGGCTCGATGTGGTAGCTGAGATTGCGCCGCGGGCTGAGGTACTCCAGCACCTCCAGCGGTAGTTGCGAGGGGCGCAGGCTGCGGGCGATGGCGAGCTTTGGCTCCTGGGCGAGATCGACGATCAGGGCTTCCTGCTTGGGAATGTCGGCGTCGTAGAGAATCAGCGTCGGTTTCAACGCCTGAGTTGGGTTCATGCCCAGCACCAGCGCATAGCGCTCATCTTCCAGCTGCACCAGGCTGCCCGGCGGGTAGATGCCCATCACGCGAACGAAGGCCTTCAGCGCCACCTCGTCGAATTGTTCGCGCTGCTGCTTGAACATCAGCGCTAGGGCTTCGTGTGGGCTCAGCGCCTGGCGCGGGTCGAGCGGGTTGCACAGCCCGTCGAAATGGTTGGTGATGGCCACCAGACGACTCAGGCGGCCGATAGCGGCCTCGCGCAGCCCACGCGGATAACCACTTCCGTCGCAGTGCTCGTGATGTTCATGGATGATGCGCAGCACCTCGTCATCGAGCATCAGCTTCTGCCCCATGCGCAGGCCGAAATCGGTGTGCATTTGCAGCAATTGCTGCTCCGGGCGGGTCAGCGGCTCGGGCTTGAGTAGCACCTTGCTCGGTACTTCCAGCTTGCCGATATCGTGCAACAGGGCGCCGAGGCCGAGGCTATGACAGGCCTCGCTGTCGAGGCCGAGCTGGCGCCCGAGCAGCAGGGACAACACGGTGACGTTGAGGGCATGGAAGTAACTGTCCTCGGCCGCCTTGCCGGTGATGCCATGCAGCACCACGCCAGGCGCCCCGAGCAGCGTCTCGACCATCTCGCTGACGATGGCGCCGGCCTGGCGCATGGCGTCTTCCGGGCGGCTGCGCAGGGTCTGGTTGAGCGTCTTGATGCGTTGGCTGGCCTCGATGAAGCGGCGATCCACCTCGGCCAGGCGGCTGCGCAGGTGGCGCAGTTTCTCCACGCGTTCCTGGCGTGCCTGACTTTCCGGATCGACCGGCGGTTCTTCTACAGGAGGGGTGGTGACGCTGTCGACGAGAGGCGCGGGCAGGCAGTCGCTGCGCGCCGGGTCATAGCGCAGCTGCTTCAGGTTGAGCGCGCGCAAGGCGCGAATCTGCGCTTCGTCCTTGATCTTGAAATTGCTGAAGGCGAAATCATGCTCCCACCAGCTCAGGTCCAGATGGACGTAGAGACCGACGCAAAGCTGATCGGGGGTGATGGTAGGGAGAGTGGCGGGCATGCCGGGCTCGTCAATCGATGGCTAATTGCCCGCAGTTTAGTCCGGCTGATGGCCTGAAGGCATTAGTTGTTCAGGCCATCACATCGATGCTGTTGCCCAGGTTGGGCGGATTGCTGGGGGCGCTGACCGGTGCAGCTGACTGCACCAGCCCGGTGATATTGGCGGCCTGCAGCTCCAGCGTCTTGCGCAGCAGCAGAAGCGACATCTGCGCGGAGATCTGCGCCGATGCCTGACTCGATACCTGGCTGGAAATGCTGCTCAGCTCCACGACCCGTTACCCGTGCTCAAGATTCAGGGGGTAGACATACGCCTGTTCCGCCGAGGCCGCAATAGCCGCCCGGATTCTTCGCCAGGTATTGCTGGTGGTAGGTCTCGGCGTAGTAGAAGGTCGGCGCCTCGGCGATTTCAGTGGTGATGCTGCCCACTCCGGCCTTGTCCAGCTCAGCCTGGAAGCGTGCCTGGCTGGCTTTGGCGGCGCTCAGTTGAGCGTCGTCCTGGCAGTAGATCGCCGAGCGGTACTGGGTGCCCTGGTCGTTGCCCTGGCGCATGCCCTGTTAGTATGACTTGGCCTGGCAGCTATCTATGTAAACTGATATCACCGCCAGCCTAGCTTCTACGAATGGTCTGAGAAGATCCTTTCTCG
>NZ_JACFYZ010000003.1 GCF_015712065.1 Ectopseudomonas chengduensis
CGCCGATGGTAGTGTGGTGCTTCACCATGTGAGAGTAGGTCATCGTCAAGCTCCTATACGAAACCCCAGATCGCCTAGCGGTCTGGGGTTTTTTCTTTGTGGCGCGGAAAATAAAGCTTCGCGAGCAGAGCTCGCTCCTACAGGTCATCAGCGCTCGCCTCAGATTTAAGCTTTATAGGCATCAATATGTTGCTGTTGGCTTTTATTGGCGGCTATTTCGGCTGAATCTTGAACAATGGCAGTTATCTTTCCCCCTGTACGGCTTTCTTCGGCTTGCCGTTTTCTATGCAAGCTGAAGCCTCGTCGTTATCATGCCAGCCTTGTTCGTGGCGGGGCCTGGCATGCTGGAATTGTTGAAACTTCTACAGGATGGTCGATTCCATTCCGGTGAAGCCCTTGGGGCGAAGCTTGGGATAAGTCGCAGTGCCATCTGGAAGCAACTGCAAGGCCTGGAGGCCGAGCTGGGGATCGAGGTGTTCAGGGTTCCTGGTCGGGGCTATCGGCTGTCTTCGCCCATGACCTTGCTCGATGCCGGAGAAATATCTCATGGCGCTGATGGCTTGGCTTGGCCGATCACGGTCGAGTCCAGCGTGGATTCCACGAACGCCGAGATCTTTCGTCGCCTCGATGCTGGAGTGCGTGCGCCTTTCGTTCTGCTTGCTGAGCGTCAGACCGCTGGGCGCGGTCGGCGGGGGCGGATCTGGGCCAGTCCTTTTGCCGAGAACCTTTATTGCAGCGTCGTTCTGCGTGTAGATGGTGGCATGAGTCAGGTGGAGGCCTTGAGTCTGACTGTAGGCCTTGCTGTCGCTAAGGCGCTGCAATCCATTGGCATCGACGGTGCGCGACTCAAATGGCCGAATGATGTACTGGTCGAGGGGCGCAAGATATCCGGAATTCTCCTGGAGCTGGCCGGGGATCCGGCAGATGTCTGTCATGTTGTGATTGGTGTCGGTATCAACGTCAACATGGCGGTCGATGTGCCTGCTGTTATCGACCAGCCCTGGACCTCGGTGCGCCAGTGCCTTGGGCGCGTGCTCGACCGCAATGAATTGGCCGCCAAGTTGTTGTTGCAGCTTCGAGATTGCCTTTCCATTCATTGGCAGGACGGGTTTGCCGGTTTGCGCGAGGAGTGGGAAGCGTTGCATGCGTGGCGCGGGCGATCTGTGGCGTTGACGGCGGGAAACAATGCGACTCTGGGTGTCGTGCTTGGGGTTGATGAGCGAGGCGCTATTAGGCTGAGCGTGGATGGCGTCGATCGCTCCTTCAGTGGGGGCGAGTTGAGCCTGAGGTTGCAACATGATTCTTGAGCTCGACTGCGGTAATAGCTTTATCAAGTGGCGGGTGATTTCCGTGGATGGAGCGCAGCGCCTTCTTGCTGGCGTGGTCGACTCCGATGCGGCTCTCTTCGAGTCGTTGGCTGCTGCGCCTGAGTTGCGGGTAAGTCGCTGTCGCTTGGTCAGTGTGCGTAGCGACGCCGAGACCGAACAGTTGGTTGCACGTCTGCGTGAGTCCTTGGGGGTGGATGCGGTCTGTGCTCAATCTGCCAGTCAGGTCGGGGTTGTGCGTAACGGTTACGAAGACTTCCGGCGTCTTGGTCTGGATCGTTGGTTGGCTGTGCTGGGTGCCTATCATCTAGGGCAGCGTGCTTGTCTGGTGGTGGATCTCGGGACAGCGGTGACCGCTGATTTCGTTTCTGCCTCAGGTATGCACCTGGGCGGCTTCATTTGTCCGGGGTTGCCGCTCATGCGTGATCAGTTGAGTACGCACACTCGGCGTATTCGCTACGACCGGCAGGTGGCTCTCGCTGCTTTGCAAGAGCTGGAGCCTGGGCGCTCCACTGCGGAGGCTGTCGAGCGAGGGTGCGTATTGATGTTGCGTGGTTTTGTTGCCGAGCAGTTGCTGCAGGCGCAGGCTCGTTTTCCTGAGGGCTTCGAGGTCTTCCTGACTGGAGGCGATGCGGGTCTGGTGCGAGATGTGGTCCCGGGAGCGCAGGTTGTTCCTGATCTGGTATTTGTCGGGCTGGCTATCGCCTGTCCCTTGAGCTGAGGCGAGGTATGCGCTGGATTCTGCTATTGCTCCTGCTGCTTAACGCCTTCTATTACGTCTGGCATCAGCAGCAGGCCCCCTTGCGTGCCAAAGAGGTGGCTCCGGCAGGTGCTTATCAGGCGGCGCGTAAGGATATCCGTTTGTTGAGTGAGGCGGATGCGCCGCGCTCGCGTGCAGATTCGTCGACGCCGGCTGATGCGGCTGCTCCTGAGGCGGCTGTTTGCCTCTATCTAGGGAGTTTCGAGGAGGAGTCGAGGGCGAGGGTTGTGGAGCAGCGGCTATTGAGTTTGGACATACAGGCTGAAGTGCGCGGTGTCGATGCGGCAGCGGGGGTCGAGTATTGGGTTTATCTGCCGCCTCTGGCTTCCCGTCAGGCCTCGCTGAGGCAGTTGCGCGAACTGCAGGCCCGCCGTATCGATAGCTACATCATCACTCAGGGCGATCTGGCGAATGGCATATCGCTCGGCATATTCCCTCGCAACGACTCGGCCAATAGCGTCATGCAGCGTTTGCGGGATGTGGGTTACGAGCCGCAGATTCGCGAGCTTTCGCGTGCGCATCGCAGTTTCTGGGTGCGTGTAGCCCCGGAAAGTCGGCGCTTGGCTGACGAATTTTTGCTTGGTCGGCTCGCGGGTGACTTCGCAGGTTTGCAGCATCAATTAATGCCTTGTGAAGGCGTTGCATTGCTCCAGTAGTTTGCATAGAATGGCGCCCGCTTCGCAGGGTGGTCAAAGTTGGTTCCCGACGAAGATGTTGTCAAAGTAGCTAACCTCAAGATTTTAATGAGAAAAAGCTTGACAGCAGGGTGGCAGATCTAGAAAATGCCGCCTCACTTTGGAGGGGTTCCCGAGCGGCCAAAGGGATCAGACTGTAAATCTGACGTCATCGACTTCGAAGGTTCGAATCCTTCCCCCTCCACCAGATTCAGCGTGAGCTGCAAGCTCCGCGGGTATAGTTCAGTGGTAGAACCTCAGCCTTCCAAGCTGATGATGCGGGTTCGATTCCCGCTACCCGCTCCAGTTTGTGGTTGGCGCAACAGAGTTTGGCTCATGTAGCTCAGCTGGTAGAGCACACCCTTGGTAAGGGTGAGGTCAGCGGTTCAAATCCGCTCATGAGCTCCATCTAATGAAGGCAGATATGAAAGTATCTGCCTTTGTTTTAATGGCGGCATGGCTTGCTCAATTCTTCGCTAGGAGACGGTCAAGATGGCTAAAGAGAAATTCGAACGTAACAAACCGCACGTCAACGTCGGCACCATCGGTCACGTTGACCACGGTAAAACCACTCTGACCGCTGCTCTGACCCGCGTCTGCTCCGAAGTTTTCGGTTCGGCCAAGGTCGACTTCGACAAGATCGATAGCGCTCCGGAAGAGAAGGCTCGCGGTATCACCATCAACACTGCGCACGTGGAGTACGACTCTGCCGTACGTCACTACGCACACGTTGACTGCCCGGGTCACGCCGACTACGTGAAGAACATGATCACCGGTGCTGCCCAGATGGACGGCGCGATCCTGGTCTGCTCGGCTGCCGACGGCCCGATGCCGCAAACCCGTGAGCACATCCTGCTGTCCCGTCAGGTTGGCGTACCGTACATCGTTGTCTTCCTGAACAAGGCTGACATGGTTGATGACGCTGAGCTGCTGGAACTGGTCGAGATGGAAGTTCGCGACCTACTGAGCACCTACGATTTCCCGGGTGACGACACTCCGATCATCATCGGCTCCGCGCTGATGGCTCTGAACGGCCAGGACGACAACGGCATGGGTACCACTGCGGTGAAAACCCTGGTGGAAACTCTGGACAGCTACATCCCAGAGCCGGTTCGTGCCATCGACCGTCCGTTCCTGATGCCGATCGAAGACGTATTCTCGATCTCCGGCCGCGGTACTGTAGTGACCGGTCGTGTAGAGCGCGGTATCGTCCGTATCCAGGAAGAAATCGAAATCGTTGGTCTGCGTCCGACCACCAAGACCACCTGCACCGGCGTTGAGATGTTCCGCAAGCTGCTGGACGAAGGTCGTGCTGGTGAGAACTGCGGCGTGCTGCTGCGCGGCACCAAGCGTGATGAAGTCGAGCGTGGTCAGGTTCTGGCCAAGCCGGGCACCATCAAGCCACACACCAAGTTCGAAGCTGAAGTGTACGTTCTGTCCAAAGAAGAAGGTGGTCGTCACACCCCGTTCTTCAAGGGCTACCGTCCTCAGTTCTACTTCCGTACCACTGACGTGACCGGTTCGTGCGAACTGCCGGAAGGCGTTGAGATGGTAATGCCGGGCGACAACATCAAAATGGTTGTCACCCTGATCAAGCCGATCGCCATGGAAGATGGCCTGCGTTTCGCGATTCGCGAAGGCGGCCGTACCGTTGGTGCTGGCGTGGTTGCCAAGATCGTCGAGTAATCGGTTGATCTGTTCCTCTCAGGCCGGCATAATGGTCGGCCTGATTTTGCTTTAGGTCAGTAGCTCAATTGGCAGAGCGGCGGTCTCCAAAACCGCAGGTTGGGGGTTCGATTCCCTCCTGACCTGCCATTTTCTAACGAATCTGGCGTGTCTTTCACAGGATCCTCTCGAATGAATGTTAAGGCTGAAGCCAAAGACTCTCGCTTTGATCTGGTCAAGTGGCTGGTTGTCGCTGCCCTGGTTGCTGTGGGTGTTGTCGGTAATCAGTACTTCTCTGCTGAGCCGGTTCTGTATCGTGTTCTGGGCTTGGTTGTGTTGGCTGCTGTTGCTGCTTTCGTGGCGTTTCAGACTGCTCGTGGTCAAGCCTTCGCGGTGCTGCTGAAAGAAGCGCGCGTCGAGATTCGTAAAGTTGTTTGGCCGACCCGCCAGGAAACCATGCAGACCACTCTGATCGTGGTTGCGGTTGTTCTGGTGATGGCGCTGCTGCTGTGGGGGCTTGATTCCCTGCTCGGTTGGCTTGTTTCCCTGATTGTTGGTTAAGGGTGTCTCGTGGCTAAGCGTTGGTACGTCGTGCATGCCTACTCGGGTTACGAGAAGCATGTGATGCGCTCGCTCATCGAGCGCGTGAAGCTGGCTGGTATGGAAGATGACTTTGGCGAGATTCTCGTTCCCACTGAAGAAGTGGTCGAGATGCGCAATGGTCAGAAGCGCAAGAGTGAGCGCAAGTTCTTCCCTGGCTATGTTCTGGTGCAGATGGAAATGAACGAGGCGACTTGGCACTTGATCAAGGATACGCCGCGCGTCATGGGTTTCATTGGTGGTACGGCCGACAAGCCTGCGCCGATCACCGAGAAAGAAGCCGAAGCCATTCTGCGTCGTGTTGCCGATAGTGGTGACAAGCCCAAGCCGAAGACTCTCTTCGAGCCGGGCGAAATGGTACGAGTTGTCGATGGCCCGTTCGCCGATTTCGGTGGCGTGGTCGAAGAAGTGAATTACGAGAAGAGCCGCATCCAGGTTGCTGTGACCATTTTCGGTCGCTCCACCCCGGTCGAGCTGGAGTTCAGTCAGGTCGAGAAGGCATAACTGACATAAGCATCCCTCACCCCGCAGCCTTAGGCTGCGGGGTTTTGTCGTCACTGGGATAAATGCGTAAGTAACCTCGGGGAGCCGTCAGGCGTTCGAACCCGAAATTGGAGTAGCTAATGGCTAAGAAGATTCAGGCTTATATCAAGCTGCAGGTTAAAGCCGGTCAGGCAAACCCGTCGCCACCCGTCGGCCCCGCTCTGGGTCAGCACGGTGTGAACATCATGGAATTCTGCAAGGCGTTCAACGCCAAGACTCAGGGCATGGAACCTGGTCTGCCGACTCCTGTGATTATCACTGTTTACAGCGACCGCAGCTTCACCTTTGAAACCAAGAGCACCCCGGCATCGGTACTGCTGAAGAAGGCTGCAGGCCTGTCCAGCGGTTCCGCTCGTCCGAACACCGTCAAAGTAGGCACCGTTACCCGTGCTCAGCTGGAAGAGATCGCCAAGACCAAGCAGGCTGATCTGACTGCCGCTGACCTGGATGCGGCCGTGCGCACCATCGCCGGCTCCGCTCGTAGCATGGGCCTGAACGTGGAGGGTGTGTAATGGCTAAGTTGACCAAGCGCCAAAAGGCCATCGCGGCCAAGGTTGAAGCCGGCAAGGCATACACCTTTGAAGAAGCTGCCGGCCTGCTGGCCGAGCTGTCTGCCGTCAAGTTCACCGAGTCCTTCGACGTCGCCGTGAACCTGGGTGTAGATCCGCGTAAATCCGACCAGGTTGTACGTGGCGCCACCGTTCTGCCGAACGGCACTGGCAAGACTGTACGCGTTGCCGTGTTCACCCAGGGTCCGGGCGCTGAAGCTGCTCTGGCTGCCGGTGCTGACAAGGTTGGTATGGACGATCTGGCTGCCGAAATGAAGGCAGGCGATCTGAACTACGACGTGGTCATCGCTTCCCCGGACGCCATGCGCGTCGTTGGCCAACTGGGCCAGGTACTGGGCCCGCGCGGTCTGATGCCGAACCCGAAAGTCGGCACCGTTACTCCGGACGTCGCTACCGCTGTCAAGAACGCCAAGGCTGGTCAGGTACGTTTCCGTACCGACAAGAACGGCATCATCCACACCTCCGTTGGCAAAGTCGGCTTCGAAGCCGCTGCGCTGAAGCAGAACGTGGAAGCCCTGCTGTCCGACCTGAAGCGTCTGAAGCCGTCGACCTCGAAAGGCATCTACGTCAAGCGCGTGACCCTGAGCACCACCATGGGTCCGGGTCTGATCATCGATCAGGCTTCGCTCGACGCGTAAGTGATTGGGCCGGTAGCCGTGAGCTGCCGGCTTTGAAAGATTGGGGTCCCTGCCTGGCGGGGGCTATCCAAGACCGTAGGTGACTCGCGTTTTAAATGTCAGGTTCGCCTGATGGCCTACGCAGATGGTGCTCCCGATTCGTTACCGAATCAGACACCAAAACGCCGCCGAGCTCCGGTTCGGCGATACGGTAAAAACCAGGAGTAAACCCGTGGCAATTAAACTCGAAGACAAGAAGGCCATCGTCGCTGAAGTCAACGAGGCTGCCAAAGCCGGTCTGTCCGCTGTCGTGGCTGATGCCCGTGGCGTGACCGTCGGCGCAATGACCGGACTCCGTAAAGAGGCCCGCGAAGCTGGTGTGTACGTGAAAGTCGTGCGTAACACCCTGCTCAAGCGCGCCGTTGAAGGCACTCAGTTTGACGTGCTCAACGACGTGTTCAAAGGCCCGACCCTGATCGCATTCTCCAACGAACACCCGGGCGCTGCTGCTCGTCTGTTCAAGGAGTTCGCCAAGGGTCAGGACAAGTTCGAGATCAAGGCAGCTGCGTTCGAGGGCAAGTACCTCGCAGCAAACCAGATCGACGTACTGGCAAGTCTGCCGACCCGCGACGAGGGCATCGCCCAGCTGATGAGCGTTATTCAAGGCGCCACCAGCAAACTCGCTCGCATTCTGGCAGCCATTCGCGACCAGAAAGAAGCTGCTGCTGCCTAAGGCAGCGTGAGCCCTTTCGAAATCAAACGTTTAATTTGATGGTCGCGTAGGCCGTCACCCCAATACAGGAATTGATAGTCATGTCTCTGACTAACGAGCAAATCATCGAAGCTATCGGCCAGAAATCCGTTATGGAAATCGTTGAGCTGATCAAAGCGATGGAAGAAACCTTCGGCGTTACCGCTGCTGCCGCTGTTGCCGCCGGCCCGGCTGCTGCCGCTGCTGCTGTCGAAGAGCAAACCGAGTTCAACGTTGTTCTGGTTGAAGCCGGTGAGAAGAAAGTCAACGTGATCAAGGCAGTTCGCGAGCTGACCGGTCTGGGCCTGAAAGAAGCCAAGGAGAAGGTTGACACCGCTCCTCAGGTCGTCGCTGAAGGCGTTTCGAAAGAAGCTGCTGAAGACGCCAAGAAGAAGCTGGAAGAAGCTGGCGCTAAAGTCGAAGTCAAGTAATTTCGACTTTGCGTCTCCAGCCCAAGCGTTGAGCGAAAGGCTGATGGCTGGTGGCTTTTGCCACCGGCCTTTTTCCGTTCTAGGTTGGCTGTTCAACAGCCGACCTGGAGCCGAAAAGATCCCGCCCGAGAGGCGGTTGCAAACCGAGGGTTTGCACGATTTTCTGGTCATCGCCGCCGGCGCTGGCCAAACAAGCAGGTGACCAAGCTGGGGAACGCTGATGGCTTACTCATACACTGAGAAAAAACGTATCCGCAAGGACTTTAGCAAGTTGCCGGATGTCATGGATGTGCCTTACCTCCTGGCCATCCAGCTGGATTCGTACCGCGAATTCCTGCAGCAAGGGGTGAGCAAGGAACACTTCCGCGACATCGGCCTGCATGCGGCCTTCAAATCGGTATTCCCGATCATCAGCTACTCCGGCAACGCCGCCCTGGAGTACGTCGGCTATCGCCTGGGCGAGCCGGCGTTCGACGTCAAGGAGTGCGTCCTGCGTGGCGTGACCTTCGCTGTGCCGCTGCGCGTGAAAGTGCGCCTGATCATTTTCGACAAAGAATCGTCGAACAAAGCGATCAAGGACATCAAAGAGCAGGAAGTGTACATGGGCGAGATTCCGCTCATGACCGAGAACGGTACCTTCGTCATCAACGGTACCGAGCGTGTGATCGTGTCCCAGCTGCACCGTTCACCGGGTGTGTTCTTCGACCACGACCGTGGCAAGACCCACAGCTCGGGCAAGCTGCTGTACTCCGCTCGCATCATTCCTTACCGCGGCTCCTGGCTGGACTTCGAGTTCGATCCGAAGGACGCGGTATTCGTGCGTATCGACCGTCGCCGCAAACTGCCGGCTTCCGTCCTGCTGCGCGCACTGGGCTACAGCACTGAAGAAGTACTGGATGCCTTCTATGACACCAACGTCTTCCATGTGAAGGGCGAGAGCCTGAGCCTGGAGCTGGTTCCGCAGCGTCTGCGCGGCGAAATCGCCGTGCTCGACATCAAGGACGGCAGCGGCAAGGTGATCGTGGAGCAGGGCCGTCGTATCACGGCTCGCCACATCAACCAGCTGGACAAGGCTGGCATCAAAGAGCTGGAAGTTCCGCTCGACTACGTCATTGGCCGTACCACTGCCAAGGCGATCGTGCACCCGGCTACCGGCGAAATCATCGCCGAGTGCAACACCGAGCTGACTGCCGACCTGCTGGTCAAGATGGCCAAGGCGCAGGTGGTTCGCTTCGAGACCCTGTACACCAACGACATCGACTGCGGTCCGTTCATCAGCGACACGCTGAAGATCGACAGCACTACCAATCAGTTGGAAGCGCTGGTCGAGATCTACCGCATGATGCGTCCCGGCGAGCCGCCAACCAAGGATGCTGCCGAGACCCTGTTCAACAACCTGTTCTTCAGCGCCGAGCGTTACGACCTGTCTGCCGTTGGCCGCATGAAGTTCAACCGTCGTATCGGTCGTACCGAGATCGAAGGTTCGGGCGTGCTGAGCAAGGAAGATATCGTTGCCGTACTGAAGACCCTGGTCGACATCCGTAACGGCAAGGGCATCGTCGACGACATCGACCACCTGGGTAACCGTCGTGTACGTTGCGTCGGCGAAATGGCCGAGAACCAGTTCCGCGTTGGCCTGGTGCGTGTAGAGCGCGCGGTCAAGGAACGTCTGTCGATGGCCGAAAGCGAAGGCCTGATGCCGCAAGACCTGATCAACGCCAAGCCGGTTGCTGCGGCGGTGAAGGAGTTCTTCGGTTCCAGCCAGCTCTCGCAGTTCATGGACCAGAACAACCCGCTGTCCGAGATCACCCACAAGCGCCGCGTTTCTGCGCTCGGCCCAGGTGGTCTGACCCGTGAGCGCGCTGGCTTCGAAGTCCGCGACGTACACCCGACCCACTATGGTCGCGTATGTCCGATCGAAACCCCTGAAGGTCCGAACATCGGTCTGATCAACTCCCTGGCTGCCTACGCCCGCACCAACCAGTACGGCTTCCTGGAGAGCCCGTACCGCGTGGTCAAGGAAGGCAAGGTCACCGACGAGATCGTGTTCCTGTCCGCCATCGAAGAGGCCGACCACGTTATCGCCCAGGCGTCTGCGACCCTGAACGACAAGGGTCAGCTGATCGACGAACTGGTAGCCGTACGTCACCTCAACGAATTCACCGTCAAGGCGCCGGAAGACGTGACCCTGATGGACGTGTCGCCGAAGCAGGTTGTTTCCGTTGCTGCCTCGCTGATTCCGTTCCTCGAGCACGACGACGCCAACCGTGCACTCATGGGTTCGAACATGCAGCGTCAGGCTGTACCGACTCTGCGTGCCGACAAGCCGCTGGTAGGTACCGGCATGGAACGCAACGTCGCCCGTGACTCCGGCGTCTGCGTCGTGGCCCGTCGTGGTGGTGTGATCGACTCCGTCGACGCCAGCCGTATCGTGGTTCGTGTCAACGATGACGAAGTCGAAACTGGCGAAGCCGGTGTCGACATCTACAACCTGACCAAATACACCCGCTCCAACCAGAACACCTGCATCAACCAGCGTCCGCTGGTGAGCAAAGGTGACAAGGTGGCGCGTAGCGATATCATGGCTGACGGCCCGTCCACCGATATGGGTGAACTGGCGCTGGGTCAGAACATGCGCGTGGCGTTCATGCCGTGGAACGGCTTCAACTTCGAAGACTCCATCTGTCTGTCCGAGCGCGTGGTTCAGGAAGACCGCTTCACCACGATCCACATCCAGGAACTGACCTGTGTGGCGCGTGACACCAAGCTCGGCCCAGAGGAAATCTCCTCTGACATCCCGAACGTGGGTGAAGCTGCGCTGAACAAGCTGGACGAAGCCGGTATCGTCTACGTCGGCGCCGAAGTCGGCCCGGGCGATATCCTGGTCGGTAAGGTCACCCCGAAAGGCGAGACCCAACTGACTCCGGAAGAGAAGCTGCTGCGTGCGATCTTCGGTGAGAAGGCGTCTGACGTTAAGGACACCTCCCTGCGCGTGCCGACTGGCACCAAGGGTACCGTCATCGACGTGCAGGTCTTCACCCGTGATGGCGTGGAGCGCGACTCGCGCGCCCTGTCCATCGAAAAGATGCAGCTGGACGAGATCCGCAAGGACCTCAATGAAGAGTTCCGCATCGTCGAAGGTGCAACCTTCGAGCGTCTGCGCTCCGCTCTGGTTGGCGCTATCGCCGAAGGCGGCGCTGGTCTGAAGAAAGGCACCGCGATCACCGACGAGTTCCTCGACGGTCTCGAGCGTGGCCAGTGGTTCAAACTGCGCATGGCCGACGACGCCTTGAACGAGCAGCTGGAGAAGGCTCAGGCCTACATCTCCGACCGCCGTCAGATGCTCGACGACAAGTTCGAAGACAAGAAGCGCAAGCTGCAGCAGGGCGATGACCTGGCGCCGGGCGTACTGAAGATCGTCAAGGTTTACCTGGCCATCCGCCGTCGCATCCAGCCGGGTGACAAGATGGCTGGTCGTCACGGTAACAAGGGTGTGGTCTCGGTGATCATGCCGGTCGAAGACATGCCGCATGACGCCAACGGTACTCCGGTTGACATCGTACTGAACCCGCTGGGCGTTCCGTCGCGTATGAACGTCGGTCAGATTCTCGAAACCCACCTGGGCCTCGCGGCCAAGGGCCTGGGCGAGAAGATCAACCGCATGCTCGAAGAGCAGCGCAAGATCGCCGAACTGCGCAAGTTCCTCGCTGAGATCTACAACGAGATCGGTGGCCGTCAGGAAAACCTCGACGAGTTCTCCGATACCGAGATCCTCGAGCTGGCGAAGAACCTCAAAGGCGGTGTACCGATGGCGACTGCCGTGTTCGACGGCGCCAAGGAAACCGAGATCAAGGCCATGCTGAAGCTGGCTGATCTGCCGGAGAGCGGCCAGATGCGCCTGTTCGACGGTCGTACCGGTAACCAGTTCGAGCGTCCGACTACCGTCGGCTACATGTACATGCTCAAACTGAACCACCTGGTGGACGACAAGATGCACGCCCGTTCCACTGGTTCCTACAGCCTGGTTACCCAGCAGCCGCTGGGTGGTAAGGCGCAGTTCGGTGGTCAGCGTTTCGGGGAGATGGAGGTCTGGGCGCTGGAAGCCTATGGCGCCGCCTACACCCTGCAGGAAATGCTGACCGTGAAGTCGGACGACGTGAACGGCCGTACCAAGATGTACAAGAACATCGTGGATGGCGATCACCGTATGGAGCCGGGCATGCCCGAGTCCTTCAACGTACTGATCAAAGAGATCCGTTCGCTCGGCATCGATATCGATCTGGAAACCGAATAACACGACGTGAATCGGCAGCGGGGCTAGTCCAGCTCGCTGCCCGCTCCGCCAGGAGGAAAGGCCTTGAAAGACCTACTGAATTTGCTGAAAAACCAGGGTCAGATCGAAGAGTTCGACGCCATCCGTATCGGATTGGCCTCGCCTGAGATGATCCGTTCGTGGTCGTTCGGTGAAGTTAAAAAGCCGGAAACCATCAACTACCGTACCTTCAAGCCAGAGCGCGACGGCCTGTTCTGCGCCAAGATCTTTGGCCCGGTCAAGGACTACGAGTGCCTGTGCGGCAAGTACAAGCGCCTCAAGCACCGCGGTGTGATCTGCGAGAAGTGCGGCGTTGAAGTGGCCCTGGCCAAGGTTCGTCGTGAGCGCATGGCGCACATCGAACTGGCCTCGCCGGTCGCCCACATCTGGTTCCTGAAGTCGCTGCCGTCGCGTATCGGCCTGCTGATGGACATGACCCTGCGTGATATCGAGCGCGTGCTCTATTTCGAGAGCTACGTCGTGATCGACCCGGGCATGACTACCCTCGAGAAGGGTCAGCTGCTGAACGACGAACAGTACTTCGAAGCCCTCGAAGAGTTCGGTGATGACTTCGACGCGCGCATGGGCGCCGAAGCCGTGCGCGAGCTGCTGCACGCCATCGACCTGGATCACGAGATCGGCCGCCTGCGTGAAGAGATTCCGCAGACCAACTCCGAGACCAAGATCAAGAAGCTGTCCAAGCGCCTGAAGCTGATGGAAGCCTTCAAGGACTCCGGCAACCTGCCTGAGTGGATGGTGCTGACCGTTCTGCCGGTTCTGCCGCCGGATCTGCGTCCGCTGGTACCGCTGGACGGTGGCCGCTTCGCGACCTCGGATCTGAACGATCTGTATCGCCGCGTCATCAACCGTAACAACCGTCTGAAGCGCCTGCTCGATCTGTCCGCGCCGGACATCATCGTGCGCAACGAAAAGCGCATGCTGCAGGAAGCGGTCGACGCCCTGCTCGACAACGGCCGTCGCGGTCGCGCCATCACTGGCTCGAACAAGCGTCCGCTGAAGTCGCTGGCTGACATGATCAAAGGTAAGCAAGGTCGCTTCCGTCAGAACCTGCTCGGTAAGCGCGTGGACTACTCCGGTCGTTCCGTTATTACCGTAGGCCCGACCCTGCGTCTGCACCAGTGCGGTCTGCCGAAGAAGATGGCCCTCGAGCTGTTCAAGCCGTTCATTTTCGGCAAGCTGGAAATGCGTGGTCTGGCGACCACCATCAAGGCTGCCAAGAAGATGGTCGAGCGTGAGCTGCCGGAAGTGTGGGACGTTCTCGCTGAAGTGATTCGCGAACACCCCGTACTGCTCAACCGTGCACCGACCCTGCACCGTCTGGGCATCCAGGCGTTCGAGCCGGTACTGATCGAAGGTAAAGCGATCCAGCTGCACCCGCTGGTCTGCGCCGCGTACAACGCCGACTTCGACGGTGACCAGATGGCCGTTCACGTGCCGCTGACGCTGGAAGCCCAGCTCGAAGCGCGCGCGCTGATGATGTCGACCAACAACATCCTGTCGCCCGCCAACGGTGAGCCGATCATCGTGCCGTCGCAGGACGTGGTACTGGGTCTGTACTACATGACCCGTGAAGCCGTGAACGCCAAAGGCGAAGGTCGCGTATTCGCCGACCTGCAGGAAGTTGACCGCGTGTTCCGCGCCGGCGAAGCGTCCCTGCACGCCCGCGTGAAAGTGCGTATCAACGAAACCATCAAAGAGAAAGATGGTTCGATCACCAAGAACACCCGCATCGTCGACACCACCGTCGGCCGCGCGCTGCTGTTCCAGATCGTACCGGCCGGCCTGTCCTACGACGTGGTCAACCAGTCGATGAAGAAGAAGGCGATCTCCAAGCTGATCAACCAGTGCTACCGCACCGTTGGTCTGAAGGACACCGTCATCTTCGCTGACCAGCTGATGTACACCGGTTTCGCCTACTCCACCATCTCCGGTGTGTCGATCGGCGTGAACGACTTCGTCATCCCGGACGAGAAGGCGCGCATTATCGACGCCGCCACCGAGGAAGTGAAGGAAATCGAATCGCAGTACGCCTCCGGCCTGGTTACCCAGGGCGAGAAGTATAACAAGGTGATCGACCTCTGGTCGAAGGCCAACGATGAAGTCTCCAAGGCGATGATGGCCAACCTCTCGAAAGAGCCGGTTGTCGATCGCGAAGGCAAGACCGTCGAGCAGGAGTCCTTCAACTCCATGTACATGATGGCGGACTCCGGTGCTCGTGGTAGCGCCGCCCAGATCCGTCAGCTGGCCGGTATGCGTGGTCTGATGGCCAAGCCGGACGGCTCCATCATCGAAACGCCGATCACCGCGAACTTCCGCGAAGGTCTGTCGGTTCTGCAGTACTTCATCTCCACCCACGGTGCTCGTAAAGGTCTGGCGGATACCGCACTGAAGACCGCGAACTCCGGTTACCTGACTCGTCGTCTGGTCGACGTGGCGCAGGATCTGGTGGTGACCGAGATCGATTGTGGTACCGAGCACGGTCTGCTGATGACGCCGCACATCGAAGGCGGCGACGTGGTCGAGCCGCTGGGTGAGCGCGTACTGGGTCGAGTGATCGCCAAGGACGTGTTCAAGCCTGGCACCGAGGACGTCATCGTTCCGGCCGGCACCCTGATCGACGAGCAGTGGGTCGAGTTCATCGAGCTGAACAGCGTCGACGAAGTGGTCGTGCGTTCGCCGATCACCTGCGAAACCCGCTTCGGCATCTGCGCCAAGTGCTACGGCCGCGATCTGGCTCGTGGTCACCAGGTCAACATCGGTGAAGCTGTCGGCGTTATCGCTGCCCAGTCCATCGGTGAGCCGGGTACCCAGCTGACCATGCGTACGTTCCACATCGGTGGTGCTGCAAGCCGTACTTCGGCTGCCGACAGCGTCCAGGTGAAGAACGGTGGTGCGATCCGTCTGCACAACCTCAAGCACGTCGAGCGCGTGGACGGCAATCTGGTAGCGGTTTCCCGCTCCGGTGAGCTGGCTGTGGCTGACGAGTTCGGTCGTGAGCGTGAGCGCTACAAGCTGCCGTACGGTGCCGTGATTTCCGTGAAGGAAGGTGACAAGGTCGACGCTGGCGCCATCGTCGCCAAGTGGGACCCGCACACCCACCCGATCGTGACCGAAATGAAGGGTACCGTGACCTTCGTCGGCATGGAGGAGGGCATCACCATCAAGCGCCAGACCGACGAACTGACCGGTCTGACCAACATCGAGGTTCTCGATCCGAAGGATCGTCCGGCTGCTGGCAAGGACATTCGTCCGGCCATCAAGATGGTCGACGCCAACGGCAAGGAACTGCTGCTGCCGGGTACCGACGTTCCCGCTCAGTACTTCCTGCCAGCCAACGCCCTGGTCGGCGTGGCTGACGGTGCGCAGATCGCGGTCGGTGACGTTATCGCCCGTATCCCGCAAGAGACCTCGAAAACTCGCGACATCACCGGTGGTCTGCCGCGCGTTGCCGACCTGTTCGAAGCCCGTCGTCCGAAGGAAGCTTCGATCCTGGCGGAAATCAGCGGCACCATTTCGTTCGGTAAAGAGACCAAGGGCAAGCGCCGTCTGGTCATCACCCCGACCGATGGTAGCGATCCGTACGAGGAGCTGATTCCGAAGTGGCGTCACCTGAACGTCTTCGAAGGCGAACAAGTGAACCGCGGCGAAGTTATCTCCGACGGCCCGAGCGATCCGCACGACATCCTGCGTCTGCTGGGTGTGAGCGCGCTGGCCAAGTACATCGTCAACGAGATCCAGGACGTTTACCGTCTGCAGGGCGTGAAGATCAACGACAAGCACATCGAGACCATCCTGCGTCAGATGCTGCGTAAGGTTGAAGTCAGCGAGTCCGGCGATTCGTCCTTCATCAAGGGCGATCAAATGGAGCTCACCCAGGTTCTGGGCGAGAACGAGCGTCTGGCTGAAGAGGACAAGTTTGTCGCCAAGTACACCCGCGTACTGCTGGGTATCACCAAGGCGTCGCTGTCCACCGAGTCGTTCATCTCGGCTGCGTCCTTCCAGGAAACCACTCGCGTCCTCACCGAGGCAGCGGTTACTGGCAAGCGCGACTACCTGCGTGGTCTGAAAGAGAACGTGGTCGTGGGTCGCCTGATCCCGGCTGGTACCGGTCTGGCCTATCACAGCGAGCGCAAGCGCAAGCGTGATGCCGATAAGCCGGTACGTGTCAGCGCCAGTGAGGTGGAAGCCGCACTGACCGAAGCGCTGAACTCCAGCGGAAATTGAGTCGAAGCCTCGCTAGTTCGCTAGCGGGGCTTTGCCTTGACTGGGGGCGTGAGTCTCTTTAGACTCATGCACCCCTAAATTTGGCAGGGCGTTGTGCTCTGCCATCTTTATTTGTGAGCGTCGAAAGACAACAGTGGAGCTAGTAGATGGCAACTATCAACCAGCTGGTACGTCAGCCGCGTAAGCGTATCGTCGAGAAATCCGACGTACCTGCGCTGCAGAACTGCCCGCAACGTCGTGGCGTGTGCACTCGCGTGTACACCACTACGCCGAAAAAACCTAACTCGGCACTGCGTAAAGTATGCCGCGTGCGTCTGACCAACGGTTTCGAGGTTTCCTCGTACATCGGTGGTGAAGGCCACAACCTGCAAGAGCACAGCGTCGTGCTGATCCGTGGCGGTCGTGTAAAAGACCTTCCGGGTGTGCGCTACCACACCGTGCGTGGTTCGCTGGATACCTCCGGCGTCAAAGACCGTAAGCAAGGTCGTTCCAAGTACGGTACCAAGCGCCCGAAATAAGGCCGCTTGAATCTTTATATTTAGTTGAGTCGATAAGAGTAAGGTCGGGCGCGGCTTTTGCCGAAAGTCCCGGGCTAACCTGAAGACCGTTTGAGGGCTTATCATGCCAAGACGTCGTGTAGCAGCAAAACGTGAGATTCTCGACGATCCGAAGTACGGATCGCAGCTTCTCGCCAAGTTCATGAACCACGTGATGGAAAGCGGCAAGAAGGCCGTGGCCGAGCGCATCGTTTACGGTGCTCTGGACACAGTCAAAGCACGCAAGAACAGCGATCCCCTGGAGATCTTCGAGAAAGCTCTCGACGCCATCGCTCCGCTGGTCGAAGTGAAGTCCCGCCGTGTAGGCGGTGCTACCTACCAGGTTCCGGTCGAAGTTCGTCCGTCGCGTCGTAACGCTCTGGCAATGCGCTGGCTCGTAGACTACGCCCGCAAGCGCGGCGAGAAGTCCATGGCTCTGCGTCTGGCTGGTGAGCTGCTGGATGCTGCTGAAGGCAAAGGCGCTGCTGTCAAGAAGCGTGAAGACGTGCACCGTATGGCTGAAGCCAACAAGGCTTTCTCGCACTACCGCTTCTAATTCCGGCTCCACTAACCTTGCGAGGGCTTTATGGCTCGTAATACAGCAATTAACCGCTACCGTAATATTGGTATCTGTGCCCACGTTGACGCGGGCAAGACCACCACGACCGAGCGGATCCTGTTCTACACAGGCCTGAGCCACAAGATGGGCGAGGTGCATGATGGCGCCGCGACTACCGACTGGATGGTTCAGGAGCAGGAGCGTGGTATTACCATTACTTCTGCTGCCATCACCACCTTCTGGAAAGGTTCGGTTGGTCAGTACGACAACTACCGCGTAAACGTCATCGATACCCCCGGTCACGTTGACTTCACCATTGAAGTAGAGCGCTCGCTGCGCGTACTCGACGGTGCGGTCGTTGTGTTCTGTGGTACTTCGGGCGTTGAGCCGCAGTCCGAAACCGTATGGCGTCAGGCCAACAAGTACGGTGTTCCGCGTATCGTCTACGTGAACAAGATGGACCGTGCTGGTGCCAACTTCCTGCGCGTCGTCGGTCAGATCAAGAACCGTCTGGGTCACACCCCGGTACCGATTCAGATCGCCATCGGTTCGGAAGAGAACTTCGAAGGTCAGGTCGATCTGATCAAGATGAAGGCTATCTACTGGAACGAAGACGACAAGGGTACTACCTATCGCGAGGAAGAGATTCCTGCCGAGCTGGTAGACCTGGCCAACGAGTGGCGCTCGAACATGGTTGAGGCTGCTGCCGAAGCCAACGAAGAGCTGATGAACAAGTACCTTGAAGAAGGTGACCTGTCCGTCGAAGAGATCAAGGCTGGTCTGCGCGCCCGTACTCTGGCGAGCGAGATCGTCCCGGCTGTCTGCGGCTCCTCGTTCAAGAACAAGGGTGTTCCCCTGGTTCTCGACGCCGTTATCGACTTCCTGCCTGCTCCGACCGAGATCCCTGCGATCAAGGGCATCCACCCGGACCTGATCGATACGCCGAAAGAAGAGATCACGGCTGAGCAGTACGACGAGCGTCATGCCGACGACAACGAGCCGTTCTCGGCTCTGGCGTTCAAGATCGCTACCGACCCGTTCGTGGGTACGCTGACCTTCGTTCGTGTCTACTCGGGCGTTCTGGAGTCTGGCCAGTCGGTCATCAACTCCGTGAAAGGCAAGAAAGAGCGCGTTGGTCGTATGGTGCAGATGCACGCCAACCAGCGTGAAGAGATCAAAGAAGTGCGCGCTGGCGACATCGCTGCTCTGATCGGCATGAAGGACGTCACCACTGGTGAAACCCTGTGCGATCCGGACAAGCAGATCATCCTCGAGCGTATGGACTTCCCGGAGCCGGTGATTTCGGTAGCTGTAGAGCCGAAAACCAAGGCTGACCAGGAGAAGATGGGCATCGCACTGGGCAAGCTGGCTCAGGAAGACCCGTCGTTCCGCGTCAAGACTGACGAAGAAACCGGTCAGACCATCATCTCCGGTATGGGTGAGCTGCACCTGGACATCCTCGTTGACCGCATGAAGCGCGAATTCAACGTCGAGGCCAACATCGGCAAGCCGCAGGTTTCCTACCGTGAAACCATCACCAAGGACGCTGTCGAGATCGAAGGTAAGTTCGTTCGTCAGTCCGGTGGTCGCGGTCAGTTCGGTCACTGCTGGATTCGTTTCTCGACTCCGGACGTGGACGACAAGGGCAACATCACCGAAGGTCTGGTGTTTACCAACGAAGTCGTAGGTGGTGTGGTTCCGAAGGAATACATCCCGGCGATCCAGAAGGGTATCGAAGAGCAGATGAAGAACGGCGTCGTTGCCGGCTATCCGCTGATCGGCCTGAAGGCTACCGTGTTCGATGGTTCCTACCACGACGTCGACTCCAACGAGATGGCGTTCAAGATCGCTGCCTCCATGGCGACCAAGCAGCTGGCCCAGAAGGGTGGCGGTAAGGTGCTTGAGCCGATCATGAAGGTAGAAGTGGTAACTCCTGAGGATTACATGGGCGACGTGATGGGTGACCTGAACCGTCGTCGTGGTCTGATCCAGGGTATGGAAGATTCGGTGTCCGGTAAGGTTATCCGTGCCGAAGTTCCGCTGGGCGAGATGTTTGGTTACGCTACCGACGTCCGTTCCATGTCCCAGGGTCGCGCCAGCTACTCCATGGAATTCTCCAAGTACGCAGAGGCTCCGGCGAACATCGTCGAAGCACTGGTTAAAAAACAAGGCTAATCCCGCCCTTTAAGTAAGAGGTTTACTGTCGTGGCTAAGGAAAAATTCGAACGTAACAAACCGCACGTCAACGTTGGCACCATCGGTCACGTTGACCACGGTAAAACCACTCTGACCGCTGCTCTGACCCGTGTCTGCTCCGAAGTTTTCGGTTCCGCTCGCGTTGACTTCGACAAGATCGACAGCGCCCCGGAAGAGAAGGCTCGTGGTATCACCATCAACACTGCCCACGTAGAGTACGATTCCAACATTCGTCACTACGCGCACGTTGACTGCCCGGGTCACGCCGACTACGTGAAGAACATGATCACCGGTGCTGCCCAGATGGACGGCGCGATCCTGGTCTGCTCGGCTGCCGACGGCCCGATGCCGCAAACTCGTGAGCACATCCTGCTGTCCCGTCAGGTTGGCGTACCGTACATCGTTGTCTTCCTGAACAAGGCTGACATGGTTGACGACGCTGAGCTGCTGGAGCTGGTCGAGATGGAAGTTCGCGACCTGCTGAGCACCTACGATTTCCCGGGTGACGACACTCCGATCATCATCGGCTCGGCGCTGATGGCTCTGAACGGCCAGGACGACAACGAGATGGGCACCACTGCCGTCAAGAAGCTCGTCGAGACTCTGGATACCTATATCCCTGAGCCGGTTCGTGCCATCGACAAGCCGTTCCTGATGCCGATCGAAGACGTATTCTCGATCTCCGGCCGCGGTACTGTAGTTACCGGTCGTGTAGAGCGCGGTATCGTCCGTATCCAGGAAGAAATCGAAATCGTTGGTCTGCGTCCGACCACCAAGACCACCTGCACCGGCGTTGAGATGTTCCGCAAGCTGCTGGACGAAGGTCGTGCTGGTGAGAACTGCGGCGTGCTGCTGCGCGGCACCAAGCGTGATGAAGTCGAGCGTGGTCAGGTTCTGGCCAAGCCGGGCACCATCAAGCCACACACCAAGTTCGAAGCTGAAGTGTACGTTCTGTCCAAAGAAGAAGGTGGTCGTCACACCCCGTTCTTCAAGGGCTACCGTCCTCAGTTCTACTTCCGTACCACTGACGTGACCGGTTCGTGCGAACTGCCGGAAGGCGTTGAGATGGTAATGCCGGGCGACAACATCAAAATGGTTGTTACCCTGATCAAGCCGATCGCCATGGAAGATGGCCTGCGTTTCGCAATTCGCGAAGGCGGCCGTACCGTTGGTGCTGGCGTGGTTGCCAAGATCGTCGAGTAATCAACGATCCGCGGTATGGAAAAGGGCCCTTCGGGGCCCTTTTCTTTTGGATTGGTTAAAAGTTGACACCCCCAGGGGGCATCCGTACAATTGCGCCTCCCTCGAGCGGGCGTAGTCCGTCTGTGGGGATTAGCAGCTTGGAATCTGAGGTCAAAATGCAAAACCAACAAATCCGTATTCGGTTGAAGGCTTTTGACCATCGCCTGATCGATCAATCTACCCAGGAAATCGTGGAAACCGCGAAACGTACTGGTGCTCAGGTGCGTGGTCCGATTCCTCTGCCTACTCGTAAGGAGCGGTATACCGTTCTGGTCTCCCCGCACGTCAACAAAGACGCGCGCGATCAGTACGAAATCCGCACTCATAAGCGTGTTCTGGACATTGTCCAGCCGACGGATAAAACCGTTGACGCGCTGATGAAGCTTGACCTTGCGGCAGGCGTGGAAGTGCAGATCAGCCTCGGCTAAAACCTGGCGGTTTTAGTCGTGTAACGCTCTGAAATGGGCGGCCATAGCGGGTGAAAGCCCCGTACACTCATGAGGTTTACAACATGACTATTGGTGTAGTCGGTCGTAAAGCGGGTATGACCCGTATTTTCACCGAAGAAGGTGTCTCCATTCCGGTTACGGTCATCGAGATCGAGCCGAATCGCGTCACCCAGTTTAAAACCGAAGAATCCGATGGCTATCGCGCAGTGCAAGTCACTGTTGGCGAGCGTCGTGCTTCGCGTGTCACAGCAGCTCAAGCTGGCCACTTCGCCAAGGCGAACGTCGCGGCAGGTCGTACCGTTCTGGAGTTCCGTCTTGAAGAAGGCGACTACCAGGCTGGTGATCTGATCAACGCTGAAATTTTCCAAGCTGGTCAACTGGTGGATGTCACCGGTCAGTCCAAAGGTAAAGGCTTCGCCGGTACCATCAAGCGTTGGAACTTCCGCGGCCAGGACAACACTCACGGCAACTCCGTGTCCCACCGTGTTCCGGGTTCCATTGGCCAGTGCCAGACCCCGGGTCGCGTATTCAAGGGCAAGAAGATGTCCGGCCACATGGGTGCTGAGCGCGTTACCGTGCAGTCCCTGGAAGTCGTGCGCGTAGACGCCGAGCGTAATCTGCTGCTGGTCAAGGGTGCCGTTCCTGGCGCTACTGGCGGCGACGTTATCGTTCGTCCGGCTGCCAAGGCGTAAGGGGAGAATCTGAGATGCAATTGAATGTAAATGGCGCTCAGGCGATCGAAGTGTCCGAAGCGACCTTCGGTGGCGAGTACAACGAGACTCTGGTTCACCAGGCAGTCGTAGCCTATATGGCTGGCGGCCGTCAGGGCACCAAAGGTCAGAAGTCCCGTTCCGACGTTTCCGGTGGCGGTAAGCGCCCATGGCGTCAGAAGGGCACTGGTCGTGCTCGTGCTGGTACCACTCGTGGTCCGATCTGGCGTGGCGGTGGTGTGACCTTCGCAGCGTCCACCCGCAACCATGATCAAAAGCTGAACAAGAAGATGTACCGCGCAGCTCTGCGCTCCATCCTTGCTGAGCTCGTTCGTACCGACCGTCTGGTCGTGGTCGAAGACTTCGCCGTTGACGCGCCGAAGACCAAGACCCTGCTGGCCAAACTCAATGGCCTGGGCCTGACCGACGTGCTGATCGTATCCGACGCTGTCGATGAGAACCTGTACCTGGCTGCCCGCAACCTGCCGCACGTTGATGTACGTGACGTCCAGGGTTCCGATCCGGTCAGCCTGATCGCGTACGAGAAGGTGCTGGTCACCGTTTCGGCCGTGAAGAAATTCGAGGAGCTGCTGGGATGAACCAGGAACGCGTATTCAAAGTGCTGCTTGGCCCGCACATCTCCGAGAAGGCCACGGTTCTGGCTGACAAGCAAGGTCAGTTCGTTTTCAAAGTCGCTACCGATGCGACCAAGCTGGAAATCAAGAAGGCTGTCGAAGGCCTGTTCGGCGTGAAGGTTGAGCGCGTTACTACTCAGAACGTTCTGGGTAAGAGCAAGCGCACCGCTCGCGGTCTGGGCAAGCGTAACGACTGGAAGAAGGCAGTTATCTCCCTTCAGCCGGGCCAAGAACTCGATTTCACCAGCAGTGCTGAGTAAGGAAGGGGTGCATCATGGCAATCGTTAAATGCAAACCGACTTCCGCTGGCCGCCGTTTTGTGGTCAAGGTGGTCAATCAGGAGCTGCACAAAGGCGCTCCGTACGCTCCGCTGCTCGAGAAAAAGTCGAAGTCCGGTGGTCGTAACAACAATGGCCGTATTACCACCCGTCATATCGGTGGTGGTCATAAGCAGCATTATCGTCTGGTCGACTTCCGTCGCAACGACAAGGATGGCATCCCTGCCACCGTCGAGCGCGTGGAATACGATCCGAACCGTACTGCTCACATCGCTCTGCTGAAATACGCTGACGGCGAACGTCGCTACATCATCGCTCCGAAGGGCGTTTCTGCTGGCGACCAGCTGATTTCGGGCATCATGGCTCCGATCAAGCCGGGCAACAGCCTGCAGCTGCGCAACATTCCGGTAGGTTCGACCGTTCACGGTATCGAGCTGAAGCCGGGTAAAGGTGCTCAGATCGCTCGTTCCGCTGGTGCTTCCGCTCAGCTGATCGCTCGTGAGGGTGCCTATGTGACTCTGCGTCTGCGCTCCGGCGAAATGCGCAAAGTCCTTTCCGAGTGCCGTGCGACCCTGGGCGAAGTCTCGAACTCCGAGCACAGCCTGCGTTCGCTGGGTAAGGCCGGTGCCAAACGCTGGCGCGGTGTTCGTCCGACCGTTCGTGGTGTTGCCATGAACCCGGTTGATCACCCGCACGGTGGTGGTGAGGGTCGTACCTCCGGTGGTCGTCATCCGGTGTCGCCATGGGGCTTCCCGACCAAGGGCGCGAAAACCCGTGCTAACAAGCGCACCGACAACATGATCGTCCGTCGTCGCAAGTAAATAGAGGGATACGACAGTGCCACGTTCTCTGAAAAAAGGTCCTTTTATCGATCTTCACCTACTGAAGAAGGTCGAAGCGGCGGTGGAAAAGAACGAACGCAAACCGGTTAAGACCTGGTCGCGTCGTTCCATGATCCTGCCGCAGATGGTCGGTCTGACCATCGCTGTGCATAACGGTCGTCAACATGTCCCGGTCCTCGTGAACGAAGACATGGTCGGCCACAAACTGGGCGAATTTGCCGGCACGCGTACCTATCGTGGTCACGTTGCCGACAAGAAAGGCAAGCGTTAAGGGGTTTGGAAATGGAAGTAGCCGCTAAGTTGTCGGGCGCTCGCATCTCCGCCCAGAAAGCTCGCCTGGTCGCCGACCAGATCCGCGGGAAGAAGGTGGGCGAAGCGCTCAACCTGCTGGCTTTCAGCAGCAAGAAAGCCGCCGAGATCATGAAGAAAGTGCTGGAGTCGGCCGTTGCCAACGCCGAGCACAACGAAGGCGCAGACGTTGATGACCTGAAGGTCAGCACCGTTTTCGTCAACGAAGGGCGTTCGCTTAAGCGCATCATGCCGCGTGCCAAAGGCCGTGCTGATCGCATCGTCAAGCGGTCTTGCCATATCACTGTCAAGGTTGCGGACAAGTAACGGAGTCGATCAGATGGGTCAGAAAGTACATCCCGTTGGCATCCGCCTGGGAATCGTCAAGGATCACACTTCGGTTTGGTATGCAGATGGTCGCACTTACGCCGACTACCTGAACGCCGACCTGAAGGTTCGTGCATACCTGCAAGACAAACTAAAAAGCGCGTCCGTTAGCCGTATCGACATCGCTCGCCCGGCTCAAACCGCACGCATCACCATCCACACCGCTCGTCCCGGCATCGTGATCGGCAAGAAAGGTGAAGATGTTGAGAAGCTGCGTCAGGACCTGACCAAGCAAATGGGTGTGCCGGTGCACATCAACATCGAAGAGATCCGCAAGCCGGAGCTCGACGGTATGCTGGTTGCACAGAGCGTAGCTCAGCAGCTGGAGCGCCGCGTAATGTTCCGTCGCGCCATGAAGCGCGCTGTACAGAACGCCATGCGTATTGGTGCCAAGGGCATCAAGATCCAGGTGAGTGGTCGTCTTGGTGGCGCTGAAATCGCCCGTACCGAGTGGTATCGCGAAGGTCGTGTGCCCCTGCACACCCTGCGTGCAGATATCGATTACGCCACCTACGAAGCGCACACCACTTACGGTGTGATCGGCGTCAAGGTTTGGATCTTCAAGGGTGAGGTCATTGGTGGCCGCACTGAAGAGCTGAAGCCGCAAGCGCCCGCTCCTCGTAAAGCTGCTAAGAAATAAGGAGTACGCATCATGTTGCAACCAAAGCGTACGAAGTTCCGCAAGCAGATGACTGGCCACAACCGTGGTCTGGCTCAGCGCGGTAGCAAGGTCAGCTTCGGCGAGTTCGCGCTGAAGTCTGTAGCCCGCGGTCGTCTCACCGCCCGTCAGATCGAGTCCGCTCGTCGTGCTCTGACTCGTCACGTAAAACGTGGCGGCAAGATCTGGATTCGCGTATTCCCGGACAAGCCGGTTACCAAGAAGCCTCTCGAAGTGCGGATGGGTAAAGGTAAGGGTGGCGTCGAATATTGGGTAGCCCAGATCCAGCCAGGCAAAGTCCTGTACGAGATCGAAGGCGTTTCCGAAGAGCTGGCGCGTGAGGCTTTCGCCCTGGCTGCTGCAAAGCTGCCGCTCGCCACCACCTTTGTTAAGCGGACGGTGATGTGATGAAAGCGACCGAACTTCGTGAAAAAACCGCACAGCAACTGAACGAGCAACTGCTCGGTCTGCTGCGCGACCAGTTCAATCTGCGCATGCAGAAAGCAACTGGCCAGTTGGGGCAGTCTCACCTGCTCTCGCAAGTTAAGCGCGACATCGCTCGTGTGAAAACTGTGCTCAACCAGCAGGCAGGTAAGTGATCATGGCTGAAGCCGAAAAAACAGTCCGTACGCTGACCGGCCGTGTTGTCAGCGACAAGATGGACAAGACCATCACCGTTCTGATCGAGCGCCGTGTAAAGCACCCGATCTACGGTAAATACGTCAAGCGTTCGACCAAACTGCACGCTCACGACGAAACCAACCAGTGCAAGATCGGCGACAAGGTTTCCATTCGCGAAACCCGTCCGCAGTCCAAGACCAAGTCCTGGGCTCTGGTTGAAGTCGTCGAACGCGCCGTTGACGTCTAAGGGCTAGGGGTCGGAGAAATTTTATGATTCAGACTCAATCCATGCTCGATGTGGCTGACAACAGTGGTGCACGTCGCGTCATGTGCATCAAGGTGCTGGGCGGCTCTCATCGTCGCTACGCCGGCATCGGCGACATCATCAAGGTCACCGTCAAGGAAGCAATTCCGCGCGGCAAAGTGAAGAAAGGTCAGGTCATGACCGCAGTGGTTGTTCGTACCCGTCACGGTGTTCGTCGTGCCGATGGTTCGATCATCCGCTTCGACGGCAACGCTGCTGTTCTGCTGAACAACAAGCAAGAGCCGATCGGTACCCGTATCTTCGGGCCAGTGACCCGTGAACTGCGTTCCGAGAAGTTCATGAAGATCGTCTCGCTCGCCCCTGAAGTGCTTTAAGGAGATCCGACATGCAAAAGATTCGTCGTGACGACGAGATCATCGTGATCGCCGGTAAAGACAAAGGTAAGCGCGGTAAGGTGCTTAAGGTTCTCGCTGACGACCGTCTGGTCGTCGGTGGCATCAACCTGGTGAAGCGTCATACCAAGCCGAACCCGATGTCGGGCGTTCAAGGCGGTATCGTCGAGAAAGAAGCGCCTCTGCACGCTTCCAACGTTGCCATCTTCAACTCTGAAACCAACAAGGCTGACCGCGTTGGCTTCAAGACTGAAGACGGCAAGAAAATTCGTGTCTTCAAGTCCACCCAGAAGCCGGTTGGCGCTTGAGAATCCGTAGGTAAATACCATGGCACGACTGAAAGAGATTTACCGGAAGGAAATCGCGCCCAAGCTGAAGGAAGAACTGAAGCTGGCGAACGTGATGGAAGTTCCGCGCATCACCAAGATCACCCTGAACATGGGCCTGGGCGAAGCGATCGGTGACAAGAAGATCATCGAAAACGCTGTTGCCGACCTCGAGAAGATTACCGGTCAGAAAGTCGTTGTGACTCATGCCCGCAAGTCGATCGCAGGTTTCAAGGTTCGTGAAGGTTGGCCGATTGGCGTCAAGGTCACTCTGCGTCGCGAGCGTATGTACGAGTTCCTGGATCGTCTGCTGTCCATCTCCCTGCCGCGCGTGCGTGACTTCCGCGGCCTGAATGCCAAGTCCTTCGATGGTCGTGGCAACTACAGCATGGGCGTGAAAGAGCAGATCATCTTCCCGGAAATCGATTACGACAAAATCGATGCGCTGCGTGGTCTGGACATCACCCTGACTACCACTGCCCGTAACGATGATGAAGGCCGCGCTCTGCTGCGTGCTTTCAACTTCCCGTTCCGCAACTGATCGGAGTCTGGATAATGGCCAAGACAAGCATGAAGAACCGCGAGCTGAAGCGTCAGCAAACGGTTGCCAAGTACGCCAAGAAGCGTGCCGAGCTGAAAGCCACCATTGCTAATCCGAACACCAGTCCGGAAGCGCGTTGGGAAGCTCAGGTCGCTCTGCAGAAGCAACCACGTGACGCCAGCGCCTCGCGCCTGCGTAACCGTTGCCGCATCACCGGCCGTCCGCACGGCGTTTACCGCAAGTTCGGTCTGTCGCGTAACAAGCTGCGCGAAGCCGCCATGCGCGGTGACGTACCGGGCCTGGTGAAAGCCAGCTGGTAATAGCAGTAAAAAAGCGAAGCCGGCCTAGTGCCGGCTTTGTCTTTATTTGAACAAGCCCCTTTTGGGGCTTGATTCATTTTTGATCGGTCTCTAGAATGTCCGGCTCTCCTGAGCCTGGTATTTCCATGCCGAGCTTTTGGATGATCCCACAGCCCTCGGGCTGTTCTTTTTGTATCAGGAGCGTCTAGCCCATGAGTATGCAGGACCCGTTAGCGGACATGCTAACTCGTATCCGTAATGCCCAGATGGCTGAAAAGTCCGTCGTAAGCATGCCTTCTTCCACTCTGAAGGTAGCCGTAGCCAAAGTTCTGAAAGACGAAGGTTACATTGCGGGTTATGAAGTCAATGGTGAAGCCAAGCCACAACTGTCCATCGAGCTGAAGTACTTCGAAGGCCGTCCGGTCATCGAGGAAGTCAAGCGCGTGAGCCGTCCTGGCCTTCGTCAATACAAATCCGTCGATGACCTGCCGAAGGTTCGCGGCGGTCTCGGTGTTTCCATCGTCTCCACCAATAAAGGTGTGATGACGGATCGCGCTGCGCGCGCTGCCGGTGTCGGCGGCGAAGTGCTCTGCACCGTGTTCTAAGGGGGGGATAAGCATGTCTCGCGTTGCTAAGAACCCCGTTGTGCTGCCTGCCGGTGTCGAGATCAAACTCGCCGGTCAGCAGCTCTCGGTCAAGGGTGCCAAGGGCGCTCTGGAACTGAACGTTCACTCGTCCGTGGAAGTGATCCAGGAAGGTAGCGAACTGCGTTTCGCCGCTCGTAATGGCGACCAGCAGAACCGCGCTATGGCCGGTACTACTCGTGCTCTGGTGAACAACATGGTCATCGGTGTCAGCCAAGGCTTCGAGCGTAAGCTGCAACTGGTCGGCGTGGGCTACAAAGCTCAAGCCAAAGGCCAGGTGCTGAACCTCGCACTGGGCTTCTCCCACCCGATCGACTACGAATTGCCGGAAGGCGTCGTGGCTGAAACCCCGAACCAGACCGAAATCCTGATCAAGGGTATCGACAAGCAACTGGTGGGTCAGGTGGCTGCGGAAATCCGTGACTTCCGTCGTCCTGAGCCCTACAAGGGCAAAGGCGTTCGTTACGCGGATGAAGTTGTCCGTCGTAAAGAAGCCAAGAAGAAGTAAGGGGCTGAAAAATGACCGACAAAAAAGTTACTCGTCTGCGTCGCGCTCGCAAAGCACGCCTGAAAATGCACGAGCTCGAAGCCGTGCGTCTGTGCGTGTACCGCTCTTCGCAGCACATCTACGCCCAGGTCATCTCGGCCGACGGCAGCAAGGTTCTGGCCAGCGCCTCTACCTTGGACAAAGCACTGCGTGATGGCGCCACCGGCAACGTCGACGCAGCCAAGAAAGTTGGTGCGCTGGTTGCTGAGCGTGCGAAAGCCGCTGGTGTGACCCAGGTGGCATTCGACCGTTCTGGCTTCAAGTACCACGGCCGCGTCAAGGCGCTGGCTGATGCTGCTCGTGAAGGCGGGCTGGAGTTCTAAGTTATGGCAAATAACGACCAAAAGCGCGACGAAGGCTACATCGAGAAGCTGGTTCAGGTTAACCGCGTTGCCAAGACCGTAAAGGGTGGCCGTATCTTCACTTTCACCGCGCTGACCGTGGTAGGTGATGGCAAGGGTCGCGTCGGTTTCGGCCGTGGCAAGTCCCGCGAAGTTCCGGCTGCTATCCAGAAGGCGATGGAAGCTGCTCGTCGCAACATGATCCAAGTTGATCTGAACGGCACCACTCTGCAGTACCCGATCAAGTCCGCTCACGGCGCCTCCAAGGTGTTCATGCAGCCGGCTTCGGAAGGTACCGGTATCATCGCCGGCGGCGCCATGCGTGCTGTGCTGGAAGTGGCTGGTGTGCAGAACGTTCTGGCCAAGTGCTACGGCTCGACCAACCCGGTGAACGTGGTTCACGCCACTTTCAAGGGTCTGAAGACCATGCAGTCTCCGGGTTCTGTTGCAGCCAAGCGTGGCAAGAGCGTCGAGGAGATTCTCTAACCATGGCTAATACCGTCAAAGTGACTCTGATCAAGAGCACCAATGGCCGTCTGGCCAATCACAAAGCTTGCGTCAAGGGCCTGGGCCTGCGTCGCATCGGTCACACCGTAGAGGTTCTGGATACTCCGGAAAACCGCGGCATGATCAACAAGGCTTACTACCTGTTGAAGGTGGAGGGTTAATCATGCAACTGAACGATCTGCGTTCCGCGCCGGGTGCCCGTCGCGAGAAGCACCGTCCGGGCCGTGGCATCGGTAGCGGTCTGGGTAAGACTGGTGGCCGTGGCCACAAGGGTCAAACCTCCCGCTCCGGTGGTTCCATCGCTCCGGGCTTCGAGGGTGGTCAGCAGCCGCTGCACCGCCGTCTGCCGAAGTTCGGCTTCGTCTCCCTGAAGGCTATGGATCGCGCTGAAGTGCGTACCTCCGAGCTGAACAAGGTAGAAGGTGTTGTAACTCTGCAGGCTCTGAAGGATGCCAATCTGGTAGGCCATCACGTACAGCGTGTGAAAGTCATGCTGTCTGGTGAGGTTACCCGTGCGGTCACCCTGAAAGGTATCGCCGCCACCAAGGGTGCGCGTGCGGCTATCGAAGCAGCTGGCGGTAAGTTCGAGGACTAAATGGCTAAGCAAGGTGCTCTCTCAGCGCTGGCAGGTGGCGGGTTGTCCGAACTCTGGGCTCGTCTGCGTTTCCTGTTCCTGGCGATCATCGTCTACCGGATAGGTGCGCACATCCCGGTTCCTGGCATCAACCCAGACCGACTGGCGGATCTGTTCCGGCAGAATGAGGGGACCATTCTTAGCTTGTTCAACATGTTTTCCGGCGGCGCGCTGGAGCGGATGAGCATCTTTGCACTGGGGATCATGCCGTACATTTCGGCATCGATCATCATGCAGCTGATGACCGCTGTCAGCCCGCAGCTGGAACAGTTGAAGAAGGAAGGTGAAGCTGGCCGTCGCAAGATCAGCCAGTACACCCGCTACGGCACTCTCGTTCTGGCGTTCGTTCAGGCCATCGGTATGTCCGTTGGTCTGGCTAGTCAGGGCGTTGCGTTCTCGGGCGATTTCGGCTTCCACTTCGTGGCGATCACCACTTTCGTGGCGGGCGCGATGTTCATGATGTGGCTGGGCGAGCAAATCACCGAGCGCGGTGTCGGCAACGGTATCTCGATGCTGATTTTTGCAGGCATCGTGGCCGGTCTGCCGTCGGCGATCGGGCAGTCTTTCGAGTCTGCTCGTCAGGGCGATATCAACATCTTCGCTCTGATCGCCATCGGCCTGTTGGCAGTAGCGATCATCGGTTTCGTGGTGTTCATTGAGCGTGGTCAGCGTCGCATTGCGGTGCACTATGCCAAGCGTCAGCAAGGCCGCAAGGTCTTCGCTGCGCAGACCAGCCACCTGCCGTTGAAGGTGAACATGGCGGGCGTAATCCCGGCCATCTTCGCCAGCAGCCTTCTGCTGTTCCCGGCCTCGCTGGGTGCCTGGTTTGGTCAGTCCGAGGGTTTGGGCTGGCTGCAGGACATTTCGCAGGCTATCGCTCCTGGTCAGCCGTTGAACATTCTGCTGTTTAGTGCAGGGATCATTTTCTTCTGCTTCTTCTACACAGCGCTGATGTTCAACCCGAAAGACGTAGCGGAAAACCTGAAGAAGTCCGGTGCCTTTATTCCGGGCATCCGTCCGGGCGAGCAGTCTGCACGCTATATTGATGGCGTTCTGACCCGCTTGACCATGTTCGGTGCTCTGTACATGACGGCCGTGTGCCTGCTGCCCCAGTTCCTGGTGGTTGCGGCCAACGTTCCGTTCTACCTTGGCGGGACCTCGTTGCTGATCGTGGTCGTGGTTGTCATGGACTTCATGTCCCAAGTGCAATCGCACCTCGTGTCTCACCAGTACGATTCCCTGATGAAGAAAGCCAACCTGAAGGGCTATGGCAGCGGCATGCTCCGCTGATCCACCCGTAAGGTTCGAGGAGTTGGTAATGAAAGTTCGTGCATCGGTGAAAAAGCTGTGCCGTAACTGCAAAATTATCCGTCGCGAAGGTGTCGTGCGGGTGATCTGCAGCGCAGAGCCGCGTCACAAGCAGCGCCAAGGCTGAGTGTGAACCACGCGTGATAAGCCCGGCAGCTAGTGCGCTGCCGGGTTGATTATTTGTTATTACAGCGTTAATATCTCGCGCCCTATTTCTTGGCTTCCGGGGCGTAGGTAGCTGTCAATTGGAGTTCCACTGAATGGCCCGTATTGCAGGCGTTAACATTCCGGATAACAAGCACACTGTTATCTCGCTGACCTACATCTTCGGTGTTGGTCGCACCACTGCACAGAAAATCTGTGCCGCTACCGGTGTAAACCCGGCTGCGAAAATCAAGGATCTGACTGACGAGCAGATCGAACAGCTGCGTGGCGAAGTAGCCAAGGTGAATACCGAAGGCGACCTGCGTCGTGAAGTGAATATGAAGATCAAGCGCTTGATGGATCTGGGTTGCTACCGTGGCCTGCGTCATCGTAAAGGTCTGCCGGTCCGCGGTCAGCGTACCAAGACCAACGCTCGCACCCGTAAGGGCCCGCGTAAGCCGATCCGCAAGTAATCGCATTCGCGAATCGACAGGAATTTAGTCATGGCAAAACCTGCTGCTCGTACTCGTAAAAAAGTCAAAAAGACGGTGGTTGATGGCATCGCCCATATCCACGCGTCTTTCAACAACACTATCGTGACCATTACCGACCGTCAGGGTAACGCCCTGTCCTGGGCTACCTCCGGTGGTTCGGGTTTCCGCGGCTCGCGTAAGTCCACTCCGTTCGCTGCCCAGATCGCCGCCGAGCGCGCTGGTCAGGCTGCACTGGAATACGGTCTGAAGAACCTCGACGTCAACGTCAAAGGTCCAGGCCCAGGTCGCGAATCCGCCGTGCGTGCTCTGAACGCCTGCGGCTACAAAATCGCCAGCATCACCGACGTGACGCCAATCCCGCACAACGGGTGCCGTCCGCCGAAGAAGCGTCGCGTGTAATCAGGAGACAGTGAGAAATGGCTCGTTACATTGGTCCCAAGTGCAAACTGTCTCGTCGTGAAGGCACCGATCTCTTTCTGAAGAGTGGTGTTCGCGCGCTTGAATCTAAGTGCAACATCGAAGCAGCCCCGGGTATCCACGGCCAGCGCCGTGGCCGTCAGTCCGACTACGGCACCCAGCTGCGTGAGAAGCAAAAAGTTCGTCGTATCTACGGCGTACTGGAGCGTCAATTCAGCGGTTACTACAAGCAAGCTGCCAGCCAGAAAGGCGCCACCGGCGAAAATCTGCTGCAACTGCTGGAGTGCCGTCTGGACAACGTGGTTTACCGTATGGGTTTTGGCGCTACTCGTGCCGAGTCCCGTCAGCTGGTTTCGCACAAAGCGATCAGCGTCAACGGTCAGACCGTAAACGTACCGTCCTACCAAGTTAAGGCTGGCGACGTCGTTGCTGTTCGCGAGAAATCGCGCAATCAGCTGCGCATCGCTCAGGCTCTCGAGCTCTGCGCCCAGCGTGGCCGTGTTGAGTGGGTAGAAGTAGACGCCGAGAAGAAGTCTGGTGTGTTCAAGAACGTACCGGCTCGTGGCGATCTGTCCGCTGACATCAACGAGAGCCTGATTGTCGAGCTCTACTCCAAGTAAGGGCTAGAAAATAGGTGCATCCATGCAGATTTCGGTAAATGAGTTCCTGACCCCCCGTCACATCGATGTGCAGGAGGTCAGTCCGACCCGCGCCAAGATCACTCTCGAGCCTCTCGAGCGTGGCTTTGGCCATACCCTGGGCAACGCGCTGCGTCGCATCCTGTTGTCCTCCATGCCTGGCTGTGCAGTAGTCGAGGCCGAGATCGATGGCGTACTCCATGAGTACTCCGCGATCGAAGGTGTGCAGGAAGATGTCATCGAGATCCTGCTCAACCTGAAAGGTCTGGCTATCAAGCTGCACGGCCGTGACGAAGTGACCCTGACTCTGGCTAAGAAGGGCCCGGGCGTAGTTACCGCTGCCGATATTCAGCTGGATCACGATGTCGAAATCGTCAATGGCGACCACGTAATCGCCAACCTGGCTTCCAATGGCGCGCTGAACATGAAGCTCACCGTGGCTCGTGGTCGCGGCTATGAGCCGGCTGACGCGCGTCAGAGCGACGAAGATGAAAGCCGCAGCATTGGTCGCTTGCAGCTGGATGCTTCGTTCAGCCCTGTGCGTCGGGTTGCTTACGTGGTGGAAAACGCCCGTGTCGAGCAGCGCACCAACCTGGACAAACTGGTTATCGACCTGGAAACCAACGGTACCCTTGACCCTGAAGAGGCTATCCGTCGTGCCGCGACCATCCTGCAGCAGCAGCTGGCCGCGTTCGTCGACCTCAAAGGTGACAGTGAGCCAGTGGTGGTCGAGCAGGAAGACGAGATCGATCCGATCCTGCTGCGTCCTGTCGATGACCTGGAACTGACCGTACGTTCGGCCAACTGCCTCAAGGCAGAGAACATCTACTACATCGGTGATCTGATTCAGCGCACCGAAGTAGAGCTGCTCAAAACCCCGAACCTGGGCAAGAAATCCCTGACCGAAATCAAGGATGTTCTGGCTTCTCGCGGTCTGTCCCTCGGTATGCGCCTCGACAACTGGCCGCCGGCAAGTCTGAAGAAAGACGATAAGGCCACTGCCTGATCGTCATCATCACCGAACGAACAAGTTTGGTAAGGAATTGAACCATGCGTCATCGTAAAAGTGGCCGTCACCTCAGCCGCACCAGCGCTCACCGCAAGGCCATGTTCCAGAACATGGCGGTCTCGCTGTTCGAGCACGAGCTGATCAAAACTACCCTGCCGAAAGCCAAGGAACTGCGTCGCGTTGCCGAGCCGCTGATCACCCTGGCCAAGGAAGACAGCGTTGCCAACCGTCGTCTGGCCTTCGACCGTACCCGTTCGAAAGCCATCGTCGGCAAGCTGTTCAACGATCTGGGCAAGCGCTACGCCACCCGTAACGGCGGCTACCTGCGCATTCTCAAGTGCGGTTTCCGCGCTGGCGACAACGCTCCGATGGCTTATGTTGAACTGGTCGACCGTCCGGTCGGCGGTTCGGTAGAAGCTGCCGAGTAAGTTGCTGGTTGTACAAGAAACCGGGCCTGGTGCCCGGTTTTTTGTTGCCTGAATTTATTGCGTTGGAGCGCGTACTGGGTGCTGTTGGCGTTTTCTGGGGTCGTGCGCAGGGTGTTTGGCTCATGAAAGAAAATAACTATTGCGCCGTTATGCTTCATGAATTGGTTCGGCTGGCGAAGCGGGTCTAGGCTTGTCCCATTGTTGGTCGCACTCGCTGTGACCGACCCGATGAGGAGAAGGAGAGAACCATGTCGAACCAAGGTAAATGTCCGTTCAACCACGTCGCTGGTGGTGGCACGACCAACAAAGATTGGTGGCCGAATCAGCTGCGTGTTGATTTGCTCAATCAGCATTCCGACCGATCCAATCCGCTGGGTGAAACATTCAACTACGCCGAAGCCTTCAAGAAGCTCGATTACAAGGCGCTCAAGGCCGACCTGGTCAGACTGATGACCGACAGCCAGGACTGGTGGCCTGCCGACTTCGGCCACTACGGTCCGCAATTCATCCGCATGGCCTGGCACTCTGCCGGCACCTATCGCACTACCGATGGCCGTGGTGGTGGCGGCCGTGGTCAGCAGCGTTTCGCGCCGCTCAACTCCTGGCCGGACAACGTCAACATCGACAAGTCGCGTCGCCTGCTGTGGCCGATCAAGCAGAAGTATGGCCAGTCCATTTCCTGGGCCGATCTATACATTCTCGCCGGCAACGTCGCGCTGGAATCCATGGGTTTTCGCACCTTCGGCTTCGGTGCCGGTCGCGAAGACGTATGGGAACCGGATCAGGACGTCAACTGGGGCGCCGAAGTCGCCTGGCTGGGTGTCGATCCCAAGCGCGTCAATGATGAACGCGAGCTGACCGCACCCTTTGGCGCCACCCACATGGGGCTGATCTACGTGAACCCGGAAGGTCCCAATGCCAGCGGCGACTACATGCTAGCGGCCAAGGACATTCGCGCCACCTTCTATCGCATGGCGATGGACGACGAAGAAATCGTCGCCTTGATCGCTGGCGGCCACACCTTCGGCAAGGCACACGGCGCGGCGCCGGAGTCGCACAAAGGGCCGGAGCCAGAGGCTGGACCTATCGAAGCTCAGGGTCTGGGTTGGACCAGCAACTTCGGCAGTGGCTTTGGCAAGGACACGGTTTCCAGTGGCCTGGAAGTGACCTGGACGAAGACTCCGGCGCTGTGGAGCAACAATTTCTTCGAGAACCTGTTCAAGTTCGAATGGGAACTGACCAAGTCCCCCGCCGGTGCCAAGCAGTGGGTGGCCAAGGACGCGCCGGAGATCATCCCGGATGCGCACGTGCCGGGTAAATTCCACAAGCCGACCATGCTCACCACCGATCTGACCCTGCGTTTCGATCCGGAGTTCGGCAAGATTTCCAAGCGCTTCTATGAAGATCCACAGGCCTTCGCCGATGCCTTCGCGCGCGCCTGGTACAAGCTGACCCACCGCGACATGGGGCCGAAAGCCCGCTACCTGGGGCCGGAAGTGCCGAAAGAGGACCTGATCTGGCAAGACCCGCTGCCCGCTGCCATCCACAACCCGAGCGCTGCCGATATTGCCGATCTGAAAGCGAAGATTGCGGCATCCGGGCTGTCGGTGGGTGATCTGGTGTCCGTGGCCTGGGCTTCGGCCTCGACCTTCCGCGGTGGCGACAAGCGCGGTGGTGCCAACGGTGCGCGCCTGGCTCTGGCGCCGCAGAAGGATTGGGCCGCCAACCAGCGGGCGATCAAGGCGCTGCCGAAGCTGGTGGAAATCCAGCAGGCATCCGGCAAGGCCTCACTGGCCGATGTGATCGTGCTGGCCGGTAATGTCGGTGTCGAACTGGCCGCCAAGGCTGCCGGTGTGAGCGTAGACGTACCCTTCGCGCCGGGCCGGGTCGATGCGCGTCAGGATCAGACTGATGTCGACTCCTTCGATGTGCTGGAGTCTGCTGCCGATGGTTTCCGCAACTACAGCAAAGGCAACCTGGGCGTGCCCACCGAGGCGATGCTGATCGACAAGGCGCAGTTGCTGACACTGACCGCGCCGGAGATGACTGCGCTGGTCGGCGGCCTGCGTGTGCTGGGCGCCAACTACGATGGCAGTCAGCATGGAGTGTTCACCGACAAGGTCGGTGTGCTGTCCAACGATTTCTTCGTCAACCTGCTGGATATGGGCACCGTATGGAAGGCAGCCGATGACAGCAACGAAGTCTTCGAAGGGCGTACACGCAAGGATGGCCAGGTGAAATACACCGCCACCCGCAACGACCTGGTGTTCGGCTCCAACTCGGTGCTGCGCGCTTACGCCGAGGTCTATGCCAGTGCTGACGGCAAGGAGAAGCTGGTCAAGGACTTCGTCGCCGCCTGGACCAAGGTGATGAACCTGGATCGTTTCGATCTGGCCTGAGCCTGAGTGGCGCACTGACGGTGCGTCAGTAAACCGCAACGCCTCCCTCGTGGAGGCGTTGTGCTTTTGCTTGACCGAACCGGGCGTCAGGCGGAGCATTGCCCCCTGCTCACGAATGCAACAAGGATTGCCGGCATGAAAGGCCATACCGAGGTCATCGACTATCTCAAGCACCTGCTCAAGGGCGAGCTGGCTGCGCGCGACCAGTACTTCATTCATTCGCGGCTGTATGAGGACTGGGGCTTCAGCAAGCTCTACGAGCGCATCAATCACGAGATGGAAGAGGAAACCCAGCACGCCGATGCGTTGCTCAAGCGCATCATCTTCCTCGAGGGCGTGCCGGACATGGTGCCCAACGCTTTCACGTTCGGGCAGACCGTACCCGAGGCACTGAAGCTGGATCTGGCCCTGGAGTACGAAGTGCGCGCGGCCCTGAGCAAGGGCATCGAGCTGTGCGAGAAGCACCAGGATTACCAAACCCGCGACATCCTTCTGGTCCAGCTCAAGGACACCGAAGAAGACCACGCCTACTGGCTGGAGATTCAGTTGCAGCTGATCGACAAGTTGGGGCTGGAGAAGTACCTGCAAAGTCAGATGTAAGCTGACCTGCCAAAAAAGAGCCCCGCATCTGCGGGGCTCTTTCGTTTCAGGCGCGGTCGCGTTCCAGCAACGGTTTGAGGAAGTGCCCGGTGTGTGATGCCGGGTTGTCGGCCACGTCCTCCGGTGTGCCGGTGGCGATGATCATGCCGCCCTTGGAGCCGCCCTCGGGGCCGAGATCCACCAGCCAGTCGGCGGTCTTGATCACGTCCAGGTTATGCTCGATCACCACCACGGTATTGCCGTGGTCGCGCAGGCGGTGCAGCACGTCGAGCAATTGCTGGATATCGGCGAAGTGCAGGCCGGTGGTCGGTTCGTCGAGGATATACAGGGTCTTGCCGGTATCGCGCTTGCTCAACTCGCGGCTCAGCTTGACCCGCTGCGCCTCGCCGCCGGACAGGGTGGTCGCGCTCTGGCCCAGCTTGATGTAGGACAGACCGACGTCCATCAGTGTCTGCAGCTTGCGGGCGATGGCCGGTACGGCGTCGAAGAAGGCGCGAGCTTCCTCGATGGTCATGTCCAGCACTTCAGTGATGCTCTTGCCCTTGTACTTCACTTCCAGAGTTTCGCGGTTGTAGCGCTTGCCCTTGCACACGTCGCACGGCACGTAGATGTCCGGCAGAAAGTGCATTTCCACCTTGATCACGCCGTCGCCCTGGCACGCCTCGCAGCGCCCGCCCTTGACGTTGAAGCTGAAACGGCCCGGGCCATAACCGCGCGAGCGCGATTCCGGCACACCGGCGAAGAGTTCGCGGATCGGTGTGAACAGGCCTGTGTAGGTAGCCGGGTTGGAGCGCGGCGTGCGGCCGATCGGGCTCTGGTCGATGTCGACCACCTTGTCCAGGTGCTGCAGGCCGTCGAAGGAATCGTGCGGCGCCGCTTCCAGGGTGGTCGCACCGTTCAGTGCCGTAGCCGTGAGCGGGAACAGGGTGTTGTTGATCAGCGTCGACTTGCCCGAGCCGGACACGCCGGTGACGCAGGTGAGCAAGCCCACCGGAATCTCCAGATCGACATTGCGCAGGTTGTTGCCCCGTGCGCCCTTGAGCTTGAGCAGTTTCTTCTTGTCACGCGGGGTGCGCTGCGCCGGATAGCGGATTTTCTCGCGTCCGGACAGGTATTTGCCGGTCAGCGAGTCGGGGTGATTCATCACCTCGTCCGGCGTGCCTTCGGCGACGATGCGGCCGCCATGCACACCGGCGCCCGGGCCGATATCGACCACGTAATCGGCCATGCGGATGGCGTCTTCGTCGTGCTCGACCACGATCACCGTATTGCCCAGGTTGCGCAGGTGGTTGAGGGTGCCCAGCAGGCGCTCGTTGTCGCGCTGGTGCAGGCCGATGGAGGGCTCATCGAGGATGTACATCACGCCCACCAGGCCGGCGCCGATCTGGCTGGCCAGGCGGATGCGCTGCGCTTCGCCGCCGGACAGGGTGTCGGCGCTGCGATCCAGGGTCAGGTAGTCGAGGCCGACGTTGACCAGGAACTGCAGGCGCTCGCGGATTTCCTTGAGGATCTTCTCGGCGATCTCGCCGCGCCGTCCGGTCAGGTGCAGGTTGGCGACGTAATCGCAGGCGTCGCCGACCGGCAGGCCGGTCACCGCCGGCAGGGTCTTCTCACCGACCCAGACATGTCGCGCTTCGCGGCGCAGGCGCGTACCCCGGCAATCGGGGCAGGGCTGGGTGCTGAGGAACTTGGCCAGCTCCTCGCGCACGCTGGCCGACTCGGTCTCGCGGTAGCGGCGTTCGAGGTTGGGAATGATGCCCTCGAAGGGGTGCGAACGTTTGACGATGTCGCCGCGGTCGTTGAGGTACTTGAAGTCGACGCTCTGCGTACCGCTGCCGAACAGAATGACTTTCTGGTGTTCGGCGGCCAGATCGTCGAAGGGCTCTTCGAGGCTGAAACCATAGTGTGCGGCCAGCGAACCGAGCATCTGGAAGTAGTAGACGTTGCGCCGATCCCAGCCGCGTATGGCGCCTTCGGCCAGGGTTAGCTCGCCATTGACCAGGCGCTTGGCGTCGAAGAACTGCTTCACGCCCAGGCCGTCGCAGGTCGGGCAGGCGCCGGCCGGGTTGTTGAAGGAGAACAGCTTGGGTTCCAGCTCGCTGATCGAGTGGCCGCAGTGCGGGCAGGCGAAGCGCGCGGAGAAGATGATCTCTTCGCCCGGCTCATCATCCATGGGAGCGATCAGGGCGATGCCGTCGGCCAGGCCGAGGGCGGTCTCGAAAGACTCGGCCAGACGCTGCTGCAGATCTTCACGGACCTTGAAGCGGTCCACCACCACGTCGATGGAGTGCTTCTTCTGCTTGTCCAGCTTGGGCAGCTCGTCCAGCTCATGCAGCTTGCCATTGACCCGTGCGCGGACGAAACCCTGGGCGCGCAGCTCCTCGAACACCGACAGATGTTCGCCCTTGCGTTCGCGGATCACCGGCGCCAGCAGCATCAGCTTGCGGCCTTCCGGCAGCGCCAGCACCTGGTCGACCATCTGGCTGACGGTTTGCGCTTCGAGCGGCACGTCATGATCCGGGCAACGCGGAATGCCGGCGCGGGCATACAGCAGGCGCAGGTAGTCGTAGATTTCGGTGATGGTGCCGACGGTCGAGCGCGGGTTGTGCGAGGTGGATTTCTGTTCGATGGAAATTGCCGGTGACAAGCCTTCGATGGTGTCGACATCGGGCTTTTCCATCATCGACAGGAACTGCCGGGCGTAAGCCGACAGCGACTCGACGTAACGGCGCTGGCCTTCCGCGTAAAGGGTATCGAAGGCCAGGGAGGACTTGCCGGAGCCGGACAGGCCGGTGATCACGATCAGTTTGTCGCGCGGCAGGGTCAGGTCGATGTTTTTCAGGTTGTGGGTGCGGGCCCCACGAATCAGAATCTTGTCCACTTACAACGGGCCTCGCTGGGCGGGCGGAAAACGGTCGAGTATAGGGCTTGCTGCTGCCCTGCGGCAAAGTGTGCGCCTGTGCCGAAACGATGGCGGCTGCTAGAATCGCCGGCTGATTTCCTCAGGGTTCATTCGATGCACGATCCGCACAGCGAGCGCATGAGTAGTAGCGAGACCCGCGCGGCCGGCGGCCTGGCTATGGTGTTCGCGTTTCGTATGCTGGGCATGTTCATGGTGCTGCCGGTGTTGGCCACCTACGGCATGGATCTGGCGGGCAGTACCCCCGCGCTGATCGGCCTGGCCATCGGTGCCTATGGTTTGACCCAGGCTGTGCTGCAAATTCCCTTCGGTATGCTCAGTGACCGTATCGGCCGACGCCCGGTGATCTACGCTGGCTTGCTGATTTTTGCTGCAGGCAGCGTGCTGGCAGCCAATGCCGATTCAATCTGGGGCGTGATCGCCGGGCGTGTGCTGCAGGGCGCTGGTGCGATCTCCGCGGCGGTAATGGCGCTGTTGTCGGATCTGACTCGCGAGCAGCACCGAACCAAGGCCATGGCCATGATTGGCATGAGCATCGGTCTGTCGTTCGCCGTGGCCATGGTGGTCGGCCCGCTACTGACTCGCGCCTTTGGTTTGTCCGGGCTGTTCTGGGCGACGGCGGCGATGGCGTTGCTCGGCATCCTGATCGTCGCCGGCATCGTGCCGAAAGACGCCGGCCCGCTGCAGCATCGCGAATCCGGCGTGGCGGCACAGGCGCTGTGGCCGACCCTCAAACATGCCGACCTGCTGCGTCTGGACTTCGCCATCTTGGCCCTGCATGCGGTGCTCATGGCCAGTTTCGTCGCCTTGCCGCTGGCGCTGGTGGAGCAGGGCGGGTTGGTCAAAGAAGAGCACTGGTGGGTGTATCTCACCGCGCTGTTGATCGGTTTCTTCGGCATGGTGCCGTTCATCATCTATGGCGAGAAAAAACGCCAGATGAAGCGCGTGCTGCTCGGTGCCGTCAGCGTGTTGCTGGCTTGTGAGCTCTACTTCGCTTTCTTCGGCAGCAGCCTGCGGGCGCTGGTACTGGGTATCGTGGTGTTCTTCACCGCCTTCAACCTGCTCGAAGCCTCGCTGCCGTCGCTGGTCAGCAAGGTGGCGCCGGCAGGCGGCAAGGGCACTGCGATGGGCGTCTATTCCACCAGCCAGTTCCTCGGCGCAGCCCTGGGCGGCATTCTCGGTGGCTGGCTTTACCAGCACGTAGGCCTGGGCGGTGTGTTCATCGGCTGCGCCGTGCTCTGTGCAATTTGGCTGGCTATTGCTGTTACTATGCGCGAACCGCCGTACGTGACCAGTTTGCGCCTGCCGCTCGATGCCGCGGCACTGGCCGATGTCGGACTGGTCGAACGCCTCAAGGCAACGCCGGGAGTGGCGGACGCCGTGGTGGTGGTCGACGAAGCGGCCATCTATATCAAAGTCGATACCCAACAAGTGGATCGCACGACGCTGGAAAGCCTGATCATATCGGCACCAGCGGCGTGCCGAGTCTAGGAGAACGTTATGGCCCGTGGGGTTAACAAAGTCATTCTGGTCGGCACCTGCGGCCAGGACCCGGAAACACGCTACCTGCCCAGCGGCAACGCGGTCACCAACCTGAGCCTGGCCACCAGCGAGCAGTGGACCGACAAGCAGACCGGGCAGAAGGTCGAGAAGACCGAGTGGCACCGTGTCGCCCTGTTCGGCAAGGTCGCCGAGATCGCCGGCGAGTACCTGCGCAAGGGTTCGCAGGTGTACATCGAAGGCAAGCTGCAGACCCGCGAGTGGGAAAAGGACGGCATCAAGCGTTACACCACCGAGATCATCGTCGATATGCAGGGCACCATGCAGCTGCTGGGCGGTCGTCCGAGCGGTGATGAAGGCGGCGCTCCGCGTCAATCGCGTCCGGCTCCGCAGCGCGAGCCGCAACAGGCCCCGCGTCAGGAGCGTCCTGCTCCGCAGCAGGCCCAGCCAGCGCCTGACTACGACAGCTTCGATGACGACATCCCGTTCTGATCTGAGCGGGCTCTAGCCTATGCGAATGCGCCTGATGCTGCTGGGCGGTGGTAGTGCCCTGGGGCAAGCGCTGATCCGTCTTGGCGCCGAGGAAGATATCGGCTTCCTCGCGCCACGCCCGCCGGAAAATGGCTGGGATGCGGCGAGCCTCACCGAGTTGCTCGACGAGACCCGCCCGGATGCACTGATCAACCTGGCTTACTACTTCGACTGGTTCCAGGCCGAGTCGGTGGCCGATTCGCGCCTGCAGACGCAGGAACGCGCTGTGGAGCGTCTGGCCGAGCTGTGCCAGCACCATTCCATCGTCTTGCTGCAGCCGTCCAGCTATCGAGTCTTCGATGGTTCGCGTGTCACCGCATACAGCGAAAAGGAAGAGCCGGTGCCCCTCGGGCTGCGTGGCCAGGCGCTGTGGCGTCTGGAGCAGAGCGTGCGGGCCATCTGTCCGCGTCATGTGCTGCTGCGCTTTGGCTGGTTGCTCGATGACAGCCGTGAAGGGTTGCTGGGGCGCTTTCTGCTGCGCGCCGAGCGCGACGATGCGCTCTACCTCGCCGATGACCGGCGTGGCAACCCCACCCCGGTGGACGATGCTGCGCGGGTGATTCTGGCTGTGCTCAAGCAGCTCGATTGCGAGTCGCCCTTGTGGGGCACCTATCATTACGGCGGCCATGAAGCGAGTACGTCGCTGAGCCTGGGGCAGGCAGTACTGAGCGAGGCGCGTCACTATCGCAGCAATCTGGTCGAGGATGTTGCGCCGCAGGCGCACGCCGCCCGTCCGGATTCAGCCGATGAGCCGCAGCATGCCGTGCTGGCCTGCAAGAAGATTCTTCACACCTTCGGCATCAAGCCGCGCGCCTGGCGCTCCGGCCTGCCGAGCTTACTGGATCGTTACTATCGCCATGGCTGAGTTTCTCGTAACGGGTGGTGCAGGCTTTATCGGTTCAAACCTGGTCGATGCCTTGCTGGCCGTTGGTCACGGGGTGCGCGTGCTGGACAATCTGTCCATGGGCAAGCGCAGCAATCTGCCGCTGGACAACCCGCGTTTGCGCTTCATCGAGGGTGATGTCGCCGATGCCGAGTTGGTCGCGCAGGCGGTGGCAGGTTGTGCAGGGGTAGCGCATCTGGCTGCGGTGGCGTCGGTGCAGGCCTCGGTGGATGATCCGGTGTCCACGCACCAGAGCAATTTCATCGGTACCCTGAATGTCTGCGAGGCTATGCGTCGGCATGGCGTGCGACGCGTGGTCTATGCCTCCAGTGCGGCCATCTATGGCAATAACGGCGAGGGCGTGGCAATCGATGAAGCCACCGCCAAGGCGCCGCTGACGCCTTACGCGTCCGACAAGCTGGCCGGCGAACACTACCTGGATTTCTACCGCCGTCAGCATGGCCTGGAGCCGGCGGTGTTTCGTTTCTTCAATATCTTCGGGCCGCGCCAGGATCCATCCTCGCCGTACTCCGGGGTGATCAGTATCTTCACCCAACGTGCGCAGCAGGGGCTGCCGATCAGCGTCTTCGGTGATGGTGAGCAGACCCGTGATTTCTTCTATGTCGGTGATCTGGTCGCGCTGTTGATGCAGGGCTTGCTCAGCGAGCAGGTGGTGAGTGATCCGCTCAATGTGGGTTGGAGCCAGGCGGTAAGTCTCAACCAATTGCTGGCTGAGATCGGCGTGCTGTGCGGCGGCCTGCCGCCGGTGACGCACTTGCCGGCCCGTGCTGGCGATATTTGCCATTCGCGTGCTGACAATGCGCGCTTGCAGGCTCATTACCACATGCCAGAGCAGACGCCGCTGCGTGAAGGCTTGCGCCAGCTGCTCGGTGTGTGAATCGAGCTCATGAAAAAGCCGGCATGCGCCGGCTTTTTCGTTTCTGCGAGGGTTATCAGAACTTGTAACCCAGGCCGACCATGTAGATGAAGGGGTCTACGTCCACGTCAACCTTGGCCCGCACACCGAGGGCGGTGTTGTCGACATAGGCGGTGGTGTCGATGTCGATGTAGCGCACCTGGGCGTTGAGCATCAGGCTATCGGTCAGCATGTAGTCGGCCCCCACCTGCCAGGCCAGGCCCCAGGAGTTCTTCGCACGGAAATTGTCGAAGCCGTTGGCGCTGGCGGCGCTACCGACGTGCTCGTCGAAAATCCAGGTGTAGTTGATGCCGGCACCGACATAGGGCTGGAAGGCTGACTTGGCATCCAGCGGGTAATACACCAGGCTCAGGGTCGGCGGCAGGTGCTTGAGGCTGCCCAGCTTGCCATTGGCTGCATCGAGGACGGTGCCCTTGATCTTCACGTCGTGCTCGAACGGCGTTGCTGCCAGCAATTCGATGCCCAGATTGTCGGTGAGCATGTAGGCGAAGTTCAGGCCCAGCTGGGTGTCACTGCTCATGGTCGCTTTGCCGCCCAGGTCGGTACCGGCGAGGCCGCCGCGATCAACCTTGACGCTGGAGGAATCGGCCTCCGGGTTGACGGTGATGGCGCCGGCACGGATGAGGATATCGCCGGCCTGGTGGGCCTGGGCAACAGGGGCAGCGATGGCGAAGGCCAGCAGCGAGGCAGTGAACAGTGATTTGTACATGGCGAGCTCCAGTTCGAGTCGGTTGTGTCTTTGGCTGGAATCAATGCTAAGCCAAGCAACAATCCACTTTTTGACCTGGCTCAATAGATCGGCGAGCTCTGTTGCGGTGTTTTGTCCATTGCTTCGAATGCGTCTGTAGATGATAATGTTTCTCTTTTTGAAGCAAGCCCGTCTGTCGAGGACCCTCTGCGCATGAATCGCTTCCCCCTCCGTTCCCTGGCCGTGGCACTGATGCTGAGCAGCGGCTCGCTGCTTGCCGCGCCGCTGGATGCTGCGCTCGACGAAAGCCAGCGCCTGGCCGCCGAGGCGAAAGCCTCCCAGGGCCGTGTCGAACAGCTGGATGACGCCAGCCGTGAGATGCTCAATGAGTACCGAAATGCCCTGCAGCAGGCTGAGGCTTTGAAAGGTTATAACAGTCAACTTCGTGATCTGGTCGAAGCCCAGCGTCAGGAACTGGCCAGTTATCAGAAGCAGCTCGATGGCATCGAACGTACCCAGGAAGCGGTGAGCCCGCAGATGGTCAAGATGGTCGAGGTGCTCGGCCAGTTCATCGCCGCCGATCTGCCGTTCCTGCCCGAAGAACGCGAAGACCGTCTGGCTCAGCTGCAGGATCTGCTGCCGCGCGCCGACGTCAGCCTGGCCGACAAATACCGCCGCATCCTCGAGGCCTACCAGATCGAGAGCGACTACGGTCGCACCCTGGAAGCCTGGCGTGGCGAGCTGAACCAGGCCGATGGTGGCTCGCGTAGCGTCGAGTTCCTGCGCCTGGGCCGCAGCATGCTCTATTACCAGACCCTCGATGCCCACGAGAGCGGCTGGTGGAACCCACAGTCCAAGGCCTGGGAAGTGCTTGGCGGTAGCGCGCGTCGCCCGCTGACCCAGGCCATCGCCATTGCCCGTCAGCAACAGGCGCCCGCCGTGCTGTCCCTGCCGATCAAGACCCTGGCCGAGGAGGCCGCACAATGAGTCGTCGTGTTGTAGCCGTACTGGCGCTCAGCCTGTTACCGGCCCTGGCCGCCGTAGCCGAAACCCTCAGCCCCGATCAACTGCTGCAGCGCATTCGCAGCGAGCGCGCAGCTGAAGTCAGCGCCATGCAGGAGCGCGAGCAGGCGTTTCTCGCCAAGCGTAGCGAGCAGGCGCAGTTGCTGGCTGCCGCGCGTTCCGCGCTGAATACCCAGAAAGCCGAAAGCGAGCGTCTGAAGGCTGAGTTCGACCGTCAGGAGGCCGAACTGGCCGAGCAGGAAAAACTGCTGGCGCAGCGTGTCGGCCACCTCGGTGAACTGTTCGGTGTGGTACGCCAGAGCGCCGGTGATGTCGCCGGACAATGGCAGGACAGCCTGCTCAACGCCCAGTATCCGGAGCGCCTGAAGCGCCTCAAGGCACTGGCTGAGAGCCGTTCACTGCCGTCTGCCGAAGACCTCGACGGCTACTGGATGCTGTTGCTCGAAGACCTGGCCGCCAGCGGTCGTATCGAGCGCCTGCAACTGCCGGTGGTGAATGCCGACGGTTCGCGTCAGGAGCAGCAGGTGCTGCGTGTTGGCGCCTTTGCTGTCTATGGTGAGGATGCGTTCCTGCGTTACGACGCCGATGCCGGGCAACTGGTGGCGCCGCCGCGTCAGCCGTCCGGCCTGGGCCAGGTCAAGGACTACCTGAGCAGCACCGATGCGCTCGCCACGCTGCCCATCGACCCTAGCCGTGGCAGCCTGCTGGCGCAGCTGCAGCAGCAGCCGACCCTGTGGGATCGTCTGCAGCAGGGCGGGCTGGTCGGCTGGGTGATCGTCGTGCTGGGTGCTTTCGGCCTGCTTCTCGCCGTGTGGCGCATGGTCTACCTGGGCCGCGTCGGCAGTGGCGTCAAGGCGCAGATGCACGACCTCAGCGCGCCGCGCAATGACAACCCGCTGGGCCGCGTGATCGGCGTGCTGGGTGCCAAGCCGCAACTGGCGGATCTGGAAACCCTGGAGCTGAAGCTCGACGAAGCGATCCTGCAGGAGACACCGCCGCTGGAGAAAGGCCAGGGCCTGCTCAAGCTGCTCGCCGCCGTGGCACCGCTGCTCGGCCTGCTGGGCACCGTGACCGGCATGATCGTCACCTTCCAGGCCATCACCCAGAGCGGTGGCGGTGACTCGCGCCTGATGGCCGACGGTATCTCCCAGGCGCTGGTGACCACCGTGCTCGGTCTGGTGGTGGCCATTCCGCTGCTGTTCCTGCACAGCCTGCTGGCCAGCCGTAGCAAGGGCCTGATCCAGATTCTGGAGCAGCAGAGCGCCGGTCTCATTGCCTTGCACCTGTCGGGAGCGCCGCGCCGTGACTGATCTGTTCGCCTTCTGGCTGCGTGCAGTCGACAGTGCCCATGCACTGCTCGACTTCATGAGCGCTGGCGGCGTGGTGATGTGGGCGCTGGCAGTGCTCTGCGTGGTGTTCTGGACCCTGGTGTTCGAGCGCTTCTGGTACATGCGCAGGATTTTCCCGCGCTGGGTGCAGGAGCGTCGCGAGGCCTGGCAACAGGTGCTCGCCGATGACAACGGCAACTGGCAGCGCGCCGTGCGCCTGGCCTGGCTGGCGCAGGCGCGTCAGCAACTGGCGGCGCCGCTGCGCCTGGGCAAGACTCTGGTGGCGCTGTATCCGCTACTGGGCCTGCTTGGCACCGTGCTCGGCATGATCGCGGTGTTCGATGTGCTCGCCCTCAACGGCACCGGTAACCCACGCGGCATGGCCGCAGGCGTCTGGCAGGCGACCCTGCCGACCATGGCCGGCATGGTTCTGGCCATTCCTGGATTGTTCAGCCTGGCGCGCCTCGAACGCGAAGCCAGCCAGGCCATCGAGCGGCTGGCCGACCAGCTGCGTCACGACTGAGATCGCCCAACATGAGAATGCGTCGTCACCACCAGCAGGACGAAGACACCGGCATCGACCTCACGCCGATGCTCGACGTGGTCTTCATCATGCTGATCTTCTTCATCGTCACCAGCTCCTTTATCCGCGAGTCTGGCGTCGAGGTGCAGCGCCCGCAGGCGGAAACCGCCAGCCCGCAGGACAAGGGTAATATCCTTATCGCCGTGACTGCCGACGGGCAGATCTGGATGGACAAGCAGCCGGTGGACATTCGTAGCGTGCGCGCCCATGTCGAGCGCATGCGCGTCGACCAGCCGGAAGGCGCGGTGGTGGTGCAGGCCGATCAGGATGCGCGTACCGGCCTGGTCGTCCAGGTGATGGATCAGGCGCGTCTGGCCGGCGTGCAGGATGTCGCCCTGGCTGCCGGTAGCGGAGTCAACTGATGCGCCTGCCGCTGTCTTTTCTCGGCGCCTGCCTGATGGCCTTGGGGCTGTTCGCCCTGATGCTGTACATGGTCGCGCCACCGAGCGCCAAGGTGAACCAGGACCCGGTCAGCGTGGCCAACTTCGTGCGCATGGACGGTAACGCCAGCGAGACCGCCAGCCGCACCCGTCAGCAGGCACCGCAGCCGCCGCAACCGCAGACGCCGCAGCCACCCACGCCGCCGACGCCGCAAACGGCCACGCCAAATGCCAACCTGCCGGCGCTGGATATCCAGCTGCCCAGCCTGGCCAGCGGTATTGCCGTCAACAGCGCGCCGGCTCCGAGTCTGTCCGGCCTTGCGCCGGGTGCTCCAGCGCCGACGCCACCGAGCGAGGCCGCCGAGTCCGGTGGGCAGATGGGTGGCATGGAGAGCGAAGTCATGCCGCTCAACGACGTGCGCCCCGAGTACCCGCGTTACGCGCTGCAGCGTGGCATCGAAGGTTTCGTCAAACTGGCTTTCACCATCAATCGCTCCGGCAACGTGGAGAACATCCGCGTGCTGGAGGCCAACCCGCGTAACGTCTTCGAGCGCGAAGCGCGCCGTGCTGCGTCTCGCTGGCGCTTCGCACCACGCACCGAGGGTGGCCTGGCGGTGGACCGCGAAGCGGTGAAAACCCTCTACTTCCGTCTGGAAAGGAGCTGACCATGTACCGTTGGTTGTTGCTCGTGATGCTCAGTGCTGCGGCCGTGCCTGGCATGGCCCAGCAGACTGTCGACCCGGCCGTGTTCAAGGCCCTGAACACGGCGCAGGTTGCGCAGCAGAAGGGCGACTATGCCGCTGCACGACGTGCGCTGGATGACGTCCAGGCCAAGAGCGGCAGCCTCGAAGAGGCACTGGTCTGGCGCAGCAAGGCCTACGTGGCCTGGTCTGCCGGCAACAACGGCCAGGCCATCGACTGGCTGGACAAGGCCGTGCGCAGCGGCAAGCTCGACGAACAGATGCTCGCCAGCGAACGCCTCAACTTGGCCAAGCTCAACCTGGGCGAGCGCCGCTACGCCAGGGTCGTCGAGCTGCTGGCGCCGAATCAGGCCAGCGCCTCCGAGGAGGTGTTGCAGATGCTGGTGCAGGCCTATCAGGGCATGAACCAGCCGGCCAAGGCGTTGCCGCTGGCCGAGCGTTACGTGCAGGCCAATCCCAATGCCGATGACATCTGGCTGCAGTTTCTGGTGGGCGCCAACGCCGACCTCAAGCGCTATGCCCAGGCCGAGCGCTGGCAGCGTCAGTTGCTGGCGCGCCAGCCGAACGATGCCAAGGGCTGGCGCCAACTGGCCGGTCTGCAGCAGATGGCCGGCAGCAACGACAAGGCGCTGGCGACCCTGCGTGCGGCGCACAGCAAGGGCCTGCGCTTCAGCGAGGCGGAACTGGACAACCTGGTACTGCTCGCCGGCGCTGCGGATCAGCCCTGGCAGGGTGCCAAGCTGCTCGCTGGCATGCTCGACAGCGGTCTGCTGGCCAATACCGCGGCTCGCCAGGAGCGTCTGGGCCTGTTCTGGTGGCAGGCGCGTGATCGTTCTGCCGCGGTGCGCGTGCTGCGTCCGTTGGCCGAACGCAGCGGCAACGGCAAGCACTGGCTGTACGTCGCTCAGCTGGAGCTGGAGCAGTCGCGCTGGCAGGCTGGGCTGGATGCGCTGGCGCGCGCCGAACGTGGCGGTGCCGAGCGGGCCAAGGTGCGCTCCTGGCGGCAGTGGGCGGAAAGTGAGCTGCGTTTCGAGCGAGAAAATAGGGTAGCCAGTCGCAGTTGAGTCGTTCTCGGTGCGTCGCGCGCACCAAGTAAAAAGCCAGACCTAGTGTCTGGCTTTTTACTTGGAGGTGTCGTTAGGCACGCTAGCGTATTGGCTTTTTGTAGGAGACGCGCCTCGCGGCGAATGGTGCTAACACTGCAGATGTTTCTGGATGACCGCGACCGCTTCGCCCCGAGGCGGGGCTCCTACAGGCTCAGCTGTCGGGCAATTCGTAGGCGTAGATCTTGTCCGCTTCCATCTGGTAACCGACCTCGGCCAGCTCGCTGCTGACATGCTCGGTTTTCAGCGGGCCTTCCACCCAGAAGGGCTGGTACAGCGCATCGAGCAGCACGCCGAGTTCGCTGGTGACATGGACGATCTGGTTCGAGGGCGGTGGCGGCACGTGGATGCAGGCGCCGAAGTAGGGCACCAGCAAAAACTCCACCACCCGGCCTTCGTCTGTCACATCCAACGGCACGATATAGCCGGGCAGTTTCACCTGCTGGCCATTGAGCTCCTTGACCACCGGGGCGGCCGGCGATTGCTGCATGGCGGCTGGGCCGGATTCGGCCAGGGCGTCGGCCAATTGCGAGAGGTCGTGGATCGGCGCGGGGTTGATGGCCTGCGGCGGAGCGTCCGGCGGAATCAGCTCCGACCAGGTGATTTCGCGCACATCGGCGGCGGCCAGCGGCAGGGCCAGCGTCAGCAGCAGGCTGGCGAGCAGGGGGCGGAACATGGATTACCTCTGTGCAGTGATTCGCCTGCACAGTGTACAGGCGAATCGCACCTTACAGGCGTATCGACAGGCCATCGGCGAGTGACTGCCGATAGGCCCGCCAGGCCGGTACGCTGCCCATCGCCACGGCGGCGGCGAGAATGCCGCCAAGCAGTTTCCATTCGTAACTCGACGGCGCATTGAGTGCCAGATACAGACCGTAATTGGCCTGGACGAAACCCTGGCTGCCGGCGATGCCCAGATAGAGCAGCGCGACACCGAAGGCCACGCCTGCCAGCGCCAGAGTGAAGGCCTCCAACACCAGCAGACTGGCGATATGCCAGGGGCGGGCGCCCACCGAGCGCAGAATGGCCATCTCCCGACGACGTTCGTTGAGGCTGGTGAGAATGGCCGTAAGCATACCGATCAGACCGGTCAGCACGACGAACAGCGAGACCACGAACAGCGCCTGTTCGGCGGTGCCCATCAGGCTCCACAGCTCCTGCAGGGCGACACCCGGCAGGATGGCCAGCAGTGGTTCGCCACGGAACTCGTTGATCTCGCGCTGCAGGCTGAAGGTGGCGATCTTGCTGTTGAGACCGAGCATGAACGCGGTGATCTGTTTCGGCTGCAGGTCCATGGTGCGTGCCTGATCCGCGCTGATCTGCGCCGTGCCGCGTGCCGGCATGCCATTCTGCCAGTCGATATGCAGCGCCTCCATCCCGGCCAGGGAGATGTGCAGGGTGCGGTCCACCGGCGTACCGGTGCGTTCGAGGATGCCGACCACGGTGAACGGCTTGTCGTCATGCTTGACCAGGCTGATGGTAGCGACGCCGTGGGCCAGGACGATCTTCTCGCCGAGGCCGTAGCCCAGCGCCTGCGCCACCTCCGCGCCCAGAACCACCTCGAACGGGTCGTCGGCAAACTCGCGGCCCTGGGCCAGTTGCAGCGCCTGGCTGCGGGCGTAACGGTAGTGCTCGAAATAGGCAGTGCTGGTGCCCATTACCCGGTAACCGCGGTGCGAGTCGCCGAGGGAAATGGGGATGGCCCACTTCACCTGACGGTGGTTGGCGAAGTGCTCGAAACTGTCCCAGCGGATGTTGTTGGTGGCGTTGCCGATGCGAAACACCGAGTACAGCAGCAGGTTCACACTGCCCGAGCGGGCGCCAACGATCAGGTCGGTGCCGCTGATGGTGTTGGCGAAGCTGGCGCGCGCCTCGGTACGTACACGTTCCACGGCCAGCAGCAGGCACACCGACAGGGCGATGGCGAACACCGTGAGCAGGGCGGTGAAGCGACGGTTGGCCAGGCTGGCCAGGGCGATGCGGATCAGATGCATCTCAGGCCTCCTGGGGGCGAGTGGCACGATTGAGTTCGCCCAGCGACAGGCTGCGGTCGAACAGCGGCGCCAGACTCTGGTCGTGGCTGACGAACAGCAGGCTGGCGCCGGCGGCGCGGCATTCGGCGAACAATAGTTGCAGGAAGGCCTCGCGGGCGTCGAAGTCCAGTGCCGAGGTCGGCTCGTCGGCAATCACCAGTTCCGGCTGGCCGATCAGTGCACGCGCGGCGGCAACGCGTTGTTGCTGGCCGATGGACAGTTCGTCGGCGCGGCGGCCGAGCAGGTCGGTGCGCAGGTCGAGGTGATCGAGCAGCGCCGCGGCGGCTGCATCGACGCTGCCATGGCGCTGGCGCGCGCGTTCGGCGCGCAAGCGCGAGAAGCGGCAGGGCAGTTCGACGTTCTCGCGCACTGAGAGAAAGGGCAGCAGGTTGAACTGCTGGAAGATATAGCCGGTGTGATCGACACGGAAGCGGTCGCGGGCACCGGCCGAGAGCTGGCCCAGATCCTGGCCGAGCAGGCGGATATGGCCGCTTTGCGCTCGCTGCACACCGCCGAGCAGGCCGAGCAGGGTGGTCTTGCCGCTGCCGCTGGGGCCCTTGAGAAACAGGGTCTCGCCAGGCGCCAGGGTGAAATGGGGAATATCCAGCAACTGCGCCTGGCCAGGCCAGGCGAAGCCGAGATCGGCGAGTTCGATCAGAGGTTGGGTCATGGTTTCTTCGAATCGTCGTTCATGAAAAGCCGGGCATGGTGGCCTGATTGTCTGAGCCGAGCTCGCGGATGGCATTCACACCTGCGGAGCAGGTTTGTAGGAGGCGCTTTAGCGGCGAGCTTTTTCGCGGCTAAAACGGGTCACCACCTGGTCCTCCCACAAAACTGATGGGGTGGATGAAAAGAGCGTCAGCTACGCGCCCCGATCCACCCTACGGCATCAGAAAGACAGACGTGGCTGGGCTGGAGTCAGTTCCACGCCCTGTTGGCCGTTCGGGCCGATCAGTTGTACCTGAATCTTCTCGGTGGCGGGGAAGTGTTTGAACAGCTCGGCCAGATCCAGTTGTTTCAATTCGTTGGCCTTGGCGCATTCGAAGCGGTAGTGCGCATGAATGTCGCTGTGTTCACCTTCGTGCTTGTGATCGTGATGGTCATGCTTGTGGTCGTGCGCCTTGTCAGCGAACAGGGGGCTTTGCAGTTCGACTTCGGTGGCCTTGCAGTCGCCGCTGGTCAGGGCGAACAGGCTGATGGGCTGCTCCAGCTCGCGCTTGGCGGCCGCGACCTTGGCCTTGTCGGCATCGCTCTTGGCCGCATGTTCGAAGCCGACCAGGTTCATCGCCGGGCTTTCGAATTGCAGCTCCAGCAGGTTGCCGTCCAGCGCGGCATTGAGGCTGGCGACACCATGCTCGTGGGCACCCAGGCTGTCGTGGGAGTGTTCGTGGTCGTGATCATGGCCGTGCTCATGAGCCTGGGCAGCGACCAGGGGCAACAGGGCGAAGGGCAGGGCGAGCAGCAGGTGGCGCATGGTTATCTCCAGCGTAGGTGCGATTTGATTGTTACGTTATAACAACTTTCGTGGCGAACTGGCCAGCCTGGCACTGCCGTGGGAGCATGTGAATTCCTGACTGGAGGCTGAACATGGTGCGAATACGTGGGCGCATTGGCGACTGGCCGGTGGACCTGACGCTGGAACTGGATGCTGAGGACTGGGCGCAACTGGCGCAGCACGTGGCGGTTACGCCGGTCGCCAGTGTGGCCGCGCCGATTCCTGCGGCGGATGCGGGTGATGCATTGTGGCAGACCGCTTTGCAGTTGGTGCGTGAGGCGGGGCAGATCGAAGGGCCAAGGCTGATGGCACAGCTGGCTGCGCTGGCCGGTGGTGAAGCAGCAGGCAAGCGCTTGCTGGTGCGTCTGCGTCATTGCGAGCAGATCCGCATGGAAACCGGCGCGGATGCGCCGATCTATCACTGGGTGACGGAGTAGGCCGATTCGGTATAGCCCGGCGGACTGTTCGCTTCGCTACGAGCGGCCGGCGTTCCGGTCCGCCCTACTGCGAGCGAGATCCAACGCTGGGATCAGTAGATCGCCTGATACAGCTTGCGGCGGTAAGTAGTGACCAGCGGGTGGTCGCCGCCGAGCAGATCGAACACTTGCAGCAGGGTCTTGTGTGGCAAGCCGTCGCTGTAGCTGCGATTGCGCACGAACAGCTTGAGCAGGCCGTCCAGCGCCGCTTCGTACTGCTGGCGCGCCAGTTGTTGCACGGCCAGTTGATACACCGCTTCGTCATCCTCGGCATTCTGCGCCAGGCGGCTTTTCAGCGTGGCAGCGTCCGGCAGGTCGACGGCCTGGCGCAGGAAAGTCAGCTGCGCCTTGGCGCCGGCCAGCGCCTGCTTGTGCTCATCACCCTTGACCGCATTGAGCACGGTTTCCGCCTCGCCCAGCTCGCCGCGTTCGGCCAGGCAGCGTGCGTAGAGAATCAGCGCGGCCGCGTTCTCGTTGTCTTCCGCCAGCACTTGCTTGAGTAGCGCTTCGGTGTCGGCAAAACGTCCTTCGGCGAACAACGCGTGGGCAGCTTCCATCGGGTCGGCAGCGGCAGGAGCCGGTTCGGCGACATGGGGTTTGAGCATCTCGCGGATCGCCGCTTCCGGCTGGGCGCCGGCGAAGCCGTCCACCGGCTGACCGTTCTTGAACAGCACCACGGTCGGCAGGCTGCGAATGCCGAAACGCATGACGATGTCCTGCTCGATATCGCAGTTGATCTTGGCCAGCAGCAATTCACCGGCGTATTCCTCGGTAATCTTCGCCAGCATCGGCATCAGTGCCTTGCACGGCGCGCACCACTCGGCCCAGAAGTCCACCAGTACCGGTTTGTGGAAGGAGTTCTCGATCACCAGTTGCTCGAAGCTGGCGGCGCCGGAGATGTCGAAGATGTAGGGGGAGTCACTCATGGTCGGTCTCGAAAAAGCAGGGCAATAGCCTATTAATGCGGGCAGCGTGGCACGGTTACAAGGGGCGCGCGGCGTGATACAGGCTGACTTCGCGGAATTCCGCCGGTTCGGCCAGGTCCGGCCAGGTGCAGCCATCCAGCACTGCCAGGCGCTGGTAGAGCGGGTGTTGGAAATCCTTGACCCGCGAATCGGCCACCAACGCCTGACGGCCGCGGCTGAGAAAATGATCGAGCAGCGGCAGGTTGGCGCGATCGTAAAGCACGTCGGCGACCAGAATCAGGTCGTAGCGGTCCGCTTCGGCGAAGAAATCTTCCGAGTAGTTCAGCGTCACGCCGTTGAGCTCGGCATTGGCACGGCTGGCGGCCAGCGCCACGGGGTCGAGGTCGCAGGCCACCACTTCGGCGGCACCTGCCTTGGCTGCGGCAATCGCGGCCACGCCGGAGCCTGCGCCGAAATCCAGCACACGCTTGCCGCGTACCCTCTCGGGGCGTTCGGCCAGCCAGCGGGCGAGCACCAGGCCGCTGGCCCAGCAGAAGCACCAGTAGGGCGGCTCTTCGAGAATGCGCCGGGTTTCCTCGGGGTTGAACGCGCGATCCATATTGCTGGCGTCGATCAGCCACAGGGCGATATCGGTACCCGGCAGCGTTTCGGCCACCAGGCGGGCATCGCCGAGCAGTTCGCTCAGTGCCTGCTGCAGCGCTTCGGGTGGCCTCATGGCGCCGGCACCAGTTGCAGGGCGCCAAGGTCCTGATCGCTCAGTTCGGTGATGGTGCGTGCCGGCAAGCGTTGCACCAGTCGGCCGGAGTGGCTGACCCGGCCACGCAGTTCCAGACGCAGATCCTGCGGTGCCTGTAGGTTGTTCAGCGGCAGATGAAACGGCAGCGCTTCGCCGTTGCCACGCAGATGAACCTGGCCGAGCAGCGCGCGCGGCCTGCCGCGCATATCCACGCCCAACAGTGCCAGGTCGACATCGGCGCCTGCCGCGACGCCAAGCAACTCGCCACGCAGGCCAGGGCCCTGAGTCGGCACATTGCTTGGTTCTGCCGGTGCCGGTGCGGGTGCAGGCGTGGGGGGCGGTACGGTGGTTGTTGGCTCGCCGGCGCAGGCGGCAAGCAGGCCGCTCAGGGCCAGTGGCAGGAGGTATCGGTTCATGGCATGTACTGCTCTTGGAGGTGCTTGCCCATAGCTTAATTTGTCTTGTACCTGCCAAGCAGGCCTTCTCAAGGCTACTTACATTTTTCAACGGCGTGCTATGCGCTACCATGGCGCCTTTGCCGCCAATCAGTCAGCGCCTGCCATGCATTGTCCCTTCTGCGCCGCCAATGACACCAAGGTCATCGATTCCCGTCTGGTCGCCGAGGGCGATCAGGTGCGCCGCCGCCGCGAGTGCGTGGCCTGCGGTGAACGTTTCACTACCTTCGAAACCGCCGAGCTGGTGATGCCGCGCCTGATCAAGCAGGACGGCAGCCGTCAGCCTTTCGATGAAGAGAAGCTGCGCGCCGGCATGCAGCGTGCGCTGGAAAAACGCCCGGTAAGCGTCGAGCGCCTGGAAGAGGCCATCGCCCGCATCAAGCAGCAACTGCGTGCCACCGGCGAACGCGAGGTGAAATCGCTGGTGCTCGGTGAGTTGGTGATGACCGAACTGAGCAAGCTCGACGAGGTGGCCTACATTCGTTTCGCCTCGGTCTACCGGCGCTTCCAGGACCTCAACGAGTTCCGCGAAGAGATCGAACGCCTGGCCCGCGAACCGTCGAAAAGCCGATGAGCGAGCGCGACCACTTGTTCATGGCGCGCGCCCTGCGGCTGGCGCGCAAAGGCCTTTACTCCACCCATCCCAATCCGCGTGTCGGCTGCGTCATCGTGCGTGATGGCGAGATCGTCGGCGAGGGCTGGCATGCCCGTGCCGGCGAACCGCACGCCGAGGTTCATGCCCTGCGCCAGGCGGGCGAACGGGCACGCGGTGCCACCGCCTACGTCACTCTGGAGCCCTGCAGCCACCACGGGCGTACGCCGCCCTGCGCCGATGCGTTGGTCGCCGCCGGTGTCGGCAGGGTGGTCGCGGCGATGCAGGACCCCAACCCGCAGGTCGCCGGGCGCGGCCTGTTGCGCCTGGCCAATGCCGGTATCGAAGTGCTGTCCGGCGTGCTGGAGGCCGAGGCGCGAGCGCTCAATGTCGGTTTCATCAAGCGCATGGAGAGCGGGCTGCCGTTCGTGCGGGTCAAATCGGCGATGAGTCTCGATGGCCGCACGGCCATGGCCAGTGGCGAGAGCCAGTGGATCACCGGGCCGGCGGCGCGTGCGGAAGTCCAGCGCCTGCGCGCGCAGTCCAGCGTGGTGCTCAGCGGCGCCGACACCGTGCTGGCGGACGATGCCCGGTTGACCGTGCGCCCTGACGAGCTGGGGTTGGGGGCCGAAGCCACCTTTATGGCGGCCTCGCGGCCGCCGCTGCGGGTGCTGGTCGATGGCCGGCTGCGGGTACCGCTGAGCAAGTCCTTCTTCCAGGTCGGCCCGGCGCTGGTGGCCACCTGTGCGGCTGCAGCCGCCCGTGATCGCTATCTGGCCGACGGCCACGAACTGCTTGCCGTACCGGGCAGCAATGGTCACGTCGATTTGCGCAAGTTGCTGCTGGAACTGGCCGGCCGTGGCGTCAACGAAGTGCTGGTCGAAGCCGGGCCGCGTCTGGCCGGCGCCTTCGCCCGTGCCGGGCTGGTGGACGAGTACCGTATCTTCGTTGCGCCCAAGCTGCTCGGCTCCAGTGCTCGGCCGTTGTTCGAGCTGCCGCTCAACCGTATGGCCGAGGCGCCGGAGTTGCAGATTGTCGATATCCGCGCCGTGGGCGACGACTGGCAGATCACCGCGGTGCCCAAGGCCAGGTAGGGGGCGTCGCAGTTCTCTCTGGCCCCCTTGCCTGATGGCAACGACTCAAGCGGGCCTGGCCGATTGGCGGTTGACCCTGCTGCGCGCAGCGCACCCTCCGACCCATGCGCCGCGACGATAAATATGGTAAAACGCCACGCGGCCATTCATATGGCTGCAACGTTCTCAGGGCGGGGCGAAATTCCCCACCGGCGGTAATGGTTCGTAGAACCTAGCCCGCGAGCGCTCGCCATGGCTTCTGCCTGGCGAGGTCCAGCAGACCCGGTGCGATTCCGGGGCCGACGGTATAGTCCGGATAAAGAGAGAGCGGGATTCCCTCCACGGGCGCCTCGTGCGTGTCCGCGAAATCCCTATCGATCGGCATTGCCCTGTTTTTGACCAAAACAGGAGTTCGTCCATGCTGTTCAGCAATACCTTCAACGTGAAACCGGAGGGCGTATGTTCACCGGCATAATCGAAGCCATCGGCAGTATCCGCGCCATGACGCCCAAGGGCGGCGACGTGCGCGTCTACGTGTCCACCGGCAAGCTCGATCTGGGTGACGTCAAGCTCGGCGACAGCATCGCCGTCAACGGCGTGTGCCTGACCGCAGTGGAACTGCCCGGCGACGGCTTCTGGGCCGACGTCAGCCGCGAGACGCTGGCGCGCACCGCCTTCGTCGACCTCAAGCCCGGCAGCGCGGTGAACCTGGAAAAGGCCCTGACGCCCACCAGCCGCCTCGGCGGGCACCTGGTCAGCGGCCACGTCGACGGCGTCGGCGAGATCGTCTCGCGTGCCGATAACGCCCGCGCCGTGCAGTTCAAGGTGCGCGCCCCGCGCGAGCTGGCCAAGTACATCGCGCACAAGGGCTCGATCACCGTCGACGGCACCAGCCTGACCGTCAACGCGGTCGATGGCGCCGAGTTCGAACTGACCATCGTGCCGCACACCCTGGCCGAGACCATCATGGTCGACTACCAGGCCGGGCGTAAGGTCAATCTCGAAGTCGACCTGCTGGCGCGTTACCTGGAGCGCCTGCTGCTCGGCGACAAGGCCGCCGAGCCCAAGGCCTCGGGCCTGACCGAAAGCTTTCTCGCCGAACACGGCTACCTGAAGAATTGAGGAGACGCCCCGATGGCGCTCAACACCGCTGAAGAACTGATCGAAGACATCCGCGCCGGCAAGATGGTCATCCTCATGGATGACGAGGACCGCGAGAACGAAGGCGACATCATCATCGCCTCCGAATGTGTCACCGCCGAGCACATCAACTTCATGGCCCGCTTTGCCCGTGGCCTGATCTGCATGCCGATGACCCGCGAACGCTGCGAGCTGCTCAAGCTGCCGCTGATGGCGCCGCGCAACGGCTCCGGTTTCGGCACCAAGTTCACCGTCTCCATCGAGGCGGCCGAGGGCGTGACCACCGGCATCTCCGCCGCCGACCGCGCCCGCACCGTGCAGGCTGCCGTGGCGCGCAATGCGGTAGCCGACGATATCGTCAGCCCCGGTCACATCTTCCCGCTGATGGCCCAGCCCGGCGGTGTGCTGGCGCGTGCCGGCCATACCGAAGCGGCCTGCGACCTGGCGCGCATGGGCGGTTTCGAACCGAGCGGGGTGATCTGCGAGATCATGAACGACGACGGCACCATGGCCCGTCGCCCGGAGCTGGAGAAGTTCGCCAAAGAGCACGGCCTGAAGATCGGCACCATCGCCGACCTGATCCACTACCGTCTGATCCACGAGCGCACTGTCGAACGCATCAGCGAGCAGCCGCTGGACACCGAACTGGGCCAGTTCAACCTGGTGACCTATCGCGATGGTGTGGAGAACACCGCGCACATGGCACTGACCCTGGGCACCATCTGCGCCGAAGAACCGACCCTGGTGCGCGTGCACAACATGGACCCGCTGCGCGACCTGTTCATGGTCAATCAGCCGGGGCGCTGGAGCATGCGCGCTGCCATGGCGGAAGTGGCCAAGGCCGGCAGCGGCGTGGTGCTGCTGCTCGGCAACCCGCTGACCGGGCCGGAGTTGTTGGCGCTGATCAGCCGCCAGCAGCCGGCCAATCCGGCGACCTACAGCACCGTGGGCGCCGGCTCGCAGATTCTGCGCGACCTAGGCGTGCGTAAGATGCGCCTGATGAGCTCGCCGATGAAGTTCAACGCGATATCCGGCTTCGACCTCGAGGTTGTAGAATACCTGCCTTCTAAATAAGAAGCGGCTCGACAGAGCCGCATCTGATGACCCTCTCCCATTTATGGAGAGGGTGCCCGGAGGGCGGGAGAGGGTGTTATGGCCAACGCCGAACCCTCTCCCCCAGCCCCTCTCCCATAAATGGGAGAGGGGAGCTAAAGCACGTAGCCCGGATGAAATCCGGGAAGATCGGCACACTGGCCCCGGATTGCATCCGGGCTACGCCGACAAACGAATTTTATTTTCGGAGCGCAAGGCGCTCCGGCTCTTTAACCCATGTGAGACCCGTCATGACCCTGAAGACCATCGAAGGTACCTTCATCGCCCCGAAGGGCAAATACGCCCTGGTGGTAGGCCGTTTCAACAGTTTCGTCGTCGAGAGCCTGGTCAGCGGCGCCATCGACGCCCTGGTTCGCCACGGCGTGAGCGAGAGCGACATCACCATCATCCGTGCACCGGGTGCTTTCGAGATTCCGCTGGTTACCCAGAAGGTCGCTCAGCGTGGTGAGTTCGCCGCGATCATCGCCCTGGGCGCGGTCATTCGTGGCGGCACCCCGCACTTCGAATACGTAGCGGGCGAGTGCACCAAGGGCCTGGCCCAGGTTTCCATGGAATACGGCGTGCCGGTCGCCTTTGGCGTGCTGACCGTCGACTCCATCGAACAAGCCATCGAACGTTCCGGCACCAAGGCGGGTAACAAGGGTGCCGAAGCTGCGCTGTCTGCCCTGGAAATGGTCAGCCTGCTGGCGCAGTTGGAGGCCAAGTGAGCAACTCCGGTAACGGCCAGCCGGCCAAGAAGGGCCCTAGCGGCAAGATCCTCGCGCGCCGCGAAGCCCGTACCCTGGCCATGCAGGCCCTGTACTCCTGGCATATCGCCGGCCAGCCGCTGAACGAGATCGAAGCGCAGTTCCGCGTCGACAACGATTTCAGCAAGGTCGATGGCGCCTACTTCCACGAAATCCTGCACGGCGTGCCGCGGCAGAAGACCGAGCTGGACGAGACCTTCACGCCCCTGCTTGATCGCCCGCTGGAAGAGATCGATCCGGTCGAGCTGGCCATCCTGCGCCTGTCCACCTACGAGCTGAAGAACCGCGTCGACGTCCCCTACAAGGTGGTGATCAACGAAGGTATCGAGCTGGCCAAGGTGTTCGGTGCCACCGACGGACACAAGTTCGTCAACGGCATCCTGGACAAGCTCGCGCCCAAGCTGCGTGCCGCCGAAGTCAACGCCAACAAGCGGTGAATGAGTTCGAGCTGATCCGTCGCTATTTCGCCGCCGCCCGTTGTGCTCAGGGCGGCGACGGAGTGGTTCTCGGTATTGGTGATGACTGCGCGCTGCTGGCGTTGCCCGCCGGTGAACAGCTGGCGGTTTCCACCGACACCTTGGTCGCCGGGGTGCATTTCCCCGAAGCCTGCGATGCCTTTCTTCTCGGTCAGCGTGCGCTGGCCGTTTCCGCCAGTGATCTGGCCGCCATGGGCGCTACGCCCTTGGCCTTTACCCTCGCCCTGACCCTGCCGAGTGCCAATGAAGCCTGGCTGGCCGAGTTCGCTCGTGGCCTGCAAGCGATGGCGCAGAACTGTTCACTGGCGCTGGTCGGTGGCGACACCACGCGTGGTCCGCTGAGCCTGACGCTCACCGTGTTCGGCCGAGTGCCGAGCGGGCAGGCGCTGCTGCGTAGCGGCGCGCAAGTGGGCGATCTGCTTTGCGTCGGCGGCGAGCTGGGCGATGCCGCGGGCGCGCTGCCGCTGGTGCTGGGGCAGCGCGAGGCGGCGGCGGACATCAGCGAAGCCTTGCTGGCGCGCTACTGGTCGCCGCAACCGCAATTGGCTTTGGGGCAAGCGCTGCGTGGTCGCGCCACGGCCGCGCTGGATATTTCCGACGGCCTGTTGGCCGACTGCGGGCATATCGCCAAGGCTTCACAGGTCGCCCTTAAGATCGAGCTGGAGCAAGTGCCGCTGTCTGCGCCGCTGCGCGCCTTCGCCGGCGAGCAGCAGGCGCGGACCTGCGCGCTGGGCGGTGGTGACGACTACCGACTGGCCTTTACCCTACCTCCAGCCCTGCTCGCCGATCTGCAGGCCGATTGGCCCGAAATACGGGTGATTGGCCGTGTGCAGGCCGGTACTGGGGTAGAGTTGCTGGACGCCGCCGGCCAGCCCATCGAGCCGCCGCGTGGCGGTTACCAACATTTCTGACAGGACGGAGTACGCGTGACCGATCACCCCAACCAGGTTCCCGCCGAATACGTACCGCCCTCGGTGTGGCGCAATCCCTGGCACTTCATCGCCTTCGGCTTCGGCTCCGGCACCCTGCCCAAGGCGCCCGGCACTTGGGGCTCGCTGGTGGCGCTGCCGTTCGTGCCGCTATGGCAGATGCTGCCGGACTGGGGCTACTGGCTGATGCTCGGGGTGACCATGTTGTTCGGCTTCTGGCTGTGCGGCAAGGTCGCCGATGACCTGCGCGTGCACGATCACGAAGGCATCGTCTGGGACGAGATGGTCGGCATGTGGATCACCCTGTGGCTGGTGCCCGAGGGTTGGGTCTGGTTACTGCTAGGCTTTCTCATGTTCCGTCTGTTCGACATCGTCAAACCCTGGCCGATTCGCTGGATCGACCGCCACGTACATGGTGGCGTCGGCATCATGCTCGATGATGTCATTGCCGGGGTCTTTGCCTGGTTGGCGATGCAGGGATTGGTCTGGGGCTGGGCCAATTATGGAGCCGGGCTGGGTTTCTAAGGAGTGGACATGCGCATGAGGCAGGTCTGGCTGGGGATGCTGCTGATGCTCTCTGCCTTGTCTGGTGCTCAGGCTCAGAGCGAGCTGCCAGGTGAAATACGTCTGGCCAGTGAGATCTGGGAGGCCTATACCGAAGCCGATGGTACCGGTCTGGGTTGGGACGTCATGCGCGAGGTGTTCGAGCCGGCAGGCGTCCGTCTGGATATTCACAGCGTGCCATACACCCGTTCTGTCGGGTTGGTGCAGCGTGGCGAAGCCGATGCCTGGGTCGGTTCCTATCGTGACGAGGTCGAGGGGCCGGTGTTCTACCCCAAGCACCACTATGACCGTGATCAGATCGTCGCACTTGGCCTCAAGGACAAACCGGTGCCGACCCTCGACAGCCTGGGCAAGTACCGGCTGGTCTGGGTGCGAGGCTACGGTTACGAGGAATATCTGCCGAATGTGCACGACTACCGGGAAGTACAGCGGCGTGACGGTATCCTCGGCATGCTCGAGCTGGGCCACGCGGATTTCTATATCGATGCCCGTCCCGAGGTCGACTACATAATGGGCCGGGCCGCCAAGCCTCAGCAATACCGGGTGACGAATCTGATGCAATTGCCGCTCTATCTCGGCTTTGCCGATACGCCACGCGGCCATATCCTGGCCAAGCTCTTCGATCAGCGTATGACGCAGCTGATCGCCAGTGGTGAGCTGCGGCCAATCTTCGAGCGCTGGCAGCAACCCTATCCCTTCGACTGAGCCGGGAGGCCTTCATACATGCAGCTTCGTCATTGTCTCGCCGCGCTGGCGCTGCTATGTGCGAGTTCTCCCTGGGCGGCCTCTCAGGTTCAGGTGGTCGGCCTGTTTCCCGGTGCGGCGGTGCTCAATGTCGATGGCCAGCGCAAGTTGGTGCGGGTCGGCCAGGCCGGCCCTGGCGGGGTGGAAGTGGTCAGCGTCGACAAGCAGGGCGCGGTGCTGCGTGTCGAGGGCGTCGAGCGCGTCTATCCACTGAGTCGTGAATACAGTGCCGGTTTCGCCGAGCCGGTAAGGAAGCGTCTGAGCATCGCCAAGGGCATCGGCGGACATTACTGGGTGGCCGGTTCGGTCAACGGCCAGACGGTGCAGTTTCTGGTGGATACCGGCGCCACCTCGGTGGCGCTCAACGACGCCCATGCCCGACGCCTGGGTATCGATTATCGAGTCAGTGGGCGGCCTCTGCAGGTCAACACCGCCAGCGGCGTTGCGCGTGGCTGGCGAGTGATGCTCGACCGGGTCAAGGTCGGCGATCTCGAGGTGCTCGGCGTCGAAGCTGTGGTGCTCGAAGGTGGCGCGCCGCATGAGGCGCTGCTGGGCATGAGCTTCCTCGGTCGGGTTGGCTGGCGCGAGGAGCAGGGGATGCTAGTGCTGGAGTCCAAGCTATGAGACTGCCATTGACCGTTTCGATACTGATGATCGGCAATTCTGACTGACCCGCCAGCGGGGGCTGCTGATACAATGCCGGCCCTGTTTCGTACTCATTGCTAGGAGTATCCGGTGTCCGTCGTGTTCGTCGCCGCCTCCCAACTGCCCACGCCCTTCGGTGTGTTCACCATGCACGGTTTCCTCGATGAGGCTACCGGCAAGGAACATGTCGCCCTGACCTTCGGCAACGTCGCCGACGGTGCACCGGTGCTGGGACGTCTGCATTCCGAATGCCTGACCGGCGACGCACTGTTCAGCTTGCGTTGCGACTGTGGTGCCCAGCTGCAGGCGGCGCTGCAGGCCATCGCCAACGAAGGCCGCGGCGTGCTGCTGTATCTGCGTCAGGAGGGCCGTGGTATTGGTCTGCTGAACAAGATTCGCGCCTATGAACTGCAGGACGGCGGTGCCGATACCGTGGAAGCCAACGAGCGCCTGGGTTTCGGCGCCGACCAGCGTGATTACGCCATCTGCCTGCCGATGCTCGAGCACCTGGGCATCGACAGCCTCAAGCTGATGACCAATAACCCGCGCAAGGTCAAAGCCTTGGGCGACATGGGCATCGCCGTGGATCACCGTGTGCCGCTGCAGATTGCGCACAATCCCTACAACAAGCGCTACCTCGCCACCAAGGCCGGCAAGCTCGGTCATATGCTGGGCAACCAGCATCAGGGCGAGACCGAGGAAAGCCTGTGACCCGAGGCCAGGTAAAGCGTCGCCTGGCGCTGGCCTGGTGGCGTCAGCTGGGCGTGGCGCTGGCGCCCGTGTTCATGTTCAACCTGCTGTTCGGCGGCGGTAGCACCACGGTGCTGACCATGCCGCTGTTCATCGCCGGCCTGGCTTCGATGTTCGTCAGCCTGCCGTTGTTCTCCGCTTACAAACGCGCTCTGATCGCGACCGAAAAGGCTCTCGACAGCGACGACGAACCTGCCGCCTGGCTGGAGCTGGATCGTGTCCGTCTGCGTGCCTTGCTCGGTGCTGCGCTGCCTGCGTGGATCGCTGCGTTGGCAGTCCTCGCTGGCCTCGAGGCGATCCCGTTGGTACTGCTGGCGCTGTCGTCCATCGTGCTGCACAGCCTCTACCGCATACCCCGCCAGTTGGGCTGATGCGCACGCTGCTGCTCGCGCTTTGCCTGCTGGCGTTGCCGCTGACAGCCGCCGAGCGGGTAATCAGCCTGGCCCCATCGCTCAGTGAAATCATGCTTGATCTGGATGCCGCCGACCTGCTGGTCGGCGTGCTCGACGGTGATGAGCGTCCCGCCGCGCTGGCCCATCTCCCCACAGTCGGTCGTTATGGCCAGCTGGAATTCGAGCGCCTGTTACAGCTGGCGCCGGATCTGATCCTCATCGCGCCTGGCAGTGTGCCGCCGACGCAACAAGCGCAGTTGCAGCGTTTCGGCATTGACCTGCTGATCGTCGAGCCGCAGCGCCTCGAGCAACTTGGCGAGGCCTTCGTGCGTATTGGCGAGCGAGTGGGCCGTGCCGAGCAGGGCGAGCGGCTGGCAGACGAGTTTCGCGCCGAACTGGACGCGCTGCGCCAGCGCTACCGGCGTGAGCAGCCCCTTGCGGTGTTCTACCAGGTCTGGCACCAACCGCTTTACACCATCGGTGGCGAGCAACTGATTGGTGACGCCTTGCAGGTGTGCGGCGCGCGCAACCTGTTCGCCGACCTTCCGCAGCCGGCTCCGCAGGTAAGCGTCGAGGCGGTGCTGGCACGTGACCCGGACGTGATCCTCGGCGGCAGCAATGCCGAGCTGAGCGCCTGGCAGGCCTGGCCGCAGCTGCATGCAGTGCGCCTGGGACAGGTCTGGGCGGTGCCGGACAAGGGCCTGGAACGGCCTAGCCGGCAGATGCTGGGCGCCATCGAGCGGTTGTGCGAGTTGATGGCCGAGGCGCGTTAGCGTTACGTGGGGCGGCCATCCGAGCGCGCTGCCTGTATCTGCGTTTGCAAGATTGGTGCTCAGCTCCGCTAACCCACCCTTGTAGATTGCACATCAACTTTAGAGTTGCGGCGTCCAAGTGACGGCGAATAGTGCAGTGCGGCCGGCGCTGTTGTAGCCGAAACGGCCATTGGGTGTGCTGTAGGTCGCTTCTGCGTAATCCTTGTCCAGCAGGTTATCCAGCTTTAGGCTCAGCCCAAGCTCCTGAGTGGCTTGCCAGGCGGCGCGCAGGTTGAGCAGGCCATAACCGCTCATCTCGATCTCGTTGTCGGCATCGTCGTAGCGACCGCTGATCGCACGCCAGCCTGCGCCGAGCGAGACATCACCAAAGCGGCGGTCGAGGTCCAGGCTCAACGTGCGTTTGGCGCGGCGCTGCAGGGTATGGCCGCTGGCGCGGTCACGCGGGTCGATCAGAGCCAGAGCGAGACTGCCTTGCCAGCCGAACAACTCCTGCTGTATGGCTGCTTCGAAACCATTGATCCGGGCTGTCTGGACGTTCTGTGGAATGAAGTTCTCATCCAGGACGATGGCGTCCTCGATATCGGTTCGATACACGGAAGCCTGCAACGATCCTGTGTCGCTGTAGCGGCTGCGCCATTGCAACTCGTAGCTCTTGGAGCGTTCCGGGGCGAGGTCGGGATTGGCACTGGGGAAGCACATGCCACCAAAGCAGAAGTCCGGGTAGTAAAGGTCGTTGAAGGTAGGGGCGCGGAAGCCTTCGCTATACGACAGGATCAGGTCGTTGGCGTTGTTGAGGGGTAAGGTCAATGCCGCGTTCCATGTGTTCTCGTTACCAAATTGCTGGTTGTCGTCGTGGCGCACCCCTAGCTCGGTCGAGAACGTTTCTCCGATATAACGATGCTGAACGAAGGCCGCGCGGTTCCAGCGTGAATCCTCGACAAAGTCCGTCGTGCCCTGCGCTCGATCTTCATACCAGTCCAGACCTAGCAGTAGTTGGTGGTTTTCGTTGAGTGTCAGGGTGTTCAGCCAGTTGGCTGCGTCACGGTAGGTATTGAACTGGCTGATAGTACCGCCTGCCTGGTCGTTGCCGCTGTCGCGCTTGTCCTCGCTGTGCCCCAGTTCCAGGCGGCTGCTCCAGACTTCGGTAACACGAGCCTCGATAAAACCAGAGATGCTGCTGAGCAGAAAATCGGTGGTTGGCAGGGAGCCAGTGAAGGTGTCGTCATACTCCACCTGCCCGCGCTGATCGAGCGCAGTGAAGCCAACCTCCAGCGATTCGTTGAAGCGGTGCGACAGATTCAGGCTGAACGAGCGGTTGCGGTAGGCGTCGTCATCGCCATTGGCGCCGAAACTGTCGCGGGTGGCGTCGATGCCGGCAGTCTCGTCCAGAGCGGCACCCAGGTGAAAACGAGTGCGCTTGTCGCCGCCGGAGAGGCCGAGACTGCGCTGGTAGGTGCTGTCGCTGCCAGCCGCCAGGCGCGCGTAAGGCTTGAGGCCCTGGCCATCGCCCTGGCGAGTGAAGATCTGAATCACCCCGCCAATGGCGTCGGAGCCGTACAGCGCCGAACGCGCTCCACGAACCACTTCGATACGCTCGATCTGCTCGGGTGCGAGAAACTCCAGGCTGCTGGTGCCGCTGGAGGCGGCCGCGATACGTTGCCCGTCGACCAGGACCAGGGTTTGTGCCGTGCTGGTGCCGCGCAGGAACACGCCTGTCTGGCTGCCGGCACCGCCAGTGCGGACGACGCTGAGGCCGGGCACACGCTCCAGTAGCTCGGTAACGCTGCTGACCTGCAGGCGCTCGATGTCGTCCCGTTTGAACACCGTGGTGGCGGCGGTAGCCTGCGCTTGCGGTTCGGCCAGGCGCCCGGAGGTGACGACCAGCGGCTCGGCCACGTAGGGCTCGGCGGCCAGCGAAAGACCTGGCATGACGGCGATGGCCAGAGCCAGACGGGACAGTTTCATTATCTTTCCTCAAAGGTCGGCAGACTTTCGAGGAGGGCAGAAACAAGCGCGAGTAGGGCGGCGCTTGACCGTGCTGCCCTCCGCAACACCAGTCGCACCGCCTTGGCCGGTCTCCGGGCTCTCGACCCGCGTCCACCTTCCGGCTTGGCCCAGTGGCTGTTGGACGTGGCGCAAGCTCAGCGCTTGCAGTCGATTACCGTTGCGGGGGCAGCGTCGGGTTTGCTCAACACAAGCGCACCGACTTCCCGTTTAACACCGCTTGCGCAGCGCACCCTGGCGGAACATGAAGTGCGCGCACCTTAGTGCTCGCGAGTATGAATGACAAGCAAGCCCCGCTCATTCAGCGATGAGTGGCGCTCATGCTCAGATCGGTCTTCATCCTGGGCGGCGCTTGCCAGCCGTGCTGGATCGTCGTGCGCTGATCATGCGGGGGCTCCTGATGGCTGAGGCGGTTCGCCGTCTTGTGCAGATCGAGCACCAGTTGCGCCAGGACTTGTGCAGCTTGCAGGGTTTCATCTGCACTCTGGCTACTGCGTTCGGCTGCGCCAGTAATGGCCTGGGCCTGATCATTGACTGCATGCACCTGCGCCAGTTGGGATTGCATGCCCTGACTCAGTTGGCCAAGGCGGCTCTGCATCGCTTCCACTTCGTGCTGGATGCGCGCCAGGGCTGCGGTGGCTTCATCGGAACGCGTCACGCTGCGCTGCGCCGCTTCCTGGCAAGTACGCATGCTGCTCATGCTGTCCAGGGTCTGCTGGCGCACGCTGGCCAGGGTGGTGGTGATCTCTTCGGTCGCTTGCGCCGTGCGCTGCGCCAGGTTGCGCACTTCATCTGCCACCACCGCGAAGCCGCGGCCGCTGTCGCCGGCACGGGCGGCTTCGATCGCAGCGTTCAGGGCCAGCAGGTTGGTTTGCTCGGCGATGGCGTGGATCGCCTCGCTGATGTGCTGAATCTCTTCGGTCTGTCGATTCAGGGCCTGCAAGGATTGGCTGGACTGTTCGATGCGCTCGGCCAACTGGCTGACTTCCTCAGCATTCTGGTTAACCGCAGCGCTGCCCTGGCGCGTCATGGCCAGGGCCTGTTGCGAGGCGCGTTCGCTGTCGAGGATGTGCGCTGTGGCCTGGCCGATGCTGTGGTTGACCTCGACCATCGCGCGGGCAGTGGAGGTCGCCGCGTTCTGTCCCTGGGTAGCACACTGGCTGGCGTTGATGGCGGTGCGCGTCAGCCCTGTGGAGGTCTGTTGCAGGGCCGCACCGGCAGTGAGGATGCCCTGCATGGTGTGGTCCATCTTGTCGACGAAGCTGTTTACCCAGCCGGCCAGCGCGCCGGCCTCGTCACTGCCGAACAGTTCGGGAGCCAGGCGGTTGCTCAGTGGTGCGCCGCATTCGGCGGTTTCCAGGAAGAAGTCCGAGAGAGCCTGGAGCCTGCGCACGCGCGGACGCAGGCTCAAGCCCCAGTAACCGAACATCATGGCCGCTGTGGCGATCATGCCGGCCTGTACCGCGAACGCCGGTATCAGTTGCTGCAGTTGCCACTGCAGCAACCCCAAGGCCAGTAGACCAAGGAGCAGGTGGCTGGAAAGTGTGTAGCTGAGGCTGCGCTGACGGTAAACCTCCTCCAGGTCGCCCTCGCACATCAGCCCCCAGGTATCGGGCGAGCCGGGCATCTGCAGAGTCAGTCCGGCGCCGATCACCGGGATGTGCCGGTAATCCGGGTAGCCTGGGTAAAGGGCGAAAAGGTTCCTGCCGTTGCGGATGGTTTCGCGCACCCCCGGGTGCAGCTCGCCCGTTGCAGGATCGGTGAAGCGCAGCTCGAACTCGGTGTGGTTCTGCACTCGAACGGTGCCGAAAGCGGTTTTTACGCCCTGTTTCAGGTTGTCGCCGCCGCTGAAGGTGTCGTCTTCGAAACGCGAGCGTGACAGGGCGGTGCCCGGGGCGATCTGCGGGTCATGACGGCTTTGCACCATGAACAGGTAATTGTCACCCGAGTCGCGGTAGACGTGTCCGGCCTCGCGCTGGATCAGGTCGCTCAGCACATCGTTGGGAATGCGTGCGCACAGGCAACCGACTACCTTGCCGGCATGGCGTAGCGGTTGATGGAACATCAGGGTAACGGCGTCATGGAACTTGGAGGTGGTCGCACCCAGTTGCCGGGTCACCGGGTCGATATAAGGACCGTGCAGGAAGGGCGCGGCCAGGCCGGCGGCGAGGGTCTTTGCATCGTGGCGCTGACCTGCGCGGGGTGCATGAGTGGAGGTGATAACGAGGCCACTGACGTCCACCACGAACAGCTCGGAGACTTCCGGCATGTGGCTGTGCGCTCTCTGCAGCTCGCTGTTGGCCGTGACGGGCCAAGCCTGCTGCAGGCCACTGGCGATCAGCTCGAGCTCTTGCCAGTGCTGGCGCGCCCAGTTGACCAGCAGATCGACACGGGTTTGCGCCAAGCCGGCGAAGGTTTTCTCGACTCGCGCCACCTGTCCGGCATTGAGCAGGCATGACCAGCGCATGGCCAGTTTGCCGGTTTTGCCGAACCAGGGCAGCCAGCGTCGTTCCTGTCCGGTGAAGTTCATCTGATGACTGCGTAACGACATGATGCGCCCCTGTCCGCTGCTCAATGCTGAGAGCGTAGCCCAAAAATTTTGCAATAATTGGGCCGGGCAGGGCGTCAGATCAGGGCTGTAGCCGGCTCAGGCGTTGGCGTACTGCGCGTTCGATACCGGCTTCGTCGAGGCCACATTCGGCGAGCATCTGGCTCGGTTTGGCGTGCTCGACGTAGTAGTCGGGCAGGCCCAGATGGAGCATCGATACCTGGCGGTTCTCGGCGGCGAAGAACTCGCTGACCGCGCTGCCGGCACCGCCCATGATGCTGTTTTCTTCGATGGTCACCAGCAGCGTGTGGCTGCTTGCCAGTTCGCGCAGCAGCGCTTCGTCCAGCGGTTTGACGAAACGCATGTCGACCACCGTGGCATCCAGCGTTTCACCGACGCGCAGGGCTTCGGCCAGTTGCACGCCGAAGGCCAGCAGGGCGACGCCCTTGCCCTGGCGGCGTACCACCGCCTTGCCGATCTCCAGCGGCTCCAGGCCTGCATCGAGCGGCGCATTGGGGCCGCTGCCGCGCGGGTAGCGCACCGCCGCCGGGCCGTCGAACAGATGGCCGGTGGTGAGCATGCGGCGCAGCTCGTTCTCGTCGCTCGGCGTCATCACCAGCATGCCGGGGATGCAGCGCAGGTACGACAGGTCGAAGCTGCCGGCGTGGGTCGGACCGTCCTCGCCCACCAGGCCGGCGCGGTCGATGGCGAACAGCACGTCGAGGTGTTGCACGGCCACGTCGTGGATCAGTTGGTCATAGGCGCGCTGGAGGAAGGTGGAGTAGATCGCCACCACCGGCTTGGCGCCTTCGCAGGCCATGCCAGCGGCCAGGGTCACGGCATGTTGCTCGGCAATCGCCACGTCGAAGTAGCGCTCGGGGAAGCGCTCGCTGAACGCCACCAGGTCGGAGCCTTCCTTCATCGCCGGGGTGATGCCGACCAGGCGGCTGTCGACTGCGGCCATGTCGCACAGCCACTGGCCGAAGACGTTGGAGTATTTCGGGCCGCTGGGCTTCTTGGGGGCAGCCACCGGGGTCACCGGTTCCAGCTTGGTGATGGCGTGATAGCCGATCGGGTCGGCCTCGGCCGGGGCGAAGCCCTTACCTTTCTTGGTCACCACATGGAGGAACTGCGGGCCGTCAAGGTCGCGCATATTGCGCAGGGTAGCGAGCAGGGTGGGCAGGTCGTGGCCGTCGATGGGGCCGACGTAGTTCCAGCCCAGTTCCTCGAACAGGGTGCCGGGTACCAGCATGCCCTTGGCGTGTTCCTCGACCTTGCGCGCGATTTCCCATGCGCCGGGCAGGCGCGAGAGGATCTTCTTGCTGCCCTCGCGCATGCTGGCGTAGGTGCGGCTGGAGATGATCTTGGCCAGGTAGTTGGACAGGCCGCCGACATTCTTGGAGATCGACATGTCGTTGTCGTTGAGGATCACCAGCATGTTGGCGCCGACGTCGGTGGCGTGGTTCAGCGCTTCGAAGGCCATGCCGGCGGTCAGTGCGCCGTCACCGATCACCGCTACGCTCTTGCGCTTCTCGCCCTTCAGGCGAGCAGCAATGGCCATGCCCAGCGCCGCGCTGATGCTGGTGCTGGAGTGGCCGACGCCGAAGGTGTCGTATTCGCTCTCGCTACGCCGTGGGAAGGCGGCCAGGCCGTCCTTCTGGCGCAGCGTGCCCATGCGCTCGCGACGGCCGGTGAGGATCTTGTGCGGGTAGGCCTGATGGCCGACGTCCCACACCAGGCGGTCGTCGGGGGTGTCGAAGACGTAGTGCAGGGCGATGGTCAGCTCGATCACGCCGAGGCCGGCACCGAAGTGCCCGCCGCTCTGGCCAACGCTGTAGAGCAGGTATTGGCGCAGTTCGTCAGCGAGGGTTTCCAGGTCCGCTTCGGCCAGGCGGCGCAGTTCGTCCGGCGTGTTGGCGCTGTCGAGCAGCGGCGTCAACGGGCGCTCGCGGGGGATCTCGTGGAAAGTGGTCGGCATCAGGCGAATCGTTATAGGCGTAAAAGATGCGGCAGTTTACCTGATGCCAGGAAAACAGCCCAATCCGCTGTCCATATCGCCGTTACCGGTAGTTTCTTGCAAGGAAATCCAGCAGCAGGACGCTGACCCGTTCGCCGCATTCGGCTTGCAGCCAGTGGCCGGCGCCGGGTAGGTCGTGGCGTTCCAGGTGCGGCACCTTGTCGCCCATGCGTTTGAGCGTCGGCGCCTCGAAGCGGCCCACCGGGTCATTCTCCCCGAGCAGGAACAGCGTCGGCTGCGTGATCTGCAGACCAGCCAGATGCTCGGTGCGCTGCCAGTTGCGCTCGAAGTTACGGTACCAGTTCAGCGCGCCGCGAAAACCGTGGCGCTCGAAGGTGCGCAGGTAGTGGGCGAACGTCGCCTCGCTGCACCAGGCCGGCAGTGGCAGTTCATCCGGCATGCCGTCGAATAGCCGCGCATCGGCCGTTTTGTCCGTCGCCAGCAGGGCATCGCCCAGGCCGCCGAGCAGCAGGCGCAGGCTGCGGCCGATGTCCTCGTCCAGTTCGGTCTCGGCCACACCCGGCTGCTGGAAATAGAGGATGTAGTGAAAGCGCCCGGCGTAGGCCTCGCGCATCATCTCGATGGCCGGGCGTTTCGGCCGACCGCCGAAGGGCACCGACAGCGCCCCGAGCACCTTGACCCGCTGCGGCTCCAGCAGCGCCAGATGCCAGGCCACCGGCGCGCCCCAGTCGTGGCCGACCACCGCTACCTCGCGCTGGCCGAGCATGTCCATCGCCGCCTGGATATCGCCGCATAGGGTGAGCAGGTCATAGGCCGTCGGATCGGCCGGTGCGCTGCTGGCGCCGTAGCCGCGCATTTCCGGGGCGAACACGCGATAGCCGGCGGCGGCCAGTGCCTCGATCTGCGGATGCCAGGCGTACCAGCACTCGGGAAAACCATGCAGCAGCCACACCGGCTTGCCGTGCTCGGGGCCGGCGCTGTACAGGCTGAGTTCAATGCCGTTGACGGCGAGCAGGCGGTGATCGATATGCATGGCGATGTCCTTACCAGGTGTCGATGAAGGGACGTTTCTTGCCATCGCGCCGAAGCGGTCGTGGCGCCGCATTGAGACCGCGCAGCAACCAGGCGCGGCTGTCGGCCGGATCGATCACGGCGTCGATCTCCAGATAGCTGGCCATGTTCAGCGCCTTGCCGTTGTCGTAGGCCTTGGCCACCAGCTTGTCGAACAGCGCCTGACGCGCAGCCTCGTCCGGCTGGGCCGCCAGTTCCTTGGCGAAGCCCAGGCGCACGGCACCCTCCAGGCCCATGGCGCCGAACTCGCCACTGGGCCAGGCGGCAGTGAACAGCGGCGAGTGGAAGCTGCCGGCGGCCATGGCCTGGGCACCGAGGCCGTAGCCCTTGCGCAGCACCAGGGTGAAGAAGGGCACCGTGAGGCTGGCGGCGGTGACGAACAGGCGCGAGACGTGGCGCACCGTGGCCTGTTTCTCCGCTTCCGGCCCGACCATGAAACCGGGGGTGTCGCACAGCGAGACGATGGGCAGGTCATGCACTTCGCACAGTTGCAGGAAGCGTGCGGCCTTATCGCCGGCCACGGCATCGATGGCGCCGCCCAGGTGCGCGGGATTGTTGGCGATCAGGCCGAAGGGCTTGCCCTCGATGCGGATCAACGCGGTGATCAGACCGGGTGCGAACTGACGGCGCAGCTCCAGCACACTGCCCTCGTCGGCCAGCAGTTCGATCACCTTGCGGATGTCGTACACACGCAGGCGGTTTTCCGGGATCACCTGGCGCAGCTCGCGGGGATCGCTGCACTGCCAGTCGGCCACCGGGCCCTGGAAATAGCCCAGGTACTGCTTGGCCACGGCGACCGCTGCGGCTTCGTCTTTCACTAGCACATCGATCACCCCGTTGGGGCCCTGCATGCTGGTCGGGCCGACCTGTTCGGGGGTGAAGCTGCCCAGACCGCCACCTTCGATCATCGCCGGGCCGGCCATACCGATAGTCGCGTTCTTCGTTGCGATGATCACGTCGCAGCAGCCGAGCAGCGCCGCGTTGCCGGCGAAGCAGCGACCGGAGACGACACCCACCGTCGGTACCAGGCCGGAGAGTCTGGCCATGGCGACGAAGGTGTGGCAGTCCAGCCCGGCCACGCCGACAAAGTCGGTATCGCCCGGCCGCCCGCCGCCGCCTTCGGCGAACAGCACCACCGGCAGGCGCCATTGCTCGGCCAGGGCCAGCATGCGGTCGGTCTTCTTGTGGTTCATCACGCCCTGAGTACCGGCGAACACCGTGTAGTCGTAGGCGATGGCCATGCAGCGCGCGGCCTCGGCGCCGAAGCTTGCGGCGTTGACCGTGCCGATGCCGGCGACCAAGCCATCGGCCGGGCTCAGCTCCAGCAGCTCCTCGGGCGAACGTCGACGGCGCTGGGCGGCCAGGGCCATGGCGCCGTATTCGATGAAGCTGTCTGCATCGAGCAAGTCGGCGAGGTTTTCCCTCACCGTGCGCTGGCCGGTCTTGCGCCTTTTCGCCACTGCCTCGGGGCGGCGTGCATCGGTCAGGCGCTCATGGCGCTCCAGCACTTCGGCCAGATCGGCGCGGATATGCGCCAGGTCGACCGCCTGCTCGCCGTGCTCGGCGAGGCCATCCACCTCGGCCGGCTGCAGAAACGCCAGCGCTTGGCCCTCACCGATGGCGTCACCGGGTGCCACGGCCAGCGCGCGGACGATGCCGCTGTGCTCGGCCTTGACCTCGAATTCCATCTTCATCGCTTCCAGCACGGCGATGCGCTGGCCAGTGGCTACGGCATCGCCCTCGGCTACCTCCAGGCTGACCAGCACACCAGCGCTGGGGGCGCTCAGGGCCAGGGTGCCGGGCGGTGCATCGACAGTGGCCTTGGCGCCTTGCAGCGAAGCATCGGTGGCGAAGTAACGGTGTGGATGGGCCTGTTCGCGAGCGGCCAGCAACTCGCCCAGGTGACGCTCGACGTAGGTGGTGTCGACCTGGTTGGCGATCACTTCGTCGCGCTGCAGCAGGTTCTGCAGCAGGTGCAGGTTGCTCGCCACGCCGTCGAGGCGAAACTCGCACAGCCCCCGGTAGGCACGGCGCAGGGCGCCGGGGTAGTCGTTGGCGCTGGCGATCAGCTTGGCGATCAGTGAATCGTAGGCCGGGCTGACGGTGTAACCGGCATAACCGCAGCCATCCACTCGCAGACCGGGGCCGCTGGGCGGCTGGTAGGCGCTGAGCGCGCCGCTGGCCGGGCGCGCGCTGCCATCGGCGTGCAAGCTTTCCAGATTCAGGCGCACCTGCACGGCGTAGCCCTTGGTCGCCGGTGGCGTGAGCAGGTTCAGCTCGGCCAGGCTTTTGCCGGCGGCCAGGTGCAGTTGCGTTTGCAGCAGGTCGACACCAGTGACCTGCTCGGTGACGGTGTGCTCCACCTGCACGCGCGGGTTGGCCTCCATGAAGTAGAAGCGCCCTGGCTGGTCTAGGTCGAGGAGGAACTCGAAGGTGCCGATGCCGCGATACTGCACCTCGGCCGCCAGGCGCAGGGCGCTGGCGATGATGGCGTCACGGGTGGACGCATCCATATCTGGGCTGGGCGCGATCTCCACCAGCTTCTGGTGGCGGCGTTGCAGGCTGCAGTCGCGTTCCCACAGATGGCTGACCGCGCCGCTGCCGTCACCGAGCACCTGCACTTCGATATGCCGGGCACGGCGCACGCGCTTTTCCACGTACAGCGCGCCGCTGCCGAAGGCGCCCTGGGCCTCGGAGGCGCAGCGGGTAAAGGTCTCGGCCAGTTGCGCCGGATCGTCCACTGCACGCATGCCGCGCCCGCCACCGCCGGCCAGGGCCTTGAGCATCACGCTGCCGTGTTCGGCTTGGAAGGCGGCGGCCTGCTCCAGCGTCACCGCCTGGTTGATGCCGGGCACCAGTGGTACGTCGCAGTGCTGGGCGAGATCACGGGCGGCGGCCTTGTCGCCGAACAGTTGCAGGGTTTCGGGCGTCGGGCCGACGAAGGTCAATCCGACCGCCTGGCAGCGGCGTGCGAACTCAGCGTTCTCGGCGAGGAAACCATAGCCCGGGTGTATGGCTGCACAGCCCTGCTCGCGGGCGATGGCAATGAGCTGATCTATATCCAGATAGGCCGCCGGGCCGCGTCCAGCCAGCGCCACGGCCAGGTCGGCCTTTCGCGTGTGCAGGCAGGCGCTGTCGTCCTCGGCGTATACCGCCACGCTGCGGATACCGAGGTCGGCGCAGGCCTGGGCGATGCGAATGGCGATCTCGCCACGGTTGGCGATCAGCAGGGCGGGGAAGGGCATGGCGGCTCCAGACGTCTTGTCGTTATGGAGCCATCTTAGGAGGCTGGTCGCAGGGGTAAAGCAAGCCTTATGCGGCGATCATGCCGACATAGATGCAAATGATGATGGCGCGCTGGGGATTTCGCGGTTGAAGCCGCTGCCACAACAGCGGCCTAGCTACGTCGTTCGACGATGTAGCGCGCCAGCTCGCGCAGCGGTTCGGCACTGTTGCCGAACGGGCGCAGCACGTGCAAGGCCTGGTCGCGCAGTTCCAGTGCGTAGTCCTTGGCGGTGTCGAGGCCCAGCAGAGCAGGGTAGGTGGGCTTGTCGTGGGCTTCGTCCTTGCCTTGGGTCTTGCCCAGGGTGGCTGTATCGCTCTCCACGTCGAGGATGTCGTCCTGCACCTGGAAGGCCAGGCCGATGGCGCGGGCGTATTGCAGCAGGGCCTTGAGTGCCAGTTCGTCGGTGTTGCCACTGGCCAGGGCGCCGAGCGCCACGCTGGCCTCGATCAGCGCGCCGGTCTTGTGCCGGTGCATCACTTCCAGCGCCTGCTGGTCGAGTTGCAGGCCGACCGAGCCAAGGTCGATGGCCTGGCCGCCGACCATGCCGGCCGGGCCTGCAGCCTGGCTGAGCAACTCGATCATCTGCAGGCGCGTCTCGGCATCCTGCGGATTGCGCCGGCGGTCGGCGAGCACTTCGAAGGCCAGGCTTTGCAGGCCATCGCCAGCAAGGATGGCACTGGCCTCGTCGAAGGCCTTGTGGGTGGTCGGCTGACCGCGACGCAGGTCATCATCGTCCATCGCCGGCAGATCGTCATGCACCAGCGAGTAGGCATGGATCAGCTCCACCGCACAGGCAGCGCCATCGGCACGTTCGAGATCACCTTCGAGAGCCTCGCAAGCGGCATAGACCAGCAGTGGGCGCACGCGCTTGCCGCCGTTCATCACGCTGTAGCGCATGGCCTGGTAGAGCCGTTCGAGCTCTGTGCGTGGAGCTTGAAACAGCGCTTCCAGTGCCGTGTCGACGCGGGTCTGGCAGCGCTTCTGATACGCCGCAATCATGCGGGCTCGTCCGTGTCGAAGGGGGCGGGCTGCAACTCACCGTCGCGCTCGAGCAGAATCTGTACCTTCTGCTCGGCCTGGGCCAGGGCGGCCTGACATTCACGGGTCAGGCCGATGCCCTGCTCGAAAGCAGTCAGCGAGTCTTCCAGCGACAGCTCGCCGCTCTCCAGGCGCTCGACCAGCGTCTGCAGTTCGGCGAGGGAGTGTTCGAAGTCGGGGGCGGCTTTTTTGCGGGCCATGGCGGCGGGTCTCGGGAAGCGTAGAAACGGGCGCGACACTAGCAGAGCCGCGCTTCTCGGGCAAATCAGCGGGTTTTGGAGGCGCATAGCCGTGCGCCCGGGGAATGTCGATTCAACGCGATCGTTCGTAGGAGCCCCGCCTCGGGGCGAAGCTTTTCAAATGCGCGGCGCCTTGATTCGCGGCGGGGCGCCGCTCCTACACATTCGATACGTTGACGCCTGACTGAGTGGCATTAGGCGTGCTCGGACACTGTTCGATCTATTTTTCGCAGGGCTGGTTTTTACGCCGAGAAGTAGGTGCTCCAGAAGTAGTACAGGGTCATCGTGCTGCCGACCAGGATGACGAAGCTGCGCAGCAGTGCCGGCGGCAGCTTCTCGCCCAGTGCGCCACCGGCATAACCGCCGATGGTGGCACCGGTGAGCAGGATCGCCAGCTCGTACCAGCTGACCCGGCCGGCGATGACGAAGGTCAGGGTGGCGATGCTGTAGATCACCGCCGAGATCAGGTTTTTCAGCGCATTGGCGCGGGCCAGCTGGTGGCCTTCGATGGAAAACGCGGCCAGTTGCAGGATGCCCATACCGGCGCCGAAGTAGCCGCCGTAGATCGACACGCCGATGTGTGCACCCAGCGACAACGGCGTGTGTGGCGGATGCTCGGACGTCTTGCGTCGTGCTGCCAACCAGCGGCCCAGCCAGGGGCTGGCGGTGAACAGCGCGGTGGCGGCCAGCAACAGCCAGGGGATCAGCACGCGGAACACGTCATCGCCGCCGGCCAGCAGCAACAGGCCGCCGAGCAGGCCACCGGCCAGACCGGCCAGCAGCAGCGGAAGCAGATAACGCCCCAGCGGCCGCAACGAGGCGCGTGCTGCCCACGCACTAGCCAGGCTTGCCGGCCACAGCGCCACGGCGTTGGTGGCATTGGCCGTTACCGGTGGCAGGCCGGCGGCGAGCAGGGCGGGGAAGGAGAAGAAGGTACCGCCGCCAGCCAGGGCATTCATCCCCCCAGCGGCGAAACCGGCGAGGGCCAACAGCAGCAGATCAGGCAGGGACATCGGGCAGGCTCGCACAAAAAAGGTGCAGCATAGAGCTGACCCATCGGTCAGCCAAGTGCGACCAAAGTGACGAACCTGCCAATTGTCGTCTGTGCCAGGCCTGTGCTTTGCGGCATCATCGCGGGCATCTGTTTTCGGTGCCTGCGATGAACATCGACACCCGTATCAAATTCCGCCACCTGCTGTGCTTTCTCGAAATCGCTCGCCAGCGCAGCTTCGCCAAGGCAGCCGATGCCCTTGCGGTAAGCCAGCCGGCGATTTCCAAGACGCTCAAGGAGCTGGAGGAGATCCTCGCCGCCAGTTTGTTCGAGCGCGGCAAGAGTGGCGTGACCCTGACGGCCGCTGGCGTGGCCTTCATGCGTTACGCCGGGCCCTGCGTGCAGGCGCTGCGCGATGGGGTGAACAGTCTGCGCGAAGGTGAGCACGAGGCCGGCCAGGTGCGAGTCGGTGTGCTTTCTACTGTAGAGAGCCTGCTGATTCCCGAGGTGGTGCGGCGTCTGCATCAGCGTCACTCGGCGCTGGTGGTCAGCGTTGCTACCGGGCCGGGCGCCTACCTGCTCGGTCAGTTGCGCGTCGGCGAGCTGGACCTGGTGGTCGGGCGCATGACCGACAGCCCGGACATCCAGGGCCTGACCTTCGAGCATCTGTACAGCGAATCGATGAGCCTGGTGGTGCGCCCCGGTCACCCGCTGCTGGCCGCTGGCGCCGCCGCGCTGGGACAGCTTGGCGATTACCCGCTGGTGCTGCCGACGACCGGTACCACCATCCGCAAGCACGCCGACAGCCTGTTCGTACAGTGCGGGGTGACGCCCTCGCGGCAGCGCCTGGAGACCCTGTCGCCGGCGCTGAGTCGGCGCTACGTGCTGTCCGGCGATGCGCTGTGGGTGGCGCCGCAGGACGCGGTGTGCCTGGACGTGCAGCGCGGCGAGCTGGTCGAGCTGCAGCTGGGCGTGCAGGAACCAGGCGGCTCGGTGGGTATCTGTCGCAACAGTGCGCTGGCCTTGCCGCTGGCCGCCGAGCAGCTCTGCGCGGCGCTGCGTGAGGTGGCCGAAGCCTACCGCGAAGGGCTTTTTTCATAACCATTTGGTTATGGGGTGGCCGCGTCTTTTCAATATTCCCCGCGTCTGCTTTGGCGGAAACTGTGCTTCAGCCTGATCCCAGGTCGACTCCACAATACTCACAACAGGAGCGCACCATGCCTGCCGAGGACAATCGCCGTTTCGTCATTCGTGACCGCAACTGGCACCCCAAAGCCTTGACGCCCGATTACAAGACCTCCATCGCCCGTTCGCCGCGCCAGGCGCTGGTGAGCATCCCGCAGTCGATCTCCGAGACCACGGGGCCGGACTTCTCGCACCTGAAGTTCGCCGAGCACGACAACGACCTGCTGCTCAACTTCAACAACGGTGGCCTGCCCATCGGCGAGCGCATCATCGTTTCCGGTCGGGTGATGGATCAGTACGGCAAGCCGATCCCGCATACCCTGGTTGAAATGTGGCAGGCCAACGCCGGTGGCCGCTACCGGCACAAGAACGACCGCTATCTGGCGCCGCTCGACCCCAACTTTGGCGGTGTCGGCCGTGCCCTGACCGACAGTGAAGGTCGCTATATCTTCCGCACCATCAAGCCCGGCCCCTACCCCTGGCGCAATGGCCCCAACGACTGGCGCCCGGCGCATATCCACTTCTCGCTCAACGGCCCGTCGATCGCCACGCGGCTGATCACCCAGCTGTATTTTGAGGGCGATCCGCTGATCCCGCTGTGCCCGATCGTCAAGGCGATCGCCAACCCGGACGCGGTGCAGACGCTGATTGCCAAGCTCGACATGAGCACGGCCAATCCAATGGATTGCCTGGCGTACCGCTTCGATATTGTGCTGCGCGGGCAGCGCAGAACCCATTTCGAGAACCGTTAATGAGCCGCCCAGGATCTGCTGCGCGTCGGCCAGACGGCGTTAAAAATGGCTTCGGAATGCTCATTTACTACTCGTAAACTGTGCTTCCTCAGCCCTTTTTGCCTTGTCTGGCTCTAGCTCGCTAGATCCTGAGCAGGCTCATAGGAGGATGACCATGCCTGTTGAATTGCTGCCGGAAACCCCTTCACAAACCGCCGGCCCCTACGTGCACATCGGCCTGGCCCTGGCCGCGGCCGGCAACCCGACCCGCGAGCAGGAAATCTGGAATCAGATGGCGGGGCCCGATGCGCCCGGCCAACACATCGTGCTGGTCGGCCATGTCTACGACGGCAACGGCCACCTGGTGCGCGACGCCTTCCTCGAGCTGTGGCAGGCCGACCACCAGGGCCACTATGACGAGGATTACGACCAGTCCAAACCGTTTAACGGTTTCGGTCGTACCGCCACCACCTTCGATGCCGGTAGCGAGTGGACCGCCTATACGATCAAGCCGGGCGTGGTGCACAACGCCGCCGGCGTGCCGATGGCGCCGCACGTCAACGTCGCGCTGTTCGCTCGCGGCATCAACATCCACCTCAACACCCGGCTGTACTTCGAAGACGAGGCCGAGGCCAATGCCAAGGATCCGGTGCTCAACCTGATCGAGCAGCCGCAGCGCCGCGAGACGCTGATCGCCAAGCGCTGCGAGGTGGACGGCAAGCCGGCCTACCGCTTCGACATCCGCATCCAGGGTGAAGGCGAGACCGTGTTCTTTGACTTCTGAGCTGGCCGCGCAGGCCGCTCGCCTGATCGAGGCGCGCGGCCTGCAACTGGATGAGGCCCAGGTGCGCATGTTGGCGTGCCTGGGCGACTGGCTGCAGGCGCGCCTGCGGCCGTCTGCCTGGCTGCGTCGGCCCGCCGCTGGCGCCTACCTGTGCGGCGGCGTCGGGCGTGGCAAGAGCCTGCTGCTCGATGCCCTGTTCCAGGTTGCCCCGCTAGCGAAACGCCGCCTGCATGTGCATGCACTGCTGCAGGACGTGCAGCGGCGCCTGCTGGTGCATGCCGGCCAGGCCGATCCCCTGGCGCAGGTGGCTGACGAGCTGGCGGCCGAGGCGCGGCTGTTGTTCGTCGATGAATTTCATGTGCATGACATCGGTGATGCGATCCTCCTCGGTCGTTTGTTAAAGCCGCTGTTCGAGCGCGATTGCATTCTCCTCTTGAGCTCCAACTACGCGCCGCCGGCACTCTGTCCGAACCCGCTCTACCACAGTCGTTTCAAGCCCTTCGCCGAAGTGCTGCAGCGTCGCTGCCTGGTGCTGCAGATGGAGGCTGGTATCGATTACCGCTGCCTGGGTACGCAATCCTGGGGGCGCTACCTGCAGCAGCCGGCGAGCCAGTTACGCAGGCAACTGAGCCATCTGCCCAGCGTCGCCCACTTGCCCTTGCAAAGGCGCAGCCTGACACTGCGCGGCATGGACTCACGTACCCTGTGGTTGGATTTTGCCGCGCTGTGCCAGCAACCGTTGGCGAGCAGCGATTACCTGCAACTGACCGAGCGTTTCGCCCACTTCGTGATCGGCGAGCTGCCGGCGCTGGCGCAGTGTTCGCTGGACGTGCAACAGCGCCTGATCAACTTCGTCGACATCGCCTACGACAGCGGCCGCGAGCTCTGGCTGCAGAGCGAGCATGATCTGGCGACGCTGTGCGCCAACGTCGCCCACGGCGACTTCGTACGTACCCGCTCGCGCCTTGCGCAGCTGCGCGTGGACGGTCCGGAGTGCCTGGCATGCTGACGGTGCTGGGGATTACCGCGCCGATCTTCATCCTCATCGGCCTGGGTTTTGTCTCGGCGCGTATCGCCCTGATCAATCGCGAGCAGATTCGCGGCCTCGGCGCCTTCGTGATCAATTTCGCTCTGCCGGCGCTGGTGCTGCGTGCCTTGGTCGAACGGCGCCTCGACGAGGTGCTCAATTGGCCTTATCTGGCCGCCTACGCGCTGGCCTCACTGAGTCTGTTTACCGCCGGTTTCGCCGTGGCGCGTTGGTTGCGTGGGCAAGGGCAGTCGGCCAGCGCCATCCTGGCCATGGGCATGTCGGTGTCCAACAGCGGTTTTATCGGCTATCCGATTGCGGTGATGGTGCTCGGCCAGACCGCGGCGGTGGCCATGGCCCTGGGCATGCTGGTGGAGAACCTGCTGCTGATCCCATTGGCACTGGCCCTGGCCGAAGCCGGCACGCAACGCGGCAACGGCGGCTGGGCGCTGCTGCGCGAGACCGGCCTGCGCCTGGCGCGCAATCCGCTGATCATTGCTATCGCTGTCGGCCTGCTGCTGTCGCTGCTGCAGATCCGCCTGCCGGCTGTGCCGTTGCGAGTGGTGGATATGCTCGCCGACGCTTCGGCGCCAGTGGCGCTGTTCGTTATCGGCGGTAGCCTGTACGGGCTGAAGCTGGGCGGCATGGGCGGCGACCTGGTACAGACCGCGCTGGGCAAGCTGGTCCTCCATCCGCTGGCGCTGTTGCTCGCGTTCCTCCTGCTGCCCGGGGTGGAGCCGCAACTGATGGTGGCCGGGCTGCTGTTCGCCAGTGCGCCGATGATGAGCATCTACCCCATCCTCGGTCAGCGTTTCGGTCTCGAACAGCGCTGCGCCGCCGCTCTGGTGGCAGCTACGGTGCTGGCCTTCTTCAGCATCAGCGGCCTGCTGGCGCTGTTGCGTTGGCAGGGCTTGCTGCCGGGCTGAGGCTGGCTACGAACTGTGGGAGGCGCTTCAGCGGCGAGAATCATCGACAGCGGTCGCGGCTGAAGCCCCTGCCACAGAGAGCGCGCTCATTGTTTGGCAGTATTTGCGATTACCGCACGACAGTTCGATAATCGCCAGGCACCGTCGACCGTCCCGGAGGTTCCATGAGCGATACCCGTCCGCCCCTGTCCAGTTTGGCGCCGCCGCCCTACGTGTCGCCAGCCAAGCGCATCGAGGAGTTCGCTGGCGATCCCAATTTCATGACCTCACTGGCTCGCGGCCTGGCGGTGATCAACGCCTTCCAGGAGCGCAAGCGCCACCTGACCATCGCGCAGATCAGCCACCGCACCGAGATCCCCCGTGCCGCGGTGCGCCGCTGTCTGTACTCGCTGATGAAGCTGGGCTACGTCACCACCGACGGGCGCACCTATTCGCTGCTGCCCAAGGTGCTGACCCTGGGCCACGCTTACCTGTCGTCGACGCCGTTGGCGGTGTCCGCCCAGCCCTATCTCGACCGCTTGAGCGAGCAGTTGCACGAGGCCTGCAACCTGGCCACCCTGGAAGGCGAGCAGGTGCTCTACATCGCCCGCTCGGCGATTCCGCAGCGGCTGATCTCGGTGGACCTCAGCGTCGGCAGCCGCCTGCCGGCCTACTGCACCTCCATGGGCCGCATCCTGCTCGCCGCGCTGGACGACGACCAACTGCAGGACTACCTGGCCCACGCCGAGCTGCAGCCCAAGACCAGTCGCACCCTGCACACGCCCGAGGCGCTATGGGAATGCCTGCAGCGCGTGCGCCACCAGGGCTGGTGCGTCGTCGATCAGGAACTGGAGCAGGGCCTGCGTTCGCTGGCAGTGCCGGTGTACGACTCCGCCGGCCACGTGCTGGCGGCGATGAACGTCAGCACCCACGCCGGTCGTGTGCCGGTCAGCGAGCTGGAGAAGCGCTACCTGCCGCTGATGCTCAGCGCCAGCCGCGAGCTCAGCAGCCAGCTGTTCCGCCCGGCCTGAGCAGCCGCCTCGACGCTTGTTCGTAGGAGCCGCGCCCCGCGGCGAAAGCGATCGAGCGGACAACGCAGAACGACAAGGTTTCGCCCTGGGGCGGGGCTCCTACGAAGACTGCGGGTGTCGCCGGCCTGTTGCGTCAGTTCACGAAAGCGGGCGGTAATCGCCCGAAGCGATATTCGGCCAAGGTCCGATTGCCTAAGCTCACCGAGCCGCTAACCTGCTGTGGTCAACCGTTGATCGGTTTGTGATCAGGTGTGGGCCATTTGCCTGTATCTATGGTTCGAGCGAGGAGGGCTGCCGTGGCCCGTCAGTACTCGCCACTCAAATAACAATGATAAGAGCGCCGTGAGTCATGGACTGTCGCCTGCTGAACGAGAAGAGTCGGCTGTTCGCCAATGCCGACCCCTATGCGGTATCCGACTACGTCAACCAGCATGTAGGCTCGCACTGCATTCGCCTGCCCAGCAGCGGCCGCCCAGCCGCCAGCCTTAGCCATCGCAGTTTCGCCAGTCTCGATCTGTGTCGCATCAGCTACGGTGGCAGCGTGCGCGTCACCTCGCCAGCGCTTGAGACCATCTACCACCTGCAGGTGTTGCTGCAGGGCCACTGCCTGTGGCGCGGTCACGGCCAGGAACACTACTTCACTCCCGGCGAACTGCTGCTGATCAACCCCGACGATCCGGTCGACCTGACCTATTCCGACGACTGCGAGAAGTTCATCGTCAAGCTGCCGAGCCAGTTGATCGAGCGCGCCTGCAGCGACAACCACTGGCAGCGCCCGGCCGACGGCGTGCGATTCGCCTCGCGCCACCAGCTGCAGCAGCTCGAGGGCTTCACCAACCTGCTCGGCCTGGTCTGCGACGAGGCCGAGAGCGAGCAGTCGCTGCCCTCGGTGCAGGAGCACTACACGCGGATCATCGCCAGCAAGCTGCTCGGCCTGCTCGGCAGCAACGTCAGCCGCGCGGAGCTGGCCGAGAGCAACCCCTCGTTCGAGCGCCTGGTGCAGTTCATCGACGACAACCTCAAGCAGGACATCAGCCTCGAGCAGCTGGCCCAGCTCGCCCATATCAGCCCGCGCTCGCTCTACGCGCTGTTCGACAAGCACCTGGGCACCACGCCCAAGCACTACATCCGCCAGCGCAAGCTGGAGCGGGTGCACGCCTGCCTCAGTGATCCCTCGGCCAAGGTGCGCAATATCACCGAGGTGGCGCTGGACTACGGCTTCCTCCACCTTGGCCGCTTCTCCGAGAGCTACAAGAGCGCCTTCGGCGAGCTGCCCTCCGATACCCTGCGGCGCCGCGAGACCTGATCGTTCCGCGTGTTTTCGGTGCCCACGGCACACCCTACGAGCGGGTAGCTTGTCCACCGATCAAACACGCGTCGTATCTCTTCCGGTTGGCTACAGGTGGAAAACGCTTCGCGGTTTTCCACCCTACGTTTTCCACCTTCCGAGTTTCTGCCCAGGCCACGACTGACGCGGCTTCTACGACCTTGGTCGCACCCTGCAGAAAACGGATAAAGGTCCTGCACTAACTGGATATTGTCGGACAATAAGGCGGCATAGCCTTGGAACCGTTGAAACAATAACAACGGAGCCATGGCCATGAACCTGGGACTCGACTACCTCAATAGCCTGCTTGAAGAAGACAAGGACAAGGGCATTTTCCGCTGCAAGCGCGAGATGTTCACCGACCCGCGCCTGTTCGACCTGGAGATGCAGCACATCTTCGAGGGCAACTGGCTGTACCTGGCCCACGAGAGCCAGATCCCCAACGTCAACGACTACTACACCACCCACATGGGGCGCCAGCCGATCTTTATCGCGCGCAACAAGGAGGGTGAGCTCAACGCCTTCATCAACGCCTGCAGCCATCGCGGCGCCATGCTGTGCCGCTTCAAGAGCGGCAACAAGGCCAGCTACACCTGCCCCTTCCACGGCTGGACCTTCAACAACAGCGGCAAGCTGCTCAAGGTCAAGGACCCCAAGGAAGCCGGCTACCCGGACAACTTCAACTGCGACGGCTCGCACGACCTGAAGAAGGTCGCCCGTTTCGAGTCCTACCGCGGCTTCCTGTTCGGCAGCCTGCGTGAGGACGTGGCGCCGCTCGAGGACTTCCTCGGCGAGTCGAAGAAGATCATCGACATGATCTGCGACCAGTCCAGCGAAGGCCTGGAAGTGCTGCGCGGCTCCAGCACCTATGTCTACGAGGGCAACTGGAAGCTGCAGGCGGAAAACGGTGCCGACGGCTACCACGTCACCGCCGTGCACTGGAACTACGCCGCCACCCAGCAGCAGCGCAAGCTGAAAGAGGCCGGCGACGACATCCGCGCCATGAGCGCCGGCGGCTGGGGCAAGAAGGGCGGTGGTTTCTACTCCTTCGAGAACGGCCACCTGCTGCTCTGGACCCGCTGGGACAACCCCGAGGATCGCCCGCTGTTCGCCGACCGCGAGCGCCTCGCCGCCGAGTTCGGCGAAGCCCGCGCTGACTGGATGATCGGCCATTCGCGCAACCTCTGCCTATACCCCAACCTGTACCTGATGGACCAGTTCGGCTCGCAGCTGCGCATCGCCCGGCCGCTGTCGGTGGACAAGACCGAGGTGACCATCTACTGCATCGCGCCCAAGGGCGAGAGTGCCGAGGCCCGTGCCCGGCGTATCCGCCAGTACGAGGACTTCTTCAACGTCTCGGGCATGGCCACCCCCGATGACCTGGAAGAGTTCCGCGCCTGCCAGCAGGGCTTCGCCGGCCGCGCCATGCAGTGGAACGACATGTCCCGCGGCGCCCAGCACTGGATCGACGGCGCCGACGAGTCGGCCCGCGAGATCGACCTGCAGCCGCTGATGAGCGGCGCGCGCACCGAGGACGAGGGCCTGTTCGTGCTGCAGCACCACTACTGGCAGCAGCAGATGATCCAGGCAGTGAAGAAAGAACAGGACCAACTGATCCACGTGGAGGGCGCGTAAATGAGCCTTTCCTATGGCGCCGTGCGCGACTTCCTCTACCGTGAGGCGCGCTACCTGGACGACAAGCAGTGGGACCAGTGGCTGGAGCTGTATGCCCCGGACGCCGAGTTCTGGATGCCGGCCTGGGACGATGCCGACCAGTTGGTGGAAAACCCGCAGACCGAGATATCGCTGATCTGGTACGGCAACCGCAGCGGCCTGGAGGACCGGGTGTTTCGCATCCGCACCGAGCGTTCCAGCGCCACCATCCCGGATACCCGCACCTCGCACAACATCAACAACATCGAGATCGTCGAGCAGGAAGAGGGCCTGACCAATGTGCGCTTCAACTGGCACACCCTGAGCTTTCGCTACAAGACCGTCGATCACTTCTACGGCACCAGCTTCTACACCCTGGATACCCGCGGCGAGAACCCGTTGATCAAGGCCAAGAAGGTGGTGCTGAAGAACGATTACGTGCGCCAGATCATCGACGTCTACCACATCTGATTCCGCTGCAGCGCTGCCGGCGGGAGCCTTCGGCTTCCGTCACGGGACCCTGCACGCCGCCAACCGCATAGCGAGGTGCGCCATGAGCCACAAGATCGCACTGAATTTCGAAGACGGGGTGACCCGCTTTATCGACGCCAACCTGGGTGAGACGGTGGCCGACGCCGCCTATCGCCAGGGCATCAATATCCCGCTGGACTGCCGCGATGGCGCCTGCGGCGCCTGCAAGTGCTTCGCCGAAGCCGGCCAGTACGACCTCGGCGAGGAATACATCGACGACGCCCTGAGCCAGGCCGAGGCCGAGCAGGGCTATGTGCTGACCTGCCAGATGCGTGCCGAGAGCGACTGCGTGATCCACGTGCCGGCCTCCTCGCAGCTGTGCAAGACCCAGCAGGCCAGCTTCGAGGCGGCCATCAGCGCGGTGCGCAAGCTCTCCGACAGCACCATCGCCCTGTCGGTCAAAGGCGAGGCCCTGAGCCAGCTGGCCTTCCTGCCGGGGCAGTACGTCAACCTGAAGGTGCCGGGCAGCGAGCAGACCCGTGCCTACTCCTTCAGCAGCCTGCAGAAGGACGGCGAGGTCAGCTTTCTGATCCGCAACGTGCCGGGCGGGCTGATGAGCAGCTTTCTGAGCAACCTGGCCAAGGCCGGCGACAGCATCAGCCTGGCCGGCCCGCTGGGCAGCTTCTACCTGCGCGAGATCAAGCGGCCGCTGCTGCTGCTGGCCGGCGGCACGGGCCTGGCGCCCTTCACCGCGATGCTGGAGAAGATCGCCGCCGAAGGCTGCGAGCACCCGCTGCACCTGATCTACGGCGTGACCCACGACCATGACCTGGTCGAGCTGGACAAGCTGGAAGCCTTCGCCGCGCGCATCCCCGGCTTCAGCTTCAGCGCCTGCGTGGCCAGTCCCGAGAGCAGCTACCCGCACAAGGGCTACGTCACCCAGCACATCGAACCCAAGCACCTCAACGACGGCGAGGTGGACATCTACCTGTGCGGCCCGCCGCCGATGGTCGAGGCGGTCAGCGCCTATATCCGCGAGCAGGGCATAGCACCGGCCAATTTCTACTACGAGAAGTTCGCCGCCAGCGCCTAGGTGCGAGCGGGGCAGTCGTAGCCCGGATGAAATCCGGGGGAAGTCCACGAACCAGCCCCGGATTGCATCCGGGCTACGGTCGCACCATTTGATTGAGGTCGACAGATGAACAAGCGTTTCCAAGACAAAGTCGCCGTGGTCACCGGCGCCGCCCAGGGCATCGGCCGCCGCGTCGCCGAGCGGCTGCTGGAGGAGGGCGCGCAAGTGGTGGCGGTGGACCGCTCCGAGCTGATCAATGAGCTGGCCGAGCAGCCCGGCGTGCTGTGCCTGACTGCCGACCTGGAACAGGCCGGCGATTGCCAGGGCGTGATGCAGGCAGCCGTCGAGCGCTTCGGCCGCCTCGACATCCTGATCAACAACGTCGGCGGCACCATCTGGGCCAAGCCCTTCGAGCACTACGAAACGGCGCAGATCGAGGCCGAGGTGCGTCGCTCGCTGTTCCCCACGCTGTGGTGCTGCCATGCCGCGCTGCCGCAGATGCTGGCGCAGGGCAGCGGCGCCATCGTCAACGTCTCCTCCATCGCCACCCGCGGGGTCAACCGCGTGCCCTACGGCGCGGCCAAGGGCGGCGTCAATGCCCTGACCGCCTGCCTGGCGTTCGAGACCGCCGAGCGCGGCATCCGCGTCAACGCCACCGCCCCCGGCGGCACCGAGGCGCCGCCGCGGCGCATCCCGCGCAATGCCGCCGAACAGAGCGCCGAGGAGAAGGGCTGGTACCAGCAGATCGTCGATCAGACCGTGCAGAGCAGCCTGATGAAACGCTACGGCAGCATCGACGAGCAGGTCGGCGCGATCCTTTTTCTCGCCTCCGACGAGGCCTCCTATATCACCGGCGTGACCTTGCCGGTAGGCGGAGGCGATCTGGGCTGACGCATCACCTGTAGGAGCCCGCTTGCGGGCGATCCATCAAGAGCATCGCCCGCAATCGGGCTCCTACAAACACCAACCGAACCGTTCACAACAAAAACAAAACCGAGAACCGATGCCATGCGACAGATAGACGTTCACCCCGTTATCGACAACGCACGCTTTTCCCGCTTCCACTGGATGGTCATGGCGCTCTGCGCGCTGCTGCTGATCTTCGACGGCTACGACCTGTTCATCTTCGGCGTGGTGCTGCCGTCGATCATGCAGGAGTGGAACCTGACCCCGTTGGAAGCCGGCGCCCTGGGCAGCTATGCGCTGTTCGGCATGATGTTCGGCGCCCTCGGCTTCGGCACCCTGGCCGACCGGATCGGGCGCAAGAAGGGCATCGCCATCTGCTTCGTGCTGTTCTCCACGGCGACCATCCTCAATGGCTTTGCCAGCAACCCCACCGAGTTCGGCATCTTCCGCTTTATTGCGGGCTTGGGCTGTGGCGGGCTGATGCCCAACGCCGTGGCGCTGATGAACGAGTACGCGCCCAAACGCCTGCGCAGCACCCTGGTGGCGGTGATGTTCAGCGGCTACTCGCTGGGCGGCATGCTCGCAGCGGGGGTGGGTATCTATATGCTGCCGCGCTTCGGCTGGGAGTCGATGTTCTTCGCCGCCGCCGTGCCGCTGCTGCTGTTGCCGCTGATCCTGTGGAAGCTGCCGGAGTCGGTGGGTTTCCTGGTGCGCCAGGGTCGCCATGAGCAGGCCCGCGCGGTGCTGGCCAAGGTCGAACCGGGTCTGGCCCTCGACGCCGCCGACCAGTTGCAGATGAGCGATGGCAAGGGCCAGGGCGTCGGCGTCTTCGAGCTGTTCCGCGACGGCCGCGCGCTGCGCACCCTGTGCCTGTGGCTGGCGTTCTTCTGCTGCCTGCTGATGGTCTACGCGCTGAGCTCCTGGCTGCCCAAGCTGATGGCCAGCGCCGGCTACAGCCTGGGGTCGAGCCTGTCGTTTTTGCTGGCACTGAATTTCGGCGGCATGGCCGGGGCCATTCTCGGCGGCTGGCTGGGCGACCGCTTCAACCTGGGCAAGGTGATGGTGGCCTTCTTCGTCGCCGCCGCCGCCTCGATCAGCCTGCTCGGCTTCAACAGCCCGACGCCGGTGCTCTACGGCCTGATCTTCATCGCCGGCGCCACCACCATCGGCACGCAGATTCTGCTGTACGCCGGCGCCGCGCAGTTCTACGGCCTGTCGATCCGCTCCACCGGCCTCGGCTGGGCCTCGGGCATCGGCCGCAACGGCGCCATCGTCGGGCCGCTGCTCGGCGGCGCGCTGATGGCGATCAACCTGCCGCTGCAACTGAACTTCATCGCCTTCGCCGTGCCTGGCGCCATCGCCGCCCTGGCCATGGCGCTGTTCACCCTCAGCGGCCAGCGGCGCCAGGCGGCGACCGCGGCGCTGGCGGCGGCCAAGGCCTGAGCCCTCACCCTGAACCTGGAAAAGTGAAATGAGCCACGTCCTGATCGAAAGCCTGACGGCGACCATAGTCGACCTGCCGACCATCCGCCCGCACAAGCTGGCCATGCACACCATGCAGAACCAGACGCTGGTGATCATCCGCCTGCGCTGCAGCGACGGCGTCGAAGGCATAGGCGAAGCCACCACCATCGGTGGCCTGGCCTACGGCAACGAGAGCCCGGAGAGCATCAAGCAGAACATCGACAGCCACCTGGCGCCGGCGCTGCGCGGTCAGGACGCGGCCAATATCAATGTCTGCATGCAACGCCTGGACAAGCTGGCCAAGGGCAACACCTTCGCCAAGTCGGGCATCGAAAGCGCGCTGCTCGACGCCCAAGGCAAGCGCCTGGGCCTGGCGGTCAGCGAGCTGCTCGGCGGCCGCGTGCGCGACAGCCTGGAGGTGGCCTGGACCCTGGCCTCGGGCGACACCGCCCGCGATATCGACGAGGCGCAGCAGATGCTCGCCATCCGCCGCCACCGCATCTTCAAGCTGAAGATCGGCGCCGGCGAACTGCAGCGCGACCTCAACCACGTCATCGCCATCAAGCAGGCGCTGGGCGACTGCGCCAGCGTGCGGGTCGACGTCAACCAGGGCTGGGACGAGTCCCAGGCCATCCGCGCCTGCCGGGTGCTGGGCGACAACGGCATCGACCTGATCGAGCAGCCGATCGCGCGTATCAATCGCGCCGGCCAGGTGCGCCTCAACCAGCGCAGCCCCGCACCGATCATGGCCGACGAATCCATCGAGAGCGTGGAAGACGCCTTCAGCCTGGCGGCCGACGGCGCCGCCTCGGTGTTCGCCCTGAAGATCGCCAAGAACGGCGGCCCGCGCGCCGTGCTGCGTACCGCGGCCATCGCCGAGGCGGCCGGTATCGCCCTGTACGGCGGCACCATGCTCGAAGGCGCCATCGGCACCCTGGCCTCGGCCCACGCCTTCGTCACCCTCAAGCAGCTGACCTGGGGCACCGAGCTGTTCGGCCCGCTGCTGCTGACCGAGGAAATCGTCACTGAAGCGCCGCTGTACCGCGATTTCGCCCTGCAGGTGCCGCGTACACCCGGCCTGGGCCTGACCCTGGACGAAGAACGCCTGGCGTTCTTCGCCCGCAAGTGAAACGGAGGAAATCCTGATGCTGTTCCACGTGAAGATGACCGTAAGGCTGCCGGCCGACATGGACCCGGCAGTGGCCGCGCAGATCAAGGCCGAGGAGAAGGAACTGGCCCAGCGCCTGATGCGCGAGGGCACCTGGCGCCACCTGTGGCGCATCGCCGGGCACTACGCCAACTACAGCGTATTCGACGTGGCCAGCGTCGAGGCCCTGCACGACACCCTGCTGCAACTGCCGCTGTTCCCCTACATGGACATCGAGGTCACGCCGCTGTGCCGGCATCCCTCGTCGATCCATGCCGACGACCGCTGATCCCCAGAACAACAACGAGGCACGCCACCATGACCGTGAAAATCTCCCACACCCAAGACGTGCAGAACCTGTTCCGCGAGGCCTGCGGCCTCAACAACGAGCAGGGCAGCCCGCGCCTCAAGCAGCTGATGCTGCGCATCGTCGGCGACGCGGCGAAGATCATCGAAGACCTGCAAGTGACCGACGACGAATTCTGGCAGGCGGTGGACTACCTCAACCGCCTCGGCGCGCGCAGCGAGTTCGGCCTGCTGGTGCCGGGCCTGGGCCTGGAACACTTCCTCGACCTGCTGCAGGACGCCAAGGACGCCGAGGCCGGCCTCAGCGGCGGCACCCCGCGCACCATCGAAGGCCCGCTGTACGTAGCCGGCGCGCCGCTGGCCGAGGGCCAGGTGCGGATGGACGACGGCACGGAAGACGGCGTGGCCACGGTGATGTTCCTCGAAGGCGTGGTGCGCGACACCCAAGGCAAACCTGTGGCCGATGCGGTGGTCGACCTGTGGCACGCCAACACCAAGGGCAACTACTCCTACTTCGACAAGAGCCAGAGCGACTACAACCTGCGCCGGCGCATCGTCACCGACGCCGAGGGCCGCTACCGCGCACGCAGCATCGTGCCCAGCGGCTACGGCTGCGACCCGCAGGGCCCGACCCAGGAATGCCTCGATCTGCTCGGCCGCCACGGCCAGCGTCCGGCGCATATCCACTTCTTCATCTCCGCGCCGGGCCATCGCCACCTGACCACCCAGATCAACCTGGCCGGCGACCAGTACCTGTGGGACGACTTCGCCTACGCCACCCGCGAGGGCCTGGTCGGCGATATCCAGTTCGTCGAGGACGAGGCCGCCGCCCGCGACCGCGGTATCCAGGGCCCGCGCTTCGCCACGCTGGCGTTCGACTTCCAGCTGCAGCAGGCCCCGGCGCCTAAGGCCGAACGCCGCAGCGCACGGCCGCGGGCTTTGCAGCAGGCCTGATCCGTAGGGTGCGCTGCGCGCACCAATGGTGTCGTGCGCCGTGGGCATGGTGCGCACGGCGCACCCTACGGGCCCGGTTACAACAAGAGCGTCCCCTTCGAGGGACGCCAGCCTGACCTTGCGAGGGACCATGAACGTCCTGCTCAAAGACTTCAGCCTGCCCGCCCTGGTGGCCGGGCTGCTCGCCACCACCATCTCCTACGCCGGGCCGCTGGTGCTGATCTTCCATGCCGCGGAAAGCGCCGGCCTGTCACAGGCGCTGCTGTCGTCCTGGGTCTGGGCGATTTCCATCGGCAGTGGCGTGCTGGGCCTGCTGCTCAGCCTGCGCTACCGCACGCCGGTGGTGATCGCCTGGTCGATTCCCGGCAGCGCGCTGCTGGTCGGCGCCCTGCCCGAACTGGGTCTGAATCAGGCGATCGGCGCCTACCTGGTGGCCAACCTGATCCTGTTGCTGATCGCCCTGAGCGGCAGCTTCGACCGGCTGATCGCCAAACTGCCCGGCTCCATCGCCGCCGGTTTGCAGGCCGGCATCCTGTTCGCCTTCGGCATCGAAGTGTTCAAGGCGCTGCCCGAACAGCCGCTGCTGATCGCCAGCATGTTCGTCACCTATCTGCTGCTACGGCGCATGGCGCCGCGCTATGCGGTGGCCGGCGTATTGCTCGTGGGCGCGGCGCTGACCCTGCTCGGCGGCCAGCTGCGCAGCGAGGCGCTGGTGCTGGAGCTGGCCACGCCGCAGTGGATCGCCCCCGAGTTCAGCCTTACCGCCACCCTTAACCTGGCGCTGCCGCTGGTGCTGGTGGCGCTGACCGGGCAGTTCATGCCGGGCATGGCGGTGCTGCGTGGCGCCGGGTACCAAACCCCGGCCAGCCCGCTGATCGGCGCCAGCGCCATCGGCGGCGCGCTGCTGGCGCCGTTCGGCTGCCACGGCCTGAACCTGGCGGCGGTCACCGCCAGCCTGTGCACCGGTCGCGAGGCCCATGAAGACCCCAAACGGCGCTACGTGGCCGCGGTGGTCGGCAGCCTAGCCTACCTGCTGCTGGGCATCGCCGGCGCCACCCTGGTGTCGCTGTTCGCCGCCTTTCCCGCGGCGCTGATCGCCGCCTTGGCCGGGCTGGCGCTGTACGGCGCGTTCAGCGAGGCGCTGGCGCGCAGCCTGAGCGAGCCGACGGAACGCGATGCCGGACTGTTCACCTTCCTGGTGACGGCCTCCGGGGTAAGTTTCCTCGGCCTGTCGGCGGCCTTCTGGGGCCTGCTGTTCGGTCTCGCCGCGCACCTGCTGCTGCGAGCACGGCGACAATCGCTAAGCGCCACGAATAACCCGCGGGCCGCGCCGCTGCGCGAGTGAGGCCGCCGTAGGGTGCGCCGTGCGCACCGATACCGACGGCAATGCCTGGTGCGCATAGCGCACCCTACAAACGGCGATATAGCCCAAATCGACCCGATCCATCCTCCCAACCGGCCGCCCCTGGGCTGCCGGGCGGGTTTCTGCAACCTCGATAACAACAAGAGCACGCTACCGATGAAACACAGCCCACGCCTTTGCCTGCTGTCCACCGCCATTGCCGCCTGCCTACCGAGCCTGAGCCAGGCCGGCGAGGGCGGGTTTATCGACGACGCCAGCGCCAGCCTGACGGCGCGCAACTATTACTTCAGCCGCGACTTTTCCGACATAGTCGGGCCGAACCGGCAGTCCCAGGCGGAGGAGTGGGCGCAGGGTTTTATCCTCAACCTCAAATCCGGCTACACCTCGGGGCCGGTGGGTTTCGGCGTGGATGCCATCGGCCTGCTCGGCCTCAAGCTCGACAGCAGCCCGGATCGGGTCAACACCGGCCTGTTGCCGACCCGCGAGAGCGGCAAGGCCGCCGACGACTACAGCCGTCTGGGCCTGGCGGCGAAGCTGCGCCTGTCCAAGACCGAGCTGAAAGTCGGCGAGCTGCAGCCCAACCTGCCGGTGCTGACCTATTCGGACATCCGCCTGCTGCCGCCCAGCTACCAAGGCGTCAGCCTGGTTTCCAACGAGCTGGCCGGGCTGACCCTGCAGGCCGGGCATCTGAACTCCACCAGCCTGCGCAACGAGGCCGGCGACGACCAGATGCTGGCCATGCTCGGCCACCTGCCGCAGCGCGCGGCGACCAGCGACGCCTTCAACTACGCCGGCGGCGACTATGCCTTCAACGCCGGGCGCACCACCGCCAGCGCCTGGTACGCGCAGCTGGAAGACATCTACGACCAGCGCTTCCTCGGCCTCAAGCACAGCCAGCCGGTGGGCGCCTGGACCCTGGGCGCCAACCTCGGTTTCTACGACTCGGCCGACGACGGCCAGAGCCTGCTCGGCGACATCGACAATCAGGCGGCCTTCGCCCTGTTGTCGGCCAAGCACGGCGGCCACACCTTCTATGTCGGCTACCAGGCGATGTTCGGCGATGACGCCTTCCCGCGCGTATTTGCCAACGTCAGCCCGCTGGGCAACGAGGTGCCCACTTTCGAGTTCGCCTCCGCCGACGAGCGCTCCTGGCAGCTGCGTTACGACTACGACTTCGCCGCCATGGGCGTGCCGGGCCTGGTGGCCGGGGTGCGCTACATCCGCGGCGACAATGTCGATGCCCAGGCCACCAACCGCGGCGGTGCGCGCTACGAGGGCAAGGACTGGGAGCGCGATCTGGACATAGGCTACGTGGTGCAGAGCGGCGCGCTCAAGGGCCTCGGCGTGCGCGTGCGCAACGTCACCGCGCGCTCCAACTACCGCAGCGATATCGACGAGAACCGGCTGATCCTCAGTTACACCTGGAACCTGCTGTAAGGCGCTATCGGCACCATCAATCAGGAATGGTTCGATAATCGCACAATAAGGCGATTATCGGATTGTTCCGCTGCATGGCGCGCCCTAATCTGAACTCACCGCCACCCCTGCCCTGCCCGGTGGCACCTGCAACCCAAGCGAGAACAACACGATGGCCGACATCATCACCCTGGGCGAAGCCATTTCGCGCCACGTCAACGACGGCGACTGCGTCGCTCTCGAAGGCTTCACCCATTTGATCCCCACTGCCGCCTCCCACGAGCTGATCCGCCAGGGCAAGAAAGACCTGCACCTGGTACGCATGACCCCGGACCTGGTCTACGACCTACTGATCGGCGCCGGTTGCGCGCGCAAGCTGACCTTCTCCTGGGGTGGCAACCCCGGCGTCGGCTCGCTGCACCGCCTGCGCGACGCGGTCGAGAAGAAGTGGCCGAACGCCCTGGAAATCGACGAGCACAGCCACGCCGACCTGGCCAATTCCTATGTTGCCGGCGCCTCGGGCCTGCCGTTCGCCCTGCTGCGTGCCTATGCCGGCTCGGACCTGCCCAAGGTCAACCCGAACATCAAGTTCATCGACTGCCCGTTCACCGGCGAGAAGCTGGCCGCCACCCCGGCGGTACGCCCGGACGTCACCGTGATCCACGCGCAGAAGGCCGACCGCAGGGGCAACGTGCTGCTGTGGGGCATCCTCGGCGTGCAGAAGGAAGCGGCCCTGGCGGCCAAGCGCTGCATCGTCACCGTCGAGGAGATCGTCGATGACCTCAAGGCGCCGATGAACGCCTGCGTGCTGCCGAGCTGGGCGTTGACCGCCGTCTGCCACGTGCCCGGCGGCGCCCACCCGTCCTACGCCCATGGCTACTACGAGCGTGACAACCGCTTCTACCAGGCCTGGGACCCGATTGCCCGCGACCGCGAGAGCTTTACCGCCTGGATCGATACCTATATCCGCGGCACTACCGATTTCGCCGAATTCCAGAAAAAGATTGCGGAGGCCAAGTGATGAGCGACTACAGCACCAACGAAATGATGACCGTCGCCGCCGCCCGCCGCCTGAAGAACGGCGCGGTCTGCTTCGTCGGCATCGGCCTGCCGTCCAAGGCCGCCAACCTGGCGCGCCTGACCTCCTCGCCGGACGTCGTGCTGATCTACGAATCCGGCCCGATCGGCGCCAAGCCCAGCGTGCTACCGCTGTCGATCGGCGACGGCGAGCTGGCCGAAACCGCCGACACCGTGGTACCCACCGGTGAGATCTTCCGCTACTGGCTGCAGGGCGGGCGCATCGACGTCGGTTTTCTCGGCGCGGCCCAGGTGGACAAGTTCGGCAATATCAACACCACGGTGATCGGCGACTACCACAACCCCAAGGTGCGCCTGCCCGGTGCCGGCGGCGCGCCGGAGATCGCCGGCAGCGCCAAGGAAGTGCTGATCATCCTCAAGCAGTCGCACCGCACCTTCGTCGACAAGCTGGCCTTTATCACCTCGGTCGGTTTCGGTGAGGGCGGTGATCATCGTCAGCAGCTCGGCCTGCCTGGCAAGGGCCCGGTCGGCATCATTACCGACCTGTGCATCATGGAGCCGGAAGCCGGTAGCAACGAGTTCGTGGTCACCTCGCTGCACCCGGGCGTGACCCGCGAGCAGGTGATCGAGAATACCGGCTGGGCCATCCGCTTTGCCGACAATCTGGCCGTGACCGAGGCGCCGAACGACACCGAGTTGGAAGCGCTGCGCGCCCTGGAAGCGCGCACCGCCGCCGCCCATGGCCAGGCCGGGGGTGAGGAATGAGCCGCGACGTATTCATCTGCGACGCCGTGCGCACGCCGATTGGTCGCCTCAATGGCGCGCTGTCGGCGGTGCGCGCCGACGACTTGGCGGCGATTCCGCTCAAGGCGCTGGTCGAGCGTAACCCGCAGGTCGACTGGTCGGCAGTCGATGAAGTGTTCATGGGCTGCGCCAACCAGTCCGGCGAGGACAACCGCAACGTGGCGCGCATGGCCCTGCTGCTCGCCGGTCTGCCGGAAACGGTGCCGGGTGTGACCCTCAACCGCCTGTGCGCTTCGGGCATGGAAGCGGTGGGCGCCGCCTTCCGCGCCATCGCCTCGGGCGAGATGGAGTTGGCCATCGCCGCTGGCGTTGAGTCGATGACCCGCGCGCCCTACGTGATGGGCAAGGCCGACAGCGCCTTTGGCCGTGGCCAGAAGCTGGAAGACACCACCCTGGGCTGGCGCTTCGTCAACCCGGTGATGAAAGAACAGTACGGCGTCGATCCGATGCCGGTCACCGGTGACAACGTCGCCGAGGACTACGGCGTCAGCCGTGCCGACCAGGACGCCTTCGGCCTGCGCAGCCAGCAGCGTGCGGCGGCGGCCCAGGAGAGCGGCTACTACGCCGAGGAAATCGTCCCGGTGGTGATCAAGACCAAGAAGGGCGAGATCGTCGTCGACCGTGACGAGCACCCGCGTGCCGACACCACCGCCGAAGGCCTGGCCAAGCTCAAGCCGGTCAATGGCGAAGGCAAGACCGTCACCGCCGGCAACGCCTCGGGCCTCAATGACGGCGCCTCGGCGATGATCCTGGCCTCTGCCGAAGCCGTTCAGAAGTACGGCCTCAAGCCGCGCGCTAAGGTGCTGGGCATGGCCAGCGGCGGCGTGGCGCCACGCATCATGGGCGTCGGCCCGGTGCCGGCGGTACGCAAGCTGCTGGCGCGGCTGAACCTGAGCATCGAGCAGTTCGACGTGATCGAGCTGAATGAAGCCTTTGCCGCCCAGGGCCTGGCCGTCACCCGCGACCTCGGCCTGCCGGACGATAGCGCCAAGGTCAACCCGAATGGCGGCGCCATCGCCCTCGGCCACCCGCTGGGCATGAGCGGCAATCGCCTGGTGCTCACCGCCGTTCACCACCTGGAGAAATCCGGCGGCAAGCTGGGCCTGGCGACCATGTGCGTGGGCGTGGGGCAGGGCCTGGCGCTGGCCATCGAACGGGTGTGAATGACATCTGTAGGGTGGGCTTTAGCCCACCATGTCCATAGTGCGTGAAGGGATGGTGATTCGCTTCAGTCCACCATGACGCGCCCGGTGGGCTGAAGCCCACCCTACGCACTGTACGCTGTCATCATGGTGGGCTAAAGCGGATCGCCGCCCGGCCCACCCTACGCACTGGATTCGCCCGCATCGCCCTGCCAACCTAGGCTTACCCAAACAGCTGGAACGAGACCGTCTTGAGCAACCAACTCTTCGATGCCTACTTCACCGCCCCGGCCATGCGCGCGATCTTCTGCGATGCCGGCCGGGTGCAGGGGATGCTCGACTTCGAGGCCGCGCTGGCGCGGGCCGAGGCACATGCGGGGCTGATCCCCGCCGAGGCCGTGGCGCCCATCGAGGCTGCCTGTAAAGCTGAACTCTACGATTACCCGGCGCTGGCCCAGGCCATCGCCACGGCGGGTAATTCCGCCATCCCTCTGGTCAAGGCACTGGGCAAACGCATCGCTGCGACAAGCCCCGAGGCCGAACGCTATGTACACCTCGGCGCCACCAGCCAGGACGCCATGGACAGCGGCCTGGTGCTGCAGCTGCGCGGCGCTATCGAGCTGATCGAAGGCGACCTCGCCACCCTGGGCGATGCCCTGGCGGCGCAGGCCGAGCGCCATGCCGACACGCCGCTGGCCGGACGCACCTGGCTGCAGCAGGCTACCCCGGTGACCCTGGGCATGAAGCTGGCCGGCGTGCTCGGCGCCATCACCCGCCATCGTCAGCGCCTGAAAGAACTCAAGCCGCGCCTGCTGTGCCTGCAGTTCGGCGGCGCCTCCGGCAGCCTGGCGGCGCTTGGCGAGCAGGCCTGGCCGGTGGCCGAAGCGCTGGCCGCCGAGCTGCAGCTGCACCTGCCCGAGCAGCCCTGGCACACCCAGCGCGACCGCCTGGTGGAGTTCGCCAGCCTGCTCGGGCTGATCGCCGGCAGCCTGGGCAAGCTCGGCCGCGACCTCAGCCTGCTGATGCAGACCGAGGCCGGCGAGGTGTTCGAGCCTTCCGCGCCGGGCAAGGGCGGCTCGTCGACCATGCCGCACAAGCGCAACCCGGTGGGGGCCGCCGTGCTGATCGGCGCCGCTACCCGTGCGCCGGGCCTGGTGGCGACGATGCTGGCCGCCATGCCGCAGGAGCACGAGCGCAGCCTCGGCCTGTGGCACGCCGAGTGGGAAACCCTGCCGGAGCTGTGCTGCCTGGTCTCCGGCGCGCTGCAGCAGGCGCTGCTGGCGGTGCCGGGGCTGGAGGTGGACGCCGCGCGCATGCGCAGCAACCTCGAACTGACCCAGGGCCTAGTGCTGGCCGAGGCGGTGAGCATCGCCCTGGCCCAACGCATCGGCCGCGACGCCGCCCACCATCTGGTCGAGCAGTGCTGCCGCCAGGCGGTGCAGCAGGGCGTGCACCTGCGTGCGGTGCTCGGCGCCAATGCCGAGGTCAGCGCAGAGCTGTCCGCTACCCAGCTGGAGCGCCTGCTCGATCCGGCCCATTACCTGGGACAGGCCCGCCGCTGGTTGCAGCGGGCCGTCGCCGAACACCAGCAATTTTCGCGTTAGGAGTTATCCATGCCTGCCGTACGTCTCGCCGATGGCGATCTCAACTACCAGCTCGAAGGCCCGGCCGGCGCGCCGGTGCTGGTGCTGTCCAACTCCCTCGGTACCGACCTGCACATGTGGGACGTGCAGATGCCAGCGCTCACCCGTCATTTCCAGGTGCTGCGCTACGACACCCGTGGCCATGGCCAGTCGCTGGTGACTGAAGGGCCCTACAGCATCGAGCAACTGGGCCGCGACGTGCTGGCTCTGCTCGATGCGCTGGATATCGCCAAGGCGCATTTCTGCGGGCTGTCCATGGGCGGGCTGATCGGCCAGTGGCTGGCGCTCAACGCGCCCGAGCGCATCGCCCGCCTGGTGCTGTGCAACACCGCCGCCAAGATCGGCGCGCCGAAGGTATGGAACCCGCGTATTGAAACCGTGCTGACCGGCGGCGCGCAGGCCATGCGTGACCTGCGCGATGCCTCGATCTCACGCTGGTTCACCGCCGGTTTCGCCGCCGCGCAGCCGCAGCAGGTCGAGCCCATAGTCGGCATGTTGGCGCAGACTTCGCCCGAAGGTTACGCCGCCAACTGTGCAGCGGTGCGCGATGCCGATTTTCGCGAGCAGCTTGCGGATATCCAGTCGCCAACGCTGATCGTCTGCGGCAGCCTCGATCCGGTGACCACCGTCGAGCACGGCCGCTTCATGCAGCAGAGGATCGAGGGCGCGAAGCTGGTGGAGTTCCACGCCGCGCACCTGTCCAACGTCGAGGCCGGCGTGGCCTTTACCCAGGCGCTGCTGGATTTCCTAACCACCTGATCGCCGCTTTTTTGTAGGAGCGAGCTCTGCTCGCGAACAGCGCAAGAGCTTCGCGAGCAGAGCTCGCTCCTACGCCCCTATTCGAGGATTGATCGATGGACGAAAAACAACGCTACGAAGCCGGCATGCAGGTGCGCCGCGCGGTGCTCGGCGACGCCCATGTCGACCGCAGCCTGGAGAAACTCACGCCGTTCAACAGTGAGTTCCAGGAGATGATCACCCGCCATGCCTGGGGCGATATCTGGACGCGTCCCGGCCTGCCGCGTCATACCCGCAGCCTGATCACCATCGCCATGCTGATCGGCATGAACCGCGAGGGCGAACTGAAACTGCACCTGCGCGCCGCGAAGAACAACGGCGTGACCCGCGACGAGATCAAGGAAGTGCTCATGCAGAGCGCGATCTACTGCGGTATCCCGGCGGCCAACGCCACCTTCCACCTGGCCGAGGAAGTCTGGGACGAATTGGGCGTGGAATCGCTGAAAGACTGATTCGTACGAGCGATACAGCGCTGCCCGGACCACGCATCCGGGCGGCGCTTTTTTATGCCTGCCATCCATGGCTGGCCCATATCAGACCGCAGCCGCGTGACGTCCAGCGATATAGCCAAAGGTCAGCGCCGGACCAATGTTGATGCCACCTGAGGGGTAGTGCCCGCCCAGTGGGCTAGCCATGTCCGTACCGGCGGCATACAGGCCGGGGATAGGCTGGCCGGCACCATCAAGTACACGCGCATGGCCATCGGTGCGCAGCCCGGCGAAGGTGCCGAAGCAGCCTGGTTGCACCTTCACGGCATAGAAGGGGCCATGCTCGATGGGCGCTACGCAGGGGTTCGGGCCGTTGTGCTGGGCATCGCCGCTGCGACGGTTGAACGCTGTGCTGCCACGGCCGAACAGCGGGTCTTCGCCACGGCGTGCATGCTGGTTGAACTCGTCGACGGTGGCAACGAGCCCGATCGGGTCGATACCGCAGGCCTGCGCCAGTGCTTCGAGGCTGTGGCCGCGTTTGAGGTAACCGTTGCGGATATGTGGCCACAGCGGCACTGGCGCAGGGCGAGCGAAGCCGAGGCCGTAGCGGCGCTGAAAGCGGTGGTCGCAGATCAGCCAGGAGCAGGCTTGCTGATCCTCGGGAATGGCCTTGAGCATGGCGTCGACATAGTCGTAGTAACCACCTGCTTCGTTGACGAAGCGCTTGCCGTTTTGCAGCACGCCGATGATGCCGGGCTTGCCGCGGTCGATGATGTGCGGGAAGTGGCCGACGCTGCCGTCGGCGTAGGGCACCTTCGAAACCGGCGCCCAGGCCACCGGCGAGCGCAGGTCGTCGGCCACGTGGCCGCCCGCAGATTCGCCCAGGCGCAGGCCGTCGCCGGAGCAACTGGCTGGCGGCAGGGCGAGGTTGTCGTGGCCGCTGGCATCGCGCGGGAACATTGCTTTACGCCGCTCGGGATCGTTGGGAAAACCGCCGGCAGCCAGCACCACCGCTTTGGCGCGGATAGTCATCTCCGCACCAGCGTGCAGCACCACGGCACCGCATACGTTGTTGTCTTCGATGATCAGGCGCTGCGCGGGCGTGGACACCATCATCTGCACGCCCAGGTCCTGCGCCGAGCGCGCCAGGCGGGCGACCAGCGCCACGCCATTGACCAAATGCATGGCGCGTCCGTAGCGGGCCAGGTGATACAGGTGGGTGGTGAAACGGCGGATCACGTGCAGCAGCGCCCTGGGTGAACGGGTCATGTTGAGGAAGGCAGCGAGATCGGCGCCGGCCATGATCGGCATGCCCATGAAGGAGGTCTCGCGCATGGTCTTGCGCAGACGTGGCAGCAGGTCGAGCACTTCGCGGCCATCATAGGGTGCGGCGATGACCTGATGGCCGCCGCTGGCGGCGCCAGGCGTGTCGCCGTGCATGTCGGGGATGCCGTTGCCGTCGACGAACTGCAGGGCAGTGTGCTGCTCGAAGAACGCCACCATATCGGGGCAGTGTTGCAGAAAGGCGTCCACCAGTTCGGGACGGTAATGCTCGCCGAGTTCGTTACGCAGGTAAGTACGCGGCTGCTCGATGTCCTCGACGATGCCAGCGCGCCGGGCCAGCGGGTTGCGCGGCGCCCACAGCCAGCCGCCGGACCAGGCGGTGGCGCCGCCCAGCACCGCGTCCTTCTCCACCAGGATCACCCGTTTGCCCTGGTGCGCGGCGCTGACGGCAGCCGCCAGCCCGGCCGCGCCGGAGCCGACCACCAGTAGGTCGCAGTCGAGTGGGGCGTTGGCCATGGCAGATCTCCGCATTTGTTATTTATTGGAACTTTGTTCCGGATTTTATGTTGGGGCTGCCGAGGCGCCAAGCACTGTCGGATGATTCGCCGGGGAAGTCGTGCGGTTAGCGGTCAATTATTGTCGGGGTAGTGCGGATGCAATCCGGGAAAGGGTAGCGATGGTGGACAAGCTGCGCGTTGTCCACCTTACGGCCGTCAAGGCCGGTTCCTTGGCCTCAGGTACGGAAGCGGCCGATGCGCAGCTGCAATTCACCGCCCAGCCTGGCCAGCTCGGCGCTCGATAGCGCGGTCTGCTCGGTGGCGCTGGCGCTTTGCTCGCCGATGCCGCGTACGTTGTCCAGGCTGCGGTTGATCTCCAGAGCCACCGCACTCTGCTGTTCGGCGGCACTGGCGATCTGCTGGTTCATCTGCTCGATCAGAGCGACCGCCTGATTGATGCGCGTCAGGCTCTGCCCGGCCAGCTTGACGTTGGCCATCGCGTCCTGGCTCAGCGTCTGGCTGGCCTGGGTTTGGGCGACGGCGGTCTGTACGCGGCTTTGCAGGCTGGTGATCAGCGCCTCGATCTCGCGGGTGGAGTCCTGAGTGCGGCGCGCCAGCGCGCGCACTTCATCGGCGACAACCGCGAAGCCGCGGCCTTGTTCACCGGCGCGTGCGGCCTCGATGGCGGCGTTGAGCGCGAGCAGGTTGGTCTGCTCGGCGACAGCCTTGATCACATCCAGCACAGTGCCGATGCGTTGGCTCTCGCCTTGCACCAGGCCAACGGTCTGCCCGGTATGCGCCACCTCGCTGGCCAGGCGCTCGATCTGCTCGACGACCTGGTGCACCTGGCGCTCGCCATCACGGGCCTGCAATTCCGCCTGTTGCGCGGCCTGCGATGCCTGCTCGGCATCACCGGCCACCTGCTGCACGCTGGTGACCATCTGTTGCATGGCGCAGGCCGTCTGGCTGGACTCTTCGCTCTGCTCGCGCACACCCGCGCGGGTCTGTTCGCTGACTGCCGAGAGTTGTTCTGCTGCGGCGGCAATCTGTGTCGCGCTGCCACCGATCTGCTCGATCAATTCGCGCAGGTGGTCGCGCATGGTCTGCAGTGCGCCCAGAAGCTGGCCGACCTCATCACGGCGCACGGCGATACGACTGCCGCTGAGATTGCCGGCCGCGACCTGCTGGGCCAGCAGCAGGCAGTGTTGCAGCGGCCCGACGATCAGGCGGCGAATCAGCCAACTGGCGAGCAGAGCCAGTAGCAGTGCTGCAGTGGTGAGCAGGGCAAGGGTTTGCAGGGAGGTACGGTTGCCCGCTTGCATGGTGAGTTGCTGGTGCTGCTGCAGATCGCTGCCATGTTGCAGCATGCCTTGCGCCAGATCGGCCAATTGGCTGCGACTGCGCTGCTCGGCCTCGCGGCTGTGGCGATAGTGCTCGAAGGATTCGCGATAGCTGTCGAGTGCGCGCAGGGCCTCGTCCAGGGAGGCCTGCTGCAGGGCCGCCAGTTGAGCGCGCAGTTGCTGCGCCGCTTCGGTCATGCTGGCGAAGCGCATTTGCCAGAGATCGATATCGGCGCTGTCGCCGCTGCGGATGAACTGGCTTTCCGCCAGGCGCAGCTGCAGCAGGGTGTGGCTCAGGCGCGCCGCCGCTTCGGCCTGGTCGACGCTGCTCTGCGTGCCCGTTTCGCCATCGAACAATCGATCGCGAATCAGGTTGAACAGGTCCTGGGTGACCATTTCGAACTGGATCAGCGCTTCGTCGGCGCGTATCGCCATTCCGGTTTGCGCCGTGCTTGCCTGAGACTGCGTCGCGCGCAGTTGGGTGAATTGCTGCAGATAGGCGTCGTTGCCGTGCAGCAACAGCTGTAGTTGCTCGGCGTCGGTGGGCAAGTCAGCCAGCTGTGCGGCGATGCGCGCATGTTGCTCGGCGATGGCTGCTTCATGGCCAGCCAGCGGCGCCAGCAGGTAATCCTTCTCCTGCAAGCGCAGTTGCAGGATCTGTTGCTTGAGGTCTGCCACCTGCAGCGACTGAGCGGCATGCCCGAGAATCTCGCTGGCGGTGCGCCAGCCACCCAGGGCGACTGCCAGGGTCAGCAACATGACCAGTGAGAAGCCCAGCAGGAGTTTGTGCCCGACCTTGAGGTCGGCGCTACGTTCGATGATCCAGCGCATGGGGGTACTTCCTCGAACAGTTGCACATCAAAAAAAAGCCCGTCACGAGGACGGGCTGAACGTGCCGTAACACTAGGAGTCACTTGTGCAGCGATGTCGCGTGATGCTTACAGAATCGAAAGCGGGTAGTTGATGATCAGGCGGTTCTCGTGCAGATCCTGGCCCACATCACGGCGCACATCGGAGTTGCGCCAGCGCACGCTCAGGTTCTTCAGCGTGCCTTCCTGAATGGTGTAAGCGAGCTCGGATTCACGACCCCACTCTTCGGCATCGGTACGGCCGCCGGTGTGGATGTTGGAGCCGCTGACGTAACGGTTCATCAGGGTCAGTCCGGGGATGCCGAGGCCGGCGAAGTTGTAGTCATGGCGGATCTGCCAGGAACGTTCTTCCGGGTTGTCGTAGCTGTTGGTGAAGCCGTCGTTGACCAGGGTGCCGCCACTGGCGCCGTCTATGCGCATGAACTTGGTGTCACCGCTCAGGTGCTGGTAGGCCACCATGAAGGTGTTGTTGCCGGTCTTGGCGGAGAGCGCACCCTGGTAGACCTGGTTGTCCAGGTTGCCGGCCTTGGCCGCGCCTTCTTCCTTGCCGGTGAAATAGCCCAGGTTGGCGCCGAGTACCCAGTCGCCGACCGGTTGGCTGTGGGTCAACTGCACGTAACTCTGCTGGTAGACGTCTTCCAGGCGCGCGTGCCAGACGCCGACCATGGTGTTGTTGCCGTTGAAGCGGTACTCACCACCGCCGAAGTTGAAGTCGTCGCCGTTGTGCGTGGCGCCGTTGACGGTGAACGACATGTCTTCACGGCTGGCATCGTTGCGCTGGCTGTTCTTCCAGAACTGGCCGCCGTACAGGGTCAGGCCATCGATCTCGTTGGAAGTCAGCTGCGCACCCTGGAAGGTTTGCGGCAGCGAACGACCGTCGTCGGCACGCAGGATCGGCAGCACGGCGAACCACTCACCGACCTTCAGTTCAGTCTTGGAGAGCTTGGCCTTGGCAGCTACGGCGGTGCGGCCGAACTGGTCGGCGGCCTGGCCGTCGTCGTGGATCGGCATCAGTTGGGTGTTGGCAGCGCCGCGATTGCCGTCCAGCTTGATGCTGTACAGACCGAGCACGTCCAGGCCAAAGCCAACGGTGCCTTCGGTGAAACCGGAGCGCGCATCGAGAATGAAGTTCTGCGTCCAGCCTTCGGCCTGGCCCTGGCGCTCGCCGCGGATCACGGGGTCGGTGCCGTTCAGGTAGTTGCGGTTGAAGTAATAGTTGCGCAGGCCGAGGGTGACCTTGGCGTCCTCGACGAAACCGGCGGCCTGAACGCCGACCGAGAGGCTGGAGGCCATGACGGCAACGGCGATGGCGCTGGGAGCGAGGTACAGAGCTTTTTTCATTGTTATCGTTTCCTTTTTCAAGGTTGAAAGCTCCCCTCCGCAGCGGCGGATACGCTTCTACATCGGGGAGAGTGGTGGCAGTTATTCGGGGTTCAGCGGCGTTCGTCTGAATGCATCGCGAGTCCTCAGGTCAGCCAGCGCACCAGGCACAGGGTGATCGATGGGAAGAGCACGAGGATGACCACGCGCACGATGTCCGAGATCAGGAACGGCACGATGCCTCTGAAGGCTTCACTCATGGGGATATCACGTGCCATGCCGGCAATCACGTAGACGTTCATGCCCAGTGGCGGGGTGACCATGCCGATCTCCACCACCATCAAGGCCAGAATGCCGAACCAGATGGCCTTCTCGGTCTGGTCCAGACCATAGAAGTCCAGCCCCATGATCACCGGGAAGAAGATCGGGATGGTCAGCAGGATCATCGACATGGTGTCCATCACGCAGCCGAGGATCAGGTACAGGACGAGGATGCCGGCCAGCACCAGGAACGGCGGCAGACCTGCACCGCTGATGGTTTCGGCGATGAAGTTGGGCAATTGCGAGATGGCCAGGAAGGCGTTCATCACATCGGCGCCGAGCAGGATCATGAAGATCATGGCCGTGGTCACGCCGGTGCCCAGCAGCACCTCCTTGAGTTCGGCCAGACGCATCTTGCCCAGGGTGAAGGCGAAGAAGCCCGTGCCCACGGTGCCGATGGCTGCGGCCTCGGTAGGGGTGAACCAGCCGCCGTAGATACCCCCGAGCACCACCAGGAAAATCAGCAGTACCGGCCACACACCCTGCTGCGCCTGCAGTCGCTGTTTCCAGCTCGAGCGCTCCTGTGCTGGCCCGGAGTCCGGGAACAGGCGCACATAGATGGCGATGGCGATCATGTAGCCGATGACGGCGAGAATGCCCGGCACGAAGGCGGCCATGAACAGCGTGGAGATGTTCTGCTGGGCGAGGATGGCGTAGATCACCAGCACCACCGAGGGCGGGATGAGAATGCCCAGGGTGCCGCCGGCTGCCAGGCAACCCACTGCCAGCGAGTTGGAGTACTTGTAGCGACGCAGCTCCGGCAGGGCCACCTGACCCATGGTCGCAGCAGTCGCCACCGATGAGCCACAGACCGCGCCGAAGGCTGCGCAGGAGCCGATGGCGGAGATCGCCAGGCCACCGCGCCAGTGCCCGACCATGGCGGCCGCGGCACGGAACAGGCCGGTAGCCAGGCCGCCACGCGAGGCGAACTGCCCCATCAGCAGAAACAGCGGGATCACCGACAGGTCATACACGGTGTAGCGGGCGTAGGCCACCGTTTTCAGGTAGTTGAGCAATGGGTCCCAGCCGCTGATCGAGACGTAGCCGCCAATACCGGTCAGCAGCATGGCGATGGCGATCGGAATACGGATGGCCAGCAGAACCAGGAGGAAGGCGAGGAAGAGTCCGCCCAATGCGACGCTGCTCATTGCTGGCCCCCCTCACCACGCTGGTCGAGCCAGGCGGTGTACAGGGAAACGACGGCCAGCAGGGCGAAAGACGGCGCGAACGGCGTCATCGACCACCACATCGGAATGCCCATGATGATCGACTCTTCACCGTTGCGGTAAGTGTCCAGCGTGCCGATTACCGAGCGCCAGGCCAGCAGCGCTGCACAGGCGGCCATCAGCAGACAGCCGAGGGTGTCGAGATAGCGCCGGGTGGTGGCCGAGGCGCGCAGAGTGAAGGCGTCGACGATGACGTTGCTACGACGCAGTTGGCACAGCGGCAGGAAACTCACCACGGCAATGCCGCAGCCCATTTGCACCAGCTCGACGTCACCGAGCAGTGGCGCGTCGAACAGGCTGCGCATGGTGATGCTGTAGGCCGACAGCAGGGTGATGGCGACCAGCACCAGGCCACCCGCCAGGGCCAGCCAGCGTGCCAGGACATCGAGCAACTGGCCGAACGGGCGCATGCGTTGAGGCTGCCCGGGCAAGGCAGGGTTTTCGATCATGAGAGGACTCCGCAAGACCGGCACCGCAAGTGCCGGCCAACACAACGAGGGTTAACGATCAGTGCGGCAGCTTGGCGTTGTAGCTTTCGATCAGGTCGCGCACTTCTTGCAGCAGCGCAGCACCGTCGTCGTTGCCCTTGCTCTCGACTTCCTTGATCCAGTCGTTGTCCAGCTTGCGGCCGATGGCCATCCACTTGGCCTGTTCTTCGGCGGGCAGTACATAGATCTCGTTGCCACGCGATTGCGCCAGCTTGTGCCCGGTCTCGATCACGTTGGTATCCCAGATATGGCCGGCCTGGCGTGAGAGTTCACGGCCGCTGTTGGCGTCGATGATCTTGCGCAGGTCATCGGGCAGGCTGGCGTACTTGGCCGGGTTCATCGCCAGTACCAGCGCGGTGTGCATCAACGCTGGCTGACCCGGCGCCATTTCGGTGTGGTACTTGACCAGTTCCTGCAGCTTCAATGCAGGGACCACGTCCCAGGGCAGCACGGCGCCGTCGACCACACCCTTGGACAGCGCTTCCGGCACCTGCGGTACCGGCATGGCCACCGGGGTGGCTCCGAGCATGGAGATCAGCTTGGTGGAGATGCGGTTGGCCGAGCGCAGTTTCAGGCCACGGAAGTCGGCCAGGCTACGTACCGGCTTCTTCGCCGTGTGCAGCAGCGCGCCATCGGTCAGGTGAGTCGCGAGCAGATGCACGTCGGCGAACTCCTTCTGCCCGTGGGCTTCGAGGAAATCCCACATGGCCTGGCTGCTGGCTTCCGAAGAGCGGCTCATGAACGGCATCTCGAATGCCGATGCCAGCGGGAAGCGGCCGCTGGTGTAGCCAGGCAGGGTCCAGACGATGTCGGCGACGCCGTCACGCGCCTGATCGATCAGTTGCGGCGGGGTGCCGCCCAACTGCATGGAAGGGTAGAACTGAAACTGGATTCGACCATTGGATTCGGCGGTGATCTTCTCTGCCCAGGGCTTGAGAAAGTCGGCCTGGGTCACCGAGTGCGCCGGCAGGAAGTGGTGAACCTTGAGGGTGACCTCGGCCTCGTCGGCGTTGGCCCAGGTCATGACGCTGGTGGCAAGCAGCGTCAGCAAAGCCTTGGAAAGCTTGTGCATCGCAAATGTCCTTTCTTATTCATTGTTAGTAGGCGATTCAGGTACAGCCAAATTCGGCTGCAATACTGCCGCCGCTAGGATTCGCTGCTCGCATGGTGCGAGTTAGCGAGGGGCTATTCAATTCGATTAACGACTTAGTGTGCGATAAACGAACGAATTGCGTGTGCTCAGAGCCTCCATGGAAGGCCCCGGGCGAATATCGATCATCACTCCTGCTCGATGGGCTCGTAGGGCAGGCCGACGTAGTTCTCGGCAATGGTTTTGCGGCCTGCTTCGGAGCTGACGAAGTAGTCCAGCTCGGTCTCCTGCATACGCCGGCTGAAGGCATCGGTGTCGGGGAAGCGATGCAGCATCGAGGTCATCCACCAGGAGAAACGCTCGGCCTTCCAGATGCGCCCCAAGCAGATCGCCGAGTAGCGTTCGAGCAGATCCACGCGGCCTTCGCGGTAGACCTTGAGCAGGATGCGGTACAGCGTGCTGACGTCGCTGGCGGCCAGGTTCAGGCCCTTGGCGCCAGTCGGCGGCACGATGTGTGCGGCATCACCGAGGAGAAACAGGCGGCCGTACTGCATCGGTTCGACGACGAAGCTGCGCAGTGGCGCGATGCTCTTTTCGATCGAAGGCCCAGTGATCAACTGGCTGGCGATCTCGCTGGGCAGGCGGCGCTTGAGTTCGTCCCAGAAGCGTTCGTCGGGCCAGTCTTCGACCTTCTCCTCGGCGCCCACCTGCACGTAGTAACGCGTGCGTGTCGGCGAGCGCATGCTGCACAGGGCGAAGCCACGCGCGTGGTTGGCGTAGATCAGCTCCTCATGCACCGGCGGGGTGTCGGCAAGGATGCCCAGCCAGCCGAACGGATACACCCGCTCGAATTCCTGAAGTACCCCAGCCGGGATGGATTGTCGCGATACGCCATGGAAGCCATCGCAGCCCGCGATGTAATCGCACGTCAGGCGCTGCGTGCGGCCCTCATGTTCGAAGGTCAGGTAGGGGCGCTCGCCCTTGAGTTCGTGCAACTGCACCTGGCTGGTGTTGTACCGCGTGACGGCGCCGCTGGCCTGGCGTGCTTCCATCAGGTCGCGAGTGACTTCGGTCTGGCCGTAGACCATCACGCTCTTGCCACCGGTCAGCCCCTTGAGGTCGATGCGCTCGCAGCGACCATCGAAGGCCAGCTGGAAGCCATCGTGTGGCAGGCCTTCGCGATCCATGCGCGCAGCCACACCGGCCTCGCGCAGCAGGTCGACCATACCCTGTTCGAGCACGCCAGCGCGGATGCGGCCGAGCACGTAGTCGGGGCTTTGGCGTTCGAGGATGACGTTGTCGATGCCGGCGTTATGCAGGAGTTGGCCGAGCAGCAGGCCGGAGGGGCCAGCGCCGATGATGGCGACCTGAGTGTTCATTATTGTTCTCCAGTAAGTGATCGGCTGTATGTCGATTCACAGGCTCAGGTCTGTATTTTTTGTGGATACATGCTCGGTTAGAAGGCAATATCGAAAAGGATTCTTGGACTTTTCGATGATTTTAATAGCCCGCTCATGACTGCTTCGAAAGTCTCCCTGGTGCCGGTATTCAAGCTGTACGGTGAGACGACCGAATGGCCGACCCCCGACCTTATTCACTGCGAATCGATTCCCGAGCGCAGCCAGTTGCACGGTTGGGAAATCAAACCGCACCGCCACGCTGACCTGCTGCAGTTGCTTTATGTGCAGGCGGGTGAAGCGGAGCTGGAGGTGGAGGGGCAGGTGCGCCTGGTACGCAGCGCTTCGCTGCAGGTCGTGCCGGCGCTGTGCGTGCACGGCTTTCGATTCTCGCGTGATGTTCAGGGCTATGTGCTGAGCCTGGCGCGACCGCTGGTGGAGCAACTGGCCGCGCCGCTGGGCCAGCAATGCCTGCAGAGTCCCATGTGCTATGAGGTTGGCGAGCAGCGCCGTTATCTGGATGCCTTGTTCGAGTCGATCAGCCAGGAGTACGGCCGTCTGGAGCCGGCGCGGGAGCTGATGTTGCAATCGCTGATCAGTGTCCTGCTGGTTGCCATCGCGCGCCGGCAACTGGCGCGAAGCGAGGCACAGGAGCCCGCCGATGGCCGAGGGCGTGAGCATGTGCAGGCCTTCGTGCATTTACTCGAAGTGCACTTTCGCGAGCATCTACCGATTGAACACTACGCCTCGCGCCTGGGGATCAGTGCCGCTCACCTCAATGCGCTGTGCCGGCGGCTGGCCGGGCAATCCGCATTGCAGCTGATCAATCAGCGTCTGTTGCTCGAGGCCAAGCGTTGTCTGGTGTACACCACCATGACGGTGAGTCAGGTGTCAGACAGTCTGGGTTTTTCCGAGCCGGGCTATTTTTCCCGTTTCTTCAAGCGTGGCAGCGGGCTTTCGCCCAAGGCATTTCGCCTGCATCGCTGAGCAGTGATGCAGGCGAAAGAGAGGCGGGCGCCGAAAGCACCCGCTGGGGAAGGGATCAGGGCTTGGCGATGCCGACCGAGTCCGGGGAGATTTCGATGGCCTTGGCCTTGTACATCGACCAGGTGGTGACCGACTGCCAGCGCTTGAGGAACTCTTCAGCTTCGGCACCGTTGAGGTTCAGGCTCTGCGCGCCGAAGTTCTTCAGGAAGCCCTGGAACTCGGGGTTGGCAACGGCCTTGGCGTAGGCGTCGACCAGCTTCTGCTTGACGTCGTCCGGGGTGTCCTTGTGCACGAAGGCGCCCCAGAACGGGCCCCACGGCAGGTACTCGGCAATGGCCGGCAGGGACTTGGTGATCGGCTCGACGCCCGGCAGTTCCGGGGTTTCCTCGGTGGCGAACACGGCCAGGGCCTTGAGCTTGCCGCTGCGTACCAGCTCACGGGCGGCGGCCAGGCTCAGCGGCATGAAATCGATGTGCTTGCCCATCAGTGCAGTGATGCCGGGGCCGTCGCCACCGAAGGTCACTTCACGCACTTTCAGCTCGTCCACCGCGTTGATCATCGCGCTGACGGTGCTCGGCAGGCCGCCGGCGCCGGTGGAGCCCATGCGCAGGGTGTCCGGGTTGGCCTTGGCGGCGGCCATCAGTTCGGCCATGTTGTTGAACGGCGCGTCGGCGTTGGCGGCGATCACCACCACGTTCTGGCCGATGATGTTGACCGGGTAGAAGTCGGCGTAATCGAAGTCGGCGAGTTTCAGCACTTTATAGAGCTGCGGGTTCTCGGCGCCGAGCAGGACGGTGTAGCCGTTCGGACGCTGCTGCATGACGTGGGTGCTGCCGATGACGGCGGTGCCACCCGGGCGGTTGTTGAGGATGAACTTGCCGCCCAGTTCCTTTTCCACGTACGGAGTCAGGCTGCGCATGACGTTGTCGGTGGCGCCGCCTGCGCCCCAGGGAATGACCGCCTGGATGCTGCGCTCGGGGTATTCGGCGTGGGCTGGCAGAGCCATGGTGAGGGCGCTGAGTCCGAGAGCGGCGCCAGTCAGTAGCGATTTGAACATGTGGAGACTCTCCATCGGTTGTTGTTGTGAGCCCCTGTCGGCCGGGGCACGCCTTGGAACCTGGGTATCAGCCGCGCGCCGAAGCGGGGCTGAGCTTGCTCTTGAGTTTCTTCAGCAGCGGGGTGTTGCCCAGCAGGATCAGCACCACCGCGGCGCTGAGTATCAGCGACAGCGGGCTGGTGATCAGCCCTTGCAGCAGTTCCACCGGGTTGTCACCGGCCGAGGACATGGCCTGGCGGTACGAGGTATCCATCAGCGGGCCGAGAATGGCGCCGAGGATGATCGGGCCCATCTGGAAGCCGAAGATCTTCAGCAGGTAGCCGAGCACGCCGAAGCCGAGCATCCAGTACACCTCGGTCATGCTGCTGTTGATCGAGTAGGTGCCGACCACGCAGAGCACCAGGATCAGCGGAATCAGCACGGCCTTGGGCATCTCGACGAACTTGGCGAAGAGCTTGATGCCCATCAGGCCGAAGATCATCAGAAACACGTTGGCCAGCAGCAGGTTGCCGACGGTGAAGTAGAAGATGTGCGGGTTTTCCACCATCAGCATCGGGCCGGGATTGAGGCCGTGCACCACCAGGGCGCCGATGATCACTGCGGTGACTGCATCACCGGGCATACCCAGGGTCAGCATCGGCACGTAGGCGCCACCGACCGCCGCGCTGTTGGCGGTTTCCGGGGCGACCAGGCCTTCGTAGGCACCCTTGCCGAACGGCCTGGACGGATTCTTCACGGTGCGTTTGGCATGGTCGTAGGCCATCAGCGCGGCGATATCGCCGCCGACGCCCGGCAGTACGCCGACGATGACGCCAATGATCGAGGTGCGGATCGACAACGGCAGGAACTTCAGGACCATGGCGAAGGACGGCAGGATCTTGTCCACCTTCTGGCGGATGACCGGGCTGTCGAGGTTATGCAGTTGATAGAAGGCCTCGGCAACGCCGAACAGGCCGATCATCAGCACCACGTAGTGGATGCCGCCCATCAGTTCGACCTGGCCCAGGGTGAAGCGCCCTTGCGCAGTGACCGGGTCCATCCCGACCAGGCCGATCACCGCGCCGAGGGCAGCGGCGAAGATGCCTTTGGCCAGCGAGCCTTCGGCCAGACTGCCGACCAGCAGCAGGCCGATGGCGGCGACCAGGAAGTAGTCGCGCGGGGCGAAGCGCAGGGCCAGTTCACCGATCAGCGGTGCGGCGCTGGCGAGCATGATGGTGCCGACGATACCGCCGACCACCGACATCACGGTACTCAGGCCGATGGCGCGACCGGCCTCACCCTGCTGGGCCAGCGGGTAGCCGTCGAAGGCCGTGGCCACCGAGGAGGGCGCGCCGGGGATGTTCAGCAGGATGGCGCTTCGCGAGCCACCGTAAACGCCGCCGATGAAGATACCGACGATCAGCGCCAGCGCATCGTTGACATCCCAGGAGAAGGTGAAGGAGACCAGGATGGACACCGCCATGGTCACCGACAGGCCCGGGATGGCGCCGATATAGATGCCGGCAAAGGTGCCCAGTGCAGTCAGCATCAGCAACTGCGGATCGCTCCAGGCCATCAGCAGGTAGGAAAGGGTATCGCTCATCTCGGGTGCCTCGTTATGGCAGGTAAACGCTGAACGCCAGGCTGAACAGCAGGTAGATCAGCACCAGCAACACAGCTGCGATCAGGATCGCGTTGAGTACGCGGCCGCCACGCAGGTAGACGATCGACAGCACCAGAAAAGCGAAGGTGCTGACGTAGAAACTGACCCACTGGATCGCCGCCAGGTACGCAACGGCCAGCAGGCCGAAGACTAGGGTGCGGCGTGGGAAGTGGGTGTCGCGAAATTGCTGGAAGGCATCCAGCCAGCCACTGCAGTCAGGCTTGGCCTTGCCGATCAGCTCGACGGCAATCTTCAGCGCGGAGAGGATCATCACCAGCGCGACGCCGAGGGGAAACGCCCCAGGGGAATTGACCGAGGAGAAACCGGAAATCTGGTAGGCCAGGTAGAACATCACCAGGCTGGCCAGTAACAGCAGCACACAGAAGGTGCGCTCGCCGACCAGCATCTTGTCTGTCTTGTTCATGCTATCGCTCCGACAGAATGGGGGGAGGGTAAGGGGCTGAGTCAGGCTCTGCGCGCAGGCAGCAGTCTGGCAAGCAGCGAGCTGATCAGGCGCGGCCGAGAGCTCCTGTGCATGTCATGACAGGCAGGGGCGAGGGCAGGCATGGCTAGCGTCGATAGGGATGACCAGTCGTCGAGCAACGAGCTGGGTGCCGGACGAGGAGCGATCCTCGCTGTGGCAGGGGTGGCCGGGGCACGCAGGTGCATAGGCTGTGACATGACAATTGACCTTCTTATATTTATTGGCTGCTAAAACATTCGAAGCGTGATGCACCAGGCAGAGGATCGCTTCGGTTTCAGGCGTGGTAGGGATAGTGGGCCGACCAGGCTGGCCATTTCAATTCGCTAAACAGGGTTTTGTTCGATAACCGAACAAGAACGAACCAGTTAGTACATTGTGCGTCGCGCTGGCAGTATCGCGCGTCCGTGGCCCAGCATCCAGAGGCAGGCTCCCGCCTGGCTCGCGTCGCCGGGCGCTTGTCTCTTAGAATCGGCGCAAATTTTCCAGGATATTCTCATGGCCGGCAGTCAGATCGAACGCGCGCTCAGCCTTCTCGAAAGCCTCACTCGCGATGCCCGTGGCGTACAGATGCAGGCCCTGGCTGATGAGCTGGATATTCCCAAGAGTGCCACGCATCGCATGCTCGCCGAGCTGATGCGCCTGGGCTATGTGCGCCAGGATGCGCTCACCAGTCGCTATCGGCTGTCGACCAAACTGGTGGCGCTGGGCTTTCGCTACCTGGCCAATAGTGGCGCCGACGTGGTACAGCCGATTCTCGATGCCCTGGCTGAAACCAGCGGCGAGCTGGTGCGCCTGGGTGTGATCGAGGGCGAGCGCCAGACCTGGATCGCCAAGAGCCAGGGCGCCCGCTCCGGCCTGCGTTACGACCCGGACATGGGGCGTGACGCACCGCTGTTCTACACCGCCTCCGGGCACGCCTGGCTGGCCAGCATGAGCGATGCAGACGCGTTGGCGTTGGTGGCGCGGCAGGGTATCGCCGACCCTGCCGACTTCGGTCCCAACGCCCCACGCAATGAACAGGAACTGCTGCAGCGCCTGGCCCTGGCGCGTCAGCAGGGCTATGCCTGGGTAATGGAAAGTTCGTCGCTGGGTACCGCTGCGCTGGCCGCCGTGGTGCGTCACCCTGTCGAAGGACGGGTGCTCGGCGTGCTCAGCATTGCCGGGCCCAGTGCTCGTCTGCCTCTGACGCGTATCGAGCAACTGGCGCCTGAGCTGCTGGCCGCCGCCGCCGAGCTGTCCGCCGCCAGCCCTGCCTCCGAACTGTTCGCCTGAGCAGGTAGCAAGCGACACGCCCAGCCCGCGTAGGAGCGGCTTCAGCCGCGCATCAGCCGTTCGCGGCTGAAGCCGCTCCCACGGTGAGCTGGGCCTGATCCCAAAGCCGATTGTTCTCAGGGCGCGGTGCGCAGGGCGCATCCTACGAATCCCGCGTCGACTTCTGGAGGGCAGCGAAGCCTGCGATATCCGCTGTTTTTTCGTCTTGCGTAAATTTTGGAACTAGGTTCTAAATATTAAAAGGTCTGCGCCTGATGTATGCGGTGCACCCGCGTGAGAACGACAACAAGAGGATCATCGCGTGACTTCCCCCTTGCGTATTGCCCTGATCGGCGCTGGCGTCATGGGCCGCCAGCATCATCAGCACCTGCAGAATCTGGCCGAAGCGCAACTGTGTGCCATCGCCGATCCCGGCCCCCAGGCCGCCGAGTTTGCGGCGCAATGCGCTGTGCCTTGTTTCGCCGATCACCAGCAGATGCTGGAGCAGGTGCGGCCCGAAGCAGTGATCGTCGCCAACCCCAATGCGCTGCATGTCAGTACGGCGCTCGACTGCATCGCCGCCGGCGTACCGGTGCTGCTGGAGAAGCCGGTGGGCGTGCACCTGGACGAGGTGCGCGAGCTGGTGGCGGCCAGCGAACGCAGTGGCGTGCCGGTGCTGGTCGGCCATCATCGCCGGCACAACCCGCTGATCGCCCGTGCCCGCGAGTTGATCGAAGAGGGCGCTCTGGGCCGACTGACCACGGTGACCGCGCTGTGGCAGGTGCAGAAACCCGACAGCTACTACGACATCGCCTGGCGCCGTGAAGCCGGTGCCGGGATGCTGCTGACCAATCTGATTCATGACCTCGATCTGCTGCGGCACTTGTGCGGCGAAGTGCGCCAGGTACAGGCCATTACCAGCAATGGCGTGCGCGGCTTCGCCAACGAGGACAGTGCGGCGGTGCTGCTGCAGTTCGACGGTGGCGCGCTGGGCAGCCTGACCGGCTCCGACGCCGTTGCCGCGCCCTGGAGCTGGGAGCTGGACTCCGGCGAGAACCCGGTCTATCCGCGCCAGGCCGATCAGCCCTGTTATCTGCTCGCCGGCACCCGCGGCGCCCTGAGCATTCCGCAGCTCAAGCGCTGGCATTACCGCGAGGCGGGTGCCGGCTGGCACCAGCCGCTGCAGCAGGTGCAGGAGCACTTCGACGCAGGCGAGGCCCTGTATCGCCAGTTGCAGCATTTCGTCCAGGTCGCCCGTGGCCAGGTTCAGCCGCTGGTCAGCGCTGCCGATGCCGGTCGCACCCTGGCGTTGGTCGAGGCCATTCGCCAGGCGGCGGAAAGCGGCCAGGCCTGCGTCCCAGAAACCCTCTGAGCAGAGAATCATCATGAGCGAACGTATTCTTTCCCTGGCCGCCCTGACCGTGCTCGAGCTGTCGCCGCCGGAAATGGTCGAGGTAGCGGCGCGCGCCGGCTACAGCCATGTTGGCTTGCGTCTGGTGCCGGCCACACCGGAGGAACATCACTTCCCGCTGGTGGCCGATGCCGCCCTGCGTGCGCAGACCCTGCAGCGTTTGCGCGATACCGGCATCCGGGTGCTCGATGTGGAAATTCTGCGCCTGAGGGCGCAAACCCGCGTCAGCGACTTCGAGGCCATCCTTGCCGTAGGTGCCGAGTGTGGTGCCAGCGAACTGCTGGTGGCCGGCAATGATCCAGATGAAGCGCGCCTGACCGACAACTTCGCTGAGCTCTGTGAGCTGTCCGCGCAGTACGGCCTGCATCCGCATCTGGAGTTCATGCCCTGGACCGACGCCCGCGACCTGACTCAGGCGGCCCGTATCGTCGCCGCGGCGGGGCGCCCCAACGGCTGCGTGCTGGTCGATGCCTTCCACTTCGACCGCTCGGCTTCGCGCCTGCATGATCTGGCGGCAGTGCCCGCCGAGCGCTTGCGCTACGCTCAGTTGTGCGATGTGGCCGGGCCTCGTCCAGATGACATGGAGGAGATCCTGCGGCAGGCGCGCAACGAACGGCGCTTTCCCGGAGATGGCGACTGCGATCTGCTCGGCTTGCTGCGAACCCTGCCGACGAACATCCCGCTGAGCCTGGAAATTCCGACCCGGCAGCTGCTGGAGCAGGGTGTCAGCGCATTGCAGCGAGCCCGTATGGCGCTGGAGAAGACCCGGCAGTTGCTCGACCGTCAGTCGTGATGCAGCCAGTGCCTGCTGCAGTGGATGTAGGCGCTGGGACGCGCTGGTCTGTATAGTTAGTTGCCTTGCTATCTTTTTGCGGCGAGTCCGCTTTCCGGGTATTTCATGAGTCTCACTCCATTGTCCGGTGCCAATCACCCGCTCAAGGGGATCGGCCTGATGGTGCTGGCGACCTTCCTGTTCGCCAGTCACGATGCCATGTCCAAATACCTGTCGGGTTTCTATCCGATCATCCTCATCGTCTGGGCGCGCTACCTGGTGCACACCCTGTTGATGGCCGGCATCTTCCTGCCGCAATCCGGTTTGCGCGTGCTGCGTACCAAGCGGCCTGGCCTGCAGGTGCTGAGGGCGCTGTGCCTGCTGGGCGTGAGCCTGTTGTTCACCACGGGGCTGATGTTCATCCCGCTGGCCGAGGCAACCTCGGTGATCTTTCTGGCGCCGCTGCTGGTCACGGCGCTCTCGGTGCCCTTGCTCGGTGAACGCGTCAGCGTCGGGCAATGGGTGGCGGTGATCATCGGCTTCGTCGGTGTGCTGATCATCGTGCATCCGGGCGGCAGCCTGTTCACTCCGGCGGTGCTGTTGCCGCTGAGCGCAGCGCTGTGTTTCAGCTGCTATCAGATCCTCACCCGGCGCCTCAGTGAAGTGGACAGCGCGACCACCAGCAACTTCTTCGCCGGCCTGGTCAACACGCTGGTGATGAGTCTGCTGGTGCCGTTCTTCTGGCATGTACCCAGCCTCACACACGGTGTGATGATGCTGGCGCTGGGCGGCTGTGGCATGGCCGCGCACCTGCTGCTGACCCACGCTTTCCGCCATGCCGCGCCTGCTTTGCTGGCGCCGTTCGGCTACGTGCAGATCGTCTTCGCCGGGCTGCTGGGGCTGCTGGTGTTCCAGCACAAGCCGGATGCCACGGCGATGATCGGCATCCTCATCATCTGCCTCAGTGGTTTGGCGGCTGCCTGGCAGAGCCGGAAACTGTCTCGGAAATGATCGATGTTCGATTATCGAACGGAAAACTAACCGGTTCGTTCATTTTGAATTGCTGATCTCCCTGACCCTGCCAATAATCCAGGCTACGAACAATCCATGAGCGCCGACCAACCGGCCGAGTGAGGGCTCATGAGCGCGTCTCGCCTCCCTCACTTTGCCCGCCACGGCGCCGCCTCAGCCCGGAGCCGTCTATGCAGCGTTCAATTGCCACCGTTTCCCTCAGCGGTACCCTGCCCGAGAAGCTCGAAGCCATTGCCGCCGCCGGCTTCGACGGTGTGGAAATCTTCGAGAACGACCTGCTCTACTACGACGGCAGCCCCACTGAAATCCGCAAGCGCTGTGCCGATCTGGGCATCGCCATCACCCTGTTCCAGCCGTTTCGCGACTTCGAAGGCTGTCGCCGCGACCGCCTGCAGCGCAACATCGACCGTGCCGAGCGCAAGTTCGACCTGATGCAGGAACTGGGCACCGACCTGGTGCTGGTGTGCAGCAACGTCGCTGCCGACTCGCTGGGCGACGATGAAATCCTCATCGACGACCTGCGCCTGCTCGGCGAGCGTGCGGGTGCGCGCGGCCTGCGAATCGGCTACGAAGCCCTGGCCTGGGGCCGCCACGTCAATACCTACCAGCAGGTATGGAAGCTGGTGCGCCAGGCCGACCATCCGGCCGTCGGGGTGATCCTCGACAGTTTCCATACCCTGTCGCTCAAGGGCGATCCTGCTGCCATCGCCGATATCCCCGGCGACAAGATCTTCTTCGTGCAGATGGCCGATGCGCCGATCCTGGCCATGGACGTACTGGAGTGGAGCCGTCATTTCCGCTGCTTCCCGGGGCAGGGCGAATTCGATCTGGCCGGTTTCCTCGCGCCGATCCTGCGCACCGGCTACCGCGGTCCGCTGTCGCTGGAAATCTTCAACGATGGTTTCCGTGCCGCGCCGCCGCGTCAGAACGCCGCCGACGGCCTGCGCTCGCTGCTCTATCTCGAGGAGAAGACCCACAAGCGTCTCGAGAAAGAGGGGCATCAGATCGAGCCGGGCGTGCTCTTCACTCCGCCTGCGGCGCACCGCTACGACGGCGTGGAGTTTCTCGAGTTCGCCGTCGACGAGGCCGTCGGCGCGCGTCTGTCCGGCTGGCTGGAGCGACTGGGCTTCGCCCATGCCGGCCAGCATCGCTCCAAGGACGTCAGCCTGCTGCGTCAGGGCGATATCAACATCGTGCTCAACGCCGAACCCTATTCTTTCGCGCACAACTTCTTCGAGTCCCATGGCCCGTCACTGTGTGCCACCGCGCTGCGGGTGAAGGATGGTGCCGCTGCGTTGCAGCGCGCCTGCGACTATCGGGGCCAGCCCTATCGTGGCCTGGTCGGCCCCAACGAGCGGGAAGTGCCGGCAGTGCGCGCTCCCGATGGCAGCCTGATCTATCTGGTGGAGCAGGCGGGAGCAGGGCAGACCATCTATGACACTGACTTCAGTCTGAATCAGACCGCCGAGGCCAGTGGTGGTCTGCAGCGCATCGATCACATGGCGCTGGCACTGCCGGCTGACTCGCTGGACAGTTGGGTGCTGTTCTACAAGAGCCTGCTGGATTTCGAGGCCGACGACGAAGTGGTCCTGCCCGATCCTTACGGCCTGGTGAAAAGCCGCGCGATTCGCAGCCGTTGCAGTTCGATCCGCCTGCCGCTGAACATCTCGGAGAACCGCAACACTGCCATTGCCCATGCTCTGTCCAGCTATCAGGGCTCCGGCGTGCACCATATCGCCTTCTCCTGCGAAGACATCTTCGCCGAGGTGTCGCGGGCCAAGGAAGCTGGCGTGCCGTTACTGGAAATTCCGCTGAACTACTACGATGATCTGGCCGCGCGCTTCGATTTCGACGACGAGTTCCTCAGCGAGCTGGCTTACTACAACGTGCTCTATGACCGCGATGCCCAGGGCGGCGAATTGTTCCACGTCTACACCGAGCCGTTCGAGGAGCGCTTCTTCTTCGAAATCATTCAGCGCAAGGGCGGCTATGTCGGCTATGGCGCGGCCAACGTCGCGGTGCGTCTGGCGGCCATGGCCAAGGCGCGCAGCGGTGGCTTGAAGCGTCCGCGGTTATAACTGGGTGCAGGTGGCAGCCTGTCCGGTTGCCGCTGCGGCCTGCCATAATCCGCTCCACCAATACCTATAAAAAAGACCATTGCCGTATGACCGAAGCCGTTGCCAACCTGGCCACTCAACCTCTCGAGGTGGTGCGCAAGGTACGTAAGAACAATCCGGAGAAAACTCGCGAGAGCATTCTCCAGGCCGCCATCACGGAGTTCGTTCAGCAGGGCCTGTCCGGCGCCCGTGTGGACGCCATCGCCGAGCGCACCGCGACCTCGAAGCGGATGATCTACTACTACTTCGGCAGCAAGGAACAGCTCTATCTCGAGGTGCTGGTCAAGCTCTACGGCGATATCCGCGGCACCGAGAGTCGCCTCGATCTGGCCTCCTTGCCACCGGTGCTGGCGATTCGTCGGCTGGTGGAGTTCACCTTCGATCACCATGACCGCAACGTCGACTTCGTGCGCATCGTCAGCATCGAGAACATCCACTACGGTGAGTACGTCAAGCAGTCGCCGGTCATCCGCCAGATGAGCAACGTGGTGCTCGACACCCTCGGCAAGACCCTGCGCCGCGGCGAGGAAGAGGGCGTGTTCCGCCCGGGTATCGATGTGCTCGATGTGCACCTGCTGATCAGTTCGTTCTGTTTCTACCGGGTGTCCAACCGCCATACCTTTGGCGAGATCTTCCAGATCGACCTGCCCGACGAGCAGGTCAAGCAGCGGCACAAGGCGATGATCTGCGAGGCGGTGCTGCGTTATATCCAGGGCTGAAGATCGGTGCGGATATGAAAAGAAAAGGGCCCTGGCCGCGTTGTCGCTGCCAGGGCCCTTTTTGCAGGAGTGCGCTCAGAAACTGGCGAAGTGCGCCTGCATACGTTCGGCATCGGCCGGGCGGCCGCTGAACAGTTCGAACGCCTTGACCGCCTGGAACACCGCCATGGTGCCGCCATCCAGCGTGCGGCAGCCCAGGGCGCGGGCGTGGCGCAGCAGTTCGGTTTCCAGCGGAAAATAGATGATCTCGGCGACCCACAGCCCGGCATGCAGCAGCTCCACCGGCAGCGGTGTGCCTGGCAGCTTGGCCATGCCCACCGGTGTGGTGTTGACCAGCCCATCGGCAGCGGCGACTTCACCTGCCAGGTCTTCGCCCGCGATGGCGCGCTCGGCGCCAAAGTGAGCGTTGAGATTGTCCGCCAGGGCCTGGGCGCGGCCGGGCTCCACCTCGAAGATGCACAGGCGTTCGACGCCTTCGGCGAGCAGGGCATGGGCCACGGCTGCGCCGGCACCGCCTGCGCCCATCTGCACCACGCGACGGCGAGCCACGTTGGGCAGGCCACGGCGCAAGCCCTCGGCGAAGCCCAGGCAATCGGTGTTGTGGCCGACACGCTTGCCGTCCTTGAGCACCACGGTGTTCACCGCGCCAATGCCACGCGCCTCGCTCGACAGCTCGTCGAGCAGCGGGATGATCGCCTGCTTGGCCGGGAAGGTGATGTTGAGACCGGTAAAGCCCATGTGCTGCGCCGCATCGAGCAGGCTCGGCAGCGCATCGAGGTCGAGGCCCAACTGGTCGAGGTCGATCAGACGGTAGAGGTAGCGCAGTCCCTGCGCATCGCCTTCGCGTTCGTGCATGGCGGGCGTGCGGGAGGCCTGAATGCCTTTGCCAATGAGGCCGGCGAGAATGCCGCTGGTAACAGAGGACATGGTCTTAACCCTTGAGCGATTGAGCGAAGTACTGCAGGCCCAGTCGGTAACCCTGACTGCCGAGCCCACAAATGACACCGACGGCGATCGGCGAGACGAAGGAGTGATGACGGAACGGCTCACGCTTGTGCACGTTGGACAGGTGCACCTCGATGATCGGCAGTTCGCTGGCCACCAGGGCATCGCGGATGGCCACCGAGGTATGGGTCCAGGCGGCCGGATTGATCAGGATGCCGGCGCAGCGCCCGCGCGCGGCATGAATCCAGTCGAGCAGTTCACCTTCATGGTTGGTCTGGCGAAACTCGATCTTCAAGCCGTGTTCGGCGGCAGTATCGGCGCAAAGCCGGGAAATGTCGGCGAGGGTTTCATGGCCATAAGTGGCCGGTTCGCGGGTTCCGAGCAGGTTCAGATTGGGGCCGTTGAGTACAAGAATGCAGGGCGTCATGGGGTATCTCTTGTTGTTGTGACGTGACTGCAGGAAAAATGTACTAACTGGTTAATTCAGTCAATTCAGTGGTCGCTGGGTAAGCGCGCAAGAAAAAGCCAGACGCCCTCGAGTGGGGCGTCAGGCCCAGTAAAATCGCGGGTTGCGGAGGATTTCGGCGCGGCCGAAGGATGTTCGCAAAGTGGGCGATTATCGCCCGGCAGCTAGCTGCTTTCGCCCGCCTGCGCCACCTGGTTGCGGCCGCTGTGCTTGGCCAGGTACAGGCCTTCATCGGCCTTGATCACCAGGCTCAGCGGGTCATGCTCCACGGAGGGCCGGATGGTGGCGATACCGATGCTTACGCTGATTGGTGAGCCAGGCTTGGGTATATCGTGAGGGATATTCATCGCTTCCACTGCACGGCGGATCTTTTCTGCCTGCAGGCGCGCGCCGCCGGCGGCAGTGCCGGGCATGATCACGGCAAATTCTTCGCCGCCGTAGCGTGCGGCCAGATCAGAGGCGCGCGTGCAACTGCCGCGCAGCGATTCACCGACGCGGCGCAACACTTCATCGCCAGCGACGTGGCCATGCTGGTCGTTATAGGCCTTGAAGTAGTCGACGTCGATCATCAGCAGCGACAGCTCGCTCTGATCGCGCAGGGCACGGCTCCATTCGATCTCCAGGTATTCGTCGAAGTAGCGGCGGTTGGCCAGGCCGGTGAGGCCATCGGACTTGATCAGGCGCTGCAGCACCAGGTTGGTATCGAGCAATTGTTGCTGGCTTTCGCGCAGGGCGCGGTAGGCTTCGTCGCGCTGCAGCATGGTCAGATAGGAGCGCGAGTGGTAGCGAATGCGCGCGAGCAACTCGATCACGTCCGGCAGCTTGACCAGGTAATCGTTGGCGCCGGCGGTGAAGGCGGCGCTCTTGACCTTGGGATCTTCCTTGGTCGACAGCACGATGATCGGCACATCGCGCAGGCCGGGCGCCGCCCGGTACTGGGCGAGCAGCTCGAGGCCATCGACGCCGGGCATGATCAGGTCCTGCAGGATCACCGTCGGCTTGATCTGCTGGGCCACGCTCAGCGCCTGGTGCGGGTCGGAGCAGAAGTGGAAGTCGATGTCGCTCTCTTCGCTCAGCGCCCGCCGCACGGCTTCACCGATCATGGCCTGGTCGTCGACCAGCAGCACCATCATCGAGTAGTCGGGCAAGCCGTGATGATGATTGGAATTCCCTTGAGGCCGTTGCATAAATGCGTCTCCGCCTTGTTGTCGTAGGTTACGCGGCTGCTTTGGCCGCGGGTTGGCGTTCTCAGCCCAGGCGCTCGAGCAGGCGCGCCGCAATTCTGTCCAGAGGCAGCACTTCTGCTGCGGCGCCCAAAGCCACAGCGGCCTTGGGCATACCGTAGACGGCGCTGCTGGCCTGGTCCTGGGCGATGGTATGAAAGCCGCGTTCGCGCATCAGCTTCAGGCCCCTGGCGCCATCGCGCCCCATACCCGTCAGCAGCACGCCAATTGCATCACCTCGCCAGTAGGTGGCCACGCTCTCGAAGAATACATCGATAGAGGGCCGGTAGACCTGATCGGCCGGCTCGCGTCGGTACACCAGGTGCCCCTCCGGCGCCAGGTACAGGTGGTTGTTGGTGCCGGCCAGGAGCACAGTGGCCGGTTGCAGTACTTCGCCTTCCCGCGCCAGGCGCACCGGCATGTGCGATTCGCTGCCGAGCCACTGGGCCATGCCGGCCGCGAAGACTTCGTCGACATGCTGCACCAGCACGATGCTGGCGGGAAAATCCGGCGGTATCTGCCGCAGCAACTCCACCAGCGAAGCCGGGCCGCCGGCCGATGCGCCGATGGCCACCAGGCGCTTGCCGCGGTTCTCAGTGCTGCGCACCGGCGTCGGTTTGACCGAGCGCGAGGTCTTGTGACCGATCATCCAGCCGATGTTGTGGATCTTGCGCCTTACCGTCGCGGCATCGAGCACCTGTTGTGGGCCAAGCGAGGGGGCAGCGACCACATCCAGCGCACCGGCACCCATGGCGTCGAACACCCGCGACATGTTGCGTTCGACATCCGAGGTGACGATGAGAATGGCGCAGGGCGTGTCGTGCATGATTCGCCGGGTCGCTTCCACGCCGTCCATACCGGGCATGAGCATGTCCATCAGCAGCAGGTCGGGCAGGTCGTCGCGGCAGCGGCTGACCGCCTCTTCGCCGTTGCTGGCGACCCAGATCAACTGGTACTCGGGCTCTGCCGCCAAGGCGCGGCGCAGGGCTTCGACTGCCAGGGGCATGTCGTTGGCAATGGCGATCCTCATTCGCGGGCCTCACCTATCAGGGTTTGTACGGCGTCCAGCAGCGCTTCGTCATGGAAGCTGGCCTTGGCCAGGTAATAATCGGCGCCGGCCTCCAGGCCGCGGCGGCGATCCTCTTCGCGATCCTTGTACGACACCACCATCACCGGCAGCGAGCGCAGGCGTGGGTCCTGGCGCACTTGCGTGACCAGTTCGATGCCGTCCATGCGCGGCATGTCGATATCGGTGATCAGCAGGTCGAAGGTCTCGGCGCGCAGGGCGTTCCAGCCGTCCATGCCATCCACGGCGACCGACACCTGATAGCCACGGCTGAGCAGCAGCTTGCGCTCCAGCTCGCGCACGGTAAGCGAGTCATCCACCACCAGCACACGCTTGCTGACCGCCTGGCGCGCATGGCTGGCATGGTCGACGCGCTCCAGGTGACCGGTGCCGAGCAATTTACCCACCGAGTTGAGCAGGTCATCGACATCCAGGATCAGCACTGGCGTGCCGTCGTGCAGCAGCGCGCCGGCCGCGACATCGCGCACCTTGCCCAGGCGCCCATCGAGCGGCATCAGCACCAGGGTGAATTCGCCGAGGAAGGCTTCGACTGCCAGACCGTGATATTGCTCGCGGTCGCGAATCAGCACGATGGGGATGCTGTCATCGTCGCCCTGTTTCTCATCGCATTGCAGCAGCTGTGCGGCGGAGATCAGGCCGACGTGTTCGTCCTCCAGCCAGAAGTGCTGGCGCCCCTCGAGTTGGACGATGGCGCTGCGCGGCAGGCGCAGCATGCGTTCGATCTGTGCCAGCGGGAAGGCATAGGCCTCGCCGCCGATGGTCACCACCAGGGCGCGTACCACCGACAGGGTCAGCGGCAGTTCGAGGTGAAACAGGCAGCCCTGATCCGGGCGCTGCAGCAGGCGTACGTTGCCGCGCATGCGGCGAATCTCGTGTTGCACCACGTCGAGGCCAACACCGCGACCGGAGACTTCGGTGACCTGCTGGCTCATGCTGAAACCAGGCAGGAAGAGGAAGGCCAGCAGCTCTTCCTCGGTCATCTGCTCGACCTGCTCGGCGCTGGCGAAACGACGTTTGATCACTGCCTGGGCGACGCGCTCGAGGTCGATACCAGCGCCGTCGTCGCTGACTTCCAGCACCAGCATGCCGGCATGATGACGGGCGCGCAGCTGCACCACGCCTTCGTCCGGCTTGCCCTTGCGTGCGCGCAGCGCCGGTGGCTCGATGCCGTGGTCGACGGCGTTGCGCAGCAGGTGCGTCAGTGGTGCTTCCAGGCGCTCCAGTACATCGCGGTCGACCTGGGTGTTGTCGCCCTCGATCTCCAGACGTACCTGTTTGCCCAGCGAGCGGCCAAGGTCGCGCAGCATGCGCGTGTGCCCGGTCAGTACATCGGCGAACGGGCGCATGCGCGAGGCCAGGGCCAGGTCGTAGAGCTGCTGCGTGCGTTGCCCGCCATACCAGACGAAGTCGTCGAACAGCTCCTGATGGGCCTGAAGTTGTTGCTGGCATTCGATCAGCAGGTTGCGGCTCTCGGTAAACAGCGCCTGCGCGGTGGCGTCCAGGTCGGTGCCGAGCAACTGCTCGCGCAATGTCTCCAGCGTGCGCCGAGCCGACTCCTGCTGGCGCTTGAGGCGATGCAGAGAATCGTTCAGCGGCTTGGTACGCTGGAACTCCACCAGCGATTTGCCGGACAGGTCGATCAGGTGATCGAAGCGCTCGGCCGACACCCGCAATACGCGACTGATGCGCTCGTCGGCCACCGGTTCGGCTGGTTGTGGGCTGGTTGCCGTGGGCGTTTCGAGCTGGCTGGCCGGTTTGGCTTCGGCGGCAAACGCGGTGCTGTCGCCAGGTTGCACGCGCAGTGCCGGCACGGCGTTGCCAAGCAGTACCTGCAGGCGTGTGGTGACGGTTTCCACCCGCGCTTCCAGCTCGGCGTCCTGCTGCGCCTGACCGATGCGCAGGAGCAGGTCGGAGCCTTGCAGCAGGGCGTCGATATGATCGGGCAGCAGCCGTAGCAGGCCTTCCTGGGCGGCGACCAGCAGGTCCTCCATGGCGTGGGCGACCTGCACGCCATGGTCCAGGCCAACGATGCGCGCTGCGCCCTTGAGCGAGTGCGCGGCGCGCATGCAGGCTTCCAGTTGACTGGCGTTGGCCGGATCGCGCTCGAGAATCAGCAGGCCGGTGTCGAGCACCTGCTTCTGCGCCTCGGCCTCCAGCCGGAACAGGTCGAGCAGCGATGCATCCCTTATCTGGTCCGGTGTCACGCGAGGCTCCCGATCATGGTTTGCAGCAACTGTTCGTCGTCGAGCAGGGTAATGCTCTGTTCCTGCCATTGCAGGACGCCCGCAGTGAAACGGCTGATGGCGCGCTTGTCGTCATGTTTGACGCTGCTGATGCGTGCCACAGGGATGCGCTGGATGCCGCTGACCTCATCCACCGGCGTCACCAGCGGGCCGCTGTCGCTTTCCAGAATCAGCATGCGCGGGATCACCCGGCGCTCGCCACGGCGCGCATCCTGCTGCGTGTCGAGGCCGAGCAATTCGGCCAGCGACAGGCAGGCGACCAGGGTGCCGCGTACGTTGGTCACGCCCAGCAGGCCATGGCTGTTGCGGTGTGGCAGTACGTGGATCGGCGAGACCGGCATCACCTCGGCCAGGCAGCGCGTGGCGATGGCCAGCCATTGTTCACCAAGGCGGAAGATCAGCAGTGAGCGTTGTGCGCCCTGCGCCTGCTCGGTCTCGCCTTGGCCGTAGTCGTCATCGCCACGCTCCAGGGCGCTGCCATAGCGGTCGAGCAGGGCGATGGCCGCTGCGCCGTAAACCTCGCAGTTGCGACAGTGAATATGTCGCTCCAGCTGCGGGCAGCTCTTGTCGCCAAATACGCCGATACGATTCCAGCAATCGTCCACGGTAGCCTGGCTGTGCAGCAGGTCCTGATCAGTCACGTTCGCCTACCTCGGGGTTCTGCGCACGGCGATACAGGCGCTGGGCACCGCTCTGGTCGCCTTGCGCTTCCAGATGTGCGGCCAGGTGGGTGAGCGCCTCGCGGTGCTGCGGTTCGAGATAGATCGCCTTGCGGTAGTAGGCGCAGGCCTGGTCACCCTGACCTGCCGCATCGCAGAGCAGGCCCAGCCAGTAATAAGCTGCGGCGCTGGGGCCGTTCTGTTGCAAATGCTGCTCGCTGCGCTGGCGCGCCTCGTCGATACGGCCGGCGTTGGCCAGGTTGGCGACTTCGCTCCAGATATCCACTGCCTGCATCTGTGGCGCCGCAGCGCTCGGCGTTCTGCTTGCGGGGCGTGGCCTGCTCGGCTGGATGGCGCGCGTTGGTATGACCGCGGCTGGGCGCGGGCGGCTGGCGGGTGCCCGCGTCGGCACGCTTATCACCGGTTGGGCCGGGGCCAGGCGAAAGGCAAAGGTCTGCTGGCGGCCCAGCGCCTGCAGACCGTTCTGGCTGGCCAGGCTAGCCTCGGCCGGGCCGATGAACAGCGTGCCGCCTTCCTGCAACTGGCGCTTGAGCAGTTCCAGCACGCGCACCTGGGTCGGGCGGTCGAAGTAGATCAGCAGGTTGCGGCAGAAGATGAAGTCGTAGCTGGGCTCGCCGGCGAACAGGCTGGGGTCGAGCAGGTTGCCGGTACGCAGCCTGACGCAGGCGCGCACCCGCTCGTCGAGGAGAAAGCCTCCGGCGTCCTGCTCATGGAAGAAACGGTCGCGAAAGGCCAGGGCATCGCCGCGGAACGAGTTGCGCCCGTAGAGGCCCTTGCGTGCCTGTTCCAGCACCTTGTCGCTAACGTCCAGCGCCTCGATCTGAAACTGTTCGGCGGAAAAGCCGGCATCGAGCAAGGTCATGGCGATGGAGTAGGGCTCTTCACCGCTGGAGCAGGGCAGGCTGATCAGGCGCAGCGGCCGGCCGCCGTGCAGTTGAGCGTGGCGTTCCTGGGCCAGACTGGCCAGTGTGTTGAACGATTCCGGGTAGCGGAAGAACCAGGTTTCCGGTACCACCACGGCTTCCACCAGCGCCTGCTGCTCGCGCGACGAACCACCGAGAGTGGTCCAGTAGCCTTCCAGGTTCTGCTGGCCGAGGGCGCTCATGCGCTGACGGACGGCGCGTTCGATCACCGTGCGGCCGACCGATTCGGCTTCCAGGCCGATGCGGCTTTTCAGCAGGCGCTCGATATGTTCGATCATACCGTCAGCCCTGTTCCGCAGGTTGGAACAGCAGGGCGCGTACCTCGTCGTCGAGCAGCCCGGCGACCTCGATGCGCTGGATCATGCCGCGGGCATCGCGCTGCAGCGGCCCGAGGTAATCCGCCTGGCCGGCTTCCAGGCCGCTGGCCTTGAACGTCTCACTTGGCAGGCGCAGGGTGTCGGTGGCCTGCTCCAGAATCAGCCCGAGCACCGGCGTTTGCTCACCCTGTTGCATGTCGAAGCGCACCAGCACCAGCCGCGTACTGCTGCGGGGCAGGGCCGGGCGACCCAGCACACGGCGGCTGAGATCGATCACCGGGATCACCCGGCCGCGATGCTCGAACAGCCCGGCCACCCACTGCGGTGCTTCGGGCACCTGTTTCAGGCGGCGCAGCGGCAGCACTTCGACCACCTGACTGGCGGGCAGAGCGTAGCGATCGTCACCGAGCTGAAACTGCAGGTGCAGTTCGCCGGCTGCTGCTTTGCTGGAAGCCGGCATGTTCAGACCTTGAAGCGGCTGACGCCAACGCGCAGGTTGTTGGCCACCTGGTTGAGTTCATCGATGGCGGCGCCAGCCTGGCGCAGCGAATCGACGGTCTGACTGCTGGCTTCGCCGAGCTGCACCAGCGCCTGGTTGATCTGTTCGGCGCCAGTGGACTGCGCCTGCATGCCTTCGTTGACCATCTGGATGCGCGGCGCCAGGGCCTGCACCTGCTGGATGATCTGACTGAGCTGGTCGCCCATCTGCGCCATCTCGCCGATGCCGCGGCGCACTTCCTCGGAGAACTTGTCCATGCCCATCACGCCGGCCGATACCGCGGACTGGATCTCGCGCACCATCTGCTCGATGTCATAGGTGGCCACGGCGGTCTGGTCGGCCAGGCGACGCACTTCCACGGCTACCACGGCGAAGCCCTTGCCATATTCGCCGGCTTTTTCCGCCTCGATGGCGGCGTTGAGTGACAGCAGGTTGGTCTGATCCGCCACCTTGACGATGGTGGTAACCACCTGGGTGATGTTGCCGGCCTTCTCGTTGAGGATCGACAGCTTGCCGTTGACCACGTCGGCCGCGCCCATCACCTGATGCATGATCTCTTCCATGCGGGCCAGGCCCAGCTGGCCGGTGCCGGCGAGAATAGAGGTTTGCTCGGCGTTGTCCGATACCTCGCCCATGGTGCGGACCAGATCGCGCGAAGTAGCGGCGATCTCCCGTGAAGTGGCACCGATTTCAGTGGTGGTGGCGGCGGTCTCGGTGGCCGTGGCCTGCTGCTGGCGCGAGGTGGCGGCGATCTCGGTGACCGAGGTGGTCATCTGCACCGCCGAGCGCTGGGCGTTGCCGACCAGGTTCTTGAGCTCGCCGACCATGCTGTTGAAGCCCAGCTCGATGGCGTTGAATTCGTCGCGGCGGTGCAGGTCGAGCTTCACCGACAGGTCGCCGCTTTCCAGGGATTTGAGGGTGCTGACGATGCGGTTCACCGGTGTGGTGATGGCGTTCATCAGCAGCCAGCCGCATACGGCGGAGACAAGGATGGCCAGCAGGATGGCGACCAGCAAGCCTGCCTCCATGATGCGTACCGCGCTACGAATTTCGTGCGCAGCGGCATCGGCCTGACTGCGATTCATCTCGATCAACTCGCTCAGCAGGCTCTCGCCTTTTTCCCAGTCGGGAAACACGCGTTCGGCACTGAACTGACGAGCCTGCTTGAGTTCGATGCTCGGCAAACTGTCGAGCAACTGCCCGTGGCGGTTCAGATACTGACGTTGCACCTGACGGAATTGCTCGGCCAGCGCGAGTTCCTGAGCGTCCGCCGTGGCGCTCTGGTAGCGGCCGAATTCCTCATCGATCGCCTGCTCCAGCGTGGCGAACTGGTCGCGGTAGTTGTTGAGCAGGGTGGCAACGTCTTCATCGACGGCACGTAACAGCAGGCGGCGGGTGTCGAGCATGTGACGGGACCAGAGCTCCTGTGCCTTGCTCGGGTAATACAGGCCCGGGATAGACTCATTGCGGATGCCATTGGCCTCGTTCTCGATCTGCACCAGGCGAGCATAGGAGGCGCCAGCCAGCAGAACCAGAATGGCGATGATCAGCAGGAAGCTGACAATGATTCGATTGCGTACGGTCAGGTTGATCATGTCCATTGGGCCTGGCAGGTCAGTTTTGCTCATCGATTACAGCACACCGGCGTGTCGCCGTTTTGCCTGGGTGTAACGAATGTGTACCGATTGCCTGGCGAAAGGCAATAAAAAAGCCGGCTTGTGGCCGGCTTTTCGGAGGTGGTCAGGGCTTATTTTTGGTAAGCCGCGACTGCCTTGTTGATCAGGCCGCGGGCTTCTTCAGCGCCGCCCCAGCCTTCTACCTTGACCCACTTGCCCTTCTCCAGATCCTTGTAGTTCTCGAAGAAGTGCTTGATCTGCTCGATCAACAGCGCGGGCAGGTCGGTGTATTCCTGAACGTCCTTGTACAGAACGGTCAGCTTGTCGTGCGGAACGGCAACCAGCTTGGCGTCGCCGCCCGCTTCGTCGCTCATGTGCAGTACGCCGACCGGACGGGCGCGGATCACCGAACCCGGCGCGACCGGATAAGGGGTCACGACCAGCACGTCGAGGGGGTCGCCGTCGTCAGCCAGGGTGTGCGGGATGAAGCCGTAGTTGGCCGGATAGAACATCGGGGTGGCCATGAAACGATCGACCATCAGGCAATCGGTGTCGTGGTCGATTTCGTATTTGATCGGCGCGTGGTTGGCCGGGATTTCGATGGCAACGTAGATGTCGTTCGGCAGGTCTTTACCAGCCGGGATCTTGCTGTAGCTCATGGGGGAAACTCCCAGGGAGGGCCAAAAAAGTGGGGCGCATTATAGGCGTATTCGCAATGCGTTACTACGGCAGCCTACTCAGCCATTGGTCGCGTTTTCGACCGCCTTGTAGTCGGGGTGTTCCGCCTGCAAACGTCGCAATCGCGCCAGGCTGTCCTGGCGGTAGAACAGGGCCAGTTGCTGGTAGACGTCCGGGAAGGCGTCCGCCAGCAGATCCGGTGCAGTGAAGAAGTATTCGCTGGTCACCGCGAAGAATTCCGCCGGGTCTTCGGCGGCATAAGGGTCGATGGCGGTTTCCGCCTCGGGATTGGCGTCCAGCTCGGCGTTCAGTGCGTCATAGGCGCTCTGCATGGCCTTGGCCCAGTCCTGCACACGCATGTCGCGGTGCAGCGGCGGCAGGCCATTGGCGCCGCCTTCGAGCATGTCCAGCTTGTGCGCCAGTTCGTGGATCACCAGGTTGTAGCCTTCCCAGCCTCCGCTGGTTTCGACGCCCGGCCAGGCGAGGATCACCGGGCCTTGCTGCCAGGCCTCGCCGCTGCGCGCGTCGTCCCATTCGTGTTCGATACCGCTGGCGTCGCGGTGGCGCTGTGGGCTCACGAAGTCATCCGGGTAGAGGACGATTTCGTGAAAACCCCTGTACCAGTCCAGATCGCCCAGGTGCAGCAGTGGCAACTGCGCCTGGGCGGCCAGTAGCAGGTGCTCGACCGGGCCGAGCGCCAGCCCTGGTAGGGCGGTCAGGTGCTTGTCATGCAGAAACAGCACGGCGCGCTCGCGCAACTGCTGCTCTTCGCGCTCGTCGAGGCCATCGAGAATCGGCAGGCGTCTGCGTACTTCGGCCCAGTGGGCGGGATCGACAGGGTTGTTTTCGAGGGTGCGACGACGGCGCCAGGCCTTGAAGGACCACATGCATGCGGGCTCGTTGAGAAGACCCGGCCACCATAAGGGCGCCAGGCGCTCGCCACAAGTCGGCATAAAGGCTGCAAAGCCTCTTGCAGCTTCGCTGCAGCAGGAGGGCTGAGCATGGCGTTGCAACTGCTGGAACACCCTGGAATCACGCTGGCGTCCGGCACCGGACTGGACTTGCCGCACCAGGCCGCGCGGGCTCGGGCAATGTGGCTGGCCGGTCGCCAGCAGCGTCCGCCGTTGCTGCTGGTCATGTTGCTTTGGGCGCGCCACTGCCCCGATGTGGTGCAAAGTCTGGAGCGTCATCTCGACGCCCTGTTCGCCGATTTTCGCTGTACGCCTGAGGGCTGGAGTGAAACCCAGGCGGCGCGGCAGGTGCTGGCTGCACTGAATCTCCAGCTGTTTCGCCGGCAGCAGGCTGGGCAGGGTGTCGCCGACTTGCACGCCGGTGTGCTGCTGATGCAGGGCGATGAGTTGCAGTTTCTGCAGGCGGGCAGTGTCGGCCTGGCGCGTGCGCACACAGGTACCTTGCAGATCCTGGCAGGTCGTGAGGGGCAGGCTCTCGGCGCCCAGGCCGAGCTGGCGCTGGTTCAGCACAGCCTGCTGCCCAGCCGTGGCGAGCATCTGCTGCTGGCGCCGCAACCGCTGCTCGATGTGAGTGATTTGCACGGGCTATGCACCCAGGCAGAGGGGACCTTGGGCGAGCGGTTGCAGCCGCTGCTGCAGGCCCCCGGCGCTGCAGTGCTGCTCGGCGTGTGGGAAACCCAGTGCCTGACGCCGGCGCCGTCCGCTGCGCCGCGCCCGGCGCTGGCGCAGATCGCCTGCGGCCAGCAGCTCGATGGTTGGACGCTGTTGCGTCAATGTCCTTATGGACCGCCCGGGCGGCTGTATGTCGGGCGTGATGAGTCCGGGCGGGAAGCCGTGCTCTGGTTCGCCGAGGAAGACGCAGGCGAAGCCTTCTGGCAGCGCGAGTGGGCGTTGCGGCGCAGTCCGCAGCAGGCGTTGCCGCAGGTGTTGTCGCCGTATCAGACGCGTAGTCACGCGTATCTGGTCCTGGCCAAGCCGCCCCGCGGCATGCGCAATCTGTTCGATTGGGTGGCCGCCCATGGTGCACCGGATACACAGACGCTGATGGGGGTGGTGACGCAACTGATAGCCGCCGTGCGTTCGTTGCAGCGCCGTGGCATGCAGGGGCTGTGGCTGAACCCCAGGCAGATTCTGCTCGGTGATGACGGGAGGGTGCTGTTTCTGCCTGGCGCAGCTGCGATCCTGCCCGGTGTTGCACGTCAACCAGTACCTGAACAGGCTGTACCGCTGGCGCCGGAACTGCGCAGCGGCCGTGCGCTGGATGGTCGTGCCGATCAGTTTGCCCTGGCGGCGCTGGTCTATTGGCTTATGAGTGGGCAATGGCCGGAGGCGGCGCGCAGCGACGTCAGGCCCGGACACTGCTATGTGCCGCTGGCGACCTTTACCGGGCATGTGCCACAAGGCTGGGACGGCGTGCTCGCCCGGGCCCTGGCGCCACAGCCACATGCACGTTTCGAGGCGCTGTCGGAGTTTCAGCTGGCATTGCAGCAGCCCTTGCAGGCGCGTCGCAGTCAGGCGCTGCGGCGTGTGCCAATGCAGCCGGCACGCCTGGCTGCGCTGGGCCTGGTCACGTTGCCATTGCTGCTGGGGCTGCTGCTCAGTCTTGGTGGCTGACGGGCAGCCGCTGCGCCTGCGAGTCGATCAATCGGAATTGATCGGCAGCACGTAGTTCTTGAACTGCTCGTCCTCGACGAAGCCGATGGACTCGTAGACCTTCTGCGCCACCTCGTTGTCGCGGCTGGTGGCCACGCGCATGCGCACGGCGTGGGTTTCCTTGGCCATCTGCTTGGCGGTGTGCAGCAGGCGGTCGGCAACCAGTTGGCGGCGAGCATCCTCGGCGACGTAGATGTCGTTGAGAATCCACACACGCTTGAGCGAAAGCGAGGAATAGCTGGGGTAAAGCTGGCAGAAGCCGAGCAGCTTGTCTTCATCGTCGGCCAGGGCCAGGTAGATCACCGACTCCTTGCGGCGCAGGCGCTTCTCGAGGAACTTGCGTGACGACTCTGGGTAGGGCAGCTCGTTATAGAACTCACGGTATTTGACGAACAGCGGGGTCAACAGGTCCAGGTGCTCCAGGGTGGCTTGGACGATGCGCATGGTGGGCCTCGGCTTCTCTCTGTAATGGGGCAGGAGTGGCGATGCAGCTGTTGTGCCAGCGGGTCAGTCGATGCTGCCTCAAAGCCAGTTGAAAGCGCAATCAAAGCAAGCGTTTGATTTTCTGGCTGCGGAGCAACTTGGTATTGGTGCATCTGTCTGAACTGGGCGCAGCAGTCGCCTGGCGGGTGCTGTGCTAACCTGCCGCCATCGCTTTAAGCCCTATGAACAGGGCGCGTTCAGAGGTCATCAATGCACATCCATATTCTCGGCATCTGCGGCACTTTCATGGGGTCGCTGGCTGTTCTGGCCAAAGAGCTCGGCCATCGCGTCACCGGCTCCGATGCCAACGTTTACCCGCCCATGAGCACTCAGTTGGAAGCCCAGGGCATCGAGCTAATGCAGGGTTTTGACCCGGCGCACCTGCAGCCGGCGCCGGATCTGGTGGTGGTGGGCAATGCCATGAGCCGTGGCAACCCGGCGGTGGAATACGTGCTGAACAAGGGGTTGCCCTACGTTTCCGGCCCGCAGTGGCTGGCCGATCACGTGCTGCAGGGGCGTTGGGTGTTGGCGGTGGCCGGTACCCACGGCAAGACCAGCAGTTCCAGCATGCTGGCCTGGGTGCTGGAACATGCCGGTATGAGCCCGGGCTTTCTGATCGGCGGCGTGCCGCAGAATTTCGGTATTTCCGCGCGCCTGGGCGGCACGCCGTTCTTCGTGGTCGAGGCCGACGAGTACGACAGCGCCTTCTTCGACAAACGCAGCAAGTTCATCCACTACCGCCCGCGTACAGCGATTCTGAATAACCTGGAGTTCGATCACGCGGACATATTCCCGGATCTTGCGGCGATCGAGCGGCAGTTTCATCACCTGGTACGAATCATCCCCAGCGAAGGTCTGGTCATCCATCCGGCCAGCGAAACCGCGCTGGCGCGAGTGATCGAGATGGGGTGCTGGACGCCGGTGCAGACCACCGGTGAAGGTGGCCAGTGGCAGGCGCGTCTGCTCAGCGCCGATGGCTCGCGCTTCGAGGTGAGTTTCGACGGCAAGGTCGAGGGCACCGTGCAGTGGAACCTGACCGGTCAGCATAACGTCGCCAACGCCCTGGCCGTGCTCGCGGCGGCGCGCCATGTCGGCGTGGTGCCAGCGCTGGGCATCGAGGCGCTGGGCCAGTTCATCAACGCCAAGCGACGCATGGAGAAGGTCGCCGAGGTGGCGGGTGTGACCGTCTTTGACGACTTCGCCCACCACCCCACGGCCATCGCCACCACCCTGGATGGCTTGCGTAAGCGTGTCGGCGACGACACCCAGGTGATCGCGGTGATCGAGCCGCGCTCCAACTCGATGAAGCTCGGCGCCCATCGCGATGGCCTGGCCGAGTCCGCCGAGCAGGCCGATGCGGTGTTCTGGTACGCGCCGCCCAATCTCGGTTGGGACCTGGCCGCCACCGTGGCGCAGGCGCGCAACCCGACGCGCGTGTGCGACTCGCTGGAGTCGATCATCGATGGCGTGAAGGCCCTGGTGCGCCCCGGCACCCAGGTGGTGATCATGAGCAACGGCGGCTTCGGCGGCCTGCATGGCAAGCTGGCAGCAGCTCTGGAGGGATGAATGTCTGGCCCTGAGAGAATAACCCTGGCGATGACCGGCGCCTCCGGCGCGCAATACGGCCTGCGCCTGCTCGACTGCCTGGTACAGGAAGATCGCGAGGTGCACTTCCTGATCTCCAAGGCCGCGCAACTGGTGATGGCCACCGAAACCGACGTGGCGCTACCGGCCAAACCGCAGTCCATGGCCCAGTTCCTGACCGAGTACACCGGCGCGGCGCCGGGGCAAATTCGCGTCTACGGCAAGGAAGACTGGATGGCGCCAGCCGCCTCCGGCTCCGGCGCCCCGACGGCCATGGTGGTGGTGCCGTGCAGCACCGGCACCTTGTCGGCCATCGCCAGCGGCGCCTGCAACAACCTGATCGAACGCGCGGCCGATGTGGCATTGAAGGAGCGCCGCCAGTTGATCCTGGTGCCGCGCGAGGCACCGTATTCGAGTATCCACCTGGAAAACATGCTCAAGCTGTCCAACCTCGGCGTGACCATCCTGCCGGCATCGCCCGGCTTCTATCATCAGCCACAGACGCTGGATGATCTGGTGGACTTCGTGGTCGCGCGCATCCTCAATTGCCTGAATATCCCCCAGGACATGTTGCCGCGCTGGGGCGAGCATCATTTGGTGTCAGATGACTAAGGAGAGTGCTGATGTCCATTGTGAGTCGCTGTGTGTTGGGAAGCGTCCTCACGTTGTCGTTGCTGCCGGTGGCCGAGGCCTCCATGCGCTGCGGTACCGCTCTGGTTTACGAGGGCGAGCGTAGCGTCGAGGTGCTGCGCAAATGCGGTGAACCCGATCAGCGTGAGGTGACGCCACCCAGCAGTCCACTGGGTGGCGGCGTGACAGTGGAGCAATGGGTGTATGGGCCTCGCAATGGCGTCTATCGCTACCTGCGTTTTCTCGATGGCAAGCTGGTGGAAATCAGGGTCGAGCGCGGATGAGACGGACTTTGGCACTCACTCTGCTGCTGGCGCTGAGCCTGACTGGCTGCGCCACCGTGCGTACTCTGGACGCGGCCAAGCCCAATGCCCCAGTGGTTTACGCCGGGACGCGGCTGGACTGGTATACGATCAATGGCGGCTGCTGCCCGCTGGATCGTTTCGGCGCCGAGGCGCCGCGTTATCCTGGGCTGGATCTGCCGGCCAGTGCGTTGCTCGATACCCTGCTTTTGCCGTTTTCGCTGGCCACGGCGCTGGGTGTGAGCCTAGGTGTCAGCGGCGGGTTGTAGCCCGGATGCAATCCGGGAAAGGCGCTGGTGCGCGCGGCGCGGCCTAGCGGATTGGCGTTGGCAGCGTCGTTCAGCAGGTTTCCGTTTCCACTTCCTGGCACACGTCGATCCACTCGGCATCGACCAGTTCGGCCATGCGCTGCGGGGCGATACGCACCGCGCTGTGGGTGGCGCCGGCGGCCGGCAGCACTTCATCGAAGGCCAGCAGCGAGCGGTCGCAATAGACGCTGAGCGGTGTGGCCAGGCCGAATGGGCAGACGCCGCCCACCGGGTGGCTGGTCAGCTCGACCACGGTCTGGGCATCGAGCATGCGCGATTTGGCACCGAAGCATTCCTTCATCTTGCGGTTGTCGATACGCGCGTCGCCGCGGGCGACGATCAGCACGTCGCGTTCGGCGATGCGAAAGGCCAGGGTCTTGGCGATCTGGCCCGGCGATACACCATGCGCTTCGGCAGCCAGCGCCACGGTGGCGGTGCTGGACTGCAGTTCGATGATCGCGATATCGGGCGCCTTGGCGGCGAAGAAGGCGCGTACAGAGGCCAGGCTCATGAAACGGTCCCCCAGGGCTGTCGAGGTGGGCACGGCACGACGGCCAGTCTCTCGCTGGCCAAGCGCAGCCCCCTTCCTGGGGTGCTGGTGTGGTCGTGACCACGGCGAAAAAACAAGCGGCCATGCTCGCGCTGCATGACCGGCACGTCAAGGCCTGATGGCGTCAGTTTGCCAGCAGATGTGCTGTTTTTACCGCCTCAACGAGCCCGTAGCGACCTTTTTCGTCTCGCGTCACCCGTCCCATGGCCACGTCGGGGTCGTGGGTGAATACCAGGCGGCCGCCGCGGCCGACCAGGTCGGCCAGCAGCGCCTCTTTTTCCTCGATCAGGCCTTCGGGGAAGCGGTCGTAGCCCATGGTGATCGGCAGGTGCACCCAGGGCGCGCCAGGGATCAGGTCGCCGGGAAACACCACCGGCCCGCCCGGCATGACCACTTCCGGCAGTAGTTGGCCCGGCGTGTGGCCGTCGCTCCAGTGCAGGCGCCAGTCGGGGCCGAGCAGCTCACAGCTTTCGGTTTCTTTGATCAAATGCAGGCGACCGCTGTTTTCCAGCAGATCGAGCAGCTCCGGGATATAGGACGCTTTATCGCGGGCGTGCGGATTGCAGGCGCGCTGCCACTGGCGACGACCGGTGACGAAGCGCGCGTTGGGAAACAGCAGGCGCGCCGGCTGACCGTCCTGCCAGGCGGCGAGCAGGCCACCGGCATGGTCGAAGTGCAGGTGGGTGAGCACGACGATATCGATGTCGACATCGCTCAGGCCGACTTTCGCCAGTTCGTCGAGCAGCACGTGGTGTTTTTCCTGTACGCCAAAGCGCTGTTTCAGCTCGGGGCTGAAGAAGGCGCCGATGCCGGTCTCGACAAGAATGTTGCGCTCGTCTTCCTGCACCAGCAGGGCGCGGCAGCCGAGGTCGATGCGATTGAGGTCGTCGGCTGGCATCCAGCGTTGCCAGAGAGCCTTGGGCGCGTTGCCGAACATGGCGCCGCCATCGAGTTTCTGGCTGTTGCCGGTCAGGGTGGTCAGGGTTCGCATGGGGTTTCTCTTGTTCTTGTCCGTTCTCGGCGATTGTTTCAGCGTTCGATGGCCAGGGCCACACCCTGGCCGCCACCGATGCACAGGGTCGCCAGGCCGCGGCGGGCGTCGCGTCGCTGCATCTCGTGGATCAGGCTGACCAGGATGCGGCAACCGGAGGCGCCGATGGGGTGGCCGAGGGCGATGGCACCGCCGTTGACGTTGACCTTGGCGCTGTCCCAATGCAGCTCGCGGCCGACGGCGATGGCCTGGGCGGCGAAGGCTTCGTTGGCCTCGATCAGGTCGAGCTGTTCCAGGCTCCAGTCGGCGCGTTCCAGTGCCTTACAGCTGGCGAATACCGGGCCGATACCCATCACCGCCGGATCGACCCCGGCGCTGGCGTGGGCGGCGATACGGGCCAGCACCGGCAGTTGCAGTTCATCGGCCTTCTCGGCGCTCATCAGCAGTACGGCAGCGGCGCCGTCGTTGAGTGTCGAGGCATTGCCGGCGGTCACCGTGCCGTCATTCTTGAACGCCGGGCGCAGCTTGCCCAGGCTGTCCAGGCTGGTGCCGGCGCGCGGTTGTCCATCCTGGGCAAATCGCAGCGGTTCGGCGCCGCGCTGGGGGATTTCCACCGGGACGATCTCGCCGGCAAAACGCCCGGACTCGATGGCGGCCTGGGCGCGCTGCTGCGAACGCAGGGCGAAGGCGTCCTGCTCGGCGCGGGTGACGCCGTACTGCTCGGCCAGATTCTCGGCGGTGATACCCATGTGGTAGTTATTGAATGCGTCCCACAGACCGTCCTGGATCATGGTATCGACCAATTGCGCATGGCCCATGCGCAGGCCGCTGCGGGCGCCGGGCATGACGTAAGGCGCCAGGCTCATGTTCTCCTGGCCGCCGGCAATGATGATCTCGGCATCGCCGCCGCGAATGGCCTGGGCGCCGAGGATCACCGCCTTGAGGCCGGAGCCGCAGACCTTGTTCAGGGTCATGGCCGGCACCGTATGCGGCAGGCCGGCGAGCAGCACGCTCTGCCGGGCCGGGTTCTGCCCGCTGCCTGCGGTGAGCACCTGACCGAGAATCACCTCGTCTATCTGCCCCGGTTCAACACCGGTACGAGCCAGCAGTTCGCGGATCACCGCCGCGCCCAGTTGCGGTGCAGGCGTGCAGCTCAACGCACCCTGGAAGCTGCCGATGGCGGTACGGCAGGCAGCGACTATCACGACTTCATGCATAAGGACTCCTGGTCGGCTGGGCAGGGGCCAGCCGAGACTCGAATAAAAAAGCGCGGCGCCGAAGCGCCGCGCAATACGCTCAACCTTGTAGGACCACCGGATCGGCGGTGGCGGGTTGCACCCGACCTACGTTTAAAATTGCTCGGCAGCCAGGCCATAGAGCGGCTGGCTACCGGCACGAATGCTTGCCTCCAGGCTCAGTGTGCGCGGCAGCAGGCGGGCGAAGAAGAACTCGGCGGTGGCCAGCTTGCCGCCGTAGAAGGCTTCGTCTTCGTCCTGCTTGCCCTGCGCCACGGCAGCCATGCGTGCCCACATGTAGGCGTAGGCGACGTAGCCGAACAGGTGCAGGTACTCCACCGAGGCGGCACCCACCGAGTTGGGGTCGGCCTTGGCCTGCTCCAGCAGCCAGCCGCTAACCGCTTCCATGCGTTCCAGCGCTTCCACCAGGCGATCACCGAAGGGCGATTCATGGGCATGGGCGAAGTCGCGCACCTCGCCGGCGAACAGGCGCAGCGCGGCGCCGCCGTTGGCCACTACCTTGCGCCCGAGCAGGTCGAGCGCCTGGATGCCGTTAGTGCCTTCGTAGATCTGTGCGATGCGTACGTCACGCACCAGTTGCTCCTGACCCCATTCACGGATATAGCCGTGGCCGCCGAACACCTGCTGGCCGTGCACGCAGCTTTCCAGTCCGGTGTCGGTGAAAAAGGCCTTGGCCACCGGTGTCAGCAGGGCGACCAGGGCCTCGGCGTTCTGCCGCTCGTTGGTGTCGTCGGCGTACTTGGCCAGGTCCAACTGCTGGCCGACGTAGCAGGCGAAAGCACGACCACCTTCGTTCAGCGCCTTCATGGTCAGCAGCATGCGGCGCACGTCGGCATGCACGATGATCGGGTCGGCGATCTTGTCGTGGTTCACCGGGCCAGTGGCGGCACGACTCTGGATACGCTCGCGGGCGTAGCTGACGGCCGACTGGTAGGACGCCTCGGCGCAGCCAATGCCCTGGATGCCGATGGACAGACGCTCGTAGTTCATCATGGTGAACATAGCCGCCAGGCCTTTGTTGACCTCGCCGATCAGGTAGCCGGTGGCGCCGTCGAAGTTCATCACGCAGGTGCTTGATGCCTTGATACCCATCTTGTGCTCGATGGAGCCGCAACTCACGGCGTTGCGTGCACCGAGGCTGCCATCGGCGTTGACCATCACCTTGGGCACCAGAAACAGCGAGATGCCCTTCGGCCCGGCCGGTGCGTCCGGCAGCTTGGCCAGCACCAGATGGATGATGTTCTCGGTCAGGTCCTGTTCTCCACCGGTAATGAAGATCTTGCTGCCGGTGATCGTGTAGCTGCCGTCGGCCTGCGGCTCGGCGCGGGTGCGGATGATGCCCAGATCGGTACCGGCATGGGCCTCGGTCAGGCACATGGAGCCGGCCCATCGGCCTTCGTACATTGGCGGCAGGTAGGTGGTTTTAAGGTCTTCGCTGGCGTGGGCGTCGATGGCCAGGCAGGCGCCGGAACTCAGCGCCGAGTACAGCGCGAAGCTGGAGCCGGCGGCGTAGAGCATCTCCTCGAAGGCCACGGCGAGCATCTTGGGCATGCCCATGCCGCCGTAATTCGGGTTGCCGGACAGGCCCACCCAGCCACCTTCGGTGTAGGTGGCGTAGGCTTCGCGGAAACCGGCCGGGGTGCGCACGTTGCCACCCTCCCACTGCGCGCCTTCCTCGTCGCCGCTGCGGTTGAGCGGGGCGATCAGGGTGCCGGTGACCTTGGCCGCTTCTTCGAGGATGGCGTCGGCGGTGTCGGCATCGACGGTTTCCGCCAGGGCCGGCAGGCGTGCCCACAGGCTCGGCGCCTGGAAGACTTCATGGAGGACGAAGCGCATATCGCGCAGCGGGGCGTTGAATTCGGGCATGGTGCAACCTCGACAGCAGTGGCGCCGCGACAGGCGCGGCGCGTGTGGAACGAAATCCGTCAGTCGGCTTCCGCCGGACTTTGCGGCTTATCCTTGATGCTGGTGAATTTAAGCAGATGGGTGCGTTCGACCAGGATGTACAGCGCCGCGCCCGCGGCCAGGCCCCAGCCTGCGCCGTAGACAGCGAGCACCACACCCATGGTGCCGGCGATGCCGCGCTCGGTGTTGTTGTTCAGTTGCTCGAAGCCGACCATCAGGCAGATATAGCCGGTGAGGATCAGCGTCAGCGACAGGGCGATCGGCAGCACCGGCTGGAAGAAACTGACCAGCGGCAGCATGAACAGCGCGGCGAAGCCGGTGATCCAGAAGGTGCCGGCGCCGCTGTAGATCGAGTCCATCGCCTTGCGCCCGTACTTGTAGCGCTCGGCCATGGTCGCCGCCACGGCCGTCCACAACGGGCCGGCCAGGCCCGGGTAGGGCGCGAAGAAGGCGTGCAGGGCGTTGCGGATAGCGGTCACCAGGTGAATGCGGTCGACGTTGTTTTCGATCACCTCGTCGGTGCGCAGTTCATCGGCGCGCTGCATCAGCGACTGGCCGACGATGATGTCGCCGAAGGCGATCACGTAGGCGATCACCGCGGTGGGTACGGCCAGCATGAACACGTCCAGGCTGGGGAAACCAACGTTGAACGGCAGGTAGTTCCACATTTCGCCGAAGGCCGGCGCGGTGATGCCCCACTTCACGTCCGGCATCTTGTACTCGCCCACGGCGATGCCGATGAAGATGGCGATCAGCATGCCCGGCACCATGCCGTAGTTGACGATCTTGCGCGCCAGCGGCACGCGCTCGGTCAGGCCCTTGTACGACACCGAGAACATCAGGTACAGGCAGATCAGACTGCCGAGAACCAGGGAGATCGGCGTGTTGGCCAGGCGGCCGCCGGCGCTGATCTCGCCCATCAGCGCGGCGATGCCGGCGCCGATGATGATGCCGCCCTTCATCGAGTTGGGGATCAGCCGCACCAGGGCGCTGCCCAGGCGGGTGACGCCGAGGAAGAGGAAGATCACGAACACCAGAAACTGCAGGGCGAACAGCGCCTGGATCGCCTGCGGGCCGGGTTCGAAGTCGCCGAGAAACAGCAGCACCACCGGAATGCCGGGAGTGATCCAGCCGGGCACCAGCGGCACGCCGAGCAGCGCCGGCAGCATGAAGCCGATGCCGCACACCACCACGTAGGCCAGGGCCACGTCGTAGGGCAGGCCGAGGTATTTCTCCAGCAGCGGGATCATCGCCAGGCTGACTACGAACATGATCAGTGCCTGCAGCATCTCCGCGGTTTCCCAGCGGTAATGCACGAAGGGCAGGCGCAGCTTGAACGGGCCGAGGGGCCAGTACGGTTGTTCGTCGCCGTCACGGCGCTTGAAGATTTGCATGAGGGTTCTCCGTCGGCCGCCTGGGCCGGTTCTTGTTGTTGTGCAAACGGTGCGGTCTTGCCGTAGCCCGGATGCAATCCGGGGATTCCGAATCGCTGTCCCCGGATTGCATCCGGGCTACGTGATCAGAGGACCTTGGCCATATCGCGCAGGACGAACTTCTGGATCTTGCCGGTGCTGGTCTTGGGCAACTGGGCGAAGACCACTGTCTTGGGCACCTTGAAGCCGGCCAGGTGCTCGCGGCAGAAGGCCATGATCTCGGCGTCGCTGGCCTGCTGGCCGGTCTTGAGAGTGATGAAGGCGCAGGGCGTCTCGCCCCATTTCTCGTCCGGGCGGGCGACCACGGCCGCCTCCAGCACCGCCGGGTGGCGATAGAGCACACCTTCGACCTCGATGGTGGAGATGTTCTCGCCGCCGGAGATGATGATGTCCTTGAGCCGGTCGCGGATTTCCACGTAGCCGTCGGCGTGGCAAACGCCTAGGTCGCCGGTGTGGAACCAGCCGCCCTCGAAGGCCTCGGCGGTGGCGCTGGGGTTCTTCAGGTAGCCCTTCATCACGGTGTTGCCGCGCATGAAGATCTCGCCGATGGTCTGGCCGTCACGCGGTACCGGCTCGAGGGTCTTCGGGTCGGCGACCATCACCCCTTCCAGGGTCGGGTAGCGCACGCCCTGGCGCGCCTTGATGGTGGCGCGCTCCTCCAGCGGCAGTTCGTCCCATTCCGCGTGCCAGGCGCACAGCGTCACCGGGCCGTAGACCTCGGTAAGGCCGTACACATGGGTGACATGGATGCCCATTTCCTCCACTGCGCCGATCACCTTGGCCGGCGGCGCGGCGCCGGCGACCATGGCCTTGACCGGGTGATCGATGGCCGCCTTGGCCTCGGCCGGCATGTTCACCAAGGCGTTGAGCACGATAGGTGCACCGCACAGGTGGGTGACCTGCTCGTCGCGGATCAGGGTGAGGATCTTCGCCGGGTCGACGCGGCGCAGGAACACGTGTACGCCAGCCAGGGCGGTGACCGTCCAGGGATAGCACCAGCCGTTGCAGTGGAACATCGGCAGGGTCCACAGGTAGACCGGGTGGTTGCCCATGGCCCAGGTCATCTGGTTGCCCATGGCGTTGAGGAAGGCGCCGCGGTGGTGGTAGACCACGCCCTTGGGGTTGCCGGTGGTGCCGGAGGTGTAGTTGAGGCTGATGGCCTGCCACTCGTCCGTCGGCCACTGCCAGGCGAATTCCGGATCGCCCTCGGCGAGGAAGGCCTCGTAGTCCAGATCGCTGACTGCCTGGCCTTCGCCGTACTCAGGGTCGTCGACATCGATCACCAGCGGCGGGTGGTCGAGCATGCCGATGGCGGCGTGGATCACGTCATGGAACTCGCGGTCGGCGATCACCACCTTGGCCTCGCCATGCTGCAGCATGAAGGAGATGGCCTCGGCATCCAGGCGCACGTTTAGGGTGTTGAGCACCGCGCCGATCATCGGCACGCCGAAATGCGCTTCGAGCATGGCCGGGATGTTCGGCAGCATCACCGCTACCGTGTCGCCCTGGCCGATGCCACGGCCGGCCAGCGCCGAGGCCAGGCGTCGGCAACGCGCGTAGGTTTCGGCCCAGTTGCGGCGAATCGAGCCATGCACCACCGCCGGATAGTGCGGGTATACCGCCGCGGTACGTTCGATGAAGCTCAGGGGGCTGAGGGCGACGTGATTGACGGCGGCGCGGCCGAGGCCCTGCTCGTAGATCGACATGGCGGATACACCTTTGGCTGATTGTTAGCTCTGGTTATTCCGGTAATGATGCAGGCATTACCGAAGCTTGCTGGCGTTAATTTATAGGTTGTTTCTGTTTTTTATGGAAGTTGTACCAAGGTTTTATAGAATAATTACTATATGAGTCTTTCAAGCGATCAGGCGGCCGTGCCGCTGCAGGCCTGGCTGCGTATCCAGCGCGAAGCGCCGTCACTCAACGAGCGGGCGGCGGCCCTGCGCCGCGCCGTGCTTGGCTGCCCACAGGTACGGCAGGCCTGGTACTTGACCTGGCAGCCGGCCAGCCGCACCTATGCCCAGGACGACGGTGGCCCGCGCCTGCCGCCGGGCCAGGGCGATCCGCTGGCCGCCAGCGATCAGGCCCTGTTCGAGGCGCTGACGACGCAGCCCTGCCTTAGCCTGGAAGCAGTGCGTCAACTGCCCTGCTGGTTGGCCGGGCGACTGCGCCGCGCTGCGATTCATCACGGGCAGGCGCTGGCGCTGAGTCTGGAGGAGGGCGGTGCCGGTCTGTTGTTGCTGCAGGTGGACGAAGATGCCGGCCTGGAGTGGTTGCCCTGGCTACGCGAGTTGCTGGCGCAACTGGTCGGTTTGGCTGGTGGTATGAGTCGAAGTGCGCCGTTGCTATCGGCCGATCCGCAGCCGGCGTTGCTGCTCGATGCGCGTGCACGGCCGCTGGAGTTCAACCAGGCTTTGCAAGAACTGCTCGGCGAGCGCCCGCTGGCCCAGGTCGGTGAACTGCTGCCGGTCAATCATCTGCCGCTGGTGCGCGCCTGCTTGCAGCAGTCGCGCGCCATCGAAGCGGTGGAGGCACAGGACGGCGAGCGCATCCTGATCTGGAGCTTCATTCCTGATGTGGCAGAGCAGCGGGTGTTGGCGCGCTGCCGCGAAGCGACCCAGGAGATTTGCGAGCAGCGCGAAGCGGCGCGGGCACGGCGGCTGTACCGGCTGATCACCGAGAACACCACCGACCTGATCTCCCGCCACACCCCGGACGGCGTGTTCCTCGACGCCACGCCTGCAAGCTGGACGTTGCTAGGCTATTGGCCGGAAGAACTGCGCGGCTTGGCGGTCGACGGCCTGCTGCATCCGCAGGACCAGTTGCAGCAGGCCAAGCAGGCGCGCGAGGCGCTGGAGCAGGATGGCTACCACACCATGAGCTATCGCATTCGTCATCGCGACGGCCATTACCTGTGGTTCGAGACCGCCAGCCGCGCCATTCGCGAAACCTACACCGGTGCGGTGGTGGAGGTGGTCAGCGTGTCGCGCGACATTACCGCGCGCATCCAGGCCGAGGACAACAAGCGCCGTCTGGAAGACGAGCTGGCGCACACCACGCGGCTGATCACTCTGGGCGAGCTGGCCTCGGGCATCGCCCACGAGATCAACCAGCCGCTGGCGGCGGTGGTCAACTACGCCAGCGCCAGCCAGCGCTACCTGCAGGGCGTCGGCGGCGATCCTGCCGCTGTCGACAAGGTGGCCCAGGGCCTGGCGCGCATCACTGAACATGCCAACCACGCCTCGGCAGTGATCAAGCGCCTGCGCGCCTTCCTGCGCAAGGGCCAGCGGCGCATGCAGGCGCTCAATCTGGCCGAGGTGGCGCGCGAGGCCGTGCGTCTGTGCAACTGGGAGGCGGGCGCGGCGCAGGTGGCGGTCAGCGACGCCTTGCCGGACAATCTGCCGCTGGTATTCGCCGACCGCGTACTGCTCGAACAGGTGCTGCTGAACTTGTTGCGCAACGCCATCGAGGCCAACCGCGATCAGCATCCGGGCAGCGCATCGCAGATTCGTCTGCAAGCGCAGGAGCGCGAAGGCAGCCTGATGATCCGGGTGATCGACCAGGGGCCGGGTGTCAGCGAGGAGCAACTGGGTAAGCTGTTCACGCCGTTCTACACCAGCAAGGCGGACGGCCTGGGGCTTGGCCTGTCCATGAGCCGCAGCATCGTCGAAGGTTTTGGTGGGTCGCTGGACGCATTGCCGGCCGAGGGCGGCGGGTTGTGCCTGGAGTGTCGTTTGCCGTTGGGCAGAGAGGATTAGGTTGATCTGTAGGAGCCGGCTTGCCGGCGATCAGGACTCGTGGCGCGACGCGAATCGGCGGACTGTTCGCTGGCGCTCCTGAGTCCGCCCTACGAGCGGCCAAGTCACGGATAACAACAAGAGGAGCAGCACAGGGATGCAACAACTGGTTTACGTGGTCGATGACGACCAGGGCATGCTCGACTCGACCCTCTGGCTGCTGGAGTCGGTAGGCCTCAAGGGCGTGCCGTTCACCAGCGGTCGCGCCTTTCTCGAGGCCTGCGACCCGGCGGCCAATGCCTGCGTGCTGCTCGATGTACGTATGCCGGGTATGGGCGGGCTCAATGTGCAGGAGGAGATGCGCGCACGGGGTATCGACCTGCCGATAATTTTCGTCAGCGGTCACGCCGACGTGCCCATCGTCGTGCGCGCGTTCAAGGCCGGCGCGGTGGATTTCATCGAGAAGCCCTACAACGAGCAACTATTGCTCGACAGCGTGCAGCAGGCGCTGGAGCGCCGTAAGCCTGTAACCCGGCGCGATCCGCGTCTGGCCGAGGTACAGGCACGGCTTGATCAACTCACCCCGCGTGAGCGTGACGTGCTGTTGCCATTGGTGCGCGGCTACACCAACCGTGAAGTCGCCGAGCAGCTAGATATCAGCGTGAAAACCGTCGACCTCTATCGCTCACGGGTGATGAAGCGCATGCAGGCCGAGACGCTGGCCGAGCTGGTGGGTATGGCCATCGCCGCCGGTCTGGTGGACAGCCTGGCGTTGCGTGAGCCGGTGCGCGCCTGAGCCTTCAGGCGGAGCCCTGCTGCAGGTCGAGGGTGGCTCGGCCATAGGCGCCGATCTGTTCGGCCGGCTGCGGAACGCCATACAGGTAGCCCTGGAAGTGGCGACAGCCCAGGCGTAGCAGCGCATCGCGCTGTGCCTGGCTCTCTACGCCTTCGGCGATGACGCGCAACTCCAGCGCCTGCCCCAGGGCGAGAATGGTCCGCACGATGGCGGTATCGCTGGCATTTTCGAGCAGGTCGCGAACGAAGCTGCGGTCGATCTTCAACTGGTCGAGTGGCAGGCGTTTCAGGTAGCTGAGCGATGAGTAGCCGGTGCCGAAGTCGTCCAGCGAGAAGCGTACGCCGCGTGCTCTGAGCTGGCCCATCTTGTTGATCAGCGCTTCGATGTCCTGCACCAGCTGGCTCTCGGTCAGCTCCAGCTCCAGCTTGTGCGGGTTGGCTCCGGTCTTCTGCAGCGCGCTGAGCACGTCGGTGACGAAGTCCGGATGATGGAATTGGCGGGCGCTGACGTTGATCGCCACGGTCAGCTCGGCGCGCTGCGGGTCATTGGCCCATGAAGCGAGTTGCTGGCAGGCCGTGTGCAGGATCCAGCGACCCATGGGCAGGATCAGCCCGGTACTTTCCGCCAGCGGGATGAACTCGCCGGGCGGTACCAGACCGCGCTGCGGGTGTTGCCAGCGCACCAGCGCCTCGGCGCCGAGCAGCTCACCCCGTTCATCCACCTGCGGCTGGTAGTGCAGAAGCAGCTGAGCCTCGCTAAGAGCGCGGCGCAGCTCGTGCTCCAGGGTGGCGCGGGCGGCCAGTGCCTGCTGCATGCGCGGGTCGAAGAAACACAGGGTATTGCGCCCGGCAGCCTTGGCTTCATACATGGCCAAGTCAGCGTGCTTGAGCAGTTCCTCGGGCTTGTCGTGCGGTTGCGAGAATAGTGCGACACCGATGCTGGCGCTGCCGCTGTGGCTATAGCCGGGCAGCTCGAACGGGGTGGCCAGAGCGCGCAGCAGTTTTTCCGCGACTTGCTCGATGCTGGCGATGGCAGCCTGAGGCTCAGGTTCGAGGTTCTCCAGGATCAATACGAATTCGTCGCCGCCGAGGCGCGACAGGCTGTCTTCGAGGCGCACCTGATTGAGCAGGCGGTCGCTGACCTGTTGCAGCAGCAGATCGCCCATGTCGTGGCCGAGGGTGTCATTGAGCTGCTTGAAATTGTCCAGATCGATGAACAGCAGCGCGCCCTCACGTCGACTTCGTGCGCTGCGGGCCAGGGCGAACTGCAGGTGTTCGAGCAGCAGGCGGCGATTGGGCAGGCCGGTAAGCGCGTCGTAATAGGCGAGTTGATGGATCTGTTCGAGGTTCTTCTTGTGCTCGGTGATGTCGGTGGAAATACCGCACAGGGCGTAGATGCTGCCATCGGCCGCACGCAGCGGCAGCTTCACCGAAAAGTAGGTGCGCTCGTTACGGCCGTAGCGATCACGGTTGGTTTCCTCGCTCTCGATGCGCTCGCCAGCCAGTACGCGTCGGTCGTTGATGCCCAGTGCTTGCGCCGTGTCACTGTCGAAGAAGTCGGCGTCGCTATGACCGATGACCTGTTCGGCGCTGCGTCCGAACAGCTCGCAAACCTTGCGATTGACGTACTGATAACGCAGTTGCGGGTCCTTGATGTAGATATGCGCCTCGACGCTGTCGAGGATGGTATTGAGGCGTGCTTCGCTGGTCTTGAGATGTCGGGTCTTGTCCGCGACCTGGCGGCGTAACAGCAGGCTGCCGCCAATGGCCAGCGCCAGCAGTGCGGCGAGCAGCGCCAGGCCCCACCAGAACAGGACGGGCACGCTGCGCTGCTGAGGCGCTCCGCTCCAGCGCTGCAGCACCTGAAAGTAGATAGAGCCAGGCGCAGACTGCCAATTTTGCAGGTGCTGGTCGATGGCGCTGAGCAGCTCGCCGTTGGCGCCCTTGCGCGTGGCGTAGAACAGCTGTGCAGGCTGGAACATGATCGGTGTTGCGCTCAGGCGGTAGTTGGCGGCGTGATAGTCACCGAACAGATGATTGGCCACCACTGCATCGGCCTGCTGGGCAAGCACCATGGCAAAGCCCTGGCTCAGGTCGCTGAGCGGAATCATCTGCGCCTGCAGGCCGAAGCTGTCGAGCAGGCTCTGCAGATACTGGAACTGAATCGACCCCTCCAACGCTGCGATACGCAGGCCGCGCAGGTCGAGCACGCTCTGCAGGCGCAGCTCTTCGTGGCTGTACAGCTGTGACCAGCTGAATAGCGAAGGTACCTGGTGGAAGTCCATCAGTTGTGCGCGTTCCTCGCTGAAGGCGACGTCCGGCAGCAGATCGATCTCGCCGTCCTGCAGCAGTTGCAGGCATTGCTGCCAGGCACAGGGCACTGTCTGCAGTTGCCAGCGTTCCTCGTTGGCAATGGCCTGCAGCAGCTCACCGAGAATGCCCGATGGCTGTGCGTTGGCATCGGCAAAGATCTTTGGCTCGTTGGCGTACACGCCGACCCTGACCGTGCGTGCCTCTACGGCGGTGCTCCAGGCGCAGCCCAGCAGGCACAGACACAGCAGCAGGTTAACGAGGCGGGGGGACGAGAGGGGCTTCATGCGCGGGTCGACTTCCATGGACAGAATTCCAGCAGCCTGTCCTGCAGTATGGCCGCCTATACCGAGTATGCGAGCTCAGGACGGTGCTCAGTCGGCCCAGCCGCGGTAGACGTGGGTCATGGGCCTGGGCCCTTTCAGGTAGCCGCTATCCAGCTGGCGGATATGAAAGCCCCCGGCCTCGATCAGTGCGGGTATGTCGCGATCCAGATGGCAGCCGCCGGCCAGCGGTTTCCACAGCGGTGTCAGGCGTTTCTGCCAGCGCACCACAGGCAGATCCGGCGCCAGGCCGTGTTCGCAGAACAACAGACGACCACCGGCTTTCAGCACCCGGCGCATTTCCTTGAGTGCGGCCAGCGCATCGGGGATGGTGCACAGGGTAAAGGTGCAGACGATATCGTCGAAGCTGGCGTCCTCAGCCTGAATCTGCACCAGCTCCAGGGCAATCATTTCCACCGGCACCTGGCAGTGTGCGGCGCGTTCACGGGCCAGGCGCTGCATGTCGGCGGACGGGTCGACGCCAACGACCACCACGACCCGTTGCGGATCGTAGAAACTCAGGTTAAGGCCACTGCCGATGCCGATCTCCAGTACTCGGCCCTGCGCCAGCGGCACGATCTGCGAGCGGGCTTTCATGACCGCGCCCATGCCGCAGGCGAAATCGATCAGATACGGCAGGACGTGGCGGTCATAGAGGCCCATGGTTCAGGCTTCGTCTTGCTCGTCGTCGCCGTCATCGTTGTCGCCGCGATAGGCAGCGAAGCACTTGAGGCTGTGGCTGACGTCGCTGCCCTCGATCAGCCAGCTGTCGTCCGCTTCGCTGTAACGCGCGGCCTGCACCGAAGCCAGGGAAAACTTCCACAGGCGGCGTTCACGGCCGTCGATGCAATGTACTTGCAGCAGGGGTTTGGCGGCACTGTCGCTACCAGCCGTGCCGGCGCTGATCTGCGCCAGCAATTCGGTGTCGAGGTCGAACTGCCAGGCATACAGACCGTCGATCTCCAGCATGTCGGCGTCTTGCAGGGCCTCGATCAGGCTTGTGGGTTTCATCGTTTCATCCACGGTATCAGCGCCCCAGCCGGCGCAGGTCGGAAGACTCTATCACGCGCACGCCGTCTCCCTCTTCCAGGGCCAGGCGCCACAGGGCGCGGGCCAGGGCGCAGGCGTCGATGCCGCGGTACTTGCCCGGGAGCCAGCGCAGCAACGGGGCGGCGAGGCGCTCGCCGAGACGAAACTCATGGCGCGCGCCAAGCAGCAGCGACGGGCGGGCGATGGTCAGTTGCGGCCAGTCCATGGCTTTCAGCGCCTCTTCGGTCTCGCCTTTGATGCGGTTGTAGAACACCTTTGATCCGGGGTTGGCACCGAGGGCGCTGATCACCACCAGATGGCGTGCGCCCAGCTCGCGAGTGCGACGAGCGAAGGCCAGTACCAAGTCATGATCGACGGCACGGAAGGCTTCCTGCGAGCCGGCCTGCTTGATGGTGCTGCCCAGGCAGCAGAAAGCGGTATCGACCTGGCCGGACAACTGCGGCAGCAGCGCTTGCAAGTCGCCCACCGGGTTTTCCAGATGCGGGTGGGCGGCCAGGGGGCGACGCGTAGGCGCCAGCACGCGGGCGACCGTCGGCTCGCTGAGCAGGCGGTCGAGCAGGTGTTCACCGGTAAGCCCAGTGGCGCCAGCGAGAAGGATGTGCTGCGGGGTCAGGTACATGCGGTTGTCTCTTGTCCGTTACAGTTCAGCTTAGTCCTTTGCCGGACCACTGGCCATGGCACTGAGCGCTCGCTCGGCCTGGCTCTGGCGCAGGTTGCGCCAGTGCTGGAGTACGCCGCGTGGCGCCCAGATCTGCGGTTCGGAAGGTTCGAAGCCGTCGCTCTGCTCACGCTCGGCGACGCGTTCCTTGGCCAGCTCGAAGGCCCGCTCGAGGTTGTCGGTTTCGCCCAGCGCCTCGGCGAACAGGGCGCGGCCGAAGTAGGTGAAGTCGTTCTCTTCACTGCAGCCGAAGGACACCCGGTCGGCACGTGCGGCGGTCATCACCAGGGTCTTTTCGTCTTTCAGCGGCGGGATGAAACCGCCGGAATAGCAGGCGGAGATCACCACCACCTTGTTGCGCTGCTTGAGTGGAGCGAGCAGGGCAGCCAGCTCGCTGGCGGGCAGGTCGGCCAGTTGCAGGCGCGGCTGGTCGATATTGAGCTCGTGACGGCGCGAGCCGTGGCTGGTCAGATAGATGAAGATCAGGTCTTCTTCGCCACTGCGTTCGGCCAGCGCCTGCACCACGCGGGTGAGATTCTCGCGGGTGGCCAGTGGGCGGTCGGCAAGATGGTCGCGGTGGTTGATCAGGCTGATGCTGCCATGGGCGCCGAAGCGCTCGCGCATCAGCCGGCTGACGTAGTCGGCTTCGCGCATGAATACGCTTTGCTTGCCGTCGCCGGCCAGGGTCAGCGCATACAGCTCGCGCGCCGGGGTTGAGGCTGGAATCGCGGCGATAGCCTCATCGAGCAGGTGCCCTTGTTGCAGCAGGCCCAGCTCAAGGCTGTCGGGCAGCACCTGACCCTGTTCGTCACGGACCAGGCGGCCGCGTTGCCAGGTGCCGGACTGACGGCTGCCATCGGCCAGGGTCAGGGTGCCCACGCCACTGTAATCACCGCCTGAGAAATGGCCGCGGTAGGCGCTGCCATCGGGCAGGGTGAGCAGGCCTTCGCCTTCGTACTGCCAGTCGGCGAATTCGCCGAGGTAGCGGGTGCCGGCGCCATCGGTATATTCACCGGGGCCCTGCATCACGCCCTCGATGAACTCCCCGGCCCAGGTTTCGCCGCTGGCGCTCTGGTAGCGGCCCTTGCCGTGGAATTCATCATTCTGGAAACCGCCGCTGTAGTTGTCGCCATCGGCATTCTGGTAACTGCCCTGGCCGCTGAGCAGCCCTTGGGCGAACACGCCGCTGTACTGGTTGCCGTAGGCGTCGCTGCGCACGCCCTGGCCCTCTGGCTGACCGTTGACGAACTGGCCCTGGAAGCTGCTGCCGTCGGCCATCTCCAGTTTGCCCAGGCCATGGAAGCGGTCGTTGAGAAATTCACCCTGGTAGCGCTGGCCGCCCTGTTCGAGCAGGCCGGCGCCGCTGAAGCGATTGCGTTCGAAACCGCCCTGGTAGCGGCTGCCATCGCTGTAGGTCAGGGTGCCCTGGCCATGGAACATGCCTTCGTGGAACTCGCCCAGATAGTGCTCACCACCCGGGCCTTGCCATTCACCGCTGCCTTCGAGCATGCCGTCCTTGAACTGGCCGACGAACCAGCTGCCATTGCGGTAGTCCAGGCGTCCCGGCCCTTGCAACAGACCCTCGACTATCTCGCCGCGATACTGGCCACCATCCGGCAGGGTGGCATTGGCCGGCAGCAGCGGGCGTGCTTCGTCGCAACCGGCAAGCAGCAGAGACAGGCAAACAGGCAGCAAGCGCATGGCAAGGGGATTCATGAGGGACGTCCAGGTCGGTGCTTTGTCCGCAGTATGCCGCAAGCCTGGACGCTTGCGCTGCTCAGCCGCACGCTTTGCTGATGTGAGAGCGTTACCGTTTCCGGCGGATGACACCGGAAACGGTAACAGGCAGGGGTCAGACGAAGCAGAGGGTCAAGGGTTCGGCAATATAAGCCGGCTTCTCCTGACCTTCGATCTCCAGTACCGCGCGGGCCTTGAGCAGCCACTGGCCGGGGTTCTTCTCGGTGGCGTCGGTCAGCGTCACCACCAGGCGCACCTTGGAGTCAACCTTGACCGGCTGGATGAAACGCACGCTGTCGAGGCCGTAGTTCACCGCCATCTTCAGACCCTGCGGCATGATCATGATGTTTTCCATCAGCATCGGCACCAGCGATAACGACAGGAAACCGTGGGCGATGGTGGTGCCGAAGGGGGTCTGCTTGGCCTTTTCCGGGTCGACATGGATGAACTGATGGTCGCCGGTGCACTCGGCGAACTGATTGATGCGCTGCTGGTCGATGGTCAGCCACTCGGACTTGCCAAGTTCCTTGCCAACATAGTCCTTGAGCTCTGCTACGGGTACGAACGGCATAGTTCCTCCTTGAGGACGCGGGTGTTTTTCTTGTGTGCGTGAAACCGTTGCGGCCTAGATCATCACGGGGCCGGCAGCGGGTCAAGCCTGCCTTGGCGTAATGAATGACGCGGCATAGGCCAGCCTGACGAAGCAATACAGAGGCCAGCGCGCCTATAATGGCCGACATGCCTCAATAGATGCCCGGAATCCCCTCTCGCGAGCGGAAACGGCCATCGCTCGTCTTCTGGAGACCTCAAACATGCTGCTTCGCGGCCTTTCCTGGCTGGTGCTGTGCCAGTTGCTGGGTACCGTTCTCAACGTCCTGCTGTTACCGATGTTGCCAGGGCCGATCATCGGCATGCTGCTGTTGTTCGTCTTTCTCATGCTGCGCGGCGAGGTGGGCGAGCCGCTGAGCGTTGCGTCCAGCAGCCTGCTCAAATACCTGCCGCTGATTCTGGTGCCGCCCGCCGTGGGTGTGATGGCCTATGCCAGCGATATCGCCGCCGATTTCTGGGCCGTGGTCGGCGCGCTGGTGCTGTCGCTGCTGGTATCACTGGCCTTCGCCGGCTGGTTGATGCAGAAACTGATCGAGCGCCAGCAGCGCCGGGAGGACGTATGAGTCCCGATTGGCAGGGCGCCTGGCAGGCGCTGACCCATCACCCGCTGTTTGGCATCGGCATCACCCTGGGCGCCTATCAGTTGGCCATGGCCGCCTACGAGCGCACCCGCTGGGTGTTCCTGCAGCCGGTGTTGGTGTCGATGCTCACGGTGATTGGCATCCTGCTGCTGTGCGGTCTGAGTTTTGCCGAATACCGGAGCAGCGTCGCGGCGCTGACCCTGCTGCTCGGCCCGGCCACCGTGGCCCTGGCGGTGCCGCTGTATCTCAACCTGCGGCGAATTCGTCAGCTGTTTTGGCCGATCATCCTGACTTTGCTGGTTGCCGGCACCTTCGCCACCGTGCTCGGTGCGGGGCTGGCCTGGTTGTTCGGTGCCGAGCGGCTGATGCTGATGAGCATGGCGCCGAAGTCGGTGACTTCGCCGATCGCCATGCTGGTGGCTGATCAGATCGGCGGTATCGCGGCGCTGGCGGCGGTGTTCGTGATGATCACCGGGGTTATCGGCGCTATCGTCGGGCCGTCCATTCTGCGTCTGTGCAGGGTTCATCATCCGGCGGCGCAGGGCATGGCCCTGGGCATCACCGCGCATGCCGTGGGTACGGCGCGAGCGCTGCAGGAAAGCGATGAGTGCGGTGCCTTCGCGGCATTGGCGATGAGTCTGATGGGGATGATTACCGCGGTGCTGTTGCCTCTGGCGATTGTCCTGTTGCTGTGAGAGCCTCCCCCGATGATCACTGATGCCCTGGTACCCCTGCATCGATAACAGGCTGTTAAACCATGAATCTGCCGCTGTTCCCGCTCAATACCGTACTGTTTCCCGGTTGTGTACTCGACCTGCAGATATTCGAGGCGCGCTACCTGGACATGATCAGCCGCTGCATGAAACAGGGCAGTGGTTTCGGTGTGGTGTGCATCGTCGAGGGCGCTGAAGTGGGCGAAGCTGCCAGTAGTTTTGCCGCGATTGGCTGCGAGGCCCTGGTGCGCGACTTTCAGCAGCGTACCAACGGCTTGCTGGGTATTCGCGTCGAAGGTGGGCGGTGTTTTCGTGTCGAGCGCGCCCAGGTTCTGCCTGACCAACTGACCGTCGCCGAGGTGCAGTGGCTTGAGGAACAGCCAGACAGCCCACTGCAGGCCGAGCATGCCGATCTGGCCGCGCTGCTCTCGGCACTGGCCCAGCATCCGCTGGTGGAAGGGCTGGGCATGGCCGGCTTGCCCAGCGGCCAACTCCAGCTGGCCAATCAGCTGGCCTATCTGTTGCCGCTGGAGCCGGGGCAGAAGCTGCAGCTGCTGCAACTGGATGACCCGGAACTGCGCCTGAGCCAGTTGCAGGCCATGGTGGAGCACCTGCAGGGCGATGCCTCATAGGGGGGCGCCGTGCACCCCTCGATGCGTGAGTGACCCGGCGACGCTCCAGGCTTCAATAGCTGTAGCGTAACTGAGTCGCCGACAGCTCCCAGGCGACCATGGCGCCAAACAGCGCTGCGCAGGCCGGAATCACCAGCCACCATACCTTCGCCGGCAACGGCTGCATCGGCGCTGCGCGCTGAATCAGGGCCAGGCTGAGCGCACAACTGGTCGCCGCCACCAGGGCACCAGCGATGATGTCGCTGGGCCAGTGCACCCCCAGGTACACCCGCGACAGGGCGATGGTCAGGGCTGGCAGGCTCGCCACCAGCAGCCAGGTCAGGCGTGTGCGCGCCGCGCTGCCACGACCGGCCAGCACACCCAGGGCCAGGAAGAAGGCGAATGCCGCAGAGCTGTGTCCGCTCGGCAGGCTGTAGCTTTCCAGCGGCTGCAGCAGGACATCCGGGCGTGAACGGGCCAGTAGATTCTTCAGCACCGTGGTTGCGGTGGAGGCGAGCAGCAGGGCGCCAGCGACGAACAGTCCGGCCTGCCACCGACGTGCGGCGAACAGCAGCGCCACCAGCAGGACGCCGGCGGCGAACTGGATATGGAAGTCGCCGAAGCGCGTGATAAACACCGCGATGGGATCGAAGGCGGCGCTGCGCTCGTCCTGCGCCAGCGTCATCAGGCCCTGGTCGAGGCTGTCCAGGCGCGGGAAGCCGATCAGCATGGCGGCCAGGGCGATGGCGCCGAGCAGTGCGGCCAGGCTGGCGGCCCAGCGCCGTTCACGCAGGCTGGCCTGCATGATCAGCAGCAACATCACCGCCAGGGCTGCGCTGACGATGCCGGCCGCACCCCAGAAACCTTCTGGTAGCGGCAGGCGCAAGGCGGCGCCGGTGGCCCAGCCGGGCAGCATGTAGGCCACTGCCCAGCCGGCGGCGGCCAGCAGGCTGACCAGGACGAAGCGCACGGCCGGCATGTCCAGCATACCGGCGACCAATGGCAGCATCGGCCGCAGCGGGCCGATGTAGCGGCCGACCAGCAGGCTGATCACGCCATAGCGCTGGAAGTAGTTCTCTGCGCCGGTCAACCATTCGGGATGGTCACGCAGCACCGGCAGGCGCCGGATGCCCTGGTGGAAGCGGCGACCCAGCCCGTAGGAAATCGCGTCGCCGAGCAGGCCGCCGGTATAGGCGAGCAGCAGTGTCTGCCACAGCTCCAGGGCGCCATTGCCGGCCAACACGGCGAGGGTGAACAGCACCACGGTGCCAGGGATGACGATGCCGGCCACTGCCAGGCACTCCAGGCAGGCGACCAGAAAAATGGCCAATGCCAGCCAGTGCGGGCTGCCTTGCAACCAGGTGGTCATGCTGTCGAACCATTGCATCATGGTCGGGTAGGCTCCAGCGTGTGTAGTTGATAGTCGTGTCCTTCGACCTGTCCACGGCGCAAAGGGTTGCGCGTGCAGTGGCGGGCATAGCGGGCGTCGACGAAGCGGTAAGGCAGGTGCTCGTCACGGCCCTTGGGAATGCCCAGTCGCGCACACTGGATGATCGAGTGCGGTCGTTCGCCGACATCCTCGACGAATAGTCGTTGCAGGTCGAAGCGGCGTGCGTCCCAATCCGGCACTTTCAGACCAAGCGCTTTGCACAGCAGGGTCTGTCCGGCGCACAAGCGCTCGGGCGCGCGCGGCTGGCTCTGGCTGCCTGGGTTGTTGCGTTGCATCGCGGCCAGAGCATCGGCGCCGCTGACGGCGTCGAGCCACGGATGCGCCGACTTGATCAGCACCGCGTTGCCCGGCCCCTGGGCGCTGAAGTTCAGCGAGTCGCCACCGCGCGCATAGTACATATAGATGTGCCCGCCGTCGGCGAACAGCGCCTTGCGCTTGTCGGTGTAGCCGAGCGATGCGTGGCTGCCCTTGTCGACCAGGTAATAGGCCTCGGTCTCGATGATCCGCGCACTCAGCCACTGCGCGCCGACACGATGGCGGATCACCTTGCCGAGCAGTTCGCGAGCAACCAGCTGTGCGTCGCGGTCGAAGAACGCATCGGGCAGTGGTCGGGCACCGGGCCAGGGCAAACTGAGGGTGGGTTCGGCAGGCTTCATCTATCGCACGGGGGCTAGGTCTCGGGCGGCGAGCATAGCAACAAGAAGCTTAAAAATGCCTGAACGTTCCAGCACCCTTGGTGCCCATGTTTGCCCATCGGTGCACTACCCCGGCTAGGTCCGGCGTTGCCCAGCATTCATCACCTGGCGGACGAGCTGCCTACCGCTTGCCAGACGCCGCTGGGCGTGGCCTTGTGAGCCCGCTATAATCAGCCCCTTTTTCCAACTGCCAGACCTCCGCCGCCATGACCGAGTCCGTGCACGACTACATGACCCGCCTGGGCCAGGCCGCCCGCCAGGCCTCCAGGGTGCTCGCCCGTGCCAGCACCGCGCAGAAGAATCGCGCGCTGCAGGCCGCTGCCAATGCCCTCGACGCCGCTCGCGCCGAGTTGACCGCCGCCAACGAACTGGACCTGGCTGCCGCCCGCGCCAGCGGTCTGGAGCCGGCCATGGTCGACCGCCTGGCGCTGACGCCGAAGGTGATCGACAGCATGATCGAAGGCCTGCGCCAAGTGGCGACCCTGCCTGACCCGATCGGCGAGATTCAGGGCATGCGCTACCTGCCGTCCGGTATCCAGGTCGGCAAGATGCGTGTGCCGCTGGGCGTGATCGGCATCATCTACGAGTCGCGGCCGAACGTGACCATCGATGCGGCCAGCCTGTGCCTGAAGTCCGGCAACGCCACCATCCTGCGTGGCGGCTCCGAGGCCATTCATTCCAACCAGGCGATTGCCCGCTGCATCCAGCAGGGCCTGGCCGAGGCCGATCTGCCTGCAGCTGCCGTGCAGGTGGTGGAAACCACTGATCGCGCTGCCGTCGGTGAGCTGATCACCATGCCGGAGTTCGTCGACGTGATCGTGCCGCGCGGTGGCAAGGGCCTGATCGAGCGCATCAGCCGCGACGCCAAGGTACCGGTGATCAAGCACCTGGATGGCGTCTGCCACGTGTATATCGATATCGCTGCCGACCTCGACAAGGCCATTCGCGTTGCCGACAACGCCAAGACCCAGCGTTATTCGCCGTGCAACGCCATGGAAACCCTGCTGGTGCACCAGGCTATCGCCGCACGTGTGCTGCCGCCGCTAGCCGCCATCTACCGCGACAAGGGCGTGGAGCTGCGTGGCGATGCCGCCACCCGCGAACTGCTCGGTAGCGGCGTGCTGGAGGCGAGCGAGGACGACTGGTTCGCCGAGTACAACGCGCCGATCCTGGCGATTCGCATCGTCGACTCACTGGATGCGGCCATCGAGCACATCAATCACTACGGCTCGCAGCACACCGATTCGATCATCACCGAGAACTTCAGCGATGCGCGGCGCTTCCTCACCGAGGTGGATTCCGCTTCGGTGATGGTCAATGCCTCGACCCGCTTTGCCGATGGTTTCGAGTATGGCCTGGGCGCGGAGATCGGCATCTCCACCGACAAGCTGCACGCACGCGGCCCGGTTGGCCTGGAGGGGCTGACCAGCGAGAAGTACGTGGTCTTTGGCGATGGACACATTCGCACATAAATGAAACGGATCGGCGCCCGACGCATCGGCCTGCTCGGCGGTACTTTCAACCCGGTGCATATCGGGCATCTGCGTGCTGCGCTGGAAGTGGCCGAGTTCATGGCGCTGGACCAGCTGCGGCTGATTCCCAGCGCCAGGCCGCCGCATCGCGACACGCCGCAGGCAACAGCCGAGCAACGCTTGGCCATGGTTCAGCTGGCGGTGGCCGGCGAGATGCGGCTGACGGTCGATGACCGCGAGCTGCGCCGTAACAAACCGTCTTATACGGTAGACACGCTGGAGTCGGTGCGTGCCGAGCTGGCAGCGGACGATCAGCTGTTTCTGCTGCTCGGCTGGGACGCTTTCTGCGGCTTGCCGAGTTGGCATCGCTGGCAGGAACTGCTCGAGCATTGCCACCTGTTGGTGCTGCAACGGCCGGATGCCGACAGCGAAGCGCCGGAGGCGCTGCGCGATCTGCTGGCCGCGCGCAGTGTCAGCGACCCGCTGAGCCTGCAGGGTGCAGGCGGGCAAATCAGTTTCATCTGGCAGACTCCGCTGGCGATTTCCGCCACGCAGATTCGCCACTTACTGGCAACCGACCGCTCGGCGCGATATCTGCTGCCGGATGCGGTACTGGCCTATATCCAGGCGCACGATCTGTACCGTGCGCCCAATGCTTGAAACGTCGCGCATGTGCGCAGGCGTCCATTACACGAGGCAAATGAGTCATTTATGAGCAAGCAGAACATGCCCAGCGACGAGCTGGTCAAGATCGCCGTGGCGGCGCTGGAAGAAATCAAGGCGACCGACATCACCGTGATCGACGTCAAGGACAAGACCAGCATCACCGATTTCATGGTGATCGCCAGCGGTAGTTCCAGTCGTCAGGTCAAGTCGCTGGTGGAAAACGTGCTGGAAAAGGTCAAGGAGCAGGGTGTGCGCCCGATCGGTAGCGAAGGTCTGGACAGTGGCGAATGGGCCCTGCTCGACCTGGGCGACATCGTCGTGCACGTGATGCTGCCGACCGCGCGTCAGTTCTATGACCTCGAGCGCCTGTGGCAAGGCGCCGAGCAGAGCCGCGCTCAGCACAGCGCCGAGTAAGCCTGGATCGTGCGGATCAAGTTGATCGCCGTCGGTTCGCGCATGCCGCGCTGGGTCGAGGAGGGCTGGCAGGAGTACGTCAAGCGTCTGCCTGCAGAACTGCCGCTGGAGCTGGTGGAAATTCCCCTCAACACCCGCGGCAAGAATGCCGACGTTGCCCGCCTGATCCGTCAGGAGGGCGAGGCCATGCTGAGCAAGGTGCAGCCCGGCGAACGTATCGTCACGCTGGAGGTCCATGGCAAGCCGTGGAGCACCGAGCAGCTGGCGGCGGAGCTGGAGCGCTGGCGTCTCGATGCGCGCAACGTCAACCTCATGGTCGGCGGTCCGGAAGGGCTGGCACCGGAAGTGTGCGCGCGCAGTGAGCAGCGCTGGTCACTATCACCACTGACGTTGCCCCATCCGCTGGTGCGTATCCTGCTTGGCGAGCAGATCTACCGCGCCTGGACCGTATTGTCCGGCCATCCGTACCACAAGTGATCACCTAGTCATGCCGCAGCCGATTCGCCTCAAGGATCATGAAAAGGACGCTCGCCTGGTCAAGCGCCGGGTGCTCGTTGGCGGCGTCGTGATCATCCTGCTGACCTGCGTGCTGATCATGCGCATGTACTACCTGCAGGTGATTCAGTACGAGCATCACAGCACCCTGGCGGAGAACAACCGCATCCATGTGCAGCCGATCCCGCCGACCCGCGGGCTGATCTTCGACCGCAATGGCGTGATCATCGCCGACAACCGCCCCAGCTTCAGCCTGACCGTGACCCGCGAACGCGCCGGTGACTGGCCGAGCGTGCTCGATGCGGTGGTCGAGGTGCTGGAACTCAGCGAGGATGATCGTGCCCTGTTCGAGCGCCGCGTGCGCCAGGGGCGGCGTCCGTTCGAGCCGGTGCCGATTCTGTTCGAACTGTCCGAAGAGCAGATCGCTCGCATTGCGGTCAACCAGTTCCGCCTGCCTGGCGTCGAGGTGGCGGCGCAACTGGTGCGGCATTATCCGCAGCAGGAACACTTCGCGCATTCGGTCGGCTACGTCGGGCGCATCAACGAGCAGGAGCTCAAGCGTCTGGATCCGACCGATTACGCCGGCACCCACCATATCGGCAAGACCGGTATCGAGCGTTTCTACGAGGACGAGTTGCACGGCGAAGTCGGCTATGAAGAGGTCGAGACCAATGCCCGTGGTCGCGTGTTGCGTGTGCTCAATCGTGTCGATCCGAAACCGGGCAAGGACATCGTGCTCAGCCTCGATGTCCACTTGCAGGAAGCGGCCGAGAACGCCCTCGGTGGGCGTCGTGGCGCTGTGGTGGCCATCGATCCGAACAATGGCGAAGTGCTGGCGATGGTCAGCCAGCCCAGTTTCGACCCCAACCCGTTCGTCACCGGCATCAGTTTCAAGGCCTATGGCGAACTGCGCGACTCCATCGATCAGCCGCTGTATAACCGGGTGCTGCGCGGCCTCTATCCACCAGGCTCGACCATCAAACCGATGGTTGCTGTGGCCGGTCTCGATGCAGGGGTGGTCACTCCCACTTCGCGGGTGTTCGACCCCGGTTTCTATCAGTTGCCCAATCACAGCCACAAATACCGTAACTGGAACCGCACCGGTGACGGCTGGGTCGATCTCAACCTGGCCATCGCCCGCTCCAATGACACCTATTTCTATGATCTGGCGCACAAGATGGGCGTTGATCGCATGCACGATTACATGAGCCGCTTCGGCCTCGGGCAGCGCGTGGCGCTGGACATGTTCGAGGAAACCGCCGGCCTGATGCCTTCGCGTGACTGGAAGCGGGCACGTTATCGTCAGCCCTGGTACCCGGGCGAGACGCTGATTCTCGGCATTGGCCAGGGCTACATGCAGACCACGCCGCTGCAGTTGGCGCAGGCCACCGTGCTGATGGCCACGCGCGGCAAGTGGATTCGTCCGCACCTGGCCAAGAGCGTCGACGGCCGCCTGCCTGCTGACCCCAATCCGATGCCCGATATCGTCCTGCGTGATCCGAAATTCTGGGATTACGGCATTCACGGCATGGAAGAGGTATTGCACGGCCCTCGCGGTACCGCGCGCAAGGTCGGTGACAGTTCGGTCTACCGCATCGCTGGCAAGAGCGGTACGGCGCAGGTGGTGGCGATCAAGCAGGGTGAGAAGTACGACCGCAACAAGGTGCAGGAGCGCCACCGTGACCACGCCCTGTTCGTCGGTTTTGCGCCGGCGCAGAAGCCGCAGATCGCCGTGGCGGTCATGGTGGAAAACGGCGAGTCAGGCTCTGGCGTCGCCGCCCCGGTGGTCAAGCAGGTGATGGACGCCTGGCTGCTGGATAAAGAGACCGGTCAGCTCAAAGCCGAATTCGCCTTGCCCCAGACTGCCGAGGTCAGCCAGCGATGATCAGCAATTTCGACCGCACCCTGTCCGACGAGGACGTACTGCGTCGTCGCGCCAGTCTGTTGCAGCGCATGCATATCGATGGCTGGTTGCTGTTGCTGCTGCTGATTCTGGGCACTGGCAGTCTGTTCATTCTTTATTCGGCCAGTGGCAAGAACGTCGACCTGCTGCTCAAGCAAGCCTCGTCTTTCGGCATCGGCATGCTCGCGGTGGTGGTGATCGCCCAGTTCGACCCGCGCTTCATGGCGCGCTGGGTGCCTCTGGCCTATCTGGCGGGTGTCGCCTTGCTGATAGTGGTGGAGGTGATGGGCCACACCGCGATGGGGGCGACACGCTGGATCAATATTCCCGGGGTGATCCGTTTCCAGCCTTCGGAGCTGATGAAGATCATCATGCCGATGACCATTGCCTGGTACCTGTCACGGTATAACCTGCCGCCACGCTTCAAGCACATTGTCATCAGCCTGGCGATGATCGGTATTCCCTTCGTGCTGATCGTCAAACAGCCGGACCTGGGGACTTCGCTGCTGATTCTCGCCTCGGGCGCCTTCGTGGTGTTCATGGCTGGCCTGCAGTGGCGCTGGATCATTGGTGCCGCCGCCGCTGTGGTACCGATTGCGGTGGGCATGTGGTACTTCGTCATGCATGACTACCAGAAGCGCCGTGTGTTGACCTTCCTCAACCCGGAGAGCGATCCGCTGGGGTCGGGTTGGAACATCATCCAGTCCAAGGCGGCCATCGGTTCTGGTGGTGTCTTGGGCAAGGGCTGGTTACTGGGTACCCAGTCGCACCTAGATTTTTTGCCGGAAAGCCATACGGACTTTATCATTGCCGTGCTCGCGGAGGAGTTCGGCCTGGTCGGCGTCTGTCTGTTGTTGCTGCTCTATCTGCTGCTGCTGGCGCGTGGCCTGGTGATTACCGCCCAGGCGCAGACGTTGTTCGGCAAGCTGCTGGCCGGGGCGCTGACCATGACCTTCTTCGTCTACGTATTCGTCAACATCGGCATGGTCAGCGGGCTGCTGCCGGTGGTTGGGGTGCCGCTGCCCTTCATTAGTTATGGCGGAACCCATCTGGTCACGCTGTTGTCAGGCTTCGGGATATTGATGGCGATCCACACCCACAGAAAGTGGATCGCTCAGGTTTGATTTGGGGGTTTTTAGTTAATGCATTCTCTGCGTAGTTGGGCTGCTCGTACGCTCATTGGAGTCGGTATCGCCGGCGCGCTTGGTACTGGCGCACAGGCGCTGGCGGCCGATTACGACGGTTCGCCGCAGGTGGCCGAGTTCGTCGAGGAAATGACCCGCGACTATGGCTTCGCCAGCGAGCAACTGGTCAGTCTGTTCGCCGAGGTCGAGCGCAAGCAGGCAATCCTCGATGCCATTTCGCGCCCGGCGGAGAAGGTCAAACCCTGGAAGGAATACCGGCCGATCTTCATTACCGACAAGCGCATCGCCCAGGGCGTGGAGTTCTGGAGCAAGAACCAGGCTGCGCTGGAAAAGGCCGAGGCCGAGTACGGTGTGCCGGCGCAGTTCATTGTCGCCATCATCGGCGTGGAAACCTTCTACGGTGGCAACACCGGCAGTTGGCGGGTGATGGACGCGCTGTCCACGCTGGCCTTCGACTACCCGCCGCGCGCGCCGTTCTTCCGCAAGGAACTGCGCGAATTTCTGCTGCTGACCCGTGAGGAGCAGGTCGACCCGATCACCCTCAAGGGGTCTTATGCCGGTGCCATGGGCTTGCCACAGTTCATGCCGAGCAGTTTCCGTGCTTACGCCGTGGACTTCGATGGCGACGGCCATATCAACATCTGGAGCAACCCGACCGATGCCATCGGCAGTGTTGCCAGCTATTTCAAGCGCCACGGCTGGCAGGCCGGCGGTCAGGTCGCCAGTCGCGTCGAGGCCAGTGGCGCTCGCGTCGACGAAGGCCTGACGCAGGGGCTGGACCCGGTGAAGAGCGTCGCCGAGCTGCGCGCGCTGGGCTGGAACAGCCAGGACAAACTGGCAGAAGACCTGCCGGTCACCGCGTTTCGTCTGGAAGGCGCACAAGGCGACGAATACTGGTTTGGCTTGCCCAACTTCTACACCATCACCCGCTACAATCGCAGCGTGATGTATGCCATGGCGGTCAACCAACTGGCCGAACTGCTGGTCGAAGCGCGGGGTAATCGATGAGTGCGTCCAAACTGCTGCCGCTGGCAGCCTGCGTCACTGCAGCGCTGTTGCTGGCGAGCTGTTCTTCCAAGCGTGCACCGCAGCCTGCGGTGGTGCCCGGTCAGTCGGCTGGTATTTCCGGCCCGGATGATTTCAATCGACCGCACAAGGATGGCGCGCCCTGGTGGGACGTCGACGTCTCGAAGATCCAGGACGCCATCCCCATGCCCCATTACGGGCCGGTCAAGGCCAGCCCCTATGTGGTGTTCGGCAAACAGTACTACCCGATTCAGGACGCCCGTCGCTACCAGGCGGTCGGTCCGGCTTCCTGGTATGGCACCAAGTTTCATGGTCAGGCCACTGCCAACGGCGAGACCTACGACCTGTACGGCATGACCGCAGCACACAAGACGCTGCCGCTGCCCAGTTACGTGCGTGTGACCAACCTGGAGAACGGCAAGGTCGTGATCCTGCGGGTCAACGACCGTGGGCCGTTCTACTCCGACCGCATCATCGACCTGTCCTTCGCTGCGGCGAAGAAGCTCGGCTATGCCGAGAAAGGTACCGCACGGGTCAAGGTCGAAGGTATCGATCCGCATGAGTGGTGGGCGCAGCAGGGCCGTCCGGTGCCGCTGGTGCTGGCCAACAATCAGCCGGCCAAGGCTGCCGTTGCCCAGCCCGTCGCGCAGCCTGTGTCGCAGCCTGTCGAGCACTATTCGCCGCCGCCGACGCAGCACGCCGCTGCGGTGGTGCCGGTGCAGATCGACGCAAAAAAAAACGATTCACTCGGAGCCTCTGGCCTGTATCTCCAGGTGGGAGCCTTCGCCAATCCGGACGCTGCGGAGCTGCTCAAGTCCAAGCTGAGCCAGACCAGCAGTGTGCCGGTGTTCATCAGCTCAGTGGTGCGCGACCAGCAGATTCTGCATCGGGTGCGCATGGGGCCGATCAGCAACCAGGGCGAGGCTGAGCAACTGCAGAGCAGCGTGCGCCTGGCCAATCTGGGGCAGCCCACGCTGGTACGTGCCGACTGATGGCAACTTAACCGGCGTTTGCCGGACTAAATCCGAGGCTCGCCGTTCGCGGCGAGCTGTCCGATGACCCACCTGGGTCGCTAAACCCAAGCAAGAAATCTCGAGAGACGGATGAACATCACCAGCTTCGCGCAACGTGCCTTCCTTTTTCTGGGCCTGCTGAGCGCTCCGCTCGCCTGGTCCAGCCAGCAAGTGGTCCCCGCGCCCCCGCAATTGGCGGCGACTTCCTATGTCCTGATGGATGCCGCCAGCGGCCAGGTCCTGGTGGAGAGCAACGGCGATCAGCGTCTGCCGCCGGCCAGCCTGACCAAGCTGATGACCGCCTATATCGCGACTCTGGAGATCAACCGGGGCCAGATCAAGGAAAGCGACATGGTCCGCGTCAGCGAAAAGGCCTGGCGCAAGGGCGGCTCGAAGATGTTCATCGAGGTGGGCAAGGAAGTCTCGGTGGATGACCTGCTGCACGGCATCATCATTCAGTCCGGCAACGATGCCAGTATTGCCATCGCCGAGCACATCGCCGGTAGTGAAGATGCCTTCGCCGACATGATGAACACCCATGCCCAGCGTCTTGGCATGAGCAATTCGCACTTCATGAACTCCACCGGCTGGCCGGACCCGGAGCACTACTCCTCGGCCCATGACATGGCCAAACTGGCCCGCGCGATCATCTACGAAGATCAGGCCCACTACGATATCTACAAGCAGAAGGAATTCTTCTGGAACGGCATCAAGCAGCCCAACCGCAATCTGCTGTTGTGGCGCGACAATACGGTCGATGGCCTGAAAACCGGTCACACCGAGGAAGCGGGCTACTGCCTGGTGGCTTCCGCCGTGCGTGACGGCCAGCGTCTGATTGCGGCGGTGTTCGGTACCGTCAGTGAACAGGCCCGTGCTGCCGAAGTGCAGAAGCTGCTGACCTATGGTTTCCGTTTCTTCGAAAGCCGCACCTTCTATCAGAAAGGCGCCGAGCTGGCTCAGGCCACTGTCTGGAAAGGCACTGCGCATCAGGTCAAGGCCGGCCTCGCCGAAGACCTGACCCTGACCATGCCCAAGGGCCAACTGGAAAAACTGCAGGCCAGCATGACCCTTAACCCGCAGCTGATCGCACCGATCCAGCAGGGCGATGTGATCGGCAAGGTCGAAGTCAAATTGGGTGACGAGGTGGTGCGCAGCACTGACCTGGTAGCGCTGGAATCGGTTGAAGAGGGCGGCTTGCTGCGTCGTCTGTGGGATAGCATTCGGATGTTCTTCTTCGGCCTGTTCAACTGACAGCCGCCTCTGAGAGCGACCGGCGTTGTCGTCATGGCGTTGAAACAGGCTGCAGCAATGCCCATTTACATGCTGTAAGCCGCGCTTCTTCGCCTGACTGCTCCGTCTGCGCTTTAGAGGCTCACCGATTTAGCCAGCCGCTCCAACCCGGGGCGGCCCTTTCTGGACGGGCCACAAGCCCGCTGATGCCATGACCGATAGCGACGTTCAACCGCCAAAAATTGAATTCCCCTGCGAGCGTTACCCGATCAAGGTTATCGGCACCGCTGGTGAGGGTTTCTCCGACCTGGTGATCGAAGTGATCCAGCGCCACGCTCCCGATCTGGATACCTCCACGCTGGTGATGCGTGACAGTCGCAACGGTAACTTCCTTTCCGTTCAGGTGCTGATCACTGCCACTGGTGTCGAGCAATTGCAGGCGATTCACGTCGACCTGCGTGCCACCGGTCGCGTGCATATGGTGCTGTGATAGCCATGCCCGAGCTTGTCGTCCGTCATCTCGGGCTGGTCGACTACCAGCCTACGCTGGAGGCCATGCGCGAGTTGACCCGTGAGCGCGATGCGCAGACCCCGGACGAAATCTGGTTGCTGCAGCATCCCAAGGTGTTCACTCAGGGCCAGGCTGGCAAGGCCGAGCATGTGCTCGCTGCCGGCGATATTCCGGTGATTCAGGTCGAGCGCGGCGGGCAGGTGACCTATCACGGCCCCGGTCAGCTGGTGGCCTATCTGATGCTCGATCTGCGTCGCCTTGACCTTGGTGTGCGTGAACTGGTCACCGCCATGGAGCAAAGCCTGGTGGAGCTGTTGGCCAGCTATGGCATCGAGGCTGCGCCCAAGGCGGATGCGCCCGGTGTATACGTGGCAGGTGACAAGATCGCCTCGCTGGGGCTGCGCGTCAGCCGTGGCTGCTCCTTCCATGGCCTGGCGCTGAACGTCGATATGGACATGTCGCCTTTCCTGCGCATCAACCCATGTGGCTACGCGGGGCTGAAGATGGTGCAGATGCGTGACCTGCTGCAAGCGCCGCCCGTGTTCGACGAGGTGTCGCGACGTCTGGAACAGGCACTGCGTGCCCGTCTGGGTTACGCGTAGCCACGCATACTTACTGACAGTAACGAAAAAGGGACGCCGAGGCGTCCCTTTTGTTTTCCCTGAGGATCTGTCTCAGTTCAGATTCAACGCCGGAATCAGGCTGGCGTTGACCTCCTGGCCGGGCACCGGAACCGGAGCGGCGAGACCCAGATTGTTCTTCTCGAACACGCGGTCGGCGCGGTAGCTGGAACGCACCAGCGGGCCAGCGGCGACTTCCATGAAGCCTTTCTCCAGGCCGATGTCGCGCAGGCGGTTGAATTCTTCAGGGCTGACCCAGCGTTGCACCTTGAGGTGGTTGCGCGTGGGTTGCAGGTACTGGCCGAGAGTGAGGATGTCCACGCCGATGGCGCGCAGGTCATCCATGGTCTCGAGGATTTCCTCGTCGGTTTCACCCAGGCCGAGCATCAGGCTGGTCTTGGTCAGTACGTCCGGACGATGCTTCTTGGCGTGCTCGAGCACCTTGAGGGTCTTCTCGTAGCCGGCGCGTGGATCGCGAACCACATAGGTGAGACGTTTGACCGTCTCGACGTTCTGCGCGAAGACTTCGAGACCGGAGTCGACCACGCGCTCGATGGCCTGATGATCGCCATCGAAATCCGGGGTCAGGGCTTCGACCACCACCTGCGGGGTGTTTTCCTTGATCGCTCGCACGCAGGCTGCATAGTGGCTGGCGCCGCCATCTTCGAGGTCGTCACGGTCCACCGAGGTCAGCACGATGTAACGCAGGGCCATCAGCTCCACCGACTTGGCGGTGTTCTGCGGCTCTTCCAGGTCCAGCCAGCCATTGGGGTTGCCGGTGTCCACGGCGCAGAAGCGGCAGGCGCGGGTACACACCGAGCCCATCAGCATGATGGTGGCCGTGCCGTTGGACCAGCATTCGCCCATGTTCGGGCAGTGCGATTCCTGGCAGACGGTACTCAGGCGGTGTTCGCCGACGTTGCGCTTGACCGCCTCGAAACGGCTACCGCCAGGAGCCTTGACCCGCAGCCACTTGGGCTTGGGTTCGAAAACCTGGGGTTCGGCCGAGGCGCGGCGCTTCTGACCATCCTTGATCGCGGTGATGCCTTGGGCGGTGCGAAATTTTTCGCCGCTGGCGACGGATTTGGGCGAGGAGGTGTCGGACATCGGAAATCTGGGCTCCGGTAGAGGCTCCGTGGGCAGGTGGCTTTTGGCCGCCGGCCAGTCTATCACAGAAGGTGTATGCAGACGCTGAGGCCGCCTGTCGACAAAACGCCGGCAAGGTGCTTCCTGGGCGCCGCTGCGACAGCTCGGAAAGGGCTCGCATGGCAAGCCCTTTCCGGGACAGGCCTGGATTCAGCGTGTGCGCAGCTGCTCCAGCAACTGAGTATTGGGGTAGCCATCGGCTGGCCAGTTCAACTGCAGTTGCAGGGCGCGAATGGCCTTGCGCGTATTGGCGCCGATGATGCCGTCGGCCGGGCCTGGGTCGAAGCCAGCCTGGGCCAGCAGTTCCTGCAGTTCGACACGTTCACTACGCCCCAGCTGACGCTCACCCCGGGGCCATTGCCCCTTGATTTCGGTAGTGCGTAGCAGGTTGTCGGCGAGCAAGCCGATGGCCAGCGCGTAGGACGTGGAATTGTTGTACTTGAGGATGCTGCGGAAGTTATCCAACAAGAGGAAGGCCGGGCCTTGGTGCCCGGCAGGCAGCTGCAGGCTGGCGCGGGAGCTCGCCGCTGCACCTGTCGGTGCCAGCGGCCTTACGCCGAGCTCTGCCCATTCGGCCAGCGTACGGCGCTGATCCGGGTCGGCCAGGGCGTAGTCGAAGCCGCTTGGCAGGTTCACTTCGAAGCCCCACGGCTGGCCACGCTGCCAGCCGGATGCCTGCAGATAGTGGGCGGCCGAGGCCAGAGCGTCGGCCTGGGAGTTCCACAGATCGCGCTTGCCGTCGCCGTCGAAGTCGACCGCATGCTGGTTGTAGGTGGTGGGCATGAACTGGGTCTGGCCCATGGCGCCGGCCCAGGAACCGATCATGCGTTCGCTGGGCACATCGCCGTTCTGCAGGATTTGCAGGGCGGCCAGCAACTGAGCACGCCAGAAGCCCTGGCGGCGACCGTCATAGGCCAGGGTGGCGAGGGAGCGGATTACGCTGTGGCTACCGATGTTGTTGCCGAAGTTGCTCTCCAGGCCCCAGATGGCCACCAGGATCTGCGCTTCGACGCCATATTGCTGCTCGATGCGTTGCAGCATGGCGTTGTGCTGGGCCAGCAATACTCGGCCGCGGCCGATGCGGCTGGAGGAGACGGCACCGTCGAGATATTCCCACACCGGGCGAGTGAACTCGGGCTGACTGCTGTCTGCCTTGAGCACCGCAGGGTCAGGGGTGACGCCAGCGAATACGCGATCGAACAGCGCCGCGTCGATGCCGGCGGCAATCGCTTCGCTACGCATGGCCTGACGCCAGTCGGCGAAACTGGGCAAGGTTGTTTCGGTTGCAGTCTGGACGACCGCTGCAGAGGCTGTGGCGGTAGGCAGATTTTCCGCCGGGGCCTGGGCGCAGGCCGCCAGCAGCAGAAGAGGAAGCAGAGCCAGGACGCGACGAGGAAGCTGGTGTGGCATGTCTATCTCAGGACGTTTAAGCAGGCGCTTACCTTAGCATGCTCGGGCAACAGGCAGGGCCATCAGTGAGACAACATACCCCATAAAGCAAGAAGCCTCCCAATTGTGGGAGGCTTCGCGGCGGTATCTGCCTTTGCCTTTCTGTGGTCGTTCCTGGCGGGAGCGAAACAGTGGCTGGGCGACGATGGATTTGGCCTTGTTCGGCCGTTTGCCGGTTTTCTTGCTCATGGCATTTCCTCATGCAGACTGGCCTGCGCCTATGCAGGCGGCGAGGACTATGCGCCGCTGTACAGAAAATGTCCACGCCTAGGCATTGAGGCGCACGCAATTCTGCTCTCCGGTTCGTCGAGTGATAAATGTCATTTTCATGGCGTTATGATGGCCTATGGCTTTATGGCCGGCGGGTGAATAAAGTAATCGACCAAGTCACATTTTATATTCGCCGTATTGGCAGGCCATGGAGGGGAAAATGGCAACTGAACGTATTAAAAAAATCTGGATTGCTCTGGGCTCTATTGCTGGTCTTATGGCCAGTGTCGGGGGGGTGGTTACAGTGTTCTTTCCGGACCTCTTCAATTTGCAAAAGCAGAAAATAGCGGAGTTTGATATCGAGATTGTTGGGCGCGGGGATGTCGACAAGCTGGATGCGTTTCTGGATAAGCATACTGGCAAGCTGGTTAATCTGAGCGTGTCTGTATGCCGTGCTCGGGGAGAGGCAGAGTTGCCGAAAGTGCAACTGTTGGATGACTCGTTACGAGTCGATCACGATGATTGTGAGCCAGACAGTTCATGCACTACGACTACCTACTATTTTGCTGAGCTCGATGCGCCAACGCCAAGAGCCTCGGGCGTTTGGGGGCAAGACAAATTCGCTGCTTGTCGGAACGATGAGCACGCAGGGCTCTATGTGACAGGGGGGTACTTCATTGTGCCGAGTCAGCCTGGATTTGGTCAGGGACACCTTGAGTGGTTGCTGACTCCTGTATCTGCGACTGATATAGCCTTGAAACAGTACTGACCGTGCGCGACGCCGTACGGTCAGCTTCTGTCTATGCATTGTTCGACCGTAGCGGTGATCGTGTGAAGAGGTGAGTTCCTGAGTTTGCTAAGGCGGTGTATCTGTTTTGGTACCAGCTTCACTTGGTTAGCGAGAGGCGCTGCCCAGACAACTGCAGGGTCAGCATGGCGAGCTCGCTCCACGGATCGCCGGGCGCCTGGCCCTTGATCTGTGCGTCGATCAACTGCGCCTGCTGCAACAGCTCGCCCCAGCGTTTGCTGCTGTGACGCTGCAAGGCCTTGGAAACCAGCGGCCGGCGTTTGTCCCAGACGGGCGGGCGGGCGCTGGAGAAGGCCTTGTCCAAGGGGATGCCCTGGCTCTGCTGGTGGGCGATGCCGGCCAGCAGGCGAATCTCGCGCGCCAGCGCCCAGAGGATCACCGGGGTTTCCACGCCTTCGCCACGCAGGCCTTCGAGCATACGCAGGGCATGGGCGGCGTCACCACCGAGGGCGCAGTCGATCAGGCCGAAGACGTCGAAGCGGGCGCTGTCGGCCACTGCTGCTTGCACGGTCTCGGCGTCGACCTGATTGTCTTCGGCGAGCAGCTTGAGCTTTTCCACTTCCTGGGCGGCGGCCAGCAGGTTGCCTTCTACCCGCGCGGCGATCATCTCCACCGCATCGGCGCTGGCGCTCAGGCCGGCCTGAGCGAGGCGCTGGCGAATCCACTGGGGCAACTGGTTGGCGTCTACCGGCCAGATCTGGATGAACTGGCTCACCTGGCCGTCGATCAGGGCCTTGGCCCATTTGGATTTCTGCGTACTGCCGTCGAGCTTGGGCAGGCTCAGCAAGAGGACGGTGTCCTCGGGCGGGCGGGCCAGGTACTCGAGCAGGGCGGCTGTGCCCTTGTCGCCTGGCTTGCCGGAAGGCAGGCGCAGTTCCAGCAGGCGTTTCTCGGCGAACAGCGACAGGCTGGCGCCAGCCTGCAGCAGGTTGCCCCAGTCGAAGTTGGCTTCGGCATTGAACACCTGGCGTTCGCCGAACCCCTGCTGGCGGCAGGCATTGCGAATGGCGTCAGCGGTTTCCTGGCACAGCAATGGCTCGTCGCCGCTGATCGCATAGACAGGTGCCAGTGCGCCTTGCAGGTGTTTGCCGAGTTGCGCGGGGGCAAGCTTCATCGAGGTGATGTCATCAGGGGCAGGGCGTCGGGCCGCGGCTGCGGCCCTTGGGCCTTTAGCGGGACGGCAGTTCGATCGGCGACTGCTGCGGCGCGACCTGGCTCTCACGAGCCCGGCGCTGCGCTTCCAGTGCTTCGGCTTCGGCTTTGGCGCGGGCTTCGGCGGTCTGCTGCAGTTGGTCCAGTCGCTCGGGCGTGATCTGCTGCAGGCTGAACATCAGTTGCTGGATCATTTCACGGCGCAGCTCGCTGCGCAGCTGAGCCGCTTCCTGGTCGGAGCCGGCCAGGTTGTTGTCATCCTGCTGGTAGTAATTCTGCACTTCCACCTTGTTGCCGGTAAGCAGCAGGTTCTGTGTGCCGCGAATCTCGTATTCCAGGCCCATGGTCAGCTCGTACTCGGCGGTACGTGCGCCACTGCTGTAGCTGGCGCCGCGACGATTCTCGGTCTCGCGGGCGATCACCAGCTTGTAGGGGGCGCCGGAGTAGACGCGAACGTCGTTGTTCTCCAGCACTTCACGTACTTGCTGCACGGTGTCGCCGTAGGCATCGCGCGCGCTGACGTCGAGTTCCTTGAGGGCGAACTGCACATCGCCGGTGCCACGCAGCTGGAAGCCGCATGCGCTGAGCAGGCCAGCCAGGCCGATGACCAGCAGATTCCGTTTCATCATTCTCATATCCCCTTGGCGGATCACGGCGCCACACATGTGTGGCGCCGAGCTTAATCAGTTGGCGACTATGTTGACCAGCTTGCCTGGCACCACGATGACCTTGCGAATGTTCAGGCCTTCGGTGAAGCGCAGGACGTTCTCGTTGGCACGAGCGGCGGCCTCGACGTCTTCGCGGCTGGCGCTGGCCGCAACGATGATCTCGCCGCGCAGTTTGCCATTGACCTGCACCACCAGCGTCAGGCTGTCCTGCACCAGGGCGGATTCATCGACCTGCGGCCATTGCGCATCGATCACCGCATCGGCATGGCCCAGGCGCTGCCACAGCTCATGGCTGATGTGCGGGGTGATCGGCGCCAGCAGCAGAGTGACGATTTCCAGACCTTCGTGCACCAGTGCACGGTCCTGTTCGGTAGCGGTGGCGGCCTTCTCCAGCACGTTCATCAGGGTCATCACCTGGGCGATAGCAGTGTTGAACTTGTGGTGCTGGCCGATATCGTTGCTGGCCTGCTTGATCGCCAGGTGAATGGAGCGGCGCACGGCTTTCTGCTCGTCGCTGAGAACGGAGACATCCAGCTTGCCCGGCAGACCGGCGCTGACATGGCCCTGAGCCAGACGCCAGACACGACGCAGGAAGCGGTTGGCACCCTCGACGCCGGCATCCGACCATTCGCAGCTCATATCGGGCGGCGAGGCGAACATCATGAACAGGCGGCAGGTGTCGGCGCCGTACTGGTCGATCATGTCCTGTGGGTCGACGCCGTTGTTCTTCGACTTGGACATCTTCTCGGTGCCGCCGATCTCCACCGGCAGGCCGTCGCTTTTGAGCTTGGCGCCGATGACCTTGGCCTTGGCGTCACGCTCGACCTCGACGTCGGCCGGGTTGAACCAGTCCTTGCCGCCGTTTTCCAGGGTGCGGTAGTAGGTCTCGGCGACCACCATGCCCTGAGTCAGCAGGTTCTTGAACGGCTCGTTGGAGGAGACCAGGCCCTCGTCGCGCATCAGCTTGTGGAAGAAGCGCGCATACAGCAAGTGCAGGATGGCGTGCTCGATGCCGCCGATGTACTGATCCACCGGTAGCCAGTGATTGGCTGCAGCCGGGTCGACCATGCCGCCCTCGTAGTGCGGGCTGGCGTAGCGGGCGAAGTACCAGGAGCTTTCCACGAAGGTGTCCATGGTGTCGGTTTCGCGTTTGGCCGGTGCGCCGCATTTCGGGCAACTGCACTCGTAGAACTCGGGCATCTTCGCCAGCGGCGAGCCAGCGCCGTCCGGCACCACGTCTTCGGGCAGCACCACCGGCAATTGGTCTTCCGGCACTGGCACGTCGCCGCAGCTATCGCAGTGGATGATCGGGATCGGGCAGCCCCAGTAGCGCTGGCGGCTGATGCCCCAGTCGCGCAGGCGGAACTGGGTCTTGCGCGCGCCGTGCGCGCTGGCTTCTAGGTCACCGACGATGGCGTCGAAGGCGGCGCTGAAGTCCAGACCGTCGTACTTGCCGGAGTTGATGGTGGTCAGGCTGGTCTTGTCGCCGTACCAGTCCTGCCAGGTGCTGGCGTCGTAGTCCTTGCCTTCACCGGCGTAGACCTGCGTGATCGGCAGGTCGTACTTGTTGGCGAACTCGAAGTCGCGCTCATCATGCGCCGGCACAGCCATGACCGCGCCTTCGCCGTAGCCCCACAGCACGTAGTTGGCGACGAACACCGGCAGCTTGTCGCCAGTCAGCGGATGAATGACGAACTGGCCGGTGGCCACGCCCTTCTTTTCCATGGTGGCCATGTCGGCCTCGGCCACGGAGCCGGCCTTGCACTCAGCGATAAAGGCGGCGATGGCCGGATTGCCCTCGGCAGCGCGTTGGGCCAGCGGGTGTTCGGCGGCCACGGCCACGTAGGTGGCGCCCATCAGGGTGTCGGGGCGGGTCGAGTAGACCTTCAGTTGGCCGTCGATGCCGATGCTGGCGATGTCGTAGTCGAACACGATGTCGGCACCGAAGCTCTTGCCGATCCAGTTGCGCTGCATGGTCTTGACCTGCTCGGGCCAGCCATCCAGTTCGTCCAGGCTGCTCAGCAGCTCTTCGGCATAGGCGGTGATCTTGAAGTAGTACATCGGGATTTCGCGCTTCTCGATCAGCGCGCCCGAACGCCAGCCACGGCCGTCGATGACCTGCTCGTTGGCCAGTACGGTCTGGTCCACCGGGTCCCAGTTGACGGTACCGTTCTTGCGGTAGATCACGCCCTTTTCGAACAGGCGGGTGAACAGCCACTGTTCCCAGCGGTAATAGTCCGGCTTGCAGGTGGTGACTTCGCGCGTCCAGTCAATGGCCAGACCCAGCGATTTGAGCTGGGACTTCATGTAGGCGATGTTCTCGTAGGTCCACTTGGCCGGCGCCACCTGGTTCTTCATCGCGGCGTTTTCCGCCGGCATGCCGAACGCGTCCCAGCCCATCGGCTGCAGCACGTTCTTGCCCTGCATGCGCTGGTAGCGCGCGATCACGTCACCGATGGTGTAGTTGCGCACGTGCCCCATGTGTAGCTTGCCGCTGGGGTAGGGGAACATCGACAGGCAGTAGAAGGTGTCCTTGCCCGGCTGTTCGCTGACGACGAAGGATTTCTGCGCGTCCCAGTGGGACTGCGCGGCGGCTTCTATTTCACGGGGCGAGTACTGTTCGTGCATGGCTCTGGCGCTGAAGGAATGGGGCTTGCGGAAAACGTCGTAGCATACATGAGCGCCGTCTATCGAGGGAAACCCAGATTGTGCCGCGTCCGCCGTTTGTCGCGGCGCCGGGCTGCGCGCGGGGCCTTCGCTAAGCTTTATTCAAGGCCCGCGGTTGTCGGGGCTCGCGAGGTGTTAGATGGCGGATGTACGGCAGGCGGAACGGGGTGGTGGCCTTTACGAGCGACTGTTGCAAAGGCTTGCCCTGGCGCTGGAGGAAGCAGATATCGCCAGCCGCCTGCATGCCGAGCCGCTGCGCGAGCTGGAGCTCGATGGGTTGAGCCCGGCGGAGCTGGACCTGATTCGTGCCTATCTCAACCGTGACCTGCACTGGCTGCGCGGCTGGCATGCGGCGGCCGAGGAGCTGGCGCTGATTCAACGCCAGCCAATTCGCATGGGCAAGGGCGTCTCCGCCCGTCCGGTGGCCAAGGCCAAGCCCCTGCTCAAGCGGCGCCAGGCCTTGTGTTGTGCTCTCTGCGGTACGCCGGTGACCTGGCAGCGAGGCCAGAATGCCCAGGCCTGTCAGGCCTGCGGTTCGAAGCTGTTTCGCAGTGGCAATTCCCGCTAGCTGCTTCGGCTCGGGCTTCCTGTTTCGCCTTTCCTCCTGCATCCATACAGTCGTCGCCTACGGTTTCAACAGCCTGCTAGGCTAGGGCGCCCAGGAGGTGCCTGATGCCGATTCGCTACATCCTCAAACAACTGTTGATGCCGCCAGGCGTCCTGCTGCTGCTGATGCTATTGGGCTGGTGGTTGCGCCGTCGATTTCCCCGGGCGGCGATGGTCTGTTTTGCGACGGGTTTTGGCGGGCTCTGGCTGATGAGTCTGCCGGCGGTGATGCAGTGGGGCGCGGGGTTGCTCGAGCGCGAGCCGGTGCTGGAGGAGGCGCAGTGGACGACGCTGGCGCAGCGTGCCGACGCCATCGTGATTCTCGGTGCCGGGCGTGAGCAGAACGATCCGGGCTGGGGGCGCACCGATCAGCCCGGCCTGATGGCGTTGGAGCGCCTGCGCTATGCAGCTCGCCTGGCGCGCGCGTCCGCTCTGCCACTGGCTGCCAGCGGTGGCCTGCATTACGGCCAACCGCCCAGTGAAGCGGCGCTGATGGCCGATGCCATGCGCCGCGATTACGGGCTGGATATCCGCTGGCTGGAGGAGGAGAGCCGCACTACCTGGGAAAATGCGACGCTCAGCGCTGAACTATTGCAGCCTCAGGGTGTGCGTCGCGTGGTGCTGGTTACGCAGGCCTGGCACATGCCGCGTGCCCGCCGGAGTTTCGAGCAGGCCGGCTTCGAGGTGATCACGGCGCCGATGGGCTATCTCAGTGCCGGCTATGAGCGCCCGCTGGGTGGCTGGCTGCCGGAGTCACGGGTTATCTGGCAGAGCAGTCAGTTGCTCAACGAAGCCATCGGCTTGTTGGCCTATCCCATCGTCTACGGCAAGCAGTAGGGCGTACTCACCGCAGGCAGTACGCCTGCGGATTTTGCGTTCCGAGGGCTGGCGGGCTGCTCGCTTCGCTCGCGAGACCGCCCTACAGGGTCTTGGCCATGCGGCTGGCCAGCAGTGCCCAACCCAGCAACAGGGCGCAGAGAATCGCCAGCGGCCAGATGCGCCATTGCAGATAAGGTGTGAGTCCCTGCATGGGCAGCACTTCGCCATAGAGCACGCCTTGTTCGAACTGCGGCAAGCCGAACTGGATACGGCCCTGCGGGTCGATCACCACGGTCATGCCGTTGTTGGTGGCGCGGATCATCCAGCGTCCGGCCTCGAGCGCGCGCATCTGCGCCATTTGCAGGTGCTGCAGCGGGCCGATGGAGGTGCCGAACCAGGCATCGTTGCTCACCGTCAGGAGGATTTCGCTGTCCGCTGCCAGTGCTGCGGCGAACTCCGGGTAGACCACTTCATAGCAGATGAATGGTGCGATGCGATGCCCCTTGGCTAGCAGCGGTGGCTGGTCGGCCGGGCCGCGGGCGAAGTCGGACATGGGCAGGTCGAAGAAAGCAATCAAGCCGCGCAGCACTTCCTGCAGGGGCACGTATTCGCCGAATGGCACCAGCTTCTGCTTGAGGTAGGTGCCCTGGCCTTCGCCGAAACTGGTGATGGCGTTGTAGTAACGAATCTCCCCGCGCTCGTTGGACTGCCGCACCGGCACGCCGGTGATCAGCGCACTGTTGCGGTCACGGGCGAAGCGATCCATCACGCCGATATAGCCCTGGGCCATGTCCTTGAGCACCGGGATCGCCGTTTCCGGCCAGACCAGAATATCGACCCGCTCGGCACTGAAACTGAGGTCACGGTACAGCGCCAGCTGCGCGTTGAGCTGGGCCGGGTCCCATTTCAGGTTCTGCTCGACGTTGCCTTGCACGGCGGCGACCGTAAGGCTGCTGCCTGCGGCTCGGGTCCAGTCGTGATCCTTCAGCGCCAGGCCGGCGAGCCAGGGGCTCAGCAGCAGGAGCAGGGCGCAGATGTAGCGCGGTTTGTGCGGACGCAGGCGCTCCAGGTTGATGATCAGCGCGGCCGACAGGGCGATGACGAAGGATGACAGCCAGACGCCGCCGACGGGCACCAGACCGGCCAGCGGTCCGTCGAGCTGGCTGTAGCCGGCATACAGCCAGGGGAAACCGGTGAGGAACCAGCCGCGCAACACTTCCTGGGCGACCCATAGCGCGGCGAACGCCAGGGCGTCGGCCAGTGGCGCTTCGTTGCGGCGTATCCAGCGCGCCCAGAGAGCGGCCGTCAGGGCGAAGAACAGGCCCAGGCCGGCGACGAAGCCGAGGGTGAGAATGCCGGCCAGTGCTGGTGAGGCAGCACCATAGTCATGGATACTGACATATACCCAACTGGTGCCCGCGGCGAACAGACCGAAGCCGTAGCTCCAACCGCGCAGCGCTGCCTGGCCGGGGCGTAGGTGGCGCAGACCGAAATAGAACAGGGCAATGGACAGCACGGCCAATGGCCAGAGGTCGAAAGGGGCGAGCGCCAGGGTGGTCAGGGCGCCTGCACCGCAGGCGAGCAGGTGACCGGGCCAGCCCGGACGAGTGATCCATTGCAGCATGAGCGGGTCCTTGGGAATCGGGGTGGCGCAAGGGTAGGGGCAGGCAGTGGCAGGCGGCAAGTGCCAGGGCTGTTCTGAAAAAGCCATTTATCGCCACTCCCGCGGATGCGGGAGCCCAGGTGATTCGCAGGTTCTGGATGCGCGCCTGCGCGGGTATGACGGCTTTTTCAGTGCCGGATGCATCCGGGGAGGCTCGGTTGCCATCCCCGGATAGCAGCCGTCAGCGGCTGACTGGCGTCAGGCGCAGCAGGTGGATGCGACGGCTGTCGGCGTTGAGCACGCGGAAGCGAAACTCGCCGATCTCGGTGACTTCGTTGCGCTTGGGCAAGTGGCCGAACGCGCTCATCACCAGACCGCCGACGGTGTCGTACTCGTCGTCGGAGAACTCGCTGTCGAAGGTTTCGTTGAAGCTGTCGATGGGCGTCAGCGCCTTGATCAGGTAGTCGCCGGAGGGCAGCGGCTTGATGTAGCCGTCTTCCTCGACATCGTGCTCGTCCTCGATGTCACCGACGATCTGCTCGAGCACGTCCTCGATGGTCACCAGGCCGGCGACGCCGCCGTATTCATCGATGACCACGGCCATGTGGTTGTGGTTGGCGCGGAACTCACGCAGCAGCACGTTCAGGCGCTTGGACTCGGGCACGAAGGTGGCCGGGCGCAGCAGGTCCTTGATGTTGAAGTTGGGTTGTTCACCCTGCAGGATCAGCGGCAGCAGATCCTTGGCCAGGAGGATGCCGATCACGTCGTCGAGGCTCTCGCCGACTACCGGATAGCGCGAGTGCGCGGCGTCGATGATAGCGGGCAGGAATTCGCGGGGCGTCTGGCTGGCCTTGATGCTGATCACTTGCGAGCGCGGCACCATGATGTCGCGTACCTGCAGGTCGGCGACCTGAATGGCGCCTTCGACGATGGCCAGTGCTTCGCTGTCGAGCAGCTTGTTCTGGTGGGCTTCGCGCAGGACTTCCAGCAGTTCCTGGCGGTTTCTCGGCTCATGAGCAAAAGCCTGGGTCAGCTTGTTGAACCAGGACTTCTGCTCGTTGCTCGATCGGTCTTCGCTCATGGCGTTTTACTCGGGGTCCCTGTCAGGAAAAGTTATTGGCTATCTATGTGTCAGCTGTTGAGGTCGCAATCAGGCTTTTGTAGGAGCCGCGTCCTCGCGGCGAATGGATCGGGCGCACCGATGTCGTGCTGCCGCCACGATCCTTTCGCGCCGGGGCGGCGCTCCTGCATAGCGTTTCATGATCACGTCATTCGTCTTCCGCATAAGGGTCAGGATGACCCAGTTCGGCGAGCAATTGTCGTTCCAGTTCTTCCATCTCGAGGGCTTCGTCTTCCTCGATGTGGTCATAGCCCAGCAGGTGCAGGCAACCGTGGATCACCAGGTGGGCCCAGTGCGCTTGCGATGTCTTGCCTTGCTCGGCAGCTTCGCGCTCGACCACCGGGACGCAGATCACCAGGTCGCCCAGCAGCGGAATGTCGAGGATTCCGTCAGGAATCTCGGCAGGGAATGACAGGACGTTGGTAGCGTAGTCCTTGTGCCGCCAGGTGTGGTTCAGCTCGCGGCCTTCGGCTTCATCGACCAGGCGGATGGTCAGCTCGGAGTCGGCCGTGCGCTGGCGCAGCGCCAGTTCGCACCAGCGGCGCAGCTGCGCTTCGTCCGGGTGCTGGCCGTCAGTGGCCAGTTGCAGGTCGAGTTCAAGCATCGTGGCTGTCGACCTTGCCGTGCAGGCGCGCGTCGTGGCGCTCGTAGGCTTCGACAATGCGCTGCACCAACGGGTGACGCACCACGTCCTTGGGCTTGAAGTGGGTGAAGCTGATGCCGGGCACGTCGCGTAGCACGTCGATCACGTGGGTCAGGCCGCTCTTGGTGCCGCGCGGCAGGTCGACCTGGGTGATGTCGCCAGTGATCACGGCGGTGGAGCCGAAACCGATACGGGTGAGGAACATCTTCATCTGCTCGACGGTGGTGTTCTGACTCTCGTCGAGAATGATGAAACTGTTGTTAAGGGTGCGGCCGCGCATGTAGGCCAGCGGTGCGATCTCGATCACCTGCTTCTCGATCAGCTTGGCCACGTATTCGAAACCGAGCATCTCGTAGAGCGCGTCGTACAGCGGGCGCAGGTAGGGGTCGATCTTCTGCGCCAGGTCACCGGGCAGGAAGCCGAGCTTCTCGCCGGCCTCGACCGCCGGACGCACCAGCAGGATGCGTCGTACCTGCTCGCGCTCCAGGGCGTCCACCGCGCAGGCCACGGCCAGGTAGGTCTTGCCGGTGCCGGCTGGGCCGATGCCGAAGTTGATGTCGTTGTCGAGGATCGCCTTGACGTAGCGCTGCTGATTGACGCCGCGTGGCTTGATAACGCTCTTCTTGGTGCGCAGGGTGACCTGCGGCAGGTTGCTGGGGTTGACCAGTTCCTCGACGCCGGACTCCTGCAGGTACAGGTGCACCAGGTCGGGCGACAGCTCGGTAGCTTTGGTTTCGCGGTACAGCTTGCGCAGCAGGGTTTCGGCGGCCTGGGTCTTTTCGGCGGCGCCGAGCATCTCGAACTGGTTGCCACGGTTGCGGATTTCCAGGCCGAGGCGCTCTTCGATCAGGCGCAGATGCTCGTCGAACTGGCCGCAGAGATTGGCGAAACGGCGGGCCTCGAAAGGTTCGAGGGTAAAACGATGAGGTTCTAGAGAGGTGTTCAAGGTGATGGTGTGATCGTCACTTGTCTGGGTATTGAAAGGCAGCATAACGCCGGGCGCCCGCAACGCAAAGTGGGGGCGCCCGCTACGTTAGTGGAGGGTGTCGGCATCCAGCAGGGTGCCGCGCAGCGAATGGGGCAGGGCGTCGTCGATATGCACGTCGACGAACTGGCCGATCAGGCGCGGATTGTCGCAGCGGAAATTGACGATGCGGTTCTGCTCGGTGCGGCCCTGGAGCATGCCCGGGTCCTTCTTCGAGTAATCGCTGACCAGGATGCGTTGCACCGTGCCGACCATGCGCCGGCTGTTCTCGAAGCCGTTCTGGTTGATGCGGTGCTGCAGCAGGGCCAGGCGCTGTTTCTTCACCTCGTCCGGGGTGTCGTCGACCAGGTCGGCGGCCGGGGTGCCGGGGCGCGAGCTGTAGATGAAGGAGAAGGAGAAGTCGAAGCCGACGTCCTCGATCAGCTTCATGGTCTGCTCGAAATCCTTCTCGGTCTCGCCGGGGAAGCCGACGATGAAGTCCGAGCTGATCAGAATGTCCGGCACCGCTGCACGCAGTTTGCGGATGCGCGACTTGTATTCCAGCGCGGTGTGGTTGCGCTTCATCGCCGCGAGGATGCGGTCGGAGCCGGACTGCACCGGCAGGTGCAGGTATTTCACCAACTGCGGGATCTCGGCGTGGGCCTGGATGATCGCGTCGGAGAACTCCAGCGGGTGGCTGGTGGTGTAGCGGATGCGCTCGACGCCATCGAGCGCGGCCACGGCATGTAGCAGCTCGGCGAAATCGGCGATATGGCCGTCCGGCGCTTCGCCACGGTAGCCATTGACGTTTTGCCCGAGCAGGGTGATTTCTTTCACGCCTTTCTCGGTGAGGGAGGTGATTTCCATCAGCACGTCGACCAGCGGACGGCTGACTTCCTCGCCGCGGGTGTAGGGCACCACGCAGAAGGTGCAGTACTTGCTGCAGCCTTCCATCACAGAAACGAAGGCGCTGGGGCCGTCGACGCGCGGCTCGGGCAGGCGGTCGAATTTTTCGATCTCGGGGAAGCTGATGTCGACTTGCGCGGTCTTGGTCAGGCGCGCGGCGTCGATCATCTCCGGCAGACGGTGCAGGGTCTGCGGGCCGAAGACCACGTCGACATAGGGCGCGCGGTCGCGGATCGCCGCGCCTTCCTGGCTGGCCACGCAACCACCGACGCCGATCACCAGATCCGGGTTGGCCTGCTTCAGCTCACGCCAGCGGCCGAGCTGGGAGAACACCTTGTCCTGCGCCTTCTCGCGGATCGAGCAGGTATTGAGCAGGATCACGTCGGCGTCTTCGGGCTTTTCCGTGACCTCCAGGGCCTGATGCTCGCCCAGCAGGTCGACCATGCGCGAGCTGTCGTACTCGTTCATCTGGCAACCGTGGGTTTCGATATAGAGCTTCTTGGTCATGGCACTGTCTGAGGTGGTTAAAAAATGACCGCGCATTATAGGCGTGTGCCAAGGGGGATGCTACCGCTCAGTTCCCGTCGTCTGGATGCAATCCGGGGCCTTGCGTCGTTAGTCCCCGGATTGCATCCGGGCTACGCATGCGGCGCTGTGATATTCTGCGCGCCCGGTTTTTCCTGACTTCGAGTCTTCATGAGCAAGCGCGATCCCATCTACAAGGTGATTTTCCTCAACCAGGGCCAGGTGTACGAGATGTACGCCAAGCAGATCTACCAGAGCGATCTGTGGGGCTTTCTGGAGGTGGAGGAGTTCGTCTTCGGCGAGCGCAGCCAACTGGTGGTCGACCCCAGCGAGGAGAAGCTCAAGGCGCAGTTCGAAGGCGTGGTGCGCAGCTTCGTGCCGATGCACGCGATCATCCGCATCGACGAGGTAGAGCGCCTGGGCACGGCGAAGATCAGTGAAGCCAAGGGCGGCGGTAACGTGATGCCGTTCCCCATGCCGATGCCGGATAAGTGAGCACAAGCCACAGGCTATAGCTAGGTAGGGTGGGCTTCAGCCCACCAGCTTTATTGCGATGCCACTTGGTGGGCTGAAGCGGAGCGCCGCCCGGCCCACACTACGGGTCAGGGCAAGGGCGAGAAAGGCGAGCGACCTTCGGCGGTCTGCAGCTCCAGCAGGTAGCTGCGGAAGATCTGGCCCAGCACCTGGCTGGCGATTTCCAGTTCATCGCGACGCATCTGCGCCGACACCAGGTCGGCGCTGTCCATGGCTTCGTCCGAGCCATTGACCGACGCCATCTTCAATACGATGTAGGCCTGCACGTTGTTGGCCGGTACGCCTTCGCCACGGAAGAACATGGTGCCCAGGCGCAGCTGCGCTTCGGCGTGGCCCTGCAGCGAGGCGCGCTCGAACCAGGTCAGGGCCTGCTTGAGATCGCGTGGGGTGCGTTTGCCGTCGTAGTAGTACTCACCCAACTCATAGGCGGCCTGCATGTTGCCGGCGCGCGCCATTTCCTGGCAGTTGGCCAGAGCATCGGGCATCTCTTCGGGGGAGGCGTTCAGCGCGCAACTGCCGCTGGCGGGGATCAACAGCGAATTACCGCCTGCGAATGCAAACAGCGGGAGGAAAAGCAACAGGCAGCCCAGGGACAGGGTGCGGCCGGTGCGGTTCATCTGGATAACGGGACCTCGGCAATTCAGGGCGGGTGACGTGCCCGGTCGGCGCAAAACGTGCCGACCGTCGCATTATGGAATAAACCGGGCGGTTGTTACAAAGCCTGTTTCTTCGCACTTCCCGGCAGGCTCAGCAGCAGCCAGGCCAGCAGCGGATACGCTGGCGTGAGCAGCACGTGGAACAAGTCTATGCGGCGCAGCGGCCCGATCACGCCTTCGGTGCCGACTGCTACACCGGCCAGCAGGAACAGGCCCACCACCACAGCTGCGCTGATCGCTGGCGCGCGGCGCGGCCATTGGACTGCGCCGGCATAGAGGATCAGCACCAGCGTGGCCAGGTTCAGCGCCAGGCGGTAGTCCTCCATATAACCAAGCTGGCGGAACAGCTCGAAGAAGGCGCACAGCCCGAGCAGGATTCGGCCCCAGTTCGGCCGGCTCCAGGCCCAGCCACGGCCCAGCGCCAGTGCCGCGGCACCGAGTAGCGGCAGGCCGAGAAAGCTGCTGGCCTGCGAGAGCCACAGGTGCGCAGGCTGCCAACTCGGGTCGAAGCCGTAACGAATCACGCCGACGCTGGCCGCCGCAGCTGGCAGCAGGAAGCCGAGCAAGGCGCAGAACAGCGCCGGCTGATCGCCCTCGCCGTAGCGCCCGCGTGCCCGGCCGATCAGCCACACACAGGCAGCGCAGGCCAGGGCCAACAACGCATCACTGAAGGCCGTGCTGTACTGCATCAGGCTTTTTTCAGCTCGGCGAAGGCGCGCTCGGCGGCAGCGAAGGTGATGTCCAGCTCCTTGTCGCCATGGGCGATGGAGGTGAAACCGGCTTCGAAGGCGCTCGGTGCCAGGTACACGCCGCCGTCCAGCATCAGATGGAAGAAGCGGTTGAAGCGCGCACTGTCGCTGGCCATCACGTCGGCGAAGGTGACGATGTCGTCGGCGCCGCTGAAATACAGGCCGAACATGGCGCCCGCCTGGGTGGTGACGAAGGGGATGCCGGCGGCATCGGCGCGTTGTTGCAGGCCATCGAGCATGCGCGTGGTGTAGTCGGTCAGCTCGGTGTGGAAGCCCGGACGGCTGATCAGCTTCAGCGTGGTCAGGCCGGCGGCCATGGCCAGTGGGTTACCCGACAGGGTGCCAGCCTGGTAGACCGGGCCGAGCGGGGCGATGCATTCCATGATCGCGCGCTTGCCGCCAAAGCAGCCCACCGGCATGCCGCCGCCGATGATCTTGCCGAAGGTGGTCAGGTCCGGGGTGACGCCGTAGTGCGCTTGCGCACCGCCCAGGGCGACGCGGAAACCGGTCATCACTTCGTCGAAGATCAGCACCACGCCATGCTTGTCGCACTGCTCGCGCAGGCCTTCGAGGAAGCCCGGCGCCGGCGGTACGCAGTTCATGTTGCCGGCTACTGGCTCGACGATGATGCACGCGACTTCCTGGCCGACCTGCGCCAGGCATTCGGCCACGGCGTCGATGTCGTTGAACGGCAGGGTCAGGGTGTGCTTGGCGAAAGCCGCCGGCACACCTGCGGAGTTCGGCACGCCCTGGGTCAGGGCGCCGGAGCCGGCCTTGACCAGCAGGCTGTCGGAGTGACCGTGGTAGCAGCCCTCGAACTTGATGATGCTGTCGCGGCCGGTGTAGCCACGGGCCAGGCGGATGGCGCTCATGGTCGCCTCGGTGCCGGAGCTGACCATGCGCACCATCTCCATCGACGGCACCAGCGAGCAGACCAACTCGGCCATCTCGGTTTCCAGCGCGGTCGGCGCACCGTAGGACAGGCCGTGCTGCAGCTGGCGACGAACGGAATCGAGCACGTCCGGATGGCTGTGGCCGAGGATCATCGGGCCCCAGGAGCCGACGTAGTCGACGTAGCGCTTGTCGTCTTCGTCCACGACGTAGGCGCCTTCGGCGTGCTTGAAGAACAGCGGCGTGCCGCCGACGCTGCGAAAGGCGCGCACTGGCGAGTTGACGCCGCCGGGGATGTGTTTCTGGGCGTTGGCGAAGAGGATTTCGGAACGGGACATGGCAGGTCTCTCTGGAAACGAATCAGTCGAACAGCGCGGCAAAGGCGCGGGCGCGGTCTTCCACCTCGGTGGCGGAGTCGGCAGCGAACAGGGCGTGGATCACGGCCACCATGCTGGCGCCACGGGCGATCAGGCCTGGCGCGGTGCCTAAGGTCACGCCGCCGATGGCGACGATGGGCTGGGCAAAGCGCGCGCGCGCCTGATCCAGCAGCTCCACGGTGGCAGCCGGAGCGCCGGGTTTGGTGTTGGAGTTGAAGAAGCGGCCGAAGGCGATATAGCTGGCACCTTCGGCGACGGCGCGCTCGGCCAGCTCCAGCTGGGCGTGGCAGGTGCCGCCGATGACGGCCTCGGTACCGAGGCGGGTGCGGGCAGCGGCCAGCGAGCCGTCAGTCTGGCCCAGATGCAGGCCGACGCCCAGGCGTGCCGCCAGCTCCAGGTCGTCATTGATGATCAGTGTGGCGCCATGGCGTCGGCACAGCTCGGCCAGGGTCTGGGCTTCATCGAAACGGCGCACGTCATCGGCGGATTTGTCGCGGTACTGCAGCAGGCGCGCGCCACCGATCAGCGCCGCTTCGGCATAGGGCAGCAGCTTGCCACCGGCCAGCAGCGGGGTGTCGGTGATGGCGTAAAGACCACGCAGCGCCGCAGTCATTGGGCGAAGTCCAGCGGCAGACGGCGCGGCACGTACTGACCGTGGCCCGGTTGTTCGGCGTCGCGCAGGGTGCGCCAGGTGTAATCCAGGGCGCTCTTCACGGCGCTGACCAGTTCCTCGCCCAGCGCCAGGCGACCGGCCAGGGTACTGGCCAGGGTGCAGCCCGAGCCGTGGTAGCTGCCCGGTAGGCGCGCGCAGGTGAAGGTGTGGCGGCTGCCGTCGCGGCTGTACAGGCGGTTGTGCACTTCGGCTTCGTCGCCGTGGCCGCCGGTGATCAGCAGGTGCTCGATGAAGGGAAGCAGTTTCTCGGCGCATTCGTCGGCGCTGCCTTCCGGCAGTTCGGCGAGGATGCGCGCTTCCGGCAGGTTCGGTGTGGCAATGGTGGACACGGCGAACAGACGCTCGCGCATGGCATAGCCGACGTCATCCTTGCCCAGCGAGCCGCCACCACCGGCGCGCAGCACCGGATCACAGACCAGTGGCACGCCCGGCAGCTGGCTCATCACCTCGAGTACGGTGTCGACCATGTCCACCGAGCCGAGCATGCCCAGTTTGACGGCGGCCACCGGCATATCGGCGATCACCGCGCGGGCCTGGGCCAGCACCCAGTCGCGGTCGAGCACGCGGAAGTCGGAGACGTTGACGGTATCCTGCACGGTCAAGGCAGTCACCGTCGGTGCGGCGTGGCAGCCTTGGGCCAGCAGGGCTTCGATATCGGCCTGCAGACCAGCACCACCACTGGGGTCGTGACCGGACATGCACAGCACTACGGGGCGGAAGTTTGGCGTTTTCATGGTGCGCGAGCTTATCACTAACAAGCCTCAAGTCGCTGCACGCCATGCCGGTCGTTAGCCTTTCTGATTCTCGTGCGTATTGGCGTTAGCCAGTCTGGAAATGGCATCATGCGCGGCCCTGCCGCCTTGCCCGAATGCCTCCGATGACGCTGCGTACCTGCCTGATCATGATGACCGCCCTGGCGGTGATCACCGATAACCTGATCATTCCTTTTTATCCGCAGTATTTCGCCGAGCGTTTCGACAATCCGCCGGAGCAGCATGTCGGCCTGTATCTGGCGGTGGTCAGCCTGGTGGTGATGGCGGTGTTCCCGCTCTGGGCGCGTCTGGCCAAGCGCGTGCACCCGGTGCGCATCCTGATCAGCGCGCAACTGATGGCCGGCAGCCTGACCGCCGCCTGCTATTTCATCGACTCGCTGCCGCTGTTCTGGGTGGTGTCGTTGCTGATGGTGGTGTTCAAGGGCAGCTACCTGCTGATGTACCCCTACGTGATGAGCCTGCAGCAGCAGGACAACCACACCCAGACCATCGGCACCCTGTCGGTGGTGGTGCACTTCGGCGCCATTCTCGGCGCTGCGCTGGGCGGCCTGATTCTGCAGATCATGAACATTGGCGATGTGTTTCTGGTGATGGCCGCCGGCGACTTCATCCAGATGGCCATCTGCATGCATCTGGTGCGTGGCTACCTGCCGGCGCCGGGCGAGCAGCCGGCGAGCGACGAGGCACCGGTGAAGAACGAGGCGCGCAGTCTGCCGGCGATCTACCGCCTGTGCCTGGTGATGCTGCTGTTCTACTTCGTCGGTTACGTCACCCGGCCGTTCTTTGCCGTCTACTGGCAGCAGGTGGCGCACTGGAACAGCGAGATGGCCGCCGGCTTCGTCTATGCGTTGCCTGGCGCCGTGGCCGTGTTGGCGCTGTGGTGGGGGCGCCGCGCGACCAAGCAGGGCAACACCCGTGACGGCATTCTCGCCGGTCTGCTGCTGGGCGCGGCGGCCACCTTCATCCAGGGCTTCGGCGATCAGTGGCTGATCCTGCTCGGCCGCGTGCTGTTTGGCTGGGCGCTGTATCAGGTCACCGTGCGCCTCGATGCCTTGCTGTTCGAGCTCAGCTCGCCGGAGCACTACGCGGTGGACTTCAGCAAGATCAATATCTTCCAGTGCCTGGGCAACATGGGCTCGGCCTACGGCGCGGGCTTGCTGGTCAGCCACTACGGTCAGGCCATGCCGTTCTGGGTCGGTGCTGCCGGGCTGCTGCTGACCGCCGCGTTGTTCCCGATGCTGGTGCGCAAGCCCAAGGTGGCCTGAGTCTTGAGTGGCGAATGATAATTTGATGCAGATGCGTATCAATGATTAAATTCGCTCTTCGCATTGCTTCCATCATCCGGATTCGCCGCGATGCACGATATTCACCACCTGCTCGACGTGATTGCCCGCAGCCTGCCTGGGCTGCAGGGGCGTATCGGTGTGCCCGGTGCCGATCTGCTGGTGTGCGGGAGCGAGGGCAACGACCGGCGTATCGCCGCGCTCTATCAGTACTGGCAGCAGGCTCATCCCGAGGCCGGGCCGCATTACTGGACGGTGCGCAGCTGGACCTACCTGGTCTGGCAACCCATCTACCTGACCTTGCTCGGCGTACACCTGGCGCAGCGCGTGCCCTGTCTGGCGAGCCTGGGGCAGGCGGTGCAGGGCGGCGTGGTGTCGGGTTTCTGTCTGCCCGAGCACTGCCCGCAGCAGGCTACGGAAGATCAGCTGATCGGCCTGGCTGCCAGCCAGCTCGAGCAACTGCTGCGCCGCCAGCACGCCGAGTTCTGCCAGGTACAAAGCATCCACGGCAAGCTGGCCCAGCGCCTGGCGGCCGATTACGTGCTGGCCGCCTTGTTGCTGGTGCAGCGCCAGCTGACTCTGGACAACCAGCAACTGCGCGCGCTGGCGGCACGCTGGCTGGAGGCATTGGACTTGCGTGGTGGCAGCGACCTGCTGGAGGTGCGCCTGGAGGATGGCCGCGACTGCCTGACCCTGGAGCGCAAGGCCTGCTGTCAGCATTTTCGGCGTTGCGACGGCGAGCTGTGCAGCACCTGCCCGAAGCTGCGGCGTGACGAGCGCCTGCTGCGCCTGCGCGAAGAGCTGGTCCTGGCATGTTGACGTTGCGTGATATCGAAGTACGCCGCGGCGAGCGGGTGACGCTGGCGCTGGACGAACTTCACCTCGAAGGCGATCGCTTCACCGTGATCCTCGGCCACAACGGCTCGGGCAAGTCGACCCTGATGAACCTGCTGGCGCGGCAGCTGCAGCCGACCCGAGGCTCGCTGCAACTGGACGGGCGTACCCTAGCCGGTTTTTCTGCCCGTGACTTTGCCCAGCGCGTGGCCTTCCTGCCACAGCACCTGCCCGATGTCGCCGGCCTGACCGTGCGCGAACTGGTGCGTCTGGGGCGCTTTCCCTGGCGCGGGCTGCTCGGCCGCTGGCGCGCCGAGGACCATGCTGCCGTCGATCAGGCGCTGGCCCAGACCGATGTCGCCCATTACGCCGATCACCTGGCCGACAGCCTCTCCGGCGGCGAGCGCCAGCGCGCCTGGATCGCCATGCTGCTGGCTCAGCAATCGCCGCTGCTTTTGCTCGACGAGCCAACCTCGGCGCTGGACCTGGCGCATCAGTACGAGTTGATGGGCCTGCTGCGTCAGCTCAATCGCGATAGCGGGCGCGGTATCGTTGCCATCCTCCACGACATCAACCTCACGGCGCGGCATGCCGACCGGGTGATCGCCCTCAAACAGGGGCGGATCTTCTTCGACGGCAGCCCGGACGAGTTGCTCAGCGGGCCGTTGCTCAGCCAGCTCTACGACATCGATATCCAGCTGATCGAGCAGCCCGGCAGCGCCCGCAAGATTGCCGTGGTGGCCTGAGCATGGCGGCAGTTCCGGCGCCGTCACGCCACCTTCTGACGCTGCTCGCGTTGCTGCCCCTGGCACTGCTGCACCTGTGGCTGGCGGCCGATCTTGATCCGTTCGAACTGTGGGCGATGCTGGCTTCTGCCGAAAACAGCTTCGAGTTTCTGCAGCTGCAACTGTCGGCTCTACCCAGGCTGAGCATGGCGCTGCTGACCGGCGCTGCGCTGGGACTGTCCGGCAGTCTGTTGCAGCAGATCACGCAGAACCGCCTGGTGTCGCCCATGACCATCGGCGCCTCGTCCGGGGCCTGGCTCGGGCTGGTGCTGGCCACGTTGCTGGTGCCGACCTTCGCGGCTAGCCACGGACAATGGGCGGCACTGCTCGGCGCACTGCTGGCGGTCGGTCTGGTGCTGCTGATTGCCGGGCGCAGTGGCATCGGCGGGCTGCCGTTGGTGCTGGGCGGCATGGCCATGAACCTGTTACTCGGCGCATTGGCTGCCGGGCTGGTGCTGATCAACAACCAGTACACCCAGGGGTTGTTCGTCTGGGGCGCGGGTGATCTGGCGCAGATCGACTGGCACTGGGTGCAGTGGCTGTGGCCCAAGCTGTTGCTGGCAGTGCCGCTGCTGATCCTCGCACCGCGGCCGTTGAGCTTGCTGCAGCTTGGCGGCGATGCTGCCCAGGGCCGTGGCCTGGCGCTGTGGCCGATGATGCTGGTGCTGTTCCTGGCGGCGCTGTGGCTATGTTCGGTGTCGATCACGGCGGTCGGCCTGATCGGTTTCATCGGCCTGCTCACGCCGAATCTGGCGAAGATGCTTGGCGCCCGTACGGCGCGTGATGAGCTGTGCTACAGCGCGTTGCTCGGTGCCTTGCTGCTGCTCGGTACCGACGCCCTGGCGCTGTTGGCCAATCGTGTCAGCGGCCAACTGGTGCCCAGTGGCGCGGCGGCGGCGTTGATCGGTGCGCCAGTGTTGTTGTGGCTGGCGCGCCGACATCTGGCTGCGGAGGACCCGCGCGGCCTGCAGTTGCCGCGCGGCGCCGAGCGTTTCGGCTGGCGCAGTGCGCTGTGGGTGGCGCTTCTCGCTGTGCTGGCGCTGACCGTGGCGCTCGGGCTGGCGCGTGGTGTCGATGGCTGGCACCTGCAGTGGCCGTCGGCGCTGGTCTGGTCGCTACGCTGGCCGCGTGTGCTCACCGCCGCCTCTGCCGGCGCCGGTTTGGCGATTTCCGGTCTGTTGCTGCAGCGTCTGCTGCGTAACCCGCTGGCCAGCCCGGATATTCTCGGTCTATCCGCGGGGGCCACGCTGGCGGTGATGCTGGCGCTGATCATCTTCGGTGGCGCGGTGTTCGGAGCGGTCGCGCCGCTGGCGGCCTTCGTCGGCAGCCTGGCGGTGCTGGCGGTGTTGATGCTGATGGGCCGGCGTCATCACTACTCACCAGCGCTGATGGCGCTGCTGGGGATTTCCCTCGGCGCGCTGCTCAACGCCGCCTTGCAGTTCGTGCTGGCCAAGGGCACGGGTGATTCGTTCGCGCTGCTCGGATGGCTGGCCGGCTCCACCTATCGCGCCACACCGGCACAGGCATTGTGGCTGACGGTTGGCGTGCTGCTGTTCGGCGCGCTGGCATTGCTGTTCCAGCGTGCGCTGACGCTGATCGGCATCGGCGATGGGGTGGCCGCCAGCCGTGGCCTGAACGTGCCGCGCTTGCGTCTGGCGCTGCTGGTACTGGTGGCGCTGCTCTGTGCGCTGGTTACCAGTCTGCTCGGGCCAGTGGCGTTTCTGGGGCTGCTGGCCCCGCATATCGCGGTGATGCTCGGCGCGCGCCGGGTGCTGCCGCAGCTGCTGCTGGCGGCCTCGTTGGGCGCGGTGCTGATGCTGCTGGCGGACTGGGTCGGCCGCACCCTGATCTTCCCGTTGCAGATTCCGGTGGGCATTGTCGCCTCGGTGTTGTGTGGCTGCTATTTCGTCTACCTGCTGATTCGTGGGAGGTTGGCGTGAGGGCACCTCTAAAAACTACCTGCGTTGTCATCGCTGCGTTAAAAACCGTCTCAAAATGCTCATTTACAATCCGTAAACTGCGCTTTTTCGCCTGTTTTCGCCTTGCGCTGACGGCCTCGTCAACGTTTTTAGAGACGCCCTTGAAGCGTTGCTTACTCGGCGTTCTACTGCTTTGGCTGACACCTGCCTGGGCGAGTGATGCGCCACGGGTGGCCGCGCTGAGCTGGGAGGCCACCGAGCATCTGCTGATGCTCGATGTGACGCCGTTGACCGTCGCCGATGCCGCTGACTACCGCGCCTGGGTGGTGCGGCCGACGCTGCCCGCAGACGTGCCGTCGAGCGGTTCGCGCCTGGAGCCCAATCTCGAATTGCTGGCCGAGTTGCAACCTGAGTTGATCGTCATCCCTCCTTTGCTGGAAGACATCCGCCCTTTGCTGGAGCGTATTGCGCCGGTTCAGGTGTACCAAGGCTTCAGCCAGCAGCACGACAATCTGCAGGTGCAGCGCGAGGCGTTTCTCGACCTGGCGCGTGCGCTGCGACGCGAGGCATTGGCCAGGCAACGCCTGCAGGCGATGGACGCCGAGCTGGCGCAATGGCGCGAGCGGCTGCGGGCTCATTACGGGCAGCGTCTGCCGGCCGTCACGGTGATACGCCTCTCGTCGCCGACGGCCGCCTTCATCAACGGCCCCAACTCCATGCCGCAACATGCGCTGGCGCTGCTCGGCCTTCAGCCTGCGATGGACCTGGCGCCGAGCCCCTGGGGCATCACTCAGGTACCGATCACCGCGCTGGGTCGCATCGAAGAGGGCGTCGTGCTGCATATCGAACCCTTTGCCCAGGAGGCGCAGTTGTTCGCCTCGCCATTGTGGCAGGCGATGCCTTTCGTGCGTGAGCAGCGCTTCGCCGCGATGCCCTCGACCTGGACCTATGGCGGCGTGTTTTCCCTGCAGTATCTGGCCGAGGCCATAGGTGAAGCGCTGCTTAAACTGCCGTCTGAATCTGGAAAAGCGACCCAACAGTCCCTAGAGTAGAGCGATTCGAATATAAGTCTGCCGTGCGTGACGGCGCCATTTGATGGGCTAATGGGGGCCTGGGCGCTGTCTGACAGGGTTTTGGAGTCGTATGTACCGGCTGCTCCTGCTCATCGTGAGCCTCGTTTTTTCCTCGCTCGTGGGCGCCGTTACCTTCGACGAACATATGCGCACTCTGCCTCTGGGCCAGAGCATGTACGTGTTCGAGGACGTGCGCGGCGATGCCAGCATCGACGACATCGCCTCGCCCGCCGTGCAAGGTAGTTTCCGTCTGCATGACAAGCCCGTGCTCAACGCCGGCTATTCGCGCTCGGTATTCTGGCTGCGGCTGGACCTGCACTATCTGCCGCGCCAGGCGCAGGGGGACCGCAACTGGCTGCTGGAGCTGGCTTATCCGCCGCTCGATCACCTTGAACTCTACCTCCCCGACGAGGCCGGCGGCTTCGCCCTGGCTCAGCGTACTGGCGATTCGTTGCCTTTCGTCACTCGCCAGATCCGCCAGCACAATTACCTGTTCGAGCTGAACCTCGAGCCGAACCAGAACAAGCGCATCTATTTGCGCCTCGAAAGCCAGGGTTCGATCCAGGCGCCGCTGACCCTGTGGGCGCCCAACGCCTATCTGGAAGAGCAGCCCGCGCGTATCTACGTGCTTGGCATCATCTACGGCGTGCTGCTGGTGATGCTGGTGTACAACCTGTTCATCTTCCTCAGCGTGCGCGACACCAGCTACCTCTATTACATCCTTTATATCGCCTCGTTCGGCCTGTATCAGGTCTCGGTCAACGGTGCCGGCATCGAGTATTTCTGGCCCAACAACCCCTGGTGGGCCAATGCCGCGACGCCATTTCTGATCGGCTCGGCCGCCTTGTTCGGCTGCCAGTTCGCCCGCAGCTTCCTGCACACCGGTGAACACAGCCCCTGGGTCGATCGCCTGTTGCTGCTGCTGATGGCCTGCGGCGCCGTTGTGATGATCCTGGCGCTGAGCGTCAGTTATGCCACGGCATTGCGTCTGGCCACCTACCTGGCCCTGCTGTTCACCGTGGTGATCTTCGCTGCCGGGGTGCTTGCCTGGCTGCGCGGTATGCGCGTGGCGCGTTACTTCATCTTCGCCTGGACCGCCTTTCTCATCGGCGGCATCGTCAACACGCTGATGGTGCTGGGCTACCTGCCCAACGTCTTTCTCACCATGTACGCCAGCCAGATCGGTTCGGCGCTGGAAGTGGGCCTGCTGTCGTTGGCGCTGGCCGACCGCATCAATGCGATGAAGGAAGAGCGCACGCGCATTCTCCAGGAGGCCGGACGCAAGCTCGAAACGCTGAACCAGGAACTGGCCGACAGCAACCGTTTCAAGGATGAATTCCTCGCCACCGTGACCCATGAGCTGCGTACGCCGATGAACGGGGTGATCGGCTCGCTGGAGCTGATGCAGACGGTGAAGATGGACATCGAACTGGAGCAGTACCAGAAGACCGCTGCAGCGTCCGCGCGCGACATGATGCGCATGGTCAACGACATCCTCGCGCTCACCGAATTGCAAGCCGGCAAGCTCTATCCGCGGCGCGAGACGTTCAGCCTGCGCGGGCTGTTCGATGGTCTGCGTGCCCAGTATGCGGCGCGCGCCGAAGACAAGGGGCTGACGTTCGCCCTGGAGCTGGACGACAACCTGCCCGACACCCTGGAAGGGGACGCGGCCAAGCTGGCGCAGGCGCTGGGCTATCTGCTGGACAACGCCATCAAGTTCACCAGCCAGGGCGGCGTGACCTTGCAGGTCGGCCGCGTCGGTAGCGTGGGCAGCAACCTGCCGTTGAGTGTGGTGGTCAGCGATACGGGGATCGGATTCGCGCCCGGCGACGGCGACCTTTACCAGCGCTTCCATCAACTCGATGGCTCAATGACGCGCAAGTACGGCGGCCTGGGCATCGGCCTGGCGATCTGCAGGCAACTGGTCGACCTGCTTGGTGGCGTGCTCAGTCACGAGTCGCAGCCGGGGCAGGGCAGTCGGTTTCGCCTCGATGTGCCGCTGACTCTGCCGCTGCAACCTCAGGTCAGCGATGTTCGCCCGGCACGGCCGCAGGGCGGCGCGCTGCAGCGCCAGGCGCAGCAATGCACGGTACTGATCGTCGAGGACAATGCGATCAACCAGCTGGTAACCCGCGGCATGTTGCTCAAGCTCGGCTACCGCGTGCGCACTGCCGACAATGGTGCCGAGGCGCTGGAGTTGCTGCGCGGCGAGACGGTGGATGCGGTGCTGCTCGACTGCCAGATGCCGGTGATGGACGGCTTCGCCACCTGCCGCGCACTGCGCGCCCTACCGGGCTGCGCCGAGCTGCCGGTGCTGGCGATCACCGCGCACAGCCACAGCGGCGACCGCGAGCGCTGTCTGGCTGCGGGCATGAGCGACTACCTGGCGAAACCGGTGAAATTCGACGAGTTGCGCGTGCTGCTGCATGACTGGGTGCTGTGCCGCCCGGCAACGGTTTCCGGTGGCGCCGCGCCGGTCTGACTCTTTCGCAGGGCGTGATGAAGCCGCTGGGCCCTGTAGGAGCCGGCTTGCCGGCGATGCTTTGTGCCCGCTAGAGCGACGCTCGTCAGCCAGCTTGCTACGAGCAACCTCTTTCCCGATTCGGCGGCAGATTTGGCCGGATCGTCCCTTTAGCCATGGTCTGAATCCTGATTCACTGAATGCAGATGAATCAGGATTCAGACCATGGCTTATCGCACCACCGAAGCTCGACTCGACCGCGACCAAGCGTTGCGCGCGCGTATTCTCGACTGCGCCCTGCTGCGGGTGGCCGAGGGCGGTTTCGCCGCCCTGACCATGCAGGCGTTGGCCGACGATGTCGGCATCGCCACCGGTAGTCTGTACCGCCACTTTCGCAGCAAGGGTGAACTGGCCGCCGAGGTATTCGCCAGCGCTAGCCAGCGTGAGGTAGATGCCCTGGCCACGGCCTTGCGTGGGCCGGGCAGCGCCGGTGAGCGCCTGCGCATCGGCCTGGAACAGTTCGCCGCCCGCGCCTGGCATAGCCGCCGCCTGGCCTTCGCGCTGATCGCCGAACCGGTCGACCCGGAAGTCGACGAGCAGCGCCTGCTCTATCGCGAAGCCTACGCCGAGCTGTTCATCGATCTGCTGGAGGAGGGTGCCGGCGCCGGTGAGTTTCGCGTCGAGCATATCGGTCTGATGGCGGCCTGCCTGGTCGGCGCTATAGCCGAAGCGCTGGTCGGCCCCCTGTCGCCACCTGCTCGCGCCGCTCGCGAAGCAGGCCAACCCACCCTGGAGCTGGCTCAGGTCAGCGCCAGTCTTGCCACCTTCTGCCTGCGCGCCGTCGGCGCCAAGGAGCCCATGCGATGAAACCCAGCCTGCATGCCGAAACCCACGAGGTGTTCAACCAGGTACCGAGCCTCGATGGCGCCAATCTCTATCGCCTCGACCTGCCGCTACAGGAGTGGATTCGCCGCTACGAGGGCGCCTGGGCCCACGAGCGTTTGAGCGCCTATGGTGCGCTGGCCGGCGGCGCCCTGATGCAGGCCGGCTTTCTTGCCAACGAGAACAAACCGGTGTTCAAGAGTCATGATCGCTACGGCAATCGCATCGACCTGGTGGAATTTCATCCGGCCTACCACGAGCTGATGCGCACGGCGGTCGAGCATGGCCTGCCGTCGCTGCCCTGGACCGATCCGCGCGCCGGCGCCCATGTCGCCCGTGCCGGCCTGACCTATATGCACAGTCAGGCTGAAGCGGCCAGCGGCTGCCCGTTGACCATGACCTTCGCTGCCGTGCCGGCCATCCGCCTGCAGCCCAACGTAGCCGAGCAGTGGCTGCCGAAGATCCTCGCCACCGAGTACGACCCACGCAACCTGCCGATGGAGCAGAAGACGGGCGTGACCATCGGTATGGCCATGACCGAGAAGCAGGGCGGCACCGATGTGCGTGCCAACACCACTCGCGCCTATCCCATCGGCCTTGGCGGGCCTGGGCAGGGCTATGAGCTGGTGGGCCACAAGTGGTTCTGCTCGGCGCCGATGTGCGACGCCTTCCTCACCCTGGCCTACACCGACAAGGGCCTGTCGTGCTTCCTGCTGCCGCGTCACCGCCCGGACGGCACGCGCAACGCGTTCTACATCCAGCGTCTGAAGAACAAGCTGGGCAACTGGGCCAATGCCTCCAGCGAGGTGGAGTACCGTGGCGCTTTCGCCTGGATGCTCGGCGAGGAAGGGCGCGGCGTGCCGACCATCATCGAGATGGTGGCGATGACCCGCTTCGATTGCATGGTCGGCTCCAGCAGCCTGATGCGCCAGGCGCTGACCCAGGCTGCGCACCACTGTGCGCATCGCCAGGTGGGTGGCAAGCTGCTCGCCGACCAGCCGCTGATGCAGAACGTGCTGGCCGACCTGGCGCTGGAGAGCGAAGCCGCGCTGGCCCTGTGCATGCGCATGGGCCGCGCGCTGGATCACGCGCATGACGCGCAGGAAGACAAGTTCGCCCGTCTGGTCACTGCCGTGGGCAAGTACTGGATCTGCAAGCGCGCGCCGGAAATGATCTACGAGGCCAGCGAATGCATGGGCGGCGCGGGCTATGTGGAGGAAACCATCATGCCGCGTCTGTATCGCGAAGCGCCGGTCAACTCGATCTGGGAAGGCTCGGGCAACGTGCAATGTCTGGACGTGCTGCGCGCCCTGTCCAAGGAGCCGGGCGTGCTCGATGCGCTGTTCGCCGAACTGGGTGATGGTCATGGCGATGCTCGCCTGAAGGCGCATATTCAGCGCCTGAAGGCAGATTTCGCTGATACCGCCGACATCCAGTACCGCGCGCGCCAGCTCACCGAAGACATGGCCGTAGCACTGCAGGCCAAGCTGCTGCTGGAGGCGGGCAACGCCACGGTGTCCGACGCCTTTATCGCCAGTCGCCTGGAAGGCCGCGGCCGCGTCTACGGCACCCTGCCGCGCGGTGTCGATGTCGAGGCGCTGCTGGCGCGTAGCACACCGCACCTGGTCTGAGCGAGGACCGCCCGGCACGCTGTTTTTTAGCCGGGCAGGCGAGTAATCTTGCGGCCGATGGTTCTGTGTGCACGTCTGTGACGCGGATGAAAAGGGAACAGGGTGCGGCGAATCTCGCCAATGCCCTGGCTGCCCCCGCAACTGTAAGCGGCGAACGATGCCCTCATGCCACTGACTTCGGTCGGGAAGGCGGGCGAAGTGCCAAGCCGTGAGCCAGGAGACCTGCCATCGACAACGGGCGTTTCGCCCACCCCCCTTATCCGAATCGTCGCGCGGTGGGCGCGGCAAAGGAACTCGCATGCATATCGAACCCGGTGTCGTCGAAGGCGCCAAGATCCTGCTCAGCTACGCAACGGCCGTCACGGCCTTCGGCCTGACCGCCAAACTCGCCCTGGACAGCGTACGCAACAACGGCGGTGCCGCCGCCCTGGCGCTACGCAGCCTGCTGACCACCGCCCTGGTATTCTGCTTCTTCGAAGTGTTCCCGCATCATGCGGTGGGCGTTTCCGAGGTGCATCTGATCCTCGGCTCGACCCTGCTCCTGCTGTTCGGCGCTGGTGCTGCCGCCATTGGCCTGGCCGCGGGGCTGTTGTTGCAGGGGTTGCTGTTCGCCCAGTTCGACCTGCCGCAGTACGGCATGAACGTCACCACGCTGTTGATCCCGCTGTGGGGTATCAGCCTGCTGGCCAAGCGCATCGTCGCGCCGGGGACCGCGTACGTCGATCTTTCCTACAAGCAGGCGCTGGCGCTGTCGACTGCCTATCAGGGCGGCATCGTTGCCTGGGTCGGGTTCTGGGCCTTCTACGGTCATGGCTTCTCCAGCGAGAACCTGGCGGCCGTGGGCAGCTTCGGCCTGGCCTACATGAGCGTGATCCTGATCGAGCCGCTGATCGACCTGGGCGTGCTGGCCGCTGCCAAGGCGCTGTCGCGTTTCAGCCAGGGGCCGCTGTTCAACGTGCGCCTGCATCAGCCGGCCTGAGCCGGTCGCTCTGACGGTCATGCTGTGAGAGGTGTCCCGGATGATAAAAGCCTGTGCTGCATGCTTGCCCTCATCCGGCGCTTCGCGCCACCTTCTCCCTGAGGGAGAAGAACACTGAGGCAGGCGTCGCTGCGCGACTTTTGCGCTAACGGCGGCGTTGCCAGATCATCTTGCCGGTATTGCTTTCAGTGACCAGGTACTGGTCGCTGAAACGGTAGTAGGCAGCGGGTTGATAATCGGCGGCGCCTGCTAGGCGCACCATCAGCATGCCGCCTTGGCTGCGCCAGTGGCCGCTGTACTGCACCTCGCCGGGGCTGTCGTAGCTCCAGTCGCTGCCGCCGCCGGCCGAGCGGCTCCACTGCGTGACGCTGCCATCGGCGTTCAACTGCAGGGTCATCAGGGTGTTGAATGAGGCGAAGCTGGCACCGCCGCTGTTGATGATCTTCTCGTGTACCCAGGTGCCGACCAGTGTCGGGTCCAACGTGCCTGACGTAGGTGGCGTCGCAATCGCCGCCTCGCGCTGAAACAGCGCCTGGCGTTCCAATACCTCCCCGTTTCTTGGGTTACGCGCAGCGATGCCGGCGTTGAGCATCGCGTTGGCGTAGGTGGCGTTCATGTTCGCCAGTAGCAGGCCCGATTGCGGGTCGCTGATCTCGGCACGCAGCAGCTTGCCGTCGTAGCGACCTTTGACGACCAAGCGCAGGTGCTGGCTCTCCACGTATTCGCCTTCCACCACGGCGTCGTGCTGGCGCAGGATCAGCTCGCTCGGCTGGCCGTCGAGCGTGGCCCGGTAGTGGCCATCGAGTTCGCCGGCTTGAGCGCTTGAGCATGAGGCCATGGCCAGCAGCAGAACGATTGCACGAGGCATGATGGTGACCTCTGACGAATTGATCCAAGCCTAGCCGTTGGCAGCGATAGGCGGGGGATCGCGCTATGTTTTCGTCAACGTATGCAGGCAAGATAGGGGCGTACGTTCAGTCAGGAAGATGCACTGTGAAAGCCTGCTCAGATGATTTCATCATTGCCTACACCCCCGAAGAGGCCGTCGACCGCCTCGCTGCCCTGCATCAGGAAGCCACCGGTGCGTTGAGCCGGGCGCTCAAACGCTACCTCAAGGAGCGCATCCGCCCGGATGCCAGCGAGCATTGCCTGTTCCGCTACCCCGAATTGCGCCTGACCTACCTGTGCCAGGGCGAAGTGCCGACCACCGTGCGTGCCTACGCCAAGGTGCAGGTACCGGGCACCTACGCGATCACCGTGACCCAGCCGGCGGCCTTCCGCAAATACCTGCTGGAGCAGTTGCGCCCGCTGATGAACGACTTCACCCTGCGTGTGGAAGTCGGCCGCAGCCAGCAGAACATTCCTTACCCGTATGTGGTCGAGGGTGGCGATGAACTGGCCGGCAGTGGCGTGACCGCCGCCGAGCTGGCGCGGGTATTCCCCAGCACCGACCTGTCTGCCGCCACTGACGGCACCGCCGATGGTCTGTACGACTGGGAGAACATCGACCCGCTACCGCTGGCGCTGTTCGACGCGGCGCGTACCGACTTTTCGCTCAAGCGCATCCAGCACTACACCGGCAGCGACTGGCGCCACGTGCAGCCGTGGATCCTGCTGACCAACTATCACCGCTACGTCGATCAGTTCATCCGCCACGGCCTGGACATGCTGGTGGGCGACTCGCGTTTCACGCGCATGGTGCTGCCGGGCAACGTGGTGATCGAGCGTGGCATGGCCGAAGGCGAGATGCAGGCGATCATCGAGAACGTGGTCTGGCACCGCTACCAGATGCCGGCCTACCACCTGCAGGCCGAGGACGGCCACGGCATCACCCTGGTCAACATCGGCGTCGGCCCGTCCAACGCCAAGAACATCACCGACCACCTGGCCGTGCTGCGTCCGCACTGCTGGCTGATGATCGGCCACTGCGGCGGCCTGCGTCAGTCGCAGACCATCGGTGACTACGTGCTGGCCCACGCCTATATGCGCCGCGACGGTATTCTCGACCGCGTACTGCCGCCACATATTCCGCTGCCGGCGCTGGCTGAAGTGCAGCAGGCGCTGCAGGAAGCCGCCAAGCTGGTTACCGGCGAAGAGGGCGACGAGCTGAAGAAGCGCCTGCGCACCGGCACCGTGCTGACCTACGACGACCGCAACTGGGAGCTGCGCTGGGCTCAGGAGCGCCCGCTGATCAACCTGTCACGCGCGGTCGCAGTAGACATGGAAAGCGGCACCATCGCCGCCCAGGGCTACCGTCTGCGGGTGCCCTACGGCACGCTGCTGTGCGTGTCGGACAAGCCGCTGCACAGCGAGATCAAGCTGCCCGGCGCGGCCGGCGCTTTCTACGAACGCGCCGTGACCCAGCACCTGCACATCGGCATCGCCGCGCTGGAGCTGATGCGCAGCCAGCTCAACTCGCTGCACTCGCGCAAGCTGCGCAGCTTCGACGAGCCGCCGTTCCGCTGAGTCAGGCCGCGACCGGCGCCTCGTCACGCAACAGCTCGGCCAGCGCTGCGCGGTCGATGTTGGCGCCGCTGAGCACCACGGCCACGCGCTGGCCGGCATTGAGCTTGCGCTCCTGCATCAGCGCAGCCAACGCCGCAGCGCCGGCACCTTCGGCGAGGTTGTGGGTGTCCTCGTGATAGGTGCGGATGGCGGCGCGAATTTCCTCGTCGTCGACCCGGACGATGCGTGCCGCGCCGGTGCGGATCATGCCCAGCGCCAATTCCTGGGGCTGGCGGCAGGCCATGCCATCGGCCAGTGTCTCGGCGCGTTCGGTCTGCACCAGGCAGCCTTGTTCGAAGCTCTGCGCGTAGGCATCGGCGCCACTGGCGACCACGCCGACGATCTCGGTGTCGAGGCCGAGCAGATCGCGGGTGCGGATCATCCCGCAGATACCCGAGCCGAGGCCGATGGGCACGTACACCCGACGCAGGTTCGGCACCGCTTCCAGCAGCTCCAGTGCATAGGTGGCCACGCCGCGCACCAGATCCTCATGCAGTGACGGCACCCAGTGCAGGTCGTCGCGTTCGGCCAGGCGCGCGGCTTCGGCACGGGCTTCGTCGAAGTCGCGGCCATGTTCGATTACCTCGGCGCCGAGGGCGCGCATTGCTGCGTTCTTCTCGCGGGCGTTGCCATGCGGCACCAGGATGCGAATCGCCAGGCCTGCGGCGCGCGCAGCCAGTGCCAGGCTCTGGCCGTGGTTGCCGCGTGTGGCGGTGACCAGCCCACGTACCTGCGGTTCGCGACGCAGCAGGGCGTCGATATAGACCAGCCCGCCGCGCACCTTGAAGGCGGCGGTCGGGGCGTGATTCTCGTGCTTGACCCAGACCTCGCAGCCCGTGCGCTGGGCGAGCAACGGCCAGGCCAGTTGCGGCGTGGGCGCCATGTGGCGGTGAACCAGTTCAGCGCTCTGGCGCAGTTGGGCAAGGTCGAACATGACAGGCACTCCGAGTGGTGTTGACCCGGATGCTAGTGCGGCGCATTGTATGGGTAAATCTTTATATTGCATGGCAAGCAATGTGGCTTCCTGATCTTCAAGACAGCTCCCTACCGACGTACCTGGCATTGGTCGAGGCCATTGCGGCTGCCATTGGTCGTGGCGAACTCAAGCCCGGTGAGCGCCTGCCGCCGCAGCGGCGCCTGGCCTGGACGCTGGGCATCAACCCGAGCACGGTGATGCTCGCCTACCGCGAGGCGGCGCGTCGGCACTTGGTCTCAGGCGAGGTTGGGCGCGGCACCTACGTGCTGGCCGGCAGCCGCGAAGCGAGCCTGTTCCGGCTCAAGCAACCGACCGCGCAGGGCGAGCTGATCGACCTGTCGACCAACGTGCCGGTGCATGACCCGGACAACCACGATCTTTCCGCCAGCCTTGCCGCGTTGGCTGCACGTGGCGAGCTGGACGCGTTGCAGGCTTACCCATCTGCAGCGTTGGTCGAGCGTGCGCACCTGGCCGGCGTCACCTGGCTGCGCCGACGCGGTCTGGAGTTGGCGCCGGGCGGCCTGCTGCTCTGCGCCGGCGCCCAGCAGGGTGTGTCGGCCGCGCTGTTGGCGCTGTGCGAGGCGGGTGAGCCGATTCTGGTGGAGCGCTACACCGCGCCGGGAATCAAGGCCGCCGCGCGCCAGTTGCGTCTGCCGCTGCATGGCGTGGCGATGGACGCGCACGGTATCCTCCCTGATGACCTCGACCGTCAGGCCCGCGCTACCGGTGCCCGTGTGGCGGTGCTCACGCCCTGTCTGCAAAACCCCACCGGCGCCAGCTTGAGCGCCGAACGCCGCGCGGCCATCGCCGAGGTGGCGCGGCGCCGTGGCCTGTGGATCATCGAGGATGATGTCTACGGCGTGCTCGGCAGTGAGGCGCCACTGGCGGCGCAGCTTCCTGAGCGCTGCCTGCTGATCAGCAGCCTGTCCAAGAGCGTCGCGCCCGGCTTGCGCCTGGGCTTTATCGCCGGTGCGCCGGAGCTGCTCGAACGTATCGATCCCGAGGCTCAGGCCACGCGCTGGGCGGTGACGCCGCTGAGCCTGGCGCTGGGCTGCGAATGGATCGAAAGCGGCATCGCCGAACAGCGCCTGGCCTGGCAGATCGACGAGCTGCAACAACGCTGGCGCCTGGCCGCACGCGTGCTTGGGCCGCGTATGCCGCAGGGCAGGGCGGTGGCGCCGCATCTGTGGCTGGATGCTGCAACGCCGGCTGGTCTGGCCGAGGCGTGCCGGCAGCATGGTGTCGAGGTGGTGCCGGCCGAGGTGTTCGCGGTCGAGGCCAATCCGGGAAATGCTGTGCGCATCAGCCTCGCGGCGGCAGCCAGTCGGGTCGAACTCAAGCGGGCGTTGGAGGGAGTAGTGGCGGCTTGGCCTGTTTAGCGCAGGGCGTACTAGGCTTTGGCTTCGCATCACCGTAGGGCGTACTCGCGCAGCAGTACGCCGCTGTGAGGGATCTATGGCGGGCTGTTCGCTGGCGCTCCTGAGCCCGCCCTACGGCTCGCCCACGCTACGATGCTGCTAGTTTCATATGTAGGATTGGGAAGGGGCGGCCGCCACCGTCCAGGCGCGAGCGATCCGTCATGACGAAGCCCAGGTGCTGGTAGAAGCCCACGGCCTGCGGGTTCTGCTCGTTGACGTCGACCCGGGTGGCGCCCAGCGCGTCGATGGCATGGCGCATCAGCCGCTTGCCCACGCCCTGGCCGTGGCAGGCCGGGTCGACGAAGAGCATTTCCACCATGTCTTCGCTGGTACCGAGAAAGCCCAGTATCTGTCCTGCATCATCCCGCGCGCAGGTCAATTGCACGGCCGGGAAATACTGCTCGCGCAACAACGGCTTGATCACCTGCAGATCAGTTTCCGGCAGGAAGTGGTGGGTGGCGCGCACGGCCGCCTCCCAGATTTCCACCAGGGTGGGCAGTTCGGCAGGGCTGGGTGTGTCGAGAGTCAGCGGCATGGCGGCAGGCATCTTGGATGAAGCGGGGCGCAGAGCATGCCAGCTCTGCGCCCGTACTGTCATTTGCTGGCGTCCAGCACCACGCGATAGCGCGCCTTGCCGCTGCGCAGGTGGTCGATGGCGGCGTTCACCTGGCTCATAGGGAAGTGTTCGACCTGCGGCAGGATCTGGTGTCGCGCGCAGAACTCGAGCATGGTCGCCATACTCGATGGCGAGCCTACCGGCGAGCCGGACAGGCTCTTCTGCTGCGGGATCAGGTTGAACACGTGCACCGGGATGGCGCTGGGCACGATGCCGACGAAGTGCAGGCGGCCCTTGCCGCGCAGGGTAGCGATCAGCGCCTGCCAGTCCAGATCGGCGCTGGCAGTGACCAGGAGGAAATCCAGGCAGCCGGCAATCGCCTTCATCGCCGCGCTGTCGGTGGAGGCCACCACCTTGTGCGCGCCCAGGCGTTTGGCTTCGTCCTGCTTGTTCAGCGACGAGGTGAAGGCGGTCACCTCGCAGCCCCAGGCGTTGAGGAAACGCAGCGCCAAGTGGCCGAGGCCGCCGATGCCGACCACGCCGACGCGATCCGTCGGCTTGATGTCGAATTCCAGCAGCGGGCTGAACACCGTCGAACCGGCGCAGAACAGCGGGCCGACCAGCGCCGGGTCGAGGCCCTCGGGCAGCGGCACGGCCCAGGCCCAGTGCGAACGCAGACGGTCGGCGAAACCACCGTGGCTGCCAACGATGGTCGGCTTCACCGAGCGGCACAGCTGGTGCGAGCCTTCCATGCACGAGCCGCAATGCATGCAACTGCCCTTGTACCAGCCGATGCCAACTCTTTGGCCCAGCGCGAGGCCACGCGCCTGCTCGCCTAGGCGGACGATGGTGCCGACCACTTCATGACCGGGGATGAAGGGGTAGCGGGCATTGCCCCATTCGTTGTCGATCATCGACTGGTCGGAATGGCAGATGCCGCAATACTCCACCGCCACTTCCACTTCTTCGGCGCCGAGCGGGCCGGGGTCGTAGCTCAGGCGCTCCAATGGTGCCTTGGGCGTCGTGGCGGCCCAGCCGGTGAAGGTGGCGAGTTCGGCGTTGTTGCTCATCGCTGGCTCCTGATCGCAGGGGGTGAATCCGCAGCTTAGTCGCTCTGGCAGGACGTGGAAGCACCATCAGCGCCGCTTATCGTGGGTTACACTGCGCGCCCCAGTGCCACCGAAGCCAGTTGCATGTCACGCCCTCGTCCTCCCGCCAATCGCCGCCCTGCAGCCTCGCGCCGCGTGGCCAAGGCGCCGCCTGAGCAGCCGCGCCTGCTGGTATTGAACAAACCGTTCGACGTGCTCACCCAGTTCAACGATGAGCTGGGCCGTGTGACGCTCAAGGAGTTCGTCGACGTACCTGGCGTCTATCCGGCCGGGCGTCTGGATCGCGACAGCGAAGGCCTGCTGTTGTTGACCAACGATGGTCGTCTGCAGGCGCGTATCGCCGACCCCAAGCACAAGCTGCCGAAGACCTATTGGGTGCAGGTGGAAGGGGAGCCGAGCGAGGCGCAACTGCAGCAGCTGCGCGATGGCGTGACGCTGAATGACGGCCCGACCCTGCCGGCCGAGGCGCGGTGTCTGGACGAGCCCGAGCTATGGGAGCGCAACCCGCCGGTACGCTTTCGCAAGAGCGTGCCGACGGCGTGGCTGGAGCTGGTGATTCGCGAGGGGCGCAATCGTCAGGTGCGGCGCATGACCGCCGCCGTCGGCTTGCCGACCCTGCGCCTGGTGCGCGTGGCCATCGGCCCCTGGCGTCTGGACGGGCTACAGCCTGGGCAATGGCGTGAGGTGCCAGCGTTATTGCCATAGGGCGCGTCATTGCCGGCGAAGTTGGTGCGCACGGCGCACCCTACGGCCGGCGGTGTCCCTGTAGGGTGCGCCGCGCGCACCAGGGTCACGCCGATTGGGGCGGGTATAGGGGGAGAACGGCGGCGGCTGCGATGATCAGTAAGGTGCACCACGCAGCGGACGTTTTGTCGCAGAGGCCGGGCCGGCGACCCTGACCTGAATCAATAACCGGCCTTGATCACGGCGATACCTTTGTTCAGCACTTCACGCCAGGCCTGGCGCACTTCTGCGTCGCACTCCTTGTCGTGTTCGCCGATGGTCGCCAGCAGCGCGTCGAGCCACAGGTCGTAGAGTTCCGGGCGAATGTCCAGATGCTGGCGCGAGTGCGATTCGCCGAGGGCGCGCAGCTTGGTGTCAGGCATGCCGCGGGCGTGCATCACCAGGTTGAGAATGCCCTGGCGCAGCAGCTGTTTTTGCGCGCTCATGTCGGTGTCGACGAACTTCTCGCGAATCAGCGGTGAGCTGGCGAGGAAGTGGCGGTAGAAACTGTCGAAGAAATCCGGGCTGGCGCAGCAGCGTCCATAGCTCTGCATCACCAGATTGGCGGCGCTCATGTGTCACTCCTTGAGTGGGCGGTAGGCCGCGCAGGCGGCCTGGTATCGATCGGAGATACTGCGCTGGCAGGCTGGGTCAGCCGTGAATGCCGCGCGCGGTCTCGATGATGTAGGTGATGATCGGCTTGGCGAGGAAGGCGAACAGGCACAGGCCCAGGCCGAGGAACAGGATGGCGGTGCCGAGGCGGCCGGCCTTGGACTTCTTCGCGAGGTCCCAGATGATGAAGAACATGAACAGCATCAGGCCGCCCACCAGGACGTACATCATCAGGGCTTCAAATTGTTCGGTTTCCATGGTGCCTCATGATTCGGACGGAAAACGCAGGGCCGGAATTATACGCGCCCTGACCTGGCGCGCGGCATGATCCGCTTCACCCTGCGACTTTCAGTCGCGCAGGTGCTGTAGCGGCAACTGCGTGCTGGAGAGAATCTGCTGCAGTACGAAGCTCGAGCGCACGCTGGAAACACCATCGATGCGAGTCAGGGTGCCGAGCAGCAGCTTCTGGTAATGGTCCATGTCCGGCACCACTACCTTGAGCTGGTAGTCGGCGTCCATCCCGGTCACCAGGCAGCACTCCAGCACCTCGGGGCATTTGCGGATTTCGTCCTGAAAGTGCTCGAAGCGCTCGGGGGTGTGCCGGTCCATGCCGATCAGCACGTAGGCGGTCAGGCTCAGGCCAAGCTTCTTGCGGTCGAGCAGGGCGACCTGGCCGGTGATGTAGCCATCGTCCTCCAGCTGTTTGACGCGGCGCGAGCAGGGCGAGGGCGACAGGCCGATACGTTCGGCCAGTTCCTGGTTGGACAGGGCAGCGTTGCGCTGCAATTCGGCGAGAATGTTCAGGTCGTAACGGTCGAGTTTGTCCATTTTTTAACTGGCTCATTATTGGATTGCGCTAGATAGTGCTCCTTTAGTTGTTAATTGCGCAATTGGTAAGTTTGTAAGCAATCTTAGCAATCTTATTTCGGCGCGGCAGGCGTAAGCTTTCTCTCAGTTTCACGGCCCGGACGACAAGTCCTACCGGCCTCGCCCAATCAGGTGAGCCGGCGCCGACGGTCCTACCGGATCGCACCGGCACCCGGGTCCGCACTGCCCAACCAGGCGGGCGACGAAAGCGGCGACAGCATCGCCAGCACCGGACAGATTTCCCGAGGGGGCCGCGAGGCCCCTTTTTTAATGCCTGGGATTTCTGCAGGAGGCTCGTGGGCTTGGGCGATTTTCGAGAGGCGGGGGCGCTGTGGTCAGTGTTGGACCACTTCCGGCGGATCGGCATGCACCAGCACTTCGGCACGTGGATAGTGCTCATGAATCGCCTTCTCCACAGCCACGCAGTGAGCATGGGCCTGCGACAGGCTCATCTCACCCGGCAGCTCCAGGTGCAACTGGACGAACCAGCGCGTACCGGAAATGCGTGTACGCAGATCGTGCGCGCCGAGCACACCCGGCACCGAGGTGGCCAGCTGGTACATATGCTGAGTGGTTTCGCTGGGTAGCTCCTCGTCCATCAGCACGCCGATCGCTCCGCGCACGATGCTGATGGCGCTCCAGAAGATGTAGAAGGCGATACCGATGGCGAAGATCGCATCCATCTGCTGCCAGCCGAAACGGGTCAGTAGCAGGGCGAGGAGGATGCTGCTGTTGAGCAGGATGTCGGAGCGGTAGTGCAGCGAGTCGGCGTGAATCGCGGTGGAGCCAGTCTCGCGTACCACCTTGCGTTGAAAGCTCAGCAGGGCGACGGTCAAGGCTAGCGACAGCAGCATGACGGCGATGCCGATACCTTCGGCCTCCAGCGGCTGTGGCACTTGCAGGCGCTCGACGCCCTGCAGGCCAATGAGCACGGCACTGACACCGATGAATAGCGCCTGGCCCAGTCCGGCCAACGCCTCGGCCTTGCCATGGCCGTAGCGGTGATCCTCGTCGGCAGGGCGCAGGGCGAAGTGCACGGCAACCAGGTTGATCAGCGAGGCAGCGCTATCAAGCAGCGAATCGGTGAGGCCGGCCAGCAGGCTGACCGAACCGCTCAGCCACCAGGCAATCGCCTTGGCCAGCACCAGGGTCAGCGCCACCGTCAGCGCTGCCCGGGTGGCCAGGCGCATCAGCCTGGCGTGCTGTGGGTCATGCATGAACTCAGGCAGCCGGATGCAGGCCGTAGGCTGCCAGTTGTTCGGCGCTGCCGCTGTGCTGGATCAGGCGTGGGTCGTCCAGCGGCAGCTGGTGGCCGGTGCTGGTTTCGATCAGGGTCTTGAGCGCGTACTGGTCGACCTTGCCGTCTTCGCCGATCAGTTGCTTGAGCTGCTGCGGGTCGACCTGGGCGGTCTGGCCTTCGGGCAGGTAGATGGCGCCGGTAGCGAAGTCCACGGCGAAGGCGATCAGGCCAGGAATCACGTAGAACAGGATGCCGATGGCGTTGGCCCCGGCGATCACCGGGTCGATCTTGCCTTCGATCTGGCCGCGGCGATCCGGGTAGAAGATCGAGCCGCAAGCAGTCAGTTGGGCGAGCAGGGTCGCGGCGACAATGCCGGCGATGAAGCGGGATTTCGTGCGCATGAGCACCTCCAGAAAAAAGTGGCGCAACTATAGCAAGGCGATGATTGCAAAACTGCAGCGCGCTGTTTCAGACCAGCAAGTTGGCAGGCGGTTCGCCGTTATAATTGCCGGTCTGCTGTGGAGAAATGATGAATACCCTGCCGATCGATTCGCTGCTGCCTGATTTGCGCAATGCGCTGAGCGCCCGCCACGAAGTAGTGCTGGAGGCGCCGCCCGGTGCAGGCAAGACCACTCGCGTACCACTGGCGCTGCTCGACGCGCCCTGGCTGGCTGGGCAAACCATCCTCATGCTCGAGCCGCGTCGCCTGGCAGCACGTGCTGCCGCCGAGCGCCTGGCCAGCGAGCTGGGCGAACGGGTCGGCGAGACGGTCGGCTACCGCATTCGCCTGGACAGCAAGGTGGGGCCGAACACGCGCATCGAGGTGGTCACCGAGGGTATCCTTGCCCGCCGCCTGCAGGACGATCCGGCGCTGGATGGCGTCGGTCTGGTGATCTTCGACGAATTTCACGAACGCAGCCTCGATGCTGACCTGGCCCTGGCGCTGACGCTCAACGGCCGCACCATGTTCCGCGGCGAAGGCAGCGGCGAGGCGCCGCTCAAGGTGCTGTTGATGTCCGCCACTCTCGAAGGCGAGCGTCTGTCGGCATTGCTTGGCGATGCGCCGGTGCTGCGCAGCGAAGGGCGCATGTTCCCGGTGGATATCCGCTGGAGCGCGCCGCTGGCGCCCGGTGAGTGGATCGAGCCGCGGGTAGTGCAGACGGTACAGCAGGCGCTGGACGACGAGCCCGGTAGCCTGCTGGTGTTCCTGCCGGGGCAGGCTGAGATTCGCCGCGTGGCCGAGCAACTGGGCGAGGCGCTGGATGGTCGCGATGACATCCTGCTCTGCCCGCTGCATGGCGAGCTGGATCTGTCCGCCCAGCGTGCTGCCATCGAGCCGGCGCCTGAGTGCAAGCGCAAGGTGGTGTTGGCCACCAACATCGCCGAGACCAGCCTGACCATCGACGGCGTGCGTGTGGTCATCGATGCCGGCCTGGCGCGGGTGCCGCGCTTCGACCCGGCCAGCGGCATGACCCGCCTCGACACCCAGCGCATCTCTCGAGCCTCTGCGACCCAGCGCGCCGGCCGTGCCGGACGCCTGCAGCCGGGCGTGTGCTATCGGCTATGGTCGCAGGCGCAGCACGAACAGCTCAGCGCCTATTCCAGTGCGGAGATCCTCCAGGCGGACCTGGCCGGACTAGCCCTGCAACTGCTGCGCTGGGGCGTGACACCGCAGGAGCTGAGCTGGCTCGACGTGCCACCGCCGGCCGCCTACGCCCAGGCGCTGGATCTGCTTGGTCGCCTGGGCGCCCTCGATGAACGTGGTGCACTCAATGCCCACGGTCAGGCCATGACCGAGCTGCCGAGCCATCCACGTATTGCCCATCTGCTGCTGCGTGGCCAGGCGCTGGGGCTTGGTGGGCTGGCCTGCGATCTGGCGGCGCTGCTGTCTGAGCGCGATATCCTGCGCGGAGGTGGCGCCGACTTGCACAGTCGTCTGGCCCTGCTCAGCGGCGAAAGCCGCGCCGCGCGCAACGCCGTGGGCGGCGTGCAGCGCGCGCGGCAACTGGCCAAGCAGTTCCAGGGGCTGCTCAGGGGGCGGTCGGCGAACCAGATGGTGAGCGATCCCGAGCATCCGCGCTGGCTCGGCTGCCTGCTGGCTTTCGCTTACCCCGACCGCATCGCCCAGCAGCGCCGCGCCGGTGGCGCCGACTATCGCCTGGCCAATGGACGTGCCGCGCAGTTCGCTGAAGCCGATGCGCTGATGAAGCACGAATGGCTGGTGGTGGCCGACCTGGGCAGTCGTCAGGGGCAGCGCGAGGAGCGCATCTATCTCGCCGCCGATCTCGACCCGGCGCTGTTCGAGCGTGAGCTCGCCGAGCAGGTCGCGACGCTGGACGTGCTCGACTGGGACGAGCGTGAAGGCGTGCTGCGCGCCGAGCGCCAGCGCAAGGTCGGCGAGCTGGTGCTGGAACGCCAGGCGCTGGCGGCGCTGGACGAGGCGGCACGCGGCAGCGCCCTGGTCGGCCTGGTGCGGCGCAAGGGCCTGGAACTGCTGCCCTGGACACCGGAGCTGCGCCAATGGCAGGCGCGGGTGGCCCTGTTGCGTGAGCTGGACCTGCAGCAACAGGGGCAGAGTGAATGGCCGGACTTGTCCGATGCCGCCCTGCTGGCCAGCCTCGAGCAGTGGCTGACGCCATTCTTAAGCAAGGTCAACCGCCTCAGCCACTTCGCAGGCCTCGACCTGCCCTCGATCCTGCAGACGCTGCTGCCCTGGCCTTTGCCGCAACGCCTCGACGAGCTGGCGCCGCGCGCACTGAGCGTGCCCTCCGGCTCACGCATTGCCATCGACTACACGGAGCACCCGCCGGTGCTCGCCGTGCGCCTGCAGGAGTTGTTTGGCCTGGCCGCGACGCCGCGCATCGCCGGTGGTCGTCTGGGGCTCAAGCTGCATCTGCTGTCACCCGCGCGCAGGCCGGTGCAGGTGACGCAGGACCTGGCCAGCTTCTGGGCCAATACCTACCTGGAGGTGAAGAAGGACCTCAAGGGGCGCTACCCGAAGCACTACTGGCCGGACGACCCATTGATCGCCGAGCCCACGGCGCGGGCCAAACCGCGCAAGTAAGGCTGGCGAGCGCCTCCTGACAGAATTGTCAGGGTGCGGTCAGCTCTGGGACACCTGGCGCTCCTTAGACTGCGACCTAAGACCTGACGATGCCCCCAGTCAGGAGGGGTTTGGAGAAGGAGGCCGTGGTGAGTCAATCCCGTTATGACCTGTGCATGGATGATGCTGCACTGTCTGCGTCGCTGCTGGAACTTGCGGATATCCTGACGCGTTTTGCACCGAGCGATGGCGCGCACCAGACGCCGATCGCGCCCTTGCGACTGATCAGGAGCGGCGCGAGTGTCGAGACGTTCCTGATCGAGCGGACGCCGGCCTTGTATGTCGCCGTCCAGGGACAGCAGGAGGTGCGTCTGCGCGATGAGCGCTATCGTTTCGGCTGCATGCAGTGGCTGCTGGTCTCTCAGGCCCAGCCACTGGTATTTCGCGCCGAGGACGTCTCGCAGAGCCGGCCGCTGCTGCTCATCCGGCTCGACATCGAAGCCGATGCAGTCAGCCAACTGATCTTCGACGCCGACCCCAAACAGCTGCTGCAGAAGCCGCTTTCTTCCGGGCTGCATGTCGAGCCGCTCGACCAGCCGTTGCTGGAGGCCATGCTCAGGCTGTTGCGTCTGCTGGACACGCCCCGGGACATCGCCATGCTGGCGCCCCTGGCCTACAAGGAAATTCTTTATCGGTTGTTGCACGGTCGGCATGGCCATCAGTTGCGCGATAGGGCCATGGCCAATTTCCAGACCCATCGCGTGGGGCAGGCGGTTGAGTGGTTGCACGCGAACTACCGGCAGCCCCTGCGTATCGAGGATCTGGCCCGGCGGATCAATCTCTGTACTTCCAGCCTGCACCACCGTTTCAAGGCAATGACCGGCATGAGCCCGTTGCAGTACCAGAAGAGGCTTCGTCTCGAAGAAGCGCGCCGGCTGATGCTGCAAGAGCGGGTCGAGGTCTCGGTTGCCAGTTATCGCGTGGGCTATGAAAGCCCTTCGCAGTTCAGCCGGGAATACAGCCGGTTCTTCGGGGCATCGCCACGCAACCATATGGTGGCGTTGCGGCGCGCCATCATGTGATCTGGGTTGCCGTTGACTGGCGGATCTCGTGAGCGTTCAACGTCTGCTATGGCTGGACGTCAATGAGGCAGTCGAGTGCTGCGCGGCATTCAATACCTCGACCATGACTTCGTTTTGCCAGTCGAAGTAGGGGTTGTAGGTCAGGCGGGCATGGTATTTACCAGCGACGCGGTAGCCCCAGTCCGAATACCAGACGCTCTCGCCCGCTTCGCATCCCGCCATACCCAGGTCGTCCTGGCCATTCCAGCAGATACGCTGTGACCCTTGCTCACCGTAGAGCGGGTTGTGCGGGGAGAACAGCACGCCCATGTGCGAGAACTGGCTGATTCGTCGTTCAGGCAGGGCATCGCTGCGCGTCAGAATTCGCCGCTCCAGCGATGTTTCCACGTCTGCTGTGCCGTACCACACCAGGCGGCTGGCCGGGTGCGTGAAGCGTTGGGTGAAGGTGTCGCGGATATGTGCGGTGTCCAGCACCGAGTCGTGCTGGGCAACTACCAGCAGTACCGGTTTGTCGTAACTCCCCGCATTCAGCTTGGCGCGCACCGTGACGCTGCTTCGGTAGAACTGGGCGAAAGCGTTGGTCGGTACGTTCAGGTAGCGCACCGGCGTTTGCGTCGGTCGATCGGGGCTTGGCTCGCGTAGCCAGGGCTTGGCCCAGGCGATCAGCGAGGGCAGCCAATCATAGGCAGTATTCGACTTGAAGGCGGGCGAGAACAGCAGCAGGCCCTCGACGTCTGGGTGTTCGTAGGCGTAATGCAGTACCAGGTTGGCCCCAGTGGAAAAGCCACCGAGGTAGATGTGGGGTACTTCTTTGGCGAGCACGGCGGCCTGTTCGCTTAGCAGTTGGCGCCACTCTTCCAGGCGCGTGTTCAGCAGGTCGGCGGGTTTGCTGCCATGCCCAGGCAGGAGCAGGGTGCGTACCAGAAACCCTTGCTTGGCCAGTCTTGGGCCGAGGTCGCTGAACGACCAGGGCGAGTCGCCCAGGCCGTGCACGAGCAGGATGCCCCGGCTGGCCGGCCGCTCGGGCCGCCACTCCTGCGGTGCGTTCCAGTCCAGTTCGGCGACATGGTTCGGGCTCTGGAAATCACGTGCTTGTTCCAACCATTGTCGGGTTTCTTCCCGATACGCAGCGAAACTGGTCTGCCCAAGAGGCGACGACGAGTCCTCGCTGTGGGCGCTGCCGGCCGATAGCAATGCCAGTGCGGCGAGAGTCAGTGGTAAGGAGAGGGGGCGTGAGTCGCTCATGTTGGTCGGGGTGGGTCAATGGCGTGCCGGAATAATACGGATGCTGATTCTAGTGCTGCAAGATTGCCGATAACTGCGCAAAGCTCCGGGATACTTGCCCGATTCTGCAGTTGCGCATGCGCCATACCATTTCGTTGGTCGGGTGGCGCAATGCCCTTGTAGGCAGGGGGTAGGGTTTCTGACAAAAATGTCAGGAGGCGGTCAGTCTGCGGACACTTGGCGCTATATAAACTGAGGGGTGCGGCAGGTAACACGTCCCTGTCCATCGTTATCTGAGAGGAGTTGCCGAATGCGTTTGCTCATCGTCGAGGATGAAGAAAAGACCTCCTCTTACGTGCACAGAGGCTTGAGCGAGCTGGGTTACATTGTCGATGTCGCCAGCAATGGCATCGATGGACTGCACTGCGCGCTGGAGATGGATTACGACGTGGTGATCCTCGATGTCATGTTGCCGGGTAAGGATGGCTATGGCGTGTTGCAGGGGCTGCGACTGCAGAAGAAGACCCCGGTCATCATGCTATCGGCCCGGGGCACGGTGGACGACCGCGTGCGCGGTTTACGCGAGGGCGCTGATGACTACCTGGGCAAACCCTTTTCCTTTGCCGAACTGGTGGCACGTATCCAGGCGCTGATCCGCCGCCGCGCTGCCGACACCGCCGATCTGACACATCTGTGCATCGACGATCTGGAAATGGATCTGCAGGCACGCAAGGTCACCAGGGCCGGCGTGCGTCTGGATCTGACGGCCAAGGAGTTCTCTCTGCTGAGCCTGCTGGCGCGACACCAGGGGGAAATACTCTCCAAGCTGATGATCGCCGAGCAGGTCTGGGACATGAACTTCGACAGCGACGCCAACGTGGTGGAGGTCGCGATCAAGCGCGTCCGCGCCAAGGTGGATGCCCCATACGCCCGCAAGTTGCTGCATACCGTACGCGGTATGGGCTACGTGCTGGAAAGCCGCGAAGACAACAACCAGCAAGGCCGCACAGCGATATGAAGGTATCGATCGCCAGGCGCCTGGCCCTGATGTTCGCGCTGGCGGCCATTCTGATCACCTCGACCAGTGCGGTGCTGCTGCGCTGCTCCCTGAAGCAGTCGCTGGACGAACAGATGCACAACGAGCTGATCCTGCGTCACTCCGTGCTCGACCCATTGCTGTCGAAGTACGAGTCGCCTGAGGACTGGGTCGGGGTGCACCAGAAACTGGACACCCTGACACCTAGCGACGAGCGGGTGCTCTACTGGGTGCTGAGCGACGATAGCAACTATAGCTACGGCGGTGCGATGCCGGATGGTCAGGCTCGTTCGCAGCAGCCGGATGGTTTTTCCGTCATGGACATGCCGGATCATCACTGCCCGATGGTGCTGCTGACCAAAACCATTCCAGCCATGGGCAGCCGCCCGGAGCTGCGCTTCATCGTCGGGCTTGATTCGACGCCCTTCATGGGCACGCTGGGGAATTTCACCAGAGCTCTTATCTTCACCTCGGCGCTGGGCATCGCCTTGGCGGCGCTGCTCGGTTACTGGGTTTCGCGGCTCGGTCTGAGACCGGTGCGCCGGTTGAGCAATCAGGCCAACAGCCTGCCGCCCGGCGACTCGAAACAGCGTTTGGAGACCGAGGCGCTGCCCAGCGAGCTACAGGAACTGGCGGTGTCGTTCAATGGTGCACTCGCCCGACAGGAGGCTGCCTGGTGCCAGCTTGAAGGCTTCAATGCCAACGTGGCTCACGAGCTTCGCACGCCTCTGACCAACCTGATCGGACAGACCCAGGTCGCACTGGTCCATGACCGCGACCTGAACGAGCTTCAGGATCTGTTGCAATCCAATCTGGAAGAGCTGGAGCGCATGGGCGCCATCGTCAACGACATGCTGTTCCTGGCCGGTGCCGAAAGCGGCCAGCGGGCGACCGAATTGAGCGATGTCTCGCTGTACGAGGAAGCCTCCAAGACCGTGGAATACCTGGAGCCTGTGCTGTTCGACAAACACCTGAACGTGGTGATTGAGGGCGACATGCGGGCGCGTATCGACCGCCGGCTGTTCCACCGCTCTCTGGCCAACCTGCTGCAGAACGCGGCGCGCTACGCCGACCCGGGCAGCACCATCACGGTCAGTCTGGTGAGCAATGGCATGCAGGCCGAAGTGAGCGTGTCCAATGTCGGCGAGCCCATCGACAGCGAGCACCTGGAGCACCTGTTCGAGCGTTTCTACCGTGCCGATGCGGCCAGGGCGCGTAGCGATGCGCATCATGGTCTGGGACTTTCGATCGTGCGCGCCGTGGCATCCATGCACGGCGGCCGTGTGTTCGCTCGCAGCGAGGCGGGCTGCAACACCTTCGGTTTTTCCCTCACCAGCGAATCGCTCGCCTGATGCCTTTCGTCGAACCAGGCAGTCCTGCCCGAGCTTGCCCGAGCGCAGCAGGCTGACATCTTCCTGTCAGTCTGCGGTCACCTTGACGTCAGTCTGCCCGCCCTAGAGTGGCCCTCACATCTTAGGTGAGGAGAGTGTCGTGGCAGAGCCCAGTACGTTCGGGAAATGGTTCGGTTCGGCCCTCGTCACGGGCTGTGTAGTGGCTGCCGTCGCTATCTATTTCTGGCCTGCACCGTCAGCGGCCACCGCTGCCGTGGCGGCTCCAGCGATTCCCGTCCGGGTCGTCACGGTGGAGCAGCGTTCGGTACCGGTACTGGTCAGCGCGTTGGGTACCGTCCGCTCGCTGCGTAGCGTGGATATCCGCCCGCAGGTCGATGGTGTGCTGGTCGAGATGCCGGTTCGGGAGGGGCAGCTCGTCAGCCGTGGCGATCTGCTCGCACGCATCGATGACCGGGCCATCGTCGCCGCCCTGAATCAGGCCGAGGCGCAACTGGCCGTATCCCAGGCCCAGTTGGCGTCGGCCAGGTTGGATCTGAGGCGGTATCAGGCTCTGTCCAGGAGTTCCGCCATCTCGGCCCAGACACTTGATCAGCAGAGTGCGTTGGTGACGCAACTGCAGGCTACGGTGCGCACCAACGAGGCGAGTGTGGCGGCCAACCAGGTGCAACTTTCCCACACCCGTATCCATGCGCCGAACGACGGTCGGGTCGGCATTCATAACGTGCATGAAGGCAGCCTTCTGCGGGCTGGCGACGCGCAGGGACTGTTCTCGGTGGTGCAGCTGGATCCGATCAGCGTCGAGGTGGCGCTGCCCCAGGGGATGTTGCCGCAGTTGCAGGCACTGCTGGCCGGCAACGATCACAGCCCCGTTCCGTTGCAGGCCTACTCGAGTGACGGCGGCACCCTGTTGGGCGAGGGGCGACTGGCGCTGATCGACAACCGCGTGTCGAGCCAGACCGGCACCATCAGGCTCAAGGCTGATTTTGCCAACGCTGAAGGGCGCCTGTGGCCGGATCAGTCGGTGGCGGTGACGCTGCGGGTGCAGACCTTGGCCGATGCATTGGTGATACCGCAGCGCGCCCTGCGCCAGGGCATCGATCATGTGCTGGTGTGGCGTGTGGTGGACGGCAGCGTCGAGACGCAAGCCGTACAAGTGCTCCATGCCGACAACGAGATCGCCGTGATCAATGGCTTGGCTGCCGGCGATTCGGTCGTGGTTGACGGCCACTCTCGCCTGCGTCCCGGTACGCCGGTGCGTATTCTCGATGAAGCGCCGGTGCGGGAGGCCGCTGTCGCTGAAAGGCGGGTGTTCTGATGAAGGGGCGCAGCCTGTATGCCTGGTTTATGGATCACCCGGTCGGCACGATCCTGCTGACTGTCGCACTGGTGCTGATGGGTATGCTTGCCTTTCCCCGGCTGTCGATCGCGCCATTGCCCGAGGCGGATTTTCCGACCATTCAGATCACCGCCAGCCTGCCGGGGGCCAGTGCCGAGACCATGGCCTCATCGGTGGCGACGCCGTTGGAGGTGCAGTTCAGCAGCATTTCCGGCATCACCGAGATGACCTCTGCCAGCTCTCTGGGCATGCTCACGCTGACCTTGCAGTTCACGCTCGACAAGGACATCGACAGCGCCGCCCAGGAGGTTCAAGCGGCGATCAACACCGCCTCGGCGCGCTTGCCCGAGGACATGCCGAGTTTGCCTATCTGGCGCAAGGTCAACCCGGCGGACAGCCCAATCCTGATCCTCAGCGTCAATTCCGACACGCTGTCGCTGATCGAACTCAGCGACCAGGCCGAAACCGTCCTGGCGCGGCAGTTGAGCCAGATCCAGGGGGTTGGCCTGATCGATCTGGTTGGCCAGCAGCGTCCGGCCATACGCATCCAGGCTCGTCCGGAAGTGCTGGCCGCTGCCGGCGTGACCATGGCCGATATCCGTGAGGCCGTGCAGCGCGCCAGCGTCAACCTGCCAAAGGGCGCGCTATTCGGCAGCAGCCGTATTTCCACGTTGGCGGTCAACGACCAGCTGTTCGAAGCGCACGAGTACGAAGACATCATCGTCACTTACCGCAACGGCTCTGCGGTGCGCGTCAAGGATCTGGCCACAGTTCGGCTTGGGGCGGAAAACGACTACACCGCGTATTGGCCGAACGGCCGTCCTGGCGTTGCTCTGGTGATCCGTCGCCAGCCGGGTGCCAATATCGTCGCCACCGCCGACCGCATTCGGGCGGCCCTGCCTGGATTACGCGAGGCGCTGCCGGCGACCATGGAGGTCGAGGTTCTCAACGACCGTACCCGCACCATTCGCTCCTCGCTGCATGAGGTCATGCTGACCCTGGTCATCGCCGTCGTGTTGGTCATTGGGGTGATGGCCGTGTTCCTGCGCCAGTGGTCGGCGACTTTGATCGTTTCCGCCGTGCTGGGTGTTTCCCTGGTCGCCACCTGTGCGGTGATGTACCTGGCCGGCTTCAGCCTGAACAACCTGACGCTGGTGGCCATCGTGATTGCCGTGGGTTTCATCGTCGACGATGCGATTGTCGTGGTGGAGAACATTCACCGTCACCTGGAGGCTGGCGAGAGCCGTTATGACGCGGCACTCAAGGGCGTGCGGGAAATCGGCTTCACCGTGATGTCGATCAGTGTCTCGCTGATCGCGGCGTTCATTCCGCTGCTGTTCATGGGCGGGGTGATCGGTCGCCTGTTTCGCGAGTTCGCCCTGACCGCGACGGCGGCCATCCTGATTTCCGTGGTGGTCTGCCTGACGCTGGTGCCGACCCTGGCGGCGCTGTTCATGCAGGCGCCGAAGCACCAGGCGTCCCGCACATCGCGTTTCACCGACGGTTTGATCAAGGGCTATGACCGCGCCCTGCGTTGGGCGCTGGATCACCAGCGCAGCATGCTCGGCGTCTTCATGCTGAGCGTGGTGCTGAGCGTGGCGAGTTTCATGATGATCCCCAAGGGCTTCTTCCCGCTGCAGGACACCGCTTTCGTCATGGGTTTCACCCAGGCGGCTGCCGATATTTCCTATGAAGAAATGGTCGCCAAGCACAAGCAGCTGGAAGCGATCATCAGCCGCGATCCGGCCGTGATCAGCTACAACCACGGCGTTGGTGGCGCCGCCAGTGACTCGATCGGTAACGGCCGCATGTGGCTGGTGCTGAGTGATCCCGGCCAGCGTGACGCAAGCGTCAGCGAAGTCATCGACCGTCTGCGTCCACAATTGGCCCAGGTGCCGGGTATTCAGGTCTTCCTGCGCGCGGCTCAGGACATCAACATCGGCGCGGGAGTGCCGCGCGCGCAATATCAATATGTATTGCGCGCGCAGAGCAGCGCGGAGCTGGCGCAGTGGACGCGTGAACTGACCGAGCGCCTGCGGCAGATGCCGCAGTTCCAGGACGTGTCTCACGACCTGCAGCTGGACGCCAATATCACACGGTTGACCATCGACCGGGATGAGGCGGCCCGTTACGGTTTCTCCGCCGTCGATGTCGATAACGCCCTGTACGACGCATTTGGCCAGCGGCAGATCAATGAATTCCAGACCGAGACCAACCAGTACCAGGTGGTGCTTGAGCTGAGCACCGCACAGCGCGGTAACGCCGAGAGCCTGGCCTATTTCCACCTGCGTTCGCCGACCACCGGCGAGATGGTGCCGCTGCGTGCTTTCGCGCGTCTCGAAGCGCAGGAGAGCGGGCCTCAGGTCATCGCCCACAACGGCATGCTGCCGGCGGCCAATATCTCCTTCAACCTGAGTGCCGGGGTGGCGCTGGGCGATGCGGTGGCGCAACTCGAAGCTCTGCAACTGGAAATCGGTATGCCGGCCTCGGTGACCGGTACCTTCCAGGGCGCGGCTCAGGCGTTCCAGGCCTCGCTGGCCAGCCAGCCGCTGCTGATCCTTACCGCGCTGCTGGCGGTGTACATCATCCTTGGCGTGCTCTACGAGAGCTTCGTCCACCCGCTGACGATCCTCTCGACCCTTCCTTCTGCCGGTATTGGCGCGATCCTGTTGCTGTGGGCGTGGCAACTGGACTTCTCGATCATGGCGCTGATCGGCCTGATCCTGCTGATCGGCATCGTCAAGAAGAACGGCATTCTGCTGATCGACTTCGCCCTGCATGCCCAGCGCGTAGACGGGCTATCGCCGCGCGAGGCGATCCACCAGGCCTGCCTCACCCGCTTTCGCCCGATCCTGATGACCACCCTGGCGGCACTGCTTGGCGCGGTGCCGCTGATGATGGCGTTCGGCACCGGAGCGGAGCTGCGCGAGCCACTGGGTGTGGCCATCGTCGGCGGGTTGATGCTCAGCCAGATGTTGACGCTGCTGACCACGCCAGTGGTGTACCTGGCGTTGGACCGGCTGTCCCGGCGCCGTACCCAGTATGACGCCAGCGTGCAGCCAACGGAGCGCGCGCTATGACCGATGCCCGTCCTCTTCCCAATTACCGCTGCGGTGCATCAGGTACCGGAGTGATTGCAAGACCGTCCGGGCTGCGGGTCATCAGCCATCATGGAGTGCTGCATATGAACATTCGTAGGTTTTCTCTTGCAGGTCTGCTGGCCGTCATTATTCTGGGTAGTGCGTCGTTGCTCGCAGATGAAGGCACCGAGACACCAGCCTATACCTATGACACCAAGCTGGATATCGCCAGGGTTATACGCATCGAAGAGCCACAGTCGCAGACGTGCGAGGTGGTTCAGGCGACCATGACCTACGTGAATACTCAGGGATTGACGAAGACCCTCAGCTTCCTAAAGCTGGCCGACGTGTGTATCAGTAACGGCTAGGGGCGGTATGACCTTCAGGATTGGTCGCTCTATGTTGCTGGCTCATTGCGGTCTGGTTTCGGGGCTGGACAGCCACAACTCCTCGTTGGCGGTGCCGACTACCGCCTGGCCGGCACGCCGTCCGGTGCAGGTGACGCAGGATCTGGCCAGCTTCTGGGCCAACACCTATCTGGAAGTGAGGAAGGACCTCAAGGGCCGCTACCCCAAGCACTACTGGCCTGACGACCCGCTGATTGCCGAGCCCACCGCGCGGGCCAAACCGAGAAAATGAGAAGTCGATGCTGACCCTGGACGTCGGGCCCTTGGCCCTTGGTGTTTCCCATGTGCTGCTGTTTGGCAGTCTGCTGCTGGCCACACTGGTTGGCTGGTTGATCGGTCGTCGCCACGGCTGCAATCCGGAAAGTCAGTTGTTTCGGATGCTGATGCTGGGGCTGCTGGTGGCGCGCCTGGCCTTCGTGCTGGTGTATGCCGGTTACTACCGCGATGAGCCGTGGCGGGTGGTGGATATCCGTGATGGCGGCTTCATCGCCTGGCCGGGTGTGCTCGCGGGACTTGCGTTGGGCGCCTGGTATCTCTGGCGCCAGGCACAATTGCGCCGACCGTTGGGCGTGGCGATGGGCGTCGGTCTGGCGCTGTGGCTCGGCGGCAACCTGATGTTGCATGCGCTGGAGCAGGGCACGCGACTGCCTGATCTGCAGGTGCGGGATATGCAGGGTAATCCGGTGAACCTGCGTGACTACGCCGGCCAGCCGCTGGTGGTCAACCTGTGGGCCACCTGGTGCCCGCCGTGTCGACGTGAGATGCCGGTGCTGATGCAGGCGCAGCAGCGTGAGGCTGCTATCACCATCCTGTTCGTCAACCAGGGGGAAAGTGCTGCGTTGGTGGGTGAGTTCCTCGCCGCACAGCAACTGAGTCTGGACAACCTGCTGCTTGATGAGCAGGTGCAGCTGGGTCAGTTGGTGGGCTCGCGGGCGTTACCCACCACGCTGTTCTACGATGCCGAGGGCCGGCAGGTCGGCAGTCATCTAGGCGAGCTGTCGCATGCCAGTCTGGAGCGGGCAATGGAACGATTGCGGGGCGATTGACGCGTCAATACAGCCACAGATCCTCGCCGGCATCCTGCAACCGCTGATACACCCGGTCCAGGTCCTCGCGCAGGCGCTCGGCATCAGGCGCACGTTGCGAATAGATCAGCCGCAGCGGCAGACGCTGTACCTCGACGAAGGGCAGGTCGTCCATGCCCAGTGTGCGTTTGGCCTGTTCGACGGGGGCCTGATAGTCCAGCAGGTAGTCACCGCGTCGGCGCTGGAGCATTTCCAGGGCCGAGGTGTGGTTGGCGGTACGGTGATGAGTGATATTGCGCGCCGGATCTGTCAGCCATTGATTGACGTCCTGCCAGTAGCTGTAGCCGGTGATCAGGATCACCCCGCGATCCTGCAGATCATCCGGAATGCGCGGTGCAGGTGTGTCGTGGCGAAAATACAGGTTGAGGGTGATCTCCCCCAGCAGGTGCTTGCCTTCAAGGGTGTGCTCGACCAGCTCCGGCTTGCCTGAGGCGCCGGCCCAGATATGTATGCTGCCGTCGAGCAGACCGCTATAGAGGCGGGCGCCGGGGTAGGAGCGAAAGTCTGCCTGGTATCCCGCCTCGTCGAGCAGGCGTGCGGCCAGCTCCAGGCCCGAGCCGCTGGGCTGGCCTTGCGCGTCGGTATAGGAATAGGGCGGAAACTCGTAGTAACCCACGTGAACGCGTTGCCTGGCCTCGGCAGCATGAGCGGCGTGTAGCCATAGCAGGGCGATGAATATCAGGCAGAAGCGTCTTGGCATCCGGTTATCGCGGCTCTTCGCCGTCTTTTCGTTGTTATCGAGTGGTGCCTAACGAGCATGGACAAGTCGCGGTGGATTTGTCCAGTTCTGCACGGTTTATTCCTGACTTGGCAGGAAAAAGCGACCGATCACCGGCAAATGATCGGAGATCGCCAAGGTATCGCGCTGGCGAACCTGGCTGGCGAGCGGGGTCAGGCGTGGGCTGTAGAACAGGTAGTCGAGGGTGCGATCCGGGCCGCTGGCGGCTGGATCGTTGGGGTAATGGGTGTACCACTGCGCCTGCTGTGCGCCGCTGGCCTGTTGCAGGCTGGGGATCATCGGGTAGCGACGGGCCAGGTCCTGCAATTCGCTGTCGGCGGCGTACCAGCTACGTTGCTCCTCCGGCAGATGCTGGAACTGACCGGGTGGCAGCAGGTTGAGGTCGCCGCCCAGCACCCAGGTTTTGTCGCTGGTTTGCAGCTGCTGGAGCAGACCGTCGGTCATCTCCACCTGGCGCTGCATGGTGTCCGCGCCCTGGGCGAAGGCATCGAAATGGGTGTTGATCGCCACCAGTTCGTCGCCACCACGAATCGGCAGGTAGCTGACCAGCAAGGCGCGCTTGAGCTGGAACTGACGGCTCAGCAGGTCGCTATCGAGCATGGGCAATTGCAGGCGTTCGGCGCGGGCGATCTGGAAGCGACTGAGGGTGCCGAGTTTCATGCCGACGCTGCCGAGGATGCGCGGGTGCGGGACGAAACCGGCCTTCCAGTAGAAAGCCTCGGTGCTGCAGGGGTAAAGGTCGCTCAGGCGCGCTTGCAGCAGGGCCAGCTGATCCTGGTAGTCGCTGGCCTTGGCGTTGTCGTGCAGCTCCTGCAGCAGTACCACGTCCGGTTGTTCGTCGCGCAGCACGCGCACCACTTCATCCAGGGTGACGGCCAGGTCGGCGCTGCTCGGGCGCTCGTCCGGTCCATCGCCGCCGGGCAGGTCGTACCAGAACACGTAGCGCTTGCCGGCCAGGTACTGCACGTTCCAGGTCATCACCTTGAGTGCCTGGCCGGGTTGCAGCTGCGCCACCTGCCCGCTGCATGACACGGCTGCTTCTTCATGGGGCAGCGGGCGCCAGGTCAGGCTGTACACCAGCGCAATCAGCACAGCGAGCAATGGCAACACAATGAGCAGGAGCAGGCGAAGCGGGCGAGGCAGGGACATGGCGAAACGGGCGACTATGCTGGAAGGAGGCGAGGATACCTGACTGCGGCCTGTCGGCCCAGGCATGCGCAATCCTGCCGGGAGGTTGCGATGAACCAGCCGCTGATCGCTCAGCGTGGCCCCTACGCGGTGGATGTGGAGGCCGGGCGGGATTATTTCTGGTGCCGTTGTGGGCGCAGCGCCAGCCAGCCATTCTGCGATGGCAGCCACAAGGGCAGCGGGCTGACGCCACTGAAGTACCATGCCGAGCGCGCCGAACAGGTATTTTTATGTGGCTGCAAGCACACAGCCACGCCGCCCTGTTGCGATGGCAGCCATAACAGGTTGTAGTGTCGCCGAGGCCAGGGCTGCGGGAGCAACGCATGTATCGCAAGGTATTCGCCAACAAGGTGTTCGACCGCAAGGTCGTACTCATCACGGGAGGTTGTGCCGGCATCGGTCGCGCCTTGGCGATGCGCCTGGCCCAGGCTGGTGCGCGCCTGGTGATTCTCGATCTGCAGCAGGCAGCGCTGGACAGCCTGGTGCAGCACCTGGCCGATCATCACAACGCCGAGGCGCTGGGGCTGCTCTGCGACGTGGCTGACGCCGAGGCGGTGCAGCGCGCGGTGGCGCTGGCGGTGGAGCGTTTCGGCGGTATCGATGTGTTGGTCAACAATGCCGGCATCACTCATCGCAGCACCTTCGCCGAGACCAGTCTGGAAGTGTTCCAGCGGGTCATGGCGGTCAACTATTTCGGCGCGCTCTACTGCACCCAGGCAGCACTGCCCAGCCTGATTGCCCGGGGCGGACAGATCATCGTGCTCAGCTCACTATCGGGCATCGCGCCGTTGCTCTATCGCAGCGCTTACAACGCCAGCAAGCACGCGCTGCATGGCTTGTTCGAGACGCTGCGCTTTGAGCTCAAGGGCTCGGGTGTGAACGTGATGCTGGTGTGCCCAGGTTTTACCGCTACCGACTTGCGCAAGAACGCTCTGGTCGGTGACGGCTCGGTGGCTGCCCAACCGCCCTTGGCGATGGGCAAGGTGGCTTCGCCGCAGGATGTCGCCGAGGCCATCTATCATGGGGCACTCAAGCGCCGGCGTCTGCTGGTGTTGTCCAACGTCGATTGGCGCGCCCGGGTGCTGGCGCGCTTCTTCCCGAGGCTGTTCGAGCGGGTGTTGCTACCGCGGCTTTCCGGGTTGCGGCCACAGCGTTCGGGGCGCAATTGATGCGTCTTTGGCTATTCGCACTGTTGATACTGGCGCCTCTGTGCCGTGCTGGCGAAGGCGAACCCCTGCGGGTGATGACCGACCTCTGGCCGCCCTTTCGCATGGAGGATGAGAACGGTCAGCTGCAGGGGCTGGATATCGATCTGCTGGCCGAACTGTCACGGCGCACTGGGCTGCGTTTCGATGTGGAGCGCGCGCCCTGGGCGAGAGGTCTGGCTGCGCTGGAGCAGGGCAAGGCCGATCTGATGACCGGGTTGGCCAAGACGGTGGAGCGTGAGCGCTATATTCAGTATCTGGATACGCCGTACTACGCGTGCTCGCCACGTTTCTACGCCAATCCGGCGCTGGCCACGCGCCTGGACAGCTACGAGAAACTTCGCGGGCTGCGCATCGGCCATGTGCTGGAGTCGGTGTACTTCCAGCGGTTCGATGGTGATCAGCAGTTGAACAAGGTCGGTGTCAGTAACGAGAGCCAGTTGCTGCAGATGCTCGCACGCGGTCGTATCGACGTGCTGGTGGGCACCGACTGTCAGGTCGACTACGCCTTGCTTACCCCCGAACTGGGCGGTCGCATCGTCAAGGCAGCCTACCGTCCCGAGGCGCGCACCGAACTCTATATAGGCTTTTCCCGTCAGCGCCTGGAGCGTCTGCCGCAGCTTGCGGCTGCGCTGGAGACCCTGCTACGCGAGGGCTGGGTAGCGCGAGCGGCACGGCGCTATCAAACGGTGGTTGCGCATCAATAGCAGGCCGTGTCAGCCATGCTCATGCGGCTCGACGTACAGCTCGTACATCAGCTCCATATCCCAGTAAGCCGCCTCGATCTTGTGACCGTCGAGGTCCCTGACGAAACAACCGTAGTAGGGCTCGCCGTAGTCCGGGCGCGGGCCTGGCTGGCCTTCGTCCTGGCCGCCGGCTGCCAAAGCTGCCTCGTGAAAGGCATGCACCGAGGCCTTGTCCGGGGCGACGAAGCCGAAGTGACTGCCGTTGCCGAGGGTCGCCGGCTGACCATTGATTGGCGTCTGCACCCAGAACTCCGGGTACTCGCGGCCGAAGGCCACCGCCCCGGGATGGCGCATGATTTCCCGACAACCGAGGGTGGCCAGCACCTTGGCGTAGAAGGCGCTGGCGGCATCGAAATCGTTGGTGCCGATGGACACGTGGGACAGGATGCTGGGGTTCGTTTCGCTCATGGCGCTCTCCTTACACTGGCCAAAGCTGCAAGCCTAGTCGCTGTTCTCGCTATTCGCCGCCTGCTGCGGTTCGAGCAGCATGAACAGGCGGAACAGCACCACGATGGCGAACAACTGCAGGAAGCCGTTGCCGGTCTGATGCAGCACCCATAGCAGGGTGTCGCTCTGGCTCGGCTGCGTCCACCAGTCGAGCAGCCACAACGGCACCAGCACGTTGGCCAGGCAGGCAAACACCGGCCAGAAGCGCCCCTCGGTCAACGTGAAGCTGGCCTGCAACGCGCGTAGCGGCGGCTCCTGGCGCAGTACCAGAATCAGTTCGGAGAAGGCCAGGCGCATCATGATCCAGATGCCCGGCACGATGAACAGCGACAGGCCGAGCATGATTGCCAGGGTGCTCAATCCGGTCATCAGGGCGAAGGTCGGCCATAGTTGCAGGCCGGCTGCGAACAGCTGCGCGTTGCCGGGCGTCTGGCCGATGCTGCGTGCATGCAGGAAGAGAATCAGCGGCGCGGCATACAGCGGGTAGAAGAGAATGCCGAGCAGCACACCATAGGCCGGGTTGGCGCCTTCGCCGAGCTGGGCGGCGAGGAGCGTCTGGGCGACGGCTTCGAGCAGCAACAGCGGCAGGGTCAGGCGGGCAATGGCCAGCAGGTTGTGGCTGGAGAAAAACCAGGCGTCGCGCAGGACGGACAGAGGCTTCATCGGCAGGTTACCAAGTGTGGGGGCGTGGGCGCTGTGGCCGTTCGCCGGGGCAGTCGAATGGGTTCAAGAGTACTCCAGCTGCGCGTTGGGCTGCGCCTTGAGCAGACGCGGCAGTTCGCTGCCGGGCACTTCCAGGGTCAGTTCGGGTGGGCCGGGTGAATACAGCAGGAAGTCGCAGGCCAGCACCGCGCGGTCGATCAGCAGGGTGATGCCGGCGTCATGGCCGAACGGACAGGCACACATCGGCACGCAGCCGGTTTGCTCGATCAGCTCCTCGTCGCTGGCGATGCGCGGGCGGCTGCCGAGCAGCGCTTTGAGCCTGGACCAGTCGGCGCGGGCGCCCTCGAGGCTGATCAGCATGGCGTAGCGTTGTGCACCGGTGCGCAGGAACAGGCTCTTGCTCTCCACACCGCGCAGGCCGAAACGTTGGCGCACGGCATGGGCGGTGGGGTAATCCAGCACCGGCTCATGCTCGACCAGGCGGTGGTCGATATTCAGGCGTTGCAGCAGGTCGAGGTTACGCTGGCACAGCTGTTGTAGAGGCGTCATGGCGGCTAGGATAGGGGCTGCGCCACGCCCGGACCAGCCCCGGACGCAGGATACGGTCGGCTCTGGCATACTGGCGCCTTCGTCGCCCCCGAGGACTCCCGGTGAAGAAGATCGCCATATTCGCCGATGTGCAGAACCTCTACTACACGGTGCGCCAGGTCTATGGCTGCCATTTCGACTACAGCGTACTGTGGGCAGAGGTCAGTCGCCGTGGCGTGATCGCCGAGGCTTATGCCTATGCCATTGACCGCGGCGACGCCAAGCAGCAGCAGTTCCAGCAGATCCTGCGCAAGCTGGGCTTCACCGTGAAGCTCAAACCCTACATCCAGCGCAGCGACGGTTCGGCCAAGGGCGACTGGGATGTCGGCATCACCATCGACGTGCTCGACGCGGTCGAGCGGGTCGACGAGATCGTCCTGGCCTCCGGTGACGGTGATTTCGACTTGCTGCTCGAGCGCGTGCGCAGTCGTGGCGTCGAGGCCATCGCCTATGGCGCGCCGGGGCTGACGGCGCAGTCGCTGATCCGTGCCGCTAGTCTGTACGTGCCCATCGAAGGTGACCTTCTGTTGCGCAATCACTGAAGTTCTGAGGTTTTACGTGGAATCCATTGCAGTAATCGACTTCGAAACCACTGGCGTGTCGCCGACCCAGGCGCGGGCCACCGAGATCGGCGTGGCGATCATCGAGGACGGGTGCATCGTCGACCGCTACCAGAGCCTGATGAATAGCGGCGCCTGGGTGCCGCCATTCATCGAGCAGCTCACAGGTATCAGCAACGCCATGCTGCGCAAGGCGCCGCCGTCGGATCAGGTGATGAACGAGGTGGCCGACTTCATCGGCGAAAGGCCGCTGCTGGCGCATAACGCGTCCTTCGACCAGAAGTTCTGGGATGCCGAACTGGCGCGCGTACGCCGTCGTCGTGCGCAGCCCTTCGCCTGTTCACTGCTGCTGTCGCGCCGTCTGCTGCCCGAGGCGCCGAGCCACAAGCTGGGCAACCTCAACGCCTGGGCCGGCCTGCCGGATACCGGCCGCGCTCACCGCGCCCTGGCCGACGCCGAGATGGCAGCGAACCTGACACTGCACCTGTTCGGTCTGTTGCGCGAGCGGCATGGCCGGCACCAGGCCGATCATGCCTTTCTCTGCCAGTTGCAGAACCTCTCCGCCGCCAAGGTGCGTGCGCTATTGGCCGCGGCTTAGCCGTTGTAGCCCGGATGCAATCCGGGGGCCGCTATTCCCGGATTACATCCGGGCTACAGAGCGGTGCTTTACGGGCACGAACGGGTAAACTACGCGCCAGTTTTCCTACTTCCTTCGGTTACCCTCCATGACCTTTGCCTCCCTCGGTTTGATCGAGCCGCTGCTGCGCACCCTCACCGAACTCGACTACCAGACCCCGACCCCGGTACAGAGCCAGGCCATCCCGGCCGTGCTCAAGGGCCGTGATCTGATGGCCGCGGCGCAGACCGGCACCGGCAAAACCGCCGGTTTCGCCCTGCCGCTGTTGCAGCGCCTGACCCTGGAAGGCCCGCAGGTCGCCAGCAACAGCGTATGTGCGCTGGTGCTGACGCCGACTCGCGAACTGGCCGAGCAGGTGCTGCAGAGCTTTTTGAGCTACGGCCAGCACCTGCCCCTGACCAGCTATGCGGTGTACGGCGGGGTCAGCATCAACCCGCAGATGATGAAGCTGCGCAAGGGCGTCGACGTGCTGGTGGCCACGCCGGGGCGACTGCTCGACCTGTATCGGCAGAACGCGGTGAAGTTCTCCCAGTTGCAGACCCTGGTGCTGGATGAGGCCGACCGCATGCTCGACCTGGGTTTTGCCCGCGAGCTGGACGAGCTGTTCAGCGCACTGCCGAAAAAGCGCCAGACCCTGCTGTTCTCCGCCACCTTCTCCGATGCCATCCGGCAGATGGCCGGCGAGCTGCTGCGCGACCCGCTGTCGGTGGAGGTCAGCCCACGCAACGCTGCGGCCAAGAGCGTCAAGCAATGGCTGATTCCGGTGGACAAGAAGCGCAAGAGCGAGCTGTTCCTGCACCTGTTGCAGGAAAAACGCTGGGGCCAGGTGCTGGTGTTTGCCAAGACCCGCAAGGGCGTCGATCAGCTGGAGCAGGAGCTGCTGGCCATGGGCGTGTCAGCCGATTCGATTCATGGCGACAAGCCACAGCCGAGCCGCCTGCGCGCACTGGATCGCTTCAAGGCTGGCGAGGTGCAGATTCTAGTGGCCACCGACGTGGCCGCGCGTGGCCTGGATATCGATGACCTGCCGTTGGTGGTCAACCTCGACCTGCCGATCAACGCCGAAGACTACGTGCACCGTATCGGCCGTACCGGCCGCGCCGGCAGCACCGGCGAGGCGATCTCCCTGGTCTGCGCCGATGAGGTAGATCAGCTGGCGGCGATCGAGAATCTGACCCAGCAGTTGATCAAGCGTGTCGATGAGCCGGACTTCATTCCCGATCACCGCGTACCGCTGACGGCGGTCGGTGGCCAGGTGCTGAAGAAACCGAAGAAGCCCAAGCAGAAGCTGATCCCTGGTGCGGCCAAGCCTGCCGGCAAGGGCAATATTCACCTCGGCCGCTGGTTCGAGGAAGAGGACGCCAAGCCGAAGGCCAAGGCGGTGCGCAAGGTGCCGAGCTTCGGCAGCAAGCCCAAGGGCGGCAAGAAGTAGGGCAGCGCACTCAGTTGTAGCACGGGTGAAATCCGGGGCAGATCGCTCGCGGCTAAAGCCCCTCCCACGGAGCATGTCCTGCCATGTGGGAGGGGCTTTAGCCGCGACGGCCATGGCGCATGGAAACCTAGAACCGTAGCCCGGATGTAATCCGGGGGCGCTGCCTCCAGTCTGCCCCGGATTGCATCCGGGCTACGGCGTTTTTATCGAGCTGGTTGCGCCAGTGCCGCCACGGCTGCAGCGGTCATGTCGTAGATCACCAGGCACACATGCTCCACCGGCTGGCCGGCCAGCGGCAACAGGGTGACGTTCTGGTACATGAAGTCGGCCTGGCCGGTGATCGGCTGGTAACTCTTGAAGCGCATCAGGTACGGGCGTTGCTGCCACAGACTGAAGGCACGGGTGCCCAATTGCACCACGCTTTCCACCTTGCGCTCCAGCCAGGGGCGGTCAATGTCCGGGAACAGCTCGAACAACGAACGCCCCTGTACCTGGTCCGGCCCCAGCCCGGAGTGGTTCTCCATGAAGGCATTCCACACTTCGACGCGGTATTGGCGGTCGAGCACCACCACACCGACGTCGATGCATTGCACGATGTCGAGCAGCCAGTGAACTTCCTTGATATCGATCTGTGCGGGCATCGCCTCACTCCATCAGGTAGCCGATCTTGTCGGTCAGGCGTTTGATCGAATCTTCGGTGAACAACAACAGCAGGTCGAAGTGGATGGCATGGCCTTCCAGGCTGTAGCTGATCTCCACGGCCAGGGTCTTGCGCCAGCGCTGGCGGTTGACCTGGATCAGCTGGTCGAGACTGGCATGCTGGCCGAGCAACTGCGGGTGGCCCTGGGAGAAGCGCAGGTCGAGTTGCTCGGCGACGCCGGCCAGGCAGGCGCCGATCAGAATGCTGGCCAGATCCAACAACATCTCCGAGGTTTGCGCTTCGTTCTCCGGCTGCCAGCCGAGCAGGCGCGCCATGTCGTCCACTTCCGAGTCATGGAACAGCAGCAGCGCCTCTCCGGCGATGGCCTCGCCGATGAAACCCTGGCAGATGGCGCTGAAGCGCTCGCCGCGTTGGGCGTCGAGTAGGGTCATGTGCAGCTCGCTGACTTCGAAGATATTCACCTGCGGCACCGGCAACTGCACGAATACACCCAGTACCTTGGCCAGCAAGGCGGCGGCGCGGCCCATGGCGACGTTGCTGACCTCGCGCAGGGCATCGCGGAAGCTGACCTTGAGTTCCGACAGTGCAGCGGCCTGGGCCTGCGCGGCTGGCGTGGCCTGTGGGTCGAACAGGTTCAGGTCGATCAGCGTCTGGCGCAGGATCTCGGGGTCGGCGGGTTTCTTGATGAAGGCCAGGGCGCCCAGCTCACGCACGCGGCGAATGGCTTCGTCCTGCACGTCGCCGGACACCACGATCACCTTGCTGCTGAGCCCTTCTGCGCGCAGTGCAGCCAGGGTCTGGTAGCCATCGAGCACCGGCATGGTCAGGTCGAGCAGCATGACCTGGCCCAGACCCTGGCGGATCAAGGCCAGCGCCTCCTCGCCGTTGTTGGCTTGGCTAAGGGAAACCGGCCATTCCGGCGGCAGGGCGCGGATCAGTTGCTTGCGCGCCATATTGGAGTCATCGCAGACCAGCAGCGGGATCACGGCGGGGAATTACCTGTGTGGGAAGCGCCAATTCTGAGCATAGACGCAGCCCATGTGAGGGCACAGCGGTTTTTCAGGCGTAGGGCGGGTGAAACCCGCCAGATCATGGTGGCGGGTTGCACCCGCCCTACGGACTCAGCCAGCGCAGCATGCCCTGCGCCGCCACCCGCCCGCTGGCGAAGCAGGCGGTGAGCAGGTAGCCGCCGGTGGGGGCTTCCCAGTCGAGCATCTCGCCGGCGCAGAACACGCCGGGCAGGGCCTTGAGCATCAGGCCTTCGTTCAGCGCCGCGAAGGGGACGCCGCCAGCGCTGCTGATCGCTTCGTCCAGTGGCCGGGGGCGCAGCAGGGTGATCGGCAGCGCCTTGATCCAGGGCGCCAGAGCAGCTGGTTCGGCAAATGCGGCAGCCGGCGCCAGCTCACGCAGCAGGGCAGCCTTAACGCCGTCCAGCCCGGCCTGGCGATGCAGGTGCTTGGCCATCGAGTGCTTGCCGCGTGGCTTGGCTAGCGCCTGCTGCAGCTTGACCAATGGCATCTGCGGCAACAGGTCGAGGTGAATCACGGCCTGGCCGTCAGCCTCGATGGCGCGGCGGATATCGGCGGAAAAGGCGTACACCAGGCTGCCTTCGATGCCGCCTGCAGTCAGCACGAATTCGCCGATGCGAGGCGCCTGGCCAGGCAGGCTCAGCGCTACGTTCTTCAGCGGCGCACCGGCGAATTTCTCCCTGAGATACTCGCTCCAGTTGGCGACCTCGAAACCGCAGTTGCTTGGCTTCAGAGCTGCCACTTCGATGCCGCGTGCCTGCAACAGGGGCACCCAGGCACCGTCGGAGCCCAGGCGCGCCCAACTGCCGCCGCCCAGTGCCAGCAGGCAGGCATCGGCAGCCAGTGCGCGTTCGCCATCCGGGCCGGCGATATGCAGGCTGCCGTCCGCGTTCCAGCCCAGCCAGCGGCTGCGCGTATGGATCATTACGCCCAGTTCGCGCAGGCGGCGCAGCCAGGCGCGCAGCAGCGGCGCGGCCTTCATGTCGCTGGGGAATACGCGGCCGGAGGTGCCGACGAAGGTGTCGATGCCCAGGCCATGGATCCAGGCGCGCAGGGCATCGGCGTCGAATTCGCGCAGCAGCGCCGCGACTTCAGTCTGGCGCTCGCCGTAACGGCCGATGAAGGCGTCCTTGGGCTCGGAGTGAGTGATGTTCATGCCGCCGACGCCGGCCAGCAGGAACTTGCGCCCCACCGAGGGCATGGCATCGAACAGCTCCACGCGCACGCCGCCTTGAGCCAGCACTTCGGCAGCCATCAGCCCGGCAGGGCCGCCGCCGATGATGGCGACGTGATGAACATTGGGCTGGGTGTTTGTGGTCATGGCGGTGAGCGGCAGGAGAAAGGCTGCGCATTCTACCCGAGTGCTCCCTGGCCTTGTCATTTGCACAGGGTTAGTGCAGGTTCTGGTCGAACCTTTTTGGCTGGAGTCCGTTATGTCCCAAATCTGCCCCGACATCGATCCTGATGGCCTGCTCGAATATTCGGTGGTCTACACCGACCGCTCGCTGAACCATATGTCGCAGTCGTTCCAGGGCGTGATGCGCGATATCTCCGCCACTTTGAAACAGGTCTACAACGCCCATGCCGTGGCAGTCGTGCCCGGCAGCGGCACCTACGGCATGGAGGCGGTGGCGCGGCAGTTGGCGACCGATCAGAAGTGCCTGGTGCTGCGCAACGGCTGGTTCAGCTACCGCTGGACGCAGATCTTCGAGATGGGCCGGATTCCCGCCGAGGCCCATGTGCTCAAGGCGCGTCCGGTCGCGGACGGCCCACAGGCGGCCTTCGCCCCGGCGCCGCTGGAGGAGGTGCTGGCCAGCATCGCCGAGCAGAAACCGCAGGTGGTGTTTGCCCCGCACGTGGAAACCTCCTCGGGCATGATTCTGCCGGACGACTACCTGCGCGCGGTGAGCGACGCGGTGCACGCCGTCGGCGGCCTGTTCGTGCTTGATTGCATTGCCTCCGGCACGTTGTGGGTGGACATGCAGGCCTGTGGTGTCGATGTGCTGATCAGCGCCCCACAGAAGGGCTGGAGTGCCTCGCCGTGCTGCGCCCTGGTGATGCTGAGCGATGCGGCGCAGGCGCGCGTCGAAGCGACTCAGAGCAGCAGCTTCGCCTGCGATCTGAAGAAGTGGCTGCAGATCATGCAGGCCTATGAGCAGGGCGGCCATGCCTATCACGCCACCATGCCTAGCGACGCCCTGGCGCGTTTTCGCGATGCCATGCTGGAAGCCAAGGCTCTCGGTTTCGACCGTGTACGCCAGCAACAGCAGGAACTTGGCGACCGGGTGCGTGCGCTGCTGGCAGCGCACGGCTTCAAGAGCGTCGCCGCAAAGGGCTTCGAGGCACCGGGCGTGGTGGTCTGCTACACCGATGACGGGCAGATCAAGACCGGCGCCAAGTTCGCCGCCGTCGGCCTGCAGATCGCTGCTGGCGTGCCGCTGCAGTGCGACGAGCCGGCGGACTTCCAGACCTTCCGCCTGGGCCTGTTCGGGCTGGACAAGCTGGGCAATATCGGGCGTACCGTGATGACCCTGGAGCAGGCGTTGGACAAGGTGCTGGCCGGCTAACCAAGGCTCGGCTCGTCAGCGTTTCTTCACGGCCTGCAGCGTGTAGCTCAGCGGCAGGCGCTCGGGCCGTGAACGCAGACGCCATTCGCCGTCAGCGCCCAGCTGCATCTGTCCGGGCAGCGCTTCCCAGGGCAGGCAGTCGTGTTCTTCCAGCGCGGTGAGCGTCATGCCGTGACGCAGCAGGGCCGAGATGATCTCAGCCAGGCCGTGATTCCATTCGTGGGTAACGCTGGCTGTGAGCGTCGCTTCGGTCTGCACGTAGGTTTGCTCGTCATCCCAGACCAGTGGCTCGCGGTGTTCGAAGTACGGATGGGCGATGCGCAATTCATCCTCGCAGGTCTCGTCCAGGCTCAGCAGGATGGGATGTGCCTCGCGCAGAAACAGCCGCCCTCCCGGCTTGAGCAGGGCCGCGACGTTCTGTGCCCAATCATCGATGCGTGGTAGCCAGTTGAGGGCACCGATGCTCGTGTAGACCAGGTCGTAGCGCTGCTCGCCGAGCACCCGCGCCGCATCGTAGACCGAGGCTTCGACAAAGTGGATGCCCTGCTGGCAGGCCTCAGCCAGGCGGCGGGCCTGTTCCAGCGAGGCACAGGAAAAATCCAGGCCGGTGAGTTGCGCGCCCAGGCGAGCCAGCGACAAGGTGTCGGTGCCGATATGGCATTGCAGATGGAGCGCTTCCAGCCCGCGGATATCTCCGAGGCGATACAAGTCGAAGCGCACGACATCGGACAGGTGTTCGGCAGAGTCGATGAACTTCTGCACCTGATAGTCGGGTGAGTCCGCATGCAGGGCGGCGCGTTCGTTCCAGTTGGCCTTGTTCAGCTCGAATGAATCGTCCATCACGCTATTTCCATGAAGTGACAAAACGCGATTATGCCGAGGTGTCGCCAGACGTGCTGGTCAACCCAACCCGCGCGCAGCCCAAACCCTTGCCGCGCTGTGATGTAGGATACCGTGGCGGCGGGCGAGGGCGGCGTGGTCCTTGGAGTAGCCACCGCCAATCACCCCGAGTACCGGGATATCGCGGCCCAGGCAATGCTGCAGCACGGCTTCGTCACGCGCGGCCAGGCCGGCGTCGGTGAGTTGCAGGTAGCCCAGGGCATCGTCCTTGTGCACGTCGACGCCCGCATCGTAGAGCACCAGGTCCGGTTGGTAGATCGGCAGCAGGTAGTTGAGGATGTCGTCCACCACCTTCAGGTAATCCTCGTCGCCCATGCCGCGTGGCAGGGGGATATCCCAGTCGCTCTGCGCCTTGCGTGCCGGGAAGTTCTGCTCGCAATGCAGCGACACGGTCACGGCATCCGGTTCGTCTTCCAGCAGCCGCGCGGTGCCGTCGCCCTGGTGCACGTCGCAATCGAAGATCAGTACGCGGTGCACGCGGCCAGCTTCGAGCAGGTAGCGGGCGATCACCGCCAGGTCGTTGAAGATGCAGAAACCGGAGGGGAAGTCGTAGTGCGCGTGGTGCGTGCCGCCAGCCAGGTGGCAGGCCAGGCCGTGATGCAGCGCTAGTTCGGCGGTCAGTAGCGAGCCGCCCACGGCGCGCACGGTGCGTCGTGCCAGGGCATCGCTCCAGGGCAGGCCGAGGCGGCGCTGGTCCTCGTATGACAGCTCACCGGCCATGTAGCGGGCGATATAGTCCGGGCAGTGAACCAGGGCGAGAATCTCTGCCGGGCACAGCTCGGGACGTTGCAGTTCAGCATCGGTGGTCAGGCCGCTGTCGACCAGGTGATCGCGCAGCAGGCGGAATTTCTCCATGGGGAAACGGTGCCCGGCCGGGAAGGGCGGGCTGTAATCCTCGTGGTAGACCAGCGGTAGCGGCATACACTAAATGCTCATCGAATCGACGCCATATGGTCGCAGCCAATCGAGGCAATCGCCATGTCCCCTGATCGAAACCTTCTCCGAGCGACAGCTGAATATCTCCACTGACGTCCACTAGCCCACAGCACCGGCCAGTGCCAGCGCTGCGGGAGTAGGCTGTAGGGCAACGACTCAAGTGGCGTAATTGGCGATCAAACCGTCAGAGCGCGGATAGTGGGATGGCTTATTCTCCCGGCCACACGCGCATCACGCGATAAGGCGGTTTACCGCTATCGGTACCGCCGGTGAAGGCCGGGGTTTTGTACAGCTGATTGACCGAGATATACAGCCAGCCGTCGTGACCTACATGTACGCTGTCCGGCCAGTCCAGTCGGGCATCACGTACCAGCGGCTTGAGCGTGCCATCGGTATCGAGCAGGTCGATGCCATTGTCGTTGAGGTTGGTGAAAAAATTCCTGCCCTTGGCGTCGGTGCCGGCGCCGTCGGAAACCGGCTTGGCACCGACTCGCTGGATGGCAGCCGCGATTTGCTCGTCGCTGGCGCCTTCACGCAGCAGTTTGCTGGGCAACGAGTACCAGGTCTTGCCGTTCATGGCGCCGAAGTACAGGGTGGCATGGTCGGCCGACAGGGTGATTGGATTGACCGCCACGTTGGCGGGTTTGCCCTGGAACTGGATCGGCGCGCCGCCGATGACCATCCTGGCGTCGGGCTCTGCTTGCAGCGCGGCATGGCCGCTGAAGCGCCGCGTCTTGCCGCTGCTGATTTCCACGGCGATCAGGCCGGGGTTGGCAATGTCCGCCAGGTAGATCCAGCCCTCTTTGTCGTCGACGGCCAGGTCCTGGATGAAGCTGCCTTTGGGCGCGATATCGGCGGGCAGTTCGATTCGATACAGCTCATCGCCAGTCGCAACATCGAAGCCCCACAGACGGGTTTTGCCCAGGTTCAGGCCCATGTCGGTTATCCACAGGCGGTTCTTGCCATCGATGGCGATACCCAGCGGCGTATCGATCTGCGCATCGTTGGCAGCGGCGGTGCCGCGTTGCACCATGCTGGTGGGCCAGGGCTTGTAGCTGTCGCGGCCAGTGATCTCGATCAGTTGAGCGGCTGCGGGCGAGCCGAAGGGATGGACCGTGGCAAACACCCGGTTGTCCGCGCTGGGGGCGACGTTGCCGGGGCGGATCGGTAGTTCGGCGACCACTTCCAGGTCGCCGACCTTGGCTGCAAGGGCCGAGTTGAAGAACGGTATGGAAAGAGCCAGCAGGGTAGCGCTGGCTGCCCAGCGGATGGGGCGAGAAAGAGACGTCATGACAGGTTTCCTGTTGTGCGCTGGGAAAGGCGAATGCGCTATATAAGCGTTATCCGCCGTTGCGGCGTAGTGAGCGGCACTGGACATGATGCGGCCCAGGCTCTGTGGGCCTGGGCCGCTAGCCGTTACTTGTAAGCACCAGCCGAATAAATCAGCTCGTAGCTGTGACTATAGATTTCCAGAATGTTGCCAAAGGGATCTTCCATATAGACCATGCGGTATGGCTTCTCACCAGGAAAATACTCGCGTACGGGCATGCGCTGCTTGCCACCAGCGGCAACTATCTTGGCGGCAAGTCCTTCAACGTCTGGATCTTGAACGCAGAAGTGGAAGATACCGCTCTTCCAGTATTCGAAGTTGTTTTGCGGCCTTTCGGCATTGCGAAACTCAAATATCTCTACGCCGATTCGATCACCTGTTGACAGGTGCGCAATACGGAACGCCCCCCAGCCGGCACCAAATACATCAGTACACATGATTCCAATAGCTGAGTCGTCCTCAGTAATCGTGGTCGGAGGCATGATCAGGTACCAGCCCATGACTTCAGTGTAGAACTTCACGGCGGCATCTAAATCAGTGACCGACAGACCGAGATGAGAAAAGCTACGCGGGTAGACAAGTGACATAACCTGTACCTCTTAATCGTTGGTGATGTGGCTAGTCTAGGAAGGCAGTCCCATAATGAAAACAATCATAAGATTATTGTCTTGATAAGAGATTGTTATGCTAAGTCCGCAATGGCTACGCACCTTCGCCGCCCTGATCGAACAGGGCAGTTTTACACGCTGCGCTGAGCACCTCGACCTGACCCAGGCTGCTGTGAGTCAACATGTACAGAAGCTTGAGGAAAAGCTTGGCCCATTGCTGATACGCCGGCCTCGTCAGCTGGAACTAACTCCTGCTGGGCGAGCGTTATTGAGCTACTGCGAGGAAATCAACGCAGCCGATCAGCGCCTGCACAAGCGCCTATCCGAGCATGATGACAAGCACGGAGAGATCGGTTTGATCTGTCCCGGCAGCATCGGACTGGCCCTTTACCCCATTCTGTTGAATTTGCAGCAGGCGAATCCCGGCCTGATCATTCGACAACGTTTTGCCCCGGATAGAGAGGTGCTCGAAGCAGTGCTGGATAATCGCTTCGAGTTGGGCTTGGTCACGCTCAAGCCTGACGACCCGCGTCTTTGCATGAGTCGCTTCACCGAGGAGCCGCTGGAGCTAATCGCACCCGCCTCAGAGCGAGTCGAAGGTTGGGAGGATCTGAGACGCATAGGCTTCATCGATCACCCAGATGGCCGCGCCATGGGTAGTCGTCTGCTCAGTCGTTACTACCCTGACGAATCAGGTATCGGCAGTCTTCCCTGTCGTGGCTTTACCAACCAGATTGGTCTGATTCTTGAGCCTGTTGCACGAGGGTTGGGCTTTACGGTGTTACCGCGCTATGCACGCTTGGCGTTTCAACGCCCAGAAAGTATCCAGGTCATCGAGGGGCCACGATTAGTAGAGGACACTCTATGGCTGATACATCGCGCCGAATGGCCACTATCTACTCGGGCAGAGCTGGTCGTTCAAATACTGAGGGCGCAGATTAAAGGTCTGTGACCGCGGAACTACTCCTGGCAAGCAGGTCTCCCGTTGGGCGGTAGAAGTTCAGACAATGAACTGACCTTCTGCGTTGGCAGCTTCGACAGTGCGCCTTTGAGATAGGTATAGGGATCATGCCCATTCATCCGCGCCGACTGGATCAGGCTGATGATCGCCGCCGCGCGTTTACCGCTGCGCAGCGAGCCGGCAAACAAGCAGTTCGAGCGTCCAAGAGCTCATGGTCGAATCTGGTTCTCGATTTGGTTGTTGTCGATGGGTACCGCTCCATCTTCCAGGTAGCGCGTCAGCGCTACCCAGCGTTTGAGGCTGTAATCCAGGGCTATGGCCGTTGCTGATCCGTTGGGCACAAGATCACGCTGGGCAAGCATCCAGTCATGTAGCGCTTTGAGGATCGATGAAGCCTTATCAGCAAAGATGAAAAAGACTGGCCATGTTGAACGTCTTTCAATCGGCGCAAGAAAGTCATCACAGCACGTAGAACAGAATCGCCACGAAATGCAGCAGGCTGCCAGCCATGACGAACAGGTGCCAGATGCCATGCCAGTGGCGAAAGCGGCTGTCGTAGGCGAAGAAGATGATGCCTACGGTGTAGAGCACGCCACCGGCAGCCAGCCATTTGAAACCGGTCATGCCCAGGGCGGCGATCAAGGGCTTTACCGCCACCAGCACGATCCAGCCCATTACCGCGTAGATGATCAACGACAGCACGCGTGCTTCGGAGCGGGGTTTGATTTCCTGCAGCATGCCGATCAGCGCAAGGCTCCATACGATGCCGAACAAGGTCCAGCCCCAGGGGCCGCGCAGGGTTACCAGGCAGAACGGGGTGTAACTGCCGGCAATCAGCAGGTAGATCGACAGGTGATCGAGTTTTTGCATCACCCGTTTCGCCGGGCCGCGCATGCTGTGGTAGAGGGTGGAGATGCTGTACAGCAGTAGCAGGGTAACGCCGTAGATGGCCACTGCGACGATCTTCCACAGATCGCCCGTGGAGCTGGCCAGTACCAGCAGCCATACCGCACCGATGGCCGCCAGAACGGCGCCGATCAGGTGGCTCCAGGCGTTGAATTTTTCTCCTTGGTACATGCTATCTGTCGTCGTCCGTTATGCCTGGCTTTGCCAGATCTTTTCTGCGCGGGTTCTCGTATGACAGCTCGCCAGCCATGTAGCAAGCGATGTAGTCGAAGGGCGAGGGCCTCCGCTGGAGAATGTTCAGGCCGATGCAGCTCGGCATCGGTGCTCAGGCCGCGGTTGCCCAGGTGATCACGCCGCAGGCGGAATTTCTCCATGAGGAAGGAGGCCTGGCCGCGAAGGGCGGGCTGTAGCGGCATACAATAAGTGTCATCGAGTCGACGCCATATGGTCGCAGCCAATCGAGACAATCGCCATGCCCCTTATCGAAACCTCCACCGAGCGCCTCTTGCTGCGTGCCTGGCGCGACAGTGACCTGCCGGCGCTGGTAGCACTCAATGCCGATGCCGAGGTGATGCGTCATTTTCCCGCGCCTATGGACGCCGAGCAGAGCGCACAACTGCTGGCGCGCATCCGTGCGCATTTCGATGAGCACGGCTTTGGCTTCTGGGCGCTGGAGCGGCGCGATACGGGCGAGCTGATCGGTGTCACCGGGCTGGCACAGGTCGGCTTCGACGCGCTGTTCGTACCGGCTGTGGAGATCGGCTGGCGTCTGGCGCGGGCGCACTGGCGTCAGGGTTATGCCAGTGAGGCGGCGCGCGCTTCACTGGCGGTGGCCTTCGAGCAGCTTGGGTTGGACGAGGTATTGAGTTTCACCGTGCCGGCCAACCTGCCGTCGCAGGCGGTGATGCGTAGCATCGGTATGCAGCGCGACGAGAGCGGCGATTTTCTCCATCCGCGCGTGCCGTCTGGTCATCCCTTGCAGCCGCACGTGCTCTACCGCATAAGCCGCGAGCAGTGGGAGGCGCAGCGATGACGGACGTGCTCGCCTATCACCAGCTCAGCAAGCATGCGCCTGAGCGCTTCGCGCCGGGGCCGGGGCAGCTGGACTGGGCGACTCAGCCGGCACCGTTTCGTCGCTACGACGGTGCCCGGCTGATCGAGCTGTACCACCGCCCGCTGGAAGAGGGGCCGGCCTACGATGTTGCATTCGCCGGGCCGCAGACGCCGCCCGCACCACTGAATCGAGCCAGCGTCTCGCAACTGCTGTACGACAGCCTGGCCATTTCCGCCTGGAAAGAGGCTGGCGGTAGCCGCTGGGCGCTGCGGGTCAATCCGTCATCCGGCAATCTGCATCCGACAGAAGCCTATCTATTGCTGCCGCCGGGTATCGTGGATGAGGACGGTGTGCTGGCCCACTATGCCCCGGATGTCCATGCGCTGGAGGTCCGCAGCGAGCTGCCCGCGCCGCTTGGCCGGCAGCTGGCGAGCAGCCTGCCGCCCGGTGGTTTTCTCCTGGGGCTGAGCAGCATTGCCTGGCGCGAAGCCTGGAAGTACGGCGAGCGCGCCTACCGCTATTGCCAGCACGACCTGGGGCACGCCCTGGCGGCGCTGGCCATCGCCGCCAGCGTGCAGGGCTGGCAGGTGCGCATGCTCCACGGCGTGGCCGAGGCGCGTCTGGACGGACTGCTGGGACTGGACGGAGACGACTTTCACGAAGCCGAACACGGCGACTGCTTGCTGTGGATAGGTCCGGCGCAGACGATGGAATTCGCGCTGCCCGAGGCCCTGCTGACAGCGTTGGCACAGCTTGAGCGGAGCGGTGCGCCCAATCGCCTGTCCCGTGAGTATCGCCACTGGCCCGAGTTGCAGCGTATACATGGGCTATGCCGTGCGCCGGCACGTCCTCGCGCCGCCTGGAGCGTAGATGCTGCTGGTGTTCGCAATGACAACCCCGGCCTACCCTTGAGGCCCATCCTGCATCGCCGACGCAGTGCGCAAAGCATGGACGGCCGCAGCGGTATTCAGGCTGCACTGCTGCTGGCCTGGCTGCGCCGCCTGATGCCGCAGCAGTCACCAGTACCGTTCGCCGTGACTGGTGAGCCGAGCGAGATCGACCTGCTGCTGTTCATCCATCGCGTGCAGGGGTTTGCGCCTGGCCTGTACTGGCTGGATCGCACGGGCAGCGGTGTGCAGCCGCTACGCGAGGATTACCTGTGGCAGCGGGTGGACGAGGAACTGCCGCTGTATCGTCTGCTTGAAGGCGATGCACGTGGTCTGGCGGGGTTTCTCAGCTGTGGCCAGGACATTGCCGCCGACGGCTGTGTGGCCTTGGCCATGCTGGCACGGGTGGAGCGCGCCGTGGCGGATGGCGCCTGGCGTTATCCACGGCTCTACTGGGAATGTGGCCAGATTGGTCAGGTGCTCTATCTGGAAGCCGAGGCGGCCGGGCTTTCGGGTACTGGCATCGGTTGTTATTTCGACGACGCTTTGCGGGAATTGCTCGGAGATGCCGACAGCGGCTGGCAAAGTCTTTACCATTTCACCCTTGGCCGCGCTGTATGGGATGAACGCCTGACGTCCCTGCCGGCCTATTCCCAACCGCGATTACCAACCCCTGCACAAGGAGAGACTCCATGACCCAGGTACTCGACGATCTGGTCGCGCTGCTGAGCCTGGAACAGATCGAGGAAAACCTGTTCCGTGGCCGCAGCCAGGATCTCGGTTTTCGCCAGCTGTTCGGCGGCCAGGTGCTTGGCCAATGCATTTCCGCCGCCAGCCAGACGGTCGAGGAGGCGCGCCACGTGCACTCCATGCACGGTTACTTCCTGCGCCCGGGCGATGCCAGCCTGCCGGTGGTCTATCAGGTCGAGCGCACCCGCGATGGTGGCAGCTTCAGCACCCGCCGCGTGGTGGCGGTGCAGAAGGGCCAGCCGATCTTCTTCTGCAGTGCGTCCTTCCAGTACGACGAGGAAGGCTTTCATCACCAGAACCAAATGCCGGACGTTCCCGGCCCCGAGGGCCTGAAGTCGGAAACCGAGCTGGCGCGCATGGTGGCGCCGATGATTCCCGAGCGCATGCGTGAGCGGTTGATCAGCGACAAGCCGATCGAGATCCGCCCGGTTACTCTGATCAACCCCTTTGCCCCGCAGCCCTGCGAACCGGTCAAGTACGTGTGGTTCCGCGCGGCCGGCGAGCTGCCGGACGACCCGCAACTGCACAAGTACCTGCTGGCTTACGCCAGTGACTTCAACCTGCTGACCACCTCGATGCAGCCCCACGGCGTGTCGGTGTTCCAGAAGTTCATGCAGGTCGCCAGCCTCGACCATTCGCTGTGGTTCCACCGCAACCTGCGCATGGATGACTGGCTGCTGTACGCCATGGACAGCCCCTGGGCCGGCAACGCCCGCGGCTTCTCCCGCGCCAGCATCTACAACCGCCAGGGCGAGCTGGTGGCCTCGGCAGCCCAGGAAGGTCTGACGCGCGTGCGTGAGGACTGGAAGTGAGAACACTGCGCGAAGCACGTCACTGGGTGTTCGACATGGACGGCACCCTGACCCTGGCAGTGCATGATTTCCCGGCGATCAAGCGGGCGCTGGGCATTCCCCAGGAGGAGGACATCCTTCATCACCTGGCGGCGCTACCGGCAGAGGAGGCCGCGGCCAAGCATGCCTGGCTGCTCGAGCACGAGCGCGAACTGGCGGTGGCCTCGCGCCCGGCGCCGGGTGCCATCGAGCTGGTGCGTACCCTGTGCGAACGTGGCTGCCAGCTCGGCATCCTCACGCGCAATGCTCATTCGCTGGCGTTGCTGACATTGCAGGCCATCGGCCTGGATGACTGCTTTGCCAGGGCGGACATTCTTGGCCGCGACGAGGCTCCACCCAAACCGCATCCGGGTGGGCTGCTGCACCTGGCCGAGCGCTGGAACGTTACGCCGCGTGAGCTGGTAATGGTCGGCGACTACCGCTTCGACCTGGAGTGCGCCCAGGCCGCCGGTGCGCGCAGCGTGCTGGTCAACCTGCCGGACAACCCCTGGCCGGAGCTGACCGGGCTGCATGCGCAGGATTGCGCGCAGCTGTTGGCCGGGCTGAGCTGAGCGGCGAGGTCTCAGTTATTGACAGCGTGTTGCGGGCTTGCGACTGATGCGGTGTCCATGCCCCTAGCCTGAGCGAGGATGGGTTGCCAGTCGCTGCGCCACTGCGTCAGTGCCGCGCCATCGCCGCGAAATACCAGATCGAGAAAAGCCAGGCTCAGGTCGGCCGTGGCTGCCTTGGTCTTGGCGTTGAGCGAGGGGCCGCCGGTGAACGAGCGATCGGTGAAGATGCTGTGGGAGCCATCGCGAAATACCGCCAGCAATTTGGTCGGATTGGCCACCGCATCGTAGATTGCCAGGCGGTCATCCGCGCCAGAGCGATAACCCGGAATCTGGATCACGTCATCGGTGGCGGTCACATGCAGGGTCGGTACCGAGACCTGGCCGAGCACCGCTGCCAGGTTGTTTTCACCATAGAACGGCGGGGCCGAGATGATCACCGCGGCGGCAAAGCGAGGGTCGCGGTAGCTGATGACCTGGCCGTCCCTGACCACCTGCGCCCCTGCCGTGAGCAGCGCCGTGTTGGCGCCGTAGGAGTGCCCGGCGATGACGATGCGTTGTGGGTCGACCGCAGCGCCCAGCTTCCCTGTCGCAGCGGAAAGCATCTGGTCGAGGGCGAAGCTCACATCGCTGGCGCGGGCCATCGCTTCGCTTTCCTGGGCGGCATCGTGCAGGCGCTCCACCACGGCGAACGGGTTACCCCGCCACAGTGCGGAATCACTGCCGACATGCTGCACGTGCAGGCTGGCGACGCCGTGGCTCGACCAGTGCTTGCCGAGGTAGCTGTAGCCCTTGCGTGAGCCGCCGATGCCATGGGAGAACACAACCAGCGGCACGCTGGCGCCTGGCTGTACGTTGGCCGGCCAGTAAAGGCGTACCGGAACGGCGCGCGAGCGGGTCTGATCGAGCCAGTCGAAATCGCTGATTTCGTAGGCCGGCTCCTCTGCTTCAGTGGTGTTGGCCGTGGCCGTATTCGACACGGCCAGCATGGCCAGCAATGCGCTTGCCAACATCTTCCAGCCTCTGCGTCGTGGTTGTGCGACGAAGTCGGCGGAGTCGGCAAGGTCGTCACTGCTGGTTTGGTATTTCAGAGTCGAGTTCATCGTGGTGCGGATTCCCTGGCGGCTGTTCAGGCTATGGAAAGAGTTGGTAGGGCTTGGTGACCCGCAAAGGCGCGGCGGGAAATGACATGCCGGTGAGGCGTGCGGATTCGTTCCACAGGCGTCTGGCCATACCCAGGTCCATTGCCTGCAGAGGCGTTCTGGCGAGGACGGGGTAACCGCGGGTTTCGCTCAGCCTGTTCGGGCCGTAGTAGGCGCCGCCCTGAGCTTGCGGGGCGGTCGCGGCGAACAGCGTCGGCAGCGCGCCCTGAGCCGCTGGCTGGAACAGGAACCAGAGCAGGCGCCTGGCACTGCCGGCTGCGCTCCACTTGCCGGCGCCATTGGGCAGCAGTTCGGTACGTGACACACCCGGATGCGCCGCGATACTGCGGATACCCCAGCCAGCCGCGTTGCTGCGGCGTTGCAGTTCCAGGGCGAACATCAGGCAGGCCAGTTTGGACTGGCTGTAGGCGACCATCGGCTTGTAGCCACGGGTGGATTGCAGGTCGCTCAGGTCGATGGCGCCTTGCCTGGCAGCGATGCTGGAGAGGCTGACGACGCGCGGCTGGTCGCCCTTGCGCAGCAGCGGCAACAGCTGGGCGGTCAGGGCGAAGTGACCGAGGTGGTTGGTGCCGAACTGCAGTTCGAAGCCGTCGGCCGTCTCCTGGCGCTGCGGCGGCGTCATCACCCCGGCGTTGTTGATCAGCAGGTCGATGTGGCCATCGGAGTCGCCAAGGCGTTTGGCGAAGGCGTCGATGGAATCGAGGCTGGCCAGGTCCAACTGCTCGAAGCAGACGTCGCAGCCCGGATTGAGTTGGCGGATCTGCTCGACGGCAGCCGCGCCACGCGAAGGGTTGCGGCCGGCGAGTATTACCCGCGCTCCCGCTTCGGCCAGGGCTTTTGCGTCTTCGAAGCCGAGCCCACCGGTGCCGGTGATGACGGCGGTGCGACCGTGTAGCGAGGGAATATCGGAAGTGGTCCAGTTGGCCATGATCGTTGCCTTGCCTCAGAATGGGGCGTTAATCTGAATGCATTAATAATTGCACTGGGTGCAAACATTAGTGCACTCAGTGCAATTATCGCAATAGGCTATTGGAATGACCGAATCTCTCCCTCCCGAGGGCCATGCACCTGCCGAAGGCCTGCGAGAGCGCAAGCGCCGGGCCACTCGGCAGCGTATCGCCGAAGTCGGGCTGCAGTTGTTTCTCACAAATGGTTACGAAAGCACCACGCTCGACGCGATCGCCGCCGAGGCGGGTATCTCGCGGCGTACCTTCTTTTCCTATTTCAAGTCGAAGGATGACGTCATCCTGTCCTGGCAGGAGGCCGGCTGGGCCAGCATCCATAGCGAGCTGCTGCAGGTGTCGCCGGATATCGCGCCGCTGGACGCCGTGCGCGATGTATTGGTGAGTCATATTTCCCGCTACACCACCGAGCAGATGGCGGCCATCGACCGCCTGATGCGCTCCAGCGAGTCGCTGCTGGCGCGCAAGCAGGCGTATTACGCCGAGCAGGAGAGGCAGCTGTTCGCCACGCTCTGTGAGGTATGGCGCCAACCCGAGCGGCGCATGACCCTGCGCGTGGTGGCCATGGCGTCTCTGGGCGCCATGCGCCTGGCGATCCAGACCTGGCAGGAGCAGCTGGGTCAGCCCAAGCCCGTGGCCAGTTATCTCGAGGAAGCGTTCGAGACGCTCAAGTCCGAACTCTGACTGCACTGGCAAGCGCACGTCGGGCCGAATAAAAAAGATTCTCGTGGGGAGATACGCTTGATACCGGACTGGCAATTACGTGTTAGCTGTCGATGACTTGGCACTATCCGTTAGCGTGTCGTCTGATCTGATGGGTTTCGCCCCTTACGGGCGACTCACTTTCTTTGCTTGTGCAAAGAAAGTAAGCAAAGAAACACACCCCTACATACGGCCCCGGCTACGCCGGGGTTCCCTCGCTCCATCACCGCTCCAGGGGCACGCTGCGAAGGGGGCTTGGGCGTCGTCTGCACCATCGCAGTTGAAGAGCAAAGGCAAAGGTCAGACGCCGCCAATTCCAATTCCGCAAAGATTACGTAAGCTCGCGACCTGATCCCCTTCAGGAGGCCGAGCAGAGGTGTTGCGTAGGGGAGTGAGCCGCATGGATGCGGCGAAAGGCTTAAAGGGCCATGGATGGCCCTTGTAAGCCGGCCCCGGAGCAACGCCGGAGCGAGGGGAGTTTCGCGTAGCGAAACCCGGATGTCGGGGTGCCCTTCTTTGGCACACCTTTCTTGGGCAAGCAAGAAAGGTGTGGCGCCCGTAAGGGGCGCAACCTAAACGCTCAGTGGACTCGGTAATGGATAGTGCCAAGTCAGTAAGCGATACGTACACAAACTTGCCAGTCCGGTGTCAAGCCGCACTTTCCCCAAACTGTGCGAAGAACCAAAAAAACGCCCCCGCAAAGACTGCGGGGGCGGCGCGTTGGATAAGGTCGTCCTTGAAGCGGGTTACGCGCGGTCAACCTTGTGGGGCGTTGCTCCCCGTATAGCTCCAGCCACCACCCAGGGCCTTGTACAGCTCCACTTCACTGCTGAGCTGGGCCAGGCGGTCGGCGATCAGTTGCTGGCGCACGCTGAACAGCTGACGCTGGGCATCGAGCAGGGTCAGGTAGCTGTCCACGCCGGTGCGGTAGCGCCGTTCGGCCAGGTCGTAATAGGTCTCGGTGGTTTCCAGCAGGGCGCGCTGGGCGTCCAGTTGCTGGCGGTAGGTGGTGCGCGCGGCGAGGCGGTCGGCGACCTCCTGGAAGGCCACCTGGATGGCTTTCTCGTATTGCGCGACCTGGATGTCACTCTGCAGTTCGGCATAGTCGAGGTTGGCGCGCAGACGGCCGGCGTTGAAGATCGGCAGGCTGATCTGCGGCTGGAACAGCCAGGTACCCGAGCCGCCGTCGAACAGACCGGACAGCTGGCTGCTGGCGGTGCCGGCATTGGCGGTCAGGCTGATGCTGGGGAAGAACGCCGCACGCGCCGCGCCGATATTGGCGTTGGCGGCCTTGAGCTGGTACTCGGCCTGCAGCAGGTCGGGGCGACGTTGCAGCAGGTCGGCGGGCAGGCCGGCCGGTACCTGCTCCAGCAGTTCGGCGTTCAATGCCAGACCTTGCGGCAGGTCGGCCGGCAGGCCGGTGCCGAGCAGTTGAATCAGGGCGTTGCGATCCTGAGCGACCAGGCGCTGGTACTGCGCCAGGCTGACGCGGGCGCTGTCCACCGAGCTGCGTGCCTGGCTCAGGGCCAGGGCATCGGCGACACCGACGTCGAAGCTGCGCTGGGTCAGCTGGTAGCTTTCCTCGAAGGTCTTCAGGGTGTCCTGGGTCAGTTGCAGCAGCGCCTGATCCGCCTGCCATTGCAGGTAGGCGTTGGCGACGCTGGCGACCAGGCTGATCTGCGTGCTGCGCTGGGCCTGTTCGGTGGCCAGGTACTGCTGCAGAGCCTGCTCGCTGAGGCTGCGGATACGACCGAAGAAGTCCAGCTCCCAGGCGTTGACGCCCAGGGTGGCGCTGTACTGACCGCTGGTACGGGCTTCACCGGTCTGGCTCAGATCGGCCGGCAGGCGCTGGCGAGTGCCGGCGCCGTCGGCGGAAACCGAAGGCAGCAGGTCGGCACGCTGGATGCGGTACAGCGCGCGATAGGCTTCGACGTTCAGCGCAGCGACACGCAGGTCGCGGTTGTTCTCCAGTGCCACCTGCACCAGTTGCTGCAGCGCCGGGTCGCGGAAGAACTCGCGCCATTGCAGGTCGGCCGCCGCACGGCTGCCTTCGCTGGCGGCGCTGCCATAGGCTTCGCCTTGCGGCCAGTCGGCGGCCACCGGTGCGTCAGGGCGCTGATAGTCGGGAATCAGGCTGCAGCCGCTGAGCAGAGCGGCGGCCACGGCCAGGGACAACAGGGACTGCCTCATTGCAGTACCTCCTTCTCGTTTTCACGGGTCGGCTCGGGGCGTTTCTTCTCGAAAATCGAGCAGACCACGACGTAGAACAGTGGAATCCAGAAGATCGCCAGGATCATCGCGCTGAGCATGCCGCCGATCACTCCGGTACCGATGGCGTGCTTGCTGCCAGCGCCGGCACCACTGGCGATGGCCAGCGGCAGACAGCCGAGGATAAAGGCCAGCGAAGTCATGATGATCGGGCGCAAGCGCATGCGGCAGGCTTCGATGGCCGCCTCAGCGAAGGTCATGCCCTGTTCGTACTGCGCTTTGGCGAACTCGACGATAAGGATCGCGTTACGCGCCGACAGACCGATGGTGGTGAGCAGGCCGACCTTGAAGAACACGTCGTTGGACAGGCCACGCAGCTCGGTGAACATCAAGGCGCCGATGATCCCCAGCGGCACCACCAGCATCACCGAGAACGGGATCGACCAGCTCTCGTACAGTGCTGCCAGGCACAGGAACACCACGATGGCGGAGATCACGAACAGTGCAGTGGTCTGCGAGCCTGCCAGGCGCTCCTCGTAGGACAACCCGGTCCAGGAGTAGCCGACGCCCTGTGGCAGCTGCGAGGCGATTTCCTCGACGGCGGCCATGGCATCACCGGTGCTGTAGCCAGGCGCCGGAGCGCCGAGGATTTCCACCGCCGACACGCCGTTGTAGCGCGCCAGCTTCGGAGCGCCATAGGTCCATTCGCCACTGGCGAAGGCACTGAACGGCACCATTCGGCCCTGGTCGTTGCGCACGTACCACTTGTTCAGGTCTTCCGGGCTCATGCGCGCGTCGGAGACGCCTTGCAGGTAGACCTTCTTCACTCGACCGCGGTCGATGAAGTCGTTGACGTAGCTGGCGCCCCAGGCAATCGACAGGGTGCTGTTGATGTCCGCCAGCGACAACCCGAGTGCGCGGGCGCGCTCGTCATCGATCAGCAACTGGTACTGCGCCTCGTCGCGCAGGCCGTTGGCACGCACGCTGTCGAGCACCGGGTGCTGGTTGGCCAACTGCAGGAACTTGTCACGTGCCTCGTTCATCACCTCATGGCCAACACCCGCCTGATCCTGCAGGAAGAAGTTGAAGCCAGTGGCGTTACCCATCTCCATCACCGCCGGCGGGGCGAAGGCGAACACCATCGCATCGCGGAAGCTGAAGAAGTGCATCTGCGCACGTTGCGCCAGTGCGGCTACGCCATTCTCGGCGCCGGGACGTTCACCCCAGGGCTTGAGCATGATGAAGGCCATACCGGAGCTCTGACCACGGCCGGCGAAGTTGAAGCCGGTGACGGTGAATACCGATTTGACCGTGCTCGCCTCGTCCTCCAGCAGGTACTGGCGCATCTCGTCGACCACCACCTGGGTGCGCTCGGCACTGGAGCCGGACGGTGTCTGCACCTGGGCGAAGAGCACGCCCTGGTCTTCCTCGGGGAGGAAGGCGGTAGGGATGCGGGTGAACATCCAGGCCATGATGATGACGATCACCAGGTACAGCAGCAGGTACGGCGTCTTGCGCTTGATCATGCCCGCCACGCCACGTTGATAGGCGTTGCTGCCGCGCTCGAAGGTGCGGTTGAACCAGCCGAAGAAGCCGCGTTTGGCCTCGTGGTGGTCACTGTCGATGGGCTTGAGCAGGGTGGCGCACAAGGCAGGGGTGAAGATCAGCGCCACCAGTACCGACAGGGCCATGGCCGAGACGATGGTGATGGAGAACTGCCGATAGATCACCCCGGTGGAGCCGCCGAAGAACGCCATCGGCAGGAACACTGCCGAGAGCACCAGGCCAATGCCCACCAATGCACCCTGGATTTGCCCCATGGACTTGCGCGTCGCTTCCTTGGGCGACAGTCCATCCTCGCGCATCACCCGCTCGACGTTCTCCACCACCACGATGGCATCGTCCACCAGCAGGCCGATGGCCAGGACCATGGCGAACATGGTCAGGGTGTTGATGGAGAAACCGAACGCGGCAAGTATGCCGAAGGTGCCGAGCAGTACCACCGGCACCGCCATGGTCGGGATGATGGTGGCGCGCAGGTTCTGCAGGAACAGGAACATCACCAGGAACACCAGCACGATGGCCTCGAACAGGGTGTGCACCACCCCTTCGATGGAGGCCGAGATCACCGGTGTGGTGTCGTAGGGGAAGACCACTTCCATGCCGGCCGGGAAGAACGGCTCGAGATTGGCGATGGTTTCACGCACCGCCTTGGCGGTGTCCAGGGCGTTGGCACCAGTGGCCAGACGAATCGCCAGACCGGAGGCCGGCAGGCCGTTGAACTGCGCGTTGATGGCGTAGTTCTCGCCGCCCAGCTCGACCTTGGCGATATCACCCAGACGCACCTGGGAGCCATCGGGCTGAACCTTGAGCAGAATCTTGCGGAACTCTTCCGGGGTCTGCAGGCGCGTCTTGCCGATGATGGTGGCGTTGAGCTGATTGCCCGGCGCCGCCGGCAGGCCGCCGAACTGGCCGGAGGAGATCTGCACGTTCTGCGCCTGGATGGCGCTGCGCACGTCAACCGGGGTCAGCTGGAAGCTGTTGAGCTTGGCCGGGTCGAGCCAGATGCGCATCGCATACTGCGCACCGAACACCTGGAAGTCGCCGACGCCCTTGGTCCGCGAGATCGGGTCCTGCAGGTTGGAGACGATGTAGTCCGACAGGTCCTCGCGGGTCATGCTGCCGTCTTTCGACACCACACCGATGACCATCAGGAAGTTGCGCACCGACTTGGTCACGCGGATGCCCTGTTGCTGGACTTCCTGTGGCAGCAGCGGCGTCGCCAGTTGCAGCTTGTTCTGCACCTGAACCTGGGCAATATCCGGGTTCACCCCCTGTTCGAAGGTAACGATGATCTCCATGCTGCCGTCGGAGTTGCTCGACGAACTGACGTAGCGCAGGCCGTCGATACCGTTGAGCTGCTGCTCGATCACCTGCACCACGGTGTCCTGCACCGTCTGCGCCGAGGCGCCCGGGTAGGAAACCTGAATGGCAACGGCAGGCGGCGCGATGCTCGGGTACTGGTTGATCGGCAGCTTGAGGATGGACAGGCCACCCGCCAGCATGATCACCAGGGCGATCACCCAGGCGAAGATCGGCCGGTCGATAAAGAATCTGGACATTCAGTACTTCTCCGTTAGTCCTGGCCGCTGGCTTGTTCGGCGTCTTGGGCAGGCTGTTCGGTCTTGACGTTACCGGCCGGCACGGCCTTGACCTCGGCGCCAGGCTGCACGAACTGCAGACCCTCGGTGATCAGGCGGTCGCCTGCGTTCAGGCCTTCCTCTACCAGCCAGGCACTGCCGGCGGTGCGATCAGCCTTGAGCACGCGCAGTTCAACCTTGTTGTCGGCACCCACCACCATCGCCGTGGGTTCGCCGCGCTGGTTGCGGGTCACACCCTGCTGCGGGGCGAGAATGGCGTTCTGCTTGACCCCGGAGAGCAGCTCGGCATGTACGAACATGCCCGGCAGCAGCAGGTGATCGGGGTTGGGGAACACCGCGCGCAGGGTCACCGAGCCGGTGCTTTCGTCCACTGCCACCTCGGAGAATTCCAGGGTGCCTTCATGGGCGTAGCGGCTGCCGTCTTCCAGTTTCAGCGCGACCTTGGCGGCGCTGTCGCTGGCCTTCTGCAGACGGCCCTCGGCCAGGTCACGGCGCAGGCGCAGCAGTTCCTTGCTCGACTGGGTGACGTCGACGTAGATCGGGTCGAGTTGCTGGATGGTGGCCATGGCGTTGGCTTGACCGTTGCTGACCAGTGCACCTTCGGTCACCGCGGAGCGGCCGATGCGACCGCTGATCGGCGCCATCACCTTGGTGTAGCGCAGGTCGATGCGCGCCTGTTCCAGTGCGGCATCGGCCTGCAGACCGGCAGCGCGGGCTTCGTCATAGGCCTGCTGGCTGACGGCCTTGTCGGCAACCAGCAGCTTGTAGCGATCAGCCAGGGACTTGGCGGAAAGCTGCGTGGCTTGCGCGCTCTTGAACGTGGCTTCGTAGGTGGCCGGGTCGATCTGGTACAGCTGCTGGCCCGCCTTGACCTCGCTGCCTTCGGTGAACAGGCGCTTCTGAATGATGCCGTTGACCTGTGGGCGCACCTCGGCGATGCGATAGGCGCTGGTGCGCCCCGGCACTTCACTGGTCAGTGCAAAGGGTTTGGCTTCGAGCGTGACCACTCCGACTTGCGGCGTTTGCTGGGTCTGTGGGGCGCTGGATTCCTGGCAGCCGGTGAGACTTAGCATTGCCACGGCGATGGCGGAAACCAAGACAGCGAAGGCTGGCTTCGAGTGCATCTGAGAACCTCGTTTTTATCGAATCATGGCCCAAGGGGCGCGAAGGGGACGAAGGCAGGGGAAAAATCGATGCAGGAATATACTTACGTACGTGAATGTTTGTAAATGCCTAAAGCTGCCTGCATACTCTCGCCCGTCCTCCTTTACCGGAGCTTTACATAGAGGCGAAATCAGGTAGACAGATGGCCAGAAGAACCAAAGAAGAAGCGCAGGCGACGCGGGTACAGATACTCGATGCCGCCGAGCGGGTGTTCCATGCCCAGGGCGTTTCCCGTGCGTCTCTGGCCGAGGTGGCGAAGGAAGCGGGCGTCACCCGCGGTGCCATTTACTGGCATTTCGAGAACAAGATCGACCTGTTCCAGGCCATGCTCGAACGTCTGCGCCTGCCGCTCGAGGAACTGGCGCGTGCCAGCGAGAGCGAGGACGAGCCTGACCCGCTGGGCTGCATGCGTGAATTGTTGATCAAAGCACTGACGCGCCTGGCCTGCGAGCCGCAGACCCACCGCACCCACGACATCCTGCGTTACAAGTGCGAATACACCGGTGAGCTGCTCGGCCTGCGCGAGCGCATGCAGGCGCTGAGCATTGAGTGTGATCAGCGCATCGCCAAAGCGCTGAGCAACGCGGTCAACAAGGGCCAGTTGCCGAGCGACCTGGACTGCGCGCGGGCGGCCGTCTGTCTGCATGCCTATATGGAAGGTATCGAGTCCAACTGGTTGCTGGTGCCCAACTTCGACCTCGCGCAGCAGGCGCCTGCGCTGGTCGATACCGTGCTGGATATGCTGCGCAGTCCGGCGTTGCGCCTGATGCCGGTCAGCCAGGCGTCAGGCGAGAAGTAGGGTGCACTGTGCGTTCCAGAGGCTAGCCCGTTTTTTCGCTGCGCCAGCGCACCCTACGACATCGCAATCAAGGCTGAGATTCAGCCCGCCTGACGCTGCACGGGCCAGTCGGGCAGCTTGTGTGGCGCGCGCAAGCGGGCTTCCAGCCTGGCGGCGAACTGGCGGGCCTCCTCTTCGCTGCGAAAACTCACGCAATGTTGATCCAGTCGTACCTGCCACAGGCATTCGCCGCCCTGATCACGCGGCTGAACGAGAACTTTCATGCGAACCACCTCCTTAAGCTGCGACGAGTCGCCGGTGCTTGTTGGGGACAATCAGGATAGTTCGCTTGCATGACCTTTTTCTGATCTAAATCAAATGGCCGACCAGCGTGATGGCCGCTTCGCGATAAGCGGTACCGCGAAGGAAACGTGACTGGGTCGGCCCACCACACCATCGCGCCTCAGAACCCTTCGAGCACGATCTTGCCCTTGGCCTTGCCACTCTCCAGCAACGCATGGGCGCGACGCAGGTTGGCGGCATTGATGGTGCCGAAATGCTCACCGAGAGTGGTCTTGAGCACGCCGGCGTCGACCAGATCGGAGACCCGCTCCAGCAGACGATGCTGCTCGATCATGTCTGCGGTCTGGTACAGCGAACGGGTGAACATCAACTCCCAGTGCAGCGACAGGCTCTTGCGCTTGAGCTGCATCACATCCAGCGGTTGCAGCGGGTCGTCGATCAGCGCCAGACGCCCCTGCGGCGCCAGGCACTCGACCAGTTGCGCGTAGTGCTGGTCGGTCTGGGTCAGGCTGGCGACATGGGTGACCTGGCCGATGCCAATGCGCGCCAGTTCCTCGCTCAGCGGCTTGCTGTGATCGATCACATGATGTGCGCCCAGATCACGGATCCAGGCCTGGGTTTCCGGGCGCGAGGCAGTGCCGATCACGGTCAGGCCGGTCAGGTGGCGCGCCAGTTGGGTGAGAATCGAACCGACGCCACCGGCGGCGCCGACGATCAGCAGGCTCTGGCCTTGATCGGCCGAGCCCTCGGCAACCTGCAGGCGTTCGAACAGCAGTTCCCAGGCGGTGATGGCGGTCAGCGGCAGGGCTGCAGCTTCGGCGAACGACAGGCTGCCCGGCATATGGCCAACGATGCGTTCATCGACCAGGTGCAGTTCGCTATTGGCGCCGGCACGGTCGATGGCGCCGGCATAGAACACCCGGTCGCCGGGCTGGAACAGAGTGACTTCGCTGCCCACGGCCTTGACGATGCCGGTCGCGTCCCAGCCCAGTACCTTGGCCGCGCCGTTCTCTGGTTTGACGCCGAGGCGGATCTTGGTATCGACCGGGTTGACCGAGATGGCCCGAACCTCGACCAGAAGATCGTGTGCACCCGGAGTGGGTTCGGCCAGCTGCACGTCCTGCAGTGCTTCGGGATGGTCGGCAGGCAGGGATTGGTAGTAAGCGACGGCTTTCATGGAAATGGTCCTCTGTGAGAAATCAGGTAAGGGGTTGCAGCGGGAGCAGATCGATACCCGCAAGCCGCTCGCCGAATGCGTTGGTGAAGTGTAGGAAGTGCGGCGCTGCACGATGCTGGTCCAATGCCTCGGCGTCGCGCCATTGTTCGATCATCACGAACTGGTGCGGGTCCAGCTTGTTGCGGTGCAGCGCATACTGTAGGCAGCCGGGCTCCGCGCAGGTTGCAGTGACCAGACGTTGCAGGCCTGCGGCCACCTCCTCGGCATGACCAGGCAGGGCCTTGATGGTGGCGATCAGTGTGAGAGCAGTGGTCATGGCGGGCTCCGGTAGGTAATTGAAGCCATGCTCTTTTATTTGTGTGGAAAGAAAAAGAAGCGGGTAATAGAGTCTCTTTCATTATTATTTTGAAAGTGAGCGGCCATGCTGCGTTTCGACGACCTGCAACTCTTCGTGCGAACTGCCGAAACCGGCAGCCTGTCCGCTGCGGCGCGGCTGCTGGATGTTTCGCCAGCCGTGGCCAGCGCGGCCCTCAAGCGTCTTGAGCAGCAGCTGCAGGTGCGCCTGCTGGCGCGTTCGACGCGCAGCCTGCGCCTGACGCCCGAGGGCGAGCTGTATCTGGTGCATGCCCGGCTGGCGTTGCAGAGCCTCGAGGAGGGGCGCCAGCAACTGGTCGGCAGCCAGGAGGGGATTTGCGGTGTATTGCAGCTATCGGCGCCGTCGGATCTGGGGCGCAATACGTTGTTGCCCTGGCTCGACGCGTTCCAGGACGAGCATCCGCAACTGCAGCTGCGTCTGCTGCTGGCCGACCGGGTGACCGACCTGTTCCGTGAGCCGGTGGACATCGCCCTGCGCTACGGCGCACCGGAGGATTCCAGCCTGGTGGCACTGCCGGTGGCAGCGGACAATCGTCGGGTGCTCTGCGCTTCACCTTCCTATCTCGCCCGGCACGGTTCGCCGCGCAGCGTGGAGGAGCTGCATCAGCACAACTGCCTGCTCTATATGTTGCATGGCCGAGCGTATGATCGCTGGCGCTTTCAGGATGGCAAGCGCGAGGTACTGATGAACGTCGCGGGTGACCGGGTCTGCGACGATGCCGATGTTACTCGGCGCTGGGCCGTGGCCGGGCGGGGTGTGGTGTACAAGTCCTGGCTGGATGTCGCCGAAGACGTGCGCGAAGGGCGCCTGCAGGTGCTGCTGCCGAACTGGCTGGGCGAGCCGACGCCCCTGTATCTGGTGTGTGCGCACCGTGCTCAGCTGAGCAAGGCGGTGCATCTGCTGCGCGAATTCGTGCAACTGCGCTGCCAGCGTTTGCTGGACGCTGCGCCATGGCGTTAGCACTTGATGCGATAAAGCCAGCAAGCCCTGCTAGACTCTCGTACGCAGTGCCTGCGGCAACGCACCGCAGTGTCGCGCTGCCATCCTCTGTTTAGAGTCGCGCCCCATGAAACTGGCCCGCAATGACCGCTCACTGACCGCTTGGGTGCTGTACTTCAGCATCCTGTTCAGTGCGTTCGTCTGCGCGATCAGCCACGGCCAGATGGCCGGCATGCAGCTCAGCGGTCTGGATGGCCAGTACTGCTCGTTCGATGGCAACTTCGGCGCCGGCGCCGACCTCGACGGCTCCGGCATCGTTGCGCCCAACCCGGCTACCGGTACGGGCTGCGCCTTGGCCAGTTTGTTCAGTGCGCTCATCCTGGCGGCATTCTTCGGGCTGCTCGGCCTGCTCGTGGCCGAACGTGTGCGTCCGCTGGCGGCCCTGCATATTCCCCGTCTTGCCCGCTATCGCTGGCCTCCCGCCAATCCCCGCGCTTCTCCCTTCCTGCTTCCTGCGCTCTGAAGTCGCCCGTTAAACCTGGCTTTGAGGCTAGGTCGCGTGCGGGCTTATCGAACAAAAGCCTGGAAGCCTTACATGTTTCGTATGACCACCCTGGCGCTGCTCGCCTGCAGCACCTCCCTTGCCTGGGCGCAAGATGACACCTTGACGCTGCCTGCCAGCACCGTATCTGCCGTTGCTGCAGAGCCTGACGAGGCTACTGGCATCAACCTGGACAAAACCATCGAGAGTGGCTCGCGCCTCAACCTCAGCGCTCGTGAAAATCCGGCCTCGGTCAGCGTGGCGGATCGGGCGACCATGGAGCGTCTGGGCGTACGCAACTTTCAGGATGCTGCCAATGCCTTGCCCGGCGTGAACGCCTCGGCACCACCCGGCTGGGGCGGCTACGTGGCCTATAGAGGTTTCAATGGCGCACAGATCGGCCAACTGTTCAATGGCATCAACCTGCAATACGGCGGTTCGGCGCGTCCTGTTGGCGCCTGGATCTATGATCGCGTCGAACTGCTGGGCGGGCCGTCGTCCTTCCTCAATGGCAGTGGCGCGGTTGGCGGCAGCCTGAACTACATCACCAAGCTCGCCAGCCGCGATAAGGACAGCTTGGAAGGGCGCGTCAGCTACTCGCGCTACGACACCTGGGAAACCGCCATCGGCGTCAATCAGGCGCTCAATGAGGGCGACGGTCCGCGGCATTACGCGCGCCTGGATTACAGCCGCACTCACACCAACGGTTATATCGACCGCCAGGAAAACCAGGCCGGCAACCTGGCCTTCTCCCTGCTCAGCGACATCAACGACCAGCTCTCCCACACCCTGGCCATCGAGTACCTGGAGGAACAGGAAGACAGCCCGTACTGGGGCTCGCCGGTGTTGCAGCCACTGAGTGGCAAGCTGCGTATCGACAAGCACAACCGCTTCAACAACTACAACGTCGAGGACGGCCGCTACGAGCAACGCACCCGCTGGCTGCGCTCGATCACCGACTACCGCCTCGATGACGCCACCCAGCTGCGCAACACCTTCTACCACTACAAGGGCCAGCGCGATTACCGCAACCTCGAGCGTTATCGCTACAACGCCGCCAATACCGAGGTGACCCGTTCTGCTGCTTACCGTCAGCGCCATGATCAGGAGGTCAATGGCGACCGCTTCGAGCTGACCCATGCCGGCGATCTGTTCGGTCTGGCCAGCGACTGGGCCTTCGGTCTGGAGTACAGCCGCAACCAGCAGATCAACTACCCGCTGTCGATCTCGGCGAACTTCGACACGGTCGACCCCCACGGTTTCGACCCGGACGACTTTCTCGATATCCCCGGCATGGACGCCCCGCGCACCAAGGGCCGCAGCACCTGGACCGATACCTCTTCGGCCTTCGTCGAGAACCGTACCCGCCTGACCGAGCGCCTGGCACTGATCACCGCGCTGCGCTACGACCATATCGACTTCGAGGTGGTCGAGCATGCAACCCGCGTCGGGCTGGATCGCCACTGGGATGCCTTCACCGGGCGCGTCGGTCTGGTCTATGACCTGCCTGATGCCATCAGCCTCTACACCCAATACAGCACCTCGGCCGAACCGCCAGGCGGCACCCTGACCAGCGCCTCGGTCGCCCAGGTCGCCGATTTCGACCTGAGCACCGGTCGCCAGGTCGAGGTGGGCAGCAAGTTCGACTTCCTCGATGGTCGCGGCACGGCGACGGCGGCGGCCTACCGCATCGTGCGCAAGAACATCTCGGTGCCGTCTTCCAGCGTGCCAAATACCACCGAACAAGCCGGACAGCAGACCTCCACCGGTGTCGAACTGGCCGCCTCGTTCAAGATCACCCCGCAGTTGCTCGCCGCCGGTAACGTCGCCTGGGTACGTGCCGAATACGACGAGTTCAACGAAAACGTCGGCGGTGTGGCGGTCTCGCGCAAGGGCAAGAACCCGGTGAACATTCCCGAGCGCGTGGCTAACCTCTGGCTGACCTATGACGTCGCGCCGGACTGGCAGGTGGGGGCTGATGCGCGTTATGTCTCCTCGGTCTATGCCAACACCGCCAACACCATGTGGGTGCCGTCCTACACCGTCTACGGGTTGTTCCTCAAGCACGACCTGGATGCCCACACCGAGCTCAGCGCCCGACTGCGCAACCTCACTGACGAGACCTACGCCCGTTTCATCCACCAGAGCAACACCCAGTACTACCTGGGTGAGCCGCGCAGCCTGGAAGTGGCTGTGCAGTGGCGTTACTGATGGCGCTGAAACGCCAGCTGTACCTCTGGCATCGCTGGCTGGGTATCGGCCTGTGCCTGTTGATGGCGCTGTGGTTCGTCTCCGGGGTGGTGATGCTGTATGTCGGCTACCCCAAGCTGACCGGCAGCGAGCGCCTCGGGCATCTACCGGCACTGCCCACGAGCTGCTGCGCCGAGGTGCCGGCGCAATGGGCGCAGCTGCCGTTGCAGCGGCTGCGCCTGAGCAGCCTGGGCGGCCAGCCGTTCTATCTGCTGGAGCTGGCCGACGGGCGCCGCTTGACCCTCGATGCGCTCAGCGGTGAGCCCCTGGCGCGCGCCGACGAAGCCTGGGCGCTGGCTGGCGCCCGGCAATATGCCGGCGACGTACCGCTGCGCTATCGCGGCCAGTTCGAGGAGGATGTCTGGACGCATTCGCGTGCGCTGGATGCCGAGCGCCCGTTGCATCTGGTCGAGCTGGGCGATGCCGAGCGTACCTGGCTCTACCTGTCGGGCAGGACTGGCGAAGTAGTGCGTGATGCCAGCCTGCAGGAGCGGCGCTGGAATTGGCTGGGTGCCTGGTTGCACTGGCTCTATCCGCTGCGTGGCGGCTTCGGTTTTGACAATGGTTGGCGTGTGCTGGTGATCGGCCTGTCCCTGCTGGGTACGGCCATGGCCGTGCTGGGCATGGTGGTTGGCCTGATGCGCTGGCGTTTTCGCAAGCCCTATCGCAACGGTTCTCGCAGTCCCTACTCCGGTGGCTGGTGGCGTTGGCACCATATCGGCGGCCTGCTGTTCGGCGTTGTGCTGGTGGCGTGGATCTTCAGTGGCCTGATGTCCATGCGGCCCTGGGGCACCACCGACAGCCGTTCGCGCCTCGACGCTGCGTTGATGCAGAGCGGCGCGCTACGGGCAGCGGACGTTTCGCTCTCGGTCAGCCGCGCACTGCGACGGCTGCGCACGGAGCTGGATGTAGTCGAGGTGGAATGGCGTCGCCTCGATGGCAGCACCTATCTAGTGGCACGAGCTGCGAGCGGCGAGAGCCGCATGCTGCACGGCGAGACCTTGCTGCGTCAGCTGCCCCGCGAACAACTGCTCGATACGGCCCACCTCATGGCGCCGGATGTGGCACTGCAAAGCGAGTGGCTGGAGCGCTTCGATACCTACTACTTCGCCCGCGATGCGCAAAGCATGTACGGCTCGCAGAACCGACCGCTGCCGGTGCTGCGGGTGCGCTTCGATGACCCGGAGCAGACCTGGGTCTACCTCGACCCGGCCAGCGGCGAGATGATCGCGCGGCATGACCAGCGCCAGCGCGTCGGCCGCTGGCTGTTCAACCTGCTGCATAGCTGGGACTGGCCGCCGCTGCTGGAACGCCCGCTGCTGCGCGAAGCTCTGATCATCGCCTTCAGCCTTGGCGGTCTGGTGATCTGCCTCAGCGGCACAGTGTTGGGATGGCGACGTTTGCGTCGCTCAGGAGTACCGAGCCGCAGAAGCACGCTCCTGCGAAACGAAGGAAGGTCGTAGTGAACCCCTTTCATGAAACCCCTTATGGAGGCACCTGTCATGCGTGAGTCCACCTCGTTCTACAACCTGGCCTGGCGCTGGCACTTCTATGCCGGGCTGTTCGTCATCCCATTCATGATCCTGCTGTCGATCACCGGGATCATCTACCTGTTCAAACCGCAGCTCGACGCCTGGATGTACGCCGACCTGATGCAGGTGCCGGTCGCCGAGCAGCGCCTCAGTGCCGATCAGCAACTGGCTATCGTCCGCGAAGCCTATCCGCAGGCGACGGTCAGCAAATACCTGCCGCCCGCTGCACAGGATCGCAGTGCGCAGTTCGTGATCAATCAGGGCGGCCAGGAGCTGAACCTGTTCGTCGATCCCTACAACGGCAGCCTTCTCGGCGCCCAGGACGCCCTGTGGAATCTGCAGGCGGTGGTGCGCAGGCTGCACGGTGATCTGCTGATCGGCACCGTTGGTGACCGGCTGATCGAACTGGCCGCTGGCTGGGGCATCGTGCTGGTGGTATCCGGCCTGTACCTGTGGTGGCCGCGCGGCAGCAGCGGGGCGGGTGTGTTTTGGCCACGTCTGAGCGCAGGGGGGCGCCTGTGGTGGCGCGACCTGCATGCGGTCACCGGCTTCTGGGGCAGCGCACTGCTGCTGTTCATGCTGCTCACCGGTATGACCTGGACGGGCTACTGGGGTGCGCAGTTCGCCGGTGCCTGGAATCATTTTCCCGCCGCCATGTGGGATGACGTGCCCAAGTCCGGGCAACTGACCGGCAGCCTCAACAGCAGCAGCCAGCAAACCGTGGCCTGGGCGGTGGAAGTCACGCCGCTGCCAGCGTCCGACCCGCATGCCGCGCATCACGGCCATGCCGGGCATCAGGCCGCAGCGGCCTCCACCAGCCTGCTGCAGCATGTGGTCGATAGCGCGACCGAGCGCGGTGTCCAGCCTGGTTACAGCATCAGCCTGCCCCAGGGCGAGCAGGGCGTTTACACCGTCGCGCTGTTCGCCGACGATCCACGCAATGACGCCACCTTGCACTTCGATCAATACAGCGGTGCGGTACTCGCCGACGTGCGCTGGCAGGACTACGGCCCAGTGGCGAAAACCGTGGAAACCGGGGTGATGCTGCACGAAGGCAAGCTGTTCGGCCTGGCCAACCAACTGCTGATGGCGGCGATCTGCCTGCTGATCATCTTCAGCTCCGTCAGCGGCCTGGTGCTGTGGTGGAAACGCCGCCCGGCCGGACGCTTCGGTGTGCCGCCACTGCGCCACGACCTGCCGCGCTGGAAGACCGCCATCGGCGTGATGATCGTGCTCGGTGTGATCTTCCCGCTGGTCGGCGCTTCGCTGCTGCTGGTCTTCGTTCTTGACTGGCTACTCTCGCGCTTTCGCCAACTGCGGCCATCGACCCGGCCGCTGGCATGAGTGAACAGTTTGATCGTCGCAAGACGTTATAGGCTCGACCCATGATTCGATTCCAAACTAGGAGGCAACACCCATGACCCTGAAGAAAACCCTGCTCGGCCTCACCCTGCTGCTGCCGACGCTGTTGGTGCAGGCCCACGAGTACGAAGCCGGTCAACTGCATATCGACCACCCCTGGTCGCGCGAGATGCCGCCGGTGGCGCCGACTGCTGCCGCTTATTTCGTCATCCACAACAAGGGCAGCGAAGCCGATCGTCTGCTCAGTGTCAGCACCCCGGTGGCCGGCAAGGCCGAGTTGCACGAGCATGTGCATGCCGATGGCGTGATGAAGATGCAGCAGGTGCAGGACGTGGCCATCCCCGCTGGTGGCGAGGTGAAGTTCGAGCCCATGGGCTATCACGTCATGCTGTTCAACCTGAAGCAGCAGGCCAAGGACGGTGAGCGCTTCCCGTTGACCCTCAACTTCGAGAAAGCCGGTGCTGTCGAGGTCGAGGTCGCCGTGCAGAAAGATGCGCCGGCAGGCCATGATCATGCTGCCGGTCATGATGCAGGCAAGCACCAGCACTGATGCTGTTCACGGCACGCAGGCGCACGCTCGCCGCCCAGCTTGGGCTGCTGGCGTTCGTCCTTATCGTGCTGGCGCCACTGGCGTCGCAACTGCGTGCCGAGCCGGCTGACTGGCGCTGGCTGAACGAGCTTGGCTGTCATGACGGGGCGGGCAACGTGCCGGCCCCAACGAGCAGCTCCAGCCCAGTGTTGCAGGTGGATGCCTGCGGCTACTGCTCGCTGCTCTCGCATTGTCCGGTGCTGGCCGACAATGGCTCGGTGCTCGCGAGCCGCTTGGAGTTATCTCGCGATACCACCCTGAGGTTGCCTGAGCGACCGCTGCCGGGCGCCAACTTTCCTCATGCGCTGTCACGTGCACCGCCCATGCGCACCTGAAGTCACCACTCCCATGAGGCCGTTACCAGGCCTCTTCGCCAATCGACTTTTCAGGTATCCGCATGTCCGTTTCCTTCGTTTCGGGCGCCGTTTCCGTGCGCGCTCGTTTTCCCCTGTCCGTTCTGGCCGTAGCCTGCGGCCTGTGTTCCATGACTGCCCTGCAGGCTGCCGAGGAGCCTGTGCACGAACTGCCGCCTACGGTGATCACGGCAATCCAGCAAAGCTCGCCGCTGACCGTGGTGGCCGACCCCAAGGATCCACGCCAGCCGGTACCGGCCAGCGATGCGGCCGACTACCTCAAGACCATTCCCGGTTTCTCCGCGATTCGCAGCGGTGGCAGCAACAGTGACCCGGTGTTGCGCGGCCTGTTCGGCTCGCGCCTGCTGCTGCTTACCGATGGCGGGCAGATGATCGGCGCCTGCCCGGGGCGGATGGACGCACCCAGTTCCTACATTTCGCCAGAAACCTTTGATCGGCTGACCGTTACCAAGGGCCCGCAGACCGTGATCTGGGGGCCGGGTGCTTCGGCTGGGGTGGTGCGTTTCGACCGCGAGCCGGAGCGTTTCGGTGAGCTGGGCGCGCGCCTGCATGCCAGTGTGCTGGCCGGTTCCAATGGCCGTTTCGACCGGACCCTGGATGGCGCCGTGGGCAGTGAGCAGGGCTACCTGCGGGTGATGGGCAACCGCTCGCAGTCGGACGATTACGACAACGGTGACGGCGACACCATCGCCTCGCGCTGGGACAAGTGGAACGGCGACGTGGCCCTGGGCTGGACGCCGGATGCCGATACCCTGATCGAACTCACGGCTGGCCGTGGCGACGGCGAAGCGCGCTACGGTGGCCGTGGCATGGACGGCACTCAGTTCAAGCGCGAAAGCCTCGGCCTGCGCATCGAGCGCAGTAACCTTGGTGGCGTGCTGGATAAGGTCGAAGCCAAGGTCTACTACAACTACGCCGACCACATCATGGACAACTTCCGCCTGCGCGTGCCGGACCCGAGCAGCATGATGGCCGGGCCGATGGCGGCGCAGGTCGACCGCCGCACCCTCGGTGCACGCCTGGCCGCGACCTGGAAGTGGGATGACATCGAGCTGATCACCGGCGTCGATGCGCAGCGCAGCGAACACCGCCAGCGCAGCTCTAGCGGCGGCATGATGGGCATGCCCTATGTCGACGCTGATCGCTTCCCCTGGGACAAGGACGCGCTGATGCACAACTACGGCGTGTTCGCCGAAGCCACCTGGCGCCTGGCCGAGGGTGATCGACTGATCTCCGGCGCACGCCTGGATCGCGCTTCGGCCAAGGACTACCGGCAGAACTTCAGCGACATGATGGGCATGACCACGCCCAACCCGACGGCGGGCGAGACCCGTGCCGATACCTTGCCCAGCGGTTTCGTGCGCTACGAGCACGACCTGTCCGGCTCGCCGACCACCGTCTATGCCGGTATCGGCCACGTGCAGCGTTTCCCCGATTACTGGGAGCTGTTCTCTGCCGGTCTCAGTGGCCCAGCCGGCGCGGACAACGCCTTCGATGGCATCAAGCCGGAGAAGACCACTCAGCTCGATATCGGCATCCAGTACCAGGACGACAAGCTGCAGGCATGGGCCTCGGCTTATGTCGGGCAGATCCGCGACTACATCCAGTTCGACTACCGTGGCATGAGCACCCAGGCCGACAACGTCGACGCGCGCATCATGGGTGGCGAGCTGGGCGTGGCCTACGCCTTCGATTCCAACTGGAAGGCCGACGCGACCCTGGCCTACGCCTGGGGCAAGAACAGCAGTGACGGTGACGCGCTGCCGCAGATGCCGCCACTGGAGGCGCGCCTGGGCCTGACTTACCAGCGCGACGACTGGAGCGTCGGCGCCCTGTGGCGTGTGGTCGATGGCCAGGGGCGCATCGCCGAAGGGCGCGGCAACGTGGTGGGGCAGGACTTCGGCGACAGCGCCGGCTTCGGCGTGCTCTCGCTCAATGGCGCTTACCGCGTTAGCCAACAGGTCAAACTCAGCGCCGGCGTGGATAACCTGCTCGACAAGAACTACGCCGAACACCTCAACCTGGCTGGCGACGCTGGCTTCGGCTTCCCGGCCGAAACGCGTATCGACGAGCCGGGCCGTACCTTGTGGGCCAAGGTCGATTTCGACTTCTAAGCCTTAGCTAGCCCGGAGCTACGAAGCGTAGCGATCCTCTCGTAGGAGCCCGCTTGCGGGCGATTGGCGCTTGCACAATGCGGATCGCCCGCAAGCGGGCTCCTACGTTTGGCCGGGCACGGTAGCCACCTTTCCCGGATTACATCCGGGCTACGATTTTGCGTGCGCTAATAGAGTCTTAAGGTTCAGGCGCCAGAGTAGTCCCCGCAGACACACTTTCCCCTGCACCGAGAGGACTACACCATGCGCAAACTGCTTCTGCTGTCTCTGGCTCTGGCCAGCCCGCTGACCTTCGCCGCCACCGAATGCACCACTGCCGACAAGTCGCAGTGGCAGGATCAGGACAAGTTCCAGGCCGACCTCAAGGCCCAGGGCTACGAGATCAACAAGTTCAAGGTTACCGGTGGCAACTGCTACGAAATATACGGTTTCGACAAGGACGGCAAGAAGGTCGAGATTTACTTCGATCCGGTCAGCGGCAAGCCGGTCAAAAGCAACGTAGAAGGCTGATGAGCGCCGCGACCGTGCGCGTGTGGGACCCAGTGGTGCGCTTGTTCCACTGGTCCCTGGCCGGCGCTTTCCTGGCCAACTACTTCTTTACCGAAGAGGGCGAAGACTGGCATCGCTGGTTCGGCTACTACGGCGTGGCCTGGCTGGCGATCCGCCTGGTATGGGGTTTCGTCGGCACGCCGGCGGCGCGCTGGGCGGATTTCTGGCCGACCCCGGCACGCCTTGGTGCGCATTTGCGTGCGTTGATTGCCGGTCAGCCCTATCACCGTCTGGGGCATTCGCCGTTGGGCGCGCTGGTGATGCTCCTGATGATGACGCTGATGCTCGGTCTGGGCGTGACCGGCTTTCTGATGGAGGAAGTCGATTATTTCTGGGGCGCGGATCTGCCGCTGGAAATCCACGAATTCTGTGCCAACGGCCTCATGGCGGTGGTCGGCTTGCATATCGCTGCAGCGCTATTTGAGAGCTATCGGCTGCGCGAGAACCTGCCGTTGTCGATGGTGACTGGCAAGCGGCGCAAGCTGGAACAGCACTGAGGCATCGCGGATTTGCCCGTCGTTCAAAAGCATCGCCCGCAAGCGGGCTCCTACAGGTTCGCGGTGTTGTAGGAGCCCGCTTGCGGGCGATCAGTGCTGCCGTCGATTCAGGCCAGGCGCGCGTCCAGGCTGTTCTGCGCCAGGCGCTTGGCCTGGGCTTCGGTCATGCCCAGGTGTTCGTGCAGGGCGGCGAAGTTCTCGCCGACGTAGCCGCCGAAGTAGGCCGGGTCGTCCGAGTTCACCGTCACCTTCACGCCGCGTTCGAGCATCTCGAGGATGTTGTGCTGGCCCATGTGCTCGAACACGCAGAGTTTGATGTTCGACAGCGGGCAGACGGTCAGCGGGATCTGCTCGTCGATGATGCGCTGCATCAGCCGTTCGTCTTCGATGGCGTGCACGCCGTGGTCGATACGCTTGATCTTGAGCAGGTCCAGCGCCTCCCAGATGTATTCGGGTGGGCCTTCCTCGCCGGCATGCGCCACCGCGTGCAGGCCTTCGCTGCGTGCCTTGGCGAACACCCGCTCGAATAGCCGCGGCGGGAAGCCCTTCTCCGAACTGTCGAGGCCAACGCCGATAAAGGCATCGCGAAACGGCATGGCTTGTTCCAGGGTCTTGAAGGCCTCGTCCTCGGGCAGGTGACGCAGGAAGCTGAGGATCAGCCCGTGGCTGATGCCCAGCTGCTTCTCGCCGTCGAGCAGCGCTTGCTGGATACCGCGCAGCACCACCTCGAAGGGAACGCCGCGGTCGGTGTGGGTCTGCGGGTCGAAGAAGGGTTCGACATGAATGACGTTCTGCGCCTTGCAGCGTTGCAGGTAGGCCCAGGTCAGGTCGTAGAAATCCTGCTCGGTGCGCAGCACGTTGGCGCCGGCGTAATACAGATCGAGAAATTCCTGCAGGTTGTTGAAGGCATAGGCCGCGCGCAGGGTCTCGACATCGGCCCAGGGCAGGGCGATCTGGTTGCGTTCGGCCAGGGCGAACAGCAGCTCGGGCTCCAGCGAGCCTTCCAGGTGCAGGTGTAGTTCGGCCTTGGGCAGGGCGTTCAGCCATTCGGGCATGGTCGGTTCTCGTTGTCAGGCTTTGTAATTGGCAAAGTTTAACCGGTGGGACAGGATTGTGCTGCGCTGGCGAGCCAGCTGCATAGGGTGGACTGATCGTTCCCACGCTCCGCGTGGGAATGCCCTTGCAGACGCTCTGCGTCTGAAGGACGCAGAGCGTCCCAGGCTGGTCTCCCACACCGGAGCGTGGGAGCCATCATCAGCCCTGCGCTTCCTCACGCCGATAGGCATAGGTGTCGGCGAAGCGCGACAGCAGGTACTCGGCGCTGGTTACGGGTGAATACTTGGCCGGGTTGTCCGCGCTGGAGCAGTTCGGCAGGCAGTCGATCAGCGTGTCGGGATGCGGTTCGGCGAAGAACGGCATGGAGTAGCGATCCACCCCCAGCGGGCTGATCACCCGGTGCGGCGTCGAGGTGTACCGATCGTTGCTCCAGCGCGCCATCATGTCGCCGATGTTGACCACGAAGCTGCCGGCAATCGGCGGCGCGTCGATCCACTCGCCATCGCGTGCACGTACCTGCAGGCCGCCGGCATCGTCCTGGTAGAGCAGGGTGATGCAGCCGTAATCGGTGTGTGCGCCGGCGCCTTGTTGGTCGGCGCTGGTGGCGGTGTGGCGCGGCGGGTAGTGGATCATGCGCAGCACGCTGATCGGCTCATGAAAGCGCGCGTCGAAGAAATCGTGCTCGATGTCCAGCGCCATGGCCATGGCGCGCAGCAGGGTCTTGGCCAGGTCCTGCATGTCGGCGTAATGCTGTTCCATCAGCTCGGCCCAGCCGGGTAGATCCGGGTGGCGATTCGGCCCTCGCAGTGGTTTGCCCGCCAGCACCTCGGGGTGATCGGCCGGCATGTGGAAACCCATGTCGAAGGTTTCCTTCAAATCGCTCGGTTTGCTTGGGTCGAGCTGTTCGGTGGCGATGGCACCGTAACCGCGGTGGTGGGCGGTCTGGGTGATATCGATCTTGAGTTTGTCGTCGGCAGGCAGGGCGAAGAAGTGCTTCGCCGCACTGAACAGGGCGTCGATGCGCTCGCTACCGATGGGGTGGCCGACGATATAGAAGAAGCCCCAGTCGCGGCAGGCGCGGTCGATCTGATCGGCCACGGCAGGCCAGGCCAAAGCGTCGTCAGCGTAGAGAGGGGCGATGTCGATGATGGGTAATGCGTTCATGTTGAGCCTCGGGTGGGCGTTGCTGCGAGTCTTCTCGTACCCAGGGCAGCGGAAAGAGATCTCGGATGAGATCCCCTTGATGCGGTTCTGCAGTGCAGGGACGGCATCGGTAGTTGCCAGGTGGCGGGTTGCACCCGCCCTACAGACCGTAGGGCGGGTGCAACCCGCCAGCCAATTACTTCGGCATTTCGGCCTTCACGTTTTCCACGTAGTAGTTCATCGAGGCCAGCTCGGCATTGGTCGCGCTCACGCCCTCGGCGATGCGCACCGCGCCACTCTGATCCTTGATCGGGCCGGTGAAGGGGTGGAACTTGCCGCTGCGAATGTCGGCGATGATCTGCTCGGCCTCGCTCTTCACGTCGGCCGGCACCAGGTCGCTGATCGGCAGCTCGATGGTGTCCTCGGCCAGGCCACCCCAGAAATCTTGCGGCTGCCAGTTGCCGTCGATCACCGCCTGGGTGGATTTGACGTAGTGCGGGCCCCAGTCGTTGACGATGGAGGTGAGTACGGCCTTCGGCCCGAAGTGAGCCATGTCCGAGGCGTAGCCGACGGAGTAGATGCCACGGCGCTCGGCGGTCTGGATCGGCGCCGGGCTGTCGGTGTGTTGGAACATCACGTCCACGCCCTGGTCGATCAGCGCGTTGGCGGCATCGGATTCCTTGCCCGGATCGAACCAGGTGTTGACCCACACCACCTTAATCTCGGTGCCCGGGTTGTACTTGTCCAGGGCCAGCTGGATGGCGTTGATGTCGCGGATCACCTCGGGGATCGGGAAGGAGGCAACGTAGCCGACCTTCTTGGTCTTGGTCATCTTCGCCGCGAGGAAGCCGCCAACGAAGCGACCCTCATAGGAGCGCGACAGGTAGGTGCCGACGTTCTTGTCCTGCTTGTAGCCGGTGGCGTGTTCGAAGGTCACCTTGGGAAATTGCTTGGCCACCTTGATGGTCGGGTTCATGTAGCCGAAAGAGGTGGTGAAGATCAGGTCGAAACCACCCTTGGCCATGTTGCGGATCACCCGCTCGGCGTCGGCGCCCTCCGGCACGTTCTCGACGAAGCTGGTGGTCACCTTGTCGCCCATTTCCTTGATCAGCATCTGCCGGCCTTGTTCATGCTGGTAGGTCCAGCCGTGGTCGCCGATGGGGCCGATGTAGACGAAGCCGACCTTCAGCGGATCGGCGGCGGAGGCGCTGAGCATGGCGCCAAAGCCCAGGGCGGCGACGAGGGTGCGCAGCAGCGGTTTCTTGCTCTTCTTGTGCATGGTGGGTGCAGCTCCAGTCTTGGTGTTGGGGTGGCCGTTGGTTGGCTGATCCCCTGACTGCAAAAAGCTGACCAACAAGACAGATAGCCTTACTGAAAGCCTTTGTGGGCAAGAGCGGAGAATGGTGTGGAGCGCTATTGGTGCGATGGCCGTGCAGATGCTGCGTTGTGGTGCGATTGCCCTGCTGCAAACCGTAGGGTGCGCCGTGCGCACCGGCAGTTTTTCGGTGCGCACGGCGCACCCTACGGTTCAGGATCAGGCGTTGACCAACTGCTTCGCTGCCTGACGGTGATCAGCGATCAACTGCGCCACATCCAGCCCTTCGATCTGCCCATCGATGACGCGCCAGGTGCCGCCGATCATCATCCGGTCGGCGCGGTCGGCGCCGCACAGCAGCAGCGCGGACAGCGGATCGTGGCTGCCGGAGAAGCGCAGTTCATCGAGCTTGAACAGCGCCAGGTCTGCCTGCTTGCCGACGGCCAATTCGCCAATATCGCTGCGGCCCAGCAGCTTCGCCGAACCCTTGCTGGCCCAACCGAGCACGCGTTGCGGGGTGATCTGCTCGGCGCCATAACGCAGGCGCTGGATATACAGGGCCTGGCGTGCTTCGAGGATCATGTTCGAGGCATCGTTGGAGGCCGAGCCGTCGACGCCCAGGCCCAGCGGCGCGCCGGCAGCCTCCAGTTCGACACTGGGGCAGATGCCCGAAGCCAGGCGCATGTTGGAACTGGGGCAATGGCAGATGCCGGTGCCGGCGGCGCCGAGGCGGATGATTTCCTCGGGGTTGAAGTGGATGCCATGGGCCAGCCAGGTGCGCGGGCCGAGCCAGCCGACGCTGTCCAGGTAATCCACGGTGCGCAGGCCGAAGCGCTGCAGGCAGAAGTCCTCCTCGTCGAGGGTTTCCGCCAGGTGAGTGTGCAGGCGCACGTCCAGCTCCTCGGCCAGCTCGGCGCTCTGGCGCATGATCTCCTGGGTCACCGAGAAGGGCGAGCAGGGGGCGAGGGCGATCTGGATCTGCGCGCCGTCGCCGCGCTGGTGGTACTGGCCGATCAGGCGCTGACTGTCGGCCAGGATCACCTCGCCCTGCTGCACCGTCTGCTGTGGCGGCAGGCCACCGTCGGCTTCGCCCAGGCTCATCGAACCGCGGGTGAGCATGGCGCGCATGCCCAGTTCGCGTACCGCCTCGACCTGCACGTCGATGGCATTCTCCAGCCCGCCGGGGAACAGGTAATGGTGATCGGCAGCCGTGCTGCAGCCGGACAGCAGCAGCTCGGCCAGCGCCACCTTGCTGGCCAGCGCCAGTTTCTCCGGCGTGAGGCGCGCCCAGACCGGGTAGAGCGTCTTCAGCCAGGGGAACAGCGGCTGATTGACCACCGGCGCCCAGGCGCGGGTGAGGGTCTGGTAGAAGTGATGGTGGGTGTTGATCAGGCCCGGCAGCAGCACATGCTCGCGGGCATCGAAGGTTTGCTCGCAAGGTGTTGAAGGCTGCTGGCCTTTGCTGAGCACTTCGGCAATGCGGCCATCTTCGATCACCAGGCCGCCGGAAGCGTCCAGGTCGTTGGCAGTGAAGATGGCGAGGGGGGTCTTGATCCAGATACGGGTAGCTGCCATGAGCAGGCTCCTCTGAGGTTGATGTCAGGTAAGCCAGCTCAGTGTTGACCCTGTCTGCTGATCCAGGTGCATCGGAAATGACGTGCGGGGAAGATAGCTGACTCTGGAGTCAGGGGCAACAAGCCCGTCGCGGCTGAAGCGGAATGCCGCCCAGCCGTTCCTACGGGAAACGCGGTGATTGTGTAGGAGCGGCTTCAGCCGCGATTCATTGGTTTCAATGCCCCGGTTGCCAAGGCTGGCCCAGCGATACCGGCGCATACAGCCGGGTCTTGATCGCATCACGCGAGAGCAGCACCAGCACCACGATGGTGGCCACATACGGCAGCATGGCCAGCAGGTTCGACGGGATCGACAGGCCGATGCCCTGTGCCACCAGGTGGAGGATGCTAGCCAGGCCGAACAGGTAGGCGCCGAGCAGGACACGCAAGACGCGCCAACTGGCGAACACCACCAGCGCCAGGGCGATCCAGCCGCGCCCGGCGGTCATGTTTTCCGCCCACATAGGTGTGTACGCCAGCGACAGGTAGCCACCGGCCAGGCCGGCCATGGCGCCGCCGAACAATACTGCCAGGGTGCGCACGCGCAGCACCGGCAGGCCCATGGCGCTGGCGGCGTCCGGGTTCTCGCCAACAGCCTGGATGATCAGGCCGATACGGCTTTTCAGCAGCACCCAGGCGACCAGGGCGAAGAGGGCGAAGGACAGGTAGATCAGCACATCCTGGGCGAACAGCATGCGCCCGATCAGCGGGATGTCCGCCAGCAGCGGAATGACGATGGGCTCGAAGCCGGACAGCGGCCTGCCGACCCAGGTGGCGCCGACGAAGGTGGAAAGACCCACGCCGAAGATGGTCAGGGCCAGCCCGGTGGCCACCTGGTTGGCATTGAAGCCCAGCGCCACGGCGGCGAACAGCAGCGACAACAGCATGCCGGCGGCAATCGCCAGCAGCACGCCCAGCCACAGGCTGCCGGTGCTGAAGGCAACAATAAAGCCGATCACCGCGCCGAACAGCATCATGCCTTCCTGGCCGAGGTTGAGCACACCGCTCTTCTCGCATACCAGCTCGCCGAGGGCCACCAGCAACAGCGGCGTGCCGGTGCGCGCCATGGCGTAGAAAATATTGGTCAACAGATCGAGATCCATGGGGATTCCTTTGCATTCATGCTCTTTGTGGGAGGCGCTTCAGCGGCGAGCTTTTGTCGCGGCTAAAGCGCAATGCCGCCCAGCCACTCCCACAGGAAAATAGGGTTCAGGTGGTCGCTTCAGCGAGGCGCTCGCGCTTCGCCCATTTCCACTTCAGCCGTGGCCGGTAAAGGATCAGTACGTCGCAGGCCAGCAGGTAGAACAGCATCATCCCCTGGAACAACTGGGTGATCGCCTGCGGCAGATTGAGGTTCATCTGCGCGTTCTCGCCGCCCAGGTACAGCAGTGCCATCAGCAGGCTGGCAAACAGAATGCCGAGCGGATTGAGGCGGCCGAGAAAGGCCACGGTGATCGCCGCGTAGCCGTAGCCGGGCGAGACCTGCGGTACCAACTGGCCGATCGGCCCGGCCACTTCGCCGACGCCGGCCATGCCGGCCAGGGCGCCGCTGACCAGCAGGGCGAACCACACCAGGCGCTTCTCGCGAAAACCGACGAAGCCGGCGGCGCGCTTGTCCAGGCCGAGCACCTTGATCTGGAAGCCGAGAAAGCTCTTGTGCAGCAGCACCCACACCGCCACCAGGGCCAGCAGCGCCAGGTACAGGCCGCCGTGCAGGCGTCCGTCCTCGCTGACCAGCGGCAGGCGACTGGCATCGCCGAACATGGCCGACTCGGGGAAGTTGAAACCGGCCGGGTCCTTCAGCGGGCCATGCACGAAGAACAGCAGCAGGTTCAGCGCGATGTAGTTGAGCATGATGCTGGTGAGGATTTCGTTGGCGTTGAACTGCGTGCGCAACCAGGCGGTGAGCCCGGCCCAGGCCGCACCCGCGCAGGTGCCGGCCAGCACTACCCAGGCCAGCGCCCAGCGGCTGTCCCAGTCGATCAGTTGCAGGGCCATGGCGCTGCCGGCGAGGGCGCCGATCAGCAGTTGGCCTTCGGCGCCGATGTTCCAGATGCGCGCCTGGTAGGCCACCGCCAAGCCGAGGGCACAGAGCAGAATCGGCAGTGCCTTGACCAGCAGTTCGGACACGCCGTACCAGTCGCTGACCGGGGCGATCAGCAGGGTATGTAGGGTTTCCAGCGGGTCATGGCCGAGCAGGGTGAACAGCAGCACACCGCTGACCAGGGTCATTACGGCGGCCAGCAGCGGCGACAGCCAGAGCATGGGGCGCGACGCCTGGCCGCGCGGTTGCAGGGATAACAGCATGACGGGCTCCGTCAGCAGGCCGCAGCGGCGGCGGGTTGATCGAATTCACCGGCCATCCAGCGGCCGACGTCTACGCTGGAGACCCGCGCCGTCTCGGCCAGCGGCGACAGGCGCCCGCTGCACAGCGCGCCAATGCGGTCGCTGATCTGCAGCAGCTCGTCGAGGTCTTCGGAGATCACCAGGATTGCCGCGCCGGCATCGCGCAGGGCGATCAGCGCGTGGTGGATGGCGGCGGCTGCACCGACGTCCACGCCCCAGGTCGGGTGCGCGGCCACCAACAGTTTCGGGTTCTGCAGAATCTCGCGACCGAGGATAAATTTCTGCAGATTGCCGCCGGACAGGCTGCGCGCCGCCGTGTCGGCGTCCGGCGTCTTTACCGCGAAGCGGCGGATGATCTCGTCGGCCAGCGCGCGCACCTTGCCGCGCTGCACCAAGCCGCCCTTGACCAGGCCCTGGCCGAAGGCGGTGAGCAGGGCGTTGTCCACCAGGCTCATCTCTGGCACGGCGCCGTGGCCGAGGCGTTCGGCGGGGACGAAGGCCAGGCCCAGCCCGCGCCGTGCATCGGGGGGCAGGTTGGCCACCGGCGTGGCATCTATGCTGACCCGCTCGCGTTCGCCACGCGGTAGGCGGGTTTCGCCGCTGAGCAGGGCGAGCAGTTCGTCCTGGCCATTGCCGGCCACGCCGGCGATACCGACGATCTCGCCGCTGCGCACCTCCAGGCGAATGCGTTCGAGCGAGCAGCCGAACGGGTCGGGGTTATGCCAGCTGAGGTCATCGACACGCAGCCGTGGCAGGCCGCCGCTGACTTTCGGGTAGCTGCTTTCCAGCCCCTCGGCATCGCCGACCATCAGTCGCGCCAGTTCCAGATCGCTGCACTCGGCCGGCACGCAGTGGCCGGACACCCGGCCGCCTCGCAGCACAGTGGCGCTCTGGCATAGCGCGCGCACCTCGCCGAGCTTGTGGCTGATAAAGAGGATGCTGCACCCCTCGGCGGCCAGGCGGCGCAGGGTGACGAACAGCTCGTCGGCCTCTTGCGGGGTGAGCACCGAGGTGGGTTCGTCGAGGATCAGCAGTTTGATGTCCTGCATCAGGCAGCGGACTATCTCCACGCGCTGGCGCTCACCGATGGACAGGCTGTGCACCAGGCGCGTCGGCTCCAGGGCCATGCCGTAGCGCTGCGACACCTCGCGAATTTTCGGCTCAAGCTGCTTCGGCGTACCAGCGCCCGCGCCCATGGCCAGGGCGATGTTCTCGGCCACGCTCAGGGTCTCGAACAAGGAGAAATGCTGGAACACCATGCCGATACCCAGGCCACGCGCCATGGCCGGATCGCGCATCACCAGTCGCTCGCCCTGCCAGCGAATCTCGCCACTGCTGGGTTGAGTGACGCCGTAGATGATCTTCATCAGCGTGCTCTTGCCGGCGCCGTTCTCGCCAAGCAGGGCGCGGATCTCACCGGGGGCGATGGTCAGGTCGATACGGTCGTTGGCCAGACAGCCGGGGTATTGCTTGCTGATGGCCGTCAGCTGCAGGCGTGGGGAAGCGGGTGGGGCGGACATGGGAAGCGCTCATGAACATGACTGAGCGGGGCTAAAGCAAAAACTTGGCCAGTGAGTCAGAAAATCCATTTTATGGGCTCTCGCCTATGGCCGAGCGCACTGCAATGCCTGCCATTGGTGCGTGTCTCTCCGTGTGCTGCGCACAATGCACCGTATTCGCGCGTGCGCGGCTAAAGCCCTTCCACAAAAGCGGTACCCACCTGTGGGAGGGGCTTTAGCCGCGACCGTTGCCCGGATGTAATCTGGGGGGCACCAGAAATCACTACTTGTGGCTACCAGGGCTAGCTTCTGCGAGCAGCCCGGTTTGAGCGTTTTTACCAGGGCAAAGGATTGCCCTCGAAGTCCTGATAACTCAGGCCTGGCCGGCCGACGGCAGCGCTGACCTGTTCGACCATGCCCTTGCAACTGCTGTCGATATCCAGCGGGGCGTCGGCGCCGCCCATGTCGGTGCGTACCCAGCCCGGATGCATCAGCACTACGCCGAGTTTTGGGTTGTCCTGAGTGCGCACGAAGCACTGCACGAGGTGGTTGAGTGCGGCCTTGCTGGCGCCATATAGCGGCATGCCCAGGCCGGCACCCGCCTCGATGCTGCCGAGGATCGAGCTCATGAACACGATCAGCCCATGTTCGGCGGCCAGGTTCGGCAGCAGGCGCTCGGCCACGCGCAGCGGGGCGACGGCGTTGGTCAGGAACAGCTGACCCATTTCCTCGGCGCTGGCCTGTGCGGTGCTGTGGTGCTCGGGGCCGGCGACCCCGGCGTTGACGAAGATGACGTCGAAGCGCTGGTCGCTCAGGCGGCCGGCCAACTGCTCGAGGCTGATCGGGTCGGTCATCTCCAGTTGTTCTACGCGCACGCCGGGCAGTGCCTGCAGCGGCGCTTGTTGCGCGGCGCTGCGCACGGTGGCGGTCACGGCCCAGCCCTGGGCGGCGAATTCACCGGCCAGACCAAGGCCGAGGCCACGTGAGGCACCGATGATCAGGATGGATCGGGAGGCAGTCATGTCAGGCTCCATGGTGGATGAGAAAGAAGATCAGCATAGCGAATGCCGATCCGATAAGCCCGGCACGGCAAGCCCCTGTAGGAGGCCAGCCCCGGGGCGAAGCTTTTCGAGTGCGTACAGCCACGATTCGCGGCGGGGCGCCGCTCCTACATTTTTGCTGCAGTGTTATTCCGTCAACCAGGCGCCCTGGCTGCGGCCGTGACCGGTGTCGCGGTCGTAACGGCGTTCATGTTCGACATGCCGTTGCAGCACGGCATTGGCTCGCCGGTTGGCCTGCTGTTGCAGCTCGGTGCAACTGGGGTATTCAGGTGTCGCCAGCAGCGCCGCGTCGATCTCGGCCGCCGCCGCCTGGCCGATGCGGTAATGGCCCAGCTCATGTTCGCGCAGTGCGCCCAGGTACTGTTCGAAACGCTGGCGCTGCTGTGCGTCGCCGCCACCGAGGCGGGGCAGGGTGATGGTTGCGTTCAACCGGGTGCGGGTGAGGTCGATCTGGCAGCGACCATCACGCTGTTCGCGCCACCAGAAGTTCCATTGCACCTGCCAGCGTGTGTAGGCGTGGTAGATCTGGCCGTTCTGGCGAATCGGTGAGGCCTGGTTGATGGCGCGGCTGAGGGACTCTCCGGACGCTACCTGCAGGTCGTAGTACTGTTCCTGCAAACGCTCCTGCACTTCGGCGTGGGCCGACAGGGCGAGCCACAGCAGCGGCAGCAGGGCAGCGGTCGTTCGTTTCATGGCGCTTTCAGGCTCTCGCGGCCACGGCTGATATCGCCAAGAAGGCGCTCCAGCGCCGCGCGTTCGTCCGGTGCCACGGCCAAGTGCAGACGCGCGCCGGTAGCATCGTAATCCTCGCTTTCGATCAGGCTGTCGAACTCATTCAGACGCGCCTTGAACAGCGGCAGTTCGGCGAACTGCAAATGACAGGTGAAGGGCTGCCGCAGCACCAGTTCACGGCGCTCGCCAGTCTGCAGGCATTTCGCCGCGCTACCGCCGTAGGCGCGGGCCAGGCCGCCGGTGCCGAGCTGAATGCCGCCGTACCAGCGAATCACCAGTACCACCACCTGATCGCAGTCCTGCCCCTCGATGGCGGCGAGGATCGGCCTGCCAGCCGTGCCGCCCGGTTCGCCGTCGTCGTTGAAGCGGTACTGGTTGCCGACCTTCCACGCCCAGCAGTTGTGCGAGGCAGCCAGATCGCTGTGGCTATCGATGAAGGCTTGCGCCTCGGCCGCGCTGGCAATAGGCGCGGCGAGGGCGATGAAGCGGCTCTTGCGAATCTCCTCGCGGTATTGGCAAGGGCCGAGCAGGGTGAACGCCATCAGGTTTTGGCAGCAGGCGTCAGGCCGCAGCCCTTGAGGATGATCTGCACCAGTTGATCGGAGGCTTGCTCGAAGTCCTGTTTGGTCAGGCGCGAGCTCTGCTTCACGCGGCAGATCTGCGAGGCGAAGTCGGCGTAGTGCTGGGTGCTGCTCCACAGCAGGAAGATCAGGTGGATCGGGTCGACCGGGTCCATCTTGCCGGCGGCGATCCAGCCTTCGAACACCGCAGCACGGCCACGGAACCAGTCCAGGTAGTTCTGGTTGAAGTACTGCGACAGGCAGTCGCCACCGCTGATCACTTCCATGGCGAAGATGCGTGAAGCCTTCGGCTGGCGCCGGGAGAATTCCATCTTGGCGCGGATGTAACGTTCCAGCGCTTCGGCCGGGTCGTCATCGACGCTCAGATTATTGAAGGTGCTGTCCCACAGTTCGAGGATGTTGCTCAGCACGGCCAGGTACAGCCCCAGCTTGTTGTTGAAGTAGTAGTGCAGGTTGGCCTTGGGCAGGCCGACGTTCTGCGCGATGGTATTCATGCTGGTGCCCTTGAAGCCGTGCCGGGCGAATTCTTCCTCGGCAGCCTTGATGATGGCTTCTTCATTCTTCTGGCGAATGCGCCCGGCGGGCTTGTCGTGGGCGCTGTGGGCGGGGACTTCGAAGGTCATGGGGCGATTCCGGGCTGGTCTTGGGGCAGAGCGTTTGCACTGATACCCCAGCGCCGCCTGGGTGACAAGCGCAAGTCGCGGAAAAATGGCAGGAAATACCCTCACACCGGGCTTGTGCACCAGGTTTGTGCGCAGGCCGACCCTCGTGCACCTGGACGCCTCAGGTTTCCCGCTCTTGTCCAGCCGTGCTCGCGCTGGCTGATTCCAGCGGCAACAGCAGGTTCATCAGGATGGCCGTCAGGCCGCCGCTGGTGATTGCCGAACCGAATACGTTCTGCACCAGCGTGGGCATCTGGCTCAGCAGGTCCGGCTGACTGGAAACGCCGAGGCCGATGCCGAAACTGGTGGCCATGATCAGCAGGCTGCGTCGGTCCAGCGGCGCCTGGGCGAGAATGCGAATGCCGGCGGTGGCGACCGTGCCGAACATCACCAGGGTAGCGCCGCCCAGCACCGGCTTGGGAATCTGCTGGAGGATGGCGCCGAGCACCGGGAACAGACCGAGGATCAGCAAAATGGCGCCAATGTAATAGCCAACGTGGCGGCTGGCCACGCCGGAGAGCTGGATCACCCCGTTGTTCTGGCTGAAGGTGGTGTTGGGAAAGGTGTTGAAAACGGCGGCGATCAGCGAGCTGACGCCATCGCCGAACACCCCGCCCTTGATCCGTTGCAGGTACTGCGGGCCGTTGATCGGCTGTTTCGAGATCATGCAGTTGGCGGTCAGGTCGCCGGTGGTTTCGATGGCGGTGATCAGGTAGATCAGCGCTACCGGGACGAAGGCCATCCAGTCGAAGTCGAAACCGTAGCGAAACGGGATCGGCACGCTCACCAGCGGCAGTTCGGGCAATGCCTTGGGCACCAGCACACCGCTGAACCAGGCGGCCAGCGAGCCCACCACTAGGCCGATGACGATCGCCGACAGGCGTAGCCAGGGATTGCTCAGGCGGTTGAGCACGATGATGGTCAGCAGCACCAGGGCGCCCAGGGCCAGGTTGATCGGCGCGCCGAAGTTCTCAGCGTTGGCGCCGCCGCCGACGTCGGTGATACCCACCTTGATCAGGCTGACGCCGATGATGGTGATGACGATACCGGTTATCAGCGGCGTGATGACGCGTTGCAGACGACCGATGAAGCGGCTCAGGACCATCTCGATGAAGGCGCCGAAGAAGCACACGCCGAAGATCATCGCCAGGATCTCGTCCGGGCTGCCGCCGCGTGCCTTGACCATCAAGCCTGCTGCCAGCACGGCACTGAGGAAGGCGAAGCTGGTGCCCTGCACGCAGATCATCCCGGCACCGATGCCGAACGGGCGGCGCGCCTGGATCAGGGTGCCGACGCCGGACACCATCAGGCCCATGCTGATCAGGTAGGGCAACTGTTCGTGCAGGCCGAGCACGCCGCCGATGATCAGGGTGGGGGTGACGATGCCGACGAAGCAGGCCAGTACATGCTGCAGCGCGGCGAAAAAGGCCGGCAACGGCGCAGGGCGGTCGTCCAGGCCGTAGAGCAGTTCGGACGATGTCGGTGATTCGGTGGTCATGGCGAGTTCTCGCAGCAGAGGGCGCTCGCCCTTATGCAAGAAGCTGTCCATGTGATCAGTTTTTTGGAGTTCTGCGCAGCAGCATGCTTTTCATGGGGTACAGATACCTGATTTGCTCGCGTCCGGCGGTCTTGTCATGTTCGCAATGCACCGCGCTGGCTCGGCATGCGCGGCCATGGTGCGGGCTCAGGCTTCGGCCAGGGCGTCGAGAAAACTCTCCAGCACCAGGTGCGCGCGGCGGCCCTTGCGCGTCACCGCTGCCAGGTTGATGTCGTAGTAGCGAGTGGACGCCTTGAGCGCGCGCAGGCGACCCTGCTGCACCCAGGCCTGGGCGTAGTGGTCGGGCAGGTAGCCGATATAACGCCCGGTGAGGATGAGAAAGGCCATGCCCTCGCGGTCCGAGGCGCTGGCCGTGCAATTGAGCGCCTGGTAATGGCTCTGCACCTCGGGCGGCACGCGAAAGGTCGGGGCGATGGCCTCCTGGGCGTTGAGTCTTTCGTCCTCGAGCTGCAGATCATCGACGTAGAACAGCGGGTGGCCGACCGCGCAGTAGAGCAGCGAGCGCTCGTCATAGAGCGCCTGGTATTCCAGACCGGAGAGGGCGCCGACCTGCGGCACCACGCCGATATGCAGGCGACCGTCGAGCACGCCCTGTTCCACTTCCGACGGTGGCGTCATGCGGATGTGGATGCGTACGTCCGGCCCCTGCACCTTGAGGCGCGCCAGGGCATTGGTGATGCGCATGTGCGGGATGGTCACCAGGTTGTCGGTCAGGCCGATGTTCAGTTCGCCGCGCAGGTGCTGGTGCAGGCCGTTGACCTCGGTGCGAAAGCTCTCCAGTGCCGCCAGCAACTGCAGCGTGCTCTGGTACACCTCGCGGCCTTCCTCGGTCAGGGCGAAGCCGGCGCGACCACGCTGGCACAGGCGCAGACCGAGGCGTTGTTCGAGGTCGCTCATCTGCTGGCTGATGGCCGAGCGGCCGATGCCCAGGGCACTTTCCGCCGCGGAAAAACCGCCACATTCCACCACGCTGCGAAACAGCTTGAGCAGGCGGATTTCAAAGTCGCTGACCTGGGCCAGCGGATCGGGACGGCGGCTGCTCATTTGTTTAGTAAGCCTTGAACTGAAGATAAGAAGAGTGCTGTTTTACTGACTCTATGCCCGTGGCACCTTTGCTGGCAACTACCCTGTAGGAGCCGGCTTGCCGGCGATCATCGCCCGCAAGCGGGCTCCTACATCCGATTGCCTGCCCGAGTGAGGCTCCCAATGAACATGCCGCAGACCGCAACCCCGTCCCTGGCCAGCCAGCTCAAGCTGGATGCGCACTGGATGCCGTTCTCCGCCAACCGCAACTTCCAGCGCGACCCGCGCCTGATCGTGGCGGCCGAGGGCAACTGGCTGACCGACGACCAGGGCCGCAAGATCTACGACAGCCTCTCCGGCCTGTGGACCTGTGGCGCCGGTCACTCGCGCAAGGAAATTCAGGACGCCGTGGCCAAGCAGCTCGGCACCCTCGACTATTCGCCGGGCTTCCAATACGGCCATCCGCTGTCGTTCAAGCTGGCCGAGCAGGTCGCCGACCTGATGCCGGGCGAGCTCAATCACGTGTTCTTCACCGGCTCCGGCTCCGAGTGCGCCGACACCGCGGTGAAGATGGCCAAGGCCTACTGGCGCCTGAAAGGCCAGGCGTCCAAGACCCGCTTCATCGGTCGCGCCCGTGGCTACCACGGCGTCAACATCGCCGGCACCGCGCTCGGCGGCATCGGCGGCAACCGCAAGATGTACGGCCAACTGATGGACGCCGACCACCTGCCGCACACCCTGCAACCGGGCATGGCCTTCACCAAGGGCATGGCCGAGACCGGCGGCGTGGAGCTGGCCAACGAACTGCTCAAGCTGATCGAGCTGCATGACGCTTCCAACATCGCCGCGGTGATCGTCGAGCCGATGTCCGGCTCGGCCGGTGCCATCGTGCCGCCGGTGGGCTACCTGCAGCGCCTGCGCGAGATCTGTACGCAGCACAACATCCTGCTGATTTTCGACGAAGTGATCACCGGCTTTGGCCGCATGGGCAAGTGGAGCGGCGCGGAGTTCTTCGGTGTGACCCCGGATCTGATGAACGTCGCCAAGCAGATCACCAACGGCGCCATCCCGCTGGGTGCGGTGATCGCCAGCAGTGAGATCTACAACACCTTCATGCAGCAGCCGTCGCCGGAGCACATGATCGAGTTCACCCACGGCTACACTTACTCGGCGCACCCGGTCGCCTGTGCCGCTGGCCTGGCCACCCTGGAGCTGCTCAAGCGCGAGAACCTGATCCAGCAGTCCGCCGAGCTGGCGCCGAAGTTCGAGGCTGCGCTGCATGGCCTGAAGGGCACCAAGCACATCGTCGATATCCGCAACTGTGGCCTGGCTGGCGCCCTGCAGATCGCCCCGCGTGATGGCGACGCCGTGATCCGTCCGTTCGAGGCCGGCATGGCCCTGTGGAAGGCCGGCTTCTACGTGCGCTTCGGTGGCGACACCCTGCAGTTCGGGCCGACCTTCAACGCCAAGATGGAAGACCTCGACCGCGTCTTCAATGCCGTTGGCGACGTGCTGAACAAGCTGGATTAAGAGCGAACGCACCCATTTCTGTAGGAGCCCGCTTGCGGGCGATGTTGTAAAACGGATCGCCGGCAAGCCGGCTCCTACCCACAGTAATTACGTCTAGGAGCTTCCCCATGAGCCATATCCCTCACCTGATCAACGGCGAGCGCGTTGCCGGCAACGGTCGCAGTGCCCCGGTATACAACCCGTCCACCGGCGACTCCACCAGCGCCGTCGGCCTGGCTGATCGCGCCACCATGCAACTGGCCATCGACGCCGCCAAGGCCGCCTTCCCGGCCTGGCGCAACACCCCGCCGGCCAAGCGCGCGCAGATCATGTTCCGCTTCAAGCAACTGCTGGAGCAGAACGAGAACGAAATCGCCGCGCTGATCAGCGCTGAGCATGGCAAGACCATCGAGGACGCCGTCGGTGAACTCAAGCGCGGTATCGAGAACGTCGAGTTCGCCTGCGCCGCCCCGGAACTCCTCAAGGGCGAATACAGCCGCAATGTCGGCCCGAACATCGACGCCTGGACCGACCTGCAACCCATTGGTGTCGTGGCCGGCATCACCCCGTTCAACTTCCCGGCCATGGTGCCGCTGTGGATGTACCCGCTGGCCATCGTCTGCGGCAACTGCTTCATCCTCAAGCCGTCCGAGCGCGACCCCAGCTCCACCCTGTTCATCGCCGAGCTGCTGAACCAGGCCGGCCTGCCCAAGGGCGTGCTGAACGTGGTCAACGGTGACAAGGACGCGGTCGACGCGCTGATCGAAGCGCCCGAGGTCAAGGCCCTGAGCTTCGTCGGCTCGACCCCGATCGCCGAATACATCTACAGCGAAGGTACCAAGCGCGGCAAGCGTGTACAGGCCTTGGGCGGCGCCAAGAACCACGCCGTGCTGATGCCTGATGCTGACCTGGACAACGCCGTCAGCGCCCTGATGGGCGCGGCCTACGGCTCCTGCGGCGAGCGCTGCATGGCCATCTCCGTGGCCGTGTGCGTGGGCGACCAGATCGCCGATGCGCTGGTGGAGAAGATCGTCCCGCAGATCCAGGCGCTGAAGATCGGTGCCGGCACCTCCTGCGGCCTGGACATGGGCCCGCTGGTCACCGCCGCTGCGCGTGACAAGGTCAAGGGCTACATCGACGCCGGGGTCGAGCAGGGCGCCAAGCTGGTGGTCGATGGTCGTGGTTTGGTGGTGCCGGGTAACGAGAACGGCTACTTCGTCGGCGGCACCCTGTTCGACAAGGTGACCCCGGACATGACCATCTACACCGACGAAATCTTCGGCCCGGTGCTGTGCATCGTTCGCGTCGGCAGCCTGGAAGAAGCCATGCAACTGATCAACGATCACGAGTACGGCAACGGCACCTGCATCTTCACCCGTGACGGAGAAGCGGCGCGCCTGTTCTGCGACGAGATCGAAGTGGGCATGGTCGGCGTCAACGTGCCGCTGCCGGTACCGGTGGCTTACCACAGCTTCGGCGGCTGGAAGCGCTCGCTGTTCGGCGACCTGCATGCCTATGGCCCGGATGGCGTGCGCTTCTACACCCGCAAGAAGGCCATCACCCAGCGCTGGCCGGCACGCAAGAGCCACGAAGCGGCGCAGTTCGCCTTCCCCAGCAATGGCTGAGTGAGCTGCTGCGTTGAACGAAAAGGCCGATCAAGAGATCGGCCTTTTTGTTGTCAGTGGCGCGTTGCTCGTTGCAAGCAGCGCTCCGCTGGAGACGCCGTTCACTGCGCCTGATCGATGGCCTCCTGCAGGCGCTGGGTGTTCGCCGCATTGGCCTGGTCGATCTGCTGCTTGAGCTGCTCCATCTGCTGCTGAGCCTGTTTGGCCTGCTCAGCCTGGAGCGTCGCCGTAGCGGCCGTCTCACCGGCGCCGCAGCCGCCCAGGATGAGTAACAGGGAAAGGGTGCAGCAATGGCGCAGGTGCATCATGGAGTCCTCGGGCAAGCTCGTGCGGTGAGCGATAGATTGGCGCATTTGTGCCGGTTTGTGTGTGCCGGCTGCCGCAAACCGAAAGCGCTGATTCGAGCACGCCATGCCGCTCGTTGCATATCGTCTATCCACGCCCTCTGGTAAAACAGCCGGCAGGTAGAAAAGGGAGATGCACGATGACCGAGCCATTCATGCTGGATCTACACACATACCTCGAGCGCCTGGGTTACTCGTCGGCGCCGCCACCGACTCTCGACACCCTGCGCGAGCTGCAGGCGCGGCACACCGCCGAGTTCCCCTTCGAAACCCTGGCCAGCATGCTGCGCGTGCCGGTGGAGGTCGAACCCGCCGCGATTCAGGACAAGCTGCTACGCCAGGGCCGTGGCGGTTACTGCTTCGAACTCAATCGTCTGTACCTGCTGCTGTTGCAGGCGCTGCGCTTCGACGCGCGCGGGCTGACCGGGCGCGTGGTCATGGGCGGGCCGGAGGATGCCCTGCCGGCACGTACCCATATGCTGGTGCTGGTGACCCTGGGTGGCGTGCGCTACATCACCGATGTCGGCTTCGGCGGCATGGTGCCGACCGGCCCCTTGCTGCTCGACAGCGAGGGCGAGCAGGCCACGCCGCATGAGCCCTATCGCCTGACGCTGGTGGATGGCACCTACACCTTGCACGCGTTGGTGGCGGGTAGCTGGCGGGCGATGTACGTGTTCGATCTGCAGCAGGTGGCGGATATCGATTACGTGGTGGGCAACTGGTACGTGTGCACCCACCCGGATTCGCCCTTCCTCGGACAGATGATCGCCGCCCGCACCGGGCCAGGCCTGCGCAAGACGCTGAACAACGGCAGCTTCGCCATCCACCGCCTGGGGCAGGCGAGTGAGCGAGTGCAGTTGCAGAGTGTCGATGAGGTGCTGAAGGTGTTGCGAGAAGAGTTTGGCATTCAGGTGCCGGAGCATCCTGAGCGTCGGGAGATCATCGAGCGGTTGATTGCGGGGGCGTGAAGGCAAGGCCGCTGGTATCGCCACGTTCTTGCAGGAGGGGCTTCAGCCGCGACCCGAAGCCACCCAAATCTGTAGGAGCGGCGTCAGCCGCGAAAATCTTTCAGCCAACCGAGATTGCTGACGGAACAGCGATCAGTTCCCCTCTCCCATTTATGGGGCGTAAGCGGAAATAGCGAAGCACTGCTTCGCCCGCTGAAGCGCCCTGAGCTCTGCGAAGGGCTGGGGCGCAGGGCGGGGGTTAGGGGAGAGGGTGCTTTTGCTTTTGGTTTTGCACTCCGCCGCCGCACATTCGTTGTCTGAAATTACGGTTTCGCCCTTACGGCGACTCACTTTTTTCAAACGCCAAAAAAGTAAGCAAAAACGCTGTGCCCCGCCATCCGGGTCTCGCTTCGCTCGACTTCCCTCACTCCATCATTGCTCCGAGGGCCCGCCGCGAAGGGCCATCCCTGGCCCATCGCGGCTCTCGCGGCATCCATGCCGCTCAACCCTCTACACAACGATTCCGTTCGGCCTTCTGAAGGGGCGATTGGCGGTCTCTGATCGTTCGTGCTCCGTCTCTCTATATCCCAGCTTGCTACTAAACACTCTACGCAGCAACTACGTTGGCCTGCTAACAGTGGCGCTTGGTGCAGATGTAGAACTTGGCGTTAATAAAAAATAAAGAAAAACTTTCTCCATGCCGAATGCTTGCGAGATACGAGAGAAAATTACGCCGCTCCTTGATACGGGAGTTGCAATTCCTCAACGTCGTAAGTGAAGTCCAATACTACTTGGATTGGTTTTTGCTCAGGATTCTTTCCGTTGTAGACGTCGACGTCCGTCTTGAGCTGGTAACAGTCACCCACGATTTGCTGTCTGCGCTGGGAAAAGGACTTTACGAAGTGCTCGCGAGGCGCATTTTGATCGTCGATATCAGCCCACAGGGAAAGTGTTTTATTACCTTTCTTTGTCCTGACGGCATGTTTTGCTCGATAGCGCTGCCCGTTTCTGTCGGTCCGATATTCTTCTCTAAATGCTTGCGAAATGTCAGATGCTATAGCATCTATAATTGTCTTGGTGTTTGGTTTGTGTAATCCATTCTTGTAAGCCCACTCTGCAATAGCATGGGGGTCTACCAGCCCAGTATCTCCAGACTCTCTTTTGTATCGTTCAATGTATAGCTTGATTTGGTGAGAGTATGCGCTCATGTATTTTTCTCCTAGCTGGGTATGATTCCCCAGCCGTCAGCTATGGCCGAAGATAGAACTATATCTCTGATCTTAACTTGGTGCTTTCTTAGAAAGTCATGCCTTCCTAGGTGGCGTTGGATCTGCCCAACGACCAAGCCGGGGTGTATATTTATTCTTTGTGCAAATGCACATATTTTCTTTTCGGAAAAATATGGTTCGATTCGAGCTATAAAGTCGTTTAGCTGCTGATCGGGTACGCAGAAATTTTGTGCTGCTTGATTTGCAAGTCTTTCGCACTCAATTACGGAGGAGCTGTCTTCGCCGATATTAGTGTCAATTATTGGCCCCTCAGAATTTTTGCCGTCTTCTCTCAGGATATGTTCAATTTCGTGTCTTAAAACAAACCAGAAGTTGTCGATTCTGTCGAAGCGTAAAGTCATGCCTATTACTGGTTTGTCCTCTGATAGCCAAAAGCAAGCGCCATCAATTTTAGATCCTGATATAGCTTCTACAAAGACTATTCTTACGCCGGCTTCTGCCAAGATTGCTGGTGCTTTTCGAGCTTCTTCTGGTGCGTTTAGTAATGTTTTTAGTTTTTCTACTGCTAGCTGTAAAGATTCTTTTGAATAACGTGTTAAAACCTGCTTTTCAGCAAGTTGCTTGACTCTGAATAGCCAGGCTAGCTGTAGCATACTTGCCTCAGAGCCTTCGTTTGTTCTTTTTGCAAAGTGACATATTGAAGGCGTTTCACCTATGACTTTTATTTTAAAGAAGTCGAGGAATCTTTGTTCTAGTACTTCAATGTTTTCGCTGGCTTGTATCCAGCCTCTGCGAATTGTTTCTCTTACTGGGAATTCGGTGTAAAGTTTTGCTTTTCTCGCAACAATATTGCTTTCTGTTTTTACTTTTGAAAGCTGATATTGGCTTTCAAGATTCATCCAGTACTCTGCGGACGTGCCAAATGCTTCACCCAATCCTTTTGCTGTCTCGGGCGTAATGGCACGTTTAGCCGATATGATCTCGCTTACAAGCCTAGGCGGGCGGTCAAGGATTTCAGCTAGCTCTTGCTGTGTCCAACCCCTTGCCTCAAGTTCGTCGCGCAAGAACTCTCCCGGTGCGAAAACTTCGGCAGGTTTGCGGGCGCTCATGTTTTTTCTCCAGTTAGTGATAGTCAGCTATTTCGATGATTCCGATTATTTTGCATGGAGACTCGCCTCTTATCACAACAATAAGTCTCCACTGCGAATTCAGTCTCATTGAATTTTGACCATCTCTGATCCCCTTTAATTTTTCAAAATGCAGTGATTTTAATGCGTAAAAATCCCTTTCATCTTGCGCGGCTCTAATTGTTTGGAGGCGCTTCCTATAAGCACGAACCACCTCCTGCGAGTAGCCAGCAGTGAAGCGGGAATCGGTTTCTAGCCGATCTAGGTCATCGTCATCAAATTCAACTTCCATGCCGTCACTCTAGGCCTGCTTATGAATATTGTCAATTTCCGAGTTTACACTATGTGTAAAGTCGTTGGTAAGTGTTTTTACGGCTCACTCACCGGCCTGGGTGAGTGAGCCGTGGTGCACTCAGGCCAGTGCCGTGCGCTGCCGACCTTCAACCCGCCGTTTCAACGCCGCACCTTCGACGATCTCCAACCCGCCGCCCTGGGCGCGGGCGGAGCGGCCCCAGTCTTCCAGCAGTTCCATGCAGGCATGGTCGATATAGCTGACCCGCGCCAGGCTCAGGTGCAGGCGGGTGCCCGGTTCGACGCTGGCCAGCAGTTTGGCCAGTTGTGGTACGCGCAGGAAGGTGGCAGCGCCGCTCATACGCAACTCGGCGCTGTTCGGGCCGGTGGGCACCAGCTTCGCGCGCAGGCGCGAGGCGCTCCACACCAGTTTCAGTAAGGTCAGGCCAAAGCCCACCAGCACGCCGGTCAGCAGGTCGGTGAAGACGATGCATAGCGCCGTGGCGGCGTAGATGAACACCGGGGCACGGCCGTACTGGCCGAGGTTGCGCATGGCCTTGGGGTCGACCAGTTTGCAGCCGGTGTACACCAGTACCGCGCCGAGGCTGGTCACCGGGATGCTCTGCAGCACGGCGGGCAGCAGAGCGACCAGGGCCAGTAGCCAGGCGCCGTGAAGGATGGTCGAGGCGCGGCCGCGAGCACCGGCCTGGACGTTGGCCGAGCTGCGTACGATCACCCCGGTCATCGGCAGGGCGCCGACCGCACCGCAAAGCATGTTGCCGATGCCCTGGGCGGACAGTTCGCGGTTGAAGCGTGCACGGGGGCCATCGTGCATGCGGTCCACGGCGGCGGCAGACAGCAGCGTCTCGGCGCTGGCGATAAAGGCCAGCGCCAGTGCCGCGATCAGCAGTTGCGGATCGGCCAGGCTGGCCAGGCCCTGCGGGGTGATCCAGTCGATGGCATCGCCGAGGTTGGCTGGCAGCTCCACGCGCTTGACCGGTAGCGCGAGCCACAGGCTGGCCAGAGTGGCGAGCGTCACGCCGACCAGCGCGCCGGGCAGAAAGCGCAGTGGCGCTGGGCGAAAACGCTCCCACAGCCAGATGCTGGCGATGGTGCCGAGGCCCACTGCACCGGCGATCATGGCGTTGCTGCCGAGCAGGGTCAGCGCATCACCCACGGCGCCGGGGAAGGCCAGCAGGTTGTCCAGGCCGGAGGCCTTGGGCGCGGCATCGATCATCACGTGCACCTGCGACAACACGATGAGGATGCCGATGCCGGCGAGCATGCCGTAGACCACCGCCGGCGCGGTGACGCGAAACCAGCCGCCCAGGCGCAAGGTGCCGGCGACCAGCTGGATCAGTCCGGCCAGCAGCAACACCGGGCCTAGCGCAGCCATGCCGTGAGTACGCACCAGCTCGAACACCAGCACGGCGAGGCCGGCAGCCGGGCCGCTCACCTGTAGTGGCGCGCCGGCGATGAAACCGACCACCAGACCGCCGATGATGCCGGTGATCAGTCCCTTGGCCGGCGGCATGCCGGAGGCGATGGCGATGCCCATGCACAGCGGCAGGGCGACGAGAAAGACCACCACGGACGCCAGCGCGTCCCGTGGCAGTGTGCGAAATACAGTCATGAATATCTCTCCTTGCCCGATCTACGGGCAAAAGCAGCCCATGCCCGCGCCATCCAGGGGCGCAGGCTCAGGGAAATGGGTGGATCAGACGCTGGCGTAGCGCGGTTGCGGGGTAGCGCAGGGCTGCTCGTCGCCATCAAGCGCAAGGAAGTTGCCCGAAGCGGCGTCGTAGGCGCGGATGCCGCCGCTGTCTATGTCGTATACCCAGCCATGGATGTGCAGTTGGCCGCTGGCCAGACGGGCGGCGACGGACGGGTGAGTACGCAGGTGGTCGAGTTGGGCCACCACGTTCTCTTCGGTCAGCACGCCGAGGGTTTCGTGGGCGCTGCCGCAATTGCAGTTGTCCGCCACCACGCTGCGCGCCACCTCGGCGTGGCGCAGCCAGGCGCGCACGGTGGGCGTGCCGTCGAGGCTGGCCGGGTTGAGCACGGCCTTCATCGCGCCGCAGTCGGAATGGCCACAGACGATGATGTGCTGTACGCCAAGGGCGAGCACGGCATATTCGATGGCGGTGGAAACGCCACCGTTCATCTGTCCGTAGGGCGGTACCACGTTACCCACGTTGCGGGTGACGAACAGAGTGCCGGGGTCGCTCTGGGTGATCAGCTCCGGCACGATGCGCGAGTCGGCGCAGGTGATGAACATTGCGCTGGGCGACTGCGCCGAGGCCAGACGCTTGAACAGCGCCTGCTGCTGCGGGTAGACCTCCTGGCGGAAACGCCGAAAGCCCTGCAGCAGTTGTTGCAGGGCGGCCTGGGCGTTGTCCTTGGTGACGGGGCGCAGGGTGTTGCCGGTTCGGGAAGCGGTTGAGTTCATCGTTGCATCTCCTGTGATTTTCATCGGTGACGTTCTCGACTGCCAGCCAAACGCCTGTGACCGTTCGGTCACTTCCGGGGCAACGATAAAGATTCTTACTTAATCAAAACTGAACGAGAGGCTCTAAAACGCCACTATGCGGGCATTTTCAGGGATATGGCCTGTGGGGCCAGAGGCATGAGCGAGTACTGGGAGTATCGAGGAGCAGAACGGGTGATCGAGCTGCGCGGGTATGAGCGCCAAGAGGCAGCGCCTGGCGGGCCACCTGCTGCTGCAGGTCGGCCCGCTTGGCGAGGTATGACCGTGGGTGTGGCTTAGTGCTCGCCTTTCATCGCGCCACTGAGGCCGAACATCAGCACCAGCAGGTTGGCATCGGGTTTGGCGGCGGGCTGCACTTGCTTGCGCAAAGGCGCGGTGGGACAGGGCTCTGCGGCGGTGCAGGCTTGCGCTTCCAGCACGCGCGGGCCGGGCTCCTGCCAGGCTGCGGCGGCGATTGCCGTTACGCTGAGGGCGAGGCCCAGGAACAAACCTCGTGCTATTTCTAATTTCATTTTGCTAACCCCTTGAAAGCGCTGCCAAACGCTGTTCGCTAAACCTAGATCACCCATTGCCTTGTCGTCGTCTCATGCGACGAACGGTCTTAGCGCGTAGCTGGCACCAGCCGGGGCTGTGCTGGGACACGGGCCTTGTCGGTTGGTTCAACAATGCTGCGGGTAACGTATCGACGTAACCTTAGGTGCCCGTTAAGGCCCCCTGTAACAGCCGGCCCTGGCAGTTGCAGTCGCCTGCAGCTCTGCTTGCTACCCAGCGCAAATGTGCAAGGTAGAGCCACTTCCTGGTGGGGGTGATGCGGATGGAGCGAGGTGTTGCGGGAAAAACACTGCCGGCCCTGGGCCGGCAGTCGTTTGTTCAGGCAATAGCCGTGCCGAGGCCTTTGGCACCATCGGCGAAGATCTGGCGATAGCCCTGCAGCAGTTGCTGCCAGTCGGCGTCGGACCAGGGGCTGTGGCGTCGTAGTTGAGGCAGGTCGTGCTGAGCGGCCTGGACGCGTGTCAGGCGGCGACGGCTTTTCTCCAGATCCAGCAGGGCCACCTGCGGCGTTTCGCCGGCAAGGTTAACGAAGACATGTTTGGCATACAGGCAACCGTGCTGCCAGCGCCCCAGGTGCATACGCGCCAGAGTCGCGCCAACAAGTTGCAGCAGCTCGGTGTGTACGGCTTCACCACAGGCTTCGCGGCCGCCTTTGGCGTACCAGCTTTCGATGTCCATGAAGCCTTCGAGCTCGGCGGTCACCAGCAGGCCCCGCCAGCCCTGTTGTGGGTCGCGTTCGACGCCGCAGTAGATCAGCTTGGGAACGGGCACGCCGAGTGCGTCCAGGGCCAGCAATGCACTGCGTTCGCGCAGTACGGTCGGGCGTCCCTGTGGATGCAGCAGGCTGCGGTAGATATGGCCGATCTGTTTCTTGGCGTAGAGCACGCCGGTTTCATCCAGCAGGCGCTGCACGCCACTTTTGCCGCCGCGGCGAGCGTTGGGCTCTTCGACCCAATCACCTTGCTGTTGCCACCAGTATTGGAATACCTGCTGAGGAATCTCGTTCGTACTGCAAAGGGCCATATTTTTGTTCTTCTATTGGAGGTGTGCGCAGCACTCGTCTCGTGAACGGGGACTACGTCGTTCAGGGTTGTAACAAAACATAAGCAAACAACGTTCCCGAGTCCATCGGTAATGTGATCGGATTTTGCGGCCTGTATCGCTTTTCGTCGGGCATAAAAAATTTCCGGGAGAAATTTTTAACGTCGCGTAGCGACGGCCCTCAGGGTGGCCGCCATGGATGGCAGGCCAAAAAAAACCCCGCGACTGGCGCGGGGTTCTTGGTACTGCTAAGGAGCCGGGTGGCTTACATCATGCCGCCCATGCCACCCATACCGCCCATGCCACCCATATCAGGCATGGAAGGAGCCTTGTCGTCAGCCGCTTCGGCAACCATGGCCTCGGTGGTGATCATCAGGCCGCCGATGGAAGCAGCAGCTTGCAGGGCCGAACGGGTGACCTTGGCCGGGTCGAGAATACCCATCTCGATCATGTCGCCGTAGGTGTCGGTCGCGGCGTTGAAGCCGAAGTTGCCCGAACCCTGCTTGACCTTGTCGACCACTACGCTCGGCTCGCCGCCGGCGTTGGCAACGATCTGACGCAGCGGCGCTTCGACAGCGCGACGCAGCAGAGCGATACCGACGTTCTGGTCTTCGTTGTCGCCTTTCAGCTCGTCGATTGCTAGCAGAGCGCGCACCAGGGCCACGCCACCGCCAGGTACCACGCCTTCTTCCACGGCAGCGCGGGTAGCGTGCAGGGCGTCTTCAACGCGGGCTTTCTTCTCTTTCATCTCGACTTCGGTGGCAGCGCCAACCTTGATCACGGCAACACCGCCAGCCAGTTTGGCCAGACGCTCTTGCAGCTTCTCTTTGTCGTAGTCGGAAGAGGTTTCTTCGACCTGCTTGCGGATCTGTGCAACGCGGGCTTCGATGTCGACCTGGGCACCAGCACCATCGATGATGGTGGTGTTGTCCTTGTTCAGTACGACGCGCTTGGCGTTACCCAGGTGCTCCAGAGTGGCGCTTTCCAGGGACAGGCCAACTTCTTCGGAGATCACGGTACCGCCGGTCAGGATGGCGATGTCCTGCAGCATGGCCTTGCGGCGGTCGCCGAAGCCCGGAGCCTTGACGGCAGCGACTTTGACGATGCCACGCATGTTGTTGACGACCAGGGTAGCCAGGGCTTCGCCTTCGACGTCTTCAGCCACGATCAGCAGCGGACGACCAGCCTTGGCAACGGCTTCCAGAACCGGCAGCAGTTCGCGGATGTTGCTGATCTTCTTGTCGACCAGCAGCAGCAGCGGGCCTTCCAGCTCGGCAACCATGGTGTCCGGCTTGTTGATGAAGTACGGCGACAGGTAGCCACGGTCGAACTGCATGCCTTCTACGACGGACAGTTCGTTTTCCAGGCCCGAGCCTTCTTCAACGGTGATGACGCCTTCTTTACCGACCTTTTCCATGGCTTCGGCGATGATGTCACCGATGGAGCTGTCGGAGTTGGCGGAGATGGTGCCGACCTGGGCGATGGCCTTGGTGTCGGTGCACGGCTTGGCCAGTTCTTTCAGTTGGGCAACGATGGCGATGGTGGCCTTGTCGATGCCGCGCTTCAGATCCATCGGGTTCATACCGGCAGCGACGGACTTCAGGCCTTCGTTGACGATGGCTTGAGCCAGAACGGTAGCGGTGGTGGTGCCGTCACCAGCAGCGTCGTTGGCCTTGGACGCAACGTCCTTGACCAGTTGGGCGCCCATGTTTTCGAAGGCGTCTTTCAGTTCGATTTCCTTGGCAACCGACACACCGTCTTTGGTGATGGTCGGGGCGCCGAAGGATTTGGCCAGCACCACGTTACGACCTTTCGGGCCGAGGGTGGCTTTGACGGCGTCGGCCAGTACGTTGACGCCAATGAGCATTTTCTTGCGGGCGGAATCGCCAAACTTGACTTCTTTAGCAGCCATGTTGATCAGTCCTCAAATTCTTGAAGGTTAAACGGAGATTCGTGGGAATCAGGCTTCGACGACAGCGAGGATTTCGTTCTCGCCCATTACCAGCAGGTCTTCGCCGTCGACTTTGACGGTGTTGCTGCCGGAGTACGGGCCGAATACCACCTTGTCACCGACCTTGACGGCCAGCGGACGGACTTCGCCGTTATCCAGAACCTTACCGGTACCGACGGCAACGACTTCACCCTGGTTCGGCTTCTCGGCGGCCGAACCCGGCAGCACGATGCCGCCTGCGGTTTTGGTCTCTTCTTCGCTGCGACGGATCACGACGCGGTCATGCAGAGGACGAAGCTTCATTGTCGATCTCTCCTAACAATTGAATGGCCAACTTGCCGACTCTTGAATGGTCGGCGGGTTTGTAAAATCCGGCGAGGCCGGGCGCGGCACGCTGGGCGCACCGCGAAAGTCGGACTGCCTCAGCGGGCAGGCACCTTGCGGTGACTGCTACATGTGGGCGAGCAAGGGTATTTCAAGGGGCGGGGATGAAATTTTTTGCGTTTCAGAGGGGGCAGCACTCGCGGTAAGCACCGCAGCCTGACGACTTTGCTTAGGAGCCGGCTTGTCGGCGATCAGCCAGAGAGAGATCGCCGGCAAGCCGGCTCCTACAGGTGCTGTAGGGATCAGTCTCGGCGCTCGTACTCGCCTTCGAGCACGTTGGGGTTGGTCTTGCCGGTGCGGGCGGCCTGGTCATCGAAGAAGGCGCGCTGACGCAGGGCCTGCTCCTCGGCGCGGCGGCGGATCTTGCCCACCAGCAGGCGGCGGGTGAAGGGAAGCAGGCAGAGCACGCCGAAGATGTCGCTGATGAAACCCGGCAGCAGCAGCAGGCCACCGCCGACGGCGATCAGCAGGCCTTCGAGCATTTCCTGCTCGGGCAGCTCACCACGCGAGAGTTTTTCGCGGGCGCGCCAGGCAGTGGCGACACCTGCAACGCGCAAAAGAACACTGCCGAGAATGGCGGTGCCGATCACCAGCATCAGCGTGGGCAGCACGCCAATCGCGCTGCCGACCTTGATCAGCAGGGCCAGCTCGATGATGGGAAAGAGCAGAAAGAGGAACAGAAACACGCGCATGAGTCGAAGTGTCCTTGGCGGAAGACGGGCTTCCCGTAGAAGTTAAATATGGCGTTTCGCGCTTAATTCAAGCTGAAGACTCGCCATTGGTCGGCCAACTCTCGGCTCTGGCCAGTTGCACCAGCGCCTGGCGCGCGGCGCCGGGATTGCTGCAGGGTGCGGGAAAGGGCAGCCAGTACAGGCTCTGGCCGATGCGCAGATGAAAGCCTTCACTGTCGATACCGGCCATCTGCGCGGGTTCGTGTTGCGGCAGGCCGGCCAGTTCGACGTAATGGGCGATGGCGCTGGCGTGGTCGTCGTTCATGTGCTCGACCATGCTCGCTTCGCTGCCGTCCACCGCGAAAGGATTGGCCAGGGCCACCTGGTCGAGCCAGTGAATGGCGCCGAAGCCGCCGATGAAGCGCCAGCGCACCGGCTCCAGCCGCCAAAAATCGAAATCATGCGCCCGATGGTAGTCGCGCGACTGGGGGAAAAAGCGGTAATAACGCTGTGCGGCCGCTTCGATTTCGTCCTCGTCACGCAACTGTCGTGCTTCGGCGAGCAAAGTGAGGCGGCCGACCGCCTGCACATCCTCTGCGCCACGTTCGCCGACCAATAGCGAACATTTGGCGTCCTGCCCGAGATTATGGGTGTGCTGGGCGATGCGGCTGATCAGGATCAGTGGGCGACCCTCGGCGTCCAGGCAGTAGGGCACCACCGATCCGAAAGGGAAACCCGGCATGGCCTTGGAGTGGGTGCTGAGCACGCCACGGTATTCCTTGAGCAGCAATTCTCGTGCATGCTTGCCGGCTTTAACGCTCACCTATATGGCTCCTCGCAAAGAATCCGTAGGAACCTGTTCACTGTCAGCTGCGCGTCGGCGCTACTGCGTTAAAAACAGGCTCGGAATGCTCATTTACAACTCGTAAAGTCGTGCGCGACTCCGAGCGTTCCTCGCCTGTTTTTGCCTTGTATCGCTCTAGCTCGCAAGACCGTGAACAGATTCCTAATAAACGGACAGACGCCCTAGCATAGCGGTTAGCGGGCATCAGCGGGGTCGGTAAATGCTGCACCTTGAGGGGATAAAGCGATGCAACTGAAAGACAAAGTCATCATCATCACTGGCGGATGCCAGGGGCTGGGTCGCGCCATGGGTGAGTACCTGGCGGCCAAGGGCGCCAAGCTGGCGCTGGTCGATCTGAATCAGGAAAAACTCGACGAAGCCGTGGCTGCCTGCAAGGCCGCCGGTGGCGATGCCCGCAGCTACCTGTGCAACGTCGCCGATGAAGAGCAGGTGACCCATATGGTCGCCCAGGTGGCCGATGACTTCGGCGCCATCAACGGTCTGGTCAACAACGCCGGCATCCTGCGCGATGGCCTGACCATCCGCGTGAAAGATGGCGAAATGACCAAGATGAGCCTGGCGCAGTGGCAGGCGGTGATCGATGTCAACCTGACCGGCGTGTTCCTTTGCACTCGCGAAGTGGCGGCGAAGATGATCGAGCTGGGCAACCAGGGCGCCATCGTCAACATTTCCTCGATCTCCCGTGCCGGCAACATGGGCCAGGCCAACTACTCCGCAGCCAAGGCGGGCGTGGCTGCCGACACCGTGGTCTGGGCCAAGGAACTGGCGCGTTACGGCATCCGCGTCGCGGGTGTGGCGCCGGGCTTCATCGAAACCGAAATGACCGGCAGCATGAAGCCGGAAGCGCTGGAGAAGATGACTTCGGGCATTCCGCTCAAGCGCATGGGCAAGCCGGCCGAGATCGCCCATTCGGTGGCCTACATTCTGGAAAACGACTACTACACGGGTCGCATTCTGGAGCTGGACGGCGGCCTGCGTCTGTAACAGGCTGTTGAAAAACTACCTGCGTTGCTATTGCTGCGTTAAAAACAGGCTCGCGTGCGAGCCCAGTCAAAATGCTCATTTACAACTCGTAAACTGCGCTTTTTCGCCTGTTTTTGCCTTGCACTGGCTGCCTCGCCTACGTTTTTCAACGGCCTGCTAATCCACCAGGCCTGAACGAAAAACGCCCCGACTGGTTCGGGGCGTTTTTGTTTGTAGCGGTGCCGTGTATCGCGAACCCGTAGCCCGGATGTAATCCGGGAATGGTCATATCCCGTAAACCCGCCCCGGATTGCATCCGGGCTACCTGTCTCGATTTCGTCGGGCTTAGTGCGTGCGCGCCACGGCGAAACGGCTCAGCTCGATCAGTGCATCGCGATATTCGCCGGCCGGCAGCACTTCCAGGCAGGCAATGGCGCGTTCGGCGTAGTCGCGGGCGAGTTGTGCGGTGTACTCCAGGGCACCGGCGGCATCCACGGCGGCGCGGATGCTTTCCAGGTCTTCGATACCGCCTTTCTGAATCGCGCGGCGTACCAGGGCGGCCTGCTCCTCGGTGCCTTCACGCATGGTGTAGATCAGCGGCAGGGTCGGCTTGCCTTCGGCTAGGTCGTCACCAACGTTCTTGCCCAGTTCGGCCGCGTCGCCCTTGTAGTCGAGCAGGTCATCGACCAGTTGGAAAGCGATACCCAGGTGGTCGCCGAAGGTACGCAGGGCTTCGCGCTGCGCCTCGTTGGCGCCGGCCAGGGCGGCGGCACTGTGGGTCGAGGCCTCGAACAGCATCGCGGTCTTGCCGCGGATGACTTCCATATAGGTCTCTTCCGTGGTGCTGGCGTCGCGCACCTTGGACAGCTGCAGCACTTCGCCTTCGGCGATCACGCGGGTAGCGTGGGAGAGAATCTTCATCACCGGCATGGAGCCGAGCTCGACCATCATTTCGAACGAGCGTGAATAAAGGAAGTCGCCCACCAGCACGCTCGGTGCGTTGCCCCACTGGGCGTTGGCGGTGCTACGCCCGCGGCGCATGTCGGACATGTCGACCACATCGTCATGCAGCAGGGTGGCGGTGTGCAGAAACTCGATGGTGGCGGCCAGCAGGCGTAGGTCGTCGGCCTGGTAGCCCAGCGCGCGACCGCTGAGCAGCACCAGCAACGGGCGCAGGCGTTTGCCACCAGCGGAGATGATATAGTCGCCGATCTTTTCCACCAGCGGCACGCGGGAAACCACCTGTTGGCGAATGATGCCATCGACGGCGGTGAAATCGTCCGCTACCACGCGGTAGAAAGCCTGGGGTTGCATCGGCGACTGGTGCTCCTTTGAGGTTGCGCGGCATGCTAGGTGGCGGGGTAGGGGCTGTCAAGGCAAGCACTGACGCCCCTTGCGAAGCGTTCGGCGCTTGCGTACAATCGCGCACCCTGAACTTCCCCCTGGGCATTTCCCTGCCTTACGCAATTGCAAGGGTGTCACTTCCGGCCCCAAGCAGCCATGCCAGCCAATAACGACTTTTCTAAAGCGCTGGGTGAGCAGGATCAACGGAGATTTACCATGTACGCAGTAATTGTTACTGGTGGCAAGCAATACAAAGTCACCGAAGGCGAATTCCTCAAGATCGAGAAGCTCGAAGTCGCTACCGGCGAAGCCGTGACTTTCGATCGCGTTCTGCTGATCGGCAATGGCGACGACGTTCAGATCGGCGCTCCGGTCGTAGACGGCGCTAAAGTGGTTGCCGAAGTCGTGTCGCAAGGCCGTCACGATAAAGTGCGCATCATCAAGTTCCGCCGTCGTAAGCACCACATGAAGCGTCAGGGCCACCGTCAGTGGTTCACTGAGATCAAAATCACCGGTATCCAGGCCTGATTCGTCGGCCCCGATCCTTTATAGGAGTATTGACTCATGGCACACAAAAAAGCTGGCGGTTCTACCCGTAACGGCCGCGATTCCGAAAGTAAACGCCTTGGCGTGAAAATGTATGGTGGTCAGGTCATCAAGGCCGGCAACATCATCGTTCGTCAGCGCGGCACCGAGTTCCATGCCGGTTTCGGCGTGGGCATGGGCAAAGACCACACCCTCTTCGCTAAAGTCGAAGGCGTGGTCAAGTTCGAAGTGAAGGGCGCTTTCGGCCGTCGCTACGTGAGCGTCGTTCAGGCCTAATCGCCTACGCGCTGGAAAAGCCCTGTCCGTAGGACGGGGCTTTTTTGTTTCTGTATCCTTGGGTTCTTGCCCGATCACCCGTAACGCCACGCTGTTTGCGTGGGGTCATCCGGCAAGGGCCTTTACGTTGTTCTGTTGACCCGCAGCGCTTGCGGGAGGCGTATCCATGAAATTTGTCGACGAAGTTTCGATTTTTGTAAAAGCCGGTGACGGCGGTAACGGCATGATGGCCTTCCGTCGCGAGAAATTCATCGAGAAGGGCGGCCCCAACGGCGGCGACGGTGGCGACGGCGGCTCGGTATTCCTCGAGGCCGACGCCAACCTCAACACCCTGATCGATTACCGCTATACGCGCAAATTCAACGCGCAGAATGGCGAGAAGGGCGGCAGCACCGATTGCACCGGCGCCAAGGGCGAGGACCTGATCCTGCCGGTGCCGGTGGGCACCACGGTGATCGACGTGGCCACCCAGGAAGTGATTGGTGACCTGGTCAAGCCCGGTCAGCGCCTGATGGTCGCTCAGGGCGGCTGGCACGGCCTGGGCAACACCCGCTTCAAGTCCAGTACCAACCGTGCGCCGCGCCAGACCACGCCGGGCAAGCCGGGCGAGTCGCGTGATCTCAAGCTCGAGCTGAAAGTGCTGGCCGACGTCGGTCTGCTCGGTCTGCCCAATGCCGGCAAGAGCACCTTCATTCGCGCCGTTTCCGCGGCCAAGCCGAAGGTCGCCGATTACCCCTTCACCACCCTGGTGCCGAACCTGGGCGTGGTCAGCGTCGATCGCTTCAAGAGCTTCGTCGTTGCCGACATCCCGGGGCTGATCGAAGGCGCTTCGGACGGTGCCGGCCTGGGTATTCGCTTCCTCAAGCACCTGGCGCGTACCCGCCTGCTGCTGCACCTGGTGGACATGGCGCCGCTGGACGAGAGCGATCCGGCCGAGGCTGCGCAGGTGATCATCGACGAGCTGGGCCGTTTCAGCCCGGCGTTGGCTGAGCGCGATCGCTGGCTGGTGCTGAACAAGATGGACCAGGTGCCCGAGGACGAGCGTGAGGCGCGCAAGGCCGATATCGTTGCCCGTCTGAACTGGCAGGGCCCCGTTTACGTGGTCTCGGCCATCAGCCGCGACGGCACCGAGCGCATCAGCCGCGACATCATGCATTACCTGGAAGTGCGTGCCGAGCGCATCGCCGAGGACCCGGTATTCGCCGAGGAGCTGGCCGAGCTGGATCAGCGCATCGAAGACGAGGCGCGTGCCCGTCTGCAGGCGCTGGACGATCAGCGTGCGTTGCGTAAATCCGGTGTGCGCAGTGTCGACGATATCGACGAGGACGATGACTTCCTCGACGAAGAAGACGACGATGGCCCGGAAATCATTTACGTCCGGGATTAAGCAAATTTCCAACGCCGCTTAATTGCGGCGTTTTTGTAGGTGGGGTGGACCCCATCACTTTCTGGCTAAGGTTGGAAGATCATGCGTGACAAGGTGACCGGCGCGCGGCGCTGGGTGGTGAAGATCGGCAGCGCGCTGCTGACCGCCGACGGGCGTGGCCTGGATCGTGCGGCCATGGCGGTGTGGGTCAAGCAGATGGTCGCGCTGCGTGAGCAGGGCGTGGAACTGGTGCTGGTGTCCTCCGGCGCGGTGGCAGCCGGCATGAGCCGCCTGGGCTGGACCAGCCGACCCAGCGCGATGCACGAGCTGCAGGCTGCTGCCGCCATTGGCCAGATGGCCCTGGTGCAGGCCTGGGAGTCGAGCTTTGCCGAGCACAACCGGCGTACCGCACAGGTGCTGCTGACGCACGACGATCTCTCCGACCGCAAGCGCTACCTCAACGCGCGCAGCACCCTGCGCACCTTGGTGAATCTCGACGTGATCCCGGTGATCAACGAGAACGACACCGTGGTCACCGATGAAATCCGCTTCGGCGACAACGACACCCTGGCCGCGCTGGTGGCCAACCTGGTGGAAGCCGATCTGCTGGTGATCCTCACCGACCGCGACGGCATGTACAACGCCGACCCGCGCCACAATCCCGATGCCGAGCTGATCTTCGAAGCCCGCGCCGATGATCCGGCACTGGATGCCGTGGCAGGTGGCGTCGGTGGTGCGCTGGGCCGTGGCGGCATGCAGACCAAGCTGCGTGCTTCGCGTCTGGCTGCGCGCTCCGGCGCGCATACGGTGATCGTTGGCGGTGCCATCGAGCAGGTGTTGGCGCGGCTCAAGGCGGGCGAGCGTCTGGGCACGTTGCTGGCGCCCGAGCGCGGCTTGCTGGCGGCGCGCAAGCAGTGGCTGGCTGGCCACCTGCAGACCCGTGGCACCCTGGTGCTGGACGCCGGTGCGGTGAAGGCGCTGAGCCAGGATCGCAAGAGTCTGCTGCCGGTGGGGGTGAAGGCGGTGCAGGGTAGCTTCCGCCGTGGCGAGATGGTGGTCTGCGTATCGCCTGACGGCCGTGAGGTTGCGCGTGGCCTGGTCAACTACAGCGCGCTGGAAGCACAGAAGATCATCGGCCAGCCGTCGGACGCCATCGAGAAGCTGCTGGGCTATGTCGATGAGCCGGAGCTGGTGCATCGCGACAATCTGATTCTCGTCTAAGGAGCATGTATGCGTCTGTTCAAGGGATATGTGCTGAGCCTGCTGATGCTGCCCAGCCTGGCGCTGGCCGAAACCATCGGCGAGGTGTCGACGGTATTCAAATGGGTTGGGCCGAACGACAAGATCGTCGTCGAGGCCTTCGATGACCCCAAGGTATCGGGCGTGACCTGCTACCTGTCGCGTGCCAAGACCGGCGGGGTGAAGGGTGGTCTGGGCCTGGCCGAGGATCGGGCCGAGGCTTCCATTGCCTGCCGCCAGGTCGGTCCCATTGCATTCAAGGGCACGCTCAAGGACGGCGAGGAGGTGTTCAAGGAGCGCACTTCGCTGGTGTTCAAGACCATGCAGGTGGTGCGTTTCTTCGACAGCAAGCGCAACACCCTGGTGTATCTGGTCTACAGCGACCGGGTGATCGAGGGTAGCCCGCAGAATGCGGTGACGGCCATTCCGATCCTGCCTTGGGGTCAGCCGTAACCCGATCAACACCCATAAAAAAACCGCCCCGAAGGGCGGTTTTTTGTGCGTGACGATCAGGCGCTGGGGATGTCGAGCTGCAGGCGCTGATTCGATTGCGTCTGCACTTCGTGGTAGCGCGCGGCGTCGCTGGACAGAACATCGGCCATGGCCGGGAAGATCTCGTCCAGCTTGCTGCGCCAGTCGTCGCTCTTGGCCTGCTCGGGGAAGCAACGGCGAATCAGGTCGAGCATGATCGACACGGTGACCGATGCGCCCGGCGAGGCGCCGAGCAATGCGGCGATGGTGCCGTCGGCTGCAGCCACCAGTTCGGTGCCGAACTGCAGCACGCCGCCGTTCTTGCTGTCCTTCTTGATGATCTGCACGCGCTGGCCAGCGACTTCCAGGCGCCAGTCCTCTGCCTTGGCTTCGGGGTAGAAGCCGCGCAGGGTGTTCAGGCGCTGTTCCTCGGACTGCATCACTTCCTTGATCAGGTAGCGGGTCAGGTCCATGTTGTCGCGCGCCACCGCCAGCATCGGGCCGAGGTTGTTGGGGCGTACCGACAGCGGCAGGTCGAGGAACGAGCCGTGCTTGAGGAACTTGGTGGTGAAGCCGGCGTAGGGGCCGAACAGCAGGGATTTTTTGCCATCCACCACGCGGGTATCGAGGTGCGGTACCGACATCGGTGGCGAGCCCACGGCAGCCTGGCTGTAGACCTTGGCTTGGTGCTGCTTGACGATCTCAGGGTTGTCGCAACGCAGCCACTGACCACTCACCGGGAAGCCGCCAAAGCCTTTGCCTTCGGGGATGCCGGACAGTTGCAGCAGCGGCAGTGCGCCGCCGCCAGCGCCGAGGAAGACGAACTTGCTCTTGAGCTTGCGCGTGGCGCCGGAGCGGGTGTCCTTGATGTCCACCAGCCAGCCTTCACCGTCGCGCTTGAGGTCGGTGACCTTCTGGTTGCAGGTGACCTTGGCGTCGGGCTGGGTGGTCAGGTAGGCGAGCATCTGCTCGGTGACCGCACCGAAGTTGACGTCGGTGCCGGCCTGCACACGGGTCATCGCCAACGGTTCGCTGGCATCGCGGCCCGGGATCAGCAGCGGCGCCCATTCGGCGATGGTGCCACGGTCCTCGGTGTACTCCATCTCGGTGAAGGCGTGATGCTGACGCAGGGCCTCGAAACGCTTCTTGAGGAAAGCAATGCCGCTTTCGCCGCGCACGAAGCTCATGTGCGGCACCGGGTTGATGAAGGTCTTCGGCGAGTTGATCGCGCCTTTTTCGATCAGGTAGGCCCAGAACTGCTTGGACTCCTCGAACTGGGCGTTGATGTTCACCGACTTCTTGATGTCGATGCTGCCGTCCGCGCCTTCCGGGGTGTAGTTCAGTTCGCACAGCGCGGCGTGACCGGTGCCGGCGTTGTTCCAGGGGTTGGAGCTTTCCACTGCGCCGGACTCGCGCAGCTCTACCACTTCCAGCGTGATGCCGGGGTTGAGTTCCTTGAGCAGTACGCCCAGGGTCGCGCTCATGATGCCAGCGCCAACCAGCACCACATCTACGCTTTGGTAATCGTTATGCGCCATTAACCTCTCTCCAAGAAAACTGCACCAGATGGATGGCCGTTCGGCCTTTCAGGGCGATACCGGCAGACTCAGGCGTGATGCCCTGTCGTTCGGTGGGGAGGGTCAAGGCTGGGATTTGCGGACGCAAAACTGTTCATCTGTTCGCCACACTCTTGTGAAGTTTGTAAAAACCGTTTTTTTCACGCTCTTTTGGAGCGGTGAACCTCAAAAGCTCGACTGCCTCGGCGCGCTTTTGCCCGTGCAAATCATGCAATGCATGGCTGCTATCGGCTCTGCATATGGGCTGAAGGCGGCTGACCGGAAGCGGCAGCTCGAAGTGGGCGACTCTCTGGGGCGGGGCGATGACGTTGCATCGGCGAGGTCGTGCGGCCCGATCAGGAGACGTCCTTATAATCGGGGCGCGATTATAACGGTGAATGAGGGGAAATTGATCGCCCCTGCGTGACTTTTATTCTTCCGCCGGTCAGGCCGCCAACGGGCGAGCGGCTGGTGCGTGTGTGACGACCGGGGTGATCCGGGCACTGGCGGGCAAGGGGGAGCCCAGCCAGGAGATGCTCGGCTCGCGAACTTCCACCCAGTCAGCCTGGCTCGGGTGTTCCTGCATCTGTCGCAGGGCGCGGCAAACTCCCTCTCCATCGATCAGGGCAAAATGGCGCATCGGGCGAGCACGGCTGAACAGACGGCGCAATAGCATGGTGAAGGCTCCAGCGTGATGACGGGTATCTTTATGCCAGGGCGTGGTGACAGGCTGATGACAGGAACCGCAACGCTGTGCTGACGGTCCTATGCTGCACCACTGTCGGCCTCAGGCCGCGCTGGGTATACTGCCGGCCACTTTTACCTCACTCGGAGAGATGAGCATGCTGCACCGTGCGTTGATCGCCTTGCTTGCTGCCGCCAGCCTGACTCTGGCCGGTTGCGCCCTCAGCCCTCAGCAACTCACCCCGCAACCCAAGCTCACCAGCTCATTGACTCCCGTGGGTCAGGGCCAGCCGGTGGTGGTGCGCGTGGTTGATGGCCGTCCTTCGCCTGTGCTTGGCACCCGCGGTGGTCTGTATCCGGAAACCAGTTCCATCAGCGTCAGCCCCGAGTATGTGCTGCCCAAGCTGCAGGCTGAGGCCGAGGCTGCTGTGCGTCTGCTCGGCTTCACCCCGTCGGCCAACGCCTACAACGCGCCGCAACTGACCATCACCCTGGCGGAACTGAAGTATCAGTCGCCTAAAGAGGGTATGTATGTCACCGAGGCAGATATCTCCGCTTCCATTCGCGCTGACGTGCAGGGCGGTAGCCGCCGCTACACCGGCCGCTACGGCGCTTCGCTGAATCAGCGTTTCGGCAGCGCACCGAACCAGCAGACCAACACCAAGCTGGTGGGTGATGTGCTCAGCGACGCGCTGACCCGTGCGTTCAAGGACCCGACCATTGGCCAGGTTCTACTGCAGTAATTTCTAGCGTCACCACGAAAAACGCCCCGCATTGCGGGGCGTTTTCATTTGTCCTGGGTTTTCATGCCGCTTCGGCGTAGAACTCCGGCAGGCTCATGCCGGTGCGGTTGTCGATGTCCGGCAGGTCGTAATGCTCGTGGCCGCCAAGGGCGCAGTACACCAGCCAATGCTGGTCCTGTACGTTGAAGGAGAGTTCGTCGACCACGGCGTCCACTTCATCCAGCGAGTCGATCAGGTAATCGCGATCCAGCGGTTGTGAATTAAGCATGGCAGGTCCTCCAGGGACGTTGAGGTTTGGCTCCAGCAACAGTCGTGACTGTTTGGTCACTATTGGAGATACAAACCCTAGGCCAGGCATATGACAGTTTTCAGACGATTTCGGGATAGCAGGCTGCGTTCGTCGGAAACGAACCTTATAAAAGCGCTAGTTCAGTACACTGCACGACGACTTTTTGAGGGTCGAGACGCACCGTTTCTCGGCCGAAATCCCCATTCTGGTGCAGTGGCGGGGTTGCTGCACCATGCTGTTCTCGAGGTGTTGCATGTCGCTGCAGATATTGTGGTCGCTGTTCCTCGCCTATCCGGCCGGAGCGGTGAATTCATTGGCATTGTTCTTCGCGTTGGCGGGAGCCTGGCTGTGTCTGATGACCCGCTTGCGTGAGCAGCGCGGTATGGCGCGCGTGCTGGCTCAGGGTGAGCTGGACGAAAGCGAAGCACAGGATGAGCGCACTGTGCGCATCAACCGCTTCTTCTACCGTTTCGGGGCCATATGCCTGGGCGCAGCCCTGCTGCTGTCCTGGCTCAGCACGCGGCTTTGATGCCTGAGCGATAAACGAGAACGGCAGCCTGATGGCTGCCGTTTTCGTTTGTAGCGCGGGCTTCTTACAAAGGCAGACCCGCCTTGATCCGATACTGATTGCGCACCGGATTGGCGTACTGCAGGATCAGGAACGGCTTTTCTTCGGCGCTGCAGGCGGCCAGGCGTTTGTTCCACTGCGCTTCGGCCTTGGCCAGTTCCGCGGCATCGAATACGTCGCTTGCTGCTGGCACGTTCAGCTCGGCCTCGCGGCCTTCCCACATGGCGTAGGCCAGGTAGTGCACGGGGAACAGGCGATACTGGCCGAGAATGTGACGATCCATCTCCTGGGCAAGCTGCTTGGTGTCCTCCAGGCCGGCGACAGGCGGACTGAAGTGCAGATGCACGCGCCCTTTGTAGCCGGTGATGCCCAGGGCGATGCTGGCGTCGTCTTCGCCCGGCGCCTTGGTATAGCTGCCCGTGGCGGCGCGTACGCAGAGTTCGCGGGCCTTGGCCAGGTCGCAGGGATCGTACTCGTAGCTGATCGACACCGGGATCAGGTTGAGCGAGTCGATGACCTCGGCGAACGGTTCGTCCTTGCGGCTCATGTGGAACATCTTGAGGATGGCCGAGTCGGTACGGTCGTCACCGTCCTTGGCGCGGCCCTCGGCCTGGGCGATCCAGATCGACTCGCCATCTTCGCGAATCGAGTGGTTGATATAGGCCGAGAGCAATTGATAGGCCGCCAGCTTCTCGCGTCGCCCGCTGATCGAGCGGTGCACGATGAAGCTCTTGTTCAGGCGCATCAGGTCGCTGACGAAGGGGCGCTGCAGCAGGTTGTCGCCAATGGCGATACGTGGCGTCTGCAGGCCGGCGTGGTAGACGGCGTAATTGACGAAGGCCGGGTCCATGACGATATCGCGATGGTTGGCCAGGTACAGATAGGGCTTGCCGGGTTGCAGGTGTTCCAGGCCGGAGTAGCTGATGCCATCACTGGCATGCTCGATGGTGCGGTCTATGTAGGGCTCGATCTTTTCCTGCAGCTTGGAAATCGAATCGATGCTGGCGAACTCGCTGCGCAGCCGCGCGGCGATCAGTGGCTTGAGCAGCCAGCCGAATGGCCCGGCCAGGCGCGGGAAGCGAAAACGGGTGAGGGTGCCGAGAAGCGCCGGGTCGGCGAGCAGGCGCGCCAGTACGGGGCGCACTTCTGCATCGGCATAGGGTCGGATGGCATCGAATGCGCCCATCATGCTCTCTTGTTCTAGAACGGCTAAGGTTGAAAGGGGGTCTGCTTAAACAGGGTGAGCAGTAGACCGGCGATTATAACGCCAAGTCACAAGGAGGCCGCGATGCTGGAAAGCCAGTTGTATTATTGCCCCTATTGCGGCGAGCCGGCCGAGGCGCTGCTGGATCTGTCGGGTGGTGATCAGTCCTACATCGAAGATTGTCCGGTGTGTTGCCGGCCGATCGAGTTCGAGCTGCGTACGGACGGCACCGAGTGGGAGTTGGACGTTCGCGGGGAGAACGACTGATGCAACGAATCTACGAACCGGAAAACCTGCTGGAAGGGCAGATGCTGGTGGACATGCTGGCCAGTGAGGGCGTCGAGGCGCACCTGCTCGGTCAGCATCTGGTCGGTGCGGTGGGGGAGTTGCCGGCGTGCGGCCTGCTTGGTTTGGTCGTCGCTGATCCGTACGCCGAACGGGCGCGTACGCTGATCGCTGAGTACAATGCGGCGCAACCTGTGCCTGGCGATGAGCCAGAGTCCTTTCAGGGCGTGTTGCTCTGTTGACGCGCCCCCTGCCTGTCGAGTCGTTTCATGTGTGGACGTTATGCCTTGTTCCGCTGGTCGCCCGCTTTTGCGGCGTTGCCCGGTTTTCCCGCTGACCAGAAGCCGCACTGGAACCTGGCGCCCAACGGTCAGGTGCTGATGTTGCGTGCTGGCGAGGGTGGACCGCAGGCGGCTGCGGCACGTTGGGGGCTGACGCCGGCCTGGCTCAAGGATCTGTCCAAGACCCCGGCTCATGCCCGCGCCGAAACCCTGGCCGAGCAGCCGATGTTCCGTGAGCCCTTTCGCCAGCGTCGTGCGCTGCTGCCGGCCAATGGCTTTTATGAGTGGCGCGGGGGCGCGCGCAAGCGGCCTTACTGGATGAGCAACGGTGAGCCGCTGATGTATTTCGCGGCGTTGTGGGAGCTTTATCCGGTGGGCGGGCAGGAGTACCTGAGCGTGGCGCTGATCACTCAGGAGGCTGCCACGCTGCGGCGGCCCTTGATTCTCGGTGAGCACGAACAGGCGTTGTGGTTGAGCAACGACACGCCGTCCGAGCAACTGGCAGCGCTACTGCTCAAGCCGCAGATGGCGCTGCGTGAGCGCGCGCTGGCAACGCTGGTCAACGATCCGCAGCTGGATGCGCCGGAGTGCCTCACTCCGGCTTGAGCCTGCGCAGGGTGTCGAGGGGCTGCCCCGGCTGAACACGCGGCGCACCCTACCTGATGAAGTCCCTTACACCTTGAACTGGTTGATCAGCCTGCGTTGCTGTTCGGCCAGCTTGGTCAGTTGGGCGCTGGCCTGGCTGGCTTCGTCGGCACCGCTGGCCACCTCGTTGGCGACCTGGCCGATATTGGTGACGTTGCGGTTGATGTCTTCGGCTACCGCACTCTGTTGCTCGGCTGCGCTGGCGATCTGCGTGTTCATATCATTGATCACCGACACCGCCTGGGTGATGGACTCCAGCGATTGAGCGGCCTGGTTGGCGTGCTCCACGCTGTCGTCGGTCTTGCTCTGGCTCTGCTCCATCACCTTGACCACTTCGCGGGTGCCCTGCTGCAACTGCTGGATCATGTTCTGGATTTCTTCGGTGGCTTGCTGGGTCTTCTGTGCCAGGTTGCGTACCTCGTCGGCGACCACGGCAAAACCTCGACCTTGTTCGCCAGCGCGGGCTGCCTCGATGGCGGCATTGAGGGCGAGCAGGTTGGTCTGCTCGGCAATGCCGCGTATGGCGACGAGGATGGCGTTGATGTTCTCGCTGTCCTTGGCCAGGTTCTGCACCACGCCCACGGCGCGGCCGATTTCGCTGGCCAGGGCGGCGATGGCGGTGGAGGTTTCCTGTACCACCTGCTTGCCCTGATTGGCCGCGCGGTCGGCATGGTTGGCCGCCTCGGCAGCATGAGTGGCGTTGCGCGCGACGTCCTGCGCGGTGGCCGTCATCTCGTGTACCGCCGTGGCCACCAGTTCGATCTCGGCCAGTTGCTTCTGCACGCCCTGGTTGGTGCGGATGGCGATGTCGGCAGTGTGCTCGGAGGAGTCGCTGACCTGCTGCACCGAGGTCACCACGGAGGCGATCATCGTCTGCAGTTTGGCCAGGAAGGCATTGAAGCCTTGAGCGATTTGTCCCAGCTCGTCCGTGCGGTCGACCTGTAGGCGCACGGTCAGGTCGCCGTCGCCCTTGGCAATGTCATCGAGCATGCCGACCATCTGCCGCAGCGGGCGGGCGATGCCGTAACCGACGAACCAGATTACCAGCAGACCCAGGCCGGCGATCAGCAAGCCCACCAGCGTCATGCCCAGGGTGTCGCCGTCGCGTTGGGTGACGAGCTCAGCCTGCAGTTGGCGCAGGTCAGCCATCACGGTATCCAGCGGCAGTACCAGCATCAGCACCCAGCGAGCGTCGGTCTGGCCGATGGTGAAGCTGAGGAACAGCTCGATATGGCTGTCGGCGGGATCGTCCTCGACATGCACGTCGTACTTCGGCATGCCGGGCTGCAGGCTGCTCAGGTTGGCCAGTTCGTTGGCGTCGAGCAGCTCGGTAGCGGGCTCGCCGAGCTTTTCCGGTGCCTGGGTCGAAGCGACGATACGGCCGTTGCTGGCGATCAGGGCGATCTCGCCAGCGCCGCCATAGAGCTGGGCGTCGGCCTTGACCAACAGTTCCTGGATGAAGTTGACCGCCAGATCAGCCCCGGCGATACCGCGAAACTCACCGTTGACCAGAATTGGCGAGGTGAAGGAGGCGAGCATGGTCATCTTGCCGCCGACGTCGTAGGGGGCTGGATCGATCACGCAGGGGCGTTTGCGTTCCTTGGGGCACAGGTAGTACTCGCCCGCGCGCACGCCGGTCGGCAGCAACTCCTCGCTCTCGGTCGAGCCGATGGCGTCGACAGCGAGGCTGCCGTCGGCATTGCGGTACCACCAGGTCAGGAAGCGGCCGGTGCCGTCGTAACCATTCTCCTTGCTGCCGGCGTACATATCGTCGCTGGCGTCGAAGGCGTTTGGCTCCCAGCCCAGGTAACTGCCGAGCAACTTGGGATTCTGCGCCGTGGTTTCACGCACCAGGTTGGCCAGTTCTTCGCGGCTGATGCTGAGCAGTGGGCTGCCGCCGGCATCGGTCATGCCGAGCATGGCGTTGACGCGCGCCAGGTCGGCGGTGATCTGCAGGGGCGCTTCCAGTTCTCGCTGGATTTCGCTGACCTGGGCCTGCGCCAGCGAGGAAAGACGCTGCTCGATGACCTGCTCGAGCAGGACCTGGGTGCGTTGCTGCACCAGATTCTGGGTTCGGTCGCTGGCGAACAGGGCGTAGAGCACCAATGCCACGACCACTGCCAGCACACTGGCTCCGGCGAGGAATGCGACGGAAAACTGGATCGACTTGAACTTCATGGGAGCTCCCGAGCGCAGTGTGTCCTGTTACGGGCTATCGGCCGTGACAGGGGAAAACCTTAATAGGCTGATGCGGAGCATCTGGCTGTAGTTGCATTTAGCAAAGATGGCGCACGGCTATCGCGCAAGTGACGCGGTTGCTCGTGCTACGGGGGCGGCCTAGCATAGGGCGTCCGATTCAAGGAGAAGGCTCGATGAGCAAGGTTCTATATCTGAGTGGCCTGGCTGCTGCCGTGCTGCTGGCAGGGTGTCAGGCCGTCAATACCACCAGTGGTGGTGCGGTTGGCGTGGAGCGCAAGCAGTACATGTTCAGCATGCTGTCAGCCGACGAAGTCAATCAGATGTACGCGCAGTCCTATCAGCAGACGCTGAGCGAGGCGTCGAGCAAGGGCGTGCTGGACAAGACCAGCAACAACGCCAAACGCCTGCAGGCCGTCGCTGATCGCCTGATTCCGCAGGCGCCGCGCTTTCGCCCGGATGCCGCCAACTGGCAGTGGGAGGTCAATCTGATCAAGAGCCCAGAGCTCAATGCCAACTGCGGGCCAGGCGGCAAGATCATCTTCTACAGCGGCATCATCGAGCAGTTGAAGCTGACTGACGATGAAATCGCCGCGATCATGGGCCACGAAATGGCGCATGCCCTGCGTGAGCACAGCCGTGAAGCGATGTCCAAGGCCTACGGTATTCAGGTGGCCAAACAGGGCGCCAGTGCCCTGCTCGGACTGGGCGAGAGTGGGATGGCCATGGCGGATACGGTGGTGCAGTACAGCCTGACCTTGCCCAACAGCCGCAGTAACGAGAACGAGGCCGACCTGATTGGCCTGGAGCTGGCTGCCCGCGCGGGTTACAACCCTAATGCGGCCATCAGCCTGTGGCAAAAGATGGAGGCCGCCGGTGGTGGTGCGCCGCCCGAGTTCATGAGTACCCACCCGTCGTCCAGCAGCCGTATCGCCTCACTGCAGGCGGCGATCCCCAAGGTCATGCCGCTGTACGAGCAGGCCAAGGCCGGGCGTTAATTTCGGGCCAGGAAACGGCGCGGCGTGATTGTTCACGGCGCGCCGTTTGCGTTTCAGGGCAGGGCGGTTTCGGCAAGTGGACGGGTTTGCAGACCCAGCTGAGCGCGGAAGCTTTCCATGTCGAACATGGTGCAGATTTCCTGGATTTCGTTGCCGGGAGTGAGCGTCCAGAACGCCATGGCCGAGATGCTCAGCACCTTGTCGCTGGGCGGGTAGCCCAGTGCGGGTTTCTGGATGGTGCCGATCAGGGTGCTCCAGGTCACCACCTTGTAGCCTTCGGCGATGCACTCCTCGACCACCACCTGTAGGTCCGGCATTGCAAGGCGGATGTCCTGCACCATCTGCACGAAGCCGGCGCTGCCAAGCGGCCTGCCAATGAACGAGCTCTTGTAGAGGAAATCGCGGCTGTGCAGTTGTTCAGCCAGCGCCAGGCGCCCCTTGTTCCAGGTCAGGTCGATGTGCTGGCACACCAGCTTCTTGCGATCATCCAATGACATGCTGTCCTCCCGGCTGCAGGCCGTCTCCATGTGACGTGGCAGGCACTTTAGCAGCAGGGAGGAGGGGGCTGGGATTGGCCGAAATGCCGGCTCGTTGACGTCAGTGATTCGTCAGATCAGGCCGCTCAGCTTCAGCGCCTGGTAGCCGGCATAGATTGCCAGCGCGGCGAAGGCGCAGGCGGCCAGGCGGCGGATCAGGGTCAGCGGCAGGCGTTCAGCGGCGAAATTGCCCGCCAGAACCACCGGTACGTTGGCGATCAACATGCCCAGTGTGGTGCCGACCACCACCAGAATGAAGTGCGGGTACTGCGCGGCCAGCATCACGGTCGCAACCTGGGTCTTGTCGCCCATCTCGGCGAGGAAGAAGGCGATCAGCGTGGTGAGGAAGGGGCCGTATTTCTTCAGGCCGGATGCTTCGTCGTCGTCGAGTTTGTCCGGTACCAGGGTCCAGGCCGCCACGGCGACGAAGCTGGCAGCGAGAATCCAGCTGAGAGCGGCGGGGGAGAAGAAACCGGCGACCCAGTTGCCGACGGCGCCAGCGGCGAAATGGTTGGCCAGGGTGGCGACGACTATGCCCCAGATGATCGGCCAGGGTTTGCGAAAACGGGCGGCCAGCAGCAGGGCGAGCAACTGGGTCTTGTCACCGATTTCGGCGAGGGCAACGATCAGGGTGGGGACGAACAGCGATTCCAGCATCAGGTTTCCTACAGGGGGCGGGTCGACACGGCTTATGACACGAACGACCTTCCCGCCCCGGGTATAGGTTGTGCGTGTCATAGGTCTTGTCAAACCGCAGGCCTCTCTATGTAGGCCTTGGGTCGTATACGCCATGCTCTGCGGAGCAAGTGTGTTGACGTATACCGGGCGAGCAGGGCGCTCGCGGGAGACTACTCCCCTAGGACGGGCGCAATTGTGCCCAAGCGCCGCGTTGGGAGCAACCCCAATTCAGCGTCGGGCGCTGTAGATGCGGAATCCATCGGCGTCTGCCAGGGTGCGGCAGGGGCCGAGATGGCGCTCGATCAGGGGGGGATACTTGAGGAAACTGTTGGCCACCAGGCGCAGCTCGCCACCTTTTATCAAGTGGCGAGCCGCCTGGCTCAGCAGGTTCTCGCTGGCCTGGTAGTCGGTATGCACGCCCTGATGGAACGGCGGGTTGCTGACGATGGCGCTGAGTCCCTCGGGTGCCGATTCGATGCCGGTGCCGGCGATCAGGTTGGCTGGCAGGCCATTGCGCGCGAGGGTCAGGCGGCTGCTTTCCAGGGCGAAGGCGTCGACATCCAGCAGGCTCAGCTCGCTATCTGGGTAACGCCTTTTGAGCACGGCGCCGAGCACGCCCGCGCCGCAGCCGAAATCGAGCAGGTGGCCGCTGGGCAGGTCATCCAGATGCTCCAGCAGCAATGCGCTGCCGCGATCCAGGCGGCCATGGGCGAATACGCCGGGCAGGGTAACGATCTCCAGTGCGCCGTCGGCCAACTGCAATGGGTAGCTCTGTGCCAGGGCATGCAGATCGGGTACTGCTGGCGCTTGATCCACCTCGACGCACCAGAGTTGGCAATGTCGCGCGCTGTCGAGCTTGCGCGGCTTGCCATAGGCGGCCAGCTGTTTCGCCGCGCGTTCGATACCGCCACGTTTTTCACCGACCAGGTACAGCGGCTTGCCTGCCAGGCGCGAGGCCAGCGCTTGCAGCAGGTAGTCAGTCAGCTCGCGTGACTTGGGCAGGAACAGCACGGCGGCGCGGTAGTCGCCTTCCGGCAGGCGTGTGTCGAAGTGGCTGCGACCGGCAAAGCGTGCGGTGAGCAGTGCCTGATCGCCCGCATGCCAGTTCCAGCCATGTGCCTGCGGCAGGGCGCCAAGCAGGTCGTCAGCCGGCAGGCCGGCCAGTAACAGCTCGCCACTGAACAGCTCGGCCTGGCGCAGGAGAACTTCGCTTCGCGGGTCCATGGTGCTTCCTGAAATCTGTGATGCGGAAAAGTAAGAGGGGTGGGAGCGATCTCGGCTCGCGAAACCTGGGCATCGCTGCTGCAGCGCAGCGCTGGCCCGTCGCTCCCTAAAAAAGCTGCGCAGCTTACCCGACGACTCGCAGCGGCGCACCGGCGAAGAAACCGGCGGCGTTTTCCACGACCTGGCCGACGATGCGCTGGCGCGCTTCCTGGCTGCCCCAGGCGCTGTGCGGGGTGACGATCAGGCGGGGAATGTCGGCGGCCAGTAGCGGGTTGCCGTCCTTCGGTGGTTCCTGCAGCAGCACGTCGGTTGCGGCGCCGCCCAGATGGCCACGGCGCAGGGCATCGGCCAAGGCCTGTTCGTCGACCAGGCCGCCACGCGCGGTGTTGATCAGGAATGCGCGCGGCTTCATCAGGGCCAGCTCCTCGGCGCCGATCATGTTGCGGGTCTGCTCGTTGAGTGGGCAGTGCAGGGTCAGCGCATCGACTTGCGGCAGCAGTTCGTGCAGCGGCAGGCGATCGGCGCGCGCGGGGCGGCCGGGCAGTTGGCCAAGCAGCACGCGCATGCCGAAGGCTTCAGCCAGGCGCGCAACGGCGCCGCCCAGTTCGCCATGGCCGAGCATGCCCAGGGTCTTGCCTTCGAGTTCGACGATGGGGTGATCAAGCAGGCAGAACTGACTGGCTTGTTGCCAACGACCTGCAGCGATATCGCGTTGGTAGTCGGGCAGGCGCGTGGCCAGGGCCAGCAGCAACATCAAGGTGTGTTGTGCCACGGACGGGGTGCCGTAGCCCTGGCAGTTGCACACGGTCACACCATGGGCACTGGCGGCTTTCAGGTCGATGTTGTTGGTGCCGGTAGCGGTTACCAGAACCAGTTTCAACTCTGGGCAGGCAGCGAAGGTGGCGGCGTCCAACGGCACCTTGTTACTGATGGCGACCTGGGCCCCTTGCAGGCGTTCGGCGACCTGATCCGGACGCGTGTGCGCGTGCAGGGTCAGCTCGGCGAACGCCTGATGCAGCGGTTGCATGTCGAGGTCGCCAAGGTCGAGGGAGGCATGGTCGAGGAAGACGGCGCGTGGGCTGTTGCTCATCAGCTGTACCTTTTCGCAGGAGGGTCGCAAGAGTAGATTGGCGAGCCTACCAGACCTTCAGTGTCGATGCGGAGCCACCATGTACTGGACTGAATTTCTCACCGTTGCCCTGATTCACCTGCTGGCGGTGGCCAGCCCTGGGCCTGATTTCGCCATCGTCGTGCGCGAGAGCGTCGGCTACGGTCGCCGCGCCGGACTGTTCACCGCCTTCGGAGTGGGTACCGGGATTCTGGTGCATGTGACCTATTCGCTTCTCGGCATCGGTTTGATCGTGTCGCAGTCCATCGTCCTGTTCAACGCGCTGAAATGTCTGGCGGCTGCCTATCTGCTGTATATCGGCATCAAGGCGCTGCGCGCGCGTCCTGCCGACCCGGCCAGTGCCGAGCTGAATCTGGCAGCCGGCGAGCGCAGCGGTCGTGGCGCCTTCGTCACGGGGTTCATCACCAATGGCTTGAATCCCAAGGCGACGCTGTTCTTCCTGTCGCTGTTCACCGTGGTGATCAACCCGCATACGCCAGTGGCGGTGCAGGCCGGTTACGGCCTTTATCTGGCGCTGGCCACCGCGTTCTGGTTCTGCCTGGTGGCCTGGCTGTTCAGCCAGCAGCGCGTGCGCGCCGGCTTTGCCCGCATGGGGCACTGGTTCGATCGGCTGATGGGCGCAGTGTTGGTCGGGATCGGTGTGAAGCTGGCGCTGAGCGAAATGCGCTAAACGAAAGAGCCCCGCAACTGTGGGGCTCTTTGGTGATGGGCTGGTTTACAGCAGTTCGATGGCGACTGCTGTGGCTTCGCCGCCGCCGATACACAGCGAGGCGACGCCGCGTTTGCCGCCTTTCTTCTGCAGGGCGTTGATCAGGGTGAGGATGATCCGCGAGCCGGTGGAACCGACTGGATGGCCCTGGGCGCAAGCACCGCCGAAGACGTTGACCTTGGCGTGATCCAGGCCGTGTTCGCGCATGGCGAGCATGGTCACCATGGCGAAGGCTTCGTTGATCTCGAACAGATCGATTTCGTCCTTGTTCCAGCCGGTCTTCTTCAGCAGGTTGCTCATGGCGCCGATGGGCGCCAGGGTGAACTCGCTCGGGTCCTGACTCTGGGTAGCATGGGCAACCACCTTGGCCAGCGGCTTGAGACCGCGCTTGGCGGCTTCATCAGCAGTCATCAATAGCAGTGCGCTGGCGCCGTCGGAAATAGAACTGGCGTTGGCGGCGGTGATGGTGCCGTCTTTCTTGAAGGCGGGTTTGAGCGCAGGAATCTTGTCCAGGTTGGCCGTCAGCGGCTGCTCATCATCCTTGACCACCACTTCACCCTTGCGCGAGGTGACGGTGACCGGAACGATCTCCGCGTCCAGCGAGCCGTCCTTGATCGCCGCCTGCGCGCGGCGCAGCGATTCGATGGCATAGGCGTCCATTTCCTCGCGGCTGATGCCGTACTGGTCGGCCGTTTCCTGGGCGAAGGAGCCCATCAGGCGGCCAGTGCGCGCGTCTTCCAGGCCGTCGAGGAACATGTGGTCCTTGATCTCGCCATGGCCCATGCGCAGGCCGGTGCGGGCCTTTTCCAGCACATAGGGCGCGTTGGACATGCTTTCCATGCCGCCGGCGATCATTACCTGGTTGCTGCCGGCCTTCAGCGAGTCGAAAGCCATCATCACTGCCTTCATGCCCGAGCCGCACAGCTTGTTGATGGTGGTGCAACCGGTGGCAGAGGGCAGTCCGGCATTGAGCGACGCCTGGCGGGCCGGACCTTGCTTGAGACCAGCAGGCAGTACGCAGCCCATGATCACTTCCTGCACGTCGGCCGGCTCGATACCGGCACGCTTGACTGCCTCGCGAATGGCAGCAGCGCCCAGCTCGACAGCTGGCACGCTGGCCAGGCTGCCTTGAAAACCGCCCATGGGAGTACGGGCGCCGCTGACGATGACGATATCGGACATGGTGTTACCTCGAACGAAAGTATGGGGCGATGAAGCCTGTTTCAGGACTGACTAGCTGGATTGATTCTAACCTGTGACCAAAAGTGGCCATAGGGTCACGTGGCAAATCATTCTTTGGGCTGATTTAGCTGTGCATGAGCCGCTCTAGAGTCGTTGCATACCTATTCCTCGCGTGCCTCAAGGTGACTTCATGCTGCAGACTCGACTGATCCCTCCCGCCAACAACGCCCACGCCTATCCGCTGCTGATCAAGCGTCTGCTGCTGTCCGGTAGTCGTTACGAGAAGACCCGTGAAATCGTTTATCGCGACAAGCTGCGTTACAGCTACGCCACCTTCAACGAGCGTGTCGCGCGCCTGGCCAACGTGCTTAGCGAGGCGGGGGTCAAGGCCGGCGATACCGTGGCGGTGATGGATTGGGACAGCCATCGCTATCTGGAGTGCATGTTCGCCATTCCCATGCTTGGTGCGGTGCTGCACACCATCAACATCCGCCTGTCGCCGGATCAGATTCTCTACACCATGAACCATGCCGAAGACCGTTTCGTGCTGGTCAACAGTGAGTTCGTGCCGCTGTACAACGGCATTGCCGGGCAGCTCACCACCGTCGAGAAGACCCTGCTGTTGACCGATGGCGAGGACAAGAGCGCCGACCTGCCGAACCTCATTGGCGAGTACGAGAGCCTGCTGGCTGCGGCCAGCCCGCACTATGACTTCGCCGATTTCGATGAGAACTCGGTGGCTACTACCTTCTATACCACTGGCACCACTGGTAACCCCAAGGGCGTGTACTTCACTCATCGGCAACTGGTGCTGCACACCATGTCCATGGCGACCACCATGGGCGGACTCGACAGCATCCGCCTGATGGGCAACGACGATGTCTACATGCCGATTACGCCGATGTTCCACGTGCATGCCTGGGGCGTGCCGTACGTGGCCACCATGCTCGGGGTCAAGCAGGTGTATCCCGGCCGCTACGAGCCGGACATGCTCTGCCGCCTGATCAAGGAAGAGAAGGTCAACTTCTCCCACTGCGTCCCGACCATCCTGCAGATGGTGCTGAGCGCGCCAGGTGCGCAGGGTCATGATTTCGGCGGCATGAAGATGATCATCGGTGGTAGCGCGCTCAATCGCTCCCTCTACGAGGCGGCCAAGGCGCGTGGTATCCAGCTGACCGCGGCCTATGGCATGTCCGAGACCTGCCCACTGATTTCCTGCGCTTACCTCAATGAAGAGTTGCGCGCCGGTAGCGAGGACGAGCGCACCACCTATCGAATCAAGGCCGGTATTCCGGTGCCGCTGGTGGAAGCCGCAATCATGGATGCCGATGGCAAATTGCTGCCGAGCGATGGTGAGTCCCAGGGCGAGCTGGTGCTGCGCGCGCCCTGGCTGACCCAGGGCTATTTCCGTGAGCCTGAGAAGGGCGAGGAGCTTTGGGCACATGGTTGGCTCCACACGGGTGATGTGGCGACCATCGACGGTATGGGTTTCATCGAAATCCGCGACCGAATCAAGGATGTGATCAAGACTGGCGGTGAGTGGATTTCCTCGCTGGAGCTGGAGGACCTGATCAGTCGTCACCCGGCGGTACGTGAAGTGGCGGTGGTGGGCGTGCCCGATCCGCAGTGGGGTGAACGGCCATTCGCCTTGGTGGTGTTGCGTGACGCGCAGAGTTTGGATGCCAAGGGGCTAAAGGAGCACCTCAAGCCTTTCGTCGAGCAAGGCCACATCAACAAGTGGGCGATTCCCACGCAGATCGCGCTTGTTACCGAAATTCCCAAGACCAGCGTCGGCAAACTGGACAAGAAGCGCATTCGCGTCGAAATCGCCCAGTGGCAGGAGGCGGGTAGCACGTTCCTGTCCACGCTGTGAGGTGCGAATTGACTGGGCGGTGAAAGTGACCGCTCAGTCAAACAAGCGTTTGGCTTGCTAATTGCTGTTTCCCGTCCATGCTTGGCTAGGGGCAGGGCCTGAAACCTGCGAGCCAGAGAGCCAGGGGGCTGCAAATCACACTTTCGAGGGATCAAGCAGTACCACCTGCTGGCTATAGTCCAAGCATCCATAACAAAAAACACATGGAGTAGCGTCGATGACAACAAAAACAAAACCCTACTGGCGCCTGGCAAAACTGCCGCTGGCCGTCAGCCTCGCTTCCACCCTTGCCGCTCCGGCATTCGGCGTCACTTTCAATATCGGTGAGATCGAAGGGCAGTTCGACTCGTCGCTGTCGGTGGGGGCCAGTTGGTCGACTGCCGAACGGGATAAGCGTTTCATTGGTGAGGCCAATGGCGGCACGGGCTACACCCAGACCGGCGACGATGGCCGGCTGAACTTCAAACGTGGTGAAACTTTCTCCAAGATTTTCAAGGGTATCCATGACCTTGAGCTGAAGTACGGTGACACTGGCGTATTCGTACGCGGCAAGTATTGGTATGACTTCGAACTGAAAGACGAAGGTCGTCCATTCAAGGATATCGAGGACAAGGGGCGTAAACAGGGAGCCAAGTCCTCTGGCTACGAGTGGCTCGACACCTTTGTCTATCACAACTACAGCATTGGCGATCAGCCTGGTTCGGTACGCCTGGGCAAGCAGGTGGTCAGCTGGGGTGAGAGTACCTTTATCCAGAACAGTATCAACTCGATCAACCCGGTCGATGCCGCCGCCTTCCGCCGTCCTGGCGCCGAAGTCAAGGAAGGCCTGATCCCAGTCAATATGTTCTATGTGGCACAGAGCATCACAGATCAGCTGTCTATGGAGACCTTCTATCAGCTGAGCTGGAAACAGACGGTTGTCGATAACTGCGGCACCTTCTTCTCCACGGCCGATGTGGTTGCCAACGGCTGCAACGACAATTACAACATTCTCAACAGTCAACTGGTTGGCTTGCTGGAGGGGGTTGATGCGTTGAATGCTTCTGCATTGGGAGGAGCCATGGCTCCCACCAGCACTGCGGATGCCGGTTTGGCTTATACCCAGGAAGGCATGCTGGTTCGTCGTGGTAAGGACAACACGGCCCGCGATGACGGGCAGTGGGGCCTGGCTCTGCGCTGGCAGGGCGACAATACCGAGTATGGTGCCTACTTCATGAACTACCACAGCCGCACGCCCTTCCTGAGCGTGAAGAATGCCGATGCAGCGGCGCTGGCGAATATCGTGGGTGCCTGGCAGGGCATCTATAACACCCTGGGTGCGAGTATGGCCGGTGGTGGGCTCAACTGGTTCAACTCGGGAAATTACTGGGGGGCCGGTGGCGACGGTAACCCGAACCTGGGAGCAGGAGCTGGCGCTGGCTACAACCCCACATTGGGCGCTCAATCCCAACTCTTGGCGGCTGCAGCGGTGGCGGTCGGCAACGGTAGCTACTTCATGGATTATCCGGAGGACATCAGGCTCTATGGTCTGAGCTTCTCCACTACTCTGCCTACCGGCACCGCCTGGCAGGGCGAAATCAGCTATCGGCCGAATGCTCCGGTCCAGCTCAACACTCAGCAGATGACCCTGGCACTGGCCCAGGCCGCGACTGGGGCGTCGGCTCCGGGTGCCATCCAGAAAGGCTACAACCGTAAGGAAATCACCCAGATCCAGACCACCTTTACCCACTTCATCGATCAGGTGCTGGGGGCCAGCCGTCTGACTCTGGTGGGTGAGGTCGGCTTCACCCATGTCGGTGGATTGGAAAGCAAGAGCAAGAATCGCTACGGCCGCGATCCGATCTATGGCATCACCGGCAGCGCTGTGGACCCCAATGAAACCTCGATGGCTCGCTATGGGGATCACGGTTATGTCACCGCCAATTCCTGGGGTTATCGTGCACGGGCGATCCTCGACTACTCCAATGCTTTCCTCGGGGCCAACCTGCGTCCCAGCGTGGCGTTTTCCCATGATGTCGACGGCTATGGCCCCAACGGCCTGTTCAACGAAGGAGCCAAGGCCGTCAGCTTGGGCCTGGATGCCGACTACCAGAACACCTATACCGCCAGCCTGTCCTACACCAACTTCTTTGATGGTCGTTACAACACGTTGGTCGACCGCGACTTCGTCGCTCTCAGCTTCGGCGTGAATTTCTAAGCGGCCAGGAATTTCGAGGAATTATGATGCAAATGAAAACAACAAAAAAACTGTGGCAAAGCGGTGTCCTGACCCTGTCTCTGCTGGCGACCGGCGTGATGGCGGCAGTGTCGCCTGACGAGGCTGCGAAGTTGGGCAACACCCTGACTCCGGTAGGCGCCGAGATGGCAGGCAATGCCGATGGCTCGATCCCGGCCTGGACTGGCGGCCTGCCGACCAATGCCGGCGCGGTCGATCCGCGTGGCTTTTTGGCCGATCCGTTCGCCAACGAGCAGCCGCTGTTCACCATCACCGCGCAGAACGTCGAGCAGTACAAGGACAAGCTGACCCCTGGCCAGATGGCGATGTTCAAGCGCTACCCGGAAAGCTACAGGATGCCGGTCTATCCGACTCACCGTTCGGCCAGCCTGCCGGCCGCAGTGCTCGAGGCGACCAAGCAGAACGCGGTGAACACCAGGATGGTGGAAGGTGGCAACGGCCTGGAGAACTTCCAGACCGCCAACCCCTTCCCGATCCCGCAGAACGGTCTGGAAGCGATCTGGAACCACATCACCCGCTACCGTGGTGGCAGCGTGCGTCGTCTGGTGACCCAGGCGACTCCGCAGGCGAACGGTTCCTACTCGCTGGTCTACTTCCAGGACGAGTTCACCTTCCGTGATGCGCTGACCGACTTCGATGCGAGCAAGGAAAGCAACGTACTGTTCTACTTCAAGCAGCGCGTAACCGCTCCGTCGCGTCTGGCCGGTAACGTGCTGCTGGTGCACGAAACCCTCAACCAGGTGAAGGAGCCGCGTCTGGCGTGGCTGTACAACGCCGGTCAGCGTCGCGTGCGCCGTGCTCCGCAGGTGTCCTACGATGGTCCGGGTACCGCCGCTGACGGCCTGCGTACTTCCGACAACTTCGACATGTACAACGGTGCGCCGGATCGCTACGACTGGCAGCTGGTCGGCAAAAAGGAGATCTACATCCCCTACAACGCCTACAAGCTGGACTCGCCGAGCCTGAAGTACTCCGACATCATCAAGGCCGGCCACATCAACCAGGACCTGACTCGTTACGAGCTGCACCGCGTATGGCACGTGACCGCGACCCTGAAGTCGGGCGAGCGTCACATCTACGCCAAGCGTGACTTCTACATCGACGAGGACACCTGGCAAGCCGCTCTGATCGACCACTACGACGGCCGTGGCACCCTGTGGCGTGTAGCTGAGGCGCATGCCCAGTACTACTACGACAAGCAAGTGCCGTGGTACACCGTGGAAACCCTGTACGACCTGCTGTCCGGTCGCTACCTGGCTCTGGGTATGAAGAACGAGGAGAAACAAGCCTACGACTTCAACTACAAGGCCGCTGGCAGCGATTACACCCCGGCTGCTCTGCGTCAGGCTGGCGTTCGCTAAAACCTGTTTCAGGCAACACGACGAAGCCGGCCTTGTGCCGGCTTTTTCGTTACGGACTGTAGCGGGCGCTTCAAATGGCCATTGCAAGTCGCTAGGCTGGGTTCAGATCGAGCCCGCCGATGCACATAGAAGACTTCCAAGAATAGGCCGATGACTGATCTTTCCCGCTCGCCAGGTTTTCCCTACACGCCGGCCACACCGGTGGAAGCGCGTTTTTATCGTCCGCCGCTGCCGGCAGGGCATATGCCGCGGCCCAGGCTGTGTGAGCGTCTTGAGGAGGGCCTGCAAGGGCGATTGCTGCTGGTCAGTGCGCCAGCAGGTTTTGGCAAAAGCTCGCTGGCCATCGAGTTCTGCGAACGACTACCCGATCACTGGCACAGCCTCTGGCTCGGGCTGAGCGAGCGCGATCATGATCCGGGGCGCTTTCTCGAGCGTCTCCTGAACGGGCTGCAGCAGCTCTACCCTGGCCTCGGCGAGGAAGCGCTCGGGCTGCTGAAGATGCGCCAGCGCCACCAACCCTTCGCATTCGAGCAGTGGCTTGACGGTTTACTCGATGAGCTGACCCAGCAACTCGATGATGGTCAACCGCTGTTGCTGGTGCTGGACGACTACCATCTGGCGCAGGGGCCGGTGCTGGATCGTTGTCTGCAATTCTTCCTCAACCATTTACCTCCTGGTGTGCTGCTGTTGGTCACCAGCCGTCAGCGGCCTGACTGGCATCTGGCGCGCCTGCGTCTGTCGAGACAGTTGCTGGAGCTCAACGAGCAGGATCTGCGTCTGACGGCTGCCGAGCTCGACGCGCTGTTGGCAAGTCAGGGCGCGCGTCTCGAGCAGCAGCAGGTCAGCGGGATTCTGCAGCGTAGTGAGGGATGGATCGCTGGTTTACGCCTCTGGCTGTTGGCTGTCGAGGAACTGGCGGAAGCTGGCGAGGTGCTTCAACTGCACGGCGGTGAAGGGCTGATCCGTGAATACTTGCTCGAGGAAGTCATCGAGCGGCAGCCCGCCGAGGTCCAGCAGTTCCTTTATGAAACCGCCTGCATGGAGCGCTTCTGCGCTGAGCTGTGCGATGCGGTTCGTGACAGCCATGACAGCGCCGCGATCATCCGTCATCTGCAGGCCAATCAGGTGTTTCTGGTGCCGCTCGACGAGCAGGGGCACTGGTTTCGCTATCACCACCTGTTCTCCGACTTGCTCAATGCGCGCTCTGCCGACGGATTGAGTCGTTCGCACGGTAGCGCCCACCTGCGTGCTTGTCGCTGGTTCACTGCGCAAGGCATGCTGGATGCCGCCATCGAGCAGGCGCTGCTGGCGGGGCAGGCCGACGTGGCCGCCAGCCTGGTGCAGAACCTGTCCGAGGAGCAGATGCTGGCGGAACAGAACATCGCCATGCTGCTGCGCTGGAAAACCAATCTGCCGGACGATCTGCTGGCCAGCACACCACGACTGATCATGCTCTATGGCTGGGCACTGGCATTGGCCTGCCAGCTGGATGCCGCCCAGGAGTTGCTCGATCAGCTCGCACGCTTCCTGCCGGCTGCCGAGCCTGCCACTCAGCGCAGCCTGCTGGCGCAATGGCAGGCGCTCGATGGGGTCATCGCCCGTGGCCGTGGCGATGGTGTGCGTGCCGAACTGCAATGCAGCGAGGCCTTGGCCGGTTTACCGGCGGAGCGTTATGGCCCGCACTTCATGTGCCTGTCGACGTTGTCCAACCTGGCCATGGTGCGTGGCGATCTGTGGCGTGCGCGTGGACTGAACCGCGACGCCCTGGAGCTGGCGCAGCGTATCGACAACCCTCTGCTCGAGGCGCTTGCCCACTACGAGCGTGCCCGCGTGCTGCAGGCCCGTGGTGAGGTGCTGCGCGCGCAAGAGGAGGTGCATCAGGGATTGTTGCTGGTGCAGCGTTTGCCGGCACAGCGTAGTTACTCGGTGCGGGCGCGGTTGACGATTTATGAGGGCTATCTGCTCAGTTTGCGTCTGCAGCCTCAGGCCGTGGAGCGCTTACGAGTGGGGATTGCCGAAGCCAGGGCTTGCCGCGACGTCGGTGCGTTGATTGGCTATTGCGTGCTGGCCAGCCTGGAAGGGCGTGATGGACGGCCAGCCGAGGCGTTTGCTCTGCTGGGTGAGGCCGAACGCTTGATGCATGTCTGGGATGTGCCGGCGATCTATTACCTGGCGATGATCACGCTGATCAAGTGTGAGCTGTGGCTGCGGCAAGGGCAGGTGGAGTTGGCTGCCGCCTGGCTGCCTCAGTTGGCGGAAACCTATGGTGAGCAGGGGCGGGCACTGGCGCCGGAGTTTCACCCGCAGCTGGCGTTGCATATCGATCTGCAGCAGGCAGCGCTGGAGCGTTTGCAGGGCGAGCTGGAGCATGCGGAGCGCCGTCTGCGTGCGTTGCAGCAGCGTGCACAGGGGCTGGGCGGTCAATTGGTCGGCCTGGCGGCGCAGGCGCAGCTCGCCCAGTTACTGAAGCAGACCGGGCGAGAGCGGGAGGCGCAGCAGCAGCTCGACAGTTGCCTGGATCTCGCTCAGGGCGGTGCGCTGCTGCCTTTCATCGAGCTGTTACAGCATCAGCCGCGCTGGCTGCGCGAGCGTCTGCAGTTGCGTCCGCCGTGTCCGCTGCGCGACGCGCTGCTCGCGCAGTTGCCAGGCAGCGGGGATTCGGACGAGGAGGTGGTCGTAGAGGCGGGCGGCCTGACGGAAAAACTCAGTGGCCGCGAGTTGGCCGTGCTGCAGTTGATCGCGCGTGGCTGTTCCAATCAGGAGATCAGCGAGCGTCTGTTCATCTCCTTGCACACGGTCAAGACCCACGCCCGTCACATCAACAGCAAACTTGGCGTCGAGCGGCGTACTCAGGCGGTGGCGCGGGCCAAGGGCCTCGGTCTACTGCGCTGATCTGGGCGTTGCAGCAGCCGATCAAGACGGTGCTTGGCTCAACCTAGGTTGGGCGGTGTTTGGCGCCTACTCATGCTCTGATCGCGGATACCTACTGCAAGTGTCGAGGTATCGCGCATGTCTGCCAATAGACTGTCTCTGCAACCGCCGTTGGCTGCAGGCTTCGCCCGTCTGGGCTTCGGGCCTCTGCCGCTGGAGCGCCTGAAATCGCGTTATGGCAATGCTGCTCAGGGTTCTCGCTATGTCGAGATTGACGGCTTCAATGTCCATTACCGTGACGAAGGCAGCCGTGACAAACCGGCGTTGCTACTGATCCACGGCGTGGTCGCTTCGCTGCACACCTGGGACGGGTGGGTGCAGGCTTTCGCCCCGCATTACCGCATCATCCGCTTCGACGTTCCGGGGTTCGGCCTCACCGGTCCGGCGCGCGACGGCGTCTATTCGGTCGAGCGCATGATGCACGTGCTTGGCCAACTGCTCGATTACCTGCAGGTGGACAAGGCGGATATCGCCGGCAACTCCCTTGGTGGCTATATCGCCTGGAACTTCGCCCTGGCTCAGCCGCAGCGCGTCGGCAAGCTGGTGCTGATCGACCCGGCCGGTTATCCCATGCACAAGGTGCCGTGGATGATCGCTGCGGCCGCGCTGCCCGGTGCGACTGTCGCCATGCCGATGTGGATGCCGCGCGCCTTGATCGCCCAGGGCATCAAGGAGGTCTACGGTGAGCCGGGGCGAATCAAGCCAGGTGTGGTCGAGCGCTACTACGACCTGTCGCGACGCCCGGGTAACCGCCGCGGCATGATGGAGATCTTCCGCGTGCTGCTCAAGGTCAACAAGGAGGAGCTGCACACGACGCCAGAGCGGGTTGCGCTGATCAAGGCGCCGACCCTGCTCATATGGGGCGATCGCGATCGCTGGATCTCACCCAAACATGTGCCGCATTGGCAGCGTGATCTGCCAGGTGTTCAGGTCAGGGTCTATCCGGGTGTCGGGCATATTCCCATGGAAGAAATTCCCGAGCAGAGCGCGGCCGATGCAATGAGATTTCTGCTGGGTTGAGTTTGCCCTGGAAAGGCCCAGAGAAAATCCGGGCCACGAAACAAGCCCGGACAGATTCCGTAATGCTGTTCACTTAAGAAACGGTCGAGCTCGATCAGTCCCCTCGCCCCTCCGGGGAGAGGGTTAGGGAGAGGGGGAAACTGGCAGTTTTGCGGTGTTTTCTGCCCTCTCCCCCAGCCCCTCTCCCATAAATGGGAGAGGGGAGCCAAACGTGTGCAACCTTAAGTGAACAGGATTACGGACAGATTCCGGGCTTGTTTGTATTACGTGGCAGGTGCCGCGTTTCAGGCGGCTCCGGCCTGAATCAGCGGGGGACCGTCAAACTCCTCGCGAGTGGCGTACAGCAGATCCAGGTTGTTGTGCTTCCAGGGATGGAAGCCGTCCTTGAAGAAGTCCAGATACGTGCTGATCAGCGGGCGGAACACGCCTTCCTTGCCCCACATCCAGCGGATGCCGTCGCGCCACACGCGCCAGTTCCACAACAGGCCGTCCACTTTGAGCATGTGCGCCAGGCCGCGCGTAGTGTCGAGCACGAAGAAGAAGGTGCCCATGAGCATCGCCCGGCGCAGCAGCTTGCGGCTGCCGCATACCTGGTTGTAAACGTCGAAAGCCACCGCCTTGTGCTCGGTCTCCTCGAGCGCATGCCAACGCCACAGGCGAGCCAAGGCCGGGTGAGCGTCGGCCATGTACGCGTCATTTCTCAGCAAGCCATCTGCCATGATCGCGGTGATGTGTTCCAGCGCCGCGGTCGCGGCCAGCTGGCGTTGTGGTGAGAACTTCTTCTGGGTGTAGCGGATGCGCGTCCGGGCGCGTTTCTCGATGCGCTCGACGTCGTAACCCAGGTCACGCAGGCGCTGGCTGTACTCGAGATGCTCACGGCTGTGATGGCCTTCCTGGCCGATGAAGCCGCGAATCTGTTCATTGAGCACCGGGTCGTCGATGCGGTCGCGGAACTGGCGCACCGAATCGATGAAGAACCGCTCGCCATCGGGAAACAACACCGACATGGCATCGAACAAATGGGTCTTGAAGGCGTCGCCGCCGTTCCAGTGGCGCGGCAGCGGGTTGGGCAGATCGAAATCCATGTGCCTGGGACGAATCTGCAATCCTTCCGGTGTAGTGCTGGCCATGAGAACTCCATTGCGCTATTTGACTGGTTCCCACTATGGGCGTCATGCACCGCTAGGCACAGGTTCGTAACAGCCAAGGTGACAGTCATATCCGGCCAGTGCGTTTTTCCGGCAGAAAGTTGGGGCAGCAGCAGGGCAGCGAGCATGGATTCGCTGAGCTAAGGTTCGCAATCGGGAAGGTCATTTGCGGCCAGTCGCCAGAACAACGAACTCATGAAACAAACTCTCAATTTCACCGCCGAACTGGTTCCCGTTGCCTATGCCGAGGCATTGCTGGCGCTGGCCGAAGAGCTCGGTCTGGCACGTACCGAACTGTTTGCCGCCGCGCGCGTACGCCCAGAAGTGCTTGGCAGTCCCAACGCCCGCCTGTCCTTTATCGATTTTCACCATCTGACTCAGGCTGCGTTGGAGCGGTGCGGCGAACCTGCGCTTGGCCTGGTGCTGGGCCAGCGCCTGAACGTCTCCACCCACGGCATTCTTGGCTACGCGGTGCTGTCCAGCGCCAATTTGGGCAAGGCGCTGCAGTTCGCCCTGAAGTACTATCGCGTGCTCGGTCTGTCCTTCGAACTGGAGCTGGTGGAGCAGGGCGAGGACATGGAATTACGCGCCGTCGAGTCCTTCCCCATGGGGCCGCAATCGCGCTTTACCGCCGAAGGCCTGCTGACCAGCATCCATACCATTGCGCGCTTTCTCCTGGGGGAAGAGTTGCAGGGCTTGGCCGTCGGCTTCGCTCATCCTGCGCCGGACTACGCCGAGCGCTATGTCGAGGTGTTCGGGGTGGCCGCACAGTTCGAACAGCCCTTTCATTGGCTGCGCTTGCCCCAGCACTACCTGCAACGGCCGATGGCACTGGCCAACCCGGCCACGGTACAGATGTGCGAGCAACAGTGCGAAGCGCTGCTGGCCAGTCTCGATGTGCAGGACGGCCTGCTCACACGGGTGCGACGCCTGTTGTTGGCGCGCCCCGGCGATTTTCCCGATCTTGAAAGCGCCGCCAGCGCCCTGCACACCAGCGGCCGTAGCCTGCGCCGGCACCTGACGCAGATGGGTACCAGCTACCAGCAGGTGCTCGACGACGTGCGCAAGCGCCTGGCCCTGCAGTACCTGACCACCACGCATTTGCCGCTGTATGAAATCGCCCAGTTGCTGGGTTTCAGCGACCCGTCCAACTTCCGCCGTGCATTCCGCAAATGGACCGGTAAACTGCCCGGCGATTACCGAAATGAGGTGCCCTGATGAGCTCTGTCGAACGCCCCGCCTTGATCCGCGAAACCTTCCCAGTAGGCCCTTTGCAGTGCAACTGCACCATCATCGGCGACCCGATTACCAAGAAGGCCATCGTGGTCGATCCGGGTGGCAATCCCGATCTGATCATGGCGCGTCTGGAGGCTCATGGCCTCAAGGTGGTGAGCATCATCCACACCCATGCGCACCTCGATCACTTCCTTGCCTCGGGGCAGATGAAGGAGAAAACCGGTGCCACGCTGCACCTGCACAAGGAGGATCAGTTCCTCTGGGACAATCTGGAGATGCAGTGCAGCATGTTCGGCGTGCCTTACACGCCGGTGCCGGCGCCAGACAAATGGCTGGCCGATGACGAGGAGCTGGCCTGCGGCTGCGGCGTGGCCTTGCATACGCCAGGGCACACGCCGGGTTCGATGAGCTTCTGGTTCGAGGACGCCAAGCTGCTGATCGCCGGCGACACCCTGTTCCGACGGGGTATCGGGCGTACCGACCTTTGGGGAGGTGATTACGCGACCATTGAGCGTTCGATCAAGCAGCGCCTGTACAGCCTCGACGAGGAGGCCACCGTGGTCACCGGCCATGGCCCGGATACTCGTCTTGGCGACGAAATGCGTGAGAACCCCTTTATTCGTGCGTGACAGGGCACTAATGGCCGAGCTGGAACTCAAAGAGCCATCATCCACCGTTCATGGAGATTACTTCATGTTCCGCCTGCCCGTTATTGCCCTTTGCTCCTCTGCGCTGCTGCTTGGCGGTTGCGCCTCGCAGAACCCCTACGATCAGAGCGCACCGAGCTCCAACCGCACCGCCACCTACGGTGGTATCGGGGCGCTGGCCGGCGCGGCTGCCGGTGCGCTGATCAACCATGACAACCGCGGCAAGGGCGCGCTGATCGGCGCGGCCGTGGCTGGTGCCGCAGCGGCAGGTTATGGCTACTATGCCGACAAGCAGGAAGAGGAACTGCGCCGCAGCATGCAGGGCACCGGCGTCGAGGTGCAGCGCCAAGGCGATGTGATTCAGTTGATCATGCCCGGCAACATAACCTTCGCTACCGACTCGGCACAGATCGCCAGCAGTTTCTATCAGCCGCTGAACAACCTGGCCAATTCCTTCCGCCAGTACAACCAGAACAGCATCGAGGTTGTCGGGCATACCGACAGCACCGGCTCGCATAGCCACAACATGGGGCTGTCGCAGCGTCGCGCGCAAAGCGTGGCCGACTATCTGCTGGCGCAGGGTGTCGACTCCAGTCGCTTGAGTACCCGTGGTATGGGGCCGGATCAGCCGGTGGCCAGCAACGCCACCGCTGAAGGCCGTGCGCAGAATCGCCGTGTCGAAGTGACACTGCGACCGCTGCCAGGTGTGCAGTAAGGTGCGTATCGGGCCGATCTGCTCTGCGTCGCAGTTCTGATAGCCCCAGGCTGATAAGCTTGGGCGGAACTTCACCGCGCCTTGGCGGTTCGAAGGCTGCGGCATGTCTGCCCGATACCAGAAGAAATCCTAAGGAAAGTTTATGAAGACCAGGCGTAATCTGATCGCAGCCACTGCGCTCATGGCCTTGCTGGCCGGCTGTACTACCAACCCTTACACCGGCGAGAGCCAGGCCGGCAAAGCTGGCATCTATGGCGGCATCGGCGCCGCGACCGGTGCGGTGATCGGCGCTGCGACTTCTAGCAAAAAGGACCGCACCAAAGGCGCGCTGATCGGTGCGGCCGTCGGTGGCGCCGCCGGTGGTGGTTACGGCTATTACGTCGACACCCAGGAGGCCAAACTGCGCCAGACCCTGCAGGGCACTGGCGTGCAGGTGCAACGCAACGGCGATGATCTGAAACTGATCATGCCGGGCAATATCACCTTCGCCAGCAACTCGGCGGATATCTCCAGCAGCTTCTACCCGACCCTCAATTCGCTGGTGCTGGTGTTCAAGGAGTTCAACAAGAACGGTGTGAACATCGTCGGTCACACCGACAGCACCGGTTCGCAGGAGCTTAATCAGAGCCTGTCGCAGCGTCGCGCTCAGAGCGTGGCCAACTACCTGACCGCCAATGGCGTGCCGGGTCAGCGCATCTCTGCATACGGTGCTGGCCCGAGCCAGCCGATTGCCAGCAACGCCACCGATGCTGGTCGTGCGCAGAACCGTCGTGTCGAGATCAACCTGCGTCCGCTTTAAGGCCTCGTCGCGTTGAATCAAAGCCTCCCTCCGGGAGGCTTTTTTATGTCGCTGACATTCACGGCTGCGGACGTATTCCACTGAGGCGTCAGAGGGCGTTTGCGGCAATGTCCGTGACCGCCCGTCGAGTCTCTTCTGGCAAAAGGCCACTCATTCAAATCCTGACTAGAATGCTTGCTGTGGTTCTGTGATGTCCGCGTGCGGATGTACCGTGCGCGTTGGTTCTGGATGACCGAAGGAGAGCGAATGGACGACAGAGCTGTCGAGCGGCCACCAAGGCCCTGGACGCCGCTGCTGGTTGCACTTGGCCTGCTACTGGGGTTGGGTGGCCTGATTTTCTGGCAGTGGAATACTTTGCAGGAGCGAGAGCGCGAGAACAGTCAGCGCCGCTTTCAGCTGGAGGCTCAGGACGTAAGCCAGCGGGTGCTGGCGCGTATGCGCACATACGAGATGGTCCTGCGCGGCGTATCCGGGCTGATGATAGGCAGTGATCAAGTCTCGCTCGCCGAGTGGGAGCGCGCTCTGGATCAGTTGCAGGTTCAGGATCGCTATCCTGGTATTCAGGCCGTGGCCTGGTCACGTTATCTGCTGCCGGAGCAACTGACTGACTTTGCCGCCGAGGTGGCTGCCGACGGTCGCCTCGACTATCAAATCTTCCCTTCTGGTGAGCGTGAGCATTATTTGCCCATCGATTACGTCAGCCCCGTGGATTGGCGCAATCGGCGCGTGCTTGGCTTCGACATGCTCAGCGAAGCAGTGCGGCGGACGGCTATCGAGCGCAGTGTAGAGACTGGCGAAGCCAGCCTCAGCGCGCCGCTGATCTTGCGTCAGGAGGTCGATGTAGACGTGCAGTCTGGCGTACTGCTCTACCTGCCGGTGTTTCGCCCAGGGTTACCCGTCAATACCGCAGAACAGCGGCGATCTGCATTGCTGGGCCTGGTGCATGGGGCTTTTCGCAGCCATGACCTGATCGATGGGATTCTTGGCGCTCAGAGCCGTCTGTTCGACATCATCCTGAAAGACCTGCAGGCGACCGATTTGCAGATGATCAGTGGTGAAACCAAGGTCAACGGTTGGCAGCCGAGATTTCGCAGTCAGCAGGAGTTATCCCTGTATGGCCGCACCTGGGCGCTTGAGGTGATCGGCACCCCTGAATATGAGCGCAGCCTGGTCGATCGCAGCAGCATGCTCGGTCTCTGGGCGGGCCTGGCCGCGACGCTGCTGCTGTCGATTCTGGTCGGCGGCTTTCTCTATCAGCGCGAGCGCAAGCTGCAGATCAGTGAGCGGGCTGCTGTGGCCCTGCGCGAGCGCGAAGAGCGCTTTCGTCTATTGGTCGAACGGCTGCCGGTGGCGACCCTGCTCTGTGATGACAGGGGCCGTATCGAAATGGCCAATCGCAGCGCTGCCGAGCTCTTCGACTGCCCGCTCAATGCCTTGCCGGGTGAGACCGTGTTGCGCGTGCTGCCCAATATCGAATCGCCGAAAGACCTGCAGGAGCAGTTGGCCGAGAGTGACGAACGCATGGTGCGCACGTTACGCGGTGAGTCGATTCCGGTCAGCATCAGTCTCAATCCGCTGCACGAGGGCAGCAGCTACCTGATCAACCTGGTGGACCTGCGTGCGCGCAAGGTGGCCGAGGAGCGTTTTCGTCTGGTGGTCGAGGCGTCGCCCAATGCCATCGTGCTGGTCGATGCCCTGGGGCGCATCGCCATGGTCAATCGACAGACCGAGTTGCTGTTCGGGTACGAACGGCAGATGTTGCTCGGCGAGCCGGTGGAAATGCTCCTGCCGACGGCGCAGCGCGGCAGCCATGTGGCGCTGCGTCGCGGTTACCAGGCCATGCCCGAGCAGCGCCGCATGGGCGGTAATCGCGAGCTGTTCGGGCAGCACCGCGAAGGCGGCATGATTCCTCTGGAGGTTGGCCTGTCGCCGATTCGCAGTGGCGACGAGACACTCGTGCAGGCGGTGATCATCGATATCAGTGAGCGCAAGGCGGCCGAGCAGAAGTTGCGCGAGCAGGCCGAGCAACTGTTGTTGGCCAACCGCTATAAGTCCGAGTTTCTCGCCAACATGTCCCATGAGCTGCGCACGCCGCTCAACAGCATCCTGATTCTCAGCGACCAACTGCGGCAGAACCTGGCTGGCAATCTCACCGAGAAGCAGACCAAGCATGCCGATATCGTGCACCGCGCCGGCAGTGATCTGCTGCAACTGATCAACGATGTACTCGACCTGGCCAAGGTCGAATCGGGGCGTATGCAGCTCAAGCTGGAGCCGATCAACATGCAGGACGTGCTGGTGGAGCTCGATGCCAGCCTGCGGCCGATGGCCGAACTCAAGGGCTTGCGTCTGCACACCCAGCTGGAGGCCGGGGTACCACGCGTTATTCACACCGACCGCGTGCGTCTGCATCAGATCCTGCGCAATCTGCTGTCCAACGCGCTGAAGTTCACCGATCAGGGCGAGGTCACGCTGAGCGTCAGCAGTCAGGGGCGCCAGGAGGATGAGCGCGAGCTGCTCTGTTTCAGCGTGCGTGATACTGGCATTGGTATCGATCCGGCCCAGCACGAGCAGGTCTTCCAGGCTTTTCAGCAGATCGACGGTTCTACCAGCCGGCGTTTCGGCGGTACCGGTCTGGGGCTGGCTATTACCCGTCAGCTGGTGCTGGCCCTGGATGGCGATATCAGCCTGCAGAGCGCGCCGGGACAGGGTTCTACCTTCACCGTCAGATTGCCGGTGCAGGCGGGCTCACTCAGTGTCGAAGCGCCGCTCGAGGGGCCGCAGCGTGCAGGTGACGGCCCGCCGCTGTTGATCATCGAGGACGATGCTAATTTCGCTGCGGTGATCGCCGAGGAGGCTCATGCTCACGGCTTCTCCAGCGTGCACTGCCGCACCGGGTTACAGGCGCTGGGACTGCTGCAGCAGGAGTCGTTCAATGCGGTGATCCTCGACATCCTGCTTCCCGATCTCAGTGGCTGGCAGCTGTTTCGGCGTCTGCGCGCCCAGCCGAACCATCGGCATACGCCGGTGCACATCATTTCCTGCGTCCCGCAACCGGTGGGTTGGAACGACGATGGCACCCGCTATCTGGTCAAACCCATCGGTCGCGATGAGCTGGAGCAGGTATTCATCGAGCTGCAGCACGGTGCGCAGCAGGAGCAGGCATTGTTGTTGGTGGAGGATGTCGAGATAGAGCGCGAGCACTACCGCGAGCAACTGACGGAGCTGGGCTTTCAGGTCATCGCCTGCGCCGATGGCGAGCAGGCCCGCGAGGCCTATGCGCAGGGCCAGTTCTGCGCGCTGGTGATCGATCTCGACCTGCCGGATCAGGACGGTTTTGCCTTGCTCGACAGCCTCAATCAGTTGCGCACGTTGCAAGGTACGCGCGTGGTAATCAACACCGGTGTGGACGTCACTCAGCAGACCCTGCAACGGCTGCGGCGCTATAGCGCCGTGGTGGTGCGCAAGCATGGTGATGACACCGACGCGTTGTGCCAGGCGGTGCAGGGCTTTCTCGGTGACGTGCGTGCGCCGCAACCGGCCCAGGCACGGCTCAACCCGTTACAGGGCAAGCGCATCCTGCTGGTGGATGACGATGTGCGTAACGTCTATGCACTGACGGCGCTGCTGGATGAAGTGGGGCTGCGCGTCAGCTCCGCCAAGGACGGCCTGGAGGCCATCGCCAGTTACCAGCGTGATCCCTTCGACCTGATTTTGATGGATATGGCCATGCCCAATATGGATGGCTACACGGCCACGCGGCTGCTCAAGCAGGAGCACGGCTGCGTGATCCCCATCATCGCGCTCACGGCCCACGCCATGAAGGGCGATCGCGAGAAGTGCATCACCGCTGGCGCGGATGACTACATGGCCAAGCCGATCAAGCGTGACGAGCTGCTGGCACTGCTGGAGCGCTGGCTGGCGATGCCGACCATGCCTTCGCCCGGCGATGGACTACCCTGATGACAGGAGTGACTGGTGCAAGGGCAGATGGATAGGGGAGTGACGATGGCCCAGGCGCAGAGCAAGAACGCCGCCGTACCCGCCAAGCAGGTTCTGCTGGTGGTGGATGACCGTGTAGAGAACCTCGAGGCCATGCAGGCGCTACTCGAAGATGGAGAGTGGCTGCTGCGCTGTGCCAGTTCCGGCGAAGAGGCCCTGCGCTGTCTGCTCGAAGAGGATGTAGGGCTGGTGCTGCTGGACGTGCAGATGCCGGGTATGGACGGCTTCGAAGTCGCCCGGTTGATGCGCGGCAACCCCCGTACGCGGCTGACGCCGATCATCTTCGTTTCCGCCATCGCGCAGACCCACGATGCCGTGCTGCGTGGGTACAGCACTGGCGCCGTGGACTTCGTGCTCAAACCTTTCGATTCCAGCGTGCTGCGCCACAAGATTCAGAGCCTGCTGGAGCACGAGCACAATCGCTGCGAATTACAGACACTTTCCCAGCAGCTCGAACGCGCCAGGGCATTCAACGCCTCGGTGCTGGCCAACGCCGCCGAGGGTATCCTGGTGGTCGGCGAGGACGGTCGCATCCAGTTCGCCAACCCGGCCATGGCGCAGATGCTTGATGGCGAGGTAGGCGATCTTGAGGGCGCCGATCTGCTGTCGTTTCTCAAGAATCCGGCCAGCGACGACGGTTGGCAGCAATCGGAGTTCTACCTGCACTTCAGGCGCGAGGCCACCTACCGCGTGCATGAAGCGATGATGCGCACGCTCAAGGGTGGTTGTCTGCCGGTGGCGTTGTCCTGCTCGCCACTGCCGCGGCCGCAACGCGCGATGGTATTGATCGCGCTGGACATGTCGGTGGTGCGTAATCTGCATGCGCAGCTGGAGTCGCAGGCGGTTACTGACGCGCTGACCGGCCTGCTCAATCGACGTGGCTTTCATCAGGCGCTGGAATCGGCGTTGGCGCGTATCGAACGCAGCGGTCAGCGGCTCGCGGTGCTTTACCTGGACCTGGACGGTTTCAAACGCATCAATGACTCGTTGGGCCATGATGTCGGCGATCAGCTGCTGCGTCGTGTCGGTGAGCAGCTCAAGGCGTGCTTGCGCCCCTACGATAGCCTGGCACGCATCGGCGGTGACGAGTTCACTGCGCTGCTGGACAACCTCGGTCACCCCGAGGATGCGGCCAAGGTCGCGGAGAAGCTGATCGAACTGGTCTCGGTGCGCCACACCCTCGATGGTGTGGATTTCACCCTCGGCGCCAGCGTTGGCATCGCCTGCTTTCCTGAATGCGGGCAGAGCGTCGAGGGCCTGCTGCGTTCGGCCGACATGGCGATGTACGAAGCCAAGCGCGCCGGTCGCCAGCAATACCGCTTCTTCTCACCGGAAATGAACGGCCGTGCGCGTTCGCGGCTGATGCTCGAAGAAAGCCTGCGTCACGCCATCGAGAACGATGACTTCGTGCTGGTCTATCAGCCCCAGTTCCATCTCGATAGCGGGCGCCTGCGCGGCTTCGAGGCCTTGCTGCGCTGGCAGCATCGTGTCGCGGGTACCGTTGCGCCGAACGTGTTCATACCGCTGCTTGAAGAAACCCGCCTGATCAATCGTCTCGGTGAATGGATCTTCCGTGAGGGCGCCAGGCAGCTGGCGGACTTCAAGCAGCAGTTCGGTGAGGACATGGTGCTCAGTCTCAATGTCAGCCCGGTGCAGTTCGGTATGCCGCAACTGGTGACTGATCTGCAGCGTGTACTCGACGCCCACGGTCTGAAGCCCAGTCAACTGGAGGTGGAAGTTACCGAGAGTGCGCTGATGCAGGACCTGGAGCTGACCCAGGCGCAGTTGCTTCATCTGCGTGAGCTGGGGGTGAAGATCGCCATCGATGACTTCGGCACCGGTTACTCGTCACTGGCTTATCTGCGTCATTTCGAGCTGGACACGCTGAAAATCGACCGTCTGTTCGTTTCCAACATGCTCGACTCACCGCGTGACGCCGCGGTGGTCAGCACCATCATCGATCTTGGTCGGCATCTGGGATTGGAGGTCATCGCCGAGGGTGTCGAAACTCAGGCGCAGCGCGAGTGGCTGACGCGGCACCACTGCAACATCATGCAGGGCTTTCTGGTGGCGCCGGGTGTGTCGGCCGGCACCGCGATGCAGGTGCCGGCGCAGCTGGATTGGAGCAAGTTGCCCCTGCCACGTGGTGAATGAAGCGCCGCTGACGCTTCAGGCTTGCTGGTGAAGGCTGGCGAGCTCCGCGTCTTTCTCTTCCCACAGACGGTTGACCCACTGCTGGAATGCCAGGCGGTAATCGTCGTCCTGATCGTAGTTGCGGCCGATGAATTCGCGCGGAATATCGACCTGCCTGAAAATCACCTGCACAGCATCCAGTCGGCCACAGAGCAGGTCCCAGAAGCCCGGCACACCATGTGGGTAGTGGATGGTGACATTGACGATGGCATGCAGTTGTTCACCCATCGCGTCGAGCACGAAGGCGATGCCGCCGGCCTTGGGCTTGAGCAGGTACTTGAACGGCGACTGCTGCTGCGCATGCTTGGCCGGAGTCAGGCGGGTGCCCTCGAGGAAGTTGAATACCGCCACGGGATTGGTCTTGTAACGCGCGCAGGCCTTGCGCGTGGTGGCCAGGTCCTGGCCGCGCTTTTCCGGGTACTTGGCCAGGTATTCCTTGCTGAAGCGCTTCATGAAGGGAAACTCCAGCGCCCACCAGCACAGGCCGATCACCGGTACCCAGATCAACTCCTGCTTGAGGAAGAATTTCAGCAGCGGCATGCGCTGGTTGAGCAGGTATTGCAGCACCAGGATGTCCACCCAGCTCTGGTGGTTGCTGGTCACCAGATAGGAGTGACGGGTATCGAAGCGCTCCAGCCCCTGAACCTTCCAGTCGATGTGGCCAACCAGGCGCATCCAGAATTTATTGATGCCGATCCAGCTTTCGGCGATGCCGTGCATGACGAAGCGCAGCGCGCGCTGGATCGGCGCGAAGGGCAGCAGCAGTTTGAGCAGGGCGACGAAGAACAGCGGCCAGCACCAGAGCAGGGTATTGAGAGCCAGCAGCAGGCTCGCGATCAGGCCGCGCAGCGGCGCGGGAAGAAAGTGCAGCATCGGGCGAACGCCTCCATAAGCAGGCTGCACATCCGGCGGGCAGCCTGAGAAAGGGGCTTTCTATGTGCCCCGTATCAGTCGAAAGAGCTGCGGCGTTCCGTGCAGCGAGCTGGTTCGGCGCCAAGGGTAACGGTTGTGCACTGACCTGCAAGTGCCAGTGTTGACCATCAGGTTTTGTCTGCTCGCTGTTGCGGCCCGCGCGCACCTAGCTTTCCATGGCGCGCACGCTGCACCTACGGCCTCTCTAGCTCGGCAGGTCGGCCGCCTGAATGGCCGTCAGTGCGATGGTATAGACGATGTCGTCGACCAGCGCACCGCGCGACAGGTCGTTCACCGGCTTGCGCAGGCCCTGCAGCATCGGCCCGACACTGATGCACTCGGCGCTGCGCTGCACCGCCTTGTAAGTGGTGTTGCCGGTGTTCAGATCAGGGAACACGAACACCGTGGCGCGACCGGCTACCGGGCTGTTCGGCGCCTTCTGCCGGCCGACGCTCTCGATGGCTGCAGCGTCGTACTGCAGCGGGCCGTCGAGCAGCAGGTCCGGGCGTTTTTCGCGAGCCAGGCGGGTCGCGGCCCGTACCTTTTCCACCTCCTCGCCGCTGCCGGAATCACCAGTGGAGTAGCTGAGCATGGCCACCCGCGGCGGAATGCCGAAGGCCTGCGCCGAGGCGGCGCTCTGCAGAGCGATTTCCGCCAGTTGCTCTGCGTTGGGGTCCGGGTTCACCGCGCAGTCGCCATAGACCAGCACCTGATCCGGCAGCAGCATGAAGAACACCGATGACACCAGGTTGTAACCCGGCGCAGTCTTGATCAGCTGCAGCGCCGGGCGAATGGTGTTGGCGGTGGTGTGAATGGCGCCAGACACCAGGCCGTCCACTTCGTCCAGTGCCAGCATCATGGTGCCGAGCACCACGGTGTCCTCCAGCTGCGCCTCGGCCATCGGCGCGTTGAGGCCCTTGCCCTTGCGCAGTTCGACCATCGGCTCGACATAGCGACCGCGAATCAGGTCCGGGTCGAGAATTTCCAGGCCTTCCGGTAGCTCGATACCCTGTGCTCGGGCGACAGCCTGCACGTCTTCCGGCTTGGCCAGCAGCACGCAGCGGGCAATGCCGCGCGCCTGACAGATGGCAGCGGCCTGAACGGTGCGTGGCTCGCTGCCCTCGGGCAGGACGATGCGCTTGGCAGCGGCCTTGGCGCGTTGCACCAGTTGGTAGCGGAAGGCCGGGGGTGACAGGCGCAGCTCCCGCGGCGTGCCGCAGCGCGCGCTCAACCAGTCATGATCGATATGCCCAGCAACGAAGTCGGAGACCTTCTCCGCGCGCTCGCGGTCATCCAGGGGGATTTCCTTGTTCAGGCGGTTGAGGTTGGTGGCGGTATCGTAGGAGCCGGTGCTCACGGTCATCACCGGCAGGCCACTGGCCAGGGCGCCCTGGCACAGCTCCATGATGCGTGGGTCGGGGGCGAAATCGCTGCACAGCAGCAGCCCGGCCAGCGGTACGCCATTCATCGCCGCCAGGCTGGCGGAAAGGATGATGTCGTCGCGGTCACCCGGCGTCACCACCAGGGTGCCGGGCTTGAGCAACTGCACGCTGTTGGCCACCGCACGGGCGCAGAGCACGATCTTGAGCATGCGTCGCTGCTCGTAATCGCCAGCGTTGAGGATACGCGCGCCGAGCAGCTCGGCGATGTCCTTGGTGCGCGGCGCGTTCAGTTCGTCCTGCCAGGGAATGCAGCCGAGCAGGCGGAAGTCCTGGCTCTTGAGCAGTGGTGAAAATTCCAGCAGGCGCTCGGCAAAGGCGGTGATGCCATCTTCGCTGCGCACCTTGTTGAGAATCACGCCGAGCACCTTCGGGTCCTTCGGCCCGCCGAACAGCTGCGCCTGGATTTCGATGCGGTCGGACAGTTCGGTGAGGTTCTCGTCTTCCGGGGCGCTGACCAGGATCACGTCGGCATCCAGGCTCTTGGCCAGATGGAAATTGACCCGGGCGGCGTAGCTGGCGTGGCGCGTCGGTACCATGCCTTCGACGATGACCACGTCCTTGTCGGCGGCGGCCTGCTGATAGAGGCTGATGATCTCTTCCAGCAGTTCATCCAGTTGGCCATCGCCGAGCATGCGCTCGACATGGCTGAGCGGCAGCGGCTTGGGCGAGTTCAGACCGTGGGTGCGGGCGATCAGCTCGCTGGAGCGCTCCGGGCCGAGGTCGCCGGCATGGGGCTGGGCGATGGGCTTGAAGAAGCCGACCTTGAGGCCGCTGCGTTCGAGCGCGCCGACCAGGCCGAGGCTGATGGAGGTGAGGCCGACACCGAAACCGGTGGGGGCGATGAAGAAGGTATGCATGAAATAGCCTCAGTCGAGCAGGGCAAGGGTATCGAGGGCGATCTGCCGCTCTTCATTGGTGGGTACTACCAGCACGCGCGGGTGACCGTCGGCGTGAATGGCACCGGCGACGCCGCGCACGCAGCGGGCGTTGGCCTGGGCATCCAGCTGCAGCCCGAGCAGGCTGAGATGGTTCACGGTCTTGCTGCGGATCAGCGCCGAGTTTTCGCCGATACCGCCGGTGAAGATCAGCCCGTCGAGGCGGCGCAGTGCGCAGCTCATCGCCGCCAGCGACTTGGCCAGGCGATAGCAGAACACCTCGATGGCCAGGGTGGCGCCGTCATGACCCTGTTCGCGGGCCTGCTCCAGGGTGCGCATGTCGTTGGACAGGCCGGACAGGCCGAGCAGGCCGCTGTCCTTGTTGAGCATGCTGTCGATCTGCTCCAGGCTCCAGCCCAGGGTGCGCGCCAGATGGCTGTGCAGGTTGGGGTCGACATCGCCGCTGCGTGTGCCCATCACCAGCCCTTCCAGCGGCGTCAGGCCCATACTGGTGTCGCGGCTGTGGCCGTTTTCCACGGCGCAGGTCGAGCAACCGTTGCCCAGGTGCGCCACCAGCCAGCTGCTGGCCTCCGCCGGTAGGCCGGCCATCTGTGCGGCCTTCTGGCTGACGTAGCGATGGCTGGTGCCGTGGAAGCCATAGCGGCGCACGCCGTGTTCGGCGTAGAGCGCCTGCGGCACGGCATAGCGGTAGGCGTGCTCGGGCAGGCTTTGATGAAAGGCGGTATCGAACACCGCCACCTGGACCAGCTCCGGGAACAGCTTCATCGCCGCCTCGATACCCTGCAGATTGGCCGGGTTATGCAGCGGGGCCAGCGGCGCGACCTGGCGGATCGCTTGCAGGCTGGTGGCGTCCAGACGAGAGGCGCCGGAGAAGTGCTCGCCGCCATGCACCACGCGGTGGCCGATGCCGTGCAGCTCACCGGCTGCGGCCTGCTGTACCACAGGGAGAAGATGAGACAGGGCCAGGCGGTGGTCAGCGCCCGGCAGGACCAGGCTGTCCTTTTGTTCGCCTTGTTGCCAGTGCAGCACCGCCTCGGGGCTACCAAGACGCTCGGCCAGGCCGCTGAGCATGAAGGTTTCCTGCGTTTCGTTGACCAACGCGAACTTGATCGACGAGCTGCCGCAGTTGATCACCAGAATGTTGCGTGCAGACATTTAGACTTCCTTGGATTCATCGTGCGACCGATCCATGGCGCACCAGCCACAGGGGAAGAGGCTTCCCAGCCTGACTTGGCGCTGCTCGGGATCGAGTACCCAGGGCCGATTCTGCCAGGGTGGTCGGTGGCGTACATGCTGAGTATGGCCGCAAGACAAGACTGCCACCCAGTCGCCGTCGTCGTCCTGACGAAAATCAACGATACGCACGGCCCGTTTGTCCGGGCTCGGGTCGCAATCCAGGCTGGCGTTGGTTAAACTTGCCCGTTCATTTATCTTTCGCAAAAGGTCTCCCCATGCTGATCGCCGCCAACAAGGCCGTCTCCATCGACTATACCCTGACCAACGATGCCGGTGAGGTGATCGACAGCTCCAGTGGCGGCGCGCCGCTGGTGTATCTGCATGGTGCCGGCAATATCATCGCCGGTCTCGAGAAGGCCCTGGTTGGCAAGCAGGTTGGCGATGAGCTGGACGTTTCCGTCGAGCCGGAAGAAGCCTACGGCGAATACAGCGCCGAGCTGGTCGCGACTCTGAGCCGCGCCATGTTCGAAGGCGTCGACACCCTGGAAGTGGGCATGCAGTTCCACGCTTCGGGCCCGGACGGCAGCATGCAGATCGTTACCATCCGCGATATCGACGGTGACGACGTGACCGTCGACGGTAATCACCCGCTGGCCGGTCAGCGCCTGAACTTCAAGGTCAAGGTCGTTAACGTGCGTGACGCCAGCGAAGAAGAAGTGGCTCATGGTCATATCCATGGCGAAGGTGGTCACCACCACTAAGTTGCCTGTCAGGCGACTTGCGGTCGTTCTCACTGGTTCAACCGCTGCTAAGCTCAAGCTTGCGATAAAGGCGCCTTAGGGCGCCTTTTTTATGCATGGCGGCTTGCCCAAACGCAGCTGCCTCGAGGATTACAGGGCCTTGCGCCCGCTGCACTGAATTCGCTGAGGAAGTTCGTCATGAGTGCCTTTCACGATCTCAATCTACGCGCGCTGGATGGCCAGGAACTGCCGCTGGCGCCCTACAAGGGCCAGGTGGTGCTGGTGGTGAACGTCGCCTCCAAGTGCGGCCTGACGCCTCAGTACGCGGGGCTGGAAAAGCTCTATCAGCAGTACAAGGGCAATGGCTTTACCGTGCTCGGCGTGCCCTGCAACCAGTTTGCCGGTCAGGAGCCGGGCAGCGAGGACGAGATCCGCTCGTTCTGCAGCCTCAACTATGGCGTGACCTTCCCGCTGGGCAGCAAGCTGGAGGTCAATGGCCCAGGTCGGCACCCGCTGTATCGCCTGCTGGCGGGCGAGGGCGCCGAGTTTCCGGGCGATATCACCTGGAACTTCGAGAAGTTTCTGGTCGGCCAGGATGGCCGCGTGCTGGCGCGATTCTCGCCGCGCACCACGCCGGATGATCCTGCACTGATCCAGTCCATCGAGAAAGCGCTCGGCCTCTAGGTCTTGGCTCCTGCGTCCTCGATCAGAGGCGCAGGTGAGGCTGATCAGCCAAATCCACGGCCATTTCCTCCCATCCTCTTGTTCGCAAAGTCGCCCGGCTGCTTAATCGGGCGACTGCCGAGGAGTGCGCCCATGACCAGCTTTCTCAACGAGCAAACACCCGCCATGGCTTCGCCGGCCGAACTGCGCGCGCTGATCGAAAGTCGCCGCGCGGTACGCCGCTTCACCCCCGAACCGGTGCCGGACGCGGTGATTCGCGATTGCCTGGAGCTGGCCGTGCTGGCGCCAAACTCCTGCAACCTGCAGCCCTGGAGTTTTCAGGTGATTCGCGATCCGGCGCTGCTGGCGCAGTTGCACCCGGTATGCATGAGCCAGAACGCCGCCCGTGCACCTTTGATCATCGCCGTGCTGGCGCGCCCGGACACCTGGCGTCAGGCCTGCCGCAACGTCATCGATTACTGGCCGGAGGCCGAGGTGCCGGCGCGCATCCGCAGTTTCTACAGCAAGACCGCGCCGTTCCAGTACAACCAGGGGCCGCTGGGCTTGCTGGGTTTGTTCAAGCGTCAGCTGGTGCGACTGATGGGTGTGCGCAAACCCTTGATGCGCAAGCCCAACAGCAAGGCCGACATGCGATTGTGGGCGGTTAAGTCGACGGCGCTGGCAGCGGAGAATCTGATGCTGGCCTTCCAGAGCCATGGCTATGCCACCTGTCCGATGGAAGGCTTCGACGAGCCGCGCCTGCGTCGTGTGCTGGAGATCCCGCGTCAGGCCATCCCCATCATGCTGCTGGCCGTCGGGTGCCAGGGCGAGAAGGGCGTCTACAACCCGCGCCTGCGCTTTCCGCTGGAGCAGCAGGTGATCTGGCGCTGATCTGGATCAAGTCGTCACGTCTTGAATACGGCGTAATCGTCCTTATCTAGTCTGCATCTCAGCGAGTTTCTTTTTTCGGGGATGTTGTCCCGGCTCGCCACTCTGGAGGAAGGACATATATGCGTATCGATCGTTTGACCAGCAAGCTGCAACTTGCACTCTCCGATGCCCAATCCCTGGCGGTGGGCATGGACCACGCCGCTATCGAGCCGCTGCACCTGATGCAGGCGCTGCTCGAGCAACAGGGCGGCTCGATCAAGCCGCTGCTGATGCAGGTCGGCTTCGATATCAACAACCTGCGCCAGGGCCTGACCCGCGAGCTGGATCAGCTCGGCAAGCTGCAGAATCCCACTGGCGACATCAACTTGTCGCAAGATCTGGCGCGTCTGCTCAACCAGGCCGACCGTCTGTCACAGCAACGCGGTGACCAGTTCATTTCCAGCGAGCTGGTGCTGCTTGCCGCCATGGACGAGAACACCAAGCTGGGCAAGCTGCTGCTCGGCCAGGGCGTGTCGAAGAAGGCCCTGGAAAATGCCATCGCCAACCTGCGCGGCGGCCAGGCGGTCAACGACCCCAACGTCGAGGAGTCGCGCCAGGCGCTGGACAAGTACACCGTCGACCTGACCAAGCGTGCCGAAGAGGGCAAGCTCGACCCGGTGATCGGCCGTGACGACGAGATTCGTCGCACCATCCAGGTGCTGCAGCGCCGCACCAAGAACAACCCGGTGCTGATCGGCGAGCCCGGTGTGGGCAAGACGGCCATTGCCGAAGGCCTGGCCCAGCGCATCATCAATGGTGAAGTGCCCGACGGCCTGAAAGACAAGCGTCTGCTGTCGCTGGACATGGGCTCGCTGATCGCTGGCGCCAAGTTCCGCGGCGAGTTCGAGGAGCGCCTGAAGGCGGTGCTCAACGAACTCTCCAAGCAGGAAGGGCGCATCATCCTGTTTATCGACGAGCTGCACACCATGGTCGGTGCCGGCAAGGCCGAGGGCGCCATGGATGCCGGCAACATGCTCAAACCGGCCCTGGCCCGTGGTGAACTGCACTGCGTCGGTGCCACCACGCTGGACGAGTATCGCCAGTTCATCGAGAAGGACGCCGCACTGGAGCGCCGCTTCCAGAAGGTGCTGGTGGACGAGCCGAGCGAGGAGGACACCATCGCTATCCTGCGTGGCCTCAAGGAACGCTACGAGGTGCACCACGGCGTGACCATCACCGACGGCGCGATCATCGCCGCGGCCAAGCTCAGCCATCGCTACATCACCGACCGCCAGTTGCCGGACAAGGCCATCGACCTGATAGACGAGGCCGCCAGCCGCATCCGCATGGAGATCGACTCCAAGCCGGAAGAATTGGACCGCCTGGATCGCCGCCTGATCCAGCTGAAGATCGAACGCGAAGCGCTGAAAAAGGAAGACGACGACGCGGCCCTCAAGCGTCTGGAAAAGCTCAAGGAAGATATCGCCCGCCTGGAGAAGGAATACGCCGACCTGGAGGAAATCTGGAAGTCGGAGAAGGCTGAGGTACAGGGTTCGGCACAGATTCAGCAGAAAATCGAGCAGGCCAAGGCCGATCTCGAGGCTGCGCGGCGTAAGTCTGACCTGCAACGTATGGCCGAACTGCAGTACGGCATCATTCCGGATCTGGAGCGCAGCCTGCAGATGGTCGACCAGCACGGCAAGGCTGAGAACCAATTGTTGCGCAGCAAGGTCACCGACGAGGAGATCGCCGAAGTCGTTTCCAAGTGGACGGGTATTCCGGTGAGCAAGATGCTCGAAGGCGAGCGCGAGAAACTGCTGAAAATGGAAGGCTTGTTGCACCAGCGGGTGATCGGCCAGGACGAAGCGGTGGTCGCTGTTTCCAACGCCGTGCGCCGCTCCCGTGCAGGATTGGCTGATCCGAACCGGCCGAGCGGCTCGTTCCTCTTCCTCGGCCCGACCGGGGTGGGCAAGACCGAGCTGTGCAAGGCGCTGGCCGAGTTCCTCTTCGATACCGAGGAGGCGCTGGTGCGCATCGACATGTCCGAGTTCATGGAGAAGCACAGCGTCGCTCGCCTGATCGGCGCGCCGCCAGGCTATGTCGGTTATGAAGAGGGCGGTTACCTGACCGAGGCGGTGCGTCGCAAGCCCTACTCGGTGGTGCTGATGGACGAGGTGGAGAAGGCCCACCCGGACGTGTTCAACGTGCTGCTGCAGGTGCTCGAGGACGGCCGTCTGACCGACAGCCATGGCCGCACCGTGGACTTCAAGAACACCGTGATAGTCATGACTTCCAACCTTGGCTCGGCGCAGATCCAGGAGCTGGTGGGCGACAAGGAAGCGCAGCGCGCGGCAGTGATGGATGCGGTGAGCAGCCACTTCCGTCCCGAGTTCATCAACCGTATCGACGAGGTGGTGGTGTTCGAGCCGCTGGGCCGTGAACAGATCGCCGGTATCGCCGAGATCCAGTTGCAGCGTCTGCGTGGTCGTCTGGCCGAGCGTGAGCTGAGCCTGGAGCTGACCCCGGAGGCGCTCGACAAGCTGATCGCCGTCGGTTACGACCCGGTGTACGGCGCGCGTCCACTCAAGCGCGCGATCCAGCGCTGGATCGAGAACCCGCTGGCGCAGCAGATACTCGCCGGCGATTTCGCCCCGGGCGCGATGGTGCATGCCAAGGTCGATGGCGAGGAGATCGTCTTCGCCTGATCGGTTGCCGCGTCAGCATAAAGGCCCGCCAAATTGGCGGGCCTTTGCTTTTGTAGCCCGGATGAAATCCGGGGAGTCGGCGTCAGATTTTCCCGGATTGCATCCGGGCTACGGTGCAGCGGAGCTATTGTGGGAGGGGCTTCAGCCGCGAACGTCGCCGCTGAAGCGCCTCCCACATCCGTAATAGCGGCTTCAGCGTCCTAGCAACAACCACCCCAATGCTTCTTCTTCGAGGTATGGCCGATGCCGGGGTTGAAGGTATTGGTCGGGTCGAGTTCGCGGTAGAACCCCGCCAGTGCCGGCTTGGCCACATAGAGATGGCCAACGTTGTGCTCGGCCGGGTACTCGGCGCGGCGTTCGTCCAGCAGCTTCCACATGGCATGTTCCATGGCGAGCGGGTCATTACCCTTCTTGACGATATAGTCCTGATGGAACACGTGGCAGAAGAAATGCCCGTAGTAGAGCTTGTGGATGATCTGCTCTTCCATCTCCTGCGGCAGCGTCTCGACCCAGTCGCGGTCGTTGCGGCGCAGGGCGATGTCCAGGGCGAGGATGTCCTCGACGCTGCTGCGGTGCGACTCGCGGTAGCGGATCGCGGCACCGGCCACGGCGAAGCGATGCAGGAAGGCCTTTCGTCCCTCATCGGCATCGCACTCGAAATAGGCGCCGCTGTCACTGCCGGTGAAATACTCGCTGAGGAAGCTGCGCGTCTGTTCCAGCGTGTCGTTGGATACACGCACCAGCAGGTGATGCTCAAAACGGTCACGGTACTCGCGCATGCGCACCGGCAGGTGGCTGGGCAGCAGGTTCATCAGGGCCTGGATCACCTTGTCGGTCACGCCACGCAGGCCGAAGCGCTCGAAGAAACCGTCCACCCGGCTCTTCATGGCGAAGGCAGCCGGCACCTTGGACGTACCGAACTTGTCGATCACCAGAAAGGTGTCCTTGCCGTATTTCTCGCCGATGTCGAAGGCGGTGCGGTGGATGTATTCCCCGGCAATCGGCAGGCGCGGCAGTTCGGCCAGCAGGTGGCGGCGCACTTCGGTGAGGTCGTGCGGGTCGTTGCTGCCGATATAGAACACCGTGCTTGGCTCTTTCGGGAAGGTGTCCAGGCGCACCGCGAACAGGCACAGTTTGCCGGCCGAACCGGAGGCTTCGAACAGGCGCGACGGGTCGGCGTTGAAGCGCGCCGGGGTGTCAGCATCGACGTCGCGCACGTGCTCGCCGTAGCGCGCGTCGGAGGCCTTTGCCGTCTCTTCGTTGCGCACCTGCTGCGGTGTGTAGTCGCCGCTCTGCAGGCGGGTGAGGATTTCCTCCGGATCGTTGCCCAGCTCGATCCCCAGGTGGTTGACCAGTTCCAGCGAACCGTCATCTTTAACCTGTGCATACAGCGCCAGCTCGGTATAGGCCGGGCCACGGCGCACCAGGGCGCCGCCGGAGTTGTTGCAGATGCCGCCGAGCACCGAGGCACCGATGCAGGACGAGCCGATCACCGAATGCGGCTCGCGGTTCAGCGGCGCCAATGCCTGTTCCAGGCGATCCAGGGTGGCGCCGGGCAGGCACACCACCTGCTCGCCATCGTTGATCAGTTGTACGCCGGTGATGCGCAGGGTGCTGATCAACACGATCTCGCGGTCGTAATCGGCACCGTTGGGGGTGGAGCCGCCGGTCAGGCCGGTATTGGCCGCCTGCATGATGACGATGCGATCGGCCGCCACCGCCGCCTGCAGAGTGCGCCACTGCTCCAGCAAGGAGCCTGGGCGCACCACCGCCAGCACGTTACCTTCACCCGTACGGTGGCCCTTGCGGAAACGCCGTGTGGCTTGTTCGTCGGTCAGCACATGGCTGCTGCCGACGATCTGGCGCATCTGCGCCAGCAGGGCGTCACGGGTGATGGAGGCGGCAGCAGTCATTGGCTCAACGCTCCTTTACCAGCAGATCCGGAGTGATTTCGGCGATGGACTTGGCGCCTGTCAGCACCATGGCCACGCGCATTTCCTTCTCGATCAGGTCGAGCAGATTGCTCACGCCAGCACCACCGGCTGCGGCCAGGGCATAGAGGAAGGCGCGGCCGAGCAGCACGGTATCGGCGCCAAGGGCGAGCATGCGCACCACGTCGAGGCCGGTGCGGATGCCGGAGTCGGCGAGGATCTTCAGCTCGCCCTTGACCGCGTCGGCGATGGCCGGCAGGGCGCGGGCGCTGGACAGTACGCCGTCGAGCTGGCGACCGCCGTGGTTGGAAACGATGATGCCGTCGGCGCCGAAAGTTACCGCGTCGCGGGCGTCTTCGGGGTCGAGGATGCCCTTGATCACCATCGGGCCGTCCCAGAAGTCGCGGATCCATTCCAGATCCTTCCAGGAGATCGACGGGTCGAAGTTGGCGCCCAGCCAGCCGATGTAGTCGGCCAGGCCGGTCGGGTTGCCGCGGTAGGCAGAGATGTTGCCCAGGTCATGCGGCTTGCCCATCAGGCCGACGTCCCAGGCCCACTGCGGGTGAGTCATGGCCTGCAGCATGCGGCGCAGCGCCGCGTTCGGGCCACTCATGCCGGAGTGGGCATCGCGGTAGCGGGCGCCGGGCACAGGCATGTCGACGGTGAACACCAGGGTCGAGCAGCCGGCGGCCTTGGCACGCTCCAGTGCGTTCTTCATGAAACCGCGGTCTTTCAGCACGTAGAGCTGGAACCACATCGGTCGGTCGATGGCCGGTGCCACTTCCTCGATCGGGCACACCGACACGGTGGACAGGGTGAAGGGAATGCCCTTGGCCGCTGCCGCCTTGGCTGCCTGCACCTCGCCACGGCGGGCGAACATACCGGTCAGGCCAACCGGCGCCAGGCCTACCGGCATCGACATCTTTTCGCCGAACAGCTCGGTGGACAGGTCCAGTTCGGACATATTCTTCAGCACGCGCTGGCGCAGTTCGATGTCCGACAGGTCGGCGACGTTGCGGCGCAGCGTGTGCTCGGCGTAGGCGCCGCCATCGGCGTAATGGAACAGGAAGGGCGGCAGCCTGCGTTGAGCAGCGGCGCGATAGTCGGTCGAGGCAGAAATGATCATGGGCTCATCCTGTTGCTGAAAAGGGGAAGCGTAGCCTTACGGCAAATGCCCCGACGATGTCGGGGCGGGCACTACCAGTCGATCAGTGGGGCATCAGCGGATCGCTGACACCCAGCACATAGATCGCGACCATCGCGATGATGCCGGTGAACAGCAGGTAGTACAGCGTCGGCCAGATGGTCTTGCGCAGGGTACTGCCTTCGCGGCCGAGCAGGCCAACGGTAGCCGAAGCTGCGACGACGTTATGGATCGCCACCATGTTGCCGGCGGCGGCACCAACGGCCTGGACCGCGACGATCAGCGCGCTGGAGATACCCAGGCTGCTGGCCACGCCGAACTGGAACTGGCTGAACATCATGTTGCTGACGGTGTTGGAGCCGGCGATGAAGGCACCCAGGGCACCGATGCTCGGGGCCAGCAGCGGATAGATGCCGCCAACGCTGTCGGCCACCCAGCGGGCCATGAGGATCGGCATGCTGGCCAGCTCGGCGCCATTGACGCCGGAGTTGATCAGAATGCGCACCATCGGCACGGTGAACAGCAACACGAAGCCGGCGCTGAGCAATACGCTGGACGACTCTTTCACCGCCTTGCCCAGGTCACGTACCTTCATGCCATGCAGGAAGAAGGTGGCCAGGACCACGGCGACCAGAATGCCACCCGGCAGGTACAGCGGCTGGAAGTTGGCGCTGACGCCGACTTCGCCGAGCAGGTCGGGGAAGTTCACCACCACTGCCTTCAGCGCGTTGCCGACTTCCGGGAACACGCGGCTTATCACCAGCAGGGCACCGACCAGCACATAGGGCAGCCAGGCGCGCAGTGCGCTCATCGGTTTGGCAGTCAGCTCGTCCAGTTTCATCTCGACGCTGCCCAGCCACTCGCTCGGCCATTTGTCCGCCGGGGCGAAGTCCCAGGTTTTCTTCGGTACCAGGAAGCCGAAGCGGGCAGCGCTGGTGACGATGGCCAGGCCGATCAGGCCGCCCAGCAGCGACGGGAATTCCGGACCGAGGAAGACTCCGGTGAAGACGTACGGCACTACGAAGGCCAGACCGGCGAAAATCGCGAACGGCATGACCTCCAGGCCAGCTTTCCAGCTTTTCTCCTGGCCGAAGAAACGGGTCAGCATCATTGCCATGATGACCGGCATGACCACGCCAACGGTGGCATGGATGATTGCCACTTCACTGGTGATCAGTTGCAGGAACTGCGCCCAGGAAGAGCCCTGTTCGACCAGCTGTGCACCGATGGTGGCGGTATCCAGGCCGGTATTGAGGCCGACGATGATCGGCGTGCCGACGGCGCCGAAGGATACCGGTGTGCTTTGTACCAGCATGCCCATCAACACCGCGGCCATGGCCGGAAAACCGATGGCGACAAGCAGCGGAGCCGCGATGGCGGCTGGTGTACCGAAGCCCGAGGCACCCTCGATGAAGCAGCCGAACAACCAGGCGATGATGATCGCCTGGATGCGGCGATCAGGGCTGATGGTGGTGAAGCCGGCACGAATGGCGGTAATGCCACCGGAGTGCTTGAGGGTGTTCAGCAGCAGGATGGCGCCGAAAATGATCCACAGCAGGCCGAGGGTGATCAGCAAGCCTTGCAGGGTAGAAGCCAGGACGCGGTTGAAGGTCATGTCCCAGGCGAACAGGCCTACAGCAGCAGTCACCAGGTAAACCAGAGGCATGGCGTGTTTGGCCGGCCAGCGCAGACCGATCAGCAGCACGGCAGCGAGCAGAATCGGCGAGAACGCCAGCAGGGCGAGAATTCCGTTGGACATTGGGTCTTACTCCACACGAGCGCACAACTGGCGCGGCAGGGATGAGGCGTGATCGAACAGGCTTGCAGCGCGTAGGGCTGTCATGGCGTGACCTCGATGGTTTGTTGTTCTTGTTGGCTAAATTGGTAATACCAATTTACAAAGTAGCGGGCTCAGGTTAAAAGTTGCTCAATAGACTGTCAAATCGAGAGGCTAAGACTTTGGTCGTAGAGTGCTTGCTTGTTCAGCGAAGAAGGGCGCTATAGGCTTGCCCTGTGAGGCCATCGGCCTGGTCAAACCAATGGAGATGTGGGTAATGGAAGTAGGTCAGGTGCGACAGCGTCGTCTCTCTGATGACATTGTCGCGCAACTGGAAACCATGATTCTCGAGGGCACCTTGCGTGTCGGTGAGAGGCTGCCTGCAGAACGTGCGCTGGCCGAGCAGTTTGGTGTGTCTCGTCCGTCCCTGCGTGAGGCGATCCAGAAACTGGTGGCCAAGGGGCTGCTGGTCAGTCGCCAGGGCGGCGGTAACTATGTCGCCGAATCACTCGGCTCGACCTTCAGCGACCCGCTGTTGCAACTGCTGGAGCACAAGGAAGACGCCCAGCGCGATCTGCTGGAATTTCGTCACACGCTGGAAGGCTCCTGCGCCTACTACGCGGCCAGGCGCGCCACCGATATCGATCGGCAGCGCCTCACCGAAGCGTTCGAAGCCTTGCAGGATTGCTACGCGCGAGTCGGTAAGGTGACTCGCGCCGAGGAGGGGGCGGCCGATGCGCGTTTTCACCTGGCGATTGCCGAGGCCAGCCACAACGCCGTTCTGCTGCACACCATTCGGGGTTTGTTCGACCTGCTCAAGCGCAACGTGGTGACCAACATCGGTGGCATGTATGCCCAGCGCGAAGAGACCCGCGACATGCTGATCGGGCAGCACCGCGCGCTGTACCAGGCAATCATCGAAGGTCGCGCGGAAGACGCCCGCGAGCTCTCCAATCAGCATATCGATTATGTGCAGGAGGTGCTGTCGGAAGTGCAGTTGGAAGCCCAGCGCGTGGCGCGTGCGCAGCGCCGACTGGGGTTGTAGGCGCTACAGGCTGTACTGGAGCAGGGCGTGACTGGCGGCGATCCGTTGGCGAAGCAATACGCTGTTGAGTCCCAACGGAATGTTGTGGTGCCAGGTCTGGCATGGCGGACTGTTCGCTTGCGCTCCTGAGTCCGCCCTACGCCGGCTGCATTGCTTTGCCTTGCAGCCTGTCGCCGCTTTTAGTCGTCCTTGCCCTTGCTGCGCATGGCGCGCTGGACTTCGCGATCGGCGTCACGTTCCTTCTCGGTGTGGCGCTTGTCGAAGTCCTTCTTGCCCTTGGCCAGGGCAATTTCGCATTTGACCAGGTGCTGCTTCCAGTACAGCGACAGCGCCACGGCGGTGTAGCCCTTCTGCTGCACGGAGCCGAACAGCTTTTCCAGCTCGCGCTTGTTCAGCAGCAGCTTGCGCGTGCGGGTCGGGTCGGCGATGACATGAGTGCTGGCGGTTTTCAGTGGCGTGATGTGGCAGCCCATCAACCAGGCCTCATCGTCCTTGAGCAGCACGTAGCTGTCGACCAGCTGTGCCTTGCCGGCACGCAGACTCTTCACTTCCCAACCGGACAGCACCAGGCCGGCCTCGAACTTGTGTTCGATGAAATAGTCATGCAGCGCCTTCTTGTTCAGCGCGATGGTGCCTTGGGGATGTTTCTTTTGCTTAGCCATAGGGCGCGCATTATAGGGAGTCGTCCGCGCCTGCGCCATGGGGCTTTACCGAGCCAAACTTGAGCCCATGCCGCGAATCTCCGACAATGCGCGATCTTTTTTCCCGCAGTATGGGGTCTTGGCCGCAATGGCGAGCGACAAAGTTTCGATTCATGGTGCCTGGGCCAGTCGCTGGGTGTTCATTCTGGCGGCGACCGGCTCGGCTGTCGGGCTCGGCAATATCTGGAAATTTCCCTACATGACCGGGGTCTACGGCGGCGGTGCGTTCGTCGTCATGTACCTGTTCTGCATCGCCCTGGTGGGTGTGCCGATCATGCTGGCGGAAACCCTGATCGGCCGCCGCGGTCGGCAGAGTCCGGTCAATGCGATGAAGAGCCTGGCGATCGAAGCCGGAGCCTCGAAGCACTGGTCGCTGGCTGCGCTAATGGGGATGGTCGCTGCGCTACTGATCCTGTCCTTCTACAGCGTGGTAGCCGGTTGGTCGCTGGATTACATCATCGGCATGGGGCGTGGCGACTTCACCGGCATCAGCGCCGATGGGGCAGGTGCGGCGTTCGGCGGTCTGACCTCCGATCCGTGGCGACTGACCCTGTGGCACAGCCTGTTCATGCTGATCACTGCGTTCGTCATCGCCAAGGGGGTGGTAGCAGGGTTGGAGCGCAGCCTGCGCATCATGATGCCGCTGCTGTTCGTGTTGTTGCTGGTGCTGCTGGGCTATAGCTTCACCACCGGGCATTTCCGTGAAGGTTTCGACTTCCTCTTCCATTTCGATCCGAGCAAGGTGCAGGACGGCATTCTGGCTGCCATGGGCCATGCCTTCTTTACCCTGAGCGTGGGCGTGGGCTCGATCATGGTCTACGGCGCCTACATGCCGAAGAAGGCCTCGATAGGCGCCACGGTGCTGACCGTCGGTCTGCTCGATACCCTGGTGGCGCTGACTGCGGGGCTGGCATTGTTCCCTATCGTCTTCGCCGCCGGCCTGGAGCCGGGCGGTGGCCCGGGGCTGATGTTCGTCACCCTGCCGATTGCCTTCGGTAACATCGCTTTCGGTCAGGTGATGGGGCTGATCTTCTTCGTGTTGGTGGCTGTTGCCGCATGGAGTTCGTCGATCTCCATGCTGGAGCCGGCCGTGGCCTACTTCGTCGAAAAAACCGGGCGCAGCCGTGCGCAGGTAACCGCCGCGCTGGCGCTGCTGTGCTGGCTCGTGGGGATGGGCACGGTGCTGTCGTTCAACCTGTGGGCCGAGGTCAAGTTCTTCGTCTTCGCCGAGGACGGTTTCCATCTGTTGCAGTGGGGTGCCGAGGGCGGCAAGACGTTCTTCGACAGCATCGACTACCTCACCAGCCGTATCCTGCTGCCGCTAGGTGGTCTGTCTTTCGCCATGTTCGCTGGTTGGGTGCTAAGCCGTGATGCTGTGCGTGAAGAGTTGTCCATCAGAAGCCCGCTGCTGTTCAATCTGGCCCTCTGGCTGATTCGCGTCGTGGCGCCAATCGGCGTGCTGATCGTGTTCATTGCGGAGCTGAGCAAGTAAATGGCTACTCGAATCCAGCGTTCGGCGTTGTTGCCGTACCCGGCGCAGGCACTGTTTGATCTCGTCAACGACGTGGCCGGTTACCCAAAATTTCTGCCTTGGTGCCGCGCCAGTGAGGTGTTGGAGGTCAGCGAGACGCACATGCTGGCCAGCCTCGAGGTGGCCAAGGGCAGCATCGGCCAGCGCTTCGTCACGCGTAACGTGCTGCTGCCTGGGCAGCGTATCGAGATGAACCTGCAGGAAGGGCCTTTTACCAGTCTCCATGGCGTCTGGGAGTTCAAGGCGCTGGGCGACAAGGCCTGCAAGATCAGCCTGGACCTGACCTTCGACTATGCTGGGCCCCTGGTGCGTGCCACGCTGGGCCCGCTGTTCAATCAGGCGGCCAATACCATGGTCGACGCCTTCTGCCAGCGAGCCAAGCAGCTATATGGATAAGCCCAGTATCGCCATCGAAGTGGTCTATGCCTTTGCCGAACGGCAGAAACTCCTGCGTCTGTCCGTACCGGCCGGCACCACGGTGCGCGAGGCCGCGCTGCGTTCTGGTATGCAGCAGTTCTTTCCGGAGCTGGATCTGAGCCAGGCGCCGCTGGGCATTTTTGGCAAAGCGGTAGGCAAGCCGGAAGAGCGAGTGCTGGAGGAGGGTGAGCGTGTCGAGATCTATCGGCCGCTGATCGCCGATCCGAAGGAAGTGCGCAAGCAGCGTGCGGCCAAAGCCAAGGCCAGGGAAGAAGGCGAGGAGTCGAGCTAATCCGTCAGCTCGTTAGGCGGCAAATATGAAAAAGCCCGGATTCGCTCCGGGCTTTTTCGTGTCCGCGTGTTACTGCGGATCGGTTTCCAGCGGCTCGGGAGTCGGAACCGGAACGGTTTCGACCTGATCCACCTCACGCTGAATCTGCTCCAGCAACGAGCCAGGCGCCGGCGGGGTTTCGTCCTGTGGTTTGGCTTGCGGCTGCGCACTGTCGGTGTCGCTACCTTCGCCCATGATTGCCTGGTCACGGCTGACGCCGGGCATGAAGTCGCCGGCCAGGCCAACCAGTTGGTCGCTGCCGTCGAATACCAGGCTGACGCGTTCCTGCAGGCGCTGACCGCCGCCAGGCTGGATGCTGTACAGATAATCCCAGCGATCGGCATGGAAGGTGTCGGTGATCAACGGGTTGCCCATGATAAACCGCACTTGGCGTCGGGTCATTCCCGGGCGTAGCTGGTCTATCATGTCCTGTGTCACGACATTGCCCTGTTGAATGTCGATCTTGTAAACCCCGGGGAATGAACAACCGGCGAGTGCGAAGAGCCCGGTCAGCGACAGGCTGGTCAGCAAGAGCTTGGTTTTTTGCATCGGAGGGTGACTTCCACTATCTTGGGCAACTTGAACCCCGGATCATACCCGTATTGAAGGGTGCTGCGAAGCAGCATCCATGAGAAAGCAGACCATGGTTGAAAATAACGAACTGCGCAAAGCTGGACTGAAGGTGACTCTGCCACGAGTCAAAATCCTGCAAATGCTCGACAACGCCGAGCACCGCCACATGAGTGCGGAGGATGTCTACAAGGCTCTGATGGAGGCGGGCGAGGACGTTGGCCTGGCCACCGTATACCGCGTACTGACTCAGTTCGAAGCGGCCGGCCTGGTGGTGCGTCACAACTTCGATGGCGGCCATGCCGTGTTCGAGTTGGCTGACAGCGGCCATCACGACCATATGGTCTGCGTCGACTCGGGTGAGGTGATCGAGTTCTTCGACGCCGAGATCGAGAAGCGCCAGAAGGAGATCGTCAAGGAGCACGGTTTCGAGCTGGTCGACCACAATCTGGTGCTGTACGTACGCAAGAAGAGCTGATTCTTCTGCGGCAATCAGAAAGGCGACCCTCGGGTCGCCTTTTTGCTTTGTCATGGCGCGGATGCAATCCGGGAGCCCTCCGGATTGCATCCGCGCTAGGCTGCTTCAGGCAGCCTGAGCGCTGGTGACCATCTTGCGCGCGTGAGCCAGGGATTCCTCGGTCAGGTCGACGCCACCGAGCATGCGGGCTATTTCCTCGACGCGGCCGCTCTCGTCCAGCTTGCTCACGGCGGTAGACGTGGCATCTTCGCCGCGACGCTTGTGCACGAACAGATGTTGATGGCCCTGCGCGGCGACTTGCGGCAGGTGTGTGACGCATAGCACCTGACCGCGCTCGCCCAGGCGGCGCAGGAGTTGGCCGACCACCTCTGCTGTGGGGCCGCCGATACCGACGTCCACTTCGTCGAATACCAGGGTCGGTACACGCGAGGTCTGCGCGGTGATCACCTGGATCGCCAGGCTGATACGTGACAGCTCGCCACCGGAGGCCACCTTGGCCAGGCCGCGTAGCGGCTGGCCGGGGTTGGCGCTGACCAGGAACTCCACCATTTCCAGGCCACTGGCATGTGGTTCTTCGCTGCTCATGGCCTGGAGCTGGATGTTGAAGCGGCCGCCAGGCATGCCCAGCGCCTGCATTTCCTGCTCTACTGCAGCAGCAAGGCGCTCGGCAGCATTACTGCGCAGTGTGCTGAGTTCGGCGGCTTTCTCCTGGTAATGGCGCTCATAGGCGGCCAGCTCTTCGGCCAGGCGTTCACTGGCCTGGTCGTCGGCATTCAGGCCTTCAAGCTCTTCGAACAACTGTTGCTGCAAGGCGGCCAGCTCGGTGGGTTGGATGCGATGCTTGCGTGCCAGGGTGTAGATGGTGTCCAGGCGCTCTTCGAGAAACTGTTGACGCTCCGGGTCGGCGTCGAAGTGATCGAGGAAGCGATTCAGCTCGCCGACTGCTTCTTCGACCTGGATCTGCGCACTGGCCAGCAGGTTGCTGGCTTCGTTCAAGGCACCGCCCTGGCCGCCAAAGGCGCCCAGGCGGTTGAGGCTGGCGGTCAGCGCGGACAGCACGTTGCCGGCATCGCTCTCGCTGCACAGATCGAGCACCTGGCGACAGGCCGCGAGTAGCGCTTCAGCGTTGCTCAGCGCCTTGTGCTCCTGTTCCAGCTGTTCCAGTTCGTTGTCGCCCAGCGCCAGATTTTCCAGCTCTTCCAGTTGATAGCTGAGCAGCTGGTGGCGGGCGCGCTGTTCGTCACCCTGGCTGGAGATGCGCTCCAGCTCGTTGCGTGTCTGCTTCCAGCGCTGCGCGGCGAGTTGCACCTGGCGCGCGAGGTCCTGGCTGCCGGCGTATTCATCGAGCAGGCGGCGATGGGTGTCGGTCTTGAGCAGCGACTGATGCTCGTGCTGGCTGTGGATATCGATGATCAGCTCGCCAAGTGCCTTGAGGTCGGCCTGCGGACAGGGGCTGCCGTTGATATAGCCGCGCGAGCGGCCTTCGGCGGTGATCACCCGGCGCAGGATGCACGGGCCGTCGTTGTCCAGATCCCGTTCGGCGAGCCAGGTGCGGGCTTCGGGAATGTCCACCAGGTCGAAGCTGGCGAGAATGTCAGCCTTGTCTGCGCCTGGGCGTACCACGCCGCTGTCGGCGCGATCACCCAGGCACAGGCCGAGGGCGTCGAGCATGATCGACTTGCCGGCACCGGTCTCGCCGCTGATGGCGCTCATGCCGGCATCCAGCTCGAGATCCAGGTGGTCGACGATGGCGTAGTTGTGAATGGACAGGTGCACCAGCATGGCGAACGCTCCCGAATTGATGTCTGGTTATTTATACAGTGTTTTTTCTTTCTCTGGCAATCCTCCCTATTGCCCCTTGAAAGCTGTGGAATTGACTCCATATAGGCGGCAGGAGCGCGAGTCGGTATCGCGCCAGTTTTTTCGAGAGGAGAAAGGCATGGCTGACGAACAGACCCTGGATACGCAGAATCCCGAGGCGCAGGCGGCAGAAGCTGTGGCGCCTGGTGACGACCTGGCTGCTCGCCTGCAAACGCTGGAAGAGCAACTGGCCGCTGCACAGGATCAGTCGCTGCGCATGGCTGCCGACCTGCAGAACGTGCGTCGTCGCGCGGAGCAGGACGTAGAGAAGGCACACAAATTTGCGCTGGAAAAGTTCGCTGGCGATCTGCTGCCGGTAATCGACAGTCTGGAGCGCGGTCTGGAGCTGTCCAGCCCTGACGATGTGTCGATCAAGGCCGTGCGTGAGGGCATGCAACTGACCCTCAAGCTGTTCCACGACACCCTGGCTCGCTACAACCTGGAAGCCATCGACCCGCATGGTGCGCCGTTCAACCCGGAGCATCACCAGGCCATGGCCATGGAAGAGAGCATTCACGCCGAGCCGAATTCTGTGCTCAAGGTGTTCCAGAAGGGCTATCTGCTCAACGGTCGCCTGCTGCGCCCGGCCATGGTCGTGGTCAGCAAGGCACCAACCACGCCGCCGCCGAGTATCGACGAGCAGGCTTGAAATCAGCAGTAACGACCCCATTTTTAAGTCAAGCGTTTTAGTGCTGCCGGCGCCTGAAAAACGAGGCGACGGAAAAATCAAAGTTTCGGGAGAACATTCATGGGCAAAATTATCGGTATCGACCTGGGGACCACCAACTCCTGTGTCTCCATTCTGGAAAATGGCAACGTCAAGGTAATCGAGAACGCCGAAGGCGCTCGTACCACGCCGTCGATCATCGCTTATGCCAACGACGGTGAAATCCTCGTGGGACAGTCGGCCAAGCGTCAGGCCGTGACCAACCCGCACAACACCCTGTATGCGGTGAAGCGTCTGATCGGTCGTCGTTTCGACGAAGAAGTCGTGCAGAAAGACATTCAGATGGTGCCGTACAAGATCGCCAAGGCTGACAACGGTGACGCCTGGGTTGAAGTGAACGGCCAGAAGATGGCGCCGCCGCAAATCTCGGCTGAAATTCTCAAGAAGATGAAGAAGACCGCCGAGGACTACCTGGGCGAGACAGTCACCGAAGCTGTGATCACCGTTCCGGCCTACTTCAACGACAGCCAGCGTCAGGCCACCAAGGATGCTGGTCGCATCGCCGGTCTGGACGTCAAGCGCATCATCAACGAGCCGACTGCGGCTGCGCTGGCCTATGGCATGGACAAGGCCAAGGGCGACCACACCGTGATCGTCTATGACCTGGGTGGTGGTACCTTCGACGTTTCCGTTATCGAGATCGCCGAAGTTGATGGCGAGCACCAGTTCGAGGTGTTGGCCACCAACGGTGACACTTTCCTCGGTGGTGAAGACTTCGATATTCGTCTGATCGACTACCTCGTCGACGAATTCAAGAAAGAAACCGGCATGAACCTCAAGGGCGATCCGCTGGCCATGCAGCGCCTCAAGGAAGCTGCCGAGAAGGCCAAGATCGAGCTGTCCTCGAGCCAGCAGACCGACGTCAACCTGCCGTACATCACCGCAGATGCCACCGGTCCGAAGCACCTGAACGTGAAGATCTCCCGCTCCAAGCTGGAGTCGCTGGTCGAGGATCTGGTGCAACGCACCATCGAGCCTTGCCGTATCGCGTTGAAGGATGCCGGTGTTGATGTCGGTTCGATCAACGACGTGATTCTGGTCGGCGGTCAGACCCGCATGCCGCTGGTACAGAAGCTGGTGACCGAGTTCTTCGGCAGAGAAGCACGCAAGGACGTCAACCCGGACGAGGCTGTTGCCATGGGGGCTGCCATTCAGGGCGCCGTTCTGGCCGGTGACGTCAAGGACGTACTGCTGCTGGATGTGTCCCCGCTGACCCTGGGTATCGAAACCATGGGTGGCGTGATGACTGCGCTGATCGAGAAGAACACCACCATCCCGACCAAGAAGTCGCAGGTGTTCTCCACTGCCGATGACAACCAGAGCGCCGTGACCATTCACGTGCTGCAGGGTGAGCGCAAGCAGGCCGCACAGAACAAGTCGCTGGGCAAGTTCGACCTGGCCGAGATTCCGCCGGCTCCGCGTGGCGTGCCGCAGATCGAAGTGACCTTCGACATCGACGCCAATGGCATCCTGCACGTGTCCGCCAAGGACAAGGCCACCGGCAAGCAGCAGTCCATCGTGATCAAGGCCAACTCCGGCCTGTCCGATGACGAAATCGAGCGTATGGTGCGTGACGCCGAGGCCAACGCCGAGGAAGACCGCAAGTTCGAAGAGCTGGCCACGGCACGTAACCAGGGCGATCAGCTGGTGCACGCCACCCGCAAGATGCTCACCGAAGCGGGCGACAAGGCGACTGCCGACGAGAAAGCGGCCATCGAGAAAGCCATTGGCGAATTGGAAGTGGCCGTGAAAGGCGACGACAAGGCCGCCATCGAGGCCAAGATGAACGCACTGTCCGAAGCCACCACGCCGCTGGCGCAGAAGATGTATGCCGAGCAGCCGCAGGGCGGTGCCGCCCAGGCTGATGCTGGCGATGCCAAGGATGCCGGTGACGACGTGGTCGACGCTGAGTTCGAAGAGGTCAAGGAGAACAAGTAAGGGATGCGGCCTGCTCGGCGGGCCGCCTCTTCTTTACGCTCCACCGTCGCTCGCGACGGGCAGGATTCGCCGCGCGGGAGCCTTCTCCCGCGTCGGCGTATCTGGAACTCACGAATCTGAGAGTGCAGCACAACTATGGCAAAACGTGATTATTACGAGATCCTGGGGGTCGAGCGCGGCGCTAGCGAAGCCGAGCTGAAGAAGGCCTACCGGCGCCTGGCGATGAAATATCACCCGGACCGCAACCCGGACGACAAAGACGCCGAAGAGAAATTCAAGGAGGCCAACGAGGCCTACGAAGTACTTTCTGACGCGGCCAAGCGTTCGGCCTACGACCAATACGGCCACGCTGGGGTCGACCCGCAGATGGGTGGCGGCGGTGGTGCTGGTTTCGGCGGCGCCAACTTCTCCGATATCTTCGGTGATGTGTTCAGCGACTTCTTCGGCGGTGCTCGCGGCGGCTCGCGTGGCGGTGCCCAGCGCGGCTCGGATCTGCGCTACACCCTCGAGCTGGATCTGGAAGAAGCGGTACGCGGTACCACCGTGACCATCCGCGTGCCGACCCTGGTCGGCTGCAAGACCTGCGATGGCTCAGGCGCCAAGAAGGGCACCAGCCCGGTCACCTGTACCACTTGTGGTGGCATCGGTCAGGTGCGCATGCAGCAGGGCTTCTTCTCCGTGCAGCAGACCTGCCCGCGCTGCCATGGCAGCGGCAAGATGATCACTGACCCTTGCGGCAGCTGTCACGGGCAGGGTCGCGTGGAAGAGAGCAAAACACTGTCGGTCAAGGTGCCGCCAGGTGTCGATACCGGTGACCGCATTCGCCTGTCCGGCGAGGGCGAGGCCGGTACGCATGGCGGCCCGGCCGGTGACCTCTACGTGGTGGTCAACGTCCGTGAACATGCGATCTTCCAGCGTGATGGTAAGCATCTGTACTGCGAAGTGCCGATCAGCTTTGCCGATGCGGCGCTGGGTGGCGAACTGGAAGTGCCGACCCTCGATGGCCGGGTCAAGCTGAAGATCCCCGAAGGTACCCAGACCGGCAAGCTGTTCCGTCTGCGTGGCAAGGGCGTGGCCCCGGTGCGCGGCGGTGCGGCTGGCGATCTGATGTGCCGGGTCGCGGTGGAAACGCCGGTCAACCTGAACAAGCGTCAGCGCGAACTGCTCGAAGAGTTTCGCAAGTCGCTGCAGGGCGACGATTCCCACTCACCCAAGGCCAGTGGCTGGTTTGAGGGTGTGAAGCGCTTCTTCGGCGACGTTTAACCCCAAAGCGCCCCGGTGATGTCGGGGCGACAGCTTGGAGCTGATGTATGCAACGTATTGCAGTGATGGGCGCCGCCGGGCGTATGGGCAAAACCCTGATCGAGGCCGTGAGTCAGGCCGAGGGCGCCAAGCTCAGCGCCGCCATCGACCGCGCCGACAGCAGCCTGATCGGTGCCGATGCCGGTGAACTGGTCGGCTTGGGCAAGATTGGCGTGACCCTGGCGGGTGATCTGGCCGCAGTGGTCGACGATTTTGACGTGCTGATCGACTTCACCCATCCGTCGGTGACCCTGAAGAACCTGGAAGTCTGCCGCCAGGCGGGCAAGGCCATGGTCATCGGTACCACCGGTTTCACCGTGGAAGAGAAACAGCAACTGAGCGAAGCGGCCAAGCAGATCCCCATCGTCTTTGCCGCCAACTTCAGTGTCGGCGTCAACCTGTGCCTGAAACTGCTGGATACCGCTGCTCGCGTGCTGGGTGACGACGTGGACATCGAAATCATCGAAGCCCACCATCGGCACAAGGTCGACGCACCGTCCGGTACCGCACTGCGCATGGGCGAAGTGGTGGCCGATGCGCTGGGACGTGATCTGCAGAAAGTCGCCGTATATGGCCGCGAAGGTCAGACCGGCGCCCGTGAGCGCGAGACCATCGGCTTCGCTACCGTGCGTGCCGGTGACGTGGTGGGTGACCACACCGTGCTGTTCGCCGCCGATGGCGAGCGAGTAGAGATCACCCACAAGGCCTCCAGCCGCATGACCTTCGCCAAGGGCGCGGTGCGTTCGGCGCTGTGGCTGCAGGGGCGTGATGCTGCTCTGTATGACATGCAGGACGTGCTGGGTCTGCGTTGATGCGAATGTGTGACTGAGGCGTCTTATCGGGTGGACCGAAAAAGGGTTTTCCTGTAAGCTTCCTGTTTTAGTGTGTCCACTAAAAGTTACGCAGAATGGCTCAAATAAAAAAGCGGGATGACCTTCACACGTCATCCCGCTTTTTTACAACCTGCGTTTGCTTCAAGCCTTGATCGAGACGGAGGTCTTCTTGACTAAGCCAGCCCCCAAACCTGCCATTTTGGCCCTTGCTGACGGCAGCATTTTTCGCGGCGATTCCATCGGGGCCGATGGCCAGACGATCGGAGAGGTGGTGTTCAACACCGCCATGACCGGCTATCAGGAAATCCTTACCGATCCATCCTATGCCCAGCAGATCGTTACCCTGACTTACCCGCACATCGGCAATACCGGTACCACCCCGGAAGATGCCGAGTCCAACCGCGTCTGGGCCGCTGGCCTGATCATTCGTGACCTGCCGCTGATTTCCAGCAACTGGCGCGACAAGCAACCGCTGGACGATTACCTGAAAGCCAACGGCACCGTCGCCATCGCCGGTATCGATACTCGCCGCCTGACCCGTATCCTGCGCGAAAAGGGTTCGCAGAATGGCTGCATCCTGGTCGGTGACGACGCCACAGAAGAGAAGGCACTGGAGCTGGCTCGCAGCTTCCCGGGCCTCAAGGGCATGGACCTGGCCAAGGTAGTCAGCTGCACCGAGCGCTACGAGTGGCGCGAAAGCACCTGGAATCTGAAGGACGACAGCCACCCGGAAATCCCGGCCAGCGAGCTGCCTTATCACGTTGTCGCCTATGACTACGGCGTGAAGCTGAACATCCTGCGCATGCTGGTCGAGCGTGGCTGCCGCCTGACCGTGGTGCCGGCGCAAACTCCGGCCAGCGACGTGCTGGCACTCAATCCTGATGGTGTGTTCCTCTCCAACGGTCCTGGCGATCCCGAGCCGTGCGACTACGCGATCCAGGCGATCAAGGACGTTCTGGAAACCGATATCCCGGTATTCGGCATTTGCCTCGGCCACCAGTTGCTGGCTTTGGCCTCCGGCGCCAAGACCCTGAAGATGGGTCATGGCCACCACGGTGCCAACCATCCGGTACAGGATCTCGACAGCGGTGTGGTGATGATCACCAGCCAAAACCACGGTTTCGCTGTGGACGAAAGCAGCCTGCCGGGCAACCTGCGTGCGATCCACAAGTCGCTGTTCGATGGCACGCTGCAGGGCATCGAGCGCACCGACAAGGACGCCTTCAGCTTCCAAGGGCACCCCGAGGCGAGCCCAGGGCCGCACGACGTGGCGCCACTGTTCGACCGCTTCATCGAAGCCATGGCCAAGCGCCGCTAAGCCTGCCGACTGACCCAAGGATTCGAGAGTAAGAAAATGCCAAAACGTACAGACATCAAAAGTATCCTGATCCTCGGCGCCGGCCCCATCGTCATCGGTCAGGCCTGCGAGTTCGACTACTCCGGCGCTCAGGCGTGCAAGGCGCTGAAGGAAGAAGGTTTCCGCGTCATCTTGGTGAACTCCAACCCGGCCACCATCATGACCGACCCGGCCATGGCTGACGCCACCTACATCGAGCCGATCAAGTGGGCCACCGTGGCCAAGATCATCGAGAAGGAACGCCCCGACGCCCTGCTGCCGACCATGGGTGGCCAGACCGCGCTGAACTGCGCGCTGGACCTGGAAAAGCACGGCGTGCTGGAGAAGTTCGGCGTCGAGATGATCGGTGCCAATGCCGACACCATCGACAAGGCCGAAGACCGTTCGCGCTTCGACAAGGCGATGAAGGACATCGGCCTGGCCTGTCCGGTTTCCGGCATCGCCCACAACATGGAAGAAGCGTACGGCGTGCTGGAGAAGGTTGGCTTCCCCTGCATCATCCGTCCGTCCTTCACCATGGGCGGTACCGGTGGCGGCATCGCCTACAACCGTGAAGAGTTCGAGGAAATCTGCGCTCGCGGTCTCGACCTGTCGCCGACCAGCGAACTGCTGATCGACGAGTCGCTGATCGGCTGGAAGGAATACGAGATGGAGGTGGTCCGTGACAAGAAGGACAACTGCATCATCGTCTGCTCCATCGAGAACTTCGATCCGATGGGCGTGCACACCGGTGACTCGATCACCGTCGCACCAGCTCAGACCCTGACCGACAAGGAATACCAGATCCTGCGTAACGCCTCGCTGGCGGTACTGCGCGAGATCGGTGTGGAAACCGGCGGCTCCAACGTGCAGTTCGGTATCTGCCCGAACACCGGGCGCATGGTCGTCATCGAGATGAACCCGCGCGTATCGCGCAGCTCGGCTCTGGCCTCCAAGGCCACTGGCTTCCCGATCGCCAAGATCGCCGCCAAGCTGGCTGTCGGCTACACCCTCGATGAGCTGTCCAACGACATCACTGGCGGGCGTACCCCGGCGTCGTTCGAACCGGCCATCGACTACGTGGTAACCAAGGTGCCGCGCTTCGCCTTCGAGAAATTCCCGAAAGCCGACGCCCGCCTGACCACCCAGATGAAATCCGTGGGCGAAGTCATGGCCATCGGCCGTACCTTCCAGGAGTCCATGCAGAAAGCCCTGCGCGGCCTGGAAGTGGGCGTTGCTGGTTTCGATCCGAAGCTCGACCTGAACGATCCGGAGGCTGAAAGCACTTTGCGTCGCGAGCTGACCGTGCCCAGTGCCGACCGCATCTGGTACGTGGCCGATGCCTTCCGCGCCGGCAAGACCGTCGCCGAAGTGTTCGAGCTGACCCGTATCGACGAGTGGTTCCTGGTGCAGATCGAAGATCTGATCAAGGATGAGGCCACCGTGCAGACCCTCGGTCTGTCGGCCATTGATCGCGACCTGATGTTCAAGCTCAAGCGCAAGGGCTTCTCCGATGCGCGCCTGGCCAAACTGCTGGGTGTGTCCGAGAAGAGCCTGCGCGCCCATCGCCACAAGCTCAAGGTGCTGCCGGTGTACAAGCGCGTGGACACCTGCGCCGCCGAGTTCGCCACCGACACCGCCTACATGTACTCGACCTACGAGGAAGAGTGCGAGGCCAATCCGTCGAGCCGCGAGAAGATCATGATCCTCGGTGGTGGCCCCAACCGTATCGGCCAGGGCATCGAGTTCGACTACTGCTGCGTACACGCCGCGCTGGCCATGCGTGAAGACGGTTATGAGACCATCATGGTCAACTGCAACCCGGAAACTGTCTCCACCGACTACGACACCTCCGATCGCCTGTACTTCGAGCCGGTGACCCTGGAAGACGTGCTGGAAATCGTCCGTGTCGAGCAGCCGAAAGGCGTCATCGTCCAGTACGGCGGCCAGACCCCGCTGAAGATCTGCCGCGCCCTGGAAGAAGCGGGCGTGCCGATCATCGGCACCAGCCCCGAGGCCATCGACCGCGCCGAAGACCGCGAGCGCTTCCAGCAGATGGTGCAGCGCCTGAACCTGCGTCAGCCGGCCAACGCCACTGCGCGTAGCGAAGACGAAGCCCTGGCCCTGTCGAAGAACATCGGTTACCCGATGGTCGTGCGTCCGTCCTACGTGCTGGGCGGCCGGGCGATGGAAATCGTCTACCAGGAAGAAGAGCTCAAGCGCTACATGCGCGAAGCGGTGAAAGTTTCCAACGATAGCCCGGTGCTGCTCGATCGCTTCCTCAACTGCGCCATCGAAGTGGACGTGGATGCGGTTTGCGACGGCGAGACCGTGGTGATCGGCGCGATCATGCAGCACATCGAACAGGCCGGCGTGCACTCTGGTGACTCCGCCTGCTCGCTGCCGCCGTACTCGCTGCCGATGCACATCCAGGACGAGATCCGCGACCAGGTCAAGAAAATGGCCCTGGAACTCGGCGTGGTCGGTCTGATGAACGTGCAGATGGCCGTGCAGGGCGAGGACATCTATGTCATCGAGGTGAACCCGCGCGCCTCGCGTACCGTGCCGTTCGTCTCCAAGTGCGTCGGTGAGTCGCTGGCCAAGGTGGCTGCGCGTGTCATGGCTGGCAAGAGCCTGGCCGAGGCCGGTTACAGCAAGGAAATCATCCCGCCGTTCTTCAGCGTCAAGGAAGCGGTATTCCCCTTCGCCAAGTTCCCAGGCGTAGACCCGATCCTCGGCCCGGAGATGAAGTCCACCGGTGAAGTCATGGGTGTCGGTGATACCTTCGGCGAAGCCTTCGCCAAGGCCCAGCTGGGCGCCAGCGAGATCCTGCCGAACTCCGGTTGCGCTTTCATCAGCGTACGTGAAGATGACAAGCCGGAAGCCGTTCAGGTCGCCCGTGATCTGATCGCGCTGGGCTTTGAAGTGGTTGCCACTGCCGGTACCGCCAAGGTGATCGAGGCTGCTGGTCTGCCAGTTCGTCGAGTGAACAAGGTGACCGAAGGTCGTCCGCATGTCGTCGACATGATCAAGAACGACGAAGTGACCCTGATCATCAATACCACCGAGGGGCGTCAGTCCATCGCTGACTCCTACTCGATCCGTCGTAACGCCCTGCAGCACAAGATCTACTGCACCACCACCATCGCGGCGGGACAGGCGGTCTGTGAAGCGCTCAAGTTCGGTCCCGAGAAGACCGTGCGCCGGCTGCAGGATCTGCATGCAGGAATCAAGGCATGATCAAATATCCAATGACCGTTCAGGGTGCTCGCGCCCTGGAAGAAGAGCTGGCACACCTGACCAAGGTGGTTCGCCCGAAACTCAGTCAGGACATCGGTGAAGCCCGCGAGCTGGGTGATCTCAAGGAAAACGCCGAGTACCACGCCGCGCGTGAGCAGCAGGGCATGGTCGAAGCGCGTGTGCGTGATATCGAAGGTCGTCTGCAGAACGCGGTGATCATCGATGTCACCACCATCGAGCACACCGGCAAGGTGATCTTCGGCACCACGGTGGAGATTGCCAACGTCGAGACTGACGAAAGCGTGACCTACCAGATCGTTGGCGAGGACGAAGCCGACATCAAGCAGGGCAAGATCTCCGTCGGTTCACCCATTGCCCGTGCTCTGATCGGCAAGAGCGAGGGCGATGTAGTCGCGGTACAGACCCCCAGTGGCTTGATCGAGTACGAGATTGTCGAAGTCCGTCATATCTAGACCGCAACAACCGTCTCGGGCGGCTGCCGTCAGTTGGCAGCTGGCCCAGACCCTCTGGGTGGGCGGCTTGTGGTTGTTGCAGTTCGTCATTCTGCCGGCCATCGGCCAAAGCGGTCTGGCGCCTCTGCTGGTGCAGGAGATAGCCACGCGGCTGGTGCCGCTACTGGTCGGTCTGACAGCGGTGTGCGTTGCGCTGCAGGCTTTTGCCTTGCTGCGCAGTGAAGGTCTGTCGAGTCTGCTGCGGGATATGCGTGGGCAACTACTGCTGACCGTTGCGGCCATGGCCCTGAGCTACTTCGCTGTGTTGCGCTACTGGCCCGAGGTCGAGTACTGGCTGCGCTTCAGCTATCTGGTGATGGCATTTTGTGGGCTGTTGCTGGTGTTGCAGCCCGTGCCTGGGGCGCCTGTCAGGCGCTAACGACGCTTTCAGACGTGAATGCATTCGCGATCAGGGCACGCCCATGCCTGCCTCTGATCGCGATGGACGCGCCTCAACCCTGGTAACGAATAACGTTGGACAGGTTGCGATTCGGCTTGGGGTTCTTGCGATAGAGCAGGGCGACCTTGCCAATCGACTGGACCAGTTCAGCGCGTCCGTTTTCGCACAGGGCTACAATGGCGGCCTGGCGATCCTCGCGTTCGGTGAGGCGCAGCTGTACCTTGATCAGCTCGTGATCGTTCAGGGCGCGGTCCAGTTCGGCCAGCACGCCCTCGGTCAAACCATTGTCAGCCACGATCAATACAGGTTTCAGGTGGTGGCCGATAGATTTGAATTGTTTCTTCTGCTCTTGAGTGAGCGGCATAATCGTTAGTACCTAATTCGGTCTGGAAAACGGCGCCTATCTTACCCGAGCCCGCGCAGTTATTCATGACCCGTTGAGTCAGAGGTTTCAGTGGCACGTTCCAAGACCAGCCAGCGTTGGCTGAAAGAACATTTCGATGATCCATACGTGAAGATGGCGCAGAAGGACGGCTATCGTTCGCGCGCCAGCTACAAGTTGCTGGAAATCCAGGAGAAGGATCGCATCCTGCGCCCAGGGATGACCGTGGTTGATCTCGGCGCCGCACCAGGCGGCTGGTCGCAGGTCACCAGTCGAGTGATCGGCGACAAAGGGCGTCTGATCGCCTCCGATATCCTGGAGATGGACAGCATTCCCGATGTCACCTTCATTCAGGGTGATTTCACCGATGACGCGGTCTTCGCGCAGATTCTCGAGGCCATCGGCGAAAATCCGGTGGATCTTGTTATTTCCGATATGGCCCCCAATATGAGTGGGGTAAGAACCGCCGATCAGGCACGTGCGATGTATCTGTGCGAGCTGGCGCTGGATCTGGCCGGGCGTGTCTTGCGTCCAGGTGGCGATTTTCTGATCAAGATTTTCCAGGGTGAAGGTTTCGACGCCTACCACAAGCAGGTGCGCGAGACGTTCGACAAGGTGCAGATGCGTAAGCCGCTGTCCTCGCGCGATCGCTCCCGTGAGCAATATCTGTTGGCGCGCGGCTTTCGCGGGATGTGAGTTGAAACTGGTTTCCGCCCTGTCGGTCTCAGTCGCAGAAACCTCATAAAGGGTTACAGACGGTGCCTGCGGGACGCGGGCGTTTGGTGTAAGTTAGTCGGTATATCATTGGTCGTCATGGGAAGCCCGCTTCGCCACGAGGCCTGCTTCAGAGGGTAGCTAATTGAACGACATGGCAAAGAATCTGATCCTGTGGCTAATCATTGCGGCGGTGCTGGTTACCGTGATGAACAACTTCTCCAGTCCGAGCGAGCCGCAGACCCTGAGCTACTCGCAATTCATCGAGCAGGTGAAGGAGGGGCGCGTCGAGCGCGTGACCGTCGATGGTTACGTGATCACCGGCAAGCGCACCGATGGCGAGGGGTTCAAGACCATTCGTCCGGCGATCCAGGACGGCGGCCTGATTGGCGACCTGATCGACAACAACGTGGTCATCGAAGGCAAGCAGCCTGAGCAGCAGAGCATCTGGACTCAGTTGCTGGTCGCCAGCTTCCCGATCCTGGTGATCATCGCCGTATTCATGTTCTTCATGCGCCAGATGCAGGGCGGTGCTGGTGGCAAGGGCGGGCCGATGAGCTTCGGCAAGTCCAAGGCGCGTCTGCTCTCCGAAGATCAGGTCAAGACCACCTTCGCCGATGTCGCCGGTTGCGACGAGGCCAAGGAAGAAGTCAGCGAACTGGTGGAATTCCTCCGCGATCCGGGCAAGTTCCAGCGCCTGGGCGGTCGCATCCCGCGTGGCGTACTGATGGTTGGCTCGCCGGGTACCGGCAAGACCTTGTTGGCCAAGGCCGTGGCCGGTGAGGCGAAAGTGCCGTTCTTCACCATTTCCGGTTCCGATTTCGTCGAGATGTTCGTCGGCGTTGGTGCTTCCCGCGTTCGCGACATGTTCGATCAGGCCAAGAAGCACGCGCCGTGCATCATCTTCATCGACGAGATCGACGCCGTTGGTCGCCACCGTGGCGCCGGCATGGGCGGTGGTCACGACGAGCGTGAGCAGACCCTCAACCAGCTGCTGGTGGAGATGGATGGTTTCGAGATGAATGACGGCATCATCGTCATCGCTGCCACCAACCGTCCGGATGTTCTCGACCCTGCGCTGCTGCGTCCTGGCCGCTTCGACCGCCAGGTGGTCGTTGGTCTGCCGGATATTCGTGGTCGCGAGCAGATTCTGAAGGTGCACATGCGCAAGGTGCCGATGGGCGACGACGTCAATCCGGCGGTCATCGCGCGCGGTACCCCCGGTTTCTCCGGTGCCGATCTGGCCAACCTGGTCAACGAAGCCTCTCTGTTCGCCGCTCGTGCTGGCAAGCGCCTGGTGGAGATGAAGGAGTTCGAGCTGGCCAAAGACAAGATCATGATGGGCGCCGAGCGCAAGACCATGGTTATGTCCGACAAGGAGAAGCTCAACACCGCGTTCCACGAGGCGGGCCACGCCATCGTCGGTCGCCTGGTGCCCGAGCATGATCCGGTCTATAAGGTGTCCATCATTCCGCGTGGTCGTGCCCTGGGCGTGACCATGTTCCTGCCGGAAGAAGATCGTTACAGCCTCAGCAAGCGCGCGCTGATCAGCCAGATCTGCTCGTTGTTCGGTGGTCGTATCGCCGAAGAGATGACCCTGGGCTTCGATGGTGTCACCACGGGCGCCTCGAACGACATCATGCGCGCCACCCAGTTGGCCAAGAACATGGTCACCAAGTGGGGTCTTTCCGAGAAGCTGGGCCCGCTGATGTATGCAGAAGAAGAGGGTGAAGTCTTCCTCGGTCGTAGCATGGGCAGCCAGGCCAGCAACGTTTCCGGCGAGACTGCCAAGCAGATCGACGAGGAAGTGCGTCGTATCATCGATGAATGCTACGCCACGGCCAAGAAACTGCTGGTGGAGAACCGTGACAAGCTCGATGCCATGGCCGAAGCGCTGATGAAGTACGAAACCATCGACGCCGAGCAGATCGACGACATCATGAATGGCCGCGAGCCTCGTGAGCCGCGCGGCTGGGATGGTGGCGGTGACTCCGGTGCTCCGCAGGCCAAGGTCGACGAGCCAGATCGTTCTGAAAAGCCCATTGGTGGGCCGGCGGCCGAGCACTAAGGTTTCATATGTCTCAAGCGCAACACCTGAGCCGGCTACCCTGTGGTAGCCGGCTTCTTGATTTGTCCCGTCCGCAGGTGATGGGCATACTCAATGTTACCCCTGATTCTTTCTCCGACGGTGGGCGCTTTACGGCGCGCGATGCTGCATTGCGTCACGCCGAGCAGATGGTCGCCGCAGGTGCGACGCTGATCGATATCGGCGGTGAGTCCACCCGTCCGGGCGCTCGGGCCGTTTCTCCGACCGAAGAGCTGGAGCGGGTTGCGCCAGTGGTCGAGGCCATCGCCCGTCAGCTCGACGTGATCATTTCCGTGGATACCTCGACGCCCGCAGTCATGCGCGAAAGTGCAAGGCTGGGTGCGGGGCTGATCAATGATGTGCGTTCGTTGCAGCGTGATGGTGCTCTGGATGCGGCGGCAGATACTGGTCTGCCTGTATGTCTGATGCATATGCGCGGCGAGCCCGGCAACATGCAGGATGATCCGCAGTATCCGGATATCGTCGCTGAGGTGCGTGATTTTCTCGCCGAGCGCATGGCCGTCTGCACGACAGCCGGTATTCCCGCTGAGCGGATCCTGCTCGATCCGGGCTTTGGTTTTGCCAAGACCCTGGAGCACAATCTCGCCCTGTTCAAGCGCATGAGTGAGCTCTCTGCGTTGGGGCGGCCCTTGCTGGTTGGTGTCTCACGCAAGAGCATGATCGGCAAGGTGCTCGGTCACGAGGTTGGCGGTCGCCTCTACGGTAGTCTGGCATTGGCTGCTCTGGCCTTGACCAAGGGCGCACATATTTTGCGTGTGCATGATGTCGCCGAAACGGTGGACGTGGTGCGCATGATCGCTGCGGTTGAAGCGGCGCAATAACAAGGAAAGCGTTATGGCTAGAAAGTACTTCGGCACCGACGGTATTCGTGGTCGCGTTGGCCAGTTTCCCATTACTCCGGATTTCATGCTCAAGCTCGGTTGGGCGGCTGGCATGGCGTTTCGCAAGCAGGGCAAGTGCCGCATCCTGATTGGTAAGGACACGCGTATCTCTGGCTACATGTTCGAGTCCGCCCTCGAGGCGGGACTGGCTGCCGCGGGTGCGGATGTGCAACTGCTCGGGCCGATGCCGACTCCGGCCATTGCCTATCTGACGCGCACTTTCCAGGCCGATGCCGGTATCGTCATCAGTGCTTCGCACAATCCGCATGACGATAACGGCATCAAGTTCTTTTCCAGCGAAGGCACCAAGCTTCCGGACGATGTCGAGGCGATGATCGAAGAGTTGCTCGATCAGCCGATGACCGTGGTCGAATCTGCCGGTATTGGCAAAGCTTCGCGGATCAATGACGCTTCCGGTCGCTACATCGAGTTCTGCAAGGGCAGCGTGCCCAGTGGCACCAGCTTCAAGGGCCTGAAGATTGTCATCGATTGCGCCCATGGCGCTGCCTACAAGGTCGCGCCGAGTGTATTTCGCGAGCTGGGTGCGGAGGTTCGGGTCATTTCGGCGCAGCCCGACGGTCTCAATATCAATGATGCTTGCGGTTCCACGCACATTGCTGCGCTGCAGGCTGAAGTGGTCGCGCAGCAGGCCGATCTGGGTATCGCCTTCGATGGCGATGCTGATCGTGTGCTGATGGTCGACCAATATGGTGCGGTGGTCGATGGTGATGAACTGCTGTTCATCATTGCGCGTGATCTGCAGGAGCGTGGGCGGCTGCGTGGTGGTGTGGTCGGCACGCTGATGAGCAATCTCGGGCTGGAACTGGCTCTGGCCGATCTCAACATCCCATTCATTCGCGCCAATGTCGGTGATCGTTATGTGATCGCTGAATTGCTGGCGCGCAACTGGCAGCTCGGTGGCGAGAATTCCGGGCACCTGGTGTGCTTCCAGCACACCACGACTGGTGATGCGATTATTGCGGCCCTGCAAGTGTTGATGGCGCTCAAGCGCCGCGGTCAGAGCCTGGTTGATGCGCGCAGCGATCTGAAGAAGTGTCCGCAGGTGCTGGTCAATGTGCGGTTCTCCGGTGCTGTCGATCCGCTCGAGCATCCTTCGGTGAGGGAAGCCTGCGCGCGGGTGACCGAGAGCATGGCTGGGCGTGGACGAGTGCTGCTGCGCAAGTCCGGCACCGAGCCGCTGGTGCGAGTGATGGTCGAAGGTGACGAGGAAAGCTCGGTTCGCGGCTATGCCGATGAATTGGCTAAGATTGTTGCCGAAGTCTGTGCTTGATTGCGCTTGCTACCGAGGGTGCTCTTGGGTAACATCTGCGCCCTCTTTGATCGACGAGGTAAAACATGCGTCGCCCCTTGGTCGCTGGTAACTGGAAAATGCACGGTACCCGCGCAAGCGTCGCAGAGCTGATCGAAGGTGTACGTCAGCAGGTACTGCCTGCTGATGTCGATGTTGCGGTGTTTCCCTCCAGCCTGCATATCGCTCAGGTCGTCGAAGGCCTGAAGGGTAAAGCAGTGAGGGTTGGGGCTCAGGATTGTGCGGCACAAGTAGAGCAGGGCGCCTTGACTGGTGAGCTGGCGGTTAGTCAGTTGGTCGACGGCGGTTGTGAGCTGGTGCTGGTTGGTCACTCGGAGCGTCGCCTGATTCTGGGTGAAAGTGACGAAGTGGTCGTGCGCAAGTTTGCAGCGGTACAGGCTGCAGGTTTGACTCCCGTGCTCTGTGTGGGTGAAACCCGCGAGCAGCGTGAAGCGAATACAACGCTGGGTGTGGTGGGTGGCCAGTTGGCCGCAGTGATCGACGCGCTGGGTGTCGATGCGCTGAAAAACGCCGTAGTGGCCTATGAGCCTGTATGGGCCATTGGTACCGGGTTGACCGCCACGCCCGAGCAGGCTCAGGAAGTGCACGCAGCGATTCGCGCGCAAGTTGCGCTGCTCGATGCTGGTGTCGCGAGTGGGTTGAGAATTCTTTATGGTGGCAGTGTGAAGGCCGCCAGTGCTGCCGAGTTGTTCGGCATGCGGGATATCGATGGGGGGCTCGTAGGTGGCGCCTCTCTGAATGCGGATGAATTCGGTGCGATCTGTCGCGCTGCAGGAAACTGAAGAATGCTGGAAACAGTCATTGTTGTTCTGCACCTGCTGGGTGCGATCGGTATTGTGGTGCTGGTGCTGTTGCAGCAGGGTAAAGGCGCTGACGCAGGTGCGTCGTTCGGTTCGGGTGCTTCGGCAACTGTATTCGGAAGCCAAGGTTCCTCTACCTTTCTGAGTAAGTTTACTGGTATACTCGCCGCGGCTTTTTTCATTACCAGCTTGGGTTTAGCGTTCTTTGCTAAAGAAAAAGCTGATGCACTGACTCAAGTTGGTCTGCCAGATCCAGCGGTTCTGGAAGTTCAACAAAAACCGGCTGTCGAAGATGTGCCGGTGCTCGAAGAGCAAGCTCCAGCATCCGATGCTTCGGATGTGCCGGAGGCTCCAGAGCAGTAACAGTTTTGCCGAGGTGGTGGAATTGGTAGACACGCTACCTTGAGGTGGTAGTGGCCATAGGCTGTAGGGGTTCGAGTCCCCTCCTCGGTACCATACTCAAGAAAGCCCGCAGTTCGCGGGCTTTCTTGTTGCTGGAGTGTTTGGTTGACCCTCGCCAGGGGGTAGCCGTATAATTCCGGCCCAGCTTTGACGCGGGGTGGAGCAGTCTGGTAGCTCGTCGGGCTCATAACCCGAAGGTCGTAGGTTCAAATCCTGCCCCCGCAACCAGTTTCAGCAGGCCCCTTTTCAGGGGCTTTTTGTTAGCTGAAAGACAGTGTCCGTTGGTATTTACGGCGGATTGAAGGGATGGGCGTTTCGCCCATTTTTTATTTGCACAGCATGCACGAGGGCCGTTAAGTGTCGAGCAAGCTAGAACAGTTGCAGGCCTTGTTGGCCCCAGTAATCGAGGCGCTCGGTTACCAATGTTGGGGCATCGAGTTCCTGTCGCAGGGGCGTCATTCGCTGCTGCGTGTCTATATCGATAAAGCCGATGGCATCCTGATCGACGATTGTGAAATCGTCAGCCGTCAGCTCAGTGGTGTACTCGATGTCGAGGATCCGATTACCTCGGAGTACACACTGGAAGTTTCTTCTCCTGGCATGGATCGTCCGTTGTTCACCCTCGAACAGTTTGCGACGCATGCCGGTGAGCAGGTGAAGATCAAGCTGCGTTCGCCTTTCGACGGGCGTCGTAACTTCCAGGGCCTCCTTCGCGGTGTGGAGGAGCAGGACGTGGTAGTTCAGGTGGATGACCACGAGTATCTGTTGCCGATCGACCTGATCGACAAGGCCAATATCATCCCCCGATTTGATTGAGATGCGGATTCTGTGGCGCTGCTGGACTGTCGATTGTCGGCGCAGCGCAAGCGACACAGATGGCGCGAAGGTAGCGCGGCAGCTCACGAAGATAGCGCCAATGGCGTGAACGTGAAGCGGACTGCGCAGAACCAATGGATTGCGAAAGGCGAGGCGTACGATGAGCAAAGAAGTACTGCTGGTTGTTGAGTCGGTATCCAATGAAAAGGGTGTACCGGCCGGCGTGATTTTCGAGGCGCTGGAGCTGGCTCTGGCGACCGCCACCAAGAAACGTTTCGAGGACGAAGTCGACCTGCGTGTGTCGATCAACCGTCAGAACGGTAGCTACGAAACTTTCCGCCGCTGGACCGTGGTCGATGAGTCCGAGTTCGAGGACCCGGCCTACCAGGTGACCGAGGACATGCCGCAGGCCGTTGAGGCCAACGCCAAGATCGGTGACGTGCTCGAAGAGAAGATCGATTCCATCGAGTTCGGTCGCATCGCCGCGCAAACCGCCAAGCAGGTCATCGTGCAGAAAGTGCGCGAGGCCGAGCGTGCTCAGGTGGTAGACGCCTACCGCGAGCGCCTGGGTGAGATCATCTCCGGCACCGTGAAGAAGGTCACCCGCGACAACGTCATCGTAGACCTGGGCAACAACGCCGAGGCGCTGCTGGCCCGTGAAGACATCATCCCGCGCGAGACTTTCCGCGTGGGTGTGCGTCTGCGTGCTCTGCTCAAGGAAATTCGTACCGAGAACCGCGGCCCGCAACTGATCCTGTCGCGTACCGCTCCGGAAATGCTGATCGAGCTATTCCGCATCGAAGTACCGGAAATCGCCGAAGGGCTGATCGACGTCAAGGCTGCCTCCCGTGATCCGGGTTCGCGCGCCAAGATCGCCGTACGCTCCAAGGACAAGCGTATCGACCCGCAGGGTGCCTGCATCGGTATGCGTGGTTCGCGCGTCCAGGCCGTTTCCGGCGAGCTGGGCGGTGAGCGCGTCGATATCGTGCTGTGGGACGACAACCCCGCGCAGTTCGTCATCAATGCCATGTCGCCGGCTGAAGTGGCTGCGATCATCGTCGATGAAGATGCCCATGCCATGGACATCGCCGTTGGCGAAGACAACCTGGCCCAGGCCATTGGTCGTGGCGGTCAGAACGTGCGTCTTGCCAGTCAGTTGACCGGTTGGACCCTGAACGTGATGACCGAAGCGGACATTCAGGCCAAGCAACAGGCAGAAACCGGCGACATCATGCAGTCCTTCATCGACGAGCTGGAAGTCGACGAAGAACTGGCTCAAGTCCTGGTCGAAGAGGGTTTCACCAGTCTCGAAGAGATTGCCTACGTACCCATGGAAGAAATGCTCAGTATCGATGGCTTCGACGAGGAGATCGTCAATGAGCTGCGTGCACGGGCTAAGGATCGTCTGCTGACCAAGGCGATCGCCAACGAGGAGAAGTTGGCCGATGCCCATCCGGCAGATGATCTGCTGGAACTGGAAGGCATGGACAAGGCGCTGGCTCTAGAGCTTGCGCTGCGCGGCGTGATTACCCGTGAAGACCTGGCCGAGCAGTCTATTGACGACCTGCTCGACATCGACGGCATCGACGAAGAGCGTGCCGGCAAGCTGATCATGGCCGCCCGAGCCCATTGGTTCGAATAAGCGGTTGCGGCCGAGGAGAAAGATGCATGACGCAAGTCACGGTTAAAGAACTGGCCACAGTGGTCGACACCCCGGTTGAGCGCCTGCTGCAGCAGATGCGTGAAGCTGGCCTGTCCCACGACAGTGCCGAACAAGTAGTGACCGATAGTGAGAAACAGGCCCTGCTGGCCCATCTCAAGAGCAGTCACGGCGACAAGGTCGAAGAGCCGCGCAAGATCACCTTGCAGCGCAAGACCACCAGCACCCTGCGCGTTGCTGGCAGTAAGACCATCAGTGTTGAAGTGCGCAAGAAGAAAACCTTCGTCAAGCGCAGCCCGGAAGAGATCGAAGCCGAGAAGCAGCGCGAGCTGGAAGCGCAGCGCGCCGCTGCCGAGGCTGAACGCCTGAAGGCCGAAGAAGAAGCCAAGCGCAAGGCTGACGAAGAAGCCAAGCGTCAGCCTGCCGCTGCTGCGACCGATGGCGCTGCACCAGTTGCTGCGCCGACGCCTGTCAGCGAGCCGCTGGTTGCCGCTCCGGTCGTCGAAGTCGAGCGCAAGAAAGAGGAAGTGCGTCGCCCCGAGAAGGCACGCTCTGATGAAGATGAGCGTCGCGATCGCAAGCACACCCAGCATCGCCCCGCTACCAAGGAGAAGGCGCCGGCTCCGCGCGTCGCTCCGCGTAGCGTCGATGAAGAAAGCGACGGTTTCCGTCGTGGTGGCCGCGGCAAGTCGAAGATGAAGAAGCGCAACCAGCATGGCTTCCAGGCTCCGGCCGGTCCGGTGGTGCGTGAAGTGGCCATTGGCGAAACCATCACGGTGGGCGATCTGGCTCAGCAGATGTCGGTCAAGGCTGCCGAAGTCATCAAGTTCATGTTCAAGATGGGCACCCCGGCCACCATCAACCAGGTGCTGGATCAGGAAACTGCCCAGCTGATCGCCGAAGAGTTGGGCCACAAGGTCAAGCTGGTCAGCGATACCGCCCTGGAAGATTCCCTGGCCGAGTCGCTGAAGTTCGAAGGTGAAGCCTTCTCCCGTGCTCCAGTCGTGACCGTAATGGGCCACGTCGACCACGGTAAGACCTCGCTGCTCGACTACATTCGTCGCGCCAAGGTGGCTTCCGGTGAGGCGGGTGGCATCACCCAGCATATCGGTGCTTACCACGTGGAAACCGAGCGTGGCATGGTCACCTTCCTCGACACCCCCGGTCACGCTGCGTTTACTGCCATGCGTGCGCGTGGTGCCAAGGCGACCGACATCGTCATCCTGGTCGTTGCAGCTGACGACGGCGTGATGCCGCAGACCCAGGAAGCCGTACAGCACGCGAAAGCGGCTGGCGTGCCGATCGTGGTCGCGGTGAACAAGATCGACAAGCCCGATGCCAACCCGGACAACATCAAGAACGGCCTTGCCGCTCTCGACGTGATCCCGGAAGAGTGGGGCGGCGATGCACCTTACGTGCACGTGTCGGCCAAGATGGGTACCGGTATCGACGAACTGCTCGAAGCCGTACTGCTGCAGGCTGAAGTCCTCGAGCTGAAAGCCACGCCGTCGGCCCCGGGTCGTGGTGTGGTGGTCGAATCGCGTCTGGACAAGGGCCGTGGCCCGGTGGCCACCGTGCTGGTTCAGGACGGTACCCTGCGTCAGGGCGACATGGTCCTGGTCGGCGTCAACTATGGCCGCGTGCGTGCCATGCTTGACGAGAACGGCAAGTCGATCAAGGAAGCCGGTCCGTCCATTCCGGTCGAGATCCTCGGCCTCGATGGTACGCCGGATGCCGGTGACGACATGACCGTGGTCGCCGACGAGAAGAAGGCCCGCGAAGTTGCCCTGTTCCGTCAAGGCAAGTTCCGTGAGGTCAAGCTGGCCCGTGCTCACGCCGGCAAGCTGGAAAACATCTTCGAGAACATGGGCCAGGAAGAGAAGAAAACCCTCAACATCGTGCTCAAGTCCGATGTGCGTGGTTCTCTGGAAGCCCTGCAAGGCTCGCTCAGCACCCTGGGTAACGACGAAGTGCAGGTGCGTGTGGTCGGTGGCGGCGTCGGTGGTATCACCGAGTCCGATGCCAACCTGGCGCTGGCTTCCAACGCCGTGCTGTTCGGCTTCAACGTCCGTGCTGACGCTGGTGCGCGCAAGATCGTCGAGGCCGAAGGCCTGGACATGCGCTACTACAACGTCATCTACGACATCATCGAAGACGTCAAGAAGGCGCTCACCGGTATGCTCGGCAGCGATGTTCGCGAGAACATCCTGGGCACCGCCGAAGTGCGTGACGTATTCCGTTCGCCGAAGTTTGGCGCGGTTGCCGGTTGCATGGTCATCGAAGGCACTGTCTTCCGTAACCGTCCGATCCGCGTACTGCGTGAAGACGTGGTGATCTTCGAAGGTGAGCTGGAATCGCTGCGTCGCTTCAAGGACGACGTCGCCGAAGTGCGTAACGGCATGGAGTGCGGTATCGCGGTGAAGAGCTACAACGACGTCAAGGTCGGCGACAAGATCGAAGTGTTCGAGAAAGTCCAGGTGGCTCGCAGCCTGTAATCGCGAGTCGCAACACGCAACGCCCGGCCCCGCATTCGCGCGGCCGGGCGTTTGCCGCTTTTGAGTCCGCTGGCGAACAGACAGCGGACGAAGTAAAGGTAAGTAGAAAATGGCCAAAGATTACAGCCGTACCCAGCGTATCGGCGACCAGATGCAACGCGAACTGGCCCAGCTTATCCGGCGTGAGGTCAAGGATCCGCGTCTGGGGCTGGTGACCATCACCGCAGTCGACGTCAGTCGTGATATCGGTCACGCCAAGGTCTTCATCACCGTCATGGGGCAGGATGATGCCGAGGCGATCAAAGAGAGCCTCAAGGTACTCAACGACGCAGCCGGTTTCCTGCGCATGCAGCTGGGCAAGGCGATGAAGCTGCGCAGCGTGCCACAGCTGCACTTCCACTACGACGAGAGCGTCCAGCGCGGTGCTCACCTGTCGGCACTGATCGAGCGTGCCGTGGCGGAAGATCGTCTGCACGACGACACCGCGGGTTCCAAGGAGTAAGGCGTGGCGCAGGTCAAACGTATTCGCCGCAAGGTCGACGGCATCATCCTGCTCGACAAGCCGCACGGTTTCACCTCCAACGCCGCGCTGCAGAAGGTGCGTTGGCTGCTCAATGCCGAGAAGGCCGGTCACACCGGTAGCCTCGACCCGTTGGCCACCGGTGTGTTGCCGCTGTGTTTCGGTGAGGCGACCAAGTTCTCCCAGTATCTGCTTGATGCTGACAAGGGCTACGAGACCGTCGCTCAGTTGGGTGTCACCACCACCACTGGTGATGCCGAGGGCGATGTTATCGAACGGCGCCCGGTGACCGTCGGTCGAGCCGAAATCGAGGCACTACTGCCGCGTTTTCGCGGTGAAATCAAACAGATACCGCCGATGTACTCGGCGTTGAAGAAGGACGGTCAGCCACTCTACAAGCTGGCCCGTGCGGGTGAAGTAGTGGAGCGCGAAGCGCGTTCTGTTACTATTGCGCGCCTGGAACTGCTGGCCTGCGAAGGCGAGCAGGCCCGTCTGGCGGTTGATTGCAGCAAAGGCACCTATATTCGTACGCTGGTCGAGGATCTCGGCCAGTTGCTCGGCTGCGGTGCACATGTCGCCGAGTTGCGCCGTACCAAGGCCGGCCCGTTCGACCTGAGCCGTACCGTGACCCTGGAAGAGCTGGAAGCGGCGCATGCCGAAGGTGGCAACGAAGCGCTCGATCGCTTCCTGCAGCCGGTCGACAGCGGCTTGCAGGACTGGCCGCTGCTGCAGTTCTCCGAACACAGCGCGTTCTACTGGTTGCAAGGGCAGCCGGTGCGAGCGCCGGAAGCACCGAAGTTCGGCATGGTGCGGGTGCAGGATCACAATGGTCGCTTCATCGGCATCGGTGAGGTGAGTGACGATGGGCGTATCGCCCCGCGTCGATTGATTTATACCGGTGCATAGCACCGAACGGTTCGGCCGAGATGGCTGAAAGCCTGATGCTGACGACGTCGTCATCAGGTGCTGCGAGGGTGGCTGTTAGTAGGCACGGTCATACCTCTTTTTAAAACACGGGAAGCGATTCCCGGCCTATTGAGACTGCTTCGGCAGTTTCCAGATGAGAGGAAGCCAACATGGCACTCAGCGTTGAAGAAAAAGCCCAGATCGTTAACGACTACAAGCAAGCTGAAGGCGATACCGGTAGCCCGGAAGTGCAGGTTGCCCTGCTGACCGCCAACATCAACAAGCTGCAAGGCCACTTCAAGGCCAACGGTAAGGATCACCACAGCCGTCGTGGTCTGATCCGTATGGTTAACCAGCGTCGTAAGCTGCTGGACTACCTGAAGGGTAAAGACACCAGTCGTTACAGCGCCCTGATCGGTCGCCTGGGCCTGCGTCGTTAATAGACGCGAGCTGCACAAGTTGGAAGCTGGGAGTTCGGCGTCGCGAGTGGGGAGTGATCCTCACCTCGTGGCGCTGGGCTTCCAGCTTTTGGCTTTTCGAGGGATGCACCGGGTCCGACTCCCGCGCTTCTTTCCAATTTCCCCCAAGGCAACAAAGAGAAGGAAAACACCGTGAACCCGGTAATCAAGAAATTCCAGTTCGGTCAGTCGACCGTTACCCTCGAGACTGGCCGTATCGCCCGTCAAGCCTCCGGCGCAGTGCTGGTCACCGTTGACGACGACGTCAGCGTGCTGGTCGCCGTAACCGGCGCCAAGACTGCCGACCCAAGCAAGGGCTTCTTCCCGCTGTCCGTGCACTACCAGGAAAAGACCTACGCTGCCGGCAAGATCCCGGGTGGTTTCTTCAAGCGTGAAGCGCGTCCTTCCGAGAAGGAAACCCTGACCTCGCGTCTGATCGACCGTCCGATCCGCCCGCTGTTCCCGGAAGGTTTCCAGAACGAAGTGCAGGTCATCTGCACCGTGGTTTCCACCAGCAAGAAGACCGATCCGGATATCGCTGCGATGATCGGTACCTCGGCCGCCCTGGCCATCTCCGGTATCCCGTTCAACGGCCCGATCGGTGCCGCGCGCGTCGCCTTCCATCCGGAAACCGGCTACCTGCTGAACCCGAACTACGAGCAACTCAAGGCTTCGAGCCTGGACATGGTCGTGGCCGGCACCAAGGACGCCGTGCTGATGGTCGAATCGGAAGCCAAAGAGCTGACCGAAGACCAGATGCTGGGTGCCGTGCTGTTTGCCCATGAGGAGTTCCAGGTGGTCATCCAGGCTGTCGCCGAGCTGGCTGCCGAAGCCGGCAAGCCGACCTGGGACTGGCAGCCGAAGCCGGAAAACACCGCACTGCTGAACGCCATCCGTGGCGAGTTCGGTGACGCGATTTCCCAGGCCTACACCATCACCATCAAGCAGGACCGCTACGCGCGTCTGGGCGAGCTGCGCGATCAGGTCGTGGCCAAGTTCTCCGGCGAAGAAGGTCAGCCTACTGCCGGTGAAGTCAAAGACGCCTTCGGCGAAATCGAATACCGCACCGTGCGCGAGAACATCGTCAACGGCAAACCGCGTATCGATGGTCGTGACACCCGCACCGTGCGTGGCCTGAACATCGAAGTCGGTGTACTGGACAAGACCCACGGTTCGGCGCTGTTCACCCGTGGCGAAACCCAGGCGCTGGTCGTTGCCACCCTCGGTACCGCCCGCGACGCACAGCTGCTGGACACCCTCGAAGGCGAGAAGAAAGACCCCTTCATGCTGCACTACAACTTCCCGCCGTACTCGGTCGGTGAGTGTGGTCGCATGGGCGCCACTGGCCGCCGCGAAATCGGCCACGGTCGTCTCGCCCGTCGTGGCGTTGCCGCCATGCTGCCGAGCGCCGACGAGTTCCCGTACACCATCCGCGTGGTGTCGGAAATCACCGAGTCCAACGGTTCTTCCTCCATGGCTTCGGTGTGCGGCGCCTCCCTGGCGCTGATGGACGCCGGTGTGCCAATGAAGGCACCGGTTGCCGGTATCGCCATGGGTCTGGTGCTGGAAGGTGAGAAATTCGCCGTGCTGACCGACATCCTCGGTGACGAAGATCACCTGGGCGACATGGACTTCAAGGTAGCCGGTACCGCCAAAGGCGTCACCGCGCTGCAGATGGACATCAAGATCCAGGGCATCACCGAAGAGATCATGGAGCAGGCGCTGGAGCAGGCGCTGGAAGCGCGCCTGAACATCCTCGGCCAGATGAACCAGGTCATCGCCCAATCGCGCAGCGAACTGTCGGCCAACGCACCGACCATGCTGGCGATGAAGATCGATCAGGACAAGATCCGCGACGTCATCGGCAAGGGTGGCGCCACCATCCGCGCGATCTGCGAAGAGACCAAGGCTTCGATCGATATCGAAGACGACGGCTCGATCAAGATCTTTGGCGAAACCAAGGAAGCGGCCGAGGCTGCCAAGCAGCGCGTGCTGGCCATCACTGCCGAAGCCGAGATCGGCAAGATCTACGTCGGCAAGGTCGAGCGCATCGTCGACTTCGGCGCCTTCGTCAACATCCTGCCGGGCAAGGACGGTCTGGTGCACATCTCCATGCTGAGCGATCAGCGCGTGGAGAAGGTCACCGACGTGCTGCAGGAAGGCCAGGAAGTGAAGGTACTGGTGCTGGACGTGGACAATCGCGGCCGTATCAAGCTGTCGATCAAGGACGTAGCTGCTGCTGAGGCCTCTGGCGTCTAAGCACGGTTCGCCTGTTCGAACGAGAGGGCTCCTACGGGAGCCCTTTTTTGTGCGCGATCGTCAGGGTTCGTCATTGCCGACCTGAGGATGCGACTGCGATACATGCATGCGTTTACTCGTTTATCGGATCATGCAAATTGCCCGAGAGTTTTTTTGCGACTCGGCGAAATGCAATCAAAAGCATAATGGCGATTTTATTTAAGTCTTTGTTTTTAAAGGATTTAATTTAATTTAAAAACCTGGCACAGGCCCTGCAATAGTACTGGTGAACCTGCAACCAGGAGTTGGTTTGCAGATTGTCTGGAATGTACAGGAGTCGAATCATGAAACAGCCAATCAACCGTTTTGCCGCTACCACCCTGACCGCTGCCGTGCTGAGCATGTCGCTGGCCTCGGCAGCTTTCGCCGCAGAGCCGACCATGCTGGCGGCCAATGACACTGTGGATAAAGCCGAGCAGGCGGTATCAGACACCTGGATCACCAGCAAAGTGAAGTCCACCTTCGTTGCTGACTCGAACCTCAGCGCGCTGGACATCAAGGTCGAGACCAACCAGGGCGTGGTTTCCCTGTCCGGCGTGGTCGCAACCGACGCCGAGCGTGATCTGGCTATCGCCAAGACCAAGGAAATCGAGGGTGTGCGTGACGTGTCCGCCGATGCCCTGAAAACCGCTGACTGATAGCCGAGCCGGCCGGGCCAGCGCCCGGCCCCACCTTCTGTCACTGGGAGAATGACCATGAATAGCGACATCATCAAAGGCAAATGGAAGCAGCTCAGCGGTCGCATGAAGGAGCGTTGGGGTAACCTGACCGATGACGACTTGGACGTCGCCGAGGGCCACAGCGAATACCTGGCCGGCAAGCTGCAAGAACGTTACGGCTGGACCAAGGAAAAGGCCCAGCAAGAGCTGCGCGATTTCAGCGACAAGCTCTGAGCATGGATTGCCGGGTAAGGATGCCCACAGGTACGGATAGCTTCAGAAACGGATGTATCTTCAGCACGGATGGCTACAGGCAGGACGCCTGATCAGCAGGGATAGCGACAGGCATGGATGCGCGAAGGCCCCGCCGGTGTGACCGGCGGGGCCTTGATTTTTATGCAGGGCGCACGATGCGCGTGTCACTCCGAGTGCTTTGCATGCTGCGCATGCATCAACTGCCGCGCTTGCTGCGGACTTCGGTCAGGCGGCCGCCCTCGAAGCGTAGAAAGTGGTACATGCCGCTTTTCGGGCCGTAGATCCACTCCTCGACACTCACCTCGTTGCGAAAGCCGTAGCTATCGACCACCTCCTTGTAACCGAGAAAATCGCGGCTAGAAGGTTCGCCACATTTGTTCAGCACCTCTGCGGTGGGGGCTGTCTTGCTGACCAGGGCGCTACCGCAACGATAGGTGGAGGACGCCTCGGCCATCAGGGGCAGGCAGAGCAGTGTGAGCAGACAGCTGATTTTGCGCATGAGAACCTCCTGTTCAGCGTTCGCGACGACGTTCGATGGCAATCAGGCGATTACCCTCGAAGCGCAGGATGCTGAGCATGCCATTGCTCGGGCCGTATACCCATTCCTCGATCATGTACTCGCGACGGTCATAGGAGCCCAGGGTGTAGCCGACCGGGTCACGGTGCACCGGCGCGCCACATTTGCGCTCGACTTCGAACGGACGGTCGCCAAGGCTGACCAGGGCGCTGCCGCAACGCAGCGTGTCGGCCTGCGCGCTGATGCTGAGCAGGCCGGTAACCAGGGTAGTGAGCGTGATGCTGGATAAGCTGCGCATGATCATTGGCTGTCCAGGTGCAGGGTGGTGAGCACGCGGCCGTCGGCTTCGGGTTCACCCAGGTTGGCATCGATCAGGTAGACGCGTTCATCGTACAACCCGCCTTGTTCAACCAGATAATCCTTGATCGTTGCAGCGCGTTGCTGAGCCAGTTGGCGCAGCAGCAGCTTGCTTTGCGCCCAGGAGTCCAGCACCGCCTTGCGCATGTTCTGCTGGCGCTGCTCTTTGTCCAGTTCGGCCCATTCGGCCGGTGGCTGCTGCTTGAGTCGGGTGCGATAGATGCCTTCAAGCAGGGCGGCCTGTTCGTCTTCGGCGACCGTCAGCTCATCGGGACTGGCCGGCACCCTGTCACCACGGCGTTGTAGCACCTTGTACCAGGTTTCGCGAAATTCGCGCTGCAGGCGCTGTTCGGCCAGCAGCGGGCCGTCGGCACTCTGTGCGGCCTGGCCTTCTACCTCCAGACGCAGATTCGGGCGCTCCTCGAGCGCTTTGGCCAGCGTGTCCAGGGCCTGGCGCGCGTCGCCCTGCAGCTGCGCAGAGCCGGCGACGAACGGCACGGTGCTGAGGTCGACATTACTGCCACCGACCAACCCGGCGATGAACTTGAACGGCGCCTGGGCCGCGCGCAACACCAGATTGCGCAAGGTCTGCCAGACGATGGGCATGACGCTGAACTGCGGATTGTTCAGATCACCCTGTACCGGCAACTCGATGGCGATGCGCCCCTGGGTGTCCTTGAGCAGGGCGACTGCCAGGCGAATCGGCAGGTCCACGGCGTCGGGGCTGTCGACGCGCTCGCCCAGTTGCAAGTTCTCCACCAGCACCTTGTTCTCGGCATTGAGCTGGCCCTTCTCGATGCGGTAGTGCAGGTCGAGGTTGAGGCGGCCCTTGCGGATGCGATAACCGGCGAACTTGCCGGAGTAGGGGGTGATGGTGGTCAGCTCGACATTCTTGAAGCTGGTGGCGATATCCAGGCTGTTGAGCGGATCGAATGGCGTCAGCTTGCCCTTGATGCTCATCGGTGCGTAGCGGTCGACCTTACCCTGGATATCGACGCTGGCGGCTTGCGGCTTCTGATTGTCGAGTACGCCGATGCGCCCGTTCATCTGCTGAACGGCAGTGGCGAAGCTGGGAGTCAGGCTGAAGTCGGCGAAGTTGGCCGAGCCGTCATTGATGGCTACGCCGCCGATGCGGATCGCCAGCGGCTTGCCCGCATCGGCCGTGCTCTCGTTCGGTGCCGCCGGCTGCGGCACGATCAGCTCGCTGACGTTGGTGGTCAGGTTCTCGTTGATCACGAAGCGTGCATAGGGCTGATCCAGCTCCACGCGTTCGATGGCCAGGCTTTCGCCGTGGCGGTAGTCGAGACCACCCACCCTTACCTGCTTCCAGCGCACGAAATCTCGTTCGCGCAGGGTATCCAGGGTGTGCAGCTGATCGACGTGGGCGCTGCCGGTGACGCTGAGCGCCAGCGGCTCGGTGCTCGTGAGCTGCACGTCGAGGTCACTGCCGAGCAGGCCGCTGCGCAGTTCCAGGCGAATGAAGGGGCTCAGGTACGCCTGCGCCAGGCGCAGGTCGATGTCCTGGGTGGCGACCTTGAGCTGAGCACTGGTTGGGCTCAGTTGTACGTTGCCGGCCGCCTGCAGCTTGCCCTGCTTGCCCAGGCCGGTGTCGAGCCTGAGGTCGAAAGGTTTGTCGCCGAGGCTGTCGAAGTTCTTCAGGTCGAGGTTCAGTGGGCCGACATCCACCGCCACTTCCTGTTGCGGTACGCGGTCGGCCAGGTGAGCCTTGTAGTCGCGCAACTGCACATCCTGCAGCAGCACTTGCCAGGGCTTGCTCTCACCGGTCTGCTGCGCGGGTTCGGCAGCTTCGCTGTTGGCGCTTTCTGGTTTGGCGAACAGTTTCTGCCAGTCCAGTTGGCCGTCGGCTTCGCGCGCCGCCCAGGCCTCCAGCCCCTGGCTGCGTACCTGGCCGACCACCACCTGCTGTTTGGCCAGGTCGAGGCTGGTGTTGTCGATATCCAGGCGTTGCAGGCGTACCAGCGGTTTGCCTTGCGGATCGTCGATGGCGAAGGGGGCCAACTGCACCTTGATCTTGCTCAGTTGCAGCTCGGTACCGCTGGACAGGTCTAGGCGATAGTCGCTGCTGAGGTCGACCTGGCCTTCCTTGAGCACCAGCGGCAGTGCGTCGCGCACATAAGGCCAGAAGGTGCTCAGGCGGCCGTCGCTGACGCTCAGGCTGCCGCTGGAGGTGATGGGCGTCAGGCTGACCTGACCGCGCCAGTCGATCTGCGCGCCGTACGGGCCGCTGGCGGTCATGGTCATTTCGGCGTTGTCGCCGGCCAGGGTGCTGAGGTTGTGCAATTCCAGATCGAGCGCGTCATAGGCGAACTCCACGGCCTCGCTCGGGCGCAGGTCCTGGAAGCGCAGTGACTTCTCACGCAGACGGATGCTGTCGATGCGCAGCGGGAAGGGCTCGCTGTTCTCGGCCTTGGGTTCTGCCTGGCTTTGCGGCAGGTTGAACAACTGGGTGAGATTGAGCGTACCGTCTTTGCCGAAGAGTATCTCGGTACGTGCGCCGTCGAGCTCTACGTCACTCAGGTGCAGGGCACCGCTCCAAAGGCTGTCGCTTTGCAGATTGGCGTAGAGGCGCTGGAAGCTCAGCTGCTCCTGGCCACTCTCGCCGATACGTAGGCCCCAAAGGCTCAGCTCGAGCGTGAAGGGGTTGAGCTGCACGCGCTGCAGCGAGGCGGGTAGCGTGGCGTACTGCGCCAACTGCTGATTGGCGATGCGCAGGGCGATGCCCGGCAGAATCAGAAAGCCGATCAGGCTGTAGAGGAAAACGGTGATCAACAGTGCGCTCAGCGCGCGCTTCAGTCCTTTGGGCATGGCTTGGCGTCATCTATCCAGACGAGGAGACGACTTGGAGTATGGCACGGTGGTTCAGTTCCGGTCGTTATCGCTGCAGTCAGATTGCGTGTAAGTCCCGGTTCAGAGGTGCAGGATCAGGGTTTTCAGCGGCGGTTTGGCGTCTTGCGAAGGGAAGTCGGGTGCAGGAGCGACGACCTGGCAATCCTGCACCTGGCGGCCGAGCTTCTCGGCGCAGCGCAGCACTTGCGTGCGCCAGTCGTTCATCTCCACCTTTGCCAGGTTGTTGCAGCACACCAGGGTGCCGCCTTCGGCAGTGGCTAGCAGCGCCGGTTTGAGCAGGCTCTGGTAGTCGCGCAGCAGGTCGACGGTGCCAAAGGCGCTCTTGGCCCAGGCCGGCGGGTCGAGGAACACCAGGTCGAACTGGCGCGGTTGCAGGCGCGGATAGCTCGGCAGTTTCTGTCCTCGGCGGCTGCTGATCGGTAGATCGGCCAACTGACGAATCGCCGGAAAATAGTCGGACTGGATGAACTGCATGGCGGGCAATTCGGGGTTGAGCGCGCCGTTCTCGCGGCCCACGGCGAGGTTGCCCTGGGCGAAGTCGAGGTTGATCACCTCGCGTGCGCCGCCCGCTGCGGCGCATAGACCGACGCCGCAGGTATAGGCGAACAGGTTGAGCACGGACTTGCCGGCGCTGTTGGCTTTGATCCAGCCACGGGCGTTGCGCAGGTCGAGAAACAGCAGCGGGTCCTGTCCGGCATGACGACCGCGTACGCGGTAATTCAGCCCCCATTCGCGGCCGACCATATCCTCCAGTGCTGCATCGTCGGCCAGGAACAGTGCCGGGTCGCGATCGATCCGCGAATTGCCCTTGGAGCGGTCGTTATAAACCAACAGCAGCGGCTGCCCCAAACAGGCTTCGACGCTGCCGACGATGCTGTGCAGATCGTCGGCCTCCAGCGGTTGATGAAAGCTCTGCACCAGCAACTGCGGGCCGTAGCGGTCGACGGTCAGGCCTGGCGCGCCTTCCTGGCTGCCGTGGAACAGGCGGTAGCAGTCGGTGCCTTGGGCGTGCAGCTCCGCGAGCAGGTTTTCGCGAGCGGCGAGGGCGGCGCGCAGCGCCTGGTCAAGAGAAGGCATGCGCGGCGTCTCGGAGAAAGGAAGGCCGGAAGTTTATCAAGAAAAGCGCCAGGGTATGGCCGCAGGGCGGGTGGAACTCGCCTGCTCGATGGTGGCCGCCCTACAGGTGCGGCGTTAGACGACGGTGGGCGCGCTGTGCGGCGCTGTTGCGAATCGCCCAGCGCAGCAGCGTGGCGGTGCGTTGCACGCTGCTGCGAATCAGTGGACGACGCCAGGGCGCCTGGTGCTCGCCAAGCAGATCGCTGGCCCAGTCCGGCAGCAGGTCGACGCCGGCCTGCATCATCAGGTTGCCGAAGGGCCTGGCGAGAATGTTGGGCATCGGTGCGGCGTACAGCAGCCGTACCACTTCGCGGGTGCGCTCGTTGCAGAGCAGCTGCGCACGCATGCGCTCGAGGTAGTCGCTGATGGCCTGGCGCGATTTGGGCACCTCCTGCGCGCCGAGGCGCTCGGCGATCAACGCCACCTCGCGGTAGTAGCGATCCTGTTCGGCCACCGCTAGCTGCGGGTCGACGTAGCGCAGGTAACCGGCGAGAAACTGGCTGACCTCGGAGACATGTACCCAGGTCAGCAGCTCGGGATCGCTGGCGGCATAGGGGCGACCGTCCGGCGCGCTGCCGGTCACCTGCAGATGGATGCTGCGTACCTTGTCGATCAGTCGCTCGGCGTCATGCCGCCCTCCGTAGGTGGTGCCGGCGATGAACAGGCTGGTGCGGCGCAGGCGGCCGAGCATGTCCTGGCGAAAGGTGGAGTGATCCCACACGCCGGCGAGCGCTAGCGGGTGAAGCATCTGCAGGAGCAGGGCGGAGATGCCGCCGACCATCATCGCGGTAAAGTCGGCGTGGACTTTCCAGACCATCGACTCGGGGCCGAAAAGGCCGGCATCACCGCGCGGCTGGTCGAGGTCGAGTACGCCCAGCGAGGCGCCGGTGAGGCTGTGCACCTGTTTTTCGATCTGACGACGTAGGCTTTCCATGGCGCGCAGTTTCGGCGCTTGGCAGGCACAAGACAAGACGCGCCCGACCCTTTCAGGTCGGGCGCGAGGCTCAGCGGTTGAGGCGCTGATTGATCAGGCTGTCGACCACGCTCGGGTCGGCCAGGGTCGAGGTGTCGCCCATGTTCTCCAGCTCGTTGCAGGCGATCTTGCGCAGGATGCGCCGCATGATCTTGCCCGAGCGGGTCTTGGGCAGGCCCGGCGCCCACTGGATCAGCTCCGGCTTGGCGAAGCTGCCGATCTCCTTGCCGACCAGGGCCAGCAGGTCCTTCTTCAGCTCGTCGGACGGTTCCTGGCCGTTCATCAGGGTGACGTAGGCGTAGATGCCCTGGCCCTTGACGTCGTGCGGGTAGCCAACCACGGCGGCTTCGGCCACCGCATCGTGCAGTACCAGCGCGCTCTCCACCTCGGCGGTGCCGATGCGGTGCCCGGAGACGTTGATCACGTCGTCCACGCGGCCGGTGATCCAGTAGTAGCCGTCCTCGTCGCGGCGTGCGCCGTCACCGGTGAAGTAGTAGCCGGGGTAAGGTTTGAAGTAGGTGTCGATCATGCGCTGGTGATCGCCGTAGACGCTGCGGATCTGGCTCGGCCAGCTGGCCTTGATCGCCAGTACGCCGGCGCCCGCACCAATGATCTCCTTGCCCTGCTCGTCGAGCAGCACCGGCTGTACGCCGAAGAAAGGGCGGGTCGCCGAGCCGGGCTTGAGGTCGGTGGCGCCGGGCAGCGGGGTGATCAGGATCGAGCCGGTCTCGGTCTGCCACCAGGTGTCGACGATGGGGCAGCGGGTATCGCCAACCACATGGAAGTACCATTCCCAGGCCTCGGGGTTGATCGGCTCGCCCACCGTGCCGAGCAGACGCAGGCTCGAACGCGAGGTGCTCTTCACCGGCGCCTCGCCTTCGCGCATCAGCGCGCGCAGGGCAGTGGGAGCGGTGTAGAAGGTGTTGACCTGGTGCTTGTCGATCACCTGCCAGAAGCGCGAGGCGTCCGGGTAGTTGGGTACGCCTTCGAACATCAGGGTGGTGGCGGCGTTGGCCAGCGGGCCGTAGACGATGTAGCTGTGCCCAGTGACCCAGCCGACATCGGCGGTGCACCAGTAGATGTCGCCCTCGTGGTAGTCGAACACATACTTGTGGGTCATCGCCGCGCCGAGCAGGTAACCGCCAGTGGTGTGCAACACGCCCTTGGGTTTGCCGGTCGAGCCCGAGGTGTAGAGGATGAACAGCGGGTCCTCGGCGTCCATCGGCTCGGCCGGGCAGTCGGCATCGACTTCCTTGAGCGCCTGGTGGTACCAGAGGTCACGGCCCTCCACCCAGGCCACGTCACCCTGAGTGCGCTCGACCACCACCACGGTGGAGACGTTCGGGCAGCTCTGCAGGGCCTTGTCGACGTTGTTCTTCAACGGAATGTACTTGCCGCCACGCACACCCTCGTCGGCGGTGATCACGGTGCGGCAGTCGGCATCGAGAATGCGATCGCGCAGGGCATCCGGGGAGAAACCGCCGAACACTACCGAATGCACTGCGCCGATGCGCGCGCAGGCGAGCATGGCGTAGGCCGCCTCCGGCACCATCGGCATGTAGATGCACACTCGGTCGCCCTTCTTCACGCCGCGGCGCTTGAGCACGTTGGCCAGGCGATTGACGTTGTGGTGCAGCTTGTTGTAGGTGATGTGCGCCGACTCGGCCGGGTTGTCGCCTTCCCAGATGATGGCGACCTGCTCGCCGCGCTGTTGCAGATGGCGGTCGATGCAGTTGTAGGCGACGTTGAGCTGGCCGCCCTTGAACCACTCGGCGCGGCCCTGTTTCAGGTCGCTGCTGTGGACCTGGTCCCAGGGCTTGAACCAGGTGAGGAAGGCCTTGGCCTGCTCGGCCCAGAAGGTATCGGGCTGCTCGACGGACTGCTGGTAAAGGCGCAGATAGGCGTCGTTATCTAGGTGTGCACGCTGGCGCACCGCGTCTGCCACGGGGTGACGGGTGATCTCGAACATGGCGGGGTCCTTGTAATTGTTTGTCCGCAACAGGCCCAAGGGTGCATCCAAGCCCGTGCAGGTTCAAGGGCTATGCAACTCGATTTGCCCCTTCACAGGATTGACCGAGCCGGCGGGCGCATGTTCCAACTGTGCGGCGACCAGGCGCCGGGTAGCCTCGCCGTAGCGCTCGGCGATGCCGTCGAGCGCTTCATCGATGGCCCAGGCGGCATCCACTTGGCGTCCAGGCAGCGCTGGCAGCCCGGCGCCGTCTCGTTGCGGGACGAACGCCAGCCCGCTGGCGCTGCGCACCGGATGCGCGGCAACGCCGTAGACCTGGGTGCGGAAGGTACGCGCCCAGGCGTCCACCCGCAGCGCCAGGGCGACCTCGTCCAGGCCATCGTGCAAGGTGACAGCGAAGCGCTCATGTCGCCACCGGGCGAGATAGTTGCCGGCGGCCGTCAGGTAGCCTTGCGCGCCCAGGGCAAAGCCCTGGCTATGGTGTTCGGGCGACCAGCTGGCCACGCCAAACTCCCGCGCCAGTGTCGAGGCTCTGATGTGGCCGGCGATGGCCTCGACCAGTGCCAGGGAGGCGGGCAACGCCGCGCTGACCCCGGAGGTGGTCATCAGGGCGCCATCGACTACATAGCGGCGATCTTCCTGCCAGAGGGTGTCGGGGAAGTCCTTCAGGCGCTGCCTGCGTGAGTACCAGTGGCCGGTAGCGCGGCGGCCCTGCAGCAGGCCGGCATGGGCCAGCGGCAGCACGCCGTCGCAGATGCCGACCAGGGTGGCGCCCAGGGCGGCCTGTTGCTGGATGAAGTCCAGCAGCAGCGGATCCCGGCTGTCGTGCACCGCCGGCACGATCAGATAGTCGGCGCCCTGCGGGAAGCGCTGGCGGAATTCGGCAATGCTGGCGTCGGGTTGAAGGCTCAGGGCCGGCATCAGCTCGATCGGTTCTGCCTCGGTGGCCAGCGCCAGCACCTGCGCACTGCCTGCGCGGCGCAGCACGCCCAAGGGCACCACATAGTCCGCCAGTTCGGTCATCCGGTTCTGGCCAACCACCGCTACCACCGGCCGTTCACGGCCGAATCTCGGCTGATAAGGCGCCAGGCTTTCCTCGGCGGCCTGGGTCGGGCTGGCCAAGCAAAGCAGCCACAGCAGCCGCAGCAGGTATCGGGTCAGTTGCACGGTAGGCATGCGGCATCTCCATCAGGGCTGGAGTGCAGCTTGGCGCAGAGTCTGCTGTCGTATCTGTCACTGATGAGTGAATATCTGCCAATCGGCTTTCAAGACTGAGGCGATAGCCATGACGGGGCGTGTGCTGCTACTGGTGTTTCCCGAGTTTCAGTTGCTCGACGCAACCGGGCCGGCCGAGGTGTTCGCCGCGCTGGACGAACATCTGTCGGCGGCGAGCCGGCCTGCCTACCGCTTGCAGACGATCTCGCCGCAGGGTGGTCTGGTGGCCTCCAGCGCCGGGCTGACGCTGACCACCGAGGTGCTGCCCGAGCCTCGCTCGATTGCCGGGAGCACTTTGTTGGTAGCCGGCGGAAGTGGTGTACAGGCTGCCATGCAGGACGGTCGTATCGCCCGTTGGCTGGGCGAGGCTGCGCCGCTGGCGGCGCGCTGCTGCTCGGTCTGTACCGGCGCCTTTCTCCTGGCGCAGGCCGGCCTGTTGGACGGCCGCGAGGTGGTCACCCACTGGCATTACGCCGAACTGCTGCAACGCCTGTTCCCCCGCTTGCGCGTTCTGCACGACAGCCTGTTCGTGCGTGATGGCACCTTCTACAGCTCGGCGGGGGTCACCGCTGGCATGGATCTGTGCCTGAGTCTGCTGGAGGACGACCATGGTCGCCAGGCCTCGTTGCAGGTGGCCAAGGGGCTGGTGATGTACCTGCGCCGGCCGGGCGGTCAGCGCCAGTTCAGCGCCGAGTTGCTGGCGCAGCAGGCGCCGCCGGATGGCCAGATGCCGCGGCTGCTGGAGTGGTTGCGCGAGTCATTGGCCGAGCCGCTGGATGTCGAGACCATGGCCGAGCAGCTGGCCATGTCGACGCGCACGCTGCACCGTCACTGCCAGGCGGAACTGGGTGTTACGCCGGCGCGGTTGCTGCTGCAGCTGCGCCTGGAACGCGCCTGCCAGCTGCTGGAGGCGGGCGAAGCCTCGCTCAAACGCGTGGCGCAGCGCAGCGGTTTCGACAGCGCGTACAACCTCAGGCATGCCTTCAGCCGGGCCCTCGGCGTGACGCCGGCGGAGTACCGGCAGCGCTTCTGCCGCTAGCAGGCCGTTGAAAAACGTAGTCGAGGCAGCCAGTGCAAGGCAAAAACAGGCGAAAAAGCGCAGTTTACGAGTTGTAAATGAGCATTTTGAGCCTGTTTTTAACGCAGCAATGGCAACGCAGGTAGTTTTTCAACAGCCTGTTAGGCGCACGGATGCGCCCGCGGCGTAACGATCAGCCGCGATGCTGGGAACGGAAGTGCTCGATCAGGCCTTGGGTGGAGGCGTCGCTGGCCGGATCGCCACTGGCACCGGTGAGGCGCTGGTAGACCTCCTTGCCCATTTCCTTGCCCAGCTCCACGCCCCATTGGTCGAAGGCGTTGATGCCCCAGATGGCGCTCTGCACGAACACCTTGTGCTCGTATAGGGCCACCAGCGCGCCGAGGTTGAACGGCGCGATGCGGTTCATCACCAGGATGTTGCTCGGTCGGTTGCCGGGGATCACCTTGTGCGGTGCCAGGCGCTGCACCTCGTCTTCGCTCAGCCCCTTGGCACGCAGCTCGGCTTCGGCTTCTTCGCGCGTCTTGCCCTGCATCAGCGCCTGGGCCTGCGACAGGCAGTTGGCGAACAACCACTGGTGATGGTCGGACAGCGGGTTGTAGCTGTTGACCGGGACGATGAAGTCCGCCGGCACCAGCAGACGGCCCTGGTGCAGCAACTGGTGGTAGGCATGCTGGCCGTTGCAGCCGACGCCGCCCCAGATGATCGGGCCGGTGGCGATGTCCAGCGGCGTGCCGTCCTGGCGCACGCTCTTGCCGTTGGATTCCATGTCCAGCTGCTGCAGGTGCTTGGTGAAGTTACGCAGGTAGTGATCGTAGGGCAGGATGGCGTGGCTCTGCGCGCCCCAGAAATTGGTATACCAGATGCCCAGCAGGGCCATCAGCACCGGCATGTTCTCGGCCAGTGGCGCCTGGGTGAAGTGCTCGTCCATGGCATAGGCGCCGGCCAGCAGTTCCTTGAAGTTGGATACGCCGATGGCCAGGGCGATGGGCAGGCCGATAGCCGACCACAGTGAGTAACGCCCGCCAACCCAGTCCCACATGGGGAAGATGTTCTCTTCGCCGATACCGAACTCGATGGCGGCCTTTCGGTTGCTGGTCACGGCGATGAAGTGGCGATGCAACTGCTCTTCCGGGCCGCCCATGGCCAGGTACCAGTCGCGCGCGGCCAGGGTGTTCTTCAGGGTTTCCAGGGTGCCGAAGGACTTGCTGGAAACGATGAACAGGGTGGTTTCCGGGTTGAGGCGGGCGGTCAGTTCGCGGAATTCGCTGCCGTCGATATTGGCCAGGTAGTGGCAGCGCACACCGCGTTGGGTGAACGGGCGTAGTGCTTCGGAAACCAGTTGCGGGCCGAGGAAGGAGCCGCCAATGCCGATGTTGACCACTTCCTTGATCGGTTTTTCGCTGTAGCCGCGCCACAGACCACTGTGAATGCGACTGACCAGTTCGGTGACCTGGTTCAGGACGCGATGGACCTCGGGGATGATGTCATGGCCGTCGACCAGCAGGCGGCGGCCGATCGGGCTGCGCAGGGCAGTGTGCAGTGCGGCGCGGCCTTCCGAAGCATTGACCTGCTCACCGTTGAACAGGTTGGCGATGGACTCCTGCAGACCGGCCTGCTCGGCCAGTTGAATCAGCAGCTCGAGGCCGCGCTCATCGATCAGGTTTTTCGAGTAATCCAGCAGCAGCCCGCAGCTGTCGAGAGAAAATCGCTGGTAGCGCCTTGTATCCGCTGCAAAGGCCTCGCGCATGCTGAACCCGGCCATCTCGGCACGATGTTGCTGCAGGGCCTGCCAGGCGGGCAGGGTGGTGACGTCGTGAGGCTGCTGGTAATAGGCCATCGGAGCTCCTGATCCACAAAAGCAAAAGGCCCGGATCGATCCGGGCCTTTGAGAGTGTAACCGGCTGCCTTTGCAGGCAGCTACTGGCGCGGCAGTTCAACCACCAGATTGTCGATCAGACGGGTGCTACCCAGCTGTGCAGCGGTCAGAATCACCAGGTGATGGTCGTCGACCTGGGCCGGACGCAGATTCAGCGCGTTACGAATCTCCAGGTAGTCGGGCACGAAACCAGCAGCACGCTGTTGCGCCTGGGCAGTCTCGATAAGCCGCGGGTAGTCGCGGGCGCCACGGCGCAGTTCCTCGGCAATCGTTTGCAGGCCTCGATACAGCGCAGGGGCGGCGGCGCGTTGTTCGTCGCTGAGGTAGCCGTTGCGCGAGGACAGCGCGAGGCCGTCCTCGGCGCGTTGAGTCGGCGCACCGATGATCTGGATCGGCATGTTCAGGTCCTGCACCAGCGCGCGGATCACCGCCAATTGCTGGTAGTCCTTCTCGCCGAACACGGCCAGATCAGGCTGAACCATGTTGAACAGCTTGGTCACCACCGTCGCCACACCTTCGAAATGCCCCGGACGGCTGGCGCCGCAGAGGCCTTCGGAAACACCGGGAACGCTGACGCGGGTCTGGTCACCCATGCCGTGTGGGTAGATTTCCGCAACGTCGGGGTAAAACAGCAGGTGGCAGCCGGCTGCCAGCAGTTTTTCCTGGTCGGCGGCGAGGGTACGCGGATACTTGTCCAGATCTTCACCGGCGCCGAACTGCAGTGGATTGACGAAGATGCTGGCGACCACGAAGTCGGCGCGCTGGGCGGCGATCTCCACCAGCGAAACGTGACCCGCGTGCAGATTGCCCATGGTCGGCACGAAACCGATCTGCTTGCCTTCGGCCCGTGCCTGGGCGACGGCTGCGCGCAACTCGCGCAGGGTTTTCACCGTGTTCATGCGGAAAAGCCATGTTCGGCGGCGGGGAAGCTGCCGTCCTTGACGGCCTGTACGTAAGCGCTGAAAGCACCCTGAATGCTGCTTTGGCCTTCCATGAAGTTGCGTACGAACTTCGGTGCGCGGCCCGATAGCGACAGCCCGAGCATGTCGTGCTGAACCAGCACCTGACCGTCGGTGGCGCTGCCAGCGCCGATGCCGATCACCGGAATCTTCACCGCCTGGGTGATTTCTGCGGCCAGTTCGCTTGGCACGCATTCGAGCAGCAGCATGGCAGCGCCGGCCTGCTCCAGTGCCATGGCATCGGCGCGCATCTGCCGTGCCTGTGCTTCCTGACGGCCCTGAACCTTGTAGCCGCCGAGAATGTTCACCGCCTGTGGGGTCAGGCCCAGGTGTGCGCACACCGGTACGCCACGCTCGGCCAGCAGACGAATGGGCTCGGCCAGCCAGCCGGCGCCTTCCAGTTTGACCATATGCGCGCCGGCCTGCATCAGCTTGGCGCTGTTGTGCAGAGCCTGCTCGGTGGTGGCGTACGCCATGAATGGCAGATCGGTGACGATCAGTGCGCCCTGGTTGCCGCGTTTGACGCAGGCAGTGTGGTAGGCCATTTCCTCGACGCTGACCGGCAGGGTGCTGTCGTGGCCCTGCAGGACCATGCCCAGGGAGTCGCCGACCAGCAACACGTCGACACCCGCCTGGCAGGCCGCATGGGCGTAGGTGGCGTCATAGCAGGTAAGCATGGCGATCTTTTCACCGTTCTGCTTGAGGCTCTGCAGGGTGGTCAGGGTAACGTCAGGCATTTCAAAGGTCCTCGCTCAGGCTCGGTATACCGCTTCTATCTGGCTGCAATCCGGCCTGGATTGGCATCAAAGGTGCGCCCCGCGCAGGGCGACGGGACGCCTATAGTCCTGATGGGGGGGCGTGAAGTCAATTGCAGGTGTTACCGCTCTGTTACTGGCGTTACCGCCAATGCGCGGGATGTCGGGTTGCGCAAGGGGCCGCCCTGTGGGAGACGCTTCAGCGGCGAGCTTGTCGGGTCACGGCTGAAGCCCGTCCCGCAGAGGCCGGCTGGGCTACTCGGCCAGGCGTTCCAGGCCGGTAAAGGGGCAGGCTTCCAGTAATGCATCGAGGCTGCGGCCGTCCGGAAGCTGCAGCTCTGCGGCCAGTTCGGCCAGCGGATAGAGCACGAAGGGGCGCGCCTGCATGTGGTAGTGCGGCACGGTCAGACGCTCATCGTCGATCAGGCGCTCACCGAACAGCAGGATATCTAGGTCCAACGTACGCGGGCCCCAGCGCTCGGCCTTGCGCACGCGCCCCTGTTCCTGCTCGATGCGTTGCAGCGCATCAAGCAGCTGCCAGGGCTCCAGCTCGGTATCCAGCGCCGCCACGGCGTTGACGTAACGCGGTTGATCGGCCGGGCCAAGGGGATCGCTGATGTAGAACGATGAGTGCGCCTGTAATTGGCTGCGCGGCAGGTGGGCGATGGCGTGCAAGGCCGCGCGCAGCTGTTGCAGGGGTTCGGCCAGGTTGCTGCCGAGGCCGATGTAAACCCGCTCCATCACTCGCCGCCGCTTTCGTCGCTGCGCTTACGTCGATTGTTGTTGCTGCGGCGACGTTTGCGCGGCGCGTTGCCGGTGCTTTCGCCTTTGCTGGCGAGGTCGCGAATCATCTGCCGACGCTCGCTGTCGTTGGCGTCCTGATAGTCCGTCCACCATTCGCCCAGGCCGCCGGTGTCTTCCCCGGCCAGTTCGCGCAGCAGGAGGAAGTCGTAGCCGGCTCGGAAGCGCGGATTTTCCAGCAGCAGGTCGGCACGTTTACCGCTGCGGCGCGGCAGGCGTTCCTGCATGTCCCAGATCTCGCGAATCGGGATGGTAAAGCGCTTGGGTACGGCAATGCGCTGGCACTGCTCGGCGATCAGTTCATGGGCGGCTTCTTGCATCGCCGGAATCGGCGGCATGCCCTTGTTCTGCAGTTGCAGCACGCGGGCCGGCAGCGCAGGCCACAGCAGCGCCGCGAAGAGAAAGGCCGGTGTGACCGACTTGCCATCGTGAATGCGGTCGTCGGTGTTGATCAGCGCCTGGCGGATCAGCTTCTCGGTGTACTGCGGATTCTGCTTCAGCGCTGCGCCGCTGGCCGGGAAAAGCTGGGCGAACAGGTCGTGTTCGAGTAGCAGGTCGAAGGTGTATTCGGCGTAGCCGGAGAGGAACAGCTTGAGTACTTCGTCGAACAGACGCGCCGAGGGAATGTCGCGCAACATTGGCGCCAGGCGGCGAATCGGCGCGGCGCTGTGCTTCTCGATCTCGAAGTCGAGCTTGGCGGCGAAACGCACCGCACGCAGCATGCGCACCGGGTCTTCCAGGTAACGCTGTTCCGGATCACCGATCAGGCGCACCAGATGGTTGCGCACGTCGTGCATGCCGCGGGCATAGTCGAGGATATGTTCCTGGGTCGGATCGTAGTACAGCGCATTGATGGTGAAGTCGCGGCGTTGGGCATCGTCTTCCAGTGTGCCGTAGACGTTGTCGCGCAGAATGCGGCCGCTCTCGTGGCGCGACGCCAGATTGCTGTTCTCTTCCTCATCACCCTGAGGGTGATTGGCGCGGAAGGTGGCCACTTCGATGATCTCGCGACCAAAATGAACGTGTACCAGCTTGAAGCGGCGGCCGATCACCCGTGCGTTACGGAATTCCGCGCGGACCTGCTCGGGCGTGGCGCTGGTGGCCACGTCGAAATCCTTGGGGTCGATATCCAGCAGCAGGTCGCGTACGCAGCCGCCGACCAGATAGGCCTGGTAGCCGGCCTTCTGCAGGCGCTCGACCACGCTGATGGCGTGACGGCTGATCTCGTTGCGCTTGAGCGGATGCTGGCTACTGCTCAGCACTTCGGGAGTGCTGCGTGGACGTGGGGCACGGCGCAGAGGTGAATGGAAAGATTTGAACAGCTTTTTCAGCATGGGATGCACTGTTTGGAGTAGTGGTCGGCCTGCTGCGCATGCGCTTGAAAATCGAATTGCGTGAGCATCACGGCGTCAAAAGCAGTTTGCTTCGGCAAGGTTTTTCAACTGCATGCGAAACGATGACCGCATGATTGCTGCGGATTCTAGCATCGTGTCGGGAGAAGGTGTATGGAAGGGCGGCAGGCGGGGATCCGAGGACCGGAAGCTACTGGGGGAGCCGAAGCTCCCCCCCAAGTTGGTGCGTGCTATTTTTTTATTGTTATTGAGGGCCTGTTGTTTTTGTTGTTCGGCCCTTCCCGGCTTGCCGTGGCTTACCGGGTGCTCCCCAGAGAGGGGAGCCAATAGCAAACGGATTTCTTTGGACGCTGATGCTGCCTTAATCAACCAGTTCCGGCGCTGCCTTGAGGCAGTTTTATTGTTCTCAGCCTGGTCGCTGGGGCGAACCCCTCGCGGCAACTCCTCTCCAAAAGAATCAGTTAGCTGCGCCTCCGTACCTTGTTGTTTTTGTTGTTCTGGAGTCGTTACGTCTTGTTCTTATTGTGTAGGGCATTGCTTGTTATTGTTGTTGTGCCAGAGATAAAGCAGATGCCGTGCCAGTTTTTGCGATTCCTTGTAAATCAAGGGTTTGCGGCAATCGTGGGTGTTTGGTGGGGGAGAAAAAGGCCGGGTTTTCGTTACCGATAGACCCGGCCTTTGTTACGAGATATTGAAACGGTAACAACCTGTGGAACCCCAGTGCGGGCAGGTTGTCACCGCAGCCGTGGCGTCAAGGGCCGCTGGTCACACCGGATTTGCGTCGCGGAATGCCCAGGCGCTGACGCCGTTCCCACAGGCATTTGCGACTGATGCCCAACTTGCGGGCCAGCTCGGTCTCGGTCATGTGGTCCTGATGCTCGAGGACGAAGTGCTGGAAGTAGTCCTCCAGTGACAGGTCCTCGGTAGGTTCGTGGCTGTTGCCACTGCTCTGTCCGCCTGCCGCCGGCAGGCCGAAGTCCTCGTCATCCAGATCGTCCAGCTCGATGTCGATGCCCAGAAGGTCCGCGGAAATTTCCGTACCCTCGCAGAGAATCACCGCGCGCTCGATGGCGTTTTCCAGTTCGCGCACGTTACCCGGCCAGGGGTAATGGCGGATCGCCTGCTCGGCATCATGAGCGAAGCGCAACGGCTCGCGGCCCATACGGGTGTACTGGCGCACGAGGAACGCCTGGGCGATCTCGGTCACGTCGCTGCCTCGCTCACGCAGCGCTGGCAGCTTGAGGGCGATGACGTGCAGGCGGTAATAAAGGTCTTCACGGAACTGGCCGGTCTTGGCCAGCGTCTTCAGGTCGCGGTGCGTGGCAGCGATCAGACGTACGTCGACCTTCTGCGACTGCACCGAGCCGACCCGGCGAATTTCGCCTTCCTGCAGCACGCGCAGCAGACGGGCTTGGGCTTCCAGCGGCAGCTCGCCAATTTCGTCGAGGAACAGCGTGCCACCGTCGGCCGCCTCCACCAGGCCGGCACGCCCGGCGCTGGCGCCGGTGAAGGCGCCTTTCTCGTGGCCGAACAGCTCGGACTCGATCAGGGTTTCCGGAATGGCGGCGCAGTTCACCGAAATCAGCGGTGCCTTGGCGCGCTTGGAGAGGTTGTGCAGGGCGCGCGCAACCAGCTCCTTGCCCGTGCCGGACTCACCCTGCACCAGTACATTGGAGTCGGTGGGGGCGACCTTGCGAATCTTGCTATAGAGCTCCTGCATGGCCGCGCAGGAACCGATGATGCCGATCTCGCCGTTGGCGTTGTCGACGATTTTCTCGGTATTGCCACTGCGCGTGTTGCTGTTGGCAGCTGGCGCGGGTGCGCTCTTGGCGTCCTGGCGGTCACGCAGGATGCGGGCGACCGCCTGCAGCATTTCGTCGTGATCGAAGGGCTTGGCGATGTAATCGACTGCGCCCATCTTCATCGAGTCCACCGCCGAGCGCAGGCTGGCGTAGCTGGTCATGATCAGCACCGGGGTGCCTTCGGCCAGTTTGATCAGTTCGGTGCCAGGCGCCCCGGGCAGGCGTAGGTCGCTGACGATCAGGTCGAAGGTGGGAATGCTGTAGCGTTCCTGGGCTTCCTGTACCGAGCCAGCTTCGCTGACCTGGTACTGATTGCGTTCGAGCAGGCGGCGCAAGGCAGAGCGGATAATGGTTTCGTCTTCGACGATAAGAATATGTGGCATCAATTCGGTCTCTCGACGGTCACGGAGGTGCCATTGGCAGCCTCTCTCGCTGTTTACATCGCTACGGACGTCGCCTCGACATGCCTTGGCAGGGTGACCCGAATTCGAGTGCCCAATTGGCGCTCGGGGTCAGCCGGGCTGTCGATTGTTATCTGTCCATAATGCTCTTCCACGATCGAATAGACCAGCGCGAGGCCCAGGCCGGTCCCCTCGCCGGGGTCCTTGGTGGTGAAGAAGGGTTCGAACAGGCGGTCGATGATCGCCTTGGGAATGCCGCTGCCTTCATCCTCGACGATCAGGTCGACGGTATGCTCGCTGGCCTCGCTGCGTACGCGGATGGCGCCGCCAGGTGGCGAAGCGTCACGCGCGTTGGATAGCAGGTTGATCAGTACCTGGGCCAGACGCTGCGGATCGCCACAGGCCCAGTGCTGCGGATCGCACAGGTTGTAGAACTGGATATCGAAGTTGCGTTTGTTCAGCGACAGCAGGCCGATGGCGTCCTGCGCCACGTCGGCCAGGCATACCGGCTCGTCGCTGCGCTGGTGGCTGCCGGAGTGGGCGAAGCTCATCAGCGACTGGACGATGCGCGAGACGCGCTTGGTCTGTTCGAGGATCTGCCCACTGATTTCGGTCAGCTCGCCATCGGTTTCGCGCTCTTCGCGCAGGTTCTGCGCCAGGCAGGCGATGCCGGTGATCGGGTTGCCGATCTCGTGGGCCACGCCAGCGGCCAGGCGGCCGATGCTGGCCAGGCGTTCGGAGTGCACCAGCTTGTCTTCGAGCATCTGGGTTTCGGTCTGATCTTCGACCAGCAGCACCAGGCCGCTGTTACCGGGGGCCAGTGGCTCGTTGATGGCTGCCTTGTGCAGGTTGAGCCAGCGGATCTGGCCGTCGAGCGCCAGGTGCTGTTTATGCAGGTGCTGATCCGGGCGTTCGATGAAGTCCTGCAGCAGGCTTTGCCAGGGTTCGCTCAGGGTACTCAGGCGCGAGCCGACGATGCGCTGCGCGGGGATGTCGGTGAGCTCTTCCATGGCCCGGTTCCACATCAGGATCTCCTGATCCTTGGCCAGCGAGCACACGCCCATTGGCAGCTCCTGCAGGGTCTGGCGGTGGTAGCGGCGCAGCGCGTCGAGCTCGGCGGCGAGGCCGGTGAGGCGCGACTGGTAGTCTTCCAGGCGGCTTTCGATGAAATGGATGTCCTCGGTGACATAACCCTCGCTGCCGGACTTGTAGGGCAGGAAGGTCTCCACGATGTCCTGCGCCACGCTCGGCCCCATCAGGCCGGACAGGTTGGCCTCGATGCGGTCACGCAGGCGGCGCAGGGCATAGGGGCGGCTTTCGTCGAAGGGCAGGTGTAGATCGCGCAGGGCCTGCTCGACTTCGCGTTGCGCGGTCTTGGCGCCGAGTGGCTTGGCCAGTTGCGCGGCAAAGTCCTGCGGCGACACGGCGACCAGCTCGCGTCGTTGCGGACGGCGCACGTTGTCCACCGCGCAGGCTTCGGCGGCGCTCTTTTCCTCGGGGCTGGCCTCGGTGAACAGCGACACCAGGGTGAACACCAGTACGTTGGCGGCGAGCGAGGCAATGGCTGCGAGGTGCCAGCTGGCATCGTCGAGCACATAGATGACGTTGAACAGCGGCAGGTAGAAACCTTCCAGGTTGCCCAGCAGCGGCAGCAGCATGGTCAGTGCCCAGACGCTGATGCCGGCCAGCAAGCCGGCGATGAAGCCGCGGCGATTGGCCGTTTGCCAATACAGTACCGAGAGCACGCCGGGCAGGAACTGCAGGGTGGCGACGAAGGCGACGATACCGAGGTTGGCCAGGTCCTGCTGGGCGCCGAGCAGCAGGTAGAAACCGTAGCCGGCCATGATGATGCAGGCGATCAGCGTGCGGCGGGTCCACTTCAGCCAGCGGTAGATGTTGCCCTCGGCCGGTGGCTGATAGAGCGGCAGCACCAGGTGGTTCAGCGCCATGCCCGACAGCGCCAGGGTGGAAACGATGATCAGCCCGCTGGAGGCGGAGAGGCCGCCGACATAGGCCAGTAGCGCCAGCGCCTCGCTGTTCACGGCGATTCCCAGGCCCAGGGTGAAGTATTCCGGGTTGGTGGTGGCGCCAAGCTTGAGACCGGCCCAGAGAATCAGCGGCACGGCCAGGCTCATCAGCAGCAGGAACAGCGGCAGGCCCCAGCTGGCGCTGACCATGGCGCGTGGATTGAGATTCTCGGTGAAGGTCATGTGGTACATGTGCGGCATGACGATGGCCGAGGCGAAGAACACCAGCAGCAGGGTGCGCCATGGGCCTTCCTGCAGCGGCGTGTGCAGCGTGGCCAGCGCCGCCTGGTTCTGCACCAGCCACAATTCCAGCTCACGCGGGCCGCCGAACACCTGATACAGCGCGTACCAGCCGATGACGCCGAGGGCGACCAGCTTGACCAGCGATTCGAAGGCGATGGCGAACACCAGGCCCTCGTGCTTCTCGCGCGTGGCGATATGGCGCGCACCGAACAGGATGGTGAAGAGGATGATCAGGCCGCAGTAGCTCAGCGCCACTTTTTCCTGCAGCGGCTCGCGGCTGAGGATGCCGATGGAGTCGGCCACCGCCTGGATCTGCAGGGCCAGCAGCGGCAGCACGCCGATGAGCATGAACAGCGTGGTCAGTGCGCCGGCCCAGGTGCTGCGAAAGCGAAAGGCGAACAGGTCGGCCAACGATGACAGCTGGTAGGTACGGGTGATGCGCAGGATCGGGTAGAGCAACACCGGTGCCAGCAGGAAGGCACCGGAAACGCCGAGGTAACTGGCAAGGAAACCGTAACCGTACTGATAGGCCAGGCCCACCGTGCCGTAGAAGGCCCAGGCGCTGGCATAGACGCCCAGCGACAGGGTGTAGGTCAGCGGGTGGCGGATGATCCAGCGGGGGATAAGACCGTGTTCACTGACCCAGGCGACGCCGAACAGCACCAGCAGATAGCCGGCGCTGATCAGGATCAGTTCGCTCAGGCTAAAGCTCGTCAGCATCGCGTTGGCTCTGAAGAATGAAGGTGACGACGATCAGGATCAGCCACAGCAGATAAGGCCGATACCAGGCGCCATTGGGGTCGATCCACCAGTCCATGATGGCCGGTGAGAACAGGTAGATCCCCACTACCAGGATCAGAACCAGTCGGTAGATATACATGTGGTATCTCGTCGAAAGATGCCGCGATGGTAAAGGATGCCGCGCATCGCAAGCCACAAACTTGAAGCCAGCTTGTCTGGCGCGTCGCCCGGATGAAATCCGGGGATGCCTGCACATCGTTCCCGGATTGCATCCGGGCTACGGCTACTTCAATTGTGCTTCGGCCAGGGTACGGCTACGTGGAATGCGCGTGGCGTCCCAGTTGGCGATGCCCCAGGCCAGAAGCTCGGCAGGTGTCGCGCCTAGCAGGTCGGTGGGCGGTTGCTGGCCCAGGGCTCGCAGGGCGCGTAGCAGCAGAGGCCCGGTCTGATCGGCGGGCAGCGGTGGCGAGCGGTAGCTCTTGCCCAGCTTGTGGCCATCGGGCTGGATGATCAGCGGCACGTGCAGATAACGCGGTTGTGGCTGCCCGAGCAGTTCCTGCAGGTACAACTGGCGCGGCGTGGAGTCGAGCAGGTCGGCGCCACGCACCACGTCGGTCACGCCCTGCCAGGCATCGTCCAGCACCACGGCGAGCTGATAGGCAAACAGGCCGTCACGGCGGCGGATCACGAAGTCGCCGACTTCTCGGCCCAGGTGCTGACGAAATTCGCCCTGCACGCGGTCGATGAAGTGGTAGTCCAGCTCCGGTACGCGCAGGCGGATGGCGGCGTCGTGATCAGGATGGCAGGCGTTACGGCAGAACCCCGGATAGATGCCGGCGTAGCCTTCCAGTTGCTTGCGCGAACAGGTGCACGCATAGGCCAGACCCTGACTGAACAGGCGGGCGATAACCGCTGCGTATTCGGCATGCCGCTCGCTCTGGCGCACCAGTTCGCCGTCCCACTCGAAACCGTAGGTCTCCAGCGTGCGCAGGATCGCGTCCTGGGCGCCAGGTATTTCCCGTGGCGGGTCGAGGTCCTCCATGCGCAGCAGCCAGCGGCCGCCGACGGCGCGGGCATCGAGGTAGGAGGCGAGGGCGGCGACCAGCGAACCGAAGTGCAGATAGCCGCTGGGCGTGGGGGCGAAGCGCCCGATATAGGCAGTGTTCATGGGGCCAAGGCCAGAAACAGAGCGGGGCGCCTAAGCGCCCCGTCGTCAGATCAGGAACCGATCTGCTTTTCCTTGATTTCCGCCAGCGTCTTGCAGTCGATGCAAAGAGTCGCGGTCGGGCGGGCTTCGAGGCGGCGGATGCCGATTTCGACGCCGCAGGAGTCGCACCAACCGTAATCGTTGTCTTCGATCAGTTGCAGCGTCTCGTCGATCTTCTTGATCAGCTTGCGCTCGCGGTCACGGGCGCGCAGTTCCAGGCTGAACTCTTCTTCCTGGCTGGCGCGGTCAGCCGGGTCCGGGAAGTTGGCCGCTTCGTCCTGCATGTGGTGCACGGTACGGTCGACTTCCTGCATCAGCTCCAGCTTCCACTTATTGAGGATGCTGGTGAAGTGAGCGCGCATCGGCTCGCTCATGTATTCCTCGCCCTTCTTCTCTTGATAAGGCTCGAAACCACGAATCAGCTGGCTGGTGCTTTTGGCTTTTTCTTTTGTGGGCATGGATGACGCCTCTCACTCTTTCTAATCCATCGCGCAGGTTATTCCATTGCCAGGCGTTTGTCCGGCCCTGCGACTGCAAGCCGGCGAACTTACCAGATCGAATCGGGGCGCGCTACTCCCGGTTGTCTCTGCCTTGTCCCGGGTGTGAACGAAATCTGCATGTGACTGGCCAGTAAGCGTAGCGGCGCTTTGGTGACCTTGCCGCGGGCTCAAGCTGCCCTGCTAGAATCCGCGCCTCGCAACCCTGAAGACAGACCCATGGCCCAGCTCTACAGTGCGCGCAGTCGCGCCATCGAACCCTTTCATGTGATGGCCTTGCTGGCGCGTGCCAACGAATTGCAGGCGGCTGGTCACGATGTGATTCACCTGGAGATTGGCGAGCCGGATTTCACCACCGCCGAGCCGATCATCCGCGCCGGACAGGCCGCACTGTCCGCCGGGCACACCCGCTACACCGCCGCGCGCGGCCTGCCGCAGCTGCGTGAAGCCATCGCAGGCTTCTACGCCGAACGTTACCGGTTGAATCTCGACCCGCAGCGCATTCTGGTGACGCCGGGCGGCTCCGGTGCATTGCTGCTGGCCGCCAGTCTGCTGGTCGATCCGGGCAAGCACTGGCTGCTGGCCGACCCCGGCTATCCCTGCAACCGCCACTTCCTGCGCCTGGTCGAAGGCGCCGCACAACTGGTGCCGGTCGGCCCGGACGTGCGTTACCAGCTCACTCCGCACCTGGTGGAGCGGCATTGGGACTCGGACAGTGTCGGCGCCCTGGTCGCGTCGCCGGCCAACCCGACCGGCACCCTGCTGCACAAGGACGAGCTGGCGGCGCTGTCGACCTGCCTCAAGCAGCGCGGCGGCCATCTGGTGGTGGACGAGATCTACCACGGCCTGACCTATGGTTGCGACGCGCCGAGCGTGCTGGAGGTGGATGACGACGCCTTCGTGCTCAACAGCTTCTCCAAATATTTCGGCATGACCGGCTGGCGCCTGGGTTGGCTGGTCGCGCCCGAGGCGGCCGTGCCTGAGTTGGAAAAGCTGGCGCAGAACCTCTACATCAGTGCGCCGAGCATGGCCCAGCATGCCGCGCTGGCTTGCTTCGAGCCGGCCACGTTGGCGATCCTCGAAGAGCGTCGTCACGAATTCCAGCGCCGCCGCGACTACCTGTTGCCGGCGTTGCGCGAGCTGGGCTTTGGTATCGCCGTGGAGCCGGAAGGTGCCTTCTATCTATATGCAGATATCAGCGCCTTTGGCGGCGACGCCTTCGCTTTCTGCCGGCACTTCATCGAAACCGAGCATGTGGCCTTCACCCCTGGTCTGGATTTCGGCCGTTACCAGGCTGGGCAGCATGTGCGTTTCGCCTACACGCAGAATGTCGAGCGCCTGCAGCAGGCGGTCGAGCGTATCGCCCGCGGCCTGAAGAGCTGGAAGCCCGATGCGCTTTGATCCGCCCCTGGAAGAAGGGCGCCTGTTGCGCCGCTACAAGCGCTTTCTCGCCGATATCGAGACCGCCAGCGGCGAGCTGCTGACCATCCACTGCGCTAACACCGGCTCGATGCTCAATTGCATGAGCGAAGGGTGCCGGGTGTGGTTCAGTCGCAGCAATGATCCCAAGCGCAAGCTGCCGGGCAGTTGGGAAATCAGCGAAACGCCGCAAGGGCGCCTGGCCTGCATCAATACCGCGCGGGCCAATGCGCTGGTGGAAGAGGCGCTGCGCGCCGGGCTGATCGCGGAGCTGGCCGGCTTCACCGCGCTCAAGCGCGAGGTGGCTTACGGCGTGGAGAACAGCCGCGCCGACTTTCGTCTTGATTACCCGCACGGACCGGTCTATGTCGAGGTCAAGAGCGTGACGCTGGGTTTCGATGGCAGCGATGTGGCGGCCTTTCCCGATGCGGTGACGCAGCGCGGCGCCAAGCATCTGCGCGAGCTGGCGGCGCTGGCGCGTGCCGGTGTGCGGACCGTGCAGCTGTATTGCGTGAACCTCTCGGAAATCCGCGCTGTGCGCGCTGCCGAGGAAATCGATCCGACTTACGCTGCCGGCTTGCGCGAGGCCAAAGCCGCGGGGGTTGAGGTACTGGCCTACGGCGCCGAACTCAGTCCCGAAGGGATCGCCCTGGTTCGCCGGCTGGAGGTGCTGGAGTAGGCGCTACGGGGCGATCCATATTCCGTTCGCATCTTCCCTGCATTCCAGCATTAGCAGTGCCTGCCCCTCGCAGGGGCCCGCCACGCATTCGCCGTTCTCGATCAGAAACAGCGCGCCATGGGTCGCGCAGCGGATCAGGCTGCCGCTGTCATCGAGAAAATCGTCCTTCTGCCATTCCAGTGCAATGCCGCGATGCGGGCAGCGGTTGAGGTAGGCATGTACCTGGCCAGCCCTGCGCACGGCGAGCAGGTTCAGCTGGTCTATGACGAAGCCCCGGCTCTGACCTTCGGCCAGTTCGTGTGGGGCGCACAAGCGGATCATCGCGGTTTCCCGTTAGCGTGGAAGTCGCTTAGTGGCGACCTCTGATGATCTTCTCCCTCCGGAGAAGGTGGCGCATAGCGCCGCAACAGGGGCGGATTATCCCGCAAGAAGAAAGAGGGCGCATCCATGCTCGGGTACGACGCCTATGCCCAAGGTTGGCGGCGTTAAAGTGATTAGGGGTGGATTACTACTCTATATAAGTGATTCTCATGTAGATTATCGCTCTGTTTTGTTGGCGCTGACCTGAGGTCAGTACCGCAAAGACACTGGCAATCGCCCGCGAGGAAGGACTGTTCTCATGAGTACCGCTCCAACTGCTGCCGCTCAGGCGGTCAATCTTTACCAGGCTTGGCAGGCGCTGCGTCTGCAACAACCACGTCTGCGCGCCCGCGAGGCGGCAGCACAGCTGGGTGTGAGCGAGGCCGAGCTGACTGCTAGCCGTCTGGGTATCGATGCGCGACGGCTGCGCCCGGACTGGGCCGAGTTGCTGCCGGCACTCGGCGCGCTCGGCCATGTGATGGTGCTGACCCGCAACGAGCACTGCGTCCATGAGCGCAAGGGGCTGTACCGCGAGGTGAGTGTTGCCGCATCCGGGCAAATGGGCCTGGTGGTGTCGGCAGATATCGACCTGCGTCTTTTCCTCGGTGGCTGGGCCAGCGTGTTCGCCGTCGCCGAGGAAACCGCCAAGGGCACCCAGCGCAGCATCCAGGTGTTCGACCAGCAGGGCATTGCCGTGCACAAGGTCTACCTGACCGAACGTAGTGAGCTGAGCGCCTGGCAGCCGCTGATCGAGCGCTTCTCTGGCGAGCAGAGCGCCGAGCTGCAGTTGTTGCCGCCGCCTGCTGCGCCGCTGCGCAAGGCCGACGCCGATATCGACATTCAGGCGCTGCGTGAGGGCTGGGCGACGCTGCAGGACACCCACCATTTCTTCGCCCTTTTGAAGAAGCATGAGGTCGCCCGTACCCAGGCGCTGCGCCTGGCTGGTGAGCAATGGGCGCAACCGTTGGCGACCTCCGAGTTGACGGCGCTGATGGAGCAGGCCGCTGCCCGTGAAGTGCCGATCATGGTGTTCGTTGGCAACCGCCACTGCATTCAGATCCACACCGGCCCTGTGCACAACCTGCGCTGGATGGACAGCTGGTTCAACGTGCTTGACCCCGACTTCAACCTGCATCTGCAGACGCGCGGTGTGATCGAGTTGTGGCGCGTGCGCAAACCCAGCATTGACGGCGTGATCACCAGTCTGGAGGCCTTCGATGCCGAGGGCGAGCTGGTGGTCCAGCTGTTCGGTGCGCGCAAGCCGGGCATGGCCGAGCGTGACGACTGGCGCGAGCTGGTCGAATCATTGCCTGTGGTGGCCTGAACCGAGTGTGCCGGTCCTGCAACGGCTGGCCGGTCGATGTCACGTTCTAGGAGTCGAGATCATGCGTCTTGCCAATATCCTGGGCGGCCTGGCGGCCGTCCTGCTGTTTCCCAATCTGGCACTGGCAGCCGAACCGCTGCCGCAACGCTGGGTGAGTTCCGGTGGTGCGCTGAGTGAGTGGGTGGTGCTGCTCGGCGGAGAGAGCAAGCTGGTGGGTGTTGATACCACCAGTCGTCATCCCGCCTCGCTGACCAAGCTGCCCAGCGTCGGTTATCAGCGGCAACTGGCGGCCGAGGGCATCCTGGCCCTGCGTCCGGACCTGCTGCTGGGTAGTGAAGAAATGGGCCCGCCGCCGGTGCTCGCGCAACTGGCAGCGGCGGGTGTGCGTATCGAGCGCCTGACTGCGCGAGCCGAGCTGGACAGCCTGCAGGCCAACCTGCAGCGGCTGGGCCAGTTGCTCGGTGATGAGGCGGCAGGGCAACGCGCCTTCGCTGCTTACCAGGCGCGCTTGCAGACCCAGCAGCAGTGGGTCGAGCAGGCCCAGCGCAGCCAAGACGCGCCCGGTGTGTTGCTATTGCTCGGGCATTCCGGTGGCAGTCCGCTGGTTGGTGGTATCGACACCGCTACCGACTGGCTGATCAGCCGTGCCGGCGGGCGCAACCTGGCCAGTCACAGCGGCTACAAGACGTTGTCCAGCGAGGCGCTGCTGGCGCTCGATCCGCAGGTCGTGGTGGTGGCTGATCGCGCCTTGGAGGGTGACGCGGCCAGGCAGGCCCTGTTGCAGCAGAACCCTGCCCTGGCCGGTACCCGCGCGGCGCGCGAGGGACGTTTGCTGGCGCTGGACCCGACCCTGCTGGTCGGCGGTCTTGGGCCGCGCGTGCCGGATGGGCTGGCGATGCTCGCCGCAGGCTTTTATCCTGCCAGCCCACCCCTGACTGCTGAAGCCAAGCGCGAGCCATGACCTCACCTTTTTCGACGCGCCCATTGTTCATCGCACTGGGCCTGCTGCTCGTGCTCGTGCTGTGGCTGTCGCTGGCGCTCGGACCGGTCAGTCTGCCACTGGGCGATACCATGCGTGCAGCACTGCGTCTGCTGGGCCTGCCTCTCACGGCGGATGCATCGCTACAGCAGGCCGAACTGATCCTGTCGCAGATCCGCATGCCGCGCACCTTGCTCGGGCTGACCGTGGGCATGGTGCTGGCGCTCTGTGGCGTGGCGATGCAGGGGCTGTTTCGCAATCCACTGGCTGACCCCGGTTTGGTGGGTGTTTCCAGCGGCGCTGCGCTGGGCGCTGCGGTGGCCATTGTCGGCGGCGCCGCGTTCGGTGGTTTACCCGAAGCCTTCGCGCCCTATCTGCTGTCGGCCTGTGCCTTCGTCGGTGGCTTGCTGGTCACGGCGTTGGTCTACCGTCTGGGCCGACGTGACGGGCAGACCAATGTAGCGACCATGTTGCTGGCGGGCATCGCGCTGACCGCGCTGGCTGGTGCGGCTATCGGCCTGTTCACCTACCTGGCGGACGATGCGACCCTGCGCACCCTGACTTTCTGGAACCTGGGCAGCCTCAACGGCGCCAGTTACGCGCGGCTCTGGCCGCTGTTGCTGGCCACGCTGGCCGTGGCGCTGTGGTTGCCGCGACGGGCACGGGCGTTGAACGCGCTGCTGCTGGGCGAGTCGGAGGCACGCCACCTTGGGTTCGATGTGGAGCGCCTCAAGCGCGAGCTGGTGTTCTGCACGGCATTGGGTGTCGGTGCTGCGGTGGCGGCCGCCGGCTTGATCGGTTTCATCGGTCTTGTGGTGCCGCATCTGATGCGTCTGCTGGTGGGCCCCGATCATCGCCTGTTACTCCCTGCATCCGCGCTTGCCGGTGCGAGCCTGTTGCTGCTGGCCGACCTGGTCGCGCGCCTGGCGCTGGCGCCTGCGGAGTTGCCGATCGGCATCGTCACGGCGCTGATTGGTGCGCCGTTCTTTCTTTATCTGCTGGTGCGGGGGCGAAGCTGATGCTGCGGGTCGAACAGCTGGAAGTCCGCCGTGGCCAGGGCGTGGTGCTCAGTGGCATCGATCTGCAGTTGCACCCCGGCGAAGTGCTGGGTGTGCTGGGGCCCAACGGTGCGGGCAAGAGCACCCTGCTGGCGGCGATGACCGGCGAGCTGCCGGCCAGCGCCGGGCAGGTGACGCTGGATCAGCGCGCGCTCGATGACTGGGCCGGGCCGGAGCGGGCCAGACGTCTGGCCGTCCTGCCGCAGAGTTCCAGTCTGAATTTCGCCTTTCGTGTCGAGGAAGTGGTCGCCATGGGCCGTCTGCCGCATGACAGCGGGCGCGTGCGCGACGTGCAGATCGTCCAGCAGGCGCTGCAGGCAGCCGATGCTGTTCACCTGGCGGGGCGCAGCTACCTGGCGTTGTCCGGCGGGGAGCGCCAACGCGTGCACCTGGCGCGGGTGCTGGCGCAGCTGTGGCCGGGAGGCGAGGGGCAGATCCTGCTGCTTGATGAGCCGACCTCGATGCTCGATCCGCTGCATCAGCACACCTGCCTGCAGGCGGTTCGTCGTTTGGCCGAATCCGGCGCGGCGGTGCTGGTGATCCTCCATGACCTCAATCTGGCCGCGCGTTACTGTGATCGCCTGTTGTTGCTGGAGCAGGGCCGGGCGCATGCGCTGGGTACGCCTGCCGAAGTATTGCGGGCCGAGCCCCTGCAGGCCGTGTTCGGTCTGGAAGTGCTGGTGCAGACTCATCCCGAACGCGGCCACCCGCTGATCATCGCACGCTGAATAATGTTGGAGCCCTCGATGCGAGCTGTACTGCTGAGCTGTCTGATGCTGCTGGCTGCCTGCCAGAGCCGACCGATGCTGCCGCCGCCGGCACCGCTTGCTCCGCTGGGGCATGAGCATGCTGATCTGGGGCGTATCGTCGATCTGGCCAGCGGACGCACTATCGACCCTGAGCAACTGCTGGATCGCCTGGCACGGGCCGAGCGGGTACTGGTCGGTGAGCAGCACGACAATCCTGATCACCATGCCCTGCAGCTCTGGCTGTTGCGCGAGCTATCCAGGCTGCGCCCGCAGGGCAGCGTGTTGATGGAGATGCTCAATCCTGATCAGCAGGACAAGGTCGATCAGGCCCGGATAGCTGCGCGCGCGGGGCAGGCGATTACCGATCCGTTCGATACCCTGGCCTGGCAACCTGGATGGGATTGGTCGCTGTACGGGCCGCTGGTGATGCATCAATTGCGTCAGCCCTACCCCTTGCTGGCGGCCAATCTGGATCGTGCCGAGATCATGCAGATCTATCGCCAGCGCCCGACGCTCGGGGGCGAGCGCTCTGGTGCAGCCGAGGTGCAGGAGCGTTTGCTGGCCGATATTCGTGAGTCGCACTGCGGCCTGCTGCCGGACAGCCAGTTGCCGGCGATGCTTGCTGTGCAGCAACAGCGTGATCGGCGCATGGCCGAGGCATTGCTGGCTGCGCCACAGCCCAGCCTGCTGCTGGCCGGCGCCTTTCATGTGCGCAAGGATCTCGGCGTACCCTTGCACCTGGCCGACCTCGGTGCGCAGGACGGCAGCGCGGTGCTGATATTGGCCGAAGTCGGCCGTGCGGTGGACGCTTCCATGGCCGATTACGTCTGGTTCACGGCAGCGCAGCCGGAGCAGGATCACTGCGCCAAACTGCGACCCTAGCCGCCTTTCGTGGGCTGCCTGCAAGGTATCCTCGGCGCTTTGCCGATTCGGAGCCTGACCTATGTCCACAGACGTTCGCGACCTGCTGCAAGGTTATTTCAACGCCCTCAATGATCGGGATATCCGCGCCTGTCTGGCACTGGTCAGCGACGAGCTGATTCTGCAGCCCAATCAGGGTTTCACCGAGCATGGGCGCGACGCCTTCGCGGCTTTTCTGGAGCGGCAGCTGCATTGCTATCGCGAGATGATCGAGTCGCTGGTGATCCTGGTCGAGCCACAAGGGCGACATGCGGCCTGCGAGTACCGCGTTATCGGCGAGTATCTGGCTACTGATGATGGCCTGCCGGAGGCCTGCGGGCAGCGTTACGAGATGCGCGTCGGCGCCTTCTTCGAGATCCAGCACGGGCTGATCATGCGCATCAGCCTGCATTTCAATTTGCCGGACTGGCTGGCTCAGGTCGACGACTAGACCCTGCTAAGGGCTTCGTGTGGAGACGGCATGAAGCACTTTTGTCCAGGCAAAAAAAGACCCGGCAAGAGCCGGGTCAATAACCGTGATTAGCCTGATGAGGAGATAATCTGAAGAGTCCGACTGAATGGTCTCTTTAGCTTATCGGCTGATCTCGCGACCAGTTGAGATAATAATAACAATTCTCATTACATAGTCAACGCCCTTTTGAGAACTTTTCTCAGAAAGTTTTGCCGGCCTCATAAATGCAAAAACCCGGCACGGGGCCGGGGTTCACTGATGTGGGATGGAGACTCAGGATTCCCCAGGCAAGCGCAGCTGAGTGACTTCCTTGTTCAGCAGGTCGATGCGTCGGGCCATGCTCTCGATCAGGCTGTGAGCGATGCGCGGGTTGCTTTGCATCAGGCTGAGGAATTGCTCCTTGGGAATCACCATCACCGTGCAGGGTTCGCTGGCGACAACCGTGGCGCTGCGCTTCTCGCGAGTGAATACCGCCATGGCGCCGAAGATCTCGTCCTTTTGCACATCGCCGACCTTCTGCCCGTCGACGTAAGCCTCGGCGTGGCCCTCGATGATGATGAAAACGTGGTCAGCTTCATCGCCCTGATGAATCAGCTCCTCGCCGGCAGCGAAATGCTGGAAGCCAGTCGCCGGACGGATCTCCGGCTGTTTCAGGCGTGCCAGTGCGTCGGACAGTAGGGCGGTATGGCCGATCAGATATTGAATGAACTGTTCCTGGCGCTGCTCGCTGGCATAGATGTGCTGGAACGTTTCGCTGCGCGAGTAGGGAATCAGGCTGATGGGTTCTTCGCTGCTGTAACGGCAGGAGGGGAGGTCGATGCCCTGGCGCAGGCCGACCAGATCGCCCTCTTGCAGATAGAACAATGGGCGCTCATCGACCAGCGCATGCAACAGGCCGTTCTCGATGATGAATAGCTGGTTGCCAGGCAGTACCTGAGCCAGATCATCGACACGCTCCAGACGCAGTGGCTCACCCGCGGGTTGCAGCCCTTCCAGCAGCTGAGTGGGGATACTCTGCAGGCGATTGATCAACTGATCGGCGTAGGCCGGTTGCTCCCCGAGTAAATACATAACCGTAATTCCTTGAACTGGCTGGACTGGCTGACCACACGAAGGTCCCTGAAACAATAGGCTGTGCGGCTCTTCGAGTAAATCACCTTGCACTGGTGTTGTGAGCTAGCTCTTGTTGTGGCTCTGGGCTTCGTCCAGCTTGCCGTTCAGTTCGGCTTTGTGCGCGGGGGGGAGCTCACTCCAATGCACATTGAGCAGCGCGCCCTCGATGGCGTAAAGCAGCACCTTGGATGCACGAAAACCGCGCGCCCTGACCGCGCGATAGGCTCCGACAGCGCCGTAGCGACGCAGGTCGTTGGCGCTGTGAATCCCTACGGCGTGCAGCCACTGCGCCGAGGTCTTGCCCAGGTTCTTCAAGTGTTGCAGTTCGTCGTTCATCGGGCCTCCATGCGTGCGGGGGAAAGGTTCACGTTGGCGTGCCTGCCGGAAAGTGTAGCGGCCAATGGCCTGAGTGCTTCGCGTCGTCGCTCGAAGTGCGCTACTTGGTGCGATAGCGCAGGCGAGTGCCGAAGTTGACCGACATGAGAATCTCGTCGGCGGTCAGTTCGGCTGGAAAGTAGGCGCCAGAAATCTGCGCGTGGGCCAGGCTGGCCCCTTCGATCTGGGCATTGCGAAAGTCCAGGCCGCGCAGGTCTGCCCCGCGGAAATACGCGTCGTTGAAATTGACGGCGTCGGTGTCCATGTTGCGCAGGTCTAGCCCGCGAAAGTCGCCACCGGACAGATCGACCTCCACGCCTTTTGGCTTCTGCGCATTGAAGCCTTTCACATCGTCGTTGTGCAGCAGGTGGTAGAGCGGATGATCAAGCTGGCGTGGCTGACTCATGGCGGATACCGGTGATGGCTTCACCGGCAGTATAGAAGCCCTGCCAGGGTTTGCCTGGCAGGGCGTGCTAACCGCTTGGAGCGATGATCAGATCCCTGGCAGGCGCTGGCGAATACGCTCGACCAGGCTGTCCAGGCTTGCGCTGTCATGTGTATCGACACGCTTGCTGTGGCTCTGCTCCTCATCGTCGAGCGGCTCGCGGCTGGTTTGTTGGGCCTGGATCACTTCCAGCGTCGCATCGGACGGGTCCTGGCCCTCGCTGCGGCGCTGTTCCAGCCAGCTAGCGATCACGGCTTGCGGCGCTTGGCAGTCGAGAATCAGGAAGGGCACGCCGGTCTCTTCGGCGACTTCGCTGGCGGCCTGGCGTTGCGCCGCCTTGAGATAGGTTGCGTCGATCACCACGGGGAAGCCTGCCAGTAGTGTCTGACGCGCCAGCTGATGCAGGCGCTGGTAGGTCGCCTGGCTGGCGTCAGTGCTGTAGATGCCGGCGGTCAACTGATCCTTGGTCTCGGCGCTCTGCTCGCCGAACAGGCGCTTGCGCTCGATGTCGGAGCGCAGGCGGATGGTGCCCAGTGCTTCGACCAGGCGCATGGCCACGTGGCTCTTGCCGACTGCCGAGACGCCATGGGTGATGGCCAGGAAGGGCGATGGAATGGCGCTGTAGCTTTCCGCCAGTGCGGCATAAGCGCGGTACTGGCGCAGGATGACCGCCCGTTGTACCGAACTCTCTTCTTGCCCCAGGCGGAACAGCGCGACCTTGCCGCGCACCATGGCGCGGTAGGCCTTGTAGAAGTTCAGCAGTTGCAGGGCTGCATAATCGCCAGTGCGCTCCAGCCAGCCGCTGATAAAGCGTCGTGCCAGGCACTTGAGGCCGCGGTCTTCGAGGTCCATGGCCAGGAAGGCGATATCGGCGGTGACGTCGGTAAAGCGGAAGGGTTCGTTGAACTCGATGCAGTCGAACAGCACCACTCGCCCGTCGATCTGGGCGGCGTTGCCCAGGTGAATATCACCGTGGCATTCGCGGATGAAACCCTGTGCCTTGCGTTCGCTCAACAGTGGTTGCAGGCGTTCGTAGCTGGACTGGGCCCAGGCTTCGAGGGCGTCGAGTTGCTGCAGGTCTGCCTGCTCGCTGAGCATCGGACGAATCTGGTCGAAATTTTGCTGCACCGGAACCATTACCGCGTCTGCGCTACCCAGCGGGTGTTCCTGCGGCACCTTCGGTGCGCTCAGATGAAAAGTGGCGATCTGCTCGGCCAGGGCGTCGATATGGGCGTCGTTCAATTCGCCGCGTGCCTGAATGGCACTGAGCAGTTGCTCCTGCGGGAACTGGCGCATTTTCAGTGCGTATTCGATGGCGGGCGTGCTGCCGTCGAGACGGGGCGCGTCTTCACTACCACCGATCGGCAACACGTCCAGATACAAATCCTGGGTCAGGCGCTGGTTGAGGTGCAGCTCTTCTTCGCAGAAATGACGGCGTGCATCGAGCTCGGTGAAGTCGAGAAACCCGAAATTGACCGGTTTTTTGATCTTGTAGGCGTAGGGGCCAGTGAGCAAAACCCAGGAAATGTGGGTCTCAATGACCTGAAACCTATCCACAGGATGCGGATACAGGGCCGGGTTCTGCAATGCGGCAATCAGGGCTTGGCTCACGTTCGATCCTTGTTCTAGACGCTGTTCGAGCTGGGCATTATGGCCGCTGTGAGCTGCTCTGCAAACCATCCAGGCGGCCTGCTGGCCCCTATGTAAAGTGCGTATAATCCCGCCATGACTCGAAAACGCTCCCCCCGCTCAAACAAAAAAACCCGCTCGTCCGGTATGCGTCCCTGGTTTGCCTGGGGCCTCAAGCTCGGTCTGGTTGGTCTGGTGATCCTTGCCGGCTTTGCCGTTTATCTCGATGCCGTGGTGCAGGAAAAGTTTTCCGGCAAGCGCTGGACGGTGCCCGCGAAGGTCTACGCCAGGCCGCTCGAACTTTTCGTCGGGCAGAAGCTGGCCAAGGACGATTTCCTGCGTGAGCTCGATGCGCTGGGCTACCGCCGCGAGAGCACGGTCAACGGGCCGGGCGCAGTGTCGGTGGCCGGTAACAACATCGAACTGCACAGTCGCGGCTTTCAGTTCTATGAAGGTGCCGAACCGTCACAGAAGGTGCGCGTGCGCTTCTCTGGCGATTACGTCGCCGGTCTGACCCAGGCCAATGGCGGCAACCTGGCGGTAGCCCGACTCGAGCCGATGCTGATTGGCGGGCTTTATCCGGCGCATCAGGAAGATCGCATCCTGATCAAGCTGGATCAGGTGCCGGCCTATCTGATCGATGCGCTGGTGGCGGTCGAGGATCGCGACTATTTCGATCACTTCGGCGTGTCGCCCAAGGGCATCGCCCGCGCCATGTGGATCAATGCCACGTCCGGGCGCCTGGTGCAGGGCGGCAGTACCCTGACTCAGCAGTTGGTGAAGAACTTCTACCTGACCAACGAGCGCACCCTGGTGCGTAAAGCCACCGAAGCGATGATGGCGGTGCTGCTCGAACTGCACTACGACAAGCGCGAGATTCTCGAGGCCTATATGAACGAGGTGTTCCTCGGTCAGGACGGTCAGCGCGCAGTGCATGGCTTCGGTCTGGCCAGCCAGTACTTCTTCAGTCAGCCGGTTTCCGAGCTGAAGCTGGAGCAGGTCGCGTTGCTGGTGGGCATGGTCAAAGGCCCCACCTACTTCAACCCGCGGCGCAATCCCGAGCGTGCGCTGGCGCGCCGCAACCTGGTGCTCGATCTGCTTGCCGAGCAAGGCTCGATCACCCCCGAGGAAGCCGCAGCAGCCAAACAGAAGCCGCTTGGTGTGAGCGCGCGCGGCAGCATGGCTGACAGCTCGTTCCCGGCTTTCCTCGATCTGGTCAAGCGTCAGCTGCGTGAAGACTATCGTGAGCAGGATCTGACCGAAGAAGGCCTGCGCATCTTCACCAGCTTCGATCCGATCCTGCAGCTCAAGGCCGAAGAGGCGCTGGCCGAGACGCTCAAGCGCCTGGCCGGGCGCAAGGGCGTGGATGAAGTGCAGGCCGGTATGGTGGTGACCAATCCAGAGACCGGGGAAATTCAGGCATTGATCGGCAGCCGTCAGCCGCGTTTCGCCGGTTTCAATCGGGCGCTGGATGCCGTGCGGCCGATTGGCTCGCTGATCAAACCGGCTATTTATCTGTCTGCGTTGGAACGTCCGAGTCAGTACACCCTGACCAGTTGGCTGGAGGACGAAGCGTTTTCCATCAAGGGCCAGGATGGCCAGGTCTGGACGCCGCAGAATTACGATCGCAAGGCTCATGGCACCATCTACCTGTATCAGGGGCTGGCGCAGTCCTACAATCTGTCCACGGCCAAGCTCGGCCTGGAGATCGGCGTGCCCAACGTGCTCAAGACGCTCGAGCGATTGGGCGTCGAGCGCAAGTGGCCGGCCTATCCGTCGATGCTGCTCGGTGCTGGGGCTCTGACGCCGATGGAAGTGGCGGGCATGTACCAGACCCTGGCCAACGGTGGCTTCAATACGCCGTTGCGCGGCATTCGCAGCGTGCTGACCGCCGATGGCGAGCCGCTCGGTCGTTATCCATTCCAGATCCAGCAGCGCTTCGATCCGGGCGCCATCTATCTGGTGCAAAACGCCATGCAGCGCACCATGCGTGAAGGCACTGGTCGCTCGGTTTACAACCAACTGCCCAGCTCGCTGAATCTGGCGGGCAAGACCGGGACCAGTAACGACTCGCGTGACAGCTGGTTCGCTGGCTTCAGTCAGGATCTGCTGTCGGTGGTGTGGCTGGGGCGTGACGACAATGGCCCGACCCCACTGACCGGTGCGACCGGTGCACTGCAGGTCTGGACCGGGTTTATGCGCAAGGCGGATCCGTTGCCGTTGGATATGCCGATGCCGGACAACGTCACCCAGGCCTGGGTGGATCGTCAGACTGGTCTGGGTTCGGCTTCGGGCTGCCCGAATGCGGTACAGATGCCTTATATTCGCGGCAGTGAACCTGCCGCCGGTTCCGCGTGCGGTATTCAGGCTCCGGTCGAATCCGTGATGGACTGGGTCAAAGGGTGGTTGGAATAACGGCCGGATCGAGTGATTCGGTGTTACCTGAGAGGATTGGATGTGAACAAGAAGTGGCTTGCCACTATGCTGGCAACAGCGGTGTTGAGTGGTTGCAGCACGGTACCGCAGGGTTCGATTCCGGTGATTGATGCCGGCTCTCCGTTATCATCCGGCGGGTCTGGTCCAGCGGCCGGCCCGGGTCCTGCGGCTGCGCCGCAGCGTATCGAAGAGGACTCCGGTGTTGTTGTGATGGTGCCGCAGGGGGCCGTCTCGACGCCGTTGCAGACCGACTCGCAGCCGATTACCTCCAGTGGCGGCCTGACCTTCGATCCGCCTATGAGCAGCCAGCCTTCTGCGCCGAGCCAAGGCAGCTTCGGCACCTCGGCACCGAGCATGCCCAGTGGCATTCCCAGCGGTGGTGGCCTGGCTGCTGACGAGCAACTGGATGGCCCGGTTCTCGCGCTGCTGACCACTGCACAACAACAGCAGGGCGGTGGCGATCTGAATGGCGCTGCCTCCAGTCTGGAACGTGCCCAGCGCATCGCCCCGCGTGAGCCGCAGGTGCTCTACCGTCTTGCCGAGGTACGTATGGCTCAGGGCGATGCAGCGCAGGCCGAGCAACTGGCCCGTCGTGGTCTGACTCAAGCCAGTGGTCGTCCGGCGCTGCAGGCCAGCCTGTGGGATCTGATTGCCCGCGCCCGCGAGCGCCAGGGTGATCCCGCTGGTGCTGCCCAGGCCCGTGAGCGCGCACGAGTCCATCTCTGATGGATGCTCGGGCAAGCGCACTGGCCGAACACCTGCTGCTGATCGAGCGTGAGTTACGTATGCAGGGTTGGTGGCAGGAGGAGGCGCCAAGCGCTGAGGCCCTGGCCAGCCCGGAGCCGTTCTGTGTCGATACGCTGGCGTTCGAGCAATGGCTGCAGTGGATTTTTCTGCCGCGTATGAAGGTTCTGCTGGAAACCGGTGCAGCATTGCCCTCGGTATCGGGCATTCAGGCGATGGCAGAGATGGTCTATCAGCAGCAGCCGCGCGTTGCGCGTCGGCTGCTCGAACTGCTTGGCGAGTTCGACCGCCTGCTTACGCGCACGTCTTGAGGGCGTGCGCATAGTTCATTATTTGCAGCTTTCTGTGATGGACTTCTTCAGTTCCGCGATGCGCTCCTGACGTTCATCCTCGCCAATACGGCGCAGCTCGCCACCGTCTTCAATCCTGACGCGTGGGTTGTTTTCCAACTGAGCCAAGTTAGTGCGTGCTGTCTCGCAGTATTGCTTGCGCTCGGCTTCCTGCTTCGCCACATCTTCCTTGACCTTCTTGTCGATGGCTGCCTGCTCAGGGTCGAGTTGTTCATCGAAACTGGGCGCCGGCTCACTTGGCGCAGGTCGTGGAGGCGGGGCGGCAGTATTGATGGTCGTGGCTTCTTGGCCCTGCGGAGGTTGCGCGCCGAAGTGGGTCACGCCTTTTTCATCTACCCACTTGTAAACCTGGCTGGCCATGGCGGATGTGCTCAAAGCGAGCATCAAGGTGCCAGTAAGAATCATGTGGCGCATGCTGTTTCCTTTATCGAGAGCGGCGGTGCTGATGGTTACTATAACCAAAAGCCGGCAATCTTCATCCTGCGCTGCGTCACAGCAGCAGGTTGAATAATAGGTTAGCCATCTCTTGACTTGCCCTCGTCGAACCCGAACAATCCAGCCTTCCCCGTAGTGGAGTCCGCCGCAAGCGTCCTCCAGCTCGGGGAAAAGAGGCGCTACCCGCGCCGAACCGTGACACCCGCAACGCGTTACCTCGCGCTGGGAGGGTCGGCCCCGCAAGACCATGGGCTGCTCCGTTACTCGTCAAGCTGATGTTCCGAATCCACGATCACCGTCGTGCGTGTCCGCTGACAGTAAGACCTACTTAGGGCTACCCGTTGTCGGGTGGCATACTGGCGTTCAAGAGGTGAACAACGTGGAGCTTTTATCCGGCGCTGAAATGGTCGTCCGCTTCCTGCGTGACGAAGGCGTTAAGCATATCTATGGGTACCCTGGTGGTGCTCTCCTGCATATTTACGATGCCCTGTTCAAAGAACCGGAAGTGACCCACATCCTGGTCCGTCACGAACAGGCAGCGACCCATATGGCTGACGGCTATGCCCGCGCCACCGGCAAGGCCGGCGTGGTGCTGGTGACCTCTGGCCCCGGCGCGACCAATGCCATCACCGGTATTGCCACCGCCTACATGGACTCCATTCCGATGGTGGTGATCTCCGGCCAGGTGCCGAGCGCCATGGTCGGTACCGATGCCTTCCAGGAAACCGACATGGTCGGTATTTCCCGCCCGATCGTGAAGCACAGCTTCATCATCAAGCACCCGTCGGAAATCCCCGAAGTGCTGAAGAAGGCGTTTTACCTCGCCGAATCCGGTCGTCCCGGTCCGGTCGTGGTCGACATTCCGAAGGACATGGGTGATCCCACCCAGAAGTTCGAGTACGTCTATCCGAAGAAGGTCAAGCTGCGTTCCTACAGCCCGGCGGTACGTGGCCACTCCGGCCAGATCCGCAAGGCTGCCGAGATGCTCTTGGCTGCCAAGCGTCCGGTCATGTACGCCGGCGGTGGCGTGATCATGGGCGGCGCTTCCGCGCCGCTGACCGAGCTGGCGCAGATGCTCAACCTGCCGGTGACCAACACCCTGATGGGCCTCGGTGGCTATCCGGGTACCGATCGCCAGTTCATCGGCATGCTCGGTATGCACGGTAGCTACACCGCCAACCTGGCGATGCACCATGCCGACGTGATCCTGGCGGTCGGTGCGCGTTTCGATGACCGCGTGATCAATGGCGCGGCGAAGTTCTGCCCGAACGCCAAGATCATCCACATCGACATCGATCCGGCTTCGATTTCCAAGACCATCAAGGCTGACATCCCGATCGTTGGCCCGGTGGACAGCGTATTGACCGAGATGGTCGCCATCCTCAAGGAAATCGGCGAAACCCCGAACAAGGACACCGTTGCCAGCTGGTGGAAGCAGATCGAAGAGTGGCGTGGTAGCGGCCGTCTGTTCCCTTACAACGAGGGCGACGGTTCGATCATCAAGCCGCAGACCGTGATCGAAACCCTGTGTGACGTGACCAAGGGCGATGCCTTCATCACCTCCGATGTCGGTCAGCATCAGATGTTCGCTGCGCAGTATTACCGTTTCAACAAGCCCAACCGCTGGATCAACTCCGGCGGCCTGGGCACCATGGGCTTCGGTTTCCCGGCTGCGATGGGCATCAAACTGAACTTCCCGGATGCCGACGTGGCGTGCGTCACTGGCGAGGGCAGTATTCAGATGAACATTCAGGAGCTGTCGACCTGCCTGCAGTACGACCTGCCGGTGAAGATCGTCAACCTGAACAACGGCACCCTCGGCATGGTCCGCCAATGGCAGGACATGCAGTACAACAGCCGTTATTCGCACTCCTACATGGAGTCGCTGCCGGACTTCGTCAAACTGGCCGAGGCTTATGGCCATGTCGGCATGCGCATCACCTCGCTGAAGGACCTCAAGCCCAAGCTGGAGGAAGCCTTCGCTCTGAAGAATCGCCTGGTGTTCCTCGACATCGCGGTGGATTCCAGCGAGCACGTTTATCCGATGCAGATCAGAGACGGTGCAATGCGTGATATGTGGCTGAGCAAGACGGAGCGGACCTAAGATGCGACACATCATTTCCCTGCTGCTGGAAAACGAGCCGGGCGCACTGTCGCGCGTGGTTGGTCTGTTCTCCCAGCGTAACTACAACATCGAAAGCCTCACCGTTGCGCCAACCGAGGATCCGACGCTGTCGCGTCTGACCCTCACCACCGTTGGTCAGGATGAGGTGATCGAGCAGATCACCAAGAACCTCAACAAGCTGGTCGAGGTGGTCAAGCTGGTCAATCTGTCGGAAAGCGCCCACATCGAGCGCGAGCTGATGTTGGTGAAGATCAAGGCCACCGGCGCCCAGCGTGCCGAGGTCAAGCGTACTACCGACATCTTCCGCGGCCAGATCGTGGATGTGACCAGCAGCGTCTACACCGTGCAGCTGACCGGTACCAGCGACAAACTGGACAGCTTCATTCAGGCTGTCGGTACTGCATCGATCCTGGAAACCGTGCGCAGTGGTGTCACGGGCATCGCTCGCGGCGACAAGGTACTGAGTATCTGATCGTCATGGTAAAAAGAGCCCCGCCTGGTGCGGGGCTTTTTATTGCCTGAAATTCAGCGCTGACGATTCCAGAAGGCCGCGATCAGCGGATCCTTGAGGCGCTTTTCCAGTGCGAACAGGCCAATGTCATAAGCGGTGAGCGGTGGCTGGATATCGTAGATACGGATGCGGGCAGTCAGCGGGCTGTTGTCCAGCACGATCTGCGGCACCACCCCGATACCGAAGCCCAGACTGACCATGCTGACGATCGCTTCGTTGCCGCTGACCTGGGCATAGATGCGCGGTTTGATGTTGTGGCTTTTCAGCCAGCGATCAGTGCGTGTCCTGGCCAGGCCTTCCTCCGAAAGAATCATCGGCACGTCTTTCCAGCTCTCGACGGTCGGGTGCTGCAGTTGATCGTCGTTCAGCAGTTGTGGTGTCTGCGGGCCGATAAAGCGCAATTCCGAGCGAGTGATCGACTGGAATTCCACTCCGCCCGGCAGGCTGTCGGGGAGGGCGCCGATGGCCAGGTCCTCCAGTCCCTGTTGCACCCGTTCGACGGCCTTGGCCGGATCGCCGGTATGCAGTTTCATTTCGATGCGTGGGTAGTCCTGGCGAAAGCTGCTGAGGATGTCATAGAGGAAGCTGTAGCTTGCGGTAACCGAGCAGTACAGCGACAGCTCGCCATGCAGATTCAACTGGTCCTGCATGAAGGTCTGGCGAATCGCCTGCCAACCATTGATGACCTCGCTCGCATACTCGCGAAACTGTTGGCCCTCGCGAGTCAGGCGCACCGAGCGGTTGTCGCGTACGAACAGGGCAGCGCCGAGTTCGTCCTCGAGCTGCTTGATGCTGCGGCTAAGGGCGGACGGGCTCACATGCTGCTCGCGGCTGGTGCGACCGAAGTGCAGGTTGTCGGCCAGGGAGAGAAAAAGCCGGAGGGAATGGCTGTCCATTTATGTTTCATATATCGGCATGTTGTGTTGCAAATATATCATTTTACGCAATGGTGCGGATCACTTAAGGTGTCTTCGTCGCGGTGCCTCGCACCCCATCCCTTTCGATTTAAAAGAGCCAAGAACATGAAAGTTTATTACGACAAAGATTGCGACCTCTCCATCATCCAGGGCAAGAAAGTCGCCATCATCGGTTACGGCTCCCAGGGCCACGCCCAGGCCTGCAACCTGAAAGATTCCGGCGTCGACGTCACCATCGGCCTGCGCAAAGGCTCCGCTACCGTTGCCAAGGCCGAGGCTCATGGCCTGAAAGTGACCGACGTGGCTTCTGCCGTCGCCGCCGCTGACCTGGTCATGATCCTGACCCCGGACGAATTCCAGGGCCAGCTGTACAAGAACGAGATCGAGCCGAACATCAAGAAGGGCGCCACCCTGGCCTTCTCCCACGGTTTCGCCATTCACTACAACCAGGTTGTGCCGCGTGCCGATCTCGACGTGATCATGATCGCGCCGAAGGCTCCGGGCCACACCGTGCGCACCGAGTTCGTCAAAGGCGGCGGCATCCCTGACCTGATCGCTGTTTATCAGGACGCTTCCGGCAACGCCAAGAACGTCGCCCTGTCCTACGCTTCGGGCGTTGGCGGTGGCCGTACCGGCATCATCGAAACCACCTTCAAGGACGAGACCGAAACCGACCTGTTCGGTGAGCAGGCTGTTCTCTGCGGCGGTACCGTCGAGCTGGTCAAGGCCGGTTTCGAAACTCTGGTCGAAGCTGGCTACGCGCCGGAAATGGCCTACTTCGAGTGCCTGCACGAACTGAAACTGATCGTTGACCTCATGTACGAAGGCGGCATCGCCAACATGAACTACTCGATCTCCAACAACGCCGAGTACGGCGAGTACGTGACCGGCCCGGAAGTGATCAACGCCGAATCCCGTCAGGCCATGCGCAACGCCCTCAAGCGCATCCAGGACGGCGAGTACGCCAAGATGTTCATCAGCGAAGGTGCCACTGGCTACCCGTCGATGACTGCCAAGCGTCGTAACAATGCCGCTCATGGTATCGAAGTCATCGGTGAGCAGCTGCGCTCGATGATGCCGTGGATCGCTGCCAACAAGATCGTCGACAAGGCCAAGAACTAAGGTCTGCGATGTGCGAAAGAACGCGGCTTTATGCCGCGTTTTTTCATTCTGCGGCGAGGCTTCTGGTATAAAGCCAGCTCGCTGAGTGGCGAACTGAGTTCAGTCGTCCCGGTCGAAATTCGTCAAACCCGTTGCAAGGTGCTGTTCATGAGTGAAGGTCCCGAGGATCAAAAGCCGGCTGGCGACAATCTGGAAAGCCTGCTGCCGATCGACGAGCACATAGAGGAAGGGCAGGACGCGGAAGGTCGCAAGGTGCGTCACCGTGGTATCTACCTGCTGCCCAATCTGTTCACCACGGCCAACCTGTTCGCCGGTTTCTATTCCATCATCAATGCGATGAACGGCAACTTCTACGTGGCCGCCGCCGCAGTATTTGTCGCCATGGTGCTCGACGGTCTGGACGGTCGCGTAGCGCGCCTGACCAATACGCAAAGTGCATTCGGTGCCGAGTACGACTCGCTTTCCGATATGGTCGCTTTCGGTGTGGCGCCGGCTCTGCTCGCATTCGAATGGGCGCTGGGCAGCATGGGTAAGGTGGGCTGGATGGTCGCCTTCATCTATGTCGCTGGCGCTGCATTGCGTCTGGCGCGCTTCAATACGCAGATCGGTAGCGTCGACAAGCGCTACTTCATCGGCCTGGCCAGTCCGGCTGCGGCAGGCGTGGTTGCCGGTACGGTGTGGGCATTCAGCGATTTCGGCATCAAGGGCTCCAACATGTCCTTCGCCGTGGCGCTGCTCGTTGCCGCTGCTGGCTGCCTGATGGTCAGCAACATCAAGTACTATAGCTTCAAGGACCTGGACCTGAAGGGACGCGTACCCTTCGTAGCCATTCTGGCTGTGGTGCTGGTATTCGCGGTGGTATTCAGCGATCCACCCCGCATCCTGCTGCTGATCTTCCTCGCTTATGCGGCTTCCGGTCCGATCCAGTACCTGCTGCAACTACGTCGTCGTAAATCTGCCTGACGCTGTAATTTCTTCTCCGCTCCGTGGTCTACAGTTCGTTTCTCGAACTGTAGACCACGGAGTCGCCATGCTCATCCGAGTTCCTCCTTCCTCCCGGGCCCTCGAGTCCGAGGTCACCCCCGAGTCTGTTTATCTCTCTCGTCGCAAGCTGATGCAGGGCTCGCTGGTGCTGGCGGCCATGGCTGCCATGCCGGGTCTGGCCAGTGCTGACACTCCAGGTGTCTACGCCGATGTCGAGCCGTCGAAGGCTCCGGGCTGGTTTCAAGAGAAGCTGGCGGCGGCGCGTTGGCAGGCGATAACCGCTGAAGGTGAAAGCATCACGCCCTTCAAGGACGCCACGCACTACAACAACTTCTATGAGTTCGGTACGGGCAAGGGCGACCCGGCAGCCAATGCCGGCAAGTTGCAGGTCGAGCCCTGGACGGTGATGGTCGATGGCGAAGTGAGCAAGCCAGGGCGCTACTCCATCGAGGATTTGGTAAAACCGCATGCATTCGAAGAGCGCATCTACAGGCTGCGCTGCGTCGAGGCCTGGTCCATGGTCATTCCCTGGCTGGGTTTTCCGTTGGCTGATCTGCTCAAACAGGTCGAACCCACCTCGTCGGCTCGCTATGTGCGCTTCGAGACACTGGTCGATCGTGAGCGCATGCCGGGGCAACGCTCGGGGTTCTCGCTGATCGATTGGCCCTATGTCGAGGGGCTGCGCCTGGATGAGGCCATGCATCCGTTGGCCTTCATGGCCGTCGGCATGTACGGACGTGTTTTGCCAAACCAGAATGGGGCGCCTCTGCGCCTGGTAGTGCCTTGGAAGTACGGGTTCAAGAGCATCAAGTCCATCGTGCGGATAAGTCTTGTGGGTGAGGCGCCCAAGACTACCTGGGAGCGTATCGCGCCGAATGAGTACGGCTTCTATGCCAACGTCAATCCGCAGGTCGACCATCCGCGCTGGTCGCAGGCGACCGAGCGACGTTTGCCCAGCGGGTTGTTCAGCCCCAACGTGATCGATACGCGGATGTTCAATGGCTACGAGGAGGTCGCTGACCTCTATGCGGGCATGGATCTGTCGAGGTACTACTGATGCGCTACAGGCTCTGGCGCGTCGGCGTATTCCTGGCCGCATCGGTACCGCCGCTGTATTGGCTGTACTGCGCCGTCTTCAATTTGCTGGGGCCTGACCCTGGCAAGGTGCTGGTGGATAACCTGGGGCTCGGAGCCCTGATCCTTCTGCTGATCACCTTGGCCATGACACCTCTGCAGCAGTTGACTCGCTGGGGAGGCTGGATTGCCGTGCGGCGACAGCTAGGGCTCTGGTGCTTTACCTATGTCGTTCTGCATCTATCTGGCTATGCCCTGTTTATCGCTGGGTTGCGTCTGGAACTGGTGCTGCGCGATCTTTCCGAGCGGCCCTACATAATCGTGGGGGCATTGGCTTTCATTGGCTTGCTTGCCCTGGCCGTTACTTCCAATCGCTTCAGCATCAGAAAGCTGGGCCGTAAGTGGAAGACGCTGCATCGCCTGGTTTACGCGATCCTGCTGCTGGCCTTGCTGCATATGCTCTGGGTGGTGCGGGCTGATCTGGGGGAGTGGCTCGCTTACGCGTTGATCGGTGGCGCGCTGCTGCTGATGCGTCTCTCTGCTGTCGCGGGCGCATTACAGAGAGCGGGCGTCCTTTTTCGAGAGAATCCAAAGAAAATTGAAATATAAGCTTGACGCGCATTCTGCTGGCGGTAGAATGCGCGCCACTTCAGCGATGAAGCGCTTCAAAAACTGCTTGTTAATCAATAAGTTAAGTTGAATGAAGGGCTTGCAAAGCTGGATCTGGCGTGTAGAATGGCGCCGGTCGACAGG
>NZ_JACFYZ010000004.1 GCF_015712065.1 Ectopseudomonas chengduensis
CCACGGTCTCGGCAGATTGCTCGATGCTCATGCCCAGACGCTGGGCTTGATCCACCACAATCTGCATCGCCCGGGGAAACTCCTCGGCCGCAACGTCGGTGTAACTCAGCAGCCGGGTTTCCGCTGCCACGATCTGTTCCGCGCTGAACAGCGACGAGCTGCGCAACTGCTCGGCCAGATCCTGCAACTGCTCAGCCGTCAGCCCGGCCGCGTTGCCGGTCGAAGCCAGCGCCGCATTGAGCTGGGCCAGCGCCTGTTCGTTGTCGTTGCCCGAGCGGAACACCGCCGTAATGCCTTCACGCAGCTTGCCCAGCACCTGGCCAACGCCCAACAGCCCAGCCGCATAGGCAGCCAGGCGCTTGATACTGATACCAATCTGGTTGCTGTGCTCAGCCGTGGCCTGGGCTCCTTCCCGCTGGCGCTGCAGTAGCTCGCGTGCAGCCACAGCTGCGGCTTTCTTCTTGCCTTCCAACTCGGTGCTGGCGGTTGCAGCGTCCCGCTCTGCCTCAGCAGCCGCACGACTAGCCGCCGCTTCGTCCGCTCGCACGCTACGGCGCTTATCTGCGTTCGCTTTGAGTGCCTGTTGGGCCTTGGCCGATTCCTCAGCCAGGCGCTTTTCTTCCGTCGCAAGCTGCTTGGTGTCGACACCTGCCAGGTTCAGCGCTGTGGACACATCGGCCAACGCAGGGCGAAGGTTGTCGATTCGCTTATTTGCCTGCTCGAACTGCTTTTCTGCCTCGCGAAGGCTGGCCACCAACCCCTTGCTTTTCGGGGCTTCGTCTAGCTCTTTACGCAGTTGTTCAATTCGCTTTGCAGCACGCTCAGAAGCGGCCTCGGCCAGCGCCAGCTCTCGTTCGGTCGTCTTCAACTCCTGAATAAGGCGGCGTGACTCTTTGGCCGTATCCAAGGCTTTACCGAGTTCCTCGGCTTCCTTGGCAAGTTCAGCCATGGCCTCGCTGGCTTTCTCGGCAGCAGGGGACAGTTCGTCCTTACCACGTAATACGAACTGAATAAGGCGTTCCTTGACACTCATGCGTCACCCCCTGGCTGCTGCTCACCTTCGAGTTCCGCTAAGGCCTCACGCATGGAGTGAATGACATCTTCCAAAGCAGCGATGCCGCGGCGGCATACGCTTTCCATGGTGTCGCCATCGCGATCTTTTCCGCAGTGCACAGAAACCGTGAGACGCCAACCAACCGGAGTGTGCTCGAAGCGCTGTAGCGGGACAGGATGCGGTTTTATCTGATTCATATTGGCTCTCCTACAAATGTTGGCTTGCTGGCGTTGGTGGCGTAACTAGGTCGGCATCGGGCCAGCGCCATCGCGCTGCCTGTAATGCCTCGGGATATGTGATTGGCTCACTGATCATCACGCACAGTGGCCGCCCGGCCCGGGTGATCTGCCAGTGGCACCGACGCTCGTGTCCATCGTTCGCTGCCAGCTCGGCGATCAGTTCCAACCGGTGCGCCTTGATGTATTTGCGCACGTCATCGGTGAGGCGGCTGGCAGGAGAAACCACCAGGCGCTTGCCGGAGACCTTGGCCGAAAAGCCCTTTTCTATGAGGTGGTCGATGGCCGCCATCACAGTGCCTCCGCGTCCGATTCGTCGAAGGCCAGCGGCGCTGGGTGGTTGCTCAGGGGAGGGGGCTCATTTGCCCATTCGTGCCCTTTTTCCTCATTCGTGCCCTCTCCTGAGAGTGGGCACGAATGGTTTTCTGAGGGCACGAATGGAGATTTGGGCACGAATGCAGGCAGCGACCAGTAAGAAACAATCTCCTTGCCGAAGCCCTCGCGGACGATTTCGACAGCCAGTCTCTCCCGGGCAGTTCGCACCTGTTTGGCCGAAAAGCCATTATTGGCCATCGTCCGCTTGGCCTCTTTGCCGTCGATTCGGCCAGCACTCAGAACTCGGCGCAGTACCTCGGTAGGATCGTCCTCGTCGGGCTCGCCATCGAGGCTGAGTTGCTCAACTTCCGCCAGGATCTCCCGGGCGCTACCGTCGATCACATCACCCCATGTTGCACGCACGGTCGCGATTCCATCGCCGATGGTGGTTGGCTCGATCATGTAGGTGCAGCCGCCGTCGTCGGCGCTAATGTTTGACTTGGCCCGCGCAAGCACCCGGTCTTCCTCGCCTTCACGCTTGGCACTGACCAGTACCATGCGCGCCAGAGCAGTGAATGCCTGGCTACCCAGCACGCGCTCGGCAGGGCTGCTTGCCTGGCTACCCTTGGAAAAGTGCGAAATGCCCACCACGGCGGCGCCGTGTTGTTCTGCCAGGTTCACCAGAGGTTGCAGCGACCGGCGGACGTCGTTGGCTCGGTGCATGTCGCCGCTCACCGCCGCCACGATGGGGTCAATCATGATCAGGCCGGCGCCACCGATGCGCTCCAGTTCTCGTGCCAGCAAGTCGCAATCTCTGGAAGGGTCGAACGGCTCCTGTTCGCCCAAGTCGTTGATGCGGCCCTGCATGATGAACACGCGGTTCAGGTCTGCACCGGCGGCGATCAGGCGAGGAATGATTGTGTGCTCGGCAGAGTCCTCGCTGGAGAAGATCACTGCGTTCTGTTTATCGCTGCAGTGAGTACCGTCCGGCCACCGGCCACCGCTGGTCATGGTCGAGATCAGTCCGAGGGTGAGGGTGGTTTTCCCGTCACCGCCGGCACCGGCCAGGATGGTGAGCATCCCCCTGGGCAACCACTGCGGCCAGAGCCACTGCGCTGCCTTCGGGGTGATAGTCGCGGCGGACACAAGGTTGGCGCGCCAGGCAGGCCCTCCGGCGGGTCTGGGCAGGACGCTGACGCCTTCCCACTCCTTGGCGAAACGATCACTGGGCGCGTTCATTGGCCACCCCCAGGCGCTGCTTGGCCAGCTCGAAGCGTGCCTGGTCGTCGGCGCTAAGCCGGCAGCCGGTCTGCTGCATAGAGAGGCCTATCTGGTAGACAGTGCGCTCATGCTCGACAGCGGCCCGGCTCGGCCCCCGACGCGCCGGCTTGTCGCCGGGGAACAGGTCGCGCAGCTCCAGGCCGATCGCGGCGAGGATGTCGCGGGTTGTGCAACCGGCCCAGCAATGCAGCAGCACCTTGCCGTCGTCCGCCTCGCGGATGCTCAAGCTGGGGGCTGTATCGTTGTGTGCAGGACAGCAGGCTTTCCAGCGCTCGGAGCCTGCTGCCTTCACCTTGTCTAGGCGGCCCAAAACTTTCTCCAGGCAAGCCGATCCCGTCGGCGCACAGGCGCCGTTTTTCTGAGTCATGGTGGTTACTCCTTCGCCGGCTTTTCGGCGGCGCTCACGATGGCCAGAAGGGCCGCGTCACCGCCAAGGGCCAGCCAGTGGTTTGCCTCGCTCAGGTACTGCTCATCGCTGCGGGGGGCGTTGTACTCAACCTCTCCAGGCCAGCCGGTAACCAACTGGCACGGATTGACCTTCCCGATGAAACCCTTCACCTGGCCGCGGAGTGCAACAAGCTCTTCCTGCGAGCAGGCCCTGGCCTTATCAAGCCAGGCTGCAGATATGTCGCCCAGCAGGCCGTGCTTGATGATGCATTCGGAGTCACGAATGTAATTCAGGTAGATCCCCGCGAGAGCTCTGCCGAGATAGCAGCCTGGCAAGAAGCCACTGGAAAGCGGCACATCCCAGTAGCTGAACTGGCCGTGATCCTTTCCAACGAAAGGCAGGCTGAAAACCTCGGGGTCGCGCTTCTTCAGCGGCTTGAAACGCAGGCGGTTCTTCTGGGTCTTGGAGGGCAAGGCTTTCAGCGTGGCGGGCTTGGCAGATAGCTGCTGAAGTTTGGCGGGAGCGTTCATTCTTGAGCCTCCTGCACTGCAGCGCGCTGGCAGTGCTGCAGCTTGTACGAGGCGTCGACGTGCATATCACTCAGGCTCCGCGACAGCTCTCCAAGTGCATGAAGCAGCCACCCGAGGGTGCGAATTTCATCGGCATCCATACCGAAGCTTTCATTGTCTGCCGTTGCAGCAAGGGCCCAGCCAATCGCGGATACGCCGCTGTTCAGAATGTCGCTGTAGCTGTTTGCTGCGTTGGCTATTTGCTCAAGCTGTTCCGCCTGTTCTTTTGACAGTGGCTCCTGACTGAAAGAAGAAGGAAACACCCCTGTCGAGACCAGTACGTCAGCCCATTTTGGAGAAGTCATTGCGCACCCCCTTGGCTTTCCTGGGGGCGCACCTTGGCCATTGCGGCAATTTCTTCGCAAGCATCGGCCCACTCTTCGCCCTCCAGGTTCTCCAGCCAATCGCAAGCGCTGGCCTGGGCTTTCAGGGCTCGAGCCTTGGCCATGGCGGCGTTGTAGCGAGCCAGACGAACGGACAGGGAGGAGTTGCTGCGGAGTGCTGAGAGGGCGCGGGCCTTCCAGGCGTCCGCATGCGATGCGGACAGATTTCGGACGTGGTGCATTGGTGTAGCTCCGTGTGTGTTGTCGGAGCTGCCACGGATCGTCGCCAAACGATTATGGGTGGCAGCTGTGCGCGGGTTGGCGAACCGGGACACACGGAACCCGGCAGACCCGAGGGTCTCCCACGCACAGCCGCCATAACACGGCACTGCAGGCGCAAAAAAAGCGCCGGCAATGAAATGGTGGGCGCTTGTGCGCCGTGTGGTCTTCGGGTCGCCAAACCCGGTCGCGGGATTTACCGCGACGGGCCGACCATAACGCCGTGCCGGCTGAAGCGCAAGAGCAATCATGCCGCTACCTCCAGCGTAGGCAGGGAGCCCAGGTAGTAGAGAGCAACTCGACGGTGGGTGCGCCCTTGGTCGTCGGTGAGGGTAAGAAGGTGGGTTTTGATCGGGTGGCCGGCTTCGCGCAGTTCTTTGACCCTGGCAGCAGGCATCATGATGTTCAGGTCGCGGCGGGCGCTGATCGTGTCGACTGGGCTTTGGTGTAAGCGCTCCAGCAGTCGGGCGCGTTGCGCGCTGGTGGTGGTATCATCGAATCGCGTTTTCTTGGGGCTGGCCTGTTGGTCGGCCTTTTTCTTGTCCGTCATTTATGCGGCCTCCCCTCGGCTGGCGGCGATACGCGCCTCGCACCAAGCGAGCACCTCGGCCTCGATCCAGACAGCGGACTTCGGCCCAAGCATGACTTGGCGTGGAAAGCTGCCGCTGGCAATGCGGCGGTACAGTTCGGACGTGGAGAGGGTGGTAAGGGCTTTGACCTCGCGCAGTTTGATGAATTTGCGCGGGGAGTCGTTGGGTACTGCTTGGGCTGGTGCGGCCATGCTTTCGCCTCCTTGGGTGGCGTTGGGAACATGGCGAGTAGATTGATGGGGCAATATGGGTATGGCCGACGTACCCAACCCGTGACCCAATACCCAACTTCAAAGATCAGGGCACCTTGCTACAGTTTTTTACGAATGGTTTCCACGCCATCAGGCAGATTGAGTTTGGTCTTAACCAGTCCTGCCAACTGCCTTTTGGATGCCGGTTTTTGCCTAGACTGCTGTATTTCATTCGCAGTTGTTCGCCAGCGTCCATACTCGATTTCGCGGGCGGATTGTGCCTCGCGCTGTTTGGCCGCGAACCCCTGAAGTCTCTGTCGAGTGATAGCCCCAAGAGCGGCGTCCGATTCGTTGGGCTGCTCATCAGAAGGCTGGCGACTCACATCCTTGGCAAGCCTTTCCAAGTCTTCACGCATGAAGATGATGCGCGAGCGAAGCATCTCGAAGGTCTCGCCCTGTTCAAGAAAGAGCCAGAAAAACTCCTCTGCCTCAAAAGCCTCGCGTATACCTGCAGGCTCATCTGTAGGCCCGAACTCACGGTGGTAGAAGCTCTCAACCTGGATGCCATTGGCTGAGTCAAAGAGCATGCTGCCCTGAGCTTCAAGGTAGGTAAGTTTGCCCATCGGCAACTGAGCGGTGGGGCCGTGAAAACTACCGTATGAGCCTGCTATGTATTGCGGGCCAACCATGGATGCTCCGACTAGGTTGAACCCGACTGCAATTTGATAGTAGGCCGGGATGCTTCCTTCAATGGCGAGTTCAAGCGCTTCTCGATTCGTGATCCCATAGAAACCAGAATCGGGGAAGTCCTCATAGAAAATCCGCTTCGGGATGAAAGCCATATTTACGCCCTCCCAGGCGCTCCCACTGTCGGAATAGGTCGGCCAGCCAGGCGGGTGGGAAGTCCGCTTTTCACCCCGTCGGGTTAGGCTGGCCGAGTAACCGCTATGCCTTGCGCTTGATGCTCACCACGTTGGCGCCAGTGCGCAATGCATCTATCGAATCAGCCCAGGCCTGCATCATTTCCCGGCGCTGCTCGAGGTAGGTGGCGTGGTTGTAGGTGTCGCGAATCTCGTCCTGATCGCCATGCGCGAGCTGACGCTCGATCCAATCACGGTTGTAGCCACGCCCGTTCAGCTCGGTGCTTAGCAGGTGGCGGAAGCCATGGCCGGTCTGGCGATCCTTGTAGCCGAGCGCCTGCAGCGCCAGATTCACGGTGTTCTCGCTCATGGGCCGGCTGGTGTCGTGCCGGCCGGCGAACACCAGCGGGTACTTGCCGGTGATCTCGTGGAGCTGGCGCAGGATGGTCACGGCCTGGCGGGGGAGGGGAACGATGTGCGGGCGGCGCGCCTTCATCCGCTCCTTGGGGATGGTCCAGGTCGCAGCATCAAGGTCGAACTCGGCCCAAGGCGCGGCGCGCAGCTCGCCTGGGCGAACGGCCGTCAGGGCCAGCAGCTGGATGGCGCCTCGGGTCAGGACGTGGATCTTTGCCGCCTCGACCTTGTCGAGCAGTTCGGGGAGCTCGGCGAAGGTGACGTGTGGGTGATGCTTGGTCGCTGGCGGCTGAGCAGCGATCACATCCAGATCGGTGGCCGGGTTGTGATCGATGGCGCCCTTAGCCAGACCGTAGCGGAAGATCTGATTCAGCCACTGGCGGGTTTTCTTGGCGACGTTGTGCGCACCGCGGCTCTCGATCTTGCGGATCAGCTCCACCAGGTCGGGCCTGGCCACCGACTCGAAGGGCTTCCTGCCCAGCGCGGGGAGTAGATCCGATTCGAGATAGGCCAACGCCTTAGCCGCGGTCGTCGGCGCCCAGCGAGGCGTGCGGTACCGGTGCCACTCCCTGGCCAGGGCCTCGAAGGTCAGCACCTCAGCCAACTGCGCCAGCTTGTCGGCCTTCTTCTGTTCGCCGGGGTCGATACCCTCGGCCAACTGCTGCCGCGCTTCTTCTCGGCGTCGCCGGGCTTGCTGTAGGGGCACGGTCGGATATGCCCCTAACGCCAGGCGCTTTTCCTTGCCGGCGTAGCTGTACTTCAGGCGCCAGAGCTTGGAGCCGCCAGGCATCACTTCCAGGTATAGGCCCTGGCCGTCGGCGAGTTTGTAGGGCTTGTCCTTGGGCTTGGCGACCTTGATGGCCGAGTCAGTCAGCGGCGTGGCTTTGCGGGGCATAGGGGCACCTGCGTAGGGGCATGAAACATGACCTAACTGGATATGCCCCTAAACATGCCCCTAAAACTTTGGGCTTGCAAGGGAAGAGTGGGGAATAATGGGCAATAAAAAACCGGCTCATAGGCCGGTTTTCTTGGGGTTTCAGGTCGTTTCGGTACAACCTGAGAAGATCTAGTGGTGCCCCGGGGGAGACTCGAACTCCCACTCCTTTCGAAAACGGATTTTGAATCCGCCGCGTCTACCGATTCCGCCACCGGGGCACGATGGCGGCGCAGTATAGGGACGCACCTTGCTTCGGTCAATCGGCGTTAGCGCAGTGATTGGTTGATCTACTAACGGCAATGGCGCGGCTAGTGGCATACGGCTTTTATTGCGTGGTTACCGCTAGTATCGTCCGTTGTCATCAAGAGCGCTGAGCGCGACGTGCATAGAGTGTCCGGGGCAGGCCAATGTTGGGAGGGGGAGTGATCAACGTCTTGTGCGGAGCACTTGTTGCCGGTCTGCTATTTACGTCCGTTGTTCAGGCCAAGACGCTGACCTACGCCGTGACCGATGAGAGCTGGGTGCCGTACTGGATTGTCGATGAGCAACGGGTCAGTGGAATTCTCCACGAGTTCATGCTCGCGCTGGATGAGCGATTGCCAGAGGAGCTGCAAGCCAGTCACCCGCTGCCGCCTCTGCGGACGCAGAAGCTGTTCCGTGAAGGGCAAGTGCAGATCGAATGTTGCGTGAGCAAAAGCTGGCGTAGCGATAGCGATCAGGAGTCGGTGTCGTTATGGACGGTGCCGGTGCTGGAAACCGAAGAAATGTTGATCTTCGCGCCGGGCAGACGTTTTCCCTACCAGCATCTGCAGGATTTGCAGGGACGCTCAATCGCGACGGTACGCGGTTATGGTTATGCCGGCAGTGAGTATTTTCAGCGCAACGATGGCGCCGATGCCCGAGCGCTGATCTATCTGGTGGCTCAGGGGCGTAGTGACGCCGGTATTCTGGATCGCCTGGAGTGGCGCTATCTTCAGCATGAAGATGCGCAGTTGCAGGCACCACGTTGGCAGGTAGAAGAAGGGCCGACGATCAATCGCTCTCAGCTGCGCCTGCGCCTGCATCGACAGTTGGCCGGGCGGCTTGAGGTATTCAATGCTGCCATTCGTTCTCTGCAAGTCGATGGCACCCTGGCGCGTATCGTCGCTAGGTACGCGCCTAAGGCTCACGTGGTCGGCCTGGTGGAAATCCGGTAAGCTTTGCCACCCTGCAGAAATACCCCCTCCGAATCATGCGTGTTGCCGATTTCCACTTCGACCTTCCCGAGTCGCTGATCGCTCGTCACCCTCTGGCCGAGCGTCGTGCCAGTCGCCTGTTGCAGCTCGACGGCCCAAGCGGTGAGCTGCACCACGGCCAGTTCACCGATGTGCTGGAGCAACTGCGTCCTGGTGATCTCATGGTGTTCAACAATACCCGAGTGATTCCGGCACGTCTGTTCGGCCAGAAGGCTTCCGGCGGCAAGCTGGAGGTGCTGGTGGAGCGTGTGCTCGATCAGTATCGCGTGCTGGCCCACGTACGCTCGAGCAAGTCGCCCAAGCCCGGTTCGCAGATTCTCATTGAGGGTGGCGGCGAGGCCGAGATGGTCGCGCGCCACGACGCGCTGTTCGAGCTGCGTTTTGCCGAGCCAGTGCTGCCGCTGCTGGAGCGCGTCGGCCATATGCCGCTGCCTCCTTATATAGATCGGCCGGATGACGAAGCGGACCGTGAGCGTTATCAGACCGTCTATGCGCAGAAGGCGGGTGCCGTGGCGGCTCCGACTGCCGGCCTGCACTTCGATGACGAACTGCTGGCGGCGATCCGTGCCAAGGGTGTGGACACCGCGTTCGTGACGCTTCACGTCGGTGCGGGCACTTTCCAGCCGGTGCGGGTCGAGCGTATCGAAGATCACCACATGCACAGTGAGTGGCTGGAGGTCGGCCTGGATGTGGTCGATGCTGTCGCCGCCTGTCGTGAGCGTGGGGGACGTGTGGTCGCAGTTGGCACCACCAGCGTACGTTCGCTGGAAACTGCTGCGCGCGACGGTGAGCTGAAGCCCTTCAGCGGTGATACCGACATCTTTATCTACCCCGGTCGTCCTTTTCATGTGGTCGACGCCTTGGTAACCAATTTCCACCTGCCCGAGTCGACCCTGCTGATGCTGGTGTCGGCCTTCGCCGGCTACGCCGAGACCATGGCCGCCTACCGCGCTGCGGTGGAGCAGGGCTATCGCTTCTTCAGTTACGGTGATGCCATGTTCATCACCCGCAATCCCGCCGCGCGCGGGCCCGAGGTTTGAGTATGTCGCGCACCTGTCGCATGTCTTTCGAGTTGCTGGCTACTGACGGCAAAGCCCGTCGTGGTCGCCTGACCTTCCCGCGTGGTGTGGTCGAGACCCCAGCCTTCATGCCGGTGGGCACCTATGGCACGGTCAAGGGCATGCTGCCGCGCGATGTCGAGGATATTGGCGCGCAGATCATTCTCGGCAATACCTTTCACCTGTGGCTGCGCCCGGGCATGGAGGTGATCAAGAAGCATGGCGACCTGCACGACTTCATGCAGTGGCAGGGGCCGATCCTCACCGACTCCGGCGGCTTCCAGGTGTTCAGCCTGGGCGCGATGCGCAAGATCAAGGAGGAGGGCGTGTACTTCGCCTCGCCGGTCGATGGCGCCAAGGTCTTCATGGGGCCGGAAGAGTCGATGCAGGTGCAGCGCGACCTGGGCTCGGACATCGTGATGATCTTCGACGAATGCACGCCGTACCCGGCCGAATTCGATGTGGCCAAGCGTTCCATGGAGCTGTCGCTGCGTTGGGCCAAGCGCTCGAAGACCGCACACGGCGAGAGCAGCGCAGCGCTGTTCGGTATCGTCCAGGGTGGCATGCATGAAGAGCTGCGCATGCGCTCGCTCGAAGGGCTTTGCGAAATCGGCTTCGACGGCCTGGCCATTGGCGGGCTGTCGGTCGGCGAGCCGAAGGAAGAGATGATCCGTGTGCTGGATTTCCTGCCGCCGCACATGCCGGCCGACAAGCCGCGCTACCTGATGGGTGTAGGCAAGCCGGAAGACCTGGTCGAGGGAGTGCGTCGTGGCGTGGATATGTTCGACTGCGTGATGCCGACGCGCAATGCGCGCAACGGCCACCTGTTCGTCGATACCGGCGTGGTGAAGATTCGCAACGCCGTGCACAAACACGACGACTCGCCGCTGGACCCGACCTGCGACTGTTACACCTGTAAACATTTCTCGCGTGCTTATCTGCATCATCTGGACAAGTGCGGCGAAATGCTCGGTAGCATGCTCAATACCATCCATAACTTGCGGCATTATCAGCGGGTTATGGCTGGTTTGCGCGAGGCTATCGGACAGGGTACATTGGCCGCCTTCGTCGAAACCTTCTATGCCAAGCGCGGCCTGCCTGTGCCGCCGCTTGACTGATTCCCGAACGATTCAAGATCTTTTCCATTAGGAGTGATACATGAGCTTTTTCATCCCCGCCGCTTACGCTGACACCGCGGCTGCTGGCCCTGCCGGCAGCGGTTTCGAGTGGGTTTTCCTGATCGGCTTTCTGGTCATCTTCTATCTGATGATCTGGCGTCCGCAGGCCAAACGCGCCAAGGAACACAAGAACCTGCTCGGCAGCCTGCAGAAGGGCGACGAAGTGGTCACCAGCGGCGGTATCGCTGGCAAGGTGTCCAAGGTTGCTGACGATTTCGTGGTGATCGAGGTGTCTGACACCGTCGAGCTGAAATTCCAGAAGCAGGCCATCGCTGCCACTCTGCCCAAGGGCACGCTGAAAGCCATCTGATTCGGTTCTTAGTTTCCATTCGACGGGGCGCTTTAGGGCACTTCTAAAAACGTAGGCGAGGCAGCCAGCGCAAGGCAAAAACAGGCGAAAAACGGCCGGGGTCGCGACCGACTTTACGAGCGATTTTCGAGCATTTTGAGCCTGTTTTTAACGCAGCGATGGCAACGCAGGTAGTTTTTAGAGGTGCACTTTAGCGCCCCGCGTCATAAAGCGGGCGGCTCGTTCATGCTCAATAAATACCCTCTGTGGAAGTACTTGCTGATTTTGTCCGTTCTGGCAATCGGCCTGGTGTACTCCATTCCTAACCTTTATCCAGACGATCCTGCCGTACAGATCAGTGGCGCCAGCTCGGCGCTGAGCATCGAGCAGGCAGATGTCGACCGCGCCAGCAAAGCGCTGCAGGACGCCGGTATTGCCGTCAAGGCTGCCAGCATCGACGAGCGTGGCCGCGGTGGTCTGATTCGTCTGACCAGGCAGGATGACCAGTTGCCGGCCAAGGACATCGTCCGCCGTGCGCTGGGCGATGATTACGTCGTGGCGCTGAACCTGGCGCAAACCACCCCCGACTGGCTGCGTAGCCTGGGTGCGAGCCCGATGAAGCTCGGCTTGGACCTGTCTGGTGGTGTGCACTTCCTGCTGGAAGTCGACATGGACAAGGCGCTGGATGTGCGCCGCAAGGTCTATGAAGGTGAGATCAAGAGCCTGCTGCGCAAGGAGCGTATTCGCTACCGCAGCATGCCGGAAAGCAATGGTCGGATTCAGCTCGGCTTCGCCGACAGCGACACGCTGGACAAGGCGCAGCGCCTGATCCGCAAGGATTACAGCGATTTCGAATTGACCACTGTCGAGCGCAGCGGCCAGCAGATTCTGCAGTTGGGTCTGACTCAGGCGAAGATCGCTGAGATTCGTGAGTACTCCATTCGCCAGAACCTCACCACTGTACGCAATCGCGTCAATGAACTGGGTGTGGCCGAGCCGCTGGTGCAGCGCCAGGGCGCCAACCGCATCGTGGTGGAGCTGCCGGGCGTGCAGGACACTGCCGAGGCCAAGCGTATTCTCGGCAAGACCGCCAACTTGGAGTTCCGTCTGCAGGCCGACCCCAATGCGCCGCGTGGCGCCACCGAGTCCTTCGGCTTCCGTGAGGAAGGTCGTCCGCCGGTACAGCTGGAGCGTGAGCTGATCATCACTGGCGATCAGGTGACCGACGCCCAGGCCAGTTTTGACGAGAACGGTCGCCCGCAGGTGAACATTCGCCTCGATGGTCACGGCGGCGAGCTGATGAACCGCGCCACGCGTAACAATGTCGGCCGCAGCATGGCGGTGATCTTCATCGAGCAGAAGCCGGTCACCCGCTACGTACGTCAGACTATCGACGGCGTCGAGCAGGAAGTTGCCATTTCTTCCTTCGTGGAAGAGAAGAAGATCATCAGCCTGGCGACCATCCAGTCGGCACTGGGCAGCCAGTTCCGCATCACCGGCCTGAACGGCCAGGGCGAGTCGTCCGAGCTGGCGCTGCTGCTGCGTGCCGGTGGTCTGGCGGCACCGATGTACTTCGCTGAAGAGCGCACCATTGGCCCGAGCCTGGGTGCCGAGAACATTGCCAAGGGTATTGCTTCCACCGAGTGGGCGATGATCTTCGTGGCTATCTTCATCATTGCCATCTATCGCTTCTTCGGTGTGCTGGCGACCGTTGCCCTGGCGTTCAACCTGGTGCTGCTGGTCGGTCTGATGTCGGCCATTGGCGCGACTCTGACCCTGCCGGGTATCGCCGGTATCGTGCTGACCCTGGGGATGGCGGTTGACGCCAACGTGCTGATTTTCTCGCGGATACGCGAGGAACTGGCCAATGGGCTGCCGGTGCAGCGTGCCCTGCATGAGGGCTTCGATCGTGCCTATTCGGCGATTCTGGACAGTAACCTGACCACCTTGTTGGTGGGCGGCATCCTGTTCGCGATGGGGACCGGTCCGGTGAAAGGCTTCGCGGTAACGCTGTCGCTGGGCATCCTTACGTCGATGTTCACCGCCATCATGTTCACCCGTGGTCTGGTCAACCTGATCTTCGGTGGCCGTAACTTCAAGAAGCTGTGGATCTGAGGTGCAGCCATGATCAAGTCAACCATTCGTTTCATGGCGATCCGCAATATCGCCTTCTCCATTACGGTCGTGCTGACGCTGATCGGTCTCGGCGCGCTGTTTGCCAAAGGGCTGAATTTTGGCCTGGATTTCACCGGTGGTACCCTGATCGAACTGCAGTATGAGCAGCCGGCCAATCTCGATCTGATCAAGAGCGAGTTGGGCCAGGCAGGCTATGCCGATGCTGTGGTGCAGAGCTTCGGTGCCAGTACCGATGTGCTGGTGCGTCTGGCTGGCGATTCCCCTGATCTGGGTAATGAGGTCGCGGCTGCGCTGCGCAAGGTCGACGAGGCGGCGCGCTTCGAGGTCAAGCGCGTCGAGTTCGTCGGCCCACAGGTGGGTGAGGAGCTGCGTGACCAGGGCGGTATCGCCATGCTCCTGGCGCTCGGCGGGATCATGCTCTACCTGGCTTTCCGCTTTCAGTGGAAGTTTGGTGTTGGTGCGATCGCTTCGCTGGTGCACGACGTGGTGATCACCCTGGGTGTGCTGGCGTTCTTCCAGATTCCATTCGACCTGACTGTGCTGGCGGCGGTGCTGGCCATGATCGGTTACTCGCTCAACGACACCATCATCATCTACGACCGGATTCGTGAGAACTTCCGTGTACTGCGCAAGACCTCGCTGATCGAGAACATCGACGTTTCGATCACTCAGACCCTTCTGCGTACCATCGCCACCTCGCTGTCCACTGCACTGGCCTTGTTGGCACTGCTGTTTTTCGGCGGTGACGTACTGGCGGCCTTCGCGCTGACCCTGTTGGTCGGTGTGGTGGTGGGGACCTACTCGTCGGTCTACATCGGCGCCACGGTGCTGGTGTGGTTGAAGCTCAGCGTGGAGGATCTGATTCCTCCTGTGGCCGAGGCCGAGGCAGACGACGGTCGTCCATGATGTTGTGACGCGCTTCATGAAAGTCAGCGAAAGCCGCGGCAAGTCGAACTTGTCGCGGCTTTTTGCTGTCCTAGGCAGGGAGAAGGGCGCGAGTCGCCGAGCCTAGGAGACACAAAAATGAATAAATCAATGTTGGTAGGTGCCGTGCTGGGTGCTGTGGGTGTGACCGCTGGTGGGGCCGTCGCCACCTACAGTCTGGTTGATCGTGGCCCGGACTATGCCGAGGTGCTGGCCGTAACCCCGATCAATGAAACCGTGAAAACGCCGCGGGAAGTGTGCAAGGACGTGGCTGTCACTCGTCAACGTCCTGTGCAAGACCAGCACCAGATCGCTGGCACCGCTATCGGCGCCATTGCTGGTGGCCTGCTGGGTAATCAGGTCGGTGGCGGTACCGGCAAGAAGATTGCCACCGTGGCAGGTGCGGTCGGCGGTGGTTACGCCGGCAACAAGATTCAGGAAGGCATGCAGCAGCGAGATACCTATACCACCACCGAAACCCGCTGCAATACCGTGACCGACACCAGCGAGAAGCTGGTGGGCTATGACGTGAAGTATCAGCTGGGCGAGAAGGTCGGTACCGTGCGCATGGATCGTGATCCGGGCAGCCGTATTCCGGTCAACAAGCAAGGTGAGCTGGTGCTGGTGCAGCAGGCTCAGTAAGAATCTAAAGCAATAAAAAACGCCCCTCGGGGCGTTTTTTATTGTTCGATGGAACTCAGCGCTTCATCGAGGGTGCCAGATGTGGCTGGATCGCGGTCAGCACGGCCTTGAAGCATTTGGTGTTGCCGGCAACGATCTGGCCTTTCTCAAGGAATTCGTGACCACCAGTAAAGTCGCTGACCAGGCCGCCTGCTTCCTGAATCAGCAGGGCGCCGGCTGCCATGTCCCACTCGGACAAGCCGAATTCCCAGAAGGCGTCGTAGCGGCCGGCTGCGACATAAGCCAGATCCAGGCTGGCGGCACCGGCACGGCGTACGCCGGCGGTCTGGCCGACCAGGCTGCGGAACATGCCCAGGTAGTTCTCGAGGTTGTCCAGTTGTTCGTTGCGGAACGGGAAGCCGGTACCCAGCAGTGCGCCATCCAGGCTCTTGCGGTTGCTCACGCGCAGGCGGCGACCATTGAGGGCGGCGCCGCGGCCGCGGCTGGCGGTGAATTCTTCCTGGCGTACCGGGTCGAGAACGATGGCGTGCTCGAGGCGGCCGCGGTATTTGCAGGCGATGCTGATAGCGAAGTGCGGAACACCGCGGATGAAGTTGGTGGTGCCGTCCAGCGGGTCGATGATCCACTGATAGTCGGCGCCGTCGCCACTGCCTTCCAGCGCGCCGCCTTCTTCACCCAGGAAGCTGTGGGTCGGGTAGGCCTTGCGAATGGCCTGGACGATCATCAGCTCGGCGGCCTTGTCGACCTCGGTGACGTAATCCTTGGCATCCTTCTCGTCTACCGAGATGACATCCAGGCGCTCGATGGAGCGAAAGATCATTTCACCGGCGCTGCGAGCGGCGCGCAGGGCGATATTCAGCATGGGCTGCATGGGAGGTTCACCTGGGGCGTTAAAGAAAGCCGGCCATGTTAGCAGAAAACCGTTGCCGATGAAGCGCCGTCTGTACGCTGCATGGCATTAATCGGAGGGCTTGGGTAAGATCGTTGCCCCCTGAAGATTTCTGAGAGTGTCTGCATTGCTGGACAATATTCGCGTGGTTTTGGTGGGCACCAGTCATCCGGGCAATATCGGCGGCGCGGCGCGGGCGATGAAAAACATGGGGCTGTCGCGCCTGGTGCTGGTCGAGCCGGAGGATTTTCCCAGTGGCGACGCTGTGGCGCGTGCGTCCGGCGCGACCGATGTGCTGGATGCTGCGCTGGTCGTCGGCAGTCTTGAAGAGGCGCTGGTCGGCTGCAGTCTGGTGATTGGCACCAGTGCCCGCGATCGGCGCATTCCCTGGCCGCTGCTGGATCCACGTGAGTGCGGCGTGACCAGTTGCGAGCAGGCTGCTGCTGGCGGCGAAGTGGCGTTGGTGTTCGGGCGTGAATATGCCGGCTTGACCAACGAGGAGCTGCAGCGATGTCAGTACCACGTGCATATCCCGTCCAATCCCGAGTTCAGTTCGCTGAATCTGGCGGCGGCGGTGCAGGTGCTGGCCTATGAAGTTCGTATGGCATGGCTCACAGCGCAGAATCTGCCGACCAAGGTAGAGAAGCTGGAGGCTACGGCCATGCTCAACTCACAGGCGGTGACGGCGGATGAGCTGGAGTCTTTCTACGGTCATTTGCGGCGCGTGCTGGTGATGATCGGGTTTCTCGATCCGCAGAAGCCGCGGCACCTGATGACTCGCCTGCGTCGGCTTTATGGACGCAGTGCGGTGAGCAAGTTGGAGATGAATATCCTGCGCGGCATCCTTACCGAGACAGAGAAGGCCGTGCGTGGAGAGCCTCACAAGCAGGGGAAGTCTGATGTTTGAGCGCATTCGAGAAGATATCCAAAGCGTTTTTCACCGTGATCCGGCGGCGCGCAATGCCTTCGAGGTGGTGACCTGCTATCCGGGGCTGCATGCCGTGTGGTTGCATCGTGTGGCGCATGCCCTGTGGCGTTCGGGTTGGAAGTGGCTGGCGCGCGTGGTGTCCAATTTCGGGCGCTGGATGACTGGTATCGAGATTCATCCGGGGGCGAAGATCGGGCGGCGTTTCTTCATAGATCACGGCATGGGCATTGTCATCGGCGAGACCGCCGAGATCGGTAATGACGTCACGCTCTATCAAGGGGTGACTCTGGGCGGTACCAGCTGGAACAAGGGCAAGCGCCATCCCACTCTGGAAGACGGTGTCGTGGTCGGTGCTGGGGCCAAGGTGCTGGGGCCGTTCACTGTCGGCGCTGGCGCCAAGATCGGCTCCAATGCGGTGGTGACCAAGGCTGTGCCGGCGGGTGCGACTGCGGTCGGCATTCCCGGCAAGATCATCGCCAAGTCCGATGACGAGCAGGAGGCCAAGCGTCAGGCCATGGCCGAGAAGATCGGTTTTGATGCCTACGGCGTCGGTCAGGATATGCCTGACCCGGTGGCGCGTGCCATCGGCCAGCTGCTCGATCATCTGCATGCTGTAGACGGGCGGCTCGAGGATGTCAGCAAGGCGCTGGCCTCGATGGATTGCGACTACCGCGCCAAGGCCCTGCCTGTATTGCGCGATGAGGACTTCGCCGAGGTGTGCAAGGGGCAGGGCGACAAGCCTGCCGCCTGATGCGCGCAGAGGTGGCATTTGCTATCATGCCGCCTCTTTTTGCGGTCAATCCTGAGTAAATCAATCGGTCTTATAGTTGACTTAAATACTCGGAAATTGCATACTTCGCCGCAATTCAGTGATTCGTGGTAGAGCCATGCGACTGACTACCAAAGGCCGTTACGCCGTTACCGCCATGCTGGATCTGGCGCTGCACGCACAGCACGGTCCCGTTTCCCTGGCCGATATATCCGAGCGGCAGGGCATCTCCCTGTCTTATCTCGAGCAACTGTTCGCCAAGCTGCGCCGTGGCAATCTGGTTTCCAGTGTTCGCGGGCCGGGTGGCGGCTATCAGCTTTCGCGTGACATGCGTGGCATTCAGGTGGCTCAGGTGATCGATGCGGTCAACGAGTCCGTAGATGCCACGCGTTGCCAGGGGCAAGGCGATTGCCACTCCGGCGACACCTGTCTGACCCATCACCTGTGGTGCGATCTCAGTCAGCAGATTCATGAGTTCCTCAGTGGCATCAGCCTGGCCGATCTGGTCGCGCGCCGTGAGGTTCAAGAGGTCGCGTTGCGCCAGGATCAGCGCCGCTGCAATGGCAGGACGCCGCGCCTAGATAAGATTGAAGCGTCTGCCATCGAGTGAGCAGGGCGTTTGCCTGATAGGAGAAACCTAATGAAATTGCCCATTTACCTCGATTATTCCGCCACCACGCCGGTAGACCCGCGTGTTGCGCAGAAGATGAGTGAATGCCTGCTGGTCGACGGTAACTTTGGCAACCCGGCTTCGCGCTCCCATGTGTTCGGCTGGAAGGCCGAAGAAGCCGTGGAAAATTCACGTCGCCAGGTCGCCGAGCTGGTCAATGCCGACCCGCGCGAGATCGTCTGGACCAGCGGTGCTACCGAGTCCGACAACCTGGCGATCAAAGGCGTGGCGCACTTCTACGCCAGCAAGGGCAAGCACATCATTACCTCGAAGATCGAGCACAAGGCGGTACTGGATACCACTCGCCAGCTCGAGCGCGAAGGTTTCGAAGTGACCTATCTGGAGCCGGGCGAGGATGGCCTGATTACGCCGGCCATGGTCGAGGCCGCGCTGCGTGAAGACACCGTGTTGGTGTCGGTAATGCACGTCAATAACGAAATCGGCACCATCAACGACATCGCTGCCATCGGCGAGCTGACTCGCTCGCGCGGCGTGCTGCTGCATGTCGATGCGGCGCAGTCCACCGGCAAGGTGGAAATCGACCTGGAGAAGATGAAGGTCGACCTGATGTCTTTCTCCGCGCACAAGACCTATGGCCCCAAGGGTGTCGGTGCTCTTTACGTTCGCCGCAAGCCGCGCGTGCGTCTGGAAGCGCAGACTCACGGTGGCGGTCACGAGCGCGGTATGCGCTCGGGTACCCTGGCCACTCACCAGTGCGTCGGCATGGGTGAAGCGTTCCGTATCGCCAAGGAAGAAATGGCTGCAGAGAATCAGCGTATCGCCGCTCTGCGTGATCGTTTCTACCGCCAGTTGGAAGATATGGAGGAGCTGTACGTGAATGGCAGTCTGACTGCTCGCGTGCCGCACAACCTCAACCTGAGTTTCAACTACGTCGAGGGTGAGTCGCTGATCATGGCGCTCAAGGATCTCGCCGTATCGTCCGGTTCGGCATGCACCTCGGCTTCCCTGGAGCCGTCCTACGTGCTGCGTGCCCTGGGCCGCAACGATGAACTGGCGCATAGCTCGATTCGCTTCACCTTCGGTCGTTTCACCACCGAAGAAGAGGTCGACTACGCCGCTGCCAAGGTCCGTGAGGCCGTGGACAAGCTGCGCGAACTGTCGCCCCTGTGGGATATGTTCAAAGAAGGTGTCGACATTTCCTCCGTGGAATGGGCAGCACACTGATAGCTGCCGAGGCGGATCGCTCGATGGGCGATTCCGCCTGAAGAGCGGCACCTGATGAGAGAGGAAGTACAACATGGCTTACAGTGACAAGGTCATCGACCACTACGAAAATCCGCGTAACGTCGGCAAGCTGAACGCCGAAGATCCGGATGTCGGCACCGGCATGGTTGGCGCGCCCGCCTGCGGTGACGTCATGCGCCTGCAGATCAAGGTCAACGAGAGCGGCGTTATCGAAGACGCCAAGTTCAAGACCTACGGTTGCGGTTCCGCTATCGCCTCCAGCTCCCTCGCCACCGAGTGGATGAAGGGCAAGACCCTGGATGAGGCCGAGAGCATCAAGAACACCCAACTCGCCGAAGAACTGGCGCTGCCGCCAGTTAAGATTCACTGCTCCGTGCTCGCCGAAGATGCCATCAAGGCTGCTGTGCGCGACTACAAGCAGAAGAAAGGCTTGCTCTGATACGAGGTTTGTAATGGCCATCACCATGTCTGAAGCAGCTGCCCGCCACGTGCAACGCTCTCTTGAAGGGCGCGGCAAGGGCGAGGGTATTCGCCTCGGTGTGCGCACTACCGGTTGCTCCGGCCTGGCCTACGTGCTCGAGTTCGTCGATGAGCTGGCGGCTGAGGATCAGGTATTCGAGAGCCATGGCGTCAAGGTGATCATCGATCCCAAGAGCCTGGTCTATCTCGATGGCACCGAATTGGACTTCGTCAAGGAAGGCCTCAACGAGGGCTTCAAGTTCATCAACCCCAACGTGCGCGGCGAATGCGGTTGCGGCGAAAGCTTCAACGTTTGAGGCATTTTTGTGGGTAATCCGTGTCACTTCGCCTTGTTCGACCTGCAGCCGAGCTTTCGTCTCGATCTGGAGCAGTTGGCTGCTCGCTATCGCGAGCTGGCGCGTCAGGTTCATCCGGATCGTTTTGCCGATGCCGGTGAGCGTGAGCAGCGCCTGGCACTCGAGCGCTCGGCCTGCCTCAACGAGGCGTATCAGGTTCTGAAAACGCCGTCTCAGCGTGCGCGCTACCTGCTAGCAATGCGTGGCCCCGAGCTGCCGCTGGAAGTGACGGTGCAGGATCCTGACTTCCTTCTGCAGCAAATGCAGCTGCGCGAAGAGTTGGAGGAGCTGCAGGATGACGCTGACCTTGCTGGTGTCGCGACCTTCAAGCGTCGCCTGAAGGCGGCGCAGGAGCAGCTCAACGAGCGCTTCGCTGCTTGCTGGGATGACGAAGCTCGCCGTGAAGAGGCCGAGCGCCTGATGCGCCGCATGCAGTTCCTCGACAAGCTCTCCCATGAAGTGCGCCAGTTAGAAGAGCGCCTCGACGATTAACCTGTAGGTTGCCTCGGCAGCCTGCCTGATGACTTCAAGAAGACCATGGCCTTATTGCAGATCGCCGAGCCCGGGCAGAGCCCGCAACCGCACCAGCGTCGTCTGGCAGTGGGTATTGACCTGGGTACCACCAACTCGCTGGTTGCCGCTGTGCGCAGCGGCCTGGCTGAGCCCCTGGCTGACGATGATGGCAAGGTCATCCTGCCGTCTGCCGTGCGTTACCACGCTGGAAGCATCGAGGTCGGCGAGTCGGCCAAGCTGGCGGCCGCCAGCGATCCGCTCAATACCGTACTGTCGGTCAAGCGCCTGATGGGGCGCGGTATCGCTGACGTGCATCAGCTCGGCGAGCAGATGCCTTACCGCTTCGCGGCAGGCGAGTCGCACATGCCCTTCATCGAAACGGTGCAGGGGGCGAAGAGCCCGGTCGAAGTCTCGGCGGAAATTCTCAAGACCCTGCGCTTGCGCGCTGAACAGACCTTGGGCGGTGAGTTGGTCGGCGCGGTGATTACCGTTCCGGCTTATTTCGATGACGCTCAGCGTCAGGCCACCAAGGATGCTGCGCGCCTGGCCGGTCTTACGGTTCTGCGTCTGCTCAACGAGCCTACTGCTGCTGCAGTCGCCTATGGCCTGGATCAGAAAGCAGAGGGCGTAGTCGCCATTTATGACCTGGGTGGCGGCACTTTCGATATTTCCATCCTGCGCCTGACCGGTGGTGTGTTCGAGGTGCTGGCTACCGGCGGCGACAGCGCGTTGGGCGGTGATGACTTCGATCATGCCGTGGCTGACTGGATCATCCAGCAGGCTGGTATTTCCAATGATCTCGACCCAGCGACCCAGCGCAGCCTGCTGCAGACTGCCTGTGTGGCCAAAGAAGGGCTGACGGATGCCGATAGTGTCGAGCTGAGCCATGGTGAGTGGCGGGGTTCGTTGTCGCGCACGCAGTTCGAGGCGCTGATCGAGCCGATGGTGGCGCGCAGTCTCAAGGCCTGTCGTCGCGCCGTGCGTGATTCCGGTGTCGAGCTGGAAGAGGTTGGTGCGGTGGTCATGGTCGGTGGCTCCACCCGCGTGCCGCGTGTGCGTGAGGTCGTCGGCGAGCTGTTCGGTCGTGCGCCGCTGACCAATATCGATCCGGATCAGGTGGTGGCCATTGGTGCTGCGATCCAGGCCGATGCTCTGGCCGGCAATCAGCGTGACGATGGCGAGGAGTTGCTCCTGCTGGACGTGATACCCCTGTCGCTCGGCCTGGAAACCATGGGCGGGCTGATGGAGAAGGTGATTCCGCGCAATACCACCATCCCGGTGGCGCGTGCGCAGGAGTTCACCACCTACAAGGATGGCCAGACGGCCATGATGATTCACGTGCTGCAGGGCGAGCGTGAGCTGATCGCCGATTGCCGCTCCCTGGCGCGTTTCGAGTTGCGCGGCATTCCGCCGATGGTGGCGGGGGCTGCGAAGATCCGCGTGACCTTCCAGGTCGATGCCGACGGTTTGCTCAGCGTCGCGGCGCGCGAGCTGAGCTCCGGCATCGAGTCGAGCATTCAGGTCAAGCCGTCTTACGGTCTGACCGATGGCGAAATTGCACGCATGCTGCAGGACTCCTTCCAGAACGCTGGAGGTGACAAGGCTGCCCGCGCGCTGCGTGAGCAGCAGGTCGATGCTCAGCGTCTGATCGAGGCGGTCGAAGCGGCGCTGCAGGCCGATGGCGAGCGCTTGCTGGATGCCGAGGAACGTGAGGTCATCGAGCTGCAGGTGCAGGAGTTGCGCGACCTGCTTGCGAGCAATGATGGTCTGGCCATCGAGCGGCAGACCAAGCGGCTGTCGCAGGTCACTGACGCTTTCGCGGCTCGCCGCCTGGATTCGACGGTAAAAGCTGCGCTGGCCGGGCGCAATCTGAATGAGATCGAGGAATAATTGATGCCGCAGGTAATTTTTCTGCCTCACGAGCGATTCTGCCCGGATGGCCTGGTGGTCGAGGCCGAGCCTGGCATTTCCATTCTTGAGCTGGCGCACGAGCACCATATCGAGATGGAAAGCGCCTGCGGCGGCGTGTGTGCCTGCACCACCTGTCACTGCATTGTGCGCGAAGGTTTCGACTCGCTGAACGAGGCCGACGAGCTGGAAGAGGACTATCTGGACAAGGCCTGGGGGCTCGAGGCTCAGTCGCGCCTGGCCTGTCAGGCTATCGTCGGCGAGGAAGATCTCACCGTCGAGATTCCCAAGTATTCGCTGAATCACGCGGCTGAAGCGCCGCATTAATCCAGGAAGCATCATCATGAGTCTGAAATGGGTCGATGTACTGGACATCGCCATCGAGTTGAGCGAGCAGAAGCCGGATGTCGATCCGCGCTACGTTAACTTCGTCGATCTGCACCGCTGGGTCGTGGAGTTGCCGGAGTTCTCCGATGACCCGCAGCGTGGGGGGGAGAAGGTGCTGGAGGCGATACAGGCGGCCTGGATCGAAGAGCTCGACTGAAACAGGCGCTTACGGCGCCCGCCCTACGCTTTTAACCGGAACCCGCGTATAATTCGCGGGTTTAATTTTTCGCTTTAACCCTAAAGTTTCTGGAGCTTCACATGGCTGTTCAACGTACTTTCTCCATCATCAAGCCTGACGCCGTTGCCAAGAACGTCATCGGTGAGATCACCACCCGTTTCGAAAAAGCCGGCCTGCGCGTTGTTGCTTCGAAGATGGTGCAACTGTCCGAGCGCGAAGCAGCCGGTTTCTACGCTGAGCACAGCGAGCGTGGCTTCTTCAAGGACCTGGTTGCCTTCATGACCTCCGGTCCGGTCATCGTTCAGGTTCTGGAAGGCGAAAACGCCGTTGCCAAAAACCGTGAGCTGATGGGCGCCACCAACCCGAAAGAAGCGGCTGCCGGCACCATCCGTGCTGACTTCGCCGTTTCCATCGACGAAAATGCTGTTCACGGTTCGGATTCCGAAGCCTCTGCTGCTCGCGAGATCGCTTACTTCTTCTCCGCTACCGAGCTGTGCGCGCGCATTCGCTGATTGGCGAATGATGCGAGGGTGAAGCCATGACCAATACCACCGGCAAGATCAACCTGCTGGGCCTGACCCAGCCGGAAATGGAACAGTTCTTCGAGTCCATCGGCGAGAAGCGCTTCCGTGCCGGCCAGGTAATGAAGTGGATTCATCATTTTGGCGTCGATGATTTCGCCGCCATGACCAATGTCGGCAAGGCCTTGCGCGAGAAGCTCGAGGCCTCTGCCGAGATTCGCGGCCCGGAAGTGGTCAGCGAAAACATTTCCGCCGATGGCACGCGCAAGTGGGTGGTGCGTGTGGCGTCGGGTAGCTGCGTGGAAACCGTGTACATCCCGCAGAACGGCCGTGGCACGCTGTGTGTGTCGTCGCAGGCTGGTTGCGCCCTGGATTGCAGCTTCTGCTCCACCGGCAAGCAAGGCTTCAACAGCGACCTGACCAGCGCCGAGATCATCGGCCAGGTGTGGATCGCCAACAAATCCTTCGGCACCGTTCCCGCGAAGGTTGATCGCGCCATCACCAACGTGGTGATGATGGGCATGGGCGAGCCGCTGCTGAACTTCGATAACGTCGTCTCTGCCATGCAGATCATGATGGACGACCTTGGCTACGGCATTTCCAAGCGCAAGGTGACCCTGTCCACCTCCGGCGTGGTGCCGATGATCGACAAGCTGGCCGAGGTCATCGACGTGTCCCTGGCGCTGTCGTTGCACGCACCCAACGACGAGCTGCGCAATCAACTGGTGCCTATCAACAAGAAGTACCCGCTGGAAATGCTTTTGGCTGCCTGCAAGCGCTATATCTCCAAGCTTGGCGAGAAGCGTGTGCTGACCATCGAGTACACCCTGCTCAAAGGTGTCAATGATCAGCCCGAGCACGCTGAGCAGATGGTCGCACTTCTGGCCGATGTACCTTGCAAGATCAACCTGATTCCGTTTAATCCCTTCCCCTTCTCGGGGTACGAGCGGCCGAGCAATAACGCCATTCGCCGCTTCCAGGACCTGTTGCACAAGGCTGGCCATAACGTCACGGTACGTACTACCCGCGGTGACGATATCGATGCGGCTTGCGGCCAGCTGGTTGGCCAGGTCATGGACCGTACTCGGCGCAGCGAGCGTTACATCGCCGTGCGCCAGTTGGGCAACGAGGCGCAAGAGCCTCATGCTGCCACCAATCGAAATTGAAGAGAGGATGCCTATGACCCTGCGCCCAGCGCTGTTGTTGCTCGTTGTCAGTCTGCTTGCTGGTTGTGTGACCACAGGCGATGTCGACCCCATGCGTACGGCGGAAGGGCGTGATAAGGCGCGTGACTCCTTCATACAACTCGGTATTGCCTATATTCAGCAAGGTGATACCCAGCGTGCCAAAATACCGCTGAAGAGCGCCCTCGACCTTGATTCGTCGAATGCAGACGCGCATGCCGCGCTAGCTATGGCTTTCCAGCTGGAAATGGAGCCAAAGCTGGCCGATGAGCATTTTCGCAAAGCGCTGTCCCAGCGTCCGAAGGACGCCCGTCTGCTAAACAACTATGGTGGTTTCCTGTTCGAGCAGAAGCGTTATCAGGAGGCCATGAGCACCTATCTCAAAGCTGCAGAGGACAACCTCTATCCAGAGCGTTCCCGGGTTTTCGAGAATCTGGGCATGACCGCTCTGCAGCTCGGTCAGCGTGAGCAAGCTAAAGAGTACTTCCAGCGCGCCTTGCGCCTGAGTAGTCGTCAGCCACGCGCATTGCTGGAAATGGCCGTACTGTCCTATGAGGACAAGGAGTACGTGCCAGCGCGGCGTTACTACGACAGCTACAGCGAAATGGCACCACAGAATGCGCGCAGCCTGCTGCTCGGCGCACGTTTGGCCGACGTATTCGAGGATCGTGACAAGGCCGCCAGTCTGGGCCTGCAGTTGCGTCGTCTGTATCCGGCCTCTCAGGAATATCAGCAATTTGTTTCGGGGCAACAATGAACGCGGCACATAGCGAAGTGACTCAGCCGATGCCGACCAATCCGGGTGAAAGTCTGCGTCAGGCCCGGGAGATCAAAGGGTGGAGCGTCGCCGAAGTGGCGACTCAGCTCAACCTGACTCCTCAACGTCTTGCCCAGATCGAAGCCGGTGCTTTCGACAAGCTGCCGGGTACCACCTTCGCCCGTGGTTACATTCGCGCCTATGCCAAGCTTCTCGAAATGGACCAGAACCGTCTGGTGATGGAGTTCGATCAGTTCACGGGGACAGATGCCTCTGGTAGCAGTGTGCATGCCTTGGGGCGTATCGAAGAGCCTGTGCGCTATTCGCAGAGCATCCTGCGTCTGGTCAGCTTCCTGTTGCTGCTGGCATTGATCGGCGCAGGTTTTCTCTGGTGGCAGGATCAGGGCCGTCCAGTGGCCAGCTTGGCTGATCTGGGGCTCGAGCATGTGGAGGTGGAGGGCGCCGACGGTACCACTCAGGTGCACTCGCTTGCCGAGCCGGAAGACCAGGCGGTGATCGCCGCTCAGGGCAACGAGCAGAGCAGCCCGCTGCTGCTGCCGGTCGAGCCAGGGGAAGCACCAGAAGCTGCCAGCACCGCAGAACAGCCTGCTGCCGAAGCCGGCACGGCTGAAAGCGCGCAAGAGGCTCCTGCTGCTCCTGTATCGAATGCGCCGGCTGCTCCTGCTCCTGCTGCACCTGCAGCCGAGCCTGCAACGCCTGTAGTTGCCTCTGCTGGGCAGGGTGTGCTCAACGTGCAGTTCACCGCCGATTGCTGGACTCAGGTTACCGATGCCGATGGCAAGGTTCTGCTAAGCGCACTCAAACGCAGCGGTGACCGTATCGAACTTGCTGGCAAGGCACCGCTGGAACTGCGTCTGGGTTTTGCCCGTGGTGCCCAGGTGGCCTACAACGGCGAAAGTGTTGACGTTGCGCCGCACATGACTGGCGAAACCGCGCGCCTGAAATTGGGGTTGTAAAGCATGCATTGCGAATCGCCGATCAAGCGCCGACTGTCGCGCAAGATCTGGGTTGGCTCGGTACCGGTGGGCGGCGATGCGCCGATCGCGGTACAGAGCATGACCAACACCGACACCAACGATGTGGCTGCTACCGTGGCGCAGATCCAGCGCCTGGAAAATGCCGGCGCCGATATCGTGCGCGTTTCCGTGCCGGACATGGACGCCGCCGAGGCCTTTGGCCGCATCAAGCAGCAGGTGCGCGTACCACTGGTGGCTGACATCCATTTCGACTACCAGATCGCTCTGCGTGTGGCCGAGCTGGGTGTCGACTGCCTGCGCATCAACCCCGGCAACATCGGTCGTGAAGATCGCGTCAGGGCGGTGGTCGAGGCTGCTCGTGACAAGGGCATCCCGATCCGTATCGGCGTCAACGCCGGTTCCCTGGAAAAGGATCTGCAGAAGAAGTACGGCGAGCCCACTCCTGCTGCGCTGGTGGAATCCGCGCTGCGCCATGTCGAGCACCTGGATCGCCTTAACTTCCCCGATTTCAAGGTCAGCGTGAAGGCCTCCGACGTCTTCATGGCTGTAGAGGCCTACCGTCTGCTGGCCAAGCAGATCGAGCAACCGCTGCACCTGGGCATTACTGAAGCCGGTGGCCTGCGCTCCGGTACTGTGAAGTCGGCAGTCGGCCTGGGCATGCTGCTGGCCGACGGGATTGGCGATACCATCCGTATCTCTCTGGCCGCCGATCCGGTGGAGGAGATCAAGGTCGGTTTCGATATCCTCAAGTCCCTGCGCCTGCGTTCGCGTGGCATCAACTTCATCGCCTGCCCGAGCTGCTCGCGGCAGAACTTCGATGTGGTCAAGACCATGAACGAGCTGGAGAGCCGCGTCGAGGACCTGCTGGTGCCGCTGGACGTGGCCGTGATCGGCTGCGTGGTCAACGGCCCTGGCGAAGCCAAGGAGGCGCATATCGGTCTCACTGGCGGCAGCCCGAACAACCTGGTCTATATCGATGGCAAACCGGCCTCGAAGCTGACCAACGAAAACCTGGTGGACGAGCTGGAAAAGCTCATTCGCGACAAGGCAGCCGAAAAGGTCGCCGCTGATGCCGCTGTGATCGTGCGCGGCTGATCCGTGCGTAAGGAATACAATTGAGCAAGTCCCTGCAAGCCATCCGTGGCATGAACGATATTCTGCCGGAGCAGACGCCTGCCTGGCGCTACCTGGAAAGCACCCTGGTCAGCCTGCTCGATGGCTATGGCTACAAGGAAATCCGCCTGCCCATCGTCGAATATACCGAGCTGTTCGCCCGGGGCATCGGCGAGGGCACCGACGTGGTCGACAAGGAAATGTACACCTTCCTCGACCGCAACGAAGAGTCCCTGACACTACGTCCTGAAGGTACCGCCGGTTGCGTGCGTGCGGTGCTCGAGCATGGTCTGTCCGGTGGTGGCCAGGTGCAGAAGCTGTGGTACGCCGGCCCCATGTTTCGTTACGAGAAACCGCAGAAGGGCCGCTATCGTCAGTTCCATCAGGTGGGCGTGGAAGCCTTCAACCTGCCGGGGCCTGACGTCGATGCCGAACTGATCGTGCTTACCTGGCGTCTGTGGAAGAAACTCGGCCTGTCCGATGCCGTGACCCTGCAGCTCAACAGCCTGGGTTCCAGCGAGGCGCGTGCGGCTTATCGCGACGCACTGGTGGCCTACCTGCAGGAGCGCTTTGACCAGCTCGACGAGGACAGCCAGCGCCGTTTGACCACCAATCCGCTGCGCATTCTCGACAGCAAGAACGAGGCGACCCAGGCCGCGCTGGTTGGTGCGCCGACCTTGGGTGATTACCTCGACGAGGAGTCGCGCCTGCACTTCGACGGCGTCAAGGCGCGCCTGGACGCTGCCGGCATTCGTTACCAGATCAACCACAAGTTGGTGCGCGGTCTGGATTACTACAACCGCACCGTATTCGAGTGGGTCACCGACAAGCTTGGTGCTCAAGGCACGGTGTGCGCCGGTGGCCGTTACGATGGCCTGGTGGCGCAACTGGGTGGCAAGGCCACGCCGGGTGTCGGCTTCGCCATGGGCGTCGAGCGTCTGGTGCTGCTGCTGGAAACCCTGGAGCTGTTGCCGGCCGAGCTCAATCGCGCTGCCGATGTCTACGTCTGCGCCTTTGGCGAGGCGGCGGAGCTGGCGGCGTTGACGCTGACCGAGCGTCTGCGCGACGAGTTGCCGGGGTTGCGTCTGCTGCTCAATAGCGGTGGCGGCAGCTTCAAAAGCCAGTTCAAAAAGGCCGACAAGAGCGGCGCGCGTTATGCGCTGATTCTGGGGGACGACGAATTGGCAGGGCGCGTGGTAGGTTGCAAGCCGCTGCGCGACGACAGTGAACAACAAAGCGTTGCCTGGGATGCTCTGGCTGAGCATCTGGCTGCCTGCCAGCAGGCCTGAGCAGGCTCTCGATTAGGAGTACGGGGTTAGACATGCAGACCGAAGACGAACAGATCGCGCAACTCAAGGACTGGTGGGATCGCAACGGCAAGCCTTTGTTGGCCGGCGGCGTACTGGCGCTGGTAGCCGTATTCGGCTGGCAGGGCTGGCAGAAGTATCAGGTCAATCAGGCGCAGAGCGCCTCGGTGATCTATCAGCAACTGCTGGAAACCGCACTGGACCCGGCCGGCAAGCCCGACGCCGCGAAGGTTGCCGAACTGGCCGGCAAGCTCGACAGCGAGTTTGGCGGTAGCCACTACGCCCAGTACGGCAGCCTGTTCGTCGCCAAGGTCGCCGTCGAGGCGGACCGCCTCGACGACGCCGCTGCAGCGCTGCAGCGCGTGCTCGACAAGCCTGCCGACGCCACCCTCGGTGAGCTGGCACGTCAGCGCCTGGCCCGTGTGCTGGCCGCGCAGGACAAGGCTGATGATGCGTTGAAACTGCTCGATGCCAAGGTCGAGGATGCCTTCCTCGCCAGCCGTGAAGAACTCAAGGGCGACCTGCTGGTACAGCTGGGTCGCAGTGATGACGCGCACGCTGCCTATCAGAAGGCCAAGGATGCGCTGGCCGAAGACGCCGCTGTTGGCGGTCTGCAGATGAAGCTGGACGACCTGGCAAAAGGGGATGCGTGACGTGATGCGTTGGAAGAATGCCGCACTGCTGGCTCTGGCCGTTCTGGCCGTGGGTTGCAGCAGCAATAGCAAGAAGGAACTGCCGCCCGCCGAGCTGACCAAATTCGACGAAGAAGTCGAGTTGCGCACCGAATGGAGCCGTTCTGTCGGTGACGGTCAGGGCGAAACCTTCAACATGCTGGTACCGGCCATCGATGGCGAGGTGATCTACGCCGCCGACGTCGAAGGCCTGGTCATGGCCATGGACCGCACCAGCGGCAAGGTCATCTGGCGCAAGAAACTCGAAATCCCGGTTTCCGGCGCCATCGGCGTCGGCTACGGCCAGGTGCTGGTAGGTACGCTCAAGGGCGAAGTGATCGCGCTCGACTCCAGCGACGGTGAAGAACAGTGGCGCTCGCGCGTGACCAGCGAAGTGCTGGCTGCACCAGCGACCAATGGCGATATCGTCGTGGTGCAGACCCAGGACGATCGCCTGATTGCCTTCGATGCCAGCACCGGTAGCCAGCGCTGGATCGTCGAGAACACCCCGGCCGTACTGACCCTGCGTGGCACTGGCGCTCCGCTGGTGACCAACCGTCTGGTGGTCGCTGGCCTGTCCAGCGGCAAGGTGGTCGCGGTAGACGCCCAGCGCGGCCTGCCTGTCTGGGAGCAGCGCGTTGCCGTACCGCAAGGTCGTTCCGAACTGGAGCGCGTGGTGGATATCGACGGCGGCCTGCTGTTGTCCGGCGGCACCGTCTACGCAGTGAGCTATCAGGGCCGTGTCGCGGCCATGGATCTGGAGTCCGGTCGCGTGCTGTGGCAACGCGAGGCATCCAGTTCGGTAGGCGTCGCTCAGGGCTTCGGTAACGTATACGTCAGCCATGCCAGTGGCACCGTCGAAGGTATCGACGAGCGTAGCGCTTCGGCTCTGTGGAGCAACGACTCCCTGGCGCGCCGTCAGTTGTCGGCACCGCAAGTGTTCTCCAGTTACGTGGCCGTGGGTGATGTGGAAGGCTATCTGCATCTGCTGAGCCAGGTCGATGGTCGTTTCGTCGGCCGTACCCGTATCGACAGTGATGGCCTGCGTGCCCAGCCGCTGGTGGTCGGGGATTGGCTGTACGTCTACGGCAACAGCGGCAAGTTGGTGGCACTGACCATCAAATGAACCGACTATGCTGCATCCAGACCTGAGTCTTGGATGCAGCAGCGCAACAGATTCCGGCCGCTGCCCGTGCAGCGGCCTTTGCATTTTCTGAATTAACTCAAGTGGAGAGCCTGATGGTTCCCGTAATTGCCCTGGTGGGCCGGCCGAACGTCGGCAAGTCCACACTCTTCAACCGCCTGACCCGCAGCCGCGACGCCATCGTTGGCGACCTGTCCGGTCTGACCCGCGACCGCCAGTATGGCGAGGCGAAGTGGCAGGGGCGCACCTACATTGTGATCGACACCGGTGGTATTTCCGGTGACGAAGAAGGCATCGACGCGAAGATGGCCGAGCAGTCGCTGCAGGCCATCGAAGAGGCCGACGCCGTGCTGTTCCTGGTGGACGCGCGCGCCGGCATGACCGCCTCCGACCAGATGATCGGCGAGCACCTGCGCCGTCGTAACAAGCAGAGCTTCCTGGTGGTGAACAAGGTCGACAACCTCGACGTCGACCTGGCTCGCGCCGAGTTCAGCCCCATGGGCCTGGGTGAGCCACTGGCGATTGCTGGTGCTCATGGTCGTGGCATCACCCAGATGCTCGAAGTGGTGCTCGGCGCTTTCCCCAAGGACGCTGGTGAGCCGGAAGAGGGCGCCGAAGAAGAGGAAGAAGTGCTGGAAGGCCAGGAGGCCAAGCGCATTCCCGGCCCGAGCGAGAAGGACGGTATCAAGCTGGCCATCATCGGCCGCCCCAACGTGGGCAAGTCGACGCTGGTCAACCGCATGCTCGGCGAAGAGCGAGTCATCGTCTATGACCAGGCCGGCACCACGCGCGACAGCATCTACATCCCGTTCGAGCGTGACGACGAGAAGTACACCCTGATCGACACCGCCGGCGTGCGCCGTCGCGGCAAGATCTTTGAGGCCGTGGAGAAGTTCTCCGTGGTCAAGACGCTGCAGGCCATTCAGGACTCCAACGTCGTGGTGTTCGTCATGGACGCCCGCGAAGGCGTGGTCGATCATGACCTCAACCTGCTCGGCTTCGTGCTGGAAAGCGGCCGCGCCCTGGTCATCGCGCTGAACAAGTGGGATGGCATGGATCAGGGGCAGAAGGACTATGTGAAGACTGAGCTGGAGCGCCGGCTGTTCTTCGTCGACTTCGCCGATATCCACTTCATCTCCGCCCTGCACGGCACTGGCGTCGGCCATCTGTACAAGTCGGTGCAGGCCTCGTTCAAATCGGCCATCACCCGCTGGCCCACCAGCCGCCTGACGCAGATTCTCGAAGACGCCGTCAGCGACCATGCGCCGCCTCTGGTCAACGGTCGCCGCATCAAGTTGCGCTATGCCCACCTGGGCGGTGCCAACCCGCCGCTGATCGTGATTCACGGTAACCAGGTCGACGCGGTCCCACGTGCCTACTCCCGTTACCTGGAAAACACCTTCCGCCGTGTGCTGAAACTGGTCGGTACGCCGATCCGCATCGAGTACAAGGGCGGCGAGAACCCGTACGAGGGCAACAAGAACAAGCTCACCGACCGCCAGGTGAACAAGAAGCGCCGCCTCATGAGTCACCACAAGAAGGCCGAGAAGAAGCGCAAGGACAAGCGCAAGTAATCTCTGCCGCACCGTGCACGTCGAAGATCGTTCGGCGTGCACGGCATAAGCTTCCAGCTCTTTTTCATAAGTGCTGCGGGTGCCGTCTATGGCGCCCTTCGGCTATCCTCGCGGCTTGCCTAGTTCTTCGTAGGAAGTCGCGATGCTCGTCAGCAAATTGCCCAACGTTGGCACCACCATCTTCACGCGGATGTCCCAGCTCGCTCTGGAGACTGGCGCGATCAATCTGTCCCAGGGCTTCCCTGATTTCGACGGGCCGCAGGCGCTGCGCGAAGCCGTGGCGCGCCATGTCATGGAAGGGCGCAACCAGTATTCGCCGATGACCGGGCTGCCTAGTCTGCGTCAGCAGGTGGCGGCGAAGATCGCCCGCAGCTATGGCGTGCAGCGCGATTCTGACAGCGAGATCACCATTACCCCCGGTGCTACCGAGGCGATCTTTTGCGCGGTACAGGCGCTGATCCGTCCGGGTGATGAAGCCATCGTGCTCGACCCTTGTTACGACAGCTACGAGCCGTCGGTGGAACTGGCCGGTGGTCGTTGCGTGCATGTGCCGCTGGCATTGCCGGATTTCGCCGTGGACTGGCAGCGCCTGAGTGATGCCATCAGCCCGCGTACTCGACTGATCTTCCTCAACTCCCCGCACAACCCCAGTGGTGCGCTGCTGACCCGTGCCGATCTGGACAAGCTGGCCGAGCTGATTCGTGGCCGCGATATCCATGTGATCAGCGACGAGGTCTACGAGCATCTGATCTATGACGGCCAGCGTCATGCCAGCGTGCTGGCCCACGAAGAGCTGTATCAGCGCGCCTTCGTGGTCAGCTCTTTCGGCAAGACCTATCACGTGACTGGCTGGAAGACTGGCTACGTGGTGGCGCCGCCGGCACTGACCGCGGAACTGCGCAAGATCCACCAGTACGTGAACTTCTGCGGTGTGACGCCGCTGCAGTTCGCACTGGCCGACTTCATGGCCGCGCACCCCGAGCATGTCGAAGAGCTGCCGGCCTTCTACCAGGCCAAGCGCGACCTGTTCTGCGACCTGCTGGCTGGCTCGCGCTTCACCTTCACCCGCGCTCCGGGGACCTATTTCCAGTTGGCCGACTATTCGGCCATTCGCCCCGATCTGGACGACGTGGCCATGGCCGAGTGGCTGACGCGTGAGCACGGCGTGGCGGCGATCCCGGTGTCGGTGTTCTACCAGTCGGCGCCCGAGGATATGCGCCTGGTGCGCTTCTGCTTCGCCAAGCGTGAAGAAACCCTGCGCCAGGCCGCCGAGAAGCTCAGTGCGGTGTGAGGGTAGGGCGGGTGTAACCCGCCTGTAAGGAGTTGGCGGGTTTCACCCGCCCTACGGCGAACGAGGTGCCCAATGAGCGACAAACCCGATCTCGAACTGGCTCTGATCCAGACCACCCTGGCCTGGCATGATCCAGCGGCCAACCGTGAACACTTTCAAGCACTGCTGGAGCAGGCGCGTGGCGCTGATCTGGTGATCCTGCCGGAGATGTTCAGCACAGGTTTTTCCATGGAGTCAGCCGAGCTGGCCGAGCCCGAGGATGGCCCCAGCAGCGTCTGGCTGCGCGAGCAGGCGCAGCGTATCGATGCGGTGATCTGCGGCAGCCTGATCATCCAGGCGGCCGACGGCAGCTACCGCAATCGCCTGCTCTGGGCAGGCCCGAACGGCTCGTTGGCGCATTACGACAAGCGCCACCTGTTTCGCATGGCCGGTGAGCACAAGCATTACAGCGCCGGTAGCGAGCAGGTCGTGCTGGAGCTCAAGGGCTGGCGCGTGCGCCCGCTGATTTGTTACGACCTGCGCTTCCCGGTCTGGAGTCGCGATGCGGGTGGCACTGATCTGCTGCTGTATACCGCCAATTGGCCGGGGGCGCGTCGCCAGCACTGGAACCGCCTGCTGCCAGCGCGAGCCATCGAGAACCTGTGTTATGTCGCGGCTGTGAACCGCGTCGGCGAGGACGGCAAGGGCCACGGATATACTGGCGATTCTCAGGTACTGGATTTCCAGGGCGAGACCCTGCTGGCGGCAGGCGATGGTGATGGTGTGTTCCGCGCCCGGCTGTCGAGCGAGGCACTGGCTGCCTACCGCGAGCGCTTCCCCGCACACCTGGACGCCGATGCCTTCACCTTGAACTGATCAGGAGCTACATGAACATGGACGTACAGCAGAGCAATCCCTTCCAGCCTCCGCAGGCCGACCTGCAGCAGGCCACCACCAATCAGTCGCCGCTCTACAGCGTCGCGGGTGTTGGCCTGGCGACCTTCATCGGCACGCCGCTGGCTGGCGCCTGGCTGTTGGCGCATAACCTGCAGCTGCTCGGCAAGGCGGATCGAGTGGCGATGGTCTGGGGCATTTCCGTCTTCCTGCTGGTGGTTACCTTGGTCCTGGCTTTCGTCTTGCCGGAGGAGGTGCCCGCCATGCCGTTCGCCATCGCACAGTTGATGGCGATGATCATGTTTGCCAAGAGCCTCATGGAAGCCGATCTCAAGCAGCATGCCGAGGCCGGTGGTGCATTTCTGTCCAACTGGCGGGCGGTGGGTATCGGTCTGATGTTCACCCTCGGCCTGGCCGCGCTGATGTTCGCGGTGCTGATGATTTTCGATGTCTGAGCAATCCGTACCCTGAGCCTTCTTTAGGACATCCGCTTCTACAACGTTCTAGTCGCAGTGTCTTGAGTGTTACCAAGACCCATGGCAGCGGTGTCGATACCGGGTGAAGGCAATTCGCCAATAAATTCCGGACGGCCGCGTGCTTTGCTTCTAGCATTAGCGGCGCAGGGATGCGTCGATAGAAGTGGGTACAGGCTTGGTCCTGGTTGTTGTCGCTCCCTGCCCAACATGAACGCAAGGAGCGAAAGCAATGCACAAGATACTCATGGCGCTGGGCACCTGCCTGGCGATGAGCCCGTTGATGGCCGCTACATACTGCGATAGTCGGGGTAATAGTGGCAGTGAATGGATCGCTGGCGTCGGCGTCAATGGCGCGACCCAGAGCTCCGGTAGCGATGGTGGCTACCTGAACGCCACTGGCAAACCGCCTTTCCAACTGACGGGCCAAGATGACCGTCTCGAACTTCGTCCAGGCTTCCGTAACGCCCAGTACGTTGAGAACTGGGGTGCCTGGATCGACTTCAACCAGAACGGCAGTTTCGAGGCGAGCGAGAAGGTGATGGTCGCTCAGGGAAGTACCCTCGTCTCTGCCCCCATCACGGTCCCCTCCGGAGTCGCCGGTACAACCCGTATGCGGGTGCAAATGCGCTGGGGCGCTGCAGCCCAGCCCTGTGGAAGCTTCGGATATGGTGAAACCGAGGACTACCTAGTCAAGCTGCCGGACGGTTCTGCGCAGTCGGCGTTGCCCTACAGTCTCATTCTGGAGCCAGGTTTCTGGGTGTCCCGTAGCGGCGACCTGGGGGACAAGCTGACCCTGGTGATCGAGCAGGACGGAAAACGTGTGCTCGGTCGCAACGCTGCCGGCCATCTACGTGACAGGTACTGGAACAACGTAACAGGCAATCGCTACCGAGTCTGGCTGGAAAGCTACATCGACGGTGGCTACAAGGTCGTTTCGAATATCGTGGGCTATCAGCCCGGCATGACCGACCGCGTTCTGTTGAGCCGCGATGCCAACCAGGGCAGCATCAGTCCGTCGGCCGCTTTCCAGGGGAACTGGGCGATCGCTCGTCAGGGCGGAGAGGTCTTGCGTCAGCCCGCCCAGGCTGGCGTGCCGCTGCAATTCGCCTTCACCTATGGCGAGCGCTATCAGGTATGGGCTGAGGCCAGTGTGAACGGCAAGGACGAGTCGATCTCGGTTCCGCTCAGCTTTCGCGAAGGCTTTCCTTCTCGTTACATCGACCTGGAGGTCGAGGCGGACTTTCTGTTGCGCCACGATGGCCCTGTCGGCATCCCGTTGAACTGGGTGATCCGTGAGGACGGTGTGGAGGTGCTGCGCCAGCCCACCGGTGGTGCTGCGCAACTGCGCTATCCGTTTCAGCAAGGCCGCACGTACAAGGTCTGGATAGAACAGGCCGTTGGCGGCGAGTTGGTGCAAGTCTCAGATGCCGAGTACTTTTCGCCGGGGCTCACGGACCTCTATCAGCTGACCATCGGTGACAATCGCCAGATCACTCGTAGCGGCAACCTCGGTGACGGCTTGACCTGGGTGATCGAGGAGGAGGGCGACGTCGTTCTGGAGCGTAATGCCGCGAACGAGCTGACCTATACCCACTATCGATTCGACCCCGCCAAAGGCTACCGCGTATGGTTGACTCGCTTCGAGAATGGCTACTACCAGCGTGTTTCCAACGTGGTGCGCTATGGTCGGGCTGCCGAGGACTATCTGCCGCTTTACCAACTGACGGTGGATGCCAACCAGATCCTGACGCGCTCTGCGGGGACGCACACCATGCTGACCTGGGTGATCGAACAGGACGGCAGCATCGTGCTGGAGCGCTTGGCGGAAAACGAGCTGAGCTACCGCTACTATGCGTACAGTGCGAACAAGCGCTACCGCTCCTGGCTGAAGGCCTACATTGACGGGCACTACCAACGTGTTTCGCCGGTGGTCAGCTACTGATCCGAGCTTTTCCTGAAACGAAGAACCCCGCCAATTAGCGGGGTTCTTCGTTTCAGCGTGGTTGCTTTCAGGCTGCTTCGGTCTTCAGTTCCGCCTGCTTGACGGCGCGGTTGAGTGCGCTGAACAGAGCGCGGAAGCTGGCGGTGGTGATGTTCTCGTCGATACCGATGCCGTGCAGCGGGCGCTGGCCGTCCAGACGGATCTCGATGTAAGAGGCTGCTTTGGCGCTGGCCCCCGCACCGATGGCGTGCTCGTGGTAATCCATGATTTCCACGGACACCGGCAAGCTCGACACGAGCGCTTCCAGCGGACCCTTGCCTGAGCCCTTCCAGTGTTGCTCCTGGCCGTCTACCTGGATCTTCAGCTCGACACTGCTGTCGCCATTCTCTTCCTGCAGGCGATGACCTTTCAGGGTGTAGGGGCTGCGCGCTTGCAGGTACTCGGTTTCGAGCAACTGATGGATCTGCGCGGCAGTCATTTCCAGGCCGAGGCGATCGGTTTCACGCTGTACCACCTGGCTGAACTCGATCTGCATGCGCCGTGGCAGGCTGATGCCGTATTCCTGCTCGAGCAGGAAGGTGATGCCGCCCTTGCCGGACTGACTGTTCACGCGGATCACCGCCTCGTAGTCGCGGCCGATATCGGCCGGGTCGATCGGCAGGTAGGGCACTTCCCAGAGAGCATCTTGCTTCTGCTGGGCGAAGCCCTTGCGGATGGCGTCCTGGTGCGAGCCGGAGAAGGCGGTGTGCACCAGATCGCCGACATACGGGTGGCGCGGGTGCACCGGGATCTGGTTGCAATCCTCGACCACCTTGCGCACGGCGTCGATGTCGGAGAAGTCCAGTTCGGGGTTCACGCCCTGGGTGTAGAGGTTCAGCGCCAGGGTCACCAGGCAGACGTTGCCGGTGCGCTCGCCGTTACCGAACAGGCAGCCTTCGACGCGGTCGGCGCCAGCCATGACGGCCAGTTCCGAGGCTGCGACGCCGGTGCCACGGTCATTGTGGGTGTGCACGCTGATCAGCACGCTGTCGCGGCGGTCGACGTGACGACCGAACCACTCGATCTGGTCGGCGTAGTTGTTCGGTGTGGCGCACTCGATGGTGGCGGGCAGGTTGAGAATCAGCTTGTTAGCCGGGGTCGGCTGGAACACACCGATCACCGCGTTGCACACCTCGACGGCAAAATCGATCTCGGTGCTGCTGAACACTTCCGGCGAGTACTCGAAGCCCCACTGGGTTTCCGGTGCAGCCTCGGCCAGGCGCTTGATGGTGGTGCCAGCGGCCACGGCGATGGCTTTGACGCCAGCCTTGTCCTGATTGAAGACAATCTTGCGGAAGCTTGGCGCACACGCGTTGTAGTAGTGGACGATGGCCTTCTTGGCGCCTTTGAGCGACTCGAAGGTACGCTCGATAAGGTCGTCACGGGCCTGGGTCAGCACCTGGATGGTGACGTCGTCGGGGATGTGGCCGCCTTCGATCAGCTCGCGGACGAAGTCGAAGTCGGTCTGCGAGGCGGACGGGAAGCCCACTTCGATTTCCTTCAGGCCCACTGCGACCAGGCACTTGAAGAAGCGCATCTTCTTCTCGGCATCCATCGGCTCGATCAGCGACTGGTTACCGTCACGCAGGTCGGTCGACAGCCAGATCGGCGCCTTGTCGATGATCTTGTCCGGCCAGGTGCGGTCCGGAATCTGGATCTGGGTGAACGGACGGTATTTCTTCGATGGGTCTTTGAGCATGGTCATGAGAGGGTCCTGCGAAATGGGAGTCGAACACGAGGCCGGGCGGCCATGAAAGCGGGTTTCAGGCGGGGCTTCGCAGTCGCGGGCTGACCAGTCGCAGGCATGCGAGCTGGCGGACGAGAAAGATGTTTTTCATGTGGGCACCCTATCCATAGCAGCTGGATATGGCAATGCTTGCTTAAAAAACGCCGATTTATTGCTGAATAGCGTTTTCTGGCGGATTTTATTGCTTTGAAAGGTATGTTTTCGGCGAATCGTGTTTGAGGGAGCATGCAGGTGCTCGCTCCCTGCACCGCTTATAGTCAGCCTTCAATCGGCGTAGTCATATGCGCCACCTTTTTCAAGGGCTCGGCGATAAGCCGGCCTGGCATGAGTGCGTTGCAGAAAATCGCTGAGACGCGGGTGGTTGCTTAGCACTCCACGGGCGGCAGCTGCTTCAAGCGGGAAACTGAGCTGAATATCGGCAGCGCTGAAGGCATCACCGGCAAACCAGTCGTGCTCGCTCAGTTGGCTCTCCAGGTAGTCGAAATGCAGCTTCAGCTGCGGCGAGATGAACGCCTGACTGACCTTGTTCGCGATACCTCTGGCGATGGGTTTGATGAAGAACGGCATTGGCGCGCTGCGCAGCTTGTCGAAGACCAGCTTGAGCAACAGTGGTGGCATCGCCGAGCCTTCGGCGTAATGCAGCCAGTAGCGGCAGCGCAGGCGTTCCGGGCTGCCGGCGGCAGGCAGCAACCAATCGCCATAGCGCTCGGCCAGGTATTCGATGATGGCGCCCGATTCGGCCAGGGTCAGCTCGCCATCGGTGATCAGCGGCGATTTGCCCAGAGGATGCACCTGGCGCAGCTCGGCAGGGGCGAGCATGGTCTGCGGGTCGCGCTGGTAGTGCTTGATCTGGTAGTCGATACCAATCTCTTCGAGCATCCAGAGAATACGTTGCGAGCGCGAGTTGTTCAGGTGATGCAGGGTAATCATGGCAAGCTCCGACCGATTTTGGGACAAAGGCTCTGTAACACGTCGTCCAGGGGCGCACCACTAGCGTTTCATTGAGCCGCCCCGTGCTGTTCGACGATGGCTGGCCGCAGTTCGCGCATGTCCGCACCGCTCGGATGCTGGAACACGCGCAGGCCGAACTCGGGGAGGATGGCCAGCAGGTGGTCGAAGATGTCCGACTGGATACCTTCGTAGGCATTCCACGCGATGGTGTTGGTGAAGCAGTAGATTTCCAGCGGCAGGCCGTCGGCAGTCGGGCTGAGCTGACGCACCAGCAGGGTCATGTTCTGGTGGATGTTCGGGTTGTGCCGCAAGTAGTGCTCGACGTACGCGCGGAAGCTGCCGATGTTGGTGATGCGCCGGGTGTTCACCGCTTCCTTGCCGTGCTCGGCCAGCTTGGTGTTCCAGTCCTGCAGTTCCTGGTCCTTGCGGTCGAGGTACTCATCCAGAAGCATGAAGCGGCGCAGCCGTGCGATCTCCTCGTCGCTGAGGAAATGTACGCTGGTCTGATCCAGAAACAGCGCACGTTTGATTCGACGCCCACCCGACTCCTGCATGCCGCGCCAGTTCTTGAACGGGTCGGTGATGAAGCGCTTGGTCGGGATGGTGGTGATGGTCTTGTCCCAGTTCTGCACCTTGACCGTGTGCAGGGCGATATCGATCACGTCGCCGTCAGCGTTCAGCTGGGGCATTTCCACCCAGTCACCGACGCGGATGATGTCGCTGGAGGAAATCTGCACGCTGGCCACCAGCGACAGCAGGGTGTCCTGGAAGATCAACATCAGCACGGCGGCCATGGCGCCGAGGCCGGACAGCAGGATCAGCGGCGAGCGGTCGATCAGCGCCGCCACCATAAGGATCGCGGCGATGGCGAAGATGGCAATCTTGATCACCTGCAAGTAGCCCTTGATCGGCTTCAGGTGCGCGTTGGGGCGACGCTGGTAGAGGGTGTTAAGGATATCCAGCAGCGCGCCAATGGCCATGGCGATAGTCAGCACCACGAAGGCGCCGCAGACGTTGCGCGTCACTTCCACCACGGCAGCGGGCATGCCCGGCACCAAAACCACGCCGCTGGACAGCACCAGCGCCGGCACGATGTTGGACAGGCGCTTGATGATGCCGCTTTCCTTGATCTGACCATGGCGGCCCAGGGCGGTCGCGCCGACCAGGCGGTAGATGGCGCGGACCAGGATGCGTTTGACCACCCAGTTCGACAGCCAGGCGGCGACGATCAGGGCGAGAGTAGCGGTGAGGGTGAGCAGTTCTGGCTGAGTGTTCAGCCAGTCCATCCAGGTGTTGAGCTCATTCGGCATTTCCGGCTCCGAAGCAGGCAGGAGGGAGGGCCGGCGCGAAGAGCCCGCTCAAAGTCTCGCGAGCTAGAGTCATGCAAGGCAAAAACAGGCGAGGAAGCGCAGTTTACGAGCTGTAAATGAGCATTCCGAGCCTGTTTTTAACGCAGCAGGGCCGACGCGCAGCAGACTTTGAACAGGCTCTAAGAGCCGGCCATCTTAGCTGCCGTACCCTAGCAAAAATGTTCGGTTAACCCAAACAGCTGCTATTGCAGGCTATGTATTTTCAGGGCTTGAACGCGCCGATGAAGATCGCCGGGTCGACCCGAGCGTCGTTGAGGCTGACGTTCCAGTGCAGGTGAGGGCCGGTGGCGCGTCCGGTGGCGCCGACCTTGCCGACATGGCCACCTCGGGCGATTTCGTCGCCAAGCTTCACGTCGATCTCGGACAGGTGGCAGAACATGCTGATCAGCCCCTGGCCGTGATCGAGGAACACTGTCTTGCCATTGAAGAAGTAGTCACCGATGAGGATCACCTTGCCGGCTGCTGGCGCCTTGATCGGTGTGCCGCGGTTGGCGGCGAAGTCCAGGCCCGAGTGCGGGTTGCGCTCTTCGCCGTTGAAGAAACGACGCAAGCCGAACGGACTGGACAGCGGGCCGTTGACTGGTCTGTCGAACATCAGGTTGCTCGGCTGGCGTGCGCTGAACTGCTGGTAGGCGCGGGTCTGCTCGGCCAGTTCGCGTTCGATGCGTTTGAGGTTGGCGGCGTTGGGGGTGACCTGCTGCTGGTTCTTGATGGTGATGCGCTGCTCGGTGTAGTGCTTGGCACCGACCTGGAAACTCAGCTTCTGGCCGCCCTCGACCTCTATCTGCTGAGTGCCCGGTTTGACGCTGAGTGGAATGCCGACGATGGCGATCCAGCGCTTGCTGTCCTCATGCACGGTCAGCACCGGCTTGCCCTGATAGCGCACCTTGGGCGCCTGCGCCGGGTTACCCAGATCGATCACCGCCACACCACCTGGCACCGGCTTGTTCAGCAGGCGGGTGATAAAGCCTTCGGCGTGGGCGGGCAGGGCCAGACACAGAGCCAGGACGAACAGGCACAGCTTGTGTAGAAGCGGGCTCTGCCCGCGAAGCTTTTGGGTCATGAATGTTCGCGAGCAGCGTTCGTTCAAACGGGCAAGGGCAGGCATGTTCAGTTAATCCAATAGCGACAGCGTCGCCGGTTGTATGTGGTTGTCTTCGACGCGCACGTGCAGTTCGCCTTCGCCAAGGCGCGCCTTGAGGCGCTGTCCGGGCTGGGTCTGCGCGGCGCTGCGCACGGCCTGGCCGCGTTCGTCGAGGAGGATGCTGTAGCCGCGGCCAAGGGTGGCCAGCGGGCTGACGATCTGCAGTTGCGCGGCCAGCGCACCCAGTTGCTGGCGCTGGCTGCGCAATTGGCTTTGCATCGCGCGTGGCAGGTGCGCGGCCAGGCCATCCAGGCGCTGGCGCAACAGGGCCAGGTTACGCCCCGGATGCTGCGCGGCGAGGCGAGCGTCGAGGCTGGCCAGGCGCTCGCGCTGATTGGCCAGTTGCTGGTTGAAGGCACGGCGCAGGCGCATGTCCAGATCGTCCAGGCGCTGGGCTTGCTGGCGCAGTCGCTCGCCGGGGTGGCGCAGGCGTCGGCTCGTTCCTTCAAGTCGTAGACGTTCGCGAGCCAGGCGGCCCTGCATGTGCAGGACCAGGCGGCGTTGCAGGTTGTGCAGGCGCTGCACCAGCTCGCTGCTATCGGGTGCCAGCAGTTCGGCGGCGGCCGAGGGCGTCGGCGCGCGCACATCGGCGACGAAGTCGGCGATGGACACGTCCGTCTCGTGACCCACGGCGCTGACGATGGGCGTCACGCAGGCCGCCACGGCGCGGGCCACGGCCTCCTCGTTGAAGCACCACAGATCTTCCAGTGAGCCACCGCCACGGGCCAGGATCAGTGCGTCGAAACCCTGCGCCTCGGCGCGTTGCAGGGCGCGGACGATCTGCGCCGTGGCGTCACGGCCCTGTACGGCGGTGGGGATCAGGTTCAGCTCCACCTGCGGCGCGCGCCGGCGAAACACGCTGATGATGTCGCGGATCACCGCACCGGTCGGTGAGGTGACGATGCCGATGCGCTTGGGGTGAGCGGGCAGGGCGATCTTGCGTTCGGTAGAGAACAGACCTTCGGCGCCGAGCTTCTCCTTCAGTGCCTCGAAGGCCAGGCGCAGCGCGCCGTCCCCGGCGGGCTCGACGGCGTCGAGAATCAGCTGATAATCGCCGCGCCCCTCGAACAGCGAGACCTTGCCGCGTACCTTCACCGCCAATCCGTCGCGCAGCGCCTGGCGTACGCGCGCAGCGTTCTGCCGGAACAGCGCGCAGCGCACCTGCGCCTGACTGTCTTTCAGGGTGAAGTAGATGTGGCCGGACGCTGGACGGGCGAGGTTGGAAATTTCCCCCTCGACCCAGATGCCGGCGAACACGTCTTCCAGCAGCAGGCGGGCGCGGTTGTTGAGCTGGCTGACGCTGAGCACCTCGCGGTCGAGGTTCAGGCGTGCAAAGGGATCATTGATCATGGGGCGGCATGATAAGCCGAGAGGCCCGCAGGTGCGACCTTCATCAGGTGTCCTGCAGCAGACGCTCGAGCAACCAGGCTGCGACCGGGCCGAGTTCGCGCTGGCGTGACCAGATGGCGTCCACCGTGACCCGCCGTGGCCAACCACTGCAGGGCAGTTCATGCAGGCCACCGAAGCCGTAGGCGTCGACCAGTTGTCGTGGCAGTTCGGCCCAGCCGAAGCCCAGGCGCGCCATCTCCAGCAGCATCAGGTAGTCCGGTGCGGCCCAGCAACGTCCGCCGCTGCCGGGCAGGTCATCGGTATTGGCATCGTCATGGGCGACGCTGCTCAGACGCAGCAAGCGCCAGCGCGACAAGTCGTCCTGGCGTACCTGAGCCAGCCTGCTCAGCGGATGGTCCTTGGCCACGAACAGACCGAACTCGCTGCTCATTTCCAGGCGGGCGTGGGCGATATGCGGCGGGTAGGTCGGTTGCGCGCCTAGCAGCCCCAACTGCGCGCGGCCCTGAGTAACCAGATCGAGTACATCGGCCTGTTCGGCGATCAGGCTCTCGAACTGCAAGTCGGGGAAGCGCTGATCCAGCTCCTGCAGGCGAACTTCGTATTGTTTCGGCTGATACGCATCGGACAGAGCCAGGGTCAGGCGCGCTTCCTGGCCTCTGGCCAAACCGGCCGCGTGTCGCGCCAGGCGGTCGCTGGCACAGAGCACCTCTTCGGCGTGGGCCAGCAGGCTGGCCCCGGCTTCGGTCAGTTGCAATGTGCGTGGGCCGCGCTCGAACAGCGTCACGCCCAGGTCGATTTCCAGGCGCGCAACGGCCTCGCTGATAGTCGACTGGCTCTTGCCCAGGCGCCGCGCCGCAGCGCTGAGCGAGCCGCAGTTGGCGGCCTGAGCGAAGGCTTGCAGCGATTCAGGTGAAATATTCATATCGGTTTTGCCGATGGCAGCTGCCTTTGGGTTGGCTGATATTCCGATGATCATAACGCTCGTCGTCACTTATCACGAGGTTCGCTTCATGACTCAGCCCCTGCCGCGCTCCCTGCGCGAGCGCATCGGTCACGCTCTGGCCTTCGAGACCATCGCCGTGCTCATCTGCGCGCCGACCATGGCCTGGTTCATGGACAAGCCACTGCTGCACCTGGGTGTGCTGACCCTGATGTTCTCCACCGTGGCGATGCTGTGGAACATGCTGTTCAACTACTTGTTCGACCGCGCACAGAGTCGTCTGGGCTTCGAGCGCGGCTTGTGGGCGCGGGTCAGTCATGCGCTGCTGTTCGAAGTGGGGTTGATCGTCGTACTGGTGCCTCTGGCTGCCTGGTGGCTGTCGATTGGTCTGCTCGAGGCGTTGCTGCTGGATATCGTGCTGATCCTGTTCTTCCTGCCGTACACCCTGGCATTCAACTGGGTTTATGACGTATTGCGTGCTCGCTGGGTGGCCCGCCGTGAAGCACAGGCGACTGCTGTGATTTGTCGCGGGGCTTGATTTGCCGGCGGCAGCGCCTAAGCTGCCGCCTTTCTTCGCCGACCGTTCGAACACCATGACCGCGCAACTGATCCTCGTCCCGCAGATATCCACGCTTCCCGCCCACGAGCAAAAGGCCCAGGCCATGCTGCGCTGGCTGGTCAAGCGGGAGATCGTCGAGGCGTTGCCGACCACCTGCGGCCAGGGCGGCAACGGTATGGCCTACGCCATCGGGCCGGGTGCCCGACGTATCGCTCAGCGCCCAGAGTTGCTGCCCTATGGCCAGGCGCACAATGGCCTGGAAATCATCACCCACCGCTGCATCTATGTGCCGACACGCGGCTTCCTCGAAGAAGCGGGCTGTGCCGAATGCCGCAGGGAAGTCGGCGTGCCGCTGTTCGACAGCCTGGAGGTGTGGTGGCCAGGGGAAACCGACAACTTCACCTGCCCGGAATGCGGGCATGAAGATGACATCAACGGCTTCCTGTTTCTGCAGCCATGCGGCTTTTCCAACCTGGGTTTCATCTTCAACGGCTGGGCAGAGGCCGGCCTGCGCCCGGCGTTCGTCGAGGAGTTCGGCGAACGCTTGGGCTTTGCCGTGAGGCAGGTGCGGGTCGACGATCCGGCTTGAGCGGTTTTTAGCCGATTGTGGGAGGGGCTTTAGCCGCGACTTCATATGGTTTCAGTCGCCGCTGAAGCGCCTCCCACAGGCGCTCAGCAGTTGTAATCGGGATCAGCTCAAAACTCGACACTGGCCGACAGGCGCAGTTCACGCGGCTCGCCCACGGCGATGCGCAGGTCACCACCGCTGGACGGGTAGTATTCCTTGTTGAACAGGTTGTTGGCATTGAGCTGCAGCCTGGTTTTGTCGCCTAGCAGGCGCGTGGTTTCCCAGGAGACGAAAGTATCGGCCACGGTGTAGCTGTCCAGCCAGGCACTGTTGGCGTTATCCACCGCGCGTTTGCCGATGTAACGTGCTCCGCCGCCGACGCGCCAGAGGCCAAATTCGCCCGGTACCGCCAGGTCGTGGCTCAGGTACAGACTGCCCATGTTCTTCGCTGCGTTGACCAGTGCATTGCCCTTGTTGCTCGGATCATCAAGGATTTCCGTATCGGTATGGGCGTAGGTGGCGATCAGATTCAAGCGTTCGGCGATACGGCCGGTCAGATCAACCTCGATGCCGCGCGAGCCGACCTTGCCGGCGGCTTGATCAACGCCATTGTTGGTGACCACAACGTTCTTCTTCTCGATGTCGTAGAGCGCGATGTTGGCGCTCAAACCGGGTGCAATATCGTACTTGGCGCCGACTTCTCGGCTCTTGCCTTCTTCCGGGTCATAGGCGCTGGCGTCAGACAGGCTGTCGGACTGGTTGGGCTTGAACGACTCGCTGTAGTTGGCATACAGCGAGAGCTTGTCGGTGGCGGCGAATACCACCCCTAGGAAAGGCAGGAAGGCCTGGCCCTGATCGTCGATCAAACGGTTATAGCTACTGCCCAGCCCCTGATCCAGATATTGGTCGTAGCGTTGATAGCGGCCACCCAGCACGAGTATCCATTGATCATTGAGGTGCCAATTGTCCTTGGCGTAGATCGAGTTGGAATGCACTTCGTCGCGGCGGTCGCTTTGCACTGCGCTGAGAGCACGCGATTCGTCCAGGTTGCCGTAGACCGGGCGATAAATATTGAAGTTGCTGTTGGCGGTGCCGCGATAGGTATCACCCCGGAAGTTATCCACCTGCTCGTCGTCGACACCGATCAGAAGCTCGTGGCGCTGGCCTAACAGGTGAGTGTTGCCGATCCAGTCCCAGGCGGCGTATTGCACCTGATTGTCGTAGTTGCCGCCGTTGGCCTGGCGGCGCAACGTACCAAGATTGTTCAGCGCTTCGCGCTGGGTAATGGCGGCATTGCCTGTGGTAGCAAGGGTTGGCACCGCTTCGGCAAAGTCGTACTTTTCCTGATTGAAGCTGTAGGTGAAGCGGGTTTTCCAGTCCGGGTTCAACTGGTATTCGATGCGTGCATCGAAAATCTGGCCAATGCCCTCGTTCTTCGCCCAGGGCTCGCCGAACTGCTGGTTGTAGCGGGTGTTGGCGACGCGCTTGTTGACCAGCACCGTGCCGCGATCCACAGGGGTGGAATATTCCTTGTACTGGTAGGACAGATCGATGCGCAGGTCATCCCCGGTCCAGCTCAGCGACGGCGCAATCAAGCTGCGCTCGTCGCTGCCGTAGTTGCGCCAGTAGTCTTCGTGCTGCCGTTCGGCGACCAGACGGTAGGCGAAGCCGCTGTCACCCAGTGGGCCGGTGGTGTCGACCGATAAATTGCCGCCGCCAAAGCTCGAATGTTCGCCCGACAGGCGAGTGCGCTGGCTGTATTCGGGACGCTTGCTGATGACGTTGATCAGCCCACCTGGTTCCAGGGCACCATAAAGCAGCGACGCTGGCCCCTTGAGCACCTCGACCCGCTCGGTGGTGGCGTCGAAGTTGCGCGACAGGTTGCTGCGCACGCCATCGCGCAGAGTCGAACCGTCGGTATTGTTGCCGAAACCGCGTTTGACGAAACCGTCCTGAGTACCAGCCAGTGTGTTGCTCTGTGTCATGCCGCTAACGAATTTCATCGCATCGTCCAGCGATCTGACCTGAAAGTCCTCGATGGTCTGTGGTGTTACCACCTGCACTGATTGGGCCTCATCCTTGAGTGCAACGGAGGATTTGCTCGCTGTACTGGCGCGCTTGGCCTGGTAGCCGTTTTCTTCGGCGGTAGGCTTGGCGACCACTTCCTGGCTAGGCAGCTCCAGTTCCTGGGCTAGCAGTTGGCCGGCTGGAAGCAGGCAAAAGGTAAGCAGAACAGCACATTGGCTGCTCAGGGAAGGACGGCTAGATTTCATTTGGCACTCAAGTGCAAGTGTTTTTGAGAATCATTATTTTATGTGTTTCGAGGTATGGTTGCCTAGAGACACACTTTGCATTGAGTGAAATGAGGTCGCTGGGTATAATGCCGCGCTTCTTATTTTCCCGCTCGGGAGCCCGCCATGCTGCGCATCAGCCAAGAAGCACTCACTTTCGACGACGTCCTGCTTATCCCCGGTTATTCCGAGGTACTGCCCAAGGACGTCAGCCTGAAGACCCGCCTGACCCGCGGCATCGAACTGAACATCCCGCTGCTGTCCGCCGCCATGGACACCGTCACCGAAGCGCGCCTGGCCATTGCCATGGCCCAGGAAGGCGGCATCGGCATCATCCACAAGAACATGACCATCGAGCAGCAGGCTGCCGAGGTGCGCAAGGTCAAGAAGTTCGAGGCCGGCGTGGTCAAGGACCCGATCACCATCGAGGCCGACGCCACCGTGCGTGACCTGTTCGAGCTGACCCGCCTGCACAACATCTCCGGTGTGCCGGTGCTGTCCAACGGCGACCTGGTGGGTATCGTCACTTCCCGCGACGTGCGTTTCGAGAACCGTCTGGACGCTAAAGTGCGTGAGGTGATGACGCCGAAAGAGCGCCTGGTCACCGTCAAGGAAGGCGCCGCCAAGGAAACCGTGCGCGAGCTGCTGCACAAGCACCGTATCGAGAAGGTGCTGATCGTCGATGACGCCTTCACCCTCAAGGGCATGATGACCGTCAAGGATATCGAGAAAGCCAAGGCCTACCCGCTGGCGAGCAAGGACGATCAAGGTCGTCTGCGTGTTGGCGCTGCCGTCGGTACTGGTGCCGACACCGGTGATCGCGTCGGCGCTCTGGTCAATGCCGGTGTCGATGTGATCATCGTCGACACCGCTCACGGCCACTCCAAGGGCGTGATCGACCGCGTGCGTTGGGTCAAGCAGAGCTTCCCGGACGTCCAGGTGATCGGTGGCAACATCGCCACGGGCGCAGCTGCCAAGGCGCTGGTCGAAGCCGGCGCCGATGGCGTCAAGGTCGGCATCGGCCCAGGCTCGATCTGCACCACCCGTATCGTCGCTGGCGTCGGTGTTCCACAGATCAGCGCCGTGGCCAACGTGGCCGCAGCACTGGCCGGCACTGGCGTACCGCTGATTGCTGACGGTGGTATCCGCTTCTCTGGCGATTTGTCCAAGGCCATCGTTGCCGGCGCTTCCGCCGTGATGATCGGCTCCATGCTGGCCGGTACCGAAGAAGCCCCGGGCGAAGTCGAACTGTTCCAGGGCCGCTCCTACAAGGCTTACCGCGGCATGGGCTCGCTGGGCGCCATGGCCCAGGCGCAGGGCTCTTCCGACCGTTACTTCCAGGACTCCTCGGCCGGTGCCGAGAAGCTGGTGCCGGAAGGTATCGAAGGTCGTGTGCCGTACAAGGGCGCAATGAGTGCCATCGTTCACCAGCTGATGGGCGGCCTGCGTGCCTCCATGGGCTACACCGGCTGCGCCACCATCGAAGACATGCGTACCAAGCCTGAGTTCGTGCGCATTACCGGCGCCGGTATGGCCGAGTCGCATGTCCACGACGTGCAGATCACCAAGGAGGCGCCGAACTACCGCGTCGGCTAAAAAATCGATTTGACGCTGCTGCGCTTGAGCATGCTGCGTTGGAGAAAAACTCGAGATGCTCATTTGCTTCAGCAAACTCCCCTCTCTCGTTTCTCTCCGCCTTGCCTGCTCGTCGCTCGCGATGCGGCAAATCGATTTTTACAATGTATGAATAACGGGGCTGTTCGATCAGCCCCGTGTCATTTGTGAATACCTACGAGAGACGGCCATGGCCCACGACATTCACGCCCACCGCATCCTCATTCTGGACTTCGGTTCCCAGTACACCCAGCTGATCGCCCGCCGCGTGCGCGAGATCGGTGTCTATTGCGAACTGCACCCCTGGGACATGAGCGACGAAGATATCCGCGCCTTCGCTCCGCGCGGCATCATCCTCGCCGGTGGCCCGGAGTCGGTGCACGAAGCCAATAGCCCGCGCGCCCCGCAAGCGGTGTTCGACCTGAACGTGCCGGTATTGGGCATCTGCTACGGCATGCAGACCATGGCCGAGCAGCTCGGTGGCAAGGTGGAAGGTTCCGATTTGCGTGAATTCGGCTACGCCCGTGTCGACGTGGTCGGCAAGAGCCAACTGCTGGCCGGCATCGAAGACCATGTCGACGCCGACGGTGTACTGGGCCTCGACGTGTGGATGAGCCACGGTGACAAGGTCACCCGCCTGCCGGAAGGCTTCCACATCCTCGCCAGTACCCCGAGCTGCCCGATCGCCGCCATGTGCGACGACACTCGCCACTATTACGGCGTGCAGTTCCACCCGGAAGTGACCCATACCAAGCAGGGCGGTCGCATCCTCTCGCGCTTCGTGCTGGAAATCAGCGGCTGTGAAGCCCTGTGGACCCCGGCCAACATCGTCGAAGACGCCATCGCTGCCGTGCGCGCTCAGGTCGGTGACGCCAACGTGCTGCTCGGCCTGTCCGGTGGCGTTGACTCCTCGGTGGTCGCGGCGCTACTGCACAAGGCTATCGGCGATCAACTGACCTGTGTGTTCGTCGACAACGGCCTGCTGCGTCTGCACGAAGGCGACCAGGTAATGGCCATGTTCGCCGAGAACATGGGCGTCAAGGTGATCCGTGCCGATGCCGAAGAGCAGTTCCTCAGCAACCTGGCCGGCGAGTCCGACCCTGAGAAGAAGCGCAAGATCATCGGCCGCACCTTCATCGACGTGTTCGATGCGCAGGCCAGCAAGCTGGACAATATCCAGTTCCTCGCCCAGGGCACCATCTACCCGGACGTGATCGAGTCGGCTGGCGCCAAGAGCGGCAAGGCTCATGTGATCAAGAGCCACCACAACGTTGGTGGCCTGCCGGAGGAAATGAACCTCAAGCTGGTCGAGCCGCTGCGTGAACTGTTCAAGGACGAAGTGCGCAAGATCGGCCTGGAGCTGGGCCTGCCCTACGACATGGTCTACCGCCACCCGTTCCCAGGCCCGGGCCTGGGCGTGCGCATCCTCGGCGAAGTGAAGAAGGAATACGCCGACCTGCTGCGCCGCGCCGACCACATCTTCATCGAAGAGCTGCGCAAGGCCGACTGGTACCACAAGACCAGCCAGGCGTTCGTGGTGTTCCAGCCGGTGAAATCGGTCGGTGTCGTCGGTGATGGCCGTCGCTACGCCTGGGTCGTTGCCCTGCGCGCCGTGGAAACCGTGGACTTCATGACCGCTCGCTGGGCGCACCTGCCTTACGAGCTGCTGGAAACCGTCAGCGGCCGCATCATCAACGAAATCGAAGGCATCTCCCGCGTCACCTACGACGTGTCGAGCAAGCCGCCAGCGACTATCGAGTGGGAGTGATCCCGCGGGGTTGAATGAAAAAACCGGCTTAGGCCGGTTTTTTCATATGTGCCTGGACAGTTATGGCGTATCGCACGAAGAGCCTTTTCGGCCGCTCTTTCCCCTGCGCAACCAATAGTGCAGCAACAGGCTGGCGAGCCCGGCAGCTGCGGTGGCGATCAGCCACGCGTTGAGGTCGTTATCGGCCGCATTGTATTTGATGCGCCAGAAAAGGATCGTGCCGACTGCGGTCAGTAGCGATGCGCTGACCCCGGCAGTGAACGTCCATCCGGCCAATCGACCCCGCGGTAGCAGCTTTCCGGCCACCTTCAAGCGGCGGTCCGCCCACAGCCACAGCCCTAGCCAGATCAGCACGCAGCAACCCAGGCCCAGCAAGGCATAGAGCCAGCGCAAGCTCACGCCTGACCAGTCGCCCAGGTGCAAAGGCATCATTGCTTGCTGCCACCAGTGCAGGCCTTCGAGTTGGCGCGGGTCGTGCACGCCCAGGAGCAGGCCGCTTTGACCCGCGTAGAGAACCTCTGCGCTGTAGCGCTGTACCAGGTGGCCGGGCAGGTTGCCGCGCACGCTCACATGGCCTCTGTCAGGGAAGAAGTCGATAAAAACCGGTACCAGTCCAGGCAGTTGTTGGCGCGCGTCGTCCAGCATCTGCTCCAGCCCGGTTGGGGTTGTGTAGGCCGGCGCGGCCGCGGCCTTGACGCCTTTGATCTCGGCTGTGGTCACCAGGGTAGCCAGGCCCAGCCAGGCGCCGCTGAAGGCCGTGAGTAGAAGAAAGGGCAGGAGCCAGGTGCCGAGCAGTTTGTGGCCATCGGAGCGGACAAGCCGAGGGCTTTTGCCGGCTCTTAAGGTGAACAGCTGGCGCAAGACTTTGCGATGCAGCAACACGCCGGAGACCAGGCTCAGCAGCATCAACACGCCGAACAGTCCTACGATCCAGCGCCCGGCTTTGCCCATCAACAGACGGGTGTGCAGGTTGACCAGAAAGTCCGCTGCCTGGCTGCGTGGCCCTTGCAGCGCCTGGCCGCAGAGGTCTGCCTGAGCACGCTCGCCATTGGCCAGGCGCAGTTCCCAATACCCGCCGGTGAGCTCTGGCAAGCTCAAACGGCGCAGCAGGCCCCCGGTATCGGGGGCCTCCTGCAAGCGAGTACGCAAGGTAGCGAGCACCGCGTCAGCCGCAAGCGTGCAGTTCGCCGGGGCGCTGAGCCCGCCGCTAACCCATTGGCTGATCTCCAGGCGGAACACGGCCAGGCTGCCACTCAGGCACAGCAAGAGGATGAGCAGCCCCGAGCCCGCGCCAAACCAGACGTGTAGGCGGTGGATCAACGTCCTCATCTGGTTCGGTGCTCACTGGCGGTTGTCACGTGGCTTACGCCGCGCCGGCAATGGCGCGTTCTGCGCGGCCTAGCAGCTCCTTGGCCTGTTCCAGCTGACGCGCTTCGATGCGCTCCGAGGCCAGCTTGCGTAGCACGGTGGCGCGCAAGTAGGGCGACTTCACCAGATCGGCTTCCTGTTCGCTGCGCTCCAGCAGTTTGTAGGCGGCCTCCTGGTTGCCGGTGCGAGCCATGTTCTTGGCGTTGCGGATAAAGCCTTCGATACGGTGGTAGGGGTCAGCAATTTTCTCGGCCAACGCAATGCCGGGCTCGAAGCGGTGGCTCTGACCGTAGTTGCGCGAAATTTCGCTGAGCACTGCGGCGCGCTCCTCGCTTTCCGGCAGGGCCAGGGCCACTTCTCGGCCTTTGTCGAGGGCTCCGACTGCGCGATCACGCAGGTTTTTCTCGGCCATTTCGCCGCCCAGCATGGCCAGCACCTTGGCTTGATGCAGCGGTTCTTCGATCTGTGGCACCAGATGATCGACGGCCGCGAAAACGGCCAGTGCCTGCTCGGTGTGCCCGATGTCCACCAGGTGCGCACCGGCCTCGTTGAGCATCACGCCGCGCTCGTACAGGTCAGGCAGCATCTGCGCCATACCGTAGGACTCGTAAACCAGGTTTTCTCCCTTGGCCCGGGCGACATAGCGATAGGCTGCGCCTGTGCCCGAGAGCAGCTCGGCGCGCAGCAGCGGTTCTGCCACTGTGCGGGTGCGTGTTTCTGCGCGCTCCAGCAACTCGGCAGCGCGTTCGGGTTGCTTGGATTTGGCAAACTTGCCGATGAGTTTCCACGCGGTTTTCACCCAGACGTCGGTGTCCTGCACCTTGTCCAGCGCCTGGAGGGCGTCGTCGTAATGGCCGCTGGAGGCCAGTTCATTGGCCAGGTGGGCCTTCAGTACATCGCGTATATAGTCGTCTTGTACGCGCTTGGCTGCTGAATCAGAGCGGGCGAACAAGTCGCTCGATTTAGGCGCGTCGCCCAGTTCTTTCCACAGATTACCCAGTTGGGCGTACACCTGAGCGTGCTCGAAAGCGCTGGTGACGGCGGCTGGGTGGGTATTCAGCCAGGCTTGCAGGCGCAGATCTTCGTGGGCTTGCGCGGCCATCGGCGGCAGGGCAAACGACAGGCTGAGCGCCAGTGCTGAAACGGCAGTGAGTGTTCTCATGGGGTGGTCCTTTTTCAGGTTGGGGATACCAGTGACAGGTTTCAGAAGCGGCCTTCGACAAGCAGTTGGAAGGCTCGCGAGGAGCTTTCGTCTTCCTGCTCGAACAGGGCGACCGTGCCGTTGGGGCGCACGGTGGTGCGGGAACGGTTTTTCTCGGCTTCAAGCGCGTTGAGTGCGCTGAGCTTGAGCGTGAGGTCTTGGCTGATGGGCAGTGATGCGCTCAGGTCGAGGTAGCGCGAGGGGGTTTGCTCCTGGGTGCGCAAGTTGCTGCCGACCATGTCGACTTTCTGCAACCGTCCGATTTCGTTGTAGTGCGCGCCGAACTTGAGCTTCCAGGGCCGGTATTCGTAATCAGCCCCGGCATTGAAGATGTATTGCGGTTGGTCGTTGATCGGGCGCTTGCCGCCAGTTGCCGGGTCGTTCACTTCGGAATCCATCCAGCTGTAATTGCCCTTTACGGTCACGCCGTGGGCGGGTGTCAGCTCAAATCGGTAGGAGCCATCCAGTTCCACGCCCCAGGTACTGGCCTTGGCCGTGTTGATGGGCATCTGCTGATAGCGCCCGCTGTCAGCATCCAGCACGATGGTTTTTTCGATCAGATCGGTGATGTCGCGGTAGAACAGGTTGGCGCTGACCACGCCGCGGCGCTCGGCGAAAAGACGCTCCAGGCTGGTCTCCGCGCCCCAGGCTGTCTCGGGCTTGAGGTCGGGGTTGCCCACCACGTCGGGTTCGTTTGCGGTGCCCGCTTTGCTTTCGGTCAGCCCGGCGAGATCCTCGAACTTGGGGCGGCGGATGCTGCGGGTGACACTGGCCCGCCAGTTGAGTTCGGGGGTGATGCTGGTCAGCCAGTGCAGCGATGGGCTCGGCTGCAGGTGATGTTGGCTGCCAGTTTCCGCTTGGCTATTGTCGGTTCGGGTGCTTACGCTCTCCAGGCGCAGGCCTGGGGTCAGCACATGCATCCCGCCAAGCAGGATTTCGTCCTGGGCATAGAGGGCGAACTTGCTTTCTTCCACCGAGGAGCTGGTACGGGCCTCGTCGCTGCGGTTGACCTGCTTCCACCCCAGCTTGTGCATGTCCCACTCGGTTTTGCCTGCCTCCGCGCCGATGTCCAGAGCATGGATACCGCCCAGGTGCTTCTGCATGGAGCTTCTGAGGGTGAATCCCTTCTCGCGGATCGAGTCATCATTACCGCTGGCGAAGGTCGGCAGGTTGTCAAACGATCCGCCTGCCGCGCCCTTGCGCTCGGTTTTATCGGTCTGGGTATCGGTGCCCTGCAGATTGAATCCCAGGTTGTAGCGGCTAGTGGGATCCACGGTGCGTTGCCAAAGGCCGTTCAGCCCGAGGTACTGACGAGTCTTGGCCTGGTCCATGCGCTCGGCATCGCTCAAGGTGGCTTTCTTCAGCCGGTCACGCTCCTTGTCTTCACGCGAATAGAGGTAGCGTGGATCGAGGCTGAACTCATCCTGTTCGTTGAGTTGCCATTGCAGGCGTGCAGACAGGCCGAGTTCGTCATGCTCGCGATACTCATAGTCGAGTTCGCGGTTGGTCAGGGTTGCACCACCGTTGTTGTAGTCCTGACGATCCTTGGTTCTGACCCCGTTGCGGCGCTGGACTACGCCATCGACCTGGTAGCGGAAATTGTCCAGGCTGTCTCCGAGTGTCAGGCCTGCGCTGCCAAAGGTGCCCGCGCCAGGTGCATCGGGCAGTGTGCCGGTCGCCGCATGCCAGCGGGAGGTGCGCTCTTTGGGGGGCTTGCGCATGATGATATTGACGGTGCCGGCAATGCCCTGGTTGTCCATATTGGCGGTTGTCGTGCGGATGATCTCGATGCGCTCAACCAACTGAGCAGGAATCTGGTCGATTGAAAAGTCGCGACCAGGCGTAGGCTGGCCATCAATCAGGATCTGTGTGTATTCCTTGTTGAGGCCGCGCAGGCGGGCGTCGTTGTTTTCGCCTGGTGGGCCGCCAAAGCTGATGCTGGGCATGCGCCGGATCACTTCTCCCATGCTGGCGTCGCCGAAGGTTTCGATCTCGTCGCGACCGACGATGATCTTGGCGGCAGACAAACTCATCCTTTGTTCGACGACGTCGTCGTCCAGGCTGCCATGCACGATCGCGGCTGGGAGCAGGGTGGTTGCTGGTGCGACCGGCTCGTCCGGGGGCTCGGCCACAGGCGCTACGCGCAGTACATAGCCGCCGTTGTCCAGTTGTGCCGCCTGCAGCCCAGTACCTGCCAACAGCGTGCTCAAGGCGGCCTGCGTGCTGTACTGGCCCTGTAGCCCGGAGGTGGTCTTGCCGTTGGTTTGCTCAGCGGTAAATGTCAGCAACAGGTTGGCTGCGCTGGCCAGGCTGCGCAGGGCCGGAGCCAGTGGTCCGGCGGGGATGGTGTAGTCCTGCAGTGTGCTGGCAGGTCGTTGCGCTGGCGGCTGTGCGGCTGGCGTTTGTGCCAGTACGGCGTCGGGCACGGCCATGGCCAATGCGATGCTGCATGCTGCTATTGAGGCCGCATAGGTAATGGGGCGCTGGGTCAACGGCGGTTGAGGTGCCTGCTGGACGTTAATGCTGGTGGCTGGGGTGGTTTGACGACTGCCGCCATGCTCCTTTCGGCGGGTGCGCGGGTTGATTAGGGGCATGGATTCCTCTCGAGGGGATGTTGAAAAATGACGTGCTTGTTGAAAGGTGCCGCGAGAAAGGAAATCGGGCAGTCAATAACGGGAATTATTTTCAACAATTGCTTGCTGGGTGCCTGCGCCCCTGGCGAGACTGGGGCCGAGAGAGTGCGGCGAAGTCTTTGGGCGGGCGAGTTAGCGTGCGGCTGCGACTGTTACCCAGTAGCGGGTGCGTTGACTGACTTGCACCGGTAGCACGGTGGGCAGCGTGGCCAGAATGCGGTCGGTGTCATGCAGCGGGAACACGCCGGAGACGCGCAGGTTGGCCACGCTCGGATCGCAGCGCAGAAGGCCGGGGCGGTATCGCCCCAGGTCGGCGAGAAAATCCTCCAGGCGCACGTTGTCGGCCACGATCTGCCCGCGTGACCAGGCTGACGATTGCTCGTCTAGTGGCTGATCGGCTTCTAGAACCCGGCGGGAAAAAGAGGCTTGTTTACCGGCGTGGAGGATGCGCGTCTGGGTGCTGTTGTCGCGAGGGGTAATCTGCACCGCACTTTCCAGCACGGCTACATGGGTCTGTCCGTCAAGTTGGCGAAGGGTGAAGCGGGTGCCGAGGGCGCGAACATCGCCTTCGGCTGACTCGACGATAAAGGGGCGCGTTTCAGCGTGGCCACTGTCATGGGCATGACCGGTGACGATCAGCACCTCGCCGGCCACCAGGCGTATCAGACGCCGCTCGCCATCGAAACGCAGATTGATGGCGCTGTCAGTGTTGAGCGTGATCTGGGTGCCGTCGTCCAGCACCAGGCTGCGCTGTTCGCCGATGCCGGTGCGGTGTTCGGCCACCGCCTGTTGCCAGCTCTGTGTGCGCGAAACCAGCAAGCCGGTGGTGCAGGCCACGCCGCCCCACATCAGCATCTGCAGCGCCTTGCGCCGGCCTGGCGAGATGGGCGTTTGCGCGCCGCGAGGCGCTGCGACATAGGGAGACAGTGTCCGGTAGGCCGCTTTCGGCTCCATCTGCTTTAACCGACCGGTGATGGCTTCGATGTGCTGCCAGGCACGCTCGTGATCGGGGTGTGCGGCGCGCCATTGCTGCCAGCTTTGCCGCTCTTCGTGGCTCGCTTCTCCGGACATCAGCAGGGTCAGCCACTGCGCCGCCTGGTCTGCGGTCGCTTCGCTGATGGGCTGGCCGCCGGCCATGGGGCGCGCGTGGTGGGTATCGGTCATGTCGCCTGAGTGGTCCGCGTCGATTGAGAGCGTTATACCGCCAGGGCGAAGAGGCACTGCCGGTTCGCGCGGGTCAGGTACTGTTTGACCGAACTGGTAGACACGCCCAGGCGTGCGGCGATTTCGGCATAGCTCAGCTCTTCCAGGTGGGCCAGCAGAAACGCTTCCTTCACCTGACGAGGCAGGCCGTCCAGGGCGCGGTCAATCTGCTGCAGGGCTTCGATCGCTAGCAGTTGTGCCTCGGGCGAGGGGGCCAGTTCCTCCGGCAGCGTGGCGAGCATTTCCAAATAGCTGGTTTCGAGTAGCTGACGCCGATGGCGGTGGGCGATCAAGCGGCGGGCGATGGTTGCCAGAAATGGGCGCGGCTGTCGGATGTCGCTGGCGCTGCTTGCTGTAATGACGCTGATAAAGGTGTCCTGGGCCAGATCCGCAGCCACGAACGAATCGCCTAGCTGGCGACGTAACCAGCCCAGCAGCCAGCCATGATGGTCGCTGTAGAGGGCTGCGATCTGCTGCTGGGGTGAAAATTCGCTGGCGGTCACGCTAACTGTCCTGTGTACCCATGAGATTTTTGTTGAGTGCACGTAATAATGATTCGCAATCATATATATTTCACTGCGGCTGGCCAAGACATGTTTTCTGCTGGGGCGATTAAGTGGTTTGGCCTTGAGAACTTTGGGTTGTTGTCTGATTGGCTGCGTTAGCGGGCTTTCAGTGCATCGCGTGGGGGGCTTATGTTTCGCCTGGGCGACGCTACGGCATCCTGTCTATATCCCTAGGTCGTCAGCGTTGTTGTTTAAATGAGAAAATATCCCATTTGTTGGGGCGGAGCTGACTATGCCGGCCCATCTTCCCGGATTGCTTTCGGGCCACGGATACGGCAATGAAGCTACCCAATTCCTTGCCTATGGCACCATTTCCCCTACGTGCTCGAGTCGGCTGGCGCCAAGAGCGGCAAGGCCCACGTGATCAAGAACCACCAAAACCTTGGCGGCCTGCCGGAGGAAATGAACTTCAAGCTGATCGAACCGCTGCGTGAACTGTTCAAGGACGAAGTGCGCAAGATCGGCCTGGAGCTGGGCCTGCCCTACGACATGGTCTACCGCCACCCATTTCCAGGCTTGGGTGTGTCCTGGAATACGCCGACCTGCTGCGCCGCGCCGAGCACATCTAAGAGCTGCGCAAGGCCGCTTGGCACCACAGGACCAGCCAAGCGTTGTGGTGTTTCAGTCGGTGAAATCGGAAGCGTGGTCGGTGGTTCGTCGCTACTAGTTTTAACCGCGCTCTATCTGGCAAGCGGTCCGGCACCGCTCTGTGCTCCGAACAAGCAATTGAGGTGGAACGCGCCTGGTAAATAACGGGTTCGGTATCAAGAGAGATCGGTAAATCTATATGTAAGTCATTATCGTTTTGATGTGTGTTTTCTGCTATGTTGCCGCCGCCAATCAGGTACCGCCACATAGAAAGATGACAAGGCAGGCCGCTGACACGCTTCTTAACCGATAAGGACCATGAGCATGACCGATAGTAAGAACGGGGTTCTCAATACACGAGCGCCCTGGCGGCGCGTTACCAGCGTTGCTCTGTTTTGCACGCCGCTGGTTGCTGCGCCTCTCTACGTTCACGCGCAAGAGGCAAGCTCTGCCAAAGAGGATGAACCCTTCCGCCTCGCGCCGATTATCGTCAACGCCAAGGCCTCGGCAGGTGATGATGCCAGTTCGGTGGTTGCCCAGGAGCTCTGGGTCGGCGGCAAGGTCGCCACCAGCATCCTCAATACCCCGGCCTCTGTTTCCGTGGTGACCCAGAAGGAAATCGAGCAGCGCAGCGTCAACACCACAGAAGAACTCCTGCAATACACGCCAGGCGTGATCACCGACTTCTACGGCAGCGATGACCGCAACGACTACTTCAAGATTCGTGGTTTCCAGGCCACCACCTATCGCGATGGTTTGACACTGAGTTCCATGCGTGGTGTTCGCGAAGATCCGTTCGCCTTCGAGCGCGTTGAAATTCTGCGGGGCGCCAACTCAACGCTGTTTGGCGCAGCTGACCCCGGTGGTTCGGTGAACTTTGTGACCAAGAAGCCGCGCTTCGAGAAGTTCGGTCAGGTCTATGGCACCTACGGTTCCTTCAACCACAGGGAAACCGGCATCGACGTCGGTGATGTGCTGAATGCGGACAAGACCTTGGCTTATCGTTTCACCGGCAAGTTCCAGGACAGTGATCGTGAGTACGATCACTCTCAGGACGACAATCAGCTCCTCATGGGCGGGCTGACCTGGGCACCGACGGCCTATACCTCGGCAACCCTCGTCGTGGATCACCTCAAGACCAAGAGCACCCCCAACAGTGGCGGCTACCCGACAGACAGGGAATATGATCGCGATGAATTCTTCGGTGAGCCTGGTTACAACTTCCACGATGTGGAACGCACCAATATCAGTGGTAGTTTCACTCACGATTTCGACAACGGTTTCATCCTGCGCAGCAACCTGCGGTACAGCGAGCTGACGGATGATTTTGCATACCTGTATCTGAGCGGGACAGGAACGGGAACCCTGCGCGACCGTGACGCTTTTGGTACCGATACTGAGGCCGAGCAGGTCAACGGTAATCTGATGCTGCAGTACGATGCCCGTTTCGGGAATATCGATAGCAGCACCATGGTGGGGGTCGAGTACGGCGACTCTACAACTGACGCCAGCTCTATCTATGCCCGAGCGACGCCCATCGATATTGCCAACCCGGTCTACAGTGGTGCCCCAGGCGGACTGTCGCCCTACCTTGTTCAGCGGCGGGATTACACTACCAAATCGGTATTCCTGCAGCAGAACCTGTCGTTCTATGACCGCGTTATCGTCACCGCAGGCGTACGCAATGACTCGATGGATCTTGCGGAGACGAACAAGCTCACCTCGACCAAAACGTCGGATAGTTTTTCTGAAACGTCTTACCGTGGCGCGTTGACCTTCATCGTCACTGACGAGGTTTCGACCTATGTCAGCATGGTGGAATCCGTTTCTCCGCCCGAGATTGGCGTCACTCCGAAGCGTGGCAAGCAGTATGAAGTGGGGGCGAAATATTCACCTGCTGGTATGAACGCGCTCTTTTCCGCAGCTATCTATGACTTGACTCAGGAAAATGTCGCCATTGCTGTTGTTGTACCTGGCGTTGGTATTGAGCGGCAGACGGTCGGTGAGACAAGGGTGCGAGGTCTGGATCTGGAGGCCAAGGCCGAGCTGACCGAGAACCTGAGCCTGGTTGGCGGTTACTCCTACATGAAGTCAGATGTGCTTCGCGGTTCGCTGTGGGATGGCACGTCTCTCAAAGGCAATGAATTTGAAGTCACTCCACGGCATAGCGCTTCACTCTGGAGCTACTACAGTGTGCCAGGCACGAAGGTGAGCGTAGGTCTGGGTGCCCGTTACATTGGTGAATACTATTTTGGCGCCGCCAACACCGATAAAAGCGATGCCGCTACAGTGTTCGACGCCGCCTTCACCTACAACATCGTCAAGGGTACGGATCTGGCTCTGAACGTCAGCAATCTGCTGGATGAGCAGCACGTGGTCGGCTCCGGTACGGCTGATTACTACAACCCGGGTCGTGAAGTTACCGCCAAGCTGAGCTACAGCTGGTAAGTCGGTCCAAGCCCTGAATGGGTGTCAGGCCCAAATGAAAAAACCGGCTTCGGCCGGTTTTTTCATTTCTGCAGCAGTGTCAGTACAACGCTTTTGGCAAGCGCGAGCAGCGCAGCATCTCGCGCTTGGCGCGTACCTGGTTGGTCAGCATCACTTCGATGCTTCCAGGGTCAATCATGCGACGTACAGTGCCAGTGCGCTGGTCATCGCCATGCCGAACAGGTCTATGGCATATCGATAGCCTTGTCGGACAGGCGGCTTCGCAGGCGACATGGTCAGGCGCTCCCGTGTGTTTGTCGCGTTCATCTGCGGCAATAAGTCCTTCGACCGAGCTCGTTTCTTCCTTCGTGAAAATGAGAAGATACCGCAATTGAGTATGCTCGCAGATTGCCGAGGATGAAGATGTCGTTTACCCGCAGACAAGTGCTCGCCGGTCTGGCTGGTCTGGGTGTTGCCGGCCTGGGCGCAGGTGGTGTGCGCTACTGGCTCGGGCGCCCGGAGAACGTGGTGAGCCATGACTACGAGCTGATCGCCGCGCCGCTTGATCTGGAGCTGGTGCCGGGGCACAAGACGCCGGCCTGGGGCTATGGCGGCCAGGCGCCGGGATTGGAGTTGCGCTGTCGGCAGGGCGAGCGTTTGCGGGTGCGCTTCATCAACAAGCTGGATGTGCAGAGCACCATCCATTGGCACGGCATTCGTCTGCCGCTGGAAATGGACGGCGTGCCCTATGTCTCCCAGGCACCGGTGCTGCCGGGCGAATACTTCGATTACGACTTCATCTGCCACGACGCCGGCAGCTTCTGGTACCACCCGCACACCACCAGTGCCGAGCAATTGGGGCGCGGTCTGGTCGGCCCGCTGATCGTCGAGGAGCGCGAGCCCACCGGGTTCCGCCATGAGCGCACGCTGAGCCTGAAGACCTGGCATATCGACGAACAGGGCGCCTTCAGCGAATTTCTGGTGCCGCGTCAGGCGGCGCGGGAGGGTACGCGTGGGCGCTTGACCACCATCAACGGCGAACCGAACCCGACCCTCGAATTACCTGCAGGGCAGGTGGTGCGCCTGCGCCTGATCAACGTCGACAACACTATCACCTATCGCCTCAATCTGCCGGGTAGCGAGGCGCGCATCTATGCGCTGGATGGCAACCCGGTGCAGCCGCGGCCTTTGGGTAAGGAATACTGGCTGGGGCCTGGCATGCGCATCGACCTGGCGCTGAAGGTGCCGGCAGCCGGCGAGGAATTGTCGCTACGCAATGGTCCGCTGCGCCTGGCCACCCTGAAAGGTGTCGCCAGTAGCGAAGTCGCAGGCGACTGGCCACCGCCTCTGCCGGCCAACCCCGTCGCCGAACCGGACCTGGCCCGCGCCGAGACGCTGCGTTTCAACTTCGAGTGGGCTGCCGCACTGGCTTCGCCGGCCGACGAGGCCGCCGGTCGCTACAAGTACTGGCAGATCAACGGCCAGGCCTGGGACATCAACGACAAGACCTGTGCCGATCGCCCGATCGCCACGCTGAAGAAGAATGGCCACTACATCTTCGTGCTGCGCAATATGGCGCAGTATCAGCACCCGATTCATCTGCACGGCATGACTTTCAAGGTGCTGGGCTCGGACCGGCGCAAGATCATTCCGTATTTCACCGACACCTATCTGCTGGGCAAGAACGAGACCGCGCGCATCGCCTTCGTCGCCGATAATCCCGGTGTGTGGATGTTCCACTGCCACGTCATCGACCATATGGAAACGGGGCTGATGGCGGCCATCGAAGTGGTGTAGGGTAGGCGCCGTTTTCAGGTCCGCCTAGCAGGGTGGCCTCCCTTCGGATTGATGCAATGAAGCGACCGCAGATCATCGATCGCTCGCGTGACGAGCACTTCATGCGCCTGGCGCTGGCGCAGGCGTGCCTGGGCGCGGAGCAGGGCGAGGTGCCGGTCGGCGCCGTACTGGTGCAGGATGGCGAGGTGGTCGGGCAGGGCTTCAACTGCCCGATTCTGCGTCACGACCCCAGTGCCCATGCCGAGATGGTGGCGATTCGCGCGGCGGCGCAAAGCGTGCAGAACTACCGACTGCCCGGCAGCACCCTGTATGTCACGCTGGAACCCTGCAGCATGTGCGCTGGCCTGATTGTGCATGCGCGCATCGCCCGGGTGGTGTTCGCCGCCAGCGAGCCGCGTGCGGGGGTAGCGATCAGTCAGGGGCAATTCTTCGACCAGGGCTTTCTCAACCACCGCGTGCGGGTGGAGGGTGGCTTGCTGGCCGAGGAGAGCGGGGCGCTGCTAAAAGAGTTCTTCAAGGCTCGGCGAGGCTGAGCGTTCTTGCAGGGAATGAGCATGAACAAATGGATGTTGAGTGTACTGACGTTCCTGGCTGCGCCGGCGTTCGCGGAGCAACCCGAGGTGTATCTGGTCGCCAGCGTGCAGCTGGGTGGCTCCAACCTGGCGCAGAGCATTTTCCTGCACGAGCCGCAGATCACCACGCTTGCAGAGTGCCAGGAGGCCTTGCGTGTCGGGCAGCGTGATCGCGACTGGCAGCGTTATCACCACATTTTCATGCGTGATCGTTTTCAGGGCTTTACCGGCCATCTGGACTATCGCTGCGTGTTCAGCACTCAGCGTTTCAGCGGCTGGAATGACCGGGCGCGTTACAACCATCCTTATCTGATCAGCATCGACGAGCAGGCCAACCTGCAGGTGGAGCGGATATCGAGTCAGGCGCAGTGCGCCACTCGGCTCAAAGGCCTGCCGCAGGCGCGGCAGGCGATCAGCCGCTGTGCGGTGGGGAATCAGAGTTTGCTCTGACCGCTTAGAGCGGCGGAGTTTCTTCTTCGGGCTTGCGCTTGTCGATGCCGGGCAGGTGGATACCACTCTCGGCCACTTGCGTGCCTTCCAGCTGCGGCTGGGTCACCCAGGTGAGAATGTCGTAGTAACGACGGATGTTGCGCACGAAGTGTACCGGCTCGCCGCCGCGGGCATAGCCGTAGCGGGTCTTGCTGTACCACTGCTTTTGCGCCAGGCGCGGCAGGATCTTCTGCACATCGGCCCACTTGTTCGGGTCCAGCCCTTCGGCTTCGGTCAGCTTGCGCGCATCTTCCAGGTGGCCGCCGCCGACGTTGTAGGCGGCCAGGGCGAACCAGGTGCGATCCGGCTCGACGATGCCTTCCGGCAGTTGCTGGTGAACCTGGATGAAGTAGCGGGCACCGCCGTCGATGCTCTGTTTGGGGTCGAGGCGGTTGGAGACGCCGACCGACTGGGCGGTGCGCTGAGTGAGCATCATCAGGCCGCGTACACCGGTCTTGGACGTGGCGTTGGGTTGCCACAGCGATTCCTGATAGCCCATGGCGGCCAGCAGGCGCCAGTCGACCTGATTGGCGTGACCGGCCTGGCGGAACATCTTCTCGTAGCGCGGCAGGCGCTGCTGCAGGTGCTGGGCGAAGGTGTAAGCGCCTACGTAGCCGAGCACGTCGACATGGCCGTAGTAGCGTTCCTTCAGGCGCTGCAGGGTGCCGTTAGCCTCGGAGCGTTCGAGGAAGGCGTCAATCTCAACCAGCAGGCTGTCATCCTCGCCGGCGGCTACCGCCCAGCGCATGGTGTTGGTGTCGCCCAGGTCGAAGGCGACTCGCACGTTGGGAAAGTACACCTGGTTCATCGCCAGCTCGTTGGAGTCGACCAGGGTCAGGTCGATCTGTCCTTCGTCGACCATGCGCAGCAGGTCGACCACCTCGACTGCGTCGGATACCTCGAACTCCAGCTCCGGCTGTTCCAGCTTGAGGGCGGCCAGCTGTTCGGCATGGCTGCTGCCGGCCAGCACCAGAATGCGTTTGCCGACCAGATCTTCGGGTTTGGTCGGACGGGTTTCGCCCTGGCGATAGATGACCTGTGGCGTGACTTCCAGATAGGGAATCGAGAAGCGTGCCTGGCGCTGGCGCTGTGGCGTGTCCACAAGGCCGGCGGCAGCCATGACCGGGCCGTTGGCGAGGTCGAGGCTGGAAAACAGACTGTCGAGGTTGTCTGCGGTTTCGATCTTCAGCTCCAGGCCGAGATCGGTGGCGAAGCGCTTGGCCAGTTCGTATTCGAAACCGGTGGCGCCGTTGCGGTCCTGGAAATAGGTGGCGGGGCTGTTACGAGTGACCACGCGCAGCTCACCCTCCGCCTTTGCCTGCTCGAGTACACTGGGCTTGGGGTCTTCGCCACAGCCAGCAAGCATCAGGAGGGTTCCAATCGCCAACAGCCCTGTGGCGCAACGCATGCGTATCGCAGGTCGTGCAAACATCGGCGCAGTATACGCAAAGCGCAGGCGGTGCCATATCTCGACAGCGCTTCGCTTCTCTGCTAGTACGCGTTCGTCCTTTAAGCGCCAGGCTACAGGTGCCGCGGGCCAACGCTTTAGGGTAGAATGCCCGGCCTCCAGCACACCCCTTCCCAGAGGCTGTTCCGACGATGTTGATTCTGCGCGGCGCTCCCGCCCTTTCCGCTTTCCGCCACGGCAAATTGCTCGAGCAACTGACCAGCAAGGTGCCGGCCGTGACCGGGCTGTACGCCGAGTTCGCGCATTTCGCCGATGTGACGGGCGTACTCAACGCCGATGAAGAACAAGTGCTGGCGCGGTTGCTCAAGTACGGCCCGAGCGTGCCGGTGCAGGAGCCCAGCGGCAAACTGTTCCTGACCATTCCGCGTTTCGGCACCATTTCGCCCTGGTCGAGCAAGGCCAGCGACATCGCCCGTAACTGCGGCCTGGCCAAGGTCCAGCGCCTGGAGCGCGGTATCTCCTATTACGTCAGCGGCGAGCTGAGCGAAGCCGACAGCGCTGCCGTCGCCGCCCTGCTGCATGACCGCATGACCCAGCTGGTGCTGAGCGCCCTTGAGGACGCTGCCGCGCTGTTCAGCCATGCCGAGCCCAAGCCGCTGACCGCCGTGGACGTGCTCGGTGGTGGCCGTGCCGCGCTGGAGCAGGCCAACCAGGATCTGGGCCTGGCCCTGGCCGAGGACGAAATCGACTACCTGGTAAAGAGCTTTAATGACCTGGGGCGCAATCCGCACGACATCGAACTGATGATGTTCGCCCAGGCCAACTCCGAGCACTGCCGCCACAAGATCTTCAATGCCAGTTGGGACATCGACGGCGAAAGCCAGGACAAGTCGCTGTTCGGCATGATCAAGAACACCTACCAGATGCACAACGAAGGCGTGCTGTCCGCCTACAAGGACAATGCGTCGGTCATCGTCGGCCACACCGCCGGGCGTTTCTTCCCCAACCCGGAAACCCGTCAGTACGGCGCGGTGCAGGAGCCGGTGCACATTCTGATGAAGGTGGAGACGCACAACCACCCGACCGCCATCGCCCCGTTCCCGGGCGCGTCCACCGGCTCCGGTGGTGAGATTCGTGACGAAGGCGCTACCGGCCGTGGTGCCAAGCCGAAGGCCGGCCTGACCGGTTTCTCGGTCTCCAACCTGAACATCCCCGATTTCCTCCAGCCCTGGGAAAAGCCCTACGGCAAGCCCGAGCGCATCGTCAGCGCGCTGGACATCATGATCGAAGGCCCGCTGGGCGGCGCCGCGTTCAACAACGAGTTCGGTCGTCCGGCACTCAATGGCTACTTCCGTACCTTCGAGCAGGCTGTCAGCAGCCCGCGCGGTGAGGAAGTGCGCGGCTACCACAAGCCGATCATGCTCGCTGGCGGTCTCGGCAACATCCGCGAGAACCACGTACAGAAGGGCGAGATCTCGGTCGGCGCCAAGCTGATCGTGCTCGGCGGCCCGGCCATGCTCATCGGCCTGGGCGGCGGCGCCGCTTCGTCGATGGCCACCGGTGCCAGCTCGGCCGATCTGGACTTCGCCTCGGTACAGCGCGAGAACCCGGAAATGGAACGCCGCTGCCAGGAGGTCATCGACCGCTGCTGGCAGCTGGGCGAGGCCAACCCGATCAAGTTCATCCACGACGTCGGCGCCGGTGGTATCTCCAATGCCCTGCCGGAACTGATCAACGACGGCGGTCGTGGCGGTCGCTTCGAGCTGCGCAAGGTGCCCAACGATGAGCCGGGTATGGCTCCGCACGAAATCTGGTGCAACGAGTCGCAGGAGCGTTACGTCCTGTCCGTCGACGCTGCCGACTTCGAGCGTTTCAAGGCCATCTGCGAGCGTGAGCGCTGCCCGTTCGCTGTAGTCGGCGAGGCCACTGCAGAGCCGCACCTGACCGTGACCGACAGCCACTTCAGCAACACCCCGGTGGACATGCCGCTGGAAGTGCTGCTGGGCAAACCGCCGCGCATGCACCGCAGTGTCAGTCGCGAAGCCGAGCAGGGCGATGATTTCAGCGCCGCCAGCGTCGATATCGAAGAGGCGTTGGGTCGTGTGCTGCATCACCCGGCCGTGGCCAGCAAGAGCTTCCTGATCACCATCGGCGACCGCACCATCACCGGTCTGGTTGCTCGCGACCAGATGGTCGGCCCGTGGCAGGTGCCGGTGGCCGATTGCGCCGTGACTGCCACCAGCTTCGACGTCTACACCGGTGAAGCCATGGCCATGGGCGAGCGCACGCCGCTGGCGCTGCTCGACGCACCGGCTTCCGGGCGCATGGCGGTGGGTGAGACCGTTACCAACCTGGCCGCTGCACGCATCGAGAAAATCTCCGACATCAAACTGTCGGCCAACTGGATGGCGGCTGCCGGCCACCCGGGCGAAGACGCCCGCCTGTATGACACCGTCAAGGCTGTCGGCATGGAGCTGTGCCCGGCGCTGGGCATTACCATTCCGGTGGGCAAGGACTCCATGTCCATGAAAACCCGCTGGCAGGATGAAGGCGTCGACAAGAGCGTGACCGCGCCGTTGTCGCTGGTGATCACCGGCTTCGCTCCGGTGCAGGACATCCGTCAGACCCTGACCCCGCAACTGCGCATGGACAAGGGCGAGACCGACCTGATTCTGATCGACCTCGGCCGTGGTCAGAACCGCATGGGCGCCTCGATCCTGGCGCAGGTCTATGCGCAGATCGGCCAGCAGGTGCCGGACCTCGACGACGCCGAAGACCTCAAGGCCTTCTTCGCCGTGATCCAGGGCCTGAATGCCGACGGCCACCTGTTGGCTTACCACGACCGTTCCGATGGCGGTCTGCTGACCACTGTGCTGGAAATGGCCTTCGCCGGTCATTGCGGTCTGTCGCTGAACCTCGACGCGCTGGCTGATGACAGCTCCGAGCTGCCAGCGGTGCTGTTCAACGAAGAGCTGGGGGCGGTGATCCAGGTGCGTCAGGACGCCACTCCGGAAGTGCTGGCGCAGTTCAGCGCCGCCGGTCTGGACGACTGCGTGGCCGTGATTGGCCAGGCCGTGAACAACGGCGAGGTCAGCATCAGCTTCAATGGCGAACCGGTGTTCGCCGGTGAGCGCCGTCTGCTGCAGCGTCAGTGGGCCGAAACCAGCTACCGCATCCAGCGTCTGCGCGATAACGCGCAGGGCGCGGATCAGGAGTTCGACCTGCTGCTGGAAGAAGACAATCCCGGTCTGTCGATCAAGCTCGGCTTCGACGTCAACCAGGACATCGCTGCGCCTTACATCAAGAAGGGCGTGCGTCCGCAGGTGGCTATCCTGCGTGAGCAGGGCGTCAACGGCCAGGTGGAAATGGCCGCCGCGTTCGACCGTGCCGGTTTCTCCGCCATCGACGTGCATATGAGTGACATCCTCGCCGGTCGCGTCAGCCTGGAAGAGTTCAAAGGCCTGGTGGCGTGCGGCGGCTTCTCCTACGGCGACGTGCTCGGCGCTGGTGAAGGCTGGGCCAAGTCGGTGCTGTTCAACGCTCGCGCCCGCGATGCCTTCCAGGGCTTCTTCGAGCGTCGCGACAGCTTCGCTCTTGGCGTGTGCAACGGCTGCCAGATGATGAGCAACCTGCACGAGCTGATCCCTGGCACTGAGTTCTGGCCGCACTTCGTACGCAACCGCTCCGAGCAGTTCGAGGCTCGCGTGGCCATGGTGCAGATCCAGGAGTCGGCGTCGATCTTCCTGCAGGGCATGGCCGGTTCGCGCATGCCAATCGCCATCGCTCACGGTGAAGGTCATGCCGAGTTCGAGAGCGAGGAAGCGCTGCTAGAGGCGGATCTGTCCGGCACCGTGGCCCTGCGTTACGTCGATAACCACGGCAAGGTCACCGAAGCCTACCCGGCCAACCCCAACGGTTCGCCGCGTGGCATCACCGGCCTGACCAGCCGCGACGGTCGCGTCACCATCATGATGCCGCACCCGGAGCGGGTGTTCCGCGCCGTACAGAACTCCTGGCGTCCGGACGAGTGGCAGGAGGACGGCGGCTGGATGCGCATGTTCCGCAACGCCCGAGTGTGGGTGGATTAAAAGCGGCCGCGTAGCGGCCTTCTGCTGACCCTCTCCCGCTCGCGGGGCGAAGAGGCGCGCTTTGGAAGCACTGCTTCCTGCGCCGATGAGCGCTTGATCGCGAAGCGATCAGGCCGGGGCGCGGAGCGGGGTGCCCGAAGGGCGGGAGAGGGCAAAAGCGGCCGCGCTCCGATCTGTCTTGAGCTTGCACTGGTGTATAGCGAAGGCCGAACCCTCTCCCCCGGCCCCTCTCCCGCAAGCGGGAGAGGGGAGCAGGGCGCGTAGCCCGGATGCAATCCGGGGCAGTTTCCCTCACACCACTAACCCTGATTTCATCCGGGCTACATAGGCCCAGCCATGGCCGATGATCCTCTCCCCATCCTCCCCGAAGTTCGCTTGGTCAAACCCGGTGAAACCCATCGCCTATGCCGCTGCGGGCACTCCGCAGAAATGCCCAACTGCACACCCGACTGTCAGCAGTCTCTAGAGCTGCGCCCCGAGCGCGAGCAGCGTCTGCTGCTATGCCGCTGTAGCCGATCCGCAAACCTACCCTACTGCGATGGCAGCCACAGCCCGCCGGCCACCGGTCTGGCCGACAAATGGCGGCGCTTTTTCAGCGGTCGCTGAGAACGCCACGCCCGTCGCCTGAGTCGAAAGCAGCGAATCGTTTTAATGCTGCGTATGGAATTGTGCGGGCGATCTCAAGACAACTCCATGGCGAAATGACATCATATTGGTGTCATGGCTTGTCTGTTGTTCGGTTGCCCATCTGCGGAGAACTTGATGTACAAACTGTGTTTCTACGTGCCGGAAGCCCATCTGGAGCCGGTGAAAAAGGCGGTGTTTGCAGCCGGCGGCGGGCGCATCGGGCTGTACGACAACTGCTGCTGGCAGGTGTTGGGCCAAGGTCAGTTCCGCGCCCTGGACGGTAGCCAGCCGTTTATTGGTCAGGTCGGCAGCGTCGAGCAGGTTGCCGAGTGGAAGGTGGAAATGGTCGTCGCCGACGAGTTGATCCACGATGCCGTCAAGGCACTGAAGAAGAGTCATCCCTACGAAACGCCGGCCTTCGATGTCTGGCGCTTGTCCGACCTGCAGTTCTGAGTCGATATGAAAAAAGCGCCGATGGCGCCTTTTTCAATGCAGTGGCTCAGGGCCTGATTTCGATCAGCGTCCCATCCTTGACCAGGCTCCATACCTCGCGCATGTCGTCGTTCTTCATGGCGATGCAGCCTTCTGTCCAATCCAGGGTGTGGAAGAACCACTCCGGGTATTCCTCATCCAGCGGCGTGCCGTGGATCATGATCATGCTGCCCGGTGGCACCCCGGCTTCCTTGGCCTTGGCCAGGTCGCGGGCGTTGGGGTAGGAGATATGCAGCGACAGCTGGTACTTGTCGCTCGGCTTGCGCCAATCGATCCAGTAGAAGCCTTCCGGCGTGCGCAGGTCGCCTTCGCGTTGCTTGGCGCCATTGGGCTGTTTGCCCAGCGAAATACGGTACGACTTGATGGTCTCGCCGCGTTGCTGCAGATGCAGTTTGCGCTCCGACTTGAGCACCAGCACCTTGTCCACGGTGCGGCTGCTGGTCGCTGGCGTGGCGCTGGCCAGGGCGTTGAAGCTGAGAGTCAGGCAAAGCAGGGGCAACAACCAACGCATCGGGAACGTCCGCAAGGGTCAACGGGGTGTGTAGTGGGTACGCAGCGCTTCGAGTGGCTCATTGCGTACCGGAAAGAGATTCTGCCGACGGTCGGCGAAGAAGCATTCTAAGGTACGGCCTATGGTCGGGAAAGCCAGCTCTGACCAGGGGATTTCGCTTTCTGTAAACAGTCGCACCTCCAGGCTCTCTTCGCCCACGGCGAAATCCAGGTCGACCAGCTCGGCGCGAAACATCATGTACACCTGGCTGATATGCGGCAGGTCGAACAGGGTATAGAGGCTGAGATCGCGCACGCGGGCGCAGGCTTCTTCCAGGGTTTCGCGGGCGGCGGCCTGCTCGATGGTCTCGCCGTTTTCCATGAAGCCTGCAGGTAATGTCCAATAGCCTCGGCGTGGCTCGATGGCGCGTCGGCACAGCAGCACCTGGTCACGCCACACGGGCAGGCAGCCGGCGACGATGCGCGGATTTTCGTAATGCACGGTGGCGCAGTGAGCGCAGACATGGCGCATGCGGTTGTCGCCCGCAGGGATCATGCGGGTGACGGGGTTGCCGCACTGGCTGCAGAATTTCATGCCCGTTCCTCTTTTTTTTGGGGCTATCTTGGCGGTCGGCGTCTTGGCCGGCAAGCCCGCTATCGGGCACCTCTCAAAACTACCTGCGTTGTCATCGCTGCGTTAAAAACAGGCTCACAGCCGTAGGCTGAACGCGCTTTAGCGCGGCCCCGAAGGGGTGAGCGAAGCGAGTCAAATGCTCATTTACAGCCCGTAAACTGCGCTTTTTCGCCTGTTTTTGCCTTGCGCTAACTGCCTCGCCTACGTTTTTAGAAGCACCCGAGTACGGCCAGCCTGTCCTGTCGCCGGGGTTGGGCGGCCGGCTGCTTTCATGCCATGATGCCTGGCAAAACAAGACTCCGAGTATGCCCATGCTGGACGAGTTGCTCCATCGTGTGCGCGGCTACAGCCCGCGCCCTCTGGAGACCGAGCGCAGCTTCCCCGAGGCGGCGGTGCTGGTCCCGATTACCCGCAGTGATGAACCTGAGCTGGTGTTGACCCTGCGCGCCAGCGGTTTGTCGACCCACGGCGGCGAGGTTGCCTTTCCCGGTGGCCGGCGCGACCCGGAAGATCGCGATCTGGTGGATACCGCGTTGCGTGAGGCCGAGGAGGAGATCGGTCTGCCGCCCGGACTGGTCGAGGTGGTCGGGCCGCTCAGCAGCCTGGTGTCGCGACACGGCATTCAGGTCACGCCCTACGTCGGGCTGGTGCCTGATTACGTCGAATACAAGGCCAATGATGCGGAGATCGCCTCGGTATTCTCGGTGCCGCTGGAGTTCTTCCGCAGCGACCCGCGCGAAGTCACCCACCGTATCGACTACCTCGGGCAGAGCTGGTACGTGCCGTCCTACACCTATGGCGAATACCGCATCTGGGGCCTGACCGCGATCATGGTGGTGGAGCTGGTCAACCTGATCTTCGACGATGCCCAGATCGCCCTGCACCAGCCACCCGAACATTTCATACACCTGCGCTGATAGCGCCGAGGACTGACGAGCATGAAATACCGCCTGGGAAGCTCCCGTGTCGACGCCCATCCCGAGAGCTGGGTCGCGCCAAGCGCCGACCTGATCGGCAAGGTTCGCCTGGAGGCAGGTGCCAGCGTCTGGTTCGGTGCCGTGCTGCGCGGCGATAATGAACTGATCCATATCGGCGAGAACAGCAACGTGCAGGACGGCAGCGTCGTGCACACCGACATGGGTTTCCCGCTGACCCTGGGCAAGGGCGTCACCGTCGGCCACAACGTGATGATGCACGGCTGCACAGTGGATGATTACAGCCTGATCGGCATCAACGCGGTGATCCTCAATGGCGCCAAGATTGGCAAGTACTGCATCATCGGCGCCAACAGCCTGATTCCCGAAGGCAAGGTGATTCCTGATGGCAGCCTGGTCATGGGCAGCCCCGGCAAGGTGGTGCGCGAACTGACCGAGGCGCAGAAGAAGATGCTGGAGGCCAGCGCCGCTCATTACGTTCATAATGCGCAGCGCTATTCCCGTGACCTGGTACCTGATGACGATGAATGATGTAGAAAAGCCGGTGCGTTCGCCCTGCGTGCATGTCTGCGCGCTGGACGAGCAGGATGTCTGCATTGGTTGTCAGCGCACCGTCGCCGAGATCACCCGTTGGGGCCGCATGGACAATGCCGAGCGCCGCGAGGTACTGCAACTCTGCCTGGAGCGCGCCCGTGCCTCCGGTCTCTTAATGACTTCCTGATTCACTGTTCGAGGAACACTCATGCCCCGTATTGGAACCCCTCTGTCGTCCTCCGCGACCCGTGTGCTGCTGTGTGGCTGCGGCGAGCTCGGCAAGGAAGTGGTGATCGAGCTGCAGCGCCTGGGCTGCGAAGTCATCGGCGTCGACCGTTACGCCAATGCGCCGGCCATGCAGGTGGCACATCGTAGCCACGTCATCGACATGCTCGATGGTGCCGCGTTGCGTGCAGTGATCGAGAAAGAGCAGCCGCACTACATCGTCCCGGAAATTGAAGCCATCGCCACTGCCACCCTGGTCGAGCTGGAGGCCGAAGGCTTCAACGTGGTGCCGACCGCGCGTGCCGCGCAACTGACCATGAACCGCGAAGGCATTCGTCGTCTGGCGGCCGAGGAGCTGGGCCTGCCCACCTCGCCGTACCATTTCTCCGACACCTTCGAGGACTACGCCGCAGCGGTGAAATCCGTCGGCTACCCCTGCGTGGTCAAGCCGATCATGAGCTCCTCCGGCAAGGGCCAGAGCGTGCTCAAGAGCGACGCCGACCTGCAGCGCGCCTGGGACTACGCCCAGGAAGGCGGGCGTGCCGGCAAGGGGCGGGTGATCGTCGAGGGCTTCATCGACTTCGACTACGAAATCACCCTGCTCACCGTGCGTCATGTCGGTGGCACCAGTTTCTGCGCACCGATTGGCCATCGTCAGGAGAACGGCGACTATCAGGAGTCCTGGCAGCCGCAGCCGATGAGCCCGAAGGCGCTGGCCGAGTCCGAGCGCGTGGCGCTGGCGGTGACCGAGGCGCTGGGCGGCCGTGGCCTGTTCGGCGTCGAGCTGTTCGTCAAGGGCGACCAGGTATGGTTCAGCGAAGTCTCGCCGCGCCCGCACGACACCGGCCTGGTGACGCTGATCTCCCAAGAGCTGTCCGAGTTCGCCCTGCATGCCCGCGCCATTCTCGGCCTGCCGATTCCAGTGATCCGCCAGATGGGGCCGTCGGCGTCGGCGGTGATTCTGGTGGAGGGCAATTCACAGCAGGCCAGCTTCGCCAACCTCGGCACCGCGCTGAGCGAGCAAGACACGGCGCTGCGCCTGTTCGGCAAACCCGAAGTCAAAGGCCAGCGCCGCATGGGCGTGGCGCTGGCGCGTGACGAGTCCATCGAGGCTGCTCGCGCCAAGGCGCTGCGCAGCGCGCAAGCGGTTCGCGTCCAGTTGTGAGTCGGCATGCGCTGTGGTGGCTGGCGACTGTGCCACTGCTGCCATTGGCGCTGCCTCTGGCCCTGCACACCCGGCGCACGGCATTGCGTCTGCCGGTTGCGCAGGGCGAGCCAAGCGGCACCGCTGCCGCGCATCTACCGGGTGAGCCGTTACGCCTGCTGCTGATCGGTGAGTCGACCGTGGCGGGCGTTGGTGTCACGCACTTCGATCAGTCCCTGGCGAATTGTCTGGCAGTGGCCCTGGCCGAGCGCCTGGGGCGGCCGGTACGCTGGCGCGCCTGTGGCGAGAATGGCATCACCGCCTCCGAGGCGCATGAACGCCTGTTGCCGCTGGCATTGGCGGAGCCGGCCGATCTGGCGCTGCTGGTATTCGGCGTCAATGACACCACGCACCTCACCCCGAGCAAGCGCTGGCTGCAGGCGCTCGCCGCGATGGCAGGTGCATTGGGCGAGCGGGGCTGTCGCGTGGTGTTCAGCGGCGTGCCGCCGTTGCAGCATTTCCGCGCCTTGCCGTGGTTGTTGCGACAGTTGATGGGCTGGCGGGCCAGCTTGCTGGATCGTGAGTTGCAGAGCCTGGCGCAGCGGCTGGGCGTGCTGCACTGCGTGTTGGACCTGCCGTTCGAGGCGCATTATCTGGCCGAGGATGGCTATCACCCGTCGGCATTGGGCTATCGGCAATGGGCTGCAGGCCTGGCCGAACGCCTCACTCCGGAGCTGCTTCGTCCGCTTTGATCTTTGCCACCTGCCAAACGCGCACGCTCTTCACCCGGTTTTCCGCTGCCTGGAGAATCTCCAGGCGATAGGGGCCGATCTTCAGGCAGACGCTGCTGTCCGGGATGCTCTCCAGGGCTTCGGTGATCAGGCCGTTGAGGGTCTTGGGGCCGTCGCTGGGCAGATGCCAGCCGAGGGTCTTGTTCACTTCGCGAATGTAGGCGGCGCCGTCGATGACCAGGGTGCCATCTTCCTGCGGGTGGATATCGGGGCTGCGCAGGCTGTCCTGATTGCTGAAGTCGCCGACGATCTCTTCGAGGATGTCTTCCAGAGTGACGATGCCGATCACGTCGCCATATTCGTCGACGACGATGCCGATGCGCCGCTTGTGCTTCTGGAAGTTGATCAGCTGGGTCGCCAGGGGTGTGTTTTCCGGGATGAAATAAGGCTCGTTGCAGGCTGCCAGCAACGACTCCTTGGTCAGCTGGTTGTGGCTCAGCAGGCGGGCGATCTGGCGCATGTGCACCACGCCTTCGATCTGATTGATGTCACCACGAAACACCGGCAGGCGCGTGTGAGAGGTGCTACGCAACTGACCGATGATGATTTCCAGGTCGTCGTCGAGGTCGATGCCGGTCACTTCGTTACGCGGGATCATGATGTCGTCGACCGTGACCCGTTCGAGGTCGAGGATGCTCAGCAGCATGCTCTGGCGGTTCGTCGGCAGTTCCGAGCCGGACTCACGCACCACGCTGCGCAGCTCCTCGGTGGAAAGACTGTCGCTGGCGCGCTGCGACGGATCGATGCCGAGCAGGCGCAGCAGACCGTTGCTGATCACGCTGGTCAGCCACACCACCGGGTAGAGTACGCGCAGCAGCAGGCTGAGCAGGCGACTGGCGGGGAAGGCCACCAGTTCCGGGCGCAGTGCAGCCAGGGTCTTGGGCGTGATTTCGCCGAAGATCAGCACGATGATGGTCAGGCCTGCCGTGGCAATGGCGATACCGGCTTCACCCCACATGTCCACCGCCAGCACCGTGGCGATGGAGGCGGCGAGAATGTTGACCACGTTGTTGCCGACCAGGATGGTGCCGAGCAGGCGATCCGGGCGATCCAGCAGGCGAATGACGCGCTTGGCGCCGCTGTGCCCTTCTTTGGCCAGGTGCTTGAGCCGGTAGCGGTTGAGGCTGAGCATGCCGGTCTCGGAGCTGGAGAAGAACGCCGAGCAGAGAATGAGGAAAATCAGCAGGCCGAGCAGGTAGCTCGAATGTAGGTCGTCCACGAGGTCTGCCTCAGATGTGCAGGATGAATTCGCGTACCAGCTTGCTGCCGAAATAGGCCAGCATCAGCAGGCAGAACCCGGCGAGGGTCCAGCGAATGGCCTTGTGGCCGCGCCAGCCGAGCTGGTGACGCCCCCACAGCAGCACAGCGAAAACCACCCAGGCGAAGCAGGAAAGAATGGTCTTGTGTGCCAGGTGCTGAGCGAACAGGTCGTCGATGTACAGCGCGCCGGACAGCAGCGACAACGACAAGAGCAGCCAGCCGGCGAAGAGGAAACCGAACAGCAGGCTCTCCATGGTCTGCAGCGGTGGAAAGTTGCGAATCAGCCCGGACGGGTGCTTGTGCTTGAGCTGATGGTCCTGCAGCAGCAACAGGATCGACTGGAACACGGCGATGGTGAGCATGCCGTAGGCCAGGATCGAGAGCAGGATATGGGCGAGGATGCCAGGGTGCTCGTTGATCGGATTGATGGTGCCGCTGGGCATGAACTGCGCTGCCAGTAAGGTCAGCGTGCCGAGCGGGAACAGGAGTAGCAGTAGGTTTTCCACCGGTATGCGCAGGCAGGCCAACAGAATCAGGCCGATGACCGCGCAGGCGATCAGGCTGGCCGCATTGAAAAAGTCCAGGTTGAGGCCGTGTCCGTCATACAGCTGGAAGAACAGGCTGACGACATGCAGGCACAAGGCGAGCGCACCAAGCGACGCCAGCAGGCGTTTGTCGGGGATGCTGCGCTGCGTAAGGCGCAGTCCTTGGTAAGCGGCGGCGCCAGCGTAGAGGAGTGCGGCGGCGAGGCTGGGCAACAGAGGGTGCATAAATCCGTGTAAGGCGAGCCCGAAAGGCGCTGAGTGTGGCACAGAAGGGTGTCAGCACGAAAGACTGCCGGCGGTGTCGGCAGCTCGGCGACTTCGCTATAATCCGCCGCCTGTCGCACACCCGGCGCGCCGGGTCGCACCTATCAAAGGAACGCGCATGTTCGAAAATCTTACCGATCGCCTGTCCCAGACGCTGCGTAATGTCACGGGCAAGGCCAAGCTGACCGAAGACAACATCAAGGATACGCTGCGCGAAGTGCGCATGGCCCTGCTCGAGGCCGACGTGGCTCTGCCGGTGGTCAAGGACTTCGTCGGCAAGGTCAAGGATCGCGCCGTCGGCACCGAAGTCTCCAAGAGCCTGACGCCGGGCCAGGCTTTCGTGAAGATCGTCCGCGCCGAGCTGGAAGAGCTGATGGGCGCGGCCAACGAAGACCTGTCGCTCAATGCAGCTCCACCTGCCGTGGTGCTGATGGCCGGCCTGCAGGGTGCGGGCAAGACCACCACCGCCGGCAAGCTGGCCAAGTTCCTCAAGGAGCGCAAGAAGAAGTCGGTGCTGCTGGTGTCGGCTGACGTCTATCGCCCGGCGGCGATCAAGCAGTTGGAAACCCTGGCGGGCGATCTCGGGGTGACATTCTTCCCCTCCGATGCCAGCCAGAAGCCGGTGGATATCGCCAACGCAGCGATTCGTGAAGCCAAGCTGAAGTTCATCGATGTGGTCATCCTCGATACCGCCGGTCGCCTGGCCGTTGATGCCGAGATGATGGCCGAGATCCAGGCGCTGCACGCAGCCGTCAAACCGGTCGAAACGCTGTTCGTGGTCGACGCCATGACCGGCCAGGACGCCGCCAACACCGCCAAGGCGTTCGGCGAGGCGTTGCCGCTGACCGGTGTAGTGCTGACCAAGGTCGACGGTGATGCGCGTGGTGGCGCTGCCTTGTCCGTGCGCCACATCACCGGCAAGCCGATCAAGTTCATCGGTATGGGTGAGAAGAGCGACGCGCTCGAGCCCTTCCACCCGGACCGCATCGCCTCGCGCATTCTCGGCATGGGCGATGTGCTCAGCCTGATCGAGCAGGCCGAGCAGACCCTCGATCGCGAGAAGGCCGAGAAACTCACCAAAAAGCTGAAGAAGGGCAAGGGCTTCGATCTCGAAGACTTCCGTGATCAGCTGCAGCAGATGAAGAACATGGGCGGCCTCGGCGGCCTGATGGACAAGCTGCCGTCCATCGGTGGCGTCAACCTGTCGCAGATGGGCAGCGCCCAGGGCGCAGCCGAGAAGCAGTTCAAGCAGATGGAGGCAATCATCAACTCGATGACGCCGGCCGAGCGCCGCGATCCGGACATCATCAGCGGCTCGCGCAAGCGCCGCATCGCTATGGGCTCCGGTACCCAGGTGCAGGACATCGGTCGCTTGATCAAGCAGCACAAGCAGATGCAGAAGATGATGAAGAAATTCACCGCCAAGGGCGGTATGGCCAAGATGATGCGCGGTATGGGTGGCATGCTTCCAGGTGCCGGCGGAATGCCGAAATTCTGAGGCCTGTACCCCGGCCGATGGCCGTCCGGAAAAAGAGATTTGCAAACCGCCGCATAATCCTTAAAATATGCGGCCTTTCGGGCCTAGGCCCATTTTTAATGTGTGCCTCAAGTTAGCACCGACTATAGGAACGATGTTCACATGGTAACCATCCGTCTTGCTCGTGGCGGCTCCAAAAAGCGCCCCTTCTACCACCTGACCGTGACCAACAGCCGCAATGCGCGCGATGGTCGTTTCGTTGAGCGTATCGGTTTCTTCAACCCGATCGCTGCTGGTGGCGAAGTGCGTCTGTCCGTCGACCAAGAGCGTGCGACCTACTGGCTGGGCCAGGGCGCTCAGCCGTCTGAGCGTGTTGCTCAGCTGCTCAAGGAAGCTGCCAAGGCTGCTGCCTAAGCATCTTTATGAGTACGACGCCGGCCGTCGCCGAGGATCTGATCGTTCTCGGCAAGATTGTTTCGGTGCACGGCGTCAAGGGTGAAGTGAAGGTGTACTCCTTTACCGATCCCATCGATAACGTGCTCGATTACCGCAACTGGACGCTCAAGCGTGACGGTGAGGTAAAGAAAGTGGAACTGGCCAGCGGCCGCCTTCAGGGCAAGGTGCTGGTAGCCAAGTTGAAAGGTCTGGATGATCGAGAAATCGCGCGTACTTACGCCGGTTTTGAGATTTGCGTGCCGCGTAGCGAGCTGCCGGAGCTGGAAGATGGCGAGTTCTATTGGTACCAGTTACAGGGCTTGAAGGTCATTGATCAGGCAGAGCAACTGCTCGGTGTGGTCGACCACTTGTTCGAAACCGGTGCCAACGATGTGATGGTGGTCAAGCCCTGCGCGGGCAGTCTGGATGATCGCGAGCGTCTGTTGCCCTACACCGGGCAGTGCGTGCTTTCGATCGACCTGGCGGCTGGCGAGATGCGGGTCGACTGGGATGCGGATTTCTAAGGCTCATGCGCGTAGAAGTCATCACCTTGTTTCCGGAAATGTTTGCCGCCATCGGCGAGTACGGCATCACCAGTCGTGCGGTCAAGCAGGAGCTGCTCAAGCTCAATTGCTGGAACCCGCGAGACTACACGACCGATCGTCACCACACGGTGGATGACCGCCCCTTCGGCGGTGGTCCGGGGATGGTGATGAAGATCAAGCCTCTCGAGGATGCCTTGGCCAGTGCCAAGCAAGCCGCGGGAGAGACGGCGAAGGTGATCTACCTCTCGCCGCAGGGGCGCAGCCTGAATCAGGCGGCGGTCCGCGAGCTGGCACAGGAGGATGCATTGATCCTGATTGCTGGTCGTTATGAAGGCATCGACGAGCGTTTCATCGAAACGCATGTCGATGAGGAATGGTCGATTGGTGACTACGTCCTGTCCGGCGGTGAGCTGCCGGCCATGGTGCTGATCGATGCGGTGACGCGCCTTTTGCCTGGTGCATTGGGTCATGCCGATTCGGCCGAGGAGGACTCCTTTACGGATGGCCTGCTCGACTGCCCGCACTACACCCGCCCGGAGGTGTATGCGGATAAACGTGTTCCCGAAGTGTTGCTTAGTGGTAACCACGAACACATCCGGCGCTGGCGTTTGCAGCAGTCCCTTGGTCGGACCTGGGAACGTCGCGCTGATCTTCTGGATAGCCGCTCGCTTTCTGGAGAAGAGAAGAAGCTGCTGGAGGAATACATCCGCCAGCGGGACGATAGTTAACGTATCGATGATGGGCCGGGAGGCTTGTCTTAGGAGCGCAGCATGACCAACAAGATTATCCAGATGCTCGAAGCCGAGCAGATGAACAAAGAAATCCCGACTTTCGCACCGGGCGACACCGTTGTCGTGCAAGTGAAAGTGAAGGAAGGCGACCGTCAGCGTCTGCAGGCCTTCGAAGGCGTTGTTATCGCCAAGCGTAACCGCGGCCTGAACAGCGCCTTCACCGTGCGCAAGATCTCCAGCGGTGTTGGTGTTGAGCGTACCTTCCAGACCTACAGCCCGCTGGTCGACAGCCTGAGCGTCAAGCGTCGCGGTGACGTGCGCAAAGCCAAGCTGTACTACCTGCGCGATCTGTCCGGCAAAGCCGCGCGCATCAAGGAAAAGCTGTCCTAAGTTCGGACGCTTCTCTGACAAAAGCAGCCTAAGGGCTGCTTTTGTCGTTTCTGGCCTCCAGTAATCATCAGTGGTAATGGCATGACCCCAAGAGAGCAAGAGATTCAGCGGCGCATTGCGCTGTCGGAAACCCGTGTGACCAAGGCGGTGTTTCCGCCGACCACCAATCATCACAACACCCTCTTCGGTGGCACCGCGCTGGCCTGGATGGACGAGGTGTCGTTCATCGCCGCCACGCGATTCTGTCGCCTGCCTTTGGTCACCGTTTCCAGTGATCGTATCGATTTCAAGCATGCGATACCGGCCGGCTCCATCGTCGAATTGGTCGGGCGGGTGATCAAGGTGGGCAACACCAGCCTCAAGGTGGAGGTCGAGGTGTTCGTCGAGGGGCTGTATCAGGAAGGGCGCGAGCGGGCGATCAGCGGTAGTTTCAGCTTCGTCGCCGTCGATGATCAGCAGAAGCCGGTGCCGGTCCTGCCGGGCTTCGTTAGCTAGTCAGATGCCTGTCTGATCGTCAGGCCGGCCTGCTGGTACGTCGGGTGTAGGCTGTGGAACACTTGTCTGCCGTGTAATTGAAGGTCAATCGATGCCTGCGCTGACTCACCCTCTAATCGAGCGCTTCCTTGAGGCGTTGTGGTTGGAAAAGGGCCTTTCGGCCCACACTCAGGCTGCCTATCGCAGTGATCTGGAGCACTTCAATGCCTGGCTCGATGGGCGCGGTCTGGCACTGCAGCATGTCGGTCGCGAGGCCATTCTCGATCATCTGGCCTGGCGTCTGGAGCAGGGCTATCAGGCTCGTTCCACGGCGCGTTTTCTCTCAGGGGTGCGTGGCTTCTACCGTTTTTTGCTGCGCGAAACGCTGATCAGTGAAGATCCGACCTTGCAGATCGAGTTGCCGCAGATCGGTCGGCCACTGCCCAAGTCACTGTCCGAAGCGGATGTCGAGGCGTTGCTGCAGGCGCCGGAACTGGATGACCCCATCGGCCTGCGTGATCGCGCCATGCTCGAGGTGCTCTACGCCTGCGGTTTGCGTGTCAGCGAACTGGTCGGTCTGACGCTGGAGCAGGTCAATCTGCGCCAGGGCGTACTGCGGGTGTTCGGTAAAGGCAGCAAGGAGCGTCTTGTGCCGTTGGGTGAAGAGGCTATTGCCTGGATCGAGCGCTACATGCGCGAGGCGCGTCCGCTGTTGCTGGGCGGCAAACCCAGCGATGTACTGTTTCCCAGCCTGCGTGGCGAGCAAATGACTCGGCAGACCTTCTGGCATCGCATCAAGCATCAGGCCCAGGTCGCAGGCATCAGCAAGGCGTTGTCGCCACACACATTGCGCCACGCCTTCGCCACGCATCTGCTCAATCACGGCGCCGATCTGCGGGTGGTGCAGATGCTGCTGGGTCACAGTGACCTGTCCACCACGCAGATCTACACCCACATTGCACGTGCGCGCTTGCAGGAGCTGCACGCGCAGCACCACCCGCGCGGCTGACCTCTGAAAAGACCAAGCCCCGCCACCGTTGCCGGTGCGGGGTTTGGTCCTTTCAATTGCTTCGACTCGTGCATCGAGTTGTTCTTGGCGATCAGCTCTGGTTAGCGCAGGCGCTGGAAAGCTGTTTGTAATCGAGAACTTCCACGTCACCCGCGCTGTTGCGGTAGGTCATCGTTGCCGTGACCACTTCGCACTGCGAGCTGTTAGGCACGTCGATGGAAATCACCTTGGCGATATCCAGGTTCTGGCCGTAGCGGTAGGGCGTGGCCTCGGCGCTGTGGGCGAGGGTGGTGAGCGACGCGCTGAGCGCGAGGGCAGTCAGGGCGGTGGCGAACAGGGTGCGGGTTTTCATGGTGGTTCTCCTCTTGGGGCCGCGCTCGGGCCGTGGCCGCGAGCGCTGGCTGCTATCTGTCAGACGATGGTCAAGGTGACGTCGATGTTGCCGCGGGTGGCGTTGGAGTACGGGCAAACGATGTGCGCGCGATCCACCAGGGTTTGTGCGGCTTCCGGGGTCAGGCCGGGCAGGCTGATGCGCAGTTCCACCTCGATGCCGAAGCCGGTGGGGATGGCGCCGATGCCGACGGTGCCTTCGATGAAGGTGTCAGCCGGGATGCTCAGCTTGTCGCGGGCGGCGACGAATTTCAGGGCACCGAGGAAGCAGGCGGAATAACCGGCGGCGAACAGCTGCTCCGGGTTGGTGCCGTTACCGCCGGCGCCGCCGAGTTCTTTCGGGGTGGACAGGGCGATGTCGAGGATGCCGTCGGAGGAGACGGCGCGGCCTTCACGGCCACCAAAGGCTTCAGCGGTTGCACGGTAGAGAACGTTTTCGATAGTCATGGCATTGATCCTTGTCGGTGGGGTAGTGATGGATTGGCTTGCTAATCTTTTGTGCGCTAACCGTTTCCATGGGGCGAACTATATTGCGCAAAACATTAGTGCGCAAGATAAATGCATGGAAGATTTGGCTATATGCGCTACGAGTCATTGGCATAAGCGCTGGTTCGTGGTGTGTTTCGGTCGAGGTGCGGTTGAGCGTTCTCAGGAGTTTGTCGATCCGCTGATGTGCCGTCTGCTAGCTGGTCGGCTGTCTGGGGCGCCATCTGTGGTAGGCTGTAGCGATTTCACCGGTCCGTCGTTCGACAGGAGTGTTCATGTCCCTGACCCGTATTTCCATTGCCCTGGCGCTCGCACTGGGCAGTAGTGTCACTCTGGCGGCTGATCCCGATCAGGTTATCCGTCAGACGCTGAAGTCGCTCGACGGTAGCTTGCCGATCGAGGCCATTGCCGAGAGCCCGATGCCCGGTGTCTATCAGGTTCAACTGGAAGGCGGTCGTCAGCTTTACACCAGCGCTGATGGCCAGTTCCTGATTCAGGGCTATCTGTTTCAGGTCAAGGACGGCAAGGCCGTGAACCTGACCGAGATCGAAGAAAGCCGCGCCGTGGCTAAGCAGATCAACGCCATTCCGGCCAAGGAAATGGTGGTGTTCGCGCCGAAGGCGCCGAAAACCCATATCACCGTGTTCACCGATACCGACTGTGGCTATTGCCAGAAACTGCATAGCGAAGTGCCGGAGCTCAATCGTCTGGGTGTCGAAGTGCGTTATGTCGCCTTCCCGCGTCAGGGCCTGAACAGCCCGGCGGCCAAGGAGCTGGTCAGCGTCTGGTGCGCCAAGGATCAGCAGGACGCGATGAATCGCGCCAAGACTCGCCAGGGGGTGGCCGATGCTTCCTGCGACAACCCGGTGGCCAAGCAGTACCAGCTCGGTCAGATGATCGGGGTCAATGGCACGCCGGCCATCGTTCTGGCCAACGGCAAGATGATTCCGGGCTACCAGCCGGCGCCGCAGTTGGCCAAAATAGCTTTGGAGTCAAACGACTGAGCGCGGATTGACTAACAAACAGCCGCTTCGTAAGGTGCGGCTCTTTATCTGCGGCCGGGGCATGCTCCGGCCGTTTCGTGCAGTGCTGATGGGGAATTGAGTGTGAAGCCGGTCAAAGTGGGCATCTGTGGGTTGGGCACCGTTGGTGGCGGTACGTTGAATGTACTCAAGCGCAATGCCGAGGAGATTACTCGGCGCGCCGGTCGCGGCATCGAGATTGCCCAGATCGCCATTCGTTCGCCCAAGCCGCAGTACGACACCACCGGCATTGCCATGACCAGCGACGTGTTCGAGCTGGTCAACAACCCCGAGATCGACATCGTCATCGAGCTGATCGGCGGCTACACCCTGGCCAAGGAGCTGGTGCTCAAGGCCATCGACAATGGCAAGCATGTGGTCACTGCCAACAAGGCGCTGATCGCCGTGCACGGTAACGAGATCTTCGCCAAGGCGCGCGAGAAGGGCGTGATCGTCGCTTTCGAAGCGGCTGTGGCCGGCGGCATCCCGGTGATCAAGGCCATTCGCGAAGGCCTGTCGGCCAACCGCATCAACTGGCTGGCCGGCATCATCAACGGCACCGGTAACTTCATCCTTACCGAGATGCGCGAGAAGGGCCGTGCCTTTGAAGACGTGCTCAAGGAAGCGCAGGCGCTGGGTTATGCCGAGGCCGACCCGACCTTCGACGTAGAAGGCATCGATGCCGCGCACAAGCTGACCATCCTGGCGTCCATCGCCTTCGGCATCCCGCTGCAATTCGACAAAGCCTACACCGAGGGCATCACCAAGCTGACCACGGTCGACGTGAACTATGCCGAGGCGTTGGGCTATCGCATCAAGCACCTGGGTGTCGCTCGCCGCACCGATGCAGGCATCGAGCTGCGCGTGCACCCGACGCTGATTCCGGCCGATCGCCTGATCGCCAACGTCAACGGCGTGATGAATGCAGTGATGGTCAACGGCGATGCGGTTGGCAGCACCCTCTATTACGGTGCCGGTGCCGGCATGGAGCCGACCGCTTCGGCGGTGGTGGCCGACCTGGTGGACGTGGTGCGTGCGCTGACCACCGATCCGACCAACCGTGTGCCGCATCTGGCCTTCCAGCCGGATTCGCTGTCCGATCACCCGATCCTGCCCATCGAGGAGTGCGAGAGCGCCTATTACCTGCGCATCCAGGCCAAGGATCATCCGGGTGTGCTGGCGCAGGTGGCGAGCATCCTCTCCGAGCGCGGCATCAACATCGAGTCGATCATGCAGAAGGAAGTCGAGGAGCAGGACGGTCTGGTGCCGATGATCCTCGTGACCCACCGTGTGGTCGAGGCGCGTATCATCGAGGCCATCGCCGCCATGGAAGCGCTGGATGGCGTGACCTCGCCGGTCGTGCGTCTGCGCGTCGAACAGCTCAACTAATCCCGTGTCCACCCGCAGGCCTCTGGTCTGCGGGTGCTGCAGAACGAAGGTTTATCCCATGCGCTATATCAGTACCCGCGGCCAGGCGCCGGCCCTGAATTTCGAAGACGTGCTGCTGGCTGGTCTGGCCAGCGACGGTGGCCTCTACGTGCCGGAGAATCTGCCGCGCTTCACCGTCGAGGAAATCGCTTCCTGGGCGGGCCTGCCCTATCACGAGCTGGCCTTCCGGGTGATGCGCCCGTTCGTTGCCGGTTCCATCGCCGATGCCGACTTCAAGAAGATTCTCGAAGAAACCTACGGCGTGTTCGAGCACAATGCTGTCGCGCCGCTGCGTCAGCTCAACGGCAACGAGTGGGTGCTGGAGCTGTTCCACGGCCCGACCCTGGCGTTCAAGGATTTCGCCCTGCAACTGCTCGGTCGTCTGCTCGATCACGTACTGGCCAAGCGCGGTGAGCGCGTGGTGATCATGGGGGCTACCTCCGGCGACACCGGTTCGGCGGCCATCGAAGGCTGCAAGGCCTGCGACAACGTCGACATCTTCATCATGCACCCGCATAACCGCGTGTCCGAGGTGCAGCGCCGGCAGATGACCACCATACTCGGTGAGAACATTCATAACATCGCCATCGAAGGCAACTTCGACGACTGCCAGGAGATGGTCAAGGCCAGCTTCGCCGACCAGGGCTTCCTCAAGGGCACGCGTCTGGTAGCGGTCAACTCGATCAACTGGGCGCGGATCATGGCCCAGATCGTCTACTACTTCCACGCTGCGCTGCAGCTCGGCGCGCCGGCGCGTTCCATCGCCTTCTCGGTGCCGACCGGCAACTTCGGCGACATCTTCGCCGGCTACCTGGCGCGCAACATGGGCCTGCCGGTCAGCCAGCTGATCGTCGCCACCAACCGCAACGACATCCTGCATCGCTTCATGAGCGGCAATCAGTACGTCAAGGAAACCCTGCACGCGACGCTATCGCCGTCCATGGATATCATGGTCTCGTCCAACTTCGAGCGGCTGCTGTTCGATCTGCACGGCCGCAACGGCGCGGCCATCGCCAGTCTGATGGACAGCTTCAAGCAGGGTGGCGGTTTCAGTGTCGACGAAGATCGCTGGACCGAAGCACGCAAGTTGTTCGATTCGCTGGCAGTGAACGACGAGCAGACCTGCGAGACCATCACCGAGGTGTACAGGGAGTGCGGCGAATTGCTCGACCCGCATACCGCCATCGGTGTGCGTGCTGCGCGTGAGTGCCGCCGTAGCCTGGCCACGCCCATGGTGGTGCTGGGTACCGCGCATCCGGTCAAGTTCCCCGAGGCGGTGGAAAAGGCTGGGATCGATGCCGTGCCGGCGCTGCCGGCGCACCTGACTGATCTGTTCCAGCGCGAAGAGCGTTGCACGGTGTTGGTCAATGATCTGAAGACCGTGCAGCAGTTCGTCGCGGCTCATGGTAATCGCGGCAAGCCGCTCTGAGGTTTCTGCTTCGACGTAACCGGCGCCCTTGTGGCGCCGGTTTCGTTTGTGGGCGGCTCAAAGGGCGAAGATCAGCGCCAGAAGCGCCGTCAGGATGATCAGGATCAGCCAGATCAGGGCGTTAAGGCGGCTGGCGCGGACAACGGCAGCGCCGCGCAGGTGCACGGGTGGATCGTCCTCCAGGTACCGATCGATACGGCGTTCGGCTTCCTTCTGGTCGTTTGCCAGGTATTCGCTCAGCAGGTCGATGGCTGCCTGACGTTGATTGGCATGCAGCAGTTGGCGTACGGCCGGTGGGAGTTCATTCATGGCGCGCCTGTCTCCTGGGTTGGCTGAGTAGGGATCTTATCTGCGACCCGGTTGGCGCTTTTTTCCGTGCGCAACGAAAGCGCCTGATGTTTAATCCGACACTCCGCGAATGGAAGCGTTTTGCTCGAATCATGGATGAGCCTGAGTGCCTGCCTCTCTTCTTTCCCATTTCTGTGCATGCTTCGGCGTTTTGTGCTGAGGATGACTCCTGCGCGCTGATCTGACGAACGGCATCACATTTATTACATGTGATTACTTTACGGTTCACATGTAAGGATCTAGGCTGCGATTTATGGACAACAAATCATCAGCCCATTACCAGCGTCTTTATCGTCAGCGTCTGCGTGAGCAGGGGTTGGTCAAGAAGGAAGTCTGGATCTTGCCCGAGCATGCGCCATTGTTGGTCGCGTTCGAGCGCAAACTGCGCCAGCCACAGTCGCTGCTGGCTTCGATGGAGAAGGAGGAGGGTATGAACATGCCTCAAGTTTGGACCGCCCAGGCGCTGCATGAAGCGCTGGCGGCAACGGAACTGTTCCAAAGTGGTCAGGCCGGCATCGAGCTGATTCAAGGCGCTGACGCCAGCCTGCACATCACCATGCGTGAGTACGGCGACCTGCCGCTGTTCATCGCCGTGTTCGGTGAGCAAATCATCGTCGAGGCGCTGCTCTGGCCGGCATCGGACGTCAAGGATGCAGCGGCCTTCAACGAAGAGGTACTGCGTACCCACAAGCTGTTCCCGCTGTCGTCCATAGGCCTGGAAAAAATGGGCGACGGGCGCGATTGCTACACCATGTTCGGTGCGCTGAGTTCGTCCTCGACCCTGTCCGACGTGGTGTTCGAGATCGAGCTGTTGGCGGACAACGTGATCAAGGCCACCGAAGCCTATGAAGGCTTCCTCAAGACCAGTGCCTGAGAGGAGAGAAGACGATGAATGTCTGGAGCAAAATGCTGACGGCGCTGCGTGGCGGCGCCAATGAAGTGGGTGAGGCGGTGGTCGATAGTCAGGCCCTGCGCATCCTCGATCAGGAAATCCGCGACGCCGATGTCGAGCTGCGCAAGTCCAAGGAAGCGCTGGCCGAGATCATGGCCAAGCAGAAACTGGCCAGCGACAAGGTGAACAAGAGCGCGGCGAGCATTGCCGAGTACGAGCAGTACGCGCTGAAGGCGCTGGACGCGGGCAACGAAACCCTGGCCAAGGAAGTCGCCGAGAAGATCGCCAACCTGGAAGTTGAGCAGGCCAGCGAACGCGAGCAGGCCGAAGGTTTCGCCGCCAGCGTGGCGCAACTGCGCAAGGCCGTGACCCAGGCCGAGGGCAATATCAAGCGCCTCAAGCAGCAGGTGGATACGGTCAAGGCCACCGAAAGTGTGCAGAAGGCGCAAATGGCCGTGGCCCAGCGTTATGGTGGCTCGCAGGCCAAGCTGCAGACGGCGGTCGAGTCGCTCGAACGCATCAAGCAGAAGCAGGCCGAGCGTGCGGCGAAGATGGAGGCTTCGGCCGAGCTGGCCGCTACCAGTGCGCCGGACGATTCGCTGGAAGCCAAGCTGCGCGCGGCTGGCATCAAGGCCGACAACGCCAGTGCCGACAGCGTGCTGGCGCGTCTGAAGGACAAGTCCAAGGCTTGAATGATGCGGGGCGTTCGCGCCCCGTTTCCCTACATCAGGGAAAGGAATAAATGGAACTCTTCCTGCAGACAGCGCTGTCATTCCCCACCGCCATCTACAGCTTTCTGCTGTGCGTGGCGGTCATCTACTGGCTGGTGGTTGCCGCCGGCCTGCTCGAGGTCGACTTGCTCGACGTCGAAGCCGATTCGGTGATGGAAGGCAGCGGCCAGACCGAAGGCCTCGCCGGCCTGCTCTACAAACTCAAACTCGATGGTGTACCGGTCACCCTGGTGCTGACGCTGCTGTTCTTCTTTGCCTGGTTCGCCTGCTACTTCATCGAGCTATGGCTGTTGCGTCACCTGCCGTTGGGCATTGTGCGTTACCCGCTGGGGCTGGTGGTCATCGCTGGCGCCTTCGTGCTGGCTGCACCGCTGTGCGCGGTGATCTGTCGGCCGCTGCGGCCGCTGTTCCACAAGGTCGAGGCGATCAGCAGCAAGTCGGTGCTGGGCCAGGTGGCCGTGGTGCGCAGTGGTCGTGTCACCACCAGTCATGGTGAGGCGGTGCTGGAAGATGGCGGCGCTGGTTTGATCCTGCGGGTACGTGCCGACGAGGCGCTGGGCTTCAAGCGCGGCGACCGCGTCGTGTTGCTCGAATACCTGGCGGCCGAACATGCCTATCGCGTCATCACCGAAGAAGAATTTCGAGGCGTCTAGCCTCTGCCGACCATCCGTACGTAACAGAGGGCAGGCAGGGTATGCCGAACCTGCCTGCACAACTAGCAAAGGAGTAAAGCTGTAATGGAAAACGTCATTCCCTTCATCGTTGGGGCTGGGCTGGTCGTCCTCTTCATCATTGCCCTGATTGCCCTGTTCAAGGCCTTCTACATCAAGGTTCCGCAAGGCACGGCGCTGATCGTCAACGACATGTCGTCCACACCCAAGGTGCATTTCACCGGCTCGCTGGTATACCCGGTGATCCACCTCAAGGAGTTCATGAAGATCTCCCTGATCACCCTGGAAGTCGACCGTCGCGCCAAGGACGGTCTGATCTGCCGCGACAACATGCGTGCCGATATCACCGTGGCCTTCTACCTGCGTGTCAACGAGACCCAGGAAGACGTGCTCAAGGTGGCCAAGGCCATTGGTGTGGAGCGTGCCTCCGACCGCTCAGCGGTCAACGAACTGTTCAACGCCAAGTTCTCCGAAGCACTGAAGACAGTCGGCAAGCAGTTCGACTTCGTCCAGCTGTTCGAGAATCGCCAGGAGTTTCGTGATCGTATCGTCGAGGTGATCGGCAACGATCTCAACGGTTACGTGCTCGAAGACGTGGCCATCGACTACCTGGAGCAGACGGCCAAGCACTCGCTGGACCCGAGCAACATCCTCGACGCCGAAGGTATCCGCAAGATCACCGAGCTGACCGCTGCGCAGAACGTCATCACCAACGAGCTGGAGCGCAACGAAGAGCTGGCGATCAAGAAGAAGAACGTCGAAACCCGCGAGGCGACCCTGTCGCTGGAACGCCAGCAGGCCGATGCCGAAGCACGCCAGAAGCGCGAGATCGAGACCATCCGTGCCCGCGAGGAAGCGGAAACCCTCAAGGTGCGTGAGGAAGAACGCCTGAAGGCCGAACAGGCCCGCATCCAGACCCAGCAGGAGCTGGATATCCGCGCCGAGAACCATCAGCGCGAAGTGGAGGTGGCCCAGCAGAACCGCCAGCGTGCCGTGGTCATCGAGGTGGAAAAAGTCACCCGCGCCAAGGACCTGGAAGTGGTCGCCCGCGAGCGCGAAGTCGAACTGCAGCGCATCGAGAAGGAAAAGGCGCTGGAAGAAGAGCGCAAGAACATCGCTGGCGTGATCCGCGAGCGCGTCGCAGTCGAGAAGACCGTGGCCCAGGAAGAAGAGCGCATCAAGGAAGTGCGTGAAGTCTCCGAGGCCGAGCGCCTCAAGCAGGTCACCGTGCTCAATGCCCAGGCCGAAGCCGAGCAGGAGCTGGTGCGCCAGGTCAAGCAGGCTGAAGCCGACGAAACCCGTTCCAAGCACAAGGCGGTGGAAATCAACAACCTGGCCCAGGCCGAGCTGGAAGCCGCTGCCAAGAGCGCCGAGGCCAAGAAGAAACTGGCCGAAGGTATCGAGGCCGAGCGCGCCGCACCTGGCCTGGCCGATGCGCGCGTGCGTGAAGTCACCGCTGCGGCCAAGGAGAAGGAAGGCCTGGCCGAGGCTCGCGTGCAGGCCGAGCGTCTGATCGCCGAAGCCAAGGGCGAGCAGGAAAAAGGGCTGGCGCAGGCGCGTGTCATCGAAGCGCAAGCTGCTGCCAAGGAAAAAGACGGCCTGGCCGACGCCAAGGTGCTGGAAGAGAAACTTGGCGCCCAGGCGCGCGGCGAAGAGCAACTCGGTACCGCCAAGGCCAAGGCGACTCAGGATCTGGGCATGGCCGAAGCGCAGGTGCTGCTGGAGCGCCTGAACGCCGAAGCCGAAGGTCTGGGCAAGAAGTTCGGCGCGCTGGATGCACTGAGCGACAACGCGCGTGCTCACGAAGAGTTCCGCATGCAGCTGGAGAAGAGCTTCGAGGAGGCCATGGCCGCCATCGCCGCCAACAAGGAAATTGCCAAGGATCAGGCCGAGGTGCTGGCCACCGCGCTGGCCAAGGCGAAGATCGAGATCGTCGGTGGCGAGGGCGACTTCTTCAACTCTTTCGCCAAATCGCTGTCGGTGGGCAAGGCCATTGAAGGCGTGGTCGGCAAGAGCCCGGTGGTGCAGGACGTGCTGTCGCGTCTGCTGGCTGGCAAGGCCGCTCCGGCCGCACCGGTGGTTGCACCGAGCGCAGGCCCGGAGCAAGCCTGAGCGCCCTGTCTGTAGGGTGGGCTGCCGCCCACCATTGCTCACTGTGGTAGGGGCTTCAGCCGCCCCCGCCACATGACCACCTAATTTCGACCAATCAGGGAATATGAGATGTCAGAGTCAAGAGATTACCTGGAGATGACCTTCCGCTCGATCCAGTGCTTCAGCAATGACGGTCGCCTGGATGCGCAGGAACTCAAAGCGCTGCTGGAAATCGCCGAGCGAGATGGCGTAATCGACGATAACGAGGCGCGGGTGCTGCGCAAGATCATCGCCCAGGTGCGCCCAGAAGAGATCAATGCGGCGCTGCGCGACAAGATCGCCATCGTCGAGCAGAAGATCGGCGTATAGCAAGGCCTGCTCATCCTACCAACACTCGCAGTTTGTAGGGTGGGCTTCAGCCCACCACGTCGGCCATAGATAGTGGGTTGAAGCGGGCGCCTGGGCCACCCTACGCGGATGCCGCCCAGCCCAACCTGCCAGCCCCTCTGCGGAGAGGCGTTTTAGACGCAGCAGATTCAGGATGACTACGATGTCGGACGCACACACACAGGACGTATTGGACAAGGCCGTCGCCGAAGGCGGCGCCTACGAGGTGCTGCACAGGCGCCTGCAGGAGCAGGGCCAGCGCCTGCGCAGCTTGACCGAGACGCTCAACGGCCAGCGCCTGGCCGAGTTCGGCAGCAGCGCCATGGAGGCTATCGGCCGGGTGCGTATCCGCACCGAGAACAACTGCATTGCCCGCGACATCGTCCAGGTCGGCGAGTGCCTGCTGTTCGGCTACAACGTGTTCCTGGGGCTGAAGAAGGAAACCAGCGTCGCCGACGTGTTCTCCCTCTACCGCCTGGTGGAAACCCCTGACGGCTTCGATGCCGAATCGGTGCCGCTGGACGGCAGCTTCCTGGCCCAGGCCAGTTTCGTCGCCGATTTCAACGAGCTGTACACCTACTACAAGAACACCCGTCTGCTGCAGTTGGCCATCCGTGACGGCAAGCTGCTGGCGAGTTTCCAGATCGGTGAGCGCATTACTGACATCCGCGTGTTCCGCTGGTCGATCTCCACCGACGGCAAGGACGTGCGCTATATCGACAACCGTGGTGAGCGCGATATCGCGCTGCCGGCGCCGTTCGACTTCGAATGGCAGAAGACCACCCGCGAGATGGTGGTCATGGGCCGCCATCCGCACGTCAACATCCTCGACAGCGTATTCGTCGAGACCATTGGCGGCGACCTGACCATCAAGGTCGAGAACAACACCCAGGACGGCCAGGGTATCTACCGTGAAGCCGTGGTCGACAAGACCCAGTCGCTGGATGACGCGCAGATCGAATATGCCCGCCTGGGCAGCCTGATTCTGCTGAAGATCCTGCCGTACCGCGAAGAACAGTGGCGCTACCTGGTATTCAACAGCCTGACCAACCAGGTCGAGCGTATCGACGCCATCGGCCTGGCCTGCGTGCAACTGCCGGAAGACCACGGCATCATCTTCCCCGGCGGCTACTACCTGCAGAGCGGCGAGTACAAGACCTTCGAACAGCCCATGGGCGGCATGCGCTTCAAACGCTCGGTGCGCTCGCCCAACGGCGAGGACGTGCAGTACATCTTCTATCACCCGGAAGAAGGCCGCGCGGCGCTGTTCACCTACAACATGATCAACCGCCAGTTGCACAACCCGATCTTCGGTCACGGCTACGCGCGCCTGGAAGACGGGCGCATGGTGATCTTTTCCGCCGAGGGCAGCGAGCCGACGCGCATCCACCCGATGCAGATCTGGCAGACGCCGTTCGAGAGCGAGGACCATGCCGCACGCCAGCCTGCGCGCAGCGGCTTCTTCGGCCTTATCGGCAACGCCGAGCTGGTGCGTGGCGTGTCCGATCTGCTCAATCTGAGCCGCGAGATCGACAGCCGCGAAGTGTCGGTGGCGCGCTATACCCAGCTGTGCCAGAACACCCGTCGTCTGTTCGATATCTACCACTGGCTGGGCGACGCCCAGTGCGCCGAACTGGCGCCGCTGCTACGCGAAGTGGCCGCCACGTCCGAGTTGGTATTGGATGAGTTCGAGAAGGTCGAGAGCATTCGCCAGCAGTCCGCGCGCGCCATGGCCGAGGCCGAGACGCGGCAGAAGAGTTTGCTCTCCGGCCTGCTGGTGGACAGCTGGGACGAGGTGCAGCATTTCGTCGAGGCGCTCAACGCCATCACCGCACAGCGCGGCCAGTTGCTGACCATCCGCGACTACCGCTACATCGACGTGGCGCGTATCGACGCCATGGAGACCGAGCTGCTCGAAGCTCAGGAACGCGTGGCCGGCGCCACCTCGGCCTTCCTCGCCAGCGATGCGGCGCTGCAACCCTATGTGCAGCGCCTGGGCGAGCTGGACACTCTGGCGCAGAAGGCCGAGACCGTCACCCAGCTCAATGAGCCGCTGGTCGAGATGCAGGAGATGGCCGGCAACCTCGACATGCTGTCGAGCCTGATGGCCTCGCTGAAGATCGACGACGCCACCCAGCGTACGCGTATCGTCGAATCGATTTCCGAGGTCTACGCCCGCCTCAACCAGGCCAAGGCGCGCGCCGAGCAACGGCGCAAGGGCTTGGGCTCTGCCGAGACCGTGGTGCAGTTCGGCGCCCAGTTCAAACTGTTTGGCCAGGGCATCACCAATGCTCTGGCGCTGGCCCAGGATCCGGAGAAGTGCGACGAACAACTGTCGCGTCTGCTGGTGCAACTGGAAGAGCTGGAAAGCCAGTTCGGTGATCAGGAGCAGTTCCTCAGCGATATCCTCGGCAAGCGCGAAGAGCTGCTGGAAACCTTCGAGGCGCACAAGCAGAGCCTGCTCGACGAGCGTCAGCGCCGTGCCCAGGGTGTGCTCGACGCTGCCCAGCGCATCCTCGACAGTCTCGTCCGGCGTACCGCACGCCTGACCCAGATGGATGAGCTCAACGCTTTCTTCGCCGCCGACCCGCTGATTCTCAAGCTGCGCGAAATGGCCGAGCGTCTGCGCGAGCTCAAGGACAGCGTCAAGGCTGACGATGTCGAGGCGCGCCTGAAGGCCGCCCGCGACCAGGCGGTGCGTGCCCTGCGCGACAAGAGCGAGCTGTTCGAAGAGGGCGGCAATGTCATCAAGCTCGGCCCGCGCCACCGCTTCAGCGTCAACACCCAGGAACTGGATCTGACCCTGATGCCGCGAGGTGATCAGCTCTACCTGCACCTGACCGGCACCGATTTCCTCGAGCCATTGCGCGACGAAACCCTGGAAGGCCTGCGCGACTACTGGCAGGTCTCGCTGGAGTCCGAATCGCCTGCGCTGTACCGCGCCGAATACCTGGCTGGACTGGTGCTGGACGCTGCTCTGAGCGGGCGTGAAGGGCTAACCCTGGATCTGCTCAAAACCCACCTGGCGCAGCCGGACGACCTGACCCGGCTGATCCGCGACTTCGCCGCGCCGCGCTACAAGGATGCCTACGAGAAGGGCATCCACGACCACGATGCCGCGCTGATCCTCATCCAGCTGTTGCCGCTGCGCGAAAGCGCCGGGCTGCTACGTTACGCTCCGGCCGCGCGAGGCTTCGCCGCGCTGTTCTGGAACCGTTGGGGGGCAGACATCGAGGCCGAGCTATGGCCCGAGCGCGCGCGCAGCAGCCTGCACCTGCGACGGATGTTCGGCAGTGAAGATGGCGTGCTGCGCCTGCAGGAAGAGATCGCTGCAGCGATGCAGCGCTTCCTCGCCCAGCACCCGCTGGCGGTGAGCGCCGCGCAACGTCAGGCGGCTGCGGCCTATCTGGTCGAGGAGCTGGCGGCTAAGCCCATCGAGTTCACCTTCAGCAAGTACGCCCGACAACTGCTCGACACCCTGCAGCAGCGCATGCAGGCCAGCCATGTCTGGGACGACTATCGCGCCGCGCTGGACAACCTGCGCGGCCGGCCGGTGCAGCGCTGGTCGCTGGCGCAGACCTGGCTCGATGGCCTGTGTGCGCAGGACCAAGCGCTGGCTGAGCTGGTCGAGTACATTCCCGAAGCCGTGGCCATCAGCCTGCTGGACGACGAGTTCCCGCGTCGCTTCACCGAGGTCGACCTGCGCTTCACCGTCAGTGGCCTGCTCGGCGACCATCCGCGTGTGCAGGACGGTGCGCTGGTGTTGGCCATCGACGACTACTTCGCCCGTTTGCAGCAGCATCGTGGCGACTTCGTGCCGCAGCTGCAGCGCTACCAGGCGCTGCGCCAGGAGGTCATCAACCGCGAGCGCGCAGCGCTGCGCCTGAGCGAGTTCAAGCCGCGGCCACTGTCGTCCTTCGTGCGTAACAAGCTGATCAACGACGTGTACCTGGGCTTTATCGGCGACAACCTGGCCAAGCAGATGGGCACCGCCGGCGAGAACAAGCGTACCGACCTGATGGGCCTGCTGATGCTGATTTCGCCGCCCGGCTACGGCAAGACCACGCTGATGGAATACGTGGCGCATCGCCTGGGCCTGATCTTCATGAAGATCAACGGCCCGGCCCTCGGCCATGAAGTGCGCTCCATCGACCCGGCGCAGGCGCCGGACGCCACCTCGCGCCAAGAGCTGGAAAAGCTCAACCTGGCGCTGGAAATGGGCAACAACGTGATGCTCTATGTCGACGACATTCAGCACACCCACCCCGAGTTCCTGCAGAAGTTCATCTCGCTCTGTGACGGCACCCGGCGCATCGAGGGTGTGTGGAAGGGCAAGACCAAGACCTACGACATGCGCGGCAAGAAGTTCTGCGTGGTGATGAGCGGCAACCCGTACACCGAGTCCGGCGATGTGTTCAAGATCCCCGACATGCTTGCCAACCGCGCCGACATCTACAACCTGGGCGACACCTTGGGCGGCATGCAGGAAGCCTTCGCGCTGTCCTACATCGAGAACAGCCTGACCTCCAACCCGGTGCTGGCGCCGCTGGCCACCCGCGACATGGCCGACGTCTACCGCTTCGTCGCCAAGGCCGAGGGCAAGCCGTTCTCCGCCAACGAGCTGAGCCACACCTACAGCGCCGCCGAGATCAACGAGATCACCTCGACCCTGCAGCGCCTGATGCAGATTCGCGATGTGGTCGGCCGGGTCAACCAGCAATACATCGTCAGCGCCGCGCAGGCCGACAGCTACCGCACCGAGCCACCGTTCAAGCTGCAGGGCAGTTACCGCAACATGAACAAGATGGCCGAGAAGATCAGTGCGGTGATGAACGATGCCGAACTGCTGCAACTGATCGCCGACCACTACCAGGGCGAGTCGCAACTGCTCACTACCGGCGCCGAGGAAAACCTGCTCAAACTTGCCGAGCTGCGTGGCAACATGACGCCCGAGCAGGCCGAGCGCTGGGCGCAGATCAAGCGCGACTTCATGCGCAACAAGGCCATGGGCGGCAGCGATACCGACGTTGGCGGCCGCGTGGTGGCGCAGCTCAATGATCTGGTCGAGAGCGTGCGTGGCCTGGGCGCCGGCAAATCGGCCGGCGAGACGCCGAGTATTCCCTGGGAGCAGTTGCTGGCTGGATTGGACAACCTCGGCAAGCTGCGCCCGCAGGTGGAGGTGGTTGCGCCGCCGCAGCAGGGTACGCAAAAATTGCTGGAAAGCCTGGCCGATAGCCTGGAGAACAGCTTCCTGCCGCTGATCAAGGCAATGGACAAGAAAATCGACATCGATTTGCGTACCCACAACCGCATGCTGGAAATCTCCACCCAATTGCGTGACCTCGGCACGCTACTCGGCCAGGAGCAGCGCAGCGACGCCTCGGACAACGAGGCGCCGTGAGGCGAGGTTGGCTGGTTGAGTTGCGTCCGCTGCTGCTGATCAGCGGCGCGATGCTGCTGGTGCAACTGGTCAATGGCGCCCTTGGCGGCGCCTTGAACGTCTGGGGGCTGGTGCCCCGGCATATCGAGGCGCTGCCCGGCATTCTCCTCGCGCCCTGGCTGCATGGCAGTTGGGCGCATCTGCTCAGCAACCTCAGCGGTCTGTTAGTGCTCGGCAGCCTGGTGCTGCTGCGCTCACGCCGCGACTTCTTCTTCGCCAGCGCCTTTATCATCATCGGCAGCGGCCTGCTGGTCTGGCTGTTCGGCCGTATCGGCCTGCACGTCGGTGCCAGCGGCTGGCTGTTCGGCTTCTGGGGGCTTTTGCTGGCGCGGGCCTGGTTCGAGCGCAGCCTGCTCGACCTGTTGTTGGCCGTGCTTGTGTTCTTCCTCTACGGCGGCTGGTTCTTCGGCCTGCTGCCGCGTGCCGGTGTTTCCTTCGAATACCACCTGGCGGGAGCTTTCTGCGGTGTTCTCTATGCCGCGCTGAGCCGTCGTAAATATCGTTAAAAGGGACTTTAAATGGATTTCAATCGACTCGATCAGCAACTGCGTGACAGCCTGGCCGATCTGCGTCTGAGCAATGAGGAGCGTGACGAGCTGCGCCAGCTGGGCAGCGAGTTGAATCAGGATCAGGTGCGCTTCATGCGCAACCGCGCCTTCGCCCTGGCCCGCGAGTTGATGCGCGAACCGGAGAACGTCGAACCTGCGCTGAAATGGCTGGAGCAGGTGATCAAGACCCTCGACAGCGTTGGCAGCGCGCCGCGCGTGGAGCATGCCAGCGCTCACTTCAGTCCGGGCGAGAGCTGCCGGCGCAAGATTCGCGAGCTGTGCCGCCAGGCGCGCAAGAGCGTGGAGATCTGCGTCTACACCATCTCCGACGATCAGCTCAGCGAGGAAATCCTTGCCTGTCACGAGCGCGGCATCGCCGTGCGGGTGATCACCGACAACGAAAAACAGTTCGATGTCGGCAGCGATATCCAGTGGCTGCGTGACAAGGGTGTGCCGCTGCGCATCGACGCCGGGCCTTATCACATGCACCACAAGTTCGCCCTGTTCGATGGCCGCTTGCTGCTCAACGGCAGCTTCAACTGGACGCGCAGCGCCACCACCAGCAACGAGGAAAACCTGCTGGTGATCGACCATCCGCAGCTGCTGGCAGCCTACAGTCGTGAGTTCGAAGCACTCTGGGCACGCTACGCAGGTAATTGATGAAACATCCTCACGCCCGCCAGTTTCTCGGTTTCTATCGCAGCTGCTACCTGGCCGACAGCCGCGACCTGGACCTGGACAACCTCGGCAAGCTGCCTGCCAACCGCTGGGCCTGGCTCGATGGGTGTGAGGAACTGGCCAGCGGTGGCATACCCCTGTTGCCGCTGTGCGTTGGCCGAGGCGCAGGCGCTGTATCAGCGTGAGCTGCAATTGGTCTACGGCGTGCTGCCGAACGGTGGCCGCCTGCAATTGGAGGGCGGTGGTTCGCAGGCGATCTGCGGCCCGCTGTTCTATTACGAGGCGAGCCTGCAAGCGACGGCGGACGGGCAGAGCCACTTGCTCGCCATCGACCCGAAGCAGGTGCATGGCAACTGGCGTCTGCTGCGCATCTGTTGCGCCGCTACCTGGAATTCCTGCACAAGCCTGCTGTCAGTTGGCAAGCGGGGGCTGTGGAAAGCGCCCGTCAGAACTTGTGTCAGGCGCTCGAAAGTCAGGGCGTCAGCGTGTGGAGTCACTATCCGCTGGCCGGGCAGGTGCTGGATCTGTTCTGTCGCCGCGGCGACAGGTGCCTGGCCATCGACCTGATCGGCTGAGGGCGAAGGCTTTCTCGAACTGGAGCGCTACCTGGTGCTGGCGCGCGCCGGCCTGGAGACCTTGCCGCTGAGCTACGGTCTATGGCGTGAGGCTCCAGAGCAGGCGTTGCAGGCGGTACTGGTGCGACTCTGACGCTGCACTCTTGACCGATGTCGCGGGTTCTCTTGATGCACGACGCGATCGTGGCCAGACCATCAATGTGCCGGGGGGCTTATGACACTGCGCAACGCTGTTCAACTGATCACCTATCCCGACCGCCTGGGACGTAACCTGGGGGAGCTCTATCAATTCCTTGATCGGCACGTGGGCGATGCGCTGGGCGGGGTGCATATCCTGCCGCTGTATCCGTCCAATGCCGACGGTGGCTTTTCGCCGCTCACCCACATGGAGGTGGATCCGCGCTACGGCGACTGGGCGGATGTCGAGCGCATCTCCGCGCGCTTCGACCTGTGCGTCGATCTGGTGATCAGCCACATCGCCGACGAGTCGCCGGAGTTCCTGGATTTTGTCGCGCATGGCCAGGCCTCGCCTTACGCGGATCTTTTCGTGCAGGTCGACAGCCTCGGCGAAATCACCCACGACGACCTGGCCAAGATTCATATCCGCAAGGAAAAGGAGCCGTTTCGCGAGGTGCGGCTGGCCAACGGTGAGACCTGTCGGGTTTGGTGCACCTTCACCGAGCGACAGATCGACCTCAATTACGACTCGCCGAAAACCTACCAGTTGATGGAGCAGTACATGGCCTTTCTCGCGGCGCGCGGGGTCAAGCTGTTTCGCCTGGATGCCTTCGGCTACACCACCAAGCGTATCGGCACCAGCTGCTTTCTGGTGGAGCCGAACGTGTACCGCATCCTCGAGTGGTTCCGCGAAACCGGGGCCAAGTACGAGGCCGAGATGCTGCCGGAGGTGCATGACCATATCAGCTACCAGTACGCCATCTCACGGCGGCAGATGCACCCCTACGGCTTCGCCCTGCCGCCGCTGGTATTGCACGCATTGCTCAGTGGCAGCAGCCGCTACCTGAAGAACTGGCTGCGCATGTGCCCGCGTAACCAGATCACCGTGCTCGATACCCATGACGGCATCTGCATTCCGGATGTCGAAGGCATGCTGCCCGAGGCGCAGATCCAGTACCTGATCGACGAGGTCTCGACACGCAGCGCCGACCCCATCATGCGTCGCTCGGCAGTGAACGTGCATAGCGTTGGGGCCATCTATCAGCTCACCTGCACCTTCTACGAGGCCTTGATGCGCAATGACGAGGCCTACATTGCCGCGCGTGCCATCCAGTTCTTCGCGCCCGGTATCCCGCAGGTTTACTACGTTGGCCTGTTAGCTGGCTGCAACGACTTCGACCTGCTCGAGCAGACCGGCGAGGCGCGCGACGTCAATCGCCATTACTACAGCCTTGAGGAGGCCGAGCAGGCATTGCAGCAGCCACTGGTGCAGCGCTTGCTGGCGCTGATGCGCTTTCGTTGCCAGCATCCGGCTTTCGAGGGGCGTTTCGAGCAGAACTATGCGGCTGACGACCAACTGCTGCTGGCCTGGCGTCATGGCGAGCATTACTGCCGTTTGCACCTCGATCTGAGCAGCCTGCAGGCGATCATCGACTACACCGATGAGCAACTGAGGATCTGCCGTATGACCTGTTGAAGGTCGGCGGGGGCCATGCTTTCGCGTTAGACTTGCGCTCTTTCGACCAGTCAAGAAGCCCGCCATGGCCCTGCCATCGACCACCTACAAGATCGACATGAACCTCACCGATATGGATCGCAGCGTTTACGAAAACCTGCGTTTCACCGTCGCCCGCCATCCTTCGGAGACCGAAGAGCGCCTGGCCGCGCGGCTGATTGCCTATGCGCTGTTCTATCACGAGCAACTGGCGTTCGGTCGCGGCCTGTCGGATGTCGATGAGCCGGCGCTGTGGGAAAAGAGCCTGGACGATCGCGTGTTGCACTGGATTGAAGTGGGGCAGCCCGACAGTGAGCGCATCACCTGGTGCTCGCGGCGTACCGAGAAGTTCAGCCTGGTGGCCTATGGCAACCTGCGCGTATGGCAGACCAAGTGCCTCGACCCGGTGCGCAGCCTGAAGAATATCAACGTGGTTGCGCTTGGTCAGGAGGCATTGGCCAACCTGGCGCTGGACATGCCGCGTTCGCTGAACTGGAGCGTGATGATCAGCGATGGCGAGTTGTTCGTCACCGACGAGCGCGGTCAGCACGAGATTCCCATTGAGTGGCTCGCTGGTCAGCGTTGAAACCGTAGCCCGGATGCAATCCGGGAAAATGGTTTTGCACATTCCCCGGATTGCATCCGGGCTACGGTTCAGTTCCCTCTCCCCTCGGGGAGAGGGCTAGGGAGAGGGGGATTTCGGCGACTCGGTGTTGCTGGATGAACCCTCTCCCCCAGCCCCTCTCCCATAAATGGGAGAGGGGAGACAAGCCACTCCCATGCGAACATGAAGAAGTCCCATGCGTATCGAAGCCCGTCCCTTACCCGCCCAACTGCCTGATCTGGGCAGCCTGCCGCCTTTGCTGACCCGTCTCTACGCCGCCCGTGGTGTGCAGTCCGCCGAGGAACTGGACAAGGGCCTGGCGCGGTTGATCCCGTATCAGCAACTGAAGGGCATCGACGCGGCGGTCGAACTGCTGGTGCTGGCGCTCGAACAGCGGCAGCGCATCCTTATCGTCGGCGACTTCGATGCCGACGGCGCCACCGCCAGTTCGGTCGGCGTGCTCGGTCTGCGCCTGCTCGGCGCGGCGCATGTCGATTACCTGGTACCGAACCGCTTCGAGTACGGCTATGGCCTGACCCCGGAGATCGTCGCCGTGGCCCTCGAACGCCAGCCCGATCTGCTGCTGACCGTCGACAACGGCATCTCCAGCGTCGATGGCGTGGCGGCGGCCAAGGCCGCCGGGTTGACGGTGCTGGTCACCGATCACCACCTGCCAGGGCCGGAACTGCCGGCCGCCGATGCCATCGTCAACCCCAACCAGCCAGGCTGCGACTTCCCCAGCAAGGCCATGGCCGGCGTCGGCGTGATGTTCTACGTGCTGCTGGCGTTGCGTGCGCGGCTGCGCGACAGCGGCTGGTTCGCCAGCCGTGCGGAGCCCAATCTGGGCGAGCTGCTTGATCTGGTGGCGCTGGGCAGCGTCGCCGACGTGGTGCCGCTGGATGCCAACAACCGCATCCTGGTGCATCAGGGCCTGGCGCGCATTCGTGCCGGGCGGGCGCGGCCGGGTCTGCGCGCAATTCTCGAAGTCGCCGGGCGCGACCACCGCCGTATCACCTCCACCGACCTCGGCTTCATCCTCGGCCCACGGCTGAACGCGGCCGGGCGTCTGGATGACATGAGCCTGGGCATCGAATGCCTGCTGTGCGACGACGAGGCCCTTGCTCACGACATGGCGGTGCAACTCGACCAGCTCAACCAAGACCGCAAGGCCATCGAGCAGGGTATGCAGCGCGAGGCGCTGGCCCAGCTCAAGGATCTGCCAGTGGCGGACATGCCGTTCGGCTTGTGCCTGTTCGAGCCGGACTGGCACCAGGGCGTGATCGGCATTCTCGCCTCGCGCCTGAAGGAGCGTTATCACCGCCCTGCCATCGCCTTTGCCGATGCCGGTGACGGCCTGCTCAAGGGCTCGGCGCGCTCGGTGCCCGGGCTGCATATCCGTGATGCACTGGATGCCGTGGCGGCCAAGCATCCGGGGCTGATCAGCAAGTTTGGCGGGCATGCCATGGCCGCCGGGCTGTCGCTGCCGCAGGAAAATTTCGGCGCGTTCGCCGTCGCCTTCGACGCCGAGGTGCGGCGTCAGCTGTGCGAAGACGACCTGACCGGTCGCCTGCTGTCCGACGGCCAGCTCGATGCCACCGAGTTCCACCTGGAACTGGCCCGCGCCCTGCGCAACGCCGGCCCCTGGGGCCAGCACTTTCCCGAGCCGCTGTTCCATGGCGTGTTCCAGATCGTCAATCAGCGCATCGTCGGTGAGCGTCACCTGAAGCTGGTGCTCAAGACCGAATGCGGTAGCGTGCAACTCGACGGCATCGCCTTCAACATCGACCGTGAGGTCTGGCCCAACCCAACCTTGCGCTGGGCTGAAGTGGCCTACAAGCTCGACCTCAACGAGTTTCGTGGCAATGAAACCGTGCAACTGATGGTGGCGCATATCGCTCCGCGTTGATTGCGGCTGCAATGAAATTCGGCGTTACCAATATGTCCGGCTGGCTGGGGCGAACTCTGCTAGAAACGCTCGTCAATACAACCGATGTCGGTTGAGGGGCATGCGGAATTTCCCTGTGTTATCCAGGGTCGGATGCACCGGTGCCTATTTTTCAGGAGAGTTCGCGATGAACACCAGCAATCTGCTCGACCAACTGCTCAAGGCCGGCCAGCAGGCCATGCAGAAGCCAGCGGCGAAGAACACCCAGGGGCAGCAGGCAGGCGGTTTGGGTGGCCTGCTCTCTGGTGGAGGCCTGGGCAGCCTGCTCTCGGGTGCGGGGGGCGGCGCGCTGGCGGCCGGTGCGGTCGGCCTGCTGCTGGGCAACAAGAAAGCGCGCAAGATGGGCGGTAAGGCACTGACCTATGGCGGCCTGGCTGCCCTGGGTGTGATGGCGTACAAGGCTTACGGCAACTGGCAGGCGCAGCAAGCCCAGCAGGGCGGCGCGCAGCCGGTCGAACCGCAAACCCTGGATCGTTTGCCTGCAGCGCAAGTCGAGCAGCACAGCCGCGCCATTCTCAAGGCCCTGGTAGCGGCAGCCAAGGCCGATGGTCATGTCGACGAGCGTGAGCGTCAGTTGATCGAAGAGGAGCTGGGCAAGCTGGCGCAGGACGCCGAGCTGCAGAGCTGGCTGCACACCGAACTGAACAAACCGCTGGACCCGGCAGACGTGGCGCGCGCCGCGGCGACCCCGGAAATGGCGGCGGAAATGTACCTGGCCAGCGTGCTGATGGTCGACGAAGAGCACTTCATGGAGCGCGCCTACCTCGAAGAGCTGGCGCGTCAGTTGAAGCTGCCGCTGGAGCTGAAGGCGGAGCTGGAAACCCAGGTGCGCTCGCTACCGGCCGGTGTCTGAGTCGTCTTCTCGTTTCAGTCCGCATGCCGGGCATGGCCCGGCATCGCCTCATCAGCATGATCGCTCAGGTAGGCTTCGACGGCCGCGCTAACCGTTGGTTGCAGGTGCCTTGGCTGATCGTCGTGCAGTAACCCGAAGCGCCGCAGCTTGTCCTTGAGCGGCCCCTTGACCTCGGCGAAGTGCAGTTCGATGCCGGCTTCCGCCAGCATTCGTTCCAGGTCGCCGAGCATGTCGGCAGAGGTCACGTCGATGCTGGTAACCGGTTCGGCGGCGATCACCACGCGGCGCACTGGCGCCGGGGCTTTTTCCAGCGCCTGCAGCAGGCATTGCTGGAAGAGCTCGGCATTGGCGAAGAACAGCGGCGCGTCCCAGCGAAACAGCAGCAGGCCGGGTATCTGCCGTGCATCGGGGTGTCGCTTGATGTCGTGGAAACCGCGGACGCCCTCTACCTGGCCGAGAACGGTGTAGTACGGGCGCCAGCCATCCCAGAGAAACTCGATCACCGCCAGCACCACGGCAATGCCGATGCCGGGAATCACGCCGAAGGTCAGCACGCCGGCGAAGCAGGCCATCGACAGCCAGAACTCCCATTGCTGCACGCGGAAGATGCGCCGCAGGTCGGTGACCACGAACAGGCCGATGACAGCGGCAATCACCACCGCGGCCAGCGCACTGGTGGGCAGGTACTGCATCAGATCCGGGGCCAGCACCAGCAGCAGGGCAACGCTGAGGGCGCCGACGATACCGGCGACCTGGGTCATCGCGCCTGCCGCTTCGGCGACCGGCGTGCGTGAGGCGCTGCTACTGATGGGAAAACCCTGAAACAAACCACCGGCCAGGTTCGCCGCGCCAAGGGCGACCAGCTCCTGATTGGGGTCTACTGGGCGTCCGGTACGGGCTGCGTAGGTGCGCGACAGCACGCTGGTGTCGGCGAACGCGACCAGGGCGACGGCGATACCGCCCAGTACCACGCTGGCCAGATCGACACCGCTGAGCCAGGGCAGGGTGAAACTGGGCAGCCCCTGGGGCAGCTCGCCGAGCACCTGTACGCCCTGGCTATCGAGCTCGAACAGGGCCACCGCCAGGGTTGCCAGGGTCACGGCGATGAGGATGCCAGGCAATTGCCGGAAGCGGCTCAGCAGCAGGATCAAGGCCAGGGTGCCGGCGCCGACGAGCAGGCTGTAGAGGTGGGCCTGGCCCTCGATCAGCGCGCTGGCGATGGCCCATAGGTCGCTGAGCGGACCCTGGCTGTCGATGCTAAAGCCGAACAACTTGGGCGCCTGGCTGATCAGCACGCTCAGCGCAATACCGTTCATGTAGCCATAGCGAATGGGCTTGGACAGCAATTCGGTGATGAACCCCAGGCGCAGCAGTCCGGCTATCAGGCAGGTGAGGCCGGCCACCACGGCCATCATGCTGGCCAGGGTCACCGCGCGCATCGGGTCGCCGCCGGAGAGTGGCAGCACCACGGCGAGAATCAGTGCTGCCAAGGCCGAGTCCGGGCCGAGCACGAGAATACGGCTGGGGCCGAACAGGGCGTAAGCCAGCAGCGGCACGATGGTCGCGTACAGGCCATAGATGCCGGGCACGCCGGAAGCCTCGGCATAGGCAATGCCCACCGGTACCAGCATGGTGGTCAGCACCAGGCCGGCGGCAATGTCCTTGGGTAGCCAGGCCAGGCGATAGTCCCTGAGCGTTTGCAGGCCCGGAAGCCAGCGTAGCCAGCCACGCTGTTGCGAAATGGCAGGAAGCGGCGTGTGTGGCTTGCGTGCAGGCGCTGGTGGCATCGCGGATGGGCTCGGGCAGGAATGCCTACAAGTAAAGCGCAGGGCACGGATGCTTCACCATAGCTGCCAGTTGATGGGCGCACATTCAGCCGCTGCCTCAGACCAAAAGATCATTCATCCTCGCCCCCGGCTTGTTTTAGGCTGTTGGCCAACGACAAGAACGACACGCGAGGATGCTTATGTCGCAACTGCCACTGGAAGCATACGACTACCTGATCGTTGGCGCCGGCCCAGCCGGTTGCCTGCTGGCCAATCGGCTTTCCGCCGACCCTGGCGTCAGCGTGCTGCTGATCGAGGCGGGCGGGCGCGACAACTATCCCTGGATTCATATCCCGGTTGGCTACCTGTACTGCATCGGCAATCCGCGTACCGACTGGTGTTACAGCACCGAGGCCGATCCCGGTCTGCATGGCCGCTCGTTGAAATACCCGCGTGGCCGCGTGCTCGGCGGCAGTTCCTCGATCAACGGCATGATCTACATGCGTGGCCAGGCCGCGGACTACGATGGCTGGGCTGCGGCGGGCAATCCCGGTTGGGCCTGGCGTGATGTGTTGCCGCTGTTCAAACGCTCGGAGAATCATTTTGCCGGCGCGAGCGAGCTGCACGGTGGCGACGGCGAATGGCGGGTCGAGCGCCAGCGTCTGTCGTGGGAGATTCTCGAGGCCTTCCGTGAGGCGGCGGCGCAGAATGGTATTGCCAGCGTCGATGACTTCAACAGTGGGGATAACGAAGGCTGCAGCTACTTTCAGGTCAACCAGAAGCGCGGCGTGCGCTGGAATACCTCCAAGGCCTTTCTGCGCGATATTCGCCAGCGCCCCAATCTGCAGGTGCTGACCGGCGCCGAAGCCGAACGGCTGGAGCTGGAGGGCGGTCGCGCCCGTGCCCTGCATCTGCGCCGCCAGGGGCTGGCGCTGCGGGTGGCGGCACGTCGCGAGATCATCCTGTGTGCCGGCGCCATCGGTTCGCCGGCCTTGCTGCAGCGTTCCGGCATCGGCCCAAGGCCGCTGCTCGAACGCCTGGGCATCGGCGTCAGGCACGAGCTGCCAGGTGTCGGTGAGAACCTGCAGGATCACCTGCAACTGCGCCTGATCTACCGCGTCGAGGGCGTGAAAACGCTCAATCGAATTGCGGCTACCCCCTGGGGCAAGCTGGGCATGGGCCTGGAGTACCTGCTCAGGCGCAGCGGGCCGCTGTCCATGGCGCCCAGCCAGCTTGGTGCCTTCGCCAAGTCCGACCCCGGCCAGGCGCGCGCCAACCTGCAGTATCACGTGCAGCCATTGTCGCTGGAGCGCTTTGGCGAGCCCTTGCACGATTTCCCGGCCTTCACCGCATCGGTATGCAACCTGCGCCCGACCAGCCGCGGCAGCGTTCAGATTGCCTCCGTCGATGCCTGCGTAGCCCCGTTGATACGCCCAAACTACCTCAGTGACGAACGGGATCTACAGGTGGCAGCCGATGCCATTCGCCTGACCCGGCGCATCGTCGCCGCGCCCGCCCTGGCGGGCTATAGGCCCGAGGAATACAAGCCGGGGCCGCAGTACCAGAGCGAGGAGGACCTGCAGCGCGCTGCGGGCGAGATCGGCACTACCATCTTCCACCCGGTCGGCACCTGCGCCATGGGCCAGGGCCGTGAAGCGGTGGTCGATGCCCGTCTGCGCGTACATGGCATCGCCGGGCTGCGTGTGGTCGACGCGTCGATCATGCCGAGCATCACCTCGGGCAATACCTGCTCGCCGGTGCTGATGATTGCGGAGAAGGCGGCGCAGATGATCGCCGCCGATGCGCGAGCGGCGATAAGCATGGTGCCGCAGCGCGAGCCTGGTTGCGCGGTGAGCGCGTGACCGCTCGATCCGAAGTGTCTTGGCGGGCGAGGCGACAGGTGTGCTCTGCTAGCATTGGGCGTCGATGAATGGAGGCGAACATGGCTCTGCGTGTAGCGCTGATCGGGTTGGGCTTGCTTCAGGTCGCCACGGGCGTTGTCGCTGGCGACCTGGCGTTGGACCAGCGCGCCTTGCTCCTGGAGGACAGTAGGTTGCCGCGTGAGGCAGCCCTGGATCGTCTGCAGCAGGTGCGCTTCGCCTTTCGCGAGGCGGCGCCTGAGGCCGGCGAGTGGCCGCTGTGGTCGCGCACCTACGGCATCCAGGGGAGCTGGGACGACGCCGGCCTTGATCGCCGCGGCGAGGGGCTGCTGATGGGGATGGATCGTGCGCTGGGCGGACAGTGGATCGGCGGTGTGCTGGGTGGAGTGGCGCGTGCCCGGCTGGATCATGATCAGGGTCATGGCCGCACCGATAGTCGTTACCTTGGGGTCTACGCCGCGACTCGGGTATACAACCAGTTGGGGTTTCGGCTCGGGTTGCTGCACGGCTGGCATGAGCTGGAACGGCGCGATAACGCGCGCAGTTGGCAGCTGTTTGGCGAAAGCAGTTACGCCATGGACTATCGCAATTTCACCTTGGAGCCATTTGCCGGCCTGGCGTTAGTGCATCTGGATGCCGACGCCCGGCGTTTCGACGGACTGCGCCTGGCGGCAGCGCACGAGCAGGCTGGCTACCTGACGCTTGGCTGGCGCCTGGCCGCGCCCTGGTACTGGCAACAGCGCAAGTGGGTAGGGCGTGCCAGTCTGGCGCTGCGGCAGAACCTGGGCAGCGACCGCTTGCGTGACGAGGCGGTCGACGGCGATGGCGCACTCCAGCAGATGCACAGTCGTGAGTTTGAGCGCAGCAGCCTGCGTCTTGACCTGAGCCTGGATCATGAGCTCAGCCGCAGCCTCTACCTGGGCCTGACCTATGCGGGCCACTACGCCGAAGACGCGCGCGACAACGCCTTGGCCGCACGCCTGAGCCTGAAGTTCTGAGCGCGCCCCGCCGGTCAGCCAGCGGGCTGCCAGGGGGCTTCGAGTCGGGTATACTCGCCGGCTTTTCAGAAACTTTGCGGTCACGGCTCTTGCCGTGCTCGGCCAGGGCAGCGCATTAGCCGCTCGGGCGAGCCGGATTGAGCCGTTTCGCGTCTTTTGCCCGAGAGTGCTGCCCACCATGGAAATCAATCCGATCCTCAACAGCATCAAGGACCTGTCCGAGCGAACCCAGTCAATTCGGGGGTATCTTTGACTACGATCACAAGCATGATCGCCTGGTCGAAGTAAACCGCGAGCTGGAAGACGCCAGCGTCTGGAACAAGCCCGAGTACGCCCAAGCCCTGGGCCGTGAGCGTGCCATGCTGGCGCAGATCGTCGAAACCATCGACGACCTCACCGGCAGCCTGGCCGATTCCAAAGATCTGCTGGAAATGGCTGCCGAAGAAAACGACGAAGGCGCCGTGAACGACATCGCCGCCGAAGTCGAGCGCCTGCGCGAAATCCTCGAGAAGCTGGAATTCCGCCGCATGTTCAGTGGCGAGATGGACCCGAACAACTGCTACCTGGACATCCAGGCCGGTTCCGGCGGCACCGAGGCCCAGGACTGGGCCAACATCCTGCTGCGCATGTACCTGCGCTGGGCCGACAAGCGCGGCTTCGACGCCACCATCATCGAACTGTCCGAGGGTGAAGTCGCCGGTATCAAGGGCGCCACCGTGCACATCAAGGGCGAGTATGCCTTCGGCTGGCTGCGCACCGAGATCGGTGTGCACCGCCTGGTGCGCAAGAGCCCGTTCGACTCCGGCGCGCGTCGCCACACCTCGTTCTCGGCAGTGTTCGTCTCGCCCGAGATCGACGACAAGGTCGAGATCGACATCAACCCGTCCGACCTGCGCATCGACACCTACCGCTCCTCCGGCGCCGGTGGTCAGCACGTCAACACCACCGACTCGGCGGTGCGTATCACCCACGTGCCGACCAACACCGTGGTCGCGTGTCAGAACGAACGCTCCCAGCACGCCAACAAGGACACCGCCATGAAAATGCTGCGGGCCAAGTTGTACGAGCTGGAGATGCAAAAGCGCAACGCGGCTTCGCAGGCGCTGGAAGACAGCAAGTCCGATATCGGCTGGGGTCATCAGATCCGCTCCTACGTGCTCGATGACTCGCGCATCAAGGACCTGCGTACCGGCGTCGAGCGTAGCGACTGCCAGAAAGTCCTCGATGGCGACCTCGACGGCTACCTCGAGGCCAGCCTCAAGCAGGGCCTGTAAGCCCATTAACCAATCCGTGGGAGCCGGCTTGCCGGCGCCTGCTCAAAATCTTGTACGACACGCCAGGCAGAAAAAGCGACCATGAGCGACCAACAACTCGACCACAACGAACTGCAACAGGAAGAAAACAAGCTGATTGCCCAGCGCAAGGAAAAGCTTGCTGCCGTCCGTGAGCAGGGCATTGCCTTCCCCAACGATTTCCGCCGCGACCGCCTGTGCGCCGACCTGCAGAAACAGTACGAGGGCAAGAGCAAGGAAGAGCTGGAAGCCGCCGCCATCCCGGTCAAGGTGGCCGGGCGCATCATGCTCAACCGTGGCGCCTTCATGGTCATCCAGGATACGTCCGGGCGCCTGCAGGTCTACGTCAACCGCAAGACCCTGCCGGCCGAGCAACTGGAAGCGGTCAAGCACTTCGACCTGGGCGACATCATCGCTGCCGAGGGCACCCTGGCCCGCTCGGGCAAGGGCGACCTGTACGTCGACATGCAGAACGTGCGCCTGCTGACCAAGTCGCTGCGCCCGCTGCCGGACAAGCACCATGGCCTGACCGACACCGAGCAGCGCTACCGCCAGCGCTACGTCGACCTGATCGTCAACGAGGAAGTGCGCCACACCTTCCGCGTACGTTCGCAGGTGATCGCGCACATCCGTCGTTTCCTCAACGAGCGCGGTTTCCTCGAAGTGGAAACCCCGATGCTGCAGACCATCCCCGGCGGCGCTGCGGCCAAGCCGTTCGAGACCCACCACAACGCGCTGGACATGGCCATGTTCCTGCGTATCGCGCCAGAGCTGTACCTCAAGCGTCTGGTGGTCGGTGGCTTCGAGAAAGTGTTCGAGATCAACCGCAACTTCCGTAACGAAGGCGTTTCGACCCGGCACAACCCCGAGTTCACCATGCTCGAGTTCTACCAGGCCTATGCCGACTACCGCGACAACATGGACCTCACCGAGGAGCTGTTCCGCGAGCTGGCCCTGGCCGTGCTGGGCAGCACCGACGTGCCGTATGGCGACAAGGTGTTCCACTTCGGCGAGCCGTTCGTGCGCCTGTCGGTGTACGACTCCATCCTCAAGTACAACCCGGACATCACCGAGGCTGACTTGAATGACGTCGAGAAGGCTCGCGCCATTGCCAAGAAGGCCGGCGCCAAGGTGCTCGGCCACGAAGGCCTGGGCAAGCTGCAGGTGATGATTTTCGAAGAGCTGGTGGAGAGCAGGCTGGAGCAGCCGCACTTCATCACCGAGTATCCGTTCGAAGTGTCGCCACTGGCGCGTCGCAACGACGACAATCCCAACGTCACCGACCGCTTCGAGCTGTTCATCGGTGGTCGTGAGATCGCCAACGCCTACTCCGAGCTCAATGACGCCGAAGATCAGGCCGAGCGCTTCCTCGCCCAGGTGGCCGAGAAGGATGCTGGTGACGACGAAGCCATGCACTACGACGCCGACTTCGTCCGCGCCCTGGAATACGGGATGCCGCCGACGGCTGGTGAAGGCATCGGCATCGACCGCCTGGTGATGCTGCTGACCAACTCACCGTCGATCCGCGACGTCATCCTGTTCCCGCATATGCGTCCGCAGGCTTGATGCCAGACAGAAAGCCGCCTTCGGGCGGCTTTTTGCTACTTGTCGTTGCACTTTTCACGGCAATTTCACCGGTCGCCAGGGCTGTAAGCGAAACGGAGCCTTTTGCTTGCCTGTCCAAGCCATTACTCTCCCTGTCATAACTAGAACCTAGAGGGTCGACCTATCTTGAGCTCCGTGCCCGCGTCCCCGAATGCCACCCAGGCAGCCAATGCCGTCGCCGAAAGCGTCCAGTACCAAGGCCGCAAGGCCAGTCGTCAGGGCAGCGAGCAGCGCCGCCAGGCGATTCTCGATGCCGCCATGCGCATCATCGTGCGCGATGGCGTGCGCGCCGTGCGCCATCGCGCTGTGGCGGCCGAGGCGCAGGTACCCTTGTCAGCCACGACCTACTATTTCAAGGACATCGATGACCTGATCACCGATACCTTCGCCCAGTTCGTCGAGCGCAGCGCCGCGCAGATGGCGGCATTCTGGGCCGGGACCCAGGGCGTGCTGGAGGAGATGGTCGGGCGCCTGGATGGCAGCGAGCAGGCGCGTCGGCAATTGGCTGACGAAATCGCCGCTCTGGCGGTGCAGTACGTGCAGCGTCAGTTGCGTGAGCGTCGTGATCACCTGATCGCCGAGCAGGCATTCCAGCAGGAAGCCTTGCTCAATCCACGACTGCGCGAGCTGGTGCGAGCTCACCGGCAGATCCTGCAGCAGGGGGTCACCCACTTCTTCGAGGTACTGGGCTCGCGCCAGCCTGAACAGGATGCCGTGCTGTTGACGGCCGCCATCGTGCGGATGGAGTATCAGGGCCTGCTAGACGGTGTAGAGCACCTGGACAGCCAAGGAATGCTGGCCATCCTTAAACGCTACATGAATCTGGTTCTGGGGTTGTAAACCGTCGATCATCGGGTCGAACGGCCTTCACAAGGAGAGCGTAATGAAAGCCTGGCGCGCATTGGTCGCCCTGTCCTTCCTGCTGTTGAGTGGTTGCCTGGTCACCTTCAAGGACCCGATTCCGGCCAACGAGGCTGCCCCGATACCTCTGCTGGGCGAATGGACCCGGCAGGACGAGTGGGGCGACCAGCTATTTCTGGAGATCACCCGTGCCGGCTCCAACCTCTACCTGGCGCGTATCTATGAAGGCAGCGCGGACAACGAAAGCAGCTTCGAGGAGTTCGGTTTCACCGTCGCTCATCATGGCCGCCGCTGGTACCTCTCGGCGGGCCTGCCGAAGAGCCTGGGGGCCAACTTCGCCATTGCCGGTTTCGAGTTGACCAAGGACAACGAGCTGGTGCTGTACAACCTCGACACCGACCGCATTCTCCAGGATATGGAAAAGGGCCTGCTGGAAGGGCAGACCGTTTCCATGCCCGAAGCGGACGGCGCTTTGATCACCAGCCCGCTGGACAAGGTGTTCGCTTACCTCGACGACCCGGCCAATGCCGACCTGTTCGTCGAAGTGGCGCGTTATCAGCGGGCCGCCGAGTAGGAACTGCAATGAACAGCCAGCAGAAACTGGACGACTATCAGCTCTGTATCCGCGCCCTCAGTGACCGCATCGTCGAAGCACAAACGCCCATCCGGGTACTGGATGCGGTGAAGTGGGACGACGGCATCCGTGACGGCTTTCTCAAGGCCAAGGGCAAGCAGCCACCGGACGTGGATCGCGACTACTACCTGAGTCGGCCGCTGGCCTTCGATGCCGCCGTGAAGAAACTGGAATTCCAGAACATCGAGCGCGACATCACCCGTCAACTCGGCCAGTTCAACCCGGTCGGGCAGATCATGCGGCGCATGTGCAAGGAATACCGCATGGTCATCCGCATGCTCGAGGCGCGTGGTACCGAGGACTTCGGCCTGATCAGCCAGGAGCTGTATGGCGCTGCCTCCGACGCCTTTCATGCCGGTGATCCGACCCTGGCCGACCTCGGCCTGATGCTCTCGGACTACCTCAACAACATCGCTGCGCGTGGTGACCTGGAAGACGAGGCCAAGACCCTCGGTGCCAGTGATGCGGTGAATATCCTGCAGCAACGTCTGGCCGGGGTGTTCGGCGACGACACCATTCGCGTGTTCGAGTCCGACGGCATCCTTGCCGACGCGGCCGCTGGCGCCGATTACATCAAGATCCGCAGCGATGCGCGTTTCAACGAGCGTGACGTCAAGGCGCTGGAAGTGCATGAAGGTCTGGTGCACGTCGGCACCACGCTCAACGGCCTCAACCAGCCGATCTGCACCTTCCTGGCCAAGGGCCCACCCTCATCGACGGTGACCCAGGAAGGTCTGGCCATTCTCATGGAAGTGATCGCCTTCGCCTCCTACCCGACCCGCCTGCGCAAGTTGACCAACCGCACCCGCGCCATCCACATGGCCGAGGAGGGCGCGGATTTTCTCGAGGTGTTCGAGTTCTTCCGCGAGCAGGGCTACGGCCTGGAAGGCGGCTACAGCAACGCCAGCCGGGTGTTCCGCGGCTCCTTGCCGACGGGCCTGCCGTTCACCAAGGACCTGTCCTACCTCAAGGGCTTCATCCTGATCTACAACTACATCCAGCTGGCGGTGCGCAAAGGCAAGCTGGAGCAGATCCCGCTGCTGTTCTGCGGCAAGACCACCCTGGAAGACATGCGCACCCTGCGCAAACTGGTGGACGAGGGCCTGGTGCAGCCGCCCAAGTACCTGCCGCCGCAGTTTCAGGACATGAACGCCTTGTCGGCCTGGATGTGCTTCTCCAACTTCCTCAACCATCTGAGCCTGGATCGCATCGAAGCGGACTACGCCAATATTCTCTGAATCACACTGCACCTAGGGTGCGCCGCGCGCACCGCTGCCGTAGCCCGGATGAAATCCGGGAAGCCTTGGAGACCGCCCCGTGCCCAGCCATCAACTCGAATACGAAATCCTCGGCGCGTCGGCGCAATCGGTGGAGATCATCCTCGATCCTGGCGAGACGGTGATTGCCGAGGCCGGTGCGATGAACTACATGACCGACGGCGTGCGCTTCGAAACGCGCATGGGTGACGGTTCGTCCAGTGGTCTGCTGGGCAAGCTGTGGAGTGTCGGCAAGCGCATGCTCACCGGCGAATCGCTGTTCATGACCCATTTCAGCAATGCCGGCAAGAGTCAGGCGCGGGTCGCCTTCGCGGCGCCTTATCCGGGTACCGTGGTGCCCATCGACCTGGCGAAGATCGGCGGGCGCTTGATCTGCCAGAAAGACGCCTTCCTCTGCGCAGCACATGGCACCCGCATCGGTATCAGCTTCGCCAAACGTCTGGGCGCCGGCTTCTTCGGCGGCGAGGGTTTCATCCTGCAGAAGCTCGAAGGTGACGGCCTGGCCTTCGTGCATGCCGGTGGCACGATGATCCGCAAGGAGCTGAACAATGAAACCCTGCGCCTGGACACCGGTTGCCTGGTGGCCTTCAGCAGCGGCATCGATTACGACATCGCTCTGGCCGGCGGCCTGAAAAGCATGCTGTTCGGCGGCGAAGGCATCTTGCTGACCACGCTCAAAGGCACCGGTACGGTGTGGATTCAGAGCCTGCCGTTCTCGCGTCTGGCCGAGCGCGTCTATGCGGCGACCGTGCAGGCGCGCGAGGAGGTGCGCGCCAGTGGCAAGTAGCCTGCGAGCACTGGTCTTGCTGCTGGCCAGTCTGTGCTTGGCTGGTTGCAGCGGTCTGTTGTTCTACCCGGAGCCGGGTTTACCGATCACTCCGGCTCGCGCTGGCCTGGAATACCGTGATATCGAACTGCGCGCCGCCGATGGCACGCGTCTGCATGCCTGGTGGTTGCCGGCCAAGGCTGGGGTGCAGGTCAAGGGCACGGTGCTACATCTGCATGGCAATGGCGGCAATCTGGCCTGGCACCTGGGCGGCGTTCACTGGCTGCCGGAACAGGGCTATCAGGTACTGATGCTGGATTATCGCGGCTACGGTCTGTCCGAAGGCAAGCCGCGACTGCCGGAGGTCTACCAGGATATCGATGCGGCCTTTGCCTGGCTCGATCAGGCGCCGCAGGTGCAGGGCACGCCGCTTTTCCTGCTCGGGCAGAGCCTTGGTGGTGCGTTGGCCGTGCATTATCTGGCCGAGCATCCCGAGCGCCACTCGACCTTGCAGGCCATCGCACTGGACGGTGTGCCGGCCAGTTATCGCGACGTCGCCCGCCATGCGCTGAGCAAGTCCTGGTTGACCTGGCCGCTGCAGGTGCCGCTGTCCTGGCTGGTACCGGACGGCGACAGCGCGATTCACAGCATCGACCGACTCGCAGGCGCGCCCTTGCTGATCTATCAGAGTGTTGACGACGCGATCGTGCCGCTTTCCAATGGCCAGCGTTTGTATCAAGCTGCGCGCCCGCCACGCGCCTTTCAGGCGACCCGTGGCCCGCACGTGCAAACCTTTGCCGAGCCCGCCTGGCGTCAGTCGCTACTGGCGTTCTTCGTCGCGCCGCAGGCCTACGTCGAGCGCCTGGGACCGGCTACCGAATCCGCAACAGAGAGTCCGCAATGACCGAACGTAACCCCATCCCCCTGATCCTCACGGGTGTCGCCAGCATCGTCGGCACCATTGGCGTGCTCTGGTACTACGGCTACGTGCATTTCGCCAAACCGGAAGATGCGCTGCTGCTGTCCGATTTCACCATGCTCAAGACCGTTCCCGGTGAGGACTACAAGGTCTCGCTGAAACCGGCCAACCAGGTGGCGCAGTGCATCGATGGCGTGCTGGTATTGTTCGACATGCAGCAGAAGGGGCTGACCGGCGTGCTGGTGGACAACAAGAAGCAGGCGGTGCGCTGCATCGGCCAGGAAACCCCGGCCCTGGAGCAGTAAGGCAAAACGCCAAAAAAGAAACCCGCCATCAGGCGGGTTTCTTCATTCCTGCATGGCTGTCAGGCGCCGGTAGCCGAACGCGGAGCGACCGGCTGGTTGTCGTTGGAGATGGTCACCTCCACACGACGGTTCTGTGCACGACCGGAGTCACTGGAGTTGTCCGCGACCGGATACTCCTTGCCATAACCCTGGGCGACGATGCGCGTCGGCTCCACGCCGGCGCGAATCAGTGCGCGACGTACGGACTCGGCGCGACGCTCGGACAGGCCCTGGTTGTAGCTGGGCGAGCCGACGCTGTCGGTATAACCCTCGACGATCACCTGACGCTCCGGGTTTTCCTGGAGAAAGCGTGCCAGCTGGGTGACGTTGGGCAGTGCGCTGCTCTTGAGTTCGGCCTTGTTGAAGTCGAACAGGACGTCACCGAAGGTCACCAGGGTGCCGCGTTCGGTCTGCTTGGCGTTGAGGCTGTCCTGCAGCTTGCGGATCTGCGCGTCGCGAGCATCGAGCAGGGCCTGGGCGCGCTGCGCCGAGGAGTTCTTCAGCTCGGCTTCGGCGTTACGCAGGACGATGGTCTGCTTGGCTACCTCGACGCGCTTGTTGGTCAGGTAGGCCAGTTGGTCGACCTTCTTCTCGTCTTCCTTTTCCATGTAGGCCTTGTCGGCCTTGTTCAGCCATTCCTGGGCTTCCTTGGTTTCCAGCGCCGCGACCTTGCTCGCTTGCGGATCGCTCTGCAGCGAGGAGAAGTTGCTACGCGCCGACTCCAGGTTGGCATTGGGCTGGTGCGAGCAGGCGGCCAGGCCGACGCTCAGGGCCAGAAGGGCGGGGATCATCACGTGTTTACGCATGGCGTTCATCCTTTGATCTGTCAGCGAATGGGTGGGGTGCATGCCGCTCACTGAGCGTTACGCATGCCTTCCTCACGCAGTTCCTGAACACCCTGACGGGCGTCCTGCAAAGCCTGCTCGGCTTTGGCGGCCTGGGCCTTGCGCTCGGCGAGTCGGGCATCCCACTCGGCCTGTTCAGCCAGGCGACGGGCCTTCTCATACTCTTTCTCGTGCATGGCCAGCTCGGCCTCTTTGAGCTTGTCCTGCGCGGACTTCATTTCCACGGCGGCAAACTCGGTACCGCCGGCGCTGATCGCCGAGTTCACGGCAGACTGCGTCACGGCGTATTGCTCGCTGGGCGGGTTACCCGCACAGCCAGCCAGTACCAGGCTGCTACCCAGTGCCAGGGCAGCCAGTTTGATCCCGTGCAGGCGGCTGCGCGGGGCTTTCTCGGTATGGGTCTTCATGGCGGCTAACTCCATTTGAAACACTCCTATGAACGACGATATCCGTGGCAATTGGCCCATCGTGTAGCTCGTCTACCAAGGGGTTTGGCGATATTGGCGTGCCACGATGGCCTGCAGTTGGGACCGACAGGTTTTTCGAATAGTTCAGAAAAAAACACAGCGTGCTTATGATTTTATGGATGACTGGTCAGTCAACTATTTGCCTGTGACAAGGCCGCGGCACGGCCTTCCATGCAGTTGGAAACGCTCTTTTGGCCCTTCTATATAAAGGTTTTGGTGGGTTTCTATGGGGCGAGGGAAGGCCCTGGCGCCCGCGCATTGCCGAAGGTGGGGGAGGCGCCGTGTCAGTGCGAAAAGTGCCGATCGGGAGACTTACGTTCTCCCTGAACGACTGGAATTGAACAATATGTCGAACGCAAAGAGTTGTTCAGGGCGTCAATGGCTTATCTCTTTGCCCGGGTCACTCAGTTCACGCAGGTATTTGCGCGACAGCGCCAGAAAGCGCGGTGTGGGCCCTATGTCCTCGTACAGCGGGTCGCCTTGCTCGTCCAACGCTACGACCTTGCTGCCGCGCACGTAGGGTAGGCTGGCTTCGAGTTCCTCGAGCGCTGCGCCGATCAGTTCGCCGAGCAGTTCCTCGCTGTGGTGCTTGGGGTACATCTCGGTGAGCGCCGCCAGGCGAGCGGCCGACTCGACATTCAGATGAATGTGATAACGGGTCGGGGTCAGGTGCCCCTTGGCATTCTGTTCCCAGTGTTTTGCCAGTTCGCGAATTCTCATGTCGTTACTCCTCACGGGTGGCGCGGCTGATGCCGGCTAGCGCATCCACTACGCCTATCAGTAAGCCTAGTCCCAGCACGCAGGACTGCCTGGGTACGCGTCGCACCCTTGTAAGAAGTTGGCGCGCTGGGCACTCTGTTGACACTGGATAGGAGAAGGAGTGCGACATGGCGGAAATCGATGCGCGCCTGCGTGAAGAGGTGCACCTGCTCGGCGAGCTGCTCGGGCATACCATCAGCACCCAGTTGGGCGACGAGTTTCTCGACAAGATCGAACGCATACGCAAGTCGGCCAAGGCCGGTCGTCGTGGCTCTGCCGCGGGTGCCGAGCAGTTGACCAGCACCTTGGGGGACCTGGGTGACGACGAACTGCTGCCGGTGGCACGGGCCTTCAATCAGTTTCTCAACCTGGCCAACATCGCCGAGCAGCAGCACCGTGTGCGTCGTCGCCGTGCCGGTGAGCCCGAGCCATTCGAGTTGCGCGTGCTCGACGAGCTGCTCGAACGCCTACTCGCCGCCGGGCAGGGCAGCGATGAGCTGGCGCGGCAACTGGGGCGTCTGGACATCGAACTGGTGCTGACTGCACACCCCACCGAAGTGGCGCGGCGTACGCTGATCCAGAAATACGATGCCATCGCCGCGCAGCTGACGGCACTGGATCACAGCGATCTGTTGCCAGCCGAGCGTGAACGCATCGCCCAGCGCCTGCAGCGGCTGATCGCCGAGGCCTGGCACACCGAGGAAATTCGTCGTAGCCGGCCCAGCCCGGTGGACGAAGCCAAGTGGGGTTTCGCTGTCATCGAACATTCGCTATGGCAGGCCGTGCCGCAGTTCCTGCGCCGTGCCGATCAGAGCCTGCAGGCCGCTACCGGCCTGCGTCTGCCGCTGGAGGCCGCACCGATTCGCTTCGCCTCGTGGATGGGCGGTGACCGTGACGGCAACCCCAATGTCACCGCGCGCGTGACCCGTGAGGTGTTGCTGCTGGCGCGCTGGATGGCCGCCGATCTCTATCTGCGCGACGTCGACAATCTGGCCGCGGAACTGTCCATGCAGCAGGCCAGTGACGAACTGCGCGCACAGGTGGGCGACAGTGCCGAACCGTACCGTGCCTTGCTCAAGCAACTGCGCGAGCGTCTGCGCGAAACGCGCAGCTGGGCGCAGCAGGCCCTCAGCGCCGATGTGGCGCCGAGTAATGCAGTGCTGCGCGACAACCATGAGCTGCTGGCACCGCTGCAGCTCTGCTACCAGTCGCTGCATGCCTGCGGCATGGGTGTGATTGCCGATGGTCCGTTGCTCGATTGCCTGCGCCGGGCAGCCACCTTCGGTCTGTTTCTGGTACGCCTCGATGTTCGTCAGGATTCCTCCCGGCACGCTGCGGCGATGTCGGAAATCACCGATTATCTCGGCCTCGGTCGCTACGCCGAATGGGATGAGGAGGCGCGTCTCAGTTTTCTCCAGCGCGAGCTGGATAACCGCCGGCCACTGCTGCCGAACGACTATCGTCCCTCGGCCGATACTGCCGAGGTGCTCGCCACCTGTCGTGAGGTGGCTGCCGCTCCCGCCGCCTCGCTGGGCTCCTACGTGATCTCCATGGCCGGTGCTGCCTCCGACGTGCTGGCCGTGCAAGTGCTGCTGAAAGAGGCCGGGTTGCGCCGGCCGATGCGGGTGGTGCCACTTTTCGAAACCCTGGCCGATCTGGACCACGCCGGGCCGGCCATCGACCGGCTGCTGGGGTTGCCCGGCTATCGCGCGCGGCTGCATGGCCCGCAGGAAGTGATGATCGGTTATTCCGATTCGGCCAAGGACGCCGGTACAACCGCGGCAGCCTGGGCGCAGTACCGCGCCCAGGAGGAACTGGTGCGCCTGTGTCGCGAGCGCCAGGTCGAACTGCTGCTGTTCCACGGTCGCGGTGGTACCGTTGGCCGTGGCGGTGGCCCCGCTCATGCAGCCATTCTGTCGCAACCGCCGGGCTCGGTGGCGGGGCGCTTCCGCACCACCGAGCAGGGGGAAATGATCCGTTTCAAGTTCGGCCTGCCGGATATCGCCGAGCAGAACCTCAACCTCTATCTGGCTGCAGTGCTGGAGGCCACGCTGCTGCCGCCACCGGCGCCAGAGCCAAGCTGGCGGGCGATGATGGACCGCCTTGCCGACGTCGGCGTGAAGGCCTATCGCGGCGTGGTGCGCGAGCATCCACAGTTCGTCGAGTATTTCCGCCAGGCCACGCCGGAGCAGGAGCTCGGCCGCTTGCCGCTGGGTAGTCGCCCGGCCAAGCGGCGCGAAGGCGGTGTGGAGAGCCTGCGGGCGATCCCGTGGATCTTCGCCTGGACCCAGACGCGACTGATGCTGCCGGCCTGGCTCGGCTGGGAGCAGGCCCTGGGACAAGCCCTGCAAGGCGGTGATGCTGAGCTGCTGAAAAGCATGCGCGAACAATGGCCGTTCTTTCGTACCCGCATCGACATGCTGGAAATGGTCCTGACCAAAGCGGACGCCAATATCGCTGCCCTGTATGACGAGCGCCTAGTCGAACCGTCGCTGCAGGCGCTGGGTGCGCAGTTACGCGACCTATTGTCGCAGGCGTGCGCTGCCGTGCTGGAACTGACTGGCCAGTCGCGCCTGCTCGCACATAATCAGGAAACCCTGGAATCGATCAGCGTGCGCAACACCTACCTCGACCCGCTGCATCTGTTGCAGGCCGAGCTGCTGGCGCGCTGCCGGCAACGTGAACAGGCGCCGGAGAGCCCTTTGGAGCAGGCGCTGCTGGTCAGCGTGGCGGGTATTGCAGCGGGCTTGCGCAACACCGGCTGAGGGCGGCAGTGCGCTGGCGGACAGCTGCCTGAGCTGCGCCGCGAAGCAGGTCCAGGCCGTCGCGAGGAGGGTTTTTATCCGACTTTTGGCGGCTTGTGCGCCTGGGGTGCGCTGTGTATCTTGAGCAGCCTTTTGGCCGCTACGGCTGCCGCACTACATTCAAGAGATTGGCCCCACGAGGCGAGTCCGACCGATTACTACATAACTCTTGAGGAGCACATCGATGCGCGTGATTCTGCTGGGGGCGCCCGGTGCCGGCAAAGGTACCCAGGCTCGCTACATCACCGAGAAATTCGGCATTCCGCAAATCTCCACTGGCGACATGCTGCGTGCTGCGGTCAAGGCTGGCACCGAGCTCGGCCTGAAGGCCAAGAGCGTTATGGATGCCGGTGGCCTGGTCTCCGACGACCTGATCATCAATCTGGTCAAGGAGCGCATCGCTCAGGCCGATTGTGCCAATGGCTTTTTGTTCGACGGTTTCCCGCGCACCATTCCGCAAGCCGAAGCGCTGCGTGATGCTGGCGTCGCGCTGGATCACGTGGTTGAAATCGCCGTTGAGGACGAGGAGATCGTCAAGCGTCTGTCCGGCCGCCGTGTTCACCCGGCTTCCGGCCGCGTCTACCACACCGAGTACAACCCACCGAAGGTTGCCGGCAAGGACGACATCAGCGGTGAAGAGCTGGTTCAGCGCGAAGACGACAAGGAAGAAACCGTGCGTCATCGCCTGTCCGTCTACCACTCGCAGACCAAGCCGCTGGTGGACTTCTATCAGAAACTCTCCGCTGCATCCGGTACCCCGAAATACAGCCATATTCCGGGTGTCGGCAGCGTCGAAGAGATCACCGCAAAGACCCTGGCGGCTCTGGACTGAGTCCAGATCGCCCGTTGTCATCGCAGCAAGGCCCCGCAAGGGGCCTTGTTCGTTTATGGAACCTGATACGTTCAGGTCGCTCTCAAGCATGGCCGTGCAATGCATGCCGGCTAGTATCGACGATGCAGCCTCCGGTCTGCGCCGGGGCGTGTCGATAACCTATAAGGAAGAGGGCATTCAATGACCGAGAAACGCATCTGGCTGGGCCTTGCGGTATCGCTGCTGGCCACTCCGCTGGCATTTGCCGACACCGCGACGGATTGTTCCGTCGCCGAGTTCACCATGGGCCTGCGCTTTCAGCAGCAGTCGGCGGAAATCCAGGCCCTGCAGTTGCAGGCCTACAACATCGCCACGGAGAAGCTCGACAAGGCCGTGGCGGCGGCGAAGGATCCATCGAAGCTGGCCATTGTCACCGACCTCGATGAAACCGTGATCGACAACAGCGCGCTGCTGGCGCGCGATCTGGCCAACTGTCACCAGTACGACGCCTGGGATACCTGGCTGCCCTGGGAGCGTGACGGCACCCCCGAACTGATCCCCGGTGCGAAGAAATTCCTCGAGCACGCCGACAAGCTCGGCGTGACCATTCGCTACATCTCCGACCGCGCCGACGAGCAGAAGAAGTACACCCTGGCCACCCTGAACAAGCTGGGCCTGCCGCAGGTATCGGAGGAGAGCGTGCTGCTGCTCGGACCGCCCAAGGTCGAGCGCCGCGCCATCGTCAGCGCCGATCATCAGATCATCATGCTGCTGGGTGACACGCTGCATGATTTCGACGCGCGTTTTCGCAAGACACCGCTCGACGCACAGCGCAATACCGTTGCCGAAGAGTCCGGCAAGTGGGGCGTCGAGTGGATCGTGTTCCCCAATGCCGGCTACGGCACCTGGTCCAAGGCGCCGCTTAAAGGCTGGGAGGCCGAGCCGGTAGTCGAGCCCTGGTAAGGCGGCGCTGATCTCCGTCGGTCGCTCTGCGCGAGCCAGGCGCCGTCATGGCGCTGGAAAAAATGTTGTCGAGCCGGTCTAATGCCGGCTCTTTTTTCTTCAGCTGTCCGAATGCAATGACCACTCTCCTGGCCCTCGATACCGCTACCGAAGCCTGCTCCGTCGCACTGCTGCATGATGGTCGCGTGCTCAGTCACTACGAAGTCGCCCCGCGCATGCACGCGCAGCGCCTGTTGCCGATGATTCAGCAACTGCTGGGTGAGGCGGGTATCGCCGCATCGGCGCTGGATGCCATTGCTTTCGGCCGTGGCCCTGGTGCGTTCACCGGTGTGCGCATCGCCATCGGCGTGGTGCAGGGCCTGGCCTTTGCCCTGGATCGTCCAGTGCTGCCGGTTTCCAATCTGGCCGTGTTGGCCCAGCGTGCGCTGCGTGAGCAGGGCGCGACTCAGGTCGCAGCCGCCATCGACGCGCGCATGGACGAAGTCTATTGGGGCTGCTACCGCGCCGAAGCCGGCGAGATGCGTCTGCTCGGTCAGGAGGCGGTGTTGCCGCCGGAGCATGCCGAGGCGCCGCGTGGCAGCGATGGTGAGTGGTTCGGCGCCGGTACCGGTTGGGGCACCTTCGCCGCACGTATCGCCCTCACACCTGTGAGCATGGATGGCAGCATGCTGCCGCACGCCGAAGACCTGCTGACTCTGGCCCGTTTTGCCTGGGCCCGTGGCGAGGCGTTGCCGGCCGATCAGGCGCAGCCGGTGTACCTGCGTGACCAGGTCGCCACGCCGAAAGCACCGCCGGCATGACAACTGGTCGGATGCTTGGCGTCAGGATTTCTTCGGCATTTGCCAAGGACGCAGCCCGCCGCTACATTGCCAGCACTGTCCCTTGTTCAGCCGAGCCCACCGAGCAGCCCTAGATGCGGATCGACGGTTACCTACCTTCCTACTCGCCAGATCGTGGCCCCCGTTCGGGGACTGCGGTCACGCCCTATCGCGAGGCGCAGCGGGAGGTCGAGGCTCAGCGTGAACAGCCGGCTGCCCCAGCCAGCAGCCAGGGGTTGGAGCAGGCACCGCAGATTCGCCGCGTGCAGGCCAGCAGCAGTAACACCGATAGCCTGCCGACCCGCTCGCAGGACCTCGGTTATCAACAGCCTACGTTGAGCAACCGTGCCGCTCAGGCGTTGGCCAGCTACAGCACCACCGCCGCTTACGCCAGCGAGTACGATGCGCAGGAAGTGCTCGGCCTCGATCTCTACGCGTAACCCCGTTTCACGGCGTGGCTCACGCCTCAGCTTGGACCGTCGCATAGATCGATGAGCGCTGCGCTTCCCTATTACCTTGGTTGTCCATCCTGGAGCGAAGCTGCCTGGCGCGCCACGCTGTATCCGCAGGATACCCGGCCAACCGAGTTTCTCAGCCGCTACACCGAGGTGTTCAACGCGGTGGAAGGCAACACCACGTTCTATGCCAGGCCCAGCGAGCAAACGGTGGCGCGCTGGGCGCAGGTCATGCCGGCGCATTTTCGTTTCTGCGCCAAGTTGCCGCGAGACATCAGTCATAGCGAGGATCTGTGCCAGCAACTGGATGAGGTCACGCAGTTTCGCCAGTTGCTGGTGCCGCTCGGCGAACGGGTGGCGCCTTACTGGCTGCAGCTGCCGGCTAGCTTCGGACCGTCGCGGTTGGCGGAGCTGGCGGCGTTCATCGAGCAGTGGGGAGACTGGCCGCTGGCGATAGAGGTGCGCCACCCGGAATTCTTCGCCAAGGGCGATGCCGAGCGAATGCTCAATCGCCAGCTGCACGAGCGTGGTATCGAGCGCATCTGCCTGGATTCGCGCGCGCTGTTCAGCTGCGACTCGCAGGAGCCCGCCGTGCTGCATGCGCAAGCCAAGAAGCCGCGCCTGCCGACTCGGCCTACCGCGTTCAGTCAGGGCCCGCAGTTGCGCTTCATCGGTCACCCCGAGTTGCTGGCTAACGACCCCTTCATGCTGCCCTGGCTGGACAAGGTCGCCGGCTGGATCGAGCAGGGGCTGCGTCCTTACGTTTTTGCCCATACCTCGGATAACCGCCTGGCACCGCAGCTGGCGCGGCGTTTTCATGAGCAGCTGATGCAGCGCCTGCCTGGCTTGCCCGAACTGCCAGTGTTGCAGATCGAACCGGAACTGGAGCAGCTTGGCTTACTCTGATGGAGCATGGATATGCTGATACGGATAATCGGCCGTTTGCTGTTTCTCTCCCTGCTGCTGGGCGCAGCGCTGCTGGTGGCGCTGTGGCGTGGCTGGCTGGAGGTGGCGCCGCGTTTCAACCCCTGGGCGCCGCTGGATGTGCGAGAGACGCCGAACCTGCTGACCCCCTTCAAGCTCTGGCGTCTGGGTGATGATCGCGAGTTGTGCGACCTGGCCCTGGCGACGTCCGGGCTGCGTTTTACCCGTCTGGCCGACAGCGCGCCGCATCCGGGTTGCCCGGTGGAAAACGCCGTGCGCATCCAGGGCGCCAACGTTGGCCTGAGCAGCAGCTTCATGGCCACCTGCCCGCTGGCGGTGAGTTTCGCCCTGTTCGAGCGACATGGCTTGCAGCCGGCTGCGCAAGCGGTGTTCGGCCAGCCGGTGACCCGCGTCGAGCATGTCGGCAGCTTCGCCTGTCGCAGCATTGCCGGCAGTCAGCGGCCCAGTCAGCATTCCTATGCCAATGCGTTGGATATGGTCGGCTTCCGTCTGCGCGACGGCCAGCACATCAGCGTGCTGCGTGACTGGCCGGGGCAGGGCGACAAGGCGCGCTTTCTGCGTCTGGTGCAGGAAGCGGCCTGTGACAGCTTCAACGTCACCCTGGGTCCGGAATACAACGCCGCCCACCGCGACCACTTTCACGTGGATATGGGCATGTGGCGGATGTGTCGCTGAGGCGCTTACGATCCGTAGGGCGGGTGCAACCCGCCATAGCGCCAATGGCGGGTTGCACCCGCCCTACGGCAACGAAAAAGCTTCGCCATCCCTAGCGCTTGGCCAACAGCAGGTCGGCCGCCTGTCCGCTGCGCCCATCGGTGAACTCGAAGCGGCCCAACTGGGCGATCTGGTCGTAAGCGCCCAGGGCGATGCTGACGTCGCGGGCGCGCAGGTCGATGGCGTTGACGCCGGCTTCGCCGAGCGTTTGCAGGTGTTGACGGCCCAGGCTGTCGAAACGCAGCAGGCGCAGCTGGTCGAATACCGCATCGGCTGCATCGATACGGCCGTCGTCGTTGTCGTCGAAGCGGGCCAGTTCGGCGAAACCATTGGCAGCGCCATGCTGATCGCCGAACAGCTCGCGGCCATCGTCGATACGCCCGTTGCCGTTACGATCCAGCGCCAGTAGCGCGTCGTCACCTGTGGGTACGCTGATCGAGTCCATGCGTCCGTCGGCATCCAGATCGAAGCGCACGGGGCGGCCAAGACCGCTGGTGGAGAAGCCGTTGCCAGCCATATCCATTACCAGCGGATCGACCTGCTGGGGCGCCTGGCCCAGGCTGACATTCAGCTCCAGGCCGCGTTGATCGATTACCGCCTGGCTGACCACGGCGGCGCTGCTGGACACCGCAGGTGGCTCGGTGGTTTCCCGCAGTTCACGAGCAATCTCACCGGGTTTCCGCTCGTCTTCGATACCCAGAGTGCGGCGCAGAATCTGATAGTTGATGGATTCGTGCGTCGCGCGGTCGAGTTCGTCATCGATAGGACGAGCGCTGGTGGAGCTGCTACCAGGGCGTGGGGCGGAGAGGGCGTCGAACATGTTCACTCTCGATGCGGCTGTCGGCGGCCGGGTCTGGCAGAATGCCGCTTCTTCGATATCGGCCGTGTGGCCGGTGCTTTGAGTGATTTTTGAGCAGAACGAGCCAATGACCGACGAGCGGCACAACGCCAGCATCCGTATCCAAGCCCTTTACCCCCAGTACGCCGAAGCGGCCGCTCAATGGGCATCGCGCCTGGGCTTGAGGCAAGATGGCGAGACCGAGTTCGCCCTGCAACTGGGTGATGACGGGCTGCAACTGGTCGAGCTGGGCGACAAGGCCCCTGGCCCGGTACGGGTGGATTTCGTCGAGGGGGCGGCGGCGCATCGGCGCCAGTTCGGCGGCGGCAGTGGGCAGATGATCGCCAAGGCGGTGGGCGTGCAGTCGGGCATTCGGCCACGGATTCTCGACGCGACTGCGGGGCTGGGGCGTGACTCGTTCGTGCTGGCCAGCCTGGGCTGCGAGATGACCCTGATCGAGCGCCAGCCGCTGGTGGCGGCGTTGCTGGAGGACGGCCTGCAGCGTGCGGCACTGAACCTCGATGTGGCGCCCATCGTGGCGCGCATGCGCCTGCTTACCGGTAACGCCATCGAGCTGATGCGCAGTTGGCAAGGGGAGGCGCCACAGGTGATCTACCTCGATCCGATGTTCCCGCATCGCGACAAGAGTGCGCTGGTGAAGAAGGAAATGCGCCTGTTCCGCCCGTTTGTCGGTGATGATCTGGATGCGCCGGCGTTGCTCGAAGCGGCGCTGGCGCTGGCCACTCACCGCGTGGTGGTCAAGCGCCCGCGCAAGGCCCCGGCCATCGAAGGTGGCAAGCCGGGCTATGTGCTCGAGGGCAAATCCAGCCGTTACGACATCTACCCGAAGAAGAAGCTGGAGCCCGGCGCTCAGGTGTAAGCAGTCAGGGTCTGTAGGCGCGCAGGAACAGTTGCACGGCGTCCTGCACGTGATGCTCGGCGGCTTCACCTTCCAGCGGCTCGCCACAACCGATCAGCAGGCGAAAGTGCGCGCCGCCCTTGAGCAGGCTGAAGAAGTGATCGGCGGCCAGATGCGGATTATCCAGGCTCAGCAGACCGCGCTTGGCGGCCTTGCGCAGTAGCACTTCCATCTCATCCTGCACCCGTTTCGGGCCGGCTTCGTAGAACATCTGCGACAGCTTCGAGCCCTGGCTGGCCAGGTTCACCATCATCCGGTGCATTTCTACCGATTCGCGACTGTTGACCAGCGCCAGGAAGCCACGCGCGATTTCCAGGAGCTGGCTTTCCAGCGGCACGTTATCCGGCAGTTCGAACAGCAGTTCGGGAAGCTGCTCCTCGCACTTGGCCTTGATCGCCGCAGAAAACAGGGTCTCCTTGTCGGTGAAATGGCTGTACACCGTGAGCTTGGAAACCCCAGCCTCGGCGGCGATGGCGTCCATGCTGCTGCCGTCGTAACCATTACGCAGGAACAGGCTCTTGGCCGCCTCGAGGATGGCACGACGTTTGGCGGGATCCTTTGGTCGGCCGGGGCCGGAAGGTTGTAACAACTTGTCAGGCATTGGCGGATTTTAATACTGGACTGGTGAGTTTGCTATTTTTACTATACCCGCCAGTACAAATATTCCAAACCTTCTCTGAAAGGTCTTACACATGTCTCGCCATGTTCTCCCGCTTGTTGCTTCTCTGGGTCTCGTCTTCCTGCTGTCTGCCTGCGGTAACGGTGAACAGGCGGAGCAACCGATCCGTCCTGCCATGGTGGTGCAGCCGCAGCCGGCTACAGCGCTGGTCGACAGCTATCCGGGCGAGGTGCGTGCACGTTACGAGCCGGAGCTGGCCTTCCGTATCGCCGGCAAGGTGAGCAAGCGCATGGTGGATGTCGGCGACCGGGTGAAGAAGGATCAGCCACTGGCCGAACTGGACCCGCAGGACGTGCGTTTGCAGCTGGAAGCCATCCGTGCGCAGATGGCGGCCGCCGAGGCCAACCTGCAGACCGTGCGCGCCGAGCGTGAGCGCTACAAGGCGTTGCTTGGGCGCAATCTGGTCAGCCGCTCGCAGTTCGACAACGTCGAGAACCAGTACCGTGCTGGCGAAGCGCGTCTGAAACAGGTCAAGGCCGAGTACGACGTGGCCCGCAATCAGACCGATTATGCCGTGCTGCGGGCCTCGCAGGATGGCGTGATCGCCCGTCGTGCGGTCGAAGTGGGGCAGGTGGTGGCGGCCGGTCAGACGGTGTTCACTCTGGCTGCCGATGGTGAGCGTGAGGTGTCGATCAGCCTGCCGGAGCAGAGCTTTGGTCGTTTCGAGATTGGTCAGGTGGTCGAGGTGGAACTCTGGTCGCAGCCCGATCAGCGTTTCCCCGGACGCATCCGCGAGATGGCGCCGGCGGCCGATCCGCAGTCGCGCACTTTCGCCGCCCGTGTCGCGTTCACCGAAGGCAAGGTGCCGGCTGAGTTGGGGCAGAGCGCGCGGGTATTCATCGCCAGCAATGGCGAGGTACCGCTGGCGGTGCCGCTGTCGGCACTCAGCGCCGAGCAGGACCAGGCGTTCGTCTGGGTCGTGGACCCCAAGGAGCACACTGTGCAACGCCGCCCGGTGCGCGTCGGCGCTTATGGTGATGACCGGGTTCCGGTGCTGGAGGGGCTCGCCGCTTCCGATTGGGTAGTCGCCGCCGGGGTGCAGATTCTTCGCGAAGGCCAGCAGGTACGCCCGGTCGATCGGGACAATCGCAACGTCGAACTGGCCGCCAAGGAGTAAGCCCGCATGAGCTTCAACCTGTCTGCCTGGGCGCTACGTAACCGCCAGATCGTTCTCTACATCATGCTGCTGTTCGCCGTGGTGGGGGCGCTGTCCTACACCAAGCTGGGGCAGAGCGAAGACCCGCCGTTCACCTTCAAGGCTATGGTGATCCGCACCAACTGGCCGGGCGCCAGCGCCGAAGAGGTATCGCGCCAGGTCACCGAGCGCATCGAGAAGAAGCTGATGGAGACCGGTGAGTACGAGCGCATCACCAGTTTCTCCCGTCCGGGCGAGTCGCAAGTGACCTTCATGGCACGCGACTCCATGCGCAGCTCGGAGATTCCCGAGCTGTGGTATCAGGTGCGCAAGAAGATCAGCGACATTCGCCACACGCTGCCGCCCGGCATCCAGGGGCCGTTCTTCAACGACGAGTTCGGCACCACCTTCGGCAATATTTATGCGCTGACTGGCAACGGTTTCGACTATGCCGTGCTCAAGGACTACGCCGACCGCCTGCAGTTGCAGCTGCAGCGGGTCAAGGATGTGGGCAAGGTCGAGCTGGTGGGGCTGCAGGACGAGAAGATCTGGATCGAACTGTCCAATACCAAGCTGGCGACCCTCGGTCTGCCATTGTCCGCCGTGCAGCAGGCGCTGGAGGCGCAGAATGCGGTGGCGGCTGCCGGTTTCTTCGAAACCGCCAGCGAGCGTATTCAACTACGCGTGACCGGGCGCTTCGAATCGGTGGAGGAAATTCGCGATTTTCCCATTCGCGTCGCCGATCGTACCTTCCGCATCGCCGACGTGGCCGAGGTCAAGCGCGGTTTCAACGACCCACCCGCGCCGCGCATGCGCTTCATGGGCGAGGACGCCCTGGGCATTGCCGTATCGATGAAGGACGGCGGCGATATCCTGGTGCTGGGCAAGGCATTGGAAGACGAGTTCGCCCGTCTGCAACAGACGCTGCCGCTGGGCATGGAGCTGCGCAAGGTGTCGGATCAGCCGGCAGCGGTGAAAACCGGCGTGGGCGAGTTCGTCAAGGTGCTGGTGGAGGCGTTGGTGATCGTGCTCGCGGTCAGCTTTTTCTCCCTCGGTCTGCGCACCGGCCTGGTGGTGGCGCTGGTGATCCCGCTGGTGTTGGCGATGACCTTCGCCGCCATGTATTACTTGGGGATAGGCCTGCACAAGATTTCTCTCGGTGCGCTGGTGCTCGGCCTCGGCCTGCTGGTGGACGACGCGATCATTGCGGTGGAGATGATGGCGATCAAGATGGAGCAGGGCTACGACCGCTTCAAGGCGGCCAGCTTCGCCTGGACCAGCACCGCCTTTCCGATGCTCACCGGCACGCTGATTACCGCGGCCGGGTTCCTGCCCATCGCCACCGCGCAGTCCGGTACGGGTGAGTACACCCGGTCGATCTTCCAGGTGGTGGCCATTTCGCTGATCGCCTCATGGATCGCGGCGGTGATGTTCGTGCCCTATCTGGGCGACAAGCTGCTGCCCGATCTGGCCAAACTGCATGCGGCGAAACACGGTGGCAGCGCAGGCGGTCATGACCCTTATTCGACGCCGTTCTACCGCCGTGTTCGCGCCACGGTGCAATGGTGCGTGCGTCGTCGCGGCATCGTGATCCTGCTGACCGTTGCGTTGTTCGTCGCCTCTGTGCTGCTGTTTCGCTTCGTGCCGCAACAGTTCTTCCCGGCCTCCGGGCGCCTGGAGCTGATGGTCGACATCAAGCTGGAGGAGGGCGCCTCGCTGAGCGCCACCGAGGCCGAAGTGCATCGTCTGGAGAAGCTGCTCAAGGAGCAGCCCGGCATCGACAACTACGTGGCCTATGTTGGCACCGGCTCACCGCGTTTCTATCTGCCGCTGGATCAACAATTGCCGGCGGCAAGCTTTGCACAGTTCGTGGTACTGGCCAAAAGCATCGAAGAGCGCGAACGCCTGCGTGGTTGGCTGATCAAGGTGATGAACGACGAGTTCCCGACCCTGCGCAGTCGCGTCAGCCGCCTGGAGAACGGGCCGCCCGTGGGTTACCCGATTCAGTTTCGCGTCAGCGGTGAGCACATCGCCGAGGTGCGCGCGCTGGCCCGTCAGGTGGCGGACAAGGTGCGCGAGAACCCGCATGTGGTGAATGTGCACCTGGACTGGGAGGAGCCGAGCAAGGTGGTGATCCTCAATATCGATCAGGATCGCGCCCGTGCCCTGGGGGTCAACACCGCCGAGCTGTCGCGCTTCCTGCAAGGCTCGCTGTCCGGCACCAGCGTCAGCCAGTACCGTGAGGGCAATGAGCTGATCGAGATTCTCCAGCGTGGTACACCGCAGGAGCGCAAGGCGCTGAGTCTGTTGCCGAGTCTGGCGGTGCCGACTGACAGCGGCCGCAGTGTGGCGCTGTCGCAGGTGGCAACCCTGGAATACGGCTTCGAGGAAGGCATCATCTGGCACCGCAATCGCCTGCCCAACGTCACCGTGCGTGCCGACGTCTATGGCAAGCAGCAGCCGGCCAGTCTGACCCAGCAGATCCTGCCGACGCTGGACCCGATCCGCGCGGAACTGCCTGCGGGTTATCTGCTGGAGGTCGGCGGCACGGTGGAGGACTCGCAACGCGGACAGAAATCGGTGAACGCCGGTATCCCGCTGTTCATCGTGGTGGTGCTGACGCTGCTGATGCTGCAGCTGAAAAGCTTCTCGCGCTCGGCGATGGTGTTTCTCACCGCGCCACTTGGCCTGATCGGCGTCACCCTGTTCCTGCTGATCTTCCGCCAGCCGTTCGGCTTCGTTGCCATGCTCGGCACCATCGCCCTGGCCGGGATGATCATGCGTAACTCGGTGATCCTGGTCGATCAGATCGAGCAGGACATCAGCCACGGTCTGGATCGTTGGCACGCCGTTATCGAGGCCACGGTGCGCCGTTTCCGTCCTATCGTGCTCACTGCACTGGCGGCGGTGTTGGCGATGATTCCGCTGTCGCGCAGCGTGTTTTTCGGGCCGATGGCGGTAGCGATCATGGGCGGGCTGGTGGTGGCCACGGCATTGACCCTATTGTTCCTGCCGGCGCTGTATGCGGCGTGGTTCCGGGTCAAGGAAAACGAGGCGCAGTAAGTTGTGGGAGGCGCTTCAGCGGCGACTTGCTATCGCGGCTTGAGTCCCTTCCACGAGATTCTTCATAGCAATAAAAAACGGGAGCCAGTGGCTCCCGTTTTTTGTCGAGCGGATCGGACTTATTCGTCCATCTGCGATTGCAGGTAGTTCTGCAGGCCGACGGCTTCGATCAGGCTGAGCTGGGTTTCCAGCCAGTCGATATGATCCTCTTCGGAGCAGAGGATTTCTTCGAGCAGTTCGCGGCTGGCGTAGTCACCGATGCTCTCGCAATAGGCGATGGCGGCCTTCAGGTCACCGTGGGCCTTGTGCTCGATCTTCAGGTCGCACTCGAGCATTTCCTTGGTGTTTTCACCGATCAGGATCTTGCCCAGGTCCTGCAGGTTGGGAATACCTTCGAGGAAGAGAATGCGCTTGATCAGCTTGTCGGCATGCTTCATCTCGTCGATGGACTCGTGGTACTCGTGCTCGCCGAGTTTCTTCAGGCCCCAATCTTCGTACATGCGCGCATGCAGGAAGTACTGGTTGATGGCGACCAGTTCGTTACCAAGAATCTTGTTCAGGTGTTGAATGACCTTCTTGTCGCCTTTCATGACCGCTCCTGCTGCTTCAATGACCGTGATGACCTCGGATTTTCGGCCTGGTTCTCCCTTATGTCAAACTTAAGTGGTTGAAACATAAGTAAAAATAAAACTGAATAAGAATGTTTTTATTCCGCATCATGACGCCAAGTTATTGAATCAATGCAATAAAAAAGTTGCTGAAAGTTCTACGCTGACTGAAACGGGGAAGTAACCCCGATATTTTATTTTTCCGTGCCCATAAAAAAGCCCCGCAGAGCGGGGCATGGGGCACGCAGAATTCAGGCAGCGTAAGCCGAATGCGGGTCGCGGCTGTTCAGGTAGTCCTGGAGGCGGGCCTGCTGCGCCGGGGTCATGAACAGGCCCAGTTTGCTGCGCCGCCAGAGAATGTCGGCACTGCTGCGCGCCCATTCTTCACGGCGCAGGTATTCCACTTCGCGGGTGTAAAGCCCGGCACCGAGATGTTCGCCGAGGTCGGTAAGGTTGTGTACGCCGTCGAGCAGGCGCCAGGTACGGCTGCCATAGCTGGTAGCCCAGCGTCTGGCCAGGCTGGTGGGTAGCCAGCCATAGCGTTCGCAGAGCGCTTCGACCAGGGCGCTCTGGCCTTGCAGATCCTCGCCACCGGGGAGCGGGGCGGTGGCTGTCCAGCTCGGCCCCAGGTTGGTGAAATGCGCGGCCAGTTCATGCATGGCGGATTCGGCCAGCTTGCGATAGGTGGTCAGCTTACCGCCGAAGACTGAAAGTAGCGGCGCCTCGCCCGGCGCGCCGGAGAGCGAAAGGGTGTAGTCGCGGGTAATGGCCGACGGCTCATCGGATTCGTCATCGCACAGTGGGCGCACGCCCGCGAAGCTGTGCAGGACATCGTCGCGACTGAGCTGTTGCTTGAAGTGATCATTGACCACCTTGAGCAGATAGTCGGTTTCCTCGGCGGTGATCGTCACCTGGGCGGGGTCGCCCTGATATTCGCGATCAGTAGTGCCGATCAGGGTGAAGCGCTCCAGATAAGGAATGGCGAAGACAATGCGACGGTCTTCGTTCTGCAGGATGTAGGCCTGCTCACCGTCATACAGGCGCGGCACGACGATATGGCTGCCCTGGATCAGGCGAATGCCGTACGGCGATTGCTGCTTGAGGTCTTCACGGATGAAGCGCGCGACCCAGGGGCCGGCGGCGTTGACCAGAGCGCGGGCGCGAATAGACAGCAGGCTGCCATCGCTGCGCTCCAGGTGGATATGCCACAGACCCTTACTCCGCCGCGCACTGACGCAGCGAGTGCGCGTGTGGATGTGCGCGCCTTTTTCCCGCGCGGCCATGGCGTTGAGCACCACCAGGCGAGCATCGTCCACCCAGCAGTCGGAATATTCGAAACCGCGGCTGATCTCCGCTTTCAACGGGCTACCGGCGCCGAAGCGCACGCCGCGCGAAGCCGGCAGGCGCTTGCGCTTGCCCAGGTGGTCGTAGAGGAACAGGCCGGCGCGGATCATCCAGGCCGGACGCAGGTGTGGGCGGTGCGGCAGAACGAAGCGCATCGGTTTGACGATATGCGGCGCCTTGGCCAGCAACACTTCGCGCTCGGCCAGGGCCTCACGTACCAGGCGGAATTCGTGGTGCTCCAGGTAGCGCAAGCCGCCATGGATCAGCTTGCTGCTGGCCGAGGAAGTGTGGCTGGCCAAGTCGTCCTTTTCGCAAAGGAACACGGACAAGCCACGACCAGCTGCATCGGCTGCGATGCCCACACCATTGATACCGCCGCCAACGACGGCGAGATCATAGACTTCCGCAACGGGGCTGGCGAACTGGTCGTGGGGCATGTGGCACGCTCGGCTGTTGGATTCGAATGTGGTTATGTTCACTTTCGAAAATATGCTAGACGAAGATGCGCAGCTTCGCTACCCCGGCCCGCGATTGCGCGCCGAGCGGTATTGAACGGATGGGTGCAGGGGTAAACCGTGATGGGTGCTTTGGCGGGTTACACCCGCCCTACGAGAAAGTGCGCACTCAGACCAGGTCGAGCTGGACCTTGTGGCTGTGCAGCAGGCGGGTGATGGCGGCTGAAGGTGCGCTATCGGTAAAGACGCGGTCGACCAGGGCGATTGAGCCCAGGCGTACCACGGCGTTGCGGCCGAACTTGCTGGAGTCGGCGGCGAGGAAAACCTGCCGCGCGTTGTCGATGATGGCCTGGGAAACGCGTACTTCCTGATAGTCGAAGTCGAGCAGGCTGCCGTCGTCGTCGATGCCGCTGATGCCGACGATGGCGTAGTCGACCTTGAACTGCTGGATGAAATCCACCGCCGCCTGGCCGACGATACCGCCGTCGCTGCGCACCGTACCGCCGGCCACCAGGACCTCGAAGTCGGCCTTGGCGCTGAGTTGCGCGGCGACGTGCAGGTTGTTGGTGATGATCTTCAGGCCCTTGTGACTCTGCAGCTCTCGAGCGATGGCCTCGGTGGTGGTGCCGATATTGATGAACAGTGAGGCGTGATCGGGAATCTGCGCCGCCACGGCTTCGGCGATACGCTGTTTTTCTTCGCGCATCTGCCCGGCGCGCATGCCATAGGCGGTGTTCTGAATGCTCGATGATTCGCACGCCGCGCCGCCATGGGTACGACGCAACAGGCCGTGCTCGGCCAACAGGTTGATGTCGCGGCGAATGGTCTGTGGGGTAACGGCGAAGGCTTGAGCCAGTTCATCGATGCTGACGTAGCCACGGTCGCGGGCGAGGTTGAGGATGTCGTGCTGGCGGGGAGCGAGATTCATGAGCGCTTCCTGTGATGGTCACCCATTATAGGCTGTAGATGCGGAGGATTTCGGCCTGTTAATGTAGGGCATCTTTCACAGCGTTTTCACATTCGAACATGACTCCCGCAATCGATCTGTTGAAAAAGGCCAAGGCCGAACACCGCGTGCACAGCTACCAGCACGATCCCAAGGCGCCGTCCTACGGGCTGGAAGCGGCGGAAAAGCTCGGCCTGGCGCCCGAGTGCGTGTTCAAGACGCTGCTCGCGGTGACCGAGAAAGGCGAGCTTCTGGTGGCGGTGGTGCCGGTCGTCGGCAGTCTCGATCTCAAGGCGCTGGCTGCAGCGGCTGGCGCGAAGAAGGCCGACATGGCCGACCCGACTGCCGCGCAGCGCGCCACTGGTTATCTGGTCGGCGGCATCAGCCCGCTGGGTCAGAAGAAACGCTTGCGCACCTTTATTGACGAATCGGCACGTCGGCATCCAACCATTCACGTCAGCGGCGGCCGGCGCGGGCTGGAGCTGGAACTCTCGGCCGAGACCCTGGCGCAGCATACCCAGGGGCAGTTCGCCGCTATCGGCAAAGCCTGAAGCGAGCAGTATGCTCGCCAGCAAAATAAGCCAGTCTGCCGTCAACTGCAGTGATAACAACAAGGAACCTTGCATGACCCAATACCTGCTAGCCATCGACCAGGGCACCACCAGCTCCCGCGCCATCATCTTCAGTGCCCAGGGCTTGCCGGTTGCACGTGCCCAGCAGGAGTTCAAGCAGTACTTCCCGCAGGATGGCTGGGTCGAGCACGACGGTGAGGAGATATGGTCCTCCACGCTCCAGGTTTGCCGCGATGCCATCGCCAGCAGCAGCTTGCAGCCGCAAGCGATTGCCGCCATCGGCATCACCAACCAGCGCGAAACCACCTTGGTGTGGGATGCCGTCAGTGGTACGCCTATCCATCCGGCTATCGTCTGGCAGGATCGGCGTACCGCCGACTATTGCGCCGGACTCAAGGAGCAAGGCCACGAGGCGGAGGTCTCGGCCAAGACCGGCCTGCTGATCGATCCGTATTTCTCCGCCACCAAGCTGCGCTGGATTCTGCATAACGTGCCGGGCGCTCGTGAGCGGGCCGAGCGCGGTGAGCTGCGCTTCGGTACCGTCGACAGCTTCCTGTTGTGGCGTCTGACCGATGGCAAGGTGCACCGCACCGACGCCAGCAACGCCTCGCGCACGCTGATGTTCAACATCCATACCCAACAGTGGGACGAAGAGCTGCTCAAGCTGTTCGAGATCCCGGCCAGCCTGCTGCCCGAGGTGCTCGATTGTGCCGCCGAGTTCGGTCACACCGACAGCGTGCTGCTCGGCGCCAGCATTCCGGTGCTGGGCATGGCCGGTGACCAGCAGGCGGCCCTGATCGGCCAGGCCTGCTTCGAGCCGGGCATGGTCAAGAGCACCTACGGTACTGGCTGTTTCATGATCCAGAACACTGGCGATCAGCCGGTGAGTTCGAAGAACCGTCTGCTGACCACGGTCGGCTATCGCCTTAATGGCAAGGTCACCTACGCGGTGGAGGGCAGTATCTTCGTCGCGGGCGCGGCGGTGCAGTGGCTGCGTGACGGTATCAAGCTGATCAGCCATGCGCGCGAGAGCGAGGCGTTGGCCGAGGCAACCGGCGAAGCCTGCGGCGTCTATCTGGTGCCGGCTTTCACCGGTCTGGGCGCACCGTATTGGGACCCCAAGGCACGTGGTGCCATCTTTGGCCTGACCCGCGACACCGGGATCAAGGAGGTCGTCACCGCCGGTCTGCAATCGGTGTGCTACCAGACCCGCGACCTGCTCGAAGCCATGCGCCAGGATGGTGCTGCGGCGCCGAGCGCGCTACGTGTCGACGGTGGCATGGTGGAGAACAACTGGGTCATGCAATTTCTCGCCGACATTCTTGGCGTCAGTGTCGAGCGCCCCGAGGTCACCGAGACTACGGCGCTCGGTGTCGCCTACCTGGCGGGGCTGAAGCTCGGCCTGTACCAGGACCTCAATGCCATCGCCAGCCACTGGCATCGGCAGCAGCGTTTCGAGCCGAGGATGAACGAGGCGCATCGCGAGCGCCTCTACGCCGGTTGGCTGGATGCGGTGAAACGGGTGCGCAGCGAGCCCAGAAGCACCCCAGGATCGTAGGAGCGGCTTTAGCCGCGATGCTCTCAGAGCATCTGGAAAACAGGAACTGTATCTGTTGCGGCTTACCCTGCGCAGGCATGCTGGCGGCTCTCATCTGGCCAGGAATGCAGCATGCCTCTCGAATTCCATCAAGTTGACGCCTTTACCGATCAGCCGTTCGCGGGCAATCCCGCCATGGTCTATCGCCTGAATGCCTGGCTCGACGATGCCCTGATGCAGCGCATCGCTGCCGAGCACAACCTGGCCGAGACCGCATTCGTGGTGAAAGAGAGCGGTGCCTGGCATATCCGCTGGTTCACCCCAGTCAGCGAGGTGCCGCTCTGTGGGCATGCCACCCTGGCGGCGGCCAAAGTGCTGTTCGACATATATCAGGAACCGGCCGAGGTGCTGGATTTCACCTGCTTGTCCGGAGCGCTGCAGGTCACCCGGCAGGGTGAGCGTCTGCAGCTGGATTTCCCAGTGCGCCCGGTGTTGCCGGTGGCGGCGTCGCTACAGGCCGACGTCGAGCGCGCGCTGGGGCAGCCCGCGCAGCAGGTTCTGGCTCTGCTGAATGCCGATGGCAGCGTGCAGGAACTGATGGTGGTGCTGGCGTCCGAGGCGCAGGTGCGCTGCTTCACCGCTGATTTGCCGGCGCTGGCCGCACTGCCGGGCCTGGGTGTGCTGATCACCGGCACAGGCGAGCGGCACGACTTCGTCTCGCGCTACTTCGCGCCGAGCATTGGTATCGATGAAGACCCGGTGACCGGCTCGACGCACTGCATGCTTGTGCCCTATTGGGTCGAGCGTCTGGGCCGCAACACGCTCAGTGCCTTCCAGTGTTCGGCGCGTGGTGGTGAGTTGCTCTGTCGTCTGGAGGGCGAGCGGGTGAAGATCGCTGGCCACGCGCGGCATATCGCCAGTGGCCAGCTGATGCTCTGATCAGTTGCTGCTGACCCGGCGCACGCCACCGGAGTCGCTGAGTTGCAATTGCGCGGCGACGCTGCCGAGAGCCGGGAAGGCCACCAGGTGATCGGCGGCGACGCGGATGCCCACCTCGTCGCCTGGCTGGTGATCGGCATGGCTGGGGAAGATTGATTCCAACTGACTGCCGGTCGGCAGTTGCAGGCGGTAGAGCGTCGCAGCGCCGAGGAAGGTCTTGCCGACGATGCGCGCCTTCAGTTCGCTGTGCTCGTCCGGGACGATGTCGTCCGGGCGCAGCAATACGTCCACCGCGCTGCCCTGAGCCCAGGTATAGGCGCGGTTGCCGCGAATCATGCCGAGTTCGGTCTGCACCGTTTCCGGGCCGAGCAACTGGCCGCGAATGAAGTAACCCTGACCGATGAAGCTGGCGACGAAAGGCGTCAGCGGCTCGTGATAGAGGTTGAACGGTGTGTCCCACTGCTCCAGGCGGCCATCCTTGAACACGCCGACGTGATCGCTGACGGCGAAGGCTTCTTCCTGATCGTGAGTGACCAGAATGGCGCTGGTGCCACGGGCCTTGAGGATATCGCGCACCTCATGGCTGAGGCGCCTGCGCAGCTCGCCATCGAGGTTGGAGAAAGGCTCGTCGAGCAGCAGCAGCTGCGGTTCGGTAGCCAGGGCGCGGGCCAGAGCCACGCGTTGCTGCTGGCCGCCGGACAGTTCGTGGGGGTAACGTTTGGCCAGGTGCCCGAGCTTGACCAGCTCCAGCAGCTCCTGGGTGATGCGCTCGGCATTGGCGTGCTTGCGAATGCCAAAGGCGACGTTCTCCGCCACGCTCAGGTGGGGGAACAGGGCATAGTCCTGAAACACCATGCCGATCTGGCGCTTCTCCGGTGCCAGGGTAAAGCCGGCGCGGGAGATCACCTCGCCGTCGAGTTCTATCTCACCTTCGAGCACTGGCTCGAAACCGGCAATGGCGCGCAGCGTGGTGGTCTTGCCGCAGCCCGATGGACCGAGCAGGCAGCCGATGTCGCCAGGGTTGAGGTGCAGGTCGAGATCCTGCACCACCTTGTGGGCGTGGTAGCCGCAGTTCAGCCCGCGTAGCTGCAGCAGAGGCTGGCTCATGCGTGGTGGTACGCCGGTTCGACCAGCATTTCCAGCAGCGCCTTCTGTGCGTGCAGGCGGTTCTCGGCTTGATCCCAGGCAACCGAGCGCGGGTCGTCGAGCAGGTCGAAGCTGATTTCTTCGCCACGGTGCGCCGGCAGGCAATGCATGAACAGCACGTCTTCGGCGGCGGCGTCGAGCAGCTCGCGGGTGACCTGGTAGGGGCGGAACAACGCCATGCGCTGCTCGGCTTCGTCTTCCTGGCCCATGGAGGCCCACACGTCGGTGCTCACCAGATGGGCGCCGGCCACCGCTTCTCGCGGGTTGCGCACGATCTGCACGCGCTCGCCGGCCTGGGCCAGAAAGCGCGCGTCTGGCTCGTAGCCAGCAGGGCAGGCGACCTTCAGCTGGAAGTCGAACTGTATCGCCGCTTCGATATAGGAGTTGCACATGTTGTTGCCGTCACCGATCCAGGCCACCGTCTTGCCGGCGATGCTGCCGCGGTGTTCGAGGAAGGTCTGCATGTCGGCCAGCAACTGGCAGGGGTGCAGATCGTCGGACAGGCCGTTGATTACCGGTACCTTGGACTTGGCGGCGAACTCGGTGAGGTTGCTGTGGGCGAAGGTGCGGATCATCACCGCGTCGAGCATGCTCGACATGACGATGGCAGCATCGCCAATCGGCTCGCCACGGCCCAGTTGGGTGTCGCGCGGCGAGAGGAAGATGGCCTGGCCACCGAGTTGGATCATGCCTGCTTCGAAGGACAAGCGGGTGCGAGTCGAGGCCTTCTCGAAGATCATGCCCAGCACGCGATTCTTCAGCGGCTCGAAAAGTACGCCACGGTTGCGCAGATTCTTCAGCTCGATGCCTCGGCGGATCAGTCCCACCAGTTCGTCCGGTGTGTAATCCATCATCGAGAGAAAGTGTCTGACGCTCATCGTTAACTACCTTTATCACTACAGTTCGCAAGCCCGCAGTCGGGGGATAAAACCGACAAAAACAGCAGAGCTTGCGGCAGGAGGCCGCAGGGTGCGACGAAACAGGGGAAGGCGCGATCTTATAAGGAAATGACGAGACGGCGCAAATTGCCGCCCTCAGGCTTGCAGAATCCTGTTTTGCAAGCCTTTTTGCCAAAGCTTTGGCGCCCGCGATATCGAAGACGGCAGCGCCTGGACCGTTGTACGTTCCTCGCATGAATCGGAAGGCTTGATGCCTGTCGATTCATGAGACGAACGCTGCTGGCGTCGTCTCCGCGCTCGGCCCATAGTTCATGACCTGCGACCTGACCGGTCGTCTCGGATCAGAACAAGAGGCCAGGCCATGACCAAGTCCCTTCATTACCGTGCGTGCCATCTGTGCGAAGCCATCTGTGGACTCGCCATCGAAACCGAAGCTCAAGCTGACGGCAGCACGCAGATTCGCTCGATCAAGGGCGATGCCCAGGACAGCTTCAGCCGTGGCCATATCTGCCCCAAGGCCGTGGCACTGCAGGACATCCAGAACGACCTCGACCGCATCCGCCAGCCCATGCGCCGCATCGGCGAGCAGTGGCAGGCCATCGGCTGGGACGAGGCCTTCGATCTGGTGGCCGAGCGCCTGAGCACGATCCAGTCCGAGCATGGACAGAACGCCGTGGCCGTGTATCAGGGCAATCCCAGCGTGCACAACTACGGGCTGATGACCCATAGCAACTACTTTCTGGGTCAGCTGAAAACCCGCAATCGCTTCTCCGCTACCTCGGTCGACCAGTTGCCGCACCACCTGACCAGCCTCCTGATGTACGGCCACGGCCTGCTGATCCCGATTCCCGATATCGATCACACCGACTTCATGTTGATCCTCGGCGGCAACCCGCTGGCTTCCAATGGCAGCATCATGACCGTGCCGGATGTGGAGAAGCGCCTGAAGGCCATCCAGGCGCGCGGTGGCAAGCTGGTGTTGGTCGACCCGCGGCGCAGCGAGACCGCCGCCATCGCCGACCAGCACCTGTTCGTGCGCCCCGGCAGTGATGCCGCGCTGCTGCTGGCGCTGCTCAGCACCCTGTTCGAGGAGGGCCTGACGCGCGACAGCCATCTGCCGGTGGAGGGGCTGGAGCAGGTGCGCGAAGCGATTGCCGGCTTTGATGCCGAGGCCATGAGCGCGCGCTGTGGCGTGCCGGCAGAAACCATCCGCCAACTGGCGCGGGATTTCGCCGCAGCTGACAAGGCGGTCTGCTACGGGCGCATGGGCGTTTCCACGCAGGCCTTCGGTACGCTTTGTCAGTGGCTGGTACAGGTGATCAACCTGGTCACCGGCAATCTGGATCGCAGCGGCGGTGTGCTCTGCACAACGCCGGCGGTGGACCTGGTGGCGAGCACCTCCGGTGGGCATTTCAACCGTTGGCAGAGCCGGGTTTCCGGCCTGCCGGAATACGGCGGCGAGTTGCCGGTCTCGGCGCTGGCCGAAGAGATGCTCACCCCCGGCGAAGGGCAGATCCGCGCGCTGGTCACGGTGGCCGGCAATCCGGTACTGTCCACGCCCAATGGGCGGCAGCTGGAGCAGGCGCTGGACGGCCTGGACTTCATGCTCTCGGTGGATTTCTACATCAACGAGACCACCCGTTACGCCGATCTGATCCTGCCGCCAACCGCACCGCTGGAGCACGATCACTACGACACCACCTTCAATGTCTTCGCGGTGCGCAATGTCACCCGTTTCAACGAGGCGATCCTGGCCAAGCCGGACGGCGCCTTGCACGACTGGGAAATCTTCGTCGGTCTGGCCAAGGCCTTCGCGGCGCGCAATGGCCTTGAGCTGAAACCGACCCTGGCGCCTGAGCAGATGATCGACATGGGCCTGCGTTTCGGCCCCCATGGTGATCGCAGTGAGCGCAAACTCAGCCTGGCTGCGTTGCGTGAGCATCCGCATGGGCTCGACCTGGGGGCCTTGCAGCCGAACCTGGCCGCGCGTCTGAAAACGCCGAGCAAGGCGGTGCAGGCCGCGCCTGAGCTGCTGCTGGCCGATCTGGCACGTTTCGCCGAGCAGCAACAACCGGCTGCCCATGAACTGCTGCTGATCGGCCGTCGCCATGTGCGCAGCAACAACTCCTGGATGCACAACTATCACCGTCTGGTGAAGGGCAAGCCGCGTCATCAGTTGTTGATGAACCCGGCGGATCTGGCCAGTCGTGGCTTGGCCGATGGCCAGCGCGTAAGTGTGCGCTCGCGGGTTGGCAGCATCGAGGTGGAGGTGGCCGCCAGCGATGAGGTGATGGCTGGCGTGGTCAGCCTGCCCCACGGCTGGGGTCATGCTCGACCCGGGGTACAGATGGATATCGCCCGCGCGCAGCCGGGTGCCAGCGCCAATGACCTGACCGACGAGCGCCAGCTCGATGCGCTGTCCGGCAATGCGGTGCTTAATGGTGTGCCAGTCGAAGTAGTGGCCGCGTAGACGGGCGTCTCTCCAGGCCGGGTTGTAGGAGCCGCGCCTCGCGGCGAAGGGTGGCCGTCACGCCATGCTGGGGAAATCCCCAAGCGCTTCGCCCCGAGGCGGGGCTCCCACGGGGCATCGCAAGACCGCGTCGGCAAGGCCGAGCATTATGCTCGGCTTTTCGCTACAATCGCGCCACCGTGGCGACCGCCGGGTCGCGAAGTCTATGCTGAGGTGCCCCATGGATATCATCGAAACCATCAAAGAGCAGATCGCCAACAACACCGTTCTGCTGTACATGAAAGGCTCGCCCAACGCGCCGCAGTGTGGCTTCTCTGCCCGTGCTGCCCAGGTGGTGATGGGCTGCGGCGAGAAGTTCGCCTACGTCGACATCCTGCAGAACCCGGAAATCCGCGCCAACCTGCCGAAGTACGCCAACTGGCCGACCTTCCCGCAGCTGTGGGTCGGTGGTGAGCTGGTCGGCGGTAGCGACATCCTCACCGAGATGTATGAGAAGGGCGAGCTGCAGACCCTGATCAAGGATGCCGTGAGCAAAGCCGGCGCCTGATCACTGCTCGTGCAAAAAAGAACCCGCCTAGGCGGGTTCTTTCGTTTCTGCCAGCAGCTTTCTATTTCTGCAGCCACTGGCCGTTCAACTGGATGAATTGTCCCTTGGGCGTGCGCTCGATGGCCTTCTTGCCGGCGATGGCTTCCACGTCGTTCAGGCTGATGCCATTGTCCTGCGCCACCTTCTGATACTCGGCGCGGCGCGCCTGGTTGATCAGGCGGGCAATTTCGTCGGCCTGGCCGCCGGGCTTGACCACGCCCAGGTAGCCGTTGGGTTGCTCGCCGAGCTGGCCGCTGGCCTTGGCTTCGCCCAGGGCACTCATGGCCTGGTTGAGGTTCAGTGCGTACGCCGGCAGGCTCAGGCTCAATGCCAGCAGCAGGGTCGAAATGTATCGAATCATCGTCTCTCTCCGTAGAACCTGTGCGGCGGGCTCAAAACAGACCACTGTCTTCGTTGAATACACTGTCCAGCGCCTTGTCCACCTTGATGTAGATTTCGTGCTCGACTTTGACGTTCAGGTTGATGTTGATCGGTTCGTTCGGCATCGCCAGTTGTACCGTCGGGGTACAGGCCTGGCACAGCAGCCCCAGGCTCAGGACTGCGAGGAGGCGGTACGTGCGCATGGCGCTACTCCTTTGGTTCTTGGGGGACACGCTGGCGCATCCATTGCTGAATCCGTTGCTGGATGATGCCACTGACCTTGTCGGTCAGCTGCAGGCTAGCCAGCAAGGCCGGGATGTCTTCTTCCAGATTGATGTTGAAATGGATGGGCCGACCTTTCTCGATGGCCGGGTTCTGTCCATGCAGGCGCATGCCCAGCCGCAGTGTGCCGGACTGATCATAGTCGACGCTACTGCTGAGCAGATCGTAGTGGAAGTCTTCCAGCGCCTCGGTGACCAGCTTCATGCCTGGGTTGGCCTGATCCATGGCGCGGATGCGCGGTGAATGAAAACGCAGTTGCCCACCCGGGGGCCTGGCTTCGATCAGGCCCTGTTCGATACTGATGGCGCCAGCCAGGCGCAGCGGCAGGGTGCCGTCGATCAGCCCGCTACCGGCCAACCCTTCGGCTGGGTAGACGCGAAACAGCTCTTGCAGATCCAGGCCACTGAGCCGCAGGGGCAGCAACTGACTGGGTTGTTCCAGTGCCCAGGTCGCCGGTGCCAGGCTCAGGCTGCCGCCGAGAATGCCCAGTTCGGCGCGCTGGTGGGTCAGGCTGCCGGCCAGTGGTCGTTGCAGGCTGGCCTGATAGCTGGCCTGCAGCCGCAGGGGGCCGAGCTCGATGCCGGGATCGAGCTGCTTGGCACTCAACTGAGGCAGGTCGAGGCGAAGTCGGTCGCCGTTCAGCTGCAGCTGTAGCTCTGCATCGAGACCACTCAAGGTGGATCGGTCGTAGATGCCGGCCAAGCCCTTGCCTGTCAGGTTGGCCCTGAGTTGCAAGGGCTTGCCGCTGAGTAGTTGCAGGTCGGCCTCGGCCTGTACGCGGCCATTGTCCAGCGCCAGCAGTGGTGGCCAGTCGGCCAGGGTTTGTGCCAGTGGGTTGCCGGCGCGTAGGAACAGCTCGTCCAGGGTGGCATTCAGGTTTAGCGCGTTGATCGTGTTGTCCAGGCGCAGGGCCATGCTCAGGCCTGAATCGGCCAGTAGTGCACCGTCTAGGGTCTGACTGCCGGCGTCGGCGTTGACGCGTCCCTGCCATTGCCAGCCCTGGGCCTGCAATTGTTGATGGTGCAGACGTTGGATGCGCAGGCCCAGCGGGCCGGATAGGGTAGGTGTGCTTGGGGGACCGCTCAGGGTGATGCCGGCCAGCGTCGCCTGAGCTTGCTGCAGGTCAAGCTCGGCGCCGCGCAGGCGCTGGACGTCGAGGCGCGAGCTGTCGGCCAGGCTGAGCTGCACCTGCTGCTGCGTGACGTTGCCTTTGAGGCCAAGGCTCAGATGCAGGTCATCGAGACGGCTGTCAGCCAGGTCCAGGCGTTTGCTGCGCGCCTCGAGCTGCAGGTGTCGAACGTCGAGTGCCCAGTCGGAGGATTGGTGCAGGGCAAGCTCGGCATCTGCCTGCAGTTCTAGCGGGCCGTGGCCGCTGACGTTCAACAGCAGGGCCAGCGCCTCATTGGCATCGCCATCCAGAGGCGCGAGGTGCAGTTGCAATTGCTGCGGCCGCAGGCCGCTCGGCAGCGACGTCAGCCAAGGCGCGTCCTGCGTGTCGAGCTGCAGTTGAGCGTTCAATCGCCGGGCCTGCCATCTGCCCAGGGTATTGCTGAGATCGAGCGCCAGCTCACCGCTGACCAGGCCGACGCCGGGAAGCGGCCAAGGCTGCGGTAGCTGCGCATCGACCCGCAGCCACCCGGAGGTGGCCAGCAGTTCGCTGAGCGTAGAGGGGACCTGCGGTACCTGCAGCTGCCACTGGGCGTTCATCCCGGCCTGCCGGGGCGTGGCCGGCAGAGCGTCAGCGTCGAGTAGCGTCCATTCGCTCAGCCATTCGGCGAGCCAGGCCATATCCTGCAGCGCGATAACCTCAAGCTCGCCGCTCCATTGCAGGGCATCGGCCTGAGCCTGCAAGTCGCTATGCAGGGCGATCTGCGGTTGATCATCGAGATGCAGGTTCAACCGCAGCTGTCGCGGGCTGTTCAGCTCGCTGCCCAGCCCCTGCAGTTGTGCTTGCAACTTCGCCCTGTGGGCTGCGCGCAGCAGCAGCGTATGCAACTGCAGGGTATCGTCCAGCAGTCGTAGGTCGACGTCGCCCTGCAGTGTGCAGCGGCCGCTGGCGCAGGGCAGTTGCGCTTGGGCGTTGCGCAGTTCGATGTGCCGTGGAAGCCATGGCAGGGCATTGCTCAGGGTTTGCAGGAGGCTGGTCAGATCGCTGTCGCTCGGGCTTTCGGATTCTCCCTGCGCAGGCTGCCACGACAGGCGCAGGTCCTGCGCAACCAGGCGGTAGCGAGGCGCCTCACTGGCCAGCCAGTAGAGTTGCAGCTGCCCGCTTTGCACCAGCAGCTCGCCGTCACGGCGTTGTACCAGGCTTGCATCCTGGAACTGCAGGCCTCGCCAGGAAAGGCTCAGTCGCTGCCAGTCCAGCTCGATGTGCTGCTCCTCGAGCAGTTGCTGCACGCGGTAGCCGGCATAGCAGGCCATTAGCGACAGCAGCGCCAGTATCGCTACGCAGGTGCTCAGCCAGAAACGCCGGCGACTCATGAGTGTTCCTTGCTCGGTGCGGTCCACTGGACGGTACCCCATGCTCGAGTGAGTGCCAAGCGGCGTTCCGTGCTATTGTGTATTTACAGCTTTCAATATTTGTTTTGTCGTAAACGAGCGAAGGAGGATGTGATGAGTGCTGTGACTCGCTCTCAGCCCGATGCCGATGCGGTACTGGCTAAAGCCCTGCTCAATACCCGTGAGCAACTGGGGCTGACGCAGCAGGAGCTGGCCGACATCGTTGGCGTCCATCGCAGTGCCATCAGCCGCTGGAACGAGCAGGGCGGTTTGCGTCCGCAGAGCAAGACCGGCGAGTTGGCGCTGTTGCTGATTCGCGCCTATCGCGCGCTGTTTGCCCTGTTTGGTGGCAATCAGCAGGACATGCGCCATTTTCTGCGCACCGAAAATCGCCATCTGGCAGGCATTCCGCTGCAGCAGATGAGCCAGGTGCAGGGGCTGGTGCGTGTTGTCGAGTATCTGGACGCCATTCGTGGCAAGGTCTGAGAGCCCACTCAAAGCCTGCTGCGCGTCGGCCCTGCTGGGTTAAAAACAGGCTCTAGCTCGCGATGCTTTGAGCAGGCTCCACGCTTAGGAGTGATCGCCATGGATATCTGGCAACTATGTGACGGCGAGCGACAGGTGCGACCGCTGCGCGGCAAGCTGTTGCGCATGGTGGAGAGCCAGGCCCAGGTTGCGACCCTGCAACTGGTGGATAACCTGGCCGAACAGGCCCTGCTCGAGGAACTGCTCGAGAGCAGCAAACCGCCGTTGCCGGAGGCTGCCGAGCCACTGCACTACCTGCTGAAGACGCCGTTTCGTTATCCGCCGCTGCGCTGGGGCTCGCGCTTCGGCAGCGTGCACGAACCCAGCCTGTTCTACGCCGCTCAGCGTCTGCAAACGGCGATGGCCGAGGCCGCCTACTACCGTTTCGTACTGTGGAACGGCATGGTCGTGCCGCCGCCCAGTGGCCGCATCCTCTCCGAGCATTCGACCTTCGAGGCGCGTTACCGCGTCGAGCGCGGTATCCAGTTGCAACAGCCGCCTTTCGATCAACATGGCGCACTGTTGGCTCACCCCAGTGATTACAGCGTGCCTCAGCGTCTCGGTACGTCGATGCGCGCGGCGGGCATTCAGGCTTTCGAGTACCGCTCGGCTCGCTGTCCTGACGCTGGCAGCAATGTGGCGCTCTACGTGCCGGCTGCGTTCGCGGAGAAGCGTCCGCGTAATCTGACGGCCTGGTTGTGTGAAACCACGAGCGAGTACGTGGCGTTCAAGCATGCGCAAACGCCGGATCAGCCACGGCTGTTTCACTGGGAGCAGTTTCTGGTGCAGGGGCAATTGCCGCACCCCGCGTAACGCCTGCGCTGGCGCGTCAGATGCCCCGAAACAGAGCGCTGCGCGGATCTGTCGCAGGGAGTTGTGCACAATGCTGAAGCAGGCTGTCATATCACTGTCAGAAACGCCGCTAAACGCTTGATTTTTCGTGGTTGATTTTTAAGTCAATGAAAAATATGAATTTTTTTCGTTGGTGAAAAAATCGACAGTTTGACTGAGAGCCCCACGGCATCAGGCCTGTGACTTCTTTCGCCCAAGTTGTTCACGGAGTTATCCACAGCTTCTGTGGATTGTGAGGGAGCTCTTTTCTGCGGCCGCAAACGATCCGGCAGGCAATACTTTACCTTCGAGAAAAAAGGAGTAGAGTGGCGCGCCCCGGCAGTCACCCCCCTTTATTTATGCCTCGCGCTTTGCCTTCTTCATCCCCTGCAACTCGTTCCGGTTCTTCTCGCCTGCCCATGCGCGTTGCGCTGTGGCTGCTCGACAGCCCGCGTCTGGGACAAACACCGAGCGTCAAACGCATCGCCGGCAACCTGCTCAAGCAGCCTGCCCGCAAGGGCTGTGTGCAGGCGCAAAGTCGGTTGGGCCAATTGCTCTGCCGCGACTGCGGAAATACCCGTGATCGCCGCATCGGTTATGAACTGCTACGCCAGGCTGCTCGCGCGGGCGATCGCAGTGCTCAGCTGGAGCTGGAGCGTCTGTCGCGCTGATTGCGTGCTGGCCCCGTGTAAATCGCCGGCGGGTATACTGCACGGCGGTCAAACATGGAGCGTCTATGCCAATCGATCCCCTCTCTCTCGCCATCGGCACCGTCGTTGCGCTGGTTCCGTTATTGGCTGGCCTTTGGTCCTTGCAGCGCCGGCTGGCTCGCGCGCAAGGCGAGCAGGCGCTGCTGCAGGAACGCCTGGAGCATGCGCAACTGAGCCAGGCCGGTTTGCTGGCTCAGCTCGATGCCTGTCGCGCCGAGTTGGCCGAGGTCAGCGAGATCAAGGTGGAGCAGCAGACCGAGTTGGCTGGCCTGCGTCGTGAGAACGAGTTGCTGCAGCAGGAGCGGCAGATTGCCCGTGAGGCGGCGCAGTCCTGGAATCAACAGCGCGAACGCAACGAAGCCGAATTGCGTCGGCTCACCGCCGAGTGTGCGGCGCTGGCTGCCGAGTTGCAGGAAAACCGCGATAACCAGCAACAGCGCCTCGACGATCTGCAGGGCGCGCGCAACGAGCTGCGCGCCCAGTTCTCCGAACTGGCGACGAAGATCTTCGATGAGCGCGAGCAGCGTTTCGCGGAGACCAGCCAGCAACGCCTCGGCCAGTTGCTCGACCCACTCAAGGAGCGCATCCAGGCATTCGAGAAGCGCGTCGACGAGAGTTATCAGCAAGAAGCGCGCGAGCGTTTTTCCCTGAGCAAGGAATTGGAGCGTCTGCAGCAGCTCAACCAGCGCCTGGGCGACGAGGCGACCAATCTGACCCGTGCGCTCAAGGGCCAGAAGACTCAGGGCAACTGGGGCGAGTTGGTGCTGGAGCGAGTGCTGGAGCATGCCGGCCTGGAGAAAGGGCGTGAATACCACACTCAGGTCAGCCTCAAGGGCGCTGGTGGCGAGCGCTTTCAGCCTGACGTGCTGATCCGCCTGCCGGGTGACAGGCAGGTGATCGTCGATGCCAAGGTCAGCCTCAGCGCCTACCAGCAGTATGTCGCGGCTGCGGACGAGCCGATTCGCCAGCAGGCGCTCAAGCAACACCTGATCTCGCTGCGCAGCCACCTCAAGGGCCTCTCCGGCAAGGATTACCAGCGCCTCGAAGGTTTGCACAGCCTGGATTTCGTCCTGCTCTTCGTGCCCATCGAGGCGGCCTTCGCCGCGGCGTTGCAGGCCGAGCCGGACCTGTTCCGAGAGGCCTTCGAGCAGCAGGTGGTTATCGTCAGCCCGACCACCTTGTTGGCTACCCTGCGGGTGATCGACAGCCTCTGGCGTCAGGAGCGTCAGGGCCAGAATGCGCGCGAGATCGCCGAGCGTGCCGGCCAGCTGTACGACAAGTTCGTTGCCTTCGTCGCTGATCTGGACGAGATGGGCAGCCGTCTGCAGCAATTGGACAAGGCGTACGCCAGTGCCCGTAACAAGCTGGTGGATGGTCGCGGCAACCTCATTGGCCGTGTGGAAAACCTCAAGCTGCTGGGCGCTCGCGCAAGCAAGAGCCTGCCAGGCGAGTTGCTCGAGCGCTCTGCCGATCTGCCGGCGCTGGACGAACTGGGCGAGTGAGCGACGTCTACCCGCTAGCGCAGGGGCGCCTGCTCGGGTTGTGTGTTGTGAGGACGGGCCTGCTCCAGTCTGCTGACGTAGCCGCGCAGCCAGCCGGCCAGGGCGGTGGGCTCGGCCAGCAACTGCCAGTGGCCGGCGCGGACTTCGCGACGGGTCAGTAGGGGCGCCCAGTGCTGCAGATCCTCGAACAGCTGTGGGCGTACGAAGCGGTCGTTCAGCGGCACGATCAGTTGCACTGGCACGCGGGTGCTGCGCGAGCGCGGCCTGAGCAGGCTGCGCATGAAATTGGCGCGATACAACTGCACACCGCGCATGCCATCACTGCGCTGCGTAGGGCTCGCTGGCAGATTGCCTACACCTTCGAGGCGGCGCAGCAGCCAGGGCCAGGTGCGATCCAGGCCCAGACGCCAGCACAACTCCGGCAACAGTGGGGTGTGGAAGAAGGCGATGTACCAGGCGCTGAGCAACTGCCCCAGCGCCTGCAGTAGTGCATCAGGGCGGCGCAGGCTCAGGCGCTGGCGCAGCCAGTGGCCGACGTGGTCGAGACAAGGGCCGGAGATGCTGGTGTAGGACGCCAGCTGCGGCTGCATGCGCGGCTCGGTGACCGCCTCCCAGCTCTGGATCGAGCCCCAGTCGTGGGCGACCAGGTGCACCGGGCGCTGCGCACTGGTGGCCTGCACCACCGCTTCGAGATCGCGACCCAGCTGCTCCAGACGGTAGTCGCGCAGACGTTTCGGCACCTCGGATGCACCGCAGCCACGCACATCATAAGCGACGATTCGGTAGTCGGCGGCCAGCTCGCGGATCAGCGGCCGCCAGACCTCGTGATTGTCCGGATAACCATGCACCAGCAGCAGGGTCGGGGCGTCGGCCTTGTCCCAGACATAGGTACGCAGGTGCAGGCCGTCGCTATCCACGTCCAACTGCCGAGGTGACAGTTCATCCTGCGACAGTGGCGCGTTCATCGCAGGAAACTAAATGGTTGGGCGAACAGGAACATGGCTGGCTCCACGAATGACGATTGCATCGCTCGGTGTATGGGCCATTGTTGAGTGCTGGCTTGCCTCTGCCTAGCCCTGGTGGGCTGGCGTTACGAAAGTGCCAGTAACGTCTGTGCCGCTCTGAAACAGGGGGTTGGGCAACCCTGGAAGGTTTTGTGCAGCGCCAGTGCCTGGCAAGTCCAGTCCTTGGTTGGGGCTCTCGAACGCAGGGTTGCCGCGAGTCGCGAAACCGCGCGAACGTGTCCGTCCGTTGCTACCGGCTTGCTGCCGCTCGGTCAGATTGATGAAGTGCCGGGCATTCGCTGGCGTTGCGTCCGCACCAGCGATGGCGCCTGGTGCGCCAATATCGGTGGGAGCCTCGCGGTAGAGGTGGCAAACCTTCAGCAGTGGTCTCGCTCTGCGGAAACGTTCTGCCCCTAGCCGCGCAACACCAGATGACGGCTGAGCAGGGCACGCAGGGCGGCCGGCTTGACCGGCTTGGGCAGGTAGTCGAGGCCGGCGGCGTGCACTTCGGCAACCAGCTCCGGGCGACCGTCAGCGCTGATCACCACGCCCGGCACCGGTTCGCCCAGGCGCGTGCGCAGCCAGGCCATCAGCTCGGTACCGGTTTCGCCCTCGTCGAGGTGGTAGTCGACCAGCGCCAGCTGTGGGCGTACGTCTTCGCTGAGCAGGTGCTCGCATTCCAGGCGGTTGCGCGCCGTCCACACCTGGCAGCCCCAGCGTGACAGCAGGCTGTACATACCGGTGAGGATGCTGTCTTCGTTGTCGATGCAGATCACCTGGGTGCCCTGCAGGGGCTGGCCATCCACTGCCGGTACGGCTGGGCCTTGCGGCTTCGGCGCTGGTTTTCTCGCCAGCGGCACGCTGACGCTGAACACGCTGCCTTTGCCTGGCCAGGAACGCACTTCCAGGCGGTGGGCGAGCACGCGGCAGAGGCCGTCGGCAATCGCCAGGCCCAGGCCCAGACCTTTCTCTGCGCGCGTCTGGTGACTGTCGAGGCGCTTGAACTCCTCGAAGATCACCTTGCGCTTGTCTTCGGGGATACCCATGCCGCGGTCCCAGACTTCCAGGCGCAATTGTCCGCCTTCACGGCGCACGCCCAGCACCACGCGGCCCTTGGCGTAGCGGAAGGCGTTGGTCAGGAAGTTCTGCAGGACCCGGCGCAGCAGCTTGATGTCGCTATCGATCCACTGGCGACTGCCGTGTACGCGCAGGTCGATACCCTGTTCGGCAGCCAGCACGCCAAACTCGGCGGCGAGGGTATCGAACAGGCTGGAGAGGGCGAAGGCGTGGCGATCCGGGGTGATTCGGCCGTTTTCCAGGCGTGAGATGTCCAGCAGGTCGGTGATCAGGTCCTCTGCCGAACGCAACGAGCTGTCCAGATGCCGGACCAGCTCCTGGGCTTCATTGGGCAGGGCGTCATCCTGGTGGGCCAGCGCGGCTGAGAACAGCCGGGCAGCGTTGAGCGGTTGCATCAGGTCATGGCTGACTGCAGCGAGGAAGCGCGTTTTCGACTGGTTGGCGGCTTCGGCGTGGGCCTTGGCTTCGGTCAGTGCCTGATTCAGCTTCGACAGTTCATGGGTGCGTTCGGCAACTCGTCGTTCGAGGCTTTCGTTGGCGTCCTTGAGGGCGCGCTCGGCTTCGCGGAACTCGGTGATGTCGGTGAAACTCATGACGAAACCACCACCGGGCATGGGGTTGCCGATCAGCTCGATCACCCGGCCGTTGGGGAATACCCGCTCATAGCTGTGCGCGGTGCCCTGGCGCATCCAGTACAGGCGCTTGGCAACGTTCTCCTCCAGGTCGCCGCTGCCGAGCATGCCGCGTTCGGCATTGAAGCGGATGATCTCGGCAATCGGCCGACCGACGTAGATCAGGCCCTCGGGGTACTCGAACAACTCCAGATAACGGTGATTCCAGGCCACCAGGCGCAGGTTCTGGTCGACCACGCTGATGCCCTGGGTAATGTTCTCGATCGCACCCTGCAGCAGAGCGCGGTTGAACTGCAGCACCTCGCTGGCTTCGTCGACGATGCGTACCACATCCTCGACCTGCATCTCGCGGCCTTCGATGGCGGCCTTGACCACCGCGCGGGTCGAGGAGGCGCCCAGCACACCGGCGAGCAGACGTTCGGTGTGGGCGATCCACTCGCTATTGGCCGGCTGGTTGGGATCGAAGTCCTTGCCTTTGCCCTGGCGCAGGGCGAAGCGGGTGAAGCTCTGGCGTGCGCGTTCTTCGCCGACGAAACGGCTGGACAGCATCAGCAGGTCGGCCACCTGCACTGCCAGCAGGCTGCGGTTGCTGGGTTTGGTGCCCAGGTCATGGCCGATGAAGCGCCCGGCCTGCCAATGCTCGGAAACGCGGGTACGCGAGAACCAGGAAACCCAGGCGAACAGCAGCAGGTTGCCGGCCAGTGACAGCACCACGCCACGCGTCAGCGGATCAACCTGTAGGCCGATGGGGGCGTAGAGCAGGGTGGTCAGGCCGGGGAAGCTGTCCAGCGACCAGCCCATGCCGCGTGCCGCCAGCGGCAGTACCAGGGTGTAGAACCAGAGCATGGCACCGAAGATCAGGCCGGCGAACACGCCGCGGCGGTTGGCCTGTTTCCACACCAGCGCGCCGAACATGGCGGGGGCTAGTTGGCCAATGGCGGCAAACGACACCTGGCCGATGGTGGCCAGGCTGGCGCCTTCGCCGAGCAGGCGGTAGCAGACATAGGCCAGCAGCAGGATCAGCACGATGCTGACCCGGCGCGCGGTGAGCATCCAGTGACGGAAGGCCTCGAACGGCCGCTCGGTGCTCTGCCGGCGTAGCAGCCAGGGTAGCAGCATGTCGTTGGAGATCATGGTCGACAGTGCCACCGAGGCGACGATCACCATGCCGGTAGCGGCCGACGCGCCGCCGATGAAGGCCAGCACTGCCAGACTTGGATGGGCTTCGGCCAGCGGCAGGCTGATGACGAAGGAGTCCGGTGTCACGCCTGCCGGCAGCAGCATCTGCCCGGCGAGGGCGATGGGCACGACGAACAGCGCAGCCAGCATCAGGTAGGCGGGGAATACCCAGCGCGCCAGGCCCAGGTCCTTGGGCTCGATGTTCTCCACCACGGTGACGTGGAACTGCCGCGGCAGACAGATGATGGCGATCATCGCCATGCCGGTCTGCACCAGCATCGCCGGCCAGTTCACCGCCTCGTTCCAGAAGGCGTCCAGCTCGGCGGTGTTGTGTGCCTTGTCGAGCAGATCGTGGAAGCCGTTGTACAGGCCGAAGGTGACGAAGGCACCAACGGCGAGGAAGGCCAGCAACTTGACCAGCGACTCGAAGGCAATCGCCAGCACCATGCCGCGATGGTGCTCGGTGACGTCGAGGTTGCGGGTGCCGAACAGAATGGTGAACAACGCCAGAGCCAGTGACACGATCAGCGCGGTGTCCTGAGCGCTGGTGCCGGTGTCCTGGGCATGTACACCGATCAGCAGATTGACGCCGAGCACGATGCCCTTGAGCTGCAGGGCGATGTAGGGGAGCACGCCGACCAGGCAGATCAGCGCCACCACGATGGCCAGCGACTGCGACTTGCCGTAGCGCGCGGCGATGAAGTCGGCGATGGAGGTGATGTTCTCCTGCTTGCTGATCATCACCATCTTCTGCAGCACCCAGGGCATGGTCAGCAGCAGGATGGTCGGGCCGAGGTAGATCGGCAGGAACGACCATAGCTGTTCGGCTGCCTGGCCGACGGCGCCGAAGAAGGTCCAGCTGGTGCAGTAAACGGCCAGCGACAGCGAGTACACCCAGGCACGGATCTTCGGCGGCATGGGCGTGCTGCGGCGGTCACCATAGAAGGCGATGGCGAAAAGAATGGCCATGTAGATCAGGGCGACCGCGGCGATCAACCCGGGGGACAGCGACATGCAGACTCCGAAACGCACAGTGAAACGAAATGAGCCTGGCCGCCGAGGCGAGGCCGATGTTGATCAGTGTTGCACAAAGCCGGGCGCTGTCGGCTGCGACCAAGGTCGCAGCCAAGCAGGTGTGCTTTGCGACGGGACTCGATTGTGCAGCAGCGCAGGGGCTGATAGCTTGGCGCGTTTGTGATTCTGCCCAAGGAAGGACCCTGAGGAAGCTCTATGTTCAAGCCGCAGCTGGTGACTTTGCAACGTGGCGCTCTGCGCCTGGAACCGCTCTCTGACGCGGATATCCCCGCGCTGGTGGCGCTGGCCGAAGCCAACCGCGAGGAGCTGCTGTACATGAGCGGCACCCAGCGACTGGACTGGTACCGCAGCGCCCTGGCCGATATGCGCGAGCAGCGGGCACTGCCGTTCGTCATTCGTCTGGGTGACGAGTTGGTAGGCACCACCCGCTTCGCCGACTTCATGAACACCCTGCCGGCCTGTGAAATCGGCTGGACCTGGCTCGACCGCGGCCAGCATGGCAGCGGGTTGAACACCAGCATCAAGTACTTGATGCTCAAGCACGCTTTCGAAAATTGGGGCATGGTTCGCGTGCAACTGAAAACCGCCGCCAGCAACCTGCGTTCGCAACGCGCCATCGAGAAGCTTGGCGCCGTTCGTGAAGGGTTGCTGCGCAACCATCGCCGTCTGGCTGATGGCCGACTCGATGACACCGTGCTGTACAGCATCACCGATCTGGAATGGCCGGCGCTGCGTGGGGCAATGGAGGCGGGCTTCAACGCCTGAGCCTGATGCACAGTCGCGAGCAGACCCGCTTCTGGCAAGCTTCCGCATTGAGCGGCGTCGAGCTGTTGCAAGCGCGCTACCTTGAACAGCGCTTCGCGCCCCACGTGCATGAAGGTTTCGTGTTCACCGTGATCGAGCATGGCGCCCAGCGCTTTCGTCATCGCGGTTGTGATCATCTGGCACCGCAGGGCAGCATGGTGCTGATCAACCCGGACGAAGTGCACACCGGCTCCAAGGCGCACGAGGACGGTTGGCGCTATCGCGGTTTCTATCCCGATAACGCCCAGGTTCTGGGGGCGCTGCAGGAGCTGGGCCTGGCCAAGGCTGGCATGCCGTCGTTTGCCTTCAGCGTGCTGCATGATCCACGTTTGCATGCGGCCTTTCTGCAACTGCACCAACTGCTCGAGGGTGGTGCCGAGGCGCTGCAGCAGCAACTGGCCTGGCGTGAGGCGATTCTGCTGCTGTTTCAGCATCATGCGCAGCTTGCCGAACCACCTGCGCCTGGGCGTGAGCCCTGGGCAGTGGCTTGTGCCAAGCAGATGCTCGCCGAGCGGCTGATCGAGCCGCCCTCGCTGGAGGAACTGGCGGCTGCGGTCAATCTTTCACCTTTTCACTTCGCGCGCGTATTTCGCCGCGCGACCGGCTTGCCACCGCATGCCTGGCTCAAACAGCGTCGTCTCGAACAGGCGCGGGCGTTGCTCAAGACGGGCTGCGCGGCGGTCAATGTAGCTATGCAGTTGGGCTTCGCCGATCAGAGCCATTTGTCGCGGCAGTTCAAGCAGGTTTATGGCGTGAGCCCTGGCGAATATCGCAGCGCGGTGGCCCGGAGCTGACAGCAGGCATAAAGGATCAGGCATGAAAAAGCCGGCGCTCCTTATCGGGGCGCCGGCTTTTTCAGCCCGCTATGTCGATCAGAATTCGTGATCGGCGGTGTCCGGGTTCAGGTCGCTGATGCCCAGTTTGCCCGCAGCCTGCTCAATGGCGCCGGTCTGCTTGACCAGGGCAGCGATGGCGTCACGCACCAGTTGCTGGCCTTCGGCGTTGCCTTCCGCGATCAGCTGGTCGAAGTGCACGTTGTTCTTCTCGGCGCTGTCTACCAGTGCCTGCAGCTTGGCTTCGGTTTCCTGCAGGTCGGCCTTGAGCGTGGCATCGGCCTGGGCATCAGCCTTGGCCACCAGCTCGGACAGGCTCGGGCCGGTCAGGGTGCTGCCGTCGACCTTCTTGTACTCGCCCAGGTAGACGTTACGAATGCCTTTGCCGTTGTAGAAGTGCGAGTTGTGGGTGTTGTCGCTGAAGCAGTCATGTTCGTCTTCGGTGGAGTTGGCTTCCAGTGCGACCTTCATGCGCTCGCCCGCCAGTTCGCCGAGCGACAGGCTGCCCATGCCGAACAGCATCTTGCGCAGGCCGTTGTCGGCCGAATCGGCGACCAGCTCGCTGCGGTAGTTGCCTTGCACGCCGTCTTTCCACTGCTCGACCATGTCGTTCAGGTCGCTGACCAGCAGGTCGGTAGCCGCCTTGAGGAAGGCGCGGCGGCGCTCGTTGTGGCCACCGGTAGCGCCTTCACCCACCACGTAGTCGGTGTAGGGACGCTCGCCGGCGCCTGGCTCGGTGCCGTTGAGGTCCTGGCCCCAGAGGAGGAATTCGATGGCGTGGTAGCCGGTGGCGACGTTGGCTTCGGAGCCGCCCAGCTCGTTCAGGCTGGCCAGCAGCTCGCCGGTGATTTCGCTGACGTCGATCTTGTCTTCACCCACCTGGATCTCGGTGTTGGCGATGATGTTGGCTTGCGCGCCCGGGTTACCCAGGGCGTGCTGGTAGTCCTCGGCCACGTAGTCGATCAGGCCTTCGTCCAGCGGCCAGGCATTGAGCTGACCTTCCCACTCGTCGACCACCGGGTTACCGAAACGGAACACTTCGGTCTGCATGTAGGGCACGCGTGCGGCCAGCCAGGCTTCGCGCGCAGCTTTCAGGGTCGCTTCGCTGGGATCGGCAAGCAGTGCATCGACGGCAGTCTGCAGGGCCTTGCCGGTGCTGGCGGCGTCGCTGAACACAGCCAGGGCCAGATCGGCGTAATGGTTGACCACGGCCTTCGCCGCTGCTTCATCGACCTTCGCCGCAGTGGCTGGCGCCGCGCTCTCGGTGGCGGCAGCAGGCGCAGCTGCCTGGGGCGCGGGGGCTTTGTCTTCGCCACAGCCAGCGAGGGAAATGGCGATGGCCAGCAGGCTGGCGGAGGCCAGAGGCATACGAATCATGGCGGGGTCCTTTGCATGTACGAAATGTGGATGGTACTCAGTGGTACCTGAAAAACTGCAACATAATGCAAATGTTTCGCATTATGTGTAAAGGCCATTATTCGTCGCTGTGCGGGATATCGCTATCGAACCACCTGGTTGCCGTTAGAATGCCAGCACCCGATTCGCAGTTCTGCCTGGAGAAAACTGCATGAGCCTGACCGCCGTGATCATCATCGTTGTCCTCGTCCTGCTCGGCGCCTACGCGGTGTCGCTGTACAACGGGCTGGTACGCCTCAAGCATGGCGTGAGCAAGGCCTGGTCGAACATCGACGTGCTGCTCAAGCAGCGACACGACGAACTGCCCAAGCTGGTGGAAACCTGCAAGCAGTACATGCAGTACGAAGGCTCGACGCTGGAGCGGGTGATTGCAGCGCGTAGCGCCGTTGCCAGTGCTCGCGAACAACATGATGTCGGCGCCCTGGGCAAGGCAGAGAGTGGTCTGCGCGCGGGCCTCGGTCAGCTCTTTGCTCTGGCCGAGAACTACCCGGAGCTGAAGGCCAACGACAGTTTCCAGCATCTGCAGCAGCGTATCAGCGGCCTGGAAAATGGCATCGCCGACCGCCGCGAGCTGTACAACGAGGCGGTCAACCTCAACAACGTGCGCATCGAGCAGTTTCCCGATGTACTCATCGCGCGCATGTTCAACTTCCAGGCTGCCGAGCTGCTGGTGTTCAGCGAGGCGGAAAAAGCCGATGTGGACATGAAATCATTGTTCAACTGAGAACCTGTTAATGATCTGCTGCGCGTCGGCGCTACTGCGTTAAAAGCACGCTCGGATGCTCATTTACAGCACGTAAACTCCGCTTCCTCGCGTGCTTTTGCCTTGTATCGCTCTAGCTCGCGAGATCATGAACAGGTTCTTAGATGTTGCAGGTCGACCCCTTCGGCTTCTTCTTCACCCTCACGTTCACCCTCGGTGCCTGCCTGGGCGGTGCCTGGTGGTGCCTGCGGGGTTGGTCGCAGGCGCGCCATCTGCTCGATACGCCCACCTCGAAGATCCGCTCGGCGGCGCAGGGTTACGTCGAACTCTATGGTGTGCTCGAAGCGTTACCGGACATGCAGTTGCGTGGGCCGCTGACTGGCAAACCCTGCCTGTGGTGGCGCTTTCGCATCGAGGAGTATCGCTCCAGCGGCAAGAAGCGCAGTTGGCGGGTGATCGAGAGTGGCGCCAGTGACGCCTGGTTGCGCCTGGTCGATGGCACCGGCGAATGCCTGATCGACCCGCGTGGTGCCGAGATTCGTGCGGCGGTGCGTGACGTCTGGGAGGGTAACCTGCGGCACCCGCTGGGTCCGGCCAAGACCGGATTGTTCGGCTTTCTCACCAGCGGCCAGCGCTATCGCTACAGCGAAGAACGCTTCCATGTCGGCCAGCCGCTGTATGCCATTGGTGACTTTCGCACCCGCGGCGCTGCGCAGCAGGGGTTCGACAGGCATGCCGCTCAGGGCGAAGTGATCCGCGAATGGAAGGGCGATTACGTTGGGCTGCTGCGGCGTTTCGACAGTGACGGCAACGGTGAGCTCGACGAGCAGGAATGGAATCGCGTGCGATTGGCGGCGCAACTGGAAGCCGAGAATCGGCACCGGCAAAAGGCCTCCGAGCCGGCGCGGCACCAGATGGCCAAGCCTGGTGAGCGCCAGCCGTTCATTCTCTCCAACAGCGGAGAGGACGAACTGGCCCGCAGCTTTTACTGGCAAGCCGCTGGCGGCGCCGTACTGTGCGTGGTCGGTGCATTGGCCACGGCCTGGCTGCTGGGTGTGCAGCACTGGTGAGTTGGTTTTGCGGGCTCGAACGAAAACGCCGCGACTGATCGCGGCGTTTTTTATGGGTGACGTTTAGAGCGTCGCGGCTGAGCTCAGGCGCCGCGATTGCTTGAGGAACAGCGTCAACTCGCGCGCTGGCAGCGGTTTGCTGTAGAGGTAGCCCTGACCCTCATGGCAGCCCTGGGCGATGATGTAGGCCTCCTGCTCGGCGGTTTCCACGCCTTCGGCGATCACTTGCATGCCCAGGCTCTTGCCCAGCTGGATGATAGCGCGAACGATGGTGGCGTCGTCTTCGTCTTCGAGCAGGTCTTGGACGAAGCTCTTGTCGATCTTGATCTTGTCCAGCGGCAGACTTTTCAGATAGCTCAGCGAGGAATAACCGGTACCGAAGTCGTCGATGGCGATCAGTGCGCCGGAGCGGCGTAGGCTGAGCAGATGCTGGGCGGCGGTGCTGATGTCTTCCATCAGGCCGGTCTCAGTGACTTCCAGCTCCAGGCTTTTGGGTGGCAGGCGGTAGACCTGCATCAGATTGTTGACCACGCGCGGCAGCTCGGCGTGGTGCAACTGCACGGTAGACAGGTTGATTGCCATGCGCAGATCGCTGAAGCCCTGGTCATGCCATTCGCGCAGCTGGCGGCAGGTCTGGTCGAGAATCCATTCACCGATGGGAATGATGGTGCCGTTCTGCTCGGCCAGCGGGATGAACAAGTCCGGTGCGACGAAACCATGTTGCGGGTGCTGCCAGCGCAGCAGCGCTTCGACGCCGACCACGCGGTGGTCGCGGTAGTCTATCTGGGGCTGGTAGACCAGGTGCAGCTGGTTCTGCGCCAGGGCATCGCGCAGATCCTTTTCCAGCTCACGGCGGCGCCGCATCTCGCTGTCGACGCTGGCGATGTAGAACTGGTAGCGATTGCGCGAACGACTCTTGGCCAGGGTCATGGTCTGTTCGGCTTTCTGCAGCAGCTTCTCGGTGCTGTCGCCATCTTCCGGGAACAGGGTGATGCCGATCGTGGCGCGCAGGCGCACTTCGTGCTGATCGAGCAGGAAAGGCAGCTCCAGGTCGTCGAGTACGCTCTGCGCCAGTTCGGCGGCTTCGTAGGGTTGTTCGATGTCGGCTTGAACCAGGGCGAACTGGTCACCGCCCAAACGGGCCAGTGCGCCCAGGCGGCCGCTGTGGCTGCGCAGGCGGTCGGACAGTGCGAGCAGCAACTGGTCGCCGCTCTGGTAACTGAATTGTTCGTTGATGCCCTTGAAGTCATCCAGGCCGACGCAGAGCACGGCGACGCGACGCTGCAGACGGCCGGCATCTTCGAGAATCTGATCGAGCTGCTGTTGCAGTTGCTGACGATTGGGCAGGCCGGTAAGAAAATCATACTGAGCCATGCGCAGCAGGCTGTTCTCGGCTTCACGGCGCAGGTGGGTGTTGCGCTCGATGGAGGCCAGCAACTGGTTGGCGGTGTTGATCCACAAACCCAACTCGTTCTTCTCGTTGCCCTTGAGCATGGGCAGCTTGTGTTCGCTGGGTCGGTCGGGATTGATGTTGGTGAGGTGCTCGATGATCTTCGACAGTGGTTTGGTCAGCAGCCAGTGATAGACCAGATAGAGCACCAGGCCCATGGCCATGGCGCGCAGCACCCCTGAGATGAAGATGATCACCGAGTTGGTGACGAAGCTTTCGCCGTAAGGCGCCGTATCGAGGGTGATATTGAGGTCACCGTAATACTCGCTGTAAGGGCCGCGGCCGACCAGCTTGGTGGCGAACAACTGCTCCTGACCGAGAATCGGGTCGGTCAGCCAGCGAGTCGGCATCTGTGCCAGATCGCGAGTGCGCTCGGCCAGCATGGGTTCGTTGGGGTGGCCGATGGAGGCGTGACGCACCGATTCGTGCTGGAACAGCCCCTCGATCACCTGCATGCCCATCTCGCGGTCCAGGCTGTATACCGCCTGGGTCGAAGGGTCGCGGAACATGCCGAGGATGCGATGGGCATCGTTGGCCACCGCCTGACGTGTCTTGTAGGCGTCGAAGACAATCTGCGCACAACTCAATACCACTCCTACTACGAGTGCTGACAACAGCACCACGCGGAGCAACTTGAGTGACAAGCTGTTTTTCAATTCCAGCTTCAAAGGCAATTCCTTATGTCGATGCATGCAGCGTCAGTCAGACGAGAGTATTGGCAATCTAGGCCTGGCCGTCAAAGGGCCATCATGCCTGGTGGCACTATTTATCCCACAAGGAACGCTCCTGGTGCGAATCGCTGTTTGGAGGCCGACTCACTGCTCTGTGTCGGTGCGATTGCGCCGTACTTGAACGCCTTTGGTCATATTGACCGTCCGTCGTTATTACGCCCTGTGACGCGCCACCCGCCGTCTGCTTGGTCGCTGGCACAAGAGTTGCGAAGGCCGGGCATCGACCGGGAGGGGATTCGTGATGAAAACGCTCGTGCTGTTGCTCGTCGCTGTCAGCTTTGCCCCACAGGCCCATGCCGCCAGCGAAGAGGCCGCCAATACGGCCTGGCTGGTGTTGGCCAGCGTGCTGGTGTTCTTCATGCAGGCGGGTTTCGCCCTGTTGGAGCGCGGCATGTCGCGGGCCAAGAACGCGGTCAACGTGATGATGAAGAACTACATGGACTGCTGCGTTGGCGGCATCGTGTTCTGGCTGTTCGGCTTCGGCCTGATGTTCGGTGCCAATGTCACTGGCTGGTTCGGCATGAGTCACTTCGCGCTGAATGACGGCGAGCCCTGGGATTACACCTTCCTGCTGTTCCAGATGATGTTCGCCGCCACCGCTGCGACCATCGCCAGTGGTGCCATGGCCGAACGCACGCGGTATGGCGCCTATCTGGTTGGCGCGGTACTGATCAGCGGTGTGATCTATCCGATATTCGGCAGTTGGGTGTGGGGTGGTCTGTATGGCGGTCAGGGGTGGTTGGCCAAGCTGGGCTTCATCGATTTCGCTGGCTCGACCGTGGTGCACAGCATCGGTGCCTGGTGTGCGCTGGCAGGGATTCTGGTGCTGGGCCCGCGTCTCGGGCGTTTCGCTCCTGATGGTAAGGCACGCTTGATCCCTGGGCACAATCTCGGCCTGGTGGCATTGGGCGGTTTCATCCTCTGGGTCGGTTGGTTCGGCTTCAACGCTGGCAGCAACCTGGAAGTCAGCAGCAGTCTCGGCTTGATCGCCCTGAACACGCATCTGGCTGCGGTCGCTGGTGCGCTCGGCGCTCTGCTGGCACAACGCAGCACGGCCAGCCCGGTATTGCTGACCACCACGGTGAACGGCTCGATTGGCGGGCTGGTCGGCATCACCGCCGGTTGCGCCAGCATGGCGCCGGGTTTCGCGCTGCTCAGCGGTCTTGTCGCCGGTTTCGTCGTGGTCTACGGTATGCGTCTGCTCGATCGCCTGCAGCTCGACGATGTCGTCGGTGCTATCCCCGTGCATGGTTTCGCCGGTATCTGGGGCACCCTGGCTGCGGGTCTGTTCTATCAGGGTGACCTGTTCAACTGGGAGCGTGTCGCGGTGCAGGCATTGGGGGCTGCGGCAGCCTTTCTCTGGGCTTTTCCGGTTGCCCTGGTGTTCTACTTCCTGTTGGCCAAGACCATGGGGTTGCGGGTTTCGACCCAGCATGAGCAGCGCGGGCTGGATTTTGCCGAGCATGCCGAGGTCGGTTATCCGGAGTTCAATCTGACGCAGACCTTCGACAGCGAGCAATGGTCGAGGAGGGGCTAAGCATGAGATTGAGCCTGCGCCGTCGCGCGATCTACACCGGCCTGGCCGGACACTTTTCGGATGAAGAGGTCTGGCCACTGCTGGCCCTGTGGGAGAACAAATACGCCGAGCAACCGCCGTTCGCTCTCAATGAATTTCTCGCCGAGGTGGTGCTGCGTACCGAGCGCAAGCTCGAACGCGCACGCCTGTATCGCGAGTTGGTTGGCGCCCTGACGGGACCACCCTCGCAGCTGTTGCCTGACCCGGAGGAGCAACTGGCCGCCTGGCGCCAGGGACGCAATGAGGCCGTAAGGCAAGTGGCGACTCCGGATAGCGCCGCACAAACGACCTTTCTGGCTCTGAACCAGGCCTTGCTGGAGCAACTCGATGGCGCGCAGCAGGCGGCGCTGAGGCGCTTTGCCGCCGGCAACCTGTCCGGTATGGGGGTGAGTTCCGAGCTGTCGACGCGTTTGCGTATCTGGTTGGAGCAGGGCGGTAGCGACGGTATCGCCAACCTGGGGCTGGAGCAGCTGCGCAAACTGTTGAACCTGCTCTATATCGGGCTCTGCGAGTTTCTCGGGCCGGTACGTGCCGACCGTGTACTGAGCCAGGCGGTCAACCGTGTGGAGGAGCAGGGGGTGGAGTTTTCACCGCGCAGATTGCTCTAGCTGCGCAGCCGTGATGCAGAAACGAAAAACCCGGCCTGAAGGCCGGGTTTTCGCATTACGGGGCTGAGATTCAGGCCGCGTAGTTCTGGGCGACGAAGTCCCAGTTCACCAGGTTCCAGAACGCCTCGACGTACTTCGGACGCAGGTTGCGGTAGTCGATGTAGTAGGCGTGTTCCCACACGTCGCAGGTCAGCAGCGGAGTATCGCCGCTGGTCAGCGGGCAGCCGGCGCCGATGGTGCTGGCCAGGGCCAGGGAACCGTCAGCTTTCTTCACCAGCCAGCCCCAGCCAGAACCGAAGGTGCCGATGGAAACCTTGCTGAACTCTTCCTTGAACTTGTCGAAGGAACCGAAGGCAGCGTTGATGGCGTCAGCCAGGGCGCCGGTCGGCTGGCCACCACCGTTCGGCGACAGGCAGTTCCAGTAGAAGGTGTGGTTCCACACCTGAGCGGCGTTGTTGAAGATGCCGCCCGAGGAAGTCTTGACGATCTCTTCCAGGCTCTTGCCTTCGAACTCGGTGCCCGGCACCAGGTTGTTCAGGTTCACGACGTAGGTGTTGTGGTGCTTGTCGTGGTGGAATTCGAGGGTCTCGGCGGAAATGTGCGGCTCGAGGGCATTCTTTTCGTAAGGCAGCGGCGGCAATTCAAAAGCCATGGTCTATCTCCTACTCAGGTCGTGTGCGGTATGCGCAAGGCCGATCACGGGCGGCCTATAGGCGGCGTCGAGTTTGTACTCTTTGCGCCGCAGACTCGGGATCATAGCACCCGACCACGGCCATAACCACGCAACATCTGTGTGGGAAAGCCGGTGCCAGGGCCTTTGCAGCATTGGGTTCGACAAGCACAGACGCCAGCAGTTGCCTCTTTCGGCGCGGTCGCGCCGAAACGTCAACAGACTTTAAAGCGCGCCAGCTTTCTTCCAGGCCAGATAACTGCTCACCAGTTCCGGGCCCAGTTCGCCAGGGCGGGCGTCGAGCACCGGTACGTCGTGGGCGGCCAGGCGTTCGTGCAGGTCGGCGCGGGCGTTGAGGTAGTCCAGCGTGCCGCAGTAGGCCAGGGCCTGATCGAATTGCTCCACGGGCGTCTGACGCAGGCGATCCAGCGCTTCCTCGCGCAGGCTGGCGATCAGCACGCGATGCTGGCGCGACAGGCGACGCACGGCCGCGAGCAGGTCCTGATCGTCCTCATCGCGCAGGTTGGTCACCAGCACCACCAGCGAGCGGCGCCGCTGACGCGCCAGCAGCAAGTCGGCAGCGGCGCTGAAGTCGGCCGGTTGCTGGCTGGTGTCGAGGTCGTAAACGGCATTGAGCAGCACGTTCAACTGCGCAGGGCCTTTGACCGGCGCCAGATAACGCGACTGGTTGCCGGCGAAGGTCGCCAGGCCGACGGCATCGCCCTGGCGCAGCGCGACGTAGCTGAGCAGCAGGCAGGCGTTGAGGGCGTGGTCGAAGTGCGACAGCTCATCGTCCTGGCTGCGCATACGGCGGCCGCAGTCGAGCAGGAAGACGATCTGCTGGTCGCGTTCGTCCTGGTACTCGCGGGCGATGGGTGTGCGCTTGCGGGCAGTGGCCTTCCAGTCGATCTGGCGCAGGGTGTCGCCATCACGAAATTCGCGTAGCTGGTGAAATTCCAGGCCCAGGCCGCGACGCGGGCGCTGGCGCACGCCCAGCTGGCTCAGCCAGTCATCCACGGCCTTGAGCTGTGCGCCATAGAGGCGCGCGAAATCCGGATAGACGCGGCTTTCGCCGGCGAGCGGCAGCAGGCGCTTGGCCTGCCACAGGCGCAGCGGGCTGGGCAGCTTCAGCTCGCACAGGGCGAAATGGAAATGCCCGCGGACCAGCGGCTTCAGGCGATAGCTGACCCGTGTCTGCTGGCCGGGGTGCAGGGTGATGCGTTGCGGCAGGAAATCGAACTCCATGCCTTCAGGCACATGGTCGAAGACTTCGATTTCCTGGGTTTGAGTGAAGTCGTGATGAGCGATCAGTTGCACCTCGCTCCAGCGCCCGAGCGGCAGGTTGCCGGGCAACACGCGCTCCAGGCGCGGCGAGTGCTGGCGGCGCAGCCACAAGGCATCGACGGCGGCGATCAGCGCCAACGCCAGCAACAGCCCCCAGGCCAGTGGCATCAGGCTGTCTGCCAGGCGCATGCCGAGCAGGGGCAGGGCGCCGAGCAGCACGGCAGCGGCGAACAGGCCGCCGAGCAGCCCGAGGAGCAGGCGCGAAGGTTTCATAGGCGTGGCGCCGGTACCTGATCGAGCAACTGTTGCAGAACCTGATCCACCGACAGGCCTTCGATATCCAGCTCCGGCGCCAGACGCACGCGGTGACGCAGCACGGCCAGCGCGCAGCTCTTGATGTCATCCGGCAGAACGAAATCACCGCCGCGCAGCAGTGCGCGAGCACGGGCGCCACGCACCAGGGCGATCGACGCTCGCGGCCCGGCGCCCATGGTCAGGCCCGGCCAGCTGCGGGTGGCGCGGGCCAGGCGTACGGCGTAATCGAGCACCTGATCATCCAGTGGCAGATCGCTGGCGATCTTCTGCAGGGCCAACACGTCCTTGGCTTGCAGCAGAGTGCGCAGCGGGCTGACTTCGAGCATGTCGGCCTTGGCCGAGCGGGTCACCTGGCGCACCATGTTCAGCTCTTCATCCTGCTGCGGATAATCCATGCGCAGCTTGAGCATGAAGCGGTCCAGCTCCGCTTCCGGTAGCGGGTAGGTGCCTTCCTGCTCGATCGGGTTCATGGTCGCCAGCACCATGAACGGCAGTTGCACCGGCAGGGCGCGGCCTTCCAGGGTCACCTGGCGCTCCTGCATCACTTCCAGCAGGGCAGCCTGGGTCTTGGCCGGTGCGCGGTTGATTTCATCGGCCAGCAGCAGGTTGGTAAACACCGGGCCCTTGCGCAGCTTGAACTGTTCGCTCTGCATGTCGTACACGGCATGGCCGGTGACATCGCTGGGCATCAGGTCCGGGGTGAACTGGATGCGTGCGAACTCGCCGCCAAAGCAGCGCGCCAAGGCGCGCACCAGCAGGGTCTTGCCGAGGCCTGGCACACCTTCGACCAGCACATGGCCGCCGGCGATCAGTGCGGTCAGCACGTCGTCGATCACCGCGCTCTGGCCGATCACGGCCTTGCGCAGCTCGGCGCGCAGGGCCTGGGCCAACTGGCTGGCACGCTGGCGCTGCTGCGCTTGCGGGTTGCTCGGCGCGGCGGCAGGGGGCTCCTGCACCGGCAGGTTGTCGTTATCGGGGATCTCGCTCATAGGGCATTCCTGAGGGTTTGCAGGTGGGCGACCTGGCGGGTGAAGTCACTGGCGGATAGGCGCTGCGGCGGCAATGGGCGCATGGCCTGGCTGATGTCCTTGGCGGGCAGGCGGGTCAGGCGACCGAGAATCTGCCACTGCTCGGCGACGGCGAGCTTCTCGAAACCTGGGTGGCGGCGCCGTGCGCGGCGATTGATGTCCTGTTGCAGGCCTTTGAGCAGACTGTGCTGGCCACTGCGACGGAGCAGGAAGTCGGCGCTGCCGCGCAGGTGTTCCTCGAGCTGGCGCCGTGCTCGGCTGGCCGGTGCCTGCAGCGGACCGTGGCGCATGCCGACGTGCCACAAGGTGGCGATGATCAGCAGGGCCAGCACCAGCAAGGCCAGCGGGAAATGGCGCAGCAGCAGGCGCGCCAGACCATCGCTGTCGGCGTGGTAAAGCAGGGTCACGGCGCTGTCCTGGCTCAGATACCAGAGCAGCCAGGCATGGTCGTACTCGTTGATATTGCGGTTCTGCCAGATCCACGGGTCGCTCAGTACGGTGATCAGTCCGTCGCCGTGGTACAGCTGCAGCAGGTGCGTGGCAGAGTCGCTATTGGCCCAGGCGTGCGCGCGGTTCTGCGCATCGTACAGGTGAAAATCGGTGTCGAAGGCGATGTAGGCCGGGGCCTGTTCGTTCTCCAGGTAGAGCTTGGTGAGTTGCGGGTAGGCTTCGTGCTCTTCGTTCTGCTCGTTTTCCGCTTCTGCCTCACTGGCTTCTTCGTCGTCCAACTCGTCACTCATGTATTGCTGGACGCCGAGCAAATCGAGCAGCAGGTCGCCGCTCTTGCCTTCTTCTTCGTCCCATAGGCGTTCGGCGATGAACAGCAGGTGACCGCCGCCCGCCGTCCATTGCAGCACGCGTTCGACCTGACGTGGCGTCATGTTGCCGCGGTCGGCCAGCAGCATCAGGGTCTGGCCTTCGCTGGGCAGGCCATCGAGCACATCCAGGCCTTCTGCGCGGCGGGCGGCAATACCCTGTTTGCGCAGGAAGTGCTCGGCAGCCAGGTAAAGGCTGCTGGCAACCTCGGGGGCTGGGCCGTGCTCGATCACGTCTTCATAGGGTTCAAGCTTGCCCAGCACATAGCTGGCGAGCAGCCCCAGTACCAGCAGCAGGGCGATGGCGAGGATGAAACCGGCGCGCCGACTCATGCCGCACGCTCCTGACCGAACAGGCTGCGCCAGCCCTGACACAGGCCCTGACGCAGCGATTCGGCAGGCAGGCGGTGACCATAGGCCAGGGCCTGCCAATGCAGGGTGAGCTGACGACTGTAGTCCTCCAGGTTCTGCTGCCCGAGGCCGGCGACCAGGTGCAGCACTTCGCCTTCGGTGTGCGACTGCTTCAGGGGCAGGCGGTGTTCGTGTAGCAGGCGGCTGAGCAGGGCGCGGTAGAGCAGACCGAGTGCAGCGCGCGGTTGTTCGGCCCAGAGCCGCTCAGCTTCGCTGGCGACATCGTCGGGCAGTGTCTCCGGCGCCAGTTCGAGCCCGAACAGCTGCTGTGGTGCGGCCTGCCGGCGCCGCGTCGGCAGACCGATGCGTTCACCAAAGGCCTGCAGCCACTCGCGGTAGCGCCACAAGACGACGGCCAGCAGCGCGGCCAGCGCCGCCCACAGCAGTACTTCGAAGACTTGCGCGACGACATCCAGGCTCTTCCACCATTCGCCGAGTTTGAGCAGGTTCTTGAGCATGTCGAGGAAGGCTTCGATGTCTTCCGGTTTGGTTTCCTCCGCGGGCTTCTCTTCGCCCAGGCGCCAGCGGGTGACGGTTTCGCGGTGCTGGAAGGGCGGTTCGTCGAGCAGGGCCTTGATGCTTTCACGCGCGGCCTGGCTGCTCAGTGGCTGCTGGAGCAGGCGCGGCGCGTCGGGGCCTTGCGGGTCAGCCTGCTTGGCCTCCTCGCTGACGGCTGGCGCTGTGTCGGCCCAGGCCTCGCTGGGCAGCTGCGTCAGCAGCAGGGCGCAACCGAGCAGCAGGGCATAGGCGCTGCCGGTCAGGCGTTGGCGCAGGCGGCGGAAGGTCAGTTCGATATCCCAGGCTTCCAGGGCGGTGCGGCGGTTGAGGTAGAGGGTGAAGCCGCAGGCGACATAGACCGGCTCCCAGATGATCAGCAGCAGCACGTAAAGCAGGTTGGACAAGTGTTCCAGCCACAGCCACTGGCCGCTGCTGGCGGCGATCAGGCTTTCCCAGGTCCAGTTCAGTTCCACCTGCTGTGGCAGCATCAGATAGAACAGGGCGACCAGGCCCATCCACAGGGCAATTTCCAGATGCATGCCGACCAGCGTCAGCCAGGTGGCAGCGGCGCTGTCGCGTTGGCCGAGCACCACCAAGCGCTGGCTGCGTGCCTGACCGGCCAGGCCCTCCAATTGCAGTACAGGCAGATCGAAGCTGCGCGTCGGGCTCAGGCGGCGCCAGGTCAGGCTGGCCAGCAATTGTGGCCATAGCAATTTCGGTAGGGCGCGCAGGGCCTGTCTCAGCGAGGGTGTGTTGCCGAACAGCGCTTGCGACAGGATGTAGAGCGGCAGTCGCTCATAGGCCGGCTTGAGCCACCAGAAGACGAAGATGGCCCAGCCCGGATACTGCCAGAGCAAGGCGCAGAGCAGGGCGAACAGCGGCAGCGTGACCAGCGCCCAGCTGGCCATCAGCAGGCCGGCGTGACGACGGGCCAGCAGCACGCCGAGGTCGATGGCTTCCCAGGCGCTGCGCGGGCGGATGGCAACGCTGGCTTCAGTCAGGCGCATGCTGCCTCCGACCGGCCAGCAGCAGATAACCCAGCACCAGCGCCCAGAGCCCGGCACCGACGGCGTACTTGATGTCGGGGGTGGCGAAGGTGGTGGATGACCAGAAGGCCTCGATGAAGGCGGCCAGCAGCAGGAACAGGATCACCCCGGCCACCAGCTGTATCGCCTTGCCAGCGGCCAGGCGCAAGGCTTCGCCACGGGGCAGGCGGCCCGGAGCGAGCAGCGCCCAGCCGAGCTTGAAACCGGCTGCACCCGCCAGGGCGATGGCGGTCAGCTCGAAGGCGCCATGGCCGATGACGAAGGACCAGAACGGCTCGCCATAGCCGATGCGCGTCAGGTGGCCGGCCACTGCGCCGATCATCAGGCCATTGAACAGCAGGAAGAACAGGCTGCCGAGACCGAGCAGCAGGCCGCTGGCGAAGGTCTGAAAGGCGATGCCGATGTTGTTCATGATGTAGAAGCCGAACATCACCCAGTCGTCGCCCGAACCGCGGTCACTGAAGCGGCCGAGGCGGCGCGCGTCGGGATCGTACATGCGCTCCATTTCGCTGACCTGGTCGGGGCTGACCAGGCTGAAAATCAGCTCGGGATAGAGATAGGTCAGCAGTCCCATCACTGCCAGGCTGCCGAAGAACAGCAGGCTGGCGACGCATACGCTGCGCCATTCGCTGCGTACCAGACGCGGGAAGCCGCCGAACAGGAAGCGGATCGTCTGTGCGCCGAGGTGGCTGCGATGGCGATAGAACTGCTGGTGGCCGCGCATGGCCAATTGCTGCAGTTGATCGATCAGGTGGCTGCTGTAGCCGCGCGCCTGGGCCAAAGCCAGATGCTGGCAGAGTTGTCGATAGCGGGCTGCGAAGCTCTGACAGGTTTGCGCTTCGGCCTTGCCGCGCTCGAGCGCCTCGAGCTGACTGTTGAACGCATCCCAGTCCGGCTGATGGCGACTTTCGAACAGGCTCTGTTTCACGGTGCGCTCCCCAGCAGGCCACGGGCGATGCCGTTGAGGCGCGGCTCGGCCTGTTCGGCAGGCACTTGTAGCGGTTCGGCCAGCAGCGCCGCCAGCTCCGCTCTGCGGGCGGCGGACAGTTGGCTGCCACGTTCGGCAAAACCGAGAATGGCGCGTTGTTCGTCAAGGCTGAGCGGGAAGGGCGCTGGCAGCGGTTCGGCATCGGCCAACTGCGGTTTGCTCAACGGCGCATCGCGATAGACCACCAGGGTGCCGGCGGCGATATCGCCGAGGCGCTTGAACGCCGGGTGGTTCAGGCAACTGATGATGCCCAGGGTATAGCCGAACGGCAGGATATCGACGAAGCGCAGCAGGTTGCGCGTCAGTGAAGCGGCCCAGCCGATTGGCGTACCGTCATCGTGAACCACGCGCAAGCCGAGCATCTGCTTGCCGGGAGAGCGGCCCTGGTTGAACACCTCGAACAGCACCATGTACCACCAAGTCACGAGAAACAGCAGGATAGTGCCGAGGCCCATGCCGAACTGACCGAGCAGGCCGAGAACGATGAACATCACCATCAGGATCAGGCCGCGAATGGCCAGGTCGATGGCGAACGCCAGGGCGCGCGGCACCAGCCCGGCCGGTCGCAGATGCAGATCGATACCTTCCGGCGTTTCGACCTGGTAGCGAGTATCCAGGGGAGGCTGGTTGAGCGGAAGGCTTGCGCTTGAGCGTGAGTACATCGGCGGACTGCATCAAGGAAAGCCCGATGCTAGCGAGCAGCGGGCCACGAACGCAACCGGGCCAGTGAACTGGCCCGGGTCACGTCGACTTATTGGCTGGCCTTATTGGGCGGTAGGCAGCACGCCAAAGACGGTGCGATAGAGCACGCCCATGGCCACGACCATCAGCGGAATGCTCCACACCAGACCGATACCCAGCGGGATGGCGCTGACGATGACGATCAGACCGAGCAGCAGGAACAGGCCGAAGACCTTGAACCAGTGCTGGGTGATGGCCTTGCGCGAGGCTTCCAGTGCCTGCCAGGGCGACAGACCACGCTCGACCACCAGCGGAATGGCCAATAGATAGGCCACGGCCAGGTAGATGCCGGGGATCAGCAGCAGGATCATGCCGAGGTAGATCAGCAGCATCATCACCACGGCGGTGATGATCAGCGGTACGGTGCGCCCGAAGTGGCTGAAAATCTCGTTGAAGTTCAGCGGCTGGTCGGCTGCACGGCGAATGCCGACCATGTTGATGCCGGCCATGAAGGGGTAGGCCAGGGCCGAGGCCAGCAGCGAAATCAGGATCTCGCCGACGAATACCAGAAACAGGTTTTCGCTCAGGGCGCCGAAGATGCCGACGACGCCGCCGAGGATGAAGGTGGCGGCCAGCAGCACCACGTAGAACACCAGGAAACCACCGATGATGATGCCTTTGGTGCCCTTGACCTTGCTCCAGGATTCGCTCAGCAGCTCGCCGATGCTGAAGTCATAACCGCGTGCCAGGGCTTCTTCGATGCTCGGTGTCTGGTTAGACGGCGTCTGTTGCAGGTCGCTGGTGGGAGCGGCATAGGGATTGGGGGTGATCGCGTCACTCATGGTTGCATCCTTGTAAGTAGAGTGGGGAGACTGGGCAATGCTAGTGGTTACGGCTCTCGCCCGACAAGTGCAGCGAGCCTGGCGCTGCAACGGCTGTGCGCTGGTTCATGCTTTGGCCGGCGACGGCGAGCCTGGAGGTGAATGATAGACTGCCGGCAACTTTACGTCCGGTACGGAGCCGCCAATGACTTCCAGCATCTTCTGGTACGACTACGAAACCACCGGTATCAATCCGCGGTGTGACCGTCCGCTGCAGGTGGCGGGTATCCGTACCGATGAGGCGCTGAACGAGATCGGCGAGGTGCTGAACATCTACTGCCGCCCCAGCGACGACATCCTGCCGCACCCCGCAGCCTGCCTGGTGACTGGCATTGATCCGCAGCGCCTGCAGCAGTTGGGGCTCGACGAGGGCGAGTTCATGACCCGTGTGCATGCCGCGCTCTCGGCGCCTGGCACCTGTGGCGCCGGCTACAACAGCTTGCGCTTCGATGATGAGGTGACGCGCTACAGCCTCTATCGCAACTTTTTCGATCCTTACGCGCGTGAGTGGCAGGGCGGCAACAGTCGCTGGGACCTGATCGATCTGGTGCGCACCGCTTATGCGCTGCGTCCCGAGGGCATCGAGTGGCCTGAGGAAGAGGGGCGGGTGTCGCTCAAACTGGAGCGCCTGACCCAGGCCAATGGTATCGACCATGGTCAGGCTCACGATGCGTTGTCCGACGTGCGCGCCACCATTGGCCTGGCACGGCTGCTGCGCGACCGACAGCCAAAGCTTTACGACTTTCTCTACCAACTGCGCAGCAAGCAGCGAGTGCTGGATCAGATTCGCCTGCTGCAGCCGCTGTTGCACATTTCCGGACGTTTCTCTGCTGCACGTCATTATCTGGCACCCGTGCTGCCGCTGGCCTGGCATCCGCGCAATCGCAATGCGCTGATCGTCTGTGACCTGCAGGCCGATCCGTCGCCCTTGCTGAATCTGGATGCCGATACGCTGCGTAGTCGTCTCTACACGCGCCGCGAGGACCTTGCCGAGGGCGAGTTGGCGGTGCCGCTGAAGCTGCTGCATATCAATCGCTGCCCGGTAGTGGCGCCGCTTTCGGTGCTGCGCGAGGCGGATCGGCAACGCCTGCAACTGGACTGGTCGATTTGTGAGCGCAATGTCGAGGCGCTGAAGAATGAACAACCGCTTTGGCAGGACAAACTAGCGGTCATTTACCGTGAAGAGGCCTTTGCAGGCAGTAACGACCCTGAGCAACAGCTTTACGATGGGTTTATCGGGGATCGTGACCGTCGTTTGTGTGAACAGGTACGTGGTGCTCAACCCGACGCATTGGCCAACGACAAAAAATGGCCGTTCGATGATGCGCGACTGCCAGAGTTATTGTTTCGTTATCGGGCGCGTAATTTCCCTGCCAGCCTGTCAGCCGCTGAATCTCAACGCTGGGAAGAGTTCTGCCGGCAGCGTTTGAGCGATCCAGAGTTTGGTGCGCCCAATACCCTGACGCAATTTCACGCGGCGTTGGAGCAGTTGCGCACGGACTGCAGCCCCGATCAATTGCAACTTCTGCAGCAGTGGCAGACCTATGCGCAGGCGCTGCAGGCGCGTTTTGCCGTGAATCCTGCTGGCGTTTAAAGCGGGCAACAGACAGTCAGAGCGATGCGCAGAGGCGATGGCCTCGTCTGTGCGTTGTAAGAAAAATGCAGGGGACGGGAACTTTTCGCTCGTTCAGCGTTATTGCTGATGCAGGCAATTGCTCGAAACTGTTGCGCCTGAAAAAACATCGGCAATAAAAAACGCCAGCGTGGCTGGCGTTTTGGGTATCGCTCAGGAATTAGCCCAGCAGAGTGGCCCAACCTTCTACGACATCGGCGCCCCACTTGGCTTTCCACTCTTTCAGAGTCTTGTGGTTGCCGCCTTTGGTTTCGATCACTTCGCCGCTGTGCGGGTTCTTGTACTGCTTGACCTTGCGCGCGCGCTTGGCAGCCACAGGCTTGCTGGCACGTACGCCTTTGCCGGTTTTGGCTTCAGGGTCGAGCAGGGCGATGATGTCGCGCAGCGACTTCTGATATTCGCCCATCAGGGTGCGCAGCTTGCCTTCGAATTCCAGCTCTTTCTTCAGCTTGTCGTCTTGCGACATGTTCTTCAGACGCTCTTGGAGCTCTTTGATGCTTTCTTCGATGTTGCGGTATTCGTTGATCAGCGACATGGGCATTACCTTGGCGTGAATAAGTCTGTGGTAGTCAACAGTGGTCTAATAATAGTCACGCACTTATAGCAAGTAAACAGCAGGCCACAAAATAACTGCAGTGCAATGCAACGCTATGTGTCGCTCAGGCTTAAATTTAATCGGCTACTGCAACTAGGCCATGAAGTTTTCGCTGCGCGCAAATAGGGCACTTGCCGGGCGCTCAGTCGCTGGCTTGTGCAGGCGCATGGCTGCTGCAGTTTTGCCGGCATATCGTTAGAATGGCCGACTTTTTGCGCCGCCATTGGGGTTTTAGTTATGCGCACGTTCAGATTGGTCATCTCCTGCCCTGACCGCGTCGGCATCGTTGCCAAAGTCAGTAATTTCCTCGCGACCTATAACGGCTGGATTACCGAAGCCAGTCACCACTCCGATACGCAGAGTGGCTGGTTCTTCATGCGTCACGAAATCCGTGCCGACTCGCTGCCGTTCGATCTGGATGGTTTCAAGCAGGCGTTCTCGCCTATTGCCCGCGAGTTCTCCATGGAGTGGCGTATCACCGATTCGGCGCAGAAGAAGCGCGTGGTGCTGATGGCCAGTCGTGAGTCGCATTGCCTGGCCGATCTGTTGCACCGTTGGCACAGCAATGAACTCGATTGCGAGATTCCCTGCGTGATCGCCAACCACGACGATCTGCGTAGCATGGTCGAGTGGCATGGCATTCCTTACTTCCATGTTCCGGTCGATCCCAAGGACAAGGCCCCGGCCTTCGCCGAGGTGGAACGCCTGGTCAAGGAACATCGGGCCGACGTCATCGTCCTGGCGCGCTACATGCAGATTTTGCCACCGGCGCTGTGCGCCGAATTCGCCCAACGCGTGATCAACATCCATCACAGCTTCCTGCCGTCGTTCGTCGGCGCCAAACCCTACCACCAGGCTTCGCTGCGCGGCGTGAAGCTGATCGGCGCCACTTCGCATTACGTCACCGAGGAGCTGGATGCTGGTCCGATCATCGAGCAGGACGTGGTGCGCGTGACCCATCGCGACGATATCGAGGAAATGGTGCGTCTGGGCAAGGATGTGGAGAAGATGGTGCTGGCACGTGGGCTACGCTATCACTTGGAAGACCGAGTGCTGGTGCACGACAACAAGACGGTGGTGTTCGACTGATCTTGCTGCGTGGGCCGGCTCGATGTACGTCAGAGGAGAACGCCCATGCTCAAGTCCATCAAGGTGCGCGACTACATGACTCGCCATCTGGTGACCTTCAGGTCGGATACCGATCTGTTCACCGCCATCAATCGATTGCTGGAACACCGGATTTCCGGTGCGCCGGTTGTCGATTCCCAAGGCCACCTGATAGGCCTGCTGTCGGAGGGTGATTGTCTGCGTGGCATTCTCTCCGGCGCCTATTACGAGGCAATCGGCGGGACAGTCAGCACTTACATGACCACCGAGGTGGAGACGGTCACCCCCGAGGCCGACATCATCGAGTTGTCCGAGCGTTTTCTGCGGGGACGGCGGCGGCGTTTGCCGGTAATCGAGCACGGTCGTCTGGTGGGGCAGATCAGCCGTTGCGACGTGTTGCGCGCGGTGAAGGAGTTTGCCCAGCACGAGCAGGGCTCCCTGGAAGCCAGCTGATGGAGGCTCGAACGGCATGACCGACCCACTGGAAAAGGCCACCTCAAAGGCGCCGCCGACCCTGGGCGAAGGCTGTGTAAGGCGATACGACCCTGATGCGCTGAGCGAAGAGGATGGGACCGAGTTCGCCGATGCCGCCGAACTGTGGCGTCAGCTGCAGGAGCAGGCCGAAGACAAACCTGAGCGATAATCGAGAAGGGCGCCGTGGCGCCCTTCTTGTTACTGGCTGTTTCAGATTCGGAAGCTGTCGACCATCTGCTTGAGGCGTGCGGCCTGCTGCTCCAGATCGCCGCAGGCGCGCAGGGTGGACTGCAGGTTTTCCACGCCCTCCTGGTTGAGGGTGTTGATCTCGATGATGTCCATGTTCAGTGACTCGATTACCGAGGTCTGTTCTTCGGTGGCGGTGGCCACCGACTGGTTCATCCCATCTATCTCGCCGATACGGGCGGTCACCGTGCCTAGGCGTTCGCCGGCCTGGTTGGCGATGTCCACGCTTTCTTCGCTGTAGCGCTGGCTCTCGGTCATGGTGGTGACCGATTCTCGCGAACCGACCTGCAGTTCCTCGATCATTTTCTCGATTTCCTGCGCCGACTCCTGGGTGCGGTGCGCCAGGTTGCGCACCTCATCGGCGACCACGGCGAAACCGCGTCCGGCCTCGCCGGCACGAGCCGCCTCGATGGCGGCGTTGAGTGCCAGCAGGTTGGTCTGCTGGGAGATGCTCTTGATCACCTCGAGGATCTGGCCGATGTCCACGGTCTTGCTGTTGAGCATCTCGATCTTGGCGCAGGCGTCGCTGATCTTGTTCGACAGTTCACTCATCGAACGGATCGCTTGCTGCACCACCTTGCCGCCGTCTTCTGCCTGATGGCGGGCATCCGATGCCTGGCTCGAGGCGTCGGCGGCGTTGCGGGCGATTTCCTGTGCAGCCGCGCCGAGCTGATTGATGGCAGCTGCCACGCTGTTGGTGCGGCTGGCCTGTTCGTCGGAGTTGACCATCGAGGAGTTGGAGGCATTGACCACCAGCTTGGCTACTTCGTTGACCTGGACGGTGGCCGATGACACTTCACGGATCGAGCTGTGGATACGTTCGACGAACTGATTGAACGAGCGCGCCAGGGCGCCGAATTCGTCATTGGACTGGATCGCTAGGCGCTTGGTCAGGTCGCCCTCGCCCTTGGCAATATCCTCCATGGCCTTGCCCATGGCGGTCAGCGGCTGCATCAGCACTCGGATCAGCAGGCCGAGCAGGGCGATGATCAGCACCACGGCGATCACCGTGGCGATGATGGCCGAGGCGCGGAACTCGGTGAGCATGGAATAGGCCTTGGCCTTGTCGATCGACAGGCCGATATGCCAGCTGACCGAGGGCAGGCCCTTGACCGGGGTGAAGGTGAGGATGCGGGTGTCGCCATCGAGCTGCGCTTCGCTGAATTCACTGCTGATGCGCGGGGTGTTCTGCGGATAGATGTCCTTGAGGTTCTTCATCACCAGGTTCTTGTCCGGGTGCACCAGAACCTTGCCGTCGGCGCTGACCAGGAAGGCGTAGCCGATGCCGTCGAAATCCAACGCGTTGATGATGTTCACCAGCGTCTGCAGGCTGAGGTCGCCACCGACCACGCCAGCGGGCCTGGCCGGGGTAGCGATGGTGATGATCAGCTCACCGGTGGCGGCATCGACGTAAGGCTCGGTAAGGGTGGTGCCGCCAGCGGCCAGGGCGTCCTTGTACCAGGGGCGCGTACGTGGGTCATAGTCAGCGGGCATCTGCTCGTCCGGGCGCATGGTGAAACCGCCGCTTTCGGTGCCCAGATATGTAAAGGCGAATGAAGAGGTCAGCGCCTTCTGCTCCAGCAGTTTGACCACGCGATCCGGCTCGCTGTCGTTGCTGATCGACTGCGCTGTGCTTTCCACCAGCAGGATGCGCCCCGACAGCCAGTTCTGGATGTTGCTGGCGGTCACATTGCCCATCTCCTGCAGGTAGCTTTCCAGGTCTTCACGGATGGCGTTGCGTTGCAGGTAATCGTTGTAGAGGGTGAACAGGGAGAAGGCGACTATCACCACCAGCGATGCTGCGAGCAGAATCTTGTGGCTGAACTGCAGGTTTTTGCTCATGTTGTCTTGCGTCCGGATGGCTCTGGAACCAGTCTTGTATTCCACGGCTGCGCTTGTAAGAGCGTTTTCGCGGGCTGTTGCGGCAGATGGGATGGGTATTTGTTCTGCTGTTTGTATCGGTATAACTGCAGTAAAGCTTTAACCCAGGGGATGGCAAGATGCCTTTGAATTCACAGTTCGTATTGGGTGCTGGCAGTGATGGTCAGGCGGTTGGTCAGCCTTTGCGCCTGGCCAACCGTCACGGTCTTATTGCCGGTGCCACCGGCACCGGCAAGACGGTGACCCTGCAACGGCTGATCGAGACCTTCAGTGACGCCGGGGTGGCGGTGTTCGCCGCTGATGTCAAAGGTGATCTGTGTGGCCTGGGCGCTGCTGGCGCACCGCAAGGTAAGGTCGCCGAGCGCATCGCCAGCATGCCCTGGCTCAATCACCAGCCGCAGGCCTACCCGGTGACGCTGTGGGACGTACATGGCCAGAGCGGCCACCCGCTGCGTACCACGCTCAGCGAGATGGGGCCGTTGCTGCTCGGTGCCCTGCTCGAGCTGACTGACAGCCAGCAGGCCGCTCTCTACGCAGCGTTCAAGGTGGCTGACCGTGAAGGTCTGTTGCTGCTCGACCTGAAAGACCTGAAGGCGCTGCTCGGCTATCTCAAGGACAATGCGCAAGTGCTGGGCGCGGACAGTGCGCTGTTCACCAGTACCTCGGCGCAGGCGTTGTTACGTCGCCTGGCAGGGCTGGAGCAGCAGGGCGCCGAGGCCCTGTTCGGCGAGCCGGCGTTGCAGCTTGAAGACCTTCTACACCCTGACCGTGATGGCCGCGGACGCGTGCATCTGCTCGATGCTTCCCGCCTGGTGCATGAGGCGCCCAAGGTGTACGCGACCTTCCTGTTGTGGTTGTTGGCCGAACTGTTCGAGCAACTGCCGGAGCGCGGTGACGCCGACAAACCGGTACTGGCGCTGTTCTTCGACGAGGCGCACCTGCTGTTTCAGGGCACGCCCAAGGCGCTGCAGGAGCGTCTGGAGCAGGTGGTGCGGCTGATTCGCTCCAAGGGCGTCGGGGTGTATTTCGTCACCCAGTCGCCGAGCGACCTGCCGGATGATGTCCTGGCTCAGTTAGGTCTGCGTATTCAGCACGGCCTGCGCGCGTTCACGGCCAAGGAGCAGAAGGCCCTGCGTGCAGTGGCCGACGGTTTTCGCCCGAACCCGGCGTTCAACACGCTCAGTGTGCTGACTGAACTGGGCATTGGCGAGGCGTTGGTTGGCACGTTGGAGGAAAAAGGCACGCCGGCGCTGGTTCAGCGCGTGGCCATCGCGCCACCGCAGTCGCGCATCGGCCCGCTGAATGAGTCCGAGCGTGCAGCATTGGTGCGCCAGTCGCCGTTGGCTGGGCGCTACGACAAGCCTGTCGACCGCGAGTCGGCCTATGAGCTGCTCACCGCGCGTGCCGAGCAGGCGCGCAATGACGCGCCAGTCAAGGTGGCGGGGAAACAGAAGGCGGAACCGGGGTTGGGCGACATGGCCAGCGACCTGCTTGGAAGCGCGATGAAGAGCGCGTTGCGTCAGGCCGCCAACCAGATTGGCCGGCAACTGGTGCGGGGGCTGATGGGGTCGCTGACGGGTAGCAGGAAGCGTTAGCAAGCGCTGAAAAATCGTCATTCCACGCAGGCGGGAATCCAGAGCTCCAGAGCAATTGGACTCTCGCCTTCGTGCAGTGGCTGTAGAAAGCCTTTTTCAGAATTTCCCCCGGCTGTGGGGGAACCTGGGGGAGTGTCGCTAGCTGGCGGTTTCGTCGGCAGCGTCCTGCTTGTCCTGGCGTTCTTTCTCGATTTTCTCGATTTCTTTCTCGAAGGCCTGGTCGAGCAGACTGGGCTTCTTGCGCCAGGGTTTGCGGTCGGGGTCCGGCTGAGCGGCGTAAGTGATGACTTCTCCGCCGTATACATCCTTGTAACGCTGCGCCTGGCGCTCGAGTTCGGCGCGCAGTTCGTCTTTCGTCACTGTTTTTACCTGTAGGTTGTGATCGACCCACACGACAGCCGAAACATCAGGTTTCACTGTTGCGCTGAGGGATCAATCTAAAGTGCTTCGCCTTGGTTGGCTGGGAGAAAAGTTTGCAAAGTTTCACGCTTTGCATCTTTCTCCTTTCTCTTCAGTTACTTATCTATCTGTAAGTTTTTTCCGAGAAAAGTTGCATTGGGCAACTGGCGGTATTATCGCCAATGCCCTTTAAATGTCCAGTTATCAGTCCGCAAGCGCCTGGTAGCGCAGGCTGAAACTCATCTGAACACTTTGCTCTGCTGCCAGTAACTGTAGCCCTGGTCGCCCCGCTAGATGATGTGCGTTGACCGGATGAGTGACCGGCTCGAAGCAGAAGAAGTTCTGCGCCTCTGGGCAGAACAACAGAAACACATTGCTGCTTTGCGCCTCGCAGATGAGTTGATAACCCGCGTCGGGTTGAATGATGCAAGCGCGCCCCGGCCATTGGGTAAACGCATTGTCGACAAGTTGTCGCGGCAACAGGGTGGGCTCGGAGAAGTTCCAGGCCTGTGGCAATTCGACCCACTGACTGGAAAGTTTGTCTTCGCCGCATAACCAGACGCCGCCTGCCTGCGCCTGTACGCGGGTGTGCGCAGTGCGCGGCAGATAAGGATGCAGGCCGAGCCCATACCAGGTGGGTTGTTCGCCAAGATGGGTGGCTTGTAACGTCAGGCGCAGACAGCCGTCAGTGAGTTGTACGCCGAGAGTGGCGTGATAGGGAAAGGGCAATTGGCTATGCAGTTCCAGGCTGGCGCTGTCGGACGTCGCATTGACTATCTTCCAGGGTTGTTGCCAGGCACTGCCGTGTATCGGCAGTGCTTCGTGTTCGGTGTTGGCGCCCAGCGCTTGCCAGCCGTCAGGGGTGGCGAAACCGCCGCCGCCAATGCGGTTGGACCAGGGTAGCAACGGGTAGCAGGCCAGGCGTCTGGGATTGGCGGCAGCCAGCGCCTGTTCGTCGCTGTGACGCAGCAGTGGCTGGCCGTCGCTGAGGCGCACCCAGTTGACCAGGCTTGCGCCCAGTTCCGGGGCGAGAGTCAACTGTGTCAGGCTATCGCGCAGGGTCAGCAGAGTCGTTGGCATTTGACGCTCCTAGGGCGTTATTTGTCGGGAATTCATAGTGTCATCGTACAACTGCTGGGCTATCATTACGGCAAAGCCTCAAGTCTTAAGTCGAGAGTCCGTCCACCATGGAAACGCAAAACGCTCAACCTCGTGCTCGTCGCAAGCACCGCAGCCTGGCCCAGGAGCTGGTAGCCGATCTGTCGCAGCGCATTCGCGATGGGCTGATCAAGCGCGGTGAGAAGCTGCCGACGGAGTCGGCGATCATGGAAGAGCAGGGCGTCAGCCGTACCGTGGTGCGCGAGGCTCTGTCGCGTTTGCAGGCAGCCGGTCTGGTCGAGACCCGTCATGGCATCGGTACTTTCGTGCTGGACACGCCCAGTGCCAGTGGTTTTCGCATCGACCCGGCGACCATCGTCACCTTGCGCGATGTGCTGGCCATTCTTGAGCTGCGTATCAGTCTCGAGGTGGAGTCTGCCGGGATGGCGGCTCAGCGTCGTAATGACGCGCAGCTGAAGGCCATTCGCGAGGCACTGGATGCCATCAACGAGAGCGCGATGCATGCCAGCGATGCCGTGTCCTCGGACTTTCATTTTCATCTGCGTATTGCCGAGGCCACCGGCAACCGTTACTTCACCGATATTCTCAGTCATCTGGGTACCAGCATCATCCCGCGTACCCGGGTCAATTCCGCCAGCCTGGCGCGTGACGATCAGGCCCACTACATGGCGCGCCTGGAGCGTGAGCACGAGCAGATCTTCGAAGCCATCGCGCGCCAGGATGCCGAGGCGGCGCGGGCTGCGATGCGTCTGCACCTGACCAACAGCCGCGAGCGCCTGCGTCAGGCGCACGAAGCGGCCGAGGCCGAAGCGCTGCACGGCTGAGCAGCCGCTAGCGGCGGTAAGCCAGCAAGACAATCCCGCCCACCACGATCAGCCCGCCGAGCACCTGCAGCGGGCCGAGCAACTGGCCGAGCACCAGCCAGCCCAGCAGCATGCCGGCTACTGGTTCCATGTTCATCACCGGCGCGTTGCGGGCAATGTCTAGGCGCGGCATCAGGATGAACAGCATCGAGAACGCTGTGCCATAGAGCAGTACCAGGCACGCCAGGGCGATCCAGCCGGCCGCCGCGTTGGGCAGACCCAGGCCGCCGGGCAGTGCACCGCTGGCACCCGCCAGGGCCGAGGCACTGAAGACCACCGCCATGGTCAGCATGCTGCGCACCCGTCCGGGCATGACTGACAGCCGATGTTCGGTAATCCATAGTGCAACGGCGAAGACCCCCGCAGCAGTCAGGCTGAACAGCACCCCTTCGACCCAGCGCGCGTCGAGCTGAGCCTCGCCGGACAGGCGCGCCGGCACATCCAGCACCAGCACCAGACCGAACAGGATCAGGCCCATGATCATCGCGGCGCGGCCGGTTGGCGCCGCGCCACCGAGTGCCCAGGTGAGCAGCGCCAGCAGGATCGGCGAGAGGTTCACCACCAGCAATGCCAGGCCTACCGGGATGCGTGCCACTGCCGAGTAGATGCAAAAGCTCTGCACCGCGATCAGCAGCCCCAGCACCAACTGCCAGCCCCATGTGCTGCGGCTCAGGCGCAGCGAGTCACGTTGCCATAGCACCAGCGCGGCGAGTACCAGCAGGGTGCCCCCGGAGCGGCAGAGCATTGCCATCAGCAGACCGGTGTCGTGGTCGAAGGCGATACGCGCGGCGATGTGGTTGCCAGCGAAGGAGCAGGCCAGGGTGGCGAGGATCAGCGCGGCGATATGCCGGGGAAACGGGGTTGCTGACATGGCAGGGCGATACGTCCTTATAAAGCGAGAGCCGCCAGGCGGCGGCTCGGGTTGGATGAGGTAGCCCCGCAAGCGGGGCGGCTAATCAATGCCTGCGATCACTGAATCAGAGCACGACGCTGGGCAGCCACAGCGAAATGGCAGGGATGTAGGTAACGGCCATCAGCACGGCGAACAGCGCCATGTAGAACGGCAGCAGCGCCTTCACGGTGTTTTCGATGGTGACCTTGCCGATTGCAGCGCCAACGAAGAGTACCGCACCTACCGGTGGCGTGATCAGTCCAATACCGAGGTTGACCAGCATAATCATGCCGAAGTGCACCGGATCGACGCCGAAGGAGGTCACCACCGGCAGCAGAATCGGGGTGAGGATCAGGATCAGCGGCGCCATGTCCATCAGCGTGCCCAGGGCCAGCAACATGAAGTTGACGCACATCAGGATCACGTAGCGGTTGTCCGAGAAGGTCAGGAACGCCGTGGTGATCTTCGACGGGATCTGCATCAGGGTCATGATGTAGCCGAACGCGGCTGCGAAGGCGATGAGGATCATCACGATCGACAGTGTGCGCACGGTGCGGTGCAGCATCTTCGGCAGTTCACGCCACTTGTAGTCGCGGTAGATGAACATGGTCACGAAGAACGCCCAGACCACCGCGACAGCCGCTGATTCGGTGGCGGTGAACACGCCACTGAGGATGCCGCCGAGGATGATGAACATGGTCATCAGGCCCCACAGAGCTTCCACGCAGATCTTCAGCGCCTGGCGCAGCGGAATCACTTCGCCTTTCGGGTAGTTGCGCTTCTTGGCGAACCACAGGCACAGCGTGGCCAGGGTTACGCTCATCAGCAGACCCGGGCCGATACCGGCCACGAATAGCGCGGCGATGGATACGGTGCCACCGGTCGCCAGCGAGTAGATCACCGAGTTGTGGCTGGGCGGGGTGAGCAGCGCCTGTACCGAGCCGGAGACGGTGACGGCGGTGGCGAACTCACGTGGGTAGCCCTTCTTTTCCATTTCCGGGATCAGCACCGAACCAACCGAGGCGGTATCGGCCAGGGAGGAGCCGGAGATGGCGCCGAAGAAGGTCGAGGCGGTGATGTTGACCAGTGACAGGCCGCCGCGGACGAAGCCGATCAACACCCCGGCAAACGCCACCAGGCGCCGGGCCATGCCACCCTCGGCCATGATCGCGCCGGCCAGGACGAAGAACGGAATGGCCAGCAGGGAGAATTTGTTCACGCCACCGGCGATCTGGATCATCACCGCGTGCAGGGGGATATCGATCCACCAGGCGCCGATCAGTGCGGAAACGCCAAGCGAATAAGCAACGGGGACGCGTAGCAGGATAAGGACAATGAAACTGCCTAAAAGAATGGCGGCATCCATTTACGCGGCCTCCTTGGAATCTTCAGTGTGTTCGAAGTCGACGGCACGGCGCTTATGTTGATCGCCGTACAGCAGTTGTTCGATGACGAACAGGAGGGTGATGAAACCGCCCACCGGGATTGGCATGTAGCTGATGCCGACACGTACCGAGGGCAGGGTGCTGAGGTACTGGTTCCAGGTCGCTACGCAGAGCTTGTAACCCCAAATCAGCATGAACAGCGCGATGCCGCCCATGACCAGACGTACGAACAATGTGATCAGCGGTGCCAGGGTTTGTGGCAGGCGATCGGTCAGTGAGGTCACGGCCATGTGGGCACCCGCGCGGTAGCCGGCAGCGGCTCCGACGAAGGTGAACAGCACCATCAATAGCACTGAAATCGGCTCGGGCCAGCCCAGTCCTTGACCCAGCACGTAACGGCTGAATACGCCCCAGGGAATGATCAAAGCCATGATCACGATCGCCAGGCCAGCGGTCGCGATACAGGCACGGTAGATGGCGTCATTGACGCCCAGAACCAGGTTTTTCATGAGACTTCACCGGTTGCGCGGCGCAGGCGAGGTGCCGGCGCCGCGCGCTTGCGCGTGGATTACTGAACGGCTTCGATACGCTGAATCAGTTCAACGAACTGCGCGCCGTACTTCTCACGAACCGGGGCGGTCGCGTCGTAGAAGGGCTTGGTATCGATTTCGATGAATTCGACGCCTTCAGCCTTGAGTTTCTCTACGCTGCTGGCGCTTTTCTCGTCCCACAGTTGGCGCTCTTCCAGTTGCGCTTCCTTGGCCAGTTTCTTGACCAGTTCCTGCTGTTCCGGCGTCAGCTTGTTCCAGGTGGTCTTGGACATCAGCAACGGCTCGGGCAGGATCAGGTGGTGGGTCTGGGTGTAGTACTTGGCGGAGCGGAAATGGTTGTGCTCGAGCAGGGTGGGCGGATTGTTCTCGGCGCCGTCGATCACGCCGCTCTGCAGGGCACTGAAGATTTCACCGGTGTCCATGGCGATGCCGTTTGCACCCATGGCGTTGAGGGTGTCGATGAACAGCGGGTTGCCCATTACGCGGATCTTCATACCTTTCAGGTCTTCGATGCTGCGTATCGGCTTCTTGGTGTAGAGGCTGCGGCTGCCGCCGTCCATCCATGCCAGACCGACCATGTTGAAGTCGGAGTTGGTGATGGCGTCGAGGATTTCCTGGCCGATCTCACCGTCGATGATCTTGCGCATGTGGTCGACGTCGCGGAACACGAACGGCATGTTGAACACGTTGGTGGCCGGAACCACCGAGCCGACTGAACCGAGGCTGACGCGGGTCAGCTGCACGGCGCCGATCTGGGTCTGCTCGATGACTTCCTTCTCGGAGCCGAGAACGCCGCCGGCGAACATGCGGGACTTGATATCGCCGTTGGTGGCAGCTTCCAGCTTCTTGCCGAGGTTTTCCATGGCGACTACGGTCGGGTAGCCAGCAGGGTGGATTTCGGCAATCTTCAGGGTCATCTCGGCCTGTACGAAGGAGGACAGACCGAGCGCTAGCGGAAGTGTGGCGAGAAGCAACTTACGTTTGAGGTTCATGCGGAAAACTCCGTCTTGTTGTTGTTGGTGTACAGCAGTGTGAGTCCGGTGCCGCGAGCGGCCCGGGGTGAATCGGATTAGGGTTGGAAGGCAGGCTCCTCGATACCGCACACGCCGGCTTGCAGGGCGAATACACCACCGGCCAGAGGCTGGTCGGAAAGGTCGCCGCCGGGGCGGATCGAGGTAACGAACAAGGTGTCCAGATCGGCGCCACCGAAGGCGCACATAGCGGGCTTTTTCACAGGAACCGCCAGAGAATGGTCGAGGCGGCCATCCGGGGTGAAGCGATGGATCAGGCCTTCGTCGTTGCCGCAGATCCAGTAGCAGCCGTCGACATCCATCGCGGCGCCGTCGGGGCGACCCGGATGCTGCTTCATGTCGATGAACAGGCGACGGTTGTGCGGCGTGCCGCTATCGGTGTCGTAGTCGAAGGCCCAGACGCTCTGCACGCTGGGGTGCGAGTCGGAGAGGTACATGGTGCGGCCGTCAGGGCTGAAGGCCAGGCCGTTGGGCACGATGAAGTCGTCGAGCACCTGTCGCAGTTGGCCGTCGTAGCGATACAGCGCGCCGACGCGCGCACCTTGGGCCATATCCAGCAGCATGGTGCCGGCCCAGAAGCGGCCTTGGCGGTCGCAGCGACCGTCGTTGAAACGCATCTGCGGGCGGGCATGTTCGACCTGTGCCAGGCGCTCGGCCTGTACGCTGCCATCGTCCTGCGGGCGTAGATGGAAGATGCCGCTCTGCATGCCGGCGAGCCAGCCGCCAGCGGGGTGCATGGAGATGCAGGCAAGCATCTCGTCGGCCTGCCAGCTCTGCGTCTGGCCATCTGCCGCGGACCAGCGATGCAGGCGTGCGGCAGGGATGTCGGCCCAGTAAAGAGCCTGTTCGGCAGCGTTCCACACCGGGCTTTCGCCCGTGGCGTTGCGCGCATCGACAATCAGTTCGGCTGTCATGGCTGTGGCGCTCTACTTGTTGTTATGGCTTGGGGCGGTTGCGGCGTTCTGTTCAGTCGTCGCCGAACGGGCCGGCGGCAACGAAGGCGCCGCCCTGGTAGATGCGCGCCGGATCGTCGGCGGCCGGCATCGGCTGCGCTTCCACCTTGTCGCGGAACACTTCCGAGCTGTCCTTGGGCTTGAAGCCCAGGTGTGCGGCTTGGCTGTTGTCCCACCACACATCGCGGTTATCCGACATGCCGTAGACCACGGTGTGGCCGACGTTCTCGGTATAGAGGCAGCGTTCGAGCAGGTGGGTAAGGTCGTCGTAGCTCAGCCAGGTGCTCATCATGCGGCGGTTGGCGGGTTCGGGGAACGAGGAGCCGATGCGGATGCTGACGGTTTCGATGCCGTAGCGATCGAAGTAGAAGCTGGCCATGTCCTCGCCATAGGACTTGGACAGGCCGTAGTAGCCATCCGGGCGGCGCAGACAATTGGCGTCGAGATGTTCGTCCTGCTTGTAGAAGCCGATGACGTGGTTGGAGCTGGCGAACACCACGCGTTTCACGCCATGGCGGCGGGCCGCTTCGTAGACATGGAATACGCCGCAGATGTTGGCACCGAGGATTTCTTCGAAGGGGCGCTCGACCGAGACACCGCCGAAGTGCAGGATGGCGTCGACGCCTTCGATCAGTTGATGCACGGCGGCTTTGTCTGCCAGGTCGCAACGCACCACTTCTTCGTGGGGGCCGGCAGCAGGGGCCATCTCACCGATGTCGGACAGACGCAGGATATTGGCGTAGGGGCGCAGACGTTCGCGCAGTACCCTGCCCAGTCCGCCGGCAGCGCCGGTCAGCAGCAGGCGATTGAAGGGGCGCAGTTCGCTGGATATCGTGGTCATGGCGGGGCCTGGACTCTTGTTGCTTGTTGTTATTGGTTTGTCATACGTTGTCGTATGACTTGGGTCGATTATCAGCACCAACCCAGGCAATGTCAACGCGACAGTGGGGGGAAATTGAGGTGTTTTGTCTGCGTTTCACTGAGCGGGTCTGACCTGTTAAACAGCCATGGTTGGCAAGGTAAACTGCGGCTCGGTAGGCTCTACTACGGCAATTTATTGTGTTCGCACAGAGTATTCGAACAACGCGCGGGTGGCCTCAGGCAGGTGCGGGGTCAGTTTTCTCGGGGCGTATTTGACTAAAGTTGTATGACAACGTATCTCGACTGAGGTGGAGTGTCTTCTTATGCGAAGCACTCGAGTGACTGGAGGCGTGACATGGGCAGGAAACCTGCTGGCATCCGCAGCAGTGCGGCCCCGACGCTGATTGATGTCGCCAGGGTCGCGGGGGTGTCGCCGATCACCGTATCGCGGGCACTGGGGCGCCCCGAGGTGGTCACCGATGCCACCCGCAAGCGCGTACTGGAAGCGGTGCGGGCGACCGGCTATGTGCCCAATCTCGCGGCAGGCTCTCTCGCGTCCAGTCGCAGCCGGCTGGTGGCGATCTTCCTGCCAACCATTGCCAATTCGATTTTCGCCGACACCGTGCAGGCGCTGACTGACCGGCTGGCTGCTGCTGGCTACCAGACCTTGCTCGGCCTCACCGGCTACAGCCCCGAGCAGGAGGAGGCCTTGCTCGAGGCGGTGTTGGGGCGTCGGCCGGATGGCATTGTCCTGACCGGCACCGAACATACCCAGGCGAGCCGTGAGCGCCTGGCGCGGGTGGGCATTCCGCTGGTCGAGGCCTGGGATCTGTGCGAATACCCGGTGGACATGCTGGTCGGCTTTTCGCACGAGGCTGTGGGCCAGGCGGTGGCGCGCTATCTGATCGGCAAGGGCTATCGCCGGGTCTCGGTCGTGGGCATCGATGACCCGCGCGGCCTGCGCCGTTATCGAAGCCTGGTGGAGGCGCTGCAGGGCCATGTGAGAGCTCCCGTGGCAGCGCAGATCCTGCCTGCACCGGCGACCTTGGCGGTGGGCCGCGAAGGTCTCGCGCGTCTGCTGCAGGAAGATGTGGCCGGCGAAGTGGTGGTCTGCAGTTCCGATACGGTGGCGCAAGGCGTGATGGCCGAGGCACTCAGCCGTGGCCTGCGCATTCCTCAGGATCTTGCCGTGATGGGTTTCGGCGACCTGTCCAGCGCAGCGCACACTTACCCGCCGCTTTCCACCGTGCGGGTGGATGGGCCGCGTATCGGTTGCGCTATCGCCGATGCTCTGCTGGCGCGCTTCGCCGAGCCTGCAGCGGCGCGCCAGCCGCTGCGCCTGGACGTCGGGTTCGAACTGATCGAGCGCGGCAGCGCCTGAGCCTTTCAGGCCAGGCGCAGGTGGTTGTCCCACAAGCCGGCCGGTAACTTCAGGGCGTTGGTGACGATGCGCTCGCCGCGGCAATCGTACAGGCGGCAACGGCCCTGACCCGAGGTCACGACGAAACCGTCGGCAACCGCGCCAACGCCTGCACAGTCTGGCAATGGCACATCCAGGCGCACCTGAGCGCTGTCCAGATCCCAGATGAAGAAGCGGTTGCCGCGCGGTGCGGTCAGCGCCAGCAGGCGCAGGTCGTCGTGAATGGCCACGCTGGCGGTGTACTGGTTCATGGCCACGCGTTGCGTCTCGCCCAGAGGAAAAGGCTGGAACGGCTGGCCGGGGCGCTTGATCGCCAGCAGCGGCACCTGATCATGCAGATCGCCCATGTACTGCTGGCCGCTGACCACCGTGCCGTCACGCGCGACAGCCAGGTGGCGGATGCTGTTCTGCTGGTCGGCCAGATACTCCTGGCTGACCAGGCTGCCGTCGCGCTTGATCAGCGCAAGGCTGGCCTGCATGGCGTCGAGGTTCATCTCCACGCGGCTTTCCGCTTCGGTGCGGATGCCGCCGTTGGCCACCACTAGGGTTTCGCCATCGGGCATCCACAGCAGTTGGTGCGGGCCGACCCCATGGCTGCTGTGTTCACCGTCGCGCAGCAGTTGCTCACCCTGAAGGCGATAAACGCCAATGATGCCCCGGCCTGGCTCGGTGGTGTCGTTTTCGGTGGTGTACAGCCACTCGCCGCCTTTGTGAAACACCGCGTGGCCGTTGAAGTGGCGCCCGGCCGGCGAGGCAAGTGTTTGCAGCAGGCGGCCGTCGCGGGTGTCGATCAGGTAGCTCTCGGTGCTCGGCCGGCGACCGACGAACAGGGCCATCGGCAGGGCAGGGTGCGGCACCACATCGTGGCAGCGTTCGTTCACCGGCGTGGCGAAGGCGCGCTGACCATCGAGGCGATAGCCGACGGCGTAGTGGTTGCCGTTGCCGTCGTCACGGGCTGACAACAGCAACGGCTGGCCGGATGGGCCGAACAGCGTCCAGCCACCGAAGGCACCTGCCGCCGCGAGGCTGGCAGCGGCTGCACTGAGGCCGAGGAAGGCTCTGCGTTGCATACTCAATCCCCGTCGTGGGCGTTGAAGCCGATTTGCACGTCGAGCGCCTTGGCCAGCTCGCTTTCCTGCAGGCGGTGCAGGCGATTGAGGCTGTCGTAAAGCTCGTTCAGGGCGGTGCGCCCGGCTTCATCGGCGAGCAGCTCACCCAGGGGACTGTCGAGTGCGGCCAGGCGCTGACGGGTGTCCTGGTAAGCGGCGTCGATGCGTTTTGCCAGGTCGGCCTGGTCGTCGCCCAGCAGCGACTGAATACCGTCACGGTTGCTGCCGTGCCACAGCAGTTCGGCACTGGCCAGTGCGGCGCCCTGGTTGGCCAGGCTGCCGGCACTGCGCCAGGCTTCGGCCTGATAGGGCTGGGCGATGCCCTTGCTCTGCCGGCCCATCGGCGCGCCGAGTTTCTTCTTCAGGCCATCCAGGGCGCTGACCTGTACGCGCAACAGTTCGGCGATGGCTTCGTTGGCGTCGGCGTAGCGCTCGTTGGGGAATGTCTTTAGCTGTTCGGCCATGCCAGATTTGGCCTGCCATTCGCCGACGATCTGCGCCGCCAGTGCCTGCTGGTGTTTGCCGATGGCTTGCAGCAGTGGGCAATAGCGCGCTTTCTGTTCGGCCTGGGCGAGGTCCAGATTGGGGTCGAAAAGAATGTATTCGTAGGCGGTCAGGCCCTGAACCACCACGCTGGCATTGGACAGGTCATCCGCACTCAGCTGCGGCTTGTTCTTCAGCAATGCTTCGACCTGGCGCTGCACCAGGTTCTTCTTGTCCGGCCAGAACTGGATTTGCCAGGCGCGGTTGCCCTCGGCCAGCGGCCCGACCAGCAATGGCTGCAGGCCGGCCCAGGCGCTTTGCGCGCCGAGAAAGGCCTGGCGAGCGGCACTCAGATCGGCGCTGCCTGCGCAGAAGGCTTCGGCATTGGCCGCCAACTGGCGGTCAGCTTCCTGCCAACTGCTGTAGGCCGGCAACAGCACGCCATCGGTCAGCGCAGCGCTGACCTTGGCTTGCGGGTCCTGCTGGCCACAGCCGACCAGGGCCAGGCCGAGCAGGGAGGCGATCAGGGTTTTGTGCAACATCGCAGGCTCCTCAAAGGGAATTCAGGAAGGCGAGCAGCGCTGCTCGCTCGTCGGCATCGAATTTCAGCACATGCAGTTTGGCCGCCTCGGCCTCGCCACCGTGCCAGAGAATGGCTTCCAGCAGGTTGCGTGCACGGCCGTCATGCAGGAACTGAGTGTGACCATTGACCGCTTGCGTCAGGCCAATGCCCCACAACGGCGTCGTGCGCCATTCGCGACCGCTGGCGAGAAACTCCTCGCGGCCATCGGCTAGGCCTTCGCCCATGTCATGCAGCAGCATGTCTGTATAAGGACGGATCAACTGGTTGGCCAGTTCAGGCTCGGCGGCAGCGGCCGACGTAGTGAAGCTGGGCGTGTGGCATTGCTGGCAGCCGGCCTGATGGAACAGGCTCTTGCCCTTGAGCACCTCGGGGGCATCGACGTCACGCCGGGCCGGCACGCCCAGGTTACGACTGTAGAACAGCGCGCTGGCCAGGATATTGTCGCTGACCTCCGGTTCGCCACCATGGGGCGCGGCCAGGCAATCGGCTTGCGCCGGGGTGCAGTTGTCATGGGGGATCAGTGAACTGGTCAGGCCCATGTCGTTGGCGAAGGCATCGGCATTCTGCTGATTGAGATTGGGCTGGCCAGCCTTCCAGCCGAAACGACCGAGCACACTGCGCTGCTGCTGGCGGTCCCAGACCTGATTGGGGCGACCGGAAATACCGTCGCCATCGGCGTCGTCCGGGTCGGCGCCTGCCAGGATATCGGCTTCGGCAATGGCTTCGAGCAGGCCGAGGCCGATCATCGGCGGGGCGATGCGAGTGGAGAACAGGGTGTCCGGATGCATGGCGCCATAGCCCAGCTGGCTGATCTGCAGCTCGGGCTTGCGCAGCTCCACCAGTGTGCCGTCTGCAAAACGCACCGGCACACTGCTGTAAGTCACGCGCACCTTGCCTTCGGGCGCTACGCCCGGGTTGGCCATGTCCTGCAACTGAGTGCCGTAGGTAGGCTCGGCAACCACGCCCTGGTGTATCAGCACTTGCGCATGCTCGGGGCCTGCCGGCAGTGACAGACGCACCAACATGGAGGCGGCGCTGACCGCATCTGGCCCCGGCGGATGGCCTCGACCGTCCTTGATGTGGCAGTTCTGGCAGGCATTGGTATTGAACAGCGGGCCCAGGCCATCGCGTGCGGTGGTGGTGGCTGGCGCCGTGACCCAGGGATTGCGGAAGAAGCTGTTGCCCACTGCGAAATCCAGGCGACGGCTGGGTGCGAGGTTGGCCGAGGGCAGGGAGAAGGCGTTGTGATCGAACTTGCGTACCGTCGCCGCACCGGCAGAAAGGGCCTCGCCGGGTTCTGCTGCGGTGAAGTGCGGTTGCTGCTCGCAAGCGATCAGAGTCAGGGCCATGAAAGGCAGCAGGCAGCGCTGGAGCGGCGACATCGAGGAACAATCCGAACGGGCAAGAAAGCGGGGCGCCAAGATTAGCAGGCTAACGGAATTTAAATAAGATGGATTAGCGTTAGCCACGCGCGACCAGAGGTCGCGGGAGTGAGTTGGATGCCAGCCCCATTCCTTCCCTGCCATAAGCCTCTTCGATTATTCAGGGATTGGTGCCCACTAAGAGCAAGAACGTTCAAGACCTTGCAGATGCGTTTGGCTAAGCTCGCCTGCCCAAGGAGGTTTCATGTCCCGTCAACACGAATTCACCCAGGGCGCCCGCGATATGCTGCCAATGCTGCTCGGCGCCATTCCCTTCGGCATCATCTTCGGTAGCCTGGCAGGCGCTGCCGGGCTCGATCCCTGGCAGACGCAGGGGATGTCCTTGCTGGTATTCGCCGGTTCGGCGCAGTTCATCGCCATCAGTCTGTTGACCGGCGGCGCCGGTATTGCCGTGGTGTTGCTGACCACCTTCGTGGTCAACCTGCGCCATGCCCTGTATAGCGCCAGCCTGCAGCCATACGTGCGCCATCTGCCCAAACGCTGGCGCATGCCGTTGGCCTTCTGGCTCACCGATGAGGCCTACGCGGTGGTGGTGCAGCGCTACGCGCGTGGTGACAAGGGCGCCTACCGCCATTGGTACTTTCTCGGCGCGGCCCTGGCCATGTACTGCAACTGGCAGCTGTGCACGCTGGTCGGCGTGCTGTTCGGTCAGGCAGTGCCGAACATCGGTGAGTGGGGGCTGGATTTTGCCATGCTGGCGACGTTCATCGGCATCGTCGTGCCGATGCTGCGCAATCAGCCGCAAGTGGCGGCCGCCTTGGTTGCTGGTGCCGTGGCGCTGCTCTGCCATGCCTTGCCCTACAAGCTTGGGCTGATGGCGGCTGCGGCCAGTGGCATCGTCGTCGGCGTGTGGTTGGAGCGGCGTAACCCGGCGCTGCAGGAGGAGTTGCTCTGATGGATATCTGGTTGCTGATTCTGGGGATGCTGGCGATCACCTTCATCACCCGCTACAGCCTGTTCGCGTTCCCTGATCTGCGTTTTCCGCCATTGATCAGGCAGGGGCTGCATTACGTGCCGACTGCGGTACTGACGGCCATTGTCGTGCCCGGCATGCTCATGCCGGACGGACAAAGCTGGGCGCTGAACTGGAACAACGCCTACCTGCTGGCGGGCCTGGCCGCCATTGCCATCGCCGCTTTAACGCGGCATTTGCTGGCGACCATCGGTGGTGGATTGCTGGTGTTCTTTTTGCTGCGCTGGGCGTTTGGGCAACTGCCTATCTGAATGGCGCGGAGCTGGCCTGGTGCGCATGGCGCACCCTAGCCGGGTAGACCGTTGCAAGGCCGCTATACCAGCGCGCTGATCTTCAGATCGCGCTGGCTCAAGCGCAGGTACTGTTGGTCAGCCTTGAGCAGTAGCGCGTGGTCGTCGACGCTCAGTTCTTCATGAGCATGACCTTCGGCCTGGCTGCGGTAGAGGCTCTCACCGGGGCGGCGGCGCAGGCATTGGTAGCGCTGCTGGCGTGGTTCCACCTTGAAGCTGAGCATGTCGATATAGGCGACCTGCATCTCATCACTCTGCCCGGTCTCCAGCGCACTGCGTTGCAGGGCTGGGGTGTGGGTGAAGGGCGAAGCCGAGAGCATGACATGTTGGCATTGCTGCAGATCAGGGCGTGGTTCGCCGTTGAGCAGCCAATTGCCGCGCAGATCACGCTGTAGGCAGAGGTTGCGCTGGCCGTGGTTATCGACCTTGAGCCAGAGGCGGCGGAAGCGCCAGCGCGGATCGCACTCGATCATGTAGTTGGCAACGATACTGTTGCCCTTGATGACCTGCATGAGGTGGCTGGTGGCCTGGATGCCATTGGCATCCTGACTCAGGCGCAGGGTCTCCACGCCGGGGGTGCACCAGGGTTTCCATACCAGGGTTTGCTGCATCGGTCGACTCCATGCCGAGCGCGAAACAGGAGGGAAGGGCGCTAGCGCGCAGAACACGTTCCCTCGTGTTCCATGTTTGTTGTGGCGCGCAGCATAAAGCGACAGCGATGTGATGTCTGTCAGCTTTTGCTGACAGTTGCGCAGGTTTTTGCGCTATAGATTCAGGCTTTCGGCTTCAGCGGTTGCTGTTCGAACTTCACGCCGTCCAGGCCATGCACCATCAGCGCGCGGATGTTGCCGTGGTCATTGCCTTGCGGCGTGGCCAGCACGCTGCGGTAGTGCTCGCCGAAGGCACGCAGCGCTTCGTCCTTGCTCAAGCCCTCCAACAGGGCCAGACCCAGAGTCTTGCAGGAGCCTTCGTTCTGTCCGGCCGCGTTCTCCACGTCACCGTTACGAAAGGCGCTGGGCTGATAGTCGTAGTGCGCGGCGACGAAGGCCAGGGTTTCACTGAAGGCGTAGTCATCCTGCTGCAGACGGCTGCGCAGGGTATTCAGAGCGGTCATTCAGGCTTTCCTTTGGCAAATGCGGCTTTCTGCTCGGCCGAGGCTTCTTTCTGATATTTGGCTTTCCAGTCGGCATAAGGCATGCCGTACACGGTCTCGCGAGCCTGGTCGGCGCTGACCTCGACACCGAGGTCGTCGGCAGCGGCCTTGTACCATTTGGACAGGCAGTTGCGGCAGAAACCGGCCAGGTTCATCAGCTCGATGTTCTGCACGTCAGGACGGCTGCGCAGGTGCTGCAGCAGTGCGCGAAAGGCTGCAGCTTCCAGTTCGAGGCGTTCTTGCTCGGTCATGGTGGGCTCTCCGGAGATAGGTGGCGGCGATGATAAGAGCCTTGCCGGAGAGCGACAAGCCGCTGTCAGCGATGACCGGCGAGGGTGATGGATACCGACTCGGCGAAACGCAGGGCGTGCGGTTTGTCCACTTCCACTTCGGCATAACGCACGGCCTGATGGGCCATCACCAGGTCGAGGATTTCCTGGGTCAGGCGTTCGAGCAGGGCGAAGCGATTGCCTTCGACATGGGCGATGATCGCCTTGGTGATGGTGCGGTAGTTCAGCGCATGCTCGATGTCGTTGACCTCTACCGCATCGACGGCGGGGTAGAGGATGGTCAGGTTGATCAACACGTCCTGCTTGTTGTTGATCTCTTCTTCCTTGATGCCGATGTAGGTGCGCAGGCGCAGGTCCTTGACGCGGATGCGCGCCATTCCAGGTTCCAGTCGCGGCATTAGTTGTTCCGTCCGATCAATTGCAGGAATTCGTGGCGAGTGTTGCAGGACTCGCGGAAGGCGCCAAGCATCACCGAGCTGCTCATCACCGAATTCTGCTTCTCCACGCCACGCATCATCATGCACATGTGCTTGGCCTCGATCACCACCGCGACGCCGGCGGCGTTGGTCACGCGCTGGATCGCATCGGCGATCTGCTTGGTGAGGTTTTCCTGGATCTGCAGGCGCCGTGCGTACATGTCGACGATGCGCGCCACCTTGGACAGCCCGAGCACCTTGCCGGTGGGGATGTAGGCGACATGCGCCTTGCCGATGAAGGGCAGCAGGTGGTGTTCGCACAGCGAGTACAGCTCGATGTCCTTGACGATCACCATCTCGTCATTGTCGGACTCGAACAGCGCGCCGTTGACGATCTCGTCCAGCGACTGCTGGTAGCCATGACACAGATACTGCATGGCCTTGGCCGCGCGTTTGGGGGTGTCGAGCAGGCCCTCGCGCTCCGGGTTTTCACCGAGGCCTACGAGAATCTCGCGGTATTGCTGGGAAAGAGGTTGGCTCATGGCAGTGTCCTGGGCAGTCGCTTCACTTGAGGTGGCGGCCGCCGTTGAGGGTAAGGGTCGTTCCGGTTACGTAGGAGTTGTCCAGCAAATAGCGCAATGTCTGGTAGAAGGCCTGCGGGCCGGGTTCTATGCCCAGCGCCGATTTGGCCAAAGTCTTGGTGCGGTAGGCGTCGTCATCACCATCGTTGAACATCAGCAGCGCTGGCGCGATGGTGTTGACCTTGATGCGTGGGGCAAAACGCGCGGCGAACGACAACGTCAGGCTTTCCAGGCCCGCCTTGCTGGCGCAGTAGGCGGGGCGATTGGCGCTGCCCTTGCGCACCACGTCGTCACTCACGTGCACGATGTCGGCGTGTTCCGACTGCAGCAACAGCTCGCTGCAATGCAGGTTGATCAGATACGGCGCGAGCATGTGCACGCTGAACAGCTGGCGAAAGACTTGTGCTTCTTCGCCCGGCGTTTCCGCCAGCCACTGCGAGGCGTTATGCACGATCGCGCGCAGGCCGTTGCACTGCAACTTGACCTGTTCGATGAACGCCATGATGCCGCTCTCATCACTGAAATCCGCCTGCAGAGCGATGGCGCCGCGCTCACGCAGCCGCGAAATGTCGTCGCGGTTCTGGCGGTAGCTGATGATCACCGGCTGGCCTTCGTCGAGCAGGCGTTCGGCGCAGTAGAGGCCGACCCTCTGGCCGGCGCCGGTGATCAGGATGGGGAAGCTGGCAGCGCTCATGTGCAACTCGTGAGAAAGAAATGAAGGCCTGGCTCGTACCGCCTCGGGATACCTGACCAGTGGCAGGCGCTACTCACCAGACCGTGGATAAAGCTATACCAGAGCTGCAGGTTGTACAACCCTGTGCGACATGTGGTTTTGCTATCAGGCTGAGTGGATTTGCCTATTTTGCTGAGTTTTAAGGGTTTTTACTGAGGGGGTCGAGAAGGGGTTTTTGTACTTTACCTGTACGAATTGCTGTTTTTGTACAGATATTGGCTGCTTGTATAACGAAATCGGCCAGCACGAGGCTGGCCGATTGGTAGAAATGGATGCTTTCAGGGCTTGCCGATGCTGGCGGCTCGCCTGCTCAGGCGTTGCGAATAGTTACCTTGTAGCCAGGGTTCCAGCAGGCGAGTGGAAAGCGGAATGAACCAGTAGGTCATCAGTGGCGTCAAGGCCAGCGTCGACAGCAGCACGCGGGTGACCAGCGAAAGGTCGACGAGCCAGGGGCCGAACAGCAGGTTGAAGGCCAGGGACACCGGAAAGAATGCCAGCCAGATCGCCACGCTCTGCTTCCAGCGCGGAGGCTGTCGATGGCCGCTGCCGAACCAGGCGTCAAGGCCGACTGCACGCTTCTCCTGTGGTTGGGCAAACAGGCCAGCACCCCGCTGCAGCCAGGCCTGGCGTGAGGCCGAGTGTTCCCAGGAAGCCATGGTCTGTTCGTCGCTGAAACGGAAAACGATCTGGAACTCATCATCGCCGGCAGGCGGTGCCAGTACGCCGGAGCCGAGGTAGCCAGGAAAGTCGGTGGCCAGATGTTCGCCTTCACGCAGCCAGGCGATGAAGTCGTGATAACGACCATTGGCGACGCGGCGCGCCACCATCAGGGTAACGGGGGACATTGTGTATCTCCTCGGGTGTTGCCGTCAGCCGGGGTATGGCGTTGGGCATGGCCGAGCACTGGGTGATGTGCTCGACGAACAATGCAGCAAGGATTATTCCCGTTTTGCGAAAATTAGCCAGCGTCAGCTGATGGTGGGCGTTGGGTCGAGCAGCTGTCGCCCTTTCGGCAGCGCGCCGCACCGTCAGGGTGCGGTAGCCGCGCCAGATGAGGGCGCAGGCGGCAGAACAGTCGGTAGCCCCATTCCAGCAGTGGGCGCAGCGGTCGCCAGCGCAAGGGCGCCACCCAGGTTCCCAGGCCCGCGGCTTCCCAGCTCCACAGGCTGGCATCGAGGCCCAGCAACCAGGTGCCGTCGGCCCAGCGAGCGTGCAGGCGATTCTGCATAGCAGTCAGAGACCGCCCCAATGGCAGTGTATTGAAGTCCGCGGCAGAGATGTCCACGAGAAGCAGCCGCTGGGGCGATGCGTGCCGGCTGAGTAGACGGATTTCACGCGCGCAGAGCGGGCAGTCGCCGTCGAAATAAAGGGTCAATGGCCAGGCGGGGTTGTGCATGAGGTTGCCTTGTATAATTCTTGCACAATGTAAGCCCGACCAAGCTGGGTTACAATCCCTCTAAATTCGTTGCCATGATGCCCGAAGCCATGCCCGAACTCGCCTCCGTCACATCACTTGCGTCCAGCGCTTTGAAGCAGGAAGAGCTGTTCCCCATCCGCGAGGTTTCTCGCCTTACCGGCGTCAATCCGGTCACCCTGCGTGCCTGGGAGCGGCGTTACGGCCTGATTCAACCCACACGTACCGACAGCGGCCATCGTCTCTACTCGCAGGCCGATATCGATGCGGTGCGCAGCATCCTCGCCTGGATCGAACGTGGCGTCGCAGTCAGCAAGGTCGGCTCGATCCTGGCCAAGAGCGCCAGCAGTCGCAGCGTCGCCACGCCGGCCTACAACGAAGTCAGCAGTGACGACTGGAGCCAGTGGCAGGGCCAGGTGCGTAGCGCGCTGCAGAACTTCGATGAGCCTCGTCTGGAGCGTTTGTATGGGCAGATCTTCTCCTGCTATCCGCTGCCGGTGGTGTTCCAGGATATTTTCATGCCGGTCTGGCAGGAACTGCTGCTGCGCCAGGACGAAGTCGGCCTGCGCGGCGAGTGGCTGATGCTCGACGGCTTCCTGCGTGGGCGCTGCTGGCAGCGTCTGCAATTGGGGCGTGACGATTCGCGTGAGCGCGTGCTGCTGGTGGCGCTTCCTGGCCACTGCCGGGAACTGGAGTTGCTGGTTGCAGCCTTGCTGCTGGGCAATCAGGACGTCGACGTGTCGGTGATGGGGCCAGGCGTACCCATGACCGATCTGGCCCTGGTCTGTGAGCGCATGCAGCCCCAGGCCCTGGTTGTCTTCAGCAACCAGCCGCCAGGCGAGGAGTTCCCGCGGCAACTGGCGCGCCTGGCGCTGGGTCTGGAGTGTCCGCTGCTGCTGGCCGGTGACAGTGCCGATCTGGCGGAGGAAAGTCTGGCCGGTTCGCCCATTGCTTGCCTGGGTAATGAGGGACGCCTGATGCAGCGTCGTATGCAGCAGTTTCTGGCTGGCCATCTCGATACCTGAGGTGGTCCAGGCTACTGAGCTTCAGCTGACTGCTGCGGTCTGCGACTGTTGTTCGCTGTGCTGTTCGAACAGGTACTGACGCAGAGTTTGCTCATCTTCCGTATGTAGCGTCTGCAGGCTGTAAGCGTAACGCTTCTGGCTGACGCGTCTTGCGAGCCGCGCGCGCAATTGAACGCGGCGCTCCTGGGGCAAAAGCAGTTGCAGCAACTGATCCTTGGCCGGCGTGCCTGTTTTGCTGTATTCCACCAGGATTCCATTGTTCGATAGCTCCAGCGCCTTCAGGCCACTGGGCTGGTCGCTGTCGTCCAGCAGTGCTAATGCCGTGGGCAGGACAAGACGCCATGGGCGTTCGCTTACCCCTTGTTCGAAGATCAGCGGGGCGCCCAGCTCCAGGCGTGACTGACTGTGGTCGTCCTGGATCAGGTGCAGGGGGAAGCTCAGATGCTGATTGTCGGTATGCGTATCCAGGCTTAGCTGTTCTTCGTTGCCCAGGCGAGCCAGCAGCTCACTGAGTCGTTTGCCCAGAGCCAATGGCGGCGCTGCGTTAGGGCGCCGCTTTTGCGGAGGTTTGAAGAGGATCTTCTGGATGAAATCCAGTTCGTCCTGAGTCAGCAGCGGATCGCTTTGCATGGGATAATACTGCACGGGGTCAAACCCATCTGACTGCGCTGGCGAAGGATAGTTTTATCCGTTCGTCAGCTTTTCAGGCGCGCCAGCTCTGCCTTCAGCTCGGCGACCTCTGCCTCCAGCTCACGCACCCGCTGCTTGGCTTCGACCTGTTCGGTAACATCCTTCTGGATACCGATGTAGTAGGTCAACTGGTCGCTTTCGTTCAGCACCGGAGTGATCGATAGCTCGTTCCAGAACGCGCTGCCATCCTTGCGGTAGTTACGAATGATCTGTCGGCAGGGCTTGTTCGCCTTGACCGCTTCGCGAATGGCCTGCAGGCCGAGCTGTGCACGGTCAGTGCCCTGCAGGAAACGGCAATCCTGATAGAGGATGTCATCGCAGGGGTAGCCGGTCAGGCGTTCGAATGCCGCGTTGGCGTAGATCAGAATATTGTCTTCGCCCTCCTGCTCGGCCACCACGATCCCATCGTTGGAGGCGTCGACTACCAGTTGCAGCAGTTTGGCATTGATCATGAGTCCGGTTCCGCGATGGTTATGGGCTGCATTCTAAAACATCGGGTCGGGCTGTCCACTTGCGGCATAATGCGCGGCGTTTTTCCTGTTTCCGGAGTTGTCATGAAAGTCGCCATTCTCTCGGGCTCGGTCTACGGTACGGCCGAGGAAGTCGCTCGCCACGCCGAGCGCCAGCTCAAGGCCGCCGGGCTGGACGCCTGGTACAAAGCGAATGTGAGCCTCGAGGAGCTGCTGGCCTTCGCGCCGGACGCCTTCCTTACCGTCACGTCCACCACTGGCATGGGGGAGCTGCCGGACAACCTGCTGCCGCTGTACAGCGAAATCAGAGACCGTTTGCCGGCCTGGAGCGGCAAACCGGCTGCGGTGCTGGCGCTGGGCGACTCCAGCTATGACACCTTCTGCGGCGGCGGTGAACTGATGCGTGAGCTGTATGCCGAGCTGGGCCTGCGCGAAGTGGTGGAAATGCTGCGCCTGGACTCCAGCGAAACCGTCACGCCTGAAACCGATGCCGAACCCTGGCTGCAAGCCTTCGTGGCGGCGCTGAAGGCCTGACGTGCACCCGCGCGCTCGCCAGTTGATCGACAGCCTCGGGCTTGCCGCGCATCCCGAGGGCGGTTACTACCGTCGCCTGTTCGTTTCGGCGCAGCGCGATGCTCAGGGTCGGGCGGCTTCCAGCGCCATTCTGTTCCTGCTGCCGGGTGGTGCGGTCAGCCGCTGGCATCGGGTCGACGCCGACGAGCTGTGGCACTTCCACGAGGGCGACCCTCTGCAGTTGTTGGTAGCCGATACCCCCAACGCGGTGCGTTGCGAGTTGCTCGGGCCGGCCAGTGAGGGGCAGATGCCGCAGCGCGCGGTAGCGGCCCATGCCTGGCAGGCGGCGCGCTCGACGGGCGCCTATACGCTGGTCGGTTGCACTGTGGCGCCGGAGTTCCAGTTCGAGGGCTTTCGCCTGCTGGCCGATGATGCCGAGGCTCAGGCGCAGTGGCCGCTGCTGGTGCGCGATTACCCCGAGCTGGTTTGACTGGCGATAAAAGCGGCGAATACCTGCCTATCGCACCGCGGCGCGCCAGCGCCGTGACCCGCAAAGCCATCAAGATGGCTGCCAGGGCAACTACCGCCAGCGACGCGCCTGGCTAGACTGCGGACACCACCGACCAACAAGAATATCGAGGTGACCGCCGTGAATGCTCCGCTGAAACTCCCTGCCGTGAAGAATCTGGTTTCCGAGGCCGAATGGCGTGCACGCGTCGACCTCGCCGCCTGCTACCGGCTGATCGCCCTCTATGGCTGGGATGATCTGATCTTCACCCATATCTCTGCCAAGGTACCGGGTACGGAAGATTTCCTGATTAACCCCTATGGCCTGATGTTCCACGAAATCACGGCGTCGAGCCTGGTCAAGGTCGACCTGGCGGGCAACAAGCTGATGGACAGCCCGTTCGACATCAATCCAGCCGGTTACACCATTCATAGCGCCGTGCACGAGGTGCGCCACGATGTCGGCTGCGTGCTGCACATTCACACCCCGGCGGGCATCGCCGTGTCGGCGCAGAAGCAGGGATTGCTGCCCCTGTCGCAGCAATCGCTGTTCGTCCTCGCCAGCCTGGCCTACCACGGCTATGAGGGCGTGGCGCTGAATCATGATGAGAAAGCGCGGCTGCAGGCGGACCTGGGCGACAAGAACTTCATGATCCTGCCCAACCATGGGTTGCTCACTGCTTTCGGCGGCATCGCCGACGCCTTTCTCGGCATGTTCATCCTGCAGCGTGCCTGCGAGATCCAGGTCATGGCGCAGAGCGGCGGTGCCGAGCTGATCCACATTCCGCAGCAGATTCTCGACGGCGCGCGGGCGATGATCGCTGGTGTGATGAAAACGCCGCAGGGCATGGGCGGCGCGTTGCCCTGGCCAGCGCTGCTGCGCAAGCTGGACCAGCAGATGCCAGGTTACGACCAGTGAGCGAGCTGCCAGGCATCGCCCTGGATGATTGGTGCGCGCAAAGCCAGGTGTTGCACTTTCGTGGTCACACGATCCGTTACTGGACCGCTGGAGACACGCAAGCCCAGCCGCTACTGCTGATTCACGGCTTTCCCAGTGCCAGCTGGGACTGGCATCGCCTGTGGGCGACACTGGCCGAGCGTTACCGGGTGATCGCCTGCGACATGCTTGGCTTCGGTTACTCGGCCAAGCCGCGTGGGCATGCCTATAGCTTGCTGGAACAGGCCGATCTGCAGCAGGCACTGCTGGCCCATATTGGCGAACGGCGCCCGGTGCATGTGCTGGCTCACGACTATGGTGACAGCGTTGCCCAGGAGCTGATCGCGCGGCATCAGGAGGGGCAACTGCAGCTGGCGAGTTGTGTGTTCCTCAACGGCGGTCTGTTCCCCGAAACCCATCATCCGGTGCGGGTGCAGAAGTTGCTGCTCGGGCCGCTTGGTCCGCTGATCGGGCGGTTGTTCTCACGGCGCAAGCTGGCACAGAGTTTCGCCCGTATCTTCGGCCCGCACACTCAGGCCAGCGAAGCCGAACTGGATGCCCTGTGGCAACTGGTGGCGTACAACAACGGTCCGGCGGTGATGCATCGTCTGATTCGCTACATGCCCGAGCGGCGCCAGCAACGGCAGCGCTGGGTCACAGCGATGCAGGCCACGACGCTGCCGATGCGGGTGATCGATGGCGCCTTCGATCCCATCTCCGGTGCGCATATGGTGGCGCGTTACCGTGAGTTGATCGCAGACGCCGACACCGTTCTGCTCGACGGCATTGGCCACTATCCGCAGCTGGAGGCGCCGGCTGAGGTGCTCGAGCATTACCTGCAGTTTCGCGACGCAAGGAGCTCGCATGCGTAGACGTACCCTGCTCAAAGGCGCTGCGTTCGGTGGAGCCGCCGCACTGGGCGCCGGCTTCTGGGCCTTGCCTGCCGGGCCGCGGCCGGCGGTCGTCAGCCTGGAGGGCGCGCGCCAGATGCTGGCGGATCTGCAAGGCAAGACGCTGCAGAGCATTCGCGGCTGGAGCCCGAGCGAAGTATTCAATCACTGCGCGCAAAGCATCGATTATTCCATCGACGGTTATCCCGAACTGAAACCGGCCTGGTTTCGCCATAGCCTCGGGCCAGCCGCGTTCGCCGTGTTCAGCGCGCGCGGCGCCATGCGTCATCCGCTGGATGAGGCAATTCCCGGCGCAGCCGCTCTGATCGAGCCAGCCGATCAGGCCTTGGCCTTGCAGCGACTGCAGGTGGCTTTTGAGCGTTTTGCCGATTACCAGGGTGCGCTGCAGCCGCACTTCGCCTATGGCGCGTTGGAGCATGGCGAATACGCCGAGGCGCACGTGTTGCATCTGTACAACCACCTCAGCCTGATTCGTATTGCCTGAGCGTACGCGAGGATGAGCGGGTCAGCGTTGCGATAATTTTTGTCGAACCTCCGGCGCCGTGAGTGACTCAGTAACTGTGTCACTCACAGGAAAGTCGAGGTTACTCATGAACAACATGAACAAGAAATTATCTGCATTGCTGCTGAGCGGGATTCTGGGCGCGATGGCACTGCCGGCCTTTGCCGGTAGCGATAACGATGCGCCGGGTACTCCTGGGCCCACCACGCCGACCACACCGGGGGACAGCAATCCGATGAATCCGGCCGATGACGGTGAGGGCATCCCGCCGGTGCAGGGCCCCAACACCGATGGCAACCCCGGCGGTGACCGGGGTGGTTCGGGTGATGGCAGTGGTTCCGGCTCGGGTTCCGGCACCGGTAACTGAGCCGTATAAGGTCGCATTATCGGCCGTCATTCAGCAGCCCCGCGCGCCTTGTGAAGCGCGCGGGGCTGCCTGACACTCGGTGCATTCACAACCTGCCCGAGGAAGCTGTCGATGAGCGATGCCATCCGTTTCGAAGATCAAGTAGTCATAGTCACCGGTGCTGGCGGTGGCCTGGGCCGCGCCCATGCACTGCTGTTCGCTCGCCATGGCGCCAAGGTGGTGGTCAACGATCTCGGCGGTAGCACCCATGGTGAAGGGGCCAACGCTTCGGCGGCCGACAAGGTGGTGGAAGAGATTCGCGCCTTCGGTGGTACTGCAGTGGCCAACCATGACTCGGTCACCGATGGCGACAAGATCGTGCAGACGGCGCTGGATCATTTCGGCCGTATCGATGTGCTAGTCAACAACGCTGGCATCCTGCGCGACAAGAGCTTCCACAAGATGGAAGATGCCGACTGGGATCTGGTCTACAGGGTTCATGTCGAAGGTGCCTACAAGACCACTCACGCGGCCTGGCCTCACTTGCGCGAACAGAACTTCGGCCGGGTCATCTTCACCTCGTCGACCTCCGGCATCTACGGCAACTTCGGCCAGAGCAACTATGGCATGGCCAAGCTCGGCCTCTACGGGCTGACGCGTACACTGGCCATCGAAGGGCGCAAGAACAATATCCTGGTCAACGCCATCGCACCGACCGGTGCCACGCGCATGACCGAAGGGTTGATCCCGCCGCAGGTGTTCGAGCAACTCAAACCCGAGCTGGTCAGCCCGCTGGTGGTGTACCTCGGCAGCGCCGCCTGTCAGGACACCGGCGGCCTGTACGAAGTCGGCGGTGGCTGGGTGGGCAAGGTGCGCTGGGAGCGCAGCCTGGGCGCGGGCTTCGATCCCAAGGCCGGTTTCAGTCCCGAGGATGTCGCGGCGCAGTGGCAACGTATCTGCGATTTCGAGGGCGCTGCGCACCCGGCCGACAACGTCGAGGCGCTCAAGGAGATGATGGCGAACCTGCAGAAGTACGCGCTCTGAGCCCTTCGTGAGCAGTGAAAGGCCGGTAGTGATCAGATAGAGCTCAATGCGGCGTTTCGTAGGAGCCCCGCCCCGGGGCGAAGCTTTACCAGTCCATGCATGACGCCCTGGTTCGCGGCGGGCGCCGCTCCTACACCGTCGGTGTATCGACGCTTGACTGTTTGCTGAGTAGTACCCGGCTGTTACCTGTCGGAGGAAATAGGGGCGAATAATGGCATTCGTTCCACCTACCTTCAGGAGACGATCATGGCTGCCAAGAAGATTCTCATGCTGGTCGGCGACTACGCCGAGGACTACGAAACCATGGTGCCGTTCCAGGCGCTGCAGATGGTCGGCCATACCGTGCATGCGGTTTGCCCGGACAAGGTAACCGGCCAGACGGTACGCACCGCCATTCACGATTTCGAGGGCGACCAGACCTACAGCGAGAAGCCGGGGCACAACTTTGCGCTCAACTTCGATTTCGCCAAGGTCCGTGCCGAAGATTACGACGCTCTGGTCATTCCCGGTGGCCGTGCTCCTGAATACTTGCGCCTGAATGCCGACGTCATCGCCCTGGTGAAGGCCTTCACCAAGGCCGACAAGCCCATCGCTGCCGTCTGCCATGGTGCCCAGTTGCTGGCGGCGGCCGGGGTGCTGGAGGGACGTGAGTGCAGCGCCTATCCTGCTTGTGCGCCGGAAGTGACGTTGGCCGGCGGCAAGTACATGGAAATCCCGGTGGACCAGGCGCACGTGCAGGGCAAGCTGGTCACCGCGCCGGCCTGGCCTGCGCATCCAGCTTGGCTGGCGGCGTTTCTCAAGGTGCTGGGGACTGAAATCCGCTTGTAGCTAACGTAGCCCGGATGCAATCCGGGGCCGCACCATTGTCGGCATCCCCGGATTGCATCCGGGCTACGACGCTCGTGAGGAGATAAAGCCGATGTGCGAACTCTATGTGAAGGCCGATCCGATTCTCTACGAGTCGCGCTCACGCTCATTGCGCATCCGCGGCGTGGTTACCACGCTGCGTCTGGAAAATCAGTTCTGGGACATCCTGCGTGAAATCGCCGAAGTCGATGGCATGACCACCAACCAGCTGATCGCCAAGTTGCATGACGAGGTCATGGATTTTCGCGGCGAAGTGGTCAATTTCGCCTCGTTCCTGCGTGTCAGTTGCACCCGCTACCTGGCACAGAAGGCCGGGCGTCAGGTGCCGCTGAGGGTAGTTGGGGCGAGCGGCTGAGTCACTGGTACATCCAGAAGTTCGGGTGCTCCTGCACGGTCGCGGTGGTCGGCTGCTGGCTTGGTTGGGATTGCTGGAAGAAACGTTTGATCAGGCTCATGCGAAGTTACTCCTGTAATGGCTGTTGAACAGGTGCGCATGATTGGATAAACGCTTCGATTGATAAAACGGATTGTCTCTATCTTGATGATTGGGTATGGCTATATCTGATCATTGAGGCTCGCCATCGCGATCACTCAAGCAAGGCTGCCGGGACGCCGGGGCAAGCGCACGCTGACACGCAGACCGCCGAGCGGCGACTCATCAAGGGCGATACTGCCCTGATGCAATTCAACGACGCGGCGCACGATGGACAATCCCAGCCCGGCGCCCTGGCCCTCACCAACGCGGAAGAAGCGCTCGAACAAGCGCTCGCGTAACTCTGCTGGCACACCTGGGCCACTGTCGAGTACCTGCAGCAGCAGGTCCTGAGTGGTGGCCTGCAGCTGTACCTGAATGCAGCCGCCCGCCGGGGTGTACTGCACGGCATTGCTCACCAGGTTCTGCAGCAGAATACCCAGGCTGGGGGCATCCGCCGGCAGGTGGTAATCGCCTGGTTCCTGAGCGTCGAGAATCAGCTCCTGGCCGCGATTGAGCGCCAGTGGTGTCAGTTCGGCCAGCTCGCCACGCAGGAAGGCCAGCAGGTCGAGGTGGTCCATGTTCAGGCGGATGCTGTTGGGGTCCAGGCGTGCCAGTGTCAGCAGTTGCGCGACTACGCGGGTCGCGCGGTCGACACCGCTGCCCAATTGCCTCAGCGCCTCTTCACGGTCGCCAGCATCCGGTGCTTCCAGTGCGTTCTGCGCATGAATGCGCAGCACCGCCAGCGGCGTACGCAGCTCGTGGGCGGCATCGGCGATGAAGCGCTTTTCCTGTTCCAGCAACTGGTTGACCTGCATCAGCAGGCGATTGAGCGCGGCGGCCATCGGCTCCAGCTCGTTGGGTAGTGGCGGGAAGACCAGCGGCGCCAGGTTGTCCGGGGCGCGGCCGCGAATGGCATCGGCCATGCGCTTGAGCGGATACAACCCCCACCCCACGGTGAGCCACAGCAGCAGGCCGACGATGGGCAGACCGATCAGCAGCGGTTGCAAGCTGCGTCGGGCGATCTTGCCGATCAGCTCGCCGCGCACGTCATCGCGCTCGCCCGCCAGCACCCAGTGGTAGTCGCGACTGTCATGCAGCACGAACACGCGCCAGCGATGCTCGCCGATGTTCAGCGTGTGATAACCGATCAGATAGCGGGCCAGTTGCGCCAGGCGTTCACGCATGGGCTGGTCATCGTTGGGCAGAGCCAGGCCGAGCTGCTCGATCATGTTGTTGAGCAAGCCGGGCGGGGCGCTGGCGGACTGGAACAGCAGCTCACCATCGTCGTCGAGCATCTGGAAGGCCAGCTTGCCTTCGTATTCGTGGCCGAGCAGGTTGTCCGGGTTGCGCGCGTTGTGCAGCAGCAGCGCCTCGTCGAGCACGGCCTGCATCTCGTTGCGTTCACTTTCACTCAGGTCATGGCGCACCAGCCCCATGAGCAGGCGCGCGGTCTGCGACAGCTGGGCGTCGAACAGCTCGCGCACTTCATGCACCGAGTCGTTGTAGATCTTGTGGCTGATCAGCCCGAAGCTGGCCGCGACCAGCAGCAGTAGCAGGGCGAGCAGGCGGGTACGGATGGATCCGAAGGTTTTCAGCAGCCTCATTTGTCCACCAGATAACCGACGCCGCGCACGGTGCGGATCAGCTCCGGGAAGAATTTCTTGCGCAGGTGATGCACGTGCACCTCCAGGGCGTTGCTTTCCACTTCCTCATCCCAGCCGTAGAGCGCCTGTTGCAGTTTGTCGCGGGTCAGCACACGACCGGGCTGGATCAGCAACTCGTGCAGCAGGAGAAATTCCTTGCGCGGCAGGTTGATGACCTGGCCCTGGTATTCAACCACCTGGCTGGCGGGGTCGAGACTGATACCGCGGTATTCCAGCGCCGGTTGCGGGCGCTGGAAGCTGCGCCGCAGCAGGGCACGCAGGCGTGCCTTGAGCTCGGCGACATCGAAGGGCTTGACCAGGTAATCGTCGGCGCCAGCATCGAGGCCCGCGATGCGGTCGCTGGTGGCGTCACGTGCGGTGAGCACCAGCACTGGTACCGGGTTGGCCGCTGCGCGCAGGTGCTTGAGCACCTGCAGGCCGTCCATGCGCGGCAGGCCGAGGTCGAGAATGGCCAGCTCGAAACTCTCGTGGCTCAGCGCATGCAGCGCGCTGGCGCCGTCCTGCAGCCAGTCCACGGTGTAGCCTTCGGGTTTCAGCGCGGTGCGAATGCCTTCGCCCAGGGCCTGGTCGTCTTCGACGAGAAGAATGCGCATGGTCACTCCTGCAGAGGGTTACTGGAGTTTACCTGTCACCTGCTGCAAAAGCGCTGCGGCTTCTGCGCGGCGTCCCTGGTCGGCCAGTTCACGGCCAGGGCGATCCTTGGCTGCCAGGGCCTTTTCCAGCACGGCGCGAGACTCCTCGTAGCGCTTCTGCCGTTGCAGGAAGTCGCCATAGAAGTAGTTCGGGTCGATGCCGTCCGGGTTGATCGCCAGGGCTTGCTTGAGCATCTTCTCGGCCTGTTCATCGTCGCCGAAGCCGATCGGCCAGCCCGGCACCTGGTAGTAGAGACTGCCGAGGCTGGTATAGGCCGAGCCGGCCAGCGCCTGTGGGTCGATGGCCAGCGCCTGCTCCAGGTTGGTTTTGGCCTCCTTGACCAGGCCCAGTGCACCAAGACCGCCTTTGGCGCCAGCCTGGGTGCTGAGGATGATGCCGCGCCAGATCAGCAGCTCAGGTGCCTTGGGCTCGCTGGTCAGCGCGGCATCGACCTGGCTGACGAGCTTGGCGAAGGCCTCTTCGCGCTGCTTCTCCGGCGTCTGGTAGTTGATCTCGGCCCAGCGCGTCTGCAACTGGTGCAACTGCGCTTCGCCCCCTTCACTGAGGGCGAAGGCGGGCAGGGTGGCGAAACCGAGCATGGCAATGATCAGGGTACGCAGTGCGTTCACGGGGTTGTCCTCAGTGTTTATGACGGGCGAAGCGTTGGATGATCGGCAGCTGCTTGCGCAGGGCCTGGTCGACCACGCGTGGCAGCAGGCCGTTGAGGCGCACGAACAGGCGTTCCGGCCATCCCAGGTAGCGCTCTTCCTGCTCGTGGCGGATGGCTTGCAGCAATTCGGCCGCGACTTTTTCCGGATCGTCCATGGCCACGCCCAGCTCGTCGTTCATCGCCACCACGCTGGGGGCGTTCATCGGCGTACGGGTGGCGCGTGGGGCGAAATAGAGGACGCGCACATTGGTGTCGGCCAGCTCGCGGCGCAGCGCCTCGGAGAAACCGCGCAGGGCGAACTTGCTGGCGCAGTAGGCAGCAAAACCTGGGTAGCCGATGGTGCCGAAAGTGGAGCCGACGTTGATCACCAGCGCACGCCGTTGCGCCCGCAGCAGCGGTAGCAGGCGCTGGGTGAGCTGAAGTGTCGCGGTGACGTTGAGGCCGATCAGCTCAGCGATCTGCTGTTCGTCCTGCTGGTCGAGCAGGCCAAAACGATTGACCCCTGCGGCGTTGATCAGGCAATTGAGCCCGCCGAAGTTCTGCGCGGCGGCCAGCAGTGCATCACGCCCGGCGCGGCTGGCGATATCAGCCTGCACCAGTTGCACGTTCTGCGGGAAGCGTTGCAACAGCGCTTGCAGGGGCTCCAGACGACGGCCCACCAGCAGCAGATGGGCGCCTTCGCTGGCCAGACGTTGGGCCAGGGCTAGGCCGATACCGCCACTGGCGCCGGTAAGCAGGGCACGGCAATCCGTCGGTTGCATGGCCTTACTCCTCGCCAGCCAGTGGCAGGCTGCGGAACATGTCGCCGTACAGGCGGTAGACCACCTTGGCGGTGTGCACCACGGCGGCCTTGTCATCGTCATTGTCCAGTTGGTTCATCAGCTTCTTGAAGAACTCGATGTGCTCCAGATCCAGGCTGCCGTGGGAGTTGAGGTAGCTGAAGGCTTTGTTCGGCAGTTGCAGCTTGTCCTGAATGATGCCGGCGGCCTGGGTGGCCAGGGCGATGCTGGTGCCTTCGAGCACGTTGACCATGCCGAAGAAACTCGCCGGGTTGTGCCGGGCGATGCGGTCGTACACGTAGGCCACCATCAGTTCGGTGGACATGTGCGGCGTGCCATGGCGCACCGCTTCCTTGTCCGCACCGCAGGCGGCGATGTCGTTGAGTATCCACTCCTGGTGGCCGGTTTCTTCCTCGATGTACTCGGCGATGGCTTCGCGCAGCCATTCCAAACGCTCCGGCAGACGTGCACCGCAGGCCATCAGCAGCGGCACGGTGTGCTTGACGTGGTGGTAGGCCTCGGTGAGGAAGGCGATGTAGCTATGCAGGGCGACCTGGCCGGTCATGGCCTGCTGGATGATTGGCGCACCGAGCAGGTAGTCGCGTTCGGCTTGGGTCTGGGCCAGCAGGGATTCGTAGAAGCTCATGCGTGTACTCCTTCTGCCATCAACGCTTCGATGGCGGTTTGGTAATGATTGAACAGGGCAGTGCGGCGTAGGCGACCGTTGGCTGTGGCCAGGTCGTTGCTCGCGTTGAACGGGGCATCGGCGCGCAGCCAGTGGTGCACGCGGGCATAGTCCGGCAGGCCTTGATTGACGGCGTCCACGGCCGCCTGCAACTGCGCGTCAGGGGTGTTGGGGAAGCGCAGCACCAGCACCGCGACGTTGGCCGGCAGCGCCTCGCCGTGCAGCCAGGCCTGGGCGATGGGCAACTGCTGCACCAGCTCGGACTCGACCCATTCCGGGTTGACGTTGCGGCCAAAGGCGGTGATGAACTGATGCTTCTTGCGCCCGTGCAGCACCAGGAAACCGTCCTCGAAATGACCGAGGTCGCCGGTGCGCAACCAATCGCCTTGCGGCGCCGGGTCGCCAATGTAGCCGAGCATGCGCGCGCCCTTCACCAGCACCTCGCCGTCGTCCGTCAGGCGGATCTGCAGATGCTCCAGCGGCTTGCCGGTGCTGCCGATATGGCGCTGCTCGGGGGTATTCAGGCAGACCACCGAGGCGCACTCGGACAGTCCGTAACCCTCGAAGATCGGCAGGCCCAGTGCATCGGCGCGTTGCAGCAACTGGGCGGAGACGCGCCCGCCACCGACGGCGACGAAGCGCAGCGAGTTCGGTACCGGCAGTTTGCGTTCGGCCGCGCTGACCAGCGCCAGAAGCAGTTGCGGCAGCAGGATCAGGCTGTTCGGCTGAGCAGCTTGCAGCGCCTGCAGAAAGCGCATCAGGTCGAAGCCGCTGGCGCCGCTCAGGCCAATCTGCGCCATGGGCATCAGCTCCACGCGCGCGCCGGCCAGCAACGGCGCGTAGACGCCGGCGATGTTCTCCAGCAGGGTCGCCAGCGGCAGGATGCACAGATGGCGCTCCACTTCGCGGCTGGCGCTGGCCTTGACCAGGCTGTCGGCCACCGCCAGTTGCGTGGCCAGATCCAGACACACGCCCTTGGGCTGGCCGGTGGTGCCGGAGGTGTAGGTGATCTTGCAGGTGCCCGGATGCAGCTCTGCAGGCTGCGCGACCGTGCGGTGATAAATATCGTTTTCCACGCTGGCGAAGCCGGGGGCACCAGCGCCGATCAGGCAGTCGATGCCGGCACTGTCGAGCACATGGCGTTGCTGCTCGGCGGAGAAGAACCCCGGTACCGGCACGCAGACCAGGCCGGCATGCAGCGCCGCCAGATCCCACAGCACCCAGTCGATACCGTTATCCAGCGCCAGTGCCACGCGCTGGGCGCCCAGCTCGCGCAGACGGCGGCTGCGACTGGTCACGGCTGCCAACAGACCGTCATAGGTCAGCTCATGGCTATCCTCGGCCAGCGCCGTGTACGGGCCAAAGGCGGCCAGACGCTCGAAGAAGGATTCAACTGCAGACCACATCGGGCATCTCCTCCAGGGCATACAACGGTTGATGACCGAGGCGCGGATAGGCGCCCAGCTGCAGCAGGCGCTGGTGGCCGCCATGAATGTCGCCCGCCATGACCAGCGGACGGTTGTCGTAGTAACTGCCCCAGTCGGGAAGCTCATCGCCTATGCGCGCCGGATCGGCTTCGCCGAGGGCGATGGGGGTCAGGCCCAGGCGTTGGAAGCTGTTGAGCAGGGTCGGGGTACCGGTAAAGGTGACCCAGCGAAAACCCAGGGCCACCAGCAGATCGGTCAGCGCGACGATCAGCAGGCGGGCGGCACCGGGGCTGTCGGCGGCCAGGTTGCCGACTTCCACCAGCTCGCCACGGCTGGGCTCGGTGTGGCCCAGGCGTGCGCCGATGGCGCTCTGGATCGGCTCGTCCAGGTAACGCTCGAGAAATAGCGGGCCGCTGTTGCCGCTGCGCACGCCCACCGCACCGAGCAGCTGGCCGGTCTGGTTTTCCAGGCCGAACAGGCAGGGCATGAAGTGACGGATGCGTGCGTCGTGCTGCAGTTCGAAGCGCTGGCGGATGAACTGCTCCAGGGCAACGCGACGTGCGCTGCCAGGGGAGGCCAGGTGGAGTTCGTAACTATCGCCGCGCCCGATACGGGCAACGGGACGATCATGCTGCGCCCAGGGTAGTTCCATGCTCGGAACCTCGGTGATGAACCTGGGGGCGATTGTGTGAGGGGCTGGCTTAACGCTGTATTAAGACTTTGCAAAATGTTTCAGGCTTATGGTCTCGGCGTTGGCCATCGCAGATGAATCCGCTCACAGAGGGCTCGAACACTGGCACTTGGCCGGTTGAGTGGGTAAGTTTCGGACTGAATGGGCCATCGCTGGCAGGATCAATACCGAGCATTCAGGGAGGAAAGATGACGTCACTCAATGCTGACCCCAAGTTGCAACCTCTGCTCACCGAACTGGCTGAGCTGATCCGCCAGGCCCGGCAGCAGGCCGTGCGTGCGGTGGATGCGATTCAGGTGCAAACCTGCTGGGAAATCGGCCGGCATATCGTTGAATTCGAGCAGGGTGGGCAGGCGCGTGCCGCCTACGGCAAGAAGCTGCTGCCGACGCTGGCCAGTGAGCTGACGGCTGAGTTCGGTAAGGGCTTCGATGCCTCTAACCTGCGCTACATGCGTCTGTTCTACCAAGCTTTTCCGATTCGTGACGCACTGCGTCACGAATTGAGCTGGACGCACTATCGCACCCTGCTCAGGGTAGACCGCGACAGTGCACGGCAGTGGTACATGAATGAAGCCGCTACGCAGAACTGGAGCACCCGCGCGCTGGAGCGGCAGATCGGCACGCTGTATTACGAACGCCTGCTGGCCAGCCAGGACCGCGCGGCGGTCGAGCTGGAGGCGGCGAGCAAGCTGCAGGCCCTGGGCAAGAGCCCGCGTGAGTTCGTGCGCGATCCAGTGCTATTGGAATTCCTCGGCCTGCCCAATGCCGGCAGCATGTTGGAGGGCGAGCTGGAGCAGGCGCTGATCGACCAGTTGCAGAGTTTTTTACTGGAACTGGGCAAGGGTTTCGCCTTCGTCGGCCGGCAGCAGCGCATCAGCACCGAGAGCAAGGACTTCTACATCGACCTGGTGTTCTACAACTACCTGCTCAAGTGCTTCGTCATTTTTGACCTCAAGCGCGGCGAGCTGACTCATCAGGACATCGGCCAGATGGACATGTACGTGCGCATGTTCGATGACCTCAGGCGCGGCCCGGAAGACGGCCCGACCGTGGGCATCATCCTCTGTGCGCAGAGGGATGCGTCCGTGGTGCGTTATTCGGTGCTGCAGGGCAGCGAGCAACTGTTCGCCAGCAAATACAAGCTGGTGTTACCCAGTGAAGAAGAGCTACGAGCCGAGCTGGATCGGGAGCGAGCGCGGCTGGCCGAGCAACGTGGGTTGTACTGGGTTCACTGAGCTGGGAGGGGGTTGTGCATCAGGGCACCGAGCGGCTGGCAGGCTCGGCCCCGTGCCTGAGGATATTCAGCCGACCTGCGCAATCCAGTCATTGAGGTTGTAGTAGTTGCTGATGCGCGCGACCTTGCCGTTTTTGATCTCGAAGAAGGCGACGGACGGCAGCACATAGGTCTGGCCATTGGCCGGCGGCAGGCCTTCGTCGTCGGCCAGGTATTCGCCGTGCACCACGAACTCGGCGGCGGCGCGGTCGCCAGCGGCGTTCTGCATGACCACGATATCGGCCAGGCGCTCGCGGTAGCAGCGGTTCATCTTGTCCATGAAGGCGGCGAAGGTGGCCTTGCCAACCTGGCGCTCGCCCTGGTTGATGTCGTGCACCACGTCGTCGGCCAGCAGATCGAGAAAGGCGGGCATGTCGCCGGCATTGAAGGCGGCGTAGTAGGCCTGAACCAGTTCGGTGGCGGTCATGGCTAAGTTCCTTTCGTAGCGTGGTTAGTGGTTGGTTGGCCCGCATGATAAGTTCGCCGTTTACCGCTGGTATAGCTACTGGCGTCACCCTGTTGCTGGCGAGCGACTGCAATGGATATCCGACTGTTGCGGGGAGCGGAGATCGAACCCCATATCGACGACCTCGCGCGTCTGCGCATCCAGGTGTTCCGCGAGTTTCCCTACCTCTATGACGGCAACCTCGACTATGAGGCCGAGTACCTGGCCACCTATGTGCGCAGTGCCGATAGCCTGTGCGTGCTGGTACTCGACGCCGGTCAGGTAGTAGGCGCTTCCACCGCGCTGCCGCTGCAGGATGAAACCGAGGAATTCCAGCAGCCGTTCGTTGCCGCGGGCTGGAACCCGGCGCGGATCTTCTACTGCGCCGAGTCGGTGGTGTTGCCGGCCTGGCGCGGGCGCGGCCTGGGGGTGCGTTTCTTTGCCGAGCGCGAGGCCCATGCGCATACGCTGGATCGCTTCGACTGGTGCGCGTTCTGCGCCGTGCAGCGCGCGGCCGACCACCCGCGGCGGCCCGCCGATTACCAGCCGCTGGATGCCTTCTGGGCACGCCGCGGCTACCGTCATCACCCCGAGTTGCATACCCAGTACCACTGGCGCGACCTGGACGAAGCCGAAGAATCAGCCAAGCCCATGTCGTTCTGGTTGAAGGAGCTTGCCCCATGATCAAGGTTGCCGCCTGCCAGTACCACATCGAGCTGTTCACCACCTGGGAGGCCTACGCCGAGCACCTCACCACCCTGTGCGAGGAAGCGGCCGGGCAGGGCGCTGAACTGATGCTGCTGCCGGAATATGCCGGCCTGGTGCTGACCGGCCAGTTGCCGGAAGCCGAGCGTGGCGACCTGCACGGCTCCATCGCCGGCATCCAGCCGCTGCTGCCAGGCTGGCTGGCGTTGTGCGAGAGCCTGGCGCGGCGCTTGAATCTCTACCTGCAACCCGGTTCCGTAGCCGTGCTGGATGACGACGGCATCTACCGCAACCGCGCCTGGCTGTTCGGCCCGGACGGCTGCCTGGGCACTCAGGACAAGCTGATCATGACCCGCTTCGAGCTGGAGCAGTGGCATATCGCGGCGGGTAGCGGGCTGAAGGTGTTCGATACCGCGCTGGGCAAGTTGGGCATCCTGATCTGCTACGACAACGAATTCCCCTTGCTGGCCCATACCCTGGCTGAGGCGGGCGTCGATCTGATCCTCGCGCCCAGTTGCACCGACACCGTGGCCGGTTTTCACCGTGTACGCATCGGCGCCCAGGCCCGTGCGCTGGAGAACCAGATCGCCGTGCTGCATTCGCCCACCGTCGGCCTGGCGCCCTGGTCGCCATCGCTCGACGAAGGCTACGGTCGCGCATCGCTGTACGTGCCGTCGGACTACGGCATGCCGGCCAGCGGTATCGTCGCCGAGAGCGAGGAGCTGTGCCCCACGCGTAGCCACTGGCTGATCTGCGAACTGGACCTGGATGAAGTGCGCCGCGTACGCGAGCAAGGCCAGGTGTTCACCCGCCGCGACTGGCCGCGGCAGTTCGACGACGGCCGGCTGGTGCTGCGTTGAGCGGCTTCGAGCGGGGAGCGCCGGACTCGCCGCTGGCCGCTTATCGCCGTGCTCTAGCGGGTGGTTTTGTCGCCGATGCAGCGCAGCTCCGTGCGGTCGAGGCGCTGCAGCACTGTCATGAGGCTGTGCATCGCGGCGAGCGCCCGCTCGGCGTGTACCTTTGGGGGCCGGTCGGGCGCGGCAAGACCTGGCTGATGGACAGCTTCTACAACGCCTTGCGGGTGCCGGCGCGGCGACAGCATTTCCATCACTTCATGCAGTGGGTGCATCGCCGCCAGTTCCAGCTCACCGGCAATGCCGACCCGCTGCGCCTGCTGGCTGAGGAGCTGGGGCGCGAGGTGCGTGTGCTGTGCTTCGACGAGCTGTTCGTCAGCGACATCGGCGATGCCATGCTGCTCGGTCGGCTGCTCAGCCTGGTGGTGGCGCAGGGGGTGGTACTGGTGGCGACCTCCAATCAGCCGCCGGATCAGCTGTATGCCGATGGCTACATCCGCGAGCGTTTCCTGCCGGCCATCGCTGCGCTCGAGGCACACATGCAGGTGGTGACCGTGGACGGCGAGCAGGATCATCGTCTGCATCCCGGTGCCGAGGTTCAGCGTTATTGGGTGCAACAGCCGCAGGCTCTGGGCGAGCTATTTGCTCGCTTGAGCGAGGGGCAGGTCATTGGCTGTGAACCAGTGGAGCTGGCCCATCGCAGCGTGGTGACCCTCGGTCAAAGCCCGGCGGCACTTTGGTGCCGTTTCCACGAACTGTGCGAGCAGCCATTGGCGGCGGTGGATTTCATCGAATTGTGCCAGCGCTTCCCGGCCATCCTGCTTGGCGAGGTGCCGTGCCTGGGTGGCGAGCAGCGTGAAGGGCGCATCGCCCGTGGCACCGAGGACGGTGCCGAGCGGGTCGATGCCGGTGACCGGAAACTGCCGGCGCTGTCGCGCAACGACGATGCGGTACGCCGCTTCATTGCCCTGGTCGACGAGTGCTACGACCGCCGTGTGCCGCTGTATATCGAAGCCGAGGTGGCGCTGGACGAGCTGTACACCCAGGGCTACCTCGACTTTGCCTTCCGCCGCACCTTGAGTCGTCTGCGTGAGATGCAACTGGAGCGTTTCGGGCCCCCTGTTGGCCGGCAGGCCTAGACCGAATCCTCCGCTGCCAGGCCCGCCGGATTGTCACGTGTCGGCATCGCGAGGATCTCTGGCAGCACCTCGCGAGCGAATACCTTGTGTAGGCGGCGTAGCTCGGCCACCGGGTCGAGGTGATGGTCGACGCGGATGTCCCACAGCGGATACTCCTCCTGATCGACCACGTAGATCACTGCGGACGACTCGCCGTGACGGTCGCCGCCGCAGCGGTCGCCAGCGGCCAGGGCTTCGATCAGGCGTTCGATCAGCGGTCGCTTTTCAGCGTGGCGGAAGGCTTCGGCTACTGCATCCAGTACCTGTGGGCCGACCAGGCGATTGCCCTGTACGGAGAACTGTTCGCCGACCAGCGAACCGGCCCAGGGAATGCACTTTTCGCCGGTCCAGCAGAGGCTGTCGCCCTGGGCGTCGATCAACGCGCATTGACGCAGTTCCATGCAGGGATCGGTGCCTTTGAGGCGCTCGAGCGCTTCTTTCGCCGATAACCCTTGACGCAGTAGCGCCAGGCCATCCAGGCCCAGATAGGGGTTGACCTGCGCCTGGGTCGCCACCGCTCCTGCACCGGCGGCGGCATGGCTGAGCAGTTTGCCCACGGCGGGCATCGCAGTGGCCGCCGCGACTCCGAACTGTCCAGTACGTGGGCAGCGCGCAACGATGGAAAAGGTCATAACAACTCCTTGGCAATTTCCGCGTTAGGCCTCGTCTGGGTGGGTATCGTTCCGCTTGACTGCTTGTCGCGGCCTTTGCCAGATGGCCACGGGCATCATCTAATGGGCGCCGTTAACTGCCTGTAATGAGGAAACTGCCGATGATCCTTGGCCAGTCGCTCGCCCAATGGCGCGCGCAATATCCGCTGCTCGACGAACTGATCGCCCTGCGCGAAACCAGCTGGTTCAACCCAGCTGTGGCATCTGTCAGTGAGGCGCTGGGCGATGTGGGTTTGAGCGCCGCGGATGTGGCCGATGCCAGTGCGCGCCTCGCACGTTTCGCGCCCTACCTGGCTCGAGTGTTCCCGCAGACGGCCGCCAGTGGCGGGATCATCGAATCGGACATCCTGCCCGTGCCGCAGATGCGCGCGTTGCTCAGTGAGGAGGCTCAGGCAGAAGGCGAGATCGGCGCGCTGTGGCTCAAGCGCGACAGCCACCTGCCCATCTCCGGTTCGATCAAGGCCCGTGGCGGCATCTACGAGGTGCTCAAGCATGCCGAGGACCTGGCACTGGCTGCCGGGCTGCTCAGCCTCGAGGACGATTACGCCTGCCTCGACAGCGATGCGATGCGCGCCTTCTTCGGTGGCTATCAGGTAGCCGTCGGCTCTACCGGCAACTTGGGGCTGTCCATCGGCATCATCAGTGCACGTCTGGGCTTTCAGGCCACCGTGCATATGTCCGCCGATGCGCGCCAATGGAAGAAGGACAAGCTGCGTGCCCATGGTGTGACGGTGGTCGAGTACGCCAGCGATTACAGCGTCGCGGTGGAGCAGGGGCGGCGTCAGGCCGAGGCTGATCCGCGCTGCCATTTCGTCGATGACGAGAATTCCAGGCACCTGTTCCTCGGCTATGCGGTGGCCGGCGAGCGTCTCAAGCAGCAACTGGTGGCAGCCAGCGTTGTGGTCGATGCCGAGCATCCGCTGTTCGTCTATCTGCCTTGTGGCGTGGGCGGCGGGCCGGGTGGTGTGGCGTTCGGCCTGAAGCTGGCGTTCGGCGACGCGGTGCACTGTCTGTTCGCCGAACCGACGCATTCACCGTGCATGCTGCTCGGCGTTCACACCGGCCGGCATGAGGAGCTGGCGGTGCAGGATTTCGGCATCGACAACCGCACGGCTGCCGACGGGCTTGCCGTGGGGCGGCCATCCGGTTTCGTCGGCCGCGCCATGCAGCGCCTGATCGATGGTTATTACACGGTCAGCGATGAACAGATGTTCCGCTACCTGGCGTTGCTGGAGCAGACCGAGGGCCAGCGCCTGGAACCTTCGGCTCTGGCCGGCATGCCGGGTGTGCTGCGCGTGCTTGGCGAGCAGCAGGGCTATCGCCAGCGCATGGGCCTCACTCCTCAACGCATGGCGCAGGCGACCCATCTGGTCTGGGCGACCGGCGGCAGCATGGTGCCGCAGGCGGAGATGGACAGCTACCTGGCGCGTGGCCGGCAACTGTTGCAGGGTTCGGGCGAGGATTGACGCAAGTCTGTAGGAGCACCGTCCCGGGGCGAAGCTTCTCTGCCGTTTGCACGGGCCAATTCGCCGCGGGGCGCGGCTCCTACCCAGGAGCAATACGCGTCGCGCCTGAAAACGCAGAAGCCCGGCACTTGGCCGGGCTTCTGCTTTGCAGCGTTGACGCTTACTTCACTTCTACCGCCAGGCTTTCGGCGATCTTCTTGTTCCAGATCGCAGGGCCGGTGATGTGCACGGACTCACCTTTGGTGTCGACGGCCACGGTCACCGGCATGTCTTTGACTTCGAACTCGTAGATGGCTTCCATACCGAGCTCTTCGAAGGCCAGCACCTTGGACTTCTTGATCGCCTGGGCCACCAGGTAGGCGGCGCCGCCGACGGCCATCAGGTACACGGCCTTGTTGTCCTTGATTGCCTCGATGGCGATCGGGCCGCGCTCGGACTTGCCGATCATGCCGAGCAGGCCGGTCTGCTCGAGAATCTGACGGGTGAACTTGTCCATACGGGTGGCGGTAGTCGGGCCAGCCGGACCAACCACTTCGTCACCGACCGGATCAACCGGGCCGACGTAATAGATGAAGCGACCCTTGAGGTCCACCGGCAGTTGCTCGCCCTTGTTCAGCATGTCGACCATGCGCTTGTGCGCAGCGTCGCGGCCGGTGAGCATCTTGCCGTTGAGCAGGACGGTCTCGCCCGGCTTCCAGCTCTGCACGTCTTCCGGGGTCAGGGTGTCGAGGTTGACGCGACGTGCGCTCGGGCCGGCTTCCCAGACGATTTCCGGGTAGGCGTCCAGATCCGGTGCTTCCAGCTCGGCAGGTCCCGAGCCGTCGAGCACGAAGTGGGCGTGACGGGTGGCGGCGCAGTTGGGGATCATGCACACCGGCAGCGAAGCCGCGTGGGTCGGGTAATCCATGATCTTCACGTCGAGCACGGTGGTCAGGCCGCCCAGGCCCTGGGCACCGATACCCAGCTGGTTGACCTTCTCGAACAGCTCCAGGCGCAGCTCTTCGATACGGTTTTGCGGGCCGCGGGCCTGCAGCTCGTGGATGTCGATGTGCTCCATGAGCACTTCCTTGGCCATCACTGCCGCTTTTTCGGCAGTACCGCCGATGCCGATGCCGAGCATGCCCGGCGGGCACCAGCCGGCGCCCATGGTCGGCACGGTCTTGAGTACCCAGTCGACGATCGAGTCGGACGGGTTGAGCATGGCCATCTTCGACTTGTTCTCGGAGCCGCCGCCCTTGGCCGCGACGTCCACTTCCACCTTGTCACCGGGAACGATGGAGTAGTGGATCACCGCCGGGGTGTTGTCCTTGGTGTTCTTGCGGGCACCGGCCGGGTCGGCCAGGATCGAGGCGCGCAGGACGTTTTCCGGCAGGTTGTAGGCGCGACGCACGCCCTCGTTGATCATGTCGTCGACGCTCATGGTGGCGCCGTCCCAGCGCACGTCCATACCGACCTTGATGAACACGGTGACGATGCCGGTGTCCTGGCAGATCGGGCGGTGGCCGGTGGCGCACATGCGCGAGTTGATCAGAATCTGCGCCATGGAGTCCTTGGCGGCCGGCGACTCTTCCTTCAGGTAGGCCTCGTGCATCGCCTGGATGAAGTCGACGGGGTGGTAATAGGAGATGAACTGCAGTGCGTCGGCGACGCTCTGAATCAGGTCGTCCTGCTTGATCACGGTCATTGGGGCGCTCCTCTATCAGGGAACATCAACAAGGAAGCGCCGGACAACGACCCGGCGCAACGGCGGAAGGGCAGCTCTGGAAATCACCTTGACGATATCTTCAGAGCCGCCCAAAAAGGCGCGGCAGTATACCGCACCCGCTCGCGTCGGGCACAGCAGCCGAAGGTCGATGGCAAGTGCAGTGGGCGGTTATCGGGCGCCGGCAAAGCGACCTCGGCTTTGGCTTGTTGCGTCGCTCTACCTCCTGCATCCATGCAGTCGTGCATTGCCATCGCTAGGTTAAAACAGGCGGAACGCCAGCCTGGTCGAATGCTCATTTGCCGCTAGTAACCTCGGGCGCGACTGCGATCGTTTTCGTCTGTTCTTTCCCGCGCTGACTGGCTCGCCTGATTTTCAGCGGTTTCCTACTGCGGCCTAGGTTTTTTGTGATCACAGGGGTAGAGTACGGCCAGATGCCAGTATGGGATGGAGCCCATGAGCTCAACGACTCGCCGGGGAACCCAACGCAGCCTGCAGAGCCTCCTGCTCAAACGCTTCGCCATGGCCTTCGCTACCTACGCGATGATGGCGCTTGTCTGCTGGTTCGCCGTGTTCAATGGCCTTTTCCTCGGTTCCATCAGCACCGCCGCCTGGCTGACCCTGGGCGTGTTCGGCAGTCAATTGGTGTTCCTCTGGCTGTTCCTTTCCGGGCGTAACCTGCGTTGTGACGATCCCAGCCTGACCGAAGCCCAGGTGCTGGTGGCACTGGCGTGGCAGCCGCCGGTGCTGGCGCTGTTTGACAGCGCGCGCGGCGTGATGATGGTGTTCTATGTACTGATTCTGCTGTTCGGCGTGTTCCAGCTGCCGCCGCGGGTGTTCGTGCGCTGCGCCGCCTTCGCCTTCTTCGGCTTCACTGCCATGGTGCTGATCGAAGCCTACCGCATGCAGTTGGTGGACCCGAGCATGGCCTGGCTGCAGGTGTGGGTGCTGTTCATCCTGCTGGTCTGGCTGTGTCTGTTCTCCAGCTACGTGCAAGCCATGCGCAAGCGCATGCGCCAACGCCGCTTCGCCCTGCAGGCGCACCAGGACACCCTGCGCGGGATGATGCGCCAGCTCGAGGACCTGGTCGCCACTGATGAGCTCACCGGGTTGTTCAACCGTCGCCATTTCCTGCGTCTGGCCACCCGCGAACTGGAGCATCTGGACCACGGGCGACATCACGGCCTGGCGCTGATCGATCTGGACCATTTCAAACGAATCAACGATGCTCATGGCCATGCTGCTGGCGACCGGGTGCTACAAACCTTCGCCGCGGTTGCCCGTGCCTGTCTGCGTGACGGCGACATCATTGCCCGCTACGGCGGTGAGGAATTCGTCCTGCTATTGCCCAATACCGATGCCGACCAGTTCACCGCCTGCTGCGAGCGCCTGCGCGAAGCCTTTGCCAGGGCCGAGCCGGTGGGTGTGAAGGTGGACAATCTCAGTCTCTCCGCCGGCATGACTCTACTGGTTGCCGGTGACGATCTCGATGAAGCCCTGCAGCGTGCCGATCAGGCGCTGTACCAGGCCAAGCGCGGCGGACGCAATCGTTGCGATGCCAGCTGGGAGAACGCGGGTGCCTGAACTGCGTGTGGGTGCCCTGCAGTTGCAGGTCGCCCAACAAACCAACTTGCTCGATGCCTTGCTCGGCGGCGGTGTGGCGGTGCCCTACAGCTGTCGCGCCGGCAGTTGTCACGCCTGTCTGGTGCGCTGCGTCGCCGGCGAGCCGCTGGATAGTCAGCCCGAGGCACTGGCGGCCGACAAGCGTGCCGAGGGCTGGCGCCTGGCCTGTCAGTGCCAGGTGATTGGGGACCTGCAGGTCGAACCTTTCGACCCGCAGCGTGATGGCCTGGCAGCCAAGGTGGCCGCGCTGGACTGGCCCAGCCCGCAGGTTTTACGCCTGCGCTTGCAGCCGGCCAGGCCGTTGCGTTATCGCCCCGGCCAGCATCTGCTGCTATGGAGCGATCAGGCTGTGGCGCGCCCCTATTCGCTGGCCAGCGTGCCGAGCGAGGACGACTGCCTGGAGTTTCATATCGATTGTCGTATGCCCGGCGCATTCTGCGATGCCGCGCGGCGCCTGCAGGTTGGCGACACGCTGCGCCTCGGCGAGCTGCGCGGTGGCGCCCTGCATTACGACGCCGATTGGCAGGCGCGACCGCTCTGGCTCCTGGCCGCCGGCACGGGGCTGGCACCGCTCTACGGGGTGTTGCGTGAAGCGTTGCGTCAGGAGCACCAAGGCGCCATTCGCCTGCTGCACGTGGCGCATGAGCCGGCCGAACACTACCTGGCGAGCGAACTGCAGGCACTGGCGGCGCAGCACACCAACCTGCAGGTGGAGCTGGTAACGGCGGCGCAGTTGCCGGCTGCTTTGGCCGAACTGCGCCTTGTTTCGCGGCAGACCCTCGCCTTACTCTGCGGCCATCCCGTGACGGTCGACAGCTTCGCGCGGCGCCTCTATATGGCCGGTTTGCCGCGCAGCCAGATGCTCGCCGACGTCTTTCTCACTCGCGCATAGGCTGTGCAGGGCCGGTCAGGCCTAGCGCCGGTGCGTACGACGCACCCATTGGAGCCCTGGCATGAGCGAGCACCTGCATATCGAGCGCGACGGCGGTCTGTTGACCCTGCGCATGCACCGCCCGGACAAGAAAAATGCACTGACCCGCGCCATGTACGCCGGTATGGCCGAAGTACTGGACGAAGCCGAGCGCGACCCCAGCGTGCGCGTGGTGCTACTCACTGGTAGTGAGGCGTGCTTTACCAGCGGCAACGATGTCGCCGACTTCATCCAGGCGCCGCCCAGCGGGTTGAACAGCGAAGTGTTCCAGTTCATGCGCGCGCTGTTCGAATTCAGCAAACCGGTGGTCGCCGCAGTGGCTGGCCCGGCGGTGGGCATAGGTACCACCTTGTTACTGCACTGCGACCTGGTCTACGTCAGCCGTGATGCGCAGTTGAAAATGCCCTTCGTCAATCTTGGTCTGTGCCCCGAATATGGCTCCAGCCTGATTCTGCCGCGCTTGCTGGGGCATGCACGCGCCGCCGAACTGTTGTTGCTCGGCCAGTCCTTCACGGGGGAGCAGGCCGCGACCTGGGGCATCGCCAACCAGGAGCTGGAGGATGGCGCGGCGACGTTGAACAAGGCGCGCGAGATGGCACTGCGTTTTCTCGAGCTGGCGCCATCGGCGGTCGCCGACAGCAAACGGCTGATGCGCGCGCCGGATCGCGAGCAGCTGCGCAAGGTGATCGAGGAGGAGGGCGCCCTGTTCGGCCAGCGCCTGCGTTCGCCAGAGGCCGTCGAGGCGTTGACGGCATTCATGCAGCGCAGAAAGCCGGATTTCTCTCGGTTTTCCTGATCTATTCCCAAGGCGGTTCGAGCAGGCGCTGCTGGAGAAACTCGCAAAGCGCCACGACCTTGCGTGAGGCCCGCCGGGAGCGCGGGTACATGGCATAGATGGAGTAAGGTTTGGGCCGCGCCTGAGGCAGGATCTCGACCAGCGAGCCGTCTTTCAGATGCTGGTGGACCAGGAAGCTTGGCAGCAGCGCCAGACCTTGGCCGGCCAGCACCAGTTCGCGCATGACTTCGCCGTTGTTGCTGGAAAACCGTCCGCGTGGTGCCACGTTCGCCAGTTCGCCTTGCTCATCGTCGTTTTCGAAGGACCAGAATTGCCGTGAAGCGACGTTGCTATAGCCGATGCAGTCGTGTTCACGCAGCGCTTCGACATGTTCCGGCGCGCCTTGCCTTTGCAGATACTCCGGGCTGGCGCAGAGTATCCGGGCGCTGCTGGCGAGCCTGCGGGCGATCAGCGCGCTATCGCCGATGCGTGAGATCCGTACGCAGAGGTCATACCCTTCGCGCTCGAAATCGCTGATGCGATCTTCGAGGTATAGGCTGACTTCCAGCTGTGGATGCAGACGCATGAATTCGGCGATCAGCGGCGCCAGCCAGAGCGTGCCGAAACTCATCGGCGCCAGCATGTTCAGGCGGCCACAGAGACCACTGTCATTGAAGGCTGCCGCCTCGGCGGCTTCGCTCAGCTCCAGCAGTGCCTGCTTGGCCTGCTGGTAGAAAGCCAGGCCGGTGTCGGTCGGTGTGACCTTGCGCGTCGAGCGGTGCAGCAGTTTGCTACCGAGACGTTGTTCCAGATCGCTCAGACGCTTGCTGATCACCGACTTTGATAGCGCCAGATCTTCCGCTGCCCGGCTTACGCCACCCAGTTCCACCACCCGCAGATAGGTTTCGATTTCCTGCAGATCAAGCTTCATGTGCGGGCTTCTCCCCCCGATTCGATTGGATGAGGGTAATGCCTTCGTCGAGGATTTTTGTTCGGTTTTTTCGAAAAGCTATTTTCCCTCTGCGCGGTCGATTGCCTGCGGCCTTGGCCACTAGGCTGAGCGTCCTTCGAGATCGCAATGGCCTCGAGGTTCAGCCTCATCACCCGTACAGGAGTTTTCCCATGGCTTTCACTTACAAGCGTTTGGACAAGGACGATGCCGTCGTATTGTTGATCGATCACCAGGCGGGTTTGCTCTCGCTAGTGCGCGACTATTCGCCCGACGAGTTCAAGAACAACGTCATGGCGCTGGCGGATATCGCCAGGTTCTTCAAACTACCGACCATCCTTACCACCAGCTTCGAGACGGGCCCCAATGGGCCGATCGTGCCGGAACTCAAGGCCATGTTTCCCGACGCGCCTTACATCGCTCGCCCGGGGCAGATCAACGCCTGGGATAACGAGGACTTCGTCAACGCGATCAAAGCCACAGGGCGCAAGCAACTGATCATCGCAGGTGTAGTCACCGACGTTTGCGTGGCATTTCCCACACTCTCGGCACTGGAGGCCGGTTATGACGTCTTCGTGGTGACGGACGCTTCCGGCACCTTCAACACTGCTGTGCGCGATGCCGCCTTGGCACGCATGGCCCATGCCGGCGCCCAACTGGTCAACTGGTTCAGCGTCGGTGGTGAGCTGCACCGTGACTGGCGTAACGATGTCGAAGGGTTCGGCGGCATTCTTGGCGGCCACCTGCCGGCTTACGCCAACCTGATTCAGAGCTACAACCAGAAATGAAGCGAGACCGCTGAAACGCAAAAGGCCGCTCGATGAGCGGCCTTTTGCATTCAAGGGTGAATCACACCATCTGATCGCCGACGTGGAGGATCTTCATGGTGTTGGTGCCGCCGGTGCCATGGTAGCTGTCGCCCTTGGTCAGGATTACCCAGTCGCCCGGCTCGACCACGCCGCGCTTGAGCAGCTCGTCCACCGCCGCCTGGCTGACCTTGTTGGCCGGCAGCGAGGCCGGGTCGAACGGCACGGTGTAGACGCCACGGAACAGCGCCACGCGGGCCTGGGCTTCGCGGTGCGGGGTAAAGGCGAAGATCGGGATCGACGAGCGGATGCGTGACATGATCAGCGGGCTATAGCCACTCTCGGTGAGGCTGATGATGGCCTTGACGCCGGGGAAGTGGTTGGCGGTGTACATGGTTGCCAGGGCCACGCTCTCGTCGCAACGCTGGAACTGGCGACCGATGCGGTGGCTGGACTGCTTGCTGGTCGGGTGTTTCTCGGCACCCAGGCACACGCGAGCCATGGCCTGCACGGCTTCGACCGGGTATTCGCCGGCGGCGCTTTCGGCCGACAGCATCACCGCGTCGGTGTAGTCCAGCGCGGCGTTGGCCACGTCGGAGACTTCGGCGCGGGTCGGCATCGGGCTGTGGATCATCGACTCCATCATCTGGGTGGCGGTGATCACCGCTTTGTTCAGGCGACGGGCGTGGGCGATGATCTTCTTCTGGATACCGACCAGCTCGGCGTCGCCGATTTCCACGGCCAGGTCGCCGCGGGCGACCATCACCGCGTCACTGGCGCGGATCAGGCCGTCCAGCGTTTCGTCATCGGCCACGGCTTCGGCGCGTTCGATCTTGGCCACCAGCCAGGCAGTACCGCCGGCTTCGGTGAGCAGGCGACGGGCGTAGTCCATGTCGGCGGCATCACGTGGGAAGGAGACGGCCAGGTAGTCCAGGTCCATCTCGGCGGCGACCTTGATGTCGGCCTTGTCTTTTTCGGTCAGCGCTGGCGCAGTCAGGCCGCCGCCGCGGCGGTTGATGCCCTTGTTGTCCGACAGCGGGCCGCCGATCAGTACGCGGCAGTGCAGCTCGTCCGCGCCCTTGAGTTCGACGCGCATGACCACGCGGCCGTCGTCGAGCAGCAGTTCGTCACCGACATCGCAGTCCTGGATCAGCGCCGGGTAGTCGATACCGACCACTTCCTGAGTGCCGGCCGTACGCGAGTGGCTGGAGGAGAGGCGGAACAGGTCACCGTCCTTGAGCTCGATGCGCTTGTTCTCGAATTTGGCGATACGGATCTTCGGACCTTGCAGGTCGCCGAGCAGGGCGACGTGGCGGCCGTGCTTGGCGGCTAGCTCGCGAACCAGGGCGGCGCGCGCCTTGTGGTCGTCCGGCGTGCCGTGGGAGAAGTTCAGACGGGCCACGTCGAGACCGGCGAGGATCAGTTGCTCCAGCACTTCCGGCGAGCTGCTGGCCGGGCCCAGGGTGGCGACGATTTTGGTGCGGCGAAAGGTCATGCACGAACTCCCTAGTGAACTATGACCGGGAGGCTACTACGGCGCCGGGCTGTAGTCATTGTTCCTGTGCACTACCCTTTGCCGTGCGGTTTGATCACCAGCAGATCGCACTCGACACGTTCCAGCACCCGTTCTGCGGTGTGGCCGATCAGCAGGCTGTCCAGATGGCCGCGGGCGATGGCGCCCATCACCAGCAGGCCGATATTGTGCTCACGCACGAAACGCGGGATGACTTCCTCGGCAAAACCGTTCAGCAGGTGGGCCTGTGCTCTATCGATGGCATGCTGGGCGATCAACTTGTCGAAGGCCTCACGGTGCTCGCGGCTGCACTGGGTCACGTAGTCTTCATATTCCTGCGCTACCTCGGCGTCGAACAGCAGCGACCGCGGCAGCGGCGCCTGCGCGTGCAGGTATTCTGTCTGCAAGCCGAGCTCGGCCTGCAGGGTCTGGCTGGCATCAATCAACTGATGATCGAGGGCGGCAGGTTTGTCCGCGCTGTGCAGTGGGTCGAGCGCGGCGCACAGGCTCTGACCATGGGGTTCGGCGTCGTGTACCAGCCACAGCGGCACTGGGCTGCGACGAATCAGCTGCCAACTGGTATCACTGAACAACAGGCGGCGCAGCGCACTGCTGGGATGGGTCGATTTGAACAGGATGTCCGGTTGCAGCACCGCGACGCGGGAAAGGATCTCTTCGTGGCGGCGCTTGCCCCAGCGCACGTCCACTTCGATCTTGAATCCTTCATCGCTCAGGTGAGCGACGCTGGCGCGCAGGGCCTCGTGGCTCTGTCGCAGGATGGTTTCACGGGCGCGGTTGAGCAAATGGCTGTCCAGCAGGCCGCCTTCCAGGCTTGGGTGGTATTCGATCTGCAACAGGTGCAATTCGGCGCCGGTCTTGCGTGCCACATCGGCTGCGCGTTGCAGGGCGGGTTGTTGCTGGTGTTCGGCGTCGATGACGACCAACAGTCGTTGCAGTTTCATGGCAGCGTCCTCGCCTGGAGTCTGTATTTGCATTACACACCCTGATGTACTGAACGGCATTGATATGGGTCAGCGCAGACAGGGATTTAGCGTCGGTTCGAGAGGACGGGCGGTCGTGGCGCTGGCGTTGATAAAGTGAGGGGCAGTGGCCTCATGCCAAGGCGCAGCCAGAAAAACCGTCGTTGGCTTGCCGCTGTTCAGTTTTTGCCTGGGCTGTCGATACACTGCTCATTGGAGGAATTGCCCATGCGTACCCTGATCATTCTGGCCGTGGCCCTGGTTGCTGCGGGTTGCACCCGTGTCTCGCTCGACCATCATCTGAACAACGCCTATCGCGCCTACAACGAAGGCGATTGCGCCCGTGTCGCGCTGGAGCTGTCGCAGGCCGAGCGCAAGAGCCGCTCACGCAATTACCTGCAGCCGGAGATTTCCCTGCTACGCGGTCAATGCCTGGAGCGCGAGAGCCTGTTCGTCGATGCCGCGCAGACCTACCAGTTCATCATCACGCGCTATCCGGCCAGCGAGTACGCCTACCGCGCCCGCGCGCGTCTGCAGACGCTGGAGCAATTGGGGCATCACAGTCCGGCGCCGGCGGCCAAGGTCAGTCCGGCCACGCTGTGAGCCTTCGGTCGTCCGGCGTTCCTCGGCGACGCGGTGCGGTATAAGCTGGCGTATGTCTCTCACGGAGGATGAACATGCGTCACTGGTTGTTGATCGCTGCACTGCTGCCCACGCTGGCGACGGCGGAAATCTATCGCTGGACGGACGAGCAGGGGCGGGTGCATTTTGGCCAAAGGCCCGTTGCCGGAGCTGAAACCGTGCAGGTCAGGCCACAGGTGATCGAGCGCGACGAACATACGCGTGAGCGTGAAGAGCGCCGTCAGCGTTTCTACGATGCCCGGCGTGAAGAGCAACAGCAGGCTGCAGCGACAGCAGCTGCGCAGCGCGAAGAGCGGGCCAGTGAATGTCGTGATCTGCGCCGACACCTGGCGCAGATGCCGGAGGGCTTTCGCTACTATCGCGAAGGCGCCGGCGGCGAGCGCATCTACTACAGTGATGAAGAAACCGACACCGCTCGTCGCCAGCTGCGCGAGCGGATAGCCCAACGCTGTTCTTGAGGGTGGTTAAGTGGCCGTAGTAGGGCCATACTCAAGTCCCTTTGTAGCGATTTGCCACTATGCGTAGCCAGCGCCGAATCGAACGCCATCAGTTGCCCTACTACCTGAAGGTGTTCAATCGCATCACCGACAAACCGATGGGTTCCATCGGCAATGTCTCTCTCGACGGTCTGATGCTGATCAGTCAGTTGCCGATGCTGGTGGGTGCACGCTTCGACATGCGCCTGAAGATTCCAGGCCAGCATGGCATGCATTTCATCGACTTCTCTGCCAACTGCCAGTGGTGCCGTGAAGATGTCACGCCTGGCATCTACGACTCCGGGTTCGCTCTGGTCGCGCCGCCTGCCGATTACGTCGAGATGATCGACGCGCTGCGTTACTACTTCAGTTTCCACAGCCTGGCGGCGTCTGCCTGATATCTCGCTCGTCCGAGTCGCCTGATCTGCAGCGTCAATGCATCGCTGGTGCACGTGCCAGGCTGCGCAAGCGCTGGCTCAACTGCAGGCGCAGACCCTCGTCCTCACAGAACAGCAGCGCGTGCTCAAGGTCATAGCGTTCACCCTGTGGGCAATCCAGTTGCCGATAGACATCCGCGCGAGCCAGGTGATCGACCAGATTCGGCGGACCGAGTTGCAGGACACGCTCGGCATCTTTGATGGCTGCGTCCGGGGCATCGTGCTGCATATGCAGCAGGCGCAGATTGCGCGACAGGCGTCGTAGCATGTCGGTAGCGTCGGCTGTCTGCAGGTGCACGGCGCTGAGTTCGACATCCGGGCCCAGTTGGCGATAGAGCTGGTCGCGGCAGTCGCGGGTGTAGAGTCGGCGCCCACCGCAAGGATCAAGCAGGTGATCGGCGCCAGGTACACGGAGCATGAAATGACCAGGGAAGTTCACGCCCTGTAGTGGAATATCCAGGCGGCGTGCCACTTCCAGCGCAATCAATGCCAGGGTCAGCGGCTGGCCGCGTCGGCGGCGTAGCACTTCATGCGGCAGGGCATGGCGCGGTCGCGTCACGCCTTCGTCGTCTTCTTGATAATCGAGCTCGGCCAGTCGGCGCAGCAGCGGCTGGGCCAGTTCGCGAGCGGGCAGGGCGGGTAGTCCAGCGCTGACCTGCAGTAACAGGCTGTGCAGATCGCTCATGATCTGCGCGGGCTGGAGCTGATCATCGTGTTCGGCGGCGATCCACAGCGCCGCCTCGAACAGGGCGGGTGGATCGCGTTGCAGGCACTGCAGGCAGGCTTGGCGTGGGTTCATCGCATTCTCCACTGGATTGTGCTTTTGTAGCCCCTGACAAGGTCGTCGTCCAGTGTGGCTCTCCTATACTGAGGCCTGAAGTCCGATCGGGAGCTCGCCCATGTTCAGCATGATGGAAGCCGCCCGCCTCGAGGCCCTGCACCTGGCCGAGGATCCGGCCAGCGGTCTCAAGGCCGTTATCGCCATTCACAACACCCGCTTCGGGCCAGCACTCGGCGGCTGTCGTTACCTGCCCTATGCCGATGAACAGAGCGCCATTGGCGATGCCATCCGTCTGGCTCAGGGTATGAGTTACAAGGCAGCGCTGGCCGGTATCGATCACGGTGGCGGCAAGGCGGTGATCATCCGTCCGCCGCATCTGCAGAGCCGGGCCGCGCTGTTCGAGGCCTTCGGGCGTTTTATCGAAACCCTCAATGGACGTTACATCACCGCCATCGACAGCGGCACCTCCAGTGCCGATATGGACTGCATCGCCCAGTACACCAATCACGCAACCAGCACGACCAGCGAGGGTGATCCGTCGCCGCACACAGCCTTGGGGGTATTCGCGGGCATTCGCGCCACCGCCCAGGCGCGTCTTGGCAGCGATGATCTGGAGGGACTGCGGGTCGCCATTCAGGGCCTGGGCAATGTCGGCTTCGCCCTGGCCGAAGCGCTGCATGCCGCTGGCGTCGAATTGCTGGTCAGCGACCTGGATGCCGGCCGTGTGCAGCTGGCCGTCGAGCAACTGGGGGCGCACCCGATTGCCAGCGATGCGCTGCTCACCACGCCCTGCGACATTCTCGCGCCCTGCGGCCTGGGTGGTGTGCTGAATGCACAGACAGTCGCTCATCTGCGCTGCGCAGCGGTGGCAGGCGCTGCCAACAATCAGCTGGCCAGCCCCGAAGTGGCCGACCAGCTGGAAGCTCGCGGGATTCTCTACGCGCCGGATTACGTGCTCAATGCCGGAGGGCTGATCTACGTGGCACTGCGTCATCGTGGTGAGGAGTTGCCGGCGATCACCGCACATCTGGCGCAGATCAGCCGGCGTCTGACCGAGGTCTACGCCCATGCTCAGGCTGAAAAACGTTCCCCGGCGCGAGTCGCCGACTATCTGGCGGAGAGCCTGCTCTATCGCACCTAGCTGCTATCCGACCCGTTCCGGGGGGCTGAGCCTGGCCAGACAGCATCGCGGCGACGTCAGTGCGGTCAATTGCCGTCGAATTCGCCCTGGTAGCACACAGGTGAACTGGGCGAATCGTATCGCTGCAGCTCCTCTTCGAGGAAATCCGCCAGAACTCGCGCGTTGTTGTGCTCCTCATCGCGTGCGGCGTAGAGCAGCGTAAGCGTGCCGCTCGCCGCCCAATGCAGCAGTCGCTGCCAATGTTCAGGGTGACCCGCCAGCTCACGGCGGTAGGCCGCACTGAAATCATCGAAGGCTTCGGCGCGATGAGCGAAGGCCTTGCGCAGTTCGGTAGATGGCGCGACTTCGGGTAGCCAGTCATCGAACGCCAAGGCGTCCCTGGACAGGCCCCTTGGCCATAGTCGGTCGACCAGTATGCGTTGGCCGTCGCCGGCCTGGGCATCGAGATAAACCCGCTTGCAACGGATCATCGAGTGGCCTCCATAGCCTGCGGCAATGCCGCACTTGGCGCTGCGTATGGGCTCGATTAGCGTGGTGAAAGGAGGATTCACCATGGACTATTTCATTATCGTCGTCACCACCGCTGCCGGCCTGTATTTTCACTGGTGGCTGTTTCGCCGTATTCGCCAATGGAGTGATCGCGATCTGGCGCTTTCATTTGCCGAGAGCGATGAGCGCAAACGTCAATACATGCTTGAACAGCTGGGCCGTGCGCAGCGCGAGGGTGTCAAACGACGAGATTTGCCAGCCTGGCTGGAGCAGGCTGCGGAGCATTATCCAATCAACAACGCATGATGCGCCTGGCGCTCACTGGGTAGGCCCCGTGCGAGCAACACGGGGCCCATGTACTCGATCACTCGCTGGCTGCGTCGACCTCGAGTTCGTCGAGGGCATCGGGCTGGCTCTTGAACGCTTTGGCAAACACGTCGCGATTCTTGGCCATGAAGATACCCAGTTCCTCGCCCTGTTCCTCGCTCAAGGACGGCACGGCCTTGTGCAGAACCTCGCTCAGGCGCTCGGCCAGCTCCAGCATCTTGTCGTAACGATCGGCTTCGGCCTTATCCATAAACAAGCGCTCCGGATCGCGACTGCTGCGATACACCACTTCGACGGCCATTCATCACCTCGTCTGCCTTCATGCGTGTTGATCAGTAATTAACTGGTTTTTTGTACAGTGGTGGCGAGAATAAAGGACTCGCTTCTCTTTTGCCAGCATTGGGCTTGATGGGCAGCTTAGATGACTCGATTTGCGCCTGCATTCAGCGGGTGGCGGCGTTTGGGTGTAGGTATCGCCAACGGCAGAATCAGGTACGTTTGTACAATTATTGTATATGTTGAGTCGGCATCGGATTCTTTATCAAACGTTTTCCGGGACGGCGCTTGTGTTGCTGTTTAGTGGGCATCTATAGTCATTCCAGGCGTATGTGCTTCGCCTTTGCAGTGCCCAATCATGAGGTGTTCACCTTGAACTCAGTCGGTCGTGTAGAGCGCAAGTTGCTCGCGCTGGTGGCACTGTTTTACCTGAGCCTGATGCTACTCATTGGGGCAATCTGGGGAAGTCAGACCAGCCTCTCCAGTGGTCGTGATGTACAAGATCTGTATCGTTCCCTTTACCGGCTGTCTTCGCTGCTTTCTATCCTGCAGGACGCCGAGATCGGTCAGCGCGGCTATTTGCTGACAGGCAACGAGCAGTACCTCGCGCCCTACGAACGAGCCATCGGGCAACTGGATGAGCAACTGTTGCTACTTGTCGAAACCCCAATGCTCAGGGCTTACAAGCCTGATATTGATGCGATTGCCGGACTCAGCCAGCTCAAGCGCAACGAGCTGGCACAGACCATCGTCGTGCGTAGGGAGCAGGGGCAGAACGCTGCACAGCGTATTCTGGCCGAGGACGTCGGTAAGCTCTACATGGATGAAATGCGTGTACGCATCGGCAATATCGTACGAGGCGTCACGGCGTCCCTTGAAGAACAGAAGGTGGATCTTGAATGGCGCTCGAATCTGGCGCTATGGGGGGGCGGCGGTGGTGCGTTGATGATGCTCGGGTTGCTCACGCTGCTGTTTATCGATTTGCGTCGTGACCTCAGTGAGCGCGCCGAGTTGCTCGAGCGCCTGGCCTTCGAGTCGAAGCATGACAGTCTCACCCAAATACCCAATCGACGAGCCTTCAACGAAACGCTGGATCAGGCATTGGCGCTCGCCAGGCGGGGAGAGCGTCAGGTGGCGTTGCTCTATCTCGATCTTGATGGCTTCAAACCGATTAACGATCAGCATGGCCACGCTGTCGGAGACGCGACGCTCAAGGCAGTGGTTGCACGGTGGCAGGGTTTGATGCGTGAAGGTGAAGTGTTGGCGCGGCTTGGCGGGGACGAGTTCGCTATCATCGCGGCAGGTGATGCCGACGCTGTCGAACGCCTGGCGCGGCGTCTGATCGAGGCGCTTGACGCGCCGCTGCTGGAGCAGTTTCCCGACGTGCGGGTGGGCGTCAGCGTTGGTCTGGCACGTTATGCCGAACATGGCGAAGATCGTCGCCGGCTTATCGCGGCGGCCGATATGGCCATGTATCGCGCCAAGGAAGCAGGCAAGCACTGCTTCGCCTGGCCTGAATCACGTCAGCCGGTACTCGCTGTAGTCTGAACGGCCTGTGTCTTTCCGTCACATCCCAGCATCATCCTCAAGCTGGTGTTTTTCCTGCATGCTCGTCGGCGTGCATCCATGTCGGATGCACGGGCCGCATGTCTGGTTGGGGAGAAGTGACACGATGAATTGGGCGGAACGTCTGCGTACGGGCATGCATGGCCTGGCGGAATCCTTGGGTAATCTGCTGATGGAGGCCTTCCATTACCTGGCACTGTTCGCCATCGGAGCGATCACGGCCTGGGCGGGGGTGATGACCTTCATCGGCATGCTGGAAAAGGGACACATCACGGTCGATGACATTCTGTTGCTGTTCATCTACCTGGAATTGGCGGCAATGGTGGGCATCTACTTCAAGACCAACCACATGCCGATTCGCTTCATGATCTATGTAGCGATCACCGCGTTGACCCGTTTGCTGATTTCCGACATTTCTCACACCCACAAACCGACTTGGGGCGTGGTGATGGTGTCGGGAGCGATCCTGCTGCTGGCCCTGGCGATTCTAGTGGTGCGCTACGCCTCGTCGCGTTTTCCGGCGGTGGCTGGTCCACACCCGCGCAGCAAGGCGCGCAACCGCGAGGACGCCGAGTCCGAGCGCGACGATGCGTCTGACTGAAATGTAGGGTGGATCGGGGCGCGTAGATGACGCTCTTTTCATCCACCACTGCGGGTGTCATGGTGGAGCGGGGCGTCAGTCGAGCGGCGCGAACAGTGCCGCCAGGTCTTCTTCATCCAGTTGCCACTGGCCCTGACTGCCACCGTCCAGCACGCCCTTGGCCAGGTTGGCCTTGGCCTGCTGCAGTTGCTGGATCTTTTCCTCGACGCTGCCACGGGCGATCAGCTTGTAGACGAACACAGGCTTGTCCTGGCCGATGCGGTAGGCACGGTCGCTGGCCTGGGCTTCGGCGGCCGGGTTCCACCAGGGATCGAAGTGGATCACGGTGTCGGCGGCGGTCAGGTTGAGACCGCTGCCGCCGGCCTTGAGGCTGATCAGAAAAACCGGAAATTCCCCCGCCTGGAAGCGTTGTACCGGTGTGCGCCGGTCCTGGGTGCTGCCAGTCAGCTTGGCGTAGGCGATCTTGCGTGCCTGCAATTCCGCCTCGATCAGCGCCAGCATCGAGGTGAACTGGGAGAACAGCAGTACCCGGCGGCCTTCGTCGACCAGCTCTACGAGCATGTCCAGCAGGGCGCTGAGCTTGCCCGAGTCGTTGGCACCCAACTCACCATTATCCTCTCCGAGCAGACGCAGGTCGCAGCAGCTCTGGCGCAGGCGCAGCAGGGCTTCGAGGATGACGATATGGCTGCGGGCCAGACCCTGGCGGGCAATTTCGTCGCGTACCTTCTGGTCCATGGCCAGACGCAGAGTCTCGTAGCGGTCGCGCTGCAGCTGGGTCATCTCGACCCATTGGGTAATCTCGGTCTTTGGCGGCAACTCGCTGGCCACCTGTTCCTTGGTGCGGCGCAGCAGGAAGGGGCGGATGCGCCCATTCAGATGGTTCAGGCGCTGGGCGTCGCCACGTTTTTCGATGGGTGTGCGGTAGTCGCGGGTAAAGGCTTTGGCGTCGCCGAGCCAGCCCGGCATGAGGAAGTGGAACAGCGACCACAGCTCGCCCAGGTGGTTTTCCAGCGGTGTGCCGGTCAGGCACAGGCGCAGGTCGGCCTGCACCTGAGCCGCTGCAGTGGCCGCCTTGCTGCGCGGGTTCTTGATGTTCTGCGCTTCGTCGAGAATCAGCAGGCGATAGCGCTGCTGGTTCAGCGCCTTGAGGTCGCGCGGCAGCAGGGCGTAGGTGGTGAGGATCAGATCGTGCTCGGCGATCTCCTCGAACAGCGCCTTGCGCTTGTTGCCATGCAGGGCCAGTACGCGCAACTGCGGGGTGAAGCGCGCCGCCTCGTCCTGCCAGTTGGGTATCAGGCTGGTGGGCATGACGATCAGTGCTGGATTTTTCAGGCGCCCGGCCTGTTTCTCGCAGAGGATGTGCGCCAGGGTCTGCAGGGTCTTGCCCAGGCCCATGTCGTCGGCCAGTACGCCACCGACGCGCAGTTCGGCCAGGGTCTGCATCCAGTTCAGGCCCTGCACCTGATAGGTGCGCAGTTCGGCCTGCAACCCCTCGGGTGGCGCAATTTCACGTACCGACAGGTTCTGCAGGCGCTGGGCGAAGCCGCGCAATTCATCGCCGCCTTGCCAGCTGAGTTCGGGCCCCTGGGCCAGTTCTGCCAGGCGTGCGGCGTCGGCGCGGCCCAGGCGCAGCGGCAGGTGATCGTCGCCAGGGTCGCGGAAATACAGCTCGCCGAGCGTGGCCAGCAGCGGCTTCAAACGGGCGAAGGGTAGGGCGATGCGTTTGCCGCCCTGCGGCAGGCTGACCAGCAGGCGATCTTCGTCGGCGCGCTGGGCCAGCGCTTCGGGCGCCAGCAGCCAGGGCGTGCGGCGAATGGCCTGGAGCAGGATCGGCAGCAGACTCAGGCGCTGGCCCTCCACCTCGATGCCCAGCTCCAGATCGAACCAGTTCTGCTGCGGATCTTCCTCGACTTCCGCGTACCAGTCGTCGACCTCGGCGAGGTTGTACTGGAAGTCCGGGCGCATGTGGATTTGCCAGCCTTCGGCGCGCAGCTGCGGCAGTTGCTGCTGGACGAAATCCAGCCAGTCGCGCTCGCGCTCCAGTTCGAACGGCTCGCCGGCTTCGGCCGGCAGCGCCTCGCTCTGGCGCAGGGCTACCTGCAGGCCGAGACTTTCCAGGCGTTTGCGCAAGCTGGCTTCGGCACCGCCGTCGCGGATCAGGCGCAGGTTGGTTTGCTCATCCAGGCGCTTGACCAGATCCTTGGCCGGTTTGCCGAAAACCTTGTGCCCGGCGTAGTCGAAGGCCAGCGCCGCGCGGTGCTGGGTTTGCTCCTGCATGCGCCCTTTGCGTGCGTCGAAATGCACGCGCACCTGGCTGCCAAGGCTGAGGATGGCGGAGGGGGCGATACCTTCGAGGCGTGTTTCCACCAGTTCCTTGTTCACCACGATGATGTCCGACAGGTCGCTGCCGGCGCGCTGTTGCGCTTCCAGGGTGAGCAGGGCGGCGACCACGTGCTTGCAGTTGAAGCCAACCGGGCAGTTGCAGTGGCCGGTCACGCTCCATTTGCGCCCGTAAGGGTGCAGCGTGATGCGCTGTTGGTAGGTCTGCCCGCCGGAACCACGGCAATTGGCGAGCAGGCTGTGGTCCTTGAGGCTGAGCAGTTTGCTGCGTTTTTCTTCGGCGTAGGCAATGCCTCGGCGCAGGTCGCCTGCGCCGAACTCGGAACGCCAGTCCTCCTGGCGTAACTGGTGAATATCCAGAGGCATCAACGAAGCCCCGTGGCGAAAAGGAATGGGCGCATGACTGGGCCGTGGCAATGCAAAGCCGCAGATTTTCGCATAGCCGCGTGACGATTAGCAGGCGTGGCGCCGAGATTGCCGACGTGCTGTCGTGGCCATCGCTTCAGGCGTTCGGCGAGTAGGGCGGGTGCAACCCGCCGCAGCGGAGTTGGCGGGTTGTGCCCGCCCTACAGAAAGGCCGCGCGATACTGCCGCGGCGTGGCACCCAGCGCCTGGCGGAAGCGGTTGCTGAAATGGCTGGCGCTGGCGAAGCCGCAGGCCAGCGCCACCTCGCTCAGAGCAGGGGCTGGCTGACGTAGCATCTGACAGGCACGTGCCAGGCGCCGGGCCAACACGTAGCGATGAGGCGGCAGGCCGAAGCTGCTCTGGAACATGCGCGCGAAGTGGTATTCCGACAGGGCACAAAGGGCGGCCAGCTGGCTCAGAGGCAGCGGCGTTTCCAGATGCTGCTCGATGAACTCGCGGACACGCCTGCGTTGTAGCGGTGCCAGGCCGCCCTTGAGACGCAGGCCCTGGCGCAGGCCAACCTGGTGGAGTAGCGCATGGTCGAGCAACTGGTGAGCCAGGCTGCTGGCCAGCAGGCGTTCGCCCGGTTCCTGCCAGTCGAGGGTGCACAGCTGGCGGAAACGCGCGGACTGTTCAGCGTCCTCGAGAAAGGTCGCTTCTTCCAGTTGCAGGCTGCGCGGTTCGCGATCGAGCAGGGCGACCGCGCCAAGGGCGAACTGCTCCTGCTCTATATAAAGGTGGGCAAGCTGAATCTCGCCATTGATGATCCAGGCCGACTGGTGTTCGGCCGGCAGGATGCACAGTTTATCCGGAGCGCCCTTGTTGCCGGGTTGCTCACGGCGAAAGGTGCCAGTGCCGCCACTGAGGTAGCACGACAGCGTGTGGTGGCTGGGGGCAAGGTAGTCACGCGCATCATGGGCGTTGCTCCAGCGTGCCACGGCCATGCCGTTGCCCAGTTCGGCCATGGCGTGCAGCCGCGCGTTGGGCGAGCGGCTCATGCTCTGGAATACCTGCAGATGTTCGAATTGCGCCATCACCATCTCCCGAATGCGGCCATGCTACGCCTGCCGACAGGCAAAACCAGAGGCGAAGAAAAAAATGCGCAAGTTTGTGAAAGTCTGGGGTCGTAATTGCTGGAACGCCTTTGAATGGTGCTTAAGTTTTTTTGCACCAACCCGCGGCGCGGCGCGAGGACTCGGAGTATCGTGGCGGCCATTCAAACAATGATTCGCATCCCGGATGCCGCTCTCGATGAAATACCTGCACCACTTCGCTCTTGCCTCTGCCTTGATCCTCCCCAACCTGCTGGCTGCCGCGCCTTCGGTCGATGACAAATCGGCCTTCATCGCCGATCTGGTCGGCCGCATGACCCTGGAGGAAAAGGTCGGCCAACTGCGTCTGATCAGCATTGGCGGCGACATGCCGCGTGAGCGCATCCGCGAAGAGATGGCCGCGGGGCGTATCGGCGCCACCTTCAACTCGGTGGTACGTCCAGAGAATCGCCCGATGCAGGAGGCGGCGCTGCGCAGTCGCCTGGGTATCCCGGTGTTCTTCGCCTACGACATCATCCATGGCCATCGCACTACTTTTCCGATTGGGCTGGGGCTGGCCTCGAGCTGGGACATTCCTGCCATCGAGAACAGCGCGCGGGTCGCGGCCTTCGAGGCCAGCGCCGATGGCCTGGACATGACCTTCGCGCCGACCGTCGACATTTCCCGCGATCCGCGTTGGGGCCGCACGTCCGAAGGTTTCGGCGAGGACCCCTACCTGGTTTCGCGCATTGCCGCCGCGATGGTTCACGGTTATCAGGGTAAGGATCCCAGCGACCCGCAGCGCATCATGGCCAGCGTCAAGCACTTCGCCCTGTACGGCGCGGTGGAGGGTGGGCGCGACTACAACGTGGTCGACATGAGCCCGATGCGCATGTACCAGGATTACCTGCCGCCTTATCGCGCTGCCATCGATGCCGGCGCCGGCGGGGTGATGGTGGCGCTGAACGCGATCAATGGCGTGCCAGCTTCGGCCAATACCTGGCTGCTGCGTGATCTGCTACGTCGCGACTGGGGCTTCAAAGGCGTGGCGCTCAGCGACCATGGCGCGATCACCGAACTGCTGCGCCATGGTGTGGCCGCCGATGGCCGTGAGGCTGCAAAACTGGCCGTCACGGCAGGAGTCGGCATGAGCATGGCCGACACGCTCTACGATCAGGAACTGCCTGCTTTGGTGCGCAGCGGCGCGGTGCCGCAGAGCGTGCTGGATGAAGCCGTCACCCATGTACTGAACACCAAGTACGACCTTGGCCTGTTCCACGATCCGTTCCGCCGCATCGGCCGCGCCGAAGACGACCCGGCCGACGTCAATGCCGAAAGCCGCCTGCACCGCGCCGATGCGCGGGCCATGGCACGCGACTCCCTGGTGCTGCTGGAAAACCATGGCGACACCCTGCCGCTGAGCAAGAAGACCACTGTCGCGTTGATTGGCCCGCTCGCCGATTCGCCCGTGGACATGCTTGGCAGCTGGTCGGCGGTCGGTGTGGCCGAGCAGGCAGTGACCCTGCGCAAGGGCATGGAGGCGGCCCTGCAAGGCCAGGGCAAGCTGCTCTACGCCGTCGGCGCCAACGTCACCGACGATGCCCATGTGATCAATTACCTCAACCAGCTCAATTGGGACCGCCCGGAAGTGGTGCTGGACAAGCGCACGCCGCAGGCGATGCTGGAGGAGGCTGTGCGTGTGGCCAACCAGGCCGACGTCATCGTTGCGGCGGTGGGGGAGGCGCGCGGCATGTCCCACGAGTCGTCCAGCCGCACCCGCCTGGATCTGCCTGACAGCCAGCAGGCGCTGCTGCGCGCGCTCAAGGCCACCGGCAAGCCGCTGGTGCTGGTGCTGATGAACGGCCGGCCGCTGGCGCTCGGCTGGGAGAAGGAAAACGCCGATGCGATGCTGGAGACTTGGTACAGCGGTATCGAGGGCGGCAACGCCATCGCCGACGTGCTGTTCGGTGAGCACAACCCTTCGGGCAAGCTGCCGATCACCTTCCCGCGTTCGGTCGGGCAGATTCCCACCTACTACAATCATCTGCGCCTGGGCCGTCCGTACACGCCCGGCACGCCTGGCAACTACACCTCGCAGTATTTCGAGGAGCCCAACGGCCCGCTGTATCCGTTTGGCTACGGTCTGAGCTACAGCGACTTCCAGCTGTCGGCACCGAAGCTGTCCGCCGAGCGCATGACACCGGATGAGAAGATTCGCGTCAGCGTCACGCTGAAAAACACCGGGTCACGGGCTGGCGCGACCGTGGTGCAGTTGTATCTGCACGATGAAGCCGCTTCGGTGATCCGTCCGGTGAAGGAACTCAAGGATTTTCGCAGGGTCAAGCTTGAAGCAGGTGAGGCGCGCGAGCTGAGTTTCGAGATCGACGAAACCATGCTGCGTTTCTACAACGCCAGCCTGCAGCATGTCAGCGAGCCAGGTGCCTTCCGTGCCCAGTTGGGGCTGGATTCGGAGACCGTGCAGGAGGCGCGTTTCGAACTGTTGCCACGCCAATGAGGGCGTGGCCCAAGGAGGCGAAAAATATACTCGCGCGAGCACCTGTGCCGGACTTCACGATCTGGTAATAATGCGCAGAAAGAATCCGCGCATGCGGAGACGTCACCGTTCGGTTGGCTGTCTGCATCGTGCTCGCGTTGTGTTTGTACCATTCGCCCGTTTTCAACTCCCTGCAGCGGTCGCCCCTGGGCTTGCCGCTGCTTGTCAGTACGTGTTGCCCTGGAGGCTGTGTGTCGATGAGTCGTTGTTCTGGAGCCCATATGGGCAAGGCTGGCAAGCTGGCCCTCTGTGCGCTCCCTCTGTTGTTCGCTGCCCAGAGCTGGGCCTTTGATCTGGATGATGTGGCGGTCAAGGCCAAGGCGCTTGCCGCCGAAGGCTACAGCGCGCCGCAAAGCAATCTGCCGGCTGCGCTGCGCGAATTGCCGTTCGCTGGCTATCAGAAGGTGCGCTTCCTTGAGGAAAAAGCACACTGGGCTGATGGCAAGACGCCGTTCCGGCTGTACTTCTTCCACCAGGGCATGCACTTCGATGTACCGGTGAAGATCAACGAAGTGACCGCCGAAGGTACCCGGGAAATCAAGTACGACCCGTCGATGTTCGACTTCGGCGATCTCAACCTGAACCCGGATGACCTCAAGGATCTGGGCTTCGCCGGCTTCAAGGTGATCAACGAGATCAATGCCAAAGGTACGCACGACGAAGTGATGAGTGTGCTGGGGGCCAGCTACTTCCGCATCGTCGGCAAGGGCCAGGTGTTCGGCCTCTCCGCGCGTGGCCTGGCCATCGACACCGCACTGCCATCGGGCGAAGAGTTCCCGCGTTTCAGCGAATTCTGGATCGAGAAGCCGCAGCCCGATCGCCGCAGCCTGGTGATCTACGCACTGCTCGACTCGCCGCGTGCCACCGGCGCTTACCGCATGGAAATCAAACCGGGGCGCGACAGCGTGCTCGACGTGCAATCGAAGGTCTACCTGCGTGAGAACGTCGAAAAGCTCGGCATCGCGCCGCTGACCAGCATGTACCTGTTCGGTGCCAACCAGCCCTGGCCGCGCCCGAATTACCGCCCGCAACTGCATGACTCTGATGGTCTGGCCATCCATGCCGGCAATGGCGAGTGGATCTGGCGTCCGCTGAACAACCCGCAGCGCCTCAACGTCAGCAGCTATCGTATCGACAACCCACGTGGCTTCGGCCTGATGCAGCGTGGTCGCGACTTCAATCAGTACCAGGATCTCGATGACCGCTATGAGCTGCGCCCGAGCGGCTGGGTGGAAACCGTCGGCGATTGGGGCGCTGGTCATGTCGAGCTGGTGGAGATCCCCACGCCGGACGAAACCAACGACAACATCGTCGCCCTGTGGCGCCCAGAGAAGCTGCCGGCACCGGGTGAGTCGTTGGATGTGGCCTATCGCCTACACTTCAGCCGTGACGATGCCAAGCTGCATGACCCGCAACTGGCCATGGTCAGCCAGACCCGGCTGTCGGAGGGTGATATCAAGCAGGCCAACCTGATTCGTCAGGCTGATGGCAGTACTGCGCTGGTGGTCGATTTCGTCGGTGAGGAGCTGGCCAAGCGTTCGCCTGACGCGGCGCCGACCGTTCAGGTCAGCGTCGACGGCAACGCCGAGTTGCTGGAAGACAGCCTGCGTTACAACCCGGTCAGCAAAGGCTGGCGCCTGATGCTGCGCATCAAGGTCAAGAACCCGGCGCAGCCGGTGGAGATGCGTGCTGCCCTGGTCGAGGACGGCAAGCCCTTGTCGGAAACCTGGAGCTATCAGCTGCCTGCCCATGAATAACACTCTAGACCCTACGCAAATCCAGGAGTATCTGGGAGAACTGCCGCTCGATCATGAGCGGCAGCAGGCTCTGGCTCATCGGCTGGAAGAGGAGGGCGGGGATCTCGCGACCTTGCACCGTGCCCTGCACGAGGAAGATCTCGTAGCCGCCGAGCCTTTGGAAGAAACCCGCGAGATGCTCGACTCGGTGCCAGCCCGCCTGGCTCTGGGCTGGCCGGATGCGCTCGAGCGCGGCTGCCGCATCGTGCAGGATCACCAGGGTCGGCCCACCATCGATTCGACCCCTCCGATCAGACGTACGCGTATGGTGCCGGAGCCCTGGCAGACCAATATCCTGGATCGCGGCTGGCGCCGTCTGAAGGGCGAGAAACCCGCCCCGCGACCTCGTACACGCGAGAGCGAAGACTTCGCCGAAGAGCGTTGGCGGCATGTCGCGGCGGTGCGTCGTGCCGCGCTGCTGGTATTGATGATCACGCAGACCGTGGTCGCTACCTGGTACATGAAGTCGGTGCTGCCCTATCAGGGCTGGTCGCTGGTCGATCTGGGCCTGGTGTTCGAGCAGCCCTGGCAGGAGTCGGCACGGCAGATCCTGCCCTATGTGGTGCAGACCAGCATCCTGGCGCTGTTCGCCCTGCTGTTCTGCTGGGTGTCGATGGGCTTCTGGACCGCGCTGATGGGCTTCTTCCAGCTGCTCAAGGGGCATGATCGCTACAGCATCTCGGCCACCAGCTGCGGTGATGAGCCGATTTCGCCACGGGCGCGTACGGCACTGGTGATGCCGATCGCCAACGAGCACGTGCCGCGTGTGTTCGCCGGTCTGCGCGCGACGTTCGAGTCGCTCAAGGCTACCGGGCAGCTCGATCACTTCGACTTCTTCGTTCTCAGCGACAGCAACGACCCGGATATCTGCGTGGCCGAACAACAGGCCTGGATGGAGCTGTGCCGCGAGGTGGAAGGCTTCGGCCATATCTTCTACCGCCGCCGTCGGCGTCGGGTGAAGCGCAAGAGCGGCAACATCGACGACTTCTGCCGGCGCTGGGGCAGCAACTACCGCTACATGGTGGTGCTCGATGCCGACAGCGTGATGAGCGGCGAATGCCTGACTCGCCTGGTACGCCTGATGGAGGCCAACCCGGGTGCCGGCATCATTCAGACCGCGCCCAAGGCGTCCGGGATGGACACCCTTTATGCGCGGCTGCAACAGTTCGCCACCAGCGTCTACGGGCCGCTGTTCACGGCTGGCCTCAACTTCTGGCAGCTGGGTGAGTCGCACTACTGGGGTCACAACGCGATCATTCGGGTCAAACCCTTCATCGAGCACTGCGCCCTGGCGCCGCTGCCGGGCACCGGTTCCTTCGCCGGCGCGATCCTCTCCCACGATTTCGTCGAAGCCGCGCTGATGCGCCGTGCTGGTTGGGGCGTATGGATCGCCTACGACCTGCCGGGCAGTTATGAAGAGTTGCCGCCGAACCTGCTCGACGAGCTCAAGCGTGACCGCCGCTGGTGCCATGGCAACCTGATGAACTTCCGCCTGTTCCTGGTGCGTGGCATGCACGCGGTACACCGCGTGGTGTTTCTTACCGGGGTCATGTCCTACCTGTCCGCGCCGCTGTGGCTGTTGTTCCTGGTGCTCTCGACCTGCCTGCTGGCGATTCATACGCTGATGGTGCCGGAGTACTTCCTGCAGCCCAACCAGCTCTATCCGCTGTGGCCGCGCTGGCAGCCACACGAGGCCATCGCCCTGTTCTCGGCGACCATGACCCTGCTGTTCCTGCCCAAGTTGCTCAGCGTGCTGCTGATCTGGATCAAGGGCGCGGAGGCCTACGGTGGCCGTACGCGGGTGCTGTTGTCGATGCTGTTGGAGGCGTCCTGCTCGGTGCTGCTGGCGCCGGTGCGCATGCTGTTCCACAGTCTGTTCGTCACCGCCGCCTTCCTCGGTTGGTCGGTGCAGTGGAACTCGCCGCAGCGCGTGGATGACTCGACTCCCTGGAGCGAAGCCTTCCGCCGTCATGGCACCCAGGTACTGATCGGTATCAGCTGGACGGCGCTGGTGGCCTGGCTCAACCCGGACTTCCTCTGGTGGCTGGCACCCATCGTCATTTCACTGGTGCTGTCTCCAGTGGTCTCGGTGCTGACCAGCCGCACGGCACCGGGCCTGGCAGCGCGGCGCTGCAAGCTGTTCCTGATTCCGGAAGAACACAAGGTGCCGGTGGAGCTGAGCAACACCGCCGAGTACGAGCAACTGAACAGCTCACGGGCTCTGCGCAAGGGCTTCCTGCGTGCAGTGGTCGACCCGCTGTACAACGCCCTGGTCTGCGCCATGGCCCGTGCCCGCCACGCCAAGGTGGTGCCGGCTGCCGAAGCGCTGCGCGACGAGCGTATCGATGAAATCCTCAGCGCCGGGCCTGAGGGTAAGGTCGAGGCGACCCGCTGGCGTCTGCTCAACGATCCTGACGGCATGGCCCGCCTGCACGCGCGCATCTGGCAGGAGCCGCAATATCACGCCTGGCGCGAAGCCCTGCGCGACGTCTGATCATCCGTCACGCCCCCGCCTGCCGGGGGCGTGACGTGATGTCCTTCTGACATACCCGCTAACATCTATAGGCGCATCAACGCTCTGCTGCGCGGCACCATTGCGTCTGGGGCGGGTCTTTGCCTCGGATGGGGCATTCGGCCGTCTGGCCTGAGCACCGTTTTCGTACATGACATTGGAGAGGAACCACGATGTCGAATCTGCATGATTCCGCGCAGCGCTATGGTGCGGTTACACGCTGGCTGCACTGGGGTATGGCGGTTTTGCTGGGGTGGCAATTCTTGACCGTACTGGCGCATACCCTGATGGAAGACAGCACGCTGGATAAATTCCTCTGGGGGACGCACAAGGCGACCGGGCTGTTGCTCATGGTGCTGGTGGTGATTCGCCTGCTCTGGGCGTTGTACAACAGCAGCCGCCGGCCGGCGCCAGTCAGCACACTGGCACGCTTCGGCCATCTGGCGTTGTATGGCCTGCTGTTCGTGATTCCCTTTGTCGCGCTGCTACGCCAGTACGGCTCGGGCCGCGAGTTCGTCGCCTTCGGCATGACCATCATGCCCGGCTTCAGCGACGCCAAGATCGAATGGATGATCGCGCCCGCCAGCCTGCTGCACGGCAACCTCGGCTGGCTGCTGCTGTTCATGGTCATCGGCCACGCGGCCATGGCGTTCGTTCATCGCCGCCAGGGCGGCGAGGACGTGCTAGCGCGAATGATCGGGCGCTGATTCAGGGGGGTATGGCAAAAGGCTTACACGGCCTGGTGGCAACCACCACTGTTGCCATTGCGAGCCGATCTCTAATCTACACACATCCCCTGCAGCGACGGATCGCTGAGGATCAAGGACGATGACCAAGCCAGGAATGGCTACCGACAGGATGTCGGATGGTTGGGAAGAAACCCGCTTAGGCGGGTTTTTTGTTGCCTGCGATTTTTGGCAACAAGCGCTCGGGCCTCGTAAGCAACGTCAAAAATCGTTCCCGACGGTTCCTGGTTGTCCACAAATGCTCAGCCCAGTGTCAGGTGATTGCGACCGGCCTGTTTGGCCTGATAGAGCAAGTCGTCGACTTGGCGATACAGCTCTTCGCTGCTTTCGCCGTCCATGGCCAGGCGTGCGCCCATGCTGACGGTGAGGTGGTCGGCCGTCGGTGAGGCGGCGTGGGCAATGTTCAGGGTGGCCAAACCGCTACGTAGCGCCTCTCCGAGTGTTTGCAGCTGTTCAGCATCGCAGCCATACAGCAGCAGGGCGAACTCTTCTCCGCCTAAACGTACCGCCATGTCCATGGGGCGACGAGCGAAATTTTGCAGCAGTCGACCTACCTGACGCAGAGCATCGTCGCCGGCCTGATGTCCGTAGTGATCGTTGAAACGCTTGAAATGATCGATGTCGAGCATCAGTAGCGCAACCTTGGCTGACTCGCGGTTACCCTGGCGCAGAACGAGATCCAGATGCTGAGTGAAGCTGCGGCGGTTGTGCAGAGCGGTCAGCGGATCATGGTTGGCTTGCCAGTCCAGCAATTGCAGCAGCAGAAATTGCTCGCGCTGGGTGTGATCCCTGACATAGGCACCCATTGCACAGATCAGCAGTGCCAAGCTGAAAATGAAGCACAAGCGCAGGTGATCGACCTGTTGTGTCTCCGATAACAGCCACAGCCCAGGCGCCACGACCAGCGGCAGGCTGGCCGCCGCCAGCAACAGATTGCCGCGAAACGACAGACCGAGCGGGAAGAACAGGGTGATGGCCATCAGTAACAGCACGCTGTTGGAGATTGGGACGCTCAGATTCTGGTAAAAAATGATCGTCAGCGTGGTGCCCAGCACCAGGCTCAGCAGGGTGACGGTGACCACCTGCGGGCCATAGTGCTTACGGCTGCCGTTGAGCAGTAACAGGGCGAGCAGGCAGAGCGTGAAGATGATCGAGCCACGCACCAATAGCAGGCCCCAGAGCGCTGCTGGATAGTCTGGGAAGCGTTGCCACAGATCCAGGCGCAGTGCATCGACAAGGCTGAAAATCATCCATATGCCGAGCCCCAGGAGCACGGCGATTTTCTGATAGCGCGCCTGTACCTTGCTGATGTACTGGTGATATTCCTGTTCCAGCGGCTGGCTGAAACGCAAGAAACGAAAACCGCGGCGTAACTGTTCGGCGTAGCGGTTTTCCGGGATTGCACGGAGAGCTTCCGGGGCTGAATGCATGACGACTCCTTGTTTCACTGAGCATAAGGTGCCCGGCGGGATCGTCAATCAATAACGCTATGGCAAATGTCTTACACGCTCTGGAGCCAACCGCTGCTATTGCTACTCAGGCACGATCATTAATCTAGGCATATCCCCTGCAGCGACGGATCGCTGAGGATCAAGGACGATGACCAAGCCAGGATTGGCTACCGACAGGATGTCGGATGGTTGGGAAGAAACCCGCTTAGGCGGGTTTTTTGTTGCCTGCAATTTTATACTGCGCCGGCGCCTTCACTTCTCCTTGCCAATGAATGCCAGCAGTGCCAGCAGCGGCAACCCGGCGGCCAGTAGCGCCATGCCTGACCAGCCGAAGCGCTCGTAGATCGGGCTGGCCAGTGCCGAGCCGATGGCGCCACCAACGAAGATGCTGGTCATGTACAGCGCATTGAGTCGGGCGCGGCTCTGCGGCTCCAGTGCGTAGATGCTGCGCTGGCCCAGCACCATGCTCATCTGTACGGCGAAATCCAGCACGATGGCAGTGACGACCAGGCCGATCCAGCCCAGTCCGGCGCTCAACAGGTTGGGAGCGAAGGCCGGTGGTGCCAGGATCAGCGCCACCAGGCTGGCGCGCCAGGTATGGCCGGCATCGGCCAGACGCCCGGCGATAGGCGCCGCGACTGCGCCGATGGCGCCGGCAAGGGCGAACAGGGCGATGTCCTGCTGGCTCAATCCGAGGTGGCGCGACAGTTCCAGCGGCGCGACTGTCCAGAACAGACTGAAACTGGCGAACATCAGGCCTTGATAAAGCGCGCGGCGGCGCAGTGTCGGATAGCGGCGCAGCAGATGAGCCAGCGAGGCCAGCAGTTGCCCGTAGCTGGCGCGGTGGCTGGGGGCGTGGCGCGGGATGGTGGTGGCGATCACCAGGGTGATCAGCAGCATCAGGGCGGCCGCCATCAGGTACACCGCACGCCAGCCAAACTCGCCTGCTACCAGGCTGGCCAGCGGCCGCGCGAGCAGGATGCCGAGCAGCAGGCCGCTCATGATATTGCCCACCACGCGGCCACGGCTGGCCTCCGGCGCCAGGTTGGCGGCCAGGGGGATCAGCATCTGTACCGAAACCGAGCTGAGGCCGATCAGCAGTGCCAGGCCAAGAAACACATCCGGTTGATTCGCCAAGGCCGCCGCCAGCAGGCAGAGCAGGGCGGCCGCGGTGGTGATCAGCATCAGTCGGCGGCTTTCCAGCAGGTCGGCCAGCGGCACCAGGAACAGCAGGCCGAGGGCATAGCCGATCTGCGTCAGCGAAACGATCAGGCTGGCGCGCTCGGCGCTGAGGCCGACATCCGGGGCGATCAGCTCGATGATCGGCTGGGCGTAGTAGAGGTTGGCGACGATGGCGCCGCAGCACAGGGCGAACAGCAGCACCAGTGCCTGCGGCAGGGCTGGCGACTCGCTCGTGAGTGAGGAGGTCTGGCTAGTCATGATGGGATCTCGGTGAGAGGGAACGACAGGCGCAAGGTTAGGCAGGCGACGTCAGGCGGAGAAGCCGTCGAATCGGCAACAGTGCGTTGCGCACTGTGCAAAGGCATTCAGCGCTGCAGCAGCGCCTGAAGGAACTCACTGAACGCGGCGATGCGCTTCGACCCCCGGTGATTGGGCAGGTACAGCAGATGAATAGTGCCTTCGTGCGGGCCAGGGGCAACTTCGTAGTCGGGCAGCAGGCGCTGCAGCTTGCCACTGTCCACATCATCGCGTACCAGCCAGTCCGACAGCAGTGCCACGCCCTGACCGGCCACGGCTGCCTGACGCAGGATATCGGCGTTGTTGCTGCGCAGGCTCCCCGTGACCGGCACCTGCAAGGTCGTTCCGTCCTGCTCGAAGCGCCAGTAGTGCGCCGGGCTGCCGTAGTCGTACTGCAGGCAGGTGTGCGCCTGGAGTGCATCCGGATGTTCGATGGGCGAGGTGCGTGCCAGATACTGCGGACTCGCCACCAGCCAGCGCGTGAAACTGCCGACGCGCTGGCTGACCACGTCGTCGCTGACGATGGAAGAGCCCAGGCGCAGCGCCAGATCGACCCGTTCGCTGAGCAGGTCGACCACCTCATCGGTCACGCGCAGGGTCAGCTCCAGCTGCGGGTGTCGTTCCAGCAGTTCGCCGAGGTGCGGGGCGATGATGCGCCGGGCGAACTCCACCGGCACGCTTACCGCCAGGCGGCCACGCACCTCTTCGCCGTTGTCGGTCACGGCGGCATCGGCTTCGTCCAGGGCATCGAGGATGGCCAGGGCGCGCTCGAAGTAGTCGCGTCCGGCCTCGCTGACGCTGATCTGCCGCGTGTTGCGGTTGAGCAGTACGCAGCCCAGTTCCTGTTCAAGAGCGTTGACCGCACGGGTCACCGACGAGGTGGCCAGGCCCAGCTGCCGCGCCGCAGCGGAAAAACCACCACAGCGAACGGTGGCGACGAAGGTGCGCAGAGCCAGCAGTTTGTCCATGGAAACGCCCGAAATACCGATCAGCCTGAAGCTTGCGCGATTGGCCGGCTCGCTGCCAAGCATTGCGTGGCGCCCTGGGCCTTGCGTGTGTACCACAGCACCCGGCTTACGCCACGGGTGATGGCCACATAGGCCAGGCGCCGGGCTTCGTCCTGCATGGCCTGGTCGTAGCTGCCGGCGAAGAAGCCGCACTGGGCGTAGAGCGCGTTGCGCAGCGGGTGCTTCTCCACCGGCAGGCAGTCGTCGAGGATGATTGCCACTTCGGCCTGCAGGCCTTTGGCGCGGTGGATGGTCATGGCTCTGACCGGCAGCGCCTTGTCCAGTTGCGCGCGCACCTGCTGCAGTGGCTCGTTGCGTCTGCTGAGCAGCAGCACAGCGGTACGATCCGCGTTGGCACGTTGGCTGACGTGCTGGCACTGCGCGGTGATTTCCTTGAGCAGCGCTGGCAGGCCGCTGGCCAGGTCGAAGCGCTGGATCAGTTTCACGCCATGGTCGCCCGGCTGCATCGCCTTGGCCGCGACGCAGGTCTTGGCCTGCTTGTTCTGGACCTCGGCCAGCACCTTTTCACCATCGCGGATCACCGGCTCGATGCTGCGGTAGTTGGTGCCCAGCAGCAGGGTGGTGCTCTTGCTGCGACCACGGCTGGGGAAGTGCCGGTCGAAGTCGATGAACAGCTCCGGCGAGCTGCCGCGCCAGCTGTAGATCGATTGCCAGTCGTCGCCGATGGCCATCAGGCTGATGCGCTCGCCCGCCGCGTGCAGGCGGCGATGCACGGCCTGCAGCCACAGCACGATCTGCGGCGAGATGTCCTGGAATTCGTCGATCAGCAGGTGGCTCAGGGCGAGTAGGGCCGGGCCGGGTTTGCCGTCGTCGCTGCTCAGCCGCTCGCTCAGTTGCGCGAAGGCACCGTTGAAGCTGATCAGCCCCTGATGCTTCAGCAGGTTGTTGAAGTGCTGGTGGAAGCGCTGCATCGCCTCGATGAAGTCACGCTCGCGTGCTGCGCAGCCCAGGGTTTTCACATCCAGACGGTCGAGGCGAATCCCCAGGCTCTCGGCGAAGTCGATCTGCCCGTGCAACAGCTCGAACAAGGGCAGTGCAGTGAATTCACCGGGCAGTTTGCAGGCGTCCAGTGGCGCCTTGGCCTTGCCCTGTGGCGGCTCCTCGGGCGCCGGCAGCTTGAGCAGGCGGTGAGTCAGGACGCGAAAGCGCGCGTCCTCGGCGTAGGCGTTCTGGTAGGCCTGCTTGAGCAGGCGCTGCTGCGCGGGGCGCAGGCGCCCCCCGGTGAGCGGGTTGTCTGGTTCGTCGCTAGGGTCGTCCAGTTGCTCGAACCAGCGCGGGTTGCCCAGGTGTTCCTTGGCCAGTGTGGCCATGGCCGCATGGAAGGTGCGCACGCATTGGTGTGCATTGTGCGGGTAGTGCCAGAAGTCGAGCAGACGTTGCAGGCGCTCGCGCAACTCGCTGCAGGAGGCGTTGGTGAAGGAAATCACCGTCAGGCGCTTGGGATCGACCTCCAGGTGGCAGAGCAGGAACACCACGCGCAGTACCAGCGTGCTCGATTTACCGGAGCCGGCGCCAGCGAAGATGCGTGCCAGCGGCGCACGGCAGAGGATCATCGCCCATTGTTCGTCCGACGGTGCGCCGATCAGTCTGGCGTTCACCGCCTGCGCCACGCGTTCGCGCATCGCCTGTACCTGAGCATCTTCAACCTTCAGCCGGGTGCCGGGGTAAATCCCTGCAGGGCCGGGTTTACCGCTGTCAGTCTTGCGACCGCTGGCTTTCTTGTTGCCAGTGGACTTCTTCTTGCTTTGCTTGCGCGCAGGTTTACGTGGCTGCGCGGCTTCGCGCTCGGCACGCAGGTAGGCGGTGGTGTGAGGGAAGTAGCGGGCGAGGGCGCTGGACAGCAATTGTTTGTAGCGCGCGACTGCAGAAAGCATGCGTTGAGAATGACCTGACGGATAAAACCCGCATGATAAAGCCTGCAGCGCGATGGCAGGCAGTGATGGCGCAGCGATAAATGCGCAACTTTGTGCAAGCGCCTGGCTCCTATCGCTTCCAGACTGTGCTCAGTCTTGGGAGATACTCGATGAACCTGTCGCTTTACCTGCTTACCGTACTGATCTGGGGTACGACCTGGATCGCCATCAAATTGCAGATGGGCGAGGTGGCCGTTGCCGCTTCCATCGCCTATCGCTTCGCGCTGGCATCGCTGGTGCTGTTCGCCATGCTCTGGTTCAGCGGCCGCCTGCAGCCGCTGGATCGCCGTGGTCAGGGCATCTGCCTGGTGCAGGGGTTGTGCCTGTTCTGCCTCAACTTCCTGTGTTTCTACACCGCCAGCCAGTGGATACCCAGTGGCCTGATCGCGGTGATCTTCTCCACCGCCACCCTGTGGAACGCGATCAATGCAAGGCTGTTTTTCAAGCAGCGCATCGCCGCCAACGTGCTGCTCGGTGGTGCGTTGGGGCTGGTCGGTCTGGGCTTACTGTTCTGGCCGGAGCTGGCTGGGCACCAAGCCAGCCGCGAAAGCCTGCTGGGCATCGGCCTGGCGCTGCTCGGCACGCTGTTCTTCTCTGCTGGCAACATGCTCTCCAGCCTGCAGCAGAAGGCCGGGCTCAAGCCGCTGACCACCAACGCCTGGGGCATGCTCTACGGCGCGCTGATGCTGGTGGGCATCTGCCTGGTCAGCGGCACGCCGTTCGCCTTCGAGTGGAACGCGCGCTACGTCGGCTCGTTGTTGTACCTGGCGATTCCGGGCTCGGTGATCGGCTTTACCGCCTACCTGACCCTGGTAGGGCGCATGGGCCCGGAGCGTGCGGCCTACTGCACGGTGCTGTTCCCGGTGGTGGCGCTGAACATCTCGGTATTCCTCGAGGGCTACCAATGGACGGCCCCGGCGCTGCTCGGCATGGGCTTGGTGATGCTGGGCAACGTGCTGGTGTTTCGCAAGCCGAAGCCGGTACTGACCGAGGCGAGGGTATAGGGTCGATCGAAATGCTGGTTGCTCATCGTAGAGCGGACTCATCAGGAGCGCCAGCGAACAGTCCGCCGATCCATGCCAAGCCTGAAAACGGCGTACTGCTACGCGAGTACGCCCTACATCACCGCCTGGGTGATCAACTCCCGCGAATCAACTTGCGCAGCATAAAGCGATTGGGATGGCAGGCCTCGGCCACCTCGCGCGGCACTGGTAGGGGCTCGTTCTCCAGCCAGGCAGCGATCAGCTCGCCCGACAGCGGGGCTGTGATCAGCCCGCGTGAGCCGTGGCCGCTGTTGATGTACAGGCCGTGCAGCCAGGGGCAGGGCGCGTCCGGCACCTGGCGGGCGTCCTTGGCCAGTACCGCATAGGTCTCGGTGAAGGTTTCGACATCGGCCAGCGGCCCGACTATCGGCAGGTAGTCCGGGCTGGTGCAGCGGAACGCAGCGCGGCCTTCCAGCGTCGCCGGGTCGAGTGTCTGTGCGTCCAGGCGTTCGGCGAGATCCGTGGAAATTTCCCGCAGCAGCTCCAGGTTGCCGGCATGCTCGGCCACGCTGGGTGCGAGGTTGTCGCTGTGGAAGTCGAAGCTGGCGCCCAGGGTGTGCTCACCGTCGCGTGGCGGCGCGACATAGCCTTCGGCGCAGACCACGGTGCGCAGTTGACTGCTGAGTGAGTTGGCTGGCAGGCGGCTGATCTGCCCACGGATACGCTTGAGCGGCAGGTTCGCATCCGGCAACAGGCGGCCGATCTCGGCGGCGCAGGCCAGTACCAGCACCGGGGCTTCGACCAGCGTGCCGTTCGGCCCGTCGACGCGCCAGCGGTCATCCTGCCGGCTCAGACTTAGCGCCTCCTGGTAGGGGCGCAGTTCGATCAATGGGTGTTGCACCAGTTGCCGGCACAGCGCCGGTGGGTGCACCCAGCCGGCGTCGGGGTAGAACAGACCGCCAGCCGGCAGACCAATACCGGCCAGCACTTCGGCCTGCTCGCGCCCAACGGCGTGCAGCAGATCGGCAGGGAAGGCGGCGGCCAGCTTGCCCTGGCGCGCGGCTTCCTTGTCATCGAAGGCCAGCTGCAGCACGCCGCAGGCGTCCCAGTCGGCACCGCGCTGCAGGCGTTCGAGCAGCCGGCGGGTATGACCGAAGCCGGCGACGATCAACTGCGACAGCGCGGTGCCATGGGCCGAGAGCTTGAGGTAGAGCACACCCTGCGGGTTGCCCGAGGCCTCGCAGGCAACCGCCGCGTGGCGCTCCAGCAGGCTCACTCGCCAGCCGCGTGCTGCCAGGCTGGCGGCAGTGGCGCAGCCGGCCAGACCAGCGCCGATCACCACCGCGTGTTTTTCCTGCGTGGGGCGAGCGGGGCGGGCGAACCAGGGCTTGCCGACGGTTTGCGGCTCACCGATGAACTGCCCTTTAGCCACTTCCCATTTTTTGCCCAGGCCTGGCACGCGTTTCATCTTGAAGCCGGCTTCATTCAGTGCGCGCCGTACCCGACCGGCGCTGGAAAATGTACCGATGGTTGTGCCGGGGGCCGACAGCCGCGCCAGTTCGGCGAACAGCTCGGGCGTCCACATCTCGGGGTTCTTCGCCGGGTTGAAACCGTCGAGAAACCAGGCGTCGATGCGCGCATCCAACTGCGGCAATTGCTCCATCGCGTCGCCGATCAACAATGTCAGCACCACCCGACCACCCGCCAACAACAGGCGCTGGAACCCGGGGTGAATGGCGCGGTACTGCGCTAGCAGTTCTGTGCTGAACGGTGCCAGCTCCGGCCACAGGGCCAGGGCGCGCTGCAGGTCGTCGTGATGCAGCGGATATTTTTCGACACTGACGAAGTGCAGACGCGCGCCAGCGGGCGCCTGTTGCTCGAACAACTGCCAGGCGCAGAGGAAATTCAGCCCGGTGCCGAAACCCGTTTCGCCGATGTTCAGGCATTCACCGTCGGCGAGAGCGGCGAAGCGCGCCGCCAGATCGTTGTTGGCGAGGAAGACGTAGCGCGTCTCTTCCAGGCCGTTTTCCTGGGAGAAATAGATGTCGCCGTAGCTGCGCGACAGAGGCTGGCCGCGCTCGTCCCAGTCGAGCTGGGCGTGATGGGTGTCTGACATGGCTGGGTTCCGCTGGATCGTGCGGCGATTCTACCGTGCACAGGTGTCGTGGCGCTGGAACAAGGCAGCGTGTCGGCGGGCAAAGCGTTGGATGTTCCGTTAGGCTGTGAGGATGATTCCAGGGAGGTTGCTTTATGTTCGAGTCCGCCGAAATCGGCCGCAGTATCGACAAGGCCACGTTCGAGGCCGAAGAGCCGGCACTGCGCGAGGCGCTGCTGGAAGCGCAGTACGAGCTCAAGCAGCAGGCGCGTTTTCCGGTGATCGTATTGATCAACGGCGTCGAGGGCGCCGGCAAGGGCGAGACGGTGAAACTGCTCAACGAGTGGATGGACCCACGGCTGATCCAGGTCAGCACCTTCGATATACAGACCGACGAAGAGCTGGCGCGGCCGCCGGTCTGGCGCTACTGGCGCCAGCTGCCGCCCAAGGGACGCATGGGCGTGTTCTTCGGCAACTGGTACAGCCAGATGTTGCAGGGGCGGGTGCACGGCAAGTTCAAGGACGCGGTGCTGGACCAGGCCATCGACGGTGCCGAGCGCCTGGAGCGCATGCTCTGCGATGAAGGCGCGCTGATCTTCAAGTTCTGGTTTCACCTGTCCAAGCAGCACATGAAGGCGCGACTGGAGGCGCTCAAGGACGACCCGCTGCACAGCTGGCGCATCAGCCCGCTGGACTGGCAGCAATCGAAGACCTACGACAAGTTCGTGCGCTACGGCGAGCGTGTGCTGCGCCGCACCAGCCGTGACTATGCGCCCTGGTATGTGGTCGAGGGCGTCGATCACTATTACCGCAGCCTCACCGTCGGGCGCATCCTGCTCGAAGGCTTGCAGGCGGCGTTGGCCAGTCCGCAGCGTACCCAGCTGCAACCGCATGCTGCGCCGCTTGTTTCCAGTCTGGACAATCGCGGTTTGCTGGCCAGCCTGGACATGACCCAGGCACTGAGCAAGGACGACTACAAGGAGCAGCTGGCCACCGAGCAGGCGCGCCTGTCCGGCCTGATGCGCGACAAGCGCATGCGCAAGCACGCCCTGATCGCGGCATTCGAGGGTAACGATGCCGCCGGCAAGGGTGGCGCTATCCGTCGTGTGACCGGCGCGCTCGACCCGCGCCAGTACCGCATCGTGCCGGTGGCGGCGCCGACCGAGGAAGAACGTGCACAGCCCTATCTGTGGCGTTTCTGGCGGCACATTCCGGCGCGCGGCAAGTTCACCATCTTCGACCGCAGCTGGTATGGCCGTGTGCTGGTGGAGCGGGTCGAGGGCTTCTGCAGCCAGGCCGATTGGCTGCGTGCCTACGGCGAGATCAACGATTTCGAAGAGCAACTGGCCAATGCCGGAGTGATCCTGGTGAAGTTCTGGCTGGCCATCGACCAGCAGACGCAGCTGGAGCGCTTCAAGGAGCGTGAGCAGATCCCGTTCAAGCGCTTCAAGATCACCGAAGAGGATTGGCGCAACCGCGACAAGTGGGACGACTACGGCGATGCGGTGGGTGACATGGTCGACCGCACCAGCACCGAGATCGCGCCCTGGACCTTGATCGAGGCCAACGACAAGCGCTTCGCCCGGGTCAAGGTGTTGCGCACCATCAACGAGGCCATCGAGGCGGCGTTTGCAAGGGATTGAGATTTTTCGCGGCTGAAGCGGAATGCCGCCCAGCCGCTCCTACGGTATTCACTGCACTGTAGGAGCGGCTTCAGCCGCGATGCTTTTGTGTCGTTCCCGATGGCCCCGGATTGCATCCGGGCTATGTCCCGGCATCGACCCGTATACGCCAGATCAATGATGCTCGCGCTCAGGGATGGGCTGGATTTATCTTCATGCCATTCGCCATCCAATAACAACGAGGTGCGTCATGCGTGAAGTGGTGATCGTCGACAGCGTCCGGACCGGCCTGGCCAAGTCCTTCCGCGGCAAGTTCAATATGACCCGGCCGGACGACATGGCCGCCCATTGCGTCGATGCGTTGCTGGTGCGCAACGGCATCGACCCGAAGCTGGTCGATGACTGCATCGTCGGTGCCGGTTCCAACGAGGGTGCGCAGGGCATGAACATCGGTCGCAACGTCGCCGTGCTCTCACGCCTGGGTAATCCGGTGGCGGGCATGACCCTCAACCGCTTCTGCTCCTCGGGCCTGCAGGCCATCGCCATCGCCGCCAACCAGGTGGCGTCCGGTTGCAGCGACATCATTGTCGCTGGCGGCGTCGAGTCCATCACCATGACCCTGAAAAGCATGAACATGGACAACCTGTTCAACCCGCTGCTGCAAAAGGAAAACCCCGGCATCTACTACCCCATGGGCAAGACCGCCGAGATCGTCGCCAACCGCTATGGCATCACCCGCGAAGCCCAGGACGCCTACGCCCTGCAGAGCCAGCAGCGCACCGCGCGGGCCCAGGCCGAAGGTCTGTTCGCCGACGAGATCGTGCCGATGACGGTGAAGTATCAGGTGGAAGACAAGGCCACTGGCGAGAAGAAGATCGTCGACGGCGTGGTCGAGGCCGATGATTGCAACCGCCCGGACACCACTCTGGAATCCCTGACCAAGCTGCAACCAGCGTTCGACCCGGCCGGCAGCGTCACCGCCGGCAATGCTTCGCAACTGTCCGACGGCGCCTCGATGACCCTGGTGATGAGTCTGGAAAAAGCGCTGGAGCTGGGCCTCAAGCCCAAGGCCTATTTCCGTGGCTTTACCGTGGCCGGTTGCGAGCCGGACGAGATGGGCATCGGCCCGGTGTTCTCGGTGCCCAAGCTGCTCAAGGCCAAGGGCCTGAGCGTGGCCGACATCGACCTGTGGGAGCTCAACGAAGCCTTCGCCTCGCAGTGCCTGTACTGCCGCGACACGCTCGAGATCGACAACGAGAAATACAACGTTAATGGCGGCTCCATCTCCATCGGTCATCCATTCGGCATGACCGGCTCGCGCCAGGTCGGTCATCTGGTGCGCGAGCTGCAGTGCCGCGAGCTGCGCTACGGCATCGTCACCATGTGCGTCGGTGGCGGCATGGGCGCCACCGGGTTGTTCGAGGCCTATCGCGGCTAAACGACGTAGGGGGCGCCGCGCGCACCACCGGCAACACGCATCGCATGAACGAACCGCGGTGCGCACGGTGCACCCTACGGGATCGCTGGCTCCCCACGACGGTCAGCGATGCGCTGTTTATACTCGCGCTCTGCCCTGTGAACGGAGCGCCTGCCGATGCCCTTTGCCGAAAACCTCATCGCCTTCACCCTGGCGGCCACGCTGCTGACCCTGACGCCGGGGATCGACACGGCGCTGGTGCTGCGTACCGCAGCTGTCGAGGGGCGGCAGCAGGCGTTTCGTGCGGCGCTGGGCATCAATGCCGGTTGCCTGCTCTGGGGTGCGGCGGTGGCCTTCGGCCTCGGCGCGCTGCTGGCGGTTTCCGAATTCGGCTACAACCTGCTCAAGTATTGCGGTGCGGCCTATCTGGCCTGGCTCGGGCTGAACATGCTGCTGCGCCCGCGTACCTCGCTGGCACCCGCGCAGGCGAGCGGCAGACCCGATGCCAACTGGTTTCTGCGCGGTCTGCTGGGCAACGTGCTCAACCCCAAGGTGGGGATTTTCTATGTGTCCTTCCTGCCGCAGTTCATTCCACAAGGACAGCCGCTGATCATCTGGACATTCGGCCTGGTGGGCATTCATGTGGCGCTCAGCCTCATCTGGGCGCTGGTGCTGATCGGGGCCACTCAGCCGCTCGGTCACTGGCTGCGGCGCGAGGTGGTGATCAAGTGGATGGATCGCAGCACGGGGCTGATCTTCGTTCTATTCGCCGCGCGTCTGGCATTGAGCCGGCGCTGAGTCCTGGCGCCGCTTCTGCTTGGGTTACTCTGTGTCTATGCAATAGAAAAGGCTATGTCTGCGTTAGCTGTTGCCAAGCGGTTCTAGGAAGGCTCTGAGCCTTGTAGGGTGGGCTTTAGCCCACGCTGACCGCAGTTGGTGGGCTGAAGCGGAGCGCCGCCCGGCCCACCCTACGGGCTTTTGTACCAACGCCCAACACTTAACGCAGACATAGCCATAGAAAACCAGGCGGTGACGATGGATCGGTTTCAGGAAATGAGGGTGTTGCTGGCGGTGACCGAGGCCGAGAGCTTCGCCGGGGGCGCCAAGCTGCTGGGCATTTCGCCGCCCAGCGTCACTCGCGCCATCGCCGCGCTGGAGGCACGTCTCGGTACGCTCTTGCTGGCCCGTAGCACGCGCAGCCTGCGCCTGACCGAGGCTGGCCAGCGTTATGTCGAGGACTGTCGGCGCATCCTGCTGGAACTGGAAGAGGCCGAGGAGCTGGCCGCCGGTGGCAGTGTGCGCCCGCGTGGACGACTCACCGTGACCGCGCCGGTGATGTTCGGCGAGCTGTTCCTGATTCCGCGCATCGCCCAGTACCTCGATACCCACCCGGACGTGGAGGTCAATGCGCTGCTGGTCGACCGCGTGGTGAACATGATGGAGGAGGGCATCGACGTGGCCGTGCGCATCGGCTCGTTGCCCGAGGGCGATCATCCGGCGTTGCAGGTCGGGCAGATCCGCCCGGTGGTGTGCGCCTCGCCAGATTTTCTCGACCGCGTCGGGCGCCCACGCCACCCGGATGAGTTGCGCGATGCGCCCATCGTCATGTCCAGCGCCAGCACGCTGCTGTCGCACTGGCAGTTCATCGGCGCGGACGGTCCGTTCGGCTTCATGCCGCAACCGCGCTTCACCGTCAGCTCCAACCAGGCAGCGATCAGCGTGGCGCGCCTGGGCTGGGGCTATACCCGCGTGCTGTCCTACCAGGTGGCTGCCGCGGTGGCGCGCGGCGAGATCGAGCTGGTGCTCGAGGCGTTCGAACCGCCGGCCTTGCCGGTGCACATCATTCACCAGGGCGGTCGCCAGGTTTCGGCCAAGGTGCGCACCTTCGTTGACCACTGCGCTGCCAGTTTTCGTGCCGACCCAGCCCTGCGCGCGGCCGGTGCAGCGCCTGTTTCATGAACGCTCATCGCGAGATGCAGGTGTTTCTCGTCGTGGCCCAGGCGGGCAGCCTGGCTGCTGCTGCTCGGCAGTTGCAGCTGTCGCAGGCCACGGTGATGCGCATCGTGGCTGCACTGGAGAGTCGTCTGGACAGCACCCTGCTTCTGCGCGGGCCGCGCGGTGTGAGCCTGAGCGCGGCGGGTACCGCTTTCGCCGAGAGTTGCCAGCGCATCCTGCAGCGGGTGGAGGAGGCCGAGCGCTCCGTGACCGGCCTGCACGCCAACCCCGTCGGACAACTGACCCTGGCCCTGCCGCTATTGATGACGCATCAGGTGATAACCCCCATCGCGGTCGACTACCTGGCAGAGTTTCCCGAGGTGAGCCTGGCCACCCTGGCGCGCGAAGAGTCGCCCAGGTTGCTGGAGGAGGGCATCGACCTGGCCGTGGTGGTCGGCCATCTGCCCAGTTCGTCCGGTTTCGCCGTGCCGTTGGGATGGGCGCGACCGTTGGTCTGTGCGGCACCAGCCTATCTGCAGCGCTGGGGCTGGCCCGCCAACCCGCAGGCGTTGCACGCGCACCGCATCATCGCTCGTTCTTCGACCGGCCATGCGGGGGAATGGCGCTTTGTGGACGGCGTGGTGAAGCTCGCGCCACGGCTGACCTGCAGCACGCCGCAGGCCGCGATCCGCGCGGCGCTCGCCGGTTTTGGCCTGACCCGCTGCCTGAGCTACGAGGCCTATCAGGAGTTGCAGAGTGGGCAGTTGCAGGCGGTGCTGGAAAACTTCGCCGCAGCGCCCGTGCCGGTTCAGCTGTACTACCGCGAAGGGCGCCGGGCTGCAGCGCGGGTACGCAGCTTCCTCGACTTTGCCGTGCCGCGTCTGCGTGCTCACCCGGCGTTTCGGGCGTGATCCGGTTGAGTTGCAGAAAATGAAATAGTGGATTGCCTTGAGTGGTGATTCTTCTCCGAGTTGGATGGGGCGAACATGGCCCCATCGTCGCGAAGGCCAGTCGTCTCGCGGTGACCTTATCCAATCACGCTCGAAGGAGTCATCGCCATGTCCCGTCCCGCCATCAAGCTGTACAACTTCCCTCGTTCCGGCCACGCTCACCGCGCCGAGCTGATGCTCTCGCTGCTGCAATTACCCACCGAGCTGATCTTCGTCGATCTGGCCAAGGGCGAGCACAAGACGCCGGAGTTCCTGGCTATCAACCCCTTCGGCCAGGTACCGGCGATCGATGACGGCGGCACCATCATCAGCGACTCCAACGCCATCCTCGTCTACCTGGCCAAGCGCTACGGCAATGACGACTGGCTACCGCAGGAGCCCGCTGCTGCTGCCCGTGTGCAGCGCTGGTTGTCGGTGGCCGCCGGCCTGGTAGCGTTCGGCCCTGCTGCTGCGCGCCTGGTTACCGTATTCGGCTACTCGTTCAACACCGAAGAAGTGATCAACCGTGCTCATGCGCTGTTCACCGTGATGGAAGGCGAGCTGGGCGAAACCCCATTCCTCACCGGCGACAAGCCGAGCATCGCTGATGTCGCCAACTACTCCTACATTGCCCACGCGCCGGAGGGCAACGTCTCGTTGGAACCCTATCCGAACATCCGCGCCTGGCTGGCCCGCATCGAGGCACTGCCGGGTTTCGTGCCAATGCCGCGTACCGCAGCCGGTCTGCAAGCCTGAGTCACCGTTAGCTGCCGGTTTACCCGGCGGCTTCTTTCGTGGAGGGCAGAACATGCAACAGCTTCCCAGCCATCGGCACTCGCCCTGGCATGCCGGTGAAAAGCAACTGCAGGAAAAGGTCGGCGTCGGCGAACGCATGGAAGTGCTCGGACAGAAGGTGATCCGCGACTACATGCCGGATCAGCATCGCGAGTTCTACCAGCAACTGCCGTTCATGATCGCCGCTGCCGTGGATACTGCAGGCCAGCCCTGGGCCACCTTGATCGAAGGCAAAGAAGGCTTCGTCACCTCGCCCGATCCACGTCACCTGTCGTTCGACCTCGCCGCCATGGCGCTCGACCCGCTCGACCCGGCCACTCCCGGTCTGGACAGCGGCGAGGCCATCGGCCTGCTTGGCATCGAGCTGCATTCGCGGCGGCGCAATCGCATCAACGGGCATATTCATCAGGCGTCGGCACAGCGTCTGGATATCACCGTGGAGCATTCCTTCGGCAACTGCCCGCAGTACATCCAGCTGCGCCATTACCGCCGCGTACCCGAGCGGGGCGTCGAACGCCTGGAGGCGACCGAACTGAATGCGCGCACTGCCGAGATGATCCGTAGCGCCGACACTTTCTTCGTTGCCAGTTACGTCGAGCATGACGATGGCCGCCGTTCGGTGGATGTCTCGCACCGTGGTGGGCGCGCCGGCTTCGTGCGGGTAGAGGGCAATCGCCTGACCATCCCCGACTACGCCGGCAACCTGTTCTTCAACACCTTGGGCAACCTCAGCGTCAATCCGCGCGCGGGCCTGCTGTTCGTCGACTTCACCACGGGCGACGTGCTGCAACTGGGCGGACGCGCCGAAATACTCCTCGACAGTCCGCTGATAAACGTCTTCGAGGGGGCCGAACGGCTGTGGACACTCGACGTCGAGCAGGTGGTGCTGCGCCCGGCCGCGACTTCATTGCGCTGGGCCTTCGAGGAGTATGCGCCGACCAGCCTGATGACCGGCACCTGGGCAGAAACCGATGCGCGCCTGCGCGAACGTGAGCAGCGCAACCAGTGGCAGCGCTGGCGTGTGCTCAGCCTGCAGCAGGAGAGCAGCGATATTCGCTCGTTCGTGCTCGCGCCGGAGCAGGGCGCTGCGCCGCTTTTTGCGGCTGGGCAACACCTGCCGATTCGCATCACCACCGCCACGGGCGACACCCTGCTGCGCACCTACAGCCTGTCCAGCGCGCCGTCGGACGGCCAACTGCGTATCAGCGTCAAGGCGCAGGGCCTGGTCTCGCGGCACCTGCACGAACAGGTTCAGATCGGCGATGTGCTGGAGGTGCGTCCTCCACTGGGCAGCTTCACCCTGAACAGTGACACCAACCGGCCGCTGGTGCTGATCGGTGCCGGTGTCGGTATCACGCCGTTGCTGTCGATGCTGCGCGAGCAGGTGGCGCTGGGGCAGGGCAAACGCATCCATTTCTTCCAGGGTGCACGGAGGCTCGCTGACCTGCCGTTCCAGGCCGAGTTGCATGAGCTGGTGCAGCGCGCGGGTGGTTTGCTAAAGATTCACCGTGCCCTCAGCGCGCCCGAGACGGACGCCGTGCTGGGGCGCGACTACGAGCAACATGGGCGCATCGGGCTGGCGCAGATCAAGGCGGCGTTGTCGTTCGACGACTACGACTTCTATCTGTGCGGCCCGGCCGCCTTCACCCAGGCGATCTACGACGGCCTGCGCGATCTGAACGTCGCCGACGCGCGTATCCACGCCGAGGCGTTCGGCCCCTCGACACTGAAGCGTCGCACGGACGGTCAGACCGACGCCTTCGTGCAGCCGCCAGCGGCAACCGAACCGGTACCGGTGTACTTCACCACTTCAGCCAAGGAAGCACGCTGGCTGCCGGAGGGTGGCAGCCTGCTGGAGCTGGCAGAAAGTCGTGGCCTGACGCCAGAGTTCAGCTGCCGTGGCGGTTCCTGCGGCACCTGCAAGACGCGCCTGGTCAGCGGCCAGGTGCATTACCCGAACCCGCCAGCCGAGCTGCCGGAAGGCGATAGTGTGCTGATCTGCTGCGCGGTGCCGGCACAGGGTGAGGATGGCGTGCAGCCCCTGGTGCTTGATCTGTAAGAGGGCCGAACTGATGAGCATTCGATCTGAACGTCGTTACGTCTGGGCTGATGTTGAAGCAGGCGATGCGCATAGCTCGCCTGGGAGTTACGAGCACGGCGAAATGGAGGTCGGCTATCTGGCATCGCAGTTGTTACTGCCGCGCGAGTTGCCGGGGTACGCACCTGAACGCTCGAGGTTCTGGCAGCAGGTGGTGCGGCGCTTACGTTATTGGCCTTTGAGAGCTTGGTGGGGCTTGCGGGTTGCTGACGGGGCAGCTTCGGTGGCTCGGCTGAGGGCGCAGGGCCGAGCGCTTGCTTGAAGCTGTTGCCGTTTCGATCGAAACGGCAACAGCCTCTGCTTATCCTTGCGATTGTGCGTCTTCCAGTGCTTTGCGGTAGGCATCGGCTTCGTCCTGGGATGGGAAGATACCGACCAGCTCTCCATTCTGAATCACATCCCAGACCACCATCCCCATGGCACGGGCTTCACGGGAAAGATGTTCGCTGTCACGTTCGTGCACGATCACGTTCATGCTTGTCTCCTCGTAATACGAATGCGGCTAAATGTCGCAGTTCGTTTATACGCCTCGTTAGCAAGCTTATTAAACCGGGGATTCGGCAAAGGACTGTTCTTTTAATGCAACGAACAATGGAATTTTAGTTTGGTCGTTTCCTGCTTGGGACGTTTTGAAGCATCTTGAAATATTCAGTGGTGAGGATTGGCAGGAAACCCCGTTTCAAATCTCTGTGTATTACTGACGCCCGTACTGCTGGCGATATTGCGCAGGGGTCAACCCAGTCAGCGCCTTGAACATACGCCGCAGGTTGGCCGGGCTGCTGAAACCCAGTTCAGTGCTCAGGGTACTTAGCGGCGACGAGGTCATGGCCAGGCGTTCGCTGAGTTGGTAGAGCTTGATGCGCCGCGCGTAGCTCGCCACTGGCTCACCGGTTTGCGCGCTTACCTTGCGCGCCAGGGTGCGTTCGGACATCGCCAGTTTGTCGGCCAGCGCCTGCACCGTCAGTTGCTCGGCAGGCGTTTGCTCGATCAGTGCATGCAGACGGCGTAATAGGCCCACGGGCTGCTGCATCAGGCTGGCGCCCTGAAACGCACTGTGCGGGACGGCCGGACGGGGCAGCACCATCAGCTGACTGATGTCCCTGAAGGACTGTTCACTGAGGTGTCGCTCGATCACCCCCTGAGCGATGGGCAGGTAGCCGTTCACCCCGGATGCAGTGGCTACGCCCACGGCGAACACGCAACTGCTCTCGCTCTGCCAGCGCACCCGGCCGAAGCTTTCACGCATCGTATCCGCCAGCCACCAGGTCACCGTTGCCGCCTGGCCGTTCAAACGGCCGCTGGCTGCAAGCAGGCCGACGCCGGTGCAGTAACTCCATAGCTGCACGCGTTTACCGACGGACGACAGCGCTTTTATCAGAGCGACATTGTCAGCCAGCACTGCCTCTGCCTGCTCCGCCGACTCGGCCCAGAAGCCTGGAATCAGCAGGGCATCGAGTTCGCGTGGATCGAGAGCCGCGCCTGCCTGCAGACTCATCCCATGGGCGCATGGCACGGGCCCGGCGTGCTGGGCGACATAGATAGCCTCGAACAGTTGCCGTCCACTTCGGCGATTGGCAGCGTGCAGCAGATCGCCGAAGGCGAACAGCCCGGCAGGCATGCAATCGGGATACAGCAGCAAACCAATGCGCATGAGTGGGTGGCCTGAAATGAATCGAAGATGTCCAATACTGCCATTATTGCCCTGACGCCGGATAGGCAGCATGGAGCCCTCAGACCCCGAGGGCTTTTCATGAAGATTCAGCAGCTGCGCAACGCCACCATCATCATCGAGTTCGGCCAGCACCGCGTTCTGGTCGATCCCATGCTGGCCCGCCAAGGCGCCTTGCCACCGCTGCGATTGTTCGGTGCCCGTCAGCGCAATCCACTGGTCGAGCTGCCAGTCAGTGCTCGCGCCGCGCTGGAATCGGTCACCCACTGCCTGATCACTCATTGCCAGAAAGGCCATTTCGATCACCTGGATCGTGCCGGCGTGCGGTGGCTGCGCGAACACAAGATTCCGGTGATCTGTACGCCACATGATGTGGACTACCTGGCGCAGCGCGGCCTGAACGTCCGGCCGCTATTGCCGGAACACGAATTTCCCGGCCCGTTTCTCGGTGGGCTTATCCGCACCATCCGCTGCACCCATGGCCGGGGACTGGTGGGGCGCCTGATGGAGCACGGCGTAGGTTTTCTGATCGAAATACCAGGCGAGCCGAGCCTTTATCTGGCCGGCGATACCCTGCTCACCGACGAGGTGCGCGCCTGTGTACGCGAGCACCGTCCAGCCATCAGCGTGGTGCCGGCAGGCGGGGCGCGTTTCGACCTGGGCGGCGACATCATCATGGGCATCGACGAGGTGATCGAGTTCGCCCAGTTGAGTGGCGCGGCAGTGGTTGCCAATCACCTCGAGGCGATCAGCCACTGCCCGGTCAGCCGCTTGGCGTTGGCCGAGGCTGCTAGCCACGCGCAAGTCGAGCTACTGATTCCGCAGGATGGCGAGGTGCTGGAATTCTGAGTGGTGGGGCGTAGTCACCGCGCCTGTCGCCGCGCCATCCGACGCCGATAATGGCGAGTACGGAAGAGGTCTTTCACCTGCTGCGTCACCAGCGCCCACAAGGGGGATACACCGGGCTGGGAGTCCCGGCCCTGGCTGAGTTGGTGCAACTGATACTTCACCACCGCCATGTTCGCCAGCGAGGCCAGCACCTTGTTGTTCCAGGTGATCGGTGGCAGCTGGGGAGCGCTGCCGAGGCCGAGCTGCCAGTCACGCGGCAGGTTCGGGTCGATGGCCAGGGCCGTGCCGATGCCGACCATCTCGATGCCGCTATCCAGCACTTGTTGTGCAACCGGTGCACGGCGGATGCCGCCGGTGACCATGACTGGCATGCTCGCCACCGCACGAATCTCACGGGCGAATTCAAGGAAGTAGGCTTCGCGCGCCAGGGTGCGCCCATCGCGGGCCTGGCCCTGCATGGCCGGCGCTTCGTAGCTGCCACCGGACAGTTCGACCAGATCCACGCCCAGCCCGTCGAGCAGGCGCACCACCTGCTGCGCGTCCTCGGCGCTGAAGCCGCCGCGCTGGAAGTCTGCCGAGTTGAGCTTGACCGCCACGGCGAAGCTCGGCGACACCACGGCACGCACCGCCTTGACGATCTCCAGCAGCAGGCGCGCGCGATTTTCCAGCGAGCCGCCCCATTGGTCGTTGCGCTGGTTGGTCAGTGGCGACAGGAACTGGCTGAGCAGATAGCCGTGCGCCGCGTGGATTTCCACGCCCGTGAAGCCGGCCTGCTCGCCCAACTGCGCGGTGCGGGTGAAGCGCTCGATCACCTCCTGAATCACCGCCGGGGTCATTTCCTGCGGCGTGGCGAAACGCTTGGACAGGTTGCCCAGCTCCAGCGCTACGGCCGAAGGCGCCCAGGTTGGCTGGCCCAGGTTGGACTGCATCTGCCGGCCGGGATGATTAATCTGCAACCAGAACTGCGCCCCTTTGCCGCGGCCGATGCGTGCCCAGCGTTCGAATCGGGCCAGGTGCGTGTCGTCTTCCAGCACCACGCCGCCGGGGCCGGTCATGGCGCGGCTGTCGACCATCACGTTACCGGAAATGAGCAGGCCGGCGCCGCCCTCGGCCCAGGCCTGATAGAGGCGCATCAGGTGCTCGGACGGTGCATGGTCGGCATCCGCCATGTTCTCTTCCATCGCCGCCTTGGCGATGCGGTTGGGCAGAGTCGAACCATTGGGCAGGACAAGGGGATCGAACAGGTTCATGGGCGCTTTCTCGATTGGAGGTGCAGAAACCTTAACGTTAAAGCTCACTTTAATGTCAATGCCTGCTCTCGTCTCTTGCTCAGGTTTTCATGTCGCGCACGTCACGCCGTATCGCCTGGGGCGGGATGCCGAAGCCGCGGATGAATACTTCACGCATGTGGCGGCGATCGCGGAAGCCGGTTTCCTTGGCGATCACGTCCAGCGAATGGCGGCTCTGTTCGATCATCACTCGCGCCGCCTCGAGACGTAGGCGCTCGATGGCCTTGGCCGGGGATTGTCCGGTTTCCGTGGTGAATACACGGGTGAACTGGCGCGGGCTGAGGTGCACGGCATCGGCCAGTTCCTCGACGCTGAGCGGCCTGTGCAGGTTCTGCCGGGCATAGTTCAGCGCGTTCTGGATGCGATCGGATTTCGGCGCGAGAGTGAGCATCTCCGAGTGTTGTGACTGCCCGCCCGATCGGCGTTGGTGCATGACCAGTTTGTGCGCCACCGAGCGCGCCACGTCCGAGCCCAGATCCTTCTCCACCATGCCGAGTGCCAGATCCAGGCCGGCGGTCATGCCGGCAGACGTCCACACGCTGCCATCAATGATGAAGATGCGGTCGTCCTCGACGCTGATCTGCGGATACAGGCGTTGCAGGGCGGCACCGTAGGCCCAGTGGGTAGTTGCGCGGCGCCCATCGAGTAGGCCTGCCTGGGCCAGCACGAAACCCCCGGTGCAGATGCCGGCGACGCGGCGCGCCTGTTGTCCGGCCTGGCGTACGAACGCCAGGGCTGCCTCGCTAGGTGGCGTTTCCAGAGGTTTGTTGACCCCGGCGATCATCCAGGTATCGGCCAGGCCGGGGTTGTTCAGGGCGCGGGTTTCGATACCCAGGCCCAGTGACGAGCGCACGATGCCGCCAGCGACGGAGAAGAACTCGATGGAGTAGAAGGGCGCCTCGGCCACGATGTTGGCGTATTCGAAGACGGTCTGGGTGGCCAGCGACAGCACCTGGAAGTCGTCGGAGAGCAGATAGCCGATTTTGTGCATGGTCGTTGCTCGAGTCAGTAATGTCTTAAAACATGACTTTATACGTCATTTAGGTCTTTTCCAATCCTCGCCATGATGTGTCCCAAGCCCACCGCACTTGGAGACACAACATGAGCACTGCATCAAAAGGCACCGCACTGGTCACTGGCGCATCCTCGGGTATCGGCGCCCTGTACGCCGAACGCCTGGCCCAGCGCGGCTACGACCTGATTCTGGTCGCTCGCAACCGTGAACGCCTCAACGACCTTGCTCGCCGCATCACCGACGACACCCAGCGCGTGGTCGAGGTGCTGCAGGCCGACCTGGGCGACGCCGCCAGCCTGGCCACGGTCGAGGCCAAACTCAAGCAAGACGCGAGCATCACCCTGCTGGTCAACAACGCCGGTATCGGCACCTACACGCCGTTGCTCGACAGCGACGTGGGCCTGATGACGCGGATGATCGACCTCAACGTGACCGCGCTGATGCGCCTGAGCTACGCGGCCATCCCCTGCTTCGTCGAGCGTGGCAACGGCGCCATCATCAACATCTCGTCCATCGTCAGCATCGCCCCGGAAGTGCTCAACGGCGTCTACGGCGGCAGCAAGGCCTTCGTCACCGCCTTCAGCCAGTCGCTGCACCACGAATTGGCCGACAAGGGCGTGCGCATCCAGGCCGTACTGCCGGGCGCCACCGCCACCGAGTTCTGGGACAACGGCGGCCTGCCGCTGGGATACCTCGACCCAGCCATTGTGATGCCGGCCAGTGCTCTGGTCGACGCCGCGCTGATCGACTTCGATCGCGGCGAACTGATCTCCATTCCCTCGCTGCACGACGCCAGCCAGTGGCAGGCCTTCGAGGCGGCGCGCAAAGCCATGTTCAACCAGCTTTCCAGCAACCAACCTGCGCCGCGCTACAGCGCCCAGCGTTGATCGATCCTTACTGATCAGGAGCAGCACCATGAAACTCAGCGGTAATACCATCTTCATCACCGGCGGCACCTCGGGCATCGGTCGCGGCCTGGCCGAAGCCTTCCATCAACGCGGTAACAAGGTGATCATCGCCGGCCGCCGCCAGGCGCTGCTCGACGAGATCGCCCGCGCCAACCCCGGCATCGACACCGTGGTGCTGGACATCAATGATGCGCAGCAGATCAAGGATGTGGCGCAGCAGGTGATCGCACGCCATCCGGGCCTCAACGTGGTGATCAACAACGCCGGCATCATGCCGTTCGACGATGCCGCCTCGGGCGACCTCGACGACGCGCAGGCAGTCGGCCTGGTGACCACCAACCTGCTCGGCCCGGTGCGGGTCAGCGCGGCCTTCGTCGAGCACCTCAAGCGCCAGCCGGACGCCACCATCATCAACAACAGCTCGGTGCTGGCGTTCATCCCGATTGCTGTCACAGCGCTGTACTCGGCGACCAAGGCGGCCATCCATTCCTACAGCCTGTCGCAGCGCTTCATGCTGCGCGACACCAGCGTCAAGGTGCTGGAGATCGCGCCGCCATGGGTCGACACCGACCTGATCCACAAGAGCGGCGACCCGCGCGCCATGCCGCTGGATGCCTTCATCGCCGAGACCCTGGCCAAGCTGGAGAGAGCGACCACCGAGGTGATCGTCGATGGCATCACGGCTCTGCGCGCCAATGTCGGGCCGAACGAGCATGCGCTGGTGAACCAGTTCAACCAGTCGATCATCGACAACCCCATCCCCGTTGCCTGAGCCCGGCGCCCGACCTCATCACGAGTTCGGGCGTTCTCGTGCGCCTCTGGAGAGCTTCATGCACAGCCCTATTACTGCACCGGATCGCCTTGCCCTGCGCCTGCTCAGCCTGGCCTATTTCGTTCAGGCGGTCGGTGCTCTGTCGGTGGTCGGCAGCCTGGAGGCGATCTCCGCCGCCTGGGACTTGAGCAACGCGCAGAGCGCGCTGTTGATCACCGTGTTCGGCGTCACCTTCGCGCTCGCCGCGCCGCTGTTGCAGATGAGCCTGGGCCATCTACGGCGACGCTCGCAGGTGCTGCTGGGGTTGTCGATTTTCAGTGGCGCGGCTCTGTTGTTCGCCGCCGCGCCGGATTACCAGACCCTACTGCTGTCTCGGGTGTTGATGGGATTGGGTGCGGGCTTTATCGGCCCGGTGCTTGGCGCCCTGGGCTCGAACCTGGTGACACGCGAGCAGCAGGGTAGTGCCATCGCCATCGTGCTGCTCGGGCTGAGTGTCGCAGGGCTGGTCGGCATGCCGATCAGTGCCTGGATCGCCCATGAGTTTGGAGCGCGCAGCCTGTTCTTCGGTATCGGCGCCAGTGGTCTGCTCATCGCGGCGATGATTCTGGCGTGGGTGCCAAATCGTGTGGTGGGCCAGCGCGTTGCGCCGATTGAGGTCATTACGCTGCTGACCAGTGCCACTTCGCTGAGCGCGTTTCTGGTGGTGTTCTTCGTCACCACCGGCGTGTTCACCACCTATGCCTTTCTGGCGCCGATCATCGGCAACGATTTCCACGGCAGCGCCGACGACATCACCCTGGCGCTGACCGTGTTGGGCGTCGCCGGCGTACTGGGCAATTTGCTGGTCACTCGCCTGGCGCTGCGGGTCAGTGCCGAGCGTTTGCTGCTGATCGGCATCGGCTTGCTGGCGCTGGATCTGCTGGGCCTTGCTGCGATGCCAAGGCTATTCGGCGGGCTGTTGCTGGCCCTGGTGATCTGGGCGCTGGCCACCGATATCGTCTGGCCGTCGCAGCAGCGGCGTATCGTCGAACTGATGCCCGAGCAACGTGGCATCGCCCTGGCGCTGACTGCGTCGTTCATGTTCGCCGGCATCGGTACTGGCTCGGCGGTCGCCGGGTGGCTCTATCCCATCGTCGGCTACATCGGCTTGTTGCTGGCCTCGCTGCTATTTCTGTTGCTGGCTTTCGTCAGCCTGCGCTTTTCCGAGTGGCGCGCTCGTGTGCAGATGATCGCACCGGGGTTGAGCTGATCAGCGGCTGGCCGCTGCCTTCTGCTGAGCGGCCTGGCGCAGCCTGTCCAGGCGCTCACGTGTCGTCTCATCCGCACCCGGGCCGACGATTAGGCCGAGGTCTTTCAGTTCGAGTGGCTCGCCGTTGACATCGGCCAATTGTACCGGGGCCAGCGGCGCTCCGGTCTTGCGGTTGACCGGGATCAGCGGCGCGCCCTCGGCCAGCGGGTTCCACTTATCTCCCCACTGCAGCATGGCGATGATGATCACGTGCAGGGCCCGGCCTTTCTCGGTCAGGGCGTATTCGGTGCCACTGCCGACGGTGTGTTTCACCACGATGCCGTAGTCCTGCAGCAGTTTGAGGCGCTTGGACAGAATGCCCTTGGAAATCTCCAGGTTGCGCTGGAATTCATCGAATTTGGTCGCGCCCCAGAGCAGTTCGCGGACGATCAGCAGGTTCCACCAGTCGCCCAGGACATCCACCGAGCGGGCCACCGAGCAATTGCGATCCTCGAAGGTAACTCGTTCCACGTGCGGGTCTCCAGTTAGGGGCAGTTTGCAGCTGCCGACAAGAAAGCGGTTGACAGGTTTCATGATAGCACCTAATTTCTCGTTGCATGGTTCTGTAATAGAACCTGTCGACGAATGTCCTATCGAGGTCTATCCCATGATCAAGCAGCTTCTGACTGCGACGGCTTTTTTCGTCGTCGCTACTGCGCAGGCCGAACCCCACGGCAACTGCGTCACCAATGAACTGGAAGACCGCCTGATCACGGCGGATCTCGCGGTCGCTGTAGGCAATTGCTACCTGGCCCACGCCAGTGAGGAAAGCCAGGCTGTGGCAGCGTTGGAATACGCCCACAGCTGGTTCCTTCAGGCGCAAGCGCTGGGTTCCAGCCAGGCTCGCCGGGGGTTGGATCTGGTCGAGAAGAAACTGGCGCAGGCAGGGCAGGCTCATGACTAAGCCCATCGTGACATCGATGTTGCTGGCCACCATGGCTTTCACTGTCAACCTCGCGTTAGCAGAGACGTTGACGCCGCTGGGCGCTGAGGCAGCCGCCAATGCCGACGGTTCCATTCCGGTCTGGACCGGTGGCTTCAACCGCGGCGTGACCTGGAGCGATATCGGCAAACAGTTCGTCGATCCCTTCGCCGATGACCCGGTGAAGTTCTCCATCGACGCCAGCAACCTCGAGCGCTACCGGGACAACCTAACCCCGGGGCAGATCGAACAACTGCGCCGCAATCCTGAGGGCTATCGCCTGAACGTCTACGAGACCCGGCGCACCGCCAAATATCCCGAGCACGTTTACGCGGCTGCGCAAAAAAATGCGGATACGGCCAGGTTGGTGCCTGGCGGCAATGGCGTGCTCGACTATCAGGGGTATTACCCCTTCATCCATCCCAAGAGCGGGGTGGAGGTGCTGTGGAACCACTTCATGCGCTATCGCGGCGGCAGCCTGCTGCGCACCCACACTCAGGTAATCACTCAGCCGAACGGTTCCTTCAGTGAAGTCCAGCTCGAAGACCGCGCGGCCTGGCCGGAAAACCTCAACGGCTTCGACCCGGTCAGCGACGCCAACATCATGATCTTCTCGACACAGAAGGTGACCGCTCCGGCGCGTCTGGCAGGCAATATCCTGCTGGTCCAGGAAACCATCGATCAGGTCAAGGAACCGCGTCTGGCCTGGCTCTACAACGCCGGACAGCGTCGTGTTCGGCGTGCCCCGCAGGTCGCCTATGACGGCCCTGGCACCGCTGCCGATGGCCTACGCACGTCCGACAACTACGACATGTACACCGGCTCGCCGGATCGCTACGACTGGAAGCTCGAAGGCAAGAAGGAAATCTACATCCCCTACAACAACTACCGCCTGACCAGTCGTGAGCTGACCTCGGCCAAATTGATCGAGAAGGGTCACCTCAACCCGAACTACCTGCGCTACGAGAAGCACCGCGTGTGGAAGGTGGTCGGCACCCTCAAGCCGGGCATGCGCCATATCTACGCCAAGCGCGTGTTCTATGTCGACGAGGACACCTGGCAGATCGCCCAGGCCGAGCACTACGACAGCCGTGGCGTGCTGTGGCGGTTCTCCGAGGGTTTCCACGTGCAATACGACTACGCCGACACGCCCTGGTACGCGGGGGAGGCCATCTACGACTTCAGCAACGGTCGTTACCTGGTGTTCGGCCTGACCTACAACAGCGCGCAGCCCATCACCTTCGGTTTCAAGGCGAGCAAGTCAGAGTTCGTGCCGGCTGCGCTCAGAGCCCAGGGAATTCGCTGAACGCGGTTGCGGCCGCGTCCGATCATTCGGTGGCGTTGTTCTGCGCCACCGTTCATGCAATGAACCCAGGTGATTTCAATGAAAGCCTTTGTCATCGAACGATATTCAAAGCAGGAGCCCGTGCGACTGGTCGACGTGCCGGAGCCGACTCTGGGCGAGCAGGACGTACTGGTGCAGATTCACGCGGCCAGTATCAATCCTCTGGATCTGAAGATTCGTAGCGGCGCGCTCAAGCGGGTCCTGCCGCTGCGCCTGCCATTGGTGCTGGGCAACGACCTGGCCGGTGTGGTGACGCGGGTCGGTGCCAAGGTGCAGGGCTTCAAGCCGGGTGATGAGGTCTATGCCCGCACAGATACCCGTCGCATCGGCACCTTCGCCGAATTTATCGCGGTGGCTGAATCCAACCTCGCCTTGAAACCGGCCAGTTTGAGCATGGAGGAGGCCGCCTCGATCCCCCTGGTCGGCCTGACCGCATGGCAGGCGCTGGTGGAGAAGGGCCAGCTGCGCAAAGGGCAGAAAGTTTTCATCCATGCTGGCTCTGGCGGTGTCGGCACGTTGGCGATCCAGCTGGCCAAGCACCTGGGCGCGTATGTTGCGACTACCACCAGCAGCGCCAATGTCGTGCTGGTGAAAAGCCTCGGTGCGGATCTCGTCATCGATTACAAGAAGGACGATTTCGCCAAGACGCTGCGTGACTACGACCTGGTGTTGCATAGCCTGGGCGACGAGGAACTGGCACAGTCCGTGAGCGTGCTCAGGCCCGGTGGCCAGCTGATCACGCTGTCCGGCCCGCCTGACCCCGAGTTCGCCAGGAACGCCGGCATGCCCAAGCTGCTGCAACTGATCGTGGGGCTGCTCAGTCGCAAGATTCGCAAGCGGGCTGCACAGCGCCAGGTCAGCTATGCCTTTCTGTTCATGCGCGGCAGTGGCGAGCAGTTGGCCAGGTTGGCTGAATTGATCGACAGCGGTGTGATTCGTCCGGTGGTCGACAAGGTCTTCCCGTTCGCGGCCACCGACGAAGCGTTGGCCTACGTCGACAGCGGTCGGGCGAAGGGCAAGGCGGTGGTCAGGGTGCGATAAGCCTGGTGCAGGCTGGAGCAGCGTCCCGGCCACTCACCTACGGAGGCGGTGCGCGCGGCGCACCCTACGAAGGGCAGCCTTAGGCGCGATTGCTGGTTTTGCTGGTGCGTTTGAGTGGATCGCTCGGCTCGCCCAGGTTCATCTTCGACAGCACCCGCTTGGCGTTGGTGGCGCAGTCGATATCGTCCGGTTTGCTTTCGATCTCGTCGATCAGCGCCAGCAGGTGCGCCTTGCTTTGTGCCAGGCGCTGTTCCAGCGCTTCGATGTCCTTCACTTTTGCCTGCAGGGTATCGAGCAGCTTGCCGTGTTCCCACTGCGCCAGATCCTGCGGCAGCAGGGTGCGCAACTCGTCCAGGCTGAAGCCGGCCTGCTGTGCGGTGGTGATCAGGTTGAGCACCAGCACGGCCTGTTCCGGGTAACTGCGATAGCCGTTGGCCTGGCGCTCCACCAGCTTGAGCAGGCCAATGCTTTCGTAGAAGCGAATGCGCGAGGCCGCAAGGCCTGTGCGTTGCGCCAGTTCGCCGATCTTCATCTGGGTATATCTCTGTGGCAGGAGCGTTGTGAGCTCAAGGTTAACTTTAACCTTCGGCTTTGGCCATGAGGCTGCAACACTGGCATAACGTCTATGCTTGCCGAGCCCCCCTGATCAGAGCCGCTCTTGAATCGCATCCCCTCCAGCAGGTACAGCCCGTGAAGCACTCGATACTCATCGCCGCGCTGCTCTGCCTGCTGATGGGGGCGCTTGCCAGAGCCGAGACGTATCAGCTCGTCACCGAGGAATGGGCACCCTACAACTACCGGGAGAACGAGCACATCACCGGCATGGCCACGGAGGTGGTGCGAGCCATCATGGCGCTGACCGGCGACGACTTCGAGATTAGAATGAGGCCCAGCATGCGTGCCTCTCGTGTACTGCAGACTCAGCCCAGAACCATCATGTACTCGATGTTTCGCACGCCAGAGCGCGAGTCCTTGTTCAAGTGGGTCGGGCCCATCGCCGAGGAATCCATCTACCCCTACCAGTTGGCCGCTGCAGCGCAGCCGATCCACACCCTGGAGCAGTTGCTGCACACCCCACGTATAACCACCCGGCACGCCGGCCTGGTGCCCACGATGTTGGCTTCGATGGGGTTCGACAACCTCGACACGAGCGCAACGGAGAGTGAGCAGCTCTACCGCATGCTGTTGGCCGGGCGTACCGAGGTCATCATCGGCGACACCGACACCGGCGTGGCCTATTACAGTCGCCAGCTGGGTATCGCCCCGGGCTCTCTCAGGCGGGTGCCCATCGAGCTGTACCGCTCCTCGCTGTATATCGCCTTCAGCCGCGACAGCGACGATGCGCTGGTCGCGGCCTGGGCCGCTGCCCTGGCCAGGTTGCGCCGCTCGGGTGAGCTGGCGCGCATCCAGCGCCGCTACGAACGGCGCGACGATCAGTGACCGGCTGAAACGCCCTGGTCGATGGCCATGTCGGCACCGGTGATCGAACGTGCGCCTGGCTGGCAGAGGAAGAACGCCAGTTCCGCCACTTCTTCCGGCTGGATGAAACGTGCCTGATCGCCCTGTGGATATTTCCCCAGCAACTCCCGGTAGTAGGCCTGCGGATCGCCGTTGCCGTAGTGCTCGGCCTGGAATTTGAGCATCGGTGTCTCGATGTCGCCAGGTGAGACGGCGTTGCAACGCACGCCGTAAGGTGCCAGATCCAGCGCCAGGGCCTTGGTGAAAATGCTCAGGCCGCCCTTGCTGGCGCAGTAGGCGGCCGCATTGGGGTTGCCCTGGCGTCCGGCGTCGCTGGAAATATTGACGATGGCACCGCGCGTCTGGCGCAGGTGAGCAATGGCCGCCGCGCACATGAAGAAGCTGGCCTTGAGGTTGACGTCCAATACCAGGTCGAAATCCTCCTCGCTGAAGGCTTCCACCGGCCCTTCGCGCCATACCCCTGCCGCATTGATCACGGCATCCAGCCGGCCTGCCGCCTCGATAGCTGCCGCCACCACTGCATTGCAATTGGCAGGCTTGCGGATATCTGCCGCCAGGCTGCCGACCAGGGCATGGCGCTGGCCCAGCTCGGCCAGGCCGGTGACGTTGGCGTCGGTGGCGAACACCGCCCAGCCACCGGCCAGGAAGCGTGCCACCAGCGCGCTGCCCACGCCGCCAGCGGCGCCGGTGATCAGCACCACGGGGCTGATTGTTGGCTCGGTACTCATGGGGCCTTGTCCTCGATCAGGCAGTTGCCGCCATCGACCACCAGCACCTCGCCGGTGATGTAGCTGGCTTCAGGGGAGGCGAGGAAGGCCACGGCTGATGCGACTTCCTCGGGGCGGCCGGCACGGCCGATTGGCACGTAGGCTGCGGCGCGCTGTTCATGCGGCGTGCTCGAACCCGTGGCGATCCAGCCCGGCGCCACTGAGTTGACCGTGATGCCATGGCGGGCTACTTCCAGCGCCAGGCCCATGTTCATCCCCACCATGCCGGCCTTGGCTGCACTATAGGCCGCTTCGCCTGGGTGTCCGGCCTTGGTGCCGGTGGTGGAACTGATGTGGATGATGCGCCCGTAGCCACGCGCCCGCATGCCCGGCAGCACGGCACGGGTGAGCAGGAAGGCGCTGGTCAGGTTACGTGCGATCGTCAGGTTCCAGGTCTCCAGGCTCATGCTGGACACCTCTTCGAACGTCTCGGGGCTGCCCTGCATGGTCATGCCGGCGTTGTTCACCAGAATATCGACGTGCCCCCACAGCCCTTCGGCCCAGGCGGCGAACGCCTGCACACCAGCCTCATCGGTCAGGTCGACTGCCCGGCCTTCGGCCTCGAAGCCTTCGGCGCGCAGCTCGGCGACGCGCTCGGCAATGCGCGCACTGCTGGCGGTGACGATCAGTTTCGCGCCAGCCGCGCCCAAGCGCCGGGCGATGGCCATGCCGATGCCGTGTTCGCTGCCGGCACCGCTGACCAGCGCAACCTGGTCTTTCCAATCCTGCTTCATGCAAGGCTCCCATCGGATTGTCGATGGCTGAAAGTTAGAGGGAGTAAGCTGATAAAAAAAGACGATAGTCATCAGGAAAATTGACAACACCATGGCATTCAACAGCGAAACCCTGCGCGTGTTCCTCGCGGTGCTGGACGGTGGTTCCTTTTCTTCCGCTGCACGCCAGCTTGGGCGCGTGCCTTCGGCGGTAAGCATGGCCATCGCCCAGCTTGAGGCGGAGCTGGATCTGGAGCTGTTCGACCGTAGTACGCGCAAGGCCCTGCCAACCCGGGCTGCGCGGGCATTGGAGCCCCAGGCACGTCAGGCGGCGCGCCAACTCAACCGGCTCGACGCCCAGGCCCTGCAGATGCACCAGGGCCTGGAACGGCGGCTGGTCATCGCCATGGCGCCGGAGTTGCAGAGCGGCATGTGGAGTCAGCCACTGATCGACCTGGCGAACGAATTCCCCCTGCTGGAGGTCGAGGTGCGCTCCGCCTCGCAGGCTGAAGCCGTGCGCCTGATGCACGAAGGCAGTGTCCACCTGGCGCTGGTGTTCGAGCGCCCCGGCATCGATGAGCGGGAAAACTTTCTCGAAGCCGGCAGCCAGCTACTGACGGCAGTAGCGGCACCGGACTACCTCAGGCAGATGGATGAGCAGGGGATGGTCGAGGCGCGGCAGATCATCGTCGCGGCCGGCTCACCGTCGGCGACCGACCCACAGATGATCCTGTCCCATCACCTGTGGCTCACCGACAGCGACCTGGCCACCCTCAACCTGGTGCAGGCCGGGCTCGGCTGGGCTTATCTGCCGCATCCGCTGGTTGCCGCCCTGATCGAGTCGGGCAACTTGCGGACGGTGGCCTTCGACAACATGGCCAACCAGTTGCGTCTGTGGGTGGATATCGTCTGGAGCAGCAGCCGGCCACTTGGGCTAGGCGCGCGGCGTTATCTGGAGCTGATCCGCCAGCGCATGGCTGGGCAGCTGGCGCGTGGCTAGGGCGCGCGGATATCGCTGCGACCGGGTTGTCCGGTCGCAGCGGGGCGATCAGATCGCCTGACCGCCGGAGACCTCGATGCGCTGGGCGTTGACCCAGCGATTCTGCTCGCCGAGCAGGCTGGCGATCATCGGGCCTATGTCGTCTGGCACGCCGACCCGACCCAGCGCCGTCATGTCCGCGAACACCTTGTTCAGGTCCGGCATGTCACGTACGGCTCCCCCGAGGAAATCCGTTTCGATGGCACCGGGCGCCACTGTGTTGACTGCGATACCCCGGTTGCCCAGCTCCTTGGCCATGTACAGGCTGAGCACTTCCACTGCACCCTTGACCGCCGAGTAGGCGGAGAAACCGGGGTAGGACACTCGGGTCAGCCCGGACGAGATATTGACGATACGACCGCCATCGGCCATCAGCGGCAGCAACGCCTGGGTGAGGAAGAACACCCCTTTGAAATGCACGTTCACTAGGGCATCGAATTGAGCTTCAGTGGTGTCGGCAATCGACGCCATGTCGCCATGGCCGGCGTTGTTGATCAGATGGTCGAAACTGTCGCGTTGCCAGGTCTCGTTCAGCGCCTGGCGCAGGCGTTGCACGAAGGCCGGAAAGGTGCTGACGTCGCCAGCGTCGAGCTGCAGAGCAACCGCCTTGCGTCCCTGGGCCTGGATATCGGCAACCACGGCCTGTGCGGTGTCGGCCTGGCTGTGATAGGTGACGACGACATCGATGCCCTGACGCGCGATGTTCAGCGCAGTGTTGCGGCCGAGGCCACGGCTGGAGCCGGTTACGATGGCGATCTTGGTCATGGTAAAAATCCTCTCATGGGTGAACGGGATTTCATTGTGTGGCTCGTGGCGCAACCCCGTCGTTACCGAAACCTCGACGCTTTTTGCCTATTTCTCCAAGAGGAAAAGACATGCTCTGGATCAGCATCAGGAGCCCACGATGAGCGCAGCGCTGCTGGAGGTCGTCCGCGGTTATCTGGATCGACATGGCGAACCCGGCGGGCTTGCCCAAACCCCTATTCCCGGCTTGACCATCATTCGCACGTCAGAGCCCAGCGGGCTGGATTACGCCATCACCCGGCCTCTGGCCTGCCTGGTGTTGCAGGGCAGCAAGCGCGTCATGATGGGCACCCGGAGCTTCAACTTCAGCGCCGGTGATTCGCTGTTGATCACCGCCGACGTACCGACGGTCAGCCAGATCATCCAGGCGAGCCACGAGGTCCCGTACATCTCGCTGGTGATCGACCTCGATCCTGCACTGCTCACCGAATTGATGGAGGAGATGAAGGCGGTGCCGAGTGCGGAGCTGGAGCCCATCCGCATCGAACCGACCGATAGCGAAGTCGCCGAAGCGGCACTACGCCTGATGCGACTGCTCGAGCGCCCGGCTTCGGCGACGGTGCTGCATGCTTCGCTTGTGCGCGAACTGCACTACTGGCTGCTGGCTGGCCGACATGGCCCGGCGATCAGTCGCCTGGGCTGGCCGGACGGTCATGCGCAGCGCATCGCACGGGCGGTGAAGGTGCTGCGCACCGAATTCACCCGGCCGCTGCCGGTGGAGCACCTGGCGTCCGTGGCCGGTATGAGTCCGTCGTCTTTTCATCACCACTTTCGCAACCAGACATCATTGACGCCGCTGCAATTTCAGAAACAGCTGCGTCTGATCGAGGCGCGTCGCCTGATGACAGGGGAGGGCGTCACCGCCAGCAGTGCAGCGTTCGCGGTGGGTTACGAAAGCGTGTCGCAGTTCAGCCGGGAGTACCGCCGGCTGTTCGGCCTGCCGCCGGCGAGAGACGCCAGTGTCGCCTGCTGACACAGGCAACCGCCTTGCTCACACCTGCCTCAAGGAAAAATCCGCAGGTTCGAAGCGTTCGCTCGCGTCCATGCGAATCCCCCGCAGGCTGCGTGTCTGCAGATAGGACGCGTACAGTGGCTCGGCGAAGTAGCTGATCAGGATCGAGCGGCGACGTGTGCCGAGCCGGTTCAGGCTGCCGGCGTGTATCAGGTCCACATCGAACACCAGGATGTCGCCGGCCGCACCCGCAAGCTGCACTGAGCGGGACTCGTCGTTGAAGTCGAAGGGTGGCTCGCCGGCAGGCGGACGGTGGCTGCTCGGGACGATACGGGTGGCGCCATTGCCTGGGCCGTAGTCGTCGAAGTAGACCATGGCATTGACGATATCGCCCGGGCGCTGCGCCGACAGATCGCGATGCAGTTGCTGATGACCGCCACCAGCCAGTGGCTCGCGGCCCTCCACCTGGGCGAGGAAGAAGCGTTCGCCGATCAGCTCGCCGACCACTGCCAGCAGCTGTGGCAGGCGGCACACGGCCTGAATCATGGCGTCGTCATCCAGCAGCGAGTGATGCCAGTCTGCGCCGCGCGGCACCGGCCATTGATCCGAGGGGGTGATGCCCGCATCGAACCGGGTGCGCAAGCCATCCAGCCACTCAACAGGAACCGCCTGGCGCAGCAACGCATAGCCGTCGTGGTGGAGTTGTTCGCGGTCCGTCATGGTCAGGCTCCCGTCATCCATACATCCCGAAGAAAACAGCTGGAAGTCGAAGAGGCAAGCCCGTTCTTCAATGCATGACTCTCCGTCTGCAAATTCAGCCGCAGGCCATGACCAAGACTGAATACAATGGCGCCTGAACTTTCCGCGCCATGCACATGGCTGTACCGAACGAGGAACGCCCCATGGCCTCCGCAGACAAACAGAAGAAGCGCGCCCAACGGGCCAAGACCAAAGCCAGGCAGAACCGCATGGGCAAGCCCAAGGCGCAGGCCAATGTCGTCCACCCGATTCTCGCCAACCCGCTGATCAACGAGCCGTTCGATGATGTCGAGATCGACCTGAGCACCTTCGATTTCAAGGACATCGAAGAGAATGGCTTCGACCCCGCGCATTTCGATGACCTGTTCCAGGCGATGAAAGCCGGCGAAGGCATCAGCCTGCTTGCCTTGTGCCTGGTATTCCTGCAATACCCGGTGCTGGAGCTGGTGGTCGCCGAGGAATCGGAGGACGCCGCCACCGATTTCATGATGGGCCTGCTGATCGTCTACCGCGGCATCTTCCACGATGAAGACGAAGACGCCGCGATCACCTGGATCGGCAGCGATGCCTTCCAGAGCGCCTATAACGAAGCGTCGTTGATCCTGCAGAAGAAGAACGCCCGAATCTGACCTTCGCGGATCACCCCTTGAGCGCCGCCTCGATCCTGGCGATGTCGATCTTGCTCATGGTCATCATCGCCTCGAAGGCGCGCTTGGCCGCCGCGCGGTCGGGGTTGGCGATGGCAGCGCTGAGGATGCGCGGGGTGATCTGCCAGGAGATGCCCCATTTGTCCTTGCACCAGCCGCATTCACTGGCCTGGCCGCCGTAATCGATGATCGCGTGCCACAGGCGATCCGTCTCGGCCTGATCATCGGTGGCGACCTGGAACGAGAACGCCTCGTTGTGCTGGAACACCGGGCCGCCGTTGAGGCCCAGGCAGGGAATGCCCATCACGCTGAACTCCACCGTCAGCACATCGCCCTGCTGGCCAGAAGGATAATCGCCGGGCGCATGGTGTACCGCCAGCACGGCGCTGTCGGTAAAGGTCTTGGCGTAGAAGGTCGCAGCCTCCAGTGCGTCATGGTCGTACCAGAGGCAGATGGTGTTCTTGCTGGTCATCCTGAGTCTCCCACCATGGGTTGAGACTCAGGAGTCTAGACGGCAGTGGGGCGCCGACTTGTTCTTGCCTGTTCGTCGTTACGGCTGCGGTTCTCTTGTCCAGAACATCGAGAACTGATCGAACGGATAGCGCTTGCCGTCGTAGCGGACGGTGGTGCTGACCTTGCGTAGCACGGGCTCCTGCCGGCCAGCACGAATATGAGCGGTTACTACCAGGTCGGCGTAACCGTGGGCTTGCTTAGGCCCAAGGCTCAGCGTCAGGTCGGCCTGCTCCGACTCGAAATCACCATCCAGTGCGCAGGTCACGCCCTTTACCGTCGTCCACGAATACAGATAAGTGGCAAACACCGGCCTTAGCCGAGGCCCTTGCGGCACCACCAACGTCAGCAGGTCATTGAAGCCGGCATCTGGACAGCTCGCCCCACGCGCGACACTGCGCACCACCACGCCGAACGCGCGAACGCCTGGTGCCAGGTGATAACGCGCGGTATCCAGCCACAGGCTGCCAGCATCGATTTCCAGTGCGGCATCTTCGCCAAGATAGTCGTCATGTCGCTCGCGCAATTGCCCGCTCTGCGCGTCCACCTTCGCCACCAGCCAGTTGAGATTGCGCTCGCCCGCTGGCGTGGTGTCCTCGGCGTCACGGTAAGCCAGGGTCACCACGGAACAACGCCGAATCATCCGGCCAGGACTTGCAGGCAGCCGCCACCAATGGTCCGTCGCCATGCCCGTCAGGGGGCGTCCAGCCTTGCTGTCCTAGTTGGGTCGCCAGTGAGTCCAGCAATGCAGCGTTGCAGGGCTGAGGTTGGCGCGTGTCGGCGTGAGCGAGGGAGAGCAGGCAGAGCGCGAAGGCGGAGACGATACTGCGTAAACGGTCCATGTTGGTGATTCCTTGTTCGATCCCATTCGTCTGAGCGGAAACCGCAGGTGTGGGGTGTGGCGACTTTACGCTGAAAGATGGGAGAGGGTGGAGTAGCTGGACTATGTTGGGGGCCGCTGTCGACCAAGAGAAGCTCTTTGCGCGATAGTCCTCCCGGCCTTGGTGTGCAGAGTTTCACGAACAACTCGGATACAGGTGCTCCCTGAGAAAGTCGATGAAGGCCAGTGTCCGCGCCGAGTGTCGTCGCTCACGGCTGAACACGGCGCTGACTGGTAGCGCGTTAGCTTGGTAATCACCGAGCAGGCTGCACACACGGCCTTGTTCGAGATCCGCGGCGAACAGCCATTGCGGAGAAAGAGAAATGCCCAGGCCTGCGAGGACCATTTCGCGGATGGCCTCGCTGCTGTTGCTGGTGACGTTGCCCTTGATGACGACATCCAGCCCCTGCGCCCCGCGGCTGAAGTGCCAGTGGTCGTAATGCTCCAGCAAGGTGAATGCGATGCAGTTGTGGCCTGTCAGGTCTGCGGGCTCGCGCGGCGTACCGTAGCTTTGCAGGTAAGCGGGTGAGGCAAAAACGCGTCGTATGCTGGTGCCGAGGGATACTGCCACCAGCCCCTCGCTCTTCACCACGCCGATGCGGATCGCCAGATCGATGTTTTCTTTCAGCAGGTCTTCGTTCTGGTCGTTCAGGCGCAGGTCGATGCGTACCTCGGGATGGCGTTGCAGGAAAGGGCCGATCAGCGGCGCAATGCACAGCCTGCCATAGCTGACCGGTGCGGCGATCCGCAGAGGGCCGGCGATCTGCTCCTGGCCGCTGGCGAAACTGCGGGTGGCGTTTTCGAGATTGCCGAGGATCTCCTGGCAGTGCCTGTAGAAACTTCGTCCCTGGTCGGTCAGTGCCAGGTGCCGGGTACTGCGGGCGAACACCGGCCCACCCAGATAATGCTCCAGGGCACGGATCTGCTTGCTAACTGTCGGTTGCCCAGTGTTCAGTTCGCGCGCGACCGCGGAGAACGAACCACGCTCCACGACGCGTACGAAGATGCGCATGCTGTCGAACAGGTCTATCGCCATTGCGCCTCGCTGGGGAATAAGTGATATGCAAATTTAGCTTCTTATCGGAATGGAGAAGGCGGGGCAACCTGTAAGCGTCCACTCCATCAGAGGTTCCCGTCATGAATCAGACTATGCTTGCCGCCATCGCCGAGTCCGCCCAGGCCCCGTTGGCCGTACGCCACATCGCTCGCCCAGTGCCCGCTAAAGGGCAAGTCCTGGTCCGGGTCCACGCTGCGGGGGTCAATCCGCTCGATACCAAGATCGCCACCGGCGCCGGAGCCCACGCCCGCCAGGCGCTACCGGCGGTGCTCGGCCTGGACCTCGCTGGCACTGTCGTCGAGCTTGGCGAGGCGGTCGAGGGCTTCACGCCTGGCCAGGAGGTCTTCGGCATGGCCGGCGGTATTGGCGGCGCCCAGGGCACCATGGCCGAGTACATCGCCGTGGATGCACGGCTGATCGCGGCAAAGCCGCACGCACTTGGCATGCATGAGGCGGCTGCCGTGCCGCTGGTGTTCATAACCGCCTGGGAAGGCTTGGTGGATCGGGCCAATGTCCGTGCCGGCCAGCGGGTGCTGATCCATGGCGGCGCAGGAGGCGTCGGGCAAGTCGCCGTGCAGTTGGCCAAGGCGCGTGGAGCCGAGGTCTATGCCATCGGCTCGGCGGCCAGTCTCGACTTCATTCGCTCGCTTGGGGCCACGGCGATCAATTACCAGGTACAGAGTGTGGAGTCCTATGTCGAGCAATACACGGCCGGTGAAGGTTTCGACATCGTCTACGACACCGTAGGTGGCAGCACACTGGATGCATCTTTCCAGGCGGTGAAGCCTTACACCGGTCATGTACTGAGCTGCCTCGGCTGGGGCCAGCACAGCCTCGCGCCGCTGTCGTTCAAGAGCGCCACCTACTCGGGCGTGTTCACGCTCACACCGCTGCTCACTGGTCAGGGGCGCGAACATCACGGGGCGATCCTGCGCGAGGCCGCGATGCTGGCCGACACCGGGCAACTGACGATCCGGGTGGATCAGCAGCACTTTGCACTGGATGAGGTCAACGAGGCATTTCGCCAGGTCGCGCAAGGCGGTGGCAAAGGCAAGACGGTAATCCAGCTTGTGAGTGATTAGTCTGCCAAGCGTTGGAGTCAGCGACTAACGGCCAGAAGCGTCGGCTTCTGGCCCAGGCTGATTGGATGGATGGCCACTTGCAGCATTGGAGCTGCGTGAGTTCTGGGAAAGGCACACGTCGATAACGGGTAGACCCGCTGAGTGAGTTCAGCCCAGGCATTCGCCAAAGCCGGAGTTGATTAATTGGATGACTCGCCCAGTTCTTGTCGTAGAAACTCTACCAGCCCTCGCTGCAATCCAGTCAGAGCACCTTCGCGACTGATCAGCGCCAACTCGGTCGGCGCCAATTCAGGAAGATCCGTACACAGGGTATGTTCTGGCAACACCGCCGAAGCGGGTAGCACCGAGACACCCAGACCGGATGCCACCGCTGCTTGTATGCTGGTCAGACTATGGCTGCCAAATGCGACCCGCCAAGGCCGCTGTGCCACATCCAACAAGCGGATCGCCCGTTGCCGATAGATGCAGCCCTGCGGGAATAACGCCAATGGCAATACACCGTTGGCGAAATTGCTCTCTACCCCCCTGACCCACACCAGCCGCTCCGGCCATGTCGCCCAACTAGGTCCGCTGTTTGGCTCACGTTTGACCAATGCGATGTCAATGGCACCTATCGCAAGGTTCTGCTTCAGATCCGTACTCATGCCACTGATGGTTTCCAGTCGTGCGTTGGGGCGGACCCGCTTGAAGCCGGCGAGGATATTCGTCATGCGTCGTGAGTCGAAGTCTTCCGGCACGCCAATGCGCAGAGTTTCCAGGTCGACATCGTTGGCAAGGGCTTCTAGCGCCTCCGAGGACATGGCGAGCATGCGCCGGGCGTACTGAATCAGCATTTCTCCGTGTTCGTTGACGCTGATGTTCTGCCCCGTCCGGTCGCGAAGCAACAGCGTGTGGCCGACCATTGTTTCCAGCTTGCGCACCTGCTGACTCACAGTCGATTGGGTGCGGTGCACGCGTTCGGCGGCTCGTGTGAAGCTGCCCTCATCAACCACGCACACGAAGGTCTTGAGCAGTTCGAGGTCGAGCATGGCGCATCCTTGATATTCGTTTTTCAACTGACATACGAATAGTAATTTAATTTCCCGCTAACGGCATGCGCTCGTAAGCTGAATTTCCCCACAGAGGAGAACAGCATGAAACTCGAAAACACCTCGCGTCCCGAATGGCTGACATTCGATTGCTACGGCACCTTGATTCAATGGGACGAGGGCTTGCAGGCGGTCGCCGCAAAAATCCTCGGCACCAAGGGGCAGCACAGTGTCGATGCCAATCGCCTGATCGACGTGTACGACCGCCACGAACATCGCCTGGAACAGACGCCGCCGCACCGTTCGTTCCGTCAGTTGAGCACGCTGGGTTTGCAGCTTGCGCTGGAGGAATTGGGGTTGCCCAGTTCTGCCGAGGACAGCCAGCAGCTGGCCGGGGCGATTCCGCAGATGCCGCCGTTTCCCGAAGTGCTCGACGCGCTCGCACGTCTAAAGGCCATGGGCTTCAAGCTGTGCATCGTGTCCAACACCGATGATGACATCATCGCCGGCAACGTCGCGCAGCTCGGTGGACACATTGATCGGGTCATCACCGCCCAGCAGGCCGGTGCCTACAAGCCCGATCCGCGCCTGTTCGATTACGCTCACCAGCAGTTGGGTGTGCACCGTGATGAAGTGGTGCACATTTGTGCCAGCCCGCACCTTGACCACGCCGCTGCGCGCGATATGGAGTTTCGCTGCGTGTGGATCGACCGCGGTACCGGTCGGCAATTGCTGCCCGACTATCGACCCGATGCGACAGTGAGCACCCTCGATCGAGTCGTGCCCCTGTTCAAATCCCTTGGCTGGTAACCCGCGGAGTCATTGCCATGGCGCATACCCTTGAAGGCGGTCTGCGTACCGCCCGCTACACTGACCTAGACCTTGAGATGCCCGCCGTCGTCACTGCGCGCTCGGAATTGGCCGCGTGCTTTCAACTCGCAGCGCTGCACGGCTTGGAGGAGGGGATCTGCAATCACTTCTCCGCCATGGTGCCGGGCCGCGATGATTTATTTTTCGTGAATCCGTACGGGTATGCGTTCGAGGAAGTTACCGTCGACAATCTGCTGGTCTGCGACTTCCATGGCAATGTTGTGGCCGGCGAAGGTCAGCCTGAAGCAACTGCGTTCTATATCCACGCGCGCCTTCACAAACAACTTCCAAGGGTGAAAGTGGCGTTTCATACGCACATGCCCCACGCCACGGCACTGTGCCTGCTGCAAGGATCGCCGCTGTTGTGGGTTGGGCAGACCGCGTTGAAATTTTACGGGCGGACGGCGGTAGACGAGAACTACAACGGCCTGGCACTCGATGAGTCAGAGGGTGATCGCATTGCCAGCGTCATGGGGGATGCCGACGTGCTGTTCTTGAAGAACCACGGTGTGATCGTTGCGGGCCCGACTATTGCCGAAGTCTGGGACGATCTGTATTACCTGGAACGCGCTGCTCAAGTACAACTGCTGGCAATGTCGACCCATCGCGATCTCAAACCAGTACCCCACGAAATTGCACAACGCACTTACGAGCAGATGCGTCAGGGGGATGCCGAAAGTGCCAGAGCACATCTGACTAGTGCGATGCGGCGACTGTCACATGGGCAATCGGCTCATATCAATAAATAGGCTTTCACCGGTCACTAATAATTATGGGTATTGCGGTGAAACTTATGTGAATCGCTCCCAGTTCGTCGCGGGGTATTTCAATACGGGAGGCTGATCCACTGCAGATCAGTCCGCTTTTGGCCGATTGCGGCCAGCCGCGACGGGCGGCTACCGGCCAATAGGAGCCATTCAAGAGCGCCTAGGAAATAAGGGGCGGTTCAGTGTCGATAAAAACTTTTGAATGTGATGCTCTCGATGATTCGTTTAGTTAACAGGTCAGCAAACGGTTCGTCCGGGACAACCAGAAAGTAGGATTGCATGGCGGTTTCGCACTCCCAGAATATGCTTAATATCCAGAGCTGCGGGACTGCGAAACTGCAGATGACAGCCGCATCGAGACAGCCTGAAATAGTGCGTGAATGATGTGCTAGCTGAAAGAGGTTTGAGGCGATCTCTTCAGAGTGACCGGGCCTTGTCAGAACCTCTACAACGCTGATAGCCGTTACGGACATTTAGACTCTCCTGCGCCCCCCCAGCTCCCCCCGTTTGACACGGGTGGAGCTGGGGGCTTTTAACGATTTTGCCCGGTGAACATCTTGACGACACTGGTCATATTTTCGGGGCCCATACCTTGGGATATTGCGCTCAGAAATACATCGTGCGCAGCCGCGATTGTTGGTGCATTCGTTATGGCTCCAGCCTCCTTTAGAGTGTAACTGAAGTCCTTCTCCATCAATTCCACGGGGAATTGAGGCGCGAAGTTTTCGGTCAGCATGGTGTTAGACAAGTAGGCCATCACCGGTGCCCATACGGACGTCCTGGCCATGGCTTGCAGCACCTTTGGTAGATCTGCGCCGCTACGCTTAAGCAACCCGACAACCTCCGCCAGAGCAGTCACCTGAATGCCCAGCATTGCATTCGTGGCAAGCTTGGCCAGTGCCCCATCTCCCAATCGGCCAACATGCTGAACACTCGAGCCCATCGCCTGCAAAACAGCGAGGCTGCGCTCGAGCACAGGGGGCTCGCCACCGATCAGGTAGGACAATTGCCCAGAATCCGCTTGTGCACGGGAACCGGAAACCGGTGCCTCCAGTAGAGAAACGCCGTGCTGTTGCGCACGGGCACCCAACTCGCGTACCCAGGCCGGCGTGAGCGTCGAGCTTTCCAACGCCACGGTACCGGAGGCCATGCCCGCAAGCGCGCCGGCTGTTTCATTCAGCCATACCTGTCGAGATGCGTCATCGTCGCGCAACATCGCGATTACGAACTCGGCGTCCTGGCCGGCCTCTCGAGGCGAGTGCGCTCGCCGTGCTCCCAGGCTAACAAGCTTCTGAGCGGCTTCGGGCGTTCTGTTCCAGACAACCACTGAATGGCCAGCACTCAACAATTGTTTAGCCATACGCGATCCCATTGCGCCCAGGCCCAGTACGGCAATCTTGCTCATATTCTTCACTTTTGATTTTTACCTAAAACGGGGGTTCGATTCAGTGCTCAGGTGTTTCACGCTTATAGCTGGCGGCCATCGCTGTCAGCCCGGCAAACGCAAACGCCGCGGCGACATAAGGAATGAGGTGTGGCCCGACATGGTTGATCATGAGTCCTCCGACCAGGGAGCCCAGGCCAATCGCGGCATTGAATACAGATACGTTGACAGCGGTGGCGGCGTCCGATGCACCTTGAATCCTGGAGGCCTCTTTGAAGACCAGTGTTTGCAACAATACTGGTAACGCACCATATGCCGCGCCCCAGGTCGCAATCGTTGTAAAGAGCGCTAAGTGACCGTCTGAAGCAATATTCAAACTTGCCAGGCTAGCCGTAAACAGTGTCGCTACGACAGCCAGGCTGGCTCGTGGAGCCCTCGAGGCAAAGGGCGCTACGGCAAAGTTGGTGACAACTCCGGCCGCCCCATAAACCAGCAACAGCATGCTGATTTGACTCGCACTTTGTTTTGCAATCTGCTCAAGGTAAGGCGCGATGTAGGTGTAGGCCAGAAAGTTGCCTGTTACCACCAGGGCGGTGATACCAAAAACCGCAAGCAATCGATTGTTTCTTAGCACTGACATCATCGCGCCGCGCTGGGCAGCTTTCCCTATGCGTACCGCCGGAACCGTCCATGCAATCAGAGTAAATACCGCCAGGCTGAGGAAGCAGAGTGCGGCGAAGACGGCGCGCCAGCCGTACATATCGCCAAGCATCGTGCCGGCTGGAACGCCCAGCACGGTAGCCAGCGATACTCCGCCGAATACGACGGAGGTGGCACGTACTGCGTTACGGGATGCCACTAGGTGCACAGCCGTTACAACGGCCGTGGACCAGAACACGCCTATCGCGGCAGCGACCACAATGCGTCCGATAAAAACCACAAAATAGTCCGACGCCATATAGGTGATCAGGTTACCGGCAAAACACGCGGCCAGCAGCCCCGCCATAAGGGACTTTCGGTTGATTGAGCCGAGTAGACTTGTGAGCGGCGCCGCCGTAAGCGCCACGATGAAGGCAAAGATAGTAACCAAATAGCCAGCAACGCCCAAGGACACATTAAGCCCTGCAGACATTGCAGGCAGCACGCCCACCGGCATCAGTTCTGTACTGACAAAAGAAAAGCAGCCCAGACTGAGCGCCAGCACCGCTGCGACACTTCGTACCATAGAGGTTTCTGCCCCCGGAGCCTGTAACCCGGTATGAGCCTGGGGCAACAAGAGGGCGGGCTCTGCATGTGAAGCGGTAGCTTGCATCGAGAGGATCCTTACATGTGTGAATAGGTTTTATCCGCTGTGTGCGATGCAGGAATGGTGAAGCCTTGACTACCTGAATGCGATAGCATGAAAAGCATAATATTTATGCTTATGAGTCATTTATACTTTGGCATATCTCGTTTGGTGCTCGATCGATCGTGCGATTACGCAAGGCCATATGATCTATACGAAAGCACTGTCAACCAGGCTCTGGAGTGAGTCATGAGAACATTCAACAAACAAATGCTGGAAGGCGTGGATGTTATGGCATCAGTAGTCGATACCAAGAGTTTTGGCCTGGCTGCCGAGGCTTTGGATATGTCGCAGTCCGGAGTTAGCAGGGCGATCGCAAGACTAGAAACAAGGCTGGGTATTCGAGTCTTCGAAAGTACGACGCGATCAGTAAGGCTCACAGACGAAGGCCTTCACTTTTACGAGCAGGTGATGCCGCTAGTAAGTGCGTTGGAAGAGATAACTGGCAACGTTGCCGGGGATGCACAGAAAATCTGCGGGAGACTGCGAGTGAACGTTGATCCGCTGTTTGCACAGTTTGTTCTGGGACCACGTCTTGGCGCCTTTATAGATTGCCACCCGGAGTTGGAGATCGAGCTGCGGTGCAAGGAAGAACTTGGTGACCTAGTCGCCGAGGGCTTCGATTTAGCACTGCGATTCGGGCATCCACAGGAGTCGTCGCTGGTAGCAAGGAAGCTGTTTGATACCCGCGTATTCGCCGTGGCGTCGCAAGCTTACCTGCAAAAATTCGGGCAACCCTCAACCCCCCATGAGCTGGAGGCAGGTCATCACCGTTGTATTCTGTTCCGAGAACCGGTGACAGGCAGACCATTTGCCTGGGAGTTCCAGCAAAAACGCAAAACGGTAGTTGTGAAACCACGGGGGGCGCTCATCGTGAATGACCCAGGCACACTCTACAGTACCTGCCTGGCTGGCCTAGGCATTGCGCAGATGTTCGAGTTGGGGATCGAGAACTACATTACTTCGAACCAGATGACACTGCTGTTCCCCGAGTGGCCGGATAAACGGTTTCCGCTGTATGCCTACTATCCCTCTCGACATCATTTGCCAGCTAAAACCCGCGCGTTGCTCGACTTCGTTGCAGGCTTAGTATGACTCTAGGCGATAATACGGTTTTGACCCAAACGGCTAATTGAATCGCTCCTGAATTCCTAGACGCCTCTAGAGGGCAGCTATTGGCCGATTGCAGCCTGTCACCCATCCATCGCCAGCATCAGCAGCAAGGCCATTGGAGCGTCTAGGCGAACAAGCACACCGCAGGTTGCCAAAGCAGAAACCCATCTTTCGACAGGCTCCTGTCCGGCTCGATGCTGAGCTACTTGGCGGCCGTTTCCTTGGCAGAGTCGGTGCTGTACAGCGCCAGGTGGTTGGCGATGCACATATCCATCGCCTCGATCAGAAACAGGTGGGGCTTGTCCTTGATCGGTGGCACCAGGCAGCGGCTGGCCACACGTTGGCCGAGCATTTCCGCATCGATGTAGATGAGGTTGACCGGCGACTTCTCGGGGTTTTCTTCGGCGCTGAAGAAGGCGCGGGTGTATTCCTCGCCTCCTGCAGTTTTTTCGAAGATGCTGCTGTCGATCCGGGTTGTCAGGACTTCGCCGACAGGTAGTTCCTGGCGGCTGAGGATGGCGACGCCAATCGGGCCGGTCAGCCCTGCGACCAGCGAGCTTTTGCGCAACTGCGATTGCAGGTTGGCGTAGGTCACGAAGTGATGAACGTTGATGGCGGGTTGGCTGCCCAGCTCCGGGAAGGTCTCGTAAGCCCTGTGAGCCAGCAGGCGCGGGCCTGTGGGCTTGGTGGCGGTGTCCGGCATGCGGTAGATGGCGTAGGCGCTGCTGGTGACCAGCAGGCTGAAAATTTCCTTTTCGCTTTCACTGCTGGGGCGTTGATCGTGGATGACGATCTTGTCGGATTGCTCGATGCCGGGGAATTCCGGTGGTGGCAGCGAAGGCTGACTGGCGCAGCCTGCAATGATCAGTGGGCTGGCGACGAAAAGGTATTTGAGAGCGCGCATACGACATCCTGTTGTCGGGAAAAGGTCTGTTGGCTCATGGCCAGGCATCTGCGTGAGTTGGCGATGCATGATGGCCATGGGCTATGCATGCTGGCTCAAGCCTCGAGCGTTTTCAATGCCTGCCGTGGTAGGTCCAGACAAATGCCCGCTGCGCGCTCAGGCGGCAAGCAGAATATCGATATCGCGCTGCCGGCTCAGCTCACCCAGCGCTGCCGTGCCCAGCCACTCAAGCCATCCACCGCTAGCACCAGCAGCAACATGGCCAGGATCACCGTGGCCGCCTGGGCTTCCTGGAACAGGCTGAGCGACACGTAGAGCATCTGCCCCAGGCCGCCGGCACCGACGAAGCCGAGCACGCTGGCCATGCGGATGTTGTTCTCCCAGCGGTACAGGGTGTACGCCACCAGTTGCGGCCAGACGCCGGGCAGGGTGCCGTAGCAGAAGGCGAGCATGCGCCCGCCGCCGCTTTCGCGGATGGCGTCGGCCGGTTCGCGCGGGGTGTTTTCCAGCGCTTCGGCGAACAGGCGGCCGAGCACGCCTGCGGTGTGCAGGGCCAGGGCGAGGGTGCCGGCGTTGGGGCCGAGGCCGGCGGCCAGCACCATCAGCGCCGCCCAGACCAGCTCGGGGATGGCACGCAGGGCGTTGAGCAGCAGGCGTGTGAGGTGCAGGGCGACGCCGCCGAAGCGCCCGGCGGCCGGCAGTGCAAGGGCCAGGCCGAGCAGGGCGGCGAGCAGGGTGCCGATGGCGGACATGGCCAGGGTTTCCAGCGCGCCCCGGCCGATGGCCTGCAGGTGTGCGCTGGAGAAGTCCGGTTGCAGGAAGCCGCTGGCGTACTTGCCCATCTGCGCCAGGCTGTCGCCGGCGACCAGGGCGCCGAGGTCGATGCCCAGATAGACGAACGAGGCGATCACCGCACCGAGAATGGCGGCAAGCAGGATCAGGTTGCCGGCTCTCATGTCAGCCTCGCGCGCAGCAGGCGACTGAACTGGTCGGCCAGCAGTACCAGCAACAGGAAGGTGAGCAGCATGCTGGCCACTTCACCGCCGGCAAACATGCGCAGCGACAGGTCGATCTGCTGGCCCAGCCCGCCGGCGCCGACGAAGCCCATCACCACCGAGGCGCGGATGGCGCACTCCCAGCGGTACACGGTGTAGGAGAGCATTTCCCCGGCGGCATTGGGCAGCACGCCGTAGGCGAAGGCGCTCAGGCGGCCGCTGCCGGCACCCAGTAGCGCGCGGGTGGGGCGGGCATCGACCGATTCGAAGATTTCCGCATACACCTTGCCGAGCATGCCGGCGTAGGTGATGGCGATGGCCAGCACGCCGGCGGTGGGGCCGAGGCCGACAGCGCGGACGAACAGCAGCGCCCAGACGATTTCCGGCACGCTGCGCAGGAAGATCAGCAGGCCGCGCACCGGCCAGCGCGCCAGGTTCGCCCACCAGGCCGGGCGGCCACCACGATGCACGGCCGATAGCGACAGCGCACGACTGGCCAGCAGCGCGGCAGGGACGGCGATCAGCAGCGCCAGGCTCATACCGGCGGTGGCGATGGCCAGGGTTTCCAGGGTGGCGCGGCCGAGCAGGGCGAGGAATTCACCATCATGCGCGGGCGGCCAGAAACCGGCGAGGAAGTTGCCCATGGCGCGGGTGTTGTCGCCATCGACCAGCACGGCCAGGTCCAGCTCGCTCAGGCTCACGCCTGGCCACAACAACAGCAGCGCCAGCAGGGTGATCAGCAGGCGTGGCAGGGCGGCGGGGTCGCGTGGGGCGGTGGTCAGCATCGCGGGATATGCGTCGGTTGCGGCGGCACGGGTGAGCTGGGCGTGGCCTGCAGCTGTTCATTGGCGTACAGGGCTTGCAGCTGGGCAGGTTGCACCTGCTCGGTGGGCAGGTCGAAGGCGATGCGCCCGTCGCGAATACCGATAACCCGTGGGAAGTGCGCCAGCGCCAGGTCGACGGCGTGCAGGCTGGCCAGCAGGGTCATGCCGCGCTCGGCGGCCTCGCGGTTGAGCACGGCCAGGGTGTGGCCGGCCAGCACCGGGTCCATGGCCGAGACGGGTTCATCGGCGAGAATCAATTCCGGCGCCTGGTACAGCACGCGAGCGATGCCGACGCGCTGCAACTGACCGCCGGAAAGCTGATCGCAACGCTGGTAGAGCTTGTCGGCGATATCCAGCCGTGCCAGGGCGGCCTGGGCACCGCTGGCATCCAGCGGATGCAGCAGGTTGAGCAGGCCCTTGGCCAATGACCACTGGCCAAGCTTGCCGGCCAGCACGGCGGTGACCACGCGCTGACGCGGCGGCAAAGGCGGTGCCTGGTGGATCAGACCGATACGCGCACGCAGACGCTGGCGCTGGCGGGCAGCCAGGCGCCAGGGGTTGTGCTGCAGCAGGTCGAGCTCGCCGCGTGTGGGTTGCAGGCTGGTGGCCAGCAGGCGCAGCAGGGTGGTCTTGCCGGCGCCCGAGGGGCCGATGATTGCCACTCGTTCACCGGGGCTGACCTGCAGATCGATATCTTCGAGCGCGACCTTGCCGTTGGCGTGGGCCAGGCCCACGCCACGCAGGGCGATGCTCACTTCAACAGGCCGGCAGCGCGAGCGGCTTCTTCGATGCCTTCGTAGTTCTCGGGCTTGGTTTCGATGAAGCGGCTGGCGGCCTGCAGGTCGAGAATCGCCTTCTGCTCGGGCTTGGCCGGGTCGAGGGCGAGGAAGGCGCTCTTGATCTTCGTCTGCAGGTCGGCGTCGAGGTTGCCGCGCACGGTCCAGTTGTAGTCGTAGTAGGTCGGGGTGGTGGCGAAGACCTTGACCTTGTCGGTGTCGACCTTGCCGGCGTCCACCAGCTTCTGCCACACCGAGGCGTTGAGCACGCCGGCGTCGGCCTTGCCGGCCTGCACCCAGGCGGCGGTGGCGTCGTGGGCGCCGGAATAGGCCACGCGGCTGAAGAAGTCTTCCGGCTTGATGCCGTCCTGCAGCATGAAGTAGCGCGGCATCAGGCTGCCGGAGGTGGAGGACACCGAGCCGAAGGCGAAGGTCTTGCCTTTCAGGTCCTGCAGGGACTTCACCGCCGGGTCGGAGGTGATGAACTTGCTGGTGAACTCGGCGTCCTGCTCACGCTGTACCAGCGGCACGGCGTTGCCGGTCTTCAGGCGTGCCTGGACGAAGGTGAAACCGCCCAGCCAGGCCATGTCGATACGGTCAGCGGCCAGTGCTTCGACCACCGCGGCGTAGTCGGCCACCGGCACGAACTCTACCTTCATACCCAGTTCCTGCTCCAGGTAGGCGCCCAGCGGCTTGAATTTGCGCAGCAGTTCGGTGGGGGCTTCGTCAGGGATGGCCGAGACCTTGAGGACGTCGGCGGCTTGCGCGAATACAGCGGATACGGACAGGGCGATGCCGGCGGCAAGCGCCAGGGTGTTCTTGAACATGTCGGATTCTCCGGTTCAATAGCGGGGAAGGCGCGCGGAGTATAGTGGCCCGACGCTGCCGATGCAGCCCCGGCAGCACACAACTGACTCCGGGGTTAAGATGCGCGCTGGATACGAACTGCCTGGAGTTGATCGATGACCGCAACGCTTCCCGCCCTGGCCTTCGCCGGGATTGGTCTGATGGGCCTACCGATGACCCGCCGCCTGCTCGCCGCAGGCTACCCGCTGACCCTGTGGAACCGCACGCCGGACAAATGCGCATCGCTGCTGGAGCAGGGCGCGCATCGCGTGGAGAACCCCGCCGAGCTGTGTCGCGATGCCAATGTGGTGATGCTCTGCCTGGCCAATACCGAGGTGGTGCGTGAGGTGGTGTTCGGCCCGGGCGGGATCGTCGAGGGCGCGCGGCCGGGGCAGTTGCTGGTGGACTTTTCCAGCCTGGAGCCGGCGGCCACCCGTGAGATGGCCGCCGAGCTGGAGGCACGTACTGGCATGCGCTGGGTGGATGCGCCGGTTTCCGGTGGTACACCGGGTGCCGAAGCCGGCACGCTGGCGATCATGGCTGGCGGCCGGGAGGAGGATGTGGAGCGTGTGCGCCCGGTGCTGGCGCATCTGGGCCAGCGCCTGACGCGCATGGGCGAGGTGGGCGCCGGGCAGGTGACCAAGGTGTGCAACCAGATGATCGTGGCCTGCAACGCGCTGGTGATCGCCGAAGTGGTGGCGCTGGCCGAGCGCTCCGGCGTCGACGCCAGCCTGATCGCCCCGGCGCTGGCCGGTGGTTTCGCCGACTCCAAGCCGCTGCAGATCCTCGCGCCACAGATGGCCGCCAGCCAGTTCGAGCCGATCAAGTGGCACGTGCGCACGCTGCTCAAGGATCTCGATACGGCGGTCAAACTATCCCGTGAGCAGGGCAGCGCCACGCCCATGAGCGGCCTGGCCGCACAGCTGATGCGTCTGCACGGCAGTCAGGGCTTTCTTGAGCGCGACCCTGCCACCCTTGTGGAAATGCTGCGGGAGCAATGCCCATGAAGATCGCTGCCAACCTGTCCATGCTGTTCACCGAGTTGCCGCTGCGCGAGCGCGTTCTGGCGGCGATGACGGCGGGTTTCGATGGCGTGGAAATTCAGTTCCCCTATGAGTTGCCAGCGGTAGCCCTGAAAGAAGTGCTGGAGTTGACCGCGCTGCCGCTGGTGCTGATCAACGTGCCGGCAGGCGATCTGATGAGCGGTGGCCCCGGCCTGGCCAGCGTGCCGGCGCGCCAGGCCGAGTTCGACGCCGCCCTGCAGGAGGCGCTGACCTACGCCGCCATGGCGCGCCCGGCCTGCATCAACGTGCTGCCCGGGCGCCTGGCCGAAGGCGTGAACCGCGAGCAGGCGCTGGACTGCCTGGCCGCCAACCTGCGCAAGAGCGCCGAGGCCTTCGCCGTGCTGGGTATTCGCGTACTGGTCGAGGCGATCAACCCGATCGACATGCCGGGCTTTCTGATCAATACGCCGGAAGATCTGGACGCGCTGCTGCGCGCAGTGGATCACCCGAATCTGGCCGCACAGTACGACCTCTACCATATGGCGCGTCAGGGCCTGGACGTGGCCGCAGGCATGCGCCTGCTGGCGGGGCGCATCGGTCATGTGCAGTTCGCCGACGTGCCGGGGCGCGGCGCGCCAGGTACGGGCGAGCTGGCGTTCCCCGCGCTGCTCGGTGCGTTACGTGACAGCGGTTACAGCGGCTGGCTGGGCGCCGAGTACAAGCCGGGCGAGGTGGGTACGCAGGCCAGCCTGGGTTGGTTGCAGGCGTTCAGGGCTTGAGTGCGAGGCGTGTCTTGGTCGCGGCTGAAGCCCCTCCCACAAGGGCTGCACAGCTGCTGGTAGGAGGCGCTTCAGCGGCGAGCCTTGGCTCTGGGGCGAAGGCTCAAGACCTTGCCGCTACCCGCTCCAGTGGCCGGTAATGCGGAGGGAAGCGGGCCACGATTTCTTCCAGTGGCACCGGTTTGCTGAACAGATAGCCCTGCACCTGATCGCAGTCGCGTTCCTGCAGGAACGCCAGCTGCTCGGCGGTTTCCACGCCTTCGGCGACGACCTTCAGATGCAGGGCGTGGGCCATGGCGATGATGTCGTGGACGATCTCGCGGTCCTGACTGGAGTGGGCCACGTCCTGAATGAAGGAGCGGTCGACCTTCAGCGTATCCAGCGGTAGGCGGCGCAGGTAGGCGAGCGAGGAATAGCCGGTGCCGAAGTCGTCGATGGACAGGCTGACGCCCAGCGCGCGGATATTTTCCAGCAGGCCGATGGCGCGGTTGATGTTGCTTAGCAGTGCGCTCTCGGTCACCTCCAGCTCCAGGCAGTGAGCGGGGCAGCGCGTCGAGTTCAACAACTGCTCGATGCGGCCAGGCAACTGATCGTTGGCCAGGTTCAGCGCCGAGCAGTTGACCGCGATCTTCAACCCCGGATAACCCATTTGATCCAGGCTGTTGAGGTCGAGACAGGCGCGGCGCAGCACCCAGTTGTCGAGCTGATCGATGAAACCGTTGGCTTCGGCGATGGCGATGAAGCGCTCGGGTGTCAGCAGGCCGTGCTGCGGGTGATGCCAGCGTACCAGGGCTTCGAGTTTGCTCAGCGCGCCGCTGCGCAGATCGATGATCGGTTGATAGAACAGGGTCAGGCCGCTGTCCTGCTGCAGGGCCTGGCGCAGGTCTTCTTCCAGTTGCAACTCGAACGAGGCCTTCTGCTTCAGGTGCGGATTGAAGAAATGCACCACGTTGCGCCCGCTGCCCTTGGATTGATACAGCGCCAGATCGGCATGCTTGAGCAACTCGTCGGCGTTGCCGCCATCCTGCGGGAACAGGCTGATGCCGACGCTGGTGGTCATCACGATCTTGCGTCCGGAAAAGCTGATCGGCTCCTTCATGTGCTCCAGCATGCGTGCGGCCAGCGCGCGTGGGTCTGCGTTGCTGTCGAGGCTGGCGAACACGCAGAATTCGTCGCCACCGAAGCGCGCGATGATGTCGCGCTCACGCAACGCACTGCGGATGCGCTGCGCCACCACACGCAGCAACTCGTCGCCAGCGTCGTGACCCAGGCTGTCATTGATGCGTTTGAAGTGATCGACATCGAGAAACATCACCGCCAGGCTGCGGCCGGTCACCGCGTGTTCCTCCAGGGTGGCGGCGAAAACCCGGTTGAAGCCGCGGCGGTTGAGCAGCTCGGTCAGGGGATCGAAATGCGCCACCTGCTCCAGCGATGCCTTGGCCTGATCGAGCTGCACCAGCAGGGTATTGACCCGTTGTAGATCGCGCTCCTTGTCGTCGAGCTTGCGGCCGATCCAGGCTCAGGCTGAGAATCAGCAAGGTGATGGAGGCGACGATCAGCACCAGTTGCACACTGTTGTCGGCGCTGCGCAACTGCAGCGGCGTGCCGTCCGGTACCACCAGGTTGAGCGCGGCCATGCCGGTGTAGTGCATCGAGGCGATCGCCGCGCCCATGACCAGCGCCGCCGAATACTTCATCCAGCGTTGGCGAAGCTGCGAGCCGTGGCGCACGTAGCGGTTGAGCAGCAGCGCGGCGAAGCTGGCACTGATGGCGATGACGATGGACAGGGTGAACAGGCCGCCGTGGTAGTAGGCCTGAGCCTCCGAGCGGATCGCCGCCATACCGCTGTAGTGCATGGCGCTGATACCCAGGCCGATGATGCTGGCGGCCAGCAACTGGCGGCTCAGGCCGGGACGCGGCATGGCCATGTAGTACACGGCAAGGAGTGAGGCGGCCAGGGCCACCAGCAGCGACAGCACGGTGGTGGCGAGGTCATAGCGAATGGCGACAGGCGCCTGGAAGGCCAGCATGCCGATGAAGTGCATGGACCAGATGGCGCCGGCCAGGCACAGCCCGCCGAGCAGCCCCCAGACCAGACGCATGCTGCGCCTCAGGACGTTATCGAGGTGCCTGGCGATGGTCAGCGTGCTGAGGCTGCCGACGCTGGCGATGACGTAGGACAGTGCCACCAGCCAGGGGTCGTGTTCGCAATTGAGCAGGAGCTGGCCCTGCTCGGGTAGGTCGGCGAGAAAGCGGATCGACAGTCCTTCCATAGCCATCTCCCGCCTTGCGGCAGTGTGAGTGCCCTAGTCAGTGAAGCACAGGCACGCCCGTGCCACCTATTTTCCGTAATCGTTGAGCGAGATCACCCGGGTCTTGCCGATGCGGTGGCGATAGATTTCGCGTAGGTACTTGATCGCCTGTTTGACGCTTTCGCGTGTCAGTCGAATGTCGTTGATCGAGACGAACTTCTCGGCGTCGTGGATCAGCTCGCGGTACTTCTTCTCGTACATCGGTTTGATCGCATACCAGTTGGTGTCGAGGATCTTCGCCGGGTCTTCGTGCTCGTTGAGCATGGCGTCGAGCTGAGCTTCGTTGAAGCGCTCGGAGACGATGAAGTCGAGCATGGCGTCGTCAAGGCTGTCGTCGAAGCGGTACTGGTCGCGGGCGAAGCAGCGCTTGATGTAGGCGACGATCAGGGTCAGGAAGTCGTCCGACAGGCACGGGCTCTTGACGATCAGGGTGGTCAGCGAGAGGTTGGCCGAGGCGCCGATCACCAGCGCGTAGCGCTTGAGCGTGGTGTTGGGGAAGAGGTTGTTGAGGTGGGTCTTGAGGCGGTTCAGGTCCATGTAGGACAGCTTGTAGTCCTTGGGCAGCGAGACGATGGACACCACCGAGGAGCAGTTCTTGAAGAAGTGCAGGTCGCTCAGTTGCGTGGCGTCGTAGCCGCTGGACTTGTATTGCTCCAGAGCCTGGCGATAGCGCTTGGACTCGATCGGCAGCAGGCTGATGCCTTCGATGGCCTGGGTGACCTTGTTGAAGTGCGGCAGGTCGATGGAGCGGAAGAACAGGTCGTCGATGTTCAGCCGCGGCGGGCTTTGTTCCTTGTCCAGTACGCGGAATTTCTCCGAGAGTTGGGCATGCTGTTCGGGCACCACGGATTCGGCATAAGCCACGGCCACTGGGCCGGCCAGGCTCATGAACAGGTCGTTGGCGTCGAGGCGGATGGTCTCGCCGATGTCGATGCCGGCGCGGCGGAAGTAGTTCTGGTCGTAGTCGCTGGTCACCGCCTGGGCAGTGAGGATGTTGAAGATCTGCTGCGAGATGTACTGGTTGGCGTGGCGCTCCATGGCGGTCACGTCGATGTTGTGGATGCTGCCGTCACCGCTCTCTTCGGCGTAACGCATGATGTCGTTGGAAATGAGCATCATCGCGTTCCATGGGCGGATGCGGCGCATCACGCTTTCGGCGCTGTTCTGCTCGTTGTCGAAGTTGTAGGAGAAGTCCCATTCCTCGGCCAGGTATTTGCACAGCAGGCGTCCGGCGTTGATGTGCAGGGCCTCTGACATCTCGCTGCGCTGGTCGGAAATGTTCGGCAGGATGCAGATGCCGCTGGTGAAGATCGGCTCGAAGACGAAACCACGTTCGCGTTCGGCCTCGCCATCGTCCGGCGTCTTGCTGTCGAAGGTCTTGCTCATGTAGGCGAACTGCTGCGCTAGGCCGAACTCCGAGGCCATGCCCGAGCCGGTGCCGCCGCCGGCGCTGAAGATATAGAAGTACAAGCGCGATTGGTTGGCCTTGATCCCGCAGGAGTCGATCAGGTAGCTGTGGATGAACTTCCAGTCTTCGTTGGAGAAGCGCTGGGTGTCCTTGTTGAGGATGATCTTGGCCAGATACTGACCAAGGATCGGCGCGTTGCCGGCACCGCCGGCATGCACCTCGGACAGGTCCATGATCTTCATCTTGCTGTAATCGTCGAGAAACCCACTCATCTCGCCCTTGCGCGAGAAGCGGATGCGCCCGGCGATGTCCTTGTCCAGGTCGCCGAGCATCACCAGCGGCTCGATCAGGAATACCGGTTTGCTGCTCTTGCGCGGCGCGCGCAGCAGGTTGCTGCGAATCCAGCGACTGGGGCGTGAGGCCTGCTCGATGGTGGCAGTGGCTTCGCTGTGAAACTCTTCCAGATAGAACTGGCGCGCGTTGTAGACCAGGGAGGCGACGTCCAGGGCGATGTTCGAGCCGCAGCGGCCAAGGCCGATCAGGCACACCGAGGGAAACTGCTGGATGCGGCTCGACTCGCCCTCGTCCAGCGGCTCGCCCAGCGGGAACACCATGTTGCGCAGGCCATCGAGGTTATCGAGGATGCGCTCGATATCGCGTTCGGTGAAATACAGATACTGCTCGCCGCTAACGCTGTGCCCCGGCAGCGCGGGCGGCGCCAGCAGGTTGTCGGCGATATCGGCCAGGGTGGCTTCCTTTGCGGGGGCTACGGCGTCTTTTTTAGTTTTCATCAGTGACAGTCCGGCGAGTCAGTGGGGTATTGGCCATTGGCCATAAAATGACCAATCCCATAGGTTCTAGCACGGAAAAAAGTACTTTGCCTTATTCCTCACAGATATGAGCTGCTTTGGCTGAGCAGCTTCGCGCTGTGCATAAGCAGGCGAATGGCAGTGGCACTGTCCTGCACAGGGCGTACTCGCCGCAGGCAGTGCGCTGCTGGGGGCGGTAGGAGAGAGGGCGCCCCATGGGGACAGGGGCGCCGGGTGCACTTCGGAGGCAGGGTGCGCTGTCAGTCTCAGGGCACCAGCAGAATCTTGCCGTCACGCTCGCCGCTGGCGGCTGCCGCCACGGCGTCCTTGATGTGCTCCAGGTCATAGGTCGCCGCTACGCGGGTCTTCAGCTTCCCGCCGGCAATCAGTTGCACCAGTTCGCCGAACACCTTCATCTGCTGCGCCGGGCTGGCCTGCTGGAACCACTTGGCCAGCCAAAAACCGCGCAGGGTTACGTCACGGAACACGAAGGAGGCTGGCGAAACCTGGCAGGCCTGGCCGCTCATCATGCCGTAGTTCACCAGTACACCGCCGTTGGCCAGCACTGCGGCCAGGTTGTCGGTGCTGACGCCGCCGACCGCGTCGATCCCCAGGCGTACTTCGGCGCCGCCAGTGGCTGCGCGCGCACGCTTGGCCAGGTCCGGTCCGTCCACCAGCACCAGATCACCGCCCTCGGCCTCGACACCGGCAACGGCCGAATCACGGCGTACCACGTTGATGGTCTTGAAACCGCGCAGCTTGGCCAACTGGATCAGGTAGCTGCCGACGCCCGAGTTGGCAGCGTTCTGGATCACCCAGTCGCCCGGCTTGAGGTCGACGAATTCGCTGAGCAGCAGCGAGGCAGTGGGTGGGTTGACGGTAAGCATGGCCAACTGCAGCGGGTCGGCATCCGGAAGCGGGATGAGTTTTTCCGCTGGTGCATTCAGAGCCGTGACCCAGGTACCGCAGCCGACCGGCAGCAGCACGGTCTGGCCGACCTTGAAGTTGCTCACGTCTTCACCGAGCGCCTCGACCTTGCCGACGCCTTCGTTCCCGCCCACGGCCGGCAGTGGCGGCAGCATGCCGTAGGCGCCGGTCAGGGTCAGCACGTCGGACGGGTTGATCGGTGCAGCCAGCACCTTGACCCGCACTTGTCCGGCAGCGGGTTCCGGCAACTGCAGTGGCACCGCGCTGATCACGTCCTGCGGCACCGGGCCGCGTTGTTGGTATTCGGCTTTGAGCATGGTCTTGATCTCCTGAAGGCAGGCGCAAAATGCGTGCAGCCAGTCTAGCCGCGATAGGGCAAAGCGGAATGAATCGGCCGGCATCCACTCTGGTTATGAAGGCGGCCAGGCGTCTATGCTCTGGCGGGACCGATAGTGGGGTAGAAGATGCTCAGATGGTGGCTGGGAGTGATGCTGGCATGCCTGAGCCTGACGGTTGCGGCCGAGCTGCTGCATGTCGGCTTTGGCACGCACAAGCCGCCTTATGTCTACGAAGGTGAGCCGCGTGGCCTGGAATATGAATTGGTGGAGCGTGCTGCGCACAACGCCGGTTTTGCAGTGACCGCCTATTACGCGCCGATAGAGCGCTTGCACCTGATGCTGCGCCGCGGCGAGATCGACGCCATTACCACCACTCACGAGCGCAGTGGCGTGCAGGCTTTCTACTCGGACGTCTACATCCATTACCAGAACGTGGCGGTGGCGCTGGCAAAGCGCGGATATCGCATCGAGCAGATCGCCGACCTCGGCCAGTACGCGGTCAGCGCCTTCCAGCGTGCGCGACTGCTGATGGGGCCGGAGTTCGAGCGCATGGCCATGAACAATCCGCGTTATCGTGAGGAGGCGCTGCAGATCAATCGCAATCGCCTGCTCTATAGCGGCCGCACCGATGTGGTGGTGGGCGACAAGCGCATCATCCGCTACCTGGATCGCGAGGTGGATGATCAGGTCGACGTGACCCAGCCACTGGCCTGGTTCGATATTTTCCCACCGACGCCATACCGTGTCGGCTTCCGCCGCGACGAACAACGTCGGCGTTTCGACGAGGGTCTTCGTATGCTCAGAGAGAGCGGCGAATACCAGCGTATCGAGCGGCGCTACCTGACGGACTGAAACCTGAGGAAACTTTTGTGGGGCTGCCACGGCTCAGGGGCTGTTGCACTATGGCCGCTTGTTTGACGCATGGAGACGCCACGATGCCGCGCCTGAAACCCCTCGCAGCCCTCGGTCTGCTCGCCCTGTTCGGTTATCAGTACAGCTTCGCCGAAGACCGGCAACTTAGCTCCGAGCTGGGGCCGTTGAACGTTCACACCGTCGCCGAAGGTCTGGCCAACCCCTGGGCCGTCGCCTTTCTGCCGGATGGCCAGGGCTATCTGGTCAGCGAGCGGCCAGGTGCCTTGCGTCGGGTAAGCACCGATGGGGAAGTGTCCGAGCCGCTGCGCGGCGTGCCCAAGGTCTTCGCCGTCGGCCAGGGCGGCTTGCTCGACGTGGTGCTGTCGCCTGACTTCGCTGAGGACCGCTTGGTCTATCTGTCCTACGCCGAGGAGGGCGACGGCGCGGCAGGTACGGCTGTCGGGCGCGGCAAGCTGTCGGCTGACGCCACGGCGTTGGAAGGCTTCGAGGTGATCTTCCGCCAACAACCCAAGCTGTCCAGTGGCACGCACTTTGGCTCGCGCCTGGTGTTCGACCGCGATGGCCATCTGTTCATCGCCCTGGGCGACAACAACAATCGCCCCACCGCGCAGGACCTCGACAAGCTGCAGGGCAAGCTGGTGCGCATCTTCCCGGACGGGCGCATCCCCGAGGACAACCCCTTCGTCAGCCGCGACGGCGCGCGTGAGGAAATCTGGTCCTACGGCCATCGCAACCAGCAGGGTGCAGCGCTCAATCCCTGGAGTGGCCGCTTGTGGACCCATGAGCATGGCCCGCGTGGCGGCGACGAAATCAACGTTCCCGAAGCAGGCAAGAACTACGGCTGGCCGCTGGCGACCCATGGCGTCAACTATTCGATGCTGGCGATTCCCGAGGCCAAGGGCAAAACCGTGGCTGGTACCGAGCCGCCGCATCACGTCTGGGAAAAATCACCGGCCATCAGCGGCATGGCCTTCTACGATGCCGAGCGTTTCCCGGCCTGGCAGCACAACCTGTTCATCGGCGCACTTTCCGGTCAGGCGTTGATCCGCCTGCAGCTCAATGGCGACAAGATCGTGCATGAGGAACGTCTGCTGCAATCGCTCAACGCACGGGTACGCGACGTACGGCAGGGGCCGGACGGCTATATCTACGTGCTGACGGATGCGCCGAAAGGGCAGTTGCTGCGCCTGGGGCTGGCGAGCGAGTAAAGCTGGAGAGAGGCTGGGTGCGCGATGCGCACCCGAAGCGATCACTTCTTGCTGATGGTGATCTGGCGCGTGCCGCCGTAAGTCTGGCCGCTGACGCCCTTGGCGATCTGCTGGATCTCGCCGCCGCCCTGCAGGAAGGCAGCAATCTGCGCCTCGATGGACTCGCGGGTTTCCACGGCTGGGGCGGGTTTGCTGACTTTGCTGGAGGAGGACTTCACGCGCAGGGTGGCCATGACCTTGATCTCTTTCAGAAGGGCGGCCGGCCATTATGCCTCAAGCAGCCCCTTTCTGCTTGGTTAATCGCCCTGGTGAATAGCATAAGGCTGCGCCTGGCCAGCTTTTCGCGGCAACTTATGGCTTGTTTCCCAGTCACTTACACCACCATTCGACCGGCCGTCGATTCGCTACGACGTCGGCCCGGTCGCGGATTAACTCGGGTAGAATGGCCGGCTGTTTTGGTGAGGTGAAACGCTATGGCCTTGATTGGGCGGATGAATTCTTTGCAGGTGGTCAAGCACACCGACTTCGGTCTGTACCTGGACGGTGGTGCGGATGGCGAAATCCTCCTGCCCAAGCGCTACATCCCCAAGGATACGCCGAGCGAAGTCGATGACTGGCTCAACGTGTTTCTCTACCTCGACAGCGAAGACAAGCTGATCGCCACCACGTTGAAACCGAAGATCCAGCTCGGTGAGTTCGCCAGCCTCAAGGTGGTGGATATCAACCGCGTCGGCCTGTTCTTCGACTGGGGCCTGCCCAAGGATCTGCTGCTGCCGCATTCCGAAGAGAAGCGTCCGCTGCAGATCGGCGACTACTGCGTGATCTACCTCTACCTGGACAAACGCACCCGTCGCCTCACCGCCACCGCGCGCCTGGATCGCCACTTGGACAAGGTGCCGGCCAACTACCAGGTCGGCCAGGAAGTCGACCTGCTGGTGGTCGAACGTACCGACCTCGGTTTCAAGGCCATCATCGACGGCAAGCACTGGGGCCTGATCCACAAGAACGAGCTGTTCAAGTTCATCCGCAGCGGTATGCGCGAGAAGGGCTACATCAAGGAGCTGCGTGCCGACGGCAAGATCAGCCTGAGCCTGCAGCCCATCGGTCACGAAGCCGCCAGTGGCCTGGCCGAGCAGATCATCGAACGATTGCGTGCGCAGGGTGGCGTGCTGGCACTGGGTGACAAGAGCCCGCCGGAACTGATCTCCGAGCATTTTCGGGTCAGCAAGGGCAACTTCAAGAAGGCCATCGGCGGCCTCTACAAGCAGGGCCTGATCCGCATCCACGACGATCGCATCGAACTGCTCGACAGCTGACGTCGCAGCGACTTGAGCACGAGCGTGGCAACTCGCATAATGCCGAGGTTTTCCCGCCGGTGTAGCTCAGTCGGTAGAGCAGCGCACTCGTAACGCGAAGGTCGTAGGTTCGATTCCTATCTCCGGCACCATTTCCAGCAAAGGGTCAGCTTCGGCTGACCCTTTGTCGTATCAGCGCTGAAAATTCCCTCGCGTTGCTGTCAAAGCCGGTGTGATGATGATTTTCGGCTCAGGCGCGTGACGTCTGGCCCTGACTCAGATGGGAGTTGCTCATGTTCATTCGTTCCCTCGTATTGATCCTGGCGACGGCGTTCGTCGGCGCTGCGTTCGCTGATCAGCCGCAGACCATTCGCGTCATTCCCAAGAGCTACGTCAGCCCAGGGGCCAGTGGCAGCGTCTCGGGCTCGTCCAGTTATCAGCAGCACAATCTCTACGGTGGCCAGCGTCTGCCGCAGGGCAGCGTGCGTCAGGAAAGCAGTTATGGCAGCTATTCCAGCGAAAGCCGTGGGGGCATTCGCCAGAGCACCGAATATCCGGGCGGGCTGATCATCGAGCGCCAGCCCGGCAGTGGTAGTTATCAACAACAGCGCAGCCGCTGACGCCTCAGTGGCTAGCGGCAGTCTTGTTTGGGCCGCTCGGGGCATCGGCGATCACTGCGCGATTGCGCCCCTCGCTCTTGGCGCGATACAGGCATTCATCGGCGCGCTGCAGCCAGCTCTCCCAGTGCTCGCCACTGTGCAGAATGGCGCCGCCGATGGAGACGGTTACCGCGCCGCCTGGGCTTTTGAGCTCCTGCGCGACCCAACTGAGCAGATTCTGCGCCGCGGCCTGCAGGCCCGTCAGCTCGGTGTTGGGCAGCAGCAGGAGAAACTCCTCGCCACCAAAGCGGAACAAGCGATCTTCCTTGCGTGAGCAGCGCTTGATCAGCTCGACGAAGGCCACCAGCACCTGGTCGCCGACGTGATGACCGAAGCGGTCGTTGATCTGCTTGAAGTGATCCAGATCCATCACCAGCAAGCCGTAGCTGTCGCTGTGGCGGCGATGGCTGGCCATGGCGATCTTCAGTTCTTCGTTCATCGCCCGGCGGTTGCGTGCGCCGGTCAGCGGGTCATGAATGGCCAGCGATTGCAGCTGATCGCGCTGGTTGCGGGTGCGGAAGGCGAAGATGAAGCTGAGCACGCTGGCCATCATGCAGGTGACCAGGAACGACACCATCTGGTAGTGGCTTTCGAACACGCTGCCAGGTACCAGCAGAGCGTGGCTGACCAGGCTGACCAGCACCAGCGCAGTGGCCAGCAGGGCCTTGCCGGGGGTGACCATGAAGAAGTTGAAGAGGATCAGCGGATAGATCCAGAACAGGCCGTTGACCCCCAGGTTGATGGCGATCAGCGTGGCGCCGACAGAGAACACGGCCGCCAGGTAGATACCGGGCTTGACCGTGTCGCGGGTGACCCAGGCATAAAGCACGGCGAACAGTGTGGAAAAGACGATGACGGTGTCGGCGATACCGACCAGGTAGTTGCCATGTAGCAGGCGGTAGACGGCATAAGGCGAGATGCCGATGACCCCGAACAGCCCCATCAAGGTGATGATCGATAGCTGGAAATCGTTGCGCAGGCGCTTCAGCAAGCGAGCGGTCTGGGTAGCCATAGCGTTTCTTTTCGTTGTTATGGACCAAGCATGCAGAGCTTTGACCGCTAATGGCAAGGGGCATTCCTGAGCAAAGTGCCAGTATTTTCGCCCAGACCGACAGGCTGCTCAGTGGATGCGCAGCGAGACAAGCGATTTGTTGCGCTGATAGCGGGTCAGCCGCACGGCCAGCTCGGTCGGCAGGCTTGGACAGTCCTCGAAGCCCAGGCGCTGATAGAAGCTGCGCAGCTCGGGATGACAGAACAGCCAGACGGGCTCGGGATGCAGCGCCAGGCTGTGGCTGAGCAGCGCTGCCGCCACGCCTTGGCGTCGCAGCGCAGGGGCGACGAACAGGCCGGTCAGCCACTGCCCACCCGCCATAGGGCGAAGGCTCAGGGCGGCGACGATCTCGCTGGCGCTTTGCGCCACCCACAGTTCATCCCCCGCCTGGCTGCGCATCGGCGAGCGGTGGTCGCGGTAGAATTTGTCGACCAGCGGTCGCAACTGGAGGGGCAGATGGCGAAAGCGCGGTGTGATCATGGGGGCATGCGGGAAGGATCTGGCGACGTATTTAACCATCGCATTTTGGTTAACGGTTGCGCATTTGCGGCCTTGCGGGCGGTGACAGCCCGTCCGCGTCGCCGCATCATGGGCAATCGCATTTTGCTCAAGGATTCGCCGCGTGTCTCAGCCTTCCCCTGTATCCGTGGTGTTCGCTGCGCAGAGCGTTGCCGGCCAGGTACGCACGCATAACGAGGATGCCCTGGCCTGCCGTCCCGATCTGGGGCTGTGGGCGCTGGCCGATGGCATGGGCGGGCACGCGCGTGGCGAGGTGGCCAGTGCCCTGGCGCTGGAGGAACTGGTGGGCGCCGTGCAACAGGGCGAGGAGCTGCCTGCAGCGGTGCAGGCCGCCCATCTGGCAATCGTAGCGGCGGCGCAGCCCGTTGCGGGCGAGGCTGGCATGGGCAGCACCCTGGTTGCCGTGCGCCTGGACGGGAATGAGTTCGAACTGGCCTGGGTCGGCGACAGCCGCGCCTATCGCATCGGCAGCGAACATATCGAGCAGCTCAGTCACGACCACAGCTGGGTCCAGGCCATGGTCGACGTTGGCCGGATGAGCGCCGAGGAGGCGCGTGAGCACCCGCGCCGCAACGTGATTCTGCAGTGCCTGGGGCAGGTCGGGCAGGCGCCTGACGTCGGTCTGCTGCGGGGCCGACTGGCGCCGGACGAACTGCTGCTGCTGTGCAGCGACGGGCTGACCAACGAGCTGGACGACGCTGCCATCCAGCGCTGTTGCGCCGAAGCGGACACGCTGGAGGCGATGGTCGAGCAACTGGTGGGGCTGGCAAATAGCCATGGCGGCAGAGACAATATCAGCTGCATCGTCCTGGGCCTTGGCCCGACTACCGAACCCCGCGAAGCGCCGACCCCCGGCCTGCTGCGCAAGCTGTTCAAATCCCTTCAACCCTGAGCGCCAGTCGAGCCGCATGAGTCAGCCTTCCATCAGCGTACCCGGTTACAGCATTCATCACCGCCTGGGCAGAGGCGGCATGGCCGAGGTCTATCTGGCTACCGAGCAGGCGCTGCAGCGCCAGGTGGCGCTCAAGGTGCTGCTGCACCGCGAGGACGCAGCCTTCACCCAGCGCTTCATCAAGGAAGGCCATACCGTCGCCTCCCTGCAGCATCCCTCGATCATCACCATCTACCGTATCGACCAACTGGACGACGGCCGCCATTTTCTCGCCATGGAGTACCTGGCGGGCGGTGATCTGGCCCAGTATAAAGGCCAGCGCCTGGAGCCGGCGCGTGCGCTGCGTATCGTCCGGCAGATCGCCAGCGCCCTGGCACTGGTACACGACAAGGGCCTGGTGCACCGCGACATCAAGCCCGGCAACATCCTCTTTCGCGACGATGGCACCGCCGTGCTCAGCGACTTTGGCGTGGCCAAGGAGCTGCAGCTCGACAGCGAACTGACCCAGTCCGGCATAGCCGTCGGCAGCCCGGCCTACAGCAGCCCCGAGCAGGCGCAGTGTCAGGCGCTGGACGCACGCAGCGACATCTACAGCCTGGGCGTGATCCTGCTGGAGATGCTCAGCGGGCATAACCCCTTTCGCGGCGGCAACTACACCCAGACCCTGATGAATCAATTGCAGCTAGAGGCGCCGCCGCTTCCGGAGTCGCTGGGCGAGCTGCAGTGGCTACTCGACCGCATGCTGGCCAAGGACCCGGAAGATCGCTTCGCCGACTGCCGCGTGCTGCTGGCCAGCCTCGATGAGCTGCAGGACGCCGATCAGGATCAGACCCGTCTGAGCCCGGCTGTCAGCCTGCCGCCTCGGCCCTCCCGGCGGCGCTGGCTGCCCTGGGCCTTACTTGGCTTGCTATTGCTAGCCATGAGTAGCGCAGGTGGCTACTACTGGCAGCTGCAGCAGCGCATCGCCGGGTTGCTCGCGCTGGCTGAAACGCGCTTGAGCGAGGGGCACCTGCTGACCCCGGCGCAAGACAACGCCGACTACTATTTTCGCCAGACGCTGGCCCTGGACGAGGACAACCAGCAGGCCAACGACGGTCTGCAGCGCGTGCTGCAGACACGTATCCAGCAGTATCTCGACCTGGCCGAGCAACGCCTCGGTGAGGGTTTGCTGATCCTGCCGGAGGACGACAGCGCGGTGCATTACTTCCGCCAGGTGCTTGGCTGGGAACCGGACAACCTGCTGGCCCTGGCCGGCATCAACCGTGTGGCGCAGCGTTTCATCGAACAGAGCGAGGCGGCCTATGCGCGGCGCGAATATAACCTGGCGCTTGAGCACATCAAGCAGGGTCTCGAGGCCGAGCCGGACAACGAACGGCTGCTGGCCCTTTATGACAGCCACGAGCAGCGTGTGCGTCAGGCGGCGAGCCGCCCACGCAGCGCGCAGCCGGCCCAGCAGAACCCGATCAAGCGCTTGCTGAACAACCTATTCGACTGACCCGAGGCGACCACGATGCTCAGACTGCAGTTCCTGGATAACCGCCAAGCGCCGGTCTGGCTGACCGACGAACGCTTGACCATCGGTCAGGACAGCCGCAACCAGCTGGTGCTTGGCGACGCCGGAATCGCCAGCTTCCACGCCGAGATCCGCCAGGATCACGGTTACTACTACCTGAGCGATGCCGGTCAGGGCGCCACCTGGGTCAACGACCAGCGCGTCGGTACACGCTTTCAACTGCGCGACGGTGATCGCCTGCGCCTGGGGGCCGTCGAGCTGCAACTGGTCGACCCGTCGAAAAGTGTGGCCAGGCCCGAGGCTGCCGCGCCGCGCTGGTTTCTGCAGGTGATCCAGGGCGAGCACCAGGGGCGCAAGTTTCATATCCACGGCTCGATGACCTTCGGTCGTTCGAGCAAGTGCGAGCTGTGCTTCAGCGATCTGGAGCTGTCGCGCCGGCACTGCGAGTTCTTTCTCAAGGACGACGTGCTGGAGGTCAAGGATCTTGCCTCGGCCAACGGCGTACTGGTCAACCAGCAGAAGGTCAGGACCGCCGTGCTGCAACCGGGCGATCAGTTGAAGATGGGCACGGTGACGCTGCTGGTTATCGGGCCGAAGGTGAGCGTGAGTGATGCGCCCGACGAGGATGCCACCCAGTTCATGCGTGTGGCGGACCTGCCGCCTGCGTTGGCTGCCAAGGCGGCTGGCGGTGGCGCCACGCAGATCGCCCCTGTGCCGCAGCCGGCGCGTGCCAGCGCCAAGGCAGCGCCGGCGGCGGCCAATCCGCTGCGTGCGGCTCAGGCCAAGCCTGCCCCCCTTGCCGCGCCACCTGCGGCCAGTGCGGGCAAGCTGTGGCTGGGCGGCATCGTATTGCTGCTGATCGGCGTGGGCCTTGGCGCCGTCTCGATGCGCTTATTGGGTTGAGGTATACGCGGGTTGGTGCGCACGGCGCACCCTACGGGGGGTTGCCGTACGGCGACGCTTGACGCGACTCTGCCGTAGGGTGCGCTGTGCGCACCGAATGCACCGGGACAGTCTGTATCTCAGGCCGGCGTCAGGCGCCGGCGCTCGGCGCGGATCTCCGGCAGGTCGCTGCGGCGCAGATAGACGCGCAGTGGCTCGCTGAGATTCACTCGGTCATCGATGCGCTGTTCCTGCAGCCAGGCCAGGCGCTGGCGATCCAGGCGCATCAGCTCGCCGTCGGCGTGCCAGACGTATTCGCAAGTGGGCGTGATGGTGTCGGCCGGTACATCGAGGCCGAAGCTGTCTTCGGAAAAACGCAGCAGGTACTGCTCGGTCTTGGCGTTGTAGCCGACGAAACCCTGCAACTGGTCGGCGGCCTGGCAGATCTGGGCGGACGTGATACTCATGGCAAACCTCGTTTCCTGTGGGGTATGCAGGCAAGGCGAATGGTTCTGTTTATCGGCGCAGCCTAATCGCTGGCGTTGTCACCCGCGTTGTCGTGGATCAAGAAACTGCCGGGAGCGGTTCTTGATGTCGCTGGCGACGGTCCTACAGGGACGGCAGACGTTGCAGAGCCGGCAGCACCTGTTCACGTAGCAGCGGTGCCAGGTCATCGTGCAGGGGCAGGGTGGTGTCGAGCCAGCGCAGCTCTTCCAGCTCGGCGGCCGGTTGTACGGCGTGGGGCAGGGCGGCGCGATAGATGTCTGCCTGCACCCAGGTATCGGCCTCGTTGGCCGCGGGCGCCTGGAACTGGCCGAGCGGTTGCAGGGCGTCTGCGCCCAGTTGTAATTCGAGCTCTTCGAGCAGCTCACGCTCGAGCGCCGACAGCGCGTCTTCGCCCGCTTCACGTTTGCCGCCAGGCAGCATGAAGAATCGGGTATTGCGCTTGCGCACGAGCAGCAGGCGGCCTCGTGCGTCGAACAGGCAGGCAGCAGCGATATGCAGGGTGGTTGGCATGGGGTAGGCACTGTACTGATTGCGTCTCTGGCGAACCCGGACAACGCAAGTTGCAAAGCTTCGCCCCGGGGCGGGGCTCCTACAGGGGCTGAAGCCTTGCCTGATATGGGCGCCGGTTCAGGGCGCCCCGTGAGCGTCAGCCAGCGAGGCCGACATAGACATTCTGCACGTCATCATGGCCGTCGATGGCCTCGAGGAAGGCTTCGACTTCTTCCATCTGCTCCGGCGTCAGGCTGCTTACCGGGTTTTTCGGACGGTAGCCGAGCTTGGCCGAGTTGACGGTGAAACCCTGCTCCGGCAGCGCCTTGCACACGGCGTCGAGGTCGGTCGGATCGGTGATGAACAGGGTCGAGCCCTCGTCATCGGGCACGAAGTCCTGGGCGCCGGCTTCGATGGCGGCCAGTTCCGGGTCGGCGCCCTCTTCGGTGGTGGCTTCGATCAGGCCAACGTGGTCGAAGTCCCAGCTGACCGAGCCGGAGGCACCGAGCTGGCCCTTGCGGAACAGCACACGGATCTCGGCGACGGTGCGGTTGACGTTGTCGGTCAGGCACTCGACGATCACCGGCACCTGATGCGGAGCGAAGCCCTCGTACTGGGTGCGCTCGTAGTTGACCACCTCACCGGATAGTCCCGCGCCTTTCTTGATGGCGCGATCCAGGGTGTCCTTGGGCATCGAGGCTTTCTTGGCCTGGTGCACGGCCAGGCGCAGCTTGGGGTTCATGTCCGGGTCGGCGCCGTTACGCGCGGCGAGCATGATTTCCTTCACCAGCTTGCCGAAGATCTTGCCTCGGGCATTGGCGGCGGCTTCTTTGGGTTTGGCTTTCCACTGGGCGCCCATCTGGGGTCTCCTGGCCGATAGGTGAGATGGTATCGCGGCGCGCAGGGGCGGCCGGACGATCACTTAGGCTGCGGATTCTAGTGCCTTGCGGCGCCGGCGGCACGCGCAATTTCCTGGAGGGGGTTGGCGGCGGGAGGGGGCCGACGCAGCGAGGCTGCGCCGGCAGGTTGGAGCTCAGGCGTCCGGTGAGTGGCTGCCGAGTAGGGTCTGGCCGTGCTTTTTCTCGCGCTTGGCCATGCGTTTCTCATGCGCCGTTTTCAGCGGTTTCTTCTTGCCTTCTTTGTGTGAATCCATGCTTTTGCTCATGCTCGTGTCTCCGGGAAGTAGGTCATTGACTGGGGGGATGCGTTCGGGTCACTGCCACCTCCTCGGCTCATGTAGCCGACTGCAATGCGGTATCGCCTTTCAAGCATAGCTGGCGGGCAACACCCTGTTGCGAATCGTTGGTCGTCACTGTGTCTGGTTTTTCTATGCTTGCTCTTTGTCGTCATTCGCTCGAGGAACTCAGCATGCTCCGTTTACTTCACCGTTTCGCCGCCGCGCTCGGCCTGCTTGTACTGCTGGGCGGCGCCCCGGCGCTGGTACAGGCGGACGCCCTGCGTATCGGCATTATTGGCACCGGCAATATCGGCAGCCCGCTGGCGCGGCTGTGGGTCGAAGCCGGGCACGAGGTGATGATTTCCTCGCGCAACCCCGAACGCCTGCAGCCGCTGGCCGATGAGCTGGGCGAACGTGCCCGCGTCGGCACCCCGCGGGAGGCGGCGGCCTTTGGCGAGGTGATCATGTTGGCGGTGCCCTATGCTGCGACGCCGCAGGTCGGCCGTGACTACGCCACTGAGCTGGCCGGCAAGGTGGTGCTGGACGCCGGCAATCCACGACCGGGGCGCGATGGTCCGATGGCCGAGGCGGCGGTCGAGATGGGCGCTGGATTGGCTTCGCAGCAGTTTCTGCCGGGCGTGCGCCTGGTGCGCGCGTTCAACGCCATTTCCGCGCACAACCTGCGTAGTCAGGCCCATCGCAGCGGCGAGAAACTGGCCATCCCGCTGGCCGCGGATGACGAGGCGGCGCTGCAGGTGGCAGCGCGTCTGGTGACCGATGCTGGCTTCGATCCGGTGATAGTCGGGCCGCTGGCCAGCGCCAAGTCCTTCGATTTCAACAGCGGCGTGTCGGCGCGCATGCCCACCGCGAGTGAGTTACGCGAACTGCTGGGGTTGCAGCCTTAGGCATTGTACGAAAAGTGCCTGCGCTCGGTGATGCTGCGTTGAAACCCCTCTCAGAATGCTCATTTACAACACGTAAACTCGCATGCGAGCCCAGTGCGTTCTTCGAGGGGTTTCGCCTTGCCTGACCATCGCTCGACGACTTTTCGTACAAAGCCTTAGCAGGCGTCAGAGGTAACGCCAGATCAACTGCACACCCGCCATGAGAATGCCCAGCCGCGCGATACGGTAGAACCACAGGTGGTTGACTCGTGACTGCAGCCACAGGCCGCTCCAAACGCCCAGCGGGACGATGGGTGCGAGCATCAGACTCAGCAGCAGATTGTCCTGGGTGAACTGGCCCAGCGCCGCATAGGGGAACAGCTTGGCGGCGTTGGTCAGCAGGAAGAACAGGTTGATGGTGGCGACGAAGCGCACCTTGTCCAGCTGCTGCGGCAGCAGGTGCATCATCACCGGCGGGCCGCCAGCGTGGGCGACGAAGCTGGTGAAGCCGGCCAGGCTCGACAGCAGTGTGCCGCGCCCTTTGTGCAATGGGCGTGGCGCCTGGTTGCCAAGCACCAGACCGAGCCCGACGAAGGTGATGGCGATGGCGCCGATCAGCAGGCCGATGGCGCGTTCGTCGAACAAACCGAAGGTCATCGAGCCGATGGCGATGCCGATCACCGCGCCCGGCAGCATGACCTTGAGGTTGGCCATATCCCACTTGCCCCAGTAGGCCTTCAGGCCCACCACATCGGCCAGACAGAGAATCGGCAGCATCACCGCCACCGCTTGTTTCGGCGAAGTGGCCAGGGCCAGCAACGGCACGGCGATGCCGCCCAGGGCGCCGCCAAAGCCACCCTTGGACAGCCCGGTGAGAAACACCGCGGGCAAGGCGAACAGAAGGAAATCGTGCAGAGTCATGGGCTTGGCGTAACGCTACAAAAGCGCGCAGGTTAGCAGCCGTCAGTGTCTGTGTGGCTTTTTTCCTCGGCCTCTGTGTCTGTCTGCTGCGGGGTGAGGCTGCTCTAATGCCGGCTCACTCAACCCGAGGTTCGTGCTCATGACACCCAAGGATCTGCTGCTGGCGCTGCTGGTGATCGTCGTCTGGGGGCTGAACTTCGTGGTGATCAAGGTCGGCCTGCACGGCATGCCGCCGATGCTGATGGGCGCTCTGCGCTTCATGCTCGCAGCCTTTCCGGCGATCCTCTTCGTGCGTCGCCCGCAGGTGCCGCTGCGCTGGATGCTGGCCTATGGCATGACCATTTCAGTGGGGCAGTTCGCCTTTCTCTTCTATGCCATGTACGTCGGCATGCCGGCTGGCCTGGCGTCGCTGGTGCTGCAGTCGCAGGCGTTCTTCACCCTGTTCTTCGCCGCGCTGTTTCTCGGTGAGCGGCTGCGTGGCAGCAATCTGTTCGGCTTGCTGGTGGCAGCCAGCGGCCTGGTGTTGATCGGCTTGCAGGGCGGGCAGGCGATGACCCTGGCGGGCTTCGCCCTGACCATCGCCGCGGCCTCGATGTGGGCGCTGGGCAACGTGGTAACGCGCAAGCTGGGCAAGGTCAATCTGGTCGGCCTGGTGGTCTGGGGCAGCCTGATACCGCCGCTGCCATTTCTGGCCCTGTCGCTGTGGCTGGAAGGGCCGGAGCTGATCAGCCAGTCGCTGCGCACGCTTGGCGTGGACTCGCTGCTGGTGCTGGCCTACCTGGCATTCGGCGCCACCATTCTTGGTTACGGGCTCTGGAGCCGCCTGCTGTCGCGTTATCCGGCCAGCCAGGTGGCACCGTTCTCGCTGCTGGTGCCGGTGGTGGGCATCAGCTCCTCGGCGCTGCTGCTGGGCGAACGTCTCGGCAGCTTGCAGATGGTCGGCGCGGCGCTGGTCATGGCCGGGCTGTTGATCAACGTCTGGGGCGGGCGCTTGCTCGATAGCTGGCGGCAACGGGCTCCAGGGGCTGTTTGACACACTTGTTGCAGGTACGACACGACAGATTCTGTCGCATGCCAGTGAGTTAAGCGGAGAAGATGAGTGTGTAGGAGCCAGCTTGCTGGCGATCCAGTGTATGGAGCCCACTTACACAAAGCATCGCCGGCAAGCCGCCTCCTACGCGCTTATAGCGCTGAGGGCGGTGTTTACGGAATCAACATTAGGCTTGCGGAGGCTGCTCCGGCAGGCGTTCGAGGATCTGATCCAGGCGTTGCTGGATGCGTTGGTCGATCTTCTCGTGCAGGCGCATGATTTCCAGTTCGGCGCGCAGGTTCACCTCGAAGTCCAGGCGTGCAGCCAGACGATCCTTCGTCGCCTGGCGGTTCTGGCTCATCATGATGATCGGTGCCTGGATGGCCGCCACGGTCGACAGCATCAGGTTGAGGAAGATGTAAGGGTAGGGGTCGAAGGCCATGCCGAAGTGCGACAGCACGTCGGTGTTGAGCAGCATCCAGCCGAGCATGGTCAGCGAAAAACAGATGATGAAGGTCCAGGAACCACCGACCGATGCGACCCGATCAGAAAGCCTCTCGCCGAAAGACGATTGTTCATCCGAGGCGTCGGCGGCATCGCGGCTGATGGGGCGGCGCTGGCGAATCTGTTCGAGCACATGGCTTTCTTCCGGCTCGAGCTCGTGGATTGCCTTGCCAAGCAGGTTCTGGGCGAGGTGTTGCAGCGGGTGCTGGGTGCTGTTGCTCATTGTGGCCATTCATCCGAGGCAGAGACGTCGAAGCGATGCTGAACTGCTTCACGAGCCTTGTCACCTCTGCTGTTAGGCATGCACTCCAGCACTTTCCAGCCGATTTCGACCATTGTTCTTGGCTCGATAAAGTGCTTGGTCGGCCGCCTCGATAAGCGCCAGTGCCTGCCTCGTGCTGTCCCGCTGATCCGCCGTCAGGTTGGCCACGCCGGAACTCACCGTGACCCTCGCGAAGGGACTTGCCTGGTGCTCCAGGTCGCGCTGTTCCAGGCTCTGCATGAAGCTTTGGGCGACGGCTTCAGCCCCTTCAAGTGTGGTGTTCGGCAGGATCACTGCCAGCTCCTCGCCGCCATAACGGGCGGCCAGATCGCCGGGCCGGCGTACGCACTGCTTGAGCACCTCTGCCACGGCTCGCAGGCAGTCATCACCAGCTACATGACCGTAGTGGTCGTTGTAACGCTTGAACATATCGATATCGAACAGCAGCAGTGACAGGGAGGAGCCGCGACGCTGCGCGCGGCGAATTTCCATTTCCAGGGTCTGGTCGAAGCTGCGGCGGTTGGCCAGGTCGGTCAAGCCATCCTGTGAGGCGAGAACCTCCAGCCGGGCGTTGGCATCAAGGAGTTCCTCGCGGGCGTTGAGCAGTTGCGCCTCGGCGCGCGAACGACGGCGGATATCGACGATCAGGTATTGGCCAATGATGCTCACGGCAGCCAGCAACAGCATGATCAGCGCGGTGAACAGCTCGGCGTTGTGGCGCCAGGCTGCCAAGGCGTCGTCGCGGCCGAGTGCGACGATGGTGATCAGCGGCAGGCGATCATTGCGGCGGAAGGCATAGACACGCTCGACACCATCGATGCGGGAGGTCTGTACGCTGGTGCCTTCGCGTTGTTCGCGCAGCTGTTGCAGGATGGGGGAGTCGGACCAGTCCAGGCCGACATCCTGCTCACGAAATGGCTGGCGAAACAGCAGTTTGGCGTCGCCGGTGGAGAGGCTCATCGAGCCGTGTTTGCCGAGATCCAGGCTGCCGAAGAAGCTCAGAAAGTGCTCGACGCCCAGCGTCACGGCCACCACGCCGGCGAAACGACCCTCACCGTCGTTCAGGCGACGGCTGACGGTGAAGACCCAGTCACCGGTAATACGGCTCTTGATGGTGGGGCCGATGAAAGTGCCGGTGGAAGGATCGTTGCGATGATGGATGAAGAATGCGCGATCGGCGGCGTTGAGATTTTGTCCTGGCGGCAGGGTCGATGCCAGCAGGCGGTTGCCTTGCTCGTCGTAGATGACGATGGCATTGGCCAACCCAAGCACTTCACTCTGTTGCTGCAGCAGTGCCTGCAGGCGTTCTTGTTCGTGCACGGCCGGGCCGTTGTGTTGCATGCGCTCGGCCAGGTCGATCAGCACCAGTTCCGACTGGCGAATGACTCCTTCCGTATAGTTGTCCAGCGCCTGGGCCAGGTTGAGGTTGGCCACGTTCAGCTCTTGCAGCGCGCGTTCACGCGAGAACCAGACCTGCCAGGCGGTCAGCAACGCCAGCGACAGGCAGATGAATACCAGGAGGATGGACGCGAGCCGAATACCACGTTTCATGGTGAAACCCAGAGCCCTACTACAGGGTGCTGAAAAGGCTTGGGAAAACAGAAGGGCCGCACTGGCGGCCCTTCCGTAGCGAACGATCAGTCCTGACGGCTGGTGACTTCCAGCAGGTGATAACCGAACTGGGTCTTCACCGGGCCCTGCACCACGCCGACCGGCGCGCTGAAGACCACGGTGTCGAATTCCTTGACCATCTGACCGGGGCCGAACGAGCCCAGGTCGCCGCCGCTGCGGCCGGACGGGCAGGAGGAATTGTCTTTGGCCAGTTGGGCGAAGTCGGCCCCACCTTCGATGGCGGCTTTCAGTTCGTTGCACTTGTCTTCGCTGGCAACCAGGATGTGGCGGGCAGTGGCGCGGGCCATGGGAGTACCTCCTATCAATGAAGGTGCAGAGCCTAGCGCAATCGCCTCGACAAGCAAACGGTCGGCCGTTCGTCCATTCGTCAGGAGTCGCCTCGGCGTCTGGCTTGTCCCATCTTCTGTAAGTGGGCATATGCCCTGAACTCGGGTTTCACTGAGGAGGCTTGCAGATGAACACCCTGAGCATCGACGGTTGGCGCAAGGCCGACAATGACAGCAAATCCATACCCATCGGGACCCTGCAGTTCCATGTCAGCGAGGCTGAGCACCTGCGCCTGGAGCAGGCCGAGGAGCAGCTGCAACGCAGCGGGCTCAGAGACACGATGATCGACGCCGACATGCAGACACTGGAGCTGGTCATGCCCGACGGCTTTGGCCCGCTGAGCGAATGCAAATGGCGCGTGTACCTTGGCGGCGAAGAGGGGCGCGGCCAGTTTCATCTGGTCGGTTACAGCGCCGAGGATGGCTGCCTGATCTACAGCAATGCGGTAATGGTCGATCTGCTGGGGTGACTGGCACAGGCAAAACCTTGCCCCGGGGTGGCAAGTCACTGCCGCGAATGTGTGTGCAAGCCGCGTAGTGACCGGCCTGCAGCGACTGGCCCGGAATCTGCTTTGCATGAGGCGAACGGATTTCGCGGAGGTCTCATGACCAGTATCAACAACAGCACGCCTGCCATGCTCAGCTACTACGGCAGTCAGCTCAACAATCGCTCGAGTGCAGCTAGTGGCGAAGCAGGCAACCAGGCCACTCAGGACCCGCTGGCCGGCCTGAGACGTTTCGCCAAGCAGGTGGTGGCGCGCAGTGAGGGCGGGCTGCTGCGTGCGATGCATGGCGGCGCGGCGCAGCCCGGCAACACGGTGCAGGGCAGTGGCGACAGTCAGCCTGCGACGCCTTCGGTGATCCAATTGCCGGATGTGATGCAGCTCGATCGCGACGATGCCGCCACGCTGCTGGCGCAGGTGCAGAAGATGGTGGACGCCGGCATGGATGGCAGTGTGCGCATCTCCGGCCACAACGGCGACAAGCAGACCGACTCGCTGGAAACCTACCGTCAGTGGTTGCAGGAAAAGGGCGGGGTCAGCATCTACGTCTGATCCGCACCCGTTCAGCCCAGAGCGGGCTCTACGTCCTCTCGGGTAATCACCCGGTTGCGCCCGGCGCGCTTGGCCGCGTAGGTGCGCCTGTCCGCCGCCAGCATCAGCTCGTCCAGTGATTGCCCGTCCACCCCGAAGCAGGCCACCCCGGCGCTCAGCGTCATGTGTAGCGTGGTCTCATCCACCGCCAGCGGCTGTGCAGCCAGGCGTTCGCGCAGGCTCTCGGCGATTTCTCGCGCTTGCGTCGCCTTGCTGCCTGGCAGCAGCACGGCAAATTCCTCACCGCCCAGGCGGCAGAACAGATCAGTGACCCGTAAACGCTGCGCCAGCACCGTGGCGAAGTGCACCAGGGCGCGGTCGCCGACCTCGTGGCCGAAGCGGTCGTTGATCTGTTTGAAGTGATCGATATCGACGAATACCAACGAAAGCGGCGTGCCATTGCGCTGCGCGTGGGCACGCTCGCGCTCGAATACCTCGGCCAGCTTCAGCCGGTTTGGCAAGCCGGTCAGGGAATCGGTGGTTGCCTGGTCGGTCAGACGCTGTTCGTTGAGAAGGCGGCTGCGTTCGTAGATGTGCGCAAAGATCATCACCGCCAGACTGGCCAGACCTAGATTGGCGATGATCTCGACGTTTTGCAGCAATTGATCGGAAGAAAACCGCCGGCTGAAGACGAACAGGCCGATGCCGACGAACAGCACCGAGCCGTACATACCCAGACGCAACCCCAGCAGCAGGTAGCAGATGATCGGAATCGACTGGATCCAGGCGAACACCGCGAAGCTGGTGTGGGTCTGAGCCAGCGCCAAAATCATGATGCTGAAGAACGGCAGCAGGTAAACCGCGGTCAATAGCTGCAGGTTGCGCGTTCGGTCGACAATGGTCAGCAGATACAGCGACACAGCGGCGTAGCCGATCTCCAGACCGGCCAGCAACCAGTTGTCGTGCAGCAGATTGACCACGGAGAAGAACAAACCACCGCTCAAGGTGATCCATAGCAAGGCTTTGAGGACCAGGCGACGATGTTGTTCGTTCTTGGCGAAGTAACCGGGCATCAGTGTTCTCGAGCGGGAGAGGCAAGTGCGTAAATTGTTCGATGACGGCAGAGGGCGTCATGCAGGAACCCTGCCGTTCGGCCGCGATCCCAGTGTACGCGGGCGTTCGATGGGACCAGGAAACCGGCCATGATCCTGCGCCGGAAATTGCGTCAGAATCACGACGTTAGTTGGGAGAGGGCGGTATGACAACAACAATGGACAAATGGGGATGGCAAGGCTGCCTGCTGGTGCTGCTGATGGGCATTTGCGGCGCGGCCCAGGCCGCTGAGGACCTTGCGCTGATCGAGACGATCAACAGCTATCGCAGCGAGGTACAGCGCTGTGGCGTGCAGGCCTCCGAGCCACTGCCCCCATTGACCAACGACCCACGCCTGATCCTGCCTGCCAATGGCACAGCGGATCTGCAGGATTCGCTGAGCGCGGCTGGTTACCCGTTGGTCAACGTACAGGCCATCACGCTCTCCGGCCCGCGCAATGCGCAGGCGGCCATGCAGGCATTGAGCGAGAGTTTCTGCCGCGTGCTGCTCGATCCGCAATTCATCGATATCGGCGTCAGCCAGCAGGATCGCGACTGGCGCATCGTGCTGGCACGGCCGCTGCTCAGCGGGCGCCTGCAAACCTGGCAGACCGAGGGGGAAAGTCTGCTCCTGCTGATCAACTCTGCCCGCGCCGAGGCACGCCAATGCGGTGACCAGCGCTTCGCTGCCACCGCGCCGCTGGTATGGAATGTCGAACTGGGTAGCGCCGCCGAGAGCCACAGCCGGGCCATGGCCAACGGCAACTTCTTCGCCCATCAGGGGCGTGACGGCCTGACGCCGGGTGACCGCGCGGAACTGGCGGGGTACAGCGGTACCAAGGTCGGTGAGAACATCGCCGCTGCGCTCGATACCACCGCCAAGGTGGTCGAGGGCTGGCTGGCCAGCTCCGGACACTGCGCCAATATCATGAACCCGGAGTTCAGCGAGCTAGGCGCTGCCTATGCCAACGACCCGCAGAGCGACGCCGGCATCTACTGGACGGCGTTGTTCGGCGGGCAATGAGTGAGCGCTGGCTTCAGTTGACGCCGAACACCTGGGCCAGGTGCTGCTCGTAGCGTGCCACGTCCTGCTCGATGTTCGGCACCTTCATCACGTCGTTGCAGATGAAGGTGGGCAGACCAGTCATGCCAAGGAACTCGTTGGCCTTGTGGAAGGGGAAGTACACCGCGTCCACGCCTTTGCCTTCGAAGAAGTCGGTCGGGTCCTCGAAGGCCTGTACCGGGGCGTTCCAGGTCAGCGACAGCATGTACTGCTTGCCCTGGATCAGCCCACCGCTGCCGTACTTCTGCGAGGCGTCGGAGCGGGTACGGCCGTCGTTGGCATAAAGGCTGCCGTGGCCGGCGGTGAACACCTCGTCGAGGTACTTCTTCACCGTCCAGGGTGCGCCCATCCACCAGCCGGGCATCTGGTAGATCACCACATCGGCCCAGAGGAATTTCTGTACTTCTTCTTCCACGTCGTAGCCGCCGTCGATGAAGGTGGTCTTGACGTCGAAGCCGGCGCGGTCGAGGAAGGCCACCGCTGCGTCGTGCAGGGTGCTGTTGTACTGGCCATGGGAGTGGGCGAACGCTTTGCCGCCGTTGAGCAGGAGGATCTTTTTCATGGGGGTTCTCCAAAAATGTGGCGGCAGGTTATCGGGCCCTGCGCGTGCGAAACACCCCGAAGCGGTCAAATAATTGTTGACTGAAAATCATGAAAGGATCGTCGAATGCTGCGTTAAGGTGAGGCATCTTCCCGCATCGAGGCGCTTGCACCCATGTACGGCTTCATCCTTCACGCCCACACCAGACCCGAGCAGGCCGAGGCCTTCGAGCAATTGTTCCGTGCTTACGTCGAACCCAGCCGCGCCGAGCCCGGCTGCATCGAATATCACATGCTGCGTGACGCCCAGGACCCGACCCTGTTCATCTTCTACGAGGTGTGGGCATCGCGGGAGGCGCTGGCCGAGCACACGGCGCTGCCGCACATGCGCGAGTTCCATGACCAGCGCATGGACTACCTGCGTCGTGATTTCGAGATTCGCGAGATCGAGATGCTCAGCCCAGCGAGCGCGGCGCGGGCCTAGTTCGCGATCCGTAGGAGCCAGCTTGCTGGCGATTGTTGTTGTAGCCCGGATGCAATCCGGGACATACAGGCGCATACCCTCGGATTGCATCCGGGCTACCTGGAACAGGCGAGGCTGGGCTCAGTGGCTGTAACCCGGCTTCTGGCGAATGGTCTTGAGCAGGTCGTCCGGGCTGATGTGGCCGACCACCTGGGTCGCGGCGCTGCCCGGTTGTGGCAGGTCGAGGATATGGCCCTTCATCTTGCCGATCACGTGCATCTCGCACGGCTTGCAGTCGAACTTCAGGGTCAGTACCTCATCGCCATGCACCAGCTGCATCGGCGCCACCTTGGTGCGCACACCGGTCACGCCCTTGGCCTGCTTCGGGCACAGGTTGAAGGAGAAGCGCAGGCAGTGCTTGGTGATCATCACCGGCACTTCGCCGGTTTCCTCGTGCGCCTCGTAGGCCGCATCGATCAGCTGCACGCCATGGCGATGGTAGAAGTCGCGGGCCTTCTGGTTGTAGACGTTGTAGAGAAACGACAGGTGCGACTCCGGGTACACCGGCGCCGGGTCGGTTTCGGCCTTGCGGCTGCCGCGTGGATGGGCGGCCACGCGCGCTGCGGTCAGTGCTTCGATGGCGTCGCGGCGCAGCGCCTTGAGCTGTGAGTTGGGCACGAAGAACGCCTGCGGTGCATCCAGCGCCACGCTCTGGGCATGGTAGATGGTGGTGCCGAGCTGGGTGAGCAGGTCGCGCAGGCCATCGAGCGCCTGTTCCGGCTTGTTGGCGACACCGAACGGGCCGGGCAGGGCGACGTCGACGCTGATGCCTTCCTCACTGGTGGCCGTGAGCTTGAGCGCGTCCTCACGCAGCACGGCCTTCCAGCTCACGCCGATACGGCGTTCGGCGCTGGTACGTTGCAGCGCCTGCTGCCAGTTGTGGTCGAGGTTGCGCGAGAGCGGATGATTCGGGCGCAGACGGAACAGACCCTCGGGCATCTCGTTGGGCTCGACGCGGTAGCGATAGCGCTTCTCGCCGTCTTCCTCGAACTCACCTTTCAGCTCGGCGATATTGGCGCGGAAACCCACCACCTCGCGCTTGACCAGCACGTTGAGGCCGTCGCCGTTGGACAGCGGCTCGTGGGTGACGGCGATCAGGTCGCGCTTGTTCACTTTCTCGACATGGCCGACGGGCAAGCCAGTGAAGGTCGGCGAATCGAAGGCGCCGATGTCCACCTTGCGCTCGGTGACGAAGTAATCGGTGCTGCCACGGTGGAAGGTCTTGTCCGGATCGGGCACGAAGAAGTGCGCGGTACGACCGCTGGAGGCGCGGGCGAGGTCCGGGCGGTCTTCGAGGATGGCGTCGAGCTCGCGGCGGTAGTGGGCGGTGATGTTCTTCACGTAGGCCACATCCTTGTAGCGGCCCTCGATCTTGAAGGAGCGCACGCCGGCCTCGACCAGGGCGCGCAGGTTGGCGCTCTGGTTGTTGTCCTTCATCGACAGCAGGTGTTTCTCGTAGGCGATCACACCGCCTTGTTCATCCTTGAGGGTGTAGGGCAGGCGGCAGGCCTGCGAGCAGTCGCCGCGGTTGGCGCTGCGCCCGGTCTGCGCGTGGGAGATGTTGCACTGGCCGGAGAAGGCCACGCACAGCGCGCCGTGGATGAAGAATTCGATGGCCGCGTCTGTGGCATCGGCAATCTGGCGGATTTCCTGCAGGTTCAGCTCGCGCGCCAGCACCAGCTGGGAGAAGCCGGCCTGGTCGAGAAACTTGGCCCGCTCAAGGGTGCGGATGTCGGTCTGGGTGCTGGCATGCAGCTCGATAGGTGGAATGTCCAGCTCCATCACGCCCATGTCCTGCACGATCAGCGCATCCACGCCCGCGTCGTAGAGCTGGTGGATCAGCGCGCGCGCCGGCTCCAGCTCATCGTCATGCAGGATGGTGTTGATCGTGGTGAACACCCGCGCGTGATAGTGGCGGGCGAACTCCACCAGCCTGGCGATATCGCTCACTTCGTTGCAGGCATTGTGCCGCGCGCCGAAGCTCGGGCCGCCGATATAGACGGCGTCGGCGCCATGCAGAATGGCCTCGCGGGCGATCTCGACGTCACGCGCAGGGCTGAGCAGTTCCAGTTGGTTCTTGGGCAAGGACATGGTGTTTTCTTTTATCAGGCTGGCACACGGGCAAGGCGCGCATTGTACCGGGCTGACGGCCTGTGGGCACTCGCCAGATGCCGGACGGCTGGTAATACGCACCGATGGCGGTACAGTAGCGGCCTTTTTCAGGCGGAGGCGTGGCGATGGACAACAGAGGGTTGGAGAAGCTCGATCAGTGGCTGCTCAAGTACGGCAACGATGACTCGATCCTGTCCGCCAGCGAGCTGGACGGTTATTTCGCCGCCATCGTCTCCAGCCCGCGCCAGGTCGCGCCTGCCGTCTGGTATTCGGCAATCTGGGCCGACCAGCCGCCGCAATGGCCGAGCGACAAGGATGGTGAGCGTTTCATGAAGTTGGCCGTCGAACTGATGAGCGAGGCGGCCTACATGCTCAGCGAGGAGCCAGATGACTATGAGGCGATCTTCCTGGCTGACAACAACGGCAAGGGCGAGAAGCTGATTGTCTCCGAGTGGTGTGCGGGTTACCTGCGCGGTGCGGCGGTTGCCGGTTGGCTGGAGCACGCGCTGCCCGAGTCGGCGCAGGCGGCCCTGGCGCTGATCACTCTGCACGGTGACGAAAGCGGCAGCGAGACGCTCAAGGCCATGACCGATGCCGAATACGAAGCCAGCACAGCGATGCTGGAACCGGCCGCCGTCGAGCTTTACGAGTACTGGCAGCAGAATCTGGACCCGCTGCTGCCGGTACGCCGCGAGGAAGCCAAGGTCGGGCGCAACGACCCATGCAGCTGCGGCAGCGGCAAGAAATACAAGCAGTGCTGCATGCGCTGACCGGTCGCTGTCAGCATGCCTGGCGAGCGAGCCCCGCTGTCGTGCTCAACTGCAGCACGGGTCCTCGCTCATGGCCAACAGCTCCGGCCGAGTGCCGAAAACCTGCATCACGTCATTCATCGACATCCACCAGTCGTCGTGCCACTTGAGTACGCGCAGGCGTTTGTTTGCCGTGTTCAGCTGTCGATAGCTGGGCAGGCTGGAGCTGCTGAACAGGTGCGGCAGCAGGACTTGGCAGAGCCAGCTGCGCAGACGTTCAGCGCGTGGGCTGGTGCTGCTCAGGCTCAGGCGTAGCAGGTTCTCCAGGTCGATCATGGCTTGAGGCGTTTCCTCATTGCCGAAAAGAATGCCCTCCGGTCGACAGTGAAGCAGCAGGGCGGCTTGTTCGTCGGCCAGTTCCAGGGCCTGGCAAACGGTCTGCGCGACGAACCAGAAACGGCCATCGGCGGCGCGCTGCACGGTGAGACGAATGTCTTCGAAGATGGGGTTGATCGGACTGGTCATGGCGCCCTCCCTAGTGCATGAAACAACGGCCTGTCGAATGCGATGAAACCATGAATTTCATTTAATATACAACTGACTGTTCAATCAAGCATGGAAGCGGAATTTAACGTCCGCGTCCATGATCGAAAAAACCGAATTCGCCCAGCGCCTGCGTAGCGCCATGATTGCGGCTGGATATCCAGATCGCCCCGCCGTGCTCGAGCGCGAGTTCAATTCGCGTTACTGGGGCCGTTCCGTGACCTTTCAGGCGGTTTCCCGCTGGTTGCGTGGCGAGGCGATACCGTCGCAGGACAAATTGCAGGTGCTTGCCGAGTGGCTACGTATCGAACCGCAGGTACTGCGCTTTGGCGAACAGGCCGGTGCTGCCGTACGCGAGCAGCGTGGCCGTTGGGAAGATCCCAAGTTCTATCAGGAACGTGAGGTGATCGAGGCCTTTCTGGCTCTGCCTGCTGCGCAGCGCAAGGTCGTGCGAGAGGTCGTCATGGCGCTGGCCATCGCGGCCAAGGCTGACTCCGGCAAGAAGCCAGGCTAAGGATCAGGCTGGAGTCAGTCGTGGTTGTGGTTGTCAATTTCCTTCCGGCAAGGTTTGCCCGGCGCTGACTCGAGGCAGATCACCTGGTGTTTTCAGGGCCGCATCCAAGAACCTGCTCAAAGCTCTGGCTCGCAGGACGTTGAACAGGCTCTTTATTCAGCCCAGCAGTTCGGCAAACGCCTTGTCTGCTTCCAGCACCGCTGGCAAGGCTTCGAACAGCTTGTTCAGATCGACTTCCTCGAACAATGGGCCTTCCAGGCTCTGCCGTGCCTGTTCGCTGACGCCGTCCATCTCGATGGTCTCCGCGACGATTACCGACTGTGCGACCAGGCGCGCGTAGCGGCCGTCACTGGTCGCCTGAGTCGGACGTGCCTGATAGGCGATTGCGTGCTGGATAAGCGCCGGCAGCTGCCAGCGGCGCGCCAGTTCAGCGCCCACTTCCGGGTAGCCGAAGCCCAGTTGCAGGGTTTCCTCGGCGGCGTGGGCCGCGGCTTCACGTTTCGGATGACGGTTCATGCGCCGGGCGAAATCCGGCGCGCCGGTCTGGATCAGCAATTCGCCGATGTTGTGCATCATGCCGCAGGTGAAGGCGGCGTCGGTGTCCAGCTTCAGCTGCTTGGCCAGGCTGCGGGCGATACTGGCGACGCGAAAGCTGCGAATCCAGAAACCCTTGAGGTCGAAGCCGGTATCGACCTGAAACGCGCCCGTCATCGCCGAGGCCAGCACCAGCGTGCGCAGGGTGTTGAAGCCCAGGCGCATGGCGGCGTCCTCGACGCTCACTGCTTCACGGGCCCCGCGAAAACGTGGCGAGTTGGCCAGGCGCAGCACCTTGGCGGCGATGACCGGGTCGCGCTCGATATTGCGCGCCACGCTTTCCAGGCTGGAGGCAGGGTTGTCGAACTGTTGGATCAGATCCTGCGCAACCTTGGGAATGCTGGGCAGGGTGTGCAGTTGGGCGAACAGACTCTCTATGTCCATGGCAACTCCGATACGTACGAACGCTGCAGTGATGGCTGATGAAAAGTGCTCCTTGAGCATAGCTGTGCCTATCGCTGCAGCCAGTCCCATAACCGCTATCTAGAGCCTTTTTCATGGGTGTTACTCGATTGAAACACCAGCCCCGAGGGGCTGGCATGTCGGGGAGGGCTTACTGACGCGGTGCGGTGCTGGTTTCGGCGGCTGCAGACCACACGCGGTAGCGCACTTCGACATCCTTCGGCGCGTAGATCACCAGCGGCAGCTTGCTGTTGTAGCGCACCAGTTGCGGTTCACCGCCAACGCGCACGAAGGCCTGCTTGCGGTTGCCGTCCGGGCAGGCCATCAGCGTGCTCATGGCCGGGCCGACCTGGCCCAGCTCGTAGTAGCTGTAGCCCCAGCCTTCCACGGTCTTTTCCTGCCACTGACCACCCAGGCGTTGCTGGTTGCAATCCACTTCCAGGGTCTTGCCGGCGATGATCTCAACTCTGTGCTCGGCTTCATTGGCTTGCGCCGGCAGCTCGATCACATGGCGGTTATAGCCGTCGGCAGCGGCGGGGTAGGGCTTGAGTGCCTCCGGGGTGGCGGCGCAGGCGGCCAGCGGCAGGGCGCAGGCGAGGGAGAGCAGCGGCAGTTTGAGTCGGTTCATGATGATTCCTTGCTGAAAGGCCTTGTGGGCCGTCCGTGATGAGGGAACCGCCAGGTCGGCGGCGCAGCACTGACCGTTGTGAATAGGCCAAGTTCCTGCGCTTTTCAAGCCGGTGCGCCGCTGTCAGCTCAGCGTCAGGCGAACACGAAGTACTTACGCACCGTTTCCACCACTTCCCAGGTGCCTTTCATGCCGGGTTCGACGACGAAGATGTCGCCAGCCTTGAGGTGAATCGGCTCCATGCCGTCCGGGGTGATGATGCAGTAGCCTTCCTGGAAGTGGCAGTACTCCCACTTCACGTACTCCACGCGCCATTTGCCGGGCGTGCAGATCCAGGTGCCCATGATCTTGCTGCCGTCTTCGGAGGTGTAGGCATTGAGGTTGACGGTGTGCGGGTCACCTTCGATGCGCTCCCACTTGCAGGCATCGACGACGGGCATCGGCTGGGTATCGCGCAGAACGGTGATCGGTTTGTTGGCCATGGGGCGCTCCGGTGAGTGATCAAAGGGGCGTTCACCATAAAGCGGGGGCGGGGCGGTCGATTGCCTGGGGTCGACACGGGGCTGCTCATTCGCGCAGTGCGCGGTGCTTTCTATTCCTGAAAAAACCAAGGCCGGCTTATCAGGCCGGCCTTGTGGGGCTGCGCTTGCCATCGAGTCATACGACGTTCTCGATCAGGTCATAGGGAAGGTGTCAGGCGGTGCGGTTTTCGATCAGGCGATCGGAGCCACCTTCGGCAACGCGGTTTTCGATTAGGCGATCGGAGCCACCTTCGGCAACGCGGTTTTCGATCAGGCGATCGGAGCCACCTTCGGCAACGCGGTTTTCGATCAGGCGATCAGAGCCACCTTCGGCAACGCGGTTTTCGATCAGGCGATCAGAGCCGCCTTCGGCGACGCGGTTCTCGATCAGACGGTCGGAACCACCTTCGGCAACGCGGTTTTCGATCAGACGGTCGGAACCACCTTCGGCAACGCGGTTTTCGATCAGACGATCCGAGCCACCTTCGGCGACTACAGGTTGAGCGGAAGAAGCGGCAAATACGTTGGCTGCCAGTACGGAGAAAGCAAAGCTGAGGATGAGTTGGCGTTTCATGATGTGGTGCTCCAGGGGGTTGTGGTTGGGTATGGAGCAGATGTTACGCACTGGATTTTTTCAGAGAACTTCATTGGCTTGATGGTGAACATCGATGCGGCTGATAGCTGGCGAAAGCCCCGCGATAGAAGGCTTCCAGCTGTTTCATAAGCGTCGCTGGGGCCCGTTCATGGTGAGCGTCGGGCTCGACCAGACCGCCGGCATATCGACGGCAGCGATAGTGATTCTGCCCATTCGCAGCCTGAGCTATGATGCGCGCCCTTCGTCTTCGCGCCCCTGTCACCATGTCCGGCAATGCCCTCTATACCGACCTGTCGGGTTACTACGATCTGATGTGCGCAGACATCGACTACGCCGCGCAGAGTCATTGCGTGCAGCGCCTGCAACAGCTGTTCGGCAACGGCGGTAGGCGCCACCTCGATCTGGCCTGCGGTACCGGCCCGCATGTGCGCCATTTTCTCGATGCCGGCTATGTCAGCAGCGGCCTGGACATCAACCAGCCGATGCTCGACCGCGCCGCCCAGCGCTGCCCCGAGGCACGCTTTGCCCAGCAGGACATGTGCGGTTTTCAGGTCGACGAGCCGCTGGACCTGATCACCTGCTTTCTCTACTCCATCCACTACAGCGCCAGCATCGAGCGGCTCAAGGCCTGTATCGCCAGCGTGCACGGCGCCCTGGCGGCTGGCGGTGTGTTCTGCTTCAACGCCGTGGACAAGCTGCGCATCGACAATGCCTCGTTCGTTTCCCACAGCACGCGGCATGCCGAAGGGCAGTTCCGCTTCAGCTCCGGCTGGTACTACCGCGGTGACGGCGAACAGCAGGCGCTGCGCCTGCGCATCGAACGCACCCTCGCCGAGCAGACCGAGGTCTGGCACGACGAACACCCGATGGTGGCGGTGAACTTCGCCGAGCTGCAGAGCCTGCTGGCGCCGTACTTCGAGGTGCAGGTGCTGGAGCACGATTATCAGCGTCTGGCGCCGTGGGATGGCAGCTCCGGCAACGCGCTGTTTGCCTGCACCAAGCGCTGAGGCGAGGCAGCGTCATCCTCAGGCTGGCCATTGCCTCACGCCGGCTCTTCGACGCGCTCGGCTTGCAATGCACGCTGCAGCTCGGCCACCAGCGCATCGACGTTGCCCAAGGCCTGTTTGACGGATTCGGCGAGCAGTTCACCGCCGACTTCCTGACCCTCGATGGCAACCTGGTGCACGCGGGTGATGCCGATGAAGCCGAGTGCGGTGATCAGGTTCGGCTCCAGATGGTTCATATGCGCCATTTCTCCGCCCACATCGAAACCGACGCCGCCGCGCGCCGTGAGGATCACCGCATGGCGCGGCCGGTCGGCCAGCCTGGGTACATAGGGATCGAGCGGGTTGCTTTCATCCACGTCCACCGTGCGGCCGGGGCGTACTACCTGGTCAATCCACGCCTTGAGCGCGGCGGGCATGCCGAAGTTGTAGAGCGGCGTGCCGATCACCAGCACGTCGGCGGCGATCAGTTCATCCACCAGGCGATCGCTTTCGGCCAGGGTGTCGTGCATCCATGCCTCGCGTTTCGGCTCGGGCGTGAAGGATGAGGCGATCCAGTCATGGCTGATGATCGAGGGCGGATTCTGGCCGATGTCGCGGTAGGTAACGACATCCTGCGGGCGGCGCGCCTGCCACCGGCTGATGAAGCGATGGCTGAGATTGCGGCTGTGCGAACCGTGCTGATCCTTGCCGGCGAGGCCGGGGCGGGCGCTGGCGTCGAGATGCAGAATATGGGTCATGATGGGTCTCCTGCTTGAATTTGAATTCACCTGTGATTGGCAGCAGACTCAGGCTAAGGTCGCCCCAATCGGGCGACAAACGATCAATATTTTTCGCAATGGATGAGGAAAATTCAGGCATGAGCCGGCGCCGACTCCCTCCGCTTTCCGCCTTGCGCGCCTTCGAGGCGGCCGCACGCCACGAAAGCGCCAAGCAGGCCGCGGAAGAGCTTTCCGTTACCGCCACAGCGATCAGTCACCAGATTCGCGCGCTGGAAGAATCCCTCGGTGTCGCGCTGTTCGTGCGCAAGCCGCGGCAGCTGGAACTGACCATGGCCGGACGTGAACTGCAGCAGGTGCTGGAAAGCGCCTTCGACAGCATCGGCGCCGCGGTCGAACGCCTCAGCGCGACGCCCAGCCGACAGGCCATTACCCTCAGCACCACGCCGGCAGTGGCCGTGCGCTGGCTGCTGTCCTGGGTATGCATGCTGCGCGACTCCCATCCCAATATCGACCTGCGTATCCACGCCTCGCACGAGCCGGTGGCGCTCGATGGTGTCACGGCAGATATCGCCATTCGCTACGGCGACGGTCGCTGGCCCGGCCTGGTGGCGGAAAAACTCTTCGACAACACCTTCGTCCCGGCCTGCAGCCCGTTGCTGGGGCTGCACGATGCGACTGAGCTGCCCAGGCATACGCTGATTCATTTTCGTAACCAGGCAGCGATCTCCTCGCCGATGGACTGGGCCGTCTGGCAGAAACAGGCTCAGGTGCCGGGGCTGGATGTCAGTGCCGGGTTGGTGTTCTCCGACGAAACCCACGCCGTCTCGGCGGCCGTCGGCGCCCAGGGCGTGGCGCTGATGAGTCGGCAACTGATCGAGGATGAGCTGAGAGAGGGACGACTGGTGCAGCCCTTCGGCCCGGAACTGGAAGGCAAGCCATTCTTTCTGGTGTACCCGGAGAGCCGCATAAATGACCCGACCATTCTCGCGGTGCGGGAGTGGATCATGGCGGTGCCGGGTGGGTTGTGTTCGGTGTGACGACTGTCTAAGGGCCACAGCCATGGCACCCGCCAGGCATCCGTGCCAAGATTTGCTGGTACACAAGCGAGAGGTGAAACCATGGATCTGCAGAAGATCGAGGATGAAGCCCTGCATCTTTCCAAGAAGGAGCGGGCACAGCTGATCCAGCGTCTGGTCTTGAGTCTGGATGACCCTTCGGAAGACGAACTGCGATCAGACTGGTTGCTTGAAGCGCAGCGACGCGCACAAGAGCTCGATAGCGGCTCGATTCAGGCAGTGCCGGGTGACGAGGTCATGAAGAAGGCCAGAGCCCTGATTCGATGAAGTATTTTTTCCACCCGGCAGCGGAAGCCGAGTTTCTGGAGTCAGTCGGTTATTACGAATCGAAGGTTCCTGGATTGGGTGGGGCATTGATCAACGAGTTTCAGGCCTTGGCCACATTGATTGGTGAGTCACCCATGGCCTGGCGGATTGAACTTGAACCAGATATTCGCAGCGTCCCCCTTCGGCGTTTTCCGCTATCGATCATTTACCGGCCAAGGCCTGACGGCTTCCAGATTCTGGCCGTTGCCCATCACAGCCGCCGTCCGCAGTACTGGCTTGGCAGGTTTTGATTCCGGGCTTTCCAGCTGTCTCCCATGCGGCTGCATGGGAGTCGCCCTGTGACCTGGTTAATGCCAGACAGCGGAACTCATGAGCGCTCAATAATAAACATCCTCTGCGGCATGCTTTCTCTGTCGCATCAAGGCAAAGAACGACAGGCCGAGTAGCAGCAGGATCGCCGTCGAACAGCCCATGAAGACCTTGGCATCTGCATCGCTGGAGTCGTAAGCGGCTTGCGTCATCTTGATCGACGGCGCCCATGTGGAGTAGATCACCGGAATCTTGTCGTTGATGGCGTACGAAGCAGGGTCGTATTGCCTGTTCTGGGTGTAGGTATCCGTGAACGCTGTGCCGTCGGCGTCATAGCGGTAAGTGATTATGTTCAGGTCGGGGTTGGGCGTGTTGTATATCTCGGTAATGCGGGCTTGTGCCTGCTGATTGCCGATCAGCATGAAGAGCGCGGTCGCGCCGTGGTTGCTCATCAGCGCGAGAATGGCGAGGGGCACGATCGCGATCAGCGACAGGGTAGAGAGCGTGGTGAGAAAGTCTCTTTTTTCTTCCCGTGGGTAATACATGCGATGGCATCCGTTATTTCGAGGTGAAGTTCAGCGGGCGTTGAACCGCGATTTTAATCAGTGGCCACTGAGCTGAAGGTAATAGGCATCCCACAGCTTATTGCGGAATTTGTTGGTTGGGTCGACGCGCTTTTTCAGCGCGAAGAACTCCTCGGCGCGAGGGTAGGCGGCAAGGAACTGCTCCCGGCTGGCGTGGATTTGATAGGGCAGGTAGTAGCTGCCCTGGTGGGCGATGGCGAGGTCGATCAGCTGTCGTGTCCAGTCGCCTACGGCGGCGCGCTCGCTGGGTGAGACGCCCTGGCGGTAGTAGATCACCAGCGCGAAGGTGTCTTCGCGGGCCCAGGCCAGCAGCGTACCCGGGTCGGCTTTGGCATGGCGGATGGAGATATTGGCGACCTTGACCTTGTGCGCTTTGAGCACGTCTCTCATGCCCGCGACAAAGGGCTCCAACTGGGCTTCGGGCACGAAATATTCCTGCAGCACATAGCTGTAGTCGGTGCCGGAAATTGGCTGCAGTTCGCGCACATCCAGGCTGGCCTCATGGTTGCGCCACTGCACTTGCGGTCGTTTGAGCAGCAACGGGTCGACGACGCTTTCGCGCACCTTTGCGCCGCCATTGCTGCTGGCCACTGCCAGCGCGGCGCGCATGGCCTTGTAGTCGCGGTCCAGCGGTACCAGGCGTGCGGTGACGGTCAGCGGCGCATCCGTACGCAGGTAGGACACGGCACGAACGCTGTCGTAGTCGTCGGTGTAGAGAATGCCGTTGTGCATCACCATGTCCGGGTTATCGACGACCTGGCTGGCGAAGAACTGCGCGTAGTCGCCGAGCGGCAAGAGCTGCGTCTGACGCACCAGCTTGCTGTTCTCCACCAGCGGCAGGGTGGCCTCGACAATGACGCCCAGCCCGCCGTAACCGCCGATGGCGCCATGGAACAGCTCGCTGTTGTGCGTCGGGCTGGCATCCACCAGCTGACCGTCGGCCAGCACCAGGCGAAGCGAGCGAACGCCGAGTACCAACGGCCCCTGGCCGACGTAACGGCCATGGGCGTTGACGCTCAGCGCGCCGCCGACGGTGAAGTTGGCGTAGGACTGCATGATCTGCGGCGACAGGCCGTGCGGGTCGATGTACTCCAGTATCTCGCGCCAGGTGATGCCGGCCTGCACACGAATCTCCCGGCGTTCTGCGGAAAACTCCAGCACCTGGTTGAACTGGCGCATGTCCAGTTGCAGGGCCTGCTCGGTGGCGGTTTGCCCGCCCATGCTGTAGCGCCCGCCGCCAATGGCGATGGGGCCGGCATGCCCGCTAACGGCCGTGACGATCTGCTCCAGTTCGGTGGGCACCAATACCTGCGCCACTTGGATGGGGTTCATGCCGGTGACGTCGTTGACGGTCTCGGTAGCGTGCACGCAATGGCACAGCAACAGCAGTAGGACGAGGGCGATGCGCATGGAGCTTCCTTGTTCGCAGCGGAGAACGAATGGCTTGGCTGATAGTGCGTCGTGGCGTGTTCAGGTAGCAATCGCCAGTGGCCAGTCAGGGTGCTTCATTTTCAATAGGTCGAAGAAAGTATTAGCGCGTTCTGTCGGTGTTTCTTTTCGATTGAATGGACAAGGATGACCCCACTCCACAAAGAGTGATGACGATGAAACCCATGATCAAACACCCGAGTCTTTGGCTGTGCGTGCTGCTGTTCACTGCCCTTGCCGGGTGCGCAAGCCAACCCATCGAACGAGTTAACACCATGAGCAAACCATTGGTATCCCTTGCCGTACTCAAGGCCAAACCCGGTAAGCAACAGGAACTGAAAGAAGGCTTGCTGCGCCTGATAGAACCTACGCGGGCCGAACCGGGCAACCTTGATTACGTGCTGTTCGAAATGCGTGATGAGCCGGGCACCTTCTACATGCGTGAAGCCTTCAAGGATCAGGCGGCCCTGGATGCGCATTTTGCAACGCCCTATTTTCAGGCGTTTGCCGCCACCGCTGATGAACTGCTCAGCGAGCCATTGCAGCTGATATTCCTCGAGCAGGTATCCAACTGAGTGGGACCCATGGCCATTGCTTGATGCAGGGGGATGCCCGTTGGTTCGCTGATGGTCGTTTCCATGCCTCTAGATGGGCCGCCATCAGCGCCCGCTATTCGTTCTGACCGGGCGAGAGCCTTGTCGTAATGCTTTATCCGCGTTGGCGGGCGTTCAACGTCCGCCAACTGCGCGTGTGCATGCGTGGTGTCGGCTGACCGCCACAGGTGATTGCAATCGGCGTTTCGTGAAACCCCACGGCTAGCGTGGGGCATCGCCTCAATGCAACGCGCGCGAGGGCAGGCGCTCGTCGACCAGTTGCTGAGCCTGGAGCGCGAGTGCATCGAGGTGCGCGTCACGCTGTTTTTCCGCCTGTTGCATGGCTCGCTGGCCGTGCTGCTTGAGCAGGTAGGCGTGAATCTGCCTGACCTCGGTGGAGGCAAACACCGGCGCCAGGTCGGCGACCGCGACCATGCCGCTGGAGCGGTAGTCGCGGCTGTTCATCACCACCAGCGCACCCTGAGTGGCCAGCACCTGCAAGCCAAGGGCCTCGAACAGCGGCACCTTGTCTGCCACGCAGGCCAGCTCCAGGTGCGGGCGTCGCTCCAGCACGCGTTGCAGCAGCGCCCGGCCGATGCCCTGAGCGCGATGCTCGCTATGCACCGCCAGATAGGCGAGGGTGCATGCGGCAGCATCGTCCGGGCTCGGCAGATACAGGGCAAACCCCAGCACACGGGCCGGGTCTTCATCGTCCAGCGCCAGTAGCAACTGCACGGGGCCTTCGGCATCGCCGTTCATGGTCTGCAGGTGCAGATGCAGCTCATAGCCGATCACGTACTGGTACAGCTGATACAGCGGATTGCTTGGCAGCAGCGGTACTGCGCTGACATCGGCGAAGTAGTCCACCACCATCTGCTGCACTTGGCTCTTCAGTGACTCGGGCGGCGGGCTGCTGAGGTGGGAAAGGGTGAACATCGGCAGGAGGGCTCCGCTGGGCGAGTGGGCCTGGATTGTAACCCGTGAGCCGCTTTGCTCGGGCGTCGCGATTGCCACTGCTCGCCTCGGGTAATATGACGACGCACCGAACGCTGACCCGGAAGAACCTTGTGCCATCGCCGAAACGAAAATACTCAGCTGTGGAGCGCGAACTGATCCGCACCCTGACCCTTGCCTGTGAAACGGCGAAAAGCGAAATCGTCGGCTTCCAGTGGCTGACCCATGATGTGAACTACGAGCAGTTTCCGCAGAGCCTTGTGGTGACCTGGATGTTCGACAGCGAAGCGAACAAGGCGCGTGCACTTGCCTGCGCCGACAAGGCGAGAATGCGGGCGCTGACATTGGCTGCTTTCGATGAGGTGGGCATCAGCGTTTCCAGCATCGCCGACCACGTGGCGTTCTCGGTAGAACGACCGGCAAGGGGCAAGCGTGGCCAAGGACATTTAGAACCCCTGCGTGTCGCTGTGCCAGCTCAACAGTGAGCTGTGCGTCAGCTGTGGGCGCACGCGTGAGGAAATCCGCAAATGGCGGGGCATGAAACGGCCCGAGAAGATGGCTACCGTGCAGAAGGCGGCAGCGCGGATGAAGGTGATTGCCAAGAAGAAAGTTAAAGGTCAGTAGGGTGGATGACGCTTTTTTCATCCACCGTCAGCGGTTATCCGGGCTACTTACTAAGCCTTGCAATCACATCTTCTGATGACATGACCTCAGCATATTCGGCGCCCAGTATGGCCAGGGTCAGCTCGTATATGGTCGAGGCTTCCCAGCGGGTTCCACCTGGCCCTGTTACAGGTACGGCAGTCGTGGCATCTGACGGGAGGATGATGCTGTACCCGAGCGCTTTGCCTGCGCGGATGGTGGCATCCATGCTGTTGTGAATCACAACGCCCGTCAGTACGATGCGATTTGCGTTCATTCCCTTCAGCGTGGCATCCAACTGGGTGCCTATGAACGCGCAGTTTTCATGCTTGATGATGACGGCTTCGTCTTCTATCGGCGCGACTTCCCGTTTGATGCCATTCCAGGGGCCGTGAAGGTAATAGCTGGAGGTGGGCGTCTTTTCATCGTGCTTTACGTGAAGGACGGGCCAGCCATTCGAGCGCCAGAATTGCAGGAGGCGTCGGATGACGGCCAGGTAATCGGGATGACTTTTGTCATTCCAGACGGGCTGATCGATGGCGTCCTGAACGTCGAGGATGATCAAGGGGATTGGGCTGGGTGTGTCCGGCATTTGGTGTCGTCTCCTTACGATGAAGGGGCAGTGTGCTGCAGTGTTTTTCTATCAACAACCATGGCAGCTCGATAGCTTCAGCGTTGCCGGCAGGCGTAGGGTGGATGACGCTTTTTTCATCCACCACCAGCGATTGTCCGGCTACTCGCTACTGAGTGAACTCGCCGCAGATGTGGTGACTTGAATACCGGTTCCGCCCTTACGGCGGGTCACTTCTGGCAAACGCCCCAGAAGTAACCAAGAGGTCTTGCCCCTACCATCCGGCCCGACTTCGTCGGGTTCCCTCGCTCCATCGTCGTTCCAAGGGCCCGACCGGATGCGGCCCACCGACGAAGGGCCATCCCTGGCCCATCGCGGCTCTCGCGGCATCCATGCCGCTCAACCCCTTACACAACGATTCCACTCGGCCTCCTGACGGTGCGTCTGACGTCGTCTGTGAGATCGGCGATCCAGCACCAAACAGAGCGAGAGCATTGCGGCTTGGCCGCAATGCTCTCGCTCTAAGCTCTGCTTTTGCTTTTTTGCTCTGCCTTCCACAAAACGTTCAAACGCCGCGAGCCCCGAATCCCGTCAGGAGGCCGAGCGGAGGTGCTGTGGAGAGGGGCGTTTGGCATGGATGCCAAACGAGGAACGATGGGCCAGGGATGGCCCTCCGTGACGACCCTCGGAACAGCGCCGGAGCGAGGGGAGTTGAGCGCAGCGAAACCCGGATGCCGGGCGCGCTTTCTCTTTGGTTACTTTCTCTTTCGCGCGAGCAAAGAGAAAGTGACTCGCCGTAAGGGCGAAAAGGGGCATGGGTGGCGGCGGTAAATCGTAGTCTGTCCCCGATTGTTCTTAGGTTATACCTTGAGGATTTCAGTTATTTTCTTAATGATGGGTTCAAAATCTGCTTTGTGGCTTCTTGTAATGTGTAGCGAGAAGTTGTTAAGACATAGATCTCTGTTTAGCCCGACAAGTTTACCTATTTCGTAGAATTCATTGTGTTTTCCCGCTTTCTCTCCGGCTTCGAGAATGTCGGATAAATTGTCAGGAGATATATTCAGGTTTTCTGCTAGGGCGTGGATGCTTTCCTTAGACTTTTGCAGTATCCATGCTTCGGGCCAAGTGTTGCCCGGTAGGTAAACTATGTGCTTGTTAAACCACTCTTCAAATTTTTCGTCAGGCTTCTGTGATGTGTTTTTTGTGTGATTCCTGTTGTTGTTCTCTAGGGCTTTCTGGTCGGCATCGAATAATATTAAGGTTTTCTTTTTTGTTTTTCTATTGTATAGAGCTGCTAGTTGGACGCATAAGGCTGTCGCTGAGCCAATTGTCTCTATGTTACAGCGAGCGCGTATTTCCGCAGGTATAGCGTGAGTTATAAGAGAGTTTGCTACGTCGTCCTCCACAAAGATATCTAGCTCTTGATGGTTTTCGGCGCTAAGTTTATGGAATGCAAATTCAGGTGATATGCCCTGAGTGACAAGGGTTTTGTTATTTATTCGCTCAATGAAGAGACGTGCCTCTTCAGGTAAGCATTCAAATATTTCTTTTGAGTGAGTTGTGCAAACTATCTGTGCCTTCTTTTCTAGGCAAAGCTCTTTTAGTTTTGAGATAAATCTTTTTTGAGCTTCTACATGTAGTCCCAGCTCAATTTCATCTATGACAAATAGTGTGCCAGGTGGGCATGAGTGTACGGTTGTGAAAATTTCAAAGAGAGCATTTTCGCCTGCTCCCATGTTGAATCCGGAATAGGTTATTTCATTTGTTTTAGCTATAGGTAGTCTATATTTTGTGTGGCGTGCAATTTTAAAAGAGTCGTAGCTTTTTCTTAAGATATAGCCGACAGAGTCTTTTACTTTGTCTTCCCAGCCCTTGAGTTCGGAATCTTTGAAGTATCTGTTGTAGCTTTTTGATTGGCTTTTCTCGCTGTGAGGGACTATTCGGCCTATTCCAATGAAAACTACGTTTCTATTAACCCGTAGAGCGTAGTCATTCCATTTTCCACCCTTTGTCTTAGATCTTTTTTGGTAGGCAAGGCCTACGCCCTCTGGAACCACCTTTGTTGGTGTCCAATTGTTGTGAAAAATGCCGTAGAAAATTTCGATTCCTTGCGGCGGAATTTCCTCTTTGTGCTGTATGAAGAAATCTGCGTAGGTGTAGTAGTTTCTAGTCTTGCCTGGGATAGAGAATTTACTTTCGTTATGAAAAGCGCAGCAGGCTAGGGCAAGGATTGTTGATTTTCCAGAGCCGTTCTTTCCCGCAATAGCTGTTATTGGGTAGCTAATTTGGATTAGTAACTCTGATAGGGCGCGAATAGAACCTTTGGAAATAGAGATACTCTTCAGGTTTGCGCATGAATTATCATTCTGGAACCATTTTCTAAGATCTTTATCTAGCTGGCTTTCACGATATTTCATATTATTTTCTCTATAAAAAACCCCGCACTAGGCGAGGTTCTTTATTTTCGTTTTAACCCCAACATCCCTGGCAGGTGTAGGGTCAATCTACTCTGATGTCAGCGAGCCATCAATCCCAGCTCAACGCCCCACCAGTCTGATACTCGATCACGCGGGTCTCGAAGAAGTTCTTCTCCTTCTTCAGGTCCATGATCTCGCTCATCCACGGGAACGGGTTGGTAGTACCTGGGTACTCTTCCTTCAGACCGATCTGGGTCAGGCGGCGGTTGGCGATGAATTTGAGGTAGTCCTCCATCATCGCGGCGTTCATGCCCAGTACGCCGCGCGGCATGGTGTCACGCGCGTATTCGATCTCCAGCTGGGTGCCCTGCAGGATCATCTGGGTCGCTTCGTCCTTCATCTGGGCATCCCACAGGTGCGGGTTCTCGATCTTGATCTGGTTGATCACGTCGATGCCGAAGTTCAGGTGCATGGACTCGTCACGCAGGATGTACTGGAACTGCTCGGCGGTGCCGGTCATCTTGTTGCGGCGGCCCATGGAGAGGATTTGGGTGAAGCCGCAGTAGAAGAAGATGCCTTCCAGTACGCAGTAGTAGGCGATCAGGTTGCGCAGGAACTGGCGGTCGGTTTCCGGGGTGCCGGTTTCGAACTTGGGATCGGAGATCGAACGGGTGTACTTGAGGCCCCAGGAGGCTTTCTTCGCGACGCTCGGGATCTCGTGGTACATGTTGAAGATCTCGCCTTCATCCATGCCCAGCGACTCGATGCAGTACTGGTAGGCGTGGGTGTGGATCGCTTCCTCGAAGGCCTGGCGCAGGATGTACTGACGGCACTCGGGGTTGGTGATCAGGCGGTACACGGCCAGTACCAGGTTGTTGGCAACCAGGCTGTCGGCGGTGGAGAAGAAGCCGAGGTTGCGCATGACGATGCGGCGCTCGTCTTCGCTGAGACCGTCTGTGGATTTCCACAGGGCGATGTCGGCGTTCATGTTCACTTCCTGCGGCATCCAGTGGTTGGCGCAACCATCCAGATACTTCTGCCAGGCCCAGTCGTACTTGAAGGGTACGAGCTGGTTGAGGTCGGCGCGGGCGTTGATCATCTGCTTGTCGCCGACCTGTACGCGCGCGGAGGCGCCTTCGAGGTCGTCCAGGCCTTCCTGGATGTCGAGGTCGTTCAGGGCTTTCTTGGCGCGGGCGACGGCGTCGGAGTCGTTGGCGTCGACGGCGCGGGCCTGCTCGACCGAGCCGGCAGCTTCGCTGTCGAGCTTGTCGAAATTGGTGCCGGCGCTTTGTGCGTTGGCGTTGCTTGCGGCGGCTGCTTCTGCGCCGTCTTCCTTGTCGAATTCATCCCAGCTCAGCATGGCTTGGCTCCTGCGTGAGGGCCGGCGAATAAACCGGCCTGTATGGATATACAGATAATTTGAATTATGTTCCGTTGCGTGATGCGCGCAAGGGTAAACGGGTACCGCTGGTCAGCAGGCGGTGGATTGCTGGCTGACCGTTGCCCCTCGACCCGGAGGAGGAGGGGCGGGAATTTGGTGGGGAGGAGGGCTCTGTAGGAGCGGATTTATCCGCGAGCTTCGCGGCTGAAGCCGCTCCTACAAAAAGCCTTCCTTCTCCCTCTCCCTAACCCTCTCCCGCAAGCAGGAGAGGGGACTGATCAGTGTGTTGCTCTAGCTTTTTATCCAACCCTTCGAGCGTGCAGCTGAGCGAGTAGTCGCAAGGCACCTGCTGGAGTGGAGCCCCTGAGCGTACGCATGTACGTGATGGGGGCCGCTCTAGCAGGTAACGCCGCGAATGCCGCTCAGATCCACGCGAAAGCCTTATTGGCAAGCCTCGCAGTCGGGTTCGTCGATGGCGCAGGCTTTTGGTACGGGCGCCGGAGCCGGAGCTGCCTGCTGGGCAGGAGCCTGGGCCTTGGCCGAGAAGCCTTCATCGCCACCAGCGGAAACTGCGTTGAGCTTGCCGGTGTTGATGGTGGACTTCTCGGTGCTGGTGGCGGCCAGGGCACGGAGGTAGTAGGTGGTTTTCAGACCACGGTACCAGGCCATGCGGTAGGTCACGTCCAGCTTCTTGCCCGAGGCGCCGGCGATGTACAGGTTCAGCGACTGAGCCTGGTCGATCCATTTCTGGCGACGGCTGGCAGCGTCGACGATCCACTTGGTTTCCACTTCGAACGCGGTGGCGTACAGGTCTTTCAGATCCTGCGGGATGCGCTCGATCTGCTGCACGGAACCGTCGTAGTACTTCAGGTCGTTGACCATGACGCTGTCCCACAGGCCGCGGTTCTTCAGGTCGCGTACCAGGTAGGGGTTGATCACGGTGAATTCGCCGGAGAGGTTCGATTTCACGTACAGGTTCTGGTAGGTCGGCTCGATGGACTGCGACACGCCAATGATGTTGGAGATGGTCGCGGTCGGCGCGATGGCCATGATGTTCGAGTTACGAATGCCTTTCTTCACGCGCTCGCGGATCGGTGCCCAGTCCAGCGACTCGGACAGGTCGACGTCGATGTACTTCTGGCCACGGGCCTCGATCAGGATCTGCTGCGAATCCAGCGGCAGGATGCCTTTGCTCCACAGCGAGCCTTCGAAGGTGCTGTAGGCGCCGCGCTCTTCGGCCAGGTCACAGGAAGCCTGGATGGCGTAGTAGCTGATGGCTTCCATCGACTTGTCGGCGAACTCGACGGCGGCGTCGGAGCCGTAGGCGATGTGCTGCAGGTACAGGGCGTCCTGGAAGCCCATCAGGCCGAGGCCGACCGGACGGTGCTTGAAGTTGGAGTTACGTGCCTGGTCGACGCTGTAGTAGTTGATGTCGATGACGTTATCGAGCATGCGCACAGCGGTCTTCACGGTGCGGCCGAGTTTCTCGATGTCCAGCTTGCCGTCGACGATGTGGTTGACCAGGTTGACCGAACCCAGGTTGCAGACGGCGATCTCGTCCTTGTTGGTGTTCAGGGTGATCTCGGTGCACAGGTTGGAGCTGTGTACCACGCCCACGTGCTGCTGCGGGCTGCGCAGGTTGCACGGGTCCTTGAAGGTCAGCCATGGGTGGCCGGTCTCGAACAGCATCGAGAGCATCTTGCGCCACAGGTCCTTGGCCTGGATGGTCTTGTACAGCTTGATCTTGCCGTACTCGATCAGGGCTTCGTAGTACTCGTAGCGCTCTTCGAAGGCCTTGCCGGTCAGGTCGTGCAGATCCGGTACTTCGGACGGGCTGAACAGGGTCCACTTGCCGTCTTCGAAGACGCGCTTCATGAACAGATCCGGAATCCAGTTGGCGGTGTTCATGTCGTGGGTACGACGACGGTCGTCACCAGTGTTCTTGCGCAGCTCGAGGAATTCCTCGATGTCCATGTGCCAGGTTTCCAGGTAGGCGCAGACCGCGCCCTTGCGCTTGCCGCCCTGGTTGACCGCCACAGCGGTGTCGTTGACCACTTTGAGGAAGGGCACGACGCCCTGGGATTTGCCGTTGGTGCCCTTGATGTAGGAGCCCAGCGCGCGCACCGGGGTCCAGTCGTTACCCAGACCGCCGGCGAATTTCGACAGCATGGCGTTGTCGTGGATGGCGCCGTAGATGCCCGACAGGTCGTCCGGCACGGTGGTCAGGTAGCAGGAGGACAGCTGCGGACGCAGGGTGCCGGCGTTGAACAGGGTCGGGGTGGACGCCATGTAATCGAACGAGGACAGCAGGTTGTAGAACTCGATGGCGCGGTCTTCGCGGTTCTTCGGCTCTTCGATGGCCAGGCCCATGGCCACGCGCATGAAGAACACCTGCGGCAGTTCGAAACGGATGCCGTCCTTGTGGATGAAGTAACGGTCGTACAGGGTCTGCAGGCCGAGGTAGGTGAACTGCTGGTCACGCTCGTGGTTCAGCGCCTTGCCCAGCTTCTCCAGGTCGTACTCTTTGAGTTTCGGGTCGAGCAGCTCGAACTCGGCGCCCTTTTCCACGTAGGCCGGCAGGGCCTTGGCGTACAGGTCGGCCATCTCGTGGTGAGTGGCGCTGGCGGTGATGTTGAGGAAGCTCAGGGCTTCGGCGCGGATGTTGTCCATCAGCAGGCGAGCGGTGACGTAGCTGTAGTTCGGCTCACGCTCGACCAGGGTGCGGGCGGTCATCACCAGGGCGGTGTTGACGTCTTTCTCGGCCACGCCGTCGTACAGGTTCTTCAGGGTTTCGCGCTCGATCAGCGAACCATCGACTTCGGCCAGGCCTTCGCAGGCTTCGCGGATGATGGTCTGCAGGCGGCCCATGTCCAGCGGCTGCATTTCACCGCCAGCGGTGGTGATGCGGATGCTCGGGTGCGGCTGGGCGATTTCGCTGCCAGCACTGGCCTTTCGCTTGTTGGCCTGGGCTTCGCGGTAGATCACGTAGTCGCGGGCGACTTTCTGCTCGCCGGCGCGCATCAGGGCCAGTTCGACCTGGTCCTGAATTTCTTCGATGTGGATGGTGCCGCCGGACGGCATGCGACGCTTGAAGGTAGCGGTGACCTGCTCGGTCAGGCGCGCGACGGTGTCATGGATACGCGACGAAGCGGCAGCGGTGCCGCCTTCTACTGCAAGGAAGGCCTTGGTGATGGCGACGGTGATCTTGTCATCGGTGTAAGGGACGACGGTGCCGTTGCGCTTGATCACACGCAGTTGGCCGGGCGCGGTGGCAGCCAGATCCTGAGAGGATTCAGCGGCCTGCGGCGCCACGGCCTGCGGGTTCTCGCGAGTAGTGTCGGTATGCATGGAGATCTCCGTGTTCTGTAATTTTTGGTTGGACGTCACGATTAGAAACCGTGCCCTGTCCGCCGTTCATTCCATTAACAACTGAACCGCACGCGGCAGCGGGGCCGGGTACGGGGTGTCGCAAGAGCGGGCAGGTTAGGCACGACTTCAAGTGCCGTCCTGGCGCATAAGTCACAGCGGGGCATTACCACACCCCGCCTACTACATATAGTGGTCGACTGGCGGATGAGACCGCAGTCTGACCAGCTCACACGCAACGTCTGGCGTTGCTGCGCGGCTGTAACCCAGGCCAGGCCTGGGCTAGGGCGAAACGGTTAGCCGGGACACCTGGAAAACCCTGCGAAAAGGGCTTGCGCGATTCGTTCTTTTTGTGTCCGGTTTTCTGCAGTAACCCAACATCTGGTGGGTGCTGCGCGATGGGGATACAAGATAGTGCGCTGTTGGAGGCATTGCAAGGCGCTAGAAAAAGAACTGCCTGTGGATAAGCTGTGAGTGCCTTGTGGGTGTTGGCAGCGTAGCCCGCGTGTTCTCTGGCTCTGGCTACCAATGACCGTTCGTCGCCCCTGGGGGAAGGATTTCAGCGAGTTGGCGAAGCTGTTCGGCGGCGCACAGACTACCACTATATATAGTGCTTTTGGCATGTGCTGTGCTTAACCCGGCGCCTGGCTTGAGCGCTGGTTTGCCGCTCGCGCCGGGACGCGCTCAGCCCCTAGAATGGCGACGGTGTTTGCGGCGCTTGCCGCTATGCGAAGGGGAATGGGTGTGGAACAAGAAGCGTGGCAGATTCTGATCGTCGAGGATGACCAGCGCTTGGCGCAGTTGACCCGCGAGTATCTGGAGGGCAACGGCCTGCGTGTGGCCATCGAAGCCGATGGTGCGCGCGCGGCGGCGCGGATTCTCGCCGAGCAGCCGCACCTGGTGATTCTCGACCTGATGCTGCCTGGTGAAGACGGTCTGAGCATCTGCCGCAAGGTACGCAGCGGTTATAAGGGACCGATCCTGATGCTGACCGCGCGTACCGACGACATGGATCAGGTGTTGGGCCTGGAGATGGGCGCCGATGACTACGTATGCAAGCCGGTGCGCCCGCGTGTGCTGCTGGCGCGCATCCGTGCGTTGCTGCGCCGCCGTGAGGGCAGCGAAAGCGAGCGTGATGAAGGTCAGCCGCGACGTCTGCAGTTTGGTGCGCTGGCTATCGACAGCGCCATGCGCGAAGCCTGGCTGGGCGAGCAGGGCATCGAGCTGACCAGCGCCGAGTTCGATCTGCTCTGGCTGCTGGCGGCCAATGCCGGGCGCATCCTGTCGCGCGAGGAGATTTTCAATTCCCTGCGCGGTATCGAGTACGACGGCCAGGACCGTTCCATCGACGTGCGCATTTCGCGCATCCGACCGAAGATCGGCGATGACCCGATGCATCCGCGGATGATCAAGACGGTGCGCAGCAAAGGCTACCTGTTCGTCGCCGAGGCCGCCGAGGCGCTGCCGTTCGGTGATGCGCCGCCGATCCTGCGCGATTGATCGGGCAGCCATGAATTCCATCTTCCTGCGTATCTACGGCGGCATGCTCGCCGCGCTGGTGCTGGTGGCGCTGCTGGGCGTCGGCACCCTGCACCTGGTCAACGAGGTGCGCGGCGACCAGTACCGCGAAGGCCTGGCGCGCGGCACCTTCCGCCTGATGGCGGACAACCTGCTGCCGATGAATGAGGTGGAGCGCAGGCGCGCCCTGGTGGTGTGGTCGCGCCTGCTTGGCATTCCGCTGGAGCTGCAGGCCCTGAGCGACGTGCCGCTGGAGAGCAGCGAGCGCAACCGGCTGCAGCGCGGCCATGTGCTGGTGCAGCAGACTGGGCCGCACTCGGCCAAGGTCTATGGCCTGCTCGACGGCAAGCAGCCACTGCTGCTGACCGGTGAGATTCAGCAGATCAGCGAGCAGCTGGCGCGGGCTACCAACTACCTGCTGATCGATGAACTGATCCGTTACCCGGTGGAGGAACAGCCGCAGCGCCTGGCCGAGCTGAAGGCAGCCAAGCAGTTCGGCTTCAACCTGCAACTGGTACGCCTGGAGGACGCCACCATCGACCTCGACCAGCGGCGGCGTATCGATGAGGGCGATACGGTGATGGCGCTGGGCAAGGGCGGCGACTCCATCTATGTGTTCTCCGGCATTGTCGATACACCCTGGGTACTGGAAATCGGCCCGCTGTACCAGATGAACCCCTATCCGCCGCAGCTGCTGGTGCTGATCGGCGCGCTGGGCCTGAGCCTGATCGGCTTGATCGTCTATCTGCTGGTGCGCTCGCTGGAGCAGCGCCTGCGTGCGCTCGAGGGCGCAGCCACGCATATCGCCAGCGGCCGCCTGGATGCGCGCGTGCCGACGCGCGGCGCGGACTCGGTAGGGCGTCTGGCCAGCAGCTTCAACGCCATGGCCGAACACCTGCAGACCTCCCTGAGCACGCAGCGCGAGTTGGTACGCGCGGTGTCCCACGAGCTGCGCACGCCGGTGGCGCGGCTGCGCTTCGGCCTGGAGATGATCGCCGATGCACCGAGTGAAAGTGCTCGGCGCAAGTACATGGACGGCATGGACAGTGACATCCAGGATCTCGACAAGCTGGTCGACGAGATGCTGACCTACGCGCGCCTGGAGCAGGGTTCGCCGGCGCTGAATTTCCAGCAGTTGGAGCTCAAGGCACTGATCGATCAGGTGATCGACGAGTTGGCGCCGCTGAGCAACAAGGTGCGCGTGGAGGCGGGTGCGGTGCTCAGCGTGCAGGCCGAGGGCGCCTGCTGGGTCGAGGCCGAGCCGCGCTATTTGCACCGCGCGCTGCAGAATCTGGTCAGCAACGCCATGCGCTACGCCGAAGGCAAGGTGCTGATCAGCTGCCAGGTCGGCTACAAGCGTTGCCGCATCGACGTCGAGGACGACGGCCCGGGCGTGCCGGAAGAAGCCTGGGAGCGCCTGTTCAGCCCCTTCCTGCGCCTCGATGACAGCCGCACACGGGCCTCTGGTGGGCATGGCCTGGGCCTATCCATCGTGCGCCGGATCATCTACTGGCATGGCGGCCGGGCGCAGATCAGCCGCAGCGATAGCCTTGGCGGCGCGCGTTTCAGCCTGGTGTGGCCGCGGCGTCAGGGGGAGTAGGGCACGATTGTGTGTTGGGCCCGGTGCGCATGGCGCACCCTACCGGCGAAGTGCGGGGTATCGTGGTTTTGTAGGGTGCGCCGCGCGCACCGAGTTATCCACGCATGGTGGGGTGTTGCACTATCACGCCGCCACGGCCACCAGGCTCAGCACCTTGTTATCGAACCGCGCGAATTGGCCATCCAGCTCGGTGCCCGTTCGCCAGTCCGGATGCAGGTCGATCAGCAGACGCAGGCGTGCGCTGTCGTGGTCGATCTCCAGCAACTCGGCGTCATGGAAATAGAAGCGCGTCAGGGTCAGCGGGTAGAGCGCCTTGAACAGGCTCTCCTTGAGCGAGAAGGTCAGGCTGATGCGCGCGGCGCGGGTCTCGTCGTCCAGATTTTGCAGGCGCTGCACTTCGGCGGGGGTGAGGATTTCGCCCTGTAGGCGCTGGGCGCGTTCGGCCGGTAGCAGGCGCTCGACGTCCAGGCCCAGGGCGCGCCATTGCTCACGCTGGGCGACCAGCGCCGCCGCCCAGTTGTCACCGTGGGTGATGGAGCCGACCACGCCGAGCGGCCACTGCGGCGCGCGGTCTGCACCGACGGCCGGCACGCCGGGTTGGCCGGTCACGCGGCGCAGGGCCTCGCGGGCACACAGGCGTCCGGCCAGGTACTCGGCCTGACGCTTGGCCACGCCGCGCACCGGGGCGATATCGCAGCGAGCGAAATCGTCCTCGGCGAACAGGGAGGGGTCAAAGCGGGTGCTGATCAGCTGCGCGCCGGCAAGCGAATTTGGCAGCGGGTTGTGCGTGTCGAGCGGGCTACAGCAGGCGGGGTGGTTAGCGTTCATGGGCGCGATTGTGCCGCGTGGCGGACCGTGCAGTCATCCGCCGTTTACATTTCTTTGCAGGCAGGTAACAAAGCTAAACGGACGCTGAGGCTGGCTTTTGTCAGACTGCGCTGGCATTCCCCAGGGAGTGCAGGTGAGGTTGTAGTCAGTGCGAGGGCACTGACGTTTTCTCCGAGTTCGAGAACGGTAGCCCGATTGGGCTGCCGTTTTTTTTGCGCTGCGTTTGGTGCGCGCTTGCCGGCGCGATAGGGTTAAAGCCTCGTAGGGTGCGCCGTGCGCACCGGGTAATCGCGGGGTCTTGGTGCGCGCGGCGCACCCTACCGGGCCTAGACCGTCGGACGTGGGAGGTGCTTAAGCGGCGAGCTTCTTGCGGTTGCTGTCGCGGCTAAAGCCCCTCCCACAAAAAAGGTAATGTTGTTCACACAAGAAGTGGTGGAACGCGATTAGTCCTCTCGTCCCTCTGGGGAGAGGGGAGCTAAGCGCGCATCTTTAAATGAACAGTCTTACCTCCTCGTTAGCCAAGGCGTTCGCATTTGCCCTGTGGCTTTCGTGGGGGGAATTGCAGTCAAATGCCTGTGCGGGCAAATCTACCCCCGCGAGGACCATGGACGATGACCCAACAATCGCAGTTCGCCCTGCTCGGCAAGAAGCGCTTTCTGCCGTTTTTCGTGACGCAATTGCTCGGCGCCTTCAACGACAACATCTTCAAGCAGTCGCTGATTCTCGCCATCCTCTTCAAGCTCAACACGGGCGCCGACCGCGATCTGCTGGTCAATCTCTGCGCCTTGCTGTTCATCCTGCCGTTCTTTCTGTTCTCCGCCCTCGGTGGGCAGTTTGGCGAGAAGTTCGCCAAGGACTCGCTGATCCGCAAGATCAAGTTCGCCGAGATCCTGATCATGCTCGCCGGCGCCGCTGGGGTGCTGCTCGACAACCTGCCGCTGATGCTCGCCGTGCTGTTCGCCATGGGCACGCAGTCGGCGCTGTTCGGCCCGGTCAAGTATTCGATCCTGCCGCAGCACCTGAAGGAAGAGGAGCTGGTGGGCGGCAACGCCCTGGTAGAAATGGGCACCTTCCTGGCGATTCTGGCTGGCACCATCGGCGCCGGGATCATGATGGCCAGCAGCAGTTATGCACCCATCGTCGCCAGTTCGGTGGTCGGTGTGGCGCTGCTTGGCTACCTGGCCAGCCAGGGTATTCCCAAGGCTTCGGCGGCCATGCCGACGCTGCCGCTGGACTGGAACATCTTCCGTCAGTCCTGGGTGATCATGAAACTCGGCCTGGGCCAGCGTCCGGCGGTGTCGCGCTCGCTGGTGGGCAACTCCTGGTTCTGGTTTCTCGGCGCGATCTACCTGACGCAGATTCCGGCCTACGCCAAGGAGTGGCTGTACGGCGACGAGAGCGTGGTGACGCTGATCCTCACCGTGTTCTCGCTGGGTATCGGCCTGGGCTCGATGCTTTGCGAGCGCATGAGCGGGCACAAGGTGGAGATCGGCCTGGTGCCGTTCGGCTCCATCGGCCTGACCCTGTTCGGCATGCTGCTGTGGTGGTTCTCTGGTGGCTTCCCGCAGGGCGCCGCGCCGCATGACTGGCTGGCGCTGCTGGGCCATGGCCAGGCCTGGTGGATTCTCGGCTGCATTCTCGGCATCGGTCTGTTCGGTGGCTTCTATATCGTGCCGCTGTATGCACTGATCCAGTCGCGCACCGCCGAGCACGAACGGGCTCGGGTGATCGCGGCCAACAACATCCTCAATGCGCTGTTCATGGTTGCCTCGGCCATCGTCGCGATCCTGTTCTTGAGCGTCGCCGGGCTGTCGATTCCGCAGCTGTTTCTGGCCATCTCGCTGATGAACATCGCGGTCAACAGCTACATCTTCAAGATCGTCCCCGAATTCAGCATGCGCTTTCTCATCTGGCTGCTGGGGCATTCGATATACCGGGTCGAGCACAAGGGCCTGGACGCGATTCCCGACGAGGGGCCGGCGGTGCTGGTGTGCAACCATGTGTCGTTCGTCGATGCGCTGCTGATCGGTGGCGCGGTGCGGCGGCCTGTGCGCTTCGTCATGTACTACAAGATCTACGACCTGCCGGTGCTCAACTTCATCTTCCGCACCGCCGGTACCGTGCCGATTGCCGGGCGCAACGAGGATCTGCTGATCTACGACGCCGCGTTCAAGAAGATCGCCGAGTACCTGCGCAATGGCGAGCTGGTGTGCATCTTCCCCGAAGGCAAGTTGACTGCTGATGGTGAGCTTGACGAGTTCAGGTCGGGCGTCGAGCGCATTCTCGAAGAGAACCCGGTGCCGGTGATTCCCATGGCGCTGCAGGGCTTGTGGGGCAGCTTTTTCAGTCGCGATCCGCACAAGGGGCTGTTCAAGCGCCTGTGGTCGCGGGTGTGCCTGGTGGCCGGTACACCGGTAGCGCCGGAGCAGGCCAAGCGTGAAACGCTGCAAGCGCAGGTGGCCGAACTGCGCGGGGATTGGCGATAGCGAACGGTAGTGTGGGAGGGGCTTTCGGCTCGGGCATCCTGCGTCGCTCTACCTCCTGCATCCCTGCAGTTGCAGCCGCGATTCGCCGCTAAAGCCCCTCCCACATGGCTGGATCCCGGCTTTCTCAGTGGCTCATCTTGAGCCCGATCAGCCCGCAGACGATCAGCGCGACGCTGGCCAGGCGCAGCAGCGCCATGGATTCGCCGAACAGGATGATGCCGGCGATCACCGTGCCCACGGCGCCGACGCCGGTCCAGATGGCGTAGGCGGTGCCCAGCGGCAGTTCCTTCATGGCCAGGCCGAGCAGGGCCAGGCTGACCAGCATGGCGCAGACGGTCAGCAGCGTTGGCAGGGGACGGGTGAAACCTTCGGTGTATTTCAGGCCGATGGCCCAGCCGACCTCGAACAGGCCGGCGAGCAGCAGAATGATCCAGGACATAGCTAACCTCCAGTGAGCCCTGAAAGGGGCCGTCCCCGGGTGGGTCACCCTGCGTTCAGGGTGCGGAGGTCGTCCTCGCGTGCGCCATTATTGTGCACATTGACGGGGCCGGGGCAAGGTGCCCCGGATCAGCGGAACTTGTTGATTCAGCTGGATCTTTTCGCTGAATCCTGACTCATTCGACGATAAATGGTCGCCAGTAGCGGGCCGGACAGGTTGTGCCAGACGCTGAACAGTGCGCTGGGCACGGCGGCAAGCGGGCTGAAGTGGGCGCTGGCCAGGGCGGCGCCGAGGCCGGAGTTCTGCATGCCGACTTCGATGGACAGCGTCTTGCGCTGCGCCAGCGACATGCCGAACAGGCGTCCGGCCAGGTAACCCAGGCCCAGGCCGATGCCGTTGTGCAGCATCACCACGGCCATGATCAGCAGGCCCGATTCGGCGATCTTGCCCTGGCTGGCCGCGACTACGGCGGCGACGATGGCGACGATGCTCACCACGGAAATCAGCGGCAGCACCTCTACGGCGGTCTTCACCCGCTCGCCGAGCAGGCGCTGGGCGATCAGACCGAGGGCGATGGGCAGCAGCACCATCTTGAGGATGGAGATGAACATGGCGTTGAACGACACCGGCAGCCATTCCGAGGCCAGCAGCCAGATCAGTGCCGGGGTCACGAGCGGGGCGAGCAGGGTGGTGACGGCGGTGATCGAGACCGACAGCGCCAGGTCGCCACGGGCGAACCAGGTGATCACGTTGGAGGCGGTACCGCCTGGGCAGCAGCCCACCAGAATCACGCCCACGGCGATTTCCGGCGGCAGGGCGAATGCCTGGCACAGCAGCCAGGCGGTACAGGGCATGATGATGAACTGAGCCAGCACGCCAAGCAGCACGGCCAGCGGGCGGCGGGCGACTTCCTGGAAGTCCGCGCCTTTGAGGGTCAGTCCCATGCCGAACATGATCAGCCCGAGCAGCGGCACGATCCAGGCGGTCAGTGGCAGAAACCAGCTGGGCTGGAAGAAGGCCATGACGGCGAACAGCAACACCCAGACGGCGAAGGTGTTGCCGATAAAACGGCTGAGGGCAATCAGTGCTTGCATGGCAGATTTCCTGGCAGGTTCGGAAAAGCCGGCAAGCCTACCAGAAGCGTCCAGCGCACCAGAACTGTAGGAGCCGGCTTGCCGGCGATGCTTTTCCAAGGAATGTCGATAGAACCGATCGCCAGCAAGCTGGCTCCTACAAAAGCCCTAGAGCGGCTCTTCATCCGCCGGGTAGCGGCTGGCGGTCAGACTTTCCTTGATCTTGCGCAGGTGCGGCTGGAAGTCCACGCCACGGCGCAGGGTGACGCCGGTGGCGAGCACGTCGAGCACGGTGAGCTGGATGATGCGCGAGGTCATCGGCATGTAGATGTCGGTGTCTTCCGGCAGTGGAATGTCCAGGCTCAGGGTGCTGGCCTTGGCCAGGGGCGAGCCGGCAGCGGTAAGGCCGAGCACCGAGGCGCCATTCTCGCGCGCCAGGCGCGCCACCTCCACCAGCTCGCGGGTGCGCCCGGTGTAGGAAATGATCACGAACAGATCACCGGTGTGCGCCACCGAGGCGATCATGCGCTGCATCAGCACGTCGGAATGCGCTGACACTGCCAGGTTGAAGCGAAAGAACTTGTGCTGCGCGTCCAGTGCCACCGACGCCGAGGCGCCGAGGCCGAAGAAATGGATCTGCCGCGCCTGGATCAGCAGGTCGACGGCGCGGCTGACGTGCTGCGGGTCGAGGCTCTGGCAGGCAGTGTCCAGCGAGGCGATGGTGCTGCCGAAGATCTTCCGGGTGTAGGCCTCGGGGCCGTCGTCGGCCGATACCGCGCGGCTGACGTAGGCGGCGCCGCTGGCCAGGCTCTGTGCCAGTTGCATCTTCAGTTCCGGGTAGCCGTTGGCGCCGAACGAGCGGCAGAAACGGTTGACCGTCGGCTCACTGACGGCGGCGGCCTGGGCCAGCGCGGCGATGCTGAAACGAGTGGCCTGCTGCGGATCATGCAGGATCACTTCGGCGACCTTGCGTTCGGCCTTGTTGAGGTCGTCAAGGCGGCTCTGGATCTGTTCCAGCAGGTTGCGCACTCGGTCCATAGGGGCTCCTAACAGCGGTTTAACGGGCTTGGCAGCAGGGCAATGGCTAGCCAAACGGCCGGCCTATCCTACTGATGCTGCCCTCGGGCCACCACTGACTTATCGGTGGTCATAGAAAATGTTGTTGCTATGACAACATTTTTTCTTGATAAATGCAGTATCACCCGGTATTTCTAGTTCATCTTGATAAAAGAACAAACTCATGCCTGCGATGAAACTTGAATCCTGCACCTTTGCCTTGTTCGGCGCGCTGGGCGATCTGGCCCTGCGTAAGCTGTTTCCTGCGCTTTACCAGCTCGATCGTGCCGGTTTGCTGCACGATGCCACGCGCATCCTCGCCCTGGCCCGTGAAACGGGCGAGCCGAGTGACCACCTGCGCGCCATCGAACAGGCGTTGCGCCTGCATGTGCCAGCCAAGGAACTGACGGAAACCGACCTGACGCGCTTCCTCGCACGTCTGAGCTACCTGAGCATGGATTTTCTCAAGGCCGAGGACTACTCGGCGTTGTTCGAGCATGTCAGCGCGCAGAATCAGTTGATCGCCTACTTCGCCACGCCCGCCTCGGTGTATGGCGGCATCTGCGCCAACCTGGCCGCCGTCGGGCTGGCCGAGGGCACGCGGGTAGTGCTGGAAAAGCCGATCGGCCATGACCTGACGTCCTCGCGTGCGGTCAACGATGCCGTGGCCCAGGTGTTCCCGGAGAACCGCGTCTATCGCATCGATCATTACCTGGGCAAGGAGACGGTGCAGAACCTGATTGCCCTGCGTTTTGCCAACAGCCTGTTCGAAACCCAGTGGAACCAGAACCACATCTCCCACGTGGAAATCACCGTGGCCGAGAAGGTCGGTATCGAGGGGCGTTGGGGTTACTTCGATCAGGCTGGGCAACTGCGCGACATGATCCAGAACCACCTGCTGCAGTTGCTTTGCCTGATCGCCATGGACCCGCCCAGCGATCTGTCCGCCGACAGCATTCGCGACGAGAAGGTCAAGGTGCTCAAGGCGCTGGAGCCGATCAGCGTCGAGCAGCTCGGCCAGCGCGTGGTGCGCGGCCAGTACGTGGCCGGCAGCAGTGATGGGCGACCGGTGCCGGGCTATCTGGAGGAGGAGAACTCCAACACCCAGAGCGATACCGAAACCTTCGTCGCCCTGCGTGCCGACATCCGCAACTGGCGCTGGGCCGGCGTGCCGTTTTACCTGCGCACCGGCAAGCGCATGCCGCAGAAGCTGTCGCAGATCGTCATCCACTTCAAGGCGCCGCCGCACTACATCTTCGCCCCGGAGCAGCGTCAGCTGATCGGCAACAAGCTGATCATCCGCCTGCAGCCGGACGAGGGCATCGCCCTGCAGGTGCTGACCAAGGATCAGGGCCTGGACAAGGGCATGCAGCTGCGCAGCGGCCCGCTGCAGCTGAGTTTTTCCGATACCTACCGCAGTGCGCGCATCCCTGATGCCTATGAGCGTCTGCTGCTTGAAGTGATGCGCGGCAACCAGAACCTGTTCGTGCGCAAGGACGAGATCGAGTACGCCTGGCAGTGGTGCGATCAGTTGATCGACGGCTGGCATCGTCTCGGCGAGGCGCCGAAGCCCTACACCGCCGGCAGCTGGGGGCCCATGGCGTCGGTCGCACTGATCACCCGAGATGGCAGGAGTTGGTATGGCGATCTCTGAACTGAAACTGCCGCCAGGCGTGCAGGCTTGCCCGCACGATGGTGCCGAGCAACTGGCTCAGGCCTTGGCCGTGCGTGTGGCCGATGCGTTGCGCCAGGCCATAGCCAGTCGCGGCCAGGCCACCCTGGTGGTGTCCGGCGGTCGCAGCCCGGTGCCGTTCTTCGAGGCGCTGGCGCAGCAGGCGTTGCCCTGGGCGCAGGTGCTGGTCAGCCTGGCCGATGAACGCTGGGTGCCGGTCAATCACGCCGGCAGCAACGAGGCACTGGTGCGCCGTCATCTGCTGCGTGGTGCGGCCGCCGAAGCCCGTTTTCTCAGCCTCTACCAGGTTGCCGGCAACCTCGAACAGGCGGCCGAGCTGGCTGATGCCGCGGTCGCCGAACTGGCGCCTATAGACGTGCTGATTTTGGGCATGGGCGATGACGGTCATACCGCCTCGCTGTTCCCGCATAGCCCCAATCTGCACCAGGCGTTGCAGCCGGACTGCGCGCGCCGCGTGCTGCCGATGCTTGCCCCGAGCGAGCCGATGCAACGCCTGACCCTGACCCTGCCGATGCTGACCAGCGCACGCCTGCCGCTGCTGGCGATCCAGGGCCAGGCGAAATTGAACGTCCTGACTAAGGCGCTGATGCCCGGTGAGATCGCCCAACTGCCGATCCGCGCCTTCCTCAATTCCTCTCTTGAAATCCATTGGTGCCCCTGACATGACCAGCCTCGACCAAGGCCAGCGCGCGCGCATGGCCGACAAAATCGCCGAGATCGACCGCATCTGCGCGCAGGCGCGGATCATGCCGGTGATCACCATCGCCCGTGAGGCGGACATCCTGCCGTTGGCCGACGCCCTGGCCGCCGGTGGCCTACGTGTGCTGGAAGTGACGTTGCGCTCGGAGCATGGCCTGGAGGCGATTCGTCGGCTGCGTGCCGAGCGTCCCGAACTCTGTGTCGGTGCCGGTACCGTATTGGATGAAGACATGCTCGCGGCGGCGACCGCGGCCGGTGCACAGTTCATCGTCACGCCGGGCAGCACGCGCGAGCTGTTGCTGGCCGCTCTGGATAACCCACTACCACTGCTGCCCGGCGTGAGCAGCGCGTCGGAACTGATGGTCGGCTACGCCCTCGGTTATCGCCGCTTCAAGCTGTTCCCGGCGGAGATCTGCGGTGGCGTCGCGGCGCTCAAGGCGCTGGCCGGGCCTTTCGGCGGGGTGCGCTTCTGCCCCACCGGTGGCATCACCCCGGACAACCTGCAGCGCTATATGGCGCAGCCCAATGTCATGTGCGTGGGCGGCACCTGGATGTTCCAGCGCGAGTGGGTGGAAAACAGCGATTGGGCACGCATCCAGCAATGCAGCGTCGAGGCGCTGCAGCTGCTTGGCTGATGCGCGTGTGGCGCCGCTGATGGTGGCGGCGCCGCTGCAGAATGTCGCACCCGCTTAAAATCTGTGCCGTAGTGGTCGCTTGGTACGTCAGCTGATCCCTTGTGCTGGCTTCAACAAAAACAATTCTCCAGCGAAACCTGAAACATCCGCAGTTGGAGAATTGTCATGAACACCTGGTTCGCTAATCTCAGCGTTACCCGCAAACTCGCGCTCGGCTTCGGCCTGGTGCTGGTGCTTACCCTGGCTCTGGCCTGGACCGCCTGGAGCGGCCTGGGCAGCGTGATCCAGCGCAGCACCTGGATGAGCGAGATCACCCAGCTCAACGCAACGCTGACCAACCTGCGTATCGCCCGCCTGCAGTTCATGCTGGCAAAGGGCGACGCCGCCAGCACCGAGCGTCTGCTGACCAACCTGAACCTCTATCTCGAGCAGCAGAAGAAGCTGCTGGGGACCTTCACCAATCCGGTCAACGTCAAGCTGCTGCAGGAGCAGGACCGCTACAACCAGGATTACCAGCGCTCACTAGCGGGTATGCGTGCAGCCTACACGGCCGCCGAGCAGGCACGTGGCCAGGTCAGTAGCGAAGACCAGCAGCTGAGCGAACTGCTGGGCGCGATGCGACGCAGCGTGGAGCTGCTGCCGGAATACGACGGTCGTCGCTTCGAGCAGCTGCAGGCCTTGACGCTCACTCATGGCGAGCTGTTGCGTCTACGTTATCTGCTTGAGCGTTATGAAAGCGCAGCCGATGCCCAGACCGAGCAGGCCCTTGCCGAGCGCATCGGCACTGCCCGCGCCAGCCTCGCTGCACTGGAGCAGGTTTTCGGTAGCGCCCAGCAGGATGCTGTGCAGCGGATCTCCACTGCGCTCGGCCAGTTCGAGCAGACGGTGCAGGCGTTCAAGGCCGCCACTGCCGATATCGCCCGTACCCGTCAGGAAATGACCGATCAGCAGGGCGAAATCGTCCGTATCAGCGAGACGCTATACAAGTTCCAGATGGAGCGCATGGCCATCGAAAGTGCCCAGGCGCGTAGTCTGCAGATCGGCGCCACGCTGCTGGCCCTGCTGTTCGGCGTTCTGGCTGCCTGGATCATCACCCGTCAGATCACCCGCCCATTGCAGGACACCCTGGGTGCGGTGCAGCGCATTGCCGATGGCGACCTGACCGCCAGCGTGCGGGTCGATCGCCGCGACGAGATGGGCCAACTGCAGCAGGGCATCCAGCACATGGCCACGACCCTGCGCGAGCTGATCGGCGGCATCCGCGACAGCGTCACCCAGATCGCCAGCGCCGCCGAAGAGCTGTCGGCGGTTACCGAACAGACCAGCGCTGGCGCCAACAGCCAGAAGAGCGAGACCGACCAGGTGGCCACCGCCATGCATGAGATGTCCGCCACCGTGCAGGAAGTGGCGCGCAACGCCGAGCAGGCCTCGCAGGCGGCCAACGACGCGGACGGCCAGGCGCGCCTGGGCGACCAGGTAGTGGCCGAGGTGATTTCGCAGATCGAGCGCCTGGCTGCAGAAGTCGGGCGCTCCTCCGAGGCGATGACCGGGCTGCAGCAGGAAAGCGACAAGATCGGCAGCGTGATGGACGTGATCAAGTCGGTAGCCGAGCAGACCAACCTGTTGGCGCTCAACGCCGCCATCGAGGCTGCGCGTGCCGGTGAAGCGGGGCGCGGTTTTGCCGTGGTCGCCGACGAGGTGCGCGGCCTGGCGCAGCGCACGCAGAAATCCACCGAGGAGATCGAGGCGCTGATCGCCGGCTTGCAGAGCGGTACCCAGCAGGTCGCCGCGGTGATGCGCAACAGCCGTAACCTCACCGACAGCAGCGTCGAGCTGACGCGCAAGGCCGGCGACTCGCTGGGCAGCATCACCCTCGCGGTGTCCAACATCCAGTCGATGAACCAGCAGATCGCCGCCGCTGCGGAAGAGCAGAGCGCCGTGGCCGAGGAGATCAGCCGCAGCATCCTCAGCGTGCGCGATGTATCCGAGCAGACCGCCACTGCCAGCGACGAAACGGCCAAATCCTCGGCCGAGCTGGCGCGCCTGGGCGGCCAGCTGCAGTCCATGGTCAGCCGCTTCCGCGTTTGATTTGAGTTGGAGCCGGTGCGCGCGGCGCACCCTACGAGAATTACGCTGTTCAAACCGTAGGGTGCGCCGCGCGCACCGCCGACTATCCTGAATCTGCTGGCAAGAATTCAGGAGACAAGGAATGTCCAACTACCGCCGCGCTCGCGATGCGGGCGCCTGCTATTTCTTCACGCTGGTCAGCCACCAGCGTCGCCCGGTGCTGACCGAAGCGCCATTGCGCGCAGCCTTGCGCCGTGCCATCGAACGAGTCCGTTTACACCGTCCCTTCATCATCGAAGGTTGGATACTGCTGCCCGATCATCTGCATTGTGTCTGGCGTCTGCCTGAAGGGGATGCAGATTTTGGCTCACGCTGGTCGATGATCAAGCGCCTGACTTCTCAGGCCTTGCCGGGGTTCGGTTCGATCAGTTTGAGTCGCAGTTTGCGTCGTGAGTCAGGGCTGTGGCAGCGGCGCTTCTGGGAGCACCGTATTCGTGATGAAGGCGATTACCAGCGGCATATGGATTACCTGCATTTCAATCCAGTGAAGCATGGCTTGGTCGAACGCGTGGCAGATTGGCCGTGGTCGAGCTTTCATCGTTTGGTGAAGGAGGGTGTGTATCCAGCGGATTGGGGTAGCGATGCCAAAACGGGTGACGGTGAGTACGGTGAATGACGCGGTGCGCACGGCCTAGGCGGCCCCGCGACACCCTACGGCTTAAGCGGCGTCCGCGCGCACCGACTTTTTTCAATGTGCCTGTCGATTCTTCCGTCGCCCATTCGACTACTGCATAGAACCCCGCCCTGGGTTCACTGTCAGCCGTAGGGAGACACCCTGCGCGCGACTTCGACTCGAACAAGGAGAAAGGCGATGCGTTTCATGGTGATTGTCAAAGCGACGGCCGATTCCGAAGCCGGTGTGATGCCCAGTGAAGAGCTGCTGACGGCCATGGGCCGTTACAACGAAGAGCTGGCGGCCGCTGGCGTGATTCAGGCTGCCGAAGGTCTGCACCCCAGCTCCAGAGGCGCGCGGGTGCGGTTTTCCGGGGCGCAGCGCTCGGTGATCGACGGCCCATTCATGGAGACCAAGGAGCTGGTGGCTGGTTTCTGGATCTTTCAGTGTGAGTCGCTGCAAGCCTGCATCGACTGGGTCAAGCGTTGCCCCAACCCCATGCCTGGCGAATCCGATATCGAGATTCGGCAGATCTTCGAGGCCGAGGATTTCGGCGCCGAGTTCACCCCCGAGCTGCGTGAGCAGGAAGACCGTATTCGCGCGCGCATGAGCAGTGAAAATCAAGGAGAGTAATGATGAAGATGCATGCCTATCTGATGTTCGATGGCCAGTGCGAGGCCGCCTTCAACCGCTACGCCGAGGTCTTCGGCGGTAAGCTGGAAATGATGCGCTACGCTGACAGCCCCGAGGACATGGAGGTTCCGGCCGAGTACCTGCAGCGTGTCATGCACGTCTGCCTGACCGTCGGCGATCAGTTGCTGATGGCATCCGACAATCTGCCGCAGTACCCCTATGAGGGGATCAAGGGGTGTTCCGTTTCCCTGCAGGTGGACAACGTGCCGGAGGCCGAGCGCCTGTACGAGGCATTATCAGCCGGCGGTTCGGTGCAGATGGAGCTGCAGGCGACCTTCTGGGCAACCCGCTTCGCCATGCTTACCGACCGTTTCGGCGTGTCCTGGATGATCAACTGCATGGTCGATAGCCAGCAGGGTTGACGGCGAGTTTCTCGGCAAACGTAGCCCGGATGAAATCCGGGGAGACGAGACTGCGCCTTCGCGACTGAAACGGAGTGCCGCCCAGCCGCTCCTACGGCCTGATTGGTCTGTAGGAGCGGCTTCAGCCGCGAAGAGCTTTCTAGCTCACCAGCGTCAGCGGCTCGGGCTCTTCCTGTACTTGCACGCCCGCGAGGAACTCCTCGCCCCAGCGGCGAATGTCGTTGTAGCAGACGATATCGAACAGCTCGCGCAGGCGCGCCTGGGCCTCGCTCTTGGGCAGGTTCAGCGCCAGGTAGCAGGTCTGCGCCAGATCGGCCGGATCATGCGGGTTGGTCAGCAGCGCACCCTTGAGCTCGGCCGCCGCGCCGGCGAACTCCGACAGCACCAGCACGCCACGTCCGCCGAGCAGACCTTGCGCTGCGACGAACTCCTTGGCTACCAGGTTGAGGCCGTCACGTAGCGGGGTGATCCACATGACATCAGCCATGGCGTACCAGGCGCTGACTTCCTCGAAGGGCAGGCTGCGGAAGAAGAACTGCAGCGGCGTCCAGCCGATGCGGGCGAAACGGCCGTTGATGCGACCGACTGCCTGTTCGATCTGCGTTTGCAGTTCGTCGTACACCCTCATCTCGCGCGCTGCCGGTACGCACACGGTGACCAGGGTGACCTTGCCGATCAGCTCGGGGTTATCGGCCAGCAGGCGCTCGTAGGCGTTGAGCTTTTCCAGAATGCCCTTGGTGTAATCGAGGCGCTCGACCGAGAGGATCAGCTTCACGCCTTTCATTTCCTCGCGCAACTGGCCCATCAGCTCCTTGATCTTCGGCGCTTCCAGCGCATTGCGTACGCGGTCGATATCCAGCCCGACCGGGTGCGCGCCGAGCTTGACCTGGCGCGTGCCGGTATCCAGCGCGGTGGTCATGCGCTCCAGGCCCACGGCGCAGCCATAGGTGATGAAGCGCGGCGCGCAGCTCTGCCGCTCCAGCGTCTTGAGCGGGAACACGCCGCGGGCGACGTCGACGAAGTTCTCCACCTGACGTGGAATATGAAAACCGATGTAGTCGCACTGCAGCAGGCTGCCGATGATCTGCCGACGCCACGGCAGCACGTTGAAGACATCCGCGGAGGGAAAGTAGGTGTGGTGGAAGAACGCGATGCGCAGGTCCGGGCGCAGCTCGCGCAGGTAGGCCGGCACCATCCACAGGTTGTAGTCGTGTAGCCACACGATGGCGCCTTCGGCGGCCTCCAGCGCGGTGCGTTCGGCGAAGGCGCGGTTGACCTTGAGGAACACCTGCCAGTCGTCCTCGTTGAATATCGCGCGTTCCCAGAACGTATGCAGGGTTGGCCAGAAGGCTTCCTTGGAGAAGCGCTTGTAGAAGATGTCGACTTCTTCCTTGCTCAGCTTGACCCGCGCCGCAGTCAGTTTGGGATAACGCTCGGCGTCCACCGTGGTGTGGCTGTCGAACGGCTCGTCGCCGTCCTCGTGTACGGCCCAGGCCACCCAGGAGCCGGGACGGCCATCGCCGAAGAAGCTGAGCAGGGTGGGGATGATGCCGTTGGGCGAGGTCGGGCGGCGACGCTGCAGCTTGCCGGCGGCATTGCGGTATTCCTCATAAGGCAGGCGGTGATAGACCATCACCAGCTCGGCCTTGCCTGGTTGCGCGGCCTGGCGGCGTTCGGCTGCGATGCCGTGCTCGCCGAGAAAACCGAAATGGGCGAAGGCTTCGAGAATGCCGCCGCAGCCAGGGCGGCTGGCATGCAGAGTGCGCGAGTGGTTGGCGGTGGCTTCCAGCAGCGCAGTTTCCGATTGACCGACGCACACTCCGTGGAAGCTGGCGCTGAGCATGGACAGGTCATTGAGCGTGTCGCCGGCTGCCAGTACCTGATCGTGGCTCAGCTCCAGCCAGTCGGCCAGGGCCTGCAAACTGCTGCCCTTGTTCACGCCCTTGGGCAGGAAGTCCAGGTACAGCTCGGCGGAGTACAGCAGGTCGCAACCCAGCTCATCGGCGATCTCGCGCAGTGCCGGGTTGGCCGCCTGTTCAGGCGTGCAGAAGTAGGAGCAGCGCCGTGCCTGCGGCACGTCCTGACGCTCCAGGCCGAACGGCTCGATGACGCTGGCTACCTGGGTTTCGCCGGGCCAGCGGGCATCGACCACACTCTGCAGCGGCTGGATCGGCTGCAGGCTGTCGCCATGCACCAGGGTCGCGCCGACGTCGGCGATGATGTAGTCCGGCTGCGGCAGCGTCGGGTCGGCCAGCAGCGGCAGCACCGCCTCCAGGCTGCGCCCGGTGACATAGGCGAGCTTGATCTCGGGGTGGGCGGCGATGGTCTGGTAGAGGCTCAGGCGATCTTCGGGATCGCCAGCGAGAAAGGTTCCATCCAGGTCGGTGGCTAATAGCATCGTTGTTTCTCCAGAAGTGGCCGCTGCGGCTCGGCGCGAATGCGAGCGGCCGACGGGCCGGGTTTCTGGCTGCTTGGGGTAGGCTCAAGGCCTTGCCGAAACAGCCTTTAAGAACCCGTCCAAAGACTGCTGCGCGTCGGCCATGCTGCGTTGAAGTCGAGCTCAGAATGCTCATTTACAGCACGTAAACTCCGCTTCTTCGCTCGACTTCGCCTTGCCTGGCTCTAGCTCGCGAGTCTTTGAACAGGTTCTATGACTTCAGGACTGAATCGTCTCCTCTGTCGATTCATGGGGCGGCGCATCGGGCATCAGCTCCAATACCGTGGGGCTGGTGCGCAGCATGGGCGTGAAGTGCGCAGCGTCGCCGCTGACCAGATCGCTGACATGGCGCAGCCGGTAAAAGGTGTAGGCGGCCAGCAGGCCGAGGGTGCAAGCGAAGTACAGCGGCAGCGCGCTGGCGCCCAACTGCTCCATCAGCAGACCGGCCAATAGCGGGCCGCACACCGAGCCGATGCCATTGACCATCAGCAAGCTGGCGGAGCCGGAGAGGATCTCGTCGCTGTGCAACTGGTCGATCAGTTGTGCGACGGCGATGGGGTAGATGGCGAAAGCCAGGCCGCCCCAGATGAAGATGGCGCCGAGCAGCAGTGGGCCGGCCGGCAGCAGGCTCATGATCAGCGCCAGGGCGACTGCCAGTATCACCACCCAGAGCAGTACCTGGCGCCGGTCGTGGCGATCCGAGTAGATACCGATGGGCCATTGCAGCAGGGCGCCGCCGAGAATGGTGGCGGTCATCAGCAGGCCGACGCCCGACGTATCGAAGCCGGCCAGGCTGGCGTAGACCGGCGCCATGCCCCAGAAGCCGCCCATGGCAAGGCCGGAGAGGCCGGCGGCGATTATCGCCAGCGGCGCGATGCTCCAGAGTTGGCGCAGGTTGCTCGGTGGTGTCTCGGGTAAGCTCGGCTGTGCCTGACGGGTGAGGGTAATGGGCATCAGTGCGGCGCTGATGAGGATGGCAGCGATGGCGAACAGGGTGAACTGTACCGGGTCGGCCAGGTGCAGCAACTGCTGGGCCAGCGCCAGGGCGCCGAGGTTGACCGCCATGTACACGGCGAACACCTGGCCGCGCTTCTCGTTGGGTGCCTGGGCGTTGAGCCAGCTCTCGATGACCATGTACAGCGTCACCAGTCCCAGACCATAGAGCACCCGCAGGCCCAGCCAGACCCAGGGATTTATCAGCAGCAGATGGAGCAGGGCAGCGATGGCAGCCAGTGCGGCACAACAGGCGAACGCGCGAATATGCCCGATGCGCTTGACCAGCGGAGTCGCCAGCCAGGTACCGAGGAGGAACCCGACGAAGTACCCGGACATGATCAGTCCGAGCATCGTGGTGGAGTAGCCTTCGGCGACACCACGCAGGGTCAGTAGGGTGTTGAGCAGACCATTGCCAAGCAGGAGTAACGCGACCCCGCTCAGCAATGAACTGATGGGGGCAATCAGGGACCACATGCAAACTACCCTAGGGAACTGTGCCCCTGATAGCAAGCATGAAGTACGCCATGTTTTTTGCGTTTCGTTTTTATCTATTTGATTTTTAACAGTTATTTTTACTGATGAACGGTCGTGCAATTTTCTGGCGGCAAGCGTTGCCCCATCATGGTGCCTCGTCCGCGATTTGCAGGGGCAGCAGCGGCTGGTCCGACTCCTGCAGCGTGCGGTTGATGCGTACGATGAAATGGTTGATTTCCTCGCGATCACGCTGCTCGCTCAGATGGCGCTCGGCGGTGTCGCGCACACTGCGTGCATGGCGCAGCAGATCGGCGCGTTGCTCGCGGCTGGCAGGACGATGCAGCAGGTTCTTGAAGGCCTGCAGCAGGCTGACCAGTACACAGACATCGGTGGCGCCGTAGGCGCGTATCGGCCCCAGCAGTTGCAGCAGCAATTGGTCCAGCGACAGTTCCTGGTAGCACAGCCGTGGTGGCTCGTCGGGCAGGCTGGCGAAGTCTCGCTCGGACAGCGCCAGGCGCCGACTCAGCAGCACGCTGAGCAGATCCACCGTCTTGATCGCTGTGCCCGGATCGTTGATGCCGGGGCTCAGTGCCTTCACGGCGATCTCCGACATCTGCCGGCAACCGAAGAAGTAATGGGTGCTGGCGTACTCTTCAATGAAGAAATCGAAGCAATCGAGCAGTTGCTGGCAGACGGCTTCATCCAGCGGACGTTCCAGGCGAAACAGCGGGTGGCCCTCGCTAACGAAGAAACCGCGGTGGGCGAGTACCGTCATCCGTACCTGATGGCGCTGCAGCAGCGTGTTGACCTCTTTGACGTTGAGCTCCTTGAAGTAGCCGTTGCGCTGCGCGTGAACGGTGATCCACTCACTGTCATCCGGCCACTGGGGTGCGGCGTCGCGCGAAGCTGGACTGCCGCCGCAGGCATTGAGCTTTGCCAGGCTGGTGTTGTAGAGGTTGCCAAGGATGTGCTCGACCTGAATCGACTGCGAAATCGAGCGGATGAAGTGCACGAACAGGCCCAGGCAGACGATGCCCAGGGCCAGGGTTATGAGCACGCCGAGGCTGGGTATCCGCTCATTGTTGCCCTGCTCGATGGTGGTGATCAGCAGCAGCGCGTAGAGGATGGTGCCGAGGTAGAACCCCAGGGTTTTCTGGTGCCCCTTGTTGCTGACCAGACCGGGAATCACCCGTGGTGACAGCGATGCGGCTGCGTTGTTGAGCACCACCATCACCATCGAGAAACTGAACACCATCAATGACAGAATGCCCGTGACCAGCGTGCCGAGGATCAGCCTGGCATTGTCGGCATTGCTTACCAGGCCGAGATCGACGCGATCCTTGAACGCCGTCATCCATGGCTGGTACTCGGCAGCCATGGTCAGCAGGCACAGCAGGAAGAAGCCACTGGCAATCAGCGTCGGGTAGAACGCCAGGCTGTGGATGATGCGCTGGTAGGCGCGAAAGAGGATGTTGCTGGGTACGGCCATTGGCGAATCCGTCGTGAATGGCGATGACCGCACTATAGCTGTGAAGCTGGCAGGCGGCGGTCTCTAAGACCAGCCGCCTGCTGACTCAGTTCACGCAGACCCGAGCGATGGCGTCGGCCAACTGGTCCAGCCGGCTGGCATCCAGGCCGGCGACGTTGGCGCGGCCGCTGCCGACCATGTACACGCTGAACTCCTCGCGCAGGCGTTGCACCTGCAGCGGCGACAAGCCGGTGTAGGAGAACATGCCGCGCTGTTCGGCGATATGCGCGAAGCGCTCGCTCAGACCGTGCGGTGCCAGCGCCTCGACCAGGCCGTGACGCAGGCTGGCGACGCGCAGGCGCATGCTTTCCAGCTCGTCCAGCCACAGCGCCTTGAGTTCTTCGTCGCCGAGAATCTGCGCCACCACGGCGGCGCCATGGGCCGGCGGCGTCGACCACAGGTTGCGGGCGATGGAGGCCAGCTGACTGCGGATGTCGATGAGCTTTTCGGCGTCGCCGGCGCAGACGAGCAGGGCGCCGGTGCGCTCGCGGTAGAGACCGAAGTTCTTCGAGCAGGAACTGGTGATCAGCAGCTCCGGCAGTTCGGCGGCGAACAGGCGCACGGCCCAGGCATCTTCTTCCAGGCCATCACCGAAGCCCTGGTAGGCAAAGTCGATCAGCGGCAGTAGCTCACGCGCCTTGACTACCTCCAGCACGCGTTTCCAATCGTGCGGGGTGAGGTCGAAGCCGGTGGGGTTATGGCAGCAAGCGTGTAGCAGCACCACGTCGCCCTTGGGCAGGTGGGTCAGGGCGGCAATCATGGCTTCCACGTCGAGGTGGTTGTCAGCGCCGACGTAGGGGTAGTGGCCAACCTTGAGTCCGGCCTCGGCGAACAGGGTTTCATGGATCGGCCAGGTCGGATCGCTCAGCCAGATACCGCGCCCCGGCAGGCAGTGACGAATGAAATCACCCGCCAGGCGCAGGGCGCCGGTGCCACCCAGTGTTTGCGTCGCGCCGGCACGCTGCTCGGCGAGCAGGGCCGAGTCGGCTCCCAGCACCAGCTGGCTCAGGAGCGTGCCGAACGCCGCGTCGCCATGGCCGCCGATGTAGGTCTTGGTCAACTCGAAGTCGATCAGGCGCTGCTCGGCCAGCTTCACTGCGCGCGGGATCGGCGTCAGGCCCTGAGCGTCCTTGTACACGCCGACGCCAAGGTCCAGGCGCGCCGGGTTGCTGTCGAGGCGATAGACTTCCATCAGGCTGAGGATGGGATCGCCCGGCACGCGGACGATCTGGGCGAAATGGCTCACTTGCGGCCCTCGGCGCTGGCAGCCAGCACATCGGTACGCGCGGCCATGATGAAGTCGTTGCGGTGCAGGCCGCGCATCTCGTGGCTCCACCAGGTGACGGTGACCTTGCCCCATTCGGTGAGCAGGGCCGGGTGGTGGCCGACTTCCTCGGCAATGGCGCCCACGGCGTTGGTGAAGGCCAGGGCATGGCGAAAGTTCTTGAACAGGTACACGCGCTCCAGCTCCATATGGTCGCCGCGTACCTCGATGTTCCAGTCGGGGATCTCGCGGATCAGCTCGGCCAGTTCTTCATCGGTCACTTTCGGCGCATCGGCGCGGCAGGCTTCGCATTGGGCTTGGGCAAGGCTCATTGGGGTTCTCCTGGGTAAACAATGTAATGACAGTAGTTGATCATCGAGTGTAGGAGCCGCGCCCTCGCGGCGAATCGCGGGGGCAACGCCGATAAGGGAGTCAGGCCACAATCGTTTCGCGCCGGGGGCGGCGCTCCTACAGGGCGATGCATCGCACCAAGGTGTAGGAGTCGCGCCCCGCGGCGAATCGAGCGGGCAACGCCGATGATGGAGTAAGGCCGCAATCGTTTCGCGCCGGGGCGGCGCTCCTACAGGACGGCGGATCGCACCATCGTGTAGAGGGTATGCCCACGCGGCGAATCGAGAGGGCAACGCCATTCGTGCGTAATGGGAAGTCACGGTCTACGCGGCTTTCGGCGGAAACTTGGGTGCGTGCAAACCCAGCGCCATGGCCTGATGCACCAGCGCCATGATGTCTTCCTGAGCCAGCTCGAACAGGTGCTTGAGCTCGGGCAGGACGAAGTACACCGGCTGCAGGATATCGATGCGATACGGCGTGCGCATCGCTTCCAGTGCATCGAAGGGCTGGTGTTCGGGCACGTCGGAAAGCGCGTAGAGGGTTTCCTTCGGCGAGGAGAGGATGCCGCCACCATAGATGCGCCGGCCCTGTGGGGTGTCGAGCAGGCCGAACTCGATGGTCAGCCAGTACAGCCGCGCCAGGTAGACGCGCTGCTCTTTCGTGGCCTTGAGACCGAGCTTGCCGTAGGTGTGAGTGAATTCGGCGAACCAGGGATTGGTCAGCAGCGGACAGTGGCCGAAGATCTCGTGGAAGATGTCCGGTTCCTGCAGGTAGTCCAGCTCCTCGGGCTTGCGGATGAAGGTGGCGACGGGAAACTGCTTGCTGGCCAGCAGCTCGAAGAAGGTCTGGAAGGGGATCAGCGCCGGCACTCGCGCCACGCGCCAACCGGTGCTGGCTTCGAGCGCACGATTGATCTCGCCGAGCTGCGGAATGCGCTCCAGCGGCAGGCCGAGCTGTTCGATACCGTCCAGATACTCTTGGCAGGCGCGGTTCTCGATCACCTTCAACTGGCGAGTGATCAGGGTGTTCCACACCTGATGTTCGCTTTCTGGGTAATGGATAAAGCCACTCTCGTCCGGTTCCCGTGCCAGGTACTGCGTACTCTTCATCGCTGCCTCCTTCAGGGGGCTGTTGTTCTTGTCTTGACCCGAGCATGCCGCTGATTGCTCGGGTTGAAAGCAGGCAGATGAGAGGCGGTGCCTTGCGCAGCGCCCAGAAACTGTAAAATTTTGATTACGATTTTGCCGAAATGGCGAATATCCAGCTTGCTGGTTGGTTTTGCTGTCACATATTCTTGACGGAAATTATGCTGCACGCGTCGATTTGTGCGACCCGGCGGCCACAACAACAAGACCAAGACGCTATTCACGGCCTCGCGAGCTAGAGCGATACAAGGCGAAAATGAGAGAGGAAGCGGAGTGTACTTTTGTACATGAGCATTCCGAGCTTGTTTTTAACGCAGTAGCGCCGACGCGCAGCAGGCCGTGGATGGCGTCTAACAAGAGCCTGAGCCATGCGTATTAAGGTCCACTGCCAGAACCGTGTCGGCATCCTGCGTGACATCCTCAACCTGCTGGTCGACTACGGCATCAACGTCGCCCGCGGCGAAGTGGGCGGCGAGCAGGGCAACGCCATCTACTTGCACTGCCCGAACCTGATCAACCTGCAGTTCCAGTCGCTGAGGCCGAAGTTCGAGGCCATTGCCGGCGTATTTGGCGTCAAACGTGTGGGGTTGATGCCCAGCGAACGGCGTCATCTGGAGCTCAATGCGTTGCTTGGCGCGCTGGACTTTCCGGTGCTGTCCATCGACATGGGCGGCAGCATAGTCGCCGCCAACCGCAGTGCCGCGCAGTTGCTCGGTGTGCGCGTCGACGAGGTGCCGGGCATGGCGCTGTCGCGCTACGCCGAGGACTTCGACCTGCCGGAGCTGGTGCGCGCCAACAAGACGCGGATCAACGGCCTGCGGGTGAAGATCAAGGGCGACGTATTCCTCGCCGATATCGCCCCGCTGCAGAATGAACACGACGACAGCGAGGCGCTGGCCGGCGCGGTGCTGACCCTGCACCGCGCCGACCGCGTCGGCGAGCGCATCTACCACGTGCGCAAGCAGGAGCTGCGCGGCTTCGACAGCATCTTCCAGAGCTCCAAGGTGATGGCGGCGGTGGTCAAGGAAGCGCGGCGCATGGCGCCGCTGGATGCGCCGCTGTTGATCGAGGGCGAGACCGGCACCGGCAAGGAGCTCTTGGCGCGCGCCTGCCACTTGGCCAGCCCGCGCGGGCAGTCGCCGTTCATGGCGCTCAACTGTGCAGGGTTGCCCGAGTCCATGGCCGAAACCGAGCTGTTCGGCTATGGCCCCGGCGCCTTCGAGGGTGCGCGCCCGGAAGGCAAGCTTGGCCTGCTGGAGCTGACTGCTGGCGGCACGCTGTTTCTCGACGGCGTCGGCGAGATGAGCCCGCGTCTGCAGGCCAAGCTGCTGCGCTTTCTGCAGGATGGTTGCTTCCGCCGTGTGGGCAGCGACGAGGAGGTGTATCTGGACGTGCGAGTGATCTGCGCCACCCAGGTCGATCTGTCCGAACTCTGCGCCCATGGCGAGTTTCGTCAGGATCTCTACCACCGCCTTAACGTGCTCAGCCTGCATATCCCGCCGCTGCGCGAATGCCTCGATGGCCTGGCACCTTTGGTCGAGCACTTTCTCGATTCAGCCAGCCGGCAGATCGGCTGCGCGCTGCCGAAACTGGCGCCGCAGGCCTTCGAGCGCATGGCCCATTACCACTGGCCGGGCAACGTGCGGCAGCTGGAGAACGTGCTGTTCCAGGCGGTGTCGCTGTGTGACGGCGGTACGGTGAAGGCCGAGCATATCCGCTTGCCGGACTATGGCGCGCCGCAGCCGTTGGGCGAGTTCTCGGTGGAAGGCAGCCTCGACGATATTCTCGGCCGCTTCGAGAAGGCGGTGCTGGAGCGGCTGTTCCGCGATCATCCCAGCAGCCGCCAGTTGGGCAAGCGCCTCGGTGTTTCCCATACCACCATCGCCAACAAGCTACGGCAGCACGGGTTGGGCAAGGACTAGGCGTAGGGTGCGCCGCGCGCACCAATGCTCCGCTGGCCGTGGCTGATGCCTGCAATTTTCGGTGCGCACGGCGCACCCTAGGTTTTCAACGACCGCCGCGCCAGGCCGCGACTACGCGCTCGCGCATCGCCCGGCGGTCCTGCAGGCGCTCGATCAGTTGCTCGGCCAGGTCGAGCCAGTAGGGATCGGCCTTGGCCTGAACCACCGCAAGCCCGGAAGCGAGATTGGCCCATGCCGGAGGCAGGCGGCCGTGGCGTAGGGCGAAGCCGCCGTCACGGTCGCGCGCCAGATAGCGTACGCGGGTGATGCCGGCCAGCAGGATACGGCCGTAGCACATCAGGCAGGGCTCGAGGCTGACGTAGAGGGTCAGATCTCGGCGGTCGACCTGCGCATGTTCGCTTTCGAGCTGGTCGAGCACCCGCATCTCGGCGTGGGCGGCGCTGGCATAGGCCGGGGCGAACACCTGATTTCGACCGTTGCACAGCAGTTCACCTGCGCCATCCACCAGCAAGGCGCCGACCGCATAACAGCCTTCCTCGACTGCCAGCAGGGCCTGTTCGCAACAGAGCCTGGCCCAGGTGTCATCGGCATGAGTGTTGGCTGGCGCCTGCTGCAACAGGGCGAGGTGTTCCGGGTGCATGCGTACCTCCAAGGCCAAAAAGGCGTCGCGGGAGTATGGCCTGCCATGTGACTGGCGCCCTACGACCTTGGTGCAATAGGCAGGGCAGGGGGCTGCGGCGACACTGAGTACGTCCCGATCATCCTGCGTGATTTGGGTGCAAGCGTTTCCGCATTCCTTTCGAGGAATGCCTTGAATGGGCGGGCGACCAATTTGGTCGCCCTTTTTTTGCCCGGAATTTTACCTGGCGCTACACACCCTGGTTCAGCCGGTCGATCAGCGCGCGCACACTGCCCGGCAGCGCATCCAGCTCGCGCACCAGCATGCTGCGTTCACGCACCGCCCAGGCCTCGTCCAGCTGCAGGATGGCCAGCTGCATGGTGCGGCTGTGCCGGCGTGCGGCCGACTCGGGAATGATGCCGATGCCGACGCCGCCTTCGATCATTCGGCAGATCGCCTCGAAGCTCGATACCTGGATACGCAGGGCCAGGTTGCCGCCGAGTTTCTCCACCTGTTCACGCAGGAAGCTCAGCAGCGTGCTGCCCTCGTGCAGGCCGATGTGCTGGTAGGCGAGGGTGTCGTTGAAGCTCACCGATGGCCGCCGCGCCAGGGCATGGCCCAGCGGCACCGCCAGCACCAGGCGGTCGGTGCTGAAGTGCAGCACCTGCAGGCCGGGTGCCTGAACCGGGCCGGCGATGATGCCGAGATCTGCTGCGCCATCGAGTACCCCACGAACGATGTCGCGGCTCAGGCGCTCCTGCAGGTCGACGGTGACGCCGGGGCGTTCGGCGAGAAAGCCGGCCAGCACCTCGGGGAGAAATTCGGTCACTGCCGTGGTGTTGGCGAAGATGCGGATATGCCCGGCGGCGTCGGTGCCGTATTCGGTGAATTCGCTTTTCAGGTAATCCACCTGGCGCATGATCAGCCGCGCATGCTGCAGCAGGCGCTGGCCGGCCGGGGTCAGCTCGACGCCACGGCTGTCGCGGTACAGCAGGCGGCTGCCGAGCTGGCTTTCCAGTGCTTTGATCCGCGCGCTGGCGGCGGCCGGCGAGAGAAACGCCTTGCGCGCGCCCTGGGTCAGGCTGGGCGACTCGGCGATATGGATGAACAGGCGCAGGTCGGGCAGATCGAAATGCATGGTGGCCATTTCCTGAGGTCATTCGTAGGAGCCCGCTTGCGGGCGATCACTGGCGATCTGTAAAGCATCGCCCGCAAGCGGGCTCCTACAGGATTCGTGTTAAGCATATCCGAACGCTGGTTTAAATAAATGCGGATTCTCTGAACGCGTGCAGCATCGCATGCTCCAGCTCACACAAGAACCGAGCTGGAACCTGCCCCCATGAGTGATTCTGCTTTTTCCGCCTGGATCGGTCGTAGTGAAGAAGCCCACGACCAACTCAGCCGCAACCTGGTCAAGCGCATCGCCGCCACCTTCGGCGAAGCCACGCCGGCCCATGGCGAGGCGCTGCCGCCGCTGTGGCACTGGGCGTTTTTTCAAGAGCCGGTCGCCGAGAACGGTCTGGGCGAGGACGGCCATCCGGCGCGCGGAGGCTTTCTGCCGTCGGCCGACAACCGCAACCGCATGTGGGCCGGTGGCCGTATCGAGTTCATCCAGCCACTGCGGGTGGGCGGCGAAGCCAGCCGGGTATCGACCATCAAGCACATCGAGGAAAAGCACGGCCGCACCGGCGCGCTGCTGTTCGTCACCGTGCAGCACGACTACCTGCAGGGCGGCCAACTGGCCATCCGCGAAGAGCAGGACATCGTCTACCGCGAGCCCAGCCCGCCCAAGGCCAGCAGCGGCGAGCTGCTGGTCGCTGGTGACTGGCGCGAGGCGGTCACGCCGTCCAGCACGCTGCTGTTTCGCTACAGCGCCGTGACCTTCAACGGCCACCGCATCCATTACGACTGGCCCTACGTCACCGAAACCGAAGGCTACAGCGGCCTGGTGGTGCACGGCCCGCTGATCGCCACCCTGAACCTGCGCGCTTTCTGCCGCGCCAACCCGCAGGCGCGTCTGCGCCGCTTCGCCTATCGCGGCCTGCGCCCGTTGATCGCACCGAACCCCTTCGAGGTGGGTGGGCGCATCAGTGGCGATGGCCACGCCGAGCTGTGGGCGGGTAACGAAGCCGGCCTGGCGCAGCGCGCCGAGGTGCAATTCGACTGATTAGTAGGGCGAACCGGGATGGTGATTTCGTAGGGCGGCCTCAGGAGCCTAAGCGAACAGTCCGCCGAACCATGCCAATACCGGCACCGCACCTAAGGCTCAGCTTTCTAACGGCGTACTGCTTCGCGAGTACGCCCTACATCGTTACCGGGCAGTGCCACGCCCACATGATTTCGAGGAAGACCGATGGACTACAACAATAACGAAGAACTCAACGCCATCCGTGAAGGCGTGCGCGCGCTCTGTGCGGAGTTCCCGGCCGAATACTGGCGCAAGATCGATGAGGAGAAGGGCTTCCCGGAAGCCTTCGTCACGGCCATGACCGAGGCTGGCTGGCTGTCGGCGATGATCCCGGAAGAATACGGCGGCTCGGGTCTGGGCCTGGCCGAGGCGTCGGTGATCCTCGAGGAGGTCAACCACTGCGGCGGCAACTCCGGCACCATCCACGGGCAGATGTACAACATGTTCACCCTGCTGCGTAACGGCAGCGAGGAGCAGAAGCGCCACTACCTGCCCAAGCTGGCCAGCGGCGAGCTGCGTCTGCAGTCGATGGGCGTCACCGAGCCGACCACCGGCACCGACACCACCAAGATCAAGACCACCGCCGTGCGCCAAGGCGACAAGTACGTGATCAACGGGCAGAAGGTGTGGATCTCGCGCGTGCAGCATTCCGATCTGATGATCCTGCTGGCGCGCACCACGCCACTGGCCGAGGTGCAGCGCAAGTCTGAAGGCATGTCGATTTTTCTGGTCGACCTGCGCGAGGCCATCGGCAACGGCCTGACCGTGCAGCCGATCGCCAACATGGTCAACCACGAGACCAACGAGCTGTTCTTCGACAACCTGGAGATTCCCGCCAGCAGCCTGATCGGCGAAGAGGGCAAGGGTTTCCGCTACATCCTCGACGGCCTCAATGCCGAGCGCACGCTGATCGCTGCCGAGTGCATCGGTGACGGTCGCTGGTTCATCGAGAAGTCCGCGCAGTACGCCCGCGACCGCGTGGTGTTCGGTCGGCCCATCGGCCAGAACCAGGGCGTGCAGTTCCCCATCGCCGAGGCGCACATCGAGATCGAGGCCGCCGACCTGATGCGCTGGCGCGCCTGCGAGGAATACGACGCCGGGCGCAACGCCGGGGCAGCGGCGAACATGGCCAAGTACCTGGCGGCCAAGGCCAGCTGGGAGGCGGCCAACGCCTGCCTGCAGACCCACGGCGGCTTCGGTTTCGCTAACGAATACGACGTCGAGCGCAAGTTCCGCGAAACCCGCCTGTACCAGGTGGCGCCGATCTCCACCAACCTGATCCTGAGCTACGTGGCCGAGCACTTGCTCGAACTGCCCCGTTCCTTCTGAGGCCGCGACCATGAGCAAACATACTCAACAACTGGCCGCGTTCCTTGCCGAACTGTCCTACGGGCAGATCCCCGAGCATGTACTGGACCGCACTGAAGACCTGTTCCTCGACTGGCTCGGTTCGGCCCTGGCCAGCGAAGGTGCAAGGCCGATCCCGCTGTTCGAGGCCTATGCGCAGAAGATGGGCCCGGCCGATGGCCCCGCACGCATCCTGGTCAATGGCCGCGGCACCTCGGCGTACTTCGCCGCGCTGGTCAACGGTGCCTCCTCGCATCTGGTGGAGCAGGACGACCTGCACAACAGCTCGGTGCTGCACCCGGCCACCGTGGTCTTCCCGGCCGCTTTGGCGGCGGCGCAGGACCTGGGCAAGTCCGGCCGCGAACTGCTGCTGGCCTCGGTGGCCGGCTACGAGGCGGGCATTCGCATCGGCGAATTCCTTGGCCGCTCGCACTACCGCATCTTTCACACCACGGCCACGGTGGGCACCTTGGCCGCTGCCGTGGCGGTGGGCAAGCTGCTGGACTTCGACCAGCAGCAGTTCGTGCACCTGCTCGGCAATGCCGGTACCCAGGCTGCAGGCTTGTGGGAATTCCTGCGTGACGCCGCCGACTCCAAGCAACTGCACACCGCCAAGGCCGCGGCTGATGGCCTGCTGGCCGCGTACTTCACCGAGCAGGGCCTGACCGGCGCGCAGAACATTCTTGAAGGCGAGCAGGGCATGGCCGCCGGCATGTCCCGCGATGCCGACCCAAGCAAGCTGTCGGACCGTCTCGGCCGGCGCTGGGCGCTGGTGGAGACCTCGTTCAAGTTCCACGCCTCCTGCCGCCATACCCATCCGGCGGCTGACGCGCTGCTCGACCTGATGCAGCGCGAAGGTCTGCGCCACGAGCAGATCGAGCGCGTCATCGCTCGCGTGCATCAAGGCGCCATCGATGTGCTCGGGCGGGTGAAGGTGCCGCAGACCGTGCATCAGGCCAAGTTCTCCATGGGCACCGTGCTCGGCCTGATCGCCGTGCATGGCAGTGCGCAACTGACCGAGTTCGCCAACCTGGCCCTGCAAGACCCGGCCGTGGCCGCCTTCCGCGACAAGGTGCAGATGCGCCTGGATCCTGAAGTCGATGTGGCCTATCCGCAGCGCTGGCTGGGCCGCGTCGAGGTGATCACCACCGATGGCCGCACCCTGCGTGGTGCCATCGACGAGCCCAAGGGCGACCCCGGCAACACCCTCAGCCGCGTCGAGCTGGAAGACAAGTTCCGCCGCCTGCTGGCCTTCGCCGGCAAGCGCAGCAGCGATGAGGCGGGCGTGCTGATCGAGCGGGTCTGGCGCCTGCGCGAAACCGACGACCTGAGCCAGTTGGCCTGACCGAGGACATGGACATGAACAACGCACAACAACCACGGCCACTGGATGGCATCACCGTGGTCAGCCTGGAGCACGCCATCGCTGCGCCGTTCTGCACCCGCCAGCTCGCCGACCTCGGCGCGCGGGTGATCAAGGTCGAGCGTCCCGGCAGTGGCGATTTCGCCCGCGGCTATGACGAGCGGGTCGACGGCCTGGCCTCGCATTTCGTCTGGACCAACCGCTCCAAGGAAAGCCTGACCCTCGACCTCAAGCAGGACGATGCGATGCAGGTGCTCGGCAGCCTGCTGGCCAAGGCCGATGTACTGGTGCAGAACCTTGCACCGGGTGCCGCTGCGCGCATGGGCCTGTCGTTCGAGGCGCTGCACGAGCGCTTCCCGCAACTGATCGTCTGCGACATCTCCGGCTACGGCGAGGGCGGCCCGTACGAGCAGAAGAAGGCCTACGACCTGCTGATCCAGAGCGAGGGCGGCTTTCTCTCTGTCACCGGCGGCGCGGGCGAGGAGGAGATGGCCAAGGCCGGCTGCTCCATCGCCGATATCGCTGCCGGCATGTATGCCTACACCGGCGTGCTGTCGGCGCTGATGCTGCGCGGCAAGACCGGCGTTGGTAGCCGCGTCGATGTGTCGATGCTGGAAAGCCTGGTGGAGTGGATGGGCTACCCGCTGTACTACGCCTACGACGGCGCCACGCCGCCACCACGCGCTGGCGCCGCGCACTCGACCATCTATCCCTACGGCCCGTTCCCGGCTGGCGACGGCGGCACGGTGATGCTCGGCTTGCAGAACGAGCGCGAATGGCAGGCGTTCTGCGCCAAGGTGCTGGAGCAGCCGGAGCTGGCTGGCGACGAGCGCTTTTCTGCCAACTTCAAGCGCTCGGCCAACCGCAGCGAGCTGCGTGCGCTGATCGTCGAAGCCTTCTCGCGCATGAGCACGGCGCAGGTGATCGAGCGCCTGGAGCTGGCGCAGATCGCCAATGCCCAGGTCAACGACATGGCTGGCGTCTGGGCTCACCCGCAACTCGAAGCGCGCCAGCGTTGGCGCCAGGTCGACAGCCCCAGCGGCAGCCTGCCGGCACTGCTGCCGCCGGGGCGCAACAGCGCCTTCGAGCCGCGCATGGATGCCATCCCGGCGCTGGGCCAGCACACCGATGCGTTGCTCGCCGAGCTGGGCTACGGCGCCGGCGATATCCAGCGCCTGCATCAGCAGGGGGCCGTATGAGCGATTCCGTGATCCGCAGCGCCCTGTTCGTGCCGGCGAGTCGCCCGGAGCGCATTCCCAAGGCGCTCGCCGTCGGTGCCGACGCGGTCATCGTCGACCTCGAAGACGCCGTACAGGAGAGCCTTAAGGTCGAGGCCCGGGCTCATCTCGATGCCTTTCTCACGGCCAATCCTGAAGCGCGGCTGCTGGTGCGCATCAACGCGCCGGAACACGCTGGGCATGGCACGGATATCGAACTCTGCGGCCGTCATGCCGGTGTCATCGGTGTGCTGCTGCCCAAGGTGGAAAGCGCTGCGCAGGTGGCGCGTGTGGCGGCCTGCGGCAAGCCGGTGTGGCCGATCATCGAGAGTGCAGCGGGGCTGCTGGCGCTGGCGGAGATCGCCCGCGCTGAAGGCGTCGAGCGCCTGTCCTTCGGCGCCCTCGACCTGGGTCTGGACCTGGGCCTCAGCAGCGGTAGCGCCGCGGCCGAACGCATCCTCGACCAGGCCCGTTATGCCTTGCTGCTGCATTCGCGCACGGCCGGCCTGGCCGCGCCGCTCGACAGCGTATTTCCCGCCATCGAGGACCGCGACGGTCTCGCCCGCACCGCGCGCGATGCCCGCGACATGGGCTTCGACGGTTTGCTCTGCATCCACCCGACCCAGGTGGCGATCGTCCACGACGCCTTGCGCCCGACGGACCAGGAGCTGGCCTGGGCACGCCGGGTGATGGCAGCGGCCAGCAGCGGCGAAGGGGTATTCGTGGTCGACGGCCAGATGGTCGACGCCCCCGTACTCGGTCGCGCTCGTCGTCTGCTGCAACGCGCAGGAGAACCGTAGGAGCCCGCTTGCGGGCGATGCTTCTCAGCAGATCGCCGGCAAGCCGGCTCCTACAAAAAACGGCTGGCTGCCGAGGCAGTCAGCCACCTTGTAACCACGTACCAACCTACAAAAACAATGAGGTAACGTCATGTTCAAACTCACCGCCAAGGCGCTCGCCTGCGCCGCCATCTTCTCTTGTGCCGGCCTTGCCCAGGCTGCTGATGCGCCCATCCTGATCAAGTTCGCCCATGTGGTGGCAGACAACACCCCCAAGGGCCAGGGCGCACTGCTGTTCAAGCAACTGGCCGAAGAGCGCCTGCCAGGCCGGGTGAAGGTGGAGGTCTACCCCAACTCGTCGCTGTTCGGCGATGGCAAGGAGATGGAGGCGCTGCTGCTCGGCGACGTGCAGATGCTGGCGCCGTCGCTGGCCAAGTTCGAGCAGTACGCCAAACCGGTGCAGATCTTCGACCTGCCATTTCTGTTCGACAACATGGAGGCGGTCGATCGCTTCCAGGCCAGCCCCGAGGGGCGTGGATTGCTGACTTCCATGGAGGACAAGAACATCACCGGCCTGGCCTACTGGCACAACGGTCTGAAGGTGATGTCGGCCAACAAGCCGCTGCGCGATCCGGCCGATGCCCGGGGTCTGAAGTTCCGCGTGCAGGCGTCGGCGGTGCTGGAGGAGCAGTTCAAGGCGGTGCGCGCCAACCCGCGCAAGATGAGTTTTGCCGAGGTCTATCAGGGGCTGCAGACCGGCGTGGTCAACGGCACCGAGAACACCTGGTCGAACTACTTCAGCCAGAAGGTGCACGAGGTGCAGAAGTACATGACCGAGTCCGACCATGGCCTGATCGACTACATGGTGATCACCAACACCAAATTCTGGAAGGGTCTACCGGATGACGTGCGCAGCGAGCTGGAAACCATCATGGCCGAGGTTTCCGTCGAGGTGAACAAGCAGGCTGACGAACTCAACCGCACGGCCAAGGAGGATATTGCCAAGGCTGGCACCACCGAGATCATCGAGCTGACCCCGCAGCAGCGCGCCGAATGGCGTGAGGCGATGCGCCCGGTGTGGCAGAAGTTCGAGAAGGAGATCGGCGCCGAACTTATCCAGGCGGCAGAGAAGTCCAACCAGGGTTGAGTGTTCCCCCTGGCATGAAAACGCCCGGCTTGTGCCGGGCGTTTTCGTGTCGAATGATGGCGTCGCGGCTAAAGCCCCTCCCACATTATTTTGTCAGCCTCTGGCCGCAATTGGCTGTTGCAACTCAGCGCAGACCCTAACGCCGCGACGGTGTGACCTCATTACCCGCGTAGGAGCTCCGCCTCGGGGCGAAGCGATTGCAGTCATTGAGTGACTTTAGCGTTGGCCATGGCATTCGTCGCGGGGCGCGACTCCCACGATAAGCATCAACTCCGTGCTTTGTGGCTTAGCCTCTGGGGGCCGGCGATGTGGGACGGCTAAAGTGGTATGCCGACGGACCGACGCTATCTTGTGGGAGGGGCGTTAGCCGCAACTTGGCAGCCGAGCCTCAGAGCCCGGCCTCCTGCATCCACTTAGGCTTGGGATAGCGGCGATCGGATTTGCCCGCCTTGAGGATGGCGCCCGGCACGTCGTGGCCGATCAGGTCAGGCAGGGTGGCGGCGGCTTCAAGCAGGGCATCGAGGCTCACACCGGTGTCCAGGCCCATGCGCTGGAACATGTGCACCAGATCCTCGGTGCAGATATTGCCGCTGGCGCCCGGTGCGTAGGGGCAGCCGCCGAGGCCGCCGAGGGAGGCGTCGAAGCGGTCGATGCCGGCGTTCAGCGCTGCCAGGGCATTGGCCAGGCCCATGCCGCGGGTGTTGTGAAAGTGTGCGGTGAACACTGCTTCAGGCCAGCGCTGCAGCGACTCGCGGCAGATGCGCTCGACTTGCGCTGGGTCGGCCATGCCGGTGGTGTCGCACAGGGTCACGCCCTGTACGCCGATCTCCAGCAGACGCTCGGTCAGTTCATATACGCGTGCCTCTGGCACTTCGCCCTCGAAGGGGCAACCGAAGGTGGTCGACAGCGAGGCGTTGATAAATACGCCGCTGCCACGCGTCACCTCGATGATCTCAGCGAACTGCGCCAGCGATTGCTCCGGCGTCATGCGCAGGTTGGCCAGGCCGTGGGTGTCACTTGCCGACATCACCAGGTTGATCTCGTCCACCTCGCACGACAGCGCGCGTTCGCAGCCGCGCACGTTGGGCACCAGCACGGTGTATTCGACGCCTGGCACGCGCTGGATGCCGCGCATCACCTCTTCGGCATCGCGCAGGTTGGGGATGGCCTTGGGTGAGGTGAAGGAGGTGACCTCGACCTTCGCCAGGCCGGTGTGGGACAGGCGGTCGATCAGGGCGATCTTGTCTTCGGTGGGTACGAAGGACGCTTCGATCTGGAAGCCGTCGCGGGTGGCGACGTCCTGGATATAAAGGCGTTTGCTCATGGTGTGATCCCGGTTGCTCGAGGCGTAGGGTGCGCTGTGCGCACCGGCTTGTAAGGTGTGGATGTCGTGGTGCGCATGGCGCACCCTACGAAGCTGTCGTGGGTGGTGGTCCCCCGAACGGGGGCTCAGCCGCCCTTGCATCCCGCGCGGCTCAGATGATCCCGCGCTCGCGCAGGCCGGCGACCTGTTCCGCGCTGAGGCCGAGGCCGGCGAGGATGTCGTCGTTGTGCTCGCCCAGTTGCGGGCCGCCGCTGCCGATGCGACCCGGCGTGCGGCTGAGCTTGGGCAGCACGCCCGGCACCTTGAGCGGGCCGACGCTGGTCTGCACCTGCTCGATCATCTGCCGCGCCAGGTAGTGCGGGTCGCTGACGATATCGGCGGCGGTGTAGGGGTAGCCGGCCGGCACGCGGGCACCCTTGAGCGCTTCGATCACTTCATCGCGGCCGCGCTGCGTGGTCCACTCGGCGATGGCGCCGTCGATCAGTTCGGCATGCTGGCTGCGCCCGTCGTTCTGCGCCAGGCGCGGGTCGTTGCCCAGGTCGTCGCGGCCGATCAGGCTCATCAGGCGCTTGTAGATGCTGTCGCCATTGCCGGCGATCAGTACGTAGCTGCCGTCCTTGCAGGGGTAGGAGTTGGACGGGGTGATACCGGGCAGGGCGCTGCCGGCCGGCTCGCGGATATAGCCGAAGGCGTCGTATTCGGGAATCAGGCTTTCCATCATGGCGAATACCGATTCGTACAGCGCCACGTCGATCTCCTGACCCTCGCCGCTGCGCGCCCGCTCCTGCAGGGCCAGCAGCACGCCGATCACACCGTACAGCGAGGACAGCGAGTCGCCGATGCTGATGCCGACGCGCACCGGCGCCTGGCCGGGGTAGCCGGACAGATGGCGCAGGCCGCCCATGGCTTCGCCGATCACGCCGAAGCCGGGCAGGTCGCGATAGGGGCCGGTCTGCCCGTAGCCGGAGATGCGCAGCATGATCAGCCGTGGGTTGATCGCTTTCAGCGCCTCGTAGCTCAGGCCCCAGCCTTCCAACGTGCCGGGGCGGAAGTTCTCCACCAGCACGTCGGCCTCGCTCACCAGCTTACGCACGATGTCCTGGGCTTCGGCCTGTTTCAGGTCGAGGGTCAGCGAGCGCTTGTTGCGCGACTGCACGTGCCACCAGAGCGAGGTGCCGTCCTTGATCTTGCGCCACTTGCGCAGCGGGTCGCCGACGCCCGGCGGCTCGATCTTGATCACGTCGGCGCCGAATTCGCCGAGCAGCTTGCTGGCGAAGGGACCGGCGATGAGCTGGCCCATCTCGATCACCTTGAGCCCTTGCAGGGCCATGTTGCTGGTGTTGTTCTGAGTCATGGCTGCACCTGATTTGCCTGTGCGTTTCTCGTGGTGCGCAGAATGGCGCAGCGGCGCGGTGCCGACAATTGCCCAATGGCCAAGCTAGGCTTCGCGTATTGCGAAGTGGCATGCTGTAAATCAGCTTTCTGGCAGCTTCGCTTCGCCAGGCACGAAATGGAGACCTTCATGCGCCGCATCGATTTCGTCACCCTCAAGCTGTTTGTCGCCATCGCCGACGAGCGCAGCCTGACCCGCGCCGCCGAGCGCGAGCACCTGGCCCTGGCCGCCGTGAGCAAGCGCGTCAGCGACCTGGAAAACCAGCTTGGCATCGCGCTGCTCTATCGTCAGCCCAAGGGTGTCGAACTGACCCCGGCCGGCCATGCGCTGCTGCACCACGCACGCAACATGATGGACAACCTCGAACAGCTCAACGCCGACCTCAGCGAGTTCAGCGAAGGGGTGAAAGGCCATGTGCGCATCCACGCCAACACGTCGGCTGTGATCGAATTCCTGCCCGAGGATCTGGCCAGCTTCAGCCGCCTGCACCCGCAGGTGAAGATCGATCTGGAGGAGCGGGTCAGCAGCGAGACCATCCGCGCCGTACGCGAGGGCTTGACCGATATCGGCATCTTCGCCGGGCATGTGCCGGCCGAGGATCTGCAGGTATTCACCTACCGCCATGACCAACTGGTGCTGGTTACCCCCCGCGAGCATCCGCTGGCCGAACGCGATGGCCTGTTCCTGCGCGAGGCGGTGGGCTACGACTTCATCGGCCTGCAGCAGGATGCCTCGCTGCACGGCCTGTTGCAGCATTCGGCGCACAGCCAGGGCGTGGCCCTGCGCCTGCGCATCCAGGTACGCAGTTTCGAAGCCATCTGCCGGATGATCCACACCGGCATGGGCGTCGGTGTGTTGCCGGACCTGGCGGTGCGTACCTATTTGCCGGCGCTCGATGTGCGAGTGATCCCGCTGCACGATCCCTGGGCCCGGCGCGAGCTCAAGGTGGCGGTGCGTAATCAGGACAACCTTTCGCTGACCGCGAAGCAGATGCTCGATCACCTGAGAAACAGCGGTGTGGCGGGGGAGGGTTCTGCGCTGCCTTCGTGAATGCCGAAGGCTCGGTTGTTCAAATGTGAATTTCAGCCGGGGGGAGGGCGGAGTAGAGTCCGGGCCAATCGACGGCGATCCGCCCTCGACGCTCAGACAAAAACAACAGGAGCCTTCCATGAAGTTTTCTTTCGTCCGTCGTGGCCTGGCCGGTGTGCTCGCCGGTTGCGCACTGCTTGGCGCACTCTCGGCACACGCAGCCGATCCGATCTTGATCAAGTTCTCCCATATCACCGCTGATAGCACGCCGAAGGGCCAGGGCGCGCTGCTGTTCAAGAAGCTGGTGGAGGAGCGCCTGGCCGGCAAGGTCAAGGTCGACGTCTATGCCAACTCCTCGCTGTATGGCGATGGCAAGGAAATGGAAGCGCTGCTGCTCAACGAAGTGCAGATGCTGGCGCCGGCGCCCTCCAAGCTGGAGCAGTACACCAAGCAGCTGCAGCTGTTCGACATGATGTTCCTGTTCGATGACGTTGCCGCCGCGCAGCGCTTCCAGTCTTCGGACAAAGGCAAGGCGCTGCTCAAGTCGATGGAGAGCAAAGGCATCACCGGCCTGGCTTATTGGCTCAACGGCATGCGTCAGCTCACCGCCAACAAACCGCTGGTCGAGCCAAGCGACGCCCGCGGGCAGAAATTCCGCGTGCAGCCGTCCGATCTGCAGGCCGCGCAATACAGCGCCCTGCGTGCGGTGCCGCGCAAGATGGCCTTCGCCGAGATCTATCAGGGCCTGCAGACCGGTGTGGTCAACGCCCAGGACAACCCTTGGTCGAACATCTACTCGCAGAAGTACTTCGAGGTGCAGAAGTACATGACCGAGTCCAACCATGCCATCGGCAACTACCTGCTGATCACCAACACTCAGTTCTGGAACGGCCTGCCGGCGGACATCCGCAGCGAGCTGGAGCAGATCGTCGACGAGGTGACCGTCGAGGTGAACAAGCAGGCCGAGGCGCTGAATACCGAAGCTCGTCAGGCCATCGTCGCTACCGGCAAGAGCGAGATCATCACCCTGACGCCCGAGCAGCGCGCCGCCTGGCGTGACGCCGTACGTCCGGCCTGGAAGAAGTTCGAGGCCGAGATCGGTGCTGACGTGATCGAGGCTGCGCAAGCCGCCAATCAACAGTGAGCCCTATGACCGCCCCGGGCCCACGCACCTGGGGCGGTCTTTCATTCGCCGTCGCCTAAGGCGGCGTTTGCCAATGACGAATATCGCGCCGGTCCAGGCTCGGTTAGATTCGTCCGACTCCTGACAATCACAAGAACCTCGCGGAGATGCCATGAACGCCTTGCGGCGCGTCTGGGAGCACTTCGAGGAAGGCTTTATCGCCTTCCTCCTCGCGGCCATGACGCTGATCACTTTCGTCTACGTGATCCTCAACAATTTCTACACCCTGTTCTATTGGCTGGGTGACCATTTCGGCGGTAACG
>NZ_JACFYZ010000005.1 GCF_015712065.1 Ectopseudomonas chengduensis
TGCAAGCCCTTCATTCAACTTAACTTATTGATTAACAAGCAGTTTTTGAAGCGCTTCATCGCTGAAGTGGCGCGCATTCTACCGCCAGCAGTATGCGCGTCAAGCTTATTTTGCAGTTTTGTTACTCGGCCTTGAGCGTGATGCGCGCAAAGGCCTTCTTGCCGGCCTGACAGACATGGGTCGAACCCACCTTGAACAGGAAAGTGCGGTCAACCACCTCACCATCGACGCGCACGCCACCCGAACCCAGCAGATCGCGAGCCACGGCAGCATTCTTAACCAGGCCTGCTTTATTAAGGACGGACGAGATCGGCATGTCTTCAACCGAAGCCAACTCAACCTCAGGCAGATCTTCCGGCAGCTCACCATCCTTCATGCGATTGCCAGCGGAACGGTGCGCATTGGCCGCAGCCTCTTCACCGTGAAAGCGCGCCACGAGCTCTTCGGCCAGCTTGATCTTGATGTCGCGAGGATTCGCCCCCTGCTCGACATCACGCTTGAACTGCTCGATCTCTTCCATGGAACGGAAGCTGAGCAGTTCGAAGTAACGCCACATCAGCGCATCAGGCATGGACACCAGCTTGTTGTACATCACGCCCGGTGCTTCCTGGATGCCGACGTAATTGCCCAGCGACTTGGACATCTTCTTCACGCCATCGAGACCTTCCAGCAACGGCATGGTGACGATGCACTGCGATTCCTGACCATAGGCGCGCTGCAACTCGCGCCCCATCAGCAGGTTGAATTTCTGGTCGGTACCGCCCAGCTCGACATCAGCCTTCAGCGCCACGGAGTCGTAGCCCTGCACCAGCGGGTAGAGAAACTCGTGAATGGCGATCGGCTGGTTGCCGGTGTAGCGCTTGTCGAAATCATCGCGCTCGAGCATGCGCGCCACGGTGTACTGCGAAGCCAGACGGATGAAGTCAGCGGGCTTGAGCTGATCCATCCAGGTGGAGTTGAACGCCACCTCGGTCTTGGCCGGATCGAGAATCTTGAACACCTGCTGTTTATAGGTCTCAGCATTATCCAGAACCTGCTCACGGGTCAGCGGCGGACGAGTAGCGCTCTTGCCGCTGGGGTCACCGATCATTCCGGTAAAGTCCCCGATCAGAAAGATCACCTGGTGACCGAGTTCCTGGAACTGGCGCAGCTTATTAATAAGAACGGTGTGACCGAGATGCAGATCCGGCGCGGTAGGGTCGAAACCCGCCTTGATCCGCAGCGGCTGACCACGCTTGAGCTTTTCGACCAGCTCAGCCTCAACCAGAACCTCTTCTGCACCGCGCTTGATCAGCGCCAGCTGCTCTTCGACCGACTTCATGACAGAACCCGCAACCACTGGAAATTGAAAGGGAACCAACCATACAAGATCGCGGACTAATTACAAGTTTTGCCCAGGGTAAGCGCCCTGAGCGTCCGTTCGGCATGTCAAGGGTTGCCCCAAGCCGATTTTGGTTATATTTTATACAGTTAATGCATATTCCAAGAAAACGCCTCACGCCATGACGCAAAATATTCCTAAAGCCCCGCCCTACCCTAAAAGCCATATCCTGGCTGCTAGCGGTGTAGCTGCGCTGCTGAGCCTGGCTCTGCTGGTGTTTCCTTCGCGTGAAGTCGAAGCGCAGAAAACCTTTCTCGACCTGGATCTCGGTAACGATACCGAGCAGGTGCTGCAGGAAAAGGACGACCTCCGAGCGGGACTGCCAGTGCCTGGCGCCGCTTCGCCCTTCGCCAAGATCGAGCAGAGCGGGACCACCGCAGACAACAGCGCAGAAGACGCTGACGAAGACCTCCTAGAAACAGCCGACACCACTCCTCCTTCCGACCCCAACCACCACAACATCACGGTCAGCAATGGCGATACGCTTTCTACCGTGTTCGCCAAGGTCGGCCTGAACGCCAATGATCTGCATGAAGCGCTCAATAGCAGCAAGGACGCCAAGCAGTTCAGCCGCCTTAAAGTGGGCCAGGTGCTGGACTTCGAACTGAACGAAGACGGCAAGCTGAAGAGTCTGCAGAGCAAGCTCAGCGATCTGGAAACCATTCGCCTCAGCCGTACCGACAAAGGCTTCGATTTCCAGCGCGATCAGGTCAAGCCTGAGGTGGTCACCGCATACAGCCGCGGCGTGATCAACAGCTCGCTGTTCCTTTCCGCCAAGCGTGCAGGCCTGTCACACAGCCTGACCATGGACCTGGCCAACGTGTTTGGCTACGACATCGATTTCGCCATGGATATTCGCGAAGGTGACGAGTTCGAGGTCATCTACGAAGAGAAAGTAGTGAACGGCAAGCGCGTTGGCACCGGCAACATTCTCTCGGCGCGCTTCACCAACCGCGGCAAGACCTATACCGCCGTGCGCTACACCAGCAAGCAAGGCACCACCAGCTACTACAATGCCGATGGCGAAAGCATGCGCAAGGCCTTCATCCGCACGCCGGTGGACTTCGCTCGTATCAGCTCGCGCTTCTCCACTGGTCGCAAGCACCCGATCCTGAACAAGATCCGCGCACACAAGGGTGTCGACTATGCTGCGCCACGTGGCACGCCGATCAAGGCTGCCGGTGACGGTCGCGTGACGCTGGCAGGTCGTAACGGTGGCTACGGCAATACCGTGATCATCCAGCACGGCCAGCGCTATCGCACCCTTTACGCACACATGCAGGGTTTTGCCAAAGGTGTGCGCAACGGTGCGAACGTCAAGCAAGGCCAGATCATCGGTTATATCGGTACTACCGGACTCTCCACCGGCCCGCACCTGCACTATGAGTTCCAGGTCAACGGCGTACACGTCGACCCGCTCAGCCAGAAGCTGCCGATGGCCGACCCGATTGCAGCGAGCGAGAAGCAGCGCTTCATGCAACTGAGCAAGCCGCTGATGGCACGCATGGACCAGGAAAAGGCCACCATGCTAGCCGCCAACCAGCAGTAAGCCGTGCCCCTCTATATTGGCGTGATGTCCGGCACCAGCCTGGATGGGCTGGACATCGCGCTGATCGATCAGGATCAGCGCCCTCACCTGCTTGCCACCCTCTATCGCTCCATGCCAGAACAGCTGCGTAGCGACCTGCTGGCGCTGTGCACCTCGGGCGATGATGAACTGGCGCGCGCGGCCATTGCAGAACAGCGCTGGGTCGAACTGGCCGCTGCCGCTATCAACGAACTCCTGCAGCAACAGAACCTGACCGCGCAACAGATTCGCGCCATCGGTAGCCATGGCCAGACAGTGCGCCATGAACCGGCGCGCGGCTTCACCATCCAAATCGGCAACCCGGCACTGCTGGCTGAGTTGACGGGCATTTGCGTGGTCGCCGATTTTCGCCGCCGCGATGTGGCTGCCGGTGGTCAAGGGGCTCCCCTGGTCCCGGCTTTCCACCATGATCTTTTCGGCAATAGCCAGCGGCAGGTCGCCGTGCTCAATGTCGGCGGTTTCAGTAATCTCAGCCTGCTTTCACCCGGCCAGGAGGTTCTGGGATTCGACAGCGGCCCTGGCAACGTTCTGCTCGACGCCTGGATTCAGCATTGCCAGGGCCTGGCCTATGACCGTGATGGTGCCTGGGGAGCCAGCGGTAACGTACACCCGGAGCTATTGAAACGGCTGCTGGGCGATCCCTTCTTCGCCACACAGGGACCGAAGAGTACCGGTCGCGAGCTGTTCAATCTCGACTGGTTGCTTGGCCATCTGCAAGCATTGCCACAGTTGGCCGGCGAAGACGTTCAGGCGACCCTGGTAGAACTCACCGCGCGCAGTGTCGTCAGCGCCTTGCGCAACGCGCAAGCCCACACGGACGTTCTGCTGGTGTGTGGTGGCGGCGCTCACAACGCTTGCTTGATGAAGCGCCTGAGAGAGATGCTGGCAGGAACCGAGGTCAGCAGCACCGCGACTGAGGGCGTAGATCCGGACTGGGTCGAAGCCATGGCCTTCGCCTGGCTGGCCCATTGCGCACTTGAAGGCATTGCTGGCAATCGCCCGAGCGTGACCGGCGCCAAAGGCTTGCGCGTGCTCGGCGCCATCTACCCGGCCTGAAAACGAAAACGCCGCGCATAGAGCGCGGCGTCTGTCATCAGGCGAAGCATTCAGATCGAGAAGGACGACCCGCAACCACAGGTGGTGGTGGCATTCGGGTTCTTGATCACGAAACGCGAACCTTCCAGCCCTTCCTGATAGTCGACCTCCGAACCTGCCAGATACTGGAAGCTCATGGCATCGACCACCAGACTCACGCCTTCACGCTCGACGATGGTGTCGTCCTCGGCCACGTCCTCATCGAAGGTAAAGCCGTACTGAAAGCCCGAGCAGCCGCCGCCCGTGACGAACACGCGCAGCTTCAAGCGCGGATTGCCCTCTTCATCGACCAGGTTCTTCACCTTGCTGGCCGCGCCTTGGGTAAAGTGCAAGGGGGCAGGGGTGAAGGTTTCGACGCTCATGCTGGACTCCCGGCGCCATGCGCCATACTGCTTTGGGCGTGCATTATCCGCTTGCCCGACGAAATTGGTCAACTATTGCTCGATTTCCAGCGTAGCGGGAAGCTCGAGTGGCCGCTCACCATCCTTGAGGTGGCAAAGGCGCCCCTCGATCTGCGCCCCCATGGCCATCTCCATCAGGCCGTAGTGCAGGTTACCGCGAACCCGGGAGCGTGAACCCAGCTCAAGATGGCCGCTGGCGAACACATCACCACTCACCTCTCCATCGATCACTATATGGGGTGCACGTATCTCACCTTCAACCAGACCGCCTGCACTCACGCGCACCAGCCCTTCGGTAGCCAACAGATTACCGGTGACCCGACCATCCACTTGCACCGCGCCCTGAAAGCGCATGTCGCCTACCAGCTCGGCGCCAGCGGCAATCAGACTGGTCTTACCGCTGAAGCGCTGCAAGTCGGGTTTGGTCTTGTCTTTACTCCACATGGGTGGCTATCGCTCCTGATTTTATCCATTCGAATGTACGGCTCAGCGGCTTGTCGCCCTCGACCTCCGCCTGAACCTTGACCTGACGCGGCTCAAAGCCCTCAGGTAGTTGTAGCTCGCCGAAACGACCCGCTTCGGGGAAGGACTGGAAGTGTTTGAAAGAGAAGGCAATGCTGCTCTCGCTGACCTCGTCGGACAGCGCCGCCAGCTCCAACGTGGCCGGCTTACCGTCCTGCAGTCCTTCGACCGTGATACGCAAACGCCCCTGCAATGCCTCATCACTGGCACCGACTCGGCTCATCAGCAATTTGTAGCGGAATCGCTGCGGCGCGTCCGTGGCTTGCAGCTCAAAGGCGCGAATGCGAATGCCTTCACGACGACTGGCAGGTGCCAACACGCCTTTATAGAAGGCCAGATCCTGCTGCTGCTTGAAGATCTGCTCCTCCAGCAGTTTGATGGTGCGGCGATTCTGCTCCATGGCCTGCTGAGTGACCTTGTCGCTACTGCCGACCACAGCCAGGCGCTGGCGCAACAGCTCCAGTTCCTGCTCCTGTTCGGCAACACGGGTCAGCAGTGCATGCGTATCCTCGGGCGTCTGCTGAGGCTGCACCTGTGGCCAGTACCATCCCAGGGCAAAGGCCGCCGGTACGGCGAGCACCAGCAGCAGTTGCAGCCAACGGCGTCTGCGCTCACGACGCGGATCGCTGAGGCGGACCTCCCAGCCCGGTATCACGGCAGCAGGGCCGCGTGCGACAGGCCGAGACGCTCGTCGAGACCGAAGAGAATGTTCATGTTCTGCACCGCCTGGCCGGAGGCCCCCTTGACCAGGTTGTCGATCACCGAGAGCACCACCACCAGGTCGCCGCCCTGAGGACGGTGCACGGCGATGCGGCAAACGTTGCCTCCACGCACACTGCGGGTTTCCGGATGGCTACCCGCGGGCATCACATCGACGAAAGGCTCGCCGGCGTAACGCTTCTCGAACAGTGCCTGCAGATCGACCGAGGTATCGGCCACGCGCGCATACAGGGTCGCGTGAATGCCACGAATCATCGGCGTCAGGTGTGGCACGAAGGTAAGGCCAACATCGCTACCTGCTGCCTGGCGCAGCCCCTGGCGAATTTCCGGCAGGTGGCGGTGGCCCTTGACTGAGTAGGCTTTCATGCTCTCGCCGGCCTCACAGAACAGTGAACCAACGCTGGCGCCACGACCGGCACCGCTGACACCGCTCTTGCAATCGGCGATCAGGCTGCTGGCATCCGCCAGCCCGGCTTCGAGCAACGGGATCAGCCCCAGCTGAGTAGCGGTCGGGTAGCAGCCGGGTACGGCGATCAGGCGCGCAGTCTTGATTGCCTCACGATTGACCTCGGGCAGACCATACACCGCCTCGCTCAGCAGCTCGGGGGCGCCGTGCGGCTGGCCGTACCACTTGGCCCACTCCTCGGCGTCCTGCAGACGGAAGTCCGCGGAGAGGTCGATCACTCGCGTGCCCGCAGCGAGCAACTCACCAGCCAGCGCATGGGCCACGCCGTGCGGGGTGGCGAAGAACACCACATCACAGGCGCCCAGGGTGGCGACATCCGGCACGCTGAACGCGAGTTCGGGGTAGTGGCCGCGCAGATTGGGGTACATCTCGTCGACGCGCAGGCCGGCCTCGGAACGGGAAGTGATCACGGTCACCTCTGCCTGCGGGTGTTGCGCCAGCAGACGCAGCAATTCGACACCGGTGTAGCCCGTGCCGCCGACGATACCGACCTTGATCATCACATGCCCCTTTGCAAAAGCCATTGGAAAGTTGCCGATGATAAAGCCGCATCGGCCAAGCTCCAACCGCGGAGGTGACGCAGACCGTCAGCTGCCTCTACTATCGAGGCCATTTTTCAGCGCGGGAAGCGAAAATGCTCTATCTCTGGCTCAAGGCTCTGCACATCATCGCCATGGTCTGCTGGTTCGCCGGCCTGTTCTATCTGCCGCGTCTGTTCGTCTATCACGCCATGAGCAGCGACGCCGCCAGCCACGAACGCTTCTGCATCATGGAGCGCAAGCTGTATCGCGGCATCATGATCCCCTCGATGATCGCCACGCTGGGCCTGGGCATCTGGTTACTCAGCCTCAATTCGGCTTACTACTTCACGCAAGGCTGGATGCACGCCAAGCTCACGCTGGTAGTGGCGCTGGTGATCTATCACCACCTCTGCGGCGCTCAGCTCAAGCGCTTTGCCCGCGGCGAGAACAGCCGTAGTCACGTGTTCTATCGTTGGTTCAATGAAGCGCCGGTGTTGGCCCTGCTGGGCATCGTAATCCTGGTCGTCGTCCGCCCCTTCTGAGGAGTTCGCCATGTCTCTGCCTGCCCTGCTCGATCAACGCCTGCACCTGCCTCTGGTAGCTGCGCCGATGTTTCTGGTGTCCAACCCGGCGCTGGTCAGTGCCTGCTGCAACAGCGGCATCGTCGGCAGCTTTCCGGCGCTGAACCAGCGCGAGAGCGCCGGTTTCGCCGCCTGGCTCGACGAGATCGAAGCCAGCCTGGCGAGCAACGCCGCGCCCTATGCCGTCAACCTGATCGTGCATAACAGCAACCCGCGCCTGCAGGCGGATCTGGCCATCTGCGTCGAACGCCGCGTGCCCATCGTCATCACCAGCCTGGGCGCGGTGAAGGAAGTGGTCGATGCCGTGCACAGCTACGGCGGCCTGGTGTTCCATGACGTGACCACCCGCCGCCATGCTGAAAAAGCTGCCCAGGCCGGCGTGGATGGCCTGATCGCCGTGGCAGCCGGCGCTGGCGGCCACGCCGGGACCTGGAGCCCCTTCGCCCTGCTGGCCGAGATTCGTCAGTTCTTCGACAAGACCGTGTTGCTGTCCGGCTGCCTCAACCACGGCCACGAAATTCTCGCCGCGCAGTTGCTCGGTGCCGACCTGGCCTATATGGGCACCCGATTCATCGCCACGACCGAGAACAATGCGTCGGCCGATTACAAGGCGATGATTCTCGAAGCGCGGGCCGCCGACATCATTCACACACCCGCCGTGTCCGGTGTACCGGCCAGCTTCATGCGCCAGAGCCTGGAACAGGCCGGCTACGACCTGAAACAGCTGCAGAACAAGGGCGATATCAACTACGGCGAGAAGCTCAAGCCGATGGATGACGAAGCCAAGGCCTGGAAAACCGTCTGGTCGGCCGGTCAGGGCGTCGGCGGCATCGACGACCTGCCGTCGGTGCAGGAGCTGGTGTCGCGACTCGACCACGAATATCGCGCCGCACTGACACGTAGCCAAGCGCTGGGGCAACGCTGGCCGCGATGAAGCGTCGCCACCTGCTGGGCCTGGGCGCGCTCGGTCTGCTCGGCGGCTGGGCGCTGCGCCCAACTGATCGAGGTCGCGAGCATGACGCCTACTTCGCCGAGCTCAACCGGCAGCTGCAGCGCGATGGCGAGGGCATCCCCACCCTGCTGCTCGACCTCGATCGGCTCGACGCCAACACCGATCTGCTGGCCGCAAGACTGGGCGGTCGCCTCCAGCTGCGCCTGGTGACCAAATCGCTGGCCAGCACCGGCCTGCTGGAATACCTGGCCAAGCGCCTGCAGACCCAGCGCTTCATGGTCTTTCATCAGCCGCAACTGAATCGCCTGGCCAGGAGCTTTCCCCAGGCCGACCTGCTGCTTGGCAAACCCATGCCGGTTGCCGCTGCGCTGAATTTCTATCGCCAGCTTGCGCACCACCTGGATTTCGATCCCGACCGCCAGGTGACCTGGCTGATCGACAGCCAGCAGCGCCTGATGCAATACGGTGAATTGGCCAAGGCGCTGGGGCGACCGCTGCGCATTGCGCTGGAAATCGACGTCGGCCTGGAGCGCGGCGGTTTCGCCACCCCGCAGGCGCTGGCTCAGGCGCTGCTGCAACTTCGTCAACTGCCGGCACTGCGTCTGCAGGGGCTGATGGGATATGACGCGCATGTCGCACACAGCCCGCCCTGGCAGAATCAGTTACGAGCATTCAGCGAGACCGATGAGCGCTATCGACTATTCATCAGCAGCGCTCAGGGGTTCAGCGATCTTTGGCCAACAAAGCCACTGCTCAACGGTGCCGGCAGCCTGACCTACCTGCTGCACAGCCAGCAGGAGACTTCGCTCAATGAAGTCGCCGTCGGTTCCGCCCTGCTCAAGCCCGCGGAGTTCGACACGCCACTGCTCAAGGAGCATCAGCCGGCCCTGTGGATCGCCAGCCCCGTACTCAAGGTGGTCGACGGCGCCCTGCCCTACCTGCAACCGCTGCAGCCTCTGATCAGCGCCTGGAACCCCAACCGAGAGAACGCCTACTACCTCTACGGCGGTCGCTGGCCGGCACAGCCCGTCTCACCGGCCGGGCTCGACTACGACGAACTCTACGGCCGTAGCGCCAATCAGGAGCGCCTAGTGGGTGGTAAAGGCACACGACTGACGAGCGACGATTGGGTATTTCTGCACCCCGCGATCAGCGAAGGTGTGCTGGGCGATTTCAGCGAAATACGTCTACTACGCCGCGGCCAGCTGGTCGGCCGCTGGAGCACAATAGGCGACAGCTGAAAAATAGCCATGAGCGGCGCTTCAGGCCGCTTGTATATTGGCCTCGCGGCACTCTAGGCTTATGCCTCGCTTGCTGCTCAACGGGCGCTTCGCTCCCCCACTTCCCGCCGACAAGGAAGCTCGCATGAATCAACCGCGTTACAAGATCGTGTTCGACGGCCAACTGATGCCCGAGGCATCGTTGGAAATGGTCAAGACAAACCTGGCCCGCCTGTTCAAGAGCGACCTTGCCCGTATCGACAGTCTGTTCAGCGGAACGCCGGTGGCGCTCAAGCGTGATCTGGGCGAAGGCGAGGCGGAACAGTACCTCAACGCTCTGCAGAAGGCAGGGGCCAAGGTGCGCAAGGAGCTGGATCAGGCCGCCAGCCTGAGTCTGGTGCCAACCGAAGCCGAAACAGAGCAGGCCGTGGACGCGGCCACGCCGCATATGACCTGCCCCAAATGCGGTCATGAGCAGGCCAAGGCGAGCGAGTGCTCCGCCTGCGGCATCATCATCGAGAAATACCTCGCGCGCCAGGCACAGCTGGCCGAAGCCGCTCCGGCCCCAGCCCCTGTCGCAGCGGCTGCATCGCCCTATGCACCGCCACAGGCAAATGTCGCCGAGCAATTGCCGCAGTACTCCGAACTCAAGGTCCTCGGCGTCAGCGGCCGGATCGGCCGCGTGCGTTATCTGGGCTGGCTGATGGCGATGACGCTGTGTTTCATCCCGATCATGTTGATCGGTACCGGCATTGCCGCGATGTCCTCGACCCTGGCCATGTTGGCGCTGGGCATCGTCAGTATTGCCGCGGTGGTGATCGGTATCTTCATCGGCGTACAGCGTCTGCATGACATCGGTTGGTCCGGCTGGCTGCTGCTGGTGCACCTGATCCCGGTGGTCGGCAGCGTGTTCGCCCTGCTGATGCTGATCATCCCGGGCACTCAAGGCGCCAACCGCTACGGCCCACCACCGCCCCCCAACAGCACTGCAGTCAAGGTACTGGCCTGGTTGTTCCTGCTGGTACCAGTGACCGGTATCGTCGCCGCCATCGCCATTCCCCAGTATCAGGGTTATGTCGAGCGTGCCGCCGAATATCAGGAGCAGTAATTCCCGACCATGCGCAGCTATGCATTGATCACCGGAGCGTCCAGCGGCATTGGCCTGGCCTTGGCCGAAGCCCTGGCACGCCGGGGGCGCAACCTGATCCTGGTGGCGCGCCGGCGTGATGCCCTGGAAAGCATCGCCTGCGAGTTGGCCCAGCGCTTCGGCGTCGAAGTGCTGTTTCGTCTATGCGACCTGAGCGAGCCGCTGCAATTGTCCGGCCTGCTGCTGGAGCTGGAAGAAGGCCAGTGGCATGTCGATCTGCTGGTGAACAACGCCGGCCTCGGCTGCGCCGGTCCGTTCCTGGAGCAAGACTGGAGTCGCGAGCTGGAGCAGTTGGAAGTCAACGTGCTGGCGCTGACCCGCCTGTGTCACGCACTTGGTCAGCGCATGGCCGAGCACGGCAGCGGGCAGATTCTCAACGTCGCCTCGGTCGCGGCCTTCCAGCCCGGCCCCTGGATGAGCAGCTACTACGCCAGCAAGGCCTATGTGCTGAACTTTTCCGAGGGGTTGCGCGAAGAGCTGAGAAGCCGCGGTGTGCGTGTGTCAGTACTTTGCCCCGGTCCGACCCACAGCGCCTTTTTCCGTGCAGCGCAGATGGACGTCACGCGGATTGCCGGCAGCAAGCTGATGATGAGCGCCGAGGAAGTGGCGCTGATCACCGTGCGTGCACTGGAAAAGAACCGCGCCATCATCATTCCCGGCTGGCGCAACCGCCTGCTGGCCCTGAGTCCACGCCTCGCGCCGCGCTGGCTGGTACGCAAACTCAGTGGTCGCCTGACCCGCCCCTTCACCGGCGCCTGATCAGCCGGCATTGACCGTGCGCCCATCGGCCCACTCTCGTAACGCCATCAAGCGCTCGGCCATTACCACCGACAGTGGCGCGGTGCTCTGCAGTGCGCGCAGCAGCAACCCCTGGTCGACCGCCTGCTGCTGCGCCTGACCAGCGTACAGCGCGCTGACCACTGCCTGCTCGATCTCGGCACCCGAGTAGCCCTCGCTGGCAGCAGCCAGCTGCGCGAGATCGAAGTTGCCTGGTTCCAGTTCACGACGTTGCAGGTGGATACGGAAGATGTCGGCCCGCACCTCGGCACTGGGCAGGTCGACGAAGAACAGCTCGTCGAAGCGCCCCTTGCGTACCAGTTCCGGCGGCAGACGGTCGATGGCATTGGCCGTGGCCACCACGAACACCGGTGCCTTGCGCTCGGCCATCCAGGTCAGCAGGGTGCCGAGCACGCGCTGGCTCACGCCACCGTCGTGGTCGCCACTGGCCAACCCCTTCTCCACCTCGTCCATCCACAGCACGCAGGGCGCCATCTGTTCGGCCAGACGTAGCGCCTCACGCAGATTACGCTCGGTCTCGCCGAAGAACTTGTTGTACAGGCAGGCGAAGTCCAGACGCAGCAGCGGCAAGCCCCAGAGTCCGGCAACCGCCTTGGCCGCCAGGCTCTTGCCGCCGCCCTGTACGCCGACCAGCATCACGCCTTTCGGTGCGTCCAGGAGCTTGCCTTCGAGAAAGCCGGCCTGACGTTCGGCCAGCCAGCGCTTGAGGTTGACCAACCCACCGACTTCGGCGAAGCGCGCAGTGTCGTATTCGAAGCTGAGCACACCCTCCAGATCCAGCAGTTGGAACTTGGTCTTGTTCAGCTCCGGGATGTCTTCCTGGGTGATCGCGCCGTCATCGCAGATCACGTTGCGCGCCAGCGCGCGTGCCTCGGCATGGCTGAGGCCGCGCAGGTTCTTCACCACCTGCTGCAAGGTGCGATTGTCGGTACGCACGCGTGCGCCGCGATTGCCTTCGCTCCAACGCGTCGCCTCGTCACGCACGATGCTCAGTAGCTCGTCTTCCGACGGCAGCGCGAGACTGAAACGAGCCGCGAAACGCTGTACTTCGGCAGGCAGCTTGAGCGCATGCGACACCAGCACCAGCGTCGGCTTGTGCGCGGCCTCGCTCATGGCGATTTCCTTGAGCAGGCGCACCAGCCTGGGGTTGTCATCGAGGAAGGGATGCAGGTCGCACATCACGTAGAGGTTCGGCTGCAGATCGGCCTTGATCATGCGTAGCGCCGCTTCGGGCTCGAGGGTCGGCGACTCGTCCACCGCTGCGCCGCCGAACCCCAGACGCTGCAGGCCCTCGGTCACCGACCAGGTATGCAGGCCGAGACCGCGCTTGATCGCCAAACCTGTCAGGGTTTCCAGCACGCGCAGCTCGTCCCAGGACTCGATCACCACCAGCTTGACCTTGGAATCCAGCACCAGTCCAAGATCATGAATATCGTTCTTCAACACCGACTCCTTGGGAGATTTGGCCAGCCAGGCACGCAGGGTTACCATCCGCGGTTTCACAGAATCGAGAACTTACAGCATGGACCGCCTGAACACGCAGATCGTCGCCGGAGGCATCACGCCGTGCAAGTGCTGAAAGCGCGTCGCATCACAGTATTCATGGCCATCGCAGCCGGCCTGCTGGTTAACCTGCCGGCCGCTGCTATCGAAACCATCAGCGACCCGTTGCCCGGCGGCGCTCAGGGCCCCGAAATGGTGGTGATTCCGGCTGGCGAGTTCCGCATTGGCGATGCCAGCGGTCGCGGCAATGACAACGAGCGCCCGCAACGATCGATTGCGCTCGATCAAGCCTTCGCCATCGGCCGCTACGAAGTCACCTTCGTCGACTGGCAGAAGTATGCCGACGCCAACGGACTGCCCATGCCTGACAACGAGGGTTGGGGCCTTTCGGCGCAGCGTCCGGTGATTCATGTGTCCTGGCGTGACGCTCACGCCTACACCCAGTGGTTGTCACGCGAGACGGGCGCGCGCTATCGCCTGCCGACCGAAGCCGAATGGGAGTATGCAGCGCGCGGAGGCAGTCAGAGCTACTACTGGTGGGGCGAGCAACTCGACAGCAGCGAGCAGGCGCCACGCGCCCACTGCCGTGGTTGCGCCAGCTCGCGCCTGTTGCGCAACAAGACGGCAGCCGTCGGCCAGTTCCCGGCCAATGGCTTCGGCTTGTATGACACCGCGGGCAACGTCTGGGAGTGGACGGCCTCGAACTTCACCCAGCGCTTCGACGGCAGCGAAACGCAGAGTGCCAGCCTGCTCGACAATAGCCCGCGCGTGGTGCGCGGCGGCGCCTGGAACAGCGGCCCGGTCTACCTGCGCAGCAGCATGCGCGACCTCAAGCAGCCGCATCATCGCGACTATGCGCTGGGGTTTCGCGTGCTGCGCGAGCTACCCTGAACGCGGACGACCTGGCGACTTTGCAGTAAACTAGCCCGGTTGTTACCTCTGGAGGTGCCCCATGGCCAGCGAACGCCAGTATTCCCCCGTCGACCGCCTGCTGCTGCAAGCCGATGCCGCGCTGCGCACGCTGCTGCCATTCAGCGGCGCGTCGAGTCGCCCCTCGCCTGCCATCGTGCAGAACGAGACCGAGCTGAGCAGTGAGGAGTCGCGCCACGTCGCCGGCCTGATGCGCATCAATCACACTGGTGAAGTCTGCGCCCAGGCGCTCTATCAGGGCCAGGCGCTGACCGCCAAGCTGCCGCAAGTGCGTAGCGCCATGGAGCATGCGGCCGATGAGGAAATCGACCACCTGGCCTGGTGCGAACAGCGCATTCGTGAGCTGGGCAGCCAGCCCAGCGTGCTCAACCCGCTGTTCTACGGTCTGTCCTTCGGTGTTGGCGCTGTTGCCGGACTGGTCAGTGATCGCGTCAGCCTGGGCTTCGTCGCCGCCACCGAAGATCAGGTGTGCAAACACCTGGACGAGCACCTGGAGCAACTGCCCGAGCATGATGCCAAGTCGCGCGCCATCCTCGAGCAGATGCGCATCGACGAACAGCAACATGCCAACAGTGCCCTGGCGGCGGGCGGCGTGCGCTTCCCGGCGCCGATCAAGTTCGGCATGACCTTGCTGTCGAAGGTGATGACCAAGAGCACCTACCGCGTCTGAAACGAACGAGGGCGCCATTGGCGCCCTCGTCATTTTCAGCGAACCTCAGCCCAGTTCGACGATTTCGTAATCGTGGCTGATATCGACGCCGGCACGACCCAGCATGATCGAGGCCGAGCAGTACTTCTCCGCCGACAGCTCCACCGCCCTTTTCACCTGAGCCTCTTTCAGTCCACGGCCCTTGACCACGAAGTGCAGGTGAATCTTGGTGAACACCTTGGGCTCCTCGCCTGCGCGTTCGGCGTCGAGGAAGACTTCGCAGCTTTCGACCGGCTGGCGGCCCTTGCGCAGAATGCTGACCACATCGAAGTTGCTGCAGCCACCGAGGCCGATCAGCAGCATCTCCATTGGTCGAACACCGAGATTACGACCACCGGCATCGGGCGGACCGTCCATCACCACGGCATGGCCACTACCGGACTCGCCGAGGAACAGAGCTTCACCGGCCCATTGCACACGCGCTTTCATCGATATTGGCTCCCAGAGTGGAAAGTTCGGCAGATTAACACAGGCAGGCTGCAATCCGATGTGCGCCGAATGCGCGAAAGTTCCGCATAGTTACGTTACCCAGGTCGCAAAAAACTACCTAGTCATAGTATGTCTGTTAAGCTGGCGTCGGAATGCTGGCACACTTGGCCGGATAACAAATAAGAAATTGCCGTTGGACAAAGGCCTTCACTTTTCATATTCGGGACTCGGGCATGGTTGCTATTACCCTTACACCAAAAATCAAGAACCTCGACAAGCTTCTTGCGCATTGTCATCGCCGTCGTTACACAGCCAAAAGCACCATCATCTACGCAGGTGATCGCTGCGAAACCTTGTTCTTCATCGTCAAGGGCTCGGTCACCATCCTGATCGAGGATGACGATGGCCGTGAAATGATCATCGCCTATCTCAACTCTGGCGACTTTTTCGGCGAGATGGGCCTGTTCGAGAAGGATGGCTCAGAGAAGGAACGCAGCGCCTGGGTTCGCGCCAAGACCGAATGCGAAGTCGCGGAAATCAGCTACGCCAAGTTCCGCGAACTGACCCAGCAAGATCCCGAAATCCTCTTCGCCCTCGGCAGCCAGATGGCCGAACGCCTGCGCAATACCACGCGCAAGGTCGGTGACCTGGCCTTCCTCGATGTCACTGGCCGTGTTGCGCGCACCCTGCTCGACCTGTGCAAGCAGCCGGATGCCATGACCCATCCGGACGGCATGCAGATCAAGATCACGCGTCAGGAAATCGGCCGCATCGTCGGCTGCTCACGTGAGATGGTCGGCCGAGTGCTCAAGTCCCTGGAAGAGCAGGGCCTGGTACACGTCAAAGGCAAGACCATGGTGGTCTTCGGCACACGCTGAACAGCCCCAGTAGAAAAAGCCGGCTTGATTGCCGGCTTTTTCATGCGCGTTATTCCGGGTCCGTGCCGATCACTGCTGGTCGCCCACGCTCGGGAAAGAACAGGCGCTGCAATTCGCTACCCGGACTTTCCGCCCGCATGAAAGCTTCACCGACCAGGAAGGCATAGACCTCGTTGATCTCCATCAGCTCGACATCGGCGCGATTGAGAATGCCGCTTTCGGTCACCACCAGGCGATCACGCGGAATACGCGGCAGCAGGTCGAGGGTGGTTTCCAGGCTGACATCGAAGGTGTGCAGGTTGCGGTTGTTGATCCCCACCAGTGGTGTGTCCAACGTATTCAGCGCCCGCTCCAGTTCGGCGCCGTCATGCACCTCGACCAGCACGTCGAGGCCGACATCCTTGGCCACCGAGGCCAGCTCGGCCATGCGCACGTCATCCAGGCAGGACACGATCAGCAGCACGCAGTCGGCACCGAGGGCGCGGGCTTCGACGATCTGGTACGGATCGACCATGAAGTCCTTGCGGATCACCGGCAGCGCACAGGCCGCGCGGGCCTGTTGCAGGTACTGGTCGGCACCCTGGAAGAAATCGATATCGGTCAACACCGACAGGCAGGTGGCGCCACCCGCTTCGTAACTGCGGGCGATATCGGCCGGGACGAAGTCGGCGCGCAGCACGCCCTTGCTCGGCGAGGCCTTCTTGATCTCGGCGATCACCGCCGGTTGCTTGCGCGCGGCCTGCTCGAGCAACGCGCGAGCAAAGCCACGCGGTGCGTCGGCACTGCGCGCAGCAGCCTCGACCTCGGCCAGGCTGACCTGAGCGCGACGGGCCGCGACTTCCTCGAACTTACGGGCGACGATCTTCTCCAGTACGGTTGGCACGCTCACCCTTCGTTCTCCTGTTTGAATACCGCGGTAAAGGACACCAGCTCTTCCAGCTTCTCACGCGCCAGGCCGGTGTGCAGGGCGTCATGCGCCAGCTGCATACCTTCGCGCAGGCTGCTGGCATGGTCAGCCGCGTAGAGCGCCGCGCCAGCATTGAGCACGATCATATCGGCGGCCTTCTGACCGTTGTCGGTCTTGCGCCGGCCGAGGGCATCATGGATCAGCGCCAGCGACTGCTCGGCGTTGTCGACGGTCAGGCCGATCAGGCTCTGACTCTTGATGCCGAAATCCTCAGGCTGGATGCGGTACTCGCTGACCTTGCCGTCCTTGAGCTCGGCAATGAAGGTCGGTGCGGCCAGGCTGATCTCGTCCAACCCATCCTGCGCGTGCACCACCAGTACGTGCTCGCTGCCTAGGCGCTGCAGCACTTCGGCCATCGGCCGGCACAGCGCCTGGCTGAACACGCCGATGACCTGATGCTTGGCGCCTGCCGGGTTGGTCATCGGGCCAAGCATGTTGAAGATGGTGCGCAGGCCCAGCTCGCGGCGCGGACCGATGGCGTGCTTCATCGCGCCGTGATGAGACGGCGCGAACATGAAACCGACGCCAACGCTCTCGACGCAGCGCGCGACCTGCTCCGGCTTGAGCCCCAGGTAGACGCCAGCGGCTTCCAGCAGATCGGCGCTGCCACTCTTGCCGGACACGGCGCGGTTGCCGTGCTTGGCCACCTTGCCACCGGCCGCGGCGACGACGAAGGCCGCGGCGGTGGAGACGTTGAAGATGTTCATGCCATCGCCACCGGTGCCGCAGGTGTCGACCAGCCGCTCGGCGTCGATCACCACCGGTGCCGCCAGCTCGCGCATGACGCTGGCGGCACCGACGATCTCGTCGATGGTCTCGCTCTTCATGCGCATGCCCATGAGGAAGGCGCCGATCTGCGCGTCGGTGCACTGACCGGTCATGATCTCGCGCATCACCGCCTGCATTTCCTCGGTGGTCAGATCGAGCTGGGCAACGATCCGGCCCAGGGCTTCCTTGATATTCATGCGCGCACGCCTCCGGTCTGCTTGAGGAAGTTGGCGAACAGTTCGTGGCCCTGCTCGGTGAGGATGGATTCGGGGTGAAACTGCACACCCTCGATGTTCAGGGTCTTGTGGCGCAGGCCCATGATCTCGTCGACCGAGCCGTCTTCATGCTGGGTCCAGGCGGTGATCTCCAGGCAATCCGGCAGGGTTTCGCGCTTGACCACCAGGGAATGATAGCGGGTCACGGTGAGCGGGTTGTTGAGGCCGGCGAACACGCCCTTGTCCTCATGGAACACCGGGCTGGTCTTGCCATGCATCACCTGGCGCGCACGCACCACATCACCACCGTAGGCCTGGCCGATGCTCTGGTGGCCAAGGCAGACACCGAGGATCGGCAGCTTGCCGGCGAAATGCAGGATGGCCTCGATGGACACCCCCGCCTCGGTCGGCGTGCAAGGGCCGGGCGAAACGACGATGCGCTCGGGCTGCAGAGCCTCGATCTCGGCGATGGTCAGTTCATCGTTACGAATCACGTGCACGTCGGCACCCAGCTCACCCAGGTACTGCACGACGTTGTAGGTGAAGGAGTCGTAGTTGTCGATCATCAAAAGCATGGTACGGCTCCTCTTATTCCTGGGCCTGGACGGCAGTCTGTTCGGCGAGCGCGACGGCGCGGAACATGGCGCGGCGCTTGTTCAGGGTTTCTTCCCACTCCAGCGCGGGCACCGAGTCGGCGACGATGCCGGCGCCGGCCTGCACGTGCAGCTCGCCGTCCTTGATCACCGCCGTGCGAATCGCAATCGCGGTGTCCATGTTGCCGTTCCAGGCGTAGTAGCCGACCGCGCCGCCGTAGACGCCGCGCTTGACCGGTTCCAGCTCGTCGATGATTTCCATGGCGCGAATCTTCGGCGCACCGGACAGGGTGCCGGCCGGCAGGATGGCGCGCAGGGCGTCCATCGAGGTCAGGCCCTTTTTCAGCTCGCCGGTGACGTTGGAAACGATGTGCATGACGTTGGAATAGCGCTCGATAACCATCTTCTCGGTCAGCTTCACCGAGCCGATTTCCGAGACACGGCCGGTGTCGTTACGGCCCAGGTCGATCAGCATCAGGTGTTCGGCGACTTCCTTGGCATCGGCCAGCAGGTCTTCTTCCAGCGCCAGGTCGGCCTCTTCGGTCGCACCGCGCGGGCGGGTGCCGGCGATGGGCCGCACGGTGACCAGGTTGTCCTCAACGCGCACCAGCACCTCGGGCGACGAACCCACCACGTGGAAGTCGCCGAAGTTGAAGAAGTACATGTAAGGCGTCGGGTTGATGCAGCGCAGCGCGCGATAAAGGTCAATCGGTGCAGCCTTGAACGGGATCGACATGCGCTGGGAAATCACCACCTGCATGCAGTCGCCAGCCAGGATGTAATCCTTGATGGCGCTGACCGAGCGTTCGTAATCCTCGCGGCTAAAGCTGGAGCGGAACGCGGGTTCCTCGCCTGCTGGCTTGTTCAGATCCACCCCCAGACGCGGGGTGAACGGCTGACGCAGCTTGTGCAGGATTTCCTGCAGTTGCGCCTGGCCACGCTCGAAGGCGTCCGCCTCGGCCGGATCGACCAGCACGATGGCGTGCATCTTGCCGGCCAGGTTGTCGAACACCACCACGGCATCGGAGACGTTGAGCAGAATGTCCGGCGTGCCCAGCGCGTCGGGATTCACCCCGGCAGCCAGCCTGGGTTCGACGTAACGCACGCTGTCATAGGCGAAGTAACCGACCAGGCCACCGTTGAAACGCGGCAGCCCGGCGATGGTCGGCACCTTGTAGCGTGCCTTGAACTGCTCGACGAAGGCCAGCGGATCGGCGCACTCATGACGCTCGACCTCGACGCCGTCGGTGGTGATCACGACCTCATGACCGTGCACACGCAGCACGGTGCGCGCCGGCAGGCCGATGATCGAGTAGCGACCCCACTTTTCGCCGCCCTGCACGGATTCGAGCAGGTAGGAGTTGGGTGCGTCGGCCAGTTTCAGGTAGATCGACAGCGGCGTGTCGAAGTCGGCGATGGTTTCGCAGGCAAGCGGAATGCGGTTGTAGCCTTCAGCGGCTAAACGCAGGAATTCTTCATGGGTCATGATCAGCCTCATGGCTCGGGGTAAACGGTCGGGTGCAAACGGGCCGCGCGGCGGCGGCAGGACGAGATCAGGCGCGCCAGCGCCAACGGGCCAGAGCCTTGATCACTTTCATCCAGAGTTTGCAGCTAACCACCACGGTGCGATCTCGACAGGCGGGGGAATAAGGAGAGCGGCCACGGTAGCGCAGCCGCTCGGGCTAAGCAACTATCAGAGCAACTCGGCCAGGCTACCGACCACCAGGCTTGGCCGCTCTTCAGCAATCGGCCGGCCGTGGTTGTAGCCGTAACTCACGGCGATGCAGGGCACCGCGGCAGCGCGCGCGGCCAGCACGTCGTTGCGCGAGTCGCCGATGAACAGCGACTGCGCCGCCTCCACCCCAGCCAGACGCATCACCTGCAGCAGCGCCGCCGGGTCAGGTTTCTGCTGCGGCAGGGTGTCGCCACCGATGATCCAGCGGAAGTAACCGCCGAGACCAACCTGTTCCAGCAACGGCGCGACAAAGCGCTCCGGCTTGTTGGTCACCACGGCGAGTTCGACGGCCGCCGTGCTCAGCGCTTCGAGCAGCTCATGTACGCCCGGGTAAAGTGCGGTCAGGTTGTGGCAGTCGGCGTAGATATCGAGAAAGCGCGCCAGTGCCTCTTCCGTCTCGGCCTCGCCCACTGCAGCGTGATCCAGGCCACCGGCCAGGGCGCGGCGCACCAGCACCCGCGCGCCATTGCCGACCCAGTCATGGACCTTTTCAACGCCAGCAGGTGCACGCCCCAGTTCGACCAGCATGCGGTCGACGGCTGCGGCCAGATCGGGCACCGAGTCGATCAGCGTGCCATCCAGGTCGAACATCACCAGGCGCGGCAGCTCACCGGCGCACAGCGCGCGCAGCGGTTTCATCCACGCACCTGGGCCAGTTCGGCGCGCATGGCATCGATCACCGCCCTGTAGTCCGGCTGGTTGAAGATCGCCGAGCCGGCGACAAAGGTGTCCGCGCCCGCCTCGGCGATCTCGCGGATGTTCTGCACATTGACGCCGCCGTCGATCTCCAGACGGATCTCGCGGCCGCTGGCGTCGATCAGCGCGCGGGCTTCACGCAGCTTGTCGAGGGTGCCGGGGATGAACTTCTGCCCGCCGAAACCGGGGTTGACGCTCATCAGCAGAATCATGTCGACCTTGTCCATCACGTACTTGAGCACGTCCAGCGGGGTGGCCGGATTGAACACCAGACCCGCCTTGGCGCCGCCGGCCTTGATCAGTTGCAGCGAGCGGTCGACGTGCTCGGAGGCTTCCGGGTGGAAAGTGATGTAGCTGGCGCCAGCGTCAATGAAGTCGCCAATGATGCGATCCACCGGCTTGACCATCAGGTGCGCGTCGATCGGCGCGGTGATGCCGTATTTGCGCAGCGCCGAGCAGACCATCGGGCCGATGGTCAGGTTGGGCACGTAGTGGTTGTCCATGACATCGAAGTGGACGATGTCCGCACCGGCGGCGAGTACGTTGTCCACTTCCTCACCCAGGCGGGCGAAGTCGGCGGAAAGGATCGACGGGGCGATGGCGAAGGGTTGCATGGCGCACCTCTAAGGGCTTGGGTCACGGTGGCGCGCATTGTAGCGGCTGTGGCGCCCTTGATCGACAAGCGCAGGAGACAGTGGGAGGCGCTTCAGCGGCGAGCTTCTGGCTTTTGTGCCAAGCCAATCGCGGCCAAAGCCCCTCCTACCATGAGCCGCCTGCCTCAGATACCGCCGAGGCAGAGGTACTTGATCTCCAGATACTCATCCAGGCCGTACTTGGAACCTTCACGACCGAGGCCAGAGGCTTTCATGCCACCGAATGGCGCCACTTCGTTGGAGATCAGCCCGGTATTGATACCGACCATCCCGTACTCCAGCGCTTCGGCTACGCGGAAGGTACGGCCCAGATCGCGGGTATAGAAGTAACCGGCTAGGCCGAACTCGGTGTCATTGGCCTGGCGCACTACCTCGGCTTCGTCGTTGAAGCGGAACAGTGGCGCCAGCGGGCCGAAGGTCTCCTCACGGGCCACACGCATATCAGGGGTGACGTCGGTGATGACCGTCGGCTCGAAAAAGTGCCCGCCCAGCTCATGCGCCTTGCCGCCCTGCAGCACCTTGGCGCCCTTCTCCAGCGCATCGGCCAGATGCGCCTGTACCTTGGCCACGGCATTGCCGTCGATCAACGGACCAATGACGACGCCTGTTTCATCACCCGGGCCAACCCGCAGTTTGGCCACGGCCGCGGCCAGCTTTTCGGCAAAGGCGTCGTAGACAGCCTCGTGTACATACAGGCGATTGGCACAGACGCAGGTCTGCCCAGCATTGCGGTACTTGGCCACCAGCGCACCTTCGACCGCTGCGTCGAGATCGGCATCCTCGAAGACGATGAACGGCGCATTGCCGCCCAGCTCCAGCGAGAGTTTCTTCAGGGTCGGCGCGCATTGCTCCATCAGCTTGATGCCGACGCCGGTGGAACCGGTGAACGACAGCTTGCGCACGATGGGGTTGGCACACAGCTCGGCGCCGACTTCGCGGGAGCGCTCGGCATCGGCCGGCAGTACGCTGAACAGCCCGGCCGGGATGCCCGCGCGTTCGGCCAGCACAGCCAGCGCCAGCGCACTGAACGGTGTCTGTGGCGCCGGCTTGAGCACCATGGCGCAGCCAGCGGCCAGTGCCGGACCGGCCTTGCGGGTGATCATCGCCGCCGGGAAGTTCCAGGGCGTGATCGCCGCGGTCACGCCAATGGGCTCCTTGGTCACGATCAGGCGCTTGTCCGGCTGATGGCCGGGAATGGTGTCGCCGTAGACGCGCTTGGCTTCCTCGGCGAACCATTCGATGAAGGATGCCGCGTAAAGCACCTCACCGCGCGCCTCGGTCAGCGGCTTACCCTGCTCGGCCGTCATGATCCGCGCCAGATCTTCCTGATTGACCAGCATCAGCTCGTACCATGTGCGCAGCCGCGCCGCGCGCTCCTTGGCCGTCAACGCACGCCAGGCGGGCTGGGCAGCCTGCGCCGCCTCGATGGCCTGACGGGTCTGCGCGCCACCGATGTTCGGCACCACGCCCAGCGACTCGCCATTGGCAGGGTTAAAGATTTCAGTCACATCGCCATTGCTGGCGTCGCACCATTGGCCGTCGATATAGGCCTGATGGCGCAGCAGATCGGGATCGTTCAGTTGCATGATTTTCTCCTGCTGCCGAGATCACCCCTCGGCTTAATTAGGGATTGCGAAGGCCTCACTCGGCGGGCGGCAGATCCTTGGTGAAGGTCTGGTCGTTCTCGCCGCGGAACATCCGTGCCCCATAGATCAGCGCGCACAGACCAACGCCAATGGCGAAGGCCCAGCCGGCGCCCTTGATCGCCAGCACCGCACCGATCACCCCGGCGATGCCCAGGTCACGCTGGCTGCGCGCCTCCATGATGCCCAGGCGCACACTGACGTAGCCCTGGATCAGCAGGGTCAGCGCCAGCGCAACACCGAGAATCGGCTGCACCAGCGTCACCACCGGCAACAGCAGCAGACCGGTGTTGGTGCCCCAGCGGAACGAGCCAACGCCGCCGTAAATCGATTTCATCGCCTTGGCGCCACCCTTGAAGCGTTCGGTGATCACCACCTGCATGGCCGACCATTGCGGGCCACACATGGCCACGTCCGGCCCGAATATGCTCATGAAGGCATTGCGCCCACCGAAGATCAGGTGCGAGCGGTTGGGGTTGAAGTCGACCTTCTCGTCACGCCGTACATGGTCGGCTTCGCCGAGGATCGCCCTGGCGCCGAGCACGTCGCCGAACACCACCAGATAGGCGGCGAACACGGTGGGAATGGCGGTGACGAACATCATCAGTGGCGGCATGCCGAGGCCGAACACGGTGTATTCGTTCCACAGGGTGACGAAGTCCGGCTGGCTGATGCCCCACTCGATGCTGGGCCAGGGTGCCTCGCCGAAAATCGGCGCGACGATCACCGCCAGCAGGATGATCGGGAAGATGCCCAGCTTGGCGAAGTTCCACCAGAAGCGGTTGCGCTTCTTCAGTTCCTGGAAATGGATGGAAAACACCAGGTAAAAGGCGATGCCGATGGCGATGGAAATGGTCCAGGGGAAGCTGTCGAAGCGACCGCCTTCCTTGAACACCGTCACCACCGCACTGAGGCCGGCGCCCATGATGATGCCGGCCTTGAGCGCCGAGGGCACCAATGACACCACCTTGCGTGCCATGCCCGTCATGCCGAGCCCTATCGAGAACACCCCGAGCATCAACTGGAAGGCAATCAGCGCATGCACCCGCTCCGGGCCCTCCGGAAACTGGCTGCAGTAGGCCATCAGCAGTGGGATCGCCGGGGTGATCCAGCCCGGAACGACCGGGTCGCCCAGCAGGTGGTGGGTCAGATACAGCAGGCCGTTGAGCATGACCACCGCCAGCGCCACCTCGAAGGGCATGCCGAGAAACTCGGTCATCAGCGGAATCGCCGCCAGGTCCACCGCACACATGAGCAGGCCCTGCATGTAGTCGGAGATCTCGAAGCGGTAATGAATGAAAGGCAGACGCACCTTGAATGGCCCCACCGGCCAGTAGGGGGCTTCCACACCAAGGTCTTGTTGATGCAGTTCGGACATTTGAGTCACCCAGCTTTATTAGAGTTGTATGTCAGCCGGCCCCAGCACCCTGGGGCCTTTCATCTTCGTTGCAGTAATCAGTAGGCAGCGCGGTAGATCTGCTCGATGTCGCCAGCCGTCAGGCGCCGCGGATTGTTGCGCATCAGGCGGTCGATCTTGCTCGCTTCCTCGGCCATGGCCGGGATGGCGTCTTCCGGCACGCCGAAGCTGCGCATGCCCTTGGGAATGTCGACGCTGGCGCACAGCTCGGCCATGGCCTCGACGGCCAGGTCGGCGGCGGCCTTGTCGCTCAGGCCATGCGTTTGCACACCGAGAGCAGCAGCGATCTCGGCCATGCGCTCGACGCAGGCCAGCTTGTTCCAGGCCATCACGTAGGGCAGCAGCAAGGCATTGCTGACGCCGTGAGCGATGTTGAAGCGACCGCCCAGCGGATAGGCCAGCGCATGCACGGCGCCCACGCCGGCATTGCCGAAGGCCATGCCAGCCATCAGGCTGGCGGTGGCCATGTCTTCGCGAGCGACCAGATCCGCCGGGTTGGCATAGGCCTTGGGCAGCGCCTTGGCGATCAGCTTGATGGCGCCAATGGCCAGGGCGTCGGTGATCGGCGAGGCGTTCACCGACAGGTAGGACTCCACCGCGTGCACCAATGCATCGACGCCACTGGCAGCGGTCACGCCGCGCGGGCAGGTCAGGGTCATCAGCGGGCTGACCAGGGCCACATCGGGCAACAGGTAGTCGCTGACGATGCCCTTTTTCAGTTGCGCCTGCTTGTCGGAGAGGATCGACACGTTGGTCACTTCCGAGCCGGTGCCGGCGGTGGTCGGGATGGCAATCAGCGGCGGCCCTTTGCGCTTGATCTGATCGACGCCGAACAACTCTTCCAATGCACCGCCATGACCGACGTAACCGGCCACGGCCTTGGCTATGTCGATGGCGCTGCCGCCACCGACACCGATCAGGCCATCGTGGCCGCCGTCGCGATAGACCTTGGCGCAGGCTTCGACGATGGCGATCTCCGGCTCCGGCTCGACACCGTCATAGATGCCATAGCGGCGCTCGCCGAGCTGTTTGAGGACATGCTCGACCGTACCGGACTTGATCAGGATGGCGTCGGTGACGATCAGCGGATTGGTGATATTCAGTCGAGGCAGTTCGAGCGCCAGTTGCTCCACGGCACCCTGGCCGGTCAGCAGCTTGTTGGCGATCTTGAATGCGGCAGTGTTCATCAGCAGGCCCCTTATGCGTTGTTGTGCTGAGCGGGTTCGGGGCTTGCCATAGCCATTCCTGTGCCAGCTCGCCGAAAGCGGCGTGGTAGAAGGCTTGCGTCGATTTGTCACAGCACGCTGCGGGCTGCGCTTGATCAGAAAATCAATCAGAAGAGCCTATTACGATCCATTTTCCAATCAACCCTGTTCCCAGCGCTTCATCTTCTGCACCAGCGTCGCCTGGCTCAGACCAAGCACCTTGGCTGCTTCGCGGGTGGTCTTGTGCTGTATCAGCGCACGGCGGATGAGGCGCCGTTCGAGGTTCTCCACCTGTCTGCGCAATGGCAGCAGATCGTCTTCGCCTGCGTCGCTGCGGGCGATGCGCATCTCCTCCGGCAGGTCGAACAGCTCGATGCGTTCGCCACTGCTGGTGACCACCAGGCGCTCGACCAGATTGATCAGCTCACGGATGTTGCCGGGCCAGGCGTAGTCAGTCAGTGCATCGAGCGCTTCGAGTTCCCAGCTCAGTGCGCGGCCATAACGCTGGTTGAACTCGGCCAGGTAGAAATCCAGCAGCGGCTGAATTTCCTCGGGGCGCTCGCGCAAGGCCGGGATATGGATCGGCACGACGTTGAGCCGGTAGTAGAGGTCAGCGCGAAAACGCCCGTCGGCGACCATCGTGCGCAGATCATGGTGGGTGGCGGTGATGATGCGCACGTCCACCTCCTTCAACTCCAGGCCACCGACCGGAATGAAGCGGCTCTCCTCGATCACCTTGAGCAGCTTGACCTGCAGCGGCAGCGGCAGATCGCCGATCTCGTCGAGAAAAACCGTGCCTTGGTGCGCCAGCTCCAGCAGACCGCGCTTGCCCTTGCTACCGGCACCGGTGAACGCGCCCGGCACATAGCCGAACAACTCGGCCTCGATCAGGTTCTCCGGCAGCGCACCGCAGTTCAGCGCCAGAAACGGCTGCGCCGCGCGCGGGCTGCTCTTGTGAATGTACTGGGCGATCAGGGTCTTGCCGACGCCGGTTTCACCCTGCAGCAGCACCTTCACGTCGCTGGCCGCGACCTGCCGTGCCTGCATGAAGACTCGCCCCGAAGCGGGCTTGTCGGCAACCGGGGAGGCATCGAGCAGATCGTCACGCTGCCCGGCATGCAGCTTGGCCGTGCTGTTGCGCAGCTGCTTGAGTTGCTGCAGCTCGTCGCGCTCGTGCTTCATGCGCAGCAGCTCGGTCATGTCGCGCACGGTACTGACCACGTAGCGCACGCGTCCATCGGCAGCGAAGATCGGCGTACCACTGACCAGCAAGCGTTTGCCCTGGCTGACGCTCTGCATCAGCGACAGCGCCTTGCCTTCCTTGAGCACGCGCAAGGACACCGACTGCGAGATCACGCCCTGCTCTACCAGCGCCTGCATGTGCTGGCCGACGACGTCCTCGGCACGCAGCCCGGTCAGGCGCTCATAGGCACTGTTGACCTTGAGGGTGATGCCATCGGCGTCGGTGATGTAGACGCCATCGTGCAACGCGTCGATCAGCTCACGAAAACCGGGATCATCGAAGTCCATCTGGCCGCCTTGTTGGGTCAGGAGAAACTGCACATTCTACGCCCGGAAACGAGCAAGGCCCCGCCGGTTTTCCCGGCGAGGCCCTGAACATGCAGCTACGGCGATTTATTCCGGCGCCGAAGTTCGCAGCTTCTCGCTACGCCCACGCAGCCACTCCAGAGTCAGCAGCAGCAGGACGGAGAAACCGATCAGCAGGGTCGCTGCGGCGGCGATGGTCGGCGACAGGTTCTCGCGGATGCCGCTGAACATCTGCCGCGGCAGGGTGGCCTGCTCGGGGCCGGCGAGGAACAGGGTCACCACCACTTCGTCGAACGAGGTGGCGAAGGCGAACAGCGCCCCGGAGATCACCCCAGGCGCGATCAGCGGCAGGGTCACCCGGCGAAACGCCGTCAGTGGCGAGGCGCCGAGGCTGGCGGCGGCGCGCACCAGGTTGTGGTTGAAGCCCTGCAGCGTGGCCGACACGGTGATGATCACGAACGGCACGCCGAGCACCGCGTGTACCAGGATCAGCGACAGGTAGCTGTTGCCCATGCCCAGCGGGGCGAAGAACAGGTAGCTGGCCACACCGATGATTACCACCGGCACGATCATCGGCGAGATCAGCAGGCTCATCACCAGCGCCTTGCCACGGAATTCGCCACGGGTCAGACCGATGGCCGCCAGGGTACCGAAGACCATGGCCAGCAGTGTGGCGGCCGGGGCGATGATCAGACTGTTCTTCAGCGAGCGCATCCAGTCGGCGGACATGAAGAAGTCCTCGTACCAGCGCAGCGAGAACCCCTGCAGCGGGTAGACCAGGAAGGTGCCGGAGTTGAACGACAGCGGCACGATCACCAGCACCGGCAGGATCAGGAACAGCAGCACCAGGCCGCAGAGAATGCGCAGGCCGTAGTACCAGAGACGCTCGACGGGTGACATGTAGGGGCTGAGCATAGCTGTGACTCCATTTAGCGTTTAGCTCCCCTCTACCGCGTGCGGGAGAGGGGTTGGGGGAGAGGGCGCTCTTTTTGCGCCCTCCTCCCAAGTTCGGTTACCGAGAAGCAGTGGTGCTGAAACAAGCACCCTCTCCCGCCCTTCGGGCACCCTCTCCCATCAATGGGAGAGGGTCATCAGATGGTCTGCTACGCAGACCGCTTTTATCCGAGCCTCAGCTTGCTGGCGCCGACCAGCCAGCTGTACACCACATAGAGCACCAGGGTCGCGGCCAGCAGCAGGCCGCCGAGGGCCGTGGCCATGCCCCAGTTGATGGTGGTGTTGGTATAGAAGGCGACGAAGTAGCTGATCATCTGGTCGTTCGGGCTGCCCAGCAGCGCCGGGGTGATGTAGTAGCCAATCGACAGGATGAACACCAGCAGGCAACCGGCGCCGACACCGGCCAGGGTCTGCGGGAAGTACACCCGCCAGAAGCTGGCGAACGGGTGGCAGCCGAGCGACACCGCCGCACGCATGTAGCTGGGCGAGATGCCCTTCATCACGCTGTAGATCGGCAGGATCATGAACGGCAGCATGATGTGGACCATGGCCACGTACACGCCGCTGCGGTTGAACACCAGTTGCAACGGCTGCTCGATGATGCCCAGCGATATCAGCGCGCTGTTGATCAACCCGCCCGACTGCAACAGCACGATCCAGGCCGCGACCCGCACCAGAATCGAGGTCCAGAACGGTAGCAGCACCAGAATCATCAGCAGGTTGCCCTGCCGCGTCGGCAGGTTGGCTAGCAGGTAGGCCAGCGGATAGGCCAGCACCAGGCAGATGGCGGTGATCACCAGGCTCATCCAGAAGGTACGGGCGAAGATATCCAGATAGATGGCCTGATCCGGCGTGGCCTTGGCCAGTTCGCCGAGGTCGTCGATACGGTGATCGAGCGCGGCCAGCAGGTAATAAGGGGTGACCGACGAGGCATTGCGGCGGATCACCTGCCAGTAGGCGGGATCACCCCAGCGCTCGTCCATATCGAGGAAGGCTTCCTGGTAGGACGCCGGCTCCTCGCGCAGCGGCAGCTTGCGTGCGGTCGCGCTGACCAGGCTACGGAAGCCCGCCAGCTCCATGTTCAAGCGCTTGGACAGATCGCCCAGGCTCTGGTTACGCCGCGCTTCGAGCATATCGCTGGCAATCGCCCGGTACACCGCCTCATCCGGCAGGCCACGGCCATCCCAGGCAGCAATCGCCTCGACGGTGCGCGGCAGGCTGCCGACCACTTCCGGGTTGTCCACACTGCGCAGCAGCAAGGCGCCGATGGGCAGCAGGAAGGTCAGCAGAAGGAACAGCAACAGCGGCAGGATCAGCGCCTTGGATTTCAGGCGATTGAAACGCTCGGCACGGGCCAGTCGCTGCTTCAGGCTCGGCCCGGGCAAATCATTGGCAGGCAGTACGGCGGCCATGGACAACTCCGCAAGCAAGAAAGAAATTCAGACGGCCCCGCCACGAGGCGGGGCCGGATAGGCGACTTAGCGCGCGGCCCAGGCGTTGAAACGCTGCTCCAGCTGCTCGCCGTAGTCAGCCCAGAAGGTCACGTCGATGGCCACCTGGTTGGCGATGTTTTCCGGCGTGGTCGGCATCAGGTTCAGACGCTCCGGCGCCAGCAGCTCGATGGCCTGCTTGTTGGCCGGGCCGTAGGCGATGTTCTCCGAGTAGATCTTCTGCGCCTCGGGCTTGACCGAGAAGGCGATGAATTCCTTGGCCAGTTCGGCATTCTTGGCGCCACGCGGGATGGCCCAGGAGTCGAAGTCGTAGATGCCGCCGTTCCACACCACCTGCAGGTTGCTCTCGCCCTGCACCGCCGCGATGCGGCCGTTGTACGCCGAGCTCATCACCACGTCGCCGGAGGCGAGGTACTGCGGCGGCTGAGCGCCAGCTTCCCACCACTGGATGTTCGGTTTGAGCTCATCGAGTTTCTTGAATGCGCGATCCTGACCTTCCTTGGTGGCCAGCACCTTGTACACGTCCTTGACCGGCACGCCGTCAGCCATCAGGGCGAATTCCAGGGTGTACTTGGCGCCCTTGCGCAGGCCGCGCTTGCCCGGGAATTTCGCCACGTCCCAGAAGTCGGCCCAACTGGTCGGCGCCGCGCTGAGTTTGTCGGCGTTGTAGGCCAGCACCGTGGACCAGACGAAGAAGCCGACACCGCACGGCTGGATGGCGCCGTCGATGAAGTTGGCTTCATCGCCGAACTGCGCCGGATCGAGCTCCTCGAACAGGCCTTCATCGCAACCACGGGCCAGCTCCGGCGACTCCACCTCGACCAGATCCCAGCTCACGCTGCGGGTGTCGACCATGGCTTTGACCTTGGCCATTTCACCGTTGTATTCGCCGCCCAGCACCTTGTTGCCGGTTTCCTTCTCGAAGGGTTCGTAGAACGCCTTGACCTGCGCCGCCTTGTTCGCGCCGCCGAAGGAAACCGCCGTCAGGTCCACCGCCAGTGCCGGCATGGCACAGCTAACGCCCAGGGCCAACGCCGCGAGCTTCAGGGATTTCGTCATTCTTATCAGCTCCTCTGTGTTACGGGGTAAAGGTGAAGCACTGCGCGAAAGGCTCACTCGACTTGGAGTGGATCCAGCGCGCGGACATGCTCGACAGACCAGCCGAGCGGAACCAGGTCACCAACCGCCAGCGCCGGATCGAGCTCGGCCACGGGTTGCTTGACGTAGAAATCGGTTTTGCCGCAGACCTCCAGGCGGATACGCACGTGATCGCCCAGGTAGATGAACTCGGCGATACGCCCGGAGAAACGGTTCGGGCAGGCTTCGCTGTGGCCGTTGAGGCGGATGCGCTCGGGGCGGATCGACAAGCTCACCGACTCGCCCACGGAACCGACGTTGACCGCCGTGGCGCGCACTTCTTCACCTCGCGCCAGGCGCACCACGCACTGCTCGCCATCGCGACTGACCAGCTCGCCAGTCAGACGATTGTTCTCGCCAATGAACTGGGCGACGAAGGTGTTGTGCGGCGCTTCATAGAGTTCGCGCGGCGGCGCGATCTGCTGGATCTCGCCCTGATGGAACACGGCTACGCGGTCGGACATGGTCAGCGCCTCGCCCTGATCATGGGTGACGTAGACCACGGTCACGCCCAGGCGCTGGTGCAGGTGCTTGATCTCCATCTGCATGTGTTCGCGCAGTTGCTTGTCCAGTGCGCCGAGGGGTTCGTCCATCAGCACCAGTTGCGGCTCGAACACCAGCGCACGGGCCAGGGCCACACGCTGCTGCTGACCACCGGAAAGCTGACCGGGGTAACGGTTGCGGAAAGTGTCGAGCTGCACCATCGACAGGGCGCGCTTGACCCGCTCGCTGATGTCGGTGCGCGACATGCCGCGCACGCTCAGCGGGAAGGCCAGGTTCTCGGCCACGGTCATGTGCGGGAACAGCGCGTAGTTCTGGAACACCATGCCGATGTCGCGTTTGTGCGGCGGCAGTTTGTTCAGCGAGCGGCCATCGAGGAGGATCTCGCCAGCGGTCGGCGTCTCGAAACCGGCCAGCATCATCAGGCTGGTGGTCTTGCCGGAACCGGACGGGCCGAGCAGGGTGAGAAACTCACCCTTGCGGATATCCAGGTTGAGGTCTTTGACGATCAGCGTTTCGCCGTCATAGCTCTTCTGTACACCACGGAAGCTCACCAGTACATCGTTTGCCATCACACCACACCCTTGTTCTTGTCTCAGGCCGATGAGCCAAGATTAGGTCGGCGCGGCAGGGTGAAAAATCGGGCGGGATGACAAGCTGATATCAGGCGCGAGGAGAATCTCGTGTAGGGATCGCCCTACAAATTCCGAGTGATTGCCTCGGTTTTCGAGCGCCCGACGAACCGTAGGAGCGGCTGGGCGGCATTGCGCTTCAGCCGCGATGAATTGCCTATGAGAGCTTCGCGGCTGAAGCCGCTCCTACGGACACTGGTCTCAGACCAAACGGTGCTCCATGGCATAGCGCACCAGATCGGCCACCGAATGGGCGCCGAGCTTCTGCATCAGGCGCGCCTTGTGCGTGCTCACGGTCTTGTTGCTGACCGCCAGGTGCAGGGCGATGTCGTTGACGCCCTCACCCCGCACCAGGCGCTCGAACACCGAGAACTCGCGCTCGGACAATTGCGCGTGGGGCGGGCGCGAGTCGGTCAGGCCAACCTCGAAGACCATGCGGTCGGCCAGCGCCGGGTCGATATATCGACCACCGCCGGCCACCTTGCGAATCGCAGTGATCAGCAGCGCCGGGTCGCTGTCCTTGGTCGCGTAACCGGCGGCGCCAACCTTGAGCGCGCGCGCCGCCATCTGCGCCTCGTCGTGCATCGACAGCACCAGAATCGCCGGGGCCTCGTTCAGCGCACGGATACGCGGAATGGCCTCCAGACCGTTGACACCGGGCATGGATATATCCAGCAGCACCACGTCGCAAGGCGTGCGGCGCAGCACCTCGATCAGCTGCTCGCCATTGCAGGCTTCGCCAGCCACCTCGAGATCACGCGCCATACCGATCAGTTGCTTGATGCCTTCCCGCACGATGGTGTGGTCTTCGGCCACCAGTACCCGAATCACGCTGCGATCTCCTCTTCCAGATTGATGCACGCGCACAGGGTAGTGCCCTCGCCCGGCTGACTGTCAATCTGCAGCTGGCCACCGAGCATGAGCATGCGCTCCTGCATGCCGACCAGGCCGAAGGATTGCCCGGGCTTGCGCAGCGCCGGATCGAAGCCCTTGCCATCGTCGACCACCGACAGACACAGGCTGCCGCCCTCCTGCCACAGACGCACCTCGACGCTATGCGCGCCAGCGTGGCGCATGACGTTGGTCAGCGCCTCCTGAAGAATGCGGAACATGCCGATGGCCTGGGCATCCGGCAGATGCGGCACGTGCTCCGGCACTTCGACCAGGCAAGGAATCTGCGTGCGCTCCTCGAAGCGCCGCACCTGCCACTCGATGGCCGAGGCAATGCCGGCATCGAGAATCGGCGGCCGCAGCGCCGTGGCCACATCACGCACCAGCTGGAACAACTGGGCGATCAGACGCTTCATGCTGGCCAGGCGCTCGTCCAGCTCGGGCATCTGCCCGGCGCAAACCAGCTCGCACATCGCCGTCTCCAGCTTGAGCACGGTCAGCACCTGGCCCAGCTCGTCATGCACTTCGCGGGCGATGCGCGCCTTCTCTTCCTCACGCACGCTTTCCAGGTGCGCCGACAGTTCGCGCAGACGCGCCCGCGAATCGGCCAGCGCCAGCTCGGCCAGCTTGTTCTCGGTGATATCCCAGAGGATGCCGTCCCACACCACTCGGCCATTGCCCAGCGGACGCGCGGTGGTACGAATGTCCGCCCACAGCACCTCCTGCTCGGCGGTGAGGATGCGCCCCTGCCAATACCAGTCGCTCTCGCCTTCCAGCGCCAGCGTCTGGCTGTTCAGATAGCTGCTCAGATCCTGCGGGTGCACCAGGCTGCGGATGCCGCGCTCCTCACGCTGCAGCTCCTGCGCCGGCCAGCCGACCATTTCCTGACTGGCCTCGCTGATGTAGGCAAAATTGACCACCGCTCCCGGCCCGGCGCGCTCCAGGCGAAACACCAGGCCAGGCACGTTGCCAGCGATGCCCTTGAAGCGCGCCTCGCTCTCCTCCAACGCGGCACGCGCACGGCGGCGCTCGGTAACGTCACTGAGAAACACCACCAGGTACTCGGCCTGGCGATAGCGTAGAAAACTCAGCGATACGTCAGCCGGCATGCGGCTGCCATCGGCGCGCAGGCAGTCGACTTCGAAGCTGGGTGAACCCTCGTCCTGCTCGCGCACGCGCTTCCACAGGTTGAGCCAGCGGTCCATATGCAGGCCGGGCTCCAACTGACTCAATGGCTTGTCCACCAGCTCACCAGGGGCGTAGCCGAGCATGCGTTCGGCAGCGCGGTTGGCGTAGCGCAGGTGACTGTCCCAGTTGACCCAGAGAATGCCCACCGTGCTGTGGTCGATGGAGAACTGACTCAGGCGCAATGCCTCGGCGGCCTGCTGGTGACGATCCAGCTCGCCACGTGCGCCCAGCAGCCCTCGCTCGAGCAAACGCGTCTGCTGTCGTTGCCGATACAGCGCGGTTGCCCCCAGCATCAGCAGCAGGCCGAAAAATAGCGCGAGCGTCTTCCAGAAGCCGACGAAATCGGTGGACTGCGGATAGCGCAAAGGCATCCAGGTGTCGCGCAATTCCTCCAGCTCGCGAGCCGGCAGTGCCTTCAGGGTCTGATCGACGATGCCGGACAACAGCGCTTGATCGCGGCGCGTGGCCAGGCGCAGGAGCTGCGGCAAACCGATATCGCCAACGATGCTCAGGCTGGAGAAACGTGATTCGCGCAGCAGCAGGCTGAGGCTCGCCTCGTCCAGCACCGCATAGCTGACCTCCTGATTCAGCACCAGCAACAGCGCCGAACGCTCCGAAGACGTCGCCCGCAGACGCAGGTTGGTATGAGTACGCTCCAGGTATTCGGCAGCCTGGCTCGGCGAGCGCAGGGCGACCATCTGCTCCAGCGGCAACTGATCGAGATCCACCGCACCATTGCCGCTGCGCTCGCCGACCACCAGGTGCGGCACGCGCAGGTAAGGCATGGAGTAATGCCAGATGCGCAGGCCGGCCGGCGTCTGCTGCAGGCCTGGCGCCAGATCCACCTCGCCCGCACTGGCGGCACGCTCCAGGGCCTCCAGATTCGGATACAGGCGCCAGTCAGGCGCGACGCCCATGCCTTCGAGCAGACGCTGCATCAGCTCGACATTGGCGCCCGTCAGCTGCCGGTTCTGGCCACGCAGAACCCAAGGTGCCTGCTGGATCAGGCCCACGCGCAGCACGGGATGCTCCTTGAGCCAGGCGCGCTGCTCGGCATCGAAAGCCGGGCGCAATGGCATGCGCGCGCTCTCCGCCCAAGCGGTGGAAACAGCCAGCATCAGCAGCAGGGCGAGGGAACGAAGAAGGGAATTCATGCACGGCGAATCCGGTGACGCGATCCCCTACCTTACTCCAGTCTTGCGCCAATCGCCTGACAAAAGCGGAGCCCGGCATTAGGCTCTGTAGCAGACGATCAGGAGCCTCATCGATGCGCCTTCATTCACTAGCACTGCTCGGTTTCTGCCTGCTCTCCTGTCCCGCCGCCTGGGCCGAGGAGCCGCCCGAGAATGCGCCGGCTGATAGCGCCGACGCCCCCGCGGCGAGCGAACGTCCTCTGTTGCCCGAACGCAGCGTCAGCGACGCGCAGACGCTGGAGCAACGTCTGGACAAACGTGAGCAGCAGATGCTGCAGGCCGGCGCCGAAAGTTTTCTCGCCCTGTGGCTGCCTGCCAACGTCGGCGAGCCCAGTGGTGCGGTGATTCTGCTGCCCGGTGATGTGGAAAACGCCGATGGCGCCGCCGCGATCGGCCCGCTGCGGCGCAAGCTGCCCGACGCCGGCTGGCACAGTCTGAGCCTGACGCTGCCGGACCCGGACGGTGACCCGCTGCCACTGCGCACTGCCGCCACTGCAACAGCGGCACCGCAAAGCGATGCCCCCACTACCGAGAGCGCCCCTGCCGCCGAAAGCCCGCCTGAAGCGGCCGTAGCCGAGGCTACACAACCAGCCGACAGCGGCGCGATCAGCCCAGAGCAAAGGCGTCAGGCGCATGTCGAGCGGGTGATGGCCCGCATCGATGCCGCCATCGCCTTCGCCAACCAGCAGCAGGCCAAGGAAATCGTCCTCCTAGGTCATGGCAGTGGCGCCTACTGGGCTGCGCGCTACCTGAGCGAGCGCCAGCCGGGCAACGTGCAGAATCTGCTGATGGTGGCAGCCGAACTACCTGCCGGCTTTGCGCCGCCACTGGATGAGATGGTCGCGCAGCTGGCCGTGGCCACTGGCGACTTCTTCTACAAGGACCAAGCCACCGAGCGCATGGCTGCGTTGAAACGCCTGCAGGCGAGCAAGCGAGCCAAGCTGCCCACCTACATACAGGTATCGATGAAAGCCCTGCCGGGTAACCTGGATGTTCAGCAAGAGCAGCTTTATCGCCGTCTACGTGGCTGGTTGACGCAGCATATTCGCACCGCAGGCAGCTAGCAGTCCGTTGAAACTACCTGCTAGCGAATGCCTCGGCGCTGGCGAATCAGCGCATAGGCCTGATGCAGTTGGCGCGTGGTGTCGGTGGCTTCACGAATGCGCTCAGACGAAGCGCCGGAGCCGGCCAGTTTGTCCGGGTGATGGCGGCTGAGCAGGCGCCGGTAGGCGCGCTTGATCTGCTCAGGCTCGCTGCCTTCATTCACACCCAACAGCCGCAGCGCCTCCTGGTAACTGCCGCCAGCCGGTGCCGGCTGCTGACTGCGACGCGGCGCGTATTCCTCGCCCAGGCTATCGAGCCGGGTGCTGTCCCAGCCGAGCCACTTGCCCCAGAGCAGAATCAGCTCATGCTCACTGGCCGATACCCGTCCATCGACCCAGGCCATGCGCCAGCAGGCCCGCAGCATGGCATCGGCGCGCTCACGCTGACGCTGCAGCGGCGCACGCAGGTTGTCACGCCCGGTCTTGCCACGGGCGAAGGCCTCGATGGCACGCCGCTGAGCCGCAGCGTCCAACCCCAGCCTTTGCATCTCCGAGCGAGCCTGCTGGATATGGCTTTGCACCACTCGGCCGTCACTCTTGGCCAGACGCCCCAGCATCAGAAACAGCAGGTCGTCATCCGACGGCGCCGCACGACCGCCCAGACGCTCGCGCAGATTGTCCCAGCCATGCAGGCGCAAACGACGATCCAGCACCTGCCCGAGCAGACCGCCCAGCAGAGCACCTGGGATGCTGGCCAGGGCGAGCCCGGCTGCTGCCCCGAGCAGGGTCGCAGGCCAGAGCACCTAGCGTGCCTCCTGCAGCAAGCGCTCGACTTCGGCCAGGCGCTCGTGCGTACCGACATCGACCCAGCAGCCGCCATAATGCTCGCCGCTGACCTGCCCGGCCGCCATCGCCTCACGCAGCAGCGGCGCCAGCTTGAAGGCGCCGGGTTGAGAAGAGCCGAACAGACGCGGATGCAGCACGGCAAGACCGCTATAGGTCAGCCGCTCACCCATCGTGCCGCTGTCCTGCACCTGACCCGCCGCCAGAACGAAGTCGCCCTGCGGGTGATGCGCCGGGTTATCCACCAGAACCAGATGCGCCAGACCGGCGAGCGGCTCGCGTAGCGCGGCGAAGGCGTAGTCGGTGAAGATATCGCCATTGACCACCAGAAACGGCTCAGCGCCCAGCAGCGGCAGCGCCTTGAAGATGCCACCACCCGTTTCCAGCGGCTCACCTTCGGGGGAATAGATGATACGCACACCGAAGCGCGAGCCATCGCCGAGGTAGTCCTCGATCTGCTGGCCTAGCCAGGCGTGGTTGATCACCAGCTCGGTGAAGCCGGCAGCAGCCAGGGCGCGGATGTGGTACTCGATCAACGGCACGCCCGCCACCTGCACCAGCGGTTTGGGCGTATGCAGCGTCAGAGGACGCATGCGCTCGCCCTTGCCCGCCGCGAGAATCATCGCCTTCATGCACGTGCCCCTTCGTCTTTCGCCAGGCTGGCGAACAGCTCACCCAACTCGGCGAGCTCCGGCCGACGCGCCAGCACAGCCTCTATATAAGAGAAGAAGCGCGGCACGTCGCCGAGGTATTTGGGCTTGCCATCGCGGTGGCAGATGCGCGCGAAGATGCCGATGACCTTGAGGTGGCGCTGCACGCCCATCAGGTCGCTGGCACGCAGAAAGTCTTCGAACGATGCCTGTAGCGGAATACCCGCCGCCTTGGCACGTTCCCAGTAGCCGTGCAGCCAGGCCTGCACGCGCGCCTCGGGCCAGCTGAGGAATGCATCCTTGAACAGGCAGGTGATGTCATAGGTGACCGGGCCGTTGACGGCATCCTGGAAGTCCAGCACGCCGGGGTTCGGTGCACTCTGCATCAGGTTGCGCGGCATGAAGTCGCGGTGCACCACCACCTTGGGCTGCGCCAGGGCGCTGTCGATCAACAGGCGGCTGATACGTTGCCACGCTGCTTCCTGCTCAGGTGTGAAGGTATGCCCCAGATGGCGTTGTACGTACCACTCGGGAAACAGCTGCAACTCACGACGCAGCAACGCCTCATCGTAATGCGGCAGATGGCTGTCGAGGGGCAAGCGCTGCTGCAGCAGCAAGGCCTCGATGGCATCGTCGAACAACTCGTCGGCATTGTATTCGTTTATCACGTCCAGATAGGTCTGGCGGCCCAGGTCATCGAGAATCAGGAAGCCCTGCTCGAGATCGGCAGCCAGCACCTGCGGCACATGCACACCGGCGCTGGACAGCAATGCCGCGATACGCACGAAGGGCTCGCAGTTTTCCTGAGGTGGCGGCGCATCCATCAGGATCAGGCTGCGCTCACCGGCCTGCCAACGAAAATAGCGGCGAAAGCTGGCGTCGCTGCTGGCGGGAGTGAGCTCGGCCTCGGGCACCACCCCCCATTCGCGTGCTGCGAAGAGGGGGGGCAGTTGCTCGGCGAGCCAGGTTTGCAGCTGTTGCAGTCGTACATCGTGTTCAGACATCAAGGGGTCTCCGACGGCGCTAGCCGTTGCGCGGGTCATGCTTTATTATCCAGCATCTTTTTCAGCCCATCGAGAGGCGTGCGGCCCCTGGGCCGATAGCGCGCAGGAAGCCCGGACTAACAAGATGGCAGTAAAATACCCCGCGTTCCGCAAGAAATTCCCGCTGCTGGTCACCGGCAGCCTTCTGGCCCTACAGCCCGCGTTCAGCCTACAGTCCTTTGCCGCCGAGCAATACGATTGCCAGGCGTCGCCCACGGGCGGTTGGGCCTGCGCGCCGAAATCAGCGGCTAGCGCCCTGCCTCCGCGCCCGGTGCACAGCCGTGATGCTGTCAGCAGCGGTGGTGCCAGCAGTGAGGCGGTAGCCAAGCAGGATGCCGCCCCGGTACTGGTCACCGAGAGCAAGGGCCGTGCCCTCGCCTCGCGCAGCCCCGATTACAGTCACTTGGACTGGGTCCCGCGCGATAAGTTGACTGCCGCGCAACTGGCCGAGGCCGGTCCTTACTGCGCAGGCGCCTACGTCGAGCCGCTGCGTCCGGGCATGGATGACACCACGCCGCTGGACGAGTCGCCGATGTACGTTTCCGCCAAGGCTTCGCGCTTCGAGCAGGAAAAGCAGATCGCCACCCTCGCCGGTGACGTCGTCCTGCGCCAGTCCGGCATGCAGGTCGAGGCCGACGAAGCAAGCTTGCACCAGACGGAAAACCGTGGCGAGCTGGTCGGCAACGTACGCCTGCGCGACAAGGGTATGCTGGTGGTCGGCGACCGCGCCGAACTGCAACTGGATAACGGCGAAGCCCGTATCGACAACGCCGAATACGTGATGCATCAGGCTCACGTGCGCGGCAGCGCGCTCTACGCCAAGCGCGAAGAGACCGCGATCATCCGCCTCAAGGATGGCACCTATACCCGTTGCGAACCGGGCGACAATGCCTGGCACCTGAAGGGTAACAACGTCACCCTGAACCCGGCGACCGGCTTCGGTACCGCGACCAACGTGACGCTGCGGGTCAAGGACATTCCGGTGTTCTACACCCCGTATATCTACTTCCCGATCGACGACCGTCGCCAGTCCGGCTTCCTGCCGCCGAGCATCGGCACGTCGAGCAGCAACGGTTTCTCGCTGCAAACGCCGTACTACTTCAACCTGGCGCCGAACTACGACGCCACGCTGTACCCGACCTACATGGCCAAACGCGGCCTGCTGATGGAAGGTGAGTTCCGTTACCTGACCGAGAGCAGCGAAGGCCAGGTCGGTGGCGCATGGCTGAACGACGACGAAGACGAGCGCAAACTGCAGTCCGAGTACGAAGATCAGCGCTGGATGTACAGCTGGCAGCACAAGCAGGGGCTGAACTCGCGCCTGCTCGCCGAAGTCGACTACACCGACATCAGCGACCCCTACTACTTCCAGGATCTCGATACCGATCTGGGCATCGACAAGCAAACCTACGTCGACCAGCGCGGTACGCTGACCTATCGCGGTGACAGCTATACCGCACGTCTGAACGTGCATGCATACGAACTGGCCAACATCACCGATGTGACGCCGTATGATCGTCTGCCGCAGATCACCCTGGACGGCAAACTGCCGTTCAATCCGGGCGGTCTGGACTTCACCTACGGCACCGAGTACGTGCGCTTCGATCGCAACCTGCGCTCGGGCTTCTTCGTCGACAAGGATGGCGTAACCGGTCGCCCGCAGGACCTCTGGTACGACGAACGCCTTACCGGTCTTAACCGCGCAGACGGCGAACGTCTGCACCTGGAGCCAGGTGTTGCCCTGCCGCTGAACTGGAGCTGGGGCTTCGTCAAGCCGCAGGTCAAGTACCTGCAGACGCAGTACCAGGTAAACCTGGATGGCAAGGGTAAATCTGAGCTAGCGACCAACGACCCAGAAAATCAATGGTTCGGCGTCGACTACAATCGCTCGCCCAACCGCGGCGTTGGCCTGTTCAGTGTCGACAGCGGCCTGTATTTCGACCGCAACACCCAACTGTTTGGCAAAGACGCCCGCCAGACCCTGGAACCGCGTGCCTTCTACCTCTATGTGCCGGAAGAAGACCAGACCGATATCCCGGTATTCGACACGGGCGAGCCGACGTTCAGCTACGCCTCGCTGTGGCGTGAAAACCGCTTCAGTGGCAAGGATCGCATCGGTGACGAGAACAAGCTGTCGCTGGGTGTGACCAGCCGCTGGATCGAGTCGAATGGCTTCGAGCGTCAGCGTTTCAGCATCGGCCAGGCCTTCTACTTCGAAGACCGCAAGGTACAGCTGCCGGGCATCGACTACCGGGCCCGCCAGGAAGCCACCGCCGACGTCTCGCCTTATGCGCTGGAGTACCTGTATCGCTTCAATCGCGACTGGCGCTTCTCCTCGACTTTCAACTGGGATCCGGACCAGCACGCCACCCGCTCGGGCAGCGCAATGTTCCATTACCAGCCGGAAGCCAATCCGAACAAGATCGTCAACTTCGGTTATCGCTATCGTAACGACACCGTGCGTTATGACCGTGACAGCGGTACCTGGACGACCAACCCGGACTACGGCAACGAGACCCTTGCCGACGGCTCGCCGAACCCCAACTACATCAAGAACTACTACAAGATCGACCAGCATGACTTCTCCGTCATCTGGCCGCTGGCTCCGCAGTGGAGCCTGATCTCGCGCTGGCAGTACGACTATGGCCGCAACCGTACCCTGGAAGCCTTCGGTGGTTTCGAATACGACAGCTGCTGCTGGAAGCTGCGCCTGATCAACCGCTACTGGATCGATTACGACGAAGTCAGCCTCGACCCATCGCGCAACGACGAGCCGGACCGCGGCATCTTCCTGCAGATCGTCCTCAAGGGCCTCGGCGGCGTCGTTGGCAACAAGGTGGAAACTTTCCTCGACCAAGGCATTCAAGGTTACCGTGAACGTGAAGACCAAGCTTTCTGATCGCCTGCGCCCCCTGCTATTGGGCGCAGCACTGCTGGCAGCAATGGCTCAGGCCCAGGTTCGCCCACTGGATCGCGTCGTGGCCATCGTCGACAACGACGTGGTCATGCAGAGCCAGCTCGACGCTCGCCTGCGTGAAGTGCAACAGACCATCGACAAGCGCGGTGGCGCCCTGCCTCCGGAGAACGTACTCAGCCAGCAGGTGCTCGAACGCCTGATCATCGAGAACATCCAGCTGCAGATTGGCGACCGCTCCGGCATTCGTATCACCGACGAAGAGCTGAACCAGGCCATGGGCACCATCGCCCAGCGCAACGGCATGAGCCTGGAGCAGTTCCGCGAAGCGCTGGCTCGTGATGGCCTGTCCTATGCCGATGCTCGTGATCAGGTGCGGCGCGAGATGATCATCAGCCGTGTGCGTCAGCGCCGCGTGGCCGAACGCATCCAGGTCACCGACCAGGAAGTGCAGAACTTCCTCGCCTCCGACCTGGGCAAGATGCAGCTGTCGGAAGAGTTCCGTCTGGCCAATATCCTGATTCCGGTTTCCGAGGGCGCGTCCTCCAGCGAAATCCAGGCCGCCGAGCGTCAGGCGCAGGAGGTGTATCAGCAGCTGCAGCAAGGCGCAGACTTCGCCCAACTGGCGATTTCCCGTTCGGCCAGTGAAACCGCGCTGGAAGGCGGCGAGATGGGCTGGCGTAAAGCCGGTCAGCTGCCGCCGCCGTTCGACAACATGATCAGCCAGCTGAATCCGGGCGAAGTCACCGAGCCGGTGCGCACACCGGGCGGTTTCATCATCCTCAAGCTGATCGAGAAGCGTGGCGGCGATACTCAGGTACGTGACGAAGTGCATGTTCGCCACATCCTGATCAAGCCCAGCGAGATTCGCAGCGAAGAAGAAACCCGTCGCCTGGTCGAGCGCCTGTATCAGCGCATCGTCGATGGCGAGGACTTCGCCGAACTGGCGAAGAGCTTCTCCGAAGATCCGGGCTCTGCACTCAATGGTGGCGATCTGAACTGGATCGACCCCAATGCACTGGTGCCCGAGTTCCGTGAAGTGATGAACAACACTGCCAGCGGCGAGCTGTCCAAGCCGTTCAAGAGTCCTTACGGCTGGCACGTGCTGCAGGTCATGGGCCGCCGCGCCACTGACAGCAGCGCGCAGTTCCGCGAGCAACAGGCCGCAAACCTGCTGCGTAACCGCAAGTACGACGAGGAGCTGCAGGCCTGGCTGCGCCAGATCCGCGACGAAGCCTACGTCGAGACCAAGCTGTAATAGCGGTATCGCTCCAAAAGCCCGGCCAAGTGCCGGGCTTTTTCGTTATTGGCCCGGCAGCGTAAACTGATGCCCCAGCCCGCACAGAGAGCGACCATGACTGCGCAGTACTGCTTTGCCCTCACACCTGGCGAGCCCGCCGGTATCGGTCCCGATCTCTGCCTGCTGCTGGCCCGGCAGGCGCAGCCAGCGCCTCTGGTCGCCATCGCCAGCCGCGAGTTATTGGCAGAACGCGCGAAGCAACTGGGGCTGAATATCGAATTGCTGACTGTCGGTCCGCAGCAATGGCCAGACAGCCCCGCAGCGGCTGGCAGCCTCTACGTCTGGGATACGCCCCTGGCGACACCAGCCATCCCCGGCAAACTGACGCCCGCCAACGCCGCCTACGTGCTGCAGACCCTCACCCGCGCTGGCCAAGGCTGCCTGGACGGAACATTTGCCGGGATGATCACGGCGCCCGTACACAAGGGCGTGATCAACGAAGCGGGTATCGCCTTCTCCGGTCACACCGAGTTTCTCGCCGAACTGACCCACACCCAGCAGGTGGTGATGATGCTGGCGACCCGCGGCTTGCGCGTTGCGCTGGTCACCACTCACCTGCCACTGAAGGATGTCGCGGCAGCCATCACCGCCGAACGCCTGGAGCGTGTGACCCGCATCCTGCATGCCGATCTGCAAAGCAAGTTCGGCATCGCCGAGCCACGCATCCTGGTGTGCGGGCTCAATCCGCACGCAGGCGAAGGCGGGCATCTGGGACGTGAGGAAATCGAGATCATCGAACCGACGCTGGAGCGTCTGCGCAGCGAAGGAATGAACCTGATCGGCCCGCTGCCGGCCGACACCCTGTTCACCCCCAAGTATCTCGAACATGCCGATGCCGTACTGGCCATGTACCACGACCAGGGCCTGCCAGTGCTCAAGTTCAAGGGTTTCGGTGCGGCGCTCAATGTCACGCTGGGCCTGCCGATCATCCGCACCTCGGTGGATCATGGCACTGCCCTGGATCTTGCCGGTACCGGCAAGGTGGACATCGGCAGCCTGCAGGTGGCACTGGAAACCGCCTACCAGATGGCCGCCAGCCGCCGGGAATGAACCACTGAGACCACGGCCCGCGCCCGCGGCGCCATTCGCTGGTAGACTGTGCGACTTTCTTTTTTGCATCCAGCCTCGAGCAAAACGCCTCGAGGCGCTGCGCGGAGCCGTACATGTCCGAATACCAACACCGCGCGCGCAAGCGCTTCGGCCAGAACTTCCTGCATGATGCCGGGGTGATCGACCGCATCCTGCGCGCCATTCGCGCCAAGGAAGACGAACGCCTGCTGGAAATCGGCCCAGGCCAGGGTGCCATTACCGAGGGTTTGCTCGACAGCGGTGCGCAGCTCGACGTGATCGAACTCGACCTCGATCTGATCCCCATCCTGCAAGGCAAGTTCGGCGACAATCCGCGCTTTCGGCTGAATCAGGGCGACGCGCTGAAATTCGACTTCGCCCGCCTCGAAGCGGCACCACGCAGCCTACGCGTGGTCGGCAATCTGCCCTACAACATCTCCACGCCGCTGATTTTCCATCTGCTGGACAACGCGCCACTGATTCGCGACATGCACTTCATGCTGCAGAAGGAAGTGGTCGAGCGCATGGCCGCCGGCCCGGGCGGTGGCGATTGGGGGCGGCTGTCGATCATGGTGCAATACCACTGCCGCGTAGAGCATCTGTTCAACGTCGGCCCCGGCGCCTTCAACCCGCCACCCAAGGTCGACTCGGCCATCGTCCGCCTGGTGCCACATGAAACCCTGCCGCACCCGGCCAAGGACCATCGCCTGCTCGAACGCGTCGTGCGTGAGGCCTTCAACCAGCGCCGCAAGACCCTGCGCAACACGCTCAAGCAATTGCTGCCCGCCGATGCCATCGAATCGGCAGGCGTCGACGGCAGCCTGCGCCCCGAACAGCTGGATCAGGCCGCCTTCGTCCGCCTGGCCGACCAGCTGGCCCTGCAGCCTTCGGCCGAGCAGGACTAAACTGCAATCACGCTCAACGGATCATGCGCATGTCCGACCCTCGCTATCAGATCGACGTCAGTGTCACCACCCGCTACCTGGCTGCGCAGTCGCAGCCGGAGCAGAACCGCTACGCCTTCTCCTACACCGTGACCATCGTCAATAACGGCGAGCTACCGGCCCAGCTGCTGTCGCGTCACTGGGTCATCACCGACGGCGACGGCCGCGTGCAGGAAGTGCGTGGTGCCGGGGTGATCGGCCAGCAGCCGCATATCGCTCCCGGCGCCAGCCACACCTACAGCAGCGGCACGGTAATGGCCACGCAGGTCGGCACCATGCAGGGCAGCTACCAGATGCTCGCCGAGGACGGCAAACGCTTCGACGCAACCATCGCGCCCTTCCGCCTGGCTGTGCCGGGGGCCCTTCACTGATGGCGGTGTATGCCGTCGGCGACCTGCAGGGTTGCCTCAAACCGCTCAAGTGCCTGCTCGAGCAAGTGTCCTTCAATCCCGCGCAAGACCAGCTGTGGCTGGTCGGCGATCTGGTCAACCGCGGCCCGCAGTCGCTGGAAACCCTGCGTTTTCTCTACTCCATTCGCCATGCGATCACCTGTGTACTGGGCAACCATGACCTGCACCTGCTGGCTGTCGCGCACAATATCGAGCGTCTGAAGAAGGGCGATACCCTGCGCGAGATTCTCGATGCGCCGGACCGCACTGATCTGCTCGATTGGCTGCGCATGCAGAAGCTGGTGCACCACGACGCCGAACGCAAGGTGACCCTGGTACATGCCGGCATCCCGCCGCAATGGACGCTGAGCAAGGCGCTGCGCCGCGCCGCCGAGGTCGAAGAGGCACTGCGTGACGATGCCCGTCTGCCGTTGTTTCTCGACGGCATGTACGGCAACGAGCCGGCCAAATGGAACAAGGAACTGCACGGCGTCACCCGCCTGCGGGTGATCACCAACTATTTCACCCGCATGCGCTTCTGCAAGGCCGACGGCACCTTGGACCTGAAGAGCAAGGAAGGCGTCGGCAGCGCACCGCCAGGCTTCGCCCCCTGGTTCAGCCACCCACAGCGCAAAATGCGCGGCGAGAAGATCATCTTCGGTCACTGGGCAGCGCTGGAAGGCAACTGCACGGAACCTGGCCTCTACGCGCTGGATACCGGCTGCGTCTGGGGCGGTGCGATGACCCTGCTCGACGTCGACAGCGGAGCACTGCACCGCTGCACCTGCCCCAAGGAATAAGCCAGCCTCCCATCCGGTAAAGGTCCCCGAACATGAGTGAATTCAAGCGTATTTCCCCCCAACAGGCGCAGGAGCTGCGCACCCAGGGCGCCGTCGTAGTCGATATTCGCGACCCGCAGAGCTTCGCCAATGGCCATATCAGCGGCTCGCGTCACCTGGACAACCACTCGCTGCATGATTTCATCAGCCACGCCGACCTCGACGCGCCATTGATCGTCTCCTGCTACCACGGCAACTCCAGCCAGGGCGCCGCAGCCTACCTGGCCGGTCAGGGTTTCTCCGAGGTGTACAGCCTCGACGGCGGTTTCGAGCTGTGGCGCGCCACCTACCCAAGCGAGACCGCGCAAAGTTCCGAAGAATAAATTTCTTCACGCGGCAGGCCGCGCCCGCTCTGGCCTGCCGCCACTTCCCGACGTACGGTAACATCCCGTTATCGTTGTCTCGCCCTTGACGCTCTGCAGAACGAACTATTCTGTTACTCAGGCCATCCCACTGAAGGTAGAGCCGGCAAACCGGCATCGGGCCATCGGTAACAACTTTTAGGTTTTGGGGGATTGTTCCCGACTTCTTCGGAGCCGGAGTTACCCAGCACCTGCACGCACGACCGATCCCGAGCCAGCTTTCAGCATCGAGCGAGGTGAAGTCATGAGCATTTTCAGTCACTTCCAACAACGTTTCGAGGCGACCCGCCAGGAGGATTACTCGCTGCAGGAGTACCTCGAACTGTGCAAACAGGATCGCAGCGCCTACGCCACTGCGGCCGAGCGCCTGCTGATGGCCATTGGCGAGCCGGAACTGCTGGACACTTCCAGCGATTCACGGCTGTCACGCATCTTCTCCAATAAGGTCATCCGCCGCTATCCGGCCTTCGCCGACTTCCATGGCATGGAAGAGTGCATCGATCAGATCGTCTCCTACTTCAGGCATGCCGCGCAGGGCCTGGAAGAGAAGAAGCAGATTCTCTATCTGCTCGGCCCGGTGGGCGGCGGTAAATCCTCGCTGGCGGAAAAGCTCAAGCAACTGATGGAGAAGGTGCCCTTCTACGCCATCAAGGGCTCACCGGTATTCGAGTCGCCCCTGGGGCTGTTCAACGCCACCGAAGACGGCGCCATCCTCGAAGAGGACTACGGCATCCCACGGCGCTACCTCAGCTCGATCATGTCGCCCTGGGCCACCAAGCGCCTGCAGGAGTTCGGCGGCGACATCAGCCAGTTCCGCGTGGTCAAACTGTACCCGTCGATCCTCAACCAGATCGCCGTGGCCAAGACCGAACCAGGCGATGAGAACAACCAGGACATCTCCGCCCTGGTCGGTAAGGTGGATATCCGCAAACTGGAGGAATACCCGCAGAACGACGCCGACGCCTACAGCTACTCGGGCGCGCTGTGCCGGGCCAACCAGGGCCTGATGGAATTCGTCGAGATGTTCAAGGCGCCGATCAAGGTCCTACACCCGCTGCTGACCGCCACCCAGGAAGGCAACTACAACAGCACCGAAGGCCTCGGCGCGATTCCCTACAGCGGCATCCTGCTGGCCCACTCCAACGAGTCCGAGTGGCACAGCTTCCGTAACAACAAGAACAACGAGGCCTTCATCGACCGTATCTATATCGTCAAGGTGCCCTACTGCCTGCGCGTGACCGACGAGATCAAGATCTACGACAAGCTGTTGATCAACAGCTCGCTGGCCAAGGCCCATTGCGCGCCGGACACCCTGAAGATGCTTGCCCAGTTCTCCACCCTGTCGCGCCTGAAGGAACCGGAGAACTCCAACATCTACTCGAAGATGCGCGTCTACGACGGCGAGAACCTCAAGGACACCGACCCGAAAGCCAAGTCGATTCAGGAGTATCGCGACAGCGCGGGTGTCGATGAGGGCATGAACGGCCTGTCGACCCGCTTCGCCTTCAAGATCCTGTCCAAGGTATTCAACTTCGATCCGCACGAGATCGCCGCCAACCCGGTACACCTGCTGTACGTGCTGGAGCAGCAGATCGAGCAGGAGCAATTCCCCGCCGAGGTGCGCGAGCGCTACCTGCGCTACATCAAGGAATACCTGGCGCCGCGCTACATCGAGTTCATCGGCAAGGAAATCCAGACCGCCTATCTGGAGTCCTACAGTGAATACGGGCAGAACATCTTCGACCGCTACGTGCTGTACGCCGATTTCTGGATTCAGGATCAGGAGTACCGCGACCCGGAGACCGGCGAGATTCTCAACCGCGTAGCGCTCAACGAGGAGTTGGAGAAGATCGAGAAACCGGCCGGCATCAGCAACCCGAAGGATTTCCGCAACGAGATCGTCAACTTCGTGCTGCGCGCCCGTGCCAACAACAACGGCAAGAACCCCACCTGGCTCAGCTACGAGAAGCTGCGCGTGGTGATCGAGAAGAAGATGTTCTCCAACACCGAGGATCTGCTCCCGGTCATCAGCTTCAACGCCAAGGGCAGCAAGGAGGATCAGCAGAAGCACAACGACTTCGTCAAACGCATGGTCGAGCGCGGCTACACCGAGAAGCAGGTTCGCCTGCTGTCGGAGTGGTACCTGCGGGTTCGCAAGTCTCAGTAAGCCCAATCCGGCGCGCGGCGCGTGCCGGGTCATTCGCTGCCTGCCTGTGGCTATGGGCAGGCTAGGGAGACGTCATGAGCTACGTGATCGACCGGCGCCTCAACGGCAAGAACAAGAGCACGGTTAACCGCCAGCGCTTCCTGCGGCGTTACCGTGAACACATCAAGAAGGCGGTGGAGGAAGCCGTCAGCCGGCGCTCCATCACCGACATGGAGCACGGCGAGCAGATCAGCATTCCGGGTCGCGATATCGATGAGCCGGTGCTGCATCATGGCCGCGGCGGCAAGCAGACCATCGTCCACCCCGGCAACAAGGAATTCACCGCCGGCGAGCGCATCCCCAGGCCGCAGGGTGGTGGCGGTGGGCGCGGCAGTGGCAAGGCGAGCAACTCCGGCGAAGGCATGGACGAGTTCGTGTTCCAGATCACCCAGGAGGAATTCCTCGACTTCATGTTCGAGGACCTGGAGTTGCCCAATCTGGTCAAGCGCCACCTGACCGGTGCAGAAACCTTCAAGACCGTGCGCGCCGGTATCAGCAACGAGGGCAACCCCTCGCGCATCAACATCGTGCGCACCCTGCGTTCGGCCCACGCACGGCGCATCGCCCTGTCTGGTTCCAGCCGCGCCAAATTGCGCGAAGCCAAAGCCGAACTGGAGCGATTACGCAGGGAAGAGCCGGACAACTTCGGCGATATCCAGGCCATTCAGGAGGAAATCGAACGCCTCAGCGCACGTATCCATCGTGTGCCGTTTCTCGACACCTTCGACCTCAAGTACAACCTGCTGACCAAGCAGCCCAACCCCAGCTCCAAGGCGGTGATGTTCTGTCTGATGGACGTCTCCGGCTCCATGACCCAGGCCACCAAGGACGTGGCCAAACGCTTCTTCATCCTCCTGTACCTGTTCCTCAAGCGCAATTACGACAAGATCGACGTGGTCTTCATCCGCCACCACACCAGTGCCAAGGAAGTGGACGAGGAGGAGTTCTTCTATTCCCGGGAAACCGGCGGCACCATCGTTTCCAGCGCCCTGAAGCTGATGCAGGAAGTCATGGCCGAGCGCTACCCAATCAACGAGTGGAACATCTATGCCGCCCAGGCGTCGGACGGCGACAACTGGAATGACGATTCACCGGTATGCAGGGATATATTGATCAACCAGATCATGCCGTTCGTGCAGTACTTCACCTACGTCGAGATCACCCCACGCGAACACCAGGCGTTGTGGTTCGAGTACGAACAAGTGGCCGAAGCCTTCGCCGAGAGCTTCGCCCAGCAGCAACTGGTGTCCGCCGCGGACATCTACCCGGTGTTCCGCGAACTGTTCCAGCGTCGCCTGGTGAGTTGAGGGCCAAGCCATGAATGCCAGCAGCAGAAAGCGCGAGCCGATCTCCACCGGATCGGAGTGGACCTTCGACCTGATCCGCCAGTACGACAAGGAAATCGCCCGCATTGCCGAGCGCTATGCGCTGGACACCTACCCCAACCAGATCGAGGTGATCACTGCCGAGCAGATGATGGATGCCTACGCCTCGGTGGGCATGCCGCTTGGCTACCACCACTGGTCATACGGCAAGCACTTCCTTTCCACCGAAAAAGGCTACAAGCGCGGGCAGATGGGCCTGGCCTACGAGATCGTGATCAACTCCGACCCTTGCATCGCCTACCTGATGGAGGAAAACACCATCTGCATGCAGGCACTGGTGATTGCCCACGCGTGCTACGGCCACAACAGTTTCTTCAAGGGCAACTACCTGTTCCGTACCTGGACGGACGCCAGCTCGATCATCGATTACCTGGTGTTCGCCAAGCAGTACATCATGCAGTGCGAGGAGCGCTACGGCATCGATGCCGTGGAGGAGTTGCTCGACTCCTGCCACGCGCTGATGAATTACGGCGTCGACCGTTACAAACGCCCCTACCCCATCTCCGCCGAGGAGGAGCGTCGGCGCCAGAAGGAACGCGAGGAACACCTGCAGAAGCAGATCAACGACCTGTGGCGCACCATTCCCAGGAATGCAGGCAAGGGCAGCGAAAAGGACAGCAAGCGCTTTCCCGCCGAACCGCAGGAAAACATCCTCTATTTTCTGGAAAAACACGCGCCCTTGCTGGAGCCCTGGCAGCGCGAAGTGATTCGCATCGTGCGCAAGATCGCCCAGTACTTCTACCCGCAGCGCCAGACTCAGGTGATGAACGAAGGCTGGGCGACCTTCTGGCACTACACCCTGATGAACGATCTGTACGACGAAGGCCTGGTCACCGACGGCTTCATGATGGAGTTCCTGCAGTCGCACACCAGCGTGGTCTACCAGCCGCCGTTCGACAGCCCCTACTACAGCGGTATCAATCCCTACGCCCTGGGTTTTGCCATGTACCGCGACATCCGCCGTATCTGCGAAAACCCCACCGAAGAGGACAAACGCTGGTTCCCGGATATCGCCGGCAGCGACTGGCTGACCACGCTCAAGTTCGCCATGAATAGCTTCAAGGACGAGAGCTTCATCCTGCAGTTCCTCTCGCCCAAGGTGATTCGCGACTTCAAGCTGTTCGGTATTCTCGACGACGACCAGAAGGACGAACTGCTGGTGCCGGCCATTCATGACGAACCGGGTTACCGCACCATCCGCGAACTACTCGCCGCGCAGTACAACCTGGGCAACCGCGAACCCAACGTGCAGATCTGGAACATCGACCGCCGCGGCGACCGCTCGCTGACCCTGCGCCATCAGCAGCACGACCGCAAACCGCTGGGCGACTCCACAGGCGAAGTGCTCAAGCATCTGCACCGGCTGTGGGGCTTCGACATTCACCTGGAGGTCTGCCAGGGCGACCAGTTGATCACCACCCAGCATGTACCACCACGCGGCAGCTCGGAGAACGACAGCGAATACCCGAGGCTGGACCTGATCATTCCGCCGATTTGATCGCCTGCGCGCTCGACACGTTCTTCGGTATCCTCTGCGCTCAGTGGAGGAACATACATGCAGATCTACAAAGTCGGCGGTGCCGTGCGCGATCGCCTGCTTGGCCGCCCCGTCAGTGAAGTGGACTGGGTCGTGGTCGGCGCCAGCGCCGAGCAGATGCTCGAACTCGGCTACCGCCCGGTGGGCGCCGACTTTCCGGTGTTCCTGCACCCGCAAACGGGCGAGGAATATGCTCTGGCCCGCACCGAGCGCAAGAGCGGGCGCGGCTATGGCGGTTTCACCTTCCACGCCAGCCCCGACGTCACCCTGGAACAGGACCTGATCCGCCGCGACCTCACCGTCAATGCCATGGCCGAGGACGACCAGGGTAACCTGATCGATCCCTATAACGGCCAGCAAGATCTTGCAGCCCGCATCCTGCGCCACGTTTCCCCGGCATTCGCCGAAGATCCGCTGCGCGTGCTGCGCGTGGCCCGCTTCGCCGCGCGCTATGCGCCACTCGGCTTCAGCGTCGCACCAGAAACCCTGGCGCTGATGCGTCAGTTGGCAGAGTCAGGCGAACTGGCCCACCTCACCGCCGAACGCAGCTGGAAGGAAATCTCCCGCGCCCTGATGGAGCCGCGCCCGGACGTGTTCGTCCAAGTGCTGCGCGACTGTGGCGCGCTGGCCGCCCTGCTGCCGGAAGTGGACGATCTGTTCGGTGTGCCACAACCGCAGGCACACCATCCGGAAATCGATACCGGCGAGCATGTGCTCAGCGTGCTGCGCCAGTGTGCGGAGCACGACCAGCCGCTGAACGTGCGCTGGGCCAGCTTGCTGCATGACGTCGGTAAAGGCCTGACGCCCGAGGATCAGTGGCCGCGGCATATCGCTCACGAGCAAAAGGGCCTGCGCCTGATCCAGGCGATCAACGAACGCTGCAAAGCGCCCCGTGACTGCGCCGAACTGGCAATGCTGGTCGGTGAGTTTCATACCCATGGCCACCGCGCGCTGGAGCTGCGCCCCTCGACGCTACTGGAACTGCTGCAACGCTTCGACGTGTTCCGCCGCCCGCAGCGCTTCGCCGAATTCGTTGCCGCCTGCGAGATGGATGCACGTGGTCGCCTGGGCCTGGAGCAACGCGAATACCCACAGGGCGCCTACCTGCTGGGCGCCGCCGAGGCAGCACGGCAGGTACCGGTCAAACCGTTGCTGGAGAAGGGATTCAAGGGTGCAGAGCTGGGCGAGGCGCTCAACCGCGAGCGTCTGCAGGCGCTCAAGGCCTACAAGGACCAATAGCCTTGTAGGAGCCGCGCCCCGCGGCGAATTGTGGCCAAGCCGCAAATCTTTCTGAACGGCCACAATCGCTTTCGCCCCGGGGCGGGGCTCCTACACCGATACGCGCGATCAAACAGAAATCAGCCGTAGCCCGGATGCAATCCGGGGCAATTCTGAGGCCGCCACCCGGATTGCATCCGGGCTACGCAGGGCGCGTCTGCAGCAACTCTACCGGCGTCAGCTCGGTGCCACGCCACTGGAAAGCCGCCGGCCATAACTGCTGATCGATCTGCGCCGAGGCCCACAGCTCGGCGAACGAGCGGCCAACAACCGGGTGCTGCAACTGCGGCGCCAACAGCGCCAGCGGCCAGAGCACGAAGGCGTTCTTGAGAATTTCCGCGCGCGGCAGGATCAGGCCGTTGAAGTTGCCGACCTGTTCGCCATACAGCAGCACGTCGATGTCCAGCGGCAAACCCTTGCGCTCCGGCGCGTAGCGGCCATTGTCGGCTTCGATGAATTTCAGCCGGCGGTCCAACTCCAGAAGCGGCAGTTCAGTCTCACCCACCACCACCAGATTGAAGAAGTTGCCGCTCTTGATGCCCACCGCATGGCTCTCGAACACCGGCGAGCAGCGCATGTCGCTGAGCAGCCCCGCCAACGCATCGAGACCTGCGGTGAGGTGAGCCTCGCGCTCGACATTGCTGCCGAGGCCGAGAAAGACCCGAGTCAGAGGCATCCGCGCTCGATCTCCACGCCCACGCCACCGCGAGCGGCTGGCACCGCGCCGGGCTTGGTCAGCTTCAGGCGCATCCAGGGAATGTTGAACTCTTCCATCAGGGTCTGCACCAGCCGTTCGGCGAAGGTTTCGACCAGGATGAACTGCGATTCGGCCGCGAAGGCCTGAATGCGCGTGGACACGCTGGCGTAGTCGAGCGCCAGGTTGAGGTCATCACCGGCGGCGGCTGGGCGGTTGTCCCAGGCCATCTGCAGGTCCAGGCGCAGGCACTGGCGAATCTCGCGCTCCCAATCGTAGGCGCCGATCACCGTGTCGACTTCCAGCCCCTCGATAAATACTCTGTCCACCCGCACTCTCCGCGCCACGACAAGGGCGCCGCACCTCGTTAGAATCGGGCCACCCCATGCCCTGGAATGGCCACCATGTTCTGGCTTCTGGCAATCCTTGCCTACCTGCTCGGTTCGCTGTCCTTCGCCATCCTGCTCAGCCGACTTGCAGGCGGTCCAGACCCGCGCGCCAGCGGCTCGGGCAACCCCGGCGCCACCAACATGCTGCGTGTGGCCGGCAAGAGGCTCGCCGTGATGACGCTGATCGGCGACCTGCTCAAGGGCCTGCTACCGATCCTGATCGCCAAGCTGTTCGGCCTCAGCCTGCACCAGCAGGCCTGGATCGGCCTGGCGGCCGTCGTCGGCCATCTTTACCCGCTGTACTTCCGCTTTCGAGGCGGCAAGGGCGTGGCCACTGCCGCCGGCATGCTGCTCGGCCTCTACCCACCGGCCGCATTGCTCGCCCTGGCGGCCTGGGCCCTGGTATTTCTGCTGACCCGCATCAGCTCGCTGGCCTCACTGATCGCCACACCGCTGACACTGCCGCTGCTGGCCTGGCAGCAACCGGCGGCCTTGCTGCCCGCCTGCGTATTGACCGGACTGATCGTCTGGCGTCACCGCAGCAATCTGCGTGATCTGTTCGCCGGCCGCGAGCGGCGCTTTTAAACAACCGATCGGACCGCAAATCGCGGCTGAAGCCGCTCCTACAGAGCCTGGACTCGTTAAATCGCCGGCAGCGACTCCATCGGCCAACGCGCCTGCACCTTGATCGCCAGATCCTCATGCTGCCCGGCCAGCAAGCGCTGGCACCCGGCGTAGGCGATCATCGCGCCGTTGTCGGTGCAGAAACGTGGCCGCGCGTAGAACACCTTGCCCTTCATCTCACCCAGCATGCGCTCCAGGTGCTCACGCAACGCCTTGTTGGCACTCACGCCACCAGCGATGACCAGGCTGTTCAGCCCGCTCTGCTTGAGCGCGCGCTTGCACTTGATGGTCAGAGTCTCGACCACCGCCTGCTGGAAGGCCAGCGCGATGTCGCGCCGGGCTTGGTCGAGGTCGTCACCGCTGTCGCGGCATTGCTGCCAGGTATTGAGCGCAAAGGTCTTGAGGCCGCTGAAACTGAAATCCAACCCCGGGCGATCGGTCATCGGCCGCGGGAAGACGAAGCGCCCCGGCGTGCCCTGCTCGGCCAGCTTGGCGATTTCCGGGCCGCCCGGATAATTCAGGCCCATCAGCTTGGCGGTCTTGTCGAAAGCTTCACCGGCAGCGTCGTCCAGCGACTCGCCCAGCAACTGGTACTGACCGATGCCATCGACTCGCACCAACTGGGTGTGGCCGCCGGACACCAACAAGGCGACGAACGGAAAGGCTGGCGGCTGCTCTTCCAGCATCGGTGCCAGCAAATGACCTTCCATATGGTGCACGCCGACGGCCGGCACCCCCCAGGCAAAGGCCAGCGCCTGCGCGCAGGAGGCACCGACCAGCAGCGCGCCGACCAGGCCGGGGCCTGCCGTGTAGGCCAGGGCGTCGATATCGCTGGCCTGCTTGCCCGCCTCATCCAGCACCTGGCGGATCAACGGCAGCATGCGCTTGACGTGATCGCGCGAGGCCAACTCCGGCACGACGCCGCCGTAGACGCGATGCAGGTCGATCTGGCTGAACAGGGCGTCGGCCAGCAGGCCGCGCTCACTGTCATAGAGCGCGACGCCGGTTTCATCGCAGGAGGTTTCCAATCCCAGTACGAGCATGGAGCTTGAGCCTTGATTTGCCGCGTGGAACAAAGGCGCGCATGATAAGCGCCGCCCGGCGGAGCGGCCAGCGCTTTTCGATCAGAGGCCTTTGCATTCCTCGGCTCGAGGGGGTAACATCCGCAACCCTTAAAAACCGACGCAACCTGAGCCATTTGCCGGGAGCGCGTCGAACACCGGTAATTAAACGAAGGTACGACCTGGATGCCAGCCGTCAAAGTTAAAGAGAACGAACCCTTCGACGTAGCCCTGCGTCGTTTCAAGCGCTCCTGCGAAAAAGCCGGCGTACTGGCTGAAGTCCGTAGCCGCGAATTCTACGAAAAGCCGACCGCTGAGCGTAAGCGCAAAGCCGCTGCCGCTGTTAAGCGTCACGCCAAGAAAGTGCAGCGCGAGCAGCGTCGCAGCGTTCGCCTGTACTAATACCGTACACGCAACGCTCGAATGCCCGGCCCTGGCCGGGCATTGCATTTGAAAGACTCCGCCTCGCACCTTAGCGAGTGAGCGGAGTTTTTGCTTTTCTACCCATCCGTTGTCCCGCGCTTGCGCCGGGCAGTATGCTGAGCGCCTATGGCCGGCCTGATCCCACAATCCTTCATCGATGACCTGCTCAACCGCACCGACATCGTCGATGTGGTGAGTTCGCGCATCCAGCTGAAGAAGACCGGCAAGAACTACAGCGCCTGCTGCCCATTCCACAAGGAAAAGACCCCCTCCTTCACCGTCAGCCCGGACAAGCAGTTCTACTACTGCTTCGGCTGCGGCGCCGGCGGCAACGCCCTCGGCTTCGTCATGGACCACGATCAACTGGAATTCCCCCAGGCGATCGAGGAGCTGGCCAAACGCGCCGGCATGGACGTGCCGCGCGAGGAAAGCGGCCGCGGACACAAACCCAGACAGCCGGTCGACTCACCGCTCTACCCGCTGCTCAATGCCGCCGCCGAGCACTATCGCCAGGCGCTGAAAAGCCATCCGCAGCGCAAGTACGCGGTGGACTACCTCAAGGGCCGCGGCCTGACCGGCGAAATCGCCCGTGACTTCGGCATCGGCTTCGCCCCGCCCGGCTGGGACAACCTGCTCAAGCAACTGGGCGCCGACGCCCTGCAGCAGAAGGTCATGATCGACGCCGGTCTGCTGATCGAGAACGCCGAGAACGGCAGGCGCTACGACCGCTTCCGCGACCGCATCATGTTCCCCATCCGCGACAGCCGCGGCCGGGTGATCGCCTTCGGCGGCCGGGTGCTGGGTGACGACAAGCCCAAGTACCTCAACTCGCCGGAAACCCCGGTGTTCCACAAGGGCCAGGAGCTCTACGGCCTCTACGAGGCGCGCAAGCACAACCGCGATCTCGACGAGATCATGGTGGTCGAAGGCTACATGGACGTCATCGCCCTGGCCCAGCTAGGCCTGCGCAATGCCGTGGCGACCCTGGGCACGGCCACCAGCGAAGAGCACCTCAAGCGCCTGTTCCGCATCGTGCCCAGCGTGTTGTTCTGCTTCGACGGCGATGCTGCCGGGCGCAACGCCGCCTGGCGCGCCCTGGAGTCCACCCTGTCGAGCCTGCAGGACGGTCGCCGCGCACGCTTTCTGTTCCTGCCCGACGGCGAAGACCCGGACACCCTGGTGCGCGCCGAGGGCACCGACGCCTTTCGCGCACGCATCAACCAGCACGCGCAACCGCTGGCCGACTACTTCTTCCAGCAGCTGTGCGAAGAAGCCGACCCGCGCTCACTGGAAGGCAAGGCACACCTGGTGACCCTGGCCGCGCCGTTGATCGACAAGATCCCCGGCAACAACCTGCGCGCCCTGATGCGTCAGCGCCTGAGCGAGATCACCGGCCTTTCCGGTGAAGCACTGAGCCAGGTCGCCAGTGCACCGCGCAGTCACACGCCAAGCACCACCAGCCAGGTGCCCAGCAGCGATTACCCGGATTACGGCGACATCCCCGACAGCGCCTACTACGACAACCTGCCGGACGTCGGCGGTTACGAGCAGCCCGCACCGCCCCAGCAGCACTACGAGCGCAGCAACGAAGGCGGTAAGGGCAGTTGGAAAAAAGATGGCGGCGGCAAGTGGAACAAGAAGGGCAAGGGCGATTTCGCCCCACGTGCCCCGCGCACTGCCGTGAGCGTCGAATCACCGCACCTGATCGCCCTGCGCACGTTGCTGCACCATCCGCACCTGGCGCAGAAGGTCGAAGATGTCAGCCATTTCGCCGACGAAGACGACACCTACGCTCAGCTTCTCGTGGCCTTGGTCGGTGCCCTGCAGAAAACGCCCAACCTGCGTTCGCTGCAACTGATCGCCCGCTGGCACGGCACCGAACAAGGTCGCCTGCTGCGGGCGCTGGCGGAGAAGGAATGGCTGATTCAGGGTGACAACCTTGAACAGCAGTTTTTCGACACCATTACTACACTTGCAAATAGTCAATCGCAGAGGCGGCGTGAAAAGGCGCTCCGCAGCATCATTCATAAAAGCCCCAGCGAGCTCACAGACGAGGAAAAGACATTGCTCAGAGAGCACTACAGCCTCACCTCCTCATCGAGCAGCAAGTCCCCAACTGGCGCCTAAAGCCAAAACCGAGGTATAATCCTCGGCTTGTTTTCAGCCCGCCAAGACCTTCAGTGGATAGGGTGTTATGTCCGTAAAAGCGCAGCAGCAATCTCGTATCAAAGAGTTGATCACCCTGGGTCGTGAGCAGAAGTATCTGACTTACGCAGAGGTCAACGACCACTTGCCTGAGGACATTTCAGATCCTGAGCAGGTGGAAGACATCATCCGCATGATCAATGACATGGGGATCCCGGTACACGAGAGTGCTCCGGATGCAGACGCCCTGATGCTGGCCGATGCCGACACCGACGAGGCTGCAGCCGAAGAAGCCGCTGCTGCCCTCGCCGCCGTCGAGACCGATATCGGCCGCACCACTGACCCGGTGCGCATGTACATGCGCGAAATGGGCACCGTGGAACTGCTGACCCGCGAAGGCGAGATCGAAATCGCCAAACGCATCGAGGAAGGCATCCGCGAAGTCATGAGCGCCATCGCTCACTTCCCCGGCACCGTCGACGGCATCCTCGCCGAGTACACCCGCGTCACCACCGAGGGCGGCCGCCTGGCCGAAGTCCTCAGTGGCTACATCGACCCGGATGACGGCAGCGTGCCTGACGAAGCCGCCGCCCCCGTTCCCGTCAAGGAAGGCGCCGCCGCTGAAGAAAGCGACGACGAAGAAGAAGACGAGAGCGGCGACGACGAGGAAGAAGAAGGCGATGGCGGCCCGGACCCGGAAGAAGCGGCTCGCCGTTTCACTGCCGTGGCCGAGCAGCAGGACAAAGTCCTCAAGGCGCTGAAGAAGCATGGTCGTGGCAGCAAGCAGGCCATCGAAGAGCTGGCCACCCTGGCCGAGCTGTTCATGCCGATCAAGCTGGTGCCCAAGCAGTACGACGCCCTGGTTACCAAGGTGCGCGACGCCCTCGACCGTCTGCGTGCGCAAGAACGCGCCATCATGCAGCTGTGCGTACGTGATGCGCGCATGCCGCGTGCCGACTTCCTGCGCCTGTTCCCGGGCAACGAAATCGACATGGATTGGGCCGCCGACCTGGCCAAGGGCAAGGCCAAGTACGCCGAAGCCCTGGGCAACCTGCAGGGCGACATCCAGCGCTGCCAGCAGAAGCTGGCCGACCTGGAAGCCGAGTGCAGCCTGACCCTGGCCGAGATCAAGGACATCAACCGTCGCATGTCCATCGGTGAAGCGAAAGCTCGCCGCGCCAAGAAGGAAATGGTCGAGGCCAACCTGCGTCTGGTCATCTCCATCGCCAAGAAGTACACCAACCGCGGCCTGCAGTTCCTCGACCTGATCCAGGAAGGCAACATCGGCCTGATGAAGGCGGTGGACAAGTTCGAATACCGTCGCGGCTACAAGTTCTCGACCTACGCCACCTGGTGGATTCGCCAGGCGATCACCCGCTCGATCGCCGACCAGGCGCGCACCATCCGTATCCCGGTGCACATGATCGAGACCATCAACAAGCTCAACCGCATCTCCCGTCAGATGCTCCAGGAAATGGGTCGCGAGCCCACTCCGGAAGAGCTGGGTGAGCGCATGGAAATGCCCGAGGACAAAATCCGCAAGGTATTGAAGATCGCCAAAGAGCCGATCTCCATGGAAACCCCGATCGGCGACGACGAAGATTCGCACCTGGGCGACTTCATCGAGGACAGCACCATGCAGTCCCCGATCGACGTAGCCACGGTCGAAAGCCTCAAGGAAGCCACTCGCGAAGTGCTGGCCGGCCTCACTGCCCGTGAAGCCAAGGTCCTGCGCATGCGCTTCGGTATCGACATGAACACCGACCACACCCTCGAGGAAGTCGGCAAGCAGTTCGATGTCACCCGTGAGCGTATCCGCCAGATCGAAGCCAAGGCGCTGCGCAAGCTGCGCCACCCGACGCGAAGCGAGCATCTGCGCTCCTTCCTCGACGAGTGATACCAGAACCCCCGGCCCAGGCCGGGGGTTTTGCTTTCTGGGCAGCGCGCCCAATCACTCGCCAGCCAAAGGCAGCGCAGACGCTGCAATCAAACTGCCATCCCGGCAATGGCCGATCTACACTACGACGATACTGATCGCGAAACGAGGCCGTTATGCCCCGCTTGCCGGCCATTGTGCTGTTGTGCCTGGCGTACTGGATGACCCCGGCCCTAGCCCTGACACTCAACGAGGACGAGCGCACCTGGCTGGCAGCCCACCCCGAACTACGCCTGGGTGTCGATGCATCCTGGCCACCTTTCGAGTTTCGTGACGAACAGGGTAACTATCACGGCCTGACCGCCGCCTATGTACGGCTGATCGAAGAGCGCCTTGACGTGGAGCTGCAGCCCGTCGAGCCCAGCAACTGGAGCGCGATACTGGAGCAGGCGCGCATGGGCCAGGTCGACCTGCTCCCCGGCGTGATGTCGACACCCGAACGCCAGGAATACCTGATCTTCACCCGCCCCTACCTGGACTTTCCCATCGTCATTCTCGCCCGCAACGGCGGGCCGCAGCCGAGAAAGCTCAATGAGCTGTACGGTTTGAAGATTGCCGTGGTGGCTGACTACGCACCGCACGAGCTGCTACGCCAGCAACACCCCGATCTCAACCTGCTGCCGCTGCGCAACGTCGCCGCCGCCCTGCAGGCGCTGGCGACCAACCAGGTCGATGCCATGGTCGGCGATCTTGCCTCCAGCGTCTGGAGCCTGCGCCAGCTCAAGCTCGACGGCGTCTATATCAGCGGCGAAACACCCTATCGCTATCAGTTGGCCATGGCCGCCCCACGTGGCCAGAGCATGCTGGTCGGCATCCTCGACAAACTCTTCGCCGAGCTCAGCGCCGAAGAAATCTCCGCCTTGCAGGAACCCTGGGTCGGCAGCGTGCTGGACAAACGCAACGTCTGGTACGAAACCCTGCTCTACGGCCTGCCCGCCCTGCTCGGCCTGCTGGCGGTCATCGCCATCATCCTGCGCATCAACCGCCGCCTGAAACGCGAGATGCGCAACCGCGAAGCGCTGGAGCAGGAACTGCGTAACCGCGAGCAGCACTTTCGCGACATGGTCGAAAGCCTCTCGGCCATCACCTGGGAGACCGAGTCCAGCGGGCTCACCTACACCTACGTCTCGCCCCATGCGGAAAAATTGCTGGGCTACCCCCTGCACGAATGGCTGGAGCCCGGCTTCTGGCAACGCCACCTGCACCCGGACGATCACCAGCGCACCCTGCGCACCTGCCTGGAACAATGCTCGACTGGCAACGACCACGCTCTGGAATACCGTCTGCTCGCCGCTGACGGGCGCACGGTGTGGGTGCGCGATATCGTCACCCTGCTGCAACGCGACGACCGCCAGGTGATTCGCGGCCTGATGGTCGACATCAGTGAAGCCAAGCAGACCGAGCAAGCCCTGCGCCTGTCGGAGCAGAAGTTCGCCTCGGTGTTCCAGCAATGCCCGGACATCCTGATCATTGCCCGGCGCGTCGACGGCGTGCTGCTGGAGGCCAACACCGCCTTCACCGAACAGACCGGCATCAGCGTCGAGCAAGCCATCGGCAAGACCGCCACCGAACTCGATCTGTGGGGCGTGCCTGGCATCGGCCCGAGCTTGCTGCTGCGTCTGCAGGACGAAAGCCTGCGCAACCTGGAAATGCTCTTCCGCCGCGCCGATGGCAGCCTGTTCACCGGCCTCATCTCGGCCAGCCAGTTCGTGCTCGACAACACCCCGGCACTGGTCGTGGTGGTGCGCGACATCAGCCAGCTCAAGAGCACCCAGCAGCAACTGCAGATATCTGAGGAGAAGTTCGCCAAGGCCTTCCACGCCTCGCCCGATGGTCTGCTGATCACCCGTCTGCGCGACGGCCTGCTGGTGGAGGCCAACGACGGTTTCAGCCGCATCACCGGCTACAGCCTCGACGAGATTGCCGAACAAAGCACCCTCAGCCTGGGCATCTGGGCCGACCCGAAAGATCGTGAACGCCTGGTACAACGCATTCGCGAGCAAGGCAGCGTGCGCGACCTGATCGCCCCGGTGCGCACCAAGAGCGGCCAGCTGCGCCTCTGCGAACTCTCCGCGCAGCCGCTGCCCATAGGCGGCGACGAATGCCTGCTGACCATCGCCCGCGACATCACCGAACGCGAGCAGATGCAGGAAGAACTGCAGCAAGCCGCCACCGTCTTCGAAAGCACCGCCGAAGGCGTGCTGATCACCGACCTCGAACAGCGCATCACCGCGGTCAACCGCGCCTTCACCCAGATCACCGGCTACAGCGAGGCCGAAGCTCTCGGCCAGCGCCCCAGCCTGCTCTCCTCCGGCCAGCACGACAACGCCTTCTACGCCGCCATGTGGCACAGCCTGGCGGCCAACGGCCACTGGCAGGGGGAAATCTGGAACCGGCGCAAGAACGGCGAGCTGTACCCCGAATGGCTGACCATCAGCGCTGTGCGCAACTGCGATAACCAGATCACCCACTTCGTCGGGGTATTCGCCGACATCTCCAGCCTCAAGCATGCCCAGGCACGCCTCGATCATCAGGCCCACCACGACCCGCTGACCGGCCTGCCCAACCGCCTGCTGTTCGAGAACCGCCTGCGCAGCGCCCTGGATGGCTCACGCGCCGACGACCAACTGGGCGCCGTGCTGTTTCTCGACCTCGACCGCTTCAAGCAGATCAACGACAGCCTCGGCCACCCGGTCGGTGACCAGTTGCTCAAGGCCATCGCCGCGCGCCTGAAACTGCAACTGCGCGATATCGACACCGTGGCCCGTCTCGGCGGCGACGAATTCATCATCCTGCTGCCCGGCCTGCACCAGCCGCAGGACGCCGAACAGGTCGCGCAGAAACTGCTCGAATGCTTCCGCGCACCGTTCCAGCTCGACAACCACGAGTTCTTCATCAGCGCCAGCATCGGCATCAGCCTCTATCCCAAGGACGGCCTCGACGTCGCCACCCTGGTCAAGAACGCCGACGCGGCCATGTACCAATCCAAGGCCAAGGGCCGTAACCGCAGCGAGCTCTATACCCGCTCGCTGACCTTCCAGGTCAACGAACGCATGGCCATGGAACAGGAACTGCGCCGCGCCCTGGAGCGCGACGAACTGTGCCTGTACTACCAGCCCAAGTTCTGCCTGCGCAGCCAGAGCCTGGTCGGTGCCGAAGCGCTGGTACGCTGGCCGCACCCGGTGTTCGGCGACATCCCGCCGGATCGCTTCATCCCGGTGGCCGAAGAAAGCGGGCTGATCCTGCCGCTGGGCGACTGGGTGCTGGAACAAGCCTGCCGCCAACTGCAGGACTGGCAGGAAAGCGGCCACGGCTTTGGCGCCCTCTCGGTCAACCTTGCCGGCGCCCAGCTGCATCAGCCCGGCCTGCTGCCGCGCATCAGCGCACTGCTGCAGCACTACAACCTGGCGCCGGAGCTGCTGCAACTGGAGATCACCGAGAACTTCATCATGAACCAGGCGGGCGAAGCGCTGGACATCCTCCACCGCCTCAAACAGCTCGGTGTACAGCTGGCCATCGACGACTTCGGCACCGGCTACTCCTCACTCAGCTACCTCAAGCGTCTGCCGCTGGACGTACTGAAGATCGACCAGTCCTTCGTCCGTGGCCTGCCGGACGACCCGCACGACCTGGCGATCACCCGCGCCATCATCGCCCTGGGCAACAGCATGCAACTGACGGTGATCGCCGAAGGCGTGGAGACCAAGGCCCAGGAACTCTGCCTGGCTGCCGAAGGCTGCCTGCAGATCCAGGGCTACGTGGTCAGTTGCCCGCTCTCGGCCGAGGCCTTCACCCGGAAATTTCTCCCACCAGGTCAAGCGGTTGGCGCTGGCGAGAGCGCGCCGGTATAATCCGCCGGCCTTCTGGGGGCCTATAGCTCAGTTGGTTAGAGCAGAGGACTCATAATCCTTTGGTCCACGGTTCGAGTCCGTGTGGGCCCACCACCTTCAAAGCCGCGTCCTGCGCGGCTTTTGTGTTTTTGCACACCTCAAATGGAACCACCCTCCTCACTCGCCGCTACGCCTCCACGCTCTGAGAAGCTGCGCAGCCATTGCCTACGAAAAATGTAGCCCAAGAGCTACAAGAAACGATTACCAGGCGTATCCTGTAGCCCACGAGACACAGTAATTGATTCAGGCTGCTTGTATAGCTGTAGCCCACGAGCTACATTTTTCGACAATACTTCGATTTTTGACGCCCAAGGGCTACAAATGACCTCTCTCTACGACGTTTCGGAAATGCTGAAACAGGCGCGCGGTGACGCGAAACTGAGCCAGGAAGCGCTGGCCAGTCGTGCCGGCGTCTCGCGCACCACCGTAGCCCGTATGGAAACCCTGGCCAAAGGCGATATGAGCGTCTCGGTGCTGGTTCGCCTGCTGGAGGCGGCAGGCTACGACCTGAAGCTGGTCAAAGCCGGGCATCAACGCACGGTTGAAGACATCCTCGACGAGCAACGCTCAGGGAGTGCTTGAGCATGATCCTCGACGTCCACGTCAGCTCACGGCGGGTGGCCAAGCTCTATCGGGAGCGCGATGAATATGTGCTGAAGTACCTGCCGGGCACAGTAGCGGAAGACTTCGTCAGCCTGACGATGCCGGTACGGGAAGAAGCATGGCGCTGGCCGCGCGATCTTTTCCCGTTCTTTCGGCAGAACCTGCCCGAGGGGTATCTGCTGGGCGTCATTCGCGAGGAATTTGGCCCGCTACTCGATGGTACCGATCTGTCACTGCTGGGCGTGGTGGGCGGCACCGGTATCGGCAGAGTCTCGGTCACGCCAGAGGGTGTTGAGCCCGGCGTCGAAATGGCGCCGCTGGAGATAGAACACCTGCTCAAAGCGGAAAACACCAGCGAGCGGTTCGCCGAACTGGTGCGGCGGTACGCTCGGGTCGCCGTATCGGGGGTCGTGCCAAAGTTCATTGCCACCGACGCCGTCGCCTCTCGGGAGCCGCTGGGCAAACCGACCCTGCGCACCGGCTTTCACATCATCAAGGGCTCTGACGAAACCACCCCATTTCTGGGCTTCAACGAGTTCTACACCATGCGCGTGCTGGAGCGACTGAATGTCGTGCCGGTCGCTGCCTGCCGCATGTCTGACGACGGCAAGGTCCTGGTAGTGGATCGCTTCGACGTGGACGAACACGGCATCCCCCGCTACGGCGTCGAAGATGCCTGCGGGCTGCTAGGTTTGCCGCCCCATGAAAAGTACGCGCCCACCACCGAGCGGGTGTGGAATGCCACACGCGCCTATATCCCCGCTGACCGCTTGCAAGCGCAGCGCGAGCACCTGGGCTGGCACCTGCTGACCAACTACGTGGTACGCAATGCCGACTGCCATGCGAAGAACATCGCGCTGTTCTACTCCTCCCGAGCGGATGTGGGCTTCACGCCGGTCTATGACCTGGTGACCACTCAGGCCTACCCGCGCTTCGCCAGCAACCCGCCTGGCCTGTCCGTTGGAGGCAGGCAAACCTGGACACCGGGTAGATCCCTGGAAACCTTCTTCAAGGCCGTGCTGGGCATTGCCCCTAGCAAATACGCAGCCATGCTCGAGCAACTCTGCGAATCCGCCGTAGAGGTCGGCAGCGAAGTGATCGAAGCTGCGAAGAACGAGCCCGCCTGGCGCGATGTAGCCAAGCATATGGTGCATGCGTGGAACGAAGGCATGGAAACAGTCCGCAGCCCCAAAGCCGCCCCGCACTTTCGTGGCCTCGATAGCGCCATCGAAGACGCCGGCTTCTCCGGCCCGCGCAAACCTGAGCGCAGCAGAGAAGTGATTGGCCGCTCCGAATTGCTGGCGAAGAAGCGCTAACCAGCAAGCGACACGACAGTCCAACGAACATCAGGTGAGAAGACAGTGAGCCAGATAGCCCTTATTCGGCTCACCAAATGAGCCGAATAGGCGCGCTAATCGGCTCATGAACAAAAACTCCTGTCAAATGACCCGGCCTGGATCGGGCAGCTGTCTTGTCGGCCGCGCTCAGCCCTGCGCAATGCCCCCAAACCTGGCGTAACCGCCCAACGGCCATAGGACAATGGTCGCGATCCCCGAGAAGGGTACCTCTAAAAACGTAGGCGAGGCAGTCAGCACAAGGCAAAAGCAGGCGAGGAACGGTCAGAGTCGCGGGCGACTGTACTTTTGTACATGAGCATTCCGAGCCTGCTTTTAGCGCAGTGATGACAACGCAGGTAGTTTTTAGGGGCTCCCTTGAGCCATTGAGAGCAATAAGCCATCATCCAGATCAGTGCCAGGCAACTGGATTTCGGCACGCCTGCTCGCTCGTACAACGAGCGCCACTCAAGCGGCTTTGCTCACGGAAGAAAATATGGACGTCGGCCTTATTCTTCGCCCGCTTATAGACAGCCTGTTCTGGCTGATCCCAGCGGCCCTGCTGATCGGCCTGCTCAAATCGCCCTGGGCCAAGGGGCAGATCGGTGAACTGCTGGTGCGCCTGTTCGCCCATTGGCAGCTGGACAAGCAAACCTACCGCCGCCTGCACAACATCACCCTGAACACGCCGGACGGCACCACGCAGATCGACCACGTATTCCTCTCGCCCTACGGCATCTTCGTGCTGGAAACGAAGAACATGAGCGGCTGGATCTTCGGCAGCGAGAAACAGGCGCAGTGGACGCAGAAGCTCTACAAACGCACCTTCAAATTCCAGAACCCGCTACGGCAGAACTACAAACACCTCAAAGCGCTGGAAGCCACCCTCGGCGTCAAGCCCGAGCACCTGCATTCGGTCATCACATTCGTCGGCGGCAGCACCTTCAAAACCGAAGTACCGGCCAACGTCACTCAAGGCATCGGCTTTATCCGCTATATCCAGTCATTCCAGCAGCCGATATTCAGCGAGGCTGAAGTCGACGCCATGCTGCATTCCCTGCAAACCGGCCGCCGCACACCGACCCTGGCTACGCACCGCGAGCATGTGCAAAACCTCAAGCGCCGGAGTGATCCGACAGCCGAACGGCAATGCCCTAAGTGCGGCAGCGCGCTATTGATACGCACCGTGAAATCGGGACCGAAGGCGGGGCAGCAGTTTTGGTGATGCTCGGGTTTTCCGAAGTGCAGGACGATGCAGAGCCTTTAACACCATCTAGCGATACGCAGGACGCTCATCATGCAATCAATCAGAAATTGGCTTCTGGCTATTGCCACTACGACGCTCGGTATTGGCACGTACGCAGCGGAGGATGGCTACAGCACGGCCTATACCGCGTGCATGGATGAGTCCGGTGGCGTGACGGCGAATATGCTCGATTGCATAGGTACCGAGATCAAGCAGCAGGATGCCCGTCTCAACCAGAATTACAAAGTAGCCACACAAGCCTTAATGCCATCCCAACAAACACATTTACGCGATGCGCAACGGCTCTGGATCAAGTTCCGAGATAGCAACTGTGCCTTACTGGGCAACCTGACCGGCGGCACCATCGACGGCCTCAACCAGGCATCGTGCTTTCTGGATATGACCAAGAAGCGGGCAGATGATCTCGCCTGGCTTGCAGGACATGGCCTTTAACTGGACAACAGCCATCAAAACACCTCCCTTTTTCAGGGGGGCCGGATGATGCAGAGCTTACTAGGTGCATGGGACAAGAAATCGTGGTTTGCCCCCAAATACTCGATAAGATTGAGATCAAAAAATGATAGTTGGACTATTAGTCAGAAATTTTAAAACCTATCAAGCTATCAACTATATAAAGCTTTCTAACGGAAAACTATTTAGTGCTTTGGTAGGGGAGAATGGCGCAGGAAAAAGCTCCGTTCTTGAAGCATTGAATAGCTTTTTTAATGGCGCCGACTGGAACTATCATCACTCACTCACAAAAGGCTTCACGGAAAGGGAGCCGTTCATATGCCCAATATTCCTCATAAAGAAAGACACACTCCCTTCCTTGGGTGAGTTTCAGTGGCTCCTAGAAAAAATAAGCGAACTCACCTGGTCATCAACAGTTCTTGACTTCAACCCTTCATACAAAAGTCATGCTGAATTGTTTTGCGAGCACCGCGAGGACTTGACATCCGAAGGATTTAATAACAAAACTCATTATCTAATCCCATTTGGCATAAAGAAGGACCAAAAAAATGCATTGCCAAACGTTTTCTTCCCGATGTTCGAAACGGTATCTTCTTACAACTCACTAATTAAAAACTACGCCAGCTCGGGAGAGGCCATAACCCTTCTACAGCAAAGGATCACAGAATACTATAAGTATATCTACTTACCTGCCGACATAGATTTCATAGAATACACAAAAATAGAAGGCAAAACGATACAAGCCCTACTTGGGCAAAAGCTAGATACTATTGTAAGGGCATTCATCAAGCGGGAAGACGTCCGAACTATCAACTCGCAGCTTAACGAATTCCTAGGATCGATATCAGAAAAACTAGAAGTCTATGAATATAGAAAACCCGCCCAAAAGCAGAATCTTGTCAACCAATCGCATTTAACTGAAAAAGTTATTGAAGCTTTTTTTTGAATCCAAAGTACTCAATAGAAAAGATGGACGAGAGCGCACTCCAGTAGGAGACCTAAGTTCAGGCGAAAAGCGCCAGGCCTTAGTCGATGTCGCCAAGGCCTTTCTCTTGGCAAATGCTGCTCCAAGCCACCAACAAATAATACTTGCCATTGATGAACCAGAGTTATCGTTGCATGTATCCTCATGCTTCGGACAATTTGAAAAGCTGAGAGAAATCGCCGAATCTAGAATTCAGATCCTTATCACCACACATTGGTATGGTTTCATGCCAATAATTTCAAATGGCGTTGCCGTTTACTGCCCCAAGAACGATCAACCTCCGTTGCTTTTGGATCTCAGGTGCTTCAGGGAAGACATTAAGAAACTTAGGTCTGACACCAGAGGAGAGCTGCCAGTTGAGTTAGAATTAAAAGGTATAAATGATCTTGTTCAATCCATAATTGCATCCATCACAACATCTGCCTATAAATGGATTATTTGCGAAGGGTCTGCAGATCGAATTTACCTAAGCCACTATATAAAAAGCCCCGGACTATTCATCGTACCGGTCGGTGGTTCTCCAGCAGTAAAGAAAATATATAACTATCTATATCTTGCCCTAGAGGATGCAAGAGACGATATAAAAGGAAAAGTTTTTTGCCTTATCGACACCGACAAAAAATTTGAGTCCTTTGACGGCAAAGACTCCTTAGCAGGAATACAGATACGCAGAATAAAAAACGACGAAGACAGTTTTCGCACCGCTCTATTAAAAACCAGTGACAATAATGCATCACCTCCAACAGTAATAGAAGATACGCTTAGCCCCACAAGCTTTATATCTGCAATCGATAGCTTTAGGTCTCATAAGCTTTATGGCGAACTAATTGCACAGTTACCCGAAAAGCTGACATCAGAAAACAACGAGTGGCCATCTGGCTTTGCTTTAAATCTGAATTTCACTGACCGAAGAGCAATGGAACATTTATTCGAAGCAGATGGATTTAAGGTTAAATTTGCGCTGAGGTACACCGAGCTAGATGACCCGTCAAAAAAACCAGAATGGATAAGGGAAATTGAAGCTTTCCTTGCAACAACCAAGGCTAAGCCTCCTAAACCGAACAAGCGAACACAAAGGTAGTAGGTTCAACAATCGGCTGCAGCGTCTCTCAAATTGGTTGTTTGGCTTATGAGTATCAAAATCGGGGACAGATTTATTTTCCTATACAGTGGTGCACCGCGCTCTGGGTGCACCACCACCCGTCGCCTTAGTTCTTACACCTCGTCCCCACCACTACTGCCAGGCAACTCATCCTCAAAGCGCTGCACAAAGCTGCTCAAACTAATGCCCAGCACCTGACAGATATCCCGTAGTTGGATCAGATCCAACCGGCGCAGCCCGCGTTCTACGTCGCTGACAAACGACTGTGGGCGGTCGAGCGCTTTGGCGAAGTCGCCCTGGGTCAGCCCTGCCTCGACCCGACACTGTTTGAGCAATTTCAAGAAAACCAGGTTTTCGTCTCGATAAACCGACTTTTCCACAGGAGGCGCATCCGTCCGTTGACAGGACAGTCACGGTATATCTACTCTCCAGATATCTGATTTTCAGATATTGAAAGCTAAGCAGCCGGGAGGCCTTATGGAAGATGCCTTTATCCCCATCGTACTGATGCGTCATAACCGTCCGTTGCGCGGGGTGATGATCGACCGCCAGCCGTGGGTCTGTGCCTGGGAGTTTGCGCGGTTGCTGGGCCATCGCCACCCGGAGCGCATCTGTCGGCTGATGGATGCCGACCAGGTGCGGACGGTGCACTTCCAGCTGGCCAGTGGGCAGCTGGAGACGGTGGAGGTGCTCAGTGAGTCGGGCATTTACAGGGCGTTATGGCGCTTCTCGCATCCGGAGAACCGTCATCTGCGGCGCTGGCTTAGCCATGTGGCCTTGCCGGCGCTGCGCGACAGTGCGGTACGGGCCGATCATGAGCCATCCCGCTGTCTGATGGCCTGGGACAATCAGCAGGTCAATCTCCTGGAGTGGCAGGGTGAGCTGTGGATCGCCCTGGGCGAGTTGCCGCGCTTCCATCGGCAGCCTCACCCGACACCGCACGAGCCCCAATCGTGGTTGGCGCGCTGGTGGCGTGGCCGTTTTCGAATCGGAGCGGCACGCTGATAGCAGAGCAAGTGGTGACAGAGCACACCTGATCGCGGCCGTCAGCATGGCAGGTATGAAGTAGCCCGTTGCCGGCACCTGCCATGTAAATGCCACATTTTTCCCTGAACCTTTGCCCTTATTGCCCGGTCGGCTTTAAGTACCGTCGCGCTCCGCGGCGCCAGCAAAGGATGCGTGTTATGCGAGACCGCACCAGCAGGATCGCCGTTTCACCGCCACACCTCGAACAGCTATGGCAGCGCTACCAGCGGGTGCGCGCTGCCAGTGAGCGGCTTTGCGAGCCGCTGGAAGCTGAAGACTATGTGATCCAGAGCATGCCGGATGTCAGCCCGCCGAAATGGCATCTGGCGCATGTCACCTGGTTCTTCGAGGCCTTCGTGCTGCAGCCCTTTCTGCCGGGCTATCGCCCGCTGGATGAGCGCTACGACCACCTGTTCAATTCCTACTACAAGACCCACGGCACGCCCTTCGAGCGGGCGCGGCGCGGGTTGTTGTCGCGGCCGACGGTAAGCGAGGTGTACGCCTATCGCAGCCATGTCGATCTGGCCATGGCGCAGTTGCTCCAATCAGGCAGCAAACTTGCCGACGAGGTGCTGCAGCGGGTCGAGCTGGGGCTGGAGCACGAGCAGCAGCATCAGGAGCTGCTGTTGATGGATATCAAGCACATCCTGGCGCAGAACCCGTTGCGCCCGGTTTACCGCCACGACCTCAAGCCGGGCGGCGCGGCGGCCGGCGAAATGCGCTGGATCGAATTTCCCGCCGGGCTGCGCCATGTCGGCCATACCGGCGATGGCTTTGCCTTTGACTGCGAGCGACCGCGACACCGGGTGTTCGTCGAGGCCTTTCAGCTCGCCAGCCGACCGGTGAGCAATGGCGAATATCTGCAGTTCATCCGCGATGGCGGTTATTGCAGCACGGCGTTGTGGCTGGCGGACGGCTGGGACCATATCCAGCGCGCCGGCTGGCAGGCACCGCTGTACTGGCTGCGCGAGGGCGACGACTGGCTGGAGCTGACCCTGGGCGGCCCGCGCGAGCTGGATCTGCATGCGCCGATCTGCCACCTGAGCTACTTCGAGGCCGAGGCCTTCGCCACCTGGGCGCAGGCGCGTTTGCCACGCGAAGAGGAATGGGAGGTTGCCGCGCAGGACGAACCGCTATGGGGCAACTTCGTCGAAAACGATCACCTGCAGCCGGTGGCTGCGGGCGCGGGTGATGGCCTGCAGCAGCTCTATGGCGATGTCTGGGAATGGACGGCCAGCGCCTACCGGCCCTACCCCGGCTTTCGGCCGCTGGGCGGCAGCCTGGGTGAGTACAACGGCAAGTTCATGTCCGGGCAGATGGTGCTGCGTGGCGGCAGCTGCGCCACGCCTGAAGACCACGTGCGCCCCACCTATCGCAACTTCTTCTACCCCACGATGCGCTGGCAGTTCTCCGGCCTGCGCCTGGCCAAGGAGCTCTGAGCATGGCATTGGCAATCCGTACCCACGAACAGTCGATCAGCCCGGAACTGGAGTCGCTGCGCGAGGAAGCACTGCGTGGCTTCGCGGCCAGCCCGAAGGCGATGTCACCGAAGTTCTTCTACGATCATCGCGGCTCGCAGCTGTTCGAGCTGATCTGCCTGCAGCCGGAGTACTACCCGACGCGTACCGAGGAAACCATTCTGCGCCTGGCGGCCAACGATATCGCCGAGCTGGCCGGGCGCAACGCCAGCCTGGTGGAGCTGGGCAGCGGCGCCAGCCGCAAGATCCGCCTGTTGCTCGAAGCCCTGCGCCCGGCGCGTTACCTGGGCATCGATATCTCCCGCGAGTTTCTGCATAGCAGCACCCGTCGCCTGGCGGCCGACTATCGCTGGCTCGACGTGCACGCGCTGTGCGCCGACTTCAGCCAGCCCTTGAAGCTGCCCGCCGAAGCGCTGGGGCAACGTCCACTGGCGTTCTTCCCCGGCTCCAGCATCGGCAATTTCGACCCGCTTGAGGCCCGCGCCTTTTTGCGCAACCTGCATCAGACACTGCCGGCAGGCAGTGGCTTGCTGATCGGCGTGGATCTGGTCAAGGACCGCCAGGTGCTGGAGCGCGCCTACAACGATGCGGCCGGGATGACTGCGCTGTTCAACCTCAACCTGCTCGAGCGCATTCGCAACGAGCTGCACAGCGACATCGACCCGCGCCGCTTCCAGCATAGGGCCTTCTACAACGAAGCCGAGTCGCGCATCGAGATGCATCTGGTCAGCCGGCAGGCGCAGCGAGTGCGCATCGAGGATCGCGTGTTCGACTTCGCCGCTGGCGAGACTCTGCACACGGAGAACTCCTACAAGTACACGCCGAGCGGCTTTCGTGATCTGGCGGGCGCATGCGGCTTCGCCTCGGTCGCCATGTGGCGCGACCCGGCGCAATTGTTCAGCGTGCACTTTTTGCGGCGGGAATGAGGGGGCTTCGCCAGGGGCGAGATAAGCAAATTGCTGCGTGATCTTCTGCCCTCTCCCCCACCCTGTGCCCCAGCCCTTCGCAGAGCTCAGGTCGCGACAGCGGGCGAAGCAGTGCTTCGCTGTTTCCGCTGTCGCGCCGCAAGCGGGTGAGGGGAGCAAAGCGCTTTCGACATTAGTAGGCGAGCGCGCTCGGGACAGGCCTCAGCGTTTGGCGATGATGTACACCGCGTGGACGATGCCGGGGATGTAGCCGAGCAGGGTGAGCAGGATGTTCAGCCAGAACGCGCCGCCGAAACCGACCTGGAGAAACACGCCCAGCGGCGGTAGCAGGATGGCGATGAGGATGCGGATAAGGTCCATGCGGTACTCCTTTACATTCCATAAGGGGTATCTGAACAGACTGCGGCTGGCGCCTTGCAGTTCACTCGGGTCGACCAAGCCAGCGGCAATACTGAGAACCAGACGCTGGCGCCGCCAGGGATATGACCTTAGTCTGGCGCCAGGATGGAAGCGCCCAGTATGTCCGAACAATCACCACAAGAACGCATCATCGTCGCCGACGATCATCCGGTTTTCCGCGATGGCCTGTGTCGTATCGCCCAGCGCGTCTTCCCCCAGGCGTGCGTTGTGGAAGCCGGAGACATGGATGAAGTGCTGAGCCTGGCGCAAGCCGGCACGGCGCCGAGCCTGTTCATGCTCGACCTGCTGTTCCCCGGCCAGTCGCCGCAGGCCATCAGCGCGCTGCGTCAGACGTTTGCGCGCAGCTCGATCGTGATCGTGTCGATGGTCGACAACCGCGAGTTGATCGATGAAGTGATGAGCGCAGGTGCGGACGGTTTCATCGGCAAGGCGACGCCGCCGGATGAAATCGCCGATGCCTTGCTGGCCGTGCGCGCCGGCGAGTTCGTCCTGACCCTGGGACCCGCCGGCGTGCCGGCCTTCGCCGAGGATCGTCATCTGCTGGAGCAACTGACGCCACGTCAGCAGGAGGTCTTGCGGCTGGTGGTGCGCGGCCTGTCGAACAAGGAAATCGCCCGCGAGCTGGCGATCTCGCCCTTTACCGTACGCATCCATGTGTCCTCGCTGCTGCGCACGCTGGACGTCGGCACTCGTGCCGCAGCCGCCGCCAAGGGGGCCAAGGCCGGGCTGGTGTAAGCATCACGCGGTCTTGAGCTTGAGCTTCAAGGCTACCAGCAGCGAACGCAGCTCGGCGGGCTGCACCGGTTTCGACAGGATCGGAATTTCGCTGTCGCCCACCTGCTCCTGCACACGACGCACGTCGTGCCCGGTCATGATGATCGCCGGCACCTTGCGTCCACTGCTGCGCCGCACGTGCTGGATGCAGTCGGCCCCCGACGCTTCGGTGCCGAGGTCGAAGTCCGTCACCACCAGATCGAACTGCGCAGAGGCATCAGGCAGCGTGCTGAAGGTAGCGACTTCGCAACCCCACTTCTGCAGCAAGGTGGCGGTGGCCAGCAGTACATTCTGGTCATCCTCGATCAGGCACACGCGCAAGCCATCGAGCATGCGCGGCGCCTGCAGGCTGCTGCCCTTGGCTGAAGACATCGCGCGCGGCGCCTCGACGCGCTGCAGGCCGTCGATCACCGCCCGCGTGCCGCGAGCCTCCACGGAGTGAATGCTCACGCGCATGTCCATCAGCGCGCCCAGGCGTCTGACGATGGCCAGGCCCAGGCCCATTCCCTCGACGTCGCTGTCTCGCTCCTGGCGCACGCGATAGAACTCTTCGAAGACGCTGTCGAGATGGCCGGCGGCGATGCCGCGCCCCTTGTCGTAGATCTCGATGGCAACGCCTGGCCCACGTCGGCGGCAGGCGATCAACAGCGGTTTGCCCGGCGCGTATTTCAGGGCATTGGACAGCAGGTTCTGCAGCATGGTGGTGAGCAGCACCGGGTCGGCCCGCACGTGCAGCGGCGGGCAACGCAGGCGCATCTCGACCCCGGCCCAGCGCGCCGCCTCGGCATTCTGCTGGATGAGTTGCTGCAGCAGGCTGCGCAGCTCCAGCGACTCCAGTTGCGGCACCACTTTGCCGCTGTCGAGCGAGTACATATCGAGAATCGTGCGGAACAGGCGTGCGACGCTGTGCAGTGATTTGTCGATGTTCTCCACCAGGCGCCGCTGCTCGGTGCCCAGGCTGCTGTCGCGCAGGCAGGCGGTGAACAGGCTGATGGAATGAATGGGTTGGCGCAGGTCGTGGCTGGCCTGGGCGAGAAACTGCGACTTGGCCCGGTTGGCAGCCTGCTCGGCCTCGGCCGCCTGGCGCGAACGCTTGAGCAAGGCATGCATGTAGGCCGGCGCCAGCAGGGTGGTGAGCAGCAGTGTGACGATCAGGTAGGGCTGCGATTGCCAGTGCGCCGACAGGCTGGCGGCCACGCTCAGCGACAGCAGCGCCATCAGTGTGGCCAGCAGCAGGTAGCCGGAACCGTAGCGCAAGCCATAACCGATGGTGACCCACAGCAGAATCGCATAGACCGGCAGCATGGCCGCGCCGCCAAGCGCCATGGTCACCGCGATACCGGCGTAGTCGGTGAGCATGGTGATCAGCCGGCGCCCGCGATGGTTGCCCGGACGCCGCCGGATATCGAACCAGATCAGCGTGGCGACGACACTGAAGACGCACTCCAGGACGAAGATCTTCCATACCAGCGCCGGGTTAATCAGCGACAGATGGTAGAGGATCACGATGTAGCAGGCCGCGACCGACATGAAGATCATCCGCACCCCGGCCTGGGCGCGTTCGGTGTCATACGCGGCGGAGACAGTCCCGGACATGACGTTTCCCTGCTGATTACAGCTCATGTTGTGGTGTCGGCACCTTAGGCCGGAGCCTGCGGCCGGCGCAAGGAACTGGTTGGCAGGCAAAGAGGCACTAGTACACCCGTACTATTTCGTGCGCCCCCACCCATTCCTAGAATCCGGGCAACGCCTCGGCACTGGGTCGGGGCCCGGTCATAGAAGGGAATGTCTGATGAACATCAAAGGAACCCTGGGCGTCCTCATGAGCGCCACCGTGCTGGCCTCGCTGAGCGGCTGCCTGGCGCAGAACACGCAAACTCAGGGGCTGCAGAATACCCAGCTGGCCAACGATCCATGTGCGCCGAGCGCGACCAGCAACCTGATCGCCACCGGACGCAGCTTGCTGGATATGGCCAATACCGTGCTGGAGACGCAGCAGAGCTTCAATGGCAACACCGCGACCTATGCCAAGCGTATGGAAGTTGCGGAGAACGCGCAGAAGGTCAACCAGGGCCACAACGTGCTGAATAACGTGGAGAACCTGGCGGGTGCCGGCCAGCAGCCCTGCGTGCCCGCTGCACCTGCCAACGCAGCACGCTAGCCAGCCCTCACAGGCGCACGTCGAATTTGTCCAATAGCAGCTCGGTCGGTATGTCGGCGCTGACCAGCTGGTTGCGTCCGCGCTGCTTGCCGCTGTACAGGCGGCGGTCAGCGGCGCGGTAGAGCTCGGCGGCGCTGCGGCCGTCCACGGGCCAGGTGGCCAGGCCGAAGGTGGCGGACAGCGCGATCGGCTCACCGTCGTACTCAAGCGGCTGTTCGGCGATCTGCTTGCGCAGTTTTTCCACTAGCGGGTCGGCGCCGGTGCTGTCGGTATGACGTAGCAGCAGGCCGAACTCCTCCCCTCCCAGGCGACCGAGAAAGTCGGTCACGCGCAGGCGCTGCTGTAGGATCTGACAGATGTGCTGCAGCGCCATGTCGCCCGCCTCGTGCCCCCACTGGTCGTTGACCTGCTTGAAGTGGTCGACGTCGAGCAGCACCAGTACCAGATGCCCGTTGCTGCGTTCGGCCTCCTGAATGCTGCGTTGCAGGGCGTGCTGGAAGCTGCCGCGGCTGGCCACGCCGGTCAGTGAATCGGTCTGCGCCAGGCGCTGCAGCTCCTCGTAGGCCTGCATGCGCAAGCCATCGTAGATATGCACGAATACCAGGATCAGCACACCACACAGGGCGGCGTTGCCCAGGTCGATCAGGCCGTGTGTGTCCAGGGTCAGGTGATTGTCGGTGAAGTACAGCAAAAGCCCGGCGCACATGAACGGCGCGGTGAGCAGGAAGGCGCGCTGCTTGCCCAGCAGCAGGTAGGCCAGCAGCGGGATCATGTACAGCCAGACGAACGCCGCCGCTGAGGCGTCCGGCATGACGATGATGTAGAGGATGAAGCAGAAGGTCGGGATCAGGTACAGGTAGATCCACAGGTACAGATGGCGAGCGCGTTCGATGCGCCAGGCGCCGAACAGCAGCAAGGCGGTGCACAGCACTTCGAGGATGGCGAAGGGGTAGTTGCCGGCCAGGGCCTGCAGCACGGCGAAGCCGCCCAGGGTCAGGCCGGTGGCGAGCAGGATGGTGCGCATCAGCTTGCGTTTGCCCGACTCGCGCAGCCCTTCGCAATGCCCTGCGCCTACATCCCTGTGATCGTTATAGTTGCCGTCACTCATCTTGGTGCCCAGCGCTGCCGCCCTCAGCGGTGCGCAGCCCCCCGCTGCGCACCATCTGGCAACTATAGACGGCCTGGCCTGTTTTACACCGCATAACCCAGCACGCGCGGCAGCCACAGGGCGATTTCCGGGAAGATCGCCACCAGCAGCAGGGCGCTGGACATCACCACGACGAACAGCGCCGCCCAGCCGACGGTCTGTTCCAGGCGTATCTTGGCCACTTCCGCCGTGACCATCAGGTTGATCGCCACCGGCGGGGTGAACTGGCCGATGGCGATGTTCATCGCCAGCAGGATGCCGAACCACACCGGGTTCCAGCCGAAGTGCTGCATCACCGGAATCAGGATCGGCATCAGGATCAGGTAGATGGAGATGGCATCGAGCAGCATGCCGGCCAGCAGCACCGCGAGCATCACCAGCGCCAGCAGCACCCAGCCGTTGTCCGACAGCGAGATCAGCCATTCGGCCAGATGGCGGAAGGTACCGAGCATGGTGCCGGCCCAGGCGAAGATGCCAGCCAGGGCGATGATCAGCATGACCACACCGGAGATCACCCCGGCTTCGCCACACAGACGCCAGAGGCTGCGCCAGTCCAGTTCGCGGGTGACGAACAGGCCGATCAGCACGCCGTAGGTCACGCCGACCACGGCGGCTTCAGTGGGGGTGAACAGGCCGCTGCGCAGGCCGCCGAGAATCAGCACCGGGGCGAACAGCGCTGGCAGCGCCTGCTTGAAGCTTTCCCCGAGCGGTGGCCGCTCACTTGATTCCGGCGACTCCCAGCCGTAGTGACGCGACAGCAGCCAGGCCGGTACCAGCAGCACCAGGCCGACCAGAATGCCGGGGAACAGGCCGGCGGCGAACAGCGCACGCAGGTCCACGCCCGGCACCACGATGGAGTAGAGAATCAGCGCGATGGACGGCGGAATCAGGATCGCCGTCGAAGCCGAAGCGGCGATCAGCGTAGCCGAGAAGGGTTTGGGATACCCCGCCTTGGTCATGCTCGGCAGCATCACCATGGCCACGGCGGCGGCATCGGCCGGGCCGGAGCCACTCATGCCGCCCATGATCAGGCACACCAGCACCGCGACCATGGCCAGGCCGCCATGACGCGGGCCGATCACCGCCTGGGCGAAGCGCACCAGCCGCAGCGCGACACCGGCTTTCTCGAACACCAGGCCGGTGAGGATGAACAGCGGAATGGCGATCAGCGGGTACTTGGCCACGCCGTTGTAGGTGTTGGTGCCGAGGGTAGCGAGCATGTCCGGCGACAGCCCGGCGATGATGCCGATCGCGCCGGACAGGCCGAGGGCGAAGGCCACCGGCACACCGAGTGCCAGCAGCACGGCGAAACTGAGGATCAGCCAGAGATCAGGGCTCATCACTGATTCTCCCGCGCAGGCGATCGACGGTCATCTGAGTTAGGCGCACGAACACCAGCAGCGCCAGGACCGGCAGCCAGATCACGTACCACCAGTTGGGCAGGCCGAGGCCGGGCGACTCGGAATCCCACTGGAATTCCTCCCAGGCGAACTGGCCGCCATACCAGCACACCAGCCCCAGCACCAAAACGCCGGCCAGCCACTGCAACAGGATCAGCGGCGTGCGCAGGCGCGGGAACAGGCGCTCGAGCAGGCCGATACGAATGTGTCGGTTGCTGCGCATGGCCACCGAAGCACCGGCGAAGGTGAGGATGACCAGCAGGAACACCGAGATTTCCTCGGTGAAGGCAAAGGATGCATCGGTGAAATAACGCACCACGACGTTGGCCAGGCTGATCAGGCTGATGATCACCAGGGCCAGGGTGGCGAGCACGCGCTCCAGCGGCGCGTCGACTTGCTTGCTCATAAGAACCTCGAACGACCGGAGCAAGGCGCGCCAGTGGTGACACCCCTGCCCTCTCCCCCGGTCCCTCTCCCGCATGCGGGAGAGGGGAGCAGAGCGGGCTGCGGGACATCCACCACTACGCCCCGTAGTGTGGGCTTGCGGTCAGATAAAACGAATCAGGGCTGGGCCACGGCCTTGCGCGCGGCATCCATCAGCGCATCGCCGATACGCGGTGCCCATTTCTCATGCACGCTGGCGGTGGCTTCGACGAAGGCCGCGCGCTCGGTGTCGCTCAGTTCGATCACTTCCACGCCGCGCTCACGCACGTCGACCAGGCGCTGCGCCTGAGCGCCGCGCGACAGCTCGATCTCCCACTTGCCGGCGTCGATGGCGGCCTGGCTGAGCAGCTCGCGATCCTCCTCGGGCAGGGATTTCCATACGCGCTGGTTAACGGCGAACACCAGCGGGTCGGCCATGTAGTCCCACAGGGTCAGGTACTTCTGGCCCACCTGGTCGACACGCGCCACGTCGAAGACCGACAGCGGGTTTTCCTGGCCGTCCACCGCGCCGGTGGTCAGTGCCGGCTTGGCATCGGCCCAGCTCATCTGCGTCGGGTTGGCGCCAAGGGCGGTGAAGGTGTCCTGGAACAGCGGCGAGCCAACCACGCGGATCTTCAGGCCCGTCATATCGGCCGGGCTGCGCACCGGCTTGGCCGAGTTGGACAGCTGGCGGAAGCCGTTCTCGCCCCAGGCCAGCGGCACGATGCCGCGCTGTTCGATGGCGGCGAAGGCCAGCTTGCCGGCTTCGCCCTGGGTGATGGCGTCGAGGTCGGCATCGTTCTTCATCAAAAACGGCAGGGAGAACAGGTTGAGTTCCGGCACCTGTGGCGACCAGTTGATGGTCGAGCCCACGGCCATGTCGATCAGGCCCGAGCGCATGGCGGAGAATTCCTTGGTCTGGTCGCCGGCGACCAGTTGCGCATTGGGGTACACGCGCAGGGTGATGCGCCCCTCGGAGCGCTCGTTGACCAGGTCGGCCCACTTCTGCGCGGCCTGGCCCCAGGGGAAGGCATCCGACAGTACGGTGGAAACGGAGTATTCACGCGCCTGCGCGGTGGCGCACAGGGCGGTCAGCGCAGCGCCAGCGGCGAGCGCGGAGAAGAGTCGCTTGAGTTTCATCGGGGCGTCCTTGTATGGATCTTGATCATTGTCGTTGTGGCACCGGCAAAGCGGTGCGGATCCAGCGGCGAGCGGATGGCTCGCCTGGCGCGCCTGGTCGGCACGCGAAAGGGACACGGCAGGTGTCACGGCTGCCGGGCAGGCCTTGTGGGCGATCGGCAGGTGCCGGCGGGTTACGCGCGGCCGCCCAACTATTCCAGAAGCGCGCAGCGAATGCCATTGTCTGATGACTGTTGACGTTGCCCGGCCTGATCGGCGCTGCCCATAATCACCGGCATCTCATTTTCGGACACTCCCCATGGCCATTTCCCGCGACGACCTCGACCAGCACGGCCTGATCATCGGCGTGTCGCCCGAACGCTTTCGCGCGGTGGCCATGCCGCTGCTGTTCGATCACCTCGATGCGCAGTGCGAGGGCACCATCGCGGTCAATCGCCAGGCGCGTATCGTCTGGATCAACGACAAGTACGCGCAGAAGGTCGGCATCGCCGATGCGCGCACGGCACTGGGCAAGGAGATCGAGGAAGTGCTGCCGGCCAGCCGCCTGCGCGAGGTGGTGGAAAGCGGCCAGCCGAGCATGCTCGACCTGATGGCCTTCGGCAGCGAGCACTTCGTGGTCACCCGCATACCGCTGCGCGACGAGGACGGCACCCTAGTCGGGGCCCTGGGCTTCGTGCTGTTCGACCGCGCCCGCCACCTCAAACCGCTGATGGCCAAGTACGCCAACCTGCAGACGCAACTGCTCGCCACCCAGCACGAGCTGGCCAAGGCACGCCGTGCGCGCTACACCATCGCCGGCTTCATCGGCGCCAGCAGTGCGGCCAGCGAGGTAAAGCGCCAGGCCCGCCGTGCTGCGCAGCTCGACTCCACCGTGCTGATTCGCGGCGAAACCGGCACTGGCAAGGAGCTGCTGGCGCAGGGTATCCATAACCTGTCGCCGCGCGCCAACGGGCCATTCGTCGCCGTCAACGTCGCGGCGATTCCGGAGACCCTGGTCGAGGCCGAGCTGTTCGGCACCGCACCCGGCGCCTTTACCGGCGCAGACCGTAAGGCGCGCATCGGCAAGTTCGAAGTGGCCAACGGCGGTACGCTGTTTCTCGACGAGATCGGCGATCTGCCGCTGCCGTTGCAGGCCAAGCTGCTGCGCGTGCTGCAGGAGCAGGAGGTGGAGCCGCTCGGCTCCAATCAGGTCAAACCGCTCAACGTGCGGGTGATCGCCGCGACCCATATCGACCTGGAAGCCAAGGTGGCCGCCGGACAGTTTCGTGATGATCTTTACTACCGTCTCAACGTGCTGGCCCTGCGCGTGCCGCCGCTGCGCGAACGCGCCAGCGACATCCCCGCATTGATCGAGCATCTGCTCGACGACCTGGCCAACCGCTCCGGCCTGGCGCCCATGGAGCTGAGCGACGATGCCCTGGCCGTGCTCTGCGCACAGCCGTGGAAGGGCAACGTGCGCGAGCTGCGCAACCTGCTGGAGCGGGCGCAGTTGGCGGTCGATGGGCGACTGGATGGCGAAGTTTTACGTGGTTTGCTGGTCGATCCGGTGGCGCCGAGTGCGCCTATGCCCGTTGCGCCGGCAATGGCGAGTACAGCGCAGACCCTGGCCGAACAGTTGGTGCAGGCCGAGCGCCAGGCGCTGCAGGCGGCACTGGCAGCAACCGATGGCAATCGCCAATTGGCCGCCGAGCGCCTGGGCATTTCCCGCGCCGGGCTCTACGCCAAGCTGGCGCAGCATGGGCTGGGACGGCGGGGCTGAGCGCTGGTCGCTGGTCGCTGGTCGTAGGAGCGGCTTCAGCCGCGATTGTCACCGAATCGGAAATCGCTTCGCGGCTAAAGCCGCTCCTACGGAAACCGTTGCCGTCCGCAAGTTTGTAGCCCGGATGAAATCCGGGGATCAGGCGCCGCAAAAGCCCCGGATTGCATCCGGGCTACCCGTGCCAACCCTTGCGTAGGAGCCGGCTTGCCGGCGATGTGCCACCCGCAACGCTTCCCCACAACAGTCGCGGCTAAAGCCCCTCCCACAAAAGCGTGGCGGGCCGCAATTGCGTAGCCCGGATGAAATCCGGGGGCCTGCCCTTTATGCAATCAACAATTGGCGGGTTGCACCCGCCCTACATCGCCAGTAGGGCGGGTGAAACCCGCCGGATGGGAACCGGGCGAGCGCAATTATGAAAACCATCAATGTCCAATTTCCTGGACTAAAAATCAGCGGACCATCCAAAAACCTGGACTAAATCCATAAATATGGACACCCACGATCCTCGCCCGCTCGACTCAAATCGCGCACTCAAGCCTGAAACCCTCGTTGCAGAGGCCTTCAACCCCTATCGACCAAAGTCTCACCCCACCCTGGCACGACTCTGGCTCTATATCCGGCAAAGGCGCGCTGCCGCATCCGCGCCTTCCCGATAAAACGGCCTCGAGCCGCTAGAACAACAACAAAAGGAACCACCCATGGGTACCCTCGGTATTCTGATTTCCCTCGCATTGTTGATGTACCTCGCCTATCGCGGCATCAACGTCCTGATCCTCGCTCCACTGCTGGCCCTGCTGGCGTTGCTGTTCGCCGGCGACATCGCTCTGCTGCTGCCCACCTACACCCAGGTGTTCATGAAGGCCATGGGCGGCTACGTGATCCAGTTCTTCCCGCTGTTCCTGCTGGGTGCACTATTCGGCAAGTTGATGGACGACTCGGGATCAGCGCGCGCTATCGCCCATGGCATCGTCGCCAAGGTCGGCAGCGAGCGCGCGATCCTGGCCATCGTGCTGGCCTGCGGCATCCTCACTTACGGTGGCGTGTCGCTGTTCGTGGTGGCCTTCGCCGTGTATCCGATTGGCGCCGCGCTGTTCCGCGAGGCGGGCATTCCCAAGCGCCTGATCCCGGGCGCCATCGCCCTCGGCTCGTTCACCTTCACCATGACCGCGCTGCCCGGTACACCGGCTATCCAGAACGCCATCCCCAACCCCTTCTTCGGCACCGACGCCTTTGCCGCGCCAGGTCTGGGCGTCATCGCCGGCCTGATCATGTTCGGCCTCGGCACCTGGTGGCTCACCGCGCAGTCGCGCAAGCTGATGGCCGCGGGTGAAGGCTATGGTGAACACCGCGACGACCCGGTCGTCGAAGAGCGCCGCGACATTCCCGGCTTCTGGCTGGCGCTGCTGCCGATCTTCGTGGTGATCGCGCTGAACTTCCTGATGGCCAAGCAGATTCTGCCGGCCGTCGACACCAGCTACCTGGCCAAGCCGGAATACGGCGGTCTGCAGGATGCCAAGTCGCTGATCGGCATCTGGTCGATCATCGTCGCCCTCGGCGCCGCCATCGTGCTGCTGATCGCCATGCACTGGAAGCGCTGGATGGACCTGAAGAAGAGCGTCAACGACGGCGCCTTCGGCTCCATGCTGCCGATCCTCAACACCGCCGCCGAGGTGGGTTACGGCACGGTGATCGCCTCCCTGGCCGGCTTCGTCATCATCCGTGACCTGGTACTGGGCGTCTCCAGCAACCCGCTGATCTCCGAAGCGGTGGCAGTGAACATCCTCGCCGGCATCACCGGTTCCGCCTCCGGCGGTATGTCCATCGCCCTGAAGACCCTCGGCGCGCAGTACCTGGAAATGGCCAACGCCGCCGGCATCAGCCCCGAGCTGCTGCACCGCGTCGCCGCCATGGCCTCGGGCTGCATGGACACCCTGCCGCACAACGGCGCGGTGATCTCGCTGCTGGCGATCTGCAAGCTCACCCACCGCGAGTCGTACAAGTTCATCTTCGTCAACACCGTGGCCTTCCCACTGGTGGCGTTGGTTGTGGTGATCACCCTGGGCACCCTGTTTGGAAGCTTCTGACGAGCATGGCGCCCTCGGGCGCCGTGCTGTCCGTATGCCGTGTTGTTCAATCGCTTTCGAGTACCCGCAATGAGCAAGATCATGACCGCCGCCGAAGCCGTGGCGCGCATCCCGGACAACGCCAACCTGGCCACCGGCGGCTTCGTCGGCATCGGCTTCGCCGAGCAGATCGCCATCGCTCTGGAGCAGCGCTTCCTCGCTGAACAGGCGCCGCGCGATCTGACCCTGGTGTATGCCGCCGGCCAAGGCGACGGCAAGGGTCGCGGCCTCAACCACCTGGCCCACGAGGGTCTGGTGCGCCGGGTGATCGGCGGGCACTGGGGCCTGGTGCCGGGGTTGCAGAAGCTGGCGGTGGACAACCGCATCGAGGCCTACAACCTGCCGCAGGGGGTGATCTCCCAGCTGTTTCGCGATATCGCCGCCGGCAAGCCGGGACAGCTGTCGCGGGTAGGCCTGGGCACCTACGTCGACCCGCGCCACGGTGGCGGCAAGCTCAATGCGCGCACCACTGCCGATCTGGTGCGGTTGATGCCCATCGATGGCGAGGACTACCTGTTCTACCCGACCTTCCCGATCAACGTCGGCATCGTTCGCGCCACCAGCGCCGACCCTGACGGCAACCTCAGTTTCGAGCGCGAGGCGCTGACCATCGAGAGCCTGGCCATCGCCATGGCCGCGCGCAATAGCGGCGGCCTGGTGATCGCCCAGGTCGAGCGGGTGGTCGAGCGCGGCTCGCTCAACCCACGGCAGGTGAAGATTCCCGGCATCCTGGTGGATTGCGTGGTGGTGGCCGAGCCGGCCAATCACCAGCAGACCTTCGCCACCGCCTACAACCCCGCCTTCGCCGCCGAGACCCGCGTCCCCGTGGACAGCCTGACGCCGATGCCGCTGGACGTGCGCAAGCTGATCGCCCGTCGCGCGGCGCTGGAGCTGAAAGCGGACGCGGTGGTGAATCTCGGCATCGGCATGCCCGAGGGCGTGGCGGCGGTAGCTGCCGAAGAAGGCGTGATCGAGCGCCTGACGCTGACCGCCGAGCCCGGCGTGATCGGCGGCGTGCCGGCCTCGGGCCTGGACTTCGGCGCAGCGAGCAACCACAGCGCCCTGCTCGATCAGCCCTACCAGTTCGACTTCTACGATGGCGGCGGTCTGGATATCGCCTTCCTCGGCCTGGCCCAGGCCGATGCGGCAGGCAACCTCAACGTGTCCAAGTTCGGCAGTCGCCTTGCGGGAGCTGGCGGTTTCATCAACATCAGCCAGAACGCCAAGCAGGTGGTATTCGTCGGCACCTTCAGTGCCGGCAAACAGGATATCCGCATCGAAGACGGCCAGTTGCGCATCGTCCAGGACGGCGAGCTGCGCAAGTTCGTTGCCGAGGTGGAACACCGCACCTTCGCCGGCCGCCTGGCCGCCGAGCGCGGCCAGCCGGTGCTCTACGTCACCGAGCGCTGCGTGCTGCGCCTGACTACCGAAGGGCTGGAGCTGATCGAAGTGGCGCCGGGCGTGGATATCCAGCGCGACATCCTCGCGCGCATGGACTTCGCCCCCATCGTGCGCCAGCCGAAGCTGATGGATGCGCGGCTGTTCCGGCCCGAGCCCATCGGCCTGGCGCAATGTCTGGACTGATGCCTGGACACTCTTTGAGCGTGAACTCACGGGCCTGAACAGGCCCGTTTTTTTGCCAGAAACTTATCGCGAATCGTAGGGTGGACCACGCTTCACCGGTCCACCATAGGTAAACGACGCGAATACCCCGGGTGGAAATGAACAGCGATTTCCACCCTAGGTCCTTTCACCCAGCTTATGCCGCGCGGCATACAGGCAGATCATCTCCATCGCCAGGGTGGCGCCGGCCAGCGCGGTAACCTCGGCGTTGTCGTAGGGCGGTGCCACTTCCACCACGTCCATGCCGACCAGGTTGATACCGCGTAGACCGCGCAGGATCTCCAGCGCTTGATGGCTGGAAAGGCCGCCGCACACCGGTGTGCCGGTGCCGGGGGCGAAGGCCGGGTCGAGGCAGTCGATGTCGAAGGTCAGGTACACCGGATGCTCGCCCACCCGCGCGCGGATGCGCTCGGCGATCTGCTCCGGAGTGCTGCGGTGCACCTCGCGGGCATCGAGCACCTGAAAGCCCATCACGTCGTCGTTGGTGGTGCGCAAGCCGACCTGCACCGAGCACGCCGGGTCGACCAGGCCTTCACGCGCGGCGTGATAGAACATGGTGCCGTGGTCGATACGCTTACCCTCCTCGTCCGGCCAGGTGTCGCTGTGCGCGTCGAAGTGGATCAGCGCCAGCGTGCCGTGCTTCCTGGCATGCGCCTTGAGCAGCGGGTAGCTGATGAAGTGATCGCCGCCCAGGGTCAGCAAAGCGCTGCCGGCCTCGAGAATGCGCGTGGCGTGCGCCTCGATCAGCGCCGGGGTGTCCTGCGGCGTGCCGTGGTCGAAATAGCAGTCGCCGTAGTCGACGCAGGCGAGCAGGTCGAAGGGGTCGAACTCCCAGGGAAAATGCCGCGCCCAGGCCGACTGGATCGACGCGGCGCGGATCGCCCGCGGGCCGAAGCGGCTGCCGGGCCGGTTGGTGGTGGCGGTGTCGAACGGTACGCCGCTGATGGCCAGGTCCACGCCGGTGAGGTCACGGCTGTAGCGCCGGCGCATGAAGCTGGTGATGCCGGCGTAGGTGGGCTCGGCGGCGGTGCCGTAGAGGCTGGCGCGGGTGATGGCCTGGTCGTTGTCGAAGGCTTGATCCATGGTCGGGTACTCGTTTCGGTGATGTTCGCGAGCAGAGCTCGCTCCTACAGACTCAGTACTGGCTGCGGAAGGCCGTCCACAGGCGGGTGCGCTGACGCTGTTCGCGCAGGCTCAGCACTTCTTCGGCGAACAGGCGCTCGCGCACGGCTTCGGGTGGGTAGATATCCGGGTCGCCGCTCACCGCCTCATCCAGCAACGGCGTGGCCGCGTGGTTGGCGTTGGCGAAGAACAGTTCGTTGGTCAGCTCGGCGATGGCCTCGGGTTGCAGCATGAAGTCGATGAACGCACGGGCGTTGCCCGGATGCGGCGCGTCGGCGGGAATGGCCATGGTGTCGAACCAGATCAGCGTGCCTTCGCGCGGAATGCGGTAGAGCACCTCGAACGGCTGCCCGGCCTCGACAGCACGCGCAGCGGCCGTGCCGGCGTCACCGGTGTAGGTCAGCGCCAGGCAGGTCTCGCCCTTGGCCAGGTCGTCGATCTGCCGGGCATTGCCGATGTAGCGCAGGTTCGGTTGCAGCGCCGCGAGCAAGGCGCTGGCCGCCTCCAGGTCAGCGGCCTTGGCACTGTAGGGCGGCTTGCCCAGATAATTGAGGGCGATGGCGATCACCTCCTGCGGCGAGTCGAGCACGGAGATGCCGCAGTCCTTCAGTTTGCTGGCGTACTCGGGCTTGAACAGCAGGTCGAGGCTGTCCAGCGCCACACCGGGTAGGCGCTGTTCGACGGCCTGCTTGTTGATCGCCAGGCCCACGGTGCCCCAGGTGTAGGGCACACCGTACTGGTTGCCGGGGTCGACGCTGGCCAGCTTGGCCAGCAGTTCGGGGTCGAGGTTGCTGGCGTTTTTCAGCGCCCCCACTGGTTGCAGCGCCTTGGCCTGGATCGCCCGCGACAGGCCGCTGGAAGCGGGAAAGACCACGTCATAACCACTGCCCCCGGTCATCAACTTGCTCTCCAGCACATCGGTGCTGTCGAAGGTGTCGTATTTGACCCGGATGCCGGTTTCGGCCTGAAAGCGCGCGAGCCCCTGCGGCGCCACGTAGTCGGCCCAGTTGTACAGATTGAGCTGTTTCGGCTCGGCCATCAGCGGTGTGGCGATAGCCAGGAGCAGCAAGCTTGCAGCAAGACGCATGGTGGGTTCCTCGGGCAGATGCGGTTGGCCGTGCCTCTCTGCTGGAGGCTAGGCATGTCGGCATCCTGCACCCGGCGTTGCTTCGGATAAATTCGAAGTGTTCTACTCCAACATCGACAGCCATCAATGTATGGAGCACACATGCTCAGCCAACTGCGCGACCTCGACCTGCAACTGCTGCGGCTGTTCGTCACCGTGGTGGAGAGCGGCGGCTTCAGCGCCGCGCAGGGTGAGCTGGGCATCGGCCAGTCGACCATCAGCACACAGATGGCCAAGCTGGAAACCCGCCTGGGCTTTCGCCTGTGCGAGCGCGGCAAGGCCGGCTTTCGCCTGACACCCAAGGGCGAGCAGGTGCTGGCTGCCACACGCAAGCTGTTCGCCGCCATCGAGACCTTCAAGGGCGAAGCCCAGGGCATGGCCGACAAGCTGCTCGGCGAGCTGCGCATCGGTCTATCGGAGGCGCTATCGGACGAGGTGATCGAGCGTATCGGCAAGGCCGTCGGACGTTTTCGCCAGCGCAACCAGGCGGTGCAGATCGAACTGCTCAGCGCCATGCCCGCCGAGCTGGAGCGACGCCTGCTGCAGGATCAGCTGCAACTGGCCATCGGCTATTTTTCCGGCAGCCAGACGGCGCTGGACTACCAGCCGCTGTTCGACGAGCGCCAGCGCCTGTACTGCGGCCGCCAGCATCCTCTGTTCGACCGGGAGACGCCGAGCGCCGCTGACCTGCAGGCCTGCGACCGCGTGGTGCATCCCTATCGCTTCATCGCAGCCGACGAACCCTGGCAAGGCGGCAGCAGCAGCGCGCGCTGCGAACAGGTCGAAGGTAGCCTGGCGTTCATCCTCTCCGGTGCTCACCTGGGCTATCTGCCCGAGCACATCGCCCAGCCCTGGGTAGAGCGTGGCGGCTTGCGCGCGCTGCCCGGCAAGTGGGATTTCACCGTGCAGTTTCGTCTGGCCAGCCATCGTGGCCATCCCGCCAGCGAGGCGCAGAAGGCCTTCGCCGACGATCTGCTGGACGCGTTCGGCGAGTGATGAGACGCGTGCCCTGCACCTGCTGAAACATCCGGGGTCTATAGTGGTTGTTCCTTCCTCACCACACCCTCTGGAGTACACATGAGCAAGACCTACAACGTCGCCGTGCTGGTCGGTAGCCTGCGCAAAGCCTCCATCAATCGCAAACTGGCGCTGGCGCTGGCCGATCTGGCGCCGGCCTCGCTGAATCTGGAAATCCTCGAGATCGGCGACCTGCCGCTGTACAACGAAGACGCCGACGGTGATACCGCTCCGGCCTCCTACGCGCCGTTTCGCAGCAAGCTCAAGGCGGCCGACGCGGTGCTGTTCATCACCCCCGAATACAACCGCTCGATCCCGGCGCCGATGAAGAACGCCATCGATGTCGGCTCACGCCCGTATGGCCAGAGCGGCTTCAGCGGTAAACCAGGCGCCGTGCTCAGTGCCTCGCCGGGCGCCGTTGGTGGCTTTGGTGCCAACCATCACCTGCGCCAGTGCCTGGTGTTCCTCGACGTGCATGTGCTGCAGCAGCCGGAGGCTTATCTCGGTGGCGCCGGCAACTTCTTCGACGAGAACGGCGTACTCAGCGACGGCATCAAGCCGTTCCTGCAGAAATTCATCGACGCCTATGCCGCCTGGGTAGCCAAGCAGGCCTGATACCTCGCGCCGTCCACTGGGCGGCGCTCCACTATGCCGATATGCCCTCATCTGCGGCCTGAATGACACTGGCAGCTAGACCGACCGGTCTACATAATCCAGGCCATGACCAAGACTACTCGCGACAAACTGATCGACGCCATGATCGATGCCCTGCAACGCAAGGGTCTGCATGGCGTTGGTTTGAACGAACTGCTGGCCGCCGCCGATGCGCCCAAAGGCAGCCTTTATCACCACTTCCCGAACGGCAAGACCGAACTGGCCGTGGCCGCCATCGAGCGTGTCGGCCAACGCGCCGAGCAGGCGTTCGCTGCGCTCTTCGAGCGCCAGTCCGATCCACTCGATGCGCTGACTATCTGGCTGCAGGGCGCGCTTGGCCAGTTGCAGGAAAGCGCCTTCGAGCGCGGCTGCCCGCTGGCCACCGTGGCCCTGGAAAGCGGCCCGCAAGATCATGAAATTCGTGCAGCCCTGGCCAATGCCTTCGCCGCCATTCGCCAGGCACTGCAGCAGCAGTTGCAACGTCATGGTTACCCACAGCCAGAAGGGCTCGCGGCCCTATTCGTCGCGCTCTACGAAGGCGGTCTGCTGCAAGCGCGAGTCGCCGGCAGCAGCGAGCCGCTGAAACAGGCCGTCGCCACTCTGCTCCACCTGACCCGCCAGCACCGCACGGAGTCCCCGCCAGCATGAACACAACCATTCGCCGCGAACCCCTGCCCCTGCTCGCACTCGACGACTACCAACTGGCCGCCACGCGCTATCACGCCGAGCGACCGCAGGCACAGTTGCTGATCGCTGGCGCCACCGGGGTGCCGCAAGGTTTCTATCGCCGTTTTGCCGAACACGCCGCCAGCCGTGGTTTCAACACCATGACCCTGGACTACCGCGGCATCGGCCAGTCCAAGCCAGACAGCCTGCGTGGTTTCGAGATGGAGTATCTGGACTGGGCCCATCTCGACCTGGCCGCGGCGGTGGATCAACACCGGCACGCCGAGCGCCCGCTGTTCATGATCGGTCATTCGTTCGGCGGTCACGCCTTTGGCCTGCTGCCCAATCATGATCAGGTCGCCGGCTTCTACACCTTCGGTACCGGCGCCGGTTGGCACGGCTGGATGCCCAGGGCCGAGCAGGTGCGGGTGCTGGCCATGTGGCGCCTGATAGGCCCGCTGATGACGCGCTACAAGGGCTACCTGGCCTGGAGCAAACTGGGCATGGGCGAGGATCTGCCGCTGGGTGTGTACCGTCAGTGGAAACGCTGGTGCAGCTTCCCGCGCTACTTCTTCGACGACCCGCAGATGCCGGGGCTGGCCGAGCGCTTCGCCCAGGTGAAGACACCGATGGTGGCGCTCAACAGCCTGGACGATCTTTGGGCACCGCCGGCCTCGCGCGATGCCTTCATGGCCGCCTATGTGAATGCGCCCTACCAGGCGCGCACGCTCGACTCGCAGGCTGAGGGCCTGGGCGCTATCGGTCATATGGGTTATTTCCGCCCTGCGGCGCAGCGTCTGTGGGACGAGACGCTGGATTGGTTCGAGCAATTGCGCGTCGAACAACGAGCAGCTTGAGCAGGCCGCTGAAAATCTCTGGGCCAGAAAAAAGAAAACCCCGCGATTGCGGGGCCTTGCAGACTGTTGTCCTGACATCCTTGATCTGCTCACCATCCTGGCGGCTGTCCAGCGTGTCCCTGTTCGTCTAGGCGCTTCCTGCGCTGAATCCATATGCAGCAGAGTACGCTCGTACCTGATCGACCGACAGTGGCGAAAATCGTGACATCGTGTAAGCCATGGCTTACACGAGTTCTCCCTCTGTCAGCCGTCTGACTTTGCCCGGTCCACTCCAGGTTGGGAGAAAGCATTTGGCCATGTTTTTTGTGACGTACGTCTTGCTAGACTGCATCTTGTCCTACAAAAACAACAGACTCCGACAACGGCGGTCACTGGGGCTAGAGTATGCGCGCAGTCACCTTGCTTCTTGGTTGCCTGGCAACCTGCATCAGCAGCTTCTCCCTGGCCAATGGCCAGACCCAACTGGGCGACGCCAAACAGGCCATCGATCAGGCGTTCTGGCAGGATCTTTACGGTAATGGCGGCACCACGCTCTATTGCGGCCAGACCTTCGCCCGCGAAAGCGGCACCCTCACTGCCAGCCCGATCTACAGCAGCAAGCAGCTCAAGAGCGCGATGCGCTGCGTCACCGACCGCCAATGCACCATCATGAACCCGCGCTATCCGTACATCGTCGCCGACCTGCACAACTACTACCCGGCGCTGAGCCGCGTGGAGCTGGCACGACGCAATGCCCAGTTCGCCGAACTGGCCGATGACGTGCCGAGCAAGTTCGCCGATATCGGCTGCGACCTGAAAACCAGCTTCCAGCTGGTGGAGCCACGTGACGAAGCCAAGGGCAATATCGCCCGGGCGATCTTCTACATGCACATCGAATACGGGTTGCCCATCGTCGGCCTGGTGCCAATGTACAAGGCCTGGCACCGCATGGACCCGCCGGATGCCGAAGAAAAGGCACGCAACGACAAGATTGAGGTGCTGCAGGGCACGCGCAATCGCTTTATCGACGATCCGGCGCTAGTGGATCAGTTGATCAGCGACTGACCCCGAACGCAGTGGCAGGGGCTTTAGCTGCGACGGGAACGCTGCTAATCGCCGGCAAGCCGGCTCCTACGGTTTGTGGAAAGCCTACGCTCTGCGTTTGTGCAGCGAGCGCAGTTTGTAGCGGTCACCGGGATGGATCAGCCGTGCATAGCTGATCAGGTGATCGTCCGACCAGGTGCGGCGGATCACGCTCAGGCAGGGCATGGCCGGGTCGATCTGCAGCAGCTCGGCCGTGCGCGCATCCACCAGTACCGCTTCGACCACATGCTCGACATCCGAGATCGGGCAGCTGGCGACCAGCACCTCGTTGGGCGTCACCTGGGTGAAGTCGCTCTGCAGGTAGTGCGGCACCCAGCGCGGGTTGACGAAGCGGTCCTCGAGCTGGATCGGCAGACCGTCCTGCAGGTGCACGAGGATGCTGTGAAACACCTCGCCGCCCAGGCGCAGCCCCAGACGCAGGGCCACTTCGTCATCGGCGGCGATGGCCTCGCAGCGCACCACTTCGTTGCTGTAGGCATGGCCGCGGCCGCGCACTTCGCTGGCGATGTTCATCACCTCGTGCAGCGGCGACTCGGCCTTGCGGTCGGTGACGAAGGTGCCGAGCCCGGCCTGACGCACCAGATAACCCTTCTGCACCAGATTCTGGATCGCCTTATTGGCGGTCATGCGGCTGACGGAGAAATCCCGCGCCAGCTGTTCCTCGGGTGGAATCTGGTGGTTGACCGGGTAGACGCCGCCGTGAATGCGCTCGAGGAGAAAATCCTCGATGGCCTTGTAGCGCGGGGTGGGACTGGTCACGGCTGCTCCTTGGATATGCCCGGTGCGCGGATGATACATCAGCCATACGAGTGATCTCGTAGGAGCCCCGCCTCTGGGCGAAAGCGGTCGCGGCCACTGCGCAAGACCTGCGGCGTAACCACCATTCGCCGCGGGGCGCGGCTCCTACACAAAGACCGTAGCCCGGATGAAATCCGGGGCCTGATATCAAGGCCTCGGATCGCATCCGCGCAACGCGATCACCCCACCGAAGGCAGCATGCCGGCCGGCAGCAGCGGCGTCAGCACGCGCTCGGCGAGCAGAGCATCGGCGGCGGCGATGTCCGGGGCGAAGAAGCGGTCCTCGACGTAATACGGCACCTTGGCGCGCAGCGCCTGACGCGCCTGTTCCAACGCTGGGGTGCTCTTCAGCCCTTCACGGAAGTCCAGGCCCTGGCAGGCGCCGAGCCATTCCACGGCCAGCACGCCACGGGTGTTGGCGGCCATGTCCCACAAGCGTTTGCCGGCAGCCGGTGCCATGGAAACGTGGTCTTCCTGGTTGGCCGACGTCGGCAGACTGTCGACGCTGTGCGGGTGGGACAGTGCCTTGTTCTCGCTGGCCAGGGCCGCAGCGGTGACCTGGGCGATCATGAAGCCGGAGTTGACCCCGCCGTTGGCCACCAGGAACGGCGGCAGTTGCGACATGTGCTTGTCCATCATCAGCGAGACGCGGCGCTCGGACAGCGAGCCGATCTCGGCGATGGCCAGGGCGATATTGTCGGCGGCCATGGCCACGGGTTCTGCGTGGAAGTTGCCACCGGAAATAACCTCGCCTTCGGCGGCGAACACCAGCGGGTTGTCGGATACCGCGTTGGCCTCGACGCCGAGCACCTCGGCGGCCTGACGCAGCTGGGTCAGGCAGGCGCCCATGACCTGCGGCTGGCAACGCAGCGAGTACGGGTCCTGCACCTTGTCGCAGGCGGCGTGGGAGCGGCCAATCTCGCTACTGTCGCCAAGCAGGTGACGGAAGGCAGCCGCCGCGTCGATCTGCCCGCGCTGGCCACGGGCGGCATGGATGCGTGCATCGAAGGGCGAGCGCGAACCCAGCAGCGCCTCGACGCTCAGCGCGCCGCAGACGCTGGCGGCGGCGTACAGGTCCTCGGCCTCGAACAGCCCGCGCAGGGCGTAGGCGGTGGACACCTGGGTGCCGTTGAGCAGGGCCAGGCCCTCCTTGGCGGCCAGGGTCATCGGCTCCAGGCCGGCGATGGCCAATGCCTCGGTGGCCGGCAGCCATTGGCCCTTGTGGCGCGCCTGGCTTTCGCCGAGCAGCACCAGCGACATATGCGCCAGCGGCGCCAGGTCACCGGAAGCGCCGACCGAGCCTTTCAGCGGAATGTGCGGGTAGACCTCGGCGTTGACCAGGGCGATCAGCGCGTCGATCACCTGGCGGCGGATGCCGGAGAAACCGCGCGCCAGGCTGTTGATCTTCAGCAGCATGATCAGGCGCACCATGGCGTCATCCAGCGGCTGACCCATGCCGGCGGCGTGGGACAGCACCAGCGAACGCTGCAGCTTTTCCAGGTCGTCGTTGGCGATGCGGGTCGAGGCCAGCAGGCCGAAACCGGTGTTGATGCCGTAGGCGGTGCGGCCCTCGGCGATGATCTGGTTGACGCAGGCGACGCTGGCGTCGATGGCCTTATGGGCGCTGGCGTCCAGGGTCAGGTGCACGGGGGCCTGGTAGGCGGCGCGCAGGTCGGCCAGGGTCAGTTGGCCGGGTTTCAGGTTAAGCGTATTCATGGAATCTCTTTCCTCAGCCGATCATCGGCAGGTTCAGGCCCTGCTCGCGGGCGCAATCGATGGCGATCTGGTAACCGGCATCGGCGTGACGCATCACGCCGGTGCCCGGGTCGTTGGTCAGCACGCGGGCGATACGCGCGGCGGCTTCGTCGGTGCCATCGCAGACGATGACCATACCCGAATGCTGGGAGAAGCCCATGCCCACGCCACCGCCATGGTGCAGCGAGACCCAGGTGGCGCCGCTGGCGGTGTTGAGCAGGGCGTTGAGCAGCGGCCAGTCGGACACGGCGTCGGAGCCGTCTTGCATCGCCTCGGTCTCGCGGTTGGGGCTGGACACCGAGCCGCTGTCCAGGTGGTCGCGGCCGATGACGATGGGCGCACTCAGCTCACCCGAACGCACCATCTCGTTGAAGGCCAGGCCGAGCTTGGCGCGCAGACCCAGGCCGACCCAGCAGATACGCGCCGGCAGGCCCTGGAAGCTGATGCGCTGGCGGGCCATGTCCAGCCAGCGGTGCAGGTGGGCGTCATCCGGGATCAGTTCCTTGACCTTGGCGTCGGTCTTGTAGATGTCCTCGGGGTTGCCGGACAGCGCCGCCCAGCGGAACGGGCCGATGCCGCGGCAGAACAATGGGCGGATGTAAGCCGGGACGAAACCGGGGAAGTCGAAGGCATTGCTCACGCCCTCTTCCTTGGCCATCTGGCGGATGTTGTTGCCGTAGTCGAAGGTCGGCACGCCCATCTTCTGAAAGTCGAGCATGGCCTGCACGTGCACGGCCATGGACTGCTTGGCGGCCTTGACCACGCCAGCCGGGTCGGTGGCTGCACGATCCTTGTACTCGGCCCAGCTCCAGCCGATCGGCAGGTAGCCGTTGAGCGGATCGTGGGCGCTGGTCTGGTCGGTGACCATGTCCGGGCGCACGCCACGGCGTACCAGTTCCGGCAGGATCTCGGCAGCGTTGCCCAGCAGGGCGACGGAGATGGCCTTGCCTTCAGCGGTGTACTTGGCGATGCGCGCCAGGGCGTCGTCCAGATCGGTGGCCTGCTCGTCGACGTAACGGCTGCGCAGGCGAAAATCGATGCTGGTCTGCTGGCATTCGATGTTCAGCGAGCAGGCGCCAGCCAGGGTGGCGGCCAGCGGCTGGGCGCCGCCCATGCCACCCAGGCCTGCGGTCAGCACCCAGCGGCCCTTGAGGTTGCCGGCGTAGTGCTGGCGACCGGCTTCGACGAAGGTTTCGTAGGTGCCCTGGACGATGCCCTGGCTGCCGATGTAGATCCAGCTGCCGGCGGTCATCTGCCCGTACATGGCCAGGCCCTTGGCATCCAGCTCGTTGAAGTGCTCCCAGCTCGCCCAGTGCGGCACCAGGTTGGAATTGGCGATCAGCACGCGCGGTGCGTTGCTGTGGGTCTTGAACACGCCGACCGGCTTGCCGGATTGCACCAGCAGGGTCTCGTCGTCATTCAGGTTGGTCAGGCTCTCGACGATCTTGTCATAGCACTCCCAGTTGCGTGCGGCGCGGCCGATGCCGCCATACACCACCAGCTCCTTGGGATTCTCGGCCACGTCCGGGTCGAGGTTGTTCATCAGCATGCGCAGCGGCGCTTCGGTCAGCCAGCTCTTGGCGGTGAGCGTGGTGCCACGCGGGGCGCGGATTTCGGTGTCGCGGAACTTGGTCATGTTGCGGGCTCCTGTGGGAACGGGTCAGTGGTGGGCGGTCAGAGCCAGCCCAGAAATTGGGCGAGGTAGGCCAGGGGGATGGCCAACAGCAGGCTGAGCAGGGTGCGCTGCAGCCAGATCAGCAGCAGATGGCCCAGGCTCAGGGGAATCCGCGTGGCCAGCACGCAGGGAATCGAGGCAGACAGAAACAGCACGCTGCTGACCGAAACGATGGCGGTGACGAACTTGACCAGCACGTCGGCATCCTTGAGCAGCATCGCCGGCAGGAACATTTCCGCCAGGCCGGCGGAGATGGCGCGGGCCACCTGCATCGGCTCGTCCAGGCCGAACAGCCAGGTCAGCGGGTAGAGCAGCACGCCGAGGGCATCGAACAGCGGCGTGTACTTGGCGGCGAGCAAGCCGAGCAGGCCGACGGCGAGAATGCTCGGCAGGATGGCGGCGGTCATGCGCAGGCCATCGACGAAGGTTTCGCGCAGCGCTAAGCCCAGCGATGGCGCATTGCTGGCCTGCTGCATGCCGGCGCGCCAGGCACTGCCCAGGCGGCTTTCACCGGGTTGCAGCTGCGCCTCGGGCGTAGATTCGGACGGCAGGCGCGACAGCGGGTAGATGCGCGCGCTGATCGCGGTGACGGCGAAGGTCACCGCCATGGCGCCCCAGAAATACAGGTTCCACTGACCCATCAGGCCCAGGGTCTTGGCGATGATCACCATGAACGGCGCCGAGACAGTGGAGAAGCCGGTGGCGATGATCGCCGCCTCGCGCACGCTGTAATGGCCCTGCTGGTACATGCGGTCGGTGATCAACAGGCCCACCGAGTAGCTGCCGACGAAGGACGCCACGGCGTCGATGGCCGACTTGCCCGGTGTGCGCCAGATCGGCCGCATCACCGGCTGCATCAGCACGCCGATCAGCTCCAGCAGGCCGAAGCCGATCAGGAACACCAGCGCCAGCGAACCCAGCGGCACGATTAGCGCCAGGCTGAGCACCAGCTTCTCGAACAGAAACGGCAGCATGTCCGGCTGGTACAGCGCCTGCGGGCCGAGCTGCAGCAGATAGGCGGCGCCGATCAGCAGGCCGAACACCTTGAGCACGCTGAACACCGTGTGGGTCAGGCTGCGCCGCCAACTGCCGTCGAGCCAGGGAGCGACCGCGCCGTAGAGCATGAACAGCAACGCCACGCCGACCACCAGCGGCCGCGCGTGCAGTTGCAGGGCGCTGGCGGCGTGGTCGAGGAGGATGGTCGAGCGCCCGGCGATCTCGAACGGCACGAAGAACAGCAACAGGCCGATCAGGCTGTAGCCCAGCAGGCGCGCCAATGCGCGCGAGCGCGACACGCCAGCGCTCAAAGGCAGGGACTCAGACATGACGCGGCTCCTGGCCGCAGCGGGCGGTAATGAACATCGGGGTTTCCTCTTAGTTGTTGTTGTGCGGGAAAGCGTCGAGCTCAGAGGCTGAGCAGATGAATCAGCCGCGCCGCCACCTTGGCGGTACGGTTGTCGATGTCGTATTCCGGGTTGATCTCGGCCAGGTCGGCCAGGCGCAGCTTGCCGCTGGCCTTGAGCCGTTCGAGCAGCGGCTCCAGCAGCTCCAGGCGCACGCCACGGGCGGCCGGCGCGCTGACGCCAGGCGCTTCGCAAGCCGGCAGCACGTCGATATCGATGGTCAGGTAGAGCGCGTCGCACTCGGCGGCGAAGGCGTCCAGCTCGGCACCGATGGCATAGAGGGTCGACTCGCGAATCTGGTGATCCTCGCGCACCAGCACGTCCAGCTCGGCGGCGCGGGCGAACAGCGCGCGGGTGTTGCTGGCGCGGCTGACGCCCAGGCAGGCGTAGCGGAACGGCCAGCCGCGTGCGGCACACTGCTCGGCGATCTGTGCGAAGGGCGTGCCGGAGGAATGCACATGGGCCGGGTCGCGCAGGTCGAAATGGGCGTCGAAATTGATGATGCCGATGCGTGGGGTGGCTTGGCCGCTCATGTGCTCGGCCAGACCCGACCAGCTACCGAAGGCGACTTCATGCCCACCACCGATCACCAGCGGCAGATGGCCGGCGTCCAGCAGCGCGCAGACGTTATGGCCAAGGCGCGCCTGCGCCGCTTCCAGGTCGCCGTCCTCGCAGGTCACGTCACCGGCGTCATAGGCCGGCGCCTGACGATGCCAGGCCAGGTTGGCCAGCGCCTTGCGTACGCTTTGCGGCGCAGCGGCAGCACCGACGCGGCCATGGTTACGGCGCACGCCCTCGTCGCAGGCGAACCCCAGCAGGGCCAGGCCCGGCTGGCTGTCTTCGGCGAGTGCGCGGATGCGCTGGTGCCAGCGCGCGCTGTCGGTTTCCGGGTCGGTACGACCGCTCCAGGCAGCCATGCTGTGACGATCAGCGAGCATGAGTAATGGCTCCGTTGAAAACGCGCTGACGCAGGCGCCCGGCCTGCACCGCGTAGGCCAGTTCGGCCGGTTGCTGGATATCCCACAGGCACAGATCCGCTGGCGCGCCGACCGCGATGCGGCCGAGGTCGGGCAGGCCGAGGGCGCGGGCGCCATGGGCGGTCATGCCGGCCAGGGCTTCGCGCGGGGTCAGGCGAAACAGGGTGCAGGCCAGGTTGGCCATCAGCGTCGGCATGCAGATCGGCGAGGTGCCGGGGTTGGCATCGCTGGCCACGGCCATCGGCACGCCGTACTGGCGCAGCAACTCAATGGGCGGCAGCTGGGTTTCGCGCAGCACGTGAAAGGCGCCAGGCAGCAACACGGCGACGGTGCCGGCTTCGGCCATGGCGCGCACGCCGGGCTCATCCAGGTATTCGATATGGTCGACAGACAGCGCACCGTAACGTGCGGCCAGGGCGCTGCCGCCCAGATTGGACAGCTGCTCGGCATGGGCCTTGATCGCCAGACCATGGGCCTGAGCGGCCTGGTAGATACGTTCGCACTGCGCCGGGGAAAAGCCGATGCCTTCGCAGAACACGTCCACCGCATCGGCCAGGCCTTCCGCTGCGGCGGCCGGAATCATCTCGTCGCAGACCAGGCTTACGTAGTCGTCGGCGCGGCCGGCGTATTCCGGCGGCAGCGCGTGGGCGCCGAGCAGCGTGGTGAGCACGCGCACCGGGCGCAGCTGGCCGAGGCGACGGGCCACGCGCAGCATCTTCAACTCACTTTCGACGGTCAGGCCGTAACCGGACTTGATCTCCACCGTGGTCACGCCATCGGCCAGCAGCGCATCGAGGCGCGGCAGGCTGGCGGCGATCAGCTCGTCCTCGCTGGCCGCGCGAGTGGCGCGCACGCTGCTGAGGATGCCGCCGCCGTTGCGGGCGATGGTTTCGTAGCTGACGCCTTCCAGGCGCTGCTCGAACTCTCCAGCGCGGTTGCCGGCATAAACCAGATGGGTGTGGCAATCGACCAGGCCTGGGGTCATCACGCCGCCACGCCCAGCTTCGACTGCACCCTGAGCCAGCGCCTCGTCGAAGGTGCGTGACGGCCAAAGACCGGCAATGCGACCGTCCTCGACCAGTACGTTCATCGCCTCGTCCAGCTGCGCCAGGCCATCGAAGACCTGCACATCGCGCCAGAGCTGTTTCGAGGTGGAATGCATCGGCATGGGATTCTCCCGGCTTGTTTTGTATATACAATATGAGTGGATCGAATCGGCGTCAAGCTGTCAGCAACGGCCTGACCTTATGATCACAAGACCTGGCAAGACGGCTTGATACCCTGAATAGAGCGTTACCGGCCTCTATTTGGAGACATCTTCGCCGACCCTGTGATCGGAACCGTTTGTCGCCTAGCCTTTATGTATATACATTTGGAGAGATAATGCCCTGCACCCTGCTCGACCCCACAACTGCCCGCGCAATGCCCTGGAAGAACGGTGGCGGCTCCACCGTGGAATTGGCTATTTCGCCAGCGGGTGCCGGCCTGGAGGATTTCGCCTGGCGCATCAGCACTGCGCAGGTGGCGGTGGATGGTGCCTTTTCCAGCTTCCCGGGCATCGACCGCAGCTTGGCCGTGCTCGCCGGTAACGGCGTGTGCCTGCAACGCGCCGACGGGCAGCGCGAAATGCTGCTCAGCGGTGGCGCCATAGCCGTGTTCGGCGGTGAAGAAGCGATCAGCGCCCATCTGCTGGACGGCCCGATCACCGATCTCAACCTGATGACGCGACGCGGCGTCTGGAAGCATGAGTTGCAGTTGCTTGAGTGGCAGGGCGAACAGGCGCTGCAGAACGATGCCGAGATTTTGCTGCTGTGGAATGCCGCGCCCGAAGCTCTGCACTATCAACTGCCAGAGGGCGGTCAGCAGGTGCTGGCAGCACACAGTGGTGTGCTGCTGGAGAACGAGCAAGGGCGTCTCACACTAGAAAGTGATCAGCCATCGCTACTCTACGTTGGCCGAATGAGCAGAGGCTGAGCACCAGAAGAACTGCTGGGCGCCAAAAGCGACGTCCACACGATGCCAATGCGCCATCGCGTCGGTATCTGACCGCTGACCGTCGCTCTCACCCATTACCTCCCCCCTCACCTCCGTACCCTCCCCGGGTTCGCCGAATGCGAACTCGGGGGATTCGCTGCTTCACGGCCAGCACATCGGCCCTTTCAACACTCTCGCCTACCAAGGGAGGACGCGACACCCCTTTCTCTGCCGCCAACGATGTCTAAAAACATACGGAGAGCAAGCCATGTCATTTCGCAGAAAAACACTACTGGCCCTGGCCATCAGCACCGCAACGGGGGCACCACTGGCCTTGGCCAGTCAGGCCGAAAGCCAGGGTTTCATCGAAGACAGCCACCTGAAGTTCATGACCCGCAACCTCTACTGGAATCACGACCGCCATGGCGGCGCTGATGACCGGCGCGAATGGGGCCAAGGTTTTCGCCTCGACTACACCTCCGGCTATACCCAGGGCACCCTTGGCTTCGGCGTCGACCTAAGCGCCTATTCGGCGATCAAGCTCGATGGTGGTCGTGGATACTCTGGGCAGGCGGGCGTACTGGTACCGGATGGCGAAGGCACCAAGGACGCAGCAGGCTCTGCCGGCGCCTCGGTGAAGATGCGCCTGTCCAACACCGAACTGCGTTATGGCAACAACCTGCGTCCTTACAACCCGGTTTTCGCACCGGCCGATGCGCGCCTGGTTCCGGGCACCGCTACCGGATTCTGGCTGACCAGTTCAGAGTGGGCAGGCCTGGACCTCGAAGCCGGACACATGACCGCCTCCAAGGACTTCAACAGCACAAACAACGACGATGATTTCTACGCATCCTACGCTGGCGTCAGCACGAATACCGTGGACTTCGTCGGCGGCAACTACGCCATCACCGACAACCTCAGCGTCAGCCTCTATGGCTCGGAGTACAAGGACATCTGGCGTCAGTACTACGCCAACACCAACTACACCTACTCGCTGAGTGACGATCAGAGTCTGAACTTCGACTTCAACATCTATCGCTCGAATGACGAAGGTCGCAAGCTGGCCGGCGAGATCGGCGTCACCGCCTGGTCGTTCGCCGCCGCTTACACCGTCGGCGCGCACACCTTCAAGGTTACTCACCAACGCATCAATGGCGACCAGCCATTCGACTACCTGGGCATGGGGCCAGGCACTTTCCATGATTCCATCTACCTGGCCAACTCCTCGCAACTGGTGGATTTCAACGGCCCGAACGAACGCTCCTGGGGTCTGTTCTACGACCTCAACATGGCCAGCTATGGCGTGCCCGGTCTGACCTTCCACGCCCGCTACATCCGTGGTACCGACGTCGATGGCAGCAAGATGGATCCGAGCAGCCCCTACGCCTATTACGCTGACAGCGAAGACCACTGGGAACGTGATCTCGCCGTGGGCTATGTGGTGCAGAGTGGCCCGGCCAAGGACCTGTCCTTCAAGTTGCGTCAGGCCACCCACCGTATCGGCAACGGCAAGTCCGACGTGTCCTCAGATCAGGTTCGCCTGATCATCGAGTTCCCGTACGAGATTTTCTGACCCTGTAAATGCACAAGCCCCGGCACTCAGGCCGGGGCTTGCGTACGCACCACACAGGATCAGAACTGCGCAGCATCCAACAGATACAGCGACTCGCTACCGGCCTTGATCGACGCACTCAGCGAGTGAATGCGCGGCAGCAGGCGGGCGAAGTAGAAGCGCGCGGTACCCAGCTTGCTGGCGTAGAACTCGTCCTGCCCTTCCTTGCCCAGCGCGGCACGCGCCATCAAGGCCCACATGTAGGCATAGGCGGTGTAGCCGAACACGTGCAGGTACTCCACCGAGGCCGCACCGATCTCGTTGGGGTTGCCCTTGGCACGGTCCAGTACCCAGGCGGTCAGCTCATCCAGGTTCTGCACAGCCGCCGCTAGCGGCTTGGTGAACTCGTCGAGATTGGCATCGGCCGAAGCGACGAAGGCCTTGATCTCGTCGGCCAGATGCTTGTAGAAGCTGCCGCCGCTGCCAACGATCTTGCGCCCCATCAGGTCCAGCGACTGGATGCCGTTGGTGCCTTCGTAGATCTGGGTGATGCGGCAGTCACGCACCAGCTGCTCCTGGCCCCATTCGCGAATGAAGCCGTGGCCGCCGAAGATCTGCTGGCCATGCACCGTGGTTTCCAGCGCCATGTCGGTGAGGAAGGCCTTGGCCACCGGCGTCAGCAGGGCGACCAGCTCGTCGGCGCGCTTGGCGGTGTCCTTGTCCTCACTGTACTTGGCGGTATCGAGCTGCATGGCGACGTAGCTGGAGAAGGCGCGACCACCCTCGTTCAGCGCCTTCATGGTCAGCAGCATGCGGCGCACGTCCGGATGCACGATGATCGGGTCGGCGGCTTTGTCCTTGGCCACCGGGCCGGTCGGCGCGCGGCTCTGAATACGCTCGCGGGCGTATTCGATGGCGCTCTGGTAGCTGCGCTCGCCCAGGGCCAGGCCCTGGATGCCAACGCCCAGGCGCTCGTAGTTCATCATGGTGAACATGGCATTGAGGCCCTTGTTCACTTCGCCGACCAGGTAACCGGTGGCGCCGTCGAAGTTCATCACGCAGGTGGCCGAAGCCTTGATGCCCATCTTGTGCTCGATGGAGCCACAGCCCAGCGCGTTCTTCTCACCCAGTGAACCGTCGGCATTGACCATCACTTTAGGCACGATGAACAGCGAAATGCCTTTCGGGCCCGCCGGCGCGTCCGGCAGCTTGGCCAGCACCAGATGGATGATGTTTTCGGTCAGGTCGTGCTCACCACCGGTGATGAAGATCTTGGTGCCGCTGATCTTGTAGCTGCCATCTGCCTGGGGTTCGGCCTTGGTGCGGATGATGCCCAGGTCGGTGCCGGCGTGCGGCTCGGTCAGGCACATGGAACCGGCCCAGACGCCAGCGTACATGTTCGGCAGGTACTGCGCCTTCAACTCTTCACTGGCGTGGTTGAGAATCGACAGGCAGGCGCCGGCGGTGAGCATCGGGTACAGACCGAAGGACAGGTTGGCCGAGTTGACCATCTCCTCGACTTGAGCGCCGATCACCTTGGGCATGCCCATGCCGCCGAACTCCGGCGAACCGCCAACACCGACCCAGCCACCCTCGGCGTAAGTCTGGTAGGCCTCGGGGAAACCGGCCGGGGTTTTCACCGCGCCGTTGTTCCAGGAGCAGCCCTCTTCGTCACCGCTACGGTTCAGCGGGGCGATGCTGCCGGCGGTGACTTTGCCAGCTTCTTCCAGGATGGCACTGGCGGTATCGGCATCGACCACCTCGGCCAGGGCCGGCAGCTCGGCCCAGAGCTTGGAGACTTCGAATACTTCATTGAGCACGAAGCGCATGTCGCGCAGGGGGGCTTTGTAATCGGCCATGACACATCCTCGAAAACGGACTTACGTGAGAGGGCCGAGTTTACTTGAACAACTTTATAGACACATAGGGTCTTGTTGTGACCAGCAATTCACATCTGGTCACTAACTATCTGATTGACTGAGGGCAAGGAAAACCCCTGCTGACCGCTCGTCTGCCAGTGCAGCTATTCGCGCCCGGAGGCCAGCTTCACAGCCCCGCGACGCTGGCCGGCGCTACGGATGCAATTGCGCCCCGCGGCCTTGGCGCTGTACAGCGCCTTGTCCGCCTCCTTGATCACTTCCTGCGGCGTGCGTTGCTCGGCCTGACGCTCGGCGACGCCCATGCTCACGGTCACCGACACCTCGCTGGCTGCCTTGCCAGCCCGGCGCTGCTTGCCTTCACGGTCATCACGCGGGCGGTTTTGCGGGTCGCGCAGTTGCATGCGGTACTGCTCGATGGCCATACGCACTGCCTCGATGTGCGGTAGGGATTGCTCCACGCTCTTGCCGGGAAACAGCAAGGTGAACTCCTCACCACCATAGCGGTAGGCCTTGCCGCCACCGCCAACCTTGCGCAGCTGACCGGCGACCAGGCGCAGCACCTGGTCGCCGACATCATGGCCGTGGGTATCGTTGAATTTCTTGAAGTGATCGACGTCGACCATGGCGATCACATAATCACGCCCCAGGCGCTGCAGGCGCTCGTTGAGCGCCCGCCGCCCAGGCAGCCCGGTGAGCTCGTCACGAAAGGCCATCTGGTAGGCCTCGTGCGCCACTGCAGCCACCAGCATGAGCATCACCATGCTGATCATCACCTGCAACGCGTTGGCCAGGATGAACACCTGCGGCAACATCCACAGCAGACCGCACAGCCCCACCAATTGCGCCGCGTGCAGCGGCCTGGGCTTGCGCAGGTACTGCACTGACAGCGCGATGAAAGCGAGCAGGAACGCCAGATAGACCAGTTGCGCCAGGTTCATCCAGGCACCATGCAGCGACGGCCAGTGAATCTGTGCCAGCCAGTCGGCGATACCCTGTGGATAACGGCGCGCCAGACCAAAGGCCACCGCGCTGACCGCCAGCAGCACCAGGGCGCGGGCGAGCATGTCCTGCGCCAGGTGCGAGCGCTCCTCCCAGCAGCCGTAGAGGGCATAGAGCAGCGGTAGCAACAGACAGGTCAGATGGAAGACCAGAGCCGCATCGTCGCGTATCTGGCCATTGTCACGGAAGTGATCGACCTGGATATCCAGCAGGAAGTAGCCGACATACAGCACCAGCAGCAGAAACACCTCGCGCTGACGGCCATAGACCAGACAGAACGCACCGCCGAGCAACAACAGCAGCGTCGGCAATACATTGAACAGGGAGATGAAGAACTCGCTCAGCCCTGGCAGCAGAGCAGCCACTATCCCACCGGCCAGCAAAGGCAGCGACGAGAAGAAGTGACTGAGGCGCAGATTGGCCGGACGGATCACGCTGACATCCTGGGCGAGAGATGAAGGCATTCTGCCTGCTTCGCCTGTTGAAAACAGCGACAGGATGCGACATTCCCTTCAGTACCCGGCGCAAAAACGACAACGCCGCCCCGAGGGGCGGCGTTGTGATTCAACCGAAAGAGATGGCTCAGAGCCAGTCTTAGAAGCCCAGAGCGAAGTGCTCTTCGTCCATCTCCATCAGGTTGCTGGCGCCCGACAGCATGGCTTCGACATGCGTACGGGTGCGCGGCAGGATGCGCGCGAAGTAGAAGCGAGCGGTCTGCAACTTGGCCTTGTAGAAAGCCTCGTCATCAGTACCGGCAGCCAGCTTCTCGGCAGCCAGACGCGCCATGTCGGCCCAGAAGTAGGCCAGGCAGGCGTAGCCGGAGTACATCAGGTAGTCCACGGAGGCGGCACCGACTTCCTCGCGATCTTTCATCGCGGCCATGCCGATCTTCATGGTGATGTCGCCCCACTCCTTGTTCAGCTTGGCCAGAGGCTCGACGAATTCCTTGACGGAGTCGTTGCCTTCGTTGGCCTGGCAGAACTTGTGCACGATCTTGGTGAAGTTCTTCAGGGCGCCGCCCTGAGTCATCAGCACCTTGCGGCCCAGCAGATCGAGCGCCTGAACGCCGGTGGTGCCTTCGTACATCATGGAGATGCGGCAGTCGCGCAGGTTCTGCTCCATGCCCCACTCGCTGATGAAGCCATGGCCGCCGTAGATCTGCATGCCGTGGGAAGCGGCTTCGAAGCCCACTTCGGTCATGAATGCCTTGGCGATCGGAGTCAGGAAGGCCAGCAGTTCGTCGGCGGCTTTCTTCTCTTCTTCGTTCTGGCTGTGCTGAACGATGTCCACCTGCTTGGCGGTGAAGTAAACCATGGCGCGGTTGCCTTCGGCGAACGCCTTCATGGTCAGCAGCATGCGGCGTACGTCCGGATGCACGATGATCGGGTCAGCGGCTTTTTCCGGCGCTTTCGGGCCAGTCAGCGAACGCATCTGCAGACGCTCGCGAGCGTACTTGATGCCACCCTGGAAGCCGACTTCGGCATGGGCCAGGCCTTGCAGCGCGGTACCCAGACGAGCGGTGTTCATGAAGGTGAACATGCAGTTCAGGCCTTTGTTGGCCGGGCCGATCAGGTAGCCGGTGGCGCCGTCGAAGTTCATCACGCAGGTGGCGTTACCGTGGATGCCCATCTTGTGCTCGATGGAACCGCAGGAAACGGCGTTGCGCTCGCCTACGCCGCCTTCGGCGTTGGGCAGGAACTTCGGCACGATGAACAGCGAGATACCTTTGGTACCGGCCGGTGCATCGGGCAGGCGGGCCAGAACGATATGGACGATGTTGTCGGCCATGTCGTGCTCACCAGCGGAAATGAAGATCTTGGTGCCGGAAACCTTGTAGCTGCCGTCGGCCTGCGGTTCGGCCTTGGTGCGCAGCATGCCCAGGTCGGTGCCGCAATGCGGCTCGGTCAGGCACATGGTGCCGGTCCACTCGCCGGAAACCAGCTTGGTCAGGTAGGTGTGCTTCTGCTCGTCGGTACCGTGAGCACCGATGGTGTTCATCGCACCATGGCTCAGGCCCGGGTACATGCCCCAGGACCAGTTGGCCGAACCGACCATCTCGCTGATGGCCAGACCGAGGGATTCCGGCAGACCCTGGCCGCCGTGCTCGACGTCATGCGCCAGGCTCGGCCAGCCGCCTTCGACGAACTGCTGATAGGCCTCTTTGAAGCCGGTCGGGGTTTTCACGCCGGATTCGCTCCAGGTGCAGCCCTCGGTGTCACCCACACGGTTCAACGGCGACAGCACCTGCTCGCAGAACTTGGCGCCTTCTTCGAGGATGGCGTCGACCATGTCCGGAGTGGCGTCCTGGCAGCCAGGCAGGCTCTGGTAGTGCGCTTCATAGCCCAGCAGCTCGTCACGAACGAAACGAATGTCACGCAAGGGGGCCTTGTAGTCAGGCATAACGGTAAACCTCTGCGGTGGATTCCTAGTAGTTGGGGTGACCGTCTTGGCGGTCGCTCTCGGGATCACTCCCGGCTGCCTGGCCACGAGGCTGCGGCCGAAGCAATCAAACAGGCGTTTGAAACATACGTTTACGCCAACCCCTTGTCAAGCGCTGCCAATCGGCCGGCTACGCGACCAGATCGATGCGAGGCTCCGGCGCTGGCAACTCACCCAGACGCCGATACAGATCAAGATTAGGCGCTGGCGGCAAAGCCTGCTGCGACTGCTCGGCGGGCTGCTCATCCGCTTGTCTGGCTTCTTCACGTGCCTTGCGCTGCTCGACGGCGTTGGTGGCTTCCTCTCGCCGCTGCTCGGCTAGTTCGACGCGCGCCTGCGCCGCCTGCGCCTGAGCCAGAGCAGCTACACGCAGGTCCTGCGGGGAAGGTTCGATGGGTGCGAGTGCTGCGCGCAGGACGATTTCCATCTTGCGCAACGTCGCTTCGGGATCATTGGGGATGGGAGCGGTATCGATGCTGACTTCGCCGGAAACGGCGTAACGCTGCCCATCAGGGCCGCGCTTGAAGCTGTAGGTGGGCGCACCGGCGTATTGCCCACCCACGGCCGCGTGCGCCTGCTCGTGGGTGCGCACCTCGCGGTCACGCTGCACGAGATCGGCGATTTCCAGCTGCTGCTGGCGCTGCTCCTGGGGGCTTGGCTCGGCCTCGCCTGCAGGTGTCGATGAATTGGTATCGCGATCCGCCTCCTCTCGGCCGGAAGCAGCGGAGTCGGCCTGTTGCTCCTGTGGCGCGGCGACGGGCGCCTGGTCGGCACGGGCAATATCAGGGGAAACATCGGACGACAGCGGTCTCGCCGAACTGGCGGACGGCGCGGGAGTGAATGGTGGCAGGCTACTGCCGATCTGCATGAGCGCCCTCCTGCCCCTCCGCTGGCCGCATCCGCGCGGCCGCGGTGAGACGACTTAAGCGCGGGTATCGATCAGGGTGCCCAGCACCTCGTCAGCCGTGTCGACGACGCGCGCATTGGCGCGCACTTCGTTTTCACCGACACGCAGTGCAACGAGGCTTTCGGTCAGGTCGGGACGGCTACGCTCGGCAACCTGCGAGCTCGGGTTGACCTGATTCTGCGGCGGAGTCTGCGTGGTCTGCTGAGAAGGGTTGATGGTGTTGCTGGCGATATCAGCGGCTGCCTGCTCGACACGGCGTTGCCCGGCCTGAATACCGTTCAAACCCGAATTGAATGCGTTGGCGGAGATTTCCATCGGCAGCCCCCAGAGGGATATAGAACCTAATGGCGTGTATTGAAGCAGAAAACGGCTAAAAAACGTACAGGCAAAAGGCTATGGTCACTTTACTGTTTATTACCAGTCTGCCAACAACTCGAGATTGAGGTGCTGCGCCACCGCCGCGGCCGTCGCTTTGCCCAGGTGCGGCACACGCCCCAGACAGGGTGCTGGCAGCCGCTCGCTGAGGGTGGCGAGATTGTCTTCCAGGCGTGAGGTCTTCGGCTCGACGATATTGGCCACCCAGCCGGCCAGCCTGAGCCCGTCCCGCTCGATGGCTTCGGCACTGAGCAATGCATGGTTGATGCAACCCAGGCGCACACCCACCACCAGAATCACCGGAATGCCCAGCGCCATCGCCAGGTCTGACAGGTTTTCCTCGCCGGCCAGCGGTACGCGCCAGCCGCCTGCGCCCTCCACCAGAGAGAAGTCCGCGCCCTTGGCCAGGATCGCCCGTACTGGCGGCAGCAGACTGGCGACATCCAGTTTGACGCCCACTTCGCGTGCCGCCAGGTGCGGGGCAATGGCCGGCTCGAAGGCCAGCGGGTTGACCTCTTCATAGCGCAGCGGCAACGAACACTGGGCGAGCAAAGCCAGCGCGTCGTCGTTGCGCAGCCCATCGGCGGTTCGCATGCAACCGGAAGCGACCGGCTTGGCCGCTACGGTGCTCAGACCCTGCTGGCGCGCCGCATGGAGCAGACCAGCGGCAATAGTGGTCTTGCCGATTTCGGTATCCGTTCCGGTGACGAAGTAGGCTTGGGTCATCTGATCTTCCCGTGGGAGCGAGCTTTGCTCGCGAAGCGTGTTGGCGAGCGAGGCTCGCGCCTATGAAGGTTTCTGCAGCACGCCGTACACCACCTGGTAGGTCGCCGGCAGTCCTTGAGGTTGACGAAAACGCTCGTAAGCCTCGATCAGCGCACGAATGCGTGAGCGCCCGGTCAATCCGCCCGGTCGCCCCGGATTGAGGTTGTGCGCGCCGAGGTCCTTGAGTGAGGTGGTCAGGCTGCGCAGATCCGGGAAATGCAGCACCTCGGCCTGACGCTGTAGCGTCAGCGGCTGCAGGCCGCTTGCCGCGCACAGCTGCTGGTAATCCTCGAAGCGGCGAAAACGATTGACGTGGACGAAACCATCGACCGCCAGCCAACTGTCACGCAGCTCCTGCAGGGTACCGACGCACAGGCTGGAGAACGCCAGCACACCACCGGGGCGCAACACCCGCTGCGCTTCGCTCAGCACACGCGGGAAGTCGGCACACCATTGCAGCGCCAGGCTGGAGAACAACAGGTCGACGCTGTCGCTCTGCAGCGGCAGAGCCTCGGCATCGCCAGCGATGAAATGTGCAGCACCGCCCTGCGGGCGGGCGTGGCGCAGCATGCCCTCGGCGATATCCACAGCCAGCCCTTCGCCTTGTGCATAACGCTCGGCCAGGGCTCGGGTGAAATAACCTGTGCCGCAACCCAGGTCCAGCCAACGACGTGGCCGCAGCGAGGTCGGCAACCGCGCCAACAGTTGCGTGCCAACATTGCGTTGCAGCTCGGCCACTGCATCGTAACTTTCCGCCGCGCGGGAAAAGGATGCCGCGACCTGACGTTTGTCCGGCAACGCCGCATCACCGTAGGGTGCATCGTGCGCAGCAAGGGATTGGTAGAGCGGGTCCGTACCACGCACCCCACGCAGCTCAGACATCATTGGCCTCGCGGATGAAATCGAGCATCAAGGCCGCCAGAGCATCCGCCTGGTCAAGTACGAAGGCGTGACCACAAGCTTCCAGCACGTCCACCTCACCCGTTGGCAACAGCGCCAGCAGCGCGTCACCCGCCGCTGCCGGCACCAGAGCGTCCTGCTCGGCCAGCAGGTGCAATTGCGGCCCGGTGTACGCCGCCAGCGCAGCGCGATTGTCCAGACTCGCCAGCAAGCGCAGCCCGGCCAGCAAGGAGGGTTCGTCGCTGGACGCCAGATGGTTCTGCAGCTGTCGTGACAGAGCGCGCGTGTCAGCGCAGCCCTGGGCGCAGAGCATGGCGAAACGCTTGAGGGTAGCGCCGGCGTTCTCCTGACAGCCCTCATAGAAGGCGGCGTAGGTCTGTGCCGGCATGGCCGTCGGCCAGGTATCGCTGGCGACGAAACAGGCGTTACTGGCCAGGGTGATCAGGCCACGACAACGCTCGCCGCGCCGTACCGCCAGGGCAGCGGCCAGCATGCCGCCAAGTGACCAGCCGGCCAGCCAGCAATCATGCGGCAAACGCGTATCCAGCTCGTCGAGCCAATCGGCCGCCGCCGCACTGTTCAGTCGCGGCAGGGCTGGTACCTGCACCTGCATGTCGCCACTCAACGCCTTGGCCAGCGGTTGCAGCAAGGTGCCGTCCAGGCCCCAGCCCGGCAATAGAATCAGCGTCTCACGCATCGGTCTGCACCTGCGGCCAGCACTCGGCCAGCGCCTCGAGTAGCAGTTCGAGCTGCGCATCGCTATGCGCAGCGGACAGGGTCACACGTAAACGGGCGCTGCCAGCCGGTACGGTCGGTGGGCGAATGGCGCCGACCAGCAGGCCGCGATCCTTGAGCAGCGCAGACAGTTTGAGCGCGCGTGCGCTGTCACCCACCAGAATCGGCTGAATCGGGGTGGGGCTGTCCATCAGGCTCAGGCCGATCTCGGCGGCGCCCTGACGGAAACGGGCGATCAACCGCTGCAAGTGTTCGCGGCGCCAGCTTTCGCGGCGCAGCAGCTCCAGGCTCTTCAACGTGGCACAGGCCACCGCCGGTGGTTGGCTGGTGGTGTAGATGTAGGGCCGGGCGAACTGGATCAGCGTCTCGATCAGCTCCTCGCTGCCGGCGACGAAGGCGCCGGCGGTACCAAAGGCCTTGCCCAGTGTGCCGACCAGCACCTGCACGTCATCCTGACCCAGACCGAAGTGCTCGACGATGCCGCCACCGGTGTCGCCCAGCGGGCCGAAACCATGGGCATCATCGACCATCACCCAGGCCTGAGCGGCACGCGCCTCGGCGCACAGGGCCGGTAGATCGGCCAAATCGCCGTCCATGCTGAACACGCCATCGGTGACCACCAGGCAGTTGCCAGTGACCTTGCGCAGGCGGTTGGCCAGGCTCACTGTATCGTTGTGCAGGTAGCGAGAGAAACGCGCGCCGCAGAGCAGGCCGGCATCGAGTAGCGAGGCGTGGTTGAGACGATCCTGCAGTACGCTGTCGCCCTGCCCGAGCAAGGCGGTGACGACCGCCAGGTTGGCCATGTAACCGGTGGAGAACAACAGCGCACGCGGCCGACCGGTGAACTCGGCCAGGGCCTCCTCCAGCTCGTGATGCGGGGTGCTGTGGCCGATCACCAGATGCGATGCGCCGCCGCCGACGCCCCATTGCTCAGCCCCCTGCTGCATGGCGCGGATCACCTCGGGGTGATTGGCCAGACCGAGGTAATCGTTGGAGCAGAAAGCCAGCAGCTCATGACCATCGGCTCGCACCTGCGGGCCCTGCGGGGTCTGCAACAGCGGGCGTTGGCGGAACAGATCGGCGGCCTGACGCTCGGCCAGGCGGCTAGCGAGATCGAAACTCATGCACGTTTCCCGTAGGAGCGAGCGTCGCGAGCGAAAAACCAGTGCAGGAGGTCATTCGCGAGCAGAGCTCGCTCCTACATAAAAGGAATCAGGCCGACGCGGCGTTGTAGAACAGCTTGGAATCGCGCTGCTCGACCAGCGCCTGCTCGATGGCCGCCTGGTGCACCTCATCGGCATGCTCTTCGCGCTCTTCGGGTTTGATGCCAAGGCGCTTGAACAGGGCCATGTCCTTGTCCGCCTGCGGGTTGGCGGTGGTCAGCAGCTTCTCGCCGTAGAAGATCGAGTTGGCGCCGGCCATGAAGGCCAGGGCCTGCATCTGCTCGTTCATCTGCTCGCGGCCGGCGGACAAACGCACGTGGGACCTGGGCATCATGATTCGCGCCACGGCCAGGGTACGGATGAAGTCGAACGGATCGACGTCCTTCTCCTCGGCCAGCGGCGTGCCCTTGACCTTGACCAGCATGTTGATCGGCACGCTTTCCGGGTGCTCCGGCAGATTCGCCAGTTGGATCAAGAGCCCTGCGCGATCGTCCACCGACTCGCCCATGCCGAGGATGCCGCCGGAACAGATCTTCATCCCCGCCTCGCGCACGTAGGCCAGGGTCTGCAGGCGTTCGCCGTAGGTGCGGGTGGTGATGATGTTGCCGTAGAACTCCGGCGAGGTATCGAGGTTGTGGTTGTAGTAGTCCAGCCCTGCTTCGGCCAGCGCCTGGGTCTGCTCCTGGTCGAGGCGACCGAGGGTCATGCAGGTTTCCAGGCCGAGCTTTTTCACCCCTTTGACCATTTCCAGCACGTAGGGCATGTCCTTGGCCGACGGATGCTTCCACGCCGCGCCCATGCAGAAGCGCGTGGAGCCGATGGCCTTGGCCTCGGCGGCCGCCTCCAGCACCTTCTGTACTTCCATCAGTTTTTCCTTGTCCAGGCCGGTGTTGTAGTGGCCGGACTGCGGGCAGTACTTGCAGTCTTCCGGGCAGGCGCCGGTCTTGATCGACAGCAGGGTGGAGACCTGCACGCGGTTGGCGTCGAAGTGCGCGCGGTGCACCGTCTGCGCCTGGAACAGCAGGTCGTTGAACGGCTGCTCGAACAGCGCGCGAACCTCAGCGAGGCTCCAGTCGTGGCGGGTGGTGATTGCAGCGGTTGCGCTCATCTGAGAAGTCCTTCGACGCTTAGTGGCATCTGTTGTCAGGCCCACACGGGGCATTCAGGCTTTGGCCATCATAAGTGGCGATTGGATGCTGTCAACCACAACAAAGACACAGGTTTACATATGATCAATTATTGACCAATAGAACTTATGTCATGGCACAAGGCCAAATGCTTACCAGGCCGTTGAAAAACGTAGGCGACGACTGCATGGATGCAGGAGGTAGAGCGAAGCAGGAAGCCCGAGCCGAGGCAGCCAGTGCAAGGCAAAAACAGGCGAAAAAACGGAGTTTACGAACTGTAAATGAGCATTTTGAGCCTGTTTTTAACGCAGCAATGGCAACGCAGGTAGTTTTTCAACAGCCTGTTACCCCTCCAACAGGATGTTCTGCATGCAAGTAGAAGGTTTTTTCGAAGGACTCGGCGAAGCGCTGGGCCGTGCCATCCGTTTCATCGTCGACATGCTGTCCGGCGTGCTGGGCGCCATGGCCGACGCCATTGACGACTTTCTCCAGGGTATGGCCAGGGCCATTGGCATGGACGTGTCGATTTTCAGCATCATCCTGCTGATCATCGGCCTGCTGTTTCTGTTCAGCGGCGCTCGTTCGCTGTTGCGCGGCTCGATCATCGGCGGGGTGATCTGGCTGTTTCTCGGTCTGATCGTCATGGGCTGGCTCATCCGCTGACGCTGACTAAACTTCAGGCACCACTGCTCATGGACGAGCCGCCATGCCTCCGTTTGACCTCACCGTTCTGCAACACCTTGCCTGGTTACGCCAACGGCGCCATTGCCAACTCTGCGACGAAGCCACCGATCACCCCACGCACAGCATCTGCACGGCTTGCGAATCCGAACTGCCCTGGCTCGGGGCTCATTGCCAGATCTGTGCGGTGCCATTGCCGGCACACGGCATGATCTGCGGGGCCTGCCAGAACAAGCCGCCGAGTTTCAGCCGTGTGGAAGCGCCCTGGCGCTATGCCTTTCCCGTCGACAACCTGATCACCCGCTTCAAGCACCAGGCGCAATGGCCGCACGGTCGTCTGCTCGCCGAACTGCTGGCTGAACACCTTAGCCATGCCTATGACGAAGGCCTGCCACGACCACAGGCGCTGCTGCCGGTGCCGCTGGCCCGCAAGCGCCAGCGACGACGCGGCTTCAATCAGGCACAGATGCTCGCCGACTGGCTGGGCGCCAGCCTGCACCTGCCGGTGCAACATGAATGGCTCCAGCGCCGCGTCGATACACCCGCCCAGCAAGGGTTGGATGCCGCAACGCGCAAGCGCAATCTGCGTCAGGCCTTCAGCCTCGAACTGCAAGCCAAGGTCGCCGGCGCTCATCTGGCGCTGGTCGACGACGTGCTTACCACCGGCGCCACGGCGGGCGTGCTCGCCCACCTGCTGCGTCGCGCCGGCGCCCTGCGCGTCGATGTGTATTGCCTGGCACGCACGCCACGGCCGGGCGATGGCTGACTTGACGCGCCAGGCACAGTCACGCACCGTGCCCAGCATTCTCCCTGGCCACGCCTGAACCATGTCGCAGCTCGATTCCATCGCCCAATTGCTCAGCCGCCGCCCGAAACGTCTGGCGCTGCTCGAGCAGATCGCCGAACAAGGCTCCATCACCCGCGCCGCCAAGGCCGCCGGGCTGAGCTACAAGGCCGCCTGGGACGCCATCGATGAGCTGAACAACCTGTCCGAGCAGCCCCTGGTCAGCCGCAATGTCGGCGGCAAAGGTGGCGGTGGCGCACGCCTGACACCCGCTGGCGAGCGCCTGCTGGCCCTGCAACAACGCCTGCAGGCGCTGCAGGCGCAACTGCTGCAGGCCGCCGGTGACGACGCCGACCTGGAGTTGCTCGGCCGCCTGATGCTACGCACCAGTGCGCGCAACCAACTGACCGGCCGCGTGCGCGCGATTCACGCCCACGGGCACAACGATCTGATCGACATAGAACTACCAGGCGGCAGCCGCCTGCAGGCGCAGATCACCCATGACAGTACGGAAAACCTGCAACTGAGCGAAGGCAGCAGCGTGGTCGCGCTGATCAAGGCTGGCTGGCTGGAATTGCAGCCACTACAGGCTCCCCGTGCAGAACAGCACAACGCACTCGAAGGCCGTATCGAACAGATTCTGCCGGCCAGCGATGGCCCCAGCGACGTGCGCATCGGCCTGCCTAATGGTCAGACCCTGTGTGCCCTGCTCGAATCCGCTCGCCTGGCCGAGCTGGGCCTGCGCGTCGGCGATCCGGTGCGCGCGCAGTTCGCCGCCAGCCAGGTGCTGCTCGGCACGCAACTGTAGGGAGGGTGCAACCCGACAGTCATTTCAGCGGTGGGTTGCCCCCGCCTTACTGGCAAGACTAATAACGCCAACGGCGGGTTACACCCGCCCTAGGTTTAGCGCAAGCCGGTAGACTGGGCGCCCACTCACGCGGAGCCGCTCATGAGCCATCCTTTTTCCACCCTCACCCCGGATCTGGTGCTCGATGCCGTGGAGAGCCTTGGCTACCTCAGCGACGCCCGCGTATTGGCACTCAACAGCTACGAGAACCGCGTCTATCAAGTCGGTATCGAGGACGAAACGCCGCTGATCGCCAAGTTCTATCGCCCGGACCGCTGGAGCGATGCGGCGATCCGCGAGGAGCACAGTTTCAGCGCCGAGCTGGCCGAACACGAGGTCCCGGTGGTGGCGCCACTCGCACGCGATGGCGAGACGCTGTTCGAACACGGCGGCTTCCGTTTCGCCCTGTTCCCGCGCCGGGGCGGCCGGGCGCCGGAACCGGGCAACCTCGAGCAACTGTACCGCCTTGGCCAGTTGCTCGGACGCATGCACGCCATCGGTGCCAGCCGTCCTTTCGCTCATCGCGAAACCCTGGCGGTGGGCAACTTCGGCCATGCGGCCCTGGCCTCCCTGCTCGACGGCGGCTTCGTGCCGCGCAGCCTGCTGCCCGCCTACGAGTCGGTAGCGCGCGATCTGCTCGCCCGCCTCGATGAACTGTTCGCCCGCGTGCGCTACACGCCGATTCGCCTGCATGGCGACTGCCACCCAGGTAACCTGTTGCACCGCGACGACGCCTTCCATGTCGTCGATCTCGACGACTGCCGCATGGGCCCGGCGGTGCAGGATCTGTGGATGATGCTGGCCGGCGAGCGTCATGAACGCCTTGGTCAGTTGGCCGAACTGGTCGACGGTTATCAGGAATTCCATGACTTCGCCGCCCGCGAACTGCCGCTGATCGAAGGCCTGCGCGCCCTGCGTCTGATGCATCACAGCGCCTGGATCGCCCGCCGCTGGGACGACCCGGCCTTCCCCCTGGCCTTCCCCTGGTTTGCCGGTGAACGCTACTGGGGCGACCAGATTCTCGCCCTGCGCGAACAGATGGCAGCTCTGGATGAAGAGCCGCTGCGGTTGTTCTGAGCCGATAAGATCCGGGACCGCAGTTCCCGGATTGCATCCGGGCTACGCACTGAAGCTTTCGCGGCTGAAGCGGAATGCCGCCCAGCCGCTCCTCCAGGTGTTCACCGGCCCCGTAGGAGCGGCTTCAGCCGCGATGCTTTCGATTCCATCCCAGGGCTCCGGATTGCATAAGGGTTACCAGCGACCGCGCCACCCCCGTATTACCAATACAGTTGCGCACGCCGCGTAAAGTTTGCCTTACGACTTTGCCGGCGCTTTGGTATACGGAAAAAGCTGAACGAACAGACAAGGCGGCGGACAGAGCGCTAGAATTTCGCGGCAACCGTTAGCTGCCTAACCAAGGATTCTCGATGGCTACCGCCAACCCGCAACGCGGGTACGTTCTGGGCCTTACCGCCTACATCATCTGGGGCCTGTTCCCGCTCTACTTCAAAGCCCTGCAAAGCGTCCCGGCGATGGAAATCATCGTGCACCGCGTGCTCTGGTCCGCGCTGTTCGGTGGCCTGTTGCTGCTCGTCTGGAAGCACCCTGGCTGGTGGCGCGAGCTGCGCGACAATCCCAAACGCCTGGCAGTACTGGCCGGCTGCGGCCTGCTGATCGCGACCAACTGGCTGGTGTACGTGTGGGCGGTAAACAATGACCGCATGATCGAGGCCAGCCTGGGCTACTACATCAACCCGTTGATCAACGTGTTGCTCGGCCTGCTGATTCTCGGCGAGCGCCTGCGCCGCCTGCAGTGGCTGGCCGTCGCCTTGGCCGCGCTGGGCGTGCTGCAGCAGCTATGGCAGGTCGGCAGCCTGCCCTGGGTGTCGCTGGTGCTGGCACTGACCTTCGGTTTCTATGGATTGATTCGCAAGCAGGCGCCCGTGTCGGCACTGCCCGGGCTGGTGGTGGAAACCTGGCTACTGGTGCCGGTGGCGCTGGCCTGGCTGGCTCTGCACCCTGCGGCGATGAGCAGCCAGGCAAGCTTCTGGACCAGCAGCGAAGCACTGTGGCTGGCCGCCGCCGGGCCGATCACCCTGGTGCCGCTGGTGTGCTTCAACGCCGCGGCGCGGCATCTGCCCTACACCACGCTGGGCTTCCTGCAATACCTGGCTCCGACCCTGGTACTGCTGCAGGCCATCCTGCTGTTCGATGAGCATTTCTCGCCGAGCACCCTGCTGGCGTTCGCCTGCATCTGGGCCGGGCTTTTTGTATACAGCCTGGATATCTGGCTGAACCTGCGCAAGCGCTCGAACGGTTAACCCGGCGGTGCGCACGGCGCACCCTACGATTCCGCGCCGAGCATCCTCGTAGGGTGCGCTGCGCGCACCGGCTTCTCTTTCACTGAACAAAAAATATCCATCCACCGCTAGGCCGCGCCAGCCTTGGGGCGGCGTCTTTCACCCCCGGCTTATCCACAGATCCATCCCCGGCATTTGTGCACAAGACATTGATCCTGTTGAACTTTTAGCCAGCCAATGAAAAACCCCGGGGCACTAAGCTGTTCGCCGGGGCTCCCCAGTTTATCCACAGGCTGATCCACCTATACCGGGGATATCAATCCTCGGCGCGCAGGTTCAGCTCCACCATCAGATCGTCGGCCAGGGTCTCCAGACGCGCCTGCAACTGCTCCAGGGGCAGCGTCTCCGGCACGGCCAGCAGCGCTTCGGCGGTGAACAGCAGTTCGCCGCTCATCGGCGCCGGCGCCACTTCGGTCAGCAGGCTCTCCAGGTTGACGCCCTGCTCGGCCAGCACGCGGGTGATGTCGCGGACAATACCGGGACGGTCGTTGCCCACCAGCTCCAGACGAATCGAGGTGAAACGCCCACCCGGCTCGCTACCGCTGGCCGCCAGCTGCACGCGGATGCCCTGGGCGCTCAGCGCTTCGAGGTCCTTGATCAGACCGCCGTGCGCCTCGGCCGGCACATCCACGCGCACGATTCCGGCGAACTGCCCGGCCATGCGCGCCATACGGCTCTCCAGCCAGTTGCCACCATGATTGGCCACGCAGCCGGCCAGACGCTCGACCAAACCCGGTTGGTCCTCGGCGATCACCGTCAGTACCAGATGGTCCATGTACTACCTCACTCGTTCACAGGATTGGGAAGGTCAGCCGCGTAGCGACAACCAGTAGGTGAAGAACTGCTCGTCACGCACATAGCCAAGACGCTCGTAAAGGCGCTGGCCGGCCAGATTGGTCCTCGCCGTCTCCAGTTGCAGACCGCAGGCGCCGGTCGCCTCGGCATGCGCGCGGGCGGCATTCATCAGCGCCTCGCCAACGCCCAAGCGGCGCGCGCTTTCATCGACATATAGATCGCTGAGCAACCAGGCCGGTTCCAGCGCCAACGAAGAATGAAAGGGGTAGAGCTGCACGAACCCCTGTGCGGCGCCCTGCTCGCTCCGGGCGATGAACAACTGCGAATCCCCGCGCTGCAGGCGCAGACCAAGGAAGGCGGCAATCTCCGCCTCGTCGCGCGGCACTTGATAGAAACGCAGATAGCCAGCAAACAGACGGGTGAGATCGGCAAGGTCGGCAGTAACAGCGGCAGATACCGTCATGACGGGCTCCAAGATGCTCGAAAAGCAGTATAGGCGAGGAGGCGTAGGCCATATTGGCGCGGTTGTCAGTAGCCCACTCAATTAATCGTGTACGTTTTTGCATTTTTTATGAAACAATAGCGAACTTTTTTGAACACAACGCGTACTGCTCGTGACCGTAATCAGTCTTTTGGTCGCAGTCTGACGCACACCCACTGCATTTCCCCGGAATCTTGATGTAGTATGCCGCGCCACGGACTACAAGACGGCCAGACCGTCTCCGACGAGCCTCTCTGAAAGCGCAGGCGTTGACCCGCAGGTCGTTTTCAGAGGTGCCCGAAGCGGCGATTGAGTAAAGCTCAGATAGTGAGGCAAGTGATGACTGAACGCGTTCAAGTCGGTGGCCTGCAGGTCGCCAAAGCCCTGTACGACTTCGTGAACAACGAAGCCATTCCCGGTACCGGCATCGCTGCCGACCAGTTCTGGGCCGGTGCCGCTGCGGTCATCAAGGACCTGGCGCCGAAGAACCGTGCCCTGCTGGCCAAGCGCGACGAGCTGCAGGCACAGATCGATGCCTGGCACCAGGCGCGCAAGGGTCAGGCCCATGACGCCGCTGCCTACAAGGCCTTCCTCCAGGAAATCGGCTATCTGCTGCCAGAGCTGGAAGACTTCCAGGCCACCACTGCCAACGTCGACGAAGAGATCGCCCGTCTGGCCGGCCCGCAGTTGGTGGTGCCGGTGATGAACGCGCGCTTCGCCCTGAACGCTTCCAACGCCCGCTGGGGCTCGCTGTACGACGCGCTGTACGGCACCGACGTGATCAGCGAAGAAGGTGGCGCCGAGAAGGGCAAGGGCTACAACAAGGTCCGTGGCGACAAGGTCATCGCCTTCGCCCGCGCCTTCCTCGACGAGGCCGCGCCGCTGGCTGCCGGCTCGCACGTCGACTCCACCGGTTATGCCATCGTCGACGGCAAGCTGGTCGTCGCCCTCAAGGGTGGCAGCAACAGCGGCCTGCGTGACGACGCGCAGCTGGTTGGCTTTCAGGGCGAGGCCAGCGCGCCAATCGCCGTGCTGCTCAAGCACAACGGCCTGCACTTCGAGATCCAGATCGACGCCTCCAGCCCCATCGGCAGCACCGACGCCGCTGGCGTGAAAGATGTGCTGATGGAAGCCGCGCTGACCACCATCATGGACTGCGAAGACTCCGTCGCCGCCGTCGATGCCGATGACAAGGTGGTGGTCTACAAGAACTGGCTGGGCCTGATGAAAGGCGACCTGGCCGAGGACGTGTCCAAAGGCGGCAAGACCTTCACCCGCACCATGAACCCGGATCGCGTCTACACCCAGCCGGACGGTTCCGAGCTGACCCTGCATGGCCGCTCGCTGCTGTTCGTGCGCAACGTCGGCCACCTGATGACTAACCCGGCCATCCTCGACGCCGAAGGCAACGAGATTCCGGAGGGCATTCAGGATGCGCTGTTCACTAGCCTGATCGCGGTGCACAACCTGATCGGCAACACCAGCCGCAAGAACACTCGAACCGGCAGCGTGTACATCGTCAAGCCGAAGATGCATGGCCCGGAAGAAGTCGCCTTCACCAGCGAAATCTTCGCCCGCGTCGAGGATGTGCTGGGCCTGGCCCGCAACACCCTGAAGGTCGGCATCATGGACGAGGAGCGCCGCACCACCGTCAACCTCAAGGCGTGCATCAAGGCTGCCAGCGAGCGCGTGGTATTCATCAACACCGGCTTCCTCGACCGTACCGGTGACGAGATCCACACCTCCATGGAGGCTGGCGCCGTGGTGCGCAAGGCCGCCATGAAGAGCGAAGCCTGGATCGGTGCCTACGAAAACAACAACGTCGACGTCGGCCTGGCCACAGGCCTGCAGGGCCGCGCGCAGATCGGCAAGGGCATGTGGGCCATGCCGGACCTGATGGCGGCGATGCTCGAGCAGAAGATCGCCCACCCGCTGTCCGGCGCCAACACCGCCTGGGTCCCCTCGCCGACCGCCGCCACCCTGCACGCGCTGCACTACCACAAGGTCGACGTGTTCGCCCGTCAGGCCGAACTGGCCAAGCGCGCCCCGGCTTCGGTTGACGACATCCTGACCATCCCGCTGGCCAAGGACACCAGCTGGAGCGACGAGGAAATCCGCAACGAGCTGGACAACAACTCGCAAGGCATCCTCGGCTACGTGGTGCGCTGGATTGACCAGGGCGTCGGCTGCTCCAAGGTGCCGGACATCAACGACGTCGGCCTGATGGAAGACCGCGCCACCCTGCGTATCTCCAGCCAGCTGCTGGCCAACTGGCTGCGCCACGGCATCGTCAGCGAAGCGCAGGTGGTCGAAAGCCTCAAGCGCATGGCACCGGTGGTCGATCGCCAGAACGCCGGCGACCCGCTGTATCGTCCGATGGCCCCGGACTTCGACAACAACGTCGCCTTCCAGGCCGCGCTGGAGCTGGTGGTCGAAGGCACCAAGCAGCCCAACGGCTACACCGAGCCGGTGCTGCATCGCCGTCGTCGCGAGTTCAAGGCCAAGAACGGTCTGTGATGCGGACGCTGCGCGAATAGAAAACCGCCCTCCGGGGCGGTTTTTTATGGGAAGTCGCGGCTAAAGCCCCTCCCACAGCCCCGTAGCCCGGATGCAATCCGGGGATGCCGCCCCCGGATTGCATCCGGGCTACGCCTCCTCTCCCCCTACTTAGGTGCAATGGGCAAGCCGGCCAGCCAGGGCCACACTGACAACATCCCGAAACTGCGAGGCGCACGCCCATGAGCAAGGCCGACGCGATGGCCGATGCGGGCAAGACAGCGGTGCTGCAGAACATCCACGGCACCATGGAGTTCCTGCAGAAGTTCCCGCCTTTCAACCAGATGGACACCGCCCATCTGGCGTTTCTGGTCGAGCACTGCCAGCTGCGCTTCTATGCCGAAGGCGACTCGATCATCAAACCCAGCGATGGTCCGGTCGAGCACTTCTACATCGTCAAGCAGGGCCGTGTGCACGGCGAGCGCCCGCACAGCGCACGGCGTGGCACCGAGACCACCTTCGAGATCACCGCCGGCGAGTGCTTTCCCCTGGCCGCGCTGATCGGCGAGCGAGCCACGCGCACCGAGCACCTGGCCGCCGAAGACACCTTCTGCCTGCTGCTGTCCAAGCTTGCCTTCGTCAAACTCTTCGCCGTCTCCAACCCGCTGCGCGACTTCGCTCTGCGTGGGGTCAGCAGTCTGCTCGATCAGGTCAACCAGCAGGTGCAGTTGCGCGCGGTGGAAACCCTCGGTGCGCAGTATTCGCTGGATACCCGCCTGGGTGAACTGGCCATGCGCCAACCCATCGGCTGCGCGCCGGACACACCGCTGCGTGATGCCGTGCGAATGATGCACGAGCAGCACGTGGGCAGCATCGTGGTGCTCGACCCGGCCGGCAAACCGCTGGGCATCTTCACCCTGCGCGACCTGCGCCGAGTGGTCGCTGACGGCGTCGACCTGGCCCAGCCGATCGACAACCTGATGACGCGCAATCCGTTCCATCTGGCGCCGGATGCCAGCGCCTTCGATGCCGCCATCGCCATGACCGAACGGCATATCGCTCACGTCTGCCTGGTGGAGCACGAGAAACTCTGCGGGGTGATTTCCGAGCGCGATCTGTTCAGCCTGCAGCGCGTCGACCTGGTGCATCTGGCACGCACCATCCGCCATGCCGGCAAGGTAGAGACCCTGGCCGGGCTGCGCAGCGACATCCGCCTGCTGGTCGACCGCATGCTCGCCCACGGCGCCAGCTCGACGCAGATCACCCATATCGTCACCCTGCTCAACGACCACACCGTATGCCGAGTGATCGAGCTGACCCTCGAGGACATGGGCGATCCGGGCATACCTTTCACCTGGCTGTGCTTCGGCAGCGAAGGCCGCCGCGAGCAGACCCTGCACACAGATCAGGACAACGGCATCCTCTTCGAAGCCGAAAATGCCAGCGAGGCCGCCGCCACCCGTGAGCGCCTGCTGCCGATCGCCCGCGAGATCAACCAGCGCCTGGCGCAGTGCGGCTTTACCCTGTGCAAGGGCAACATCATGGCCGGCAACCCCGAGCTGTGCCTGTCGCGCGAGGAGTGGTCGCGGCGCTTCGCCGGCTTCGTCCTCGAAGCCACGCCGGAAAATCTGCTGGGCTCGACCATCTATTTCGACCTGCGCGCGATCTGGGGCCCGGACGAAGGCTGCGAACAGCTACGCGAGGAGCTGCTCGGACGCATCGCCAACAACAGCCTGTTCCAGCGCATGATGGCGGAGAACGCCCTGCGCCACCGCCCGCCGGTTGGACGCTTCCGCGACTTCGTGGTGGCCCGTTCGGGCGCCGACAAGGACACTCTCGACCTCAAGGTGCAGGGCCTGACGCCCTTCGTCGACGGCGCCCGTTTGCTCGCGTTGGCCAACGGCATCAGTGCGGTCGGCACCCTGGAGCGCCTGCGCGCGCTGATCACCAAGGGCGTGATCGAGGCCCTGGACGGCGCCGCCTATGAAGAGGCCTACCACTTCATTCAGCAGACGCGCATGCAGCAGCATCAACTGCAGGCACGCGACGAGCTGCCCTACTCCAATCGGGTCGACCCCGACCACCTCAACCACCTGGACCGGCGTATTCTGCGCGAGTCGTTCCGCCAGGCGCAGCGCCTGCAGAGCAGCCTGGCCATGAGGTATCAGCTATGAGCAAGTTCACCTGGTTCACCGGCCGCGGTCCGGCCCTGACCCAGCAGCAGCTGCAACGCCGCGCTGCGCTGAGTGCGCCGGCGCCGTTCGACGAACGCCCGCTGCACCAGCAGCGTTTCGTCGTCCTCGATCTGGAAACCACCGGCCTGAACATGCGCCGCGATCAGGTGCTGGCCATCGGCGCGGTGGTGATCGACAACGGTGCCATCGACTTCGCCGAACAGTTCGAATGCACCCTGCACCGCCCTGATCACCAGGCCAGCGCCAGCACCCTGATCCACGGCATCGCCCCCAGCGAAGTGGCCCGTGGCGTGGAGCCAGCCGAGGCGCTGCTGGATTTTATGGAGTTCGTTGGCAGCAGCCCACTGCTGGCGTTTCATGCCGAGTTCGACCAGCGCATGCTGGCCCGTGCGCTGCGCCAGAGTCTAGGCTATCGCCTGCAGCACCGTTTCTTCGATGTCGCCGAAATCGCCCCGCTGCTGTGCCCACAATCGCGCATACGCCAAGGCGGGCTCGATGAGTGGGTCGCCGAATTTGGCCTGCAGGTACACCAGCGTCATAACGCCAGTGCCGATGCGCTGGTGACCGCTGAACTGGCGCTGATGCTGTTCAGCAAGGCGCGCCGTCAAGGCATCGACAGTCTTTGCGAGCTGGAGCGCCAACTGGCCAGCCAACGCCGGCGTCAACACGCCATGTAAACAGGCCCTACGAAGCTTATTCACAACTTCAAGGTGCGCACAGCGCACCCTACGGACTGGCCAGCCGGCGTCGGCAGACCATATACAGCGCTTGCCGGCGATCCATCTTGGCCGCTCTACAGATCGCGCATCAGCAATCCATAATCCAACCCCACTTCCGCCGGCAACGGCAGGTACAGCACATGGCCGTCGCCCGGCGCCACCGACTGCGCCTGCCCCTGCGCGTTCTGTAGCTGCTCCAGGGTGAAGCGCAGGTTGCCCTGCGGGGTCATCAGCTCCAGCCCATCGCCCACGGCGAAACGGTTCTTCACCCGTACCTCGGCCAGTTCGCCACGGCGCTCGCCGGTCAGCTCGCCAACGAACTGCTGGCGCTCCGACACCGAGCTGCCGCGCGCGTAGTTCTGGTATTCGTCATGCACATGGCGACGCAGGAAGCCCTCGGTGTAGCCACGGTGGGCCAGAGACTCCAGACTGCCCAGCAGGCTTGGGTCGAAGGGTTTGCCGGCCAGCGCGTCGTCAATGGCGCGGCGGTAGACCTGCGCGGTACGCGCCACGTAGAAGTGGCTTTTGGTACGCCCCTCGATCTTCAGCGAATGCACGCCCATGCGCAGCAGCCGCTCGACGTGCTGCACCGCGCGCAGGTCCTTGGAGTTCATGATGTAGGTGCCGTGCTCGTCTTCGAAAGCGGCCATTTCTTCACCTGGGCGACCGGCTTCTTCGAGCACGAAAGCCTGGGTGGTCGGCGCGCCCTGGCCGAGGGTCGGGTCGACCACTCGGACGATTTCGCCCAGTTCGTTCTCGCTCGCGGGCGTGGCCTGGTATTGCCAGCGGCAGGCATTGGTGCAGGTGCCCTGGTTGGGATCGCGGCGGTTGATGTAGCCCGACAGCAGGCAGCGCCCGGAATAGGCCATGCACAGCGCGCCATGGACGAACACTTCCAGCTCCATGCCCGGAACCTGGCTACGGATTTCCTCGATCTCTTCCAGCGCCAGCTCACGCGACAGGATCACCCGCGTCAGACCCTGCTGGCGCCAGAACTCGACACTGGCCCAGTTCACCGCATTGGCCTGCACAGAGAGGTGAATCGGCATCTGCGGATAATGCTGACGCACCAGCATGATCAGGCCCGGGTCGGACATGATCAGCGCATCCGGCGCCATCTCGATCACCGGCGCCAGATCCTTGAGGAAGGTCTTCAGCTTGGCGTTGTGCGGGGCGATGTTGACCACCACGTAGAACTGCTTGCCCTGCGCGTGCGCCTCAGCGATGCCAAGGGCCAGGTTGGCGTGGTCGAACTCGTTGTTGCGCACGCGCAGGCTGTAACGCGGCTGACCGGCATACACCGCATCGGCGCCGTAGGCGAAGGCGTAGCGCATGTTCTTCAGGGTACCGGCTGGCGACAACAGTTCGGGGAAACAGGGCATGACCGCAAGCTCGAAAATCAGGGGCTGGCGATTCTATGCAGGTGGCAGGCGTGGATATTGATCTGGGTCTATCGGGCGCGGAAAAGCGCCCAGTCAGTGAAGGGGCGGTGCGCACGGCCCAGGCGGCCCCGCGACACCCTACGCAAGATCGCGGCTCCAGCGGCAGCTAAAGGCAGCCGCACGCCGCAGCGCTCAGCGAAAAGACGGCACGCTAGCGACAGACCTGACGATAAAGTTCGTCGTCCTTGTCGATACGCTTGAGCTGGGCGAGCTGAGGCTGCTTCTTCTCGTCCAGCGGCAACAACTCGCCGGTTGCACAATTGAGCAGATGGGCGCGGTGCGAAACGTGGTCGATGTGCTGCTTCTCGAAGCGATAGAGCATGAACTCGGCCACTGGTGCGTCTGCCACCTGCTCACGCACGACACTCTTGCTGTCGAGCACGGTGAAGGCGGTGACCATCGGTACGAAGTAGCTCCATGGGCGCCAGAACACGTGGCCCGCTTCGGTCGCGACCACGACCGACTCCTTGGGCTGGCGCGCCTGCTGATGCTCGAACCAGGAATACTCGTAGAACACCTGATAACCCAGCATCCCCAGACCACCGAACAGCGGCACGATCCACTTCGGCAGTTTGTTACGCGTCAGTTTGCGCAGCAGCAGAGCGATACCGGCAGCGCCGAGCCCCGCCACCACGATGGCAAGCAAAGTCCACAACATATGGTTGTTCCCGAAAAAAGACGGGCCTCCAGTGGAGGCCCGTCTGTCAGACCCTGGACCATCGACAGATGGCGTCAGGCCAGGATTATGCTTAGTGGCTCAGAGCGGCACCAGCACCTTTGGGAGTACGTACGCTTTCCACCAGATCCTGGATTTCCTGCGGCGGCTCGGCGGTGACCATCGATACGCCGTAGGCCACGGCGAAGTTGATCAGGGCGCCGACGGTACCGAAGGAAGCCGGGGAAATACCCATGAACCACTGGTCCGGGGTGTTTGGCAGCATGTTGGTGCCCGGAACGAAGAACCAGCCTAGGTAGGTGAAGATGTACAGCAGGGTGATCACCAGGCCGGCGACCATACCGCAGATCGCACCCTTGTCGTTCATGCGCTTGGAGAAGATCCCCATCATCAGCACCGGGAACAGGGTCGCCGCGGCGATACCGAAGGCCAACGCTACTACCTGCGCGGCGAACCCTGGTGGATTCAAGCCCAAGTAGGTCGCCAGCAGAATCGCAGCAGCCATCGATAGCCGCGCTGCCATCATCTCGTTCTTCTCGCTGATCTTCGGATTGATCAAGGTCTTGATCAGGTCATGACTGATCGCCGAAGAAATCGCCAGCAACAATCCCGCAGCCGTCGACAGTGCCGCCGCAATGGCGCCCGCCGCGATCAGGCCGACCACCCAACCAGGCAGGTTGGCGATCTCCGGGTTGGCCAGAACCAGAATGTCGTTGTTCACGGTCAGCTCGTTACCGCTCCAGCCACGCTCCTGAGCGGTCGCGGTGAAGGCCGGTGCGGCATCGTTGTACATCTGGATGCGACCGTCACCGTTCTTGTCTTCCCACTTGATCAGACCGGTCTGTTCCCAGTTCTTGACCCACTGCGGACGCTCGTCATAGGACAGCGCCGGAGCAGAAGCGCCTTCCGGATAGATGGTGGTGACCAGGTTCAGACGCGCCATCGAGGCGACGGCCGGCGCGGTGAGGTACAGCAGGGCGATGAAGATCAGGGTCCAGCCAGCAGACCAGCGCGCATCGGCCACTTTCGGTACGGTGAAGAAGCGAATGATCACGTGCGGCAGACCGGCAGTACCGATCATCAGCGACATGGTGAACAGCACCATGTTCAGCTTGTTGTCGACATCGGCGGTATAGGCCGCGAAGCCCAGCTCACGTACCACTTCATCGAGCTTCTGCAGCAGCGGCACGCCGGACTCGACGTGGTCACCGAACAGGCCCAGCGGCGGGATCGGGTTACCGGTCAGTTGCAGGGAGATGAAGATCGCCGGGATGGTGTAGGCCACGATCAGTACCACGTACTGAGCGACCTGGGTGTAGGTGATGCCCTTCATGCCGCCGAATACGGCATAGGCGAATACCACGGCCGCAGCGATCCAGATACCGGTGGAGTTGCTCACTTCGAGGAAGCGCGAGAAGGCAACACCGGCACCGGCCATCTGACCGATCACGTAGGTCACGGAGATGATCACCAGGCAGATCACCGCAGTCAGGCGCGCGCCGCGACTGTAGAAGCGATCACCGATGAAGTCCGGCACGGTGAACTTGCCGAACTTGCGCAGGTAGGGCGCCAGCAGCATCGCCAGCAGCACGTAGCCGCCGGTCCAGCCCATGAGGAAGGTGGAGTTGGCATAACCGCCGGCGGCAATCAGGCCCGCCATGGAGATGAAGGATGCAGCGGACATCCAGTCAGCGGCTGTCGCCATGCCGTTGGTGACCGGATGCACACCACCGCCAGCGACGTAGAACTCTTTGGTGGAGCCGGCACGCGCCCAGATGGCGATGCCGATGTAGAGCGCGAAGGACGCACCTACGAACAACATGTTGATGACGAATTGGCTCATGACCACTTACTCCTCGACGCCAAATTCTTTATCAAGTTTGTTCAGTCTCCACGCGTAGTGAAAAATGAGCCCGATAAAGAAGAGGATGGAGCCTTGCTGCGCGAACCAGAATCCGAGGTCGGAACCGCCGACGGAGATTCCCGCGACCATCGGGCGCAGAATCATGGCGAATCCGTAGGAAACCAGCGCCCAGACAACCAGGCTCCAGGTGATGAGCCGCACATTGGCCTTCCAATAGGCCGCGGCATTTGTTTGTTCAGAAGTCATAGACGCCTCCGGTTATTGTTATTCTGATGCAGCTTCAAGCTAGCAGCAGGCCAGCACCTACCGACAGATAGACATTGGTATTAGCCGCATCGCGACGTTTCGTGGATTCATTGCAAACGCTGAAAACGCTAGTAGAGAAGCGCCAACTTTCAAGCTATTCACTGCGACAAATCCGCATTTGATAATGATTCTCTAAAACACTAGAATCCCGGGCCCTCACCTACCCCCGGCCCAAGGATTCACACCATGCGACGCCTGGTCGTACCGTTCCTCGCCCTGCCCGCTCTCACTTGTCACAGTGCCTTTGCCAGCACCGATAACGACACGCCGCTGGCACTGGAAGAAATGCAGATCACCGCCCCCAGCGAGCGGGCCGACGGCCCGGTGAATGGTTATCGTGCCAGCCGCTCGGCCAGTGCGACCCGTACCGATACGCCGATCCATGAAATCCCACAGTCGATCAGCGTGGTCCCGGAACAGGTGGTGCAGGACATCGGCGCAGTGCGCCTGGAAGATGCACTCGATTACGCAGGTGGCGTGGAGCGTGGCAACAACTTCGGTGGCCAGGGTCTGACCGAATTCCTGATTCGCGGCTTCAACAGCCAGGAGTTCTACCGCAACGGTTTCGCCATCAACCGTGGCTACCCGAACATGCCTGACGCCAGCACCATCGAGCGCATCGAAGTGCTGCGCGGCCCGGCGGCCATGCTCTACGGCCGCAGCGACCCAGGCGGCACCTTCAACATCGTCAGCAAGCAGCCACAGGCCGAACGCCGCACCGTGCTCGGTAGCCAGGTCAACAGCGAAGGCCTGCGTCGTGGCACCCTGGACACCACCGGTGCCCTGGACGAGCAAGCCACCTTCACCTACCGCCTGAACTTGGTAGCCGAGGGCGGCGACAGCTTCCGCGATGACGTCGAGAGCGAGCGCTACAACGTCGCCCCGGTGCTGCGCTGGCAGCTCGACGAGGCCACCACCATCACCCTCGAAGGCGACTACCTGCACAACCGTCACCCGCTTGATCGCGGCGTCACCCGCTATTCCAACCAGAACGGCAAGCTGCCGCGCGACCGCTTCCTTGGCGAGGAATCCGCCGGCAAGCTGACCAACGAGAACGCCAGCACGCAACTGCGTATCGAGCACCTGCTGAGCGACAGCTGGACCCTGCGCGGCGGCGTGCAATACCTCGATGGCAAGATCCATGGCGGCGCCGTGGAGAACAACAGCAACGCCTACACCGGCTTGCCTGCAGGCGCCAGCAGCGTCGGGCGCAATTACAACGAACGCTGGCTGAACTGGAATGACGTCAACGCCCAAGCCAACGCCGAAGGCAACTTCGACCTTGGCGGCTTCGCCCACACCCTGCTGGTGGGCGTGGAGTACGACAAGTTCAACTACAACTCGCTGATCATCCGCTCGCCAGGTGGTGGCGCTTACCCTATCGACCTGTACAACCCGGTACATGGCCAGCCACTGCCGGCGCTGACCCGCACTACCACGCATGATGCCGAAACGCTGGAGTCCTACGCCTTCTACCTGCAGGACCAGATCGCCCTGACCGAACACCTCAAGGCGCAGGTGGGTGCGCGTATCGAGCGCTTCGAGCAGAGCTACGAAGACAAGCTCACCACCAGCGGCGACTGGGATCAGGCGCATAACGCCGTCACCCCGCGCTTCGGCCTGATCTACGACCTCACCGACGAGCTGGCGGTTTTCGCCAACACCTCGCGCTCGTTCAAGCCCAACCGCGGCGCCGATCGCCTGGGCAATGCCTTCGACCCTGAAAAAGGCGTGGCCCACGAAGTCGGTATCAAGTACGACATGGCCGATCGCGACCTGAGCCTGACCGCCGCGCTGTTCCACATCGTCAAGGAAAACGTGCTGACCAGCGACCCGCTGGATACCACGCGCAGCATTGCCGCTGGTGAAGTGCGCAGCCGTGGCTTCGATATCAATGTGGCCGGCAACATTACCCCGCAATGGCGGGTGATCGGTGGTTATGCCTACGTCGACGCCGAAGTCACCGAAAGCACCAGCACCACCATGCCGGTGGGCTCGCGCCTGGCCAACGTGCCACGCCACAGCTTCAACCTGCTCGACACCTACGAGTTCGATGGCGGCCCGCTGGCCGGCCTGGGCCTGGGCATCGGCCTGAAATACGTCAGCGAACGCCAGGGTCAGACCAGCAACAATACCTTCGACATGGACGGCTACGGCCTGGTCGACCTGTTGGCCTACTACCCGCTGACCGAGAACGTGCGCCTGAACCTCAACCTGAACAACGTCTTCGACAAGCACTATGAAGAGCGTGCCTGGAACGTCTGGAGCTATCCGGGCGAGCCACGCACGCTGCAGGCGGGGATTTCGGTCAGTTTGTAAAGCCGAGCGCCAGCTGAACGCGGTTCACCTGGCTTGTCACCTCGTAGCCCGGATGCAATCCGGGGATGGCCTGTCATGCCGTTCCCGGATTGCATCCGGGCTACGCACAGCGTCCTCAGTGCGGGTCGGAGACCAGCTCGATTGGCAGCAGATAGCGTTCTTCGTCGTACTCAATACGAAACTGATTGGAGCGGGGATCGTCCTCGATCGTCTGGCATTCGCCATCGTCCGCCACCATGCGCCTTCCAGTATGAGTTCGCTTGAAGATCAGGTCGCGGTAGCCATTGCGGCCAACCTTGTCCGTAACGATGAGCACGCCCTTGGCCTCGCCGAACGAAGCCGTGCAATCGTCGTCTCGTTCACCGCCGAAGCTCTCCACCACCAGCCCTCCCATCAAGGTGCGCAACCCTTGCTCTTTCAACTCGTAGAGAGCGAGCTCGGTTTCCCTGAAGGGATTCATGCGTGACCCGTTGCGGCGGCTGATCCGAACAGCAAACGCCAGGTCATCCCCACGCAGGCGATAAGGCGCAGTATCCAAGGCCAACCTGTCCACATAGATCGCGTCCCAATCCAACCGATTGGGCTCCACCAGCCGTGCCAGGACCTGTTGCTCGGCGCTATTGAGCACCAGCACTTCCAGGTCCGCCTCGCCATGACTGTCGTGCTTTGCGCGCAGCAGTGGCATAGCGATCAGCGTCAACTCAGGCCGCGCTGGCCAGACCTTGCAAATACTCTGTTCGGCATCCACCCGATAACGCCCGCGCTCATCCTCGAGCACCTGACTGGCTGCATGGCCTGGGTGGGCTATCTCGATCCAGGTGGGCAACTGCTGCCGGCAATCATCGGCCTGTGCCAGGCTCGCCAGCAGCAGACCGCCGAGGGCGGTGGTCAGTCTCTTGTTCATCCTTGAAGTACTCCCGTTCAATGAACCGCGAGTCTACGCGGCGGCCCGCCCACTGCCCATGATGGGCATCGCGAAACAACCAGGCGATGCGCAGCGCCAGCAGATGCCCGGCACGCGCCTCTTCGCGCAAACCGATATGCCCGCTCATGCCCGGTACCACAGGCGCATGAAGCCCAGCGCCAGCAGCAGGCCGACCTGGCCCAATGCCGCGCATAGAGACAGAAAGGAGCGCAACGTGCTGTTTTGCGCCGCGTCCTGAATACCGGTCAGCGCGCTCCAGAAACCCTCCGGCAGTACCATCAGGCTCAGACTGGCCAGCGGTTTGCCGGTCAGCAGCAGGCCGTCGATCAGGTTGAACCAGCCGCAGAACATCAGGCCGATCAGGATCATCACCGCCACCACCAAACCGAGGCCAAGACAGGCGGAAAACTGCATGAGAAGACGCATGGGATCACCTCCAAAGAAGGGGCGCAACACTCGCCGCGCCGATTGGATTCAGGCTTGCGGAGCGCTGCGACCAACGCCGTACCAGTCCAGTTTGCGGGTCAGCACCATCACGCTACCAAGTACGCCGAACACCAGCAGCGAGCCCATCAGCAGGGCGTAGTCCTCGGCGTTGAGCAGGCCATAGAGCATGGCGTACAGCGCGGCCAGCAGGGCGCCAAAGCCCATGCCCCGTCGCCAGCTGTGGAGCACGAAGCTGACGTAGAAGCCGATAAGGCCGACGCAGGCGCTGGCAGACAGGCCGTAGGCCAGGGCGAAGTCCAGATGCTCGGAGAGCGACAAGAGCAACAGGTAGAACAGCGCCAGCGACAGGCCGACCAGCGCGTACTGCACCGGGTGCACGGCCAGGCGCTTGAGCACTTCGAAGAGGAAGAAGGTGGCGAAGGTCAGGGCGATGAACAGCAGCGCATATTTGATCGCACGGTCGGTCTTCAGGTACTGATCCACCGGGTCGACGAAACTCACCCCGAAGTTACGGCCGAACAGATCCTGGCAACGGTCAGCGCCCACGCAGCCGCGCAATGCCTCTTCCAGGTTGGTGGCGAAGAAGCTGGTCTGCCACTCGGCGGTAAAACCCTTGGCGCTTATCTCCCGGCTGCTCGGCAGGTATTCGCCGACGAAGCTCGGGTGCGGCCAGTCGGAGGTCAAGCTGACCCGGCTATCACGCCCAACCGGCACCACCGAGAGCTGCTCGGTGCCCTGCAGTTTCAGGTCGAAAGCGAACTCGAGAATCTGCCCGCCCTGCGCATCCAGAGCCGGGATCGGTGCATGCACGCCAGCGCCGAAGTTGTCGTCAGCACTGCCCGGCGCGAAGCTCAGGGTCTGGCCATTGAGGCGCAGTTGCAGGTCGTTGCTGATGCCACGGATGTCGCTGATGCCGACCGAGAGGAAGGGCTTCTCGAAACGGTAGAAACCGAGGTCGTCGCCCAGCCCCAGGCGCGCCGGCAGGCGGAATTGACCGCTGACCTGGCTGTCGCTGCGGTACAGGCGCGCTTCATAGATGCCGCGGGCACGCAGCTCGGTGCCCACCTGACCTTCGAGCACGAAGCGCTCCGGCAGGAAGTACAGGCGGCCGCGACGCTGACGCTCTTCGCTATAGCGCTCACCGGTCTTCTCGTTGGTCTTCCACTCATGGGTGGTCTTGATATACGGCAGCACCAGGATTGGCCCGGTGATCTGCTGGCGGTAGCTGGAACTGCGGGCGATATCCTGCAGCACCTCGTAGCGCAGGCCTTGGCGCTCGTCGACCAGGCCATCGATCATCAGCAGGGGAATCATCAGCAACAAAATCAGCAGGGCGATGGCGCCAAGCTTGAAGCCCAGGGAACGGCTCATGGTACGGCTCTCCGTAGCGAGTGAAGGTACGGCAGAGTCTGGGCAAGGGCGGTGGGAGGCGTGTGGGGCGAGCGTGGAGATTGTGTGGAGAATGGGTGAAAGAAAAAGGGCGCCGATTCGGGGCGCCCTTTCTAACTGCAATGCGGCATGAGACTGCTCCCGCGTGATGGATATCCGGATCAGCTGATACGGCTGGCACCTACGCGGTCGGCACCATCTTCGGCTACGCGGTTCAGGCCCACGCGGTCTGCACCACCTTCAGCTACGCGGTTCAGGCCTACGCGGTCAGCACCACCTTCTGCAACACGGTTCGGGCCCACGCGGTCAGCACCACCTTCGGCAACACGGTTCGGACCAACGCGATCAGCACCATCTTCGGCTACGCGAAAACGCTCCAGAGTACGCTCGGCACCACCTTCGGCTACACGATTCACGCCGACGCGATCTGCGCCACCTTCAGCGACTGCAGGGGCTGCGGACTGTTGAGCGTTGATCTGCGGCAGGGCGAAAGCACTGGCGGACAGGGCGGCGATGACGAGGCTGGCGAGGATTTGCTTTTTCATGTTCGTTCTCCTGAGAGGGGGTGAGTAACTGGCTACGGTTGCCATGTTACGCACGCCCCAGAACGGCAAAAGGCACATCTCGGGATAGTGACAATCAATGCCATCGATACTTGGAAAAGCGCTTATCGATCAGACAGATAGTCATCACAACCAATCTCTCGGCATCACCCTCGCCTTCCGTCCATTCGATATCGCAGCTGGTGAACGGCACTGGCATCTGTATAAAAAACCAGTAAAACTTCGCCCCATGCTCAACCTCGACGCCCCCGAACTCTATTACCTGGCCAACTTCCGCAAGGCCCTCGCCTGGCTCGACGCCCATCACCGTGACCTGATGGATGACGCCGAACAGGCCTTCGTCGCGGATTTCCCCCAGCTCCCCCTGCCCACCCAGGCGCTGCTGGTGCGCCTGGTGATGCGCAAGGGTGTGCACTTTCGCGTGAGCAAACTGCGCTATGCCGAGATCGGCGAAATCCCCAGCGCAGCCGCGCCCTTGCTGGAGCTGGGCTGGCTGATCGACTGCGCCGAGCTGAGCTTCGACGAACTCGGCGGCCTGCTGCTCAGGGACGAACTGGCCGTGCATTTCGCCAGCGACCTGCCAGGTGGCAACCTGAAGAAGAGTGAGCTGCTCGACTACCTGCGCGAGCTGCATGTCGAGCCACGCAGCCTGGCCGACTGGTGCCCGCAACTGGACGAACATCTGCTGAGCCTGGCCATCGGCCCGCTATGCGACCGCCTGCGCCTGATGTTCTTCGGCAACCTGGCGCAGGACTGGTCGGAGTTCGTGCTGGCCGACTTAGGGATATTCCGTTACGAGCAAGTGCCTATCACGCCGGGCTCACGCGGTTTTCGCCACCGTCAGGACGTGGATGACTATCTGCACTTGCGTGTCTGCCGCGAGGCTTTCGACGCTGGCGAAAGCGTGCCTGAGGTACTGCTGCAACTAGGCGAGTTCAGCACCGACAATCCCCATATCGGCAACCGCCATCAACGCCTGCTGCTACAACTGGCACAGCACCTGGAGCGCGCCGGCGAGCTGGATTCGGCGTTGATGCTGTACCGCGACACCCACGCTCCCGGCTCGCGCCAGCGACAGATTCGCGTGCTGGAGCGGCTCGGCCGCGATGCCGAAGCGCTGGTTCTGGTCGATCAGGTGCTCAAAGCACCGCTCAATGGTGAGGAAGTGCAACTGGCCGAACGGGCACGCACGCGTCTGAGCAGACGCCTCGGCCTGCCGCCAGCGGCCAAGGCGGCAAAGCTCAATGAGGATCGCCTCGACCTGCGCCTGCCGCGCGCCGCCAGCGTCGAGCTGGCCGTGGCCATGCACCTGGCCGAACCGGATGCGCCCGTGCATTACGTGGAAAACACGCTGATCTGCGGGTTGTTCGGCCTGCTCTGCTGGGAAGCGATCTTCGCCCCGCTGCCCGGCGCCTTCTTCCACCCCTTCCACACCGGCCCGGTGGATCTGCATCGCGCCGACTTCCATGACCGCCGCAGCGAGCTGTTCGCCGCTTGCCTGGCGCGCCTGCAGGACGGCACCTACCGCGACGCCATGCGCCGCACTCATGCCGAGAAGTTCGGCATCCAGTCGCCCTTCGTGTTCTGGGATCTGCTCGATGCCGAGCGCCTGGAACAGGCCCTGGCCTGTCTGCCACCACAACATATGGCCGCCTGGTTCCGTCGCCTGCTGGCCGATATCCGCGAGAACCGCGCCGGCATGCCTGACCTGATCCAGTTCTGGCCCGCCGAGGGACGCTACCGGATGATCGAGGTGAAAGGCCCCGGCGACCGCCTGCAGGACAACCAGAAACGCTGGCTGACCTTCTGCGCCGAGCACGGCATGCCGGTCAGCGTCTGCTACGTGGAGTGGAGCGATTGAGCCTGCGCATCGCCGTGCGCGAGCTGTGCGAGTTCACCGCCAAGGAAGGTGACCTCGACCTGCGCTTCACCCCCTCGCCCACCGCCGCCGAAGGCATGGCCGGGCACGCCACCGTGGTCGCCCGGCGCGGTCCGGATTACGTGGCCGAGCTGCCACTGATCGGCGAGTTCGAGGGGCTGACGGTCAGCGGCCGCGCCGATGGATTCGATCCCGAGTTTCGCCTGCTGGAAGAGATCAAGACCCACCGGGGCGACGTTGCGCGCATCCCGGCCAACCACCGCCTGCTGCACTGGGCACAGGTCAAGGTCTACGGCTGGCTGCTATGCCAGGAGTTGGGCTTCGAGGAACTGGATCTGGCGGTGGTGTACTTCAACGTCATAACCCAGCAGGAAACGGTATTCCGCGAGCGCTACAGCGCCGCATCGCTGGGCGAGTTCTTCGCCCTGCACTGCCGCCGCTACATTCACTGGGCGCGGCAGGAACAGGCGCACCAGCAGGCGCGCAACCAGGCGCTGGAAAACCTCAGCTTCCCCTACGGCGAATTTCGCCATGGCCAGCGGCAACTGGCCGAGGCCGTGTACCGCGCCGCACGTGACGGCCACTATCTGCTGGCGCAGGCCACCACGGGCATCGGCAAGACCCTCGGCACCTTGTTCCCGCAACTCAAGGCCATGCCCGGCCAACACCTCAACCGCCTGTTCTTCCTCAGTGCCAAGACGCCCGGCCGGCGCCTGGCGCTGGATGCCCTGCAACGCCTGCGCGAACCCGACACACCATTGCGCGTGCTGGAGCACGTGGCCCGTGACAAGGCCTGCGAACACCCGAGCAAGGCCTGCCATGGCGACTCCTGCCCACTCGCCAAAGGCTTCTACGACCGCCTGCCGGCTGCACGCAGCGCGGCGCTCAAGGAACGCTGGCTGAATCAGCAGGCCGTGCGCAATATCGCCATCGCCCACGGCGTGTGCCCCTACTACCTGAGCCAGGAGCTGTGCCGCTGGAGCGACGTGGTGGTGTGTGACTACAACTACTACTTCGACCTCGGCGCGCTGCTGCACAGCCTCACCCTGATCAACCAGTGGCGCGTCTGCCTGCTGGTGGACGAGGCGCACAACCTGGTGGAACGCGGGCGCGGCATGTACAGCGCCGAGCTGGATCAGGCGCGCTTCAAGGCCATGTGCCGCGACGCGCCGAAGCGACTGAAGAGCGTGCTGGAACGGGTCGACCGCCACTGGGATCAACTGCACCGCGAGCAGGAGGTGCCCTATCAGGTCTACCCGCTGGCGCCGGACTTGCTGCTCGCAGCCCTGGGCAAAGCCGTTAGCGCCATCACCGACCTGCTGACCGACCAGCCTGAAGGTAACGCTGGCGAACTGCTCAGCTTCTATCTGGATGCCATGCTGTTCTGCCGCCTGGCGGAAAGCTTCGGCCCGCATTCGCTGTTCGATATCAATCGCGACGAGGCTGGTAACGGGCGCAGCTACTCGACCCTGTGCATCCGCAATATCCTGCCGGCGCCCTTCCTCGGCCCGCGCTTCGAGGACGCGCACAGCGCCACGCTGTTTTCTGCCACTCTGAGCCCCAGTCACTACTACCTCGACCTGCTCGGCCTGCCGGAAGAGACCCAGTGCCTGGACGTCGCCTCGCCGTTCAGCGCCGAACAACTGCACGTACAAGTAGTGCGTAACCTGTCCACCCGCTACCAGCACCGCGACGCCTCGCTGGCGCCGATCTGCCAGTTGATGGCACGCCAGTACGCCGAACGCCCGGGCAACTACCTGGCCTTCTTCAGCAGCTATCAATATCTGGAACAGGTACTACAGGAGCTGCGCCGCGATCACCCGCAGATTCCGGTATGGACGCAGTCACGGCAGATGGACGAAGCGGCGCGTCAGGGCTTTATCGAACGCTTCCAGATCGGCGGGCGTGGCATCGGCTTCGCCGTGCTCGGCGGCGTATTCGGCGAAGGCGTGGACCTGCCCGGCGAACGCCTGATCGGCGCCTTCGTCGCTACTCTCGGCCTGGCCCAGCTCAACCCGATCAACGAAGAAATCCGCCAGCGCATGGACACCCTGTTCGGCAATGGCTACGACTACACCTACCTCTACCCCGGCCTGCAGAAAGTGGTGCAGGCCGCCGGCCGGGTGATCCGCACGCCCGAAGACCAAGGCGTGCTCTACCTGATCGACGACCGCTTCGCCCGCCCCGAAGTCCGCCGTCTGCTGCCGAGCTGGTGGCAGGTGGAGCTGCTGCGTTTGCCGCTGCAAGCCCTCACACCCGAGCCGCTACCCGATCTGTAGGAGCGGCTGGGCGGCATTCCGCTTCAGTTGTGATCATTGCGGCCCGAGAGCTTAGCCTGGGTCGAGCGCAGCGATACCCAGAAGAATAGGAAGCGCCAGAAGAAGCGCCTGAATACGACTTGCCAGTAGTTATCGGACATGGTGTATAAACTGCAAAACACCCCACCGCCTCGCTGCAGGCCGCGAGATAGAGAAGGCCTTCAAGAATGACCAGGAAGGTTATCCACCAAAACAGCCCGCAGGTTATGCACCATTTGGTGTCTATTTATAGTTAGGTATCACATGAAAAATCCTGAGTGGACTTCTAGAGGCAAGACAATAGCCGGCTTGATTAAGGAGCTACTCTCGTTTGAAGATCAAGAAATGGAGGTAAGGATATCGCTTGATGGTGGTGACTCGTCACTACCAATTTCCTTAGTTGGCAAGTCCAATGGCAAATACGCCGTACTCCAGAACTGCCAAGATATTCCAACCCCGATCAGGCATCGTGATGAAACCTAACAAGTCGCTGAAATCGCTCACTTCGTTCGCTGGGACGGCGTGCCGCCGCCCCTTAGCTTAATCGTTAGGCCACTCCAACTATCGGAGTTCACTATGAGCATCGCCCAAGAAAACAGAGCAAATCGCCTCGTTGAAGAATTCACTAGCGAACTAAAAGTTTTGAATAACAGGGGACAGACCACAATTTACGTATAACTTAATCGTGGTCGCCCCCTTATTATTCACGTGACTTACTACGCAGGTAGATACCTGTACCACAGCCGAATCATCGTAACGCCAACCCAACCAGAGCAAACCCCACCACAAAAAACCAACGTCGCCCGCAATAAGAAATGCTGGTGCGCAAAAATTAGTCTTACGTTCAAGCTGTGCCTTTTTCGTCCTCAAACGATGTGAAACACCATCTCACTCAAGCGAAAAGCCCGCCCTGGCGCAGGATACGATCATGAATGGACTCCCTCTCTCACTTGCCCTCCTTCTAATCTCCAGCACAACCTTTGCTGCAGAGGAAGACTATGATCCCTGCACGGTTCAAGGTGGTGGCGTTATGGCGGGTTATGCCTGCGTTGCTCAGCGATACAAGGTCGCCGATGACCAGCTCAATGCCGAATACAAGAAAGCCATCCAGCGAACGGAAGAGGAGCAGACAGCATTGCGCGAAAACTGGCCGAATACGGAACTGGTCAGCCTGCTCCGCTCGGCACAGCGGGCATGGCTGAAGTTCAGGGATGCCGAGTGTCAGTTCACGGGGATTTCCTCGACACCCTCGCCCTGGCAGGGCGTTCAGGTGGAGGAGTGCAAGTTGCGCATGACCATCGAGCGTACGGAGTACCTGAAAGGCGTTCACTCAGGCTGAACCGTGCAAAAGGCTCGCGGCTGAAGCCCCTCCCACAGGTCGGCCGCTGAGAGGCGCAGCCTAGATGGGTAGCGTCAGGCTCACTTCCACCCCGCCTTCGACATTACCGATCTGCAACTCGCCGCCATGCAGCTCGGCCACCTCCTGCACGAAGTTCAGGCCCAGCCCGGTGCTCTTGCGCCCGCCGCCGGGGCGGGCCAGGGAGTAGAAGCGCTCGGTCAGGCGCGCCAGGGCGTAGTCGGGGATGGCTTCGCCCTGGTTGAACAGGCGCAGGACGATACGCTCGCCATCGCGCTCGGCGGCGATGCGGATACGCCCACCGGGCGGGGTGAAGTCGAGGGCGTTGTCCAGCAGGTTGGCCAGTGCCTGGCGCAGCAGGAAGCGCTCGCCGCGCAGGCTGAGGCCGGTCGGTATTGCCTGATCAATCTGCAGATGGGCAGCGGTGATACACGCCTGCTGCGCTTGCAGCAGTTCGTCCACCAGTGGCGCCAGCGGCACCGCCACACGTTCTTCCAGCCCCTGCCGTTGCTCCACCTGGGCCAGGTGCAGCAGACGTTCGATGAGGTTCTGCAGGCGCGCGCTTTCCTGCTGGATATTGGCCACGAAACGCTGGCGCTGCTCGGCCGGCATGTCGCCGTCGAGCAGTTCGGCGGCGCCACGGATGGCCGCCAGCGGGCTCTTCAGCTCGTGGGTCAGGGTGTGCACGTAGCGCTCGACGTAGGCCTTGCCTTCCAGCTCGGTGCGCATGCGCTCCACCGCCTTGGCCAGTTGGCCCAGTTCGCCGCCACGCACAGTGGGTATCTCGGCGCGTTGGCCCTCGCTGACCGCTTGGGCGTAGCGAGTGAGCTTGCCCAGCGCGGCGCTGAGCCACCAGGACAGCCCCGCGCCAATCAACAGACCAAGGCCGATCAACCCGGCACCGAGCCAGCCCAGACGCGTTTGCGAGCGCTCGATGTAGGGCTGCAGGGTGCGGTTGGGCTTGGCCACCGAAACCACGCCGATGATGCGCTCGCCGTCCTTGATCGGCGCGGCGACGTACATAACCGAGGAGTCGGGGTCTTCCGGGTCCTCGCGGGTCGAGCGCGCGCCGTACTGGCCGCGCAGGGTTAGCAGCACATCGTTCCAGCGTGAATAATCCTGGCCGACCGCCAGACCAGTGGAGTCGAGCAGGACGATGCCCTGGGCGTCGGTGACGTAGATGCGGTGGTTGACCTCGGCCTTGGTCAGCCCCCAGATGCTCGCCTGCGGCTGGCGCCGGCCATAGGCCTCCAGCGCTTCGTGCAGACGGCCTTGGCCGAGGGTGCCGGCCTTGACCTCGTCGCGCAGGATCTCGGCCAGCAGGTTGGCGGTGTCAACCAGGGTTTCTTCGGTGCTCTGGCGCACGCCGGGGCGAATTTCGTCCATCACCGTGCTCAGCACGAACCAGCCGGCCAGGCCGACGAAGAGGAAGTAGACGAGGAAGATGCGCACGCCCAGTGGCATGACTCAGGCCTCCGGTTCGAAACTGTAGCCCAGGCCGCGATGGGTCTGGATCGGCTCTTCGCTAGGAGCGATGGCGCGCAGTTTGGCGCGCACGCTCTTGATATGGCTGTCGATGTTGCGCTCGTAGCCGGCCTCGCTGGCCACGCCGAGGGCATCGAGCAACTGCTCGCGCGAATAGACCCGGCGTGGCTGACCGAGCAACGTGCGCAGCAAGCGGAATTCGTGGCGGGTCAGACTCAGGGCCTGGCCATGGTAGTGAATGCGAAAGGCGGCATCGTCGATCTGAAAGGTGCTCGGCGCGCTGGCTGCTGGTGCTTCACGCGGCGCTACGCGTTTGAGGATGGCCTTAACCCGAGCGGCCACCTCACGCGGGCTGAAGGGTTTGACCACGTAGTCGTCGGCGCCGATTTCCAGGCCCACGACGCGGTCGATTTCCTCACTGCGCGCGGTAAGAAAGATCACCGGCAGCTCGGAGAAACGGCGCAGGCGTTTGCACAGTTCGAAGCCGCTGATATCGGGCAGGCCGACGTCGAGAATGGCCAGGTCGAAGGTGCCGTTTTCCAGCAGCGTCAGCGCCTCGCCACCGAGGCTCGACCAGTGTGTGACGAAGCCTTCGGCCTGCAGGGCATAGACCAGCGTATCGGCAATCGCGGCTTCGTCTTCGACTATGAGTATCTGCGGCATCGGGCGTCCTGCACCTGTTGGGCAACGGCAGGAGACTGCCGAGCGCGGGAACCAGCGTCAAGCGAGGTATTGGCGGGTTTCACCCGCCCTACACGACAAGCGCCGCTGCGACTGCATGGATGCAGGAGGTAGAACGAAGCAGGATGCCAGAGTCGAAGCGCCTTCCATGAGGTTTCCGCTCGCCCGTAGCCCGGATGGAATCCGGGGGGAATGAACGTGCATCCGGGCTGCCCGGTCAGGGAATCTCGCCGCGAATGTACTGCTCCAGCTGGCGGATCAGGTCGGCCTGTTCGGCGATGGTTTCCTTGACCAGGTCACCGATGGACAGCAGGCCGATCAGCTCGCCTTCGGCCAGCACCGGCAGGTGACGCAGGCGGCGCTCGGTCATCAGCTCCATGCAGTACTGCACGCTGTCACGCGGACCGACGCTGATGACGTCGCTGGTCATGATTTCACTGATCTTGGTGTTGAGCAGCGAACGCTCGGCCAGCGCTACCTTGCGCACGTAGTCACGCTCGCTGACGATGCCGACCAGGCGCCCGCCGGAGAGCACCACCAGTGCCCCGACACCCTTTTCGGCCAGCACACGCAAACCGTCGAGCAGCGAATCCTCACGGTCGACGCTGTAAACGTAGGCATGGGCTTTATTGCGAAGAACTTCTGCGGCGGTTTTCATGCTGACGACTCCTTTTGTTGTTATCCGTTTTTAGCAGAGTTGGCCGCCGCGGTCAGCCTCACTCGAGGCTGAATCGTCCAGTATTCTGCGCCAGTCCTTCGCTGCCTCGGCGCAGTTGCTCGGCGGCGCTGCTCACGGCCTGGGCACCATCGAGCAGTTGTCCGGCGGCCTGATCGACCTGCTGGATGTTGCCACTGACCTCATCAGCGGTGGCCGCCTGCTGCTCGGCGGCCGTGGCGATCTGCGCCAGGCGGTCGCTGACACGCTGCACCGAGTCGACGATGTTCTGCAGTTCATCACCCATGGCCAGTACGCTGCCAATATCACCGTCGGCCTGGCTGCAGGCTTCTTCCATCAGGGTGACCGACTGACCAACCACCCGCTGCAGGTTGTCCACGGTCTGGGCGATTTCCTGGGTCGAATCCTGGGTGCGCTTGGACAGCGAGCGCACTTCGTCGGCGACCACGGCAAAGCCTCGCCCGGCCTCGCCGGCACGCGCGGCCTCGATGGCGGCATTGAGTGCCAGCAGGTTGGTCTGCTCGGCAATGCCCTTGATTACCTCGACCACGCGGTTGATTTGCTGGGTCTGATCACGCAGTTGCTGCAACGCAGCGGCGCTGTCGCCGAGACGGCTGCTGAGGTGGCGCATGCTGGCGCTGGTGCGCTCACTGCGCTGGTTGCTGCTCAACGCCACCTCGCGGGTCTGCTGCGCTTCCACCGCTGCCTGCTCGCAACTTTGCGCCACGCTCTGCGCGGTGGCGGCCATCTGCGTCGCGGCAGTGGCGATCTGACTCATCTGCGCCTGCTGCTGCTCGACGGCGTCCAGGGCGTCACGCGCCTGACCACCGAGCAGTTGCACCGTGCTGTCCAGTTGCTGGCTTTCGCGGTTGACGCCTTGCAGCGAGTCGCGCATCTGCTCGACCGCAGTATTCAGCGCCTGGGCGATGGCGGCCAGGTCATCACGGCCGTTGACCTCCATGCGCACGCGCAGGTCGCCGTCACGCAGACCACGCGCGGCTTCGATGATGTTGCTGGTACTGATGCGGATCGAGGCGTTCAGGCAAATCAGCACGTACATCGCCAGCAGGGTCAGCACGATGAAGGCGCCGATCACCTCGATCATCGAGTACAGCGCCTGCTGCCGGTAATGGCCGAGGCTGGCGCTGAACTGCTGATAGAGTGCTTGCTGCAGGCCCTGCAGCTGGCTCTCCAGCGCCTCGACACGCTGTACGAACTGCTCGGGCGTGAGCGCCATCGGGCTGGCTTCGAACATGTCGCGATCGATCTGGGTGAGGAAGTCGTCGAATGCCTTGAGCGAGGCATCAAAGGGCGCGCTCAGCTGGCGCATGGCCTGCGGCGCCTCGCGCGACAGGGTGATCTGCGCCTTGACCAGTTGCGCCCGTTGCTCGTCCAGGCTGCGGCGCAGGTCGCGGATCAGCACCCGGCTCTGCAGGGTGAAATGCTGCGAGACCACGGCGCCATGGCCCTGAGCGGCGAAGGTGCCAAGCTGCTCGAGCAGCCGCGGCATGACGTAGGTGATCTGCTCCATCATCAGGTAGGTGTCGAGGCGCGGATCGAGAATCAGGGTGCTGTCGGTCGCCACCTGCTCGCGCAGGGCGATCAGGTACAACAGCGCCTTCTGGTAGCGCTCCAGTGCATCGGGCAAGGGAACCTTGGTCAGCCCAGCAGCTCGCAGACCATCGCGCTCACCCTGCAGGGCCTGGAAATGCTGGCGCGCCTGATCACTGATCAGCTCGCTCTGCAGCGGCTCGGCGGCCTGCTGCAAGGCCTCGTCGAGCTTGGCCTCGCGCTGCTGCAGCAGCCCCTGCGCGGCATTCTCGGTGCCTTTCCAACGCGCCAGCAGGGTGCGCTGGGCAATCAGCTCATGCTGCACCTGCGCCATGCGCTCCAGCGCTTGCGCACCTTCCACCTCGAAGTCCACGGACTGCAGACGCGACAAGTAATCACCGCTGATGACCCACAACGCGTATCCGAGCGGAAGCGCGAACAACAGGAACACCAGCTGAAACTTGTGGGCAAAACTGAAACGCTGCAGCAGCCGTACACCCGGCTTGAGTACTCCCGTCATAGCGACACCTCAACGACCTAAAGGGCCTACAGGCCTGGCAAAGAATTGCATGTAGCAAAAAGCAGGCCCGCCGCCCCTTGGGGCAAGGAAGTCGATACTGGGCACTCTCGACGAGTGTAATGGCCAATGAGTATCAGCCTTTTCCGAAATGCGACAATTAACTCAGCATTGGGGACGATCGCGGGTGTAGCGCTCGGCCGGGTCCACGGCTGCACCAAGATCGCGCATGGCGCTGGCACCGATCAGCAGCGGATAGCTGAAAGTGCTGCGATCCGTCAGGTTGACTTCGATGGTGCGTTCCTCTTCGCCCAGGCAGATCGGCATCTCGATCACCGGACGCTGCGAATAGGCGACTTCCTTGATCTCGGCGTCACTCTCTTCAGCGCGCTTCTTGATCTCGGCGATGCGCACCAGCGGGTGTTCGTAAACCGTATCCTCGGCGCCATCGACGGCCAGGCGGAAACGTACCCAGTCTTCGCCGTCGCGCTTGAAGGGTTCGATGTCCTTGGCCGATAGCGAGGCGGTCATTGCGCCGGTGTCCATCTTGGCCTTGAGGGTCTGGCCCAGAGCAGGGAGCTTGATCAGTTCGTAGCGACCGTAAAGGTCCGGTTGTTCATCGGCCATGGTCGGCAGACTGATGGCGGCGGCCAGCAGGAGCAGAGCGTATTTCAAGGTCAGGTCCTCTCGTTTGCGGTGACCGAACCTACGACTGCCATGCGCCTGCCGCGTTCCACCAGAAGCGTTACAACATGCTGCGTGCAAGCGCTATTTTTTAACCTGACGTTTCCGCACGCCGTCAGGGAGACACTGAAAAAATCGTCATGCCCGCGCAAGCGGGTATCCAAAATCTGCGAAGTATCTGGGCCCACGCCTTCGCGGGAGTGACGACAGATGGCTTTTGCAGAACAGCCTCAGCGGCCGCGCCCCTCCAGATCCATCCCACTCCACAACTCGTCGAGCCGCTCAAAGCCCCACTCCTCGGCCGACTCACGCCCGACGATGCGGTCCTGATCGGTGATCTTGCTCAGATCGACGACGCTCTGCGGCAACGGCAAACGTGACTTGGCCGAGAAGAACACCTTGACCCTGGGCGCCAGCAGCGCCTTGGGATTCTGCTCCATGACTACCGCCAGGCGTCCACTCTGCAAACGCACCAGCGCGCCGACCGGGTAGATGCCGACGGTCTTGACGAAGGCCTGGAACACCAACTCGTCGAAATGCCCCTTCCACTCGGCCATCTTGCGGATCGACTCGGCCGGGTCCCAGCCCTGTTTGTAGGGACGGTTGGAGGTGATGGCATCGTACACGTCGCAGACCGCGCCCATTTTCGCCATCAGGCTGATCTGCTCACCCTGCAGGCGGTGTGGATAACCGCTGCCATCGACCTTCTCGTGGTGATGCAGGCACACGTCGAGGACCAACGCACTGACCTGTTTGCTGGCGATCAGAATGCCACCGCCCTCCTCCGGATGCTTGCGCACCTTGGCGAACTCGTTGTCGGTGAGCTTTCCGGGCTTGTCCAGCAACTCCTGCGGTACGGCCATCTTGCCAATATCGTGCAGCAAACCGGCCAGCCCGGCCTCGCGCACAGCCGCTTCAGGCAGGCCGAGCTGACGCGCCAGGGCGATCATCAGCGCACACACCGCGACCGAGTGCATGTAGGTGTATTCATTGCTGTGCTTGAGCCGTGCCAGGCTGATCAAGGCATTGGGGTGGCGCATCACCGACTCGGAAATTTCCTCGACCAGCGATTCGGCCTGTTCGAACTGCAGCGCCTGGCCCATGCGCGCATCGCAGAACATGTCCATCACCGCCTGCTTGGAGCGCGCGCAGAGCTTAACGGCCTGCTCCAGCTCCTGCTCCATCGACAGCGCCTTGACCTTGGGCGGCTCGATAGCGGCCAGTAACCGCGCCTCGGCTTCGCACTCGACCTCGGCTTCTGTCGCGGCCTTCACGCCAACGGCGACATCGCTGCCCTTGCTGACGTCGATCCACAACTCGGTGATCGCACTATCGCGAATACGAGCGAGGTCTTTTTCGGAGTTGAGGACAAACTTGGACTTCCAGAAGGGATGATCCATCCAGGAGCCGCAGAACTCCTGGATGAACATTCCGACGCGTAGATCAGCGACGGCGATCCGTTTGAGCATGGTGCATACCGGCAGGTTGAAGCGCCTTCCGTGGGCGGGATGTCCCGTGGTGACGATCATTGGCTTATAGACGCTGATCTGGCAATAGGCCAGTGGGGGGAGCTTTGAGCAAAATGCCGTGCTTGCATAAGATGGCCGCTCACTGCCCGCCATGGAGTCGACATGCGCCCTCTGCTGACCGGCCTTGCCAACATCGTCCTGCTGCTCGCCAACACCCTGATCCTGATCGGCCCGTTGCTGCTGATCGCCCTCGCCAAGCTCGTCTTGCCCGGACAAAGCGCCCGCGACACCTGTTCGCGCGGGGTGATGTGGGTGGCCGAATTTTGGGCGGAGAACTGCAAACGCATCTTCGCCCTGCTGACGCCGACACACTGGGACATCCGCGGCAACGCCGAGCTGCGCAGAGACCGCTCCTACCTGGTGATCAGCAATCACCAGTCCTGGGTCGACATTCCCGCCCTGGTGCAGGCCTTCAACCGCAGGACGCCCTACTTCAAGTTCTTCCTCAAGCAGCAACTGATCTGGGTGCCCTTTCTCGGCCTGGCCTTCTGGGCGCTCGATTACCCCTTCATGAAGCGTTACTCCAAGGCCTTCCTCGACAAGAACCCGCACATGAAGGGCAAGGATCTGGAGATCACCAAGGCCGCCTGCGAGAAGTTCAAGCGCCTGCCGGTGACCGTGGTCAACTATCTGGAAGGCACCCGCTTCACTGCGGCCAAGCGGGCCCAGCAGCAGTCGCCCTACCGCTACCTGCTCAAGCCCAAGGCCGGCGGCGTGGCGTTCGTACTCTCGACGCTGGGTGAACAGATCGATGCCGTGCTGGACGTGACGCTGGTGTATCCCGGCAAGCAGGTGCCGGGGTTCTGGGCCCTGCTCAGCGGCCAGGTGCCGAAGGTGATCATGGATATTCAGACACTCGAACTGGATCCGGCGCTGTACCAGGGCGATTACGAGAACGACCCGGCTTTCCGCCTGCAGGTGCAGGACTGGGTTTCGGACCTGTGGCTGGCTAAGGACAAACGCATCGAGCAGTTGCGCAGCGAAAACCACGACTGACTGTCGGCACCGCACCGGGCGTCGTTCGGATTTCCGAATACGCCCGCACGCAATGGTCGGAAGAGCGAACGAGCAACGCTTGAAGACAATCTGAAGTTAAAAACTTAATTCATATAAATCAAATAGTTAGCAAATTATTGAAGCCCTCGAAAGCACTGGCACACAACCTGCTCAAGTCACTGCAGGAATGCAATAGACCTTCCATGAGCAAAGTGGCGTACCGCGCCATCACAACAACAACATCGAGGATTCGATTCATGCGTACCTTCCACCGTGTACTGAGCGTGGCCATTGCCGCCGCCGTCCTTTCCACCCCGGTGACCGCTGCGGAACTGACCGGCACCCTGAAGAAGATCAAGGACAGCGGCACCATCACCCTGGGCCACCGCGACTCGTCCATTCCCTTCTCCTACTTCGGCGACAACTCGCGCCAGCCGATCGGCTACTCCCATGACCTGCAGCTGAAGGTGGTCGAGGCGATCAAGCAGGAGCTGGGCATGCCGGACCTGAAGGTACGCTACAACCTGGTCACTTCGCAGACCCGCATCCCGCTGGTGCAGAACGGCACCGTCGACCTGGAGTGCGGCTCCACCACCAACAACATCGAGCGTCAGCAGCAGGTCGACTTCTCCGTCGGCATCTTCGAGGTGGGCACCCGCCTGCTGGCCAAGAAGACCAGCGGCATCAACGATTTCGAAGACCTCAAGGGCAAGAACGTGGTGACCACCGCCGGTACCACGTCCGAGCGCCTGATCAAGTCGATGAATGCCGAGAAGAAGATGGGCATGAACGTGATTTCCGCCAAGGATCACGGCGAGTCCTTCCTGATGCTCGAATCCAACCGCGCCGTCGCCTTCATGATGGACGACGCCCTGCTCGCCGGCGAAATGGCCAAGGCCAAGAAGCCGGATGACTGGGCCGTGGTCGGCACTCCGCAATCCTTCGAGATCTACGGCTGCATGGTGCGCAAGGGTGACGCTGGCTTCAAGCAAGTGGTCGACAAGGCCATCAGCGACACCTTCGCCTCCGGCGAGATCAACGGCATCTACGCCAAATGGTTCCTCCAGCCAGTGCCGCCGAAGGGCCTGAACCTGAATTTCCCCATGAGCGACGAGCTGAAGAAGCTGATCGCCAACCCGACCGACAAATCTGCAGAACAGATCTGACGGTAAACCTGCGCCAGCTTCACAAGAGCTAGCACAGCACCGTAGGGCGGGTGCAACCCGCCAACCCGATCGTCCACGACGACTCTGGCGGGTTGCACCCGCCCTACGGTTCTTTCTCCTGATGGATAAGGGGCACAGCCGCCACCCGCGGCTGGGGCACGCTGCTGCGCGCTCGGCCCCTCCAACCCAAGCTTTAGCCACACGGGGGTCACCCGCATGAATTACAACTGGGACTGGGGTATTTACTTCAAGTCCACCGGCATTGGCAGCGAAACCTACCTGGACTGGTTCATCACCGGCCTGGGCTGGACCATCGCCATCGCCCTGGCTGGCTGGATCATCGCCCTGGCACTGGGCTCGCTGCTCGGCGTGATGCGTACCCTGCCGAACCGCTGGCTGTCCGGCCTGGCCACCGCCTACGTGGAAATCTTCCGCAACGTGCCGCTGCTGGTACAGCTGTTCCTCTGGTACTTCCTGGTGCCGGACCTGCTGCCCGAGCCACTGGAGCTGTGGTTCAAGCAGGATCTCAACCCGGCCACCTCAGCCTATCTCTCGGTGGTGGTGTGCCTCGGCCTGTTCACCGCCGCGCGGGTCTGCGAACAGGTACGCACCGGCATCGAGGCGCTGCCCAAGGGGCAGACTGCCGCCGCTTACGCCATGGGTTTCCGCCTGCCGCAGATCTACCGCAACGTGCTGCTGCCGCAGGCGTTTCGCATCATCATTCCGCCGCTCACCAGCGAGTTTCTCAACATCTTCAAGAACTCCTCGGTGGCCTCGCTGATAGGCCTGATGGAGCTGCTGGCGCAGACCAAGCAGACCGCCGAATTCAGCGCCAACCTGTTCGAGGCCTTCACCCTGGCCACGCTGATCTACTTCACCCTGAACATGAGCCTGATGATGATCATGCGCCTGATCGAGAAGAAGGTTGCCGTGCCCGGCCTGATCTCCGTAGGGGGTAAATGATGGATTTCAGCGAAATCATTCCCGCCCTGCCGGGCCTGTGGGACGGCATGGCGATGACCCTGCAACTGATGGCCCTGGGCATCATCGGCGGCGTGGTACTGGGCACACTGTTGGCCCTGATGCGCCTGTCGCACAGCAAGTTGCTGGCGAACATTGCCGCCACCTACGTCAACTATTTCCGCTCGATCCCGTTGCTGCTGGTGATCACCTGGTTCTACTTCGCGGTGCCGTTCATCCTGCGCTGGATCACCGGCGAGGACACCCCGGTGGGCGCGTTCAGCTCGTGCCTGGTGGCCTTCGTGATGTTCGAGGCGGCCTACTTCTGCGAGATCGTGCGTGCCGGTATCCAGGCCATTCCCAAGGGCCAGATGGGGGCCTCCCAGGCGCTCGGCATGAGCTACGGGCAGAGCATGCGCCTGATCATCCTGCCGCAGGCCTTCCGCAAGATGACGCCGCTGCTGCTGCAGCAGAGCATCATCCTCTTTCAGGACACCTCGCTGGTGTACACCGTGGGCCTGATGGACTTCCTCAACGCCGCACGCTCGCGTGGCGATATCATCGGCCAGCCCCATGAGTTCCTGATCTTCGCCGGCCTGGTCTACTTCACCATCAGCTTCGCCGCCTCACGCCTGGTCAAGCTTCTGCAAAAAAGGTTAGCCGTATGATTTCCATCCAGAACGTCAACAAGTGGTACGGGGACTTCCAGGTGCTGACCGATTGCAGCACCGAGGTGAAGAAGGGCGAGGTGGTCGTGGTGTGCGGGCCGTCCGGCTCGGGCAAATCGACCCTGATCAAGTGCGTCAATGCGCTGGAGCCGTTCCAGAAGGGTGACATCAACGTCGACGGCACCTCCATCGCCGACAAGAAGACCAACCTGCCCAAGCTGCGCTCGCGTGTCGGCATGGTGTTCCAGCACTTCGAGCTGTTCCCGCACCTGACCATCACCGAGAACCTGACCATCGCCCAGATCAAGGTGCTCGGCCGCAGCAAGGAAGAAGCCACCAAGAAGGGTCTGGCCCTACTCGATCGCGTCGGTCTGGCTGCCCATGCGCACAAGCATCCTGGTCAGCTCTCCGGTGGCCAGCAACAGCGCGTGGCCATTGCCCGTGCCCTGGCCATGGACCCGGTAGTGATGCTGTTCGACGAGCCGACCTCGGCGCTCGACCCGGAGATGGTCAACGAGGTGCTCGACGTGATGGTGCAGCTGGCCCAGGAAGGCATGACCATGATGTGCGTGACCCACGAGATGGGCTTCGCCCGCAAGGTCGCCGACCGGGTGATCTTCATGGACGCCGGGCAGATCGTCGAGGATTGCCCCAAGGAAGAGTTCTTCGGCGACATCAATGCCCGCTCCGAGCGCGCCCAGCAGTTCCTGGCGAAGATCCTGCAGCACTGACCTGTCGCGCCTGACGTAGCCCGGATGCAATCCGGGGATGACCGTTCACGGCTTCCCGGATTGCATCCGGGCTACACATCCACATATCTGGCCAGTCTGGGGAGGACTATGATGCAATGCCTGCCCGCCCTTCCTCGCGCCGATCTGACCGTGAAACCGCGCCTGTTCCATCACCTGTCGCTGATTCTGCTGTTCCTGCTGCTGGTGCTCGGCTGCGGCTACGCCGCCTATCACATCAGCGACCGTGCCGGCATTCGCGCGCTGGCCGAGAACGGCGAGCGCCAGCTGGAGCTCAACGCGCGCGCGGTGGAAAGCGAAATCACCAAATACACCTACCTACCCAGCCTGCTGGAGCTGGAAGGCAACGTCTCGCGCCTGCTGCTGGCGCCTACGGCCTATCGCCGTCATCACGTCAACATGTACCTGCAGGGGCTCAACGAACGTAGCGGCAGCCTGGCCATCTACGTGCTCGACCCGGACGGCCGGGTGATCGCCACCAGCAACTGGGACGAGGCCGACAGCTACCTCGGTGAGGATCTGTCGTTCCGCGCCTACTACCAGGACGCCATCAAGGGCCGTCCGGGCCGCTTCTACGGTATCGGCAGCACCACCGGCGAGCCTGGCTACTACCTGGCTCATGGCCTGCGCGAGGGCAAGCGCATCATCGGCGTGGCGGTGGTCAAGGTGCGCCTCGACGCGCTCGAGGAGCGCTGGCAACGCGCGTTGCTGGAAGCCTACGTCAGCGACGAGAACGGCATCATCATCCTCGCCAGCGATCCGATGGTGCGCCTGAAGTCCGTGCGTCCTCTCGACGATGCCACCAAGGAGCGCCTGGCGCGCAGCCTGCAATATCACTGGGCGGCGCTAGAAGAACTGCAGCTGTTCAACCGCTCGCCGCTGGACGAAGGTATCGAACAGGTCAGCTTCGCCACCGCCGGCGCGCCCGCCAACTACCTGCTGCAGACGCGCCGCCTGGAAGACACACCCTGGCACCTGACCCTGCTCAGCCCGCTGCAGGAACAACGTAGCGCGGCCATGAGCCACGGCATGCTGGCGGCAGTGGCGGCGGCCCTGCTAGCCTTTCTGCTGATCGCCTGGAACGAGCGGCGCAAGGTCATCGCCACCCGCCTGGCCGCCCGCGAGGCACTACAGGCGGCCAACGACGAACTGGAACGCAAGATCACCGAGCGCACCGCCGACCTGCAGGCCAGCAACGAGCGCCTACAGGCCGAGGTGCGTGAGCGCCAGCAGGCCGAGACCACCCTGCGCCAGGCCCAGGACGAGCTGGTGCAGGCGGGCAAGCTGGCGGTGATCGGGCAGATGTCCACCAGCATCGCCCACGAACTGAACCAGCCGCTGGCAGCGCTGCGCACCCTGTCCGCCAATGCCGTGCGCTTTCTCCAGCGCGGTGCGCTAGATGTTGCCAGCAGCAATCTGCAGAACATCGCCGAGCTGGTCGATCGCATGGGCAAGATCACCGGCAGTCTGCGCGCCTTCGCCCGCCGTAGCGGCGACCAGGGCGAGGCGTCGCTGCAGCAGGCGGTGGACGCGGCGCTGCTGCTGTTGCACCCGCGCCTGCAGCGCACCCGCGTGCAAATCCACCACACGTTCACCGAGACGCGCCTGAATATCGAGCAGATTCGCCTGGAGCAGATTCTGGTCAACCTGATCAGCAACGCCCTCGACGCCCTGCAGCCGCAGACCGACCGACAGATCTGGCTGAGCGGCAGCCGTGAGGCCGAGCATTATCAGTTGGAAGTGCGCGACAATGGCCCCGGTATCGCCCCGGAAACCCGCGCGCACCTGTTCGAGCCCTTCTTCACCACCAAGCCGGGCGAACAGGGTCTGGGCCTCGGCCTGACCCTTTCTGCCAGCCTCGCCGCCGCTGCCGGTGGCAGCCTCACCGTGCGCCACCCCGAAGAGGGCGGAACCGCCTTCGTCCTCAGCCTGCCCTACCCGCGAGAGCCACAAGCATGAGCGACCGCCTCACCGTCCTGATCGTCGAAGACGATCCCCATGTGCTGCTCGGCTGCCAGCAGGCCCTGGCGCTGGAAGACATCCCCAGCATCGGTGTCAGCAGCGCCGAAGAAGCGCTGGCGCAGGTCGACGCGGACTTCGCTGGCATCATCGTCAGCGACATCCGCCTGCCCGGCATCGATGGCCTGGCGCTGCTCACCCGCCTCAAGCAGCGTGATCCGAGCCTGCCGGTGGTACTGATCACCGGCCACGGCGATATCGGCATGGCGGTCAGCGCGATGCGCGACGGCGCCTATGACTTCGTGGAAAAACCCTTCTCCCCCGAGCGCCTGGTAGACGTCGCCCGCCGCGCTCTGGAGCAACGCAGCCTGGCCCGCGAGGTCAGCGCCCTGCGCCGCCAACTGGCCGGGCGCCAGGCGCTGGAGCAGCGCATCATCGGTCGCTCGCCAGCCATGCAACAGCTGCGCGAACTGATCGCCAACGTCGCCGATACAGGCGCCAACGTGTTGATCGAAGGCGAAACCGGCACCGGCAAGGAACTGGTCGCCCGTTGCCTGCACGATTTCAGCCGCCGGCAGAGCAAGCAGTTCGTCGCCCTCAACTGTGGCGGCCTGCCGGAAAGCCTGTTCGAGAGCGAGATTTTCGGTCACGAGGCGCATGCCTTCACCGGCGCCGGCAAACGCCGCATCGGCAAGATCGAACACGCCGACGGCGGCAGCCTGTTCCTCGACGAGATCGAGAGCATGCCGATCAACCTGCAGATCAAGCTGCTGCGCGTGTTGCAGGAGCACAGCCTGGAGCGCCTGGGCTCGAACCAGTCGATCACGGTCGACTGTCGGGTGATCGCCGCGACCAAGGCGGATCTCGGTGAGCTGGGCAAGCGTGGCGAATTTCGCAGCGACCTGTATTACCGCCTCAACGTGGTGACCCTGGAGCTGCCACCGCTACGCGAGCGGCGTGAGGACATCGCCTTGCTGTTCGAACACTTCCTGCAACTGGCGGCGCTGCGCTTCGACCGCGGCGTACCGGAGCTGGATCGACACACCCTGGCGGCGCTGACCGCCCACGACTGGCCGGGCAACGTGCGCGAACTGCGTAACGTTGCCGAGCGCTTCGCCCTCGGCCTGCCGGTATTCAAGAAAAGCGGCCAGGCCGATAGCAATGCGCTGGGCTTCAACGAAGCCGTGGAAGCCTTCGAGCGCAACCTGCTGGGTGCGGCCCTAGAGCGCCACGCCGGCAACCTCAGCCAGGCGGCGCAGGCACTGGGCCTGGCCAAGACCACGCTGTTCGACAAGGTGAAAAAGTACGGGCTGTAACCACCGCTCCCGCGGTAGGAGCGGCTTCAGCCGCGAAAAAGGCGAACCCGGAATGGCCTCATACCAAACAAAAAGGGAGCCCGCAGGCTCCCGAAAGACGACGCCAACAACTGCGCCTTTGCCGTGAAAGGTAGCGGCCTGGGACTAAGCCCAGATCACGACGTCACGCCGCACTGAAGGTCTTGTGCGGGTCGATGACGAATTTCTTCGGCACGCCGGCATCGAACTCGCCGTAGCCACGCGGCGCATCGTCCAGGCTGATCACCTGCACACCGACCACTTCGGCGATATTGATGCGATCCCACATGATGGCCTGCATCAGCGCGCGGTTGTACTTCATCACCGGGGTCTGGCCGGTGTGGAAGCTGTGCGACTTGGCCCAGCCGAGGCCGAAGCGAATGCTCAAGGCGCCGATCTTCGCCGCGGCATCCACCGCGCCCGGATCTTCGGTGACGTAGAGGCCGGGAATGCCGATCTTGCCGGCTACGCGCACGACACCCATCAGCGAGTTGAGCACCGTGGCCGGCGCCTCCTGCTGGGCACCGGCATGACCGTGACCACGGGCTTCGAAGCCCACGGCGTCGACCGCGCAATCCACTTCCGGCTCGCCCAGCAGATCGGCGATCTGTTCATGCAACGGCGTGTCCTTGGACAGGTCGGCGATTTCGAACCCCTGTGCCTTGGCATGGGCCAGACGCGTTGGGTTGACGTCACCGACGATCACCACCGCAGCACCCAGCAGGCGCGCCGAGGCGGCAGCGGCCAAACCGACCGGACCCGCGCCAGCGATATACACCGTGCTGCCCGGTCCGACACCGGCAGTGACCGCACCGTGATAGCCGGTGGGCAGGATGTCGGACAGGCAGGTCAGGTCACGGATCTTCTCCATGGCCTTGTCGCGATCCGGCAGCTTGAGCAGGTTGAAGTCGGCGTAGGGCACCAGCACATACTCTGCCTGGCCACCGGTCCAGTCGCCCATGTCGACGTAGCCGTAGGCGCCGCCGGCACGCGCCGGGTTGACGGTCAGGCACACGCCGGTGTGCTGTTCCTTGCAGGAGCGGCAACGGCCACAGGCGACGTTGAAGGGAACGGACACCAGATCACCGAGCTGCAAACGCTCGACGTCGCGGCCCTTCTCGATCACCTCGCCGGTGATCTCATGCCCCAGCACCAGGCCGACCTGCGCAGTAGTACGGCCACGCACCATGTGCTGGTCGGAGCCGCAAATATTGGTGGAAACGACTTTGAGGATGACCCCGTGCTCGATCTTCTTGCCGCGCGGGTCCTGCATTTTCGGGTAGTCGATCTTCTGCACTTCGACCTTGCCCGTACCGAGATAAACCACACCACGATTACCAGACATGCGTAACTCTCCTTTCTTGTTGTGGACACAAGACGCGACCGACTGGCCGCGCGGCCTTGCACTGGAGCTTGTTGCGTCTGTTGCCGGAAACCACCGGTGAAACCTGGCAGGGCGGCTTCCGTAGGGTGGGCCGAGCGGCGATCCGCTTTAGCCCACCAATAACTTTCTTCGTTGCGCCTGGTGGGCTAAAGCCCACCCTACAAGTGGCATCGTTACCGTAGGGTGGGCTTTAGCCCACCAAATAGCGTTTTCCGTTGCGACTCCTTCTGTAGGGTGGGCCGGGCGGCGTTCTGCTTCAGCCCACCTAAAAAATCTGTGGGCTGAAGCCCACCCTACGCGGCTGCGATTGCCTCAGGCGTTGAGCACCACCGTGCGATTGGCGTTGAGGAACACGCGGCGATCGATGTGATAACCGACGGCGCGGGCCAGGGTCAGGCATTCGATGTCGCGACCCTTGGCGATCAGGTCTTCGGGATAGTGGGCGTGATCCACCGCCTCCACGCCCTGGGCGATGATCGGCCCCTCGTCGAGGTCGTTGTTGATGTAGTGCGCCGTGGCGCCGACCAGCTTGACGCCCTTCTGGTAGGCCTGATGGTAGGGCTTGGCGCCCTTGAAACCGGGCAGCAGCGAGTGGTGAATATTGATCGCCCAGCCATCCAGCTTGCGGCACAGCTCGGGTGACAGCACCTGCATGTAGCGGGCGAGCACTACCAGTTCCGCACCGGTGTCCTCGATCACCTGCAGCACCTTGCGCTCCTGCGCCGGCTTGTCGGCCGGGTCGAGCGGGAAATGGTGGTAGGGAATGCCGTGCCAGCGCGCCAGCGGTTCGAGATCCGGGTGGTTGGACACCACCGCCACCACGTCCATGGCCAGCTGACCGATGCGCTGGCGATAGAGCAGGTCATGCAGGCAATGGTCGGCCTTGGACACCATCAACACCACCTTGGCGCGGTAGCCCGGCGGGGTCAGCTCGACCTGCATCTCGAAGGGCGCCAGGCGCTCGGCCACACCGGCGCGGAAGGCGGCCTCGTCAAAGTCCTGCGGCTGACGAAACTCGACGCGAATGAAGAAGCGCGAGGACAACCGATCATCGAAGCTGTGATGCTCGGTGACGTAGCAGCGCTGTTCGAAGAGAAAGCGCGTCACCGCGTCCACGGTGCCAAGCACGCTCGGGCAATGGGCGGTGAGAATCCAGGTGTCGGGGGTGCGGCTCATGGTAGGGGGCTCCGCTGAATGGCTCCCCTCTCCCATTTATGGGAGAGGGGCTGGGGGAGAGGGTAAAGCGGCCCTCTCCCTAACCCTCTCCCGCAAGCGGGAGAGGGGACGGTTCGCGTGCGGCTCAGGCCTCGACCGCCAACCCATACTCGGCGCTGGCATCCTGCAGCCACAGCCAGAAGTAGTCGGAGAAGCTGCGGCGGATCACCAGCTCCCAGCTCTCCTCGCCGGTGTGGCGAATCACCAGCTGGGACTTGGCGAACACGGTGCCCACCGCCTTGCCCACCGGGAAGTTGCTCGGATGCACGTCGTAGCTGGTGGACTTCATCAGCAGCTCGCGCACCTTCGCCCCGCTCAGTTCCAACAGGGTCTGCCCGCCGCTGACGTTGACCACCGAGAAATGCTGACCGTCCAGCGCCGCACGCAGTTTGCGCTCGACCTCGAACTCGCTGCCGCCGGGCACGATCAGCAGCCACTCGTCCGGGCCCAGCCACTGCAGTGAGGTGTCGCCGTCGGCGACCAGGGTCAGCGCCACCGGCAGCTCCAGGCCCAGGGCCTTGTGCACGCCGCCAGAGAAGGCGGTGTCGCGGGCGTCGCCACGGATCACCAGATGCCCACGCAGCTTCTTCTCGCGCAGGGTGATGCCGGCGTTCTTGCGGCCCTTGCCGACCAGTTCGTGCAGGCCGGCATGGTGCAGCGGTGACTGCCCGGCGATGTCGGCGGGACGTTGTTGGTAGACGTTGACGTTAGACATTCTGGCGATCCCCTTTCGGGTCATAGAACACGGAGCTGCAGATTTCGGCTTCGATCAGGCTGCCATCGGCCAGCGGCGCGAACACGCGCTCGCCCATGCGCTTGAGGCCGCCCTTGACCACCGCCATGGCGAAGCTGTAACCCATCGCCGCGCTCATGTAGCTGGAGGTGACGTGGCCGACCATCTGCATCGGGATGGACTGTTTCGGGTCGAACACCAGCTGTGCGCCTTCCGGCAGCACCTGGTTCGGGTCGACCGGTTTCAGCCCGACCAACTGCTTGCGGTCTTCGCGCAGGCAGTCGTCGCGGTTCATGCCACGCTTGCCGATCCAGGAGAACGGTTTGGTACGACCAACGCACCAGCCCATGTTCAGATCGTCCGGGGTCACCGAGGCGTCGGTGTCCTGACCGACGATGATGAAGCCCTTCTCGGCCCGCAGCACGTGCATGGTCTCGGTGCCGTAAGGGGTCAGGTCGAACTCCTTGCCGGCTTCGATGATCTGTTCCCACACGCCCAGGGCGTAGTCGGCCTGCACGTTCACTTCGTAGCTCAGCTCGCCGGTGAAGGAGATGCGGAACACCCGCGCCGGCACGCCGCCGACCAGGCCTTCCTTCCAGCTCATGAAGGGGAAGGCGTCCTTGTCCAGGTCGATGTCGGTGACCTTGGCCAGCAGCTTGCGGCTGTTGGGGCCGGACAGGGTCATGGTCGCCCAGTGGTCGGTGACCGAGGTGAAGTACACCTTCAGCTCCGGCCATTCGGTCTGGTGGTAGATCTCCAGCCACTCCATCACGCGGGCAGCGCCGCCGGTGGTGGTGGTCATGACGAAATGGTTGTCGGCCAGACAGGCGGTCACGCCGTCGTCGAAGACCATGCCGTCTTCCTTGCACATCAGGCCGTAGCGCGCCTTGCCCACGTCCAGCTTGGTCCAGGCGTTGGTGTAGACGCGGTTGAGGAACTCACGGGCATCCGGGCCCTGGATGTCGATCTTGCCCAGAGTGGAAGCATCGAGGATACCCACGCTGTTGCGCACGGCCAGGCACTCACGAGCCACGGCGGCATGCAGGTCCTCGCCATTTTTCGGGAAGTACCAGGGGCGCTTCCACTGGCCGACGTCCTCGAACTCGGCGCCGTTCTTCAGGTGCCAGGCCTGCATCGCGGTGTAGCGCTTGGCATCGAACAGCTCACCACAGTGGCGACCGGCCACAGCGCCGAAGGTCACCGGGGTGTAGTTCGGACGGAACATGGTGGTGCCCATCTGCACGATGCTGATGCCCATCGAACGCGCGGCGATAGCCAGGCCGTTGATGTTGCCCAGCTTGCCCTGGTCGGTGCCGAAGCCCAGTGCGGTGTAACGTTTGACGTGCTCGACCGACTCGAAGCCTTCACGCGTCGCCAGCTCGATACCGGCAGCGGTGACGTCGTTCTGCAGGTCGACGAACTGCTTGGGCGCGCGCGCCGTGGACTTGTCGTGCGGCACCTGGAACAGCGCCAGAATCGGTTCTTCCTGGCGCGCCTCGGCCTGCGGCAGGCTGCCGCTGACAGCCTTGTAACCGGCCTCGGCAGCTGCCTTGGCGCCGGCCTCGAAACCGTTGGCAAGCACGTCGCCGAGGGCGAACACGCCATTCACTGCACCGGCGTCGATGCGCTGCTGGATGCCGTTGCCCGGCCCCGGCACGAAACCGAGGATGTCCTCGCGCCATTCGGGGCGACCACCCAGGTGCGACGCCAGATGCACCACCGGGCTGTAGCCACCGGAGCTGACGATCAGGTCGCAGTCCAGCACTTCGCCAGGGCTGGTGACCTTGTGTGCCTTGGTATCGATGGCGCAGATGCGCGCACCGGTCACGCGCTTGCTGCCACGTGCCTCGACCACTGCGCTGCCGGTGAGGATGCGCACACAACGCGCACGCGCTTCCTCGACCCAGCTGCCGCGCGGGTTGCTGCGGGCATCGGCGACAGCCACCACCTTGCGCCCGGCATCGAGCCAGTCGAGCACCACGCGGTAGGCGTAATCGTTGTTGGTCGACAGCACCAGTTCCTGCCCCGGTGCCACGCCATAACGGCGCACGTAGGTCGACACGGCGCCAGCCAGCATGTTGCCGGGCACATCGTTGTTGGCGTACACCAGCGGCCGCTCGTGGGCGCCACTGGCCAACACCACGCGCTTGGCACGCACGCGGTGCATGCGCTGACGGGCCTGGCCCATTGGAGCCACTTCACCGAGGTGATCGGTGAGGCGCTGGTGGATGGTGAGAAAGTTGTGGTCGTGGTAGCCGTTGACCGTGGCGCGGGGCAGCAGGGTCACTTCCGCCATTGCCTGCAACTCGGCGATGGCCTGCGCCACCCATTCGGCAGCAGGCTTGCCATCGAGGGTTTCGCGGGTATCGAGCAAGCTGCCGCCAAACTCTTCCTGTTCATCGGCGAGGATCACCCGCGCACCGCTACGCCCGGCCGCCAGCGCGGCAGCGAGACCGGCCGGACCAGCGCCGACGACCAGCACGTCGCAGTGCTGGTTGAGCTGGTCATAGATATCCGGGTCGACCTCGGTGGGCGAACGACCTAAGCCTGCGGCCTTGCGGATGTACTTCTCGTAGGTCATCCACAGGTTCTGTGGATACATGAAGGTCTTGTAGTAGAAACCGGGCGGCATCATGCCGCCACCGACCTTGCCGAGGATGCCCATCAGGTCGGTGTTGACGCTCGGCCAGCCGTTGGTGCTGTTGGCCACCAGACCGCTGTACAACGCCTGCTGGGTGGCGCGCACGTTGGGGATCTGCGCCGCTTCGGTGGAACCGATCTGCAGCACGGCGTTGGGCTCTTCCGCGCCCGCAGCAACGATGCCGCGTGGGCGCGAGTACTTGAAGCTGCGGCCGACGATGTCGACGCCGTTGGCCAGCAGCGCGGCGGCCAGGCTGTCGCCGGCGTAACCCTGGTAGGTCTGGCCATTGAAGGTGAAGCTCAGCGCCTGGCTACGGTCGATGCGACCACCCTTGGCAAGACGATTGACCTGACTCATGCCGTTACTCCTTCTGCCACGGCTTGCTTGTCGGTGGCCCCGGCTGCGGTGACCGAAGGCTTCTCGCCGACCTTGTAGGTCTCGAGGATCTCGTAGGTCACGGTGTGGCGGGTGGCGTTGAAATACTTGCGGCAACCGGCTGCGTGCACCCACAGCTCATGGTGGATACCACGCGGGTTGTCGCGGAAGAACATGTACTCGCCCCACTCTGCATCGCTGCAGGCATCGGGATCGAGCGGGCGGGCGATGTGCGCCTGGCCCTTGGCGTGGAATTCCTCTTCGGAGCGCAGTTCGCCACAGTAGGGGCAGAAGATGTGCAGCATGGTGGAGCCTCCGCTTGCTTTACTCCCCTCTCCCGCTTGCGGGAGAGGGGCTGGGGGAGAGGGCTGCTCTATGCACGCCATCCCCCGAGTCAGTTACTGGGAGCTGCAGTGCCGAAATCAGCACCCTCTCCCGCCCTTCGGGCACCCTCTCCCGCAAGCGGGAGAGGGTCATCAGCTTTGCGCTACGCGCGCTTTTAGTGAGCCACGGCAGCGGCGCCGTGCTCGTCGATCAGTGCGCCGGTGTGGAAACGGTCAATGGAGAACGGCTTGGCCAGCGGGTGCATCTCACCCTTGGCCAGGCTGGCGGCGAAGACGTGGCCCGAACCCGGCGTGGCCTTGAAGCCACCAGTGCCCCAACCGCAGTTGAAGAACAGGTTGTCCACCGGCGTCTTGGAGATGATCGGGCAGGCGTCCGGGCTGGTATCGACGATGCCGCCCCACTGGCGGTTCATGCGCACCCGCGAGAGCACCGGGAACATCTCGACGATGGCCTGCAGGGTGTGCTCGATGGTGCCGTAGGAGCCGCGCTGGCCGTAGCCGTTGTAGCCGTCGATGCCGGCACCGATGACCAGGTCGCCCTTGTCCGACTGGCTGATGTAGCCATGCACGGCGTTGGACATGATCACGCTGTCGATGATCGGTTTGATCGGCTCGGACACCAGCGCCTGCAACGGGTGCGATTCCAGCGGCAGACGGAAGCCGGCGAGCCCCGCCATGTGTCCGGAATTACCGGCAGTGACCACGCCGACGCGCTTGGCGCCGATGAACCCCTTGTTGGTCTCCACCCCGATCACCGCACCGTTCTGCTTGCGGAAACCGATCACCTCGGTGTTCTGGATCAGGTCGACGCCCAGGGCATCGGCGGCACGTGCGTAGCCCCAGGCCACGGCGTCGTGACGGGCGACGCCACCGCGACGCTGTACGGTGGAACCCATCACCGGATAACGGGTGTTCTTGCTGCAGTCGAGGTAGGGAATCTCCGCCTCGACCTGCTTGGCATCGAGCAGTTCGCCATCCACGCCATTGAGGCGGTTGGCGCTGACGCGGCGCTCGGCGTCGCGCATGTCCTGCAAGGTGTGGCAGAGGTTGTAGACGCCACGCTGGGAGAACATGACGTTGTAGTTGATGTCCTGCGACAGCCCTTCCCACAACTTCATCGCGTGTTCGTAGAGCTGCGCGGACTCGTCCCACAGGTAGTTGGAACGCACGATAGTGGTGTTGCGCGCGGTGTTGCCGCCGCCCAGCCAGCCCTTCTCCACCACCGCGACGTTCTTCACGCCGAACTCCTTGGCCAGGTAATAGGCCGTGGCCAGGCCGTGGCCGCCACCGCCGACGATGACCACGTCGTACACCGGCTTGGGCGTCGGGTTGCGCCACATGCGCTGCCAGTTCTCATGGTGGCTGAACGAGTGCTTGAACAGGCCGAAGCCGGAATAACGTTGCATGAAGATGCTCCTTGAATCTGTTCTCGAACGCCTAACCTGTAGGAGCCAGCTTGCTGGCGATCCCTTACAACGAGCTCGGCTGGATCGCCAGCAAGCTGGCTCCTACAACAGAGCAGCGGGCTTTAGCGGTATACGGGGTAGTCCGCGCACAGCCCTGCGACCAGCTTGGCCACCTGCGCCTCGACATCGGCATCGCCAAGGTGATCGAGGATGTCGCAGATCCAACCGGCCAGCGCCTGGCACTGGGCGACCTTGAAACCACGGGTGGTCACAGCCGGCGTGCCGATACGGATGCCAGAAGTCACGAACGGCGACTGCGGGTCGTTGGGTACGGCGTTCTTGTTCACGGTGATGCCGGCACGACCCAGGGCAGCGTCGGCCTCCTTGCCGGTCAGACCCTGCTTGATCAGGCTGAGCAGGAACAGGTGGTTGTCGGTGCCGCCAGACACCACTTCGTAACCGCGCTCGATGAACACCTTGGCCATGGCCTGAGCGTTGTCGATCACCTGCTGCTGGTAGGCCTTGAACTCCGGTTCCATGGCTTCCTTGAAGCACACCGCCTTGGCCGCAATCACGTGCATCAGCGGGCCACCCTGGGCGCCGGGGAAGACGGCGGAGTTGAGCTTCTTCTCGATCTCTTCGTTGGCCTTGGCCAGGATCAGGCCGCCGCGCGGACCGCGCAGGGTCTTGTGCGTGGTGGTGGTGACCACGTCGGCAAAGGGAATCGGGTTCGGGTACAGACCCGCGGCGACCAGGCCCGCGACGTGGGCCATGTCGACGAACAGCAGCGCGCCGACCTTGTCGGCGATGGCACGAAAGCGCGGGAAGTCGAGGGTCTTGGAGTAGGCGGAGAAGCCGGCGACGATGATCTTCGGCTTGTGCTCCACGGCCAGGCGCTCAACCTCGTCGTAGTCGATCAGCCCGGTAGCGGTGTCCAGGCCGTACTGCACGGCGTTGTAGAGTTTGCCCGAGGACGACACCTTGGCGCCGTGGGTCAGATGGCCGCCGTGGGCCAGGCTCATGCCGAGGATGGTGTCGCCGGCATTGAGCAGCGCCAGGTACACGGCGCTGTTGGCCGAAGAGCCGGAATGCGGCTGGACGTTGGCGTAGTCGGCGCCGAACAGCACCTTGGCGCGGTCGATGGCCAGCTGCTCGACCTTGTCGACGTACTCGCAGCCACCGTAATAACGCTTGCCCGGATAACCTTCGGCGTACTTGTTGGTCAGGCCGCTGCCCTGCGCTTCCATCACCCGCTGGCTGCAGTAGTTCTCCGAGGCGATCAGCTCGATGTGCTCTTCCTGACGGCGTTCTTCCTGATTGATCGCCGCGAGCAACTCGTCGTCGTAACCCTGAATCTGATCCTGCTTGCTGAACATCTCGACTCTCCTGCAGCGCCTATGGGCGGCGGTCTTGGACGGGCGGGCCAGCAAGGCCCTGTGCAGCGATGGTAGGGCCGCCCCTGCCCCCTCAAATGCCTGCCAACGCCGCGAGAGCATTCGTTTGCGACATGGCCTTGTCGCAATCAGGCGCGTCGCGGGTGCGCCGCTGGTTTGCACACAAATCACGGGGATCAAGCTGTGGATAAACCGTGCATAGCGCGCGTCGCCCCAACTGCTGCAAGGGTTTCCTGGCAGCGATCATTTCCTGATCGATATCAAGCAGTTAACAATGCAGACCATGCACAGAAGCGGTGGACTAGCCTGTGGAAAAGCTGTCAGCAGATGGCTGCCGCCCTCGCCAGCGCTGCCCATGAGGGCGCTGTTCGATATCCATACACGCACGCAGGCTCCCTGGCTTATCCACCAGCGACATGAACGAGAGTCAGGGATCGGTTGGGGATATGCACAGAAGATGTGGATGAAACTGTGCATAGGCTGTTCGACGAGGGCGCGCGCCCAGAGCTGCCGCGGCCTGCCGGGATACGGCTAAAAATCGAACAGGATCAAAGAGATAGATCAGGCTTGTGCACAAATACTGTGGGCGGCGCTGTGCATGGCCTGTGGAAACCTGGCGCCAGGCCAGAGCCCATGGGGCTCCGGCGCCAGCGCCTGCTATTTGCTCAACGACGCCTTACGGCTTGAGCTTGCCAGCACAGCTGCTGGAGGCATTCACCAGACGCTGCTGCATGGCAGGGTCAGGTGGGGACTGTCGGCTGATTTCCTGCAATTCAGCTTCACTGAATTCCTGGCTGACCTTGGTCGCAGCGCAGTCGCAATAAGCGCGCAATTGTGGCTCCTCGTAGCCTGCCGGTGCGCCAGCGATGCACTGCTGAACGAACTCGGTCTTGGCATTATCCGACCACTCGGCGGCGGAAACGGGCAGCGCCACGGCCAGCGGCAGGGCAAGGGCGAGCAGGTGACGATAAGTCATGGGAAACTCCTTCTCTTGATTGCGGAGAGCGGATCGACTGCCGCCCTCTGGTAAGTGTGAACCCCGCTGCAAGCCCCAAGTTCCATCTGCGAGCCGAACGGTTGGCCACGAACCGACCCGGCAGTACGCTTCAGCGCAACAACTCGTCGCCGCGACGGACGCCTGACCGCCAGTCGCAGGTTAAAGTGAGCGCTTTGTCGGCAGACCCGCCGGCAGGTTTTTCAGAAGGAACGCGCCAATGCCCGACAATGCCCAGCAATTTGCCAGCGACAACTACTCCGGCATCTGTCCCGAAGCCTGGGCCGCCATGGCCGAGGCCAACCAGGGCCACCAGCGCGCCTATGGCGATGACGAATGGACGGCTCGCGCCGCCGACCACTTCCGCCGCCTGTTCGAAACCGATTGCGAGGTGTTCTTCGCCTTCAACGGCACCGCCGCCAACTCCCTGGCCCTGGCCTCGCTGTGCCAGAGCTACCACAGCGTGATCTGCTCGGAGACCGCCCACGTCGAGACCGATGAGTGCGGCGCGCCGGAGTTCTTCTCCAACGGCTCCAAGCTGCTGCTGGCCAAGACCGAGAACGGCAAGCTGACCCCGCAAGCCATCCGCGAAATCGCCCTCAAGCGCCAGGACATCCACTACCCGAAACCGCGCGTGGTCACCCTCACCCAGGCCACCGAAGTCGGTACCGTGTACCGTCCGGAAGAAGTCCGCGCCATCAGCCAGGTCTGCAAGGAGCTGAATCTCAACCTGCACATGGACGGCGCGCGCTTCTCCAACGCCTGCGCCTTTCTTGGCTGCAGCCCGGCGGAGCTGACCTGGAAGGCTGGCGTGGACGTGCTGTGCTTCGGCGGCACCAAGAACGGCATGGCGGTAGGTGAAGCCATCGTCTTCTTCAACAAGGATCTGGCCGAAGACTTCGACTATCGCTGCAAGCAGGCCGGCCAGCTGGCCTCGAAGATGCGCTACCTGTCCGCGCCCTGGGTCGGCATCCTGCAGGATGATGCCTGGCTCAAATATGCCAACCACGCCAACCGCTGCGCGCAGCTGCTGGCCATGCTGGTCGAGGACGTGCCCGGTGTCAGCCTGATGTTCCCGGTGGAGGCCAACGGCGTGTTCCTGCAACTGTCGGAGCCGGCCATCGCCGCCCTCACCGCGCGCGGCTGGCGCTTCTACACCTTCATCGGCGCCGGCGGCGCGCGCTTCATGTGCAGCTGGGATACCGACGAAGCCCGCGTGCGCCAGCTGGCCGCCGATATCCGTGAAGTGATGAGCGCCTGAAACACCATAAGTCCCACGAGTGGGGCTTATGGCTAAGTAGCCCGGATGCAATCCGGGGAGGTCAATCAATTACCCCGAATTTCATCCGGGCTACAAACCTTCATGGCGATCAATAGTCGATCGCCACATCCCCTTTCGGCACGCTGCAACACGACAGGATGTAGCCCTCAGCCACATCCTCGTCGGTGATGCCGCCGTTGTGCTCCATCTCCACTTCGCCGGCTGTCTTCATCACCTTGCAGGTACCGCAGATGCCCATGCCACAGGCCTTGGGAATATGCAGGCCGAGTTTGGCGGCAGCGGCGTGCACGGTTTCGCCGGGCACCACACGAATGCTCTTGCCAGTGCTGGTGAACTCCACCTGGTGCAGGTCGGCCAGCGGCACATCCGGCGCATCGGCCGCCTCGGCCGCCAGCTCCTTGACCTCGGCGCGAATCTCCGGCGGCGTCGGGCCGAAGGCCTCCTCGTGATAGCGATTCATGTCGTAGCCAGCCGCCTCGAGCAGGCGCTTGATGGCGCTCATGTAGGGCGTGGGGCCGCAGCAGAAGATCTCGCGATCAAGATAATCCGGAGCGATGAGCTCCAGCATCGGCTTGTTCAGGTAACCGCGATAACCCGCCCAGGCTTCACCCAGACCGTGCTTCTCGCAGATAACGTGCAGGCTGAAGTTGTTGATGCGCGCCGCCATGTGCTCCAGCTCGCGCTGGTAGATGATGTCCTTCGGCGAACGAGCGCTGTGCACGAAGACCATGTCGACATTGGCGTTGGTGTCGTAGAACCAGCGCGCCATCGACATCACCGGCGTGATGCCGACACCACCGGAAAGAAACAGCGCCTTGTCGGTGGGAAAATCGATGGCATTGAACAGGCCCACCGGCCCATGCACTGGCACCTCGTCGCCTTCCTTGAGGTTGTCGTGCAGCCAGTTCGAGACCTTGCCGCCCGGCACCCGCTTGATGGTGATGGAGAAGCTGTAAGGCACCGAAGGCGAACTGGAGATGGTGTAGGAACGCATGATCGGCTGGCCGTCGATCTCCAGCTCCAGGGTGACGAACTGTCCGGGCTTGAAGAAGAACAGCACGGGCTGATCAGCCATGAAGCAGAAGGTGCGCACATCCCAGGTTTCCTGGATCACCTTGACGCAACGCACCAGATGGCGACCGTTGGTCCAGGTCTGCGTCGTAACCGGATTGAGGAAGGCGTTGGTGGTCATGAACGGCTCTCCACGCGGCCGGATATCGGCCTATATGCGGCGGATTGTGCGAAAGGCTGCCGGTCGTCATTTATCTACCAGCGACATCCGCATGCTTATCGCGACCTGCCCGATAGCACGGGGCCTGGCGCGTCGGAAACAAATCCGGCCATGTCGCCCATGGATAAGGTTTTACCTGTTGTCGGCTCCACACTCCGCTCACCAAGCATGCACGCCCATTGCAGGCAGCAGCGAATGATCGAGACCTTGCGGCACATACCGTATCAGCCACTATTTCCGGCAGGCGCGAGGCGCCCGCCAATGAGGAGCCACCATGGACTGCACCCAAAACCTGAGCCTGGGCGACCCGCTGGAGCCCGTGCGCAAGGCCACCGCACAGATGCTGAACGAACGCGACCACAGCTTCTCGCTGCCGCAGCCGTTCTACAGCGACGAACGCCTGTTCCAGGTCGACATGCAGGAGATCTTCCACAAGGAATGGCTGATCGCCGGCATGACCTGCGAAATCCCGGCCAAGGGCAACTTCCTCACCCTGCAGATCGGCGATAACCCGATTCTGGTCATTCGCGGCGCCGAAGGGCAGATCCATGCCTTCCACAACGTCTGCCGTCACCGTGGCTCGCGCCTGTGTGTCTCGGACAAGGGCAAGGTCGCCAAGCTGGTATGCCCTTACCACCAGTGGACCTACGAGCTGGACGGTCGCCTGTTGTTCGCCGGTACCGAAATGGGCGCCGACTTCGACCTCAAGGACTACAGCCTGAAACCGGTGCAGTGCAAGACCGCTGGCGGCTACATCTTCATCTCCCTGGCGGAAAACCCGCCGGCCATCGACGAGTTCCTCGCCACCCTGGCGCATTACATGGAACCCTATGACATGGAGAACACCAAGGTGGCTGTGCAGACCACCCTGATGGAAAAGGCCAACTGGAAGCTGGTGCTCGAGAACAACCGCGAGTGCTACCACTGCAATGGTTCGCACCCGGAACTGCTCAACACCCTGCTGGAATGGGATGACGTCACCGATCCGCGCGCCAGCCAGGCGTTCAAGGATCAGGTCGCCGAATGCACCACCCGCTGGGACAAGGACAAGATCCCCTATGCCCACGCCAGCTTCGGCCTGCGCAACCGCATCGTGCGCATGCCGCTGCTCAAGGGCACCGTATCCATGACCATGGACGGCAAGCCCGGCTGCAAGAAACTCATGGGCCGCATCACCGACCCGGACCTGGGCTCCATGCGCATCCTGCACCTGCCGCATTCGTGGAACCACTGCATGGGCGACCACATGATCGTCTTCACCGTGTGGCCGATCAGCGCGCAGCAAACCATGGTCACCACCAAGTGGCTGGTGCACAAGGACGCCGTCGAAGGTGTCGACTACGACATCGCCCGCCTGCGCCAGGTGTGGGATGCCACCAACGACCAGGACCGCCGCCTGGCCGAGGAAAACCAGCGCGGCATCAACTCCACCGCCTACCAGCCGGGCCCCTACTCCAAGACCTACGAGTTCGGTGTGATCAACTTCCTCGACTGGTACAGCGAACGCATGCTCAACAACCTCGGCGACACCCCGGCGCAATCGCTGCGCCAGGTGGCAGGCGAGTGATGACGCTCAGCCTGCTGGTGGTGATCGGGCTGGCCGCCTATGGGCTGCTGGCCTGCAGACCACAGCGCGACTGAAGCCGCTCCTGCAGGGGCACAACACCTAACGGCGCCCCAACAAAAAGCCCCGCCAGATCGCTCTGGCGGGGCTTTTCATTTACAGCCGAGGCGAGTCGCTATGCGTCAGGCCTTGTTGGCTTTCTTGGCAGCGCGGGTACGCTCGCCTTCGTCGAGGATCTTCTTGCGCAGACGGATCGACTTCGGCGTCACTTCGCACAGCTCGTCGTCCTGGATGAACTCCAGCGCCTGTTCCAGGGTGAAGCGAACCGGCGGTACCAGGGCGATGGTTTCGTCCTTGCCCGAAGCGCGCATGTTGTCGAGCTTCTTGCCTTTGGTGGGGTTCACACCCAGGTCGTTGTCGCGGCTGTTCAGGCCGACGATCTGACCGTTGTAGATCTCCTGGCCGTGCTCGACGAACAGCTTGCCGCGCGCCTGCAGGGTTTCCAGGGAGTAGGTCAGCGCCTTGCCGGTATCGATCGACACCAGTACGCCGTTCTGACGGCCAGACATGCTGCCCGGCTTGACGGTGTCGTAACGGTCGAAGATCGAGGTCAGGATGCCGGCGCCGTTGGTCAGGGTCAGGAACTGGTTACGGAAACCGATCAGACCGCGAGCCGGGATGTTGTATTCCAGACGCACGCGACCTTTGCCGTCCGGCGACATGTTGGTCAGGTCGCCCTTACGCAGGCCCATTTCTTCCATGACCTTGCCCTGGGATTCCTCAGGGATGTCGATGGTGACGTTCTCGAACGGCTCCTGCTTGACGCCGTTGACTTCGCGGATGATCACTTCCGGACGGCCAACGCCCATTTCGAAGCCTTCGCGACGCATGGTTTCGATCAGTACCGAGAGGTGCAGCTCGCCACGGCCGGAGACCTTGAACTTGTCGGCGCTGTCGCCTTCTTCGACGCGCAGGGCCACGTTGTACAGCAGCTCCTTGTCCAGACGCTCCTTGATGTTGCGGCTGGTGACGAACTTGCCTTCCTTGCCGCAGAACGGCGAATCGTTGACCTGGAAGGTCATCGAGACGGTCGGCTCGTCAACGGTCAGCGGCTTCATCGCTTCGACGTGGTTGATGTCGCACAGGGTATCGGAGATGAACAGCTGGTCCATACCGCTGACGCAGACGATGTCACCGGCGGTGGCTTCTTCGACGTCTACGCGGTGCAGGCCGTGGTGGCCCATCAGCTTGAGGATACGGCCGTTACGCTTCTTGCCGTCGACGTCGATGGCAGTCACCGGGGTGTTCGGCTTGATCTTGCCACGGGCAATACGGCCAACGCCGATGATGCCGAGGAAGCTGTTGTAGTCCAGAGCGGAAATCTGCATCTGGAACGGGCCGTCGAGGTCGACTTTCGGCGCCGGTACGTGGTCAACGATGGCCTGGTACAGCGGAGTCAGGTCTTCGGCCATGTCGCTATGGTCGAGACCGGCGATGCCGTTCAGGGCGCTGGCGTAAACGACCTGGAAGTCGAGCTGCTCATCGGTGGCGCCGAGATTGTCGAACAGGTCGAAGATCTGATCCATGACCCAGTCAGGACGCGCGCCCGGACGGTCGATCTTGTTGATCACGACGATCGGCTTGAGGCCGGCTTCGAAGGCCTTCTTGGTCACGAAGCGGGTTTGCGGCATCGGGCCGTCCTGGGCGTCGACCACCAGCAGTACGGAGTCGACCATGGACATCACGCGCTCAACTTCGCCACCGAAGTCGGCGTGGCCGGGGGTGTCGACGATGTTGATGCGGTAGTCGTTCCACTTGATGGCGGTGTTCTTGGCCAGAATGGTGATGCCGCGCTCTTTTTCCTGGTCGTTGCTGTCCATCACGCGCTCGTCGTTGAGCTCGTTACGCTCCAGGGTGCCGGACTGACGCAGCAGGGCGTCGACGAGGGTGGTTTTGCCATGGTCGACGTGGGCGATGATGGCGATGTTGCGCAGATTTTCGATCACTGTGTGTATCTCGATCAGAGGATTCGGTGTGTCGCCCAGCCTGGACGACGAATATGAAGAAAACTGTTTCAGCTAGCTGAATGGGGTGTCGCCGCTGGCGAACGGTCGGGAGGGCGATGGCGGATACTTCCGCCATTAAGCCCCGGCGTTCTATGCCGGACGATAAACGCGCACATTGGCATGTCCCTCGCTCAGCAGATGGTGGGCATGCAGACGGCTCATCACGCCCTTGTCGCAATACAGCAGGTACTGGCGATTCTCATCCAGTTCCTTGAATTTGTTGTTCAGCGCATAAAACGGCAGCGCCTGCACTTCGATGCCCGGCACGTCCAGTGGCTCGTCTTCGGCGGCATCGGGGTGGCGGATATCGATGACGATCTGGCCGGCCAGCGCTTCACGTACTTCCTCGACCTGCACGTCCTTGCCCAGCTCGTCGATCACGCGGTCGATGGGCAGCTGGGTGGCGCGTTCGAGGGCGCGCTCGAGGATGGCCATGTCGAACTGCGCCTCCTCGTGCTCGATGCGGTAACCACGCGCCTTGGTGGTCGGGTTGACCGAGATCACGCCGCAGTACTCAGGCATGTTCTTGGCGAACTCGGCGGTGCCAATGCGCGTGGCAGTGTCGATGATGTCCTGCTTGTGGCTGGCGATCAGCGGACGCATGACCAGCATGTCGGTGGCCGAATCGATCACCGCGAGGTTGGTCAGGGTCTGGCTGGAAACCTGGCTGATCGCCTCGCCGGTGACCAGAGCCTCGATCTGCAGCTTTTCGGCGACACGGGTGGCAGCGCGCAGCATCATGCGCTTGAGGATCACGCCCATCTGGCTGTTGTCGACCTTGCCGAGAATCTCGCCGACCACTTCCTCGAACGGCACGCTGACGAACAGCACACGCTGCGAGCGGCCGAACTTCTGCCATATATAGTGCGCCACTTCCATCACGCCCAATTCGTGGGCACGACCACCGAGATTGAAGAAGCAGAAGTGGCTGACCAGGCCGCGACGCATCATCTGGTAAGCCGCCACGGTGGAGTCAAAGCCGCCGCTCATCAGCACCAGGGTCTGCTCCAGCGAGCCCAGCGGGTAACCGCCGAGGCCTTCATGACGGTTGTGCACCACGAACAGGCGCTGGTCGCGAATCTCCATGCGCACTTCGACGTCCGGCTTCTTCAGGTCGATGCCGGCAGCGCCGCACTCCAGGCGCAGGCGCGAACCGACATGACGCTCGACGTCAATGGAGGAGAACCCGTGCTTGCCACCGCGCTTGCAGCGCACGGCGAAAATCTTGCCCGGCAGTTGCTCGGAGTAATGACGCTTGCAGTGTTCGGTGATCTCGTCCAGATCGCCCAGCGGGTATTCATTGACCTCGAGGAACAGACCGATACCCGGCGTGTTGCGCAGGCGTTCAGTCATCTCGGCAAGCAGCTTGGGATCGTCCAGATCGGTTTCGACCTCGAGGTTGTCCCAGACACCGGTCACCCGCAGTTCGGGGTCAAGATCGCGCAGCACGGAGCGAATGTTCTTCCCCAACTGGCGGATGAACTGCTTGCGCACCGGGCGGCTCTTGATAGTGATTTCCGGGAAAACTTTGACGATGAGCTTCATGAATAGAGCGCCCGCTTGGGGGACGAAAAAACAGGGGCGCGGATTATAGCGGAAATTGTTCAAGCTTTGACCAAAAATACTGCACCACCCATATGGCGCACCAAAATGGATCTTTTATGAAATTAAAGGCCCTTAAATGGTGCAAATATTTCTGGTGAATTGCCGCGCAGACGGCGCAGCACCTGAGTTTCGTGGCTTCTGCCCAATAAAGGGCACTGGCATGCAATTTGCTCCCTTGTGAGGCAGGTCGCCCTGGAGGACTATCCCGCCGGGCTTCACCGCATCTTCAAGGCTTATCGATAAGAGCCTTTTCCACCTGGAGGACAACATGTCTAAGGCTGTTCAACTGATCAAAGAACACGACGTGAAGTGGGTAGACCTGCGCTTCACCGATACCAAGGGCAAGCAGCACCACGTGACCATGCCGGCCCGTGACGCCCTGGACGACGATTTCTTCGAGCACGGCAAAATGTTCGACGGTTCCTCCATTCATGGCTGGAAAGGCATCGAAGCCTCCGACATGATCCTGATGCCGGTAGACGACACCGCCGTTCTGGACCCGTTCACCGAAGAGCCGACCCTGATCCTGGTCTGCGACATCATCGAGCCGAGCACCATGCAAGGCTACGACCGCGACCCGCGCTCCATCGCCAAGCGCGCTGAAGAGTTCCTCAAAGGCACCGGCATCGGTGACACCGTATTCGTTGGCCCGGAGCCCGAGTTCTTCATCTTCGACGAAGTGAAGTTCAAGTCCGACATCTCCGGCTCGATGTTCAAGATCTACTCCGAGCAAGGCTCCTGGATGACCGACGGCGACGTCGAAGGCGGCAACAAGGGCCACCGCCCGGCCGTCAAAGGCGGTTACTTCCCGGTTCCGCCGTGCGACCACGACCACGAAATCCGTACTGCCATGTGCAACGCCATGGAAGAAATGGGCCTGGTCGTCGAAGTGCACCACCACGAAGTGGCCACTGCCGGTCAGAACGAAATCGGCGTGAAGTTCAACACCCTGGTCGCCAAGGCTGACGAAGTTCAGACCCTGAAGTACTGCGTGCACAACGTAGCCGACGCCTACGGCAAGACCGCCACCTTCATGCCGAAGCCGCTGTACGGCGACAACGGCTCGGGCATGCACGTGCACATGTCGATCTCCAAAGACGGCAAGAACACCTTCGCTGGTGAAGGCTATGCCGGCCTGTCCGAGACCGCTCTGTACTTCATCGGCGGCATCATCAAGCACGGTAAGGCCCTGAACGGCTTCACCAACCCGTCGACCAACTCCTACAAGCGTCTGGTTCCGGGCTTCGAAGCACCGGTGATGCTGGCCTACTCGGCTCGCAACCGCTCCGCCTCGATCCGTATCCCGTACGTTGCCAGCCCGAAAGCCCGCCGCATCGAAGCGCGCTTCCCGGACCCGGCTGCCAACCCGTACCTGGCCTTCGCTGCTCTGCTGATGGCCGGTATCGACGGCATCCAGAACAAGATTCACCCGGGCGATGCGGCCGACAAGAACCTGTACGACCTGCCGCCGGAAGAAGGCAAGCTGATCCCGCAAGTCTGCGGCAGCCTGAAAGAAGCCCTGGAAGAGCTGGACAAGGGCCGCGCGTTCCTGACCAAGGGCGGCGTGTTCTCCGACGACTTCATCGATGCCTACATCGAGCTGAAATCCGAAGAAGAAATCAAGGTACGTACCTTCGTACACCCGCTGGAATACGACCTGTACTACAGCGTCTAAGCCAGTCTCGCGCCGCCCTCGTGCGGCGCGTTTCAAAAGCCCTGCCCGGCCCTGCCTGGCGGGGCTTTTTTATGGACACGCAGCGGCACCATGCCCTGTAGGAGCGAGCATCGCGAGCGAACCTGGCGACCTGAAGAGCTTCGCTCGCGACGCTCGCTCCTACGGCAGATCCGAGTCCACTTTTTGTAGCCAAACATCACAGCCATGGCGCCCTGCGCTTGCCAGGAACCGCCAGCAGTGCAAGGCTTAGCGCATCATCCGCGGAAGGATCGGCCCATGCGCCCGCTACTCGCCTGCCTGCTGCTTGCCCTGGCCTTGCCGGCCAGTGCGCAGATCTACAAATACACCGACGCCAACGGCAACACGGTCTTCACCAACCAGCCGCCCGATGGCGCAGCAGCCGAAAGCGTCAACCTGCCACCAACCAATACGGTAGAGATGCAGATACCCAGCATTCCTGCGGACACCAGCGGCGACACCTCAGCACAGAGCGCGGCCCCTTACTCCGTGTTGAGCCTGACCGGTATCCCGGATGATGAAGCCATGCGCGCCAACAACGGCACCTTCGTCGTCGGGGTGAACATCCAGCCACGTCTGCAACCCGGCCACCAGCTACGGCTGATTCTCGATGGCGAGCCATACGGCCAGGCCAGCAACGTACCGAGCCTGCAGCTGACCAATGTCGAGCGCGGTGAACACAGCCTGGCGGTGGCAGTGGTCTTGGGTGACCGCATCATCCAGCAGAGCGCCACCGAAACCTTTACCGTGCAGCGCATCAGCGTCAACAGCCCTGCCCGCCCACCTGTCACGCCACCGCGTCCGACCCCAAGACCTGCGAACTGATCACGATGCGTACACTGCTGCTCTGCCTGCTGTTCATCACCCAAGCAGCTTCGGCTCAGGTCTATACCTATATCGATGCTGAAGGTAACCGCGTTTTCACTGACAAACCGCGCAGCAGCAATGCCGAACGGGTGATGCTCGCGCCGTCCAACAGCGCGCAAATGAGCCAGACCCCGCCCACGGTGCGCATGGCCCCGCCATCTGCGGTTAGCAAACCGACCGTGCACTATCAGCTGCTGCGCATTCTGGTGCCAGAGCCGGACGCCTCGATCCATAACGGTTCCGGCGACATGATCGTCACCCTCAACAGCGAGCCGGGTCTGCTGCCTGGCCACAGCTATCGGCTGCTGCTCAATGGCGAGCCACAGGGCGAGACAAGCCGCAGCCCGGTCTTCTCCCTGCAGCACGTCGACCGCGGCACGCACCAACTGGCGGCAGAAATCATCGACTCCGCTGGGCTCATCGTCGAACGCACACCAGCACAGCCCTTCCACATGCACCGCATGACCCTGGCGCAGAAGCGCAAGATCAATCCGTGCAAGAAGGATGAATACGGCGTTCGCCCCGAATGCCCGCTGAAAGACAAACCCAAGGAAGAGGTCAGCATCCTTCCCTTCTTCTGAATTCGATCGCACCTTAATGGTGCAATCGAGCGCACCACCTCCTAAGCTCTCCCTGTTTTGGGTCGCTTTTCCCCGCCCCGCTTCGCCGCAGCACCACCAAAACCTGGCAGACCGCACAAATAATGCGTCTTTTCGGGGCCTTGGTTTGCTTCTTGCATTTTCCTGCCCATTGCCGGAAAGCACTGCCTATGACCATCAATGACGCGCTGCACCGCCTGCTACTCGACAACCTGACCACCGCTACCCTGCTGCTCAATAGCCAGCTGTGCCTTGAGTACATGAACCCAGCGGCGGAAATGCTCCTGGCCGTCAGCGGCCAGCGCAGCCATGGTCAGTTCATCAGCGACCTGTTCACCGAATCGCCAGAGGCGCTGTCGTCGCTGCGCCAGGCGGTGGAGCAGGCACATCCATTTAACAAGCGTGAAGCCGTACTGACCTCGGTCACTGGCCAGACGCTGACCGTGGACTACGCCGTCACGCCACTGTTCAGCAAGGGTGAAACCCTGCTGCTGCTGGAGGTGCACCCGCGTGATCGCCTGCTGCGTATCACCAAGGAAGAGGCGCAGCTGTCCAAGCAGGAAACCACCAAACTGCTGGTGCGCGGCCTGGCCCACGAAATCAAGAACCCACTCGGCGGCATTCGCGGCGCAGCACAACTGCTGTCGCGCGAACTACCCAACGAAGAGCTCAAGGACTACACCAACGTCATCATCGAGGAAGCCGACCGGCTGAGAAATCTGGTGGACCGTATGCTCGGTTCGAACAAGTTGCCGTCGCTGGCGATGACCAACGTCCACGAGGTGCTGGAGCGCGTCGCCAACCTGATCGAAGCGGAAAGCCAGGGCAGCATCACTTTGGTGCGCGACTACGACCCGAGCATTCCGGATCTGCTGATCGACCGCGAGCAGATGATCCAGGCCGTGCTCAATATCGTGCGCAACGCCATGCAGGCCATCGCCGGGCAGAAGCACGACATGGGTCTCGGACGCATCAGCCTGCGTACCCGCACCCTGCGCCAGTTCACCATCGGCCACACCCGCCACCGCCTGGTGGTCAAGGTCGAGATCATCGACAACGGCCCCGGCATCCCGCCTGAGCTGCAGGAAACCATCTTCTATCCCATGGTCAGCGGGCGTGCCGACGGCACCGGCCTGGGCCTGGCCATCACCCAGAACATCATCAGTCAGCACCAGGGCCTGATCGAGTGCGAGAGCTATCCCGGCCACACCGTATTCTCGATCTTCCTACCGCTGGAACAAGGAGCGCCCACGCCATGAGCCGCAGTGAAACCGTCTGGATTGTCGACGACGATCGTTCCATCCGCTGGGTACTGGAAAAGGCCCTGCAACAGGAAGGCATGACCACCCAGAGTTTCGACAGTGCCGACGGTGTACTCACCCGCCTGACCCGCCAACAGCCAGACGTGATCATCTCCGACATCCGCATGCCCGGCGCCAGCGGCCTCGACCTGCTGGCACGCATCCGCGAGCTGTACCCGCGCCTGCCGGTGATCATCATGACCGCGCATTCGGACCTGGACAGCGCGGTGGCCAGCTACCAGGGCGGCGCCTTCGAATACCTGCCCAAGCCGTTCGATGTCGACGAAGCCGTGTCGCTGGTCAAGCGCGCCTTCCAGCACGCCCAGGAGCAGCAGAGCCTGGCCGCGCCCGCTGCACAGGCGCGCACGCCGGAAATCATCGGCGAAGCGCCGGCAATGCAGGAGGTGTTCCGCGCTATCGGCCGCTTGAGCCATTCCAATATCACCGTGCTGATCAACGGCGAATCCGGCACGGGTAAAGAGCTGGTGGCGCACGCCCTGCACCGCCATAGCCCACGCGCAGCAGCGCCGTTCATTGCCCTGAACATGGCGGCAATTCCCAAGGACCTGATGGAGTCCGAGCTGTTCGGCCACGAGAAAGGCGCCTTCACCGGCGCGGCCAACCAGCGCCGTGGTCGCTTCGAACAGGCCGATGGCGGCACCCTGTTCCTCGACGAGATCGGCGACATGCCGGCCGACACCCAGACCCGCCTGCTACGCGTTCTGGCCGATGGCGAGTTTTACCGCGTCGGTGGCCACACTCCGGTGAAGGTTGACGTGCGCATCATCGCCGCCACCCACCAGAACCTGGAAACCCTGGTACAGGCCGGCAAGTTCCGTGAAGACCTGTTCCACCGCCTCAACGTCATCCGCATCCATATCCCGCGTCTGGCCGACCGCCGCGAGGACATTCCGACCCTGGCTCATCACTTCCTCGCCCGCGCTGCGCAGGAGCTGGCGGTAGAACCCAAGCTGCTCAAGAGCGAAACCGAGGATTACCTCAAGCACCTGCCCTGGCCGGGCAACGTGCGCCAGCTGGAGAACACCTGCCGCTGGATCACCGTCATGGCCTCGGGCCGTGAGGTGCATGTCGACGACCTGCCACCGGAGCTGCTGACCCAGCCGCAAGACGCCGCACCGGTGACCAACTGGGAGCAGGCGCTGCGCCTGTGGGCCGACCAGGCCCTGGCACGCGGCCAGTCCAATCTGCTCGACAGCGCCGTGCCGGCGTTCGAGCGCATCATGATAGAGACCGCGCTCAAGCACACCGCCGGTCGCCGCCGCGACGCCGCCCTGCTGCTGGGTTGGGGTCGCAACACCCTGACGCGCAAGATCAAGGAGCTGGGCATGAAGGTCGACGGCGGGGACGACGACGACAGCGACGACTGATACCGCCAGCGTTACGAAAAAGGGCATCCCATGGGATGCCCTTTTTATTTGCAGTCAGTGGCCGGCCATTGGTGGTGCGCACAGCGCACCCTACCCAGAGCGCGACGACCGCAGGGTGCGCCGCGCGCACCGCCTATTGAGGCAGACTCAACCGCGCTGCGCGTTCTTGATCGAGATCTGCGTATTGAGCGTCCAGAAGTCGTAGAGCACGCCGATCAAAAACAGGCCGCCAGTGAACAGGTAGATGATCCCGGTGATCCACTTGCCCTGATACATGCGGTGCACACCGAACACGCCGAGGAAGGTCAGCAGGATCCACGCCACGTTGTAGTCAGTATCACCTGCGGTAAAACGCAGGTCGGCCTCGCGATCCATCGAGGGAATCAGAAACAGGTCGATGATCCAGCCGATGAAGAACAATCCCAGGGTGAAGAACCAGATGGTGCCGGTGACCGGCTTGCCATAGTAGAAGCGGTGGGAACCGAGAAAACCGAAGATCCACAGCAGGTAACCGATCAGCTTGCTGTGCGTATCCTGTCGTTGCATGACGAACTCCTTGTGCGAGATGCAGCTATGACGCTGCGCGCCGAGTGAAGGTTTCATTTGTGCCGAAACAGCGCAACACAACGAATGGCTTGATAGCTGTACGACGCCCATATACTGTATAAAAAAACAGTATAGATATTGCCCGCCATGCAACTGATCGAAAAGCTCACCATCCTCGCCGACGCCGCCAAGTACGACGCCTCCTGTGCCAGCAGCGGCGCACCAAAGCGCAACTCCAAGGGCAAGGACGGCATCGGTTCGACCAACGGCATGGGCATCTGCCACAGCTATACGCCAGACGGTCGCTGCGTAGCTCTGCTGAAGATACTGCTGACCAACTTCTGCCTGTACGACTGCCAGTACTGCATCAACCGCCGCTCCAGCGACGTGCCGCGTGCGCGCTTCACGCCCGAGGAAGTGGTGACACTGACCCTCGACTTCTACAAGCGCAATTGCATCAGCGGCCTGTTTCTCAGCTCCGGCATCATCCGCTCGGCCGACTACACCATGGAGCAGTTGATCCGCGTCGCCAAGCTGCTGCGCCAGGAACATCAGTTCCGCGGCTACATTCATCTGAAGACCATCCCCGATGCCGCGCCGGAACTGATCGCCGAGGCCGGCCTGTATGCCGACCGCCTCAGCGTCAATATCGAACTGCCCACCGAAACCAGCCTGGTGCGTCTGGCGCCGGAAAAGAACGTCGGCAGCATCCATCAGGCCATGCACAGCATTCATCTCGGTGAGCGCGAGGCCCAGGAAGAACGCCGCGCGCCACGTTTCGCCCCGGCCGGGCAGAGCACGCAAATGATCGTCGGCGCCGATGCCACCGATGACAGCACCATCCTGCACAACGCTCAGAGCCTGTATCAGGACTACCGCCTGCGCCGCGTCTACTACTCGGCCTTCAGTCCCATCCCGCAGAGCCCGAAGACCGTGCCGTTCGAGGCACCACCACTATTGCGCGAGCACCGCTTGTACCAGGCGGACTTCCTCATGCGCGGCTACGGCTTCAGCGCCACGGAGCTGCTCGCCGGCCCCGGCAACCTGGATCTGGATATCGACCCCAAGTTGGCCTGGGCGCTGGCCAACCGCGAACAGTTTCCGGTGGACCTGAACCACGCCGACGAGTCGCTGATCGCCCGCGTGCCTGGTATCGGCGTGCTCAGCGCGCGGCGCCTAGGTGCGCTGCGGCGGGAACGGCGCATCCGTTACGAGGATCTGGCCCGGCTGCGCTGCGTGCTGGAAAAGGCCAAGCCCTTCATCGTCACCCAGGACTACCGACCGCCGCGGGCCGAACACGAATCCCTGGTGCTGCGCCAGCAGTTGCGCGACACCCCGGCACAGATGGCGTTGTGGTGATGCACAGCCTGCGTTTCGACGGCACCTTCGCCACCTGGCGCCAGGCCGCGCGCCGCGCCTTGCTGCAGGGCCTGGCGCCGCATCAGCTGCAGTGGCTGGACGAAGAAGCGGCGCCCGGCTTGTTCGACCAGCCCGCCGAACGCGCGCCGGAGCCCAATGGCCGTCTGCGTGTCTCCCCCGAATTGCTCGGCTTGCTGGAAAGCGCCGCACAGTACCGCGGCGAGGAGCGCTGGAGCCTGCTCTACCGCGTGCTGTGGCGCTTCGTGCAGGGCGAGCGTAGCGCCGTACTGGCCGGCGACCCCGACGGCAGCGAGCTGCATCGCCGGCTCAAGGCGGTGCGCCGCGAGGCCCATCACCTGCATGCCTTTGTGCGCTTTCAGCCGAGCAAGGCGCAAGGCGCGCCGGACTTCGTCGCCTGGTTCGAACCGGCGCACGACATCCTCGCCGCGGCCAGCGGCCACTTCGCCGAGCGCCTGGGCAAACACAGTTGGCTGATCGCCACGCCGCGCGACGGCGTGTACTGGGATGGCCAGCACCTGCAGCACGAACGCCGCTGCCCGGCGCAATGGCAAGCCTGGGCACGGCAGCCCGAGGATGACGGCCAGGCCCTGTGGCGTGCCTATTACGGCAGCACCTTCAACCCGGCGCGGCTCAACCGCACGGTGATGCAGCAACATCTGCCACTGAGATTCTGGAAGCATCTGCCGGAAGGCCCGCTGATTCCGCAACTGATGAGCGAAGCACGCGCCGGCGCGCAGCGCGATGGCCAGGCATTGGTGCTGGCCGGCAGGAAGGGCAAACGCATCGCCCAGATAAACGAAGGGGACGCAGCGCGTCCCCCGTCAGGTAGCGTCAGCGGAAGCGACGCCCTGGATCTTCCTCGCTGACCTCCAGCGCCAGCCCCTGGGCCATGCTGGTCAGGTGATCGCCGTCGGTTTCCGAGCCGAGCTTGATCATCAGGCGCAGGTCGTTGGCCGAGTCGGCATAGAGCAGCGCATCTTCGTAGGTGATCTCGCCCTGGGTGTAGAGGTTGTACAGCGCCTGGTCGAAGGTCTGCATGCCCTGCTCGGTGGAGCGTTTCATCAGTCCCTTGAGCTCGTGCACCTCGCCCTTGCGGATCAGGTCGGCGGCCAGCGGGGTGTTGATCAGCACCTCGATCACCGCGCGACGGCCCTTGCCATCCGGGGTGGGCACCAGTTGCTGAGCGACGATGGCCTTGAGGTTGAGCGACAGGTCCATCCAAACCTGGTTCTGCCGGTCGGCCGGGAAGAAGTTGATGATGCGGTCCAGCGCCTGGTTGGCGTTGTTGGCGTGCAGGGTGGCCAGGCACAGGTGACCGGTTTCGGCGAAGGCCACGGCGTGGTCCATGGTCTCGCGGGTCCGCACCTCACCGATGAGAATCACGTCCGGCGCCTGACGCAGGGTGTTCTTCAGCGCCACTTCGAACGACTCGGTGTCGATGCCCACTTCACGCTGGGTGACGATGCAGCTCTGATGCTGGTGGATGTACTCGATCGGGTCTTCGATGGAGATGATATGGCCGCTGCTGTTCTTGTTGCGGTAGCCGATCATCGCCGCCAGCGAGGTGGACTTACCGGTACCGGTGGCGCCCACGAAGAGCACCAGGCCGCGCTTGGTCAGCGCCAGCTTCTTGAGGATTTCCGGCAGCTTGAGGTCGTCGATGGTGGGGATATTGGTCTCGATCCGGCGCAGCACCATGCCCACCAGGTTGCGCTGGTAGAAGGCACTGACGCGGAAACGACCGATACCACGTGCACTGATGGCGAAGTTGCACTCATGGTTCTCGGCAAAGTCGCGGCGTTGTGCCTCGTTCATCACGCCCAATACGGTCTCGCGGGTCTGCTCCGGCGACATGGCGTTCTTGGTCACCGGCATGATCTTGCCATTGACCTTCATCGACGGCGGTACGCCAGCGGTGATGAACAGGTCGGAGCCGCCTTTTTCGACCATCAGGCGCAGTAGTTTCTCGAATTCCATCGTCGTTCTCGCAGCTTCGTGCAATGCCGTTCGGCAGCCGTCTGCCGAATCGTAGGAGCGAGCTCTGCTCGCGAACAGGGTGACGCCAAAAGCTTCGCGAGCAGCGCTCGCGCCTACACCAGTTCCTAGAAGTTTTCCGGGCTCTTGGCCTTCTCGCGCGCGCTGTCGCGGCTGACCAACCCCTTGGATACCAGCGTCTTCAGGCAGGCATCGAGGGTCTGCATGCCCAGCGCGCCACCGGTCTGGATCGATGAGTACATCTGCGCCACCTTGTCCTCGCGGATCAGGTTACGGATGGCCGGAGTGCCGATCATGATTTCGTGCGCCGCCACGCGACCGCCGCCGATCTTCTTCAGCAGGGTCTGCGAGATCACCGCCTGCAGCGACTCGGAGAGCATCGAACGCACCATCGACTTCTCCTCGGCCGGGAACACGTCGACCACACGGTCGATGGTCTTGGCGGCGGAGGTGGTGTGCAGGGTGCCGAACACCAGGTGGCCGGTTTCCGCGGCGGTCAGCGCCAGGCGGATGGTTTCCAGGTCGCGCATCTCGCCCACCAGGATGATGTCCGGGTCTTCCCGCAGCGCCGAACGCAGCGCTTCGGAGAAGCCATGGGTGTCGCGGTGCACCTCACGCTGGTTGACCAGGCACTTCTTCGACTCGTGGACGAATTCGATAGGGTCTTCGATGGTAAGAATGTGGTGGTACTTGTTGCTGTTGAGGTAGTCGAGCATCGCCGCCAGGGTGGTCGACTTGCCCGAACCGGTAGGGCCGGTGACCAATACCAGGCCGCGCGGCACATCAGTGATCTTGCGGAACACCTCGCCCATGCCCAAGTCTTCCATGGTCAGCACCTTGGACGGAATGGTACGAAACACCGCACCGGCGCCACGGTTCTGGTTGAAAGCGTTGACCCGGAAACGCGCCACACCCGGCACTTCGAAGGAGAAGTCGGTCTCGAGGAACTCTTCGAAGTCCTTGCGCTGCTTGTCATTCATGATGTCGTAGATCAGCGCGTGTACCTGCTTGTGATCCAGCGGCGGCAGGTTGATGCGGCGTACATCGCCATCAACGCGGATCATCGGCGGCAGACCCGCCGAGAGGTGCAAATCCGACGCACCTTGCTTGGCGCTGAAGGCGAGCAGCTCTGTGATATCCATGGGACTCCCCAATTACAAGCAAGCAGGTAGAATGCCGCGAACGCTTAACGAGCGGGCTTTAATAGAGCGCAGGTAATGTCCACGATAGCAGAGAATATTGCAAAGGTCGGAGCGCGCATCCGTGAGGCGGCGCAAGCCTCGCAGCGTAATTTGACGGATATCGGCCTGCTCGCGGTGAGCAAGACCAAACCGGCAGCGGCCATTCGTGAAGCTCATGCGGCTGGTTTGCGCGATTTTGGCGAGAACTACCTGCAGGAAGCGCTGGAAAAACAGACCGAACTGAGTGATCTGCCCTTGATCTGGCACTTCATCGGCCCCATTCAGTCGAACAAGACCCGGCCCATCGCCGAGCATTTCGACTGGGTACATTCGGTGGATCGCCTGAAAATCGCCCAACGCCTCTCCGAGCAGCGTCCTGCGCACCTGCCATCGCTGAATATCTGCCTGCAGGTCAACGTCAGCGCTGAGGACAGCAAATCCGGATGCAGCCCAGAAGCGCTGCCAGAGCTGGCCAAGGCTGTAGCCGCCCTGCCCAACCTGCGCCTGCGTGGGCTGATGGCGATTCCCGAACCTACCGACGATATCGCGGCGCAACATGCCGCCTTCGCCCACCTGCGCCAATTGCGTGATGACTTGGCGCTGGACCTCGATACCTTGTCCATGGGCATGAGCCATGACCTGGAGGCCGCCATCGCCGAAGGTGCCACCTGGGTGCGCATCGGCACCGCCCTGTTCGGCGCCCGCGATTACGGCCAGCCCACTCACTGAATGAAGGATTTTCTGCAATGAGCAACCCGACCATCGCCTTCGTCGGCGCCGGCAACATGGCCGCCAGCCTGATTGGCGGCCTGCGCGCCCAGGGCGTGGCAGCCAGCGCCATCCGCGCCAGCGAACCCGGCAGCGAACAGCGCGCCCGCCTGCAACAGGAACACGGCATCGCCACCTTCGCGGATAACGGTGAAGCCATAAAAGGCGCCGACCTGATCGTGCTGGCGGTCAAACCACAGATCATGAAAGCGGTATGCCTGGATCTGGCGCCACACCTGGCTCCCAATCAGGTGATCATCTCCATCGCCGCCGGCATCAGCTGCGCCAGCCTGGAAAACTGGCTGGGCCAGAGCCCAGTCGTGCGTTGCATGCCCAACACGCCGGCGCTATTACGCCAAGGCGTTTCCGGCCTGTTCGCCAATGCCCGCGTCAGCGCCGCACAGAAAGCCCAGGCCGAACAGGTGCTGAGCGCCGTTGGCCTGGCTCTGTGGCTGGATGAAGAAGCTCAACTAGACGCCGTTACCGCCGTTTCTGGCAGCGGGCCGGCTTATTTCTTCCTTTTGATCGAAGCGATGACTGCGGCTGGCGAGCAGCTCGGCCTGCCACGCGAGACGGCTGCACGCCTGAGCATCCAGACTGCACTGGGCGCCGCACGCATGGCCAGCGAGAGTGATGTCGACGCCGCCGAACTGCGCCGCCGTGTGACCTCGCCGAACGGAACCACCGAAGCGGCGATCAAAACCTTTCAGGCCGGCGGCTTCGAAACGCTGGTACAACAGGCACTCAACGCCGCCGCCAATCGCTCGGCCGAACTGGCCGAACAACTGGGTCAATAAAGGAAGCACACATGTCCGGACTCATCGAAGCCCTGATCTACATCATTCAGACCCTCGGCAGCCTGTATCTGCTGATCGTCCTGCTGCGTTTCATCCTGCAGCTGGTACGCGCCGACTTCTACAACCCGCTGAGCCAGTTCATCGTCAAGGCCACACAGCCGCTGGTGACGCCCCTGCGGCGGATCATCCCCGGTTTCGCCGGGCTGGATCTGGCCTCGCTGGTGCTGGCCATCCTGGTGCAGCTGCTGCTGATGGTCATCACCCTGACGCTGATGGGCTACAACGTCGGCGGCTTCATCCTGCAACTTCTGGTGTGGTCACTGATCGGCGTGACCTCGCTGTTTCTCAAGGTGTTCTTCTTCGCCCTGATCATCAGCGTGATCCTGTCGTGGGTCGCCCCGGGCAGCTACAACCCCGGCGCGCAGCTGGTCAACCAGATCTGCGAACCCCTGTTGGCGCCGTTCCGCAAGCTGCTGCCGAACCTCGGCGGCCTGGATATTTCGCCGATCTTCGCCTTCATCACCATCAATCTGATCGATCGCTTCGTCATCGGCGGTCTTGCAGCCTCCACCGGCCTGCCACCGATGCTCAGCCCCTTCCTCTGAGAGCCAACTCAAAGGCTCGCGAGCTAGTGCTATGCAAGGCAAAAACAGGCGAGGAAGCGGAGTTTACGAATGATAAATGAGCATGACTCGCTCGGCTCGCCCCTTCGGGGCCGCACTGAAGTGCGTTGGCCGCAAGCGGCCTCCGAGCCTGTTTTTAACGCAGCAAAACCGACGCGCAGCAGACTTTGAGCAGGTTCTCAGGATGAGCTTCTACCGCTGGGATGGCGAGGACCTGATCCTCGACTGTCACCTGCAGCCCAAGGCGAGCAAGGACGAGTTCGCCGGGCTGCATGGTGATCGGTTGAAGATCCGCCTCACCGCGCCACCGGTCGAGGGGAAGGCCAACGCCCATCTGCAGGCCTTTCTGGCCAAGGCGTTCGGCGTGGCCAAGAGCCAGGTGAGCCTGGAAAGCGGCGAACTCAATCGACACAAGCGCCTGCGCATCCGCACGCCACGTAACCTGCCAGCGATTCCCGGCTTGCAGAACGCCTGATGACCATTCAGCCGCCATACCCGACCACAAGGCGGGACTGTACAAGCAGCCAATTGACGGCCGCCCTGTACCTCGCATAATGCAGGTTATTCTCGCCAATGCCGTGCGTCCTGGCGGCAACACCAACTGAACAGTCACGCAGCCCCAGCAAGTGGATGAACTTGCCGAGAGGAGAGCCAGGATGAGCATGGAACGTCTCAGCCAGCAGGTTGACGCCTACGTCGCCTGGAAACGCGAACTGATGCGCGAGATCACGCGTTATCGCAGCTGGCTGGAACACAATCGGCTCAACTCCGAGGCCGTTCAAGCCAAACTCGAACGCGCGCTGAAAATCCTGCGTACCGATCACATCACCCTGGCCTTCGTCGGCGAGTTCTCGCGCGGCAAGACCGAGCTGATCAACGGCCTGTTCTTCTCCGAGTACGGCCAGCGCATGCTGCCTTCGCATGCCGGACGCACGACCATGTGCCCCACCGAGCTGTTCTTCGACCCGCGCTCGGAACGCCCCTACATTCGCCTGTTGCCCATAGAGACGCGCACGGCCTCGGCCAGCGTCGCACAGTTCAAGCGCATTCCCCGGCACTGGGTGAACATCCCGCTGGATACCAGCGATCCGGCCAACATGGCGCTGGCTTTCAGCCAGGTGGCCAAAACCAAATCCATGCCGGTGGAACAGGCGATCCAGCTCGGCTTCCACCCGGACATGCTCGAAGGCACCGGCAAACGTGGCCAGGTACTGGTGCCGGCCTGGCGCCATGCGATGGTCAACTTCGACCACCCGCTGCTGCGCCAGGGCCTGCGCATTCTCGATACCCCCGGGCTCAACGCCCTCGGTAGCGAGCCGGAGCTGACCCTGTCGATGCTGCCCAATGCCCAGGCGATCATCTTCCTGCTGGCCGCCGATACCGGCGTCACCGCCAGCGACATGAGCATCTGGCAGCAGCACATCCGTCAGCTCGACGAAGACGCCCAGACCAGCCTGTTCGCCGTGCTCAACAAGATCGACGTACTGTGGGACGACCTGGCAGGCGAGACCTTCGTGCAGAACGCCATCGGCCAGATCCAGAGCGCCACCGCCAAGCAGTTGGGTATCGCCAAGCAGGACGTGCTGCCGCTGTCGGCCAAGCAGGCGCTGCTGGCCAAGGTGCGCAAGGACGAAGAATTGCTGGCACGCAGCCAGATGGCCGGTCTGGAAAACCTGCTATGCGAGCGCATCGTCGCGCAGAAGGAACGCCTGATCGAAGATAACGTGGTGCGTCAGGTCCTGGCGTTGGTGAACAACAGCCAACATGTGCTCAACCTGCGCCTGGAGAAAGTCAGTGAGCAGTTGGCCCTGCTCGGCAACCATCAGCAGGACAACGGCCAGTTGCTGTTCGAGCTGACCGCCAAGACCAAGGAAGACCACAGCCTGCACCACAAGCGCCTGCTCGGTCTGAAGACCAACCAGCGCCTGCTGCAGCGTCAGGGACAACTGCTGCGCCACGCCGCGCGCGCCGAACGCCTGGAGGAACACCTGAGCGAAGTGCGCCGCAATCTCACCGGCAGCTGGACCACCCTGGGCATCAACCAGGCCATCCTGCATTTCTTCCGCGCCGTCGAGCAGGATCTGCATAACCTGCAGCACGAAGCCGACATGGCCAATAAGATGGTTGCCGCCATCTATCGTCGACACAACGAAGACAACCCGCTGGGCGGGGTCGACGCACCGCAGTTCAAGATCCAGCGTTATCTGCGCGAGCTGAAGAAACTGCAGGAAAAGGGCGACCAGTTCCGCTTGCACCTGAAGACCCTGCTCACCGAGCAGCGCAGCCTGACCCGACGCTTCTTCGCCACCCTGGCCCAGGAAGTGATCGGCCTGCACCAGCGCCTACGCCTGGACGCCGAGCAATGGGCCGCCGATGCGCTGATGCCGCTGATGCAGCACACCCTGGAACACAAGCAGATGCTGGAAAGCCACATGCTGCGCCTCAAGGCGCTGGCCCAGGAAACCCAGCAGACGCGCAAACGCAGCCTGCAACTGGCGCGCTACCGGGAAGAGCTGGAACAGCAGCTGGCCCTGGCCAGCGACATGCTCCGCGTGCTGCGTCGTCCGGCACCGGTGCAGCGCCAGGGCAAGGTGGTCAGCCTGCCGACGGCAGCGCGCCCACAAAGCCTGTAGAGCGGAGCGGGCGCCCAGCTCGCTTGCCGCTCGGGTCGGTGCTCTTTAGACTGGCGCCCTCCTCCGATTCATTAGCAGCGCCTCAATGCCCACTGCATTTCCCGAAGATTCCGTCGGCCTGGTCAGTCCCCAGGTATTTCGCTTCAGCGAGCCCCTGGCGCTGGCCTGCGGGCGCAGCCTGGCCGAGTACGAACTGGTCGTCGAAACCTATGGCGAACTGAACGCCGCGCGCAGCAATGCGGTGCTGATCTGCCACGCCCTGTCCGGCCACCATCACGCCGCCGGCTATCACAGTCCGGATGATCGCAAGCCCGGCTGGTGGGACAGTTGCATCGGCCCCGGCAAGCCCATCGACACCAACAAGTTCTTCGTCGTCAGCCTCAACAACCTGGGCGGCTGCAACGGTTCCACCGGCCCGAGCAGCGCCAACCCGGTGACCGGCAAGCCCTACGGCGCCGACTTTCCGGTAATGACGGTCGAAGACTGGGTGCACAGTCAGGCGCGTCTGGCCGATGTGCTAGGCATCGAGCAATGGGCGGCGGTGATCGGCGGCAGCCTCGGCGGCATGCAGGCCATGCAGTGGACCATCAGCTACCCCGAGCGCGTACGCCATTGCCTGGCGATTGCCTCGGCGCCCAAGCTGTCGGCGCAGAACATCGCCTTCAACGAGGTGGCGCGCCAGGCGATTCTCACCGACCCGGAATTCCACGGCGGACACTTCCAGGAACAGGGTGTGATCCCCAAGCGCGGGCTGATGCTGGCGCGTATGGTCGGCCATATCACCTACCTGTCCGACGACGCCATGGGCGAGAAATTCGGCCGCGGCCTGAAGAGCGAGAAGCTCAACTACGACTTCCACAGCGTCGAGTTCCAGGTGGAAAGCTACCTGCGCTATCAGGGCGAGGAATTCTCCGGCCGTTTCGACGCCAACACCTATCTGCTGATGACCAAGGCGCTGGACTACTTCGATCCTGCCGCTGCGCACGACGGCGATCTGGCCAAGACCCTGGCCGTGGCCAAGGCGGACTTCTGCGTGATGTCCTTCACCACCGACTGGCGCTTCTCCCCCGCCCGCTCGCGGGAGATCGTCGACGCCCTGACGGCGGCAAAGAAGAACGTCTGCTACCTGGAAATCGACGCACCGCAGGGCCATGACGCCTTCCTCATGCCGATCCCGCGTTATTTGCAGGCGTTCGACAGCTACATGAAGCGAATCGAGGTATGAGCATGCGAGCGGATCTGGACATCATCCAGGAATGGATCGCCCCGGGCAGCCGTGTGCTCGACCTGGGCTGCGGCGACGGCGAGCTGCTCGCCTGGCTGCGCGACAACAAGCAGGTGGCCGGCTACGGCCTGGAGATTGACCCGGACAAGATCGCCCTGTGCATCGAGCGCGGCGTCAACGTCATCGAGCAAAACCTCGATCTCGGTCTAGGCAACTTCGCCAGCAACAGCTTCGACGTGGTGGTCATGACCCAGTCGCTGCAAGCGCTACACTACCCGGACAAGGTGCTGGCCGAAATGCTGCGGGTCGGCAAGACCTGCATCATCACCTTCCCCAACTTCGGCCACTGGCGCTGCCGCTGGTACCTGACGACGAAAGGTCGCATGCCGGTGTCGGACTTCCTGCCCTATACCTGGTACAACACCCCTAATATCCACTTCTGCACCTTCGAGGACTTCGAGCGTCTCTGTCACGCCCAGGGTGCCCGTGTGGAAGAACGCCTGGCAGTGGACCGTGACCACCGCCATGGCCTGGCAAGCCGCATCTGGCCCAACCTGCTGGGCGAGATCGGCATCTACCGCATCAGCGGCGCGGACCTCTCCGCCCACCGCGTTGCGGTCTGAACGAGGAGAACATCATGCGCCGCATCATCCCCTTCCTGATCGCCCTGTGCCTGGCCCTGCCGGCCGCCGCCGAGCGCAAGCAGAGCTTCGGCGACCTCGACGTGCACTATAGCGTGTTCAACTCCAGCTTCCTGCAGCCGGACATCGCCAGCACCGCCGGCCTGGTGCGCAGCAAGACTCAGGGCGTGGTCAACGTTGCAGTGCTCAAAGCCGGCAAGGCCAGCACCGCGCAGGTCAGCGGCCAGGTGAAGAACCTGCTGGGGCAGAGCACCGCGTTGACCTTCAGGCAGGTCACCGAGAGCGGCGCCATCTATTACCTGGCACAGTTCCCCTTCTCCAGCCGCGAGATTCTCAGCTTCACCCTCGATGTGCGCCAGGGCGATAACACGCACCGCATCACCTTCAACCAGGAAATGTTCCCGGATGACTGATGCTGAAGGCGCTGCCAGCGCCTTTGCGTAGAAGCCCCGCCCCTGGGCGAAGCTTTCAGGGCGCTGCCGTCCTGGTTCGCGGCGGGGCGCCGCTCCTACAGGTTCTGTAATTCAACGTTCAACTGACAGGCAATATCCGCATGATCGACCTCAAGGAACTGGTACTGGCCAGCCATAACGCCGGCAAGCTCAAAGAGTTGCAAGCCATGCTCGGCGATGCGGTGCGCGTGCGCTCGATCGGCGAGTTCAGCCAGGTCGAACCGGAAGAGACCGGCCTGTCGTTCGTCGAGAATGCCATCCTCAAGGCACGCAACGCCGCGCGCATCTCCGGCCTGCCGGCGCTGGCAGACGACTCCGGTCTGGCGGTGGATTTCCTCGGCGGCGCACCCGGCATCTACTCGGCGCGCTATGCCGATGGCCAGGGCGACGCAGCGAACAATGCCAAGCTGCTCGCTGCCCTGAAAGAGGTGCCGGACGCCGAGCGCGGCGCCCAGTTCGTCTGCGCCCTGGCCCTGGTGCGGCACGCCGACGATCCGCTACCGATCCTCTGTGAAGGCCTGTGGCACGGCAACATCCTGCACGAAGCCCGTGGCGAGCAAGGCTTCGGCTACGACCCGCTGTTCTGGGTGCCGGAAACCAGCTGCTCCAGTGCCGAACTGCCCGCAGAGCAGAAGAACCGCCTCAGCCACCGCGCCCGCGCCATGGCCCTGCTCAAGCAGCGCCTGGGGCTGGCATGAGCGACACCTCTGGCGGGAGTTTCCTGCTCCCGCCCCTCGCGCTCTATATCCACATCCCGTGGTGCGTGCGCAAATGCCCTTACTGCGACTTCAACTCCCATGCTGCCGGGCCGACGCTGCCTGAAGAGGAATACGTCGACGCGCTGCTCGCCGACCTCGATATCGACGTTCAGCACGCCCATGGCCGGCCACTGAGCTCGATTTTCTTCGGTGGCGGCACGCCCAGTCTGTTCTCCGACCGTGCCCTGGGCCGTCTGCTGGAAGGCGTCGAGCGGCGCATCGCCTTTGCGCCAGACATCGAGATCACCCTGGAAGCCAACCCCGGCACCTTCGAGCAGGCCAAGTTCAAGGGCTACCGAAGCCTCGGCATCAACCGTCTGTCCATCGGCGTGCAGAGTTTCCAGGAAGCCAAGCTCAAGGCGCTGGGGCGCATCCACAATGGCGACGAAGCCATCCGTGCCGCCGATATGGCGCGTGCTGCCGGCTTCGACAACTTCAACCTCGATCTGATGCACGGCCTGCCGCAGCAGAGCATCGAAGACGCCCTGTTCGACCTGCGCACCGCCATCGCCCAGGCGCCGACGCACCTGTCCTGGTACCAGCTGACCATGGAGCCGAACACAGTGTTCTGGAGCCAGCCGCCCGAGCTGCCCGAGGACGATCTGCTGTGGGACATCCAGGAAGCCGGCCAGGCGCTGCTCGCCGCCGAGGGCTACGCGCAGTACGAAGTGTCCGCCTACGCCCAACCCGGCAAACAGGCGCGGCACAACCTCAACTACTGGACCTTCGGCGACTTTCTCGGCATCGGCGCCGGCGCTCACGCCAAGCTGAGCACACCCGCAGGGCGCATCCAGCGCACCTGGAAAACCCGCCTGCCGAAGGACTACCTCGACCCGGCCAAGGCATTCCAGGCCGGCGAACGCCTGCTGGCAGCCGACGAGTTGCCCTTCGAATTTCTGATGAACGTGCTGCGCCTGACCGAAGGCTCGCCAGCCGAGCTGTTCAGCCAGCGCACCGGCCTGCCGTTGCAGCAACTCGAACAGGCACGCCGCGAAGCCGAACGCCAGGGTCTGCTGCAAGCCGACGAAACTCGACTGGTCGCCACGGCGAAGGGCCAGCTGTTTCTCAATGATCTGCTGCAGCAGTTCCTGGCCTAGGGTCTGTACGAAAAGTCGCCGAGCGAAGGTCAGGCGAGCCCGTTTTTAACGAAGCATCACCGAGCACAGGCACTTTTCGGACAGAGCCTAGATCACCCCACAGCGCAACAAGAATCCGTTAGGCTTAGGCGCTTCGCGCGCGCAGCCCTGATGCCGCTGCGCTGACCGTTACGCCTGCCAAGGAGCCTGAATGGATCTGCTACTGGACCTGATCGTCACCCTCTCGCGCTGGAGCCGCAGCCACCTCGGCGATATCTCCCTGGCCATCATGGCCACCCTGCTGGTGCTGTTCGGCCCAGCCATCAACGCCTGGGTTCAACGCACCATCGGCAACCTCAATTTCGTCCTGCGTACCCTGCTGTTCGTGGTGTTCTGCGCGGTCGGCTACGGCCTGGCGATCGTCTTCCTCACACCCTGGCTGGCCAAGGGCCTGGCGCACTTCAACAACTACACTCTAGCGCCGGTGCTGATCCTGATCTTCGTGGTGATCGGCATATTGGCCGACAGGAACTAGGTCGACCGCGAAGCGCCATTGCATTCGCTGCAAGAAGAACACCGCCTGACTGGATGCGATTTCCCCTGTAGGAGCGGTGTCAGCCACGGACAGTGGCCTTCGCGGCTGAAGCCGCTCCTGTGGCGAGGGGCGAACCGCTGTTTCTACAGCACGAACTTGGACACTTCGCTACCGATCTGCCGGCCTAGCGCCTGCAGGTTGGAGGCAGCTGCCGAGGCGGCATGGCTGCTCTGCGACATCTGATCGCCCATGGCGCGGATGTTCTCGGTGTTGCGGTTGACCTCCACGGTGACACAGGCCTGCTCTTCCGCCGCCGAGGCGATCTGCGCAGCCATGTCGTTGATCTGCCCGACCGCATCGGTGATCTGCTGCAACAGGTCACTGGCCGCCTGGGCATCAGTCACACTCTGCGAAGCCTTGGCAGCGGCGTTGTCCATCACCCCGACTGCCTGGCGAGTGGCGTCCTGCAGCACCTGGATCATCGCCTCGATCTCGCGGGTCGACTCATGGGTGCGCTTGGACAGCACGCGCACCTCATCGGCCACCACCGAAAAACCACGACCGTGCTCGCCGGCACGCGCCGCCTCGATGGCCGCGTTTAGGGCCAGCAGGTTGGTCTGGTCAGCGATACTGGCGATGGTGGAGAGAATCGAGCTGATCTCGTTGGAGTGGCGGTGCAATTCATCGATGATGCGCCCGGCCCCTTCGACTTCTTCAGCCAGCAGGGCAATGGACTGCTGGCTGCGCTCCACCTGGCGGCGCCCTTCCACACTCAGGCTGACCGAATCCACGGCCTGGCCGGAGGCGTTCTCGGCATTGTGCGAGATTTCCTGTGTGGCGGAAGCCATCTGCGTCACCGCAGTGGCCACCAGGTGCAGCTCGGACTGGTGCTGCTGCACGTGCTGGTTCTGCGCTTCAGCATCCTGCGCGACCTGTCCGGACTCGTTGCTCAGCGCCACGGCAACCTCGCGCAGGCGGGAGATGATGCCGTGCAGCTGCTCGATGAAGCGGTTGAAGCTGCTCGATAGCTGGCCAATCTCATCATTGGAGTTGACCGGCAGGCGCTGGGTCAGGTCACCATTGCCTTCGGCGATGGCGTTGAGGTTGTGACGGATCTGCTCGAGATCACGGAACAGCACACGACCCAGCAGAGCCAGCACCAGAATGGCGACGGCCAGCATGCCAGTACCGATGAGCAACTGCACAGCGAGCTGCTCGCGCACCGGCGCGAGCACTTTTGCCTCATCCATGACCATCACGAAAGTCCACCGGGTATTGGGGATCTCGACGGCGTACAGCAGGCTATCGGTGCCCGCCACCTCAGCCTGAGTGAGACGACGCTGCTGCACCAGGGCCTTGAGCTGCTCTTCAGCCAGCGCTGGCGAAAAGTCGGCGGCCGACTTGGTGCGCCACTCCTTGTCGGGGTGCGCGATCATCTGCCCGCTCTGGTCGATCAACAGCGCGTAGCCTTCGCCAGGGATGCTCAACTTGCCGATGGTCTCGGTCAACGTATCGAGCGTCAGGTTGGCGCCGACCACGCCAATCAGCGTGCCGTTACGGCGTGCCGGGTAGGCGATGGTCACCACGTAAGCGCCATCGGTGAGCGATACGTAAGGGTCGCTGATGAACACATCGTTGTTCTTCTCGGCGCCCTGATACCAGCCGCGCTGGCGCGGATCGTAGTTCTGCAGGATCACCGTCGGGTCATTCTGCAGCATCTGTCCATCGACGGTGCCGATGTAGGTGATATTGAAGGCGAAGGTCGCCCAGGTCTGCTGCAGCAGAATGTGCGGGGCGATCTGCGGCTGCTGCACCAGGCTGCCCGCAGTGCTCTTCACGGCGTTGATGCGGTCGTTCATCCAGTTGCCCAGGTTGACCGATATCGACTGGGCGAAGCCGTCGATATCCCGCCGCAGGGTGTCATTGACGGTCCGGTCCAGGGACGAAACGCTCTGCCAGATCAGCACAATGCTGACCAGCGATAACAGCGCCGCCGCCGTCAGGGTGATTTTCAGGCGCAGCGGCCAATCCTTGATATTCATGCACAGGACTCCATCGATGCCAGGCTCGAGCAGACACCTGTCGTTGAAAGCCAGATCCATGAGCAAGCGACGCAGCGCGCAAGCACGAGCCCCTGGAGGGCTTTCAGCGCAGAGCGTTATCACCGGGATCTGGAAGCGGTTATGGGTTGCCCGGGAACCTGGCTGGTCCTGACGGGCACACGCAGGTAATAAGCGACCGCACGACGGAAAACGTGAAGCCGAAACGTGCAAAACCGCTTAAAAGCACTGAGCTAGAGGGGTGACTTACCTACGGCGATGGATCTACTGAGCACCTCGCTCAGGACTGCAGCCAGCTCAGCACGCGCTCAGCCAGTTGTTCGGGCGTGTGCCGGGTGGAGTCCAGCCGCAGCAGCGGGCAGCCCAGATGGCGGGCCATCCAGGTTTCGTGCATAAGCAGGCTGCGTGTGTGCAGGTCCCCCTGCTCGTAGCCGGCGGCCCATTGCAGAAAAGCCAGGCTCTGCCCGTGCATGTCACCTCCTGGCAGAATGCGTTCAGCGTAGCGCTGCGCTTCACGCTGCCGCAGTCGGCGCATACGCTCCCGGTCGTCCAGGCGCAGGAACAAGGCATGGCTGAACGAAGGGATCAACGCCTCGCCCCAGCTGCACAGCGAACCACTGAGCACCCAGCTGGGCGCCTGAGCGCTACGCTCGCGGATCAGCCTGACGCGCTCCTCGGGCGGCCGCTTGTGCTGATAGGGCGGCTCGCTCGGCAGCCAGTAGAAATCGTCGGTATCCAGGTGCAGCCAGCCATTGCGCTCGGCCAGCGTGCGGGCCAGCGTGCTGGTGCCCGAGCCGGATGCCCCGAAGATATGTAACCGAACCTCCATGGATGTCCCTCTCCTCGAACAGGATTTCATCATGATTCGCCCCTACCATCCCACAGACAGCGACGCGCTACTCGACCTCTGGCTGAGGGCCTCCCTCCAGGCCCACGACTTCGTGCCGGAGACGTTCTGGTACGAGCAGCTACCCGCCATGCGCGAGCTTTATCTGCCGCAGGCCGAAACCCTGGTGCTGGAAGAACAGGGTCAAGTGCTCGGCTTCGCGTCGCTGCATGAACAGCGCCTGGCTGCGCTATTCGTCAGCCCGGACGCGCAAGGCCGCGGTCTGGGTAGTCAGCTGCTGGACGAAACCAAACGCAGGCGCAACCGCCTGGAACTCGGCGTCTACCGCGCCAACACCCGGGCAGTGGCCTTCTACCGGGCAGGCGGGTTCGTGACGCTGGGCGAGACGCGCGACCCGCACACCGGGCAGCCGGAGCTGACGATGCGCTGGTCGCGCCAGTGACGACGGTTCAGTTACCTTCGCGGCGCAGCGCCTGCGGGGTGAAGTCGCGCGGAGTCAGCCTGGCGTTGAAGTCGTACATCTTCTCGTTGTTATCCAGGCCGTCAGCGAAGTAGCGGCCACCCTTGAGGTCGTAAATGGTCTCCAGGGTCGAGCCGAACATCGGCACGTCGTAGTAGCTGATCGGGTGGGCCTCCTGCAGACCGATCAGGTTGCCGTTGCGGTCATACAGATCGACGGCAAGGATCTGCCAGCTGTCCTCATCCAGATAGAAACGGCGTTTGCCATAGGGATGGCTGAAACCGGTACGCAGATCCGCCTCGACCACCCAGACGCGGTGCAGCTCGTAACGCAACAGCTCGGGGTTGATGTGCTTGGCCTGCAGGATATCGGCGTAGGGAATGCCGCGCTGGTGCACGGCATAGCTGTTGTAGGGCACCAGCATCTCGCGCTTGCCCAACAACTGCCACTCGTAGCGATCCGGCGCACCGTTGTAGGAATCCACCTGGTCGGCGGTGGCCATGCCATTGGTGTCAGGCTGCAGGGTGTCGTAGGCAAGCATCGGCAGGCGGCGCACACGGCGCTCGCCACGGTTGAAACGCCAGGCCTTGCGAATCGCCAGCACCTGATCGAGGGTCTCCTGCACCACCAGCGCCGAGCCAGCCAGCTTGGCTGGAGCTACCACCTTGTACTTGTAATAGAACAGGGTGTTGTCCAGGTCCTGCGGGGCGACGCCGTCACGACCGTAGACGAAGTAGATGTCGCGTTCGAGCTTGAGCAGGTTGTAACTACCGTTGCTGAGCACCGCCGCCTGATTGGTGGCCATGCTGATCTGGTCGCCGCGATACCGCATGACGTGGTTCCAGATCGCCTCCTGGCCGTTCGCCGGCAGCGGGAACGGCACGCCGGAAGCAGCGCCCTGAACGCCATTGCCACCGGCAATCAGCTCGGCATTGAGGGCGTTGAAGCGAGTGGCGTCGTAGATGCGTTGTGGCGCGGCCGCACTGCGCCGGGTCGGGAATACGCGCAGATAGAAACTGGGGTTCTGCTGCAGCAGGGTCTTGAGGCCGACCGGCAGCTGCTGTTCGTACTGCGCCAGGTTCTGGCTGTCGACCCGGTACAGCAGTTTGTCGTCAGCATAGGGATCAGGGTGATGCATGCCCGGCTGGTAATTGGCCGGCGGCGTGGCCAGGCCGCCCGTCCAGGCAGGGATGGTGCCACTGGCATTACCGGCACGCTCGCCACCAAGCGGTGTCAGCTCCTGCCCCAAACGCGCGGCCTGGCTGGCATCGACCTTGGCCTGGGCCTGAAACGCCAGGGCAGTCAGCAGAAGAAGGGAAACCGATCTCAACACAATGCTCTCCTCGCGGCGCCTGCAAGCGGTGCCGCTATTGTCCGCGCACCTTGTAGGTGCGCTTGTCTTTGTTGTGTTCTGAGAGCCTGCTCACGGCCTCGCGAGCTAGAGCGATACAAGGCAAAAACAAGCGAGGAACGGCCGGGGTCGCGGGCGACTGTACTTTTGTACATGAGCATGACTCGCTTCGCTCGCCCCTTCGGGGCCGCACCAGAGGCACGTTAGCCGCAAGCGGCTTTCCGAGCTTGTTTTTAACGCAGTAGCGCCGACGCGCAGCAGATCGTGAGCAGGTTCTGAGGTGAGGCGCCGTCCTGGCCGTCGGGTTATCCCGATCTAATCGTGCATCCTGCCGGTTCTAATCAAACGCTTGTCGCTGGGTGAGTCAGTCACTCCTGACGCTGGAACTTCAGATCCCACACGCCATGGCCGAGACGCTCGCCACGACGTTCGAACTTGGTCACCGGACGCTCCTCGGGACGCGGCACGTAGGTGCCATCGGCCGCCAGGTTGCGATAGCCCGGCGCGGCATTCATCACCTCGAGCATGTGCTCGGCGTAGTTCTCCCAGTCGGTGGCCATGTGCAGTACACCACCGACCTTCAGCTTGCTGCGCACCAGCTCGGCGAAAGCCGGCTGGACGATACGGCGCTTGTGGTGCCGCGATTTGTGCCAGGGGTCGGGGAAGAACAGCAGCACGCGATCGAGGCTGGCATCGGCTACGCAGTCACGCAGCACCTCCAGCGCATCGCAGCTGTACACGCGAATGTTGCTCAGATTCTGCGCCATCGCGCCGCTCAGCAACGCACCGACGCCGGGTTTGTGTACCTCGACGCCAATGAAATCCTGCTCGGGTGCGGCAGCAGCCATCTCCAGGGTGGAGTGGCCCATACCGAAGCCGATCTCGAAGGTGCGCGGCGCGCTGCGGCCGAACACCTGATCGAAGTCGCGCAGGCCATCTTCCAGTTCCAGGCCGAACAGCGGCCAGCCCTTGTCGATGCCGCGCTGCTGACCTTCAGTCATGCGCCCGGCGCGCATCACGAAGCTCTTGATGGTACGGCGCTGACGACCGTCTTCGGTCAGTTCGGGCTGTTGGGTATCGGTCATGCTGGGCTCTTGTCGAGTGTTTTACGACTCTGCGGGCTGAAGCCCTGCATTCAACGCAGCAGGGCCGACCCGCAGCAAATCGTCATCCTTAGTTGATCAGGCCAGTCAGCGGCGACGACGCACTGGCATAAAGTTTCTTCGGCATGCGACCGGCCAGGTAGGCCAGGCGGCCAGCCTCGACGGCATGCTGCATGGCGTGGGCCATGAGCACCGGATTCTGCGCTTCGGCAATGGCGCTGTTCATCAGCACGGCCTCGCAACCCAGCTCCATGGCGATGGTGGCGTCGGAGGCAGTGCCCACACCGGCATCGACCAGCACCGGCACTTTCGATTCCTCGAGAATGATGCGCAGGTTGTACGGGTTGCAGATACCCAGGCCCGAGCCGATCAGGCCGGCCAGCGGCATCACCGCGATGCAGCCGATCTCGGCCAGTTGGCGGGCGATGATCGGATCGTCGCTGGTGTACACCATGACGTCGAAGCCGTCCTTGACCAGCACTTCGGCGGCCTTGATGGTTTCGATGACGTTGGGAAACAAGGTTTTCTGGTCGGCCAGCACTTCCAGCTTGACCAGGTTGTGACCATCGAGCAGCTCACGGGCCAGCCGGCAGGTGCGCACGGCCTCGACGGCGTCATAGCAACCGGCGGTGTTGGGCAGGATGGTGTACTGGTCCGGGCTGATCACGTCGAGCAGGTTCGGCTCACCGGGATTCTGGCCGATATTGGTGCGGCGCACCGCCACAGTGACGATCTCGGCGCCGGAGGCGGCGATGGCGTCACGGGTCTCGTCCATATCCTTGTACTTGCCGGTACCGACCAGCAGGCGCGACTGGAACGTACGACCGGCCAGGGTGAAGGGCTTGTCGCTGCGAACTTGGCTCATGGAATACTCCTCGTGAGGTCAACCGCCGCCGATGGCGTGCACCACTTCCACCTGATCGCCCTCGGCGAGCTGGGTGCTGTTGTGCTGGCTGCGTGGAACGATGTCCTGATTGAGTTCGACCGCCACACGGCGCCCGGTCAGGTCGAGGCGAACCAACAGGTCGGCGACGCTCTGGTTATCCGGCAGTTCGAAGGGTTCACCATTCAACTGGATACGCATGACGACTCGGTCACAACTGGAAAGAGGGCCGGCATTCTAGCCCGTTAACTGGCCACGACCAAGGCTAAAAGGCGCCATTCGTCCTCATTTCTGACGCCAGGGTCAGGTCAGCTTCCAGGCGCTCAGGCCCAGACACAGCCAGCCGACGAGGAAGGCGACGCCGCCGAAAGGCGTGATGATGCCGAGCTTGCCGATACCGCTGAGGGTCAGCAGATAGAGGCTGCCGGAAAACAGCAGGATACCCAGCGCGAAGGCGCCGCCAGCCAGATTCACCAGCCGCCCGGGTGCATGCATCGCCAGCAGGCCGACGCCAAACAGGGCCAACGCGTGGATCAGTTGGTAATGCGTACCGGTCTGAAAAACCGCCAGATATTCGGGCGTCAGCCTGTGCTTCAGGCCATGGGCCGCGAACGCGCCCAGGGCGACACCAGTGAAACCGGTGAATGCAGACAACAGCAGCCAGAGACGGGCCATGGAAACTCCTGAATAAATCGACCTGGGCGCAGTTTAGCCATTGGGCCTGAAGACGAAATGGTCGTTATTGTCACACCTGCGCCCAATCCTGTGGTTTCGCGGGAACTTACTCGGCACTTTTTGTTGCCCGCCATCCTTGGCGGCAACCCTTCGGGCCGTCGCAAAGCGACGTCAAAAATTGCTCCCGGCAATTTTTTGTGGCCTACCATCCCTGGCGGCAAGCCTAGCGGGCCGTCGGCAGAGCAGACGTCAAAAATCGCTCCCGGCGATTTTTTGTTTTAATAGCGCCTCATCTGATCAATGCGAGACCCCATGCTCCGAGCCCTGACCCGCCGCCTGCTGAAACTGCTGCTTTGGCTGATCCTGGCCAGCGTGCTGCTGGTGCTTGCTCTGCGCTGGGTACCGCCGCCCGGTACAGCGCTGATGATCGAGCGCAAGATCGAATCCTGGGGCAGCGAACAACCCATTGAACTGAAGCGCCAGTGGCGCCCCTGGAAAGAACTGCCGGATCACCTGAAGATGGCGGTGATCGCCGCTGAAGACCAGAAATTCGCCGAGCATTGGGGCTTCGACGTAGGAGCGATTCAAGCGGCGCTGGCACACAACCAGAGCGGCGGCTCGCTCAGGGGCGCCAGCACCCTCAGCCAGCAGGTGGCGAAGAACCTGTTTCTCTGGTCCGGGCGCAGCTGGCTGCGCAAGGGCCTGGAAGCCTGGTTCACTGCGCTGATCGAAGTGCTCTGGTCGAAAGAGCGCATCCTCGAGGTGTACCTCAATAGCGTCGAGTGGGGTGATGGCATCTTCGGCGCTGAAGCGGCCGCACAGCATCACTTCGGCGTCGGCGCGCCCTACCTCAATCGCCAGCAGGCCAGCCAGCTGGCAGCAGTACTACCCAACCCGCTACGCTGGAGCGCCGGCCGACCGGACGCCTACGTCAATCGTCGCGCCGCCTGGATTCGTCAGCAGATGACGCAGCTGGGTGGCAGCCACTACCTCAATCAACTCAAGCCGCAGCGCCCCGATTGGTGGCCGCGCTGGCTGTAAGCTAGCGGGTCGCGCGAAAAGCCTTGCGCGGGACGGCGTGCAACAGCTCGACCTCGTCGCCCTGCAGATGCACGGTCAGCCCCCATTGTGGATAGACCCAGGCCTGGCCTTCGGCCAGTTCCAACGTCAAGCGTGGCTGCCCGAGACTGGCAGCCAGGCGGTCGCTGGCCAGCGCTTGCGGGGCACTCAGATTGAGGCTGGCGATGGAAAAGCCAGCCATCTGATCGACCAGTGATTGACCAAGGGCCAACTCTGTACCAGCGGCCTGGAGGCCCTGCGCCGCCATCAGACTGTCGCGTTGTTCAAGGCTCAACCTCACCTCCGCCTCGAGCAACCAGCCGCCCTCTTCCCCGTCGAGCGACGCACGATAGAAAAGCCGTGCGCCGTCCAGACGCGGCGCCAGCCACAGCTCGCCTGGCGCCAACGCCTGTACCTCACGCAGCGTCAATTCATCTTCGGCCAGCGGCTGCAACAGCGCATCGCGCCATTGCTGCAGATTGGCCAGCGGATGCACCTCAGCGCTGCGCATCAACCAGGCGCCCCAGGCGAAGAACAGCACGGCCACGGCCACGAATACCAGCAAGTGCTGCGCTTTCAGAGGGGTCTTGTTCAAGGTAATTGCTCCAGACAGCAAAAAGCCGCACCAGGGTGCGGCTTTTCGGGGTAACGGCAGACTCAGGCGGCAATACAGCCCTTGAGCTTGTTCATCGCGTTCTTCTCGAGCTGACGAATACGCTCGGCCGACACATTGTACTTGGCGGCCAGATCATGCAGCGTCGCCTTCTCCTCGGCCAGCCAGCGCTGGTAGAGGATGTCGCGGCTGCGCTCGTCCAGGCTTTCCAGCGCTTCGTGCAGGTTGCTACTGGAACTGTCGCTCCAGTCAGCATCTTCGAGCTGGCGGGCCGGGTCGTAACGATGGTCTTCCAGATAATGCGCGGGCGACTGGAAGGCGCTGTCGTCATCGGCATCGGCGGCCGGGTCGAAGGCCATGTCCTGGCCGGTCAGGCGACTTTCCATCTCGCGCACTTCGTGCGGCTCGACGCCCAGGCTTGCGGCCACGGCGGTGACTTCATCGTTGTTCAGCCAGGCCAGACGCTTCTTCTGGCTGCGCAGGTTGAAGAACAGTTTGCGCTGCGCCTTGGTGGTGGCCACTTTGACGATGCGCCAGTTCTTCAGGATGAACTCGTGGATCTCGGCACGGATCCAGTGCACGGCGAAAGACACCAGACGCACGCCCATTTCCGGGTTGAAGCGCTTGACCGCCTTCATCAGGCCGACGTTGCCTTCCTGGATCAGGTCGGCCTGGGCCAGACCATAACCGGAGTAGCTACGGGCGATATGCACCACGAAACGCAGGTGGGCCAACACCATCTGGCGGGCGGCCTCTAGATCCTGCTGGTAAAAGAGATTTTCGGCCAGTTCACGCTCCTGCTCGGGCGTCAGCAGCGGAATGCTGTTGACCGCATGCACGTACGCTTCCAGGTTGGCGCCTGGAACCAGAGCATGAACAGGTTGCAAGGAAGTGGACATTCGAATCCTCCGATTCACGAAACTCGTGCAGTGTAGCACTGCGCTATCTGATGCAGGGCCTGTGGATAAGTTCCCTGAGAGATAGTCAATATCAACCAAAACAATGACTTGTCAGCTTGCGTTCAGCCTTGCCGAACAACGCCCTAACGGGGTGCAAGTTCGTTCAGATGACGCGCCACTGCCAGCCAGGCGCCAATATAGCCCAACAGCACGGCGCCAAGCAGCAGCGAAAAACCGTCGGAAGAAGGTACGCCACCCAGCGCGAAATCGCTACCGTAAAGTCCGGCCAAACGTACTACAGCATCGTTCAGCCAATCCAGCCCGAAGGCCAGCAGCAACCAGGCGAAGATGCCTGCGCCAAAACCGTACAACGCGCCCATATAAAGGAAGGGACGGCGCACGTAGCCATCGGTGCCGCCCACCAGCTTGATCACCTCGATCTCGGCGCGGCGATTCTCGATGTGCAGGCGGATGGTATTACCTATCACCAGCAGTAGCGCCAGGATCAGCAGCAGGCTGAGGCCGAAGACGAAACGATCACCCAGTTTGAGGATGGCGGTCAGGCGCTCGACCCAGACCAGATCGAGCTGTGCCTGCTCCACCTTGGGCAGCTCCGCCAGGCGCTGGCGTAGAGCTTCGAGCTTGGCCTTGTCGACTTCCTTCGGCGTTACCAGGACCACGCCAGGTAGCGGGTTTTCCGGCAGTTCCTTGAGCGCCTGACCCAGGCCGGACAGCTGCTGGAACTCTTCCAGTGCCTGTTCGCGACTGATCCACTCGGCATCGGAGACGTCATCCATCGCTGCGATCTGCTCGCGCAGGGCTTGGCCATCACGCTCGCCGGCGGACATGTCGAGGAACAAGGAAATCTGCGCCGCACGCTGCCAGGAACCGCCGAGCTTCTCGACGTTGTCCAGCAGCAGCGACAGGCCCATGGGCAGGCTCAACGCCACGGCCATCACCAGGCAGGTGAAGAAGCTGCCGATGGGCTGGCGCGCCAGGCGGCGCAGGCTGTCGACCAGGCTGGCGCGATGGCTTTCCAGCCAGGCATGGAACAGCGTGCGGAAATCCGGTTCGTCCGCCGGGCCGTCGACCACCTTGTTGCGCGGCGCCGCGCCGACCCGCTCGGCTGGTTGCGGCGTGGGCATCTTCGATGCGCTCATCAGGCAGCCTCCCCATCACCGATCAGGCGACCGCGTTGCAGGGTGAGCATGCGCTGGCGCATGCGCGCGATCAGCGCCAGGTCGTGGCTGGCGATCAGCACCGTGGTGCCCAGCTGGTTGATGTCTTCGAACACCCCCATGATCTCGGCGGCCAGGCGCGGGTCGAGGTTACCGGTGGGCTCGTCCGCCAGCAGCAAGGCCGGCCGGTGAACGATGGCGCGGGCGATGCCGACGCGCTGTTGCTGACCGGTGGACAGATCACCCGGCGACTGCGCCGCCTTGTCGCTGAGGCTGACGCGCTCCAGTGCGGCACCGACGCGTTTGCCGATTTCCGGCTTGGACAGGCCGAGAATCTGCAGCGGCAGCGCGACGTTGTCGTACACGGTGCGGTCGAACAGCAACTGGTGGTTCTGGAACACCACACCGATCTGCCGGCGCAGGAAGGGAATCTGCGCATTGGTGATGGTCGACAGGTCCTGCCCGGCCAGCAGCAATTTGCCGCTGGTGGGCCGCTCCATCGCCAGCAGCAGACGCAGCAGTGTGCTCTTGCCGGCGCCGGAGTGACCGGTGACAAAGAGGAATTCGCCGGGGCGAACGCGGAAACTCAGTTCGTGCAGCCCGACATGGCCATTGGGGTAACGCTTGGCGACCTGCTCGAATCGGATCATCCGCGCTCACGCTCCTCGAAGAGTGCCTGGACGAAGGCCTGCGCCTGGAACGGGCGCAGGTCATCGATACCCTCACCCACGCCGATATAGCGAATCGGCAGGCCGAACTGCTTGGCCAGGGCGAAGATGACGCCGCCCTTGGCGGTGCCGTCGAGTTTGGTCAGTGCCAGACCGGTGAGGTTCACGGTCTGGTTGAACTGTTTGGCCTGGTTGATGGCGTTCTGGCCGGTGCCAGCATCGAGGACCAGCAGCACTTCATGCGGCGCTGTTTCGTCCAGCTTGCCGATCACCCGACGGACCTTCTTCAACTCTTCCATCAGGTTGTCTTTGGTGTGCAGGCGCCCGGCGGTGTCGGCGATCAGCACGTCGATGCCACGCGACTTGGCGGCCTGCACCGCATCGAAGATCACCGAGGCCGAATCGGCACCGGTGTGCTGAGCGATGACCGCGATGTTGTTGCGCTCACCCCAGACCTGCAGCTGCTCCACCGCAGCGGCGCGGAAGGTGTCGCCCGCGGCGAGCATGACCTTCTTGCCTTCGAGCTGCAGCTTCTTGGCCAGCTTGCCGATGGTGGTGGTCTTGCCCACGCCATTCACGCCTACGACGAGAATCACGTAAGGCTGCTTGGTGGTGTCGATGACCAGCGGCTGCTCGACCGGCTTGAGCAGGCTGACCAATTCTTCCTGCAGTGCCTTGTACAGGGCGCCGCTGTCGGCGAGTTCCTTGCGCGCCACACGCTTGGTCAGGTTGCTGATGATCGCGGTGGTCGCCTCGACGCCAACGTCGGCGGTCAGCAGGCGGGTTTCCAGGTCGTCGAGCAGGTCATCGTCGATGGCCTTCTTGCCGAGGAACAGGCTGGCCATGCCCTCGCCGAGGCTGGCGCTGGTCTTGGACAGGCCCTGTTTGAGGCGGGCGAAGAAGCTCGGCTTTTCCTGAGTGGCTGGCGCCGCGACGAGAGCTGGCGCAACCACGACGGGTGCGGCCTCGACAACAGGCTCGGACACGACCGGCGGTTCAATAACGACAGGGGCGGCTGCGGGTTCGGCGGCCTGCAGTTCAGGCTGCGGTGCTGGAGCGGACGCGACCTCAGCCACTTCAGGCTCGGCTACCGGCGCGGGCTCAGGCGTCGGCGGCTCGACAGGCACCTGGGTAACAGGTTGCTCGATGGGCGCGGATTGAGTCGACTCGACAGCGGTTTCTGCGGGTTTCTTGCGCCACCAACTGAACAGGGATTTCTTCTCTTCACTCATAGGCTGAGCCTGAGTATCGGCCTCAGCCGGTGGATTCTTGTCGTCTTTGGAACCAAACATGGGTCTTCTCAAAGGGGCGAGCAGTCATCGCAGGCAGTCGGTGCCGCGTGCCGCATCCAGAAAAATTCGCTTGCCAGGCATGTCCCGGGGCAACCGCCCGCACGGGCACATCAAAGGGCTTGCGATGTACGAAACAGCCCGAGACTTTACCACTTTAGAGCGCTACCGCGCAGCGTTGCAGCCTGCCAGTTTCCTGCCGCTGATCAGGCGCCTGCGGTAATCGCCACCGCCAGCGTGAGACCCGACAGTAGTGCGCCCAAAACCTATACAAAAGCTGTACAAGCTGATACACAGTTGTCGAACATCTTCCTCAGTTCATCCTTTGCGGGGTCGCAAGCATGCTTGTCCGCCTTACCTATGCCAGCCGCGCCAGCCATGGCATGTCTTCACAATTGATCCGCGATATTCTCGAAAGCTCGCAACGCAACAATCCGACACGCGGCCTCACTGGCATCCTGTGCTGTAACGCCGACACCTTTGTTCAAGCACTGGAAGGACCGCGAACGGCCATCAACGCGTTGTACAACCGTTTGGCAGAGGATAACCGCCACAAGGACCTGACGATTCTCGACTACGAAGAGATCCACGTCCGCCGCTACGCCAGCTGGAGCATGGGCTGGGCCGGCGCCAAGCAGGCCAACCGAGAACTTTTTCTGAAATACTCCTGCAGCGACCGCCTGGACCCTTTCGGCATGAGCGCCGAACAGGTCAATGGCTTGCTACTGGAACTGTCAGCAAGCGTGAGCACTATCAGCCCCCCGATTATCGACTGAATCCAATTCGCTGCGACGCAGAACCTAATCGCTTGCGCCGATGTCCCAACGGCGGGCGGTGCCTCGTAGTATGGATGGGGTATCCTGACGCCCTCTTGTCAACGGCGGTTCGACCGCCTCGACCATCCAACAGGACGACACCTGAATGATTGTCTCTGCACGCCGCGCCCTCGGTTTGATCATGGGGGTGCTCTGCCTGCCGCTGGCGGCGTTCGCCGCCGCGCCACAGCCAACCCATGAATTTACCCTCGATAACGGCCTCAAGGTCATAATCCGCGAGGACCATCGCGCCCCCGTGGTGGTCTCGCAGATCTGGTACAAGGTCGGCTCCAGCTATGAGACGCCCGGTTCCACCGGCCTGTCCCACGCGCTGGAGCACATGATGTTCAAGGGCAGCGGCAAGTTCGGCCCCGGCGAAGCCTCGCGCATCCTGCGCGAACTGGGCGCCGAGGAGAACGCCTTCACCAGCGACGACTACACCGCCTACTATCAGGTACTGGCCAGTGACCGCCTGGGCGTGGCGCTGGAGCTGGAAGCCGACCGCCTGGCCAGTCTGAAGCTGCCAGCAGACGAGTTCGCCAAGGAAATCGAGGTGATCAAGGAAGAGCGCCGTCTGCGTACCGACGACCGCCCGTCTTCGCTGGCTTACGAGCGCTTCAAGGCCATGGCCTATCCAGCCAGCGGCTACAGCATCCCCACCATCGGCTGGATGGCCGACCTCGACCGCATGCACATCGACGAACTGCGTGCCTGGCACCAGAAATGGTACGCACCGAACAATGCCACCCTGGTGGTGGTCGGTGACGTGACCGTGGATGAGGTCAGGAGCCAGGTGCAGCGCTACTTCGGCGACATTCCGCGCGGTGAAGTGCCGACCGCCAAACTGCCGCTGGAACTGGCCGCGCCGGGCGAACGCCGCACCACGCTGTACCTCAAGACGCAGTTGCCGAGCCTGATCATGGGCTTCAACGTACCGGGTCTGGCCACCGCCGAAACGCCGCGCCAGGTCTATGCCCTGCGCCTGGCCGCCGCCCTGCTCGACGGCGGCTACAGCGCACGCCTGTCCACCCGCCTGGAACGCGGCGAAGAACTCGTCTCCGGCGCCAGCGCCTGGTACAACGCCTTCACCCGTGGCGACAGCCTATTCATTCTCTCTGCTACGCCCAACGTGCAAAAAGGCAAGACCCTGGAGCAGGCCGAAGCCGGCCTGTGGCGCGAACTGGAAGAACTGAAGAAAGCCCCGCCGTCCGCCACCGAACTGGCCCGCGTACGCGCCCAGGTTATCGCTGGCCTGGTGTTCGAGCGCGACTCGATCACCAGCCAGGCCACCAGCATCGGCCAACTGGAAACCGTCGGCCTGTCCTGGCAACTGACCGATCAGGAGCTGGCCGAGCTGGAGGCCGTCACCCCGGCCGACATCCAGCAGGCTGCCCGTACTTTCTTCGTCCGCGACCGCCTGAGCGTCGCCCACGTACTGCCCGAAGAGTCCCGTAATGAGGAGTCCCGCCCATGAAGACTGAGCAACGCCGCCTGGGCCTGCTCGGCCTGATCCTGTCCAGCGCCCTGGCTCTGGGCGCCTGCGCCAACCTGTCCGACAGCACCGTGACTGGCGATGCCGCCAAGCTGCAGTCGCTGGCTGCACTCGACGGCAAGGCGCCAACCCGCCGCACCCTGGACATCCAGACCTGGCAGACTGCGCAAGGCGCCAAGGTGCTGTTCGTCGAAGCGCATGAGCTGCCGATGTTCGACCTGCGTCTGACCTTCGCCGCCGGCAGCAGCCATGACGGCGGCGTACCAGGCCTGGCCACCCTGACCAACGCCATGCTCAACGAAGGCGTACCGGGCAAGGACGTCGGCGCCATCGCCGCCGGCTTCGAGGGACTCGGTGCCGAGTTCGGCAACGGCGCCTACCGCGACATGGCCGTGGCCAGCCTGCGCAGCCTGAGCGCGCAGGAGCAGCGTGAGCCGGCACTGGCACTGTTCGCCGAGGTACTGGGCAAGCCCACCTTCCCCGCCGACTCGCTGGCACGGATCAAGAACCAGTTGCTGGCCGGCTTCGAGTTCCAGAAACAGAACCCGGGCAAGCTGGCCAGCCTCGAATTGTTCGAGCGCCTGTACGGTCAGCACCCCTACGCTCACCCAAGCGACGGCACGGCGCAGTCGATTCCGGCCATCACCCGCCAGCAGTTGCAGGCTTTCCATGCCCGCGCCTATGCCGCCGGCAATGCGGTGATCGCGCTGGTTGGCGATCTGTCGCGCAGCGAAGCCGAGGCCATCGCCAATCAGGTATCCGCCGCCCTGCCGCCAGGCCCGGCCCTGGCGAAGATCGCCCAGCCGCAAGCGCCCAAGCCGGGCATCAGCCATATCGAGTATCCGTCCAACCAGACCCACCTGATGATCGCTCAGCTCGGCATCGACCGCCGCGACCCGGATTATGCCGCGCTGTACCTGGGCAACCAGATCTTCGGCGGCGGCGGTTTCGGCACCCGCCTGATGAGCGAAGTGCGCGAGAAGCGCGGCCTGACCTATGGCGTCTACTCCGGATTCAGCGCCATGCAGGCGCGCGGCCCGTTCATGATCAACCTGCAGACCCGAGCGGACTTGAGCGAAGGCACCCTGGCGCTGGTCAAGCAACTGCTCGCCGACTACCTGCGTGACGGCCCCACCCAGCAGGAACTGGATAATGCCAAGCGTGAGCTGGCCGGCAGCTTCCCGCTGTCCACCGCGAGCAATGCCGCCATCGTCGGCCAGTTGGCGTCGATGGGCTTCTACGACCTGCCGCTGAGTTATCTGGACGACTTCATGCGTGACGTGCAAAGCCTGAGCACCGAGCAGGTCAAGGCGGCGATGGCCAAACACCTCGACCCCGAGGCGCTGGTGGTGGTCACCGCCGGCCCGACGGTGCCGCAAAAAGAGCTGCCGCCGCCCACCGACCGCCCGGCCGAACTGCCCAGCGCGGTGCCGCACTGATGCGTGGTCGCACACAGCCCAAACCGGCCGCCAAGGCTCACGGCGGCCAGGGTCAATTGCGCATCATCGGCGGGCAGTGGCGTTCGCGGCGCTTTGCCTTCCCCGACGGTCCGGGCCTGCGCCCGACACCGGATCGCGTGCGAGAGACGCTGTTCAACTGGCTGGCGCCCTATGTCGAGGGTGCCCATGTGCTCGACCCCTTCGCCGGCAGTGGCGCGCTGCTGCTCGAAGCGCTGTCGCGTGGTGCTGCCAGCGGTCTGGCCTGCGACCTCAACCCGGCCTCGGTGAGCGCCTTGCGCGGCCACCTGGCGACGCTGCAATGCAGCACGGGCGAGATTCATCTGGGCGATGCCCTGCAACTGCTGGCGCGTCCGGCGCAGCGGCGCTTCGATATCGTTCTGCTCGACCCGCCGTTCCACAAGGATCTGCTGCAGGACGCCTGCAACCTGCTGGAAGCCCAGGGCTGGCTGGCCGACGACGCCTGGGTCTATACCGAAAGCGAAACCGCGCCCTCAACCCTCGGCCTGCCCGGCAACTGGCGCCTGCATCGCGAGAAGCACACCGGCCAGGTGCACTACGCGCTGTGGCAACGTGGATGAAGGACTTTCTCTACGCCCACCTGCCCTACCTGCTGCTGATCGCACTGGCGCTGCCGGTTCTGTTCAGCCAGCAGGAAATTGCACTGAACTTGCAGCGCGCGATACCGCACAACCCCAGCACAGGCATCACCATCGGCCTAGCCAACCAGCGCATCGCCGCCCTGCTGGTTTTGGCCTGGTGGGCCTGGCGCATAATGCGCAAGCGCCGCCGCTAAAGGCGTAGGGCGGATCGGAACGCCGACCGCTCGTAGCGCAGCGAACAGTCCGCCACTCCTTGATGCTGGCAAAAACCTATGGCGTACTGCTTCGCGACGACTGCATGGATGCAGGAGGTAGAGCGACGCAGGAAGCCAAAGCCGAGTACGCCCCCAGAATAAGCTCCAGGCAACGACCGACCACCCGATGAACACTGACTTTCGCCCCGCCTGGTGGCTCCCCGGCCCGCATCTGCAGACGCTGTGGAACCCCTTCTGTCGCAAGCCGCCGCAACTGGAACGGCAGCGCGAGCGGCTGTGGCTGGACGATGGCGATTTCCTCGACCTCGACTGGCACGGCCCGCATGACGCCCATGCGCCGCTGGTGCTAGTGCTGCATGGCCTGACCGGCAGCTCCAACTCGCTCTATGTGCTCGGCCTGCAGCAGGTTCTGGCCGCGCGCGGCTGGGCCAGCGTGGCGCTGAACTGGCGCGGCTGCTCCGGTGAACCCAATCTGCTGCCGCGCGGCTATCACTCCGGCGCCAGCGAGGATCTGGCATCGGCCGTGGCCCACCTGCGCGCGCAACGACCGATGGCGCCGCTATACGCCGTCGGTTATTCCCTGGGCGGCAACGTGTTGCTCAAGTATCTGGGTGAGAGTGGCGAGCAAAGCCAGCTGCAGGCAGCGGTGGCGGTGTCGGTGCCATTTCGTCTGGATCAGTGCGCCGACCGCATCGGTTTGGGCTTCTCGCGGGTGTATCAGGCGCATTTCATGCGTGAGATGGTCGCCTACGTGAACAACAAGCAGCGCCTGTTCGCCGAGAGTGGCCAGGGCGAGCGCCTGTCGGTGCTGCAGCGCCTGGGCCCGCTGGATGGCATGCGCACCTTCTGGGACTTCGACGGACGCATCACCGCGCCGCTGCACGGTTTCGCCGATGCCCACGACTACTACCGCCGCGCCTCCAGCCGTTTCTACCTGGGTAAAATCCGCAGACGTACGCTGATCATCCAGGCCGAGGACGACCCCTTCATATTCCGCCACAGCCTGCCCGAGGCCAACGAGCTGGCACCCGGCACCGAGCTCGAGCTGCATGCCAAGGGCGGGCATGTCGGCTTCGTCGAGGGTAGCCCGCGCCGCCCCAGTTACTACCTGGAGCGGCGCATCCCTCACTGGCTCGGCGAACTCACCTGAGTCAACCAGCAGCAGGCTGTTCCGGCATCGCCGAGGAGTGGTGCTTGAGGATTTTCCACTCGCCATCGACCTTCTGGTAAACGAAGGTGTAGCGCGCCTGCACCTGGCGCACCGCATCGCCCTGGGTCAGGGCGAAGGTGTAAACCCCCGAATCCACCGCTGCATCCGGGCCGATCTGGCGAATTTCACGCATGTTGATCGTGCCGACCGGCTTGGCCTGTAAGAAATGGTCGAAATAGTCCTGGATTGCCTCATGGCCTACGCGCACCCGATTCGATACCGTGGGCTGCAGCACGCCGTTGTCGGCGTACAAGGCAGCGACCTTGGCCGAGTCGCCAGTCTGCAAGGCGGCGTTCCAGCGCTCGAACAGGCCGGCGATCTGCTGCTCCTGCGCATTGCTCGGGGCGGTTGCCGTTTCCGTGTAGACATGAGGCGCATCGGCCGCCTGAACCAGCGGCACGGACAGGGCAAATACCAGGGCACAGCTGCTGAACAAGGGTTTCAACATGGTTGAATCTCCGGCTATTGAAAGACGCCACCAGCATGCAGGCCGCCCACCGCAGGCACATCGGCCAGGTGGAGGCGGCGGTCTATGCCAGGTGGCAGATGCCGGACGCGGTTCAATTTATTAGCCTGCGCCGTCGGTTGACGCGCCAAACCCTGGAGGTCCGGATGCAGCACACCCCACCTGACAGCGTACTGGCCCTGCGCGCCGATTACCGCCAGGCGGAAAGCCGCGCCGCGCGCCTGCGCCTGCTGGTCGAGAGCGGTCGCACCCTCAATGCGCTACCCGCCGCCGAGAGCGGTGCGCTGGCCCTGCAACGGGCCTGCAGCTTCTGCGCCATGGATGGTGGCGTACTGCTGCTCAGGCATGCCGATGGCAGCCCGAGCCGCAGCGCCGGTTTCGGCCCTGCCGCCTTGCAACAGCAACTCGCTACTTTGCCCTGGCAAGGCGCCGCCCAGGTGGTCGCAGCGCCGCTGCCGGACGTTGCCCTGGCGCTCTGCCTACCCCTGCATGCGGCTTCGGGCGAAGTCTTCGGCGCCCTGCTGCTGGGCAACGCCAGCGCCATGCGCGGCCCCGACGCGGAAGACCTCGAAGCTTTGCAACTGCTCGCCACCCTGCTCGCAGGGCATCTGCACAACAGCCAGTTGCTGGCCGCACTGCGCCTGCGCGAGCGCAGCATGTCGGAGCTGGTACACCAGCAGATGACCGCCCAGGAGGACGAACGCGCACGGGTGGCCTATGACCTGCACGACGGCCTGGCGCAGACCCTGGCCGGCCTGCATCAGCACCTGCAGGGGTTCGCTCAGCATCGCCAACTCAATGACGACTTGCGTGCCGCCCTGGCGCCCATCCTGCAACTGGCGCAGCGCAGCATGGGCGAGACGCGCCAGGCCATCAGCGGCCTGCGCCCGACCCTGCTGGACGACTTCGGTCTGGCGCCGGCACTGGACCGCGAGCTCGACCGCCTGCGCGGCCAGGGTCGTCAGGTGCAATGGCTGCGCCGCGATCCCCAGCGCCTGCGCCCGGCGGTGGAGATCGCCCTGTTTCGCATCGGCCAGGAGGCCATCAACAACATCTGCAAGCATACCGCCAGCGGCGCGGTCAGCCTGGATCTACATCTCGACGACGACACCGCACGGTTGCAGGTGGAGGATCGCGGCCCCGGCTTCGCCATCACGCAGAAACCAGATCCCGGCGAAGGCGGCATGGGCCTGGTGGCCATGCGCGAACGCTGCCTGCTGCTCGGCGGTCAGTTCACCTGCCACAGCCAGCCCGGCCAGGGCACCCGCCTGCTAGCCTGCATTCCACGCGCCCTGGCGGATGAGGAAAGCGCATGAACGAGCCGATTCGCCTGCTACTCGCCGACGACCATGAAGTGACCCGCGCCGGCTTCGCCGCGATGCTCGCTGACTGCCCGGAATTCAGCATCGTCGGCCAGGCAGTGGACGGTCGCCAGGCGCTGGAACTCTGCGAGCGCCTGCAACCGGAGATCGCCATCCTCGATATCCGCATGCCCGTGCTCAACGGTCTGGCCACCGCGCGCCTGCTGCACGAGCGCCTGCCGGCGATAAAGGTTTTGCTGTTCACCATGTACGACAGCCCCGACCACCTGGAAGCGGCGATCAGTGCCGGTGCCGTCGGCTACCTGCTCAAGGACGCCAGCCGCCAGGAAGTCATCGACGGCCTGCGCCAGGTGGCAGCAGGCCAGAGCGCCCTCAACGGCATGGTCAGCGCGCAACTGCTGCGCCGTGTGGTCGAACGCAACCAGAGCGGTGCGGCCAGCAGCGCGCTGACGCCACGCGAGCGCCAGGTGCTCGGGCTGGTCGCGGGCGGCTTTACCAACCGCGAGATCGGCGAAAAGCTGGGCATCGCCACCGGCACAGCCAAGGCTCACGTCGAACGGGTGATCGGCAAACTTGGGGTCGCCGACCGCACCCAGGCCGCCGTGCAGGGCATCGCCCTGGGGCTGGTGGCACCGACGGAGCGCCAGCCGTGAAGAGCCTGTTCAGCCGCTGGACCGACCGCCCGCTACGCAGCAAGAGCCTGGTGATCATCGCCCTGCCACTGGCGGTGCTGCTGATCTCGCTGGTGCTGGTGTACGTCACCGAGCGCCAGACTTCGCGGGTCGAGGACGACGTGCGCCGGGCGCTACGCGTACAGGGCGACGTGCAGGCGGTACATAGCCTGCTGGCCGAAGCAGCGGCCAGCGTACGCGGTTACCTGCTGATCCAGCGCAGCGACTTCCTGCCGTCCTACCGCAGCGCTGTGGAGCGTATCGACAGTACGCTGCGGCGCCTCGATACGGACATCCGCGACCCGCAGATGCGCAGCAGCCTGGAGCGCTTGCGCCCACTGATCGTGATCAAGCTGGAAGGCCTGGAACAGCTTATGGCGCTGGCCAGCAGCGCCGACCGCGCGGCGATGACGCGCATCCTGGTGGACAACAAGTATGTGCTCGATGAGCTGCGCCAGGAGATCCAACAGATGCTCGACCGCGAGCAGACCCTGCTCGACGAGCGCAACGCCGAAGCCAGCGCGGTACGCTCGCGCATGCTCCTGGCCACCGGCCTGGCTGCCATGTTCGGTGTGCTCGGTGCGCTGTTCGCCGTGGTGCTGCTGTCCACCGGCATCGTCCAGCGGGTGCAGCAGGTCGAGCGCAATGCCCGGCGCCTGGCCTTGGGCCAGCCGCTGATCCCCCATGGCGCCGCAGCCGACGAGATCGGCCAGCTCGCCGCCAGCCTGGAGGAGGCCGGGCAACTGCTGGCCGAACGCGAACGGGCCTTGCGCGACAACGAGGAGCGTCTGCGCCTGATCATCGACGGGGTCAAGGAATACGGCATCTTCGGCCTCGACCCCAACGGCCACGTCACCTCCTGGAACACTGGCGCAGAACGCATCAAGGGCTACAGCGAGGCGGACATCCTCGGTCGCCACTTCTCCCTGTTCTACCCACCGCAGGCCCGCGAAACCGCACCTTACCTGGCCTTGCAGGCGGCCACCCGTGAAGGCCGCTACGAGGAAGAAGCCTGGCGCCAGCGCCGCGATGGCTCGCTGTTCTGGGCCAACGTGGTGATCACCGCCCAGCGTGACGCCAGCGGCACCTTGCGCGGCTTCTCCAAGATCACTCGCGACATCACCGACCGGCGTAATGCCGAGGCCGCCCTGCGCACGGCCCGCGAAGAAGCGGAAAACGCCAGCCGGGCGAAAAGCGAATTTCTCTCGCGCATGAGCCACGAGCTGCGCACGCCGCTCAATTCCATTCTCGGTTTCGCCCAGTTGCTGGAAATGGACACGGGCACGCCGGCGCAACAGGCCCAGGTGCGTCATATCCTGCGCGCCGGCCGGCACCTGCTGGGGCTGATCAATGAGGTGCTGGATATCGCCCGCATCGAATCCGGACGCCTGGCGATGAGCCCCGAGCCCTTGGCGCTGCGCCCACTGCTGCAGGAGGTCAGCCTGCTGCTGTCGCCACAGGCCGACAGTGCCGATATCCGCCTGCGCCTGCCGGAGGAGCTGCCCGCCGAGCTCTGCGTGCAGGCCGACCGCCAGCGCCTGGTGCAGGTGCTGCTCAACCTGCTGTCCAACGCGATCAAGTACAACCACCCTGGCGGCCATGTCGAAGTGCGGGTGCAGGCCGACAGCGACACCGTCACGTTGAGCGTGATCGACAATGGCCCCGGCATCGCCGCCGAGGATCTGGAGCGCCTGTTCATTCCCTTCGAGCGCCTCGGCGCCGCGGCCAGCGAGGTGGAGGGCACCGGTCTGGGCCTGGCCCTGAGCAAGAGCCTGCTGGAGCAGATGGATGGCAGCCTCGGCGTGCACAGCACACCCGGTGAAGGCAGCACCTTTAGCCTGACGCTGCCACGGGCTCAGGTGCATGAAGGCCTGCTGCCGGCGCCAGCCGCGGCACCACCGCCTGCGGCCAGCGACATCGCCCCGCCAGAGCGGTCGCTGCGCGTGTTGTGCATTGAAGACAACCTGTCCAGCCTGGCGCTGATCGAGACCCTGCTGTCGCGCTGGCCGCAGGTGCAGGTGATTTCGGCCATGCAGGGGCAGCTCGGTCTCGATCTGGCCTGGCAGCACCGCCCCGAGGTGATCCTGCTGGATCTCGACCTGCCCGACCTCTCGGGCCAGGAAGTGCTCAAGCGCCTGCGCCTGAACCCCAGCAGCAGCGATACACCCGTGCTGCTGATCACCGCCGACGTCAGCGCCAGTACCCGGCGTGACCTACAGCAGGCCGGCGCCACCGCGGTGCTGAGCAAACCCCTGCATGTACCGACCTTTCTCGCCGCCCTGCGCCAGCATCTGGATGTCGCCACGCCAACCCCGCCTCTCGGAGCCTGACCATGAACCACCCAGCGCCCGCCGACGATTTTCGTATCCTGGTGATCGACGATCAGCCCGCCAACCTCGAGCTGGTCGAACAACTGCTGGCCCGCGAAGGGCTGCACAACGTGCTCTGTTGCACCGACCCGGCGCAGGCTCTGGCGTTATTCAGCAGCTTCGAGCCGGATCTGCTGATTCTCGACCTGCACATGCCCGGCCTGGACGGCTTCGCCGTGCTCGAACAGCTGCAGCGGCGCATTCCCGCCGACGATTACCTGCCGATTCTGGTGCTCACCGCCGATGCCACCCGCGAGGCCCGGCTGCGCGCGCTGGCGCTGGGCGCGCGCGACTTCATCAGCAAGCCTCTGGATGCCATCGAGACCTTGCTGCGGGTGTGGAATCTGCTGGAAACCCGCGCGCTGTACCGCCAGTTACGTCGCCTGCAACCCGACCAGCCGCCCTTGCGGGCCAGGCCAGTGGCGCTGGGCAGCAGTAGCTGATCGCCTCAGAGCACCTGCTCCAGCGGCACATGCAGGCGGCCGTACAGCGCTTCGACCGCCGCGCGCGCGGCGGGGGCGATATAGCCGCCCTCCAGCGCCAGCACCTGGTAGATGCCGCGGCGTAGCATGTCCTGGCTGAGGTTGTCCGGGCTGGCGCCCGCCGTGCAGAGAAAGCGCACCCAGGAGGTCATGATGATCCAGGCGTTGAGCGTCAGCGCCTCGATCTGCGCCGGCGTCATCAACAGAATGCCAGCCTCGACGAAGCCCTGGTAGATCGACTGCGCCCTCACCAGGCAACGCTGGGCGAAGGCGCGGTAACGCTCGGCCAGCTCGGCGTCGGATTCCAGCAGGTGCTCCAGGTCGCGGTGCAGGAAGCGGTAGTGCCACATCGCTGCCAGCAGCGCCTCCAGATAGAAGGTCTTGTCCTCCACCGTCAGCGCGCGGCCTTCGGGCAGGCGCAGGAAGCTGTCGACCTGCGTTTCGTACTGGGCGAACAGCTCGGCGATGATCATCTGCTTGTTGCGGAAGTGGTAGTACAGGTTGCCCGGCGATATGCCCAGGTGCGCGGCGATATGGTTGGTGGTGACGTTGCGCTCACCCTGGGCGTTGAACAGGGCCAGGCTCTCGGCAACGATGCGGTCGCGGGTCTTGGGTGGCGCCATAACGCAGCTCGATCTCGACTTCGAAAGTTGCAAAGGTACAGGCGAAACAGCCGAAGTGTTACCCCCCGATGCATCCCCCAGGCCCTGACAGGCCTTTGGTTAGGGTGCAGCGAGGGCGGCTGCGCGGCATCCTATTTGACACATTAGAGTAATTGCTCTAAAAATCCAGCTCAGTCTTTTCAAGCAGCCCGCTGGAACGTCGAGGAGAAACCCTATGGTCGCCGACATCGCCTACCTGCAGCACAGCCAACAGCAGATCAACCAGCTGGACGGCACCTTCGCCCTGCAGCGTGCGGCCTTTGCCGCCAATCCGATGCCGTCGGCCGAGCAGCGCATCCAGTGGCTGAAATCCCTCAGCGAGCTGCTGACCGAACAGCAGGATGCGTTGATCTCGGCGATCTCCGCCGACTTCAGCAATCGCTCGGCCGACGAAACCCTGCTCGCCGAACTGATGCCCAGCCTGCATGGCATCCATTACGCCAACAAGCGCATCAAGAAGTGGATGAAGCCGTCGCGGCGCAGCGTCGGCATGCAGTTCATGCCCGCTTCGGCCAAGGTCATCTACCAGCCACTGGGCGTGGTCGGCATCATCGTGCCGTGGAACTACCCGCTGTTTCTCGCCATCGGCCCGCTGACCGGCGCGCTAGCCGCCGGCAACCGGGTAATGATCAAGATGAGTGAGTCCACCCCTGCCACCTCGCAGCTGATCAAGGATCTGCTGGCGCGCATCTTCCCCGAGGACCTGGTCAGCGTCGCCTTGGGCGAGGCGGAAGTCGGCATGGCCTTTTCCAAACTGCCGTTCGACCACCTGCTGTTCACCGGTGCCACCAGCATCGGTAAGCACGTAATGCGCGCCGCCGCCGAGAACCTAACCCCGGTGACCTTGGAGCTGGGCGGCAAGTCGCCAGCCATCGTTTCCGCCGACGTGCCGCTGGCGGACGCCGCCGAGCGCATCGCCTTCGGCAAGACCCTCAACGCCGGGCAGACCTGTGTAGCGCCGGACTACGTGCTGGTGCCAAGGGATCGCGTCGATGGCTTCGTCACCGCCTACCGCCAGGTGGTGCAGCGCTTCTATCCGCAGCTCAAGGACAACCCGGACTACACCGCGATCATCAACGAGCGCCAGCTGACCCGCCTCAATGGCTACGTGCAGGATGCCGAAGCCAAGGGCGCGCGTATCGTCTCGCTGTACCCAGAAACCCAGGGCCGGCGCCTGCCGCAGAGCCTGGTGCTGGACGTAAACGACGACATGAAGCTGATGCAGGACGAGATCTTCGGCCCGCTGCTGCCCGTGGTGCCCTACGACCGTATCGAAGACGCCTTCGCCTACGTCAACGCGCGGCCACGGCCGCTGGCGCTTTACTACTTCGGCTACGACAAGCGCGAGCAACAGCGCGTGCTGCATGAAACCCACTCCGGCGGCGTGTGCCTGAACGACACCCTGCTGCACGTGGCGCAGGACGATATGCCGTTCGGCGGCATCGGCCCGTCCGGCATGGGCCATTACCACGGCCATGAAGGTTTCCTGACCTTCAGCAAGGCCAAAGGCGTGTTCATCAAGCAGCGCTTCAACGCCGCGCGGCTGATCTACCCGCCCTATGGCAAGGCGATCCAGAAGCTGGTCTACAAGCTGTTCGTACGCTGAACAACGCGGGCAGCGCCCGTTTTACGCCTGGTGATAACAACAATGAACGACACCACCCTGAACACGCCGCAGCTGTCGCGGCGCAACCTGCTCAAGGTCGGTCTGCTGGGCACCGCGCTGCTCGGCACCGCCGGGCTGACCGCCACCCTCAGCGGCTGTTCGGCCAGTACGCCGGCCAGCGGCTACCTGATCCTGCGCAGCAGCGATATGCCCTTTCTGCGCGCACTGATCCCGGTAATGCTCGATGGCGCCGTCAGCGCCGAACAGATGCCGCAGGCCATCGACGGCACGCTGAAGAGCCTCGACACCAGCCTGGCGCACCTGTCGCCGGAGATGCTGAAACTCACCGTGCAGCTGTTCGACGTGCTGGCCCTGCCCATCACCCGCGGCCCGCTGACCGGGGTGTGGGGCAGCTGGGACAAGGCCAGTGGCGACGACGTGCGGCAGTTCCTCACCCGCTGGCAGAACAGCAGCCTGAGCTTGCTGCGCATGGGCCACGCCTCGCTGCTGCAACTGGTGATGATGGCCTGGTACAGCCGCCAGGAGGCCTGGGCGCATTGCGGCTATCCGGGGCCGCCCACCGTCTGAAGACGTGTCGCGGCTCCCGTAGGGTGCGCCATGCGCACCACAAAGCGGGGTTGAGCCTCGGTGCGCGCAGCGCACCCTACCCGCCCCGTCTCGCTCGCTGTGAATGACAAGAAGAGAGCCTGAAATGCCCGTACCCGATTTGTTCAAGCAAGGCCTGGCCAGGGGTTGGAAAACCCATGACGGTTCGCGTCTGGAAAATGACCTGACTCTGGAAGTCGATGTCGCCATCGTCGGCAGCGGCGCCGGTGGCGGCACCACGGCGGAAATCCTCAGCGCGGCGGGTTACAAGGTGCTGCTGATCGAGGAAGGCCCACTGAAGACCAGCGACGACTTCAAGATGCAGGAAGCCGACGCCTACCCGACCCTCTATCAGGAAGGCATCGGGCGCATGAGCAAGGACGGCGCCATCACCATCCTGCAGGGCCGCGCCGTTGGCGGCACGACGCTGGTCAACTGGACCAGCAGCTTCCGCACACCGCCGCAGACCCTGGCGCACTGGGCCGAGGTGCATGGCGTGAAGGGCCATGACGTCGACTCCATGGCGCCCTGGTTCGAGAAGATGGAGCAGCGCCTGGGCGTCGCGCCCTGGGCGGTGCCACCGAATGCCAACAACGAGGTGCTGCGCAGCGGTTGCGACAAGCTCGGCTATCACTGGGCGCCGATCCCGCGCAACGTGCGCGGCTGCTGGAACCTCGGCTATTGCGGCATGGGCTGCCCGACCAACGCCAAGCAATCGATGCTGGTCACCACCATCCCCGCCACCCTCGACGCCGGCGGCGAGCTGCTCTACCTGGCGCGCGCCGACAAGCTGCTGATCGAAGGCGACAAGGTAGTCGGCATCGACTGCCTGGGCATGGACGAGCGCTGCGTGGCGCCCAATGGCAAGCGCATCCGGGTCAAGGCGCGGCACTATGTGCTGGCCGGGGGCGGCATCAACACACCCGGCATCCTGCTGCGCTCCAACGCGCCCGACCCGCACCAGCGTGTCGGCCGGCGCACCTACCTGCACCTGGTGAACTTCTCCGCGGCGCAGTTCGAGCAGGTCATTAACCCCTTCTACGGTGCGCCGCAGTCGGTCTATTCCGATCATTTCCAGTGGGACGACGGCACGGACGGGCGCCTTTCCTACAAACTGGAAGTGCCGCCGCTGCAACCGGCGCTGACCGCTACCCTGCTCGGCGACTTCGGTCGCGAGAACGCCCTGCGCATGGCGCAACTGCCGCACACCAACGTGATGCTCGCCCTGCTGCGCGACGGCTTCCACGAAGACAGCGCCGAAGGCCGCGTCGAGCTGCGTGGCGATGGCAGCCCGGTGCTCGACTACCAGATGACCGATTACACCTGGGACGGCGTGCGCCGCGCCTACCTGACCATGGCGGAAATCCAGTTCGCCGCCGGAGCCAAGGCGGTGATGCCGACCCATGCCGATGCGCGTTATGTCGGCAGCTGGAAGGAGGCCCGGGACATGATCGAGAACCTCGACCTGGCGCTGTACCGCACACGCCTGGGCAGTGCTCACGTGATGGGCGGCTGCGCCATGGGCGAGGATGCGCAGCAGGCGGTGGTCGATAGCCTGGGCCGGCACCATCACCTGGCCAACCTGTCGATCCACGACGGTTCGCTATTTCCCACCAGCATCGGCGCCAACCCGCAGCTGTCGATCTACGGCCTGACCGCCAAGCTTGCGACGCTGCTGGCCGAGCGGCTGAAAAGCCCGAGCTAGACGCTACTGCCCTGGCATGGGAGAACGCAACGCAGGCCGTGGCTTGGCCGCTGGCATGCGCTGCGCTACCATCCGACTCCTTTTCGACCCGCCAGGACGTCCCGATGAATCGAGTGTTATACCCCGGCACCTTCGACCCCATCACCAAGGGCCACGGTGATCTGGTCGAACGCGCCGCGCGCCTGTTCGATCACGTTATCATCGCCGTCGCCGCCAGCCCCAAGAAGAACCCTCTGTTTTCCCTGGAGCAACGCGTCGAGCTGGCCCGCGAAGTGACCAAGCACCTGCCCAACGTCGAAGTGGTGGGTTTCTCGTCGTTGCTGGCGCACTTCGTCAAGGAGCAGAACGCCAATGTCTTCCTGCGCGGCCTGCGCGCGGTTTCCGACTTCGAATACGAATTCCAGCTGGCCAACATGAACCGCCAGTTGGCGCCGGACGTGGAAAGCCTGTTCCTCACCCCGTCGGAAAAGTATTCCTTCATTTCCTCGACCCTGGTGCGCGAAATCGCCGCCCTGGGTGGTGACATCACCAAGTTCGTTCACCCTGCCGTTGCCGACGCGCTGAACGAGCGTTTTCGCAAAAGCTGAGCAAGATCGACTTTTAGTAGGAGCCCCGCCCCGGGGCGAAGCTTGTCTGGCGAGCCCCAGATTCGCGGCGGGGCGCCGCTCCTACAGAGAGCGGCGCCTAACTGTCCAGCCTCATGGCACAAGCCGCACCAATCCGGCACAATTGCGTCATTGTTGTCTGCCAGTGTCGAAGCCTGCGCCTCGACAGGAGTTGCCCCATGTCCCTGATCATCACCGACGATTGCATCAACTGCGACGTCTGCGAACCCGAGTGCCCCAACGGCGCCATTTCCCAGGGTGAGGAGATCTACGTGATCGACCCCAACCTGTGCACCGAATGCGTTGGCCACTACGATGAGCCGCAATGCCAGCAGGTGTGCCCGGTGGACTGCATCCCGCTCGACGAGAACAACGTCGAGAGCAAGGATGAGCTGATGCACAAATACCGCATCATCACTGGCAAGGCCTGATTCTCCCCGGGAGACCGCCGGTCTCCCGTTTCCTCCGCACCCGTTCTGCCCTTCGCCTGAACAAGGCTGTTAAGCTTCCAGCCTCCTTCAGCCGCCCCTCGGTAGATCGCATGTTGCGCAAACTCCTGCTATCGACCCTGCTGCTCGGCGCCAGCCTGCTGGCCCAGGCAGCCCCGCAGCAACCCGCCATTGCCACCGCCCACCCTGCCGCCACAGCCGCTGCGCAGCAGATGCTCGACGCCGGCGGCAATGCCTTCGATGCCGCCGTCGCTGCCAGCGCTGCCCTGGCCGTGGTCGAACCCTACGGCTCAGGCCTTGGCGGCGGCGGCTTCTTCCTGCTGCGCACTGCCGGCGATACGCCAGGCTACGACTTCCTCGATGCCCGCGAACGCGCACCGCTGGAAGCCAAACCGAATCTGTATGTCCGCGATGGCAAGGTGCAGCGCGAGCTGTCGCTCAACGGCGCACTGGCTGCCGCCATTCCGGGGCTGCCGGCAGCATTGGTCGAGCTGGCGGAGAAGCACGGCCGCTTGCCGCTGAAAACCAGCCTGGCACCGGCGATTCGCCTGGCCAATGAAGGCTTCGCGGTCGATCGCGTCTACCGCGAGCGCGCGACCTGGCGCCTGGCAGCGCTGCGTGACGATGCCGAAAGCGCCAAGCTCTTTCTCGACCGGGGCGAAATCCCCGCCGAGGGCCATCTACTGCATCAGACGGATCTGGCTGCCACCCTGCAGGCGCTGGCCGAACATGGCCGGGAGGGTTTCTATAACGGCCCGATAGCCGAGCGCCTGATCAAAGGCGTGCGCCATGCCGGCGGTATCTGGACCGAGGATGACCTGCGTGAGTACCGTATTGCCCGCCGTGCGCCGCTACATTTCTCCCTGGAAGATGGCCGCGAGCTGATCAGCACACCGCCGCCCTCGGCTGGCGGTATAGCCCTGGCGCAGAGCCTGGCGATTCTCGAACAACTGCCCTGGCGCGACGCCGAGCCGGTGCAGCGCGTGCATTATGTGGTCGAGGCACTGCGCCGCGCCTACCGTGACCGCGGTCTACTGGGCGACCCGGACTTCGTCAAGAATCCGGTCGAGCAACTGCTTTCGCCTGGGCACCTGGCTGCACTGGCCGGCAGCATCGACCCCGAACGCGCCACACCCAGCGCCAGCCTGCCGCCGGCCGGCACCTGGCACGAGGGCGACCACACCACCCACTTTGCCGTGCTCGACGCCGAGGGCAACGCGGTGGCCGCCACCCTATCGATCAACCTGCCCTTTGGCGCCGCCTTCACCGTGCCCGGCACCGGCGTGCTGCTCAACGACGAGATGGACGACTTCGCTGCCGACGTGCAGGGCGCCAATGCTTATGGCCTGGCCGGCAGCCAGGCCAATGCGATTGCCGGAGGCAAGCGGCCGCTGTCGTCGATGAGCCCCAGCTTTATCGAGAGCAGCGACGAGTTCGCTGCCTTCGGCACGCCGGGTGGCAGCCGTATCCCCAGCATGGTGCTGCTGTCGATGCTCGAGTACCTGGACGATCAGCCCATCGAGCGCTGGCCAGCCGTGGCACGCTATCACCACCAGTTCCTGCCCGACGTGATCGAGCACGAGCCGGACACCTTCAACGATGAGCAGATCGCCGAGCTGCAACGGCGTGGCCATGAACTCAAGCGCCTGGATCGGCAGTACGGTAATCAGCAGGTGCTGTTCTGGGACAAGGTCAGCGGCGAAGTGAAGGCCGCGAGCGATCCTCGTGGCATTGGCACAGCGACGCCTTGAAGCGCAGCGCCCGAATGTGACCGTAGCCCGGATGAAATCCGGGGTTGTCGAGGCATAAAAGCCGCGGATTTCGTCCGGGCTACGTCTTGTGTCAGGAGAGCCTGATCAGGCTCTCCTGCTCCTCACCGAACTTGCGCAATTCGCGGAACAGCACCTGCTCGCTACCCAGCATCAGCACGTTGCGCAGGCTCTGGAAAATACGGCTGACATAGCCCAGGTCGTTCATCAGCGAGCTGGTCTGCAGGCCATCAAGGTGGCCGTCGCGTACCTCGGCGAACAGGCGCTGACGAAACCGCGCATCGAAGCTCGCCGCCTGCTCATCGAGCCAGCGCAAGCGCGACTGCCACATTTCGTCAGGCATGTCCGAGCGTGCCAACTCACGCACCTCATGCAGGGTGGTGAGCAAATGGCGACGCAGTTCCACATAGGCATCACGCACCGCCGAGGGTGGTGCGTCCAGGTAATGGCCAAGGTTCTTCTGCAGGTGCTTGGCGTCCTTGACCGCATCCACCAGTTGCAGCGCCGCCAACTGGCAACTGACCCAGAACTGCTGATGCGCTTCGTCCATGGGCAGCTCCATGCGCCCCATGAAGCTCAGCAGATCGCCATACACACCCTTGATATGGAATTGATACAAGTGCTCCGCGTCGAAGCCGCCCTGCGTGGGCTTGGCCTGCAGCAGTTGCTCATCCGCCCGTGCACGCGCCAACTGATCAACCGGCAGATAGAGTGCATGACAGATCACCTCCAGGCTCAAGCGGCCAAGGTGCCCCAGCTCCTGCACCACCGCGCCGGAGGCGGCATCCACCGAATCCAACGCCCGTTCGTTGAGGTAGCGCGCGCGCGTCCGCTCGGGCTCGGCGACTTTCTCGCTCGCCAGTTCGGTGATCAGTACCTGTGGCTCGCTACGTTCCGGCAGCCAGCGGATCAGCAACTGCGCCAGACGCCCCTGCAGTGGCCAGAACAGCGCAACGCCCATGGCATTGAACAGGGTGTGGAACATCGCCAGTTGGATCAGGCTGTTCTCACCCAGCCCCAGGGGTTCAGCCAGCGCATGCACCAGCCAGGTCAGCGGCCCCAGCAGGCAGAAGGCGAGCGTGCCGGTGGTGATATTGAACAGCACATGGGCCAGAGCCAGACGCTGACCACTACGATTGCCGCCCAGCGAGCCGACGAAAGCGGTGGTCACACTGCTGCCGATGTTCGAGCCAATGGCGATGGCCAGGCTCTGCCCCAATTCCAACTGGCCGCTGGCCAACGCCGCCAGGGTCAGCATCAGGGTCGCGTGGCTGGACTGCAACACCACGGTTATCGCCATGCCGATGGCGGTGAACAGCAGCGCACCACGCCAGCCGCCCTCCTGATAGCCGGTCATGTCCAGGCCGTCGCCGAAGCTGGCGAAGCCGTCCTTGATCTGGTCGATGCCGAGAAAGATGAAGGCGATTCCCAGCACGATGCGTCCGGCCGCCTTGCTCCTGGGCCCGAAGAAGCCGGCCAGCACACCGAACACCAGCAATGGCAAGGCCAACGGGCTGAGGCTGAGGTTCTGTCCCGCCAGCGCCAGCAACCAGATACCGCTGGTGGCGCCGAGGTTGGCGCCGAACAGAATGGCGATGCCGCCAGCCAGCTGGATCAGCCCGGTGCTGATAAAGGCGATGGTCAGCAGCGACACCAGGGTGCTGGACTGCAACAGCAAGGTGCCGCCAACGCCGAACAACAGACTCTTGAAGGCAGTGGACGTACTGCGCCCGAGTATCTGCTCCAGCTTGCTGCCGGCCAGTTGGCGCAGGCCCTCTTCCAGGCACTGCATGCCAAACAGGAAGATCGCCAGCCCGGCGCAGAGTTGCAGCCAGCCCTGGCTGAACCAGAACGAGGCGATCAGCCCCATTACCACCAGCAGCAATATCACCCAGCGCAGGGACTTCATCACCACCGTTTCTTCCTTTTCTCGGTGTTCAAACGCAAACGGCCTCTCGCCTCCATCGGGAGGCGAGAGGCCGCGACAGACGGATTACAGCGAATCAGTCTTGCTTGTAGCCGCTGCTGGTGCAGCCCAGGCAGCGCACGAAGGCTTCTTTGCCCGGCGCTACCACGAGGGACTGCGCTGCCTCGCCGACGTTACCGCCCAGCGCGGTGAACGGCAGGCTGACGATGAAGGCTGCAGCACCGATCGCAGTGGCGCCGATCAGCAGGGGGCGGGCGATGAGCAGATCACCAATCATGGCATAGCCCTTGGGCGCCTCGACGGTGTACAACGGATCACCACTGGCGTTCTGCTGAACCACTTCCGCTTGCGCCGATAGCGCCAGCAGGCCAGAGGTCAGCGCCAGGACAGCGGCGGAAGTGCGGAACGCTTTCATGGATCGATCCTTCAGATTATTCGGGAAAGTGCCAGTAACTATAACAGCGCATTGATAATTGTCAGCGTGACGGACGTCAATCGCCGTGAAAGGCATATTCCGGCTTTTTCGGTACGTATGGACGAAAGAACGCCAGCATGGCTGCCAAGTCGGCTTGCTCGTCACCTGTTGGCAAAAAGGTCGGGCCGATCACCACCCGTCGATTCTGGTAATCCAGCGCGCCCAGCACTATGGGTACGCCCGCGCCCAGCGCAATATGGTAGAAGCCCATCTTCCAGCGCTCGACCTTCTTGCGCGTGCCTTCGGGCGACAGCACCAGAATGAACTCGTCATGCTCGCGAAAGGCCTGAATGGCCTGTTCGACGGTGTTCAACTTGCGGTCCCGGCGAATCGCAATGCCGCCCCAACTGCGCATGAGGCCGCCGAAGGGCCAGCGAAAGATGCTGTGCTTGCCGAACCAGCGCGCGTTGAGTCGTAGCACGAACTTCAGCGCAATGAAGATCACGAAGTCCCAATTGGAGGTATGGTGGGCGCCGATGGCGACGAACTTGTCGAGCTTGGGCAACTCGCCCTCGATACGCCAGCCCATGAGTTTCAGCACGCTGCGCCCCAGCCATTGGGCCGCAGGACTGGGCGGCAAGTAGTTACCGGACATCGATCAACCTCGGTATTTCTTGTTTTTATGCCGTAGGGCGGGTGCAACTCGACATTGGCTCTTTGGCGGGTTGCACCCGCCCTACGGTTCGCCCGTCAACAGTTTTTCAGCGCTGGCACTTGGGACAGTACACACTCGCCCGCTGGCCCAGCTTGACCTCACGTAGCGTGCTGCCGCAGACCTTGCAGAACTCGCCGCCGCGCCCGTAGGCGAACAGCTCCTGCTGGAAGTAGCCGGGCTGGCCATCGCCACCGACGAAGTCACGCAAGGTAGTGCCGCCACGCTCGATGGCATGAGCCAGGATGCGCTTGATCTCCTCGGCCAGGCGCAGGTAACGCGCCCGCGAGATGGAGCCGGCTTCGCGGCGCGGGTCGATACCGGCGGCGAACAGCGCTTCGGTGGCGTAGATATTGCCCACGCCGACGACCACGGCGTTATCCATGATGAAGGGCTTGACCGCCATGCTGCGCCCGCGCGACATCTGGAACAGGCGCTCACCCTCGAACAATCCGCCCAACGGCTCAGGGCCGAGCTTGCTGAGCAGCTCGTGGCGCAGCGGATCTTCGCTCCACAGCAGCGCGCCGAAACGCCGCGGGTCGGTGTAACGCAGCGCCAGGCCGGACTCCAGCTCGATATCCACATGCTCATGCTTGGCCGCAGCAAGCCCACACTCGACCAGGCGCAGACTGCCAGACATACCCAGATGACTGATCAGACTGCCGACTTCGGCCTTGATCAGCAGGTACTTGGCGCGGCGCTCGACGCACTCGATTCGCTGGCCGGACAGACGCACGTCCAGGTCTTCGGGGATGGGCCAGCGCAGACGGCGCTCACGCACGATCACGCGGCTGACGCGCTGCCCCTCGAGATAGGGGGCGATACCGCGGCGGGTAGTTTCGACTTCGGGTAATTCAGGCATGGCAATACGACAGGAAAACGGCGGTGCGCCACCTTAGCAGGAGCTGCGCAGCAAGCGGTAGGGTAAGCCGCCTGCCCGCTCAGTTGCACGGCGGCGCAACCCCACGAAGACTCAGAGCACCGCCAGGTCACGGATGCTTTCGCGCAGGTTCTCGAAGTCATACTCCGACAACCCCAGATACTCGAGAATCGGCTGCGCGATGTGCTGCCACTCCATGTCGATGGCCTGCCCACCCTGCACGCGATGCGTCTCGCAGATGTGCTCGGCCATTTTGAGAATGCCCAGCAGCGTCTTCAACTGAGCGTCACGCCCCGAGTCATCGCTGAAGATCGACAAGGCGTTGTGGTGGTTGGCAATGACCTCGCAGAGGTGCTCCGGCAGGCGCCAGGAGCGCGCGGTGAAATAGCCGACCACGGCATGATTGGTGGTCAGCAGGCGGTTCTCGGTATCGACCACGCGGCGCTCGTCACTGGCACTGGCATAGGCTTCCTCCAGCACCTGCATGTAGTTGGGAAAGCGCTTGAGCATCAGCGGAATGCCGCAGTCGTGGAACAGCCCAAGGCTGTAGGCTTCGTCAGGCGAGTGATAACCGAGGCGCTTGGCCAGGGTCAGGCAGGTCATCGCCACGTCCTGGGCACTGTCCCAGAAGCGGTTGAGCACCAGGATCGCTTCGTCGGTCAGCTCGCCTTTGATCGACTGCGCATTGATCAGGTTGATCACGGTGTTGCAGCCCATCAGATTGACCGCCTGCTGAATCGAAGCGATGCGGTTGGCCAGGCCGAAATGCGGCGAGTTGACAATCTTCAGCAGCGCGCCGGACAGACCCGGGTCCTGACTGATCAGCTTGGCGATGCTGCGCAGATCGGGGCTGGGCATGATCTGTTCCATCTGCAGATCGACCATGATCTGTGGTTGCGGCGGTACGCTGATCCCCTGCAGGACTTGCTGGATCTGTTCGGCGGTAAGTTCGTAAGTCATGAAAGAGGGATCGTGCAGGGTGAGAAGTAGCGCACAGTCTAGCCAAAGCACAGACCAGCCCGCAGTCGACTTTTGTAACCGCCGGCCCCGTGTGCAAACCGCTATAATCCCGCTCTTTTCCCCGCGGAGCCCGAACTCATGTCTTCCCTGCCCAGTCTGCGCCTGAAAGCCAACGCCGACCGACGCCTGCGCGCCGGCCACCTGTGGGTCTACAGCAACGAGATCGATGTCACCGCCACCCCACTGCATGGTTTTGCTGCCGGTGACCAGGCTGTTCTCGAAGCAGCCGGCGGCAAGCCGCTGGGCATCGTCGCCATGAGTCCGAACAACCTGATCTGCGCGCGCCTGCTGTCACGCGACGTCAAGCACGTGCTGGACAAATCCCTGCTGGTGCATCGCCTCAACGTCTGCCTGTCGCTGCGCGAGCGTCTGTTCGACAAGCCCTGCTACCGCCTGGTGTATGGCGACTCCGACCTGCTACCGGGCCTGGTGGTCGACCGCTTCTTCGACATTCTGGTGGTGCAGCTGGCTTCGGCCACCATGGAGGCACACAAGGACGACGTGCTCGCCGCGCTGATCCAGGTGTGCAAACCCAGCGGCATCCTGTTCAAGAACGACTCCAGCGCGCGCGACGCCGAAGGCCTCGAACGCTACGTGGCGACGGCCTACGGCGAGGTGCCGGAGTGGGTAGCGCTGGAAGAAAATGGCGTGAAGTTCGAAGCGCCGGTTATCGAAGGGCAGAAGACCGGCTGGTTCTATGACCACCGCATGAACCGCGCACGCCTGGCGCCCTACGTCAAAGGCAAGCGCGTGCTCGACCTGTTCAGCTACATCGGCGGCTGGGGCGTGCAGGCTGCAGCGTTCGGCGCCAGCGAAGTGTTCTGCGTGGACGCCTCGGCCTTCGCCCTCGACGGCGTCGAGCGCAACGCCACGCTCAACGGTTTCGCCGAAAAGGTCACCTGCGTCGAAGGTGACGTGTTCGCCGCCCTGCGTGAACTGAAGTCTGCAGAAGAGCGCTTCGACGTGGTGATCGCCGATCCACCCGCCTTCATCAAGCGCAAGAAGGACATCAAGAACGGCGAAGCGGCCTACCGGCGCCTCAACGAAACCGCCATGCGCCTGCTGAACAAGGACGGCATCCTGGTCAGCGCCAGTTGCTCCATGCACCTGGAAGAAGACAACCTGCAGAACATTCTGCTGACCAGCGCCCGCCATCTGGATCGCAACATTCAACTACTCGAGCGCGGCGCCCAGGGCCCGGATCACCCGGTGCACCCGGCGATCAACGAGACCCGCTACATCAAAAGCCTGACCATGCGTCTGCTGCCCAACAGTTGAGCAACCTGCACCTGCCGAGTGCGTTTCGGCAGGTGCCTCTTCCCCTCTCCCGCTGTTACCTCCCCCCACACCCGCCTCGCATCTCGCCCAGCATCGACTAGGCTTCAAAGTGCATAGCTGAGCGCTATCAGCCGACCACTGGTTAACTGGCTTGCTTATTGCTTTTGGCTATCAACATAACGAACGTCCCCCACGAAGGGGGCGAATCGACTCAGAAGTTGGAGCCTTGGCCACGAGCTGACTCCATATTGCCGATAGCGGGGAGGACTATGACTGCGCAAGCTGGGAACGACGCGTTCCTGCGATTCACCAACGTCAAGAAGACCTACGATCACAAGACCCTGGTGGTCAAGGACTTCAACCTCAACGTGGCCAAGGGCGAATTCATCACCCTGCTCGGCCCCTCCGGCTCAGGCAAGACCACCTGCCTGATGATGCTCGCCGGCTTCGAGGACGTGACCAGCGGCGAGATCCTGATCAACGGCCGCAACGTCACCAGCATCGCCCCCTACGCTCGCAACATCGGCATGGTCTTCCAGCAGTACGCCCTGTTCCCGCACATGACCATCCGCGAGAACCTGGCCTACCCACTGAAAATCCGCAAATTGCCCAAGGACGAGATTCGCGCCAAGGTCGAGGAGTACCTCGCCCTGGTCGAACTGCAGGCCTTCGGCGGCCGCTACCCCGCCCAGCTTTCCGGCGGCCAGCGCCAGCGCGTGGCCCTGGCCCGCGCGCTGATCTTCGCCCCGGACATCGTGCTGATGGACGAGCCGCTCGGCGCACTGGACAAGAAGCTGCGCGAGCAGATGCAGTTCGAGATCAAGCGCCTGCACGAGCAGCTCGGCTTCACCGTGATCTACGTCACCCACGATCAGACCGAAGCGCTGACCATGAGCGACCGCATCGCCGTGTTCAACAACGGTGTGGTGCAGCAATGCGCCGCGCCGCACGTGCTCTACGAACGCCCAGCCAACATGTTCGTCGCCGACTTCATCGGCGAGAGCAACAAGCTCTCCGGCGTGATCGAGGCGGTCGAGGCTGATCGCGTCCAGGTGCGCCTCGACGATGGCGGCCTGGTCAGCACGCTGAAAGCCAACTGCACCGAAGTCGGCCAGGCCACCACGGTGTCGGTACGCCCGGAAAAGCTCAACTTCACCGACCGCCTTGGCGGCGCCGGCAACCAGGTCAAGGCCCGCTTCGTCACCCGCCACTACGTCGGCGAATACATTCGTTACCACTTCGAAACCGCCAGCGGCAGCGAACTGGTGGTGAAGAATCTGAACGACAGTTCAGCCCCGCAACTCAGCGCTCAGGAAGAGATCGCCCTCGCCTGGCTGCCGGAAGACAGCCAGGCCCTGGACCGATCGGACGTGCCGAAGACGCTCTGACCCCACAACTAGTAGAAGCAAATGGAGCACAGCAATGGCTAGATCACTGACTACCAGCTTTTCCACCTTCGCCCTGGTGGCGGCATTGGGACTCACAGCGGGCAACGCCACGGCCCAGGACAGCCTCACCGTGGTGTCCTGGGGCGGCGCCTATGGCGCGGCGCAGAAAAAACACGTCATCGACCCTTATCAGGCAGAGTCCGGGGTCAAGGTATTGTTCGAGGATTACTCGGGCGGCGTCGCCGAAATCAAGGCCCAGGTCGAATCCGGCAACATTCAGTGGGATGTGGTCGACTTCGAAGTGATCGACCTTGAGCGCGCCTGCTCCGAAGGCCTGCTGGAAACCCTCGACCACAGCGTGCTGCCGGCCGGCATCGACGGCACCCCGGCCGCTCAGGACTTCATCCCCGAAGCCCTGGCCAGCGAGTGTGCGGTGGGCAATATCGTCTGGTCGGTGGTGTTCGCCTACAACCAGAACACCATCGGCGGCACCAAGGCTGCCAGCATTGAGGACTTCTTCGACACCGCCAAGATCCCTGGCAAGCGCGCCATGCGCAAACGCCCACAGGTGAACATGGAATGGGCGCTGATGGCCGACGGCGTCGCGCCTGAGGAAGTCTACGAAGTACTGGCCACCCCGGAAGGCCAACAACGCGCCTTCGACAAGCTGGCCAGCATCAAGAAGGACATCGTCTGGTTCGACTCCTGGTCGCAGGCGCCGCAGCTGCTCAATGACGGCGGCGCGGTGCTGGTGCAATCGGCCAACGGCCGCTTCTACGATGCCATCGTGCAGGAGAAGAAACCCTTCGAAATCGTCTGGGACGGCCACGTCTACGACCTCGACGCCTGGGCCATCGTCAAGGGCACCAAGAAGAAGGACCTGGCCATGGAGTTCATCAAGTACGCCACCGGCTCCAAGCCCCTGGCTGGCATGCCGGACGTGGCCTATGGCCCGACCCGCAAGTCGTCCATGCCGCTGGCCGACCAAAGCGCCGCGCCGCACCTGCCGACCGCTCACCTGGACAAAGGCATCCAGGCCGGCTCCGAGTTCTGGGCTGATTATGGCGAGTCGCTGGGTGAGAAATTCAACGAGTGGCTGTTGAAGTAAGCACCACACCCGCCCCACGGGCCACCTGTGGGAGGCGCTTCAGCGGCGACGGTCGCGGCTGAAGCCCCTCCCACGGGTACCGAGGTCCAACGGAGAAGGGGCTGATCCCGGAGTAATGTCTTGACCTCTCTCACCACCAGCGAAGCCGGCCAAGCCGCCAGCGCCCGTCGCAAGAAACGCCTCGCCGCCTTTCTCTTCGTGGTGCCGCTGCTGCTGTTCATCATCGTCACCTTCGTCGCCCCGATTGGCAGCATGCTGTGGCGCAGCGTGTATCACCCGACTGTGGCCGAGCTGATTCCCCTGACGCTGGCCGAACTCGAGCGCTGGGACGATCACAAGCAATTGCCCGACGACCGCACGCTGAGCGTGTTCGTCAGCGAACTGCACGCCCTCGACAAGCAGCGCCTGTCCGGCAAGCTGTCCGAAGAGTTCAACCGCGCCTTTACCGGCATGTCCAGCGTGGTCAAATCCACCGCGCGGCGCATCGGCCGGATGGATGCCGAAGCGTTGTCGAGCCAGGGCGTCGAAACCCTGCTCGAAAGTCACCGTAACTGGAGCCGCCCCGAGCTGTGGTACGCCATCGAACGTGCCGGCAAGGTCTATACCTACGATTACTACCTGACCGCTCTGGACCTGGAGCTGCACCCCGATGATGGCGTCCAGGTGCGCCAGGACACGCAGATCTATCTGCAGCTGTACTCCAAGACCCTGAACATGGCGCTGGTCATCACCCTGCTCTGCGCCCTGCTCGGCTACCCGCTGGCCTACTACCTGGCCGGGCTGCCGTCGAACCGCGCCAACCTGCTGCTGGTGCTGGTGTTGCTGCCGTTCTGGACCTCACTGCTGGTGCGCACCACCTCATGGATCGCGCTGCTACAGACCAATGGCGTGATCAATTCCACGCTGATGGGCATCGGCCTTATCAGTCAGCCCTTCGAGATGCTCTACACCTCGTTCGCCACCGTGGTGGCCATGACCCACATCCTGTTGCCGTTCATGATCCTGCCGCTGTACAGCGTGATGCGCGGCATCGATCCCAGCTACATGCGCGCAGCTCTCAGCCTTGGCGACAAACCGATCCCCGCGTTCGTCCGCATCTACTTCCCGATGACCTTGCCCGGGCTCAGCGCCGGGGCGCTGCTGGTGTTCATCATCTCCGTTGGCTACTACATCACCCCGGCGCTGGTCGGTGGTACCGACGGGCAGATGATCAGCAACATCATCGCCTTCCACATGCAGCGCTCGAACAACTGGGAGCTGGCCGCCGCGCTGGGCTCGCTGCTGCTCGGGCTGATCCTGTTGCTGTACTGGGTGTACGACCGTTTCGTCGGCGCCAGCAATATCAAGTTGGGATGACGAGACGATGAAGATCCCCGCCTACTACGGTTTCTGGCACCACCTCGGCAACTGGCTGCTCAAGGTCAGCTCCTGGCTGGTGCTGCTGTTCCTGATCCTGCCGATCCTGGTGATCGTGCCGCTGTCGTTCAACGCCGAGCCGTTCTTCAGTTTCACCGAAGGCATGCTCACGCTGGACCCCGAGGCTTATTCGCTGCGCTGGTACCGGGAGATCTTCAACGATCCGAAGTGGATACTGGCGATCAAGAACAGCTTCTTCATCGGCATCCTCTCCACCATCCTCGCCACCATTCTGGGCACCTGCGCCGCCGTAGGCCTGGCACGCGACGAAATGCCGTTTCGCCGCTTCATCACCGCCCTGCTGCTGTCGCCGATGATCGTGCCGCTGATCATCACCGCCGCTGGCATGTTCTTCTTCTACTCCAACCTGGGCCTGGCCGGCGGCTACCTGGGCGTGATCCTGGCGCACGCGGCGCTGGGCACGCCCTTCGTCATCATCACTGTCACCGCCACCCTCACCGGTTTCGACTACAGCCTGGCGCGCGCGGCGCTGAACCTAGGCGCCACGCCAATACGCGTATTCTTCGACGTGATCATGCCGTTGATCCGCCCCGGGGTGATTTCCGGCGCGCTGTTCGCCTTCATCACCTCCTTCGATGAGGTGGTGGTGATCCTGTTCATGGCCGGCCCACAGCAGCGCACCATTCCGCGGCAGATGTTCTCGGGCCTGCGCGAACAGATCAACCCGAGCATCCTGGCCATCGCCACCCTGCTGATCCTGGTGTCCATCGCTTTGCTGGTGACCATCGAACTGCTGCGCCGCCGCGCCGAGCGGATGCGAGGGATCGAGATACCAAACTAATCGAGCACGTCAGTGCCAGTAATAGTCCGATACATACCTGAGCACGACACAAGAGCGTCTAGTACGCCAGTATTCCAGCGTCAGGCTTATTTCTCGCTGTCCTCATGAACCACACGGGCGATATGCTAGGTCCTCAGACAAGCAGAGCCCGTACCATGAACACTCCCTCCCACGAAGGCATCAGCCACTTGGTGGCCGATGCACTCGCCCCGCCTCTCACCTGCAAAAGACTGGTCGCAATCCTATTTACGGAGACGGATAAATACAGATGCAGCTAAATCGCTGAACTGCATCCTACTGTCTCTGAAGGGTACCGGCCTCTCGCCCAAGTGACTGGAAACAGGGGAATGCACATCTCAACTCGCCCGCACTGGCGAGTTAAATCCTCATCTTCCGTTACTTCTTCTTTCGATGTTGGGCGTCCTTGCTGACCTGCAACCTATGAGCAGGCCAGAAGAAGCCTCAACCCGTGCCAGCCCAGCGGTGGATTGCCCGCCCCGCGCCAAGAAGAGATAGAGCCAAGGTGAACACAACAACGACGCTCTCGCGCTACGACCTCCCTCCTCGCAAGCAACAAACCTCAGATACCGAATCCACCTGTCCCAGTTGCCAGTCGCAACAGGCCAAGCTTTGCGCTCTGGCCCGCACCCAGGAACGCAAGCGCATCGCGCGCGAGTTGCACGACGAGCTGGGACAACAGCTGACCGCACTGCAACAGGGTTTGGGTGTATTACGGATCCATCTGGGTCAGGATCGCCCGGACCTGCTTGGCCATATCGAGCGATTGACCAGCATTTCCCATAGCGCTATCGAAGTCATTCGTGAAATCCATAACGGAGCCCCCATCAAGCAACTGCAACACAACCTGATCAGCACCCTCGAAGGCCTGATAGAAGAATTCCGCCAACTCTCGGAAGTCGACTGTCGCTGCAACCTGCCCAAGCAGAATTTCGAACTGGAACCGGGACGCGCCGCCCAGCTTTATCGCATCGTTCAGGAGTCGCTAACCAATATCCTTCGCCATGCCAATGCCAGTCGAGCCGAGGTAAGCCTGGAGCGTCGCGAGAATGATTATGTGCTTGAGATATTCGATGACGGCCAGGGGTTCACCCTCAGCGACATCCTGCCCGACTCCACTGGGCTCTCGGGCATGCGCGAGCGCGGCAAGCAACTCGGCGGCCCCGTGATCATCTTCAGCCACCCCGGCCAGGGCACCATCGTCCAGGCAATATTCCCTGTGAAAATCCACCGATGAAGGAGAGCCTATGATCAACCTGATGATCGTCGACGATCACACGATCATGCGAGAGGGCCTGAAACGGCTGTTCGAGCTGGACAAGGACATCCACATAGCCGACGAGGCCGCCAACGGTCTACAGGCCCTGGAGCGCCTGAGGGTGAAACATGTAGACCTCCTGCTTCTGGATATCAGCATGCCCGGCCTCAGTGGCGAAGCCCTCATATCACGCGTTGTCCATCAGCACCCGCAATTGCCCATTCTGGTCCTCAGCATGCACAGCGACCCCCATGTCGCCATGCGTGTGCTGCGCTCGGGTGCCACCGGCTACATGACCAAGACCCAATCCCCCGAGACCCTCATCGCTGCGGTGAAGAAGGTCAGCACCGGCGCGCGCTATATCGACCCGGAGCTGCTCGAACAGATCGCCCTCAACAGCCTCAAGCAGAACCCTCCGTCCGGCCTCGACAGCCTGACCAACCGAGAGTTCCAGATCATGCGACTGCTGGCAGATGGTCTTAGCGTCAACCAGATTGCCGAACAGTTGATGATCAGCAACAAGACCGTCAGCACACATAAGATAAATCTGATGGAAAAGATGGGCTTCTCAAGCAACGCGGACCTCATCAAGTTTGCCAGCAAGCTCAGCACATCCGAGCCAGACTGAGGATTTCCCTAGTACAAACCGGGACAAATTCACGCGTAAATCCAGCACATTCTGATGCCCCCATCCAAGCGCCTAATGCATCCTCGACGTGTCGATGGAATGATGACAGGCACCCTGCAGGAACCTCCCTTCTAGCCTGGCAACTATCCCGCGATCACCTGACCCCAGCAGTCGCGGAGCCAAGAAGTGCGCGATCAGAACCTCCCCCTGGTTATCCCATCGCTAATGCTGCTGGCCGGCGTCGCGGCTGTTCTGCTGGTCGGCTTTGGCTGGCTGAATACTGTTCCCGCGCTGGTTGGCCTCCTGGTAGTTGGCGCTGCTCTGCTCTTTCAGCAACAACGACTCAAGTCATCACCGCCACCTGTCGAAGCTCAGAGTGCTGGTGAACAGCCTCTGCAGCGAGACGTGGAAGAGCTCTGCGAACAGACTTTGCCGTTGTGGTCGCAACAGATCCACTCCGCACGCAGCCATACGGAAGAAGCCATCGGCGCGCTGAGCGAGCGCTTCGCCAACCTCGCGGTGCGTATTCAGCAGAGCCTGGGCAATGGCCCCGAACGCGAGGCCGGCAATCGCCTGGTCGCACTTCTGTCCACCAGCCAGCACGAACTGGACATGATCATCATGGCCCTGCGCGAGGCACTGGCCAGCAAGGAGTCGCTGCTCAAGGAGGTCATGGAGCTGTCGAGCTTTACCGACCAACTGCAGGAGATGGCGCAAGACGTCGCCGACATCGCCAAGCAGACCAACCTGCTGGCGCTCAATGCCGCTATCGAGGCCGCACGTGCAGGCGAGAGCGGGCGGGGCTTCGCCGTGGTCGCAGACGAAGTGCGCAAACTGTCCACCATGTCCGGCAACACCGGCCAGCGCATCGGCGAGACCGTGACCATCGTCAACAGCGCCATCCACAAGACCCTGAACATCTCCCGCGAATACGCCAAGACCGACGCCGTGACCCTGAACAACGCCAGCGAAGTGATCAAGGGCGTGATCACCCGTTTCCACCAGAGTGCCGGCGGCATCGTCAGCCACAACGAAGCGATGCGCAGCCAGAGCGAGGCTGTCGCCCAGGACATAGCCGACGTGTTGGTATCGCTGCAGTTCCAGGATCGCATCAGCCAGATGCTGGGGCATGTGAGCGGCGACATCGACAAGCTGTTCGAACACCTCCACACCCGCAACGAACAACTCAGCCTTGGCCATCAACCTGCGCCCCTGGACGTCCCACGCTGGCTGGATGAGCTGGCGCAGACCTACACCATGCCCGAGCAGCACGACATTCACCGGGGCGAAGCCCCCGGCAAGCGCAACGATTCCGAAATCACTTTCTTCTGAGGTTCTCCATGGGCAAGACCGTACTCATCGTCGACGACTCCGCCTCGATCCGACAGGTCGTCAGCATTACGCTCAAGGGCGCGGGATACGACGTCATCGAAGGCAGCGATGGCAAGGACGCCCTGAGCAAACTGGACGGGCGCAAGGTGCACCTGATCATCAGCGACGTGAACATGCCGAACATGGACGGCATCACCTTCCTCAAGAACGTCAAGCAACTGCCTGCTTACAAGTTCACTCCGGTGATCATGCTCACCACCGAGGCCGGTGAAGCGAAGAAAGAGGAAGGTCGTGCAGCCGGCGCCAAGGCTTGGGTGGTCAAGCCTTTTCAGCCAGCACAGATGCTCACGGCCGTCTCCAAGCTGATCTTGCCGTGAGACCGCGGCCATGAGCAGTGAAGGTCTGTACCGCATCCTACCGCTCGAGGGTGGCCTGACCATCTACAGCGCTGGCGAGAACATGGCCCTGCTGCTGCACGCCATGGCCCCCGACACCGAGCTGGAACTGGACTTGTCCGCCCTCGACGAAATCGACTGCTCCGGCCTGCAACTGCTGATCATGGCAAAGCAGGAAGCCAACCGCATCGGCTGTGAACTGCGCCTCACCAACCATAGCCCGATGGTGATCGAAGCCTTCGAGCTCAGCGGGCTGGCCTCGTTCTTCGGCGATCCCATCCTGATTCAGCCGACGAGCGAGTAGCGCACATGGACATGGACGAGGTTCTGAAAGTCTTCATCGCCGAGAGCCAGGAATTGCTACAGCAGATGGAAGAAGCGCTGCTGAAGCTGGAGCATGCACCTGGCGACAGCGACACCATCAACGCAATCTTCCGCGCGGCGCATACCATCAAGGGATCGGCCGGCCTGTTCGGCCTCGACCTGATCGTGGCCTTCACCCATATCGCCGAAAGCGTGCTAGACCGCGTGCGCAGCGGCGAGTTGCGTTTCGACGCTGATCTGACAGCCCTGTTTCTGCAGGTCGGCGACCATCTCGGACAACTGGTCAGGCTGGTCGATGAGGGTGCCGACCTGACCACCCTGCCAGACGAGATACAGCCGCTACACGAACAGCTGAGCGAATCCCTGAGTCGCTATCTGCCAACGCCCTCAAACAGCCAGTCACAGCTTCGCGCCCCCGAACGTATCGAACGCGGTCATGAGCATGGCCTGAGCGCCGATCACTGGCACCTGTCGCTGCGTTTCGGCCCGGATACCCTGCGCAATGGCATGGATCCGCTGGGACTGTTCCGCTACCTCAATACCTTTGGCCGTATCGTCAGCATCGTACCGGTGCTTGACCGCATACCGACCGCAGCGGAAATGGATCCGGAAACCTGCTACCTGGGGTTCGAAGTCGCCTTTTTCAGCGACGCCGACAAAGCCACTATCGATGGTGCCTTCGAGTTCGTCCGCGAGGACAGCCTGATTCGCATCCTGCCACCCCACAGCAAGTCCGACGAATACCTCGAACTGATTCGCGCCCTCCCTGAAGAAGACATGCGCCTGGGCGAAATCCTCATGCGCTGCGGCACGCTGACCACCAGCGAGCTGCAGGAGGTGTTGCACGCCCAGGTACGGAGCCAGCAACAGGACGAACCACTGCCCATCGGCCAGGTGCTGATGGAGCAAAGCCTGGTGCAGCCACCGGTGATCGCTGCCGCCCTGCAGAAGCAACAACAGGTCAAGGAAAACCGAAGCAACGAGAACAACCTGATACGCGTCGATGCCAGCAAGCTGGATCGCCTGATCGATCTGGTCGGCGAGTTGATCATCGCCGGCGCCGGCGCTCAGATGACTGCCCAACGCTGTGGCCACAGTGAAATGCAGGAAGCCACCGAAGTGCTCTCACGCCTGGTCGAGGAAGTACGCGACTCCGCCTTGCCACTGCGCATGGTGCAGATCGGCGGCACCTTCAACCGCTTCCAGCGTGTGGTGCGCGATGTCTCGCGAGAAATCGGCAAGGACATCGCCCTTTCCATCAGCGGCGGCGAGACCGAGTTGGACAAAACCGTGGTCGAGCGCATCACCGACCCGCTGACGCACCTGGTGCGCAACGCCATGGATCACGGCATCGAATCGGCCGAGACACGCCTGGCGCAGGGCAAGACGGCCCAGGGCAGAGTCTGGCTCAACGCCTTCCACGATGCCGGCAGCATCATCATCGAGGTCGGCGACGACGGTGGCGGTCTCGATCCACAGCGCATCCTGGCCAAAGCTCGCGAGCGCGGCATGCTCAGCGAGGGGCAGCAGCTGTCCGACAAGGATATCTTCAACCTGATCTTCGAGCCCGGTTTCTCCACCGCCGAACAGGTCAGCAACCTCTCGGGCCGTGGCGTCGGCATGGATGTCGTCAAGCGCAACATCACTGCCCTGCGCGGCACCATCGAACTCAACAGCACACCGGGCCAAGGCACCAGCGTACGCATCCGCCTGCCGCTGACACTGGCCATCATCGATGGCTTCCTGGTCAGCGTCGGTCAGGCCAGCTACGTGATTCCGCTGGAGCTGGTCGAGGAATGCATCGAGCTGAACGGCGACGCCGTGTTTCAGCGCGGCCACCTGGAGCTGCGCGGCCAAATGCTGCCAGTCGTGCATCTGCGCGAGCTGTTCGAAGACGACAGCCCACGCCCACGTCGCGAAAGCGTGGTGGTGGTGCAGCAAGCAGGATTACGCGCTGGCTTGGTGGTAGATCAGTTGCTCGGTGAGTTCCAGACCGTGATCAAGCCGTTGGGCAAGGTGTTTTCCGCCAGCTCGGGCCTCGGTGGATTCACCATTCTCGGCGATGGGATGGTGGCGCTGATACTCGATATCCCCAACCTGCTCAGTCAGCTCACTCGCACCCCGGAAAGCCCGCAGCGGGCGAGGATCGAAGCATGAACGAAGTCGCCCTCGAGACGGAAAAATCAACCCAGCAGTACCTGACGTTCACGCTCACCGGGGAACACTATGCGGTCGACTCGCTGAACGTCAGAGAAATCCTCGAATACACCCGTTTCACTCCGGTACCGCGCATGCCTGCGGCAGTGCGCGGCGCCATCAACCTGCGCGGCTCGGTGGTACCGGTGATCGACCTGCAGGCACGCTTCGGTGGCCCACGCACCGAACTGAACAAACGCACCTGCATCGTCATCCTCGATGTGCCCGACGAGGATCGCCAGCAATCGCTGGGCGTACTGGTCGACGCGGTCAATGCAGTTCGGGAAATCGAAAAAACGGAAATTCAGCCAGCGCCGGCCTTCGGCAGCCACCTCCGTAGCGAATTCATCACCGGCGTCATTCGCCTGGGTGACCGTTTCATCACACTTCTGGCGCTCGATCAGGTTCTCGACCTGGAAGCGCTCGGCAAACCAGCCACCTGCGATGGTGGCTAGCCTCCCAACTCCGGTCTCACCTGCGACTACCCCAGCAAAGGATCTTCACCATGCTCAGCAAATTCAAGATCGGTACCAGGCTCATCATCGCTTTCATTCTGGTCGCCAGTATCAGCGCCATAGTCGGTCTGGTCGGGCTCTCCAACAGCTCCACCATGAACGACCTAGCAGACGCGCTATATGACCGTGAGCTGATGGGCCTCTCCTACATCAAGGAGGCCAACATCAACTTGATCTATATCGGTCGTGCCCGCTCCAACTTCCTGCTTGCCACGAACCAGAGCGAGCGCGATCGAATCCGAGCCGAGATTGATCGTTACAGCGAGAGCGCTCGTGAAAACGTAGACGCGGCCCGTGCGTTGTTTGCTACCGAGCGCTCGCTGGAGCTGTTCCGCGAAGTGGACGCTACCTGGGCTGATTATCAGAGCACCATGGCCCAGGCCCTGCAAACTGCATCCCAGCAGGATTTCTACCTGGAGAACCCCGAGCTGCAGCGCCAGCTGGGTCAGGTTCGGGAGCGCGGAGACAAGCTCGATCAGATCATGACCGAGCTTTCACGCGGCAAGGAGAGCAACGCCAAACAAGCCAACGCAGACGCCAACGCTTTGTACCAAAGCAGCCGCAACATCATGATCGGTGTGATTTTCGGTGGCGTGCTGTTCGGTATCGGCCTGGGTCTGCTGATCAGCCGCAGCATCACGCGTCCGCTGAATCAGGCGGTGGATGCTGCCAACCGCCTGGCTGACGGCGATCTCAGTGTGCGCCTGGACAGTGATGCCCGCGACGAGACCGGCCAACTGCTGGCGGCAATGGGTAACATGAGCGAGAAACTCACCCAGATCATCTCTGAAGTACGCGGCTCTGCCGACTCGCTGTCCAGTGCCTCCGAGGAAATCTCCTCCACGGCGCAGAGCATGAGCCAGGCGGCCTCCGAGCAAGCGGCTTCGGTCGAAGAAACCAGTGCTTCGATGGAGCAGATGTCGGCCTCCATCTCGCAGAACACCGAAAACGCCAAAGTCACCGACGGCATGGCCAGCAAAGCCTCCAACGAAGCCAGCGAAGGTGGTCAGGCCGTGAAGGACACCGTCAGTGCGATGAAGACCATCGCCGACAAGATCGGCATCGTCGACGACATCGCCCATCAGACCAACCTGCTGGCACTCAACGCCGCCATCGAGGCAGCCCGTGCCGGCGAGCATGGCAAGGGCTTCGCCGTAGTGGCCGCCGAAGTGCGCAAACTGGCCGAGCGCAGCCAGGTAGCCGCGCAGGAAATCGGCGAAGTGGCGAAGAACAGCGTGGCCTTGGCCGAACGCGCCGGCACCCTGCTCGATGAAATCGTGCCATCGATCGCCAAGACCTCCGACCTGGTGCAGGAAATCGCGGCAGCATCGGAAGAGCAAAGCAGTGGCGTCAACCAGATCAGCACGGCGATGAACCAGCTCAGCGACCTGACCCAGCAGAATGCCTCCGCTTCCGAAGAGCTGGCTGCCACAGCCGAGGAAATGAGCGGCCAGGCCGAACAACTGCAGCAGCTGATGGACTTCTTCCGTCTCGGTGGTACCGACCGCGCTGCTGGCCCGGCTCGCAGCAAGGCCCAGCAGCGCAGCAACAGCAAACTTCGTGCGCCGCGCGAGGAAGAAGAAAGTGCCGCGCCCAGCATGGCGGCGGGCCTGCCTGCCGGATACGTACGCTTCCAGGAGTAGGTCGATGAGCGCCAGCCCCAGATTGCTAGCCGGCGCTATTGCACCGGCCGGGCAGTACCTGACCTTCACCCTGGCCAGGGAAATTTTCGCCGTGGAAATCCAAGTCGTACGGGAAATCATCGAGTACGGCAAGTTGACCGGCGTGCCGATGCTGCCGCCGAGCATCCTCGGCGTCATCAACCTGCGTGGCGCCGTGGTGCCGGTCATCGACCTGGGCGTGCGCTTCGGCGGCTCGGCCACGATCATCGGCCCACGCACCTGCATCGTGATTCTGGAGATCGCTCAGCATGACGGTATCCAGGTGATCGGCATGGTGGTCGATGCAGTCAATGAAGTGCGCGAACTCGCCGCTGGAGAAATTGAACCGTCACCGAGTTTCGGCAGCCACATCCGCGCCGATTTCATTCTCGGCATGGGCAAGCTGGACGAACGCCTGGTGGTCATGCTCGACGTCAGCCGGGTGATTTCAGCAGAAGATCGCGAGCTGCTCGGGCAGGCCCAGAACCTGGCGCACGAATCGAGAACGGGTTGATATGCACACCAGCGCGCCCACCGCACTCACCGACCTGGAGTTCGGCCAGTTTCGCCGCCTGCTTCACGATATCGCCGGCATTCACCTCTCCGACGCCAAGAAACCACTGGTGGCTGGCCGCCTCAACAAGCGCCTGCGCAACTTCGCCATGGCCAGCTATGGCGAATACTTCAAATGCCTGGGCAAGGATGCCCAGGAACTGCAGATCTGCATCGATCTGCTCACCACCAACGAGACCTACTTCTTCCGCGAGCCGAAGCACTTCGACTTCCTCCGCGAATGCCTGAGCAAACCCGGCGGGGTGCCCTCGGGACGCCCCTTGCGCATCTGGAGCGGCGCCTGCTCCAGCGGCGAGGAGCCCTACACAATCGCCTTGCTGCTGGCAGACATTCTTGGCGAACGCCCCTGGGAAATACTCGCCTCGGATATCAGCCATCGGGTGTTGGAGCGCGCCCGCACCGGCGTCTATGCATTGGAAGATCGTGACGACATCCCCCGTCATCTGCTGGTCAAGCATTGCCTGCGTGGGGTAGGCGAGAACGAGGGGCGGATGATGATCACACCGGCTTTGCGTCAGCGGGTGCGCTTCACCCAGATCAACCTGAACGCCGCACTGCCGGACGTCGGGCAATTCGACACGATATTCCTGCGCAACGTGATGATCTATTTCGACGCAGAAACGAAACGCCGCGTGGTCGCCCGCCTGCTCAAACATCTGCGCCCTGGCGGCTACTTCATCATCAGTCACTCGGAAAGCCTCAACGGCGTGAACGACACACTGAAGGTCATCAAACCTTCGATCTATCGCAATCCCGATGAGTAACCCACCCAGCATCGCCGAAGTCTACCTACAGCCAGGCGACTACCACTTTGGCGGGACCTATACGCGGATTCGTACACTGCTCGGCTCTTGTGTCTCGCTGGTGTTGTGGCACCCTCGCGCGCGCCTCGGCGGCATGTGTCATTACATGCTGCCCAGCCGCGGGCGCGCGAGCGCGCTTCCAGATGGCCGCTACGGTGACGAAGCGATGCGTCTGTTGAGCGAAGCCGTGGCGTCGAGCGGTACCCGCGTGTCCGATTACCAGGTTCGGATCTTCGGCGGGGGGCACATGTTTCCATCCATCGCCTCTGACAGACAGCAACACATAGGCCTGCAAAATGTCGAAATGGCCAGGCGCCTGGTTGCCGAGCAGGGGCTCATCTGCCATGGAGAGCATGTAGGCGGCGTCGGATATCGGAACCTCATCTTCGACATATGGAGTGGCCAGCTAGCCCTTAAACAGTCGGCACCGCCGCCGATCCATGGCCGTTCTGGAGTACGCCCCAAATGAAACCCATCAAAGTCATGATCGTCGACGACTCTGCCGTCGTGCGCCAGGTACTGGCATCTGTACTGGCCGCCGACTCAGCCATCGAGGTGCTAGGCACCGCTGCCGACCCGCTGTTCGCCCTGAGCAAGATGGAGCGCGAGTGGCCGGACGTGATCGTCCTCGACGTGGAAATGCCGCGCATGGACGGCATCACCTTTCTCAAGAAACTCATGGCCGAGCGCCCCACGCCGGTGGTCATCTGCTCGACGCTGACCGAGAAAGGCGCCAGCACCACCATGCAGGCCCTCGCTGCCGGCGCCGTGAGCATCGTCACCAAGCCCCAGGTCAACCTGAGCAAGTTCCTCGTCAACGCCAGCGATGACCTGCTCGGCGCGGTGAAAGCAGCAGCCCGCGCCAATATGCGTCAACTGGCCAAGAGCAAGGCCCCGGTACAACCCAAGCTGGGCGCCGACGCCATGATCCCGGCCGGCCAGCCGGCCATGGCCCGGACCACCGAACGCGTGGTGGCCATCGGCACCTCCACCGGTGGTACTCAGGCCTTGGAACATATCCTCACCGCACTGCCACGGGTTTGCCCTGGCATCATCATCGTCCAGCACATGCCCGAACGCTTTACCGCAGCCTTCGCCGAACGCCTCAACGGCCTGTGCCAGATCGAAGTGCTGGAAGCACGCCATGGCGACCGGGTCATGCCCGGCCGCGCCCTGATCGCTCCCGGCGGCCGCCACATGCTGCTCAAACGCAGTGGCGCGCAGTACATGGTGGAAGTGGTCGACGGCCCGCCCGTCAGCCGACACAAACCTTCGGTGGACGTACTATTTCGCTCAACCGCTCGCGCTGCCGGGGCCAACGCCACCGGCATCATCATGACCGGCATGGGCGACGACGGCGCCCGTGGACTACGCGAGATGTTCGAGGCCGGCGCGCAGACCTTGGGCCAGGACGAAGCCAGCTGCGTGGTTTATGGCATGCCCAAGGAAGCGAAGAAACTCGGCGCAGTCGGGCGCGAGATTCCGCTGGAGCAAATCCCCGCGCAGATCCTGCGCAGCTAGATCAACGCTGCGCGTGGCCATCGAGCACTGGTCGCTCGACAAACACGTCCGTTATGATCGTCGGGCTGCCCTGAAGCAGCCCTCACCGACTGCCACGGCTAGCAAGTACCAACCATGGATGCCGACTCGACAGATCACTCCCCCAGCGAGCTTGCGCCCGCACTCGAACATCGACTGATCGAACAGGAGCACGCGCTGCTGTTCGAACGCCCTCATGCTGGGTCGCGCAAACCCTACGAACGGGACAAGCCACCGCCCCATGTGCTGGAAGACCGGCGCATCCTGCGCGCCATTCGCTACATTGAAGCCCACCTGGACCGGCCGCTCTCGCTTGATCGCCTGGCGGCCCGCGCCAGCCTGAGCACCTTCCACTTTCAGCGCCATTTCCGCGAGGTAATGGGCGAAAGCCCAAGCGAATACATTCGTCGCACCCGCCTCGACCGTGCGGCGATTCACCTGTTGATCTACCCGGAGTCGGTGCTTTCCATCGCTCTGTCCGTTGGCTACTCCAGTCATGAGGCCTTCATCCGTGCCTTCCATCGCCAGTTCGCCCTGACGCCCACCCAGTACCGTCAGTTCGCGCGCCAGGCCAGCATCCCCGCCACAGCTGAGGAACATCGTCGGGCAACCGAAGTACAGATCACTCACCTTCCCGATCTGGCGCTGCTGAGCATGCGTTTCTACGGCAGCTATGCGCGAGTTGCGGAGCACTGGCGACGCTTTGCCGAAGAACTGCAACGTATCGGCTATCCACTGGATAACGCCAGGGCCATCGGAGCCATCACCGACAACCCGGAGATCACCCCCAACGACCTGGTGCGCTACGACTGCGCTGTGCTCGATCTCGGACTCCCCATCGGTGACGCCCCACTGAGCCGATTGAGGCTGCCCGCCGGACGTTACGCCTGCCTGCAACACCGAGCACCCTACAACCAGGTATTCGCGGCCTATCGCACCCTCGCCGTGGCCTGGCCGGAAAGCTCCGGTGAGCGTTTTGTCCCCCAGGGCGGCTATGAACTCTATCGCCAGCCCCCCTGGTCGGGTGATGCCACGCAATGTCTGGATATCGCCCTCGGCCTGGAGGGCTGAGGCAAACACCGCAAGTTCTATCAAGCTACATCCAGGTCACACGCCCTACGCTTCCTCTTTGTCTTCGGCCTAATGCAGATCACTCAGGCCTGGGCAGCCGTCTCCCAGAAGGAAGCTGATCGCCATGCGTGTTGCCACGAGCCTGTTGTCCGTCGCCTTGCTGGCCGCCGGGAATACCCTTGCCAGCCGGGCTCTGGCAGCCGTAGCGCCGGACGCCGGTCAGACTCAACAAAGCCTCGACCAGAAGCCCCTGCAGTTACCCGAGCGGCAATCCATAGATATCAACCTGCCCGACTCACCCGGTGACCAGGTGCAAAGCACTGGGCCGAGCCTGCAGGTCACAGGTTTCGTCCTCGAGGGCAACAGCGCCATCCCCAACGAGCAACTGCTGCCGCTGCTCGATGACCTGAACAATCGCACCCTCACACTCGGCGACCTGCAGGGCGCCGCCAATAGCATCACCCGCATCTACCGCGAACGCGGTTACCCGCTGGCACGCGCCTATCTGCCTGCCCAGGAGATCGATGGCGGCATGGTCCGGATCGCCGTGCTCGAAGGCCACTACGGCCAGGTGCAGATCAACGACCAGGCCGGCCTGGGTGGCAGCGCCCTCGCGCCCCTGGCGGTGCTGCAAGCCGGCGATGCGGTGCAGGCCAGGCCGCTCGAACGCAGCCTGTTGCTGCTACAGGACACCCCCGGTGTCGAGGTGAAGTCCACCCTGCGCCCCGGCACCAGCACCGGCAGCACCGACCTGCTAGTGAATATCGAGCGCGCACCGCTGCTGTCCGGTTCCATCGACGCCGACAACTACGGCAACCGCTTCACCGGCCAGTACCGCCTCGGCGGCACCCTCAATCTCAACAGCCCACTGGGGCTGGGTGACCGTTTGACCCTGCGCGCCATGGGTTCGGACGAAGAGCAGAACTACGGCCGCATCGCCTATCAGCTACCTGTCGGCCCCTGGTCGACTCAGCTCGGCGTGGCTTATTCGGACATGGACTATGAGCTGGCGAAGGACTTCGAAGACCTTGATGCCCATGGCAATGCACGCATCGCCAGCGTCTTCGCCCTGCAACCACTGATGCGCTCTCGGGATTTCAACCTCTATGTGCAGGCCCAATTCGACGACAAGCGCCTGCAAGACGACATCGACCTGTTCGACCAGAAGAGCGAAAAACGCTCGCGCGTGGCCATCCTGACGCTCAACGGCAACAGCCGTGACACCCTGCTCGGCGGTGGCATCAACAGCTTCGCCCTGGCCTGGAGCCAGGGCAGCCTGAACCTCGACGATGCCACTGCGCAGCGTATCGACGACCTCACTGCCGGCACGGCCGGCCGCTTCCACAAGCTCAACCCCAGCCTGGTTCGCCTGCAGCGCCTGAGCGAACGCTTCAGCCTGTACACCCAGCTGCAAGGCCAATGGGCCGACGGCAACCTCGACAGTTCGGAAAAGCTCTACCTGGGCGGCGCCTACGGTGTACGCGCCTACCCGCAGGGCGAAGCCTCCGGCGACCAGGGCTGGCTGGCCAACCTCGAGCTGCGCTATGCGCTGACCGATGCCTGGCAGCTCAGCACCTTCGTCGACCATGGCCAGGTGCGCCTGAACAAGGACACCTGGGCCTCCGGCGAGAACCATCGCAGCCTTTCCGGTGCCGGCCTGGGCGCACGCTGGGCAGCACACGGCTGGCAGGTCAGCGCCGTGACCGCGTGGAAACTGGGCAACAGCGACCCGCAGAGCGATGTCGACCGCAGCCCGCGCGTATGGGCGCAGGTGGTGCGCTTCTTCTAACGCTGCAAGCCCTTGATGGTTACACCGCAGGCCGAAACGCAACACTCCGCAGCCAGACGATTGATAAGGGGACATCCATGAACCGCAGCTACGCTCTAATCTGGAACCACGCCCTGGGTGCCTGGGCCGTCGCCCATGAACACGCCCGCAAACGTGGCAAGGGAGCCGGTGCGGTATTGGCGATAAGCCTCGTGCTGGCCAGCTCGGCCTTCGCCGCCGACCTGCCCACTGGCGGTCAGGTGGTCGCCGGCAGCGGCAGCATCAGCCAGCCCAACGGCCAGCAGATGGTCATCGATCAAGCCAGCAACAAGCTGGCCATCGACTGGCAGAGCTTCGACATCGGCAGCGGTAACAAGGTGACCTTCAACCAGCCCGGCACCGACTCGATCGCCCTCAACCGGGTGCTCGGCGCCGACGGCTCGAAGATCATGGGCCAGCTCGATGCCAATGGCCGGGTGTTCATCATCAATCCCAACGGCGTGCTCTTCGGCGCCGGGGCGCAGGTCAACGTCGGCGGTCTGGTGGCCTCCACCCTGGATCTGTCAGTGAGCGATTTCGAAGCGGGCAACTACGCCTTCAAGGGCAACGGCAGCAACGCTTCGGTCATCAACAATGGGCGCATCACCGCCGCCGATGGCGGCAGCGTCGCCCTGCTCGGCGGCACGGTCAGCAACAACGGCGTGATCGTCGCCAACCAGGGCACGGTGGCCCTGGCCGCCGGTAACGCGGTTACCCTCGACTTCGCGGGTGATGGCCTGCTCAGCGTGCAGGTCGACGAGGCGGTGAAGGACGCGCTGGTGGAAAACCGTCAGTTGATCCAGGCCGACGGCGGCAACGTCATCCTAACCGCCAGCGCGGCCGATGCGCTGCTGCAGACGGTGGTCAACAACGAGGGCGTGATCCAGGCCCGCACCCTGGGCGAGAAGGAAGGCAGGATCGTCCTGCTCGGCGACTTCGACGGCGGCACGGTGCAGGTCGCCGGCACCCTGGATGCCAGCGCGGCGGATGGCGGCAATGGCGGCTTTATCGACACCAGCGGCGCCCATGTGCAGATCGCCGAGGGCACGACTGTCACCACCAAGGCCACGACCGGGCAAACCGGCACCTGGCTGATCGACCCGACCGACTTCACCGTCAGCGCCGGCAGTGCCAGCCAGACCACCAGCGGCATCGGTGCCAGCACCCTCAGCGCCAACCTGCAGAACACCAGCATCACGCTACAGACCGTGGCGGGAGGCAGCGAAAACGGCGACATCAACGTCAACGCCGCCGTGAGCTGGAGCGCAGATACCACGCTGACGCTCGATGCCCATGGCCGCATAAACGTCAACAAGGACATCACCGCCAGCGGCGACAATGCAGCGCTGGTGCTGGCCTACGGCAACGGTTACAGCCTGAACCAGGGCGCCCGCGTCACCCTCTCCGGAGGCAATGCCGGACTGAGTCTCGGCGGCGTTGACTACACCCTGATTCGCGACCTCAGCGCCCTGCAAGGCATCTCGGGAAGCGGCCACTACGCGCTCGCTATCGACCTCGATGCCGCGGCGACCAGTACCTGGAACGCTGGAGCGGGCTTTGCACCCATCGATGGCTTCAACGGCACGTTTGCCGGCCTCGGCCACACCATCGACAGCCTGGTCATCAATCGCTCGAACGAGTCGACTGTCGGTCTGTTCGGCCTGACTGAAGCCACCCTCCGCGATCTGACCCTGTCCAATGTCTCCATCACCGGCGCTGGCACCGTGGGTGGCCTGGTGGCAAGGCTGAGCGCCGGTACTCTGACCAATACCCATGTCACCGGGCAGGTATCTTCAGCGGGCGGTTTAGTCGGCGGGTTGGTGGGCTGGAGCGATCAGGGCGCCGTCAGCCACTCCTCCTCTACAGCTACGGTCAGCGGGACGAGTGAGGTGGGTGGCCTGATCGGTCGTAATCGTGCTGCCTCGGTCACGGACGCCTATGCAACCGGAGCGGTGACCGGTACGGGTAGTGCCATCGGCGGGCTTATCGGCAGTACCGTGCAGGGCACCACATTGACCAATGCTTACGCCAGCGGCCGAGTGACCGGTACTGGCGGGCTGGTGGGGAGTGTTGATGGCTCCGGTGCTACGGTCACCAACAGCTACTGGGACATGGACTCCACCGGCCAAGCAAGCAGTGCAGCCGGCACTGGCATCGACTCCACCAATGCCCGCACCCAAGCCACCTACGCCGGCTTCGACTTCACCAACACCTGGGTGATGTTCGAAGGCGATACACGGCCCATGCTGCGCGGCGAGTACTCGACGACCCTCTTCACGCCTCACGCCCTGCAACTGATGGCGCTGGATCTGTCAGCCGACTACCGCCTGGGCACCGACCTGGATCTCGGTGCTGCGCTTGCAGCAGGCGGCAATGGCTACTACGGCGATGTCTGGGGAGCGGCAGGGTTCAAACCGGTGGGCAACGCCAGCACTCCCTTTACCGGCTCGCTGGATGGTCAAGGCCACCTGATTCGCGACCTCAGGATAAATCGCGCAAACGAAAGCGAAGTGGCATTGATCGGGCAGACAGCCGCCGGGGCACAGATTCACGACCTGGGACTGGTGGGTGGCAGCATCCATGGCAGGTTCAATGCTGCCAGCCTGGTAGGCATCAACTACGGCGGCATACTCAGCAACCTCCATACCAACGTCACCGTCAGTTCCACTGCACGCGGTGCTGGTGGCTTGGTGGCACGCAACCGGGACAACGGCATCATTCGCAACAGCTATGCCACTGGCAATGTCAGCGGCGCGGAGAACGTCGTAGGTGGGCTGACCGGTGAAAACTGGGGCCTGGTAGAAAATTCCTACGCCACGGGAAACATCAGCGGTGCCGTAATGACCGGCGGCCTGGTGGGCGCCAACACCGGCACCATCCGCAATGCCTATGCCACCGGTCAGGTACAAGGCACAGAGTATGTAGGTGGTTTGGCCGGTTATAACGGCAGCCTGATCGAATACACCTACGCCACTGGCAGCGTGAGCGGGGTGACGTCCGTAGGGGGCTTGGTAGGCGACATAGCAACCGGACGCGTAGCGGACTCGTTCTGGAACACCGACACCTTCACCGGCCCCGGCGCGGGGACCATTGGTGGTGTTGCGACCGTGGAAAATCTACGCGGCCTGGACAGCACGGCGTTACGCGACGCCTCCAACTATGCCACCTGGAACCTGGCCACCAGCGGCGGTAGCAATGCAGTGTGGAGGATCTACGAAGGGCAAACTGCACCGCTGCTACGCAGCTTCATGCAGAGCGTGACCGTCACGGCGACGGACATCGGCAATAGAACCTACGATGGCCAGAGCAGCGGCACCAGTGGCTATACAACTGATCTCGGCACCACCCAGGATGATGATCTGCTGCTTGGTAGCCTGACCTACTCCAGCGCCTCGCAGAACGCTGGCAGCTACAGCACCACCGATGGCAGTCTCAGCCTGGACGGGTTGTATTCGGGTCAGCAGGGCTACGACATCAGCTACGACGATACCACCCTGACCATCGATAAGGCCGCGCTCACCGTCACCGCCGTTGATGCCAGCAAGACGTACGATGGCATGGCCTTCACTGGCGGCAACGGGGTCAGCTACAGCGGCTTCGTCAATGGCGAGGATGTCGGTGTGCTCGGCGGCAGCCTCACCTACGGCGGCAGTGCTCAGGGCGCGATCAATGCCGGCAGCTACGAGCTGAACGTAAGCGGCCTGACCTCGGGCAACTACGCCATCAGCTACAACGCAGGCACCCTGACCATCAGCGGCCAATCCCAGGGCCAGCCGAGCAACCCGGCGGTAGAAATACCTCAGGCCTATACCGATATTCTCGCTGCCACTCAAAGTGGCCCGGATAGCGAGGCGAGTGCTCCGTCATTCACCCCAGACGAACTCTATCGAATCGCCGATAGCGGCATCCGGCTACCGGAAGGCCTTGACGGCGCGTCACGAGGCAATTGATCACTGCATCACCCCACCACCCTGAATCTGACGGATCACCACGGATGGTGACCGTCAGCAGCCTTTCCCCTGGCGCCCGCTGCGGCGTAGAATCGACTTATTTCCCGCCAGGCATCCTCCGGCGGGCCTGTGAGCCCTGGCCGCGCGAACGGTGATCCCGTCTCGTCATGCAGCCCACGACACGCGGTGACCTGCCGCCCCACGACGCTCACCGCCTACATAACCGAATTAGCCGCAGGATCATCGTCATGCCTGACTACCGCTCAAAGACTTCCACCCACGGCCGCAACATGGCCGGCGCCCGCGCCCTGTGGCGTGCCACCGGGATGAAGGACGAAGACTTCAAGAAGCCGATCATTGCCGTCGCCAACTCCTTCACCCAGTTCGTGCCCGGCCACGTGCACCTGAAGGACATGGGCCAGCTGGTCGCCCGCGAGATCGAGAAGGCCGGCGGCGTGGCCAAGGAATTCAACACCATCGCCGTCGACGACGGCATCGCCATGGGCCACGACGGCATGCTCTATTCGCTGCCGAGCCGCGAGATCATCGCCGACTCCGTGGAATACATGGTCAACGCCCATTGTGCGGATGCGATTGTCTGCATCAGCAACTGCGACAAGATCACCCCCGGCATGCTGATGGCCGCCCTGCGCCTGAACATCCCGGTGGTGTTCGTCTCCGGCGGGCCGATGGAAGCCGGCAAGACCAAGCTGGCCAACCACGGCCTGGACCTGGTCGACGCCATGGTCATCGCCGCCGACGACAGCGCCAGCGACGAGAAGGTCGCCGAGTACGAGCGTAGCGCCTGCCCGACCTGCGGCAGCTGCTCCGGCATGTTCACCGCCAACTCGATGAACTGCCTGACCGAGGCCCTGGGCCTGGCGCTGCCGGGCAACGGCTCGACCCTGGCCACCCACAGCGACCGCGAGCAGCTGTTCCTGCGCGCCGGGCGCCTGGCGGTGGAGCTGTGCCAGCGCTACTACGGCGAGAACGACGACTCCGTGCTGCCGCGCAATATCGCCAACTTCAAGGCGTTCGAGAACGCCATGATGCTGGACATCGCCATGGGCGGCTCGACCAACACCATCCTCCACCTGCTGGCCGCCGCCCAGGAAGCCGAGATCGATTTCGACCTGCGCGATATCGACCGCCTGTCCCGCATCGTGCCGCAGCTGTGCAAGGTGGCGCCGAACATCCAGAAGTACCACATGGAAGACGTGCACCGCGCCGGCGGCGTCTTCAGCATCCTCGGCGAGCTGGCTCGCGGCGGCCTGCTGCACACCGACGTGGCCACCGTGCACAGCCCGAGCATGGCCGACGCCATCGCCCAGTGGGACATCACCCAGACCCGCGACGAGGCCGTGCACACCTTCTTCAAGGCCGGCCCGGCCGGCATCCCCACCCAGACCGCGTTCAGCCAGAGCACCCGCTGGCCGAGCCTGGACGATGACCGCGAGAACGGCTGCATCCGCAGCGTCGAGCACGCCTACTCCCAGGAAGGCGGCCTGGCCGTGCTGTACGGCAACATCGCCCTCGACGGCTGCGTGGTGAAAACCGCCGGCGTGGATGAATCGATCCACGTGTTCGAAGGCACCGCGAAGATCTTCGAAAGCCAGGACGCCGCCGTGAGAGGCATTCTCGCCGACGAGGTCAAGGCCGGTGATGTGGTGATCATCCGCTACGAAGGCCCGAAAGGTGGCCCGGGCATGCAGGAAATGCTCTATCCCACCAGCTACCTGAAATCCAAGGGCCTGGGCAAGGCCTGCGCCCTGCTCACCGATGGCCGTTTCTCCGGCGGCACCTCGGGCCTGTCCATCGGCCACGCCTCGCCGGAAGCCGCTGCCGGCGGCGCCATCGGGCTGGTGGAAGACGGCGACAAGATCCATATCGACATCCACAATCGCACCATCCAACTGCTGGTCAGCGATGAAGAGCTGTCGCACCGCCGCCACGTCCAGGACAAGAAGGGCTGGAAGCCGGTGGAACAGCGTCCGCGCAAGGTCACCACGGCGCTCAAGGCCTACGCCCTGCTCGCCACCAGCGCCGACAAGGGCGCGGTGCGCAACAAGGCAATGCTGGACGGCTGATTCGTCAGCCTGCTACAGCGAAAAGCCCGGCCTGGTTTGCCGGGCTTTTTGTTGACGGAGGGTTTTGCATCCGACGCTGATCGCCAGCAAGCTGGCGCCTGTATCCATCCTCAGGAGCCCATCATGCGCATCGGTCTGATCGCCGACACCCACAACCTGCTGCGCCCCGAAGCGCTGGCAGCGCTGCAAGGCGTCGATCACCTGATCCATGCCGGCGATATCGGCGGGCCGCACATTCTGGCCGAGCTGGAGCGCATCGCGCCGCTGTCGGTGGTGCGCGGCAACAACGACCAGGAGGCTTGGGCCGATAACATTCCCGAGGCGCTGACGCTGCGCTTCGCAGACATCACGCTCTATGTCCTGCACGACCTCAAGCAACTGAACATCGACACCAGAGCGCTTGGAATCGATGTGGTAATCGCCGGACACTCGCACAAACTCCTGCAGGAAACCCGTGACGGCGTGCTCTATCTCAACCCCGGCAGCGCCGGGCCGCGGCGCTTCAAGCTGCCCATCGGCGTGGGCATTCTGCATATCGAGGATGACCGGGCACGGGCCGAGCTGATCACGCTGGAGGTCTAATGCGGGTGCTGGAATTGGTGGGCTGAAGCGGATCGCCGCCCGGCCCACCCTACTCGATCGGGCATGGCTGTAGGGTGGGCTTCAGCCCACCAATCAAGACACCACGCCAGCAAGGCAGATGAAAGAGTCCCATCCACCCTGCGGTGACATTCGACCTTGAAAAACGCCATGGGCGAAGCCATCTATGCAGATACGGCCTTTCAGCACCGACCCCATTCCCTACCTGATGGAGAACCCCATGACCCTCGACGAGCTCAACGCCATTGCTGGCGTGACCGCCAAACCCGACGTCGCCACCGCCGACTTCGTCTACAACCACACCATGATCCGCGTGAAGGACCTGCAGAAATCCCTGGATTTCTACACCCGCGTACTGGGTTTCACCCTGCTGGAGAAGAAGGACTTCCCCGACGCCGAGTTCAGCCTGTACTTCCTCGCCCTGATCAATGACAAGTCGCAGATCCCGGCTGACCCGGCGGCTCGCCATCAATGGCGCAAGTCGATCCCCGGCGTGTTGGAGCTGACCTACAACTACGGCACCGAGAAAGACCCGGAATTTTCCTACCACAGCGGCAACAGCGACCCGCGCGGCTTCGGTCACCTGTGCGTGTCGGTGCCGGACATCAAAGCGGCCTGCCAGCGCTTCGAAGACCTCGGTGTGGACTTCCAGAAACGCCTGACCGACGGCCGCATGCGCGACATCGCCTTCATCAAGGACCCGGACGGCTACTGGGTCGAGATCATCCAGTTCACCGAAGTGATCTGATTCTCGCGTCCGCGAAAAACGAAACAACGAGGGGCTGTCTCCAGCGAGGCAGCCCCTCGTTCGTTGCCGGGGGTTCAGCTGACGCCGACGTAGCGATCCGCCCGGTGATTGATCGCCAGCACCAGATTGAGCATTACCGCCCCCAGTACCGATAGCAGCACCTTGTCGGGCGACACCACGAATACCGCCGCTAGTACGATGCTCGCATCGATGGCCATCTGCACTGCCCCCGCACGGAAACCGAAGCGCTCCTGCATGTACAGCGCGAGAATGTTCACTCCGCCCAGGCTGGCGCGGTGGCGGAACAGCATAAGCAACCCCAGGCCCATGGCGGCACCACCGAACAGTGCGGCATACACGGCGCTGAGATGGGCAAAGGCGACCCACTGCGGCGTCAGCTCGGCCAGCAGCGAAACCAGCAATACTGCGCAGCCTGTGCGCAAGGTGAAACCCCAGCCCATGCGCCAGATACCCAGCAAATAGAACGGCAGGTTGACCAGGCAGAACACCAGACCGAACGACCAGCCGGCCTGGTAGTTGGCCAGAAAGGCGATGCCGACGGTGCCGCCTGTCAACAACCCCGCATGGGCGTAGAAGGCGATGCCCAGCGCCACCAGAGCGGTACCGAACAGCAGGGCCAGCGCATCTTCCCAGAGTGGATGGCGCACGAAGAGTGCAGCGACGGCGTTCAGTTGCTCGTCGTCGGGCGATTGCTCAGACATGTAAAAACCTGCATCAGGATGCACGAAAGAAAGTTACGGCAGAGGCAAGGCAATGGCCATCACGCCGCACAGGGGAATCTGGCGGCAGAGATGGCCGGAAAGCTCGGCAGGATTATGCGCCGCGGCGCTCCCACACTTCGAAGGCGTAGAACGGTGTCTCGGGCGAAGCCGGGTGCTCGACGCTGGAGGTCATGCGCCAGGTAGCCTCGTCGACCTCGGGGAAGAAGGCATCGCCTTCAGGCTCGAGGCCGACACGCGTCAGGTACAGGCGATCAGCCTGGGCCAGGCCCAGCTCATAGAGCTGCGCGCCGCCGATCAGCATCAGTTCCTCGGCATCCTCGTCACGCGCCCAGGCGTCGGCTCGTTCGATGGCCTCTTCCAGCGTCGCGAATACCTCGGCACCTTCCAGGGTCAGGCCCGCCTGGCGACTGACCACGATGTTGAGCCTGCCGGGCAATGGCCGACCGAGCGAATCCCAGGTCTTGCGCCCCATGATGATCGGCTTGCCGAGCGTCAGCGCCTTGAAATGCTTGAGGTCCGCCGGCAGGTGCCAGGGCAGCTGGTTGTCGCGACCGATCACACGGTTGTGCGCGAGCGCGGCGATCAGGGAAAGGGGTAGAGTCGTTTTCATGGCCGCGAGCATAGCAGAGCACCCAGCGGCCTCGCAGCCCACCTGTGGCCGAAGCAACGCTGTCGTCGTATCGTCACATTCGCCGTAGCAGGCTAGCGGCTGAATCCACGAGCAAGGAGCTAGCGTCATGTCTAAATCACTATCTGCCTGGATATTGGGCGTCACACTGCTGCCACTGTCGGTCTTCGCCAGCCCGACTCCGGATAACGTCCAGGCCGCCATCGACTGGGCCCAGCAGCAACCCAGCGCCAAGCAACCCCAGACCTGGGACACCAAGGCTCCACTGGTGATCGCCCACCGGGGTGCCAGCGGTTACGCGCCCGAGCACACCCTGGCCGCCTACGCGTTGGCGGCCTTGCAAGGCGCCGACTACATCGAGCCCGACCTGGTGATGACCCGCGACGGCCAACTGGTCGCCCGTCACGACAACGAACTGGGATTGACCACCGACGTGGCGCAGCGCCCCGAATTCGCTGACCGCAAACGCACCCAGAGCGTCGACGGGCGCAGCCTGGAAGGCTGGTTCAGTGAGGACTTCACCCTGGCCGAGCTGAAAACCCTGCGCGCCATCGAACGCATCCCGCAGCAGCGGCCGGGCAATACCCGCTTCAATGGCCAGTTCGAGATTCCCACACTGCAGGAGATCATCGATCTGGTGAAACGGCTGGAAGCCCTCCAGCAACGGACCCTGGGTTTGTACCCGGAAACCAAGCACCCCACCCACTTCCAGCACCTCGACCTGGCCATGGAGAAACCGCTGCTGGCGGTGCTCGAACGCAACGGCTATGACAGCGCCGACGCGCCCGTTTTCATCCAGTCCTTCGAAGTGGATAACCTCAAGACACTGAGCAAACTGACCCCAATCCGCCTGGTGCAGCTGCTGTGGATAGAGGGCCAACCCTACGATCAGCAGGTACTGGGCAGTGACCTTGGCTATCAACAGATGATCACGCCAGAAGGCCTGAAAAACATCGCGAGTTACGCCGTCGGCATCGGTCCGGAGAAAGGCATGATCATCCCGCGTGATGCCGCCGGTAACCTGACCGCGCCGACCAGCCTGGTACGTGACGCCCATGCTGCCGGGCTCAAGGTGCACCCCTATACCTTCCGCGCCGAGAACGCCTTCCTACCCACCAGCCTGCGCAGTGGCGACGTACCAAGTAATCGCGGCGACATCGATGCCGAGCTGCGCGCCTTCCTTGCCACCGGCATTGACGGCCTGTTCATCGACCAACCGGACATCGCCGTGCGGTTGCGCCAGCAGCGCTGATTAGCACCAAGGCGGATCAGGGGTTATCCTCAACCCCTGATCCGAACGACGAGACGCCGCGTGACAGACGCCTCCTCCCCCACGACCTTCCAACGCCTCTGGCTCAGCGAGACCATTCGCTTGCGCGAGGAACACGCTGGCCCACTCGAGGACAGCGAGGCCAATCGCCTGGCCCGTGCCGAGCAGGTTGACCTGGCCGAGCGCATCCAGCACCGCGCCCTGCTGCTCGCCCGTCGTGATGGTCAGTGGCAGGCGCTGCTGCACTGGCTGCAGGGCGCACGCCTGGCCGGTCTGCTGCTGGCGCTGTTGGCCCTGCTCAGCGGCTTCGGCCTGGCTCTGGCTGCGTTGGGTGACGGGCGCCAACCCGTCAATGTGTTCTGGGCGCTGGGCAGCCTGCTCGGGCTCAATCTGCTGATGCTGCTTGGCTGGCTGCTGGGTCTGCTGCTGACCCGCGACCACCCTGGCGCGCTCGGTCGCCTGTGGCTGTGGCTTAGCGAAAAACTGGCACGCGACGCCAGCGCCGCGCAGTTGGCCCCGGCCCTGCTACTGATGCTGCAACGCCAGCGCCTAACCCGCTGGGGCCTGGGTCTGATGGTCAACGGCCTGTGGGCGCTGGCCATGCTCGCGGCATTGGCCACCCTGCTGTTGCTGCTCGCCACGCGCCGCTACGGCTTCGTCTGGGAAACCACCATTCTTGGTGGCGACACCTTCATCGCCCTGACCCAGGCCATCGGCGCCCTGCCCGCGCTGCTCGGCTTCAGCCTGCCGGACATCGAGGTCATTCGTGCCAGCGGCGATGCCGCTATCGCCAGTGAAACGGCCCGGCAGAGCTGGGCCGGCTGGCTGGTCGGCGTGGTGTTGGTCTACGGCCTGCTGCCGCGCCTACTGCTGGCGCTGCTGTGCCTGTGGCGCTGGCAATCCGGAAAAGGCGCGCTGCGCCTGGATCTCGACCTGCCGGGCTACAGCCTGCTGCGCCAGCGCCTGCAACCGGACAGCGAACGTCTCGGTGTCTGCGACCTGGCGCCAGCAGCTCTGCATCAGCCGCAAGGCGGCACCAATTCCCAAGCTGGCAGCGGCGCCCTCCTGCTCGGCATCGAACTGGACGAGCGTCGCCCCTGGCCGCCCGCGCCGCTACCCAAGGGCGTGGCCGATGCCGGAGTGATCGATAGCCGCGAACAGCGCCGCCAGTTGCTCGAACAACTGACCCGCTTCCCACCCGAACGTCTGGCCATTGCTTGCGACCCGCGCCGCTCACCGGATCGCGGCACCCTGGCGCTGCTCGGCGAACTGGCGCGTTGTGCGAGCGCCACGCGCGTCTGGCTGCTACCGCCGACGCCCGGTGAGAGCCTGGACAGCGCGCGCCTGACAGACTGGCACCAGGCCCTCGGCACCCTAGGGCTGACCCACGGTGATACGGCGCCGCTGAACTGGCTGGAGAGCGGACATGACTAGAGAGCCGCAGGCACACGGGCTTCATGTAGGAGCGAGCTCTGCTCGCGAAGCTTTTGCCGTTTGCCATGGTTCGCGAGCAGAGCTCGCTCCTACCTCAATGCACGCTCTGCTTCCGGGCTACCCGGCCGAGACCACGCCATGAGCCCACCACTGAAACTGGCCCTGGTCGGCCATACCAATGTCGGCAAGACCTCGCTGCTGCGCACCCTGACCCGCGACATCGACTTCGGCGAAGTCTCGCCCCGCGCCAGCACCACCCGGCATGTCGAAGGTGCGCGCCTGTCAGTGGATGGCCAGGCGCTGCTGGAGCTGTACGACACCCCCGGCCTGGAAGACGCCATCGCCCTGCTCGACTACCTGGAGCGCCTCGACCGTCCCGGTGAACGCCTGGACGGCCCGGCGCGCCTGGCGCGTTTTCTCGAAGGCAGCGAGGCGCGCCAGCGCTACGAACAGGAGGCCAAGGTATTGCGTCAGCTGCTGGCCTCCGACGCCGGCCTGTATGTGATCGACGTGCGTGAGCCGGTGCTGGCCAAGTACCGCGACGAACTGGCGGTGCTGACCATGTGTGGCCGGCCGCTGCTGCCGGTGCTCAACTTTGTCGCCAGCGCCAGCCACCGCGAAGGTGAATGGCGCGAAGCCCTGGCTCGCCTCGGCCTGCATGCCCTGGTGGCCTTCGACAGCGTGGCGCCACCGGAAGATGGCGAACGACGCCTGTACGAAAGCCTGGCTCTGCTGCTGGAGCGTTCGCGTTCCCAGTTGCAACGCCTGATCGAGGATCACGAAGCACAGCGCCAGGCCCGTCGACAGGCCGGCAACCGGCTGATCGCCGAACTGCTGATCGACTGCGCCGCCTGCCGCCGCAGCGTCGCCGCCCAGCCGGTGCTGGAACAGGGCGCCATTTCTGAGCTGCGCGATGCGATTCGCCAACGCGAGCAGCGCTGCGTCGAGGCCCTATTGCGCCTGTATGCCTTCCGCAGCAGCGATGCCAAAGCGGCCGATCTACCCTTGCTCGACGGCCGCTGGGGCGACGACCTGTTCAACCCGGAAACGCTGAAGCAACTGGGCATCAAGGTCGGTGGCGGCATGGCGGCCGGCGCCGCCACGGGCGTCGGCGTCGACCTGCTGGTCGGTGGCATCACCCTGGGCGCTGCCGCAGCGCTGGGTGCGGTGATCGGCGGCAGTGCACAGACCCTGCGCAACTACGGGGAACGACTGAAGGGAAAACTCAAGGGCCAGCGCGAGCTGACCGTCGACGATGCTGTACTGCGCCTGCTCGCCCTGCGTCAGCAGCAACTGCTGGCTGCACTGAACGTACGTGGACACGCCGCGGTGGACGCCATCACCCTCAACGCACCTCAGGAAACCCTGTGGCGCCAGGGCAAGCTACCGGCGCCACTTAACGTGGCACGGGCGCATCCCGAATGGTCATCACTCAATCCCGGCGCACGCCTGGAAGAGGCCGAACGCGCCGAACAGGTAGAGCGCCTGCGCAGCGACCTTTCCATGCAACCGGTGGGCTGAAGCCCACCCTACGCGATGAGTGATAGTTATCTGTAGGGTGGGCTTCAGCCCACCAATACCTACTCCCCAAACTCGCCATCACCATCATCCCGCCCACCCCAATCTGCAGGCAGGAGCCCGCGCGCGACATAACGGTGGCAGCTCGAATAAGGCCAGTCGCCAACCTGACTCACCAGGCCGTGCTTTACCGGGTTGAAATGGATGTAGTCGACATGCCTTGCGAGATCCTCCTCATCACGGATGCGGTGCTCCCAGAAGCGTCTCTGCCAGACTCCCTTCTCACGCCTTCTGGATTTGCTGGCGCTGACAGACGCCATGGCGGGTAGAGCCCGAGAAAACTGGCTTTTGATCAATGCCCAACGCTGGGAATAGTCGCGGTCATCCTCAGGCAGTTCCCAAACAGCATGCAGATGGTCGGGTAGAACACAGATGGCGACGGTCTTGAACGGCATGCGCTTGCTGGCCTCGACGTAGACCTGGCGCAGCAGCGCAATTTCCTCCACCAGTAAGCGGGAACGACGATCAACGAGAGTGACCGTGAAGAAGTAGGTTGCACCGGGAATCCGTTCGCGGCGGTAGTGGGGCATGGGCAGTCCTTTGCCTGTTGGGTGTCGGTGAAGGGGCCGGCGGCAACGGATTGGTGAATCGGTGGGCTGAAGCCCACCCTACAAGAAACGCCACCCGGCCCACCCTACATCCTAGTAGAGCTTCGTGACGCTGCCAGACCGTAAGGTGGGCCGGGCGGCGCTCCGCTTTTGCCCACCAGAGCCCACCCACTTCTATCTCACACTGCCACCGGCGCCTTGATATGCGGGTGCGCTTCGTAGCCGACCAGTTCGAAGTCCTCGAATTTGAAGGCCAGCAGATCCTTCACCTCGGGGTTGAGCTTCATGGTCGGCAGCGGCAGCGGCTGGCGGGTCAGTTGCAGATCAGTTTGCTCGATGTGGTTGGCGTACAGGTGGCAGTCGCCGCCGGTCCAGATGAACTCGCCCGGCTGCAGGTTGCACACCTGCGCCACCATCAGCGTCAGCAGCGCGTAGCTGGCGATGTTGAAAGGCACGCCGAGGAAGATGTCTGCCGAACGCTGATAGAGCTGGCAGGAGAGCTTGCCGTCTGCCACGTAGAACTGGAACAGCGCGTGGCACGGTGGCAGGGCCATCTGCTCGACCAGCGCGGGGTTCCAGGCCGAGACGATCAGGCGGCGCGAATCCGGGTTCTTCTTGATCATCTCGATCAGCTTGGCGATCTGGTCGATGGACTCGCCATTGGGCGCCGACCAGCTGCGCCACTGGTAGCCGTAGACTGGGCCGAGATCACCGTTCTCGTCGGCCCACTCGTCCCAGATGGAAACACCGTTTTCCTTCAGATAACGGATATTGGTGTCGCCCTGCAGGAACCACAGCAGCTCGTGGATGATCGAGCGCAGGTGACACTTCTTGGTGGTGACGATGGGGAAGCCAGCGGCCAGGTCGAAGCGCATCTGGTAGCCGAACACGCTGTAGGTGCCGGTACCGGTGCGATCTTCCTTGAAGGTGCCGTGCTCGCGCACGTGGCGCATCAGGTCGAGGTACTGTTTCATCAGACGGCTCCTTGTACGGGCTGGCGCTTGTAGGCGTAGGCGATCAGGCCGATACCGCCGAGGATCATCGGCAGGCAGAGGATCTGGCCCATGGTCAGCCAGCCCCAGGCCAGGTAGCCCAGCTGGGCATCCGGCACACGAACGAATTCGACGATGAAGCGGAACACCCCGTAGCACGCGGCGAACATACCGGACACCGCCATGGTGGGGCGCGGTTTACGCGAATAGAACCAGAGGATGGTGAACAGCGCCACGCCCTCCAGGGCGAACTGATACAGCTGCGACGGATGGCGCGCCAGTTGCTCAGGGTCGGTGGGGAAGACCATCGCCCAGGGCACATCGGTGGCCTTGCCCCACAGCTCGGCATTGATGAAGTTGCCGATGCGCCCGGCGCCCAGCCCGATCGGCACCAGTGGCGCGATGAAGTCCATCAGCTCGAAGAAGCTCTTGCCGTTGCGCTTGCCGAACCACCAGGTCGCCAGCATCACCCCGATCAGCCCGCCGTGGAAGGACATGCCGCCCTCCCAGACTCGCAGGATCTTCGCCGGCTCGGCGATATAGGCGGCAAAGTCATAGAAGAACACGTAGCCCAGACGGCCACCGAGAATCACCCCCATGGCCACCCAGAACACCAGGTCGGACAGCTTGTCCTTGGTCCAGGTAGCATCGAAACGCTCCAGCCGGCGCGAGGCCAGCCACCAGGCACCACCGATGCCGACCAGGTACATCAGACCGTACCAGTGGATTTTCAGGGGACCGAGGGCGATGGCCACCGGGTCGATCTGCGGATAAGGCAGCATCCAGGACTCCTTAAATGAAAAAACTCAGGCCCACGCTGAACAGCAGCAAGGCGAAAAGACGCTTGAGCAACAGTGGCGACAGGCGATGAGCCAGGCGCGCACCAAAACGGGCAAAGAACATGCTGGTCACGGCGATGCCCAGCAATGCCGGGAGATACACGAAACCGACGCTCCATGGCGGCAGATTCGGATTCCCCCAGCCGGTAAACATGAAACTCAGCGCACCGGCAATGGCGATCGGCAAGCCACAGGCCGCCGAGGTCGCTACCGCCTGCTGGATCGGCACGCTGCGCCAGACCAGAAAGGGCACGGTCAGCGAACCACCGCCAATGCCGAAGATCGCCGACGCCCAACCGATCACCCCGCCGGCTACCGTCAGCGTCGGCTTGCCTGGGACACCGCGACTGGCCTTGGGTTTCAGGTCCAGCGCCATCTGCGCAGCAACGATGATGGCGAAGGTACCGATGATCTTCTGCAACCAAGGCCCCTGGATCAGCGCTGCGGTTAGCGCCCCCAGCGCTGCACCCAGCAGGATACCCAGAGTCAGCCAGCGAAACAGCGGCCAGCGTACCGCGCCCTTGCGGTGATGCTCGAGCAGCGAGTTGATCGAGGTAAAGATGATCGTCGCCAGGGAAGTGCCCACTGCCAGGTGAGTGAGGATTTCCGTTGCCAGACCCTGTGCGGTGAAGCTCAGCACCAGCACCGGCACGATGATCAGACCACCGCCCACGCCGAACAGGCCAGCCAGCACACCGGCAGCCGAGCCCAGTACCAGGTAGAGCAGCAGCTCCATAGACACCCCCAAAAACAAAGCGGCATGGTAGCGGAAATGCCTCCTCAACGGCACACGGATCGACGGAACGGTTGCCGCCCCTGGCTGAGCTCGCTAGCCTGCCAGACTCCGCCATAGGAGGAATGCGCATGTGCCTGATCGTCTTCGCCTGGCAGCCCGAAAGCCCGACGGTGCTGCGCCTGGCGGCCAATCGCGACGAGTTCTACGCGCGCCCCAGCGCCGCATTGAGTGAATGGCCGGATGCACCTGGCGTATTCGCCGGTCGCGATCTGCAAGCTGGGGGTACCTGGCTCGGCGTTACCGCGCAAGGCCGCTTCGCAGCGCTGACCAACATCCGCGATCCCAGGCAAAAAGCTGGCACGCGTTCACGCGGCGCGCTGACAGCCGACTACCTGCTGGGTCAGGAGTCGGCGCCGGCCTATCTCGACAGGATCATGCGCGATGCCACCGAATATGCCGGCTTCAATCTGCTGGTTGGCGATGCTCAACAGCTCTGGCATTTCAATTCTCAGGAAGGACAGCCCAGGCAACTAGAGAGCGGCATATATGGCCTGTCCAACGCCAGCCTCGACACGCCCTGGCCGAAGCTGCTGCGCGCCAGAGATGCGTTGAGTGAACGCATCGATGGGGTGGATGAAGACTTGCTTGAGATGCTGAGCGACAGCAGCCAGCCAGCCGATCACCTGCTGCCGGACACTGGCGTAGGACTGGCCACGGAGCGCCTGCTGTCGAGCGTGTTCATCGCCAGCGCCACCTACGGCACTCGCGCCAGCACGGTGCTGAACCTCAAACAGAATGGCGGCTGGAGCATCACCGAGCGCAGCTTCGGCCCACATAGCACCGTACTCGACGAGGTCGCGTTACGTCGGTAGCCCGGATGCAATCCGGGGAAGGCGATGGCGAGATAAATCCCCTGAGGCAGGAGCCCGCTTGCGGGCGATGGCGGCTGACGTGATCGCCGGCAAGCCGGCTCCTACAGGTCAGGTTGCGGCGTTTATTCGGCATCGTGGGATGGTTAGAGCCAGGCGAAACCCGTCAGCCGGCCCCGGGCTTCACCAAGCTCATGCTGGACGTACCAGCATGCGCGGTAGGCGAATCAGGCCTGGATATTCGACGCCGGGTTGATCACTCGGCCCAGCCCCAGGTTGCGCAGTGCCAGGTGCAGGGTGCTGTAGATCAGGTGCGGGTTGTCCATGGTCATCACCTGCCCCAGCAGTTCCGTGGCCTTGCTCTGGGTGACCTGACGCAGCAACCATTTCACCTTGGGCAGGTTGGTGGCGTTCATCGACAGCGAATCGAAGCCCATCGCCAGCAACAACACGGCAGCCGCCGGATCGCCGGCCATCTCACCGCAGATGCTCACTGGCTTGCCTTCGAGATGCGCGTCGTTGACCACTTTCTGCAAGGCCTGCAGCACCGCCGGGTGGAGGAAATCGTAGAGATCCGCAACACGCGGGTTGTTGCGGTCGACCGCCAGCAGGTATTGGGTCAGGTCGTTGGAGCCGACCGAGAGGAAATCGACCTGGCGCGCCAGTTCGCGGGTCTGATAAACGGCTGCCGGGATCTCGATCATCACGCCGATAGGCGGCAGTGGCACATCGGTACCCTCGTCACGCACCTCGCCCCAGGCGCGGTGGATCAAGTGCAGCGCCTCTTCCAGCTCCTGCGTGCCGGAAATCATCGGCAACAGGATGCGCAGGTTGTTCAGCCCCTCGCTGGCCTTGAGCATGGCGCGGGTCTGCACCAGGAAGATTTCCGGGTGATCGAGGGTCACGCGAATGCCACGCCAGCCCAGGAAGGGGTTCTCTTCCTTGATCGGGAAATAGGACAGCGACTTGTCGCCGCCGATATCCAGGGTGCGCATGGTCACCGGCAGCGGGTGGAAGGCCTGCAACTGCTCGCGATAGGTGGCGAGCTGTTCCTTCTCGCTGGGGAAGCGCTCATTGACCATGAACGGCACTTCGGTACGGTACAGGCCGACGCCCTCGGCACCGCGCTGCTGGGCACGCGCAACATCGGCGAGCAGGCCGGTGTTGACCCACAGCGGCATACGGTGGCCGTCGAGGGTCTCGCAGGGCAGCGCGCGCAGAGCGTCGAGCCCTTCGGTGAGCTGGCGCTCCTCCTCGACCACGTCGGCGTACTGCTTGCTCAGCAGCTCGCTGGGGTTGGTGAAGACTTCGCCGTGATAGCCATCGACGATCAGCTTGATGCCGTCGATCTTCGAGTACGGCAGGTCGACCACACCCATGACCGTGGGAATGCCCATGGCGCGGGCGAAAATCGCCACGTGGGAGTTGCCCGAACCGGTCACCGAGATCAGACCGACCAGTTTGCCTTCCGGCACCTCGCCGAGCATCGCTGGCGACAGCTCCTCGCTGACCAGGATGGTGTTATCCGGATAGACCAGCGTGGTCTTGCGTTCTTCCTGCAGGTAGGCGAGCAGGCGCCGGCCGAGGTCGCGCACATCGGAGGCGCGCTCGCGCAGGTAAGCGTCATCCATCAGCTCGAAACGATTGACGTGGTCGAGCACCACCTGGCGCAAGGCGCCCTGCGCCCACTGACCGGTACGGATGACCTTGCGCACCTCGTTACCCAGTGCGGCGTCCTCGAGCATCATCAGGTAGACGTCGAACAGCGCGCGCTCTTCCTTGCGTAGCTGAGTGGCGAGTTTCTCGGACAGCTCCTGCATGTCCTCGCGCACCCAACCCAGCGCCTTGTCGAACAGCTCCAGCTCGGCCGCGATGTCATCGACACTGCGGTCTGGAACCACATTCAGATCAGCCGGGGGCAGCACCACGACAGCAGTACCGACCGCTGCCCCCGGCGCACCCGGCACGCCGACGAACTTGGCCTCCTGCACGCCCTTGCCCTGGCGCCCCAGGCCGCGAATCGAGCCGGTCGCCTCGGCATGGGCGATAACGCCGGCGAGCTGCGCGCTCATGGTGACCAGGAAGGCTTCCTCGCCTTCGTCGAACTGGCGGCGCTCCTTCTGCTGCACCACCAGCACGCCCATCACCCGCCGATGGTGGATGATCGGTGCACCGAGGAAGGAGGCGTAGCGTTCCTCGCCGGTCTCGGCAAAGTAGCGGTAGCGGGGATGGCTGGCAGCGTCTTCGAGGTTAAGCGGTTCTTCGCGGCTACCGACCAGGCCGACCAGACCTTCGTTGGGAGCCATGCTGACCTTGCCGATGGAGCGCTTGTTGAGGCCGTCGGTGGCCATCAGCACGAAACGGTTGGTTTCCGGGTCGAGCAGGTAGACCGAGCAGACCTGGCTGCCCATCGCTTCCTTGACCCGCTGCACGATGATCGACAGCGCCGCCTTGAGATCCTTGGCGGCGTTTACTTCCTGGACGATCTTGCGCAGCGTATTGAGCATGCTCGATTGGGGTCCGTATCAGTCGCGCACTATAAGGCGCGGGGCAAGTTCCTTGAGCGCGCGGCGGTAGACCTCGCGCTTGAATGTGACCACCTGGCCCAGCGGGTACCAGTAGCTGACCCAGCGCCAGCCATCGAATTCGGGCTTGCCGGTCAGGTCCATGCGTACGCGGTCTTCAGCCCCCGTCAGGCGCAGCAGAAACCACTTCTGCTTCTGCCCGATGCACAGCGGCTGACTGTGCGTGCGCACCAGACGCTGCGGCAAACGATAACGCAACCAGCCGCGGGTGCAGGCGAGGATCTTCACATCCTGCTCTTCGAGCCCGACCTCTTCATTCAGTTCACGGTAAAGCGCATCGATCGGCGATTCACGATCATTGATGCCACCCTGGGGAAACTGCCACGCATCCTGGTTGATACGCCTGGCCCAGAGCACCTGGCCGACATCATTGGTCAGGATGATGCCGACATTCGGGCGGAAACCATCAGAATCGATCACGGCAAGCAACCTCGTACACGCAAGTTCCGGCATTGTTCCACAAAGCCGGCGACAGCAGCAACGCGGGTTTAGGCGCTGTTTGAAAGCCCCGGTAAAGCGGCTATTCTGGCGCGCCTTCCCTTTCTACAGAACAGGTAACGAACCGTGCGCTTGGCCCTTTTCGATCTCGACAACACCCTGCTGGCTGGCGACAGCGATCACAGCTGGGGCGAATTCGTCTGCCAGCGCGGCCTGGTCGACGCGGCCGAGTACCTGGCGCGCAACGATGCCTTCTATGCCGATTACTGCGCCGGCAAGCTGGACGTGGTGGCTTATCAGAATTTCAGCCAGGCCATGCTCGGCCGCCACGACATGGCGCAACTGGCGCAGTGGCACCGCGAGTTCATGGCCGAGGTGATCGAGCCGATCATCCTGGCCAAGGGCGAGGCACTGCTGGCCGAACACCGCGCTGCGGGCGACAAGCTGGTGATCATCACCGCCACCAACCGCTTCGTCACCGCGCCCATCGCCGAGCGCCTGGGCGTGGAGACCTTGATCGCCACCGAATGCGGCATGCAGGACGGCCGCTATACCGGGCAGATCACCGGCACACCGTGCTACCAGGGCGGCAAAGTGACCCGCTTGAACGAATGGCTGACAGAAACGGGGTACAACCTCGATGGCGCCTACTTCTACAGCGACTCGCGCAATGACCTGCCGCTGCTGGAGGCCGTGGCCAACCCGGTGGCGGTCGACCCGGACGAGGTGCTGCGCGCCACCGCCACCGAACGCGGCTGGCCGGTGATCTCGCTGCGCTGAGATGAAGCCCTGAACACGCAGTTGTAGGAGCGGCTTCAGCCGCGAAATCTTTCATAGCGGCAATCACGGCTGAAGCGGAATGCCGCCCAGCCGCTCCTACAGGCGAAAAGCAGGCGCAGCCGGTAAAACGTAGGACGGTCTCGCGAGCGAAGCGAGCAGCCCGCCGATCTGCTTAGACCGGCTTGGCGCCCATCAACGCCATGATGACGATCAAGAGCAGCAGAATCAGCCCGGCATAGATCAGGCACAGACGCTTGAGCGATGTCGGCGCCGGTGTATCACCCAGCGCACGCCAGACCGCCAGACGACCGGCCAGCAGCAAACCGAGCAGCATCATCAGCGCATAGAGAATGCTGCCCAGCAGCAGCCAGGTCTGTCCCAGCGGCCAGCCGGCGGTGTCCACCAGCCAGTAGCCGGTAACCGGCAGGCTCAGCGCCAGCACGGCGAATGCCGGGAAGCTGAACAGCAGGGTCACGCGCAGCTTGCGCGCCAGCACCGTCGCATCGCCACCGCGCTGCGCCTTGAACAGCATGACGCCATGGGCGATCAGGCCGAGCAGCAGCAACACGCCCGGGGCGCTGTGGAGAATACGGACCAGCAGGTAGTGTTCCATCGTGGTTTCCTTTTATTCGGCGATTAAGTAGGGCGGGTGCAACCCGCCAGAACGCGGCGGCGGGTTACACCCGCCCTACGGTTCGAAGGCAGCTTTCAACCCAGAAACAGGCGATAAGCCGGATTGTCGCTTTCATCCCAGTAGGGATAACCGATGGCATCCAGCGCCGCCGGCACCAGATGGCGTTCGTCGTCCGGAACCTGCAGCGCCGCCAGTACGCGGCCATCAGCAGCACCGTGATTGCGGTAATGGAACATCGAGATATTCCAGCGCCCGCCCAGTTTCTGCAGGAAGTTGAACAGCGCGCCCGGCCGCTCGGGGAATTCGAAGCGCAGCACCATCTCGTTACCGACACCAGCGGCATGACCACCGACCATATGGCGGATATGCAATTTGGCCAGTTCGTTATCGGTCAGGTCCAGCACCGGGAAGCCCTGCGCACGCAGGCCCTCGACCAACGCCTGGCGCGGGTCATTCTCCGGATGGGTCTGCACGCCGACGAAGATGTGCGCCTCGCGGTCAGTGTGATAGCGATAGTTGAATTCGGTGATCTGGCGCTTGCCCACCGCCTCGCAGAAGGCCTTGAAGCTGCCCGGCTGTTCCGGGATGGTCACGGCGATGATCGCTTCGCGCTTCTCGCCCAGCTCGGCGCGCTCGGCAACGTGGCGCAGGCGGTCGAAGTTGACGTTGGCGCCGGAGTCGATACCCACCAGCACTTCGCCGCTGGCGCCCTGGCGCTCGACGTACTTCTTGATCCCGGCCACGGCCAGCGCGCCGGCCGGCTCGGTGATCGAGCGGGTATCGTCGTAGATGTCCTTGATTGCCGCACAGATTTCATCGGTGCTGACGGTGATCACTTCATCGACGTGATGTTTGCAGATATCGAAGGTGTGCTGGCCGATCTGCGCCACTGCCACGCCGTCGGCGAACAGCCCGACCGTCGGTAGCACCACGCGCTCGCCCGCCGCCATCGCCTGCTGCAGGCAGTTGGAGTCGTCTGGCTCGACGCCGATCACCTTGATTTCCGGGCGCAGGTATTTCACGTACGCGGCGATGCCGGCGATCAGGCCACCGCCACCGACCGGCACGAAGATGGCATCGATATGCCCCTGGTGCTGACGCAGCACTTCCATGGCCACGGTGCCCTGGCCGGCGATCACCAGCGGATCGTCGTAGGGATGGATATAGGTGTAGCCCTTCTCTTCCACCAGCTTCAGCGAATGCGCCAGCGCCTCGGGGAAGGCGTCGCCGTGCAGCACTACCTTGCCGCCCCGCGAGCGCACGCCCTGCACCTTCAGCTCAGGCGTGGTACGCGGCATGACGATGGTTGCCTTCACCCCCAGATGCTTGGCCGCCAGGGCCAGGCCCTGGGCGTGGTTGCCGGCCGAGGCGGTGACCACGCCGCGCGCCAGCTCTTCGGCCGAGAGTTGCGCCAGCTTGTTGTAGGCGCCGCGAATCTTGAACGAGTACACCGGCTGCAGATCCTCGCGCTTGAGCAGAATCTGGCTGCCCAGCCGCTCACTGAGCTGGCGGGCGGGTTGCAGCGGGGTTTCCACCGCGACGTCATAAACGCGCGAGGTGAGGATCTTCTTCACGTACTGTTCGAGCATGGCGATTTCGCAGGCGTTCGGGCTTTGAGAGGACTGCCGAGTCTACCCCAGCGCCGCGCCGGACGACCATACGAAACGCGTGGGTTCTGCTCCGTCAGCACAGCACTTGCGGCTATAATTCGCGCCTACTTCCCCCACCTTCCCAGGCATTTCCCCGCGATGAACCAGGATCAGCTGAAACAGGCCGTGGCCCAGGCCGCCGTCGACCACATTCTCCCGCGCCTCGACAGCAAGAGCATCGTTGGCGTCGGCACCGGCTCCACCGCCAACTTCTTCATCGACGCACTGGCCAAGCACAAGATGGACTTCGATGGCGCCATCGCCAGCTCCGAAGCCACCGCTGCACGCCTGAAGGGCCATGGCATACCGGTCTACGACCTCAACAGCACCGCCGAGCTGGAGTTCTACGTCGATGGCACCGACGAAAGCGACGAACGCCTGCACCTGATCAAGGGCGGCGGCGCCGCACTGACCCGCGAGAAGATCGTCGCCGCCGTGGCCAGGACCTTCATCTGCATCGCCGACGCCAGCAAGCTGGTACCGGTGCTGGGTGCCTTCCCGCTGCCGGTGGAAGTCATCCCGATGGCCCGCAGCTATGTCGCCCGCCAGCTGGTGAAGCTGGGCGGCGACCCGGTGTACCGCGAAGGTGTGCTGACCGACAACGGCAACGTCATTCTCGACGTGCACAACCTGTCGATCACCGACCCGGTGAAGCTGGAAGCGGACATCAACGCCATCGTCGGCGTGGTCACCAACGGCCTGTTCGCCGCCCGCCCGGCCGACCTGCTGCTGCTCGGCACCGCCGAAGGCGTGAAAACGCTCAAGCGTTGAATCTGTGACCGGTACATCTTGTGGGAGGCGCTTCAGCGGCGATTGTCGCGGCTGAAGCCCCTCCCACAGAGTCCGTTGTTCCAACCACTCTGGTTTGCGCAGTAGGTAGCCCGATGCAATCCGGGGCAGATTCAGCGGAATTTCCCGGATTACATCCGGGCCACGGAGCCTGCCAATGCGCCGTCTACTCGAGCAAACGGCGCAGCTCCTCGCTGATCGGCATGGGTTGAAAGGCACTGACCCGCGCCCGCCCGGTGTTGCCGATGGGCACCCAGATGCGCGAGAACAGCAGCGCCGCCAGGATTCGTGGAATCTGTCCCAGCACCTCACGTAGATCACCCAACTGCCAGCCTGCCTGCAACATCAGCCAGTGCGAACGCGCATGCAGCCACGGGCGACGCTGGGCAAGAATGTGCGCCCGCTCCAGCCAGACCAACGCTTCGGCGCTGCGGTGAGCACGCAGTTCTTGTTGCGCCTGAGCGAAAACCTCGTCGATGGCGACTTACAGTTTCATGTTCATATCGCCCTCCTTCATTTGCGCAACAAGCGCAGGCCGTTGAACACCACCATCAGGCTCACGCCCATATCGGCGAACACGGCCATCCACATGGTCGCCTCGCCCACCAGGGTCAGGGCCAGGAAGATCGCCTTGATGCCCAGGGCCAGGACGATGTTTTGTACCAGGATGGCGTGGGTCTGCCGCGACAGACGAACGAAGGCCGGAATCTTGCGCAAATCGTCGTCCATCAATGCCACGTCAGCGGTCTCGATAGCGGTATCGGTACCGGCGGCGCCCATGGCGAAGCCGATTTCGGCCCTGGCCAGCGCCGGGGCATCGTTGATGCCATCGCCGACCATGCCGACCACCCTGCCTTGCGCCTGACGCGCCTCGACCCAGGCCAGCTTGCCCGCCGGCAGCAGATCACCGCGCGCTTCATCGACACCGACCTGTTCAGCGATAGCTGCCGCGGTATGGGCGTTATCACCACTGAGCATGCAGGTGCGCACACCCAGTTCGTGCAATTCGGCGACCGCCTCGCGGCTGTTCTGGCGCACCGTGTCGGCCACAGCGAAGAGCATCAGTGCGCGCTGTTCGTCGCACAGCACCACCACGCTCTTGCCCTGGCGTTCCAGTACCTCCAGGCGCTCTTCCAATTGCGCCGAGCACAGCCCGAGATCTTCGACCAGGCGATGGTTGCCCAGATAAAGCAGCCTGCCATCGATCCGCCCTCGAATACCCTGCCCCGGCAGCGCCGCAAAATCCTCGACCTCACGCAAGGTCTGCCCCTGCTCCACTGCGTGCCGGGCCAACGCCCGGGAAACCGGGTGATCCGAGCGCGCGGCCAGGCTCGCCGCCCAAGTGGCGTGCAGCGGTTCATCCACTTCCAGCAAGTGCAGGCTGTCGGTCTGCACCGGCTTGCCATGGGTCAGCGTGCCGGTCTTGTCCAGCGCCAGCAGGGCCAGATGCCGGCCATTTTCCAGGTAGACGCCGCCCTTGATCAGGATGCCCTTGCGTGCGGCGGCCGCCAGGCCACTGACGATGGTCACCGGGGTGGAAATCACCAGCGCACAGGGGCAGGCCACCACCAGCAGGACCAGGGCGCGGTAGACCCAGTCGAGCCAGGCGCCACCGATGACCAGCGGCGGCACCACGGCCACCGCCAGGGCGAAGGCGAACACCACCGGGGTATAGATGCGCGAGAACTGATCGACGAAACGCTGGGTCGGCGCGCGCGAGCCCTGCGCCTCCTCCACCGCATGGATGATGCGTGCCAGGGTGGTATCGCGTGCCGTCGCGCTTACGCGGAACTCCAGCGAGCCCGCCTCGTTGATGGTGCCAGCGAACACCGCGTCGCCCACACGCTTTTCCACCGGCAGGCTTTCCCCGGTGATCGGCGCCTGATTGACCGTCGAGCTGCCGCCGACCACCTCGCCATCGAGACTGATGCGCTCACCGGGGCGCACACGCACCACCGCGCCCAGCCCGACAGCCTGCACGTCGATCTCCTGCCAACTGCCATCGGCCTGCTGCACGGTAGCGCGCGGCGGCGCCAGATCCATCAGCCCGCGAATCGCATTGCGCGCCCGATCCAGCGAACGCGCCTCGATCAATTCGGCCAGGGTGAACAGCACCATGACCATCGCCGCTTCCGGCCACTGACCGATCAGCACCGCGCCGGTCACGGCGATGCTCATCAGGGCATTGATATTGAGGTTGCGGTTCTTCAGGGCGATCCAGCCCTTCTTGTAGGTGTTCAGCCCGCACATCAGGATGGCGGCAACGGCCAGCAGTGCCACCAGCCAGTCGGGGCCGAGCCCGGCGAAATGCACGATTTCCGAAGCAGTTGCCACCCCACCAGCCAGCGCCAGCGGCCACCACGGTTTTTTTGCCGGTGCAGCAGCCGGCTGCTGCGCAGTGCGATCATTTTCGACCTGCGGGGTGAACCCCAGCGCGCGGATGGCCGGCAGCACCTGCGCCAGCATTCCCTCGTCATGACTGACGGTGAGCACGCGCTGCAGCAGATTGAAATGCAGACCGGCCACGCCCGGTAGCCGACCCAGCGCGTCACGAATCAGGCGCTCTTCCGTGGGGCAATCCATCTGCTCGATGCGAATACGGGTATTGCACGCGCCCGTCAGCGCGGCGTCCGCTGGCTGCGGCACGGCCTCGTGATTGTGTCCAGCGTGATCGTGGACATGCTCAGGGTGAGCAAGTGGCTGTTGGTGCGAGTGATCGCAGCAGCGGCTCATGGCAAATCTCCGTCAGGTATCTATTGCCGAGTACACACCCTGTAGTCACTATAGGGTCAAGCACCTACGGAGCGATCCCATGAAAATCGGAGAATTGGCGAAAAAGGCCGGCTGCCGGGTAGAGACCGTACGCTACTACGAACGCGAAGGTCTGCTGCCGGCGCCCGCACGCAGCGAGGGCAACTACCGCCTGTACGGCGCCCAGCACCTGGAACGTCTGGTGTTCATCCGCAATTGCCGGACGCTGGACATGACCCTGGAAGAGATTCAACGACTGCTGGCTCTGCGTGACCTGCCCCACGAGAGCTGCGCCGGTATCAACAGCCTGGTAGACGAACATATCGAGCATGTTCAGGCGCGCATCGACAGCCTGCAGGCGCTACGTGATCAACTCACCGAGTTGCGCGACCGTTGCAACGACCCCAAGGGGGCGGAAGACTGCGGCATCCTGCGCCAGCTCAACGTCAGCGGCGGTGTGCAACTGCTACCGGACGATGGCCATACCCATGTCGGCAAGAGCCACTCGCATTGATGAACTACGCTTGCTGAGCATCGCTGCGGCATACCGCCGAGCGCTCAGGGAGAAATGAACATGTCTGGAAAGTTCGAGCTGAAGAAGGCCAAAGACGGTCAGTTCCACTTCAACCTGCTGGCGACCAATGGCCAGCCCATCCTCAGCAGCGAGATGTACAAGGCCAAGGACTCGGCGCTTAACGGCATCGAGTCGGTGAGGAAGAACTCACAACGCGAGGGCGCCTTCGAGATCAAGACCTCGAGCAACGATAAACACTACTTCCTGCTCATGGCCACCAACGGCCAGGTGGTCGGGCAAAGTCAGATGTATGCCAGCGCCGCCAGCTGCAAGAGCGGCATCGAGTCGGTGCAAAAAAATGCACCGAGCGCGGTGATCGACGACCAGACGAGTTAGTCGCCCTGCTTCCTGAACACATAGAACAGGTTCGGCTCACTGATCAGGTACAGGTTGCCGTCGTCATCCGTCGCTATTCCCTCGGCCTGCGGCACACTGCGCTGCAGGCCATGCTGGCCACGTAACAGCGACAATGTACTGATCGGCTTGCCGTCGGCATTGAGTTCGATTACCAGGCGCGACTCGTCCGACAGCGCCAACAGATGGCCGGTCGCGGCGTCGAAGTCCAGGCTGGAAAGGTCACGCACGAACAACCGCGCATCGCGCTTCGGGTCGGTATTGACCTGCAGCGCCAGTGGCTTGCTCTCGTCGACATGAGGGAAGCCCAGCACCTCGAAGATGCGCACCGGATCGCGCTCCTTGGCCACCAGCAGGCGCTGGTTCCGTGCGTCGTAGGCCAGGCCTTCGAAGCCCTTGTTGCCGTTGAGGCCGATACCCAGGGATAGCTGCTGGAAATCGGCGGCGTTGAGCACACGACTGTCATCGTCGATACGCACCTTGACCAGACGCTGCTCGCGCTCATCGGCGATCACGTAGACGCCAGGCGCGATGTATTCGATGGCTTCAGGGTCGCCGAAGCCTTCGAGATCGATGCTGCGCTTGAGCTCGCCCTGCAGGCTGATCTCGATCACCTTGGCCGGCTTGTTGGTGACGCTGAACAGGCTGCGGCGATCCGGATCGTAGGTCAGCGCCGACACATCGCTGATATCGGCAATGGGCTTGGCCTCGATCACCACGCGGTAGTCGCCCAGCCACAGCGACTGATCGCGCCACTGCGCACCATGCTGCCACTCCTGCACGGAGAACCAGGCTCGCTCGAACAGCCGATACTGCTGGCCCAACACGGCGCCAAGCAACAAGACGAAGAACAGCAGATAGAGCCAGGGGTTTATGGAGAGCAAACGACGCATGATGAATTTCTCTGACTACCACAGAAAAGCCCGCCACGGGTTTGACGTGGCGGGCAGCGGTGAAATCGCGATCAGTTGATCAGCTCGACGCGATCGACATCGATCTCATGACTATTGAGGTCCTTGTCGACTTCACCGGTCAGGCGCACCTTGGCGGTTTCAGAGACTTTCTGGCCCGGCCAGTCTTCGTCGTCGATTTCGACCTGGATGGTGCCGGTGGCGTCCTTGAACTCGTAGAGCTCATCCTGCAGGCGCTTGACGATCTGGCCTTCCAGCACAACATGGGTGTCGTCAGCAGTTTCCAGTGCAGCAGCCACAGTAGTGACCTGCGGGGTGGCGCCAGGGCCGGTGTAACCAGTGGCGAAAGCAGCGGTGCTGAGCAGCGGCAGAACCATCAGAGCGAGAGCGGTACGTTTCATGGCGTGAACCTCGTTGTTCGTAAGTGACGGGGCCAGATTAGTGCCGCTAGCTGAAGCCAGACTGAATCGCGGCTTAAGCCAAACTGAATCCGCCACTCCACTCAACTGGGATCCGGCTGCGCCTTGCTGAAGACGTAAAAAAGATTGGGCTCGGCGACGATATAGATGTTGCCCTCTTCGTCCATGGTCACGCCCTCGGCCTGCTTGATACCCTGCTCCAGACCGTTGAGACCGCCGGTAAGGCTGAGAAAGCTGACCGGGTGACCGCTACGATCCAGCTCCAGCAGCATGCGCGACTCGTCGGACAGCACCAGTGCGTGGCCAGTGTGCGCATCGATACTCAGCGAAGAAATATCGCGCATTCCCAGATTGCCGTAGTTGAAAGGCTGCATCACGCCAGCAGCACCATCCTCGCCAGGAAAAGGCAGGCTGAACAAGCCCATCGGGCTACGCTCCTTGCCCAGCATCAGGCTGCTGCTGCGTGCATCCCAGGCAACGGCTTCGAAGCCCTTGTTACCCGCTTCGGCAAAGCCCAGGTCGAAGCCGGGGAAATCGGCCGCATCCAGCTCCAGGTCGTCGTCATGCAGGATAAAGGTGGTGAGCTGACGTCGACGCTCATCGACGATGGCCATGCGCCCGTTGTCCATCATCTCCACCGCTTCCGGATCAGCGAAGCCCTTCAACTGAATACGCCGCAACACCTCACCCTCACGCGAGAGTTCCACCAGCAGGGGATTCTTGCCCGTGACGGTGAAGAGGGTGCCGGTTACCGGGTTGTAGGTCAGCCCCGAGGTTTCATCTTGTTCCAGACCCGACAACGCCTTGGCCTGAATGACCGCACGGTAACCAGGCAGCCAGACGCTGGACAGGCGCTCGACCAACGGCGTACGCCCCTCCTGCCACCAGAGCAGGGCGCGATCATCCAAATGCTGGGTTTTTACGACCGTGATCACGGCCAGCACGGCTATGCCGGACAACCAGTAACGGGGGCGAGAAAGGCGGGAACGGAGGGAGGGCATCGGCGACGGCTCGGCTGCTTGATGGCAATCTGACATCCGATGTCTGGAGGAGTTCCGCCGCCTGAAAAGGCGGCGGTCAGAGCTTATAGCACGGTACTGGTGAAACTACTGTGACCGACCAACTCCAGCACCAGCTCATCGCCCTTGCTCAGCGCACCAACACCGACCGGCGTGCCGGTGAGGATCACGTCGCCCGGCTGCAGGGCGAAGTGCCCGGCCATGTGCTGGATCATGCTGACGATGGGGTTGAGCATGTCGCGGCTGTTGCCGTCCTGGCGGGTTTCACCGTTGATCACCAGGCGAATGCCGATATCGGCCAGGTCCTCGATGGCATCGCCAGGCACGAAGGGTGCCAGCACGCAGGCGCCGTCGAAACTCTTGGCGATTTCCCAGGGATAGCCCTTCTCCTTGAGCCTGGCCTGCACGTCGCGCAGGGTCAGGTCCAGCGCCGGCGCGAAACCGCTGATGGCGTCACGCACTTCTTCGGCATCCGGCTTTTTCGACAGTGGCTTGCCGATCAACACGGCGATTTCCGCCTCGTAATGCACCGAGCCGCGATCCTCGGGGATGACAAAGCCACCCTCTAGCGGCACCACGCAGGAGCCGGGTTTGATGAACAGCAGCGGCTCGGTGGGCACCGGGTTGTTCAGTTCGGCGGCATGCTCGGCGTAGTTGCGGCCGATGCAGACGACCTTGCCGAGCGGGAAGTGGACGGTGGTACCGTCGACATACTGGTGCTGATAGCTCATCACCGACTCCTGTGTTGTTCGTATTGTGGGCATCGCGGCTTGTGGCCGGTGCCGTACCTTAACCGACACATGGCCGGATACGAAAACGCCCGCTGTCAGGCGGGCGTCTGCGATCAGGCAAAGATCTTGCCGGGGTTCATGATGCCGTTGGGATCGAACACCGCCTTGATCGCTTTCATGCAGGCGATTTCTTCTGGCGAACGGCTGTAGTGCAGGTAGTCGCGCTTGGTCATGCCCACGCCATGCTCGGCACTGATCGAGCCGTTGTATTTCTGCACGGTCTCGAACACCCACTGGTTGACTACCGCGCACTTGGCGAAGAACTCGTCCTTGGACAGGTTATCGGGCTTCAAGATATTCAGATGCAGGTTGCCGTCACCGATATGGCCGAACCACACCACCTCGAAATCCGGGTAGTTGGCTTCGACGATGGCATCGATGTCCTTGAGGAAGGCCGGCACCTGGCTGACCGTGACGGAGATGTCGTTCTTGTACGGCGTCCAGTGGCTGATGGTTTCGGAGATATATTCGCGCAGCTTCCACAGGTTCTGCAGCTGCTGTTCGCTCTGGCTCATCACGCCATCGACCACCCAGCCCTGCTCGACGCAATGCTCGAAGGTTTCCAGCGCCTGGTTGGCCACTTCCTCGGTGCTGGCTTCGAATTCCAGCAGCGCATAGAAGGGGCATTCGCTTTCGAACGGTGCGGGGACGTCGCCACGGCCGAGCACCTTGGCCAGCGCCTTGTCGGAAAAGAACTCGAACGCGGTCAGGTCGAGCTTGCTCTGGAAAGCGTGCAGCACCGGCATGATCGAGTCGAAATCAGCGGTGCCGAGCACCATCGCGGTGAGGTTCTTCGGCGCGCGATCCAGGCGCATGGTCGCTTCGACCACGAAGCCCAGGGTGCCTTCGGCGCCGATGAACAGCTGACGCAGGTCATAGCCAGTGGCGTTCTTGATCAGGTCCTTGTTCAGCTCCAGCAATTCGCCGGTGCCGGTCACGACCTTCAGGCCGGCCACCCAGTTGCGGGTCATGCCGTAGCGAATCACCTTGATCCCGCCGGCATTGGTGCCGATATTGCCGCCAATCTGGCTGGAGCCGCTGGAGGCGAAATCCACCGGGTAATACAGGCCTTTCTCTTCGGCGAACAGCTGCAACTGCTTGGTCACCACGCCCGGCTGGCACACCGCCGCGCGGTCGTATTCGTTGAACGAGAGAATCTGGTTCATGTAGTCGAACGCCACCACCACTTCGCCATTGGCCGCGACCGCAGCCGCCGACAAACCGGTTCGGCCACCGGACGGCACCAGGGCGACCTTGTGCGCATTGGCCCAACGCACGATGGCCTGCACCTGCTCGGTAGTCTTGGGGAAGACGATTGCAGAGGGCGCCGGGGCGAAATGCTTGGTCCAGTCCTTGCCATAGGCCTCGAGGGAATCGGCGTCGGTCAGTACCTTGCCGGGTTCAACCAGGGTCTTCAGCTCTTCGATCTGGGCAGGGGTGGTCATCTACGGAACTCTCAAAGGATTCATGGTCGCCCTGAGAACCATTCAGGTCGCAACCGAGCATTGAAAAAGGCGAACATGCTAGCATACGCACCCCGTGAATCGAGCCATGCAGCGATCTGCGGGCGCCGGCTGAGTTTCTCAGCCCTTCCCTGACAACATCCCGTGGGACACAGGTACTCCGATGAGCAAGACCTCTCTGGACAAGAGCAAGATCAAGTTCCTTCTTCTCGAAGGCGTCCACCAGAACGCCGTGGACACGCTGAAGGCCGCCGGTTACAGCAACATCGAGTACCTCAAGGGCGCGCTGTCAGGCGAAGAGCTGAAAGAAAAGATCGCCGATGCCCACTTCATCGGCATCCGCTCGCGCACCCAGCTGACTGCCGAGGTCTTCGACTGCGCGAAAAAACTGGTCGCCGTCGGTTGCTTCTGCATCGGTACCAACCAGGTCGACCTGGACGCCGCCCGCGAGCGCGGTATCGCCGTGTTCAACGCGCCCTACTCCAACACCCGTTCGGTGGCCGAGCTGGTGCTGGCCCAGGCCATCCTGCTGCTGCGCGGCATCCCCGAGAAGAACGCCTCCTGCCACCGTGGCGGCTGGATCAAGTCGGCGGCCAACTCCTTCGAGATCCGCGGCAAGAAGCTGGGTATCGTCGGCTACGGCTCCATCGGCACCCAGCTCTCGGTACTGGCCGAGGCCCTGGGCATGCAGGTGTTCTTCTACGACACCGTGACCAAGCTGCCACTGGGCAACGCCACGCAGATCGGTGACCTGTACGAGCTGCTGGGCCTGTGCGACATCGTCTCCCTGCACGTGCCGGAGCTGCCGTCCACCCAGTGGATGATCGGCGAGAAGGAAATCCGCGCCATGAAGAAGGGCGGCATCCTGATCAACGCCGCGCGCGGTACCGTGGTCGAGCTGGATCACCTGGCCCAGGCGATCAAGGACGAGCACCTGATTGGCGCGGCCATCGACGTGTTCCCGGTCGAACCCAAGTCCAACGACGAAGAGTTCGAAAGCCCGCTGCGCGGCCTGGATCGCGTGATCCTGACCCCGCACATCGGTGGCTCCACCGCCGAAGCGCAGGCCAACATCGGCCTGGAAGTGGCCGAGAAGCTGGTCAAGTACAGCGACAACGGTACTTCGGTGTCCTCGGTCAACTTCCCTGAAGTGGCCCTGCCGGCGCACCCAGGCAAGCACCGCCTGCTGCACATCCACGAGAACATTCCGGGCGTGATGAGCGAAATCAACAAGGTGTTCGCCGACAACGGCATCAACATCTCCGGCCAGTTCCTGCAGACCAACGACAAGGTCGGCTACGTGGTGATCGACGTCGACGCCGAGTACTCCGACCTGGCGCTGGAGAAGCTGCAGCACGTCAATGGCACCATCCGCAGCCGCGTCCTGTTCTAACGCAGCGCAGCAGAAAAAAGGGAGGCTTCGGCCTCCCTTTTCTTTATCTGCAACACGTCAGTGGGCAGACCTGTAGGAGCGAGCTCTGCTCGCGAAGTGGCCCATGTTCGCGAGCAGAGCTCGCTCCTACGACTCTAAAGCGCCACCTTGTTCCAACCGCGCCAATTCGGCTGCTGCTTCATCTAACTGCATTTCGTTGAACACCTTCACTCCAGCTCGTTTCAGCAGGGCAGCGGTCACGCCCTCACCCGGCACTCGCACACCGCTGAAGCTGCCGTCGTAGTTTTCCAGATTGCCACACGAAGGGCTGCGCGCCTTCAGCAGTGCCAGGCGGATGTCGTGCTCGCGCACAAGCGCCAGCGCCTGTTCGGCGCCGTCGACGAACGCAGCCGTGACATCCTCGCCCTCGATCGTCAGTACCGGCAGCCGACCATCCAACACCGCACCACCCTGACCATCGCGAATTTCCGCAGGCGGGCGCGGTGTCGACAGCCCACCCGCCATCTCCGGACACAGCGCCACCACCCGCCCTTCGTCCAGCCACCGCTGCAGCTGATCGAAAGGGCCGTGAGCACCGCCGTCATAACGCACCCGATGCCCGAGCAGGCAGCGGCTGACCAATATCTTCTGCATCGCCCTCTCCATGACTGTCGCTAGACAGCCCGCAGGCCTCAGAGTACCGCGCCACCTCGACGCCTGAACCAGCCGGTCAATGACAGCCGTTCGCGGGTGGCCGGCAGCACTTCGTGAGGCATTTCGGAAGACAGAAACAGCGCCAGTGTACCCGCCTGGGGCAGCACGTCATGCTCACGGCCATCAGCCAGATACAGGCGCAACGCCCCGCCCTGCTCGGCCTGCCAGTCCTCATTCAGATAGAACACCGCCGATACCGTGCGGCGGTCGTCATCGCGGAAACGATCGAGATGACGCTGGTAGAAGGCCCCCGGTGCGTAGCAGGCAAAGTGGCATTCGTAGTCTTCGAGTCCCAGATAGAGCGCCTGGTTGAGCGCCTGACGCAAACCGTCCATCAATTGCAGATACTGGTCACAGGCTTGGCTCTGGCCAGGTTCCAGCCATTGGATGCGATCGCCGCGAATCCCTTCCTGCACCTGCTGCATGCCCCCGCGACCAACGCTGGCGGCATTGAGTTCGCCGTTCTGTGCACGCGTGCGGCACTCGGCGGCCAGTTCGCGGGTCAGAACTTCAGGGGCGAACAACGCCCGTTGCGACCAGCCCTGGCTGGCAAGGTCGTCGATAAGGCCGGAAAAGAGGTCTTGCAGGCTGGATTCGGTCATGGCGGCGATTGTATCAGTGGCATGTCGTGACTCGACAAGCCTCCACCAGCCACCGAAAATAACCGGCCGCAGCACCCTGCGACCGGCCAGGAAAGTTTGCCAAGGAGTTCTCGATGCGCGTTCTGTTTGCCCTGTTGCTGATTGGCCTGACCTTGCCGGCCCTGGCAGACGACCACCTGCGCCTGTATCAGGCTGCCGGCTGGCCGCAACAGCGCGAACATTTCAACCAGGCGCTCGATGCTGCTCAGCAGCGCTACCGCAGCACCCTGCCACCAGCGGTGTTTCAGGCCCTGGTGGATAACAGCAATCGCCGCTTCGCCGCTGCCGCCATCGACCAGCGCGCGCAGCACAGCCTGGGCATGGAGCTGGCCGACCCGCAGCCGGCGCTGGCCTTCTTCGAATCCGCGCTGGGCCGCAAGATCGTCGCCGCCGAGACGCTGGCCACCCGTAGCGACCAATTGGCCAAGTACGCCAACGGCCTGCCACGCACCGATGCCGATGCCACTCGCCGCCTGCTGATTCGTCACCTGGCCCAGGCCATTCCGGCCAAGGAAGCCGGCGCCGAAGTCAGCCTGGCGCTGGCCGGCGTGGCGGCAGACAGTCTTAGCCAGATGATTCCCGGCCTGCTCGGCGGCAGCCAGGCTCAAGGGCTGCTCAATGGCCAGCGTGAGCGCCTGATGACGCAGATCGAACAGGATCTCGACAACACCCTGCTGCACGTCTATCGCGAGCTGAGCGACCCGGAGCTGGAGCAGTTCGTCGAATTCGCCCAGTCGGAGGCGGGCAAAGCCTATTACCAGGCCGCCCTGCAGGCGCTGCGCGCAGGCCTTGCAGTAGGCATGAGCAGCAACGAGCTGGAGCCGGCGCCGCAGGGCATATAACAGCCTGTAGCCTGGGTTGAGCGCAGCGAAACCCAGGCCACTTGATTAGTGCCAGTCAGTTAAGCATCGACGCTGCGAATGTGTAGGAGCGGCGCCCCGCCGCGAACTAGGACGATGCGCAATTGAAAAGCTTCGCCCCGGGGCGGGGCTCCTACGAAAGGCCGCTTTTGCAACCTCATCTGATCGGTATTGGGCCATCTGATGGGTTTCGCGTTGCTCTACCCATCTACGATGCTCCTTGGCGCCGGTAGAACCTACGCCAATCGCTCGCGCAGAAAGTCAAAATAGTGCTTACGCAACGTCTCGTTCTCGTTCGCCAGGTGATGGCGGGCGTCTGCCAATCGCAGGATCTGCGGCTGATGGAACTTGCCCTGCAGCACCTCGAGGTTGTAGCGCCAGTCCACGGTCATGTCCGCCTCGCCCTGAATGATCAGCGGGCTGTGCGTGCTGCGCCCGGCCGCTTCGATATGCGGCACCCACTTGGCCAATGCCCCCACCCAGGCAGTCGGCAGGCTGCGCGGCTGCAGGGGATCGAGGTTGTGCACGAAGTCGATGAAGGTGGCGTCGCTGGAATTCTCGCTGAAGCGCCGCGGAATTTCCCGAACGAAGGGGCTGAGCATTCGATAGCTGAGCTTCGACCAGGCCCAGGCGCGCGGCCGCACCAGTGGTGCCAGGAGAATGCTCTGCCCCAGTTCCGGGCGCTTGCCGTCAGCGAGCAGATAATCCAGCACAATCGCCCCACCCGTGCTCTGCCCGCAGAGATGCCAGGGCTGCGGCAGCCCCAGCTCGCTGGCCTGCTCGAACAACCCAGCCAGCACCTGCTGATACTCGGCAAAATCGCCGATGCTGGCGCGCGCGCCGCTGGATAGGCCGTGCCCCGGCAGGTCGCAGGCGAGCACGGCGAAGTTCATGCTCAGCGCCCAGTCGACCACATGTCGGTACAGGCCCATATGGTCGTAATAGCCGTGCAGCAACAGCAGGGTGCCCTGCGGCTCGGCCGGCGCCCACAGCTGCACGGCGATCTGGTAGCCGGCGGCATTGAAGCTGCCGAGACGGTTGTCCAGCCCGGCAAAGCGCGCGGCCAGGTCGAAACCGTAGAAGCTGCGATACGCCTGCAGCGCCGGCAAATCCAGGTGCGCTGCGGCCAAGGGTCGCAGCAGAGGGCGCAAGTGATCGGGCTGAAACGGCTCTGACATAGGGCTTTCCATAGGTTGCAGGATGCACGCGGAAGATCCCGACGATATCTCCTCGAATGCTGCGATATTCAGCTGCCCGGCGCATCGTGGCAAGCTACACGCCCTTTTTACGCCCGGCCCGCCCATGCTCCGCCTGTCCCGCAAGAACCTGCTCATCGCCCTGCTCGCCCTGGCCTGGCTGGCCGGTATGGCGCTGGCTTACCGCTGGTTCGAAACGCGCTACCTGCGCACCTTCGACGAGCGCGCAGCGGTGTTCTCCGGCGCCGAACTGCAGCTACCCACTGAACTGAGCGGCCCCGGCGCGATCCGCCTGGTGCATTTCTGGGACCCGGCCTGCCCATGCAATGTCGGCAACCAGCAGCACCTGGCCGAACTGATCGAACAGTACACGCCACAAGGCGTGCAATTTCACGTCGTGCAGAAGCCCGGCAGCCAGGGCCGCCTGCCCGCCGAACTGGCCGCACTGCAACCCATCGATGAGCTGCCCGGCAGCACCAACCTGCCAGCCAGCCCTGCCGTGGCGATCTGGGACAAACAGGGCCAGCTGGCCTACTTCGGGCCTTACAGCGAAGGCCTGGTCTGCAACTCGAGCAACAGCTTCATCGAGCCGATTCTCGAAGCCCTGGCCGCTGGGCGCCGGGTCGACGCCAGCAACACCCTGGCGGTGGGCTGCTTCTGCGACTGGGCCGCGCCGACCAGCAACTGACGAGGCCCGAGCAACGTAGGGTGGGTTAGCCGCCTGTCGCGCTTACCGGGTCGATTAGCCCTGTTTGACGCGGCGTAACCCACCATCGGCGCAATACGAGCTACCGCCTGGTGGGTTACGCGACGCACCACCTCCGCGGCGTTTGTCGATCCACCTCCAGCGTCGCTAACCCACCCTACGAACGCTCTTCAATCGCCAGTCGATCCGTGGCGCGATACAGGCCGCGCGGCGTGCTGCCCTGCCAGCGACGAAAAGCGCGGTAGAACGGCGACAGCTCGGCGAAACCGCAGGCCCGCGCCACCTCGCGTACCCCCACGCCCTGATCCAGCAGGCGCAGCGCACGCAGGCGCCGCACCTCATCATGCAGTGCGCGAAAACTGCTGCCCTGCTCGCTCAGCGAACGCTGCAAGGCACCGCGATTGCTGCCCAGCGCCAGTGCACAGGCCTCCAGGCTGCAGGTCGTACCGCCCAGATTGACTTCCAGCCAGTAGCGCACCCGCGCCAGCAACTGGTTCTCCACCAACTCTGCCAACTGCTTCTCGGCTTCTTCGCTGAGCACCTCGAACAGCCGCGGGCTGGCGCTGCGCGAAGGCCGCGAGAGCAGCGCACGCGGCAGGATCAGCACGTCGTGGGGGCGCGAGAACCGCGGTTCGACACCGAGCAGACGGCGATGTTCGGCAAGCTTGCGCGGCGCCCGGTGGCGAAACTCGACGCCCATCAACGGCAACTCGCCGCCAGCGGCCGACGCCAGCATCTTGCTCAGCAGCACGGCCAGGCACTCCATCTGCTGACGCAGCGAGCCAACCTCGCGGTAGTTGAGATCGATCACTAGGTGCGCCTCGTCTCCCTGCTCCTGCAGTCGCGCGGCAAAACCGCCGGAGAGGATGTGCTGGAAGCGCACGAAGGCTTGCAAGCCCTGACGCAGGTCCCGAGCCGCCAGCAGCAGATAGCTGACCACATCCATCGGCCGTGGCTGCATGACCTCGCCCAGGTGCAGGCCGATATCGGCGTCACCGCTGATGCCCTCCAGCGCCTGCCAGAAGCGCGGCGCGTTGTCGTGCTCCTCGCGCGCTTCCAGCAACGGCGCCGCCAGCGGCACACCGGCGTAGGCACGACGGTAGGTGTCGGTCGGGTCGAGCCCCAGCGCCGCCAGGGCCTCGTAGAGCAGCCGACGCAGGGTCGAGGAATGAGTAAGGGCGACGAAGGCGTTATCGACCATGGCGATCTCTGGCACATATTGACCATAGACTTTCAGTATTGAGGCATATGGTCAATGCCGACACCCACACGCCTGAGCAAAATGCGCGCACGCTTGCCCCACAACAATAAGGATCGCTGGATGAAACGTTCCCTGACCGCCCTTGCGCTGGTGATTGCAGCCGCAGCTGGCGGCATGACCTGGTACCTGCATGACAAACAACCGCAACGCGATGGCGAGCTGGTACTCGGCGCCCTGCAGGCGCCGGTCACGGTCGACTACGACGAACGCGGCGTGCCACACATACGCGCCGAGAATGAAGCGGACATGTACCGCGCCCTCGGTTTCGTCCACGCCCAGGATCGCCTGTTCCAGATGGAGCTGCTGCGGCGCCTGGCGCGCGGCGAACTGGCCGAGGTGCTCGGCGAAAAGCTGGTGCCCACCGACCGCCTGTTCCGCACCCTGGAAATCGGCCGCCACGCCGATGCCTACGCCGCCAGACTGGATGCCAACAGCCCGTCCACCCAGGCGCTGCAGCACTATCTCGAAGGGGTCAACCAGTACCAGGCCAGCCGCCCACGTCCGCTGGAGTTCGACCTGCTGGGCATCGAGCCACGCCCTTTCACCATGGCCGATACGCTCAGCATCGCTGGCTACATGGCCTACAGCTTCGCCGCAGCCCTGCGCACCGAACCGGTGATGACCCATATCCGTAATGCGCTGAGCGCGGACTATCTCGAGCTGTTCGATCTCGACTGGCATCCGCAGGGTGTGCTCGGCACCTCCCTGGCCGCCGGCGACTGGCAAGACCTTTCCGCCCTCGCTCAACTCAGCAACAGCGCCCTGGAGGGCACCGGCCTGCCGCAGTTCGAAGGCAGCAACGCCTGGGTGGTATCCGGCAGCCGCACGGCCAGCGGCAAGCCACTGCTGGCGGGCGACCCGCATATTCGCTTCTCGCTGCCTGCCGTCTGGTACGAAGCGCACCTGCAGGCACCCGGCTACGAGCTGTATGGCTACCACCACGCGCTGATTCCCAGCGCCATGCTCGGCCACAATCGCAACTTCGCCTGGAGCCTGACCATGTTCCAGAACGACGACCTCGACCTGATCGCCGAGCGCGTCAATCCGGATAACGCCAACCAGGTCTGGTACCAGGGCAACTGGGTAGACCTCGAACAGCGCACCGAAACCATCCGGGTCAAAGGTGTCGAGCCGGTGCAGATCACCCTGCGCCGCTCGCCGCACGGGCCGATCATCAACGATGCCCTGGGCCAGACCAGCGGCAGCACGCCGATCGCCATGTGGTGGGCCTTCCTCGAAACCGACAACCCGATGCTCGACGCCTTCTACCAGCTGGGCCGCGCCGACAGCCTGGACAAGGCCCGCGCCGCCGTCGAGAAGATCGAAGCGCCCGGCCTCAATGTGCTCTGGGCCAGTGCCAGCGGTGATATTGGCTGGTGGGCCGCAGCCAAGCTGCCGCTGCGCCCGGCCGGGGTCAACCCGACCTTCATTCTCGATGGCGCCAGCGGTGAAGCGGACAAGCTCGGCTACCACCCCTTCAGCGCCAACCCGCAGGAAGAGAACCCGGAGCGCGGCTACATTCTCTCGGCCAACTACCAGCCCGTACCGGCCAGTGGCATCGAGATTCCCGGTTACTACAACCTGCCCGATCGTGGCCAGCGCCTGAACCAGCACCTGAGCGACGCCTCGGTGAAGTGGGATACGCACAACAGCCAGGCACTGCAGCTCGACCCCGGTACCGGCTACGGCCCGCGCCTGCTGGCACCGATCCTCGACGAACTGCGCGCCGCTGCGGCGACCGATGAGGAGCGCGCACTGGCGGAACAACTGGCCGAGTGGAATGGCGACCACGCACTCGATTCCGCGGCCGCTACCCTGTTCAACCAGCTGACCTATCAGCTTGCCCGCGAAGCCATGGCCGACGAGCTGGGCGAGGTGTTCTTCGACAGCCTGCTGCAAACCCGCGTGCTCGACACTGCCCTGCCACGCCTGACCGCCAATGCCGACTCGCCCTGGTGGAATCGCCAAGGCAGCGAGCAACGCGAAAGCCGCGCACAGATCGTCGCCGACGCCTGGCACGCCAGCCTGACGCATCTACGCAGCGTGCTCGGCAATGATGTCGAGGCCTGGAACTGGGGCCGCGGTCATACCCTCACCCATCAGCACGCACTTGGCCAGCAGCGGCCGCTGGCCTGGCTGCTGAACGTCGGCCCGTTTGCCGCACCAGGCGGCCATGAAACGCCGAACAACCTCTCGCACAAGGTGGGCCCGGCGCCCTGGCCCGTGGTCTATGGTCCTTCCACCCGACGGCTGGTCGACCTGGCCGATGCCGACAAGGCGCTGGGCGGCATTCCCGTCGGCCAGAGCGGCGTGCCGTTCGACGCGCATTACGGCGATCAGGCGGCGCCCCATGTGGTCGGCAAGTATCAGCCACAGCACCTGAGCGAGGCCGACGTCAAAGCCAACAGCCAGGGCACGCTGAAACTGCTGCCACGCTGAACAACCATCCAGCCCCCCAGAACAGCGTGGTGCGCCAGCGGTGCATCACGCTGCACGCTGGTGCACCGTGGCGCCGCAACTGGCGCCATAGCCCTCGCCCGCGGGCCTCAAACCCAGCGAAATAGCGCCTTCCCGCTGCGGTAATAAAATTGGCACACGCCCTGCATATGCTAAGGCAATCCCAGTTTCGGGGACCTTGGTACAGGCAGGCCGGGGAATCCCCTTCTTTATTCGACGCCACCGCGCGTCATGTGTAACGCGCCGCTGCTCTGCCAATGAGCACGGCGCCACCCGTTTCGGGGACCTTGGTACAGGCAGGCCGGGGAATCCCCTTCTTTATTTGGGACGCAGCGTCAGGCGCGCCCGCCAACGTCCATCCTCTTGCGCACCGCGCCACTCCCCGTCCAGCGGACGGGGTGACACCAGCACCAGCAGCAGATCCCGTCCGTCGCGCTCCACGCGCCAGTTCACCAGCCCCAGCGGCAGTTTCAATTGCCCCTCACGCACCCGCCCGTAGGCATCCTCGTAGCGATACACCAGGGCGCCGTCGACATGTTCGGCCTGCGCCTGTGGCTCACGGTTGAACCAGAGCTGCAACCCCTGTTCCCAGGCCTCGGCATCCTCGATACGCAGACGTGGTGGATCGAACACGCGGCCGATCATCATGCCGACGAGAAAGGCGATCAGCATCACCGATGCCACGAAACGCCAGCGCAAACGCGGCCGTGGATCTTCTGGCGGCGTAGAATGGCGCTCGTCCCAGCGCTCGGAGTGTTGCATGTTCCACGTCATCCTCTTTCAACCGGAAATTCCGCCCAATACCGGCAACATTATCAGGCTGTGCGCCAACAGCGGCTGCCAGCTGCACCTGATCGAGCCGCTAGGCTTCGAACTGGACGACAAGCGCCTGCGTCGCGCCGGCCTGGATTATCACGAATACGCCACCCTCAAGCGTCACCCGGACCTGCAGAGCTGCCTCGACAGCCTTGGCCAGCCGCGCCTGTTCGCCTTCACCACCAAGGGCTCGCAGCCGTTCCACGAGATCGCCTACCAGCCCGGCGACGCGTTTCTGTTCGGCCCGGAAAGCCGTGGCCTGCCCGAGGACGTACGTAACGCGCTGCCGCCGGAGCAACGCGTACGCCTGCCGATGCGCGCCGGTTGCCGCAGCCTGAACCTGTCCAATACCGTGGCCGTCACCGTTTACGAGGCCTGGCGGCAGAACGGCTTCGCTGGCGCCGACTAAGGCCGCGAGCGGACACAAAAAAGCGCCCCGAGGGGCGCTTTTTCATGCAAGCGAACCGAGCACTTAGTGAGCAGTGGTTTCGCCGGCTTGCTGCATGCGCTGCAGCTCCTGGGCGTACAGCGCGTCGAAGTTCACCGGCGACAGCATCAGGGCCGGGAACGAACCGCGGATCACCAGGCTGTCCAGCGCTTCACGGGCGTACGGGAACAGGATGTTCGGGCAGAAGGCACCGAGGGTGTGGCTCATCGAGGCAGCGTCCAGGCCCTTGATCAGGAAGATGCCCGCTTGCTGCACTTCGGCGATGAAGGCGACTTCTTCGCCGTTCTTGACTGTCACCGACAGAGTCAGCACCACCTCGTGGAAGTCGCCTTCCAGGGCCTTCTGGCGGGTGTTCAGATCCAGACCGACACTCGGCGTCCACTCCTGGCGGAAGATTTCCGGGCTCTTCGGCGCTTCGAAGGACAGGTCCTTGACGTAGATGCGCTGCAGGGAAAATTGCGGATTCTGCGAATCGGCAGCGGCTGCGCCGCTGTTGGCTTGCTCGGTCATGGCGTTTGCCTTCCTTAACGTTGAGGTTTCAAGCGGGGCTCTGCAGCAGGGCGTCGAGCTTGCCGGCGCGCTCCAGGGCGTAGAGGTCGTCACAGCCACCCACATGGGTGCTGCCGATCCAGATTTGCGGCACCGAGGTGCGACCAGCCTTGCGGGTCATCTCCGCGCGGATGGCCGGCTGGCCGTCGACGCGAATTTCCTCGAAGTCCACCCCTTTGCTGGCCAGCAGCTGCTTGGCGCGCATGCAGTAGGGACACCAGTCGCTGGAGTAGACGACCACGCTGGTCATGTCACTTCACCAGCGGCAGGTTGTCGCCACGCCAGGTAGCGATGCCACCGGACAGCTTGGCGGCGGTAAAACCGGCTTTCTTCAGCTCGCGGGCGACGCTGCCAGCATGCTGACCCATGGCGTCGACGACGACGATGGTCTTGGCCTTGTGCTTTTCCAGCTCGGCGATACGTGCCACCACCTTGTCGTAAGGGATGTGCAGCGAATCGACGATATGCCCGGCGGAGAAGTCCTTCTGCGCGCGCACGTCGAGCACAACGCCCTTGTCGCTGTTGACCAGCGCGGTGAGCTCGCGGCTCGACAGGCTCTGCCCGCCCTTGCGCATTTCGGTGACGATCAGCAACACCAGCAGAACGGCGAACATTCCACTCAGTACGTAGTGGTTGATGATGAATTCAATCAGGTTGGCGAACATCTATATGGCCCAGGACGGTAAAATGCCGGCCAGTATACACAGCCCCACAGGTCGGCCAAACCCCGTCTGGCAGTGACGCGCCAGGCGCTTGGCCCTAAAATGCCGGGCTGTTTCCTTGCCCCCTCAGACGCAGAGCGAGCCAGTTCAATGAGTGCCACGCCAAAACCCTTGGTTCTGATCATCCTCGACGGCTTCGGTCACAGCGACAAACCCGAGTACAACGCCATCCACGCCGCCAGCACGCCGGTCTACGACCGCCTGCGCGCCACCTACCCGCACGGCCTGATCTCCGGCAGCGGTATGGACGTCGGCCTGCCGGACGGGCAGATGGGTAACTCCGAAGTCGGCCATATGAACCTCGGTGCCGGCCGCGTGGTGTACCAGGACTTCACCCGCGTGACCAAGGCGATTCGCGACGGCGAATTCTTCGATAACGCCACCATCAACCAGGCCGTCGACAAAGCAGTGGCCGCCGGCAAGGCCGTGCACATCCTCGGCCTGCTCTCCGATGGCGGCGTACACAGCCACCAGGATCACATCGTCGCCATGGCCGAACTGGCCGCCAAGCGCGGTGCCGATAAGATCTACCTGCACGCTTTCCTCGACGGCCGCGACACACCGCCGAAAAGCGCGCAGCCGTCGATCGAGCTGCTCGATGCCGCCTTCGCCCGCCTCGGCAAGGGCCGCATCGCCAGCCTCACCGGCCGCTACTTCGCCATGGACCGCGACAACCGCTGGGATCGCGTCGAGCAGGCCTACCACCTGATCGTCGACGGCGCCGGCCAGTTCAACGCCGCCACCGCCGTGGCAGGCCTGCAGGCCGCCTACGAACGCGGCGAGAGCGACGAATTCGTCAAGGCCACCACCATCGGTACACCGGTGCAGGTGGAGGATGGCGACGCCGTGGTGTTCATGAACTTCCGCGCCGACCGCGCCCGCGAGCTGACCCGCGCCTTCGTCGAGCCTGGTTTCAAGGAATTCGAGCGCAAGCGTGCACCGCAGGTCGGCTTCGTCATGCTCACCCAGTACGCGGCGAGCATCCCGGCCCCCAGTGCCTTCGCTCCGGAAGCCTTGACCAACGTGCTCGGCGAATACCTGGCGAAGAACGGCAAGACCCAGCTGCGCATCGCCGAAACCGAGAAATACGCCCACGTCACCTTCTTCTTCTCCGGCGGCCGCGAAGAGCCGTTCGAGGGCGAAGAACGCATCCTCATCCCCTCGCCAAACGTCGCCACCTACGACCTCAAACCGGAAATGAGCGCGCCGGAAGTCACCGACAGGATCGTCGATGCCATCGAGAACCAGCGCTATGACGTGATCATCGTCAACTACGCCAACGGCGACATGGTCGGCCATACCGGCGTGTTCGAGGCGGCGGTCAAGGCCGTGGAAACCCTCGACAGCTGCGTCGGCCGCATCACCGAGGCGCTGGCAAAGGTCGGCGGCGAAGCGCTGATCACCGCCGACCACGGCAACGTCGAGCAGATGGAAGACGAGTGCACCGGCCAGGCGCACACTGCCCACACCTGCGAGCCGGTGCCGTTCATCTATGTCGGCAAACGCCCAGCGCGCATTCGCGAAGGTGGCGTGCTGGCCGACGTGGCGCCGACCCTGCTCAAGCTGATGGGCCTGGAACAACCGGCCGAGATGACCGGCAAGACCATCGTCGAGCTGCAATAAGACGCAAGCATCGTAGCCCGGATGCAATCCGGGGAATCTCCCCCCGGATTGCATCCGGGCTACGCGTCACGTTCGCTCTTCTAGCTGCTTGTGGCTTGCAGCTTGCCGCCGGTTTTTTAGGCATACTAAGCGCCATTCGCTACTCCGCCAGGTATCGCCCCGCCCATGCTTCGCATACTTGCCCTGATTCTGCTCAGCAGCCTGATCGCTCCGGCCATCGCCGATCAGCGCGCCGATACCCAGCGCCAGCTGGAAGCCGCGCGCCAGGACGTTGCCGAGCTGAAGAAGCTGCTGGAGAAACTGCAGCAGGAGAAATCCGGCGTGCAGCAGCAGCTGAAGAAGACCGAGACCGAGATGGGCGACCTGGAAAACCAGGTCAAGGAACTGCAGCGCGAGCTCAAGGGCAGCGAGCAGGAAATCCAGCGCCTGGATCAGGAGAAAAAAAAACTTCAGGGCGCGCGCAGTGAACAGCAACGGCTGATCGCTATCCAGGCCCGCGCGGCCTATCAGAGCGGCCGCCAGGAATACGTCAAGCTGCTGCTCAACCAGCAGAACCCGGAAAAATTCTCACGCACCCTCACCTACTACGACTACCTCAGCCAGGCGCGTCTCGAACAGCTCGCCGCGTTCAACGAGACCCTGCGCCAATTGGCCAACGTCGAGCAGGAAATAAACAGCCACCAAGCCCAGCTGCAGGCGCAGAAAGCGGGCCTGGATGAGCGCCACGCCAAGCTCGCCGAAGCGCGCAAGGAACGCCAGCAGGCCCTGGCCAAGCTCAACCGCGACTTCGCCACCCGTGATCAGCGACTCAAGGCGCGCCAGCAGGAACAAGCAGAGCTGGGTCGCGTACTGAAGACCATCGAAGAAACCCTGGCCCGCCAGGCGCGCGAGGCCGAAGAGGCGCGCAAGCGCGCCCTGGCCGCGCAGCAGGCAGAGCAGGCGCGGCCAGGCCAGCAGCCCAGCCAGCCAAGCGGCCCGTTGGTGACATCCGGTGCCGTCTACGGCGGGCCTTTCGCCAGCGCACGCGGCAAGTTGCCGTGGCCGGTCGATGGCCGATTGGTAGCACGCTACGGAACCCCTCGCGGCGGCGACGCTCGTACTAAGTGGGATGGCGTGTTGATCGGTGCGCCCGCTGGCAGTCAGGTACGCGCCGTGCATGGTGGTCGCGTGGTATTCGCCGACTGGTTGCGTGGCGCCGGTCTGTTGGTCATTCTCGACCATGGCAACGGTTATCTGAGCCTGTATGGCCACAACCAGAACCTGCTCAAGAATGCCGGAGACGTGGTAAAGGCCGGCGATCCCATCGCCACCGTAGGTAGCAGCGGTGGCCAGGAAACATCGGCACTGTACTTCGCCATTCGCCAGAACGGTCGCCCGAGTGACCCGGCACAGTGGTGCCGCGCGCAGGGATAACCAAGTTTTTGAAAAACGTAAGCGAGGCCGGCAAGACAAGGCAAAAACGGCCGAAGAAGCGCAATTTACGAGCTGTAAATGAGCATTCTGAGGCCGTTTTTAACGCAGTATTGCCAACGCAGGTAGTTTTTCAGCAGCCTGGTGGCGCCTGCGCCTAATTTAACTAGGAGTTGTCTTCATGTCTCATCGCTTCCGCCCCACCTGCCTGGCCCTGGCCCTCGGGCTGCTGCTCGGCGCTCCAGCCCTGCACGCCGCCGAGCCTGCCCCCGCGCCGGCAGCGGCGGCAAGCGGCAAGGCTCCGTTGCCGCTGGATGATCTGCGCACCTTCGCCGAGGTGATGGACCGCATCAAGGCAGCCTACGTCGAGCCGGTGAGCGACAAGACCCTGCTGGAGAATGCCATCAAGGGCATGCTCAGCAACCTCGACCCGCACTCGGCCTACCTCGAGCCGGAAGCCTTCGCCGAACTGCAGGAAAGCACCAGCGGCGAGTTCGGCGGCCTGGGCATCGAGGTCGGCATGGAGGATGGCTTCGTCAAGGTGGTCTCGCCCATCGACGATACGCCGGCATCGAAGGCCGGCATCCAGCCCGGCGACCTGATCGTCAAGATCGACGGCCAGCCGACCAAGGGTCTGTCGATGATGGAAGCAGTGGACAAGATGCGCGGCAAGGCCGGTAGCACGATCGAGCTGACGCTGGTGCGTGATGGCGGTCGCCCGTTCGACCTGACCCTGACCCGCGCGGTGATCAAGGTGCGCAGCGTGAAGAGCCAGATGCTCGAAGACGGCTACGGCTATCTGCGTATCTCGCAATTCCAGGTCAATACCGGCGAAGAGGTCGGCAAGGCGCTGACCAAACTGCGCCAGGACAACGGCAACAAGAAACTGCGCGGCCTGGTCATGGACCTGCGCAACAACCCGGGCGGCGTGCTGCAGGCAGCCGTGGAAGTCACCGACCACTTCCTCAAGAGCGGCCTGATCGTCTACACCGAAGGCCGCCTGGCCAATTCCGAACTGCGTTTCAACGCCGACCCGGCCGACGCCAGCGAAGGCGTACCGCTGGTGGTGCTGATCAATGGCGGCAGCGCCTCTGCTTCGGAGATCGTCGCCGGTGCGCTGCAGGATCACAAACGCGCTGTACTGATGGGCACCGACAGCTTCGGCAAGGGTTCGGTACAGACCGTACTGCCGCTGAACAACGACCGCGCGCTGAAGCTGACCACCGCCCTGTATTTCACGCCCAACGGCCGCTCGATCCAGGCTCAGGGCATCGTCCCGGACATCGAAGTGGCGCGCGCCAAGCTCACCCGCGAGCAGGACAGTGAAGGCATCAAGGAAGCCGACCTGCAGGGCCACCTGGGCAATGGCAACGGCGGCGCTGATCGCCCGAGCAAGGCTGCCCAGGCAGCACGCGCCGAGCGCCCGCAGGACGACGACTACCAGCTGAGCCAGGCCCTCAACCTGCTCAAGGGCCTGAGCGTTACACGCGGCAACTGAGCCAGCAGGCCATACGAAAAAGCCCGGACAACTGTCCGGGCTTTTTCTTTGGCGAAGCCCGTAGGGTGCGCCGTGCGCACCTAGGCTGGCACCAGCGTCACGGCTGGTGCGCACGGCCTAGGCGGCACCGCGACACCCTACGGTTTTACAGATAGTTCTCGGTAATGTCGTCGATGAAGCCTTCGCTGCGCAGCTCATCCAGAGCCTTCTGCAGACGCTGCACCACCTCGTCCGGGGTATCCTTGTTCAGCGCCAGGTACAGCTCGGCATCCCTGAAACGCAGCACGGTATTGAGGCCGGTGACGTCTTCCTGCTTGGCCAGATAACGCCCCACCGGGTCGGTGGTGGCCCACAGGTCGATTTGCCCGCGCACCAGCTTCTTCACGTTCTCCTGGTCACGCAGGGCGTTGATCGGCTCCAGGCCCTGGCTCTCCAGATTCTGGCTGACCGCATCGTTCTTGTAGGCACCGATGCGATATTTGGCAGCGTCCTGCAGAGTCGACACCTTGATGTCGTTACCCGGCGCGGCGAGCAACACCCAGCCGGTCTTGGCGATCGGGCCGACCCATTTGAACAGCGGCTTGCGCTCCTCGGTATAGGTGGTGGAGAACAGCCCGTAGTTGGGTTTTTCCAGCGTCAGGCGATAGAGGCGATCCCAGGGAAAACGCAGGGTCAGGGTGTAGTCGATGCCGGCACGCTTGAACATCTCGCGCACGATGTCGGCACTGATGCCATCGATACCGTCGTCACGGGCGAAGTTCTTGTCGTCCACCGCCATGTTGAAGGGCGGGAAATTCTCGGTCAGCAGCACCACCTTGTAATCCTGGGGCAACTCCGCGTACGCGGAACCGCAGAGCATGAACAAGGTGACAAACAGGCTTTTCTTCAGAGTATTCAGCATAAGACGTACCGCTCGCATGATTTTGGTTATGGCTAGCGACATCCTTGCATGGGCCTGAGCCCGGTCATTGGCACTCAGTGGCTTTGCCATCCATGGCAAGCGACCGGCTCGTGGCCGGTCGCGTGTTCGGTGCTTACAGGTAGTTGTTCAGCGTCTCGTCGACAAAGCCTTCGGCGCGCATCTGATCCAGCGCTGCCTGTAGCTTGGCAACGATCTCGTCAGGCATTTCCTTGTTCAGCGCCAGGTAAAGCTCGGCACTGTCGAAGCGCAACACGGTGCGCAGACCGGAGATACCCTCCTGCTTGGCCAGGTAGCGGCCGGCAGGATCACCGGTGGCCCATAGATCGATCTGCCCGGCCATCAGCTTGCGGGCATTTTCCTGGTCACGCAATGAGGTGCTGTGCTCCACACCCTTGTCGACCAGATACTCGGAGATGGCGTCGCCCTTGTAGGCCCCAATGCGATACTGCTTGGCCTCATCCAGGCTGGCCAGGTTGATCGAACTGTCACCCTTGGCCAGCATTACCCAGTCATCAGGACCGATCGGGCCAACCCACTTGAACAGTTGCTCACGCTCCGGCAGGCGCGCGGTGACGAACACGCCGTAGTTCGGTTTTTCCAGGGCCAGCTTGTAGATACGATCCCAGGGGAAACGCAGGGTCAGGCTGTACTTGACCCCGGCACGCTTGAACATCTCTCTGACCACATCCACGGCGATGCCATCGATATTGTCTTCCTGAGCGAAGTTCTTGCCGTTGATCGCCATGTTGTAAGGCGGGAAATTCTCGGTCAGCAGGACCACGCTGTAGTTCGGGTCCACTTCGGCGCGCACCGCGCCAGCGAGCACCATAAGGGTGCCAGCGAACGCGATTAGCAGACGTTTGAACATGACATTTCTCTTTCTATGAAAAGGCAGACCACCTCAGGATAACCGCCACGCCCTCCCCGGCCCAGCGATTACTGGCAGTGTGCCTCAGTAGCGCGCCTCGATACTCCTCAACGCACCCTCGGCCCGCAGCGAGTCCAGTGCACTTTGCAACTTCTGCACCAGCTCGTCAGGAGTCTGCAGGTTGAGCGCCAGGTAGAGATCGGCAGTGTGCAGATTCTGCACCACCTTGAGATTCTCCAGGCCCTCCTGGCGCGCGACGAAACGCCCCGCCTGATTGGAGGTAACCCATAAATCGATCTGGCCCCTTTCCAGCTTCTTGACGTTCTCGCTGTCACGCAATGCCGTCTGTACCTCCAGACCACGATCGAGCAGGAACTGGGTCTTGGCATCACCTTTATAGCCACCGATACGGTAACGCCGTGCATCGTCGAGACTGTTCAACTGGATCGAACTGTCACCCTTGCTGAATAGCACCCATTCGTTGCTGGCGATCGGCCCCACCCACTTGAACAGCCCTTCACGCTCTGCGGTACGCGCGGTGGAAAACAGCCCGTAGCCCGCATCGTCCAGCGTCTGCTGGTAAACACGCTGCCAGGGGAAGCGCAAGATCTGCTGGCACTGGACCTGAGCACGCTCGCACACCGCGCGCAGGATGTCCGAGCTGATGCCCGTCACGCCATCGTCACGGGCATAGTTGGTGCCGGCGACCGACATGTTGAAGGGGGGCAGATTCTCCGTGAGCAGCACCAGCGGTTCAGCGCGCGCGAGGCTGAGGCCACACGCCAGGGCCAGTATGGTCACGAATCGAAGAAGGAACATGGGGACTCCGTGTCGGAAAGTTCGGCAAGGGAATGCCATCCGCCAGAAGCAGAGGCATAGGATTCAGGAATGGCGGGAGATTTTAGCCGCATCGCTGGCACTTTGCCGTCGACTCGCCCGCAGCTTTCGTTACCGGCTCTGTCGAGCGATCAACGGGCCACGAGCGTGGCCCGAACAGGCCGGAGCCTTAGCGCACCACGATACCGCGACTGGCCAAATAGGCCTTGGCTTCCGGCACGGTGTACTCGCCGAAGTGGAAGATGCTCGCGGCCAGCACGGCATCGGCCTTGCCTTCGAGGATGCCGTCGGCCAGGTGCTGCAGGTTACCGACGCCACCAGAGGCGATCACCGGCACGCGCACGGCCTCGCTGATGGCGCGGGTCACACCGAGGTCGTAACCGCTCTTCACACCGTCCTGATCCATGCTGGTCAGCAGGATCTCACCGGCGCCCAGGTCTTCCATCTTGCGCGCCCACGCCACGGCATCCAGGCCGGTCGGCTTGCGCCCGCCATGGGTGAAGATCTCCCAGCGGCCCGGCTCACCCGGCGCAGACACACGCTTGGCGTCGATGGCGACGACGATGCACTGCGAGCCGAAACGCGCGGCAGCCTCGCCGACGAACTCGGGATTGAACACCGCAGCGGTGTTGATCGACACCTTGTCGGCGCCGGCATTGAGCAGGTTGCGAATGTCCTGCACCGTACGCACGCCGCCACCGACGGTCAGCGGGATGAACACCTGGCTGGCCATGCGCTCGACGGTGTGCAGGGTGGTGTCGCGGCCATCGACGCTGGCGGTAATGTCGAGGAAGGTGATCTCGTCGGCGCCCTGCTCATCGTAGCGGCGAGCGATCTCCACCGGATCACCGGCGTCGCGGATGTTCTCGAACTTGACGCCCTTGACCACGCGGCCGTTGTCCACGTCGAGGCAGGGGATAATGCGTTTAGCCAGTGCCATACGGAGCTCCCGTAGGGTGGGTGCAACCCACCGATAAAGATTGCGTCAATTGCGGCGGGTTTCACCCGCCCTACGGCTTAACAGGCCGTTGAAAAACGTAGGCGAGGCAGCCAGTGCAATACCGATGGCGGCCCCACAAAAACAGCCGAAAAAGCGCAGTTTACGTGTTGTAAATGAGCATTTTGATCGGACTCGCGCACGAGGCTGTTTTTAACGCAGCAATGGCAACGCAGGTAGTTTTTCAACAGCCTGTTAACCCTTGAAGCTGTCGCAGAAGCTCTGCGCCTCGGCCACATCCAGGGTGCCTTCGTAGATCGCGCGGCCGGTGATGGCGCCGATGATGCCGGGCGAGCGCGCCAACAGCAGCTTCTCGATATCGCCGAGGTTGTGGATGCCGCCGGAGGCGATCACCGGAATGCGGCTGGCAGCGGCCAACGCGGCGGTGGCTTCGACGTTGCAGCCCTGCATCATGCCGTCTTTGGCGATGTCGGTATAAACGATGGCAGACACGCCATCGGCCTCGAAGCGCTTGGCCAGATCGGTAGCCTGCACGCTGGACACTTCCGCCCAGCCGTCGGTGGCGACGAAACCGTCCTTGGCGTCCAGGCCGACGATGACCTTGCCGGGGAAGGCCTTGCACGCCTCGGTGACGAACTCCGGCTCTTTCACGGCCTTGGTGCCGATGATCACGTAGCTGACGCCAGCCCGCACGTAGTGCTCGATGGTTTCCAGGGTACGGATGCCGCCGCCGATCTGGATCGGCAGGGTCGGGTAGCGCTTGGCGATGGCGGTGACCACTTCGCCGTTGACCGGCTGCCCTTCGAATGCGCCGTTCAGGTCGACCAGATGCAGACGACGGCAGCCACCCTCGACCCATTTGGCAGCCATGCTCACCGGGTCATCGGAAAACACCGTGGAGTCTTCCATACGGCCCTGACGCAGACGCACGCAGGCGCCGTCCTTCAGATCGATAGCGGGGATAATCAGCATCGGTTGAACCTGCTCAAGTTTGAATTCGGTAAGGCGCTCAGCTCTTTTCGAGCGCCCAGAGGTCGCTCTCGATGCTTTCGAACCTGTCTTTCAGGTGCGCCTGCACATCGAGAATCGCCTTGTTGTAATAGTGCGGCGCCAGCTCGCGGGTGATCTGGTCGAGGACTTCCTGCACTTCGAAGGTGCCCAGCTGCAGCTCGAAACGCTCATCGAGAAAGTGCTTCAGCATCAGCAGCGCGGCCTGCTCCTGGGCAGGCTCAAGCGCGAGACTGGGGACCTTGCTGCGGGCCATTACCAGCGCCCATCCCAGGCGGCGAAGTTCTGCAGCAGCTGCAGGCCATGGGTATGGCTCTTCTCCGGGTGGAACTGCACGGCGAAGCGCGAGCCCTCGGCCAGTGCGGCGGCGAAGTCCTTGCCGTAGTGGCCGCGACCGACCACCTGTTGCGGCTTGCCGGCCTCGATGTAGTAGCTGTGCACGAAGTAGAAGCGCGCATTGTCCGGGATGTCGTGCCACAGCGGGTGTTTGACCGCCTGCGCCACTTCGTTCCAGCCCATGTGCGGCACCTTCAGACGCTCGCCATCCTCGGTCAGGTCCTTGCCGAAGAAGCGTACCTGGCCGGGGAACAGACCGATGCAATCGACGCCGTCGTTCTCCTCGCTGTGCTCGAGCAGCGCCTGCATGCCGACGCAGATACCGAGGAACGGACGGTCGGCGCTGACCTCGCGCACCAACTCGTCGAAGCCCAGGCGCCTGATCTCGGCCATGCAGTCGCGGATCGCACCGACACCGGGGAACACCACGCGGTCGGCCTCGCGAATCACCTTGGCGTCCGAGGTCACCAGCACGCGGCCGGCACCTACATGCTCCAGCGCCTTGGCCACCGAGTGCAGGTTGCCCATGCCATAGTCGATTACGGCTACCGTCTGCATTTACAGGCAGCCCTTGGTCGACGGCATCTGCCCGGCCATGCGCGGGTCCAGTTCCACGGCCATGCGCAGCGCGCGGCCGAAGGCCTTGAACACAGTCTCGATCTGGTGGTGGGTGTTGTGCCCACGCAGATTGTCGATGTGTAGCGACACCAGCGCGTGGTTGACGAAGCCCTGGAAGAACTCCTGGAACAGATCGACATCGAAGTTGCCGACCACCGCACGGGTGAACGGCACGTGCATCTGCAGGCCCGGGCGACCGGAGAAGTCGATCACCACGCGCGACAGCGCTTCGTCCAGCGGCACATAGGAATGGCCGTAACGAGTCATGCCCTTCTTGTCGCCAATGGCCTTGGTGAAGGCCTGGCCGAGGGTAATGCCGACGTCCTCGACGGTGTGGTGGTCGTCGATATGCAGATCGCCCTTGCACTCGATATCGAGGTCGATCAGACCATGACGGGCGATCTGGTCGAGCATGTGCTCGAGAAAGGGCACACCGATATCGAAGCGCGCCTTACCGGTGCCATCCAGGTTGATCGAGACCTTGACCTGGGTCTCCAGGGTGTTGCGCTCGACGAATGCCGTACGTTCGGCCATCACCAGCTCCACGAATTACTAACGGAAAAAGGCCAGCATTATAGGCGTGCCGGGGCGGCAACGGCTACCGGCGATGGTCGGACGGGCAGAAACGAAAAAGCCCGCGCAGGCGCGAGGCCTGAGCGGGCTTTTCCACAAGCACGGCGTTACTGGAACAGCACGACGGTCTTCTGCAGGGTGATCCACACACCCCAGGCCAGCGGAATACCCACCACCAGCCAGGCGGCAACTGCCACCGGCTTGCTCGACGGATCAGCCGACCACTCCAGCTCGCTCGCTGCCGGCGCCGACTTCTCGCCATGGGCGCGCTCGGCGGCCAGCTCGGCCTCGGTCATGAAGTACTTAGGCGCCACCGGACGCACCAGGGCGTTGCAGATGAAGCCCAGCACCAGCAGACCGGCAAGGATGTACAGGGTGATGTCGTAGGCCGCAGCCTTCTCCACACCGATGCTCAGCTGGTACTCGCGCAGGTAGTTGACCAGCACCGGGCCGAGCACACCAGCCACCGCCCAGGCAGTCAGCAGGCGACCATGGATCGCGCCGACCATCTGCGTACCGAACAGGTCGGCCAGGTAGGCCGGCACAGTGGCGAAGCCGCCGCCGTACATCGACAGGATGATGCAGAACGCCAGCACGAACAGCGCCAGGCTACCCAGTTGACCGAGCATCGGCACCGAAGCGTAGAGCGCGAAGCCCAGACCGAAGAACACGAAGTAGGTGCCCTTGCGCCCGATGAAGTCCGAGCAGGAAGCCCAGAAGAAGCGGCCGCCGATGTTGAACAGGCTGAGCAGACCGGTGAAGCCCGCAGCGATGGCGGCGATCTCGACCAGCTGCGCAGAGCTGAGCTCGTTGAAAGCCAGGTCGACACCGATCAGCTTGCCGGCGAAGACTTCCTGCAGCAGCGGCGAAGCCATGCCGATGATGCCGATACCCGCCGACACGTTCAGGCACAGCACGGCCCAGACCAGCCAGAACTGCGGGGTCTTCCACGCGGTGTTCACGTGTACGTGACCCTTGGTGATCATCGCGTTGTTGGCCTTGGCTGCCGGCGCGGTCCAGCCTGCCGGTTTCCAGCCGGTCGGCGGTACGCGGTAGGACAGCGCACCACCCATCATGAAGATGAAGTAGATCACCGCCATGACCACGAAGCTCTGCCATACGCCCACGCCTTCAGCCGACGCGAAGTGATTCATCAGAATCGCCGCCAGCGGCGCACCGACCATCGCACCACCGCCGAAGCCCATGATCGCCATGCCGGTGGCCATGCCGCGCTTGTCCGGGAACCACTTGATCAGGGTCGAAACCGGCGAGATGTAACCCAGGCCGAGACCGATACCACCGATTACCCCCGAGCCCAGCCATAGCAGCCAGATCTGGTGGGTATAGATACCCAGCGCGGAAATCAGCAGACCGCCGCACCAGCACAGCGCGGAGACCACGCCCGCCTTGCGCGGGCCAGCATGTTCCAGCCAGCCACCCCAAATGGCAGCCGAGCAGCCGAGGAAAACGAAGAACAGGGTGTAGATCCAGCCGAGCATGGAGATCTGCCAGTCGCAGTTGCTGGCGAAAATCTGCTCGAAGAAGCCCATTTCCGGGGCACAGGCCGTGGCAGCGGTGATACCGACCGCCTTCGACAGCGGCAACCAGAATACCGAGAAGCCGTAGGCCATGCCGATACACAGGTGAATGGCGAGAGCGGCTGGCGGAACCAACCAACGGTTGAAACCGGGGCGCGCGATGATGCGCTCCTTGGACAGAAATGCAGGCTTCGCCACATCTCCGTCCAATACAAAGGCGTCAGTCATAGAGTAGGTCTCTTCTTATGGTTACGAGCAAGCAAGGGCAATCGCATAGACTCGCCGAGGTAAAAGCTTGCGGAGAGTAGCACCGGGGCGCGACAAATCGCCGCGCAAGAAGTCAATTTTTATCAATTTATGCAGATTTTTTGCTTTTTACGCAAAAACTCAAAAGACCTCATCTATTGCGTGATAGATGGCGTCGATACAACTGCCAATCCGCGGCACGGCGCAGCTGCGGGGAACCGCTCGAACCTATTCCGATCCAAGCTCGAGCCGATCCATGTTCAGCGCCTCAAGCAGGCGCCTGGACATGGCGGCATGACGCTATAATCGGCAGTCTTCTGCACACCGCCATTCCAGCTCTCGAAACCAAGGACCCGTTCATGAAAGCGTTAGGCAAGATTCTGGGCCTTTTCTTTCTCGGCTTGCTGCTGATCGTAGTGGCGCTGCTGTTCGCCTTGACTCATCTGTTCGACCCCAACGACTACAAGGACGAGATCCGCCAGATCGCCCGCGACAAGGCCAACCTCGAGCTGCAGCTCAGGGGCGACATCGGCTGGAGCCTGTTCCCCTGGCTGGGCCTGGAGCTGACCGACGCCACCCTGGCCAGCGCCGACACCCCGGACAAACCGTTCGCCGACCTGCGCATGATCGGCCTTTCCGTCCGCGTGATGCCGTTGCTGCGCAAGGAAGTGCAGATGAGCGACATCCGCGTCGATGGCCTCAACCTCAACCTGCAGCGTGACGACAAAGGCCATGGCAACTGGGAAGGCGTTGGCCGCCCGGCCCAGGCCAGTGCGCCACAGCAAACGCCCAGCGAGCCGGCGCCGAGCGAAGAAACGCCGCCAAGCCAGCCGAGTGACAAACCAGCCGGCCAGCCGGTCAAGCTGGATATCGACAGCCTGACCCTGAGCAACTCGCGCATCGACTACAGCGACGCGCAGAAAGGCCAGCAATTCACCGTCGAGAATATCGAGCTGAAAACCGGCGCCATCCGCGAAGGCGCCAGTATCCCGGTCAAGCTCAGTGCCTTCTTCGGCACCAACCAGCCAGTGCTGCGCGCACGCAGCGAGGTTGAAGGCCAGCTGCGTTTCGACCGCGCGCTCAAACGCTACCAGTTCGAAGACCTCAAACTGGCTGGCGAAGCCTCGGGCGAGCCGCTCAAGGGCAAGACCCTGAATTTCTCCGCCCAGGGCCAACTGCTGGTCGACCTGGCCGCCAACGTTGCCGAGTGGAATGGCCTCAAGCTCTCCGCCAACCAGCTGCGCGCCCTAGGCGAAATCAAGGCGCGCGAGCTGGACAAGGACGCCAAGATTTCCGGCGGCCTGTCCATCGCCTCGCTCAACCTGCGTGAGTTCCTCGAAGGTGTCGGCGTCGAACTGCCAGCCATGCAGGCCAGCGATAGCCTCAACCAGTTCGAACTTGTCAGCCGCCTCAATGGGTCGAGCAAGGGCATGATGCTCGAAGAACTCAACCTCAAGCTCGACGGCAGCACCTTCAGCGGCAACCTCGGCGTCACCGACTTCGCCAAACAGGCCCTGCGCGCTGACCTCAAGGGTGACAAGCTCGATCTGAACCGCTACCTGCCGCCCAAAACCCAAGACAGCGCCGCAGCCGCACGCAAGGCGGAGATCAAGGACAGCATCGCCGGCGCCGGCAAGGACGGCTCCACCCCACTGCCCAACAAACCCACCCAGCAGGCCTGGAGCGACGAGAAAGTGCTGCCAGTGGACCAGCTGCGCAAGCTCGACCTGCAACTGGCGCTCAGCCTCGCCCAGCTCACCTACGATAAGCATCAGCTCAGCGACGTCAATCTCAAGGCCAATGGCCGTGGCGGCCTGATCACCGTGGAAGAGGCGCGCGGCAAACTGCAGGGCGGAAGCTTCGTCAGCAGCGGTCGCATCGACGTGCGCCAGGCCGAGCCGATGCTGAGCCTGGAACAACGCATCAGCCGCATGCCGCTGGAACCGCTGCTGAAGAAGGACGATCAGCCGTCGCCGATCAAGGGCCTGCTCGACCTGGATGCCAAATTCAACACCCGCGGCAACAGCCAGAAGGCCTGGATCGAAGCGCTCAACGGCAATGCCAGCTTCGTCCTCAACGACGGCGTGCTGGTCGACGCAAACCTCGAACAGCAGCTGTGCCGCGGCATCGCCACCCTCAACCGCAAGACGCTGAGCAACCCGCCAACCGGCAAGGACACCCCCTTCCGCGAACTCAAGGGCAGCCTCAGCGTACGCGACGGCGTCGCCCACAACCCAGACCTCAAGGCTCAGGTGCCGGGCCTGGCAGTCAGCGGCAACGGCGACCTCGACCTGCGCGTGCTCGGCCTCGACTACAAGGTGGGCATCGCCCTGGAAGGTGACCAGCGCGAAATGCCGGACCCGGCCTGCCAGGTCAACGAGCGCTACGTCGGCATCGAATGGCCGCTGCGCTGCCGTGGCCCGCTGGAACTCGGCGCCAAGGCCTGCCGCCTGGATCAGGACGGCCTCGGCAAGATCGCCGCACGCCTGGCCGGCAACAAGCTGACCGAGAAGCTGGAAGAGAAGCTCGGCGACAAGGTCAGCCCGGATCTGAAAGACGCACTCAAGGGCCTGTTCAACCGATGAGCCCCGAGCAGTTCAACGGCGCCGTGCTGGCCTGGTACGACCAGCACGGGCGCAAGGATCTGCCCTGGCAGCAGAACATCACCCCGTATCGCGTCTGGGTGTCGGAAATCATGCTGCAGCAAACCCAGGTCAGCACCGTGCTCGGCTACTTCGATCGCTTCATGGCCGCGCTGCCGACCGTGAAGGACCTGGCCGAAGCGCCGGAAGACGAAGTGCTGCACCTGTGGACCGGCCTGGGTTACTACACTCGCGCGCGCAACCTGCAGAAGACCGCGCAGATCGTCATGCGCGAGCACGGTGGTGAGTTCCCGCGCAGCGTAGAGGCGCTCAGCGAACTGCCCGGCATTGGTCGCTCCACCGCTGGCGCCATCGCCAGCCTGAGCATGGACGTGCGTGCGCCGATCCTCGACGGCAACGTCAAGCGTGTGCTGGCGCGCTATGTGGCACAGGAGGGCTATCCCGGCGAGCCGAAAGTAGCCAAACAGCTGTGGGATGTCGCCGAGCGCTTCACCCCGCACGAACGGGTCAACCACTACACCCAGGCGATGATGGACCTCGGCGCCACCCTCTGCACGCGCAGCAAACCCACCTGCCTGCTGTGCCCGGTGCGCAGCGGCTGCCAGGCGCACCTGCTTGGCCTGGAAATCCGCTACCCGGTCTCCAAGCCGCGCAAGGCACTGCCGCAGAAACGCACGCTGATGCCGCTGCTGGTCAATCACGCCGGTGACATCCTGCTCTATCGCCGCCCCTCAACCGGGCTATGGGGCGGACTGTGGAGCCTGCCGGAGCTGGACGACCTCTCCCAGCTCGATGAACTCGGCAGACAACAACAGCTCCAACTCGGCGAGCGCCGCGAGCTGGAAGGCCTGACCCACACCTTCAGCCATTTCCAGTTGGCCATCGAACCCTGGCTGATCGAGGTAACCGAACAGCCGGGTCGCGTGGCCGAGGCCGACTGGCTCTGGTATAACCTCGCCACCCCGCCGCGCCTGGGCCTCGCCGCCCCGGTGAAGAAGCTGCTCAAGCGCGCGGCGCAAGTCATTACCGCTGGAGAACCGACATGACCCGCACCGTGCTGTGCCGCAAATACAAACAGGAACTGCCCGGCCTGGATCGCGCGCCCTACCCCGGCCCCAAGGGTGAAGACATCTTCACCAACGTTTCCAAGCAAGCCTGGGACGAGTGGCAAAAGCACCAGACCATGCTGATCAACGAGCGTCGCCTGAACATGATGAACGCCGAGGATCGCAAGTTCCTGCAAGCCGAGATGGACAAGTTCCTCTCCGGCGAGGAATACGCCCAGGCCGAAGGCTACGTACCGCCGAGCGAATAAGACTGCTTGCGGGAGGGGCTTTAGCCGCGACGCTGGCTGGTAACCCTGCATACCAGCCACCAAGACGCTCGATAGCGGTGCGTACGGCGCACCCTACCCCTCCCGAGCCTAAGCGCCCGAAATAATTAAATATTTTTCAAACCTGCGCTTGACACTGATCCTTCAAATCCGTCTAATAGCGCCCCGTTGGCCCAGGTAGCTCAGTTGGTAGAGCAGGGGATTGAAAATCCCCGTGTCGGCGGTTCGATTCCGTCCCTGGGCACCACATTCGAAAAAGGCTCACAGCAATGTGAGCCTTTTTTCTATCTGAAGAAAATGGCAGCCCTTCTGCCATGCGCCATGTACAGCATCGTCAACCTCAGGGACGCCCGCTGCCATGTACGATCACACGCCCGCCTCCTCTCGCGACCTGGCCCGCAACCTGCACACCTTCGCACGGCCCTGCCAGGCGCCACGCACTATCGAAACCCAACGCCGTCAGCGCGCAAATGCGCACGCCTGCCAAACCCTTTGATGCCGTCAAGAAGAAGCCCATGAGCCATAGCCCGATCAGCCAGGACGAAATCAACGCCATCATCTGGAAGTCCTGCGACACCTTCCGCGGCAGCGTGGATGCCAGCGACTACAAAAACTACGTGCTGACCATGCTGTTTCTCAAGTACCTCAGCGACGTCTGGCAGGATCACTACGAGGCCTACCAGACCAAGTACGGCAACGAGCCGGCGCTAATCGCCGCGATGATGAAGACCGAGCGCTTCGTGCTGCCCGAGTCGGCCAACTTCTACAGCTTGCACAAGAGCCGCCACCTACCCGGTAACGGCGAGCGTATCGACAAGGCGCTGCACGCCATCGAAGACGCCAACAGCAGCAAGCTGCGCGATGTATTTCAGGACATCAGCTTCAACGCCAACAAGCTCGGCGAGGAAAAGAGCAAAAATGACCTGCTGCGCCACCTGCTGGAAGACTTCGCCCAGCCGGGGATGAACCTACGCCCCTCGCGCATCGGTGATCTGGACATCATCGGCAACGCCTACGAATTTCTGATTTCACGCTTTGCCGCCGGCGCCGGCAAGACCGCCGGTGAGTTCTATACCCCGCCACAAGTCAGCGACCTGCTGGCCGAACTGCTCGACCCGCAGCCGGGCGAACAGATTTGCGACCCGGCCTGTGGCTCGGCATCGCTGCTGATGAAGTGCGGGCGCAAGGTGCTGAGCAAGACCGGCTCGCGCGACTACGCCCTGTTCGGCCAGGAATCCATCGGTGCCACCTGGGCGCTGGCGAAGATGAACCTGTTCCTGCATGGCGAGGACAACCACCGGGTCGAATGGGGCGACAGCATCCGCAACCCCAAGCTGCTGGATGCCTACGGCGGCCTGATGCATTTCGACGTGGTCACCGCCAACCCGCCCTTCTCCCTGGAGAAGTGGGGCATCGAACAAGCCGAACGCGACAAGTTCGGCCGCTTCCAGCGCGGCCTGCCGCCGAAGACCAAGGGCGACTACGCCTTTATCCTGCATATGATCGAAACGCTGAAACCCGACACTGGCCGCATGGGTGTGGTGGTGCCACATGGCGTGCTATTCCGTGGCGGCAGCGAAGGCAAGATCCGCCAGGCACTGATCGAAGAAAACCTGCTGGACGCCGTGATCGGCCTGCCGGAAAAACTCTTCTTCGGTACCGGCATCCCGGCCGCCATCCTGCTGTTCCGCAAGGCCAAGACAGGTGACGACGTACTGTTTATCGACGCCTCGCGCGACTTCGTGGCCGGCAAGAACCAGAACCAGCTGGGGCCGCAGCAACTTGAGCGCATCGTCACCGCCTACCGCGCCCGCCAGCACCAACCTCGCTATGCGGAACGGGTCGAGCTGCAACGCATCCGCGAGAACGACTACAACCTGAATATCCCGCGTTATGTGGATACCTTCGAGGCCGAGGAAGAGATCGACCTGCTGGCGATCAAGGCTGAGCGTGAAGAGCTAGAGCGGGAACTGCTGGATTTGAAGCGGGAGATGGATGGGTATTTGAAGGAGCTGGGTTATGGCGCCTGAAAGCTGGAAGACCACCACACTCAATGAAATAGCTGAAGTTATTGATTGCAAACATCGCACCCCCGGGTACGTTGACCAAGGAATTCCTGTCGTCTCACCGGGTTCTATCCGCTGGGGAGAGCTCGACCTGATATCGCCAACTAAAAGGGTTACATATACTGATTTCATCTCTTTGATGGATCACTGCACTGTAGCAGCAGGCGACCTAGTAATGAGCCGAAACCAGTCTGTCGGCATTGCAAGCTTTGTCAATACAGAGTCTACGTTTGTTCTAGGCCAAGACACCGTATTAATAAAACCATTAGAAATAAATAGCAAATTCCTTTACTACCAGCTTCAGAATCCAACAACACAAAAAGAAATAAGAAAACTTTCCGGAGGCTCAACATTCTCTCGAATAAACCTACATGATCTCAGAACTATAAAAATTGCAGCACCACAAAATCCCGAGCAAATAAAAATTGCTCAAATTCTTTCCACCTGGGACAAAGCCATCTCCACCACCGAGCGTCTGCTTGCCAGTAGCCAGCAGCAGAAGCAGGTGCTGGCTCAAGATCTTTTGACTGGGCGCAAACGTCACAGAGAACTTTCAGGCACTTGGAAAAGTTATCGCCTCGGTGATTTATTCGAGCGAATTACCCAGAAAAACACTGAAGGCAACACCAACGTCGTAACGATATCCGCTCAGCATGGCCTGATACGTCAGGATGAGTTCTTCAAAAAGACAGTGGCATCAGCGACGCTGGAAGGTTACTACCTGCTGAACCAAGGCCAGTTCGCCTATAACAAGAGCTACTCCAACGGTTATCCCATGGGTGCCATTAAACGCCTGAATCGCTATGAAAAAGGCGTTGTAACCACACTCTATATTTGCTTTGCCGTTCGCGATAAAGCCAACTGCTGCCCAGTCTTCTTCGAACAATTCTTTGATGCAGGGCTATTAAATGAGGGTTTGGCACAAATCGCCCATGAAGGCGGCAGGGCGCACGGTCTGCTCAACGTTAAACCAGCCGACTTTTTCTCCTTGAAAGTACAAGTGCCCTCACTCGAAGAGCAACACAAAATCGCCCAAGTACTCTCCACCGCCGATGCTGAAATCACCAATCTGCAAGCTCAACTGGACAAGCTGAAGCTGGAGAAAAAGGCGCTGATGCAACAACTGCTGACCGGCAAACGCCGGGTGCGACTGGACGACGATGAAAAGGATGCGGCGCCGATCCGTAGGGTGGGTTAGGCGCCTGTCGTGGGCGAACAGCTGGCACCCAGGCCAGAGGCGCCGTAACCCACCGGGCGGGCTTACGGCCAACCACGATGCTGGACACCTGCACCGTACGCCGATACTGGATGCCGCAGCGCTTCGGGTGATCGATACGCTGATCGCCACGCGGCTTGCGCCCTCGGCGTGGCGGTATGCTGGGCAACGCTTCGCGGCTGAAGCCGCTCCTACACTGATCGCTGGTGTTTCATCGATGGAGGCTTCATGCACGACACTCCGCTAACGCCGGAAGAGCTGGATTTGCTCGATGCCGCCTTACTGGATCACGGCAACGACGACTCGGTGCTCGGCATCTCCGAGCTGGACGGTTTTTTTACCGCGCTGGTTTCCGGCCCCGAAGCGGTGATGCCCAGCACCTGGCTGCCGGAGCTGTGGGGCGGCGTGCCGCCGACCTTTGCCAGCCGTGATGAAGAACAAACCGTGCTGAGCCTGCTGCTGCGCCATATGAACGATATCGCCAGCCTGCTGATGACCCAGCCCGAGCACTTCACCGCGCTGTTCTACGAGAACGAACACCAGGGCAAGCCCGTGACCGTGATCGAGGAATGGTGCTTCGGCTATATGCGCGGCGTCGATCTGGGCCAATGGCCGCAACTACCGCAGCCCCAGGCCAGCCATCTTGAGGCCATCGCCCTGCATGGCCGCGAAGAACACTTCGACAAGCTCGATGGCCTGAGCCTGGAACAACACCAGGCCCTGGTCGACGGTATCGAACCCGCCGCCATCGCCCTGCATGCCTACTGGCTGGCTCAGCGCAGCGCCCGGCCGGCAAACGCTCCGGCGCACTCAGCCAAGGTGCCGGGCCGTAACGAGCCCTGCATCTGTGGCAGCGGCAAGAAGTTCAAGCACTGCTGCCTGCACTGAGGCTCCGCGCCGACTGTGCCGCCTTGACGCGCCTCTGGTATCGTCTGGCAAACCTCTGCAAGGAAGCCTTATGCAGCTCTCCAGCGCCCTCACCCGCTCGCCACTGCGTCTTGCCGCCGCCGTTTTCGCAGGCTTCGAGCACTGATGCAAAGCGTTGAGTCCCTGCTCGCCGAACTGCGCGCGCTCGATGAGCATCCGCGCATCGAGGCCAAACGCGCCAGCCAGGCCGGCGCCTCGATCATGCAAAGCATCTGCGCCTTCGCCAATGAACCAGGCTTGGGCGGTGGCTACCTGCTGCTGGGCGTGTGTGAGCCAGATGCAACGCATACCGAGTTCTGGGCCGAGGGCGTCGCCGATGTCGACAAGCTGCTGAACGAGATTCAGGGCAACTGCCGTACGCAGTTCGAGACCGCCATCGCCATACACAGCCAGACAGCGCTGATCGATGGCCAGCGCGTGGTGGCGCTGTATGTGCCGGAGCTGGATGCCGCCGCCAAACCCTGCACCTTCCAGGGCAAGTACGACAGCAAGAACAAGCGCAAGACTGGGGTGTGGCGACGCGGCCTGAATGGCGATTACGAGTGCTCGCAACAGGAACTAGAGCCGCTGTTGCTGGCCAAGTCGGGCATGAGCTTCGAGCAGGTGATCCTGCCCGATGCTGAGTGGGATGACCTCGATGACGGCGCCATCGCCCTGTATCGGCAGCTACGCGCCCGTGTGCGCCCGCAGGCCGAGGAGTTGCTGGCCAGCGATGAGGAAATGCTGCGCGCGCTGAATCTGGTCAAGCGCATCGATGGGCTCTGGCGGCCGAATGTGGCGGGCCTGCTGCTGTTGGGCAAGCCGCTGGCGCTGCGCCGCCTGCTGCCGGCCGTGCGGGTGGACTATGTACGCATCCAGGGCACGCAGTGGGTCGAAGACCCTGAACAGCGTTTCGCCACCACCCAGGATTTTCGCGAGCCGCTGCTGCGCCTGATCGTCCGCCTGGAGGCGACCATCCTCGACGATATGCCTCGCCACTTCCGCTTGCGCGAAGGCGAGACCCAGCGCTCCGACCAGCCGCTGCTACCGCAGAAGGTGATCCGCGAAGCGGTGGTCAATGCGCTGATGCACCGCGACTATCAGGTCAACCAGCCGACGCTGGTGGTGCGTTACAGCAATCGCCTGGAAATCCGCAATGCCGGCTATTCGCTCAAGCCCACCGCGCTGCTCGGCGAAATGGGCTCACAGCTACGCAACCCGATCATCGCGGCGGTGCTGTATGACCTGGATTTTGCCGAAACCAAAGGCACCGGCATCCGCACCATGCGTCGCCTGCTGCAGGAACTGGGGCTGACCGCGCCGGTGTTCAGCAGCCATCAGTTGGAAAACCAGTTCACTGCGATTTACCTACTGCACCAGTTGCTGGGCGAGCAGCAGTTGCGCTGGCTGCAGCAGTTCAGCCATCTGCACCTGAGCGCCGACGAAGCCAAGGCGCTGCTGCTGGCGGCGGAAACCGGCGCAGTGGACAACGCGGCGCTACGCGCCATCAGCGATCTGGATACCCTGGCCGCCAGCCAGATTCTGGGGCGCCTGCATCATCAACGCGGCCTGCTGGTAAAAGGTGGCGCGGGGCCGGCGACCTACTACCAGTTGGCCGAGCTACCGGGCTTGCCGCTATTCCCGGCGGAAGGCGCAGGCGAGCCAAATACGGGTGACCTCAACGCAAATACGAGTGACCTCGACGCAAATACGAGTGACCTCGGGGCAAATACGAGTGACCTCAGGGTAAATACGAGTGACCTCGCCCCTGATGCGGGCGAGCTGCCCGAACCGCTGCTCGTAGCACTGGCAACGCTTTCACCCAAGGCCCGCAAGCACAAGCTTTGGCCGTTGATTCTCTGGCTATGCAGCCTCCGCCCGCACAACGCGGAGCAATTGGCCAGGCACTTGAATCGCCAGGTGGTGGCACTGAAAACCGGCCACCTGAACCCATTGCGCGAGCAGCAAGGCCTGCTGGAATACCTGTACCCCGAAGTGATCAACCACCCACAGCAGGCCTATGTCACCAGCGCTGCTGGTCGCCAGTGGCTGGCAGAACAAGGAATAGTGCTGTGACCGCCTCACCACGCTTTCAGGAAGAGTACAGCGCCAAGATCCCCGCCCTGGCTCTGCTGGCCAACCTGGGTTTCACCTACCTGAGCCCCAGCGAGGCGCTGGAGATGCGCGGCAGCAAGGAGCGCGTGGTGTTGGCTCCGGTGCTGCGCGCCGAGCTGGCCAAACGGCGCTTTCACAGCGCGGGCGTGGAGCACGGGCTGAGCGAAGCCGCGCTGAACAAGCTGGTGGCCGAGATCGGCCAACCCGCGCTGAACGAGGGCCTGCAGTTGGCCAACCAGCGCTTCTCCGAGCAATTGCTGTATGGCATCGGGGTCAGCGATTTCGTGGCGGGCAACAAGGTCAACCCGACCATCGCGCTGATCGACTGGACGGATCTCGACAACAACAGCTTTCACTTCACCGAAGAGCTGGGCGTGGGCTGCGCCAGCGGTATCGGCCAGCGTATTCCCGATATCGTGCTCTATGTGAACGGCCTGCCGCTGGCGGTGATCGAGGCCAAGCGACCAGACGCCAGCAACGGCAGGGAGCTGATCAAACAGGGCATCTCGCAGATGCTGCGCAATCAGCGCGCCGACGAGATTCCACAGCTGTTCGCCTTCAGCCAGTTGCTGCTGGTGATCGATGGCAGCAGCGGCCGCTACGGCACGGTAGGCACCACGGAGAAGTTCTGGGCCGCCTGGCGCGAGGAGGAAATCGGCGAAGTGGCGTTCGCCGAGCTGAAGAATCGCCCGCTGGATGCCGAGCAACAACAAGCTATCTTCGCTCAGCGCCCGGCAGCCAGCCTGGCCTGGTATAAGCAATGGCTGGCCGGCGGTCTGTTGGCCAGCCAGCAAGACAAGCTGCTGATCAGCCTGTGCCGCCCGGATCGGCTGCTCGATCTGGTGCGTTTCTACAGTTACAGCGACAGCAAGCACGGCAAGATCGTCGCGCGCTATCAACAGGTGTTCGGCATCCGCGCGCTGATCCAGCGCATTCAACAACGCGATGCGCGTGGTGCGCGTCAGGGCGGGGTGATCTGGCACACCACCGGCTCGGGCAAGTCGATCACCATGCTGCTTTTGACCAAGGCGCTGATTTTCCACCCGGAGCTGCAGAATTGCCGCGTGCTGGTGATCACCGACCGCACTGATCTGGAAGCGCAATTGAGCAAGACCTTCGCCAGCGCCGGCGCGCTGAGCGCACGTGACCAGCAGGAGGCCTTGAGCCAATCCGGGCGCCATCTGGCCCAGCAGATAGGCAAAGGGTCGGCGCGGGTGATGTTCAGCCTGATCCAGAAATTCAACTCAGCGGCAAAATTGCCGGAGTGCCATAACGACAGCAGCGATTTCATCGTGCTGGTGGATGAAGGGCATCGCTCTCAAGGCGGCGAAAACCACGCACAGATGCGCCTTGCCCTGCCCAATGCCGCGTTCGTGGCCTTTACCGGTACGCCGCTGCTGCAGGATGAAAAGACGCAGAACAAGTTCGGCCCCATCGTGCATGCCTACACCATGCAGCGCGCGGTGGAGGACGGCACGGTAACGCCGTTGCTGTACGAGGAGCGGCGCCTCGAACTGGACGTCAACGACCGCGCCATCGACAGCTGGTTCGAGCGCCATACGCAGAGTCTGAGCGCCGCCCAGCAAGCCGACCTGAAGAAGAAATTCGCCAAGAAGGGCGAGTTGTACAAGGCGCTTGGGCGCCTGGAACTGATCGCTCATGACATCAGCGATCACTTCAGCAAGCACGTCACCGATGGTTTGAAAGGCCAGGTCGCTTGCGACAGCCGCGTATCGGCGATTCGTCTGAAGGCGTTTCTCGATGAGATCGGCCAGGTGTCGTCGGTGCTGGTGATGTCCGCCCCCGATAGCCGCGAGGACAACAGCGACAGCGACGAGGACAGCAAGTCGGTGGTACAGGCCTGGTGGGACAAGCATGTCGGCAAGGAGGACGGCACGGTCTACAAGCAGCGCATGATCGAGGCATTCGCCGGAGACGATGGCCCCGACCTGCTGATCGTCATCGATCAGTTGCTCACTGGCTTCGACGAGCCGCGCAACGCGGTGCTGTACATCGACAAGAACCTCAAACAGCACAACCTGATCCAGGCCATCGCGCGGGTCAACCGCCTGCATCCGCATAAGAAGCACGGCCTGCTGATCGACTATCGCGGCATCCTCGGCGAACTGGATATCACCATCGCCCAGTACCAGGATCTGGCGACCCGCACTCAAGGCGGTTACAGCATCGAAGATCTGGACGGCCTCTACAGCCCGATGAGCACCGAGTACAAGAAACTGCCGGATCTCTATCAGCGCCTATGGGCAATCTTCGCCGAGGTGAAGAACACTCAGGATATCGAGCAGATGCTGGCGGTGCTACTGCCTCGCCTGGAAGAGCGCGATGGCGTGCAGGTCGATAGCCGGCAGAAGGCGCGCGATGACTTCTATGCGCTGCTCAGCGAGTTTGCCGGCTGCCTGAGCATTGCCCTGCAATCGCAGGCGTTCTTTCAGGACAAAAGCGTCAGCGAGAACACCCGCCGCCAATACAAGGAGACGGTCAAGCAGCTTTCCAACCTGCGTCAGCGCCTCAAACAGATCACGGGCGACACGGTGGATTACGACGAGTACGCCGTGCAGGTCAGAAAACTCATGGACAAGCACGTGCTGGGTATCGATGTGCGTGAAGCGAAGGGCACCTACCTGGTGGGGGAAATGGGCTCGCACCACCCGGAAAACTGGAGCGACGAAAAAGCGCGCAACGAAAAGGACATCATCCAGACCCGCGTGACCCGCGAAATCGATCAGCTTCTGGACGACCCTTACGCGAAAAAGCGCTTTTCCGAACTGCTGCGCCAGGTGATCGCAGAAGCCGATGCGCTGTTCGACCACCCGCTCAAACAATATCTGTTGTTCAAGTCATTCGATGAGCAGGTGCAACAGCGCCAGCTCGACGAGTTGCCTCAGCAAGTACGCGGCAACCCGCACGTACAGGCCTATTACGGCGCCTTCAAACTGGTGCTTGCGGAGCAACAGGTAGCGACTGACGAGAGTTGGGTGGCGCTGGCCGAACAGACCGATGCCATCGTCGATCAGGCCGTACGGGAGTTTTCCATCAACCCGCTGAACATCGAGGCCTCCATACGCCAGCAGCTTCTCCCTCTGTACTTCATGGCTCTCAAACCCCTGGGAATGGGCATGGATAGCGTGCAGGCACTGGTGGAGCAGGTCGTGCAAATCGTGCGTGCAGGGACGCGCAAACGCTGATGAGCCAGTTGCACTATGGCGGTGAAATCATCTGCTATCAGGTGCGCAGGCTGGCGCGCGCCACACGCAAACTGACCATCAAGGTGCAGCCCGATGGTCAGGTCGAGGTCTTGGCGCCGCAGACCGCCAGCGACGAAGAGATCAACCGGGTAGTGACGAATCGGGCTCGCTGGATCTGGGAGCAACTGCAGCCCATCCGTGAACGACTGCTGCAGGTTCGCCCACGCCAGTACGTCAGCGGCGAGACTCACTTCTACCTGGGCAAGCGCTATCCACTGAAGGTGCGGGAGGCTCCGCGAGCACCGCAACAGGTGAAGCTGCTGCGCGGAATGCTGTGCGTGACACTGCGCCATAACAGCCCAAAAAAGGTGCGCGAGCTGTTGTTCGACTGGTACAAGGGGCGCGCACGCGAACAGTTCAACCAGCGTCTAGAGCGGCTGATTCCAAATACACCCTGGGTCACCACCAAACCGGCACTACGTTTGCTGACCATGCAGACGCAGTGGGGAAGCTGCTCGCACTCCGGCACCCTGACGCTCAATCCGCATCTGGTGAAAGCGCCTGCCGAATGCATCGAGTACGTCCTGCTGCATGAGCTTTGCCATATTGCCGAGCACAATCATTCGGAAGCCTTCTGGCGTCTACTCGATCAATCCATGCCAGACTGGCAGCCAATCAAAGCACGTCTGGACGACATGGTTGAACTGTATTTGAACGACGTACGTTGATTGGCTCGTTTTGCATCTGCGCGACAACCATCTGCAGCCAGGCGACACCCTGACCGCAGAGCAAGCCATAGGCCAGCAAACGGCTTGGCGGTCACGGAAACGCTATGCTAGCTTGGCCGCCAGCCAGGACGGCCCGCCGTACGCCGGAGTGCATTCGAAGAAGAAGAGGACACCACCCCATGGCCGAGGCGACGCCCGCGCTGGAAATCCGCAACCTGCACAAACGCTACGGCGACCTTGAAGTGCTCAAGGGTATTTCCCTGACGGCCAAAGACGGCGACGTCATCTCCATTCTCGGCTCTTCCGGCTCCGGCAAGTCCACCTTCCTGCGCTGCATCAATCTGCTGGAAAACCCGCACAAGGGTCAGATTTTCGTCGCTGGCGAGGAGCTCAAGCTCAAGGCCGCGAAGAACGGCGATCTGGTTGCTGCCGACAACAGGCAGATCAACCGCCTGCGCAGCGAGATTGGTTTCGTCTTCCAGAATTTCAACCTGTGGCCGCACATGAGCGTGCTCGACAACATCATCGAGGCGCCGCGTCGCGTACTCGGCCAGAGCAAGGCCGAGGCCATCGAGGTGGCCGAAGCGCTGCTGGCCAAGGTCGGCATCGCCGACAAACGTCATGTTTATCCCAACCAGCTTTCCGGCGGTCAGCAGCAACGCGCGGCCATTGCCCGCACCCTGGCCATGCAGCCGAAGGTGATCCTGTTCGACGAGCCGACTTCGGCGCTCGACCCGGAGATGGTACAAGAAGTGCTTAATGTGATTCGCGCGCTTGCCGACGAGGGTCGCACCATGCTGCTGGTGACCCATGAAATGAGTTTCGCTCGCCAGGTTTCCAGCGAGGTGGTGTTTCTCCACCAGGGCCTGGTCGAGGAACAGGGGCCACCCGCCCAGGTGTTTGACAACCCCAACTCGGCACGCTGTAAACAATTCATGTCCAGCAATCGCTAACACGGAGCAACATGCATGCAGAACTATAAGAAGATCCTGCTGGCCGCAGCCGCTACCCTGGCTTTCGGCACCAGCGCTGTCGCAGCTGACAAACTGAAACTCGGCACCGAAGGCGCCTACCCACCCTTCAACCTGATCGACGCCAGTGGCAAGGTCACCGGCTTCGACGTGGAAATCGGCCAGGCGCTGTGCGCCAAGATGCAGGCCGAGTGCGAAGTGGTCACCTCTGACTGGGATGGCATCATCCCGGCCCTGAACGCCAAGAAATTCGACTTCCTGATCGCTTCGATGTCGATCACCGAAGAGCGTCAGGCAGCGGTCGACTTTACCGAGCCCTACTACACCAACAAGCTGCAGTTCATCGCACCGAAGTCGGCTGACTTCAAGACCGATGCCGGCAGCCTCAAAGGCAAGGTGATCGGTGCGCAGCGCGCTACCATCGCCGGCACCTGGCTGGAAGACAACCTGGACAAGGTGGTCGACATCAAGCTGTATGACACTCAGGAAAACGCCTACCTCGACCTGGCTTCCGGCCGCCTCGACGGCGTACTGGCCGACACCTTCGTCAACTGGGAATGGCTCAAGAGCGACGCCGGCAAAGAGTTCGAATTCAAGGGCGACCCGGTATTCGACAACGACAAGATCGGCATCGCCGTGCGCAAGGGCGACCCGCTGCGCGAGAAGCTGAACACCGCTCTGCAGGCCATCATCGAAGACGGCACCTACAAGCAGATCAACGACAAGTACTTCCCGTTCAGCATCTATTGATGACCTGACGGCATTGCGCCGCCCAATGGGCGGCGCAGTTGCCCGAGCCCTCCGATGATTTTCGAACTCCACGGATTCGGCCCCGCCCTGGCCGCCGGCACCCTGATGACCATCCAACTGGCGCTGTCCGCGTTGGCTGTGGGTCTGGTGCTCGGCCTGCTCGGCGCGCTGGCCAAGACTTCGCCGTACAAGCCGCTGCAGTGGCTCGGCGGTAGCTATTCCACCATCGTGCGCGGCGTACCCGAATTGCTCTGGGTGCTGCTGATCTATTTCGGCACGGTTGGCCTGATGCGCAGCCTGGCCGATCTGCTTGGCGTCGAGAGCCTCGAACTCTCCGCCTTCGCCGCGGGCACCATTGCTCTCGGCCTGTGTTTCGGTGCCTATGCCACCGAAGTGTTCCGCGGCGCCATCCTGGCGATCCCCAAGGGCCACCGCGAAGCCGGCCAGGCACTTGGCATGTCCAAGGCGCGCATTCTCTGGAAGTTGATCCTGCCGCAGATGTGGCGCATCGCCCTGCCCGGCCTGGGCAACCTGTTCATGATTCTGATGAAGGACACCGCGCTGGTATCGGTGATCGGCCTGGAAGAGATCATGCGCCGTTCGCAGATCGCCGTGACCGCCAGCAAGGAGCCCTTCACCTTCTATATGGTTGCAGCCTTCATTTATCTGGGCCTGACCGTTCTAGCCATGATCGGCCTGCATTTCCTCGAGAAGCGCGCTAGCCGCGGCTTCATCCGGAGCGCGTCATGAACTGGGAAGTCATCATCAAGTGGCTGCCGCGCCTGTCCGAAGGTGCGCTGCTGACCCTGGAGCTGGTGGCCATCGCGGTTGTCGCCGGCCTGATCCTCGCACTGCCGATGGGCATCGCCCGCGCATCCAAGCACTGGTACGTGCGCGCCCTGCCCTATGGCTACATCTTCTTCTTCCGCGGCACACCGCTGCTGGTGCAGCTGTTTTTGGTCTACTACGGCCTGGCGCAATTCGACGCCGTGCGCCAGGGCCCACTCTGGCCCTACCTGCGCTCGCCGTACTGGTGCGCGATCATCACCATGACCCTGCACACCGCCGCCTATATCGCCGAAATCCTGCGCGGCGCCATTCAGGCCGTGCCACCCGGTGAAGTGGAAGCCGCGCGCGCCTTGGGCATGTCGCGAGCCAAGACCATGTTCTACATCGTCCTGCCGCGCGCTGCGCGCATCGGCCTGCCGGCCTACAGCAACGAAGTGATCCTGATGCTCAAGGCCAGCGCCCTGGCCAGCACCGTGACGCTGCTGGAGCTGACCGGCATGGCGCGCACGATCATCGCGCGCACCTATCTGCCGGTGGAGATCTTCTTTGCCGCAGGCCTGTTCTACCTGGTCATCGCCTTCGTTCTGGTGCGCGCCTTCCGCCTGCTGGAGCGCTGGCTGCGCGTCGACGCCTGCCAGGGTCGCTAAGCCAACCGGGCGGCCCACTTGGCAGCCCGGTTCAACCAGACGCATGAGCGCCATGTCCGAGCCCATTCTTACCTCAGGCGATCTGCTCGCTCGCTTCCAAGCCCTGGACAGTTTTCTTCTGCAGCATCAGGCGCTCTGGCGCCCAAGGCCGTTTCATCACCTGCAACTGCCTTGGGAAACGGAGCTGGCGGAGCTCGCTACCTGGCTGCGCGGCCGCTCCCTGGAGCAGGCTGAGGCCAGCGACAACAGCCCCTTCGCACTCTCTGCACCAGCGCCCTTTCCCGATCTGGCCCGCCAGGCGCAAGCACTTAGCCAGTTGGGTGAGATTCCAAGTCTGGACAGTCCGCCGCGTGCACATGCCCTCAGCGTCGATGTACCCGGCAGGAAGCTGGCGCAGATCCAGGCCTTTGCCAGCCACCTGCAGTTTCGCCAGCGCCCCGCGCACTGGCTCGACTGGTGTTCCGGCAAGGGCCACCTCGGTCGCTGGCTGACTCAGGATGACCAACGCCTGACCTGCCTGGAGTACGATCCAGCACTGATCGAGTCCGGTAGCGCACTGAGCAAACGCCTGGGACTGGCTGCCGCACACCTACAGCAGGATGTGCTTGCCGATGATTGCGACGAGCGCCTGACGAAAGAACATACCCCGGTGGCTTTGCACGCCTGTGGCGACCTGCACGTCCGCCTGCTGCAACTGGCCAGCCGAAACGGATGCCCACAACTGGCGGTGGCGCCCTGCTGCTACAACCGCATCGCCGGCCTGCAGTACCAAGCGCTCTCGACTGCCGCACAAGCGTCCGCATTGCGGCTTTCACGCGACGATCTCGGCCTGCCATTGAGCGAGACCGTCACGGCAGGTGCCCGTGTACGCCGACAGCGCAATCAGTCGATGGCTTGGCGCCTGGCTTTCGATCTGCTGCAACGCCAGCTACGCGGCATCGATGAATACCTGCCAACGCCATCGCTGCCCAGCGACTGGTTCAGCAAACCTTTCGCCCGCTTCTGTCATGACCTCGCCGCACTGCGTGAAGTGCCAGCGCCTGGTGAGCAGGACTGGCCGGCATTGGAAGCTAGCGGCTGGCAACGCCTGGCCGAAGTGCGCAATCTGGAGTTGCTGCGCAACCTGTTCCGCCGGCCATTGGAACTCTGGCTGCTGCTCGACCGCGCCCTGTATCTGCAGGAACAGGGCTACAGGGTGAAGCTAGGCACCTTCTGCGATTACCAACTGAGCCCGCGCAACCTGCTGCTGCTGGCCGAGCGCGCCTGAGTTGCACACAGAAGCTGTGGATAACTCTGTTGATCCTTTCTGGGCAAACGCTGCAAAGCCACTTGGGAATTGCCTCGTAGACATCTGATCAATTTTCGAACAGCCCTCGAAGCCCTAGCAAAAACAATAACTTGCGAAAAATCGTGATCGAATGCACAGAGCCGGTGCGCCACCGTCGCACGCGCCTTCTCTTTGTGCATAAGCCAGAAGCTGCTGATAGCCGAGCCCGAAAAAACCTGGCTTGAAGGTGACTTTACTCAGGCCGATGAATGGATATAATGGCGGCCCTTCAGTGCCGGTATAGCTCAGCTGGTAGAGCAACTGACTTGTAATCAGTAGGTCCCGGGTTCGACTCCTGGTGCCGGCACCATCTAATATCAGGGCCTGCGTTCATGCAGGCCTTTTTTGTTTTTGCTGCTGCCCACATCCGTCGCTTGTTCATTGCACTTACCGCACTCGGCTCGTGGGTATGGCGAAAGGTTACATAGCGAGGTTATGAGCAGATGCGCATTCTTGTTACCGGCGGCGCCGGCTTCATCGGTTCGGCGCTGATTCGCCATCTGATCCAAAGTACCGAGCATGACGTACTCAACCTCGACAAGTTGACCTACGCCGGCAACCTGGAATCGCTTGCACCCGTTGATGACAACCCGCGCTACCGCTTCGTCCAGGCGGATATCGCCGACAGCCCTGTGGTTGCGCAGACGCTGGCCGAGTTCCAGCCCGACGCCATCATGCACCTGGCGGCCGAGTCTCATGTCGACCGCTCCATCGATGGCCCAGCGGCCTTTATCCAGACCAATATCGTCGGCACCTACAGCCTGCTGGAAAGCACCCGCGCCTATTGGCTTGGCCTGAGCGCAGAACGCAAAGCGGCGTTTCGCTTTCATCACATCTCGACCGACGAGGTGTACGGCGACCTGCACGGTGTCGATGACCTCTTCACCGAAACCACTCCCTACGCGCCAAGCTCGCCTTATTCGGCGAGCAAGGCGGCGTCCGACCATCTGGTGCGTGCCTGGCAGCGCACCTATGGCCTGCCGGTGCTGATCACCAACTGCTCGAACAACTACGGCCCCTATCATTTCCCCGAAAAGCTGATCCCACTGATGATCCTCAACGCCCTGGCGGGCAAACCGCTGCCGGTGTATGGCAACGGTCAGCAGGTGCGCGACTGGCTGTATGTGGAAGACCATGCGCGCGCCCTGCTCAAGGTGGTCAGCGAAGGTCAGGTCGGCGAGACCTACAACATCGGCGGCCATAATGAACAGAAGAACCTGGATGTGGTACGCGCTATCTGCGCGCTGCTGGAGGAGCTGGCACCACAGAAGCCGGCCGGTATCGCGCGCTATGAAGATCTCATCACCTACGTGCAGGATCGCCCTGGCCACGACCTGCGCTACGCCATCGACGCCGGCAAGATCGAGCACGAGTTGGGCTGGGTACCGCAGGAAACATTCGAAACCGGCCTGCGCAAGACCGTGCAGTGGTATCTGGACAATCTCGACTGGTGCCGCCGCGTGCAGGATGGTAGCTATCAGGGTCAGCGACTCGGAGCACTCTAGAGCTCAAGACGTAGGGCGGGTGCAACCCGCCAGCCAGGCAGCGGCGGGTTGCACCCGCCCTACGCATCGACAAGGAACATAGAAAACATGAAAGGCATCATCCTCGCCGGCGGCTCCGGCACCCGCTTGCACCCCATCACCCTCGGCGTGTCCAAGCAACTGCTGCCGATCTATGACAAGCCGATGATCTACTACCCGTTGTCGGTGCTGATGCTGGCCGGTATTCGCGAGATTCTGATCATCTCCACCCCCGAAGATCTGCCCAACTTCCGCAAGATGCTTGGTGACGGCAGCCAGTTCGGCATCGAACTGCAGTATGCCGAGCAACCTTCTCCCGACGGCCTGGCGCAGGCCTTCCTGATCGGCGAGTCGTTCATTGGCAACGACTCGGTATGCCTGATCCTCGGCGACAACATCTTCCATGGTCAGCACTTCACCGAGAAGCTGCTGCGCGCGGCCACTCACAATAGCGGTGCCACGGTCTTCGGCTACTGGGTCAGCGACCCGGAGCGTTTCGGCGTGGTCGAGTTCGACGCCGCCGGCAATGCACTGTCGATCGAGGAAAAGCCGGCAAAACCCAAGTCCAGCTTTGCCGTGACCGGCCTGTATTTCTACGACAATGACGTGGTGCAGATCGCCAAGGCGGTCAAGCCCTCGCCACGCGGCGAGCTGGAAATCACCGATGTGAACAACGCCTATCTGGCCCGTGGCGACCTGCGCGTTGAGCGCTTCGGCCGCGGTTTCGCCTGGCTCGACACCGGCACCCACGACAGCCTGCTCGATGCCTCGCACTACGTGCAGACAGTGGAAAAGCGCCAGGGCCTGAAGGTCGCCTGCCTCGAAGAAATCGCCTATCAGCAGGGCTGGATCGACCGCGACAAACTGCTCGCGTGCGCCAAGGCGCTGGGCAAGACCGGCTACGGCCAGTACCTGTACAAGCTTGCCGAGGAACTCCCATGAAGGTGATTACCACTGCATTGCCGGAAGTGCTGATTCTCGAACCCCAGGTATTCGGTGACGAACGCGGCTTCTTCTACGAGAGTTTCAACGCACGGCGCTTTGCCGAAGCCACTGGGGTAACCCGCGAATTCGTCCAGGACAACCATTCGCGCTCCGCGCGCGGCGTGCTGCGCGGCCTGCACTATCAACTGCAGCAGGCCCAGGGCAAGCTGGTGCGCGTCAGTGCCGGCGAGGTCTATGACGTCGCGGTCGACGTACGCCGCAGCTCGGCGAATTTCGGCAAGTGGGTCGGCGTGCATCTGTCCGCCGAAAACAAACGCCAGCTGTGGGTGCCGGAAGGTTTCGCCCACGGCTTCCTGGTACTCAGCGAATACGCCGAATTCCTCTACAAGACCACCGACTACTACGCCCCCGCCCACGAGCGCTGCATCCGCTGGGACGACCCACAGTTGGCCATCGACTGGCCGCTCGACGGTCTGTCGCCACAACTCTCGGCCAAGGACCAACAGGGCCTGAGCCTGACCGACGCCGAGACCTTCGCATGAAGATCCTGATCAGCGGCCACACCGGCCAGGTCGCTCGCGAACTGCAACTGGCCCTGCACGAGCACGAACTGATCAGTCTCGGCAGGCAGGCATTCGACCTGTCGCGCCCGGACAGCCTGCGCGAAACCATTCTGCGCGAGCGGCCGGCGCTGGTGATCAATGCCGCCGCCTACACTGCCGTCGACCAGGCCGAGCAGGAGCGAGAGCTGGCCTTCGCCATCAATGCCGAGGCGCCAGGCGTCATGGCCGATGCCTGTTTCGAGCTGGACATCCCGCTGATCCACTACTCCACCGACTACGTATTCGACGGCAGCAAGGCCACCCCCTACCGTGAGGCCGATACGCCACACCCGCTCGGCGTCTACGGTGCCAGCAAGGCAGCCGGCGAACAGGCGCTGCGCATCAGCGGCTGCGACCACCTGATCCTGCGCACCAGTTGGGTCTACTCGCAGCACGGGCGCAACTTCCTGCTGACCATGCAGCGCCTGCTGCAGGAGCGCGAAGAGCTCAGCGTGGTCGACGACCAGATCGGCGCGCCGACCTGGGCCGGCAGCATCGCCAGCGCCACCGCCGAACTGATCGACAAGTGGCAGCAGGGGCGCCATCACTGGGGCACCTACCACCTGACCTGCCAGGGCGAGACCAGTTGGTTCGGCTTCGCCAGCGCCATCGCCGAGCGCCTGCGTGCAGCCGGCAAACCCTGCGCCAGGCTGCGTCCCATTCCCAGCAGCGAGTACCCGACGCCGGCGCAGCGCCCACTCAATTCGCGTCTGGATGGCGGGCGCCTGGAGCAAGACTGGCAGGTTCGCCTGCCGGACTGGCGCACGGCACTGGATGCCTGCCTGCAACGCATGAACTGAAGGCCCTGCGTTTCATCGGCGCGGCCGGCGCACATCACCGGCCATGCGCTTAACGTGCATAATGCGCCGATCATTTCTACACGGTTTGCCATGAGCACGAACACCGCCACTCCCCGTCGCCTGCGCTGGCGCAGCCTCGTGCTGTTGGCGCTGCTGCTTGCGCCACTGCTGTGGCCCGTCCACTTCCTGGCCGAGCGCTACTACCGCGAAGTGCTGATCGAGCAGAACCGGCAAACCCTCGATCTGTACGTGGCCAACCTGCTCGGCACGCTGCGCCGCTACGAAGTGTTGCCGCAGATTCTTGGCGATCTGCCGGGCCTGCGCGCCGCCCTGCACGCCCCCGAAGACCCGGTCGCGCTGGACAACGCCAACCGCCTGCTGGCCCGCGTGAAGAGCCAGACCGGCGCCGACGTGATCTATCTGATGAACCCGCGCGGCGTCACCCTGGCCGCCTCCAACTGGGACAAACCCGACAGCTTCGTCGCCGGCAATTTCGCCTTCCGCCCGTATTTTCGCGAAGCTTTGGCCGGGCGTCTGGGACGCTTCTTCGGCCTGGGTACAACGTCCGGCAAGCGCGGTTACTACTTCGCCTACCCGGTGCGCGAGGACGACCACAATATCGGCGCACTGGTGGTCAAGGTCGACCTCGACCACACCGAAACGCTGTGGGGCAACACGCCTGAACAGTTGCTGGTGACCGATACCAACGGCGTGGTCATCCTCACCTCACGGCCGGACTGGCGCTTTCACGCCAGCCGCCCGCTGGACCGCGTCGAGCAATCGGCCATCGCCGCCAACCAGCCCTACCCGACCCAGGCGCCGCCCCTGCTCGATATCGATCCCAACGCCTGGCTGACACAAAGCCGCGCTCTGGAAGAAACCGGCTGGACGGTGAGCATTCTCGCCCCACGCATCCTCCTCGACCGCCCCGTGCGCAGCGCCGTGGCCGTCGGGGCGGCCGCCCTGCTGGCGCTGCTGTTGTTGCTGGGCCTGCTGATCCTGCGTCGCCGTCATTACCTGGAACGCATTGCTCTGGACGCTCGCGCCAAGGCCGAACTGGAGCAGCGCGTCGCCGAACGCACGCAGGATCTGGAACTGCTCAACAGCCGCCTCAAGCAGGAAGTGCTCGAGCGTGAACAGGCTCAGCAGGAGCTGGTGCGCGCTCAGGACGAGCTGGTCCAGGCCGGCAAACTGTCAGCACTCGGCACCATGAGCGCCAGCATCAGCCACGAACTCAACCAGCCGCTGGGGGCGATCCGCAGCTATGCGGAGAACGCCAGCACCCTGCTCGATCACCAGCGCAGCGACGACGCTCGCGCCAACCTCAAGCTGATCAGCGAGCTGACCGAGCGCATGGCCTCGATCATCACCCATTTGCGCGCCTTTGCCCGCCGCGACCGCCACGCGCCGGAGCGGGTTGCCCTGCAGCCAGCGCTGGACGATGCCCTGGCGCTATTGGCCAAGCGCCGCCGGGCCATGGACGTGGAACTGATTCGCGACCTGCCGGACGCCACCCTCTGGGTCCAGGCTGGCGAGACGCGGCTGCGTCAGGTGCTGGGCAATCTGCTCGGCAATGCGCTCGATGCGCTGATCGATAAAGCACCACCTAGACGCATCTGGATCAGCATCGAGCATCAAGCCGAGCACCTCCATCTGCTGCTGCGTGACAATGGCCCCGGCTTCTCGCCCGAATCACTGGCGCGCGCGCGCGAGCCCTTCTTCACCACCAAAACCAGCGCCCAAGGCCTGGGGCTGGGCCTGGCCATCTGCGATAGTCTGGTGCGTGCGCTGGACGGCGAACTGCTGCTGGCCAATCATCCGGCCGGCGGCGCGCTGATCACCCTGCGCCTGCGCCTGGCCAGCCCCGGCGTCAACCTGCAACCCTCAGAGGATCCTTCGCCATGACCAGCGACAGCGCCATCGACAGCCGCATTCAGGTACTGCTGATCGACGACGACGCCCATCTGCGCCAGGCACTCAGCCAGACGCTCGACCTGGCCGGGCTCAAGGTCATCAGCCTGGGCGATGCGCAGGGTCTGGCCGCGCGCATTCCCGCTGGCTGGCCAGGCGTGGTGGTCAGCGATATCCGCATGCCCGGCATCGATGGCCTGCAATTGCTGCAGCAATTGCGCGAGCGTGATGCCGAGCTGCCCGTACTGCTGATCACTGGCCATGGCGACGTGCCGCTGGCCGTACAGGCGATGCGCGCCGGCGCCTACGACTTCCTGGAAAAACCCTTCGCCAACGATGACCTGCTCGACAGCGTACGCCGCGCGCTGGAGCTGCGCCGCCTGGTGCTGGACAACCGCAGCCTGCGTATGGCGCTCAATGACCGCCAGCAACTGTCCAGCCGCCTGGTTGGCCAATCGCCGGCCATGCAGCGCCTGCGCGAACAGATCGGTGCGCTTGCCAGCATCGCCACCGATGTACTGATTCTCGGCGAGACCGGCGCCGGCAAAGAGGTGGTCGCACGCGCCCTGCACGATCTGTCCAACCGCCGCGAAGGGCCCTTCGTCGCCATCAACGCCGGTGCACTGGCCGAGTCGGTGGTGGAAAGCGAGCTGTTCGGCCATGAGGCCGGCGCCTTCACCGGCGCGCAGAAACGGCGTATCGGCAAGTTCGAGTTCGCCAACGGCGGCACCCTGTTCCTCGACGAGATCGAGAGCATGAGCATGGATGTGCAGGTCAAGCTGCTGCGCCTGCTGCAGGAGCGTGTGGTCGAGCGCCTCGGTGGTAATCAGCTGATCCCGCTGGATATCCGCGTGATCGCCGCGACCAAGGAAGATCTGCGTCAGGCCGCCGATGCCGGGCGTTTCCGCGCCGACCTCTACTACCGCCTCAACGTGGCGCCGTTGTCCATCCCGCCGCTGCGCGAGCGCGGCGAGGATGCCCTGCTGCTGTTCCAGCACTTTGCCGATGGGGCGGCCGCCCGCCATGCCCTGGCACCGCGTGAGCTGCAGCCGGGGCAGCGCGCATTGCTGCTGCGCCACCCCTGGCCGGGCAACGTGCGTGAGCTGCAGAACGCCGCCGAACGCTTCGCGCTGGGCCTGGAACTGGCGCTCGACAGCAACGCGCCAAACCTGCCACCGGTCAATGGCGGGCTCAGCGAGCAGGTCGAAGCCTTCGAGCGCGCGCTGATCGCCGCCGAGCTGAGCCGCCCGCACGGTTCGCTACGCAGCCTCGCCGAGGCGCTGGGTGTGCCGCGCAAGACGCTGCACGACAAGCTGCGCAAACATGGGCTGAATTTCTCAGGCGCTGGCGGAAGCTCGCCAGAGGACTTCGACTGACTGGCGACAAACCGCCAATTTCATCCTTCCAGACCTGTCGCAGGCGGGCTCACACGCCCGCCCAGGTCTCGGCAAAAAGCCATCAAAGCCCACAGCCATGGGCCTTTGCACGGCGCACAAGGTGCGCGCATCGCAGACTGGCACAAGGGTTGCTCTAAGCTAGCTCCAAGCGAACCCACAAGTACAAGTCCAGGCCTCGCTAATGCCACCGGCGTTTTTCTCCAAGCCGCCTAGACTTGCTCTTGTCCGTTCGTCAGCTGCGCCCCCGGCGCAAATGCGATAAACACAACAAGAGGAAGCATCCGCATGTTCAAACTGACTGCCAAGGCGCTGGCTTGCGCCCTGTCCCTGTCCATCGCTGGCGTGGTTCACGCTGCCGACCCGATCGTCATCAAGTTCTCCCACGTGGTTGCCGAGCACACTCCGAAAGGTCAGGGTGCCGTGCTGTTCAAGCAACTGGCTGAAGAGCGTCTGGCTGGCAAGGTCAAGGTCGAGGTCTACCCGAACTCCTCGCTGTTCGGCGACGGCAAGGAAATGGAAGCGCTGCTGCTCGGCGACGTCCAGCTCATCGCCCCGTCCCTGGCCAAGTTCGAGCATTACACCAAGCAGCTGCAGGTATTCGACCTGCCGTTCCTGTTCGATGACATGGCTGCAGTCGATCGCTTCCAGAAAGGTCCGGAAGGCCAGAAACTGCTGACCTCCATGACCGACAAGGGCATCACCGGCCTGGCTTACTGGCACAACGGTCTGAAGCAGCTGTCGGCCAACAAGGCGCTGCTGGAGCCGAAAGACGCCCGTGGCCTGAAGTTCCGCGTACAGGCTTCCGCCGTACTGGAAGAGCAGTTCAAGGCCGTGCGCGCCAACCCGCGCAAGATGAGCTTCGCCGAGGTGTATCAGGGTCTGCAGACTGGCGTGGTCAACGGTGCCGAGAACCCCTACTCGAACATCTACAGCCAGAAGATGCACGAAGTTCAGAAGTACATCACCGAGTCCAACCATGGTCTGCTGGACTACATGCTGATCACCAACACCAAGTTCTGGGACGGTCTGCCGGCTGACGTACGCGACGAGCTGAACAAGATCATCGCCGAGGTCACCGTCGAGGTGAACAAGCAGGCTGACGCCCTCAACGAAGGCGACAAGCAGCGCATCGTCGAAGCAGGCACCACCGAGATCCTGACCCTGACTCCTGAGCAGCGCGGCCAATGGCGCGATGCCATGCAGCCGGTATGGAAGAAGTTCGAAGGTGAAATCGGCGCTGACCTGATCAAGGCCGCGCAAGCTGCCAACCAGTAATAAGGCCGGAGAGCCGTAGGGTGGGCAGAGCATCGACGCTCTGACCCACCTCGACGCCCGCGAGGGGCGTCGATCAACGCTGTAATCGGTGGGCCGGCTACCGTCCCACCCTACGCACTTTCCATTCGGGAGAACCGACCATGAACGCCTTGCGGCGCGTCTGGGAGCACTTCGAGGAAGGCTTTATCGCTTTCCTCCTGGCGGCCATGACGCTGATCACTTTCGTCTACGTGATCCTCAACAATTTCTACACCCTGTTCTATTGGCTGGGTGACCATTTCGGCGGTAACG
>NZ_JACFYZ010000006.1 GCF_015712065.1 Ectopseudomonas chengduensis
TCTTCGAAGGTTTTGTCCCCTTCGTCTAGTGGCCTAGGACACCGCCCTTTCACGGCGGTAACAGGGGTTCGAGTCCCCTAGGGGACGCCATTTTTCTTGCCGCATTTGCGGGACCCAGGGGTCACTTCTTCGGAAGTGGCCCCTTTTTGTTTTTCCCCCTTCTTTTTCTGATGCTGGTGCGCCTGTCTTGCACTGCTGACCAGCGGTCGATCCGGTGACTTGCAAAATAATATGATGGTCGTAATATTGCATTCATCATATCAAGGGCGCAGTCATGAGCGGACGCAAAAGTGAAACCCGTAAGCGCATTCTCGCAGCGGCAGGGCGTGTGCTCGCAGAGCGCGGGCCAGGTGACCCGGCGGTGGCTGAGGTCATGGCTGAAGCGGGGCTGACGGTCGGCGGCTTCTACGCGCACTTCGCCAGCAAGGATGCGCTGATGCTCGAGGCATTTCGTCAGTTGCTCCGAGTGCGGCGTGATCGCCTTGCGCAGGTCGACCAGAGCCTGACAGGTAGAGAGCGACGAGTGCTCTTGGCCGCTTTCTACCTTTCGCGCAGGCACCGTGACGATGCTGACGAGCGCTGCCCGCTGCCGAGTTCGCTGGCGGAAATTGCGCGGTTACCGGATGGCTTTCGCCAGACCTTGGCTGAACACATTGAGCTGATCACGGCGCAAATGAGCGGGACGCCGGAAGAGGGCGATGTGGCGCTGGCTGACCTGGCGCTGATGATCGGTGGTTTGGCACTGGCGCGGGCCTTGGGGCCTGGCGAACTGTCCGACCGGGTGTTGCGTGCTGCCAAGTCGGCAGTTGTGTGAAATCAAGCGTGAAGGAGAGGGTGATGAATCAGATGACCTGGGTCCGTGGTGTCAATGCAACGCTGGGTAGAGTGGCGCCGCAACTGATCGCCAGTCGTTTGCGCGAACGTTTCATGACGCCGCGCACTTCGTCGCCGCGGGATTGGGAGCTGCCGCTGCTGGCAAGTTCAGAGCGCATTACCCTGCGTTTCGGTCTCTCTGCGCTGCGTTGGGGCAGCGGCCCTACAGTGCTGCTGATGCATGGCTGGGAGGGGCGCCCGACCCAGTTCGCGCTGCTGATTCGCGGCCTGGTCGATGCGGGTTATGGTGTCGTCGCACTGGATGCGCCCGCCCATGGTCGATCGCCGGGGCGTGAGGCCAATGTGGTGCTGTTCGCACGTGCGCTGCTCGAGGCGGCCAGTGAGCTGCCGCCGCTACGCGCCGTGATCGGCCATTCGATGGGCGGCGCCAGCGCGCTGCTGGCCACGCAGATGGGCTTGCGCAGCGAGACCCTGGTGACCATCGCTGCGCCGAGTCGGATTCTCGGTCTGTTGCGCGGCTTTGCCCGGTTCATGGGGTTACCTGCCGAAGCGCGTGCGCATTTCGTGCGGCAGGTGGAAAAGACTGCCGGTATCCCAGCTGCGCATCTCGACGTGCAGCGCTATCAACTGGAGCTGCCGGGCCTGATCGTGCATGCCGAGGATGATCCAGTGGTGCCGGTGGGCGAAGCCGACCTGATCCACCAGGCCTGGTTCGACAGTCAGCTGCTGCGTCTACCGGCGGGTGGGCATCAGCGCCTGTTGAGTGATCCGGTGCTTCTGCAGGCCGTGCTCGAGCTACTGGAGCAAGTGCCTCAGGCGTCGTTGAAGGCGTTGGCTTCGTAACTGACCACGCGGTTACGACCGCTTGCCTTGGCGCGATACAAGGCACGGTCTGCCAGTTCCAGCCATTGCTCACCGCAGCCGGGGTCACTCGGTACGCCGGCGTGCAGGCCGATACTCAGGCTCAGCGCTATCGACTGCTGTTGGTAGAGGCAGGGGGTCTGCGCGAGGTCTTCGCGCAATTGCTCGGCCAGGTCGAGTGCGCCGGTCAGATCCGTGTTGTCGAGCAGGGCGGCGAACTCTTCGCCGCCGAAGCGTGCCAGCAGATCGCTGCTGCGCAGGCGTTGTTGAATGCGCTGGGCCGCATGACGCAGGCAGGCATCGCCCGCCAGGTGGCCGTAGCGATCATTGACCTGCTTGAAGTGATCCAGATCCAGCATCAATACCGCCAGCGACTGCCGGCTGCGCTCGGCGCGGGCGCAGGCGCGAGCCAGTTCTTCGCTGAGTGTCTGGCGATTGAACAGGCCGGTGAGTCCGTCACGGCGATTCAATTCCGCCAGGCGCATGTTGGCGTTCGACAGTTGCTGAAGAGTGTCCTGCAGCGTCGCGGTACGCTCCTGTACACGGTGTTCCAGGTTTTCACTGATCTGCGTCTGCAGTTCCAGGTGCTTGGTCTGCTCGGTACGCAGGCGGCGCTCCTGATCGATCAGTTTGGCCTGGGCCAGGCGTTCGGCTTCCTGCACGTGACGGATACGTGAGGCCAGGGCGATGGAGAACACCGTCATCTCGATCAGGCCGCCGATCTGCTGGGCATGCAGAGTCAGCAGCGAGTAGGGCAGCAGACCAGTGCCAGTGAGGATGCTGGCAAGGCTGGCAGCAATCAGCACGAACCAGCCCAGGGCGAACAGGCGCGCTGCGGCATAGCCGCCCCGCCAGCGCAGCAAGGTGATGATGAAGGCGGCTATGGCGCAGGCGACCACCAGCACGAAGCTGCCGATCAGGGCCGGTGCGTACGGGCCAAACAACGCCATCCCCAGCACCAGCCAGGCGCAGGCCTTGAGTGTGTTGGCGACCCAGCGGTAAGGCTTCGCGGCCTTGTCCAGTTCCAGCACACCATAGGTGAAGTGAATGCCGAACAGCGTCGCCAGTGCCGAGCTGAGCGGGAAACTCAGTTGTTGCCAGGTCAGGGCGTTTGGCCACAGCCATTGCAGGGCGAAGCCGAGCTGGATGAACTGGTAGAGGCTGAAGCTGGCGACGAACAGGCTGTACCAGAGATAGTTGCGGTCGCGAGTGATGCAGAAAATGCTCAGGTTGTAGATCAGCATCGCGATCAGGGCGCCGAAGAACAGGCCCTGTAGCAACAGGCTGCGCTGTTCCTGGTGGTCGAAGGCATCGCGGGTCATCAGGCTGGCGCTGAGGTTCGCCGAGCCATCGGTTTGCATGCGCAGCCAGATGCGCTGCTGCTCGCCGGACTCCAGGTCGAGGGGGAGTACCAGTTGCCGGTGCTCGACCCAGCGCCAGTCAAAGGGACGCTGGTCGCCCGCGCGGTAGATGCGTTTGCCGTCCAGGCCGTAGGCGTCGAGTTGATCCAGCAGGGGATTGCCGATCAGTAGAACCCAGCCAAGCGAGCGATTATGCGGATTGTGTACATCCAGGCGCAGCCAATAGGTGCTGCCGCTGTAGCCGAAGCTGGCATCGCGCCGGGCGACGGCCTGCCAGGCGGCATCGGGTAGTGCGCGGACATCGATGAAGTCGGCCTGGCCATCCGGGTCTTCCCAGACGTGCATATAGGGACCGGGCAGTGTCTGCATCTGACCGATCGGCAGCGGCAGGCTTTCTGCCCAGCTCAGCGCTGGCAGCAGTAGAAGCATCAATAGGCGCAGGATGGCAGTCAATTGCTCGTTCTCGGGCTCTCAGGCGAGTGCGCTGCATTATGGCGCGCGGTGATGGCGCGATGAAAGCTCGGCACTGCATGGACGGGCTGTGCGGCGTATCATGCGGCACCTGGCCGAACGGTCGCCGAGGATGCAGGCGGCCATGTTCTTGAATCGGATCACCCAGCTTGCCGTATGCAGGCTGCATACCTGGAGGTACAGTCATGAACTGGGAGTTGCCCAGCCCCTTCGTCATCGATATCGAAGTGAGCGCAGAGGACATCGACGGCCTCGGCCATGCCAACAACGCGGTGTATGTCAGTTGGCTGGAGCGCTGCGCCTGGCGGCATTCGCAGTTCCTGGGGCTGGACCTGGTCGAGTATCGCCGTCTGGATCGGGCCATGGCGGTGGTGCGTCACGAGATCGACTATCTGGCCAGCGCCTACGAAGGGCAGCATCTGCAGATGGCGACCTGGATCGTCGAGTCCGACCAGCGTCTGAAGATGGATCGGCGCTTCCAGCTGGTGCGCCCGGAAGATGGCGCCACCTTGTTGCGCGCCAAGACCACCTTTGTCTGCATCGAACTGTCCAGTGGGCGCCCGAAGCGCATGCCGGCGGAGTTCGTCGAAGGTTATGGCAAGGCACTGATGCAGCCCTACCCGCTGGAGCTGTAAGGCCGCTCACTCGATCAACGGCGCGAGAAATACCTGCTCCGGCTCAACCATGACAGCGAACTGGCGGGTTTCACCGGGGCGCAGGATGACGGACTGCGCTACATCCGGTCCACGGCCGCCGCAATAGCCATCTGGCGACATGGCCACGGCGACGCCCAGTTCGCCGCTGGGCAGGTCCAGGCTGGTTTGCTCGCCGGGACCGAGTTTCGCCACTACCTGCTGGTTGACGTAGAGCTCCACATCGCAGGCATTCGGCGCGTTGTTGTCGCGACTGAAAATGAGCCGGGCCGGTGCATCGGCCACTGGGTCGGTGGGGGTCGGCTCGGTAGCAGTGGGCGGGATATCGCTGGCTTGGGCGGCCATGCAGAACAGGCCGAGCAAGGCGGGTGCGATCAGGCGCATGGTAAAGCCTCCGTTTGGCGTCAGTGGCAGTGTCGCCCATCTTGTGCGGCGCGTGCGACCCCTTAAACTAAGCGCCCCATTTTTCCGGACAACCTCATGCAAATCGCCCTGGCGCCCATGGAGGGGCTGGTCGACGATATTCTGCGCGACGTACTAACTCGCATCGGCGGTATCGACTGGTGTGTCACTGAGTTCATTCGCGTCAGCGAGCGGCTATTGCCCGCGGCCACCTACCACAAGCTGGCCCCCGAGCTGTTCAACGGCTCACGCACCCGGGCCGGTACGCCGATGCGTGTGCAGTTTCTCGGCTCCGATCCGCAGTGCCTGGCTGACAACGCCGCCTTCGCCTGCACGCTCGGTGCGCCAGTGATCGATCTCAATTTCGGTTGCCCGGCCAAGACGGTGAACAAGTCGCGCGGCGGCGCGGTGCTGCTCAAGGAGCCGGAGCTGCTGCACGCCATTGTCCGTGAGGTAAGGCGCACGGTGCCGGCCGAGATTCCGGTGACGGCGAAGATGCGCCTGGGCTTCGAGGGCAAGGAGGGCGCGCTGGATTGTGCGCGCGCACTGGCCGAGGGCGGGGCTAGCCAGATCGTCGTGCATGCGCGGACCAAGGTCGAGGGTTACAAGCCGCCGGCGCACTGGGAGTGGGTGGCGCGGGTGCAGGAGGTGGTCGGCGTACCGGTGTTCGCCAATGGCGAGGTGTGGACGCTGGACGATTGGCGCCGTTGCCGCGAGATCAGCGGTGTGGATGACATCATGCTGGGCCGTGGCCTGGTGTCCCGTCCGGGGTTGGCGCGGCAGATCGCGGCGGTCAGAGCTGGCGAAGAGCCCGAGGACATGAGCTGGGCCGAGCTGCAGCCGTTGTTGCTCGATTTCTGGCAGCAGGCGCGGCGCAAGCTGGCGCCGCGCTACGCACCAGGGCGCCTGAAGCAGTGGCTGGCGATGCTCACGCGTACCTACCCGGAGGCGGTGGCGCTGTTTGCCGAGGTGCGCCGCGAGCAGGATTGCGAGCGTATCGACCAGCTGCTGGCGCCATCTCCGTAGGAGCCCCGTCTCGGGGCGAAGCTCTTGCTTTGAAGGGGCTCTGTCGTTTCGCCGCGGGGCGCGGCTCCTACATGAACGGTGCCGTCTACCAGGAGGCATTGCGCAATGGATGTGCAATGCCGTGTTGTGTAAACGATTTTTTCAGATGCTTGAAAATTCTCCACCTGACCTCAGATAAGTGACTGCGGGATGCCGAAGTCGGGTTCCGCGATATGAACCTTGCTGAAATTTTCAGGAGAATACTCATGAGTAACGTACTGTCCCTGGCCCCACTGTTTCGCCAGTCTGTCGGTTTCGACCGTTTTAACGATCTTTTCGAATCTGCCCTGCGCAGCAATGACGCTGGCAGTTCCTACCCGCCCTACAACGTCGAGAAGCACGGCGAGGACCACTACCGCATCGTGGTCGCGGCTGCCGGCTTCGAGGAAGACGACCTGGAGTTGCAGGTCGAGCGTGACGTGCTGACCGTGGTCGGCAACAAGCGTGATCGCAGCGCCGAAAGCATCAGCTACCTGCATCAGGGCATCGCTCAGCGCGCGTTCAAGCTGTCCTTCCGCCTGGCTGACCATATCGAGGTCAAGGGTGCCAATCTGGTCAATGGTCTGCTGCATGTCGAGCTGGAGCGCATTGTGCCGGAAGAGGCCAAGGCCAAGCGCATTCCTATCGGTAGCCAGCGTCCTGCGCTGGAAAACTGAGCCGCTGATGCATGAACCAAGAAGGCGCCCCACGCGGCGCCTTCTTCGTTTCAAGCGACAGTCTGCCTGCGGCTGCTTCCTCGGTAAGGGCGCTGACAGATTACGCTCGCTGCCTTTCCAGTAGTTCACGAAAGGCATCCTGCGGCAGCGGTTTGCTGAACAGATAACCCTGGTAGAGATGGCAGTCCTGTGACTGCAGGAAGTCCAGTTGGTCTTGCTGCTCGACCCCCTCGGCGATCAGCGCCAGGCCCAGGCTGCGCGCCATGGCGACGATGGCGCGGATGATCTCGGCATCGTTGGGATCGTGGGTGGCGTCACGCACGAAGGACTGATCGATCTTCAGCATGTCCACCGGCAGGCGCTTGAGATAGGTCAGCGAGCTGTAACCTGTGCCGAAGTCGTCCATGGCGAAGCTGACGCCATGCTTTTTCAGGCGCAACATCTTGCCGACGGTATCATCGATATTCTGAATGACGATGCCTTCGGTGATCTCCAGCTTGAGCATGGCGTTGGGCAACTGGCTGTCGCGCAGGCTACTGGCGACTCGTTCGACGAAGTCGTGCTGGCGGAACTGCCGCGGGCTGATGTTGACGCACAGGCTGAAACGCTTGCTGTCGACCAGGCTGTCAGCCAGCAGTTGGGCGCAGAAATGGCAGGCCTCGGCCAACACCCAGCCACCGACTTCGACGATCAGCCCGCTCTCTTCCAGCACCTGAATGAACTGCGCGGGCGACTGTGGGCCCAACTGCGGATGCTGCCAGCGCAGCAGTGCCTCGGCGCCGACCACCTTGCCATCACGGGCATCGACCTGGGGCTGGAAGTGCAGTTCGAACTCGCCGCGCGCCAGGGCCAGGCGCAGATCGTTCTCCAGGCGCAGACGGGCGCTGGCGGCGTCCTGCATGGTGGTGCGAAACAGCTGGATGGCATTGCGCCCGGAGTCCTTGGCGCGGTATAGGGCGATATCGGCGCGCTTGAGCAGATCCGCCGGGGTATTGCCGTGATCGGGAATCAGCGCAACGCCGATGCTCGGGGTCACCTGCAGGCGGTGGCCGTCCAGCAGCATCGGTTCGGCCAGTAGCTGGCGCAGCTTGTCGGCGACCTGGCGAACGTGGCGGGTGACCTCCGAGCGCTTGCCCTCCAGGCCGGAGAGCAGCACCACGAATTCGTCGCCGCCGAGGCGGGCCACGGTGTCCTCCAGACGCACGCTGGCCTCCAGGCGCGCAGTGACCAGGCGCAGCACGGAGTCGCCGACAGGATGGCCGAGCGAGTCGTTGATGTGCTTGAAGTGGTCGAGGTCGAGGAACAGCAGGGCGCCGCGCAGATCATGGCGCTTGAGCAGGGCGATCTGCTGCGTCAGGCGGTCCATCAGCAGGGCGCGGTTGGGAAGGTTGGTCAACGCATCGTGGTAGGCCAGGTGCTGTACCTGCGCCTGCGCCTGCTTCAGTTCGCTGATATCGCGCGCGGTGAGCAGCAGGCAGGGTACGCCATTGAGTTCGATGGGTTGCACGGAAACGTCGACCAGACGCACCTCGCCGTCACGATGCCGGCCATGCATTTCCATGTGCAGCACCTGGCCCTGCTGGGTCAGGTGCTCGATCATGCGCACGCGCTCTTCGGGGTAGGCCCAGATGTCCAGCTCGAAGGCCGTGCGACCGACTACTTCGTCCGGCAGATAGCCGGTGATGCGGGTGAAGCCTTCGTTGACCTCGATATAGCGCCCGCTGTCACGTTCGGTGATGGTGATGGCGTCCGGGCTGGAGTGGAAGGCCTTGGCAAACTTCTCTTCCGAGGCTTGCAGGCGCTGCTCGCGCAGCAGTCGCTCGCTGATATCGACCAGCGTGCCGACCATGCGCTGCGGTTGGCCGGTATCGTCGAGCTGCAGTTTGGCGGTGCTTTCGAGAAAGCGCAGGCCGCCATTTTCCAGCTGTACACGATAGGTGACCTGATAGTGGCTGCGGTGTTCTGCGACCAGACTCTGGTAGCTCTGGCGCAGGCTGTGTCGATCCTCCATCGGTACCTGACGGAAGAAGTCGAGGAAGGCGCCTTCGAACGGTAACGGCTCCAGGCCTTGCAACTGTGAGGCACGGGCGCTGGCAAACAGCCGACTACTGGGAATGTGCCAGTCCCAGGTGCCCAGATCGGCCGACTCCAGGGCCAGGCGTAGGCGCTGCCTGCTTTCGTTGAGTGCCTGCTCCTGCACGCGCTGCTCGGTGATGTTGCGCACGGTGAGAACTAGGCAGGAGGTGCCGTTCAACTCGATTTCGCCACCGAACAGCAAGTTGCTGGTGACACTGCCGTCGCGGCTGAACAGTCGTACCTCGAGGTTGTTCAGGCGCCCGGTCTGCGCGGCGTCGAGCATACGCTGGCGGTCGCTGGGGTCAGCCCAGATGCCCAGCTTCAGTGAGGTGCGGCCCACGGCTTCGGCGCTGCTCCAGCCAAATTGCTGCTCGAAACTCGGGTTGACCTCGATGAAGCGGCCTGTCGCCCGGTCAGTGATGGCCACTGCGTCGGGCGTATGCATGAAGGCCTTGGCGAACTTTTCCTCACTGGCGCGCAGGGCATTTTCTGCGCGCTTGCGTTCGCTGGTATCGAGGAAGGTGCAGAGCATCAGGCGCTCGCCCTGCAGCTCGATGTACTGGCTCGACAGTACGCCATCGAGAATATCGCCACCACGGGTGCGCAGTTGTACTTCCTGAATCACCGGCTCGCGGCTCAGTGGCGCTTGCTGGCGCAACTGATCGCGCTGGCTGGCGTGAACCCAGAGATTCAGCTCATGGGTGGGGCGGCCAAGAATGTCGCTGGCGTTCCAGTCGAAGGCGTGGGTGAAGTGCTGGTTCACCTCGACAATCTCGCTGTTGTCGTAGCGCACCAACATCATGATGTCGGGGCTCAGGCGGAACAGGCTGGCGAAGCGTTCCTCGGAGGCGCGCAGAGCCTCGGCACGCTCCTGCTGGGCACTGATGTCGCGGATCACGCCGAACATGCGCGGCCGACCATCGGCCTCGCGTTGCAGGCTGCCGGTGATCTCCAGCCAGTGCAGGCTGCCGTCCGGCCAGCGGATACGGTGGCGCAGGGCGTTGCCAATCTGTTCGCCCTTGAGGATGGCGTCGAATTTAGCCAGGACCTCGGCACGTTCCTCTTCGGGAATCAGCTCGATGTAGTGCAGTTCTCGCGTGACCGGGCGATTGGGGTCGAGGCCGAACAGGGCCTGGGCGCCGCGCGACCAGTTCACCTGACCACTGCGAATGTCCCAATACCAGGTACCGAGATGGGCGCCGTTCAGCGCGGCCAGCAAACGCGGCGCGTCTTGCCAGGTTTGCTCGAATTCGGCGGGATCCATCGCCGGTATATGTGGCAGGGGCGGGGTCTGGTCAGTCGATCTGGCCATGGCCGTACCTTCCTCCGGAGTGCGCGATGCGCGGGGCGGGCGTTAGAGGCATGTAGATATGTTTTTGTCGTTATGTCGCCACGTTAGTCTCAGTTCGGATACCTATGCAAGATCATCGCGCTGGCTGTCGAGCAGATCCATGAATGCCCGTGCGGCATTCGACAGGGTGCGCTCGGTATGCAGGATGTAGCCCAACTGGCGGGTCAGCTGGATGCCCGGTATCGGCAGGCGAGCGACCTGATCGTCGAGCATGGTGCGCGGCAGCACGCTCCAGGCCAGGCCTATGGACACCATCATCTTGATGGTTTCCAGGTAGTTGGTGCTCATGGCGATGTTGGGCGTCAGGCCCTGGGCCTCGAACAGGCGCTGCACGATGTGATGGGTGAAAGTGTTGCCGCCGGGGAAGACCGCAGGATGCTGCGCCACGTCGGCCAGGCTGATCACCTGGCTGCGCGCCAGCGGGTGTTCCGGTGCGGCTACGAAATCCAGCGGGTCGTCCCACACGGCGACGGCACGGATCGGCTCACGAGTTTCCGGGGCAAGGGTAATCACCGCCAGCTCGGCGCGACCATGCAGCACTTCTTCGTACGCGACCTCCGAGTCGAGGAACTGGATATCCAGTGCCACCTGCGGGTGGGCGCGGGTAAAGGCGCGCAGCAGGGCGGGCAGGCGGTGCAGGCCGATGTGGTGGCTGGTAGCCAGGGTCAGGCGACCGCTGACTTCGCCGGACAGGTTGGTCAGCGCGCGACGGGTATCGTCCAGCACGTTGAGAATCTGGTAGGCGCGCGGCAGCAGGGCGCGGCCGGCCTGAGTCAGGCCAATCTCGCGGCCGAGGCGGTCGAACAGGCGCACACCCAGTTGCTGTTCCAGGCCGGCGATGCGCTTGCTTACGGCAGGCTGGGTCAGGTGCAGGCGCTCGCCAGCTTCGGAAAAACTGCCCGTTTCGGCGATGGCGATGAAGGCGTTGAGGTTGGCCAGATCCATGGAGCGCTCCGGTAAGTAATGATGCGCTGAGCATACATTCCTCTTCGGAATCCTTTGAATAAAAAATATGAATTTGAGTTATTTCGTGCCTGGCAATAGCATTCTCCTCATAAGCCGAAGGGCCATTTTTGCCCAGGCATAGAAAGGTGCACTTCTGACGCCGGGCGGTGATAACGCAGGCAGTTTACGGATGTGCTCAAAAGGCGCTGATGAGGTAAGGCTGATGACTGGCAAGACGCTCTACGACAAGCTCTGGGAAATGCACGAAGTGAAACGTCGCGATGACGGTTCCTCGTTGATCTACATCGATCGTCACATCCTCCATGAAGTGACCTCGCCGCAGGCTTTCGAAGGCCTGCGTCTGGCTGGGCGCAAGCCGTGGCGTATCGACGCCAACATCGCCACCCCGGATCACAACGTGCCGACCACCAAGGCCGAGCGTCAGGGTGGCCTCGAAGCCATCGCCGACGAGGTCTCGCGTATCCAGGTACAGACCCTGGACGAGAACTGCGATGATTTCGGCATCCTCGAGTTCAAGATGAACGACGTGCGCCAGGGCATCGTCCACGTGGTCGGCCCGGAGCAGGGCGCTACCTTGCCGGGCATGACCGTCGTTTGCGGCGACTCGCACACTTCCACCCATGGCGCCTTCGGCGCGCTGGCCCATGGCATCGGCACCTCCGAGGTCGAGCACGTGCTCGCGACCCAGTGCCTGGTGGCCAAGAAGATGAAGAACATGCAGGTGCGCGTCGAAGGCAAGCTGCCGTTCGGCGTCACCGCCAAGGACATCGTGCTGGCCGTGATCGGCAAGATCGGCACTGCCGGCGGTAACGGCCATGCCCTGGAATTCGCCGGCAGCGCGATCCGCGACCTGTCCCTGGAAGGGCGCATGACCATCTGCAATATGTCCATCGAGGCTGGCGCCCGTGTGGGGCTGGTGGCGGTGGATGAGAAAACCATCGCCTACGTCAAGGATCGTCCGTTCGCGCCCAAGGGCAGCGACTGGGACAAGGCCGTTGCACAGTGGCAAAACCTGGTCTCCGACGCCGATGCGGTGTTCGACACCGTGGTGGAACTCAAGGCCGAAGACATCAAGCCGCAGGTCAGCTGGGGCACCTCGCCGGAGATGGTCCTGGCCGTGGACCAGAACGTGCCGGACCCGGCCGTCGAAGCTGACCCGGTGAAGAAGGATTCGATCACCCGCGCACTCAAGTACATGGGCCTGAGCGCCAACCAGCCGATCACCGATATTCAGCTCGATCGCGTGTTCATCGGCTCCTGCACCAATTCGCGTATCGAGGACCTGCGCGCTGCCGCCGAGGTGGCCAAGGGGCGCAAGGTCGCCAGTACCATCAAGCAAGCCATGGTGGTGCCGGGTTCTGGCCTGGTGAAACAGCAGGCCGAGGCCGAGGGGCTGGACAAGATCTTCATCGAGGCTGGTTTCGAATGGCGTGAGCCGGGCTGCTCCATGTGCCTGGCGATGAACCCGGACAAGCTGGGCAGCGGCGAGCATTGCGCCTCGACCTCCAACCGCAACTTCGAAGGCCGTCAGGGCGCCGGTGGCCGTACCCACCTGGTGAGCCCGGCCATGGCTGCCGCTGCGGCAGTGACCGGTCGTTTCATCGACGTTCGCGAATTGATCCAGGCCTGAGGAGCTAGATGATGAAAGCCTTTACCCAACACAACGGCCTGGTCTGCCCGCTCGACCGTGCCAACGTCGACACCGACCAGATCATTCCCAAGCAGTTTCTGAAGTCGATCAAACGCACCGGCTTCGGCCCCAACCTGTTTGACGAGTGGCGCTACCTGGATGTTGGCCAGCCGAACCAGGACAACTCTAAGCGCCCGATCAACAAGGACTTCGTGCTCAACTTCCCGCGCTACCAGGGCGCCAGCGTACTGCTGGCCCGCGAGAACTTCGGCTGCGGCTCTTCGCGCGAGCACGCGCCGTGGGCGCTGGACGAGTACGGTTTCCGCACGGTGATCGCGCCGAGCTTCGCCGACATCTTCTTCAACAACAGCTTCAAGAACGGCCTGCTGCCGATCGTCCTCAAGGTCGAAGAGGTCGATGCGCTGTTCGAGCAGGCCGAGGCCACCGAGGGTTATCAGCTGACCGTCGACCTCGAGGCGCAGACCGTGACTCGCCCTGATGGCGTGCAGTACAGCTTCGAGGTCGATGCCTTCCGCAAGCACTGCCTGCTCAACGGCCTGGACGACATCGGTCTGACCCTGCAGGATCAGGACGCGATCAAGGCGTTCGAGGTCGGTTATCAGCAGAGCAGCCCCTGGCTGTTCGGCGCAATCAAGTAACGCATTCGATAGGGTGTGTTGGGCCGCTTAGGCTGTGCGCACCGGATCAATCATTATTCAAGCGGTGCGCAGGGCGCACCCTACGGTTCGGATGAGGATGTGATGAGCAAGCAGATTCTGGTTCTCCCTGGCGACGGTATCGGCCCGGAAATCATGGCCGAGGCGGTCAAGGTACTGAACCTGGCCAACGACAAGTACGCCCTGGGTTTCGAACTGAGCTTCGATGACCTGGGCGGCGCCGCTATCGACCGCTACGGCGTGCCGCTGGCCGACGAGACTCTGGCGCGCGCCCGAGCCGCCGATGCCGTGCTGCTCGGCGCCGTAGGCGGGCCGAAGTGGGATACCATCGATCCGGCCATCCGTCCGGAGCGCGGCCTGCTGAAGATCCGTTCGCAACTGGGCCTGTTCGGCAACCTGCGCCCGGCCATCCTCTACCCGCAACTGGCCGAGGCTTCCAGCCTCAAGCCGGAAGTGGTGGCTGGCCTGGATATTCTCATCGTGCGTGAGCTGACTGGTGGCATCTACTTCGGCCAGCCGCGCGAGAGCAAGGTGCTGGAAAACGGCGAGCGCATGGCTTACGACACGCTGCCGTACAGCGAAAGCGAAATCCGTCGTATCGCCAAGGTCGGTTTCGACATGGCGCGCGTGCGCGGCAAGAAGCTGTGCTCGGTGGACAAGGCCAACGTCCTGGCGTCCAGCCAGCTGTGGCGCGCGGTGGTCGAGGAAGTGGCCAAGGACTACCCGGACGTCGAGCTGAGCCACATGTACGTCGACAACGCCGCCATGCAGCTGGTGCGCGCACCCAAGCAATTCGACGTGATGGTCACTGACAACATGTTTGGTGACATTTTGTCTGACGAAGCTTCGATGCTCACTGGTTCCATCGGCATGCTGCCGTCGGCATCCTTGGACGCCAACAATAAGGGCATGTACGAGCCGTGCCATGGCTCCGCGCCGGACATCGCCGGCAAGGGCATCGCCAACCCGCTGGCCACCATTCTCTCGGTGTCCATGATGCTGCGTTACAGCTTCGGCCAGGTTGCTGCCGCCGATGCCATCGAGCAAGCGGTGAGCCTGGTGCTGGATCAGGGCCTGCGCACGGGGGACATCTGGTCCGAGGGCAAGACCAAGGTCGGTACCGCAGCCATGGGTGATGCAGTAGTCGAAGCGCTGCGTAGTCTGTAATCTTCCCAGCCCCGCCGGGGTGGTTCCGGCGGGCTGTTTATATAGGTGTAGTCGTTATGAAACGTGTAGGTCTGATCGGTTGGCGTGGCATGGTCGGTTCCGTGCTCATGCAGCGCATGCTGGAAGAGCGGGACTTCGACCTGATCGAGCCGGTGTTCTTCACCACTTCCAATGTCGGTGGCCAAGGCCCTGCCATTGGCAAGGACATCGCTGCGCTGAAAGATGCCTACAGCATTGACGACCTCAAGGGCCTGGACGTGATCCTGACCTGCCAGGGCGGCGACTACACCAATGAAGTATTCCCCAAGCTGCGTGAAGCCGGCTGGCAGGGCTACTGGATCGACGCTGCCTCCAGCCTGCGCATGGATGACGACTCGGTGATCGTGCTCGATCCGGTCAACCGCAAGGTGATCGACCAGGCGCTGGACGCCGGCACCAAGAACTACATCGGCGGCAACTGCACTGTCAGCCTGATGCTGATGGCGCTCGGCGGTCTGTACGAGGCCGGTCTGGTGGAGTGGATGAGTGCCATGACCTACCAGGCAGCTTCCGGTGCTGGCGCGCAGAACATGCGTGAGCTGATCAAGCAGATGGGCGCGATCAATGGCGCTGTCGCCGATGATCTGGCCGACCCGGCCAGCGCCATCCTCGACATCGACCGCAAGGTCGCCGAAGCCATGCGTGGCGAAGGCTTCCCGGTCGACAACTTCGGTGTGCCGCTGGCTGGCAGCCTGATCCCCTACATCGACAAGGAGCTGCCGAACGGGCAGAGCCGTGAAGAGTGGAAGGCCCAGGCCGAAACCAACAAGATTCTCGGTCGTTTCAAGAACCCGATCCCGGTCGATGGCATTTGCGTGCGCATCGGTGCCATGCGTTGCCACAGCCAGGCGCTGACCATCAAGCTGAACAAGGATGTGCCGATGGCCGACATCGAAGGCCTGATCAGCCAGCACAACCCCTGGGTCAAACTGGTGCCGAACCACCGCGAAGATTCCATCCGCGATCTCGGCCCGACTGCCGTGACCGGCACCCTGAGCGTTCCGGTCGGCCGTCTGCGCAAGCTCAACATGGGCTCGCAGTACCTGGGGGCGTTCACCGTCGGTGACCAACTGCTGTGGGGCGCTGCCGAACCGCTGCGTCGCATGCTGCGGATTCTGCTGGAGCGCTAAGCGCGAAGCCGGCATCCAGTATCAAACAAAGCCCTTCTGTCTCGGCAGAGGGGCTTTGTGTTTTCTGGAGGAGCCGATTGCCTGGGCGATGGGCCGCAGTTACAGTGCCGCTCCCTCTGTGTCGTAGGTCAGCTCATGAGTCAGTCCATCAATATCGCCGTGATCGGCGCCACCAGCAACGTCGGCGAAGCGCTGGTCGAATTGCTCGAAGAGCGTGAGTTTCCGGTGAAGGATCTGCATCTGCTGGCCAGCAGCGAGTCGGCTGGACAGAGTCTCTCTTTCCGTGGTCGGCAGGTGCGGGTCAGGTCGCTCGATGCCTTCGATTTCACTCAGGTGCAACTGGCGTTCTTTGTCGCGGGCTCTGAAGTGACGCGCAGCCATCATGAGCGCGTGGTCGCAGCCGGTTGCTCCGTTATCGATCTGAGCGCTGCTTTTTCGCTGGAACAAGCGCCATGCGTATTGCCCGAGCTTGGCGCCGCGGGTTTGCCGGCATTGACCAAGCCGTGGTGCGTCAGTGCGCCGACGCCTTCGGCGGTTGCTTGTGCGCTGGTGCTGGCGACGCTGAGGCCTGTACTGCGACCCCAACAGCTGCAGGTGACTGCCATGCTGTCGATCTCCACTCTGGGGCGTAGCGGTGTGCAGGAGTTGGCGCGGCAGACCGCCGAGCTGCTCAACGGGCGCCCGCTGGAACCGAATACGGTGGATCGACAGATCGCGTTCAATCTGCTGGCGCAGGTCGGCGAGGTGGATGACCACGGGCATGCTCGATTGGAGAAGCGTCTGGCGGCCGAGATTCAACAGTTATTGAGTCTGCCCGAGCTTCCGGTAGCAGCCACCTGCGCCTTAGTGCCGGTGTTCTTTGGCGATAGTCTCGCACTGGGCGTGTATGCTGATTCGGATATCGATATCAGTGCAGTGCTGCAGTTGCTCGAGGTCGCGCCGGGCATCGAGTTGGTAGAGGCCGGCGATTACCCGACTGCAGTGGGCGATGCGGTGGGGCAGGATCAGGTCTATGTGGGGCGTGTCCGGCGCGGCGTGAGTGATCCAAGGCAACTCAATTTGTGGATTGCGTCTGATAATGTAAGAAAAGGCGCCGCCCTGAATGCTGTGCAGATAGCTGAGTTATTGATAAAACACTATCTGTAAAAGATACTTACCTAGAAATTTGAAGAATCTTTCTAGCTTGGCAATACTGGCTGAGTTGATTGCTGAATGGGGAGCCGCTCGTGGAGCGGAGGCAGGCAGCAATTCTCAAGACCCTCTCGCATGCCGAGAAAAAGATAAAACAAGGGATAACGCTATGGTTCGGGTTCGCAAACTGGTGCTGGCAATCGCAGCCGCTTCCGCGCTGTCTTCCGGTATGGCACATGCGCTGGGGCTGGGTGAAGTTACCCTGCAATCGTCGCTGAATCAGCCGTTGGTAGCGGAAATCGAATTGCTGGAGGTGCGCGATCTTGCTTCCAATGAGGTGATTCCCAGCCTCGCGTCCCCTGAGGAGTTCATCAAAGCCGGCGTCGACCGTCAGTACTTTCTGACCGATCTCAAGTTCACTCCGGTATTGAAGCCTAACGGCAAGAGCGTTATCCGCATCACCTCGAGCAAGACCGTGCGTGAGCCTTACCTCAACTTCCTGGTTGAAGTGCTCTGGCCGAACGGGCGCTTGCTGCGTGAATACACCCTGCTGCTCGATCCGCCACTTTACTCGCCGCAACCGTCCGTAGCTGCTGCCCCGCAGCTTCCGGTTGCTGCGCCTGCACCACGTCCGGCTGCCGCGCCTGCCACTGCGCCGACCAGCGCTGCGCCTGCTGCGGCTCCGCGTCCTGCCGCGCCGGCACCTGCATCGCGCGCCATTTCCGGTAACGAATACAGAACCACTGCCAACGATACGCTCTGGGAAATCGCCCAGCGTGTCGGCGGTGGCTCGGTCAATCAGGCCATGCTGGCCATTCAGGATCTGAATCCGGATGCCTTCATCGGTGGCAATATCAACCGTATGAAGAGCGGTCAGGTGCTTCGCCTACCGGACGAACAGCAGATTCGCACTCGCAGCAATGCCGAGGCGATCGCGCAGGTTGCCGAGCAGAATGCCGCCTGGCGTGAAGGCCGTGCCGTCGCTTCGCGTCAGCTGGATGCCACTCGCCGCACTACAGCGGGCGCCGCGCCGGCGACTGCAGAGGCGGGTGATAGCCTGAAGCTGGTCGCTGCTGAAGCAGGTCAGTCCACTCGCGGTAGCGATACCGGTGCGGCTGGCAGCAAGGCGCTGGCCGACAAGCTGGCAGTGACTCAGGAAAGCCTGGATTCGACTCGTCGCGAAAACGCCGAATTGCAGAGCCGCGTAGGTGACGTGCAAAGCCAGCTGGACAAGCTGCAGCGTCTGGTGGAGCTGAAGGACAGCCAGTTGGCCAAGTTGCAGGCCGACCTGTCGGCTGCGCCCGCAGCTCCTGCTGCAACGGAAGAACCGCCTGCGGAAACTCCGGCAGCAGCGCCTGAGGCCGCACCGCCCGCTGTGGAGGCGGCCACGCCGCCGGCTACGCCACCTGAGGAGGCGGCGCCTGACTACAACTATTCCGAGGAACCGGCTGCGCCTGTCGAAGACAGCGCCGCCACAACCCAACAGCCGGCCAGTGAGCCGGCTGCTGCCGTTGAACCCGCCGCCCCGGTCAAGCCGGCCGAAGCAGCCAAACCTGCTACACCTGCTCCTGCGCCTGCACCGGCCCCACAGAGCTTCATTGATGACCTGCTGGCTAACCCGATGACGCTGGGTCTGGCCGGTGGTGGGGCGCTTCTGCTTCTGTTGGTCGGCTTGATGGCGCTGTCGCGCCGCAACGCCCAGAAAGAGTCCGAGCTGCAAGATGAGTTGGCCGACGACCTGTCTCAGGAGCAGGTATTTGCCTCCGACCTGGATATGCCTGAAGACAGTTTCGCTGGTCTCGACGACGAGCCTGTGCAGGCCGCCCAGGCCGCTGGCGAGGAGCGTGTCACGGCGCAGACTGGCGACGCGTTGGGCGAAGCTGATATCTACATTGCTTACGGGCGCTTCAATCAGGCGGCCGAACTGCTGCAGAACGCGATCAATGACGAGCCACACCGTGCCGATCTGCGTCTGAAGCTGATGGAAGTCTACGCCGAGCTGGGTGACCGCGAAGGCTTTGCCCGTCAGGATAACGAGCTGCGCGAGATTGGCGGGGTGAATGCCGAAGCCGAGCAGTTGAAGTCCAAGTATCCAGCGATCGCAGCCTTCGCAGGTGCGGGTGCCGCAGCTGCCGCTGCCTCCGTCGATGACGACATGGGCGACTTCAGTCTGGACGATCTCAGCCTGGATGAGCCGACCGCAGAAGCGCCTGCTTCCACCGGCGGTGATCTGGATGATGCCTTCGATCTGAGCCTCGACGACCTGGAGGCCGATCTGGAGAGTGATGTTCAGTCGGCCAAGGCTGAGCAAGCGCCGTTGTCGTTGGATGATGATCTGGACTTCGGGCTGGTCGATGAGCCTGCCGCGCCGGCAGCTTCTGCCGACGACGATCTGGGCTTCGATCTCGCTTTGGATGATGACAAGGTTGAGCTATCCCAGCCGGCCGACGATCTGTCCGCGTTCAGCTTGGATCTGGACGAGGCGACTCCGGCAGTCAGCGATGAAGCTGATGATTTCCTGCTGAGCCTCGATGACGATGCACCGCTGAACCAGCCGGCCGACGATCTTTCCGATCTGAGCCTCGATCTGGCTGAAGAAGCGCCATCTGCCAATCTCGATCTACCGGCTGACTTCGATCTCTCGCTCGAAGACGAAACTCCGGTTCAGCCGGCTGTTGCATCCGACAGCTTCGCTGCGCAGCTGGATGAAGTGACCGCCGAGCTGGATCAGCTGTCGACTGACTTCGAAGAGCCGCAAGCAGCTCCGCTGGCGCCGGCCAACAGCCTGTCCAGTGATCTGGACGGCGATGATGACTTCGACTTCCTGTCCGGCACCGATGAAACCGCGACCAAGCTGGATCTGGCTCGGGCTTACATCGACATGGGCGACACCGAAGGTGCGCGCGACATTCTTGATGAAGTGATTGCCGAAGGCAGTGATGCCCAACAGCAGGAAGCTCGCGAGATGATTGCCAAGATGGTTTGATTGATAGATGTCTGACGCAGTACCTGTAGCGGCCGCCGAAATGGCGGCCGCTGGCTTTTTCAGAATCGCCCTGGGCCTCGAATACAAGGGCGCACGTTATCGCGGGTTCCAGCGCCAGGGCGCGAATGTTCCGTCGATCCAGGGGCACCTGGAAAATGCCTTGTCCAAGGTCGCCGGTGGTGCCCCGGTCAGCATTCTGTGCGCAGGGCGTACCGATGCCTCTGTGCATTCCAGTGGTCAGGTGGTGCATTTCGATACCACTGTCGAGCGTTCGCTGCACGCGTGGATCATGGGTGCCAACATGAATTTGCCCGGTGACATCAGTGTGACCTGGGCGAAGGTGATGCCGGCGCACTTTCATGCACGCTTCTCGGCCATGGCGCGACGTTACCGCTACGTGATCTACAACGATCCGATTCGTCCGGCGCACATGGCTGAGGAAGTCACCTGGAATCATCGACCGCTGAATGTGGCGCGCATGCGTGAAGCGGCCCTGGCGCTGGTCGGCACCCATGATTTCAGCGCCTTCCGGGCAACCCGCTGCCAGGCCAAGTCACCGATCAAGACCGTGCACCACCTGCAACTGATCGAGCATGGCCGCTTCATTGTGCTGGATATCCGCGCCAATGCTTTTCTGCACCATATGGTGCGTAACATCGCCGGTGTGTTGATGACCATTGGTGCGGGCGAGCGGCCGCCGGAATGGGCGCGCGAGGTGCTCGAGCGCGGCGATCGACATAGTGGGGGAGTGACGGCGCACCCCTACGGTCTTTACCTGATACAGGTCGATTATCCGGAGGAGTTCGAATTGCCGCAGCGCTATCTCGGGCCGCATTTTCTCTCCGGTCTGCCGGACGTGCGACAGCCATAACCCTTTGTTACCATCCGAGCCCGGATGGCGAGAGGTATGAACGTGACGGTCGTACGTAGCAAGATTTGCGGGATCACCCGCATCGAGGATGCTCTGGCAGCGGTGGAGGCGGGAGCCGACGCCATTGGTCTGGTGTTCTACGGGAAAAGCCCGCGAGCAGTCAGCATCGAGCAGGCCGCAGCTATCCTGCAGGCGTTACCGCCGTTCGTGACCAGTGTCGGGCTGTTCGTCGACATGCCGCGCGACGAGCTGCAGCAGTTGTTGCAGCGCCTGCCGTTGGATCTGCTGCAGTTTCACGGTGATGAGTCGCCGGCCGACTGTGAAGGCCATGGCCGCCCCTATATCAAGGCGCTGCGGGTTCGCCCTGGTGAGGATTTGGCGGCCGCCATGGCGCCCTACGCTGGTGCGCAGGGTATTCTGCTGGATACCTTCGTCGAGGGCGTGCCGGGTGGTACGGGCGCTTCGTTCGATTGGTCGCTGGTGCCTGAAGATGCCGCCAAGCCAATCATCCTGGCCGGCGGCCTGGATGCAGACAATGTCGCGGCGGCGATTCGCCAGGTGCGTCCCCATGCCGTGGATGTCAGTGGCGGGGTAGAGGCCAGTAAAGGCATAAAGGATGCAGACAAGATTCGTGCATTCGTGCGGGCAGTGCGTGATGCACGATGTGACGGCGATTGAAGCAGGGCCGTCAATTAGCCTGTCACGCCGCCATGGCTCGTTTCGACGGGCGCTGGGTGCGGCAGAAAAGAATTGCTGGAGATGGGCGTTTCACAATGAGGCGTTCATCCGAACCAACGGTTATGGAGAAATGACAGCATGAGCAACTGGTTGGTAGACAAACTCATTCCCTCGATCATGCGTTCCGAGGTGAAGAAGAGCTCTGTGCCCGAGGGCCTGTGGCACAAATGTCCGTCCTGTGATGCCGTGCTCTACCGTCCTGAGCTGGAAAAGACACTCGATGTCTGCCCCAAGTGCAATCACCACATGCGTATCGGCGCTCGCGCGCGTATCGACCTCTTCCTCGATGCCGAAGGGCGTGAGGAGATCGGTGCCGATCTCGAGCCGGTCGACCGCCTGAAATTCCGCGACAGCAAGAAATACAAGGATCGTCTGGCCGGTGCGCAGAAGCAGACTGGCGAGAAAGACGCGCTGATCTCCATGAGCGGCACCCTCGAAGGTATGCCGATCGCCGTTTGCGCCTTCGAGTTCTCCTTCATGGGCGGCTCCATGGGCGCCATCGTTGGCGAGCGTTTCGTTCAGGCGGCCAATGTCGCACTGGAAAAACGCTGTCCGCTGGTGTGCTTCTCCGCTTCCGGCGGCGCGCGCATGCAGGAAGCGCTGATCTCGCTGATGCAGATGGCCAAGACTTCCGCCGCGCTGGCGCGCCTGCGTGAAGAAGGCCTGCCGTTCATCTCGGTGCTGACTGACCCGGTCTATGGCGGTGTTTCCGCCAGTCTGGCGATGCTTGGTGATGTCATTGTGGCCGAGCCGAAGGCGCTGATCGGTTTTGCCGGCCCGCGCGTGATCGAGCAGACCGTGCGCGAGAGGCTGCCGGAAGGCTTCCAGCGTAGCGAGTTCCTGCTGGAACATGGCGCCATCGACATGATCATTTCGCGCAATGAACTGCGTCCGCGCCTGGCGCGTCTGCTTGCGCAAATGATGAATCGTCCCTCTCCGGTTTCCCTGCCGGCCACTGCATGACCGAACGTAGCCTGGGCGAGTGGCTCGCCTACCTCGAGCAGTTGCATCCATCGGCCATCGACATGGGGCTGGAGCGCTCGCGTGAGGTGGCGCAGCGGCTCGGCCTGGGCAAACCTGCGCCATTGGTGGTTACCGTCACCGGTACCAATGGCAAGGGCTCTACCTGCGCCTTTCTCGCCAGCCTGATCGCAGTCCAGGGGCAGCGTGTCGGTGTCTACAGTTCACCGCACCTGCTGCGTTACAACGAGCGTGTGTTGCTTGATGGGCGCGAGGCGAGCGATGAAGAGCTGTGTCAGGCTTTCGCGGCGGTCGAGGCCGCGCGTGGTGAAATTTCCCTGACCTATTTCGAGATGGGTACGCTGGCGGCCTTCTGGCTGTTCGAGCGTGCTCAGCTGGATGCCGTGGTGCTCGAAGTAGGCCTCGGTGGACGCCTGGATGCGGTGAATCTGGTCGATGCCGATCTGGCCCTGATCACCAGCATTGGTCTGGATCACGCTGACTGGCTGGGCGATACCCGTGAATCGGTCGCCTTCGAAAAGGCCGGGATCATGCGCGCCGGCATGCCCGCATTGTGCGGCGATCTCGACCCGCCGCAGCCATTGCTGCAGCAGGCGGTCACGTTGGATACGCCGCTCTTCCTGCGCGGTCGTGACTATGATCTGAATGTGCAGGCGCAGGACTGGTCCTGGTATGGCCTTGACGTCAAAGGCCAGGTACTGCGACTCGAACACCTGCCTCTTCTCGATCTGCCAATGGAAAACGCGGCGCTGGCGTTGCAGGCCTATGCGCTTCTGCCGCTGCCGTGGAATCACCAGCAGATCGTTCAGGCCCTGCTCGCCACGCGGGTAACCGGGCGTCTGGATCGTCGTGCGCTGGATTGGCGAGGCAAGTCACTCACACTGTTGCTCGATGTTGGGCATAATCCTCATGCCGCCGATTATCTGGCGCAGCGCCTGGAGAGTCGCCCGTTGATCGGGCGGCGTTGGGCGGTGTTCGGTTTGTTGGCCGACAAGGATCTGCCCGGCGTGGTGTCGCCGCTTCTGAGTCTGGTTGCTGGCTGGGCCGTGGCGCCGCTGGATACGCCGCGTTCACGCTCTGCCGATGACCTGGCCGAGCACCTGCGGGGGCGGGGCGCGGTGGTGGTGCAGTACCCGGATGTGCGTACCGCGCTCGATGCGCAGTGCGAGCAGGCGGCAGAGGGTGACGAGATACTGTTGTTCGGATCGTTTTTCTGCGTGGCCGAGGCCCTGGATTGGCTGGCCCGCCCGGCTTGATAAGGGGATTGGGGATGGCAATGCTGGACAGTGGGCTCAAGCAGCGCATGGTCGGTGCTCTGGTGCTGGTGGCGCTGGCGGTGATTTTCCTGCCTATGCTGCTGTCGCGCGAGGATGAGATGCGCCGCGTGGTAGTGGATGCGCCGGCCATGCCGCAAGCGCCGGCTGCTGCCGAGATCATCGTGCAGCCTGCCGAGGTCGTCGAGCCCGAGGAGTTGCCGCAGGAGCCGGTTCCCGTCGAAGAGGTGGAGCCTCAGATCGTCGAGGTGCCTGAGCAGCCCAAGCCGACCCCGCCGCCTGTCGCGCAGCAGAGCAAGCCCGACCCGGTCAAGACCGAACAGGCGGCGAGCGCTGCTCCTGCCAAGCCGGAAGGCCGCCTGGGCGCCAACAGTCTGCCGATCAGCTGGTCGGTACAGTTGGCCAGTCTGTCCAGTCGTGCTGGAGCGGAAAATCTGCAGAAAACGCTGCGCAGTCAGGGCTACAACGCCTATATCCGTACCTTCGACGGCATGAATCGGGTGTTTGTCGGTCCGTTGATCGAGCGCGCCGAGGCCGAGCGTCTGCGTGACCAGCTCAACCGCCAGCACAAACTCAGCGGTTTTGTCGTGCGCTTCCAGCCGGAAGCAGGCTAAGCAAGCAAGGGACTTTGCAGCGACTGGTTACCCGATGCGCCGGGCTCTGCTAAAATGCTTCGCCTTTTCCGCTGGTAGGCCGCACCGTGGTATTCACCTGGGTCGATTGGGCGATCATCGCCGTCATCGCCATTTCTAGTTTGATCAGTCTGAAGCGCGGCTTCGTCAAGGAAGCCCTGTCGCTGCTGACCTGGATCATCGCAGGTGTGGTCGCCTGGATGTTCGGTGGCGCACTGGCCCAGCATCTCGTCGAATTTATCGAAACGCCTTCCGCGCGGGTGATTGCAGCCTGTGCCATTCTCTTCATCGCCACCTTGCTGGTGGGCGCTCTGGTCAATTTCCTCATTGGTGAGCTGATTCGCGTGACTGGCCTGTCCGGTACCGACCGTTTTCTCGGCATGGTATTCGGCGCCGCACGTGGTGGTTTGTTGGTGGTGCTGCTGGTCGGGCTGATCAGCCTGGCGCCAGTGGAGCAGGATACGTGGTGGCAACAGTCGCAACTGGTGCCGCATTTTCTGATGGTCGCCGACTGGTCGAAGAACCTCATTCTGGGGTGGTCCGATCAGTGGTTTACCGGTGGATCGGCTCACCCAGCTGATCTGCTTTAAAAGAGTGACTGCTGCGGAGTAACCGCTGCATCGGTCGCTGAATTAGCCTGAACTATCTAGCAGGGGTCGTGGCACATGTGTGGCATCGTCGGTATCGTCGGTAAATCGAACGTCAATCAGGCGCTGTATGACGGGCTCACCGTCCTCCAGCACCGCGGCCAGGATGCTGCCGGTATTGTCACCAGCCATGATGGCCGCCTGTTCCTGCGCAAGGACAACGGCCTGGTACGTGACGTGTTCCAGCAGCGCCACATGCAGCGCCTGGTTGGCCATATGGGCATTGGCCATGTGCGCTACCCGACTGCTGGTAGCTCCAGCTCGGCCGAAGCTCAGCCGTTCTACGTCAACTCGCCCTACGGCATCACCCTGGCGCACAACGGCAACCTGACCAACGTCGAGCAGTTGGCCAAGGAAATCTACGAGTCCGACCTGCGTCACGTGAACACCAATTCCGATTCGGAAGTGCTGCTCAACGTGTTCGCCCATGAGCTGGCTCAGCGCGGCAAGCTGCAGCCGACCGAAGAAGATGTGTTCGCCGCCGTCACCCACGTGCACGAGCGCTGCCTGGGCGGTTACGCCGTCGTCGCGATGATCACCGGTTATGGCATCGTCGGTTTCCGCGACCCCAACGGCATTCGTCCAATCGTCTTCGGCCAGCGTCATACCGATGAAGGCGTCGAGTACATGATCGCGTCCGAGAGCGTATCGCTGGACGTGCTCGGCTTCACCCTGATCCGCGACCTGGCGCCGGGCGAGGCGGTCTACATCACCGAAGAGGGCAAGCTGTTCACCCGTCAGTGCGCGGCCAACCCGCAGTACGCGCCCTGCATCTTCGAGCACGTTTATCTGGCGCGCCCGGACTCGATCATGGACGGTATCTCGGTGTACAAGGCGCGTCTGCGCATGGGCGAGAAGCTGGCCGACAAGATCCTGCGCGAGCGTCCGGATCATGACATCGACGTGGTCATCCCGATTCCTGACACCAGCCGTACCGCGGCGCTGGAGCTGGCCAATCACCTGGGCGTGAAATTCCGCGAAGGTTTCGTCAAGAATCGCTACATCGGCCGTACCTTCATCATGCCTGGGCAGGCGGCGCGCAAGAAATCCGTACGGCAGAAGCTGAACGCCATCGAGCTGGAGTTCCGCGGCAAGAACGTGATGCTGGTGGACGACTCCATCGTCCGTGGCACCACCTGCAAGCAGATCATTCAGATGGCCCGCGAGGCCGGCGCGAAGAATGTCTACTTCTGCTCGGCAGCCCCGGCGGTGCGCTACCCGAACGTCTACGGCATTGACATGCCAAGCGCCCATGAGCTGATCGCACATGGCCGCAGCACCGAAGAGGTCTGCGAACTGATCGGTGCCGACTGGCTGGTTTATCAGGACCTGCCGGACCTGATCGAAGCGGTCAGCGGCAGCAAGAAGATCAAGATCGACAACTTCGACTGCGCGGTGTTCGACGGCAAGTACGTCACCGGCGACGTCGACGAGGCATACCTGGACAAGATCGAGCAGGCGCGCAACGATGCCAGCAAGGTCAAGTCGCAGGCAGTCAGCGCGATCATCGATCTGTATAACAACTGATTCGAGCGGGCAGGGCAGTGGTCCTGCCCGTTTCGGTGATGCGCACGGCGCACCACCGGTCCGTAGCCCGGATGCAATCCGGGGGAATGTCACCCTGAATTTCCCGGATTGCATCCGGGCTACTTTTTGTGAGGTAGCGATATGGCTGTGGAATGGGAAGCCGGCAGGCTTGATAGTGACCTGGATGGCGTAGGCTTCGACACCCTGGCGGTGCGTGCCGGCCAGCACCGTTCGCCTGAGGGCGAGCATGGCGAAGCGTTGTACCTGACGTCCAGTTACGTGTTCCGCACCGCTGCCGATGCCGCTGCGCGTTTTGCTGGCGAAGTGCCGGGCAACGTCTATTCGCGTTACACCAACCCCACCGTACGTACCTTCGAGGAGCGCATCGCCGCACTGGAAGGCGCCGAGCAGGCGGTGGCCACCGCTTCCGGCATGTCGGCGATCCTCGCCATCGTCATGAGCCTGTGCAGCGGCGGCGACCACGTACTGGTGTCGCGCAGCGTGTTCGGCTCCACCATCAGCCTGTTCGAGAAGTACCTCAAGCGTTTCGGCATCGAGGTGGATTACGTGCCGCTGGCCGATCTGGAGGCCTGGCAGGGCGCGTTCAAACCTAATACCAAGCTGCTGTTCGTCGAGTCGCCATCCAACCCGCTGGCCGAACTGGTGGATATCGCCGCACTGGCGGAGATCGCCCATGCCCGCGGCGCACTGCTGGCGGTGGACAACTGCTTCTGCACGCCGGCTCTGCAGCAGCCGCTGAAGCTCGGCGCCGATATCGTCATGCATTCGGCGACCAAGTACATCGACGGCCAGGGCCGTGGCCTGGGCGGTGTGGTGGCGGGGCGTAGCGAGCAGATGAAGGAAGTGGTCGGCTTCCTGCGTACCGCAGGTCCCACCCTGAGCCCGTTCAACGCCTGGATGTTCGTCAAGGGCCTGGAAACCCTGCGCATCCGCATGCGTGCGCAGAGTGAGAGTGCGCTGCAGCTGGCGCTGTGGCTGGAGCAGCAGCCGCAGGTCGAGCGCGTGTATTACGCGGGGCTGCCCAGCCATCCGCAGCACGAACTGGCGAAAAAGCAGCAGAGCGCCTTCGGTGCGGTGGTCAGTTTCGAAGTCAGGGGTGGCCGTGATGCCGCCTGGAAGGTGATCGATGCCACACGCGTCATCTCCATCACCACCAACCTCGGCGATACCAAGACCACCGTTGCCCATCCGGCTACCACCTCCCATGGCCGTCTGACGCCGCAGGAGCGTGCCAACGCCGGTATTCGCGACAACCTGATCCGCGTCGCTGTGGGCCTGGAAGAGCTGGAAGACCTCAAGGCGGATCTGGCACGCGGCCTGGCTGCGCTCTGAGCATGCTGGAGTGGGGGACGAATGACACGCCCAACAACGGGCGTGTCGCCCTGGTCACCGGCGCTGCTCGCGGGATCGGCCTGGGTATCAGTGCCTGGCTGATCACCGAGGGTTGGCAGGTGGTGTTGGCCGACGTCGACCGCGAGCGTGGCTCCAGGGTGGCACGTGCTTTGGGTGATAACGCCTGGTTCGTGGCCATGGATGTGGCCAAGGAAGATCAGGTAAGCGTCGGTGTCGCCGAGGTGCTCGGTCAGTTCGGGCGTCTCGATGCGCTGGTATGCAATGCGGCTATCTCCGATCCGCACACGCCGCCGCTGGAGTCGCTCGACCTCAAGCGCTGGAATCGTCTGCTGGCGGTCAACCTGACCGGCGCCATGCTGCTGGCCAAGCATTGCGCGCCCTATTTGCGTGGGCATCGCGGCGCCATCGTCAATATCGCCTCCACCCGCGCCAGCCAGTCCGAGGCCGATTGCGAGGCATACGCCGCGAGCAAGGGCGGGTTGGTTGCGCTCACTCACGCGCTGTCGATCAGCCTGGGCCCGGAGGTGCGGGTCAACTGCGTCAGCCCAGGCTGGATCGACTCTCGCGACCCGTCGCAGCAGCGCCTGGAGCCGCTGTCTGTGTTCGACCATGCACAGCATCCGGTCGGCCGTGTGGGCACGGTGGAAGATGTCGCGGCGCAGGTCGCCTGGCTGCTCTCCGATGCGGCGGGTTTCGTCACCGGGCAGGAGTTCGTCATCGACGGCGGCATGAGCCGCAAGATGATCTATCAGGATTGAATGCCTGTGGGAGCGAGCTCTGCTCGCGGAACGTGGCCTTGAAGCCTTCGCGAGCGGAGCTCGCTCCTACGGATTCGACAGAAACGAAAAAGGCTCCCGAAGGAGCCTTTTTCATATCTGGCCGAATTACATGTTGGGGTAATTCGGGCCACCGGTGCCTTCCGGCGCCACCCAGGTGATGTTCTGGGCCGGGTCCTTGATGTCGCAGGTCTTGCAGTGCACACAGTTCTGGGCGTTGATCTGGAACTTCTTCTCGCCGTCTTCCTGCGTCACCACTTCGTATACGCCGGCCGGGCAGTAGCGTTGCGCCGGTTCGTCGTACAGCGGCAGGTTCTTCGCCAGCGGAATGCTCGGGTCGGTGAGCTTCAGGTGGCAGGGCTGCTCTTCTTCGTGGTTGGTGTTGGAGAGGAATACCGAGCTCAGTTTGTCGAAGCTCAGTTTGCCGTCCGGTTTCGGGTAGGCGATCTTCGCGCACTCGGCTGCAGGCTTCAGGCAGGCGTAATCCGGCTTGTTGTCGTGCAGGGTGAAGGGGATCTTGCCACCGAAGATGTTCTGATCCAGCCAGTTGATACCGCCGCCGACGATGGCGCCGTATTTGTGGATGGCCGCACCGAAGTTGCGGCTGCGGAACAGTTCGTCATAAAGCCAGCTGGCCTTGAAACCATCGACGTAGTTGCTCAACTCGTCGCCGCCTTCGCGGCCGGCTGCCAGGGCTTCGGCGATGGCGTCGGCAGCCAGCATGCCGGACTTCATCGCAGTGTGGCTGCCCTTGATCTTGGCGAAGTTCAGGGTGCCGAGGTCGCAGCCGATCAGGGCGCCGCCCGGGAAGACCATCTTCGGCAGCGAATTCAGACCGCCCTTGCTGATGGCGCGCGCGCCGTAGGCAACGCGCTTGCCACCTTCCAGGTACTGGGCAATCACCGGGTGGTGCTTGTAGCGCTGGAATTCGTCGAACGGCGACAGGTGCGGGTTGGCATAGGACAGATCGATGATCAGACCCACCACGACCTGGTTGTTCTCCAGGTGGTAGAGGAAGGAGCCACCGGTATTTTCGGTGCCCATGATGTCCATCGGCCAACCGGCGGTGTGCACCACCAGGCCTTGTTCATGCTTGGCCGGGTCGATGTCCCAGATTTCCTTGATGCCGATGCCGTAGTGCTGGGCGTCGGCTTCGCTGTCGAGGTTGTATTTCTTGATCAGTTGTTTGCCGATGTGGCCACGGCAGCCTTCGGCGAACAGGGTGTACTTGGCGCGCAGTTCCATGCCGGGGGTGTAGTAGCCTTCCTTGGGGTTGCCTTCACGGTCGACACCCAGATCACCGGTGACGATGCCGCGTACCACGCCATTCTCGTCGATCAGCGCTTCCTGAGCGGCGAAGCCCGGGTAGATCTCGACGCCCAGGTTCTCGGCCTGCTGAGCCAGCCAGCGGCACAGGTTGCCCAGGGAAATGATGTAATTGCCTTCGTTGTGCATGGTTTTCGGCACAAAGAAGTCAGGAATTCGGGTAGCCTTGTCAGCGTCGCGCAACAGGTAGATGTCATCGCGCTTGACCGGGGTGTTCAGCGGGGCGCCGAGTTCTTTCCAGTCGGGGAAGAGTTCGTTCAGGGCGCGCGGTTCGAACACCGCACCAGAGAGGATGTGAGCGCCAACTTCGGAGCCTTTCTCGACCACGCAGACGCTGATCTCCTGACCCGCTTCAGCGGCTTTCTGCTTCAGTCGGCAGGCGGCGGACAGTCCGGACGGGCCGGCGCCGACGATGACGACGTCGAACTCCATAAATTCGCGTTCCACAGGCTATCTCCTACTCAAGGCTCTTCGATATTTTATGTTGGAGGGCGCGGCTCGCTCCCTAAGCACGGCGTGGGCATTATATCTACACCCTCTCAGCGGGCCAATACAAACGTTTGTTTGAATTTTCTGTAGGCCTGTTAGAATCGTACTACATCGCGGATGACCGGCGAGTTCGCTGTATTGACCGGGCCAGGCCGCGGGGTCAAGATACGGGCGGTTTTGCGCTCGCCGTCTGAGCTGAAAGGTTGGTTGCGGCCGATTTTGCATCACCGGCCAGGCTCGCCTTGGCGACATTCTTATTCACCGGAGAGTAACGAGGAATCCATGAAGGTTCTTGTAGCTGTCAAACGAGTGGTTGACTACAACGTCAAGGTCCGCGTCAAGGCGGACAACAGCGGCGTCGACCTCGCCAACGTCAAGATGTCCATGAACCCCTTCTGCGAAATCGCCGTGGAAGAAGCCGTACGCCTGAAGGAGAAAGGCGTGGCGAGCGAAATCGTCGTCGTCTCCATCGGCCCGGCTACCGCCCAGGAGCAACTGCGCACCGCGCTGGCTCTGGGTGCCGACCGTGCCATCCTGGTCGAATCCAATGACGAGCTGAACTCCCTGGCCGTGGCCAAGCTGCTCAAGGCAGTGGTCGACAAGGAGCAGCCGCAGCTGGTGATCATGGGCAAGCAGGCCATCGACAGCGACAACAACCAGACCGGCCAGATGCTGGGCGCCCTGACTGGCTTCGGCCAAGGCACCTTCGCCTCCAAGGTCGAAGTGGCTGGCGACAAGGTCAACGTTACCCGTGAGATCGATGGCGGTCTGCAGACCGTTGCGCTGAACCTGCCGGCGATCGTCACCACTGACCTGCGTCTGAACGAGCCGCGCTACGCGTCGCTGCCGAACATCATGAAGGCCAAGAAGAAGCCGCTGGAAACCGTTACCCCGGACGCTCTGGGCGTTTCCACCGCCTCCACCGTCAAGACCCTGAAAGTCGAAGCGCCGGCTGCTCGCAGCGCTGGCATCAAGGTCAAGTCCGTGGCTGAACTGGTCGAGAAACTGAAGAACGAGGCGAAGGTAATCTAAATGACTATCCTGGTTATCGCTGAACACACCAATGCCGCTCTGGCTGCCGCGACCCTGAACACCGTTGCTGCAGCACAGAAGATCGGTGGCGACATTCACGTTCTGGTAGCCGGTGCCAACGCTGGCGCTGCTGCCGAAGCCGCGGCCAAGATCGCTGGCGTGGCCAAGGTCCTGGTTGCCGACAACGCTGCCTATGCCAACCAACTGCCGGAGAACGTCGCTCCGCTGGTAGCCGAACTCGGCAAGGGCTACAGCCACATCCTGGCGGCCGCGACCAGCAACGGCAAGAACATCCTGCCGCGCGTCGCTGCTGCGCTGGACGTCGATCAGATCTCCGAGATCATCGCCGTTGAAAGCGCCGACACCTTCAAGCGTCCGATCTATGCCGGTAACGCCATCGCCACCGTGCAGTCCTCGGCTGCCATCAAGGTGATCACCGTGCGTAGCACCGGTTTCGACGCTGCTGCTGCCGAAGGCGGCAGCGCTGCCGTTGAAGCCGTTTCCGGCCCGGCTGATGCCGGCAAGTCCGCCTTCGTTGGCGAAGAACTGGCCAAGTCCGACCGTCCGGAACTGACCGCTGCCAAGATCGTCGTTTCCGGCGGCCGTGGCATGGGCAATGGCGACAACTTCAAGCACCTGTACGCCCTGGCCGACAAGCTGGGCGCTGCCGTCGGTGCTTCCCGCGCTGCCGTCGACGCCGGCTTCGTGCCGAACGACATGCAGGTCGGTCAGACCGGCAAGATCGTTGCGCCGCAGCTGTACATCGCCGTCGGTATCTCCGGCGCGATCCAGCACCTGGCCGGTATGAAGGACTCCAAGGTGATCGTTGCGATCAACAAGGACGAAGAGGCGCCGATCTTCCAGGTGGCTGACTACGGCCTGGTCGCCGACCTGTTCGAAGCTGTACCGGAGCTGGAGAAGTCGGTCTAAGCCGCTTTTCCCGCAACGAAAAAACCCGCTCACCAGAGCGGGTTTTTTATTGCCTGCGTGTGCTCGGTGTCACTTCAGGCCTTCTAGAAACTGCCGGTAGAGCAGGGCGCTTTCTTCGGGGCGCTCGAGCATGGGGGCATGGCCGACGTTCTCCATGATCACCACGCTGGGTTTGCGTAGCAGCGGTTGCATGACGTCGATGCTGGATACGTCCAGCACCCGGTCCTGTTTACCCCAGAGCAGCAGAGTGGGGGCCTGGATTTTCGCCAGCTCTGGCTCCAATGGGATGGCGCGCTCCACCAATTGCTTGAATACCCGTTCATAGTGCGCAGCCTTGGCCATGGAGCGCTCGCCCAGATATCGCTTGAGCGACTCGGGCAGATAGGGTGGTTCGACGAAGATGAAGTGCAGCAGATTGTCGAAATCCTGCGGTTGCTTGACCACCAGTGGATTGGGCGCACCACTGGTCAGCAATCGATACAGTTCGCTCTTGTGCGGGCTGTCGATTCCGGCGTTGGCCAATAGCGCCAGCGAACGAACACGATCCGGGTAGCGTGCCGCGAAGAGTGCGGCGATGTGTCCACCCATCGAATTGCCCAGCAGATGAGCCTGCTGAATGCCCATGGCATCGAGAATATCCGCCAGCCGTTCAGCCTGGGTGCCGACATCGTAGCTGCCGGGTGGCAGGTCGCTGTCGCCGAAGCCGGGCAGGTCCAATGCGATGACACGATAGTCCTTGGTCAGGTGGCGAGAAAAACGCAGCCAGTTATCCTTGTCTGCAGCGAAACCGTGGAGCAACACCAGGGTTTCGCCACTCGCCGGTCCTCCCTGATAGTAATGGATGTTAAGATCGCGGACAGATAGTCGCTCGTGACTGAGCCCGGCGCGCTGTTGTTCTATCAGGCGCAGGCTGGTCAACTGAGCGGCGGGAAAGAAGTACAGCGTTGCTGAGGCGGCGAGGAGCAGTAGCAGCAAAGCGAGCAGCAGTTTTTTCATGGCGCGTCCTTATCGCGAACTGGCGGCGCCACTAAGCTAGCATGAACACAGAGGGTGCCGGGGTGCTAGGGTCTGTACGAAAAGTCGCCGAGCGAAGGTCAGGCGAGGCAAAAATAGGTGAGGAAGCGGAGTTTACGAGCTGTAAATGAGCATTCCGAACCTGTTTTTAACGAAGCATCACCGAGCGCAGGCACTTTTTGTACAGAGCCCAAACCTATCCTGCCAATCAACGCATAAACCGAGAGTAGCCAATGCCTGAGCGTTGTCTGTTTAAGTCGCTGTTGCTGTGGTGCGCCCTGGTCGTTGTGCCGACTGCAGCACTGGCCGTTGGTAAATGCGAGCGCCTGGTGGCGACCGGTAATCCGGAATATCCCCCCTATCTCTGGCGTGATCCGCAGAATCCGCAGCAGCTGATCGGCGCCAATGCCGATCTGCTCAAACACCTGGCAAAAGAACTCGGTGTGGTGGTTGACGTGATCTACACCGGACCCTGGTCGCGAGCGCAGGATGAGGTGCGTACCGGGCGTGTCGATCTGCTTGCAGGGGCCTTTATCACCCTGCCGCGGTTGGAACACATGGATTACGTGCATCCGGCGTTCTTCTATACGCCCAGCGTGGTCTGGGTGCGCAAGGGCGAAGCATTTCCCTACGGTAGCTGGATCGACCTGCAGGGGCATACTGGCGACACCCTGGTGGGCAACAGTTTTGGTCAGCAGTTCGATACCTTCGCCAAGCAGAACCTGAAGCTCGAGGGCGTCTCCAGCTTGACTCAGGCGTTCCAGAAGTTGCTGCTTGGCCGCACCGACTATGTGCTCTATGAGCGTTACCCTGGCCTGGCGCTCGCCGAGACGCTGGGTATGGACGATGATCTGGAGGTGCTGGACCCGCCGATTTCCAGCGAAGGCCTCTACCTTACCCTGTCGCATAATTCGGCGTGCAACGAGCCCTGGCTACGCGGCCAGCTGGCGCGAAAGATGACAGAAATGGTCGCCGCCGGGCTGCCTGAGCAGTTCCTGCAACGCAATCTGGAATTGTGGAAGGCACAGCAGATGCAACCGGATCCGGTTGGCGACGTCACTCAGTAGGAAATTTTCGTGATCAATCGAACCCTTCCCTTGCTGCTGGCGCTGGGCCTGACGGCCTGTGCCAGCGATCCTGCTCCGACCGAGCAGATGCGGCTGACCGAACAGGCGTTGGCGCAGACCAAATCCCTGGGGGTGGTCAGCGAACAGTCCGCGTCACTTCACCAGGCTGAAGAGAAGTTCGCGCAGGCCCAGGTGGCCATGCAGGACGGTGAACACAAGCAGGCGCGCCTGCTGGCCGAACAGGCCGAGCTGGATGCGCGCCTGGCTGAAGCTGAGCACCTCAATGCCAAAGGTCGGGAGCAACTGACCGAACTCAATCAACGCATCGGCCGTCTGCGCCAGCAACTGGGAGCCATGTGATGAAGGCTTATGGTCATCTGGGCGGTCTGATGCTGGTCGGTACGCTGTTGAGTGGTTGTGCGTCCAGTCAGCTGGCGAGTGAGCAGGCTCTGGAAGAAGCGCGTCTGAGTTTTCAGTCGGTCAAGGAAGATCCCAGCGTGCTGCGTGTCGCACCCAAGGACGTGATTCGCGCAGGCGAATCGCTGGGGCGTGCCGAGCGCCTGTCCAGTTACTGGGGCAGTGGCGACGATGTGCGTCATTACGCCTACCTCAGCCAGCGCTATGCCGAGATCGCCCGGCAACACAGCGATATCAGTCTCAACCAGGAACGCGCAGCCAAGCTCGAGCTGGAACGCCAGCGTCTGCAGTTGACCCTGCGCGAAGCCAAGCTGATGAGCGTGCAGCAGCACAACGGCTGGTTGGAAGAGCAGATGGTCAGCCTCGCCACCAACGAGACCGAGCGCGGCCTGGTGATGACCCTGGGCGATATGTTGTTCGACGCCGGTCGCGCCGATCTGCAACCAGCAGCCAACCGTACGGTGCTCAAACTCGTGCAGTTCCTGCAGATCAATCCGCAGCGCCGCGTGCGGATCGAAGGCTACACCGACAATACCGGTGATGCCGCCGAGAATCTCGAACTGTCGCGCGCGCGCGCGCAGGCTGTGGCCGATCTGCTGGTGGATCTGGGCGTGGAAGCCAAGCGTATTCAGGTCGCCGGTTACGGTGTCGACTTCCCGGTTGCGGAAAATGCGTCGGCACGTGGCCGCGCGCAGAATAGGCGGGTGGAAATCGTCTTCTCCGACGAGCGAGGCCAGCTTGGTGCCGAGCGCTGAGCGAAATGCCTGACAAAACCCCGGCAGAGTCCGGGGTTTTTTATGCACTGAAAATGACGACGATGCCGTGCCCGATTGGCAAGCAATGGCGTAAGGGGAAAACAGATCGTATCTGTGCCGGTACAATTGTGTAGCAATAGGTTACTGTTATGCTCCAGTGACCACGGAGGATATCGCCATGACCAATCTGCTGCTCTATCAACGTATCGCCCAGCAGTTGGCCGAGGATATTCGTCGCGGTGTTTACCAGCCTGGCGAGCGCGTGCCTTCGGTGCGCAAGATGAGTGCTCAGCTCAATGTCAGCCACGCCACGGTGTTGCAGGCCTACGCCAACCTCGAAGATCAGGGATTGATTCGTGCACGCCCGCAATCGGGCTTCTACGTGCACCAGACGCCAGCGCTGACCGCGCCGACACCGGACATCGCCAAGGTCGAGCGACCAGGTCTGGTCACCCGCGCCAGCATCATCAACCAGGTGCTCACCGAGTCGCGCCGCGAGGGCGTATTTCCGCTGGGCGCCGCGGTACCGCATGTCGATTACCTGCCGGTGCGCGCATTGCACCAGCAACTGGCCAAGGTCACCCGTTTTCACAGCCCGCGCGCCTTCAGCTACATGTTCAGTCCCGGCTTCGAGCCGTTGCGCCGCCAGGTGGCGATCCGCATGCGCGATGCCGGCGTGGTGGTCGATCCGTCCGAGGTGGTGATCACCCATGGCTGCGTCGATGCGCTGCAGATGAGCCTGCGTGTGCTGACCAAGCCGGGCGATCTCATCGCGGTAGAGTCGCCAACCTATTACGGGCTGCTGCAACTGGCCGATCTGCTGGGGCTCAAGGTCATCGAGATTCCCTGCGACCCGACTACCGGCATCAGCCTTGAAGCGCTGCAATTGGCGGCCAACCAGTGGCCCATCAAGGCGTTGGTGCTGACTGCGCGGCTGTCCAACCCGCTGGGCGGCACCATCCCCGAGGAGCGTCAGCGTCAGTTGTTGCGCCTGGCCGGTGATTACGATTTCCAGATCGTCGAAGACGATATCTACGGCGAGCTGATGTTCGAACAGGGGCCGACCAAAGCATTGAAGTCGCATGATCGCGACAGCCGGGTGATCTATTGCTCGAGCTTCTCCAAGACGCTGTCGCCCGGTGTGCGTATTGGCTGGATCGTCGCCGGCAAGTATCAGGACGAGATCCAGCGGCTGCAGACCTTTTCCACCCATTCGGCGTGCAGTGTCACCCAGATGGCGGTGGCGGCTTATCTGGAGAACGGTGGCTATGACCGCCATCTGCGGCATATCCGCCAGGAGTACCGCAAGAACCTCAATGCCTTCCAGCTGGCGGTGCAGCAGTACTTTCCGGTCGGTACGCAGATGACCCGGCCCAAGGGCGGCTTTATCCTCTGGGTCAGCCTGCCGGCGCGGGTCAATACCAAGGATCTGCACGTGCGCGCGCTGCAGCAGGGCATCTCGATCGCACCGGGGCTGATCTTCAGCAACACCGAGCAGTTCAATCATTGTGTGCGGCTCAACTGTGGCATTCCATGGAACCGCGAGGCGGAGAGGGCGCTGATGACCCTTGGGATGCTGGCCACGCAGCTGTGCCAGGAGGCGGGCGGTTCCTGGGAAGGTTGAGAAGGCACGTCCTGGGTTAACCCGTTTCATCGAGGGGCTGCGTCTACCTGAGCGAAGGTCTCGTGCCATTGCTCAGGAGGTGCACCATGTCCGTTTATTCCTTGTTGCTCGTTCGTCCGTTCGCCGTCGGTTTTTCCGCGAGCACCTTGCTGCTGCTCGCCGCTTGCAGCGCCTCCAGCCCGGAGCCGGAAGTACAGGCCAGCCCGGCCCCGGCGTCACCGCTCGTACGCGAGCGCCTGGCTGCGCCCGCAGCGGCCGAGATGCGTGCCGAGGCTAGCCACAAGCGTCTGGCGACCCTGGCTCACGCACCGTCTCCCATCGCCGATGTCCTGCCGCCGGGCTACCGTGACGAGTCGCGCGAGCAGTACCAGGCCTATGCCGACAATCCGGTTTTCACTGTCGCCGAGACGCCGGTGTCCACCTTCAGCATCGATGTCGATACCGGTAGCTACGCCAACGTGCGGCGTTTCCTCAACGGTGGGCAACTGCCGCCGAAGGACGCCGTGCGCCTGGAAGAGCTGGTCAACTACTTCCCCTATGCCTATCCGCTGCCGCAGGGCGCCGCACCTTTTGGCGTCAGCACCGAGTTGGCGGTGACGCCATGGAATCCGCAGACACGCCTGCTGCGCATCGCCATCAAGGCGTCGGATCGCAGCGTTGAGGAACTGCCGCCGGCCAACCTGGTGTTTCTGGTCGACGTGTCTGGTTCGATGCATCGCCGCGAAGGCCTGCCGATGGTGCAGGGCACCCTTAAATTGCTGGTCGAGCAGTTGCGTCCGCAGGATCGCGTCTCGCTGGTCACCTATGCCGGTGACAGCCAGGTGGTGCTCGATTCCACGCCCGGCATCGACAAGGCGAAAATACGTGCGGCCATCGATCAGCTCAGTGCGGGTGGTTCGACGGCAGGGGAGTCGGGCATCCAGCTGGCCTATCAGCAGGCGAGCAAGCACCTGATCGAGGGCGGCATCAACCGCATCCTGCTGGCCACCGATGGCGACTTCAACGTCGGCATCAGCGACTTCGACAGCCTCAAGCAACTGGCTGCCGACAAGCGCAAGAGCGGCGTCTCGCTGACCACCCTGGGTTTTGGCGTGGACAACTACAACGAGCGCCTGATGGAGCAACTGGCCGACGCCGGCAATGGCAATTACGCCTATATCGACAACCTGCGCGAGGCGCGCAAGGTGTTGGTGGATCAGCTCGGCTCGACCCTGGCCACGGTGGCCAGCGACGTGAAGCTGCAACTGGAATTCAATCCGAGCGAGGTTAGCGAGTACCGCTTGCTGGGCTACGAGAACCGCGCACTCAAGCGTGAGGATTTCAGCAATGACAAGGTCGATGCCGGCGATATCGGCGCAGGGCATACCGTTACCGCGCTGTACGAGATCGTCCCGGCCGGTGCCAAGGGCTGGCTGGAGCCGCTGCGTTATCAGACCAGTGCCCAGCCCGCGAGCAAGAGTGGCGAATTGGCCTGGTTGCGGATTCGCTACAAGACGCCGGGGGAGGCGTCCAGCCGGATGCTGGAGCGGCCCATCGCGCGTGCCGAGGCGACGCCGGTCGCGGCTGCCAGCGAGGATCTGAGGTTCGCCGCTGCGGTCGCGGCCTTCGCCCAACAGCTCAAGGACGGTCGCTACACCGGCGACTTCGATCTGGCGCAGAGCATCGCGCTGGCGCGCTCGGCCAAGGGCGAGGATCGCTTCGGTCTGCGTGGCGAGTTCATCCAGCTGGCCGAAATCGCCCAGAGCCTGCACACTTCCGGCTCCACACCAGTAAGAGTTCAGTAGTGAACGCACCTCTCACGGATGACGACGCCGCTTTGTTGCGGCGTTACCGCCGAGGCGATGCCGCGGCCTTTAATGCGCTTTACCAGCGCCATCGGCTGGGCCTGTTTCGCTTTCTGCTCGGCCTGTGCGGCGATCACGCCCTGGCCGAAGAAGTGTTCCAGGAAACCTGGATGAGCCTGGTGCGAAGCCAGAGCGAACAGCGCGAGGCGGTGCTGTTCAAGACCTGGCTCTACCAGATCGCCCGCAACCGCCTGATCGACCACTGGCGCAAGACGGGCCGCCATCAGGCCGGGCATGACGAATACGATGAAGGCCAGCATGCCCAGGCCGATCCGCAACCCGGCCCGGAACAGCAGTGGAGCCTGAGTCGCGACAGTGAGCGACTGCACGCGGCGTTGGCCGACCTGCCGGAAGATCAGCGCGAGGTCTTTCTGTTGCGCGCCCATGGCGACCTGGAACTGAACGAGATTGCCGAGTTGACCCGCACGCCGGCCGAGACGGTCAAGAGCCGTCTGCGCTATGCCCTGCAGAAGCTGCGCCGGCTGCTGGCCACCGAGGAGTTGTCCGCATGAAAGATCAACGAGAACCTCTGGATCACGAGCAGGCGCTGCTGGCGCATTTTCGTGCCCATGGCAGCGGCGAACCCTCGGCCGAGCTGGATGCGCGCATCTTGGCGGCGGCAAGTGCGGCTGCCCGTGAAACGCAGCAGGCCCAGATCGACAGCGACAACGCCGGATGGGCGCAGCGCCTGCACCAATGGCTGTTCGGCAGTGGCCGCCAGCGCTGGTCGGTGGCCGTGGCCGGGCTGGCTTGCGTCGGCATCGGCGTCAGCCTGACCTGGCGCACGCTGGAGCAGACGCCGGATGCCTTCGATGCCGTGCCGCCCAGCGTGGCCATGAGCCCCGCCGCACCGGCTCCGATAGCGGCCAAGCGTGCGCCAGAGCAGGAGGCGATTGCGCCTATGGCTGCCCCGCAGGAACGCATGAGAAGTCAGGCCATGGCACGTCAGGCGCCGTCTGCCGATATGGCTGAGGCACCGCTGGCCAGTAGCGCTGCGTTGGCGCCCATGGCCGAATTGGTGATCCGGAGCGAACCGCGCGAGGCGCTGCTGCGTCTGCTGCAGCTGCGCAAGGCGGGTGAGCAGGAGGAGGCGCAGCGGTTGTTGGAGCAGCTAAAGGCCGACTATCCACAACTGGATATCGAGGCTGAGCTCGCTCATCTGGCCACCGAGTCGCCGAGTGAATGAGGCACGAGGTAAAAGTCATGTAAGTCGGCTTGTCAGGCGCGCCCAGGCGGAGGAGCATGGGCGCGTTACTGATCGAGCTACCCTTGTCCCATGATGCGTAAGTCCATTCTTCTATTGCTGTGCCTGGGCTGGTTGAGCGCCTGTGAGCGTTCCCCCGAGCCTGTTGCGCAACAGCCTGCACCTGAGCCCGCAGCGGTTGCCGCACCTGAACCTGTGCCCGTGGTCGAAGTCGTCAACCCCGAGCCTGTCGAACCTGCAGCGCCTGCTAAGGCGGTTGAAAACAAGCCAGCGGCTCCCGCCAAAGCACCTGTTGCTGCCAAGCCCAAGCCCGCTGCTGCGCCACAGCCCAAGCCGACAGAGCCTGAATCGAAGTTGGCGCTGGATCTGAGCGTGCCGCAGGAGCTGTTCGAACAGGCACTGGAAAGCGAAACCCGCGAGGATCTCGCGCCGGTGCTACCGCCACTGTTTGGCGAGAAGCCAGCAGCCCAAAACCCGTTCCAGATCAGCGGGCGGCTGATCAGCAACGAGCGAGAGGACGACTACTGGGATTCCATCGAAGGCGCCGAGGTGCAGTTCGAGTTCAAGCAGTAGTAGGGAGCAGCGTACCCTACCCATGGCCGGGCTTCATTCTGCTCAGAAACGGTAGTGTCGCTGTTCGATGGCTGCATGCAGTTCGCCATCCAACCACTGAAAGCTGTTTGAGCCAGGCAAGCGCACGTAGAGCGGACCGTCGACCTGGCGTGGGTCATAGCCGGCCTGCTTCAGATCCGTCTTCTTGTACTTGAATGTACCGGTGGTCTCGACTTCGCCGAGTAGACGCACGAACAGCGGCGCGGCGTAAGCCGGCAGCTCCGCGTCGAGGTGCGCGGCCAGCGCGGCACCGTCCAGCTTGCAATCGGGCGCCAGGCGCAGCGCGGCCATGCCGCAGCGACCGTTGGTGCCGGGAATCTCCACGCCGTAGACCACCGCATCCTCCACACCGGGGAAGGCGCCGAGCACGTTTTCCACTTCGGTAGTGGAGACGTTCTCGCCTTTCCAGCGGAAGGTATCGCCGAGGCGGTCGACGAACTGCGCATGCTTGCAGCCGATGTCGCGCATCAAGTCGCCGGTGTTGAACCAGGCGTCGCCCTTCTTGAACACGTCGCGCAGGATTGCCGCCTCGCTCTTGGCTGGATCGGTGTAGCCGTCGAACGGCCACTTGGCGCTGATCTCGCTGATCAGCAGACCCGCTTCGCCCTTGTCGGCCTTCTGCAGGAAGCCGTTGTTGGCGCGCACGGGGTGGTCGTTTTCCAGGTCGTAGCGAACGATGGCGTAGGTGGCCGGTGTGTAGCCGACGGTATTGTCGAAGTTGAAGACGTTGGTGAAGCCGATGTTGCCTTCGCTGGAGGCATAGAACTCAGTGATCTGCTCGACGCCGAAGCGTTGCTTGAACTCGGCCCAGATCGAGGGACGCAAGCCGTTGCCGATCATGCAGCGCAGGCTGTTGCTCTGCTCGGCCGGGTGCACGGGCTGGTTGAGCAGGTAGCGGCACAGCTCGCCGATGTAACCGAAGCAGGTGGCCTGGTAGTGTGCCACGTCGCTCCAGAAGGCGCTGGCGGAGAACTTGCGGCGTAGGGCGATGGCCGCGCCGCCGGCCAGGGCTGCGCTCCAGCACACGGTGACGGCGTTGTTGTGGTAGCAGGGCAGGGTGAGGTAGAGCACGTCGCGTTCGTTCAGCGTCAGGCCGGAATGACCGAAGCCGCCATAGGCCTTGATCCACTTGCCATGGCTCATGATCGAGGCCTTGGGCAGGCCGGTGGTGCCGGAGGTGTAGATCAGGAAGCAGGCGTCCTTCATGCGCACGCACTGGCTGTCTGGCGGGTTGTCCTCGGCCTGACCGGCGGCTAGTAGCATGAGGTTGAGCCAGCACTCCGGTGCCTGGCCGGCATCGGCCAGGCAATCCTGATCGGCGATCCAGTAGCGTTTGGCCTGCGGGTTCTGCAGTTGCGCGGCGATTTCGTCGAAGGCGCCGCGCAGTTCGTCCCCAATGACCAGAACGCGGGGTTCGACCAGGTTGAAACTGTGTGCCAGCACTTTGCCGCGCTGGGTGGTGTTGATCAGTGCGCCTACGGCGCCGAGCTTGCTCAGGCCGGCGAGGATTGCCAGCAGCTCCAGGCGGTTCTCCAGCATCACCGCGACGACATCGCCATGGCCGACGCCCTCGGCCTTGAACGCCCAGGCCAGGCGGTTGGCCCAGGCGTTGAAGGCGCGATAACTGAGCTGGCGGTTTTCATCCATCAGCGCCGGGCGCTCGGGGTGGCGTTCGGCGGCGCGCTGCAGCGCCCAGGCCAGTGACAGATTCTTCTCGCGGTTGCGGATGCCGGCGTAGTACAGGCCACGCAGCATGCGCGGCACACGCGGCAGGTGTTGCGGCAGGTGGGTCAGGAAGCGGAAGGGCGAAATCAGATCGGCTTGGCTCATGGGGCTCGCACTTGGCTGTTATGAATTGGAGGCGAGTTCTGACTCTAGTCAGCCAGGCGTGCAGCAGCCATGGCTCTGGTGCGCTGAGCGGCGGGCAGATCGGCAAATAGCCTTGCCGTTCGTAGGGTGCGCCGTGCGCACCGAGCCAGGTGTAAATCCCAAGGTTGTTTCGGTGCGCGCGGCGCACCCTACGGGTCAGGCGCCCGTAACCCGGATGCAATCCGGGTAAATCCGCGCGCGGGATCCCCGGATTGCATCCGGGCTACGAAACCAACGCATCCGAGGCTTCAATCGACGAACAGATCGGGCACCAGGCTGCCGCCTGCGGGATCGAAGCGGTACTGCTCGAAGTCGCTGACGCCCCGTTCGCGCAGGATGTCCTCGTCGATCAGCAGGCGCCCGGTGAGGCTGCGGCCTTCGCTACTCAGGATCGCATGCGCCGCGTCGGCCATGATCGCCGGAGTGCGTGCCCGCTTGAAGGCGTCGCGGCTGCCCAGTTCGAACTCGATGGCGGCGGTGGCGATCATGGTTTTCGGCCACAGCGAGTTGACGCTGATGCCGTATTTCTTGAACTCCTCGCTCATGCCCAGGGTGAGCATGCTCATGCCGTACTTGGTGACGGTGTAGGGGCCGTGCTGGGCAAACCACTTGGCGTCGAGGTTGAGTGGTGGGGAGAGGTTGAGGATATGCCCGCCCGTGCTCTTCTTCAGGTAGGGAAGCGCCGCCTGGCTGCAGACCATCACCGCGCGGGTGTTGATCTGGTACATCAGGTCGAAGCGCTTGGGTTCGAGTTTTTCCACGCCTACCAGCTTGATCGCGCCGGCGTTGTTGACCAGGGCATCGATGCCGCCGAAATGCTCGGCGGCCTGGGCCATGGCGGCGGCCACGGCCTGCTCGTCGCGCACGTCCAGCTGCAGGGCCAGCGCCTTGCCGCCGGCGGCTTCGACCTCGGCGGCGACGCTGAAGATGGTGCCTTCGAGTTTCGGGTGCGGCTCGGCGCTCTTGGCCGCGATGACGATGTTGGCGCCATCGGCGGCGGCCTTGAGGGCGATTTCGCGGCCGATGCCACGACTGGCGCCGGTGATGAATAGGGTCTTGGCAGAAAGTGACATGGGCGTGCTCCTTCTTGTTGTTATGGGGGCGTGGAAGGGGCTTTAGCCGCGATGAACAACGCTCGCGGCTAAAGCCCCCCACAGCGATATATCAAGCCTCTGCAGCTTCGATTTCCACCAGCAACTGGCGGTTCTTCACCTGGTCGCCCTGGCTCACGCCGACGCGGCGAACGATGCCGTCGACGCCAGCCTTGAGCGGGTGCTCCATCTTCATCGCTTCCAGCACCACCAGCAGTTGCCCCTTGCTCACGCTGGCGCCCTCGGCGATCAGTACGTCGACGATGGCGCCATCCATCGGTGCCTTCACCGCGCCGCTGCTGGCGGCGTTCTGCCCACCAGCCGGCTCGTGGGTGACATCAACCAGTTCCAGGTTGCCATGCTCGCCGTACAGCCACAGGCGCTCGCCTTCGATGTGGTAGGCCTGGCGGCGGCGCACACCGCCCAGTTCCAGGGTCAGCCAGCGACCGTTGCTGGCCAGCAGGCGCAGGGACAGCTGCTCCTCACCTCGGCTTATGCGCAGTTGCGCTTGCGTACCACTGACGAGCACATCCAGCTCCACGGTATGTTTGTGCTCCCCCTGCTTGAGGACAAAGCGCCAGGGCGCGCTGCCGGCGCTGCGCCAGCCGGCGAGGCCGGGCTGGTGCGCGCGGGCGTCGGCCGAGGCCTGGTAGAGCAGGGCGGCGGCCATGGCCAGTTCGGCCAGGCTGGCCGTTTGCGGCTGCAGGCTGGGGTCATCAGCGAAGTGTTCGGCGATAAAGGCGGTGGTGGCGTTGCCGGCGGCGAACTCCGGGTGCTTGAGCAGATTGGCGAGGAAGCGCTGGTTACTGTTCACGCCAAGCAGCACGCACTGTTCGACGGCACGCACCAGCTTGCGCCGGGCTTCGTCGCGGGTTTCGCCGTAGGCGATGACCTTGGCCAGCATCGGGTCGTAGAAAGGGGTGACGGCCTGGCCTTCGACCAGGCCGTGGTCGATGCGCACGCCGGCCAGCAGTTCGGGCTCCCAGCGCAGCACCTGGCCGGTTTGCGGCAGGAAGCCGGCGGCTGAGTCCTCGGCGTACAGGCGCACTTCCATGGCGTGGCCGCTCAGCAGGATTTCCTCTTGCTTGAGCGGCAGCGGCTGGCCTGCTGCCACGCGAATCTGCCAGGCCACCAGGTCCTGGCCGGTGATCAGCTCGGTGACCGGGTGCTCGACCTGCAGGCGGGTGTTCATCTCCAGGAAGAAAAATTCGCCGCTGGCGTCGAGCAGAAATTCCACGGTGCCGGCGCCGACGTAGTTCACCGAAGCCGCCGCCTTCACCGCCGCCTCGCCCATGGCGCGGCGCAGCTCGGGCGTCATCACCGGGCAGGGCGCTTCCTCGACCACCTTCTGGTGGCGACGCTGCACCGAGCAGTCGCGCTCGCCGAGATAGACGATATTGCCGTGCTGGTCGCCGAAGACCTGGATCTCCACATGGCGTGGACGGATCACCGCGCGTTCGAGGATCAGCTCGCCGGAGCCGAAGGCATTCTGCGCTTCCGAGCGGGCGGTACGGATCTGCCCCAGCAGTTCGGAGGATTCATGTACCAGGCGCATGCCTCGACCGCCGCCACCGGCGCTGGCCTTGATCATCAGTGGGTAGCCGATGCGCTCAGCTTCGCTGGCCAGGGTCTCGTCATCCTGGGCGGCGCCCTCATAGCCCGGGATGCAGGGCACGCCGGCTTCTAGCATGGCGATCTTGGACAGGCGCTTGCTACCCATCAGGTGAATGGCTTCGACGGTTGGGCCGATAAAGACGATGCCGGCCGCCTCACAAGCGCGGGCGAAGTCGGCGTTCTCGGAGAGAAAGCCATAGCCGGGGTGGATGGCGTCGGCACCGGTCTTGCGCGCGGCCTCGATGATGGCCTCGATACGCAGGTAGGACTGGTTGACCTGGGCCGGGCCGATGCACACGGCTTCGTCGGCGATCTGTACATGGCGGGCATCGCTATCGGCCTCGGAGTACACCGCCACGGTGCGGTAGCCGAGCTCGATGGCGGTGCGCATCACCCGGCAGGCGATCTCGCCACGGTTGGCGATCAGGATCTTGTTGAATGCGGGCATCTTTGTGCTCCTGCTGTGCGTAGCCCGGATGCAATCCGGGGAATCATGTTGGCGAGCGCTCCCGGATTGCATCCGGGCTACGGTCTTTGTCGGCTGTGCTGGTCTGTCCAATCCATCATTGAGCCCACTTCGGCTTGCGCTTCTGCACGAAGGCCGTGGTGCCTTCGACGCCCTCGGCGCCGATGACCGCCGCGGCGAACTGTTCGGCGGCGCGGTCGAGCAGCGTGCCGAGGGCTTCGCGTTCGCTGGCCAGCATCAGGGCCTTGGTCTGGGCGTTGGCCTGCGGCGCACACTGGCGAATCTGCTCCAGGGTCTCGTCCAGGCGTTGCTGCAGGGCGGCGTCATCGTGCTCGCAGTAGTGCACCAGACCCAGGCGCAACGCCTCTGCACCGTCGAAGCGGGCGGCGGTCAGCGCCAGGCGGCGCGCCTGGGTCAGGCCGATGCGGCGCACCACGAAGGGGGCGATCTGCGCCGGGAGGATGCCCAGGGTGGTTTCCGGCAGGCCGAACTTGGCGCCGCTGGCCGCGATGGCTACGTCGGACACGCAGGCCAGGCCGAAACCACCGCCGAGCACGGCGCCTTCCAGCACCGCTACCAGTACCTGTGGTGCGGCCTGGGCCTCTTCCAGCAGCGCACCGAAGGCGCGGTTCAGCTCGCGGTAGGCGTCGCCGCCGCGGGCTCTGGCGCCGGCCATGTCCTTGATATCGCCGCCGGCGCAAAAGTGGCCGCCCGCGCCGCGCAGGACGAGGGCGCGCACGTTCGGCTCATGGCGCACGGCTTCCAGGGTGGCGCGCAGTTCGCCGACCATGGCCAGGCTCATGGCGTTGCGGCTGTCCGGGCGGTTGAGGGTGACATGCAGCACGCCATCTTCGAGATTCAGCAGCAGGGTTTCGCAGGAGGGCAGATCGTTCATCGCATAGCCTCGGTGTAGGGCGGGTGAAACCCGCCGCAACGCTGTGAGTGGCGGGTTTCACCCGCCCTACGGAGAGTGGTGGCTCAGCCCTTCTTTTTCCCCGGCAGAATGCCCATCAGCTTGCAGATGATGCCGAGCATGATCTCGTCGGCGCCGCCGCCGATGCTGACCAGGCGCACGTCGCGGTAGGCGCGCGACACCGGGTTGTCCCACATGAAGCCCATGCCGCCCCAGTACTGCAGGCAGGCGTCGGACACTTCGCGGCCCAGGCGGCCGGCCTTGAGCTTGGCCATCGACGCCAGCTTGGTCACGTCGCGGCCCTTTACGTATTGCTCGGTGGCCTGGTAGACCAGCGCGCGCAGGCACTCGATCTCGGTCTGCAACTCGGCCATGCGGAAGTGGATGACCTGGTTGTCGATCAGCGGTTGGCCGAAGGTGTGGCGCTGCTTGCAGTACTCGATGGTGGTGTCGACGCAGTGCTCCAGTCCCTTGATCATGTTGGCCGCGCCGAACAGGCGCTCTTCCTGGAACTGCAGCATCTGCATCATGAAACCGGCGCCTTCGTGGCCGATGCGATAGCGCTGCGGTACACGCACGTTGTCGAAGAACACCTGGGCGGTCTCGGAGCTGCGCATGCCGAGCTTGTCCAGGTGCGGGCTGACGCTGATGCCGGGGGTCTTCATTGGCACCATGATCAGCGACTTGTTGACGTGCGGCTTGTCGTCGCTGGTGTTGGCCAACAGACAGATAAAGTCGGCACTCGGAGAGTTGGTGATCCACATCTTGCTGCCGTTGATCACATAGTCGTCGCCGTCCTTGCGCGCGGTGGTCTTCAGGCCCGCCACGTCGGAGCCGGCACCGACCTCGGAGACGCCGATGCAGCCGACCATCTCGCCGCTGATGGCCGGGCGCAGGAACTCTTCGCGCAGCTCATCGGAGCCGAAGCGTGCCAGGGCCGGGGTGCACATGTCGGTCTGCACGCCGATTGACATGGGGATGCCGCCGCAGTGGATGGTGCCGAACTCCTCGGCGGCGACTATCGAGTAGCTGTAGTCCAGGCCCATGCCGCCGAACTTCTCCGGTTTGGAGATGCCCAGCAGGCCCAGCTCGCCGGCCTTCTTGAAGATCTCGTGGATGGGGAAGCGGCCTTCCTTCTCCCAGGCGTCGACGTGCGGGTTGATTTCCTTGTCGACGAAGTTACGGACGGTACGGCGGAGTTCTTCGTGTTCCTGGGTGAAGATCATTGTTGTTGTGCTCCGTATCGAATGGGTCTGTAGGGCGGGAGCAACCCGCCTCATTTTTGGCGGGTTTCACCCGTCCTACGTTTCAGAATCTCGCGACGCCGAAGCTGCTTTTCTTCAACGGCCGCAGGTTGGCTTCGGCGCAGATGTCCAGCAAAAAGCCCAGCAGCTTGCGGGTGTCGCGCGGGTCGATCAGGCCGTCATCCCACAGGCTGGCGGTGCCATACAGCGCGGTGGACTGGCTGTCGAGCTTCTGTGCGGTCACGGTTTCCAGCATGTCGAGCATCTTTGGATCTGCTTCCTTGCCCTCCTTGGCGTGCTTGTCCTCGGTGACGATGCGCAGCACCTTGCCGGCCTGAGCGCCGCCCATCACGGCGGTCTTGCTGTTGGGCCAGGCGAAGATGAAGCGTGGGTCGAGGCCGCGGCCGCACATGGCGTAGTTGCCAGCGCCGTAGGAGCCGCCGACGACGATGGTGAGCTTGGGCACAGTGGCGTTGGCCACGGCCTGGATCATCTTCGAGCCGTGCTTGATCACGCCGTTCTGTTCCGACTCGGTGCCGACCATGAAACCGGTGGTGTTGTGGAAGAACAGGATCGGCGTGTTGCTCTGCTCGCACAGCTGGATGAACTGCGCCGCCTTGGCCGCGCCCTGCGGGGTGATCGGGCCGTTGTTGCCGATGAAACCGCAGGCCTGGCCTTCGATCTGCAGGTGGCCGCATACGGTCTGGCTGTCGAACTCGTTCTTGAAGTCGAGGAACTCCGAGCCATCGGCAATGCGCGCGATGATCTCGCGTACGTCGTAGGGCTTCTTGGCGTCGGCCGGCACCAGGCCGAGCAGTTCCTCTGCCGGGTACAGCGGTTCGCGCCAGCTTTTCGCCGGGCGTGCCGGCAACTGCTGGTTCCACGGCAGCATGCCAAGGATCTCGCGCGCCAGGCGTACACCGTCGGCGTCATTCTCGGCCAGGTACTCGGCGGTGCCGGCGACCTGGGCGTGCATCTCGGCGCCGCCGAGTTGCTCGTCGGTGGCGATCTCGCCGGTGGCGGCCTTGAGCAGAGGCGGGCCGGCGAGGAACATCTTGGCCTTGCCGCGTACCACCACCACGTAGTCCGACAGGCCGGGCTGGTAAGCCCCGCCAGCGGTGCTGGAACCATGCACCACGGTGATCTGCGGCAGGCCCATGGCGGACATGCGCGCCTGGTTGGCGAAGCCGCGTGCACCTTCGACGAAGATGTCGGCGGCATAGTTGAGGTTGGCGCCGCCGCTCTCGGCCAGGGTCACCACCGGCAGCTTGTTCTCGAAGGCGATCTGCTGCAGGCGCAGCGACTTCTTCAGGCCAGTGGGGGAGATGGTGCCGCCCTTGATCGCGCTGTTGTTGGCGATCACCAGGCAGCGCACGCCAGCGATGTAGCCGATGCCGGCGATCAGGCCACCACCGGCCTGGCTGCCGTCCTTGTCATCGTGCAGCTTGTAGCCGGCCAGCGAGGACAATTCTAGGAAGGGCGCGCCAGCATCGAGCAGCAGGTTGATGCGTTCGCGCGGAAGCAACTGGCCGCGCTTCTCGAACTTGGCCTTGGCTTCCTGAGCCTTGTCGAGCACCTTCTGCTCCACGTCGCGGAAGGTCGCGATGGCCGCCAGCATGGCTTCGCGGTTCTGCGCGAAGGCTTCGCCATGCACGTCGATTTCCGATTGGATCACGGGCATCGCCTTACTCCTGATCTTTCAGTACATCGGGCAGGTAGGCCCGGTGGAAACCGTTGTAGGGCTCGCTGTTTTTCGCCTTGCCCAGCGTCCAGGCACGGGTGCCCTGGCTGGCGGCGCCATCGATGCGGATGGTGTTGCCGCTGATGAAGTTGGCGCCGGGGCTGAGCAGGAAGATGATGGCCGCGGCCACCTCGGACTCGCTGCCGATGCGTTGCAGCGGCACGTGGTCCTTGAGGTTGCGGATCATGTTCTTCATCGACTCGGGGTAGGTGTCCATGCCGCTGGAGGCGATCCAGCCCGGCGCCACGGCGTTGACCCGCACGCCGGCGTGGCCCCACTCGTAGGCGGCGGTCTTGGTGAAGTTCTCCATACCAGCGCGCGCGGCCCCGGAGTGGCCCATGCCGGGCATACCTCCCCACATGTCGGCGAGCATGTTGACGATGGCGCCGCCGTGCTTGCTCAGGCTCTGCAGGAAGACTTCCTTGGCCACCAGAAAACCACCCACCAGGTTGGTGCGCACCACGGTCTCGAAGCCTTTCTGGTTGATGCCGATCAGCGGCGCGGGGAACTGGCCGCCGGCGTTGTTGACCAGGTGATGGATGCGTCCGCGCTGCGCAATCACCGCGCCGACCATGGCCTTCACGGCTTCTTCGTCACGGATGTCACAGGCCTGGAAGCTGGCGCTGCCGCCGTCCTCGGTGATCTCTGCGCAGGTCTTCTCCAGTTTTTCCTGCTTGCGTCCGACCAGCACCACGTGGGCACCCAGGTGGGCCAGCTCGTGGGCCACGCAGCGGCCGATGCCGCTGCCACCGCCAGTGACCAGGATGGTCTGGCCTTCGAACAGGCCGGGTTTGAATACGGAGTCGTAGCTCATTGTTCTTGTTGTCCTGAGTGATACCGGTGCGCGCAGCGCACCCTACGGGCGGGTGTAGGGTGCGCCGTGCGCACCAGTCAAGGTCTCGGCCAGTGCCCTGGGCACTGGCACCGGGAACTCCAGCAACTGCTGGGCGAACGCCTTGCCCTGCGGGTCGATGCGCAGGCTGGCGACGCCGCCACCGCCAAGGGCATTCTCGAGCAGGAAGTTGAGGCTGTGGCTGCCCGGCAGGTACCAGCGGCTGACACGACCCTGCTCGGCGTCCAGGGTATGCGCCATCCAGTTGGCCACGGCTTCGGGCGTCAGCGCAGCGGCTATCCACGCCAGGTATTCGGGCTGTCTCGCCATCACGCCGATGTTGCTGTGATTGCCCTTGTCGCCGGAGCGGGCCACGGCCAGGCGGATCAGTGGCACGGAGGCGTCGGCTTCGCCCATCGGTACGGGCAGGGCGGCCGGCGCGTGCAGTCGCTCGGGGTTGAAGGCATCGACCTGGGGCAGGGTGACCGGCTGGCGCTCGCCGCCGATTTCCACCTCCAGCGCGCAGGCGCTCTTGTCCACCAGGAAGCTGAGCAGGCGGATCACCGGGTAGACGGTGGGACGACCACCGACGATGCCGGTCAGGCCCGGTGCCATGCCAGTGGCGGCCTGGGCGATCTCGCGGGAGAAGAGGATCAGCGCCTCCTTCTTGGCATGACGCACGGCGATCTTCACCACCAGCTCGCGACTATCCTGGCGACGAGCGTGGGCACCATAGGTGGCCTCGCTACCCAGCAGCTCGACGCTGACCTCCTGGTAACGGCCCCAGCCACGTTCAGCAAACATCTCTTCGGTCTTGTTGATGATCGCCTGGCTGACCCGCTCGGCCTTGGCCACCGCATCGATACCGGCGAGCACGCAGCTGGCGGTGCAGCGAAAACCGTCCGGGTGGGTGGCGCTGACCTTGTATTGCCCGGTGGGCGGCAGGCCGCGCGCGCCCTGCAGCTGCACGCGGTGGTCGCCGACCTGGCTCAGCGCGACCTGGGTGAAATCGCAGACTACATCCGGCAGCAGATAGGCGCGCGGGTCGCCGATCTCGTAGAGCATCTGCTCGCCAACGGTAAAAGGCGTGACCAGGCCGCCGGAACCCTCCGGCTTGGTCACGACGAAGCGGCCATCGTCCTCGACTTCGACGATGGGAAAACCGATGTGCTCGTAGTCCGGCACGTCGCGCCAGTCGGTGAAGTTGCCACCGGTGCACTGCGCGCCGCACTCGATGATGTGCCCGGCCAGCGCAGCCTGGGCCAGCTTGTCGTAGTCGCTCCAGGACCAGCCGAACTCGTGCACCAGGGCGGCGCTGACCACGGCGCTGTCGACCACGCGGCCGGTGATAACGATGTCGGCGCCCTGTTCCAGCGCGGCGACGATGCCCGGTGCGCCCAGGTAGGCGTTGACCGAAACGCAGAAGGGCGGCAGCGGCGCGCCCGTGAACATCTCTCGGGTGCCGGCCTTGACCAGCTCACCGAGCTTGGGCTGCAGGTTGTCGCCATGCAGCACGGCGATCTTCAGCTGTACGCCGGCCTGTTCGCAGGCGGCGCTCAGGGCGGCGGCGCAGGCCATCGGGTTGACCCCGCCAGCGTTGCTGATGACGCGGATCTTCTTCGTCGCGATGTTGCCCAGCAGCGGCGCGAGCACCTCGACGAAATCGCGGGCATAGCCGTCGTCAGGCTTCTTCATACGGGCGCCGGCCATGATCGACATGGTGATCTCGGCCAGGTAGTCGAACACCAGGTAATCCAGTTCGGCACCCTGAACCAGTTGAGCGGCAGCGGTGGAGGTGTCGCCCCAGAAGGCCGAGGCGCAGCCGATGCGTACGGTTTTGTTCATTGGAATTGGCCCGTCACACATTGAGAAGGTGAGTCGACATTACCAAGCAAGCGCTTGGTTGAAAAGTGGCGAGAGACGGCAATTCGGCCAAAAATGCGCCCAAGCGCTTGCTTGGTCAGCGCCTGCCGCATACATTTCATCAAGCAAGACAAGCACTTGCCGGCAGCATAGAGAATTCATCAGAACAATCGCCGTGCAAGGCAATCAGGGGAGAAGTCAGCGTGGACGAACACAGAGCCCAGGCCGTGATGCAGGAGCTGGTCGCCAGCGGCCAGGTAACCGATCCGGACAGTGCCCGTGGCAAGCTGTTGCAGATGGCCGCCCACCTGTTTCGCAGCAAGGGTTACGAGCGCACGACGGTGCGCGATCTGGCTGCCGCCATCGGTATTCAGTCCGGCAGCATCTTTCACCACTTCAAGAGCAAGGAAGAGATCCTGCGTTCGGTGATGGAGGAAACCATCGTCTACAACACCGCCCTGATGCGCGCTGCACTGGCCGAGGCGCAGGGCACCCGCGAGCGGCTGCTGGCGCTGATCCGCTGCGAGCTGCAATCGATCATGGGCGGTACCGGCGAGGCCATGGCGGTATTGGTGTACGAGTGGCGTTCCCTTTCGGAGGAGGGCCAGGCACAGGTATTGGCCTTGCGTGATACCTACGAGCAGATCTGGCTGGCGGTACTGGGCGAGGCGCGCGAGGCCGGATACTTCAAGGGCGACCCGTTCATTCAGCGGCGTTTTCTCACCGGTGCGCTCAGCTGGACCAATACCTGGTTCCGTTCGCAGGGACCAATGACGCTGGATCAGCTGGCTGAAGAGGCGTTGTCATTGGTGTGTAAGGAAGCCTGAGCGAATTCGGCTAGGATAGGAGCAACTGCCGGTTTTCGGCTCGAACACGGACGCTGGGGTGTTCCCGCGTTGTGATCCGTGACGAGAGGTCGAGTTTGCGCGCACTAGCCTTTTGCCTGTGGTGCAGTCTTTCGCTGTTACATGTACCTGCTGCCGTTGCCCTGCAGGAGGTGCGTGTCGGTGGTTATCACTTCCCGCCATATCTGGACAAACCCGAATCACCTTATCCGCAAGGTTTGGTGCCCGAGTTGTTGCGCGCGCTCAATGCGGCGCAGCAGCAATACCGTTTCGTTCTGGTACCGACCTCGGCGACCCGCCGTTACCGCGACCTCGAGAGCGGCCGCTTCGATATGATGTTCTTCGAGTCCAGTCGCTGGGGGTGGCAGGGCACTTCATACCTGGCCTTGGGACTGGATATCGATGATGCGGAAGTCTATGTCGCCGCGGCGGAGCCGGGGCGTGGACAAGACTATTTCGAGGATTTCAACGACAAGCGCATGGCGCTCTACAACGGCTATCACTATGGTTTTGCCAGTTTCGATGCCGACCCTGATTATCTCGCGCGCACGTTCAATGCGCTGCTGACCTATTCCCACGATAGCAACCTGCGCATGCTGCTGGCGCGGCGCGTCGATATCGCTGTAGTGACGCGCTCGTACCTGGAGCTGTTTCTGGATCGGCATCCGGAAATGCTGCCCGAGTTGCTGGTTTCCGATCGGCTGGATCAGTTCTATCACCATCAGGTGCTGCTGCGGCCCAAGGGGCCGCTGAGCCCGGCTGAAGTTGCCGAGTTGTTGAACCGGCTGCAGGCCAGTGGAGAATTATCGAAGCTACTTGGGCGCTATCGTCTGGCATTGGGCAACAAAGTGTCAGTGCAGTGAAAATCCATCTGGTCGGTCAGGAGAGACTGGAGTAGTGTGCACCACACTAAGAGAAGGAATTTTTTGGGGACTCGAGATGCGGCATGCGCGGTGCTGGATTCATGGATGTTTGGGTGCCTTGTGTCTCTTGCTAGCGGATTCTCTCTATGCGGCCGACGTGGTCAAGGTCGGTGGCGCGCACTTTCCCCCCTATGTGATCAAGTCCAACCTGCACGACTCGAGTGGCTTGCTACCGCAACTGCTCGAAGCGCTCAACCGAGAGCAGAGCGAATACCACTTCACCATGTTGCCCACCGCCATCGTGCGTCGTTTCAGTGACCTGCAGCGCGGGCGTATCGACATGGCGATTTTCGAGAATCCGCAATGGGGATGGCAGGACATCGACGCTGAAGCTGTCGATATGAGGCTGGAAGATGCTGAGTTGTTCGTTGCCAGGAACGAGGCGCTGCGCGACCAGAGTTACTTCGAACAGCTCGAAGGCAAGCGCCTGGCGCTTTATCGCGGTTATCACTACGGATTTGCCCAGTTCAACAGCGATCCGGAGTTCCTGACCACCACCTTCAACGCCAACCTCGGTCACTCTCACGACAGCAACCTGCTGATGGTGATACGCGGGCGCGCCGATGTCGCATTGGTCACTCGCTCCAATCTCTATGACTTCCTTGAGCGCAATCGCGATTATGCACGCCAGTTACTGATCTCCGAGCGTATCGATCAGGTCTATCGACATCATGCGATGATTCGCGCCGGCGCGCCGATAACTCCCGAACGCTTCGCTGCCTTGCTCGAGCAGTTGCGGGAGAAGGGCGAGCTGCAACGCATCTTCTCGCCTTACCGCATTGCCGTCACGCAAGACGTAACGGATAGCTCAGCAACAGAATATGCAGCAGATTGACCGCTGTGTGCAGCGCGATGGCCAGGCTCAGGCGGCCGCTGTAGTGAAAGGCCAGTCCATAACCGAGGCCAGCGCAGGTCGCCACCACGGCAAATAGCGCGCTGAAAGGCAGATGGGCCGCGCCGAACAAGCCGGCCGTCAACAGCAAGCCGGGCCAGATGCCCAGGCGCTTGATCAGAGCGGTCTGTAGCAGACCGCGAAATAGCAATTCCTCCGCCAGCACCGCTACGCAGAGATTGACCGCCAGCCACAACAGCAGACCCTGCGGCCATTTGGGTTGCCAGGTGACCAGGCCCAGTGCCATGGCCAGCAGCGGCACCAGCAGCAGTGTAGTGATGCACGTCAGCCAGGCATTTTTCAGCGAAAGCACGGGTCTGCGTGGCTGCCCCAGCCACCAGGCGAGCAGGGCGCTGCCCAGCAGCAGTTTGTCCCAGGACAGGCGCAGGCCATAGGGCGCCGCATCAGCACTGATGAGACGTGGCTGCCACAACTGCCAAGGGCTGAAACCGGGTAGGAGGTGCGCCGCCAGGGCGATTCCGCCAAGCAGAATCAGAGGTAGCCATAGCCAGTTTGGCAGATGCGATTGTCCGGCCAGCAGGATGATTGCGAATGCGCTGCCCAGCAGCAGGCCGATGGGGTGGATGAAACCCAGGCCGGTGCCCAGGGCCAGGATCAGAGCGGGGAGCAGCAAGCGCAAGTGCAGGGGCATGGCACCTCTCCTGGAGAAGGCGCGCAGTTTAGCAGGCTGCGTTGCGGGCAGTCTTGGCGTTACCTGAGGGGACGAGTGCGTTTAGCGCTGACGCTCGCGCGCATCCTTGGCTTCCTGCTCGATGGCGCGTTTACGCATGCGTTCGAGCTGGTCTTCGCTCAGGGGCATTTTCTTGGCACTGCTGCGCAGCACCAGCAGGCTACCGATCACTGAGCCAAACACCAGAACCAGCAGCAGCCAGACGTACCAAGGCATGATGACTCCTCATGGGGCAATAGAGTTATCACCATAACCCGCGTGCCGGGTCTTGTCAGTCGGCCTGTAGCGCCACCGGCTGCAGGTTGCTGTCGTCCTTGAGCTGCACGCCACTCAGTTGCAGGCGCAGCGCCTGGCGCGCCAGGTAGTCGAGTTTGTGTGCCGCCAGCTGGTAAGGCAGGCCCTCGGGACGTACGTTGGAGATGCAGTTGCGCGCGCTGTCCAGGCAGCCCACCCGCGGTGCGTAGGTCAGATACAGGCCGAGGCTGTCCGGCGAGGTCAGACCAGGGCGCTCGCCGATCATCACGATCACCAGGCGTGCACGTAGCGCTTCGCCGATGCCGTCGCCAATCGCCACGCGGCCCTGTTCGGCAAGCACCACCGGGGTGTTGGCCCAGTCGGTGTCAAAGCGTTCGCGAAAAGCTTGCAACAGCGGCAGGGCATGGCGCTGCACGGCGACGGCTGACAAGCCATCGGCCAGCACGATAGCGATTTCCGGTGCGGGCAGTTCGTGTTGCAGCTGCACACGGCAGTCGCCGTGCAGGTGTCGGCCGTGATCCGGGCGCAGCAGGTAGGTTTGCCGGTCCTCGGCGTTGCTGCGTACTTTCAGGGTACGAAAGCCTGCCGTATGCAACTGATGCTTGAGTTCGCCGAAGTCCAGCGGACGATGCACCGCATCGCGCGCCTGGGCATGGGCCAGGCCGAATTTGAGCACCTCGCGGGTGGGCAGGCTGCAGCCGACGCGGCCAAGGGCGATGCGCGCCGAGGTATGCGCGCGCAGTTCGTCCCAGGGATTTTGCTGAATCAGATCATTGGCCATCACGCGGCTCCCGATATGTGCGGCAGTTGCTTGAGCAGGTGGTGGCCACGGCCGATCTCGCGCAGGCGGCCGCTCGGCTCGGTAATGGCCATGCGCGCCAGCCAGGCGTCGAATTCCGGTGCGCGTTTCAGGCCCAGCACGTTGCGCAGGTACAGCGCATCATGGAACGAAGTGCTCTGGTAGTTGAGCATGATGTCGTCGGCACCCGGGATGCCCATGATGAAGTTGATACCGGCCGCGCCGAGCAGGGTGAGCAGGCTGTCCATGTCGTCCTGATCGGCTTCGGCGTGGTTGGTGTAGCAGACGTCGCAGCCCATCGGCAGGCCGAGCAGCTTGGCGCAGAAGTGATCCTCCAGGCCGGCGCGGATGATCTGCTTGCCGTCGTAGAGGTATTCCGGGCCGATGAAACCGACCACGGTATTGACCAGCAGCGGGCGGAACTCGCGGGCCACGGCATAGGCGCGAGCCTCGCAGGTCTGCTGGTCGACACCATGATGACCGCCGGCCGACAGCGCGCTGCCCTGGCCGGTCTCGAAGTACATCACGTTATCCCCCAGGGTGCCGCGACCGAGTGAAAGCGCGGCTTCATGGGCTTCACGCAGGATTGCCAGGGATACGCCGAAGCCGGCGTTGGTGGCTTCGGTGCCGGCGATGGACTGGAACACCAGGTCGATCGGCGCGCCGGCCTCGATGGCCTGGATTTGCGTGGTGACGTGGGTGAGCACGCAGCTCTGCATGGGGATTTCGAAGTGCTGGCGCACCTCGTCCATCATCTGCCAGAGGCGCATCAGCGTCGGCAGCGAATCGCTGGCCGGGTTGATACCGACCGTGGCGTCGCCGGAGCCATACAGCAGGCCGTCGAGCATGCTGGCGGCGATGCCGCGTACGTCGTCGGTGGGGTGATTGGGCTGCAGGCGCACAGCAAGGTGGCCGGGCAGGCCCAGGGTGTTGCGAAAGCGGCTGATCACCTGGCATTTGCGCGCCACCAGAATCAGGTCCTGATTGCGCATCAGCTTGCTCACGGCTGCAACCATCTCCGGCGTCAGCCCGGCGGCCACGGCCGCCAGGCGCGCGCTGTCGGTCTTCTCCAGCAGCAGCCAGTCGCGCAGGTCGCCGACCGTGAGGTGGCTGATCGGGGCGAAGGCGGCGGTGTCATGTCGGTCGATGATCAGGCGGGTGACTTCGTCCTGCTCGTAGGCAATCAGTGCCTCGTCGAGAAAGCGCTTGAGCGGCACCTCGGCCAGGGCCAGCTTGGCCGCCATGCGCTCTTCGTAAGTAGCGGCGGCCAGCCCTGCCAGGTAATCGCCGGAGCGCGCCGGGCTGGCCTTGGCCAGCAGCGTCTTAAGATCGGCGAAGCGGTAGACCAGGCTGCCGATGGTGGTTTGATAGGGCATGGCTGCAACCTGCTGCAAAAGGATGTGCTTGCCGTGCAGTGCTCATGCCAGAGGGCCGGCCGCCCGAGATTGGCGCTCCGTAGAAGCAGGCTGGCTATCTCAGGAGCTGGAAAATGGTGCGGAGGCGGGTCTGGCGCACCAGGGTGGCGCGCCGGCAGCGTGATGTCTGTCACATGATGGCAACTTGGCGCTGTTTGAATGACGGCTTTCCGATAGCAGGGGAGGCCGTTCGTGACCCAAGCCAGAGCGCTGCAATCGCTGATGCGAGCCGTGAAGCCGCTCGCTGCGTCGATGAGCATCAACGAGGTCGCCGATCTGTTTCTGGCGGCTGAGCACCGCGCCTTTCTCTCCCTGCCGGTGGTGGACGAGAACAACCGGCCACTCGGCCTGGTCAGTCGCGCCACCCTGCAGGACATCTTCATGCAGCGCTTCGGGCGCGACCTGCGCGGTCGTCACCCGGTTGGTGAGGTGATGAACGACGCGCCGCTGATCGTCAGCCTGGAAGCCAGTCTGGAAGAGGCTTCCAAGCAGGTCACCGCCCAGCTGCAATACCCGATCACCGAGGACTTCGTCCTGATCGATGCCCAGGGCGAATACTGCGGTCTGGGTACGGTGCTGGATCTGCTCAAGGCCATGGAAGCGCGCGTTGCCCAGCGCAATCGCGTACTGCGCCAGGCGCTGGTGGACCTCAAGGAGTCCCAGGCGCAGTTGCTGCAATCGGAGAAGATGGCGTCGCTCGGGCAGATGGTCGCCGGCGTCGCCCACGAGTTGAACACGCCGCTGGGCTACGTGAAGAACAACGTGCAACTGCTGCGTGAATTGAGTGAGCCACTGTTCGAACTCGCCGCCGCGCAGGCGCGCCTGGGCCAGTGCCTGAACGACCCCGACTGCGACGAGGCGAGCCTGAGTCGGGCCCTGCAGGCCGCCGAACAGGCTCGCCAGCAGGCGGCGCCGGAGCTGCTGGCCGAGGATCTGCAGCAGCTGTATGGCGACACCCTGTATGGCCTGGAGCAGATTGCCGAACTGGTGGTTGGCCTGAAGGATTTCGCCCGTCTCGACCGTGCCATGAGCGAGGAGGTCGACCTCAATGACTGCATCCGCAGCGCGCTGCTGATCGCGCGCAACCACATCAAGGACAAGGCCGAAGTGGTGCAGCAACTCGGCGAGCTGCCGCGTATCGCCTGTGCGCCCTCGCAGATCAACCAGGTGCTGCTCAACCTGTTGACCAACGCTGCCCAGGCCATCGATGGCAGCGGGCGTATCCAGATTCGCAGCTGGGCCGATGCCGAGGGCATCCATGTCTCGCTGCAGGACAATGGCCGTGGCATGCCGCCGGAAGTCATGGCGAAGATCTTCGATCCTTTCTTCACCACCAAGCCGGTCGGCCAGGGTACCGGCCTCGGGTTGTCCATCAGCTACAAGATCGTCCAGGACCACGGCGGCCGCATCCGCGTCGCCTCCGAGCCAGGGCGTGGCACGCGTTTTCTGATCAGCCTGCCGCTGCCCGCTACTGTCGCCATGAAAAGGAGCGCCTGATGTCCGCACCCGTTCGCATTCTCTTCGTCGATGACGAGGAGCGCATTCTGCGCAGTCTCGCCCTGCAGTTCCGCCGCCACTACGAGGTGCTGACCGAGAGTGACCCGCTGCGCGCCCTGCAGCGCCTGCGTGAGGAGCACATTCATGTGCTGGTCAGCGATCAACGCATGCCGCAGATGAGCGGAGCGCAGCTGCTGGCCGAAGCTCGCGAGATCGCGCCGAATACCCTGCGCATCCTGCTGACTGGCTATTCCGATCTGGATGCCGCGGTGGAGGCGTTGAACAACGGCGGCATCTTCCGCTACTTGACCAAACCCTGGGACCAGCAGGAAATGGCCTTCACCCTGCGTCAGGCGGCAGAGTTGGCGGTGCGCCAGGCACAGCCGCTGCAATCTGTCGCCAGCGAAGGGCTGAGTGCCCCGCTGTCGGTCCTGCTGTTGGACGATGAGCCGGACACGCTCAGCGTCGTTGGCGAGTTCTGCGTCGCAGGCGGGCACCGCCTGCTGCGTGCGCGCAATCTGGCCGAGGCCATGCTGCAACTCAACAACGAAGGCGTGGACATTCTGGTCAGTGACCTCAAGCTGGCCGGCGAAGACACCGCGCCGTTGCTCAAGACCCTGGCGCAAGCGCACCCGCGTCTGCTCAGCCTGGTGGTCACGCCGTTTCAGGACACCCAGGCGTTGCTGCGCCTGGTCAATGAGGCGCAGATCTTCCGCTACCTGCCCAAGCCGATTCGCCGTGGGCTGTTCGAGAAGGGCCTCAAGGCCGCTGCCGAACAGGCGCTGATCTGGCGCGCGCAGCCGCAGCAGGTGGTCACTCGCCTGGCCGAGGTGCCGCGTGACGAGCGTGAGCAGGAGAAGGTGGGTAGCCTGATGGGCATGCTTGGGCGTCTGCGTGAACGGCTGATAGCCTGACCGTTTGGCTACCATGAGCTTTCGCGGCTGAAGCCGCTCCTACGGGGCAATGCCAGATTCGTAGGGCGGGTGAAACCCGCCAGAGGCTATTGGCGGGTTTCACCCGCCCTACCGATGCAGCATCCTCGGGTCCTCGAACGCATAGCGCGATTGCCCTGGACAGGGACTTCGGCCGCGACCAGTGATCGGATGCTTTGCGCTACAATGCGCGGCGTTTTTATCCTGTTCGAGACCCGCCCATGCCTGTCTGCCAAACCCCGATCATCGTCGCCCTCGACTTTCCCAGCCGTGATGCCGCTCTGGCGCTGGCCGATCAGCTCGATCCGGCGCTGTGTCGGGTCAAGGTCGGCAAGGAGCTGTTCACCCGTAGCGGCCCACAAGTGGTCGAGGCGTTGCAGGCCAAGGGTTTCGAGCTGTTCCTCGATCTGAAATTCCACGACATCCCCAACACCACGGCGATGGCGGTCAAGGCCGCGGCGGAGCTGGGCGTGTGGATGGTCAACGTGCACTGCTCCGGCGGCCTGCGCATGATGGCGGCCTGTCGTAACGAGCTGGACAAGCTGGCTGGCGCCAAGCCGCTGCTGATTGGCGTGACGGTGCTGACCAGCATGGAACAGCAGGACCTGGCCGGCATCGGTCTGGACGTGCCGCCGCAGGAGCAGGTGCTGCGCCTGGCCGGCCTGGCCGCCGAGGCTGGGCTCGACGGCCTGGTCTGCTCGGCGCAGGAGGCCCGCGCACTGAAGGTCGCGCAGCCGCGTCTGCAACTGGTCACGCCGGGCATTCGTCCTGCCGGCAGCAGCGCCGATGATCAGAAGCGCATTCTTACCCCGCGCCAGGCGCTGGAGGCCGGCTCCGATTATCTGGTGATCGGCCGTCCGATCAGCCAGGCTGCCGATCCGGCGCAGGCCCTGGCTGCCATGGTTGCCGAACTGCAAGGCTGAGCATCGATTGGCAGGGCGCGCCATCAGCGCCCTGCATGACCCACCACTCCAGAGCCTGATAGTGCTGCTCACCGTCTGGCTTGCTGGCTAGACTCCTCGCCAATTCAACAAGAATCGCTGCGAGGAAGCAGACATGAGCATGACGTTCTCCGGCCAGGTCGCCCTGGTCACCGGTGCTGCAGCCGGTATTGGCCGTGCCACCGCCCAGGCCTTCGCTGCCGAAGGGCTCAAGGTGGTGGTTTCCGATGTCGACGTCGCCGCTGGCGAGGGCACTGTCGAGCTGATTCGTGCGGCCGGCGGCGAGGCCTGCTTCGTGCGTTGCGACGTAACCCGTGATGCCGAGGTCAAGGCGCTGATGGACGCCACGGTGGCGCAGTACGGCCGCCTGGACTACGCCTTCAACAACGCCGGTATCGAGATCGAACAGGGCAAGCTGGCCGACGGCAACGAAGCCGAGTTCGACGCCATCATGGGCGTCAACGTCAAGGGCGTGTGGCTGTGCATGAAGCACCAGATCCCCTTGTTGCTGGCCCAGGGCGGTGGTGCCATCGTCAACACCGCTTCGGTCGCCGGCCTGGGTGCCGCGCCGAAGATGAGCATCTACGCCGCCTCCAAGCATGCGGTGATCGGCCTGACCAAATCGGCGGCGATCGAGTACGCCAAGAAGAAGGTGCGGGTAAACGCGGTCTGCCCGGCGGTGATCGACACCGACATGTTCCGCCGCGCCTATGAGGCGGATCCGAAGAAGGCGGAGTTCGCCGCCGCCATGCACCCGGTCGGGCGCATCGGCAAGGTCGAGGAGATCGCGGCTGCCGTGGTCTATCTGTGCAGCGACCACGCAGCATTCACCACTGGTCAGGCATTGGCCGTGGATGGCGGGGCCACAGCAATATAAAGGCTCTAGCCCGGTAGTCTGCAAGCAGGCTAAGGTTGGCTCGCAGGGCCACTGTCAGCAGTGGTCCTGACTCAGCACAATCCTGCCAGGTTCAACTGGAGCGATAACAATAATGACCGCCGATCCCTTGCTGACGTTTTTCCTTCCCGCTGCGCTGGGCATCATCATGCTTGGGCTTGGCCTGTCACTGAGCCTGGCCGATTTCGCCCGCGTGGCCAAATTCCCCAAACCGGTATTGATCGGCCTGGCCTGTCAGCTGCTGCTGTTGCCGCTGGCGTGCTTCTTCCTGGCCAAATTATTCGGTCTGGCGCCGGCGCTGGCCGTCGGTCTGATGCTGTTGGCTGCCTCGCCGGGTGGCACCACCGCCAATCTCTACAGTCATCTGGCTCACGGCGACGTGGCGTTGAATATCACCCTCACCGCGGTCAATTCGGTGATCGCGATTCTGACCATGCCGTTGATCGTCAATCTGTCACTGGCCTACTTCATGTCGGCCGATCAGGCTATCCCGCTGCAGTTCGCCAAGGTGGTGCAGGTGTTCGTCATCGTCCTTGGTCCGGTGGCCATCGGCATGTGGCTGCGCAGCCGTTTTCCGGGCTTCGCCGAGCGCATGCAGAAGCCGGTGAAGATCATCTCGGCGCTGTTCCTGCTGCTGATCATCCTGCTGGCAGTGGCCAAGGACTGGCGCACCTTCGTCGATTACGCGCCTGCGGTGGGCGGCGCGGCGCTGGCCTTCAACCTGCTGAGCATGGCGGTGGGCTACTGCGTGCCCAGGCTGCTCAAGCTCAATCTGCGTCAGGCCATCGCCATTGCTATGGAAATCGGCATTCACAACGGCACCCTGGCCATTGCCCTGGCGCTGAGCCCGGCGCTGCTGAACAACCCGACCATGGCCATTCCTGCGGCCATCTACAGCCTGATCATGTTCATCACGGCGGCGCTGTTCGGCTTGTGGGTCAACCGTGTGCATGGCGCAGAGTTGGCCCACGACGCGGTGCCCGAGCAGTAGGGTGCGCTGCGCGCACCGCATGCATACGCTGTCAGTCGTTGGTGCGCACGGCGCACCCTACCGCTCGTAGCCCGGATGCAATCCGGGGCGGCCTTGTAGAGCCCCCGGATTGCTTCAGAGCTATGGGGTGGCTACCGCTTGCCCCAGTTCAGCACGGCCAGGGTCAGCAGGCCAGCGACTATGCCCCAGAATGCCGATCCGACGCCCGCCAGGGTCATGCCGGAGGCGGTGACCAGGAAGGTGATCAGCGCCGCTTCGCGCTCGTTGGGCTCGCTCATGGCCTGGGTCAGGCCGCCGATGATCGAGGCAAACAGAGCCAGCGCGGCGATTGACAGGATCAACGCCGCCGGCAGCGCCGCGAATAGCGAGGCCAGGGTGGCGCCGAAAATGCCGGCGATGGCGTAGAACACCCCGCACCAGACTGCTGCGGTGTAGCGCTTGCGCGGGTCTTCATGAGCTTCAGGGCCGGCACAGATGGCGGCGCTGATGGCGGCCATATGAATGCCATGGCTGCCGAACGGCGCCATCAGGATCGATACCAGGCCAGTGCTGGTCAGCAGCGGTGAGGCCGGCACGTCATAGCCATTGGCGCGTAGAACGGCCATGCCCGGCAGGTTCTGCGAGGCCATGGCGACGATGAACAGCGGAATACCGATGCTGATGGCGGCGGCCAGCGAGAAGCTCGGCGTGGTCCATTCAGGCGTGGCCAGTTGCAACTGGAAATCGCTGAAGTCCAGGAGGCCGAAGACCGCGGCCAGCACGCTGCCGACGATCAGCGCAGAGAGCACCGAGTAACGCGGCCACAGGCGCTTGCCGAGCAGGTAGGCAAGCAGCATGGCGATCACCAGAAAGGGCTGTTGCTCGGCGGCCACGCAGATTTCCAGGCCGATCTTGAACAACACACCGGCCAGCAGCGCGGCGGCGATGGAGCCTGGTATACGGCGCATCAGGCGGTCGAAGGTGCCGGTCAGACCGATCAGTACGATCAGCCCCGAGGCGAGGATGTAGGCACCAATGGCCTCACCGTAGGAGACCTGCGGCAGGCTGGTGATCAGCAGCGCAGCGCCAGGGGTGGACCAGGCGATCATCACCGGCGCGCGATAACGCAGCGAGAGCACAATGCAGCACAGCGCCATGCCGATCGACAGCGCCCAGATCCACGAGGAAATCTGCCCTGCAGTGAGGCCGGCAGCCTGGCCAGCCTGGAACATCAGCACCAGGGAGCTGGTGTAGCCGGTGAGCATGGCGATGAAGCCAGCGACCACGGCCGAGGTGGAGGTGTCCGCCAGTGGGCGCAGACGAGTAGGGGCGGCGTCTTGCATCAGAACATTCCAGTGTCGACGATGATGGGGTAGAGCGAGGCGACCAGCAGCAGCGCCATGCCGATGTTGAAGGCGCGTAGCGCGCGCGGGTTGTCCAGCCACTTGCGCAGCATACTGCCGGCGACGGTCCACAACCCCACGCTGGGGCAGTTGACCAGGGCAAACAGGGCGGCGATCAACAGTACGTTGCTGAAGAAGCCATCCTGCGGCGTGTAGGTGGTGATGGCGCCGATGGCCATGATCCATGCCTTGGGGTTGACCCACTGAAAGGCCGCCGCCTGGATGAAGGTGAACGGCTTGGCCTCTGGATTCTCGCGGCTCTGCGGTGCGCCGGACTGGGCGATCTTCCAGGCCAGATAAAGCAGGTACGCGGCGCCGACATAGCGCAGTACATCGTGCAGCACCGGCAGGCGTTGGAACACCTGGCCGAGGCCCAGGCCCACGGCAGCCACCAGCAGCATGAAGCCCAGGCTGATGCCGAGCATGTGTGGAATGCTGCGGCGCACGCCGAAGTTCACCCCGGAGGCGAGTAGCATCATGTTGTTGGGGCCGGGCGTCACCGAGGTGACGAAGGCGAAGGCGATGAAGGCGAGCAGCAGTTCGGTGGACATGGTCGTTCTCCGGTGACTGGCAAAGCCTATTGCGCGGCCGCCACGCCGTCGCGGTACAGCCACCGGTGGGTTGAACCGTACAGTCTGGTCAAGCGCTGCCTGGATGGTTAGCCTCGGCTTTTTGCCGAGCAAGGATAAAGGCGATGCAACCAGACAATCCCTACAGTGCGCCGCAGGTGGAGTTGCTCGACAGCGCGGGCGTACAGTCGTTGCCAGGTTGGAGCGCCAGGCAACTGCAGGTGCTGGGCTGGCTGGCGCTGGTCTCGGTGGTAGCCAACGCGCTGGTGGTCGGGCTTACATTTGCCGGAGCCCTGCTGGAGGCGGATGAAGCTGAACTGCTGTTTACCTACACCGGCTGGCTTAGCCTGGCGCTGGCGTTACTCGGCTGCTACCTGCTGCTGCGCTTCAAAGCCTTTGCCGAAGCCCGCTTTTTCGCGCGCAACCTCAGTGTACCGATCTGGTTGCTGCTTGCGGTGACGTTGCTGTTGGAGGCAGTGGACATGCTTTTCGGTGACCAATTGTTCGCCGGATTGGACTGGCAGACCATCGGCTATATGGCGCTGTTGGGTCTTATGGGCATATGCACCACCTGGCTGGGGATACGGTTGCTCAAGCTGCAAAGTCCCTATCCGGCGCTGAAAGTGATGGCCTGGCTCGATATCGTTGGTGGGCTGATGCTGGCCAGCGTGCTGTTGATGCTGGTGGCGTTGCTGCCGTTGCTTGGGGCCGGCGTGGCGCTGATGCTGGTGTTCTTCAAGGGCGCTGCCGAGTTGCAGGGGGTTGCGGACTGACTGCGTCCAAACGGCAAGAGCCGCCTGATGGGCACAAGGCCAAATCACCGCGGGGGCAGCGCTACAGACCTGTAGGAGCCGGCTTGCCGGCGATGCTTTGCCTCTATGAGCCTGGTGCTCGCCGAGACGCTTGATCGCCAGCAAGCTGGCTCCTACACAGTCATTTTTCTACGTTTGACTGACAGGCATTAGCCCTTCGGGTGGTCACCATTTGTAGTCGAGACTGGCTGTGACCCGGCGTGGGTCGCCGGCATAGCAGTAGAAACCATCGCAGGTGGCCAGGTATTCCTTGTCGAACAGGTTGTTGGCGTTGAGCGATACGCTGGCGCCACGCAGGTTGGCGTCGAGCTGGCCGAGGTCGTAACGCACTGCGGCGTCGTAGACGGTATAGGCGCTGCTATGGCCGTCAGAGGTATCGCGTACAAAGCCCACGCTGCCAACAGATATGTTGTCGGTAGAGCCAACGAAACGTGCGCCGAAACCAATGCCGAAGCCGGCCAGCGGACCGGCAGACCAGTCATAGTCAGCCCAGATAGAGGCTTGGTGTTCAGGAGTCAGCGGCAATGGGCGGTTCTTGTCCAGTGGATCGCCGACCTTGGTCATCTTGCTATTGGTGTAGGTGTAGGAGGCGGTCAGGCTGAAGTTTTCAGTGACGTTGCCAGTGGCCTCCAGTTCCAGACCACGTACCTGCACTTCACCGACTGGAGCGGTTGTGCCACTGCTATCGGTGCTGATGATGTCTCTTCTGGTCAAGTCAAAGATTGCTGCGCTGAGCAGCATGTCGCTGCCTGGCGGCTGGTATTTGATACCTGCTTCATACTGCTTGCCTGTACTGGGGCGGAAGGTTTCTCCTGTACCGGCGAATGCGTTAACGGTACCGCCCGCTTCAGCTTGGAAGGACTCGGCGTAGGAAATGTAAGGCGTGAAACCGGAATCGAAGACATAGCTCAGCGCCGCGTTGCCACTGAATTGGCTATCGCGGCGACTGTCCTTGAGATCATTGGCGTTGTGGAATACCGAATCGGTATCCAGGCGGTCCCAGCGACCACCCAGGGTCAGGCGCCAGTTGTCCAACGACATTTGGTCCTGAAGGTAAAGGCCTGTGTTACGACGCTTCTGGTTGTAGTCCTGAAAGGCGCTGTAGGTGACGCCGCTGAAATCCTGGCCGTAGATCGGGCGAATGATGTTGCTGCTGGGAGCAGAACCGTACAGCCAGCGGTAATCGGTATTCACGCGCTGATAGTCCAGGCCCAGCAGCAGGGTGTGCGAGACCATTCCAGTGCTGAAGTCGGCCTGGAGGTTATTGTCCACGGCGAAATGGCTGATGTTCTCATCGTATATGTTGGCGCCGCGTTGAACGGTACCGTCAGGGCTGACTGCTTCATGGGGACCGCTAGGCCAGTGCATACCACCAGCCGTAATGATCTGGTTATCCAGCTCAAGCTTGCTGTAGCGCAGGTTCTGGTTGAACTGCCAGATATCGTTGATGCGGTGCTCGAAGGCGTAGCCCAGTGCGTAGAAGGTCTTGTCGTAGAACTCCCAGTCTGGGTCGCCGAGGTTCTTGTTGTAGTCGACCTTGCCGGCCGGGGTGCTCAACTTGGTGCCTTGCAGCGGCAGGAACTGGCTGGTGCCGCCGGTATCGTCACGGTTGAACTGGCTGAGGAAGGTCAGTTTGCTGTCGTCGGCAATGTTCCAGGTCAGGCTGGGCGCCAGGTTGAAACGCTGGTCGTCCATATGCTCGATAACGGTGCCACTGTCACGGCCGGTACCGCTGAAACGGTAGAGAAAGCGACCTTCATCGTCGATCTTGCCGGTGCTGTCGAAGCTGATCTGCTTGTGGTTGTAGTTACCAACTTGCACCTGCACTTCATGGCTGCTTTCGGCCTGCGGGCGGCGGCTGACGGCATCCACCAGGCCGCCGGGCGGGGTCTGGCCATACACTGCCGAGGCCGGGCCGCGCAGCACGGCGACGCGTTCCAGGTTCCAGGTTTCCAGTTTGGGCATGGCGTAGCTGCCCTTGGGCAGTGGCAGGCCGTCGAGCATCTGGATCGGTTCGAAACCGCGGATTTTCATCCAGTCGGCGCGGCTGTCGCTGCCGTAGCTGCTGGCGATGACACCCGGCATATAGCGCACGGCGTCATCGAGGTTCTGCACCTTGCGGTCCTGCATCTGCTCGCGGGTGGCGACGGAGATCGAGCGTGGGGTTTCCAGCAACGGCGTGTCGGTCTTGGTGCCAGTCGCGGTGCGGTTGGCCAGATAACCACGGGTCGGGCCCCAGGCGCTCTCGGCGGCCTGTTCGCTGGCTGTCACGGTCACGTCCGGCAGTGCCATTGCTGCTTCTGCCGCAGGGGCCAGGCTGTAGGCGCCGCCGTTGCCGCCTTGCAGCTGCAGGCCGGTGCCACGCAGCGCCTGATTGAGGGCTTCGATGGCTTCGTAGTCGCCGCTGACCGGTGCCGAGTTCTTGCCCTCGGTCAGGGCAGGATCGATGCTCAGGGTCACGCCGGCCTGGCTGGCGATCTGGTTGAGCGTGGCTGCCAGAGGACCGGAAGGCAGTTGGTAGACCTCGGCATGGGCCAGCCCGGCATGGCCGGCAAAGGCGATGGTCAGGGCCAACAGCGTGTGGCGGAAAGGGGCAGGGCGGAAGGACATTGCGAACGTCTCCTAAGAGTTAATGTATCTCAATGTCCTTTTGCCGAAGCAGGAAAGAAAAATGACAGGGGCGGAGAAAATTATTTTTCTGCCGGCACCACACGAGTCCACCAGGGGCCCAATTGCTCGGTGCGCACGGGCAGGCTCAGCGCCAAAGCGGCCAGCGCCTTGTCGCTGTCGTGCAGTGGGAAGCTGCCGCTGATACGCAGCCCGGCCAGGCTCGGGTCGAGGCTCAGATAGCCACTGCGGTATTCGCCGAGCTGATCGATCAGGCGTTGCAGGGGCAGGTTGTCCGCCACCAGCATGCCGCGACTCCAGGCGTCGGCGCCGATGGGCGCTGGGTGGCTGTCGCTGAGGTGCTGGCTGTCCATGCGCACCTGTTCGCCGCTGTGGATGATGCGTTCCTGCGAGCCGGCCAGCGGCCTGGCAGCGACCGCTGACTGCAGCACGATCAGTTCGGTCGCAGTACCTTCGCGTCGGACCAGGAAGCGCGTCCCCAACGCACGCAGTCGTCCCTGCTCCGTTTCGACGATAAAGGGGCGGGTATCGCCCTTGGCGGTCTGAACCAGGATTTCGCCACTGCGCAGGTGCAGGCGTCGTTCGTTGTCGTCGAATGCGATATCCAGCGCACTGCGGCTGTTGAGGCGCACCTGGCTGCGGTCGGCGAGCAGCAGGTCGCGTTGTTCTCCGCTAGCGGTATGGTAGTCGGCTAGGTAATCGCCAAGCGGGCGCTGCTGAGCCAGCAGCACCAGCGTTATGCCCGCGGCCAGCAGCAGACCCAGGGCGCTACCGCCAAGGCGGCGTAGGCTGCGGCGACGGCTGACGCTGCTCTGCAACAGGGCGCGTCGCGCCATCGGCGTGCTGGCGGCAGAAAGCTGCTGGTCGATACCGCCGAGGCGTCGCCAGACCAGGTCATGCTCCGGGTGCGCGGCCAGCCAGTCGGCGAAGTCGTGGCGTTGCTGCTCGCTGGCTTCGCCTGAGTCCAGGCACAGCTGCCAGGCGATGGCCTCATCGAGCACGCGAGCCGAGACCTGGCTCATTGCGGCGCTCCGTACAGCGCGATGTAGCACTGGCGCAGGCCCTGGGCGAGGTATTGACGCACGCGTGACGGGGACACGCCAAGACGCTCGGCGATCTCGGCATGACCGAGGCCATCCAGACGGTTATAGAGGAACGCTGCGCGTGCCTTGCTCGACAGCTGGCCGAGCAGGCGATCGATCTCGGCCAGTTGCTCCAGGGCCAGGGCCTGTTCTTCCGGGCTGGGTTGCACGGCTTCAGGAGCCAGCGCGAGTTCTTCCAGATAGGCACGCTCCAGCGCATGGCGGCGAAACTGGTCGACCAACAGCCCCTTGGCGATGGTGGTGAGCAGGGCTCTGGGCTCGCGCGGGCTGTGCAGGTCGGCGCGACCGAGCAGGCGGACGAAGGTGTCCTGGCTCAGGTCTTCGGCGCGCTGCGCGCAGTTCAGGCTTTTGCGCAGCCAGCTGAACAGCCAGTCACGGTGATCGCGATAAAGCACACCGACCAACTGCTGATTGCTGGAATCCTGAACCGACACGCGCACCTCGCGAGATCTAAGTTAAGGTGATAATGATTCGCATATGATTGCAGAGGTCGTGTCAGGGTGCAATCACGCTTTGGCGTGGCGTGACCGGTGGCGCGGGGGAATGGAAAGGCAGGTTGAATCGGTAGGAGCGAGCTCTGCTCGCGAACAAGAGGGTTCGCGAGCAGAGCTCGCTCCTACGGGGGGCTAGTGACGACGATGCTCAGGTGCGTTCCTGGCTGCTACGTGCCAGGGCGTGATTGACTTCCAGCCAACCCTGCACGGCCTCTTCGCCCATCTCGCCGAACACGCGCTGTAGCAGGCGTGCTTGTTCGCGCCGCAGGGCCTGTTCCAGCTTGGCGCCTTCGGTGGTGAAGCCGAGCACACGCTTGCGCTTGTCGTCCGCGGCAGCCTCGCTCTGCACCAGATTCATCTCGATCAGCTGGCGCAACGGCATGTTCAGCGCCTGCTTGCTCACGCCCAGGTAACCCAGCAGCTCGGTCATGTTCAGGCCCGGGTACTTGGCGATGAAGAACAGAATGCGGTGATGCACGCGTGACAGGCCGCGCTTGGCGAGCATCTCGTCGGGCTTGGCAGTGAAGGCCTGGTAGCCGAAGAAGAAGGCTTCCATGGCGGCCTGCTGAGCGGCGGAATTCTTGATGACGTGCGCCCCATGACGGCCGGTCTGCGTGCCCTCGGCGGGCGACGTGAAAAACTTCTCGGAGAAATTTTTTAGGTCAGTCATATTGACGTATCTCTGGTCGGCGGCGTAGTTTCGGTCAAGCAGTTTGACTTAATTCCAATGACTTTTGCACCCCAGGACACCCCATGGCCTTCTCCGAACGCATCGCCCGCCTGAAAAGCTCCCTGATCCGTGAAATTCTTGCCGCGGCGCAGCGTCCGGAAGTGATGTCCTTTGCCGGTGGCCTGCCGGCCGAGCCGATGCTGCCGAAGGTGGACTGGGCCAAGATGCCGGCGAGCATGGGCCAGTACGGCATGAGCGAGGGCGAGCCGGCGTTGCGCGAGGCTATCGCTGCCGAAGCGCGCGCCCTGGGTGTGCCCTGCGATGCCAGCCAGGTGCTGATCGTCAGCGGCTCGCAGCAGACCTTGGACTTGGCGTCCAAGCTGTTCATCGATCCGGGCACCGAAGTGCTGCTCGAAGCGCCGACTTACCTGGCTGCCCTGCAGGCCTTTCAACTGTTCGGCGCCGACTGCATCAGCGTACCGCAAGAGGCCGACGGCCCCGAGCTGGCGGCTCTGCGTCAGCGTCTGGAGAATCACAAGCCGGCTTTCGCCTACCTGATCCCGACCTTCCAGAATCCGTCCGGCACCCGTTACAGCGAAGCCAAGCGTGAAGCCGTGGCGGCGCTGCTCGACGAGTTCGGCGTGACCCTGATCGAAGACGAACCGTACCGCGAGCTGGTGTTCGACGCCGGCAGCGCCACGCCCATCGTCAGCCGCCTGCAGAAGGCCAGCTGGATCTACACCGGCACCGTTTCCAAGACCCTGCTGCCGGGCCTGCGTGTCGGCTACCTGATCGCCACCAAGGACCTGTACCCGCATCTGCTGCGCCTGAAGCAGTCGGCCGATCTGCACACCAATCGCATCGGCCAGTGGCAGGCGCTGCAGTGGCTGGGCAGTGAGCAGTACCGCGGCCACCTGGCCGAGCTGCGCGATTTCTACCGCATTCGCCGCGACGCCATGCAGACCGCGCTGGTCGAGCACTTCGGCGAGCTGGCAACGTGGGAAATCCCGCAGGGCGGACTGTTCTTCTGGCTGACCCTCAAGCAGCCGCTGGACACCCGCACGCTGCTCGACGCGGCGCTGGCGCAGAACGTCGCCTTCATGCCGGGCGAGCCGTTCTTCATCGACCCGGATGCCAACCCCGGCCACCTGCGACTGAACTTCAGTCATGTGGCGCCGGAGCGCCTGGGCGAGGGGCTGCGCCGACTGGCGGCGGTAATTCGTGATGCGCAGGGTGCGTGATTGATTGGTTTCTGTGGGAGCGGCTTCAGCCGCGAATTTCCCGGGCGTAGTAGTTCCTACAGAAGCGGGGGCAATTGGCGGCGAGCATGCCGCGAGGATTGATAGGGAGGGCAACGCGATGTTTAAGGTCTACGGCGACTACCGCTCGGGCAACTGCTACAAGGTCAAGCTGATGCTGCATCTGCTGGGCAAGGAGTACCAGTGGATTCCCATCGATATCCTCAAGGGCGAGACACAGAGCGAAGCCTTCCTCGCCAAGAACCCCAACGGCAAGATCCCGGTGCTGGAGCTGGAAGACGGCACCTGTCTGTGGGAGTCCAACGCCATCCTCAATTTCCTCGCCGATGGCAGCGAGTTCCTGCCGACCGAGCCGCGCTTGCGTACCCAGGTGCTGCAGTGGCAGTTCTTCGAGCAGTACAGCCACGAGCCCTACGTTGCGGTGGCGCGTTTCATCCAGCTCTATCAGGGCATGCCCGAGGAACGCCGCGAGGAGCACGCGCGCTGCCTGAAGCTCGGATACAAGGCCCTGAAGGTGATGGAGAAGCAGCTCGAACGTACGCCCTATCTGGTCGGCGAGCATTACTCCATCGCCGATATTGCCCTGTATGCCTACACGCACGTGGCTCACGAGGGCGGCTTCAGCCTCGAAGCCTTCCCGGCGGTTCGCGCCTGGCTCGATCGCGTCGCCAGTCACCCACGCCACGTGACCATGCTCGGCTGATCACGGTTCGGAGATGGCCTGCGTCCGTGAGGCGCAGCGCTGCCGCCATACCAAGGGGCTCAATCCGGTCTCGCGGCGAAAGGTGCGGGTGAAATGCGACTGGTCGCAGAAGCCGTGGGCGTGGGCGATCTGCGTCAACGGCTGGTCGGTGGCCAGCATCATCTCCCTGGCCGCCTCGATGCGCTTGCGTGCCACATAGGCCAGTGGCGTGATGCCGAAGGTCTGTTTGAACATATGGGAAAAATGGCTGCTGCTCAGTTTGAGTTGGGCAGCCAGGTCGCAGGTGCGAATGGCTGCGGCCAGGTTGTCGCTGATGTACTGGTCCAGGCGTCGCGTCTGCCAGCGTGTCAGACCGGTTGTGCAATGACGAATGCCACACTGCTTGCAGGCGTTGACCTGTCGTAGCAGCGTCATGGCCTGCTCGACATGCACGTAGGCGCTTTGCGTGTCCTCCAGCAGCTGCGTTTCCGCCTCCGCGAGCAAGGCAGCGATACGGTCCAGTAGCTGCGGGTCTAGCCCGGCCTGGTGCAGGCAGGGCGTAATTGCCTGAAGTTCGCCGAACGAGCCCATTGCCAGCCTCCTTGTCTTATTGGTTGTAAAGCATGCGCGGCGCAGTCGGCGGCGCACAGCTCACAAGGAGGGGAAGGGTGACAACACTAAAGTGGGGTGCCGATCTCCAGCACGCCGCGTTGCACGGCGATGGCCACGGCGTGGGTGCGATTGTTGGCGCCGAGCTTGTCCATGATCAGGCGCATATGGCCTTTGACCGTGTCTTCGGTGATACGCAGTTGCAGCGCAATATCGCGATTTGAATAACCCAGAGCTGCTGCCTGCAGAACCTCCACTTCGCGTGGACTGAGGCACTGCTGGCCGATGTGCTGGGCCAGGTCGGCGGCGATCTCGGGCGGAATATGGCGTTTGCCGGCGGCCAGACTGCGAATGGTCTCCACCAGCTCCTTGCGCAGCGTGCTTTTCAGCAGATAGGCCTGCGCGCCAGCCTGGATCGCATGCAGCGCACGCACGTCACCGCGATAGGTAGTAAGGATGGCGATGCGTGCATCCGGGCATTCGCCGCGAATCGCCAGGATGCTGTCGATGCCGTTCATATGGGGCATCTGCAGGTCCATCAGGGTGACGTCGGGGCGTAGCTGACGAAAACATTCCAGTGCTTCACGACCATCGCTTGCTTCGCCGACCAGATCGATATCCGCCTGCCCGGCGAGCACGGCAGCGATGCCCTCGCGCAGCAGAGGGTGGTCGTCGGCGACCAGCACGCGGATGGGGTTGGCAGCGGTCATGACTGCGAGCTCCTGATCAATCGTTTCCAGTTTAGCCAGCGCCGCGCACGAGGGGGCGACTGGCGATAGGCCAATGGTCCGGCCAGGGTCAGCCTGACATGGCAGCCGTGGCCGGGGGCGCTGTCGATATTAAGTGTGCCGCCAATCTTGGCGGCGCGTTCGTACATGCCTTTCAGGCCCCAGTGATCGACCGGCTCTGCGCCCAGCAGGTATTCGGCCAGCAGGCCGCGGCCATCGTCGCTAACGTGCAGTGAAAACTGCCGGGGATGGTAATCCAGCTGCACGCGAACATGACGAGCCCTGGCATGACGGAAGGCATTGCTGACCGCCTCGCGGGCGAGTTGGCTGATCTCGTCATGTACCACCGGATGGAGGGCGCAGGGTGTGCCTGCAATCTCGACCCGATACTCGGTATCGGTATGTTCGTGCAATTGATCGAGTTCGTGCAGCGTCTGTGGCAAGTCGTTCGACGCCTCCTGTGCGTGGCGCAGATTGCGCACCCGCTCACGACCTTCGGCGATCACCTGATCGGCACGATCCAGGGCATTCTCCAGCTTGCCTCGCGCCGGCTGATCTGCTGGCAGACTGTCTGCCGCGGCCTGCACGTGGAGCATCAGCCCCTGCACGCCCTGCAGCAAGGTGTCGTGTAGCTCGCGGGCGATGCGCTCACGCTCGTCGTGGCGTTCTTCCAGACGTGTGCGCAGGCGTTCGGCTGCACGCTGCATGTTATTGCGATAGAGCAGGTGCAGGGTCAGAAGCACGACCAGTGCCATGCTCAGGATGAACAGCGGATGGCGGTAGAACACCTGGTCGATGCTGAAGCTGAGTTCGGCATCCTGCTCGCTGGCCACGCCATTCTGATTGAGTGCGCGTACGCGAAAGCGATAGTCGCCGGCGGGCAGGCCGGTATAGGTCGCCGCGCGCTGACGTCCGGCGGAATGCCATTCGCTGTCGAAACCATCGAGACGGTAGAGAAAATGCAGGCCCTCTGGTGCGGACAGGCTCAGGGCGCCGTATTGGATAACCAGGCGTTTGCTGTCTGCGGGCAGGGTTGGTGGCGTTCGCAAGGAGATGGTCGCACCGTCAGCCAGTAACGAGTCGATACGCACCTTGGGCGGCTTGTAGCTATCAATCTCCCGATCCGGACTCAAGCCGGCTACGCCGTTGCGGGTGACGAACCATAGGCGACCATCGCTGCTGCGCACGGCTGTTGGCAGAGCGAGCACCTGGTGCGGGTCGTTGGCGAGCCCGCCTTGCAGATCGTAGGTACGGTAATGAATATGGTGTTTGGGATCGTTCAGCGCCTTTTCGATTTCTGCGGCCGGTAACTGAAAGACGCCACCTTTGCCGTGCAGCCAGAGGTCTTCGCCTCGAGGGCCGGTCACCGGGATGATCGCGTAGAGATTGTCGAACAGCCCACTCTCTCTCAGCGGCAGATGCTGGAAACGCTTGCCGTCGAAGCGCGCCAGGCCGCGTTGGCCGCCGAACCAGCTGTACTCCTGCGAATGGGCCATCGCCGTCACATGGCCAATATCCAGCCCGTCAGCGCTGCCCCAGTGGCGTTCGCCCTGGTCGTCATGGCTGACGATCAGGTTGTTGCGATAGCCGAACCAGCGTCTGCCATCAGGGGCGAGGGCAGAGCTCACCGGCATCAGTTGCGCCGGGTCCTCGCTGGGGGCGGGAAGCTGTTGCCAGTCGCCATCGCGCAGCACGTAGAGGCCCTGCCGGTTGAGCGACAGCCAGAGCGCGCCCTGATCATCGATCAGCAGGGTGCGCACCGAGGAATCCAGATCACGCTCGACCGGCAGGACGGAGACTTTCTCCACCTGTTCGCCAGTACTGCGCCAGATACCCTCGGAGCCGGCCAGCCATACCGAGCCGCCAGGATCTTTGCTGATCGCACTGATCGGTGTACGCAGCGGCAGCTCGTGCAAACCCTGTGCATCCAGGCGCATGAGCGGCAGGTTGCTGCTGGCCGCCCAGAGATTGCCGGCGTCATCGGCGGCAATCGCCAGATTGTGCGCCTCGGGCGGAAGACCTGAAGGGCGCAGAGGACGTTCGCGCAGCCGATCCAGCCCATTCTGCGTGCCGATCCACAGACTGCCTTCGCTGTCTTCCAGCAGCGGCCAGGCGAAGTTGGAGCTCAGACCATCACGTGAAGAAAGCCGCTCGATATCATCGAAGCTGCCGCTGCCATGCTCGTTGGGTTTGGCCACGTGCAGCAGACCGCCGCCAGCGGTGCTCAGCCAGAGGCAGCCATGCTGGTCGAACAGCATGGCGTTGGCTCCTTCGCCGAGGGCTATGTGGGTCGCCTGCAGTTGCGGCTGATCGATCTTTACCCGCAGCAGACTCTCGCGGTCGCGCTCGATCAACCACAGTGCACCGTTGGCGGCTTGCGCGATCTGGCGCGTGCGTTGGCTGCGTACGCCGGTGTCGTGCAGCTTTTGGGTGCCAGGCGGCAGCACGTAAAGCCTTTGTTCATCGGCCACCCAGAGACGGTCACTGCTGTCGACGAAGACGCTGTAGGCATTCTCGCCGATAAAGCCTTGTGCGATGCCCAGTTGCTGCCAGCGCTTGCCATCGAAACGCATCAGGCCGTCGTTGGCTGCAGCCCAGACGCTGCCGTCTGCCGTCTGTGCCAGGGCGTAGATCACGCCGCGGGCCAGATCGAAGCTGCTGGGTTGTTCCTCCACCGATGCGATCAGGTGAACGCCGCCGTTGCGCAGGCCGACCCAAAGCCCGGAGTCGCTGGCCAGCAGGCTGGAGACGATGCCCAGTTCCTGGCCAGCGGGTGTGCGATATCGGGTGAAGTCGAAGCCATCGAAGCGATACAGAGAGTCGTGAGTGCCCAGCCACAGATAGCCATCCCGGGCTTCGGCCAAAGCGCCAATCTGGCTAGGGCTGTCGTCGTTGAGCGTCCAGCGCCGATGTTCCAGTTGCTGCTCCAGAGCGCTTCTGTCGGCCAGCGCGGCAGCGCTGAAAAGCACCAGGCAAAACAGGCTTGCCAGGAGGCCGAGGCGAGCTTGTGGGGTGTGTGATTTAAAAACGTCCAACTTGGTTCTGAACCCATTCGATGCTGTAGTCGGCAATTCTTTCCCAACCGGGTTCGGCGATCAGCCAGTGGCTGTAGCCGGGGAACTGCTTGAAGCTGGTGATGGCTGAAGAGCCTCGGTGGCGACGATAGAGGGCGGCCACTACGTTGGCGCGAACGGTGTGGGAATTGCCTGCAGCCAGCAGCAGCAGAGGTGCACGTTCGCCGTTGGTGAAATCGACGGTGCTACCGATGCCCAGCGCAGCCTCGACGAACACCCGGCCAGGCGCCGGAACAATGTGGCGCGCATAGGCAGCGCTTTGCTCTGCAGGTGTCAGCGTTTGCGCCATATTGCGCGCGAAATACTGCGGTGTCATGTACAGAAGGTTACGCCAACCCACCCAGGGCAACAGCCATGGCCAGGTGCTATACAAGCCCAGCAAACCGGCGCGCGGTGGCAGTGGGTCGATGGCGATGCCGGCCTGGCCCAGGCCGCGGTCGAGCAGCAATTGCACCAGCAGACCACCGAGATCATGGCCAATCAGTAACGGCGGCTGCTCCAGGTTGCGTACCAGTGTTTCGTAGTGGGTGAGGAGGGCGCTGATGCCGGGTTGTCGACCACCTTCGGCAACCGGCCAAGGCGGCGCCGTGCAGCGATAACCGCAGGCGCTGAAGCGTCTCTGAAATGGCTCCCAGATCGCTGGTGTGAGCCAGGTGCCGTGAATGAACAGGGCGTGACGAGGCATGTTGCACTCAACCTGTCACGCCCTGGTTCGGGCAGTTGCCGTCCTCAGGGGGTGGCATGGAGCACATCCTTGGCTGGCATTAGAAAATGTTCGATATGCACGGGCACGTCCGGGTTCTGGAAATGCCTGGCAGCAGCCTCGATGCGTTGCTCGGCGCGCGTTACCCGACCGTGGTGACGCAGGTGTTCGAGCCAGGACTCATCAAAGAAGAACTCCTGCCAGTGCCGTGGATTCTCGCTGTTCTGTACCAGCCCCCAGGAGAACGCGCCGTTGCGTCTGCGCATGCGGGCGACCTCGGCCATCGCCTGGCGGAAGTCAGGTGCATGCTCCGGCGCGATGTCGTACTGCAGCGTGACCATCACCGGGCCGCGTTCCAGATCGGCTTCGTCAGCCAGGATCGGCGCAGGCCAGTGCAGCGACGGCGCGAGATCTTCGCTTTCGGTTACCGGCAGTGGGAAATGCAGCGTCAGCAGCAAGCCCAGCGCCAGGCAACCAGCCGCGGCCAACAGTGCGACCGAAATCGACGCCTGGCTGGCGACATAACCCCAGAGCGCACCGCCAGCGGCCATGCTGCCGAAGAACACCAGGATATACACCGACAGCGCGCGGGCTCTCACCCAATCCGGCACCGAGGTCTGCGCGCTGACCTGCAGGCTCGACAGTACGGCGATCCAAGCCGCGCCGCTGAGCAGCATCACCGGTAGCAGCACGGCGAAGTCACGCACCCAGGCCAGGGCCAGCAGCACCAGTGCGTAGAGCACGCTGGCAATGGCCACCAGTTTGTTGGCGCTTGTGCGCTCACGCAGTTTGGGCAGCAGCATGGCGCCAAGTACTGCGCCGATACCAACGCTACCCAGCAGCAGTCCAAAGTCGCTAGCGCTGCCCTGTAGCTCGCCGCGCACGATCAACGGCAGCAGCGACATGCCGGCGCTGGCGCCGACGAAGAACGCCGCGGCGCGTACCAGTACCGCCTGCAGTGGTTTCGATGCGCGGCTATAGCGCCAGCCGGCGCGTATGGCGCCCAGCAGGCGCTCGGCCGGGAAGCTGGCGACCTGGCGCTCGCGCTTCCAGGTCAGCAGCACCGCCATCACCGCGAAGAACGACAGGGCATTGAGGGCGAAGGTCGCCCAGGGACCGCTCAAGCTGACCAGTACCCCGGCGATTGCCGGGCCGAGTGCGCGGGCGACATTGATGCCGAGGCTGGACAGGGCTATGGCCGAGGGCAGGTCGCGCTTGCTTACCAGCTCCGGCGTCAGCGCCGACCAGGCCGGCATCATCAAGGCGGTACCGACGCCCATGGCCAGGGTCATGCCCAGCAGCAGCCAGACCGTGGTCAGCCCGAGCAGGGTAAGCACGGCCAGCAGCGTCGCCACTGCCGCCATCCACAACTGCACGCCAAGCAGGTAGCGACGCTTGTCGATGATGTCGGCCATGGCCCCGGCCGGCAGCGCCAAAAGGAACATGGGCGCGGAGCCGGCGACCTGTACCAGCGCCACGTGCATGGGATTGGCCGACAGGCCGGTCATCAGCCAGCCGGCACCCACCTCGTGCATCCAGGTGCCGATGTTCGAGGCGATGCTGGCCAGCCACAGCCAGCGGAACGTGCTGTGCTTGAGTGCGCCCCACGGCGAAGGTTTATCGCTGGCCATGTCAGAAGGCAAAGCAGGAGCAGCCGAAGGCGCCCCAGAAGCCCTGATGATCGCTCACCGGGATGCTGCTGCGGCGTGCGCGGTCATGCTGGTGGGCATGCACCGAGCAGGCGCCGATGCACTGGTGGATGCTGGCGGCCATGGGCGCCGCTGACGGCTTCCAGTGCCCAGGCACCAGGGCCACCGGCGACCAGTCCGGCAGTACCGGCAGCGTCGGCGGGGCGAGCTTGTCGAACTCGCCGGTGCCATGCACCACCTTGCCGCCGACGATGGTCAGCACCGACTCCAGCCACTTGATCTGCTCTTCCTCGATGCTGAAGAAGTCCGCGCTCAAGGCCACCAGATCGGCCAGTTGCCCCACCTTGATCTGACCCTTCTTGCCCTGTTCGCTGGAGAACCAGGCGCTGCCGTGGGTGAACAGCTGCAGCGCGGTGGCGCGCGACAGGCCCTGTGGCGTGAGCGTAGTGCCGCCAACGGTTTTGCCGCTGACCAGCCAGTACAGCGCCGTCCAGGGGTTGTAGCTGGCCACGCGGGTGGCGTCGGTACCGCCGCCGACCGGCACGCCTTCGGCCAGCATGCGCTGGATCGGCGGGGTGGCTTCTGCGGCTTTGGCGCCGTAGCGGCCGATGAAGTACTCGCCCTGGAAGGCCATGCGGTGCTGGATGGCGATGCCACCGCCCAGCGCGCGTACCCGTTCGATATTGCGTGGGCTGATAGTCTCGGCGTGGTCGAACAGCCAGGGCAGGCCGTTGAACGGCATGTCGCGGTCGACCTTCTCGAACACGTCGAGCATGCGCGAGATGGATTCGTCGTAGGTGGCGTGCAGGCGGAACGGCCAGCGTTGCTCGACCAGATGACGCACCACCGGCTCCAGATCGGCTTCCATGCTCGGCGCCAGATCCGGGCGCGGCTCGACAAAATCCTCGAAGTCGGCAGCGGAGAACACCAGCATTTCACCGGCGCCGTTGTGGCGCAGGAAATCATCGCCCTGGTGCAGCTTGACGCTGCTGGTCCAGTTCTTGAAATCGGTCAGCTCTTCCTTGGGCTTCTGGGTGAACAGGTTGTAGGCGATGCGCACGGTGAGCTGATCCTTGTCGGCCAGCTCCTGGATCACCTGGTAGTCGTCCGGGTAGTTCTGGTAGCCGCCACCGGCGTCGATGGCGCTGGTCACGCCCAGGCGGTTGAGCTCGCGCATGAACTGGCGGGTGGAGTTGACCTGATACTCCAGCGGCAGCTTCGGCCCCTTGGCCAGGGTGGCGTAGAGGATCAGCGCATTGGGCCGGGCGATCAGCATGCCGGTGGGCTCGCCACTGGCGTCGCGCTGGATCTCGCCACCGGGCGGGTTCGGCGTGTTCTTGTCGTAGCCCACGGCGCGCAGCGCGGCGCGGTTGAGCAGGGCGCGGTCATAGAGGTGCAGGACGAACACCGGGGTGTCGGGTGCTGCCTTGTTCAGCTCATCCAGGGTTGGCAGGCGTTTCTCGGCGAACTGGAATTCGGTCCAGCCGCCGACCACGCGCACCCACTGCGGCGTTGGCGTGCGGTCGGCCTGGTCCTTGAGCATGCGCAGGGCGTCGGCCAGCGACGGCACGCCTTCCCAGCGCAGCTCGAGGTTGTAGTTGAGGCCGCCACGAATCAGGTGCAGGTGCGAGTCGTTGAGGCCGGGAATGACGGTGCGTTTCTGCAGGTCGATGACGCGGGTTGCATCGCCGCGCAGGGCCATGGCCTCGGCATCGCTGCCGACGGCGACGAAGCGCCCGTCCTTGATGGCCACGGCGCTGGCCTGGGGTTTTTCGCGGTCGACCGTGTGCAGGCGACCGTTGTAGAGAATGAGATCGGCGCTCATGTTGCCTCCTGATGAACTGACGGAAGAGTCGCTGGCCATGGCCGCGAAGGGCAGGGCTGACCACAATGCTCCGGCCGCGCCAAGGACGCTGCTGGTGGCGAGAAAGTGGCGGCGTTTCGGGTCGGAGGGGTCCTGGCTCATGATCGATCCTCGTCTACGTTTGGGTTCAGCCAGGCGTCGAACAGCCGCGTGGCCATGGGCATGAACAGGTACACCACGAGCAGGACGATGCTCAGGGTGATCACGACGTTGCTCGGCAGGTAACCGCCGAGCCAGGGAATACGCTGGAACAACGGTTGCCAGAGCAACGGCACCAGCAGGCTCAGCGGCAGGATCACCAGGAAGGTGACGCAGGCCTGTTTCCAGCGGGGCGGTGGCGCCTGCGCGCTTTCCGGCATGAACCAGAATTCCTTGTTCTCGGCGATTTCCAGCTGATCGCCTGCGCGCAGCAGTGGCTCGACTTCGGCTATCAACTGACGTCGTTGTTCCGATTCGATCCAGTTCTGCAACTGTTGCAGACTGGCGAAGCGCAGCACGCAGGTGAATTGCGCCACGCAGGGCTGACGGTTGCGTACCACGTCCACGCCGAGGTGGCCGGGGCATTGGCTGGCGGTGGCGATGATGCGCCGCAACCAGGCTTCGTAATGTGGCACGTGGCTGGGGCGAACCTGATGGCGCACCACCAGGGTGACGGTTTCCGCTTGCGTCTCGCTCATGCTGGAGACTCTGCTCGAGGCCTTGGTCTTGTCGATCCAGCGGCGCGCACCAATGCGCGCCACTGGTCGAGTCGGGGGCGTTTCCGCCGTCATTGGCTCAGATGGGCGCCGCGACCGGGGCCAGGGTCGGGCCGTGCTCGACACGCTCAGGCGCCTTGTGGACCATGGTGTAGGCGTAGTCGACGCCCATGCCGTAGGCACCGGAGTGCTCCTTGACCAGGGCCATGACGGCGTCGTAGGTGTCGCGGTTCTTCCAGTCGCGTTGCCATTCCAGCAGCACCTGTTGCCAGGTCACCGGCACCACGCCGGCCTGGATCATGCGCTGCATGGAGTAGTCGTGGGCGGCCTGCGAGGTGCCGCCGGAGGCGTCGGCGACCATGTAGATCTCGTAGCCGGCGTCGTGCATGGCGGAGAGGGCGAAGGTGGTGTTGCACACCTCGGTCCACAGGCCGGAGACGATGACCTTGTTGCGGCCGTTCTTCTTCAGCGCGTCGCGAACCTTCTGGTCATCCCAGGAGTTCATCGAGGTGCGCTCCAGCAGCGGCGCGTCGGGGAATACGGCGAGCAGTTCGGGATAGGTGTGGCCGGAGAAGCTCTCGGTCTCAACCGTGGTGATGATGGTCGGCACGTTGAAGATCTTGGCCGCCTTGGCCAGGCCCACGGTGTTGTTCTTCAGGGTTTGCCGATCAATGCTCTGCACGCCGAAGGCCATTTGCGGCTGTTGGTCGATGAAGATCAACTGGCTGTTGTGCGGGGTCAGGACTTCGGTTTTTGGATTGCTCATAGCGGTTACCTGTTGGTGGGGCGGTGGACGATGCACGCATCCCGTCGGCCGTTGCCGTCGAGAAGGCGAAAGGACTATTGCAGAGCGGCCGCCACCTGGATTGGATGTAACTGCGATTCTGGTATTGGGCTGTGGCGCTCAGGCCAGGTGTTCGCGTAACGCCGCACCAGCCTGCTGCATGGCAGTGCGCACCGCAGGCACCTCGGCGATCACGTTGAGCAGGCCATAGTCATGGATCATGCCGTTGTAGCGCACCGCGCAGACCGCGATTCCGGCCGCGCCCAGGCGGCGGGCGTAGGCTTCGCCTTCGTCGCGCAGCACGTCCATCTCGGCGGTCTGCACCAGTGCTGGCGGCAGGCCTTTGAGTTGTTCCAGGCTGGCGCGCAGTGGCGAGGCGTGGATCTCGTTACGCTGCTTGGGGTCGGTCGTGTAGTTGTCCCAGAACCATTCCATCATGCCGCGGGTGAGGAAGTGGCCTTCGGCGAACTGGTTGTAGGAGGCGTTGTTGAAGCTGGCGTCGGTCACCGGCCACAGCAGCAGCTGAAAACGCAGCTTCGGCGTACCGGCCTCTTTCGCCTTGATGGCGACCACCGCCGCCATATTGCCGCCGACACTGTTGCCGGCCACGGCCAGGTGCGAGGCATCGACACCTATCTGGCTGCCATTGGCGGCCACCCATTGGGTCGCAGCAAAGGCCTGGTTGATCGCAGTCGGGTATTTCGCTTCGGGCGAGGGGGTGTAGTCGACGTAGATCGCCGCGGCGCCGGAATGCACCACCAGGTCGCGGATCAGCCGTGCGTGGGTGGGATAGTCGCCCAGCACCCAGCCGCCACCGTGGAAGAACATAAAGCCCGGCAGGTTGCCCTGGCTGCCCGCCGGACGCACCACCACCAGCTTGAGCGTCTGGCCGGCAGCCTCGATGCTGTGTTCACGGGTTTCCACGGGCGATAGATCGACCTCGACCGAGGCTTGCGCGCCCACCAGCACGGCGCGGGCTTCCGCAGGCGATAGCCGTTCCAGGGGCGTGCCACCACCGGCGGCCAGGGCTTCGAGAAAGGATTGCGTGTTGCGTTCGACGCCGGGACTGCCGGCGCCCAGGTTGGGGGAAGGCTGCATGGCGATTGACCTCATGATGGCTGAAGGAGCTGTAGCGCTACTGCGTCGCGCATCTTCTGCCCTTGCGGTCGATCCGGCTTGTACCGGCCTGCCGTTTTGGCATCAGACTGCTGCCGGGCTGCTAGAGTGAGAGCGGAGTCGCTGGCGTCCGCACGAGGTGGGCATGACAGGGGAAAGTCGCAAGCTGGGCCTGGGGTCGCTGACCGCGCTGGTGGTGGGCTCGATGGTCGGTGGCGGGATCTTCTCGCTGCCGCAGAACATCGCCGCGCGGGCCGATGTCGGCGCGGTGCTGATCGGCTGGGGCATTACCGCGGTGGGCATGCTGGCGCTGGCCTTCGTGTTCCAGGGCCTGGCCAACCGCAAGCCGCAGCTCGATGGCGGGGTGTACGTCTACGCCAAGGCGGGCCTCGGCGATTACATGGGTTTTTCCTCGGCCTGGGGTTACTGGATCCGCGCCTGGCTGGGCAATGTCGGCTATTTCGTCCTGCTGTTCTCCACCCTGGGTTACTTCTTCCCGGTCTTCGGCCAGGGCAACACGCCGCTGGCCATCGCCTGCGCCTCGGTGTTGCTGTGGTGCGTACACGCCCTGGTGCTGCGCGGCATCAAGGAAGCGGCGATGATCAACCTGATCACCACCCTGGCCAAACTGGTGCCGATCCTGCTGTTCATCGTCATCGTCATCGTCGGCCTGGCCTTCGACCGCGACATCTTCACCCGTGACATCTGGGGCCGCAGCAATCCGCAGTTCGGCGGCGTGCTGGAGCAGGTGCGCAACATGATGCTGGTCACCGTATTCGTATTCATCGGTATCGAAGGGGCGAGCGTGTACTCGTCGCGTGCCGAGCGCCGCCGCGATGTGGGCAAGGCCACGGTGATCGGCTTTCTCGGCGTGCTGGCGCTGCTGATGCTGGTCAACCTGCTGTCGCTGGGGGTGATGACCCAGCCCGAGCTGGCGGCGCTGCAGAACCCGTCCATGGCCGGAGTGCTGGAGCATGTGGTAGGGCGTTGGGGGGCGGTGCTGATCAGCATCGGCCTGGCTGTGTCGCTGCTTGGTGCGCTGCTGTCGTGGGCGCTGCTGTGCGCCGAAATCCTCTTCGTCTGTGCCAAGGACGGCACCATGCCGGCCTTCCTGCGCCGGGAGAACGCCAATCAGGTGCCGGTCAACGCGCTGTGGCTGACCAACGGCATGATCCAGCTGTTCCTGCTGATCACCCTGTTTTCCCAAGGCATCTACCTGTCGCTCATCTACCTCGCGTCGTCGATGATTCTGGTGCCCTACCTGTGGTCGGCGGTCTATGCGCTGCTGCTGGCGCTGCGCGGCGAAACCTATGAAGACCAGGCCGGGCTGCGCCGCAAGGATCTGGCCATCGGCCTGCTGGCGGTGGGCTACGCGATCTGGCTGCTGAATGCCGGCGGGGTCAAGTACCTGCTGCTGTCGGCGCTGCTCTACGCGCCGGGGGCGCTGCTGTTTCGCCAGGCCAAGCGCGAGCAGGGGCAGGTGCTGTTCACCCGCTACGAATGGCCGATCTTCGCCGCCGTATTGCTGACCGCCGTGCTGGCCGGCTATGGCCTGTATGCCGGGCATCTGAGCTTGTAGCGCTGGACAAAGCGGTCAGCGCGTGGATAATCCGCTCCATCGCCCTCTGACTCTGGCCTCGCGACCCCATGCGCACATCCCTGCGTACCGCCCTGATCTGGATGCTGATGCTGGCCCTGCCGGCACAGGCCATGGCGGCAGTTATGCGAGCAGGTGCATCGCAGCGGCGCTCTGCAGATGAGTTCGACTCAGCAGGTCCAGCACGCCATGCACCACGACATGGCGGCCGACAGCGCACATGGCGCGCATCAGGACGCCGCCCCGGTGGCCAGCAGCGAGGCTCCCGGCGATGGCAGCCTCTGCACCCTGTGCGCCTTCTGCGTCGGTGTCGCCGCGCCCAGCCAGCCGTTTCTGAACGACTCTGCCCTGCAAACCGTCGAGCCGGCTACTGCCTGGCCCGACCGCCTTATCGTCGGCGTGGCCGACACGCCCGAACGCCCCCCGCGTCTTTCTCTCGCCTGAGCCCTTAGGTAGCGCCGTCCTGCGGCGCCTGTAGCTCACGCGGCCGCCTGGCCGCCGTACGCGAGAACACATCATGACTTTGCATTCCCTTGCCGGAAGGCTGCTGGGCATCGCTGCCGTGGCGCTGCCCGGCATCCTGATGGCGGCCCAGCCCGACCCGCTGGACGCCAACGCCGCCGTGCCGGCGCAGGATTACCGTTCCCCTCTGCAAGACTACCGCGCCCAGGCCGACGAGCCGTTGCAGGACTGGCGCGCGGCCAACGACCTGGTCGGCCGTATCGGCGGCTGGCGCACCTACAGCATGGAAGGCTGGGAGCAGCCGGCCGAGCAGGGCGCCGAGCCCGTCGAGGGAGGTGGCCATGACCACCATTAAACCCGCCGTACTGCTCTGCGCCGCGCTGCTGCTGGCCGGCTGCGCCGGCTTCAGCCAGGACGGTGGCTTCGACCCGGTGCAGCAAAGCGCCGAGCGCCAGCTGGACAAGCAACTGCTGTGGGCGCGCGACGAGGCCGGCCGTGGGCAGATCGAGGTGCGCGTTGCCGATCTGCTGGCCGAACCCCTGAGCCTGGACGCCGCGGTGCAGCTGGCGCTGCTCAACAACCGTGGTCTGCAGGCGTCCTTCGACGAGCTGGGCATCGGCGAGGCCGAGCGCGTGCAGGCCGGGCGCCTGCCCAATCCCGGCTTCTCCTACGGCCGTCTAGAAAAGGGCAGCGAGGTCGAATACGAGCGCGGCCTGCACCTGAATCTGGCGCGCCTGATCGCCCTGCCACTGACCTCGCGCCTCGAGGGGCGGCGCTTCGAGCAGTTGCAGCGGCAGACCAGCCTGGCGGTGTTCGACCTGGCCAGCGAGACGCGCAAGGCCTGGTACCAGGCGGTCGCCGCCGAGGAGAGTCTGGTCTACGCGCGGCAGGTGCTGGACGCCGCCGAAGCCGGCGCCGAGTTGGCCCGGCGCCTGGCCGCGGTGGGTAACTTCAGCAAGCTGCAGCAGGCCGAGCAGCAGAACTTCTACGCCGAGGCCGGTATCGGCCTGATCCAGGCCGAACAGGCGCGGGTGCGCAGTCGCGAGCAGTTGACCCGTCTGCTCGGCCTGTGGGGCGAGCAGCTCGACTACCGCCTGCCCGAACGCCTGCCGGCGTTGCCGAAAACTGCGGACGAGTTGCCGGACGTGGAGCGCCTGGCCATGAACCAGCGCCAGGACATCCAGGCCGTGCGCCTGGATGCCGAGCGCCTGGCGCAGAACCTCGGTCTGACCCGCACCACGCGTTTCATCAACGTGCTGGAACTGGGCGTGGTCAACAACCGCTCCAATGAGGAGCCGACCCAGCGCGGCTACGAGATCAGCGTCGAGCTGCCGCTGTTCGACTGGAGCGGGGCCAAGGTGGCGCGGGCCGAGGCGCAGTATCGCCAGGCGCTCAACCGCGCCGCCGAGACGGCGATCAACGCGCGCTCGCAGGTGCGCGAGGCCTACCACGCCTACCGCAACGCCTTCGAGCTGGCGCAGCACTACCGCACCGAGGTGCTGCCACTGCGCCAGCGCATCGCCGAGGAAAACCTGCTGCGCTACAACGGCATGTTCATCAGCACCTTCGACCTGCTCGCCGATGCGCGCCGCCAGGTGCAGGCGGTGGATGGCTACCTGCAGGCGCAGCGCGCCTTCTGGCTGGCGCGCGCCGACCTCGATATGGCCCTGTTGGGCGCCCCCAATCCCTCGCTCGGCGCGGCGCTTGCCGCTGCTGCCGAGCCGGCCGCCGCCGGCCACTGAACAAGGAATTTCCCAGATGGTTTCACGACGCGATTTCTTTCTCGGGGTCAGCGCCATCGGCGCTGCGGTGGCCACTTCGGCGGTCAGCCGGGTGGCCATGGCGGCCCTGCCCGAACCGGTGCTGCAGGCCAGCGCCGACACCCAACCGCCGCTGCAGCCGGGCAGCGGGCGACCCTACAACCCGGTGGTCACCCTTAACGGCTGGACGCTGCCGTGGCGGATGAACAACGGCGTCAAGGAGTTCCACCTGGTCGCCGAGCCGGTGGTGCGCGAGCTGGCGCCCGGCTACAAGGCCCACCTGTGGGGTTACAACGGCCAGTCTCCGGGGCCGACCATCGAGGTGGTGGAGGGCGACCGGGTGCGCATCTTCGTCACCAACAAGCTGCCCGAGCACACCAGCATCCACTGGCACGGCCAGCGTCTGCCCAACGGCATGGATGGCGTGGCGGGGCTGACCCAGCCGGCGATTCCGGTGGGCAAGACCTTCGTCTACGAGTTCGTCGCCCGCCGCCCCGGCACCTTCATGTACCACCCGCACGCCGACGAGATGGTGCAGATGGCCATGGGCATGATGGGCTTCTGGGTCACCCACCCCAGGGAGCACCACCCGCTGATCAGCGAGGTGGACCGCGACTACTGCTTGCTGCTCAGCGCCTACGACATCGAGCCGGGTGCCTACACGCCGAAGATCATGCAGATGCTCGATTTCAACCTGTGGACCTTCAACAGTCGGGTGTTTCCCGGCATCGACCCGCTGGTGGCGCGCCAGGGCGAGCGCGTGCGCCTGCGCGTCGGCAACCTGACCATGACCAACCACCCGATCCACCTGCACGGTCACGAGTTCGAGGTCACCGGCACCGACGGCGGGCCGACCCCGGTCGGCTCGCGCTGGCCGGAGGTGACCGCCGACGTGGCGGTGGGGCAGATGCGCCAGCTGGAGTTCATCGCCGACGAGGAGGGCGACTGGGCGCTGCACTGCCACAAGAGCCACCACACCATGAACGCCATGGGCCACGACGTGCCGACCCTGGTCGGCGTCGATCACCGCGACATGACCCGCAAGATCGCCAAACTGGTGCCGGACTACATGGTGATGGGCGAGCGCGGCATGGCCGACATGGCGGAGATGCAGATGCCGCTACCCGACAACACCGTGCCGATGATGACCGGCGACGGCCCGTTCGGCTCGGTGGAGATGGGCGGCATGTTCACCATGCTCAAGGTGCGCAAGGAGCAGGCCGCCGGCGACTACCGCGACCCGGGCTGGTTCGAGCACCCAGCCGGCACGGTGGCCCATGAGTGGAAGGGCGCACTGGCCAACCCGAGCCGCTCGCACGACGGCGGCGGCCAGTCGATGCCGCTCAAGCAGCCGCTCGAGGCGCCGGTGGAAGTGCAGGTACGCAAGCCGGGTGGCCATGCCGGGCATTGACGGGGCGGGCTGCCAAGCGGCCCGCTCCCCACAGCAAGCGAGGATTCACAGATGAAAACAGCACAGTTACTGGTTCTGACCCTGATCGGGCTACTCGGCAGCCCGGCAGCGCTGGCCCACAGCCAGGCGCACGAGGGGCATCAGGCCGCCGCAACGATCAGGGAGCAGAAGCCCTGGGGCATCGCCGGCGATGACGCTGAGGTCGACCGCACCATCGAGATCCGCATGACCGACCAGATGCGCTTCACTCCGGATCGGCTGCAGATCAGGCAGGGCGAGACCATCCGTTTTGTCCACCACAACGACGGCAAGCTGCTCCACGAGTTCGTCATCGGCACCCGCGAAACCCTGGATGAACATGCCGAGGCAATGCTGCGTTTTCCCGGCATGGAACACGACGAGCCCTATATGGCTCACGTTGCGCCGGGGCGGAGCGGCGAGATGATCTGGACCTTCAACCGCGCCGGCGAATTCGATTTCGCCTGCCTGATCGCCGGCCACTACCAGGCCGGCATGGTTGGCACCATCCAGGTGCTGGCCGACTGACCTACGAGAGGAAACACGCATGAAGAAGCCATTGCTAATCGCGGCGCTGGCCGCCCTGTTCAGTCTGCCGTTGCAGGCCGCCGACCCCGCGCCGCTGAGCCAGGGCGAGGTGCGCAAGGTGGACGCCGCTGCGCAGAAGATCACCCTGCGCCACGGCCCCATCGCCAGTATCGGCATGCCGCCGATGACCATGGTCTTCGAAGTCGAGAAGCCGGAACTACTGGAAGGGGTTTCAGCGGGAGAGAAGGTGAAGTTTCAAGTGCAGCAGCGGGGTAACCGTTACATCGTTACCGAACTGCAGGTAGTGGAGTAGCCAGGAGAGCCGGCCCAGGCATTGCGCCTGGGCTGGCGAACACTCAGTTCAGGCCGTCGGTCAGGGCCTTGGCAGGTACCAGCTTGACCACTTTCTTGGCAGCGATTTCGATGGCTTTGCCGGTCTGCGGGTTACGGCCGGTGCGTGCCGGGCGCTCGCTCACTTTCAGCTTGCCGATGCCTGGCAGGGTGATCTCACCGTCGTTTTCCAGTGCGTCGCCGACAATTTCGCCCAGCTGATCGATCAGGGTGCGGACAGTGGCTTTGGGCAGGGATACGGCCTCGGCCAGGTCGCTGATCAGTTGGTCTTTGGTGATTGCCATGATGTAACTCCGTTTGCAGGTGAGAGGTTCGATGCTGCCGATATGGATCTGCGCAGTCGAAAACGTGGGAACGCTAACATAAAAGACATGATTCGGCAGTGCCGCAACGGGCACTGCCGATAGGGCTTAGTGTCGCATCAGTCCTGGTGGTTCCAGCGTGCTAGCAAAAAACGCAGCCTGCCGCTGATGCCGGGTTCGCTGGCGCTGTCGAACGGCACCTCGATCTCCAGGCTTCCATCGTTCTGGAGGTTGCCATCGAGTTTATGGTCGGCGCTGTGCACCCCCTGGTTCTGCCAGGCGTGGCTCACCTGCCAGCCGCTGTCGGCGCCAGGCGGGGTTATTTCCAGCACCAGGCTGTTGCGGAACAGGTAGCTGCCCTCGAAATGCTGGTTGACCCATAGCTTGCGCTCCACCTCGTAGTCCGGCACCCGCACGTTAAAGGTCAAGGTATAGGCCAGTCCCTTACGCCTGCTGTTCACGCGTGCCCGATCAGCCAGAAACAGGCTGCCAAGGAATAGCTTGCCGTTCTCTTGCGGTGCCTTGAGCCAGTGCTGATGGGCGAGACAGGCCACCGAATCCTCTTCGGCGGTACGCCGGCTCAGGTACCAGAGTTTGCCACGGGGGGCTGCGAGCACTTCGAACTGGTACAGGGCGTTGATAGTTTGTCCCTGGCTCTCAGACTTGCGCAGCTCCTTGGGCAGGGTGATGGCGTCGACTTCAACCCAGATGTCCACACGCACGTCGCCGAACAGAAAGCGCGTGAGATTCTGGTAAGCCTCCTCGCTGTTGACGATGCCGAAGTAGCCGGAATGCGCTCGATAGGTAAAGGCCTTGGCGCAGGGCACTGTCGGTTTGCCGCTAGCGTCCAGGCCGCAGAGGGTCGCGTTGTCGATGCGCACCAGGCCGTCGCTGCCGTGGCCGGCGAAAGTGCGCGACAGGCCCAGGCCAGCTTCGTAGTCCATACGGTTGGTGCCAACCATGCAGAAGAAGCGTTTGGATGCAAAGCGTGCCTCGGGTAGCCAGTCGACGCGCTCGGTGAGCTTGTAGGCAGCTTCCAGATCCAGAAAGGTCGCCAGGCGCTGGCGGTTGAAATTGCTGATATCGCTCAGGCTCAGCCAGCTCGGCGGGTTGATGCCAAGCAGGTCGATGCCGTTATGCGGAGTAGCGTAGGTGAACACCTTGTCCACCAGCTGAGCCGCGCCGCCCGGGTCCAGCTTGGGATTTTGCAGCAGGCCGCGGCAGACCAGGCCACCCATCGAATGGGCCACCAGATAGCAGCGAAAGTCGGTCTTGCTAATGCCGTTCTTGGGGTTGGCGCAGATCAGCTCGCGCACCTTGAGTATCAGCTCGCCAAGCTTGCTGGCGAATACCTCCAGGCTCGGTGTGCTGCCGATGCCCAGCAGCCGTGAGGCCTCGTCGTAGTAGCGATAGATGATGATCGAGCGGCTGCCCAGGCGATTGTCGGTATTGGCGGCCCATTCCGGGTCGAGAATGTCGTAGCCGTCTTCGTATACGTCCTGATAGTCGAATTCCGTGGCCAGGCGGATCACTGGCGACTCGAAGACGAATTTGCGTGGCTGGCGGGTCTTTTCCGCTACCGCGCGGTAGACGGTAGAACCGAGGTTGAAACCGCAGAACGGGTCGGCGCTGGTCTGGTCGATCTCCCCCGGGGTCATGGCGTAGCCACGCACGTAGATGATCGGATGGAAGGGGCTATGCGAATTGGCCATGGTTGCTCCTGAGGTGGCGTGCGCGTGCCTCGGGAATGCTCATCATGGCCGAACTGCGGGATGCGACGAGTGGCGCGGGTAATAGTGGAGAAGGTTAGTTCAGCGCCAGAGGTTTTCCGGATTCTTGCACGGCCAGACGGCGACTTGGCAAGGCTCGACTAAGCTACTGATACTTGCCTAATGCTGGAGTGCCATCATGTTGCGCGCATTTGCCGATCTGGGGTTCCGCTGGAAGATTGCCCTGCCCATCTTGTTGCTGGCCGCCTTGCTGGTGGCGATGGGAACCTTGGGGGTGCGCGGTATCACTCAGGTCGCCGAATCCAGTACCACGCTGACCAATCGCCATCTGCCTGCCATCAGCCTGCTGCTCAACGCCGACCGCGATCTTTACCAGGCCTTCGTCGCCGAGCGCAGCCTGCTTGATGAAGACTCCGGTGCGCACGCCGCACAATTACGTGCCTCGCATGCGGAGAACCTGCAACAGGCCTATGACCGTGTGCACAAGTTCGCTGCGATGCAGCCAGGCAGCGAAGCGCTGGCCTTGGTGGCCGAGTTCGACCGTGGCTTTGAACGCTGGAAGGCGACCTCGTCGCGTGTGCTGGAAATGGCCAGCAGCGATCCCAATGCGGCCAGCCGGCTGAGTTTCTCTGACAGCGAGGCGCAGTTCGAAGAGGCACGCACTGCCATCGACAAGCTCGGTGAATTGGAAGACAACGCCGCCAATGCCGTTGGCACCGATGCATTGCTCGCGGCGAAGCGCTGGTCTGGCAGCAGGGACTGATCATCGCCATCGGCTTGCTGGTGTGCCTGGTCCTGGTGGTGGGCTTCCCGCTGTTGGTGACCCGTCCGTTGCATAACCTGCTTTATCGCATCGAACAGATCGCCGACGGTGATGGCGACCTGCGGGTGCGCCTGGACGTGCTCTCCAGGGACGAATTGGGCAAGCTCAGCCACGCCTTCAACCGCTTTCTCGACAAACTGCAGCCGTTGATCAAGGAAGTCGGAAGGGTCACTGGTGAGGTGGCCGACTCGGCACAAAGTCTCGCGGGCATGGCGGCTGCCAATGATCGCTTGATCAGCAGCGAGCACGCGGCGGTCGATCAGGTCAGCACTGCGGCCACCGAAATGAGCGTGGCCGTGCATGAAGTGGCGCGTAATGCGCAGAATGCTGCCGATGCCGCGCGCCATGCCGAGGTCCAGTCGCGAGAAGGCGCCCAGGTGGTCGGTGCGACCATTCATTCGATTCGCCAACTGGCCCAGGAAGTGGAGAGCGCATCCGACACCATCCAGACCCTGGAGCAGGAAACCGCCAACATCGGTGCGGTACTGGCGGTGATCAAGGGCATCGCCGAACAGACCAACCTGCTGGCGCTCAACGCGGCCATCGAGGCGGCGCGGGCAGGGGAGCAGGGCCGCGGTTTTGCCGTGGTCGCCGATGAGGTGCGAGCGCTGGCAGCGCGTACTCAGGAGTCGACCAAGGACATCCAGCAGATGATTGAGCGTCTGCAGGCTGGTGTGCAGAATGCGGTCAAGGCCACGCATTCAGGCAGTGCGCGGGCGCGGCAGAGCGTGGAGCAGGCTGCCGGTGTGGACCAGGCTTTGAGCGTGACCGGTGATTCGGTGCAGCGCATCAACGACATGGCTGCGCAGATCGCCACCGCCTGCGAGGAACAGAGCAGCGTTACCGAGGAAATCGCGCGCAATATCAGCGACATTCGCGACCTCTCCAACGAAGCGGCGCAGACCTCCGAACAGAGCACGCGGGCCAGCCAACACCTGTCCGAGCTGTCCCACGGGCTGGCCCAACTGGTGGGACGTTTCCGGGTGTGACGTCAGTGTCTCGCGTATCTAAGTGTTTGAAGCAGTTGTAAGTTTACGTTTAGCCGTTACAATGGCGCGGCTCGTCGCAATGGCGGGCAGCGTTATGGTGGCCCTGCCGGTCCCCTCGCAACGATTACCCGTTAACCTGGTCAGGCCCGGAAGGGAGCAGCCACAGCGGGAACATTGTGTGCCGGGGTGTGGCTGGTAGGGTCCACCTCCAGTGACTTAAGTCATTGATTCTGAACGGTTTTTCACTCCAATCCACGCAGTGGTACAAGGAGTGATACATCCGTGTCTACTGTCCCGTCTTACCTTCTCCTGTCGCGCCATTCGGTCTTCTATTTCCGTATCGTGGTGCCTGAAGTCATTCGCCCTTTGTTCCCCCAGCGGGAGATACGCAGGTCGCTCCAGACGCGCTGCCGTAGGGAGGCGTTGATCCGTGGGCGTGAGCTTCTGCTGCAAGTCCAGCGACTGTTCACAGAGGCGTTCCAGGGGCGTCGACCATCGTTGGACCTCCTGAAGGGCGCCTGGGAGGCGGGTGGGAAGCGCGTTGCTAGCTGGGCCTCCTGGCTACGCCAGCAGCAGTTGGTTAGTACCTTCGAGGCCGTGATAGCTAATCCTCGGGAGCAGCCGAGCAGGGGGCCGCGGAAGGCCAATACGGTCCCCATTCGTGACGAGCCGCCGCTGGCCCCGTTGTTCTCCAAGGTCGTCGACGAGTACCTGCGCCAGCAGGCTCGGGAAGGTGTCTCTACCAAGACCCTGGACGACAAGCGGGCAATGGCTTCCCTGTTCGTCCGCGTCATCGGAGACCACCCGATAAACCTCATCACCCGCAAGGAGACACAGCAGTTCCGGGAGACCGCGTTGAAGCTGCCGCCACGGATACACCAGCTGTCCGTCACGTCCCTGGAGCAGGCCATTGCCGAGGCCAAGACCACCATCAGTCAGACCACTTTCAACAACTACGTGAAGAACCTGACGACGTTCTTCGCCTATGCCATCCGGGAGGGGTACTGCGATAAGAACCCGCTCTACAGGCTTGGCATCAAGCGCAGGGGGAAGGTGAACCAGGAACGTTCGGCGTTCACTGAAGCCGACTTAAAGGCCTTGTTCGACAGGAGCAGGTACGCGCCTGCAAATGGGCCTAAGCCGAACCAGTATTGGCTACCCCTGTTGGGGCTCTATACGGGCGCACGGCTAAATGAACTGTGTCAGCTGTACCTGGACGATATCGTGGTCGTTAATGGTGTGGACTGTCTTCACATACGAAAGGGCCGACCGGACCAGAAGCTCAAGAACGATGGCTCTGAGCGCTTGGTCCCGATTCACTCTCGCCTGAAGGCCCTTGGGTTCATGGAGTATGTCGCCAGCCTGCGTGTAGATGGGCATGCGCGGCTATTCCCGGAGCTGACCCTTCACAAGAAGCATGGCTACAGTGCTGCACCTTCCAAGTGGTTCGCTCGGGTCAGGGCGCAGCTGGGCTTTGAAGGGAAGAAGGACTTCCACAGTTTCCGGCATACATTCGCGGACCACTTGAAGCAGAAGGGGGTGTCTGAGGCGCTGGTCGGCGGCGTACTGGGGCATCAGACAGGCGGGATAACATTCGGTCGTTACGGGAAAGACTTCAGGCCGGAGGTGCTGGTGCCCGTGGTGGAGCTAGTCAGCTTGACTGCCTTTTAAGGCCAGGCATTGTCGGCAATTGATTGCGATATTGATGATGGCGGCTGGTGGTCGGGCCTGTTCCGGGACACTCCAGCCTTCTTCTTCGTCGAAGCCATAATCTGCTGCCGTGTGCCTATGGTCGCTCTGCAGTTCGATGATCTGGACAGCCTCCAAGTGGAGAATTAAGCCGGCCATACCGATAGCCGAGATGAAGTACGGCAAGGCCTCAAAGGCAACGATACCTACAGTGCCGTCACAAATCTCCGGCAACTTGCCTGTCAGCAGTTTGCCCTTCGCGTCGAAGAGGGCCGGTCGGCGCTTCCGCGTATATGTCATACCGCTGTCCACGGAGGTGCCGCTGGCCTTCATCTTGAAGTTGAAAATGAGGTTGCCGGTCGGTTCCTCGGTTTCGCGGTCGTACTCGACGCTGAACAGGTCATTGACCTTCAGCTCTTTCAGCTTCTTGCGCTGCTCGACCTTGAGGGCGGCGAAGCCTTCTTGACCTTCAGCGATGGCTTGATCCAGGAGCGGTGCCAGGGTCTTCAGCAGGGGCTGTGCAGCCTCCTCGCTCAGGATGACGCCGACCTTGTACTGGCCATCCGGGTTCGGGAATGCGTCGGTGCCATAGTCCGGCTTGTCGAGGGATGGGAAGCGGAAGACGCCACGCGGGGTGCGGGCTTTCAGGATGGTGCGTTTCTTCTTGTCGGTGGACATGTAGGTACTCAGGTAAGGGTGTGTTCGAGGGCTTCTACGTCGTAGCCCTCCTCGATGAGCCTTGCGGCCATGTCTGCAGGGACTCGCATGCACTTGTCCCAGTAGTGGAGGTAGGCAAGGGTCAGCAGGGGTTTGTTGGTGTGGAGGTCGTTGTCGGGGTTCGGACAGTGCCGTTCCCCCAGGCCAAAGCGGTTCATGCGACCAGCTCCAGACGGCTAAGCGGGGTCTTGCCTTTGCACATGGGCAGCAGGCCGGCGTGGTACAGGTCGACCAGCTTCTGTTGGCCAGCCTCCAGGACGATGACCTTGGAGTAGCCCTCGGCGCTGAATGTCTCGTCGAACAGGACGCCCTTGAACTTGGCGTAGACCGACCAGTGGCCGTACTTCTTGTGGAAATACTGCATGTCGTACAGGCGGGTCTGGACAGCGTTGACGTTCACGCCAGGGAGCTTGCGGCAGAAGTCGACCACGCCCAGGGCTTTACGCTTGGCGACAGCCTGGCCCACTTCAGCAGCCGGGAGGATGCGCTGGTTGTAGTCTTCCAGGTGCATCTTCTCTTTCTGCAGGAGGAGGTTCTGAGCGGCCAGCCGGTCGCGTTCCAGGGCCAGCCGCTCGACCTTCTTCTGCTGGGCCTGCATGGCCTTGAGGATTAGTTCGTCCTCGGAGATTTCCCCGGTGACAACCTTCTCCTCGCCCAGGACATAGGCGCCGTCCTTGCGGATGGCCGGCAGGACTACCCGCGTGCCCCAGTCCTGGAAGGCTTTGGCCTCGGGCTTGTCGGAGCGCATAATCAGCTTGTACAGGCCCGACTCGCTGATTAAGACCATGGGGCGTCCTGGCGCTTCGCCTAAGTGTAATCTTTCCACTTTGGTCATCTCGTCAGGGGCAAGCCTGGTGTAGATGCCGCCCAGTCCACCAGAGCGGCCATACAGCACCTTCAGGACGTCGGAGCCGCTGAACCACGGCTGGCCGTGCAGCTCGATGACGCGCAAGTCCATGAGGCCGAAGGCGAATTTCTGTACCTGGCTCATGCCTTCACCTCCTGCAGCTCGACCAGGGCTTCCCGGATGCGTGCTCGATGCTCCCTCATGTCCTCGATGTTCTTGTCCAGGACGAACAGGGCGTCGCGCATGGCTTGCTTGGCCTGCTCCAGGCGTTCCTCGATGGTGGTTTGCTGGTTCATTGCTTATCCCCCTGCAGGAGCGTCTTCAGGTTTTCCGCGATGCGGCGTGCTTGTTGTGCTTCCCCTTCCAGGTCGTTGGCGTTGGCCAGGAGGGTGGCGGCGTGTTCCCGGTGGAAGCCGGCTGCTGTTTCGTCGTTGCTGGCCAGCTTCTCCAGGGCCTGGATGGTCTTCGTGAAGCCCTTGAGGATGGTGTCGAGTGGCTTCATGCGTCGGCCTCCTGGGGGTGGCCGTTCTGGACGTCCTGGAAGTCGACGTTGACCTTCACGGCAATCTCGTCACGGAGGCGCAGGACGTCGTGAACGTGCTCGACGTGGCCGAGGGTGATAGACCGGACGTGTGCCTCCAGGATGGGGCGCAGGGTTTGGCGGAACTTGGTCACTTGTTCGGCCATGATGGCGTCCAGGACTACTTCCTGAAGGTGCGCCTCTAGGCCGCGCTTGGTCAGGTCGACCAGTAAAAACGGCAGGGGAGAAGACACGCCCGAGCGAACCGACCCGGAGGAGACGTGGTGATAGGGCGGACAGGGTGAAGCGGACCAATTCCCGACAGAGTTATAGGTGGTTCACTGGTCCACTTGGGGGTGCATCTTTCAATACAGCCTTGGGGGCGTTATGTCAGGGGCGGTCGTGGAGGGCGGCAGTAGCGCAGCTGCTGTCGGCTTTCCGAAGAGACCGACCAAGGAAGAAGACCAAGGAGGACGGACAGAGGTGGGTAGTCCCTGGTCCATCCTCACTTCATTGTTAATGGTCAGGCTTCCTTGTTCAGACAGCTGATGCGTTACTGCCCTGCACGCGTCTTTCTGGGGTATGGCTACTGTCTGAGGTCAGAGGCATAGCCGATCAAGTTCGGCGTCGGTCTTGACGGTTGTGGCATCGTTTGCTGCTGGTCGTTGGGCCAGATGGCCGAGTCGTCCTTGAAGTAGTTCAGCTGTCTCAGCATGCCTTTGGCACTTGATCTCGACAGGTTCGGGGGACGCTTGCTTGAACGCTAGACTGACCAGCTCTGTGAATACGTGTTTCCTGGACGCACTCGGGAAGAGGGACATGAACTCGGAGGCATACTCCTGGGCTCGGTCGTGGAGGCATCCAGCCATGCTGACCAGTGTATCGTTGGCTGCGATGGGGGCCTGTCGGGGAAGCCACTCGGGTATGAATAACGCTTCTTTGCCTTTGGCTGAGGCTGCTTTCGTGACCTGCTTCTTCAGGTACTGATACTGGGAGTCCGTCATGTCGAGCACCCACGTCCCCTTATTGCGGTCCAGGCGAAGACCATACAGTTCACGTAAGACCGGCCACATCTCGGAGCGACGTACTCCACCTGGTCGTGTGCTCAGCTTCACCAGCTCAGCGATGGCGGTTGCGCGTGTCATTGTTGTCTGGTGGTCATAAACCAGTGGATTGCCATCGTTGGTCTCCTTCACCTCTTGCTTGATCTTACGTATCTGGCGTCGGGAGAGTTTGGTCTGCTCCTCAATGGCGCGTTCGGAGGCTTTGGTCTGCAGTAGCTGGATGACCTGCTGCTTCTGGCTATCGGCCACCTTCTCGGTCGGCTTCATTGTGGTCGCTTCCCGGTATCCAGGGTGGGCGTGACATTAGGCTGCCTGACGATAGGGCCGAGGGTGAGCCAGCGAGGCTCCTCACGGTCGCTACGGGCCAAGTCCAGGAGGTCGTCATCCACCCAGGACAAGCCCGCTGTCAGGGCCAGCTCCATGGCTTCAGCCAGGCGCGTGTCGCGGCATTTCTTCTTGCCCAGGGCACAGGCCAGGATGGTCAGCCGGTCAAGGTGGTCAGGGCGTAGGTGCAGGTTCAACCGAACCAGCTTGGTGTTGGTGTTCATTGGATCGAAGTCCTTGGTGATAGAGCGAACGCCAGCGCCCCGCCAGGAGGGCTCCAGGCAGGGTGTCGTGGTCGTCGCGGGGAAGTGGGGGGTGTGGCTACAGCACGTCGCTTTCCCCTGGTGGGGGTGAAGCCGGTGGGCTTATGCGTTGCTGTTCACAAGGTATGGCCGTAAATAGCTCCCGGCCTCCAGCAGTGCGTTGCGCTGTTTACACAAGGGGTGGCCGTATTAGCCGGCGGAGAGTTCTGCAGGGGCTGGAGCTGGTTGTTCAATGGGGGGCCGTAAAGGGCCAAGAGGAGGGCTGTGGGGTGGCTCCTCCTCGATGGTGGTTGTGGTCAGGCGTCCGCTGTGGCCTGCTCCTGGAGCTTCTTCGCCCGGATGACGGTAGACGTCCCGGTGCCGGTGGTCTTGGCTGTCTCCCGGAGGCTCATGCCCTTGGCCAGACACGCCAGGATGCGCTTGTGCTTGTCCTGGTCGATGGATTTTCCCTTGTAGCGCTTCTCCTCCTTGGCCTTGGTGATGCCCTGCTTCTGGCGTCGTAGGCGGTCGTCGTAGTCCTTCCTGGCCACGGCTGCGAGCATGTCCAGGAGCATGTCGTTGATGGCTGCCAGTATGCGGGCGGTGAAGGCGTCGGCGTCGCTGCTGGGCTTCTCCAGGAACTGGTGAGAGGTCGGCAAGTCCAGGGCAACCACGCGCACGTCCTTCGCCTTGATGGTGGAGCGGAGCTGCTGCCAGTCTCCCTCGGTCAGGCGTGATAGCCGGTCGACCTGCTCGACCAGTAGGACGTCCCCTGGCTCGGCTGCGTCCAGGAGGCGGAACAGCTCAGGCCGCTGCAGTGATGCCCCGCTCTCGTTCTCGGGGTAGTAGCCGGCGATACGGTGTCCCCGCTCCTTGGCGAAGTCGGTCAGTTGCTGCTTGGCGCGGTTGGCGTCCTGTTCGGCGGTGCTGGCTCGAAGGTAGGCATGAACGAGCATGGCGGGGTGTCCCTGTTATCGTTGAAGTGGTGTCACTATGGCTGATGTCGGATAGATGGTCAACAGACTCTAAACGGTGACGCTTCGACAGGCCTCCAGCCGCTACCGCTAAGGCATACCCAAACGACACCGCGTCCCGGACAGCGTCGCCGCTGACCTTGGTGGTGTGCCAGGCCTGTGCCGTGTGTGTCATCGAGGTGGGCGCCTCTCGCTCATGGCCAGGGACGGGGGGGCGGGGGGAAGTGGCGCTGACGCCTTACTTATATCGGCTCTCGGATTTTTCACCCGAAAATAGCCGCATGTTGTGAGGGTTATTTAATTTTTATGAACTTGCTGTTCTTGAATTTTCTTTGGAGCTCTTTCTTCATGTCGTTAACTAATTGCTCGGCATACTCTTTGGCCGTGGCAATACCTGTCGACTTCGCAACTAAAAGTAAAGAGGTTATATCGTTTTCGTGGCCGCAGTTAGCACACACCACGAAGCTTCCCGCTGGCGGGCGAAAGCCCTCCCAAGGAAGGGCAAATTCATTAGATCGACAAAAGCTACAGCGTAGTTTTATTGTCTTTCTCAGCTCATTCATTGCTGCATCATTCCAGTCAATGAACCCGCCAGCCCACCAAGGATAGAGCCTACAAGTGGATGCTCAAGAAACTTTGCTAGTCGGCTTTTAGCTTCCTCTTTTTCCTCAGGGGTCGCATTTGTCTCATCAATCTGCTGCAGTAGTTGACTGAATACATTATGTATGTTTTGAACGTTGCCATTTCCGACTTGTGCTGGGCCATGTACATTTAGAGTGGCAATTTGCATAGCGGCACCTAGTTCATATGAGCGATTTTTGCCGTGTTTTACTGAAATGGCTCTACTTTGTCCTTCCTCTGTCAAGGCTATATAATTGAAGTCGCCTGTTTTCTTTTCTAGAAGGGCTCGGGAGTTACATATATTGATGATTCTGTAAAGGTGCTCCTCCGTCCACTTAAGTTTTTCGTCGATAGCTGTTCGGTCATCTGCCCCTGGGGTGAAGGAAAATTGGGCGGATTTGATTGTTAGACCAAGATTTTCTAGGTCGTCATTCATGAAGACCAGTAAGGCATCTATGTCGGATTGTATTTTTTCTGCGTCCATATTTTCCTCGGCTTTTGGGTGGTGGCGAAGTAATATAGTCAGCTGCCCTTACTATAATCAAGCATTGAGTGCAACGAGCATGGCGGGCTAATCATCGCATTTGCCATGCCGTTCGTTTATTAGTTGTGCTATGTGAGCGGGTATTTCTGCATCATCCGACTTAGTCAGTAGGAATTGAGTGGCATCCCTTCGTGCATAGTCTCGACGAGTTAGTGCAGATTGAGCAAAACTACCTCGACAGGTGCCAATAGATCCCTCCTTTTTTCGATCTGCGAAAAGCCAAACCGAACTCCAAAGGCAGTGGCTTCAGGGTTCGCTTCTTCGATGCCAATGTGGGTGTAGGGGAGTTTGTCCGCCATGTCGACAAGGAACTGAAGCAGGGCCCTGCCGTGACCCTTGCGTTCGTCTTGAAAGCCGATCCTGGCAACGACCAGCGTATTGCTGTCCCATCTGCCGTCTACATAAACAGGCGTAACGCGAAAGTACAGGTCGTACTTGGCTGTTTTAGCCGTCACGGTGCGCCCTAGTCCCTTGCTAACGCGCAGGCGCTTGTAACCGAAGCGCTCCTTTAGATGCTCCTTCAGCAGCAAGGCAAAGGCCGAGATTCGTTCTTCGGTTTGGCGCATTTCTTCATCGTTGGGCATGGGGCGGTTCCGGTATCGATTAACGTGATGGCCGTTGTATCAAGCGGAGCCCGATTCTGTCCCGCAAGTGGTACAAAAGGGGGGCAAACAGGTGATACAAAGCGCCTTGCAGTCTGACCCAGGCGGTCGCCTACAATGGCCTCGATTTCCATTTTTTTGCGTGGTCTGGTGAAGGCCGCTTCAGAGGTGGCGCTGACTCATGAAGGCTCTAGAACGGGCTTTTGGCAGCGTTATGGTGGCCCTGCCGGTCCCCTCGCAACGATTACCCGTTAACCTGGTCAGGCCCGGAAGGGAGCAGCCACAGCGGGAACATTGTGTGCCGGGGTGTGGCTGGTAGGGTCCACCTCCAGTTTTCCAAGCCTTTGCATCCCTATATCTCAATTTCTCCAGCGCCTATCTGGCGGTTTTTTGCTGTGCGCAATAAAAAGCCCGCGCTTTGGGCGCGGGCTTTCGGCTGCTTGCAGGCTCAGGCGATACGGTAATTCAACACGCTGTCCTGTTCCTTGAGCGTCTTGCGCAGATCGGCTGGGATATTGCCGGCGCGTACGGCCAGTTCCAGGCGGATTTCTTCCAGGCTTTGGGCGAAGGCATTCTGGTCGTTGAACTGTGGCTTGGCCAGGACGCGGCTGTAGACAGTGATGTCGCTCTCGTCGAGCAGGGCGAGGATGATGCTGCCGTCCGGGCGCGGTGAGCTGAAGCTGGCACGCAACGGATTGAACAGGTGATCGACGAGCTGTTGGTTGGTGAGTTCCATGTCCTACTCCATCCTGAGGTTGGTCACCTTCGACCTCAGGATGACGACTTAGTTCAGGCAGTGAGCGACTGGCGGGTACGCTCGATCACCTGTTGCAGCGATTCGTCGCTGTACTGGCCTGGGTAGAGACGCTGGCTGTACTGGGCGATACCGGTCTTGTCGACCAGGGTAAAGCTGAAGCTGCCCTTGCGCGTTGCCTGAATGCGGCAATCGAACGGTGCAAAGGCGTGAGTCAGGGTGCTGATGGCTTTCTGAATTTGATGTTGAGCATTCATTTTTCTAGGTATTCCTTAAAGCATGTGCGCTTCGTTGCGCGTGGTGTAGCTCCATGTGGTTGGCCGAAAAACGGCCATAGCATGTCAACCGATCGGAGCTTGATTAGCACGATAAAGTTCCATTGTTACGGTTCTTCGGCGTGGTCGGTACGTCGGAGGCAGGCAGAGGAACTGCGCCGATAAACGGCGAGTCGGCCTGATCAGTCAGCAGATGGGATCGGGGAGGGCGGCAGCGCAGAGATGCGCTAGACGTTGAACCGGGAAACCAGCGAGGGGGCGCAAAGGCCTTAATGACTTACAGCGTGGTACGAACGGCGCGAATACTAATGCTTTGTGCAAGAAATGACCAGCGCTATTTCTCAAGTCAGGGCGATGCTGCCCCACACATGCGGGTGGCGGATGCAATTTGCCGGTTGCTCCGCTAGGATTAGCCCACTTTTGCTTTCCTCATATGACGGTTTTCCATGAGTTATCAGGTTCTTGCACGTAAATGGCGTCCGCGCTCGTTCCGCGAAATGGTCGGCCAGACGCATGTGCTCAAGGCTCTGATCAACGCCCTGGACAGTCAGCGCCTGCACCATGCCTACCTGTTCACCGGCACCCGTGGTGTGGGCAAGACCACTATTGCGCGGATCATCGCCAAGTGCCTGAACTGCGAAACCGGCATCAGTTCCACCCCTTGCGGCACCTGTTCGGTCTGTCGGGAAATCGATGAGGGGCGTTTCGTCGACCTGATCGAAGTGGACGCCGCCAGCCGCACCAAGGTCGAAGACACCCGTGAGCTGCTCGACAATGTGCAGTACTCGCCAAGTCGGGGTCGCTTCAAGGTCTACCTGATCGACGAAGTGCACATGCTTTCCACCAGCTCCTTCAACGCCCTGTTGAAGACCCTGGAGGAGCCGCCGCCCCACGTCAAATTCCTCCTCGCCACCACCGACCCACAGAAGCTGCCGGTTACCGTGCTGTCGCGCTGCCTGCAGTTCTCGCTGAAGAACATGCCGCCGGAGCGAGTGGTCGAGCACCTGACCCACGTATTGACCGCCGAGAACGTGCCGTTCGAGGACGATGCCCTGTGGCTGCTTGGCCGCGCTGCCGATGGCTCGATGCGCGACGCCATGAGCTTGACCGACCAGGCCATCGCTTTCGGCGAAGGCAAGGTACTGGCGGCTGACGTGCGTGCCATGCTCGGCACGCTCGATCACGGTCAGGTCTATGGCGTGCTGCATGCGCTGATCGAAGGTGATGCGCGGGCACTGATCGAAGCGGTGCGTCATCTGGCCGAGCAGGGGCCGGACTGGAATGGCGTGCTTTCGGAAATGCTCAACGTCCTGCACCGCGTGGCGATAGCCCAGGCGCTGCCGGAAGCAGTCGACAACGGTCAGGGTGATCGCGAGCGCGTACTGCAACTGGCCCAGGCGCTGCCGGCCGAAGACGTGCAGTTCTACTATCAGATGGGCTTGATTGGCCGTCGTGATTTACCGCTGGCGCCTGAGCCGCGCGGCGGCTTCGAGATGGTGCTGCTGCGCATGTTGGCCTTCCGCCCGGCGGGAGCCGACGACGCGCCCAAGGTCACGCTAAAGCCCTTGGGGATCAGCCAGGCCACTGCTGATTCCCAACAAAACCCAGTGGCCGGCACCGCTATGCCGGCTCCTGTGGTTTCTGCTCCTGTTATCGCTCCCGTCGCACAGGCTCCCGTTGTTACGGCGCCGGTCGAGCCTAGCCCTGTTGTGCCGGCCCCGAGTGTCACGCCTGTCGTGAGTGAGCCGGTTCAGCCTGTTGAAGTGCCTGTAGCGCCGGCCGCTAATCTGCCCGTCGAGCCCGAGCCCGAGCCCGAGCCCGAGCCCGCTGCTCCTGTGGTTGATGTGCCTTGGGCAACTGCCAAGGCTGCCGAGCCTGTGACTGAGCCCGTTCAGCCTGTTGCGCCAGCAGAGCCAGAGGTGAAAACCGCAGAGCCAGTAGTTTCGCAAGTTGCATCGGTCGAAGTGCCCGCACCGAGTGAGGTCGCGCCACCGGTAGCCGATGCAGATGGTGGCGAAGATGAGCCACCGCTCGGCGACTACGACTATGTGGAAATGGACGCCGAAACCCTCGATTACGATTTCGGCCAAGCCGAAACCGCGGCGCCCGTGGTTGAAGAGCCGTTGCCTGCGGCTAAACCCGCAACCGGTCTGGCGGCAGAGTGGCTGTCACTGTTCCCGCAGCTTGGCCTGGGTGGCATGACTGGCAGCATCGCCGCCAACTGCACCCTGATCGAAGCCAATGGCGATGACTGGCTGCTGCACCTGGACCCGGCGCACAGTGCACTGTTCAATCCGACTCAGCAGCGTCGTCTCAATGACGCGCTGAACCAGCAACAGGGGCGCAGCATCAAACTGCGTATCGAGCTGTGCAAGCCTGAGCAGGAAACCCCGGCGCAGGCCGCAGCACGTCGCCGTGCCGACCGCCAGCGCAGCGCCGAGGCGTCGATCCACGGCGACCCGCTGGTGCAGCAGATGATTCAGCAGTTCGCGGCCAAGGTGCGCGACGACAGCATCGAACCTATCGATATTCCCAGCTAACCGGTCGTTTCAACGACTTGTTTAACCCCGAACACCGAGGATACCGACATGATGAAAGGTGGCATGGCAGGCCTGATGAAGCAGGCTCAGCAAATGCAGGAAAAAATGCAGAAGATGCAGGAAGAAATGGCCAACGCTGAAGTCACCGGCCAGTCCGGCGCTGGCCTGGTCAGCGTGGTGATGACCGGTCGTCACGACGTCAAGCGCATCACCCTGGATGACAGCCTGATGCAGGAAGACAAGGAAGTGCTCGAAGACCTGATCGCCGCTGCCGTCAACGACGCGGTGCGCAAGGTCGAGCAGAACAGCCAGGAGAAGATGTCCGGCATGACCGCAGGGATGCAGCTACCCCCCGGCTTCAAAATGCCCTTCTGAGCATGTGACGCCCAGCCGGCACGCATTACTGCGTTGCGAAAGGCCCCGAGCATCCTCATTTACAGACGTAAACTCCGGTGCTCGGGGCCTTTCGCGCCTTGTACTGCATACCGTCCGGTCGCCCCGTGATAATGCTGTGCAAAAACGCACCCGTTCGTAGGGTGGGCTTTAGCCCACCAGATCATTGCCCGCCAACTTTTGCAGGACTTCCATGAGCTTCAGCCCCCTGATTCGCCAGTTGATCGACTCCCTGCGCATCCTGCCCGGAGTGGGCCAGAAGACGGCTCAGCGCATGGCCTTGCAGTTGCTCGAACGTGATCGCAGTGGCGGTCAGCGTCTGGCTCAGGCGTTGAATGCGGCGATGGAGGGTGTGGGGCACTGCAAGCGCTGCCGCAGCCTGAGCGAGGACGAAATCTGCCAGCTGTGTCTGGACGAGCGCCGCGACGACAGCCTGCTGTGTGTGGTCGAAGGTCCGATGGACGTGCATGCCGTGGAGCAGACCGGCTTTCGCGGCCGTTATTTCGTGCTTAAGGGGCATCTCTCACCGCTAGATGGTCTGGGGCCAGAGGCCATCGGTATTCCGGCGCTGCTGGATCGTATCGATGCCGGTGCTTTCAGCGAAGTGATCCTGGCCACCAACCCGACGGTGGAAGGCGAGGCCACGGCGCACTACATCGCTCAGATCCTCGCCGGTAAAGGTCTGGTCGCCTCGCGCATCGCCCATGGCATGCCGCTCGGTGGCGAACTGGAACTGGTCGACGGCGGAACCCTGGCCCATGCCTTGGCAGGTCGGCGCCCGATCAGCCTGTAAGCAGTCAAACCCTCTCGATTCGGAGTGCCAGTGACCACCGACACTCTGCGCCGTATTGCTCTGGTATTCCTGCTCGGGGCGCCTCTGGCCGCACAGGCTCAATGTCCGACCGGGCAGGTACAGGTGTGTCTGGGCGCTTCATGCTTATGCGTGCCCGATCCGGTACGGGTGCGTGAAGATGGCCTGAATATGGCGGCGGCGCGTCTCGAAGCCTGGTTGCTGCAATCTCGCCAGGCAGCACTGCGAGCCGGCACCGAACCTATCCCTCTGATGATTCGTGCCCAGCTCGCGCCGTTCTACGACGATGCGTTGCTTGATGAAGTGCGCTTTCGCGTGGGCATCACCGACGAGATGGACGCCGCCACCGTCATGCTGCAGAACCCCGATGTGCAGGCCGTGACGCTGGTCGACGTGGTGGTGTTTCGCAACGCCGATGCCGCCGCAGAGGATGCGGCGCTGTGGGCGCATGAATTGTGGCATGTGCAGCAATACCGCGAGTGGGGCACCGATGGCTTCGCCCAGCGTTACACGCGTAATTTCCAGTCAGTGGAAGGGCCAGCCTACGAGATGGGCGAGCGGGTGAGAAAGGCGTTGCGCGAGCAGAAATGAAACGCTCGCTTGAAAACCAAGCAAGCGCTAGGTTAGGGTGGCCAAAATAATAACGGGAGTACCCGCATGGCCGCCTCTCTGTCGTATTTCGATGAGTCCCACCAATTGGTTCGTGATTCCGTCCGGCGTTTCGTCGAGCGCGAGATCCTGCCGTATATCGACGAGTGGGAGGAGGCCGAGGAGTTTCCTCGTGAGCTGTACCTCAAGGCCGGCGCTGCGGGCATTCTCGGTATCGGTTACCCGGAGCAGCTCGGCGGCAGTCACGAGGGTGACGTGTTCGCCAAGGTGGCGGCCAGCGAGGAACTGATGCGCAGCGGCTCCGGCGGCCTGGTGGCCGGGCTCGGTTCGCTGGATATCGGCCTGCCACCCATCGTCAAATGGGCCAAGCCCGCCGTGCGTGAGCGCGTGGTGCCGCAGGTACTGGCCGGCGAGAAGATCATGGCGCTGGCGGTGACCGAGCCCTCCGGTGGCTCCGACGTGGCCAATCTCAAGACCCGCGCTGTGCGCGACGGCGATCATTACCGCGTCAATGGCAGCAAGACCTTCATCACCAGCGGCGTACGTGCCGATTACTACACGGTGGCGGTGCGCACCGGCGGTGAGGGCTTTGGCGGCGTCAGCCTGTTGCTGGTGGAGAAGGGCACGCCGGGTTTCAGTGTCGGTCGCAAGCTGAAGAAGATGGGTTGGTGGGCGTCGGATACCGCCGAACTGTTCTTTGACGACTGCAAGGTGCCGGTGGAGAACCTGATCGGCGTGGAGAACGCCGGTTTCGCCTGCATCATGGCCAACTTCCAGAACGAGCGCCTTAGCCTGGCGATCATGGCCAACATGACCGCACAACTGGCCCTGGAGGAGTCCCTGAAGTGGGCGCGCGAGCGCCAGGCGTTCGGCAAGCCGGTGGGCAAGTTCCAGGTGCTCAAGCACCGCCTGGCCGAGATGGCCACGCAGCTCGAAGTCTCCCGTGAGTTCACCTACCGTCAGGCCGCGCAGATGGCGGCCGGCAGGAGCGTGATCAAGGAGATCTCCATGGCCAAGAACTTCGCCACCGATATCGCCGATCGCCTGACCTACGATGCGGTGCAGATCATGGGCGGCATGGGTTACATGCGCGAAAGCCTGGTCGAGCGTCTATACCGCGACAACCGCATCCTCTCCATTGGCGGCGGTACGCGCGAGATCATGAACGAGATCATCGCCAAGCAGATGGGATTGTAGAGGCGGCATTTGGGCCTCAATTGCGTGAGTCTCTGGTCGAGCGCCTATACCGCGACAACCGAATCCTTTCCATTGGTGGCGGTACGCGCGAGATCATGAACGAGATCATCGCGAAGCAGATGGGGCTGTAGCCGGGCGCGCAGTGGGAGGGGCTTTAGCCGCGATCATCCTCAAAAAGGGCGGAAAAGCTCGCCGCTGAAGCGCCTCCCACGGGGGCATGGTCCTGCGCGGTTATCAGGAAGCGACCTGATTCTGCGCGGCCTGGCGCAGGCGGGCGATGTCGCGTTGTGGCGGATCACCGAACAGGCGGCTGTACTCGCGACTGAACTGCGATGGACTTTCGTAGCCGACGCGGTAGCTGGCCGCTGCCGCTTCGAGGTTGTCGCACAGCATCAGCCGGCGAGCCTCCTGCAGGCGCAGCTGCTTCTGATACTGCAGCGGGCTGAACGCCGTGACTGCCTTGAATCTATGATGCAGGGTCGAGGGGCTCAGGTTCACCTCGCGGGCCAGTTCCTCGATCCGCAGCGGCTGATCGAAATTCTTGCGCAGCCACTCGATGGCGCGGGAGATGCGCTGGCTCTGGCTGTCGGCGATGACCACTTCATGCAGACGATGGCCCTGCGGGCTGAGCAGCATGCGGTAGAAAATCTCACGCAATGCCAATGGCGCCAGCATGGCGATGTCGGATGGGGTTTCCAGCAGGCGCAGCAGGCGGATCACCGCATCCAGCAGGCGCGGGTCGAGACGATCGAGAAACAGCGCCCGTTGGGAGGCCGCGTCCGGGGCTGGAATCGCTGGCATTTCGGTGAGCAGGCTGCTGATCAGCGCGGGATCGATCTCCAGAGCAATGCTCAGATAGGGGTGATCCGGGCTGGCCTCGATCACCCGACCGGTTACCGGCAGCACCACCGACGCCACCAGGTAATTCAACGGATCATAGACGTAGAGCTCGTCACCCAGACGTATCTCTTTACGGCCCTGGGCGATGATGCACAGGCAGGGGTCGTAGACTGTCTGCATCGGCAGGCTGGGTGTCGTGGCGCGTGCCAGCTTCAGGCCAGGAATCGCTGTGAGGTGCAAACCGTCCTCGGGGACGAAGCGATCGACCAGACGCGCCATTTCGTGGCTCAGTTCGGCAAGGGGGGTGTCGAGAGTTGTGGCGGTGTGAGTGGGTGACTGCATGGCGCGCCTCCGGAAAGTCAGCGAAGCCTAGCCAGGTTTTTCAGGCAAGTCATGAGGGGCGGCAGGATTAGGCAAATATTTGCCAGTAATGGGCAAATAACCGGTGATACAGAGTATTTCAAGGGTAGTCAGGGTGCGCTGCACTCGGTTGCAGCAATTTCCTTGTTATGGAGTTTTAGGCAAGGATTTGCCAGAAATCGACTAACGCTCTGATGACTTTCTGTCTGATCTTTGTAGCCATCGAGCGGTGTCTCTGCATCGGCTCGAACACGTGCAGTAGCTCGATCACCCGCTAAGTGGTGCCCACATACCTCACGAAAGGAGCGAACCATGCCCAGTAAATGGCTGATCGCACCGCTGACTCTGTTATTGCTCGCCACGGCCTGGCTTGACTCAAGAGCCGTTGGCGAAGCGGCTTTTGCCGAGCCGGACGCAGCGCCCCATGTTCTGCAGCGAAACGCTGCTGGTATGTATTGATTCAGTTCCAGGAGGTTGCCATGAGCATCATTCACCGTATGACCGTTCGCGCCCGCCACGACCGTTCAAATAGGCTGGGGCAGTGCCTGGCGCGGTTGCATGAGGCCGGGCGAGATATTCCAGGTTGTGAGCGCCTGCGTGTGTTCTCACTGCGCAATGATCCGTTGATCTGGCAGGTAGAAGGGCAGTGGCGTTCGACAGCGGCACGCGACGCTTTTCTCGGCAGCGAAGGCCTGCGTCGGGTTTTGGCCCAGGCGATAAATGAAGGGCTGCTCACTCATCTCGAATGCGGTATGGAGTTGCAGCAGCAGGTCGCCTGAGCCGCTCAGGCTTGCCTTTGTGAAATTATCTATATAGATTTTCATGAAATTAATTATTTTAAATTTCATGAGCCGTCTATGTTTCGCCATGCCAGTGAGCACGTCGACAGCTATTACGCCCATAGCTGCAAGGATCGACTGACGCATCATCCCGTGCTGCAAGATGATCTGCAGTGCGAGGTGCTGGTGATCGGTGCTGGTTTCAGTGGTCTGCACACTGCTTTGCGCCTGGCCGAAGCAGGGCGCAAGGTCATTCTGCTGGAGGCCAGTCGTGTGGCATGGGCGGCCTCTGGACGCAATGGCGGGCAGGCGATTCTGGGCTGGTCCTGCGATATGCCGCCGCTGGAAAAGGCGCTGGGCATCGAACGCGCCCGCCGTCTGTGGGATGGCATGAGCTGGGCAGCTCGTGAGCTGCGTGAACTGCCCGAGCGCCACGGCTTCGACTGCGATTACCGCCGCGGCCATCTGTGGACGGCAGTGCTGCCACGTCGTGTGGCGCTGCTGCATGAGTGGCAGGAGGAGGCCGCTTATAAATGGGGGCATCGCGCGCTGCAGTTCGTCTCTCGCGAGCAGATGCCGGAGTGGGTCGCCAGCGAGCGTTACCGCGCTGGCCTCTACGACCCCGAGGCCGGGCATCTCAATCCGCTCAAGTTGGCGCTCGGGCTGGCCGAAGCCTTCGTTCGCGCCGGTGGGCAGATCTTCGAGCAGAGCCGTGTGCTGAGTCAGGACAAGCAGGGCACGGGCTACCGTGTGCGTACCGAGCAGGGCAGCGCGCAGGCCGACACCCTGGTGCTGGCCTGCAACACCTATATCGATCACCTCGAGCCGCGTCTGGCGCGGCGCATCCTGCCGGTCGGCACCTACCAGATCGCCACCGAACCGCTGGGCGCCGAGTGCGCCGAGGCCCTGTTACCGCGCAATGCGTGTGTGACCGACAACCAGTTCGTCCTCGATTACTTCCGTCGCACCCCGGATCACCGCCTGCTGTTTGGCGGGGGCTGTACCTATCTGGGCGGCCTGCCGAGAGACATGGCGGCGGCCACGCGGCCGTTCCTCGAGCGCGTATTCCCGCAGCTGTCAGGCGTGGCAATCGACTTTGCCTGGGGCGGCCATATCGACGTGACTCGTGCTCGCACGCCCGACGTTGGCGGCGAGAACGGCCGTTACTGGCTGCAGGGCTTTTCCGGGCATGGTGTGCTGCCGACCCTGGCGGCGGCGCGGGCAGTCAGTGATGCCATTCTCGGCAATGACGACGAACTGGCGCTGTATCAGCAACTGCGCAATCCCGAATTCCCATTCGGCGAGCGCCTGGCGGCACCGCTCGAGGCCATCGGCAAGGCCTGGTATCGATTAAGGGACTATTTCTGACATGGACAAGAATCTGGAGATGGCCGCGCTGGCCGTGCTCATTCACGACCTGCGCAAGCACAAGAAGGTCACCCTCAACGAGCTGGCCGAGCGCATCGGTCGTTCCGTGGGCTTTCTCTCGCAGGTCGAGCGTGGCCTGTCGCGCCCGACCGTGGCAGATCTGACTGCCATCAGCGAGGCACTCGACGTACCCACCACCTATTTCTACAGCCTGCCCAAGCCCAAGGCGCTGGACTGGGTGACCCGTCCGGACGAGCGCCGCACCCTGTACCTGGCCGGTGGCATCACCGACATCATGGCGTCGCCGACCTTGCAGGGCGCCTTCATGGTCGTCGATAGCCTGCTCGAACCGGGGGCCAGCAGTGGCGAGCGGCAGATGAGCGATCGTTCCGAGCAGGCCGGCTATGTGCTCGAAGGTCAGTTGACGCTGTGGCTGGGCGAGGACGAAGAAAGTGCCACCCTCTATCCCGGCGATGTTTTCCAGGTGCCTAGCTATGCGCACCTGCGTTATGCCAACCAGGGCGACACCCCCGCGCGGGTGTTGTGGATCTACACCTGAACCTTCCCGTGAACCCGGAAATAACCACAATGAACGCCACCCGAGTCGAGCTGCTCGACGAAGTCCGTCAATTTCGCCAGGTCCACCCCGAGGTGCGCTTCGTCGACCTGATCTGCCTGGACATTCCCGGGCATTTCTATGGCAAGCGCTACCCCATTGAGATGCTGGAGAAGGTCGCCGCCGGCAGCGCCCTGAAACTGCCGCAGAACTGTGTACTGCTCGGCGCTCAGGGCGGGCTCTACGAGATCGGCGACTACTGCTTTCATGACGGCGACCCGGACGCGCCACGGCGGCTGATCCCCGGCACGCTCAAGCTGGTGAACTGGGAGCGTCAGCCGCTGGGGCAGATGCTGATCAGCTCCGACGGTACCGAGGCGCCCATCGAGTTCGAGCCGCGCGAAGTGCTGGCGCGCGTGGTGCAGCGCCTGGCCGCGCGTGGCATTCATCCGGTGGTGGCCTTCGAGCTGGAGTTCTACCTGTTCGACAAGGCGCTCAAGGACGGCTTGCCGCAGTACCCGCGCGATGACCTGAGTGGCGATGCCGATGACCAGCCGAACATGCATATCGAACGGCTGTCGCGTTTTTCCGAGGTGCTCGACGACATCAGCGAAACCGCGCGCCTGCAGGGCATCGACACCACGGTGATCACCGCCGAGATCGGCCCGGGGCAGTTCGAGATCAACTTCAGCCACAACGCTGACCCGATGCAGGCGGCCGACTGGTCGGCGCTGTTCTGCCGGGTGAGCCGTGGCGTGGCGCTCAAATACGGCCATCGCGCCAGCTTCATGGCCAAGCCGTACCTGCAGTATCCGGGCAGCGGCATGCATATCCATGTCAGTCTGTACGACGAGGCCGGTGACAACCTGCTGGCCCGCGACGAGCAGCGCCCGCTGCGTCATGCCGTGGCCGGTTGCCTGGAACTGCTGCCGGAGCTGATGCCGATCTACGCGCCGAACCACAACAGCTACCGCCGCTTCGGCGCCCAAGTGAACTCGGCGAGCAAGGCCAGCTGGGGTTTCGAGGATCGCGACGCCTGCGTACGTATCCCCGAGTCGGACGCGCGCAACCTGCGCCTGGAGTTCCGCCTGCCGGGCGCCGATGCCAACCCCTATCTGGTGCTGGCGGCATTGCTGACCAGCATCGAGCAGGGCCTCGACGCCCAGGCCGAGCCCATCGCACCACTGAATGACGACCGCGAAAGCGGCGTCGACTTTCCCAAGGACATGCTCGACGCCGTACGCCGCATGCAGGTCAGCGAGCGCGTCGCGGCTGGCCTCGGCAGCGAGTTCGTCATGGTCTATTGCGAGAACAAACGCCAGGATCACCTGGCCTTCATGCACGACATCAGCCCGCGCGAATATCGCTGGTACCTGTGATGTCTCGGATCGAAGGAGGCGACATGAACAACGCCCAGAACAACCCGAAAACCGCACACTGGCAGGCCCTGAGCCAGGCCCACCACCTGGCGCCGTTCAGTGATTACAAGCAGCTGGCCGAGAAGGGCCCGCGCATCATCACCGAGGCAAAAGGCGTGCACCTGTGGGACAGCGAGGGCAACAAGATCCTCGATGGCATGGCCGGTCTGTGGTGCGTGGCCGTCGGCTATGGCCGCGAGGAGCTGGTCGCGGCAGCTTCCAAGCAGATGTTGCAACTGCCGTTCTACAACACCTTCTTCCAGACCGCCCATCCGCCAGTGCTGGAGCTGGCCCATGCCATTTCCCAAGTGGCGCCGGCCGGCATGAACCACGTGTTCTTCACCGGTTCGGGCTCGGAGGGCAATGACACCATGCTGCGTCTGGTACGCCACTACTGGGCGTGCAAGGGCCAGCCGGGCAAGAAGATCATCATCGGCCGCGACAACGGCTACCACGGCTCCACCGTGGCCGGTGCCAGCCTCGGCGGCATGAAGTTCATGCACGAGCAGGGCGACCTGCCGATCCCGGGCATCGCGCACATTCCGCAGCCGTACTGGTTCGGCGAGGGCGGCGACCAATCGCCTGAAGCATTCGGTATCTGGGCTGCCGACCAGTTGGAGAAGAAGATTCTCGAACTGGGCGAAGAAAACGTTGCAGCTTTTATTGCCGAGCCGATCCAGGGCGCTGGCGGCGTGATCATTCCGCCGGAGACCTACTGGCCGCGCATCAAGGAAATCCTGGCCAAGTACGACATTCTTTTCGTCGCCGATGAAGTGATCTGCGGTTTCGGCCGTACCGGCGAGTGGTTCGGCAGCCAGTACTACGACCTCAAGCCTGACCTGATGACCATCGCCAAGGGCCTTACCAGCGGTTACGTACCGATGGGCGGGTTGATCGTCAGCGACAAGGTGTTCGAGGTGATCGAAGCGCACGGCGATTTCAACCATGGCTTCACCTATTCCGGCCATCCGGTGGCGGCAGCGGTGGGCCTGGAGAACCTGCGCATTCTCAAGGAAGAAGGCATCGTCGAGCGGGTGAAGGCAGAAACCGCGCCCTACCTGCAAAAGCGCCTGCGTGAGCTGGCCGATCACCCGCTGGTGGGCGAAGTGCGCGGCGTCGGCATGCTTGGCGCCATCGAGTTGGTGTGGGACAAGGCCACGCGCAAGCGCTTCTCCGGTGATGTGGGCGTGGGCATGATCTGCCGTGGCCACTGCTTCAACAACGGTCTGATCATGCGCGCGGTGGGCGACACCATGATCATCGCGCCACCACTGGTAATCAGCCAGGCGGAAGTGGATGAGCTGGTAGAGAAAGCGCGCAAGTGCCTGGATCTGACCTGGGAGCAGGTGTGTAGCTTGGCGTAATCTCGCGGTACGGTGGGAGGGCTTCAGCCGCGACAGGAACAACCCACAGCTAAAAGCCGCCCCACAAAAAACGAAACCCCGCGACCGTTACCGGTGGCGGGGTTTCGTTTTTCAGCCGCTTACTTGAGGCTGTTTTTCAGCGTCTGTGCTGCCTGATCCATGGCGGAGCGTACCGCCGGGACTTCGGACACCACATTGAGCAGGCCGTAGTCGTGGATCATGCCGTTGTAGCGCACGGCAGTCACTGGAACACCGGCGGCGTTCAGGCGGCGAGCGTAGGCTTCGCCTTCGTCGCGCAGCACGTCCATCTCGGCGGTCTGCACCAGTGCTGGCGGCAGGCCCTTGAGCTGTTCCAGGCTGGCGCGCAGGGGCGACGCATGGATCTCGTTACGCTGCTTCGGGTCGGTGGTGTAGTTGTCCCAGAACCATTCCATCATGCCGCGGGTCAGGAAGTGGCCTTCGGCGAACTGGTTGTAGGAGCCATTGTTGAAGTTGGCGTCGGTCACCGGCCACAGCAGCACCTGGGCGCGCAGTTTCGGCGTACCGGCTTCCTTGGCCTTGATGGCGACCACGGCTGCCATATTGCCACCGACGCTGTTGCCGGCCACTGCCAGGCGCGATCCGTCGACACCGATCTGGCTGCCGTTGTCGGCCACCCACTTCGTGGCGGCATAGGCCTGGTTGATCGCGGTCGGGTACTTGGCTTCCGGCGACGGCGTGTAGTCGACGTAGATTGCAGCGGCGCCAGAGCCTACTACCAGGTCGCGGATCAGGCGTTCGTGGGTCGGATAATCACCCAGTACCCAGCCACCGCCATGGAAGAACATGAAGCCCGGCAGAATGCCGCGAGCGCCTTCAGGACGTACCACCTTGAGGGTGAGCGACTGGCCATTAACCTGGATCACCTTGGTGTCCACGATAATGCCGGACAGGTCCACCTTGACGCTGGCCTGAGCACCTACCAGTACGGCGCGGGCGTCTTTCGGCGAGAGTGTTTCCAGCGGCTGACCACCACCGGCTGCCAGGGCATCGAGGAAACCTTGGGTGTTGCGCTCCACGCCGGGGCTGCCGGCGGCGAAGCTGCTGTTGATGGCTAGGGCGAGCAGCCCGGCAGTCAGAGTGCGAGAAAATTTCATGGTCAAACTCCTGTCGATCAGTTGGGCGGCTGGTTGTCAGTTCTGGTTGGTGCAAACGCTGGAGAGTTGTTCGTAGTCGAGAACTTCCACGTCACCCGCGCTGTTGCGGTAGGTCATCGTTGCCGTGACCACTTCGCACTGCGAGCTGTTGGGCACGTCGATGGAAATCACCTTGGCGACATCCAGGTTCTGGCCGTAGCGGTAGGGCGTGGCCTCGGCGCTGTGGGCGAGGGTGGTGAGCGACGCGCTGAGTGCGAGGGCGGTCAGTGCGGTGGCGAACAGGGTGCGGGTTTTCATGGTGGTTCTCCTCTTGGGGCCGCGCTCGGGCTGTGGCCGCGAGCGCTGGCTGCTATCTGTCAGACGATGGTCAAGGTGACGTCGATGTTGCCGCGGGTGGCGTTGGAGTACGGACAAACGATGTGCGCGCGATCCACCAGGGTTTGTGCGGCTTCCGGGGTCAGGCCGGGCAGGCTGATGCGCAGTTCCACCTCGATGCCGAAGCCGGTGGGGATGGCGCCGATGCCGACGGTGCCTTCGATGAAGGTGTCAGCCGGGATGCTCAGCTTGTCGCGGGCGGCGACGAATTTCAGGGCACCGAGGAAGCAGGCGGAATAACCGGCGGCGAACAGCTGCTCCGGGTTGGTGCCGTTACCGCCGGCGCCGCCGAGTTCTTTCGGGGTGGACAGGGCGATGTCGAGGATGCCGTCGGAGGAGACGGCGCGGCCTTCACGGCCACCAAAGGCTTCAGCGGTTGCACGGTAGAGAACGTTTTCGATAGTCATGGCATTGATCCTTGTCGGTGGGGTAGTGATGGATTGGCTTGCTAATCTTTTGTGCGCTAACCGTTTCCATGGGGTGAACTATATTGCGCAAAACATTAGTGCGCAAGATAAATATATGGAAGATTTGGTTATAGCTTTTTGACTTTCAGGAATAAGCAGGCGCGATAGGGTATGTAGCCATGCTTTGCTGTAGATCCTGTAGGTGAATTGACAGAATCAGACTGAATAGAGGCGCAGGATGAGCCCGTGATGCGGGGAGATGGACGATGAGGCCGCTGAATACAGCGCGCACGAGACTTTGCCCGGCTAGGGGTGGCTACGGGTTAGCGGCAGCAGGCGATGGCTGGCATCGCCTGGGATCAGAGGGCGTCTTGCAGATGGCCGCGCAGTTCGATCAAGTCATCACGCAGCTTGCCTAGTTGCGCCATGTTCAACGCAGAAGCCTTGAGGATGCAGGCAGGCAATGCTTTGGCCTGTTCGTGCAGGGCGCGACCCTTGTCGGTCAGGTACAGCTGCACCACACGTTCGTCCTGGCTGCTGCGCTGGCGCTGCAGCAGGCCTTCGCTCTCCAGGCGCTTGAGCAGAGGCGTCAACGAGCCCGGGTCGGTCAGCATGCGTGCGCTGATCTCACTGACGGTGATGCCCTCGCTTTCCCACAGCACCAGCATGGCCAGATATTGCGGATAGGTGAGGCCGAGCGCCTGCAGCAGGGGCTTGTAGGTCTTGGTCATCATCAGCGAGGTGGAATAGAGGGCGAAGCACAGCTGGTTGTCCAGCATCAGCTCGGCGCAGGGTTCCACTTGGGAGGTCATGGCATTGGCCTGTGCAAAGGTGGTTGGCGTTGTCGGCAATTGAGTGCAGGGCAACCCGCACTCAATTGTGATTTCAACCGCAGGATACGCGGGTGATCACGCGCTGATCATCGACATTGAGGTTAAGGCGTTGACCATTGTATTCCAAGGTCACCACGCTGTCGGGTGTGAGTATACGGGCTGTGCTGGCTCCGGCTTGCTGACGTGCCTGCTCGAGCAGCTCGGGCGTCACGGTCTTGCCTTTGAAGTGTTCGATGGCGGACGAGGTGCAGCTGTCCGGAGTCGGGCCACTCGGTGCGGCAACGGAGGTCGGTTTCTCGGCGGTGCTGCTGCAGCCGGCTGCGAGCAGGGTGGCGCCCAGGATGAGGCAGAGACGAGTTTTGAAATTCAATGCATGAGCTCCTTGGGTTACTGCGCGCCTTCCAGGCGCGCCAAACGTTCTTCGAGGGCGGCGATGCGCGCTTCCAGTTCGACCAGTCGATCTTCGTTAGGTGCCGCAGCCTCCCCACGAGCAGCAGGGCGGCTGGTCAGCAAGCTTTCCATATCTGCAGATTCGCCCAGCAGATGCATATAGCGATCCTCGCGCTGACCACTCTGGCGCGGTAGCAGTAGCGCCAGACCGCGACCGATCAGACGCTCCAACTGATGCTGGACCTCGGCGACATCGTCGAAATCGTGCATGCGATTGCTGCGCGTGAGCAGCTCATTGAGCGTCTGCGGGCCACGCAACAGCAACAGACCGAGCAATACCGTCTGCGGCTTGACCAACTCCAACTGCTTGTCGCAACGCTGTTCCCAGCGGTCGGCGCGGCTGCCCATCACCAGATGTACCAGCTTGCGGCCTTCGAGGCTACGCAGATAGCGCCCGACTTCACCGGTTTCCAGGTTCATCAGCGGTTCGCGGCTGGTCTTCTGGTTACAGGCCAGTTGCACGGCATTGAGCGTCAGCGGGTAGGTTTCCGGCGTGGTCAGCTGCTTTTCGATCAGGCAACCGAGGATGCGCACCTCGACAGCGTGCAGAGGGGTTTCACCAACCAGCGGGGATGGGGTGTGCGACATGGATCGATCCTGGCAGGAATAACCCGCCTAGGTTAACGGCATCCGCGCTCAGCTGACAGGCTTCAATGTGTGTTCGAGCATGTCCAGGCTGGCGCCGAGCACCTGCTGGCGCGATTCCTGGCTGGCCATCATGCGCGCCAGCAGTAGGCTGCCGAGGCATTGCGCGAGAATCGTCCAGGCCAGTTGCGGGTCGCCGATGACCTCGGCCCAGGTGTTCTGCAACTGCAGGATCTGCTGCTCGGTACGCAGCCGAACGCGTTCATCGGCACGGGCGATCTCCGCGCCGAGGGCAGGCAGCACACAGCCTTTATCCGGTTGCTCGACATGCGCCAGGCTGAGATAGGCCGCCAGGCAGCGTTGCAGCTTGTCGCGACCGGCGTCGCCCGCTTCGCCGCCAAGGCGGCTCAGGCTGTTGTGCAGCTCGCGTTCGATCAGTTCAGCGAACAAATCGTCCTTGCTCGGGAAATGGCTGTAGAAGGCTGCGCCAGTCAGGCCTATGGTTTTCATCAGCGCGTCCACGCCGGTCACGGCAAAACCTTGCTGCTTGGCAATCGCGCCGCTGCTGGCGAGCAGGCGCTCGCGGGTTTCGGCCTTGTGTTCGGCGGAATAACGCATGGATGACTCCGTTCTATGCTGGGTTGACCTGCCCGAGATCGTAGCATAACGTTCGTTCAGCTAACGATCGTTAGTTAATGGAGAAAGCCATGAATGAGAACAAGAAGGTCGCTTTGATCATCGGCGCGGGTGATGCCACCGGCGGCGCCATTGCCCGGCGTTTTGCCCGCGAGGGGTATGTCGCCTGCGTCACCCGGCGCAGTCTCGATAAACTGCAACCGTTGCTGGAAGAAATCCGTAGCGAGGGCGGCGAAGCGCATGGCTTTGCTTCCGATGCGCGACGTGAGGAGCAGGTGGCTGAACTGGTCGAGAGCATCGAGCGTGACATCGGGCCGATCGAGGTGATGGTGTTCAATATCGGCGCCAACGTGCCCTGCAGCATCCTCGATGAAACCGCACGCAAGTACTTCAAGATCTGGGAAATGGCCTGCTTCGCCGGCTTTCTCACCAGCCAGGCGGTGGCCAAGCGCATGGTCACCCGCGCACGCGGCACCATCCTGTTCACCGGCGCTACGGCCGGCCTGCGTGGCGCTGCCGGATTTGCCGCTTTCGCCGGGGCCAAGCACGGCATCCGCGCGCTGGCGCAGAGCATGGCGCGTGAACTGGGACCGTTGAATATCCATGTCGCCCATGTGGTGGTGGACGGCGCCATCGATACCGCCTTTATCCGCGACAGCTTTCCCGAGCTATACGCCAAGAAGGATCAGGATGGCATTCTCGATCCCGAGCATATCGCCGACAGCTACTGGTTCCTGCACGCTCAGCCGCGCGATGCCTGGACCTTCGAGCTGGATCTGCGCCCGTGGATCGAGCGCTGGTAACCTGCGCTGAACCCATAATCACAATAATGAGCGAGTGAAGCTGATGAGCAAGACGGTGGAATTCTTCTTTGATCTGGGCAGCCCGGCGTCCTACCTGGCCCATACCCAGTTGCCTGATCTGTGTCGCGACGCCGGCGCTGAATTGGTCTATCGACCGATGCTGCTGGGCGCAGTGTTCCAGGCCACCGGCAACGCCTCGCCGGCAATGATTCCGGCCAAGGGGCGCTACATGCTGCGCGACCTGGCACGCTTTGCTGAGCGCTATGGCGTACCGATGCGCTTCAACCCGCATTTTCCGATCAATACCCTGACGCTGATGCGCTTGCTGGTGGCCGTTCAACTGTATCAGCCGGAGCGCTTCGACGATGCCTTGCAGGCGCTATTCCGGGCGATCTGGGTCGACGGGGTGAATATGGGTGATCCGGCCAAGGTGGCAGGCGTGCTGGTTGCCGCTGGTTTCGATGCAGTCGCCCTGCAGGCGCAGATCGCTGAACCGACAGTGAAGTACGCGCTCAAGGCGACTACCGAAGAGGCGGTCAAACGCGGCGTATTTGGCGCGCCGACCTGCTTTGTTGGCGGCGAGATGTTCTTCGGTCAGGATCGCCTGGATTTCGTTCGCGAAGCGCTTCGCGGCTAGGTGCTTTTCGTCCAGGGGCTGATGCCTGGCACAATGGCCGGATCATTTTCCGGTCATTCGAGTAACCGATGAACCCCGAAGCGCTGAAACTCCTGGTGACCCGCCGTATGCCTTACGGCAAGTACAAGGATCGACTGATCGCCGATCTACCGGGCCACTACCTCAACTGGTTCGCCCGCACGGGTTTCCCCAAGGGCGAGCTGGGTCAGCTGCTCGCGCTGATGCAGGAGATCGATCACAACGGCCTCAAACCGTTGCTCGATCCGTTGCGCGACCGTTCGTAGCCCGGATGCAATCCGGGGACAACTTCCGATCTCTCCCGGATTTCATGCGGGCTACGACCCTACGTCTGGGTTGCCCTCAGTGCCAATTGCGGCCGTGATCCAGCTTCTGATCTACCAGCCATTTGCCATGGGCGATGGACGCGTGCTGGGCCTTGTTCAGGTCATCCATGAAGGCGTAATCCACCGGCAAGGTCTGGCGTTTGCTGGTGTTGCCGTTGGGATCGGTAATCTGGCAACCGCCGGCCCAGGGTGTCGGCAGGCCGGGGTGTTCCATGACGCTGGCGCGGATGGTGTGGTCGCGGTGGGTGCAGGTAAGCGCGCTCATGAGGCCACCTCGTGGATCAAGGCGCCGCCCTCGGCGTCGACGCCACACCGAGGTTCCAGCCGGGAGCCGGTAGCGGCGCCGCGTGGATGAGTGATGCGTCTGTCTCCTCACCTTAGCGCAAATGTTGGCGAACCGAATGTTGGCCGACAAACGTGCCACGTTCTCTCGCATGGTCGCAGGCGCCCAGGGCCGCGTACCTCCCAGGGGCATGCAAGCAATGTCGGCTCACCCTAGGAAATCTCGCGCACCCCGTCTGCGCTCCGTGCTTTGGGCGCGAAGCGGGCAGCCAGGCGCATCGACTGAGTGACCAGGCGTTGGTACAGCGCCGGCATGCTGCGTTGCATCCAGTCCAGGGCATGGGCATCGGTACCGATGAGGATGCGCCGCTTGTTGGCCAGCACTCCATTTACGATGACCTTCGCCGCCTGTTCCGGCGTGGTGCGCAGCAGCTGGTCATTGAACTGCTGGCGCGCCTGTTCGGCTTCCTGGCCGGTGACCTTGGCCAGGCTGTCGTTCATCCGCGCGGTCTTGGCGATGTTGGTGCGGATGCCGCCGGGATGCACGCAGCTGGCGGAAACCCCGCAGGCGGCCATGTCCAACTCCTGGCGCAGCGACTCGGTAAAGCCGCGCACGGCGAACTTGCTGGCGTTGTAGGCGCTCATGCCAGGCTGGGAGAACAGGCCGAATACGCTGGAGACGTTGACCACATGGCCGGCGCCGCTGGCCTTGAGGTAGGGCAAAAAGGCCTTGGTGCCGTTGACCACGCCCCAGAAGTTGATGTTCATGATCCATTCGTAGTCGGCGTAATCGTTGCCCTCCACGGTGCCGCCCTGGGCCACGCCGGCATTGTTGAAGATGGCGTTGACCCGGCCGAACTCGCTGACGATCTGCTCGGCCCAGGCCTCGACGGCGAAGCGATCAGCAACGTCGACCCGCTGCTGGCTGACGGTGACGCCAAGCTTGCGGGCCTGCTCGACGGTTTCCTTGAGGCCCTCGACGTTGACGTCGGACAGCGCTAGGTGGCAGCCCTGGCGGGCCAGGTGGTAGGTGAGGGCGCGGCCGATACCGGAGCCAGCGCCGGTGATGGCGGCAACCTTGTTCTCGAAGGATTTCATGCGCTGACCTCCTGCGCGTCGAGGCTGATGGCATTGCTCTGCGCCGGATGAGCGGCGTGCTGGCGACTGAAGTGATAGGCATGCGGATCGAAGTTGCGCGTCAGCATGCGAAAGCGCCAGGTGAAACCGGGCCATACCGTGCAGTTGCGCCCACTGACCGGGTGCAGGTACCAGCTCATGCAGCCGCCGGCATTCCATACGGTGCTGCCGAGGGTGCCCTGGATCTTGCGATTGAAGGCGTCTTGCACCTCACGCTTGGGCTCCAGACTCTGCAGTCGGCCTTCTTCGAGCTGCTTGAGGGCACCGAGCACGTAGGTGATCTGCGACTCGATCATATAGACCATGGAGTTGTGGCCCAGGCCGGTGTTCGGCCCCATGAGGAAGAACAGATTGGGGAAGCCCGCGGTCATGGTGCCCTTGTAGGCTTCTGGGCCTTCGGGCCAGGTGTCGAGCAGATCGATGCCGCCGCGGCCGAACACGGTGCCGCGCGGCAGCGGGTCGCTGGGGGTGAAGCCGGTGCCGAAGATGATGGCATCGACTTCGCGCTCCTGGCCGTCGGCGGTGCGCACGGCGCCCGGCAGGATTTCGGCGATACCGTCGGTGATCACCTCGACGTTTGCCTGGGTCAGCGCCGGATAGTAGTCATTGGAGATCAGCACGCGCTTGCAGCCCATGGTGTAGTCCGGGGTGACCTTGGCGCGCAGCAGCGGGTCCTTGATCTGCTTCTTGATATACAGTTTGGCGATGCCCTGGGCCATGCGCAGCAGGCGCGGGGCGAAGGCGAAGGCGACCACCCGGCTTTCGAGGATGCCGTACAGCGCGCCGCGCCAGAGCTTCTGTGCCAGCGGAAAGCGCTTGAAACGCTGGCGTTCGCCGTCGCGAATGGCGCGATCAGGCTTGGGCATGATCCACGGCGCGGTGCGCTGGTAGAGATCGAGGCGAGCCACCTGCCGCTGAATCTGCGGTACGAACTGGATGGCCGAGGCGCCGGTGCCGATCACCGCCACGCGTTTGCCGCTCAGCTCATAGTCGTGATTCCACTGCTGCGAGTGGAACACCTCGCCGGTGAAGTGCTCCAGGCCCTTGAGCTTGGGAATCGAGGGTGTCGACAGGGCGCCCATGCCGGAGACCACGAATTGCGCGCTGTACTGGTTGCCGGCGCGGTCCTGCAGATGCCATAGCTCGGCGTGCTCGTCCCAGCGCATCTGCACCACTTCTGTGTCCAGCAGGGTCTTGTCCTGCAGCCGATACTTCTCCCAGCAACCTTGCAGATAGGCCTTGATTTCCGGCTGCCTGGCGAACATCCGCGTCCAGTTCGGGTTCGGCTCGAAGGAGAAGGAATACAGATGCGATTGCACGTCGCAGCCGCAGCCCGGGTAGTTGTTCACCCGCCAGGTGCCGCCGACGCCGGCTTCCTTTTCGAACAGCAGGAAGTCCTGCTCGCCCTGTTGCTTGAGGCGAATGGCCATGCCGAGGCCGGAAAAGCCGCTGCCGAGGATGGCGATCTTGCAATGGCGGCCAGCGATAGGGGGTGACACGGGCGCATTCATGACCGAACTCCTGCTTGTCGTTCTTGTTGGTGTCTAAATCCGTACACCAAGAGGCCTCAGCTGCTGAAACCGAGGCGCTCGCGCCAGCGATTTTCCAGCTTGTCGGTGTCGTGATCCTTGGGGTGGAAGCCGGGGCGGTAGTAGTCCAGATAGGGGCCGAGCAGCCTGGTGAAGAAGCCATTACGCGGGCCGAACAGCTTCTTCAGGCCGAAGCCCCAGCTACGCCAGTTGAACAGTTGACCGTCTTTTCGCAGCAGGTGAATCTGGAACCAGCCGATCACGCCGAGGAACATCAGGGTGGTCAGCATCATCACCAGCGTGCGGGTGAAGTAACCGCCGTAGACCTTCTGATAGACGTCGTAGCACACGGCCTTGTGCTCGTTTTCCTCGATGGCGTGCCACATCCACAGTTGATAGAGCCTCGGGTCGTTCATCTGTGTGGTGAGATCTTCACGCTTGAGCAACTGCTCGGCCATGGTCGCGGTGAAGTGTTCCAGGGCGCAGGTGGCTGCCAGGCGTTGCTTCTTGGTGCTGAAGCGGGTCGTCCATTCGAGCAGTACCTTGATGCGCAGCTCGAGGCGCTCCAGGTCGATACCGTGCTCATTGGCATAGTCGTTGTAGGCCGCATGCTCTTTGGAGTGCATGGCCTCCTGACCGATGAAGGCGCTGATGTCTTTTTTCAGCTGCGGCTCGCTGACCTGATCGCGTACGGCGCGCACGCTGTCGACGAAGAACTTCTCGCCGTAGGGGAACAGCGACGACAGGTTGTTCATGAAATGGCTCATGAACGGGTCGTCGTAGAACCAGTACTTCGGTGTCTCGCTGAAACTGAAGTCCATGCGACGCACCGGAAAGCTGGGTTTCGGCTGGGGTAGGGTGGTACTGGCGCTCATCGTTCGAGTCCTCTTCTGGGCGTTGGTACTCCCGATTGTCGTGCGGCTCTGGCTGGCAGCACTCGGGGTCGCAGATGGCTAATCTCGACAGACCAACTGTGTCATTGAACGATGTAACTATCGGGCGTGCGGGCGCTGAGCGCCGCCAACTTAAGGCGGGTCTGATGGGCAGATATCAGGAAAGAGGGTACGCAACCCGCCGCGCTAGACGCGGCGGATTGCGCTGACGGCGGGGTTTACGGCGCGTTACGGCGCAGTTCGGCCACTTCGCTGCGCAGTGCGCGCAACTCGTCGAGAATTGCCTGTTCGCGAGTTGCTGCGGCCTGCTCCTCGGCATTGGGCTCGTGGGTACTCTGCATCGCGTTGACGATAACGGCGATGAACAGGTTGAGCATCATGAATGTCGCGACGAGGATATAGGGCACGAAGAACAGCCAGGCCAGTGGATGCTCTTCCATCACCGGGCGCACGATGCCCATCGACCAGCTTTCCAGGGTCATCACCTGGAACAGGGTGTACAGACTGGCGCCGATGTTACCGAACCACTCGGGGAAGCTCTGGCCGAACAGCTGGGTGGCCATCACTGCGGCGACGTAGAACACCAACCCCATCAGCATGACGATGCTGCCCATGCCTGGCAGCGAAGCGAGCAGCGCCTGCACCACCTTGCGCATGCTCGGATTGATCGACACCAGTCGCAGTACCCGCAGCACGCGCAAGGCACGCAGCACGGCGAAGGGGCCGCTGGCCGGTACCAGGGCGATGCCGACTACCAGGCAATCGAAGACCGCCCAGGGATCGCGCAGCAGGCCAATGCCGCGGGCGGTGAAGCGCAGCACCAGCTCGATGACGAAGCAGGCGAGGATGAAGGTATCGAGGATCAGCAGCGGCGTGCCCCAGTCGGTCATGATCGACGGTGACGTCTGCAGGCCGAGAATGACGGCATTGATGATGATCAGCAGGGTGATCAGGCGCTGCATGATGGCGCCGTCCATCAGCGCGCCCAGGCGTTGACGCCAGTCGCTGGATGGATTCAGTTCGAGTTCGTGCATGGGAGTCTGGCCAAGGTAATCGGTGATGCCGGGCATTGCCCGGCTGAATCATCAACCCACTTGCGGGTTGGCAGGGGCTTTGGCTCAGTGATCGTCGAGGGCGAAGGCCGTCAGTGTGAAGGTGGGGATGCCGGCGTCCTGCAGTTTCTGCGAGCCGCCCAGCTCAGGCAGGTCGATGATCGCAGCGGCCTCGAAGACCGTTGCACGCATGCGCCGTACCAGGTTGGCAGCAGCGATCAGGGTGCCGCCGGTGGCGATCAGGTCATCGAAGATCAGCACCGAATCGCCTTCGCAGAGACTGTCGCTGTGCACTTCGAGGAAGGCTTCGCCATATTCGGTCTGGTAGCCCTCGCTGAGCACGTCAGCCGGCAGTTTGCCTTGCTTGCGAAACAGCACCAGCGGTTTGTTCAATTCGTAGGCGATGATCGAGCCGATCAGGAAACCGCGCGCGTCCATGGCGCCGATGTGACTGAATTCGGCCTCCACGTAACGCTGGATGAAGCTGTCGGCGACCATGCGCAGGGCGCGCGGCGACTGGAACAGTGGGGTGATGTCGCGAAAGATGACGCCCGGCTTGGGGAAGTCCGGTACCGGGCGGATCAGGGTCTTGATGCTGAATTCGTCAAAGATCATCGTGGGGTCCTAAAGCGTTGAGCCCGCGAAATCGTGCGAACTCAAACGTCGAGATTGCCGCCAGCCAGAGCACACAGCTCGATTGGGTCGAGAATGTGCACTTCCTTGCCTTCGGCTTCGAGCAGCTTGTTCTGTTGAAAGCGGGTAAATACGCGAGACACCGTCTCTACCGCAAGGCCCAAATAGTTACCAATTTCGTTGCGCGACATGGCCAGGCGGAACTGGTTGGCCGAGAAGCCGCGGGCGCGGAAGCGGGCGGAGAGATTGACCAGGAAGGTGGCGATGCGTTCGTCCGCGGTCTTCTTCGACAGCAACAGCATCATCTGCTGATCGTCGCGGATTTCACGGCTCATGATACGCATCAGCTGGCGACGCAGTTGCGGCAACTGCAGAGCCAGGTCGTCAAGGCGCTCGAAGGGAATCTCGCAGACCGAGGTGGTTTCCAGTGCCTGCGCGGAAACCGGGTAGCGCTCGCCGTCGACCCCGGACAGGCCGACCAGCTCGCTGGGCAGGTGGAAGCCGGTGATCTGCTCCTCACCGCCATCGCTCAGGCTGAAGGTCTTCAGGGCGCCGGAGCGCACGGCGAACACAGAGCCGAAGGTGTCGCCCTGGCGGAACAGGAATTCGCCCTTTTTCAGCGGACGGCCGCGTTTGACGATGTCGTCGAGCGCGTCCATGTCTTCCATGTTCAGCGAGATCGGCAGGCACAGGCTGGCCAGGCTGCAATCCTTGCAATGGGCTTGATGCTGCTTGTGCAGCTTGATGCTCTCGGACATCGTCGGGCTTCCCGGATATACACGCAATGTTCGTAAGGGTACCGCAGGGCTCGGGTGGCGGCCAGCCATATAAGGGCTGACCGAGCGCTCAAGTTTAGCTTCTGGGTGCCGATCCAGACTGTAGAACCATAGTCCAAAGCAGGGAGCAGCGCGATGCGCATACCATCCAGTGGGCCGCTGAATAATCTGGTGCAGGGCGTTCAGCGACAATTTACCGCAGTCGAGCGGAGCCCCGAGGAGGTGCGCGAGGGGCTCCGTGTGAGTCTGTCCGAGTTGGGCAAGAGCATGTCGGCCAAGTCCGACAAGAACGAGGACATCGACAACAGCGATCTGCCCAAGGCGATCAAGGACCTGCTCAAGATGATCCGCGAGTTGCGTGCGCAGATCGTCGAGAAGCAGGCGCAGATAGAGGCGATCATGAGCGATCAGAGCCTCGATGCGGAAACCAAGCGCCAGCAGCTTGAAGGACTGCAGACCGAGCTGGCGTCGCTCAACAGCGCATTGACTGCGGCCAATGCCAACCTGATCAAGCTCATGCGTGAGAACGGCCTGTCGAACGAGCAGATGCAGACCGCCGCCACGCTGGCGATGGGGTGATACGCCAGCCAGTGACGGAAGCCGTCACTGGCGCAGGCTACTGGTGTTCAGATCACCCGAGAAAAACGCTGGCGTACCTGATCGTTGAGATAGCGGTCGAACAGCATGCATAGCGAGCGCACCAGCAGACGCCCGGCCGGGCGTACCTGAATCCCTTCTGCACCCAGCTCGATCAAACCGTCACGGTCGAGCTGCTGAAGTTGTGGCCAAAGCGCCGCGAAGTAGTCGCGGAATACCACGCCGTGGGCCTGTTCGATGTCGTCGAAACGCAGCTCGAAGTGGCAGATCAGCTGCTGGATCACGGCGCGGCGCAGGCGGTCGTCGGCATTGCAGTGCAAGCCGCGACGCGTTGCCAGCTGGCCATTGCCCAGGGTCTGCTGATAGCTGGCGATATCGCTGTCATTCTGGCTGTACAGATCACCGATCTGGCTGATGGCAGAGACGCCCAGGCCAATCAGGTCACAGTGGCCGTGGGTGGTGTAGCCCTGGAAGTTGCGTTGCAGCGTGCCTTCTTCCTGGGCGATGGCCAGTTCGTCGTCGGGCAGGGCGAAATGGTCCATGCCGATGTAACGATAGCCGGCGCGCGTCAGCTGCTCGATGCTGTTCTGCAACATGGCCAGCTTGTCCGCCGGGCTCGGCAGGTCGTCGGCGCTGATGCGCCTTTGCGGCATGAAGCGTTCCGGCAGGTGTGCGTAGTTGAACAGCGACAGGCGATCCGGCTGCAGGGCGATGACCTCGGCCACGGTGCGGGCGAAGCGCTCTGGCGTTTGTTTGGGCAGGCCGTAGATCAGGTCGATGTTCACCGAGCGGAACTGCAGGGTACGCGCCGCCTCGACGATGGCGCGGGTTTCCTCCAGGGTCTGCAGGCGATTGACCGCGCGTTGCACCTCAGGGTCGAGATCCTGCACGCCGAGGCTGACGCGATTGAAGCCCAGCTCACGCAGCAGGCCCATGGTCGACCAGTCAGCCTCGCGTGGGTCGATCTCGATGCTGTAGTCGCCGGAGTCATCATCGAGCAGGTTGAAGTGCTGGCGCAGGTGCTGCATCAGCCGGCGCAGTTCGTCGTGGCTGAGGAAGGTCGGTGTACCGCCACCGAAATGCAGCTGTTCGATTGGCTGGTTGCGGTCGATGTAGCGGCTGATGATCTCGATTTCCCGCTCGAGCTTTTCCAGATAGGGCAGGGCGCGGCCGCGGTCCTTGGTGATGACCTTGTTGCAGGCGCAGTAGTAGCAGATATGCGCGCAGAAGGGCACGTGCACGTATAGCGACAGCGGACGTTTGGCCTTGCGGCTGTCGCGCAGGGCATGCAGCAGGTCGAACGGGCCGATATCGTCGTGAAACTGTACGGCAGTCGGGTAGGAGGTGTAGCGCGGGCCGGCGAGATCGTAGCGGCGGATCAGGTCGGCATCCCACTGGATGGCGTCGAGCATGGGAAATAATCCTGGACAGGCTGTGCGGCCAGTCTAGGGATGCGCGTAGGTGGTGGCCTTGACCTGAATCAAGGGCACGTTGAGCACTGGAGGTGTTGTCGCGGCGTAGCCCGGATGCAATCCGGGGATGTTGGGCGTTTTGCTCCCGGATTACATCCGGGCTACGTCTGGTCGTGCTTTTACTTGCTGATTGAGGCTTGCTGCTTGTAGCTGCTCCTAGTGCCCCATCAGCCAGTGCTGGTGTGGGCCGGGCAGGGTCCAGATGCCGAACAGGATGACCAGCAGGCCGCCAGCCATGCGCACGCCGCGCTTGCGTAGCAGGGTTGTGATGCGTTCTGCTGCCAGCCCGGTGGCCAGCAGCACCGGCCAGGTGCCCAGGCCGAACGCCAGCATCAGCAGGGCACTGTTGACTGCATTACCCTGGCTGGAGGCCCACAGCAGGGTGCTGTAGACCAGCCCGCACGGCAGCCAGCCCCATAAACCACCCAGGACCAGGGCGCGCGGCAGATTGCTGACCGGCATGAAGCGCCGGGTCAGCGGCTGGATATGCCGCCACAGGCCGCGACCCAGCGCTTCGATGCGTGTCAGCCCGCTCCACCAGCCGGCCAGATAAAGACCCATGGCAATCAGCAGCAAGGCAGCCATTGTGCGCATCGCCACTTCGGCTTTGCTGCCGGCAATGGCCCAGCCGGCCAGGCCCAGGAGCAAGCCTGCAAGGCTGTAGCTGAGAATGCGCCCGAGGTTGTAAGCCAGCAGCAGTTGTAGACGCCTGCCGCGTTGCTCGGCAGGGATCGCTAGAGTCAGCGCGCCCATCAGGCCGCCGCACATGCCGAGGCAATGGCCGCCACCGAGCAGGCCGAGAATCAGCGCCGACACCAGCAGCGGTGCCAGCTCAAGCATCAGGTTTGCCCGGCTTGTTGTGGTCCTCGGCCTGCTCGACGCCAGCCTTGTGCAGCGGATCTTCGTCGTCGAACAGAATGCTGTGCGCTGGGCCGTCGAGATCGTCGTACTGACCGCTGTCCACAGCCCAGAAGAACAGCCAGATGGCGAAACCGACCAGGCCGATGGCGACGGGGATCAGGATGTAGAGGGCGGACATGCGGTCTCCAAGGTGACATCTGAGTAGGAGCCAGCGCTGCTCGCGAACCGCTTCTTCGCGAGCAGAGCTCGCTCCTACGTTTTCGGGGTGCGGCTCAGGCGCAGGGCGTTGAGCACCACCAGCAGCGAGCTAAGGGACATGCCCACGGCTGCCCAGATCGGCGTGATCCAGCCCAAGGCGGCGAAGGGCAGTACCAGGCCATTGTACAGCGTCGCCCAGGCCAGGTTCTCGATGATGATACGGCGCGTGCGCTTGGCCAGCTTCAGGCCGTCGACCAGGCTGCTCAGTCGGTTCGACAGCAACACGGCGTCGGCGCTGGTTTTCGCCAGGTCGGAGGCCGAGCCCATGGCCACGCTGATATCGGCGGCAGCCAATACCGGTACGTCGTTGACGCCATCGCCAAGCATCAGCACGCGCCGCCCTTCGCCGTGCAACTGCTTGAGCACTGCCAGCTTGGCATCCGGGGTCAGGCCGCCACGGGCATCCTCGATGCTCAGTTGGCGGGCGACTTCACCCACCATCGGTGAGCTGTCACCAGAGAGCAGGTGAATGTTCCAGCCCCGCGCGCGCGCAGCGGAGATCAGGTCGGGAGCATCCTCGCGCAGGCGGTCGTCGAGGACGAACCAGGCCAGTGGGCCCTGTTCGTCGCCCAGCAGCAGCCATTGGCCGTGCTCGCTGGTAATCGGTGGTACGGCCTGGCCGCTCAGGGCGCAGACGAAGCTGGCCTCGCCTATGCGTAGCAGGCGGCCATCGACGCTGCCCTGTAGACCCTGGCCCGGATGACTGTCCACGGATTGCGCCGCGCGGGGCGCTTGGCTGAACGCGCGGGCGATGGGGTGTTCCGAACGGTTCTCCAGCGCGGCCGCCAGCGCCAGGCAAGCGCCCTGGTCGAGATCGCGCAGCGGATGGATTGCCTTGAGCGTCAGGCGGCCTTCGGTCAGCGTGCCGGTCTTGTCGAGCACCAGGGTGTCGATCTGGTTTAGGCCTTCGAGCACATGGCCGCGCGTCAGCAGCATGCCCAGCTTGTGCAGGGTGCCGGTGGCGGTGGTCAGCGCAGTCGGGGTGGCCAGGGCCAGGGCGCAGGGGCAGGTGGCCACGAGCAGGGCGAGCACGACCCAGAAGGCGCGACTGGAGTCTATCTCCCACCAGGCGAAACCGACCGCGGCGGCCGCCACCAGAATGAACAGCAGGAACCATTGCGACACGCGGTCGGCGATTTCCGCCAGGCGTGGTTTTTCGCTTTGCGCCCTATCCAGCAAGCGCACGATGGCCGACAGGCGCGTGGCATCGCCCAGCGCCTGCACTTCGACGGTCAATGGGCCTTCGACGTTCAGCGTGCCAGCTGTAACGCTGTCGCCGATGCCGCGTGGCAGCGGCAGGTACTCGCCGGTGAGCAGCGATTCGTCGACACTGGATTGGCCGGCGAGGATGCGCCCGTCGGCGGGAATCAGCGAGCCGGGTTGCACCAGCACCTGCTCGCCTTCACGCAGTTCGCTGAGCAGGATGCGCTGGCTCTGGCCGTCGGCGCTCAGGCGCAGACAGGAGGCCGGCAGCAGCTTGACCAACTGCGCCGTAGCGGCGGCTGTGCGTTCTCGTGCACGGCGCTCCAGGTAGCGTCCGGCGAGCAAGAACAGCGCGAACATGCCCACGGCGTCGAAATACAGTTCGCCCTGGCCGGTGATGGTCGACCAGATGCCGGCCACGTAGGCACCGCCGATGGCCAGCGATACCGAGACGTCCATGGTCAGGTGGCGGGTACGCAGGTCGCGCAGGGCACCACGGAAGAACTGACCGCAGCAGTAGAAGACGATGGGCGTGGTGAGAAACAGGCTGGTCCAGCGCAGGATCTTGTCCAGCTCCGGCGACAGGTCGATGTTGAATTCCGGCCAGGTGGCCATGGTCGCCATCATCACCTGCATCCACAGCAACCCCGCCACGCCCAGCTCGCGCATGCGCCGGCGGTTTTCCGCGGCCATGCGCTCGGCGGCCTCGTCGGCGCGCCAGGGGTGGGCGGCGTAACCGATGCGGCGCAGTTCGGCGAGCAGCTTGCTCAGGGCGATCTGGCTGTCTTGCCAGCGCACCTGCAGGCGATGGTTGGACAGGTTCAGGTGCGCTTCGGCCACGCCCGGCACGCCGCGCAGGTGCTTCTCGATCAGCCAACCGCAGGCCGCGCAGCTGATACCTTCGATCAGCAACTGGGTTTCGCTCACTTCGCCCTCGTGCTGGACGAAGGGCTGCTGCACATCGCTGCGGTCATACAGCGCCAGTTCATCCGGCAGGGCGGCGGGCAGTGCCTGCGGGTTGGCCGCGTTCTCGCTGCGATGGCTGTAGTAATGCTCCAGGCCACCGGCGACGATGGCTTCGGCCACGGCCTGACAGCCGGGGCAGCACATTTCGCGGGTCTGGCCGAGCACGTCGGCACGGAACTGGCTGCCGGCGGGCACCGGCAGGCCACAGTGATAGCAGGGAGTGGGGGTGGGCATCGGCTGGGTCAGTAGGAGGGGTTGTCACCGATCATGATGGTCTGGCCGCCGGTGATGTTCTCTTCCTCGAACAGGCGCCAGTTCTGGCTGCCTTCCTGGCCGAGCAACTCGACGAAGCGGCGACCGCTGACTTCATCGACCATCTGCCCACGGTACTGGCCGTCAGCGGTCGGCTGCAGGATCACGCGGCGGTCGCGCTCCGGCTGGGTCGGCGAGATCAGGTTGAGCACGATCTGCTGCGGTCTGCTGTTGCCCTCCAGCGACAGGATGGCGACGCCGGTGGTGTTGTCCAGCACCAGCTCGCCATGCAATTGCAGGCGCTCGGCCAATTTTTCGCGCTCCAGCGACTGGTTGATGCCCTTGCCGACATCGTAATAGTCGTCGGAGATCAGCCCTGGCGGATTCTTGGTGGCGATGGTGAGCAGGGTCAGGCCCTGCACTACCGAGTAGCCCAGCAGGAACAGGATGAACCAGGGCCAGAACTGCTTGTACCAGGGTTTGACTGGCGATGGGGTTTGCTCGGTCATGCGTTTTCCGTTGTCAGCGGACGCTTGGGCCGATGAAGCGGCTGTCGGCGTCGTTCTTGATACTGGGGTCATCCGCGGATTGTACGTGGAAGACGATGTTGTTGGCGCTCGAAGGCAGCTTTTCCGGTGCGATGGACAGCTCGACCGGGAAGGAATACACCTCGCCAGCCAGGGCCCGCACTTCGCGCTTGCCTTCGTAGACCAGGCCGTCGAGGCCGTCGGCAGTGATCACGTAGGTCATGTCGCGCTGCGCCTTGTTCATGATCTTCAGGGTGTAGACGTTCTCGATATGGCCGCGCTCGTTCTCACGGAACAGCACGCGGTCCTTGAGTACATCCAGCTCCACCAGCGGGCGATTGGCCACGGCCCAGGCGAACAGGCCGATCATGGCGACCAGCGCAACAGCGTACCCGATCAGGCGCGGGCGCAGCAGGTGGGTCTTGCGCCCGGACAGGTTGTGTTCAGTGGTGTAGCTGATCAGCCCCTTGGGATAGTTCATCTTGTCCATGATGTCGTCGCAGGCGTCGATGCAGGCGGCGCAGCCGATACACTCGATCTGCAGGCCATCACGGATATCGATACCGGTCGGGCAGACCTGCACGCACATCTTGCAATCGATGCAGTCGCCGAGGCCCTGCGCCTTGTAATCGGCGTCCTTCTTGCGCGGGCCGCGTGATTCGCCACGGCGCGGGTCGTAGGAGACGATCAGGGTGTCCTGGTCGAACATCACGCTCTGGAAGCGCGCATAGGGGCACATGTAGATGCACACCTGCTCGCGCAGGTAGCCGGCGTTGCCGTAGGTGGCGAGGGTGAAGAAGCCGGTCCAGAAATAGGCCCAGCCACTGGCCTGGCCGGTGAGGATCTCGATCACCAGTTCGCGAATCGGCGTGAAATAGCCAACGAAGGTGATCGCTGTGAGCAGCGAGACGCCAACCCAGATACCGTGCTTGGCCGCCTTGCGCCCGAGTTTCGCGCCGCTCATGGGCTGCTTGTCCAGCTTCATGCGCTGGTTGCGGTCACCTTCGGTGACCTTCTCGGCCCACATGAATACCCAGGTGAATACGCTCTGCGGGCAGGTGTAGCCGCACCAGACGCGACCGGCGAACACGGTGATGAAGAACAGGCCGAAGGCGCAGATGATCAGCAGCCAGGACAGCAGCATGAAGTCCTGCGGCCAGTAAGTGGCGCCGAAGATGTGGAACTTGCGCTCCGGCAGATTCCACCACACGGCCTGGCGACCTTCCCAGTTCAGCCACACGGTGCCGAAGAACAGCAGGAAGAGCAGGGCGCCGCCAGCGAGTCGCAGATTACGAAACAGGCCAGTGAACGCGCGGGTATAGATCTTCTCGCGGCTGGCGTAGAGATCGACGCTGGCATTCTTGGCAGAAGGAGGGGTGACGTCCTGGACGGGAATCTGTTCGCTCATCAATGCATACCAAAGCGGTTGGTTGGCAGCCCGGGCCGATACATGCCGGTCAGGGTCAATTCACGGTAGCTATATGGTACGCCTGAAAGACAACGCCCGGGTGCGACCAGCGGTCGCGACCCGGGCGTTCATTGACCCTTGTCAAAAGAGTCGTGCTGCGATTACTGCTCTTGTGCCTTGTGCGACAGGCTGTATACGTAGGCAGCCAGCAGGTGCACCTTGTCATTGCCGAGGAATTCTTCCTGGGCCGGCATGTTGCCGTGACGACCGTAGCGGATGCTCTGCTGCAGTTGTGCGTAGCTGCTGCCATAGATGAACGCTGCCGGATTGGTCAGGTTCGGCGCGCCCATGGCTGCGGTACCCTTGCCGTCGGCGCCGTGGCAGGCGAAGCAGGTACCGGCGAAGACCTTCTGGCCCGCTTCGATATTGGCTTCCACGCCTTCCGGCAGCTCACGACCAGCCAGCTCGGTCAGCACGTAGGCGGCTACGTTGCGTACGCCGTCTTCGCCGATGGCCGGGCCTTGAGCAGGCATCGCACCCTGGCGACCCTTGAGGATGGTGGTCTTGATGGTTTCCGGCTCGCCGCCCCAGCGCCATTCGGTGTCGGTCAGGTTGGGGAAGCCGTAGCTACCCTTGGCATCGGAACCGTGGCACACCGAGCAGTTGGAGGCGAACAGGCGGCCACCCATTTTCAGGGCTTGCGGGTCCTGCGCGACTTCCTCGATCGGCATGGCGGCGTACTTGGCGAACAGCGGGCCGTATTGCTCATCGGCGCGCGCCATTTCCTTTTCCCACTGGTGCACACCAGTCCAGCCGGAGTGACGCATGGAGCCGTCAGCGATCTGGACACCAGTAGCGAAAGGCGTTTCTTTTTCGCTGTCGACGTAGTCGTAGCCAGGCAGCAGGCCCTTGAAGTTACCCAGACCAGGGTACAGGGCGAGGTAGCCGAGGGCGAAGATGATGGTGGCGACGAACAGCATGAACCACCACTTCGGCAGCGGGTTGTCATACTCCTCGATGCCGTCGAAGCTGTGGCCGACGGTTTCTTCGGTGGTCTCCTGGCGCTGGCCCTTGCGGGTGCCGAAGATCAGCCAGGTCAGGGCGAAGATGGTGCCCAGAGACAGAATGGTTACGTACCAACTCCAGAACGTGGTCATTGGTTATTGCTCCTGGAAGAGTCTTGATCGCGCTTGGACTCGGGCTTGGGATCGTCGGCGAAGGGCAGGTTGGCTGCTTCGTCGAAGCTCGACTTGCGTTTGCTGCTGTAGGCCCAGAGCACCACGCCGATGAAGGCGATGAAGACCACCGCCGTGCCGATGCCGCGAATCATCCCGATGTCCATAGCGTCTTACCGTTTGTTCTTGATGGAAGTGCCGAGAACCTGCAGGTACGCGATCAGCGCGTCCATTTCGGTATTGCCTTTCACGGCATCACGAGCACCGGCGATATCTTCGTCGGTGTAGGGAATGCCGAAGCCACGCATGACTTCCATCTTCTTGGCGGTGTCGCGACCGTCGAGCTTGTTCTCCACCAGCCATGGGTAAGCGGGCATCTTCGACTCAGGCACGACGTTGCGCGGGTTGTACAGGTGGGCGCGATGCCACTCGTCCGAGTAGCGGCCGCCGACGCGAGCCAGGTCCGGGCCGGTGCGCTTGGAACCCCACAGGAAGGGGTGATCCCAGACGCTTTCACCAGCGACGGAGTAGTGGCCGTAACGCTCGGTCTCGGCGCGGAACGGACGGATCATCTGCGAGTGGCAGCCGACGCAGCCTTCACGGATGTAGATATCGCGACCTTCCAGTTGCATCGCGGTGTAGGGCTTGAGGCCTTCCACCGGCTCGTTGGTGACGTCCTGGAAGAACAGCGGGACGATCTGGGTCAGGCCACCGATGCTGACGGCAATCACCATCAGCAGCGCCATCAGGCCGATATTCTTCTCGATGATTTCGTGTTTCATCAGTGAGCTACTCCGGCGGGAATCTGCGCAGCCGCTTCGTATTCAGCCGGCTTGGCGGCACGCACGGTGCGGAAGGTGTTGTAGGCCATCAGCAGCATGCCTGCGACGAAGAAGGCGCCGCCGATCATGCGTACGACATAGCCCGCATGGCTGGCTTCCAGTGCTTCGACGAAGGAGTAGGTGAGGGTGCCGTCTTCGTTGACTGCGCGCCACATCAGGCCCTGGGTGATGCCGTTGACCCACATCGAGGCGATGTACAGCACGGTACCGATGGTAGCCAGCCAGAAGTGGGTGTTGATCAGGGCGATGCTGTGCATCTGCTCGCGACCGAAGACTTTCGGGATCAGGTGATACAGCGAGCCGATGGAGATCATCGCTACCCAGCCGAGAGCGCCAGCGTGCACGTGGCCGATGGTCCAGTCGGTGTAGTGGGACAGGGCGTTGACGGTCTTGATGGCCATCATCGGACCTTCGAAGGTCGACATGCCGTAGAACGCCAGGGACACGACCAGGAAGCGCAGGATCGGGTCGGTGCGCAGCTTATGCCAGGCGCCGGACAGGCTCATCATGCCGTTGATCATGCCGCCCCAGCTCGGTGCCAGCAGGATAACCGACATGGCCATGCCCAGGGACTGTGCCCAGTCCGGCAGAGCGGTGTAGTGCAGGTGATGCGGACCGGCCCAGATGTACAGGGTGATCAGCGCCCAGAAGTGCACGATGGACAGGCGATACGAGTAGATCGGACGCTCGGCCTGCTTGGGTACGAAGTAGTACATCATGCCCAGGAAGCCGGTGGTCAGGAAGAAGCCCACGGCGTTGTGGCCGTACCACCACTGGATCATCGCGTCGGTCGCGCCGGCGTAGGCCGAGTACGACTTGAACAGGCTTACCGGCATGGCGGCGCTGTTGACGATGTGCAGCATCGCGGTCACGAGGATGAACGCACCGAAGAACCAGTTGCCCACATAGATGTGCTTGGTCTTGCGCTTGACGATGGTGCCGAAGAACACCAGCAGGTAGGTGATCCAGACGATCCCCAGGAGGACGTCGACCGGCCACTCGAGCTCGGCGTATTCCTTGGAGCTGGTGTAGCCCATCGGCAGGGTGATCACCGCCAGGACAATGACCGCTTGCCAGCCCCAGAAGGTGAAGGCAGCCAGACCGTCGGAGATCAGGCGCGTCTGACAGGTGCGCTGGACCACGTAATACGAGGTCGCAAACAGTGCGCATCCGCCGAAGGCGAAGATCACCGCGTTGGTGTGCAGCGGGCGCAGACGGCCGAAGCTGGTCCACGGCAGGTTTAGGTTGAGTTCCGGCCACACGAGTTGTGCGGCGATGAACACGCCTAGACCCATGCCAATGACCCCCCAGATCACCGTCATAATGGCGAACTGGCGGACCACCTTATAGTTATAAGCAGTCTGACTGATTGCTGTGCTCATGCTAGGGGTTCCACGGTTAATGGATTTTTATGGGGCAAAAATCGGCGGCAAGTATGGAGAAAGCAGGTAGCCATTGCAACGCAACGTGCCGACGCGAATAGGGTTTCAGGGCCTTCCGTGAGCCGTTCGCAACGGCCTCGGAAACAGCTCTGGCAGCTTTTTGCGCAACCAGTTTGCGCAGCGCTAAGAAAGGATCGCCTTAGAGTTGTGACGGATGGCGACTGAAAGGCAGCTTAGCCCAGTTCAAGGAAATTGCAGGGCTATTGGTCGGCAGGTGCGACACTGGGTCGCACACTTATAAGGAGGGGCCGGCGACCGTGATTCGGTCGCCGGTAAAGCAGGGGGGTTACTTGTTTTCGCCCTGGCTCAGCTTGAGCACGTAGGCGGCCAGCAGGTGAGCCTTGTCGTTACCGAGGAAGTCACCCTGCGCCGGCATGTTGCCGCTGCGACCATAGCGAATGGTCTGCTGCAGTTGGGCGAAGCTGCTGCCGTAGATGAAGGCGCTGGGCTGAGTCAGGTCCGGCGCGCCCATCACTGCCATGCCGGTGCCGGCCGGGGTGTGGCAGGCGGAGCAGAGCGTGGCGAAGATCTGCTTGCCGGCGGCGACATCGGCCTGCGCATCTTCCGGAAGGTCGCGACCGCCCAGTTCGGTGAGGACGTAGGCAGCGACGTTACGCACACCATCTTCGCCGATCATCGGGCCTTGTGCAGGCATCACGCCGACGCGGCCATGCATGATGGAGGTCTTGATGGTCTCCGGCTCGCCACCCCAGCGCCAGCTGTTGTCCGTCAGGTTGGGGAAGCCGTAGCTGCCCTTGGCGTCGGAGCCATGGCAGACCGAGCAGTTTGAGGCGAACAGGCGTCCGCCCATCTTCAGCGCGCGTTCGTCCTTGGCTACTTCCTCGATGGGCATGGCGGCGTATTTGGCGAAGATCGGGCCGTACAGCTCATCGGCACGGTCCATTTCGCGTTGCCACTGGTTGACCTGGGTCCAGCCATCCTCGTAGCCCGGCAGCAGGCCCTTGAAGTTGCCCAGGCCCGGGTAGAGCAGCAGGTAGCCAACGGAAAACACCAGAGTGCCGAGGAACAGCATGAACCACCACTTCGGCAGTGGGTTGTCGTACTCCTCGATGCCATCGAAGGCGTGGCCCATGGTCTGCTCGGTCGGGTTCTTGTGCACTTCGCTCTTGCGGGTGGCGAAGATCAGCCAGAACAGCGCAACCAGCGAACCGACGGTCAGCAGGGTGATGTACCAGCTCCAGAAGGTGGTCATGCTTGGGTCCTCGAAACGGCGGGCTTGGGCTCATCGGCGAAGGGCAGGTTGGCCGCTTCGGCGAAGGCATCGCGGCGTTTGCCGCTGTAGGCCCAGAGGGTGACGGCGGTGAAGGCGATCAAAACCAGCGCAGTGCCTAGGCCGCGCAGGGTGCCGATATCGATAAGCTCGAACATGGCACTCACCTCTTGTTCTTCACGGCGGTGCCAAGCACCTGCAGGTAGGCGACCAGAGCATCCATCTCGCTCTTGCCCTTGACCGCGTCGCTGGCCCCGGCGACGTCTTCTTCGCTGTAGGGCACGCCCAATGTGCGCAGGGCGCTCATCTTCTTGGCGGTGTCCTTGCCATCGAGGCTCTGCTCCACCAGCCAGGGGTAGGCGGGCATGATCGACTCCGGCACGACGTTGCGCGGGTTGTACAGGTGGGCGCGATGCCACTCGTCCGAGTAGCGGCCGCCGACGCGGGCCAGGTCCGGGCCGGTACGCTTGGAACCCCACAGGAAGGGGTGATCCCAGACGCTTTCACCAGCCACCGAGTAGTGGCCGTAACGTTCGGTTTCGGCGCGGAACGGTCTGATCATCTGTGAGTGGCAGCCGACGCAGCCTTCACGGATGTAGATGTCGCGACCTTCCAGTTGCAGCGCGGTGTAGGGCTTGAGGCCATCGACCGGTTCGTTGGTGACGTCCTGGAAGAACAGCGGAACGATCTGCGTCAGGCCGCCGATGCTGACCGCCAGGATCATCACCAGAGCCATCAGGCCGATGTTCTTCTCGAGAATCTCGTGTTTCATCAGTGGGCTCCTTCTACCGAGAACTGCGCAGCGGCTTCCATCTCGGTGGATTTCGCGCTGCGTACGGTCAGCCAGACGTTCCAGGCCATCAGCAGCATGCCGGCGAAGAAGATGGCGCCGCCGATCACCCGCACCACGAAGCCGACATGGCTGGCTTCCAGCGCTTCGACGAAGGAGTAGGTGAGGGTGCCGTCCTCGTTCACCGCGCGCCACATCAGGCCCTGAGTGATGCCGTTGACCCACATCGAGGCGATGTACAGCACGGTGCCGATGGTGGCCAGCCAGAAGTGGCTGTTGATCAGACCCAGGCTGTGCATCTGCTCGCGGCCGAACACCTTGGGAATCAGGTGATACAGCGAGCCGATCGACACCATGGCGACCCAGCCGAGGGCGCCGGCGTGCACATGGCCGATGGTCCAGTCGGTGTAGTGGGACAGGGCGTTGACGGTCTTGATGGCCATCATCGGGCCTTCGAAGGTGCTCATGCCGTAGAAGGCCAGGGACACCACCAGAAAGCGCAGGATCGGGTCGGTACGCAGTTTGTGCCAGGCACCGGAGAGGGTCATCATGCCGTTGATCATGCCGCCCCAGCTGGGTGCCAGGAGGATCAGCGACATCACCATGCCCAGGCTCTGCGCCCAATCCGGCAGGGCGGTGTAGTGCAGGTGGTGCGGGCCGGCCCAGATGTACACCGCGATCAGCGCCCAGAAGTGGACGATGGACAGGCGGTAGGAATAGACCGGGCGACCGGCCTGCTTGGGCACGAAGTAATACATCATCCCCAGAAAGCCCGCAGTGAGGAAGAAGCCCACGGCGTTATGGCCGTACCACCACTGGATCATGGCATCGGTGGCGCCGGCATACAGCGAGTAGGACTTGGTCAGGGTGACCGGAATTTCCAGGTTGTTGACCACGTGCAGGATGGCCACGGTGAGGATGAACCCGCCGAAGAACCAGTTACCCACGTAGATGTGGCTGACCTTGCGCTGCATCACCGTACCGAAGAAGACGATGGCGTAGGACACCCAGACGATGGTGATCAGGATGTCGATCGGCCATTCCAGTTCGGCGTATTCCTTGGAACTGGTCCAGCCCAGGGGCAGGGTGATGGCCGCGAGCAGGATCACCAGTTGCCAGCCCCAGAAGGTGAAGGCAGCCAACTTGGGCGCGAACAGCGTGGTCTGACTGGTGCGTTGCACCGCGTAGTAGCTGGTGGCGAACAGGGCGCAGCCACCGAAGGCGAAGATCACCGCATTGGTATGCAGCGGACGCAGACGGCCGAAGCTGGTCCACGGTAGGTTCAGGTTCAGTTCGGGCCAGGCCAGCTGGGCAGCGATGAATACGCCGAGTCCCATGCCGACGATGCCCCAAACCACCGTCATAATGGCGAACTGGCGAACCACCCTGTAGTTGTAGGCGGAACGGGTTGTTGTGTTCATGTCTGGGCTTCCATCCACGGTTATGGCAGAGCGGCCGATAACCGTGGTGGACGCAGGCATGAGCAGGCCACGGACACCACGGATATCGACGCGAGGCAAGCATGAGCAAAGGGCCATCTGGGTTTATTGACGCCGGTCAATGTGAGCAGGGACTACCCTGGTTGTGGGACGAACCGCCGCAGGCCGCGTGGGGTACCTTGATCCTCGCCCATGGCGCGGGCGCGCCAATGGACAGCCCGTTCATGCAGACCATGGCTCAGGGCTTGGCGGCGCGGGGCGTGCGTGTGGTGCGCTTCGAGTTCGCTTACATGGCGCAACGACGTGTGGATGGGCGCAGGCGCCCCCCCAATCCGCAGGCGCAACTGCTGCAGCAATGGCGTGAGGTGTATGCCCAGGTGTGCCAACAGGTCGCAGGGCCGGTAGCCATCGGCGGCAAGTCCATGGGCGGACGCATGGCCAGTCTGCTGGCTGACGAGTTGGATGCAGCAGCGCTGATATGTCTCGGTTATCCCTTCTATGCCGCGGGCAAGCCGGAGAAGCCGCGCGTCGCCCATCTGGCCGAGCTGCGAACGGCGACTCTGATCGTTCAGGGTGAGCGCGATGCCCTGGGTAACCGCGAAGCCGTGGCCGGTTACAACCTGTCAGCAGCTATCGAGCTGCACTGGCTGGAGGCAGGTGACCATGACCTCAAGCCATTGAAGGCTTCCGGTTTCAGTCATGAGCAGCATCTCGAGACTGCCACTCGGGTCATCACCGATTTTCTGGGCGTAAGCTGAAGCGGGGCTTCGCATGCGTACACCCCAGGAGCCCGCTCCTGAACTTCATTCGGGCTACCTCTCATTCAGACACGTTTTTACGAGCGTGACGGCTGCAAAAGCGGTTGCGCTTGACCGGTCGGTCACGCAATGTGACAGGTACGTGTCCGAGTTCGCGACAGGGTAAGGGGCTACAGACTTTTTGCCTTCACCGCGAACTGCCCATGGCCAGTGGGATTTTGCTGTGCCACGCAATGGGGCGGCGCCACGTGACAGAAACATTGCGCAGCACCATTGTGGTGCGCTTTGTTTGGGTGTTGTTGGTATCTGTTTGAAATTAAAGGATTAATTGTGCTGGCTCGGGCCTTGCAGAGGATGCTGCAAGTCCGGGTGACAAGGAGTACGGCATGGCCCGCACCTTTTATGACGAGATGTACGACGCGAGCGGTGCAGTCCGCCCGCATTATCGGGAGTTCGCCCGCTGGCTGGCCGACACCCCCGACGATCTGCTGGCCCAGCGCCGCCGAGAGGCGGATCTCCTGTTCCACAGAGCTGGTATCACGTTCACCCTCTATGGTGACGATCAAGGCACCGAACGCCTGATTCCTTTCGACATCATTCCTCGCTCCATCCCCGCCAGCGAATGGCGCATCGTCGAACGCGGCTGCATCCAGCGCGTGCAGGCGCTCAACCTGTTCCTCGCCGATCTTTACCATGACCAGCGCATCATCAAGGCGGGGATCATCCCGGCTGAGCAGGTGCTGGCCAACGAGGGCTACCAGATGGCCATGCAGGGCCTCGACCTGCACCGCGACATCTACGCGCACATCGCTGGGGTCGACCTGGTACGTGACGGCGACGGCAGCTACTACGTACTGGAAGACAACCTGCGCACCCCCAGCGGCGTGAGCTACATGCTCGAAGACCGCAAGATGATGATGCGCCTGTTCCCCGAGCTGTTCGCCGCTCAGCGCGTGGCGCCGGTGGACCACTACCCGAACCTGCTGCTCGACGCGCTGAAGAGTTCCAGCCCGCTGGACAACCCCACGGTGGTGGTGCTGACGCCGGGCCGCTTCAACAGCGCCTACTTCGAACACGCCTTCCTTGCCCGCGAGATGGGTGTGGAGCTGGTGGAAGGCGCTGACCTGTTCGTGCGTGACGACAAGGTTTACATGCGCACCACCGCCGGCGCGCGGCAGGTGGACGTGATCTATCGCCGCCTCGATGACGCCTTCCTCGATCCACTGGCTTTCAATCCTGATTCGATGCTCGGCGTCGCGGGGCTGCTGTCGGCCTATCGCTCACGCAACGTGGTGCTGGCCAACGCCATCGGCACCGGCGTGGCCGACGACAAGTCGATCTACCCCTATGTCGGCGACATGATCCGCTTCTATCTGGACGAGGAGCCGATCCTCAAGAACGTACCCACCTGGCAGTGTCGCAAGCCGGAGGAGCTGTCCCACGTGCTGGCCAACCTGTCCGAACTGGTGGTCAAGGAGACTCAAGGCTCGGGCGGCTACGGCATGCTGGTCGGCCCGGCGGCGAGCAAGGCCGAGATCGAGAACTTCCGCGCGCGGTTGATGGCCAAACCGGAGGCCTATATCGCCCAGCCGACGCTGTGCCTGTCCACCTGTCCGACCTTCGTCGAACGCGGCATCGCCCCGCGCCATATCGACCTGCGCCCGTTCGTCCTGACCGGTCGCGAAACCCGCCTGGTGCCCGGCGGCCTGACGCGCGTAGCACTGCGCGAGGGCTCGCTGGTGGTCAATTCGTCGCAAGGCGGCGGTACCAAGGACACCTGGGTGGTGGAGGACTGACCCATGCTTTCGAGAACTGCCTCCGACCTGTACTGGATGTCGCGCTACCTGGAGCGTGCCGAGAACCTGGCGCGCATGCTCGACGTCAGCTATTCGCTGTCACTGATGCCGCAGGACGGCCGTGGCGATGGCCTAGATGAGTTGGCTATGCCGCTGCTGATCACCGGCACCCTGGACGACTACCTGGAGCGCCACGGTCCGCTGCACGGCGAGCGCATGCTGCACTTCTTCGCTCTCGATGCGAGCAACCCCGGCAGCATCTACTGCTGCCTGCAAGCTGCGCGCAGCAACGCGCATGCGGTGCGCGGGCGGATCACCGCGGACATGTGGGAAAACATCAACGCCACCTGGCTGGAGATGCGCGGCATTGCCGAGCAGGGCCTGGGCCGCTACGGCATCAGCCGCTTCTGCGAGTGGGTCAAGGAGCGCTCGCACCTGTTCCGTGGTGCCACCTTCGGCACCATCATGCGTGGTGAGGCCTATCGCTTCATCCGCTTGGGCACCTTCATCGAGCGTGCCGACAACACCCTGCGCCTGCTCGATGCGCGCTACGAAATGCTTGGCGAGGAGATCGACGAGCTGGAGGAGCGCACGGCGCGCAGTTACTACCAATGGAGTGCGTTGCTGCGCGCGCTGTCCTCGTTCGAGGCCTTCGCCGAGAGCTACCGCGGCTCGCCACGCACGCGCAAGGTCGCCGAACTGCTGCTGCTACGTCCGGACGTGCCGCGCTCGCTGCGTGCCTGCATGGAAGAACTCAACCTGATGCTTTCCGGTCTACCCGGAGAGAACGGTCGCCCGGCACAGCGCCTGGCCGCCGAACTGGATGCGCGGCTGCGCTACACCAGTATCGATGAAGTGCTCGACGAAGGCCTGCACGCCTGGCTCACCGACTTCATCCTGCTGGTACGCCAGTTGGGCAACACCATCCATACGTCCTACCTGGAGGTCGCATGAGACTCTCGATCAGCCATGACACCACCTATTGTTACGATGATCAGGTACGCGCCAGCATCCAGTACCTGCGCCTGACCCCACACGACAGCGAGCGCCAGCAGGTGCTCAGCTGGCAGCTCGACTTACCGCGCCCGGTGCATGCCCAGCTCGACCCCTACGGCAACATTCTGCATGTGCTGACCCTGGACGAGCCCCACGAGTCCATCGTCATCGGCGCCCGCGGCCAGGTGGAGATCGACGAAAGCTGCGAGGCCGAGCACGAGCGCCAGTCGGCGTTACCGTTCCTGCGTTTCACTCGCCTGACCCAGGCCGACGACGCCATCCGCGAATTCGCCGCGCAGCAGAGCAAGGCTCGCGCGGATCGCAACGGCCTGATCGATCTGATGCATGCGCTCAATGCTCATATCGCCTACCAGCCAGGCATCACCGAGGTGGACACCAGTGCCGCCGAGGCCTTCGCCGGTCGCCGTGGCGTCTGCCAGGATCACACTCATACTTTCCTCGCCTGCGCGCGCAGCCTCGGTGTGCCGGCGCGCTATGTGTCGGGCTATCTCTACACCGACGATGCCGAGCACCTGGCCAGCCATGCCTGGGCCGAGGCCTGGGTGGGGGACGCCTGGTACAGCTTCGACGTGACCAATTGCCTGGCGCGCCCGGAGCGGCACCTCAAGCTGGCGGTCGGTCTGGACTACCTCGATGCCTGCCCGGTGCGTGGCATGCGCCGAGGCGGTGGTTGCGAGCAGATGCACGCACAGGTGCAGGTTGCGCCGTTGTTGCAGGTGCGCCAGCAGTAATTGCTATAGCGGCGCGGGCGGATCTTGTGGCGCGGCGTGCGTCGGCTCACTCAGCTGTCGGGCGATCTTGCGGAAGATTGACGCGTAGAGCGCCGAATACCGCAACTCCTGGGCCAGCCCCCAGAGCTGGTAGAGGAGGATCGACAGGGCGCCGATGGCGACTGCATGCAGTTGCTCTGTTACCACTCCGTAGGCTATGAAGGCGATGCCCGGCGCGATCCAGGGCAGGTGCCCGAGGAGGCGCTCGACCTTGCTGTCGCTGCCGCTGGCGACCGCCAGGATCAGGGCGCGTTCTTCGTCCGTGAATTCAGGTCTTTCCATTCTTACTCGTGCTCCAGTGGTTGGCGTGTTCGTCGAAGCCGGCGCGATAAGGGCTGCCGACGCAGAAGCGATGACCGCCTGGTGCCTGCATCACCACCCAGGCGTCCTTGCGGGTTACGACCGTGGCGCCGAGGCGTTCTAGGCGCGTGACTTCATCGGTGATCGAATCGGTATCGATATCCAGATGGGCGCGAGCCTCGTGCTGTACGCGCTGGATGATCACCTGTACCTCTCCCGGCGGGGTCTGTAGCTGAATGAACGGGCTGTCGCCGTCGATTTTCTCCGGCAGCGGATAGCCCAGCGCCTGGCTCCAGAATCGGGCCTCGGCCAGCAGGTCGCCTGTATTGCAGTCGATGACGATGTTGCCCAATCTGCTGCGATGCATGCAGTCGTCCTAGCGTGTGGTCTTGCGTTGCGCCATATGCTGCAGATAGCCGATCAGTTGCTCCAGTTCCATGGCGTTGAGCGCCTGCTCGCTAAACCCCGGCATGCGCCCCTGCGGCCAGCGGCGCAGGCTCTGCGGGTTGCGGATGTACTGGCGCAGGAAATCGCCGGTGAAGTATTCGGTCGGGTTGTACGGAATGTTAAGGTCCGGGCCGAACTCGGCGTCGCCAGCACCATTGAGTCGGTGGCAGGCCATGCAGTTCTTCTGATACGCGGCGAAGCCGGCACGGATCTCGGCGCTGGCGTCCATTGCCGGCAGCAAGGCAGGGAAGCGTTGTTCAACAGTGGCGAGCTGGCGAATCCGGGCGACCTGGAAGGGCCACTGCTCCGGGCCGATCTGGCTGGCGGCCGGATCGGTCCAGACCAGATAGAAGGGACCGGCGCTGGGCTTATCCTTGGCCAGCGGTGGCCAGGGGCGTTGTGGATCCTCGATGGCCAGCCACGCCTTGGCACCCTCGCGCGCCAGCAGGGTGGCGGCCGGCAGTTCGGCAGCAAAGCCGTCGAGGGCCACGGCCTGCAGGTGGTCGCCAGCGGTTACGTCGTCCAGCAGGGCGCTTATGGGCACGGCTCGGTAACGCATGGGCCGCTTGTAACTCACGTCTTCGTCTATCTGAATGTCACGTGCCTGCGGGTGACTGAGCAACTCGCTGCTGCTCCAATTGCGTTGCCCGCCGCTCAGATGTATCTCAAGCTGCGCCGCCTGCGCTGTGCCGCCCAGAACCAATAGTGCAAGTAGCAGAGCCCTCACTCCTCGGCCTCCAGCAGAGGTAGCAGATCGTCATAAGCGCCGGCATTGATCACCTGGCGGTAACCCAGGTTCTCCAGGCTTTGCTTGGCCAGTCCCGAGCGGCGACCGCTGCGGCAATAGAGCACCAGAGGCCGGTCCTTGTCCGGTGCGATGCTGGCGATCTGCGCAGCGATCTCGTCATGACCGATGCGAATGGCGCCAGGCAGGGCGCCAGCGGAAAATTCTTCGCTGCTGCGTACGTCGATAAGCAGGCTGTCGGCCCGTTGCAGGGTGGCCAGAGCGGCGGCTTGATCGATTTCTTCAGCCTGGGCGCCAAGAAAGGTGAGCAGGCTGCTCAACAAAATGAGAAAACGCATGTCCGGCTCCAGGGCAGGGGGCTTTTGCCTATCTTTGCCCGAAGTCAGCACGCCGTCCACAAGCAAGCGCCCGCCCTGCACTGAGCGCACTACGGCGTCGGCGCAGCAGCGGGGAAGTATAAAGTCAGCTGACCAGACGGGTCAGATTGGGAAGGATCAGGATGATTGCCGTGGCGAAAAGTATTACGCCAGCCTGGCGATATTTCGGCTGTTTGAACATGGCTGCATGCCTTTTGTTGTTATGGGGGTGGCACCGGGAGCCTGCATCACCATGCGGCAGGCTGCTGCGTCACACCTGGGCGTTGCTTTGATTGCCCGCCCCGGCATGACCCGGCGACGGTTCCCTGCACCCGTTTTTCTATACGGGCGTAGAAGTAACTCTAGGGCTGGCGTCACAGTTTCCTTAGATGGTTTGGTTGCTAACGAAGTGCTGTTAGGAAGCTGGGGCTATGTGCGACATCCTCCAGAACAATGCAGGCCTTGAAGCAGACAGCTTGCTCGCCCTTGCAGCTGTCAGTTCGAGCAAGCGACCATTCGTCTGAGCTCAGCGGTCAATGGTGCTGAGCGCTTAGGTCATTGAGCGCTGATGTGCCAGCGCTATGGTAGTCAGGCTCAATAAGAACAGGCGCGGCCGGTCTGTGATGTTCCGCCAGCGCCGTATCAGTCTCCGAGGACGCCATGACCGAAGCATATATTTTCGATGCGCTGCGCACACCGCGTGGCAAGGGCAAGAAGGACGGCGCGCTGTACAGCGTCAAGCCGGTTCAGCTGATTGCCGGCCTGCTCAATGCCCTGCAAACGCGCAACGATCTGGATACCAGCCAGGTCGACGACATCGTGCTGGGCTGCGTGACGCCCGTGGGCGATCAGGGCGCCGATATCGCCAAGACCGCCGCCATGGTCGCGGACTGGGACGTTAGCGTCGCCGGCGTGCAGCTCAACCGCTTCTGCGCCTCGGGCCTGGAGGCGGTGAACATGGGCGCGATGAAGGTGCGCTCCGGCTTCGAGGATCTGGTGGTGGTCGGTGGCGTGGAGTCCATGTCGCGCGTGCCAATGGGCTCGGACGGCGGCGCCTGGGTGATGGACCCGGAAACCAACATCCACACCAATTTCGTACCGCAGGGTATCGGTGCCGACCTGATCGCCACCCTGGAGGGTTTCAGCCGCGCCGATGTCGATGCCTTCGCCCTGCGCTCGCAGCAGAAGGCGGCGCGCGCCAGCGCCGATGGCTCGTTCGCCAGGTCGCTGGTGCCGGTGATCGACCAGAACGGCATCGTGCTGCTCGACCATGACGAATTCATCCGTGGCGATTCGACTCTGGAAGGCCTCGGCAAGCTCAAGCCGAGCTTCGAGATGATGGGGCAGATGGGCTTCGACTCCACTGCACTGCGCGTCTACAGCCATGTCGAGCGCATCGAGCACGTGCATACGCCGGGCAACAGCTCCGGCATCGTCGACGGCGCGGCGCTGATGCTGATCGGCTCGGCGGCCAAGGGCAAGGAACTGGGCCTGAAGCCGCGCGCGCGCATCGTCGCCACGGCGGTGACCAGCACCGACCCGACCATCATGCTCACCGGCCCGGCGCCGGCCACGCGCAAGGCGCTGGCCAAGGCGGGACTCTCCATCGACGACATCGACCTGTTCGAGGTCAACGAGGCTTTTGCCTCCGTTGTCATGAAGTTCATGAAGGACATGGGCGTGAGCGAGGACAAGGTCAACGTCAACGGCGGTTCCATCGCCATGGGCCACCCGCTGGGCGCCACCGGCTGCGCGATCCTCGGCACACTGCTCGATGAACTGGAGAAGCGCCAGTTGCGCTACGGCCTTGCCACCCTCTGCGTGGGCGGCGGCATGGGTATAGCCACCATCATCGAACGTATCTGATCGGTAGGGCGGGCGCAACCCGCCATTCGTGTGCTGGCGGGTTGCAACCGCCCTACGCAGCTCCCACAGCTTTGGGAAGAGAATACAAAAATGACTGACGCCATCCGTTACGAAAAAGGCCAGGACAATATCGTCGTCCTGACCATGGACATGCCCGGCCAGAGCGCCAATACCATGAACGCGGTCTACCGCGAGGCCATGGGCCAGATCGTCGACCGCCTGGAGGCCGAAAAGGACTCGATCACCGGGGTGATCGTCACCTCGGCGAAGAAGACCTTCTTCGCCGGCGGCGACCTCAATGAACTGATCAAGGTAACCCAGGCCGAGGCCCAGGGCTTCTACGAGATGATTCTGAAGATCAAGGGCCAGCTGCGCCGCCTGGAAACCCTCGGCAAGCCGGTGGTTGCCGCCATCAACGGCGCAGCGCTGGGCGGCGGCTGGGAAATCGCCTTGGCCTGCCACCACCGCATCGCGCTGAACCAGAGCCACGTCCAGCTCGGCCTGCCGGAAGTCACCCTCGGCCTGCTGCCGGGCGGCGGTGGGGTAGTGCGCATGGTGCGCCTGCTTGGCCTGGAAAAGGCCCTGCCGTACCTGGCCGAAGGCAAGAAGGTGCGCCCGGACGCAGCGCTCAAGGCCGGCCTGATCCACGATCTGGCCAGCGACCGTGAGGAGATGCTGGCCAAAGCCCGCGCCTGGATCGCCGCCAACCCGGCGGCCAAGCAGCCGTGGGACGTGCAGGGCTACAAGATCCCCGGCGGCACGCCGAGTTCGCCGAACGTGGCGCAGATGCTGGCCATCGCCCCGAGCGTGCTGCGCGACAAGACCAAGGGCTGCTTCCCGGCGCCGGAGAAGATCATGTGCGCGGCCGTAGAAGGTGCGCAGGTCGATTTCGACACCGCGCAGATCATCGAGGCGCGCTACTTCACCGAGCTGACCTGCGGCCAGGTGGCGAAGAACATGATCGGCACCTTCTGGTTCCAACTGAACGAGATCAACGCCGGCGGCTCGCGCCCACAGGGCTATCCGAAAACCCAGACGAAGAAGGTCGGCGTGCTTGGTGCCGGTATGATGGGCGCCGGCATTGCCTACGTGTCAGCGGCCGCTGGTATCGAGGTGGTGCTCAAGGATGTGTCCCTCGACGCGGCGGAGAAGGGCAAGGGCTACTCGGCCAAGCTGCTCGACAAGAAAGTGAGCAAGGGCCACATGACGGCCGAGCAGCGCGAAGCCTTCCTGGCGCTGATCAAAGCGACCGACAGCGAGGCGGATTTTGCCGGCTGCGACCTGATCATCGAAGCCGTGTTCGAGGATCGTGCGCTCAAGAGCAAGGTCACCGCTGCCGCCGAGGCCGCTGCGCTGAGCGACGCGGTCATCGCCTCCAACACCTCGACGCTACCGATCTCCGGCCTGGCGACTGCCGTGGCCAAACCGGAGAAATTCATCGGCCTGCATTTCTTCAGCCCGGTGGACAAGATGCCGCTGGTGGAGATCATCCGTGGTGAGAAGACCAGTGACGAGACGCTGGCGCGTGGCTTCGACTTCGTCATGCAGATCAAGAAGACCCCCATCGTGGTCAACGACAGCCGCGGCTTCTTCACCTCGCGGGTATTCGGCACCTTCACCAACGAAGGCCTGGCCATGCTCGGTGAAGGCGTCAGCGCGGCGATGATCGAGAACGAGGCGCGCAAGGCCGGCATGCCGGTCGGCCCGCTGGCGATCAGCGACGAAGTATCGATGAGCCTGATGAATCACATCCGCCAGCAGACCATCAAGGATCTGGCGGCCGAGGGCAAATCCATCCCCGAGCACCCGGCCTTTGCCGTGATCGATCTGATGCTCAATGAGTACAAGCGTCCGGGCAAGGCGGCCGGGAGTGGTTTCTACGATTACCCGGCGGGTGGCAAGAAGTACCTGTGGCCCGAGCTCAAGGCGCGCTTCGAGAAAGCCGATGCGCAGATTTCGCAGGAGGACGTGCGCGACCGCATCCTGTTCATCCAGGCCATCGAGACGGTGCGCTGCGTGGAAGAGGGCGTACTGAAATCGGTGGCCGACGCCAATATCGGCTCGATCTTCGGCATCGGCTTCGCCGCCTGGACTGGCGGTGCGCTGCAGTTCATCAACCAGTACGGGGTGAGGGATTTCGTCGCCCGTGCGCAGTACCTGGCCGAGCAGTACGGCGAGCGTTTCCTGCCGCCAGCGTTGTTGCTGGACAAGGCGGCCAAGGGCGAGACGTTCTGAGCCGCCCTTGTAGGGTGCGCCATGCGCACCGCTCAAGCGGAGTGTCCCAGGTGCGCACGGCGCACCCTACGGATGCAGAAACGGCCCGAAAGGGCCGTTTCTCATTGGCTGGCTGAGTCAATCGTCCAACTGGTCGCGAATCACTGTACCGCTCTTGCCGTCGATACGGAATTCGTGAAGGCGGCCATCTTCTTTCAGACCTTCGCCCTCCCAGTAGCCATCATTGTCGGCTTCGATCTTGTGCAGTTCGGTATAACCGGCTGCACGGGCCTTGCTCAGGGCGTCCTCGATGCTGATCCAGTCACTGCCGGGGCGATCCGCCAGGGCGTTACCAGCCAACAGGAAACTGCCTGCGAGCAGGGCGATCAGGTTGCGTGTATGCATGGTCTGGTTCCTCTTTCCGTTGAAGATACCCGGAGGAGTCTAGACCATCGAGACTTCACGCCGCCTGGCACCATCCCTGGCGAATGCACACGGCCTCGTGGATCGCCAGCATCTCGCTGTGTCGGGTAGGCATGCGCAGGGTCAGCATGCTGCCATCATCGAGCTGCAGAGCGGCTTCGGTTTCGAATTGCAGGCTGCCATCTTGCAGGTGAGCGTAGGTGACGCCGTAGGCGTCCAGGCTGAGTTGGCTATGCATGGCTGCTCTCCTGGGTCGTGTCAGCGCGGACGAGCGTCGCGGGCTGCGGCGGCAGCCTGCTCGGGACGAACCGGTGCGACGGTCTGGAAGGCGGAGGCGGCGGCGAAACTGGCGAGTGCGGCGTAGATGCTCATGATCGATTTCCTTCTGTGCAAGTGGGCAGGGCCCGATGACGAAATCATCCGGCACATGCATGAGGCGCAGAAGTGAAAGGTATTTATGATGACTATCGAGCGTACTGATAAGACGCTACGCGGCGGCCTTTGGCGGGAAAACCAATGTTTGCGTGGTGAGCGGTTATATGAGGGTTAAGTTATTGTGGGGGCGGTGCTTATGAACATCCCTGTTCATGTTTTGTCTTAGCGAGTAGCCAAAGCGTAGTTGCTCTGCATCCAGTTATGATGATGCCTTTCGCTGCGGTTCATCGACCAGTTGGTGAGTGCCACCATAGCCAGAGTTCCGCCGATAATCATAAGGGGATAGGCTACTGTTAGTTCGACCAGTGAATACTTCCAGGCCAGCGGTCGGCCAACGCCGAGAAGGGCCGCGTAGAACCAGGAAACACCGGACAGTGCGCCAGAAAAAATGGCCAGGTGACGCATGTTCGCTGACAGCTTGAGCAAAGACCCGGTTTTTTGCAGAGCTGGCAGTATCGAGTTGTGCAAGACCATACCATTGAGGGTCAATAGCACGACAATACTGATCTTGGCTTGCAGTTTGGGGTTCATGAAGTACTGCATGCCGGCGCTGGAGGCGTCTAGCGCAATGATGGCGATGCCACTGATCCATAGGGCAATAAGTGAGATGCCGACCACGCTTTTCAGATGTGCCAGGTGTTCGCGACACTGTTTTGCGCCTTCACCTTTAAGCAGCTGCTTAATCATGGCGATATCGCTGGTTAGTATCAAACCAATGGCAACGCAGCAGGCGATGAGGTGTATATAAATGATCCCTAAACGTAATAGTTCCATTGCTTCTTTGTTTTGGAGAGCGGAAATTAGAAGTGTGTAAAGGTCCATGTAAATACCTCGGACTCTGCAAAAATAAATAAAAATAACCATGCGTCAGAGCATATTTAATTGGCACTGACTTTGTTTTGTGTGTGGTTACTGATCGCTAATCACTTTCTGGTAATTATTAACTGCAGAAAACCTCTTTTATCTGGACAATAGCAAACCACCGACGCAATCTCTTGCAGTCAAGGAATCTTCCAGATTCGGGGGGGCGATGGAGCGATGGACAGGGTTTGTGCTCGAGCCGGGGGAAGGCCCACGACTATGAGAGCAATGGTAAGCGCTGTAGTTCATTTTTTGATCAGCCGTTCGTCGTTCATGGGTCCTCGGGCTGTGACCTGCTGAGCATTTTCTAATCAATCAGGTCGTTAGGGTGGTCCTGAGGTCTTGGCTCGCTCATGCGCTAACGGCGCCTGGCTGGGGCTCGTTCGGCAGGTTGTCAAATTTTCTTGACGAGAGTCGGGCTCCTCTCAGAGCCTGGCATGCGGCACTTCTATCGGTTTTCAGGGTTATGGCGCTATTTCATTGGGCTGCATGATGTGTTAAGAAAAACGCACAAATCACCCGCCCGCGTGTTCACCACAGGAAACCTCATGTCGCTGCGTATCTGCATCCTGGAAACTGACATCCTCCGCCCCGAACTGGTCGACCAGTACCAGGGTTATGGCCACATGTTCGAGCAGCTGTTCGCTCAACAGCCGGTCACGGCAGAGTTCAGTGTCTACAACGTGGTGGAAGGGCATTACCCGCCCGATAGCGAGAAATTCGATGCCTATCTGGTGACCGGCAGCAAGGCGGATTCTTTCGGCAGCGATCCCTGGATTCAGACCCTCAAGGAGTATCTGCTCGAGCGCTACAAGCGCGGCGACAAGCTGCTGGGCATCTGTTTTGGCCATCAACTGCTGGCGCTGCTGCTTGGCGGCAAGGCCGAGCGTGCCGAACAGGGTTGGGGCGTTGGCGTGCACAGTTATCGTCTGGCAGGCAAGCCCGAGTGGATGAGCCCGGCTCTGGACGAGCTGCAACTGTTGATCAGCCACCAGGATCAGGTCACCCGCCTGCCAGAGAAGGCCACGCTGCTGGCTTCCAGTGACTTCTGCCCGATTGGCGCCTACCACATCGAGGATCAGGTGCTGTGCTTCCAGGGGCATCCAGAGTTCGTTCACGACTACTCGCGGGCATTGCTCGATCTGCGCCAGCAGCATCTCGGTGAGCAGGTCTATCAGCAGGGCGTGGACAGCCTCAAGCATTCGCAGCAGGGCAGTGCAGTGGCTGAGTGGATGATGCGCTTTGTCGCTCAAGGCAAGGAAAGCAAGGCCTGAGCCTGATTCGATTCATGAAAAAGCCCGGTTTGCCGGGCTTTTTCATACCTGCTGGGTGAGCACGAAGTAAGGCGAGAGCTGTTCGCTTCTGCTTGGCGGTGGGCTGCTACGTTGCCGCTTGAGACTCTCGGCCAGGTCCAGGTGGTGAGCCAATTTGTGGCTGCACTCGATATTGCGCGCCACGGCGCCAGCCGAGCCTTTACCAATACCACTGAGTGCGAGCAGGGTGGTCAGCAGGGACAGACTGGCAAGCATCAGCAGGCGAGTGCGTTGGGTTCTGATCATGGCCGTTCCCTCATCCCTGCGAGAGCGTGCCGAGCAGGGCGGGCAAATGCGTGATCAGGCTGTGCAGTGGGCCTGGTTGTTCAAAGGTTGGAGTGCTTGGCTGCAAGGTAGCGTAACTCACGACCAGCACCGTCGAGGTGCTGATCAGGTACAGGCCGATGGCAGCGAGGGCGCCGTTGCGGGCAGCTTGAGAGAGGCGGGACATGTTCTGTGCTCCAGGTCCGGAGTGGGTGTGGGCACAGAATCGTCGAAGTCATTTCGATTGAATAATGGATGTTCTGCAGAGTAACTATCGATGGATTTGATAGCAGGCGCGGGTTGCCTGCTCGCTCCGGCACCCCGCGTCACGCTTCACGCAGATGCCAGCTCCTTGTCCATGCTGTTGATGCATTCGCTCATGGCCTGCTGACAACGCTCCATCAGCGCGGGCATGTCGTCCAGGCTCAGGCCGGCAGTAGGAATTGCCGGCAGCGAGCGAATCAGGATGCGGCCGCTGTTCCAGCGATTCAGGCGCATGGCTTTGCTGTAGTTGCTCACGCACACCGGGATGATCGGAACACCGGCCGTGATCGCCATCTGAAACGCGCCTTTCTTGAACGGCAGCAGGCCTCGGCCAAGGTTGCGCGTGCCTTCCGGGAAGACCCAGATCGAAGTGTCGCGATTGCGCAGGGTTTCGGTGGTCGTCAGCATTGCGCGTTTGGCGGCTACGGCATTGCTGCGATCGATCAGCACGTTACCGGCCAGCCAGTAGAGCTGACCGAAGAATGGCACCCACTTGAGGCTCTTCTTGCCGATGCTCACGGTGCGCTCCGGTACCACGCGGCCAAGCACGTAGAGATCGAAGTTGGACTGGTGGTTGGCGATGATCACGCAGGAGCGCTGGTGTTCTAAAAGCGGGCGTACGTCGGTCTTCAGCTTCAGGCGCAGCAGGCATAGGGCGGGCAGCGAATAGAGACGTGCGCAGAGGCGGCTGTTGTCGGGGTTGAACGGGCGGCACAGGCCGAGCAGCAGGCCAAGCAGGCCGGCCAGGATGAAATGCACGCCCATCAGCAGCATGCGCAAGACGTAAAGCATTGGGGAGAACCGTCAGGGAAGGGGCGCGCAGTGTACGGGCGTTCACTCTGGCGGGCAATTGCTCGAAACTACCGCTTGGCGTGCGTAACGTCATGAATTGTCGCAGAACTTGTCGGTTTCCGTGCCCATGCAGAAAGGGCGCCTCACGGCGCCCTTCAATACTTACTCGGTCTCGGTTTTGGCCGGCTTACCCGGCAGTAGGCCGTCTGCGCGGAACATCGCCTTGATGCCGCGCAGCGCCTGACGGCTACGGTCCTGGTTCTCGATCAGGGCGAAGCGCACATGGTCGTCGCCATAGTCGCCAAAACCCAGGCCGGGCGAAACGCAGACCTTGGCTTCTGCCAGCAGCTTCTTGGCGAACTCCAGCGAGCCAAGATGAGCATAGGCGTCGGGAATCTTGGCCCAGATGTACATCGAGGCTTTGGGCTTCTCCACCATCCAGCCGATCTCGTGCAGGCCCTTGACCAGCAGGTTGCGGCGTTGCCGGTACTGTTCGGCGATATCGCGCACGCACTGCTGGTCACCTTCCAGCGCGGCGATGGCCGCGACCTGCAGCGGGGTGAAGGTGCCGTAGTCGTGGTAGCTCTTGATCCGTGCCAGGGCGCTGACCAGCTCGGGATTGCCGACCATGAAGCCGATGCGCCAGCCGGCCATGTTGTAGCTCTTGGACAGGGTGAAGAACTCCACCGCGATGTCCTTGGCGCCCGGCACCTGCATGATCGACGGCGCTTTCCAGCCGTCGTAGACGATGTCAGCGTAGGCCAGATCGTGAATCACCAGCACATCGTACTGCTTGGCTAGGGTGACCACGCGCTCGAAGAAATCCAGCTCCACGCACTGCGCGGTGGGGTTGGAGGGGAAGCCGAGGATCATCATCTTCGGCTTGGGGATCGACTCGCGAATCGCCCGTTCCAGCTCGGCGAAGAAGTCCACGCCCGGTACCAGCGGTACAGAGCGTACCTGAGCGCCGGCGATCACCGCGCCGTAGATGTGGATCGGGTAGCTGGGGTTGGGCACCAGTACGGTGTCACCGTGGTCCAGGGTGGCCAGCATCAGGTGCGCCAGGCCTTCCTTGGAGCCGATGGTGACGATGGCTTCGCTTTCCGGATCGATCTCCACGTCGTAGCGGTCCTTGTACCAGCGCGAGATGGCACGGCGCAGGCGAGGAATACCGCGGGAGGTGGAGTATCCGTGGGTGTCTTCACGCTGGGCGACCTGCACGAGCTTTTCAACGATGTGCGGTGGAGTCGCGCCGTCGGGGTTGCCCATGGAGAAGTCGATGATGTCTTCACCGCGACGGCGTGCGGCCATCTTGAGTTCGGCGGTAATGTTGAAGACGTAGGGGGGGAGACGATCGATGCGCGCAAAGCGGCGCTTGGCGTTGTCAGCCATGATTTCCTCGGATACGTAAGCGCCCGGAACCGTCCGAGCGACGTTGGCCACTGCGGTGGCCGGCGCTAAAGATAAGGGTTGCCGAACTGCGCTGTCCAGCGCAGTTGCAGGCTAAAACAGCGAATCAGTCGATTCAGCTCAACTCATCTTTCAAGCGCAGCAGCAAGGCGCCCAGTGCCTCCACATCGGCGTCTTCGGTACGCCAGGAGCAAAGGCTCAGGCGAAAGGCGGGGCGCCCCTGCCAGACGGTCGGGCCGAACCAGACTTCGCCAGATGCCTGGGCTGCTTGGCGAATGGCGATGGTCTGTTCGTCCGTATCGCCACGCACCAATACCTGGTTCAGCACAACCCGGTTCAGTACCTGATAGCCGGCGTTACGTAATGTGTTGGCCAGTTCTTCAGCCTGGCGGATATGGCGGTCGATCATCGCTTGCAGGCCGGTGCGGCCCAGGTTGGCCAGGGCCGCCCAGATGGCGATGCCACGGGCGCGACGAGAGAACTCCAGTGTCAGGTTCTTCTGCGCATCCTTGCTTGCCGAGGCGTAGGCAGCATCGCTGTTCATCGCGGCGGCCAGTTCATCGGCGTCACGACAGATCGCCATGGCACTGTCGTAAGGGGTGTTCAGCCACTTGTGTCCATCGGTCGTCCAGCTATCTGCCAGCTCGACGCCCTCAAGCAAATGCGCTGAGGATGAGGCTCGCGCCCATAGGCCGAATGCGCCGTCGACATGCACCCAGGCGTTAGCCTCGCGGGCGATGGCAATCAGTTCGGCAAAACGGTCGAACTCGCCGGTGTTGACCTCGCCGGCCTGCAATATCAATAGCGTGCGTTCATCCAGTTCAGGGAGTCGGGCCGGGTCGATACGCCCGTACTCGTCCACGGGCGCATAATGCAGGTGGTTCATGCCGAAACCGAGCACGCGCAGTGCTTTCTTCACCGTGATGTGCGCCGTTTCTGCGAGTACGACGCGGATCTGTGGTGCGCCGAGTAATCCGTCGCCATCAAAATCCCAGCCCTGGCGTGCCAGCAGCACGCGCCGTGCGGCAGAAATACAGGCCAGGGTGCAGGCGGTCGCACTGGTGCCAAATCCCACGGCGCTCTGATCCGGTAGCCCCAGTGCTTGGCAGACCCAGCGTCCGGCAATTTTCTCCAGCCGATCAGCGACTGGAGAATTGTCGAAAGACGAGGCGCATTGATCCCAGGCCAGTACCAGGCGTTCGGCAGCTGCTGCCACTGGCAGCGTCGCGCCGATGACGAAGCCGAAGTAACGCGCGGCATTACTCGCCACGGTGGCTGGTGAGCCAATTTCGTCGAGCTGGCAGAGTACCTGATCGGCAGCATGGCCTTGCTCTGGCAGGGACCGGTCGAAGGTGGCCAGGGCGGTGATGGCTGAGGCGTCGGGGAAGACCCGGCGCGTGGGGATGCCGTCCAGGTAGGCCAGGGCGCGGCGGTCGGCTTCGACCAGCAGGTCGTGTTCGGTCATGAGGGAATCCTCGGCTAGGGGCTGTCTACCCTAGCCGAGCCCTGCAGAGCGCGGCATACACAGGCGCCAACGAAGGCGGCTGCTACAGTTGACTGAGTGATACAGTCTGAACCGATACAGTGCACTGTATTAGCGGTACAGTTGCTCAACCACCCAACATGTCATGCATCGCAATGATCTGTTCGGCCACCTGAATCAGCTTCTGCTGGCGACTCATGGCCTGCCGGCGCATCAGCGTATAGGCCTCTTCCTCATTGCAGCTCTTCATCTTCATCAGCAGGCCCTTGGCCAGTTCGACGCGCTTGCGTTCGGCCAGTTGGGCATCGCGTGCCTGGAGCTGGGCGCGCAATGCCTGATCGCTCTCGAAACGGGCCATGGCGACGTCGAGGATGGGTTGCAGGCGCTGGGCATGGATGCCTTCGACGATGTAGGCGCTGACGCCACTCTGGATTGCCTGGCGCATCACGCTGGGGTCGTGTTCGTCGGTGAACATGACGATTGGACGCGGTTGGTCACGGCTGACCAGTACCACCTGTTCCATCACGTCGCGGCCAGGGGACTCGGTGTCGATCAGAATAACGTCGGGGCGCACGGCCTCTACCCGCTCCGGCAGGTCGATGGTCAGCCCGGATTCGTCGATGACCTCGAAGCCGGCCTCGATCAGCGCGCACTTGAGGCGGCCGACCTTCTTCGGGGTGTCGTTGATCAGAAGGATACGCAGCATCGATGAATCTCCCGGCGGTTACAGGGCGACAGCCGGGCTGTCGGCCAGGGCATGGAGGCGGAAGCTGCGCGCGTACGCGGCAGGGGCGCTGCCGTCCCAGCAGGTGCCGTCCTGCAGGATGGAGCTGCGCATCTCGCCCGGCACGGCAATTCCCAGCGCCGTAGCGGCTTCGCGGTACAGGGCCAGTTGCTGCACCTGGCGGGCCACGCCCAGGTAGTCGGGGTCCTTGCGTAGCAGGCCCCAACGGCGGAATTGGGTCATGAACCACATGGCATCGGACAGGTAGGGCTGGTTGACCAGGCCGCCGGCATGAAAGCGCAGCGGATGCTCGTCCTGCCAGGCGTGGCCGAGGCCGTCCTGATACTGGCCGAGAAAGCGTGGGGTGATCGCCGAGACCGGCGCGTTGACGTATTCGCTGCCGCTGAGCAGCAGGGCGGTGCTGCGCTTGTTTTCCTCGTTGTCATCGATGAAGCGTGCGGCGTCGAGCACCGCCATGATCAGCGCACGGGCGGTATTGGGGTTCTGTTCGGCGAAGGCGCGGGTGCAGCCCAGCACCTTTTCCGGGTGATCCGGCCAGATTGCCTGGATGGTGGTAACGGTACAGCCGAGTTGTTCATCGACGGCCTTGGCGGTCCAGGGTTCGCCGACGCAGAAGCCGTCGATGCGCTTGGCCTCGAGGTGTTCGATCATCTGCGGCGGTGGCACCACCACGCTGTCCACGTCGCGCAGCGGATGGATGCCCTGGCTGGCCAGCCAGTAGTAAAGCCACATGGCATGGGTGCCGGTGGGGAAGGTCTGCGCGAAGGTCAGTCTTGCTCTGTTCTGGTGCACATGCTGGTGCAGTGCTTCACCGCTGGTCACGCCGGCGCTTTGCAGCGTGTGCGACAGGTTGATGCTCTGGCCATTCTGGTTCAGCCCCATGAGCACCGCCATGTCGGTTGCCGCTGCACCACCGAGGCCGAGCTGGACCCCATAGATCAAACCATACAGGCTGTGGGCGGCGTCCAGCTCGCCGCTGAGCAGGCGGTCGCGCAGGCCGGCCCAGGAGGCCTGGCGTCGCAGTTTTAGACTCAGCCCGTATTTTTCGGCAAAGCCCTGGGTGGCCGCGACTATCACCGAGGCGGAATCGCTCAGGGCCATGAAGCCGATGTTCAGCACGCTCTTTTCCGGTGCATCGCTGCCGCCGACCCAGGCCAGTGCGTCGCCGCGAGGGATATGCTGTTCGCTCATGTCACTTCCTTCATCCACGCATTAGGTTCCGAGCCGCCGGCTTAGGTTTGCAGGGCTGTGCGGGTGGCCCACAAAAAAGGCGTCGTACCGATCACCGCCGTAAAGGGCCGAGTTCGGATACGACGCCATTGTCGTTCGGGCCTTGTCCGTCGCCGGAGAGGCTCACTGTACGTAGAGAAAGCAAGGCATATGCCAGTGCGCAGAGCATGCGCTGTTGGATGAGGCGTTCAGCGCTCCAGCATCTGCTTCACGCTGCTTTGCGGTATCTGCTGCTTGCGGCCCTCGCTATCGGTGAATTCGAGCATGCCGGTGTCCTTGTCCAGTTCCGGCTTGCCGTCGCTGGTGAGCATCTGGCCATCGGTAGTGGTGATGATGTACTCGCTGCTGCAACCGGCCAGGCCGAACAGACACAGGACGGCGATGATCCATGGTTTCATGACGTGCTCCTGAATGATGATCTGGGGGCTCCCATTTCAGAAGGTAGACGGTGGCGCACTGGCTGCAAGCCGGGTGCGGCAAAAGGCCCGTGTGTGCGTGCATAAAAAAGCCCCGCACTAGGCGGGGCTTTTTCTACGACGCTTTGATCAGGCCTGAACGACCGGGATCTTGGCGTTCGCCGCCGCTTCGCGGAAGTCGGCGATCTGGTCGAAGCTCAGGTAGCGGTAGATGTCGCCAGCCATGCTGTCGATATCCTTGGCGTAAACCATGTACTCCTCGACGGTCGGCAGCTTGCCGAGAATCGAAGCGACCGCTGCCAGTTCGGCAGAGGCCAGGTACACGTTGGCGCCATCGCCCAGACGGTTCGGGAAGTTACGGGTGGAAGTCGATACCACGGTGGAGTTGGCAGCCACACGTGCCTGGTTACCCATGCACAGCGAGCAGCCCGGCATCTCCATACGTGCACCGGCCTTGCCGTAGATGCCGTAGTAGCCTTCTTCGGTCAGCTGGTGAGCATCCATCTTGGTCGGCGGCGACAGCCACAGACGGGTCGGGATACCGCCCTTGACCTTGTCCAGCAGCTTACCGGCAGCGCGGAAGTGACCGATGTTGGTCATGCACGAACCGATGAACACTTCGTCGATCTTGTCGCCAGCCACGGTGGACAGCAGGCGGGCGTCGTCCGGGTCGTTCGGGGCGCACAGTACCGGCTCGTTGAGCTGGCTCAGGTCGATTTCGATGACTTCGGCGTACTCGGCGTCCTTGTCGGCTTCCATCAGTACCGGGTTGGCCAGCCAGGCTTCCATCGCCTGAGCACGACGCTCCAGGGTACGGGCATCACCGTAGCCTTCGCTGATCATCCAGCGCAGCAGGGTGATGTTGGACTGCAGGTATTCGGCGATGGCGGCTTCCGGCAGCTTGATGGTGCAACCGGCAGCCGAACGCTCGGCGGAGGCATCGGACAGCTCGAACGCCTGCTCGACGGTCAGGTTGTCCAGGCCTTCGATCTCGAGGATACGGCCGGAGAAGATGTTCTTCTTGCCCTTCTTCTCGACGGTCAGCAGGCCTTTCTGGATGGCGTAGTAAGGGATGGCATGGACCAGGTCACGCAGGGTGATACCCGGTTGCATCTTGCCCTTGAAGCGCACCAGAACGGATTCCGGCATGTCCAGCGGCATGACGCCGGTGGCGGCAGCGAAGGCGACCAGGCCGGAACCGGCCGGGAAGCTGATGCCGATCGGGAAGCGGGTGTGCGAGTCGCCACCGGTGCCGACGGTGTCCGGCAGCAGCATGCGGTTCAGCCAGCTGTGGATGATGCCGTCGCCCGGACGCAGGGACACGCCGCCACGGGTGCGGATGAAATCCGGCAGGGTGTGGTGGGTGGTCACGTCGATCGGCTTCGGATAGGCCGCGGTGTGGCAGAAGGACTGCATCACCAGGTCAGCCGAGAAGCCCAGGCAAGCCAGGTCTTTCAGCTCGTCGCGGGTCATCGGGCCAGTGGTGTCCTGGGAGCCGACGGTGGTCATCTTCGGTTCGCAGTAGGTGCCCGGACGGACGCCTTCGACGCCGCAGGCCTTGCCGACCATTTTTTGCGCCAGGGTGAAACCCTTGGTGCTGGCAGCAGGCTGGTCCGGCTTCTTGAACAGGTCGGAAGCGCCCAGGCCCAGTTCGGCACGCGCCTTCTCGGTCAGGCCACGGCCGACGATCAGCGGGATACGGCCGCCAGCGCGGACTTCGTCTAGCAGCACCGGGGTTTTCAGTTCGAAGGTGGTGATGACGTCGTCGGTGCCGTGCTTGCAGACTTTGCCGGCGTACGGGTAGACATCGATCACATCGCCCATGTTGATGTTCGATACGTCGAACTCGATCGGCAGGGCGCCGGCATCTTCCATGGTGTTGTAGAAGATCGGGGCGATCTTGGTGCCGAAGCAGAAGCCGCCAGCGCGCTTGTTCGGAACGTACGGAATGTCATCACCGAAGAACCACAGCACCGAGTTGGTGGCGGACTTACGGGACGATCCGGTACCGACCACGTCACCGACGTAGGCAACCGGGAAACCCTTGGCCTTGATCTCTTCGATCTGCTTCAGCGGGCCGATGGCGCCTTGCTGCTCCGGCACGATGCCGTCGCGAGCCATTTTCAGCATGGCCAGGGCGTGCAGCGGGATGTCAGGGCGCGACCAGGCGTCCGGGGCAGGGGACAGATCGTCGGTGTTGGTTTCGCCAGGCACCTTGAACACGGCCAGGCTGTATTTCTCGGCGATGGCCGGCTTGTTGGTGAACCACTCGCCATCGGCCCAGGACTGCAGCACGGCCTTGGCGTTGGCGTTGCCAGCCTTGGCTTTTTCGGCGACGTCGTGGAAGGCGTCGAACATCAGCAGGGTGTGCTTGAGTTGTTCGGCGGCAACGGTGCCCAGGGCGGCATCGTCCAGCAGCTCGACCATGGTGGCGATGTTGTAGCCGCCCTGCATGGTACCCAGCAGCTCGACAGCGCGTTGCTTGCTGATCAGCGGAGAGGTGGCTTCGCCCTTGGCGACGGCAGAGAGGAAACCGGCCTTGACGTAGGCCGCTTCGTCCACGCCTGGCGGTACGCGGTTGGTGATCAGGTCTACGAGGAATTCTTCTTCGCCAGCCGGCGGGTTTTTCAGCAGCTCGACCAGGCCTGCGGTTTGTTCGGCGTTCAGCGGCTGGGGCACGATACCCTGAGCGGCACGCTCTGCTACGTGTTTGCGATAGGCTTCAAGCACAGTTATTACCCTCATCAGTGGTCCCAAAGGGTTGTCCGGGACGCGATCCAGATACTCATGACCAGGCGCTTTTCGACTTTATGAGCCGATCAGCCGAGGTTTCATGAGTCTCTTGTAGAAGCTGCTTTCAAAGTTTTACGCCGGCAGGACGGTTTCTGATGAGGGCTGACGCAGACGCTCGGGGGGACTCCAAGTGGCTGCGTCGCCATCGTACCTGCAGGATCGACTGTGCTCGTGACGCTTTGAAAACAGCTTCCAACGGACATTGGCGCCGTAAAAGGCGGGCCGATTCTAATGGAAAGCGCAGATAAAGTTAAGCCGATGTCCCCGTGTCGGCAGGCTGCTGAAAATGTGGTCGAGGCAGGCAATACAAAGCAAAAAAGGCCGAAAAAGTGCAGTTCAGCTGTTCTAAATGAGCATTTTGAGGCCATTTTTAACGCTGTAGTGCCAACGCAGGTAGTTTTCGGTGGCCTGTCGGCAGGGGTGATCTGGATTAGACAAAGGGCTAAGATGCCAGGCCATTCTGCTGTCTATTCTGTTTTGCCATGTCCAATCAGCGCATCAAGACGCCTTGTGTGGGGCTGTGTTCGACCGTTTACGGCGATGTCGTGTGCCGCGGTTGCAAGCGCTTCCACCATGAGGTGATCAACTGGAACAGTTACAACGACGACGAGAAGCGTGCGGTGTGGACGCGGCTGGAAGTGTTGCTGGTGCAGGTGATGACCGCCAAGGTGGAGGTGTTCGACGAGCAGCGTCTGCGCGGGCAACTGGAGCAGCGGCAGATCCGCTTCGTGCCGCAGCAATCGCCTTATTGCTGGGCCTATCAGCTGATCGCGCGGGGCGCGCGGGTGATCAATCAGCTGGAAGCCTACGGCATGGTGCTGCTGCCCGAGTTTCGCTACTGGGCGCTGCCTGAGTTGCGCGATGCCATCGACAGGGAGTTCTTTCTGCTCTCCGAGGCGCATTACGAGCGCTACATTGCGCCGAAGTTTCTGCGCGAAGGCTTGGAGCTGAGGGTCTAGCCCTCTGTGCAGGTAAAAATGCCGCTCGTTCCGGAGCGGCATTTTCGTTTCAGGCACCGGTCAGCGTTGCGCCACCAACTCTTCGAGGTGGGCGATGATTTCGTCCGGCTTGAGCACCAGCACATCACTTTCCAGTGCGTCGAGTATGACTTCGGCCGTGTTGCCGATCAGTGCGCCGGAAAGCCCGGTGCGCGCGACGGTGCCGATCACCGTGACCGCCGCGTCGAGTTGATGGGCAACCTGCGGAATTACCACGTCGGCCGGGCCTTCGAGTACATGCAGGCGCTCATCGCTGATGTCGTACTCGGCCTGGAAGCTGCGGCACTGCTCGCGGTAGCGCGCCTCGATGGTTTCCTTGAGCTGGAAGGTCGGGTCGGCTGCCGACAGCATCGGTGTCGGATGCGCGGTAGTCACGTGCAGGGTGCCTTTGGCCAGGCCGGCAATGTCGTAGCCATGGCTGATGATCCCGGCATGCAGGGTGCGGTGTTCGCCATCGGCGTTGCCCACGTCCACGGCGGCGAGGATGTTGCCGCCCATCCAGGGGCGCTCGGTCTTGACCATCAGCACCGGACCCGGGCAGTAGCGCAGCAGCTTCCAGTCTTCCGGGGTGAGCAGGGCCTTTTTCAGCGGGTTGTCCGGCAGATGTTGCTTGATCACCAATCCACAGCCTTCAGCCTGCTGCACGGCGATGATGGTCTGGTGCGGGTTGTCATGCCAGGACTGCTGAGTGGAGACGCTGAAACCTTCTTCACCGAGGGTGCTGCTGAGATCGCTGAGCCAGGCGCTGTGGTCGCCTTTCTTGTCGCAGACCAGCAGGTGCAGATGCGACTGGGTGACTCCCGCTATCAGTTTTGCCCGCTTCAGTGCGAGGCCTTCGGGGTGCTGGGGCTCCATCACCACCAGAATGCTACGGATCGCTTGCATGGTCGTCTCCCTGAGAATGAATAGCGCTTATTCAACTATAGGTGCGTCGTTGCCAGCGGCTTGTTGACCTGCATCAACGGCGTGCTGGTCGTCCGACCTGCCACTCGTATAATGGCCCGCCATTTTCAACCTCGCCAGCACCTAGAGCGCTTCAAATATGATGTCAAATGCCGAGCAAATTCCGACTAACGGTGAAGAACCTGTGTCGATTCTGCAGGAAATTCTCGGGTTTCTCGGTGGCGTCGCCACGCCGGATGCCTGGCTGGACGAGGCCCTGCGCCAGCAGGAAATCCTCCTGCTCGACCACCGCAACCTGGAGTACAAGGCAGCGCAGACGGCCCTGAGCCTGATGGGGCGCTACCTGACCAAGACCGAATTGACCGCGAGAATGTCGCGTTTGGCTCGTGAGGAGCTGGTGCACTTCGAGCAGGTGAGCAAGATCATCCGCGGGCGTGGCATCGAGGTCCGTCATGTTTCCGCCTCGCGTTACGCGGCCGGCCTGCGCGCGTTGCTGCGCGGTGGCGAAGTGGAGCGGCTGGTGGATGTGCTGGTGGTGGGCGCCTTCATCGAGGCGCGCTCCTGCGAACGCTTCGCGGCCCTGGTACCACGCCTGGATGCCGAACTGGCCAAGTTCTACGCCGGATTGCTGGAGAGCGAAGGGCGTCACTACCGCGGTTATCTCAAGCTTGCCTACCTGTATGGCGACGCGGCCGACGTGGATGCGCGTATCGAGGTGGTGCGCGCAGTGGAGCAGGAGCTGATCACCACGCCAGATGAGCAGTTCCGTTTCCATAGTGGCGTGCCCGCATAAAGTAGTCGCGAAGCGGCCATCTGATGACCCTCTCCCGCTTGCGGGATGAGGGTGCCCGAAGGGGGGGAGAGGGGGCTTCAGCCTACGCTGTTGCCCTCTCCCCCAGCCCCTCTCCCGCAAGCGGGAGAGGGGAGCAAAGCCCTGCAGTCGTAGCCCGGATGAAATCCGGGGATTTATCGAAAGATCCCCCGGATTTCATCCGGGCTACGGTCAGGCTGGCGTCAGTTCGAACGGCGCCTGGTTGAAGCCCGTTTCGTCGACCTGCAATGCCCAGCCTTGGCGATCCCAGTCCCCCAGCACGATGCGCCGTGCCGGTTGGCCGTTTACCTCCAGCTCATGCACGGCCGGCCTGTGGGTGTGGCCATGGATCAGCGTGCGCACACCATGCGCGGCCATCACCTTGACCACTTCCTCTGGCGTGACGTCGACAATCTCGCTGGCTTTCATCCGCGTCTGTGCGCGGCTTTCGTTGCGCAGCTTGCGCGCCAGCTTCTGTCGCGTGCTCAGTGGCAGGTTGCGCAGGATCAGCAGCGACAGCGGATTGCGCAGCCAGCGGCGCAGCTTCATGTAGCCGACATCGAGGGTGCACAGGCTGTCGCCGTGCATCAGCAGTACCGGCTCGCCATTCACCTGCAGTTTGTGCGGATCACTCAACAGGGTGCAGCCCGCTTCGCGGCAGAACGCCTTGCCGATAAGGAAGTCGCGATTACCGTGCATCAGGTAGATGGGCGTGCCGGCATCACTCAGCTCACGCAGAGCGCGGGCGATCTCGTGCTGGAAGGGCGTCATGCCGTCGCCGCCGATCCAGACTTCGAAGAAGTCGCCGAGGATATACAGCGCCTCGGCCTGGCGCGCGCGCGTGGCGAGAAAATGCAGAAACGCCCGGGTGATGTCCGGGCGTTTCTCTTCGAGGTGCAGATCGGAGATCAGCAGGATCATTTCGTTCAACAGACCGATGAAAAAGGTAGCGAGCGACGGCTAGGCTAGGCGCGGGTGGCCGAGGGCGCGGAGTTTACGGGCTGTAAATGAGCAGCCCGAGGCCGGCCGCAACGACGCATCGCCTAGCGCAGTAGTTTTTCGTCGGTCTGTCAGACGACTTCGGCCTTCTCGATGATCACGTCGTCGACCGGTACGTCCTGGTGGCCGGATTTCATGGTGGTGGCGACGCCCTTGATCTTCTCGACCACGTCCATGCCTTCGACGACTTCACCGAATACGGCGTAGCCCCAGCCCTGAACGGTCGGTGCGCTGTGATTGAGGAAAGCGTTGTCGGCGACGTTGATGAAGAACTGCGCGCTGGCCGAATGCGGCTCCATGGTGCGGGCCATGGCGATGGTGCCGACCTTGTTGGCGACGCCGTTGTTGGCTTCGTTCTTGATCGGTGCGCGGGTCGGCTTCTGCTTCATGCCTGGCTCAAAACCGCCGCCCTGGATCATGAAGTTGCCGATCACGCGGTGGAAGATGGTGCCGTCGTAATGGCCTTCCTTCACGTATTGCTCGAAGTTGGCCACGGTTTCCGGGGCCTTGTCGGCGAACAGGTTCAGGGTGATGACGCCGTGGTTGGTGTGTAGTTTGATCATGATCGTATCCGTGATGAGGCAGATTCGAGCCGCAGGCTCGTGGGTGAACAGCCCTGGCAGGTTGGCATGCACCCTGTCAGGGGCTTGACAGGTTGGTTATGATACGGACTTTGCCCGAAGCGGCCTACCCTGTGCCGCGCCAGTATTGTTAAGGACACCATGAGCAAGCCTACCGTCGAAAAAGCTGCCAACTTCCTGCGCCCCATCGTCCAGGCTGATCTGGACAGCGGCAAGCACGCCAAGATCGTGACCCGCTTCCCGCCGGAGCCCAACGGCTACCTGCACATCGGCCATGCCAAGAGCATCTGCCTGAACTTTGGCCTGGCCGAAGAGTTCGGCGGCCAGTGCAACCTGCGTTTCGACGACACCAATCCGGCCAAGGAAGATCAGGAATACATCGACGCGATCAAGGCCGATGTCGAGTGGCTGGGCTTCAAGTGGGCCGGCGAGGAGCGCTACGCCTCCAATTATTTCGACCAACTGCACGCTTGGGCCATCGAGCTGATCAAGGCCGGCAAGGCCTTCGTCTGCGACCTCAATGCCGAAGAGATGCGTGAATACCGCGGCAGCCTGAACGAGCCCGGGAAGAACAGCCCGTTCCGCGAGCGCTCCGTGGAAGAGAACCTCGACCTGTTCGCACGCATGAAAGCCGGTGAGTTCCCGGACGGTGCACGTTCGCTGCGCGCCAAGATCGACATGGCTTCGCCGAACATCAACCTGCGCGACCCGATTCTCTATCGCATTCGCCACGCCCATCACCACCAGACCGGTGACAAGTGGTGCATCTACCCGAGCTACGACTTCACCCACGGCCAGTCGGACGCCATCGAGGGCATCACCCACTCCATCTGCACCCTGGAGTTCGAGGATCACCGCCCGCTGTACGAGTGGTTCCTGGCCAACCTGCCGGTGCCGGCGCAGCCGCGTCAGTACGAATTCGCCCGCCTGAACCTGAACTACACCATCACCAGCAAGCGCAAGCTCAAGCAGTTGGTCGACGAAGGTCACGTCAATGGTTGGGATGACCCGCGCATGTCGACGCTGTCCGGGTACCGTCGTCGTGGCTATACCCCGGCGTCGATTCGCGCCTTCTGCGACATGATCGGCGTCAACCGCGCCGGCGGCCTGGTGGATATCGGCATGCTCGAGTTCGCCATCCGTGACGACCTGGATGCCAACGCTGCGCGCGCCATGTGCGTGCTCAAGCCGCTGAAGGTGGTGATCACCAACTACCCGGAAGGTCAGGTCGAGAATCTGGAGCTGGCGCGCCATCCCAAGCAGGACATGGGTGTACGCGTGCTGCCGTTCTCCCGCGAGATCTACATCGACGCCAGCGATTTCGAGGAAACCCCGCCGGACGGCTTCAAGCGCCTGATCCCTGGCGGCGAAGTGCGCCTGCGTGGCAGCTACGTGATTCGCGCCGACGAAGCCATCAAGGACGCTGCCGGCAATATCGTCGAACTGCGTTGCAGCTATGACGAGAACACCCTGGGCAAGAACCCCGAAGGCCGCAAGGTCAAGGGTGTGATCCACTGGGTGCCGGCTGCCGAGAGCGTCGAGTGCGAAGTACGCCTGTACGACCGTCTGTTCCGCTCGGCCAACCCGGAGAAGAGCGAAGAGGGCGGCAGCTTCCTCGACAACATCAATCCGGAATCGCTGGTGGTGCTTACCGGCTGCCGCGCTGAGCCATCCCTGGCCAAGGCCAGCGCTGACGACCGCTTCCAGTTCGAGCGTGAAGGTTACTTCTGCCTGGACAAGGATTCGACCGCTGACGCGCTGGTGTTCAACCGTACCGTTACGCTGCGCGATTCGTGGGGTCAGTAATGGCACTGTCGATCTACAACACGCTGAGCAAGGTCAAGGAACCGTTCAAGCCGCTGGAAGGCAATAGCGTGCGCATGTACGTGTGCGGCATGACCGTCTATGACTTCTGCCACATCGGTCATGCCCGGGTGATGGTCGCCTTCGACGTGGTCACCCGCTGGCTGCGTCAGCGCGGCTATGACGTGACCTATGTGCGCAATATCACCGACATCGACGACAAGATCATCCGCCGTGCCAACGAGAACGGCGAGCCTTTCGAGGCATTGGTCGAGCGCATGATCGCGGCCATGCACGAGGACGAGGCGCGCCTGAGCGTGCTGCGCCCGGACATCGAGCCGCGTGCCACCGGCCATATCGCCGGCATGCACCAGATGATCCAGACCCTGATCGACAAGGGCTTTGCCTACGCGCCGGGTAATGGCGACGTGTACTACCGCGTCGGCAAGTTCGTTGGTTACGGCAAACTGTCGCGCAAGAAGATCGAAGACCTGAAGATCGGTGCGCGCATCGAGGTCGACGAGGCCAAGGAAGACCCGTTGGACTTCGTCCTGTGGAAGGGCGTCAAGCCGGGCGAACCTAGCTGGGAGTCGCCCTGGGGCGCAGGGCGTCCGGGCTGGCATATCGAGTGCTCAGTGATGTCCACCTGCTGCCTGGGCGAGACCTTCGACATTCATGGCGGCGGCCCGGATCTGGTGTTCCCGCACCACGAGAACGAGATCGCGCAGAGCGAGGCGGCCACCGGTAAGCAGTACGCCAATGCCTGGATGCACGCCGGCGCGGTGCGTGTGGATGGCGAGAAGATGTCCAAGAGCCTGGGCAACTTCTTCACCATTCGCGAGGTGCTGGAGAAGTACCACCCGGAGGTGGTGCGCTACCTGCTGGTGTCCAGTCACTACCGCAGCCCGATCAACTACTCGGAAGAGAGCCTCAAGGAAGCCAAGGGCGCCCTGGAGCGTTTCTACAACGGCCTCAAAGGCTTGCCGGAAGCCGCGCCTGCCGGTGGCGAGGAATTCGTCGAGCGCTTCGGCGCGGCGATGGACGACGATTTCAACTCGCCGGAAGCCTGCGCCGTGCTGTTCGAGATGATCCGTGAGGTCAACCGCCTGCGGGAGTCCGATGTGCAGGCCGCTGCCGGCCTGGCTGCCCAGCTAAAGCAACTGGCCAGCGTGCTTGGCGTGCTGCAACTGGAGCCAGAGGCCTTCCTCCAGGCCGGTGCTGCCGGCAAGGTCGATGCAGCAGAGGTCGATGCGCTGATCGCCGCGCGCCTGCAAGCCCGTGCGGAGAAGAACTGGGCAGAAAGCGACCGCATCCGCGACCAGCTCACCGCCATGGGTGTGGTGCTGGAAGATGGTAAGGGCGGTACCACCTGGCGCCTGGCCGAGTAAGCCTCGCGCTCAACGACAAAGGCCGCTTTCGCGGCCTTTTTCATTTTTCGGTTTCTTACGCTGTGAGCGAGCTGCCGAGACCCATAAGGAGCGGTCCAGGTAGGGGGCGAAAGTGTGGCGGTCAGATTTCCCATAACTTTTGCCGATGCGACAGTCAGTTACGCCAGTTCGACAGCTCGTCCGCCAACTGTGCTGCTGGCGGGCGCTTTTCGTTAGTATGCGCGCCTTATCGTGTCCGTGGCGCCACAAGCGCCCGGCGATGCTTGCAGTGGTTCGAGCCAAACGCTCGGGCGACGTTTCCCCGATCCCTCAAGGAAACCCCCGCAACTCTTCGATTTCCTGCTTGTGGTATTTCCCTTTATGACTCGTTTGAAAGGCTCGGACCTCCTGGCCCTCGGCTTCATGACATTTGCGTTGTTTCTCGGCGCAGGCAATATAATCTTCCCGCCCAGTGCTGGTCTTGCCGCCGGGGAGAATCTGCTTCCCGCAGCACTCGGTTTCCTGCTGACCGGCGTCGGCTTGCCGCTTTTGACTGTGGTTGCCCTGGCCCGAGTGGGCGGTGGTATGGATCTGCTTACCGCCCCTCTGGGTAAGGTGGCGGGTGCAATCCTCGCTGTAGCGGTTTACCTGGCCATCGGTCCGCTGTTCGCCACGCCGCGTACCGCCGTGGTGTCCTTCGAGATGGGCATTGCGCCGTTCACCGGTAACGAAGGGGCGCCGCTGCTGATCTATACCCTGGTGTATTTCGCGGCCGTGCTGTTCCTCTCGCTCAATCCCGGCCAGCTGGTCGACCGTATCGGCAAATTCATCACGCCGGTACTGCTGGCAGCGTTGCTGGTGCTGGGTGGTGCTGCGCTGTTCGCGCCGGCAGGCGAGATTGGCGTGGTAGCCGAGAGCTACCGCGAAGCGCCGCTGGTGCAGGGCTTCCTGCAGGGCTACCTGACCATGGATACCCTGGGCGCGCTGGTGTTTGGCATCGTGATCGCCAGCGCCATTCGCGACCGTGGTGTCAGTGATGCAGGCCTGGTGACCCGTTATTCGATAATTGCCGGCGTTATCGCGGCCATCGGTCTGTCGCTGGTGTATCTGGCGCTGTTCTATCTCGGTGCTACCAGCCAGGGCATCGCCGGTGATGCGCAAAATGGCGTGCAGGTGTTGACCACCTACGTGCAACATACCTTCGGCACCCCCGGCAGCCTGCTGCTGGCGGTGGTCATCACCCTGGCCTGTCTGACCACCGCGGTTGGCTTGTTGACTGCCTGCGGCGAGTTCTTCAGCAAGCTGCTGCCGGTTTCCTATCGAACGGTAGTAATCGTTTTCGGTCTGTTCAGCCTGGTGGTGGCCAATCAGGGCCTGACCCAACTGATCAGTTTCTCGATTCCGGTTCTGGTGGGGCTGTATCCGCTGGCTATCGTGCTGGTTGCATTGAGCCTGGCCGATCGCCTGTGGGTTTCCCAGGCGCTGGTTTTCGTGCCGGTGATGGCCGTTACGCTGGTCTTCGGTGTTGCCGACGGTGTTGCCGCGACCCCATGGGCCGACAAGGTCCCCGCCTGGTTCGGGCAACTGCCTCTGGCCGGTCAGAGCCTGGGCTGGCTGCTGCCGGTGGCGGTGACGCTGGTTCTGGTGGTGGCGCTCGACCGCCTTCTGGGCCTGCGTCAGAGCGCTACCACTGCGTAATAGACCCTCGAAACAAAACAAGGCTGCCCACGAGGCGGCCTTTTTTGTCGAACAAGAAAACAGGCAGCCTGGCTATAATCCGCAGCAGTCTTACAAGGAGTTGGCATGCTCAACAGCTATCCGTACCTGCCTCATTTTCTGGCCGCACTGTGGTTCGTTCTGTGCTGGGGCGGCTACACCCGCTATGCCTCCTCGAAGGCGCGAACCACACCCTGTCTGGCCAGCGTCCTGCACCTGTACCGTGAAGACTGGATGCGCCGCATGCTGCTGCGTGACAATCGCATTGCCGACGCCAACGTGATCGGTAACCTCGAGCGCAACGCCTCGTTCTTCGCCTCCAGCACGCTGATTATCCTGGCCGGTATCCTCACCGTGCTGGGCGCCTCCGACCGCGCCCTGTCGCTGCTGGCCGACATTCCTTTCGTGCAACAGGCCAGTCGTGGCCTGTCCGAGATCAAGTTGCTGTGCCTGGGCATCATCTTCGTCTATGCCTTCTTCACCTTCAGCTGGTGCATGCGCCAGTACAACTTCGCAGCGGTGCTGGTGGGGTCGGCGCCGATGGTGGGTGAGCGGCATGTCACCGAGCAGGAGCGCAAGGCTTTCGCAGAGCGCACAGCACGGGTGATCTCGATGGCTGCCAACCAGTTCAACTTCGGTTTGCGCGCCTACTATTTCGGTATGGCAACCCTGGCGTGGTTCATCAATCCCTGGTTCTTCATGCTGGTGACTGCCGGCGTGGTCGTGGTGCTGTATCGCCGCGAGTTCCACTCGGATGTGCTGGAAGTGATGGTGTATACCCCAACGCCGGCCGCCGAGGTGGCCAAGGAGAAGAGTGAATGAGCCTGCCGTTCTGGTGTGTCTTCATCAGCGCCTTGTTGATCTTCATCGCCAAGGCCCCGGTGGCCAGGGCCATGGCCGAGGAGGGCGGTGGTCGTTATGACAACCATCACCCGCGTGCCCAGCAGGCGCGTCTGACGGGTTTCGGCGCGCGTGCCCTGGCGGCGCATTTGAATAGTATCGAGGCTTTCCCGCTGTTCGCGGCAGGTGTGCTGATGGCGCACACCACGCAGACCTACGGCTTTCTGATCGACATTCTTGCCGTCACCTTCGTCGTCAGTCGGGTGCTGTATCTGCTGTTCTATTGGAGGGATCTGCACTGGCAGCGCAGTCTGGTATGGGTGGTGGGCTTGGCCTGTAGCCTGCTGCTGATGATCAGCCCGGCGCTGAAATGAAAGAAGGCCCGCATTGCGGGCCTTCCTGATTTTCAGCGGAGGTTACTGGCCGTCGACAGCGTCTTTGGCTTCGTCGCCGGCATCCTCGATGGCGTCGGCCGCATCGCTGGCCGCATCCTCAATTTTCTCGCCAGTGGTAGGTTCATTACCCAAGGCTTCGTTGGTCTTCTGTTCGATGGCATCGCCGGTGTCTTTGGCGGCATCGCCCAGGTTCTCCATCGCTTCGGAGACTGACTCCTTGGCCGACTCCATCTTGTCTTCCGGGGTTTTCTCGCAGGCAGCGAGACCCAGGGCAGTGGCAAGCAGCAGGGCATAAGTCAGAGGTTTGTTCACGGTCATCACTCCATGTGTGAGAGTTATAAGTGGCTGGGCTTACCCCAGAGCACACAGTCACTTCGAATGTCGGCGCTGCCAATAAGTTCCCTTGGCCTTGAAGGCTGGCCCCCGGACGGGTGTTAGTCCGGGAGCAAGGCGCTATCATGCGCAGCCTTTTTTGCGGCAGAGCAGCAGTGTGATGAGTGAGCAGTCGATCGAGGAGCGGGCGCAGCGGTTTCTGGCCGTGCTACGTCATTGTCAGGTGCTGGGCATGAGTGTCGAGTCGGCCGATGTCAAGGGACTGACGCTGCGCTTGCCCTACGCGCCGCATATTGTCGGCAACCCGGACACCGGTGTGATCCATGGTGGCGCCATTACCACGCTGATGGACACCACCTGCGGTATCTCCACGGTCTGCGTGCTGCCGGAGTTCGAAATATGCCCGACCCTGGATTTGCGCATCGATTACATGCACCCGGCCGAGCCCGGCAAGGACGTCTTTGGCTTCGCCGAGTGTTATCGGGTCACGCCCAACATTATCTTCACTCGCGGCTATGCCTATCAGGACGACCCCGAGCAGCCAATTGCTCACGTGGTCGGTGCCTTCATGCGCATGGGCAAGGCCGTGCAGGGCGGCGGTGAGCTGAAGCGCAATATCCAGCAAGGCGGTGGCGCATGAGCGAGCTGAGTCTGGAGCAACTGGTAGCGCGTGCGCACCAGCAGAACGATTATGACCCGCTGATCAATCTGATCCCCTACGCCAAGCTACTGGGCATCGAATGCCTGCGTCTGGGCGACGACATGGTCTTTCGTCTGCCAGCCAACCGCGACTGCATCGGTAACCCGGTATTACCGGCGCTGCATGGCGGCGTAATCGCTGGTTTCATGGAGCATGCAGCCATGCTCCATCTGTTGATGTTCATGGGCATTCCACATTTGCCCAAAATCATCGACTTCTCGATAGATTACCTGCGCGCCGGCCATTATCGTGACACCTATGCGCAGTGCCAGGTCTGGCGGCAGGGGCGTCGGGTGGCCAACGTGGCGATCACCGCCTGGCAGACCAAGCAGACCGAACCGATTGCCACCGCCCGTGCCCACTTCAAGGTCGATGAGCCCTGAGTCGTTGAGACTTGCCCGGCAATTGGAGCGGATCGGCAGCGCAGCGAAATCATGACAAGGACCCTGTAGATGGATGCGTTGCTGATAATTGGTGGCCTGGTGCTGATGCTGGCCGGTCTGGTATGGCTGGTCATGCGGGCGTTCGCCACCAGCCTGTTGTGGGGCTGGGGCAGTCTGATCCCACCGATCACCTTGATCTACATCGTGCGCCACTGGCGGCGAGCGCGTAGCGCGGTCACTCTTATCGGGCTTGGCGTCATCCCGCTGGTGGTGGGTTTGACCTTGCTGGCGAGCAAGGATGCCGAGCGTCTGGCGGCGATCGTCCGTCTGGACTGGCTCAAACCCGAGGTGCAAGTGCCGGCAGAGCTGGCCATCGATCTGGACGGTGAGCTCAACGGCCAGCCATTTCGCCCGCAGCAAGGTGAGCTGATCGATGGCGTATTGGTGCTGCGCGAGGGCCTGGATTTTTTCGCCCTGCGCGAACTGAGTATCCGCCTGCCGCAGCCAGTCGAGGGGCCTATACGTATCGACGTGCTGCCCCAGGACAGCGGTAACCTGCCAGAGGTCGAGCTGAGCTGGCTGTTACCGGAGCAGGATCTGCCCGAGGCGCGTCGCCTGAGCCGTGGCTACACCCTGCATCTGGACCTGCAACCGCAGGAACCGAATCGACTGGTCGGTGATTTCCATCTGGTCATGCCGCCACGCTTCAAGACCAGCCTGAGTGGCCGGGTCGAGCTGTACCGTGATCGCCTGCGCTATGTGGATGGCAAGGTCGATACCCGGTACGACTCCAATGACACCATCGCCCATCTCCTACAGGACTATCTGCAACGACGTTTTGCTACGCGCGACGTGCGCGAGTTGAAACTGCCGGTGTTCACCTTCGAGGGCGATACCCTGGAATTGCAGGTTGACGCGCAGATCGACGGGCGTAACGAGCGCTTGCCAATTCGTTTGCACAAGCGCTCTGAGCAAGGCTGGATGGTGGAGGGCGATCGCTTCCCGGCATTGCCCTCCGTTGCGGTCAAGCAACTGACACAACAAATTGAAGCGACTGCCGTCGAGGAGCGCCTGAGTCGTCCAGTCGACCGTCGTCAGCGTTTCAGCCTGGCGCGTTTGCAGCGGAACCCGGAGCAGTACCGCAACCTCAGCATGCGCCTGAGCCGCGCCAGTGGCGGCACGGTGGAGGGGCGTTTCGTCGGTGTCGATGACGATGGCAGCATTCGCCTCAGTCAACAAATGGGCAGTGGCGGCGGCCAGGCCAGCTTCAGTTTCAAACCGGAAGAAATCGGTCGCCTGGAACTGCTGGAACCGTAGCGCGGGTGCAACCCGCCATATTCGGCTTGCGGGTGGTTTTTACCTGCCCGAGACGATGATGCGCCTGCTCCAAGCCCTTGAAATTCATCCAGCAGGCCCCATCTGTAGGTCATCGCCGCGATAGCGGTTCCTGTCCTACAGATGGAGTTAGCAGACCATGAGTGTGGAAACTCAAAAAGAAACCCTGGGCTTCCAGACCGAGGTGAAGCAACTGCTTCACCTGATGATCCATTCCCTGTACTCGAACAAGGAAATCTTCCTGCGCGAGTTGATCTCCAACGCGTCAGACGCCGCTGACAAGCTGCGTTTCGAAGCGCTGGCCAAGCCGGAGCTGCTCGAAGGTGGCGCCGAACTGAAGATCCGCCTGTCGTTCGACAAGGATGCCAAGACCGTCACCCTCGAAGACAACGGTATCGGTATGAGCCGCGAGGAAGTCATCGCGCACCTGGGCACCATCGCCAAGTCCGGCACTGCCGACTTCCTGAAAAATCTCTCCGGCGACCAGAAGAAGGATTCGCACCTGATCGGCCAGTTCGGTGTGGGCTTCTATTCTGCCTTCATCGTCGCCGACGAGGTCGAAGTGTTCAGCCGCCGTGCCGGTAGCCCGGCCAGCGAAGGCGTGCATTGGTCATCCAAAGGCGAAGGCGAGTTCGAAGTCGCCACCGTCGAAAAGGCCGAGCGTGGTACCCGCATCGTTCTGCATCTGAAGAGCGGTGAAGAGGAGTTCGCCGATGGCTGGCGCCTGCGCAACATCGTCAAGAAGTACTCCGACCATATCGCGCTGCCCATCGAATTGCCGAAAGAGCATCACAGTGAAGACAAGCCGGCCGAAGTCGAGTGGGAAACCGTCAACCGCGCCAGCGCCCTGTGGACCCGTCCGCGTACCGAGATCAAGGACGAGGAGTACCAGGAGTTCTACAAGCACGTCGGCCATGACTTCGAGAACCCGCTGAGCTGGAGCCACAACAAGGTCGAAGGCAAGCTGGAGTACACCTCGCTGCTCTACGTGCCGGGCCGTGCGCCGTTCGACCTGTACCACCGCGAAGCGCCCAAGGGCCTCAAGCTCTACGTGCAGCGCGTATTCATCATGGATCAGGCCGATCAGTTCCTGCCGTTGTACCTGCGCTTCATCAAAGGTGTGGTCGACTCCAACGACCTGTCGCTGAACGTTTCCCGCGAGATCCTGCAGTCCGGCCCGGTCATCGACTCGATGAAATCGGCGCTGACCAAGCGCGTGCTGGACATGCTGGAGAAGCTGGCCAAGGACAAGCCGGACGACTACAAGACCTTCTGGAAGGCCTTTGGCCAGGTGCTCAAGGAAGGCCCGGCAGAAGACTTCGCCAACAAGGAGAAGATCGCCGGCCTGTTGCGTTTCGCCTCCACTGCTGGCGAAGGCGACGAGCAATCGGTTTCGCTGGCTGACTACCTGGGCCGCATCAAGGAAGGTCAGGACAAGATCTACTTCCTCACTGGTGAAAGCTACGCGCAGATCAAGAACAGCCCGCACCTTGAAGTCTTCCGCAAGAAGGGCATCGAAGTGCTGCTGCTCACCGATCGTATCGATGAGTGGCTGATGAGCTACCTGACCGAGTTCGACGGCAAGCAGTTCGTCGACGTGGCCCGTGGTGACCTGGATCTGGGTGAGCTGGACTCGGAAGAGGACAAGAAGGCGCAGGAAGAAGTCGCCAAGGCCAAGGAGGGGTTGATCGAACGCCTCAAGGGTGCCCTGGGCGAGCAGGTCGCCGAGGTTCGCGTGTCTCATCGACTGACCGACTCGCCGGCGATTCTCGCCATCGGTGAGCAGGATCTCGGTCTGCAGATGCGCCAGATTCTCGAGGCCAGCGGGCAGAAGGTTCCGGATGCCAAGCCGATCTTCGAGTTCAACCCTGCGCATCCGCTGATCGAACGTCTGGATGCCGAGCCGGACGAGGACCGTTTCACCGATCTGTCGCACATTCTCTTCGATCAGGCCGCGTTGGCCGCTGGTGACAGCCTGAAAGATCCTGCCGCTTACGTGCAGCGTCTGAACAAGTTGTTGGTGGAACTTTCTGCCTGATAGGTCAGGTAGTGGAACAAGCCCGCTTCGGCGGGCTTTTCTATGCGCGCGATTGATCGGGTTTAATTGACAAGCGCGACCCCGTCGTTTCAGATGCTGGCAATTGGCTGGCTTTCTGCAGTGCCCTGGGGTGGTATGTCGATTTTCGAGCTGTTCTTCTTGATGGGCGCGGACCCGAGTGTCCTTGTGCTCAGTAGTTACGACACGTCCCTGGTGCTGCTGTCGCTGGCTATTGCTGTATTCGCCGCCGGCATGGCGCTGCAGCTGGCTGGCGAAGCACGCGACAGTTCGCATCCGGTCGCCAGGCAAATCACCATTCTCACCGGTTCGCTCGCTCTTGGCGGCGGCATCTGGTCCATGCATTTTCTCGGCATGCTCGCCTTCGAGCTGTGTGCGGCGGTGCGATTCGATCTGGGCATCACGCTACTGTCGATGCTGCCGAGCCTGGCTGCTTCGTGGGTCGCGCTGAGCCTGCTGGCGCGGCGTGACTTGAGCCTGTTGCAGCTGTGTGTGGGGGGCGTACTGGTCGGAGCTGGTATCGGAGCCATGCACTACAGCGGTATGGCGGCGATGCAGATGGCGCCGCTGCTGCGCTATGACCCCTGGATGTTCGCCCTGTCCATCGTCGTTGCCGTCGCCCTGGCCATTCTGGCGTTGTGGGTACGCTTCGGTCTGGAGGGGCGTTTGCCGACCCTCTGGGCGCTTCTGCTCAGCGCCCTGGTGATGGGCCTGGCGATCAGTGGCATGCACTACACCGGCATGGCTGCGGCGCGTTTCGTCGGTACGCCGGAGTCCGAAGCTCCGATGGCGGTGGTCGACAGTGGTTATATCGCCATTGCCATCACGCTGCTGACCGTCGCTCTGACAGTCTTCGTGGTGGCGATCAATACGCTGCTGCGCTACCGCCGCATGAGTCTTCAACTCAAGGCCAGCGAGCAGCATTTGCGCTCGATCTTCGACACGGCTCTGGATGCCATCATCACCGTCGATCACACCGGCACGTTGCGCTCGGCCAATCGCGCGGTCTCGCGTCTGTTCGGCTGGACGCCGGAGGAGTTGGTGGGCATGCACATGCGCTCACTGATGCCTGCTCGCCATGTCGAGCAGGTGGAGGTGCTGCTGGCGAACTACCTCAGAACGGGTCGCCTGACGATGCCGGCCGGTGAGCAGGAACTGGTGTGTCTGACCCGTGACGGCGAAGAGAAATTGGTGCGCATCAGCGTTGGCATCACCCATTCAGGCAGCCGTCCGCTGTTCGTGGTATTCGTCGCCGATATCAGCGAAAGACAAGCCATGGAGAAGGCCCTGCGTGACAGCGAGCAGCAGTACCGTTCGTTGATCAGCAACATTCCTGGTGTGTCGTTCCGCTGCACGCTGGATCAGGACTGGACCATGATATTTATCAGCGATGCGGTGCAGCCCCTCACCGGTTGGAGTGCGGATGATTTCATCAGTCGCCGCTGTTCGATTGCCGATATGTATCACCCGGACGACTATCAGCGAGTCGCCGCCGAGGTGATGCAGGCTATCGAGCAAGGCCGCAACTACGTTGTCGAATACCGCTTGTTCGACCGCGATGGCGCGGAACACTGGATCTGGGAAAGTGGTAGCGCAGTTTGCGACGAAAACGGTGTGCCGCGCTGGATCGATGGTGTATTGCTCGACCAGACCGAAACCAAGCGGCGCAATGCCGAATACGAAGGCAAGGTCACCGCGATCAGCAAGGCGATGGCACTGATCGAGTTCGACCTCGACGGCAATATCCTCGACATCAACGACAATGCACTGGCGTTGTTTGGTTATGACAAGGTGGAGGTGATAGGGCGCCACCACGGCATGTTCTGCGATCCTGAACTGGTGGCAAGCGATGCTTATCGCCAGGGTTGGGTGGATCTGCGTGCAGGTCATTTTCGAGCAGGTGAATATCACCGCTTTGGTAAGGGCGGGCGGGAAGTCTGGATTCAGGCCAGCTACAACCCGATCCTCGATACCGACGGCAAGCCGTTCAAGGTCGTCAAGTTGGCGACCGACCTGACCCCGCGCCGCGTCATGGAACAGGATCTGCGGGCTGCCCGTGATCGCGCCGAAGCCGCCGCTGCCGCGCGCAGCAGCTTCCTGGCCAACATGAGCCATGAAATTCGTACGCCGATGAATGCCATCATCGGCTTTACCGACCTGCTGCTGGAAACGCCACTTTCCAGCGAGCAACGTCGCCATCTGAGCACCGTGCAGCATTCGTCGCGTTCGTTGCTGGGCTTGCTCAATGACATCCTCGACACGGCGAAGCTCGACCGTGGTGCCATCGAGCTGGAACAACTGGATTTCTCCCTGCGTGAGCTGTGCGAGCAGGTACTCGCGACGCAGCGCCTGACGGCCGAAAGCAAAGGCCTGCAGCTGCATCTGGATTACCCGGCAACGACCAACGAGTTCTTCTGTGGTGACCCACTGCGTTTGCAACAGGTCCTGACCAACCTGCTCGGTAATGCGGTCAAGTTCACCCTGCACGGCGAGGTTCGCCTGAAAGTGACGGGTGAGCCGGGCGCAATGCGCCTGGCGGTGAAGGACACCGGCATCGGTATCGCAGCCGATCGCCTGGAGAAGATCTTCGAGCCTTTCGCTCAGGCTGATGCCTCGATGAGCCGCCGCTTTGGCGGTACCGGCCTCGGCACCACCATCTCCCGGCAGTTGGTCGAGTTGATGGGGGGGCGTTTGCGGGTCGAAAGTACTGAAGGGCAGGGCAGCTGCTTCAGCGTCGAGTTGCCGCTGCGTGCCGGCAAGCGTCTGGCCTCGCAGCAACGTGCCGTGCTGCCTGAGCTGGGGCAGTTGAACATTCTTGCGGCCGATGACGTGCCGCAGAACCTCGAGCTGCTGCAACTGACCCTGGAGCATTTTGGCCATCGCGTACACTGCGTCGCCGATGGTGAAGGTGCACTGCAGGCATTCACCGAGCAACGTTTCGATCTGATCCTGATGGATGTGCAGATGCCGGGTGTCGACGGTCTGGAAGCGTCGCGGCGGATCCGCCAGCTGGAAGCCGCCGAGGCACGAGAGCCGATTCCGATCATTGCCCTGACCGCCAGCGTGCTTGATCAGGATCGTCAGGCAGCGCTGGACTCGGGTATGAATGGCTTTGCTTCGAAGCCACTGGATGTCAACGCGCTGCTCTGGGAAATCGCCCGCCTGCTCGGGCTGACCGATGTACCCAGCGCAGTGGTCAGTGCCACCCGGGTTGCCGACGATGGCCTGTTCGACTGGGTCCGTGGCAGCCGCCTGTGGGGCGGGCCGCTGCGTATGGCGCAGGCGATCAATACCTTCATTGGTGAACAGCATGATCTGGCGGCACGCCTCAGCCACCTGCTGACGGCGCGCGACTGGCGCGAGGGCGAGGCGCTCGCGCACCGTTTGCACGGCGCCGCCGGCAACCTGGCCATGAGCAGCCTTGCCAGCCTTGGACAGTCGATCGAGCGGGCCTTTCAGAGGCGAGACGAGCAGGCGTTGCCTGCACTGATCGTGGAACTCGAGCAGGCTCTACTGACGGTCAAGGACGTGGTGCCGCAGGTACCGGAAGTCGTATCTTCGGCTGAAAGCGCGGCCGTCGACTTGCCCTCGCTGCGTGAACAGGCAAGTCAGCTGCGACAGGCGCTACAGCGGGGCGGCCTGGATGATGAAACCCTTGCAGTCATGGAGCAGGCCGCCAGGGGCACAGCCTATGGCGCCGCGCTGAACGACATGCGTCAGGCCCTGGAAGATTTCGATTTCGATCAGGCTCTGCTGGTGCTCGATCAACTGTTGCTGCAACTGCAAGACGAGGAAACGACCCCATCATGACCCTGGCTGCCGATACTCGTCCGCTGTTGCTGCTGGTCGATGACGAACCCACTAACCTGCAGGTGCTGCGCCATATCCTGCAAGAGGACTATCGCCTGCTGTTCGCCAAGGAGGGTTCGCGCGCGCTGGAGATGGCCGAACGTGAACGGCCTGACCTGATTCTGCTCGATGTGATGATGCCGGGCATGACCGGTTACGAGGTATGCGAGCGGCTCAAGGCCAACCCTCTGCTAAAGACGATTCCGGTGATCTTCGTTACCGCTCTGGGCGATGTCGAGGATGAGGCACACGGCTTCGAAGTTGGTGCGGTGGACTACATCACCAAGCCGATCAGCCCGCCCATCGTGCGTGCCCGGGTGCGTACTCACCTGTCGCTGGTGCGTGTCGATGAGCTCAAACAGACTCGCCTGCAGATTGTCCAGCGCCTGGGCATGGCCGCCGAGTACAAGGACAACGAGACCGGCCTGCACGTCATTCGCATGAGCCATTTCTCCAAGGTGCTGGCGCTGGCCGCCGGTTTCAGCGAAAGCGCGGCCGAGGAACTGCTCAATGCGGCACCGATGCACGATGTCGGCAAGATCGGTATTCCCGACGCCGTGCTGCGCAAGCCGGGCAAGCTCGACGAGCAGGAGTGGCAGGTGATGCGCCAGCACGTGGAGATCGGTGCGCGGATAATCGGCGAGCACAGCTCGGGGCTGCTGCGCACAGCGCAACGCATTGCCCTGTCGCACCATGAGAAGTGGGATGGCAGCGGCTACCCCAACGGTCTGAGTGGCGAGGACATTCCCTTGGAGGGCCGCATCGTCGCCATTGCCGATGTGTTCGACGCGCTGACCAGCGTGCGCCCCTACAAACAGGCCTGGTCCGTGGACGATGCAGTCGGTTTTCTGCGTGAACAGAGTGGGCGCCACTTCGATCCCCGTCTGGTCGAGCTGTTCATCGCTTGTTTGCCCGAGATTCTGCAGATCAAGGAACGCTGGGCCGAATAACCTGCCGCTTGAAATCTCCTGTCTAAAACCCGCCTCCTCTCGACTTGGTCATTGTCGAAGGTGAGGCTATTGTTAGGGGCCTACCATTGCCAAGGGCAGGTCTCATCATGCAGAAGAAGACACTGGTTCCCCTGTTGTGCGCCGCATTCGCTGGTCTTGCCGATGCGGCGGTCGTGACCAAGACAGTTGCGTACGAAATCGATGGCGAAGCCTTCGAAGGCGTGCTGGTTTACGACGATTCGGTCACCACGCCGCGCCCTGGGCTGCTCGCCGTTCCCAACTGGATGGGGGTGAATGAAGACACCGTGGCCAAGGCCGCCCGCGCGGCAGGCGACAAATACGTGGTGTTCGTCGCCGACATGTACGGTAAATCCATTCGTCCCAGCAATGCCGAAGAAGCAGGGGCCGCGGCCACTGCCGTACGTGCAGATCGCCCGCTGATGCGTAAGCGTGCGCAGGCTGCAGTCGAGGTACTCAAGGCGCAGAACGGCGAGGTGGCACTGGATCTGAGCAAGCTGGGAGCCATCGGCTTCTGCTTCGGTGGCGGCACGGTGCTGGAACTCGCGCGCTCTGGGGCGCCGCTGAAAGGCTTCGTATCCTTCCACGGCAATCTGGATACGCCCAATCCGGCCGATGCCCAGAACATCAAGGCGCCGGTACTGGTACTGCATGGGGCTGATGATCCTGCCGTACCGCAGGCGCAGGTCGACGGCTTCATCGCCGAGATGAAGGCAGCCAAGACTGATTGGCAATTGGTGAGCTACGGCGGCGCCGTGCACTCGTTCACCAACCCCAAGGCCAACGTGCCGGGTCGCAACGAATACCATCCGGTGGTCGCCGCGCGAGCATTCAAGGCGATGAACGATCTGTTCGATGAGGTATTCGCCGAGCAGTGACGCCAGGTTTGCGATGCGTTGAACGAAAGGCTGCGCCCGATGGGCGCAGCCTTTTTTCATCTTACTTCGCGGGCAGCACGGCGATGTCGATGATGCCGTCCGGCAGATCGGCGACGTCGCCCAGGGTGGTGGGCTTGCCGCTGGTCAGATCCAGCTGGTGTAGGGTCTTGCCGGTCAATACGTAGGCGGTGTTGCCACCCTTGCCGTCGCTGGCGATATCCAGCGCAGCTGCCTTGAGGCCATCGGCGACCTTGCCGACCAGTTGCTGCACGCCATCGTTTGGCGGGTTCTGCAGCATCAGGCTGCTGCTGGCCAGGTCGATGTTGTACAGCGCCGTGCTCTGCGTACCGGCATAGGAATTGGTGTAGGCGCCGGCGACGACCTTGGGTTGCTTGCCCGCGTAGGGGCCGTCGGTGGCGTAGGCGACCTTGCCGTCTACGGCCACTTCACCGGTATCGACGTTTACCCGCAGGCTGGTGCCGTCCGGGCCGAGCAGGCGCAGGCGGTCGGCCACCGGGTTGAAATCGACCACCGCCTGGCCGCTGCCGGACAGCGCAGTTTGCAGCTTGCTACCTGCAGTTGCTTTACCGCTTGTGGCGTCCAGGGTGTAGAGCTGATCGGTACCGCTGAGGGCGTAGAGCTGACCGCTGGCCGGACGCACATCCAGGCCGCGCAGGTCGCTGGCGCCACTGACCGCCATGCTGGCGGTGACCTTGAGGCTGGCGACATCGACCTTGAACAGCTTGCCATCGGCGCCCAGTGCGAGCAGTTCGGTGGCGCTGGCGGCACCTGCGCTCAGGGTCAGCAGGCTGGCGGTGCAAAGGGTAGTGATGCGTTTCATGGTTGTTCCTCATAAAGGTTTCAGCATCGAGACGAAGCCGGCTGGCCGGCTTCGCAGGTGCCTCGACGAAACACCTGTGAGCTATACCCGCGAGGAACGGAGTTGGATGTCGGCGGAGGAAAATATTTTTTCCGCAGGGTAATCGGGGGTGGAAAGGCTACCGGCCATGTGGCCGGCAACCCACTCAGTTGGCGCTGGCCAGCACGGCGCGACCGATATACAGCACCGGGCCGCTGGGGCGGTTGTAGGGCGAGCCGCCGGCCGGTTCCAGTGTTAGCTCGAAGAGTTGCCCCGGCTGCACCGCGCCGATCTGTTCGGCAGGCAGGCGCAGCGGCTGGCCAGCCTCGACCAGGCCCAGCGAGCGTGGGCCGTCGGCCGGATCGATCAGCGTCCAGAATTGCAAGTCGCGACCTTCAGGGACCTGATCGGCGACCAGCGGATCGAGCGAGAGCGTGCCATCGCTGCTGACCTGGATCACCCAACCGGGTTTGGCCGCTTCGCCTGGCTGCTGCAGCACCACGGTATAGCGTTCTCCGGCGATATCCGGGGTGCGCAGCAGCGGCATCAGCACGGCGACCAGCAGCGCCATGGCCAGCGCGGCGGCAGTCAAGCGCCAGGTCAGCAGGCTGTTCCACCAGTTGGCCAGCGGGCTCGGATGTGGCTCAACGTGCAGGCCCAGACTCTGCCGAATACGTGCCCAGAGTGCCGGGGAGGGCGCATGTGCCGGTAGCTGGTCGCTCAGTTCGAGAAAGTGTCGTTCCCATTCCAGGGCCATACGAGCGGCACTCTCATCCTCTTCGAGCAACTGGCGCACCTCGGCCGCTTCATGCTCATCGAGCAAGCCGAGCAGGTATTCGCCAATCAGGGCACGGCGTTCTTCGGGTTCGTGAGGAATCATGCTTGCAGACACTCCTGCAGCGCGCGCAGGCCGGCGCGGATACGGCCTTTGATGGTGCCCAGCGGTGTGCTCAGGCGGCTGGCGATCTGCTCGTGGGTCAGGCCACGGTAGAACGCCAGCAGGATCGGATGGCGGCGCGGCCTTTCCAGGCGCTGCAGGCAGCGACGCAGCAGGCGCTGCTCGGATTGCTCCAGCGCCTGTGCTTCGGCCTGCGGGCTGTCGTCGAGCACACGTTCGATGAAGTCATCGTCCACTTCGGCATGCCGGTTGCCACTGCGTAGGGCATTGAGTACGCGATAGCGCAGGATGCTATGCACCCAGGCGCGACCGCTGCCCAGTTCGCGCCTATAGCGCGCGGCGTGCTGCCAGATACGCACGAAAGCGTCGTGCAGACAGTCCTCGGCAATATCACGGCGGCCCAGCATGCTGATGGCCAGGCCGAGCAATTGCCCGGCCTCTTGCCGGTAGAGCGTCTGGAAGGCACGTTCGTCGCCGCGTGCGCAGGCTTCCAGGGTGCTTTCGTAATCGAACTCGCGATCTGCCATGGGTCATCCGTTGGCCTGAGAAATCCGCATGCAGCTTATACCCGGCTACTGCGCTTCTGGATCACGCACAGGTAACAAAAAACTGCGAAGGCGTTGCAATGCATTCAATGGGTGAGGCTTCAGGGCTGAGCCTGGGCGTAGGCCTCGTCGAGTGAAACCCAGCGCTGCAGCGGGCCCTTGCGCGAGGCGTAGCGAATCTGTAGCCAGCGTCCCTGCTGATCCAGGACTTCGCAGACGTCCCCTTCGATCAGGTAGGCCTTGGTCCGGCTGTTTTCTTCAGGGCGTGCGTGGAGATAAAGACGTGGGGCGGGCACAGTCCAGGTAATTGGCTGATCACCGTCGTCGACCGCGCGGCTGGCGATGACCCGGCCTTGAGGGTCGAGTGTTTTCTCGAACACAGGAAAAAACACAGGTGCATCCGGATCGTAGTCGTGACGTACTTGCAGCGTCTTGTACAGCCAGGGGGCACCGGATTCAGCGAAGCGATAGGCGTCGTAGTACCAGCGTGGTCCGCTGCGGCAGTGGCTGTAGAGCGCTCGTTCCTCACTGTCGGGCTGCAGCTCCGACAGCCATGCGCAATTGACGCGTTCCATCAGCGCAGGCGGTATCTGCAACTGCTCGAAACGGCGCAGGGCCGGGCGGTAGAGGTAAACGTGGTAGGCGGAGTTGACCATCCCGGCCGGCACGCGAATCGCCAGATCCGGATGGCCGTCGAAATCGTAGTCCTCGACGGCGAAGCTCGGCGGTTCTGCGTCGTTGCCTTCGGGGATGCTTAGTTCCAGATGGCTGCCGTCGGGTTGCAGCAGAAAATAGCCTTCGCCTTGCTGTTGTACCTGGGCATGCCGCCCGGGCTCAGGTTCGAAACGGGGTAGATCAGCCAGGGCCAATGTGGGCAACAGCAGCAGGACAGCGAGGGGGCGATACGAGGGCAAGAGGGCAATCCTTTGCAAGCGACAGGCGCCTTTGCGCGCCTGTCATTGATGGAGCGGTTTCAGCGTGGCAGTTCGATGCGCGTGGTTTCGCCTGGTACTTGCGGCCAGTCGCCCGCGGCCCAGCGCTGGCGCGCCTGGTCGATCAGCTCCGAGCTGGTGGCGACGAAGTTCCAGTTGATTCGCCGTGGGCCAACGGGTTCGCCGCCGATCAGGGCCAGGTGGCATTCGCCGCAGGCGCTGAGCACGGGCGTTTCGCCTGCCGGGATCACGGCCATGGTGTGCCGGGGCAGGGGCTCGCCATCCAGCTCGGCCTCGCCATCGATCAGGTACAGGGCTCGTTCGCTGTGCTCGGTGGGTATCAGCAGGTTGGCACCGGCGGCCAGGCGCAGCTCGGCATACAGGGTCGGTGAGCGAACCGGTACTGGTGATTCGAGGCAGAAACCACTGCCGGCGATCAGGGTGATCTGCACGCCCATGGCTTCGCTGCGGGGTAGCGAAGCGGCGGGGTGATGGCTATAAGCCGGTTCGCACTGTTCCTCGGCTTCTGGCAAAGCCAGCCATACCTGCAGACCGTGGGCTCGCTTGTTCTGTCCGAGCTGCTCGGGCGGCGTACGTTCGACATGGGCGACGGCGCGCCCTGCGGTCATCCAGCTGACATCACCGGGGCCCACCAGTTGGTCCGAACCCAGGCTGTCCTTGTGCTGCAGCTGGCCTTCGAACAGGTAGGTGAGGGTGGATAGGCCGATATGCGGATGCTGGGCAATGTTCATGCCTTTGCCGGCCGGGTAGTCATGCTCCAGCATGTGATCGAAGAACACGAAGGGGCCGATGCTGCGAAAGCGTGCCGAGGGCAGGGGACGCAGAATCGGTTGGCCGGAAATGTCCTCGGCGCGCGGGCGGATCAGCTGTAACTCGCTCATGCCGGAGCTCCCGCCAGGCGGGTCTCGATCTGGATGTCGGTGGTGGTCATCAGCTTGTGGATCGGACATTTGTCCGCCACGCGCAGCAGTTGCTGGCGCTGCGTCTCGTCCAATGGCCCCCTGAGCGCCAGGTCGACGATCAGGCGGTAGTTGCCCTGACGCTCCTCGCTGTCGTCACGCTCGACGTGCACGTCGATGCCTTCCAGCGGGAGGCCGCGTTGGCGCGCATAGAGCAGCAGGGTCATGGCCTTGCAGGTGCCAAGGGCTGCGTCGAACAGATCATGCGGTTCCGGTCCGGCGCCATCCCCGCCCTGCTCGGGCGAGACGTCGCCGATGAGCTGGTGCGAGCCGATTTCGATCTGCTGCTGCAGGCCCTTGTTGTTGTGAATACGGATCATGGCGCTTCCCTTGAGGTGTGACGAATCGACAGTGGCCAGCCTAGCCCAGCCCGCACCGATCACACCAGCGCCGAGAGCCTCACGTCCGCTCCCAGCACACGCAGGAGTTGCCCGCGCTCATCGACAATGGGGACTGAAACGGTAAAGCAGAAGTCGTCTGTGGCCGAGGAGCGGTAGACCTGAGTGATATGACTCTCCATGCGCTCGGCCACGGCGCGGAACCAGGGGCGTTGGCTCCAGTCGCGGCCGCGACAGCTGGCATCCTCACCGTGCGCCACATCGGCGGCGAAGACGTTCTCGGAAATCTGCACGCCGCGGCTGTCTACCAGGTAGAACAGCTCGAAACGGCTGTCGCGCGTCAGCGTATCGGCAAGCAGTCGTTCGGCCGCTGTCACGTCGCTGGCCAGCTCGGGGCGTTTGGCCAGTTGTTCGACGCTGGCGCGCACGGCTGCGTGAATTTCCAGACGGAAGTCGCCGAGCCCGGCGAGCAGGCGATCACCGTCTTCGCGCACGGCCTTGCTGTGATGCAGCACCTGACCTGCCTTGCCAAGCAGCTCGCCAGCGACCTGGGCGATGTTTTGCACATCGCCGTTGATCGAGCGCACCGCCTGGCCGATCTGCTCGGTGCCGGCGGCGATCTGGCCGACCTGAGCGTCCAGGCGATCCATGGCCTGGCGCGTGCTTTCCAGTCCGCCGCTGACGGCGAGAATGCCGGTGCGGCCGTCGGCCACCGCCTGGTTCATGTGCTGGCCGGCACTGCCGAGCTGCTGCATGCCTTCGCGGAAACGCTCGATGATGCCACTGACCTGGCCGGTGGCATCGGTGGTATGGCCAGCCAAACGCCGCACTTCCTCGGCGACCACGGCGAAGCCCCGACCATGTTCACCCGCGCGTGCGGCCTCGATGGCGGCGTTCAGGGCGAGCAGATTGGTCTGTTGGGAGATGCTGGCGATCACGCCGATGACCTTGCTCACTTCATCGAGCTGTCCGGCCAGGTGCTGGATCACCTGAGCCAGTTGCGCCTCGCTGGCGTCGATCACTTCGACCTGCCGTAGTACCGCCTGGCCGCTTTGCTGGCATTGGTTGAGGGTGGCGGAAACCTCGGCGGACAAGCGCGCAACTTCGCCGGCACCGGGCACCAGTTCGGCGTCCAGTGTGGTGGTGACCTGCTCGCTGGCGCTGGCGATCAGCTCCGAGGATTGCGCCAGCGTCTGTCCGCTTTGTTGGTTGGCAGCGGCGATGCGCGCCAGTTGTGGCGCATGCGCGGCGATGCCGACAGCGGCGCCGAGGCTGGCGCGGATACGTTGCTGGAGGCCGGCGCTGAAATCATTCAGGCGCACCATCCACTGGTAGTCCTCCGGGAGGCGAGTGGTGAGGTCGTGCTGTTGGAACAAAGCGTCCAATGCGGCCTCGTCCTGGGCCTTGCGGGCTGGCTTGCGCAGCAACTGCAACATGGTGATTCCCCTGTCTGGTCTACCTCGGACACTGCAAGCGAGGTGCCATCATTGGTTGACGTACCCATGGCCGTTTCAGGCCGTTAGCCAGCTATTAATGTTCCGGCTTGGTGCGGCCTCTGGTTGCATGCTTCTTTTGAGGGCGCTGATGCGAATGGCATGGGGTGATCTCCGAACTTGCCGGGCCGCTCGGCGGTCTATGCTGCTCGTACCGTCAGGAGGACTCGCCTTGCTCACATCTCGAACGATGCCATGGATACTCACGCTCAGTGCCGTTATCGTCTGCAGCGCCCAGGCCCGCGAATACCGCTACAGCGACGCCCACCTGCACTACGTCGACTTCTTCCAGGAAAGCGCCGGCATGGACGAACTGCTGGAGAAGATGGCGGAAAACAACGTCGATCATGTGATGTTCTCCGGTATTCCGGTGGCCAAGAAGTGGGACGAGGACGAGCCCAAGCGCCCGCGTTATTACGCAGGTGATGACGCCAATGCCTATTGGTACAGCGCTACCGACGTGTTCATCGCGGCCGCCTACAAGCGTCTGCCCGCCGAGCAGCGCAAGCGCTTCCATCCGTTTCTTTCCGGCTTCAATCCCAACGACAAGAACGCCGATGCGCATATCCGCCGTATGCTCGAGCTGGACCCTGGCCTGTGGCAGGGCATCGGCGAGGTCTTCACCCGACATGACGATCTCACCGCGCTGATTCATGGCAGTGCGCCGCGCGCCAGCAACGAAGCGCTGGCGCGGGTTTTTCATCTGGCCGCCGAGTACGACCTGCCGGTGATGCTGCATTCGAACATCACCTCCAAGCGTGAGCGTGAGCCGATCTATCTGCAGGAAATCGAGGCGCCGCTGCGCAACCATCCGCATGTGCGTTTCATCTGGGCGCATGCCGGTACCAGTGCCGAGATTCATCGTCATCAGGAGAAGCTCGACTTCCTTCTGGAGACGGTCGAACGCATGCTCGGTCAGTACCCCAACCTGTATATCGACCTGTCCTGGACCATGCTGCGTCCCTATCTGCTCGACGAGAACGGTGCACCTGATGCGAAGTGGGTGCATCTGGTCAGCAGTTATCCGGAGCGCTTCATGCTGGGCTCGGATGTGGTCGGCCGTTTCGGCAGTCTGGGCGAGTACATGAAGGGCTTCGACCCGTTTCTCGATGCCTTGCCAGAGGACGTCGCGCACAAGGTGGCGCGCGACAACTTTCTTTCCGTGTTGCCGCGCAAGGTGCAGGCCGAGTTGGACCGCTAACGTATCTGTCATCAGGCTGTCACTCGGGCGTCATAGGCTCGCGCTCATCTCAACGAGGAGCGCACCATGCATTACACCCGAGTGGCCATGATGGCCGGTCTATTCGCCTGGGCAGGTCTGAGCCAGGCTGACATCCGTGTCGAAGGACCGGTGGAATACGGCATCTTCAGCAGCCAGTATCAGGACTACCAGCCCGGCGAGCGGGTGCTGACCCGCAGCAACCAGGAAATCGAGCGCACCGAGCAGATTCCCGCCAAGCTCGGTACCAAGTTCGGCATGCGCTACAGCCTCGCCGGCAAGCGCGAGGGCGATACGCCGCTGACGTTGTTGTACCTCACGCCCGGCGTGGTCACCCCGGATGGTCAGCGTCATGACAAGTTCGAAGTGCAGCAGAAGCTGGTAGTCGGTGCGCCGCAGGACGTGATGGCCTTCGAATTCACCGAACACCACGAAGTGGTGCCCGGTGAATGGCATTTCATCGTCTATCAGGGAGATCGCAAGCTGGCCGAACAACGTTTCACTGTGCGCTGATCAGAGCAGGATGATCGCCCAGGTCAGGGTGATCATCAGCAGCGCGACCATTTGCGCTGCCCATGTCCTTGGTCTGTTTGGACAGCGGGTGCAGGTTCAGAGAGATGCGGTCAGCCACCGCCGTGATGGCGGAATTGAGCAGTTCCACCACCAGCGCCAATGGCGGCACCATCACCAGGTTCAACCAGCTGGCGGAACACAGCTTCGCCCTGGTAGGCGGCGCGCAGCCCGGCGAGCGAATATGCGCGCCAGGTCGCGATGGCCCTTGAACGACAGCGCATTCAGACCGGGGTGTCGCTCATGGCTGCAGTCCGCCCCAGGGCATGTTCAGCGCCTGCTGGTAAGCCTGGCGCAGGTAGCCCATGTCGGCCTCGGGCATCGCGCCGCGGTGCCGCTCCAGTTGGCCCAGATCGCGTCGCGCGGCGCTGGAGGCGCGCCAGCGGCGACGGCTTTTTTCCAGATCCAGCAAGGCGATGTCCACATCACCATCGCCACGCAGCTTGATGAACAGGTGTTTGGCGTAGCAGCAGCCGTGTTGCCAGCCGCCCAGGTGCAGGCGTGCCAGGGTGACTGCCAGGCGCTGCAACATCCGTTGATTGAGTTGCGGCGTATGCGCCTCCTCGTACCACTGTTCCAGGCTGACGAAGCCCAGCAGCGCTTCGGTGACCAACAGTGCCTGCCACTGTCCGCTCTGTTTGCGTGCGGCGCAGTAGACGATGTTCGGCGTGCGTACACCCAGGCGGGCGAGGGCGCGGTAGGCCTGCAGCTCACGCAGGATGGTTGGCCGTCCCCCGGGGTGGCGCAGCGAACGGTAGATATGCCCGCTCTGGCGCTTGCAGAACAGCAGGGGCCGGCTTGTGTCCCAGTGTTGCAGCAGGCGCACGCCACTTTCGCCGCCGCGTCGCTGATTGGCGGGCTCGACCCATTCCCCAGGGCTGTGCCACCAGCGGTCGAATTCGGTCGACGGCAGGGCGGCCAGTGCCTGTTCACTGAGGATGCCCATCTCAGGCCACCTTGCGCAGGACGTAGGTGCGCCACATGGCGTAGCCGGGCAGGAAGTCCAGATGGCCGAGCATGTTGAAGCCGGCCTGACGGAATTCATCCTCCAGCGTACTCCGGGCGACGACGAAGCGGTTCTGGTTTTCCGCGGCGCGGCCCTGTGCGGCGCGGCGGGCCTCCAGGCGCTGGCGTTTCCAGGCCTTGTAGTTGCCATCGACCCACAGCGAAACGATCACCGTATCGCGGCTGACGCGATGAAACTCGCGAAGGATGGCCAGGCGGTGTTCGGCCGATTCGATGTGATGCAGCAGGCGGATGCAGAAGATGCAGTCCACCGCATTGGCGCCCAGGTCGATAGCGAAAGCGGAGGTGCGGAAGCTGGTGACCCGCGTCACCACCTCGGGAGCCTGTGCGGCGCGCGCGGTGGCGAGCATGTCGGCCGAGTTGTCGGCGGCAAAGATCACCCGGTTCGGCTGTTCGCAGAGCATCAGCCAGAAGCGCCCAGCACCGCAGGGCAGGTCAAGCACCAGGTTCGGTTCATCGGCCATCTGCAGCGCACGGCGCGCCACCTGCACGTCGCGCCAGTGCGACAGGCGCCGGGACAGGCCGTCCTGATGCTTGTGCAGGTATTGCTGGGCGTGCTCGAAATCGTACTTGCGGGAAAAATCCAGTTCGATGGGGCTAGGCTTGGGCATGACGAATGTCCCTTGATGGATACGTTCGTCACCCTAAAGAGCCAGGCATCAAGTTCACGTCAAAGGGATGTGAAAATTTCGTCAAGCGTCCCCGTTCAGTGTCACGCGAAAGCGTGTATGCCCCGGTTCGCTCTGCAGGCTGACCTGCCAGCCCTGTTTGGCGCAGATGCGTTTGACCAGCGACAGCCCCAGGCCCAGCCCTTCACCGCGGGCCTGCAAGCCGCGGACGAAGGGCTGGAAGATGCGCTCGCGCTGCTCGGCGGGAATGCCGGCGCCGCTGTCCTCGATACGGAAGGCCCCCTGTTCGAGGATCAGGCGCACACTGCCGCGTTCGGTGTAATGCAGGGCATTGCGCAACAGGTTGGCCATCACCGTGCCGAGAAAGGTGGCGTTGTAACGGCCGTCGTCCTGGCCTTCCTCGGTCAATTGGAAGTCCAGCCCCTTCTCCTTCATCAAGACGCTCCAGCGGCTGGCCTGCTCATGAGCGATACCGGCGAGCGTGCGGTCGCCGCCGAAGGCCGCTTCGTTGCTCTTGTCCCGCGCCAGTTGCAGGAAGGTCTGCACCAGCTCGCGCATTTCCTCGCTGGCGCGGGCGATGCGCGCCACCTGTTCCTTCTCGCGCGGCCCCAGGGGCGCTTCGGCGAGCAGTTCGCAGGAAGTGGCGATGACCATTAGCGGTGTGCGCAGTTCGTGGCTGACATCGCTGGTGAATAGCCGCTCGCGCTCCAGAGACTGACGCACCTGGCCCAGCGTGCTGTCGAAGGCGGCGGCCAACTGGCCGATCTCATCGTCGGGGTAGTCCGGCGCCAGGGGCGGCGCCAGTGGGTGCAGCTGGTCGCGATGGCGCACCTGCTGGGCCAGACGGCTGACCGGCGCCATGACCTTGCGCGCCATCATCAGGCCCAGGCCCCAGGCGGCCACCACCGTTATCAGGAAGCCGGCCAGCACCACGTTGAACAGCGCATTCTCGCGGGCTTCGAATTCCTGCTGTTCCTGCACCAGCATGTAGGTCTCGCCGTTGATCTTCTGTACGTAGATGTAAAACGCCTCGTCGCCGCTGACCACTTCGTTGAATCCCTCCTGCAGGCCGGCGTACTGCTGGGGAATCAGGTATTGGTCGTGGTAGGAGGAGAAGAACTGCGTACTGCTGTCCAGGCGCGGCGGGCGGCCCTGGCGGATGTCCTCGTTGAGCGTTTCGCCCAGCTCGCGGCTCATCTCCTGGGAAACCAGGTGCTCCTCGATGAAGTGCACTACACCGACGATGCTCAGCGAGAACAGGCCGCTGACCATCACCGTCATCAATACGAAGGCGATCAGAATCCGCCGTTCGAAGGGCTGCTTAGACAGCATCGGCGCTCTCCGCCAGGCGATAACCGACACCATGGATGGTGTGCAGCAGGGGAGTGGGGAAGGGCTTGTCGAGCACCTGACGCAGTTGGTGGATGTGGCTGCGCAGGCTGTCGCTGTCCGGGCAGTCGTCGCCCCACAGGGATTCCTCCAGCGCCTCGCGCCGCACCACAGCCGGGCTGCGCTGCATGAGGATGGCCAGCAGCTTGAGACCCAACGGGTTGAGCTTGAGCGGCTGACCGGCGCGGCTGACGTACAGGGTGTCGAGGTCGTAGCTGAGGTCGGCGACCTGCAGCTGGCGTTTGCGACTGCCGCGGCTGCGGCGCAGGATCGCCTCGATGCGCGCCACCAGTTCGGAAAGCGCGAACGGCTTGATCAGATAGTCGTCGGCGCCGGCGTTGAGGCCCTGCAGGCGGTCATCCAGGGCATCGCGTGCGGTGAGCATGAGGATCGGCACCTCGCTGCGCCCATCCTCGCGCAGGCGCTTGCATACCTGATAGCCGTCTATGCCGGGCAGCATGATGTCCAGCACGATCAAGTCATAGTGGCCGCTGCTGGCCAGGTGCAGGCCGCTCAGGCCGTCCTGCGCGCAATCGACGGAAAAGCCCTTGAGTTGCAGATAGTCGAGCACGTTGGCGAGGATGTCTCGGTTGTCTTCGATGACCAGAATGCGCATCGCGGGTTATTCCTGGGTTTGACGATTCTTTCACACGGCTTTGACGAGCGGCTCACGGCTCGCCTCGCACACTGCGGCACGTTCATCCTTCAAGGATCATACGATGCCTCGGCTTCAATACGCGCAACTTCGTTATCTGGCGATCATCCTGCTGGCCTGGCTGGCAGTTTTCTTCCTCACACGCAGCGCGTTGCTGCCGCTGAGCATGGCCTGGGGTGCGACGACCTCGCCCGCACCCTTGCAGGGCGTGCGCCAGGCCAATTGTGCGCAACCCCTGGATGCCCGTATCAACCTCTATCGCATGGCGCCCGATCTGTACCGCACCGGGCTGATCGCTGCGCTGTATCGCGTCATCTATCAAGGCTGGAGCAAGGAACAGGCCCTGGCAGAAATGGCCGGCTGCAGCAGCGGGCGCTCGGCAACCGGTCCACTGGGCCAGTTCGACAAGGACGTACCACGCTATATGGCCGAGCCGCTCTACACTCAGGGCTGGGATGACGGGTTTCGCCAGTGCGAGGACGTGCAGCGTATCGATGACAGGCAGGCACGCCGGGAGGAGCAGTGGCGCGATGATGAATGGCGCCACCATGTCGATCAGGCGACGGCCAAGGCACTGCGTCGTTAGAAATTTCTTTATTTCCTTATCAAGAGCGACTGAATCACGTCGATAAGAAAGAAGGGATTAGCGCAATCTCTTAAGGTCTTTTGCCAAGTGCGGCGAAGGATGTCTCGATTTCTGCGCGCAATGGGAGTTGCAAAAATGTCGCTGCGTAATCTTTCTATCGCACCACGGGCTGCTTTGGGGTTCGGTCTAGTGGCTTTGCTGGTGTTGTTGCTTGGGGCTTTTTCACTGTTCCAGATGACCGAGATGCGCAAGCAGTCCGAGGCAGTCGATCAGGATTGGCTGCCAAGTGTGATGGCGCTGGGGGAGGTCAGCCAGGACATCCTGCGTCTGCGTGCCGTGACGCTGCGGCTGATGCTCAATCGTGAGCCGGACGAATTACAGCGCAACCTGCGTCTGGCCGATGACTTGCGCGCTGCGCTCAGTGAGGCCGATTCCTCATACGAAAAACTCATTTCCAGTAGTGACGAGCGTGGCCTCTATGAAGGCTTTCGTCGCGCTGAGGCTGGTTACCTGCAGGAGCAGGGCAAGATCGTCGCATTCGTTCGACAAGGTAACTTCGACGATGCCATTGCCGTGACCCGTGGCACGCTCAATCAACATGCCGATGATATGACGCGAGCTCTCCGTGAGCTTTCCGAACTGAACCGTAAGGGGGCTTCCGGGGCTGCTCGCGAAGCCGGGCGGGTGTTCGATTCGGCGCGCACTTGGGTAGTGGTGATGATGGCACTGGCGGCACTGGCCACCGTGGCCCTGGCATTGTTGCTGACCCGCAGTATCGTCGCGCCGCTGAGCGAAGCCGTGCGGGTGGCTGAGGTGGTGGCATCTGGTGACCTGACTCAGGTCATTCATGCTGAAGGTAGCGATGAGCCGGCGCGCTTGTTGGCGGCGTTGAAAAGCATGCAGCAGAGCCTGCGTAACACCATTCAGAGTATCGCCGACTCGTCCAATCAACTGGCATCGGCATCCGAAGAATTGCATGCGGTGACCGAGGATTCGACTCGCGGCCTGCACCAGCAGAACACCGAGATCGAACAGGCCGCTACGGCAGTCAACGAGATGACTGCCGCGGTCGAAGAGGTCGCGCGCAATGCTGTGAGCACCTCCGAGGCATCGCGCGAATCCAATGCTACGGCGCAGCAGGGGCGCGAGCAGGTGCGCCAGACCGTGAGCTCGATCAGTCAGCTGGCCGATGATGTAAATGGCACCGCGGGTGAGGTCGAGAAGCTGGCCGAGCGGGTCTGTGAGATCAGCAAGGTGCTTGACGTGATCCGCTCCATCGCCGAGCAGACCAACCTATTGGCGCTCAACGCTGCCATCGAGGCAGCGCGGGCCGGTGATGCGGGACGAGGCTTCGCTGTGGTGGCTGACGAGGTGCGTGCGCTGGCGCATCGCACTCAGCAATCCACCCAGGAGATCGAGCAGATGATCGGTGCCATTCAAAGCGGCACCGATCAGGCGGTCGGTTCGATGCAGAGCAGCAACAGTCGCGCCCGCTCCACCCTTGAGGTGGCCCAGGCTGCGGGCACGGCGCTGGAGTTGATCACTCAGGCGATTTCCTCGATCAACGAGCGCAACCTGGTGATTGCCAGCGCGTCGGAAGAGCAGGCTCAGGTGGCGAGGGAAGTGGATCGCAATCTGGTCAATATTCGCGATCTGTCGCTGCAGAGTTCGGCGGGTGCCAACCAGACCAGTGCGGCTAGCCAGGAGCTGTCGCGTCTGGCGATCGACCTGAACAACCTGGTAGCGCGCTTCAAGGTCTGAGGCACTGCCATTTCCCCTCCCGCCAGCGGCAGGGGGAAGCAGCACAAACGAAAACGGCGCCCGAAGGCGCCGTTTTCTTTACCGCGGCAGCTGTTACTTGCCGGCCCAGCGCTTGAGCACCAGGGTAGCGTTGGTGCCACCGAAGCCGAAGCTGTTGCTCATCACTGTGTCGAGCTTGGCGTTCTCGACGGTGCTGAGCTGGATCGGCATATCGGCCACTTCCGGGTCGAGCTCGTCGATGTTGGCCGACGCGGCGATGAAGTTACCTTCCATCATCAGCATGCAGTAGATCGCTTCCTGCACGCCGGCAGCGCCGAGGCTGTGGCCGGACAGGCTCTTGGTCGAGCTGATGGCCGGGGCCTTGTCGCCGAATACGGCGCGCACGCCTTTGATTTCTGCAACGTCGCCAACCGGAGTCGAGGTGCCGTGGGTGTTGAGGTAGTCGATGGGGGTGTCGACGGTGGCCAGCGCCTGCTGCATGCAGCGGATCGCGCCTTCGCCGCTCGGAGCGACCATGTCGTAGCCATCGCTGGTGGCGCCGTAGCCGACGATTTCCGCGTAGATCTTGGCGCCGCGGGCCAGAGCGTGTTCCAGCTCTTCGACCACGACCATGCCGCCACCGCCGGCGATGACGAAACCGTCACGCTTGGCGTCGTAGGCGCGCGAGGCCTTCTCCGGGGTTTCGTTGTACTGGGTGGAGAGGGCGCCCATGGCGTCGAACAGGCAGCTCTGGCTCCAGTGCTCTTCTTCGCCGCCACCGGCGAAGACCACGTCCTGTTTGCCGAGCTGGATCTGCTCCATGGCCTGGCCGATGCAATGCGCGCTGGTGGCGCAGGCCGAAGAGATGGAGAAGTTGACGCCCTTGATCTTGAACGGAGTCGCCAGGCACGCCGATACGGTGCTGCCCATGGTGCGGGTCACGCGGTATGGGCCGATGCGCTTGACGCCTTTTTCGCGCAGGGTATCGATGGCTTCCATCTGGTTGACGGTGGAAGCGCCACCGGAACCGGCGATCAGGCCGGTGCGCGGGTTGGAAATCTGCTCTTCGCTGAGGCCGGAATCCTTGATCGCCTGTTCCATCGACAGATAGGCGTAAGCCGCAGCGTCGCCCATGAAGCGGAACAGTTTGCGGTCGATCAGCTCTTCCAGATTCAGGTTGACCGAACCGGAGACATGACTACGCAGGCCCATTTCGGCGTAGGAGGGGTTGAAACGGATGCCTGATTTGCCCGCGCGAAGGCTGCCGGCAACGGCTTCTTTGTCATTGCCCAGGCAGGAAACGATGCCCAGACCGGTGATCACTACACGACGCATGTGCAAGTCCTTCAGAAACTGTCGGTGGAGGTGAACAGGCCGACGCGCAGGCCTTCGGCGCTATAAATTTCGCGACCGTCGACGGCTACGGTGCCATCGGCGATGCCGAGGATCAGTGAGCGGCTGATGGTGCGCTTGATGTGAATGTTGTAGGTGACTTTCTTGGCGGTCGGCAGTACCTGACCGAAGAATTTCACTTCGCCGCTACCCAGGGCACGGCCGCGGCCCGGGTTGCCTTGCCAGCCGAGATAGAAGCCGACCAGCTGCCACATGGCGTCGAGACCGAGGCAGCCCGGCATGACCGGGTCGCCCTCGAAGTGGCAGCCGAAGAACCACAGGTCCGGATTGATATCGAGCTCAGCGACGATTTCGCCCTTGCCGTACTTGCCGCCGGTTTCGCTGATGTGAGCGATGCGATCGATCATCAGCATGTTTGGGGCGGGCAGTTGCGCGTTCCCCGGGCCGAACAGTTCGCCGCGGCTGCAGGCGAGCAGATCTTCCCGGGTGTAGGCGTTTTGTCTTGTCATGCGAGCTCCTCAATTGTCCCCACGCTTCTAAGGCTGGGCGAATCGTCCTGGCCGGCGACGTCTGGATAGGCGTCTGCCGGCAGCCTAGTCATAGACTGTTGCGTTGTGGTGAAAGTCACAGCGCAGTGAGTACAGTTGTACTCTGCTGTACTGGCGTTGTCACAGGCACAGCAGTTTCTCCTTGTAACCCTACACTGTCACGGAAGCCACTCGCCTATGGTCGGGCTGGCAGCCAGCGCAGCAGAATGCGTTGCAAATCTGCACGTTTGAACGGTTTTGCCAGGTAATCGTTCATTCCTGCTTCCAGGCAGGCTTCACGGTCGCCCTGCAGGGCATTGGCGGTCAGGGCGATGATAGGTACCTGCTGGCATTGCTGGAGCTGGCGAATCTGCCGCGTCGCCTCGTAACCGTCCATCAGGGGCAGCCTGCAGTCCATCAGAATAGCGGCGTAATCGTGTCGGCTGCAGTTCTGTACGGCCTGCTGGCCGTCGCCGACCAGGCTGACCTGATAGCCCAGGCTGCGCAACATGGCCTCGATGACCGTCTGGTTGACCGGATTGTCCTCCACCAGCAACACCGACTGACCCTCGCCGCTACCCAGGTTTTGAGTGTCACTGCTTTGTACGGGTTCGTTGCGGGCCAGAAAGGGCAGCGGTATTTCCAGCGTAAACACCGAGCCTGTGCCCAGTTGGCTTTCCGCGCGCAGGGTGCCGCCCATGCGCTCTGCCAGGGTGCGGGCGATCGGCAGGCCGAGGCCGGTGCCGCCGTAGCGGCGGGAAATCGAGGTGTCCGCCTGCTGGAAAGCATCGAACATATGCTCCAGGCGCTCGTCGTCGATGCCGATGCCGCTGTCGCGCACGGCGCAGGTGAACCACAGCACCTGGTCGTCCAGTTTCTGCCAGCGGGTCTCCACGCGAATCTGGCCTTCTTCGGTGAACTTCAGTGCGTTGCCGATCAGGTTGACCAGAATCTGCCGGATGCGCGTGGGGTCGCCGCGCACTTCCAATTGGTCCAGACCTGGCTGGGTTTCCAGCAGCAGTTGCAGGCCGCGTTGCTGAGCGCTGTGCTGGAATACCTGCACCGAGCCTTGCAGCAGCTCCAGCAGGCTGAAGGGGATGGCTTCGAGCTCCAGGGCGCCGCGCTCGATGCGTGAGAAGTCGAGAATGTCGTTGATCACCTTGAGCAGGTGCTCGGTGGATTCGGTGGCCAGGGCGGCGTACTCGTTCTGCTCGTCGTTCAGGCTGGTGGTTTCCAGCAGTTGCAGCATGCCCAACACGCCATTCATGGGCGTGCGCAGCTCGTGGCTCATCATGGCCAGGAAGTCGGACTTGGCCCGGTTGGCCTGCTCGGATTCCTCGCGCGCCTGGATCAATTCGGCAATCGCCTGCTGCTGCTCGCGACCGCTCTGCTCGAGGGCGCGGGCGAGGTTGTTGATATGCCGGGCGAGGTCGGTCAGTTCGTCATTGCCGCGCTCGACCAGGGACGGACGGTAGTCACCACTCTGGATGCGTTCCAGGGCTTGGCCCATGGCACTGAGCGGTTGCGCCAGGCGTCTGGCCAGGCGACGGGCGAGCAGGAAGGTCAGGAGCAGGGCAAACAATGAGAGAACGCCGGCCTTGAACAGTATCTCCTGCTGGCGCGTATTGAAGGTGTCGTTGGACATGCCCACCACCACCCGGCCCAGGTAGCCGTCGCCGAGTGCCTTGCCCAAGGGTGGCAGCGCTTGCGTACGGGCAGGCTGGCCCTGCAGGCGAATCGGTGCCTGGAACACCTCGACCTGCGGCGTGCTATGGCCTTGTTCCTTGGGGCGTTCGACGTACACCAGAATGTTGTCGTCGCGGTCACGCACTTCAGCGAAACGCACGTCAGGGGTGCCGAGGGTTGCACGCAGCAGGCTTTCCAGCGTGTCGAGATTGTCGTTGAGCACGCCGTACTCGGTGGCTGGCGCCAACTGGTTGGCGATCAGCTGGCCGATGTGACCCTGCTCCAGGCGCAGGTCCTGCAGGCGGGTGAAGGTGAGAAAACCGGTCAGCAGCAGGGTCAGCAGCAGGGCCGGGCCGACACTGATCAGCTGAGTGCGGGTGTGAATGTTCCAGCCGCGACGCTGGTTCATGGCTCTACCATCCCTGGAAAGCGGCGCTGCTGTCTGACGAGAGGCGCAGGGCGGGGGCAAGGGGCTGCCTGTGGGCACGAATCGTCCTTGGCAATTATGGTCAATCCCGCATGTTAACCGACCCGACGCGCTTTGCCAGCGTCAGGCGCCTGCACTCTGCGGTAATTCTCGTTTGCCCGGCTCTGTGGATGGTCTGCACTGAACTTTTGCCCTGGCCGGGTACTCTCGGCTCCGTATAATGCCCGCAGACCGCCATCACGCATGGCCTCATTCGGAAGACCTATGACACAGCTCCAACCCATTGCCGTACTCGGCGGCGGCAGCTTCGGCACCGCCCTGGCCAACCTGCTGGCGGAGAACGGCCAGCGCGTCCTGCAGTGGATGCGTGACCCCGAGCAGGCCGAGCAGATGCGTCAGAGCGGCGAGAACCCGCGCTATCTGAAGGGCGTCAAGCTGCATGGCGGTATCGAGCCGACCAGTGACCTGAGCGGCGTGCTGCAGCAGGCCGAGCTGGTGCTGGTCGCATTGCCTTCCAGCGCCCTGCGCGATGCCCTGCAACCGGTGGCGGCGCAGTTGGCGGGCAAGATGCTGATCAGCACCACCAAGGGCATCGAAGCCAAGACCTTCAAGCTGATGAGCCAGATTCTCGAAGAGATCGCCCCCGACGCGCGTATCGGCGTGCTGTCCGGGCCGAATCTGGCCAAGGAAGTGGCCGATCACGCCCTGACCGCCACGGTGATCGCCAGTGAAGATGAAGAACTGTGCCTGCGCGTGCAGCAGGCTCTGCATGGCAGAACCTTCCGCGTCTACGCCAGCGCCGATCGTTTCGGTGTCGAGCTTGGCGGCGCGTTGAAGAACGTCTACGCCATCATGTCCGGTATGGCGGCGGCGCTGGGCATGGGTGAGAACACCAAAAGCATGCTGATCACCCGCGCCCTGGCGGAAATGACCCGTTTCGCGGTCAAGCTCGGCGCCAACCCGATGACCTTCCTCGGCCTCGCTGGTGTCGGCGACCTGATCGTCACCTGTTCGTCACCGAAAAGTCGCAACTATCAGGTCGGCTTCGCCCTGGGTGAAGGCCTCAGCCTGGAAGACGCGGTGCAGCGCCTTGGCGAAGTCGCCGAAGGGGTCAATACGCTCAAGGTACTCAAGGCACGTGCCGAAGAACTGGACGTCTACATGCCGCTGGTCGCTGGCCTGCATGCCATCCTCTTCGAGGGGCGTACGCTGGCTCAGGTCATCGAATTGCTGATGCTCGGTGAGCCCAAGACCGACGTCGATTTCATCCCCACTGCTGGTTTCTGAACCCGGCAGCCAATCAAGGAGCGTGAATCATGAGTGATGAAAAACAGGAGTTGGAGCGCGAGTCGATTCTCTTGCGCATTCTGTGGATGGTGATCTTTCTCATCGTCTGGCAACTGGCCGAGCTGCTGCTCGGCGCCGTGGTGCTGCTGCAACTGGGTTACCGCCTGTTCTACGGCGCGCCGAACGCCAGCCTGCTGAGCTTTGGCGACAGTCTCAGCCAGTATCTGGCGCAGATCGGTCGTTTCGGCACCTTCAATACCGATGAAAAACCCTGGCCGTTCGCCGACTGGCCGACGCCGCGGGCGCCGGAAGGCGAGACCGCGCACAGTATCCCGCCGGCGCCGCACCCCGTGCGCGACGAGGAGCCCAAGCTGTGAGGTTATGGCTGCTGCGCCATGGTGAGGCCGAGCCGCAGGCAGCCACTGATGCTGCCCGCGAGCTGACTGCCCATGGTCGCAAGGAAGTGCAGCAGGCCGCTGCTCAGCTCGCTGGTCGGCCCCTGACTGCCATTGTCGCCAGCCCCTACGTGCGTGCCCAGCAGACGGCCGAACTGGTACGCAGCGAGCTGGGGTTCACCGGCAAGATAAACACCGTGGCCTGGCTGACGCCGGACAGCGATCCGCGTGATGCCCTGAAGTATCTCGATGAGCGTGAGCGTGCCGAGGTGCTGCTGGTCAGCCATCAACCGCTGATCGGCGCGCTGGGCGGGCTGCTGGTGCATGGTCATCGCCAGGAGCCGCTGCCCATGCGCACCGCCAGCCTGGCTGAGCTGGAAGGCGATATCCCGGCCGCTGGGCTGATGGAGCTGCTGGCGCTGATCCACCCCCGTTGACCTTTCGCCCTGTGTCGCCACTTGTGGCGTCGCAGGTGCCTCATGCCTGACTTATCGCCCCTTGGGGGCAAATGTTCCAGGTGAGAAACATTTCTTAACTTGCGCCTCTTTTGTCTGCGTGGAATATTCAACCAAGCAAGTGCTTGGTCGATTCCTACAAAAACAACAAAGGAGGAAGCCCTGTGGCTGATGCAATCCGTTTGCCGCTCGAGCTGTTTTACGAACGTGAAGCAAGGCACCCGAACAAACGCTACATGGTGCAACCTCTAGGGGGCGGCCAGCTGCTGGAACTGAGCTGGGCCGACGTGGGCGAGCAGGCGCGCCGCGCAGCCAGCTGGTTGCGTAGTCGCGAACTGCCACAGGGCAGCCGCATCGCCATCATCTCCAAGAACTGCGCGCACTGGATCGTCGCCGATCTGGCGATCTGGATGGCGGGCCACGTTTCGGTACCGCTGTATCCCAACCTCACCGCCGACTCCATGGGGCAGGTGCTGGAGCATTCCGAAGCAGCCCTGGCCTTTGTCGGCAAGCTCGATGACTGGGCCTCGATGGCACCGGGCCTGCCGCAGGGCTTGCCGACCGTCAGCCTGCCGCTGCATCCGCAGGGCAGCTTCGACTACAGCTGGGATGATCTGCAGCGCAGCGCGCCGATTCAGGACGACCCCAAGCCCGCAGCCAACCAGCTGGCCACCATCATCTACACCTCCGGCACCACCGGCACGCCCAAGGGTGTGATGCACAACTTCTCCAATTTCGGTTTCGCCGCCAGCAACGCCATCAAGCTGTTTGGCGTGGGCGAGGATGATCGACTGATCTCCTACCTGCCGCTGTGCCACGTGGCCGAGCGCATGTTCGTCGAGCTGGCGTCCATCTATGCGGGGCAGACGATCTTCTTTGCCGAGAGCCTGGATACCTTTCTGGAAGATCTCAAGCGCGCGCGGCCGACCGTGATGTTCGGCGTGCCGCGCATCTGGACCAAGTTCCAGATGGGCGTGTACAGCAAGATGCCGGCGCAGAAGCTCGACCGCCTGCTGCGGCTGCCGATCATCGGCCGTTTCATCGGTCGCAAGGTACTGGCCGGCCTCGGCCTGGACGCCATTCGCTATGCGCTGTCCGGTGCCGCGCCGGTGCCCGAGGCGCTGCTCAACTGGTATCGCCGCCTGGGTATGGAGATCCAGGAGGTCTATGGCATGACCGAGAATTGTGGTTATTCCCACGTGTGTTTGCCGGGCAAGTTCAAGCAGGGCTGGATCGGCCAGAACAACCCGGGCGTCGAGGTACGTATCGGCGAGGATGGCGAAGTCCTGGTGCGCAGCGGCGCGACCATGCAGGGTTACTACAAGGACCCGATCAAGACCGCCGAGACGCTGACTGACGATGGCTTCCTGCGCACCGGCGACAAGGGCGAGCAGGACGCCGAAGGCAACCTGCGCCTCACCGGCCGCATCAAGGAAATCTTCAAGACCAGCAAGGGCAAGTATGTCGCGCCTGCGCCGATCGAAAACCGCATTGGCGAGCACTCGCGTATCGAGCAGGTGTGCGTGGTCGGCGACGGCCTGCCGCAGCCCATAGCCCTGTGCGTGCTATCCGATGTAGGGCGTCAGGAAGCGGCCAATGACAGTCGCGATGAGCTGGAGAACAGCCTCAAGGCCTTGCTCGCCGAGGTCAATGGTCGTCTCGATCATCATGAGCGGCTGCAAGGCCTGGTACTGGTCAAGGAGGTCTGGGCAGTGGAGAACGGTTTCCTGACGCCGACCCTGAAAATCAAACGCGCGGTGATCGAGGGCACTTATGGCGAGCGTTTCGCCGAGTGGCAACAGCGCAGCGAAGCCGTGCTCTGGCACGATTGAGCCTGAATGGGCCGGGTTGACCGGCCCTGTGTTCAACGCACAAGGAACGTATCCATGGGACTGTGGCAACGAACGCCCGATATCGATGCACTCAACGCGACCTTAAAAAACAGCATCGGTGAGGTGCTGGACATCCGTTTCGAAGCCTTCGACGACGAATCGCTCAGCGCCAGCATGGTGATCGACTCGCGCACTCACCAGCCCTATGGGCTGCTGCACGGTGGCGCCTCGGTGGTGTTGGCGGAAACCCTAGGCTCCACTGCCAGCTACCTGTGCATCGACAGCAGCCGCTTCTACTGTGTCGGCCTGGAAGTCAACGCCAACCATCTGCGCGGTTTACGCAGCGGGCGTGTGCATGCGGTGGCGCGGCCGGTGCATCTGGGCCGTACCACCCACGTCTGGGACATTCGCCTCAGTGGCGATGACGGCAAGGCCAGCTGTATCTCGCGCCTGACCATGGCCATCGTTCCCCTGGGCGATCAGCCCCCGAAACTTTAAGTTTCTGCCTGCAATTTCATCCAAGATTTGCCTGGCCCATGGCGCTACAGTACGCGCCATGGACCAGATCACTCATATCCAAAGTAGCTTGCCCGGCGTGCGCCTGATCGATGCCGAGTACCGTCGCTCCGCCTTTCCCCGGCACTTTCACCTGGAGTACCACGTCGGCCTGCTGACACAGGGACAGCATCGCTACGCCTATGGCGGTGAGCGCCGGCATGTCGGAGCGGGGGACGTACTGCTGATGGCGCCGGAAGGGATTCATGACGGCGCCTGCCTGGATGGCCAGAGTTACCGTATTCGGGTAATGGCCTTCGATCCCTCCTGGCTGGATGAAGCCAGTCGGACCCTGAGTGACGGTCGCCAGGGCGCGCCACGCTTGACCACCAGCAGCTTGCGTCACCCGCTGCTGTCACAGCACCTGCAGCGCTTTCATGCGGCGATGCTGGGCGGCTCGAGACTGGCTCAGGAGGAGGCGCTCTGGCAGGCGCTGGCCCACCTGCTGGAGATGGGCTCGACCTTGCGCGTCAGCGAGCCACATCGCGTCTTCGATCAGCAGACCTGGCAGCGGCTGCGCGATTGGCTGGAGAGCCGCCTCGACGCTCCACCCACGCTGGAGGAAATCGCCGCTTTTTGCGCCATGAGTCCCTGGCAGGCGCTGCGGCGTTTCCGCCAGCACACCGGTTTGCCGCCGCATCAGTGGTTGATGCAACTGCGTTTGCAGCGGGCGTTGCCGCTTGTGCTGGCGGGTGAGCCTCTGAGCGAGATCGCCCTGCGGCTGGGCTTCTACGACCAGGCGCATTTCTCGCGGTTGTTCCGCCGCACCTATGGCCTGCCACCGGCGCGCCTGCGCCAGGGCTGACCCACCCGCACATCCTGTTTTTCATTTTCCTGGAGATCAACATGCAGGAGACGTCCGTCTTGCTGTCGCTGGCTGCCGTGTTCGCGGTGGCCCTTATCAGTCCCGGCCCGGATGTAGCGCTGGTGGTGCGCACCGCCTTGCATCAGGGGCAGCGTGCCGGCTTGCTCAGTGCGTTGGGCCTGGCCTGCGGCATTCTTCTGCACGGCACCCTGGTGCTCAGCGGCGTGGCCTTGCTGCTCAGTCGTACCGAGTGGCTTTTCGATCTGGTGCAGGTCGGCGGTGCACTCTATCTGGGCTGGCTGGGTATCGGCGCTGTGCCTGCCTGGTGGCGTGGCAGTGCTGGCCCGAGGCGGCTGGATGGCGAGCTGACGCCTTCGCTGTTCGGCCCCTGGTTACGCGGCGTGCTCACCAACCTGGGCAATCCCAAGGCGCTGGTGTTCTTCCTGGCACTGCTCAGCAGTCTGGTACCCGCCGATATGTCGCTGCCCGGTAAGATGGCCTGTGCGGCGCTGCTGTTCGGCCTGAGCCTGTTCTGGTTCAGCCTGCTGGGGCTGACCCTGAGCCGCCCGCTGATGCGTCAGCGGCTGCTGCAGGTGGCGCCGACCATCGACTTCGTTTGCGGCCTGGTATTTCTGCTGGTAGCGGCCAGCATCGTCGGACGTCTGCTGCTATAGCCCTGACCATTGCGCCGCCATCAATGGCCGTTACGGTCATTGCCGCGCGTCGTCGGCTGCCGGAGAATCCGGGCATGTTTGCTTTCTCGAGTTTGATGCATGCCGCAGTCGATCTTCTTCGCTCATGCCAACGGCTTTCCGTCGGCCACCTACGGCAAGCTGTTCGCCGCGCTGGCACCGGATTTTCAGGTGCAGCACCTGGAACAGCATGGCCACGACCCGCGTTTTCCGGTCAATGACAACTGGTCGAATCTGGTCGATGAGCTGATCCATCATCTCGAAGGCGGCGCCGAGCCGGTCTGGGGCGTCGGCCATTCGCTCGGCGGTGTGCTGCATTATCACGCCGCCTTGCTTCGCCCGGAGTTGTACCGCGGCGTGGTGATGCTCGATTCGCCAGTGCTGACCCTGGCAGACCGCATGGTGATTCGCGCTGCCAAGCGCTTCGGCTTCATCGACCGCATCACCCCGGCCGGCCGCACGCTTGGGCGCCGTGAAGCCTTTGCCGATCTCGTCGAGGCGCGAGACTACTTCGCCGGCAAGAGCCTGTTTCGCCGTTTCGACCCCGAGTGCCTGGACGCCTATGTCAGCCATGGCCTGCAATTGAGTGAGCAGGGGCTACGCCTGAAGTTCGATCCGGCCACCGAGATCAGTATCTACCGCAGCGTGCCGCACACTTCGCCGGGCCGGCCACAGCAGTTGGCGGTGCCGCTGGCCATGGTGCGCGGTCGCCACAGTCGGGTGGTGTTGCCGCATCATGCGCATCTGTTGCGGCGCATGCCGCGCGCGGAATATCACAACCTGCCGGGCGGCCATATGTTCCCGCTGGAGCGCCCACAGGCCACCGCCGACCTGCTGCGTCAACTGTTCACCCGCTGGGCTGGTAGCCAGGAGCAACGTGCATGAGCATGGGTTTCGAGGAAGTGCGCCTGAGTCTGCCGCATATCGAGTTGGCGGCTCATCTCTACGGTCCAGAGGATGGTGTGCCGGTTCTGGCGCTGCACGGCTGGTTGGATAACGCAGCGAGCTTTGCGCGGCTGGCGCCGAAACTCGAGGGGTTGCGCATCGTCGCCCTGGATTTTGCCGGTCATGGGCATTCCGAGCATCGTTCGGCAGGCGCCGGTTACGCGTTATGGGACTATGCCTTTGATGTACTGCAGGTCGCCGAGCAGTTTGGCTGGGCGCGTTTCTCCATCCTCGGTCATTCCATGGGCGCGATCACGGCCGTGTTGCTGGCGGGAGCGATGCCGGAGCGGATCGCGCGCCTGGCCCTGATTGACGGCCTGGTGCCTTACACCGGTGAAGCCGAGCAGGCGCCGCAGAAGCTGGGTGAAGCCTTGCGCGCCAGGCAGGCGCTGACTGACAAGCGCAAGCCGGTGTACGCCCAGATGGCGCGCGCGGTCGAGGCACGGATGAAAGGCGTGGGCGCGGTCAGCCGTGAGGCGGCCGAATTGCTGGCCCAGCGTGGGCTGATGCCGGTGCCGGGCGGCTACACCTGGCGTACCGACAGTCGCCTGACGTTGCCGTCGCCGCTGCGTCTGAGCTGGGCGCATGCCCAGGCGTTCGTTCGCGCGCTGCAATGCCCGGTCAGCCTGGTGTTGGCGGAGCAGGGCATGATGGGGGCGCAGGCGGCCGTGCGCACCTTGCTGCAGGATCTGCCGTTCGAGGTACACCGTCTGCCCGGTGGGCATCACCTGCATCTGGATGATGAAGCCGGTGCGCAGCTCGTAGCGGATTGTTTCAATCCATTCCTGCGCTTGCCTTGACTTGCCTGCGGCCGTGGGGAAAGGTGTGGCGGTCTGCCATGGAGGATCGCATGATCGACCCGTTAAAAGTCGCCACTCGCTGTACAGCAAGCTCACCCGTCGCGTTTCTTCAGTGGACTGCCACCTTATGAAAGGGGCTGTGCAGTTTTTTTCTGCGGTGCTTGCCACGGTCTGCAGCGGTGCCGTACTGGCGGCCGATCTACCTGACAGTCGCGACCTCGAGGTACTGCCGCGGTTTCCTGCCAGTCACATCGTCGCGTTCAAGGAAGCGCCCGATGTCGAGCGTATCTATCCGCAAGGCTCGATTCGCCGCATCAGCGGGCGGTTGCGCTATGAGCGGGAGATTCTCGTGCAGGGCAAGCACAGTGCGGTGACCTACGAGCTGCCACGCACCCACAGTGCCGATCAGGTGTTCACCGCGGCGCGCGAAGCGCTGCTGGAAAAGGACGCCGAGCTGCTCTACTGGTGCCAGGGCCGTGAGTGTGGTGCGAGTAGCCTGTGGGCCAACTCGGTATTCGGCAATGCCACGCTATATGGCTCTGACGACCAGCAGGCCTATGCCTTGTTGCGCCTGGCCGAGCCGAATCACGAGAGCCTGCTGGCGCTATACAGCATCACTCGTGGTAATCGCCGTGCTTACCTGCATGCCGAGCAACTGGATGCCGAAGCCCCTCTGGGCGTATTACTGCCGACGCCGGCGACCTTGCTGCGTCAGTTGCGCACCGATGGGCAACTGAAACTGCCCGATGAAGCCAAGGCCGACAGCGCCTGGGTCGAGGTGCTGGCGCGCAGCCTGAACCTCGACAGCACCTTGCGCGTCAGCCTCGCCGGTAGCCAGGCCGAAGCCTGGCGTGAGGCGTTGATCGAGCAGCGCGTGCGCGAAGCGCGCCTGGAGTTGGGTGAGCGTTCGGATGAAACACTGAGCGTGCGTTTGTTGCGTTAAGCTAGTACTCGCAATCGCCTGTAACAGAGCGCCCGTAGGGGCGCTTTGTCGTTTCGTCGAAGGGAGTTTCGCTTGATGGCCACTAATGATCGTCTGCTGGTGCAGATTCTTCTGCTCGGCCTGCTGGCTGCCAGCCTATGGGTGCTGGCGCCATTCTGGTCGGCGCTGTTCTGGGCCGCCGTGTTGGCCTTTGCCAGTTGGCCGCTGATGCGCCTGCTGACGCAATTGCTCAACGGGCGCCTGTCGCTGGCGGCGGGCATCCTGACTGGGGTCTGGGTGATCATGGTGGCGGTGCCGCTGGTCTGGCTGGGCTTCAATTTGGCCGATCACATCAAGGACGCCAACGCCCTGGTCAAGGATCTTCAGGTCGAAGGCCTGCCGCCACCGCCGAGCTGGCTGGCCAGTATTCCGCTGGTCGGTGATCGCCTGGTGGAACTGTGGCGCACCATCGACCAGCAGGGCGCTGCCTTCTTCGACACGTTGCGGCCCTATCTGGGCCAGGTCGGCAACTGGCTGGTGGCGCGTAGCGCGAAGATCGGTGCGGGCATGGTCGAGCTGGCCCTGAGCCTGGTGCTGGTGTTCTTCTTCTACCGTGATGGCCCGCGCCTGGCGGTATTCGTGCACAGCCTGCTGGAGCGGCTGATCGGCGAGCGTGCCGATCATTATCTGGAACTGGTTGCCGGCACTGTACAGCGTGTGGTCAACGGCGTGATCGGCACCGCCGCAGCGCAGGCCGTGCTGGCCTACATCGGTTTCGTCATCGCCGGAGTGCCGGGAGCACTGGTGCTGGGCCTGCTGACCTTCGCCTTCAGCTTCATCATGATCCCGCCGCTGGTCTGGGGTCCGGCCGTGGCCTGGCTGGTATGGCAGGGGGAAATCGGCATGGCGATCTTCTTGGGGATCTGGGGCTTCTTCATCATCAGTGGGGTGGACAACATCCTCAAACCCTACCTGATCAGCCGTGGCGGCAACCTGCCGCTGGTGGTGGTGCTGCTCGGCGTATTCGGCGGCATCCTGGCCTTCGGCTTCATGGGCCTGTTCCTTGGTCCGACACTGCTGGCAGTGGCTTACAGCCTGCTCAGCGACTGGGTGGCGGACAAGGCGCCGGACAACCAGGCAGCCCTCGACCAGCTGCCGCCGGACAAACGGGCATGAGACGTATCAACCGTTGAAACTAAGAACTTCTATCAAGAGACCAATGGCGGGCGTATCGCGTTGTTGGCGGGGAGAGGCTGACCTAGGCTGAAGCTGGGGTGTCAATAAAGAGGCACTTATGCGCAGTCTGTCGATTTACCTCATTGTTTTCGCCGGTTTATTGGCGGTTGTATGGTGGTGGCAGCGACCCCAACCGATGCCCGTGCAACTGATCGCGGTGGAGCGCGGCCCGGTGGAAACCCTGGTCGCCAATACCCGCGCCGGCACCCTGAAATCCTGTCGCCGTTCGCGGCTGTCGTTCAATGTCGGCGGCCAGGTCAGCGAGCTGCTGGTCGACGAAGGCCAGCAGGTCGAACTCGGCCAGGTGCTCATGCGCCTGCGCCAGGACGACCGCCTGGCGCGGGTCGAGGAGGCCAGTGCGCGTCTTGAGGTACGCCGCAGCGAGCGCGAGCAGCTGTGCCGCAAGGCCGAGTTGTACCAGCGCGATCACCGCCGCCTGCAGCACCTGGGTGAACGCAAGCTGACCTCGCTCGAGCGCCTCGACCAGGCCGAGACCAAGGCGCGCCTGGCGCAACTGGCCTGCACCGCGCAGCAGGTGCAGATCCGCGAGGCCGAGGCCAACCTGACGCTGCAGCGCTCGCTGCTCGACCAGGCCGTGCTGCGTGCGCCCTTCGCCGGAGTGGTAGCGCAGATCAACGGCGAGCTGGGCGAATTCGTCACTCCCTCACCGCCGGGCATTCCGACGCCGCCGGCGGTGGACCTGATCGACGACAGCTGCCTCTACGTCGATGCACCGATCGACGAGGTGGACGCCGGCCGGGTGCGCATCGGCATGCCGGTACGGATCAGCCTGGACGCTTTCCGCGGCCGCCACTTCCACGGCCAGGTCAGCCGCATCGCGCCCTTCGTGCGTGAGCTGGAGAAGCAGGCGCGCACCGTCGACGTCGAGGTGCGTTTCGCCCAGTTGCCGGTGGACGTGACCCTGCTGGCCGGCTATAGCGCCGACGTGGAAATCCTCCTGGAACAGAGCGCCGGCAGCCTGCGTATCCCCACCGAGACCCTGCTGGAGGGGCGCCGGGTGCTGCGCTACGACCCGGCCACCGGCGTGTTGCGCGAGGTGGAACTCAACACCGGGCTGGCCAACTGGCGCTGGACCGAGGTGCTCGACGGCCTGCACGAGGGCGAGCGGATTCTCGCCAGCCTCCACCAGGAGGGACTCAAGGACGGTATCGCGGTGATCTCGCGCGGCGCGGAAGCGCAGTGATGATCCGTCTGCAGGGGGTGACGCGCGGCTTCGCCAGTGGCGAGCAGCGGGTTGTCGGCCTGGCGGCGCTGGACCTGCAGATCGCCGCCGGCGACTACCTGGCGGTGGTCGGTCCGTCCGGCTCGGGCAAGTCGACCTTGCTCAATATTCTCGGCCTGCTCGACGTGCCGGATGCCGGTGAGTACTGGCTCAACAATGAGGCTACCGCGGCGCTCGACGAACGCCGTCGCGCCGAGCTGCGCAGTCGCCATATCGGTTTCGTGTTCCAGGCCTACCACCTGATCCCGCGGCTGAACGTGCTGGAAAACATCGAGCTGCCGATGCTCCTGGCCGGCATCGACCCCGCCGAGCGCCGCCGCCGCAGCCGCGAGCTGGCCGAGCGCCTCGGCCTCGGCCAGCGCCTGGGTCATCGCCCGGCCGAGCTGTCCGGCGGCCAGCGCCAGCGGGTGGCCATCGCCCGCGCCATGGTCATGCGCCCGGCGCTGCTGCTGGCCGACGAGCCCACCGGCAACCTCGACAGCCAGGCCGGCGGCGAGGTGTTCGCCCTGCTCGAAGCGCTCAACGCCGAGGGCCAGACCCTGGTGGTGGTGACCCACGACCTGCAGCACGCGGCGCGCGCGCGGCGCCAGCTGTGGCTGCACGACGGCCAGGCGCGGCCACCGCAACTGCGGGTGGCCTGATGCGCGCCGCCGACCTCTGCGCCCTGTGGCTCGGCGGGCTGCGCGGGCACCGTTCGCGCAGCGCCATGCTGCTGCTGGCGATCGCCATCGGTGTGTTTGCCGTGGTGCTGCTAAGCGGCCTGGGCGAGGGCGCCCGGCGCTTCGTCATCGGCGAGTTCGACCAGCTCGGCCGCCATCTGCTGATCGTGGTGCCAGGGCGCAACCAGACCACCGGCGGCATGCCGCCGGTCACCGGCCTGGCGCCGCGAGAGCTGACCCTCGGTGATGCCCTGGCCATCGCCCGCCTGCCGCAGGTGCGCCGGGTGGCGCCGCAGCAGTCGGGGCGCGCCGAGGTACGCGCCGGCAATCGCCACCGCGAGACGCTGATCGTCGGCACCGACCATCACTTCTTCGCCATGCGCGGCCTGCAACTGGCCCAGGGCCAGGCGCTGCCGGAACTGGCCGCGGGCCAGGGCGAGGCGGTCGGCGTGATCGGCGCACGCCTGCGCCGCGAGCTGTTCGGCGACGGGCCGGCGCTGGGCCAGTGGCTGCGCGCCGGCGACCGGCGGCTGCGGGTGATCGGCGTGCTGGCCGAACGCGGCGAGTCGCTGGGCATGGATTTCTCCGACAGCCTGCTGATACCCCTGGCCAACGCCCAGGCGCTGTTCGACCGCGAGGGCCTGCTGCGCATCTTCGTCGAGCTGCGCGGCGCCAGTTACCTCGATAGCGCGCAGCGGGAGATCCGCGCCAGCCTGAGCCGGCGTCACCAGGGCAAGGAGGATTTCACCCTGGTCGGCCAGGACGCCCTGCGCGGCACCTTCGAGCAGATTCTCGTGCGCCTGACCCAGGCGCTCGGCGGCATCGCCGCGATCAGCCTGCTGGTGGCCGGCATCCTGGTGATGAACGTGACCTGGATTTCGGTCAGCCAGCGTACCGCCGAGATCGGCCTGCTCAAGGCCCTCGGTGCCAGCGCCGGGCAGGTGCGCCTGGTGTTTCTCGGCGAGGCGCTGCTGCTGGCCCTGGTCGGTGCGCTGGCTGGCCTGCTGCTGGCCGAGCTGCTGCTGTGGGGCGCGCGTCTGGCTACGGCGCTGCCGCTGCATGCGCCCTGGTGGGCGCGCCTGGCCAGCCTGGGCCTGGCGCTGGCCTGCGCCGCACTGTTCGCCTGGCTGCCGGCCAACCGCGCCGCGAGCATGGCGCCGGTGCGGGCGCTGCACGGCGCGGCGGGGGCCGGCTGATGCAACTGCGCGACGGTCTGCGCCTGAGCGGCTCGGCGCTGCTCGGCCGGCCCCTGCGCAGCCTGCTGACCCTGCTCGGGGTGGCCATCGGCATCGCCGCCATGGCCCTGCTCACCGCCATCGGCGACGGCCTGCGCGGCTACGTGCAGGAAAACTTCGCCCAGTTCGGCACGCGCAACCTGACCATCCGCCCGGGCATGACCCGCACCGGCGGCCTCGGCGGCGTGCTCAGCAACGTGCGCCCGCTGACCATCGCCGACGCCGATGCGTTGCGCCGCCTGGCCCACGTCGAGGCGGCGGTGCCGATCATTCAGGGCAACGGCGACATCCAGTTCGCCGGCCTGACCCGTTACACCGGGGTGCTCGGCTGCGGCCATCAGATGGCCACGGCCTGGCGCCTGCCGCTGGCCCTCGGCCAGTTCCTCCCCGAGCCGCGCGACGGCCGCTCGCCGCCCTACGTGGTGCTCGGCCACACCCTGCGCCAGGAGCTGTTCGGCGCGGCCAACCCGCTGGGGCAGACGGTGCGGGTCGGCGGCACGCGCTTCCGGGTGATCGGGGTGATGGCGCGCCAGGGGCAGTTGCTCGGCTTCGATATCGACGACATCGCCTACGTGCCGGTGGACTGGGCTGAAAGCCTGTTCAACCGCGACGGCCTGGCCAAGATCAACCTGGTGTTCAGCGCCGGCAGCGGCGCGGCGCAGACGAGCGAACGGGTGCGCCAGCTGCTGATCGAGCGCCACGGCGAGGAGGATTTCAATCTGACCACCCAGGACGACATGCTGCGCAGCCTGGACCGCATCCTCGCCATGTTCAGTGTCGCGGTGGCGGCGCTGGGCGGCATCTCGCTGCTGGTGGGAGCGGTGGGCATCCTCACCATCATGACCACCGCAGTGGCCGAGCGCGCGGTGGAAATCGGCCTGTTGCGCGCGGTCGGCGCCACCTCGCGGCAGGTGCTGGCGCTGTTTCTCGGCGAGGCGTTGCTGCTGTCGCTGCTCGGCGGGCTGGCCGGGCTGCTGCTGATGGGCGCGCTGCTCGGCGCGCTGCAGCTGGCGCTACCGGGGCTGCCGCTTGCCGTGCAGCCGGGGGGCCTGCTGCTGGCACTGCTGCTGGCGGGGCTGGTGGGGGTGCTCTCCGGCATCGCCCCGGCGCGGCGGGCGGCTCGCCTGCAGCCGGTCGAGGCGCTGCACAGCGAGTGATCAACGCTCGCGCTCGTAGCGCTCAAGGGTGTCGCGGGCGATCTGGCGGCCGAGCATGATCAGCTCCGGCGCCTTGTAGAACTCGAAGAAACGGCACACGCGCTTGGGCACGTTGATCAGGATGTCCGGCGGATAGCCGGCGATCTTGTATTGCGCCAGCGAGGTCTGCATCACCTCGAAGCTCTGGTTGACCAGCTCCAGCAGCGAGGCCGGGCCGCTGAACTCGGCGACCCGCGAGCCGCTGGCGGATTTCGGGGCCGCCTCATCCTCCCAGGCGCGGCTCGGCGCGGCAGCCGGGCTGACGGCATCGGCGCGCTGCTGCTCCTCGGCCAGCAGCAGGACGTCGTCCTCGCTCTTGCGGCGGAAGCTTGGCAGGCGCGAGCCGAGCGTGGTCATCAACTGGTCGATGCGCCCCTTGAGCGCCGCCGGCCGCTCGATCACCGGCAGCTGGTAGTGGCTCTGGTTGGTGGCGTTGAGGTTGACCGCGATGATCAGGTCGCAATGGCTGGACACCACCGGCACGATCGGCAGCGGGTTGAGCAGGCCGCCGTCGACCAGCATGCGCTTGCCCTGCACCACCGGGGTGAACAGGCTGGGAATCGCCGCCGAGGCGCGCATGGCCTGATGCAGGCAGCCTTCCTGGAACCAGATTTCCTGCTGGTTGGTCAGGTCGGTGGCCACCGCGGTGAAGGGGATCGACAGGTCCTCGATATTGATCTCACCGACGATGTCGTGGATGCGCCCGAACACTCGCTCGCCGCGGATGGCGCCGAGGCGGAAGCTGACGTCGAGCAGGCGCAAGACGTCGAGATAATCCAGGCTTTCCGTCCATTCGCGGTATTCGCGCAGCTTGCCTGCGGCGAAGATGCCGCCGACTACTGCGCCCATCGAGCAGCCCGCGATGCAGCCGATTTCATAACCGCGCTCCTGCAACTCCTCGATCACACCGATGTGCGCATAGCCGCGCGCACCTCCCGAGCCCAATACCAGCGCCACTTTCTTGCTCATTGACCGATTCCCCCAGTGAAGCTTCGACCTTACTCGCGCAATTGGGCTTAGCCAAGGCAGTCTTTGCTAGAATCCGCCGCCAGTCGTCGATGCAAGAGAGAGACATGAGCGAGCCAATCCGTTTGACCCAGTACAGCCACGGCGCCGGTTGCGGCTGCAAGATTTCCCCCAAGGTGCTGGAGGTGATTCTCGCCGGCAGCGGCGCGCAGAATCTCGACCCGCGCCTATGGGTAGGCAACGCCTCGCGCGACGATGCCGCGGTCTATGCCATCGACGAGGAACGCGGGGTGGTCTCGACCACCGATTTCTTCATGCCCATCGTCGACGATCCCTACGATTTCGGCCGTATCGCCGCTACTAATGCCATCAGCGACATCTACGCCATGGGCGGCGATCCGCTGATGGCCATCGCCATCCTTGGCTGGCCGGTCAATGTGCTGGCCCCGGAAGTGGCACGCGAAGTGATCCGGGGTGGCCGCGCCGTGTGCGATGAAGCCGGCATTCCGCTGGCGGGCGGTCACTCGATCGATGCGCCGGAACCGATTTTCGGCCTGGCCGTGACCGGCCTGGTGAGCAAGGCCAACATGAAGCGCAACGATACCGCCACGGCTGGTTGCAAGCTGTATCTGACCAAGCCGCTGGGCATCGGCATCCTCACCACGGCGGAGAAGAAGGCCAAGCTGCGCGATGCGGACGTTGGCCTGGCGCGTGACTGGATGTGCACCCTGAACAAGCCCGGCAGCCGTTTTGGCAAGCTCGCCGGCGTGCGCGCGATGACCGACGTCACCGGCTTCGGCTTGCTTGGCCACCTGGTGGAAATGGCCGATGGCAGCGGCCTGAGTACCCGTGTCGAGTTCGCCCGAGTGCCGCGTCTGGCCAGTGTCGAACACTATCTGGAGCAGGGCTGCGTACCGGGTGGTACCTTGCGCAATTTCGACAGTTACGGCGACAAGATCGCGCCGCTGCCCGAGCTGGCCAAGCTCCTGCTGTGCGACCCACAGACCAGCGGCGGTCTGCTGATCGCCGTGGCGCCGGAAGGCGAGGCCGAGTTCCTCGCCGTGTCCGCCGAACTGGGGCTGAGCCTGGCGCCCATCGGTGAGATGGTCGAGCGACAGCGTTACGCGGTCGAGGTGCTCTGATGCGCGACGACTGCACCGACTACCGCGATCTGTTCCTGCATGACCGGGCGATGATGGATACCCGTGCACCGGTCGAATTCCATAAAGGTGCCTTCCCCGGCGTGATCAATCTGCCCCTGATGACTGACATCGAGCGGCAGAAGGTTGGCACCTGCTACAAGCAGCAAGGCCAGCAGGCTGCAATCGAGCTGGGCCATCAACTGGTCAGCGGCCAGACCAAGGCCGAGCGCATCGAGGCTTGGGCCGCCTTTGCCAAGGCCAACCCTGACGGTTACCTGTACTGCTTTCGCGGTGGCCTGCGCTCGCAGATCGTCCAGCAATGGCTGAAAAGCGAGGCGGGCATCGACTATCCGCGAGTGGTCGGTGGTTATAAGGCCATGCGCACCTTCCTTCTGCAGACCACCGACGAGGCGGTACAGGCGTGCGATTTCGTGCTGGTGGGCGGGATGACCGGCACTGGCAAGACCGAGGTGATCAGCCAGCTGAGCAACAGCCTGGACCTGGAGGCGCACGCCAATCACCGAGGCTCCAGCTTCGGCAAGCGCGCCACTGGCCAGCCCGAGCAGATCGATTTCGAGAATGCTCTGGCCATCGATCTGCTCAAGCGCCGTGCCGCGGGACAGCAGCAATTCGTACTGGAAGATGAGGCGCGTCTGATCGGCCGCTGCTCCTTGCCATTGCCGCTGTATCAGGCGATGCAGCAGCACCCCCTGGTGTGGCTGGAGGACAGTGTGGCCAACCGTGTGGAGCGGATTCTGCAGGCCTACGTGGTCGAGTTGTGTGCCGAGTTCGTTGCAGTCCAGGGCGCCGAGGCAGGCTTCACCGCGTTCGCCGAGCGCTTGCGCGAGAGCCTGGCCAATATCACCCGTCGCCTGGGAGGCGAGCGGTACCAGCGCCTGGCCGCGATCATGGAGCAAGCGCTGCAGGAGCAGCAGGTCGATGGCCAGGTGGATACGCACCGCGGCTGGATCGAGGCCCTGCTGGTCGAGTACTACGATCCCATGTACGTATTCCAGCGCGAGAGCAAATCAGGGCGGATTGAATTCGCCGGGGAGCAGCTGGCTGTGGTGGAATACCTGCGTAAGCGAAACGGCGGGTGAGGTGGCACTTTCCTTCTGCCGTAGCGTCATAGACTGGGCCAACCCGTAGTCAATCTGTTCGAGGAGTGTGGTCGATGAAACACTGGATCTGTTTACCGCTGCTTGCGGTGGTGCTCACCGGCTGCGCCGGCAAGACCGTCTACCGTGAGACCTGTGCCAATCAACTGGATGCCGCCTGGAAAGAGCTGAGCATCGCCGAGGCCGAGGGTTTCGCCGGTACGGTGAGCTATTCCAAGGCGCTTTCGCTGCTCACCGCTGCCAAGACCCAGCAACAGTTCGAAGCCTACGAAGGCTGCACCAGCAAGGCCGAGCGTGCGCGCTTTTACATCCGCGAATCGCGAGCAGGGCGTTGATGCAGCTCGATTTCTCCGATCTGAGCCCGCTCGAGGCTTATCGCTGGCTGGCGTCCACTGTCACGCCGCGGCCTATCGCCTGGGTCTCGACCCGTTCGGCCGAGGGCGTGGCCAATCTGGCGCCGTTCAGCTTCTTTCAGGTGATCAGTGACAACCCACCGACCTTGCTGATCAACGTCAACACCCGCGACGATGGCAGCCTCAAGGACAGCCTGCGCAATGCCCAGGCCAGCGGCGAACTGGCGATTCAACTGGTCAGCTTCGTCCAGGCCGAGGCGATGAATGCCAGTGCTGCGATCCTGCCCCATGAGGTCAGCGAGTTCACCCACTGCGCCATTGCCAGCCAGCCGTGCGAGCGCATCGACGTGCCGCGCGTCGTCGGCGCGCCGGTGACCTTCGAATGCCGTGTGACGCAAATCCAGCCCTATCCGGCGCAGCAACCCAATTGTCATCTGATCTTCGCCGAAGTGTTGCTGGCGCATATCGATGACGCAGTGCTCAACGAGCAGGGACGCATCGACCCGCTCAAACTCGATCTGGTGGGTCGCCTCGGTGGTAGCGCCTATTGCCGCACACGGGATCTTTTCCAGATGCAACGGCCCTGAACCCGTTCTGAAAACGACGTCCAGTTAACTCTCCCGGCCATCTTGCTGTTTGCTGGCTTGTCGCCAGTAGCGCTGCGCTCCTATGTTCCAGAATTCGGGGCTAGCTGCAGTAGGCAGGGGGATGTCATGGGTGGCTCATTGAGCAAGCGGCTGGCCAGTCTGAGCACGGCCAGCAAGTTGATGCTGGGTTTTGCTCTGGTATTGATTCTGACCGCTTTGGTGGCTGTTACCGGTTTGCTGGCGTTGCGTGAGGTCAGTGCTGGCGCCGAGCTGCAGCAGCGCATGAGCGCGCTGGGCGAGCAGGCGCTGCGTATGCGTCAGAGTGAGCAGGCGTTTGCGTTGAGTGGTGACAGCCAGCACGCCGAGCGCCTGGCCGAACAGGCTGAGGGCATTTTGCAGACCGGACAGGCACTGCAAAGTGAGCTCGACAGCAACACGGCCGCGATTCTGGCGCAGGTCGAGCCTGCACTGGCCGACTACCGCAGCGCCTTTTCCCGCTACGTTGAGCTCACCGACAACATGCAGCTGTCCTTGCAAGCCGCCGACTGGCTGGTGGTCAGCGCGGCCAACAGTCTGGATCTGCTGCAGGAAGGGCTGGCCGAAGACGGTGTCGACCTGCTCAAGAGCTCCCAAGGCGAGCAGGGCGGCGATTCGGTTCTGCAGGCCGGCAAGGTCGGCAAGATTCATCAACTGCTGTTGCAGGCGTTGGATCAGGCACGCCAGCGCCTGGAAGCCAGCCGGCGCAGCGGCAGCAGTGAGCAGGCGGAAATTGCCCAGGCAGGCGAGGCGCAAGCCCTGGCGGCCGAGTTGCGCGATGCGCTGGACGATCCCGGCTATGCCGCGGTGCTCGGTGAGGTGGTGGTCAACGTCGACTCCTTCAATGAGCGCCTGAAGGAGTACGCCACCCAGCTACAGCAACAAAAACAGGTATACGGGCAACTGGTCGCTCAGGTCGAGCAGTTGCTGCAGCGGGTCGAGCTGGCTCTGGACACGCAACGCCAGGCCATGCATGCCGAGCGTCAGGCCAGCAGCGGTCTGATCATCCTGGCAGCGGCCTTGGCGCTGCTTTTCGGTCTTGGCGCGGCGATCATGATCAGCCTGGCCATCGTGCGTCCGCTCAAGCGCGTGATCGGCCTCGCCGAATCCATTGCCAGTGGCGACCTCAGCGTACGTATCGAACAGGATCGGCGCGATGAAATCGGTCAACTGCTCGCTGCCATGCAAGGAATGTCCGCCAACCTGAGAGATATGGTTGGCCGCCTGCAGGGGGGTGTGGCGCAGATTTCCAGCTCCGCCCAGACCCTCTCGACAACTGCCGAGCAGACGCGCCAGGGCGTCAATGGTCAGAAGCTGGAGACCGATCAGGTCGCCACCGCCATGAGTCAGATGACGGCCACGGTGCACGAGGTGGCACGCAATGCCGAGGCCGCAGCGGCTTCCACCGAACAGGCTGACCAGCGCGTCGGTGCCGGTAGCCAGGTGGTGCGCCAGACCCTGCAGCGCATCGAGCAATTGGCTCGCGCCATGGACGCCACTACCGAGAGCATTCAGCGCCTGAGCCAGGACACTCAGCGTATCGATGCCGTACTCGAGGTGATCAAGAGCGTTGCCGAGCAGACCAACCTGCTGGCGCTCAACGCGGCCATAGAAGCGGCGCGCGCCGGAGAACAGGGGCGTGGTTTTGCGGTGGTCGCCGATGAGGTGCGGGCGTTGGCAAAACGCACTCAGCAATCCACGGCGGAAATCGAGTCGCTGATCGCGGCCTTGCGCGAGGGTAGCCGCCGCGCCGTGACGGACATGGAGCAGAGCGCCAGCCTGGTGAATCTGACCGTTGGCGACGCCAACCAGACCGAAGGCGCCCTGGCGGCCATTGCCGAGGCGGTGAGCCTGATCTCGGAAATGAATCAGCAGATCGCTGCCGCCGCCGAGCAGCAAACCGCCGTGGCCGAGGAAATCAACCGCAGCGTCACCTCGATCCGCGATATTGCCGATCAGTCAGCCACGGCCATGGACGAAACCGCCGCCTCGAGCATCCAGCTGGCTGAGCTGGGGCGTGAGCTGCAGGGCATGGCGGGGCACTTTCGCCTGACATAGCGTCTGGCCTCACAGTTTCGTGAGCAAACTTTGCATAGCGCTATGCCACGCCCCGGCGCCCCAGTAGCATCGACGTTCTGCATAAGGAGCGAATGATGCGAAGCAAACTGGATACCTGTCTCGACTCGGTCAATCAGGTGTTGCTGGGCAAAGAGGCGCAGGTACGCCTGGCGCTGACCTGCCTGCTGGCGCGCGGTCACCTGTTGATCGAAGACCTGCCGGGCATGGGCAAGACGACCCTCAGTCATGCCCTGGCACGTGTGCTGGGGCTGAGCTTTCAGCGCATCCAGTTCACCTCCGACCTGTTGCCCGGCGACATTCTTGGCACCTCGGTGTTCGACAAGGACAGCGGGCAGTTCGTCTTTCATCCGGGACCGATCTTTGCCGAGTTGGTGCTGGCCGATGAAATCAACCGCGCCACGCCGAAGAGTCAGAGCGCGCTGCTCGAAGCCATGGAAGAAGGGCAGGTGACCATCGAGGGCGCGACCCGGCCGCTGCCCGAGCCGTTTTTCGTCATCGCCACGCAGAACCCGGTCAGCAGTGGCGGCACCTTCGCCTTGCCCGAATCCCAACTCGATCGTTTTCTCATGCGTCTGTCGCTGGGCTATCCGGCGCAGGCTGCGGAACGGGCGTTGCTGCTGGGCGATGCCCGGCGCGATCTGTTGCCACGCATGGAATCCATTCTCGACCATGCCGAACTGGCCCGTCTGCAGGCGCAAGTGCCCAAGGTGCGTGCCAGCGATGCGCTGATCGACTATGTACTGCGCCTGGTCGAGGCCACCCGCAGCCAGCCGCAATTCGCCTGGGGCTTGTCGCCGCGTGCCAGTCTGGCGTTGCTGGCCGCTGCACGGGCCTGGGCTTTGCTGGCCGAACGTGATTACGTCATCCCCGAAGACGTGCAAGCGGTACTGCCATCAGTAGTGGGGCATCGTCTGCGCGAGCGCGCCGACCCCACCGGTCACGGTGGCGGCACTCTGGTGCAATGGCTGCTGCGCGAAGTGCCGGCGCTCTGATGCGTGCAGCGCTGAAGCCGCTCTGGCGGCGCTGGTTGGCCAGGCGTATTCCGCCAGCGGCCAGCGTGCGCCTGAATCAGCGGCGCATTTTCATTCTACCCAGCCGGGTGGGGGCGGTTTTTGCCGTGGCCCTGCTGCTGATGCTGCTGGTGGGCATCAATTACCAGAACAGCCTGGCCTATGGCCTGACCTTCCTGCTGGTGTCGGTGTTCGTCGTCACCATCCTGCATACCTACCGCAACCTGGCCGGGTTGGTGCTCAAGGCCGGTGGCGGTGGTGCGGTGTTCGTCGGCGAGCATGCGCGTTTTCGCGTGCGCCTGGAGAGCCCTGAGCGTGAGCGCCAGGCCGTGGCGCTGGGCTGGCCACCGTCTGATCTGGTGGTGCGCGACGTACCGCGCCAGGGGCAGACCGAAGTGGATCTGAGCCAGCCAGCCGTGCGACGTGGCTGGCTGCGACCCGAGCGTCTACGGGTGGAAAGCCGTTTTCCGTTGGGCTTGCTGGTGGCCTGGAGCTGGGTCGATCTGGATCAGGCGGTGCTGGTCTACCCGCGGCCGCTGGAGGGTGAGCTGCCGTTGTCGGCAGGCTTGGGCGACGAGGAGGAGGAAGAGGGCATGCGTGCCCGCGGCCAGGGCGCCGATGATTTCCAGGGCCTGCGCGAGTATCAACCAGGCGACTCGAAACGACGCCTGGACTGGAAGGCCTATTCACGTGGCCAGGGCCTGCTGGTCAAGGATTTCGCCATGCTCAGCGGCCGCGATCTATGGCTGGACTTCGACAGCCTGGGGGGCGACAGCGAAATGCGTTTGTCGCTGCTCTGCCACTGGGTGCTGCAATTTACCGAGCGGCAACAGGCGTTCGGCCTGCAACTGCCTGGGCAGGTAATTGCCCCTGATTACGGTGAGGGGCATCGCGATGCCTGCCTGCGCGCCCTGGCGTTGTTCGGAGCGCGCGTATGAGCAGCCTGCCGGGTATCCCGAGGATCGCCCTGACCTGGTTGCTGGTCGCCCAGGTGCTGGTGATCGTGCCGCACCTGGTGCATCTGCCGCTGTGGATGATCGCGCTATGGCTCGGCGCTGCCGGTTGGCGCGTGCAGATCTTCCGCATGCGGGCGCGCTATCCCAATGGCTGGGCCAAGGGCGGTCTGGTGCTGCTGGTACTGGCGGGCATCCTGCTTTCGCGCGGCACGCTGGTGGGGCTGGATGCCGCGTCAGTGCTGCTGATCGCCACCTTCACCCTCAAGCTGCTGGAGATGCGCACGCGGCGTGATGCGCTGGTACTGATCTTCCTCGGTTTCTTCTGCGTGGTGACCGCCTATCTGTTCGAAGACGGCATTCTTGCCGCGCTCTACAGCCTGCTGCCGGTCACGGCGCTGCTGACCGCCCTGGTCGGCCTGCAGCACAGTGGATTTGCCGAACGCCCCTGGCCGCCCCTGCGCCTGGCAGGTGGCCTGGTGCTGCAAGCGATACCGCTGATGCTTCTGCTGTTCGTGTTCTTTCCGCGCATGGGGCCGTTGTGGTCGCTGCCACTGCCCAGCGACAAGGGCGTCACTGGCCTGTCGGACAGCATGGAGCCAGCCGATATCGCTGAGCTCAGTCGCTCCTCGGCACTGGCCTTTCGCGCCAGCTTCGAGGGTGAGGTGCCGGCGAGAGGGCAGCTGTATTGGCGTGCTCTGACGCTGGAGCGCTTCGATGGCAGACGCTGGTCGCAGTCCAGTTACGCTGATGTACCCGTCGCGCCGCAGTGGAGCAAGGCAGGCGAATCGCTCGATTACAGCATCATCATGCAGCCCAGCGGCAAGCGTTGGCTGTACGCCCTGGATGTCGGCGAGATGGCGCAGGACAGCGGGCGGATGATGAACGACTTCCGTTGGCAGAGACTGCGTCCGGTGGATCGGCCGCTGTTGTACCAGGTGCGCTCCTGGCCCGAGGCCGTGCGGGAGGCGCAGGCCGAACCGCCAGGTATCCGTCAGGCGTTGCAATTGCCGCAGCAGGGCGATCCGCGCAGTCGCGCCTGGGCGGCTGAGCTGAAGGCGCAGTATCCGCAGAGCGACGCATTGGTGGCGGCAGTGCTGCAGCATTTCAACCGTGAACCCTACGTGTACACACTGCGCCCGCAGCCTCTGGGCAGCGACAGCATCGACGATTTCCTGTTCAACACCCGGCGTGGTTTTTGCGCGCACTATGCCGGCGCCATGACCTTCGTGCTGCGTGCCGCGGGTATTCCCGCGCGGGTGGTAGCCGGTTATCAGGGCGGCGAGCTCAATCCCAATGGCAACTACATCCAGGTACGTCAGTTCGACGCCCATGCCTGGGTCGAGTACTGGCAGCCGGGCCGTGGCTGGCGCAGCGTCGATCCGACTTTTCAGGTAGCGCCGGAGCGTATCGAACAAGGGCTGGAAGAGGCCTTGGCCGAAGAGGATGGTTTTCTCGACGATCAACCCTTCTCGCCACTGCGCTACCGCGAGCTGGCCTGGCTCAATCAGCTGCGCATGAGTTGGGAAAATCTCAATTACGGTTGGCAGCGCTGGGTGCTGGGGTACCAGGGCGAGCAACAGCTGAAACTGCTGCAGAACTGGTTCGGCAGCCTCGATTGGCAGCGCCTGGCGCTCGCTCTGGTGGGCACTGGAGCGCTTCTGATTGGCCTGCTGGCGCTGTGGTTGCTCAAGCCCTGGCAGCAACGGCCTGATTCGCAACGCCAGGCGTTTCGCAAGTTCGAGCGGCTGCTGGCGCGCCATGACGTGCGCCGAGACGCGGGTGAGGGCGCACGCTCTTTCGCGTTGCGTGCTGCGCAGCAGTTGCCAGAGCAGGCGGCGCAGATCGAGACATTTGCCCGTTGCTTCGAGCAGCAGCGTTATGCCGGCGGGCCAGCTTCGCGCGATGCCCTGCGGCAGGCATTGAGTGATTTGCGCAGAGCATTACCCTGGCGCCTGCCGCGTTAGCGACCATTGGTCACTTGTTTGAGTGGGGGGGCGGGTTGTTAGCTTGGCGCATCGTCGTTTGGGAGGATCGAGCATGAGCGATTTCATCGAACATTGTTTGGGGCGTGTCCTGGCTCTGCAGGTGCGGCTGTATGCCTGCCAGGCGCGGTTGGCCGACTGCACTGACACCGAGGCCTTGCACGACTTGCGCATCGCTCTGCGACAATTGCGCAGCCTGTTGCGTCCGCTGCGCGGTCTGCCGGCTGTGGATGCTCTGGAACAGGGGGCAGCGGTGCTGGGCCGCCTCAGTGGGCCGCTGCGTGATCGTGAGGTGTTGGTGGCCGAGCTGACGCGTCTGGGCCTGGTGCATCTGGCGCCTGCCGATGAAGCGCAGCGCGCCGCAGGTTACCTTGCCATTGCCAGCAGTCGCGAGTTGGCCGACCTGATGCTGTTGCTCGACGGCTGGCCGGCGAATTGGCGTGAAGCGGCCAGGCAAGGCCAGTTGAACGATGTGGATAAGCGCATCCGGCGCCGTCTGCGGCGCCAGCAACGACAACTGGCCCGCGCGTTACGCGATCCGGCGCATGACCGCCATCGCCTGCGCCTGCTGATCAAACGTGTGCGCTACGCTGCTGAAACCTACCCGGCACAAAGTCGTTTGAGCAAAGCGGCGCAGCTCAGGCTCAAACGTGCGCAAAGCGCTCTTGGCGACTGGCATGACCACCTGCAGTGGCTGGCGCAGGCCGATGCGCTGGCGTCGCTGGGCCCTTGCCGGGCAATCTGGCTGCAGGCTCAGCAGGCGGCCGAGCAACGCGCTGATGGAGCCCTGCTGGCACTGTATGGCGATTTTCCCAGCGTGGAATAAGGCGACATTTTCGCCGCAAATATGACCGAATAAGCATCCTTGCGGGCTATCGTTCCGTTGCCACCATCCCCTAAGATCGTCGCCATCGATGAATGCCGAGGTGCGTATGATCTTTTCCGAAATGCTCGAAGCGGTGCGCCGCGATGCCGATGCCGTGGTGATCCCGGCCGAATGGGGGCAGGGACGCGCCAGTTTCGGCGGTCTGGTGGCGGCTCTGGCGTTCGAGGCGATGCGCGCCAAGGTGCCGCAGGACCGACCGGTGCGCTCGCTGGCCATCACCTTCGTCGGGCCGGTGGCGCCGGATGTTCCTGTCAGTTTTCAGGCCGAGGTGCTGCGCGAGGGCAAGGCGGTCAGCCAGATGTCCCTGCGTGCAGTTCAGGATGGCCAGGTGGTGACCGTGGTGCAGGGCAGCTTTGGCGCATCGCGTCCTTCGACGATTGCCGTGGAGGCACTTGCCGCGCCGCAGATCACGCCGGTCGAGCAATGCCAGGAATTGCCCTACGTGCGCAATGTCACGCCGGAGTTCACCCGCTTCCTGGCCATGCGTTGGGGGATTGGCGGCATGCCTTTCAGCAACACGCCGTCGCGGCAGATGGGCGGCTGGGTGCGCTTGCGCGGTGAGCGCGAGCCGCAGGCGCTCAGCGAGGCGCATGTGCTGGCACTGGTCGACGCCTGGCCGCCTGCGGTGCTGCCGTATCTGAAAAGCCCGGCGCCGGGCAGCTCGCTGACCTGGACCATCGAGTTCGTCCAGCCGCTACACACACTTAGCAGCGAAGACTGGTGTCTGTATCGCGCGGATATCGAACATGCCCGCGATGGTTACGGGCACGTGGCGGCGGCGATGTGGACACCTGCAGGTGAGCTGATCGCCTTGAGCCGGCAGACCGTGACCGTATTTGCCTGATTCAGTGGCGCCGGCGTTGGCGCCAGGCGCGCCACCACGCGCCGCTGAAGAGAAAGCGCGGGAACGTCACGCACTGCTCCAACAGCAGACGCTTCAGCGCATCGTTCTTGCTGGCGAAGGGTTCCGCAGGCTGCTGTTCCAGTCTGTGGCCGTGAGCTTGCAGCGCCAGGGAGGCGATCAGGCCGATGCTGCCCAGTGCCAACGGCACGAACCGCAGATGCCATAGGCCGATCAGCAGCAGTATCAGCGACAGGAGGAACAGTGGCACGGCGATCAGGTGCAGCAGCAGATTGGTGGGATGCCGATGCTGGCTGGCGTAATGGCGCCATTGCCAGGCCAGCAGGTTGGGGTGACGTTTGCTCATGGGACGATCCTCGACTCAATGAGACGAGTCTAGGATCGCCGCCAATGCAGAGCGAATTGCTCCTGGCTATGGCGCAGATAGGCTTATGCCTAAAGGGCCACCTCTACAGGCGCAACTGGCCGATGGCCCTGTTCAGTTCGCCTGCCAGCTGGGCGAGCTGCTGACTGGTGGCGGCCGATTCGAGGGTCTGGCCAACGGTCTGTTCGGTGACGTCACGAATGCCCACCACCGAGCGGCTCATCTCTTCGGCCACCTGGCTCTGCTGTGTGGCGGCCACGGCGATCTGTGTATTGCTGTCGCGCATCAGCGCCACAGCGGCGGTGATCGCCGCCAGCGACTCGCCGGCTTCTTGCGCCAGTTGTACGCAATGGTTGGCGTTCTCCGAGCTTTCGCGCATGAACTCCACGGCGTCGCGGGAGCCAGCCTGCAGGTTGCCGATCATCTGGGTGATTTCGTCGGTGGAGTCCTGCACGCGCTTGGCCAGGTTGCGCACCTCGTCGGCGACCACGGCGAAGCCGCGGCCCATTTCACCGGCGCGGGCGGCCTCGATGGCGGCATTGAGGGCGAGCAGGTTGGTCTGTTCGGCGATGCCGTGAATCACACCGACCACGCGGCTGATGTGCTGGCTGTCTTCGGCCAGGCGCTCGATGCTGGCGGCGCTTTGGCGTACGCCCTGCGACAGGGCGGCGATGGATTGCTCGACCCGTTCCACCACCTGCTGGCCTGCGCGCGCTAGCTGATCGGCATTGAGCGACTGATCGCGGGTGGTGCCAGCGTGATCGGCGATATGCTGCACGGTCGCTGACATCTCGTTGATTGCGGTGGCAGCCTGATCGGTTTCACTTTGCTGGCTGAGCATGCCCTGGCGCACCGCCCCCATGCGCTCGGCCATATCGCGGGTGCCACTGTTCAGCTCGCCCGCCACCTGGCCGACGGTGCCGACCACGCGCTGATAGCCGGCCTGCATGGCGTTGAAGGCGGCGGCCATCTGGCCGACTTCGTCACGACTGCTCAGCGGTACGCGCAGGGACAGGTCGCCGCTGCGCTCGGCTTGCAGTATCACGTCCTTGAGGGTGTTGAGGTGGCTCAAGAGAAAGCGGATCAACAGCTGCGAAGCAGCCAGCAGCAACAGCATCAACACGGCGACTGCGACGGCATAGGTCAGCGCATGCTGGGCGAACAGGTCGAGCAGGCTGGGTGCGCGCGCCACGATCGCCAGGGTACGTCCATCGCTGAGGGTGACGTGCTGCGCCCCGATCACGGGGGAGTCGCCGAACCGGGCGTCATGCTTCACTGCCTGCCAGCCGCTGGCGTCGGGGCCACCTTGAGCGCCTGGCAGGCTGCCGTTGCCCACCTGGATATTGCTCGAACTGGGCAGTGCCGCCTGCTGCGGCCACTGCTGAAGCAGGCGCGCCTGCGCGATTGCAGCCTGCTTGGCATCGGCGCTGCGTGCCTGCTGCTCGGTATGCAGGGCGAACAGCACCAGCATCAGGCTGATGACGAAGGAAACGGCGTTGACCGCCCAGAATTTGTACTTGAGAGAAAGATCGCTGATCCAGGCGCCCATGCTGTTGTTATCCGTCTCGCTGCGTTCGCTATTGGCCAAGTGCCAGCAGTATGCATCGGTGAACAGCCAGGGTCTTGACGCCAATCAATACTCTGGCGCCTTAGTCTTCCACTATGGCTGGCATATCGAAGAACGCTCGCGCACAGGCGGTGGTTTGCGCTGCCAGGGTTTCCTCGCTTTGCCCGCGGTGCAACGCCACCTCGCGCAGCACCTCGCCGAGAAAGGCGGGCTCGTTACGCCCGCTCTTGGGCTTTGGCCGCAGGCTGCGCGGTAACAGGAAGGGCGCATCGGTCTCCAGCATCAGGCGCTCGCCGGGGATATCCTTGAGCAGCGGATGTAGATGCGTACCGCGACGTTCGTCGCAGACCCAGCCGGTGATGCCGATATGCAGGTCGAGATCGAGATAGGCATAGAGTGCAGAGCGTTCGCCAGTAAAGCAGTGCACCACGGCCGCTGGCAGTCGGTCACGATAGTCACGCAGGATTTCCAGCAGGCGCTGGCTGGCTTCACGCTCATGTAGAAATACCGGCATCTGCAGTTCGACTGCCAGGGCCAGCTGTTCTTCCAGGGCTTTTTCCTGTGCCGGGCGTGGCGAGAAGTCGCGATCAAAATCCAGTCCGCATTCGCCTACGGCGCGTACTTGTGGCTCGGCCAGTAACGCCTTGAGCGTGCGGCTGCTGGCACCGTTCCACGAGCTGGCGTCGTGCGGATGAACCCCGGCGGTGCTGAACAGGCGTTGACCGCTGCTATCCAGCTGTCGGCAAAGTGCGAGGCTGGCTTCGCTTTCATTCAGACTGGTGCCGGTCAGCACCAGCTGACACACCCCGGCTGCATAGGCGCGTTCGAGCAGCGCCTCGGCCTGCACCGCGAGGCTGGGGTGGGTGAGATTGACGGCAATATCGATGAGTTGCATGGTGCCACCTGTTGAACGCGAAGGGGCAGAATAGCAGATGCCATCCGTTCGTCAGGAAGTCGATTTAAAACAATAAGTTGGTCGCTGTTTTTAAGGTTGATGCAAGGTTGTGGGGTGGCGCGGCAGCGCTCGGCTGTGCCAATCTCCGCGCCCCTGCCGGCCTTGGAACTTGTTTGGCGGGTATACGGTCAGTAGCCGTCTGTCGCGCATCGGCGTACAGCAGCCACCAACCGGATGAAGCCTCGGCGGCCTACCGCCTTCCCTGGAGAGTCGATGTCGCGATTGCTGCTGATCCTGTGCCTGCTGGCTGCGCTGCCGTTGTCGGTCAGTGCGCGCGTGGCCGGCCCGCCGGAGGTCGGCAGTCAGGCCCGCAGCGCGCGCGATCTGCCGACGATTCGCAGCAGCGGTGAACTGCGGGTGCTGGTCAATCAGAGCCGCAACAGCTCGGGCTCGGTCAAGGGCCAGAGCATTGGCGTCGAGTACCACCGCCTGCGGGCGTTCGAGCAGTACCTCAACCGCAATTCTCGAGATGGTCGCAGCCTCAGACTGAAGATCATCCCCAAAGCCAAGGATCAGTTGCTTGGTGCATTGCAGCGCGGCGAGGGCGACCTGGTCGCACCCGGCGAACTGCTCAATGTACGCACCGGGCACGATGTCAGCGCCAGTACGGCGATTCGCCGCGAAGTACCTTTGGTGCTGGTGTCGAAGCAGGGTAACCGGCATTACCGCAGCCTCGAACAGCTGGCCGGGCGTAGTCTTTCATTGCCAGCGGGCAGCGCCGTGGGTGACGCGCTACGGTTGATCAACCAGCAACTGGCTGATCGCAAACTGCCACCCATCGTGGTCGAGTGGGTCGACCCCAGTCTGGCCGTCGAAGATGTGCTGGAAATGGTTCAGGCCGGCATCTTCGAACGTACTGCGGTGGAGCTGCCGATCGCCGAACGTTGGGCCAAGGTGATGCCCAAGTTGCGCGTCGACAAGCATCTGATCCTGGCGCGCGACGGCGACATGAAATGGTTCGTGCGCCCCGATGCGCCAATGCTGCGTGCCAGCATCGACCGTTTCTTCAGCAGCTATCAGAGCCCGGCCGACCAGGATGCGGCGTTCCAGCGTGTCTATCGCCGCTTATACAAGGTGCATTCGCCGCTAGGGCGCACCGAGCGACAGCGTCTGGAGAAGGTGCGCCCGGTGCTGCAGCAGCATGCCGAGCAGCAGGGTTTCGATTGGCTGATGCTGGCTGCGCTGGCATTCAAGGAGTCGACGTTGAACCCATCGGCGCGCGGCGCCAGCGGCGCGACCGGGCTGATGCAGATCACCCCGGCGGCAGCGCGTAGCGTCGGGGTGAGCAACATCCAGAACCTCGACGGTAACGTCCAGGCCAGCAGCAAGTACCTGGCGATGATCCGCCGCAACTTCTTCAACAGCCCGCAGCTCAACGAGCGCGAGCGCATGGCCTTCGTCCTGGCTGGCTACAACCTGGGGCCGCAGCGGGTGCAGAGCCTGCGTGCCGAAGCACGCAGGCGTGGCCTCAATCCCAATCAATGGTTCTTCCAGGTCGAGCGTGTGGCCATGGAGCAGATGGGCATGGGCGTGGTGAGTTATGTGAATGCGGTGAATAAGTACTACCTTGCTTATGACCGTGAGCGCTATCTGCTCGAACCGCAAAGGCAGCGTCTGACGGCCAACTAAATATTTATTTATTCGATATTAATTACCGGTATTTTGCTGTTTTTTAATCGAATAAATTGGCTATTCTGTGCGCCATCAACTCCCACACACGAAGGAAGCGCTGTAATGAACAACCTGATCAAGAACATCACCGCCACCCAGGCCAGCTTCGGCATCACCATCCTGCGTATCGTCGCCGGCATTACCTTCGCCGCCCATGGCGCGCAGAAACTGTTCGGCTGGTTCGGTGGTTATGGTCTGGCTGGCGTGGCACAGTGGATGGAGAGCATCGGTCTGGCCCCGGGCTACCTGATGGCGCTGGCGGCTGGTAGCGCCGAGTTCTTCGGCGGCGTGGCGCTGATCATCGGTCTGCTGGTGCGTCCGGCTGCGGCGGTACTGGCCGTGACCATGCTGGTGGCGATCTTCACTGTGCACTTCGCCAACGGTTTCTTCATGAGCAACAATGGCTACGAGTTCGCCCTGGCTCTGCTGGCCATCAGCGTAGCGCTGGTGTTCGAAGGCGCCGGCAAGCTGTCGGTGGATGGCAAGATCGCTCGCTGATCGAACCCTGCAATAACGAGAAGGCCCGCAAATGCGGGCCTTTTTGCGTTCAACGCCGAGCGGTCAGTTGTTAGCGGCTTGCTCGGCCTTTTTCTCCTGCGCGGCGACCTGCTGCGCCAGTTCGATCATCTGCTCGCGCATCCAGCGGTTGGCCGGGTCCTGATCGGTGCTTTCGTGCCAGTAAAGGTGAGTTTCCAGGGCCGGCACATCACCGACCGGCAGGGCCACATGATGCAGGTTGTGGCGGCGGGCGAAGCGCTCCGGCACGGTCATCACCATGTCGGTCTGCTGCAGCACGCTGCCGGCCATCAGGTAGTGCTGCGAGCGCAGGGCAATCTTGCGCTGGATGCCCATCTTGCCCAGGGCCAGATCCACATAGCCGAGGCCACTGCGGCGGCTGGAGATGTGGATGTGGCTCAGTGACAGGTATTCGTCGAGGCTGATCTTTTCCTTGGCCAGCGGATGCCCCTGGCGCATAGCGCAGACATAACGATCATCCAGCAACTTGACGTGACGAACCTGCGGGTCGGTATTGAGTGGTGCGTCGACGGCAAAATCGAGACGGCCGGCGGCCAGTTCCTTGGTGGTTTCGCGGCGCTTGGCCAGGAAGCTCTCGATGCACACGTTCGGCGCCAGGCGACGCAGGCGCTGGAACAGCGGTGGCAGGAGGATCTGCTCCGACAGGTCGGTCATGCTGATGCGGTAGGTCTTGCCGGCCTGCTGCGGGTTGAAGGTTCGGCTTTCCTGCACGGAAACGCGCAGCAACTGCAGGGCGTTGCGCACCGGGCCGATGATGTTCTGCGCCATCGGCGTCGGCACCATGCCCTGGGCGGTACGCACGAACAGCGGGTCGTTGAAGGTTTCGCGCAGACGAGCGAGGGCGTTGGAAACCGCTGGTTGGGTAATGCCGACGATCTGCCCGGCACGGGTCAGGTTGGCCTCGGTGTAGATGGCGTCGAAGACGATGAAGAGGTTCAGATCCACCTTGGTCAGGTTCATGCCGGCAGTGCTCCAGGGGGCGTCGATATCAATCGATCATATATCGGTTATGAATGTTCATACACGCTGAAAATAGGTTAGATAAATCTTAAGCGCTGTTCTAGCATCATTTCCACAACCTCTCACCCTTTATTGCAAACAGGTAATTCCATGGATTTCGCCTATTCCCCGAAGGTTCAAGAGCTGCGTGAGCGCGTCAGCGCATTCATGGAGGCGCACGTCTACCCGGCTGAAGCGGTGTTCGAGCAGCAGGTAGCCGAAGGTGATCGTTGGCAGCCGACCGCGATCATGGAGGAGCTGAAGAACAAGGCCAAAGCCGAAGGTCTGTGGAATCTGTTTCTGCCCGCGTCGGACTACGGTGCCGGCCTGACCAACACCGAATACGCACCGCTGGCGGAGATCATGGGGCGTTCGCTGATCGGCCCCGAGCCGTTCAACTGCGCCGCGCCGGATACCGGCAACATGGAAGTGCTGGTGCGCTACGGCAACGAGGCGCAAAAGCAGCAATGGCTGGAGCCGCTGCTGTCCGGCGAGATTCGTTCCGCGTTCGCCATGACCGAGCCAGGCGTGGCTTCGAGCGACGCCACCAACATGCAGGCCAATGCTCGTCGTGAGGGCGATGAGTGGGTCATCAACGGCCGCAAGTGGTGGACCTCCGGTGCCTGCGACCCGCGCTGCAAGGTGATGATCTTCATGGGCCTGACCAACCCGGACGCGCCGCGCCACCAGCAGCACTCGATGATCCTGGTGCCGATGGATGCGCCAGGCGTCACCGTACTGCGCCCGCTGCCGGTGTTCGGTTATGACGACGCGCCACATGGCCATGCCGAAGTGCTGTTCGAGAACGTGCGCGTGCCTTACGAGAGCGTATTGCTCGGTGAAGGGCGTGGCTTCGAGATCGCCCAGGGGCGCCTCGGCCCGGGTCGTATCCACCACTGCATGCGTTCGATCGGCATGGCCGAGCGCGCCCTGGAGCTGATGTGCAAGCGCGCTGTTTCGCGGACCGCCTTTGGCAAGCCGCTGGCGCGCCTGGGTGGCAATATCGATCACATCGCCGATTCGCGCATGGAGATCAATCAGGCGCGTCTGCTGACCCTGAACGCGGCCTACATGATGGATACCGTGGGCAACAAGATCGCCGCCAGCGAAATCGCCCAGATCAAGGTGGTGGCGCCCAACGTGGCACTCAAGGTGATCGACCGGGCGATCCAGATGCACGGCGGCGCGGGCGTCTCCAGCGACTTCCCGCTGGCCTACTGGTACGCCATGCAGCGCACCCTGCGCCTGGCCGATGGCCCGGACGAGGTGCATCGCGCCGCCATCGGCAAGTTCGAGATTGGCAAGTACGTGCCGCGCGACGTGATGAAAGCCAGCCGCTGATCCTGCAAGCCAAAGCAAAGAGGCCCGCATCTGCGGGCCTCTTTGTTTGTCAGTCGTCGACTGCTCGGTCGTCCGGCTACGCCGTTGCTCAGTGTTCCGGGGCCCTCTGGTCGCGGGTATTGAGCAGCGACAGGATCACCCCGCCTGCCAGCAGCCCCAGGGTGACGCCAAGCGAGAGCAGGGCGGGAACCTTGATCAGGTCGTGCAGGAAGATCTTGCCGCCGATATACATCAGCACCAGCGCCAGGGCGTACTTCAGGTAGATGAAGCGGTGCATCAGTGCGGCCAGAGCGAAGTACAGCGCGCGCAGGCCGAGAATGGCGAAGATGTTCGAGGTGTAAACGATGAACGGGTCCTGCGAGATGGCCAGTACCGCCGGCACGCTGTCCACTGCGAACACCAGGTCGGCCAGTTCGATCAGCACCAGCGCCAGCAGCAGCGGGGTGGCATAGAGCAGCGGCTTGCCACTGACCTGATCCTTCAGGCGCACCAGGAACTTGCCTTCGTGCAGCTCATCGGTGACGCGAATGTGCTTGCGCACGAAGCGGATCACCGGATTCTGCGCCAGGTCCGGATGCGACTCTTCGTCACCGCCGCTGCGCAGCATCTTGACGCCGCTGAACAGCAGGAAGGCGCCGAAGAGGTAGAGAATCCAGTCGAACTGCTGCACCAGGGCCGTGCCCAGACCGATCATGATCGCGCGCAGCACGATCACCCCGAGAATGCCCCAGAACAGCACGCGGTGCTGGTACTTACGCGGGATGTTGAAGTAGCCGAGGATCATCGCCATGACGAAGACGTTGTCCATCGACAGCGATTGCTCCACCAGGAAGCCGGTGTAGTACTCCATCGCCTTGGTACCGCCGAGCTGCCACCAGATCCAGCCGCCGAAGGCAACGCCGACACTGAAATAGCCGGAATACAGCAGCAGGCTCTCGCGCATCTCGATTTCATGCTGATCGCGATGCAGTACGCCGAGGTCGAGTACCAGTAGGGTGATGATCAGTACCAGAAAGGCCAGCCAGAACCAGCCGGGGGTACCGAAGATGGGGGATGTCAAAAAGGCAAGTAGAGCGTCCATGAGCCCTCCCTTATGTCTGCCTGAGTTGAAAGAAATCGACTCAGTGACTCCGACATCACGGTGAGAAAACTCACCGCCAGAGGGGCCCGGCGTCACGCGCTGCAAAGACTAGCGCCGAGCCCTTACTCTGCCAAGCCCTTTGTAAGGAAATATTTTCAGGCGTCAGTAGACCCAGACTTCGACACGGCGATTACGGATGCGGCCATTGTTCTGATCATTGGCCGCCACCGGTAGCTCGCTGCCCATACCGGTGATTTCACGAAACAGTACGCCTTGTTTGGCCAGCTCGCGGCGCACGGCCATGGCGCGCAGTTTCGACAGCAGTTCGGCGCGCTCGGGGTCGCTCTTCGGATCGCCGAAACCCACCAGCACCACCTTGTCCTGCAGCTTGTCGTGCTGCTTGAGATAGTCCAGCACCCGCTGCAAATCGCGATGGGCTTTGTTATCCAGCGTTGCGCTGCCTTCCTGGAAGCGGAAGTTCACCGACAGGCGCTGCGCCTGCTTTGCCAGTTGCTGGTACTCCGCTGGCATCTGCGCATCTGCGGCGACCTTGATCGCCTGGACGGTCTGGGCGATGAAACCGCTGTTGTCGACAATGGCCTGGCCGCGTGGGCTGTGGGCGAAGTCGATCAGTGCGCGCACCCAGGGATTGGCCAGTTGCGGGTCGTTGTAGAGAAACAGGCGGCGTGCCAGGGGGTAGTCCTCGGTGGCGATCAGCGTGGTGCTCGGTGGCATCGGCTGAGAATTGCCCGCAGCGACGGCGACAGCCTTGGCCTGGCGGATGTAGGGCAGGCCAATGAAACCGATGCCATTGGCATCGCTGCTCACCGCATCAGACAGTTGGGCGCTGGATTCGAAGCGTTGCGCGCCGGCGGCGAGTGTGCGCCCGCCTGGAGCCAGCACCAGCTCCTTGAAGGTGTCGTAGGTGCCGGAATTGTCATCGCGTGCGTAGGGGCGAACCTTGCCGGGTTTGCCGCCCAGCGCAGCCCAGTCTCCGATCTCGCCGGAAAACAGCTGCGCGATCTGCTCCACACTCAGCGTTCCAATCGGGTTCGATGGATGGACGATGATCGCCAGACCATCGATGGCGATGACCTGTTCACTCTGCGGACTGCGCAGATCGCCAAGGGTCGCCAGGGTAGCGGCTTCGCCATCCTTGATCGGCCGCGACGAGGCGGCCAGATCGGCGCTGCCGTCCTTGAGCGAGGTAAAACCGGTGCCAGAGCCGTGAGCGGCGACTTCGACTATCACCTGGCGGCCGTCGGCCCGGCGCGCGAGCAGGCGCTGCTCGTTTTCCCGGGCACCTTCTTCGCTGTGGATATCGTGCAGGCCCTGAGCTTCGAACAGCCCTTTGACCAGCTCCGGGCCGAGCTTGGCACCAATGGTGTTGGAGCCCTGGATGCGCAGTACCGGTTGGTTGCCCTCGGAGGCTGGTAGTGCGGCGAAGACGGAAAGAGGCAGGGCGTAGCAGATGAAACCGATCAGCAGCAGGGACAGAGTACGACCCCAGAGGTCGCGGTCGGCGGACAGGGCGCGCGGCATGCGGCAGGCACCTTCTAGTGGGTGAGAGAAAGTGCCGCGCAGATTAAGTCAGTCAGATTGCAGTCATGTGACGGGGCGCGTCATCTCACGCGCCCCCAGTTTCAGTTCAGTTCCAGCCAGATCGGCGCATGGTCCGATGGCTTGTCCATTCCACGCAGGTCGTAATCGATGCCGGCATCCTTGAAGCGCGCCTGCAACGGCTGGCTGGCGAGGATCACGTCGATGCGCAGGCCGCGCTTTGGCTCGTCTTCGAAGCCGCGACTGCGGTAGTCGAACCAACTGAAACGGTCATTCACCTCGGGATTGAGGTGGCGGAAGCTGTCCACCAGGCCCCAGCTCTTCAGCGTCGCCAGCCACTCGCGTTCCTCCGGCAGGAAGCTGCACTTGCCGGTTTTCAGCCAGCGCAGGCGATTGGGCTCGCCGATGCCGATGTCGCAATCTTCCGGGCTGATGTTGATGTCGCCCATCACTACCAGCGCCTGCTGCGGATCGAAGTGCTCCACCAGCAGTTGCTGCAGGTCGGCGTAGAAGCGCTGCTTGGCCGGGAATTTCACCGGGTGGTCACGGCTTTCGCCCTGCGGGAAATAGCCGTTCATGACAGTGACCGGGTTGCCATTGGCATCGGCGAAGGTGCCGTAGATGAAGCGGCGTTGAGAGTCTTCTCCATCGCCGGGAAACCCCTTGTGCAGGCTCAGTGGCTCCTGACGCGAGAGCAGGGCGACGCCATAGTGGCCTTTCTGGCCGTGGTAATGCACGTGGTAGCCGAGCTGGCGGATCTCGGCTTCGGGGAACTGCTCATCGGCCACCTTGGTTTCCTGCAGGCCGATCACGTCCGGCTGGTGTTTTTCGATCAAGGCTTGCAATTGATGAGGGCGCGCACGCAGGCCATTGATATTGAAAGAGACGATTTTCATGGGCAGCGGGTCCTGGGCTAACGGGCATGCCACGAGAGGCATCCCGGATGATGAAAGCCTTCGCGGCATGCCTTCCCTCATCCGGCGCTTCGCGCCACCTTCTCCCGAAGGGAGAAGGGTATGAGGAAGGTGTCGCTGCGCGACTTTCAGATTAAACGGCGATGCTAGCCGATCCTCGGCGCTCGCGGCCAGCGCCTGGCGGGCGTGATGAGGTGGTGCTAAGTTGGCTGGGACGCGCCTGACCCACAACGCATAACAACAGAGGTCTGCCATGCCCAACAACGCTCCAGCAGAAGTGCGCATGCTCGATGGTGGTTACGCCCGCGAGGTCCGTTCGCTGCTCTACCACGCCTATCGCCACGAGCCGACCTTCGCCTACCTGTTCGAAGCGCAGCGACCGGGTTTTGATCAGCGTGTGCGCGCGACGATTCGCGAACTTGTGCAGCAGCACTTCGCCGAGGATCTGCCGGCCATTGGCCTGCTGATCGATGACCGCCTGATCGGCGCAGCGTTGATCGCGCCACCGCAGCGCCGTCTGGATATCACCGAAAGCTGGGGGTGGCGTCTGCGCATGCTGCTGAGCACCGGTTTCAGCTGCACCAAGCGCTATCTCGAGTACCACGATGCGGTGCTTACCAGTCTGCCGCCCGGGCCTTACCACGTGCTGCCGCTACTGGGCATTCACCCCGAGTTTCAGGGGCAGCATCGCGGCGAGCAGTTGCTCGAGGCGCTGCACGACTGGTGTGCCCAGGACAGCGGCTCGCAAGGCGTGGTGCTGGATACCGGCAATGCGCGCTATCTGGATTTCTACCGGCGCCAGGGCTACGAGGAAATCGGCGAGCTGGCCATAGGCCCGGTGGTCGAACACGTGTTCTTTCATCCCAACCCACAACCGGTGGTCAGAGCCAGCGCCTGAACTGCGGCTGTCTGGCGCGCGTTCAACGGCTCTGGCGTGGGCTCCGCTCCGTGGTAGCATCCTCCGCCATGAGCGTATATGGACATTTTCAGCGTAGCCTGGCGCTGCTGCTGATCAGTACGGGTGCTTTCGCAGCGAGCGAACTCGACGTACGAATCACCCCGAGCAATTCGGCTCTCAAGGCCAATATCGAAGGTTATGTCGGCAGCCTCGATGGGCGTGATGCGCAGTCGTTGCGGCGCTTGCGGCGTATCGCCGAGAACGAGGCCGACAAGGCGGCTCAGGCCCTGGGTTATTACCAGGCGCGCATTCGTAGCCGTATCGAAGAGGGCGCAACGCCGCGCCTTGTGATCGAGGTCGAGCCCGGCGAGCGCATTCGCCTGCGCAACGTGGACATTCGTATCGAAGGGCCTGCCAGCGAGCTGTCTGCCTTTCGTGTACCCAGTGCCGGTCGTTTGCAGCCAGGCTCGGTGCTCAACCATGGGCGCTATGAGGATGCCAAGCGACTGATCCAGAATCAGGCCTCGCGCTACGGCTTCTTCGACGGCCGATTCTCCCGGCAGCGCCTGGAAATCGACCCGGCTGCCGGGGTGGCCGATATCGAGCTGGTGTTCGTCAGCGGGCCGCGTTACAGCCTGGGCGATATCGCCTTCAGCGGTGACTTCCCGTTCGATGAAGAGCTGCTGCTGCGCATGGTGCCGTTCGATCCGGACACACCCTACGACTCCGAATTGATCGCCGAGCTGTATCAGGCGCTGCAGTCGAGTGGCTATTTCGAATCGGTGCGGGTCGATGCCATCCCGACCCAGGCCGACCAGTTGCGTATTCCAGTGGCGGTGGCGCTGCAGGTGCGTGAGCCGCGTACCATGGGCCTGGGACTGGGCTTTTCCACCGACGTCGGGCCGCGCCTGCGCGCCAACTGGACGCGCCACTGGCGCAATCCGCAGGGGCACAGCTACGGGGTGGAAACCGAATTGTCCGCTCCCAGACAGAACGTTGGCCTGTGGTACGACATTCCCGGTGACCCGCCACTGACCGACAAACTGCGCCTGGCCGGCGGTTATCAGTATGAGGAGCTGGCCAGCAAGGACAGCTTGAGCCGGCTACTTACCCTCGGTCCGGAATGGAACAGCCAGCGCTCCGGTGGCTGGCAGCGCGTGCTGTCGGTGAAATGGCAGCGTGAGGAATATCGCCTGGGTGACGATTCCGGGCTGAGCACCCTGTTGATGCCGGGCGTCAGCTACTCGCTGCTGCGCAGCGACAACCGCCTCGACCCGAATCAGGGCTACCGCGTGCAGTTCGACTTGCGCGGCGCTGTCGATGGCGTGCTGTCCGACGCCAACGTGCTGCACGGTAACGTCATGCTCAAGGGCCTGACTACCGTATTCGATAATCACCGTCTGCTCGGGCGGGTGCAGTTTGGCGGTACCGAAACCAATGGTTTTTCTGCCGTGCCGCCGTCGCTGCGCTTCTTCGCCGGTGGCGATCAGAGCGTGCGCGGTTACGACTATCAGAGTCTGTCGCCGGAGAACAATCGCGGCGACAAGATTGGTGGCCGCTACCTGTTCACCGCCAGCGCCGAGTACCAGTACAGCCTCACCGACAAGTGGCGCCTGGCGACTTTCATCGACCAGGGCAATTCCTTCAATTCGCTGGACATTCCCACCTTGAAGACCGGCGTCGGCTTCGGTGTGCGCTGGGTTTCACCGGTGGGCCCGCTGCGCCTGGACCTCGCTCATGCGCTAGACGACGACGGTGGCGTACGCCTGCATTTCTCCATGGGGCCTGAGCTATGACCCGGCGCCTGTTGAAGTGGCTGGCCGGCGGTCTGCCCGGTCTGGTGTTGCTGCTCGTCGCGGCCCTGTGGGCGCTGCTGGGCACCCAGGGTGGCAGTCGTTGGCTGCTGGCCCAGGTGCCAGGCCTGCAAGTCGACAACTTCGCAGGGCGTCTGGGCGGTGCCTGGCAGGCCGATGCGCTAATCTGGCAGCAAGACGATATGCGGGTTGAGCTGCAGCAGCTGGACATGGCCTGGTCACCGTCCTGCCTGCTGCGCCTGACGCTGTGCCTGGATCGTCTGCATCTGCAGCAGGTGGTCGTGACCCTGCCCGACAGTGGGGAGGCCAGCGATGAGCCGTTGAGCCTGCCGAACCTCAACCTGCCACTGCGCTTGCAAATGGGCGATATCCAACTGGGCGAACTGCGCCTGGACGGCCAGACGCAACTGAGCGATCTCGAACTGAGCGCCAGTTGGAACGAGCAGGGTGTGGAGCTGCAGCGCCTGGCCTTGCAACGTGATGACCTGAGCCTGGACTTCAGTGGCCGGCTGACGCCGCAGGGCGATTGGCCCTTGGCCCTGAGCGGCCGCCTGCAGTTGCCGGAAGTCGATGGCAAGGCCTGGCAGGTGGCACTGCAGGTAGCTGGCGAATTGCAGCGCAGCCTGAAGATCGAGGCTGACAGCAGCGGTTATCTCGACGCCCGTCTCGAAGGACAGGTGCAGGCGCTGGCCGAGCACCTGCCCGCCGAACTGCGCCTGACCAGCCAGGATTTTCAGGCCAGCAGTGCCTTGCCGCAGACGCTGCACCTGCAGGCGCTGACGTTGTCGGCAAAGGGTGACCTGAGCAGCGGTTATCGAATCGACGGCAGCGCCACTCTGCCCGCCGAGCAGGCGCCGATGCCGCTGGCCTTGCGCGGCAGGGTCGATGCCAGGGGCGCGGATATCGAATTGCTGCGCATCGAAGCCGAGGATCAGCAGCATTTGCAGCTCAGCGGTACGCTCGCCTGGAGTGAGGCGTTTCAGGCCGATGCCAAGCTCGATTGGCTGAATTTCCCCTGGCAGCGTCTGTACCCGCTGGACGAGCCGCCACCCGTGGCGCTGCAGCAACTGCAGGCAGAAGTCAGCTATAGCGAAGGCAATTACCTGGGTAACTTCGCTGCGCAGCTTAAGGGGCCGGCAGGGGACTTCAGCCTGAGCAGTCCGGTCAGTGGCGATCTCGGCCAGGTCAGCCTGCCGCAATTGCAGTTGGTGGCTGGCCAGGGCCGCGCCGAAGGGGTGGTCAAGGTCGGTTTTGCCGACGGCGTCGACTGGCAGGCCATGCTGCAGCTCAGCGCCCTCGACCCGGGTTATTGGCTGGCTGAGATGCCGGGTAATCTGGCAGGGCCGCTGAATACCTCGGGCAGCTTCAATGCCGGTGCGCTGCAAGCCAAGGCCGATATCGACCTCAATGGCCGTCTGCGTGGCCAGCCCGCGCAATTACAAGTGCAGGGCGCCGGTAGCGGCGAGCAGTGGCAGCTCGAGCAATTGCTGGTGCGTCTGGGCGACAACCGGATCAGCGGCCAGGGCGCGCTGGATCAGCGTTTGCGTGGCCAGCTACAACTGGCCTTGCCGCGTCTGGGGCAACTCTGGCCCGGTCTGCAAGGGCAGATACAGGGCCAGCTGTCCGTGGAGGGCACCTTGCAGGCGCCGCAAGGCCAGCTTGCGCTGAGTGGGGAGCGTCTGGCCTTTGGCGACCCCAGCCTGCGGCGACTGCAGTTGGACGCGACGCTGGATGCCCGCCAGCAGGCGCGCATCGGTTTGAATCTGCGTGGTATCCGCATCGGCGATACCTATCTCGGGCGCCTGCAGGCCGATGGTCGTGGCGATCAGCGTCGCCAGGCGCTGGACATCGATTTGCAAGGTCCGCTGTTGCAGCTGGCGTTGGCCCTGGACGGCAGCTTGAGCGAGCAGGGCGACTGGCGCGGTCGTATTGCCAGTGGCCGTGTGCAGAGCGGCGGGCAGGATTGGCAATTGCAACAGGTGGCGACCCTGGAGCGCCTGGCCAGCGGCCGCATGAACCTGGGCGCACATTGCTGGCAGTCCGGCGATGCCAGCCTGTGCGGCGGGCAGCAGCGGCTGATGCCACAGCCTAGCCTGGACTGGCGCCTGGAGAATTTCCCCTTGGCCAGCCTGCAGCCCTGGCTGCCCGAGGACTTTGCCTGGCAGGGGCGGCTGGATGGTCAGCTGAAAGTCGAGCTACCCGACAGCGGTCCCAACGGCCAGATCAGGCTCGATGCCGGCGGCGGCAACCTGCGTATTCGTCAGCCGGATGAAGAGCAGTGGCTGGACTTTCCCTACGACAGCCTGCGCCTGGACAGCACGCTGCGCCCTCAGCGGGTAGACAGCGAACTGCGTTTCGTCAGTAGCCGCCTGGGTGAGCTGCTGCTGCAGGCGCAGATCGACCCACGCCCGGCGAGCAAGCCGGTCAGCGGCGAGTTTCGATTGAGCGGTTTCGATCTCGCCGTGCTGCGTCCCTTCGTACCCATGGCGGAAAGGCTCGAAGGCAAGCTGCAGGGCAGCGGCAATATAAGTGGCCAGCTGCTGGCGCCGCAGATCAACGGCCAGCTGCGCCTGGACGGCGGCCAGCTGTCCGGCAGCGAACTGCCAATCAGCCTGGAGAACCTGCAATTGCAGGCGCTGATCGCGGGCGAGCAGGTGCAGCTCTCCGGCGATTGGCGCAGCGGTGAGCAGGGGCGTGGCAATCTGCGTGGCGAACTGACCTGGGCCGAGGGGCTGAGCGGCGATCTGGTATTGCAGGGACAGCGCTTGCCGGTGAAGGTCGAGCCCTATGCCGAGCTTGAAGTCGAGCCTGATCTGCAATTGCAACTGCGTGCCCAGCGTCTGGCCGTCAGCGGCAAGGTTGGTGTGCCGCGTGGTTTGATCAGCGTACGTGAACTACCGCCGTCGACGGTGAAGGTTTCCGGTGATGCACGGGTGGTCGGTCGTGAAATCCCGGAAGCTGAGCAGGGCATGGGCGTCGCCATGGATGTCGATGTCGAGGTGGGGCAGGACAAGCTGGCCTTCAGCGGTTTTGGCCTGACTGCCGACCTGCGTGGACGCGTGCACATCGGCGATAACCTCGATACCCGCGGTGAACTGGATCTGGTCAATGGCCGCTATCGCGCCTACGGCCAGCGCCTGACCATTCGCCGCGCGCGCCTGCTGTTCACCGGGCCCATTGATCAGCCGTTCCTCGATGTGGAAGCGATTCGCCGGGTCGACACGGTCGTCGCCGGTATCCGTCTGTCCGGCAGCGCCGAGCAGCCGAGCACCACGGTCTTCGCCGAGCCGGCCATGAGCCAGGAACAGGCGCTGTCCTATCTGGTGCTGGGCCGGCCTTTGGGGCAAAGCACGGGGGACAACAACATGCTTGGCCAGGCAGCGCTGGCGCTCGGTCTGGCCGGCAGCAGTTCGCTCACCACCAGCCTGGCCACCAGTCTGGGTATTCAGGATTTTCAGCTCGACACCGAGGGCAGTGGCGTGACCACCAGCGTGGTGGCCAGCGGCAATATCACCGAGCGCCTGAGCCTGCGTTACGGCGTGGGTGTGTTCGAGCCGGCCAACACCATCGCTCTGCGTTACGAGCTGAGCCGGCGCCTGTACCTTGAGGCCGCCAGCGGTCTGGCCAGCTCGCTCGACCTGTTCTATCGCCGGGACTTCTGATGGTCGCGCCACCTTTATGCTAAATCCCTACATGGCTGCGGGTGTATCGGCGGCGCTTCTGCGCTAGTCTGGATGCATGGTCGGGCCGTGACCTGCCATTCGATGGAGCATTCGCCACGGCGAACCCCATGTCACACATTTGCCCTTCAACTCCCTGAACGATAAGGAAACTCCCATGGCGCAAGTCACTCTCAAAGGCAACCCGGTGCAGGTCGACGGCCAACTGCCGCAGGCCGGCCAACAGGCACCAGCGTTCAGCCTGGTCGCTGGTGACCTGAGCGACGTCACCCTGGCCAGCCTGGCTGGCAAGCGCAAGGTGCTGAACATCTTCCCCAGCGTCGACACCCCGACCTGCGCTACCTCCGTGCGCAAGTTCAACGCCGAAGCCGGTCAACTGAACAACACCGTGGTGCTGTGCATCTCCGCTGACCTGCCGTTCGCCCAGGCACGCTTCTGTGGTGCCGAAGGTCTGGAAAGCGTGGTCAACCTGTCCAGCCTGCGTGGCGCCGACTTCCTCAAGAACTACGGTGTGGCCATTGCCAGCGGCCCGCTGACCGGGCTGGCCGCGCGCGCCGTGGTAGTGCTGGATGAAAACGACAAGGTGCTGCACAGCGAGCTGGTTGGCGAAATCGCTGATGAGCCGAATTACGCAGCCGCCCTGGCCGCGCTGAAGTAACTCGCAACTGGTTCGATGAAACGGCCTGCTTCGCAGGCCGTTTTTATTTGTGCACCAAGCCGAACGTTCTGAGCACGTCGACAGTCCCTTGCCTGATCCAGATTTTTTCGCGGACTCAAACAGTTAGTAACGTAAGGGCAGCGTAAAAAGCGGGTAAATGGGCTTTGCTTGACGCGGGCCAGTGCTTATCGTGCCGACTCCCCTTAAAAGTGATATTGCGCCTGCCATGTCGAATGCTTCCCCGTCTCCATCGAATTCCTCCCGTCAATGGCTGATTGGCCTGACGTTGCTCACCGTTTTGCTTCTGCTGCTGTGGTGGTTCTGGCCGAGCAAGCCAGAAAGCCAGCAGATGGGCCGTGGCCGTTTCGGTGACATGGGGCCGGTGCCGGTGCGCGTGGCCGAGGTCAAGCAGGGCGAGTTCGCCATCGAGCTCAAGGCGCTTGGCACGGTAACTTCCTATAACACGGTCAACGTACGCTCGCGAGTCGACGGTGAACTGGTCAAGGTGCTGTTCGAGGAGGGCCAGCAGGTCAAGGCTGGCGACCTGTTGGCGGTGATCGATCCACGTCCTTATCAGGTGGCCTTGCAGCAGGCGCAGGGGGCGCTGCAGGAAAACCAGGCGCAACTGAAGAACGCCGAGCTGGACCTGCAGCGCTACAAGGGGCTGTACGACGAAGACAGCATCGCCAAACAGACCCTGGACACCCAGCAGGCGCTGGTCAATCAGTACCGTGGCAGTCTGCAGAGCAACCAGGCCGATGTCGCCACGGCCAAGCTCAACCTCGACTTCACCCAGATTCGCGCGCCCATCGACGGTCGCCTCGGTCTGCGTCAGCTGGATATCGGCAATCTGGTCAGCAGCGGCGATACCACGCCTTTGGTGGTAATCACCCAGGCCGATCCGATTGCGGTGATCTTCACCATCCCCGAGGGCGATCTGCCCGCCGTGCTGCAGCGCCGCCGCGACGGCACGACCCTGGCCGTCGAGGCCTGGGACCGTGGCGAGCGTCTCAAACTGGCCGAGGGTGTGCTGGAAAGCCTGGATAACCAGATCGACACCACCACCGGTACGGTCAAGCTCAAGGCGCGCTTCGACAACGCCGAGCAGATGCTCTTTCCCAATCAGTTCGTCAACGTGCGTCTGCGCGTTGAAACCCGTGAGGCCGCCACCATCATTCCGTCCGCTGCGGTGCAGTTCGGCACCCAGGGTACCTTCGTCTATGTCGTGGGTGACGATAACAAGGTGAGCATCCGTCAGGTCACCATCGCTGCCAGCGACGCTGAACGCAGCATGGTCAACGAGGGCGTGCAGCAGGGTGAGCGGCTGGTCATGGAAGGTACCGATCGTCTGCGTGACGGTAGTGAGGTGGAGGTAGTCGACCCCACTGCCGTGCAGGAATCCGAAAATGAACGGCAGGGTGAGCCTGGCCAGGCTGCGGCACGGAACGACGCATGAACATCTCCCGCCCCTTCATCCTGCGGCCGGTCGCCACCACGCTGTTGATGGTGGCGATCTTCCTCAGCGGTCTGATCGCTTATCGCCTGCTGCCGGTGTCGGCGCTGCCGGAAGTCGATTACCCGACTATCCGTGTGCTGACCTTATATCCAGGCGCCAGTCCGGATGTGATGACCAGCGCCGTGACGGCGCCGCTGGAGCGCCAGTTCGGGCAGATGGCCGGGCTCAAGCAGATGTCCTCGACCAGTTCGGGCGGCGCCTCGGTGATCACCCTGCGCTTCAATCTGGATGTCTCCCTGGCGGTGGCCGAGCAGGAAGTGCAGGCGGCGATCAACGCGGCGAGCAACCTGTTGCCTGGCGATCTGCCGGCGCCGCCGGTGTACAACAAGGTCAACCCGGCCGATACACCAGTGCTGACCCTGGCGGTGAGTTCAAAGACGATGCCGCTGCCGCAGGTCAACGACCTGGTCGATACCCGCCTGGCGCAGAAGCTGGCGCAAACCAGCGGTGTCGGCCTGGTGACCCTGGCCGGCGGGCAACGTCCGGCGGTGCGTATTCGCGTCAACCCGGAGGCGCTGGCGTCCTATGGCCTGAGCCTGGCCGATGTGCGCAGCCTGATCACGGCCAGCAACGTCAACCAGCCCAAGGGCAACTTCGACGGGCCCACGCGGGTTTCCCAGCTCGATGCCAACGACCAGCTGAAGTCGGTCGAGGAATATCGCGAGCTGATCCTCAGCTATCAGAATGGTGCCGCGCTGCGCCTGAAGGATGTCGCCGAGATCATCGACGGCGCCGAGAACGAACGCCTGGCCGCCTGGGCCAACCGCAACCAGGCGGTACTGGTCAACGTGCAGCGTCAGCCCGGCGCCAACGTCATCGATGTGGTCGACCGCATCCAGACCCTGCTGCCGCACCTGACCGAAGGCCTGCCGGCCAGCGTCGAGGTCAAGGTGCTCACCGACCGCACGCAGACCATCCGCGCTGCAGTGCGCGACGTACAGCACGAATTGCTGCTGGCCATCGCCCTGGTGGTGATGGTGACCTTCCTGTTCCTGCGCAAGCTGTCGGCGACCATCATCCCGTCCATCGTCGTGCCACTGTCGCTGATTGGCACCTTCGGCGTGATGTACCTGGCCGGTTTCACCATCAACAACCTGACGCTGATGGCGCTGACCATCGCCACCGGTTTCGTGGTCGACGACGCCATCGTCATGCTGGAGAACATCGCCCGTCATCTGGAGGAGGGCGAGACGCCGCTCAACGCCGCACTCAAGGGCGCTCGGCAGATCGGCTTCACCCTGGTCTCGCTGACCCTGTCGCTGGTTGCCGTGCTGATCCCGCTGCTGTTCATGGCCGATGTGGTCGGCCGGCTGTTCCGCGAGTTCGCCATTACCCTGGCCGTGGCCATCCTGATTTCCCTGGTGGTGTCGCTGACCCTCACGCCGATGATGTGCGCGCGCTTGCTCAAGGCCGAGAAACCCGAGCAGGAAGGGCGCTTCTATCGCGTCGCCGGTGGCGCCATCGACGCCATGATCGAACTCTATGGCGTGTGGCTGCAGTGGGTGCTCAGGCATCAGCCGCTGACCCTGCTGGTGGCCGTGGCGACCCTGGGCCTGACCGTGCTGTTGTATATGGCGGTACCCAAGGGCTTCTTCCCGGTGCAGGACACCGGCGTGATCCAGGGTATTTCCGAGGCGCCGCAGTCGATTTCCTTTGCCGCCATGAGCGAGCGTCAGCAGCGCCTGGCGGATGTCATCCTGCGTGATCCGGCGGTGGCCAGTCTGTCCTCGTCGATTGGCGTGGATGGCGACAATCCGACGCTCAACAGCGGCCGTCTGCTGATCAACCTGAAAACCCACGCCGAACGCGACGTCACCGCCAGTGAGGTAATCGAACGTCTGCGTCCTGAGCTGGCGAAGGTTCCCGGTATCGAGCTGTTCATGCAGCCGGTGCAGGACCTGACCATTGAGGATCGCATCAGCCGCACGCAGTTCCAGTTCACCCTGGAGTCGCCCGACAGCCAGTTGCTGGAAACCTGGACGCCGCGTCTGGTCGAGGCGCTGCGCGAGCAGCCGGAGCTGACCGACGTGGCCAGCGACCTGCAGAACCGCGGCTTGCAGGTGTTTCTGGATATCGATCGTGACGCCGCGGCGCGTCTGGGCATCAACGTCGGCACTATCGACGATGCGCTGTATGACGCCTTCGGCCAGCGCCAGATCAGCACCATCTACACCCAGGCCAGCCAGTACCGCGTGGTGCTGGAGAGCCGCGATGGCGGGCGTATCGGCCTGGCCGCGCTGCGTCAGATTCATGTGGCCACCGGCGACGGCCAGCAGGTGCCGCTGTCATCCCTGGCGCATGTCGAGGAGCGTCCGGCCAGCCTGCTGGTCAACCATATCGGCCAGTTCCCCGCGGTGACCCTGTCGTTCAACCTGGCGCCTGGCGTGTCACTGGGCGAGGCAGTGGCGGTGATCGAGCGGGTCGAGCAGGAGATCGGCCTGCCGGGTGGCATCAACACCCAGTTCCAGGGTGCTGCCGAGGCGTTCCGCGCATCGCTGTCGTCGACCTTGCTGCTGATCCTGGCGGCCATCGTCACCATGTACATCGTGCTGGGCGTGCTCTACGAGAGCTATATCCACCCGATCACCATTCTGTCCACGCTGCCGTCGGCGGGAGTCGGTGCGCTGCTGGCGCTGCTGCTGACAGGTAACGACCTGGGGCTGATCGCCATCATCGGCATCATCCTGCTGATTGGTATCGTCAAGAAGAACGCGATCATGATGATCGACTTCGCCCTCGAGGCTGAGCGCAACCAGGGCATGGCGCCTGAGGCGGCGATCTATCAGGCGGCGCTGCTGCGCTTTCGGCCGATCCTGATGACCACCCTGGCGGCGCTGTTCGGTGCCATTCCGCTGATGCTCGCCTCGGGCTCCGGCGCCGAGCTGCGCCAGCCGCTGGGGCTTGTGATGGTCGGCGGCCTGCTGGTCAGCCAGGTGCTGACGCTATTCACCACGCCGGTGATCTACCTGTACTTCGATCGCCTGTCGCGGCGCGTCAGCGGGCGAAGTGCGGCGGGGGTGGCGGTATGACTGGTGCTTGGCTTTTCCTCCCCTATCCCGTATGCGGGAGAGGGGCCGGGGGAGAGGGCGGGTGTCGTGCTGTGCCATCGGCCCTCTCCCCAACCCTCTCCCATAAATGGGAGAGGGAGCAGGGCAGGCGCTCATGAACCTCTCCGCCCCCTTTATCCGCCGTCCGGTGGCGACCTTGCTGCTGAGCCTGGCGATCATGCTGCTCGGTGGCGTCAGCTTCGGCCTGCTGCCTGTGGCGCCGCTGCCACAGATGGATTTCCCCACCATCACCGTGCAGGCCAGCCTACCTGGGGCCAGCCCACAGATCATGGCCTCCACCGTGGCCACGCCGCTGGAGCGCTCGCTCGGCTCGATCGCCGGGGTCAGCCAGATGAACAGCCGCAGCAGCCAGGGCAGCACGCGGATCATGATCCAGTTCGACCTGGACAAGGACATCAACACCGCCGCGCGCGAGGTCCAGGCGGCGATCAATGCAGCGCGCGAACTGCTGCCCAGCGGCATGCGCACCATGCCCAGCTACCGCAAGATCAACCCCTCGCAGGCACCGATCATGGTGCTGTCGCTGACCAGTGCCACGCTGAACAAGGGCCAGCTGTACGACGTGGCCTCGACCATCCTGGCGCAGAAACTGTCCCAGGTCGGTGGCGTGGGTGAGGTGCAGGTCGGTGGTAGTTCGCTGCCGGCAGTACGGGTTTCCCTCGAGCCGCGCCTGCTCGATCACTATGGCATTGCGCTGGACGAAGTGCGCCAGACCATCGCCGCCAGCAATGCCCTGCGTCCCAAGGGCGCGGTCGAGGACGAGCAGCGCCGCTGGCAGGTGCAGGCCAGCGACCAGTTGGCCAAGGCCGCCGATTACCTGCCGATGATCATCCGCTACCAGGACGGCGCTGCCGTGCGCCTGGGCGACGTAGCCACGGTCACCGATGGCGTCGAGGACCGCTACAACAGCGGCTTCTACAACGACAAGGAAGCGGTGCTGCTGGTGATCAATCGGCAGAGCGGGGCGAACATCCTGCAGACCATCAGCGACATCCGCGCCGAGCTGCCGGCGCTACGCGAGGTGATTCCAGCCAGCGTCGAGCTGGAAGTGGCGATGGATCGCTCGCCGGTAATCCGCGCCACCCTGCACGAGGCCGAGCAGACCCTGCTGATCGCCGTGGGCCTCGTGATCCTCGTGGTGCTGGCGTTTCTCGGGCGTTGGCGCGCTGCGCTGATTCCGGCGCTGGCGGTGCCGGTGTCGCTGATCGGCAGTTTCGCCGCCATGTACCTGCTGGGGTTCTCGCTGAACAACCTGTCGCTGATGGCGCTGATCATCGCCACCGGGCTGGTGGTGGACGATGCCATCGTGGTGCTGGAGAACATCGCCCGGCACATCCATAACGGCGAGAAGCCGATGGCGGCGGCGTTCAAAGGCACGCGCGAGGTAGGCTTCACCCTGCTGTCGATGAACCTGTCGCTGGTAGCGGTGTTCATCTCCATCCTGTTCATGGGCGGCATCGTCGAGCGACTGTTCCGTGAGTTCTCCATTACCCTGGCTGTAGCGGTGGTGATTTCCCTGCTGGTGTCGCTGACGCTGACGCCGATGCTCTGCGCGCGCTGGCTCAAGGCCGAAGACGAGCAGCCACGCGGCCGCCTGCAGCAGTGGGGCGACCGCTTGCAGACGCGGGTGCTGGCTATCTACGGGCGTTCGCTGGACTGGGCACTGCGCCATTCGTTACTGATGGTCATCAGCCTGCTGGCGACCATCGCGCTGAACGTCTACCTGTTCGTCAGCATTCCGAAGACCTTCATGCCGCAGCAGGACACCGGCCAACTGATCGGTTTTATCCGCGGCGACGATGGCCTGTCGTTCCAGGTCATGCAGCCGAAGATGGAGATTTTCCGCAAGGCGGTGCTGGCCGATCCGGCGGTGGACAGCGTTGCTGGCTTCATCGGCGGTGCCGGCGGCATCAACAACGCCTTCATGATCGTGCGCCTGAAGCCCATCAGCGAGCGCAGCGTGTCATCGCAACAGGTGATCAACCGCCTGCGCGCCAGCGTGCCGAAGGTGCCCGGTGGGCGCATGTTCCTCATGCCGGACCAGGACCTGCAGATCGGCGGGCGTGAGGGGCGCAGTTCGGAGAACGAGTACATGCTTCTCTCGGGCGACCTCGATGCCTTGCGTGAGTGGCTACCCAAGGTGCGTGAAGCGCTGCGCGCGTTGCCCGAACTGACCGATATCGACGCCCGCGAGAACAGCGGTGCCCAGCAGATTCGCCTGGTGGTGGATCGCGAAGCCGCGCAGCGCCTGGGCGTGGAGATGAGCATGATCACCGCAGTGCTCAACAACGCCTTCAGTCAGCGCCAGGTTTCCACCATCTACGAAGCGCTGAACCAGTACAGCGTGGTGATGGAAATCAACCCGCTCTATGCCCAGCATCCCGAGGCGCTGGACCAGATTCAGCTGATCACCGCCGATGGCGCACGGGTGCCGCTGTCCACCTTCGCCCATTGGGAACGCAGCCTGGAAGAGGACAGGGTCAACCACCAGGGCCAGTTCGCCGCCGAGAACATCGGCTTCTCCCTGGCCGAAGGGGTCAGCCTGGATCAGGCCAGCCGCGCCATTGACAATGCCGTGGCGCGGGTCGGCCTGCCCACCGAAGTGCAGGGCATGCTGGGCGGCACCGGTGCAGCCTTCCAGCAGACCCAGGGCAATCAGCCGCTGATGATCCTGCTGGCACTGGTGGTGGTGTATATCGTGTTGGGCGTGCTCTACGAGAGCTACGTACATCCGCTGACCATCCTTTCGACCTTGCCGTCGGCCGGGGTTGGCGCCTTGCTCGCGCTGCAACTGGTAGGCATGGAGTTCAGTCTGATCTCCTTGCTGGGTCTGTTCCTGCTGATCGGTATCGTCAAGAAGAACGCCATCCTGATGGTTGATCTGGCCCTGCAACTGGAGCGCGGTGAGCGCCTGAGTCCGCAGGAGTCCATCCGCCAGGCGTGCCTGCTGCGTTTCCGGCCGATCATGATGACCACCCTGGCTGCCATCCTTGGCGCCTTGCCGCTGGTGCTGGGCAGTGCCGAAGGTTCGGAGATGCGTCAGCCGCTGGGTATCACCATCGTCGGTGGTCTGGTGCTGAGCCAGATGCTGACCCTCTACACCACTCCGGTGGTCTACCTCTACTTCGACCGTCTGCGCCATCGCGTCAACCGCTGGCGTGGCGTGCGCACCGATGCTTCGTTGGAAAATCTGTTATGAATCGAGCTCCTTTCGCCCGAACTCTTGTTTCCTTGCTGCTGGCCGGCGTGCTGGGCGGCTGCGCTCTGGGGCCTGACTATCAGCGCCCCGAACTGGCGGCACCTGCACAGTTCAAACAGGTCGAGGGCTGGAAAGCCGCCGCGCCAGCAGATGTTCTGGAGCGTGGCAACTGGTGGGCGCTGTACGGCGACGCCGAGCTCAATGCACTGGCCGAGCGCCTGCAGCTGTCCAACCAGAACCTGGCCGCCGCCGAGGCCCAGTACCGCCAGGCAAGGGCGTTGGTGCGCAGTGCACGGGCTAGCTTCTATCCCACGCTGTCCGGCAGCGCCGGGGTGACTCGGGCCGGGCAGGGTGGTGGTGACAGCACCATCCGTACCGCCGATGGCGTCACCGTCAGCGGTTCTGGAGCGTCAAGCATTTCCAAGAGTTATGACCTCAGCCTCAATGCAGCCTGGGAGCTGGATCTCTGGGGCAAGCTGCGCCGGGGCCTGGAGGCCAGCCGCGCCGAATTCGAGGCCAGCGCCGCCGATCTGGCTGCAGCGCGCCTGAGCCTGCAGAGCGAACTGGTGCAGAACTACCTGCAACTGCGCATCCTCGACGAACAGAAGCGCCTGCTCGACGCGACAGTGGCCGCTTACGCGCGCTCGCTGCGCCTGACCGAGAACCAGTATCGAGCCGGTATCGTGCCCAAGTCCGACGTGACCCAGGCCACCACTCAGCTCAAGAGCACGCAGGCGCAGGCAATTGATCTCGAGTGGCAGCGCGCGCAGCTCGAACATGCCATTGCCGTGCTGGTCGGCGTCAGTCCGGCCGAGCTGTCCATCGCACCGCGCGAGAGCCTGCCAGCGCTGCCCGAGGTACCCGTGGCGCTGCCGTCGCAACTTCTCGAACGTCGCCCTGACGTCGCCGCGGCCGAGCGCCGGGTGATGGCAGCCAATGCGCAGATCGGCGTGGCGGAAGCCGCCTGGTTCCCGGACCTGAGCATTTCGGCGACCGGTGGCTATCGCGGCAGCAGCTTCGCCGACTGGATCGAGGTACCCAATCGCTTTTGGTCGCTCGGCCCGCAACTGGCACTGACCCTGTTCGACGGCGGCGCGCGGCGTGCGGAGCTGGAACGTAGCGAAGCCGTCTATGATCAGACCGTGGCGCAATACCGCCAGGCCGTGCTGGATAGCTTCCGTGAAGTGGAGGATTACCTGGTGCAGCTGCGCGTGCTGGAGCAGGAGAGCGGGGTGCAGCAGGAGGCGCTGGATGCGGCGCGCGAGTCGCTGCGTCTGATCGAGAACCAGTACCGCGCCGGTACCGTGGACTACAACAGTGTGGTTACCGTACAGGCCACCGCGCTGAACAACGAACGCACCAATCTCACGCTACTGGGTAGCCGGCTGACTGCCAGTGTGCAGCTGATCGCTGCTCTCGGCGGCGGCTGGCAGGTGGAGCGACTACAGCAGCAGGCGCCCCAGTAGGTGAGGGAAGTAAGCAGCCGGCGTGGCGGAAAACCGCCATGCCGGCTGTGGGTCATTCGCGATGCTTGCGGTTCACCGTCTGCGCCGCCTTGATCACGTCACTGCCAATCTGCCCTTGAAACTGTTCCCATACCGGACGCATCGCATCGCGCCAGGCCTGGCGCTGCTCGGCGGTCAGGTTGATGACCTGGCTGCGGCCAGAATCCACGATGCGCTGGCGGTCGGCCTGGTTGGCGGCCTCGGCCTGTTTGTTCACCACGTAGGTGACCTCATCGATGATGGCTTCCAGCTCCATCCGGATCTGATGCGGGATGCCGTACCAGAAGCGCGAATTGCTCACCAGCATGTAGTCCAGCACGCCATGGTTGGTTTCGCTGATGAAGGGCTGCACTTCATGCAGCTTTTGGCTATAGATGTTCGACCAGGGGTTTTCCGCCCCCTGTACCTGGCCACTCTGTAGCGCTTTGAAGACTTCCGAGAAAGGCAGTTTCTGACTATTTGCGCCCACCTGGGCGAATTGTGCCTCCAGTACCGCCGACGGCTGAATGCGGAAGCTCAGACCATTGGCATCGCCAGGCATGTTCAGTGCGCGGGTAGCGGAAAGCTGCTTCATGCCGTTATGCCAGTAAGCCAGACCAACGATGTTGTGGTCTTCCATCGAGCGCAACAACTGGCGGCCCTTGGCGCGTTTCTGGAAGCGGTTGACCGCATCCAGGTCATCGAACAGGAACGGCAGGTCGAATACCTGCAGTTGCTTGGTGTACTGCTCGAACTTTGCCAGAGACGGTGCCAGCAACTGAACATCGTTTTTGCGCAGGGCTTCCAGCTCATTGGCGTCGCCAAAGAGGCTGGAGTTCGGGTAGACCTCGACCTTCACCTTGCCGGCCAGACGTTCCTCGACCAGCTGTTTGAACAGCAGTGCGCCCTGGCCCTTGGGAGTGGCATCGGCCACGACATGGGAGAACTTGATCAGGATAGGTTCATCGGCCAGCGCGCTTGTGGCGCTGAGAGAGGCGAACGCCATGGCGCAGATGGCCATGACGCGAACTGTATTGAACATACTGCTTCCTTTTCTTCTTATCAGGTTGCGGAGCCTTTTCGGCTACGTCGTGTTGGTCACTTTGGCGGTCGCTCAGCCGCTGGTAGCTGCCGCGGCATGAACGAAGCTGGCGACTTACCATCGCAAGGCTTATGCCATTGTGGCGAAATTCCGCCAACCTGCCTGGTGTGTGAAAAGGGCTGTGACGTGTCGCACATTGGGTGGCGGATATCCGCCATGCCTGTGTCAGGCGAGAGCGGAAACTTGCCGGTTTCAGCGAAAGCCTTGGGGCTTCGGTCAGCCTGTTATCCTGTGGCCCGCGATTGAAATCGAGGAGTGATGCGATGAGTTGGTCCGCCCAGCAGTATTCCCTGTTTGAACGCCAGCGTACCCGCCCTGTGCATGATCTGCTGGCGGCGGTGCCGCGCGATGATGTCGAGCTGGCCGTCGACCTGGGCTGCGGCCCCGGTAATTCCACTGCCGTATTGCAGGCTCATGCGCCACAGGCGCGGGTGGTGGGTATCGACAGCAGTGACGACATGCTGCGCGCGGCGCGCGAACGCCTGCCGCAGGTGACCTTCCAGTTGGCGGATATCCAGCACTGGCAGGCCGAGCGCGCACCGCAGTTGATCCTGGCCAACGCCTCGCTGCAGTGGTTGCCGGATCACGCGCAGCTCTACCCGAGATTGCTGGCGCAGCTGGCACCCGGTGGCTGGCTGGCGATCCAGACGCCGGACAACCTGCAGGAACCGGCACACCGCCTGGCCCGCGAGGTGGCCGCCGCCGGGCCCTGGGCTGCACAAATCGGCGAGGTGCGCCATGCCGAGCGGCACAGCGCGCAGGCCTATTACGACATCCTCGGCGCCCATGCCAGCGAGCTGGATATCTGGCGCACCACCTACTTCCATGTGCTGGATAATGCCGCGGCGGTGGTGGAGTGGTTCAAGTCAACGGCGTTGCTGCCGTTCCTGCAACCGCTGGAGGTCGAGCAGCAGGCAGCTTTCCTCGAGCGCTATCAGGCGGCGATTGCTGAAGCCTATCCGGCGCAGGCCGATGGTCGGGTGTTGCTGCCGTTTCCGCGTCTGTTTCTGGTGGCTCGGCGGTAGCCCGGATGCAATCCGGGGCAGGTCTGTCGCGGCTGAAGCCCCTCCCACGGAGTTCATGATGACTTGTGGGAGGGGCTTCAGCCGCGACCTTTAAAAGAACAAGCCCCGCAGTTAGCGGGGCTTGTGCTTCATTGCGCCAGGGCAACCAGTCCGGCGTGCTGGACTAGCTCCAGCAGTGGCTGCGGGTACACGCCGATGATGAAGGCGAGCAGGGCGACCACCAGCAGCATGATGCCGCCGGCGCGTTGGCCCCAGTCGAAGGGCGCATCGTGGCGATGCATATTGGGTTCGCGCATGAACAGCGTGACCATCACCCGCAGGTAATAGAACACGCCGATGGCACTGCCCAGCACCATGGCGCCGAGCAGCCACCACAGCTGCGCCTCGACACCGGCAGCGATCACGTAGAACTTGCCGATGAAGCCTGCGGTCAGCGGAATGCCGGCCAGCGACAGCATCATCACCGTGAGCACGGCGGTCAGGTACGGGCGGCGCCAGAACAGGCCACGGTACTCGTACAGCGCATCGGCATCGCGGCCGCTGTAGGGCGTGGACATCAGGGTGATCACGCCGAAGGCGCCGAGGCTGGTCAGCACGTAGGTGGCCAGGTACACGCCCACGGCTTCCACCGCCAGGCCCTTGCTGGCGATCAGCGCCACCAGCAGGTAGCCGAAGTGGGCGATCGACGAGTAACCGAGCAGGCGTTTGAGGTTGTTCTGCAGCAGTGCCAGCAGGTTGCCGAACAGGATCGAGGCAATGGCGATCAGGGTCAGCAGGTCGCTCAACCAGCCGCCGCTCATGGCCGGAGATATCTGGTACAGGCGCAGCAGCACGGCGAATACCGCCACCTTGCTGGCAGTGGCGAGGAAGGCTGCGACTGGCGCAGGGGCGCCTTCGTAGACATCCGGCGTCCACAGGTGGAAGGGCACCAGCGACAGCTTGAAGGCCAGGCCGATCAGCATCATGCCGATGCCGATCTGCACCAGCTGACTGCTCTCGCGCGCCAGGCTTGCGCCGATATCGGCGAAGGCCAGGTTGCCAGACTCGGCATACAGCAGCGCCATGCCGAACAACAGGAAGGCGCTGCCTGCGGCCGACAGCACCATGTACTTGATGCCGGCTTCCAGCGAGCGCTTGTTGAAGAAGGCGTAGGCGATCATGCCGTAGGTCGGCACCGACAGCAGTTCCAGACCGATGAACAGGCCCGCCAGATGCTGGGCGCTGACCAGCACCAGGCCGCCCGCGGCGGAGAGCAGCACCAGCAGGTACAGCTCCTCGCGGTTGCCCGGGTAGCCCTTGCCCGATGCACCGCCCAGGTAGGCATGGATCAGCGTGACGCAGGCCAGGCTGGCGGCCAGCACCAGGGCCATGTAGTAGCAGGCGAAGGTGTCGATCAGCAGCAGCGGGGTGACTTCCAGCGGCGCTACTTCCAGTGCCGGAATCAACGACAGCAGCGCCAGGTTCAGGCCCACCACCGAGAGGATGAAGGTCAGGGCGTGATTGCGCTTGGCGGCGATGGCCAGCATCACCACGACAGCGGTGAGGCTGGTCACCAGCAGTGGCAGCAGGGCGATCAGGTGTTGCAGGGTGAAGTCGACAGCGTGATGTTCCATGAGTCTTTAATCCTTACCCTTACCGGCCCGAGGCGAGTTGATTGAGGGCGCCAGCCATCCACTGCTGCACGCCATGCATGCTGGCAGCGGAGGTGTCGAGCACCGGTTGCGGGTAAACGCCAAGCAGAATCAGCAGGGCCGCGAGGCCGAGTACCATGGCCAGCTCACGGGCTTTCAGGCCCGGCAGCGGTGCCTCCTGTTGCACCGGGCCGAAGTAGGCGCGGTGGATCATCGCCAGGGCGTACACCGAGCCGAGCACCAGGCCGGTGGCGGCCAGCACCACGATCCAGGGTGCGCCGGGGAAGCTGCCGATCAGGATGAGGAATTCGCCGACGAAGTTGCCGGTGCCCGGCAGGCCCAGCGCGGCAGCGGCGAAGAACAGGCTGATGGCCGGCAGCCACGGCATACGCGCCCAGATGCCGCCCATCTGGCGCAGGTCACGGGTGTGCACGCGCTCGTAGAGCTGGCCGCAGAGGATGAACAGCGCAGCAGCGGACAGGCCGTGGGCGACCATCTGCACCACCGCACCTTGCAGGGCGATCTGGCTACCCGAATAGATGGCGATCAGCACGAAGCCCATGTGCGACACGCTGGAGTAGGCCACCAGGCGCTTGATGTCGGTCTGTGCGAACGACAGCAAGGCGCCGTAGATGATGGCGAACACGCCGAGCCACTGGGCGATGGGCGCGAACTCCGCCGAGGCATTGGGGAACAGCGGTAGGGCGAAGCGCAGCAGGCCGTAGGCCGCGGTCTTCAGCAGAATGCCGGCCAGGTCGACGGAGCCGGCGGTAGGCGCCTGGGCGTGGGCGTCCGGCAGCCAGGAGTGCACCGGCACCACCGGGAACTTCACCGCGAAGGCGACGAAGAAACCGAGCATCAGCAGGTACTCGGTGCCGGGTGCCAACTCGGTTTTCAGCAGGTCGGCGTAGTTGAAGGTCAGCACGCCGGTCTGGTTGAAGTGCACGAACACCAGAGCCAGGATCGACACCAGCATGATCAGGCCGCTGGCCTGGGTGAAGATGAAGAACTTGGTGGCGGCGGTGATGCGGGTACGGCCGTCGCTGCCGCTATGACCCCAGAGCGCGATGAGAAAATACATCGGCACCAGCATCATTTCCCAGAAGAAGAAGAACAGGAACAGGTCGACGGCGAGGAACACGCCGACCACGCCGCCAAGAATCCACATCAGGTTGAGGTGGAAGAAGCCGACGCGGTTCTGGATCTCGTTCCACGAGCAGAGCACCGAGAGCACGCCGAGCAGGCCGGTGAGCACTACCATCAGCACCGACAGGCCGTCCATCGCCAGGTGGATGGTGATCCCCAGACGTGGGATCCAGTCGATGACGAACTCGTGGGCCCAGCGCGGCTCGCCGCCAGGAGCGGGTGCCAGGGTGAAATCACCGCTGACCCACAGCCACAGGCCGAGGCCCAGCAGCAGGCCCATGGTGATCAGGGCGATCCAGCGCGGCAGGACGTGGCCGAAGCGCTCGCCTTGCCAGCACAGCAGGCCGCCGATGAAGGGAATCAGGATTAGCCAGGGCAGAATCATGACAGGCTGTTTTCCTTAACTCAGAAAGAGGATGGCGGCGAGCACCAGCACGGCGCCCCCGGCGATCGAGGCGGCGTACCAGCGCACCTGGCCGTTTTCGCTGCGCACCAGCGCGGCATTACCACCGCGCGCAAGCAGCGGAATCAGGCCGATGCTGCGGTCGATGGGGTCGCGGCGCAGCAGATGGCAGAGCGCAAGGTAGGGGCGCACGAACAGCTTGTCGTAGAGCCAGTCGAAGCCCCAGGCAGCGAACCACAGGGCGCTCAGCAAACGACCCGGCGCGCTCTGCGCCACGGCAGAGGCGACGCGACGCTGGCCGAGGAAGAGCAGGGCGGCGATGACGATACCGCTCACCGCGATCAGCCCCGACAGCAATTCCAGGCTGTGCTTGGCCTCGCCACCGGCATGGCCGGCACTTTGTGGCAGCACGCCGGCCAGCGGCGGGGTGATCCAGGCACCGATGAAGGTCGACAGGACGATCAGCACCAGCAGCGGCAGGTTGTGGGCGATGCCATGACCGGCGTGCGCCTCGGTCTTCTGCTCGCCGTGGAAGGCGATGAAGATCAGGCGGAAGGTGTAGATCGAGGTCAGGAAGGCACCGAGCAGGCCTGCATAGAGCATCTCGCTGTGGCCACTGGCGAAGGCTTCCCAGAGGATTTCGTCCTTGGAGTAGAAGCCGGCGGTCAGCAGCGGCAGGGCGGCCAGGGCGGCACCGCCGACAACGAAGCTGGCATAGGCCAGCGGCAACTTCTTCCACAGCCCGCCCATCCTGAAGATGTTCTGCTCGTGGTGGCAGGCATGGATCACCGCACCGGAAGCAAGGAACAGCAGGGCCTTGAAGAAAGCGTGGGTCATCAGGTGGAAGATCGCCGCTTCCCAGGCACCAACGCCCAGGGCGAGGAACATGTAGCCGATCTGGCTCATGGTCGAGTAGGCGAGGATGCGCTTGATGTCGGTCTGCACCAGCGCGGCGAAACCGGCCAGCACCAGGGTCACGCCACCGACGATGCCGACCAGCTCGAGAATCTCCGGGGTCAGCAGGAACAGGCCGTGGGTACGGGCGATCAGGTACACGCCAGCGGTGACCATGGTCGCCGCGTGGATCAGCGCCGACACCGGAGTCGGGCCGGCCATGGCGTCGGCCAGCCAGGTCTGCAGCGGCAGCTGGGCAGATTTACCCACCGCGCCGCCCAGCAGCATCAGCGTGGCCAGCCACAGCCAGGTGTCACCGGCCACGTATTGCTGCGGTGCCAGCACCATCAGCTCCTGGATGTTCAGGGTGCCGAGGTTGAGGAACAGCAGGAACAGGCCAACCATCAGGAACACGTCGCCGACGCGGGTGACGATGAACGCCTTGAGCGCCGCGTTACCGTTGGGCACGTGCTTGTAATAGAAGCCGATCAGCAGGTACGAGCACAGGCCCACGCCTTCCCAGCCGAAGAACAGCACCAGCAGGTTGTCGCCGAGCACCAGCAGCAACATGCTGAAGATGAACAGGTTGGTGTAGGCGAAGAAGCGTGAATAGCCTTCTTCACCGCGCATGTACCAGCTGGCGAACAGGTGGATCAAAAAACCCACGCCGGTGACCACGCCGAGCATGGTCACGGACAGGCCATCGAGATACAAGGTGAAGCTCGGCGCCAGGCCTTCGACGCTCATCCACTGCCACAGGGTCAGGCTGTAGGCGCCGCCGGCCGGCGGGTTGCCGAGGAAAGCGGCGGTCACCCAGGCAGCGCTGGCGGCCGCCAGGCCGATGGAGCCGACACCGATCAGCGCACTGGTGTTTTCCGAGAGTCGCCCGCGCGAGAAGGCCAGCAGCAGCCAGCTGAGCAACGGGAAGAATAGAGTCAGGGCTAGAAGGTTCATCCGCGCATCTCGCTGGCAGCGTCGATATCCAGAGTGTTGAAGCGGCGATACAGCTGCAGCAGGATCGCCAGGCCGATGCTGGCCTCGGCGGCTGCCAGGGTGATCACCAGAATGAACATCACCTGGCCGTCAGCCGCGCCCCAACGGGCGCCGGCGACGACGAAGGCGAGCGCAGCGGCATTCATCATCACTTCCAGGCTCATCAGGATGAACAGGATGTTGCGCCGCACCATCAGGCCGACCAGGCCAATGCAGAACAGCACGCCGGCCAGGGCCAGGCCGTGTTCGAGTGGAATACCGGTCATGCAGTGGGCTCCTTGGCGTCGTGGCGGCCCAGATGGTAGGCAGCGACCAATGCGGCGAGCAGCAGCATGGAGGCCAGCTCCACGGCAAGCAGGTAGGGGCCGAACAGGCTGATACCGACGGCCTTGGCTTCCACTGTGGTGTGGCCGATATGGGCGTCGCTGACGTGATTGAGCAGCACATAGAGCAACTGGCCGAGCAGCAGGGCGCTAAGAATCGCCGGGCCGACCCATATACCGGGCGTCAGCCACTTGCGCTCCTGCTCGGCAGCAGCCGGGCCAAGGTTGAGCATCATCACCACGAAGACGAACAGCACCATGATCGCGCCAGCGTAGACGATGATTTCCAGCGCGCCGGCGAAGGGCGCACCAAGGGCGAAGAACACCATCGACACCGCCAGCAGCGAGACGATGAGGTAGAGCAGGGCATGCACCGGGTTGGTGTTGGTGACTACCCCGACCGTTGCGGCCACCGCCACACCGGCGGCGAAATAGAAGGCAAATTCCATCAGAAGCTCCTCATGGCACCCCGCTCCCGCTTGCGGGAGAGGGGCTGGGGGAGAGGGTAAGAACGAGTCATGGCAACAGCCCCTTGACGTTGATCGGCTCGGCCTCGTTCTGCGCGGCGCCCTTGGGCTTGCCGGCGATGGCCATACCGGCAACGCGGTAGAAGTTGTAGTCCGGGTTCTTGCCGGGGCCGCTGATCAGCAGGTCTTCCTTCTCGTACACCAGATCCTGACGCTTGAACTCGCCCATCTCGAAATCGGGGGTGAGCTGGATCGCGGTGGTCGGGCAGGCTTCTTCGCACAGGCCGCAGAAGATGCAGCGCGAGAAGTTGATGCGGAAGAACTCCGGGTACCAGCGACCGTCGTCGGTTTCCGCCTTCTGCAGCGAGATGCAGCCCACCGGGCAGGCCACGGCGCACAGATTGCAGGCCACGCAGCGCTCCTCGCCGTCGGGGTCGCGGGTCAGGACGATGCGGCCACGGTAGCGCGGCGGCAGGTAGACTGGTTCTTCCGGGTATTGCAGGGTGTCGCGCTTGCGAAAGCCATGGCTGAACACCATGACCAGGCTGCGCAGTTGGGTGCCGGTACCGACCAGCACGTCCCATATGTATTTGAACATTCTGTGGTTCTCCTTACTGGGCCGTGGCCAGCACGACGGCGCCGGTCACCAGCAGGTTGATCAGGGTCAGCGGCAGGCAGAACTTCCAGCTGAAGGCCATGACCTGGTCATAGCGCGGGCGTGGGATCGACGCGCGCAGCAGGATGAAGATCATGATGAAGAAGGCCGTTTTCAGCGCGAACCAGAAGAACGGAATCTGCGGCAGGATGCCGAACGGGCCGTGCCAGCCACCGAAGAACAGCGTTACCAGCAAGGCCGACACGGTGACGATGGCGACGTACTCGCCGACGAAGAACATGCCCCATTTCATCCCGGCGTATTCGATGTGGTAACCATCGGCCAGCTCCTGCTCGGCTTCCGGTTGGTCGAACGGGTGACGGTGGGTCACCGCAACGGCAGCGATGAAGAAGGTACAGAAGCCGAAGAACTGCGGAATGATGAACCACAGGTTCTGCGCCTGGTAATCGACGATATCGCGCATGTTGAACGAGCCGACCTGCGCCACCACGCCCATCAGTGCCAGGGCCAGGAACACCTCGTAGGAGATGGTCTGGGCCGAGGCACGCAGGCTGCCGAGCAGGGCGAACTTGTTGTTGCTCGACCAGCCGGCGAACAGCACGGCATAGACCGAAAGACCCGCCATGGCGAAGAAGAACAGGATGCCGATGTTCAGATCCGCCACACCCCAGGTCGGGGTGATGGGGATGATGGCGAAGGCCATCAGCATCGCCGAGAAGGCGATCATCGGTGCCAGGATGAAGATGAACTTGTCGGCGAACGGCGGCGTCCAGTCCTCCTTGAAGAACATCTTGATCATGTCGGCGGCGATCTGGAACATGCCGAACGGCCCCACACGGTTGGGGCCGTAGCGATCCTGCCACCAGCCGAGCAGGCGCCGCTCGACGAAGCTCAGCAGCGCGCCGCAGACCACCACCACCAGCAGGATGACGATGGCTTTGAGCACCGCGATGACGATCTCGATCACTTCGGGCGTCAACCAGCTCATTGCGCGGCCTCCTGCAGCAGGGTCACGCAGGCACCGGCGAGTGTCGCCGGAATGTCCGGCAAGCCAACCGGCAGGCCGACCAGACCGACGGCCAGATCATCACGCACCTGCAGCGGCAGGCGCAGCGCCTGGCCGTTGACGCGCAGGGCCAGCAGCGCACCGTCGTTCACCCCCAGGCGTGCTGCTTCATCGCGGGCCAGGGCCACGTAAGGCTCGGGCATACGCTCCTGAATCGGTTTGGCGCGTGCGGAGTTTTCCTCGCTGCCGAACAGGTGGTGCAGCGGCGCCACCTGCCAGGTGCCGGCTGCCGGGTTGAACGCTGCATTCACCGCGAACCAGGGCAGGACGTTACCGGCGGCGTCGAGCAGGCGCACGCCGGGGTCGCCGGCACGCAGATGACCACCGACCTCGTCCTGGAACTTGTTCCAGGCCTGCGGTGAGTTCCAGCCCGGCGACCAGGCGAACGGAATCTGTTGCCGATCTTCCTTGCTGCCGGCGTAGCCTTCCATGGAGAAGGCGAAGGCCGAATCCTGATCCTGCGGCTGACGCGGCTCGTGCACGCTGATATTGGTGCGCATGGCGGTACGGCCGCTGTAGCGGTGCGGCTCGCGCGCGAGCTTGAGGCCCTTGATGCGGAACGAGGCGCTCGGTGCGGCATCCGTGATGCCGGCCAGCAGCGGATTGCTGGCGGCGCAGGCCGCGGTGACCTGATCCAGTTGCGTCCAGTCCACGGTCTTGCCCAGCAGGGTGCTGTGCAGCGCGTGCAGCCAACGCCAGCCTTCGCGGATCAGAATGCCCGCGTCGTAATAGCTCGGCTCATAGACCTGGAAGAAACGCTGAGCGCGGCCTTCAAGGCTGACCAGGGTGCCGTCGCCTTCGGCGAAGGAGGCCACCGGCAGCAGCAGGTGGGCGCGTTCGCTGGTGGCGGTGCGCTGGTGATCGGCGACGATCACCGCCTGCGCGGCGCTGAGCGCGGCTTCGACCTTGGCCGCATCGGCGCGGCGGTACAGGTCGTTTTCCAGCACGATCACGGCATCGGCCTGGCCGTTGCTCAGAGCACCGAGTGCGGCATCGACGGAGTCGCCACCGAGCAGGGCCAGCCCCAGGCTGTTGGCCTCAGGCACCACCAGGCTCAGCGAGCCGTTCTTCTCGCGGTTCTTCAGCGCGCTGGCGATATTGGCGGCGGCTTCGATCAGGGCCTTGTCGCCCAGGGAGGCGCCGGAAACGATCAGCGGGCGCTTGGCATTGATCAGGGCATCGGCGATGCGCTGCACCAGTTCGCCGGCTTCGGCGTCCAGGCCGTCGACGGCCGGTGCGCTCGGGTCGATGGCGTGGGCCACGGCGAAACCGATACGGGCCAGGTCGGCCGGGGCAGCGTGCACGCACTGCTCGGCGACATCATCCAGGCGGGTTTCGCCGACGCTGGCGATAAACAGCGGGTGCAGAGCGTGCTGCGCAACGTTCTGCACCGCTGCCATGTGCCAGTCCTGAATACGTGCACCGGCAGCGATCTCGGTGGCCTTGCCCTTGACGGCTTGACGCAGGGCCAGGGCCATACGCGCGGCGGTCTGGGTCAGGTCTTCGCCGAGGACGAAGATGGCGTCATGCAGCTCGACGTCGCGCAGGGTCGGGGTCGGCAGCGGGCCGTTTTGCAGGATGTCGCGGATCAGGCGAATATTGGCCAGTTCGCTGGCAGCAAGGCCGCTATAGAAGTTGTCGGCACCGACCAGTTCGCGCAGGGCGAAGTTGGATTCCAGGCTGGCGCGCGGCGAGCCAATGCCGATCACGCGCTTGCCCTTGAGCAGCTCGGCGGCCTTGTCCAGCGCGGCATCTATGCTGATGGCCTGGCCAGCCAGCAGCGGCTGACGTGGGCGATCTTCGCGGTTGACGTAGCCATAGCCGAAGCGGCCACGGTCACAGAGGAAGTACTGGTTCACCGAGCCGTTGAAGCGGTTCTCGATACGGCGCAGCTCGCCGTAGCGCTCACCGGGGCTGATGTTGCAGCCGCTGGAGCAGCCATGGCAGATGCTCGGGGCGAACTGCATGTCCCACTTGCGGTTGTAGCGCTCGGAGTGGGTCTTGTCGGTGAACACGCCAGTCGGGCAGACCTCGACCAGGTTGCCGGAAAACTCGCTTTCCAGCGTGCCGTCCTCGACGCGGCCGAAGTACACGTTGTCGTGCGCGCCGTAGACGCCCAGGTCGGTGCCGCCGGCGTAGTCCTTGTAGTAGCGCACGCAGCGATAACAGGCGATGCAGCGGTTCATCTCGTGGGCGATGAACGGGCCGAGTTCCTGATTCTGGTGGGTACGCTTGGTGAAGCGGTAGCGACGGGTGTTGTGCCCGGTCATCACCGTCATGTCCTGCAGGTGGCAGTGACCACCTTCCTCGCACACTGGGCAGTCGTGCGGGTGGTTGGTCATCAGCCATTCGACGACGCTGGCGCGGAACGCCTTGGACTCCTCGTCGTCGATGCTGATCCAGGTGTTATCGGTGGCGGGCGTCATGCACGACATGACGATGCGACCGCGGGTGTCGTTCTCGTCGTTGTACTGCTTGACCGCGCACTGGCGGCAGGCGCCGACGCTGCCAAGCGCCGGGTGCCAGCAGAAGTAGGGGATATCGAGTCCAAGGGACAGGCAGGCCTGCAGGAGGTTGTCTGCACCATCGACTTCGAAATCTTTGCCGTCTACGTGGATAGTGGCCATTTCTTCAGTCTTCGTTTACCCGCTTCAGAAAAGCGGCTGGCTAAGGGAATTCGTCTGTTCAGCTCGCTCTTGCCGGCATGCGGGGCGTGGTCGCCACCTTGGCCACACCGGCCTCGAACTCTTCACGGAAATATTTGATGGCACTACCCAACGGCTCCACGGCGCCTGGCGCGTGAGCACAGAAGGTTTTGCCCGGGCCGAGGAAGTTGACCAGGCCGAGCAGGGTGGCGATGTCCTCGCGTGTGCCTTCGCCACGCTCGAGGGCACGCAGGATCTTCACGCTCCAGGGCAGGCCGTCGCGGCACGGCGTGCACCAGCCGCAGGACTCGCGGGCGAAGAACTCTTCCATGTTGCGCAGCAGCGAGACCATGTTGATCGAGTCGTCGACCGCCAGCGCCAGACCAGTGCCCATACGGGTGCCGACCTTGCCGATGCCGCCGGCGTACATCTGCGCCTCGAGGTGTTCGGGCAGCAGGAAGCCGGTACCGGCGCCGCCAGGCTGCCAGCATTTGAGCGTGTAGCCATCGCGCATGCCGCCGGCGTAGTCCTCGAACAATTCGCGGGCGGTGATGCCGAACGGCAGTTCCCACAGACCGGGGTTCTTCACCTTGCCGGAGAAGCCCATCAGCTTGGTGCCGTGGTCTTCGCTGCCCGGGCGGGCGAGGCCCTTGTACCAGTCCACGCCCTGGCCAATGATGGCCGGCACGTTGCATAGGGTCTCGACGTTGTTGACGCAGGTGGGCTTGCCCCAGACGCCGACGGCAGCGGGGAAGGGTGGCTTGGCGCGCGGGTTGGCGCGGCGGCCTTCCAGCGAGTTGATCAGCGCGGTTTCTTCGCCGCAGATGTAGCGGCCGGCGCCGGTATGCACGAACAGCTCGAAATCGAAGCCGCTGCCAAAGATGTTCTTGCCCAGCAGGCCGGCAGCCTTGGCTTCCTCGATGGCGCGGTTGAGGTTGGCCGCGGCATCGACGTACTCGCCGCGCAGGAAGATGTAGCCGCGGTAGGCCTTGAGCGCACGCGCCGAGATCAGCATGCCTTCCACCAGCAGGTGCGGCAGCTGTTCCATCAGCATGCGGTCTTTCCAGGTGTTGGGCTCCATTTCGTCCGCATTGCACAGCAGATAGCGGATGTTCATGGATTCGTCAGCCGGCATCAGGCCCCACTTAACGCCCGTGGGGAAGCCTGCACCGCCACGGCCCTTGAGGCCGGATTCCTTGACGGTCTGCACGATATCGGCCTGGGCCATCTCGGTCAGCGCCTTGCGTGCGGCCGCGTAGCCGTTCTTCTGCTGGTATTCCTCCAACCATACCGGCTGGGCGTCGTCACGCAGGCGCCAGGTCAGCGGATGAGTTTCTTCGCTGCGAGCGATGCGGTTGGCTGGGCCGATGGAGGTCAGGGGCTTCATTTGTAGTCCTCCAGCAGCTTGGCGACGCCGTCAGGTTGGACATCGCCGAAGGTATCGTCGTCGATCATCAGCGCCGGGGCCTTGTCGCAGTTGCCTAGGCAGCACACCGGCAGCAGGGTGAAACGCTCATCGCTGGTGGTCTGGCCGAGGCCGATGCCGAGCTGCTTCTGCATCTCACTGACCACCGATTCATGGCCGCCGATGTAGCAGGTCATGCTGTCGCATACGCGAATCACGTGGCGGCCCACCGGCTGACGGAATATCTGGCTATAGAAGGTGGCCACGCCCTCGACGTCGCTGGCGGGAATGCCGAGGATCGCGCCAATGGCGTCAGCGGCGCCGTCAGGCACCCAGCCGCGGGCCTTCTGCACGATCTTCAGCGCTTCGATGCTGGCAGCGCGCGGGTCTTCGTAGTGGTGCATCTCGTGCTCGATGGCCGAGCGCTCGGTTTCGCTGAGAACGAAACGGTCTGTCTGGATAAGCGTATTCATGATCAGCGGTCCACGTCGGCCATGACGAAGTCGATACTGCCCAGGTAGGCGATCAGATCCGCCACCATGCTGCCGCGAATCACCGAGGGGATCTGCTGCAGGTGGGGGAAGCTGGGCGTGCGAATCCGGGTGCGGTAGCTCATGGTGCTGCCGTCGCTCGTCAGGTAGTAGCTGTTGATGCCCTTGGTCGCCTCGATCATCTGGAAGGCTTCGTTGGCCGGCATGACCGGGCCCCAGGAAACCTGCAGGAAGTGGGTGATCAGGGTTTCGATGTGCTGCAGCGTGCGCTCTTTCGGCGGCGGCGTGGTCAGCGGGTGGTCAGCCTTGTACGGGCCTTCCGGCATGTTCTTCAGGCACTGGTCGATGATGCGGATGCTCTGGCGCATCTCTTCCACGCGCACCATGCAGCGGTCATAGGCGTCACCATTGGCCGCCAGCGGCACCTCGAACTCGAAGTGCTCGTAGCCGGAGTAGGGGCGCGCCTTACGCAGGTCGAAGTCGCAACCGGTGGCGCGCAGGCCGGCGCCGGTGGTGCCCCACTCGAGCGCTTCCTTGGTGTTGTACTGCGCCACACCGATGGTACGGGCCTTGAGGATGCTGTTCTTCAGCGCCGCCTTCTCGTATTCGTCGAGGCGCTTGGGCAGCCAGTCGACGAACTCCTTGACCAGCTTGTCCCAACCGCGCGGCAGGTCATGGGCGACGCCACCGATGCGGTACCAGGCCGGGTGCAGGCGGAAGCCGGTGATGGCCTCGATCACCTTGTAGGCGCGTTGGCGGTCGGTGAAGGTGAAGAACACCGGTGTCATCGCGCCAACGTCCTGGATGTAGGTACCGAGGAACAGCAGGTGGCTGGTGATACGGAAGAACTCGGCGAGCATCACGCGGATGAAGTCGACGCGGGCCGGCACCTTGATGCCGGCGAGTTTCTCCACCGAAAGCACGTAGGGCAGGTTGTTCATCACCCCACCGAGGTAGTCGATGCGGTCGGTGTAGGGGATGAAGCTGTGCCAGCTCTGGCGTTCGGCCATTTTCTCGGCGCCACGGTGGTGGTAGCCGATCTCTGGTACGCAATCGACGATCTCTTCGCCGTCGAGCTGCAGGATGATGCGGAACGCGCCGTGAGCGGATGGGTGGTTGGGACCGAGGTTGAGGAACATGTAGTCCTCATGATCGCCGCCGCGTTTCATGCCCCAGTCTTCGGGGCGGAAGCGCGCAGCTTCCTCTTCCAGTTGCTGCTTGGCCAGGGTCAGGCTGAACGGATCGAATTCGGTGGCGCGCGCCGGGTAGTCCTTGCGCAGCGGGTGACCTTCCCAGGTCGGCGGCATCATGATGCGGCTCAGGTGTGGGTGGCCGGTGAAGGTGATGCCGTACAGATCCCAGACTTCGCGCTCGTACCAGTTGGCGTTGGGCCAGATGCCAGTGGCGGTGGGCAGGTTGAGGTCGCGCTCGGACAAGGCGACCTTGATCATCACATCACTATTACGCTCCAGCGACATCAGGTGATAGAACACCGTGAAGTCGGCATCGGGAAGGCCGCGACGTTGGGTACGCAGGCGCTCGTCGACGCCGTGCAGATCAAAGAGCATCACGTAGGGACGCGGTAGGTTGCGCAGGCAGGTGAGCACTTCGATAAGGCGCTCACGGGCGACCCAGAGAACCGGCATGCCGGTGCGGGTCGCTTGCAGGGTGAAACTGTCGTCGCCAAAACGGGCGCGCAGTTCGGCGACGACGTCCTGGTCGTCAGCCTTGTAAGGCGGTATGGACACAACGGTGTCTTGAGTCATGGTCTCGGTCGCTGTCGATCAACGTAGAAAGTGGGCGTGACGCTTGCGCAGGCAAGCATCGGCTCAGACTTCGTCGGGGCTACGCAGGTTGGTAACGGCGATTCGCTGCTCGCGGCGCTGTTCCTTCTGCGAAGGCATTTCGGCACGGTAGATGCCTTGATCGCCAACGACCCAGGAAAGCGGGCGGCGCTCCTGGCCGATGGATTCCTGCAGCAGCATCAAGCCTTGCAGGAACGCCTCGGGGCGGGGCGGGCAGCCGGGAATGTAGACGTCCACGGGGAGGAACTTGTCCACGCCCTGAACGACCGAGTAGATGTCGTACATGCCGCCGGAGTTGGCGCATGAACCCATGGAGATGACCCACTTGGGCTCCAGCATCTGCTCGTAGAGACGCTGAATGACCGGCGCCATCTTGATGAAGCAGGTGCCGGCGATGACCATGAAGTCGGCCTGGCGGGGTGATGCGCGAATGACTTCCGCACCGAAACGCGCCACGTCGTGCGGGGCGGTGAAGGCGGTGGTCATTTCCACATAGCAGCAGGACAGGCCGAAGTTATACGGCCACAAGGAATTCTTGCGCCCCCAGTTGACCGCGCCGTTAAGCACGTCCGAGAGCTTGCCCATGTAGATGTTCTTGTGAACCTGGTCCTCTAGCAGCGGGTCGGAGACGACCTCCCGCTGGCCGATCGGATACGCCTCGTTGGGCGCATTCGGGTCGACCCGAGTAAGTTTGTATTGCATCGCCAAAGCCTCATTGTTTCAGCTTCGCCTGCCGTTCACGACGTCCCTGCGGTGCCCAATCGAGCGCGCCGATACGCCAAAGATAGACAAGACCTGCCAACAGAATTGCTATGAAAACTGTAGCTTCGATCAGGCCCGCCCAGCCGCTTTCGCGCACCGAGACTGCCCAAGCGAAGAGATAGAGGGCTTCAACGTCGAAGATCACGAAGAGCATCGCGACCAGATAGAACTTGGCTGACAGGCGCAGACGCGCGCTGCCGGTAGGAAGCATGCCCGACTCGAAAGGCTCGTTCTTGCTACGTCCCCAGGCTTTGCTGCCGAGCAGACTGGAAACGCCGAGCATGAAGGCGATGAGCCCGCAGACACCCAGCAAGAACACAGCGAAAGCCCAGTTATGGGACATGGTCGTTACCGCATCAGGCATGCCGGTACTCCTTGAATTAAGGAACGGCTTTTAATCTATTAAGCGACCAGACACCGTCGAGGGCGTTGGCGCGAAGTGTGTATACAATACTATGCGTAGACCAACTGTAAGTAAATTTTTCAGAGAAAAATTATTCCTGAAATTCGATCATTTCTGATTGATTTGTCGCATCGGTGTAACTCTGAAGCGAGCCGTATGGGCTGGCGTTCCAGGACTATAGCTGATGACTCTGCTCTGGCAATTTCAAGGCGCATTCATCCGGCTAATTTGCCTCATTTCGCAGCGTGATTGCCCTCAGCGAGATGAGCAATTCGCTGCCACTTTGGTGTTAAGGCGAAAGCATCGAATGGCTTCCTGGATTCTCAAAGCGTATAGCCGGCGGCATGGCTTATCACCAAATGTTATTCATCTCCAGGTGCTGTCCAACTGATCTTGTACTAGCGTGCATGAATCGCCGCGCGGCGATGCGCAGTTGATCGAGCAGTGCCCACCATCCGCTGGGTCTGCGAAGTTGCCCTGCCTGGGTATGCCGACCCTTCGTACGAATAACAATATGAGGGGTTTTGCCATGCCTGTTGTCCAGTCGTTGCCACGTATTGTCCCAGCCGTTCTGTTGCTAGCCCTGAGCGCGCCTGCCAGCGCGGAATTGGGTGATTACAATTTCTGGCAGAGCTTGAGCAACCTGGTGTCGCCGCCCAGGGCCGACAATCCGGTGACGCCTGCGCAGCGTGTCGGACCCTACCCGTTGTTGGCTAATCCGAGTGGTTTCAACAGCGGCTTCAATCCCGGCAATTACTACGGCTGGCAAACGATTCAGATGGCGCCGCAGACCGGTGCGGTGTGCGGCAATGGCTCGCCATACAAGTTCTTCATCAATCGTGTGCCGAACACGCGCAATACCATCGTTTATCTGGAAGGTGGTGGCGCCTGCTGGGATTACGCCAGTTGCAGCGGGCAAAGCGGCATACGTGGCGCGCGCAATCCCGATGGGATTGCCAATGACTACATGTCGCTGCTCAACCCTGGCGCCAGTCTGGTGAGCCCGTTCGTCGTGCGTCTGCACCCCTGGACGCGCGTCAAGACGCAGAACTGGAACATGGTCTATGTGCCGTATTGCACGGGTGACATCTACTCCGGCGACAAGGTGGCGGTATACGAAGACCCGCAGGGGGTAAATCCCCCGCTGGTGTGGCACCACAACGGCTTGCGTAACATGCGCGCAGTGGTGGGGTGGCTGAAGGACAATCTGCCGCGGCCGACCCAGATGCTCACCACGGGATGCAGTGCAGGCGGCGCGGGCAGCCTGACCAACTACGCCAACCTGCGCCAGGACATCGCGCCGAACCGGGGTTACCTGATCAATGATTCCGGGCCCGTCTATACCGCGCTGGCTGGCGACAACCAGGCCTATCCTTCCTATCCGTTGCAGACCCTGATCCGCCAGGCCTGGGGCCTGGATGCGGCGCAGGGGCCGTTGCAGTACCTGCAGGCGCGCCTGCCAGGCTTCAGCAGCAACGATCTGGGCAGCCTGTATCCGGCGCTTTCGAGCAATCTGCCGGGTGATCGCATGGGGCATACACATTTCTGGCAGGACCTGAACTATTCGTCCTATTCCTACGAGCGCTTCTACCCGGAGATCGTCAACGCGCCGAATCAGGCTGCCAAGGAAGCACTGATCAAGCAGCGCTGGGCAACGGATACCACGCGTCTGCGCAGCCAACTGGCGAGCCTGGGCAATGTCGGTGGTTATTTCCCGCAATTCCGTAACGTCAACGAAAGCCACTGCACCAGCATCATCGAGTTCGCCAACTCCGATATCCAGGAGCAGAACCTGCAGCTGGACAACTTCGTCAGCAGTGTTCTCGATGGCAGTGGGCAGGTACTGGATGCTTCGGAAAGCAGCGATGTGGCTGACCGCAACAAACCATTCAATCTGCTCTATTACCTGCTGGACCAGTTGCTCTGAAGCGGCGTGAAAGTAACGCGGCGGCAGCTTGGGTTGTCGCCGCGTTCAGCCATCCGGAGTTTGTTGGTAACTGCGCTCGCGAGCTTCTTGCAGGCGTTGCCTGAGGTATTGATCGCGAGTGAGTCCATCGGGAATGTTCTGCAGGCCGAGCACTTCTTCGACGATATTTCTTTCCTCGGCCTTGTAGCGTTCGAAGTTCGGGTCAGATCGTTGCGCCAGTTTGGCCTCACGCTCAGCGCTGATGGCCTGGTAACGCTTGATCAGTGCTTCAGCGCGTCTCTTCTGCTCGGCTTCGTCTTCGCTGACTGCCTTGATCAGGGCAATCTGCAACAACAGGGCCTCGCTCAGCGCCAATTCCCCTCGCTGTTCCAGTGCATCGACACCCTCACTCAACGCTTGCGCTTGTGCTTCGCGACTGCTGCTGTCGAGTTCCGTGGCGTGCTCGATGAACCCTCTGTAGCGCCGATGAAAATCCAGGCGGCGTTCCTGTTGCTGGACTTCGGGCCTGGCCAACAGGTGCATTTGCTCGGGGCTCAGATCGGCTGGAGCTGGCGAGGCGCTGCCTTGCGCGGCCGGTTGCACTTGCGTTTGCTCTGATGCAGAGGTGGCAGGCTCTTCGGCATTGGGGCGTTGCCAGTACCAGGCGAGTGTCATGCTGCCAATCAGAATGCAACTGCCGAACAGCAGAATGGAGCGGGGCATGAGCAGTCCTTGCGCGAGTCGATTGCCTTCCAGCTTAGAAGTTGCAGTCGCGTTTTGCCTGTCCATGCAGCGAATGGAGGGCCTGCCCTCTCGTCGTGGGTGAGAGGGCAGGCGTTTGGATCAGAACAGCGGCTTGCCGTCTTCGCGCGTGACGATCACGGTGGCCGAGCGTGGGCGGCGACCGGGGCCGTCTGGCCAGGTGCTACGAAAATCCGTCGGAGTCGAGCCTTCACCCGGGTGCTGGATGTTGACGAACAACGTACGGAAGTCCGGTGTGGCGGTGATGCCGGTGACCTCGCAGCCTACGGGGCCGACCAGAAAGCGCTTGACCTCGCCGGTGGTGGGCTCGGCCACCAGCATCTGGTTGTTGCCGAAAGGGCCGCTGGCGAGCTGGCTGCCGCTCATGTCGGTTTGGATCCATAGGCGGCCTTCGTCGTCGAACCACAGGCCGTCCGGGCTGGCCAGGCGGTTGTCGGCGGTCAGCGGTCTGCCGTTGGGGTCGAGGCTGTCGTTCTCCGGCCCGGCCAGCAGGAACAGGCTCCAGACGAATTCACGGCCAGCATAGTCGCGGCTCTGCTCACGCCAGCGGATGATGTGACCGAAGGCGTTGGCCGGGCGCGGGTTGGCTGCATCAGCGACGGTGCGCGAACTGTTGTTGGTGAGGGTGAAGTAGACGTCGCCGTTGTTCGGGTTCACCGCCCCCCATTCCGGACGATCCATCTTGGTGGCGCCGACGATGTCGGCAGCCAGGCGGGTGTTGATCAGTACCTCGCCCTGGTCGGCGAAGCTTACCCCGGCAGCCCTGCAGGCGGCCTGGAAGGCCTTGTCCTTGATGTCCAGGGCCAGCCAATCCCCCTTGCCGTTGGCCTTGAAGCGCGCCACGTAGAGAGTGCCCTCGTCGAGCAGACTGCCGTTGCTGCGACCCGGTACGTACCTGCCGCGGCTGACGAACTTGTAGATGTACTCATTCTGCGAATCGTCGCCGGAATAGCAGACCACTGGACTGCCCGGTTTGACCGGGGCGAATACCAGGCCTTCGTGGGCGAAGCGGCCCAGTGCGGTGCGCTTGACCGGGGTCGATTCCGGCGCGAAGGGATCGATCTCGACGATCCAGCCGAAGTGGTTCGGCTCGTTGCGATAGTCGCCTGCAGCCTCGGCGGCCAGGCGGGTGGCGTTGAAGCGCTGGAATTCGTCGCCGGACAGGTGATCCCAACCGTAGCGGCTGGCGCTGCCGACACCGTAGCGGGTCATTTCACGCGGGCGCTCGGCATCGCCGCTGGCGAAATAACCGGCCCAGTTTTCCTCGCAGGTCAGGTAAGTGCCCCAGGGCGTGAAGCCGTTGGCGCAGTTGTTCAGCGTGCCGCGGGTGGCGGTGCCGTCGGGGCTGTAGCGAGTCTGGAGTAGGGCGTGACCGCGTGCTGGGCCGCTGATCTGCATCGGTGTGGCGCCCGTGATGCGGCGGTTGCGGGCGCTGGGCAGCACCTCCCATTGGCCGCGCACGCGGCGCACTTCTACCACCGAAACGCCGTGGGCGTTGATTTCCTTGCGCACTTCATCGGCGCTGCTGCGCTTGCCGCCGACCAGGGTGGGGCCATTGGGGTGTAGCAGCGGTGCGTCGATGTACTCGTGATTGAGTACCAGCAGGCCGTGGTCGCTCTTGTGACCGCCGCCGCGCTGACCGTCGATGGGGAAGAAGTGCATGCCGTCATGGTGCATGCCGATCTGGTCAGCCTGATCGGCGGCACTGTTGCCGGCGTTGTCGAGAAAGGCCGGGAAGCTGCCACGAATCGGCGTGCCCCAGGGGATGAAGGTGGTGGCTTTGTAGCCGGCCGGCACGGTGATGGTATCGGCATGGGTAACTGCCACCGGATTGAACGGCAGGCGCTTGCTGCGTTTCTTCAGACGTTCCAGCAGCTCCTTGAGCTGGTCTTTGAGTTGGTTGTCGGCGGCCTCGGCACTACCGGGCATGGCCACGCCGAGAAAGCCCATGACGCCGAGCGCAGCGCCGCCGGCGACCACCTGGCGGCGGCTCAGGCCGGCTTCGATCAGGTCATTGATATGAGGATTGCTGGAGGCGTTGCTGAGCGGTTCATCGCCATTGCCGAATAGCACGTTTTGCTCTTGTTCATTGCGCATGGAGGGCTCCTTGTCAGGCTGATCGACGGAGTCATGACGCTAACCAAGGAAAACGACGGAATAGTGACAGCGCCTGTGCGCCATTGCACAAAACTGTTCGGAGGGGCAACGACCATCCTCTGTTTGGCGCCGCTTCATCAGGTGTGGCAAGGCCGTGCAGGGCAGGCAGTGCTGGCGTTTGCGGTGATATTGATGCGCGGGACGTACCCTGCGCCCAGGCATAAAAAAACCCCGGCAAAGCCGGGGCGGATTAGGCAAACAGACTGCTGCGGATGCGTGGTCCGCAGCAGGAGAACCGTTCTTAGTGGAACTGGTTCATGGTGTTGTCTTTACCGCTCGCCTTCAGAGCTGCTTCGCCAGCGAAGTACTCCTTGTGGTTGTCGCCGATGTCGGAGCCAGCCATGTTCTGGTGCTTGACGCAGGCGATACCCTGACGCAGTTCCTGACGCTGCACGCCTTTCACGTAGGCCAGCATGCCCTGATCGGCGAAGTAGCCCTTGGCCAGGTTGTCGGTGGACAGTGCAGCAGTGTGATAGGTCGGCAGGGTGATCAGGTGGTGGAAGATGCCGGCGTGGGCCGAACCGTCGCGCTGGAAGGTACGGATCTTCTCGTCGGCAACCTGGGCCAGTTCGGTTTCGTCGTACTCGACGCTCATCAGCTTGGCGCGGTCGTAGGCGGAAACGTCCTTGCCTTCGGCAACCATGGCGTCGAACACCTGCTGACGGAAGTTCAGGGTCCAGTTGAAGGACGGGCTGTTGTTGTACACCAGCTTGGCGTTCGGGATGACCTGACGGATGCGGTCAACCATGGCCTTGATCTGGCCAACGTGCGGCTTCTCGGTTTCGATCCACAGCAGGTCGGCGCCATTCTGCAGGCTGGTGATGCAGTCCAGTACGCAGCGGTCTTCGCCAGTGCCGGCACGGAACTGGAACAGGTTGGACGGCAGGCGCTTCGGACGCAGCAGCTTGCCGCCGCGGTTGATCACGACGTCGCCGTTGCCCAGGTCGGCAGCAGACACTTCTTCGCAATCCAGGAAGCTGTTGTACAGGTCGCCCAGGTCGCCCGGCTCGTTGGTCACGGCGATCTGCTTGGTCAGACCGGCACCCAGGGAGTCGGTACGTGCAACGATCACGCCGTTGTCGATGCCCAGTTCGAGGAAGGCGTAGCGAACGGCAGCGATCTTGGCCAGGAAGTCGGCGTGAGGAACGGTCACCTTGCCGTCCTGGTGGCCGCACTGCTTCTCGTCGGAAACCTGGTTCTCGATCTGGATGCAGCAGGCGCCTGCTTCGATCATGCGCTTGGCCAGCAGGTAGGTGGCTTCCGGGTTACCGAAACCAGCGTCGATGTCGGCGATGATCGGCACGATATGGGTTTCGTAGTTGTCGATCTGGTTCTGGATCTCGGCAGCCTTGGCCTGGTCACCAGCTGCACGAGCAGCGTCCAGGGCGGTGAACAGCAGATCCAGTTCGCGGCTGTCGGCCTGACGCAGGAAGGTGTACAGCTCTTCGATCAGGTCGGAGACGGCAGTCTTCTCGTGCATCGACTGGTCCGGCAGCGGGCCGAAGTCCGAGCGCAGAGCAGCGACCATCCAGCCGGACAGGTAGAGGTAGCGCTTGTTGGTGGTCTTCAGGTGCTTCTTGATCGAGATCAGCTTCTGCTGACCGATGAAGCCGTGCCAGCAACCCAGCGACTGGGTGTAGACGGAGGAGTCGGCGTCGTACTCTTCCATGTCCTTGCGCATGATGTCAGCGGTGTACTGAGCGATTTCCAGACCGGTCTTGAAGCGGTTCTGAGCGCGCATACGGGCGACGGACTCGGGGTTGATAGCGCTCCAGCTGCTGCCGAACTTCTCTTTCAGAGCGGCTACAGCCTTGATGTCGTTTTGATATGCGGACATGGTCAATCCTTCAAAAAATGTGTTGGTTGAGCACCGACTACCCACGCAATGCGTGCACGGATGCAGCGGCTGCGGGAGGCTTCCACTTTGACGGCGAGAATACGGCTGGGGCGAGGATTGACCGCGAGGAGGGGGGATGTGGCGAACAGTTCGGGCGCTTGGCGTGGGCCGGTTGGCTCGTGGAAACCTTGGGCACCTGCTGGGCTTTCGATCTGTCTGACGCTAAACGCTTCCCCGTCCCTCAGGACAACTTCGTTCCAGTCGCAACCTCGTCGTACGGCCTTGTGGGCTGTTGGGACACGGACCGTTGCGAAGTACTTCGCGGGCGGTCTGGAGATCCTTTTCAGGACCCCTGGCTAGCGGGAGCGAGGCCATCATGCCTCTGGGAAAATGCTTCGTCAAACGTTTTGTAGTGGTTTTTTAAAACTACTACATATTCAGTAGACGACTGGCTGGTCACGCTCGGCAGCCCATGGGGTGGGCGTTTCAGGCATTTCGCGGGTTGCCTGAGTTGTCCATCGTTCTTGCGAGGGAAAGGCATTCGACTTTGGTCGGGGTGTCAGTCGATCGCTTCGACCTTCAGGCGCAGCGACATGTCCTCGCGGCCCTGGGTAGTGTGTCGGCGCAACACGTCACGGCCGCTGGAGCTGGTTTCCTCGCTGACGCCACCCAGGGTAATCCACTCGCCGAGTCGGCCGCTGACGCGGGTATCAGTGCTTTGCACATCGATCACGCCGGGGTGGCTGTTGCTGACGCGATCGCGTTGGCTGCTGATGGCAACGTGGACCAGTTCGCCAGAGAGGCTGGCCGTTACGTAGAAGCCGCGGGTCACGTCGCGGTACTGGGTATCCTGGTAGACCTGGCCGTAAGGACCGGTACTGGTGGTGGTCAGCGGCACGCTCTGGCCAACCTGAATCAGCGCTGGATAACCTTCGGTGGCCTGTACCTGCTGGGTGCCGCCGCCACGGCTGTCGGTGCTGCGGCGGATGATGCGCACCTGGTCGCGACCGTTCACTTCGCCGCGGCCGACCTGTACTTCGGCATTGCCGGCACTGAGCGTGCCATCGACGCGATAGCCGCGGTCGTTCTGGTAATTGCTGTCGGCGCTCTCCACGGTGATCAGCAGGCGACGCGGGCGGGTGTCGAGTTGCTGCAACAACACGCGCACTTCACCGATCTTGGCCGGTGACGCATTGACGATCAGTTGGTTGCCATAGGCGCTGACCTTGCCCTCGTTGCCAAGCATCGACTGCACCACGCCGAGTACGTCATCGGCAGTGCGGTAATTCAGTGGGATTACCTCGGTGGCCGCTTGCAGCGGTAGGCACAGGCCGAGAAGCAGGGCGGCGAACAGCGTGCGCAGGGTCATAGCAGAAAGCTCCGCAGATCAGGGTCGGTGATGCTGGTATCCCAGGCCTGTTCGAACTGGGTTTGGCGTTGGCGCACGCGCGCCGGATCGTTGTACAGGGTGTAGCCGGATTGTTGATCGAGTTCAGGTCGCACGAACAGGCCTCTGTCATCGGCGATCAGGAAGGCCAGTTCCTCGTTGGCGTAATCCGGATTGAGTTTGCGGATATGCAGGTTGGAGGACAGTCGGCGTGACAGGGCGAGCAGGCGATGACCTTCCTTCACGGCGCGGGTCGGGTCGCGCAGCAGGATGCGCAGGCGCGCCCGTGGGCTGCTCAGCAGGAATCGGGTACAGGCCTGTTGCACGCTGCTGTGGTGATAGAGCCAGGGCTCCAGGTCATCGCTGTACAGGCACAGGTTGCGCTGTGCCTGCTGGATCAGGGCGAGAACGTGAGCGCGCGCTTGCTGGGGCTGGCTGAAGCGCTCCAGGCGCTCGTGCTCGCCCAAGACGAAAGGGGCCGGCTCCCATTGCGCCGTATCCGGCGTGATGGGGGCGGGGTTGTGCACGGCAAAACGCCCCGGCGACTCGAATTCGATAGCCGCCAGTTCAATGGCTTCTGGCGTATCTATCGGTTCGACCGGGGCGTCTTTGTCGTTCATCGTGCTCTCTACTGGCTGGTGCGCACCATATCCACGTGCGGTATGCCAGCGTCGAGGTACTCGTCGCTGACAATCCTGAAGCCTAGCCTTTCATAGAATGACGTGGCGTGCACCTGAGCGGTGAGCATTTGCTGAAGCAGGCCGCGCTTTTCCGCTTCGGCAATCACGGCTTGCATCAGTTTTTCGCCCACTTTCAGGCCGCGCCAGTCCTTGAGCACCGACACGCGACCGATATGGCCGTCGGGCAGCAGGCGTGCGGTGCCGACCGGGTAATCGCCTTCCTCGGCGAGAAAGTGCACGGCGTCGGTATCCTCGGCGTCCCACTCCAGTTCTGGCGGCACCGATTGCTCGGCGACGAACACGCTGTCGCGGATACGACGAAGCTCGACATTGTCCCTGTGCCAGTCCGCGACTCGGACGGAGATCTCACTCATCGGCAAATCCCAGGCTGCCTTGCTTGACCAGTTCCCATAGCAGGGTACGCCCCTCGTCGTCGGCCAGCCAGGCGCCGAGGTTTTCCACATGTAACGCATCGGCGCTGCAGATCAGCTTCAGCAGCTCACGCAGGCGGGCCGACACCAGGCGGCTCTGGCCGCTGGCGAACAGCACCAGGTCTTCGCCGACTTCCGACCAGGCCATGCGTGCGCTGGGGTTGCGGATGAGGATCGCGCCATCTTCCAGTGAGCCGAGGAAGTCTTCTTCCTCGATCTCGATGCCGGCGACCAGCTCCGGGTACTTGGGCTCGGTCATGAACTGGCCGAACCAGGTCATCAGCAGACGTTCGTCACTCATGTGCTCGTTGAGCAGGGCCTTGAGGCGCTCCAGAGCGTCGCGCTGGATCTGGTTGGGATCCTCGCTCGGCTGGATGTCGGCATCGCTGTAACGCTCTTCGTCGGGCAGGAACTGGCCGAGAAAGTCGGTGAAATGGGTCAGTACTTCGGCGGCGCTCGGCGCGCGGAAGCCCACGGAATAGGTCATGCAATCATCCTCAGCGGTGCCACAGTGGGCGAGGCATGGCGGCAGGTAGAGCATGTCGCCGGGTGCCAGCACCCATTCATCGGTTGGTTCGAATTGAGCCAGGATCTTCAGATCGGCGTGGGGGAGCAGCGGGCTGTCGGCATCGCACATCTGGCCAATTTGCCAGCGGCGATGACCATGAGCCTGCAGCAGGAATACGTCGTAGTTGTCGAAATGCGGGCCGACGCCGCCACCGGGGGCAGCGAAGCTGATCATCAGATCGTCGATGCGCCACTTGGGCAGGAATTTGAAGTCTTCCAGCAGTTCGGCCACTTCCGGAACGAACTGATCGACGGCTTGTACCAGCAGGGTCCAGTCGCGCTCGGGCAGGTCCTGGAAGGTGTCCTCGTTGAACGGACCACGCTGCAGCTCCCAGGGGCGTTCCCCGTGCTCGATCACCAGGCGCGACTCGACTTCCTCTTCCAGCGCCAGGCCGGCCAGTTCGTCCGGGCTGATCGGGCTTTCGAAGTCGGGAATGGCCTGACGCACCAGCAGGGGTTTCTTCTGCCAGTAGTCGCGCAGGAATTCACGGGCTGTGAGGCCACCCAGCAATTGCAGCGGAGTATCAGGATTCATCAGTAAGCCCTTGAAATAGATAAAAACCTTAAAACAAAAACGCCCGGCTCAGCCGGGCGTCCTCGAGGCTGGTATGGCTCAGATGCGTTTAGCCTGGGCCACGGCGTTACCGATGTAGCGCGCCGGGGTCAGTTGCTTGAGCTCTTCCTTGGCGGCGGCCGGCATGTCCAGGCCGTCGATGAAGGCCAGCAGGGCCTCGGGGCTGATGCCCTTGCCGCGGGTCAGCTCCTTGAGCTTCTCGTACGGGTTCTCGATGGCGTAGCGACGCATGACGGTCTGGATCGGCTCGGCGAGCACTTCCCAGCAGGCATCCAGGTCTTCAGCGATTTTCTGAGCATTGAGCTCCAACTTGCTGATTCCCTTGAGGCTTGCCTCGTAAGCGATGACGCTGTGAGCGAAGCCGACACCCAGGTTGCGCAGTACGGTGGAGTCGGTCAGGTCACGCTGCCAGCGGGAGATCGGCAGCTTGCTGGCCAGGTGCTGGAAGATCGCGTTGGCGATACCCAGGTTGCCCTCGGAGTTTTCGAAGTCGATCGGGTTGACCTTGTGCGGCATGGTCGAGGAGCCGATTTCGCCGGCCACGGTCTTCTGCTTGAAGTAACCGAGGGAGATGTAGCCCCAGACGTCGCGGTCGAAGTCGATCAGGATGGTGTTGAAGCGGGCGATGGCGTCGAACAGCTCGGCGATGTAGTCGTGCGGCTCGATCTGGGTGGTGTAGGGGTTCCAGCTCAGGCCCAGGTCACCTTCGATGAACTGACGGGCGTTGGCTTCCCAGTCGATGCTCGGGTAGGCCGACAGGTGCGCGTTGTAGTTGCCCACGGCACCGTTGATCTTGCCCAGCAGCGGTACAGCCGCGACCTGAGCGATCTGGCGCTCCAGGCGGTAGACGACGTTGGCCAGTTCCTTGCCCAGGGTGGTCGGCGAGGCCGGCTGGCCGTGGGTGCGCGACAGCATCGGCACGTCAGCGAACTTCACCGCCAGCTCACGGATGGCGTCTGCCAGTTGTTTCATCAGCGGCAGCAGGACGCTGTCACGGCCTTCGCGCAGCATCAGGGCGTGGGACAGGTTGTTGATGTCCTCGCTGGTGCAGGCGAAGTGAATGAACTCGCTGACCTTGTTCAGTTCTGGCAGCTTGGCGGCCTGCTCCTTGAGCAGGTACTCCACGGCCTTGACGTCGTGGTTGGTGGTGCGCTCGATTTCCTTGACGCGCTCGGCGTGCTCGACGGCAAAGTTCTCGGCCAGCTCGTTGAGCAGGGCGTTGGCTTCGGCGGAGAAGGGCGCGACTTCCGGGATGCCTTCGTGGGCAGCCAGGCGCTGCAGCCAGCGCACTTCGACCAGTACGCGGCTACGGATCAGGCCGTATTCGCTGAAGATAGGGCGCAGGGCGCTGGTTTTGCCGGCGTAGCGGCCGTCGACGGGGGAAACCGCGGTGAGCGAGGAAAGCTGCATGTAGGCGTTCTCGGGCTGTCGGGCTGAAAAGCCATCCTGGGTCACTGCGCATCGTGCTGGCTTCGATGAAGCGGGCGCTAGCTCAGGTGCCGGGACGACCTCTGACGAAAAGGGCGCACATCATACATGAAAACCAGCGCTTGGCCGCCTATGCCCTGCGTCTTGCGACCGATAACAGACTGGCGGCGAAGATCAATGCTGCACCGAGCAGCGAAAGCGTGTCTGGCGTCTCGCCCCAGAGCAGCCAGGCAATGATGCCGGCGAAGACGATGGCCAGATAAGCCACCGGACCGATCAACCCGGGCGGTGCCAGGCCGTAGGCACGTGACATGATCACTTGGCTGGCGGTGGCCAGCAGGCCGATGCCCAGCAGCCAGCTCAGTTGCGTGGAGTCGAGCGGTTGCCAGCTCCAGGTCAACGGGATGGCGGAGAACAGTGCACTGAACAGCGAGAAATAGAAGACGATGCGCGTGGCCGGTTCGCTGTCGCTCATTTCGCGGATGGAGACGAAGGCGAAGGCGGCCAGCAGGCTGGCGGCCAGGCCAAACAGCGCGGGCCCCTCGAACAGGGCGGCGCTGGGCTTGGCCACCAGCAGTACCCCGCACAGGCCGATCAGGCTGCTGATCAGCATACGCCGCGTCAGCGGCTCCTTGAGCCAGATATGTGCGATCAGCGGGGTAAACACCGGCGCCGAATAGGTGAACAGCATGGCGTCGGCCAGTGGCAGGTGGGCGATGGCGTAGAAGAAGCAGTACATCGCCGCCAGGCCGTAGGTGGTGCGCCACAGATGGGATTTCAGCCGTGTCGTGCGCAGAGGACGAACACCGCGTACCAGCAGCAGCGGCAGAAAGAACAGCACGCCGACCAGATTGCGGAAGAACACCACCGACTCGTTGTTGACGCTGACGGATATCTCGCGGATGCCGACTCCGGTAAAGGCGAACAGCAGCGCCGAGAGCGCCAGCAGCAGGGCACCCTGAAGGGGTTTTACGCTGCGGCTGGCGGGCTCCATGGTCAGCTTCGCGTCAGTTCGTAGAGTTCTTTGAGCAGCTTGCTGCGGCTGAACACCAACTGCCAGCGGTGGCCGCCGAGCTGACGCCAGAGGCGCGCCGAGCGGATGCCGGCGAGCAGCAGGGCGCGGATTTTTGCCGCGTTGTTCGGCTGCTGCAGGAAGCGCATGTCGCCGTGCACCTGAATGCGCTGGCGGAAGGTGCTGATGGTGTCCTGGTACAGGCCACCGCAGGCGGCGATGACGTTGTCATGGACCAGGCCGAAATGCTCGACCTGTTGCTGGATCTGATCCAGCCGGCTGCCCATCACCTGCAGCATGTCGCTGCGCTTGTCCAGTTGCCGCTCCAGGCCGATCATCGCCAGCGCATAGCGCAGCGGCTCGCGCTGCAGAGCGGATGGGTTGCGCTCCAGCGAGCTGATCAGGGCGCGGTAACCGTCACGCAGGTTGAGGTCGTCGCCGCCGTATACGTCCAGCGTGCTTTTCGGGTCGCGCACCAGCAGACTGCCAAGCATGCAGCCCATAGAGGCTTCGCTGACCTGGCCGGTGCGGGCGATCTTGTCGGCCAGTACGGCGGCTTCGAATACGGCGCCGAGGGCAACCAGTTGCTCCTGCAGCGGGCTCATCGGGCGTCCTCGTACCAGGCTTCTGCGGTTTCGATCACGCCGCCGCCGAGGCACACCTCACCGTCATAGAACACCACGGACTGACCCGGGGTGACGGCGCGCTGCGGCTCGTCGAACACGGCGCGATAGCCATTCTCGGTCTTCTCCAGGGTGCAGTGCTGATCGCTCTGGCGGTAGCGCACCTTGGCCGTGAGGCGGAGCGGAGTGCTCAGGTCCACGGGGTTGACCCAGTAGATGTCCGAGGCGAGCAGGGCGCGGGAGAACAGCCAGGGGTGTTCGTTGCCTTGACCGACGATCAGCACGTTGCGCGTCAGGTCCTTGCGCAGCACGTACCAGGGATCATCGCTGGCGTCCTTGAGACCGCCGATACCGAGGCCCTGGCGCTGACCGATGGTGTGGTACATCAGGCCGTGGTGGCGGCCGATGACCTGACCTTCGGTGGTTTCGATATCGCCAGGCTGCGCCGGCAGGTACTGCTTGAGGAAGTCGCTGAAGCGGCGCTCGCCGATGAAGCAGATACCGGTGGAGTCCTTCTTCTTCGCCGTGGCCAGCTCGTACTTCTCGGCAATGGCGCGCACCTGCGGCTTTTCCAGTTCACCGACCGGGAACAGGGTCCTGGCGATCTGCTCGCCGCCGACGGCATGCAGGAAGTAGCTCTGGTCCTTGTTCGGGTCCAGACCTTTGAGCAGCTCGGTACGGCCATCGATATCGCGGCGACGCACGTAGTGGCCGGTGGCGATCAGGTCGGCGCCGAGGCTTAGGGCGTAGTCGAGGAAGGCTTTGAACTTGATCTCGCGGTTACACAGGATATCCGGGTTCGGCGTACGTCCGGCCTTGTATTCGGCCAGGAAATGCTCGAACACGTTGTCCCAGTATTCTGCGGCGAAGTTGGCGGTGTGCAGCTTGATGCCGATGCGATCGCATACGGCCTGGGCGTCGGCCAGGTCGTCCATGGCGGTGCAGTACTCGGTGCCGTCGTCTTCGTCCCAGTTCTTCATGAACAGGCCTTCGACCTGGTAACCCTGCTCCATCAACAGCAGGGCGGAAACGGACGAGTCGACGCCGCCGGACATGCCGACGATCACGCGTTGGGTGCTAGGTGCTTGCATGGGAATCTGCGAGTGAAGCCTGAAAAGTTGCCGAGTCTACCAGAAAGCCTGCGCCCGTTCAGTGCGCAGGCGAGAGCGACTGTTGTTCTTATCCTGCTAGCCCCAGGTGCATGAGGCTGCGGCGAAAGGCTGGATCGTCCAGGTAGGCGACATTGAGCCGCGTCCAGGCCACGGGCATCTGCCGATCGACCGCGAAGATCGAGCCCGGCGCAAGCATCACGCCCTGGCTCAGGCATTGGCGGGTGAGGGTATTGGCATCATCTGCCCCAGGAAAGCGGGCCCACAGATAGAGGCTCTGTTCGGGCCGGCAGAACACCTCGGCGCCCAAACCGTCGAGTACCGCCAGACCGCGTTGCGTGGCAGCGCGCAAGCGTTCCTGAAGGCGCGACAGGTGGCGCAGGAAGTGCCCTTCGGCGAGGATCACGTCGATGGTGCGCTCACTGTACTCGGCGCCGCTGTTGTGCAGCAGCATCTTCAGGTCGGCCAGTTCCTCGATGCGTTTCTTGCTGCCGGCGATGAAGCCGACGCGCAAGGCGGCGGAAATCGATTTGGAGAAACTGCCCAGGTACAGGGTGCGCTCGGACTGGTCCAGGGCCGTCAGCTTTATCGCCGAGCTGGGTTTGAAGTCGGCCATGGCGTCGTTCTCCACCAGCAGCAGGTCATGCGCTTCTGCAAGCTGCAGCAACTGGTGCGCCTTGGCTGGGGACAGATCGGAGCCGGTCGGGTTGTGGCCCACGGATTGGAGGAAGAACAGTTTGGGGCGGTGCTTCTTCAGCTGGCGTTCCAGCGTATCCAGGTCCGGGCCATCAGCCTCTCGCGCAATGCCGAGCATGCGCGCCCCTTGTAGTTGCAGCTTGCCGAACAAGGGATAGTAGCCAGGGTCCTCGACCAGTACCGTGTCGCCGGGGGCCACGTAGCGACGGATGATCAGGTCCATTGCATGGTTGGCGCCCAGGGTGGTCACCAGTTGTCGTGGTGACACGGCAATCTGGTAGTCCGCCAGCTTCTGCACCAGGCGTTGGCGCAGGTCGGGATTGCCCAGCCGTGTTCCGTAGCGAAACAGGGTCGAGACGCCACCGCGCACCACTTGCCGGTGGAATTTGTCCAGGCGCATGTCCATCAGCCATTCAATCGGCGGAAATCCTTCACCCAGGTGTGAATGGCCTGGGTCGCGCACGAACTGCTGGCGCATCATCCAGATGGTGTCCAGCGCCCGGGTGTAAGGCTCTGGTTCGTCATCCTCCTTGCGCGCTTTGAGGTTCTTGCAGACGAAGAACCCCTTGCCATGCCGGGCTTCTACCAGCCCTTGCGATGCCAGGTGTTCGTAAGCGGTGATTACGGTGTTCTTGGCGTACCCATGCAGGCGCATGTACTCGCGTAACGAGGGCAGTTTGTTGCCCTCTTGCAGGGCGCCTTCGGCTATCTGCCTGGCAATGGCGTCGGCCACTCTTTGCGCGAGGGTTTGTCTGGGCATGTCGAAAGGTCGTGGGTACATGGGTGAAGTGTCTGGGCAAACTGTACCTTTTTTCAGGGATACAGTGAGGATAGTGTTTCGCAACCAAGAACAAACGACTCCAAGAGAGCTCCCCGATGTCCATCGACTCCCGCCTGCCCAACTTCCGCAATCTGTCGCCCTCGAAACGACTCGACTACGTTCAGCAACTGGTTGGTCTGTCCGCCGAAGACTCGGCCCTTCTCCGTGATGCCGGTGCACTGCCGATTGAAATCGCCGACGGCATGATCGAGAACGTGATCGGCACCTTCGAGTTGCCCTACGCACTGGCGAGCAACTTCCGCATCAACGGCAGAGATGTAGTGATTCCGTTGGTGGTGGAGGAGCCTTCGGTGGTTGCCGCGGCTTCGTTCATGGCCAAGCTGGCGCGGCCGACTGGTGGTTTTCAGACCTCCAGCAGTGCGCCACTGATGCGTGCTCAGGTGCAGATCATTGGCATCAGCGACCCCTACAACGCGCGGCTCAGCCTGCTGCGCAGCAAGGACGAGATCATCGCTCTGGCCAACAGCAAGGACCAGTTGCTGAACAGCCTGGGTGGCGGTTGTCGCGATATCGAGGTGCACACCTTCATCGATAGCCCGCGCGGGCCGATGCTGGTGGCTCACCTGATCGTCGACGTGCGCGATGCCATGGGCGCCAATACGGTCAATACCATGGCAGAGGCGGTGGCGCCGCTGATGGAGCAGCTCACCGGCGGCAAGGTGCGTTTGCGCATTCTCTCCAACCTCGCCGATCTGCGTCTGGCCCGCGCCCAGGTGCGTATTGCGCCGGAGCAGCTGGATACGCCGGAGTACAAGGGGGCCGAGGTCATCGAAGGGGTGATTGATGCCTATACCTTTGCGGCGATCGATCCCTACCGAGCGGCGACCCACAACAAGGGCATCATGAATGGCATCGATCCCCTGGTGGTGGCCACTGGCAACGATTGGCGAGCGGTGGAGGCCGGTGCTCATGCCTATGCCTGCCGCAATGGTCACTATGGTTCCCTGACCACCTGGGAGAAGGACAGCCAAGGTCATCTGGTCGGAACCATTGAAATGCCCATGCCGCTGGGGTTGGTGGGCGGCGCCACCAAGACTCATCCCCTGGCGCAGTTGTCGCTGCGCATTCTGGGCGTCAAGAGTGCTCAGGAGCTGGGCGAAATTGCGGTCGCCGTGGGGTTGGCGCAGAACCTCGGGGCTTTGCGCGCCCTGGCCACCGAAGGCATTCAACGCGGTCACATGGCCCTGCACGCGCGCAATGTCGCGCTGTCGGCCGGTGCCCGTGGCGATGAGGTGGACTGGCTGGTCAAGCGAATGGTCGAGGCGCGCGATGTGCGCGCCGACCGCGCGGAGGTTCTGCTGCGCGAAAAGCGTGGTCAATGACCATGGATGCGGTAAGGCTGGTAGAGGTCGGCGCACGCGACGGCCTGCAGAACGAGGCCCAGACGCTGCCGGTGGCGATACGCGTGGAGCTGATCGAGCGCCTGGTCGCAGCCGGGTTGCGAACTCTGGAGGCCGGGGCGTTCGTCTCGCCGCGCTGGGTTCCGCAGATGGCCGACTCCGATGAGGTGCTGCGACGGCTTCGGCAGCACCCGGGGGTGACCTACACGGCGCTGGTGCCCAATCTCCAGGGGCTGGATGCCGCGCTGGCGGCGGGCTGCAGGGAGGTCGCGGTTTTCGCGTCCGCATCCGAGTTGTTCTCGCAGCGGAACATCAACTGCTCCATCGATGAAAGCCTGCAGCGCTTCCAGCCTGTGCTTGCCAAGGCAGCAGAGCAGGGCGTGGCGGTACGCGGCTACGTGTCCTGCGTGCTTGGTTGTCCGTTCAGCGATGAAGTACCGATGGCTGATGTGGTTCGAGTTGCCCGTGAGCTGTATGCCATGGGCTGCTATGAGATCAGCCTGGGGGACACCATTGGCAGAGGTAAGCCGGGGCGGGTCAGGCAGCTCATCGAGGCGTGCGCCAGCGAAGTGCCGGTCACGGCCCTGGCCGGGCACTTCCACGACACCTATGGCATGGCAGTGGCCAACGCTCAGGCGGCTCTGGACGCTGGCGTGCGTGTGTTCGACAGCTCGATCTCCGGGCTTGGCGGGTGTCCATATTCACCAGGTGCCACGGGTAACGTGGCAACCGAGGAACTGGTCTACCTGTTCCGTGAGCAGGGGTTGGCGACCGGTGTTGATCTTCCGGCGCTGCTCGAAGCGGGAGCCTTTATCGATGCCGCGCTGGGCAAGGCCTCGGCCTCGAGAGTGGCCACGGCTCTGCGCAGCAAGGCAGCCCGTCCGCGATGACGGTGCCGGAGGGCTGGTGATGACAGGCATGTGTCACGCCCAGTATCCCGACACCCCATAAACGACGACCTGGCGGTCGTCCATCCAAGCGCTTCCTCAATAACAACAAGAGCCCGCGAGGGCGAGGGACATCATGACTCAAGAACTTGCCAGGCCGGCCGCAACGCCGTCCGACGTCACGCGCCATACCAACAACCTCTATGAGGTGTGGGGCGACACCGTGGATTCCAGGCATCTCGTGCTGGCCATTCTGATCAGTGCAGTCGTCAGTCTCGGTACCTATGCATTGGCATTAGGGATTCTTGCCGACATCCTGGATTCGGCGCAGATGGCCAAGGCCTACGCCATGTTGTTCGGAATTCTGGGCTGCCTGGGTGGCGGGACTATCAGTGCCTTCCTGTTCAAACCCAAGCGCGATGTGGTCGAGCACGTGGCGGATCCCGCGTTTCGTGAGCAAGTGGTCAACGACCTGCTCAAGGAGTACGGCAGCCTTGGTCGCCTTGAGGAGACGTCGCCCGAGGTGATCGCCGAGCTGCGCGATCTGGGGCTCTACGAGCTATTTCGCGACGCTCAGCGGCGAGAGGAGGGAGCGCGTGAGTCTGCCGCTGACACCGAGGTGGATGAGCATGCATCCCTGCAGCCAAGTGGAGGGCGTTCGTGATGGAGGGGTTGCTCTACGAAATCCTGATGGCTCTGGCACTGGGTTTGTTCGGCGCGGTGTTGTTCTCCGCTATCGGTCTGGTCTCGGGAACCGATGAAACCACCACCCTGGCGCCCTTGACCATGTTGGTCGTGATGCTGGGTGCGCCGCCAGCCGGCATCCTCACCTTCTTTCTGGCCGGGGCGGTCGCCAAGCATATGACCCACGCCGTACCCACTGCGCTGTTGGGGATTCCCGGCGACACCATGGCGACTGCGCTGATCGGGGACGCCAACTACTTGCGCCGACTCGGCGTGCCCCACGTGGCCTTGCGCAAGATGATCACCGGCGGCGCGATGGCCGCGCTGATCGCAGTGCCGTTATCGGTGCTGTTCGCGGTGTTGCTGGCGCCATTCGGCGATGTGATCAAGCAGTTCGCTCCCTGGGTTTTCCTCTGTGCGGCCTTTGCCATCGCTTATTTCTCGGCCGGTCGCTGGGCCTCGGTGCTGGCGCTGCTGCCATTCGTGCTGGTCATCGTTGCCTTGCAGGCGTTGACGGCTCAGCACGACGTCAAGCTCGCCGTCAGCTATTTCCTCGGTATCGCAGTCGCGCCGCTGATCGCCTCGCTGTTCTCTCTGCTGGCGCCGGGCGAGCGCGAGAAGATGCGTCGCGATGGCTTTCGCGTCTTTTCCCTGGCTCCGGACATGAAGGGCTGGAAAGGCTACTTTCCCAATCCGTTTCGAGTGATCAACAAGCGTCAGAGACGCATGACCGCGATGGCTGCCAGTGTCACCAGTGCCACCTTCGTCTTCAGCCCCGTGGCCATGACCGTGATCATGGGCGAGGTGATCGGTGCCCGCATCAAGCAGGCATACGAGCGATTGACCACGGTGATCACTGCACGTAATGGCGTAACTGAGTCGACCTACATCGCGGAAGCGCTGATTCCCCTGATCGCCTTCGGCCTGCCGCTAAGCCCGGTAGCTGCGGGGCCAGCTGCGCCGCTGTTCAATGCACCGCCGCGTTTTACCGTCGACAGCGCGACAGGTGAGGTCAACAACCTGCACAACCTGCTGAACTACTGGGAGTTCTTCGGTTATGGCATGTTGGCGGTGTTTGTCGCCATCCTGATCGCTTATCCGTTTTCCATGAGCTTCGCCCACCGGGCGGCATCCTTCGTGTTCCGCAAGATCAGTCACGAGGCGGTGATCTCCACCTTCATCGGTCTGGCACTGGTCGTGGGTATCTGGGAGGGTGGCCTGCTCGGAGTGCTGGTGGTGGTCACCATCGGCTTGATTGGTGGCTTCCTCGGGCGCTTCCTGGGGTTCAACATCGGCGTGCAGTTCATGGGTTACTACACGGCGGTATTGAGCGTACCGGCTATGTTGGCCGTGTTGAGGTAAGCGACAACCTTGGGCGCAACGGTGCGCCTGGTGTTAGCGCAGCAGCTCCAGTGGTCCGCTGATGCCAGCCAGGTAGTCATCCACGCATTGCAGTACCAGCTCGCTGCGCCAGCGCTCGGGCTGGTCGGCCAACTCGTCGCGCGTCAACCAGGTGATGCTGCTGATGTCGCTATCCAGCTCGCGCTCGGGGTCATGGCGCACGGGGCGTGCGCTGAAGCAGACGCGCTGATAGGTCACGCCATTACTTGGTGCGGTATAGAGGTAGATGCCGAGCAGGGCAGTGAGCTCGACGTCCCAGCCGGTTTCCTCGAGCGTCTCGCGCAGTGCGGCTTCGCGTAGCGATTCATTGGCTTCCAGGTGCCCGGCCGGCTGGTTGAGTACCAGGCGGCCGGCCTTGAACTCTTCGACGAAGAGGAAACGGCCATCATCTTCGATCACCGTGGCCACGGTGATATGGGGGTGCCACTCCATTTTTGGTGCTCCAAAAAACGATCAGCGTGCAGGATTCTGTAGGAGCGAGTTCTGCTCGCGAAAAACGGCTTCGCGAGCGGAGCTCGCTCCAACGGCGATTGTTCGCGTCTCTAAATAAAGAACCCCGGCATAGGGCCGGGGTTCTTTTGACACTCAAGCCCTATCAGGCATTCAGTGCAGCCAGAGCGGCATTGAAGGTAGCGCTGGGGCGCATCACCTTGCTGGTCAGCTCAGGGTTGGAGCGGTAGTAGCCACCGATTTCGACCGGCTTGCCTTGTACGGCAGCCAGTTCGCCAACGATGGTCGCTTCCTGCTCGGTCAGTTGCTTGGCCAGCGGGGTGAAGCGGGCTTTCAGCTCGGCATCGTCATTCTGCTCGGCCAGGGCTTGTGCCCAGTACAGTGCCAGGTAGAAATGGCTGCCGCGGTTGTCGATCTCGCCGACCTTGCGCGCCGGGGACTTGTTGTTGTCCAGCAGCTTGCCGGTGGCCTGATCCAGGGTCTTGCCCAGTACCTTGGCCTTGGCGTTGTTGGTTTTGATGCCGGTTTCTTCCAGGGAGACGGCCAGGGCCAGGAACTCGCCCAGGGAATCCCAGCGCAGGTAGTTCTCTTCGACCAGCTGCTGTACGTGCTTGGGTGCCGAGCCGCCGGCGCCGGTTTCGTACATGCCGCCGCCAGCCATCAGCGGAACAATGGACAGCATCTTGGCCGAGGTGCCCAGTTCCATGATCGGGAACAGGTCGGTCAGGTAGTCGCGCAGTACGTTGCCGGTCACCGAGATGGTGTCCTGGCCTCGGATCATGCGCTCCATGGATACGCGGATGGCTTCGTTGTAGCCCATCATGCGGATGTCCAGGCCGGTCAGGTCGTAATCCTTGAGGTACAGCTCGACCTTCTTCTGCAGCTCGCGGTCGTGGGCGCGCTCCGGGTCCAGCCAGAAGATGGCAGGGGTGTTGGACTGACGAGCACGGGTAACGGCCAGCTTCACCCAGTCGCGAATCGGCGCGTCCTTGGTCTGGCAGGCGCGCCAGATGTCGCCGGCTTCGACCTGGTGCTGCATCAGCACGGTGCCGTCGGCGGCGACGACGCGCATGGTGCCGTCGGCGGTCATTTCGAAGGTCTTGTCGTGAGAGCCGTACTCTTCGGCTTTCTGCGCCATCAGGCCGACGTTCGGCACGGTGCCCATGGTGGTCGGGTCGAAGGCGCCGTTGGTTTTGCAGAAGTTGATCATTTCCTGATAGATGCGAGCGTAGGTGCTCTCAGGCATGACGGCCTTGGTGTCTTTCTGCTTGCCGTCCTTGCCCCACATCTGACCGGAGTTGCGGATCATTGCCGGCATCGAGGCGTCGACGATCACGTCGCTCGGAATGTGCAGGTTGGTAATGCCCTTGACCGAGTCGACCATGGCCATTTCCGGGCGATGGGCATAGACCTCGTGGATATCGTGGAGGATTTCTTCCTGCTGCGAGGCCGGTAGTGACTTGATCTTGTCGTAGACGCTGCTGATACCGTTGTTCGGGTTGACGCCCAGCTCCTTGAACAGTTCGCCGTACTTGTCGAACACGTCTTTGTAATAAACGCTGACGGCGTGGCCGAAGACGATCGGGTGGGAGACCTTCATCATGGTCGCCTTGACGTGCAGGGACCACATCACGCCGGTTTCCTTGCAGTCCTGCAGGGTCTTCTCGAAGAAGTCACGCAGCTTGCGGCAGCTCATGAACATGCTGTCGAACACTTCGCCTTCCTGCAGGGCGAGTTGTTTCTTGACCTCGACCTTGCCGTCCTTGCCGACGAACTCGATGCGCACGTCACCAGCCTTGGCCATGGTGATCGACTGCTCGCTGGAGAAGAAGTCGCCGCCGCGCATGTAGTCGGCGTGGGACTGCGAAGCCATGCTCCACTTGCCCATGCTGTGCGGGTGCTTGCGTGCATAGGCCTTGACCGCGGCCGGGGCGCGGCGGTCGGAGTTGCCTTCGCGCAGAACCGGGTTCACGGCGCTGCCCAGGATTTTGGCGTAGCGGGCGCGAACTTCTTTGTCTTCGTCGCTCTGCGGATCTTCCGGGAAGTCCGGAATGTTATAGCCCTGAGCCTGCAGCTCGGCGATGGCTGCCTTGAGCTGAGGTACGGAGGCGCTGATGTTCGGCAGTTTGATGATGTTGGCGTCCGGCTGCAGAGTCAGCTCGGCCAGTTTGGCCAGGTCGTCATCGATGCGCTTGTCGGCGTCCAGGCGGTCGGCAAAGCTTGCCAGGATCCGTCCAGCAAGAGAGATGTCGCGGGTTTCAACGGAGATGTCAGCCGAGGCGGCAAAGGCTTCTACAATTGGCAGAAGCGAATAGGTAGCGAGGGCCGGAGCTTCGTCGGTGAAGGTGTAGATGATCTTCGAAGGGGTGGACATTTAGGGTTAACTCTCTTCTTTGCTGAGCGCGCATAGAAACTCGACCTGCGCGGGTAGGCGCTTGAGCCCCATGATGGCGGGGCCGGGTCGAGGACTCGCCGCGGTGATGTTGGATGCACCCGTAGAGTGTCGAGCATTTCGAGCCGGCAGACAGTGGTGGCCGTTTACCGGGTTCAAGAGGTTGCTGTCTGGTTCCAGACAGGTCGCCCCTTATGACTCGTTAGTCACCTAAGCAGTATACCACTGCGACACCTCGCCACAGAATGCCCAGTTGCATAAGACCTTTGCACATGTGTCTCCGCGAGCGGTTTGCGCTACTCTCGGGGATGCACACTGTCTAACCACAAGATGGAGTCCAGCATGGGATACCAAAAGATCCAGGTGCCAGCCAGCGGTGACAAAATCACCGTCAATGCCGATATGTCGCTGAACGTTCCGAACAACCCGATCATCCCGTTCATCAAGGGTGACGGTATCGGTGTCGATATTTCTCCGGTGATGATCAAGGTCGTCGACGCGGCTGTCGAAAAAGCCTATGGCGGCGCCCGCAAGATCTCCTGGATGGAAGTTTATGCCGGCGAGAAGGCCACCCAGGTTTATGATCAGGACACCTGGCTGCCGAAAGAAACCCTCGAAGCTGTACGTGATTACGTGGTTTCGATCAAAGGCCCGCTGACCACGCCTGTTGGCGGCGGCATTCGTTCATTGAACGTGGCTTTGCGTCAGGAGCTCGATCTCTATGTCTGCCTGCGCCCGGTACGTTGGTTCGAGGGCGTACCTAGCCCGGTGAAGAAGCCGGGGGACGTGGACATGGTGATCTTTCGCGAGAACTCCGAAGACATCTATGCTGGCGTGGAGTGGAAGGCTGGCAGCCCCGAGGCCGAAAAGGTCATCAAGTTCCTCACCGAGGAAATGGGCGTCAAGAAGATTCGCTTTACCGACATGTGCGGTATCGGCATCAAGCCGGTTTCCGAGGCTGGCACCAAGCGCCTGGTGCGCAAGGCCCTGCAATACGCCGTGGACAACGACCGCAGCTCGGTGACCCTGGTGCACAAGGGCAACATCATGAAATTCACCGAGGGTGCCTTCAAGGAATGGGGCTACGAGATTGCCCGCGAGGAGTTCGGTGCCGAGCTGCTCGACGGCGGTCCGTGGATGCAGTTCAAGAACCCGCGCACCGGCAAGAACGTCGTGGTCAAGGACGTGATTGCAGACGCCATGTTGCAGCAGATACTGCTGCGTCCGGCCGAATATGACGTGATCGCTACCCTAAACCTCAATGGCGACTATCTGTCCGACGCCCTGGCGGCCGAAGTCGGCGGCATTGGCATCGCACCCGGTGCCAACCTGTCCGATTCGGTGGCCATGTTCGAGGCGACTCACGGCACCGCGCCGAAGTACGCCGGTCAGGACAAGGTCAACCCGGGCTCGGTCATTCTCTCCGCCGAGATGATGCTGCGTCACATGGGCTGGGCCGAAGCTGCCGATCTGATCATCAAGGGCACTAACGGCGCAATCGCCGCCAAGACCGTGACCTACGACTTCGAGCGTCTGATGGAGGGAGCGAAACTGATGTCCTGCTCCGAATTTGGCGATGCGATGATCAGCCATATGTAATCGGTAGACCGATTCAGAGCGTGAAAAAAAAAGGCCGGTCACATGACCGGCCTTTTCGTGGCGATTTGCCAGAGTACTCAGACTTCGACAGTGCTCGCGATAGTTTGCGCCTGGGGTACGGCCACGGGGGCGTCCTGGTTGGCGGTAACCGCGCTGATATTGATGGCATGCAGTCCTTTGGGGCCTTGCACGATCTCGAAGCGGACCGGCTGGCCGGCCTTGAGTGTCTTGTAACCGTCCATCTGGATGGCCGAGTAGTGGGCGAACAGGTCCTCATCTCGGCCGTCGGCCAGGATGAATCCGTAGCCTTTGGCGTTGTTGAACCACTTGACCTTACCGCTGAGCATGCTGATATCCCTCTGCAAAGGACTCCATCTCTGGAGTATCATCCACTTCGACTCCACGCGATAACCGACCAGGCTGGGCGAAGGCGTGGAATCCCTGATACCCACCAGTGGGTATTTATTTGTTGTAACACCCTTTTGCCGTTAGTCAAGGCTATACGGCGGATGGCTGAGAACTCAGTCAAACTCCCTCTAGCATCCCCGTTCGCCCGGCCTTGAACCTCTGATTTCAGCATGCATGCAAGTAGCCAGATTCGACTAACATTCAATCAGGATCACCCGGCAGAGCATGAGGATGACTCCTCTGGTATCGCTGTTCAGGAATCCAAGCCAGCATTGCAGGCACCACCGATGTACAAGGTGGTCTTATTCAATGACGACTACACCCCGATGGATTTCGTCGTCGAAGTGCTCGAAACGTTTTTCGGCATGAACCGGGAGCTGGCGACCAAGATCATGCTGGCCGTCCATACAGAAGGGCGTGCGGTGTGTGGTGTGTACACCCGTGATATTGCGGAGACCAAGGCAATGCAGGTCAACCAATACGCGCGAGAGAGCCAGCATCCGCTACTCTGTGAAATAGAGAAGGACGGTTAACGCCGGCCACTTGGGTATGAGGTGAAGCTATGTTGAATCGAGAGCTCGAAGTCACCCTCAATCTGGCTTTCAAGGAGGCCCGTGCCAAGCGTCATGAATTCATGACGGTCGAGCACCTGCTGCTCGCCTTGCTGGATAACGAGGCAGCCGCCAGTGTGCTGCGGGCCTGTGGGGCCAACCTCGACAAGCTGCGCCACGATCTGCAGGAGTTCATCGACTCCACCACGCCACTGATTCCTCAGCACGATGAAGACCGCGAAACCCAGCCGACTCTGGGCTTCCAGCGCGTTTTGCAGCGTGCTGTCTTCCATGTGCAGAGCTCCGGCAAGCGTGAGGTGACCGGCGCCAACGTGCTGGTCGCGATCTTCAGCGAGCAGGAAAGCCAGGCCGTGTTCCTGCTCAAGCAGCAGAGCGTGGCCCGCATCGATGTGGTCAACTACATCGCCCACGGCATCTCCAAGGTGCCGGGGCATGGCGATCAGCACGAGAATGATCAGGACATGCAGGATGAGGAGGGCGGCGAGTCCTCAGCTTCCGGCAATCCGCTGGATGCCTACGCCAGCAACCTCAACGAACTGGCTCGTCAGGGACGTATCGATCCACTGGTCGGTCGCGAGCATGAAGTCGAGCGCGTTGCGCAGATTCTCGCGCGTCGGCGCAAGAACAACCCGCTGCTGGTAGGCGAAGCTGGTGTTGGCAAGACAGCCATCGCCGAAGGCCTGGCCAAGCGTATCGTCGACGAGCAGGTGCCTGATCTGCTGGCCGACAGCGTGGTCTATTCCCTGGACCTCGGTGCACTGCTGGCCGGCACCAAGTACCGCGGCGACTTCGAGAAGCGCTTCAAGGCGCTGCTCAATGAGCTGCGCAAGCGGCCGCATGCGATCCTCTTCATCGACGAGATTCACACCATCATCGGTGCTGGCGCGGCGTCGGGCGGGGTCATGGATGCCTCCAACCTGCTCAAGCCAATGCTGTCCTCTGGTGAAATTCGCTGCATCGGTTCCACCACCTTCCAGGAATTCCGCGGCATCTTCGAGAAAGACCGTGCGCTGGCGCGACGCTTCCAGAAGGTCGACGTGGTCGAGCCTTCGGTAGAGGACACCGTCGGCATTCTCAAGGGGCTCAAGGCGCGCTTCGAGCAGCATCATCACATCGAATACAGTGATGAAGCCCTGCGTGCAGCGGCTGAGTTGGCTGCGCGCTACATCAATGATCGACACATGCCGGACAAGGCTATCGACGTGATCGATGAGGCCGGCGCCTACCAGCGTCTGCAGCCGGAAGACAAGCGCGTGGCGCGTATCGAGGTGGCTCAGGTCGAGGATATCGTCGCCAAGATCGCGCGGATTCCGCCGAAGCACGTGTCCAGCTCCGACAAGGAGCTACTGCGTAATCTGGAGCGTGACCTCAAGCTCACCGTGTTCGGCCAGGATGCTGCCATCGACTCGCTGGCCACCGCGATCAAGCTGTCGCGTGCCGGCCTCAAGGCGCCGGACAAGCCGGTCGGCTCCTTCCTCTTCGCTGGCCCTACTGGCGTGGGCAAGACCGAGGCCGCACGGCAGTTGGCCAAGGCCATGGGTATCGAGCTGGTGCGTTTCGACATGTCCGAGTACATGGAGCGTCACACCGTGTCGCGCCTGATCGGTGCGCCGCCCGGTTACGTTGGTTTCGACCAGGGTGGCTTGCTGACCGAGGCGATCACCAAGCAGCCGCATTGCGTGCTGCTGCTCGATGAAATCGAGAAGGCGCATCCGGAAGTCTTCAACCTGCTGCTGCAGGTGATGGACCACGGCACGCTGACCGACAACAACGGGCGCAAGGCGGATTTCCGCAACGTGATCCTGATCATGACCACCAACGCCGGCGCGGAAACCGCCTCGCGTGCCTCGATCGGTTTCACCCAGCAGGATCATTCCACCGATGCCATGGAAGTCATCAAGAAGAGCTTCACGCCGGAGTTCCGCAACCGTTTGGATACCATCATCCAGTTTGGTCGCCTCAGTCACGAGACGATCAAGAGCATCGTCGACAAGTTCCTCACCGAACTGCAGGCGCAGCTGGAGGATAAGCGTGTCACGCTGGAGGTCAGCGATGCGGCGCGCAGCTGGCTGGCCGAGCGCGGTTACGATGTGATGATGGGTGCGCGGCCGATGGCGCGTTTGATCCAGGACAAGATCAAGCGTCCGTTGGCGGAGGAAATCCTCTTCGGCGAGCTGGCCGAGCATGGCGGCATAGTGCACATCGACATCAAGGATGGCGAGCCCAGCTTCGAGTTCGAGACAGCGGCAGAGGTCGCCTGATCGAATGGCCTCAGGTGCACTGAAAGCCCTGGTGGCTTTCAGTGAGCCAACGAAAACGCCCGGCATATGCCGGGCGTTTTCGTTTGGTGCTTGGCTTAACGGGCGCGGTAGGTGATGCGGCCCTTGCTCAAGTCATAAGGCGTCAGCTCAACGCGCACCTTGTCACCAGTGAGAATGCGGATGTAGTTCTTGCGCATCTTGCCGGAGATGTGCGCGGTAACGACGTGCCCGTTTTCCAACTCCACGCGGAACATGGTGTTGGGCAGGGTGTCGACGACAGTGCCTTCCATTTCGAAGCTGTCTTCTTTCGACATGCAGTAAAGCCCTCGGTATCCAGGAAATGGCCCGGTGCAACTGGCGCCAGGCAAAAGCGGCGTGCATTGTGCCCGAAAACAGTGGGCTGCGCCAAGTGGCTTGGAGTGTCGAACTGACTGGGGTGGTGGCTGAGAGGCTAGGTAAGCAGTGTCCAGCGCTGATTAACGAACAGTTCGATGGGGCGGTACTGGGTCTTGTAGTTCATCTTCCGACAATTCTTGATCCAGTAGCCGAGGTAGACGGCCTCCAGCCCCAGGCGCTCGGCCTCGCCGATTTGCCAGAGGATGGCGAATCGCCCCAGGCTGCGGCGTTCTTCGGTGGGATCATAGAAGGTATAAACCGCCGACAGACCGTTTGGCAGAACGTCAGTGACTGCGATGGCGACCAATCTGCCCTGCAGGCGAAACTCGTAGAAGCGTGAGAACGGCAGGTCGCGAATCAGAAAGGTCGAGAACTGGTCACGGCTCGGTGGATACATGTCACCGTCAGCGTGGCGCTGCTCGATATAGCCCACGTAGAGATCGTAATACTCTTCAGTGAATGCCGGGCGCACGCAGCGAACGACGATGTCTTCATTGCGTTTGAGGATACGCCGCTGCTGGCGGTTAGGTGTGAAGCGCGCAGCAGGAATGCGTGCAGGAATGCAGGCGGTGCACTGCTGGCAATGCGGTCGGTAGAGGTGGTCGCCGCTGCGGCGAAAGCCCATTTCCGAAAGTTCTGCATAAACCAGCACATCCATGGGCTGGCTGGGGTCAAGAAACAGGGTGGTGGCCTGTTCTTCCGGCAGATAGCTGCATGGATGGGGTTGAGTGGCATAGAACTTCAGGCGGGCCAGCTCGGTCATGGCGGTGTCTCGGGGAAGCCTGATAAGAGTGTATGCCAGGCTGCGAATATCGACTAGGCGAGCCAATCTGCTCCGGTGGGCAGATCGAGGTGACACTTGAGGTATTCGGCGAAGCTGGCGCGCGGCATGGCCCTGGCGCCGAAGCTGTGCAGATGCTGTGTAGGCATCTGGCAGTCGATGAGGACGAAGCCCCAGTCTCGCAGCTTGCCGACCAAGGTGGCGAAACCGACCTTGGATGCATTGTCGGCACGGCTGAACATGGATTCACCGAAAAACAGCTGGCCGATAGCCAGGCCGTAAAGCCCGCCGACCAGTTCGTCCCCGCTCCAGACCTCCACGGAATGGGCGATACCGCGCTGATGCAGCTGCAGGTAAGCCTCCTGCATGCCGCGGGTAATCCAGGTCCCATCGGCGTAGGCGCGTGGCTCGGCGCAGGCCTGTATGACGGCGGCGAAGTCCTGGTCGAAGGTGACGCGATAACGCTGCTGGCGCAGCAGTTTGGCCAGGCTGCGGGAAACATGCAGCTCATCAGGGAACAGAACGGTGCGCGGATCGGGCGACCACCAGAGAATTGGCTGGCCATCCTGAAACCAGGGAAAGCAGCCATGTCGATAGGCGCTGATCAGGCGGTCGGCGCTCAGATCGCCGCCAGCGGCCAGCAGGCCATTAGGCTCGCGCATGGCTTTAGCCAATGGCGGGAACTGCAGTGAGTCGCGTTGCAGCCAGGTGAGCATGTGCGCTTGTCCAGCGGAGGAGGGGAGGGCGAGCGGAGGTGCTCGCCCTTGTCCATCAGTTGCCGTCGAGAAACTTCTCGACATCCAGCGCGGCCATGCAGCCGGCGCCAGCGGAGGTAATGGCCTGACGGTAGATGTGATCGGCCACGTCGCCTGCGGCGAACACACCTTCGATGCTGGTAGCGGTGGCATTGCCTTCACTGCCGCCTTTGATCTTCAGGTAGCCGTCATGCATGTCCAACTGGCCGACGAACAGCTCGGTGTTGGGCTTGTGGCCGATGGCGATGAACACGCCAGCCAGGGCCAGCTCCTTGGTGCTACCGTCGAGGGTGCTTCTCAGGCGCATGCCGGTCACGCCGCTCTGGTCGCCCAGCACTTCGTCCAGGGTGTGATTCCAGTGCAGGCGCATGTTGCCGTTCTCGACCTTGTCGAACAGCTTGTCCTGCAGGATCTTCTCCGAGCGCAGTTTGTCGCGGCGGTGCACCAGGTGCACTTCCTTGGCGATGTTCGACAGGTACAGTGCCTCTTCCACTGCGGTGTTGCCGCCGCCTATCACAGCCACCACCTGGTTGCGATAGAAGAAGCCGTCGCAGGTGGCGCAGGCGGAGACGCCCTTGCCGGAGAATGCCTCTTCCGATGGCAGGCCAAGGTACTGGGCGCTGGCGCCAGTGGCGATGATCAGTGCATCGCAGCTGTAAGTGCCGCTGTCGCCCTTGAGCACGAAGGGGCGGCTCTGCAACTCGGCGGTATGAATGTGGTCGTAGATGATCTCGGTGTCGAAGCGCTCGGCGTGTTTCTGCATGCGCTCCATCAGCGCCGGACCGGTGAGGCCTTCGACGTCACCCGGCCAGTTGTCCACTTCGGTGGTGGTGGTGAGCTGACCGCCAGGCTGGATGCCGGTGATGACCACGGGCTTGAGGTTGGCGCGCGCGGCATAAACGGCGGCGCTATAACCGGCAGGGCCGGAACCCAGGATGATCAGGCGGGAATGCTTGACTTCGCTCATAAAAAAACCCCATAAGCCTTTGTCACAAAAGAGAATGCGTGCTCCAATTGAGCCGCATGGAAGCTGCTGGCGGCTATGCTACACCGAAGCGGGGTGGGTGCGGGAGCTTGGCAATTGGCCTGGGCGTCAGGCTGGCCCTACAATAGGCCGCTTCGCGGTTAACCATCAGATGGACGCGCCAAGGGCGCAGGAAATGGCTGTTTTGAAGAATTCCACCACCCAGATTACCGACTGGCGTCAGAAGCTTCAGTACCGACTGAAGGAAGGCGCGTTGATCGCCCTGGGCGCTATGTGCCTGTACCTGCTGATGGCACTGTTGACCTATAACGTTGCCGACCCGGCGTGGGACAACAGCGTGCAGGTCGAACGCATCATGAATGCCGGTGGCAGCATCGGCGCCTGGCTCTCCAGCGCACTGTTCGGCGCGCTGGGTTACTTCGCCTACATCTTCCCGCTCCTGCTGGCCGCCAAGACCTGGCAGGTGTTTCGCACCCGCAATCAACCCTGGCACTGGAACGGCTGGCTGTTTTCCTGGCATAGCATCGGCCTGGTCTTCCTGATTCTTTCCGGTGCTGCGCTGGGCGATATTCATTTTGCAGCGGCCGCCGGCATGCAGGGCTCCGGTGGTGGCATGCTCGGTGCCAGCCTGGGTGATTTGGCCGTGCATGCTCTGAACGTGCAGGGCAGTACCCTGGTATTCCTGGCACTGTTTCTGTTTGGTTTGACCGTCTTCACCGATCTGTCCTGGTTCCGTGTGATGGACCTGACCGGCAAGATCACCCTCGACCTGATCGAGCTGATTCACGGCGCCATCACTGGCTGGTGGAATGCCCGTAGCGAGCGCAAGCAGATGAAGATTCAGCTGCGCGAGCTGGATGAGCGGGTCACCGAAGTGGCTGCGCCAGTGGTTTCGGATCGCCGTGAGCAAGCCAAGGTCAAGGAGCGTCTGCTCGAACGCGAAGAGTCGCTGAGCAAGCACATGAGCGAGCGCGAGAAGCGCCCCGCACCGGTAATTGCGCCGCCGCCCGTGGCCAAGGCGCCAGAACCGAGCAAGCGCGTGCAGAAGGAAAAGCAGGCGCCGCTGTTCGTCGACAGCGCGGTGGAAGGCACCTTGCCGCCGATTTCCCTGCTCGACCCGGCGGAAGCCAAGAAGGTCGAGTACTCGCCGGAATCGCTCAAGGGCGTTGGCCATCTGCTGGAAATCAAACTCAAGGAATTCGGTGTCGAGGTCGCGGTGGATTCGATCCATCCGGGCCCGGTGATCACCCGCTACGAAATCCAGCCGGCTGCAGGGGTCAAGGTCAGTCGCATCGCCAACCTGGCCAAGGATCTGGCGCGTTCGCTGGCCGTGACCAGCGTACGGGTCGTGGAAGTCATTCCCGGCAAGACCACCGTTGGTATCGAGATCCCCAACGAGAATCGTCAGATCGTGCGTTTCTCCGAGGTGCTGTCGACGCCCGAATATGATGACGCCAAGTCGCCGGTGACCCTGGCGCTGGGGCACGACATTGGTGGCAAGCCGGTGATCACCGATCTGGCCAAGATGCCGCACCTGCTGGTGGCCGGTACCACCGGTTCCGGTAAGTCGGTGGGCGTGAATGCGATGATTCTGTCGATTCTGTTCAAGTCGAGCCCGGAAGACGCCAAGCTGATCATGATCGACCCGAAAATGCTCGAGTTGTCGATCTACGAAGGCATTCCGCACCTGCTTTGCCCGGTCGTCACCGACATGAAGGAAGCGGCCAACGCCCTGCGCTGGAGCGTTGCCGAGATGGAACGCCGCTACAAGCTGATGTCGAAGATGGGCGTGCGCAACCTGGCGGGCTTCAACCGCAAGGTCAAGGATGCCATCGAGGCTGGCGAGCCGTTGTCCGATCCGCTGTTCCGTCGCGAAAGCATGGAAGACGAAGCGCCGCTGCTCAAACCACTGCCGACCATCGTCGTGGTGGTCGATGAATTCGCTGACATGATGATGATCGTCGGCAAGAAGGTCGAAGAGCTGATCGCGCGTATCGCGCAGAAGGCGCGTGCGGCAGGTATTCACCTGATCCTCGCCACCCAGCGCCCGTCGGTGGACGTGATCACTGGCCTGATCAAGGCCAACATCCCGACCCGCATGGCGTTCCAGGTATCGAGCAAGATCGACTCGCGCACCATCATCGACCAGGGCGGTGCCGAGCAGTTGCTCGGCCACGGTGACATGCTCTACATGCCGCCGGGCACCAGCTTGCCGATTCGTGTTCACGGCGCCTTCGTCTCGGACGATGAAGTGCACCGTGTAGTCGAAGCCTGGAAGCTGCGTGGTGCGCCGGATTACAACGAAGACATTCTCGCCGGGGCCGAAGAGGGTGGCGGCAGCTTCGAAGGTGGTGGTGGTGAAGGCGGTGAGGGCAGCGAGGAAGACCCGCTGTACGACGAGGCCGTCAACTTCGTGCTGGAAAGCCGCCGTGCCTCCATTTCCGCCGTGCAGCGCAAGCTGAAGATCGGCTACAACCGCGCCGCACGGATGATCGAGGCGATGGAAATGGCTGGCGTGGTCAGCTCGATGAATACCAACGGTTCACGCGAGGTGCTCGCGCCTGGTTCATCCCGTGACTGAGTGTTACGTCTCGCGGATAAACCGCTGAATTCGCGGTCTACAGGATTCACGGCAGCCCAGGTGCTGCCGAGCAATGCGGGGTACCGAGTCGCCTCGCCATTCTCATACGGACTCAAGGGGTTTATATGCGTGTTATTCGCCTGCTGATGCTGGCTGCTTTGAGCTTTACCCTGCTGACCGCCCAGGCTGATGAAGAGGCGGCCACCAAGCGCTTGAGCGAATTGCTCAGCCAGGCGCAAACCATCAGTGCGCGCTTCTCTCAGCTGACCCTCGACGCCAGCGGCACTCAGCTGCAGGAAACTGCAGGGCAACTGGCGCTCAAGCGTCCGGGCATGTTCCGTTGGCACACCGATCAACCCATGGAGCAACTGCTGGTCTCCAATGGCGAGAAGGTCTGGCTGTACGACCCGGATCTGGAGCAGGTCACCATTCAGACACTCGATCAGCGCCTGACCCATACTCCCGCGTTGTTGCTCTCCGGCGATGTCTCGCAGATCCGCGAGAACTTCGAGATCGACTACAAGGAAGGCGGCAGCGTGGTCGACTTCATTCTCAAGCCCAAGGCCAAGGACAGCCTGTTCGACAGCCTGCGCCTGTCGTTCCGCAATCGCGTGCTCAACGACATGCAACTGATCGACAGCATCGGTCAGCGCACCAACATCCTGTTCCTCAATGTGAAGATGAACGAGCCGGTCGAAGACCATCTGTTCACCTTTGACATTCCGGAAGGCGCGGACGTCATCCAGGAGTAAGGCGTGGATCTGTTCGGTCGCCAACCCGTCGCGCAGCCCCTGGCTGCGCGTTTGCGTGCTACCAGTCTGGACGAATACGTTGGCCAGGAGCATGTGCTGGCGCCGGGCAAGCCGCTACGCGAGGCGCTGGAGCAGGGCGCCTTGCACTCGATGATCTTCTGGGGGCCGCCTGGCGTAGGCAAGACCACTCTGGCGCGCCTGCTGGCCAAGGTCACCGACGCGCATTTCGAAACCATCTCCGCTGTGCTCTCCGGGGTCAAGGAGATTCGCCAGGCCGTCGAAGTGGCCCAGCAGCACGCGGCTCAGTACGGCCGCCGCACCATTCTCTTCGTCGACGAAGTGCACCGCTTCAACAAGAGTCAACAGGACGCGTTCCTGCCCTACGTGGAAGACGGAACGCTGATCTTCATCGGTGCCACCACCGAGAATCCCTCGTTCGAACTGAACAATGCGCTGCTGTCGCGTGCCCGCGTCTATGTGCTCAAGAGCCTCGACGAGGCGGCGATGCGCAAGCTGGTCAATCGCGCGCTGAGCGACCCGAAAGGCCTTGGCGATCGCCATCTCAGCCTGCCGGACGAGGCCTTTCAGATTCTTCTGGCCGCTGCCGATGGTGACGGTCGTCGTCTTCTCAACTTCCTCGAGAATGCTGCCGACCTGGCAGAGGACGACAGCGAAATAGGCGTCGAACTGCTGCAGAACCTGCTGGGCGACAGCCGCCGCCGTTTCGACAAGGGCGGCGAAGCCTTCTACGACCAGATTTCCGCGCTGCACAAGTCGGTGCGCGGTTCCAGCCCGGACGGCGCGCTGTACTGGTATGCACGTATGCTCGACGGCGGCTGCGACCCGCTGTACATCGCCCGCCGTGTGGTGCGCATGGCCAGCGAGGATATCGGCAACGCCGATCCGCGCGCCCTGACCCTGTGCCTCAATGCCTGGGACGTGCAGGAGCGCCTGGGCAGCCCTGAAGGCGAGCTTGCCGTGGCCCAGGCCATCGTCTATCTGGCCTGTGCGCCGAAGAGCAATGCGGTGTACACCGCATTTAAGGCGGCTATGCGTGACGCTGCCGAGCAGGGCTCGCAGGAGGTGCCGCTGCACCTGCGCAACGCGCCGACCAAGCTGATGAAGCAGCTCGGCTATGGCGATGAATACCGCTACGCCCATGATGAGCCGGATGCCTACGCCGCAGGCGAGGATTACTTCCCCGAAGCCCTCGAGCCCAGGCAGTATTACGATCCGGTGCCGCGTGGGCTGGAACTGAAGATTCGCGACAAGCTGCAGCATCTGCGTCAACTGGACGCCAGCAGCCCAAGGCAGAGGAGAAAACCATGATCCGAGTAGCCCTTGCTGTCGCCGTGGGAGGCGCGGCGGGTTCGGTTATGCGCTTTCTGGTTGCCAGCTGGGTGGCTGGCAACTGGCCCCGGCATTTCTACCTGGGCACTTTCGCGGTAAACATCATCGGGTGCCTGCTGATTGGTCTGCTGTCAGGTCTGTTCCTTACCCGTACCGACCTGTCGCTGGAGCTGCGTACCGGGCTGATCACTGGCGTTCTGGGAGGCTTCACCACCTTTTCGTCTTTCAGCCTGGAAATCATGAAGCTGATGGAGGGCGGTCGCGCCCTCGAAGCGCTCGGTTACCTGGCATTCAGTATCCTTGGTGGTCTGCTTGCCGCCTGGGCTGGTCTGAGCCTGGCTCGATTGGCATCCTGACCCGCTAAAGCTTTACACTCGGCAACCCGCGTCACGCTGGTGGCCGCAACCTTTTTTCGTCGATGTATTGAGACCCGAACATGCTCGATTCCAAACTTGTCCGCACGCAACTCACCGAAATCGCCGAGCGCCTCGCCACCCGTGGCTTCGCCCTTGACGTCGCCCGCTTCGAGGCCCTGGAGAGTCAGCGCAAGTCGGTGCAGGTGCGCACCGAGCAACTGCAGGCCGAGCGCAACAGCCGTTCCAAGTCCATCGGCCAGGCCAAGGCGCGTGGCGAAGATATCGCTCCGCTGCTGGCGGAAGTCGACCAGATGGGCAGCGACCTGGAAGCCGGCAAGCGTGAGCTGGACGCCATCCAGAACGAGCTAGACAACCTGCTGCTGAACATTCCCAACCTGCCGCACGAGTCTGTGCCGGTTGGCGCCGATGAAGACGGCAACGTCGAGGTGGCGCGTTGGGGCACCCCGCGCAGCTTCGATTTCGAGATCAAGGATCACGTCGCCCTCGGCGAGCAGCACGGCTGGCTGGACTTCGAGACCGCTGCCAAGCTGTCTGGCGCGCGTTTCGCCCTGCTGCGCGGCCCCATCGCCCGTCTGCATCGCGCCCTGGCGCAGTTCATGATCAACCTGCACACCGGCGAGCATGGCTACGAAGAGGCCTACACCCCGTATCTGGTGCAGGCTCCGGCGCTGCAGGGCACTGGTCAGCTGCCGAAATTCGAGGAAGACCTGTTCAAGATCCGTCGTGAAGACCAGGCCGACCTGTACCTGATCCCGACCGCCGAGGTCTCGCTGACCAATATCGTCGCCGGCGAAATTCTTGATGCCAAACAGCTGCCACTGAAGTTCGTTGCGCATACCCCGTGTTTCCGAAGTGAGGCGGGCGCTTCCGGTCGTGATACCCGTGGGATGATCCGTCAGCACCAGTTCGACAAGGTCGAGATGGTGCAGATCGTCGAGCCGTCCAAGTCCTTCGAGGCTCTGGAAGGCATGACCGCAAACGCTGAACGCGTGCTGCAACTGCTGGAGCTGCCGTATCGCAAGCTGGCTCTGTGCACTGGTGACATGGGCTTCTCCGCAGTGAAGACTTACGACCTGGAAGTCTGGGTGCCGAGCCAGGACAAGTACCGTGAGATTTCTTCCTGCTCCAACTGCGGCGACTTCCAGGCGCGCCGCATGCAGGCGCGCTACCGCAACCCGGAAACCGGCAAGCCGGAGCTGCTGCACACGCTCAACGGCTCCGGCCTGGCGGTCGGCCGTACCCTGGTGGCGGTACTGGAGAATTACCAGCAGGCCGACGGCAGCATTCGTGTGCCCGAGGTTCTGAAACCCTATATGGGCGGCATTGAAGTGATCGGCTGATAGGCCATCACGACGCAAAAAAAACGGGGTGTTAGCAGCTGCCCCGTTTCAATGGAGGTAGGGTGCGCCATGCGCACCAGGGCCTTACACCGTAGTTTGGTGCGCGCAGCGCACCCTACGACCGACCTCTGATGAGGCTGATCTGATGCAATTCCTTCCGCTGTTCCACAAGCTGCAGGATCGCCTGGTACTGGTGATTGGCGGTGGTGAGGTCGCGCTGCGCAAAGCGCGCCTGCTAAGCGACGCTGGCGCTGTTTTGCGTGTGGTCGCTCCGGATATTCGTAGCGAGTTGCAGGAGCTGGCCGGTCCTGGCGGCATCTTCCTGCGTGGCTACGCGAGCAGCGACTTGCAGGGCGTTGCCCTGGTCATTGCTGCGACCGATGACGTGCCGCTCAATGCGCAGATTTCTGCCGAGGCTCAGGCGTTAGGCATTCCCGTCAACGTGGTGGATGCGCCGGCTCTATGCAGCGTGATCTTCCCAGCCATCGTCGACCGTTCGCCGCTAATCGTCGCGGTCAGCAGTGGCGGCGATGCGCCGGTATTGGCGCGGCTGATCCGCGCCAAGATCGAAACCTGGATTCCGGCCACCTACGGCCAGTTGGCCAACCTGGGCAAGCGCTTTCGTGAGCGGGTCAAGCAGCTGTTTCCCGACGTGCAGCAACGCCGGGTGTTCTGGGAGGATGTCTTCCAGGGTCAGATCGCCGAGAGCGTGTTTGCCGGCAAGCCGGAGGAGGGTGAGCGCCTGCTGGAGGAGCGTCTGGCCGGCGCAGCGCCGCGTGCGCTGGGCGAGGTCTATCTGGTCGGTGCCGGGCCGGGCGATCCCGATCTGCTGACCTTTCGCGCCCTGCGTCTGATGCAGCAAGCCGATGTGGTGCTCTACGACCGCCTGGTGGCACCCGCCATCATCGAGCTGTGCCGTCGTGATGCCGAGCGCATCTACGTCGGCAAGCGCCGCGCCGATCATGCGGTGCCGCAGGAGCAAATCAACCAGTTGCTGATTGATCTGGCCCGTCAGGGCAAGCGTGTGCTGCGCCTGAAAGGCGGTGATCCGTTCATCTTCGGTCGTGGTGGTGAGGAGATCGAGCAACTGGCGGCGGAAGATATTCCCTTCCAGGTCGTGCCGGGTATCACCGCTGCGTCCGGTTGCGCGGCCTATGCCGGCATTCCGCTGACCCACCGCGATCATGCGCAGTCGGTGCGTTTCGTCACCGGGCATCTCAAGGACGGCAGCAGCAACCTGCCGTGGAAAGACCTGGTGGCGCCAGGGCAAACCCTGGTGTTCTACATGGGCTTGGTCGGCCTACCGGGCATCTGCGAGCAGTTGATTGCTCACGGCCGTTCAGGCGCCACGCCTGCAGCGCTGGTGCAGCAGGGCACCACGCAGAATCAGCGGGTATTCACCGGCACCCTGGAGACTTTGCCGCAACTGGTGGCCGAGCACGAAGTGCACGCGCCCACGCTGGTGATAGTCGGAGAAGTGGTCACCCTGCGTGACAAGCTGGCCTGGTTCGAAGGCGCCCAGAACAGCATCTGACGCGTTGTGGCTGAAGCCTCGTTATCGGGGCTTCAGCCATCATCCGCTATCACTCTAGTGCTGAAAACACACCTTTACCCGGCAGGCGCTGGCGATCATGTGCGCGAGTGAAATCCTGCTGTGGCCCCTTGGGAATGACACCTGTCGGGTTGATGGTGGCATGGCTGGCGTAGTAGTGCGATTTGATGTGGGTGAACTCCACCGTCTCGGCGATGCCTGGCCACTGATAGAGCTCGCGTAGCCAGTTGGACAGGTTCGGGTAGTCCTCGATGCGTCGCAGGTTACATTTGAAGTGCCCGTGATAGACGGCATCGAAGCGGATCAACGTGGTGAACAGGCGAATGTCTGCTTCGGTCAGGTATTCGCCGGCCAGATAGCGATTCTTGTCCAAGAGCGCATCCAGTTCATCGAGCATGGCGAACAGCTCGTCGAAGGCCTCTTCATAGGCTTCCTGGGTGGTGGCGAAGCCGGCGCGGTAGACGCCGTTGTTCACCGCTGGGTAGATGCGCTCGTTGAGCTGGTCGATGCGCTCGCGTAGCGGCTCGGGATAGAAGTCCAGGGCGTTGCCGGTCAGGCCATCGAATGCGCTGTTGAACATGCGGATGATTTCCGCCGACTCGTTGCTGACGATGCCGCCAGTCTGCTTGTCCCACAGCACGGGCACGGTGACACGGCCGCTGTAGTGGCGGTCATCGGCGGTGTAGCGCTGATGCATGTAGCTCAGGTTGTCGAGGTGGTCGCCGCTGGAACCGAACTCGCGGTCGAAGGTCCAGCCCTGTTCGCGCATCAGCCAGCTCACCACGGATACATCGATCAGCGATTCGAGGCCTTTGAGTTTGCGCAGGATCAGGGTGCGGTGAGCCCAGGGGCAGGCCAGCGAGACGTACAGGTGATAACGTCCGGCTTCAGCCTTGAAGCCGCCGTCACCACTTGGCCCGGCGCTGCCGTCGGCGGTTACCCAGTTGCGGCGTTGTGCACTTTCGCGCTGGAAGCGGCCGCTGTTGCCGGTGTTGTACCACTGGTCGTGCCAGCGTCCATCGATCAACAAGCCCATGACGCTTGCCTCCGTTTTGAGTGAGTCTGGAGTCTAACGTTATGAACTCGATTGAACGGTGGAAAAAGCTGGCTTAAATGATCGACTGATTAGATTGAAAGCGAGCATCCCAACGCTGCTGTGCCTGCTGGAACGCTGCTTCACGGGCCAAGCCCAGGCCACGCAATGCGACGGCCATGGTGGCGATCACCGCCAGACGACCGTAAGGGTCATCATGCTCGCCGCGCCAGAATGCGCCCAGCACGGCTGGGTCGAGTCGTTCGGGTTTGACATGGCGCTGCGCTGACAGCGCAGGCCATTCTTCGTCCCAGTTCTCGCCATCGAGGGTGCCGTAGAGATGGCACGCACCGTCCGGGTTGACCTCGATCTCGCCGCCTTCGCCCTTGATCACGATGGCATGGTCACCGAGCAGCCCACTAGCTTCGCGATGCACGGCCTGATAACCGGGGTGGAAGATGCTTTGCAGCCCGCAGCGGGCGCCGAGCGGGTTGATCACACGGGCCAGGGAATGGATCGGCGAGCGCAGGCCCAGCGTGTTGCGCAGATCGATCATACGCTGTAGCGCCGGCATCCAGTTGCCCAGGTAGCTGTAGGCCAGGCCATGTTGATCGAGCGCCTTTGCCACGCTCTGCCAGTCGCGGCAACAGGGGATATCCAGCGCTGTCAGCAGTTGCTCGCTATACAGGCGCCCGGCGGTGTGGGCGCCGCCACCGTGCATGAAGATGCGCACACCGCTGGCGGCCAGCGCCTTGGCCGCCAGCAGGTACCAGGGCAGGTGGCGTTTTTTACCGGCATAGCTGGGCCAGTCCAGGTCGACCTGAATGTCGGGGGCGGCGAGTCGTGGGCGGATGGCCTCGGTGAAGCCGGCGAGCTCCTCGGCGCTCTCTTCCTTGTGTCGCAGCAGCATCAGGAAGGCGCCGAGCTGGGTGTCCTCGACCTTGCCGTCGAGCAGCAGGCCCATGGCTTCGCGGGCCTCCTCGCGGGTCAGGCCGCGGGCGCCGCGCTTGCCCTTGCCGAGAATGCGCACGAACTGGGCGAAGGGGTGTTCGGCGGGCGTGATCAGGTTCATAGGCAATTGGTCGGTTTCGGCAGGCCGGCGAGCTTGGCGGCGAGTTTGGCGGGCGTGCCCTTGAACAGGCGATTGAGGTGCAGGCTGTTGCCTTTGTCCGTGCCCAGTTTCAGGGCTGCGTACTTGATCAGCGGACGGTTGGCCGGCGATAGCTGAAACTCGGCGTAGAAGGCGCGCAGCAGTTCGAGAATTTCCCAGTGTTCTTCACTCAGCTGCAACTCTTCCGCTGCGGCCAGCGCCTCGGCTACGGGGTGTGACCAATCCTGCAGGTCGACCAGGTAGCCGTCCTTGTCCAGGGCGATTTCGCGTCCGGCGACGTTGAGCGTGCTCATAGCCAGCTGTTGACCTTGGCGTAGCGGGTACACAGCTCGACGAACCCTGGATAGTCCACGACCTGTGCGCGCTCGGGCGCTTGCAGGCCACGGGCGCTTAGGTCTTCGCCCAGTGCATAGAGCGCAACGCTGGCGGGCATCAGTTGCAGCGCTTGCAGATTGGTCGTGCCGGGCTGCAGCGCATAGACCGCATCGCCGCTGAGCAACACACCATCAGCGACACCCAACAGACGCAGGCAGCTGGCCAGGCGGCTATCGGCGAACGGCGAATGGGAAAGTATGTGCAGGGTGGCCATTAGAGGGTGATCACCTGGTCATAACGATCAAGGAGGGCGGTCAGTGCGCTGTCGTCCAGTCGCTCTACCGCCAGATTCAGTTCGGCATCGCTCAGGCCGCGCTCGTCCAGGCTGCGTTGGCTGGCGTACAGATCTTCTACGCCGAACATGGGCAGCGCCTGTAGGTTCGCGCCAAGGTCTTTTTGCTGTAGCGCACCAGGCTGCTGCGCTTTGCTTAGCTGGAACACCCCGTCGTCGAGAAACAGCATACCGATGGGCAGGTCGAAGGCGCCGCCGGCCAGGGCGATATCCAGCGCCTCGCGGGCTCCAGGGCCGCTCCAGGGCGCCTGGCGGCTGATGATCAACAACGACTTGCTCATTCAGTGGCCTCCGAAGCAGATCAGGCGGTCGGCCTGTTGCGCCGCTTCATGCAATTGGCCGAGGCCGGAAAGCTCCCACGGGGCCTGCAGATTGGCCGCTGGGCGTGCATAACGCTGCGCCTCTTCGGCGTTGAGTACACCGCGACGCAGCGCAGCAGCAATACACACCACCGCGTCCAGCCCGTTGGCAGTGACGAACTCGCGCCACTCGCTGGGCAGATCCGCCTCGTCCTGCGGGCTGACCACGTTGCTGGCGGCGCTGTGCACGCCGTCCTGGTAGAAGAACAGGCGAACGATCTCGTGGCCGTCCGCCAGCGCCGCCTGGGCAAAGCGCAGTGCGCGTCGCGAGGCTGGCAGATGAGGGACGGCGAACAGGGCAATGGCAAACTTCATGGCGTTTCCGGCGAGGCAAAACTGCGCCAATGATAAGGCCAGGGTGCCCGGCAAACAAAGGCGGCTGACGGCCGCGCAAGAAAAAGCCCGCCGAAGCGGGCTTGAAGGGGGACGAAAGCTGTCAATCGTCGCCGCCCATGATGCCGAAGATCTGCAGCAGGCTGACGAACAGGTTGTAGATCGATACGTACAGGCTGATGGTGGCCATGATGTAGTTGCGTTCACCACCATGGATGATGGCGCTGGTCTGGAACAGGATGCAGGCCGAGGAGAACAGCACGAAGCCGGCGCTGATCGCCAGTTGCAGGCCGCTGATCTGGAAGAAGAAGCTGGCAACCACGGCGCCCAGCAGAACGAAGAAGCCTGCCGTGATGAAACCGCTGAGGAAGCTCATGTCCTTGCGGGTGGTCAGCACGTAGGCAGACAGGCCGAAGAACACCAGCGCGGTCATGGTAAAGGCGGAGCTGATCACTTCAGCGCCGTTGGCCATGCCCAGGTAGCGGTTGAGGATCGGGCCCAGGGTGTAACCCATGAAGCCGGTCAGCGCGAGGGTAGAAAGCAGGCCCCACGAAGAGTTGCGCAGCTTGGCGGTGAGGAAGAACAGGCCGTAGAAACCGATCAGTACGACAAAGATGTTCGGATAAGGAACGTTGGCGCGCTGCGATATGAACGCCACCAGGCCGCTGAAGGCCAGGGTGATGGCCAGTAGGCCATAGGTATTGCGCAGAACGCTGCTGACTTCCTGTTGCTCAACCTGAGAATGGTTGAGTGCATAATCTCGCTCTTGCATGGCGACGCTCCTGTTGTAAGAGGCTTTCAAATTCGAATGTATCGGATCATAACAGAGAGGGATTGCCTGCCAAGACTTAGAGTTTGACAGTGTGTTGCGTTCCGGTAAGATTGCCGCCCGCACTGCTGCGGAGGTTTGAGCGTTAGCCTCCGCACTCAAGAATCTGGAAGCGTGGCCGAGTGGTTTAAGGCAACGGTCTTGAAAACCGTCGATGGGCAACTATCCGTGAGTTCGAATCTCACCGCTTCCGCCAATTCTCCAAAATTGCTACGACGCAATTACTGATCCTAATCTGGCGCTTGCTTTTTGACTCCCGTGCGCCAAGCTAGGTCAGGCCCTGGCTTTTTGTTAAGGTGACCGGCAAGTTCAATCTCACCGTCGTTGCACGGTGGCTGACAAGGTGCAACGAGGTGGCGATTGATTAGGGTCCTGGTTGTCGACGATCACGATCTGGTCCGCACGGGCATCACCCGTATGCTGGCCGATATCGACGGTCTGCAAGTCGTGGGCGAAGCCTGCACTGGCGAAGAAGCCCTGCTCAAGGTTCGCGAACTCAAGCCCGACGTCGTCCTGATGGACGTCAAGATGCCCGGCATCGGCGGCCTGGAAGCCACCCGTAAGCTGATGCGTAGCCATCCCGACATCAAGGTTGTCGCCGTTACCGTGTGCGAGGAAGATCCTTTCCCGACGCGCCTGCTGCAGGCGGGCGCCGCTGGTTATCTGACCAAGGGTGCGGCGTTGGATGAGATGGTGCAGGCCATTCGCCTGGTATTCGCCGGCCAGCGCTATATCGACCCGCAAATCGCCCAGCAACTGGCGCTGAAATCTTTCCAGCCGCAGAACAGTGGTTCGCCATTCGACCTGTTGTCCGAGCGCGAAATCCAGATCGCGCTGATGATCGCCAACTGCCACAAGGTGCAGAACATCTCGGACAAGCTGTGCCTGTCGCCGAAGACGGTCAATACCTACCGATATCGCATCTTCGAGAAGCTCTCCATCACCAGCGATGTCGAGCTGGCTCTGCTCGCGGTGCGCCACGGCATGGTTGACGCCGTCAGCTGAAAATGTCTGCCCCATTCGATCCGAGTGCCTTCCTGGCGACCTGCAGTGGTCGCCCCGGCGTCTATCGCATGTTCGATAGCGAGGCTCGCCTGCTGTATGTCGGCAAGGCGAAGAATCTCAAGAAGCGTCTCTCCAGTTACTTTCGCAAGACCGGTCAGGCACCCAAGACGGCCGCGCTGGTCGCACGTATCGCGCAGATCGAAACCACCATCACCGCCAACGAGACCGAGGCACTGCTGCTCGAGCAGACCTTGATCAAGGAATGGCGGCCGCCTTACAACATCCTGCTGCGCGACGACAAATCCTACCCTTACGTGTTTCTCTCCGACGGCGACTTTCCACGGCTCGGCATTCACCGGGGGGCGAAGAAGGCCAAGGGGCGCTATTTCGGCCCTTATCCCAGTGCATTGGCGATTCGCGAGAGCCTGAGCCTGCTGCAGAAGACCTTTCTGGTTCGCCAGTGCGAGGATAGTTACTACAAGAACCGCACGCGACCTTGCCTGCAATACCAGATCAAACGCTGCAAAGGTCCCTGCGTCGGCTTGGTCAGTCCGGAGGAATACGCCGAGGACGTGCGCCACTCGGTGATGTTTCTCGATGGCCGCAGCAATGCACTGAGCGAGGAGCTCTCGGCCAGCATGGAAAAGGCCTCGATGGCCCTGGAGTTCGAGCGCGCCGCTGAGCTGCGTGATCAGATCTCCATGCTGCGCCGCGTGCAGGACCAGCAAAGCATGGAAGGTGGTACCGGCGACGTCGACGTGGTCGCGGTAATGCTCACCCCCGGTGGCGCCTGCGTGCACCTGATCAGCGTGCGTGGCGGGCGCGTGCTGGGTAGCAAGAATTTCTTCCCGCAGGTGGCGATCGAAGAGGAGGGTGGCGACGTGCTGATGGCCTTCCTTGCTCAGTACTACCTGGGTAATGCCGAGCGCGACCTGCCCAGCGAGCTGATCGTCAACGTGCAGCATGAAGACTTCGCCACGCTGATCGAGGCCATCGAGTCGCTACGCGGCCGTAGTCTCAGCATCAGTTTGCGCGTGCGTGGCACGCGAGCCCGTTGGCAGCAGCTCGCAGTGACCAACGCCGAACAGGCGCTGGCAGCGCGCCTGGCCAACCGGCAGCATCTGGCCGAGCGTTTCGAGGCGCTGGCTACCGTGCTGGAAATGGACGAGCCGCCGCAGCGCATGGAATGCTTTGATATCAGCCATTCCAGCGGTGAGGCGACGGTCGCCTCCTGCGTGGTATTCGGCCCCGAAGGCCCGCTGAAATCCGATTACCGTCGCTTCAATATCGAGGGCGTGACCGCCGGCGACGACTACGCCGCGATGCACCAGGCGTTGACCCGGCGCTTCAGCAAGATCAAGGATGGTGAAGGCAAGTTGCCCGATGTGCTGCTGGTGGACGGCGGCAAGGGGCAGTTGGCCATGGCGCGCGAGGTGCTACAGGAACTGGCCGTGCCGGATCTGATTCTGCTTGGTGTGGCCAAGGGCACAACGCGCAAACCTGGCCTGGAAGTGCTTTACCTGAACGACTCCGAGCATGAGTTCACCTTGCCCGGCAATTCCCCAGCGCTGCATCTGATCCAGCAGATCCGTGATGAATCGCACCGTTTTGCGATTACCGGGCATCGTGCTCGCCGCGGCAAGACGCGGCGCACCTCGACCCTGGAAGAAGTAGCTGGGATTGGCCCGAAGCGGAGGCGCGAGCTACTCAATCACTTTGGTGGCCTGCAGGAATTGTCCCGTGCCAGCGCCGAAGAAATTGCCAAAGCGCCCGGAATCAGTAAAAAGCTCGCCGAGTTGATTTATGACACTCTGCACAGCGAGTAGAATGCCCGCTCACCTCGCAGCCTAGTTGTGCCGATGAATATCCCCAACTTGCTTACCGTTCTCCGGGTCGCGCTGATCCCGGTCTTTATCCTGTTGTTCTATTTACCGTTCTCCTGGAGCTATTGGGCTGCCAGCGGCGTCTTCGCGATTGCCGCCGTGACCGATTGGCTCGATGGCTACCTGGCCCGCCGCTGGGAGCAGGGCACGCCTTTCGGCGCCTTCCTCGACCCGGTCGCAGACAAGTTGATGGTGGCTGTGGCGTTGGTGCTGCTGGCGGCCGAACACTCCAATCTCTGGCTGACCCTGGCTGCCGCGACCATCATCGGGCGCGAGATAGTCGTCTCAGCGTTGCGTGAATGGATGGCCGAGCTCGGTGCTCGGGCGCATGTCGCGGTGTCCAACCTTGGCAAGTGGAAAACCGCAGCGCAGATGCTGGCGCTGGTCATCCTGCTGGGTAATCCACCGGTGTTCACCTTCTGGGTCGTGCTCGGATATATCTTGCTGGTGGTCGCAGCCGTGCTCACATTGTGGTCGATGCTGCAGTACCTGTTGGCCGCCTGGCCGCACCTCAGCACCACCTCGGAAAAGAAATAAGTATTTTTGAATCAAAGGGTTGACGGCGCGATTCGATTCTATAGAATGGCGCCCGTCGACAAGACAAGCGGGAATAGCTCAGTTGGTAGAGCACGACCTTGCCAAGGTCGGGGTCGCGAGTTCGAGTCTCGTTTCCCGCTCCAGTTTTACACGAGTCGCCAAGGCGGCTCGTTTGCTTCATGGCTGAGTTGCAGAGTGGTTATGCACCGGATTGCAAATCCGTGAACGCCGGTTCGATTCCGACCTCAGCCTCCAATTCGAAAAGCCTCGTAGATCACTGATCTACGAGGCTTTTTTCATTATCCCAGGCAGGCGTTGCGTGCCTTGCGGGTAAGCGAAGGGCTGTATATAGTCCAGCCCTTCGCACAGCGCTACCGCCCGAATGGCGAAATCGGTAGACGCAGGAGACTTAAAATCTCTCGCCAGCAATGGCGTGCCGGTTCGAGTCCGGCTTCGGGCACCATTCATCTGATTATATCTGTCTCTATAAGTCTACGAAACCCATCTAAACCGGCCATCTTGGCCGGTTTTGTTGTTTATGGCTGTCTACTCTTGTCTCTAGGCATATACCTAAAATGGGTATACGTTTAGGTATACGCCGGTTCGGCAAGGGAGGCATATACCTATGGCGCGTACCGTTACCCCGCTTTCAGACGCCAAATGCGAGGCCGCCAAGGCTCGGGAAAAGGACTACACCCTGTTTGATGGTCAAGGGTTGTTTCTGCTTGTGAAGCGCAATGGCTCCAAGGTGTGGCGCTTCAAGTTCACCCGCCCAGATGGCCGAGCCGGATTGGCCACCTTCGGCAGCTATCCAGCCCTCGGCCTCAAGTCCGCGCGTGGTCGCCGTGCTGCAGCCCTTGAGCTGCTGGCCGAAGGTGTTGACCCCATCGAGCATGAACAGCAGGCGAGGGCCACCGTCCAGGCCGAGCAGACCAACACCTTCAAGGTCGTAGCGTTGGACTGGCATGCGGCCGGTGCTCGCAAGTGGTCGCCGGATCATGCCGCCAAGGTACTGCGCCGCATGGAACAGTACCTATTCCCGGCACTCGGTAGCCGCTCGGTGGCAAGCCTCAAGGTGCGTGACCTGCTGGCACCGCTCAAGGCGGCAGAGCAGCGCGATACCCTGGAGCTGGCCGGTCGGTTGCGCCAGTACACCACCGGGGTAATGCGCTACGCCGTTCAGCATGGGCTTATCGAAACCAACCCAGCAAGTGACCTGGTAGGTGCTACGGCGACCCGCAAGGCACAGCACCGGCCGGCGCTGGCATTGGAGCGACTGCCCGAGCTGCTGCAGCGGATTGACAGCTACAACGGCCGCGCACTGACCAAGCTGGCCGTGGCGCTTACCTTGCAGGTGTTCATCCTCTCCAGCGAGCTGCGCTTCGCCCGGTGGCAGGAGGTCGACATGCAAGCCAGCCTCTGGACGATCCCGGGTGAGCGTGAGGCTATCGAGGGCGTCAAGCACTCCAGCCGTGGAGCCAAGATGCGCACGCCGCACTTGGTGCCGCTGAGCCGCCAGGCGCTGGGGTTGCTCGGCCAGGTTCATATGCTGTCCAGCCGGTATGAGCTGGTGTTCCCCGGCGACCACTACCACCACAAGCCGATGAGCGAAAACACCGTGAATGCTGCGCTACGCCGCATGGGCTACGACACCAAGGCCGAAGTATGTGGCCATGGCTTCCGGGCCATGGCCTGTTCTGCTCTGGTGGAGTCGGGCTTGTGGACGCGCGAGGCGGTAGAACGGCAGATGAGCCACCAAGAACGCAACACGGTGCGGGCCGCCTACATCCACAAGGCTGAACACCTTGAGGAGCGCCGGCTTATGGTGCAGTGGTGGGCTGACTACCTCGATGCCAACCGGCAACAGCACGTCACCCCCTATGACTTCGCCCACCGTTGGGAAGGGGTGGGCAACGTGGTGCCGGTCAACTTCGGCAAGGTGGTTTGAGTATGCGAACCCGTACCCCTCGAAAAACTGGTGTTCCCGGTGTTCTTGGTGTTTCGCGATGGCTGGAAGCCAGATACGGCGCGGCTTTCAGCGATGGAACACAATTGCGCAGAAGGCGGAACACGTGGTGTTCTGAACACCAATGGTGTTCCGTGATCGAGGGCGCCAGGCAGAACACCTCGGGGCGTTTCGAGGCTGCGCCAGCAGCCGGCCAAGCGGAATACGACACAAGCCCAGCTCTGTCCTGGCGGCCTATGACGGCGAGCCGAACGATGGAACACAAGCAAGCGCCAGCGCGAGTTTTTGCATATGAGTATGGGGCGAGGGGATATGAGTAAAGAGAAAAAAGAAGAGGCGGAAGCGCTATCGGGTACTCAGCCGGTAGAGGGTAGTCGGCGCTGGGTTCTTGTCCCAGACGAGCATGATTCCCGTCGTTTGCTCTGGGAGTGGGAGCCCCGAGCAGAGGATGACATTGATGCCCTCTTTTCCCGGGTCAGGGCTGGAGAGGCATCTGAAATAGACCATGAGCTTTTTGACGCCTGCATGATGGATCGCTTCATTGGGCGGGTTCACTGCGGTCAACCAATAGAACCTTGGATACTTGAGGCGTTAGCAGATGCTTTTGTAAAGATTCTCTTTGGGGGGGAGTGGAATGATGAGATTCGTCTGCCTGGTCGCCCTATGACGCCGATTCGATCCCCAAAGGATCAGAGAGCCTTGGATATCTATTGCGCCGTAGCGAACGCAATCAATCTGGAGGGGTGTGCTGTTACTGAAGCAATCGACTCTGCAGCCGCATCACATGCGGTCTCTTACGAAACCGCCAGGGCCGACTACTACAAGTGGAAAGACTGGTTTTCTAAAAAGCGGCAAGAATCTCAGAAAGACCAAGGCACAGCGGGGGAATAGGTTGCTGTCTGCATGTGATAACCACAGGTAGACAGCTATGAACACCCCTTATGCTTCACCCCATCCATTGGCAGATGCTGTGCGCCAGCACCCTGGCGACAATGCCACCCTTACTCCTGAAACCCTCCTTACGCCCGAGCAGGCCGCCCAAGTGCTTGGGCTATCGGTCAAGACCCTGGCTACCTGGCGCAGCACCGGCCGCCATGCCTTGTCTTTCATCAAATGCGGCTCTCGCATTCGCTACCGACGTGCCGACTTGGACGCCTGGTTGGCCAGCCGCCAGCACACCAGTGCTGCAGCGCAAGGGGTAGCCGTATGACCCAGCGCAAACCCCAAGTTACCAAGCCCAGCCCTTCCTCTGTCGGCCCTACGTTGGATGCAGCCAGCAACGTGCATCACCTGTTGCAAAGCGCCAGCACGCTCCCGGTCTTTGACCCGGCCGCAACTCTCATCCGTGTCAATGAAGTGGTGTCCATCGTTGGTCTTGCCCGGCCGACCATCTACAAGCTGTTACGCCAACCAGAGAGCGGCTTTCCCCAGCCGGTACGGCTGACCGAGAGCACCGCCCGTGGCGCCCCTGTCGCCTGGGTGCTGGCGGAAGTTCAGGCCTGGGTATTGGCTCGGATCGCAGCACGCGGGAGGGATGCCGCATGAGCCAGAACCAACAGTCCAGACCGCTCCCGCTGTTTCGTTTAGACCATACCCCCGATGGTTGGCGGCTCAGCCTGTCCGTGCAACTGCCAGGCAAAGACTCTGAGGACGACACGGCGGCGAACATCTACCGGCGCGGCATGGTTGCTTTGGAGGATGTCAGGGCCGCCATGCGCAAGAGCTTGGAGGATATCGAGCGCGAGCAACAGCCAGGGGGTGACACATGAGCAAGGTGTCAGATCGTCTAATTCAGCTCACGCTGCGTGCTCGTGATTTCCTGAGCAAGGATCTCAAACCCGCGAGCGAAGCGGTAAAGGAACTGGCCGAGGAGGGCAGGCACCTCAAGGAAGCGCTGACCGAGGCCGGCAAAACACGTGATATGGCGCGCATGCTGCGCGATAACCAGTCTGCAAGCGACGGCCTTGCAAAGGCCTGGGAAGACGCCCGCGCAACGCTGGAAGACCTGACGCGCGAGTACAGCGATAACGAACGCGCCACCGCAGGCCAGCGCATTGCTTTGCGGGAGGCACGCCAAACGGCTGAGACTGCCGAGCAGGCCTACAAGCGCAATCAATCGACCATCCGCAACCTGGCCAGCGAGCTGGAAGCTCTGGGGGTAGATACCAAGAACGCGGCGGCCGAGGAAAAACGGCTAGCGGGAATCTTGGATGAGGGCCGACAGGCGCTGAATGCTAACCGTGACGCCATCAAGCGTAAGCGTGAGGAGGAGAGAGGCGCAGCCCGCGCCAGCGCTGAGCTGGAAGTAAAGCAGCGCGCCGCTGCCGAGGCCGCGCGTGAGCTGCTGCAGCGCCAGCGGGAGGGCGCCCAGACCACGGCCGAGCACAGCAACCAGATTGGTATCAGCATCAAGCGTCTGGCTGCCTATGCGGCTGGGCTGTTGGGTGTTGGCCAGGTGCTGAGCAAGCTGCGTGAAGGCATTACGGCGGTGTTCCGCTCGGGCAACGACAACGAACAGGCGCTGGCCCAGCTCAACGCGGCGCTTGCTTCGACCGGCAACGCGGCCGGGCTGACGGCTGAGCAGTTGCAGGATCTGGCCGAACAGCTGCGCAGCTCATCGCTGTTCAGCACGGAACAGATCGTGGCAGCGGAAACTCGGCTGCTGAGTTACACCGACGTGGCGGCCGAGGAGTTTCCCCGGGCGATGCAGATTGTGGTGGATCAAGCCCAGCGTCTGGGCATGAGCATCGAGCAATCTGCCGAGACCGTGG
>NZ_JACFYZ010000007.1 GCF_015712065.1 Ectopseudomonas chengduensis
GGACTCAGGAGCGTCAGCGAACAGTCCGCCGTCTTCGGTGCGGCAAAAGTCCTAACGGCGTACTGCTTCGCGAGTACGCCCTACAGCGCTGTGGGAGCTCGCTCCCACATGTTCAGGTTCGGACCGGACTGAAGCGCTGGCCCGAGATCGCAGGATGATAGAGCGGCTGGACCTTGTTGCCCGCTGGGTCCAGCAGGTGAAAGCTGCGCGCACCGTCGCCATGGTCGAAGGGCCGATCCAGCAGCGTCACCCCTTGTGCCTTGAGGTACTGGTACCAGGCGTCCAGCTCCTCGACGCTGTCGACGATGAAACCGTAATGATCGACCAACGCCACGCCGTGGCTCTCGGCATAGGCGCGGCCGAGCGACAGGTTGTCGTTGCCGCAGGTCAGGTAGACCAGGTCCTCGTTGGCGCGGTGCAGCAACTGCATGCCCAGCACGTCCACGTAGAAACGCTCGCACTCTTCCAGGTTGGGTACCAGCAGGGCCAGATGGCGCAGGCCATTGAGGCGCGATGGGCGTTCGAGCATCTTTTTACACTCCAATATGTATACAATTATTTTTCAAATATAAAACATAATGGAGGTCGCCGTGTACGTGCTATTGCTCAAAACCCAACTCAAGCCCGGCAGTTTCGGGGCGTTCATGGATGCCATGCGTGTCAACACCGCCGCTTCGGTGCGCGATGAGCCGGGCTGCCTGACCTTCGACGTGATGCGTGACCGCAGTGATCCCGACCTGGTGTGGCTGTACGAGGTGTACGTCGACGAGGCGGCTTTCGAGGCGCATACGCGAACCGCGCATTTCCTCGCCAGCCGGCCGCTGGTGGAACCACTGATCGAGCGTCAGGAGGCTATCGAAGCCGATATGCTGGCGCTCAATCCATCGCGCTGAAGTGAGGCTGCCCGTTGCACCACTGGCCGTTCCGAAGGCTTGGCTCGGTCAGGCCGTGCTCTGTGCCATCTGCATATCCAGCACCCGGATAAGCCCTGGCTCGGGGTAGTGCCAGTGCACGTCCAGATCCCAGAAGCGCGCACCATAGCGGCGCTCCGGCTGCGGCTGCTGGTAGGCCGGGCGCGGATCCTGCGCCAGGCACTGCTCGATCAGCTCTACCAGCGGCTCGTTCAGGCGTTGCGCGTGCTGGTGCGCCAGGCGTAGGGCGTCATTCTGCCAATCCACGGCGATCAGGGGTGGTGGCGCGTCGGCCATGTCGTTGCGGGCATCGGCCACGGCGTCGGCGTACGGCACGTAAGGCTTGATATCCAGCACCGGCGTGCCGTCGAGCAGGTCGATACCGGACAGGTGCAGGCGGCCTGGTTCCACTCGTTCCAGGCGTACCACGGACTGGCCGATGCCGTTGGGGCGATGGGTGGCGCGGGTGCTGAACACGCCTACCGCCTGGTTACCGCCCAGGCGTGGTGGGCGCACTTTCAGGCGCGGCTTGTCTTCCAGCGCCTGGTGAAAGAGAAACAGCAACCAGACATGGCTGACCTGTTCCAGGCCCTGCACGGCTTCGCCCTGATCGAAGGGCGGCAGCAGTTCCAGCACGCCGCGCGCGGCGGGCGCCAGGTGCGGCTGGCGAGGAATGGCGAATTTTTCCTTGAAGCAGGAGCGAACGATACCGACCGGAGAAACCAGATGCTGCATGGCGTCCTGCTTAGCGTCTGTTGACGGGGGCGTCGTGTGCCACGCGGCAGCCGGCATCGCGGAATGGGCCGGTGAAACGAATCCAGCCTTCACCAGGGCTGACCTGAGCGCAGGTCAGGTGGCCATCGATCTTGCTCTGCCAGAGAAAGAATGGTGCCGGCGCGGCGAAGCTGGGCAGGCTCAGGGCGAGCAGTGCGGTGAGCAGTAGGGTACGCATGATGGTGGTCTCCAGAGCGTGACGGACACAGCCTAACACGACCTTAGAAGCGTTCCTTATCGCCCAGATAGCGCCATTGCCCGACCGGCAACTTGGTCATGGGTACGCCGCCGATGCGGATGCGCTTCATGCCCAGCACCTTCAGGCCCAGCGCCGTACAGATCTGCCGCAGCAGGTCAGGGGCCGGATTCTTCAGCGCGAAGCGCAGGCGCTGTTCGCTCTGCCAGCTGGCCTTGCACGGCGGGAACTGCGTGCCCTTGTGCAGCCAGCCTTTCTTCAGGCGCTCCAATGCGCTGGCGGGCACTTCGCCGGCTACTTCGACCAGGTATTCCTGCTCCAGCTTGGCGGCATCCTCGCGCAGCTTGCGTTGCGTGCGCCAGTCCTGGCTAAGCACTATCAGGCCGCTGGCACCGGTCTGCAGTGGCAGGCTCTGCTCCTGGCGCAGGAAGTGGCCATGCAGGACGCGTTGGGCGTGCGGGTCCTCTTCCCAGTGTCGTTCGCGCACCAGCAGGTGCTGCAACTGTGCGGCGTTGCAGCCAGTCGAGCCATGCACCAGCAGGGTGACGGGCTCCACGGGGTCAAGGCGGGCATCGGGGTGCAATTCGACGCGCTGATCCTCGACCTTGAACTGCGGCGCTTCGACCACTTGGCCGTCCACCGTCACCCAGCCCCCTGCGATGTAAAGATCGGCTTCACGGCGCGAGCAACCGAACAGCTCGATGACGCGTTTGGACAGACGGGTGGCTTCGCTCATGACTGGGCTCGACAAAAAGAAGGTCATTGTACCGGCAAGAAGCTGTGGTGCCGGGAAAGAAAAAGCCCCGCAGCATGCGGGGCTTTTCAGGAGAGAGGTCGGTCAGACCAACTCGCCCCACATGTCGTACTCGTCGGCGTCGACGATACGTACGCGCACCTTGTCGCCCGGCTTGACGTTGGGGGAGTCGATGAACACGCTGCCGTCGATCTCCGGGGCGTCGGCCCAGGAGCGGGCCACGGCGCCTTCGCCGTCCACTTCGTCGATCAGTACGTCCATCTCCAGGCCGATCTTGGCCTGCAAACGTGCGCTGCTGATCGCCTGCTGGTGCGCCATGAAGCGATCCCAGCGGTCCTGCTTGACGTCGTCAGGCACCACTTCCAGGCCCAGGTCGTTGGCGGGAGCGCCTTCTACAGGCGAATACTGGAAGCAGCCGACGCGGTCGAGCTGTGCTTCGGTCAGCCAGTCCAGCAGGTACTGGAAGTCGTCCTCGGTCTCGCCGGGAAAACCGACGATGAAGGTGGAGCGGATGGTCAGCTCCGGGCAGATCTCGCGCCACTTCTTGATGCGCGCCAGGGTCTTGTCTTCGAAGGCCGGGCGCTTCATCGACTTGAGCACTTTCGGGCTGGCGTGCTGGAAGGGGATGTCCAGGTACGGCAGCAGTTTGCCGGCGGCCATCAGCGGGATCACATCGTCGACGTTGGGGTAGGGGTAGACGTAGTGCAGACGCACCCACACGCCCATCGACGACAGCGCCTCGCACAGCTCGAGCATGCGCGTCTTCACCGGCTGGCCGTTCCAGAAGTCCAGCTTGTACTTCAGGTCGACGCCGTAGGCGCTGGTGTCCTGGCTGATCACCAGCAGCTCTTTCACGCCGGCCTTGACCAGGCGCTCGGCTTCGCTGAGCACATCGCCCACCGGACGGCTGACCAGCTTGCCGCGCATCGACGGGATGATGCAGAAGCTGCAGGTATGGTTGCAGCCTTCGGAAATCTTCAGGTAGGCGTAGTGGCGCGGGGTCAGCTTGATGCCCTGCGGTGGCACCAGGTCGATCAGCGGGTTGTGCTCGGTTTTCGGCGGGACGACTTCGTGTACGGCGTTGACCACCTGCTCGTACTGCTGCGGGCCGGTGACGGCCAGCACGCTCGGGTGCACGTCGCGGATGCTGTCTTCGGCCACGCCCATGCAACCGGTGACGATCACCTTGCCGTTTTCCGCCAGCGCCTCACCGATGGCGTCCAGCGACTCGGCCTTGGCGCTGTCGATGAAGCCACAGGTATTGACCACCACCACGTCGGCATCCTGGTAGGTCGGTACGATCTCGTAACCTTCCATGCGCAGCTGGGTCAGGATTCGCTCGGAGTCGACCGTCGCTTTTGGACAGCCAAGGGAGACAAACCCTACTTTAGGTGTGGCGGTGGACATGCGGGCTAACCTCTAAGGGCGCCTGGGTGGCGCCTCTGATCAAAAAGTGCGCAATTCTAGCGACGGATCATACGCTTGACCAGTGCTGGTCAAGGAGCGGAAACGAAAAAGGCCACTCGATTGAGTGGCCTTTATCTGAAGGTGGTTGCGGGAGCAGGATTTGAACCTACGACCTTCGGGTTATGAGCCCGACGAGCTACCAGACTGCTCCATCCCGCGCCGGCAATTCTACGCTTACTTAAGGCCTTGTCAATCGATTTGTTTCTTTTGATCGAAAAAGTTAATTTTCGTCAAAGTAAAAAGGCCACTCATTGAGTGGCCTTTTCGTGAAGCTGGTTGCGGGAGCAGGATTTGAACCTACGACCTTCGGGTTATGAGCCCGACGAGCTACCAGACTGCTCCATCCCGCGTCTGTGGGTCGGCATTCTACAGCCAGATGCTCAGGTGTCAACCGCTATTTGCGAGAAAAGTGTTTTCAACTCAGGTGCTTAGCGTTAAACAGCTGTTAGACTTCAGTGCTCCAGGCCAGGCTGGGCGAGGCTTCCGAGGGTGATGTGCGCAAGATAATTCACGTGGACTGCGACTGCTTTTACGCCGCAATCGAGATGCGTGACGACCCGAGCCTGGCCAGTCGTCCGCTGGCAGTCGGTGGTTCGGCGGACCGCCGTGGGGTAATCGCCACCTGCAACTACGAGGCGCGTGCCTATGGTGTGCGTTCGGCGATGTCGTCGCGGCATGCGCTGAAGTTGTGCCCGGATCTTCTGATCGTCAAACCGCGCTTCGAGGTGTACCGCTCGGTCTCGCGTGACATTCACGGCATCTTTCGTCAGTTCACCGACCTGATCGAGCCGCTGTCGCTGGACGAGGCCTATCTGGATGTCAGCGACTCGCCGCATTTTGCCGGCAGCGCTACGCGCATCGCCCAGGAAATTCGCCGTCGTGTGGCGCAGGAGCTGCACATCACCGTGTCGGCTGGTGTCGCGCCGAACAAGTTCCTGGCCAAGATCGCCAGCGACTGGCGCAAACCCAACGGGTTGTTCGTCATTACCCCGGATCAGGTCGACGATTTCGTGGCGCAGTTGCCGGTGAACAAGCTGCATGGCGTCGGCAAGGTCACGGCTGACAAGCTGACGCGCTTAGGGATTCGCACCTGTCTGGAGCTCCGCGACTGGAACAAGCTGGCGCTGGTGCGCGAGTTCGGCAGTTTCGGTGAGCGCTTGTGGCGCCTGGCCCACGGCATAGACGAACGTGCCGTGCAGGTGGACAGCCGTCGCCAGTCGTTGAGCGTGGAGCACACCTACGATCAGGATCTGCCGGATCTGCACAGCTGTCTGGAGAAACTGCCGGCACTGCTCGAAGAGATGAACGGCCGCCTGCAGCGTCTGGACGCCAGCTATCGACCGGACAAGCCTTTCGTCAAAGTGAAGTTTCATGATTTCACCCAGACCACTCTGGAGCAGGCGGGGGCCAGTCGGGATCTGGAAAGCTACCGGCTATTGCTGAGCAACGCTTTCGCCCGTGGCGACAAGCCGGTGCGCCTGCTCGGGGTGGGAGTCAGGCTGCATGATCTGCGCGGGCGGCAGGAGCAACTGGAGCTGTTCGCGCCGTAGGGCGGACTCAGGAGCGAAGCGAACAGTCCGCCGTTCTGCGGCGCTGTGCAAATCCAACGGCGTACTGCTTCCGAGTGGCCGGCGTAGCGGTATGCCCTACGCCTCACTCGGGCCAGAGGCGAATCGGCTTGCCGGTGGCCGGCCACAGCTGCAACTGGCCGATGTCGTTGAAGTCCCAGCGCTGCACTTCCTCCAATGCGGCGAGGAAGCGCTGCTCCTGCTCCATCAACGAAGGCGCACACATCTTGCGGGTGCTACCCGGGGTTTCGAAACGGACAGCGTCATCCTTCAGCGTGTAGCCAGCGAACCAGTGGTTGCAGCCGGCATGCCCGTGAGCGCGACCGTCAGCGGCAAAGGTGACGGTCAGGTGGCTGCGGTCGATCAGCGGGTGTTCGCCGATCCATTCCACCTGGTAGCTGCGTTCGGTTTCCAGCTGTGGTGCGTCGCTGGCACAGCCGACCAAGGTGGCGGTGAGCAGGGCAAGGGGCAGGGCGCGGTACATGGTGTCAGGCCTCCTGGCAGGTGCGGCATAGGTGACGGCCAGCGTCGTTACGCCAGCCAAGCTCGGCGATACGGGCTTCGGCGGCTGGCGCTTGCGCGGTTTTGCCGAGCGCGGCATCGACGGCGAATTCGAAATCCAGCTGCTTGCCGCAGCTGTCGCAGTTCACCTGCCAGTTATGAATGGCCAGTTCCTTGAACTGCGGACCCTTGCACACGGCCAGCCATTGGCCGGGCGGGTTGATCAGGTGGCGAACCTTCTCCACTTCCAGGCGCATGTGCAGGTCGCGACTGCCCTTGAGGGTGACCAGCAGCACGTCATTGGCCTGGATCGAACCGCCGTTGCCGGTGACCTGGTAGCGGCCCGGCGCCAGTGCGCGGCATTCGGTGAGGGTGTGTTGCGGGTTGAGCAGGGAATAACGGAAATCGTGTTCGGCCATGGGTCCTCCAGATCAGCCGGCATGCTATCACGCGCCGGCCTTGACCTCATTGCTTGGCCGGCCGGCGAGCCAGGCGGCGATGTTGTCCAGCGTGGTGCGGGCGATGGCGTCGAGCGCCTCGTGGGTGAGAAAGGCCTGGTGCGCGGTAACGATGACGTTGGGAAAGCTCAGCAGGCGGGCCAGGGTGTCGTCCTGCAATGGCAGGTCGGAGTGATCCTCGAAAAACAGTTCCGACTCCTCCTCGTAGACGTCCAGGCCCAGGTAGCCGAGCTGGCCGCTTTTCAGCGCCTTGATCAGTGCCGGCGCCTCGACCAGCGCGCCGCGGCCGGTGTTGATCAGCATCGCGCCACGTTTCATCTGCGCCAGACGCGCAGCATCTATCAAGTGGTAGCTGTCGTCGGTCAGCGGGCAGTGCAGGCTGAGGATGTCGCTGCTGGCGATCACATCATCAAGTGGTACCTGGTGTGCACCGAGGTCACCGAGCCCGGTCAGCGGGAACGGATCGTAGATCAGTACCTGACAACCGAAGCCGTGCATGATGCGGGCGAATACCTGGCCGATCTTGCCACCGCCAACCACGCCGACGGTCTTGCCGTGCAAGTCGAAGCCGGTCAGGCCATGCAGGGAAAAATCACCCTCGCGGGTGCGGTTGAACGCGCGGTGGATGCGCCTGTTCAGCGCCAGTACCAGGGCCGCGGCGTGTTCGGCCACGGCATGCGGCGAATAGGCCGGTACTCGCACCACTGGCAGACCGAGGCGCTGCGCGGCTGTCAGGTCGACATGGTTGTAACCGGCCGAGCGCAGGGCGATCAGGCGCGTGCCGCCGGCGGCCAACTGTTCCAGTACCGGCGCCGACAGATCATCATTGATGAAGGCGCATACCACTTCACTGCCTTTGGCCAGGGCCACGCTGTCGTGGGTCAGGCGCGCTTCATGAAACTGCAGCTGCCAATCGGGCGAGCCGTTTGCGGCCAGGAAGGACTCGCGGTCGTAGGTTTTGCTGCTGAACAGGCAGATACGCATGGCATTTCCTCAGGCGCTTTGTGCCGCCGCTTCGGTCAGGCGCGCGATTGCGGCGTCCAGTTCGTCCAGGGCGCGCTGGGCCTCGGGGTCGTCCTGTTTGAGCAGCGTCTCGCTGCGCTGGCAGGCCATGCGCAGTTGCGGCACCCCGCAGTAGCGCGTGGCGCCGTGCAGGCGATGCACCCGCTCGATCAGGGCAGTGCGTTCGCCAGCATCGCGAGCCTGGCGGATGGCCAGGCGGTCGCCGGGCAGACCGGCCAGCAGCATGCTCAGCATGTCCGCCGCCAGATCGGCTTTGCCTGCAGCCAGGCGCAGGCCTTCTTCGGCGTCGAGTACCTTGGGCTGCGACTGCGGCGCAGCAGCAGGTGCAATCCTCTGATTGGGCTGGTTGCGCAGATTCAGCCCCGTCCACTTGAGCACCACCTGGGCCAGTTGGCGTTCGTTGATCGGCTTGGTCAGGTAGTCGTCCATGCCGCTCTGCAGCAGGGCTCGCTTCTCGTTGGCCAGCGCATGGGCGGTAAGGGCGATGATTGGCGTGGCGCTGCGACCCTGTTCGCTTTCCCACTGGCGAATCGCTTCGGTGGCTTCGCGGCCATCCATGCCGGGCATCTGCACGTCCATGAACACCAGGTCGAAGCTGCCGTGCTGTACCGCTTCTATAGCCGCGTAGCCGCTGTCCACGGCGGTGACCTGAGCACCGAGGTCATCGAGCAGGGTTTGCACCAGCAGCAGGTTGGCCGGGTTGTCGTCGGCGCAGAGGATTTGCGGTCGGCGCGTGTTGCTGATGGTGAGCGACTCGCTGGCCGGGCGTTGTGGGCTGACCAGTTCCACCAGCGCCTTGTACAGCTTGCGTGTGCAGGGTGGTTTGGCCTGGAGTTGCGCGTAGGCATCGGGCAGCGAGTCGTGAAACTGCCCCAGTTCGGTGGTCGGGCACAGCACCAGGGCCTTGCAGCCGAGCTGATCGAGCTCCTCGATACGCTGGCCGAGGCTGTCGGGTGGTAGCTGGCTGGTGGTGATGCCAAGCACAGCCAGGCTCAGCGGTCGTTCGTGATTCTGCTGCTGGTTAACCGCAGCGAAGAGTTGGCCGGGATCAGCGAAGCTTTCCACCTCCAGGCCGCAGTCTTCGAGTTGGTGGGTCAGCGCCTGGCGCGCCAGCTCGTGGCTTTCCAGCACGGCCACGCGGCGGCCTTGGAGGGCGGCACGTGGCAGGTCTTCAGCGTCGTCGCGGGCCTTGGGCAGGGTCAGGGTGATCCAGAACTCAGAGCCTTCGCCCGGGGTGCTGTCGACGCCGATCTCGCCGCCCATCTGCTCGATCAGGCGTTTGGAAATCACCAGGCCGAGGCCGGTGCCACCGGCCTGGCGGCTGAGCGAGTTGTCGGCCTGGCTGAAGGCCTGGAACAGCGCGCGCAGGTCTTCATCCGACAGGCCGATGCCGGTGTCCATCACGCTGATACGCAGTTGCGCGCTGTCGGCACTTTCGTCCTCGACCATGGCGCGCATGACGATGGTGCCTTCGCGGGTGAACTTGATCGCATTGCTGACCAGGTTGGTCAGTACCTGCTTCAGGCGCAGCGGATCACCGCGCAGAGCCAACGGGGTGTCGCGGTAGATCAGGCTGACCAGCTCCAGCTGCTTTTCATGGGCTGCGGGGGCGAGGATGGTCAGGGTGTCCTGCAGCAGGTCGCGCAGGTTGAAGGGGATGGATTCGAGCATCAGCTTGCCCGCTTCGATCTTGGAGAAATCGAGCACCTCATTGATGATGCCGAGCAGGCTGTCGGCGGATTTCTCGATGGTCGACAGGTAATCCTGCTGGCGCGGGCTGAGCTCGCTCTTTTGCAGCAGGTTGGTGAAGCCGAGGATGCCGTTGAGCGGGGTGCGGATCTCGTGGCTCATGTTGGCCAGGAACTCGGACTTGATGCGGCTGGCTTCCAGAGCCTCCTTGCGTGCGAAGTCCAGCTCGATGTTCTGGATCTCGATGGTTTCCAGGTTCTGCCGTACGTCCTCGGTGGCCTGCTCGATGCTGTGCTGCAGTTCTTCCTGCGCGTTCTGCAGGGCCTCGGCCATGCGGTTGATGCCGGCGGCCAGCTCATCCATCTCATGGCTGCCCAGCGGCGGCAGGCGGGTTTCCAGGTGGCCATCCTTGAGTTGGGCGACACCGGCCTTGATCTCGCGCAATGGCTCGTTGATGCTGCGGCCCATGCGCAGAGCGAGCAGGGCGGTGACGGCAAGGCCGCCGGCGATCAGCAGCAGGCTGGCGAACAGGCTACGGTAGCCGCTGAGCAAGGTGCCCTGATGCGAAAGCTCCAGTTCGACCCAGCCGAGCAGCTCCAGCTGGCGGTCCTCAGCGAAGTCGTCGCTCAGCACCAGGTGCTGGTCGTAGACCGGTAGCAGAAAACGCGTGGCGTCCTGACCGCTGAGCAGGCTGACGCCCGCCTGGCTGCTGGGTGACGGGTTGAGCATGCTGGGCCCGGCATGTGCCAGTGACGTGCGCTCAGGGCTGAGAAAACCCACCGCACGCACATCCGGGTGCTCCAGTGCCTGTTGAGCGATACGCTCGAGTTTTTTCGTGGCCTGCTGTTCCAGCGCGGGGGCCGCCAGGGGCGCCAGGTGTTCGACCAGCATCTCACCGCGCTGCAGCAGCTGCGTCTGCAAACCGGACAGTTGCACCCAGGTGAAATAGCCACCCAGCACCAGCGCCAGCAGGCTGGTGGGGAACAGGGTGAGCAGCAGCACGCGGCCTTTGATGCCTAGATCCTTGAACACGACGTTCCTCCTTAATGACATCTGGGCAGTGTAGCGATTCAGCGCGGCGGAATCTGTAGGTGAGCGATTGTCGTTTAGTAGGTAGAATTGTTCTCATTCTGTGTTTTCGGTTTCTCTCCATGAACGCCAGCTCCGCTTCTCCAACCCGGATCCTCGCTGTCGAGGACGACCCTCTGCTTGCCAGTCACCTGCAATCTCACCTGATGGCCCGTGGTTTCGACGTGACTCTCAGCCATGACGGCAGTGATGGGTTGCGCTTGGCTGAGAACGAGGATTTCGATCTGATCCTGATGGATATCCTGTTGCCCGGCACCAATGGCCTGGTGGCGCTGCAGCAATTGCGCCAGCGCCGCAGCGTGCCGGTTCTGCTGATGTCTGCGTTGGGCGATGAGCAGAACCGCATCGCCGGTTTCAGTCAGGGCGCCGACGACTATCTGCCCAAGCCCTTCAGCCTGGGCGAGCTGAGCGTTCGCGTGGATGCGATCCTGCGGCGTGTCGCCTATGAGCGCCGCGAGCCGCAGTCGAGTACAGAGGGCAACGGATTGCAGTTCGACGAGGGCCGTAGCGATGTGGCCGTTCGTGGCACCTGGGTCGGCCTGACGCCCAGCGAATACCGGGTGCTGGAGCTGCTCTGGCGGCACAAGGACGAGGCGCTTAGCAAACCTTTCCTTTATCAGCAGGCGCTGCGCCGCGCTTACGCTCAGCACGACCGCAGCCTGGACATGCACGTCAGTCATATCCGTCGCAAATTGCAGGCCGTCGGCTACGAGGCCACACGTGTCGACACCGTCTGGGGCAAGGGCTACATCCTGACGCAGGCCGGGGCATGAACCTGCCGGGGCGACATTCGCTGCTCTGGCGGCTGGCCGGAGCATTGGCGCTGTTCTGCCTGCTGCTGGTCAGCCTGCATGTGGATGTCGGCCGTGAGCTGATCGATGCGACCTCCTATCTGCCCGAATCCACCCGGCAGACGCTCAAAGGCTATGCCCGGGAGGCGGAAACGACGTGGCGCGAGGAGGGCACGCCAGGCGTCGATGCCTTTCTGCAGCGGCTGCAGGAGCGTGAGCAGATCTGGGCGGTGGTGGTTGATCAGCACAAGGACTCGCTGTCCTCGCAAACCTTGACGGCCGAACAGGCGCAGCGCCTCGATTTCGTGCGCAGATTGGAATTCCCGGTCGGGCGGCCAGGCGGTACGCCGACCTTTTACATTCCTTTCAGCGACGGCAATGCCCGGCTGGTGATGGAGTTGCCGCAGCGTTTGAACCCGCGCAAGTACAACGAACTGTGGGAGTTGCTGCTGCAGCGCGTGCTGCCGGCCGTGCTGGCTGTGGTCGTGGCCGTTCTGCTGTATCGCTTGCTGATCGCTCCGCTGGCGATCCTCAGGCGTCAGGCCGCGGCACTCAGCGCAGGCGACCTGTCTGCTCGGCTCGGCCCGCAGGTGACACAGCGCAAGGATGAACTGGGTGAGCTGGCACGAACCTTCGATCATATGGCCGAGCGCCTGCAGGGCACCGTGGCGTTCCAGCGTCAGCTGCTGCGTGACCTATCGCATGAGTTGCGCACGCCGTTGGCCCGCTTGCGCGTGGCGGGGGAGAGCGAACAGGACGTCGAGGCCCTGCGTCAGCGTCTGGCCCGTGAAGTCGAGGAAATGGAAAAGCTGGTCGGCGATGCGTTGGAGCTGGTCTGGCTGGATACCGAACGGCCCAGCTTGCCGCTGGAAGAAGTGGACATCGTCAGGCTCTGGGATGTGCTGAGGGAAAACGCCGGCTTCGAGACCGGCTGGCCCATCGAGCGCATGCCCTGCGAGCTGTCGGCCGATTGCCGGGTGCTGGGCAATCTCAACGGCCTGGCGCAGGCGCTGGAGAACATCCTGCGCAATGCCATTCGCCACTCGCCGGAGGGCGCAGTGGTGCGCCTGGCCGGACAGCGCGAAGGGGGCCAATGGCTGTTGTGGATCGAGGACCAGGGGCCGGGCGTCGCCGAGAGCGAGTTGGAGACCATCTTCCGTCCTTTCACCCGCCTTAGCGCGGCCCGTCCGGGTGGTGACGGTTTCGGCCTGGGGCTGGCCATTGCGCGCAGCATGATCGCTACCCAGGGTGGGCACCTATGGGCAGAGAATGCACGGCCCGGGCTGCGACTGAAGCTGCGGCTGCAAAGTGTATAGTTCGTAAATTATATTTACTCTCAAATGTAAATTCTTACTATTTGCGTCTGAACCGACAGGGCCGGCAAGTAGTAGCGCTTCTTTTTCTTCCTAGTGCTCGCTCTCGATGGCGTGTTGTCCATCCGAGGCTTTGCCACGGCCCTTTCGATTGGTTTCGGCCATCTGCTCCCGCTGACCACGGCGGAGCTTGGCGCCGATGTTCCGAGTTGGGTCAGCCAGCGAAGCCTATGTCCGGGGGAGTGCAGGGTTCGAGTTCCTGTGCAGGACGGCCGCTGGCAACAAGCCGACAACTCGATTTACCTTGATCACTGGGAGCAATCCACATGTCACTCAACCAGCGACGCCTCGCTGCATCGTCTCGGCCTCGATTCAAGAAAACCCTGCTGGCTGTCACGCTGGCCTCGCTGGCCTGTTCGGCGGGTGCCGAGGAAAAATCCGAGCAACTGGAGCTTGGGGCGGTAGTGGTCACCGCTACGGGCTTTGAGCAAAGCGTCAAGGATGCGCCTGCCGCCATCACGGTCATCTCCGCAGAAGAACTGAAGAAGCGCTCCTATACCGATATCACCGACGCGCTGAAGAATGTGGCTGGGGTGCAGATTGCCGGTGGCGGCGTGGAACGCTCGATCCAGATCCGCGGCATGACCTCGGGCTATACGCTGTTTCTGGTCGATGGGCGGCCGATGCAGGGCAACGACTCCTTCGGCCTCAACGGTACCCAGAACGGTACGCCGATCAATTTCCTGCCACCCATCGAGGCGATCGAGCGCATCGAAGTCATTCGTGGTCCGGCTTCGTCCTTGTATGGCTCCGATGCCATGGGCGGGGTGATCAACATCATCACCAAGAAAATCCGCAACGAGTTCGCCGGTAGCGTCACCACCGAGTACAGCCTGGCCGATAGCGCCAACAAGGTGAACGAGGACGGTTATCAGACTAGTGCCTACCTGAATGCGCCGCTGATCGAGGACGTGCTGGCCTTGCAGGTCAACGGTTCCTTCCTGCACCAGGACGAAAGCCATTTCCTCGGCGGTGACGACAGCGCTGCCTCTGACCCCAGGTACAGAAGAAGCAACCTGGGCGGCAAGCTGGGTTGGAACATCGACGAGCAGAACCTGGTCACCTTCAACTACAACGAAGCGCTGCAACGCCGTTGGGCCAATCCGGGCAAGAGCATCGACGTGGCCGACGAGCCGAGCTACAACGAGTCGATCTTCAAGACCTACGCCATTACCCACGAAGGGCGTTACGACAACCTGCTGCTGGATACCTACGTCAACTACGACACCTCGGAGAACCCGACGCGAGTCAACGCCAATACCGGCAATGGCATCGAGTACAACGTGCTGACGGCCAACACCCAGGCGACCTATTTCCTCGGCTCCCATGCACTGACAGGTGGCCTGACCCACAAGTACGAAGAGCTCAAGGACGGTGCCAGCAGCGGCCTGCGTCCACCGGTCGTGCCGGTTGCCGATGCCGTAGTGGAGATGGAGCGCTACCAGAATTCGATCTTCCTGGAAGACAACTGGAGCCTGAGCGACGACCTGTCGCTGACCCTCAGTGCCCGCTACGACGACAACGAGGCGTTCGGCAGCGAAGTCAGTCCCAAGGTCTATGCCGTGTATCACCTGACCGAGAACTTCACCCTCAAGGGCGGCGTGACCTCCGGTTACAAGGCGCCCAGCCTACGCCAGGCTGCAACCGATTTTGGCTCCAGCTCAAGGGGCGGCGTAATCATCGGTAACCCCGAGCTGACGCCGGAGACCAGCCTCAACCGCGAGATCGGCATCGGCTACGAAAACTTCGATCTGGGCCTCAACACGACCCTGACTGTCTACCAGACCGACTACAAGGACAAGATCAACCGCACTGGTCGTGTCTGCCAGCCGAACGTGCCCTGCGTATACAACGGCACCACCTACCCGGCGCATCAGTACGGCTACACCGCCTACGAGAACGTGGACGAGGCGGAGCTCAGGGGCGTTGAGTTCACCCTGGATTACCAGCTGCTCGACAACCTGATGTACCGCCACAGCTACACCTACACCAGCACGGAGCAGAAGACCGGTCAGTACAAGGGTGAGCCGCTCAACGACATGGCCAAGCACATGTTCAACGTCTCGTTGGACTGGCAGGCCATGGACAAATTGAACCTCTGGACTCAGCTCAACTACCGGGGCGAGACATCCGGCCGCTGGCAGACCGGCACCAGTGGTGCTGCCAGCAACGGCGTGACCTACCCGTCCTATACCTTCGCCGATGTCGGCCTGGTGTACAGGCCGACCAAGGACCTCAGCCTGAAGTTCGGTGTGTACAACGTCACCAACAAGGAAGTCACCACCGACGATGACTACGCCTACAACCTCGATGGCAGGCGGTACGTGTTCGGTCTGACGCAGAACTTCTGATCCGCAGCGCCTTAATCAGGCCGCCCTGGAGCCTCTCCGGGTGGCCTTTGCCGCCAGTTCCTAGCGCGCCGCTACGGCATCCACGAATACTCAAAAAGTGAGGAAAGCGATATGACGCTGTTCAAGCGTACCCTGATCAACCTGTTGCACCTTGGCGCGCTGATGTGCGCCGTGTCAGCCGCCCAGGCCGCCTACCCGCTGGCCATCGAACATGGCCAGGGCAAGCTGACACTGAACGAGGCGCCCAAGCGCGTCGCCGTTTTCGATCTGGGCGTACTCGACACGCTCGATGCCCTTGGCATCGCCGCCGCTGGCGTGCCGCAGATGGCCGGGCCGGCTTATCTGAAAGCACAATACGCAGGACGCGAGAGCGTCAACATCGGCACCCTGTTCGAGCCGGATCAGGCGGCATTGCAACGCCTCAAGCCTGACCTGATCATCATCGGCGGTCGTTCCAGCAATCAGTTCGAGGCGCTTTCGGTGCTGGCGCCGACCATCGACCTGAGCATCGCTCCCGACCAGTTCCTGGTGGGTGTTCAGAACAATCTGCAACTGTTGGGCGAAATCTTCGACAAGCAGGAGCAGGCTGCGCAGCTGCAAGCGCAACTGAACAAGGAGCTGGCTGCGGTTCATGCAAAGTCTGCCGGCCTGAGCTCGCTGACGCTATTCACCGTCAACGACGCGCTGATGCTGCATGCACCGGGCGAGCGTTTCGGCATGCTCGATGAAGTGCTGGGTACTCGTTCTGTGGTCGAGCCGGTGGACCCGGCGAGCGTGGCGCAGGTGCGTCCGGCGCCTGATTCGCCCGAGGCCAGGCAACTGCGCGAGCGGCAGAAGGTGCGCCTGGAGGTGGCGTTGAAAGAACAGCCGCAGTGGTTGGTGATCCTCGACCGTGGTGCGGCAACCGGCGGCGAAGGCAAGGCCGACGAGACGCTGGGCAAGCATGCCGGTATAGCAGCCAGCAAGGCCTGGGCCGATGGCAAGGTGTTCTATCTCGAGCCAGCGACCTGGTATATCACCACTGGTGGCTATCAGGGCCTGATGAGCACTCTGAAGGCTTTCGCTGCCGCGCAATAAAGAAGTGGCGTATGGCCCGGATGCAGTCCGGGTCACTACCAGACAATCCCGGATTGCATCCGGGGCAAGGCTTGATCACCGCCTGCAACCGATCATGGCGTGATGAAGCGACGGGTTCGGCGTATCATGATGCCCCTTCGCGTCAGTCTGGATTCGAGCGACCCATGACCCTGCAATTCCCCACCATTGCCGACTGCATCGGCAATACCCCCCTGGTACGCCTGCAACGCCTGGGCGGTGAAACCAGCAACACCCTGCTGGTCAAGCTGGAAGGCAACAACCCGGCCGGTTCGGTAAAGGATCGTCCGGCACTGTCGATGATCAACCGCGCCGAGTTGCGTGGCGATATCCAGCCTGGCGATACCCTGATCGAAGCCACCAGCGGCAACACCGGCATTGCCCTGGCGATGGCGGCGGCGATCAAGGGCTACAAGATGATCCTGATCATGCCGGACAACTCCACCGCCGAGCGCAAGTGGGCGATGACCGCCTATGGTGCCGAGCTGATCCTGGTCAGCAAGGAGGAGGGCATGGAGGGCGCTCGTGATCTGGCCGAGCGGCTGCAGGCCGAAGGGCGCGGCAAGGTGCTCGACCAGTTCGCCAACGGTGACAACCCCGAGGCGCACTACAGCGGCACCGGCCCGGAAATCTGGCGCCAGACCGGCGGAACCATCACCCACTTCATCAGCTCCATGGGCACCACCGGCACCATCATGGGTACCTCGCGCTACCTCAAGGAGCAGAACCCGGCGATCCAGATCGTCGGGCTGCAGCCGCAGGAAGGCTCGGCCATCCCCGGCATCCGTCGCTGGCCGCAGGAGTACCTGCCGAAGATCTATCAGGCCGAACGTGTCGATCAGGTGATGGACATGGGCCAGGCCGAGGCTGAGCACGTCATGCGGCGCCTGGCGCGGGAAGAGGGCATCTTCTGCGGCGTTTCGTCCGGCGGTTCGGTGGCCGGCATGCTGCGCCTGTCGCAACAGGTGGAGAACGCGGTGCTGGTGGCGATCATCTGCGACCGTGGCGACCGTTACCTGTCCACCGGCGTTTACGAAGAACCGGCGCACTGATGGCCAGACGCAGCTCCAACCTGCGCTTTCAGCCCAGCGGCGGCAGCCGTGCGGCGCAGGTTCCGGTCGGCAAGAAGCAGAAGCTCGCCATCGAGCGCCTGGCCGGTGACGGTCGCGGCATCGCCTTCGAAGGCGGGCGCACCTGGTTCGTCAGTGGCGCCCTGGCCGGCGAGCAGGTCGAGGCGCGGGTACTCAGTGCCCGCAGCCAGACCGTCGAGGCGCGCGCCGAACGCATCATCGCCGCCAGCAGCGAGCGCCGTGCGGCGCCCTGCATTCATGCTGACCGCTGCGGCGGCTGCAACCTGCAGCACATGCCCCACGCCGATCAGTTGGCCCTGAAACAGCGCACGCTGGCCGAGCAGCTTTCACGCCTGGGCGGCGTGCAGCCGGATGAGTGGGCAGCGCCGCTGGCCGGTCCCGAGTTCGGCTATCGCCGCCGCGCGCGTGTTGCCGTGCGCTGGGACGCCAAGGCGCGTCAACTGCAGGTCGGCTTTCGCGCAGAGGCCAGCCAGGACATTGTCGCCATCGACGAGTGCCTGGTGCTGGTACAGCCTTTGCAGCCTATTTTCAGCGCGTTGCCGGCGTTGCTGCGCAGCCTGGAAAAGCCGCAGGCAGTCGGGCACGTGGAACTCTTCAGTGGTACTGCCGAAGCGTTGCTGCTGCGGCACACGGCAGCGCTGGCGGAGGCTGATCTGAGCCGTCTGCGCGCATTCTGCAGCGAGCATCGCGCGCAGCTGTGGCTACAGGGTGAAGGACAACCGCAGCCTGATGAGCAGAGCGCCGAGCTGGGCTTTGAGTTGCAACGCTGGCACCTGCGACTGTCTTATCGGCCTGGCGATTTTGTGCAGGTCAATGGTCTGGTCAACGAGGCGATGGTCGCTCAGGCGCTAGACTGGTTGGCAGTGCAACCTGGTGAGCGGGTGCTGGATCTGTTCTGCGGCCTGGGTAATTTCGCCCTGCCGCTGGCGCGTCAGGCTGCTGAAGTGGTGGCTGTGGAAGGTGTCGAGGCGATGGTGCAGCGGGCCGCTGGCAACGCACACAACAATGGCTTGGACAATGCGCACTTTTTCCGTGCCGATCTGTCCAACCCGCTGGTCTCCGAGGCCTGGGCGCGTGGCGGTTTTACCGCGGTGCTGCTCGACCCGCCACGCGATGGCGCGTTGCAGGCGGTGCGTGGGATGAGTGAGTTGGGTGCGCGGCGCCTGGTCTACGTCTCCTGCAATCCGACCACCCTGGCGCGCGATGCGGCTGAGTTGGTGCAGCAGGGCTATCGCCTGCGCCGCGCCGGGATTCTCGACATGTTCGCGCAGACGGCGCATGTCGAGGCGATGGCTCTATTCGAGAAACCCGAGATTTAGGTCTTGGGCCAAAGCGGTACGTTCGGTACCGCAGGGATGTGCAGGATGCGCATTCTTTCAGTTAATCCGACCGGCTCAGAGAAGGCCGGCGACTGCTCGGTGCGACCTATGCGCGCCGTAGGGAAGGTAAGACGATGGTTCAGGTGAGAGCGCATCAGCCAGTCAACGATGACGGCAGCATCAATCTCGAGGCCTGGTTGCAGCATGTCACTCGCGTCGATCCGGCGCTTGATCGTCAGGCATTGCAAGAAGCCTGCGAGTTCGCCCGTGATCTGGAGCAGCAGGCCAACACCACACCGCATCACTGGAGCGAGGACGCATCTACATTCCGCGCCGGTCTCGACATCGCGGAAATCCTCGCCGATCTCAAGCTCGATCAGGATTCGCTGGTCGCGGCGATCATTTATCGCGGCGTACGTGAAGGCAAGATCACCCTGGCTGCGGTGCACCAGCGCTTCGGTCCGGTGGTGGCCAAGCTGATCGAAGGTGTGCTGCGCATGGCGGCGATCAGCGCCAGTATCAATCCGCGTGAATCGGTGGTGGTCGGCTCGCAGACGCAGGTCGAGAACCTGCGCAAGATGCTGGTGGCCATGGTCGATGACGTGCGTGTGGCGCTGATCAAACTGGCCGAGCGTACCTGCGCCATTCGCGCGGTCAAGGAAGCCGACGAAGAGAAGCGTCAGCGCGTGGCGCGTGAGGTGTTCGACATCTACGCGCCGCTGGCTCACCGCCTCGGCATCGGTCATATCAAGTGGGAGCTGGAAGACCTGTCCTTCCGCTACCTGGAGCCTGAGCAGTACAAGCAGATTGCCAAGCTGCTGCACGAGCGCCGTCTGGATCGCGAACAGTACATCAACGACGCCATGGCCCATCTGCGCCAGGAGCTGGAAGCCACCGGCATCAAGGCCGACATCAGCGGCCGGGCGAAACACATCTATTCGATCTGGCGCAAGATGCAGCGCAAGGGCCTGCAGTTCAGCCAGATCTACGACGTGCGCGCAGTACGGGTGCTGGTGCCGGAGGTGCGCGACTGCTACACCACCCTGGGCATCGTGCACACCCTGTGGCGGCACATTCCCAAGGAGTTCGACGACTACATCGCCAACCCCAAGGAAAACGGCTACCGCTCGCTACACACCGCCGTGCTCGGCCCGGAGGGCAAGGTGCTGGAGGTGCAGATTCGCACCCACGCCATGCACGAAGAGGCCGAGCTGGGGGTGTGTGCGCACTGGCGCTACAAGGGCACCGACGTCAAATCCGGCTCCAACCACTACGAAGAGAAGATCTCCTGGCTGCGTCAGGTCATCGAGTGGCACGAGGAGCTGGGCGATATCGGCGGCCTGGCCGAACAGCTGCGCGTGGATATCGAGCCGGATCGGGTTTACGTGTTCACCCCCGACGGTCACGCCATCGACCTGCCCAAGGGCGCTACGCCGCTGGACTTCGCCTACCGCGTACACACCGAGATCGGTCACAACTGCCGGGGTGCCAAGATCAACGGCCGCATCGTGCCGCTGACCTACAGCCTGCAGACCGGTGAGCAGGTGGAAATCATCACCAGCAAGCACGGCACGCCCAGTCGCGACTGGCTCAACCCCAACCTGGGTTATGTCACCACCAGCCGCGCGCGGGCCAAGATCGTCCACTGGTTCAAGCTGCAGGATCGCGACCAGAACGTCGCCGCCGGCAAGCAGTTGCTCGAACGCGAGCTGGCGCGTCTGGCTCTGGTCGGTGCGGACTTCGACAAGCTGGCCGAGAAGGCCAACCTGAAAACCGCCGAGGACCTTTTCGCGGCCCTAGGCGCTGGCGACGTGCGCCTGGCCCATGCGGTCAACCTGGCCCAGCAACTGCTCGAGCCGGAACGCAGCAACGAGCAACTGGAGCTGATCCCGCGCAAGGCGCAGGGCTTCAAGCCGGGCAAGCGTGGCGATATCCAGATCCAGGGCGTCGGCAACCTGCTGACGCAGATGGCCGGCTGCTGCCAGCCGCTGCCAGGGGACCCGATCGTTGGCTACATCACCCTCGGCCGTGGCGTCACCATTCACCGTCAGGATTGCCCGACGGCGTTGCAGCAGACTGCGCGCGAGCCGGAGCGGATGATCCAGGTGAGCTGGGGCCCGGTGCCGGTGCAGACCTACCCGGTGGAGATCGTCATCAAGGCCTACGACCGTTCCGGTCTGCTGCGTGACGTGACCCAGGTGTTGCTCAACGAGAAGCTCAACGTGCTGGCGGTCAACACCCGCTCGAACAAGGAGGACAACACCGCCTCCATGTCGATCACCGTGGAGATTCCCGGGCTCGATGCCCTTGGCCGTCTGCTGGCGCGTATCGGCCAGTTGCCCAATATCATCGAGGCGCGTCGCCACCGCGTGTCCTAGCGAGAGCTTTCATGTATCGACTCGACGACCTGCTGCACCTGATGGCGCGTCTGCGCGATCCGCAACACGGCTGCCCGTGGGATCTCAAGCAAAGCTACGCGACCATCGTGCCCTACACCCTGGAGGAGGCCTACGAGGTCGCCGACGCCATCGAGCGTGGCGACTTCGAGCATCTGCCGGGTGAGCTCGGCGACCTGCTGTTCCAGGTGGTCTATTACAGTCAGCTGGCGCAGGAGGAGGGGCGTTTCGACTTTGCCCGGGTGGTCGATGGCATCACCAGCAAGCTGATTCGTCGCCACCCGCACGTGTTTCCCGACGGCGATCTGTACGGTGCGCCGGATGCGGCGAAGCTGGAGGAGGCTGCGGTCAAGCAGCGCTGGGAAGAGCTCAAGGCACAGGAGCGTGCGGAGAAGGCTGCTGCCCCCGAGCAGCTTTCTTTGCTCGATGACGTGCCGGCGGCGCTGCCGGCACTCTCGCGTGCGGCCAAGCTGCAGAAGCGTGCGGCCCAGGTCGGTTTCGACTGGCCCGAGGCACTGCCGGTGGTGGACAAGGTGCGCGAAGAGCTGGATGAAGTGCTCGAAGCCATGAGCGAGAACGACGCCGAGGCGGTGGCCGAGGAGATCGGCGACCTGCTGTTCGTCGTCACCAACCTGGCGCGCCACTTGAAGGTCGACCCGGAAGCGGCATTGCGCGCGGCCAACGGCAAGTTCGAGCAGCGCTTTCGCTTTATCGAACAAAGCGTGCGTGAAGCCGGGCGCAGCATGGACGGTTGCTCGCTGGAGGAACTGGATGCCCTGTGGGGTGAGGCCAAGAAGCTGGAGAAGCAGGCGCCTGGCTGTTGAACCCTATAGGCACGGCGGCGTTCCGATTTATCCGCGAAGCCTCTGCTGTCCGCCTTTCGCGACTGAAGTCGCTCCTACAGGCTGGAGCCGCCGCGGCTTAGCCCTTATGCTGGGCGCCTTGGACTGGCAGCGCGAATCTGTGTCGCTGCCGCAACTGAATCATGTTCGGGATCTTTAGTCATGGGTCTTTCCCTGCGCGACCAGCTGCTCAAAGCCGGCCTGGTCAATGAAAAACAGGCCAAGCAGGCTGGCAAGCAACAGCAAAAGCAGAAACGTCTGGTGCAAAAAGGCCAGGCCGAACTGGATGACAGCACACGCCAGGCCGCACTGCAGGCGCAAGCCGAAAAGGCCGCACGTGATCAGGAGCTGAATCGTCAGCAGCAGGAAAAAGCCGAGCAGAAAGCCCGCGCGGCGCAGGTCAAGCAACTGATCGAGCGTTCACGCCTGCCCAAGCTTGACGGCGAGGACTACTACAACTTCGTCGACGACAAGAAGGTCAAGCGCCTGCCGGTCAACACCATGGTGCGCAACAAGCTATCCAACGGCTGGCTGGCCATCGTCCGTCATGGTGGTGGTTACGAGATCATTCCGCGCGAGGCTGCGCTGAAGATTCAGGAACGTGATGCCTCGCGCATCGTCCTGCTCAACACCCACGTCGAAGAGCCGGATGCCGATGATCCCTACGCGGCCTATCAGATTCCCGATGATCTGATGTGGTAACGCCGCGTTACTGCATGCTCGCGTAGGGCGTCGCGTTCAGCAGCGATTGCCGCTCAACAGCACCCGACCAAAGCTGGCGCCTGCATCCTGTGGGGTGATCGCCAGCAGGCGATCCATGCGCAGGCGCTGCTCACCATCGTTGGTACGCACCAGCAGAAACTCTTCCTTGCTCGCCGTGGTTTCCGTGGTCAGGGCCTGGCCCCGCAGTTGAGAACCGTCGATCAGTTCGATATCCAGCTGATAGCGGTGCATGCAGGCGATCTCCAGGTAGTCGTAGAGGTCGCAGGCCAAGGGTTGGTAGTCGTCCATCGAGTTATCCTCCGAGATCGCTGGAGCCTAGCCGAGAAATGGCTCCGACTGTTTTCCAGGCTGATAAAAAAACGCCGCAACCCGTTACAGGCGTTGCGGCGTTTTCGTGTGGCTGGAGTGTTTACATCAGGGGGATGGTGTAGCTGACGATCAGGCGGTTTTCGTCCAGATCACCGATGCTCGCATTGGAGCGCACCATTGCGTTACGCCAGCGCACGCCGAGGTTCTTAAGTGGGCCTTGCTGGATGATGTAGCTGATATCCACGTCGCGTTCCCATTCCTTGCCGCTTGCGCCTCCCACACCGTCGAAGCCGTCACCGGTCACGTAGCGGACGAACGCCGTCAGGCCCGGAATGCCATAGCTGGCGAAGTTGACGTCATAACGTGCCTGCCAGGATTTCTCGTCCTTGCGGGTGAAGTCGAGAATCTGGATGTAGTTGACGATGTAGGGGTCGGTCTCGGTCAGGAAGGGGAAGGCGTTGTCGCCGCCGACCTTCTGATAACCCACGCGGAAGGTGTGCGCACCAATGCCGGCCCAGAGGTTGACCGAGGTTAGGTCGTTATCCAGCTTGCCGCCGAGTTTGCGGCCGTTGTCTTGGGAGTCGAAGTAGGCCAGGTTGGCGCCCAGCTTCCAGTCGCCGATCGGCTGCACGTGGATCAGGTTGTACAGCTTCTGATCATAGATATCTTCCAGCTCGCCGTACCACACGCCAACGGTGGTGTTGCCGCCATTGAATTTGTAGTCGCCGCCGGCGAAGTTGTAGCGGTCGCTTTCGCCGCCGACGTTGGTGGCGGTGATATCCACCCTGTCGGTGGATGCGCGTTGGTTGACGTCACGCAGTTGGCCGCCATTGAGCGTCAGGCCGTCGATTTCCTGCGAGGTGATCATGCCGCCGGTGAACACCTGTGGCAGCAGGCGCGAGTCGCCGGAGGTGACGATGGGCAGCTTGGGCATCAGCCCGCCGACCTTGCCGACTGTCTTGGAAATGCGTGCCTTGACCGCGCCGCTGAGCTCGGAATATTCGTCCGGCCCCTCGTTGCCGAAAGCGTTGGGCAGCAGGCCGGTGCCGGCGCGTTCATCAGATGAGTCGAGCTTCAGGCCCAGGCCTGCATAGGCGTCCAGGCCAAAACCAACGGTGCCTTCGGTGAAGCCGGACTCGGCCTTGAGGATGAAGCCCTGCGCCCATTCCTCGCGTTTGGACTGCTGGGCAGCCGTCGTGTCGCGCAGGTCGCGATTCATATAGAAATTGCGCAGTTCCAGCGTCGCTTTGCTGTCGCCGATGAAGTCAGCCTGTGCCAGGCTCGGCAGGGTCAGGCTGGCGCCCAGCGTGGCGAGGGCCACGGCACGGGCGAGGGGAGTCTTACTCATTATTGTTGTCTCCTCGTTGTTATTAGCAGGTCGGCCACGATGTGACCGGCCAGTTACGGCGCGATGAAATAAAGCATCTCGATAGCGAGTCGACTGTAAGACTTTAGTCTCGCGGGGCTTTTAGCGTGGCCGGCGCTTAGGCGGGCGTGGCCTCTAGGTCGGGCTTATCAGGGATTTTCCGGGTTTGGCCATCGAGCGGGAAAATCTCGTTCGAGCGCAAGCGAGCTGAGAAAAATCGACAACCGTTGGTCGATAAAGGTTAAAGCTTGCCTTTCAACGGCCGTTAAGTTCGGCAGATAACCTGTTTGGGTACCCAGTCATGAATCCTCTGAGCTCACTGAATTCCGCCGCTTCCCGCACTGCCCAAGCCAGCCAGGCTTTGGCGGCGCGCAGCAATGCCGCCGATGCCCAGGCCACCTTGGCCAATCGCCTCGCCGAGAAGCTCGGTGTGCCGCCGGGCTCGCTGTCTGGGTCGCGTGATGAATACACCCCGGAGAAAGTGGCGGGGCGGATTCTGGGCTTCATCGAGCAGCGTCTGCAGAGCGAGGCCGCTGCTGGCGCTGATCCGGCCAAGTTGGACAAGCTGCTGTCCCAGGCGCGTGATGGTGTCGAGAAGGGCTTTGCCGAGGCGCGCAAGATTCTCGATGGCATGGGCGTGCTCAAGGGGCAGGTGGTCAGCGATATAGACGATACCTACAAGCGTATTCAGGATGGCTTCGGCGATCTCGACAAACGCTTCGGCAGCGCTGCCCCGGGCGCCTCGGACAAGGTTGCGGTGGCCGGTTACAGCGAGCGTTTCAGTGCGCTGGCGGAGACCTTCGACCTGTCCGTCACGACCCGCGATGGTGATCGCCTGCGCATTTCCGTGGCGCAGGCCTCGGCCAGCTGGTCGCAGAGCAGTTTCGCCGCTTCCAGCGACGGTAAGTCCACCACTGTGGTGGGCAGTAGTCAGTCTGGCAGCATGCGCATCGGCGGCTGGCAGGTGGATGTCGAGGGTGAGCTGGACGATGACGAGATCAAGGCGTTGGAGAAGCTTTTCAGTCAGGTGCAGGATCTCTCCGACAAGTTCTACGCTGGTGATCTGGCAGGTGCCTTCGACCGTGCCATGGCGCTGGATATGGACGGTGAGCAACTGGCTTCGATGTCGCTGCGCCTGACGCAGACCAGCGTGCGTCAGGCCACCGATGCCTATGGCGCCGTGGCTGGGCAGGGCGCCAGTGCGGTCAATGCCGGGCTGCAGGAATATGCACAGGGCCTGCTCGATGCACTGCGCAGTGCCGGCGACCTGGCGCAGGATGCCGGCGGCATGCTCAAAGAGTTGCTCAAGGGCGGCTTCTCGCTCGACGAGCGCTTCGACCTGCCGCGCCTGGAAAAAGCCGACAGCCTCAACCGCAGCCTGCTCGACGGCTTGCAGTCGCTGCTCGCTGGCCAAGCGGGCAAGGGCGTTGACGCGAGCTGATCGACAGCCGGTGCTAAACTGCGCACCTTGCTGATAGTGAGGTGCGCTCATGACGCCTGAATGCCAACTTTTCGGAACCCTGGGCTGCCATCTTTGCGAGGTGGCCGAGGCGCTGCTTATGCCATTCGTCGAGAATGGTCTGCTGGTCGAGTTGATCGACATCGCCGAGCACGAAGGGATGGTCGAGCAGTACGGTTTGCGCATTCCGGTGCTACGCCGCTGCGACAGTGGAAGCGAGCTGAACTGGCCATTCGATGCCGAGCAGGTGGTGACTTTTCTGAGCTGAAAGGCGCTACCGACAAATCTAAGGCAATAAAAAACCCGCCGATCAAGGCGGGTTTTTGATTTGGTCGGAGAGACAGGATTCGAACCTGCGACCTTCTCGTCCCGAACGAGACGCGCTACCAAGCTGCGCTACACTCCGAATGAGCCGTATTCTACCGAAAAACTTTTACCGCACAAGGGGTTAGCCTGAAAAAATCATCAAGCCGGTCATACCTTTCTGCGGCCGGGGCGTGCCCCATTGTCCTTCAGCGGTGCCTCGGGCTCTCGCTTCAGAGTTCCTTGACGGTCTGCACCTGATCCTTGTTGATCGTGGCGCGCTTGCCGTCGAGTTGCTCGAATTCGTAGAAGCCGGATTCTTCATCGAACTTGGGTTTGTCTACCGTCTGTATTTCACGCCCGTCATTCAGGGTGATCACCGACGGCGTGGAGCAGCCGGCCAGCACAGTGAAGCCGATTGCCATCAGCAGGGCGGGGATTATCCGTTTGGTCATGGTCTGTCTCCTTGGGTGCTAAAGAGGTGCTATACCCTCGCTCAGACGTGAAACTGTCGTATGAGTTCCGCGCAGGACTTATCGCTTCAGCAAGGCGATATGCCGTTCGCGAGCGTTTCCGGTGTGTTCAGGTTGGCCAGGCGGGCATCTTCCAGCGTGCAGTCGACGGCGATAGGGGCCAGGTTGCCGAACCAGCGCTGCGGGCTGCGTTCACCGGATTGCCAGGCGTGTTCCAGATTGTCTTTGAGCCCCGTGGGCAACAGGCAGAACAGTGGCTGCCAGTAGTTGCCCTGGCGAATCACCACCGGCCGGCTCCCCGCGTGGGCAAGCAATGACTCGATCAGTGCACGGTCCACCAGAGGGGCGTCACAGGGCAGCACCAGCATTTGCTCGTGGCGTGCCGCGGCCATGCCTGCGCGGATACCCGCCAGCGGCCCCTGAAAGTCCTGATCCTGATCTGCGACCAGTTGGTCGGCGTAGCGTGCATAGTGCTCCGTGTTGCGGTTGCAGGAGATGATCAGGTCGTCGCTCAACGGCCTGGTCAGATCATGCAACCACGCGATCAATGGCCGACCGCGCCACTCCAGCAGGCCCTTGTCGCGGCCGCCCATGCGCAGGCCACGGCCACCGGAAAGCAGTAGCACCGAGCAGGTGGGGCGGGCGTTGGATGCGGGCATGTGTGCAGTCTCCGAAGGCAGGCTGTGTGATATAACAGCGCCCATTCTCTCCCAATTGGATGCCTGCCATGAACCATAAGGCCGACGCGGTTTTCGTACCGCTGAACATTGCCGTGCTGACCGTCAGCGACACGCGCACGCTGGAGACCGACACCTCGGGTCAACTGCTGGTCGACCGTCTGACCGCCGCCGGGCACCAACTGGCCGCTCGCGTTCTGCTCAAGGATGACCTCTACAAGATCCGCGCCCAGGTGGCGACCTGGATTGCCGAGGATCAGGTACAGGTCGTGGTGATCACCGGCGGTACCGGTTTCACTGGGCGTGACAGCACGCCGGAAGCGGTCGCCTGCCTGCTGGACAAGCAGGTCGATGGTTTCGGTGAGCTGTTCCGGCAGATCTCCGTGGCCGATATCGGCACGTCCACCATCCAGTCGCGTGCGCTGGCCGGTCTGGCCAACGGCACGTTGGTGTGCTGCCTGCCGGGTTCGACCAATGCCTGTCGTACCGCTTGGGACGGCATCCTCGGCGAACAACTGGATGCACGGCATCGTCCCTGCAACTTCGTGCCGCATCTGAAACAGGTGGGCGCCTGCGAGACACGCGGATGAGTGGTTGCGATCACCCCGGTCTGCTGCCCATGGAGGCGGCGCTGGAGCGCCTGCTGGCTCTGGCGGATGCGGCGCCAATCGAGCAGGTCGAGCAGGTCGTGCTGGCCGAGGCTGATGGTCGTGTGCTGGCCGAGCCGCTGATCGCGGCGCTGGATCTGCCGCCCTGGGCCAACAGCGCCATGGACGGTTATGCCCTGCGCCTGGCCGATTGCAATGGCCAGGCGTTGCCGATTAGCCAGCGCATTCAGGCGGGTACCGCGCCCACACCGCTGGAGTCCGGAACCTGCGCGCGCATCTTCACTGGTGCGCCGCTACCGGAAGGTGCCGACACTGTCGAGATGCAGGAAAACGTTGAGCTGGATGAGGCGGGGCGGGTGCATTTCCGCGAGCCGCTGAAAGTCGGGCAGAACGTACGGGCTCAAGGCCAGGAAACCCGCAGCGGTGAATGCGTGCTGCCGGCCGGTACCCGCCTGGGGCCAATCGAGCTGGGGCTGGCAGCCTCTCTTGGCGCCGCACGGCTGTCGGTGCGGCGGCGCCTGCGCGTTGCCGTGCTGTCCACCGGCGATGAGCTGGTCGAGCCGGGGCAGGCGCTTGGGCCGGGGCAGATCTACAACAGCAATCGGCGTCTGCTGATTGCCTGGTTGCAGCGACTGGGCTGCAGCGTGGTCGATGCGGGCATATTGCCTGATGACCTGCAGCGCACCCGCGAAGCGCTGGGCGCCTTGGGCGAGGTCGATCTGATCCTCTCCACGGGTGGCGTTTCGGTGGGGGAGGCGGATTTTCTCGGCATAGCCCTGCGCGAGGCGGGCGAGCTGGCGCTGTGGAAATTGGCGATCAAGCCAGGTAAACCGCTGACCTTCGGCCACTATCAGGGCGTTCCGGTAATAGGTTTGCCGGGCAACCCGGCCTCGACACTGGTCACCTTCGGACTGCTGGCGCGTCCTTACATGTTGCGTCGTCTTGGTGTGCAGCGGGTCGAACCACTGGGCTTCGCGGTGCCGGCAGGTTTTACCTGGGGTAAGCCCGGCATGCGCCGTGAGTATCTGCGCGCGCGTCTGGAGCAAAGGCGTGTGGTGCCCTATGCCAACCAGAGTTCCGGCGTTTTGCGCAGCGCCGCCTGGGCCGAAGGGTTGGCCGAGGTAATGGAGGGCAGCACGTTGGCCGAAGGGGATATGCTGCGCTTCATTCCCTTGAGCGAGATTCTCGGTTAGCAGGCTGTTGAAAAACTACCTGCGTTGCCATTGCTGCGTTAAAAACAGGCTCAAAATGCTCATTTACAACTCGTAAACTGCGCTTTTTCGCCTGTTTTTGCCTTGCACTGGCTGCCTCGGCTACGTTTTTCAACGGCCTGCTAGCGCCTGAATCGCCCGGCTATAGGTATGGTCGGGCGCTTTAGATGGCGCGGCGAAACTACTGGGTCACATTTCTAACGATAGAATTTGCAAATGGGCCTTGTAGAAGGCATAGTCGCCGACTTGTAAATTCAACCGACACGGTCGTGCCCATGCTAAAACGCTTCGCACCCCTCGTGCCTCTTGCACTCACAGTCTTGCTCGCTGCCTGCGCCGGCCACTCGCCGCAACCGCAGACAGGCGACGCTGCGGTCGAGTCAGTTGCTCGCCCGCTCTCTCAGCAGGTTGAGCCTGCCGACGATGAAATCACCGCGCTGATCGACGACAAACCCTATGAAATGCCACAGCTGGCAGACAGCCTGCTCGATCTCGGGCGTTCGCTGATCGGCACTCGCTATCGCTACGGTGGCACCTCGGTGCAATCCGGTTTCGATTGCAGCGGTTTTGTCGGCTACCTGTTCCGCGAGGAAGTCGGCCTGGAACTGCCACGTTCCACGCGTGAGCTGATCAACCTCGATGCGCCGAAGGTGGCGCGCGCCGATTTGGAGCCGGGTGATCTGATCCTGTTCAATGATCGTGGTCGTGGTCGCGTCAGTCACGCCGGCATCTATCTGGGTGATGACCAGTTCATCCACTCCAGCAGCAGCCGCAGCGGTGGTGTGCGCATCGACAGTCTCGACGACAGCTACTGGAACCGCAGTTACCTGCAGGCCAAGCGCGTCCTGGCGCTGGCTCCGGTGGAAGAGCAGGTTGCTGCCAAGCGCAACAACTGATGTATCACGGCGTAACCCCAGGGTTGCGCCGTTTGTCCGCAAGCGGCAGAGTAGAGCGCATTCAGGCTCAGGATCGCCTCGCTTATGCCCGTCACGACCCGTGTTGCCCTCATCGCTCTCGTTTTGCTGCTGAGTGCCTGCAGCAGTCGCGCTCCCTCTCCCCAGCCCAGTTACAGCCCTCCAGTCTCTTCGTCGTCTTACCAGGGCGGCGCTGAAGACGTGCTGTTCCGTGCCCTCGGTCTGGTCGGTACGCCGTATCGCTATGGTGGCAATACCCCGGAAGGTGGTTTCGACTGCAGCGGCCTGATCGGCTACGTTTATCGCGATGCTGCCGGTATCAGTCTGCCGCGTTCGACGCGTGAGCTGAGCACCATGCGCACCCCTGATGTCCGCCGTGACGCCCTGAAAAGTGGTGATCTGGTGTTCTTTGCCACCAATGGTGGCCGCGCCGTCAGTCATGCCGGGATCTATGTCGGTGACGGCCGCTTCGTTCATGCCCCCTCCACCGGCGGTACCGTGCGCCTGGACAGCCTCACCAGTGGTTACTGGCAGGGCGTCTATCTCGATGCCAAGCGGGTCATCACCCCAGAGCTCGCGCGTAATCCCTGAATTACTGTCCATGGTCGATCCCATTCGCCTGCCGCCTCAGCCTGAGGTCTGCGAGCTGTGTGCACGCCCCGTCGCATTGACCCGTCATCACCTGATTCCCAAGGCGCTGCACGACAAGGCTTATGTGCAGAAGCGCTACCCCCGTCATGAACGTATCACCGCCACGCTGTGGGTCTGCCGCGCCTGCCATAACCAGATTCATCGGCTTTTCAGTGAAAAGGAGCTGGCGCTGACCTACAACAGCCGCGAGGCACTGCTGAGCGACGAGCGTTTGCGAACGTTCGTCGACTGGTTGGCGAGCAAGCCGCCCGGGTTCATGCCCAGGCACTGAGTGGCGTTGACGGGCAGGGCTGCCAGCCTCTACCCTGCGCGCCTTGCTTCAGGTGCCCCGCGTTGCCGTGAATGGCGGCCAAGGGGTGAAACAGGGAAGCCGGTTCCAATGCCGGCGCTGCCCCCGCAACGGTAGGTGAGTCAAACGCTGCTTAAGCAGACCGTGTGAAAACGTAGCGAGCGAAGGTCAGGCAAGGCAAAAACAGGCGAAAAAGCGGAGTTTACGAGCTGTAAATGAGCATTTTGAGACTGTTTTTAACGCCGCATGGCCGAGCGCAGTAGTTTTCACGCAGTCTGCAAAGCCACTGTGTATTTGCACGGGAAGGCGCGGCGCAGAACCCATGGTTCGCTCACGAGCCCGGAGACCGGCCTGTTGCAGTTTCACGGCATCGCGGAGGGCGCTGTCCGGCCAACGCTCCGGTTCTACCGGGGCGTTCGTGTTTTTTCGTCTTCCGCTCGCCTGACCAGCCATTGGCGCCTGGATGAGTGCGTGCGGATCATCGCGATCTTCTTCCTCATTGCCGTTCGTACTGTTCGAGGAACAGGCGGCGCGGGTGCCTGACGTGCAGGAGCACAGCATGAGTGAGACCGCCGAACGCGACGCCCGCCACAAGGCGCGCATGCAACGCAAGAAAGCCCTGATCGACGAAAAGATCGCCCAGGCCCAGGACGAATACGGCCTGCTGCTGGTGCACAGCGGCAATGGCAAGGGCAAGAGCAGCAGCGCCTTCGGCATGGTCGCGCGCGCCCTTGGCCATGGCATCAAGGTCGGCGTGGTGCAGTTCATCAAGGGGGCGGCCAGCACCGGTGAAGAAACCTTCTTCCGCCGTTTTCCCGAGGAAGTCAGCTATCACGTGATGGGCGAAGGCTTCACCTGGGAAACCCAGGATCGCCAGCGTGATATCGCCAAGGCGCAGCAAGCCTGGGCGGTGGCCCGGCATCTGCTCAGCGATGAGTCGATCGGCCTAGTGGTGTTGGATGAGCTGAACATCGCCCTCAAGCATGGCTATCTCGAGCTGGACACGGTGCTGGCTGATATCGAGGCCCGGCCGCTGCTGCAGCATGTGGTGGTGACCGGCCGTGGCGCGTTGCCAGGCATGCTTGAGGCGGCCGACACGGTCACCGAGATGAGCCTGGTCAAGCACGCATTCAAGTCCGGGGTAAAAGCACAGAAGGGCATCGAATTCTGATGACCACACGTCACTGTCCGGCACTATTGATTGCCGCACCGGCTTCCGGTCAGGGCAAGACCACCGTCACCGCCGCGCTGGCGCGCCTGCATACCCGCCAGGGGCGGCGTGTGCGGGTCTTCAAGTGCGGCCCGGACTTCCTCGACCCGATGATCCATGCCCGCGCCAGTGGCGCGCCGGTGTACCAGCTCGATCTGGCCATGGTCGGCGAAGCAGAGAGCCTTCGCCTGCTATGGCAGGCCGCCGGCGAGGCCGATCTGATCCTGATCGAAGGGGTCATGGGCCTGTTCGACGGCAAGCCGTCCGCCGCCGACCTGGCGCGCCATTTCGGCGTGCCGGTGCTGGGCGTGATCGACGGTGCGGCCATGGCGCAGACCTTCGGCGCCCTGGCCCACGGGCTTGCCACCTTCCAGCCGGACTTGCCCTTTGCCGGGGTGCTCGGTAACCGCGTCGCCAGCACGCGCCACGGCGATATCCTGCGTGATGCGCTGCCAGCGAGCATTCGCTGGTTCGGCGCCTTGCCGCGTAGCGCCGCGGTGGAGTTGCCCAGCCGCCATCTGGGGCTGGTGCAGGCGGGCGAGTTGGCCGATCTGGACGCACGTCTGGACGCCGCGGCCGACGCGCTGGCGGCCAGTGCCAACGTCGACCTGCCGACTGCGGTGAGCTTCGCCGCGCCACAGCTCGATGAGCTGGCGCCGCTGTTGGCTGGCGTACGCATCGGCATTGCGCGCGATGCGGCGTTCGCCTTTCTCTATCAGGCCAACCTCGACCTGTTGCAGGCGCTCGGCGCTGAGCTGCATTACTTCTCACCTTTGGCCGATCACGAGCTGCCGCAGGTGGACAGCCTTTATCTGCCGGGCGGGTATCCGGAGCTGTACCTGGCCGAGCTGGAAGGCAATCAGGCCATGGCCGCGGCGATCCGCGCCCATCACCAGGCCGGCAAGCCGCTGCTCGCCGAATGTGGCGGCATGCTCTATCTGCTCGATGAACTGCGCGACAAGCAAGGCGCCAGCGGGCGCATGCTCGGCTTGCTCAGCGGCAGCGCGGCCTTGCAGCCACGGCTGACCGCCCTGGCCTTGCAGCAGGTGACGCTGCCCGAAGGCGAGCTACGTGGCCACAGTTACCATCACTCGCGGCTGGAAAGTCCCTTGCAGCCTCTGGCGCTCGGTCGCTGCCCGAACGGCAAGCCGGTGGCTGAGGCGGTTTATCGCCTGGGGCGACTCACCGCCAGCTATATCCACTTCTACCTGCCGTCCAACCCGGAGGCGGCCGCCGCGCTGTTACGCCCATGAGCGAGCATGCCTTCAGCCATGAGGAGCGCGCGGCGGTGTATCGCGCCATCGCCGAGCGCCGCGATATGCGTCATTTCAGCGGCGGCGAGGTGCCAGCGGAGATCCTGGCGCGGCTGCTCGAAGCGGCGCACCACGCGCCGAGCGTTGGCCTGATGCAGCCTTGGCGCTTTGTGCGCGTCAGTGACCCGCAACTGCGTGAGTCCATTCATGAGCTGGTGGAGGCCGAGCGGGTGCGCACTGCCGAGGCCCTCGGCGAGCGCAGTGACGAGTTCATGCGGCTGAAGGTCGAGGGTATTCGCGACTGCGCCGAGCTACTGGCGGTGGCGCTGATGGAGGGACGCGACGCGCATGTCTTTGGACGACGCACCCTGCCGGAAATGGATATGGCCTCGGTGGCCTGCGCCATTCAGAATCTGTGGCTGGCTGCGCGTGCCGAAGGGCTCGGGCTCGGTTGGGTATCGTTGTTCGACCCCGAGGCGCTGGCCGCGTTGTTGGGCATGCCGGCGGGCAGCAAGCCGGTAGCGCTGCTGTGCCTGGGGCCGGTTCAAGCCTTTTACGAAAAGCCGATGCTGGTGGAGGAGGGTTGGGCCACGCCCCGACCGCTATCGGAATTGTTGTTCGAGAATCGATGGGGATCATCTGGTGAGTGAACGATGAGCCTGGCGCTGATCACCTGCGCCGGCGTGGCGCTGGACGCCGTGCTGGGCGAGCCCAGGCGCGCGCATCCGCTGGTGGCCTTCGGCCGCCTGGCGGGGCGCCTGGAGCAGCGCTTCAACCCGGCCGGTGGCGGCTGGCGCAGCCATGGCGTAACGGCCTGGTGCCTGGCGGTGCTGCCGTTGACCCTGCTTACCTGGCTGTTGGTGCACCTGACCTCGCTTGGCTGGGCGGTGGAGATCTTCGCCCTGTACTTCGCCCTTGGCCTGCGCAGCCTGTACGAGCACGCGCAGCCGGTGGCCCGCGCGCTGCGTCTGGGTGACCTGGCCCTGGCGCGCGAGCGCGTCGGCTGGATGGTCAGCCGCAATACCGCCGAGCTGGACGCAACCGGGGTGGCCTGTGCCGGCACCGAATCGGTGCTGGAGAACGGCTCCGACGCCGTGTTCGCCGCCTTGTTCTGGTTCATCGTCGCTGGCGCGCCGGGCGTCGTCCTGTACCGCCTGAGCAACACGCTCGATGCCATGTGGGGCTATCGCAACGAACGCTTCGAGCGTTTTGGCTGGGCCGCGGCGAAGATCGATGACGTGCTCAATTACATCCCGGCGCGCCTGGTGGCGCTGACCTATGCGCTGCTTGGGCGTACTGCCCTGGCCCTGCGCTGCTGGCGCCGGCAGGCGCCCTTGTGGGACAGTCCCAATGCTGGCCCGGTGATGGCTGCTGGTGCCGGAAGCCTGGCCGTTAGTCTGGGCGGTGCGGCCGAGTATCACGGCGAGGTGCATGAACGCCCACAACTGGGCGAAGGCCCACCGCCGCGGGCGCGGGATATCGAACGGGCGATGAACAGGGTTATCGCCGGTGTTGGCTTGTGGCTGTTATGCCTGATCGTCTGGGAGGTGCTGGGTGCTTGAACATGGAGGTCGTCTGCGCGCAGCGGCGCAGCGCTATGGCATCCCACTGGAGGACTGGCTGGATCTGTCCACCGGGGTCGCCCCCTACGGTTGGGATCTGCCGGCGGTACCGGGCTCTGCCTGGGCGCGCCTGCCTGAAGCGGACGACGGCCTGGAGCAGGCGGCGCGCGATTATTACGGCGCCGTCAGCCTGCTGCCGGTAGCCGGCTCGCAGGCGGCGATCCAGGCCCTGCCACGTCTGCGCGCGAACAGCAGCGTGGGTATCCTCGCACCGACCTATGCCGAGCACGCCGCCGCCTGGCGACGCGAGGGGCATCGGGTGATCAAGCTGAGCGAGGGCTCGGTGCATCGCGCGCTGCCGCAAGTGGATGTACTGCTGGTGGTCAACCCCAACAATCCGACCGGCCGCCTGATCGAGCCGGCGCGCCTGCTCGACTGGCACGATGAACTGGCCGAGCGCGGCGGCTGGCTGGTGGTCGACGAAGCCTTCATCGATTGCACGCCGGAGCACAGCCTGGCCGCCTACAGCGACATGCCGGGGCTGATCGTGTTGCGCTCGTTCGGCAAGTTCTTCGGCCTGGCTGGTCTGCGTCTGGGTTTTGTCCTGGCCGCACAGGCCTTGCTGGATGAGCTGGAGGCGCTGCTCGGACCCTGGACCGTCAGCGGTCCGGCGCGCAGCGTGGCGCGCAGCCTGCTGGTCGATGGCGAGGGGCAGCGCCGCCAGCGTGAGCGCCTGCTGGCTGACGGCGAGCGCCTGAAGGCGCTGCTGCGTGACTGTGGCTTGCCGTCGACCGGTGGCTCGTCGCTGTTCCAGTTCTGCTGCACCCGTCGCGCCGTGCCCTGCGTCGAGCTGCTGGCGCGGCGGGGCATCCTGGTGCGCCTGTTCGCCGAGCTGGACAGCCTGCGCTTCGGCCTGCCGGCGGACGAGGCAGGCTGGCTGCGGCTGGAGCAGGGTCTGTTGGAATGCGCGCCGATATTGGCCAGTCTCGAGGAAACGCCCTGATGGCCACCCTGATGGTGCAGGGCACCACTTCCGATGCCGGCAAGAGCACACTGGTGACGGCGCTGTGTCGCTGGGTACGGCGCCAGGGCGTGTCCGTGGCGCCGTTCAAACCGCAGAACATGGCGCTTAACTCAGCCGTAACCGCCGATGGCGGTGAGATCGGCCGGGCGCAGGCGGTACAGGCGCAAGCGGCCGGCCTGGCGCCGCACACCGACATGAACCCGGTGCTGCTCAAGCCCAACAGCGACATGGGCGCCCAGGTGATCATTCACGGCCGCGCCATCGGCAATATGCAGGCGCTGACCTATCACGGCTACAAGCCGGTGGCCATGGCGGCTGTGCTGGAGTCACACGCCCGCTTGCTCGCGCGTCATCAACTGGTGCTGGTCGAGGGTGCGGGCTCGCCGGCCGAGATCAACCTGCGCGCCGGCGACATCGCCAACATGGGCTTTGCCGAGGCGGTGGATTGCCCGGTAATCCTGATTGCCGACATCGACAAGGGCGGCGTGTTCGCCCACCTGGTCGGCACCCTGGAGCTGCTCAGCCCGAGCGAACAGGCGCGCATCCAAGGGTTCGTGATCAATCGTTTTCGCGGTGATGTCGCGTTGCTCAAACCGGGGCTGGACTGGCTCGAGCAGCGTACCGGCAAGCCGGTGCTCGGCGTGCTGCCGTATCTGATGGATTTCCACCTGGAAGCTGAGGACGCCGTCGATACCCGTCAGCAGGCCAAGGACGCGCAGGCGCTGCGCGTGGTGGTGCCGGTGTTGCCGCGTATCAGCAACCACACCGATTTCGACCCGCTAAGGCTACACCCGCAGGTGCAACTGACCTTCGTCGGGCCAGGCCAGGCCATCCCGCTGGCCGACCTGATCATCCTGCCCGGCTCCAAGAGTGTGCGCGCCGATCTCGCGCGGCTGCGCGAGCAGGGCTGGGACGCCGCCATCACTCGCCACCTGCGTTACGGCGGCAAGCTGCTGGGCATTTGTGGTGGCCTGCAGATGCTCGGCCGGCAGATTCACGACCCGCACGGCCTGGAAAGCGCTGCCGGCAGCAGCGAGGGCCTCGGCCTGCTGGATTTCGAGACGCTGCTTGAGCCGGAAAAACAGCTGCGTAACGTCCGCGGCCGGCTGTGCCTGGAGCAGGCTGATGTCAGCGGCTACGAGATTCATGCCGGCGTCAGTCGTGGTCCGGGCCTCAACGGCGCCGTGCACCTTGACGACGGTCGCAGCGATGGCGGTCTCAGCGCCGATGGTCAGGTGCTCGGCACCTACCTGCACGGCCTGTTCGAGCAACCCTCGGCGCTTGCCGCACTGTTGCGCTGGGCCGGGCTGCAGGAGGTGCAGACGGTGGACTACCAGGCGTTGCGCGAGCGCGATATCGAACGCCTGGCGGACCAGGTGGAACTGCATCTGGATACTGAAAAACTCAGAGCGCTTTGCAGCCTGTAGGAGCGAGCTCTGCTCGCGAGGCTTTTATGTCCCGTACGGTTCGCGAGCAGAGCTCGCTCCTGCAGGGCTGAATGAATGTGGATGGAAGCATGCTTGAATTGATCCTCGGCGGTGCCCGTTCCGGCAAGAGCCGGCTGGCGGAGAAGCTGGCCGACGAGTCCGGATTGGAAGTCGTTTACATCGCCACCAGCCAGCCGCTCGATGGCGAGATGAATGCGCGCGTCGCTCAGCATCGCGCGCGTCGCCCGGCGCACTGGGCGCTGGTCGAGGAGCCGCTGGCGCTGGCCCATGTGCTGGGCGAACAGGCCGCGCCCGGCCGTTGCCTGCTGGTGGACTGCCTGACCCTGTGGCTGACCAACCTGCTGATGCAGGACGATCCGGCTCGGCTGGCAGCCGAACGCGATGCGCTGCTCGGCTGCGTGGATGGGCTGCCCGGGCGAACCCTGCTGGTCAGTAACGAAACCGGGCTGGGTGTGGTGCCGCTGGGCGAGCTCACCCGCCGTTATGTCGATGAGGCCGGCTGGCTGCACCAGGCGCTGGCCGAGCGCAGTCAGCGCGTGCTGTTCACCGTCGCCGGTTTGCCCATGGTGTTGAAGGGGGAGGCGTTATGAGTCTGCAATGGTGGCAAGGGCCTTGTCAGCCGCTCGATCATGTTGCGCGGGTCAAGGCCGAGACGCGTCAGCAGCAATTGACCAAGCCGGCGGGTTCGCTGGGGCGGCTGGAGAGTCTCGCGATCCATCTGGCCGCATTGCAGGGGCGCGAGCGGCCGAGCCTGGACAAACTGTCGATCGCCATCTTTGCCGGTGATCATGGCGTGGTGGCCGAAGGGATTTCCGCCTACCCGCAGGCGGTGACGGGGCAGATGCTGGCCAACTTCGTCACTGGCGGTGCGGCGATCAGTGTGCTCGCGCGTCAGTTGGATGCGGCGCTCGAGGTGATCGACCTGGGTACTGCTGAACCCTTGCCGCCGCTGCCTGGCGTGCGCCATCTGCAGGTCGGTGCTGGTACGCAGAATTTCGCCCGTGATCCGGCCATGACCTTGGCCCAGGCGATGATTTGCCTGGAGGCCGGCCGCGACAGCATCCAACGCGCGCGTGCTAGCGGTTGCGACCTGTTCGTCGGTGGCGAGATGGGCATCGGCAACACCACCGCGGCGGCAGCGCTGGCCTGCTGGCTGCTGAGTTGCCCGGCGAGCGAGCTGGCAGGTCCCGGCACCGGGCTGGATGGCGCGGGTGTGGCGCACAAGGCGCGGGTGATCGATGCCGCGTTGGCCCTGCACCGGGCGCAGATCGACGGGCCATTGCAGGCGCTGATCCACCTGGGCGGGTTCGAGATCGCCGCGCTCACCGGCGCCTACCTGGCCGCCGCGCAGCAGGGTATCGCGGTATTGGTCGATGGCTTTATCTGCAGCGTTGCGGCATTGCTCGCCGTGCGCCTGAACCCTGGCTGCCGCGACTGGCTGCTGTTCGCCCATCACGGTGCCGAGCCCGGTCATGTGCGCGTGCTGCAGGCGCTGGCGGCCGAGCCGCTATTGGAGCTGGGTTTGCGTCTGGGTGAGGGCAGCGGCGCCGCGTTGGCGGTACCGCTGCTGCGCCTGGCCTGTGCCTTGCACGGACAGATGGCGACCTTCGCCGAAGCGGCTGTCGCCGAAAGGCCGAGCTGATGCTGCATCTGGAATTGCTGCGTCACGGTGAAACCGAGCTGGGCGGTGGGCTGCGTGGCAGCCTGGATGATGCGCTGACCGAGCAGGGCTGGACGCAACTGCGCGCAGCGGTGCAGGACGCCGGCCCCTGGGATCGCCTGATCAGCTCGCCACTGCAGCGTTGCGCGCGGTTTGCCGAGGAAGTCGCGCTGGCCAATGCCTTGCCGCTGCACTACGAGGCGGATCTGCAAGAGCTGCATTTCGGTGATTGGGAAGGGCGCACTGCTGCACAGCTGATGGACAGCGATGCTGAGGCGCTGGGTCGCTTCTGGGCCGATCCCTATGCGTTCACACCGCCTAATGGCGAGCCGTTGCTGCAGTTCGAAGCGCGTGTGCTGGCTGCCTTGCGGCGCTTGCAGCAGCGCCATGCGGGAGAGCGGCTGCTGTTGATCACTCACGGCGGTGTGATGCGCCTGCTGCTGGCGCGCGCGCGTGGCCTGCCACGCCAGGATCTGCTGCAGGTCAACGTCGGCTATGCCCAGCGTTTTCGTCTGAGCCTGGATGCCGATGGGCAACTGGCTGAGTTGCCATGATCGCGTTGCTGATCGCCCTGCAGTTCCTCACTCGTCTGCCGGTCAGCCTGCCGGGCATGCCCACGCCCGAGCAGGTGGGGCGCTCGCTGCTTTGGTACCCACTAGTGGGGCTGCTGCTCGGCCTGCTGCTGTGGGGCGCTCATCTGCTGTTGGGGCAGACACCGGCGTTATTGCAAGCGGCGATCATTCTGGCGTTGTGGGTGGGGTTGAGCGGCGGCCTGCATCTGGACGGCCTGGCCGATACCGCTGATGCCTGGGTCGGCGGTTTCGGTGATCGCGAGCGCACTCTGACGATCATGAAGGACCCGCGCAGCGGTCCCATTGCGGTGGTAGTGCTGGTGCTGCTGTTACTGCTCAAGTTCGCCGCATTATTCACGCTCCTGCAGGTCGGACAGGGTATCTACCTGTTGCTGCTGCCCTGGCTGGGGCGCAGCCTGTTGCCGTTGCTGCTGGCAACCACGCCCTACGTGCGGGCCGGTGGGCTGGGTCAGGCCCTGGTCGATCATCTGCCACGCGGGCAACTGCCTTGGGTGCTGGGCGTGCATCTACTGGGCATGCTGCTGTTCGGCTGGGCGGGGCTGCTGGCGTTGGCCACGGCATTGCTGCTGTTCGTCTGGCTACGCCGCGCGTTGCTGCTACGCCTGGGTGGCACTACCGGAGATACCGCCGGTGCACTGGTCGAACTGGCCGAGTCCGCCGTGCTCCTGACGCTGGCCCTGAGTCTCTGATCTCAACTGTTATGGCGATGCGGTGGGCAACTGTATGAGTGCCAATCGCCGATGCGGGTATATACCTGTATCCATGTTGCCGACCTCCTGTCTCTGTACCCAACTGCGCCGCGCCAGCCGCGGTGTCACCCGCCGTTACGACGATGCCCTCGCGGCCGTCGGGCTCGGTGCTGCGCAGTTTTCCCTGTTGCGTCATGTGCAGCGGCTCGGTCAACCGAGCATTTCCCTGCTCGCCGACGCCATGGGGCTGGATCGCAGCACGCTCGGGCGCAACCTGCGGGTGCTGGAGGAACAGGGGCTGGTGCAACTGGGAGAAGGGCGCGATTTGCGCGCTCGCGAGGTACGGCTCACAGAAGCCGGCCTGCAACGCATCGAACAGGCGCTGCCGCTGTGGGAACAGGTGCAGCGTGAACTCAATGCCCGGTTAGGCGCAGATCGTCGTGCCGAGCTGATGAGGCTGCTCGAAGAACTGGCCTGATGGCCGCATCACTGCCTACACGGTCGCAGGCGACCGTCCGCTGGAGATACCGATGACAACTGCATGGCGTTCAACCACCTGGCTGCTGCTCGGCGCATCGCTGATCCTGGCGCTGTCGCTCGGCACGCGCCATGGCTTCGGCCTGTTCCTGCCGCCGATGAGTGCGGAATTTGGCTGGGGCCGTGAGGTATTCGCCTTCGCCATCGCCCTGCAGAACCTGATCTGGGGTCTGGCCCAGCCGATCACCGGTGCTCTGGCCGACCGTTTCGGCGCGCGCAAGGCCATCGTCATCGGCGGCGTGCTCTACGTGCTGGGTCTGGTGTGCATGGGTATGGCCGACTCGCCGCTGTCGTTGTCGCTGAGCGCTGGCCTGTTGATCGGCATCGGTCTGTCCGGCACGTCGTTCTCGGTGATTCTCGGCGTGGTCGGTCGCGCCGTGCCGGTGGAAAAACGCAGCATGGCCATGGGCATTGCTGCGGCGGCCGGCTCCTTCGGTCAATTCGCCATGCTGCCGGGCACGCTCGGCCTGATCAGCTGGCTCGGCTGGTCGGCAGCACTGCTGGCCCTGGGGCTGCTGGTGGCGTTGATGATTCCGCTGGCGGCGATGATCAAGGAGACGCCGCCACCAGTGACCAATGGTCCGCAGCAGACGCTGGTCGAAGCGCTGCGCGAGGCCACCAGCCACTCCGGTTTCTGGCTGCTGGCGCTGGGTTTCTTCGTCTGTGGCTTTCAGGTGGTATTCGTCGCCGTGCACCTGCCGGCCTATCTGGTCGATCACCACCTGCCGGCGTTGACCGGTACCACGGTGCTGGCGCTGGTCGGCCTGTTCAATATCTTTGGCACCTACATCGCCGGCTGGCTCGGTGGACGCATGTCCAAGCCGCGCCTGCTCAGTGCGCTGTATCTGCTGCGCGGTGTGGTGATCACGCTGTTCCTGGTGGCACCGCTGACGCAGTGGAGTGCCTACCTGTTCGGTATCGCCATGGGCCTGCTGTGGCTGTCGACCGTGCCGCTGACCAACGGTACCGTGGCGACCCTGTTCGGCGTGCGCAACCTGTCGATGCTCGGCGGTATCGTCTTCCTGTTCCACCAGCTCGGTTCCTTCCTCGGTGGCTGGCTGGGCGGCTACCTCTACGACACCACTGGCAACTACGACCTGGTCTGGCAGATCTCCATCGGCCTGAGTGTGATGGCTGCCGCGCTGAACTGGCCGGTGCGTGAGGTGCCGGTGGCGCGGCTGCAAGGTGCGCCGGCGTGAGCCACAGGGTACTGCTGTTCGCCGGCCTGACGCTGGGCTTTGGTCTACTGTTGGCGCTGGCCTGGTGGGGCTGGCGCCAGGGTGGGTTGGCTTTGCTGCAGTTGGGCATCGGTATCTGCTAGGTTCTGCACGATAAGTGCCTGCGCTCGTTGATGCTGCGTTAAAAACGGGCTGGAACGCCAGCCCGGTCGAATGCTCATTTACAACTCGTAAACTCGAATGCGAGCCCAGTCCGTTCCTCACCCGTTTTTGTGGGGCCGCCATCGGTATCGCCTGACCTTCGCTCGACGACTTTTCGTACAGACCCGAGTTGCTTGCGTCTGGGCCTGCGAGTAGCGTGGTGGAATCGCGTCATTGCCCGAGGTCACTGCCATGTCTATTCGTCGTCTTGCCTGTTCACTTTTGCTCTCCAGCCTGGCGTTGCCGGTGCTGGCCGCAGAGTGTCCGGCCATGCTCCAGGGCGAACTGCCCAAGCTGCGCGCCAAAGGTGAAAACATCGAGCTCTGTCAGTACGCGGGCAAGCCGCTGGTGGTGGTCAATACCGCCAGCTTTTGCGGCTTCACCCCGCAATTCAAAGGGCTTGAAGCGCTTTACCAGCGGTACAAGGATCAGGAACTGGAGGTATTGGGCGTGCCGTCCGACGACTTCCGCCAGGAATCCGCCGATAGCAAGGAAACGGCCACCGTCTGCTACGTCAACTACGGCGTGACCTTCGCCATGACCGAACCGCAGCCGGTTTCCGGTGCCAATGCCATCCCGTTGTTCAAGGGCCTGGCCGAGCAGAGCCGGCAGCCGCGCTGGAACTTCTTCAAGTACGTGGTCGACCGTCAGGGCAAGGTGGTGGCGAGTTTCTCCAGCCTGACCAAGCCTGACGATCCCGAGCTGATTGCCGCCGTAGAGAAGGCGATCGCCTCGCAACCCTGATTCCGTCCCGCTTCACGGCCCTTCACCCATCTGGGCGATGGGCCTTGTCCGTCTGCCTGCCTAGACTGGCCAGGCGCCGGACGCAGTTCACCCGGCGTGCCCTACAAGAACAATAAGGAGGCACCCATGCGTCGCGTCTATACCGCTGCCCTGGCAACACTCGCTCTGCTTGGCGCCGTCGAGGCCCAGGCCAACTACACCAAGACCAAGTATCCGATCGTGCTGGTACACGGCGTGACCGGGTTCAATACCATCGGCGGGCTGGTCAATTACTTCCATACCATTCCCTGGAACCTAGAGCGCGATGGCGCCCGGGTGCACGTCGCCAGTGTCGCTGCCTTCAATGACAGCGAGCAGCGCGGCGCCGAGCTGGCCCGGCAGATCGTGCCCTGGGCCGCAGGCGGAGGCGGCAAGGTCAACCTGATCGGCCACAGTCAGGGCTCGCCGACCTCGCGCGTTGCGGCTTCGTTGCGGCCGGATCTGGTGGCCTCGGTGACCTCGATCAACGGCGTCAACAAGGGCTCCAAGGTCGCCGATGTGGTGCGCGGCGTGCTGCCACCGGGTAGCGGTATCGAAGGCGGCGCCAATGCCATCGCCAACGCCCTCGGTGCGGTGATCAATCTGCTGTCTGGCTCAAGCAACCCGCAAAACGGTATCAACGCGCTGGGCACCCTGACCACCGCGGGCACCAGTGCGCTGAACAGTCGCCACCCGTGGGGCGTCAACACCAGCAGCTACTGCGCCAAGTCCACCGAAGTGCACAACGTGCGCGGTCACAGCATCCGCTACTACTCCTGGACCGGTAATGCCGCCTATACCAACGTGCTCGATGCGGCCGATCCCTTCCTGGCCTTCACCGGCCTGGTGTTCGGCAGCGAGAAGAACGACGGTCTGGTGGGCGTATGTTCCACCTATCTGGGGCAGGTGATCGACGACAGCTACAACATGAACCACGTCGATGCGATCAACCACCTGTTCGGCATTCGTGGCTGGACCGAACCGGTGTCGCTGTATCGCCAGCACGCCAACCGCCTGAAGAACAAGGGCGTCTGATCCCGGTGAACGCGGCGGGGCAACTCGCCGCAGTGAGGTCGCATGTCCAAATTCTTCAGTCTTTCCCTGGTTGCCGTGGTGGTCGCTGGCGGCCTTACCCTGTACTGGCGCTGGCCGGCAGCAGTGCCTGAAGCGCAGCCTGCTACCACTGTCGCCGTGCCGTCACGGCAGTCGTTGATCGAGCAGGCTTCGACTTCCCCCGCCAAGGCGCCCGCCGAGGCGCAACCGTCAATAGCCGTGACCTTGCCCAGCCTGGCCGGTACCGAGGTGGATGGCCAGCTGCGTACCGACGCGGCCGGCAATCTGCTGCTGGATCTGGCGGTTCGCGATTACTTCGATTACTTCCTCAGCGCGGTCGATCATTCCGGGCTCGATGCGGTGATCGAGGCCCTGCTGGCCGATGCCGGCCGGCGCCTGCCGGAGCCCGCACTCGGGCAGATGATCAGCCTGCTCGGTGATTACCTTGACTACAAGCGCGCCAGCATGGCGCTGATGCAGCAACCACTGGATGCAAGGCAGCAGGTCGAGCCGCAGGCGCAGCTACAGGCTCTGCAGTCGGCTTTCGCGCGCCTGGACGAGCTGCGCCGCGCACATTTCTCTGCAGCTGCGCAGGAAGCGCTGTTCGGCGCCGAACAGGCCTATGCCCGTTACACCCTCGATAGCTTGGCAGTGCAGCAGCGTGATGACCTCGGCGAGGCGCAGCGCACGCAACTGCTCGAACAGTTGCGTGAGCGTCTGCCCGATGCGCTGCGCGAAAGTGAGCAGCGCCAGCAACTGGCCCAGGAGCAACTGCAGCGCAGCGAGCAACTCTGGCGTGATGGTGCGGACGAGCAACAGGTGCGCGAGTTCCTGGCGATGACCTATGATCCGGACACCGTGCAGCGTCTGCTCGATGAGCAGCGTCGCGAGCGCGACTGGCAGCAGCACTACCAGGCCTATCGCAATGAGTTGGCCAGCCTACAGGGTCGGGGGCTGAGCGAGGCAGATGGCGAGCAGCTGCAGCGCCAGTTGCGCGAGCGGCTGTTCAGCAGTGAAGACCGACACCGTGTGGAAACCTATGACGCCATTGCCGCGAAGCAACCGGAGCCGCTCGACCCCTGACGGATACCGCCCATGAGCGAGCGCCTGCTGTTGGCCCAGCAGCGCCGAGGCTATCGCTCGTTGCGTTTCGTCGCCGAGCTGGAGGCGGGTTTTGCCGAGCATCGGGTGCAGCGCATTCGTCGGCGTCTGCCCCTGATCGCCCCCACGGCAGCCTTGTTCCAGCTGATCTATGCGCTGCTGGATTTTCTGCTGATGCCGCTGACGGTCAGTCTCTCGGTGTTACCGCTGCGCCTGCTCGCACTGGCGGTGTTGGCGCTGTCCTTTTTCTACTGTCGCCGGATCGAAGCACCGCCTGCCAGGGTGCCATTGGTCTATGCCGCCGCCTACTGGGTCAACGGTGTCAGCGTCGCGTTGATCGTGCACCTGTGCTGGCAGCAGGGCGTGGCGATGCCCTACGACGGCCTGTTCCTCGTCCTGTTGTTCGGCTACGCCCTGCTTGGGCTGTCGTTCCGCGCGATCAGTCTGTGCAGCTGGAGCTTCTGCCTGTTGTTCATCGGTGTGGGTGTGCTGTTCGGCGAAACCGGCGGTGAGCTGGCCTATCAGGGCCTGTTTCTGTTCTGTGCCAACCTGATCGGCAGCGTCGGTGCTTATATGCAGGAGCACGGTCAGCGCGGTGCCTGGCTGAACCTGCGCCTGCTCGACCTGGCGCGCCAGCGCGCCGAAGCCGATGACGCGCGCAAGTTGCGTCTGCTGGCGGCTGCCAGTCACGACCTGCGCCAGCCGCTCAACGCCATGGGGTTATACGCCGAACACCTGGTGGAACAGGGCGGTGACCAGCAAACCCGGCGCATCAGCGCGCGTCTGGCCGCTTCGGTAGAGCAGCTGGGGCGTCTGCTGCAATCGTTGCTCGACTACACCCGCCTGACCTTGCCCGGTGGCGTGCAGGCCAGGCCACATGTGTTCGCCCTGCGCCCATTGCTCGAGCGGCTGATTGCCGAAGTGGCTCCAGAGGCGCAGCAACAAGGGCTGCAACTTGAGCTGCACTGTGACGACTACGGGGTGTACAGCGATCCGCTGTTGCTGGAGCGACTGCTGCGCAATCTGCTCAACAATGCGCTGCTGCACGCACAGGCGCAGCACCTGAAGTTGAGTGCACGGCGTGATGGCGACGAGATCGTGTTGGAGGTGGCGGACGATGGCCGCGGTCTCAGCGAGGCGGAACAGGCGCTGGTGTTCGAGGAGTTCCGTCAGTTGGACAATCCCGGGCGCAATGCCGAGCGCGGTCTCGGTCTCGGCCTGGCCATCGTGCGGCAGCTGGCTGAGGTGCTGGAGCATCCCCTGCGGCTGCATTCCCGACCTGACGCCGGTGCGCGTTTCGTCCTGCGCCTGCCGTTGGCCGAGGTACCGGCGCCGGCGCCACGCGTTGATGCTGCGCTGGCATTGCGCGGGCGCATCCTGTTGCTCGAAGACGACGCCACTGGGCGCGAAGCCCTGGCCGGCTTGCTGCGTCGCTGGGGTTGCGAGGTGCAGGCCTGCGCCGATCTGGCCGGTGCGCTGCAGGCTCTGCGCCAGGAGGCGCCGCAGTTGCTGATCAGCGACTATCGGTTAGCCGAGCGGGGCGACGGGCTGCAGGCCATCGAGCGATTGCGTGAGGCGGCAGGGCAGATGTTGCCGGCGTTGTTGATCACTGCTGATCTGAGCCCGGAACTGCATGAACGCTGCCTGCCGGCGCACGTCATTCCCTTGGGCAAGCCCCTGTTGCCGGCGCGTTTGCGCCAGGTGCTGGCCACTCAGTTGCAGGCACGCCAGGCACTCACCTGATCACAGCCAGCCGCGCTGACGGGCAGCGCTGACGCAGGCGGTGCGGGTATGCACGGCGAAGGTTTCGAACAGCGCCTTGAGGTGCGTTTTCACCGTGTCTTCGGCCAGACCCAGCTCGCGGCTGATGGCCTTGTTCGGCAAGCCTTCTGCCAATAACTGGAGAATCTCCAACTGCCTGGGTGTCAGCGGTGATGAGCTGCTTGGCGCCGGCAGGGTTTCGCCCAGCAAGACGCGGGTCACCGCCTGGCGCAGGGCGTTGCCATCGGAGCTCTTGGGGATGAAGCCGAGTGCGCCGGCGGCCAGCGCCGCCTGAGCCTCTAGCGCGGAATCACTGGCGCTGAGAATCGCCACCGGCGTGCTCTCGCCGCGCGCCAGCCAGCGCTGCAACAGTTCGATGCCGGGCTCGTCAGGCAGGCGCAGGTCGAGCAGGATCAGGTCGTAGTCATGCTGACGCAAGCACTGCTCCGCTTCTGCAGCGCTGTGCGCGGTGTGGATCTGCAGGTTCTGGCTCAGTGGCGACAAGGCCAGGGAGAGGCCGTCGAGAAAGATGCGGTGGTCGTCGACCAGCAGCAGGCGAAGATTGTCGGGCAGGGTGGTGCAGAGGGCAGTCATGATGTTCTCACGCGGCTTTTATTGTTGTTCTGCCGCGTAAGTTTAGCCAAAGCCGCGCCTCGATTAGAAGCGATAGCTGAGTGAAGCCCCCAGGCCATGAGCGCTGTTCTTGTAGCGCGCACTGTAGGTGCCACGGGTAGCGCTGACGTGGTTCACGTCCACCGACTCTTCCTGCAGGTAGGAGTAGGCCACGTCGATGGTCATGTCCTGATTGGGGCTCCAGCCGGCGCCGACGCTGAAGATGGTGCGGTCACCGGAGGGCACGCGCGGCGAGCGGTCGACGTTGTTGGTCGGCGATTGGTCGATGGCGATACCGGTGCGCAGCGTCCACTGCGGGCTGACCTTGTACGACAGACCGACCGCATGGGCCCAGGTGTCGTGCCAGTTCTGCTCTTCGACGATGGTGGAAAGGTTGGCCGGCAGCGTTGTGGAATCGTTCTCCACGCGGATTTCCTTGAAGCGGCTCCAGCGCGTCCAGGTGCTGCCGACATACAGCGTCAGCGCATCGCTCAGGTCGTGAGTGATGGACATGTCCACCGACTCGGGCGTGGTCAGGTCCAGATTGGCGTCGTACTTGCCGGCGATGCCGGCCAGCGCGCCGCTACCGGAAACGCGAGTATCGCCTTCCAGTTCGTACTTCACGCGCGAATGGTAGGTCACGCCTGCGCGGGTGTTCGGGGTGAACTCGTAGAGCACACCGACGTTGAAGCCGACAGCGGTGTCGTCACCCTTGACCTTCACCTTGCCGTCATTGCTACCGGGGCTCAGCGGGTTGAGCACGGAGGAAGTGAGTTCGCCTTCGATGTGGTTGAAGGTCGGGCCGAAACCCACCGACAGCTTGTCATTGAAGCGATAGCTCAAGGTCGGCTGCACGGTGATCACCCGCACGTAGCTCTTGTCGGCGTAGTAGCGGCCCTGGAAGCTGCTCTCGTAATCGGTCATCAGGCCAAAGGGCACGTATACGCCCAGACCGAAGGCGACCTTGTCGTCCAGCGGTTTGACGTAATAACCCATGGGTACGCCAGTGGTCGGCACCATATCACCGTCGTTGCTACCCGACAGCGCCAGGGGGCCTGCGTTGGCGCTGGCGTGGCTGATATCGCTCTTGGCGTGAATCGCCGCCGCCCCTACATACACTTCGTCGCGCTTGAGGCGCGCCATGCCGGCCGGGTTGCCGAACACGGTGCTGGCGTCATCGGCGGATGATGAGCGGCCGGCGAAGGAGGTACCCATGCCGGAAATGCTTTGTTCGTTGAGGGTGAAGCCGCTGGCGAAACCATGGCTCGAGGTGGCGGTGATGGCGACGGCAAGACCGGTCTTGAGAAGACGTTTGCTCACGGGGAAGCTCCTGTGGTGAGGCGGGGGCGCACGCTACAGTTTTTCCTGACCCCTGCCAAGACGCTGAAGTTCCCTAAATAGAGCGCATTGTCGGACAATTGGTTTGAAAATGTACGGATTTTCTGAATTAGACTTTCTGACTATTCGGTCAGGCCACCTGGCTGACGGGCTCGATGCAGCGTTGCCAGGCATCGAGAAAGTCATGTTGACGAGCCTGGGGCTGAAAAACCTTGCACCAGATTCGGCCCAAGGCCGGCAGATCATCGGCGGCTGGCATCTCGAGTTTCTCGCTTTCGACCAGCAGCCAGGCAATGGCCGTGGCGTAACGCAGATTGACCGTCAGCTCCACGTGTGGAGCTTCAAGAAAGGCGTGCTGGCTGGCGAGGCCACGTACACGGCTGGCAAGCTCCGGGTCGAAGGCCAGATGCTGGTCCCAGAGTATCTGGTGGCGCTGTTCACTGATGCGATACAGGCCGTGACCTTGCGGGGTGTCCAGCGCACTGCCCAGTGCTGACTGACAGGCCGCAGCTCCCAGCAGCAGCGCTTCGGCCGTGGCGCTATGGCGTTCGAGATAGAGAAGGGTAGGGCGGATCACATGCTGGCTGAGATCGCAGGCGGCAATTCCCATGGCATCCTCGCGGAGGGTGCCGGTGGGGCCGGGCGCGTGGCAGCTTTTCTAGTGGCTCTTCGATAAAGGCCCCACCGGGAGCGGGGTTAGCCGCTCATTCTCAAGTCTAGTGCGATATTTAAGCTGTAAAGGTCTGTTTTTAAATTGATTTCGGATCTGAGTTATTGGGCATATTTCGATTGGTGCTTAAAACCTTCGATCAATCGCCCGTGACTATCGGGCGTGTCGGATCGGTGATCCATTCGCTCCAGGACCCCGCATAGAGTGGTGCCAAGGGGTAACCAGCGAGGCTCATGGCGAACAGGTTGTGGCAGGCAGTGACGCCGGAGCCGCAATAGGCCACCAGGTTTTCCAGGGGACGTTCTCCGCGCAGCTTGTCGAAGCGCTCGCGCAAGGCGGTCGGCGCAAGGAAGCGGCCATCGTTACCCAGGTTGTCGGTGAACACGGCACATTGCGCGCCGGGAATGTGTCCGGCGACCGGGTCGAGCGGCTCGACCTCGCCTCGAAAGCGCGGTAGTGCCCGCGCATCGAGCAGGGTCAGGTCCGGGTTGCCCAAACGCTGGGCCAGTTGATCGGCCGTCAGCAGCAGGCTGTTGTCCGGTTGCGCGGAAAAATCACCGGGAACGTTGCTCGGTGCCGCTGTGGTCAGCTCCTGGCCTGCCTCACGCCAGGCTTTCAGGCCGCCATCGAGCAGGTACAGGCCATCACGTTTGCCCAGCCACAGCAGCAACCACCAGGCGCGCGCGGCGAAGGCGCCGGGGCCATCGTCATACAGCACCACCTGGCTGTCCGCCCGCAGGCCGCAACTGCGCAGGCGCTCGACCAGTGCGCTCGGGTCGGGAAGTGGGTGACGGCCGGTGACGCCCTTGACCACCGGAGCGGACAGATCCTGTTCGAGGTCGAGGAAGTGGGCGCCGGGAATATGCCCATCAAGGTAGCTGCGGCGGCCGTAGGCCGGGTCTTCGAGGGCGAAGCGGCAGTCCAGGATCAGCAGGTTTTGCTGTCCCAGACGTTGTTGAAGGTATTCCGTGCTGATCAGTTGAGCGAGTGGCATGGTGTCTCCTGTGTCATAGCAGGGTTTGCGGCATCATACCGCCTAGCCTGCTATCCGATCCCCACGAAGAACGAGCCTGTTCAGCTTCATTCGGCAAAGTTGTGGCGCCAGCGGTGCAAGTCGTGGTCGATATTCGTGCGCTTTTGGCTCTTATTCGGTGCGTAATTAAGTTGGGAAAACTCTGCTGTAGAGGCTTTTCAATCTTTTCTCACTGCATGGCGCACTAAAAAGTTTCATCAAGGCGACATTTTGATCTGTTTTGGTGCCTTGCTGCCTGCTAGAGTGCCGGCCACTTTGTCTTGTGGTGTCGAGGTGCCGCATGTCGTTGTCCGTCGATTCTTTCCTGGCGCGCCTGAAACAGCGCGATCCCGATCAGCCGGAATTCCACCAGGCGGTGGAAGAGGTGGTGCGCAGCCTGTGGCCCTTCCTCGAAGCCAATCCGCGCTATCGCGAGGCCGGCATTCTCGAACGTATGGTCGAGCCGGAACGGGCCATCCTGTTTCGCGTGCCCTGGGTCGATGATCGTGGCCAGGTGCAGGTCAACCGCGGCTACCGTATCCAGATGAGCAGCGCTATCGGCCCGTACAAGGGCGGCCTGCGCTTCCACCCCTCGGTGAACCTGGGCGTGCTCAAGTTCCTCGCCTTCGAGCAGGTGTTCAAGAATTCGCTGACCTCGCTGCCCATGGGCGGCGGCAAGGGCGGTGCGGACTTCGACCCCAAGGGCAAGAGCGAAGGCGAGGTGATGCGCTTCTGCCAATCGTTCATGGCCGAGTTGTACCGCCACATAGGCGCGGACCTGGACGTGCCTGCCGGTGATATCGGTGTCGGTGGCCGCGAGATCGGTTATCTGTTCGGCCAGTACAAGCGTCTGTCCAACCAGTTCACCTCGGTGCTGACCGGCAAGGGCCTGAGCTACGGTGGCAGCCTGATCCGCCCCGAGGCCACAGGCTATGGCTGCGTGTACTTCGCCCAGGAGATGCTCAAGCGTATCGACCAGGGCTTCGAGGACAAGCGTGTGGCCATTTCCGGCTCCGGCAACGTCGCCCAGTACGCGGCGCAGAAGGTCATGGAGCTGGGTGGACGGGTGGTTTCGATGTCCGACTCCGAAGGCACGCTGTACGCCGAGGGCGGCCTGAGCGACGAACAGTGGCAGTACCTGATGGAGCTGAAGAACGTGCGTCGTGGTCGCCTGCGCGAGATGGCTGAGCATTACGGCTTGCAGTTCCTCGCCGGCCAGCGTCCGTGGGGCCTGGCCTGCGATATCGCCTTGCCCTGCGCGACGCAGAATGAGCTGGACGGAGAGGATGCCCGCGCGCTGCTGAAGAACGGCTGTATCTGCGTGGCCGAAGGTGCCAACATGCCTTCGACCCTGGAAGCGGTGGACCTGTTCGTCGAGGCCGGCATCTGCTACGCGCCAGGCAAGGCGTCCAATGCCGGTGGCGTGGCCACCAGCGGCCTGGAAATGAGCCAGAACGCCATGCGCCTGCACTGGAGTGCTGGCGAGGTGGACGAGCGTCTGCACGGCATCATGCAGAACATCCACCATGCCTGCGTCCATCACGGTGAAGAGAATGGCCGCATCAACTACGTCAAGGGCGCCAATATCGCCGGCTTCGTCAAGGTCGCCGATGCGATGCTGGCGCAAGGCGTGGTCTGAGCTCATCGCAGTAGACTCGAGGCCCCGCGTGAGAACGCGGGGCCTCGTCATTTCTGGCGGGGCTGTGCTGCTCGGCCGATTCAGGCATGCTGCCTGCCCTCACGCTCGCCACACAGGTCTTGGTTCTGCATGAAACGTTTTGTCTTGCTCGACACCGCTCCGATCCCGGGTACGAATGGTGCGCTGAACCTGTTTGAGTACGGGGAAGACTTCGTCATCAAGATCGCCGGTGGTGATGGCGGGCAGCTGATGAATACACGCATGCACGGCTCGGAAGATGCCCTGGCCGCGATTCCCTGCAAGCAGATCGCCAGTCGTCCACAGGTGCGGGTGCTGATCGGAGGTCTGGGCATGGGCTTTACCCTGGCCTCGGCGCTACAGCATCTTGGGCCTGACGCCGAGGTGGCGGTGGCCGAGCTGGTGCCTGGCGTGGTCGAGTGGAACCGTGGCCCGCTCGGGGCGAAGTCCGGTTATCCGTTGAATGACCCGCGTGCAGTGATCATTCAGGAGGACGTCGCCAAGGTGCTGCAGGCCGCCGAGCAGTGCTACGACGCGATCATGCTGGACGTCGACAACGGCCCCGAAGGCCTGACCCAGAAGGGTAATGACTGGCTGTACAGCATGGATGGCCTGCGTCAGTGCGCCAAGGCGCTGAGGCCCAAGGGCATGCTGGCAGTGTGGTCGTCCAGCGCCGACCGGGCATTTTCGGAGAAGGTGCGCAAGGCGGGCTTCAAGGGCGAGGCGGTGCAGGTGTATGCCCATGGCAACAGGGGTACGCGACATACCATCTGGATTGCCCAGAAGGTCTGAGCCTGCAGTCTTTCAAGTTGGTGGGCTGAAGCCCACCCTACCGTAGGGTGGGCCGGGCGGCGATCCGCTTCAGCCCACCAACTTGGCGCACCACCGCGAATGACCGCTTCGCCTTTTTACCGCTATTCGCAGGTGGAATCTCGTCGAAAGATCGTGGGCAGACTCTCAGTGAATCTGCAGTTTGCCGATGCGATCGTTATCCAGGCTACCGAAGTACAGGTAGTCGCCTACCGGCTTCACCGAGGTGACCATGCGCAGGTGCGTGCCGCTGGTGTCATGCAGGCTGCGGACGATCTCGCCTTGCTCGTTGAGGGCGATGGCGAAGCCGTAAGGGATCGCCTTCGGCCAAAGGGCACGCGGCAGTTTGGCCATTTGCGACTTGAGCCAGGGGTGGCGATGGAGGAAGTCGGCGTCGGCCTTGCGCGGGGTCGGCAGGGCCACCCAGAAGGTGCCTTTGCGGTCGCCCTGCAGGTTGTCTGGCAGGCCCGGCAGGTTGTCGATGAAGATGTCGTGCTGGCCGGCCTTGTCGCCCTTGAGCCAGTAGCGGGTGATGCGATAGCGATAGGTTTCGTTGACCAGCACGAAGTCCTCGTTCGCCGACAGCGCCACGCCGTTGGCGAAGTACAGGTCTTTCAGCAGTACACGGGTCTCGCCGCTGGCCGGGTTGTAGCTGAGCAGGCGGCCGTGAGGGCGTGCCTCGAGCAGATCGAGCAGGTAGTCCGGCTGTTCGAAGCGCGAGGAGGCGTCGCTGAAGTAGATGGTGCCGTCGCTGGCGATGTCCAGGTCATCGGTGAAGGCGAAACGCAGACCTTCAGCCTCGGTGGTCAGCACCTTGATCGCGCCCTGCGGGTCGATGCTCAGCAGGCCCTTGTAGGCATCGGCGACGATCAGATTGCCGCTGGCATCGAAGTTCATGCCCAGCGGGCGGCCGCCGGTGTCGGCGAAGGTTTCCAGGCTGTCGTCTTCCAGCACGCGAACGATGCGGCCATCATGCAGGCCGGCGTACACCCGGCCCTGGCTGTCGACGGCGGTGTCTTCCGGGCCATGCACCTGGCCGCGCGCCAGCAGCTCGGCTTTCATCAGGGTGTCGTTGGGCTCCAGTGTTCCAGTCATCGCCGGGGCGGGCGCGGCATCCCAGGGCAGCGGATCGATCGGGCTGGGCGTCAGGGCCAGGTAACTGGCCGCTGCGGCCAGCAGCATGACGACCAGGGCAAGCAGTTTCTTCAGCATTGTTGTTCTTCCGTTTCGGAGGTGGTGCGCGGCACAGATTACACAGTTCCCATCATCGGCGGCAGGCTGCTGCCCCGTGCGCTGGCCTGGGCATATATACTGCGCGGCATTCTAGACGGGAGAGCCGCGTGGCTAACGACATTCACTGGATTCTCGACGACGCCAGCCTGGCCGAGCATTGCGCTGCCTGGCAGGCGCAGCCCTTCGTCGCGTTGGACACCGAGTTCATGCGCGTCGACACCTTCTATCCCATCGCCGGTTTGCTGCAGGTCAGCGCTGGCGACGGCGCCTACCTGATCGACCCGCTGCGCATCAGCGACTGGCGGCCGTTCGCCGCGCTGCTCGAAGCGCCGACCGTGGTCAAGGTGCTGCATTCATGCAGTGAAGACCTGGAAGTCTTTCTACGCCTGACCGGCAGCCTGCCGACGCCGCTGTTCGACACGCAACTGGCCGCCGGTTATCTCAATCTCGGTTTCTCTATGGGCTACTCGCGCCTTGTGCAGGCCTTGCTGGACATCGAGCTGCCCAAGGGTGAAACCCGCTCCGATTGGCTGCAGCGGCCGCTGTCTGAGCTGCAGGTGCGCTACGCCGCCGAGGACGTGCTGCATCTCGTTGAAGTGTACCGCGCCCTGATGGCCCGCCTGGCGCCGCAGAAGGTCGAGTGGATTCTGGAGGACGGTGCCGAACTGGTCGCCAATCTTGGTCGTGAGATCGCCCCGGAAGACGCCTGGCGCGAGGCCAAGCTGGCGTGGAAACTGTCGCGTCAGCAGCAGGCCGTGCTGCGCGCACTGTGCGCCTGGCGCGAGCGCGAGGCGCGGGCGCGCAACCAGCCGCGTAATCGCGTGCTGCGCGAGCATTCGCTGTGGCCGCTGGCGCGTACCCAGCCGGATAACCTGGTGACGCTGGCGCGCATCGAGGACATGCACCCGAAAACCGTGCGTCAGGACGGGGAGACGCTGCTGCAGCTGATTCGCGAGGCTGCGGCGCTGCCGCCCGAACAATGGCCCGAAGCTTTGCCCGAACCGCTGCCAATCGAAGCCTCTGCGCTGTTGAAGAAGCTGCGCGCCGTCGGCCAGCGTGAGGGCGAGCGCCTGGATATCGTGCCCGAGCTGATGCTGCGTAAGAAAACCCTGGAAGCCTTGCTGAAAAGCGGCTATCCCAATGGTCCTTATCAATTGCCCGACTCCCTGCGCGGCTGGCGCCGGGAGTTGATGGGGCAGGCGCTGCTTGACTGCCTGGCCGCTGAAGGAGAGTCCGCGTGAAACGCATCTGTTCCATCTACAAGAGTCCGCGCAAGAACGAGATGTACCTCTACGTACTCAAGGCCGATGCCCTGAAGCGTGTGCCCGAAGGGCTGCTCGCCGTGTTCGGCCCGCCTGCGCATGCCTTCGACCTGGTGCTCAGCCCGGAGCGGAAGTTGTCTCGGGAAGATATCGCCACCGTGCTAGAGAATCTCGACAAGCAGGGCTATCACCTGCAGATGCCGCCTCCCGAGGAGGAATACATTCAGCATCTGCCCGATGAATTGCTGCGCCGTAACGATCCGGTGTAACAGGCCCTTGAAAAACGTAGGCGAGGCAGGCAAGACAAGGCAAAAAAAGCCGAAAAATCGCAGTTTACATGCTGTAAATGAGCATTTTGAGGCTTTTTTTAACGCAGTATTGCCAACGCAGGTAGTTTTTCAACGGCCTGGTAAGTCATGCGCCTGCTGATCGCCGAAGAGGATCATGCGTTCTACGCCGAGCGTATCCGTAGCGCCTACCCTGACCTACAGTTGGTCGCCAGCGCGCAGCTCGAACAGCTGCGTGTGGTCGCCGGCGACTGCGACCTGTGGCTGGGGCAACCCGACCTGCTCGCACCGCTGTTGCGCGACGGCACGCGGCCGCAGTGGTTGCAATCGACCTGGGCCGGCATCACGCCGCTGTTGGCGGAAGGATTGCCGCGTGATTACCGCCTGACCCGTGCGGTCGGCATCTTCGGACAGGTAATGGCCGAATACGTGCTCGGCCATATGCTGGCCCACGAGCGGCGCCTGTTCGCCCGGCTGGCGGCGCAGGTCGAGCAGCATTGGGATCACAGCCTGCCGCGCAGCCTGTGCGGGCGCCGCGTGCTGGTGGTCGGTTGCGGTGATATCGGTCAGGCCGTGGCCGGCTTTCTTCAGCCCTTTGGGGTGGAACTGCGTGGCGTTGCCAGCCAGGCGCGTGAGCAGATGCCGTTTCTTGAGGTCGCGGCCATGGATCGACTGGCGCAGTTGGTCGCCTGGGCCGACTACGTGGTCAACCTGCTGCCGGATACGCCGGCCACGCGCGATCTGTACGATGCCCGGCTGCTCGCCCAGTTCCGCCCGGAGGCGGTGCTGATCAATGCCGGGCGCGGTGTCGCCGTGGTCGATGCCGATCTGGTCGCCGCGCTGGAGCAGAAACAGTTGGCCGCAGCCGTGATCGACGTCTGCCGTGAAGAGCCTCTGCCGCCAGGCCATCCGTTCTGGACGGCGCCGCGTTTGCTACTCACCGGCCACAGCTCGGCGCCTACCGATCCGGCCTTGATGGGTGAGTTGTTCATCGACAACCTGGCGCGTTGGCAAGCCGGACAGCCGTTACAGGGTGAAGTGGATTTCGCCCGCGGTTATTGAGGTATTTGGCGGGTTGTACCCGCCCTACGAGTGCATATCTGTAGGGCGGGTGCAACCCGCCAGCAACGATGACCTGCTCGTAAAATCAATTCCTGAAGGTGCCATTCGGCATGCTCCGCTTGGCCCTGCATATCACCCAGGCTAGACTGCCGCGCTTTTTACGCTTGAGTCCATACTCCTGCCATGGCTGCCGACCTCGAACCCTTCTGGAAACGCAAGACACTCGCCCAGCTCGATCCGGGCGAGTGGGAGTCGTTGTGCGACGGCTGTGGTCTGTGCTGCCTGCAGAAGCTCGAGGACGAAGACGACGGCGCCGTCTACTACACGCGCATCGCCTGCAAGCTGTTGGACCTGCAAACCTGCCGTTGCAGCGATTACCCCAATCGAGTCAAGCACGTGCCTGACTGCATTCAGCTCACCCCGGCGCAGGCCGATCAGTTCCGCTGGCTGCCGCCCACCTGTGGTTATCGCCTGGTCAGCGAAGGCAAGGACCTGCCGCACTGGCATCATCTGGTCTGCGGCGACCCGGATGCCGTGCACGCCGAGCGCATTTCCCAATCAGGACGTATGCTCAGTGAGAACAGCGTGGCCGAAGACGACTGGGAAGATCATCTGATTTTTCGCGCCGGTTGATTGCCGCGCGGCTTCGTGGCAATTCTGTTTGCCGTCCATGGAATTTGCCCTGTGGCGCAGCTGTCATATGCCGCCACGTTCAGCATCAGGAGTTTGCTCGATGTCCCTTCGCTTGCCGTTGTACTCGTCTTTGCTGCTTCTGAGCCTGCCGGCCTTCGCCGCCACGCAGAAGGTCGATCTGGATTACCGCGTGCGCTTCTTGCCGGAGAGCAATCAGGCTGAAGTCAGCATCACCCTGGAGAAGGGCGAGCGCGTGCGCAGTCTTGACTTCAACCTCGGCGAAGACGGCCGTTTCAGCGACTTCAAGGCCGACGGCCAGTGGTCGCAGGAGCAGGCCGGGCGCGGCAAATGGCAGCCGGGGGAGGGCAAGAGCGTTTTGAGCTACCGCGTGCTGATCGACAACGAGCGCAAGCCGGGTCGCTACGACGCCCGGATGACCCAGGACTGGGCGCTGTTTCGCGGTGACGACCTGGTGCCGGCGGCCAAGCTCGATCAGAAGGACAAGACCGATCTGGTGGCGCGCCTGCAATTCGACCTGCCCAAGGGCTGGAAAAGTGTGGAGACCGGCTGGCCGCGCATCGGCAAGAACCGTTTCCGCATCGACAACCCGCAGCGCAAGTTCGACCGCCCGACCGGCTGGATGCTCGCTGGCAAGCTCGGCACCCGTCGCACCCGTCTGGGCGACACCGAAGTCGCCATTTCCGCGCCCATCGGCGAGGGCATGCGGCGCATGGACATCATGACCTTCCTCACCTTCGTCTGGCCGCAGATGCAGCAGGTGTTCCCACGTGATCCGGACAAACTGCTGATCGTCGGCGCTGGCGACCCGATGTGGCGCGGCGGTCTGTCGGCGGCCAACTCCTACTTCATGCATGCTGATCGCCCGCTGGTCAGCGAGAACGGCACCAGCTCCCTGGTGCACGAACTGGTGCACGTGTTCGGCCGTATCTATGGCCGTGAGCGCAGCGACTGGATCGCCGAAGGCCTTGCCGAGTATTACGCCATCGAGTTGATGCGCCGTGCCGGCGGCATCAGCGAGGACCGCTATCAGAAAATCCGTGAACAGCTGATTCGCTGGAGCAAACCGGTCAACAGCCTGCGTACCGACAACGCCAGTGGTCCGGTCACGGCGCGTGCGGTGCTGCTGTTGCAGGAACTGGATCGCGAGATTCGGCAGAAGACCAAGGAAAAGGGCAATCTGTCGCTCGATGACGTCACTCGTGGCCTGATGCGCCTGGACAAGGTCAGCACCAAGGATTTCATCGACATCACCGAGAACGTCATCGGCGGTCCGTCGAAGACCCTGGACACGCGTTTGCTGCGTTGAGCGTTAGCGCTTCGTGGTCAGAACAGGGGGCCGGAGCGGGTGTTGTTACCTTTGGCCAGGCGGTCGTAGAGCACCACGTTGACCGTCGCGGCCAGGTTCATGCAGCCCTGGGTCGGGATGTACACCACTTCGGCGCCACACCAGTCGAGAATCTCCTGCTGTAGTGAGCCATCCTCCGGGCCGAAGATGTACAGCGCCCGGTCGGGATGGGTGTAGGCGGGCAGGGGTCGAGCATCATCGACCAGTTCCACCGCCACCGGGGTGCAGCCCAGCGGCAGGATCTTGCGCAGATCGTCGATATTGATCAGCGGGATATCCTGGTGAACCTTCTTGGTATCGGTGATGAAGTCCTTGGCGCGGTCATAGCGGGTTCCGGTGTAGAACACCGAACTGACGCCATAACAGCCTGCCGCACGCATGATGGAACCGACGTTTTCCGGGGATTTCGGATTGAACAGGCCGATGCAGGCGTATCTCTTATTGGCCACGGTGGCACTCGCAAAAGCGCCGATTATACGGTGCCGAGTGCCACGCCCTAGTCCTTTTTCAGCAGGCTGGCCAGATCGCCGAAGGCCTTGTAGGTCGATTTGGCGGCCTGAGGGCTGGCGGTGGAGCCTTCGGCGAAGTACTGCTGGTCGGTGTAGCGCGAGTGTTCGTTGTCGTGACAGAACAGGCACAGCAGCTCCCAGTTGGAACCATCGGCCGGGTTGTTGTGGTGGTTGTGGTCGCGGTGGTGCACGGTCAGTTCGCTCAGGCGCTTGCCAGAGAACTCACGGGCGCAGCGGCCGCAGACGTGGGGGTACATTTTCAGCGCTTTCTGCCGGTAGCCTTCTTCGGCCTGGGCGGACAGATAATAGGGGTTGTTGCTGGTGCTCATGGCGGAACCTGTTATCGGAGGTGAACGCTTGTCTGGATATGTTGCCAGAATAGAACGAAAGCCAGCTGCACAGGAGAAATGTCATGCGCTTGCCTCTGTTCGCCGCGATGATTCTGGTCTCCAGCTTTGGCAGTCTGGCCTGGGCTCAGGAGCCGATGCGCATGCCGTCCGCCCCTGGGGCGGGCGCGCCGGGCACCGCCACGCCGCAGCCATACGGCCAGCCTTCCACACCCGGTACGATCAAGCGCCAGGGATCGGCGCCCCTTTTACCGCCGCCCCAGGGACAAACGCCCTCAGGGACTGCGCCGAAATCCACCGGTGACCAGCCTATTCCGCAACTGGATGAGCAGTTACGCCGTAACAGCCAGGGGCTGGATGGGCAACGCAAGGCGGAGTAATCGGCGTAGGAGCGGCTTCAGCCGCGATGTTTGGTGTCTCGCTGCTGAAGCGCAATGCCGCCCAACCGCTCTTACGGGTGCGCTATCCCGAGCACACGGAACAGAAATGCGTACTCCAGCGCCACATCCTTGATGCCCTGATAACGCCCACTCATGCCGCCATGGCCGGCGCCGAGATCGGTCTTGAGTAGCAGCAGGTTGTCGTCGGTCTTGTCGCGACGCAGTTTCGCCACCCATTTGGCTGCTTCCCAGTACTGCACGCGGCTGTCGTTGTAACCGGCGACGGCGAGGATGGGCGGGTAGGCCTGGGCGCGGACGTTCTCGTAAGGTGCATACGCCTTGATGCGCTCGAAGACCTCGGGCTGATTCGGATCGCCCCATTCGTCGTACTCGGTCACGGTCAGCGGCAGGTCCGGGTTGAGCATGGTGTTGAGCACATCGACGAACGGCACTTCGGCGATGGCGGCGGCGAATAGCTCGGGACGTTGGTTGAGTACGGCGCCAATCAGCAGGCCGCCGGCGCTGCCGCCGCTGATCGCCAGTTGTGAAGTGGTGGTCAGTCCTTCGGCGATCAGGCGCTCAGCGCTGGCGATGAAATCGTCGAAGGTGTTCTGTTTGTGTTCGAGTTTGCCGGCGCGGTACCAGGCTTCGCCCATCTCGCCGCCGCCGCGTATGTGCGCGATGGCGAAGACAAAACCACGTTCCAGCAGGCTCAGGCGCGCGTGGGAGAACCAGGGGTCGAGGCTCGCCCCGTAGGCGCCGTAACCGTAGAGATAGAGCGGTGCCGGTTTGCCGGCGGCGAATACCTCGCGGCGCGCCACCAGGCTGATCGGTATCTGCGTGCCGTCGGCCGCGGTGGCCCAGAGACGCCGACTTTCGTAGGCGTCGGCATCGAACGGGCCTTCCACCGGTGTCTGCTTGAGGACCTGCTGAGCGCCCGTGGCCAGTTCCAGTTGGCGCACTTGCGCGGGGCGGTTCAGCGCTTCGTAGCGCAGGCGGATCACCGGGCTGTGAAACTCCAGGCTGTCCTGCACGTAAAGGCTGTAAGCGGCGTCCGGCAGTTGCACGCGATAGGTTTCGGCGCCCTGCGGCTGCACCTCCAGAATCGGCAGGCCGCCCTCACGCAGGGCAAGGGTGAGCGCGCGCTGGTTCAGCGTGGCGCCTTCGAGCATCACCTGCGGGTCGTGGGCGCGAATCTGTTGCCAGTGCGGGCGCTGCGGCTGCGACTCACTGGCGCGGTAGAGCGCGAAGTTGATGCCGCTCTGATTGCTGCGGATCAGCCAGCACCACTGGCCGTCCAGCATACCGTGATCGACATCGTATTCGTGGCCTTCCTCGCGCGGTGCCAGGCAGCTGAAATCGCCTTGCGGCTGTTGCGCGTCGAGCACCCAGACCTCGCTGGTGGTCTTGCTGCCCAGTTGCAGGATCAACTGGCGCTCGGAGCTGGAGCGGTAGCAGTGCAGGAAGAAGCGGCCATCTGCTTCCTCGAATACGGCTTGCGCAGCGGCGTCGCCGAGGCGGTGACGGTAGAGCTTGTAGGGGCGGTGGGTGTCGTCCAGTTCGGTGAAGAACAGCGTCTGGCTGTCGCCCGCCCAAGTCATGCTGCCGTCGCAGTCGTCGAAGGGCAGTTCGCTGATCTGGCCGCTGTCCAGTTCCTTGACGAACAGGCGATAGATTTCGTCGCCGCTGCTGTCGAGGCTGTAGGCCAGGCGCTGCTGGTCAGGGCTGATGCTGAACGCACCGACGGAAAGAAAGCCGCCGCCGGCCAGTTCGTTGGGGTCGAGCAGCAAGGCTTCACTGGCCGTGTCGACATCCAGCGAACCATCGGCAGGGCGACGGCAACGATAGTGCCGCGGATATTCGTCTCCGGCAGTGGTGCGCTGGTAGTAGAGGTAGTCGCCCCAGGGCGTCGGCAGCGACAGGTCGGTCTCGCGAATGCGCCCCTTGATCTCTTCGAACAGCTGCTCGCGCAGGGCCTGCTGCGGTTCCAGCACGGCGTCCAAATAGGCGTTTTCTGCCTGCAGGTGCGCCAGCACCTCGTCACTGTCGCGGTTTTCCAGCCAGTGATAAGGGTCGTTGCCGGCTTCCTGGCGGGCGATGGGGGCAGAGGACATGGCGTGGCTCCAGAGAACGAGAGGGCGACGGCAGGGGCGCCGCGCTGGGCAAAAGCCGCTATCATAAGCGCCCCTTTGCCAGACCTGCCACGCCGGCGCCTGCTTATGATGAATGAAAACGACTACCTCCTGGCCTGGGCGGCCTACGGGATTGCCGCCCTGGGTTGCCTGTTGGTATGGATGCGCCTGACCAGCTGGATGTGGCGCTACGTGCGCGAGCCGCTGCGGGTGCTGATGGCCGTGCTGCTGTTCAGCCCGACCATCGTCGACCCGGCGCGTGAACTGTTCGCGCCCGCCCTCGCGGTGACCGCCATGGATATATTGCTCAAGGTTGGCAACAACGCCTGGCGCGCGGTCGCTGATCTGGCGCTCTATAGCCTGATCGCGCTTGCCGTGTATCTATTGTTCGTCGCTGTTCGCTGGCCCATCGAGCGTTGGTGGAAAGGGCGTCAGAGCGAGCATGTAACCGAGCCCGACGAAGACCCGCGCACCTTGCGCGAGCGCATGGAAGAGGACGACGACCTGCCAATTCGTGACTACGGGCGCGATCGCTCGGGGCGTATGGAACCGCGTATTTGATCTAACCCCTTGCGCCTGCCGGCCCAGGCGTTCAGCATGATGGCCTTGTGCAAGGGAGGCCTGATGGATTGCGTGTTCTGTGCCATTGCCGAGCGACGTCTACCCGCTCATCGTCTGTATGAAGACGAAGATTTCATCGTGCTGCTGGACATCTTTCCGATGCGTCCGGCCCATGTGCTGATCGTCAGCCGTGTGCATGCGCCATTTCTACGTGATCTGCCGCCACCGGTGCGTGAACGTCTGTTGACGCTGGCCGAGCGTATCGCCGCTGCGCTGCGCGATGCCGGCTTTGGTAAGAACGGCATCAACCTGCTGATCAATGACGGCCCGGATTCCAATCAGCACGTGCCCCATCTCCATTTACACCTGATTCCGCGTCGGCCGGGTGACCTGCCGGCGCTGCTCTGGCGATTGCTGGTGCGTTTTCTGCCAATGGGCCGCAAGCGAATCGAAGCGCGTCTGCAAGATGAAGCCGAGCGTCTGCGCCTGATCCTCGGCAAGGAGAATTGATTCGATGTGCGAATTGCTCGGCATGAGCGCCAATGTACCCACCGATATCGTGTTCAGCTTTACCGGGCTGATGCAACGTGGCGGCCGCACCGGGCCGCACCGTGATGGTTGGGGTATCGGCTTCTACGAAGGGCGCGGCTTGCGTCTGTTCCAGGACCCGCGGGCGAGCAGCGAATCCGAGGTGGCGCAGCTGGTGCAGCGCTACCCGATCAAGAGCGAAGTGGTGATCGGCCATATCCGCCAGGCCAACGTCGGCAAGGTCTGCCTGGTCAACACTCATCCCTTCAGCCGTGAGTTGTGGGGGCGTAACTGGTGTTTCGCCCATAACGGCCAGTTGGCGGGCCTGGAAGGCTCCACTACCTTCTACCGACCGGTCGGCGAGACCGACAGCGAGGCGGCGTTCTGCGATCTGCTCAACCGCGTGCGTCGCGCCTTTCCCGAGCCGGTATCGGTGGAAATGCTCCTGCCGGTGCTGGTGGCGTCCTGTGCCAGTTACCGCAAGCTCGGCGTGTTCAATTGTCTGCTCAGCGATGGCGACTGGCTGTTCAGCTTCTGCTCGACCAAGCTCGCGCATATCACCCGCCGCGCGCCGTTTGGCCCTGCGCAGCTCAAGGACGCTGACCTGAAGGTGGATTTCCAGTCAGAGACCACGCCCAACGACGTGGTGACCGTCATCGCCACTGAACCTCTGACCGACAACGAACAATGGTCGCTGTACCAGCCGGGCGAATGGCGCCTGTGGCGCCGCGGCGAATGCATCACTCACGGCAAGGCCTGATCTCATGCTTAGAAGCTACCTGCGCCTGACGCTGTTCGCTTTCGGCCTGTTGCTCGGCGTGCAGGTGCCGGGCTTCGTCGATGACTACGCCAAGCGGGTCGAGGCTCATCGCCTGGAGTCGCAGCAGAGTCTCAAAGGCTTTCAGGAAACGGCGCGCAATTTCTTCAATGGCGATATGGACGCGCTGGTTGCGCACTACCGCGTCAGCGATGACCCGGTGATGCGCAGCGATGCCAAGAGCGTCGGGCACCTGGTGCAGCGCTCCGCCTTGCTCGAACGCGAATGGCAGGCCATGCAGGGGCCCTGGTACGCCCAGGCCTGGCACCTGGCGACTGGCGCGGATCACGAGCTGTTCGAGGAAACCCTGCAGGCTTACCGTTATCAGGTGCTGTTTACCCCGGATGCGATTCTCTGGGGTGTGATCAGCGCACTGCTGCTGGCCTGGCTGGCGGAGGTGCTGGTGGTGCTGTGCGGCTGGATGTTCGGCGCAGGGCAGACCAGGCGCGCTCAGCAGCGCCACTGGCGCTGAATACCTGCCCAGGGGACTCGGGCAAAATGCCGGTCGGCGAGTACGGCGGCTCAGTAGCCGAGTGCCAATTCCGGCCCCAGGTAGTCATTGACCTGGAGGATATCGTCCTCGCCGAGCAGGCCGACCGCAGCGGCCAGTTGCAGGCGTGCGAGCAGATAGCGAAGTTTGGCTTCGAGCAGATCACGGCGAGCGATAAACACCTGTTCCTCGGCGTTGAGGATATCGACATTGGTACTGGAGCCCGCGAGAAACCCCTTGCGCGCTGAATCCTGTGCCCGCTCGCTGGAAATGACGGCCTGCTGCAGGGCGCGAATGCGTGCCTGGCCGCTCTGCACGCCGCGGAACTCACGGGTTGTGGCGGAGAACACTTCTTCGCGGCTGGCATTGACTTCTTCCCCGGCCTGTTCACGACTCGCGGTGGCCTGGCGCACCCGCGCGCTGACGCCGCCGCCGGAGTAAAGCGGCATGGTGAATTCCAGGCCGATGGAGCTGTAGCGGTTGGTCTGGTTGATGGTGGAGAGCGAATCGCTCTCGCTGTCGGTATAGCCCAGGACCAAGTCGAGAGTCGGCCAGTGGGCGCTGCTGGCGCGTTTGACCTCCTCTTCGGCGAGGCCATGATTGAGCTGGCGCGCGCGCAGCGAAGGGTTGTTCAATTGCGCCTTCTGTAGCCAGTCCTGGAGGTTGTCCGGTTGCAGGGGCGGGGTAGGAAATTCCACGTGCAGGGTGGCGAGTTGATCCGGGTTGTTGCCGAGCAACTCCTGCAGCAGGCGCAGGGCGACCACCAGATTGTCTTCGGCTTCGATCACGCCGGCCTGCGCCAGGTCACGGCGGGCGGTGGCCTGGTCGACGTCGGTGATGGTGCCGTCGCCCAGATCGAAGCGGCGTTTGGCAGCCGCAACCTGCTGCTCGAAAGCCTTGAGCTTGGCGCGCGAAAGGTCGATGGTCTCGCGCGTCAGCAACACATCGAAGTAGCGGCTGGCCAGGCGTACGGCAACGCTCTGCGTCTTGGCATCGAACACCGCTTCGCTATAGCTGGCGCGCTGCTTGCCCTGGCGGTACTCGACCATTTTCTGGCGGTTGTACAGCGGTTGACGCAATTGCAGGCTGAGGTTTTCCGAGTCGTAGTCCAGATCGTTCTCGATGCGCTGGCCAAAGGCATTCTGTTGCTCCTGGGTGCCGTCGACCTGGCTTTTGCTGGCCCTGGCCGTGATCTGCGGCAGTAACCCGGCTCTGCCGATAGCGGGGTTTTCCAGACCAGCAGCACGCTCGTGGACGGCGGCACGATAGGTCGGGCCCTGCAGTTGCAGCAATTCCCAGGCCTGTAACAGGTCCATGGAGTGAGCGGGCAGGCAGGCCAGGCAGCAGAGGCCTGACAATATCTGGCGTACGAGCATGTCATTGCTCCTTGAAGGCCCCGTCGATGCGATCGAGCATGGGCTTCATCAGATAGCTCATCAGGTTGCGTTCACCGGTCTTGATCGTCACGGTGGCCGGCATGCCGGGGCGAATGCGATTGCTGCCCAGCTTGTCCATGCCGTCGGCGGTAACCTCGATCTCGGCCAGGTAGTAGGGCTGCTTGTTGGTCTCGTCGATAAGGCGATCGGCGGAAATCGTCAGTACGCGGCCGGGGATGTTCGGCGTCTGCGCGTGATTGAACGCGGGGAAGGCGATGTCCACCGGCAGTCCCGGTTGCATCTTGTCGATGGCTTGTACCGGCACCATGGCATCGACCTGCAGCGGCTCATTCGCCGGCACCACGTCCATGATTCGCGAGCCGGCCTGGATCACCCCGCCTATGGTGGAGGCGGACAGTCCCAGTACCACGCCATCGATGGGCGAGCGGATCACCGTGTTGCTGACTTCGTAGTCCAGCGCCCGCAGACGGTCGGCGAGAGCGGCGGCCTCTTTCTGCATGTCGCTGAGCTGCGATTGCACTTCCTGCTGGTAATTCTGTTCAAGTTGGAGGATGCGCAGTTTGAGCTCGGCGATCTGGTTGCGCGTACGCCCTGTGTCAGCGATGTTCTGCGCCAGTGAGGCGCTCAGTTCGGCGGCGTTGCGTTCCAGTTCGAGCATGCGGTTGCGCGTCACATAACCTTCCGCCGCCAGGCTGCGCACCCCGTCGAGTTCCTGGTTGAGCAGCCTGATCTGCGCGCTGCGCGAGTACTGTACCTGGCGCAGACCCTTGAGCTGTTCCTCGGCGCCGTGGATGTTCTCGCGGAGAATCTCGGCTTCGCCGGTCAATGCCGTGCGGCGGGTAGTGAACAGACGTTGCTGCAGGGCAACGGAGGCATCCAGGCGTGGGTCGTTGGCGAATCGGCTGAGCAACTCGGGGTCGAACTCGACCTGTGTGGCGCCGTCGCGCTCGGCCTGCAAGCGACTTTTCACCGTGCTGACCACTATGTATTGCGCGCTGACCATGCCCTGCTCGGCGATGGCGCGGGTGGCGTCCAGCTCGATCAGCGGCTGATTGCGTTGCACCAGATCCCCCTCGCGCACCAGGATGGCGCCGACCGAGCCGCCGGTCAGGTGCTGGATGGTCTTGCGATTGTCGGTGACGTTTACCGTGGCATTGGCCACCACCCCGGCATCCAGGGGCGCGAGAATGGCCCAGAGAATGAATCCACCGAAGCCTGCGAGCACCAGCGACAAGCCCCAGCGACTCGGTTTGCCGTCGTCCATGTCAACCGTGCAGGGGCTATCCGTCAGTATCAGCCCCTTGCTTTCGAACTGCAGATCGGACATGACATGTCACTCCTTGGCCCGTACCGAGGCCAGGGTCGGCGACCCTTTGCCGGTGGGGATCACGTTGGCCTGGCGCAACGCAGCGAATACCTCATCGCGGCTGCCGAACATCTGCACAGCGCCTTCGCGCAGTACCAACACCTTGTCCACCATGTTCAGCACGGTGGGGCGGTGGGAGATCAGCACCAGGGTCTTGCCGCGTTGCTTGAGGTCGAGCAGCGCTTGCAGCAACGCCGCTTCGCCGACGTCGTCGAGGCTGGCGTTGGGCTCGTCGAGGACGATCAGCGATGGCTCGCCGTAGAGTGCACGGGCCAGGCCGATACGTTGCTTCTGCCCGCCGGACAACGAGCCTCCGTCGGCGCTCAGGTGGGTGTCGTAGCCTTGCGGCAGGTGCAGGATCATCTCGTGCACGCCGGCCTGCCTGGCGGCGAGGATCACCGCCTCGCCGTCGATAGCGCCGAAGCGCGCGATGTTCTCGGCGACGCTACCCTCGAACAACTCGACGTCCTGTGGCAGGTAGCCGAGCCAGGGACCCAGCTCAGCCTTGTTCCATTGATAGATGTCGGCGCCGTCCAGGCGCACCTTGCCGCCTTGCGCCGGCCAGACGCCAACCAGCAGACGTGCCAGGGTGGATTTGCCTGAGGCTGAGGGGCCGATGATGCCCAGGGCCTCGCCGGGTGCCAGGTTGAAGCTGACGCCGCGCAGGATCGGCGTGGGCGAGCCCGGTGCGCTGGCGAAGGCGTTCTCCACGTGAAGCATGCCCAGCGGCTTGGGTAGCGGCATGGATGGCTTGTGCGCAGGAAAGTCAGCCAGTAGCCCGGATAGCCGAGCCCAGGCTGCACGGCAGGAAAGCAACTGCTTCCAGGCCGAGATCACCTGCTCCACCGGCGCCAGGGCACGGCCGGAGAGGATCGAGCAGGCGATCATCATGCCTGGGGTGATCGTGCCCTGGATCGCCAGCAAGGCGCCGGCACCAAGGATCAGTGACTGCAGGGTGACACGCACGAAACGACTGCCTCCGGCGATGTAGGCCGCGCGGTCGGAGGCCAGGGTTTGCAGCTCGAGAATTTTCAGGTGGTTGCCGAACCAGCGCTGGCGAATTGCCGGCAGCATGCCCATGGCCTCGATCACTTCGGCGTTGCGCAGGTTGTTGTTGGCGAAACTGCCGGATACCAGCGAGGCCTGGTTGGCCTCGGCCAGCGGCTTGCGGGTGCTGACTTCGGTGAGCCAGGCCAGGCTCACCAGCAATAATGAGCCGATCAGGGTAATCAGGCCGAGCAGTGGGTGAACGAGGTAGATCACCAGCAGGAAGATGGGAGTCCAGGGGGCGTCGAAGAAGGCGAACAGGCCGTTACCGGTGAGAAACTGGCGAACCTGTGAGAGATCCTGCAGCGCCTGTGCCGGGTTGCCGCCGGCGCGGCGCAGGTTGCGCTCGAAGGCGGCGCCGAAGATGCGCTTGTTGAGCATCATGTCGAGGCGGTTGCCGACGCGGATCAGCACGCTCGAGCGCACCACCTCCAACAGCGCCATCAGTACATACAGACCGATCACCAGCACGGTGAGCATCAGCAGGGTGGTGACATTGCTGCTGACCAGGGCACGGTCATAGACCTGCAGCATATAAACAGCCGGGGTCAGCATCAGCAGGTTGATCACCCCGCTGAAGGCGGCCAGGGCATAGAAGGTGCGGCGCAGGCGAAACAGCACCTCGGCCAGTTCGGAACGCGGGGACTGCGGGACGTCCATGGGACCCTCCGGCACTGCATGTTCGCTGGGCGTCCTGCGTGGAGTGACGGTATTTCGACGATTGTCGTGCAGGACCGTCTGCTGGAGACATTTTCTTGTCTCCTAGGGTGTCGCCCTCTAGGTATAGATGGGGTTTTCGTCGATGTGCAAGGGATTTCAGCGTCTTATTTTTTCGATGTTTCGTTTTGTTTCATCAAAAAAATCTTTATTCAATAAAAGTTTATAGGAAATAAGGATAATTAGCGAGGCGACTGACGGTATCTTGACAATCCTATTGGCTAGGACTTAAGTCTAGGCGTGTGATCCAAGCCAAGAAGTCGACACGGCTTTCGCTGGCGAGCTCCTGCATAGGAGCGATCACCATCGGAATCACGTTTTACCGGACGCCTGAGGCGTCTTTGCTAGGGCATTTCGCCGACCTGCAACTGCACGGGTCTCCTACTGCCTGATTTCTGACGCTAGGCTTCGTGCCAGCCTCAGTATAGGGACATACCAAATACTGATTGCACGCCGATTAGCCCAGCATGTCGGTGTGGCAGCGTTTGGCCTCTATCCCGGGAACGCTCTGACGATTGCGTGATGCGCAACGGACGGGGTGGGCTGCTTCTGTGCCAGGGATTCCTCCGACTTCGCGCATTCAGCCGCTGGGCATCAGAGGTGGAAGGAAATGGCCAGTTTCATCAAATCCGATCTCGAGTTCATCCTGCAGCAGATTTTCATTGCCGAGGCGCATGCCGCCGGACAGAGCCTGAGCGAGTTGCTGCCCAACTCCCAGGTGCCCTGGGGCCTGCGTACAGTGGATGGCAGCTACAACAATCTGGTGGAGGGTCGTACCTTCTGGGGCGCCGCCGACCAGGAGTTCCTCCTGTTGCTGGACCAACAGTTCCGCAACGACCAGGACGGCGACACCTTCGATATGAACGGTGCGGCGCCGGGTGGGCTGGTGACCAACACCGACTACGGCGCCGCCGGTAACGTGGCCGATGCCGACCCGCGGATCATCTCCAACCTGATCGTCGACCAGACCATCAGCAACCCGGCGGCGGTGCAGGTTTTCATCGATGCCGGGATGGGTGTGCTTGCCGACGGCAGCCAGCTGGACCCGGATGGCAACCCCTATCCCGTTGGCACCGTGCTGGATCTCGACGGTGTGGCGATTCCTGCCGGCCAGTCGTTATTTATCCCCAATACTGCGCCGGACGAAGGGCTTTCGGCCGGCTTCAACACCTGGTTCACCTTCTTTGGCCAGTTCTTCGACCATGGCCTGGACCTGGTCAACAAGGGCGGCAACGGTTTCGTCTTCATTCCGCTGCAGCCGGACGATCCGCTGTACAACCCCGCTACGCCGCAGACCAACTTCATGGTGGTTACCCGCGCCAGCGTCGAGGTGGATGCGGACGGTAACCGTTTGCACGTCAACCAGACCACGCCGTTCGTCGACCAGAACCAGACCTACAGCTCGCACGCTTCGCACCAGGTATTCCTGCGCGCCTATGTGCTGGTGGACGGCCAACCCATGGCCACCGGCAAGCTGCTGACCAACCGCGATCTGGGTGGCGACGGCATCTTCGGCACCGATGACGACGTGGAACTGGGCGGCATGGCCACCTGGAGCGTGCTCAAGGCCCAGGCTCGCGATGTACTGGGCATCGAACTGGACGATCACGACGTCGGCCGTGTGCCGTTGCTGGCCACCGACCAGTACGGCAACTTCATCCCGGGCGCCAATGGCCTGCCGCAGATGGTCACCGCCGGAGGCTTGGTCGAGGCCAGCCTGGATGCACCAGTGGATGCCTCCCTGGCCCTGACCACCGGTCATGGCTTCCTCGACGACATCAACAACTCGGCCAACCCCTTCAATAGCCAGACAGGCGCACCGCTGGTGGCCGATGCCGATGGTGTGGCCGGGGTCAACGATGGCCTGGCTGCTACCTACGATAACGAACTGCTCGACGCCCACTTCATGGCCGGCGACGGCCGGGTCAACGAGAACATCGGCTTGACCGCCGTGCACCATGTGTTCCATGCCGAGCACAACCGCCTGGTCGAACACACCAAGGAAGTGGTTCTGCAGGCCGCCGCGGCCGGTGATATTGCCTTCCTCAACCAATGGCTGCTGGTGCCGGTCAATAGCGTGCCGGGCAATCTGGATAGCCTGCAGTGGAATGGCGAACGGCTGTTCCAGGCCGCCAAGTTCGGCACCGAGATGCAGTACCAGCACCTGGTGTTTGAGGAGTTCGCGCGCAAGGTACAGCCGCTGGTGGACGAGTTCCTCATCCCCAACGGTTACGACGCCACCATCAACCCGGCGATCATGGCCGAGTTCGCTCACACCGTGTATCGCTTCGGTCACTCGATGCTGACCGAGACCGTGGATCGCTTCGATCCGAGCTTCCAGAACGACAGCAGCCTGGGGCTGATCGAGGCCTTCCTCAACCCGTTGGCGTTCAATGACAATGGCACGCTGACGCCCGAGGAAGCTGCTGGCGCCATCGTTCGTGGCCTGACCCGGCAACTGGGCAACGAGATCGACGAGTTCGTCACCGGTGCTCTGCGCAGCAACCTGCTTGGTCTGCCGCTGGACCTGGCGGCGATCAATCTCGCCCGCGGTCGCGATACCGGCGTGCCATCGCTGAACGAGGCGCGCGCCGAGTTCTATGCCATGACCGGCGACAGCCAGCTCAAGCCCTACACCAGCTGGCTGGATTTCGCCCTGCACCTCAAGCACCCGGAATCGCTGATCAACTTCATCGCCGCCTACGGCACCCATGCCAGCATTACCGGGGTGACCTCGCTGGCAGCCAAGCGTGCCGCAGCCATGGATATTGTGTTCGGCGGCGGGGCGATTTCCGACGCCGCGCGCATGGCCTTCCTCAACGGGCCGGCGGCCAGCACCGGGGTCAACGACATCGATTTCTGGATCGGTGGCCTGGCCGAGCAGATCATGCCCTTCGGCGGCATGCTCGGTTCCAGCTTCAACTTCGTCTTCGAAACGCAGATGGAGGCGCTGCAGAACGGTGACCGTTTCTACTACCTGGCGCGTCTGGACGGCCTCAACTTCCTCACCGAGATGGAGGACAACTCCTTCGCCAAGCTGGTGATGCGCCATACCGACGCGGTACACCTGCCGGCGGACATCTTCTCCAGACCGGGGCTGATCCTCGAGGTGAATCAGTCTGCGCAGTTCAACGACGGGCTCGGTAGCGCCGACCCGGTTGGCGACAACCCGCTGGTCCCGCTGGTGATCCGCGACAACCCGGAGACACCGGCGGTCGAAACCAACTACCTGCGTTACACCGGCGACGAGCACGTGGTGCTCGGCGGCACCACAGGCGACGACGTGATGATCGGCAGCATCGGCGACGACACCCTGTGGGGAGACGGCGGCAATGACCGCCTGGAAGGCGGCGACGGCAACGACATGATCGAAGGCGGCGCCGGCCATGACATCATCACCGACAAGGGTGGCGATGATGTGCTCAAGGGTGGCGACGGCAATGACGTGATCCACGGTGGTAACGGCTTCAACCTGATCCTCGGCGGCCATGGCAACGACTTCATCATCACCGGTGAGGACGTTTCGGAGGTCTTTGCCGGCACCGGTAACGACTTCATCCTCGGCGCCAAGGGCAACCTGCAGACCATGGGTAACGAGGGCGACGACTGGATCGAGATCGGCACCCAGGACGGCGCGCCTGGCGACAACCTGGAACCCTTTGCCAGCGATAGCGTGAACGGCCATGACGTGTTCATCACGGGACCCGGCTTCGACGAGCTGATAGGCGAGGGCGGTGACGACATCATGGTCGGCTCCGAAGGCGCCGACCACTTCGATGGCGGCTCCGGTTTCGACTGGGCGGTGTACAAGAACGACCCCTTCGGAGTGAAGGTCGACCTGATCGTCGACGATTTCGTCGAGCCGCCGGTGGCGCCGTCCAATGCCGGTATCCTCGACCGTTTCGCCGAGGTGGAAGGTCTGTCCGGTTCGGCCCATGCCGATATCCTGCGCGGCGATAACGCCGACGCGGCGCTGATTGCCCAGGCCGGTGCCCGCGGCAGCTTACTGACGGCCGAGGGTATCGCCCGTATCGCCGGCATGCAGCAGATGCTCACCGAGTTCTTCGGGGCGCCGCAGAGCTCCTTCGGCAGCGGCAACATCATCCTCGGCGGCGGCAGTAGCGACGTGCTCGAGGGCCGCGGCGGCGACGACCTGCTCGACGGCGACCGCTGGCTCAACGTACGTATCAGCGTGCGCGCCGGGATGGATGCCGACGGTAATCCTACCGGCCCGGAAATCGCGTCCTTCAACAGCATGAAGGACATGATGCACCTGATGCTCGACGGTACCTACAACCCCGGGCAACTGATGATCGTGCGCGAGATTCTCGACAGCGCCGATAGCTTCGATACTGCGTTGTATGCCGGCCCGCGCGAGAACTACACGGTGACCACGCTTGCCGGAGTGACCATCGTTACCGACAACGTCGGCGACGAAGGCACCGACCGTCTGCTCAATATCGAGCGCATCCAGTTTGCTGACAGTGCACTGGTGCGGGTCGGCGGCCAGTTCGTCGACGAAGTGGCCGGTACCCAGCAGGGCGGCAATTTCTCGCCCACGGGCACGCTGCAGATTCTCGATGCTGGCAGTGGTAATCCCGATAGCACCCCGGCGGTCGGTCAGTTGCTGCGGGTTTCGGCTGCTGGGGTCGCGGATGCGGACAATGCTGGAGGGCTGATCACCGGTCGGCCGGTCAGCTATGTCTGGCAATACGAGGCGGTGGCCGGCTCGGGCATCTTCCAGGACATCATCGTCGAGGGCGGCGCCCGGCCGTCCACCCAGGATGGCGTTTCCTATCGCGTCACCCCCGATCTGGATGGTCTGGCAATCCGCGTGATCGCCACCTACCAGGACGATAACGGTGTGCTGGAGCGAGTGTCTTCCGCTGCCACCCAGCCGGTTGCCGGAGGCTCGATACCCTTGCCGCCGCCACCGCTGCCGGTGGAAAGCGATGTGGTCAGCCCCGGCAATGGCCTGCGGATGATTCGCTCCGACCTGCAGTTCATCCTCGACCAGATCATCATTGCCGAGCGCCACGCCGCCGGCGAGGACCTGATGGACATCATCCCCAACTCGCGCCTGCCCTGGGGCCTGCGCACTGTGGATGGCTCGTTCAACAACCTGGTGCCGGGGCAGCAGTACTTCGGCGCGGCCGATCAGCCGTTCCCGACCTCTACGACGCAGCACTTCATCAACGACCCGGATGGCGACAGCATCGACCTTAACGGGCCGTTACCGGGCGGTGTGTTCGTCAATGGCAACTATGCCTACGATCCGACTAACCCTGCCTCGCCGCGCGATGTGGTGGACGCCGACCCACGGACCATCTCCAACCTGATCGTCGACCAGACCATCACCAACCTGGCGGCGGTGCAGGCCTATGTCGATGCCGGCCTGGGTACTCTGGACGCCAACGGCGTGCTGCTGGATCTCAACGGCCAGCCGATCCCGGGCGGGGTGCCGCTGTTCATTCCCAACAGCGCTCCTGACGAGGGGCTGTCGGCGGGCTTCAACTCCTGGTTCACCCTGTTCGGCCAGTTCTTCGATCACGGCCTGGACCTGGTCAACAAGGGCGGCAACGGTACGGTGTTCATCCCGCTGCAGCCTGACGATCCGCTCTATGTCGAGGGTGGCTCGGCCAACTTCATGGTACTGACGCGCGCCACCAACCAGGCGGTGCTGGCCGGTACGGACGGTGTGCTTGGCACCTCCGATGACGTGCATGTGCATGTCAACCAGACCACGCCGTTCGTCGACCAGAACCAGACCTACACCTCGCATGCCTCGCACCAGGTGTTCCTGCGCGAGTACGCCATGACCGACGACGGCCCGGTGGCCACCGGGCGCCTGCTCAACGGCGCCGATGGCGGCCTGCCGACCTGGGCCGAAATCAAGGCCCAGGCGCTCGACATGCTGGGCATCGTGCTGAGCGATGCCGATGTGGTGAACGTGCCACTGCTGGCCACCGACCAGTACGGCAAGTTCATTCCGGGTGGCAACGGCTATCCGCAGTTCGTCACCGGTGGTGGTCTGGTTTCCGCCGGACCGGGTGGAGTGGCGGTGCCCAACGATGTGATTCGCACCAATCACGCCTTCCTCGACGATATTGCGCATAACGCCAACCCCTTCAACAGCCAGACTGGCGCGTTGAAGACCGCCGATGGCGACGATGCCGTGGGGCTGACCCTTGGCGGCGGGCAGAGCAGCGGCAACACCTACGACGATGAGCTGCTCGATGCCCACTTCATTACCGGCGACGGTCGTGGCAACGAGAATATCGGTCTGACCGCCATTCACCATGTGTTCCACGCCGAGCACAACCGCGTGGTCGCGCATACCAAGGACGTGGTGCTGGCCTCCAACGACATCAACTTCATCAATCAGTGGTTGCTGGAGCCGGTGAACAGCCTGCCGGGCAGCCCGGACGGCCTGGTGTGGAACGGCGAGCGGCTGTTCCAGGCCGCGCGTTTCGCCACCGAGATGCAGTATCAGCACCTGGTGTTCGAGGAGTTCGCGCGCAAGGTGCAGCCGCAGGTGGACGTGTTCTTCAACGCCACCCAGGTCTACGACAGCACCCTCAACCCGGCGATCCTCGCCGAGTTCGCCCACGTGGTGTACCGCTTCGGCCACTCGATGCTGACGGAGACGGTGGATCGCTTCGACCCGAACTTCGTCTCCAGCGAACTGGGGCTGATCGAGGCCTTCCTCAATCCACTGATGTTCAACCAGCTGAACAATCCGGACTTCGATCCGTTGCAGCCGGTAGGGCCGGGTAATGAGCAGTACATCACCGTCTCGGCGGAAGAAGCCGCCGGTGCCCTGGCGCGCGGCATGACCCGGCAGCTCGGCAACGAGATCGACGAGTTCGTCACCGAGGCCCTGCGCAACAACCTGCTCGGCCTGCCGCTGGACCTGGCTACGATCAACCTGGCCCGTGGTCGCGATACCGGGGTGCCGTCGCTCAACGCGGCGCGTCAGGAGTTCTACAACATGACCGGCGATAGCCAGCTCAAGCCGTACACCAGCTGGGTCGACTTCGCCATGAACCTCAAGCACCAGACCTCACTGGTCAACTTCATCGCCGCCTATGGTACGCATGAGGCGTTGCTGGCTCTCGACGTCAATACCCTGGCCGAGAAACGGGCGGTGGCCTTCGCTCTGGTATTCGGCGGCACGGCGTTGATCAACGAGGGAACCGCCGAGGAGCGGTTATTCGATGCTGATGGGGCTGGCGTCAATCGTGCCGCCTTCCTCTACGGTCCGGCGGCCACTACCGGGGTCAACGCCATCGACTTCTGGATCGGCGGCCTGGCCGAGAAGATCATGCCCTTCGGCGGCATGCTCGGCTCCACCTTCAACTTCATCTTCGAGACGCAGATGGAGGCGTTGCAGGATGCCGACCGCTTCTACTACCTGGAGCGCCTGGCCGGTCTGAACATGCTTACCGAGATGGAGAACAACTTCTTCTCGCGCATCGTCATGGCCAACACCGATGCCACCCACCTGCCGGGGGATATCTTCTCCACCCCGGGCTTTATCCTCGAGGTGGACCAAACCAGGCAGTACACCGGCCTGGGCGACGACGGCCGCGCCGATCCGGAAGGCGACAACCCGCTGCTGCCAGAGGTGATGCGCGGGCCAAACTTCCTGCAGTACAACGGCGGCGAGCACGTGGTGCTCGGTGGCACGGACGGCAATGACACCCTGGTGGGCAGCATCGGCGACGACACCCTGTGGGGTGACGCCGGCAACGACCGCCTAGAGGGCGGCTTCGGCAACGACCTGATCATGGGCGGGGCCGGCGACGACATCATCACCGACATGGGCGGTGACGACATCATCCGCGCTGGCGAAGGCAACGACGTGGTGCATGCCGGCAACGGCATCAATCTGGTGATGGCTGGCCACGGCAAGGACTTCGTCATCTCCGGCGAGGACTCCACGGAAGTGTTCGGCGGCCCGGGCGACGACTTCATCCTCGGTACCCGCGGCAACGAGGCGCAGTTCGGCAACGAAGGCAACGACTGGCTGGAACTGGGCGGTCCCGACGGCAACGGCGGCGATAACTTCAACGAGTTCGGCCTGGACGATGTGATCGGCCATGACGTGTTCATCGGCGAGTTCGGCATCATCGACCGTATGGACGGCGAGGGTGGTGACGACATCATGTTCGGCAACGGCGGCGAGGGCGACCGCTACGTCGGTGGCTCCGGCTTCGACTGGGCGGGCTTCCGCGACGATCCGTTCGGGGTCAACGTCGACTTCCGTCTGCGCGCCTTCGACGAAACGCCGGTGGCACCGTCCGATGTATCGGTGCTGGCGCGCTTCGAATTCATGGAAGGGCTGTCGGGCTCGCACCATGCCGACATCCTCAACGGCGACGACCGCGATGCCACGGCCATCGCCCTGTCCGGTGCCTACGGCAGCGTGCTGAGCGACGACTATATGGACATGGTCGACGGCTTGCGGGCGTTCATCAACCAACTGGCCGATCCACTGACCACCTCCGGCGAGGTCACGTCCTTTGGCACGGGTAATATCATCCTCGGCGGCAATGGCAGCGATCTGATCGCCGGTAACGGCGGCGATGACCTGCTCGACGGTGACATGTGGCTCAACGTACGCATCAGCGTGCGTGCGAACAACGACGGTACCGGCCCGGAGATCGCCACCTTCAACAGCATGGTGCCGATGATCCCGCTGATGCTCAACGGCACCTACAACCCGGGGCAACTGGTCATCGTCCGTGAGCTGATGTCCGGCACGGTAGACCCGAACAACCTCGGGCACTCCTTCGATACGGCGGTCTACTCGGGGCTGATGTCCGAGTATGAAGTGATCGAGTGGGGCGACGGCCTGTGGGGTGTGCGTCATATCGGCCCGGCGCCCGTGGACAACGACGGCGACGGCCAGCTCGATGCGATCGGCGCCGATGGCGCGGACATGATCCGCAATATCGAGCGCATCCAGTTCAATGACCAGGCCATGGTGCTGGTCGAAGGACGCAATGCCGAGGTGGAAGGCGTGCTGCGCATCAGCGACGGCTCGCCCAGTGTCGGCCAGGTGCTCAGCGTTTCGGCCGCGCTGGTGCGCGACGCCGACAACATTGGCGTCGGTAATCCGAACGGCGCCATCACCGGGCCGATCAGCTACTACTGGCAGGTGGATCCTGAGGGCGACGGTACCTTCGAAGATATCGTGACGGAAAACATCGGCGGCGAGGCCGCTCGTGCCACCGGCCCGAGCTTCACCGTGACACCCGAGCTTGAGGGCCTGGCCCTGCGCGTCAAGGCGATCTACAAGGACGCTCACGGCGTGCTGGAGACCGTGTTCTCGGCGCCGACCACGGCCGTCACCCTGGTGGGAGATCCGAACGACCTGCCGGTGGGTACGGTATCGCTCAGCAATCTGCTGCCGCTCAGTGGGCAACCCCTCTCTGCCATCCTGGACTTCACCGATGCCGATGGCTTGGCGGGTGTCGAATTCCACTATCAGTGGCAGCGCGGTGACGGGGTGAGCTTTACCGATATACCCGGTGCCAATAATGCGACGTTCCTGCCCGGCCAGGCCCTGGCCGGACAGATGCTCCGCGTGCTGGTCAGTTATACCGACAATGGCAATACCCTCGAACTGGTGACCTCGGTTGCCGTGATGCTCGGCCTGGGTATCGCCGGTACTGCCGGTGATGATCTGCTGATCGGCACGCCCGCCGTGGATATGCTCGAGGGCATGGCAGGCAACGACACCATCATCGGTCTGGCCAGCAATGACCTGCTCTATGGCGGCGAAGGCAATGACTTCATCGATGGTGGAGAAGGCGATGACCTGATGGTCGGTGGCCCGGGCAACGATACCTATGTAGTCGACAGTGTTGGCGATCAGGTCGTTGAGCTGGCCGGCGAGGGCACGGATACCGTGCGGACTATGCTCGCCAGTTACAGCCTGGGCGATCAGGTGGAGAACCTGACTTTCATCGGCACCGGCAACTTCACCGGCACCGGCAATGCGCTCAGTAACCTGATCATAGGCGGTACCGGGGATGACACGCTGCAGGGCGGCGATGGCAACGATACCCTGCAAGGCGGCACTGGCAATGATCTGCTCGATGGCGGCACAGGTACCGATAGCATGAGTGGCGGTGCTGGTGACGATACCTACAGGGTGGATAACTTCGCCGATCAGGTCATCGAGGCGGCCAATGCCGGCAACGATACCGTGCTCACCACACTGGCCAGTTACGTGCTGGGCGCCAACGTGGAGAATCTCAGCTTCATAGGCGTCGGGGCGTTCGTCGGAACCGGTAATACCCTGGCCAACGTCATCGTCGGTGGCGGCAGTAACGACACGCTCAACGGCGGGGTAGGTAATGACACCCTGATCGGTGGAGCGGGCGCCGATGTCATGATCGGCGGTGCTGGCAACGATACCTATGAGGTCGACGAAGTCGGTGATCAGGTCGTGGAAGGTGCGGGCGGCGGTACGGATCTGGTTCGTACCACGCTGGCCAGCTACACCCTGGGCGCCAATGTCGAGCACCTGACCTACCTCGGTGCGGATGCCTTCACCGGTACCGGCAACGGCTTGGCCAATACCATCACCGGCGGGACGGGCAATGATGTGCTCAATGGTGGGGACGGCAACGACACCCTGCAGGGTGGTGGCGGCGATGACTGGCTCGATGGTGGGGTTGGTAACGACTCCATGAGCGGTGGTGCCGGCAACGATACCTATGTGGTCAACGCGGCTGGCGATCAGGTGATTGAGGAGGCCGCTCAGGGCATCGATACGGTGGTCACCACCCTGGCGACCTATACCCTGGGGGCCAATGTCGAGAATCTGTTCAAGGTCAATGGCGGCAACTTCAGCGGTACAGGTAATGCCTCGGCCAATCAAATCGTCGGCGGCAGCGGTAACGATGTGCTCAACGGCCTGGCCGGCGATGATGTGCTGCAAGGTGGTGTGGGCAACGACACCCTGGATGGTGGCACGGGCGATGACCTGATGATCGGTGGGGCCGGCAACGACACCTACGTGGTCGACAGCCTCGGCGACCAGTTAATTGAGGAGGAGGGAGGCGGCACCGACACTGTGCGCACAACGCTGAACAACTACACCCTGGCTGCATTCGTCGAACACCTGACCTTCATCGGTGCAGGCAATTTCGTCGGAACCGGTAATGCTCTGGCCAATACCATCACTGGTGGCGCAGGCAACGATGTGCTCGATGGTGGGGCGGGCGCAGACCGCATGGTCGGTGGCGCCGGTAACGACTTGTACTACGTCGACAATGCCGGCGATGTGGTGGTGGAGGCGGCAGGCGCTGGCGCCGACACGGTGTACTCGACCCTGGCCAATTACACCCTGAGTGCCAATGTCGAGAACCTGATCCATGGCGGGGCCGGCAGCACTGTGGCCAACGGTAATGCGCTGGCCAACGTGATGCAGGGCAATGGGGGCAACGACGTGCTCAATGGCCTGGGTGGCAACGATACCCTGCAGGGCATGGACGGCGACGATACCCTTGATGGTGGCGCCGGCAATGACCTGCTCGAGGGTGGCGGTGGTGATGACATCCTACTCGGCGGGGCCGGCAATGACACCCTGTTCGGGGGCAGCGGCAACGACTTCCTCGATGGCGGCGCGGGCAATGACCTCATGCGTGGGGGGAGTGGCAACGACACCTACGTGGTCAATGCGGTTGGCGACCAGGTCATCGAAGAGGCCGATGAGGGCATCGATACGGTACGCACCACCCTGGCCACCTACACCCTGGGGGCCAATGTCGAGAATCTGGTCAAGATCAACGGCGGAGCGTTTACCGGCAACGGCAACGAGCTGGCCAACCAGATCGTCGGCGGAGGCGCTAACGACGTGCTCAACGGCCTGGCTGGTGACGATGTGCTGGAAGGCGGTGCCGGTAACGACACGCTCAACGGCGGCGAGGGCGACGACCTCATGACCGGCGGTGTCGGCAACGACACCTATGTGGTCGACAGTGTGGGCGACCAGGTAGTGGAGGGCGTTGGTGCAGGAACCGACACGGTGCGCACCACGCTGTCCAGTTACACCCTGGGCAACAACGTGGAGCATCTCACCTTCATCGGCGCCGGCAACTTCAGCGGTACCGGTAATGCCCTCAACAACACCCTCACCGGCGGTGCCGGAGACGACGTGCTGGACGGCAGCGCAGGTATCGACCGTCTGGTCGGTGGCGCGGGTAACGACAGTTACTACGTCGATGTTGCGGGAGATGTGATCGTCGAGGCGGCCAATGGCGGAGTGGATACGGCGTACTCCAGCAGTGCCAGCTACATCCTGGGCGCCAATGTGGAAAATCTGGTGCATATCGGCGGCAACGCCACAAATGCGGCCGGTAATGGCCTGGCCAACACGATGTCCGGCGGTGTAGGCAATGACACCCTCAGTGGCTTGGGCGGCAACGATCTGCTGCATGGCGGCGAAGGTAACGACACCCTGATAGGCGGCGCCGGTATCGATCAGCTGTATGGCGAGGCCGGCAATGACACCCTGCTGGGCGGTGACGGCAACGACCTGCTGGATGGTGACGATGGCAACGATGTGCTGATCGGTGGCCTGGGTAACGACGTGATGACCGGTGGCGCTGGTGATGACTTCATGGATGCCAGTCAGGGCAACGACATCCTGGTGTTCGGTGCGAACTTTGGCAACGACACCGTGATCGGCTTCGATGCCAATCCGGCTGGTGGTCAGGATCTGCTGAACATCGCAGCCTTCGGTCTGACGCTGGACACCTTCGCCAGCCGAGTCGCCATCGGCGATGCCGGAAACGACACGGTGGTGACCATCAATGGCGTCGATGGCGGCACCATCACCCTGGTTGGAGTCAGCAATCACACCACGGTGACGGTAGCGGACTTCCAGTTGAGTTGAGTCGGGAAGCATGGTGCCTGGCTTTGCCAGGCACCATGGCGACAAGGGTATAAACCTTGAGGGGAGCATATGCGATGAGCGACAAGATCAAGGTGGGCATAGTCGACGACCATCCGCTGCTACGGCAGGGGGTCGCCGCGACCCTGGGCCGGGTCGAGGGCTTCGAGGTGGTGGAGCAGGGCGGTTGCGCCGACGAAGCGCGGGAAATTTCCGCGCGCTGTCAGCCCGATGTGCTGCTGATGGATGTCAACATGCCGGGCGATACCTTCGCCGCGGTACGCGCCATCAGCAAGGCGCAGCCGAAGGTCAAGGTGTTGATGCTGACGGTGTCGGAGTCCGAGGACGACGCCTATTCGGCCCTGGAGGGCGGCGCCCAGGGCTACGTTCTAAAGGGAGTCAGTGGTCCTGAGCTGATTCAGGCGATTCGCACCGTGGCCAAGGGTGAAACCTTTATCACCCCGGCGCTGGCGACGCGCCTGCTGAGCAACTTCCGCAAGCACCAGAGCGAGCAGCGCGGGGTAGATCTCACCCACCGCGAAGAACAGATCATCCGCGAGGTCGCCAACGGTCTGACCAATCGTGAGGTGGCGGCCAAGCTGGGTTTGAGCGAGAAGACGGTGAAGTACTACATGACCAACGTGATGCAGAAGCTGCATGCGCGCAATCGTGTCGAGGCGGTGGCGGCAGTGCGCCGCTATTGGGAAAGCCACAAGACCTGGACGGTAGGCATCGGTGCGCCGTGACGGCACAGGTGTTACTGGCAGTTTTCGTCATCGTGTAAATCGAATCTGGCCGTGACCCGGGTACCTTGCCCGGGGGCCGATTCGAGCTCGAACGTCCCGCCCAGAGACTCCACCCGATAGCGCATGCCCACCAGTCCCAGGCGCGAGCGATGTGACCCTGTCGCGGCCTGAAGACCCTGATCAATGCCTGCGCCGGCGTCCGCCACCTGTACTTCCAGTACGCCCTGCCGGCACTCGGCACTGACCCGCTGTCCCTGGCCGCCGGCATGGTGGAAGGCGTTGTTCAACGCCTCCTGTACCAGCCGGTAGACGCAGATCTTGTAGGGCAGACTCAGCGCCTCGGGTAACTCGCCGAGATCTAGCTGCACCTTGGTTTCGCTGCGCTGTTCATGGCGTTGCACCACCAGCTTGAGCAACTCGTCCAGGCTCAGCTCGTTGATCTCCGGCAGCGCCAGGCCGCGGGAGATGCCGCGGATCTCGCACAGGCTGTCCTGGGCGGCGCTGCGGATGGTCTCCAGCGCATCATTCTGCCCCGTTGGGCAAAGTTCGGCGAGCTCGTCCAGACGCAGCAGGATCAGGGTCAGGAGCTGCGCCGGGCCGTCGTGCAGATCGGCGCCCAGGCGCCGGTGGGTCAGCTCGTTGATGGTGGCGAACTCTTGGCTGGCGGTGCTGACCCGGCGTTGCAGCGCGGCGTTCTGCTGGTGCAAGGCCTCCTGCTCGCGCATCTGCTGACGCAGGATCGCCTGCTGGCGCTCGATGATGCGGTCGCCGCGGCGGACGATGAGAAAGAGCAGCAGGAGCATGGCCAGGGTGGCCGCGGCGATGATCGCCCAGACCTGCTGGTGGATGCTGCCGATCTCGTGCTCCATCTCGTAGAACTCACCGATGGCGATGATCCGTCCGCTACCGAACTCGCGCAGCGGCACGTAGGTCTCGTACAGCGGCCGGTTGAAGCTGCGCTCGTAGGCGTGCTCGTCATGATCCAGCGGGCTCAGGCGGGTGACCACCTTGCCCTGCATGGCCTCGGCGATGGGGCCGGCCGGGTGATAGTAGAAGACCGGCCGCTTGCTGGTGCTGTAGACGTTGCGCCCATCGGGCAACCAGATCTTCACCGAAACGATGTGCTGTTTGAGCGACGTGTCTTTCATCAGGTTGTCGATGGCTTGCACGCTTTCGGCTTTCAGCGTGCTGGCCGAGGCCAGTTCCTGCACATATTCGTCCAGATACGCTTCCATGTAGATGGCCGCGCCTTCGCCGGCGCTGTGCGCGGCTGCCAGCCTGATCTGCTGGCTGACCAGGCTGCCGACGAAGGCCATGCTCAGGCCCAGGATCAATGCGGCGAGCAGGATGAATTGAGTCGAGCGGTTGAGCCCGGCCAGAGGGTGCCAGAGGCGCTGAGGCCAGGTGTCTGGCGATTCGACCATGGTCTGATCTGCAGGCTCGACGAAAGTCTTCGAATTTGATTCGACCTTTGCCTCTGTGGCCATTCGCCTTGCTCCCCGATGCTGGTGACAAGCGCTTTGTGCAGGCAGCCGATGCAATCAGTCGACGCCTGTCTCAACAAGCTAGTCCAGGATGCGCTGCGGGGCGGCTTTTATAGCGGTTGCCGCCTCGACTGGAGTAGCGACGATGCCCGTAGAGCGGTACCGGCATCGGCTGGACCTCAGCTTGACCTGGCCCCCCGCAGGGCCCTTGCAGTCGAGTGTGAGCGTGCTGGAGTCGCCGCGCAGGAGAGGGCGCGCAACTTTGGGCGTGCTCATCCGGGAAGGTAAAACATGGCTTTGCGCCTCGTTGTCAGAAGTCGATCGGTGGACAGTCCAGCCGATCCGTTCGCGCTGCGTTTTCACGGGCCACCACCACCCTGAATGGTCGGCGAGCTTGAAGCTTGCCGCCTATCGCGGGGTGTGCGGCGCAGTTGCCTGCCACATCCCCTCTCTTTTTGTACTTGTTCGCCAACGTCCGACCACGCCGTTGCAATGTTGCCGTATGCATGTGGTTTTCCTGACCTGAACGTCAGTTGTACTCAGCATTGAGGGAACAAAGATGGCCACTCTAACCGTCAATCAAGCCGATCTTGTTTTAATTCTCCAGCAGATCAAGATTTCCGAAGCCCATGCCGCCGGCGAGTCGCTCTATGACCTGGTAGGCAATCCACTGTTGCCTTGGGGCCTGCGTACCGTCGATGGCACCTATAACAACCTGGTGCCGGGCCAACAGTACTATGGCTCGGCCGATCAACTGATGCCCCGCCTGCTCGATCCGGTATTCCGCGATGCAGAAAATGGTATCGATGGGCCGGGCGCTCCTCCCGGTTTCCCCACTGGCAGCCAAAGCACCAGCTATGCCCAGACCAGCGGCTACGTGGTCGACTCGCAGCCGCGCACCATCAGCAACCTGATCGTCGACCAGAGCCTGGGTAATCTGGCTGCGGTTATAGCCGCACTCGACTACGCCGGTTCGGAAAACTCCTTTGCCGATGCACAACAGGTAATGCAGGCGCACAACGCCTTGAAAACGGCCGAAAACGCCGCGGCTGGCAACAGCGCCCAAGTGCAGGCCAGCGCTGCTACGTTGGCCGCGTCCACGGCTGCTGCTCAGGCCGCCAGTGCCGAGGCTGCGGACGCCCAAACGCTGGCAAACCAGGATGCCCAGATCTATAGCGATGCGCTGGCTGTGGTCGCCAGTGCGGTAGAGGTGCAGAGCCTGGCCCTGCAGGCCTACATGGCTGCCATTGGTACGCCGAACGAAGGCGCTGCCCAGGCCGCCTTCCTCAGTGCGGCGATCGCCACCGCCCAGGCCCAGGCTGATGCCAATGCCAAAGCCACGGTGGCCGCCGAGTCTGCTGCTGCCGCGCAGGCTGCCAGCCAGCAGGCGCAGGCAGCAGCCACACAGCTGGCCAGCGACACTGCTGCCCACCAGGCCGTACTGGCCGAGGCTGCCGCCGACGATGCCGCGGTCGTTGCCGCTTCGGCGGCGCTGGATACGCTGCTGGACGAGTTCGGCATCGTGGTGGAAAACGGCACGGTCGTGATCCCCAATATCGCCCCGGACGAAGGCCTGACGGCGCCGTTCAACTCCTGGATGACCCTGTTCGGCCAGTTCTTCGACCATGGTCTGGATCTGGTCAACAAAGGTGGCAGTGGCACCGTGTATATCCCGCTGCAGCCGGACGACCCGCTGTACGTCGAGGGTTCGCACAGCAACTTCATGGTGGTCACTCGCGCTACCAACCAACCCGGGGCAGATGGCATTCTCGGTACGGCTGACGATATTCGCGAGCACACCAACCAGACCACGCCCTTCATCGACCAGAACCAGACCTACACCTCGCACGCCTCGCACCAGGTGTTCCTGCGCGAGTACGTGATGGTCGACGGCAAGCCAATGGCTACTGGGCATATGCTCGACGGCCAGAACGGTGGCCTGGCCACTTGGGCCGAGATCAAGGCGCAGGCCCGCGAGATGCTCGGTATCAATCTCACCGATGCCGACGTGACCAACGTGCCGCTGCTGGCCACTGACCAGTACGGCCAATTCATTCGTGGCGAGAACGGCTTTGCCATGTTGATCATGCCGGGCAACCCGCCAGTACAGGTAGAGGGCGATCCGGACAATCCCATCAGCACCCAGGGAGCCCTGCGCACCGGTCATGCCTTCCTCGACGATATCGCCCATAACGCGGTACCAGTGATAGTCGGCGGCCAATTGGTGGCCGATGCCGATGAGGTGGCCGGCAATTCCGTGACAGTCAACCCCATGACCGGACGCAACCTCGAGTACGACAACGAACTGCTCGATGCCCACTTCATCACTGGCGACGGTCGCGGCAACGAGAATATCGGCCTGACCGCGGTGCACCATGTGTTCCACGCCGAGCACAATCGTCTGGTCGAGGCCAACAAGCAGACCATTCTCGATACCGGCGATCTGGCCTTTATCAACGAGTGGCTGTTGGTACCGGTGAGCGAGGTGCCGGGAAGTGCCGATGGGCTGATCTGGAACGGTGAGCGCTTGTTCCAGGCCGCGCGTTTCGTCAACGAGATGCAGTACCAGCACCTGGTGTTCGAGGAATTCGCCCGTACCGTGCAGCCGTTGGTGGACGTGTTCGTATTCTCCAACACGGCGGACATCGATCCGGCCATCGTTGCCGAGTTCGCCCATGTGGTGTACCGCTTTGGCCACTCCATGCTCAACGAGACGGTGGCGCGCCTGGACAACAGCATGCAGTCCAGCGACGTCGGCCTGATCGAGGCCTTCCTCAACCCCATCGAGTTCACCCAGGGCGGCACCCTCAGCGCCGATCAGGCCGCTGGCTCGATCATCCGCGGCATGACCCGGCAGACCGGCAACGAGATCGACGAATTCGTCACCGAGGCGCTGCGCAACAACCTGGTCGGCCTGCCGTTGGACCTGGCGGCGATCAACATCGCCCGCGGTCGCGACACCGGGGTTCCTTCGCTGAACAACGCCCGTGCGCAGTTCTACGAAATGACCGGCGATAGCCAGCTCAAGCCTTACGATAGCTGGATCGACTTCACCCTGAACATCAAGACACCGGCCTCGATCATCAACTTCATCGCCGCCTACGGTACGCACAGCAGCATCACCTCGGCCACCACCCTCGAGGCCAAGCGCGATGCCGCCATGGCCCTGGTGCTGGGAGGAGCGGGCGCACCGGCGGACCGCGATGACTTCCTCAACGCACGCGGCGAGTATGCCGTGAACAAGGGCGGGCTGGATCTGGTGGACTTCTGGATCGGTGGACTGGCCGAGCAGAACATGCCGTTCGGCGGCATTCTCGGCTCCACCTTCAACTTCGTCTTCGAAGTGCAGATGGAGAACCTGCAGAACGGCGACCGTTTCTACTACCTCAGCCGTACCCAGGGCATGAACCTGCTCAACGAACTGGAAGCCAATAGTTTCGCCGCCCTGGTGATGCGCAACACTGACCTGGGCGACCCCAATGCCTCGCACTTGCCGGGGGCGCTGTTCCAGCGCGTGGACTACATCCTCGAACTGGACATGAACCGTCAGCAGTATGCCGATCCGGTGGGCAGCAACCCGATCCTCAACGCCCTGGCGCCGCTGGTTATTCGTGACAATCCAGCCACAGCCGGACCGGACAGCAATTACCTGCGCTACACCGGCGATGCCCATGTAGTGCTGGGTGGCACCAACGGTGATGACATCCTGATCGGCGGGGCAGGCGACGATACCTTGTGGGGCGACGGCGGTAACGACCGGCTGGAAGGCGGTTACGGCATCGACCATATCTTCGGCGGTGCTGGCGACGACATCATCACCGATATCGGTGACGCCGACGTGATCCATGGCGATGACGGCAACGACGTGATCCACACCGGCCCCGGCCTCGATCTGGTGTTCGGTGGCGGCGGCATGGACTTCATCTATGGCGGGCCGGACGGTAAGGAAATCTTCGGCGGGCGTGACAACGACTTCATCTTCAGCGGCGACGGGCCCAGCTTCATCCTCGGTAACGAGGGCGACGACTGGATGGAGGGCGGCGCCGGTTTCGACACCCTGGCCGGCGATAACTCGGAGTTGTTCTTCAACAGCCCGATCATCGGTCACGACGTGATGATGGGGGGCGGCAACGACAACGACTACGACGGCGAGTCCGGCGACGACATCATGGTTCAGGGCGCCGGCATCCATCGTAACGAGGGCATGTGGGGCTTCGACTGGGCGATCCACAAGGGCAATACCCTGGCGGCCTATTCCGATCTAACCACGCCGATCTTCGCCACCGACTTCGCAGACATCCTGCGCGACCGCTTCGATCAGGTCGAAGGGCTGTCCGGCTGGATTCACGACGATCAGCTGTTCGGCGACGACCGCGTGGAGGGCGATGCCGCTGGCGAGAACTCGTTGTTCAACCACGAGCTGACCCTGTCCGGGATGAACCGTATCGCTGGGCTGGAGGCGGTTCTCGGGATGATGGCCGAGCCACGCGACAACCCACACGATGCCTCCGATCCGGTGATGTTCAGCGGCGGCAATATCCTCCTCGGCGGGGGCGGTAGCGATGTTATCGAGGGGCGTGCCGGTAACGACGTGATCGACGGCGACGCCTGGCTCAACGTGCGCATCAGCGTGCGCAGCAAGCTCGACCCGAACATCGAGCTGTTCAGCGTCGATAGCATGAAGGAGATCCAGGCACGGATGTTCTCCGGTGAGATCAACCCGAGCCAGCTGCATATCGTGCGCGAGATTCTCGACGGCAATCAGGAGGGCGACATCGACACCGCGGTATTCAGCGGCGCGTTCGCCAACTACGAGCTGGTCGAGACGTTCGACGGCACCGGCAGCTATCTGGTGGTGGACAACGTCGGTACCGACGGCACCGACCTGATCCGCAATATCGAACGGCTGCAGTTCGCTGATCAGGTGGTCTGGTTGATCGACCGCCCGGCCGAAGGCACGGTGTCGATCAGCAACATGGCGCCGGCCGAGGACGAGATGCTGCTGGCTGCCGCCACCGTCAGCGATCCCAATGGCACCGAATTCGCTGTGCTCAGCTACGCCTGGCAGGCGCTGGTGGCCGGCGAGTGGGTGCAAGTCGGTACGGGGCAGAGCTTCCAGCCCGGCGACGCTCAGGTCGGGCTGGCGCTACGCGTGGTGGTCAGCTTCAACGACGACTGGGGCAACCCGGAGAGCCTGGTGTCCGCAGTCACCGCGCCGGTGCTCAACGTCAACGATGCGCCGACCGGCTTGCCGCAACTCAACAATGCTTCGCCCAGTGTCGGCCAGGTGCTGATCGCCTCCACGGCGATGATCGCCGATGCCGACGGTCTGGTCGGTGTGACCTTCGCCTACCAGTGGCAGGTCGGCAGTGGCAATAGCTTCAGCAATATCGCCGGCGCCACCGCGCAGTCCTTCACCCTGACGGCGGCTCAGGCCGGCCAGCAGGTGCGGGTGCAGGTCAGCTACACCGACAACCGCGGCACCTTCGAGTCGCTGACCTCGGCGGCGACGGCGGTGGTGGCCAGCGCGGTGATCATGGGCACCAACGCGGCCAATACGCTCAACGGCACGGCGTTGGACGACCATATCCTCGGCCTGGGCGGCAACGACGTGCTCAACGGTCTGGCCGGTAACGACATCCTCGACGGCGGCGCGGGCAACGACACCCTGGATGGCGGCCTCGGCGCCGATGTCATGCTCGGTGGTCTGGGCAACGACATCTATATCGTCGATAACCTCGGCGATCAGGTGATCGAGGCAGTCGGCGCCGGCACCGATACGGTGCGCACCACGCTGCTCAGCTATGGCTTGGGCGAGAACGTCGAGCACCTGACCTTTATCGGCAGCGGCAATTTCACTGGTTACGGCAACACCTTGGCCAACACCATCACCGGCGGCGCGGGCAACGATGTGCTCGATGGCGGTACCGGAATCGACCGTCTGGTTGGTGGGGCGGGCAACGACAGCTACTACGTCGACAACCCCGGCGATGTGGTGGTCGAGGCTGCTGGCGCAGGGGTCGATACCGTCTACTCCACCAGTGCCAGTTTTACCCTGGGCGCCAATGTGGAGAACTACGTGCATCTCGGTGCCGGTGCAGCCAATGCCTCGGGCAATGGTCTGGCCAACCAGATGACCGGTGGGGCGGCCGCTGACATCCTGCGGGGCCTGGGCGGCGATGATGTGCTCAGCGGCTTGGGCGGCAACGATACCCTCTACGGCGGAGCCGGTGCCGACAGTCTGTTGGGAGGCGAGGGGGCCGATACCCTGTTCGGCGAGGGTGGCAACGACATCCTCGACGGCGGCGACGGTGACGACATCCTCGATGGTGGTGCGGGTAACGACATCATGATCGGCGGTGCCGGCAACGACACTCTGTATGCCGATCAGGGTAACGACATCCTCGTGTTCGGCCCCAACTTCGGCAATGACAGCATCATCGGTTTCGACGCCAACCCGGCTGGAGGGCAGGACCTGCTCAACATCGCGGCGTTCAATCTGACGGCGGCGACTTTCGCCAGTCGGGTGTCAATCGCCGATGCTGGCAACGATGTGTTGGTGACGGTGGGCGGTGCAGATGGCGGCAATATCCGCCTGGTCGGTGTGACCGACCACACCAGCGTGACCATCACCGACTTCCAGTTGGCATGAGGTGGCGTGATCCCTGGCGTTCGGATCACGCACGGTAGCCAAGGTCGGCGCCAGGTTGGCTGCGGAGCATCGCCTGCGGGGGCGGTGCTCCGTGGTCTTCTTTGCAGGGGGCGGAATATCGCAAAAAGTTGCGGTATGACGCATGTCGAGTTCCATGCGCGTGGTAACGTAATACGCAGTTACATTTACCTACCCGTGTCTATGGAGTTCCCATGTCGATCAAGGATTCGATCCTGGCAGCCGCGCTGGCTGCTGTCCTGCCGTTCACCTGTGTTGCATACGCCAATCCCGAGACCGAGCCAGAAAACGCTGCGGTCGACGCCGAGGTCATCGAGACCGAGGATGCGGCGCAATACATCAGTCCTGAAGAATTCGTCGCCAGCCTGGAGTTCAAGAGCGGCCGCGTCGTCCTGGGCATCGATCTGGCGACCCTCAACCTGCCCGATACCCTGGTGTTTCTCGACGGTGAGAACGCTCAGCGTCTGTTGGTCGATGGCTGGGGCAATCCGCCAGATGACGTTCCGCCGCTGGGCATGATCCTGCCGGCTGGCGTGTCGCCGCTGGCCGATGAATCCTGGGGTGTGACCGTCGAATACGAAGACAGCGGCTACGTGTCCGATGAGGACGCCGGCGATATCGACTACGGCGACATGCTCAAGGACATGCAGGCCGATATGCGCGAGGCCAACACCTGGCGTGAAGAGAACGGTTACGAGGCCGTGCAACTGGTCGGCTGGGCTGCTGAGCCGCACTACGATACCGAAGGCAAGAAGCTGTATTGGGCCAAGGAGCTGAAGTTTGGCGACAGCGAGGCCAATACCCTGAACTACAACATTCGCGTCTTGGGCCGTAAGGGTGTGCTGGTGCTGAACTTCGTCGCCAATATGGATCAACTGGCGGAAATCGAGGCCAGCGTGCCGGCTGTGCTGGCCGCGACCGATTTCAACCCCGGTCAGCGCTATGCCGAGTTCGACCCGGATCTGGATACCGTAGCCGCATACGGCCTGGGCGCGCTGGTCGCCGGCAAGGTGGCGGCCAAGACTGGTTTGCTGGCGCTGCTGCTGGTATTGCTGAAGAAGTTCTGGTTCATCCCGGTGGTGCTGGGCGGCTGGCTGTTCAAGCGCATTGGCATGCGCAAGAAGCAAGCGCCGGTCGACGCAGTGAGCGCTCCGGTCGCACCGGTTGCCGAGGCCAAACCGCAAGAGCCAGCGCAAACGGTGATGGATCTGAACAAACCGGACGATGCCGACAAGCGCTGAGTTCGAATCCCACGTAGCCCGGATGCAATCCGGGGGCTCTTTCACAATATTCCCGGATTGCATCCGGGCTACAAAAACGCCGCGAATCCTGTGCAGGGTTCGCGGCGTTTTACGTTGCGGCTGGATGCCTTACTTGGACAGGTACTTCATGCCGTCTTCCAGGCCCTGCAGGGTTAGCGGATACATGCGCTCTTCCATCAGCTCGCGCACCAGGCCGGTGGAGGCGGTGTAGTTCCAGGTGTCCTTGGGGTAAGGGTTGATCCAGATGATCTTCTTGAATTTCTCGGTGAAGCGCTTCATCCAGACGTAGCCGGCTTCCTCGTTCCAGTGCTCGACGCTGCCGCCGGCCTGGGTGATTTCGTAGGGCGCCATGGCCGCGTCTCCGACGAACACCACCTTGTAGTCGGCGCCGTACTTGTGCAACAGGTCCATCGTCGAGGTGCGCTCGCTGGTGCGGCGCATGTTGTTCTTCCACACGCTCTCGTAGATGAAGTTGTGGAAGTAGAAGTATTCCAGGTGCTTGAACTCGGTCTTGCAGGCCGAGAACAGCTCCTCGCAGACCTTGACGTGGGCGTCCATCGAACCACCGATATCCAGCAGCAGCAGGAGCTTGACCGTGTTGCGTCGCTCCGGGCGCATCTGGATATTGAGCAGGCCGCCGTCCTTGGCGGTGTGGTCGATGGTGCCGTCCAGATCGAGCTCTTCGGCTGCGCCCTGGCGGGCGAACTTGCGCAGGCGGCGCAACGCCACCTTGATGTTGCGCGTGCCCAGCTCGACCTGATCGTCGAGGTTCTTGTATTCGCGCTGGTCCCACACCTTGGCGGCCTTGCCCTGGCGCTTGCCGGCATCGCCGACGCGAATGCCTTCCGGGTTGTAGCCGCCGGAGCCGAACGGGCTGGTGCCACCGGTGCCGATCCACTTGTTGCCGCCGGCGTGCTTTTCCTTTTGCTCCTCGAGGCGTTTCTTGAACTCCTCGATCAGCTTATCGAGGCCGCCGAGGCTCTGGATCTGCGCCTTTTCCTCATCGGTGAGCAGGCGCTCGAATTCCTTGCGCAGCCATTCCTCGGGGATCATCGCCTCGATGTGTTCATTGAGGTTTTCCAGGCCCTTGAAGTAGGCGCCGAAGGCGCGGTCGAACTTGTCGAAGTGACGTTCGTCCTTCACCAGGATCGCCCGCGCCAAGTAATAGAACTCGTCCATGTCGGCGAACACGACGTTGTGCTTGAGCGCGTTGATCAGGTCGAGCAGCTCGCGCACCGACACCGGCACCTTGGCCGCGCGCATTTCGTTGAATAGGTTGAGCAGCATGTTATGCCCTCATGAAAGTCTGTGACTGCCTGTGGCCACTGCCCGCACCAGAGGAAGGGCGAGCGAGCTAGAGTCAGGCAAGGCGAGAGCAGGCGAGCAAGCGCAGTGTACTTTTGTACATGAGCATTGCGAGCCTGCTCTCAACGCAGCCTGGCCGACGCGCAGCCGCCCGATGTTTACCGCGAAGCGCGGCGGGTCATGAAGGCCAGGCGCTCGAGCAGCTGCACATCCTGCTCGTTCTTCACCAGAGCACCGGCCAGCGGCGGGATGGCCTTGGTCGGGTCGCGTTCGCGCAGCACGGCTTCACCGATATTGTCGGCCATCAGCAGCTTGAGCCAGTCCACCAGTTCGCTGGTCGAGGGCTTCTTCTTCAGGCCTGGCACCTTGCGCACGTCGAAGAACACGTCCAGCGCCTCGGCCACCAGCTCGCCGCTGATGTTGGGGTAGTGCACGTCGACGATCTTCTTCAGGGTGTCGCGATCCGGGAAGGCGATGTAGTGGAAGAAGCAGCGGCGCAGGAAGGCGTCCGGCAGCTCTTTCTCGTTGTTCGAGGTGATGATGATGATCGGGCGCTGCTTGGCCTTGATCGTTTCGTTGGTCTCGTAAACGTAGAACTCCATCTTGTCGAGTTCCTGCAACAGGTCGTTGGGGAACTCGATGTCGGCCTTGTCGATTTCGTCGATCAGCAGGATCACGCGCTCGTCGGACTCGAACGCCTCCCACAGCTTGCCTTTCTTAATGTAGTTGCGAACGTCGTGAACCTTGTCGGAATCGAGCTGCGAATCGCGCAAGCGGCTGACCGCATCGTATTCATACAGGCCCTGATGCGCCTTGGTGGTGGATTTGATGTGCCAGGTGATCAACTTGGCGCCGAATGCGTCGGCCAGTTGCTCGGCGAGCATGGTCTTGCCGGTGCCCGGCTCACCCTTGACCAACAGCGGGCGTTGCAGGGTGATGGCGGCGTTGACCGCGAGCTTGAGGTCGTCGGTGGCGACGTAGGACTGGGTGCCTTCGAACTTCATCGGAAAATCCTCGAAACGGTAACGCGCGGGCCGGCCCGCAGCAGAAATTCAGAGCGCGACTATAACGCGCCGCTCCGGTGGCTGTGAACGCAGACGCAGTATTCAGTCACTGAATGGGCGGTCACCGCTGCTTGCGACTACAGCTCAGCTGCCGTCCTGCTGAGGTGGCGGGCGTTCGTAGCGGGGCGTGAAGGCCTCGACGAAACCATTGCGCAGGATGGCGATAAAGGCCTGGAAGGCGCTGGTCTGCTGGTCGTGCACGCTACCGCTGAGTTCGACACGGGTGGCGAACTGGTCGCGGCGCTGGTTCTTCAGCAGTGTCTCGCTGCCGCCGACGATGGCCTCCCAGAGCGAGCGCAGCACGCCTTTATCTTCATCTTCGACGTCCTGCTCCCAGTCGAACACCTCGACATCACGCAGCAGGGGTTTGATGTAGCCGTTGAGCTGGGCGTTATTGGCTTGCGCTTCGATGACCAAGTCACCGTCGCCGCGCTTGAAGTCGAAGCGGCCGTAGGCCCGGGCAAAGTCGTTGAAGCGCGTCAGGTCGATGTCCTTCGCGCGCAGGCGCAGCTCGAAATCTTCGAACTGCTCGAATGGATCGAAGGTTGCCTCGGCCTCCAGTGGCGCGTGCTCCAGCAACAGCGCGCGACCTTCGAAGTGCGCGACCCGGTCGCCCGGTTCGTCACCGACATTGGTGAGGTTGTATAGGCTGGCGTTGACCTGGTCTGCGCTCAGTTCCACCTTGGGATCGGTGGTGAAGTTGTGAAAGCTGATGCGGCCGTCTATTACCCGCAGCTCGTTGAGCGTGATCGGTAGCAGCTTGTTCAGCTGGTCGCGCCAGTCAGTGCCGGCACCGGTCTGGGTGGCCTGGTCATTTTCGCCGCCATCGACGAAGTTCAACTGCGGTCGTTCGAAGTACACCTCGGCCACCACCGCGTGCTCGCGCCATAGCGCCGGCCAGCTCACCGAAAGGTCGGTCAATGGGGCATCGAGCAGCGGTACCGGCACATCGCCCGTCACCTTGACGATGGTCAGCTCGTTGATGCGGTAGGCGCCGCGCCACCAGGCCAGGTCGATATCAGCGATATGCCCACGGTAGTCGCCCATCTCGGCGAGCTTGTCGTTGAGGTAGTCACGGATCAGCCAAGGCAGTGCGAGCTGCGCGGTCAGTACCAGCAGAACCAGGATGAGCAGGGCCCTGAGGGGCCAACTGTAGCGTCGTTTCATGGCGGCGTCTGTCGGAGCAGTTATCTTCGATGGACTACGTTCACGCCGATCTGTTCGGCTGGACTGCTTTCGCACCTGGGCATAGGCTGGTGCTCTTATTCATCGTCCATCTGCTTAGGAAGGAATCATGAGCCGCATTTTCGCTGACAACTCCCAGGCCATCGGTAACACGCCGCTGGTGATGATCAATCGCCTGGGGCCGAAAGGCGTGACCATCCTCGCCAAGATCGAGGGCCGCAACCCGGCCTATTCGGTCAAGTGCCGCATCGGCGCCAGCATGATCTGGGACGCCGAGGAGCGCGGTGTGCTCAAACCGGGCATGACCATTGTTGAGCCGACCTCGGGCAATACCGGCATCGGCCTGGCCTTCGTCGCCGCTGCGCGCGGTTATAAGCTGGTGCTGACCATGCCGGCCTCGATGAGTCTGGAGCGACGCAAGGTGCTCAAGGCTCTGGGCGCCGAGCTGGTGCTGACCGAGCCGGCCAAGGGCATGAAGGGCGCGATCGAGAAGGCCAACGAGCTGGTGGCCGCCAATCCTGACTACTATCTGCCGCAGCAGTTCGAGAACCCGGCCAATCCGGCCATCCACGAAAAGACCACCGGCCCGGAAATCTGGCGCGACACCGAAGGCGCCATTGATGTGCTGGTCTCCGGCGTCGGCACCGGCGGCACCATCACCGGCGTTTCGCGTTACATCAAGCAGACCCAGGGCAAGCCGATCCTGTCGGTGGCGGTGGAGCCGGTAGGTTCGCCGGTGATCAGCCAGACCCTGGCTGGTGACGAGGTCAAGCCGGCTCCGCACAAGATCCAGGGGATCGGTGCCGGTTTCGTGCCGAAGAACCTCGATCTGGCGATGGTCGATCAGGTCGAGCAGGTCACCGACGACGCAGCCAAGGCCATGGCCCTGCGCCTGATGCGCGAGGAAGGCATTCTCTGCGGGATTTCCTGTGGCGCGGCGATGGCGGTGGCGGTGCGTCTCGCCGAGAAGCCGGAGATGCAGGGCAAGACCATGGTGGTGATCCTGCCGGACTCGGGCGAGCGCTATCTGTCGAGCATGCTGTTCAGCGATATGTTCACCGAACAGGAATTGCAGCAGTAAAGCAGCTGCAGGCGTGGGGTGGATCAATGAAGCGCGATCCACCTACGCTTGGCCTGACCGCCAGCCCGTAGCCCGGATGCAATCCGGGGAGTCACGCCGCCTGCGCCCCGGATTTCATCCGGGCTACTTTCTAAATGGCTACTTTCGTAGGAGCCCCGCCCCGGGGCGAAGCTTTTCAATTTCGCGCTGCCCAGATTCGCGGCGGGGCGCCGCTCCTACAGGTTCGTGGTCCCGCAAGCCCCCTAGGCTTTCGCCACGCCTGGCCTGACTACCAGTCTGTAGCCCGGATGCAATCCGGGACTTTCATCACCGGTCTCCCGGATTTCATCCGGGCTACGTTTTGGTCACGTTCGGCCGCACCACCAGCCACAGGGCCAATGCGATCAGTACGCCGCCTGGCAGATAGTCCCAACTGAGCGGTTCGCCCAGCAGCAGGGCGCCCCAGAGGACGCCGAACGGCGGGATCAGGAAGGTGGTGGTGCTGGCTTTGATCGGTCCGATATCAGCCAGCAAACGGAAATACAGCACGTAGGCGAACGCCGTGCAGACCAGACCAAGGCCGGCCAGCGACAGCCATACCTCGATGCCACCCCAGCTCTGTGGCGGTTGCAGCGCCAGGCTGCCGCCGAACAACGGCAGCAGGAACAGGCTGGCTCCGACCAGGCTGGCGAAGGCGGTCAGGCGATTGTCCAGGCCGCCCTGTTGGCCGATCCAGCGTCGAGTAAGGAAACCAGCGAAGCCGTAGCAGGTGGTGGCCACCAGGCAGGCGCCGGCGCCCAACAACAGGTCGAGATCGAAGGCAACCGGGCCGGTGCGGGTCAGCACCGCTACGCCGAGCAGGCCGAGAAACACGCCCGCCGCCTTGCTCGGGGTGATGCCCTCATGGAAGAACAGTGCGCCGATCAGCACACCCATCAGCGGGGTGGTGGCGTTGAAGATCGCCGAGTAACCGGCCGGCAGGATCAATGCCGCCAGGCAATACATGGCCGAAGGCAGTCCGGCGTTGATCACGCCCAGCCCCAGGCAGATGCGCAGTTTGCCGCGAAAGTCCCAGTCACTGCGCAGCAGCAGGAGCAGCGCCAGCAGCCCCAACGCGCCGAAGCTGGCGCGAAAGAACGCGGTCGGCATGCTGCCCAGCACTGGTGCGGCAACGCGCATGAACAGGAAGCTGGCGCCCCAGATGGCGGCGAGCAGCAGCAGACGAAGCAGATCGGCGGTACGCAAGGCGAAGTATCCGGCAGGGTGGGGCGGAGAGTGTTGCCGCTGGGCGGGGTTCTGGCAATCCGCATTGCGCTTTTGAATGTTTGGGAAGGGCGCTGCTGCAGCGAGGTGTGGGAGGGGCTTTAGCCGCGACGTGAAATCGTGGAGGCTTTGGCGATTCCCGATTGCATCCAGGTCGGCGTTGTCGGCTAAGCTCGGCTGATCACTCGGATGAGGCATGCGTAATGGCGCAACAATGGCCGGCCGGCGAGATCGCTCGCCTGATCCTCGATGGCTTCGACGATTACCGTGAGCATTTTCGCCAGATCACCGATGGTGCCCGTGTACGCTTCGAGCAGGCACAGTGGCAGGAGGCGCAGCAGGCCTCGGCGGCACGGATCAACCTCTACGAAGAGAAGGTCGCAGAAACCCGCGAGCACCTGCTGCAAGGGTTCGATGCTTCGCTGCTGGACGTCGGGCAGTGGCCGCTGGTCAAGAGCGCCTATATCGCCCTGATCGATCTGCGTTTCGACGACGAACTGGCGGAAACCTGGTTCAACTCGATCTTCTGCAGCCTGTTCAGTCATGACCAGATCAGCGATGGCTGCATGTTCATCCACACCACCCGGCCATCACTACGCAACCAGCCCAGCGCCGCCCAGACGCGCAGCTATCGGCCGGCTGGCGAGCTGCATCTGGCGCTGCAGGCGATCTTCGACGATTACCGTTTCGACGCCCCCTACGAGGATCTGTCGCGCGATCTGCAACGTCTGCAGGAGCAGCTGCGCGCCAGCCTGCCGGATTGGGTTTGCAAGGATCCTGAGTTGTGCATCGAGCTGTTTTCCTCGGTGCTGTATCGCAACAAGGGCTCCTACCTGATCGGGCGCATCTACACCCGCGAGGAGCAGTGGCCGCTGGCGATCCCGCTGCTGCACCGCGAAGGGCAGGGTATCCAGGCCGATGCGGTGATCACCGACGAGGCGGAGGTGTCGATCATCTTCTCCTTCACCCGCAGCTATTTCATGGTGGACGTGGCCATCCCGGCCGAGTTCGTCGGCTTTCTCAAGCGCATCCTGCCGGGCAAGCACATCGCCGAGCTGTACACCTCGATCGGTTTCTACAAGCACGGCAAGTCCGAGTTCTACCGCGCCCTGATCGGCCACCTGGCCAGCACTGATGATCGCTTCATCATGGCGCCCGGCGTGCGTGGCATGGTCATGAGCGTGTTCACCCTGCCGGGCTTCAATACCGTGTTCAAGATCATCAAGGACCGTTTCGCCCACGCCAAGACGGTGGACCGCAAGACGGTGATCGAGAAGTACCGCCTGGTGAAAAGTGTCGACCGCGTAGGGCGCATGGCCGATACCCAGGAGTTTGCCGATTTCCGTTTCCCCAAGGCCAAGTTCGAGCCCGAGTGCCTCGCCGAGCTGCTGGAGGTGGCGCCGTCCACCGTGGTGGTGGAGGGTGACACCGTGCTGGTACGACACTGCTGGACCGAGCGGCGCATGACGCCGCTCAACCTCTACCTGGAAAGTGCCAACGAGGCGCAGGTGCGCGAGGCGCTGGATGACTACGGCCTGGCCATCAAGCAACTGGCGGCGGCCAATATCTTCCCTGGTGACATGCTGCTGAAGAACTTCGGTGTCACCCGCCATGGCCGCGTGGTGTTCTACGACTATGACGAGATCTGCTTTCTCACCGAAGTGAACTTCCGGCGCATCCCGCCGCCGCGTTTCCCCGAGGACGAGATGAGTTCCGAGCCCTGGTATTCGGTGGGGCCGATGGACGTGTTCCCCGAGGAGTTTCCGCCGTTCCTGTTCGCCGATATCAAGCAGCGCAGGCTGTTCAGCCAGTTGCATGGCAGTCTCTATGAGGCCGATTACTGGAAACAATTGCAGGAGGCGATTAGGGCGGGCAAGGTGATCGACGTGTTCCCGTATCGACGCAAGAGTCCGGTTATTTGACGGGGGCTGGTTGAAATCCGTTTGGCCCGGCCTAATCTTATAGGTGAGCCGCTGGCTCTTCCCTTTACTTGGCAGGAGGTCGTACCCATGCTCGCCAAGCTGCAAGAACAACTGCAAGCCCTGCTGCAGGCCCTTGGCCTTGCCCCGCAACCTCAGCCGATTCGCATCAGTGAAGCCGAGCAGCAACGTCTGCGCCGCGAGCGTCAACGTCGCTGAAACTCGTCAGTTGAGCCGATGGGCGTCGAACCAGGCGTCTATCAGCTCGCGCATCCGCTCTCCCGAGAAACTCGCGAAATGTCCACCATGCACGGTGCGTACGGGCAGCTCGCGCAGGCGCGCAAGGCTGCGCGCGTAATCTTCCAGGTTCGAGTGGTAGGTATCTTCGATCAGCGGGCCATCGTAGAGGATGTCGCCGGAGAACAGCGTGTGCGTCTGCGCTTCCCACAGACTGATGCCGCCCGGTGAATGTCCGGGCGTGTGCAGCACCTGCAATACCCGATTACCCAGATCCAGTACGTCACCATCCTCGATCAGGCGTGTGGCAGGCGCTGCCCGCACGCGGTATTCGGCGTAGCACAGCGGGCAATCCGGGTGCGCCTCGAACATGTCGTCGCCGACGAAGTCGGTGGCCAGGGTATTGGCGCCGTCCGGTGCGGCGAGGATATCGGCCTCGGCCGGATGTACCAGGCGCTCATCGAATTCGTGATGTCCGGCGATATGGTCGAAGTGGCAGTGGCTGGCCACCGCCAGTAGCGGCCTGTCGGTCAGCCACGGCAGTTGCTCGCGCAGGCTGACCAGGCCGGAGCCGGAGTCGATCAGTACGTCATGCTCGCGACCCTGCACATGCCACATGTTGCAGCGATAGAAGGGGCGTACGTAGGGCTCGTGGATCAGGCAGATGCCATCGTGGCGGTGCTCCACCTCGAACCAGCGGTCACGGCTGACAATTTTCATGGTGGTTCCTCAAACCGGGTTCGCACCCTGCGGTGGCCTCGGTGGCGGGTTGCACCCGCCCTACGGGGCGTCGTTTCCGGTAGGGCGGGTGCAACCCGCCACGTTCGCTATCACGCTACGCCAGCTGCGCCCGCGGCACCAGCACCCAGCGCCGTAGCACGGCGTAGCTGGCAGCGGTGATCAGGAACACCGGCAGCGAAGCGCCCCAGGCCAGCGGCGAGACCCAGCCCCAGTAGTAGGCCAGCGCCGCGCCCAGGCCGTAGGCGACGAAGGCGGCCGGGTTGAAGCCGTTCAGGTAGCGGTAGCGACCGCCGTCTTCGCTGAGCAGCTCATCCACCGCGTAGTCGCCCTTGTGGATCAGGAAGTAGTCGGCGATCAGCACCGCAAAGGCCGGGATGAACACGCTGCCGATCACCAGCAAAAAGCTCTGGAAGTTGTCGAGGATGCCGGGGATCTGCGAGCCGAGGATCGACAGCACGCCGATGGCCAGCGCCGGCTTCCAGAACGGGGTTTTCGGGCTGATGTTGAGGTACGACAGCGAGGCGCTGTAGACGCACATGACGTTGGTGGTCATCACCGAGAGGAACACCACGATGGCCGCCGGCAGGCCGAAGCCGAAACCGGCCAGCAATACCGCTGGATCGTAGGTCTGCTCCATACCGGTCAATACCGAGAAGCCCGACACCGTAGCGCCCAGGCCCATGGCCAGTAGGGTGGCCGCGACATAGCCGACCCAGGTGCCGACCCCCGCCACGCCCTGGCTGCGGCAGTTGCGGTTGTAGTCAGCGGCCAGCGGAATCCAGGAGAACGCGGTGGCGATGACGATATCGAAGGCGATACCGGGGGTGATCTCGTTGCGCGGTTCGGTGGGCATAGACAACAGATTGGCGAACTCGAATTTCTGCCCCATCACGTAGAACACCGCGCCGGCCAGCAGGAGCATGCCGATGGCAGCCCAGCGCTCGACCCGCTCGATGCCCAGGTGACCGCGCAGGGCGATCAGCAGCACCAGGGTCTCGCAGAGGATGGTGAACAGCGGCAGGTTGGAGTAACCGGTCAGGTGCTCCACCGCATAGTTCAGGCTCATGCCGGCCAGCAGTGCCTGGATCCAGCTCCAGGCCAGCAGGGTCAGCAGGTTGACCAGCGACGGCAGCTTGGCGCCGTGTACGCCGTAGCTGCCGCGCGCCAGCACCATGGTGGTCAGGCCCGAGCGTTGGCCCATCAGGCCGACCAGCACCAGCGGCAGGATGCCGATACCGGAGCCGATCAGGACGATGAGCATGGCCTGGGTGAATTTCAGATCCGGCACCAGCAGCATGCCGGTGAGGATGGTGGTGACCACCACGTTGGCGCCCAGCCACAGGGCGATGGTGCCACCGAGACCGAGGCTGCGATGCGCCTTGTCGGTTGGGGCCAGACCGTCCTGGCCGAAGTGCTGGCTTATATTCTTGAACATGGAACGACTCCCCGATGCTTGATTATTGGTATTGGTGGGCGGCAGTCAGTGGTACAGCTGAATCTTGTGGTTATGCCCGTCGCCCGGATGTAATCCGGGGAGTACGGGGGATGTCGCGGCTAAAGCCCCTCCCACAGGTGCACCTCGATTTCCGTGGGAGGGGCTTTAGCCGCGATCAATGTCGTCAGGGATGAAAGGGCGCGGCCTCCTGCACTTCGATGATCAAGGGACGATCATGCGGCGCGCCACGCAGCAGCTCGGTCAGATGTGCATGGTCACGCGCACGCTCGGCGGCGCAGCCAAAGCCACGGGCGATGGCCAGCAGATCTGGTGTGTAGATGTCGACGGCAATCGGGGTGATGTCGCGGCGCTGCATGTAGCGCTTGATCTCGCCGTAACCGGCGTTGTTCCACAGCAGGACGATGATACCGACCCTGGCCTCTACGGCACTGGCCAGCTCGGCGATGGTGAACTGAATACCGCCATCACCCATCAGGCTGATCACCGGCCGCGCAGGTTCGGCCAGCTTGGCGCCGATGGCCGCCGGCAGGCCGTAGCCGAGGGTGCCGTAGCCGGTGGAGGCGTTGAACCAGCGCCGCGCACCGTCCAGTTCGACCAGATGGTTGCCGCTGTACACGGTCTGCGTCGAGTCGCCGACGAAGCGGGCGTCGGGCAGGGCATCGAGGATGCAGTCGAACAGCTGGCGGTAATGCGCCCAACCGCTGAAGTCCTCGTTCAGGCGCGCCTGCACGGCTGCGGTACGCCGGGCGCCGGGGCTGCCTGCGTTGGCTTCGCGCGGGTCGAACTCGGCCAGCAGCATGCGCATGGCCACGCGGGCATCGCCCTGGATCGCCAGATGCGGGGTGAAGTTGCGCTGCAGCTGCTGGGCATCAATGTCGATGCGGATCAGTCGGCCGGGCAGGCGGAAGTCGCCGTCGAACACCACGTCGTAGTCGGTCTCGCCCAGCTCGGTGCCGATGGCCAGTACCACGTCGGCCTCCAATGCCAGGTCGCGCACCGGGCGCAGCGACTGGTTGCTGCCCAGCAGCAGCGGATGGCCCGATGGCAGCAGGCCCTTGGCATTGATGGTCAGCGCGGTCGGCACATCCAGTGCAGCGGCCAGAGCACGGGCTTCAGCCTCGGCGGATACGCAACCACCGCCCAGCAGCAGGAGAGGACGCTTGGCCTGCTTGAGCAGGCCGGCGGCCTCACGGATCAGCGTGCGGTTGGGCGCCGGGCGCCGCACTGTCGTCCGTGGTGCCGGGGTCATATGCGTGGCGTCTGCGGTGATGATGTCCAGCGGCAGCTCGATATGCACCGGGCGCGGGCGCTCGCCTTCGAATACGGCGAAGGCGCGAGCCAGCACGCCGGGCAGTTCCTCGACGCTCATCAGGGTATGGCTGAAGGCGGTGACGCCGGCGGTCATCGCCCGCTGGTTGGGCAGCTCGTGCAGATAGCCCTTGCCCAGGCCCAGGCGCGCGCGCTCGTTGACACTGGAAATCACCAGCATCGGGATCGAGTCGGCGTAGGCCTGGCCCATGGCGGTGAGGATGTTGGTCATCCCCGGGCCGGTGATGATGAAGCACACACCCGGCTTGCCCGAGACGCGCGCATAGCCGTCGGCCATGAAGCCGGCGCCCTGCTCGTGACGCGGGGTGACGTGGCGGATGCTGCTCGAGGGCAGGCCGCGATAGAGCTCGACGGTGTGCACACCGGGGATGCCGAACACGGTGTCGACGCCCCAGGCTTCCAGTTGCTTGACGAGAAATTCGCCGCAGGTGGTCATGGTCAGGTCCTTGTGTCGACGTCAGCCGACGATCCAGTGCGCCATCAGCGCGATGATCGGCAGGGTGATCAGGGTGCGGATGATGAAGATGACGAACAGCTCCAGCAGATTCAGCGGCAGCTTGGCCTTGATGATCAGCACGCCGACCTCGGACATGTAGATCAGCTGGGTCAGCGACACACAGGCCACCACGAAGCGGGTCAGTTCGCTCTCGATGCCCTTGCCCAGCACCGCGGGTAGGAACATGTCGGCGAAGCCCACCAGCATCGCTGGCGCTGCCTTGGTGGCTTCCGGCAGTTGCAGCAATTCCAGCAACGGTACGATGGGCGCGGACAGCCAGTTGAAGATCGGGGTGAACTCGGCGATGGCCAGGGAAACGGTGCCGATGGCCATTACCAGTGGCAGCAGACCCAGCCAGATATCGACCACGTTGTGCACGCCGACCTTGACCATCTGCCCCGGCGAGGGATTGGCGTTGGCGCGCCTGACCGCCTGCAGCAGGCCCCAGCGCAGCAGCGAGGTGCCGGCCGGCACGTCTTCATTGATCTGCTTGCCGACCCCGACTACGTACTCGTCCTTCTTCCACGACAGCGGTGGAATACGCGGGGTGATGATGGCGGCGGCCAGACCGGCGACCACCACGGTCAGGTAGAAGGGCACGAACAGATGGTCGAGCTTCATGAAGCTGGTGATCAGCAGGCTGAAGGCGATCGAGGCGATGGAGAAGTTGGTGGCGATCACTGCCGCTTCGCGGGCGCTGTAGAAGCCCTTCTGGTACTGCTGGGCGGTGATCAGCACGCCGACGGTGCCGGAGCCGAGCCAGCTGGCGATGGCGTCGATGGCCGAGCGTCCGGGCAGGCCGAAAATCTTGCGGAACACATTGCGCACCAGGGTGCCGCAGAACTCCATCAGGCCGTAGTCGGTAAGCAGCGGCAGGATCAGGCCGGCGACCAGGAAGAAGGTGATCAACACCGGCGCCAGGTCTTTCAATACCACCCCGCCGGTATTGGCGTTCCACACCCATTCCGGGCCGAATTGCCAGAACGTCATGGCCGCGAACAGCCCGCCGAGCACGCGCAGGGCGAGCCACAGCGGCGGCAGCACGAACAGGTCGTTCAACGCGCGACGCTCGGTAAGCCAGCGTGGCTTGAGCAGGCTGCCAAACAGGCCCAGGACTGCCGAGACGATTAGCAGCCCCGTGGCGATGGCAGGCAGCTGATCGCTGACGGCAGCCTTGAGTGCGTCAGCCATGACGCCGAGGCCGATGGTGACCTTTTCTTCGTAAACGATGGGGGTGAGAAACAGCAGTACGCCGAGCAACGAGGGGATCAGGAAGATCAGTAACTGACGCACGCTGTAGGGGTTATCGGTCGGTGGCTGGTCGTCCAGCAGCGGTATGGTTTCGTCACGATTCATCTGGGCACCTTGATTGTTTTTGTATGTACCGGGCGCCTCGCGGGGCGCCCGGGCGGAGCAGTAAAAGCCGACGGTCAGCGACGCTGAACCCCCGGAAGCACGCAGAGCATTTCGTACAGCAGGTTGGCGCCGAGCAACGAGGTGTTGCCGGTGGTGTCGTAGGGCGGGGAGACCTCGACCAGATCGCCACCGATCAGGTCCAGGCCCTGGCAACCACGGATGATCTCGATGGCCTGGATGGTGGTCAGACCGCCGATTTCCGGGGTGCCGGTGCCGGGTGCCCAGGCCGGGTCGATGCCGTCGATGTCGAACGACAGGTACACCGGGCCGCCACCGACCTGCTCGCGCACTTCGGCCATCAGCGGCTCCAGCGACTTGTGCCAGCACTCCTCGGCCTGCACCACGCGGAAACCCTGCTTGCGGCTCCAGTTGAAGTCCTCGGCGGTATAACCCTGGGCGCGCAGGCCGATCTGCACCACGCGCTGGCTGTCGAGCAGGCCTTCTTCCTGGGCGCGGCGGAAGGTGGTGCCGTGGGCGATCTTCTCACCGAACATATGGTCGTTGACGTCGGCGTGGGCGTCGATATGCACCAGGCCGATCTTGCCGTACTTCTTGTGCAGGGCACGCAGGATCGGCAGGGTGATGGTGTGGTCGCCACCCAGGGTCAGCGGTTTGATGCCGAGTTCGACGATCTCGTCGTAGGCCTCTTCGATGATGCGCACGGCGTCGAGCAGGTTGAAGGTGTTGATCGCCACGTCGCCGATATCGGCCACGTTGAGCGAGTCGAAAGGAGCGGCACCGGTGGCCATGTTGTACGGGCGGATCATCACCGACTGGGCGCGGATCTCACGTGGGCCGAAGCGAGTGCCGGAGCGTAGTGAGGTGCCGATGTCCAGCGGCACGCCGACGAAGGCGGCGTCGAGCTGGCGTTTTTCCTCGGTGCTCTGGATGTGGGGCAGGCGCATCATGGTGGCGATGCCGCCGAAGCGGGGCATTTCATTGCCGCCCAGGGGCTGGTGGAAGGTCTTGTCCATGGGTGGGCCTCAGGCTCGTTCTGGTTGTGGCCGGATTCTTGGCCGGCCAGGCGCTGGGAAAAATCGGCTGGGGCAAAAACTTACTTCAGGATTGTTTGAAGTAAGGCTGTAAGCCCCGGTTCATAAGGTGCGGCGTGGCGTGCGCGTCAGTCGCGGTAGCTGGGATCGAGGCGATCGAGCCTGCGTAGCCAGGCCTGCCAGAGCAGCTGGCGCTGCCATTCGGCGCCCTGCAACTGCTCGCAGGCGTGCTGCGCCAGGTGCGCGGGAATCTCGCTGTAGGGCTGGCCACCACTGGTGGCGGCGAGCTGGATCTCGCAGGCGCGGTTCAGGTAATACATGACGTAGAAGGCATCGGCGACGCTGGCGCCGACGCTGAGCAGGCCATGGTGGCGCAGCAGCAGGGCGATGTTGTCGCCCAGCGAGGCCTGGATGCGCGCACGTTCGTCCAGATCCAGTGCCACGCCTTCGTAGGCGTGGTAGCCCAGGCGCTGGTGAAACTCGGTGCTGATCTGATTGAGTTGCAGCAGGCCATCGTTCTGCGCGGCCACCGCCATGCCGGCCAGGGTATGGGTGTGGATCACGCAGTGGGCGTCGTCGCGGGCCATGTGCACGGCGCTGTGGATGGTGAAGCCGGCGACGTTGTAGTCGGCGTTGCCCTCGACCACCTTGCCGTGCATGTCCACCACGATCAGGTCGCTGGCGCGAATCTCCTCGAAGAACAGGCCGAACGGGTTGATCAGAAAACGCGGCTCGCCGTCACCCGGCAGGCGTACGGAAAAATGCGTGTAGAGGGTGTCGTCCCAGCCGAACAGGGCAGCCAGGCGGTAGGCCGCAGCCAGGTCGCGGCGCAGGGTAGTGATGTCGTTCATGCGTTCTCCAGGCCGATGAAGCGGCGTACGCGCTGGTGGTTGCCGTGGTGGATGGCGGCAGGTGAGGCGTCGAGCTGGACATGACCGTCTTCCATGAACAGCACGCGGTCGGAAATCGACAGGGCGAAGTCCATCTCGTGGGTGACGATCAGCATGGTCATGCCTTCGCGGGCCAGGTCGCGGATCACCGCGAGCACGTCGCCCACCAGTTCCGGATCGAGCGCCGAAGTGGGCTCGTCGAACAGCATGATGTCCGGCTGCATGGCCAGGGCGCGGGCGATGGCCACGCGCTGTTGCTGGCCGCCGGACAGCTGGTGCGGGTACTTGTCGGCGTGGGCCAGCAGGCCGACCTTGTCCAGCAGCGCGAGGGCCTGGCGACGCAGTTCGGCGCTATCACCCAGGCCGTGGTAGCGCGGCGCGAGCAGGACGTTGTCGACGATGGTGCGGTGGGGGAACAGGTTGAAACTCTGGAACACCATGCCGATGCGCCGCACGCCTTCGCGCTGGCGGCGATTCTCGGGGCGGTCGCCGGCCTGGATGAAACTCTCGCCGAACAGCACGATCTCGCCTTCGTCGATGCTTTCCAGGCCGTTGACAGTGCGGATCAACGAGGTCTTGCCGGAGCCGGACGGGCCGATGATGGAGATCACCTCGCCAGGTTGCACGCTCAGGTCGATGCCCTTGAGCACATGGTGGTCGCCGTAGTGCTTGTGGATGTTGCTCAGGTACAGCGCCGCCGGTGTACCTGGCTCACGAACCCGGGCGTTGCCGGTCGCCACCTGTGGCAGGCCGCTGCGCAGCTTGGCCACCTGGGCATCGCCGAGGGTGCCCGGCTTGCGCCGGCCAAGGTCGAGGTGGCGCTCCAGGTACTGCAGACCCCAGCCGAACAGGCTGACGATCAGCACGTAGTACACGGCCACGGCGCCGAGGGTTTCCAGCACCAGGAAGTTCTGCGCGTAAAGGCGCTGGCCAACCAGCAGCAGTTCGCTGAGGGAGATCACCGAGACCAGCGAGGTCAGCTTGACGATGGTCACGTACTCGTTGGTCAGGGTCGGTAGGGCGATGCGAAAGGCCTGCGGTACGACGATCAGCCGCTGGGTGCCAAGCCGGCCAATACCCAGGGCACGGGCGGCTTCGCGCTGCCCTTTGGCCACCGACAACAAGCCACCACGGTGGATTTCGGCCATGTATGCCGCTTCTGTGAGTACCAGGGCGAACAGACCGGCGTAGAACGGATTGGACAGTACCTTGCCGCTGGCCGGCATCAGTTGCGGCAGGTTGTAGACGAAGATCAGCAGCACCAGCAGCGGCACGCTGCGAAAGAACCATACGTAGATCGCGGCTGGCGCGCTGAGCCAGCGATTGGCGGCTTGCTTGGCACTGGCCAAACCGAAGCCCAGCACCAGGCCGAGCAGCCAGGCCAGACTGCTGAGTTTCACCACCGTCCAGCACGCCGCCCAGAAGGCCGGCATGGAAAACAGGGAGAAGAAATAGCTCCATTCGAACGGCATATGGGGCACCTGTGACTCAAGCCGAAAAGGGGCAGGCCGGATCAAGGACCGGCCTGTGGGATGAAGCGGTCATTCAACGCAGCGGCCGTGGGCGAGTCATGACGATATGACTCGCCCACGGACTTACTTCAGGCTTCTTCCAGGTTGTATTTCTTCAGTAGTTCGGCGTATTCGCCGCTGGCCTTGAAGTCGTCCAGCGCGGCTTTCAGGGCGTCGAGCAGTTGGGCGTTGCCCTTCTTCACGTAGATACCCAACACCTGCGGGTAGATCGAACCCTTGGAGCTGATGGCGATGCGGCCCCGGGATTTTTCGACGATCAGCAGCGAAGCGGCGTCGATCTCCAGGTGCGCCTGGATATGGCCGGAGAGCAGCGCCTGGGAGGTTTCCGAGGTGGTCGGGTACTGGTTGATGGTGATGGCTCCGGCGCCCTGTTCCTTGCAGTAGCCGTCGGAAACCTTCTGCAGGGCTGGAATCCACGAGGTGCCCTGTTGCAGGCCGACGGTCAGGCCGCACAGCTCTTCTGGCGTGGCTGGTTTCTTCTCGGCATCGCTGCGCACCATGATCGCGGCGCCGGTCCTGGCGTAGGGGATGGCGTCGGCTTTTTCCAGGCGCTCGGGGAGGATGTACATGCCGGAGATGATTGTGTCGAAGCGGCCGGCGTCGAGGCCGAGGATCAGGTTGGGGAAGGTAATGTCGCTGAAGCTCGCCTCCAGGCCCAGACGCTTGGCCAGGGCTGCGGAAATTTCCGGGTCGAAGCCTTTCACCTGGTCGCCTTCGTAGTATTCGAACGGTGGGTAGGTAATTTCCATGCCCACTTTCAGCTCGCCGCTGGAGAGGGTCTTGGGTGTTTCGGCGGCGTGAGCGGTGGTGAACAGGCCGGCGAGGGTGCAGGCCAGAGCCAGGGCGGTGCTGCGTAGCGGGGTACGGTTTGCCATTGTGTTTATCTCCAGATCAGTTTTTTGTGTTGGCAGTGGGGAAAGTCACAGCGCGCTCGGTTGGTGCTTCAGGTGGCCGAAGCTGGATGGCGCGCGGGCGCGTTCGGGCAGCTGCAACTGGCCGTCCTCGACGCGCTTCTTGAGGTATTGGTAGGTCTGCAGCGCCTGGCTCCACATGTGCTCGCCGATGCTGATGGCCTCGTAGCTCTGGCCGGTGGCCTCGAACTGCGGCAGCGGGCGGATCTGCGTGTGGTAGTCGCAGGCATAGAAGAACGGGAAGGAGTAGCGCTCCTGGCTGACCTTGCGCACGCGGTGTGAGGTGGCGACGAAGGTGCCGGCGCTCATCACCTCGAGCATGTCGCCGATGTTGACGACGAAGGTGCCTTCGCGCGGCGGTGCGTCGATCCACTGGCCGAGGTCGTTCATCACCTCCAGCCCCGGACGGTCGGCGAGCAGGATGGTGAAGCACTCGTAGTCGGTGTGGGCGCCGATACCGGGGGCGTCCTGGGCATCGCCGTCGTAGGGGTAGTGGATCAGGCGCAGCTTCGACGGCGGGAAGTTGGCCATCTCGTCGAAGGTGTTTTCCGGCACGCCGAGAGCCAGGGCGAAACCGCGGAACAGCGTGCGGCCGAGCTGGAAGATGCGCGCGTAGTAGGCCTGCACCGCCTCCTTGAAATTAGGCAGAGTGGGCCAGTCGTTGGGCCCCAGCAGCGGCGTGCCGGCCAGTACCAGCGGGTTGTTGGCGGGGACTTCGAAGCCGATGTCGAAGGCTTCCTTGTGGTCCGGCTTGCCGGCGCCGTAGCGCTCCTCGCCCTCGGGCACGAAGCCCTTGTGGCTGGCCGAGGTGCCTATGTAGTGGCGCATCTTGGCGTCCAGGGGCTGGGCGAAGTAGTCCTCGGCGGCGCGGTGCAGGCCGTCGATCAGCGCCTGTTCGATGCCGTGGCCGCTGATGTAGAGAAAACCCACCTCGCGGGCAGCGCGGCCCAGGTTCTCGGCCACGGCCAGGCGCTCGGCCGGGTCGCTGCTGAACAGGCCGGCGATGTCGACCACGGGGATTTCGGTGAAATGCTTGGCGTTGGTGTTCATCACGGCTCCTCAGCGACTGGTGAAACGGTGGAAGTGCTGGCGCTCGCAGCGCGCCATCCACTGGTTGAGCTGCCACAGGTCGGCCACCGGCATGTCGGTGAAGGGCAGGTGGTGCAGGTAGCCGTCCGGGCCGAATTCGGGGGTCAGGGTGGTGGTCTGCAGGCCGCGCTTTTCCTGGCTGCTCCAGATGCTTTCCCAGTGACGCTGGTGGAAGGCCAGCACCTCGGCGTACTCCGGCGCGCCGGGGTGTGGCACCTGTGGACCCTGGTCATAGCCCACGCGGGCCTGGATGTGGTCGACCCGCTCGATAAAGGCCGAGAGGTCGTCGGCGGGGTCGTCGAGTAGGCGTTCGCAGGTCACCAGCCAGTGGCTGATATCGCTGGTGAAGCGCAGTTCGGGCACCTGGCGAATCACGTCGAGGGTGACCCAGGGGCTGTACAGCGAACGGCCTCGATGAATTTCGAAGCACACGCGCAGGCCGCAGGCCGAGGCCAGTTCGGCGGCGCGGGCGAAGAAGTCGACCTGTTCGCTCAGCGCCCAGCGATCATTGCCGGGTAGCACGTTGACTAGGCGCGGGCCGAGTTCGGCGGCCCAGTCGAGCTTCATGCGCAGGTCTTCGAGGTGCACCTGCGGGCTGTCGCTCTGACGCGGCAGCACCGGGGTGGAGGTGAACAGGGTGGCGATATAGGGGACGTTCTGCTCGCGCAGCAGACGGGCATTGATGGCGCGCTGCGCGGCGGTCTCGGGGATGCGCGCTTCGATACCGTCGAAGCCGGCACCGAGCGCTTCGTCGAGCGCTTGCTGCCAACTGCCGCGATAACCCCAGAGGGTGCGGAAGATTTCCAGTCGCATGGCCGTCTCCTGAAGAGGGCGAAGGTCAGCGGCAGATTGGCAAGGGGCGTGGTGTGGCGCCCGGTGGCGGCCGATTCGAGTCGGCGCCTGGTTATGGCAGCATTGTTGGCTCAGCCTGCGAATGGTTTAAATCGCATCGAACAAATACTTAGTTCAGTGATTGCTGAACTATTGATACGCCATGCGCTGCCCCGGATTTCATTCGGGTACCAAGCTAACGCCGCTCCGTAGGGTGCGCCGCGCGCACCTGTTGTTTCGTCGGTCTGTGCCTAGAGCAGGGCGGTGTAGTCTTGTAGGGGAAATAGGCTGGCTGTTGTCCCGGATTTCATCCGGGCTACGTTTGCTGGATGTGCCAGGCCAGGGCAGGGCGCTACACTGGCGTTCCGTTCCTCTGCCGTGCGCCGCCATGTCCCTCGCTTTACCCGACCTGAAACTGCTGAAGATCTTTGTCGCCGTGGTGCGTCATCAGGGCTTCGCCGCCGCGCAGCAGGAACTGAACCTGTCCACTTCTGCGATCAGCACCTACATGAGCCAATTGGAGAGTCAGCTCGGCATCGTGCTTTGCCATCGAGGCCGCGGCGGCTTCAGCCTGACCAGCAAGGGCGAGCTGTTTCACCAGGAAACCCTGCGCCTGCTCGGCGAACTGGAAGGTTTCGAGCGCTATTCGGCGGCGCTCAAGGGCGAGTTGCGCGGCACCCTCAACCTCGGTGTGCTGGACTCCACGGTCAGCGATCCGGCCCTGCCATTGGCCGAGGTGATCGGCGCCTACAGCCAGGAGCACCCTGGCGTGCATCTGCACCTGTCGGTGATGAGCCCTTATGAGCTGCAACTGGCGGTGCTGGACAATCGTCTGGATCTGGCCATCGGCGCTTTCTCCACGCGCATGAACGGCCTGGTCTACCAGCCGTTGTATCGCGAGCAACACTGGCTGTATTGCAGCGAGCGGCATGCCCTGTTCGAGCAGAGACGGATACCCGAAGAACTGATCACCCAGCAACGCATGGTGGGCCGTGGCTACTGGAGCCAGGCCGAACTGGCACGCCATGGTTTCAAGCACAGTGCGGCCACGGTGGAGTCGATGGAGGCGCAGCTGATTCTGGTGCTCTCTGGCGCCTACATCGGCTATCTGCCGGAGCACTACGCCCAGCCCTGGGTGGATCAGGGCAAGCTGCGGGTATTGCTGCCAGCGGTATTTGGCTACCAGGCACCGTTCTCGCTGATCCTGCGCCGAGGGCGTACTCGCGAGCCGCTGATTCAGACCTTTCGCGATTTGCTCAAAACGCAACTGAATCAAATCTGAAACAGGGTCGTCTTTCTCCTCCGAAAGGCTTAGAGCCTGCAACTGGCGCGGTTATTAGGCTGTGCTAGTACTTATTCATACGTCTGTACCAACTTCAATTCGAACAGGGAAGCCTCGATGCGCCAGAACCTGCCCGTGACTCAGCGGGAAAGAACCTTCCCCGCTGATGAACGCCTGATTTCCACCACCGACCTCAACAGCAAGATCACCTATTGCAATGACGCCTTCGTCGAGATCAGCGGCTTCACCCGCGAGGAGCTGATCGGCCAGCCGCACAACCTCGTGCGCCACCCGGATATGCCGCCAGCGGTGTTCGGCCATATGTGGGACACCATCAAGCAGGGCAAACCCTGGATGGGCATCGTCAAGAACCGCTCGAAGAATGGCGATTTCTATTGGGTCAGTGCCTACGTCACGCCCGTCTACGAGAACGGCCGAATTTCCGGCTACGAGTCGGTACGCTCATTGCCAACCGAGGCCCAGAAACGTCGTGCCGAAGCCCTCTATGCCCGTCTGCGGGCCGGCAAACCACCGGTGCCGAAGCTGGAGCACTGGACCTACGATGTGCTGCGCTCCTGGCCACTGATCGCCGCGTCGCTGCTGATCGTTGCGGCGCACTGGGTGGTTTCTGGCTGGCCGCTGATGGCTTTTATCGTGCTGACACTGTTCGCGCTGGGTTCTTACCAGCTATATCGGACCCGGCAGCTGATTCGCCGCACCCTGGCGGACCATCCGAAAGCCTTTACCAGCAGCCTGGTGGCGCTGACCTACAGCGACAACCGTGGTGCCCAGGCGTTGCTGGATATGGCGATGATCAGTGAGGAGGCGCGCTTGCAGACGGCGCTGACGCGACTGGAGGATGCTGGCGAGAACGTCAAGAAGCGCGCCACGCAGTCCGCCGAGTTGTCGCAATCCAGCGCGCAGATGCTCGATCAACAGCGTGCCGAGACCGATCAATCGGCCACGGCCATCAACCAGATGGCAGCGACCATTCAGGAAGTCGCGCACAACGTGCAGAACACCTCGCATGCTGCCGAAGAGGCGGATCGCCTGGCACGTGAGGGGCGTGATCTGGCTGTAGGCAGCCTTGACTCCATGCGCCAGATGGCCAAGGCGGTCAACGATATTGGTCAGGCGGTCAACGAACTGGCCAACTCCACGCAGTCCATCGGCAGTGTGGCCGACGTGATCACCTCGATCGCCGAGCAGACCAACCTCTTGGCGCTCAACGCTGCCATCGAGGCCGCGCGCGCAGGGGAGCAGGGCCGCGGTTTTGCAGTAGTGGCCGATGAAGTGCGTTCGCTGGCTTCGCGTACGCGCCAGTCCACCGAGCAGATTCACCAGATCATCGCTGACCTGCGTGCCGGTGCCGAGCGTGCGGTGGTCACGGCGGGCAAGGGCGAGGACATTTCCCGTGGCAGCGTGCAAAGCGTGGAGTCGGTACGCGATGCGCTGGAGGGCATCAGCTCTGCAGTGACGCGCATCACCAGTATGAGTCAGCAGATGGCTGCGGCTTCCGAAGAGCAGAGCCACGTGGCCGAGGACATCAGCCGGCAGATCACTCGTATCGCTCAGCTTTCCGATCACAGTGCTGGGCAGGCGCATCAGGGCGCGGCCATCAGCCGCGAGCTGGAGGAAATGGCCGATTACCTGCACAGTCTGGCGGAGCGCTTCAACCGCTGACTCTGAAGCCGGATGCAGTCTGGGGGTTCCCGGATTGCAGCCGGGCTACGCGAGTTCGAGCCGTTCTGGCACACTGCGCGGCATGCCTCGTCCGACCTGCTCCCGCTGCCAGCGCCCGCTTGGCCACTGCCTCTGCCCGCTGATTCCCAACCTTGATAGTCATACTCGTGTGCTCATCCTGCAGCACCCGAGCGAAGTCGGCCATGCCCTCAATACCGCTCGCCTGGCTGCGCTTGGCTTGCGCAACGCGGAGCTGCGCGTCGGTGAGGTATTCGATGATTTACCGCAACTGCTCGCGCAGTCTGATTATCGCGCCTGCCTGCTATTTCCCGGTGAAGAGTCCGTCGCTCTGAGTGCTTATGCACCTGACGAGAAACCCTTGCTGTTGGTGGTACCCGACGGCACCTGGCGCAAGGCGCGCAAGCTGCTGCATCTCAACCCGCTCCTGGCGGCGTTGCCGCGCGTGAGCCTGGGAGCCGTGGCCCCGTCGCGCTACCGTCTGCGCAAGGCGCCGGAAGAGGGGGCGCTGTCGACCATCGAGGCGATCGTTGCCGCGCTGGATGTGCTGGAGGCTCCGCAGGGGGTCGAGGCGCTGCTGCGGCCCTTCGACGCGTTGATCGAAGGGCAGATCGCGGCGATGGGAGAAGAGGTCTTTATCCGCAATCACCAGCGCTAAGGAGGTACGCACCACGTACCCTACGGTATCGCTTCGGCCACATAGCCCGGATGCAATCCGGGGAGGTTCTGCGTCTCGACCATCAATCCCGGATTTCATCCGGGCTACGCAGCGTGCACGGCAGGTGTTCAACGCTCGCGCATGGCTTCCGAGCGGGCCTTGAGCACGGGCTTGAGCAGGTAGGCCAGTACGCTCTTCTCGCCGGTGATGATGTCTACCGTGGCGACCATGCCGGGGATGATCAGCAGCGGGTGTTCCTCGCCACCGAGGTGGCTTTTGTCGGTGCGCACATGGATCAGGTAGAAGCTGTTGCCTTCCTCGTCGGTGATGGTGTCGGCGCTTATCAGCTCGAGGTTGGCCTTGAGCCCGCCGTAGATGGTGTAGTCGTAAGCGGTGAACTTGACCATGGCTTTCTGCCCAGGATGCAAGAAGGCCACGTCCTGCGGGCGGACCTTGGCTTCGATCAGCAGGCTGTCGTCCAGCGGTACGATCTCCAGCATGTCGCTGCCCGGCTGCACCACGCCACCAATGGTGTTGACCTTGAGCTGTTTGATCACCCCACGCACCGGCGAGGTCACGGTGGTCCGGGTCACCTTGTCCTGGATGGCGACGCTGGTGGCGGTGATCTTTTGCAGCTCTGTGCGTAATTCGTTGAGCTCCTTGAAGGCCTCGGCGCGAAATGCCAGCTCGGATTCCTCCATCTTGCTCTTGATCTCGCTCATCGCCGCTTCGGCGCGTGGGATCGCCAGGTTGGTGGCCTCCAGCGAGCCGCGTACTTCCACCACGCTGCGGCGCAGACGCAACACCTCGACCTCGGAAATGGCGCCCGAGGCCACCAGAGGTTGCGACATGTTCAGCTCCTGCTGCAACAGGCCGAGACTGGAACGGTATTGCTGGGCCTTGGAGCGAAATTCGGCGAGCTCTTGCTCCTTTTGCCGCAGTTGTTCGCCCAATGTGCGTTGCTCGCTGCGCAGTCGTTGCTGGCGCGAGCGATACAGGGCCAACTGGTCTTCGGCCAGCTGTGGCGCGTCGCGGGTGATTTCTTCGGGCAGTTGCGGTTCGCGGCCTTCGGCCTCGGCGCTCAGTCGTTCGAGACGGGCGATGAGCGCCAGTCGATCCGCTTCGGTTTCCCCGCGATTGGAGAGAAAACGCGTGTCATCCAGTCGCAGCAGGGTATCGCCCTTGTCCACCACCTGGCCTTCGCGCACGAAGATCTCACTGACGATGCCGCCCTCCAGGTTCTGGATCACCTGCACCTTGCTCGACGGAATGGCCTTGCCTTCGCCGGTGGTGACCTCTTCCAGTACGGCGAAATTTGCCCAGACCAGCGCCGCCAGCAGGCAGGCGCTGACCACCCAGATCGTGGCGCGGCTGAGCCAGGGCGAGTCTTCCAGAATGGCGCCTTCGACTTCCGGCATGAACTCGGTGTCCTGGCGTTTCTCGCGCAGGCTGCTGAAGTAGTTGCCGAGGCTCTGGGTCGCTTGCATCGCTCGTCGCTCCTACAGGCTGGCCGGGCCGACGCGGCCCTTGCGCAAGGCTTCGATCACCGCTTCCTTCGGCCCGTCCGCCACCACATGGCCGTTGTCCAGCACGGCCAGGCGATCCACCAGGCTGAGCATGGAGGCACGATGGGTGATGAGGATCAGCGTCTTGCCCTGCACCCACTTGTGCAGGCGCTGGCGCAGCAGGTCTTCGCTGGTGTTGTCCATGGCGCTGGTGGGTTCGTCGAGCACCAGGATTGGCGGGTCGAGCAACAGTGCACGGGCCAGCAACACGGCCTGGCGCTGGCCACCGGAGAGCAGTTGGCCGCGTTCGCCTACCGGGCGGTCGAAGCCTTGCGGGTGCTGGCGGGCCAGGTCCACCACGCCGGTGAGCTCGGCGACTTCTAGCATGCGCGCGTCGCTGATGTAACGGGCGCCGAGGGTCAGGTTGTCGCGCAGGCTGCCGGCCAGCAGTGGCAGGTCGTGGGCGACGTAGCCGATCTGATGGCGCAGATCGGCTACGTCGAGTTGGCGCAGGTCGAGGTTGTCCAGCAGGATCTGTCCTTCGTCGGCGCTGTAGAAGGCCATCAGCAGTCGCGCCAGGGTGCTCTTGCCCGAGCCGCTGCGACCGATGATGCCGAGGCGTTCGCCAGCGCCCAGGCGCAGGCTGACGTTGTTCAGCGCCGGTGCGCTCTGGCCGGGGTAGGTGAAACTGATCTGCCGCACCTCCAGTGCCCCTTTGAGCTGGGTGCGATCCAGCGGCCGCTGCTTGTCCTGACGCTCCTGCGGCAGGGCCATCAGGGCATCGGTGCTGGTCATGGTCAGGCGTGCCTGCTGATAGCGGGTGATCAGCCCGGCGATCTGTCCCAGTGGGGCGAGGATGCGACTACCGAGCATGTAGCAGGCCACCAGCGCACCGACGCTGAGATTGCCGGCGATGATCAGATAGACCCCCGCGACTATGGTGGCCATGCCGGCGAACTGCTGCAGGAACAGGGTGCCGTTGGTGGCCAGCGAGGCGAGGAATTTTGCATGGCCGTCCAGGCGGGTGAGGGCGCCATGGGTTTGCTCCCATTGATGCTGGCGCTCGCTTTCGGCACCACAGGCCTTGAGCGTTTCCAGGCCACCGAGGGTTTCGATCAGCAGCGCCTGGCGTTGCGAGCCAAGCTGCAGGCTTCTTTGCACCGTGTCGCGCAGGCGTGCCTGAATGATGTAGGCGAACAGCGCGGTGATGGGGAAGGCCAACAGCGGGATGAACACCAGCGGGCCGCCGATCAGCCCGATCACCAGCAGCATCAGCAGGGAGAAGGGCAGATCGATCAGGCTGGTCAGCGTCACTGCGGTGAGAAAGTCGCGCAGCCCCTGAAAATCATGAATGCTTTGTGCGAAGCCGCCCACGCTGGCGGGCCGCGCCTTCATCGACATGCCGGTGATGCGCTCGAACAAGGTGGCCGACAGCACCACGTCGGTCTTCTTGCCTGCCGTGTCGAGCAGGTGCGCGCGCAGCACCTTGAGCAGCAGTTCGAAACCGGTGCCGATAAACAGGCCGATGGCCAACACCCAGAGCGTTGCGGTCGCCTGGTTGGGCACTACACGGTCGTAGGTCTGCATCACGAACAGCGGCACCATCAGGCCCAGCAGGTTGATCAGCAGGCTGGCCAGGACGGCATCGGTGTAGAGCCAGCGCGACAGCTTGAGGGTGTCGCGAAACCAGGCTTCGATGCGTGGCACCAGCGGCGTGCGGGCTTCTTCCAGCTGATGTCGAGGGCGGGCAAAAAAGGCCCGGCCACTGTACTCGGCGGCCAGTTGTTCACGGCTGACCCATTGTTCGCCGCCATCGGTCTCGCAGGGCAGGATCTGCGCCTGCTGTTTCGGCCCCCACTGGCGCAGGACCGCACAGCGACCGTCCTTGAGCAGCAGCAGGACTGGCAGGTTGAGGGCGGAAATACTGGCAAGCTCGCGCTGTAGCAGACGCCCCTGCAGCCCGGCCCGTGCCGCAGCACGCGGCAGCAGGTCGGGGCTCATGCGTTGCTCCGGCATGGGCAGGCCGGCACTGAGGGTGCCACGGCTGGCCGAGCAGCCGTGTAGCCGACAGAGGATCAACAAACCATCCAGCAGCGGATCGTCGTGACTGAGCCGCGGATCATTGGACGGGCCTGGCCGTTCCATGGTGGTCAATTTCTACTACTCCTCACGCCGGTACTACTTCATATCCGGCAAGCGTGCCTCGCTCTTCACTTCAGTGAGGGCTACAGCTTCTGCCGGGACTACGACCTGTTGCTGGCGCAACAGATCACCCATTGCCGCAACGACGCGGTACATCGAGAACTCTTCGCCGTAGCGCACCTCGGTGTAACGACGGTTGGCGGTGAACAGCTCGTTTTCGCTGTCGAGCAGGTCGAGCAAGGTGCGTTGGCCCAGGCTGAACTGCTGCTGGTAGGCCTCGCGAACCCGTGAGGTGTAGTCCGCGTAATCACGCGCCTTGGGGGTTTGCAGGCGCGCGTTCTCCATGGCGTTCCAGGCCAGCGAGAGGTTCTCGTTGAGCACGCGCAACGCGTTGTTGCGGATGTCCATCGACTCGTTGATCTGGTGCGCAGCCGACTGCAGCCGGGCCTTGTCGCGCATACCGTTGAACAGGTTGTAGTTCATCACCACGGCAGCTCGCCAGGTGTTGTAATGGCCCTCATCGCCCTGCACGTTGTCATCGGCCGAGGTCGCCAGCTCCAGATCGAAGCGTGGGTAGAACGGCGACTTGGCTACCTCGTACTGCTTCTCGGCGGCGTTGACGTCAGCCTGCGCTGACTTCAGGAAGGGGTTGTTGTCCATCACGGTCTGCCGCGCAGCGAGCAGATCGGCAGGCATGCCGCCTCTGATCGATGCCGGGCTTTCCAGCTGATCCGGCAGACGGCCTACGGCACTGAAGAAGCTGGCTTCGGCATCGGCCAGGTTGACCTCTTCGGTGTAGAGGTTGTTCTGCGCCAGTGCCAAGCGAGCTTCGGACTGGTCCAGGTCGGCAGTGCTGCCAACGCCCTGGCGGCTGCGCAAGCCGATCTGATCGTTGATGCGCTGGTGCGCCTGCAGGTTATTGCGCGCCAGGGTGACCATCTCGCGGCGCATCAGCACATCGAGGTACACCTCGACGGTGCGCAGGGCCAGGCTTTCGGACGTACCGAGCAGGCGGTAGGCACGGGAGTTGACCACCGCCTGAGTGCGCGCCACCTCGTTGGGCGTGTTGAACCCGTCGAACAGCATCTGCCGTAGCCGCAGTTCGGCATCGCGGTAGTTCAGGGTCTCCTTGTTGTGATCGCCAAGCGCCCGTGTACTTGGGCTGTCAGTACGTTCCCGGCCATAACCGACCAGCAGATCGACGGTGGGCAGGTAGCCGCCCTTGGCGAATTTCACGTCTTCATCCGATGAGAGTCGGCTATTGGCGGCAGCGTGGATTTCCGGGTGATTGTCCAAGGTGCTCTGAATCGCTTCCGAAAGATTCATGGCTTGCGCCTGACTGCAAACAGTCGCCAAAAGCATGGCGCTCCATAGCGGGGTTAGGGTGCGCATTGGCGTTTCTCCTGACTGATGTTCTTATCCTGTCGCCATAAAACTGGCGTTTTTGCCTGTAAAACCGTTTCAGGCTTGTAACATCAGAGCTAAGAACAACTTTTGGAGAACCTAAGATGTTTTTTTCACAACCTATATTCAGAAAAAATCTTATGAACTCTGCGAAAAGCAGCACATTGTTTGAACCTGTGAGCTGCGCAAGTCCTCATTTTCCGTGGGTTGCGCAGCTGAAATGGGTTGTCAGGCATCACAGGGCGGGGATTCATCTGATGGAGTAGTTCGACGCAGGTTGTAGTGACATTTTTTTGTCATTAGCGTTTTTTGGATTTTGCGCCGTTCCATTTCAATCAGCTGTCTTGGGTTTCTCCTCGGCTTCGAAAAGGTGTTCTGACCCTTTCGGTAGGTACGTGTCGGCGGTGGTCGGCAGCCGTAGTGAGGATGGAATCATGGCTACTCTTATTGGTGTCGTCAGTCAGGTTGTCGGCGAAGTGTTCGCGGTAGCGAGCGATGGATCGCGCCGGCCGATCAGCGAAGGGGACCGGGTCTACGCGGGCGAGCAACTGGTAACCGGCGCTTCGGGCGCGGTGGCCATTGCCATGACCAATGGCCAGCAACTGACGCTTGGGCGCGACAGCAGCATGACGCTTGACGCGCAGATGCTTGCCTACCGCGGCGAATCGCAGCCCCCGGTCGCTGAAACACCTCCCGCCACCCCCAGCGATGCCGACCTCACCGATGTCGAGCGCTTGCAGGCCGCGATCGAAGCCGGTGTCGACCCGACTCTGGAGGGCGAAGCTACTGCTGCTGGGCCGGGTGCCGGCGCTGGCGGAGCAGGTGGTGTAGGGGGCGGGCATTCCTTCGTGCTGCTCGATGAGGTCGGTGGTGCGCTGGATCCGGTGATCGGTTTTCCCACTGAAGGCCTACCCGGTGGACCGGAGTTTCCGGAGGGTGAACCCATCGCTGCCGACGATGCCGTGCCTGCGGTAGATGGCATTCCCACGGGTGGCACAGCCTCCAATGCGGTGGACGAGGATGGCCTGCCTGACGGCATCGTGGGCGGAGTGAACGATCTGGATGGCGAGGCGACGCTGGTCACCGGGGTTCTGGGCTACAGCTTCGGGCCGGACGGGCCGGGCACCTTCACCTGGTCGACTGCCGGTCTGGCGGATCTGGGTATCTCTTCGGGTGGTGTACCGCTGGCCTATCAGGTCAGCGCCGACGGTCTTCTCCTGACCGCCTTTGCCGGAGAGTCTGTGGTATTCGAGGTGCTGGTCACCGACCTGTTGACCGGTGCTTATCAGTTCGAGCTCTTCGCTCCGTTGGATCATGCCGCGCCGCCCTTGGGTGAAAGCGACGAGAACGACATCCTCTATCTGTTCAACTACACCATCACCGACGGTAACGGCACCCCGGCAAGTGGCAGTTTGAGCATTCTGATCGACGACGACAGTCCTGAATTGGTCGAGGGTGAGCGTCCGGTCGTCGGAGGCCTGGTGCACGAGGATGCCCTGACGGATATCGGTAACGCCGAGCCCGGCAACCTGCCTGCGCAAACCCATCAGCTGATTGGCGACCCGGGGGCACTGGATGCGCTGGTCAACTTCGGGGCTGATGGGCGCGGTGGCTTCCAGCTGAGTACCAACCCTGAGGCACTGAGCGATCTGCAGGCATTGGCCCTGACTTCGGGTAAGGAGCCGTTGGTCTATTCCGTCGAGGTCTCGGACGATGGCAGCACGAGCACCCTGATAGCGACAGCGGGTGGCGTGCCGGTATTCACGTTGGTGGTGACCAGCGATGGTGGCTATGTCTTCACCCTGTCGGGGCCGATCGATCATCCACGCAAGGATGGAGATGACAGCGAGCTGTTGGGCGACAAGGATCTCGCGCTGGACTTCTCCAAGCTGCTGATCGCCACCGACTACGATGGTGACGCGGTGCCAGGCGGCTTCAACCCTGGCAGCTTCGTGATCGATGTGGAAGACGATGTGCCCGTGTTGGTGGAAGACGGGGTCAAACACTGCCTGACCATCACGTATCAGGGCGGTGATGCCTCGTACCTCAACAGCTACGGCTATTACATCAAAGGTCCCGATGGTGAGCCGATTAGCGGTCAGATCATCTGGGGCGACACCAGCGGCCTGGCTGAGGGAGACTCGATCACACTTCATGGCCTCGACCCGAGCCAGGTTGGTTTCTTCATCATTCCCAATGGGGGGTTGAACGGTGCTGCCAGTAACACCGAGGTAACCTTCCAGATCGTGGATGGACAGTGGAAGGCCTTCATCGGCGATACACCCATCGATGGGGCCGGTGGCGCTCACGTTCTGTTCAGCGACCCAACGCTGAATCCCGGTGGCAAGACCCATGTTGACGACAATACCGCGCCGGGCAACCAGAACTGGGAGGATGTCAACGACGGCAACAGTGACAACGACTACAACGACGTCAACATCCAGGTGGCATGGACCACCAAGGCGCCCGTCGGCGGCACCGTGCACGAAGACCAACTGGAGACGCCTTATCCCGGTAATCCTGAAGCTGGTCAGCGCCTGGTGATCAGCACGGAGGGTGGCGCTGGTAGTTTGATGGCGCTGGTGTCCTTCGGGGCTGACGGCCCGGGTGTATTCGGTCTGGTAAGCAGCGAAACGGTGGCAGAGGTACTGGGTGCCCAGGGCCTGACTTCTGGTGGTCAGCCGCTGCTCTACAGCATCACCACGACCACGGATCCTGACGGCAACCTGCTGAGCACCACGCTAACTGCGACAGCTGCCGCTGAGGTTGGCGGCTATTCGGTATTCACCCTGGTAATCAACGCCGATGGCAGCTTCAGCTTCGAGTTGCAGGGACCGATCGATCATCCTCGCGACGATGGCGACGATAACGAGCTGTGGTCGAGCGAAGGCGGTATCGGCCTCGACTTCACTCATCTGTTCACCGCTACTGATGGCGACGGCGATCCGCTGCAGCTGCCCGAAGGCGCGAAAGGCCTGTTCGTCATCAATATTCAGGATGACGTACCGTTGCCGGCCCAGCCCAATCCGCAGCAGCCGGTGGTCGGTGGGCTGGTGCATGAAGATGCCCTGGGTACCGGCAATGCCGAGCCCGGCAGTGAGCCTGAACAGACCCTCACGGTTGAGGGGGGTATCGGCACTTTGGATGTACTGGTCAACTTCGGCGCCGATGGTCGTGGTGGTTTCCACCTGAGCCAGGAGCCCAGTGCGCTGTCTGGACTGCAGGCACTTGGCTTGAGCTCCGGCGGTGTTGCGCTGTTCTACGTCGTCTCTACGGATGGCACCACGCTCACCGCGACGGCTGGTGAAGGTGGCAGCGAGGTCTTCCGCCTCGAGGTGAATAGCGATGGTAGCTACCTGTTCACGCTCAAGGGCGCGTTGGACCATGAGGAGGAGGATGGTGTCGACTCCGAAACCCTTGGCGACAACAGCCTGGCGCTGGATTTCTCTGGCGTACTGATCGCCACCGATCGTGATGGTGATCCGATCGCCGATGGTTTTGCCAGCGGTAGCTTTGTCATCGACGTCGAGGATGATGTGCCGACCTTGAAACCTGTCGATCCGCAGCAGCCTGCGCTCGGCGGTACGGTGCACGAAGATCTTTTGACCAGCCCGAACTCCGGCAACCCGGATGGCGGTACTCAAACGCTGGTAGTCAGCACCGAGGGTGGTGCCGGTACATTGGCTTCGCTGGTCTCTTTTGGCGCGGATGGTCCCGGTGCTTTCGGGTTGGTCAACAGCGGTGACGCCACTGCGTTGCTTGACGCTCAGGGGCTGACCTCGGGCGGAGAAAGTCTGCTCTATGACGTGGTTGAGACCCGCGTCGACGGCAAGCTTGTCAGTACCACCTTGACAGCGGTTTCCGCCGACAGCCTGGGCAACTACTCGGTGTTTACATTGACGGTAAATGCCGATGGTAGTTTCCACTTCGAACTGCAGGGCCCGATAGACCATCCCGAGCAGAGCGACAACGACAGTGAGCTGTGGTCTTCCGATGGCGTATTCGGTATCGACTTCACTCAGCTGTTTACCGCCACCGATGGTGACGGTGACCCGCTGCAACTGCCGGAGGGCACCAGCGGCCTGTTCGTCATCAATATTGAAGACGATGTGCCAGAGCTGGTCGTCAGCGAGCCGGACTACTGCCTGACGCTGACCTATAAAGGCGGCGATGCGGCGATGTTCAATAGCTACGGCTATTACATCAAGAACGCAGATGGTACGCCGGCCAGCGGCGAGATCATCTGGAGCAATACACGTTTCCTTGGGGTTGGTACTACCACCACCTTGGAAGGGCTCAATCCCGATAGCGTCGGCTTTTTCATCATTCCCAATGGCGCCTTCAATGGTGTCAGTAACGGTACCGAGGTCACGTTCCAACTGGTCGATGGACAGTGGCAGGCCTTTGTCGGCGGTAGCGCACTCAATGGTGCCGGCGGCGCACAGGTTGTCTTCGACAACCCGGCGCTCAACCCCAATGGCAAATCCCATGTCGAGGACAACGCCGCGCCCGGCAACCAGAACTGGGAGGATATCAACAGCGCCAGCGCCAGCGATAACGACTACAACGATGTCAATATCCAGGCCACCTGGACGGTCAAGACGCCTGCACCGGTAGGCGGTACGGTACATGAGGACAAGCTGACCGATCCCCATCAGGGCAACCCGGATGGTCCTGGCCAGACGTTGGTGATCAGCACTGCGACGGGCGCGGCCAGTTTGCTCTCGCTGGTTGCCTTCGGTGCCGATGGGCCCGGCGATTTCAGCCTGGTGGAGGAGGGTAGCGCCGCCGAGTTGCTGAACGCCCAGGGGCTGACGTCCGGCGGTGAGCCGCTCGACTACAAGGTCACCCAGGAGCTCGATGACGATGGCAATCTGGTCAGCACCACGCTTATTGCGACGGGCACGGCTGCAGGCGGTTATCCGGTATTCACCCTGGTGGTGGAGGCTAACGGTGACTTCACCTTTAGTCTGCAGGGGCCAATCGACCATCCGCTGAAAAATGGTGACGATAACGAGCTCTGGTCATCGGACGGTGCCTTTGGCATCGACTTCACCCAGTTGCTGGCGATCACCGATGGCGATGGCGACCCGCTGCAGATGCCGCAGGGGGCTGGCGGCCTGTTCGTGATCAATATCGAGGACGATGTGCCGACCCTGAGTCTAGGGGTCAATAAGCAAGCGTTGGTTCAGCTGGAAGTGGCGCTGGACGAAACCCGTGGCAATCATGATCGTTACGCCGCCAACGATAACCAGAGCCAGGGCTACGTGAACGACGACAATGGCGCGTTGGCCAAGGTCACCACTGAGCTTGCTGGCGGCTTGACCTCGCTGTTCACCATCGGTGGGGCAGCCGGGGCTGATGGCGAGGCTTCGCTCAGCGGTACGCTGAGCTTCTCCGGGGTGCCGCCCCAGGGGCTGACCACCACCTTGTCGGCCACCAATGGCGGTGCCATCCGTCTGTTCGTCGACCCGGCCAACAGCCAGGTGGTCAGAGGTGTCGATGCCACTGGCGATACGGTCTTCACTATCGCCATCGTCACTGTCGATGGGCAACCGCAACTGCAGACCACGCTGTTCGAAGCGATCCGTCATCCGGACAACGATCAGCGCTTTGACGAGGCGGTCGATCTGTTGATCAAACACCAGGGCTCGTTGCAGCTGCAGTATCAGGTTACCCGTGTCGACGGTGATGGTGACGCGGTGACCCGTACCGCGAAGGTCGAGCTTGCTGGCGGCAATTCGTCCTACTTCTCCTTCCAGGACGACGGCCCGAAAATCATCAAGTTCGAGCTGGGTCACAGCGTCAAGCTATACGTCGACGAATCCGTTGGCAAAGGTGGTTCCAGCCAGAACGAACCCGGCCAGGCGGCGCCGAATGACGAGCAGGGCCACGGCAATGTGCTGGGTTACGCCCGGATCAATGGCGAGAAGCTGTTCAAGCTGATCGCCGATGGTGGTTCGGATGGCCTGGACAGTGGCCGTACCCGCTTCTCCCTGAGTCTTGCCAGCAATGGCGTGGACTCCGGGCTGAATGCCACGGCCGGTGGCGACATCCTGCTGTACAAGGAGGCCGATGGCAGCATCCTGGGTAAAGCCAACGGCGTTACGGTGTTCAAGATCAGCGTCAATGCCGCTGACGGTAGCGTGACCCTGGTGCAGTACAAGGCCATCGCCCACGGCGATACCAGCAGCCATGACGAGCTGGCGCTGCTCAAGGATGGCGTGCTGAAACTGAACGTGACTGTCTACGACAAGGACGGCGACCCGCAGAGCGCCAGCCTGGATCTGGGCAAGGTGGTCGGCTTCGAGGACGATGGCCCGAAAATCACCAAGTTCGAGCTGCAGCACGGCACCAAGCTGTACGTCGACGAATCGGTGGGCAGCACAGGTTCCAGCCAGAACGAGAATGGCCATGTCGCGCCGAACGATGAGCAAGGCCATGGTGATGTGCTCGGCTATGCCAGCATCGACGGCAAGGATCTGTTCAAGCTCACGGTGGATGCCGGTTCGGATGGCCAAGACACGTCGCGTACCCGTTTCGAGTTGAATCTGAGCCAGGACGGCGTCGACTCTGGGCTGGATGCTACAGCCGGCGGTGATATTCGCCTGTACAAGGATGCCGACGGCAACGTGCTGGGTGTGGCCAACGGCGTCACGGTATTCAAGGTCAGCGTCAATGCCGGCAGTGGCAATGTGACCCTCGTGCAATACGAGGCCATCGCCCATGGCAATACCAGCAATCATGACGAGCTGGCGTTGATTCGCGCCGGTGTGCTGAAGCTCGGCGTGACCGTCTATGACAAGGATGGCGACTCTCACAGTGCCAGTCTGGATCTGGGCAAGGTAGTCGGCTTCGAGGACGATGGTCCCTCCGCAGGCATCACCAATGCCGCCTACGCGCTGGACGATGAAGGCCTGCCCAATGGCATCAATGGTGGTGAGGGCGACGTGACAGGGGCGAACACCACGGTCTCCGGCACGCTGGTATTCGACGCCGGCTCCGATGGTCTGCGTGGCATCTCCCTGTCCGGGCCGAGCGTATTGGGCACCGAGAACGTCACCTCGACCTGGAACGCCGACAGCAAAACGCTGACCATCAGCAGTGCCGCGCGCGGCACGCTGGTGACCGTGGTGTTGACCGATCCGGCGCTCGGCAAGTACGAGCTGGAGTTGCATCAACCCCTGATGCATCCGGCTGGCCAGGACGAAAACGACATCAAACTGCAGATCGGCTACACCGTGACCGACGGTGATGGTGATACCGCCGTGGGCAAGCTGGTGGTCACCGTCGACGATGACACCCCGACCATCCAGGCCATGCAGCCGGGCTTCGAGTCGCAGGCCACCTTCCTCGGCAGCGATGCCGGCTATCACAACAGCTACGGTTATTACTCGCGAGATGCCGAGGGCAATCCATCGGTGGGCAAGGTGATCTGGGCTGATGTGAAGGCGCAGGCGACAGGAGTCACCTTCGATCTGGATGGGCTCGACCCGAGTGAGATTGGTTTCTTCATCATTCCCAATGGCGCCGCCAATGTTGGTTTGAGCAATGGCGCCGAGCTGACCTTCCAGCAGGACGCTGATGGTAACTGGCAGGCCTTGCTGGGTGGGGTGCCACTGACCGGTGCTGGCGGTGCCAACGTGCTGTTCGACCGTGCCGAGTTCAACCCGGGCGGCTCGCACCTGCAGGATAACGCCGAACCGGGCAACCAGAACTGGGAGGACCTCACTGACGCTCCCGACTACGACTACAACGACGTCAACACCAACGTTACCTGGGGCATGCCGCTGCAGGTGGACGAGACTTATCTGGGTACGCCGGATGCGACGGTCAGCCGTAACTTCAGCTCGGCCTTCAACGCCGAGTATGGTGCCGACGGCCCTGGTTCGCTGGCCTACGCGCTGGTGATCAAATCGCCGGATTCCGGGCTGGTCGATACCGAGAGCGATGAAGCGGTCAAGCTGGTGTTCAACGGCTCGGTGCTCGAAGGTCGCACCGAAACCGGTAACGAGCTGGTCTTCACCCTGAGCGTCGACGCCGCAGGACTGGTGACCCTGACGCAACTGAGGGCCGTGGTTCATCCCACTGCCCAGCCTGATGAACTGCATCTGCTGGGCAGTGACAAGATCGGACTGCAGGCCACCATTACCGATGCCGACGGTGATCAGGCCTCGGCCAGCATCGACCTGGGCCAGGTGCTGGGCTTCCGTGATGACGCACCCATGGCGGTCAATGATGAAATTGCCGGTGAGGTCTCACGTACGGCAGTCGATCAGGTTGTCGGCAACATCAACGACCTCACCGGCAACGACAGCTTTGGCAACGATGGCAGGGCTAGCGTCTCGCCGGTGCAGATTATCGGCCAGGGCAGCCAGGGCGGTACGCTGGTCATCGATACCAGCGGCAATCTGGTCTACAGCGCTGGCAGTGGGGCCAGCGCCGGTACGGAGGTGTTCACCTATCAGATCACCGACGGCGATGGCGACGTTTCCACGGCCACTGTGACCCTCACGCTCGGTGGCAACGACCCGGTCGGTGGCCAGGCTTCCGGCAGCGTCGACGAGGATGGCTTGACCCATGGGCTGGCCGGAGGCCCCAACGACCTGGCTGGCGAAGCCACCACGGCCAGTGGGGCGCTCGGTTATCAGGTGGACAGCTTCGGTGGTTTCGCCTGGGATGCCAGTGGTCTTGGCAGCCTGTCTTCAGGCGGTTCGGCGCTCAACTATCAGCTCAGTGCAGATGGCAAGACGCTGAGTGCGTTCGATGCCGGTGGCAATCCGGTCTTCACCCTTAGCCTGACCAACTCGGAGACCGGGCAATACAGCTTCAAGCTGTTCAAGCCGCTCGATCATCCGGCGCCGGACGTCGATGGTACGGCAGACGAGAACGACCTGAACCTGGCCTTCTCCTACAAGGTCTGGGACTCCGCTGCTCCTTCGGCTCCGGCCACGGGTAGCCTGACGATCACGGTGGATGACGACTCGCCGGCCACGCCCGACGACATCGCCAAGTCTGCCAGCGAGCCGCAAGGCATCCAGACCAACCTGATGGTAGTGCTGGATCTGTCCGGCAGCATGGACGAAGCGCCGTCGGGTGTCAGCGGGTTCAGCAGCAAGCTGGCGCTGGCCAAGGATGCCGTGCAGCGTCTGATCGACAGCTACGACAACCTCGGTGACGTGATGGTGCGTATCGTGACCTTCGCCAACAGCGCGAGTGCTGTGGGCAATGTCTGGATGAGCGCCGTCGATGCCAAGGCCTGGCTCACCGACCTGGCCAACAACGCCGGCAACGGTTCGACCAACTATGACGATGCGCTGATCAAGGCGATGAATGCCTACGATTCGTCCGGCAAGCTCACCGGCGCAGGGGTACAGAACGTTTCCTACTTCCTCTCCGACGGCCAGCCGACGCTGTCCAACGCCAACCCAGGTAGTAACAACAGTGGCAGCCAGTACAACCCGGAACTGGGCGATGGCATCGGTGCCAGCGAGGAGGCGGACTGGATCGCCTTCCTCACGGCCAAGGACATCAAGTCCTATGCGCTGGGTATGGGGCTGGGCAGCGACCTCGACAAGACCCTGCTCAACCCCATCGCCTATGACGGCCAGACGGGCGTCAACACCGATGGCATCCTGGTTTCCAACCTCAACCAGCTCAACGACACCCTGCAGGGTACGGTGACGGGTACGGTGATCTCCGGCAACCTGATCAGCGAAGGCAGCAATGGTTTCGGTGCCGATGGCCCAGGTCTGCAGCCGATTGCTGCGATCACCCACAACGGTGTCACGTATACCAGCGAGTCGGCTGCCTACGATCCCGCGAGTCATACGCTGACCTTCACCACCTTGGGTGGCGGCTCGTTCAGCGTCAACCTGGTCACCGGGGCTTACACCTACAACTTCAACGACGATGTCGCCGAGGATGTGACGGATACCATCCGCTACACCCTGATCGATCGCGATGGCGATGCGGTGTCTGCCGACCTGAAGCTGACCATTACCGACAGCAGCGAGGTCTATGCCTACGACAACTACAACCAGGCCATCGTCGGGCAGAAATGGGTCACGCCCGACCCGGTAACCAAGGTGCTGGCGGACTTTTCCAGCACCAGCAATCAGGCCTCGTCCGGGCCAAACTACAACCCCTGGATATTCGATACCACCGACAACGGCAACGTGAGTGGCAATGAAACCACGGTGATCACGCAGGCCGATGTCATGGCTGTGGCGGGCAGCAAGTGGGGCGTCACCGCTGTCAATTCGTCCAATGGCGTCAGCGTGCAGGGTAATGCCTTGCAGCTCGTTGACAGTGATCGTAGCGCCGGTGTCAGCACCAAGGCTGCAACACCGACCTTCGAGGTGGCCGAGGGCAACACGGCCAAGGTCTCCTTCGACCTGGGCAGCATCAGCAACTTCAGCAGCAGCGGCTCGGGAGACCAGTTCACCTGGACGTTGTACAAGCAGAACGGCAGTGCCTGGACGCTGGTGCAGAGCGGCACCCATGCATCCAGTAACTCGACTACCGTCACCAGCAACAGCGTGGGCGAGGGTACTTATCGTCTCTACTTCGAGGTCAATGATCGCACCAACAACAGCAGCAGCTTCCGTGTCCGGGTGGACAACATCACCCTGATCACCGTTGCAGCCGCGATGCTGGTCGACACGGCCACGGCGGTGGCGGGCAACGTGCTGACCGATGCCAACAACTACCTCTACAGCGACCATCCATGGGGTGCGGTGGATAGCAAGGGTAGCGAGGGGGCGACGCTCAGCGTGCTGGATAACGGCAGCTTCGTGGCCGTGAGCACCTCGAAGACCATCGACGGGCAGTGGGGCAGCTTGCTGTTGCACAGCGACGGTTTCTACACCTACACACCGGATCCCGACTACGCCAACCTGGGCAAGGAAGATGTCTTCACCTACCAGTTGACCCAGCCTGATGGCGACGTCAGCACGGCGCGTCTGGTGGTCGGTATCGGCTCCAGCGCTGCAGTGCAGCCCAATGTGGTGATGGGTCATGAGGCGCTCAACGACACCTTGCTGGGCAGCGAAGGCAGTGATGTGCTGCTGGGGTTGGGTGGCAACGATACGCTGCATGGGCTGGGTGGCAATGATCGTCTGGAGGGCGGTGATGGTAATGACACCCTGATCGGCGGCAAGGGCAACGACATCCTCATTGGCGGTGCAGGCAACGACACCTTCGTGTGGAACGCCGATGATCGTGGCGGCAACTACCACGATATCGTCAAGGACTTCGGCAATGGCGCGGACAAGCTGGATCTGTCGCAGCTTTTGGTGGGTGTCAGCGATCCAGCCAGTGCTGATGTGTTGACCCAATACCTGAGCTTCGACTTCGTCAGCGATCCGGGTAGTACGGTGATCAACATCGCCAGCGCCGGAGGTGGCGCGCCGGTGGATCAGACCATCACTCTGGAGAACACCATCCTTTCCGGTGGCAACACTGCAGATATCATCCAGGGCATGCTGGACCAGAATCAGCTGGTCGCCTGAGGTGTGAGGGAGGCCGTCAGCGCTGCGCTGGCGGCCTCTCAAGAAAAGGGAAATGCTTATCAGAGTTTCCTTAGTTGGAGCACTCAACTAGAGTAAGCCCGCTACCCGTTCCGAGTAGCGGGCTTTTTTATGGCGTTTGCTGGAGGCAGCGATGGTTTACGTACAGCGCGACGCGGCCGGGCGTTTGTTGCGAGTCGAACATGAGCCCTTTGAGGGTATGACGGAAAACCTGGCTGTCGAGAGCGAGGAGCTACACAGCTGGCTTGAGGCCAAGGAAGAGGTCAAGGCGCGCCTGGACAGCCTGAAACAGTCTGACCTGGAGCTCGTGCGCGTGCTGGAAGACGTGGTCAGCGTGCTGGTCGAACGAGGCGTTATTCGTTACACCGACCTGCCCGAGGCCGCACGCCAGAAGCTCGATCAGCGTGCCATCGCCCGTGCCGAAATCGAGGGGCTCAGCGGCCTGCTTGGCGACGACGAGCACAATCTGGTTTAGAACCCCGCCTTTGTAGGAGCCGCGCCCCGCGGCGAAGCGGCCGGTGCGACACCCGTAATCTTCAGAAATTACCCCCGGCGGGGCTCCTGCAGTTATTGCTTGCCCCAGGGCGCCGGTGCGCCGATCAGACGGCCCATGGCACCGTGGATGCCCAGTTCGGTCAGCACTGTGAGCTCCTCTTCGGTTTCCACCATCTCGGCGATCAGCGGCAGGTCGATGCTGTTGGTGGCGCGGAAGATCGCTTCGATGAACAGCCGCTTGTCGCTCTCCTGGTCGATGGCCCGGATATAGGTGCCATCGATCTTCAGGTAGGCCAGGCCCAGGTGGGTGAGATTGCCAATCAGGCTGAAGCGCCCACCAAAATGCTGCAGGCCCAGGTTGAAACCCGCCTCACGAATCGCCTGGCTCAGCGCTTCCAGCTCGGCGGGTGGCGGCAGGTGGCGTTCGTCGATTTCCAGCGTCATCAGGTGCGCTACGTCTTTATGACTGTTCAGCGCATCGAGCAGGCGCGCTTTATCCTGGTCATTGCGCAGGGTCGCGGCAGACAGGCTCAGTGCCAGTGGGTGAGGATGTTGCGCCAGGTGGGCCAGGCTGTGTTCGAGCATCGCCAGATCGAAGCGCGCGGCCCAGCCCAGGCGCTCGATCCAGGGCAGGAAGCGCCCGGCCGTGATGGCTTCGCCGGCTGGATCGAGCAGGCGTGCGAGGACCTTGTGCTGCATGAGCCTGCCCGTCGCGCATTCGGCTACAGGCTGGAAATACAACTGCAATTTTCCCTGGCTCAGCGCCTCGTCGATCCAGCCGCGCCAGTCGTGCAGGCCCTGAGTGGTCTGGGCGGTGAAGTCGTCGAGGCGTTCCCAGCACCTGTCGGTGTTGCTCTGTGCCTGAGCCAGTGCCTGATCGGCGCGACTCAGCACTGCCGCGCTCTGTTCGCCGGGGCGAAAGGCGGCAATACCGATATGTGCAACGGGATCGCAGTCACTGGCACCGGTCTGCTTCAGGCTGTTCAGGGCTTCGCTGAGCTCGCTGGCCAGGCGCTCCGCGTCTTCGCCATTGAGGCCGGGTGCAAGCAGCGTGAATTCGCCGCCGCGGTTGCGTGAGGCCAGCCATTGGCTGCGCCCCGGTAACGCCAGCAGTTGTTTGAGTTGATCGCCCAGCGCGGCGATCAGCGCGTCGGTACGCTGGCCGCCGAGACGCTGGTTGAGACCGCCCAGGTCGTTGAGGCGCAGCAGCAGCAGGTAGCCATCAGGATGCTGCTCGTTGATCACCAACTGATTGCTCAGGCGTATGTCGAATTGGCGACGGTTGGCCAGGCCGGTGAGGCTGTCCTGATAGGCCTCCTCGCGCAGTTTCTCGCTGCGCGCGGCCTCTTCGGCGAACAGGGTCTTGAGCTTGTCGACCATCTGGTTCATTGCCAGCACCACCCGCTTTAGCTCTGGCGTGCGTGGCACACGGGGCAGGGTGAGAAATTCGCGGCGGCTAATGGCTTGCGCCTGCTGCACCATGTTGTCCAGCGGCCGCAGCTGGGTACGCAGCAGCCAGCCACCGAGCACGGCACTGACCAGGCCGCACAGCAGCAGCCAGAACAGGCTGCCGAGGGCGCTGTCCCACAGTTTGGCCAGGGCGAACTGTGGATGGCTGAGCACCTCGACCCTTGCGGCCTGCTCCCAGCCGCGCATGATCAGCGCATCGCCACCCTGGGGCTGCAGATCGACCAGGTCGACGAACCAGCCGGGCACGTTCTCGGGCCTGATCTCGGTGGCGCGTTCGACGATCACGCTGTCGTCGGCGATGCGCACCACGCGGATGCTGGCGAAGTAGCCACTGTCGAAGATCGAACTGACCATCAGCTCGATCATCGCCGGGTCGTCCACATGCGGCGTCATCGACAGCCCCAGCGCCGTGGCGGCGTCCTGGGCGTGCGAGCGCAGCTGGCTGATCAACTGTTCACGCGAGCTCTCCACCCCGGCGATGAAACTGCCGGTGAAGGCCACCACCAGAAACAGGCAGATGGCGAGAAACAGTTGCTTTAGTAACGACATGGCTTTTTCCTCCTAGCCTTCGCCAATGGCGAAGCCCTCCGCGCGCATTTTTTTCAGGATATCCTGCCAGCGAGAGAGCTTCTTGGTGTCGCTCTTGCGTGTGTTGGAGCCTGCGAGGTAGAGGCCTTCGGCATTGAAGGCGTACACCGGCAGCAGGTCCTTGCGTTGCGAGGCAGGGCGGATGTCGTTGATCAGGTTGTCGAGCACCAGTGGCTCGGCGCTAGGGCTGGCGTAATAGGTCAGCACCATGTGCGCCTGGTTGTAGTTCAGCGCCTTGACGTAGGTGATGCGCAGCTTTTCGCTGGGGATGCCGAGGCGGCGCAGGGTGAAGTACTTGGCGATGGAGTAGTCCTCGCAATCGCCGGCGCCCTTGATCAGCATTTCTACTGGGGTGGCCCAGTAGTCGTTCTCGCGCCAGAGCTGAATGTCGTCGACGAAGCGGATGGTGCGGTTGAAGAAGCGATTGACCTCATTGAGCTTGTCCGCCTCGTTCAGGCTGGTGCTGCTCTTGATCAACTCTTCCCAGTCGAGAATGCGTTTGCGTGCAGGGCCGAGGTTGCCGTAGCGGTTTTCCGCATTCTTCACGATCACGGCGAAGTCCCAATCGGCTACTGCCAGCGCGGCCAGCAGCCCGCCGCCAATCCACAGGATCAGCAGCCGCCACCGCCATCCCTGAACGCGCAGCCGTCGCATGGGGTCGTGGTCTCCAGGCTCGATTGGCAGAGTCTAGGTGAGGTGTCGGCTTTTTGCCGGCCGCTTCGTCACTGTAAGAAAGCAGCGTCAAAAGCTTGTCGAGAAAGTGACTGGCTCCCGTAGCCCGGATGCAATCCGGGGGACTCCCGCTGAGCTGTCGGATAGCATCCGGGCTGCGCAGAGCGCTCAGGGATTGGGCAGGGTCTTCTGCTTGAGGATATACAGGCTGACCAGCGCCGCACTGCTGAGCATGAACACGCGCGCCCAGGGCATGGGCACCAGATAGCAGGAGAAGCTGATGCTGGCCCACATCAGCACCAGGGCGTAGACCTTGCCCTTGAGTGGGATGCCCTGGCCTTCGAGGTAGTCGCGAATCCACGGCCCCAGGCGCGGGTGGGTGACCAGCCAGAGGTAGAAACGCCGTGAGCTGCGCACAAAGCAGGCCGCCGCCAGGAGCAGGAATGGCGTGGTCGGCAGTACGGGCAGGAAGATGCCGATGACCCCGAGTGCCACGCTCAACCAGCCGATGGTCAGCAGCAGGTAACGGACACTGCGATGGCGGCTTGGCTGGATGTCACGCGGCATGGGCGGGTCTTGGCGGCAGCCGGGGCGTGCCCCGGCTCATGGGGTCAGTGGCGAGGCTTGAGCAGTGCGGGTTTTTCTTCCGGAGCCTGGCACAGCAGGAAGAGGGCGGTCAGCAGCTCGGGAATCTGGTCGATCATGCTGTCTACCAAGTCGCGGTCGCGAGCGATCTCGGCGAACTCGGTCTGTTCGTCGAACAGACCGGAGCCGACCATGATCGGCAGCAGCAACTCGCTGACTTCGTCTTCGGCATCTTCGAACCACACCGCTTCACGCAGGAACACCCCTTCCATGAAGCCGATGCACCAGCCGCGCAGGTCGGAGTCATCCGGTTCGTCACCGAGATCCAGATCGCACGGCAACTCGGGCTCTTCCTCGCCGGCCAGCTGACGCGCAATGTGGGCCTTGAGGTGGACCAGCGTGCTTTCGATCTCTTCGCGTTCGGCGTCGCTGCGGTAGTGCGGCGGCTCGGCGAACAGCGCATCGATCCACTCACGCTCCGGTACCTGATCCGGGCAGATCGCCAGGGCGGTCAGGTAGCCATGGGCGGCCACGTAGTCCAACGCCTCTTCGTGCAGCTCATCGGCATCGAGAAAGGCTTGCAGGCGGGACAGTTGCTCAGCGAAGGACATCGTGGGGTTACCTTGAGGCTTAGGGGATAAACGATGAAGGATTCTAGTTCACCGCTGCCTCTGCGACCAGCACGGGCGCTCTACTAACGGCGATTGAGCGGCTTCGGACGGGTAGGCGCCCTGTTGCCTGCGATCCTGCGGCATAATGCGCGGCTAGATTTGGAGGCCTTCATGCTCGACCACGCCATGCGCATTCTCAAAGACGTTTTCGGCTACGACGCCTTTCGCGGCAACCAGGCCGCGATCATCGAGCGCGTGGCCGGCGGCGGCGATGCCCTGGTGTTGATGCCTACCGGCGGCGGCAAGTCGCTGTGCTTCCAGGTGCCGGCGCTGATGCGCGAGGGCCTGGCAGTGGTAGTTTCTCCGTTGATCGCCCTGATGGACGATCAGGTGGCCACCCTCGACGAGTTGGGTGTGGCAGCCGTGGCGCTGAACTCCACCTTGAGCCCTGACGAGCAGCGCGAGATTGCCGACCGTATCCGTCGCGGGCAGATCAAGATGCTCTACCTGGCGCCCGAGCGCCTGGTGCAGCCGCGCATGCTGAGCTTCCTGCAGGGCCTGGATATCGCCCTGTTCGCCATCGACGAAGCGCATTGCGTGTCGCAGTGGGGCCATGATTTCCGACCTGAGTACCTGCAGCTCGGTCAGCTGGCTGAGCTCTTTCCACATGTGCCGCGCATCGCCCTGACCGCCACCGCGGATAAACGTACCCGTGAGGAAATCGTCCAGCGTCTGCACCTGGACAACGCCGAGCGCTTTCTGTCGAGCTTTGACCGGCCGAACATCTTCTATCGCATCCAGCCCAAGGATCAGCCGCGCAAGCAACTGCTGGGTTTTCTCGCCGCGCGCAAGGGCGATGCCGGTATCGTCTACTGCCTGTCGCGCAAGAAGGTCGAGGAGGTCGCCGAGTTTCTCAGCAGCCAGGGCTTCCCGGCCCTGCCTTATCACGCCGGCTTGCCCAACGAGTTGCGTGCCTTCAATCAGAAGCGCTTTCTCAATGAGGAAGGCCTGATCATGGTGGCGACCATCGCCTTCGGCATGGGCATCGACAAGCCCAACGTGCGTTTCGTATGTCACCTGGATCTGCCCAAGTCGCTGGAGGCCTACTACCAGGAAACCGGTCGCGCCGGCCGCGACGGTCTGCCGGCCGATGCCTGGATGGCTTACGGCCTGCAGGATGTGATCTTCCTCAAGCAGATGCTCAACAATTCCGACGGTGACGAGCGCCACAAGCGCATCGAGCAGCACAAGCTCGACGCCATGCTCGCCCTGTGCGAGGAGACACGCTGCCGCCGTCAGACGCTGCTGGCTTACTTCGATGAAGAATTGCCCAACCCTTGCGGGCACTGCGACAACTGCATCGATGGCGTCGAGACCTGGGATGCCACCGAGCCGGCGCGCCAGGCGTTGTCGGCTGTCTATCGCAGCGGCCAGCGCTATGGCGTCGGCCATCTGGTGGACATTCTGCTCGGCCGAGACAACGAGAAGATTCGTGCCGCCGGTCATCAGCACCTGGCAGTGTTCGGTGTAGGCAAGGGCTTTTCCGAGGTCGAGTGGCGAACCCTGTTCCGCCAGTTGGTCGCCCGCGGTCTGGCCGATGTCGATCTGGATGGCTTCGGCGGTCTGCGTCTGAGCGAGACCTGCAGGCCGCTGCTGCGCGGTGAGGTCAGCCTGCAACTGCGCCGTGAGCCCAAGCCGGCGCAGGCGGCCAAGGCCTCCAGCAGCGCCGCCAGTCAACTGGTGCGTGGCCATGAGCGGGAAATGTGGGAGGCGCTGCGCAGTCTGCGTCGCAAGCTGGCCGAGGAACACAGCGTACCGCCGTACGTGATCTTCCCCGATGCCACGCTGCTGGAAATGTTGCGCAGCCAGCCCAGCTCGCTGAGCGATATGGCCGAGGTCAGTGGCGTCGGCGCGCGCAAGCTGGAGCGCTATGGCCAGGCCTTCCTGGAAGTGCTCAATGGCAGCGGCGCGGATGACACGCCGGCTCCTGTGGCCGATCTGCGTCACGAGCTGGTCAGCCTGGCCCGCGCCGGCATGACGCCCGCGCAGATTGCCGGCCAGCTTAACTGCAGTGAGAAGAATGTTTACAGCCTGCTGGCCGAGGCCATTGCCCAGCAACAACTAACCCTGGAACAGGCGCTGGACCTTCCTGAGGAACTGCTGGGCGAGATTCAGGAAACCTTCCTCGATGGCGAGGGCGAGCTGCCGGCCGTGAGTGAGGTTGCGCCGCTGTTCGCCGGTCGCGTCGACGAGAGCGTGCTCTACTGCGTGCGTGCGGCGCTGCAGGCCGAGTTCGAGATCTAAGCGCCCTCGGTGAAACTCGGTCGCCTGATTCTGGCGGCATTTCGCTCACAGGGCTAACAGGCCGTTGAAAAACGTAGGCGAGGTAGCCATTGCAAGGCAAAAAGCAGGCGAAAAAGCGGAGTTTATGAGTTGTAAATGAGCATTTGACCGGGCTGGCGTTCCAGCCTGTTTTTAACGCAGCAATGGCAACGCAGGTAGTTTTTCACCGGTCTGCTAAGGTGTGGGCAGGCCGCCAGATAACGAGGTGAGGGTGCCTAACTATCACGCCTGGCCCGACGAAGTTCGTTCGAGCCCCTATGCCGACCAGTTGAGCCTGGGCTTTCGTCGGTTGCGTTTTTCCCGCGCTCTCGAGCGTGAATATCGTGCGCACATGCTCGAGGACGGCTTCGAGCTCAAACGTATCGCGCTCTGCGTGGCCACGGTCATCTGGCTGGCCCTGACTGCGCTCGACATGTTGGTGGTGCCTGCGTCACACCTGGGCTGGGTGATCGCCGTGCGCCTGGTGGTGCTGGTCATCCTGCTGGTTTGCGCGACCCTGATCCTGCGGCGTCGCCACAGCCATCTTCTGTTACCGCTGAGCATGACCTGCATCCTCGTGCTCGGCGTGGGGGCAGCGATGATTGTCGGTATCGCCCATCGCGCCGACCCCGGCTACCCCTACGAAGGTCTGTTGCTGGTGAGCATGGCGGCGTACTTCCTGGTCGGCCTGCGCTTGAACGAGGCCCTTGCCTGTTCCCTGGTGATTTTGCTTGCCTATGTGATAGCGGAATTGGCCGCGGGGCTGCCTGCTCCGAGGCTGATCAACAACCTGTTGTTTCTGGTCTTCGGCAATCTTATCGGCGCTGTCGGTTGCTACCTCCTGGAATACAAATCACGCGAGCATTTTCTGATCAGCCACCTGATGCAGCTCCTTGCCTACCACGACAGCCTGACCGGGCTGCACAACCGTCGTAGCTTCAATCGACAGTTCGAGCGCCTGTGGCGCCAGGCGCAGCGTGACGGCATATCGATTGCGTTGCTGCTCTGCGACATCGACCATTTCAAGGCCTACAACGACTGCTACGGTCATCAGGCTGGCGACGCGGCTTTGCAGCGTGTCGGCTCACTGATCAAGCAGGCGGCGCGGCGACCACTGGATATGGGCGTACGGCTTGGCGGTGAGGAGTTCGCGCTGCTGTTGTTCGACATCAGTGCCGATGAAGCCAGGCAACGCGCCGAGGCCCTTCGCCATTCGCTGGAGGAGGCAGGCATTGCCCACCGCGGCTCCGATAGCGCCGATGTACTGACCATGTCCATCGGCGTCGCCTGCCTTAGCCCGGATAGTCAGCCTGAATTGAGCCAGCTCTACGAACAGGCTGACCGAGCGCTATACGAGGCCAAGGCTTTCGGGCGTAACAGGGTGGCGGCCTGACTTGCAGTCGGGGCGCAACGAGCCGGTCGCATTCTGCAACGCTCATGGCGCAATCTGCGCTTGCCCTGCGCATCGGGTTATGGCTAGCTGGCTAATAATTAGTTTTTGACCTTTGTATGAGTCCGCTTGCCCATGTCTTACCCCGATCAACATCGCTTTGCCATGCAGGTTGCCCAGCTATCCCGTGCCTGGCGTTCCGAACTCGATAGACGCCTGGTAGGGCTGGGCCTGTCCCAGGCTCGCTGGCTGGTGCTGCTGCACCTGGCGCGCTTCAGTGAAATGCCGACCCAGCGTGAATTGGCGCAAAGCATCGGCGTAGAAGGGCCGACGCTGGCGCGTCTACTCGACAGTCTCGAAAGCCAGGGGCTGGTTACTCGCGTGGCGGTACCCGAAGACCGCCGTGCCAAGAAGATTGCGCTGCAGCCGGACGCGCAGCCTTTGATCGAGAAGATCGAAGCGATTTCCACCCAACTGCGCCATGAAGTCTTCGCCGGCATCGACGAGGAGGATCTGCGTCGCTGTCAGCAGGTGCACGCTCGAGTGCTCGGCAACCTGATGAAGTGAACCGCCTGAACTGTCAAAAATCCGATCATTTTTTGATCGGTTTTTTTCTGTGCCTAATTTTTGACTGATTCAACTTGATGGCACCGTGCTTTCGTCGGCAAACTGGCCCCCAAGCCGCTACTTTGTGAATTAGTAGCCATAATGCAATTCGAGACGGCCTCGACAAGGGCCTTGTCGCCCGTTCTCGAACTATCAAGGGCGCCAGCCTCCCGGCCAAGGGATGCTCAGACAGGAAGTCGAGGAGGTGGCGTTCGAGCCGGATAACCCTGGAGGTCACATGGCTCGGGTGCGTCAATTAATGTTGGGTCTGGCGTCGGGGTCCGCCCTCTATTCGGGAATGGCACCGGCGCTTGGTTTGGGTGAAATCACGCTCCATTCTGCGCTGAATCAGCCTTTCGAGGCCGAGATCGAGCTGCTGGAAGTGGGGGACCTGAGCGCGCAGGATCTGCGTGTTGGTCTGGCGCCAGCCGAGGTGTTCAGTCGTTCGGGCGTCGAGCGCTTCTACTTTCTCAACGATCTGCGTTTCACGCCGCTTCTGCAGGGTTCACGTAGCGTGATCCGCGTGGTGTCGAGCCGTCCGGTGCGTGAGCCATACCTGAACTTCATCGTCGAAGTGGCGCGTCCCAACGGCCAATTGCTGCGTGAGTACACCGTGCTGCTGGATCCTCCCGGCTCTTCGGCTTACTCCGCCGTGGCTGCGCCAAGCGCTACGGCGCTTTCGCAACCCTCTACTCGCGCCGCAGCACCGCTCTCGCCGGTCAGCACGGTCACGCCGCCGAGTGCATCTGCTGGGCACCGTCATCAGGTCAGCCGTGGCGACAGTCTCTGGTCCATCGCCGCGCGTCTGCGTGAGCAGGGCAGTAAGCTGTCTCAGCAGGCGCTGATGGAGGGCATTCTTGCCCTTAACCCGAATGCCTTTGCTGGCGGCGATCCAAGTCGTCTACAGGCTGGCGCCGACCTGCTGCTGCCGGATGCCGCCCGTGCGGAGGCTGCCCAGCCGAGCGCTGCTCCGGTCGCTGCCGAGGCCGCACCTGCGCTCGCTGAAAACACTGCCGAAGGGCCCGTGAGCGCGCCTATGGCTGCCTTGGAGCCAGCACCGCAGCAAAGCGAAAGCCTGGAGCTGCTGGCCGAGAGGCAGCGCCAGGTCGATCTGGAGCTGGCCAACCAGGCTGCGGAAAATCTGCAGCTGCAACAAGGCTTGGCGCAACTGCAATTGCAACTGCAGCAGTTGCAGGAGCAATTGGCGCAGAAGGATGCTCAGTTGGCTGAGCTAGCTGCGCGCAGCCCGGCCGAGCCGGTTGCCAAGCCCATTACCGCCGCGCCGGTCAGTGTCGAGGAGCCCGTGGCAGCAGAACGTGGCTGGTGGTCGACACTGTTGGCCGGTGGTCTTGGGCTTCTGCTGTTGCTCGGTGCGCTTTTCTGGGCCGTGCGGCGGCGTGGAGAGAAAACCAGGCCGGTGGTGCAGGTACAACCAAAGGCGCAGCCACCGCAGCAACCGCCTCGTCCCCAACTCGCGGCGGTTGCCGCTCCGGTTGCCGCAGCTCCGGTGGTCAAGGCAGTACCGGCGCCGGCTCCGGTGCGTGCTCAAGGGCCGGTCGACCCGCTCGAGGCTGCCAATGTCTACATCGCCTACGGTCGCGTCAGCGAGGCGCGTGGTGAGCTGAGCAAGGCGCTGGCTCAGGACCCGCAGCGCAGCGATCTGCGCTTCCGTCTATTGGAAGTTCTGGCGCTGCTGGGTGACGGGGCGGGCTTCGCGCGTGAGGAGGCCGTGCTGCGCGCCGAAGCGTTCGACGCCGCACGCATCGATGCCTTGAAGGCGCGTCATCCTGATCTGCGGGTGACTCAGCAGGTACCGACTGAGGCTGTCGCTGAGCAGCAACCTGCGGCAGCACCTGCGACCGAGCCTGATTTTCAGCTCAACCTTGACGACCTGTCGCTGGATGCCGACTGGGATCTGGTCAGCCCGTTCCCGGCAACTGCCAAGGCTAAACCCAAGGCCGCTGCTGAGCCGGAGTTCGATGCCTCGTTCGCCAGCAATCTGCAGGAGCTGCCCGAGGTGTTCGAACTGCACCATGAAGACGAGCAGTTGAGCGCCTTCGGTGAGATGGAAATGGTGCTCAGTGATGAGGTGCCGGCGCTGGATGACAACTTCCTCGACGCTTTCGCCGGTGATGCCGATGCCACCGCCGCGCTGCAGGGCGACATCGATCACCTGGCAGGCAACCCGGAGCACATGGCCCAGCTCAACCAGGCGCTGGCCTATATCAAACAGGGCGATATCGCCACCGCCTGCGACATCCTCAACGAGGTGATCGACCACGGCGATGACGAGCAGAGGGAGGCCGCGCGCCAGTTGCTGGCGGAAATCGCCTGACCGCCTCTGCTGCTGCACCTGACGAGGCCGCGCATATGCGCGGCCTCGCCGTTTCAGAAGCTCTTGCCCAGGTTCAGATACAGCGCCTTTTCCCGCTCGTCGTTGAAGCCGTAGCTGAAGTTCAGCGGGCCCAGCGGTGTATCCAGCCCAAGGAAGATGCTGGCGGCGTTGATATAGCCGCTGTCGAAGGCGTTGTCGTTGTTCCAGGCGCGGCCGCGCTCCAGCGACAGGCCCAGGTACAGCGGGAAGTTCAGCGGCAACATCGAGGTTTGCGTCATGCGCCGGTAGTAGATCATCCGCGCCAACGCCATGTTCTGGCCGCTTAGCGAGTCCTGACGAAAGCCGGACAGCTCCTGGGCGCCACCGAGAATGAAGCCCGAGGTGACCACTTCTGCCTCATCCAGGGTGCGTCCGTAGCGACCACCGAGCAGCCAGGTGTTGGGTCCGTGGCTGTAGGCCTTGTCCAGCTTCAGCTGCCATTGGCGATATTCCTCGTCCGAGCCCAGCCCGCGGTCATACTTGCGCAGCATCAGGCCTATGTCCTCGCCGGTACGTGGGAAGTCGAGGTTGTCCAGGGTGTCGAAGGAGTACAGCAGTTCGTAGTACCCCTCGCTGAAACTGAAGCTGGGCAGGTCGCGCTCGCCGACGCGTACATCCGCCTCGCCCCAGGCCTGAGCGATGCCGAAACGAATCTCGCCGTTGTTGGCAATCTGCCGGCCTAGATTGAGGCCATAGCCGTAACGCTCCAGGCGGTATTCGGCGATGGGGTCGTTGTCCAGGATCGCTTCGACGTTCTGTGCCTCGCCGAACAGGTAGGGTGCGACGAAGTAGCGCGAGCCGGCGTCCAGCGGTTGATAGAACTCGCTGTAGAGCTCCTGGCGGTCACCCAGCTGCAGGCGTGTCAGCCATTCCGCGCCGAGCTCGTTGATGCCGTTGATGCGGTAACTGGCGCCGATGTTGAAAGCGCTGTCGCCACGCATGTCATCGGACAGGTTCAACCCCAGGCGCAGGTAGTCGGTGCCGGTACGTTTGCCACGGGCATCGATCACCAGAGCACTGCCGCGCTCGTCCAGCGGCTCTACCCGGTATTGCACGCGCTCGAAGTAGTCCAGGCCGTACAGCGTGCCCATGTCTTTCTGCAAGCGATCCATGTCCAGTGGCTCGCCGAGCGGTTGGCGAATATGCCGGCGAATCACTGCATCGCCGACTTTCGAGTCGTTTTCCACCTGAATCTCGCGAATCACCGGTGTGCGCTGTTCGCGCGAGCGCGCCATGGCCAACGCCGGGTTGCCGGCGCTGCTGGTGCGCAAGCGAGCCAGGCGCTCTGCCTGAATCTGCGTGGCGCGATAACCGGCGTCCATCATCTGTTCGCCACGATTGAAGTCGGCGACGCCGAAGCCGGCTAGAGGAGGCAGGATCAATACGTCGTCCGCCTCCAGGGTTTCGAGTTGGGCCTCGGAGTTCTTGCGCATCATCAGGTTGATCGACTGGTTCATCACGTCGACCACGGTGAGCAGGTCCTTGGCCGGTTTAAGTGGCATACCCAGGTCGACGACGATGACGTGATCGACGCCCATCTGCCGCGCGACGTCGATTGGCACGTTGTTGACCATGCCGCCGTCGACCAGCAGGCGGCCGTCCACTTCCACCGGGGCGAACACCGCCGGGATCGACATACTGGCGCGCATCACCTGCGGCAGGTGGCCGCTGCTCATGATCACCTGTTCACCCGTGACCACATCGGTGGCCACGGCGCGATAGGGGATCGGCAGATGATCGAAATCGCGGGTGGCGCTGCGATGCACCAGCAGGCTTTCCAGCAGCAGCGCCAGGTTCTGGCCCTGAATCACGCCCAGCGGCAGGCCCAGGCTGCCGTCGTCGCGGAAGCTGAGTTTCTGCTTGATCAGAAAATCACGGTCGTCCTGCTTGCGGCGAAAGGGGATGTCCTCGCGTGGCGGTGAGTCGGACAGTGCCTGTTGCCAGTCCAGTTCCAGCGCCAGGCGCTCAAGCTCCGCCACCGAATAGCCGGCGGCATAGAGCCCACCGACGATGGCACCCATGCTGGTGCCGGCGATGGCGTCGATGCGAATACCTTGTTCCTCCAGCGCCTTGAGCACACCAATGTGTGCCAGGCCACGGGCGGCTCCGCCCGACAGCACCAGGCCGACGCGTTCGGCGGCGACGACGGGCAGGCTGGACAGGGCGAACAGGCAGAGCAGCGAAAAGAGCAGGCGGCGCATGGTGGATTCCGGCAGGTGCAGAGACAAAGGCCGTTATTATAGGCATCAAGCCCCACAGTAGAGCCGCTGCCATGCCCGATCAGAAGCCCGAAATCGTCATCACCTATTGCACCCAGTGTCAGTGGCTGCTGCGCGCCGCGTGGCTGGCTCAGGAACTGCTGAGCACCTTTGCCGACGAGCTCGGCCGGGTCAGCCTGGAGCCGGGCACCGGCGGCGTGTTCCGCATCCTCTGCGATGGCCAGCAGATCTGGGAACGCAAGGCCGATGGTGGTTTCCCCGAGGCCAAGGTGCTCAAGCAGCGGGTGCGCGATCTGATCGACCCGACCCGCGACCTAGGCCACAACGACCGCGCTTGATCGGATACGTAGCAGAAGCTTTACCCCCCCTTTACACAGGGCTTACCCCGCTCCTGCGAGTGCGCGCGAATAATTTGCCTCGAGCCGATAGGGCCATTCTGTGAGAGGTGAAATATGTCGCTGCAACGCTCAGTGATCCTGGCATTGATGAGTCTGGTGCTTTCTGCTCAGGCGCTGGCAGGCCCGCCCGGTCCTGGTGGTGGGCCTGCTCCGGGTGGCCCTGGTTGGGGTAAGTGGGGGCCCGGCCCCGGCGGTCATCGGCATGGTTTGCCGGAGGGCGCTCGTGAGCTGTGGATCGGCAGTGCGCTGTACTTCGTCGCAGCAGGCACCTACTACCTGTGGAACGCCAACGCCCAGCGCTATGAGGTCGTCACACCGCCGCCAGTCATACAGGGCAATAGTGTCGCCAGCTATGAAGTGATCGCCTATCCAGCCAGCGGACAGAGTGTCGAGCAACAGGGGCGTGATCGTTATGAGTGCCACAGCTGGGCCGTGGGACAGAGCGGTTTCGACCCTGCCACCACAACCCGTCCTGCAGGTGCCGATTCCACCGAGCGTTATCGCCGGGCGTTGGGCGCCTGTCTGACGGGGCGTGGTTACAGCGTCAACTGATCAGCAGGGCGCGGTTGGGTATTGTAGGAGCCGGCTTGCTGGCGATGATCACCGCATCGCCGGTAAGCCGGCTCCTATCTCTTTTGCGCTGCAGCAAGGCATTTCGGGCGTCAGCGCGCCATCCGCGCTGAAACGAAGATGGCGCTGACGATCAGCACGCCTCCGGCCAGCATGCGCAGCGTTGGCTGCTCGCTGAACAGCCACCAGGCGAACAGAATCCCGTAGACCGGTTCCAGGGCGAAGATCACTGCCGTGGTGCGCGCCTTGAGCACGCGCAGGCTGGCGACGAACAGGCTGTGTGCCAGACCCGTGCAGAAGATGCCGAGCATGGCCAGCCACAGCCAGTCCACCGGGCGCACGCTGGGCAGCAGCGGCCAGGCCAGCGGCAGGAAGCAGATCAGTACGGTGATGTTCTGGTACAGCGCTGCCTTTACCGGGTCGAGGCCACGGGTGCTGGCGCGATTGAGCAGCGACAGCAGGGCGAAGAGAAAGCCCGACAACACTGCCCACAGCAATCCGACTGTGGCGTCACTGTTCAGGCTGAACTCGGGCGTGACCAGGATCAGCCCCACGCATACCACGCCGACCATGGCGAACTCGCCGGGGCGGGTGCGCTCGCGAAACAGCAGGCCCTCCAGCAGTACGGTGAAGGCCGGGAAGCTGGCGAAGCCGAGGGTGGCGATGGCCACGCCGGAAACCTTCACCGCTTCGAAGAAGGTGACCCAGTGCGTGCCCAGCAGCAGGCCGCCGAGTGCCAGCAGGGCCATCTGCCGTAGGCTCGGGCGAACCGTATTGCGGCTGCGCCAGAGCACCGCAGCCAGGCTCAAGGCGAGCACGGCGAAGAACGCGCGGCCGCCTGCAATCATGTTCGGCGTGGTCGCTGCCAGTTTGCCGAAAATGCCCGACAGGCCGAACAGCAGGGCGCCCAGGTGAATCGCCAGCAGGGCGTTACGTTCCGTCATGCCAGGCGCGCACCGTTGGGCAATGGCTGGTCGAACCCGGCGAGGACGACACGGTTGTCGCTGTCATAGACACCGGTTACCAGCACTTCTGAGCGCACCCCGGCGATGCGCTTGGGGGCGAAATTGCACACGCACAGCACCTGACGACCAATCAGTGCGTCACAATCGTAGTGCGCGGTGATCTGCGCGCTGGAGGTCTTGATACCCAGTTCGCCGAGATCCACGTCCAGCACGTAGGCCGGCTTCATTGCCTTTTCATTGGGACGAGCGCTGCGAATGGTGCCGACGCGCAGCTCCACTTTCTCGAAATCCTGCCATTCGATGGTTTGCATGGGGTACTCCTCGATGATGCGGCGCAGTCTAGGCGGCGCAGGCGATAGCTGTCTGTCGCGGGAGTGATGAGTTTTGTCGCCAGGCTATCGTTAGCATCTCGGGTGCGTGCGGCGAACCCGCTTTAGCCCGGATGAAATCCGGGGCGATTTCACGGGCGGGGCGCGAATAAGGTTGCTAGCGCGTGCGGCGCAATTGCCTTGGGGTCATGCCTAGGTGGCGGGAAAGGGCTGCGGTGAAGGCGCTTTGCGAGTTGTAGCCGACCCGTGCGGCGATTTCGCCAACGGCCAGGTCGCTGCCACGCAGTAGTTGTTCGGCCAGGCGCAGGCGCCGTTGGCGGATGTGCTCCATGGGCGTGCTGCCGGTTTCGGCGAGGAAGCGGGCATGGAAGCGCGCCACCGACAGACCGGCCAGGCGAGCCAGATCTGCCACCTGCAGCGGATGCGCCGCGTGCTGCTCGATATAGCGATCCAGGGCGGCCATCGGCAAGCCGGGCGTCTCGGCATGCTGGCGGCTGCAGGCCAGGCTGCCGAGCAGCAGAGCTGCACCCTGGCCGGCGATGATCGGGTCATTGATCAGGCTGCTGGCCAGCCAGTTGAGCAACTGCCCCTGCGAGGGATCGAGTTGCAGGGCGTTGGGCTTGTCCAGCAAACGCTGGATATCGCCCGCATGGTGGCCGAGCTGGCGTTCCAGCCAGTCGTTGGTCGGCAGATCCAGTACCAGACACTGGCTGCCCCGTGGGCTGCCGCAGGTATGGCGCGCTTCGGCCGGCACTACGGCCAGGTGATGGCGAAGCACCTGGCTGCCCTGGCCGTCCACTTCGAATTGCAGCTCGCCCGCCAGGCCGAACACCAGTTGCGCGTGGTCGTGGCTATGGCTGAGCACTTCGTGGCTGTAATGACGCAGGGACAGGATCGGGAGCATGGCAGTTTCCTCGGCAACCGCCGGAGTGTAACGCCTGGGCCGGGGCGCTGCTGCGTAATTGAACGGTCTTTTTCCTGTCATATGCTTTTCACCGCGACCCCTCAAGCTCGTCTAAACCCAGCCGGAGGTCGCCCATGACCAGCGCCCAGCTCGCCAAGCCCAGCCGCAAGCAACGAGTCCGCACCCTGTGGATTTCCGACGTCCACCTCGGCACGCGTGACTGCCAGGCCGAACATCTGGCGGCCTTTCTCAAGCGCTATCACGCTGATCGCATCTATCTGGTGGGCGACATCATCGACGGCTGGAAACTGCGTGGTGGCATCTACTGGCCGCAGGCGCATACCAATGTCATCCGCCGTCTGCTGACCATGAGCAAGCGCGGTACCGAGGTCATCTACGTCACCGGCAACCATGACGAGTTTCTGCGTCGTTACTCCAGCCTGCTGCTGGGCAATATCCAGTTGGTCGACGAGGCGGTGCACGTCACGGCCGATGGCCGGCAATTGCTGGTGATCCATGGCGATCAGTTCGATGTGATTACCCGTTACCACCGCTGGCTGGCCTTTCTCGGCGACTCGGCCTACGAATTCACCCTGACCCTCAACCGCTGGCTCAATCACTGGCGCAGCCGCTGGGGCTACGGTTACTGGTCGCTGTCGGCATACCTCAAGCACAAGGTCAAGACCGCGGTGAACTTCATCAGCGACTTTGAGGAGGCCATCGCTCACGAGTGCGTCAAGCGCGGCCTGCAGGGCGTGGTCTGCGGCCATATTCACCATGCCGAGATTCGCCAGGTGAGTGGTGTGGAATACATGAACTGCGGCGACTGGGTGGAATCCTGCACAGCGCTGATCGAGCACTGGGATGGGCAGATCGAGCTCTATCGTCTGGCCGAGGCGCAACTGGCCAGCGAGGAGCGGGCCGTCGCCCTCGAGACCGGCGCATGAGGATACTGATCGTCTCCGACGCCTGGGCGCCTCAGGTCAATGGTGTGGTCACCAGCCTGGCCGCGCTGGTCGGCGAACTGCGTGGGTTGGGCCATCAGGTCAAGCTGCTGTCGCCCGCCGATTTTCGTGCCGTGCCGTGCCCCACTTATCCGGAGATTCCGCTGGTGTGGGATCTGTGGCGCGTCGGTGCGGCGATTCGCGACTTTCGTCCTGACTGCGTGCACCTCGCTACCGAGGGGCCGCTGGGGTGGGCAGCGCGGCGTTGGCTGGTCAAGCGTGGGCTGGCGTTTTCCACGGCGATCCATACCCGTTTTCCGGAGTACGTCAGCACGCGCTGGCCGTGGATTGCGCCGCGCTTCGGTTATGCCTTTCTACGCGCCTTCCATCGCCCCAGCCAAGCCGTGCTGGTGACCACCGAGCGACTGCGAGAAGAGTTCGCCGGCTGGGATCTGCAACGGCTGCAACTGTGGCGCAAAGGGGTGGATACCCGGCTGTTTCGGCCGGACGAGACGCGCCCCCGACCTGTGCGACCGGTGTTTCTCTACGTTGGACGTATCGCCCCGGAAAAGAACCTGCAGGCCTTTCTCGACCTGGACCTACCGGGGGAGAAGCGTGTGGTCGGCGACGGACCGCAGCGTGAGGCGTTGCAGCAGCAGTATCCGCTGGTGCGCTTTCTCGGCTACCGCCATGGCCAGGCGTTGGCCGAGGCTTATCAGGATGCCTCGGTGCTGGTCTTCCCCTCACGTACCGATACCTATGGGTTGGTGATGCTGGAAGCGCTGGCTTGCGGCACGCCGGTGGCTGCGTTTCCCGTGGCCGGGCCGCTGGATGTGTTGCAAGAGGGGATCAGTGGCGTGATGGCCGAGGATCTGCGCGCTGCTTGTCTGGCGGCGCTGGAGCTGGACCGGGGGCGTTGCGCGGAATTGGCGGCAGCGCAGTCCTGGCGCGCTTCGGCGCTGGAGTTTCTGGCGTTGCAGCCGCTGATCGATGGTGAGTCGGCGTTGCTGGATGAGGCGTTGCCGGATACTGCGTTGTAGGTCGTTTTATTCGCGGCTGAAGCCGCTCCCACAAAGGCAGGTTCGGCGCCTGCTTCACCGTAGGAGCGGCTTCAGCCGCGAATCGAGCTCAGCGTGTAGGGCGTACTCGCGAAGCAGTGCGCCGTCGGCTGTGGGATATACGGAACGGCGGACTGTTCGCTGCGCTACGAGCGGCCGGCGTTCCGGTCCGCCCTACGAGCGGCCGACGTCCCGATCCTACACCTCGGTTTCCTTACAGAATGACCTTGTCACGCAGCTTCTCGGCGGCCTGGTTGAGCGCCTGGATCACCCGTTCCTTGTCGAAGTTCTGAATGCCATTGGTGTCCAGGTACATGGAGAAGCCCGGCAGTTCGTGCTCGACGTAGCTGGAGGTGGCGCCCAGGTCGCGGCGGAAGTCCACCACCTGGTAGATCTGCACGGGGCGGGTGAAGCCCTTGACGGCGATCTGGCCCTTGTCGCGGCACATGATCACGTCCTTGACCAGCGAATAAGTCTCGTGAGAGATCAGGATTTCGCCGGATTCGGCAGCGCTTTCCAGGCGGCTGGCAAGGTTCACGTCGCGACCGATGATGGTGTAATCCATACGCGTGTCGGCGCCGAAGTTGCCCACCGTGCAGTAGCCGGTGTTGAGGCCCATGCGAATTTCCAGCGGCTTGGTGATGCCCTGGGCGCGCCACTGCTGGCGCAGCACCTTCATGTGCTTGCGCATGGCGATGGCCATGGAAACTGCCGCCACGGCGTCTTTCTTGGCTCCGTTGCTGCTCGGGTCGCCGAAGAACACCATGACGCAGTCACCGATGAACTTGTCGATGGTGCCGCCGTATTTCAGGGTGATCTTCGACATTTCGTTGAGGTAGGTGTTGAGCAGGTCGGTCAGCGCTTCGGCTTCCAGCTCTTCCGACAGCTCGGTGAAACCCTTGATATCGGAGAAGAACACCGTGAGCTTCTTGCGCTGAGTCTCCAGGCGCACGCTCTTCTTGCCGGTGAAGATCGATTCCCAGACCTGTGGTGACAGGTACTTGGCCAGGTTGCGCGCCAGGCGTGCGGCTTTTTCCTGCTCACGCTTGATCTCGCTGCGTACCTGAGCCAGGCGCAGGCCCTGCTGGTTGACGAAGTAGGCGGTGATGCAGATGTACAGGGTGGCGAAGAGGATGCTGACCAGCGCCACCAGCGTCGGCGTGTCGGTATTGGGATGAACCCCAACCAGCGCGGCGCACAGCGCCATGCCGCTGGCGGCCACCAGCAGGCCCAGGCCGAGATAGCGCATGCCACCCACCACCAGGGCACTGAAACAGAGAATCAGCAGGAACATCAGGCTGGGCACGGCAGAGAAGCCGAGCAGCACGCAGGCCGCGCCAGCATGCAGGGCATCGAAGAACAGCAGGGCGAGGTCGGTCTGCTGCGGATAGTCGCGCTTGAAACGGCGGCTGAGATTGTGCGCCAGATGAGGGTAGAGCAGGGCGTAGGGCACCATCCACAGAATGTCGTAGGCGAAGTGCCCGACATAGGTGCCGGCGGCGATGCTGGCGGCCGTGGCGATATAGGCCAGTACGCGCGAATAGTATTCGCGCAACGGCGGCGTCGGTAGCCCGTTGGCACGGCTGGTGGTTGCTGGCTTCATCTGCTGGAACTGTCCCTGCTGGATTTCTGGCGTCTCTGCTGGACGCCTGGCTGGTCTGCAAGACCTGAGCCAGAGGCTCGCTGGGCGGGGATCATAACCAAGGGGGCGGCGGCCAGCCAAGCATGGCCGCCGAACGGTGGCGCAACAGTGGCCAGCGGTCAGGCGCTGGTATTGTCCATTGCAGCCAGATAGATGGAGTTCTTCGGCCGGGCGAACACGCGCTGCAGCATGGGCTCGAAGAAGCTCAATGGCAGGCTTTCATAGTCCGGGTCGAAGGCGGCCGCATCGTACTTGGCGCAGAACTCGATGGTCGCCTGGTATTGCGGGTGATCCTTGAACTGCTCACGCAGGTGGCGATCCATGCCCAGGTGATGGAAGAAGTAATAGCCCTGGAAAATGCCGTGCTTCTCCACCATCCAGTGATTCTCGGCACTGACGAAGGGCTTGAGGATGGCTGCGGCAATGTCCGGGTGGTTGTAGCTGCCGAGGGTATCGCCGATGTCATGCAGCAGCGCGCAGATCACGTACTCCTCGTCGCGGCCGTCGTGATAGGCGCGGGTGGCGGTTTGCAGCGAGTGGGTCAGGCGGTCCACCGGAAAGCCACCGAAATCGCCGTCGAGCAGACGCAGGTGGTCGAGGATGCGTGTGGGGAGCTGGGCGGCGTAGGCGGCGAAGTCCTGGGCGATGATGGCCCAGTCCTCGGCCTGGCCGTCTTGCATATGGGTAAAGCGGGCGCGGCTATTCATGGTTTTTCTCGTTCTTGTTGTTAGTGTGAGCAGCCGGGTTCTTAGAAACGGATACGGCCGGTAAAGGCATCCTTGAGCATCACCCAATCGCCCATCAGGCTGTACAGCGGATAGTCGAAGGTGGCTGGTCGGTTCTTTTCGAAGACGAAGTGGCCGACCCAGGCGAAGCCATAACCGGCCAGCGGCATGGCCAGCAGCCATAGCCATTGTTGGCTGAGCAGGGCGTAGGCGAGGATCGCCAGCACCAGCAGGCTGCCGGCATAGTGCAGGCGGCGGCATACGGGATTGCTGTGTTCCTGCAGGTAATAGGGGTAGAACTCGGCGAAGCTCTGGTAGCGTTCGGTGGTCTGGGCGGTCATGGCGCACCTCCTGTTATTGTCACCTACGAGTCTAGACCTGCTGTCTCCGTGGGCCACTGACTTAAGGTGCCAGTCTAGTATCCTTGCGCCGCCAACCATGGCCTTGCTGATTGATCACAAGAATAAGACGATGAGCGAAAGAACCACATCCTCCAACTGGGCCTTGGCCATCGTGCAGGCGCTGGAGCTGGGCGGCGTAGACTGCACCAGCCTGTTCGCCGAGCTGGGCATGGATTACGCCGCGCTGAACGACCCCGATGCGCGCTTCCCGCAGGACGGCATGACCCGTCTGTGGCAGCGCGCCGTGGCGCTGTCGGGCAACCCGGCGATCGGCCTGAACATGGCGCAAGTGGTGCGCCCGGCGTCCTTCCATGTGGTGGGTTATGCACTGATGTCCAGCCGCAACCTGCGTGATGGCTTCACCCGTCTGGTGCGCTACCAGCGCATCATCGGCGAAGGCGCGGACCTGAATTTTTTGCCGCAACCCGACGGCTATGCGCTGACTCTAGCCATTCATGGCGACCGCCTGCCGCCGGCCCGGCAGAGTGCCGAGGCGTCCCTGGCGTACTGCCTGGCCTTTTGCCGCTGGATGACCGGCAAGCCCATTCGCCCGCGCGAGATTCGCCTGCAAGGTCCGCCACCTGCCGACCTGGCGCCCTACCAGCAGGTGTTTCAAGCACCGTTGAAGTTCAATGCCGAGCACTACGGGTTGATCTTCGAGCGTGGGGATCTGGATGCGCCATTGCCCAGTGCCAATGAGGCGCTGGCGCAACTGCATGACCGTTTTGCCGGCGAATACCTGGCGCGTTTCTGCAGCAGTCGCGTCACCCATCAGGCACGTCAGGTGCTGTGTCGCCTTTTGCCTCAGGGCGAGCCGCGGCGTGAAGTGGTAGCGCAAACGCTGCACCTGTCGCAGCGTACTTTGCAGCGGCGTCTGCAGGAGGAGGGCACCAGCTACCAGCAACTGCTCGATGACACCCGTCGTGAGCTGGCCGAGCAGTACCTTGGGCAGGTCGACCTGACCCTGCTGGAGGTCGCCTATCTGCTGGGCTTTGCCGATCCGAGCAACTTCTTCAGGGCGTTTCGCCGCTGGTTCGGTGAAACGCCTGGCGAATACCGCAGTCGTCGCGGGCTTGCATAGCGCGCCTGCTCAATGGCGCCAGAGGGCCGGGAACAGCAGCACCAGCACGGTCAGGATTTCCAGGCGCCCGAGTAGCATGCCGAAGCTCAGCAGCCACTTGGCCAGATCGGGGATGGTGGCGTAGTTGCCAGCCGGACCGACCATCTCGCCCATGCCTGGGCCAACGCCTGAGACCATCGCCGCAGCGCCGGTCAGGGCCGTGATCCAGTCCACCCCGCACATCGCCACCGCCAGTGCCAGGGTGGCGATGGTGATGGTGTAGAAGAAGGCGAAGGCGAGGATCGAACGAACGATGTCTTCATCCAGGCGGTGGCGGTTGTACTGTTGCTTGATCACCGCGCGGGGGTGAATGAGCTGCCTGAGGTTGGCCTTGAGCAGGATATAGGCGACCTGGAAGCGGAAGATCTTCAGGCCGCCGGCGGTGGAGCCGGAGCAGCCGCCGACGAAACCCAGGTAGAAGAACATCATGCTGGCGAACGGGCCCCACAGGTGGTAGTCGCCCACGGCAAAGCCGGTGGTGGTCATGATCGAGGTGATGTTCACCGCCACCAGGCGCAGCGCATCGAGCCAGTACAGGTCGGTGGTGAGCCATTTCCAGCCAGCCAGCACGAACCAGCTGCCCACCAGCAACAGCAGGAAACCACGCACCTGCGCGTCGCGAAACAGTGCACGGTAGTTGCCGCGCAGGGTGCTGACATAGAGCACGAACGGCAGACTGCCGAGCACCATCACGACGATGGCGACCCAGTGAATCGCCGGTTCCTGCCATTTGCCCAGTGAAGAGTCGGATGTGGAGAAACCACCGGTGGCGATCGCCGACATGGCGTGGTTGATCGCATCGAACAGGCCCATGCCAGCCCACCAGAACGCCAGCACCGCGAGTGTGCTCAGGCCGACATAGGCCAGCACCATGTACTTGGCGACCATGTGCGAGCGCGGCATGACCTTTTCCGAGCGGTCCGACGACTCGGTCTGGAACAGGCGCATGCCCCCGATGCGCAGGATCGGCAAGATCGCCACGGCCATGCCGATGAAGCCGATGCCGCCCAGCCAGTGCAGCAGTGAACGCCAGATCAGCGTACCCGGAGACATGTCGTCGAGGCCGCTGAATACGGTAGCGCCGGTAGCGGTGATGCCGGACATGCTCTCGAAGTACGCGTCGGTGATGCTCGCCCGTTCGGCGAAGATGAATGGCAAGGCGGCGAAGATCGACACCATCACCCAGCTTGACACCGTCAGCATGTACATGTCGCGGGGGCGCAGTTGCGTTTGTTGGGGTCTGCCCTGCGCGATCATGGCGATGCCGGTGAGCGCGGTGATCAGGCTCGACCAGAGAAAGGCATTGATGCCCTGCGGCTGCTCGAAGATCAACAGGGTGATCACCGGTACCAGCATGCTCAGCGCCAGGGTGACGAGGAAGATGCCGTTGATGAAGGCGAGGATGCGCAGGCTGGCTAGGGGCATCGGTCAGTGTTTCCAGAAACTACGGGTGACCAGCACCAGTACGGTCAGAATTTCCAGGCGGCCGAGCAGCATGCCAGCACTGAGTAGCCACTTGGCTGAATCCGGCAGGCTGGCGAAGTTGCCGGCCGGGCCGATGATCGGGCCAAGCCCTGGGCCGACGTTGCACACCGCGGTCGCGGCGCCGGTCAGTGCGGTGACCCAGTCCAGGCCGACCAGGGTCAGAGCCAGGGCCAGCACACCGATGGTGATGGTGAAGAAGAAGGAGAAGGTGATCAGCGAGCGGACGATCTCTTCATCCAGGTTGTGGCTGTTGTACTGCTGTTTGATCACCGCGCGTGGGTGCACCAGCTGCATCAGGTTGGCCTTGAGCAGCACGTAGGCGACCTGGAAACGGAAGATCTTCAGGCCGCCCGATGTCGAGCCGGAACAGCCGCCGACGAAGGTCAGGTAGAAGAACAGCAGCACGGCGAAACTGCCCCAGGTGGTGTAGTCGCCGAGGGCGAAGCCGGTAGTGGTGACCACCGAAGTGACATTCACCGCGACAATGCGAAAGGCGTCGAGCCAGGAGTAGTCCGAGTTGATCCACAACCAGGTGCCGAATACCAGCCAGGTCAGCAGCAGAAAGCCGATGAAGCCGCGAACCTGATGGTCCTTGAACAGCGCCTGGCGATTGCCGCGGACAAAGGCGACATAGAGCATGAATGGCATGCCGCCGAGCAGCATCAGCACGACTGCCGTCCAATGCACGGCCGGTTCTGGCCAGTGCGCCAGGGACGCATCAGAGGTGGAGAAACCGCCTGTGGAAATCGATGCCATGGAGTGGTTGATGGCGTCGAAAGGGCTCATGCCCGCAGCCCAGAAGGCCAGAAACCCGAGCAGGGTCAGGGCCAGATAAATCAGCAACAAATACTTGGCGGCCATGTGCGAGCGTGGCATGACCTTTTCGCCCCAGTCCGAGGATTCGGTCTGGAACAGGCGCATGCCACCGACGCGCAGCAGCGGCAAAATGGCGACGGCCATGCCGATGAAGCCGATGCCGCCGAGCCAATGCAGCATCGAGCGCCAGATCAGAATACCGGGCGACATGTCATCCAGCCCGGTCAGTACGGTGGAGCCCGTAGTGGTAATGCCGGACATGGTTTCGAAGATGGCGTCGGTGTAGCTGATATGGGCGATCAGCATCATGGGCAGCGCGGCAAAGCTGCAAACCAAGGTCCAGCTCCCGGTCGTCAGCAGGTACATGTCACGCGGGCGTAACTGAGCGTTCTGCGGCCGGCCGGGAATAACCAGGGCGATCCCGGCGATCAGGGTGATCAGGCTTGACCAGAGAAAGGCATTGAGATCTTCAGGCTGCTCGAAGATCAGCAGGGTCAGCATCGGGATGGCCATGCTGATCGCCAGGGTAATCAGGAATATGCCGATGATGAAACCGATGATGCGCAGCGTCGGCAAGGCCATGTAGAGGGCTCTGGCGGGTTGGAAAATGCGCCATTCTACCTGCGGACGGGCGGCTGTAAACCGCAACGGTGGGGGCTTTACAAGCGCATCGCCGAGCATAGAATAGCCGCCAGTTGCCGACGTCCGTCGGTTTCCGAGTTCTCCTCAAATGTCCGAAGCTAATCCCTGCCTTACGTGCGGCGCCTGCTGCGCGTTTTTTCGTGTGTCCTTCTTCTGGGGCGAGTGCCAATCCGCGGGCGGTAGCGTTCCGGACGAGCAGGTCATCCAGATCAGCCCCCATTACGTCGCCATGCGTGGCACGGAGAGCAAACCGGCACGTTGCACCCAGCTGTTGGGCGACGTCGGTTGTGGTGTGCGTTGCACCATGTACGAACAGCGCTCGAGTAGCTGCCGCGAGTTCGAAGCGTCATGGGCGAACGGTGAGCACAACCCGCGTTGCGACGACGCGCGCAGGGCTTACGGTCTGCCCCCGCTCACTCCGCCGGTGCAGCCGGTGATGTCGCCCGACCGGGTAGCCTGACGGTATCTCAAGCCGCAGGTGAAGCAGGGCATCGCCTGATGCTTATCTGGCAGGATACCCGAAGCGCCTTTGTGGGAGCCCCGCCCCGGGGCGAGGCTTTTGGCTTTGCGGTGTTCTTACGATTCGCCGCGAGGCGCGGCTCCTACAGGGTAGGCCGGCGCCTGCGGGGTTTGTGTAGGAGCCCCGCCCCGGGGCGAAGATTCTTGCTTTGCGATGTTCTTGCGATTCACCGCGAGGCGCAGCGCCTACAGGCTGATGCGCCGTCCCCCGCATACCGCTGAGCTTGCAGCTTGCAGCTTGCAGCATTGAGAATGCGCCATCTTTGTTTTTGGAGGTGGCCGATGGATGCCCTCGACGCTCTGCTCAACCGTGTTTCCGTTCCTCGCCTGGTCGAACCAGCCCCGGATGCCGCGCAGCGCGAGATGCTGTTTCGCGCAGCCCTGCGCGCACCGGATCATGGCCAGCTACGTCCGTGGCGTTTTCTGACGGTCGAGGGGCAAGCGCGTGAGCGTATGGGCGAGCTGTTCGCCGAAGCCCTGCAGGTCGCCGATGCGCATGCTGCGCCGGAAGCGCTGAACAAGGCGCGTGGCATGCCGCTGCGCGCGCCATTGCTGGTGGTGGTGATCGCCCGGGTTCAGGCTCACCCCAAGGTACCCGCTTCCGAGCAGGTGATAGCAGCCGGCTGTGCCGCGCATGGCATGCTGCTGGCCGCCCATGCTCAGGGTATCGGTGCGGTCTGGCGTACCGGCGACATGGCCTATAACGCCCATGTGGCCAAAGGGCTGGGCCTGGCGGTGGACGAGCAGATCATCGCCTACCTCTACCTTGGTACACCGGAGCGTGAGCTGCGCCGCGCCCCGGAGGTCCGCGTCGAGGATTTCGTCAGCGCCTGGGAGGGCTGAGCGAAACGCGCTTCAGCCTGCCTGCTGTCTGGCCGGCAGGCTGAGCGTGGCGATGAAGCCGCCTTGCGGATGATTGCTCAACAGCAGTTCACCGCCATGACGTTGCGCCGCCCGCCGCGCGATAGCCAAGCCGAGGCCGTGGCCGGAGCCGCTCTGGCCTGGTGCGCGGAAAAACGGTTTACCCAATTGCTCCAGGTGTTCGCTGGCGACCCCTGGGCCATGGTCGCGCACGCTCAGCGTTACGTTTTGCCCCTGGCTTTGCACGCTGATGAGGACAGGTTGATCCGCTGGGCTGAAGCGCAAGGCATTGCGTAGCAGATTGTCCAGCGCGCGCTCCAGCATGTCTGGCCAGCCTTCCAGGCGTGCGCGCGGGTCGAGATCGATCTGCAGCTGTTGTTGCGGGGCGGTCAGGCGCGCGTCTTCCTGCAGGTTGCCGAGCAGGGCGGCCACATCGACGGGCTGTGCGGCGCCCGGATCCGCGTCCAGGCGGGCCAGGGCGAGAATTTCGCTGATCAGCGCTTCCAGTCGATCACACTCCTGACTCAGGCGGGGCCAGAGCCTTTCTCGCTCCGCGGCATCGGCGCGCTCCGCCAATGCCAGTGCAATACGCAGGCGCGCCAGGGGCGAGCGCAGTTCGTGGGAAACATCGCGCAGCAACTGGCGCTGGCTGCCGATCAAACCTTGCAGGCGCTCGCCCATGCGGTTGAAGTCCTTGGCCAGTAGGCCCAGCTCGTCGCGGCGCGTGGCCAGACGAGCCAGGCTGTTCTGTTGGTAGGCGGTCTGGCCGAGGTCATGCACGGCGCCGCGCAGGCGATCCAGCGGGCGGGTGATCGACAGCGTCAGCATCAGGCTGAACAGCGTCAACACCACCAGGGCAATGGCGATGGCGCTGAGTGGCCAGAACAGGCTGCCGCGGTGCCAGGCTGCCAGCTCCGGGTGTGGAATACGGTAGATGAACAGGTAGCTTTCGCCGCTTTCCGGGCTGGTGTATTCGGCGGTCAGGCGCCGCCATGGCAGGCGACGGTCGTCGCCGTGACGCGCCTCGAAGGCGGCTGCACGGGACGGAAAGGTGCCTTTGACCAGTTGCTGGCCGCTCTCGCCAAGCACCTGGGTGTCGATACGGTACTTGCGCTTGCGCTGTTCGAGAAAATCCTGGGCGGCTGCTGGCCCTTGCTGTTCATAGCGCTTGACCCACTTGCTATCGAGATCGTCAAGGCCTGGGTGCAGGCTCAGAATCCAGGCGTCCTGATTCAGGGCGCGGCCAAGCAGCAGCGACAGAGCGGCCACCAGGGCGATGCCCAGCCAGAAGGTCGCCAGAATGCGCCAGAACAGTGAACGCACGGTGATTCCTCATGCAAAAGCCGCCGGGCTCAGGGAGCGCGGCGGCGGGTCAGGGGGTGACGGATCAGTTGGTCTTGCTGTCCTTCTCGGCTTTCCAGGCCTTGAATTCGGCCATTTCTGCGCGGCGAGCTTCCATTTTCTTCTGGTGCTCGTCGAAGGCTTTCTGCTGCTCGGGGTTGAGCAGGTCACGCAGGGCCTTGTGCTGGTCGGCGCGAGCCTTGTCCAGTTCCTTCTTCATGGCCTGCTTTTCGGCTTCCGGCAGTTTGTCCAGGTAGCGCTTGGTGATGTCGCGATGGGTCTTCATCTGCTCGCCCATCAGTTTGCGAAACTCTTGGCGTTGTTCCTTGCTCAGGTTCAGCTCCTTGAACATGCCGTGGCCGCGATCATGGTGGCGAGGGCCGCCGTCTTGCATGGGCATGGCGAAGGCCAGGGTCGGCAGGGTGGCAGCGAGCAGCAGGGCGGTGAGGGTCTTACGCATGGTGATTCTCCTTGTCTTGAGAACCTGTTTTACGATCTAGCGAGCTAGAGTCATGCAAGGCGAAAACAGACGAGGAAGCGGAGTGTACTGTTGTACATGAGCATTCCGAGTCTGTTTTCAACGCAGCAGGGCCGACGCGCAGCAGGTCGTAAACAGGTTCCGAGGCCGGTAAGTACCGGATGGGCTCATTATGCGGCGGTCAAGGTCAAGGGCAGTCAGCTGTGGGTAAAGCTTGGGTAAAGGCGATGTCGAGGGTTATTTACGCTGCGCCGGGGCGTACTCACTGCGCGTAGTAATAGCCGCGGCTGCGCAGGGCGAGAATACGTGGGCGACCGTCCGGGTGCGGGCCGAGCTTCTTGCGCAGGTTGCTGACGTGCATGTCCAGGCTGCGGTCATACAGGGTCAGTTTGCGGCCCAGGGCCAGTTGCGCCAGCGCCTGTTTGTCCACCGGTTCGCCTGGTTGGCGCAGCAGAGCCTCCAGCAGGCGGCTTTCGGAAAGCGTCAGCGGAACGTCGTGCTCGCCGATACTCACCACGCCGCGGTTGGGGCTGAAACTGAGGTCACCCAGCTCCAGCTGGCTACTGGCCGGGGCAGGTGCAGTACGTCGCAGCACGGCACGCAGGCGTGCGGTCAGCTCGCGCGGATCGCACGGCTTGGCCAGGTAGTCATCGGCGCCCAGCTCCAGGCCGAGGATGCGATCCAGCGGCTCGCCGCGGGCCGACAACATCAGCACCGGTAAATCCGGATGTTCACCACGCAACTGCTTGAGCAGCTCAAGGCCGCTGCCGTCCGGCAGCATCACGTCGAGCACCACGGCGTCAGGCGCCTGTGCTGAAAGGGCCTGACGCGCACCGCCTGCTTCGTGGCAGGCGGTGACCTGGAAACCTTCCTGGGTCAGCCAACTGGCGAGCAGCTCGCAGAGTTCCTGGTCGTCATCGATCAGCAGCAATCGGCTCATGGCTTTAGTTGATCCATTCGCGGCGAGTCTTGCGTGAGCCTCGCAGCAGGGCGCCGAACATCATCGACACCAGGCTCAGGGCTGCGCCAAGGGCGAACCAGGTCTGTTCCTCGCTGAGCAGTCGGGGTTGAGCCTGCGCCTGGCTTTCCTTGAGCTGCAGGCGCAGGCGCTGATTTTCCTGGCGCAGGCGTTGCAGTTGCACGGCGCTGCTCGCTTCCTGCTCATTGCGCAGTTGCTCACTCTGCGCCAGGCGCTGTTCCAACACCTGGCTGTCGACCGCAGCTGCAGGGACGGACGGCTGAGCGGGTTGTTCTTCTGCCTGTACCGAAGCACAGGTCAGCATCACGGTGACCAGCAGGGACAGCGGGATCGAGCGCATCGCGATTCCTTGTGTGCGAAAGCAGCGTGGGTGGCATTTCGTCAGGGCAGCACTTTCTTGAAGGGTTTGACCAAAACGTTGGCATACACGCCGGCTGTGCGGTACGGGTCGGCATCGGCCCATTGTTGGGCAGCTTCAAGGGAGTCGAACTCGGCAACCACCAGGCTGCCGCTGAAGCCCGCCGGGCCTGGATCATTGCTGTCGATGGCCGGGTGCGGGCCGGCCAGCAGCAGGCGACCTTCCTGCTTCAACTGCTCCAGACGAGCGAGGTGAGCAGGGCGGGTGGCCAGACGATTTTCCAGGGAGTTTTCGACGTCGGTGGCGATGATGGCGTAGAGCATCTCAATCCTTATTTAGGGTCGAAGCGGGGAGGGATAACGCATTTGCGCCACATGGCGACTGCCTAGCAGGCTGTTGAAAAACTACCTACGTTGCCATTGCTGCGTTAAAAACAGGCTCAAAATGCTCATTTACAACTCGTAAAGTCGAACGCGACTCCGAGCGTTTTTCGCCTGTTTTTGCGGGGCCGCCATCGGTATTGCACTGGCTGCCTCGCCTACGTTTTTCAACGGCCTGCTTGCGGCTAATGTGGGGCATAATAACAAACATCAATCTCAACGAAAGCGCCGCCATGATTGTCGATCTGCACTGCCACAGCACCGCCTCCGATGGCGCCCTGGCCCCCGCCGTACTGGTGGCCCGGGCGCATGAGCGAGGTGTGCGGCTGCTGGCACTGACCGATCACGACACCCTGGAAGGGCTGGATGAAGCACGCCGCACAGCGACGGCTCTGGATATGCAGCTGATCAATGGCATCGAGCTGTCCTGCACCTGGGGTGGAGCGACCATCCACGTGTTGGGCTATGCCTTCGAGCGCGAGGCGCCGGCGCTGTGTGCTGCCATCGATGCCTTGCACCATGGGCGCTGGCAGCGTGCGCAAGAGATCGACCGACGCCTCGCGGCCAAAGGTATGCCAGGCGCTCTGGAAGGCGCGCGGGCCGTTCAGCAGGAACTGGGCGATAGCGGCAATGCGCCGGCCCGACCACATTTCGCCGAATTTCTCGTGCGCGCCGGCCATGTGCGCGATCGCGCCGAGGCGTTTCGCAAGTGGCTGGGCTCGGGAAAGTTGGGTGACGTCAAGCAGCACTGGCCTATGCTGGAAGAAACCATCGCCACCCTGCGTTCGGCCAGAGCCTGGATCAGCCTGGCGCATCCGTGGCAGTACGACTTTACTCGCAGTAAGCGTCGACGCCTGGTGGCCGATTTCGCGGCGGCTGGCGGTCATGCCCTGGAAGTGGTCAATGGCATGCAGCCGGCCGAACAAGTCGGTTGCCTGGCGATTCTGGCGCGCGAGTTCGGCTTGATGGCCAGTGTCGGCAGTGATTTCCACGCGCCTGGCGACTGGTCCGAGTTGGGCATGTATCGCCCGTTGCCTGATGACCTGACTGCGCTCTGGGAGCGCTTCGAACATGCACAGCCATCCGCTGTCACTTCATGAGCTGGGAGCAAGTGTGAGTCAATTTTTCCAGGTTCACCCGGAAAACCCGCAGGCACGCCTGATAAAACAGGCCGTGGAAATCATTCGTGGCGGCGGCGTGGTGGTCTATCCGACCGACTCCTCCTATGCGCTGGGCTGCATGATCGGTGACAAGAATGCGGTAGAGCGCATTCGTCGCCTGCGTCAGCTCGACGACAAGCACAATTTCACCCTGGTCTGCCGGGACCTTTCGCAGATCGGCCTGTTCGCCAAGGTCGACACTGCAGCCTTCCGCTTGCTGAAGAATCACACCCCGGGTCCTTACACCTTCATCCTCAACGCCACCCGCGAGGTGCCGCGCATGTTGCTGCACCCCAAGCGCCGTACCATCGGCATCCGCGTACCCAGCCACCCGATCGCCCTGGCGTTGCTGGAGCAATTGGCCGAGCCGCTCATGAGCGTCAGCCTGATCATGCCGGGCGATGACTTGCCCATGTCCGACCCCTACGAAATGCGCCAGATTCTCGAGCACCATGTCGACCTGATCATCGACGGAGGTTTTGGCGGGCTGGAAGCGTCCACCGTGGTCAATCTTGCTGACGACAGCCCGGAAGTCCTGCGTGTCGGCTGCGGTGATCCGACGCCGTTCAGCGATCTCTGACACCGCCTTTTCCGTTGTGGATGCAGCTGCCCTATACTCCCTGGCCTTGTCTGGATTTTGGATAGAACGGTTTGAGCCTTAACGACTCCGAGCGTCGGGTGCTGTCAGGGATGCGTCCGAGCGGTCGTCTTCACCTCGGGCATTACCACGGCGTGCTGAAGAACTGGGTCAAGTTGCAGCACGAGTACGACTGCTTCTTCTGTATCGTCGACTGGCACGCCCTGACCACCGAATACGCCGATGCCGGCCAGCTTTCCCTGCACGTCATGTATATGGCGGTAGATTGGCTGGCTGCAGGCGTCAGCCCCAGCTCCGCGACGCTGTTCGTGCAGTCGCAGGTGCCGGAACACGCCGAGCTGCACGTGTTGCTGTCGATGATCTGCCCACTAAGCTGGCTCGAGCGCGTGCCCTCCTACAAGGAGCAGCAGGAGCACCAGGGCAGCAAGGATCTCTCCACCTACGGGTTTCTCGGTTACCCGCTGCTGCAGGCTGCGGATATCCTGCTGTACCGCGCCGGACAGGTGCCGGTGGGGGCCGATCAGCTACCTCATATCGAATTTGCCCGTGAAGTGGCGCGCCGCTTCAACCACCTGTACGGCAGCGAGCCGGATTTCGAGCTGAAGGCCGAAGCGGCCATCGGCAAGCTGGGCAAGAAGCTCGGCAAGCTCTACAGCAACCTGCGCAAAGCCTATCAGGAACAGGGTGACGTACAGGCGCTGGAGACGGCGCGGGCGCTGCTCAAGGAACAGACCAGCATCACCCTCGGCGACCAGGAGCGCCTGTACGGCTATCTGGAGGGTGGCGGCAAGGTGATTCTGAGCGAACCGCAGCCGATTCTTGCCGAGTTTTCGCGGGTACCTGGCCTGGACGGGCAGAAGATGGCCAAGTCCAGCGGTAACGCGATATTCCTGCGTGATAGCGATGCCGAGCTCGAGGAAAAACTGCGGCGCATGCCCACCGATCCGGCACGGGTACACCGCGACGATCCGGGTGAGCCGCAGCGTTGCCCGGTCTGGTCGCTGCATCAGCTGTACTCCGGTGACGAGCAATTGCACTGGGTGATCGAGGGCTGTCGTAGTGCCTCGATTGGTTGCCTCGACTGCAAGAGCGCGCTGTGCTCCTCTTTGCAGGCCGAGCTGATGCCCCTGCAGCAGCGCGCCATCGACTACGAGGAAAGCCCGGACCTGGTGCGCAGCATCCTCGCCGAAGGCGCCGAGCGCGCGCGTGACGAAGCGCGCGAAACCCTGGCCGAAGTACGCATGGCCATGGGCCTGAATTACCGCTGAAGGAGCGCCAGTCGATGAGTGAGCCCGCCACGCCAACCCCGGACAGCCAGGCCGGCGCCCAGCAGGAGCTGCCGTTCGCCCTGGTTTATGGTGAGGCGGTCACCGAATTGCCGCTGGACCTGTACATTCCCCCGGATGCCCTGGAAGTTTTCCTCGAAGCCTTCGAGGGTCCGCTGGACCTGCTGCTGTATCTGATCCGCAAGCAGAACATCGACATCCTCGACATCCCGGTGGCCGAGATCACCAAGCAGTACATGGGCTACGTTGAACTCATGCATTCGGTACGTCTGGAGCTGGCCGCCGAATACCTGGTGATGGCCGCCATGCTGGCCGAGATCAAGTCGCGCATGCTGCTGCCGCGCTCCACCGAGGCCGAGGAAGAAGAGGACGACCCGCGTGCCGAGCTGATTCGTCGCCTGCAGGAATACGAGCGCTTCAAGGCCGCTGCCGAGGGGATCGACGAACTACCGCGCGTTGGCCGCGACGTGACCGTGCCCAGGCTGGATGCACCCGAAGCCCGCGCGCGCAAGCTGCTGCCGGACGTCAGCCTGGAAGAGGTGTTGCTGTCGATGGCTGAGGTGCTGCGCCGCGCCGACATGTTCGAAAGCCACCAGGTTACCCGCGAGGCGCTGTCCACCCGCGAGCGCATGAGTGAAGTGCTGGAGCGCCTCAAGGGCGGAGCCTTCGTACCTTTCGTCGAGCTGTTCACCGCCGAGGAAGGGCGTCTCGGCGTGGTGGTAACCTTCATGGCGGTGCTCGAATTGATCAAGGAATCCCTGGTCGAGCTGGTGCAGAATGAGCCCTTCGCCGTCATCCACGTCCGAGCCCGTGCCGAATGAACCTGAACGACCCCAAAGACCTGGCGCAATTGCTCGAAGCCTTTCTGCTGGCTTCCGGCAAGGCGCAGTCGCTCGATCGTCTCTTCGAACTCTTCGAAGAGGGCGAGCGGCCCGAGCCCGAGCAGTTCAAGGCGGCGTTGGAGATCCTCCGGCAGTCCTGCGAAGGGCGAGCGTTCGAGTTGAAAGAAGTGGCTTCGGGTTACCGTCTGCAGGTGCGCGAGCGTTTCGCGCCATGGGTTGGTCGGCTTTGGGAAGAGCGCCCGCAGCGGTACTCCCGTGCGTTGCTGGAAACCTTGGCGCTGATCGCCTATCGCCAGCCCATCACCCGTGGCGAGATCGAGGACGTGCGGGGCGTGGCGGTCAACAGCAACATCACCAAGACCCTGCTCGAGCGTGAGTGGATTCGTGTGGTGGGCTATCGCGACGTACCGGGGCGTCCGGCGATGTTCGCCACCACCAAGGGCTTTCTCGATCACTTCAACCTGAAAAGCCTCGACGAACTGCCGCCGCTCGCTGCTTTGCGCGAGTTGGAACCGGAGCCTGAGCTGGCACTGGACGACGATGCCGAGGTGCCGGCAGGGCTGCAGGCGCGTGCCGATCTGGCCATGCAGGAAGACGGCGAAGCCGCCGAGCCTCGCGAGGAAACCAGCTTCCGTAGCTTGCTGGCCGAGCTGGACGACATGGAGCAGGGGCTCAAGACTGATTTCGATGACCTGCGTCTGGTAGAAGACGAAGAGGATGAAGCGGTCGAAGATGATCTGGCCGACCTGGACGGCGATCAGCCGTTGCATTGAGATCGCTTAAGCCCTTTATCGAATACTTCAATCTCGCTGTTTGTCCCTCGGCCTTTATTCTTGCGCCCATTCGATCCTTTCTGGTTTAGGCGATCCAATGAGCAAGAGTCCGTGCATCAAGGTCTGTGAATTCGAAAAGGACATTTGCCTGGGCTGCGGCCGCAGCCGTGAGGAAATCAAAGGCTGGAAACGCCTGGACAAGGGTGAGCGCCTTGCGCTGCTGGCCGAGGCCGATATGCGCTTGCTGGCGCTGGAGGCCACCGGAAGGCGCAAGTATTGACCGCATATCCAATGTAGGAGCCGCGCCTCGCGGCGAATGGCGGGGCGTCGATAATACTTGGCCTATACGCAAAGGCTTCGCCCCGGGGCGGGGCTCCTGCGCTTCAGTGTCGTGTTCTTGGTTCGATCACCGCAGCATCGTCTACCCTATGGGCTCTACAGCGCGTATGATGCGCGCCCTTCGATCATCAACTACTACACCGGGAGGTGCCCACGATGACTGAGCACGAACAACCGCGTCCTGCAGGCGAGAAACTGCAGAAAGTCCTGGCCCGCCTTGGGCTGGCCTCGCGCCGCGAAATCGAGACCTGGATCGCCGAAGGTCGGGTCAAGGTCAATGGCGCTGCTGCGACCCTGGGCCAGCGCGTCGATGCCAACGACGCCATCGCCCTAGATGGCCGTTTGCTCAAGCGTGAAGAAATCACCGGTTCGGTTCGCCGCGTGCTGATCTACAACAAGCCGGATGGGGAGATCTGCACCCGTGATGACCCGGAAGGCCGTCCCACTGTATTCGATCGTCTGCCGCGCCCTAAAGAAGGCCGCTGGATCAATATCGGTCGCCTCGATATCAACACCACTGGCCTGTTGCTGTTCACCACTGACGGTGAGCTGGCCAACCGCCTGATGCATCCGTCCTATCAGATGGATCGCGAATACGCAGTGCGTGTACGTGGCGAAGTCACCGAGGAAATGCTGGAGAACCTCAAGAATGGCGTGATGCTCGAGGATGGTCCGGCCAAGTTCACCGACATCAAGGAAGCGCCCGGCGGCGAAGGCTTCAACCACTGGTACCACTGCGTGGTGATGGAAGGGCGTAACCGCGAAGTACGTCGCCTGTGGGAGTCCCAGGGCCTGGTGGTCAGCCGCCTGAAGCGCGTGCGCTTTGGTCCGGTGTTCCTCACTTCCGAGTTGACCATGGGCCGCTGGCGCGAAATGGACCAGCGTGAAGTGGACATTCTCAGCGCCGAAGTGGGCCTGACTCCGCAGGCGCTGCCAGCGATGAAGGAAAAGACCCGCGAGAAGCTCGACCGTCTGCAGCGCAAGTCGGCCAAACCGGTCGAGGTGCGTGGCAAGCGTGTGCTGCGTCCGGCGAAGGATGAGGTAGGTGCCGAGAGTACCCGCCCGAGCCGTGCGCCGCGCCGTGAGGATGGCGAGCAGCGCGCGCCGCGTGGCCCGCGCAAAGACAGTGGTGAGCGTCGTGAAAACGGTCGTGGCACGCCGGTAGCGGAGCGCCCGAGCGATGTGAAGAAGCGTCAGCCGCGTCCGGCCGTCGAGTTGTCCGAGCGTCCGGCACGCAAGCCGCGTCCGGCAACACCCGGCAAGCGTCCGCCCGCCGGCGATGGTCAGCGCCCCGGCTTCGGTCGCAAGCGCTGATAAACGAAAAGGGACTCCGCGGAGTCCCTTTTTTCATTCTGTTTCCCGAATCTAGCTTGAGCCATTGCCTTCAGAGCATTCCCGTTTCATCCGGGCTACGCAGGGCGGCCTCTCAGCCGGCCATGGACAGGCGGTTACGGCCTTCGCGTTTGGCCACATAGAGTGCGTTATCGGCGCGGCGCAGCAGGCTTTCGGCAGACTCGCCCGGCAGCAGGCTGGAGCAGCCCAGGCTGATGGACACGTCGATGGCGCGGCCGGCATCCAGGCATTGCAGTTCCATCACCGCAAAGCGCAGGCGCTCGCCTACCAGCGCAGCCCCCTCGCGGTTGGTGCCGGAGAGAATCACCAGAAATTCCTCGCCACCGTAGCGAAAGACCATATCGATATTGCGCAACTGGTTCTTCAGAGTCTGGGCGACCGCTTTCAGTACTTCGTCGCCAAGCGTGTGGCCATGGTTGTCGTTGATGCTCTTGAAGTGATCGATGTCGAGCATCAGCAGTGACAGCGGTTGCAGGTTGCGGCGGGCCAGATCCACCTCACGCTGCAGCACCTGGTCCATGGCGATGCGGTTGCCGGTGTCGGTCAGCGGGTCGCGCAGCGCACTTTGCAGCGCGGTGCGGTAGAGCAGGGCATTGCGCAGCGGGAACAGCAGGCTGGCCAGCAGCGATTCCAGCTGGATCAGTTTGTCTTCGGCAAAGCGCTGCTTGCGGCGGAAAATCAGTTCGCCCAGGTATTCCCCCTCATGGCTCAGGCGATAGCCGGCCGAGTGCGGGGCGCGCTCGCCCAGCTCGAGGCGCAGGTCATGCGACGGATGCTGAAAAGCCAGCGCATCGAGCGCCACCAGGCGCTGTACTTCGCGAAAGAACAGCGTGAGGATTCGTTCCACGTCCAGGCTGGTCTGCAGTTGCAGGCTGAGTTGATGGCGCAGCTCTATCAGGTTCGCGGGCTTGAGCGGCAGATTGCGACTGCCGGTAAAGCCGAGACGCTGCAGCTTGGCGGCATCGAAATCGATGGTGTTGGATTGGCTGGGGGGAACCATGGAGCTGAACCTCTGGCGCTGATGGTGCGACGAGAGGGTTAGAGCGAATTTCGTGCCAGGTGGTTCAGACGAGCTTAAAGTCTTGTGAAGTCAGTCACTTAGGTGCTTTTAAAAGCGCTGATCGGCAAGGGGTTGCCGGTTGCCTGACGGCGATGCTGGCAATGTGCTGCCGCTTGGCAAGGGCGGCGGCAGATTTTTGTCGTGCCATGGCTCGCTGACTGGCAGCGGGCCATGGTCGGTAATCACTGGGCGTCGAATGCCTGGCCGTTGATGCCCTTGCTGTCCGGGCCCATCAGGTAGAGGTAGAGCGGCATGATCTCTTCCGGCAGTGGGCGGGTCGCCGGATTTTCCCCTGGATAGGCCTGGGCGCGCATGGCGGTGCGGGTGGCGCCCGGGTTGATGCTGTTGGCACGCACGTTGGCGATGCCGTCCAGCTCGTCAGCCATGACCTGCATCAGGCCCTCGGTGGCGAATTTCGATACCGCGTAGGCGCCCCAGTAGGCGCGGCCCTTGCGACCGACGCTGCTGGAGGTGAAGGCGACGGAGGCGTCCTCCGACAGTTTGAGCAGCGGCAGCAGGGTGCTGCTGAGCATGAACATGGCGTTGACGTTGACGTGCATGACACGCATGAAGTTGTCGCCGGAAAGCTGCTCCAGCGGCGTGCGCGGGCCGAGGATCGAGGCATTGTGCAGCAGACCATCGAGGCGGCCGAACTCGTTCTCGATCATCACCGCCAGTTCGTCGTACTGGTGCGGCAGGGCGGTTTCCAGATTGAAGGGGATCACCACCGGTTGCGGGTGGCCGGCCGCCTCGATCTCGTCATAAACCTGGCTCAGGTTGGCCTCGGTCTTGCCCAGCAGCAGCACCGTCGCGCCATGGGCGGCGAAGCTCTTGGCGGCGGCCGCGCCAATACCGCGGCCGGCACCGGTGATCAGGATGACGCGATCCTTGAGCAGGTCTGCGCGGGCGGTGTAGTCGAACATGTGAGGATCCTTCGGAGAACTCTTGAGGGTAGGGCGGGTGAAACCCGCCAAATTGGAGAATGGCGGCCTGTGCGATCAGCAACTGCACAGGGCGCGATCGAGCACTGCACGCAGTTCCTGGGGGTGGTCCACGACCACATCGGCGCCCCAGTTGCGTGGGTTGTCCTCGGGGTGGATATAGCCATAGGTCACCGCTGCCGTGCGGCAGCCGGCGGCGCGGCCGGATTCGATGTCGCGCGCGTCATCGCCGATGAACAGCACTTCCTCGGGTTTGACGCCCATCTGCTGGCAGGCGAGCAGCAGCATGTCCGGCGCGGGTTTGCTTTGCTCGACATGGTCCGGGCAGACCAGCACTGCCGAGCGCTCGGCCAGATTCAGCCCCTGCATGATTGGCTCGGCGTAACGCACCGGCTTGTTGGTAGCGACGCCCCACAGCAGTCGGGCCTGTTCGATGTCGTCGAGCAGGGCTTCGATGCCGTCGAACGGGCGGGTGAGGACTGCGCAGTGTTCCTGGTAGCGCTGCAGGAACTCCTGGCGCAGGGCTTCGAATGCGGCCGAGTCCGGGTCTTCATCGAAAGCGCAGGCGACCATGGCGCGAGCGCCGCCGGATACCTGGTCACGTATGGCTTTATCTGCCAGTGGCGGCAGGCCGCGAGTGGCGCGCATGGCCTGGGTGATGGCGATGAAGTCCGGCGCCGAGTCGAGCAGGGTGCCGTCCATGTCGAACAGTACAGCGCGCAAACGCATCAGTCTTTCCTCAGCGTCTGGATCATGTAGTTGACGTCAACGTCCGCCTCCAGCTTGTAGTGCTTGGTCAGCGGGTTGTAGGTCAGGCCGATGATGTCCTTGACCTCCAGCCCGGCCGCGCGGCTCCAGGCGCCGAGTTCGGACGGGCGGATGAATTTCTTGAAGTCGTGGGTACCGCGTGGCAGCAGGCGCAGGATGTATTCGGCGCCGATCACTGCGAACAGGTACGCCTTGGGGTTGCGGTTGATGGTGGAGAAGAACACCTGGCCGCCCGGTTTGACCAGTCTGTGGCAGGCACGGATGACCGAGGAGGGATCGGGTACGTGCTCGAGCATTTCCAGGCAGGTGACGACGTCGAACTGTTCCGGCATTTCTTCTGCCAGTGCTTCGGCGGTGATCTGTCGGTAGTCGACTTCGACGCCAGATTCCAGCTGGTGCAGCTGGGCGACCGACAGCGGGGCCTCGCCCATATCGATACCCATCACCGTTGCGCCGCGCTGGGCCATGGCTTCACTGAGGATGCCGCCGCCACAACCGACGTCCAGTACGCGCTTGCCGGCCAGGCCGACGCGCTCGTCGATCCAGTTGACCCGCAGCGGGTTGATATCGTGCAGAGGTTTGAACTCGCTTTCGCGGTCCCACCAGCGGTGTGCCAGGGCCTCGAATTTGGCGATTTCGGCGCGGTCGACGTTGCTCATAAGCATCTCTATTCAAAGCATGGAAAGCGTATCGCCGCTATGTTGCCAGTTTAAGAACGGGCGTGGGGCGGCGCGGATTCGTTCAATGTATGTCAGTTTGTCGCAGTCGTTCCGTGAGCGTAGCCCGGATGCAATCCGGGGCGATTGCATTCTTCTCAGGCTGCATCCGGCGACCTTTGGGCAATCCTGGCTCCCCATTCCCTGGCCTTGGCGATCAGCTCGCTTTCGTCCATGCGCGTCAGGCGGCCGTCGTCCAGCAGCTGCTTGCCGCCAACCCACAAATGCTTGACGCAGTCGCGGCCGCTGGCATAGATGAGTTGCGACACCGGGTCGTAGATCGGTTGCTGGGCCAGGCCGGAAAGATCGAAGGCGACCACATCGGCCAGCTTGCCCAGTTCCAGCGAGCCGGTCTGTGTTTCCAGTCCCAGTGCGCGGGCGCCATTCAAGGTGGCCATACGCAAGGCGCTGTGAGCGTTCAGGGCAGTGGCGGAGCCGGCGACGGCCTTGGCCAGCAGGGCGGCGGTACGGGTTTCGCCGAGCAGGTCGAGGTCGTTGTTGCTGGCGGCGCCATCGGTGCCGATGGCGACGTTGACGCCGGCCTGCCACAGGCGTTCGACCGGGCAGAAGCCGCTGGCCAGTTTGAGGTTGGACTCGGGGCAATGCACGATGCTGCAGTTGTGCTCCACCAGCAGCGCCAGGTCCTCGTCATCGATCTGCGTCATGTGCACCGCCTGGAAGCGCGGGCCGAGCAGGCCGAGGCGAGCCAGGCGCGCCAGCGGACGTTCGCCGTGCTTAGCGACGGCTTCGGCCACTTCCTGCGCGGTTTCGTGCACATGCATATGAATGCCGGCATCCAGCTCGTCAGCCAGTACGCGAATCTGTTCCAGTTTGTCGTCGCTGACCGTGTAAGGCGCGTGGGGGCCGAAAGCGATGCGAATTCGCGGGTGCTGCTTGAGGTCATCGAACAGCTGCAGGCCCGTACGCAGCGCTTCGGCAGCGTTGAGTGCGCCGGGTACCGGGAAGTCCAGTACAGGGACGGTGATCTGCGCGCGCACGCCGGCGTTGTGCACACGTTCGGCGGCGGTCTGCGGGTAGAAGTACATGTCTGAGAAGCAGCTGATGCCGCCCTTGATCTGTTCGGCGATGGCCAGATCGGTGCCATCGCGGACGAAATCCTCGTCGACCCACTTACCCTCGGCGGGCCAGATATGTTCGTGCAGCCAGGTCATCAGTGGCAGGTCGTCGGCGATGCCGCGCAAAAGCGTCATCGCGGCGTGGCCGTGGGCGTTGATCAGGCCGGGGGCAAGCAGGCATTGCGGCAGCTCGCGCACCTCGGTCGCCGGGTGGCGCAAGGCCTCGCTGCGCGGTGCGATCAGCGCGATACGTCCGTCGCGGATGCCCAGGCCATGGTCGCGTAGCACCACCCCGGCCGGCTCAACGGGCACCAGCCAGGTGGGCAGGAGCAGCAGGTCGAGAGAGGCTTCGGGCATGGGGGATTGTCCGTCTGGCTTGATCGATGCAAGGAAGATCGCCAGTGTATAGATGAACGCACCTGGCTTGAAGTCGTGAGGGCGTGCTGGATTGTTCGGCTGGTCTTGGTCGGTCTGCGTATAATCCGCGATTTTTTGGCGGTGACAGATGGAGTGCGCGATGCGCGAGCAATTGCTGGCGGTGGAGAAGGTTCAGGCAATCGAGTGGCGCGATGGTGCGTTGTACCTGCTCGATCAGCGCCTGCTGCCGCATCGGCAGGCCTGGTTGCGCTTCGATTCTGCCGCCGAGGTGGCTGACGCGATTCGCGATATGGTGGTGCGCGGCGCGCCGGCTATCGGCATCGCTGCTGCCTATGGCCTGGTGCTGGGCGTCCGAGCTCGGCTGCAGGCTGGTGGTGACTGGCGCGAGGCGCTGGAGGCGGATTTTGTCAGTCTCGAGCGCTCGCGTCCTACCGCGGTAAACCTGTTCTGGGCTCTGCAGCGCATGCGTGAGCGCCTGGCGCGACTCAAGGATGGCGACGACATCCTGGCCCTGCTGGAGGCCGAGGCGGTGGGGATTCATCTCAGCGACCGTGAGGCCAACCTGACCATGGCGCAACTGGGCATGGAGCTGATTCGCAAGCATCAGGGCAACCCGCAGGTGCTGCTGACTCACTGCAACGCCGGTGCGCTGGCGACCGGCGGCTTTGGTACGGCGCTCGGGGTGATCCGCGCGGCGTATCTGGAAGGCTTGGTCGAGCAGGTCTATGTCGATGAAACCCGTCCCTGGCTACAGGGCGCACGGTTGACTGCCTGGGAATTGGCTGGCGACGGGGTGCCGGTCACTCTCAATGCCGATGCGGCTGCCGCTCACCTGATGAAAACCAAGGGCATCACCTGGGTCATAGTCGGGGCTGACCGCATTACTGCCAACGGCGATGTGGCGAACAAGATCGGTACCTACCAGCTGGCGGTCAACGCGATGCATCACGGCGTGCGCCTGATGGTGGTGGCTCCCAGCTCGACCATCGACATGAGCCTGGAAAGCGGCGACGACATTGTGCTTGAAGAGCGTGATGGTCGTGAGCTGCTGGAGGTGGCGGGGCATCGGGTTGCAGCGGATGTGCATGCCGTCAACCCGGTGTTCGATGTGACGCCGGCTGACCTGGTCGACTACATCGTGACCGAGAAAGGCGTGATCGAACGCCCTGATAGCGCCAAGCTGGCGCAGTTGATGTGTCGCAAGCGCCTGCACTGAGCTGATCGAGCGCGGCTTACTCCTTGTGGGAGCCCCGCCCCGGGGCGAAGCTTTTGCAGCTTTCTTGTGGTTTGCCACCTTTGCGGCATGGGCCAGATATCGTGGAATGGCCGCCATTCGCCGCGGGGCGCGGCTCCTACACAGATTGCGGTGTTCGATGGTGTGGCGTAGGAGCCCCGCCCTCGGGGCGAAGCCTTTGCGTTCACTGGTCGTGCGGCAGCTCCTACAGGTTGGTCGTTTCGCCTCTTTCCGTCTCGTTTGCTCCGCTTCTCCATGAGGGTGCTCGGGGTAGGTGTGTGGCGCGCTTTGTGGTAATCTCCGGCAGTTTTCAAGGGGGCTGACTACAGCCACCTTCACTGCATCGAATCGTGACATAACTCGTTGATTTGTCGTGAGTCGCTGATGGCTTGAGGCTATCGCGACGAGCTCCATGGCGTTCAGGAAGAATGACGCGGAGTTTCACCAGAAAAAGGAACCAGGCTTCTCATGGGCGAACTGGCCAAAGAAATCCTCCCGGTCAATATCGAAGACGAGCTGAAACAGTCCTACCTCGACTACGCGATGAGCGTGATCGTCGGGCGTGCGCTGCCGGATGCGCGCGATGGCTTGAAGCCAGTACACCGCCGTGTGCTTTACGCCATGAGCGAGTTGGGCAACGACTGGAACAAGCCCTACAAGAAATCCGCCCGTGTGGTTGGTGACGTGATCGGTAAATACCACCCGCACGGCGACACTGCGGTGTACGACACCATCGTACGTATGGCGCAAGACTTCTCCCTGCGCTACCTGTTGGTCGACGGCCAGGGCAACTTCGGTTCGGTGGACGGCGACAACGCCGCGGCCATGCGATACACCGAAGTGCGCATGACCAAGCTGGCGCATGAACTGCTGGCTGATCTGGACAAGGAAACCGTCGACTGGGTGCCCAACTACGACGGCACCGAGCAGATCCCGGCGGTCATGCCGACCAAGGTACCAAACCTGCTGGTCAACGGCTCCAGCGGTATCGCCGTGGGCATGGCCACCAACATCCCGCCGCACAACCTCTCCGAGGTGATCGATGGTTGTCTGGCGCTGATCGACAACGCCGACCTGACCGTCGATGACCTGATGCAGTACATCCCCGGCCCGGATTTCCCCACTGCGGGCATCATCAACGGCCGTGCCGGCATCATCGAGGCCTATCGTACCGGCCGTGGGCGCATCTACATCCGCGCTCGCGTCGAGGTCGAGGACATCGACAAGGTCGGCGGTCGCCAGCAGTTGGTGGTCACCGAGCTGCCGTACCAGCTGAACAAGGCGCGTCTGATCGAGAAGATCGCCGAGCTGGTCAAAGAGAAGAAGATCGAAGGCATCACCGAACTGCGTGATGAGTCCGACAAGGACGGTATGCGCGTGGTGATCGAACTGCGTCGTGGTGAAGTGCCGGACGTGGTGCTGAACAACCTCTACGCCCAGACCCAGATGCAGAGCGTGTTCGGCATCAACGTCGTGGCGCTGGTCGACGGTCAGCCGAAGATCATGAACCTCAAGGACATGCTCGAGGTGTTCGTCCGTCACCGCCGCGAAGTAGTGACCCGGCGTACCGTCTACGAGCTGCGCAAGGCACGTGAGCGTGGTCACATCCTCGAAGGCCAGGCGGTGGCGCTGTCCAACATCGACCCGGTGATTGAGCTGATCAAGGCCTCGCCGACGCCGGCCGAAGCCAAGGAGCGCCTGATCGCCACTGCCTGGGAATCCAGCGCGGTGGAAGCCATGGTCGAGCGCGCGGGCGCCGACTCTTGCCGCCCGGAAGGGCTGGATCCGCAATACGGTCTGCGTGACGGCAAGTACTACCTGTCGCCGGAGCAGGCCCAGGCCATCCTCGAGTTGCGCCTGCACCGTCTGACCGGCCTGGAGCACGAGAAGCTGCTGGCCGAGTACCAGGAAATCCTCAGCCTGATCGGCGAGCTGATCCGCATCCTGACCAGCCCCGAGCGCTTGATGGAAGTCATCCGCGAGGAGCTGGAGAAGGTCAAGGCCGAGTTCGGTGATGCCCGTCGCACCGAGATCGTCGCCTCGCGTCTGGATCTGACCATTGCCGACCTGATCACCGAAGAAGAGCGCGTCGTCACCATTTCCCACGGTGGCTACGCCAAGAGCCAGCCGCTGGCCGCCTACGAGGCGCAGCGTCGCGGCGGCAAGGGCAAGTCGGCCACCGGGGTGAAGGACGAGGACTACGTCGAGCACCTGCTGGTTGCCAACAGTCACGCGACCCTGCTGCTGTTCTCCAGCAAGGGCAAGGTGTACTGGCTGCGTACCTTTGAAATCCCCGAAGCCTCGCGCGCCGCGCGCGGTCGCCCGCTGGTCAACCTGTTGCCCCTGGATGAGGGCGAGCGCATCACCGCGATGCTGCAGATCGACCTCGAAGCGCTGCAGCAGAGCGCCGGTGCTGACGAAGACCTGGACGACGAAGGCGTGGTGATCGAAGGCGAAGCCACCGAAGTGGTCGAGGCCGAGGAAATCGAAGAAGTCGAGGGTGAAACCCCCGAACTGGTCGCCGAACCGACCGGCGCCTTCATCTTCATGGCCACCGCATTCGGCACCGTGAAGAAGACCCCGCTGGTGCAGTTCAGCCGCCCGCGCAGCGCCGGTCTGATCGCGCTGAAGCTGGAAGAGGGCGATACCCTGATTGCTGCCGCCATCACCGACGGCGCCAAGGAAGTCATGCTGTTCTCCGATGCCGGCAAGGTGCTGCGTTTCGCCGAGAGCAAGGTGCGCACCATGGGCCGTACCGCCCGCGGTGTGCGCGGTATGCGCCTGGGCAAGGATCAGCGTCTGATTTCCATGCTGATTCCGGAATCCGGTGCGCAGATCCTCACCGCTTCCGAGCGTGGCTTTGGCAAACGTACCGGCCTGGGCAAGTTCCCGCGTCGCGGTCGTGGCGGCCAGGGCGTGATCGCCATGGTTACCAGCGAGCGTAACGGCAAGCTGGTCGGCGCCATCCAGGTGCAGGACGGCGAGGAAATCATGCTGATTTCCGACCAGGGCACCCTGGTGCGTACCCGTGTCGACGAAGTCTCCAGCTCCGGCCGTAACACTCAGGGTGTGACCCTGATCAAGCTGGCCAAGGACGAGACCCTGGTTGGCCTGGAGCGTGTGCAGGAGCCTACTGCGGTAGAAGAGGACGAACTGGTCGAAGGTGAAGAGGGCGCTGAAATCGCCGAAAGCGCCGAAGCACCAGTCGCCGACGCCGAGGAAGGCAGCGAGGAATAAAGTCGGGCTCCGTGGGAGGGGCTTTAGCCGCGACTATCGTGCTAAAGCCCCTCCCATAGGCACGGTGACAGTGTGGACATGCCATCGCCTGGTGGTGGCGTTCTGTGAATCTGAGAGAGACAGACGTGAGCAAGCGAGCTTTTAACTTCTGCGCCGGCCCGGCCGCGCTGCCGACCGCTGTACTGCAACGCGCCCAGGCCGAGATGCTCGACTGGCAAGGCAAGGGCCTCTCGGTGATGGAGATGAGCCATCGCAGCGATGAGTACGTGGCCATCGCCAGTCAGGCCGAGCAGGACCTGCGTGATCTGCTCGCTGTGCCCAATGACTACAAGGTGCTGTTCCTGCAGGGCGGTGCTAGCCAGCAGTTCGCCGAGATTCCGCTGAACCTGCTGCCGGAAGACGGCGTGGCCGACTACGTTGAAACCGGCATCTGGTCGAAGAAGGCCATCGAAGAAGCGCGTCGCTATGGCGCCATCAACGTGGCTGCCAGCGCCAAGGCGCATGATTACTTCGCCATTCCCGGTCAGAACGACTGGCAGCTGTCGAAAGACGCTGCCTACGTGCATTACTGCAGCAACGAGACCATCGGCGGTCTGCAGTTCGACTGGGTGCCGCAGGTCGGCGATACCCCGCTGGTCGCCGACATGTCTTCGGACATCCTCTCGCGTTCGCTGGATGTTTCGCAGTTCGGCCTGATCTACGCCGGTGCGCAGAAGAACATCGGCCCGAGCGGTCTGGTGGTGGTGATCGTCCGTGAAGACCTGCTCGGTCGCGCCCGTTCCAGCTGCCCGACCATGCTCGACTACAAAATCTCCGCCGATAACGGTTCGATGTACAACACCCCGGCGACCTATTCCTGGTACCTCTCCGGCCTGGTCTTCCAGTGGCTGAAGGAGCAGGGCGGCGTAGAGGCCATGGAGCGCATCAACCGCGCCAAGAAGGACCTGCTGTACAAGGCCATCGACGACAGCGATTTCTACAGCAACCCCATCGCCCACAACGCGCGTTCCTGGATGAACGTGCCGTTCCGCCTGGCTGACGAGAAGCTGGACAAGGCCTTCCTCGCTGGTGCCGATGAGCGCGGCCTGCTCAACCTGAAAGGGCATCGCTCGGTCGGTGGCATGCGTGCCTCGATCTACAACGCCGTGGGTATGGATGCGGTCGAGGCGCTGGTGGCCTATATGGCCGAGTTCGAGAAGGAGCACGCCTGATATGTCCGAGCAGGAACTGCAAGCGCTGCGGGTACGCATCGACAACCTCGATGAGCGCATCCTCGAGCTGATCAGCGACCGTGCCCGCTGCGCCGAAGAAGTCGCGCGAGTGAAAATGAAGGAGTTGAAGGAGGGTGAGTCGCCCGTCTTCTACCGCCCCGAGCGCGAAGCTCAGGTGCTCAAACGCGTGATGGAGCGAAATAAGGGACCGCTGGGCAATGAGGAAATGGCGCGGTTGTTCCGCGAAATCATGTCCTCCTGCCTGGCGCTGGAAAACCCGTTGAAAGTCGCTTATCTCGGCCCTGAAGGCACCTTCAGTCAGGCAGCGGCGATGAAGCACTTCGGTCATGCGGTGATCAGCGTGCCGATGGCGGCCATCGACGAGGTGTTCCGCGAAGTGGCTGCCGGTGCGGTCAACTTCGGCGTGGTGCCGGTGGAGAACTCCACCGAAGGCGCGATCAACCACACCCTCGACAGCTTCCTCGAGCACGACATGGTGATCTGCGGCGAAGTCGAGCTGCGCATTCACCATCACCTGCTGGTCGGCGAGACCACCAAGACCGACAAGATCACCCGCATCTACTCCCATGCCCAGTCGCTGGCACAGTGCCGCAAGTGGCTCGATGCGCACTACCCGAACGTCGAGCGCGTGGCGGTTTCCAGCAACGCCGATGCGGCCAAGCGGGTCAAGAGCGAGTGGAACAGTGCGGCTATCGCTGGCGACATGGCGGCCAACCTGTATGGCCTGACCAAGCTGGCGGAAAAGATCGAGGATCGCCCGGACAACTCCACGCGCTTCCTTATCATCGGCAGCCAGGAAGTGCCGCCGACCGGCGACGACAAGACCTCGATCATCGTTTCCATGCGCAACAAGCCGGGCGCGCTGCATGAGTTGCTGGTGCCGTTCCACAATAACGGCATCGACCTGACTCGCATCGAGACTCGTCCTTCGCGCAGTGGCAAGTGGACCTACGTGTTCTTCATCGACTTCGTCGGCCACCACCGTGATCCGCTGATCAAGGATGTGTTGGAAAAACTTGCCCAGGAGGCCGTGGCGCTGAAGGTGCTGGGCTCATATCCGAAGGCGGTGCTTTGAGTGGAGCCTGGGCTTCAGGCGCCGCTGGGCTCCTCGCTTGTAGAGTGCAGCCAACGGGCACTGAGCAGGCAGCAGGAGCCTTGCGTCATCTGGTTCACGGGGCTCAGTGGTGCGGGCAAGTCGACTCTGGCCGGAGCGCTGGAGCGCAGCCTGCAAGCCGAGGGTCGGCATACCTATCTGCTCGATGGAGATCGTCTGTGTCTCGGTCTGAATCGTGATCTGGGTTTCTCCGAGCATGATCGGCAAGAGAATGTTCGTCGTGCTGCTGAGGTGGCGGCATTGATGGTCGATGCAGGGTTGGTCGTGCTGGCTGCGTTCATTTCGCCTTTTCGTGTTGATCGCGATGCTGTGCGTCAATTGTTGCCCGGTCGATTCGTCGAGGTCTTCATTGATACGCCTCTGCACGTTTGCGAGGCCCGTGATCCGAAGGGACTGTACCGGCGGGCACGGGCCGGCCTGGTCAAGAACGTCACGGGGCTTGATTCTCCATTCGAGGCGCCGCAGGCTGCCGAATTGCGTTTCGATACCAGCAGCTGTTCGGTTGCAGAGGCCGTGCAGCAGATCCACGACTACCTCAGGAGTCGTCATGCCCTGTGATTTGGTCAACCGTATTGCGTTAGAGAAGAGCCTCCATTCATGAGTTGCGATTTCCTAGCCCTGGCCCAGCCAGGCGTGCAAAAGCTGTCCCCCTACGTACCAGGCAAGCCAGTCGACGAGTTGGCTCGTGAGCTGGGGCTCGATCCGGCCGGTATCGTCAAGCTGGCCAGCAATGAGAATCCGCTCGGCCCGAGCGACAAGGTGCTGGCAGCGATTCGCGCCGAGCTGGACGAGCTGACCCGCTACCCGGATGGCAATGGCTTCACCCTCAAGACTGCGTTGGCTGCCCGCTACGGCGTCGACGCCGCGCAGGTGACGTTGGGCAATGGCTCCAACGACATCCTTGAGCTGGTTGCCCGTGCCTATCTAGCACCTGGTCTCAACGCCGTGTTCAGCGACTACGCCTTCGCGGTTTACCCCATCGCCACCCAGGCAGTCGGCGCGCAGGGCAAGATCGTGCCGGCCAAGGATTACGCTCACGACCTGCAGGCGATGCTTGCCGCCATCGATGACAACACCCGCGTTGTCTTCATTGCCAACCCCAACAACCCGACCGGTACCTGGTTCGGGCCGGATGCGCTGGAAGCCTTCCTGGCCCAGGTGCCGGAATCGGTGCTGGTGGTGTTGGACGAAGCCTATATCGAGTACGCCGAAGGCGACGAGCTGCCAGACGGTCTTGATTACCTGGCGCGCTATCCGAACTTGCTGGTCTCGCGCACCTTCTCCAAGGCCTACGGCCTGGCTTCGTTGCGTGTCGGCTACGCCATCAGCTCGCCGGCGATCGCCGATGTGCTCAACCGCGTGCGTCAGCCGTTCAACGTCAACAGCCTCGCGCTGGCCGCAGCCTGCGCCGCGCTGGCCGATGCCGATTACCTGGCCGAGAGCCGTCGCTTGAACGATGCCGGGATGCAGCAGCTGGAAGAGGGCTTGCGTGCCCTGGGGTTGAGCTGGATTGCCTCCAGGGCCAACTTCATCGCCGTCGATTTTGGCCGCGACACCGCCGCGATCAACCAGGCGCTGCTGCGTGAAGGGGTGATCGTGCGGCCGATGGCCGGTTACCGCATGCCGAATTTCCTGCGCGTCTCCATCGGTTTGCCGAGAGAGAACGCACGCTTCCTCGAGGCGCTGGCCAAGGTGCTGTCGGCGTGACTGTCACTGCAGTGCAATCCAATGCCCCTAAGATCGGCCGCCTGGTGGTGGTCGGCCTCGGCCTGATCGGTGGCTCCTTCGCCAAGGGCCTGCGTGAGCGTGGCCTGTGTCGGGAGGTGGTGGGGGTCGATCTGGATGCCGAATCCCGTCGTCTGGCGGTACAGCTGGGCGTTGTCGATCGTTGCGAGAGCGACCTTGCTGCCGCCTGTCAGGGGGCTGATGTCATCCAGCTGGCAGTGCCTATCCTGGCCATGGAGAAGGTGCTTGCTCAGCTGGCCGCGCTGGATCTCGGCAATGCCGTGCTGACCGACGTCGGTAGCGCCAAGGGGAATGTCGTGCGTGCGGCACGTCTGGCATTTTCCGGCAAGGCTGTGCGACTGGTGCCCGGCCATCCCATTGCGGGGTCCGAGCAGAGCGGGGTGGAGGCGGCCAACGCCGAGTTGTTCCGGCGCCACAAGGTCATCCTGACGCCCTGTGAGCACAGCGATGAGGCGGCTCTGGCGCTGGTCGAAGGGCTGTGGCGCGAGTTGGGGGCGGATGTCGAGGCGATGGAGGTCGAACATCACGACCAGGTGCTCGCCGCCACCAGCCATCTGCCGCACCTGCTGGCCTTTACCCTGGTCGACTCGCTGGCCAAGCGCAGCGAGAACCTGGAAATTTTCCGCTATGCCGCCGGCGGTTTCCGCGACTTCACGCGGATCGCCGGCAGTGATCCGGTGATGTGGCACGATATCTTCCTCGCCAATCGCGAGGCCGTGCTGCGCACACTGGATACGTTTCGCGACGACCTCGACGCCTTGCGCGATGCGGTCGACGCCGGGGATGGGCATCAACTGCTGGGCGTGTTCACCCGCGCCCGCGTGGCCCGCGAACATTTCAGCAAAATTCTGGCCCGCAGGGCCTATGTGGACGCTATGCACTCGACCGATCTGATTTTCCTGGCAAAACCTGGTAGCTCGCTGGCTGGACGTATCCGCGTACCGGGTGACAAATCCATCTCGCACCGTTCGATCATGCTGGGTTCGCTGGCCGAAGGCACCACCGAGGTCGAAGGCTTCCTCGAGGGTGAAGACGCCCTGGCCACGCTGCAGGCATTCCGCGACATGGGCGTGGTCATCGAAGGTCCGCACCACGGCCGCGTGACCATCCATGGCGTCGGCCTGCATGGCCTGAAAGCGCCGGCCGGCCCGCTGTACATGGGGAACTCCGGCACCTCCATGCGCTTGCTCTCCGGCTTGTTGGCCGCGCAGCCGTTCGACACCACGCTGACCGGTGATGCTTCGCTGTCCAAGCGCCCGATGAATCGCGTGGCCAAGCCGTTGCGTGAGATGGGGGCGGTGATCGAGACCGGCCCGGAAGGCCGTCCGCCACTGAGCATCAAAGGCGGTCAGCGCCTGACCGGCATGGCCTACGAAATGCCCATGGCCAGCGCCCAGGTCAAATCCTGCCTGCTGCTGGCCGGTTTGTACGCCGCTGGTAGCACCTCGGTGACCGAGCCGGCGCCGACCCGTGATCACACCGAGCGCATGCTGCGCGGCTTCGGCTACCCGGTCAGCGTTGAGGGCAGCACTGCCAGCGTCGAGTCCGGCCACAAACTGACCGCCACGTGCATCGAAGTACCGGCGGATATTTCCTCGGCTGCTTTCTTCCTGGTCGCTGCCAGCATCGCTGCAGGCTCCGAACTGGTGCTGGAACACGTCGGCATCAACCCGACTCGCACCGGCGTGATCGACATTCTGAAGCTGATGGGCGGTGACATCACCCTGGAAAACCAGCGTGAAGTCGGCGGTGAGCCAGTGGCCGACATTCGCGTGCGTGCGGCCAAGCTTAAAGGCATCGATATCCCGGAAGACCTGGTACCGCTGGCCATCGATGAATTCCCGGTGCTGTTCGTCGCTGCCGCCTGTGCCGAAGGTCGTACCGTGTTGCGCGGCGCCGAAGAGCTGCGCGTTAAAGAGTCCGACCGTATCCAGGTCATGGCCGATGGCCTGATCGCCCTGGGCGTGAAGGCCGAGCCGACCCCGGACGGCATCATCATCGAAGGCGGCGCCATTGGCGGTGGCGAAGTCTGGGCGCATGGCGATCACCGTATCGCCATGTCCTTCAGCGTCGCCTCGCTGCGCGCCAGTGCGCCAATTCGTATTCACGACTGCGCCAACGTCGCCACCTCCTTCCCCAACTTCCTTGCTTTGGCGGCTGAAGTCGGTATCAACGTGGCCGTAGAGGGCAACGCATGAACGTCCCGGTAATCACCGTCGACGGGCCGAGCGGGTCGGGCAAGGGCACGCTTTGCGCTCTGCTGGCCAAGCAGTTGGGCTGGAATCTGCTCGACTCCGGTGCGCTCTATCGCCTGCTGGCCTTCGCCGCTGGCAACCACGGCATCGACCTGACCAACGAAGAGTCGCTCAAGCAGCTGGCCGCGCATCTGGATGTGCAGTTCATCGACAAGCGCATCATCCTCGAAGGCGAGGAGGTGACCGACGCCATCCGTAACGAGCAGATAGGGGCGGGCGCTTCCATGGTCGCCTCGCTGCCTGCCGTACGCGAAGCGCTGCTGCAGCGTCAGCGCGCGTTTCAGGAGATGCCAGGCCTGGTGGCAGACGGTCGCGACATGGGTACCGTAGTGTTCGCCGACGCGCCGCTGAAGATTTTCCTGACGGCCAGCGCCGAGGAACGTGCGCGTCGCCGCTACTTGCAGTTGAAGGCCAAGGGCGATGATGTTAATCTCGCGAGTCTTCTCGACGAGATACGGGCGCGCGACGAGCGTGATACCCAGCGCGCGGTGGCTCCGCTCAAGCCGGCAGCCGACGCAATCGTGCTGGATTCCACCGAACTTTCCATCGAGCAGGTGCTTGAACGAATTCTGCGCGAGGTCGCTGATCGCGATCTCGCCGGTTAAGGGTTCTCGATTGCCTTAAATCGCTGAATCCGCCAGGAGGCATGCGGGAGACCAGTCCTAGTCCCGTAGGCCTCTTTTCACATGAACGAACCCACATTGTCTGGAGTGTGGTTTGGGCGAATCCCCGCCCTTGATCAACAGGAATCAACATGAGCGAAAGCTTTGCAGAACTATTTGAAGAAAGCCTGAAAACCCTCGACATGCAGCCGGGCGCCATCATCACCGGTATCGTGGTCGACATCGACGGTGACTGGGTTACCGTCCACGCCGGTCTGAAGTCCGAGGGCGTCATCCCGCTCGACCAGTTCTTCAACGAACAAGGCGAGCTGACCATCAAGGTCGGTGACGAAGTCCACGTCGCGCTGGACGCGGTTGAAGATGGCTTCGGTGAAACCAAGCTGTCCCGCGAGAAAGCCAAGCGCGCTGAGTCCTGGCTGGTTCTGGAAGCTGCGTTCAACGCTGAAGAAGTGGTCAAGGGCGTTATCAACGGTAAGGTCAAAGGCGGCTTCACTGTTGACGTCAACGGCATCCGCGCGTTCCTGCCGGGTTCCCTGGTTGACGTCCGTCCGGTGCGTGATACCACTCACCTGGAAGGCAAAGAGCTCGAGTTCAAGGTCATCAAACTGGACCAGAAGCGCAACAACGTTGTCGTTTCCCGTCGCAGCGTCCTGGAAGCCGAGAACAGCGCCGAGCGCGAAGCTCTGCTGGAATCCCTGCAGGAAGGCCAGCAAGTCAAAGGTATCGTCAAGAACCTCACCGACTACGGTGCGTTCGTTGACCTGGGCGGCGTAGATGGCCTGCTGCACATCACCGACATGGCTTGGAAGCGCATCAAGCACCCGTCCGAGATCGTCAACGTTGGCGACGAGATCGACGTCAAGGTTCTGAAGTATGATCGCGAGCGTAACCGCGTATCCCTGGGTCTGAAGCAACTGGGCGAAGACCCATGGGTTGCCATCAAGGCTCGTTACCCGGAAAACACCCGCGTTGTTGCCCGCGTCACCAACCTCACCGACTACGGCTGCTTCGCCGAGCTGGAAGAGGGCGTGGAAGGCCTGGTACACGTTTCCGAAATGGACTGGACCAACAAGAACATCCACCCGTCGAAAGTCGTTAACGTTGGCGACGAAGTGGAAGTCATGGTTCTGGACATCGACGAAGAGCGTCGTCGTATCTCCCTGGGTATCAAGCAGTGCAAGACCAACCCGTGGGAAGACTTCTCCGGTCAGTTCAACAAGGGTGACAAGATCTCCGGCACCATCAAGTCGATCACCGATTTCGGTATCTTCATTGGTCTGGACGGCGGCATCGACGGCCTGGTTCACCTGTCAGACATCTCTTGGAACGAAGCCGGCGAAGAAGCCGTGCGTCGCTTCAAAAAGGGCGACGAGCTGGAAACCGTCATCCTGTCGGTTGACCCGGAGCGCGAGCGCATCTCCCTGGGCATCAAGCAGCTGGAAGACGATCCGTTCAGCAACTACGTCTCCATCAACGACAAGGGCACCATCGTCCGTGGCGTTGTGAAAGAAGTAGACGCCAAGGGCGCCATCATCGACCTGGGCAACGAGATCGAAGCTACCCTGAAAGCCTCCGAAATCAGCCGTGACCGCGTTGAAGACGCGCGCAACGTCCTGAAAGAAGGCGACGAAGTAGAAGCCAAGATCATCAGCGTCGACCGCAAGTCCCGTGTCATCAGCCTGTCCGTCAAGTCGAAAGACGTTGAAGACGAGAAAGACGCGATGAAGGAACTGCGTAACAAGCAAGACGTTGAAAGCACCGGCCCGACCACCATTGGTGATCTGATCCGTGCTCAGATGGAAAACCAGAACTAAGTTCGGGTAATTCATCAAAAAAAGGCGACCTTCGGGTCGCCTTTTTTGTTTCCGCATTCCCAATGACGCCGCCCTTGTAGGAGCCGCGCCCCGCGGCGAATGGCGGCCATCTCGCAATACCGAGCCCATACACAAAAGCTTCGCCCCGAGGCGGGGCTCCCACGCCAAACCGCAAAACAACACTCCCCTTGTAGGAGCTGCGTCCCGCGGCGAATGGCGGCCATCCAGCAATACCGAGCCCATACCCAGAAGCTTCGCCCCGAGGCGGGGCTCCTACGCGAATACGCCAGTCGACGCTCTCTCTATAGGAGCTGCGCCCCGCAGCGAATGGCAGCCATCCAGCAATGCCAAGCCTATGCCCAATAACGTCGCCAAACCGCCCTCATATCCACACCGCATCCCAATGCGGATAATCACCCGCTCGCTCCACGAGCCCTGCTCTTAAGGGATTTGCCACCACATATCTCGCTACATTTCGAACATCCTCCTCCCGGCGCAACGCATGATCATGGAATCCCTTCTGCCAAATCGGCCTACCCAGGCGCTTGGCGGAAATGGATTTGACCCTGCCTACCAGGCGGGCCAGGTCCTCACTCTGCAGTTGCAACAGCCAATGCAAGTGATCAGGCATCACGACAAAGCAGAGCGTTTGGTGCGATCCAAGCAGCTCATCCTGGCGAATGATTTGTATGAGCGTGCGCGCCGCTGAGAAATCAGCAAAGACAGGGATGCGACCATTGGTTACGGTAGTGACAAGATAGATTTGCCCGCTACTGGACCAGCGTCCATCACGAAGCTTATGCGCGGCGTAGCGTTTCTCAGTCATCGGATTCCCTTCCGTTAGCGTTCGCCAGTTCAGCTTAGCTTACCGAGCCAGGGGCCAGAGAAAGCTTCGCCCCGAGACGGGGTTCCCACACCAAACCGCAAAACAACGCTCCCCCCCTGTAGGAGCCGCTCCCCGCGGCGAATAGCAGTCACCCCGCAATGTCGTGCTCATGCGCAAAAGCTTTACCCCGATGCAGGGCTCCCACACCAAACCGCAAAACAACGCTCCCCTTGTAGGAGCTGCGCCCCGCGGCGAATGGCGGCCATCTCGCAATACCGGCCCCATACCCATAAGCTTCGCCTCAAGCTAGATCTCCTACACAAAGCTCCCGTTATCACAACTAACCGCAAAACTCGCTAACACCTTGTTTTTTAGGCTGTTCAAAAGCTGACCCGCGTGCTACAACCGAACCGTCGAGTCTTCTAGCCGCTTGAAAAAGAAGGGAAAACCATGACCAAGTCGGAGTTGATCGAAAGAATTGTCACTCATCAGGGTCAGCTGTCCTCCAAGGATGTCGAGTTGGCCATCAAGACCATGCTGGAGCAAATGTCCCAGGCACTGGCCACGGGGGATCGCATCGAGATTCGCGGCTTTGGCAGCTTCTCGCTGCACTACCGCGCGCCACGCGTTGGGCGTAACCCGAAAACCGGTCAGTCGGTACGTCTGGACGGCAAGTTCGTGCCGCATTTCAAGCCGGGCAAGGAGTTGCGCGACCGGGTCAACGAGGACGAGTGACTACGCTTTATCCTTCTAGCTGGTGCAAGTCTCCTGATTAGGCGGCCGCCTGGCGTCACACTTTTGTCATGCTTGCGAAATCATGGAAAACCGGCAAAATGTGCGGGCTTTCACAAGGCGCGCCCTTGCCAGATTTCCAGCTAGTTCAGTTAATTACCATTCTCTGAACAGTCATCCGCACTATTGGGCTGAGTCCCTTTAAATTTCGCCAGCGTTAAAGGATTGACTCGTGCGGTACCCCTCGATTGTTCATCATGGCGCCGTAACAGGTGTGACTGGCTCATGCCATCAACTGCAGATGGATGATGAGCATGCGCTGCTGATTGACTGTGGCCTTTTTCAAGGCGCTGAAACTTCCCCTGAAGGTCGGGCAGGCGCCGGTAAGCTCGCAGTCGACTTCTCTCTGGAGGGCATCAAGGCTCTGGTCGCGACCCATGTCCATATCGATCACGTTGGCCGCATACCCTATTTGTTAGCGGCAGGCTTCAAAGGACCGATCCTCTGCAGTGAGCCGTCGGCCAAGTTGTTGCCCATCGTCCTCGAGGATGCCTTCAAGCTCGGTTTCAGCCGCGATCAGAAACAAGTCGAGCGCTATCTCAAACTGATCGAGCAGCGCATCGTTGCCTTGCCCTACAAGCAGTGGTTCACCCTGATCGACACGAAGCAACTGAACGTTCACATTCGTTTGCAGCGTGCGGGCCACATCCTCGGCTCGGCCTACGTTGAGGTTGATCTGCACTATCCCGAGACGGGCGAGAAGAAACGCATCGTATTTTCTGGCGACCTGGGGGCGCCTCATGCGCCAATTCTCCCGGCGCCGAAAGCCCCATACAAAGCCGATATTTTGGTCATCGAAAGCACCTACGGCGACCGCCTGCATGAAGATCGCCGCAGTCGGCGTGCGCGTCTGGAGAAGGTGCTCGAGCATGCGCTGAGCAACCAGGGCACGGTGCTGATCCCGGCCTTCAGTATTGGCCGCACTCAGGAGCTGCTCTACGAACTTGAGGACATCATTCATCGCAGAGCGCTGAAAGAGTCAGCTAGGGCTCAGTCGAGTGCTTCCAAGTCGAGCACCAGCAAAGCGACAGCACTCGACTGGACGGATTTGCCCATCATCCTCGACTCCCCGCTGGCCAGTCGTTTTACAACGGTGTATCGCGAGCTCGATCATTTCTGGGATGCAGAGGCTAGGGCGCGCTTGGCCAAAGGCCGTAACCCACTGGCCTTCCGTAATCTGCTTACGGTGGACAGCCACCAGGCCCACCTGGCCATGGTCAATCGCCTGACGCAAACCGCTCAGCCGGCTATCGTTATCGCTGGCAACGGTATGTGCTCCAGTGGGCGCATCGTCAACTACCTGAAAGCCATGCTCGGAGATGCACGGCATGACGTGCTCTTCGTCGGCTACCAGGCGGATGGCACGCCAGGAAGGCAAATCCAGCGTTTTGGCCCGCGTAGTGGCTATGTGGAATTTGACGGGCAGCGCTATGACATTCGGGCTCAGGTGCATACCATAGGCGGTTATTCAGCTCATGCAGATCAGGCGGGGTTAATGAGATTCATTACTGGAATGCGTAAATGGCCTGATGAAGTTCGGATTGTGCATGGAGACGAGCCGGCTAAGCGTGAGCTTGCCCAATTCTTGCAGAGTCATTGCGAGCGCAATGGATATTTTATAAAGCTAATAATCCCCTGACTGTAAGCTTGCGGATAATACATACAGATTATTTAGGAATGTTTAGATGAAAACCCTCTGTGTTTTTGGAACACGTCCAGAGGCGATCAAGATGGCTCCCTTACACATAGCGCTAAGTGCAGATGAGCGTTTTGAAGCAAAGCTGTGTGTGACTGGTCAGCACCGTGAAATGCTCGATCAGGTACTGAGTCTTTTTGCGATAGATCCAGATTACGATTTGAACATCATGAAACCCGGACAGGATCTGACCGATGTAACCACGGCGATTCTTCAAGGGATGAAGAAAGTCCTCTGCGATTACAGGCCCGATGTAATCCTGGTACATGGCGACACGGCAACGACTTTTGCCACCACGCTCGCGGCGTACTACCAGCAAATTCCTGTTGCTCATGTAGAGGCCGGGTTGCGAACAGGCAATATCTACTCCCCCTGGCCTGAAGAAGCTAACCGTAAACTGACGGGCGCATTGGCTACCCTGCATTTCGCTCCAACCAAAACCTCACGCGATAATTTGCTGTGTGAAGGTGTAGAACTTTCAAAAATTCATGTCACGGGTAATACCGTCATAGATGCACTGCTGGATGTCGTGGAACGCCTGAAAGAAGATCAATCCCTTAGGGCCAGGGCTGCGGAACCGACTGCTTTCCTTGATGCCAACAGACAGCTGATTCTTGTTACGGGGCATCGACGAGAAAGTTTTGGTGATGGCTTCGAGCGTATTTGTCAGGCACTACGCGAAGTGGCTAATATGCATCCCGAGGTTGATATTGTCTACCCCGTACATTTGAATCCTAATGTGCGAGAGCCTGTGCAACGGCTTCTATCGAACGTTGGTAACATTCATTTGATCGAGCCTTTGGATTATCTGCCCTTTGTTTACCTAATGAATAGGGCTCACATCATTCTGACTGACTCTGGCGGTATACAGGAAGAGGCGCCTTCGCTCGGTAAGCCAGTCCTGGTTATGCGTGATGCCACTGAAAGACCCGAGGCCGTTGTGGCAGGTACGGTGCGCTTGGTCGGTACAGATGTCAACGTGATTGTGCGTGAGTTGCATGACCTATTGGTCGATGATGAGGTATATCGAGCCATGAGCGTTGCGCATAATCCCTATGGCGATGGTCGGGCATGCAAGAGAATCATTGAAGGACTTTTGTCTTCAATCTCTTGATTCATCTTTGTATTGCAAATGCGGTTCGGCGAATTGGAATTATGTGATGGACTTTAAAGCTATTTCTGTAATTGGGTTGGGCTATATTGGCTTGCCTACTGCCGCAGTATTTGCGTCTCGCAAGCGCAAGGTGATTGGCGTAGACGTGAATCGCCAGACAATCGATACCATCAATCGAGGTGATATCCATATCGTCGAGCCGGAACTCGACATGATAGTGCATGCTGCTGTGACGGAAGGTTACCTTCGTGCAACAGCAGTAGCCGAACCGGCGGATGCTTTCTTGATTGCCGTGCCTACACCGTTCAAGAATGATCATGAGCCCGACTTAAGCTATATCGAGTCAGCTTGCAAGACCATTGCACCTGTTATCAAAAGGGGGGATCTGGTCATTCTCGAGTCTACTTCTCCCGTAGGTGCTACCGAGCAGATGGCTGGTTGGTTGGCTGCTGCCCGCCCGGATTTGAGCTTTCCCATCACTCATGGGGAAGATTCAGATATTCGAATAGCCTATTGCCCTGAACGTGTCTTGCCAGGCCATGTATTGCGTGAACTGGTGCAGAACGACCGTGTGATCGGTGGTATGACGCCCAAATGCTCTACAGCTGCAGTGAGCCTGTACAAGATTTTCGTCGAAGGTGAATGCGTCGTCACTAACTCGCGTACCGCTGAAATGTGCAAGTTGACCGAAAATAGTTTTCGCGATGTCAATATTGCCTTTGCCAATGAACTTTCAATTATTTGTGACAAGCTGGATATAAATATCTGGGAGTTGATGCGGCTTGCCAATCGACATCCGCGCGTCAATATTCTCCAGCCTGGCCCAGGGGTGGGGGGGCACTGTATTGCAGTCGATCCTTGGTTTATTGTCAGCCAAACACCTGAGCAAGCTCGCCTGATACGTACTGCACGTGAAGTAAATGATAACAAGCCTGTGTGGGTAATTGATAAAGTCAAAAAATTAGTAGCCGAATTTCTTATGACGCATCCGGAGCGCACTGCGCGTGATGTTACCATTGCCTGTTTCGGTGCGGCTTTTAAACCTGATATAGATGACCTGCGGGAGAGTCCTTCACTTAAGATCTGTGAAGCTTTGGCCGCGCAGCATCCTGGTCGCATACTGGTGGTAGAACCTAACATAAGTGCTCTCGATCAGTCCGGCTTGGTTCTTTCCACTATTGAAGAGGCACAAGCTGTCGCTGATGTGTGCGTGCTGCTGGTGCGGCACAAACAATTTTTTGGGCTAGACTTTACGACAAATAATTATATAGTGGATACTCAAGGGCTCCTGCATTTATGAGTTTGCGCAGATGATCAGAACAATACTTGTCTGTGCGGCACGAGCTCATGAAATGGTGTGTCGTATTTGGCGTCGTATGCTTATGCCTTGTTATCGGCAGCGCTTTAGGGTAGCTGGGGCGAATGTGCTTTTTGATCCGCTTAGCTCACAGTTTTCCTATGGCAGCATATCGATCGGTAATCATGTGTTCATTGGAGGGCGAGCTTGGTTTTCTGGCGAAATACGGATCGGCTCCTATGTGATGTTTGGTTCCAATGTCACTATTTTGGGAGGGGACCACGAGTTTCGGAATCGTGAGCTACCCATGTTTCTCGTCAAGGAGAAAACTAGTAAACCGCAGTCAGTGACTATTGGGGACGATGTCTGGATTGGTGCTAATGTTACGCTACTCAAGCGTGCTTGTATTGGGCGCGGTGCTATCGTGGCTGCTGGAAGTGTGGTGACGATGTCGGTGCCGCCTTACTCTATATACGCAGGCGTGCCGGCTAAATTTATTGGATGGCGCTTTCAGGTCGAAGATATTCCTTTGTACGAATCGAAGATATCGGCCTATTTGTCGACGCAAAAGGCTTCGTTTTGAAAGGTAAGATCATATTAGTAGTTGGCGCTGGCAGTAGTAAACTTATTCCCATTCTTTTTGGTTTGTACCTTGCGAGGCAGTTCGACGGAGATGCTCTGGTCAGCTTCGTGCTTGTGCTTGCATATGGTGCTGCCTTGTCCGCTTTCTCTAATCTGGGTGCTTCGCCGCGCATCGTCCGCGCTGGAGCGTACAGTGATCCCGATGGGTTCATTACTGAAGTAACGGTTGTTAGCTTCCTGCTCGCAGGATTCGCTTTGCTCCTGTCCATTATATACTGGTTGCTAGCTGCAGGTGTGCCTTTCCTGACTCTCGAAATAGCACCTTATTATGCGCAGGCCTGGGTTGCTCTGTATTCACTGGGGCTCGTGATGTTTACTCTTGCCCAGGCTACCTTCAATATGAAGGGGAATTATTGTGCAACGGGCGTATACGCTCTGATTCTTCATGCAGTCGCAGGAGTGGCAGGTATTATTGCAGGGGAAGTGGGCGAAGTGGGGTTGGCAGTCAGTTGCTACTTCATCACTTACTTTGCAGGGAATCTCATTTTCTTTGTCGCTAGTCGGCGCTGTCTTGTTCTCAGGGGAAGAAGCTCAGCCGAGTGGCTCTCCATAGCCCGACTATGGTCGGGAGTAGGAGGGGCGCTCAGTGCTTCTCTCTTTGGAGTTATAACGCTTGCAGGGCTCTATTTATTCGTTCATTCGGTCCAGCGGGAACTCTCAACCTCTGATGCAGCCACATTCGCTCTGGGCTTGCAGCTGTTTCAAGCTGGTGTGTTTCTGCCCTCGGTGCTGGGTGGGATTGTGGTGCCAAGAATGGTAGCGGCGGGGGGCTTTGGTAAGGGAGACGCAGATGCGCTACATCGGCGTACTCGTGCTTTGTATATTGGAATTGGTCTGGCTTGGTTGTTCGTGTCCCTGTTTCTGGCTCGACCGCTGCTCGCACTTTACAGCCTTGATGCTGCGGGCGCTGCCGGGTTTGTGTTGATTCAGGTGGCAGCGGCTCTTGCCGGTTTGCAGGCGTATTTTGTGCAGCGCCTCGTCGCACTTGGGCGCTTCAATTTACTCGCAGTAGCGTCGCTGGTCTGGGCGCTTGCTGGGTATGCGACATTACTGCTTGTGCCTACTAGCCTGTTCGGTGCGGCGTTGGCCCTTGTGATGGCCTATGTGGCTTGCCTCTTCTTCTATTTGGTTTATCCGCAAGAGTCTCGCTTATGACATCTCTGCTCCTGTTAGCCAATGCTGGCAGCCCGCATGTGCGGCAGTGGTCCGTATGCATGCGTCGACTAGGCATCGATTATTCGGTAGCTACTATCCATCAAGGCAATCTGCTCGCTGATGTTCGTGTGCGTCAGCATTTTTCCTGGTTGTTCTATCTGGGGCGCACTGGAGAGTTGATCGGCTATGTACTGCTCGGTCTTTGGTTGCGTTTGCGCTATTTGGGCCGTCGTAATGAGGTGCTGCTGCACGCTCATAATACTTCCGGCTATGGGTTGGCTGCCTGGCTTTCCGGGTGTGCGTTTGTTGTTACCACGTATGGTAGTGAAATTTATACGGCGCCTGCGCGTGGTGGTCTTTACCGGCGATTAATCCAAGCTGTTCTTGATCGCGCGCACATGATCACCGCCAGTGCACCAGCTATGGCTACCTTCCTGCAGCAGCATTTCTCCGTTCCCGAGTATCGTCTGCGCGCATTCACCCTTGGCATTGATCCTGTGTTCTATCCCGATTTACCAGCGCGTATCACGCGGCGTCAGTCGCTTGGAGTTGGCCAAGAAGAACTGGTCTGGATTTACAATCGCCGCATTACTCCTTTGTATAACACGTTAGCTGTGGTTGCTGCTTTCCGGGCCTACTATGCGGCTGCGGGTAGCGGCCGTCTGCTTTTGCTGGAGGGTGATTGTGACCCGAACTACCGTGACACCGTAGGCTCTGCAGCTGCATCGTGTCCGGCAATCACGCTGGTATCTGGTTTTCTAGATCAAGAGGCTCTACGCGGCTGGTTATCCGTCGCTGATTTTTGTATCTCGGTGCCGACTACCGACCAGCTTTCGTCCTCTATCTTGGAGGGCATTGCGTGCGGTTGTTTACCGGTTCTATTGGATAACCCAGCCTATGTTCAGGTGACGCGTTCGCCTCTGGCGACGGTAGTGCCTGTAGCCACCGAGATGGCTCTCCGAGACGCCTTCGCGTCCAGCGCCGCTAAGCGCAATTTGCTCGATTCGGTGGCGCATGAGTCGCGTGTAACAGAGATTCTGGGCGAGGAATTTCATATCGATACGGTATGTGAGCACCTGCGTATTCTCTATGGGCTGGTGCAATCAAATAATGACGTGAGGGAAGCATGAAACAGGTTCTTCAGGATCTCGGTAATGGCGTAACCACTTTGATGGAAGCTCCAGCTCCTAAAGCAACCGTTGGCAGTTTGGTTATCAGCTCCTTGGTGACTCTGATCTCTGCTGGCACCGAGCGTATGTTGGTTGGTTTCGGTAAGGCGTCATATATTGAAAAGGCACGCCAGCAGCCCGAAAAAGTCAAGATGGTGCTTGAGAAGATACGCACCGATGGGCTGATGACCACTATTGAAGCTGTCCAGTCCAAGCTTGCGCAACCGTTACCGCTGGGCTACTGCAATGTTGGTGTCGTAGCTGAGGTGGGCGCTGGCGTTCAAGGTTTCAAGATTGGTGATCGTGTGGTGTCGAATGGGCCGCATGCCGATATGGTGAAGGTGCCTAAGAATCTTTGTGCGCGGGTTCCTGATGAAGTGGATGACGAGTCGGCGTCCTTTGTCGTTGTCGCCAGTATTGGTTTGCAGGGTATACGTTTGGCCAAGCCAACGCTGGGCGAAGCGTTCGTGGTTACTGGCGTAGGTCTGATTGGGCTGTTGACCGTGCAGCTCTTGCGCGCTCAGGGTTGTAGGGTGTTGGCCATCGACTTCGATGAGTCCAAGCTGGAGTTGGCCCGTCAGTTTGGTGCTGATACCTGCAATCCTGGCAAGGGCGAAGATCCGGTCGCTGCTGGCATGGCTTTCAGTCGCGGTCGTGGAGTCGATGGGGTGATCATTACGGCTTCGACGAAGTCCAGCGATCCTGTTACCCAAGCTGCGCGCATGAGCCGAAAATGTGGGCGGATTATTCTGGTTGGCGTGACTGGTCTTGAATTGAACCGAGCGGACTTTTACGAGAAGGAGCTGACTTTTCAGGTTTCCTGCTCCTATGGGCCTGGCCGTTACGATCCGGCCTATGAAGAAAAAGGGCAGGATTATCCGGTGGGGTTCGTACGCTGGACCGAACAGCGCAACTTCGAAGCGGTGCTGGATATGCTGGCCAGCGGTCAGTTGAACGTGAAGCCGCTCATTACTCACCGTTTTGCGTTCGAAGATGCTCCAAAGGCTTACCAGGCGCTCACCGAGGATAAAACCGGCCTCGGTATTCTGTTGCAGTACCGCTCGGATGTTGCGGAGCGTGCTGTTCGTCAGGTGACATTACACGCTTCGGTTGATCTCAACCCTCAGCGTCCTGTAATGGGCTTTATCGGTGCCGGTAACTATGCATCGCGGATGTTGATTCCGGCCTTCAAGGCGGCGGGGGCGCAGTTCCATACCATCGTCACTGCTGGTGGTATCAATGGTGTCGTTCATGGGGCGAAAGCCGGTTTTGCCGAGGCCTCTACCGACATGCAGGCTATGCTGGCCAATCCAGCCATCAATACCGTGGCGATCGTCACCCGGCATGATTCTCATGCGTCATTCGTTTGCCGTGCATTGAGCGCTGGCAAGAATGTTTTTGTTGAGAAACCACTGGCCATTACGCCGGCAGAGCTTGATGAAGTTCAGGCGACTTATGCAGCTCTTCAGCAGGCCGATAAAGCCCCGCAGTTGATGGTCGGTTTCAATCGACGCTTCTCGCCGCAAGTCCAGAAAATAAAGGCATTGCTTGAGTCGGTAAAAGAACCTAAATCGTTCATCATGACAATGAACGCAGGCGCGATACCGGCTAATCATTGGACGCAAGAAAATGCAGTGGGTGGCGGCCGTATTATCGGTGAGGCGTGTCACTTCATTGATCTAATGCGCTTCCTTGCCGGAAGCAAGATCGTCTCCATTCAGGCCCGACGTATGGGGGATGCGCCTGGCGTTGAAGTGGCCGAGGACAAGGCTTCAATCACTCTGGGGTTTGCTGATGGTTCCTTTGGCACCATTTTGTATCTGGCTAATGGTGCAGCCAGCTTTCCGAAAGAGCGTGTCGAGGTTTTTGCAGCCGGCCAGGTCTTGCAGCTGGACAACTTTCGCAAACTTAAGGGGTTTGGCTGGCGGGGGTTTAGTCGGCTCAATCTCTGGAAGCAGGACAAAGGCCAGAACGCATGTGCCGCTGCGTTCTTGCAGGCTATTGAACGGGGCACGGCAGCAATTCCTGTCGACGAGGTTTTCGAGGTTGCGCGGGTCACCATCGAGGTGGCGCAATTGCTGCGTAATCAATGAGCGCATTCAAGACTAAAGTAAATACCGCGTTGGCGCTGGGTGTGTTGAACCTGGCGCGAGCGATTGGCTATCGCGTGGGTATCAAGCTTGGTTTGAACCCGCTTCGCCGACTGCAGGCTGTTGCCCCGCTGGGTAGATTCTTTAATTCCGTACCGTATGTCGCTACAGACTTACCTCCTGTACAGAGTTGGCAAACCAAGGGGCAGCTGTTCGGTCACTGGATATTTGAACTGGACGGCAAAACGCCTGACTGGCATTGCAATCCGCTTACGAGAACCCGCGTTGCTGCGCCACATCGCGATTGGTGGCAGATTCCGGATTTCGACGCAGACGTAGGCGATATCAAGTCGATCTGGGAGGCCTCTCGTTTTGATTGGGTGTTGGCTTTCGCGCAGCGCGCGCGTGCGGGCCAAATGCAGTCACTCGATCGTCTGAATGACTGGTTGGCGGATTGGTGTGAACAGAATCCGCCCTATAAAGGCCCGAATTGGAAGTGTGGTCAGGAGGCATCCATTCGGGTGATGCACCTGGCTGTTGCCGCTTTGATCCTGGAGCAGGCTGAAGTACCAGCGCCTGGTTTGTTGAGCCTTGTTCAGCTGCATCTACAGCGTATCGAGCCGACTCTCAGCTATGCCATGGCGCAGGATAACAACCACGGCACATCCGAAGCGGCAGCCTTGTACATAGGTGGCAGCTGGCTGATGACGCAGGGCATTCCCGAGGGGAAGCGTTGGGCTGGCCTTGGTCGTAAATGGCTGGAAAACCGGGCAGCGCGTCTTATCGGTGAAGATGGCAGTTTTAGTCAGTACTCCTTGAACTACCATCGCGTGATGCTCGATACCTTTTGTATGGTCGAGGTGTGGCGCCGGCGTCTGTGCTTGCCTGCTTTTCCCTCCGAGTGGACTGCCCGTGCCTTAGCTGCCAGTGAATGGTTACGTGCCATGATCAATCCCCTAGATGGCGATGGGCCTAATTTGGGGGCTAATGATGGTGCGCGTTTGCTGCAGTTGACGGATACCGACTATCGCGACTATCGCCCGTCCGTGCAGCTGGCCACGGCGCTTTTTGCTAATGCGCGCGCCTACCCGGATGAAGGTCCGTGGGATCTACCATTGCGCTGGTTGCGGCTGGAACTGCCTTCGGTCTTGGCTTCGAAGCCCGCCAGTCGTCTGTTCGATGATGGCGGTTTTGCAGTATTACGCAGCGGCTCTGCTTTGGCGATGTTGCGTTATCCACGTTTTTGCTTCCGTCCTAGTCAGGCTGACACGCTGCATCTTGATCTGTGGTTAGGGGCACGTAACCTCTTACGTGATGCCGGCACTTACAGCTACAACACGGATGCCCAGTGGCTCAGCTATTTTCCCGGCACGGCAAGCCACAATACCGTTCAGTTCGACGATCATGACCAGATGCCTCGGTTGAGCCGTTTTCTTTTCGGTGACTGGCTGAGAACGTCATATATCGAACCGCTTTCCGAAGCGGATGGTGTCACCCGCTTTTCCGTTGCATATCAGGACCGACGTAGAGTTCAGCATCAGCGCACTGTTCATCTGTCGGATACTGCGGTGAAAGTGATCGATAAGATTGAGGGTTTCGCCAATAAGGCTGTGCTGCGTTGGCGGCTGGAGCCAGGCAAGTGGCGAGTCGAGGGAACCAGTATTTGCAATGGAGAGCATTTGCTTACGTTGGAGTCTTCTGTGCCAGTTGTCCGTTTCGAGCTGGTTAAGGGTTGGGAGTCTCGCTATTACCTGGATAAAGAGCAAATACCAGTACTTGAGGTTGAAGTGCATCAACCCGGTTCGCTAATTACGGAGTATCGCTGGGCCTTATGAAAGTTTTGTATTTTCATCAACACTTTTCAACTCCTAAGGGGGCAGTGGGTATCCGCTCTTATGAAATGGCCCGGCGTTTGATTGCTCGTGGTCATCAAGTGACGATGGTGTGTGGAAGTTATGGCGGCGGTGATACGGGCCTAGTACAAGCTTTCGTTGGCGGTAAGCGGCGTGGCACTGTTGACGGTATCGATATTATTGAGTTCGATCTGGCGTACTCGAATAACGATGGGTTCCTGAAAAGGGCCATGACGTTTGTTTTTTTCGCTATGCGGAGTATCGGGCTGGCTCTTACCGAGCGCTACGATTTGGTTTTTGCAACTACAACGCCTTTGACTGCCGGTATTCCTGGTATTTTCGCTCGGTGGTTGCGGGGTAAGCCATTCGTGTTCGAGGTTCGTGATCTGTGGCCTGAATTACCCAAGGCGATGGGTGTAATTCGTAATCCCTTGGTACTGGGGGCTATGTCGGTACTGGAGTGGGTCAGCTATCGCTCGGCGCACAGATTGATCGGTTTATCTCCAGGCATAGTGGACGGTATTGCAAAGCGTGGGGTTGCGCGTGAGTGTATTGCTCTGATTCCCAATGGTTGTGACCTCGAGATATTTGCTGCTGATGTCGAGCCCTGGAGGCCTGAGCAGGTAAAGGTAGATGATTTGCTTGCTGTTTTTGCGGGTACTCATGGTGTTGCTAATGGTCTAGGCGCTGTTCTCGACGCAGCTGCCGAGCTTAAGCGGCGTGGGCGCGATGACATAAAGTTGCTCTTGATCGGCAATGGCAAACTGAAGCCGGTTTTGCAGGCGCGCGCCAAGCATGAAGGCTTGGATTGTGTGATCTTCCATGAGCCTGTCAACAAGGTGCGCCTGGCCGGTTTGATGGCGAGTACGGATATCGGATTGCAGGTTTTGGCTAATATACCTGCTTTCTACTTCGGCACTTCGCCGAACAAATTTTTCGATTACATCGCGGCTGGTGTCCCTGTTCTCAATAATTATCCGGGCTGGTTAGCCGGGATGATTCGTGACAATGGCTGCGGCTTTGCGATCGCGCCAGATAACTCATCAGCTTTCGCTGACGCGCTGGAACAGGCTGCGCGAGATAAGTCAGCGATCAAGGAAATGGGGCGAAGAGGCCATGAGCTGGCTGTGCGGGAGTTTGATCGCACACTCCTGGCTAATAGCTTTGCGGATTGGTTGGAGGAGGTCGGTCGCAGGAGCTGAGTGTAGGATGGATGACTGTGGATTTTTTGGGAGGATATCCCGGCTTGTAAGGCAAGCCGTTCATTACGGTAGATTATTCTCCGCTTGAGAGAAATTGGCGCCTGTTGGCGCATCGCTTGCGGCGATGTCCGCACGTTATCCCGTTTTTTTGTAAGGTCGGACTCTGTTTCTATAGTCGGAAAGTATTTTTTGTTTTGCCAAGGATTTTTAAGTGATCAAGATAAATAGAAAAATAGTGCTGGTTTTCTTTTCGTTTCTATTGCTCGGTAGTGCATTTTGGTTCATGAGGGATTTTGGTGCATTTTCTAAGGCGCTTTCTCTGTTTGAGGTGCAGCGTATTGCTATTGTCGCGATTTTATTTCTGATGACGGTAATGCTATCTTTTTTGCGAATATGGATAATTTTCCGTGACTTTGGTCATCGACTAAGTTTTATTGGGGTGGTCAAAGCATGTGTTGCTGGAAATATTGGTGCGCTTTTTTTTATGCCTATGTTCGGGCAGATTGCGGGTCGCCAGTTTTATTTGAGTAAGCTGGGTGTATCTGTGATAGAAAATTCAGCTGCGTCAGGATATGAGCGTGTGGTGGCTGGTGCTGTCAGTGTCATTTTTGCTGCTATCAGTTTCGTTTACCTTTATGGCTCGCAGGTTGTTGAGGAGGCAGGGCTAGTTAATATTTTGATTTTTGTGAGTGCAGCTATTTTTGCTCTTGTTGTATTCTTTCAGGTAGTGGCCCTAGATGCAGAGAAAATGGTTATTAAGTTTTATTTGAATTGGCGAAGTTTTTTCTTATTGTTTCGGGTTGGATTAGTTGTGGTGCTGGGGATGGTATTAATGATGTTGTGTTTTGCGCTAATGTTTAGCGTTGTCTTGCCGGAAGCTGAACCCCTTGAAATAGTTTCGATTGCTTTTATTGTGTCCTTTCTGGCTTCCCTGCCGATAAGCTTTGGTGGGTGGGGGCTTAGAGAGGTTTCATCCATGTTTTTTGTGGCTTACTTTGGTGGGTCTGCGGAGACAGGGCTTGCCGCCTCTTTGTACATTGGCCTGATCTCAATGGCTGTTGTTTTGTTGTGTTATCCAATTTTGCTTGTCGATAGGGAGGGGAGGAAATGAGTGGTGGTCTCGGGGAGCGGGAAAATCTGTTTGTTTGGGTATTTTCCTTTTTTGTCTTTCTGTTTGTGTTAGTGCAGGTTCATGTTGTCTTGTTTGATTTTGCCGTAAATATAAATCTTGCAGACTTTTTTGTTATGCTTGCTTTCTCGGTAGTGTTGTTGGATTTATTTTATAGTAAGACGATTGTTCGGTGGAAAATAAAAAACTTCAATGTGTGTATGTTATTGACCTGTTTGGCGTTATCTTCTGGGTGGCTGGTCGCTTTGCTGTCCGGTTACTCGATCTCTTGGGCTACAACTAAGTTAATTGGTTGGTTTGTTATCCTGGGTTATGTGTATACGTCAGCGCTACTGGTTAATAGGCTGGGTTTCTTTACGTTCTTCAGGTTTTTTAACTTGCTGCTTGTCTTCTTTGTTGGGGTTCTTTTGTTAAGTGATTTTGTGTTGTTTTTGGAAGTGGTCGGCGGGATGTCTAGCGGCACGGTGCGGCTCAGCTATTTGTCCGCTCTCTCAGGTAATCGCAATGCGTTGGCTTTTCAGATTCTTGCAGTTTTGTCTTTGGTGTTGGCTTTTCAGCCTCTTTATGCAAGAGGGATAGGGCTAGGTTCGCGTTTTTTATTATTTTCCGTTATTGTCCTTGTTTGCAGCATGTTTCTGACGTCCTCTCGATCGGGAATAGCTACAATGCTGCTTATTTATTTATTTGCTTTTTTTATGAGGGTGGCAGATTTGAAGTTTCTGTTTTGGTCGATGATTGGTGGAGTATTTTTTAGTTTATTATTTCTCTATTTTCCTGATGTTGTGTACTTTTTTTGCGACCTGCTTTCTTCAGAGACTCGGTGTGCTAGAGGTGAAGTCGCTATGGCTATATCCTCGATTGAAAGTGACTTACTGCGTGGTCAGCTATTGAGGGATTCCTTCGCTATGTGGCTTGAGAATCCTTTTTTTGGCGCTGGATTGGGTGCCTTTTATAATGCAAGCGAAGAGGTCTACGGATTTTCAATAGTGCAGCACAATAGTGTGTTGTGGGTCTTGTCTGAAATGGGGTTGTTTGGGTTTGTAATATTCTTGATTTTGTTTTTGTCGCTAATATGGTTTGCTTTTTTTTCGGGCGTGCGTGGAGTTAGACATAATGCAGTGATCTTGCTGCTCTTATCGCTTGGTGCAATGGCCATGTTTCATGAGATGCTGTACCAGCGTATATTTTGGTTGTTTCTCGGGGCGGTCATTGCACTGGGTTTGTCTAGCAAGGGTCTTGCTTCAGAGGTTGTTGCTAAAGATGCTGCATGAGATTTTTATATGACTAGTGTTGCGTTTATTACCTCTCACGCGCCATCGCTGCTCAATTTCCGTGCGCCACTAATCCGTGCTCTGGTGGCTAGGGGGGTTCATGTTTGGGCGTTGGCTCCCAACTTTGACGAGGCAAGCCGTGAAGCCGTGTTAGCCATGGGGGCTTGCCCCGTTGATTGTCCTATGGATCGAACTGGAATGAATCCGCTGCGTGATGCCCTCAATACCTGGCGCATGCTGCTTTTGTTGCGTCGGCTTCAGCCGGATGTAACGCTGGGCTATTTTGTCAAGCCGGTTATTTTTGGTTCTATTGCTGCATTTGGAGCAAGGTTGCCTCTGCGTATTGCCATGGTGGAGGGGCTTGGCTTTGTCTTTACTCCGACAGGAAAGGCGCTTTCACTTAAGCGGCGCTTGCTGAAGTATTTAGTACTGGCTTTGTACAAAATGGGTTTATTCTGTGCCCACAAAGTGATTTTTCTTAACCCGGATGATCGTGATGAGTTGCTGTCGGCAGGGACTTTGCCGAAGTGCAAGGCTTTTTTGCTGGGGGGCATTGGCGTAGAACTTGAGCAATGGCAGCTTACTCCTCCATCTATTGAACCTGTTACTTTTTTATTGGTGGCACGCCTGTTACGGGAAAAAGGTATCGAAGACTATGCCTCGGCGGCGCGTATGGTCAAACAGCGCTACCCGGATACACGCTTTGTTTTGCTAGGTGGACTGGATGATAATCCCGGAGCGTTAAGCGAGGCGGATGTGCGGGCCTGGGTTGCAGGAGGCATTCTTGAGTGGCACGGCCATGTTCCCGTGCAACCCTGGATGGAACGGGCAAGTGTGTATGTTTTACCGTCCTATCGAGAAGGTATGCCGGTGAGTACACAAGAGGCGATGGCTGCGGGCAGGGCGGTGATCACCACTGATGTTCCTGGGTGCCGACAAACTGTGGTCGATGGTGTGAATGGTTTTCTGGTTCCTCCGCGCTGTCCACAGGCACTGGCTGAAGCTATGTTCCGTTTTATTGATCAGCCGGAGTTAATTAAAAGTATGGGGGAGAAGAGCTTGCGCATGGCACAAGAGCAGTTTGATGTGCATAAGGTGAATGCGCGTTTGATGGCTTTTTTGGTTGGCTGAGGGCGGTGCATGAAGCGTCTTCTTGATATCGTTGCTTGCCTTGCCGCGCTGATCCTATTGGGGCCCTTAATGCTGGTTGTGGCCTGGCTAATACGGCAAAAGCTGGGCTCGCCGGTACTCTTTCGTCAGATCCGTCCAGGGCTTGGTGGCAAGCCTTTTGAAATGATCAAGTTTCGCACCATGCGCGACGTCGTCGATTCCGAGGGCAACCCATTGCCAGATTCGTCGCGAATGACGGCATTCGGCCGGCTCCTGCGCTCTACCAGTCTCGACGAACTCCCCGAGCTCTGGAACGTGCTCAAGGGTGATATGAGTCTGGTAGGTCCTCGTCCACTGTTGATGGAGTACCTGCCGCTTTATAGTCCCGAGCAGTATCGTCGCCATGAGGTGCGCCCAGGCGTTACTGGCTGGGCGCAGATCAATGGTCGTAACGCATTGAGCTGGGAAGACAAATTCAAACTCGATGTCTGGTACGTGAACAATCAGTCGTTTTGGCTGGATTGCAAGATTCTTTTCCTTACGGTGAAGAAGGTGCTGCTACGTGACGGTATCAGCGCGGATGGCGAGGCGACCATGACCAAATTCACCGGTAACAAGTCGTGAACAGGCTGGCGATTCTTGGCGCCAGTGGACATGGCAAGGTGGTGGCCGATACGGCCGAGCGCTGTGGCTGGCAAGTCATTGAATTCTTTGACGATGCATGGCCGCAAGCTACGCATAATGGCGCCTGGAGTGTTGTCGGCGATACCGCGACGCTGAAAGACGCGCTGCATAGCTATGATGGTGTGTTGGTTGCTATTGGCAACAACCGCATTCGCCACCGCAAGTTGCTGGATCTGGAGCAGGCGGGGGCTCGGCTCTGCACGCTAATTGATCCAGCTGCGACGGTCAGTCGTTATGCATTGCTTGAGGCGGGGTCGGTGGTCTTTGCTGGCGTTGTCGTCAATGCCGATGCTCGGATCGGTTTGGGCGCTATTCTCAACACGGGATGCAGTGTTGATCATGACTGCGTGCTGGGCGTTGCCGTCCATATCAGTCCGGGCGCTCGCCTGGCCGGTGGCGTCAGGGTTGGAGATTTGAGCTGGGTAGGTATCGGTGCTAGTGTTCGCCAGCTTGTTCAGATCGGTCGGCAGGCGACAGTTGGGGCTGGCTCTGCGGTCGTTTCTGATGTCGCTGATTCGCTCACCGTCGCTGGCGTGCCGGCCAGGATACTGCCCGAAAAGAGCAGTATGTAATGCCAGTGCCTTAGCGCGTTTGTTGGTTCGTTACGGTTACGTTCTGATATGGCTCGATCCCTTGCTCGGTTTCGTCGAGCCTGCCCTGTCGACCTAAATACTGAAGAGTCATTTCTGTGCTGAATACTTCGTTTTCTCCTTGGCCCTCCTTTTCTGAGGAGGAGGCTGATGCGGTACGTGCTGTCATCCTTTCGAACAAGGTCAATTACTGGACGGGGCAGGAATGCCGCGAGTTCGAGAAGGAGTTCGCGGTCTGGGTCGGTACGGAGTACGCCGTTGCTCTGGCCAACGGTACGGTTGCCCTGGATGTAGCACTCAAGGCGCTCGACGTTGGCGAGGGGGACGAGGTCATCGTTACCTCGCGTACGTTCCTTGCTTCGGTATCCTCAATCGTTAACGCAGGTGCCGTTCCGATATTCGCCGATGTTGACTGCGACTCGCAGAACATTACGGCCGAGACCATTTCTGCGGTACTGACCGCACGCACCAAGGCAGTGATATGCGTGCATCTGGCGGGCTGGCCGTGCGACATGGATCCCATCATGGAGCTTGCTGCTCAGCACGACCTAAAGGTCATTGAAGATTGCGCCCAGGCTCATGGGGGTCAGTACAAGGGGCGCTCGGTAGGCTCCATAGGGCATGTGGGAGCCTGGTCGTTCTGTCAGGACAAGATCATGACCACTGGTGGCGAGGGCGGCATGGTGACCACGAATGATCGTGATCTCTGGTCCCGGATGTGGTCGTACAAGGATCATGGCAAAAGTTGGGAGGCCGTCTACGAGCGTCAGCATGCGGCAGGCTTCAGGTGGGTGCATGAGAGTTTCGGTACTAACTGGCGGATGTTGGAAGTGCAAGCCGTAATAGGGCGGATACAGTTGCGTCGGATGAGTGACTGGCAGTCCAGCCGTTTAGCTAATGCTCGGCAGATCTGGTCGTGCGCCCGAGGTTTGGTTGGCTTGCGAGTCCCTGAGGTTCCTTCCTGCATCACGCATGCAGCCTATAAGTGCTATGTCTTCGTTGAGGCTGACAAACTCAGGGATGGTTGGACTCGTGACCGGATACTGAACGAGATATCTGTGCGAGGCGTTCCCTGTTTTTCGGGTTCCTGCTCCGAGGTTTATCTAGAAAAGGCATTCGATGATACGGGCTGGCGGCCAGAAGCGCCTTTGCCTGTGGCCCGCCGTCTGGGTGAAGAAAGCTTGATGTTCCTGGTGCATCCGACATTGACTGCTGATGAACTAGCTAAGACTTGTCTTGTTCTTTCGGACGTAATGAAGCTCGCCGCCGATCAGTGATAACGGCATCGGCATTAACTGATTCAGCGCGGTGTTGGATTTTCAGCATCAGTCAGAGAACCTCCATAGAGCTTCTCTGACTGATGAAACCTGACCATCGAATGTGTAGGCAGAGCTGGTTGTTTCGATGGATAAGCTTATCCATTGGTAGCATGCTGCTGGCGTCGATAGGTTTATTGCTTTCAAGGAATAGGTGGGATGTTAAGGGCGGCTGATTGTCTGCGCACGCGTCTGATTGGATTGTCACGGCGTTCGAAGCGTCTTCTGCAGGTCGGTGCGGATATCGTGTTGATCTGGATTGCCCTTTGGCTGGCCTTCGTGGTCCGCCTCGGAGATTTGGGCGCGGCCGAGCCATTTGGCGGTCACGCCTGGCTGTTCGCTTGTGCGCCGGTATTAGCCATTCCGATCTTCATCCGTATGGGCATGTACCGAGCGGTGATGCGTTATTTTGGCAACGATGCCCTTAAAAGTATTTTCAAGGCCGTTTCGCTTTCTGCGCTGCTGCTCGCTCTACTGGTTTACTGGTATCGAGACTCCAGCGCGTTGATACCACGCTCCATGGTATTCAATTATTGGTGGCTCAGCCTGATGTTGGTCGGTGGGCTGCGATTGATGATGCGCCAGTATTTTATGGGGGCTTGGTTTGATCCTCTCGGGCGTCAGTTTCATGCAGGGCGTGACGTTTCGCGTGTAGCTATTTACGGCGCGGGAACGGCTGGTAATCAGTTGGTCGCCGCTTTGCGTTTGGGGCGTGCGATGCGGGCGGTGGCATTCGTGGACGACGATGCTGGAGTCGCCAATCGAGTTATTGCCGGACTGCGAGTTTATACACCCAAGCATATTCAGCAGATGATCGACGAGACGGGGGCTGACGAGATTCTGCTTGCGATGCCGTCTATTTCTCGAGCGCGACGGCGCGAGATCCTTAATGCGTTAGAGCCTTACGCATTGCATGTTCGTAGCGTACCGGGGTTCACCGACCTGGCCAGCGGGCGGGTAAAGGTCGAGGACATCCAGGAAGTGGATATCGCCGATCTTCTTGGGCGTGATGCGGTGCCGCCTCGGCAAGACTTGTTCGAGCGCTGTATCAAGAGTCAGGTGGTTCTGGTGACCGGCGCTGGTGGCTCTATCGGTTCGGAGTTATGCCGGCAGATTCTCGCTAGCGGCGCGCGGACCTTGCTGCTTTTCGAGCACAGCGAGTTCAATCTCTACAGTATCCATGGCGAATTGCAGCAGCGAATCGAGCGGGAGTCGCTGCCGATCAAGCTGGTGCCGATTCTCGGGTCTATCCGTAACTTCGAGCGGTTGTTCGATATTCTGCAGACCTGGCGGGTCAGCACTGTCTATCACGCCGCTGCGTACAAGCATGTGCCGATGGTCGAGCATAACGTCGCTGAAGGTGTGCTCAATAACCTGGTTGGTACGCTCAATGCCGCGCAGGCGTCGATCAAGGCGGGTGTTGCCAATTTTGTGCTGATCTCAACCGACAAGGCGGTGCGACCCACCAATGTCATGGGCAGCACCAAGCGCTTGGCTGAGATGGTGCTGCAGGCGCTGAGTCGTGAGTCTGCGCCGTTGCTGTTCGGTGATGACTCAGGCGTTCATCACGTCAACAAGACCCGTTTCACCATGGTGCGTTTCGGTAATGTGCTGGGCTCTTCCGGCTCGGTGATTCCGTTGTTCAGGGAACAGATCAAGCAGGGTGGGCCGGTTACGGTGACGCATCCGAACATCACCCGCTATTTCATGACAATCCCCGAGGCGGCGCAGCTCGTCATTCAGGCCGGTTCGCTGGGGCAGGGCGGTGATGTGTTCGTGCTGGATATGGGTGAGCCAGTGAAGATCGCTGATCTTGCCGAGAAGATGATTCGTTTGTCCGGTCTGACTGTGCGCGATGAGCGCACTCCGCATGGCGATATCGGTATCGAGTTCACCGGGTTGCGCCCGGGTGAGAAGCTCTACGAGGAGCTGCTGATCGGCGAGGATGTGAAGCCTACCGAGCATCCGATGATCATGCGCGCAGAAGAGGACATGCTGCCCTGGGACGAGCTCAAGGCTCGCTTGCAGGCGCTGCTGGCTGCGGTCAGTGAGGATGATTACGCTCGCGTACGCGTGCTGCTGCGCGAAACGGTGCATGGTTATGTGCCGGAAGGTGAGATCGTTGACTGGATTCATCTCAGAAACCGGGAGCGTTGAGGCTGTGGTTTGACAGCAGGAAGATAGCGTCTAGGTTGACTCTAGTGGGGTTTTAAACCTCACTGGGATTTACTTACGACAAAGGAATGCAATCATGCAAAAACTCGGTCTATCTTCCCTTCTGTTCGCTGTTTTCGCTTCCTTCTCTCTGGCTGCCGCTGCAGCTGAAACCCCAAAAACCGAAAGCGCCAAACCGGCTGCCGTGCAGGTGGTGCAGGTTGCCGTGGTCAATCTGAATACCGCCGATGCTGCAACGCTGCAGAGTGAGCTGGTGGGGATTGGTGCGACCAAGGCGCAGGCGATTGTGGCTTATCGGGAGGAGCACGGTAATTTCGCCTCGGTCGACGAGTTGTTGGAGGTGAAAGGTATCGGCGAGGCGACGCTGGAGAAGAATCGCGACAAGCTGAGTATTAACTGACGCCTGGCGGCGTTGTTGTCTGGGCCGGTCTTTTGACCGGCCTTTTCGTTTTTGTAGGGCGAGGGTGCTGGACTACGCGATTTGCGTTTTTGTAGGAGCCCCGTCTCGGGGCGAAGCTCTCGGCGTTGCGGTGTTCTTTCGATTCGCCGCGAGGCGCGGCTCCTACAGGTGCAGCGGGTTCCTTCAGGGAGATGAGTAACCTGAGACTTAGTTTCTGGTGAGAGTCTGCCGAAAACGAAAAAGCCCCGGTATGAACCGAGGCTTTAAATTTGGCTCCGCGACCTGGACTCGAACCAGGGACCCAATGATTAACAGTCATTTGCTCTACCGACTGAGCTATCGCGGAACAACGGCGCGTATGTTACTGATTAAAAAAGAGAAGTCAACACTTCAGCGCGATATCTACGTGGTTGAAATCCGGGTGTCCAGCGATGGTGTCGTGGGAGGGGCTTTAGCCGCGATGGCTGTCAGTCCGCAACAGATCGCGGCTGAAGCAGAATGCCTCCCAGTCGTTCCAAGGCCGGCGGTGCCTGGGTATTGGTGTGGGAGCCCCGCCCCGGGGCGAAGCTTTGGCTTTTGCGGTGCTCTGTCGAACGATTCGCGGCTGAAGCCGCTCCTACAGCGACTGTTGGCGCATATAAAAACGCCGGCTTATGGGCCGGCGTTTTTGTTTATCACCAGGGCTTATAGCACGGCGTGGATCGCACGGGTGACGCTGTCCAGGTTGCCTTTGTTCAGCGCGGCGACGCAGATGCGGCCGGTGCCGACGGCGTAGATACCGAACTCTTCCTTCAGGCGTTCCACTTGCTCCACGGTGAGGCCAGAGTAGGAGAACATGCCACGTTGCTCGGCGACGAAGCCGAAGTCACGCTTGGCGCCCAGTGCGGCCAGTTGCTCGACCATGGCCAGGCGCATGCTGCGGATGCGGTCGCGCATTTCACCCAGCTCGGCTTCCCACATGGCGCGCAGTTCGGGGCTGTTGAGCACGCTGGCGACTACTGTGGCGCCGTGGGTAGGCGGGTTGGAGTAGTTGGTGCGGATCACGCGCTTGAGCTGCGACAGGACGCGAGTCGACTCTTCACGGCTGCTGGTGACCAGCGACAGGGCGCCGACGCGCTCGCCATAAAGGGAGAACGACTTGGAGAAGGAGCTGGAGACGAAGAATTCCAGGCCCGACTCGGCGAACAGACGTACGGCTTCGGCGTCTTGCTCGATGCCGTCACCGAAGCCCTGGTAGGCGATGTCGAGGAAGGGCACGTGCTCGCGCTCGCGCAGCACGTCCAGTACGGCTTTCCAGTCTTCCAGCTGCAGGTCGACGCCTGTCGGGTTGTGGCAGCAGGCGTGCAGCACGACGATGGAGCGGGCCGGCAGGTTGCGCAGGTCTTCGAGCATGCCACCGCGGTTCACGCCGTTGCTGAACGGATCGTAGTAACGGTAGTTGTGCACCGGGAAACCGGCGGATTCGAACAGGGCGCGGTGGTTTTCCCAGCTCGGGTCGCTGATGGCCACGGTGGCGTCTGGCAGCAGGCGCTTGAGGAAGTCGGCACCGATCTTCAGTGCGCCGGTACCGCCCAGGGCCTGGGTGGTGATCACGCGGCCGGCTTCGATCAGGGCTGCGCCCTTGCCGAACAGCAGTTCCTGTACGGCCTTGTCATAGGCGGCGATGCCTTCGATCGGCAGGTAGCCACGCGGTGCGTGGGCCTCGATACGTACCTTTTCGGCTTCTGCGACGGCGCGCAGCAGCGGAATTCGCCCCTCCTCGTTGTAGTAGACGCCCACGCCAAGGTTGACTTTGGTGGTGCGGGTGTCGGCGTTGAATGCTTCGTTGAGGCCCAGGATGGGATCGCGCGGAGCCATTTCGACGGCAGAGAAGAGACTCATGATGGGTGCGGCAACTCGAGTGAGGGGTGGGTGGCCAGGCGTCCCCGACAAAAGCGCTAGGGGGCGCGTAAACGGGGCGTTAGTATAACGACCCTGAATCCAGGGGGCGACAGCGCAAAGCCCTGAATTAAGGCCTTTTGCCAGGTAATTCGACTCTACCTGGACCTATCGCCGAATCGCCCCGCAATTCATGGCGTTTGACGCGGTCCGACAGGATGCGTCACAGCCATTTGTCGAGGTACTGCATGTCCGAGTTTCAGTTGGTGACCCGCTTCAAACCTGCCGGCGATCAGCCCGAGGCGATCCGGCAGATGGTCGAGGGGCTGGAGGCGGGGCTTTCGCACCAGACCCTGCTGGGCGTGACCGGCTCGGGCAAGACCTTCTCCATCGCCAACGTGATCGCTCAGGTGCAGCGTCCGACCTTGGTGCTGGCGCCGAACAAGACCCTGGCGGCGCAACTCTACGGCGAGTTCAAGGCGTTCTTCCCGAACAACGCGGTGGAGTACTTCGTCTCCTACTACGACTACTACCAGCCGGAAGCCTATGTGCCGTCGTCGGACACCTTCATCGAGAAGGATGCCTCGATCAACGACCATATCGAGCAGATGCGCCTGTCGGCGACCAAGGCGCTGATCGAGCGCAAGGACGTGATCGTGGTCTGCACCGTGTCATCTATCTATGGCCTGGGCAGCCCCGAGGAGTACCTGAAAATGGTGCTGCACCTCGACCGTGGCGACAAGATGGATCAGCGCGCGCTGCTGCGGCGCCTGGCCGAGCTGCAGTACACGCGCAACGATATGGATTTCGCTCGTGCCACCTTCCGCGTGCGTGGCGATGTGATCGACGTCTTCCCGGCGGAGTCGGATCTCGAAGCCATTCGCGTCGAGCTGTTCGATGACGAAGTGGAGAGCATCAGCGCCTTCGACCCGTTGACCGGGGAGGTGATTCAGAAGCTGCCGCGCTTCACCTTCTATCCCAAGAGCCACTACGTCACGCCGCGTGAAACGCTGCTGGAGGCGGTTGAGCAGATCAAGGTCGAGCTGCAGCAGCGCCTGGAGTACCTGCGTGGGGCGAACAAGCTGGTGGAGGCGCAGCGCCTGGAGCAGCGCACGCGCTTCGATCTGGAGATGATTCTCGAGCTGGGATACTGCAACGGTATCGAGAACTACTCGCGTTATCTGTCGGGCCGCCCATCCGGCGCACCGCCACCCACTCTTTATGACTATCTGCCGGACGAGGCGCTGCTGGTGATCGACGAGTCCCATGTCTCGGTGCCGCAGGTCGGCGCGATGTACAAGGGCGACCGTTCGCGCAAGGAAACACTGGTGGAATACGGCTTCCGTCTGCCTTCTGCGCTGGATAACCGACCGATGCGTTTCGAGGAGTGGGAGGCGGCCAGCCCGCAGACCATTTTCGTTTCCGCTACGCCTGGGCCTTACGAGGGCGAGCATGCCGGGCGCGTGGTGGAGCAGTTGGTGCGGCCGACCGGCCTGGTCGACCCGCAGATCGAGGTGCGTCCGGCGCGCACTCAGGTCGATGATCTGCTCTCGGAGATCCGTTTGCGCGTGGCAGAGGGCGACCGCGTGTTGGTCACCACCCTGACCAAGCGTATGGCCGAGGATTTGACCGACTACCTGGGCGACCATGACGTCAAGGTGCGTTACCTGCACTCGGACATCGATACCGTCGAGCGGGTGGAGATCATTCGCGACCTGCGCCTAGGCGCCTTCGACGTGCTGGTGGGGATCAACCTGCTGCGTGAGGGCCTGGACATGCCCGAGGTGTCGCTGGTGGCGATTCTCGACGCGGACAAGGAAGGCTTCCTGCGTAGTGAGCGCTCGCTGATCCAGACCATTGGTCGCGCCGCACGTAACCTCAACGGCCGAGCGATTCTGTACGCCGACAACATGACCGGCTCGATGCAGCGCGCCATTGGCGAGACCGAGCGGCGCCGCGCCAAGCAGATCGCCTTCAACGAGGCCAACGGCATCGTGCCCAAGGGCGTGCAGAAGGACGTCAAGGACATCCTCGAAGGCGCTGTGGTGCCTGGTGCGCGCAGCAACAAGCGCAAGGGCATGGCCAAGGCGGCGGAGGAGAGTGCGCGTTACGAGAACGAGCTACGTTCGCCGAGCGAGATCACCAAGCGTATTCGTCAGCTGGAAGAGAAGATGTACGCCCTGGCGCGCGATCTGGAGTTCGAGGCCGCAGCGCAGATGCGCGACGAGATTCAGAAGCTGCGTGATCGCTTGTTGCAGGTGTGATGTTACCGCGTGGCGCGGGGGCGCCTCGCCTGTGTAGGAGCCCCGCCCCGGGGCGAAGCTTTTGTCTTTGCGGTGTGCTTGCGATTCGCCGCGAGGCGCGGCTCCTACAGGGTGGTGCGGTGTCTGCGGCATTTGTGTAGGAGCCCCGCCCCGGGGCGAAGCTTTTGGTTTTGCGGTGTTCTTGCGATTCGCCGCGGGGCGCGGCTCCTACAGGGTGGTGCGGTGTCTGCGGAATCTGTGTAGGAGCCCCGCCCCGGGGCGAAGCTGTTGGCTTTGCGGTGCTTTGGCGAACGATTCGCGGCGGGGTGCCGCTCCTACGGATCTGGCGGTGTTGGCGTTAATGCGCGGCGCCACCGCCTGCCATGTTCTGCGGCAATTTCCGTGTCAGCAGTATCGCCAGCATGCTCACGCCCAGGGCGATGCCGATGAAATGGAAGGCATCGTTGTAGGCCATGATGATCGCCTGTTCATGGACGATCTGGCTGAGCTTGGCCAGTGCCGCCTGTTCGCTACCCAGGGTTTGCGTCAGCAGATGCAGGCGCTCCTCCACCTGTGGGTTGGTCGGCACGATGGATTCGTGCAGGTAGTCGAAATAGACCTTGGCGCGGGCATCCAGCAGGGTGGCGAGCAGGGCGATGCCGATGGCGCCGCCGAGGTTGCGCAGGATGTTGAACAGGCTGGAGGCCGAGCCGGCATCCTGCGGCAGGATGTAGGCGGTGGCGATCAGCGACACGGTGACCATCACCAGCGGCTGGCCCAGCGCGCGGACGATCTGGATGTGCTGGAACTGTTCTCCGGCGAAGTCCAGGTTGAGCACGCCGGAGAAGAAGCTCGCCGCGCCGAACAGGGCAAAGCCCAGGGCGCACAGCCATTTCGGCGAAATGATCTTCATCAGCTTGGGCACCAGCGGAATCAGGAACAGCTGTGGCACGCCCATCCACATGATCACTTCGCCGATCTGCATGGCGTTGTAGCCCTGGATCTGCGCCAGGTACAGCGGCAGCACGTAGATCGAACCATACAGTCCGACACCGAGCCCCAGGCTGGAAATACTGGCCAGGCCGAAGTTGCGCTCGCGCAGTACGCCCAGGTTGATCAGCGGGTTCGGGCGGGAGATCTGCAGGATGACGAACAGGATCAGGCTGACCAGCGCGACGCTGCCGAGGCCGACGATCAGTTGCGATTCCAGCCAGTCCTTGCGGTGGCCTTCCTCGAGAAATACCTGCAGGCAGCCCAGGCCCAGACCAAGGGTGACGATGCCGGCGTAGTCGGTGGTCTTCAGCAGCTCCCAGTGCGGCGCCTTTTTTTCCAGGCCATAGAGCAGCCCGGCGATCATGATCAGGCCGGGCGGTACGTTGATGTAGAAGATGTATTCCCAGCCCCAGTTCTCCGTGAGCCAGCCGCCCAGCGTCGGCCCTATGGAGGGGGCGAAGGTGGCGGTGATGGCGAACAATGCCATGCCCTTGGCGCGGTGGTGCTCGGGTAGCTTGATCAGCGTCATGGTGAACGCCAGCGGGATCAGCGCGCCGCCGGTGAAGCCCTGCAGGGCGCGGAACACGATCATGCTCTCCAGGCTCCAGGCAAGGGAGCACAGCAGCGAGGCGATCAGAAAGCCTACCGACACCCACACGGCCAGGCGGCGCGCCGAGAGCAACTGCACCAGCCAGGCGGTCAGCGGGATCATGATGATCTCGGCCACCAGATAGGACGTGGAAATCCACGAACCTTCCTCAAGCGTTGCGGACAGTGCGCCCTGGATGTCCTTCAGCGATGAGTTGGTGATCTGGATATCCAACACCGCCATGAAAGCGCCGAGCATGGCACTCATCACCGCAATCCAGTCGCGGCGGCTGGGCTCCGCCGTGGGGCGGATCAGCGCATCACCCGCCATGGCTTTCGTCGCTGCGTAGATCGACCGTGACCTCCACCGACATGCCGGGGCGGATCAGTCCATGCAGTGGGTTGTCGGCGGCGAAGGTCAGCTTGACCGGGATGCGCTGCACCACCTTGGTGAAGTTGCCGGTGGCGTTGTCTGGCGGCAGCAGGCTGAACTGCGCACCGGAGGCGGCGAACAGGCTGTCAATGCGGCCTTCGATGGGGGTGTCGGGATAGCTGTCGAACAGCAGTTCGGCTTTCTGCCCAGGGTGCATGTGGCCGATCTGGGTTTCCTTGAAGTTGGCCTGGATCCAGATGTCCTGATCCGGTACCAGCGACAGCAGGTAGGCGCCGCTTTGCACCACCTGGCCTTCACGGGCCGAGCGCTGGCCGACCATGCCGCTGATCGGCGCATGGATCTGCGTGCGCGAGAGGTTGAGGTCGGCCTGTTCCAGGTCGGCCTGCGCCGAGAGAATCAGCGCGTCCAGGCGTTTGAGCTCGGCTTCCAGGCTGGCGACCTGCTGACGCTGAGCCTGCAGATCGGCCTGGGCCTTGGCCACTTGCGAGCGGGCCACGCGGTTGTCGGCGGCCAGGGTGGTGACGCGTTCTTCGGAGACGTACCCCGGCTTGCGCAGGGTCTGTGCGCGGCCGAGATCGAGCTTGGAGCGATCGAGGGTCGCCTGGCTGGCGGCGACGTCGGCCTGGCTGGCTGCAATCAGGCTGGCCTGCTGGTCGAGTTTGCTCTGCGCCTGGGCGCGTTCGGCCTGGTGAGTTTCCAGGGCGGCGAGGGCGCGCTGGCGAGCCAGGCGGAAATCGGCGTCTTCCAGCACGGCCAGGAGTTGGCCGGCCTCCACGTGTTGGTTGTCGCGCACTAGGACCTTTTCGATGCGTGCATTCAACTGGCTGGAGACGCGAGTGATCTCGCCCTGCACGTAAGCATTGTCCGTGCTCTCGTGGTAGCGACCGATCAGCAGCCACTGGGCGAGCAGGGCGCCGGCGATCAACACCAGCAGGATCACGAATACGAGAAGGCGACGTTGCAGTTTGGCGGGCATGCTTGAGGCTCGGGGTGCGTCAAAGAAATGTAAGTAAATTTAACAGCGTTCCCTTTTCGCTAGTAGACTCTCGGTCTGGCATGCTTTGTTGCGTATGAGGAACAATCATGGGGCTGGATGACGCACTGATCTTTACCCGAGTGGTGGAATGCCACAGCTTCACCCAGGCTGCGACCAGCCTGGGCATGCAGAAATCGACGGTGAGCCGGCGCATCGCGTTGCTCGAAGAGCGCCTTGGTGTGCGTCTGCTCAACCGCACCACGCGTAAGTTGCGCCTGACCGAGGTGGGGCAGGCTTACTACGAGCGTTGCCGGCAGATCATGCTCGACTTCGCCGAGGCCGAGCAGGCAGTGATGCAGCTGCAGCGCGAGCCGTCCGGACTGTTACGCATCACTTCACCGATCGAATTTGGCCAGTTGTTTCTCGGGCGCGTGCTGGGCGAGTTCATGCGTCAGTACCCGCAGATCGACGCCGAGGTGGAACTGACCTCGCGATCCGTGGACCCGCTGGAGGAGGGCGTGGACATCGCCATCCAGGTCGGCCAGCCGCAGGATTCCACGCTGATCGCGCGCAAGTTGTTCGAAAGTGGCCGGCGTCTGTGCGCCAGTCCTGCTTACCTGGCGGCGCACGGTACGCCGCGCAGCGTTGCCGGGCTGGAGGGGCATCGGGCAATCCTCCTGCAGCATGACGCCCCGCGCTACTGGCCGCTATTGGGCGAACATCTGCCGTGCCAGCGGGTGATGACCTGCAACAACATCACCTTCGCCCGTGAGGCGACGCTGGCAGGCGCCGGGATTTGCGGGCTGCCGGTGATGATCAGCGAGGAGGCGGTGCGCAGCGGGCGTCTGATCGAGCTGCTGCCCGAGGCGCGCCTGCCGGTAGGCGAGGTGTACGCCATCTACCCGTCGCGGCGCTTCCAGGCGATGAAGGTCAAGACCTTTCTCGACTTTCTCATCGCCAGCTTGCCCATCACCCGCGGCGGGTTGCTGGAGCCAGGGGCCGTCGGCCTGCTAACATCGCCCGCTTGATTCAAACCTCGTGTCTTCCTTCCGAGAGCATTCATGACCACCGTTCGTACCCGTATCGCGCCATCGCCAACCGGCGACCCCCATGTCGGCACCGCTTATATCGCGCTGTTCAACCTGTGCTTCGCTCGTCAGCACGGTGGCCAGTTCATCCTGCGCATCGAGGACACCGACCAGGTTCGCTCGACTCGTGAGTCCGAACAGCAGATTTTCGATGCCCTGCGCTGGCTGGGCATCGAGTGGGACGAAGGCCCGGACGTCGGCGGCCCGCATGGCCCGTACCGGCAGAGCGAGCGTGGTGAGATCTACAAGAAGTATTCGGACGAGCTGGTCGCCAAGGGCCATGCCTTCCCATGCTTTTGCTCCGCCGAGCGCCTCGACGAAGTGCGTGCGCAGCAGATGGCCAACAAGGAAACTCCGCGTTACGACGGCCACTGCATGCATCTGGAACCGGCCGAGGCGCAGCGCCGCATCGCCGCAGGCGAGTCGCACGTGGTACGGATGAAGGTGCCGAGCGAAGGCGTTTGCGTGGTGCCGGACATGCTGCGTGGCGATGTCGAGATCCCATGGGATCGCATGGACATGCAGGTGCTGATGAAGGCCGATGGCCTGCCGACCTACTTCCTGGCCAACGTGGTCGATGACCACCTGATGGGCATCACTCACGTGCTGCGTGGCGAGGAATGGCTGCCGTCGGCGCCCAAGCTGATCAAGCTCTACGAGTACTTCGGCTGGGAACAGCCGGCGCTGTGCTACATGCCGCTGCTGCGCAATCCGGACAAGAGCAAGCTGTCCAAGCGCAAGAATCCCACCAGCATCACCTTCTACGAGCGCATGGGCTACCTGCCGCAGGCCATGCTCAACTACCTGGGGCGCATGGGCTGGTCGATGCCGGACGAGCGCGAGAAGTTCTCCCTGGCCGAGATGATCGAGCACTTCGACATCAACCGGGTGTCGCTGGGTGGACCTATCTTCGATCTGGAGAAGCTGTCCTGGCTCAACGGCCAATGGTTGCGTGAGTTGCCGGTGGAGACCTTTGCCGCTGAAGTGCAGAAGTGGGCGCTCAACCCCGAGTACCTGATGAAGATCGCGCCGCACGTGCAGGGCAGGGTGGAGACCTTCAGCCAGATCGCACCGCTGGCCGGCTTCTTCTTTTCTGGTGGCCTGAACCTGGACGCCAAGCTGTTCGAGCACAAGAAACTCTCGCCCGACCAGGTGCGTCAGCTGATGCAGCTGATCCTGTGGAAGCTCGAGTCGCTGCGTCAGTGGGAAAAGGATCGCATCACCGGCTGCATCCAGGCGGTGGTCGAGCACCTGGAGCTGAAGCTGCGTGACGCCATGCCGCTGATGTTCGCCGCCATCACCGGCCAGGCCAGCTCGGTGTCGGTGCTCGATGCCATGGAAATCCTCGGCCCGGATCTGACCCGCTTCCGCCTGCGCCAGGCGCTGGAGCTGCTCGGCGGCACCTCGAAGAAAGAGGCCAAGGAGTGGGAGAAGCTGCTGGCGAGCATCGCCTGATGTAGGGTGCGCCGCGCGCACCGGGGTATCCTCGGTTGCGGCGGTGCGCGTGGCGCACCCTACGGTTAGGCCGGCGTTTGATTGTCGGGTTGGCTCTAAGTAATTGTTCTAGTGGCAAAAACTTTGGGCTGGCAGGAAAAATGTTGTTGACAGCCAATCTGGGCGCTCTTAACATGCGCCCCGTCCTCGAGATGGGGCTATAGCTCAGCTGGGAGAGCGCTTGCATGGCATGCAAGAGGTCAACGGTTCGATCCCGTTTAGCTCCACCAAACACTGACAAGGCCAGCTTAGTGCTGGCCTTGTTCTTCGAAGGTTTTGTCCCCTTCGTCTAGTGGCCTAGGACACCGCCCTTTCACGGCGGTAACAGGGGTTCGAGTCCCCTAGGGGACGCCATATTCCAGTCGCAGCGCGCAAGTGTTGCGAACCGACCGCAAGGTTTCGGGGCTATAGCTCAGCTGGGAGAGCGCTTGCATGGCATGCAAGAGGTCAACGGTTCGATCCCGTTTAGCTCCACCAAACACTGACAAGGCC
>NZ_JACFYZ010000008.1 GCF_015712065.1 Ectopseudomonas chengduensis
CGGTTTCCAGCATGATCACGGTAGCCAGGACTTCGCCAACCCCCGGCATTGACTTCAATAGGGCGTATTCTGGGCGCAGGCGCGTACCACGGGACAATACGGGACAATAGGGGACAGACCACGTTTATTGGTCTAGGGTTATGGAATTCCATGGAAGGAGGTCTGTATGCCACGTCGAGCACGGATATCACTGCCAGGCGTTTCAGTTCATCTGATTCAGAGAGGGAATAATCGCTCAGCCTGTTTTTACGCTGACGAGGACTATCTTTTTTATCTGGATGTATTGATGGAACAAGCAAAGAAGCATGGATGTGCGATCCATGCCTGGTGTCTGATGACCAACCATGTTCATTTGTTGGCCACGCCCGAAAGCCCTGATAGTGCAGGACTCATGATGAAGGGGCTAGGGCAGCGTTACGTGCAGTATGTTAATCGCACATACCGCCGTAGCGGGACGCTGTGGGAAGGTCGTTTCCGCTCTTGCCTCATGCAGGAGGAGGCTTATGTGTTGGCTTGTTATCGTTACATTGAGATGAATCCTATCCGCGCAGGCATGGTTGAGCACCCGGCTGAATATCGCTGGTCGAGCTACCGGGCCAACGCGCAAGGTGAGTCCTCAGTGCTGCGCTGTCCACACCCTCTCTATCAGGCCCTGGGTCGAGATGAGGTGCTCAGGACTGAGGCTTATAGAGAATTGTTCCGCTATCAGCTAGACCCAGGGCTTGTTGATCAGATACGTGCCGCGACAAATGGAAACTACGCACTGGGAAGTCCGAAGTTTTCTGCCGAAGTTGAGGCAGCGTTGGGGCGAAGAGTCACAAGAGGCAAGCCAGGGCGTCCCAAGAGTGCGCCAGATACTTAGTAAAACGTGGTCTGTCCCCTATTATTGTGCCTATTATTGCCGTCCCCTATTATTGCCTATTATTGCTTGCCCCCTATTATTGCTGTGGTTTTTGGTCGTTTGTTTGCGCCAGGTGTTTCTTGCAATCCGCCCTCAATGGCCTTTACACCTGCTGCTGGTAAGTCGTATGAGGTCTTAATTCAGATAGATTCAGGGATGTGTTCTGTTGATATTGGTGAAGTGCAGTCTACTGGAGCCGTAACCTCAATTGATGTTGAGCTATGTCGACTGACAATACCAAGTACAGCCCCCAAATGAGTTGATCAGGTACCCTGTACCCGTAACGCCTTAAGGCCCTCACAAGAATCCAAAAAAGGCAAAAAAAGGGCAAAAAAAGGGGACAGATTTATTTTCGGCTGCCGGTGATGCGGGGCAATAAATAAATCTGTCCCCTTTTTCGCTTTTTCGTCCCCTTTTTCCGGTCCTGCCCTCAGCCGTACCCGCGAGCACCGCGAGCGCGCGCACCGGCTGGCGCAGCGCAGCTAAGGCGAACCTGAGCGAGGTGCTGGACGCTCAGCGCGGCGCACTGCAGGCGCGCCAGCGGGCACTGGAAGGTCGCGCCGCACTGGCGACCGCGCAGGTGGCGTTGTACGTGGCGCTGGGCGGTGGCTGGCAGGCGGGGGGCGTGCAGGCTGCGGATACGCCGAGCGAGGCTGGCACCGTGGAGCGCGAGCGCTGATTGGCTTGCGGGGCCAGGCGGCTCAGGCGGGCGGCAGTTTTTCCAGAAAGCGCATCAGCAGGCTTTCTTCGGCGCGCAGGCCCTTGCGCGATGTCGCCAGGCGGATGCCGGCCAGCTCGCCAGCGAGGAAGGCGTCGATCAGGGCCGGATGGATGTAGCACTTGCGGCAGACCGCCGGCGTATTGCGCAGCTGCTGCGCCACCTCCTTGACCATGGCCACCACATGCTTCTTGGCTGCGCTTTCCGGCTGCCATTCGAGCTCGCGCAATAGCGTCAGGGCCAGCGCGCTGCCGGCCCAGGTGCGGTAGTGCTTGGCGGTGAAGTCGGCGCCGGTGAGTTCATGCAGGTACTCGTTGATATCGGTGGAGGTCACCGCGCGACGCTCGCCATGCTCGTCCAGATACTGGAACAGGTGTTGCCCGGGCAGTTCCAGACAACGCTGGATGATGCGCGCCAGGCGTCGATCGTTGACCTGCACCTCGTGCTCGATGCCGCTCTTGCCGCGAAAGTGAAAGCGTATGGTGTTGCCTTGCACCTCGACGTGACGGTTGCGCAGGGTGGTCAGCCCATAGGAGCGATTGTCCCGCGCGTAGCGGGCGTTGCCGACCCGGATCAGGGTGTTGTCCAGCAGCATGATCACCGTTGCCAGCACCTTCTCGCGGCGGTGTTCGCGCAGGTTCAGGTGCTGCTGCAGCGCTTCGCGCAGCGCCGGCAGGGCTTTGCCGAATGCCAGCAGGCTGGCGTACTTGTCCGCATCGCGGATTTCGCGCCAGCGGGCGTGGTAACGGTACTGCTTGCGCCCGCGGGCATCGCGGCCGGTTGCCTGCAGATGACCGTTGGCCAGTGGGCAGATCCAGACGTCGGTGTAGGCGGGCGGTACTGCCAGGGCATTGATGCGAGCCACCTCCTTGGGGTCGCGGATGCGTTGGTCCTGCGTGTCGAAGTAGCAGAACTTGCCACGCAGCTTGCGGCGGCTGATGCCCGGCATGCTGTCGTCGACATAGCGCAGGTCGGCCGGTAGTTCGATGTCGCCAGGCGCCAGGCTCATCGGCGCGCCACCCGACAGAACCTGCAGACAACAGGCGAAACGGCGATGGCAGGGCAAAGGACAACGTCGGGCATGGGTATCGCTCGTTGCAGCAGATATGAATTAGCCCGCCAAACGAGGCGGGAGTTCACTCTTTACGAGCGGGAGTAGGGGCCGGGCGTCAGGGCGATGTGCTGTTTCTGACCGCCTGTTGCCAGCTCTGCGCGCCGGCTCTGATCAGCCAGCAGGCGAGGATGAAGGGCATGGTCAGGGCCGGCAGGCCGAGAGCGCTGAAACCGGGCTGCAGCAGCAGGGCGAGCAGGATGCCGAGGGCGGGCACCCAGAGGTTGCGGTGTTCCTGGGCCAGGGCAATGGCCGCCAGAGTGGCGTTGTAACCGTAGAGACCGGCCAGCGCGCCCTCGCCGGGCCAGCCGGAGAAGAGCGCCAGGGCGAAGCCGCCGCTGGAACCCAGCAGCGCCCACAGCGCCATGCGGCCATCGGCCAGGCGCAAGCCGAGCAGCAGGCACAGGCCGGCCAATGGCGAGTCGAGGAAGATCACCTGACCGAGGCCGCGCAGCACGGCGAGTATCAGCTGCAGGAGGCTTAGCGCCGGCGCGTCGGGCGCGCTGGCTGGCGGTGCAGCTGACAGCTCCAGCTGAGCGAGCAGTGCCAGCAGCAGCCAACCCAGCAGCACGAAGGGAAAGGTGAAGGCGGGCAGCCAGCCATGCTGGCGCATGCACCGCATCCAGGGTGCCAGCAGCAGGCTGGACAGGGTGGCGCTGGCGACGATCAGCACGGGTAGCAGCGGCGTCCACGGCAGTTTCAGACTGAGCAGCAGACCGAGCAGGACGCCGTTGTAGCCGTACAGACCGATGGCGATGTCCGTCTTGGGGTAGCCGCGGCGTTGCGCCACCCACGTCGAGGTCAGGCCACCGAGCAGGGCACCGGGCAGCAGCTCGGGTGCGCCGATCAGGATGGCGAGCAGTACCAGCAGGCCGCAACCTGGGCTCTGTTGCAGGAATATCTGGGCGAAGCCGCTGAGCAGGGCGCGCAGGCTGAGCAGGTCAGGGTGTGAGGTTGGTAGTGGAGGCATGATGTCTGTGCCAAGAGCCCTCTCCCCCAGCCCCTCTCCCGCAAGCGGGAGAGGGGAGCCGTCCGTGTCGCTTGTAGTAGTCGTGTAGGGTGCGCCGTGCGCACCGCCAACTGGTCGCAAGGTGCGCACGGCCTAGGCGGCCCCGCGGCCCCCTACGAATCAATACAGCGCGTAGCCCGGATGAAATCCGGGAAGCAGCAGTCGAGCATTCCCCGGATTTCATCCGGGCTACGGGGCGAGTCAATGCAGCGTTTCGATCCTCAGGCTGTTGGTGCTGCCGGGTTGGCCGAAGGGTTCGCCTGCGGTGATCACCACGGTTTCGCCGCGCTTGGCCATGCCCTGGGCCTGGGCGATCTCCAACGCGGTGCTGGTGACTTCCTCGACCCGACGAAGGCGCTCGTTGACCACCGAGTAGATGCCCCAGGCCACGGTCAGGCGGCGGGCAGTGGTCAGGCTCGGGGTCAGGCTGAGGATCGGCGCCTTGGGCCGCTCGCGCGAGGCGCGCAGGCTGGAGCTGCCGGATTCCGTGTAGTTGACCAATGCCGCCACTGGCAGGATCGAGCTGATGCGGCGGATGGCGCAGCTGATGGCGTCGCTGGCGGTGGCTTCGGCCTGCGGGCGACCGACGTCGAGCTGGCTCTGGTAGTCCGGGCCGTTCTCCACCTGGCGGATGATCTTGCTCATCATCTGCACGGTTTCCAGCGGGTAATCGCCGGAGGCGGTCTCGGCCGACAGCATCACCGCATCGGCACCTTCGGCCACGGCGTTGGCCACATCGGTGACTTCGGCGCGGGTCGGTGCCGGGGAGAAACGCATAGATTCGAGCATCTGCGTGGCCACTACCACTGGCCGGCCGAGCTGGCGACAGGTGCGCACGATGTCCTTCTGGATACGCGGCACGTTCTCGGCCGGCACTTCCACGCCCAGGTCGCCGCGCGCCACCATGATGGCGTCGCACAGCTTGGCGATTTCTTCCAGGTGGGTCACCGCTGAGGGCTTCTCGATCTTGGCCATGAGGAAGGCCTTGCCGCCGATCAGCTCGCGTGCTTCGACGATGTCCTCGGGGCGCTGCACGAAGGACAGCGCCACCCAGTCCACGCCAAGCTCCAGGCCGAAGGTCAGGTCGCGGCGATCCTTCTCGGTCAGCGGCGACAGTTGCAGCACCGCTTCGGGCACGTTGACGCCCTTGCGGTCGGACAGTTCGCCACCGGCGATGACTTCGGTGATCACGGCGTCATTCTGTTTGGCGGTCACTTTCAGGCGCAGACGACCGTCGTCCAGCAGCAGGCTCATGCCCGGTTGCAGGGCCTCGATGATTTCCGGATGGGGCAGGTTGACCCGGCTGGCGTCGCCGGGCGTGGCGTCCAGATCCAGGCGCAGGCTCTGACCGTTGACCAGTTGCACCTTGCCTTCGGCGAAACGGCCGACGCGCAGCTTGGGCCCCTGCAGGTCCATGAGAATGCCGATGGGCTGGTTCAGCTCGCGCTCCACTTCGCGCACCCACTGGTAGCGCTGGGCGTGATCGGCGTGCTCGCCGTGGCTGAAGTTGAGGCGGAACAGGTTGACCCCGGCCTCCACCAACTGGCGGATATGCGCGGCGTCGCGGATGGCCGGGCCGAGGGTGGCGAGGATCTTCACTTTCTTGTCGGCGTTCATTGGTCGTTCTCGAGAATCAAAATGGCGCGGAAATCGTTGACGTTGGTACGGGTCGGGCCGGTGACGATCAGCTCGTCGAGGGCGGCGAAGTAGCCATAGCCGTTGTTGTTGTCCAGTTCGTCGCGGGCGGACAGGCCCTTGATGCCGGCGCGGGCATGGCTGTAGGGCGTCATGATGGCGCCGGCGTTGTCTTCGGAGCCGTCGATGCCGTCGGTGTCGCCGGCCAGCGCGTAGACGCCGGGCAGGCCCTTGAGGCTGTCGGTGAGGCTGAGGAGGAATTCGGCGTTGCGCCCGCCGCGGCCGTTGCCGCGCACGGTGACGGTGGTTTCGCCGCCGGAGAGGATCACGCAGGGCGGCTTGATCGGCTGGCCATGCAGCTGCACCTGGCGGGCGATGCCGGCATGCACCTTGGCCACGTCGCGCGACTCGCCCTCCAGATCGCCGAGAATCAGCACCGGCAGCCCGGCCTCCTGGGCCTTGGCAGCAGCGGCGTCAAGCGACTGCTGCGGGGTGGCGATCAGCTGGAAGTGGCTACGGGCGAGCACCGGATCGCCCGGCTTGACCGTTTCCGAGCGTGGATCTTCCAGCCAGGCGCGCACGTTGGCCGGGATGTCTATGCCATAGCGAGCCAGAATCGCCAGGGCTTCGGCCGAGGTGGTGGGGTCGCCTACGGTGGGGCCGGAGGCGATCACCGTGGCCTCGTCGCCGGGCACGTCGGAGATGGCGTAGGTGTAGACCGTGGCCGGCCAGCAGGCCTTGGCCAGGCGGCCGCCCTTGATCGCCGAGAGGTGCTTGCGCACGCAGTTCATCTCGCCGATGGTGGCGCCGGATTTCAGCAGCGCCTTGTTGATCGCCTGCTTGTCCTGGAGGCTGATGCCCTCTGCCGGCAGCGCCAGCAGCGAGGAGCCGCCGCCGGAGAGGAGGAAGATCACCCGGTCGTCTTCGGACAGGTTCGACACCAGCTCCAGCACGCGGCGGGCGACACGCTCGCCGGCGTCGTCCGGTACCGGGTGGGCGGCTTCCACCACTTCGATCTTCTTGCAGTCGGCGCCGTGCTCGTAGCGGGTCACCACCAGGCCGCTGACCTCGCCTTGCCACTCCTGCTCGATCACCTCGGCCATGGCCGCGGCGGCCTTGCCCGCGCCGATGACGATGACGCGGCCGCTGCGGTCGGCAGGCAGATGATCGGCCAGCACCTGGCGCGGATGTGCGGCAGCGATGGCGGTGGCGAACAGGTCGCGCAGCAGGCGTTGCGGGTCGAATGTCATGGCGGTGTTCTCTTGTTCTGGGGGTGACGCTGGATGATCGTTCCCACGTCCGCGTGGTAACGCCTGGCGAGACGCTCAGGCGTCTGCTGTTGCGTGACGCGGAGCGTCACGGGATGCATGCCCACGCAGAGCGTGGGAACGATCAATGTTCTCTCGCTGGATCGATTCCAGTCCGCAGGCGCCGCATGGCAGCGCCTGGGGAATGGAATCGACCAACCTGGCAATCGGGCCGTGACACCTCCTGCCAGGAAGGTCGAAAGGGTGGGCGAAACGCGGCCTTCAGGATCTGTGGGAGGCGCTTCAGCGGCGATAGTCGCGGCTAAAGCCCCTCCCACGGATTTCCTGAGAGGGCTGCGCTTACTCGCCGCGGATATTGAAGTTGGCCATATGCTCCAGACCCTTGATCAGGGCGGAGTGATCCCAACCGCTGCCGCCGAGGGCCGCGCAGGTGCTGAACACTTGCTGGGCATTGGCGGTGTTGGGCAGGTTCAGGCCCAGCTCGCGGGCGCCGGACAGCGCCAGGTTGAGGTCCTTCTGGTGCAGGCTGATGCGGAAGCCCGGATCGAAGGTGCCCTTGATCATGCGCTCGCCGTGCACTTCGAGGATCTTCGAGCCGGCGAAACCGCCCATCAGCGCCTCACGCACCTTGGCTGGGTCGGCGCCGTTCTTGGCGGCGAACAGCAGGGCTTCGGCCACTGCCTGGATGTTCAGCGCGACGATGATCTGGTTGGCCACCTTGGCGGTCTGGCCGTCGCCGTTGCCGCCGACGCGGGTGATGTTCTTGCCCATGGCCTGGAACAGTGGCAGGGCGCGTTCGAAGGCGTTCGGGCAGCCACCGACCATGATCGACAGGGTCGCGGCCTTGGCGCCGACTTCGCCGCCGGACACCGGGGCGTCCAGGTAGGCGGCGCCGGTGACCTTGATCTTCTCGGCGAAGGTCTTGGTCGCGGTGGGGGAGATCGAGCTCATGTCTATCACTACCTTGCCAGCGCCAACGCCCGCCGCAACGCCATCGGCGCGGAACAGCACGTCTTCGACCTGTGGGGTGTCGGGCACCATGACGATGATGAATTCGGCTTCCTGGGCGACTTCCTTCGGGTTGGCCAGGGCGATGCCGTTGTCGCCCAGCAGGTCGGCCGGCGCCTTGTCGAAGTGCTCGGAGAAGAACAGGGTGTGGCCGGCCTTCTGCAGGTTCTGCGCCATGGGCTTGCCCATGATGCCGGTGCCGATAAATCCGATTTTTGCCATGAGAGATTGCTCCTGAAGAGTGGGGCTCAGATTGCGTTATGCGCTTTCATCCAGCCGAGGCCGGCAGCGGTGGTGGTTGCCGGCTTGTATTCACAGCCGATCCAGCCCTGGTAGCCGATGCGATCCAGGTGCTCGAAGAGGAAGCGGTAGTTGATCTCGCCAGTGCCCGGCTCGTTGCGGCCCGGGTTGTCGGCCAACTGCACGTGGTTGATGGCGGCCAGGTTGCTTTCAACCGTGCGGGCCAGGTCACCTTCCATGATCTGCATGTGGTAGATGTCGTACTGCAGGTACAGGTTGGTGCTGCCGACCTTGTCGCGGATGTCCAGGGCCTGCTTGGTGGTGCTGAGGTAGAAGCCGGGAATGTCACGGGTGTTGATGGCTTCCATGACCAGGCGAATGCCGGCGCCAGCCAGCTTGTCGGCCGCATAGCGCAGGTTGTCGACGAAGGTCTTCTCGACGGTGGCGCAATCCACGCCCTGCGGGCGGATGCCGGCCAGGCAGTTGATCTGCTTGTTGCCCAGCACCTTGGCGTAGGCGATGGCCTGGTCGACGCCGGCGCGGAATTCCTCGACGCGATCCGGGTGGCAGGCGATGCCACGCTCGCCCTTGCCCCAGTCACCGGCGGGCAGGTTGAACAGCACCTGTTCCAGCTTGTTGGCGTCCAGGCGGGCCTTGATCTCTTCCACCGGGAAGTCATAGGGGAAGAGGTATTCCACGCCGCTGAAACCGGCTTCGGCGGCGGCGGCGAAACGGTCCAGAAAGTCCACTTCGGTGAACAGCATGGACAGGTTGGCAGCAAAACGGGGCATGGTGTGCTCCTTGTCGTAGCCCGGATGCAATCCGGGGCGGTGTTGCGGTCTTCCCGGATTGCATCCGGGCTACGTCGTGGTGGCCGGGTGCGCGTGGCACACCCGGCGTACTGATCAATCCAGCAGCGAGATGGCGGTCGGGGCGTCGACGCCGCGCTCGGCCAGTTCCTCGAACTCGTTGATGGCGTTGATCTCGGTGCCCATGGAGATGTTGGTGACACGCTCCAGGATGATCTCCACCACCACCGGTACGCGGTGCTCGGCCATCAGGCGCTTGGCTTCGGCGAAGGCGTTCTGCAGCTCGTTTGGGTCGAACACGCGGATCGCCTTGCAGCCCAGGCCCTCGACCACGGCGACGTGATCGACGCCGTAACCGTTGAGCTCCGGCGCGTTGATGTTCTCGAACGCCAGCTGCACGCAGTAATCGATGTCGAAGCCGCGCTGCGCCTGACGGATCAGGCCCAGGTAGGAGTTGTTCACCAGCACGTGGATGTACGGCAGGTTGAACTGCGCGCCGACGGCCAGCTCCTCGATCATGAACTGGAAGTCATAGTCGCCGGACAGCGCCACCACGTTGCGGTTCGGGTCGGCCTTGACCACGCCGAGGGCAGCCGGAATGGTCCAGCCCAGCGGGCCGGCCTGACCGCAGTTGATCCAGTGGCGCGGCTTGTACACGTGCAGGAACTGCGCGCCGGCGATCTGCGACAGACCGATGGTGCTGACGTAGCAGGTGTCCTTGCCGAACGCCTCGTTCATCTCTTCGTAGACGCGCTGTGGCTTGGCCGGCACGTTGTCGAAGTGGGTCTTGCGCTGCAGGGTGCGCTTGCGCTCGCGGCAGGACTCGACCCAGGCGCTGCGGTCCTTCAGCTTGCCAGCGGCTTTCCACTCGCGGGCGACTTCGAGGAAGGCGTCCAGCGCGTTGCCGGCGTCGGAGGCGATACCCAGGTCCGGGTTGAACACGCGGCCAATCTGCGTCGGTTCGATGTCGACGTGGATGAACTTGCGGCCCTCGGTGTAGACGTCGACCGAGCCGGTATGACGGTTGGCCCAGCGGTTGCCGATGCCGAACACCAAGTCGGAGGCGAGCAGGGTGGCGTTGCCGTAGCGGTGCGAGGTCTGCAGGCCGACCATGCCGACCATCAGCTTGTGATCGTCCGGAATCGCGCCCCAGCCCATCAGGGTCGGCACCACCGGCACGCCAGTCAGCTCGGCGAACTCCACCAGCTTGTCTTGCGCATCGGCATTGAAGATGCCGCCACCGGCGACCAGCAGCGGGCGCTCGGCGTCGTTGAGCATGGCGATGGCCTTCTCGGCCTGGACGCGGCTGGTGGTCGGCTTGGCCACCGGCAGCGGCTCGTAGGCGTCGATATCGAATTCGATCTCGGCCATCTGCACGTCGAACGGCAGGTCGATCAGTACTGGGCCGGGGCGGCCGCTGCGCATTTCATGGAAGGCACGCTGGAAGGCGCGCGGCACCTGGCCGGGTTCCATCACGGTGGTGGCCCACTTGGTTACCGGGCCGACGATGCTGGTGATGTCGACCGCCTGGAAATCTTCCTTGTGCATACGCGCACGCGGCGCCTGGCCGGTGATGCACAGAATCGGGATGGAGTCGGCCGAGGCCGAGTACAGACCGGTGACCATGTCGGTGCCGGCCGGGCCCGAGGTGCCGATGCACACGCCGATATTGCCGGCATTGGTGCGGGTGTAACCCTCGGCCATGTGCGAAGCGCCTTCGACGTGACGGGCCAGGACGTGATCGATGCCACCGAGTTTCTTCAGTGCGGCATACAGGGGGTTGATGGCAGCGCCGGGGACGCCGAACGCGGTATCGACGCCTTCGCGGCGCATCACCAGTACGGCTGCCTCGATTGCTCTCATTCTGGCCATAATCTTGTGCCTCTTTTGTTATCAGATTGTATACAAAGCGCCTGGCTCGGATTCTATGCAGGCTATGACTTCGCGGTCAACAATTTTTCCGGTGCAGCCTGTCGCCTGGGACAAATTCTTTTGAAACGCCCGTTTGACGGGGTTGGTAGTGCAGGCGAAGAGGTGTGTCGCGATAAATGTATACAATAAAAAATAATATTGTATGTAGTGGTTGAATTTTTTGTTTCTGATGGGATAGTGAGGGCGAGCTTTGGATTGCCTAGGGCTGTCGGCGTGCGCAGTGCCGGTTTCGCTCCGGGTGTTTCGTTCCCTTCGTCACTTCAGGAGTCATCAGCATGAGTCACTTGAACCTGCAAACCGCCAATGCCATCGGTAACCGCGCGCTGGCCGTGGGCCGCGAGATAAAGGCGGCGTCGCTGACCGTCGCCGTACTGGATGCTGGCGGGCATCTGATTTGCCTGCAGCGCGAGGACGGCGCCAGCCTGCTGCGCCCGCAGATTGCCATCGGCAAGGCCTGGGGCGCGCTGGCCCTGGGCAAGGGCTCGCGCCTGATCGCCGCCGACGCGCAGCAGCGCCCGGCCTTTATCGGGGCGGTGAACAACCTGGCTCAAGGCAGCCTGGTACCCGCGCCGGGAGGGGTATTGATTCGCGATGAACGCGGCGAAGTGATCGGCGCCGTCGGCATCACCGGCGACACCTCGGACATCGATGAGCAATGCGCGGTGAGTGCGCTGGAGTCGCTCGGCCTGAAGGCGGATGCGGGGGCTTAGGCTGTCGCGGGGCCGTCCAGGCCGCGCGCACCGGTTTGATCGCGGCTGCGCGATGCCCCGGATTGCATCCGGGCTACGACTGTGGGAGGGGCTTCAGCCGCGACTGCTGCATCGAAGCGTCGCCGCTAAAGCGCCTCCCACGGTTTCGGCTTTGCGTAGGGGGATGTCGCTTTTTACATCCACCAGCCGGTAGGGTGCGCCGTGCGCACCAAGGCTTCCCGAACGTCCGCGCCGTAAACTCGGTGCGCATGGCGCACTCTACGGGTTCGGCATATGCCGCGGATTCGAGTTAGGCGCTGGTCACCAATTCGGAGGCCATCGACGGCATCGGGCTGACATCACAGCCTTTGAGCACCAGGCGAATGATGGTCTGCGCGGCGGCTTCGTAGTCGGCGTCGTCCAGGCTGGCCTTGCCGGTGACGGTGGAGATCTGCCAGTCGAAGTCGGCGTAGGTCTGGGTCGCTGCCCAGATGCTGAATAGCAGGTGATGCGGGTCGACCTGCGCCATCAGGCCCTGATCGATCCAGCGCTGGATGCAGGCGATGTTGTGCTTGGCCTGGGCGTTGAGCTGTTCGGTCTGTTCCGGCGACAGGTGCGGCGCACCGTGCATGATCTCGCTGGCAAATACCTTGGAGGCATGCGGCAGTTCACGGGAGATGCGGATCTTCGAGCGGATGTAGGCGGTCAGCACTTCGCTCGGATGGCCCGGCTGGTTGAAGGGGGCAGAGGCGGCCAGCAGTGGCTCGATGATGCTTTCCAGGACCTCGCGGTAGAGGTTTTCCTTGGACTTGAAGTAGTAGTAGACGTTGGGCTTGGGCAGGCCTGCCTTGGCCGCAATGTCGCTGGTCTTGGTGGCGGCGAAGCCCTTGTCGGCGAACTCTTCGCTGGCTGCGCGCAGGATGAGCTCTTTGTTACGCTCGCGAATGCTGGTCATAAGGCCCTGTGGTTTGCTCTGCCGCCGGGCGGCGGTCGGGCATGGTAGCACCGGCTTTGCGCGAGGCTCAAGCCAGCGGCCACGGGCTGCTCAGCGTTTAACTGACTCTCGGGTCAAATTTCTGTATACAAGAATTCGCTTTTCTGTTTCTATCGCGCATAGCGTTATCCATGACAAAAAGTCTCGGCGCGTGACGCTGCAGGAGACCCACCGTGAATACCCATCAGCTCGTCGATCCCTTCGGGCGGCGCATCACCTACCTGCGTTTGTCGGTGACCGATCGCTGCGATTTTCGCTGCACCTACTGCATGAGTGAAGACATGCAGTTCGCTCCGCGTGCGCAGATTCTCAGCCTGGAAGAGCTGTATGCCGTGGCCGACGCCTTCATTGGGCTGGGCGTGCGGCGTATTCGTATCACCGGTGGCGAGCCATTGGTACGCAAGAATCTGCTGAGCCTGTTGCAGCGCCTGGGTGAGCGTGACGAGCTGGATGACCTGGCCATTACCACCAATGGCTCGCAACTGGCGGAGATGGCCGCGCCGTTGCGCGCGGCGGGTGTGCGGCGCCTGAACATCAGCCTGGATTCACTACAGCGCGAGCGCTTCGCCGCCTTTACCCGGCGCGACAAGCTCGACCAGGTGCTGGCCGGCATCGACGCCGCGCGTGCCGCAGGCTTTGACAGGATCAAGCTCAACAGCGTGGTGCAGAGTGGGCGTAACGACGACGAGGTGCTGGATCTGGTCGAGTTCGCCATCGAGCGCGGCCTGGATATCAGCTTCATCGAGGAAATGCCGCTGGGCAGCGTGGTCAGCCACAGTCGCGAGCAGACCTTCTGCTCCAGCGACGAGGTGCACCAGCGTATCGAACAGCGCCATGCGCTGGTGCGTAGCAGCAAGGTCACTGGCGGGCCATCGCGCTACTGGCAGGTGGTCGGTACGCAGACCCAGGTAGGTTTCATCTCGCCGCACAGCCACAACTTCTGCGGCGACTGCAACCGTGTGCGTGTCACCGCCGAGGGCAAGCTGGTGCTCTGTCTCGGCCACGACAACGCGCTGGATCTCAAGCGCTTGCTGCGCGCCCATCCGGGCGACGGCGAGCGCCTACGCCAGGCACTGATCGAGGCGTTGCGTCTGAAGCCCGAGCGGCACCATTTCGCCACCGACGAGCAGGTGCAGGTGGTGCGCTTCATGAGCATGACCGGCGGTTAGTGTCGCGAGACGAATAATCTGTTGCCTATGGGCCGAGACCGCCACATCAATTACAGCAGGCTGCACAGTCCTTGTAGGAGCCGCGCCCCGCGGCGCATGGGCCGGTTCAGACGACTGAAAAGCTTTGCCCCGAGGCGGGGCTTCTACTCAGGCCTGGCGCCTGACCGACATCTTATGCCTGACGCGACACTAAGCCCTCACCGCAATCTCAAAACAACAATAAGGAGGCTCTCAATGCAGCCCGTACGACTGTGCCTGTTTTCCACCATTCTGCTGACGCCCGCTGCCCTGGCGCAGACCTACGTGGTCGGCGTCGAGGACCTGCCATTCGCCCCGCACTACAGCCTCGATGGCGAGGGTCAGTACCGTGGCTTCGCTCGTGAGGTGCTGGATGCCTTCGCCGTCGATAGCGGTATCAGCCTGAGCTACAAGGCGTTGCCGGTGGATCAGTTGCTGCCGGCCCTGCAGCGCGGCGAGATCGATCTCAAGTATCCCGACAGCCCGTACTGGGCCGGCGCGCAGAAAGCAGGCATGACCTTGCACTACAGCCAGCCGGTGGTCGATTACGTCGACGGCGTGCTGGTGGCACCGCAGCGTCAGGGGCAGGCGTTGGAGAACATCCGTCGTCTGGCCATGGTGCAGGGCTGGACACCGCGTGGATACGAAGATGCCATCGACAGTGGGCAGATCCAGTTGAGCTACAGCGATGATCTACGCCAGATGATTCGCCAGGCCTTGAAACAGGACACTGATGGCGCCTACTTCAACGTGGTGGTGGCCACCCATTATCTGGACAACATCCGGGCGCGACCGGGTGCTTTGGTCTTTGATCCCAAGTTGCCGCATACCCGCGGCAGCTTTCACCTGTCCAGCGCTCGTCATCCACAGCTGATCGCGCGTTTCGATCGCTTTCTTGCCGAGCGCTCGGCTCAGGTTGCCGCGCTCAAGGCGAGCTATCGCGTCGAGGCCAACCTGGATAGCGACTACATCGGTCTGGAACAGTGGAAGGTGGACTTTCTCGAGCGGCAGAAAGAAAAAGCCGGCGCACAGGCGCCGGCTTCGTCTCGTCCGTGATCGTTCAGATACTGGCGTTGGCGCGTTTCAGCGCCTGCGCCTGGCCGTGCATCAGGCCGTAGTGCAGTAGCGCGCCGAGCAGGGCGCCGAGCAGCCAGGAATAACCCGACAGCTGGCTAAGAACGGGCGCCCACACCGAGGCGACGGAAAACACCGAGGCGATGGCAAAGGCGATCAGCGCCTTGCGGTTCCAGCCGCCGTCGAAGTAGTAAGCCGAGCCGACCTCCGCGCTGAACAGCTGCTGCAGATCGAGCTTGCGCTGGCGCACCAGGTAATAGTCGACGACGATGATGCCGTACAGCGGCGCCAGCACGGCGCCCAGGGTGTCGACGAAGGCGGCGATGCCGACGTTGCTGATGAAAGCCACCCACAGCGCGCCGATGAAGAAGGCGATGCCGGCAGTGATGAAGCCACCGGTACGGGCGCTGATGTGTGCCGGCGCCAGGTTGGCCAGGTCATAGGCTGGCGGGATGAAGTTGGCCACCAGGTTGATGCCCACGGTCGCGGCGAAGAAGGTCAGCGCGGCGATGATGGTCAGGGTCAGGTTGTCTACCCGGGCAACGATATCGGTCGGGTTGGTCAGCGTCTCGCCGAACACCACCACGGTGCCTGCAGTGATCACCAGGGCGATCAGCGAGAAGAATGCCAGGCTCACCGGTAGGCCGAGGAAGTTGCCGATGGTCATCTGCTTCTCGCTTTTGACGAAGCGGGCGAAGTCGCCGTAGTTGATCACCACGGCGGCGAAGTAGGCGACCATGGTGCCGACCACGGCGAAGAACGCGGCCACCGGGCCGGCCTTGTACTCGCCCGTGCCACTGAAGATGTTGCCCAGCTCGCTGAGCAGACTCGGGCCGGCCTGATACCAGATCAGACCCATCAGGGCGATCATCACCACATAGACCAGCGGCCCGGCCCAGTTGAGGAAGCGGGTGATCCAGCTCATGCCGCAGACGAACAGACCGACCTGAAATAGGCAAACGATCACGTAGGACAGCCAGCCGATGGCGGTCAGCCCCATGTATACGGCCGGGTCTTGCGGCTGCAACAGCGAGTTGAGCAGCAGCGCCACGGCGGTGGAGGCGAAGTAGGTCTGCACGCCGTACCAGAAGATGGCGACGATGCCACGCACCAGCGCAGGGAAGTTGGCACCGCGCACGCCCATGCTGGCGCGGGCGAACACCGGGAAGGGGATGCCGTACTTGACGCTGGGCTTGCCGGTCAGCTGCACCAGGCCCATGACGATGCAGCCGGCGAGGACGATACCGGCCAGCACTGCCCAGCCATTGAGCCCGTAGGAGATGAACAGCGTGGCTGCCAGGGTATAGCCGAACAGGCTTTGAATGTCGTTCGACCAGACGTTGAAGATCTCGAACCAGCCCCAGGTGCGCTTCTCGGGAGCCAGTGGCGCGAGATCCTCGTTGTGTAGTGAGGGATCAATGTTCTTGATGCGAAAATCTTCGGTGTTGGACATGGACAGCTCCCAGTTTTGTTCTTGCGCCGCGGCGGCGTATGAGGAGATTTGTCTGCAGGTTCCGTTCCGATTTTGTATTCGCGTCATGACTGAATCGATGTATACAGCCATTTCGACAGTATTTCGGTGGGAACCTGACTGTCTTGTACACAGAAAATACGTTGCTGAATATGGCTTTCGGACAAATTGCACACAAAAAATAGAAATATTGTGATCAAAAACTTGACCTTGCGGTCAGTTGCATGCTTGCAAGTCGTTGATGAAGAAGCCTGATAGGCGGCCCGATTCTGCACCGATGCGGTGCCAGGTCTGATTGCGGAGCGCTGGGTTGGTGCGGCGATTCAAGCCGGTTTGATAAAGGCGGTGCGCACGGCGCACCCTACGGCCCGAGGTAGGTGGCTGTGCGCACCGGTCATCTTTCGGCGCAAAGAAAAAGGGGGAAGGGCGCGAGCGCCCATCCCCCTTTTTACTCGGCCGCTGTCCCTACCCGACGTCGGCCAAGTGCGTTGCGGCAGTGATCAGAAGTGATACTTGACCAGTGCCTGCACGGCGGTCTGGTCAAAACGATCATCCGACCCATCCACCGGTTTCACGCCGTACTTGGCGCGCCACATGTTGATCTCGGTGCCCACGTAGAGCTGGCGTTCCTTGCCGAACAGGGCCTTGCCCGCATCCCACTTGACCTGGATCGAGGAGCCGACCGAGGTCTGGGTGCCGGCGTCACGCGACGGCGAGCGCCAGTCGAGGAAGCCGTCGACGACGAAGTCCTGATCGCCGAGGCTGAACGGGTAAGCCGCGCTGACGGTCAGCTGGGTGGCGTAGCCGTTGCTGTCACTGTCGGCGAAGAAGGTGTGGTTATTGATCTTCACCTGATACAGGTTGGTCTTGAAGTAGGTGAAGCCGGGCACTTCCCAGTCCAGGCCGACACCGTACAGGTAGTTCTCCGGGCCTGGGCCGCCTTCGCCTTTCTCGTAGGTGAAGGCGGCGAACACGTCCTTGATCGGGCCGGCGGCCAGCTTCTGCCCAGTCAGCCAGCTCAGGCTGATGCGCGGGGAGAACTCCATGTAGTAGAAGGAATTCTTGTCATGCTGACGGAAGGTGCCGTTGTCGAAGCTGCCGCGTGACTGCACGTTGTCGGCGCGGATGTAGTCGAGGAAGTAGAACACGTCGCCCCAGGCCCAGCCGCTGGCGTGCTCGAAGGTGAAGGTGGTCTGGGTGCGCTGTTCTTCGCCGTTGAAGTTCATGCGCTGGAAGTTCTCGCCGTACAGATACGACAGGCTGTTGTCCTGCCAGTAAAGCAGGTCGCCAGCGAGTGCCTGCTGGCCGGAGAACAGTCCGGCTGATAGGGCGAGGCAGTGGGGCAGATGCTTGAGTTTCATCGGTTTTCCTTATTGTTGGAGTGCAAGCGTGCGTCTCCCGGCGGCATGCCGCCGGGAGTTGGGTCTAAGCCAGGGGTCAGCTTGGTCGGGCGGCCGGGTCGAGGTCGCGGCTGAGAGTCTTGAGGCTGTTGTCGTCGATGGCTGCATTGTCCGGGCGGTTCTGCAGCACGGTGTGCAGGTGCGCCTCGGGGTCGTATTCGCTTTCATCCTCTTCTTCCAGTTGCGGATCATCCGGCAGGAAGAGATTGAGCAGAATGGCGCTGAAGGCGCCGATGGTGATCGGAGAGCCGAAGATGTTCTTCAGTACGTCCGGCATGTGCGAGAGCACGTCCGGTACGCCGGCTACACCCAGGCCCAGGCCCAGGGAAATGGCCACGATCAGTACGTTGCGGCGGTGCAGGCCGGCTTCGCTGAGAATCTTGATACCGGCCACCGCGACGGTGCCGAACATGATCAGGGTGGCGCCACCGAGCACCGGCTTGGGCATCAGCTGCAGCACCGCGCCTACCACCGGGAACAGGCCGAGCAGCACCAGGATGCTGGCGATGTAGAAACCCACATGACGGCTGGCTACGCCGGTGAGCTGGATTACCCCGTTGTTCTGGCTGAAGGTGGTCATCGGCAGGCTGTTGAACATGGCAGCGACCGCCGAGTTGCAGCCATCGGCCAGCACCCCGGATTTGATCCGGCGCATATACAGCGGCCCTTTGACCGGCTGTTTGGAGATGATCGAGTTGGCGGTCAGGTCGCCTGCGGTTTCCAGCGGGGTGATCAGGAAGATCACGGCGATCGGCACGAAGGCAATCCAGTCGAAGCCGAAGCCGTACTTGAACGGTTGCGGCACGCTGATCAGTGGCACCTCAGCCATGTTGGCGAAGTCCACCCGGCCGGTGAACCAGGCGACCGCAAAGCCCAGGGTCAGGCCGATGATAACCGCCGACAGGCGCAGCACCTGCGAGGAGGCGCGGTTGAGCAGGACGATGGTGCCCAGCACCAGGCCGCCGAGGGCCAGGTGGTGCAGGGCGCCGAGGTCCGGCGCGCCATAGCCGCCGGCCAGATCGGTCATGCCCACCTTGATCAGCGACAACCCCATCAGGCAGATGATGGTGCCGGTCACCACCGGGGTGATCACCTTGCGCAGCTTGTTGATGAATTGACTGAAGGCAATCTCGACGAAGGCGGCGCAGAAGCAGATGCCGAACAGCGTGGCGAGTATCTCCTCCTCGCTGGCGCCGCGCCCTTTGACGATGAAGCCGGCGCTGAGAATCACGCTGAGAAAACCGAAGCTGGTGCCCTGCAGGCACAACAGGCCGGAGCCGATCGGGCCGATGCGTTTGGCCTGGACGAAGGTGCCGAGGCCGGAAACGAACAGCGCCATGCTCACCAGATAAGGCACATGGGCGCCGAGGCCCAGCGCACTACCGACGATCAGGGTAGGGGTGATGATGCCGACGAAGCTGGCCAGCACATGCTGCAGCGCCGCGAAGATGGCAGGGGCGAAAGCTGGCGTGTCGTCCAGCTGATAGATGAGGTCGCTGTTGCCGGAAGGCGCAGCTGGGGCTTGGGTGTTGCGGTCTGTGGTCATGTCATAGCCTGCCAGTTGTTTTTATATGGTCATGGGCTTACACGAGGCTTCACGGCACCTCTGCTCCGATCGATCGAAAAATTGTCCGATCGGTCAGGATGTGCCGACTATACAACTTGTGGACATGGTTAAAAACAATTTATTTATGGATTGTGCACAAAAAACTGAACCGCCGGTCAGCTTGCGCTGCCGGCGGTTCATGGCTGTAAAAAGATGTCGCGCCCACTCATGAGCGCGACATGTGTGGCAATCAGTTGATCTGAGCGCCTTTGGCGATCCAGCTGCCAATCAGGTCGCGCTCGTCCTGGGTCATCTGGGTGATGTTGCCCAGCGGCATGATCTGCGTGGCCACGGTTTGCGCGTGGATCTTGGCTGCCTGCGCCTTCATCTGCTCCGGGGTGTCGAGCATGAAACCGGCCGGTGCGGTGCTGAACATCGGGCTAGTGGGACTCGACGAGTGGCACACGGTGCAACGCTCGTGGATCACGCTTTCGACTTGGGCAAAATCGGTGCTGGCAGCAGGTGGCGCGCTGTCAGCGGCAGTGGTTGAATCCTCGTTGGCATCGGCTTTTGCCTGGGTTTCCTCTGCAGCAGGCTCGCTGGTTGTGGAGGGGTTGCCAGGGCGGCCGGTAGCAGGAACGGGGGCGTACTTGATCGCCGGGGCTTGAGCCGTTGCCGGTGCGCTGACCGATTTCGTCTGCGGGCCGGTGACGTAAGCCAGGCAGATCATGCCCAGCGCCGCGGCCGGCAGGGTCCAGACGTACTTGCTGCTGTCGTGGCGGGTATTGAAGTAGTGACGCACCAGCACGGCCAGGATCGCGATACCGGCCAGGATCAGCCAGTTGTACTGGCTGCCGTAGGTGCTCGGGAAGTGGTTGCTGATCATGATGAACAGCACCGGCAGGGTGAAGTAGTTGTTGTGGCGTGAGCGCAGCAGGCCCTTGGCCGGCAGCAGCGGATCGGGCGTCGTGTTGGTTTCGATGGCCTTAACCAGCGCGCGCTGGGCCGGCATGATGGTGAAGAACACGTTGCCGACCATGATGGTGCCGATGATCGCACCGACATGAATGTACGCCGCGCGGCCGCTGAAGATCTGGCTGAAGCCATAGGCGGCGGCGATGATCAGCACGAACAGCACGGCGCCTAGCAGGGCCGGGCGTTTACCCAGCGGCGAATCGCAGAGGAAGTGGTAGATCACATAGCTGATCGCCATGGAACCGAGGCCGATGGCGATGCCCATTGCCGGGGACAGCTCGACGCCCGGCTTGACCAGGTACAGGCTGGGGTTGAGGTAGTACACCACCAGCAGCAGGGCGACGCCCGACAGCCAGGTGGCGTAGGCCTCCCATTTGAACCAGTGCAGGTTCTCCGGCATTTTCGGCGGAGCCAGCTTGTACTTTTCCAGGTGGTAGATGCCGCCGCCGTGAATCGCCCAGAGGTCGCCCGACAGGCCCTCACGGGGATTGCTACGGTTGAGGTTGTTCTCCAGCCAGACGAAATAGAACGATGCGCCGATCCAGGCGATACCGGTGATCATATGGATCCAGCGGATGCCCAGGTTTAGCCATTCGGTGAAATGTGCTTCCACGATCTGTACCTCTTTCCCGGGATAGGCACGCCAGCCCCGGGCTTCTCTTATTGGTGGGGGTTGAGGAGAAGAAGCTCGTCCTCATTGAAGAAATGCTCATCGCAGTTGTTGCCGGAACCACTGCGATCAACCACCAGGAAGTCATCCCGCTTTTCGATCGTCAGCACCGGGTGGTGCCAGACGCCGCGATGGTAATTGATGCCCTGCCTGCCATTGCTGAGGAAGGCACGGACGGACCCTGATACAGGTACATCGCCAACTGGCGCGACCACGATCAGAAAGGGGTTGCCGAGCAGCGGAATGAAAGCCTGGCTGCCCAGCGGATGGCGTTCCAGCATGCGGATGGTCAGCGGCATCTCCAGTGCTTCGGCGCTGAAGATGCTGATGATGGCCTGGTCCTCCGGCTGTGCGGTCTCCACGGTGGCCAGCTTGTGATAGCGGCGGGTGGAACCGTTGTTGATCATGAAGAAGTCGCTGCCGTCGGTTTCGATCACGTCACCGAAAGGGGCGAAGGCTTCTTTGCTCAGGGGCTCGATGGTCAGGCTACGCATGGCTGTTCTACTTGTTCTGTTCGGGTGGGGGGGGCTGCAGCGCTTACAGTTGCTGCAGGCGGAACATGGCGATCTTGTTGATCTCGGCCAGGGCGGTCTGGAACTCCTGCTCCGGCGTGTTGTGAATGCGCTCCTCGAAGGCGGCCAGGATCTGATGGCGGTTGCTGCCCTTGACGGCCTTGATGAAGGGGAAGCCGAACTTGGCCTTGTAGGCGTCGTTGAGTTCGGTGAAGCGGGCGAACTCCTCGGCGGTGCATTCGTGGATGCCGGCGCCGGACTGCTCGGCAGTGCTGGAGGCGGTCAGTTCGCCACGCACTGCAGCCTTGCCGGCCAGGTCCGGGTGCGCGTTGATCAGTGCCAGCTGCGCCTCATGACTGGCGGACAGGAGGATATCGGCCATGCGCTGCTGCAGGCTGTCGATGTCGTCCACGCTATCGTCCAGGCCGAGGTCATAGGCTTTCTCGGCGACCCAGGGCGAGTGCTCATAGATGTCGGCGAAGGCTGCGACGAACGCGTCGCGGCTCAGCTTGGAAGGGGTCAGGGTCTGGAAACGGCTCATGGGCGGCTCTCTTGTTCGGTCGCGCGGAAGGGGTGGGTGGCATGCCAATGCCTGGCGATGTCGACACGGCGGGCGCACCAGACCTTGTCATGGCTCTTCACGTAGTCGATGAAGCGCGCCAGCGAAGCCAGGCGCGCCGGGCGACCGAGCAGGCGGCAGTGCATGCCGATCGACAGCATCTTCGGTGCGCCGGCTTCACCCTCGGCGTAGAGCACGTCGAAGGCATCCTTGAGGTATTCGAAGAAATCGTCGCCCTTGTTGAAGCCCTGTACCTGGGTGAAGCGCATGTCGTTGGTGTCCAGGGTGTAGGGGATCACCAGGTGCGGCTTCTCTGCCGTGCTGGCAGGGTCCCAGTAGGGCAGGTCGTCGTCGTAGGTGTCGGAGTCGTAGAGGAAACCGCCTTCCTCGCGCACGATGCGCCGGGTGTTCGGGCCCAGGCGGCCGGTGTACCAGCCCAGCGGGCGCTCGCCGGTCAGCTCGGTGAGGATGCGGATGGCCTCGAGCATGTGCTCGCGCTCGGTGGCCTCGTCCATGTTCTGGTAATCGATCCAGCGATAGCCATGGCTGCAGATCTCGTGCCCGGCGGTGACCATCTCGCGGATCACCTCGGGGTGACGCTGGGCGGCCATGGCCACGGCGAAGATGGTCAGCGGGATGTCGTGCTTCTTGAACAGGTTGAGCAGGCGCCAGACGCCGGTGCGGCTGCCGTACTCGTAGAGCGACTCCATGCACAGGTTGCGCTGACCCTGCAGCGGCTGAGCGGCGACCATCTCGGAGAGGAAGGCCTCGGACTCCTTGTCCCCGTGAAGAATGTTGCGTTCACCGCCTTCTTCGTAGTTGAGCACGAAGGATAGGGCGATGCGGGCATCGCCCGGCCAGTGCGGGTGGGGAGGGTTTGCGCCGTAGCCGATCAAATCGCGTGGGTAATCAGCGTTCACTGCAGTCTTCCTATCTGGAACGTTGCGGTCACTGCGTGCCGGGTAATCGACGGCTACGCGACCGGGATGAGTAATTGTATACAAAGTTAGTCGCCGTTTGTAAATCGACTTTTCATCATTTTCTTTACGGCGTGCCACAGCGAAAAAATTGCCGAGGTGGTCAGCAATGCGTGCTGGTTATGCCGTGGTTGCTGGCTGGCGATGATGTGAGCAGTGATCAGGTTTGGTGCATGGATAGCATTTCAATTGGATTTATTGTGTACAATTTATTGGAAAAATGTTTTATATTCGATCTGCGTGCTATCCTGCCACTGCGTCGGAGCATTGCGACGAGCCGATTTCAACAGAGTAGAGGAGGTGTGGTGTTCGTAGGGCGCCAGGCGCCGCGGGCATCCGAGACCCATGGGACGTTTGACTACACATGTACTGGATGCCGCGCACGGCTGCCCAGGGAGTGACATCAAGGTCGAGCTGTACCGCGTCGAAGGCGCGCAGCTGGAACTGATCAACAGCGTTACCACCAACCACGACGGCCGTTGCGATGCGCCGGTGCTGCAGGGTGATGACTACCGCACGGGCGTCTACCAGTTGCATTTCCACGCTGGCGACTACTACCGCGCCCGTGGCGTGAAACTGCCGGATACGGCATTTCTCGATGTCGTGGTCCTGCGCTTCGGCATCGATGCCGGCCAGGAGCACTACCACGTGCCGCTACTGATTTCTCCTTACAGCTACTCCACCTACCGCGGTAGCTGAGTGACTGGCGGGCCAGACGCCTGCCAGACGAATGCTTGTCACCCTCAGACTCGTTTGAGTCCTTACGCCCGCTCACACTGCGGGCTTTTTTTTGGGCTGTGTTTCAGGGCTGTGTTGTTGACCGGCTTTTGTAGAGTGGGTTAGGCGCGAACCTGGATCAGGCAAACACCACCACCCCCAGCGCCGTAACCCACCATGGCGGTCTGCCGCCGCGCCGCAATGTTGGCTTACGCGGCGCCCAGGTTGCGTGGCGATCCCCATAACGACCCCCAGCGCCGCTAACCCGGCCTACGCATTGCCGCGTCTCATGCATCGCGGACGATTCACCCCATAGCCCCTTTGCCTGCCAGTTTCTGTACGCCCCTCGCGCCGCCGGATTTGCCTTGGCAACCGCTGCTCCCTGTACTGAGTGCATGCCCATGGGCCGGCGATGCGCCTCGCGGTAACCCGGATGCAATCCGGGAGTATCGAAGCTATCCCCGGATTGCATCCGGGCTACGGGCTGAGGCGCTTGGGCCGCTGCCTTGCGCCAACAAGAGGTATTGAACGGTCAAACGAAAAGCCCCGGCACAGGGCCGGGGCTTCGATCAGCGCGGGGTGTTTGCCGTCAGAGGAAGGCGAACTTGGCGATGAAGATCACGCACAGCGCATAGAGGCTCAGCGATACCTTGTCGCTCTGGCCGGTCAGCAGTTTCAGCGTGGCGTAGGTGAGGAACCCCAGGGCGATGCCGTTGGCGATGGAGAAGGTCAGCGGCATCATCACCACGGTCACGATAGCTGGGATGGTATCGGTGTGGTCCTTCCAATCGATATGCGCCATGCCGCTCATCATCAGCATTGCTACGTAGATCAGCGCGCCCGCGGTGGCGTAGGCCGGAATCATGCCAGCCAGCGGGGCGAAGAACATCGCCGCGAGGAACAGCAGGCCGACGGTGATGGCGGTCAGGCCGGTACGGCCACCCGCGGCGACGCCTGCAGCGCTTTCCACGTAGCTGGTCACCGGCGGGCAGCCGACCATGGCGCCCACAACGCTCGAGGTAGAGTCGGCTTTCAGCGCCTTGGACAGGTTCTGGATCTTGCCATCCTCATCTACCAGGTTGGCGCGGTGGGCGACGCCCATCAGGGTGCCGGCGGTGTCGAACATGTTCACGAAGAGAAACGCCAGGATCACGCTGATCATCGCCACGTTGAACGCGCCGGCGATATCCATGGCCAGGAAGGTCGGGGCCAGGCTCGGCGGCATCGACACCAGGCCACCGTATTCCACCAGGCCGAGTGCCCAGCCGATGGCAGTCACGCCGAGCATGCTAAAGAGGATGGCGCCAAACACGTTGCGGTGGCTGAGCACGGCGATCATCAGGAAGCATACGGCGGCGAGTAGCGCCGACGGGTTACTGAACGAGCCCATGGTCAACAGGGTGGCCGGGCTGTCGACGACGATCCCGGCGGTCTTCAGACCGATCAGGCCGAGGAACAGGCCGACCCCGGCACCCATGGCGAAGCGCAGGCTCATCGGGATGCTGTTGAGCAGCCATTCGCGGATCTTCGACAGGCTCATGATCATGAACAGCACGCCGGAGATGAACACCGCGCCCAGTGCGATCTGCCAGCTGTAGCCCATTTCACCGACGACGGTGTAGGTGAAGAACGCGTTCAGGCCCATGCCCGGCGCCAGGCCCACTGGCCAGTTGGCGTACAGGCCCATCAGGAAGCAGCCCAGGGCCGCCCCGATGCAGGTGGCGACGAAGGCGGCGCCATGATCGATGCCGGCAGTGGCCATGATGTTGGGATTGACGAAGATGATGTAGGCCATGGTGACGAAGGTCGTCAGGCCGGCCAGCAGCTCGGTCTTGATGGTGGTGCGGTGCTCGGTCAGTTTGAAGAAGCGGTCGAGCAGGCCACCTCTTGCCAGTTGATTCGCGTGTTGTTCTTGTTTGACGCTTTCCACAGCGGGTACTCCTCATCTCTCTTGTTGTGTACCGCCCAGAGCCTTGCGCAAGAACAATGCTCTCTGAGGCAGGCGGTGTTTTCGGTGGTGCTTCCTGGCTAAGTTGTTGACCGAGCGGTCAAGAAGTCACTCGAGCGCGATTATGCTGTTGTATACAAAAAATGCAATTAATGTTTTTAATGTTGCATTAATCGCACCAGTCGAACCTGCGGATGGAAAAGCGCATGGATTTGGCGACAATCCCTTCAGGGCTTTAATTAAAATGCTTATAAAACAGATGGATAGGATTTTTGCTTGGCTGAGGCCGACGCTCGATCGAGCGTCGGCCTTAGCAGCCTGACCGGGTTCTTAGCCGCTAATGAACTGAGAGGACGGCTGTATATAAAGAAAGAATTTGTTGTTCTGCGCTCAGAGGTGGGTGATATGCGGGCGAGGGTCAGCTACGACGTCATACAACGAAGGGTGTGAGGGCTGATTGACTTGTGTACAATTGTCTTAATTTTTTTCTGATGTTTTTTCGCTCGGAGCTTGTCAGCTACCGGGTAGAACACAGTAGAGTCGCAGTGTCGCCGACTCTCATTGACGCGAGCCAGAATGAACGATCAATTGCAGCCTCTCAAGAAGCAGCCGCGCGTGGGCAAAAGCAGCCGCAGCGGGACTCAGGACGATGTCGTATATGCCCATATCTTCGATGCCATTCTCGAGCAGCGTCTGGCGCCCGGCACCAAGCTGAGTGAAGAGGCGCTGGGTGAGATCTTCGGCGTCAGTCGCACCATCATTCGCCGCGCCCTGTCACGCCTGGCCCACGAGGGTGTGGTACTGCTGCGCCCGAACCGCGGTGCGGTAGTCGCCAGCCCGAGCGTCGAAGAAGCTCGGCAGATCTTCTATGCACGCCGCCTGGTAGAGCGCGCCATCACCGAACTGGCCGTCGAGCACGCGACAGCCGAGCAGTTGGCCGAGCTGCGGCAGATGGTCAAGGACGAGCAGGACAGCTTTTCGCGCGGCGATCGCGGTGCGGGTATTCGCCTGTCCGGCGAGTTCCACCTGAAGCTGGCCGAGGCCGCACGCAATGCGCCGCTGGTAAGCTTCCAGCGCAGCCTGGTGTCGCAGACCTCGTTGATCATCGCCCAGTACGAAAGCGGCAGCCGCTCGCATTGCTCCTATGACGAGCATAATCAGCTGATCGACGCCATCGAGGCGCGCGATGCCGAGCGTGCGGTGCACCTGATGATGCATCACATGGATCACATCGACAGCAAGCTCAATCTGGACGAGGAAAGCGCCTCGGACGACCTGCACGCAGTGTTCTCGCATCTGCTGCAGACCAAGAAGAAGCCCGGCCGCAGCGCTGCCAATCGCTGATTCGTTGTGTGTAACAAGAAAGCCCCGCTGCGCGAGCAGCGGGGCTTTTTCATTGGTGGTGTCGGCGCTCTGCAGCTGTTTCGACGCTTATGTAGGAGCCGCGCCTCGCGGCGAATTGGGTTGGTAGCAACTTCGCCCCGGGGCGGGGCTCCCACAAGTTGGCGTCCGCCTATCCAATTTTAAGGTAGCTCCGCGCTCAGTTTCAGTAGGGTGGGTTAGCCGCTTATCACCGCTACTGGCCACAGCACCTTGCTAGATGCGGCGTAACCCACCATCGGCGCAACGCGTTCCATCGCCTGGTGGATTACGGGGCGCACCGCTCTCATCCGCGCCTTTACGATTAGCGTTCAGCGCCGCTAATCCACCCTACGCGGAGTAGCATCCGGCCTCACTTTAGGTGGCTCCACGCACCCTGCGCTCAGCGCTGGTGCACCGATACACCCGCGGCGAAGGTTTCCTTCACAGCACGGTCATCGCCGAGCATGGTCAGGGCGAACAGGCGTTCCTCCAGGCTCCTGGCCTGCTGCATGCGGTAGCTGATCAGCGGCGTGGCGTTGTAGTCCAGCACCAGGAAGTCGGCGTCCTTGCCGGGCAGGAAGTTGCCCAGCTGGTCGTCCAGGTACAGCGCATTGGCGCCGCCCAGGGTGGCCAGGTACAGCGACTTGAACGGGTCGAGCTTCTTGCCCTGCAGCTGCATCACCTTGTACGCCTCGTTCAGCGATTGCAGCTGGCTGAAGCTGGTGCCGGCGCCGACGTCGGTACCCAGGCCGACGCGCACGCCATGGGCTTCCAGCTTATTCAGGTCGAACAGGCCACTACCGAGGAACAGGTTGGAGGTCGGGCAGAAGGCCACGGCCGAGCCGGTTTCGGCGAGGCGCTTGCACTCGTCGTCGCACAGGTGCACGCCATGGGCGAACACCGCGCGCGGGCCGATCAGCTTGTGGTGGTCGTAGACGTCCAGGTAGCCCTTGCGCTCGGGAAACAGTTCCTTGACCCATTCGATTTCCTGGCGGTTCTCGGACAGGTGGGTGTGCATGTACAGGTCCGGATACTCGCCCAGCAGCTTGCCGGCCAGCTCCAGTTGCTCCGGCGTACTGGTCGGGGCGAAGCGCGGGGTGACCGCATAGTGCAGGCGGCCCTTGCCGTGCCAGCGTTCGATCAGCGCCTTGCTCTCAGCGTAGCCGGACTCGGCGGTGTCGGTCAGGTAGTCCGGGGCGTTGCGATCCATCAGCACCTTGCCGGCGATCATGCGCAGGTTGAGCTTATCGGCCTGCTCGAAAAAGGCATCCACCGACTGCGGGTGCACGCTGCCGAACACCAGGGCGGTGGTGGTGCCGTTGCGCAACAGTTCCTTGAGGAAGATCGCCGCTACATCGCTGGCATGCGCCTTGTCTTCGAATTGCCGCTCGGTAGGGAAGGTGTAGGTGTTGAGCCAGTCCAGCAACTGCTCGCCGTAGGAGGCGATCATGCCGGTCTGCGGGTAGTGGATATGGGTGTCGATGAAACCGGGGGTGATCAGCGCGTCGCGGTAGTGCTGGACCTCGACACCGGCCAGCTTCGGCAGCAGCTCGGCAGCCGCGCCAACCTGGGCGACCTTGCCGTTTTCGATCAGCAGGATGCCGTCCTCGAAATACTCATAGGATTGCTCGACACCGACCACGGCCGGGTCGGCAAGGCTGTGCAGGATGGCGGCGCGGTAGGCTTTGATGTTGGTGGTCATCTATTACGTCTCGATTGGGGCAGGCAGTGCGTAGGGTGTGCTGTGCGCACCATGGGCAATGCGGTGTTATTGGTGCGCGCGGCGCACCCTACTGGGCGCGCTGCGAATTAGGCAGAGTCAGGACCGGCGCGAGGCCGGCAGCAGCTTGGCGACGCTGGATTCGCCTTTCTTCACGTCCTGGCCAAAGCTGGCGTTGTAAGTGGCGATCACTTCGCCGGCGATGGACACGGCAATTTCCACCGGCAGCTTGCCTTTAACTTCGGCCAGGCCCATGGGGCAGCGCATGCGTGCCATCAGCGTGTCCTCGAAGCCGCGTTCGCGCAGGCGATGCTCGAACTTGACGCGTTTGGTCTTCGAGCCGATCAGGCCGTAGTAGGCGAAGTCGCCGCGTTTGAGGATCGCCGCGGTCAGCTCCAGATCGAGCTGGTGGTTGTGGGTCATGACGATGTAGTAGCTGCCGGGCGGCATGTTCTCCACCTCGTCGACCACTTCGTCATTGACGATCTTCTCCACGCCGGCGGGGATGTGCTCGGGAAATTCATTCTCCCGCGAGTCGATCCAGCGCACCTTGCACGGCAGACTGGCGAGTAGCGGCACCAGTGCGCGACCGACATGGCCGGCGCCAAACACGGCGATCTGCGCCTGTGGTTGACCCATGGGCTCGAACAGCAGCACGGTGGCGCCGCCGCAGCACTGGCCCAGGCTGGCACCGAGGGAGAAGCGCTCCAGGCGGGTGTCCTGGCAGCGGCTGGCGAGCATCTCGCGGGCCATTTCCATGGCCTTGTATTCCAGATGGCCGCCGCCGATGGTCTCGAAGATGCGCTCGGCGGTGACCACCATCTTCGAGCCGGCATTACGCGGTGTCGAGCCGCGTTCCTCGATGATGGTCACCAGCACGCAGGCTTCACCTTTTTGCTGCAGCTCGGCGAGGGCACTGATCCAGCTCATTTGCTCAGCCTCCAGGAAGGCGTGGTCTGTCCCGGGCGCGGCAGGCGCCAGTTGCTCGGCGACGGGTCGAGAATGGGGGCCGGTGCCGGGCGAGCGGGCGGGTTATTCGGTTCGGTGTGTTTTGTCATTGTTGTACACCCATTCATCATTCATTCGCAGTCTGTGGGAGGCGCTTCAGCGGCGACAGTCGCGGCTAAAGCCCCTCCCATGGCAGCCTGAGGCTGTATCGGCGTCAGGCAGGTTCGACCTCGGCAGTGCTGGCTGCCTTGCTCTGTGCTTTCAGCTTGCGCATCTGCTCCACGCCCCAGAGCACGCGCTCAGGTGTGGCCGGGGCGTCGATCTGCGGTTGCACCTTGTAGTCTGCCAGGCTGGCCACGGCGTCCTTGAGGGCGCACCAGGCGGCGATGCCGAGCATGAACGGCGGCTCGCCCACGGCCTTGGAGTGGAACACGGTGTCTTCCGGGTTCTTGCGGTTCTCCACCAGCTTCACGCGCAGGTCGATGGGCATGTCGGCGATGGCCGGGATCTTGTAGCTGGCCGGGCCGTTGGTCATCAGCTTGCCCTTGGCGTTCCACACCAGCTCTTCCATGGTCAGCCAGCCCATGCCCTGGATGAAGGCGCCTTCGACCTGGCCGATGTCGATGGCCGGGTTCAGCGAGTCGCCGACGTCGTGCAGGATGTCGCCGCGCAGCATGCGGTATTCGCCGGTCAGGGTGTCGACCAGCACTTCCACGCAGGCCACGCCGTAGGCGTAGTAATAGAAGGGGCGGCCGGCCGCCTTGTCGCGGTCGTAGTAGATTTTCGGCGTGCGGTAGAAACCGGTCGACGACAGCGAGACCTGGCCGAAGTAGGCCTTCTGGATCATCTCCTCGAAGGACAGGAAGTGATCACGCACGCGCACCTGGCCGTTGCGGAATTCCACGTCTTCCGGGGTGACCTTGTACTCGCGCACCAGGAAGTCCACCAGGCGCTGCTTGATGGTTTCGGCCGCGTTCTTCGCCGCCATGCCGTTGAGGTCAGCTCCGCTGGAGGCCGCGGTCGGCGAGGTATTGGGCACCTTGTCGGTGTTGGTGGCGGTGATCTGGATGCGCTCGATATCGACCTGGAACACTTCGGCGACGACCTGCGCGACCTTGGTGTTGAGGCCCTGGCCCATCTCGGTGCCGCCGTGGTTGAGATGGATCGACCCGTCGGTGTAGATGTGGATCAGTGCGCCGGCCTGGTTGAGGAAAGTGGCGGTGAAACTGATGCCGAACTTCACCGGGGTCATGGCCAGGCCTTTCTTCAATACCGGGCTCTTGGCATTGAAGGCGCGGATTTCCTCGCGACGCTTGGCGTACTCGCAGCTTTGTTCCAGCTCGGCGGTCATCTCGTGGATAACGTTGTGCTCGACGGTCTGGTGGTAGTGGGTGACGTTACGCTCGGTTTTGCCGTAGTAGTTAAGCTTGCGCACTTCCAGCGGGTCCTTGCCGAGGTGGCGCGCCACGGCGTCCATCACTTCCTCGATGGCGACCATGCCCTGTGGGCCGCCGAAGCCGCGGTAGGCGGTGTTCGACGCGGTGTTGGTCTTGCAGCGATGACCGTTGATGGTGGCGTTGCCGAGGAAGTAGGCGTTGTCCGAGTGGAACATGGCGCGGTCGACGATGGAGCCGGACAGGTCCGGCGAGTAGCCGCAGTTACCGGCCAGGTCCATCTCGATGCCGTGCAGCAGGCCGTCGTCATCGAAGCCGACGTCGTACTCGACGTAGAAGGGGTGACGCTTGCCGGTCATGCTCATGTCTTCCATGCGCGGCAGGCGCATCTTGGTCGGGCGGCCGGTGAGGTGCGCGATCACCGCGCACAGGCACGCCGGGCCGGCGGCCTGGGTTTCCTTGCCGCCGAAACCGCCGCCCATGCGACGCATGTCGATGACGATCTTGTTCATCGGCACGCCGAGCACTTCGGCGACCAGTTTCTGCACCTCGGTGGGGTTCTGCGTCGAGGTGTAGACCAGCATGCCGCCATCTTCGGTGGGCATGACCGAGGAAATCTGGGTTTCCAGGTAGAAGTGCTCCTGGCCACCGATATGCAGGGTGCCCTGCAGGCGACGCGGGGCGCTGGCCAGTTTGCTGGCCGAATCGCCGATGCGGTGGGTGTGGCTGGCGAGCACGAAATGCTTCTTGCGGTAGGCCTCGACCACGTCGAGCACCGGCTCCAAGTCTTCGTATTCGACGATGGCGGCCATGGCCGCCTTGCGCGCGGTTTCCAGACTGTCAGCGGCTACCGCCAGCACCACCTGACCAACGTACTCGACCTTGCCGTCGGCCAGCAGCGGGTCGCCGGCGACCACCGGGCCGATATCCAGCTGGCCCGGCACGTCATCCTTGGTGATGGCGATGGCCACGCCCGGAAACTCGTAGCAGGGGCGGGTGTCGATGCGCAGGATGCGCGCATGGGCACGGTCCGACTGGCGCGCATAGACGTGCAACTGGTTGGGGAACTCCAGGCGGTCGTCGACATAGACCGCCTCGCCGGACACGTGCTTGTCCGCGCTCTCGTGCTTGACGCTGCGGCCGACGCCGCTGGTCATGCCGGCGCGGAACAGGGCTGCCAGCTCTTCCTGGGATTTGTGTTCGATATGACTGGACATCTTCGCCTCCAAAACTTCGCATGCCGCCGGGCGCGCCGGCGGCGGACCAATTCACTGCGCCATCAGGCGTAAGCGGTAACCCGGGTTTCGATCTCGGGCGACTGCTGCTCCAGGAAGAACTTGCGCAACAGGTTCTGGGCAGTGAGCAGGCGGTATTCCTTGCTGGCGCGGAAATCCGACAGCGGGGTGAAGTCCTCAGCCAGTGCGTTGCAGGCGCGTTCGATCACGCCCGGATACCAGGCCGAGCCGACCAGGGCCGCTTCGCAGGCGCTGGCGCGTTTGGGGATGGCGGCCATGCCGCCGAAGGCGATGCGTGCATCTCGCACCACGCCGTCGACGATAGTCAGGTTGAAGGCGGCGCAGACGGCGGAGATGTCGTCGTCCAGGCGCTTGGACACCTTGTAGGCGCGGAACGCCTGATTGGCCTGCTGGCGCGGCACGATGATCTTCTCGATGAATTCGGCTTCCTGGCGGGCGGTCACTTTGTAGTCGAGGAAGTAGTCCTGCAGCGGCAGGATGCGCCGGGTGTTGCCCTGGCGCAGGGCAATCTGCGCACCGAGGGCGATCAGCAGGGGCGGGGCGTCGCCGATGGGCGAAGCGTTGCCGATATTGCCGCCCAGGGTGCCCTGGTTACGGATCTGCAGCGAGGCGAAGCGGTGCAGCAGCTCGCCGAAGTCAGGGTACTCGCGCGACAGCGCTTCGTAGCAGTCGGACAGTGCCGCGGCTGCACCGATTTCGATGGCGCTGTCGGTCACTTCGATGCGCTTCATGTCCTCGATATGGCCGACGTAGATCATCACTGGCAGTTCACGGTGGAACTGGGTGACCTCCAGGGCCAGGTCGGTACCGCCGGCGAGCAGGCGTGCCTCCGGGTTGGCGGTGTAGAGGTCGGCCAGGTCGGCGACGGTCAGCGGCACCAGGCAGCGCTTGTCGCCACTGTTGAGCTCGGCGGTCTCGCGCGGGGCGATGGTCTTGAGTCGGGCCACGGTATCGCTTTCGAAGGCATCGAACTGATCCGGCTGCTTCTGGCAGCAGGCCTGCTCGGCGGCGTCGATGATCGGGCGGTAGCCGGTGCAGCGGCACAGGTTGCCGGCCAGGGCTTCCAGGGTCTGGCCCTTGTCGTAGCCGGTGGAGTTCTTCTGCAGGGCGAACAGCGACATGATGAAGCCGGGGGTGCAGAAGCCGCACTGTGAGCCATGGCAGTCGACCATCGCCTGCTGCACGCTGTGCAGCTTGCCCTGGTGCTTGAGGTCTTCGACGGTGATCAGTTGCTTGCCGTGCAGGCTGGAGACGAAGGTCAGGCAGGAGTTGAGGGTGCGATAACGAACGCGGTCGCCATCGAGCTCGCCTACCACCACGGTGCAGGCACCGCAGTCGCCGGAGGCGCAGCCTTCCTTGGTTCCGGTCTTGCCGACGTGTTCACGCAGGTAGTTGAGCACGGTGACGTTGGGGTCCAGGGCATGCTCGGTGCGCAGCTCCCGGTTGAGTAAAAACTGGATCAAGGACGACCTCCAGGCACTTTATTGTTATGAATCGGTGGCTCGCCGGGTATGTGCACGCATTGCAAGGCCCGGACGTGATTGGCCATGGAGGCAATCTAGAGTTTTCTGACTTTTGGGTCAACAAATATTTGACCTCGTGGTCAGCTGCTTGTCATGCGTTTCGGTTATGAGCGCGGCGGGCGGGATTTATGCTCTGAGAGTAGCGGTTTTCGTGCCAGCGAGGGCTCTGCTGCGGGACTTTCGTAGGCGCGCGCGGGGCCGCCTGGGTCGTGCGCACCAGCCGGTCGAAGTCGAAATGGTGGGCGCATGGCGCACCCTAGGTGACAAACGAAGCCCCGGAAGCCTGCGCTGCCGGGGTTGATCGGGTGTGCTCGAACTGGGTGCTCAGGTCGGCTGCGACTCACTCAGTTGGTGCTCTTCGCCGGCGTAGTAGGCGCGCACCTTGGGGTCCATCACGGCGCGCCACAGCGGCGGGAACACCGCGAGCACGATCATTCCGGCGTAGCCATTGGGCAACTGCGGGCTGTCGTCGAAATGGCGTAGCACCTGATAGCGGCGCTTGGCATAGGCGTGGTGGTCGGAATGGCGCTGCAGATGGAAGAGAAACAGGTTGGTCAGCAGGAAGTTGCTGTTCCAGGAGTGGTGCGCATTGGTGCGCTCGTAGCGGCCGTTGTCCAGTTTGCGCCGGTGCAGGCCGTAGTGTTCGACATAGTTGACGATCTCCAGCAGGGTAAAGGCGATAACCGCCTGGCCGAGGAAGAACAGGGCGCCGAGCGCGCCGAAGGCCAGGGTGAAGCCGAGTAGGAACAGCGCACTGATGGCGTACCACCAGATCAGCTCGTTGCGCCAATGCAGGGCCGGTAAGCTGCGCCGCTTGAGACGCTCGGCCTCGAGCTTCCAGGCGTTGAGAAAGTTGTGCTTGTAGGCATGCGGCAGAAAGGCGTATAGGCTCTGGCCGAAGCGTGAGGAGGAGGCATCTTCGGGCGTCGATACATGCACGTGATGGCCGCGCACATGTTCGACCTTGAAGCCGGCGTAGCACACCGCTGCCAGCAGCAGGCCGCCGGCGTTCTGCTCCAGTGTCGGGTCCTTGTGGATCAGCTCGTGCGACACGGTGATGCCGATGGCGCCCATCACCGTGCCGACCGACAGCACCCAGCCGAGCTGGCCGACCCAGCTCCAGCCCTCGTAACTGGCGAATATCCAGCCGCTCCACACCAGCATCGCCAGCAGCAGCGGCACCGTGGCCAGACTCAGCAGTCGGTAGTAGCCCTGGGCTTCGAGGGCCGGCACTTCGTCGCACTCATCCGGGTTGGCCGGGTCGCGACCGACAATGAAGTCCAGCAAGGGAATGACACCGAACACCACGCTGATCACCAGCCAGGGCCAGGCGTCGGCGTGCGCGCTGCCCTGCGACCAGTAATAGCTGAGGGGGATGCCCAGTACCGGGATCAGCCAGATCCAGTAGCCGATCTTCTTCAGGGCCAGCATCCAGCGCGACGGCAGGCGTTCGAACATCGGATTCTCCAAGTCATTATTGTTCTGGGTTTTACCTCGGATTGTAGGACAATCCATTTTCGTGACCAGACTTCCACGGCCAACCTTTAGAACGGAAAGTGCCCCGCGGGGACCCTTGGCGGGGTAACACCCTGTGTTACACTCGCCGCCAGATTTTCTTGCTCCCGCCCAGCCGTGGCGGGGCTCCCAGACTCGACCGCCTGCCCCTGGATCGACGCAAATAAGGAATGTCATGACGTTCAAGGCCCCGGACAGCCTCGCCGAGCAAATTGCCCATTACCTGGCCGAACGCATCATTCGCGGTGAGCTCAAGGAACGTGAGCGCATTCAGGAGCAGAAGGTTACCCAGGCCCTCAACGTCAGCCGTGGTTCGGTGCGCGAAGCGCTGCTGATTCTCGAACGTCGCCACCTGATCGTGATCCTGCCGCGCCGAGGCGCCCAGGTCAGCGAACTGACCCCGCACCACGTCACCAGCCTCTACGCACTGAGCATCGAGCTCTACATCATGCTGGCGCGTGCGGTGATCGAGCGCTGGAAGGTGGAGACCGACCTGGCGCCCTTCATCGATATCCAGCAGCGCCTGCTGGCCAGCCTGGAGCGTGGCGATATCGGCGCCTTCGTCGAGAACAGCTTCGACGTGATGCGTGCGGCCTTTCCCTTCGCCGACAACCCGTACCTGCAGGAAACCCTGGAGAACCTGCTGCCGGCCATCAGCCGCACCTACCACCTGGCGCTGGAGCGGCGCAAAGGCGAGATGGGCCAGTTCATGGGCACCTTCGCCAGCCTGCTGCAGGCGATCATCGTCCGTGACAACGAGCGTGCCCGCGAAGTGCTGCAAGCCTACGGTCAGCACAACTGCCAGCTGGTGCTGGCAACCCTGGCCGAGCGCTAAGCCCCGATGCGCCTGAAGAGCATCAAGCTGGCGGGCTTCAAGTCCTTCGTCGATCCGACGACGGTAAGCTTCCCCAGCAACATGGCGGCGGTGGTCGGGCCCAATGGTTGCGGCAAGTCCAACATCATCGACGCCGTGCGCTGGGTGATGGGTGAAAGCTCGGCGAAGAACCTGCGTGGCGAGTCGATGACCGACGTCATCTTCAACGGCTCCAACACACGCAAGCCGGTGACCCAGGCCTCCATCGAGCTGATTTTCGACAACAGCGACAACTCGCTGGTGGGCGAATACGCGGCCTTCGCCGAGATTTCCATTCGCCGTCGGGTGACCCGCGACGGGCAGAACACCTACTTCCTCAACGGCACCAAGTGCCGGCGCCGCGATATCACCGACATCTTCCTCGGCACCGGCCTGGGGCCGCGCAGTTACTCGATCATCGAGCAGGGCATGATCAGCAAGCTGATCGAGGCCAAGCCCGAGGAGCTGCGCAATTTCATCGAGGAAGCCGCCGGCATCTCCAAGTACAAGGAGCGCCGCCGCGAGACCGAGAACCGCATCCGCCGTACCCAGGAGAACCTGGAGCGCCTTAGCGACCTGCGCGAAGAGCTGGAGCGCCAGCTCGAGCGTCTGCACCGTCAGGCCCAGGCGGCTGAGAAGTACCAGGAATACAAGGCCGAGGAGCGCCAGCTCAAGGCGCAACTGCTGGCCCTGCGCTGGCAGAGCCTGAACCAGCAGGTCGGCAGCCGAGAGCAGGTGATCGGCGATCAGGAAGTGGCCTTCGAGGCCCTGGTGGCCGAGCAGCGCAGCGCCGACGCCAGCATCGAGCGCCTGCGCGATGGCCATCACGAATTGAGCGAGCGCTTCAACCTGGTGCAGGGCCGCTTCTATTCCGTGGGTGGCGATATCGCCCGCGTCGAGCAGAGCATCCAGCATGGCCAGCAGCGCCTGCGCCAGTTGCAGGATGACCTGCGCGAGGCAGAAAAGGCGCGTCTGGAAACCGAGTCGCACCTAGGCCACGACCGCACCCTGCTGGCCACCCTCGGTGAAGAGCTGGAAATGCTCCTGCCCGAGCAGGAGATGACCGCCGCTGCTGCCGAGGAGTCTGCTGCCAGCCTGGAAGAGGCCGAAGTCGCCATGCACGGCTGGCAGGAGCAGTGGGACGGTTTCAACCAGCGCAGCGCCGAGCCGCGTCGCCAGGCCGAAGTGCAGCAGTCGCGCATCGCCCAGCTGGAACAGAGCCTGGAGCGTCTGGCAGAACGCCAGCGTCGTCTTAACGAAGAATTGCAGCAACTGGTGGCCGACCCCGAAGACGCCGCCATTCTCGAACTGAACGAACAGCTCGCTGCCGGTGAGTTGCAGCAGGAAGCCCTGCACCTGGCCGAAGAGCAACAGGCCGAGCGCCTGCAGCAACTGCGCGAGGAATTGCAGCAGGCCGGTCAGGCCCAGCAGCAGGCGCAGGGTGAGCTGCAACGCCTGAGCGGTCGCCTGGCCTCGCTGGAGGCGCTGCAACAGGCGGCGCTCGATCCGGGGCAGGGTGCTGGCGAGTGGCTGCGTGAGCAGAACCTGCTGCAACGCCCGCGCCTGGCCGAAGGTCTGCGGGTGGAAGCCGGTTGGGAGCTGGCGGTGGAAACCGTGCTCGGTGCCGACCTGCAGGCCGTGCTGCTGGACGATTTCGCCGGGCTGGATTTCGCCGCGCTGGAGCAGGGCGAACTGCGCCTGGCCAGCCCCGCCAAGGGCGGCGCGCGCCGTGCCGGTAGCCTGCTGGACAAGGTCGAATCGAGCCATGACCTGTCGCCCTGGCTGGCCGGCGTGCGCCCGGTCGAATCCCTGGAGCAGGCGCTGGCCGCTCGTGGGCAACTGGCCGATGGCGAGAGCCTGATCAGCCGCGACGGCTACTGGGTCGGCCGGCATTTCCTGCGCGTGCGTCGCGCCGCCGAGGCCGATAGCGGTGTGCTGGCTCGTGGCCAGGAGCTGGAGCGCTTGCAGTTGGAGCGCGAGGAACGTGAGGCGGCCCTGGCGCAACTGGATGAACGCCTGCTGGCGCTGCGCGACGAGCAACGTCTTCAGGAAGAACAGCGTGAGCAGCAACGCCGTCATGGCCAGGAACTGGCGCGCCAGGTAAGTGAGCTGAAGGCAAAGCTGTCCGCCAGCCAGGCCAAAGCCGAGCAGTTGGGCCTGCGCCGTCGCCGTCTGCAGGACGAACTGCAGGAAGCGGCCGAGCAGCGCGAGATCGAGCAGGAGCAACTGGGCGAATCGCGCCTGCAATTGCAGGATGCGCTGGACGCCATGGCGCTGGATAACGAGCAGCGTGAGAGCCTGCTGGCCAGCCGCGACAGTCTGCGCGAGCGTCTCGACCGTGTGCGCCAGGACGCGCGTCAGCACAAGGACCATGCCCATCAACTGGCGGTGCGCGTCGGCTCGCTCAAGGCGCAGCACGACTCCACCCGTCAGGCGCTGGAGCGTCTGGAGATGCAGGCCGAGCGCCTGCACGAGCGACGCGAGCAACTGTCGCTGAATCTGGAAGAGGGCGAAGCGCCGCTGGAAGAGCTGCGTATCAAGCTCGAGGAACTGCTCGAGCGGCGCATGGCGGTGGACGACGAACTGCGTCAGGCGCGTTTGGCGCTGGAGGACGCTGATCGCGAACTGCGCGACGCGGAGAAGCGCCGCACCCAGGCGGAACAACAGGCGCAACTGCTACGCAGCCAGCTGGAGCAACAGCGCATGGACTGGCAGTCGCTCAACGTGCGGCGCAAGGCGCTGGCCGACCAGCTCGCCGAGGACAACTACGACCTGCACGGGGTGATCGCCACGCTGCCGGCCGAAGCCAGCGAGAGCACCTGGGAAGAAGAACTGGAGCGCATGGCCGCGCGCATCGCCCGTCTCGGGCCGATCAACCTCGCGGCCATCGACGAGTATCAGCAGCAGTCCGAGCGCAAGCGCTACCTGGATGCGCAGGACGCAGATCTGGTCGAGGCCTTGGAAACCCTGGAGAACGTCATCCGCAAGATCGACAAGGAAACGCGCAATCGTTTCAAGGACACCTTCGATCAGATCAATGGCGGTTTGCAGGCGCTCTTCCCAAAAGTTTTCGGTGGCGGCAACGCTTATTTGGAACTCACCGGCGAAGATTTACTCGATACCGGTGTGACCATCATGGCGCGGCCCCCGGGCAAGAAGAACAGCACCATTCATTTGCTCTCCGGTGGAGAGAAAGCATTGACAGCTTTGGCACTGGTGTTTTCCATCTTCCAGCTCAATCCGGCGCCGTTCTGCATGTTGGACGAAGTGGATGCACCGCTGGACGATGCCAACGTCGGGCGCTACGCGCGACTGGTCAAGGAGATGTCAGCCACGGTGCAGTTCATCTACATCACCCACAACAAGATCGCCATGGAAATGGCCGATCAGTTGATGGGGGTCACCATGCACGAGCCGGGTTGCTCGCGTCTGGTGGCGGTGGATGTCGAGGAGGCGCTGGCGATGGTGGAGGCGTGATGGCAGAGCGCCGCGAGATTAACTGAATACAGGCAAAACCTTATGTGGCTCCCTGTGTAAAGTTGCCTTTCGTCGTGCTAGCTTATTGCCCACTTTTGTTACACGCGGAAAACGTCAGATAGAACATGAAGTTGGCGCCGCGTTTTATAGTCGAGTTGTGATCCGGTTGATTGGATCTTTTTTTCACCAGAATTTTTAAGGGTCAGGTATTTCATGGAATTCGGTCTGCGCGAGTGGCTGATCGTTATTGGCATCATCGTTATCGCTGGCATCCTTTTCGACGGCTGGCGCCGTATGCGCGGTGGCAAGGGCAAGCTCAAATTCAGGCTCGACCGCAGCTTCGCCAACATGCCTGATGACGACAGTGACCCAGATTTGCTCAGTACGCCACGTGTGGTAAATCGCGACCACGAGCCGCAGCTGGACGAAGACGAACTGCCGTCTATGACTGCCAAGGACCTGCCACGTCGTCCGCGCAACGAACCGCAGCAAGGCGACCTCAACCTGGCCGTCGATGAGCCGGTGCCGACTCTGCTCAACCCGGTCGATGACGAACCCGTCGAGCCGAAGAAAACCTCCAAGCCGGCTGCCGATGCCGCACCGGTAGAAGAGGTGCTGGTGATCAACGTGGTCGCCCGCGACGACTTCGGCTTCAAGGGCCCGGCGCTGCTACAGAACATCCTCGAAAGCGGTCTGCGCTTCGGTGAGATGGACATCTTCCATCGTCACGAGAGCATGGCGGGTAATGGCGAGGTGCTGTTCTCCATGGCCAATGCGCTCAAGCCCGGTACCTTCGATCTCGACGATATCGAAGGCTTCAGCACCCGCGCGGTGAGCTTCTTCCTCAGCCTGCCTGGCCCGCGTCATCCGAAGCAGGCCTTCGACGTGATGGTCGCTGCTGCACGCAAGCTGGCCCACGAGCTGGGCGGTGAGCTGAAGGACGACCAGCGCAGCGTGATGACTGCGCAGACCATCGAACACTATCGCCAGCGCATCGTCGAATTCGAGCGCCGGCAACTGACCCAGAAACGCTGACCCGTACACGAAGTCGAAAGAGAGCAGCCAAGGCTGCTCTTTTCGTTTGAGAGACCGAGCATGACCGACGCCGCCCAACGTATTTCCGAACTGCGCAACGAGCTGGACGCGCACAACTACCGTTACTACGTGCTGGATGAGCCGAGCGTGCCCGATTCCGAGTACGACCGCCTGTTCCGCGAACTGCAGGCGCTGGAGGCCGAGCATCCGGAGCTGGTCACGCCGGAGTCGCCGACCCAGCGCGTTGGCGGCGAGGCGCTCAGCGCCTTCGGCGAGGTGCGTCACGAAGTGCCGATGCTCAGCCTGGGCAATGCCTTCGAAGAGGATGATCTGCGTGCTTTCGACCGCAGCGTGCAGAACGGCCTCGGCGTGCAGGGCGGCGACTTGTTCGGCGGCGGCGCCGAGATCGAGTACAGCTGCGAACCCAAGCTCGATGGTCTGGCCGTCAGCCTGCGCTACGAGAACGGCCAGCTGGTGCGCGGCGCCACGCGCGGCGACGGCAGCACCGGCGAAGACATCACCAGCAATGTGCGCACCATCCGCAACGTGCCGCTCAAGCTGCAGGGCGAGGGCTGGCCGCAGGTGCTGGAGGTGCGTGGTGAGGTATTCATGCCCAAGTTGGGCTTCGAGGAGCTCAACGCACGCCAGGCCGAGAGCGGCGGCAAGACCTTCGCCAACCCGCGTAATGCCGCTGCCGGCAGCCTGCGTCAGCTCGACCCGAAGATCACCGCCAGCCGCCCGCTGGAGTTCTGCTGCTATGGCGTTGGTCAGGTCAGCGGGGAGCTGCCGGGCACCCAGGTGGCCATGCTGCAGCAGCTCAAGGCCTGGGGCGTACCCATCAGTCGCGAACTGAAGCTGGCCAGGGGCGTCGAGGCCTGCCTGGATTACTACAGAGATATCGGCGAGCGGCGCATGAGCCTGGCCTATGACATCGATGGCGTGGTGTTCAAGGTCAACAATATCGAGGACCAGCAACAGCTGGGCTTTCGTGCGCGCACGCCGCACTGGGCCATCGCCCACAAGTTCCCGGCGCAGGAAGAGCTGACCGAGCTGCTTGACGTGGAATTTCAGGTCGGGCGTACCGGTGCGGTGACGCCAGTGGCGCGTCTGAATCCGGTCAAGGTGGCGGGTGTGATGGTGGCCAACGCCACGTTGCACAACATGGATGAGGTGGCGCGCCTGGGCGTGATGATCGGTGACACGGTGATCATCCGCCGTGCTGGCGACGTGATCCCGCAGGTGATGGCCGTGGTGCCCGAACGTCGCCCGGAGAACGCGCGCCCGGTGCACATTCCCGAGCAATGCCCGGTGTGCGGCTCGGCGGTGGAGCGCACGCAACTGGTCAAGCGCAGCAAGGGCAAGGAGTCGATCAGCGAAGGTTCGGTGTATCGCTGCGTCGGTCGCCTCAGCTGCCAGGCGCAGCTCAAGCAGGCGATCATCCACTTCGTCTCGCGTCGCGCCATGGATATCGAAGGCCTCGGCGACAAGACCATCGAGCAACTGGTGGACGAGAAGCTGATCGCTTCGCCGGCTGACCTGTACAAACTGACCTTCGAACAGATCATCGGCCTGGAAGGCTTCGCCGATGTCTCCAGCAACAAGCTGCTGAAGGCCATCGAGGACAGCAAGCGGCCGACCCTGGCGCGCTTCATCTATGCGCTCGGCATCCCCGATGTGGGCGAGGAAACCGCCAAGGTGCTGGCGCGCTCCCTGGCCTCGCTGGAGCGTGTGCGCAAGGCACTGCCGCAAGTGCTGACCTATCTGCCAGACATTGGTCTGGAAGTCGCGCACGAGATCCACAGCTTCTTCGAGGATGAACACAATCAGCAGGTGATCAGCGCCTTGCTGGGTGAATGCGGTCTCGAACTGCAGGAAGAGGGAGAGCTGAGCGCCGAGTTCTCGGCCGTCGCTACCCTTGGGGGCATGCTCGACAAACTGAATATTCCCTCTGTTGGCCCAGGTGCGGCGCAGAAGCTGGCGGAGCGTTTCGGCAGCCTGGAAGGCGTGCTTGGCGGCGATTGGCTGGACATGCGTCAGGCCCTGCCGGAGAAACAGGCCAAGGCTGTACGCGAGTTCTTCGACAATGCTGATAATGCCCAGCTCGCGCGCGCTATCGAGCAGCAGCTGCGCGATTTCGGCATGCACTGGGAAAGCGAGAAGAAAGTCGCTGAAGGTCTGCCCCTGGCCGGCCAGACCTGGGTGCTCACCGGCACCCTGGAAGTGATGAGCCGCGACGTGGCCAAGGAAAAGCTGGAGAGCCTGGGCGCCAAGGTGGCCGGTTCTGTCTCGGCCAAGACCCACTGCGTGGTGGCCGGGCCAGGTGCCGGCTCGAAGCTGGCCAAGGCCGGCGAGCTGGGGGTGAAGGTGCTGGACGAAGCGCAGTTCCTCGACCAGCTCAAGACCTACGGCATTGAAGCGTAGGGCGGGTGAAACCCGCCATTGGCGCGCTGGCGGGTTTCACCCGCCCTACGTTCTGATTGCGCTCTGCAGCGCCACCAGAGGCTTGACCGTTCCCGGATTGCATCCGGGCTACAGGACTGGGCGAAGTTTAGGTGTCGAACTCTGAACCTGTAGGAGCCGGCTTGCCGGCGATCCTTTACGCAGAGGCATCGCCGGCAAGCCGGCTCCTATGAAAGCGCGGCTCAACCGGCGAAACGCTGATCCAGATAGGCGATGATCGCCTTGGACTCGTACAGCCAGGTGCTCTGGCCGTTTTCCTCGATGCGCAGGCACGGCACCTTGATGCGGCCGCCTTGCTGCTCCAGCGCCTGACGATGCGTGGCGTCGTTCTTGGCGTCGCGCAACTGCACCGGCAGATTCAGGCGGTGCAGGGTGCGCCGCACCTTGACGCAGAACGGGCAGGCGTGGAACTGGTACAGCGCCAGATTGGCCGTGGCGCGCTCGACTTCGGCTTGCGCCTCGGGGCTGCGCTTTAGCTTGCGCGGGCGGCTGATCCAGTCGGCGAACACGACGAGCTGACCCAGGCCGATACGAAGGGCTTTGAGCAACATCTTTCTAACTCCTGAAGTGCCGACGGCCGTTCACCGAAGTGAGCGGCCGCCGTCTGGGGCTTGGCTCAACGAACCAGATTGAGGAATTCGCCGCGGGTCGCCGGGTTGCTGCGGAATTCGCCGAGCATCACCGAGGTGACCATGGAGGAGTTCTGCTTCTCCACGCCGCGCATCATCATGCACATGTGCTGCGCTTCGATGACCACGGCCACGCCGAGTGCGCCGGTGACCTGCTCAATGGCTTCGGCGATCTGCCGGCTGAGGTTTTCCTGGATCTGCAGGCGGCGGGCGTACATGTCGACGATGCGCGCTACCTTGGACAGGCCCAGCACCTTGCCGTTGGGAATGTAGGCAACATGAGCCTTGCCGATGAACGGCAGCAGATGATGCTCGCACAGCGAATACAGCTCGATGTTCTTGACCAGCACCATCTCGCTGTTGTCGGAGCTGAACAGCGCGCCATTGGTGACCTCTTCCAGCGTCTGCTGGTAGCCACGGCAGAGGTACTGCATGGCCTTGGCGGCGCGCTTGGGCGTGTCCAGCAGGCCTTCGCGGGAAACGTCCTCGCCAAGCTGGCCAAGGATCGCGGTGTACTGTTGTTCCAGGGACATGGAAAATCCTGTTGGGTATCGAATGGGCGCAGGGTAGGGCGCCGACAGGGGCCTGGCAAGAGTGCCAGATTCTCTGATTACTCGTCGCGACCATCCATCATGGTGCGCTTGAGGATGATGTACACCGCGCCGGTGCCGCCGTGCTTGGCCAGGCAGGAGCTGAACCCCAGCACCTGCGGGTGCTGGCGCAGCCAGGTGTTCACATGGCTCTTGATCATCGGTTTGCGCCCATCCATGCGCACCGCCTTGCCGTGGGTGACGCGTACGCAGCGAATTTCCAGCTTGGTGGCTTCGGCGAGAAACCCCCACAGCGTGTCGCGCGCTTTCTCGACGCTCATGCCGTGCAGATCGAGGCTGCCGTCGAACGGAATCTGGCCCAGCTTGAGCTTGCGCATCTGACCGTCCTGCACGCCGTTGCCGGCCCAGTACAGCGGGTCTTCAGCGCCAACGTCGATGACGAACTGGTCGGACAGCCCGTCCACCTTGATCTCGCCCTGGCTGATGGTCGCAGCCTGGCGCAGGGTGTTGAACTGTTTACGGTCAGTTTTGGGTTTGCCGGTATCGGCGCGGTCGTGTTTGATCGGCTTGACGCCGCGCAGCTCGGCCTGGAACAGGGAAAAGTCGTCGTCTTGCATCGGTGGCTCCGCGAAACAGGCTGGCATTTTACCCAAATGCCAGCCGTGTAAGCGTAGAAAGACGAATTTGTAGGAGCCCGCTTGCGGGCGATCATCAATTCGATTGAAGAAGAGCATCGCCGGCAAGCCGGCTCCTACGGTTTTTGGTGCTGTGTTTTCGGGTGATCAGTCGCGCTTTTTCATCAATGATGGCGACAGGCTCAGATCGCTGGGGCGACGCAGGCGTCTGCGACAGCGACGCCAGAAAGCGATGCCGGCCCACAACAGGAACAGGCCGAGCAGCAGCAGGACGGTGGCCTCGCCGGTGGAGTCGTTGAGCGTACCCAGTACTGGCGCTCGGCCTGCCAGCGAGGCGACGCCTGCCATCGCCAGTAGAATGCCGAAGGCGGCGAGCAGGGCGCCCAGGCCGGCCCCGATACGCAGGCGCCAGTTTTTCGGCCGGCGTGGGCGCAAGCGGCGTGCATCGAAATCGTCGGACAGCTTCATTCCGATTTCCTTTGACTTATCGCCGGTATGACCGGCTGGTCGCGTCCGGGTTCCGCAGCGCTGGCGATACTGCTACAGGTTTCACACCAGCGATTTGGCGTGCGGCACCAAGGTGGCGAAATTGTCGCCCAAGGCGATCATCTCGATGCGGTGCACCTCGGCGGCGGCTATCACGCTGCCATCCGGTGCAGGCAGGTCGCGGGTAGCGCAGGCAGCATCGACCAGGGTACAGCGATACCCGTAGTCCTTGGCGGCGCGCACGGTGGTGCTGACGCTGGAATGGGTCATGAAACCGCAGACGATCAGGTCAAGATGGCCGAGCGCCTGCAGGCGGTCATGCAGCTCGGTACCAGCGAAGGCGTTGGGCAGGCGTTTCTCCACGACGATCTCGCCCGCCAGCGGGGCTGCTTCCGGCAGGTGACGACCGCGTGGGCCGCTGGGGTCGAGCAGGCCGCCGGGAATGCCGAGGTGTTTGACGTGAACGATGTCGGCACCGGCACTGCGCGCTGCTGCCAGCAGACTGGCGATCTCTGCCAGTGCGGGGTCCAGGCCCGGCAGCGCGAGGACGCCGCTGCGATACTCTTCCTGGGCATCGATGATCAGCAGGGTCGCATTGTTCAGGCTGGCCGGTGCGTGGCCACGACCGGTGAGCTGGAACATGGTTTGCGGATGGGACATCTCGGGCTCCTGGCTGATGGTGATAATGTGCCATTGTCCGCTTGCCAGGGCGCTCTGTGAACCTCTATCTGCGCCAAGGCTTGCTCGGTGCATTTTGCCGGAGCAGAATCGGAACTGCCCTGAAGGACTCAGGGTCGTACGCAAAAGGAGTTGCCATGTCACTTTTGTCGCAGTTTTCCCCGCATTTCTGGCTTTTGTTCTCCATCGCCGTGGCCATCGCCGTTCTGCGCGAGCTGCGCCGTCCTGATGATGATGCACTGCGCAAGAAGCGCGAGCGCTCATGAACACTCGTTAACCCGTCATTCATGCGCTGGCCACCCGCACTGGGCTAAACTTCCGCACTTTTCACCCGGAGGCCGCCCGTGACTGCTCTCACTACCCGTTTACGTACCCTGCGTGATTACATCCGCTGGGCCGTCAGTCGTTTTCAGGCCGAGCAACTGTTCTTCGGCCACGGCACCGACAATGCCTGGGATGAAGCCCGCCAGCTGGTGCTCGGCGCGCTGCACCTGCCTTGGGAAATCTCCGACGCCTATCTCGATTGCCGCCTGGAAGACGACGAGCACACCCACCTGCAGGCGCTGCTCAAGCGCCGCATCGAAGAGCGCGTACCCACCGCCTACTTGTTGGGCGAGGCCTGGTTCTGCGGTTTGCCCTTCGTCGTCGATGAGCGTGTGCTGGTGCCGCGCTCGCCGATCGCCGAGCTGATCGACCGTCATTTTTCCCCCTGGCTGCCTACCGAACCGTCGCGCATCCTCGATCTGTGCACCGGTTCCGGCTGCATTGGCATCGCCTGCGCCTACGAATTCCCCGAAGCGGAAGTGGTGCTGGGCGATCTGTCGTTCGACGCGCTGGAGGTGGCCAACCTCAACATCGAGCGCCACGGCCTGGAGGAGCGCGTCTATTGCGTGCAGGGTGATGGCTTCGCCGGGTTGCCGGGGCAGCGTTTCGACCTGATCGTATCCAACCCGCCTTATGTCGACGCCGAGGATTTCGCCGACATGCCGGCCGAATACCAGCATGAGCCGGCGATGGGCCTGGCCTGCGGTCATGATGGCCTGGATCTGGTGCGACGCATGCTGGCTGAAGCGGCCGATCACCTGACCGAGCGTGGCGTGCTGATCGTCGAAGTGGGCAACAGCCAGGTGCATGTCGAGGCGTTGTACCCGGAAGTGGAGTTCACCTGGCTGGACTTCCAGCGTGGCGGGCACGGCGTGTTCCTGCTGGCGGCCAAGCAGTGTCGTGAGCATCTGCAGCTGTTTCGTTCGCGTATCGAAGCCTGATACCCCGGTGCGCACGGCGCACCCTACGGGAGTTACGGTTGACGTAGGGTGCGCCGCGCGCACCAAGGGCCGCTAGCGTGTAGCGATCCAGATCAGCAGACCCGCCTGAAACAGGCTGAACGCCACCAGGCAGGTGATGGTGAAGCGCAGGCCACTGTCTTCACGCTTGAGACGCTCGAGCCGATCTTCCAGCTTGCGCAGTTTGACGTCCTGCTCCTGCAGCGTCTGGTCGGCCTGCTGCAGCATCGCAGCGGCATCCAGCAACTCGATGATCTGCACCTTCTCGGCATGCCAGTCGCCATGCAGCGAGCTGACTCGCGGTACGCTGTAGAAGGGTTTGAGTTGCAACGGGTCGCTGTACTCGATGGTGAAACCCTGCGCCTTCAGCGCGTGGTCACGGCGGGCGCGGGCGGCGTCGTTGAAATTGTCCTTGGTCGGCAGGGCGGCGCCCTCGACCTGATAGTGCGCGTACTGCTTGCGCGCCCAGGCAATGCCCTGGGCCATGAGAAAGCGCCCCAGGCCGCGATTGGCCGGCTCCACGCTGAGGCCCTTGTCCGGGCCGAAGCGAACCTCCTTGCGCTGATGGTCGGCCCAGACCTCCAGCAGGTTGTTGTGGCGATGCAGACGCTGGCCGGGCACCTGGATGGTCAGGCGCAGCAGGCTCGTGTCTTTGGCGTGGCGTTCCACCCGGCCAAGCTGGACGAAGCGCAGTGGCCGCGGACCGGTTTCCCGGTCGACGGGCAGTGGCGCCAGACGCAGCAGGCTGACTTGCTCGGCTGGCAGGTCCGCCCAGGGATGCGGTGCGGCAGGCGTTTCGCTTGTCGCAGCTTCGGCATCTGGCGCTGGTGCCTGCGGGGCTGGGTTTTCGCTCATGGGCGTCCTGTGTACCGTTCGGTGGCCTTCGATGCGTTATCGGCCATTTTCCTCAGCACTGGAGCGAATAAAGGACAGGATCCGTTCGCCCAGCGCACGGGCCAAGGGTAGCTGCGGATCGTCATAGGACGCCAGCTGTTCGTTCCAGGGCGCCGGGGTGATGCGCATGACGTGGTTCATGCCGGCGATCATCGCCAGTTCGGCATCGGGCTTGGCCTGCTTGAGGGCTTCGGCGTTGTCGGGGCTGACCTGGGCATCGTGGGTGCCTTGCACGATCAGTGCGGGAATCTGCAGCGCGGCGAAGTTTTCCGCCGGGTCCTGGCGCAGCAGGCTGATCAGGTAGGGCTGTACGCTGGGGCGATAGATCGCTTGCAGTTCCTTGGGCACCTCGGGCTGCAGCTTGCCGCGAATCAGGTTGGCGAGGATGTGCCGGCTCTCGGCCAGGAGCGGCGGCGGCAGGCGCATGGCCAGTTGCATGTCCAGCACCTGGCCGATGGGGTAGGCGGGGCCGGCAATGGACACCAGGGCATCGGCCTGGCTGCCAGGCGCGGCCAGGCCGGCGATCAGTGCGCCTTCACTGTGACCGATGAGAATCAGTCGATCAAAACGCGGATCGTCCCTGAGCAGCCTGGCCCAGTCTTCGACATCGGCCACATAGCGCTCGACGCTGAGGTCCTTTTCGTCCGGCGTGGCGGCGCGGCTGGCGGCGACGCCGCGCTTGTCATAGCGCAGGCTGGCGACGCCATTACGCGCCAAGACCTGGGCCAGCTTCTTCAGTGCATCGTTATGGCCGCCTTGAGGGTTGTTGCCATTGCGGTCTGTGGGGCCTGAACCGGCGATCAGCAGCGCCACCGGCACCGGCTTGTCGCTTTGCGGCACCAGCAGGCTGCCGTACAGGGTGCCCTGGTCGGTGTCGAGGCTGATGGGCAGTTGTCGGGTGGTGTTGGCCTGGGCCAGGCCGGTGATCAGGGTGAGGGACAAGAGCAGGGCTCGTAGCATGATGAGGGTAGGGTAGTGGCAGGTTGGTATTGGACGCTGGCCGCGGGCCAAGGTTCGGGGTGAACTGCAAGAAGGTGGCAGGTATACTCGCCCACCTTGTGAATCGGGCCTGCGCAGTGGCAGGCCGATGCTGAATTTCGCGGAGCGTCTTCCCATGTCCGGCAATACCTACGGCAAGCTGTTCACCGTCACCACCGCTGGCGAAAGCCATGGCCCGGCGCTGGTCGCCATCGTCGATGGTTGCCCGCCTGGTGTCGAGATTACTCTGCAAGACCTGCAGCGTGACCTCGATCGCCGCAAGCCGGGCACCAGCCGCCACACCACGCAGCGCCAGGAAGACGATGAGGTGGAAATCCTCTCCGGCGTGTTCGAGGGCAAGACCACTGGTTGCTCCATCGGCCTGCTGATCCGCAACACCGACCAGAAGTCCAAGGATTATTCGGCGATCAAGGATCTGTTCCGCCCAGCCCACGCCGACTACACCTACCACCACAAGTACGGTATCCGCGACTACCGTGGCGGTGGCCGCAGCTCGGCGCGCGAAACTGCCATGCGCGTGGCGGCCGGCGCCATCGCCAAGAAATTCCTGGCCAGCCAGGGCATCGTCATCCGCGGCTACATGAGCCAGCTCGGCCCTATCGAAATCCCGTTCAAGACCTGGGACAGCGTCGAGCAGAACGCCTTCTTCAGCCCCGACCCGGACAAGGTGCCGGAGCTCGAGGCCTACATGGATCAGCTGCGCCGTGACCAGGATTCGGTCGGCGCGAAGATCACCGTGGTCGCCGAAGGGGTGATGCCGGGCCTCGGCGAACCGATCTTCGACCGCCTCGACGCCGAACTGGCCCATGCACTGATGAGCATCAACGCGGTCAAGGGCGTGGAGATCGGCGCCGGTTTCGCCTGCGTCGCCCAGCGTGGCACCGAACACCGCGACGAGCTGACCCCGGAGGGCTTCATCTCCAACAACGCCGGCGGCATTCTCGGCGGTATCTCCAGCGGCCAGCCGATCATCGCCCACCTGGCGCTCAAACCGACCTCCAGCATCACCACGCCGGGTCGCTCCATCGACGTCGATGGCAACCCGGTGGATGTGATCACCAAGGGCCGCCACGACCCCTGCGTCGGCATCCGCGCCACGCCGATTGCCGAAGCGATGATGGCCATCGTGCTGATGGATCACCTGCTGCGTCACCGCGCGCAGAACGCCGACGTGCGTGTCACCACGCCGGTGCTGCCACAACTGTGACCTGGGCGCGCGCGGCCCTGCCTTACTGGCGGCTGTCCGGCTTCTACTTCTTCTACTTCGCCCTGCTCGGGGGTACGGCGCCGTTCCTGGCGCTGTACTTCGACCACCTGGGCTTTTCCCCGGCGCGGATCGGCGAGTTGATCGCCATTCCCATGCTGATGCGCTGCCTGGCACCGAACCTCTGGGGTTGGCTGGGTGACCACACCGGTCAGCGCCTGTTGATCGTGCGTTTCGGCGCGCTGTGCACCCTGGTCTGCTTCGCCGGCATCTTCTTCAGCCAGAGCTACGCCTGGCTGGCGTTGATCATGGCCACCCACGCCTTCTTCTGGCATGCGGTGCTGCCGCAGTTCGAGGTCATCACCCTGGCCCATCTGCGCGAGCAGGCGGCGCGTTACAGCCAGATTCGCCTGTGGGGCAGCATCGGCTTCATCGTCGCCGTGGTCGGCCTCGGCCTGCTGTTCGAGTGGCTGAGCCTGGACGCGTATCCGGCGGCGCTGCTGGTGATCATGGCCGGTATCGTCGTCAGCAGTTTCTGGGTGCCCAATGCACAGCCTGTGCTGCGCCCGAGCACGCTGGAGTCGGAGGGCTTTGTGCGCCAATTGCGCCGCCCCGGCATCCTCGCGTTCTACGTTTGCGTCGGGCTGATGCAACTGAGCAACGGTCCGTACTACACCTTCCTCACTCTGCACCTGGAGGGCGTTGGCTACAGCCGTGGCGCCATCGGTCTGTTCTGGGCGCTGGGGGTGGTGGCGGAGATCCTGCTGTTTCTGGTCATGGCGCGCCTGCTGCAGCGCTACTCACTGCGCGCGGTACTGCTGGCCAGCTTCCTGATCACCGCCGTGCGCTGGCTGCTGCTGGGCAGTCTGCCCCAGTACCTGCCGGTTCTGTTGCTGGCGCAGTGCATGCACGCCGCCACCTTTGGCGCGTTCCATGCCGCCTGCATCCACTTCGTGCAACGCAGTTTTGCGGACCGCCAGCAGGGCCAGGCCCAGGCGCTCTATGTCAGCCTGGCTGGCATCGGCGGTGCGTTGGGCGCGCTGTATGCCGGTTACAGCTGGAAGGGCCTGGGTCCGGCCTGGACCTTCGCCATCGCCAGTCTGGTAGCCTTGCTGGCAGCCTTCGTTATTGCCACCCGTCTGCCGCTCGAGCGGCCCCGAATCGAGTGAACCCTTCATGAGCAGCCTCGCCGTCCACCTGCACACCTCCCCGGAACTGCCGAACAAGGTTCTCAACCACGCCGACGATATCGCCAGCACCCTGTCCGCGGTGGGCATCGACTATCGCCAGCTGGAATTGCCGGCTGCGTTGCGCCCTGGTTGCGAGCAGGCCGAGTTCGATGCGGCCTATGGTCTGTGGCTGCAGGCATTCATGGGCAAGGAAGGGCATGTGCAGCAGGAGCTGTTCAACCTGCAGCGCAATCATCCGCAGAAACTGGAGCTGCGCGCTCGGTATCTGGACGAGCAAGTGCAGTCTAGCGCCAGTACCTGGTTGTTCCTGGGTGGTTTCGCCCAGCTCAGCGTGCATCTGGATGGCTACGTGTATGTGCTGCAGGGTGAGCGTGGCGACCTGCTGACGCTGCCGGCTGGCACTCGTCACTGGTTCGACCTGGGTGAAGAACCGCACGTGCTGGCGGTGCGCCTGAGCCCGAGTGAAGACACACCAGAACGCACCGGTAACGATATCGCCAGCCGCTTTCCGCGCCTAGGGGACTGAGGGAACCCCAGCCAATCAACGACTATCCTATGCAGGCAACCTTTCAGACAGGAGTGTCGTCATGGGTTCCACCTTCAATGGGCTGCTCGGCCTGGTTATCCTGGCCCTGGATATCTGGGCCATCATCAACGTGGTCAAGAGCAACGCGGAAACTGGAATCAAGATTCTATGGATTCTGCTGATCGTGCTGTTGCCGGTGATCGGTCTGATCATCTGGGCGCTGATGGGGCCGCGCGGCAACGTCAGAATATGACTCGCCTGTGGCTGCTGGCCCTGGTGCTGCTGCCGCTGTTCAGTGTGGCGGCAGATAACGCCGATGCCTGGCAGGCATTGCGCGAAGGTCGTGCGCTGATACTCATGCGTCACGCCACCGCGCCGGGTACGGGCGACCCGGCGAACTTTCGCCTGGGACAATGCGAAACCCAGCGCAACCTCAATGCTCAAGGGCGTGCCGAGGCCCGGCGCTGGGGCGAGTTGCTCGCGCGTCAGGGGATCGAACAGCCGCGGCTTCTCAGCAGTCGCTGGTGCCGCGCGCTGGACACGGCCAGCAACATGCAGCGCGGCCCGGTACAACCATTCGCGGCGCTGGATTCGTTCTTCGGCAAGCCCGAGGATGGTGCCGAGCAGACCGCCGAGCTGATTCGCTCGGTCAACCAACTGCCTGCTGGCGCGCCGTTGGTGCTGGTTTCCCATCAGGTCAATATCACCGCCCTGACCGGCATCTTTCCGGCGTCGGGTGAAGGGCTGATTCTGGCTTTGCCCCTACGTCCGCGTGCAGAGCCTCTGGCGCGCATACCCGCGCCCTAGGCACTTTTCGTAAAGAGCCTGGTTACAAAGCCAGTTGCGCCTGAGCCGGCTGCAATACACCCTCGAGTTCCAGCAGCTGCTGCTTGCGCGGCAGGCCACCGGCATAACCGGTCAGGCTGCCGTCCCGGCCGATCACGCGGTGGCAGGGCACGATGATGGAGATGGGGTTGGCGCCATTGGCTGTCCCCACCGCGCGTACTGCCTGCGGTCTGCCGATGACATTGGCCAGCTCCGAATAGCTGCAGGTGCGACCGTAGGGAATGGTCAACAGCGCCTGCCAGACCGCCTGCTGGAATGCCGTGCCCCTCGGCGCCAGGCGCAATTCGAACTGACGGCGCTTGCCGGCGAAGTATTCATCGAGCTGACTGCACACGGCGTCCAGCTCACGGCCAGCGGGCTGCCAATGGTCTTCGATGCGCCAGGGCCGGCTGTCCAGCTCCATCAACAGCAATTGCAGGCCGCTGTCGTCGGCTGCGATCAGTAGCGGGCCGACGGGGCTGTCGTGGTAGCGGTAATGCATGACTCAGCCTCCCGAATAGTTATGCCAGAGATGCGCCGCCGCATAAGCGCGCCACGGGCGCCAGGCTTCCGCGCGTGCTTTCAGGCGGCGCGCATCGATACCTTCCGCTCCCCATACCGGCGCCTTGAGCAAACCCAGGTCGCTGGCGGGAAAGGCGTCGGCCTCACCGAACGCGCGCAGGGCGATGTACTCCGCTGTCCACGGGCCAATGCCTGGCAGTGCGCATAGCTGCTCGATCAGTGCTGCACTGCCGTCGTCCAGATGCAGTTTCAGGCTGCCATCGGCAATGCGCGCGGCGAAATGCTGCAGGCACTGCACGCGTTTGCCGGGCATGCCGATGCCGCTCAGGTCGGCCTCGGCAAGTGCCTGTGGTGAGGGGAACAGATGGCTGATGCCCAGCGTTTCCGGCGTCTCGATCCGTGCGCCGACACGCTGTACCAGGCGCCCGACTATGGTGACCGCCGCCTTGACCGTGACCTGCTGGCCGACGATGGCGCGCACCGCCTGTTCGAACGGATCGAACGCCACCGGCAGGCGCAGGCCGGGATTGCGCAGCAGCAGCGGCGCGAGCAGTTCGTCAGTGCTCAGGTGCAAGGCAATCGCCTCGGGCTCGCTGTCGAGGTCGAACATGCGCCGCACGCGCTGTTCGAGTTGATCCAGATGCGCGGGCGAGGCCAGGCGACAGCGCAGTTCCAGCGCGTTCTGCCCTGGCAACGGGGCAACTCGAAACCAGCCGGGAGTGCCGTCGATGCTGAAGCCGCGGCTATAGCTGCTCGCGCTCAATGACTCCAGCCCGGGAATCGCGCGCAGGGCGAAGTGGCTGTGGAACTGTTGCCAGTCCCAGGGCGGTTGGTAGGGCAGAAGCAGCGTGATGATATTCATGGCTCGCACCCTAGCTCGGCGTTTGCGGCTTGTCAGCGTGAAGATGACTTTCAAACTCTGACGGCTTGGCCGGTGCGCATGGTGCCCCCTACATGAAGCGCGTATCGGAGGGCCAAGGTTCGGACGCATGAGCTTTTGGTAGGGTGCGCCGTGCGCACCAGGGACACCGCAAACCCTTAGGTGCCACGTTGATAACGCCCCGGTGTAATGCCTTTCCAGCGCTTGAAGGCGTGGATGAAATTCGACAGTTCGCCATAACCCAGGCGCTCGGCAATCTCTTCCAGACTCAGGCCGCCGGCGGCCAGCAGCTCTTCGGCCAGCGCCTGGCGAACCTCGTCCTGCAGGGCACGGAAGCTCGTGCCTTCTTCGATCAGGCGCCGGCGCAGGGTGCGGCTGCTCAGGTGCAGGCGCTCTGCGACCTGTTCCATGTCGGCGATCTGCCCCGGCGACTGCAACAGCAACTGGCGCACGCGTCCGGCCACGCCCTGATGCCATTGATGGCGCGCCAGCAATGCCTGGCATTGCTGCTCGCAGGCGCTGACCAGTTGCGGGTTGGCACGTGGCAGTGGGTTGTCCAGCAACTCGGCGGCGAAGTCCATGCGATTGTACGTCGCGCCAAAGCGTGGCACCTGGCCGAAGGCTGCGATGAACGGCGCTGTATCGGCCGGTGCGGCTTGGCGCAGCTCCACATCCAATAGCCGTAGCGTGCTACCGAGCAATTCACGCACGACCACCAGGGCGCCGACCATATCGCGCTGCACGATGAAATCATGCAGTGCCGGGGGCAGGGCGCTGTCGTCGAAATTCAGGCTGGCCACGGCACCATCCGGGCTCAGGCTGATGCGGGTGAAGGCATAGGTCAGACCGTGATAACGCAGGCCCAGCTCGGCGGCCTGGCGCACCGTGGCGCTGCTGAGAATGGCGTAACCCCAGGCGCCATAAGTGGTCAGGTGGTAGCGGCGACCAGCTTGCAGGCCAAGGTCTTCGACTGCGGGCAGCGCCTCTATCAGGTTGGCAATCAACTGCAGCTCACGCTGCGCCTCGATCTCTCCGTTCAGGCTGGCCAACTGCACCGGGCTAAGCCCCGTTTCATGCAGGCACCCGTCCAGGCTCAGGCCAAGATCGAGCCCCAGCTGGGTGAGCAGCTGGATGCTGGTGATACTGCGGCGTGCAGGCCAGGGAGATGACATAGATTGTCCGAAAATCACAATATCCTGGCCGACTATGCCATAACCTGCGCAGGGCGAGGCAAGTAGCATCAGCTCATCGTCATACACGGGTCATCACAATGAATAACAACCCCCGTACGAACGCACCTTGGCGCGTGTTGATCATCGGCAGCGGCTTTGCCGGTCTGGGCCTGGCCATGCAGTTGCGCAAGGCCGGCGAGGACGACTTCCTGTTGCTCGAGAAGGCTGGCGAGGTCGGCGGTACCTGGCGCGACAACAGTTATCCGGGCGCCGCCTGCGACGTGCCTTCGCACCTGTATTCCTTTTCCTTCGAGCCCAAGTACGACTGGTCGCGCAAGTTCGCACCGCAGGCGGAGATCCACGCCTATATCCTGCAATGTGTGGAGAAGCACCGGCTGCGCCCGCACATCGGTCTGAACAGCGAAGTGCTCGGTGCCGATTTCGATGCCGCGCGCGGTATCTGGCGTGTCGAGCTGGCAGGGGGCGAAGTGATCGAGGCGCAGGCGCTGGTCAGTGCCTGCGGTCAGCTCAATCGACCGGCCTACCCGAAGCTACCCGGCCTGGAACATTTCCGCGGCGAGGCCTTTCACTCGGCGCGCTGGCGGCATGATCTGGATCTGACCGGCAAGCGCGTGGCGGTGATCGGCACCGGCGCTTCGGCGATCCAGTTCGTGCCGCAGATCCAGCCCAAGGTCGCCAGCCTGAGTCTGTTCCAGCGTTCGGCGGCCTATGTGCTGGCCAAGCCGGATCGTCCCTACCGCACTTGGGAGATGACCCTGAAGCGCCGTTTGCCGTTGTGGCAGCGCGCCGACCGCCTCCTGCAATACCTGCATCACGAGGGGCGGGCGCTAGCCTTTATCCGCTTCCCCTGGCTGATGCGCCTGTTTCGCCACAGCTTCACCCGTCACCTGCAGCGGCAGATGCCCGATGCTGGCAAGCGTGCGCAACTGCAGCCGAACTACCCCATGGGCTGCAAACGTATCCTGATCAGCAACGACTACTTCCCGGCGCTGGCGCAGGCCAATGTCGAGATCGTCGACGCGTCGATTCGCGAGGTGCGCGAGCAGTCGCTGGTGACGGCCGATGGTCGTGAGCACCCCTGCGATGTGCTGATCTACGGCACCGGTTTCACCGCCACCGACTTCCTCGCGCCGATGCGCATTCGCGGCCTCGATGGGCTGGAGCTGAATCAGGCCTGGAAGGAGGGTGCCGAAGCCTACAAGGGCATCAGCGTCAGCGGCTTTCCCAATCTGTTCCTGCTCTACGGGCCGAACACCAACCTCGGCCACAACTCCATTCTCTATATGCTGGAGAGCCAGTACGCCTACGTGCTGGGCTGCCTCCAGGTGCTGCGCGAACAGCAGCTGCGTTATCTCGATCTGCGCCCGACGGTTCAGCGCAGTTACAACGCCGAGCTGCAACAGGCGACCCATCGAACGATATGGGAACAGGGTTGCGACAGCTGGTACAAGACCGCTACCGGCAAGAACACCAACAACTGGCCGGGTTTCACCTTTACCTATCGCCTCATGACCCGTACTCCGGAGCTTGCCGACTATGACTGCGTCCGCTGATTTCAAAGCCCCCGCTGCCGAGCAGATGCTGCTGCGCGGCCTGTTGCGCGGCTTTCTGCGCCTGTTCTTCCGCGGCCTGGTGCGGCCACCGATGCCGGTGGCCGGGCAACGCCTCGTGCTGCGCGCACTCACCACCATCACCCTGATCCCGCGCGGGGTCAGCCGCCGTGCTGCGACCTTGGCCGGGCGCCCCTGCGAATGGCATCGACCGCCTGCCAGCAACGGCAGTGTGTTGCTCTATCTGCATGGCGGCGCCTTCATGATCGGCGGGCCGGACACGCACCGGGGTATCTGCGCCAGCCTGGCCAAGCGCGCTGCCCTTGAAGTCTGTGCGCTGGATTACCGCCTGGCGCCGGAACATCCCTATCCCGCTGCGCGCGATGACGTGGTGGCGGCTTACCAGGCGCTGCTGGACGCCGGTTATAGACCCGAACAGATCGCCATTGGCGGCGACTCGGCCGGCGGCAACCTGAGCTTGGTCGGCTGCCTGCGCATTATCGAACTCGGCCTGCCGGCGCCCGCCGCCCTGGTGTGCTTCTCGCCGGTCACCGACTTCACCGGTGAGCAGATGCACGAGCCGGCTGCCGGCGATCCGTTGCTCCATCCCAGCTGGATCGAACAGGCCGCGCAGCTGTATTGCCCGGCCGACCTGCCGCGCAATGATCCGGGCATGTCGCCGCTGTTCGCTGACCTCAGCCAACTGCCGCCAACGCTGATCCAGGTAGGTGAAGACGAGTTGTTGCTCAATGACAGCCTGCGCCTGGCCGAGCGCGCCAAAGCGGCTGGGGTCAACCTGCGCCTGGAGCGTTATCCGGGGTTGTGGCACGTATTCCAGGCGCATGTCGGCATTTTGCGCGCGGCGGATTACGCCATCGCCCGTGTGGTGGCCTTTCTCCGTGAGCGGGGTGTGTGATGAACAACATTCTCATCAGCGGCGCCGCATCGGGTATTGGCGCCGCCACCGCGCGGCTGTTTCACGCGCGGGGCTGGCGCGTCGGGTTGCTCGACGTCGATAAAAAGGCGCTGACAGCCTTGGCCGCCGAGCTGGGCGGCGCCTGGCATGCGCCGCTGGATGTGGTCGATGCCGCAGCAGTGAAGGCCGCGCTGGCCGACTTCTGCGCGCAGAGTGGTGGCCATTTGCGCCTGTTGTTCAACGGCGCAGGCATTCTGCGCACCGGCGCCTTTGCCGATATCGAGCTGGAGCAACACACGCGGCTGGTACAGATCAACGTGCTCGGCGTGCTCAACCTCTGCCATGCGGCCTATACCTATCTCAAGGTCACGCCAGAGGCGCAGGTGATCAACATGGGCTCGGCTTCGGCGCTCTACGGCGTGCCACAGCTCGCCAGTTACTCCGCCAGCAAGTTCGCCGTACGAGGTCTGACCGAGGCGCTGGAGCTGGAGTGGCGCGAACATGGCATCCGTGTGGGTGACCTGATGCCGCCATTCGTCGACACGCCGATGGTGCGCAGTCAGGCGCAGCGTCCGCCGGTGATGCGTCGTCTGGGCGTGCGCCTGGAGGCCGAGCAGATCGCCGAAGCGGCCTGGAAGCAGGCCCACGCCAGCACCGTGCATCGCCCGGTGGGGCTGCAGTTCGGGCTGTTGTTCAACCTTGGGCAGATCACGCCGGGCTGGATCAACAGGTTACTGATGGCCTGGCTCAGTCGTTCATGAGTTCCGGCAAGGCGTTCAGGCTGGCCAATTGCCGTCGGTCGTCGGCTTTGTCACAAAGGCTTTCTGGGCGACGCCAACCTCGCGTTTAGCGGCTACTCTTGGGGTGACGGTTTTCAGCCCGGCGTTCTGTCGGGCAGTCGTCGATACGCTTGCAGTAGACACATCGAGCACCAGCTCGATTCTCGGGGCGGCGCCACTTGGGTGCTTCTGTAAACGCAGGGCGTTTTCAGAGGTTTCCGGTAGAGGCCGCGACACCGTCTGTAGGACGGTCGCATTGGGAAAGCGGTTAATCCATCCATAGCCTGAGAGGGGGTCGTTTATGAGCACAGCCTTCCACGAAGACTCCAGCACATCGGTGCTGCGTCGGATGAAAGAAGGGGGATTCGACTTCGCCCAGTTTCACCCGATCGAGTTCTACGCCATCTTTCCCGACGAAGAACGGGCCAGAACGGCGGCCAGAAACTTTCGCGGCGAGTCGCTCAACGCTCAGATATCCGCCCGTGAGGACGGCATCTGGCACCTGCAAATCAGCAAAGTGATGTATGCCACCCATGCCGGTATCGGCGAGTTCGAACATGACCTGGAGTCCATCGTCGTCCCGCTGGGCGGCAAGATGGATGGCTGGGGCGTTACCCAGGAGGTGAAAGCGTCAGCCATGCGTTAAAGGTGAATGCAGCGGTATTCGCCAATACAGACCATCGGCCGGCTGTCCGGCCGATGGCTCCAACTCTCAGCCCACCTCGACTTGCCAATCCTTCTCGCGCAGACTGCGCGGCGGAGGTAGCTATGGCCGATGTTCTGATCCTGACTCATATCGATTATTGCCCGCCAGCCCACCTGGCGCAGGTGCTGCAGGCGCGTGGCTGCAGTTTCGACGTGCTGCGCGTCGATCTGGGTGAACTGCACGGTTACGACCTGGAGCGGCCCAAGGCGGTCGCCGTGATGGGCGGGCCGATGAGCGTCAATGACCCGTTGCCCTGGATCGTCGACGAAGTGACTGCGTTGCAGCGCTTTATCAAGCGCGACATTCCCATCATCGGTCACTGCCTGGGCGGCCAGCTGCTGGCCAAGGCACTGGGTGCCGGCATCCGTCGCATGCTCTACACCGAAGCGGGTTGGCAGCACATGCAACGTCGTGCAGAAGCTGTCGATAGCCCCTGGCTGGCGCATCTGCCTGCAGCGTTCAGCATCTTCCAGTGGCACGGCGACACCTTCTCGCTGCCTGACGGCGCCCAGCCTCTGTTGAGTAGTCAGTGGTGCGACAATCAGGCCTTCGCCTGGGGTGACAAGGTGCTGGCGCTGCAGGGCCATCCGGAGATGACCGAAGATCTGATCGCGCTCTGGCTAGACGACTGGGCACATTTGCTCGATGCCCGCCAGCCCAGCCAGCAGAGTATCGCCGAGATGCATGACGACCTGAGTGGGAAGGTCAGGGCACTGAACCAGGTTGCCGAAGGTTTCTACGCACACTGGCTGAAACTCGCTGGCCTTTGAGCCTGGAGAGGGCGAGGTGCCATCGGCGCTTGGCCGCAGCTCAAAGCTCGTCAGGGATCAACGCCAGCAGATCGGTCACACCCACATCCACGCCCGCCTGGGTTAGTAGCGTCGTAGCCTGCCCGCGGTGATGCGTCTGGTGGTTGAACAGATGCATCAGCAGGGCGAAGAAGTGCTTTTGCGCGGCCGCACCCTTCATGTTGCGGTAGCTCAGCGGCTGATCCAGCTGCTCTTCGCCCACCTCGGCGGCCAGGGCTTCGATGTAACTGTCCAGCTGTTTACGCACTGCGGCCAGCTCGCGTATGTCCGCACCCATCGGTTGATCCAGGCGCGTCGGCGCTTCCAGCTCTGCGAGCGCCTGCAATGCCCGGAAGTTCGCCGGGTGTGCGCTATAGCGCCCCAGCCAGATACGGTCGGCCACCAGCAGATGATTGAGCGTGCCGAGGATCGAGCCAAAGAACGCACCACGCTCGGCACTCAGCGCTTCATCAGGCAGGGTGGAAGCCGCTGTGTAGAGCCGTTCGTTCATCCAGCTGTTGTAGCGTGCCATCAGGCGGATATGGTCGATTCTCTGCATGTTTTCACCTGTTGCGTACGACTTACCGTTGACTGTGGCGGCTGCGCCAATCTTCGCTGAGCAGCCCGAAGAGTGCCGAGTCCGACACCTGTCCGTCGATGATCCAACGCTGACGTAGCAATCCTTCCTGGCTGAAGCCCAGGCGCTCCAGAGCACGACCGGAGGCGCTGTTGGTTGGGTCGATTTCAGCCTCGACACGATTCAGCTCCAGAGCTTCGAAACCATGGCGCAGTAGCTCGCCAGCCGCCTCCTGAACGTAACCCTTGCCCCAGGCAGACGATGCAATGCCAAAACCGATCTCTGCACGACGCGACACCGGCTCATAGTTGAACAGCAGGCATTTGCCGATCAGCTCGGCGCTTTCCCTGTCGACGATAGCCAGGGTCAGGCGTTGGCCATCGTGCATGGCCTGTTGCTCGGCGCGGATGAAATCCTGCGCCACGACTTCGGAGCTCCAAGGTGGCGTGTTCCAGTACTGCATGACTTGCGGATCGGAAAAGATCGCGAACAGCGCCGCAGCATCCGCTGCTTGCAGAGGGCGCAGGACAAGACGTGGCGTAGTCAGCGTGACGGAATGATCGGGCATCGGATTTCCTCGCGGCTCAGGTGTTCAAAAGCGCTCGTCGGCGATGGCCGGTAGCACCAGCTCACGCACGTAACTGGCATCGGACAGGCTCAGTAGCGTTCGCACCAGAGCGACGACATCGTGCAGCGGAATCAGCTGACCTTCGCCATTTTGCGCCGCCTGTTCAACCGGTGTTTGCAGGCCATCCTGGGTATTGAGGTAGCCCAGTTGCAGGCAGGTGACGGCCAGACGCTGATCGCGAAAACCTTCGCGCAGGGTCTCGGCAATGCCCTTGAGGGCGAACTTGCTGGCGCCGAAGGTGACTTCCGGGCGGCCGCTCTGTGGCAGGGCCGAGGTGGAGCCGGTGAGGATCAATTGCGGCTTGGCGCCGCCTAGCAGGCGCGGTAGCAGGCGTTTGAGCAGCAGCAAGGTCGCACCGATATTAACGCTGACCATCTCGAGAATCTGCGCGTCGTCGTCTTGCAGAAAGCTGTAGTCATCCTCGAACGCGCGAGTTTCCCAGATCCCCAGGTTGTAGATGATCGAGTCCAGCTTTTGCGGTGCCTGGGCTTCAATGGCGTCCACAGCTCGCAGCGGATCGCTCATATCCGCTTCGATCCACTGGATGCCTGTAGGCAGATCGGCTGGGCGGTTACGGGAAATTCCGATCAACTCGTGGCCTTGCGCCAAGCCGTCTACCAGCGCACGGCCGAGACCTCGGCTGGCTCCGATCACCATGATGCGCATCCTGTACCTCCTTGATTCATGCAGGAATCTTCCATGACTCAGGCGAGAGTGATGCTCGCCCGAGAGAGGAAAGACTGGGACGTTAATGGCGGAGTCGGCGGTGGGTCAAACGGGATATGCCGCGCCAGCACTCATTGTGTGAGGAGTTGCCTCATCGTCACTCCCGCACAGGCATTAGCCCAAAGAGCCGTTCTGGATTCCCGCCTGCGCGGGAACGACGGTTGCAGCAGAGGTTACGGATTCCGGGGGCCGACTATTGACCGTCCGGCTCCGACCATACGGCAAACTCGTTGCCGCCCGGCTCGACGAAGTGAAAGCGTCTGCCGCCAGGGAAGGAAAAGATCGGTTTGACGATTTCCCCACCGGCGGCCTCGACCTTGGCCAGGGTGTCTTCCAGCTGTGCGCTGTAGAACACGATCAGCGCGCTGCCGTTGTCGCTGCGCGCGGACATCTCGACGCTGAAGAAACCGCCATCCAGGCCTTCGTCGGCGAAGGCGGCGTAATCGGGGCCGTAGTCCGTGAATTGCCAGCCGAAAGCGGCCTGGAAGAAGGCCTTGGTGGCCGGCAGATCGCGGCTGGGGTATTCGACGTAATTGATCTTCTCGTGAGCAGGCATGCCGGGTTCCTTGGCAGTAAAAGAGAGGGAGTTACTGACGTGATTTGGCCAGGTCGATGGCGGCCTGGATAGCCGCACGTGCTTGTGGGCTGTTTTTCCAGCAGGTCAAGCCCAGTTGACCGGCTACCGCAGTGACGATATCGCCGACGCTGGCTTCGGCCAATTCCTGCAAGGAGTTTATGCCGATCTGTTCGAGTCGTTGCACGACGGTAGGGCCTACGCCTTTAACGTTTAGAAGGGCTTGGTGTTCGACGGGTGGGAAGGGCATTGGGATTGTTACCAGTCGTTAAGCCAAGGAACGGGCTTTAGTCCGTCTCCAGTGAGTGGAAAGAACAGTTTGAACCATTTGCTACGTTTTTTTGAGTAGCTTCATTTCTGCGTATGAAAGCAATAGCGGAGCTATAATAATAAATATTATTACAGCCGAAACCGAGTAGTGCATTGCGGTTGATTTGTAAATTGCAAGGCATAAGAAGTAAATCGAAATGATAGGCGCCGCAAAAAATTTCCTTCTTGTGTTTAGATAAAAGAGTGCGGTCATTGTGGTTGATATTGCGACTACTGTGATTATAAAGTTGGTTGATCCATAACTTGGATCTCTTGTTGCTAATTTGAAACTGATAAATGGGTAGCTTAGTGCGAGCGCCCCAAAAAACAGGCAGGCAATCCAGCTTAGAATGTCTGATATTTTAAATGTAATTTTTATAGCTATTGAGATCATGGCTTGCCTGGCGTTTGGTTAAGAGGCTGGCTTTAGCCCGTCTCAGCGAGCGTAGCGAGCGATTTGAAGCACTTGTTATATGCATGGCGCGATCCTCAATCGCTTACGCACTTTATCTCAGCTTTGAGTATGTATGCTTTTCTGAAGAAAGGCATGATTCTGTCAATGGTTCTTGTTACATAACTTAGCTCTGTGCCAAGAACCTCCTCGTGCAACGCAATAAGCTCATGAACAATAGTGTTCGATTTTTCTGGTGGAATCTTGGGAGAGTTATAGAGCTCTGCCAAAAGCCAGTCGAGGCATGGGTAACTCGGATTTTCGTTAACAGGAACGAATAGCGACTCTTCATGCGTTTCTATGCATGCTTTCTCGCTACCGTGATACATGTCGAATGCCATGATGGTTCCGTGTTTTTTGAAACTGCATCTAACGATTAAGCTAAGGGGCCGGCTTTAGCCGGTCCCAGTGAGCGGGGCGAACGTCTTGAGCGCATGGTTAGAGGCCTGCCTCGTTCGCGGCGAAAAGGACGTTGCCAATTAAGATTCTAGCTCGCTCAGGGGTAACAGCACCGTTAAATGGTTGCGCTTCGGTAACTACAAAATACTCAAGCTTCTCCGCCAATTCGTTTAAATCCTTCCCAACCGGGTGACACCAATCAACCTGCCGATCAGACAGCTTCCAATAAGCGGCTAAAAACGAGCTAACTGTATGCTCAACTGTTACGGAAGAGTCATCTCTCAAAATATCTAGGAGATGCTTAGCTGCTTCATCCATGGCTGCCTCTAACTATAAATAGACACCAAATGGTGCATAACCTGCGGGCGATTTTGGTGGATAACCTTCCTGGTCATTTTCAAGATCCTTCTCTAGCTCGCGGGAGGTAGCGAGGCGATGGGGTGATTGGGAGGTTATACACCATGTCGGATAACTGCTGGCAAGTGGCAATTACGCGAAGGCGGGGAAGGTTGGGAAGGGCGTAGGGAAGATCGCGAGCAAGCTCGCTCCTACAAAAAGCGGGGCGGAGAGGGGGAAGGCGCAGCGGTGAGCCGCTGCGCCTTTTGTTTCAGCGGTTGAAGCGTTCGACCAGGGCGTATTGGCCCTGTGCGGTGTTGGTCAGGGCTTCGCTGAGTTTGGCGGTATCGTTGGCTTCGCCGGCGGTCTGGTCGGCCAGTTGGGCGATGGTGGTGATGTTCTGGTTGATCTCGTCGGCGACGGCGCTTTGCTCTTCTGCCGCTGCGGCGATCTGGTTGGCCATATCGGCGATATTGGCCACCGAGTCGCTGATGCCGGACAGTGCCTGATCGGCCTGGAGCACGCGTTCGACGCCTTCGTCGGCTTGCTTGCGGCCGATTTCCATGGTCAGCACGGCCTCTTCGGCGGTGCGCTGCAGTTTGGCGATCAGGGCGTGGATCTGTTCGGTGGACTCGGCGGTGCGTTGCGCCAGCGAGCGCACCTCATCAGCCACTACAGCGAAGCCGCGGCCCATCTCGCCAGCGCGAGCAGCTTCGATGGCGGCATTGAGGGCGAGCAGGTTGGTCTGGTCGGCGATGCCTTTGATCACGTCGACCACGCCGCCAATCTCGCTGCTGTCCTGGGCCAGGCGGGTCACGGTCTCGCCGGTATCGCCTACCGATTGCGACAGGCGCTGGATGGCTTCGCGAGTTTCTGCGGCGATGGTGCGGCCTTCGCTGGTCAGGCGGTTGGCTTCCTGGGTGGCGATGGCGGTGCGGGCGACGTTGCTCGCCACTTCCAGAGTAGTGGCGGCCATTTCGTTGACGGCGGTGGCGACCTGCTCGGTCTCGCTGCGCTGGCGCTCGAGGCCGGCCGAGCTGTTGTGCGCCAGCTTGTCAGCTTCACGCGCTTGCAGGGTGAGTTGCTCGGCCGTGTCTTGCAGGCGGGTGAGGCAGGTTTTCAGGCGCGCTTCCTGGCTGAGCATGGCCATTTCCAGGCGTGCTTCGGCGCCACGGCTGTCGGTGTACATCTGCGCGATCAGCGGGTCGGAGGTGGTTTGCTCGGCAAGGCGCAGCAGGCGTTTGACGCCGCGCGTCTGCCAGGCGATGCCAGCCAGACCCAGCGGCACGGAGAGCACGGCAGCGAGGATGAAGCCCCAGTTGCTACCCATCCAGTGGCCGATCATGAAGCCGATCTGGCTGACCAGGATGAAGGGCATCCACGCCTGGACGATGGGCAGCCATTGATTGCTGGCCGGAACGGCCGACTTACCAGCGTTGATGCGGGCGTACAGCGTTTCGGCGCGGCGTACTTGCTCGGCGGTCGGTTTGACGCGGACGGATTCGTAGCCGACGACCTGGTTGTTTTCGGTCACGGGCGTGACGTAGGCGTTGACCCAGTAATGGTCACCGTTCTTGCAGCGGTTCTTGACGATGCCCATCCACGGGCGGCCCTTCTTCAGGGTCGTCCACATATGCTCGAACACGGCGGATGGCACGTCAGGGTGACGCACGATGTTATGTGGCGCGCGCAGCAGTTCTTCGCGCGTGAAGCCGCTGACTTCGACGAAGGCGTCGTTGCAGTAGGTGATTTGCCCTTTGAGATCGGTGGTGGATATCAGGCGTTGTTGTGCAGGAAAAGTGCGCTCACGCTGAGTGACCGGCTGGTTGTTACGCATGGCAGGTATCCGTCGTTGTAATGCCCTGTCATCGGCCGGCGAGCGGCGAAGTTGAGGACTGAATCCGTTTTGGCGAGTTTAATCGCTTTTTGAATGGCGTCACATTTTTGTCACGGCATGAGCCGTCCTTGGCCCGACGGGGAGGCCCTGCCGCATGACACGGCAGGGCAGGTACATCACTTGGCGATCATCTGGCGCAGCACGTAGTGCAGGATGCCGCCAACCTTGAAGTACTCGACCTCGTTGAGGGTGTCGATGCGGCACAGCACTTCGACTTCCTCATGCGTGCCGTCTTCACGGGTGATGATCAGCGTCAGTGGCATCTGTGGGCGCAGTTCCACGCCTTCCAGACCTTCGATGGCCAGCACTTCCTTGCCGGTCAGTTTCAGGCTGGTTCGGTCGGTACCGGGTTTGAACTGCAGCGGCAGCACGCCCATACCCACCAGGTTGGAGCGGTGGATGCGCTCGAAGCTTTCGGCGATTACCGCCTTGACCCCCAGCAGGTTGGTGCCCTTGGCCGCCCAGTCGCGACTGGAACCGGTGCCGTATTCCTTGCCGGCGATGATCAGCAGCGGCGTGCCTTCGGCCTGGTAGCGCATGGCTGCGTCGTAGATCGCCAGCTTCTCGCCGCTGGGCACATGCAGGGTGTTGCCGCCTTCCTCGCCGCCGAGCATTTCGTTGCGGATGCGGATATTGGCGAAGGTGCCGCGCATCATCACTTCATGGTTGCCGCGGCGTGAGCCGTAGGAGTTGAAGTCGGCCTTGTCCACGCCGTGCTCGCGCAGATAGCGCCCGGCCGGGCTGTCGGCCTTGATGTTGCCGGCCGGCGAGATGTGGTCGGTGGTCACCGAGTCGCCGAGCAGGGCGAGGATGCGCGCCTGGCGGATATCGGTGATACGTGGCGGATCGCCAGCGATGTCCTCGAAGAACGGCGGGTGCTGGATGTAGGTGGAGTCGCTCTGCCAGGCGTAGGTGTCGGCCTTGGGCACGTCGATGGCCTGCCATTTCTCGTCGCCGGCGAAGACTTCGGCGTATTCCTTGCGGAACATGGCGGTATCGACCTGGGCGATGGCCTGGGTGATCTCGGCCTGGGTCGGCCAGATGTCCTTGAGGTATACCGGCTGACCGTCCTTGCCGGTGCCGAGGGCGTCGCGGGTCAGGTCGAGGCGCACGCTACCGGCCAGGGCATAGGCGACCACCAGGGGGGGCGAGGCCAGCCAGTTGGTTTTCACCAGCGGGTGCACGCGGCCCTCGAAGTTGCGGTTGCCGGAGAGCACCGAGGCGACGGTCAGGTCGGCCTGGGTGATGGCCTTCTCGATCGGCTCACGCAGCGGGCCGGAGTTGCCGATGCAGGTGGTGCAGCCGTAGCCCACCAGGTCGAAGCCGAGTTTCTCCAGGTAGGGCGTCAGGCCTGCGGCATTGAAGTACTCGGTGACCACCTTGGAGCCGGGGGCCAGCGAGCTCTTCACCCAGGGCTGGCGCTGCAGGCCTTTCTCCACGGCCTTCTTGGCCAGCAGGCCGGCGGCCATCATCACGCTGGGGTTGGAGGTGTTAGTGCAGGAGGTGATAGCGGCGATCACCACGGCGCCGTCTTTCAGGCGATGGGTATGGCCGTCGTCCTCATAGTCGATTTCGCCGCTCTGCTTGTCGCCACCGACGGCGGTACCGCCGCCGCCTTCGCTGAGCAGGCGACCCTCTTCCTTGGCGGTGGGCTTGAGCTGCAGGCCGATGAAGTCGTCGAAGGCCTGGCTGACCTGGCCCAGCGAGACACGATCCTGCGGGCGCTTGGGCCCGGCCAGGCTGGCTTCGACGCTGCCCATGTCCAGGCTCAGGCTGTCGGTGAACAGCGGCTCGGCGCCTGGCTCGCGCCACAGGCCCTGGGCCTTGCTGTAGGCCTCGACCAGTTGCACGGTGGCATCCGGGCGGCCGGACAGGCGCAGGTAGCCGAGGGTGATCTCGTCCACCGGGAAGAAGCCGCAGGTCGCGCCGTACTCGGGGGCCATGTTGGCGATGGTGGCGCGGTCGGCCAGCGGCAGATCGGCCAGGCCGTCGCCGTAGAACTCGACGAATTTGCCCACCACGCCCTTCTTGCGCAGCATCTGGGTGACGGTGAGCACCAGGTCGGTGGCGGTGATGCCTTCTTTCAGCTTGCCGCTGAGCTTGAAACCGATCACTTCGGGAATCAGCATCGACACCGGCTGGCCGAGCATGGCCGCTTCCGCCTCGATGCCGCCGACGCCCCAGCCAAGCACGCCGAGGCCATTGATCATGGTGGTGTGCGAGTCGGTGCCGACCAGGGTGTCGGGGTAGGCGAGGGTGACGCCGTCTTCCTCCTTGGTCCACACGGTGCGCGCCAGATACTCGAGGTTGACCTGGTGGCAGATGCCGGTGCCTGGCGGCACCACGCTGAAGTTGTCGAAAGCGTGCTGGCCCCAGCGCAGAAAGGCGTAGCGCTCGCCGTTGCGCTGCATTTCCAGCTCAACGTTGTCGTGGAAGGCGCTGGAGGAGGCGTAGCGGTCGACCATCACCGAGTGGTCGATGACCAGGTCCACCGGCGACAGCGGGTTGATGCGCTGCGGGTCGCCGCCGGCCTTGGCCATGGCGTCGCGCATGGCAGCCAGGTCGACCACCGCCGGCACGCCGGTGAAGTCCTGCATCAGCACGCGCGCTGGGCGGTACTGGATCTCGCGGTCGGAGGCGCGCTGGTCGAGCCAGTCGACCATGGCTTGCAGATCCTGCGGCTGCACGGTCTGGCCGTCTTCGTTGCGCAGCAGGTTTTCCAGCAGGACCTTGAGCGACTTGGGCAAGCGGTCGATGTTGCCGAGGCGCTGGGCGGCCTCGGGCAGGCTGAAGTAGTGGTAGGTGGCGTCGCCGACTTTCAGTTCGCGGCGGCAGTTCAGGCTATCGAGGGAGGGCATTGCACATCTCCTTGGGCCCGCACGGTTCGGGCTGTGTCTGATGGCGGCAGACCTTCAAGCTAGTTCGGCTTGGGCAGTCTGGCTAGCGCATATCCTTTATCGGTTGCTATGCGCTGCCTGTTCTGGGTGGCCGGGCCTCATCGAAACGCGATGGCTGGCGGCTCCCTAGTCTGGGGCAGCGCATATGTAGCTGGACAGGTTTAGCGGCTCTGGGTTCCGGTCTCGGGTATCATGCGCGCCTTGAGGAGACCCTTTGATGAATACCCTGTTTCTGCATTGCCGCCCCGGTTTCGAAGGGGAGGTTTGCGCCGAGATCAGCGACCTCGCCGCACGCCTGGATGTACCGGGCTACTCCAAGACCAAGCCCGGTAGTGCTTGCGCCGAGTTCGTCTGCAGCGAGGCGGCCGATGGCGAGCGCATGATGCGTAGTGTGCGCTTCAACAGCCTGATTTTCCCCAGGCAATGGGCACGCGGTGGTTTCGTCATGTTGCCGGAGAGCGATCGCATCAGTGTGCTGCTCGACGCCCTGGCGGACTATCCGGTGTGCGGCAGCCTGTGGCTGGAAGTGGTGGATACCAACGACGGCAAGGAGCTCTCGACCTTCTGCAAGAAGTTCGAGGCGCCGCTGCGCAAGGCGCTGCTCAAGGCCGGCAAGTTGGTGGACGACGCGAAGAAGCCGCGCCTGCTGCTGACCTTCAAGAGCGGCCGTGAGGTATTCGCCGGTATCGCCGAGGCGGATAACCAGGCGATGTGGCCGATGGGCATTCCGCGCTTGAAGTTCCCGCGCGAGGCGCCGAGCCGCTCCACGCTCAAGCTGGAGGAGGCCTGGCACCATTTCATCCCGCGCGAGCAGTGGGATCAGCGCCTGGCGCCGGGTATGACCGCCGTTGATCTGGGCGCTGCGCCGGGCGGCTGGACCTGGCAATTGGTCAATCGGGAAATCCGCGTCACCGCCGTGGACAACGGGCCAATGGCCGAAAGCCTGATGTACTCGGGGTTCGTCGTGCATCAGCGCGCCGATGGCTTCACCTTCCGTCCACGGCATCCGGTGCACTGGATGGTTTGCGACATCGTCGAGAAGCCGGCGCGCACGGCGGCGATGATCGAAACCTGGCTGGGCGAGGGGCTGTGCCGTGAGGCGGTGGTCAACCTCAAGCTGCCGATGAAGCAGCGCTATGCCGAAGTGCGGCGCCTGCTCGATCGCATCGAGTCGGGGCTGGTCGAGCGGGGCTTGAAAGTCAGTATCGGTTGCAAGCAGCTCTATCACGACCGCGAGGAAGTGACCTGCCACCTGCGTCGGCACGGTAAGTGATGATCTGCGCGTAGGTCTCAAGATTGTGCGCGCAGGTGACCTGAAGGTCAGCTTTGCGCGACAATGCGCGCCTGTTTGTGGAGCCCCTTATGTCCGAAGCCCTGACCCTCAATCACGATGACCTGCTCGACGCCAGCGGCCTGAATTGCCCGGAACCGGTGATGATGCTGCACAACAAGGTGCGCGACCTGTCGCCGGGCGGCCTTCTCAAGGTGATCGCTACCGATCCGTCGACCCGTCGTGATATTCCCAAGTTCTGCGTGTTTCTTGGCCACGAACTGCTCGGCCAGGCCGAGGAAGACGGCACCTACCTGTACTGGATTCGCAAGAAGGCCGACTAGACAGTTATCTCGTAGGGCGGGTGCAACCCGCCAAATAGCGGATGTTGTTGGTCGCGATGGCGGGTTACACCCGCCCTACGGTTTGCTAGCTTTCGCTGTGCCATCCCGCCTGTCCCGGCGCCAGGCCGCAGCTGTTTAGCAAAGTCTGCCAGGCCTTGACGTGACGCGCCGTGGCTATGCGGAAATCCTGCCATAACGAATCCTGTTCGCCGGCCAGTCTCTGCAGGTGCTCGCGGGTGGCCGTGGGAATACCGTCGATGCGCTGCAATTGCAGCAGCGCCGCCTGCCACTGCTGGCCGCGTTGGTCGACCTGTGCCAGGTAGGGTTGCAGGCCGCCAGCGTAGAACTTGATGAAGATGTTCTGCAGGATGCGCCCGCGTGGCGTCGCCTGGCCCAGCGGGCAGAGTGGGCGATTGCGCTGGCGTTGCTCCAGCAGTTCGCTGCCAACGTCGAGGGCGTGGCGCAGGCTGGCCAGGCTGGTGATCAGCTGGCTGCCTTGTTCGCTGGCATAGAGGGCGAAGAACAGCGGTTCCAGCTCGCCAGCACTCGGCGGCAGTTGCGCGGGCAGGGCCGCGCCGATGCTGGCCAGCCGCTGCAATGCGTCCAGCGCGGCGCTGTCTTCCAGCGTGTCCACCGGCAAGGCCTTATCGGCGAAACGCAGGTAGCTCTCGAACTCCGGGCTGCCGTTCAGGGCATTCCAGAATACAGCGGGCAGTTGCTGGCGCTTGTCGCTGGCCAGGCGCTGCAGCGTGGCCTTCAGGCTGGAGTCGTTCTGAAGATGGGGCAGGCAGTCGTCGATGGCGCGCAGCAGATCGCCTTCGTAGCCCAGGCGCTGGCTGGGCATTAGCTGCTTGCCCAGGCTGCTGTTGCGTTGGCTGATCAACCGCTGCAAATGCGGACAGCGCCGCGCGTCGATCACCAGATCGAGAAGGCCGATGCGCAGTTCGGGGATATCCGAAAGCCGCTCGCGCCGGGCTGGCAGGCGGTACTGGCTGATACTGCGCCTATCGAACGAGCTGACGTTCGGTGCATCGAGCGAGCGCTGCAGGCGTTCGAGGTAATCGCTCTGCAGGGCCAGGCCATCATTAGCCGGGCCACAGCCGGCGAGCAGAAGGAAGCAGAGGAACAGGGCAGGTCGAATCATGCGCTCAGTCTAGAGCTGATTTCCTGCCTATCCAATGACTCAGGCGGCCCGGCGGATGCGCTTGCGCGCGCTGCGCGCCAGGCGCACGGTGAGCATCGCGGCAGCGCAGGTCAGCCCGACCACCAGCCCCTGCCACAGGCCACTGGGGCCGCTGGGTTCGCCGAACAGGTCGGACAGCCCCAGCGCATAACCCACCGGCAGGCCGATGCCCCAATAGGCGAACAGCGTCAGCAACATGGTGATGCGCGTGTCCTGGTAGCCACGCAGCGCGCCTGCGGCGGTCACCTGGATGGCATCGGAGAACTGGAACAGCGCCGAATAGACGATCAGCGTTGCCGCCACCGCGATTACCGTCTTGTCCGGGGTGTAGATCTGCGCGATCTGTTCGCGCAGCAGGAACATCAGGCTGGCCGATACGCAGGCGTAGCCCAGCGCCGCCGCCATGCTTACCCCGGCAGCGAAGCGCGCCTCGCGCGGCTGACCACGGCCCAGCGCCTGGCCGACGCGCACGGTGGCGGCCATGGCCAATGAGTAGGGAATCATGAATACCATGGAGCTGAAGTTGAGCGCGATCTGGTGCCCGGCCACCACGGTGGCGCCGAGGCCGCCGATCAGCAGGGCGATCACCGCGAAGATGCTCGATTCGGCAAATACCGCGATACCGATTGGCACGCCGATGCTCAGCAGGCGTTTGATCACCGTCCACTGCGGCCATTCGAAGCGGGTGAACAGCGCGCTGGCACGGTAGTAGGGCGCCCACTTCACCCAGACCAGCATGCCGATCAGCATGAAGCCCATCACCAGGGCGGTCGCCCAGCCGCAGCCAACACCGCCCATGGCCGGCAGGCCGAACTTGCCGTAGATGAAGATGTAGTTGGCCGGGATGTTCAGCAGCAGGCCGATAATGCCCAGCACCATGCTCGGGCGGGTATGGCCCAGGCCATCGCTGAAGCAGCGCAGCACGTGGTACAGCGCCACCGCCGGGAAGCCACAGGCCACCGCGCGCAGATAACCCATCGCCGGAGTGATCAGCGCCGGGTCGACGTTCATGGTGCGCAGGATGAACTCGGCGTTCCATAGCAGCGCCGCAGCGCTACCGCCGACGGCCAGCGCCAGCCAGAATGCCTGACGCACCAGCGGGCCGATATCGGCCTCTTGGCCAGCGCCGAAGCGCTGCGCCACCTTGGGCGTGGTGGCCAGCAGGATGCCGGTCATCAGCAGGAACACCGGCACCCAGATCGAGTTGCCCAACGCCACCGCAGCCAGGTCCTGCGGGCTGACGCGCCCGGCCATCAGCGTATCGACGAAGCCCATGGCGGTGTGCGCCAACTGGGCGATGATGATCGGCGTGGCCAGAATGAGCAGGCTGCGCAGTTCCGTGCGCACGCGGCCAAGGCGGGTGTCGGTGGACATTTCGATTCTTCGGGATAGCAGGAAACCGCGTAGTCTACGCCTTGACGTGTCGGTCAGGAAAGGACGATGTGCCCCTCTGCCTGGCGGCCTGTGGGGCGACGCTGAGGTGTCGGCTGACTTAGAATGGCGACCTGCCCGATGGAGCCTGCCATGCACATAGTCGCCGACGAAAACATTCCCCTGCTCGATGAGTTCTTCGCTGCGTTCGGCAGCATCCGCCGTTTGCCCGGGCGCGCCATCACGGCGGCCGATGTGCGTGATGCCGACTTGTTGCTGGTGCGTTCGGTGACCCAGGTGAACCGCGCCTTGCTCGAAGGCAGCCGGGTGCGTTTTGTCGGCACCTGCACCATCGGTACCGACCATCTGGATCTCGAATACTTCGCCGCAGCCGGTATCGCCTGGAGCAGCGCACCGGGTTGCAATGCCCGTGGCGTGGTTGATTATGTGCTGGGCAGCGTGCTGACCCTGGCTGAGCGTGAGGGCGCTGACCCGGCTGCGCGTGTCTATGGCGTGGTCGGGGCGGGGCAGGTCGGTGGGCGTCTGGTGACTCTGCTGCAGGGGCTGGGCTGGCAGGTGCGGGTGTGCGATCCGCCGCGCCAGGTCGCCGAGGGCGGCGACTTCGTTAGCCTGGAGCAGATCATCGGCGAATGCGATGTGATCAGCCTGCATACACCGCTGGACGCTTCGACCCGTCACCTGTTCGATGCGGCGCGTCTGGCTGCGCTCAGGCCTGGCACCTGGCTGATCAATGCCAGTCGCGGCGCCGTGGTGGACAACGCCGCGCTGCGCAGCCTGCTGCCACAGCGGCCTGATCTGAAGGCGGTGCTGGACGTCTGGGAAGGCGAACCGCAGGCCGATGTCGAGCTGGCCGCCCTGTGCCAACTGGCGACGCCGCATATCGCTGGCTACAGCCTGGACGGCAAGCTGCGTGGCACGGCGCAGATCTACCAGGCCTGCTGCCGGGCGCTGGGCGTGGCCGAGCAGGTGAGCCTGGCCGATCTGTTGCCGGCGCCCTGGTTGAGTGAGCTGAGCATCGACGGCAGCGCCGATCCTGCCTGGGCGCTGGCCAGCATTTGCCGCGCGGTCTATGACCCGCGCCGCGACGATGCCGACTTTCGCCGCAGCCTGGTTGGCGATGCCGATACCCGTCGCGCCGGCTTCGACCGCCTGCGCAAGCATTACCCCATGCGCCGCGAGATCGATGGCTTGCGCGTGCGTATTCAGGGTGATTCAGCGCCGCTGGCTGCTCTGGTACGAGCCCTGGGCGCCACCGTTTCGTAGGGTAGGTTGGCCGCCTGTCACGCTTGCAGAACAGTTTGCTAAGCCCGGTGCGGCGTAACCCACCATCGGTGCAACGCGACACACCGCCTGGTGGGTTACGTGGGGCGGCCATCCGAGCGCGCTGGGTTCATCTGCGTTTGGACGCCCTGCATTCGGCGCCGCTAACCCACCTTACGAGATAGCGTGTATTCGCATGCCTTATTTTGCATTAATTAAATTGCGTGCAATTTAATTGCTCGCTACTTTGTTCGTCACTTCAAGCCCATTCAGGACGATTCCCCCATGAGCAACGCACTTTTCGATATTCCGGTCACCACCATCAAGGGCGAGCAGAAGACCTTGGCCGACTTCGGCGGCAAGGCTGTGCTGGTGGTCAATACCGCCAGCAAATGTGGCTTCACCCCGCAGTACAAAGGCTTGGAAAACGTCTGGCAGCAATACAAGGACAAAGGACTGGTAGTGCTCGGTTTCCCCTGCAATCAGTTCGGCAAGCAGGAGCCGGGTGACGAGGGCGCGATCTCCGAGTTCTGCGAGCTGAACTTCGGCGTCAGCTTCCCACTGTTCAAGAAGGTCGACGTCAATGGCAGCGATGCTCACCCGCTGTTCGTGCAGTTGAAGAAGCGCGCGCCGGGCCTGCTGGGCAGCCAGGGCATCAAGTGGAACTTCACCAAGTTTCTGATTGGCGAGGACGGCAAGGTGGTCAAGCGCTTCGCCCCGACCACCAAGCCCGAAGAACTGAGCAGCGAGATCGAAGCCCTGCTGAAATGAGTGCTTTCGACACCGCCGGGCTGCAGCTGGACAATCAGCTGTGCTTCAAGCTTTACGCCGCCTCGCGCGCGGTGATCCGCGCCTACAAGCCGATGCTCGACGCCCTCGGCCTGACCTACCCGCAGTATCTGGCGATGCTGGTGCTGTGGGAATGGCAGGAGCGGGCGCCCGAGCAGCCGACGCTCAAGGCGCTCGGGCAACGCCTGCAGCTCGATTCCGGCACCCTGACGCCGCTGCTCAAGCGTCTGGAGCAGATGGACCTGGTGCAGCGTCGCCGCGCGCAGGCGGATGAACGCGAGGTGCATCTGGCCCTGAGCGAGGCTGGCAGGGCGCTGCAGGCGCAGGTCCTGCCGCTCAAGGCGCAGTTGCTCTGCCAGTTCGGCGATCAGGATCTGCTGGAGATGGAAGGGCTGCGGCGCAGCCTGGATCGGCTACTGGCTCGGCTCAGCGATTGACCTCATCGGGCAGCCAGGTGTCGAGCATGACTGCCAGTTCTTCACGGCGGAAGGGTTTGGCCAGGTAATCGTTCATGCCGGCAGCGCGGCAGCGCTCGCGCTCGTCGGACAGCGCATTGGCGGTCAGGGCGACGATGGGCAACTCCGGCCAGCGGCCATTGCTGCGGATGCGTCGGCTGGCTTCGTAGCCATCCATCACCGGCATGTTGCAGTCCATCAGGATCAGGTCGATGGGCTCCTGCTCCAGCACCTCCAATGCTTCAGCGCCATGTGCGGCGACCAGCACCTGGTAGCCGAGCTTGGCCAGCATGCCTTTGGCGACCATCTGGTTGACCGGGTTGTCTTCGACCAGCAGCACGCGTGCTGTGCTTTCTCGCGCAGCTTGCGTCTGGGCGCTGTTGTGCAGGTTGCCATCGTCGCTGTGCAGAATGTGCCGCAGCACCTGTAGCAGGCCATTGCGCGCCAGCGGGCGGGCGATCTGCAGCAGCGGCATGAGACGCTGCGCCTGCTCGTGCGGCAGGAAGTTGCCATAGGCGGTGACCAGCAGTATCGGCGTGCTGATCGCCGGGCGAATACCCAGCAGGCATTCCGGGCAATCGCTGATCAGCAGGTCGGCATCCACGCCGTGCAGGCTGGCATCGGTATCCAGGCGCTGATAACTCAGGCCCCAGGCTGGCAGCCACTGGCTGAGCATCTGCTGCAGGCCGCTGCTGGCCGGCGTCAGCGCGACGATGCGGCCGTCCAGCACAGGTTGTGAGCCGGCTTGCGCATGGGCGGGCAGCGGCAGTTGCGCGCAGAACTCGCTGCCAAAGCCCTCTTTCGACTGCAGCGTCAGCTTGCCATGCATCGCTTCGCACAGGCGCCGCGTCAGCGCCAGGCCTAGCCCGGTGCCGCCGTACTCACGGGTGATGCCGACTTCGGCCTGGGCGAAGGGCTGGAAGATGCGCGCCTGGGCATCTTCGGCGATGCCGATGCCGGTATCGCGCACGCGAATGCTGATGCCGTCCTTACAGCAGGCGACGATCAGGTCGACGCGGCCGAAGCGGGTGAATTTGAGCGCGTTGGACAGCAGGTTGCTGACGATCTGGCGCACCCGTGTCGGGTCGCCCAGCACCTGGGTCGGCAGTGCCGGGTCGATCAGGCAGGTCAGCTCGACTGCGCTGGCGGCGTTCTGTGACAGCAGGCTGGCGGTTTCCTCGGCCAAGGCGCCGAGGTCGAAGGGAATTTCCTCCAGTTCGAGCTGGCCTGCTTCGAATTTGGACAGGTCGAGAATGTCGTTGAGTAGTTCCACCAGCACCTTGCCGGAGTCATGGGCGATACCCAGCTGCTGGCGCTGCTCGGCGCTGAGCGGGCCGTCCAGAGCCAGCGCGAGCATGCCGAGCAGGCCGTTGAGCGGCGTGCGGATCTCGTGACTCATGTTGGCCAGAAAGGCCGAGCGCGCCTGCGCCATGTTCAGGGCGGTGGTGCGCGCCACCTCCAGTTCGCGGTTGGACTGGCTGAGGCGGGCGTTGGTGGCCTTGAGCTCGGCGGTGCGCGCCGAGACGATATTTTCCAGTTCGTTTAGGTACTGGGTCAGGCGGTCTTCGGCGTTACGCCTTTGTTCGATCTCCTGGGCGATGCTCGACAGTTGTCGGTTGGTGACCTCCACCAGAGTGCCGATCTCGTCGCGCTCGTGGCCCTTGGGGCAGGGTACGGGGCGGTGCTGCGGGTCTTGCGGGTTACGTTCGCTGAGTGCGCGAATCACCCCGGTCAGGGGCTTGGTCAGCATGAAATAGAACAGCACCAGCAGGATCAGTGACAGCAGCAGGCTGCGCGCGAAACCGGTGAGCAGAGTCAGCAGCGAACGTCTGAGAAAGTGACTGCCGAAGGCATAGGTGTCGACTTCCAGGCGTAGAAAGCCCAGTGCTTCGTTGGGGGCATGGCTGACGTGGAGTGGGTCCTGGAACTGCCGCTGGGCCCCGAACAGGCTGTCGCTGAAGACCCGGTAGCGGCTTTCCCGGCGCGGGCGGCTGACGCTGGCCAGCACCAGACCGTTGTTGTCGATCAGTTCGGCGCGGGTCACCGCGGGTGAGCGTAGCAGGCCGAGGACCAGCTCCTGCGCCAGTTCCGCGTCGATGTTGTAGGCGATACGGGCGGCGGGGTTGTGGCTGATTTCCAGCAGCGCGCGAATCTCGCGGTTGATGGAGGCCTCTTCGCTGGCATAATCGACCGCCACCTGGGTGACGCTCAGCAGCGTACCAAGGATAAACGCCACCAGGACGGTCAGGCCGGCCTGTTTGAACGACAGGCGATTGGTGAGCGAAATGTCCATAAAGGCGTGCGTGGTCTCTGATCCTTGGGCGCCTGCCAAGCATAGCTGATAGCGACCCTGTACCGGCAGAGCCTGCAACGTGCGGCTCTGCGCAAAAGGAGTAGTAGATCGTGGATTCCCGGTTACTGGATTTTCTTGCCCGCGCCGAGCAGGTGCTGGAGCGCATCGAACCCCTGCTGCCTGCACTGCGTCCGGAGGTGGACTGGAGCAAGTGCGTGGCGGCGCGCTGGGTGCGTGATGGTCGCAGCGGCTACCTGCTGCCACTGGATGTCAGCCTCGACCTGTCGCTGAGCGACCTGCTGGGTGTGGACGCCCAGCGCGAGCAGCTGGCGCGCAACACTCGTCAGTTCGTCAGCGGCATGCCGGCCAACCATGCCTTGCTCTGGGGCGCGCGTGGCACTGGCAAGTCGTCGCTGGTGCGTGCCCTGCTCGCCGAGCACGCCAAGGCCGGCCTGCGCCTGATCGAGATCGAGCGCGATCATCTGGCCGACCTGCCGCGCGTGGTCGAGCTGCTGGCCGGCTTGCCGCAACGCTTCGTGCTGTTCTGCGACGACCTGTCGTTCGAAGCGGGCGAGGGTGACTACCGGGTACTCAAGAGCGTGCTCGACGGCTCGTTGGAGCAGGCGCCGGACAATGTGCTGCTGTACGCCACCTCCAACCGTCGCCATCTGGTGCCCGAGCATCAGAGCGATAACGAGAACTGGAAGCGGGTCGACGGCGAGCTGCATCCCAACGAGGCGGTGGAGGACAAGATCGCGTTGTCCGACCGTTTTGGCTTGTGGCTGTCGTTCTATCCCTTCACTCAGGATCACTTCCTGCTCGTCGTGCGTCACTGGGTAGAGGTGCAGGCGCGTCAGGTCGGGCTCGGCTGGAGCTGGGACGAGGCACTGGAGAAAGCCGCCATTCGCTGGGCGCTGGGTCGCGGTAACCGCAATGGCCGCTGCGCCTATCAATTCGCCCGCCACTGGGTCGGGCTGCAACTGCTGGAGCAACAGGCATGATCGATCTTTCTCAGACTGGTGGTGATCTCAACGGTTACCCGCTGCTGAGTGCACAATTGCAGGCACTGCTTAGCGGCGAGCGCGACTTCATCGCCAATGCCGCGCAGTTTTCCGCTTTCCTGTTTCACGAGCTGGCCGACCTGAACTGGGCCGGCTTCTATCTGGCGAAGGATGGTGAGTTGGTGCTCGGCCCATTCCAGGGCAAGGTGGCCTGCGTGCGCATCGCCTTCGGTCGTGGTGTCTGCGGCGCCGCGGCGGCCAGCCTGCAAACGCAGCGAGTCGAGGATGTGCATGCCTTCCCGGGGCACATTGCCTGCGACAGTGCATCGAACAGTGAGCTGGTGGTGCCTCTGGTCAAGGAAGGGCGCCTGATCGGCGTGCTGGATCTGGACAGCCCATCGGTGGGGCGGTTCACCGAGGTGGATCAGGCCGGTATCGAAGCGCTGGCAGCGATATTCCTGGCCGCCAGCGACTGCTGAATACGCCTTTGGCGATGCGCGGAGACTCGATCCGCTAGGGGCGCCGCGCGCACCGCTGGCTTGAGACGCCGCCGAAGCTGATTTCGCAATCGGTGCGCACGGCGCACCCTACGAAGCGGGCGTGGTCAGCGCTTGGCGCCAATCTTCTCCAGTGTGCGCAGTTCGCGCGGCAGCAGTTGCTGTGTGGATGCGCGGGCCTTGATGCGCTCGTAGTGCGCCAGCAGGTTCGGCCAGCGTCCGGCATCCAGGGTTTCCCCGCCGTGCTCCATGTTGATCAGTTGGCTGGCCAGCGCCAGGTCGGCCATGGACAGTTGTTCGCCAAGGAAGTAGGGCGCGTCACCCAACGTGGCCTCGAAATAGTCGAAGTGATTGGGCAGCTTGTCCTTGAGCGTCTGCTGCACCTTTTCCTCATCGCATGGCTGACCCATGGTGGCTTTCAGCACGCGGTTGCGAAACACGGTGAAGGTACACAGCGGCGCCAGCTCGTAGTCCGCGTATTTTTCCAGCCAGCGTACCTTGGCGCGTTGCTCCGCACCGTCGCCATATAACGGCATGTGCTCAGGGTAGCGCTCTTCCAGGTACTGGCAGATGACGCTGGAGTCCGCCAGCTTCAGGTCACCATCGCGAAAGGCGGGAATCCGGCCTAGCGGATTGAGCTCGCGAAACCAGTCCGGCTGGCCGAAGGGCATGACCACCTCGAGCTCGTAATCCAGGCCCTTTTCGATCAGGCACAGGCAGAGTTTGCGGACGAAGGGGGACAGGGGTGCTCCGTAAACGGTCAGGCTCATTACAACTCCTATCGGCGGTCAACGTGGTTGACTGAGTGAAGGCGGTCGTCTGCTCAGTCGTAGATGTTCTTCTTCTTCCAGTCGTCTTCCAGGTCCTTCAGACCTTCTGTCAACTGGCTGGGTTCATCCGCGTTGGGTACGCTGTTGTTGAGCACCATGGCATTGGCGCGCGCCAATTGCTCTTCGAAACGCTTGAGTTGCGTCTGGTAAGGGGTTGGGTCAGGTTGCTTGCGCAGGTATTGCACGCCGCGTTCGAAGGCCAGGCGGGCCTGGCCGGGTTGATTCTGCTGCATGGCCGTCTGGCCCAGGGTGCTGAAGAACTCGATATGCACCAGTACCAGCATCTGACGAATCTGCTTGAGCCAGTGCTTGCCATCGTTGGCGGGCAGCAGGCCGCCCTGTACCGAACTGGTGATCAGGGCGTGCAGGTTTTCCAGAAGGAAACGTACGTCCTTGGCCTTGGCTTCGTTGGCGATGGGCTGTGGTGGGTTCTTTACCGGGATGGATTCGCCCTGAGCGACCTGAGCCTTGAGGGTGTCGATATCGGTCTTCAGTCTGGCGTTCTGCTTGTCTAGCGGCAGCAGGCGTTCGCTGACTTGCAGCTGCAACTGGCTCAGCAGCAGCTTCAACTGCGGTGTCATCAGCTGCCCAGGCATGCGTTCGGAGATATCCTGGCAGCGACGAATGCGGTCGAGCAGATCAGCGCGCTGGCGTGCTTTCTCCAGCTTGCTGTTCTCGACGGCGTGGTTGATGTAGGCAATCACCATCAGCAGGGCGATGCCGCCGACGATCAGCATGGTTATCACGAGTGCGGACACTGCTTGGGACCTCTCGAGAATCGACTTTTCGACCGAGTGTAGTGGCTTGGCTGCATGGCTCCTAGTGGCATATCGATTTATGGGCTGAAGTCTTTGATTTTAAAAATTTTTTAGAGAGAGGTTGACGACCCTCGAAAGGCTCCATAGAATGCGCGCCACTTCCAGCGCAATGCTAGAAACAGAGCGAAGGAAGCCGGAAAGTTGCTTGATGTTCCGGGGTGTGTCCCCTTCGTCTAGTGGCCTAGGACACCGCCCTTTCACGGCGGTAACAGGGGTTCGAGTCCCCTAGGGGACGCCACTTTCAAGTTGTAATGCGGGAATAGCTCAGTTGGTAGAGCACGACCTTGCCAAGGTCGGGGTCGCGAGTTCGAGTCTCGTTTCCCGCTCCAAAATTCGGAAATGCTGCTTCGGCAGGGTTTCAAACGAAGTTCCAGGTCCCCTTCGTCTAGTGGCCTAGGACACCGCCCTTTCACGGCGGTAACAGGGGTTCGAGTCCCCTAGGGGACGCCACTTCAAGTTGTACCGCGGGAATAGCTCAGTTGGTAGAGCACGACCTTGCCAAGGTCGGGGTCGCGAGTTCGAGTCTCGTTTCCCGCTCCAAATAAACGAAAACGCCGCTCAATCGAGCGGCGTTTTCGTTTCTGTCGTTTGTACAGGCACAAACAAAAGGCCCGCCGGTTTGCCGTGCGGGCCTTTGTGTTTATTGGCCGATCAGTGCTTGGAGCCGTCGGTGGGCAGGGCCAGCAGTTGCTTTTCCTGGTTCCAGTCGAAGGGTTCGTCGTTCTCTTCGGCTTCGAAGCGGCGCTCGTCGAGGGCCTGGTACAGGGCGATTTCCTCGTCGGGCATGAAGTGCAGGCAGTCGCCGCCGAAGAACCACAGCAGGTCACGCGGTACCAGGTGGGCGATCTGCGGGTAGCGGTGAAACACCTGGCTGATCAGGTCCTGGCCGAGGTACTGGCTGGACACCGGGTCGCTCGGCAGTTCGGCGAGCAGCTCATCGTAGCGCTCGAGGAACAGGGCATGGCTGTCGTCGAGCACCTGTTCGGCTTCGCCCAGGGCGACGAGGATGCCGCGCAGGTGGTTGAGCAGGGCGAGGTGGTGTTCGAGATGGCTGGCCATGGTGCAGGTTCCTGAAGGGTAAAACGGGCGCGGGAGTATAGAGTTCCTGGCGCCCGCTGTCCTGCTTGGGTGGCTTTCGTGGGAGGGCTTTCGGCTCGGGCATCCTGCTTTGCTCTACCTCCTGCATCCCTGCAGTCGTAGCCGCGATGCAAGAAACTCGCGGCTAAAGCCCCTCCCACAGCGTTAGCGCACCTTGCCGCGGCTCAGCTTGAGCTCTTCCTTGGCGAAGTCGTCGACGTCGATCACCCGACGCCGCGCCGCTTCGGCGGCTTGCAGGCGCTGGGCCTGTTCGCCGTCGAGGATGCCGGCAGCAATCGCCGCTTCGATGGCGTCCTGGCCCGGAGCCGGTTGCAGGCTGCCATCCTTGAGCGCCTGCTGCAGACGCTTGCGCGCATCCTGGCTGGCTTGCACCAGGTTCAGCGCATGTTGCAGAGCACCTACTGAATCCTGATCGGCCTGCGGCCGGTAGCAACCTTCCAGTACCGACTCCAGTGCTGGGTCGCCGGCCTGGCGGCCAATGATCGCGGCCACTTCGGCGTCCAGTTTGTCGCTCGGGCCGTGATGGCGGCGACCCAGCGGGAACACCAGCACTTTCAGCAGGCAACCGAACAGGCGGTTGGGGAAGTTGCTCAGCAGGTCATCGAGCGCCTGCTCGGCGTGGTAAAGGTTTTCCTCCATGGCCCAGCGCAGCAGCGGGCGGATGGCTTCCGGGTAGTCCAGGTCGTGGTAGCGCTTGAGCGCGGCCGAGCCCAGGTAGAGATGGCTGAGCACGTCGCCTAGGCGTGCAGACAGGCGCTCGCGGCGTTTCAGGTCGCCGCCGAGCAACATCATGCTGCTGTCGGCGCATAGGGCGAAGGCCGCGGCCAGGCGGTTGAGGGCGCGGTAGTAAGGTTGGCTGAGATCATCGCCGGGCACCTGGCCCAGACGGTTCAGGGTCAGCCCCAAGAGGAAACTGCTGGCGGCGTTGCCGACGGCGAAGCCGATATGGCTCATCAGCAGCGAGTCAAACTCGGCCAGTGCCTGATCCTTGTCCTCGCGGTCGGCCAGGGCCATTTCCTTGAGCACGTAGGGGTGGCAGCGGATGGCGCCCTGGCCGAAAATCATCAGGTTGCGCGAGAGGATGTTGGCGCCCTCGACGGTGATGAAGATCGGCGCGCCCTGCCAGGAGCGGGCCAGGTAGTTGTTCGGGCCCATGATGATGCCCTTGCCTCCGTGCACGTCCATGGCGTGGCCGATGCACTCGCGGCCGCGTTCGGTGAGGTGGTACTTGAGAATCGCCGATAGCACCGAGGGCTTCTCGCCCAGGTCGACGGCGTTGGCGGTGAGGATACGCGCGCTGTCCATCAGCCAGGCGTTGCCGCCGATGCGCGCCAGGGCTTCCTGGATGCCCTCGAAGGCGGCCAGCGGCACGTTGAATTGCTCGCGCAACTGGGCGTACTGGCCGGTGGCGAGGCTGGTGAACTTGGCCGCGCCGGTGCCGACTGCCGGCAGCGAGATGGAGCGGCCGACCGACAGGCAGTTCATCAGCATCATCCAGCCCTTGCCGAGGTACTCCTGGCCACCGATCAGGTACTCCAGCGGAATGAACACGTCCTTGCCCGAGTTCGGCCCGTTCATGAAGGCAGCGCCCAGCGGCAGGTGACGACGGCCGATTTCCACGCCGGGGGTATCGGTGGGGATCAGCGCCAGGCTGATGCCCAGGTCTTCCTTGTCGCCGAGCAGATGATCCGGGTCGTAGGCCTTGAAGGCCAGGCCGAGCAGGGTGGCCACCGGGCCGAGGGTGATGTAGCGCTTCTCCCAGTTCAGGCGCAGGCCGATCACTTCCTCGCCGTTGTACTGGCCTTTGCAGATGATCCCGGTGTCCGGCATCGCGCCGGCGTCGGAACCGGCCAGCGGGCCGGTGAGGGCGAAGCAGGGGATGTCCTCGCCACGCGCCAGGCGCGGCAGGTAGTGCTGGCGCTGCTCATCGGTACCGTAATGCAGCAGCAGCTCGGCCGGGCCGAGGGAGTTGGGCACCATCACGGTGGAGGCCAGATCGCCGCTACGAGTGGCCAGTTTCATCGCCACCTGCGAGTGGGCGTAGGCGGAGAAGCCCTTGCCGCCGTATTCCTTGGGAATGATCAGGGCGAAGAAGCCGTGCTGCTTGATGTGCTCCCAGGCTTTCTCCGGCAGATCCATCTGCTGGCCGACCTGCCAGTCGCTGATCATCGCGCAGAGTTCTTCGGTGGGGCCATCGATGAACGCCTGTTCCTCTTCGCTCAGCTTGGCCTTGGGGTAGGCCAGCAGTTTGTCCCAGTCCGGTTTGCCGCTGAACAGCTCGCCATCCCACCACACCGTGCCGGCTTCGATGGCATCGCGCTCGGTCGCCGACATCGGCGGCAGCACGCGCTGGAACCAGGCGAACAGCGGGCTGGTGAACAGTTGCCGGCGCAGATCGCCGAGCAGGATGAAGGCGGCGACGGCGCCGGTGACGATCCACAGCAGCAGTTGCAACCAGCCCGGTACCGGGCTGAACAAGGCCATGGCCACCAGGTAGGCTGCGGTGATGCCGAGGGCAGGTAGGGCGGCGGTACGGCTATGGGCCAGGTAGGCGACCCCAAGCAGCAGAACCAGCAACCAGATGACGAGCATGTGCATTCCTCCATGATTCGAGCGGGCGACGCCCCGAGCATAGCCATAAATGGCGGCAGGGGCGGTGAGCTTGGCCGGATCGTCGTGAACGTGGCGCAATCGACGGGATTAGACTGAAGCGAACTTCAGGAGTCCCCCGTCATGCAGACCTGTCTACGTCCCGGCCGCTTCATTGACAGTGACCATCCCGCGGTAGTCGAGTTCGCCGAAGGTTGGCGTGGCGCCTCACGAGAACCGATCAGTCAGGCCGTGGCGCTATATCTCGCGGTACGTGACGAGATTCGTTACAACCCCTATGCCTTCAGTCTCGATGCGCAGACATTGAAGGCCAGCCATGCGCTGGCGAGCGGTGAGTCCTACTGCGTACCCAAGGCCAATCTGCTCGCTGCTTGCGCCCGGCATTGCGGCATTCCCGCGCGTATCGGTTTGGCCGATGTGCGCAATCACCTGTCTACGCCGCGCCTGCTGGAACTGCTGCGCAGCGAGGTGTTCGCCATGCACGGTTACACCGAATTGCACCTGAACGGGCGCTGGGTCAAGGCCACGCCGGCGTTCAACGAGGCGCTGTGCCGGGTGTTCAAGGTGGCGCCGCTGGCGTTCGACGGCGTGCATGACAGCGTCTTCCATCCCTACAACGACAAGGGCGAGCGCTACATGGAATACCTGCATGACCACGGTCAGTTCGAGGATCTGCCCGAGCAACTGTTCTTCGAGCATCTGCGCGTCTGTTATCCGCACCTGTTCGAGGCCGGTGCGCTGCAACTCAGTGGCGATATGCAGCGTGAGGCCAGTGTTATCGACTGAGTCGATAATCAAGATCGGCAGGACGGCCTTTTCTCCGCGCGTCAGGGTCGGTAGGGTGCATGCCAGCGATGAGCGGGCGAAACACGCAGTTGCAATCGAGCGTCTTCGCCCTCATCTATAACGACCTCTCTCTCGCGCGGGAAACCCCATCTTCATGAGCTCCGCCCTGACCATTCGCCAGTTGACCAAGACCTACGGAAACGGCTTCCAGGCCCTGCACGGCATCGATCTGGACGTTGCCGAAGGGGATTTCTTCGCCTTGCTCGGCCCCAACGGTGCCGGCAAATCCACCACCATCGGCGTGCTCTCCACACTGGTGAACAAGAGTAGCGGCACGGTCAGCGTGTTCGGCCATGACCTCGATCACGAACCCTACGCGCTCAAGCGTTGCCTGGGCGTGGTGCCGCAGGAGTTCAACTTCAACCAATTCGAGAAGGTGTTCGACATCGTCGTCACCCAGGCCGGCTATTACGGTATTCCGCGCTCGATCGCCAAGGAGCGCGCCGAGCAGTACCTGACCGAACTCGGCCTGTGGGACAAGCGCGACGTGGCTTCGCGCGAGCTGTCCGGTGGCATGAAGCGCCGCCTGATGATCGCCCGCGCCCTGGTGCATCAGCCGCGCCTGCTGATCCTCGACGAGCCGACTGCCGGGGTGGATATCGAGCTGCGCCGTTCGATGTGGAGCTTCCTCACCGAGCTGAACAAGCAGGGCACCACCATTATTCTGACCACCCACTACCTGGAAGAGGCCGAGCAGTTGTGCCGCAACATCGGCATCATCGACCACGGCCGTATCGTCGAGCTGAGCAGCATGAAGGATCTGCTGAAGAAGCTGCACGTGGAGACCTTTCTCTTCGACCTCAAGGATTCCTACAGCTCAGCGCCGACGCTGCAGGGCTATCCGGCGCGTCTGGTCGATCACCACACCCTGGAAGTGCAGGTGGAGAAGAGCCAGGGCCTCAATGCGCTGTTCCAGCAACTGGCGCAGCAGCAGGTCGAGGTGCTCAGCCTGCGTAACAAGAGCAATCGCCTGGAGGAGCTGTTCGTCTCCCTGGTGGAAAAGAACCTGGCCAAGGTGGCGCAATGACTTCTCAGTACCTCAACAGCGAATTCGCCGCCAACCTGGTGGCCCTGCGTACCATCGTTCACCGTGAAATCCGCCGTTTCGTGCGCATCTGGCCGCAGACGCTGCTACCGCCGGCGATCACCATGGTGTTGTACTTCGTGATCTTCGGTAACCTGATCGGCCGGCAGATTGGCGACATGGGTGGCTTCAGCTACATGGAGTACATCGTGCCGGGGCTGATCATGATGTCGGTGATCACCAACAGCTACGGCAACGTGGTGTCGAGCTTCTTCGGCAGCAAGTTCCAGCGCAACGTCGAGGAGTTGCTGGTGTCGCCGGTGTCACCGCATACCATCCTCATCGGTTTCGTCGTCGGTGGCGTGCTGCGCGGGCTGGCGGTGGGCTTCATCGTCACGCTGCTGTCGTTGTTCTTCACCCACCTGCAGGTGCATCACCTGGGCGTGACCGTGCTGGTGGTGCTGCTGACGGCGACCATCTTCTCTCTTGGTGGCTTCGTCAACGCGGTGTATGCGCGCAACTTCGACGATATCTCGATCATCCCCACCTTCGTGCTGACGCCGCTGACCTATCTGGGCGGGGTGTTTTACTCCATCACCCTGTTGCCGCCGTTCTGGCAGACGGTGTCGCTGGGCAACCCGATCCTGCACATGGTCAACGCCTTCCGTTACGGCATTCTTGGGGTGTCCGACATCCGTATCGGCGTGGCAGTCGGCTTCATGCTGCTGGCCACCGCTGTGCTCTATACCCTGTGCATCCGTCTGCTAGTCAGCGGTCGTGGCATGCGCCAGTGACGTTTGCCGCTCATGTAGGAGCGGATTTATCCGTGATTCTCGCGGCGCAACCGAGCCTGAACGTTAATGTGTAGCCCGGATGCAATCCGGGGGATGGCTGCTGTGCTCCCCGGATTTCATCCGGGCTACCGTTGAATGCTCGCGGCTAAAGCCGCTCCTACAGAATGGGGCGGTGACCGAAAAAACATAGCGAAATAACTTGCGCCCCTGTCAGTAACGCAGCAGCCGGTTAGACTCCGTCTCTACCAAGAAAAAGGGGCTGATCATGACCGTGTTGTTGCGTGCTCTTCCATGGCTGTGTCTGGGCTTGTTCACGACGCCTGCGCTGGCTGCCGAAGGGCCAATGGTCGAGATCGTGCCGGTACGGCAGATGGAGGTGCGTGACGAGCTGATCACCTTCGGTTCGCTGCGCTCCGACGAGTCGGTGATGATTCGCCCGGAAGTGGAAGGGCGCCTGGCCACCCTGCATTTTCGTGAAGGCCAGGCGGTGACCGCTGACGACCTGCTGATCAGCCTCGATGATGCGATTGCCCGCGCCGAATTTGCCCAGGCGCGGGCCAATCTTGATCTGGCCGAAAAAAACCACCAGCGTGCGCAGATGCTGTTCCAGCGTGGCGCCAGCAATGCCCAGGCGCTGGATGAGGCGCAGAGCCAGCTGCAGGCCGCCCGTGCCAGCCAGGCCCTGGCCCAGGCGCGGCTCGACAAGACCCAGATCAAGGCCCCTCACGACGGCACGCTCGGCCTGCGTCAGGCCAGCGTCGGTGACTACCTCAGTGCCGGGCAGAACATCGTCAACCTGGAGGTGCTCGACCCGCTCAAGGTCGACTTCCGTATTCCGCAGAAGGCCGTGGCCCAGGTGCGCCTCGGCCAGACCGTGGAAATCACCCTCGATACCTACCCGGGCGAACGCTTTCGTGGCGAAATCTTCGCCATCAACCCGCGCCTGGACGAAGCCGGGCGCAGCCAGGCGATCCGCGCGCATATCGGCAACGATGACCGCCGCCTGCGTCCCGGTCAGTTCGTCCGCGTTTCGGTGATTCTCGAAGAGCGGCCCAATGCGCTGGTGATTCCCGAGGAAGCGGTGATGCCGCAGGGCGACAAGTTGCTGGTCAACCTGGTGGTCGATGGCAAGGTCGAGCGCCGCGAAGTGACGCTGGGCAAGCGTTTCGACGGGCTGGTCGAGGTGCGTGAAGGCCTGCAGGGCGACGAAACCATCATCAGTGCCGGTTGGCAGCGTGTGCGCGAAGGGCTGGCCGTACGCACCAAGAGCGGGGAGCGCCAGCCGTGACACTCTCCGACGTCTGCATTCGCCGGCCTGTATTCGCCACCGTTCTGTCGCTGATCGTGGTGCTGCTGGGGCTGATGGCCTACGACCGCCTCAATGTGCGTGAATACCCCAATATCGACGTGCCCATCGTCACCGTGCAGGTCACCTATCCTGGTGCGAGTCCGGAAATCATGGAATCGCAGGTGGCGCAGCCGGTGGAAGACGTGCTCTCGGGCATCGAGGGACTGGATTTCGTCACCTCCATCAGCCGCGCGGAAAACACCCAGATCACTGCGCAGTTCCGCCTCGGCCGCAGCGCTGATGAGGCCGCCAACGACGTACGTGATCGCCTGGGTCGGGTACGCAGCCTGCTGCCGGACGAGGTCGACGAGCCCATCGTGCAGAAGGTCGAGGCCGACGCTCAGCCGGTGATCTGGATCGCCTTCCACAGCCAGCAGCACAGTGCCATGGAGATCACCGACCTGCTCGAGCGGGTGATCAAGGACCGCCTGCAGACCATTCCTGGCGTATCGGAAGTGCAGGTGCGCGGCGCACGTACCTTCTCCATGCGCATCTGGCTGGATCCAGAGAAGCTCGCCGCGCACAACCTCACCGTGCAGGATGTTGAGGATGCCCTGCGCCGGCAGAACGTGGAGATTCCGGCCGGGCGCATCGAGTCGCGTGAGCGTGAGTTCAGTGTGCTCTCGGAGACCGATCTGCGCACCCCGGAGCAGTTCAACGAGCTGATCCTCGATGACTCACAGGGCTACCTGCTGCGCCTGTCCGATGTCGGTCGCGCCGAAGTGGGGCCGCGTGACGAGCGCACCGTGGTGCGCTTCAACGGTTTGCCGGCGGTGACTCTGGGCCTGGTCAAGCAGGCCACGGCCAACCCGCTGGATATCTCCGATGGTCTCGAAGCGGCCTGGGATGACGTCAAGGCACTGCTGCCCGACGGCATGAACATGACCGTGGCCAACGACAACTCGCAGTTCATCCGCGAATCCATCGACAACGTCTTCACCACCATCTGGGAGGCGGTGGCGCTGGTCATCCTGATCATCTTCATCTTCCTGCGCTCGCTGCGCGCGACGCTGATTCCGCTAGTGACCATCCCCGTCTCGTTGATCGGTGCCTTCGCTCTGATGTCGCTGATGGGCTTCACCATCAACACCCTGACGCTGCTGGCCATGGTTCTGGCCATCGGCCTGGTGGTGGACGACGCCATCGTCATGCTGGAGAACATCCATCGCCATATCGAGGCCGGGATGAAGCCCATGCAGGCAGCCTTCAAGGGCAGCCGCGAGATCGCCTTCGCGGTGATCGCCATGACCCTGACCCTGGCGGCGGTGTTCGCCCCGATCGGCTTCATGCAGGGCACCACCGGCAAGCTGTTCACCGAGTTCGCCTGGACCCTGGCTGGCGCCGTGCTGGTTTCCGGTTTCGTGGCGCTGACGCTGACGCCAATGATGTGCGCGGTGATGCTCAAACCGCACCAGCACGAACAGCGTCATGGCCGCGTGTACAACCTGATTGAAGGCTTTCTCAATGGCCTGACCTACAGTTACAAGCACAGCCTGGACCGTGCCCTGCACGCCTGGCCGCTGGTGCTTGGCGTGCTGCTGGGTGCCTTCGTGATGTGCGCCTGGTTGTTCGGTGGCTTGCGTTCGGAGCTAGCGCCGACCGAAGACACCGGCACCATCGTCGGCGTGTTCAATGGCCCGGACGGCGCCACCATCGACTATACGGCGCGCTACGGCCGCGAGGTCGAGGCTGCTTACGCGAGCATTCCGGAGACCAATCGCTACCTGATGATTGCCGGTTTCCCAACCGTGGCCCAGGGCATCTCTTTCATGAAACTGGAAGACTGGGGCGACCGCTCGCGTACCCAGTTCGAGATTCGCAACGAGTTGTTGCCAAAGTTGCAGGACATCGCCGGCATGCGCGTCACCCCGGTCAATCGTCCGCCGCTGGGGCAGAGCGCGCGTAACCAGCCGATCAACTTCGTCGTGCGCTCGTCCATGGAATACGCCGAGCTGCAGGTCTACGTCGATCAACTGATGGAGCGCATGCGTGATTATCCGGGCCTGGAGGGGCTGGATAGCGACCTCAAGCTCAATTCGCCGCAGCTCAAGATCACCGTCAATCGCGAGCAGGCAACGGCGGTCGGCACCGATGTATCGGTGATCGGGCGCAGCCTGGAAAGCCTGTTCGGCAGCCGCCAGGTGACCCGCTTCAAGCAGAATGGCGAGCAGTACGACGTCATGGTGCAGCTGCAGGATATTGATCGCAGCAATCCGCAGGACCTGGATCGGGTTTACGTACGTGATCGCGACGGCGGCATGGTACAGCTATCCAACCTGATCGAGGTGCGCGAGACGGTGGCGCCGCGCGAGCTCAATCACTTCAACCAGCTACGTGCGGTAACCATCAGTGCCAACGTCGGCACCGGATACACCCTGGGCGAGGCGCTCAATCATCTGGAAGTTGCCGCCCGTGAGGTATTTCCGCCAGAGACGCAATACGACTACACCGGTACCTCGCGCGATTTCAAGGAATCCAGCTCGGGCATCCTGCTAATCTTCGCCCTGGCCTTGGCGTTCATCTTCCTGGTGCTGGCGGCGCAGTTCGAGAGTTTCAGTGACCCGCTGATCATTCTGTTCAGTGTGCCCTTGTCGATGGCCGGCGCCTTGCTGGCACTGAAGCTGTTCGGCGGCACCTGGAATATCTACTCGCAGATCGGCCTGGTGACCCTGATTGGTCTGATCACCAAGCACGGCATCCTTATCGTCGAGTTCGCCAACCACCTGCTGCGTGAGGGCAAGGCCCTGCGCGAGGCGGTGATCGAGGCCGCGGTGCAGCGCCTGCGGCCGATCCTGATGACTACCGGCGCCATGGTGCTGGGTTCGCTGCCACTGGCCATCGCCACGGGGGCCGGGGCCGAAAGCCGTCAGCAGATCGGTCTGGTGATCGTCGGCGGGTTGCTGGTCGGCACCTTCTTCACCCTCTACGTGATTCCGACGCTGTACTTGCTGCTGAGGCGCTGGGCGCCACTGCGCAAGATCGAGGAGGAGCCGGTGGCGGTCTGAATCCTGTAGGTGGCGCTTTAGCGGCGAGCTTTTAATGCTGTCGCGGCTACGACTGCATTGAGCGACTGATTGTCGTGGTCTGCGTGGTGCTTCGCGGGTGCGACTTGGCGCTCAACCCGCTAAACTCGCGCGGTTTTCGCCACCCTGGATTGCCCGCCATGCAGCACCCCGCCGAACATTCCCCGCTGGGCAAGTCCAGCCAGTACATCGCCGAATACAGCCCAGAGCTGCTGTTCTCCATCTCGCGCACTACCAAGTGGGCGGAGCTGGGTCTGGATGGCGCCAGCCTGCCGTATCAGGGCGTGGACTACTGGAACTGCTACGAGTTGTCCTGGCTGCTGCCATCCGGCAAGCCGGTGGTGGCCATCGGTGAGTTCGCCATCCCGGCAGACTCGCCGAACATCATCGAATCGAAGTCCTTCAAGCTGTACCTCAACTCCCTGAACCAGTCCGCTTTCGCCAGTTGGGACGAGCTGCAAGCGACGCTGGTGCGTGACCTGTCGGCGGTGGCCGGCAAGCCAGTAGCGGTGCGCCTGCGCTCCCTGGCTGAGGTTTCTGACGAAGGAGTGGCGACGCTGCCCGGTCAGTGCATCGATGAGCTGGATATCAGCGTCAGCCAGTACGACCACCCGCAACCCGAGTTGCTGCGCTGCGACGCCGGTCGTGTGGTGGAGGAGAGCCTGCACAGTCATCTGCTCAAGTCCAACTGCCCGGTTACCGGCCAGCCGGACTGGGGCAGTCTGGTAGTCGAGTACCGCGGCGCGGCGCTGGATCATGCCAGCCTGCTGGCTTATCTGGTGAGCTTCCGTCAGCACGCGGATTTTCACGAGCAGTGCGTCGAGCGCATCTTCCTCGATCTGCAGCGCCTGCTGCAGCCGCAGTCGCTGACTGTCTATGCGCGCTACGTGCGCCGTGGTGGGCTGGACATCAATCCGTATCGCAGCACCGAGGCGATCACGCCGGAAAATGGCCGCCTGGCGCGCCAGTAACCCATGAAAAATGCCGCTTAGACAATGCTGCCAATGCGGCCTTTGTAGGAGCCCCGCCCCGGGGCGAAGCTTTTCGCGTCAGCCCCGCCCAGGTTCGCGGCGGGGCGCCGCTCCTACACGTTCGATGCATCAACGCTTGGCTAAGTAGCATTGGCCAAGCGGCGACATTTTGCTTGAAACGCCGGGCCTTAGCCGGGGCAGGGCATTCAGATGCCCATATTGGCCAGGCTCTGCATGATGTTGCGCAGGGTGCCGGCGAGGGTAGGGTGGCTGGCCTCGAAACGTTCCACCGCCAGATTGACACCATCGATCAGCGTGGCGTCAGGCGCTGAGGCGGCTTCACGCGCCAATTGCACTTCGATTTCCTGGGTCAGCAGGTAAAGCGATGCGCGTTCTTCCTCGCTGAGCGGCGTGTCCTGGGCCAGGTGTTGCTGGAGGGCTTCCAGTTGCTGCTGCAGGTCGCTTGCTGGCATAGAGTTCTCCTTGTCGAATCAGCTTAGGCATTGACCCCCAGCGGCGCTGGAAGTTTTCAACCCGTACCTGAAGGTTAATCCAAGCGGGCCGGCTTTGCCTGATCCGAGTCAAAGGCTCAGGGCTTTTCGCCCTTGCTCCGGCGCACGCCGATATCGTCCAGGCTGGCCTCGATTTCTCCCAGATGATCGACCACCGAGTGCACGCCCAGACGATAGAGCTGCAGCGTGGCCTCGGCGCGCAGGTGTTCCTGATCGCTCGCGCCCAGTGCCTGCCAGTCGGCCAGGGCGTAGCCGCACAGTGGCCCGCAGGCCGCCAGGCCGATGGTCCAGCAGCCGGCATTGAGCCCGGCTTGCAGCAGTAGCGGATTACCGCTGACGACAACACAGCCATCCAGCCGCTCGACGTCCAGCTGGCTCAATGCCTGCCAGCAACTGTCTGGCGCCGGCCACGGCCTGGCCTGACGCGCCAGCACCGCTTCGATGGGCGTGGGCAGCGCTTCGGCCAGGCGCAGGCTGGCGTCGGCTGGCAGGTCATCCAGCCAGGCGCAGGGCGTGCCGTCGGCATGCAGGGTTTGCAGCAACTGTGCAGCACCCGGGGTCAGCTCGGCATGTTCTCCGGCCACCTCGCTCAGCATCTGTTGCAGCGCCTGCAGTTGTGCGCTGGTTGCCGACTTGCCTAACCAGGTATCCAGCGCCTGTTGCGGCGTACCGACGAGGTTCGGGGGCGTGCGCTCGGGATGCAACCGCTGCAGCGCGACAGGTAGCGTGCGGGCGCCGAAGTCGACCAGGCAGCCGGACAGTTGAAAGATCAGGGCGGTGCAGGGGGAGGGCATGGGATCATCCGTGGCATTGGCCTAGGCCAATCTAACGCCGACGGATGACCATAATGTGACCGCTAGGTGACGTTGAACAGGCCGCGTACATGCTCCGGCAGGGCTATCGACTTGCCACTTTCATGGTCGATCCACACCAGTTTGCAGTAACCCTCACCGTAGACCGTGAGCGGGTCTTCGGTGGTGGTCAGCCGGTGTGCGATCACCAGGCTGCTGCGTCCCACCGCGCCAGCCCTCAGTTCCACCACCACGGTGGCGGGGTGGATCACCGGTTTCAGGTAGGTGTGCTGGGTTTGCAGTACCACCGGACCGAACGGCACGTTGCTCATGGCTACGCCGGCCAGCTCGAACCAGGCGACACGGGCTTCTTCCAGGTACTGCATGTAGATGATGTTGTTGACGTGCCCGTAGCTGTCCATGTCGCCCCAGCGTACAGGGATGTGTGCCGTGTGCAGCAAGGTTTTGTCGGTCATCGCTTTTCTTCGCTATGCTGCCCAATCAGGGCTCCAGGCTTTATACTACGCGGCATTTGGCCCGCTGGCGGTGGCCACATTATTTTCCTCAAGGAGAGATTTAAATGCATGTGATCGGTGCTCGCTGGATCGCGCGCCTGGGTGGCCTGATGGCCCTCGTCGGCCTCAGCCTGCTGCCTGCGATGAGTCAGGCCGCTTCGGAAGAAGATCCTTGGGAGAGTTTCAATCGCCCCATCTTCCGCTTCAACGATACCGTCGACACTTATGCGCTGAAGCCGATCGCCCAGGGTTACCGGGCTGTCACGCCGCAGTTTCTCGAAGATGGCGTGCACAACGTCTTCGGCAATATCGGCGACGTCGGCAACCTGGCCAACAACCTGCTGCAGGGCAAGTTGCACAACGCCGGCGTCGATACCGGTCGCCTGATCTTCAACACCACCTTCGGTGTGCTGGGCTTCTTCGACGTGGCCAAGCACATGGGCCTGCGCAAGAATGACGAAGACTTCGGTCAGACCCTTGGTGTCTGGGGTTTGAACAGCGGCCCTTACCTGGTCATCCCGCTCCTCGGCCCAAGCACTGTGCGTGATGCCACCGGTCGAGTGCCGGACAGCTTCCTGACGCCGTATCCGTACATGGATCACGTACCGACGCGCAACGTCACCCGTGGCGTACAGGTGGTCGACACCCGTGCCAACCTGCTGCAGGCCGAGCGACTGGTCAGCGGCGACAAGTACATCTTCATCCGCAACGCCTACTTGCAGAGCCGTGAGTTCAAGGTGAAGGATGGGCAGGTCGAAGACGATTTCTAAGCCCTGTAGATACGAAAAAGGCGGCCTCTGAGCCGCCTTTTTCGTAAATGCAGATTTCAGCTCATGGAGATGATTGCCAGGCCCAGCGACTGACGACCGTCGCCCAGATCGCCTATTCGCACCACCTCGGCTTGGGCGTCGAGCCCGGCGAGTTCGCTGTGCTCTGAAGGGATGTGGACCTTGACCTTGTCGCCCATGCTCAGGGCCGCTTCAGCCTCGATTTGCATGCCTGTACTGGAAAGATCCAGGCACAGTGCAGGGATTTCCCGGCCAGCGTGATGGAGGACGACTGCAGCTTCCAGTCGCATGCGGATGTAGTCGCGTTTCTCGCTGTACGCTCGATCATTCTGACTCATGGACCCTGTCCTCTTCTTATGAGCTCTCCCGCGGCTCTTATAACCCTCGTCGATTTGACCTGTAAAGCCGCCGAACGACGACCGGTCCCGGCTTGAATCGGCCGGCAGATGGGAGTACCGTCTGCCCCTTGAAATCGCCCTGGCGCCATAGATGCGGCGCCGCGCCATGGGCAGTGACCAAAATTGCCCTGGCGCAGTTTGCCTGGATACCCCATGCACAAAACCAGTGCCACTCTGCTGATCATCGACGACGACGATGTCGTACGTGCAAGCCTCGCGGCCTACCTCGAGGACAGCGGCTTCAAGGTGTTGCAGGCCAACAACGGTTTGCAGGGGCTGGAAGTGTTCCAGCAGGAAGGCCCCGACCTAATGATCTGCGACCTGCGCATGCCGCAGGTCGACGGTCTTGAACTGATCCGACGTATCAACGCGCTGGGTGTCGAAGTGCCGGTGATCGTCGTTTCCGGCGCCGGCGTGATGAACGATGCCGTCGAAGCCCTGCGTCTCGGCGCTGCCGACTACCTGATCAAACCTCTCGAAGACCTGGCGGTGCTGGAGCACTCGGTGCGCCGCGCGCTAGATCGTGCGCGTCTGCGCGTCGAGAACCAGCTCTATCGCGAGAAGCTCGAAGCGACCAATCGTGAGCTCCAGGCCAGCCTGCATCTGTTGCAGGAAGACCAGAATGCTGGCCGTCAGGTGCAGATGAACATGCTGCCGGTGACGCCCTGGCAGGCCGATGGCCTGAACTTCGCGCACCAGATCATTCCGTCGCTGTACCTCTCCGGTGACTTCGTCGATTACTTCCGTATCGACGAGCACCGCATCGCGTTCTATCTGGCCGATGTCTCCGGCCATGGGGCGTCCTCGGCATTCGTCACCGTACTGCTCAAGTTCATGACCACGCGCCTGCTCTACGAGTGGCGGCGTGGCGGTACGCTGCCGCAGTTCAAGCCCTCGGATGTTCTCGGCCACATCAACCGCGGCCTGATCAACTGTAAGCTGGGCAAACACGTGACCATGCTCGGCGGCGTGATCGATGAGGAGAGCGGCATGCTCACCTACAGCATCGGCGGGCATTTGCCATTGCCGGTGCTGTTCGAGAATGGCCAGGCGCGTTACCTGGAGGGGCGCGGCCTGCCGGTCGGCCTTTTCGAAGAAGCCGAATACGGCGATCTGGTGATGCAGTTGCCAGAGTCTTTCAGCCTGACGTTGCTCTCCGACGGCATTCTCGACCTGTTGCCCGGCGACACGCTGAAAGAGAAGGAATTGGCGCTGCCACAACTGGTTAGCCAGGCTGGCGGTACGCTGGGCGGTTTGCGTCAAGTTCTCGGTCTGGCCAATCTGGGCGAGATGCCGGATGATATCGCCTTGCTGGTGTTGAGCAGGAACCTTGCATGAATCCTGGGATAAGCCCCGGTCGCATCCAATTCGCCGAGCAGGATGGAACCTTTGTCCTGAAGTTTGTCGGTGAAGTCCGTCTGACGCTGTGTTCAGCTCTGGATGCCACGATTGAAAAGATTTTCACCGCGTTGAATTTTTCGGCCATCGTCATCGACTTGACCGAAACGCGCAGTATCGACAGCACGACTCTCGGTTTGCTGGCGAAGTTGTCCATTCTGTCGCGGCAGAAGGTGGGCCTGTTGCCGACCGTTGTCACCACCCACGACGACATCACCCGTTTGCTGGAGTCCATGGGTTTCGATCAGGTGTTCAACATCGTCGATCGGCCGATTCCCTGCCCGGATTGTCTGGATGATCTGCCTTCGCAGGATCAGTCCGAAGAGGTGGTGAAGGCCAAGGTGCTGGAAGCGCACCGCATTCTGATGGGGCTTAACGATTCCAATCGCGAGGCCTTTCACGATTTGGTCAGCGCGCTCGAGCGGCACTGATCAATTGTTTCCGTAGGGTGCGCTGCGCGCACCGATATCTGTCAAGAAAATCGTTGGTGCGCACAGCGCACCCTACCTTCGAACTCACAATGAAAAGGGGCGTCAGCTTGGCTGGCGCCCCTTTTCATTCAAGCCTTGGCGACTAGTAGCGCTTCGAGCTTTTCCTGATCACGGGCGAACAGGCGGATGCCCTCGGCCAGTTTCTCGGTAGCCATGGCATCCTCGTTCAGCGCCCAGCGGAAGCCGCCTTCATCGAGGCTCTGGCGAGGTTCGCCGGTAGCACCAGGGGCGAGCTGGCGACTCAGTTGGCCATCGTCCTCAGCCAGTTTCTGCAGCAGGTCGGGGCTGATGGTCAGGCGGTCGCAACCGGCCAACGCTTCGATCTGACCAAGGTTGCGGAAGCTTGCCCCCATCACCACGGTGTCGTAGCCGTTGGCCTTGTAGTAGTTGTAGATGCGTTTGACCGACTGCACGCCAGGATCATCGTTGCCGACGAAATCACGGCCCTCGGCCTTCTTGTACCAATCGTAGATGCGCCCCACGAACGGCGAGATGAGGAATATGCCGGCATCGGCGCAGGCCTGTGCCTGGGCGAAGGCGAACAGCAGGGTCAGGTTGGTCTGCACGCCGGCTTTTTCCAGCTGCTCGGCCGCGCGGATGCCCTCCCAGGTCGAAGCTATCTTGATCAGTACGCGATCACGGCCAATACCCGCTTTTTCGTAAAGGCCGATCAGGCGCTCGGCGCGGCGCAGGGTCGCGTCGGTGTCGAACGACAGGCGCGCATCGACTTCGGTGGAAATGCGCCCCGGAATGACCTTGAGGATCTCCTGGCCGACGGCCACCGCGAAGTGATCGCAGGCCAACCCCAGGTCTCCCTTGCCGGCACTCACTGCCTGATTCAACAGATCGGCATAGCGGGGCAGGGCCGCCGCCTTGAGCAGCAGCGAGGGGTTGGTGGTGGCATCCACCGGTTGCAGGCGGGCGATGGCGTCGAGGTCACCGGTGTCGGCGACTACGGTAGTGAACTGCTTGAGTTGTTCCAGCTTGGAGGTCATGACGAGGCCTTGTCGTTGCAGATGACATGACCTTACCCGAGGCGCTGCAAGCGCTCAACGGTCGGGTCACTGACAAAATTTACCTTTTCGGGCTGCGCTTTTCGCTGGCTCGTTCGTCTTTAGTAATGACGGTACGTGAGAACGTACCGAAGTCGGTGGAGTCCGACTTTAGACGAGCTGCCAAGGAGCCCGAACATGTCGACCCAAACCCTGCTTTCTCGTTCAGTTTCCGCAGGCCTGGATACGCGTCAGTGCCGTGAGTGGCTGCAGGCTGCCGGGCTGCGCTTCAGCATGCCCAGGCTCAAGGTGGTGGAGGCGCTGTGCAGCGCCAATGACGAAGAGGGTATCTCCGCGCGCGAGCTGCATCGGCAACTGAGCGACGCCGGCGAACCGCTATCGCTGGTCAGCGTGCGCCAGGTGCTGCGCCGCATGGAGGAAAACGGTCTGGTGCAGACGACGGGGCGTAGCCGCTACCGCCTCAGCGCGCCGGATTAATGCCCGCGTAGCAGTTCTGCTGCCTGGTCGAGCAGCGCTAGCGGGTCTTGCACCTTGTGAATGTCCACCGACAGCAACTGGCGGAAGCGCCGCGCACCTGGGAAGCCTTGAGCCAGGCCCAGCACGTGACGGCTGACGTGATGCAGGGTGCCTCCCTCGCGCAGATGCTGCTCGACGTAGGGTTTGAGAGCGAGCAGGGCGTCCATGCGGGAAATGCCCGCGTCCGCGGCGCCGAACAGGCGACTGTCCACCTGCGCCAGCAGATAGGGATTGTGATAGGCCTCGCGGCCGAGCATCACGCCGTCGAAGGTCTGCAGGTGCTGCTCGCATTCCTCAAGGGTCTTGATGCCGCCGTTGAGAATGATCTCCAGGTCTGGGAAGTCCTGCTTGAGTTGGGCAGCCACGTCGTAGCGCAGCGGCGGGATTTCGCGATTTTCCTTCGGCGACAGGCCTTCGAGGATGGCGATACGCGCATGCACAGTGAAGCTGCGGCAACCGGCATCACGCACCTGGCCGACGAAATCGCACAGCTCGGCGTAACTGTCACGGCCATTGATACCGATGCGGTGCTTGACCGTCACCGGGATGTTCACTGCGTCCTGCATGGCTTTCACGCAGTCGGCTACCAGCGCCGGATGGCCCATCAGGCAGGCGCCGATCATGTTGTTCTGCACCCGATCGCTGGGGCAGCCGACGTTCAGGTTCACTTCGTCATAGCCGTGTTCTTCGGCCATCTTCGCGCAGCTCGCCAGATCCTGCGGATTGCTGCCGCCCAACTGCAGGGCAATCGGGTGTTCGCACTCGCTGTAACGCAGGAAACGCTCGCGGTCGCCATGGATCAGCGCGCCGGTGGTGACCATCTCGGTGTAGAGCAGGGCATGGCGCGACAACTGGCGCAGGAAATAGCGGCAGTGGCGATCTGTCCAGTCCATCATCGGGGCGACGGAGAAGCGGCGGGACAGGGCGGGGCGGTTTGAATCCTGGGACATGGGACGCTGTGACGGACTGAAAAAGGCTGCGTATTCTAACAGCAAGCCCGCACGGGACGGGCTTTTGTTGCCGGCCATAGGAGGGCTTCGTACCAATGTGTCGGCTTGTCTCGGCCCAAAGCAGCATTGCCGGACCGTGGCGCAAGGGGCAAGCTTGGTGGCAAGCTGCCCAGAGAATCATCGATGTCTGATCAAGCTCCCGTTACCCGGCGACTGGCCAATGGCGCCGAGCTGCGCGTGCAGCAGCAGCCTTGGGCGCAGCAGGTGGGGGTGTGCCTGCGGGTGGCGGCGGGCAGTCATGACGAGCCAGCGGCCTATCCGGGGCTGGCGCACTTTCTCGAACATCTGCTGTTTCTCGGTAGCCGCGATTACCCGGGCGACCAGGGCTTGATGGCCTTCGTCCAGCGCCATGGCGGGCTCGTCAATGCCTCGACTCAGGGGCGGCACACCGATTTCGTCTGCGAGCTGCCGGTCGAGTTGCTGCAACCGGCGCTGATACGTCTGCTGGATATGCTCTGCCAGCCGTTGCTGGAGTTCGACGCCCAGCTGCGCGAGCGCGAGGTGCTGCATGCCGAATACCAGGCGCGCAGCCAGGATGCCGACAGTCGCATCGATCATGCCCTGGGCCAAGCGCTCGCCGCAGGGCACCGCTGCGGCGCGTTCCTGGCCGGGGATCGCCGCACGCTGCTTGTGGAGTCTGCGGAATTTCAGCAGGCGCTGCGTGCGTATCATCAGCGCCACTACCAGGCCGGACATATGCGCCTCACCCTGGTCGGGCCACAACCGGCCGAGCAGTTGCTGGATATTGCCGAGGCGCTGCTTGGAGCGTTACCAGTAGGCGAGGGCGCCGTCTGTTACGCGCCACCGGCCGACCTGCTACCGCTGCAGGCGCCATGCCTGCGCCTGCAACACAGTCGCCCTGGTGTGCACCTGGGCCTTGCCGTACAGCTCGACACCCGCGAGCTGAGCGCATCGTTGGATCTGTTACTGGATGCCTTGCAGGACCCTGCGCCCGGCGGCTTGCTCGACGGCCTGCGCGCACTGCAATTGTGCCGGCAGTTGCAGGCGCGGGTGCTGTATCAGCACGGGGGGCAATGCCTGTTGCGCCTGGACTTTCCTGGCGCCACCGCCCTGCAGGGCGCGGCCTTGCGCGCCGCCCTGCAGAGCTGGGCCGCGCAGCTGCAGGGCCATGCAGATTGGTCATTGCGGCTGCAGCACCAACAGCAGGCAGCAGCGCTCAGGTTGCTTGGGCTCAGCCCGTTGGCGGTGGCCAGGAAGCTGCAATCGCCTGCTCAGGACGACAGCCACACCTTGCGCCAACTGAATGCGCTGCTGGCTTGCCTGGCTCGCGGTGACGGGCTGATCGAATTGCAGTGCGGCGAACAGGTGCGCCCCCTGTGGCCGGCAATCGGATTGGATTTGCCATTGCAGGTCCTGCCGATACCATCACCAGCGCCAATTCCGAGCCACCAGTGGCGGCTGCCTGGCAATGATCCGCTGCTGGCCGGCGCTGCCGTGGCATCGGCCGTTTTGCCATTGGCCGCGTTGCGACATCATCCGGGGCAGACCGAGGGGGGGGCGGCCGCGCTTTACTGGCGTGGTCCCTGTTCAGATGCGGGCGACGCGACTGCCATCGAAACTGGGGTGCTGGCGCGCAGCGCCGATCTGCGCTGGCGCGGTGAGCGGCTTGGCATCGCCTGTCAGCTGAGCGTGCAAGCCGCTGGCTGGAGCCTTTCATTGCGCGGGCCGGCGCCGCTGTTGCCGGTCTTCAGTGCTTTGCTGGTGCCGCTGCTGTTGGCCGAGCTCGATGAACCGGCGGAGCCCGTCTCCCAGGGCATGTTGTTGCGGGCGCTGCTGCAGCGTTTGCCGCGGCTGTGCGAGATGCCCAAGACCTCGCGGCTGGAGGGGCTGAGTGTCGGGCTCGGAGCGAGCGAACAGGCACAGTTGGCCGAGTTGTGCGCAGCTGTTGAGGCGCTGGCGGATTTGCCGCCCACGCCCCGCATCGAGACCGGAATCGACTGGCAGCAGGTTGTGCAGCCGGGTACGGATGCAGCCTTGTTGCTGTTCTGTCCCTTGCCTGCTGGCGATGCCTGTACCGAGGCTGCCTGGCGTGTGCTTGGCCAGGTGCTGCAGGGGCGTTTCTATCAGCGCCTGCGTGGCGAGCTGCAATTGGGTTACGCGCTGTTCGCCGGTTTCCACCAGGTCGAGGGTTGCCGGGGCCTGTTGTTTGCCCTGCAGTCACCCGTCTGCGAGGCGGCCGGCATCTTCGACCATATCCGCGCCTTTCTGGGCGAGCAGCGGCAGTCGCTCGCCGCACTGGACGATACGGCCGTATCGCGGTACCGCGATGCCTTGCTGCCAGCGCTGAGCCCGGCCGAGGCCAACCTCGCACGTGCCGAGCAGCTATGGCAGCTGCATCTGGCAGGCTTGCCCGAGGTGCACCTGCAATGGGTGCAGCAGGCGCTGGTCGACTTGACCTCTAGCGATCTGCTGCGAGCACATGAGCAGTTGCTAAGCGCCCGCGACTGGCGCGTGCTCGCCAGCGGAGCACCGTCGCCGGCCTAGGCTGCGTTCTCTTCCGCGCTCTTTGCGCGACTGCGCTCGAATTTCCAACGCCTTTTTCTGCAGGAGCCCCGGTCCGGTGCAAGGCTCTGGCTTTGCGTCGTTCTTTCGATTCGCCGCGGGGCGCGGCTCCTACAGGGTGAGGCAGTGTCTGGTGGTTGTGCGGGAGCCCCGACCCGGGACGAAGCCTTGTGCAGCTGCGCGGCTCGTTGCTGGCGCATTTCTACGCCCTAGGGCTGGCACGGTACTAATACCTTTCTCCCACTACCGGTAGCAGGTCGGTCGCGAGCCGGCGGAAGCGCGACGGTAGCGCCCAGCCAAAGCAGCAGCGAATCGCTGCCAAGGCAGCGTATGGCCCGCCGGACCCGCTTTCGATAATCGCCTCCGACACGACTGCCCTGGCGGTCGCCACTCAAGCGGAGAGCGTTATGCACAACAACAAGATCGCCATCACTCGACTTCTGCCCCTGACCCTGGCCACCGCCGTCGCTCTGGCGACCGCGCAGCAGGCCGCCGCCGAGATCGTCCTGTATGACAAGGACGACACCACATTCTCCACCGACGGTTACATCAACGCCTTCTACGTCAACAGCGACGTGGACCGCGACGGTGAGCAGTTCGACCGCCGTCAGTCGCGGGTGAAGATGGGTTTTCTGCCCAACTGGATCGGCTTCAACTTTGGCAAGCAGATCGATGGTCTCAAGCTGACCGGCCGCTCGTCCTTCTGGGTCACCATCAACGACAGCGAAACCAACGGCACCGACACCGCCATCGACGTTCGTCAGTTCTATGGCACCGTTTCCAGCCCGGAATGGGGCGAGGTGCTGGTGGGCAAGGACTTCGGTTTGTTCTCGCGCTCCAACATCTTCCTCGACGAGCTGCTGGCCGGTTACGGCAACGTCTCCGATACCCTCGGCCTGGTGGACGGCAATGGCGTGTCCTTCGGCAACATCGGCACCGGTTACCCATACCCGTTCCCGACCTCGCAGATCACCTACCGCAACAACAACCTGGCTGAAGGCTTGCGAGTTGCGGTCGGTATCATGGACCCGGTCGACACCAACGACGACAGCGCCACCGGCAAGGCCTACCAGGAAAACCCGCGTTTCGAATCGGAAGTCAGTTACCAGTTCGATCTGGGCGGCTCGACCATCTACACCTGGGTCAACGGCGCCTACCAGACCTCCGAGAACACCGACGACACCGTCGACAAGGTCACCTCGAAGGGCCTTGGCTATGGCGTGCAGGCCAAGTTTGGCGGCCTGTCGCTGACTGGTTCGGGCTTTCAGGCCAAGGGCATCAACCCGTTCTTCACCAACAACCTGGGCGAGCCGACCCTGCGTGACATCGACAGCGACGGCTACCTGCTGCAGGGTTCCTACACCTGGGGCAAGAACCGTGTGGCGCTGTCCTACGGCAAGACCGAGGACGACGGCAACGGCCTGGGCGTGGCAGCGGACTACGAGACCCGCGGCATCGCCTACTTCCGCACCATCAACGACAACCTCAAGCTGGTCGCCGAGTACAACCAGTACCAGATCGATGCCGCTGCCGGCAGCGGTCTGAACGAGGACACCGACACCTTCGCCGTCGGTGCGGTACTCAGCTGGTAAGCCACACGGCTTGCGGACGACGGGAGGCCCAAGGGCCTCCCGTTCTTTTAGGGATCGAAAGAGAAAAACCTGATGATCGGACTCTGGAGCGAATCGGCTCAAACCTACCTGCTGATACTGGCGATCAGCACCACGCTGGTCTTCGCGCTACCCATCCTCCTCGTGCCGCTGGCCTGGGCGCGCCTGATGCGTTGGCGCATCCCGCAGGACATCGACCTGGCGGTGTATTTCGGGCGCTGCCTGGGCGCCTTCATCCTCATCGTCGAGGCGCTGATGCTGCGCGCCGCGCTGACCGGTGAAGCGCTGCACACCACCTTCGAGGTGCTGGCCGCGGTGGCCCTGCTGATGGTGCTGGTGCATGTGCATGGCGCGATCAAGCGCATCCAGCCGTGGACGGAAACGCTGGAGATCGGCTTCTACGCCGGGATGTTCGTGCTGACCCTGATGTTCTGGCCGGCCCTGTAAGAACACTGGTGCGCGCGGCGCACCCTACACACGCATGGCGGCGTCCCAGGTAGGGTGCGCCATGCGCACCAGCGGTCCCCCTTCGTGAAGATGAACGAGAAATCCGGGATCGCATCCCCCGATTGCCCTTGCCGCCTCGCGTACTGCTTCGCGAGTACGCCCTACGGATCGACTACCCAGTACTCAAGTAGCATGGGGCGGGCAGCGCCGGCTTCGTAGAATTTCCCCATGATCAGCAGGTGCATTGGGGCGTGATATGGCCTTGCAACAGTCGGACGGCGTGCTCAGCGCCGTCTCCAGCACGAAGGATGTGGAATTGGCCGCCCAGGAACTGGCGCGCCAGCTGATCCACCCCTATCTCGGCTTCGTGTTGTTCTTCTGCTCGGCCGAATACGATCTTGACGGTCTGGGCCAGGCGCTGGAGGCCCATTTCGGCGGTGTCAGCCTGGTCGGTTGTACCAGCGCCGGCGAGATCACCCCGCAGGGCTATGGTCGTGGCTGCGTGGTGGCGCTGGGCTTCGACCTGCGCTGCTTCTCCATCGCCAGCGTGCTGATCGACGAGATGGAACGCTTCAATCTGCTTGATGCGCAGCAGTTGGTCGATGGCCTGGTCAAGAACTGTCGCAGCAACGAGCTGGCCTCGATCAAGGGCCATAGCTTCGCCCTGACTCTGCTCGATGGCCTTTCCAGCCGCGAGGAACTGGTGCTCGGCGCGCTCAGCGCGGCGCTGGGCAGCATCCCGCACTTCGGTGGCTCGGCCGGCGACGACAACCACCTGACCCACACCCACGTCTATCACGGTGGTCGTTTCCACAGTGGTGCGGCGGTGGTGGTGCTGTTCAACACCTGGCTGGAATTCGAGGTGTTCAGCACCCATCACATCCAGCCCAGTGCCGAGAAGCTGGTGGTGACCCGTGCCGACAGTGCCACGCGCCGGGTGTACGAGCTCAATGCCGCGCCGGCCGCGCAGGAATACGCCGAGCTGATCGGTGTACCGGTCGAGGCTTTGGATCTGCGGGCGTTCGCCGCCTATCCGCTGGCGGTGCGGATCAGCGATCACTACTACGTGCGCTCGATCCAGCAGGTGCACGACGACCTCAGCCTGACCTTCTACTGCGCGGTGGAGAACGGCATCGTCCTTACCGCCATGCACCCCGGCCCCTTGCTGCCGAACCTGCAGCAGTTGTTCGCCGGGTTGGAGCAGCGCCTCGGTCCGCTGCTGCTGACCATCGGCTGCGACTGCTTCCTGCGCCGCCTGGAGATCGAGAACGATGGCGGCGTCGAGTCGGTCGCCACACTGCTGCGCCAGCAGCGGGTGATCGGCTTCAACACCTACGGAGAGCAGTTCAATGGCATGCACATCAACCAGACCTTCACCGGTGTCGCCATTGGCCGACCTGTTGGGCGTGGCGAGCGCTGAGCTGCAGGCACGTTGTGCGGCGCTGGAGCAGGAGAACGCCAAGCTCAAGCGCATCAACGCCGCGCTGATCGAACGGGTTGAGTCGATCCATTCCCGTGGTGACGATGCCTATGCGGCCTTTCAGCATTCGGTGGTGCTGTCCGAGCAGGTGCGTGAACGCACCGATGCGCTGAACCAGGCGATGGCCGAGCTGAAATCCAGCAACCAACTGCTCAGCGATGCACGCCTGCGCGCCGAGACCGCGCACCAGCATTTGATCGACGCCATCGAGAGCATCTCTGACGCCTTCGTGCTGTTCGATGACCGCCAGCGTATCGTGCTGTTCAACAGCCGCTTCAAGGCGCTGTGGGCGCGCAGCCGCGCGCGCATCGGCACCGGTACGCGGTTGGAAGAAATTCGCCGGCTGAGCCGCAGCACCGGCCTAGTGGTGGAAGCGCAGCTGGGCAAGGAGGGTGAGCCGAGCCTGTTCCGCCTGCAGGACGGGCGCTGGGTGCAGGTCAGCGAGAGGCCGACCCGCGAGGGTGGGCTGGTGATCCTCTATACCGACATCACCGAGGTCAAGCAGAGCGAGGCGCTGCGCCGCGAGCAGGCCCTGGCGCAGAAGTCGCGCCTGCTGCAGCGCGCGGTCGACAACCTGTCGCAGGGCATGGCCATGGTCAATGCCGATGGCGCGCTGGAGTTGTGGAACCACCGTTTCCTCGAACTCTGCGGCCTGGCGCCGATCAACGCCCATCGGCCGTTCGCCGAAGTGATGGCGGAAAGCGAACTTGAGCCGCTGACCCCGGACAGCCGCGATGCCGCCGGCAAACCGCTGCGCCAGGTGGAGGTGCGTCTGTTCGACGGGCGCATGCTCGAAGTGCGCACCCATCCGCTGCCCACCGGCGGCTTCGTCAACACCTTCACCGATATCACCGAGCGCCATCGCCAGGCTCAGGCACTGAGTGACAGCGAGCGCTGGATTCGCCTGATCACCGACCACGTGCCGGCGCTGATCGCCTATCTGTCGGCCGATCTGGTCTACGAATTCACCAACAAGGTCTACGAGGAATGGTACTGCTGGCCGCGTGGCGCGATGCTCGGCCAGAGCCTGCGCGAAGTGCACAGCGAGGAGCATTGCCAGCGCCTGGAGCCCTACGTCGAATTGGCGCTGTCCGGCGAGAGTGTGACCTTCGAATTCGCCGAAACCAACCACAACGGCCAGGAGCGCTACATGCTGCGTTCCTACGTGCCCAACCGTCAGGCCAGCGGCGAGGTGGTCGGTATCTTCGTGCTGATCCGCGACATCACCGAGCGTCGCCGGACTGCCGAGGCATTGCACCAGGCTTATCAACATCTGGAGCAGCGCGTGCGCGAGCGCACCGCCGAGCTGACCACGGTGAACGACCAGTTGCGCCGCGAGATCGACGAGCGCATGCAGATGGAGGCGCGCCTGCGTGAGGCCAAGGGCGAAGCCGAGCAGGCCAACCTGTCCAAGACCAAATTCCTCGCCGCTGTCAGCCACGACCTGCTGCAGCCGCTCAATGCCGCGCGGCTGTTCACCAGCGCCTTGCTGGAGAGGCGCGACCTTTCCGGCTGCGCGCCGCTGGTGCGCAACGTCAGTAACTCGCTGGAGGACGTGGAAAGCCTGCTCGGCACGCTGGTGGACATTTCCAAACTCGATGCCGGGGTGATCAAACCCGATATCGCGCCGTTCGCCGTCAGCGAGCTGCTGGAGAACCTGGCCGCCGAGTATCACCAGATCGCCGGTAGCGAGGGTTTGCGCCTGGACTACCTGCCCAGCTCGGCCCTGGTACGCAGCGACGTGCAGCTGCTGGCGCGGATTCTGCGCAACTTCCTTAGCAACGCCATTCGCTACACCGCCAGCGGGCGCATCCTGCTGGGCTGCCGGCGGCGCGGCAACAGCCTGTCCATCGAAGTCTGGGACACCGGTATCGGTATCGCCCAGGACAAGCTGCTGGAGGTATTCCAGGAGTTCAAGCGCGGCGACAACGTGCAGCGCAAGCAGGATCGCGGCCTCGGCTTGGGCCTGGCGATCGTCGAGAAGATTGCGGGCATGCTTGGCCACCGCATTCGTGTGGCGTCGCAACAGGGAAAGGGCTCGATGTTCGCCGTGGAAGTGCCTCTGACCCGCCGCGCGCCACGCGCGCGCAGGGTGCAGGACAGCCCGGATCTGTTGCTCGAACGCCTCAGCGGTGCGCGGGTCTGGGTGCTGGATAACGACGCGGCGATCTGCGCCGGCATGCGCACCCTGCTCGAAGGCTGGGGCTGCCGGGTGGTTACTGCGCTGAGTGAAGAAGACCTGGCGTGCCAGGTGGACAACTACCATGCCGAGGCCGACCTGCTGATCGCCGACTACCACCTCGACGACGAGCGCAATGGCGTCGACGCGGTGGCGCAGATCAACGCCCGGCGCAGCGCGCCGCTACCGGCGCTGATGATCACCGCCAACTACAGCAATGAGCTCAAGCAGCAGATGCGCGAGCTGGGCCACAGCCTGCTGCACAAACCGGTGCGACCGATGAAGCTCAAGGCGGCGATGAGCCATTTGATGGAGCGTGGGGCGGGAGGACATTGAGTCCGAGCAGGCACGCTTTTTTAGTCCGTAGCCCGAATGCAATCCGGGAAGGATCATCCCGTTCTGCCCCGGATTGCATCCGGGCTACGATACGGGCGTGCGGGTTAATCATCCGCAATCAGCCGCTTACCGAGGCTGACCGAGGCATCGATCTTGTAGCCAAGCCGTTCGTAGAAAGCCAATGCCGCGGCATTGGTATCGCGTACCTGCAGGCTGAGCTTGGGGCAGCCCAGGGCCAGCAACTGCTCTTCGATATACGCCATCAGCTGACGGGCCAGGCCCTGCTGGCGTTGCTCCGGGCACACCGCCAGGTAGTTGACCCAGCCGCGATGCCCCTCGTAGCTGGCCATGGCCGAGGCCACCAGCTTACCGTCGATCTCGCCTACCAGAAACAGCTCGGGCTGCACCTTCAGCTTGCGCTGGATGTCCTTGTGCGGATCGTTCCACGGGCGGGTCAGGTCGCAGCGTTGCCAGAGATCGACGACGGCGGCTTCGTCAGCGAGCCGGAAGGGGCGGATGTGCATGGTGGACTCCAATCGGTGAGGCCGCCGTTTTAGCACGGCTTGATGACGGGAGTCAGGACAACCTCGTCCGTCACTCCCGCGAAGGCGGGAGCCCAGGTGCTTCTCGGGTTCTGGCTTCCCGCCTGCGCGGGAATGACAGTTAACCTATCGGGAGCTAGCGCCGCAGGTAGGAGGCGAAATCGATATCGCCGGCCGAGAGGATCGCCTGCACGCGGTTATGCACGCCCAGCTTGCGCAGGATGGCCGAGACGTGGGCTTTGACCGTGGTTTCGGCGATATCCAGGCTGTAGGCGATCTGCTTGTTCGATTCGCCCTTGGTCATACGCTCGAGCACCAGCAGTTGCTTGCGCGTCAGCGCCTGCAGCAGCTCCGGGGCGATGCTGTGGTTGTCGTGGTGATGCCGTGAACTGCCGCTTTTCTGCGAACGGATGATGTCCGGCGGCAAGTAGACGTTGCCGTCGAGAATCTGCGCGATTGCGTCGGTCATCTGCGCCCGTGGCGAGGACTTGGTGATGAAGCCCACCGCGCCATAGGTGATGGCCTGCAGCACGATCTGCTTGTCCTGCTCGGCCGAGACGATCACCACCGGGATGGTTGGTGCCTCGTTGCGCAGGTTCATCAGTCCGCCCAGACCATGCATGCCGGGCATGTTCAGGTCGAGCAGGATCAGGTCCAGGTCGTCGTGGCTCTGGGTCAGCTCCAGGGCGCTGTCCAGATCGGCGGTTTCCATGATCTCGCTGCCGGGAAACCCGTCGGCGATGACGTTATGGATGGCTTCACGAAACAGCGGATGGTCGTCGGCAATCAGAATCTTGTACATGGCCTTGCACCTCGTTGTTGTGATTATGGTGTGGCGGTGGGCGTGAGGAAAGCAGCAGGCAGTTCGGCGGGTTGCGCGGGCACCAGGGGAAGGCCGGCCTGTTCCCAGGCATCGACGCCGTCACGGTACCAGTAGAGCTGGCGATAGCCCATGGCATGGGCGCGACGCGCGGCGTTCCAGCTCAGCCAGCAATCGGAGCGGCAGTAGAATACGAAGGGTTGGCGCACGTCGCCACGGCTCTGCTGGTGCAGGTAGTGGGTGAAGTAGCGCTGCCATTGTGGGGCCAGGTTACCGTCGCCAGCGTTGGCCAGCCACAGACTGCCGGGCAGGTTGGCGTGGGGGGTATCTTCAACGAAGCGATCCTGTATGAAAGGGCGGCGGTAGACGTCGATCAGGCGGGTGTCCGGGCGCTCGGCAAGGAGTTTCTGCAGGGCGGGAGTATCGACGATCTGTACGCCTTCCAGACTGGACGGTGTCGGGCTGCGGTACTGGCTGCTGCGATAGCCGTCGGCATCGAACAGCTCTTCGGCACGCACGACGCAGACCAGCAGCAGGGAGGCGAGCATCAAGCCTGCTTGCACGGGCAGACGGTACTTCATGGCAAGGTCTCTACTTATTGTTGTGCCGGTATTACAGGCCATGGTCGCAGGCTTGGGAATTCTACGTTGGAGAGGAAAACCAGTACCAAAGTAGTAGAAGAGGTCGGTTCGCCTTGCATGCAATGTAGGGCGTACTCGCGAAGCAGTACGCCATCGAATTCGTGAGTCTACGAAGACGGCGGACTGTTCGCTTCGCTCCGAGCGGTCGGCGTCCCGATCCGCCCTACGGGTTTTAACCCGCCTTGCGCAGCGCGGCATGTTGATTGCTCCCACGCTCCGCGTGGGAGCAGATGGCATGGCGCTCTGCGCCCGAGCTGACTGACGACAGGTTTGACAGCGGACGCGAAGCGTCCTGGGATGCATTCCCACGCGGAGCGTGGGAACGATCATGTTCAGCCCGCCTTGCGTAGCGCCGCGTGTTGCGGGTTGAAGCTGGCAATGGCGAGCAGCGTCAGTAATACCGTCAGGCCGGTGCAGATCAGCAACGCCTCGACATGCAGGCGCAGGTACAGCGCGTTTCGCACCAGCTCCACGGCGTGGGTGAAGGGGTTGACCGCGCACAGCCAGTACAGCCATTCGCTGGACTCGCGCATCTTCCACAGCGGGTACAACGCCGACGACAGGAAGAACATGGGGAAGATGACGAAATTCATCACCCCGGCGAAGTTCTCCAGCTGGCGGATGCCGTTGGACAGCAACAGACCCAGGGCGCTGAGCAGCAGCGCCACCAGCAACAGCGCCGACAGTGCGGCGAGCAGGCCCCATGCCGGCGGTTGCACGCCGTAGACCCAGGCGATGGCGAGAAAGGCATAGACCTGCAGCAGCGAGATCAGCGCGGTGGCCAGCAGCTTGGCCACCAGCAGGAAGGCGCGCGGCAGCGGGCTGGTGAGCAGTACGCGCATGCTGCCCATCTCGCGGTCGTAGACCATCGACAGCGAGCCCTGCATGCCGTTGAACAACAGGATCATGCAGGCCAGGCCCGGCACGATGTAGGTGTCGTAGGTGATGTAGGTGTCGTACGGCTCGATGATGGCGATGCCCAGCGCGGCGCGAAAGCCGGCGGCGAACACCAGCAACCACAGCAGCGGGCGCACCAGGGCGCTGAGAAAGCGCGAGCGCTGCAGGACGAAGCGCAGCCATTCGCGCAGGACGATGCCGCGCAGGCATTCCCAGTAGGCGGTCATGGTTGCGGCTCCTTTGTGGAATCTGTGGGTGGTGTGGACTGAGTGGGAGGGGCTTTAGCCGCGATACCCTCGATATTGGAAATCTCGCGGCTGAAGCCCCTCCCACAACTGGGCCGCAGCGCCTCGCGCACATGGCCACGGCCCAGCGCCTCGTCGCCGGTCAGGCGGGCGAAACTGATGGCCAGCTCGTCGCCGAACTGGCTGGCCTTGCCCCAGGCCACGCGCTCGCCACGATGCAGGATCAGCAGATCGTCGCTGGGCTCGATCTCGTCCAGCAGGTGGGTCGTCCACAGCACGCACAACCCCTGCTCGCGGCACAGGTTGCGCACATGTCGGCCCAGCGCCAGGCGGCTGGCTGGGTCGAGCCCGGCGCTGGCTTCGTCGAGCAGCAGCAGGCGCGGCTGGTGGAGCAGGGCGCGGGCAATTTCCACGCGGCGGCGGTGGCCGCCGTTGAGCGTGCGGACCTTGTCGTGACGACGTTCGGCGAGGTCCTGGCGCAACAGTTCCTCGTCGATGCGCGCCTGCGCCTCGCGGCGCGGCATGCCGTGCATCGCGGCGTGGTAGGCGAGGTTTTGCTGCACCGACAGGTCGAGATCCAGCGTACTCTGCTGGAACACCACGCCCAACTGGCGCAGCGCTTGGCGCGGCTGCTCGCGCAGGCTATGGCCGAAGATGCGGATGTCGCCCTGCTGCAGGTCGTACAGGCGAGTGAGCAGGGCGATCAGCGTGGACTTGCCGGCGCCGTTGGGGCCGAGCAGGGCTCCGAATCGTCCCGGCGCCAGCTCGAAAGCCAGGTCATTGAGCGCCTGACGCGCGCCATAGGCGAAACCGACGCCGCTCACCTCCAAGGCGTTCATGGCGTCACCACCACGCCCCAGGGGTAGCGACCGACCTTGATCGATTTGGTCACCTTGAGGCTGTCGACATCGATTACCGATACGTCGCCGCTGACGCCGTTGGTGGTCAGCAGGCGCTTCTGATCCGGGGTGAGCGCCAGGTGCCAGACGCGCCGGCCCACCAGCAGGTAGTCGAGAATCTCGTAGGTCTTGGCGTCCACCACCGCCACATGGTTGGCCGGGCCGAGAGCGACGAAGGCGTACTTGCCGTCGTCGGTGAGCTTGACTCCGACCGGCTGCACCTTGTCCGGGTGCACGCCCTTGATCTCGAAGCGCAGCACCTTGAGGATCTCGCGCGAGTCGACGTCCATCACCGTGACCGTGCCGCCGATCTCGGCCGAGGCCCACAGACGTTTGCCGTCCTTGTCGAATTCGACGTGACGCGGGCGCTGGTCGACCAGGGTGTTGTCCACCAGTTGATTGGTGCTGGTATCGATCCAGTGCAGCATGTTGGTGGTTTCGCTGGTGTTGACCGCCCATTTGCCGTCCGGGCTCACCGCCATGCCTTCGGGCTCCACGCCGACTTCGATCTGTGCCAGCACCTCGTCGCTCTGGGTGTCGACCACGGTGACCAGGGCATCGTCTTCGTTGGAGATGTACAGCCAGCGGTCGTTGGGATGCAGGGCGAACTGCTCGGGGTCGGCGCCGGAGGGCAGCTCCTTGATGATCTTGCGCGTGGCCAGGTCCATCACCTGCACGCGGTCCGAGTCGCTGGCGCAGATGTACAAGAGCTTGTTGTCGGAAGACAGCAGCAGCCCACGCGGGCGCATGCCAACGTCGAGTGTAGCGGTGACTTCGAGGCTGTCGAGGTCGATGACGCTGATGCTGTCATCCTTCTCGTTGGACACGTAGGCAGTGGCGGCTAAGGCCGAGTGGCAAGCCAGGCTGAAGGCGACGGCACAGGCGAGACGGGTCAGGTGCATGGGGTTGATCCTCTTGTTGTAGTTGTTGGTAGCCGTTGCTTTTTGTGGGAGGGGCTTTAGCCGCGACAGTCGCCGCTAAAGCGCCTCCCACAGATGCTATCCATGAGGCGTCCCCGCCAGATCACAGCTCACCTCAGGCCGGTCGTAGCCGAGGCTGTCCATTTCGTTACTGGGATGCAGAAAGCCATCCTGCGGCGAGGTGCTGACCAGGGCGCGCGGGTGCACTAGCGGAATCGGTTGGCGCAGCTCGCCGTTCCACGGCCGGAAGCTCAGCTTGCGGCCCTTGAAGCCGTCCAGCGGCAGTTGTTCGTTCAACAGCAGGTGGCGAATGCCCTGTGGCTCGGCGGTGCGCTGCTTGGTGATCGCCGTGGCCAAGCTGCGCACGGCCATCCAGGCGGCGAAGTCGCGGTCGTTCATCCAGCGCCCGGCCAGCTCTTCGAAGCGCTTCTGCAACTGCGCGGCGCCGAAGGTTTCTACCGTTTTGTGCCAGGCGGTCGGGGTCAGGCCCTGGGTGCCGGCCACCGGGCGAGGTAGCCAGGTGTTGTAGGGCAGGTATTCGCCGAAGTCGCCGCGCTCGTCTGCCACCAGCACCACGTCGTACTCGCCGGCCTGGGTAAACAGCGGCATCTCCGCCTGGGCGCTGCGCCGTTGGTCGTTGTCGAAGCTCCACGGCTTTTCGGCAACGATCTTGTGGCCGAAGCGTTTCGCGGCGCGCTTGAGCGCGGCGGCGTAGGCGATGTCGTCCTCGGTGTTGCCGGTCACCAGCAGCCAGCGTGTCCATTTGCGCACGGCGAGGAACTGCGCCAGGGCGTCGGCCAGCATGGCGCGGCTGGGCAGGGTGTGCAGCACGTTGCCCAGGCATTGCTCGCGGCGCAGGCCGTCGTCGGCGCTGCCGGCGTTGAGCAGCAGGCTGTCCGGCAGGCGCTCGCTGAGCTGGCGCAGGGTATCGGCTGGGGCGTTGATCACGAACAGGCGGATGCCGGCTTGGTGCTGGCGCTCGGCCACGGCGAGCAGCTCGTCAGCCTGATCGCTTTCGGCGCTCTGCAGCTCGAACTGCTGCTTGAGGAAGCGCCCGGTGCTGTTGCTGTCGGCGATGGCCAGCTCGGCGCCACGACGCCCGGCGTCGAGTGGTTCGGGAATGACGTTGGACAGCAGCGGCCCGCGCGGCGGCAGGTGCGCCAGGTAGCCGATGCGCACCTGCAGTTCATCTGCTACCGCACTCGTCGCCAGGCCGAGCGCGGCAGTGAGGCAGAACAATAGATGGCAGCTGATCCGGTGCATGGGGCAACTCCTGCAGAGGTTGTCGCCAGCATAGGAAGCGTCGCCAGGTCGGGAAATATGCCCAAGGTAGCGCCGGCTTAGTACAAAGGTCGTAGCTCTTCAGGGCCGTTCTTCAAGGCCTTCACTCGCCTTGTTGGCGGATATCCAGGCGCAGGCCATGGATGCTGGCCTTGCCGTCGCGGATGCGTAACTGGGCGTTTTCGCGAATTTCCAGCTGCTGTATCCGGTCGCCGCGTTTGAGCTTCTCCCGGATCAGCGAGAAGGCCAGGATAGTGCCGCCTGCGTTTATCAGTTCGGGCTCATTGCGCTGGTAGCTGTACTCGTCGGCCTGGGCAAAGGTCTGCTGCCAGAGCGTGCGCAGCTGCGCCTTGCTCAGATGCTGCCAGTTACGCTCGTGTGGCAGGCGCACCAGGATCTGCGCGTCATCGTCGATCAGCGTCACCAGTGCCGCGGCATCCTGGCGTTGGGCTGCCTGGTCGACCGTCGCGAGGGCCGCCAGTGCAGCGCGGCGTTCGTGCTCGGTCGGGGTGATGGCGGTGCGGCTGCCTTCGCGGCTGGCGAGAAACTGCTGGGCCTGCGGATGTTCTCCCTGCCTGGCCGCGGCCCGTATCCAGCTCAGCCCGACACTGTGCTTGCCTTGCTCGTACAGGCGTTCACCCAGCGTCCACTGCGCCTCGGCGTTGTCCTGTTCGGCAGCTCGTCGATACCACTGCGCCGCCTGGTCCGGGTCGGCCTCGGTGCCCAGCCCCAGGTCATGGGCGCGGGCCACCTCGTACATGCCGATGGCGTCACCCGCATCGGCGGCGCGCTGGTACCAGGCCAACGCCTGCTTGAGGTCGGCTGCGGTGCCCAGGCCGGCGGCGTACATGTTGCCGAGGTTGAGCATGCCCTGGCGGTTACCGGCTTCGGCGAGCTGGCGATAGCGCTCGAAGGCCTCGTCGAAGTCGCCCATCTTGTATACCGCATAGGCGTCCAGCACCTGGATCATCTCGCGGGCGATACGCGTCTGTTCGTCGTTGCCGGCACTCAGAGGCGTGCTCAGCAGTGTGCCCAGCAGCAGGCAGGCGAGATGACGCATGGCGGTACTCCAAGAGGGTGAAAGCGGTGAGTCAGGCTAACAAGCCGGGTACGTACGGTATTTAGTTCGATGGTGGCGGATGGATGCGCCGATGGTGGCGGGTAGAGCAGGGGCGATGGGCATTGGGCCCGGATCTGGCGGGAAATCTGCCCAAAGTACCAGCCGCCCAGTACCAAGGTAGTAACCCGGTGCGGGGCTTTACTTCCTAGCATGGCAGTCAACGTCCAATAACAAGAACAGGTGAACGCCATGCGTATTTTCAAGGCTCTGCTACTGCCGCTGTTGCTGATCATCAGCCTGCTCGGTGTCGATCAATTGCACGCCGCCGGTGATATGACCCGCCGCCCGGTGGCATTGCCTGATCTGGTGCTGGGTAATGACGATAGCGACTACTTCATGTCGCAGACCGAATACCAGCTGGAAACCGGCCAGGCCTACCAGCTCAAGATCATCGCCAGTGGGCAGAAGGAATACGCCTTCCAGGCTCCGGAGTTCGCCACTTCCATCTACCTGCGCAAGGTCGAAGCGGGTGGTGTGGAGATCAAGGCGGTCACCCTCACTGAACTGGAGTTCGAAGAGGCTGGCGAGGCGGAGGTCTTCTTCCTGCCTGTCAAACCGGGCAAATACCGCTTCTACGCCAAAGGCCTGGAAGGCAAGGGCATGCTCGGTTACTTCGTCGTCAAATAGCGCGGCCAAGTAGATGACTGCCCTGGGCCGTATCAACCTCGGCGTCAGCCTGCTGTTCGGGCTGGTGACCCTGGCCGGGCTGGCGCTGCTGTTGCGCCAGGCCAGCCACGATGTGCAGCGCGAGCTACAGGCCGCCGAAGCGGTAGTGGAATACCTCGGTGAAGTGGCGCGCAGCAACCCCGGTAGCCTGCGCCCGGAACTGACCGAGAACCTGCGACACATCCGCGTGAGCTGGCTGCGCCCGGGCGAAGAGCCCGAACAGCAGACCGAAAGCGTCATTGAGCACTGGATCGCCGAACGCTTGCTGGGCTCGGCCTCACTGGTGGCCGATGCCTGGCCGCTGGAGGATGGCCGTGAGTTGCGTATCGCTCTCGACCCCTATGACGAAATCGAGGAAATCCAGGACTCGCTGCTGCAACTGCTGCTGCTCAGCGCCTTCGCCCTGATCCTCAGCCTGCTGACCATTCGCTTTGCCGTGCGCCGGGCCCGGTGTGTGCTGGACGAACTGTTCACCGGCCTGCGCGAAGTCGGCGCCGGCCACTTCGACACCCGCCTGCACGACCATGGCCTGGCCGAGGCCAAGCACCTGGCGGCGCACTTCAACGACATGGCCATCACCCTGCAGCAGGTGCAGGCGGACAACGCCGAGCTGACCCAATCTCTGCTGGAACTGCAGGAGCGCGAGCGCACGCGCCTTGGCCAGACCTTGCATGACGACCTCGGTCAATACCTCAGCGGCATTCGCGCCCAGGCCTGCCTGCTCAAGGTGATTGCCGACCGGCCGCAGCAGGTGCAGGACACCGCGAGTCTGCTCGACGACAACTGCGAGCGCCTGCAACAGGGCTTTCGCAGCCTGATCCGCGACCTCTATCCGGTGGTGCTGGAGCGCCTGGAACTCGGCCCGGCATTGCAGCAACTGGCCGCCGACTGGCAACAGGCGCAAGGCATTCGCTGCCGCCTGCAACTGAGCGAACAACTGCCAAGCCTGCCGCTGGCGAGCAAGGCCCATCTCTATCGCCTGGTGCAGGAGGCGCTGACCAATGTCGCCCGCCATGCCGATGCCAGCGAAGTGCGCATTCGCCTGCAACGCCGCGGCCAGGGCCTGCGCTTGTTGGTACGCGATAACGGCCAGGGCACTGCACTGCCGCTGCGCCCCGGCATCGGCCTGCGCTCGATGCGCGAACGCAGCCGCAGCCTGGGCGGCGAGCTGCGCCTGCACAGTCGCCCGCAAGCCGGCTGGGCGCTGTGTCTGAATATTCCTCTGGAGGCAACGCGATGAAGGTTCTACTGGTAGATGACCACGCCGTGGTGCGTCAGGGCTACGCCAGCCTGCTGCGCGCCCTGTTGCCCGAGGTGCAACTGCGCGAGGCCTGCGATGGTGAGCAGGCTTTGCAGCGGGTGCAGGAAGAGATTCCCAACCTGGTGATCATGGATATCGGCCTGCCCGGCATCAGCGGCCTGGAAACCACCCGCCGCCTGCGTCAGCGCCTGCCACAACTGCGGGTGCTGTTCTTCAGCATGCATGACGAACTACCGCTGGTACGCCAGGCACTGGACGCCGGCGCCATCGGCTACCTGACCAAGAACTCGTCGCCGGAAGTGCTGGTAGAAGCGGTCAAACGCACCGCCGCCGGCCACGCCTATATCGAACAGCAACTGGCCACCCAGCTGGCCTGTAACCCCGCCAGCAGCGACGGCCTCGATCCGCGCCTGCGCGAACTGACCCAGCGCGAGTTCGAAATCTTCGTCATGCTCGCCCGCGGCCTGCCACCGAGGCAGATCGCCGAGAAGCTATGCATCAGCGCCAAGACCCTGTCCAACTACCAGACCCTGGTGAAGAACAAACTGCAAATCAGCTCGCAGGCGGAGTTGGTGCATTTGGCGATTGATAGTGGGGTGGTAAGGGTGGGATTGGAAAGCGCCTGAGCAGGGTGATGTATGTTGTCGCGGTGCATAAGCGGAAAGGCCGACCCTGTTGCTGCTAGCCTTATGTGCTCACACAGATTGGGCTTTCGCTGGTAAAACGTTGTTCGTAAGCGAAAATAGGAGGTCAAGCGAATATATTTGTCAGCTTGGAATGCCTTGCATGCTATTGATTTTATATTGGTTATTTGTTGTTCTTAGTGGTTAGTGTGGGGAGTTATACCGGTTCTCTGCTATTGGATTAGCATGGCCGGCGATCTAATCACTGTTAGGCATCATTAGATAGAGAGGGAGTTTCTATGAATCAGCAATTTATTGAGCGCGCGATCCGAGAAAAATCTGTAGTCGAATTTAACTACGGTGGACACCCTCGTAAGGTAGAGCCTCATGTACTCGGTATGAGCGGAGGTGCCCTCCAGTTTCTTGGGTATCAAATAGGTGGTTCCAGCAGTTCTGGAGGAGCCCTGCCCGAGTGGCGTCGCTTTGAGTTAAATCGAATCACCGGACTAAGTATCACTACTCAAAAATTTCCAGGCCGTCGACCCTTTCCTTCCGGTAGACACAGTTCTTGGGATCGGCAAATCCTTATTGTTGATGCTTAATAAAAGTTTCAAATCGCTCGCTCGGCTCGCTGGGACGGGCTAAAATCGGCCCCTTAATCAAACATTAGGCCTTGAATAAAAAGAATTATGATTGTTAGCACCCATGCTGGAGCGCAAATCTTGGCCCAATTTCTAGACGGTCAAGTGAAACATCTTATAGAGAACGTAAGCGCGATCAAACATAGCAACAAGCCACGCGTTGCACGCCTCTACGCTATCTACTCCGCAATCATTGAAGACGCCATGTCAATGAGGCTGCTGTGTGAAAATGCCCGAACTAACCAAGCCTATATTGTATCGAGAGCCCTTCTCGAACGACTGACTAATTTCTGCTTCCTTCAACTGTGCACAGACGCGGAATTTTCAGACTACGTTGACTACTCACTCAACAAGGCCGGGCGTAGCTTAGATAGATCTATTGAAGCTGGCGGTCAGGTTAAGGCTCGTATTGCGCTCAACGGGGGGGAGTTTGAGCTTCCTCCAGAAATCAGTGCTGCCATCGCAAAATTTACAAGTGAGCGAGGAAGAGAGAAAACACGCTGGACAAATGTTTCTCTACCAGACAGAGCAGCGGTTATTGAAGCGAAGCTAGGCAATACCGGTTTGTTCATGAACCTGCTGACAATCTATGCAGACGCATCGGAGGCACTGCATGGAACCCTTTATGGCGCGGTGTTTCATCTTGGTGCCTATGAGACATCGCCGCCACACGACCAAGCAAGCCTGGATCAACATCGCTACCGAACGATTTCCGCCTTGTACTTGATGGCTGGCGGCAGCATAGACACACTGTTTTCCCTTCTGGCATCACTTGGCGAGAGTCCTTTCGATGCAGTTGCTCAAGCATCAAAAAGTGCGTTCAGGGAAGCAGCGGTTGCATCAGGCTTTGCACTAGCAAAGGAGGAGTAAGGTGCCTCCATTACCAAAGCTTTATATCGCCGGCCTAACCCGGCGCTCAACCGGACCTGCGCGATAAGCCGCGCAGCAAGCGAGTAGCCCGGACATTGACCATTGTAAATGGTGGATGAAAAAAGCGTCATCCACCCTACGTCACGATGGGATTTGTAGGGTGGACAACGCGAAGCTTGTCCACCATTTCCACAGCTCGGTTATCGAAGTTGCGGTGGTGTACGCTTGGCCATTTCCACCCTCAACACCTCACTCGCTACCTTCCCGCACTACCCGCCAAACCGTATTGGCCAGATCATCCGCCACGATCAGTGCGCCGCTCGGGTCGACCGTCACGCCCACCGGGCGGCCTCGGGTCTTGCCGTCTTCAGTGCGAAAGCCGGTGACGAAGTCGATGGGGTCGCCTGCAGGGCGGCCATTTTCGAAGGGCACGAAGATCACCTTGTAGCCCACCGGGTTCTTGCGGTTCCAGCTGCCGTGCTCGCCGACGAATACGCCATCGGCATATTGCTCACCCATCACTTCGCTGGAGAAGTCCAGGCCCAGCGCCGCGACGTGGGCGCCGAGGGCGTAGTCCGGGGCGATGGCGCTGGCGACCTTGTCCGGGTTCTGCGGTTTCACCCGTGGGTCGACGTGCTGGCCGAAGTAGCTGTAGGGCCAGCCGTAGAAGCCGCCTTCCTGCACCGAGGTGAGGTAGTCGGGCACCAGGTCTTCGCCCAATTCGTCACGCTCGTTGACCACCGCCCACAAGGTGCCGGTGCCCGGCTGGATGGCCAGCGCGGTGGGGTTGCGCAGACCGGTGGCGTAGGGTTTGTAGGCGCCGGTTTCGGCGTCCACCTGCCAGACCAGGGCGCGGTCGACTTCGGCCTCCATGCCGCGCTCGGTGATGTTGCTGTTGGAGCCGATGCCAACGTACAGGTAGCGGCCGTCTTCGCTGATGGTCAGCGCCTTGGTCCAATGGTGGTTGATCGCCGATGGCAGGTCGGCGACCTTGCTCGGCGGGCCGCTGGCCTTGGTCTGGCCTTCTTCATAGTCGAAGCGCACCAGCTCGTCCTGGTTGGCCACGTACAGGTTGCCTTCGTGCAGGGCCAGGCCGTAGGGCGCGTTGAGGTCTTCGGCGAACACGGTCTGCAGCTCGTAGCTGCCGTCGCCATCGGCGTCGCGCAGCAGGGTCAGGCGGTTGCCGCTTTCCACCGAGGTGTTGCCACGTGCCTTGATCACACCGGCGATCACGTCCTTGGGCTTGAGCTTGGCGGCGTTACCGCCACGGCCTTCGGCGACGAGGATGTCGCCGTTGGGTAGTACCAGGGTTTGCCGGGGAATCTTCAGGTCGGTGGCGATGGCAGTGACGCTAAACCCCTCGGGCACGGTCGGTCGTTGATCACCCCAGGGTGTCGGTTCGGCAATGGTCATGCTCGGCAGGATGCCGCGTTCGGGGGCGGGCAGGTCTGGCTGGGCGCCGTAGAACTGCTGGTTGCTGCCGGGCTCTTCGCCGCAGGCGGTCAGCAGCAGGGCGAGGGGCAGGGCGGTGAGTGCTAGGTGCGTTTTCATCGGGCGTCTCCTGTGCGTGGCTGGGCCATGCCGACCCAGGTGGCGGCAATGGCCAGCAAGGTGACGATCACCGACAGGCCTAAGCCCATGGGCATCACGGCCCAGGCGTCCTTGGCGTGCTCCAGCGCATTGATGAAGCCCAGCACCCAGGTAACCAGGAGCAGCAGGAAGTAGGTGAGCGGGCGCGGATTGCGTCGACGAAATAGCCCGACGAGGGCGAACAGCATCGCCAGGCCGGCGAATACCAGAGCGCCAGCGATCAGCCAGGAGGCGAAGTTGCTCCATTGGATTTGGTAGCTGCGGTAGTAGGCGATGTCGGCCAACAGGGCGCCGAGAAACAGCGGCACCTGGCCGCACAGCAGGGTGGCGTGCAAGGGGCTGAGAATGTTGGGGTAGGCGTGTGGAGTTGCGGTGGTGGTGGTCACGGCAGATCCCTCTTGGGCAATGACTGATGACGGCCTGGATGCTGCCGCCTCGATCTGGCTGTTCCTAAGAAGGGATTGCCCTGGGTGGGCATGGTTCAGGTTGTTTTGCCGTCAGGTGGCGGGCGAGGTTTTTGGTGCGACGCGTTCGGCCTGGTGATCGCGTGAGGGTAGGAGCGGCTTTAGCCGCGATATTCAAGAGCGCTTCGCGGCTGAAGCGGAATGCCGCCCAGCCGCTCCTACAGGAGGGCTCAGTCCCAACCCTTGGGGCATTGCACGCAGCCGGGCATGTTGGCGTCCTGGAAGTTGCCGAAGCGGGTGCGGGCGCCGGTGAGGTTGGCGTTCTCCAGGTTGGAGCCGCTGAGTTTCACTTCCTGCAGGTTGGCATCTTCCAGATGTGCACCCTTTAGGTCGGCCTTGCTCAGCCAGGTCATTTCCAGGTTGGCCGCCTGCAGCTGGACGTTGTGCAGTTTGGCGCCGGAGAGGCGGGCGAACTCCAGGTTGGCGGCGCGCATGTCGGCGCCCTCGAACTCGGCAGCCTGGGCGAACATAGCCCAGCCACTGATGGCGACCAGGCTGGCGCCGGAGAGATCAGCCAGGCGCAGGTTGCTCTGTTGCAGGCTGGCGCGGGTCAGGTTGGCGCCGCGTAGCTTGGCTTTCTCCAGATTGGCCAGGTCGAGGTTGACGTGGCGCAGGTCGGCGCCGGAAAGGTCGGCACCGGACAGGTCCATGCGGCGCATGTCGAGGTTGCGCAGGTCGGCGCCGCGCAGGTTGGCGTTAGGGCACTTGCTGTCGGGTTCGATGCGGCAGCCGTTGATCTGCGGCACGCCGTCGTTCTGGGCTTCGGCGCCGATGGCGTGGCTGCCGATTACCAGTAGCAGGACCGGGATAAGCAGGGGCAGGTAGTTCATGGCGAGTCCTCGAATGGGATGATGGGTGAGGCAGTCGCGGCTAAAGCCCCTCCCACAGGTAGCGTGCATGGCGCACCCAGGTGCGCCATGCGTTCAGCCTTTAGCGTTGAGCGCTGGCCTTGTCCCAGCTCGGCAGCTTGAACACCCAGAAGGAACCGCCCTGGGCGACCGGTTTGGTCAGGTCGGCCATGTCGCCGCCCCACAGCGGCACGGCGCCGCCGTAACCGGCGGTCACGCCGATGTACTGCTCACCGTCCTGCTCCCAGGTGACGGGCGGGGAGATGATCCCGGTGCCGACCTGGAACTTCCACAGCTCCTTGCCGTTCTTGGCATCGAAGGCCTTGAAGTAGCCGTCGCCGGTGCCGGTAAACACCAGGTTGCCCTTGGTGGCGAGCACGCCGGCCCACAGCGGCAGGCGCTCCTTGTGCTCCCAGGCGACCTTGCCGGTAGTCGGGTTCATCGCTCGCAGGATGCCGACGTGGTCGTCGAACAGGCGCTTGATACGGAAGCCCATGCCCAGGTAGGCGGAGCCTTTCTTGTAATGCGCTTCCTCGGCCCAGTAGTCCTCTTTCCAGTGGTTGGCCGGGACGTAGAACAGGCCGGTATCCTGGCTGTAGGCCATTGGGTTCCAGTTCTTGCCGCCGAGGAACGGCGGGGAGACTTCGACCACTTCACCTTTGCTTTCACCGGGCTTGGGCTTCGGCGGGCGCTGGCCTTCGTTTTCGACCGGGCGACCGGTTTCAAGATCGATGTGGCTGGCCCAGGTAATCTTGTCGACGAAGGGGAAGGCGTTCTTCAGCTTGCCGTTGGCGCGGTCGACCACGTAGAAGAAACCGTTGCGGTCGGCGTGGGCGGTGGCCTTGGTGACCTTGCCGTCCTTGTCCTTGTAGTCGAACAGCACCAGCTCGTTGTTGCCGGAGAAGTCCCAGGCATCGTTCGGGGTGTGCTGGTAGAACCACTTCACTTCGCCGGTGGTCGGGTCGACGCCGACCTGGCCGGAGGTGTACAGGCTGTCGTAGTCCTTGGGATTGCCGCCGTCGCTGGTGCGTGCCCAGCCGTTCCACGGGGCCGGGTTGCCGGCGCCGATGATGATGGTGTTGGTCTCGGCATCGAAACTGGCGCTCTGCCACGGCGCACCGCCGCCCTGGCTCCAGGCTTCCTTCTTGCCGGTCGGGTGGTTGGGATCATCCGGCCAGCTCGGCGCCTTGATGTCGCCGGTCGGGGTGCTGTCCTTGCCGTTCAGGCGGCCCATGTGGCCTTCGACGAAGGGGCGCATCCAGACTTCTTCGCCTGTGTCCGGGTCGCGGGCGAACAGGCGGCCGACCACGCCGAACTCGTCACCGGAGCTGCCATGGATCAGCAGCACCTTGCCGCTTTTGCCGTCCTTCACGATGGTCGGCGCGCCGGTCATGGTGTAGCCGGCGGAGTGATCGCCGAACTTCTTGTTCCACACCACCTTGCCGGTGTCCTTGTTCAGCGCCACGACGCGGGCGTCGAGGGTGCCGAAGTAGATCTTGTCGCCGTAGATGGCGGCGCCACGGTTTACCACGTCGCAGCACGGGCGGATGTCGTCGGGCAGGCGGTGGCTGTAGGTCCACAGGCGCTTGCCGGTTTTCGCGTCGAGAGCGAAGACGCGCGAGTAGGAGCCGGTCACGTAGACCACGCCGTCGTGGATGATGGCCTGGGACTCCTGGCCGCGCTGCTTCTCGTCACCGAAGGAGTAGCTCCAGGCCGGGGTCAGCTTGAACACGTTTTCGGCGTTCACCTGAGCCAGCGGGCTCCAGCGCTGGGCGTTGGTGCCCATGCCGTACTGCAGCACGTTGGTGGTGGTGGTGTGGTCGTTGGCGATGTCTTCCCAGGTGACCGGCTTTGCAAACGCGCCCTGGCTCAGCGCCAGGCCGCCGGCCAACATCAGGGCAAGCGCCAGAGGGCGCGGGGTGCTGGGTAGGTTTCTTGTTGTCATCGTTGTGCTTCCCATTGGAGGTGGTAGGTCGCTGCAGTGACACCGCGAAAACTGGGTTCCGGGGATGTCCAGCAGAGGCAAGCCGATGGTGGTACCCGGCTACCTTCGCGCCTACGGAAAAACTCCCGCCTTTGCCGGGAGGATTTCCCGGCCGGCCCATGACTTGGCCTTGCTGCCAAGGCATCGCCAACACCCCCTCACAAGCCCTACTACCAAGGGACTAGAACGCGACCACCAAAGCAGCATTCGGCGCTTTGCACGGCCTTTCTAAGATGGTCGCCACGAGCTCTGTATGGGCTGTCTTGCGTGCATTAGATGAGGTCCTAGCCATGAACAAGAAGATCCAATCCACCCTGGCGCTGCTGTTGCTCGCCGCATCGACCAACCTGTGGGCGCACGGCGATGTGGTACCGCAGGCGGTGAACACTGATGGTCTGGAACCGCTGGGTGAGGAATGGCTGGACGAGAACCCCTATCGCGACAACCCGCGCGCCATCGAGATTGGCTCCTCGGCCTACAACCAGAACTGCGCTGCCTGCCACGGCCTCGAAGCCAAGTCCGGCGGTATCGCCCCCGACCTGCGGATGCTGGAACTGGGCGCCAGTGGTGACGAGTGGTTCAAGGAGCGGGTAATCAATGGCGCGGTGCGCGATGGGCGCGTGTACATGCCGAAAATGGCCGACTTCCTCAGCCAGGAAGCATTGTGGGCAGTGCGTAGCTATCTGGAGAGCGTGCACGTCGAGGAGTAAGCGCTTGATGATAAATCTGCTGCGCTCGGCATCTCGCGTTTCGGCGGTGCTCGCAATGCTCATGTATTTCAATACATTCCGCTTGCTGTGCTCCGGCGAAGCGCGACCTGCCATCGCTCGCGACGATTTCTTCATAAGCGCTCGCGTCATGCGCCTGCTGATCCTCCTGTGTGGCCTGCTGTTTTTCCTGGGTACGGCTCAGGCGCAGGTGCGCGACTTCGACCGCATCACCGAGTCGGGCATCCTGCGCGTGGCGCTGTACCAGAACTTCCCGCCCTACAGCTACGAGCAGGACGGTCAGCCGCGTGGCGTCGACTACGAGCTGGCCAAGGCGCTAGCAGAAGGGCTTGGGCTGAAGCTTGAAGTGATGTGGGCGCCGCCAGGCGAAAAGCTTGACGACGACCTGCGTGACTACATCTGGCGGGGCCGAGTGACCGCGCAGGGCCAACTGGCCGATGTGATGCTGCGTGTGCCATACGACCGCGACTACGCGCAGATGCGCAACGAGCTGGGCGAGCTGGTCAACGAACTCGTGGTGATGTTTGGCCCCTATCAGCGTGAGCGCTGGCAGCTGGCGTTCGATCGTCGGCGTCTGCCTGAGGTGCCGAGCATCGTTGCGTTGCGCCAGCATCCAGTCGGCGTCGAAGTCGAGAGTGTGCCCTCGTTCTACCTGAGTTCGGTGCAGGGCGGCATGCTCAGCCAGGAAACCCGCCATTACCCAACGCCGAAGCTGGCCTTTGCGGCCATGCAGGGGGGTGAAGTGGATGCGGTGATGGCGCTGCGTGGCGAGGTTGACTGGCTGGTGCATGAGGCCGATGACCCACAACTGGCGCTGGCCGAGAACGCCTATCCGGACATGGGCCGGCAGATCTGGGAAATCGGCATGGCGGTGCACGAAACCAATCGGCAATTGGCCTATGCCCTGGAAGAACAGCTGGAAAACATGATCCTCGACGGCTCACTCGAGCGCCTGTACGCGCGCTACGGGCTGCGCTACGAGAAGCCGGAACAATACCAATAAGAGTCGAGCCGGAGGTGGGCGATGGATTGGCGTAGCCTGATATTGCTGGCCCTGTTTGCCTGGGCCTGGGAAGCGCGGGCCGCCGCGCCCGATCCGGTCACCTCGGTGATGTGGGATTACTACCATCAGCGCCTGCTCAACGGTGAGGCTTTCGTCTTCGATGACAAGGTTCGTCTCGAGGTGCCGCCATTCGCCGAGGATGCGCGCCAGGTGCCGATCCAGATCGACGCCAGCGCCTACCGCGGCAAGGTCAAGCGCATTCTGGCCTGGGCCGAACTCAACCCGATCCCGCGTATTCTCGACTTCGCCCCCGGCGAGCATCTGGAGCCGAGCCTGGCCATTCGCATTCGGGTCGAGCAGGCCACGCCGATTCGCGCGGCAGTGCTCACCGACGATGGCGTCTGGCATATCGGTTCGGCCCGCGTCGAGGCGGCGGGTGGCGGCTGTACTGCACCCAGTGTGGTGCGCGCCGAGGCCGGCTGGGAGGAGCGACTGGGCCAGGTGCTGGGCAAGCGCTTCGAACGTGGCGAGGACAGCCGCCTGCGCCTGCAGGTGTCGCACCCGATGGACAACGGTCTGGTCGGCGGCATTCCCGAGTTCTACATCGAGCAGGCCGAGTTGCGCGATGCCGATGGCCAGGTGTTGGGACGCATCGAGTTGTTCCCCGCGGTCAGCGAGAACCCGACGCTGACTTTCGATCTGCGCGACGACCGGCAGGCCGAGGTCTGGCTGCGCGACAACAACGGCAACGAATTCCAGGCCGCGTTCTGACGGCGGTTCTATTCGCCGCGGGGCGCGGCTCCCACAGTAGGCAGCGGCGCTCGCCCTGTCTGTAGGAGCCCCGCCTCGGGGCGAAGCTCGCGGCTCAAGCGGATTTCGAGGAGAAAAGCATGCGCTGGATACTGTTTTTGCTGGCTCTCGGTACCGGGCTTGCCCAAGCACTCGACTACCACCTGCAACCCCTGCAGATCGCCGAGGGCGTCTGGCTGCTGGAGGGCAGTACCGATAATTTCGCGGCGGAAAACGGCGGCAATATCGTCAACGTCGGCTTTATCGAAACCGCAGACGGCGTGGTGGTGATCGACACCGGTCCGTCGCGTCGCTACGGCGAGGCGCTGCGCCAGGTCATCGAGAAAACCACCGGTAAGCCGGTGCTGCGCGTGTTGCTGACTCATCATCACCCCGATCATGTGCTGGGCAACCAGGCTTTCGCCGGGGTTCCCATCGCGGCATTGCCCGAGACCACCCGGTTCCTGGCCGAACAGGGCGACGCCATGGCGGAGAATATGTACCGCCTGGTCGGCGACTGGATGCGCGGTACCGAAGTGGTGTTGCCCACCGAGGAGGTGCAGGAAGGCACGCTGGAAATTGGCGGCAGGCGCCTGCAACTGCTGGCGCTACGCGGGCATACCGGCGCCGACCTGGCGATTCTGGATGAGAGTACGGGCGTGCTGTTCGCCGGCGATATCCTGTTCTACCAGCGCGCGCTGACTACGCCGAACAGCCCGGGGCTGGACGTGTGGCTGGCCGATCTGGACCGGCTCCAGGCAACGCCATGGAAGCAGATCGTGCCCGGCCATGGGCCGGTGACCACGGATGCGGCGCCGTTCGTGCAAATGCGTGATTACCTGGGCTGGCTCGATGGCTTGCTGCGTGAGGGGGCAGAGCAGGGCGCGGAGATGAACGAACTGATCCGTGCGCCGATCCCTGAGCGCTTCGCTCAGGTCAACCTGTCGCGTTATGAGCTGATCCGCAGCGTCAGCCACCTTTACCCACGCTACGAGCGCAACGCCATGGGGCGGGTGGATCGCCAGGATTAGAAGCGTGGGGTGTCATCGGTGCGCGCGGCGCACCCTACGCGAACGTCGCCACGGCTTGGTAGGGTACGCCGCGCGCACCAGCATGTGCTGGAAATACCCTGTGGGAGGGGCTTTAGCCGCGACTTGCGTATAAAAGCGTCGCCGCTGAAGCGCCTCCCACTCTCAGCGATCAGAGCTCTTCATCGTCACGAATCAGCACGTAATGACGGCCGTGTTCGGTCTCTTCGTGGTCGTAGACGTAGTACATAACCACTTCGCCCAGCCTGGACTGCACGGCCACATAATCACCGCTTTCGGGCATGAAGAAGTCCCGAGTCGCCGGCTTGGCCAGGCATTCGATATGGGCGCTGACGAAGTGGGTAGGGTCTTCTTCGCCGTAGTAGTCCTCGCGCTGGTGCGCATCCCAATCCTGCGGCGGCTCGAAGGCGCCGGTGATCAGCACCTTGCCGTCGCCCAGATCCTGCTCTTCGGCATCCGGGTCCTGCTCGTCCGGGCGATAGACCGTGCAGTCCAGTGCATCGGGATGGTTGAGAATTTCCTGGCGAGGGTGGGGCACGGGCGTCTCCGATCTGAATGTGCGGGCGGCCAAGTGTCGGGCAAAGCCGGGGCCGCCGCAATCGTCATGATCATGGCCTGTGGAGCAGGTATTGCTACCAAGGAACGAGGAAAATCGGCTGGGGGTGCAATTGTTGGGTGACCCGGGTGAGCCAAGAATTTGCGGCAGACCGGGAAAATTTCCCGGCAATAACAATGAACCCGCAGAGGTAGCCGCAATGAAACACGCCGGTCTTCGCCAGCCTTTCCTCCTCACCGCACTCTGTGCCGCCATGCTGTTGCCGTCCGCCGCCGCGCTGGCGGTCACCGACGCCGAGATTCTCAAGGACGCCACCACCACCGACGAGATCGTCACCAACGGCCTCGGTCTGCAAGGCCAGCGCTACAGCCCGCTGAACATCCTCAACGAGCAGAACGTCAAGGAACTGCGCCCGGTCTGGACCATGTCCTTCGGTGGTGAGAAGCAGCGTGGTCAGCAGGCGCAGCCGCTGATCAAGGACGGTGTGATGTACGTCACCGCTTCCTATTCGCGGGTGTTCGCCGTCGATGCACGCACCGGGCGCGAGCTGTGGCAGTACGAAGCGCGCCTGCCGGATGACATCCGTCCCTGCTGCGACGTGATCAACCGGGGTGTCGCCCTGTACGACGACCTGGTGATCTTCGGCACCCTCGACGCCAAGCTGGTGGCGCTGAACAAGGACACCGGCAAGGTGGTATGGCGCAAGAACGTCGCCGATCATAAGGCGGGTTACTCCATCACCGCGGCGCCGCTGGTGGTCAACGGCAAGCTGATCACTGGCGTCTCCGGTGGTGAGTTCGGCGTGGTCGGCAAGATCGAAGCCTACGATCCGAAGAACGGTGAGCTGCTCTGGAGTCGCCCGACCGTCGAAGGTCACATGGGTTACGTCTACAAGGACGGCAAGGCCGTCGAGAATGGCATCAGTGGTGGCGAGGCCGGCAAGACCTGGCCGGGCGACCTGTGGAAAACTGGCGGCGCCGCACCCTGGCTGGGCGGCTACTACGATGCCGACACCAACCTGCTGTTCTTCGGTACCGGCAACCCGGCACCGTGGAACTCGCACCTGCGTCCTGGCGACAACCTCTATTCCTCGTCGCGCCTGGCACTGAACCCGGACGACGGCAGCATCAAGTGGCACTTCCAGACCACGCCGCACGACGGCTGGGACTTCGACGGCGTCAACGAGCTGATCTCCTTCGACTACCAGGAAGGCGGCAAGACCATCAAGGCGGCAGCCACTGCCGACCGTAACGGCTTCTTCTACGTGCTCGACCGCACCAACGGTAAGTTCATCCGTGGCTTCCCCTTCGTCGACAAGATCACCTGGGCCAAGGGCCTGGACAAGAATGGCCGGCCGATTTACGACGACAGCAACCGTCCGGGCTCGCCGAGCGCGAAGGAGAAGGGCACGAGCGTGTTCTCCGCACCGGCCTTCCTCGGCGCCAAAAACTGGATGCCCATGGCCTACAGCCAGGACACCGGTCTGTTCTACGTGCCGTCCAACGAGTGGGGCATGGACATCTGGAACGAGGACATCGCCTACAAGAAGGGCGCCGCCTACCTGGGTGCCGGCTTCACCATCAAGCCGCTCAACGAGGACTACATCGGTGTGTTGCGCGCCATCGACCCGAAAACCGGCAAGGAAGTCTGGCGCCACAAGAACTACGCGCCGCTGTGGGGCGGGGTGCTGACCACCAAGGGCAACCTGGTGTTCACCGGCAATCCGGAAGGCTACCTGCAGGCATTCAATGCCAAGACCGGTGAGAAAGTCTGGGAATTCCAGACCGGCTCGGGCGTGATCGGCTCGCCCGTGACCTGGGAAATGGACGGCGAGCAGTACGTCTCCGTGCTGTCCGGCTGGGGCGGTGCGGTACCGCTGTGGGGCGGTGAGGTGGCCAAGCGCGTCAAGCACCTGAACCAGGGCGGCATGCTGTGGACCTTCAAGCTGCCGAAGGAGCTGGTGGCCAAGCGCTGATCGCTTGAGGTGTCAGACGATGGCCGGACTCTGTCCGGCCATCGTCGTTTCTGGCGCCTGCCTGCCAGCGCTGAGCTGCTGCGACATACCACGGGCGAAATTTTCTGGTCGGGAACGCAAGACCAGGCCAACGGGTCTAGCCTTTAGCTTCCACAGCCTCGTGCCTCGCTGCCAAAAGCCCGTGCCAGACAGCTCTACTACCAAATGACTAGGTGATCTATGCCATGGACGCATACCGAGGTTTTCGGGGGCTTCCTAAGATCGAACCATGACTCGCTTCCCCGATTGGCAGCGGGCTCCGACAACAAGAGAGGTCAGCATCATGATTTACGCGAAACCGGGTACCGCAGGCGCCGTCGTCACCCTCAAACCACGCTACGGCAACTACATCGGCGGTGAGTTCGTCGCTCCGCTCAGCGGCCAGTACTTCAGCAACACCAGCCCAGTCGATGGCTCGGTGATCGGCGAATTCCCCCGTTCCAACGCTGCCGACATCGACAAGGCGCTGGACGCCGCGCATGCCGCCGCCGACGCCTGGGGCAAGACTTCGGTGCAGGAGCGCTCGCACATCCTGCTGAAGATCGCCGACCGCATCGAAGCCAACCTCGAGCTGCTGGCCGTGGCCGAAACCTGGGACAACGGTAAGGCCGTGCGTGAAACCCTCAATGCCGACGTGCCGCTGGCCGCTGACCATTTCCGCTATTTCGCTGGCTGCATCCGCGCCCAGGAAGGCAGCACCGCCGAGATCAACGAAGGCACCGTGGCCTATCACTTCCACGAACCGCTGGGCGTGGTTGGGCAGATCATCCCGTGGAACTTCCCGTTGCTGATGGCCGCCTGGAAACTTGCGCCGGCCCTGGCCGCCGGCAACGCCGTGGTGCTCAAGCCGGCCGAGCAGACGCCGCTGTCGATCACCCTTTTCGCCGAGCTGATCGGCGATCTGCTGCCACCGGGTGTACTCAACATCGTTCAGGGCTTCGGCCGCGAAGCCGGTGAGTCGCTGGCCACCAGCAAGCGCATCGCCAAGATCGCCTTTACCGGTTCGACTCCAGTGGGTTCGCACATCATGAAGTGCGCCGCCGAGAACATCATCCCGAGCACCGTCGAGCTGGGCGGCAAATCGCCGAACATCTTCTTCGCCGACATCATGAACGCCGAGCCGGCCTTCATCGAGAAGGCTGCCGAAGGCCTGGTGCTGGGCTTCTTCAACCAGGGTGAGGTGTGCACGTGTCCGTCGCGCGCCCTGGTGCAGGAGTCGATCTACGACGCCTTCATGGTCGAAGTACTGAAGAAGGTCAAACAGATCAAGCGTGGCAACCCGCTGGACACCGAGACCATGGTCGGCGCCCAGGCTTCGCAGCAGCAGTACGACAAGATCCTCAGCTACCTCGAAATCGCTCAGCAGGAAGGCGCCCAGGTGCTCACCGGCGGTGCGGCCGAGCAACTGCAAGGAGACCTTGCCAGCGGCTATTACATCCAGCCGACCCTGCTCAAGGGCACCAACAAGATGCGCGTGTTCCAGGAAGAAATCTTCGGTCCGGTGATCGGTGTGACCACCTTCAAGGACGAAGCCGAAGCCCTGGCGATTGCCAACGACACCGAGTTCGGCCTCGGCGCCGGCGTGTGGAGCCGCGACATGAACGTCGCCTACCGCATGGGCCGCGCAATCAAGGCCGGCCGCGTATGGACCAACTGCTACCACCTGTACCCGGCGCATGCCGCCTTCGGTGGTTACAAGAAGTCCGGCGTCGGCCGTGAAACCCACAAGATGATGCTCGACCACTACCAGCAGACCAAGAACCTGCTGGTGAGCTATGACATCAATCCGCTCGGTTTCTTCTGAGTTCTGATGCATCCACAAAGCGGCGCGCTCGCTCCGGTGCGCCGCCTCTTGCCAGGCGAACAACCCTACTCGGGTGGATCTGCAGGCAGCCATGGGCCTGAACGGCAGCAGATCCTTATCGCGACGCGGCTTCGGCCGCGTTTTTTATTGGCGCATGTTTCAGGCCAGGCGATGACTGGAACCTTCCAGGCGTGAGGCATGCCTACTGATAGCGTCACCTACCAATGCCAGTGCCGATTCATCCCAAAGTACCATTTGGCCTCTTGCCTGGCGGGGGCTTAATGGGGTTGCCGGAATGCCCCGGCTTCATAACAAGAGGACCGCATCATGTGGACTAAACCCGCCTACACCGATCTGCGCATTGGCTTCGAAGTGACCATGTATTTCGCCAACCGTTGATCGCTCCTGGCCCCGGCTCGTCCGGGGCATCCCCGCTGGTGACTTCCATGCATATCCAGATTCTCGGTTCCGCCGCTGGCGGCGGCTTTCCCCAGTGGAACTGCAACTGCCGCAACTGCCGCGGCGTGCGTGCCGGTACCCTGCGGGCGCAGCCGCGCACGCAATCGTCCATCGCCATTTCCGATGACGGTGAGCAGTGGATCCTGTGCAATGCCTCGCCGGACATCCGTGCGCAGATCGAGGCCTTTCCGGCGCTGCAACCAGCGCGCAAGCTGCGTGACACTGCCATCGCCGGCATCGTCCTGCTCGATAGCCAGATCGACCATTGCACCGGTCTGCTGACCCTGCGCGAAGGCTGCCCGCATCAGGTCTGGTGTACCGAGATGGTGCATCAGGATCTGACCACCGGTTTTCCGCTGTTCAACATGCTCAGCCACTGGAATGGCGGCCTGCAGCACCAGTTGATCGAGCTGGATGCAAAACCCTTCAGCATTCCCGCCTGTCCTGCGCTGGGCATCACCGCCATCGCCCTGCGCAGCAGTGCGCCACCGTATTCGCCGCATCGCGGCAATCCGCACCCGGGGGACAACATCGGCCTGTTCATCGAGGACCGTCGCAGCGGCCGCAGCCTGTTCTACGCGCCAGGCCTGGGCCAGGTAGACGAGCACCTGCTGGGCTGGATGCGCCACGCTGACTGCCTGCTGGTGGACGGCACGCTGTGGCGCGACGACGAGATGCGCGTGTGTGAAGTGGGCGACAAGCTCGGCAGCGAGATGGGCCACCTGTGCCAGAGCGGCCCGGGCGGCATGATCGAGGTGCTCGACGGCCTGCTTTCGGCGCGCAAGATCCTTATCCATATCAACAACACCAACCCGATTCTCGACCTGGATTCGCCCGAGCGCGCCGAACTGGACGCCCGCGGCATCGAGGTCGCGTTCGATGGCATGAGCATCGTTTTGTAGGCTGTGCGCACCGGGGAGTTCTGATGAGCCAAGCTGCCATGACACCTGCCGAATTCGAGCAGGCGCTGCGCGCCAAGGGCGCGCTGTACCACATCCATCATCCGTTTCATCGCGCCATGTACGAAGGGCGCGCTACCCGCGAGCAGATCCAGGGCTGGGTGGCCAATCGTTTCTACTATCAGGTCAACATCCCGCTGAAGGATGCGGCGATCCTCGCCAACTGCCCGGATCGCGAAACCCGGCGCGAGTGGATTCAGCGCATCCTCGATCACGACGGTGCGCCCGGTGAGGAGGGCGGTATCGAGGCCTGGCTGCGCCTGGCCGAGTCGGTCGGCCTCGACCGCGATCAGGTGCTGTCGCAGGAGCTGGTGCTGCCTGGCGTGCGCTTCGCCGTCGATGCCTACGTCAACTTCGCTCGCCGCGCTAACTGGCAGGAGGCGGCCAGCAGCTCGCTGACCGAGCTGTTCGCCCCGCAGATCCATCAGTCGCGCCTGGATGCCTGGCCGCAGCACTACCCGTGGATTGATGCCACCGGCTACGACTACTTCCGCAATCGTCTGAGCCAGGCGCGCCGCGACGTCGAGCACGGCCTGCGTATCACCCTCGAACACTACCGCACCCGCGAATCGCAGGAGCGCATGCTGAATATCCTGCAGTTCAAGCTGGATGTGCTGTGGAGCATGCTCGACGCCATGAGCATGGCCTACGAGCTGCAGCGTCCGCCGTATCACACCGTGACCAACGAGCGCGCTTGGCATCGGGGTATAGCCCTATGAGTATCGAGCAAGCGGTGCGCACGACGCACCCTACGGCCGCATTTCCGTTCGACGCGCCCTTTGTAGGGTGCGCCGCGCGCACCAGTGAGGAGTCTGAACAATGACAGCTGCCATCCTGCCCCCCAGCGTACCGGCCATCCGCCGCGGCTTTCGCTTGCAGTTCGAACCGGCGCAAGGTTGCCACGTGCTGCTCTATCCGGAAGGCATGATCAAGCTCAATGACAGCGCCGGCGAAATTCTCCAGCAGGTCGACGGCAAGCGCTCGGTGGCCGAGATCATCGGCAACCTGCACCAGCGCTTCCCCGATGTGCCTGGCATCGACGAAGATATTCTTGCCTTCATGGAGGTAGCCCATGCTCAGTTCTGGATCGAGCTTCGCTAAGCCGGGCGTACAGGTTGGGCCGCCGCTGTGGCTGCTGGCCGAGCTGACCTACCGCTGCCCGCTGCAGTGCCCGTACTGCTCCAATCCGCTGGATTTCTCCCAGCAGGGCGCCGAGCTCAGCACCGCCGAATGGATCGAGGTCTTCCGTCAGGCCCGTGAGCTGGGCGCGGCACAACTGGGCTTTTCCGGTGGCGAGCCGCTGGTGCGCCAGGATCTGGCCGAGCTGATCGCAGCGGCGCGCGGCCTGGGCTACTACACCAACCTGATCACCTCCGGCATCGGCCTGACCGAAGCACGTATAGCCGAGTTCGCCGACGCCGGGCTCGATCATATCCAGATCAGCTTTCAGGCTGCCGACGAGGAAGTGAACAACCTGCTGGCGGGCTCGAGGAAGGCGTTCGCGCAGAAACTGGCGATGGCCCGCGCGGTCAAGGCCCATGGCTACCCGATGGTGCTCAACTTCGTCACCCACCGGCATAACATCGACAACATCGAGCGCATCATCGAACTGTGCCTGGAGCTGGAGGCGGATTTCGTCGAGCTCGCCACCTGCCAGTTCTACGGCTGGGCCGAGTTGAACCGGGCCGGGCTGCTACCGACCCGCGCGCAACTGGAGCGCGCCGAGCGCATCACCAATCAGTGGCGCGACAAACTGGCGGCCGAGAACCACCCGTGCAAGCTGATCTTCGTCACTCCGGATTACTACGAGGAGCGCCCCAAGGCCTGTATGAACGGTTGGGGCAACCTATTCCTCGACATCACCCCTGACGGCACGGCGCTGCCTTGCCACAGCGCGCGGCAGTTGCCGGTGCAGTTTCCCAACGTGCGCGAGCACAGTCTCGAACATATCTGGCGCGAGTCGTTCGGCTTCAACCGCTTTCGCGGCGATGACTGGATGCCCGAGCCGTGTCGCAGCTGCGACGAGAAGCACAAGGATTTCGGCGGCTGTCGCTGCCAGGCCTTCATGCTCACCGGTGATGCCAGTAACGCCGACCCGGTGTGCAGCAAGTCGGCGCACCATGGCGTGATTCTCGCTGCACGTCAGCAGGCCGATGAGGCACCGCTGGGGCTGGGTGAACTGCAGTACCGCAACGAGAAGGCCTCACGAATCATATGCAAAGCGTAGGGTGCGCCGTGCGCACCGATCCTGACGCGATCTGGAGCGCCGAACAGGCTGCAGCCGCCAGTGCCGACTTCGCCGAACTGCACGCTGCCCACGGTGGCGTGTTGTGGGTGGCATTCGACCCACAGTTGGCGCGTTGCGGGCTGTTCTTCTGCCGCGACGGTGTGGTGTGTGAGCTGACCCCGCCAGGTTTTTCCGTGCGCAGCCGCGTCTACGAGTACGGTGGTGGCGCCTGCTGCGCCACGGAGCAGGGGGTGGCGTTCGTCAATGAGCGTGATCAGCAGGTCTATCGCAGCGATATCGGCTTGGACGGCGGTGCGCACGGCGCACCCTACCTGATCACCAGTCAGTCCCACTGCCGTTATGGCGACCTGTCCTTCGTGCCCGCCTGGCAGGCATTGCTGGCTGTGGAGGAAAGTCATGAAGGCGGCGCGGTGGTGCATCGCCTGGTGCGCATCGGTCTGAACGGCAAGCGTGAGGTACTGGTCGAGGGTGCCGATTTCTATGCGGCGCCGGTGGCTGACCCCACTGGCCAGCGTCTTGCCTGGATCGAATGGGATCGACCACATCAGCCCTGGATCGCCACGCGCCTGTGCCAGCGCGAGTCCGGCGAGCGCACTCGGGTGCTGGCCGGGCAGGGCAGCGATCAGGCCCTGCAGCAGCCGCGGTTCGATGCCCGGGGCCGGTTGTGGGTGTTGAGCGACAAAGCGGGCTGGTGGCAACCCTGGTGTGTCGACGGCGAAGCACAACCTCAGGGCGCTCCCTCCGATCACGCCCCCGCGCCCTGGCAGCTGGGCGGACGAACCTATCTTCTGCTGGAAAACGATGAGTTTCTGCTGACCCGTTTCGAGCAGGGTGTCGGCGCGCTGGTAGGGTGCGCCGTGCGCACCAGCGCTCTCGAAGGCAAAACAATCGGTGCGCACAGCCTGGGCGGCCCCGCGACACCCTACCCAAAGGCAGAGCGGCTGTTGGCCGAAGGGTTTACGCGTTTCCGTAGCCTGGCTGCCGACAACGAACATTTCTACTGCATCGCTGCCGCTCCTGATCGTCTGCCAGCGGTGCTTGCCATTCGCCGCAGCGATGGCGCATTTCAGATGCTGGCTGGCGGTGAGCAGCCGCTGTCCGAAGCACAGCTATCACGACCCCAGCCATTCAGCTGTGGGGTAGGTGAGGACGAAAGCAGTCACGGCTTTTTCTACTCGCCTGCATCAACCGGGGAACGCCCGCCGCTGGTGATCTTCCTGCACGGAGGGCCGACTTCGGCCTGCTACCCGGTGTTCGATCCGCGCATCGCCTTCTGGACGCTGCGTGGCTTCGCCGTGCTCGACCTCAACTACCGTGGCAGCAGTGGCTATGGTCGCGACTACCGCCTGCGGCTGGCTGGCGAGTGGGGCGAGCTGGAAGTCGAGGACATCCGCGCCGCCATCGACGCACTGGCCGGTGATGGCCGTATCGATGCGCAACGTGTGTTTGTGCGCGGTGGTAGCGCTGGCGGCTTCAGCGCGTTGCGTGCTCTGATCGAGTTGCCGCAACTGCGTGGCGGCGCCAGCCTCTATGGCGTCAGCGACCCGCTGGCGCTGCGCCGGCTGACGCACAAGTTCGAGGCGGATTATCTCGACTGGCTGATCGGCGACCCCGAGCTGGATGCCGGGCGCTACCGGAATCGCACACCCTTGTTGCAGGTCGAACGGATCAAGGCACCAGTGATTTTCTTCCAGGGCGCACTGGATGCGGTGGTGGTGCCGAGCCAGACTGAAAGCATGGTCGAGGCACTGCGTCAGCGCGGTTTCCCGGTGGAATACCACCTGTTCGCCGAGGAACGCCACGGTTTCCGTCAGGCTACCAATCTGGCCGAGGCTCTGCGCGCCGAGCATGCCTTCTATCAGCGGCTGAGCTGATCGCAGGTCGCATTGCATTAACCCGGCAATGCAGTAGGCTGATCGCCATTCCATAACAATAAATTTCAGGCCGTTGTATGAGCCACGAATTGAATCAGCTGCGAAAGTTCGTTTCCCCCGAGATCATCTTTGGCGCCGGCTCCCGGCATAACGTCGGCAACTACGCCAAGACCTTCGGTGCGCGCAAGGTGCTGATCGTATCCGATCCCGGTGTAGTCGCCGCTGGCTGGGCCGGTGATATCGAGGCCAGCCTGCAGGCCCAGGGCATCGCCTACTGCCTGTACACCAGGGTCTCGCCCAACCCGCGCGTGGAGGAGGTGATGGAGGGCGCCGAGCTGTATCGAAGCGAGGGCTGCAACGTCATTGTCGCGGTCGGTGGCGGCAGCCCGATGGACTGCGCCAAGGGCATCGGTATCGTCGTCGCCCACGGTCGCAGCATTCTCGAATTCGAAGGCGTGGACACCATTCGCGTGCCCAGCCCACCGCTGATCCTGATCCCGACCACCGCCGGCACCTCGGCCGACGTGTCGCAGTTCGTGATCATCTCCAACCAGCAGGAGCGGATGAAGTTCTCCATCGTCAGCAAGGCAGTGGTGCCGGACGTGTCGCTGATTGATCCGGAAACCACCCTGAGCATGGACCCGTTCCTCAGCGCCTGTACCGGCATCGACGCGATGGTGCACGCCATCGAGGCGTTCGTTTCCACTGGCCACGGCCCTCTGACCGACCCGCACGCGCTGGAAGCAATGCGGCTGATCAACGGCAACCTGGTGCAGATGATCGCCAACCCGGGCGATATCGCCCTGCGCGAGAAGATCATGCTTGGCAGCATGCAGGCCGGCCTGGCGTTCTCCAACGCGATCCTTGGCGCGGTGCACGCCATGAGTCACAGTCTCGGTGGCTACCTCGACTTGCCGCACGGTCTGTGCAATGCGGTGCTGGTCGAGCACGTGGTGGCGTTCAATTACAGTGCGGCGCCGGAGCGTTTCAAGGTCATCGCCGAAACCCTCGGCATCGACTGCCGTGGGCTCAACCATGCGCAGATTCGCCAGCGCCTGGTCGAGCACCTGATTGCCTTCAAGCACGCCATGGGCTTTCGCGAGACGCTCAGCTTGCACGGCGTCAGTACCTCTGACATTCCGTTCTTGTCCAGCCATGCGATGGACGACCCGTGCATCCTCACCAATCCGCGTGAATCGACCCAGCGTGACGTCGAGGTGGTGTATGGCGAGGCGCTCTGACGAAGCGCTGGCCGGGCTGCTGGGGCTCGGCAGCCAGTCGGCGCGCAAGAGTCATTACCCCGAGCTGCTGGCGCGCCTGGAAGAGCTGGAAGTTGAGCGCAATCGATACAAGTGGCTGTTCGAACACGCCGTGCACGGGATCATCCAGGCCAGCCTGCAGGACGGCGTACTGGCGGCCAATCCGGCGATGGCGCGCATGCTCGGTTATGACGACCCGCAGCAGGTGCTTTGGTCGCCGGGCGATCTGGCTCGGCACCTGTTCGTGGGCGGTTTCGACGAGCTGGAGGTGATTCGCCAGGGGCTGAGCCAGGGCCAGGCTCTACTCGGCTACGAGACGCGCCTGCGCAGGCGCGATGGCAGCACCATCGACGTGCTGATGAACCTGCTGCTCAAGCCTGAAGGCGAGGGCATCTTCGAAGGCTTCGTCGCCGATATCACCGAGCGCAAGCAGGCGCAGCAGCGCCTGCAACAACTCAATGACGAACTGGAGCGCCGCGTCGCGGCGCGCACCTTCGAGTTGCTCGAATCCAACCGCAATCTGCAGCGGCAGATCGAGGAGCGCGAGCGCATCGAGCTGGCCCTGCGTGAGGCGCGTGACGCAGCCGAAGCGGCCAACCATAGCAAGGACAAGTACCTGGCCGCAGCCAGCCACGACTTGCTGCAGCCGCTCAATGCGGCGCGCCTGTTGATTTCCACGCTGCGCGAGCGTGAGCTGCCACCTGCCGAACAGAACCTGGTAGAGCGCAGCCACCTGGCCCTGGAAGGCGCCGAAGATCTGCTGGCGGATCTGCTGGATATTTCCAAGCTGGATCAGGCGGCGATCAAGCCGGATCTCGATGTCTATCGCCTTGAGGAGTTGCTCGCTCCGCTCGCGTCCGAGTTCGACAGCGTGGCCTCGGCCAGCGGTTTGCGCCTGCGTGCGCGAATTGCCAACTATGCGGTGCATACCGATTTCCGCTTGCTGACGCGCATCCTGCGCAATTTCCTCAGCAACGCCTGCCGTTACACCGAGCGTGGCGGCGTGCTGCTTGGTGCACGTCGGCGTGGCGCTTTCGTCGAGCTGCAGGTGTGGGATAGCGGCCGCGGCATCGCGGCCGATCAACTGGACAAGATCTTTCTCGAGTTCAGCCAGCTTGAGGTCGGGCGTGCGGCCGAGCGTAAGGGGGTCGGCCTGGGGCTGGCCATTGTCGAGCGCATCGCGCGCATGCTGGGCTACCCGGTGCAGGTGCGCTCGCAACCGGGGCGTGGTTCGGTCTTCAGCATCCGCGTGCCGCTGGCGCAGGAGGCTCCGCGGCGCCAGGTGCAATCTGCGACGCAGCCGGTCCTCGGCAACCCCCTGCCGGGCCGGCGCTTGTTGGTGATCGACAACGAAGTGGACATCCTGCACAGCATGGCCGCGTTGCTCCGGCAGTGGGGCTGCGAGGTGGTGACGGCCGTTGATCTTCCCGAGGCGCTGCAGCGTCTGCAGGGCAGGGCGCCGGAAGTGATTCTGGCGGATTTTCACCTCGATCACGGGGTGCTCGGTTGCCAGGTGATTCAGCAGCTACGTGATGAGTTTTCCAGGACGATTCCGGCACTGATCATCAGCGCTGATCGCAGCGATGACTGTCGTCGCGAATTGCAGGCGCTGGGTGCGCCTTTGCTGAACAAACCGGTCAAGCCAGGCAAGCTGCGTGCGGTGCTCAGCCAGCTTTTGATGGAAACGTGAACGCGCGCAGACTGGTGGAGTGAACCTGAGCGATTTGGATGCTGTCTATTGGCTACCTCGTCCCTCAGGAGATAACCACAATGACAATTTCCATGAACCCCGTTATGCGCCGTCTGGCAGCCATTACCGCGCTGTTTCACCTGCTGCTGGTGGTGCAGATTCCTGCCGCGAATGCGGCGATGGTCGGCACCCACGAGGTGATCGCCGAGCAGCAGCACAAGGTGGATCAGGAGCAGTTGATGGCCATGCTCGATGACGAGCAGGTGAAGGAAAAACTGGTATCGATGGGCGTCGATCGTGATCAGGTCGAGTCGCGTATCGCCAGCCTGACCCCGGCCGAGTTGGCGCAGTTCAACCAGCAACTGGATCAGGCACCAGCCGGTGCAGGTGTGGTCGGCATTATCGTGTTGTTTCTGGTGATCTTCATCATCACTGATATGCTGTGCGCCACCAACATCTTCAATTTCGTCAAATGCATAAATCGCTGATTCGCCTCTGCTGTATCGCATCGATCGTTCTACTCACAGCCTGCGCTCGCTCCCCGGTGTTATCACCGGTGGGCGAGCGTTTGCCTGAGCGGGTGGAACTCACCGACGTTCCCTTCTTCCCCCAGGACGCCTATCAGTGCGGCCCGGCCGCCTTGGCCACCATGCTCAACCAACGTGGCGTGCTGACTACGCCTGGTGCGCTCAAGGACAAGGTCTATATCCCCAGCCGTGAAGGCAGCCTGCAGGTGGAGATGGTCGCCGCCGCACGCAATCACGAAATGCTGGTGTATCCGCTGCAGCCACGTCTGGAGGCGGTGCTCGCCGAGGTGGCCGCCGGTAACCCGGTGCTGGTGCTGCAGAACCTGGCGTTCGACTGGTATCCGCAATGGCACTTCGCGGTGGTGGTGGGTTACGACCGTCGCGAGCGCACGCTGATCTTGCGCTCGGCCACCACGCGCAGGCTCGAAGACAGCTTCAATAGCTTCGACAGAACCTGGGCGCGCGGTGGTCGCTGGGCGGTAGTGACACTGCCACCGGAGCGCCTGCCGGCACAGGCCGATATGCATGTCTGGATGAAGGCCGCCAACGACCTCGAGCAAACCGGCAATGCCCAACCGGCGCGGCGCGCCTATCGCCGAGCGACGGAGGCCTGGCCGGAGCAGGCGCTGCCCTGGTTCGCCCTGAGCAACAGCCGTTACGCCGATGGTGACCGTAAGGGCGCCGAGCAGGCATTGCGTGAGAGCCTCAAGCGCGAACCGGATTTCGCCGCAGGTTGGTTCAATCTGTCGCAGGTGCTAGGGGAGCAGGCTTGTGCCCGCGAGGCGCAACAGGCTCAGACTTGTGCGCAGCGCCTGGCTCCGGAGGATTCGCGCTTCGCTGCGCCACCTAGTGTCGGTGGTTCTGCCGGGCAATGTCAGGCCTTGCCGGCTTGTCCATGATGCAAACGAAAACGGCGCCCTCGGGCGCCGTTTTCGTTGATGGACGCGATTACACGCCGAGTTTGTCACGCAGCGTGTAGTACCAGGCGCCGAGGGCGCTGAAGGGGACCTGGAACATCCGTCCGCCGGGGAAGGGGTAGTGCGGCAACCCGGCGAACGCATCGAAGCGCTCGGCCTGACCACGTAACGCTTCCGCCAGCACCTTGCCCGCCAGGTGCGTGTAGGTGACGCCATGGCCGCTGCAGCCTTGCGAGTAGTAGATGTTGTCGCCGATACGACCGACCTGCGGCAGGCGCGACAGCGTCAGCAGGAAGTTGCCGGTCCAGGCGAAATCGATCTTCACGTCCTTCAACTGCGGGAAGGTCTTGAGCATTTTCGGCCGGATAATCGCTTCGATGTTCGCCGGATCGCGTGCGCCATACACCACACCACCGCCGTAGATCAGGCGCTTGTCACCGGTTAGGCGGTAGTAGTCGAGCAGGTAGTTGCAGTCTTCCACGCAGTAGTCCTGCGGCAGCAGGCTGGCGGCGACTTCATCGGACAGCGGTTCGGTGGTGATCACCTGGGTGCCGCACGGCATCGATTTGGACGCCAGCTCCGGCACCAGGTTGCCCAGGTAAGCGTTACCTGCGACGACCACGAACTTGGCTTTGATACGGCCTTGCGGGGTGTGTACCACCGGGTTGGCGCCACGCTCGATGCGAGTCGCTGGAGACTGTTCGTAGATCACTCCACCGAGCGACTCGACAGCGGCAGCTTCGCCGAGCGCCAGGTTCAACGGATGGATATGGCCGCCGCTCATGTCCAGCATGCCGCCGATATAGTTGTCGGTGGCGACCACTTCGCGGATACGCTTGGCGTCCATCAACTCCAGCTGGGTATGGCCGTATCGCTCCCACAGTTTCTTCTGCGATTCCAGATGGCCCATCTGCTTGCTGGTCAGCGCGGCGAACACGCCGCCATCCTTCAGGTCGCACTGGATGTCGTACTTGGCGATGCGCTCACGAATGATGCGGCCGCCCTCGAAGGCCATCTGTCCGAGCAGTTGTGCCTGCTTGGGGCCGACCGTGCGTTCGATCACGTCGATATCGCGGCTGTAGCTGTTGACGATCTGTCCGCCGTTACGACCCGATGCGCCGAAGCCGACCTTGGCCGCTTCAACAATGCTCACCTTGAAACCGTTTTCCAGCAGAAACAGTGCAGTGGACAGGCCGGTGTAACCCGCACCGATGATGCACACATCGGTTTCCACTTCGCCTTGGAGGGTAGGGCGTTGCGGGACGGGGTTGGCTGAAGCGGCGTAATAGGATTGTGGATATGCCGTGTGCGCCATCTTGAACCTCTGTTCTTTATTTTTTACGAATGATCCGATGCTACCTGAGTTGAAAATGGCCGGCTAGTGTCCGTGCAAAATATTCAACGATCCGGTTTCGATAAAAAATTGGCCTATTTCAGTGAGTTAGCGAAAAAACCTGTTGACGGCCAAAAAGATCTGCGTAGAATGCGCACCCATCGAAGGCACATAGCTCAGTTGGTTAGAGCACCACCTTGACATGGTGGGGGTCGTTGGTTCGAGTCCAATTGTGCCTACCAAATCGATAAAAAGGGGTCGCTAAGCGACCCCTTTTTTATTGCTCGGATTTTTCGAGCAGGTTTTACGTGTTTGTTTCAAGCGGCAGCTTGTCAGGGCTCAGGCTTTCTGAAAGCATCCGCACTCTTTTACTTCCAGTGACTCTGGTTCGGTCTGGTTGGCCTTCGGGCTCCTGCCATCGTTAGGTGGGTACACCGCTGAATCGCTTCCTGGCTCATCCCAACCCACGTGACCTTTGGTAGGGGTCACCACTAGGAGAGGAGGCGCCATGCCCATCATTACTCTTCCCGACGGCAGTCAACGTTCGTTCGATCATCCGGTATCCGTGCTGGAGGTCGCGCAATCCATTGGTGCAGGCCTGGCCAAGGCCACCCTGGCTGGCAAGGTAAACGGCAAGCAGGTCGATGCCTGTGACGTGATCGATACCGATGCCACCTTGCAGATCATCACGCCGAAGGACGAAGAAGGGCTGGAAATCATCCGCCACTCCTGCGCTCACCTGGTTGGGCATGCAGTCAAGCAGCTGTATCCGAACGCCAAGATGGTGATCGGCCCAGTTATCGATGAAGGCTTCTATTACGACATCGCCATCGACCGCCCCTTCACTCCGGAAGACATGGCGGCCATCGAAAAGCGCATGGCTGAGCTGATCGACAAGGACTACGACGTTATCAAGAAGATGACGCCGCGTGCCGAGGTCATCGAGCTGTTCAAGTCGCGTGGCGAGGAATACAAGCTGCGTCTGATCGACGATATGCCGGATGAGCAGGCCATGGGGCTGTACTTCCATGAAGAGTACGTCGACATGTGCCGCGGCCCGCACGTGCCGAACACGCGCTTCCTCAAGGCGTTCAAGCTGACTCGCATTTCCGGTGCCTACTGGCGCGGTGACTCGAAGAACGAGCAGCTGCAGCGTATATACGGCACTGCCTGGGCGGACAAGAAGCAGCTGGCTGCTTATATCCAGCGCATCGAAGAGGCTGAAAAACGCGATCACCGTCGCATCGGCAAGCAGCTGGATCTGTTCCACCTGCAGGAAGAAGCGCCGGGAATGGTGTTCTGGCACCCCAATGGCTGGACTGTCTACCAGGTGCTGGAGCAGTACATGCGCCAGGTGCAGCGTGAGAACGGCTATGTTGAGGTGCGCACGCCACAGGTGGTCGATCGCATTCTCTGGGAGCGTTCCGGGCATTGGTCCAACTACGCCGAAAACATGTTCACTACGGCTTCGGAAAACCGCGACTACGCGGTGAAACCGATGAACTGCCCGTGCCACGTGCAGATCTTCAATCAGGGCCTGAAGTCTTACCGCGACCTGCCGCTGCGTCTGGCCGAGTTCGGTGCCTGTCACCGTAACGAGCCGTCCGGCGCGCTGCACGGCATCATGCGTGTGCGTGGCTTCGTGCAGGACGATGCGCATATCTTCTGCACCGAGGATCAGGTCAAGAAGGAAGCAGCCGATTTCATCAAGCTGACCCTGCAGGTCTATGCGGACTTCGGCTTCAGCGATATCGCCATGAAGCTTTCGACCCGTCCTGCCAAGCGCGTGGGCTCCGACGAGCTGTGGGATCGCGCCGAAGGCGCGCTGGCCGAGGCGCTGAACGAATCCGGCCTGGCCTGGGAATATCAGCCGGGTGAGGGCGCCTTCTACGGTCCGAAGATCGAATTCACCCTGCGTGACTGCCTGGGGCGTAACTGGCAGTGCGGTACGCTGCAGTACGATCCGAACCTGCCTGAGCGCCTGGATGCCAGCTACATCGCCGAAGACAACAACCGCAAACGCCCGGTCATGTTGCACCGTGCGATCCTCGGTTCGTTCGAGCGTTTCATCGGTATGTTGATCGAGCATTACGCCGGTTCCTTCCCGGCTTGGCTCGCTCCGACCCAGGCGGTGATCATGAATATCACCGACAAGCAGGCCGATTTTGCCCGTGAAGTCGAGAAAACTCTCAATCAAAGCGGTTTTCGTGCCAAGGTTGACTTGAGAAACGAAAAGATCGGCTTTAAAATCCGCGAGCATACCTTGCTCAAGGTTCCCTATCTCTTGGTTATTGGAGATCGGGAAGTCGAGACTCGATCCGTTGCTGTCCGTACCCGTGAAGGCGTCGATCTGGGCTCTCTGCCCATCGAGCAGTTCGCCTCGCAGTTGCAGCAAGCGGTTTCCCGGCGTGGTCGCCAAGATTTGGAGTAATAACTATTAAGCGTGAAATGAGACAGGACAAACGGGCCGCCCCTAAGGCGCCGATCAACGAAAACATCACCGCTCGTGAAGTGCGCCTGATTGGCGCAGACGGCGAGCAGGTTGGTATTGTTTCGATCGATGAGGCATTGCGCGTGGCTGAAGAAGCCAAGCTGGATCTGGTAGAGATCTCTGCTGACGCACTGCCGCCAGTTTGCCGCATCATGGACTACGGCAAGCACCTGTTCGAGAAGAAGAAGCAGGCTGCTATCGCCAAGAAGAACCAGCACCAGCAGCAGATTAAAGAAATCAAGTTTCGTCCAGGGACGGAAGATGGGGATTACCAGGTAAAACTACGCAACCTGGTACGTTTCCTTGAAGATGGGGACAAGGCCAAGGTATCTCTGAGATTCCGCGGTCGTGAGATGGCTCACCAGGAACTGGGTATGGAGCTGTTGAAGCGGGTCGAAGCTGACCTCGCTGAAATCGGCACTGTAGAACAGCATCCTAAGCTGGAAGGACGCCAGCTGATGATGGTCATCGCACCCAAGAAGCGTAAATAATCTACCGGGCACTGGCAGGCCTGATGGTTATCAGTTGTTAATGAATGCGGAGTACAAAACATGCCAAAAATGAAAACCAAGAGCGGTGCTGCGAAGCGCTTCCTGAAGACTGCTACAGGCTTCAAGCACAAGCACGCTTTCAAGAGCCACATCCTGACCAAGATGTCCACGAAACGTAAGCGCCAGCTGCGTGGCAGCTCGCTGATCGGTCCGTCGGACAAAGCTAAAGTCGAGCGCATGCTGCGCGTTCGTTAATCGGTCAAGATACTTAGAGGTAATTACTCATGGCTCGTGTTAAGCGTGGCGTTATCGCTCGTGCTCGTCACAAAAAGATTCTGAAACTGGCTAAAGGCTACTACGGCGCTCGTTCGCGTGTGTTCCGTGTTGCCAAGCAGGCTGTCATCAAGGCTGGTCAATATGCCTACCGTGACCGTCGTCAGAAAAAACGTCAGTTCCGCGCACTGTGGATCGCTCGTATCAACGCTGGTGCTCGCGTCAACGGTCTGTCCTACAGCCGTCTGATCGCTGGCCTGAAGAAAGCGTCGATCGAAATCGACCGTAAGGTTCTGGCTGATCTGGCAGTGAACGAAAAAGCGGCGTTTGCTGCGATTGTCGAGAAAGCTAAGGCCGTTCTGGCTTAAGTCCCCCGACAATCACCGGGTTCGCCCGGTGGCAACGTCAAAGATAGGGGAAGAGCCTTAACAGCTCTTCCCCTATTTCGTATCTGGAGTCTGTAAATGGAAAATCTGGATGCATTGGTCTCGCAAGCTCTCGAGGCCGTGCAACGAAGTGAAGATGTCAATGCCCTGGAACAGCTCCGGGTTCAGTACCTTGGCAAGAAAGGCGAACTGACCGCCCTGATGCAGACTCTGGGCAAGCTGTCGGCCGAAGAGCGCCCACAGGCTGGCGCCCTGATCAACACTGCCAAGAATCAAGTGCAAGACGCCCTGAATGCCCGCAAATCCGTGCTTGAGCAGGCCCTGCTCGCCGAGAAGCTGGCGTCCGAGCGGATTGATGTGACCCTGCCTGGCCGTGGTCAGGCATCCGGTGGTCTGCACCCGGTCACCCGCACCCTCGAGCGTGTCGAGCAGTTCTTCACCCATATCGGCTACAACGTGGCCGAGGGTCCGGAAGTCGAAGACGACTATCACAACTTCGAGGCGCTCAACATCCCTGGCCACCACCCGGCGCGGGCGATGCACGACACCTTCTATTTCAACGCGAACATGCTGCTACGCACCCACACCTCGCCGGTGCAGGTGCGCACCATGGAGTCGCAGCAGCCGCCGATCCGTATCGTTTGCCCTGGTCGTGTGTATCGCTGCGACTCCGATATCACCCACTCGCCGATGTTCCATCAGGTCGAAGGCCTGCTGGTCGACGAGGACATCAGCTTCGCTGACCTCAAGGGCACCATCGAGGAATTCCTCCGCGTGTTCTTCGAAAAACCACTGGGTGTGCGTTTCCGTCCGTCCTTCTTCCCGTTCACCGAGCCGTCGGCCGAAGTCGACATGCAGTGCGTGATGTGTTCCGGCAAGGGCTGCCGCGTGTGCAAGCAGACCGGCTGGCTGGAAGTGATGGGCTGCGGCATGGTGCACCCGAACGTGCTGCGCATGAGCGGTATCGACCCGGAGAAATACTCCGGCTTCGCCTTCGGCATGGGTGTCGAGCGCCTGGCCATGCTGCGTTACGGCGTCAATGACTTGCGCCTGTTCTTCGATAACGACCTGCGGTTCCTGGCGCAATTTCGCTAGCAACTGCCCCCCTCGTGATCGAATTCGTTTAAGGAGAACAGACAACATGAAATTCAGTGAACAGTGGCTGCGCAGTTGGGTGAATCCCGACGTATCCCGCGAGGATCTGGTCGCGCGCCTGTCCATGGTCGGCCTTGAGGTTGATGCCGTGCAGCCGGTTGCGGGTGCCTTCAGTGGCGTGGTGGTCGGTGAGATTCTCAGCGCTGAACAGCATCCGGACGCCGACAAGTTGCGCGTGTGCCAGGTGAGTAATGGTGCCGAGACCTTCCAGGTCGTTTGCGGTGCGCCCAATGCCCGCGCCGGCATCAAGATTCCGTTCGCCATGATCGGCGCCGAGCTGCCGGGCGACTTCAAGATCAAGAAGGCCAAGCTGCGTGGTGTGGAGTCGCAGGGCATGCTGTGCTCGGCTTCCGAGCTGCAGATCAGCGAGGACAACAGTGGCCTGATGGAGCTGGCTGCCGATGCGCCAGTGGGTAGCGACATTCGCGCTTACCTGCAGCTTGATGACGCCAGCATCGAGATCGGCCTTACCCCTAACCGTGGTGACTGCCTGTCGCTCGCCGGCCTGGCTCGGGAAGTCGGTGCGATGTACAGCGCCGCTGTTTCACCGGTCGCTATCGACGTCGTTGCTCCTGCACATGACGAAGTACGCCCAGTCGAGGTGCTTGCGCCCAAGGCGTGCCCGCGTTACCTCGGTCGCGTTATCCGTAACGTTGATCTGTCCCGTCCGACCCCGCTGTGGATGGTCGAGCGGCTGCGTCGTTCTGATATTCGCAGTATCGACGCGGCGGTGGACATCACCAACTACGTGATGCTTGAGCTGGGCCAACCGATGCACGCCTTTGACCTCGCCGAAATCAATGGCGGCATTCGCGTGCGCATGGCTGAAGAGGGCGAGAAGCTGGTGTTGCTCGACGGCCAGGAAGTTAGCCTGCGTGCCGATACTCTGGTCATCGCTGATCATGGCCGCGCGCTGGCCATCGCCGGCGTGATGGGCGGTGAGCACAGCGGTGTGAGCGACAATACCCGCGATCTGTTCCTGGAAAGCGCCTTCTTCGACAACATCGCTGTCGCTGGTAAGGCTCGTTCCTATGGCCTGCACACCGACGCGTCGCACCGCTTCGAGCGCGGTGTCGACTCGCAGCTGGCACGCAACGCGATGGAGCGTGCTACTGCGCTGCTGCTGGAAATCGTCGGCGGCGAAGCAGGCCCGATCATCGAAGCGAGTAGCGAGGCGGACCTGCCGAGCGTGGCGCCGATCACCCTGCGTGCCGAGCGTATCAGCCAGATGTTGGGCATGGACATGGATGGCACCGAGGTCGAGCGCCTGCTCACTGCGCTGGGTCTGGACGTCAGCGCTCAGGGTGCTGGCCAGTGGCTGGTCAGCGTGCCTAGCCATCGCTTCGACATCAGCCTGGAAGTGGACCTGATCGAAGAACTGGGTCGCCTGTATGGCTACAACCGTCTGCCGGTGCGCTACCCGCAGGCCCGTCTGGCGCCACAGGCCAAGTCCGAGGTGCGTGCTGAGCTGCCTGCTCTGCGTCGCCTGTTGGTCGCCCGTGGCTACCAGGAAGCGATCACCTACAGCTTCATCGATCCCAAGCTGTTCGAGCTGTTCACTCCTGGCGTAGAACCGCTGCAGTTGGCCAACCCGATTTCTGCCGATATGGCCGCCATGCGTTCCTCGCTGTGGCCGGGGCTGGTCAAGGCGCTGCAGCACAACCTCAATCGCCAGCAGTCGCGCGTGCGTCTGTTCGAGAGCGGCCTGCGTTTTGTCGGTCAGCTGGAAGGTCTGCAGCAGGAAGCCATGCTCGCCGGCGTGATCACCGGCAGCCGCCTGCCTGAAGGCTGGGCCAACAGCCGTGATAACGTCGACTTCTATGATCTGAAAGCCGATGTCGAGGCGCTGCTGGGTTATGCCGGTGCGGCCGATGCCTTCTGCTTCGTGCCTGGCGAGCATCCTGCTCTGCATCCAGGCCAGACCGCTCGCATCGAGCGGGAAGGGCGCCTGGTAGGCTTCATCGGTGCTCTGCATCCTGAGCTCACCAAGACCCTGGGCTTGGATCAGCCGGTGTTCCTCTTCGAGCTGGTGCTGGCTGAAGTGGCTGCTGGCCGCATGCCGGCGTTCAGCGAGTTGTCGCGCTTCCCTGAAGTGCGTCGCGACCTGGCGCTGCTGGTTGATCGCGAGCAGCCGGCCGAGGCTGTGCTGGGCGCAATCCGTGAAACGGCGGGAGAATGGCTGACAGACCTCAAGCTATTTGACGTCTATCACGGTAAAGGCATTGATCCGCTTAGAAAAAGCCTTGCCGTCGGCTTGACCTGGCAACATCCATCGCGCACTCTTAATGACGATGAGGTGAGTACTACTACGCAAAATATCCTCACCTGCCTCGAACAAAGGTTCAACGCCACGTTAAGGAAGTAGCGTATGGGGGCTCTGACGAAAGCTGAAATGGCGGAACGTCTGTATGAAGAGCTCGGCCTGAACAAACGGGAAGCCAAGGAGCTGGTGGAGCTGTTTTTTGAAGAGATCCGCCAGGCTCTTGAGCTGAACGAACAGGTCAAGCTGTCCGGGTTCGGCAACTTCGACTTGCGCGATAAGCGCCAGCGACCCGGCCGTAACCCGAAAACAGGGGAAGAGATTCCAATCACGGCTCGCCGTGTGGTCACTTTTCGTCCAGGGCAAAAATTGAAAGCCAGGGTCGAGGCCTATGCTGGAACCAAGTCATAACGACGAACTACCGGCAATTCCCGGCAAACGCTACTTCACCATTGGTGAGGTCAGTGAACTCTGCGCGGTCAAGCCCCACGTTCTACGTTACTGGGAACAGGAATTCCCACAGCTGAATCCGGTGAAGCGGCGGGGCAACCGTCGCTATTACCAGCGTCAGGATGTGCTGATGATTAGGCAGATTCGTGCACTCCTGTACGATCAAGGCTTCACCATCGGTGGCGCACGTCAGCGCCTTTCTGGTGACGAAGCCAAGGACGACACTACTCAGTATCGTCAGCTGATCAAACAGATGATTGCCGAGCTTGAGGATGTTTTGCATGTACTGAAGAAGTAAGGCCAAGAAAAAGTTGCCTTATTTCAAAAGCTTAATGTATAGTTCCTCCCGCTTTCGGTCACCCGAAAGCATCGTCGGGGCGTAGCGCAGCCCGGTAGCGCACTTGCATGGGGTGCAAGGGGTCGAGTGTTCGAATCACTCCGTCCCGACCAACAAATCCCTACATTAGAGCCTGGTCAGTGATGACCAGGCTTTTTTGTGTCAGGGACTTTTGCGGGACTTTTTTCATCCTGCCATCCTCCTCAAAATTGTCAGGGCCGGCCCGCGCGAGTCTGTAGCCGAAATCCTGTTGGCTTCATCGATCAGTTTGCCCAGCTCGGCGGCCGAGTAGTGACTGGTGATGCTGCCGTTCTTGTGGCCCAGCAGAGTCTTTCTGTCTTCCTCCGTTACCCCAGCTGCCGAAGTCTTCGGCCGAAGGTGTGCTTCAGATCGTGAACGCGGATCGAAGCAAATCCAGCTGGGGCAGGGCGCAGAAAGCGCTCCTGGAACTTCTTCGCTGCTCTGACCCTGGCTTTCTTCCATGCCGAATCGTTCATCCGGTGAACTGGAGTGGCCTTGCCGTTTCGATCGGGTCTGTAAGGAAATACCCAAATCGGATCAAGCCCACGCTGTCCCTCGATGACCGACTTGGCTACGTTGTTGAGTACAACGAGCCGCTCGTCGCCGTTCTTGACCCCGGAGCTCTCATGTCGGCCACCAAAAATCCGCCGGTATGAGAAATACGCTGGTGTTGAGCTCAGGAATCGGTATCTCCCAATCCCAGCGCAGCTTCACAACCTCCTGTTCGCGTGAGCCGCTGTTGCCCTTATACAGGGCCATGCGGCGCAAATGATGCTCCTCTTGGTTGCGATAGAAGCGCGCTCAGGGCGCTTTCAATTTTGACAGATTATCTTTAGTTGTTCTTATGCGCCGTATGGTGTTCGCGAAAAGCTTGGTTGATATTCTGTCGTAGCTGCTCATCGTCCCAAGGCTTGGTGAGGAACTTGTAGATAGCGCCCTGATTGATTGCATCGGTAACCGATTTGAGGTCCGTATAGCCTGAAAGCACGATTCGGATAGTGTCTGGGTATAGATCTTTAACCAAACTTAGAAATTCGGTGCCGCTCATTTCCGGCATGCGTTGGTCAGAGAGGATCACCTGCACATCATGTTTGGCCAATAGCTCAAAAGCGTCTTGGGCACGGGTTGCCATGAGAATCTTATAGCCGTCGCGGCGAAGGAGGCGGGCGAGGGCGCGAAGGATATTCTCCTCGTCGTCGAGCAGCAGCAAGGTCTGCTCCTGTTCCTTGCCGGCCAGCTGGCCCGGCTCCAGGGTCAGTATGCGTGCGCGCAGGAAGTCCTGCAGCTCGGCGAAGGGCATCGGTTTGGCGAAGTAGTAGCCCTGGAACTCGTCGCACTGGCTCTTCTTCAGGAAGGCGAACTGCGGCTCGGTTTCCACTCCTTCGGCGATCACCTTCAGGCGCAGGTGGTGGGCCATGGAGATGATGCCCTGGGTGATCGCCGCGTCGTGGCGGTCGCTGATGATTTCCTGGACGAAGGAGCGGTCGATCTTGACCTTATCGATGGGCAGGCGCTTGAGGTAGTTGAGACTGGAGAAACCGGTGCCGAAATCGTCGATGGCGATCTTCACGCCCAGGCGCTTGAGCTGGTGCAGGGTGTCGATGGCCCGCTCGGCATTGTGCAGCAGCACGGTTTCGGTGATTTCCAGCTCCAGCAGGTCGGCATCCAGGCCGTACTTGCTGAGAATGGCACTGATGCTGTCGACGAAGTTGTTGCGTTGGAAGTGCACCGGCGAGATGTTCACCGCCATACTCGGCCCGGTCATGCCCTGTTCGCACAGTTCCTTGATCTGCCGGCAGGCGGTGTCCAGCACCCACTGGCTCAGCGGGATGATCTGCCCGGTGTCTTCGGCGATGGGCACGAACAACGCCGGCGAGATGAAGCCCCTGCTCGGGTGTTCCCAGCGCAGCAGGGCCTCGAGGCCGACCACCCGGCCGCTGCGACCGTCGATCTGGGGTTGGTAGTAGAGGGTGAAGTCCTGGTTCTCGATGGCTTTCTGCAGTTCGTTGCGCAGCACCAACCGCTCGCCGACGCGCTGGTTGAGGTCGTTGGTGAACCACTGGTAATTGTTGCGCCCTTCCTGCTTGGCCTTGTACATGGCCAGGTCGGCCTGCTGGATCAACTGCATGGGCTGGTCCAGCTGGCCGTCGCTGAGGGTGATGCCGATGCTCGCGGTGACGTGCAGGTCGATGCCCTGGACGCGGTAGGGCCGGGCGATGTTGTTCAGCAGGCGTTCGGCCACCAGCAGCACGTCCTCCTCGCGCGCCAGGTCCGGCAACAGCACGATGAACTCGTCGCCGCCCATGCGCGCCACGGTGTCGCCGGGGCGCACCTGGGCGCTCATCCGCCGTGCCACTTCGAGCAGAATCTGGTCACCGAAATGGTGGCCCATGGAGTCGTTGATCGGCTTGAAACCGTCCAGGTCGATGAACATCACCGCCAGGCTGCGCTGGTAGCGCTGGGAAATCTGGCAGCCCTGGCGTAGGCGGTCTTCCAGCAGAGTGCGGTTGGGCAGGCCGGTGAGCACGTCGTGGCTGGCGTTGAAGCTCAGCTCGTCCTGGTAGCGTCTTTCCTCGCTGATGTCGTTCTGCACACCGACGAAGTGGGTCAGCTCGCCGCGCTCGTTGAGCACCGGCGAGATGTACAGGTCGTTCCAGAACGGACTGCCGTCCTTGCGGTAGTTGCGCAGCACCACATGGGCTTCGCTGGATTGCGCCAGGCCGTGGCGGATGACGTCCAGCGCTGCCTGGTCGCGCTCGCCGCTCTGCAACATGCGACAGTTGTGGCCGATGGCCTCGTGCGCGCTGTAGCCGGTAATGCGCTCGAAAGCCGGATTGACGTAGATGATCGGGTGGTCGAACTCCTGCGCGTCGACTATCACCACGCCGTTGTAGCTGGCTTCCAGGCTGCGCTTGAGCAGGCGCAACTGCTTCTCCGACTCCTTGCGTTCGCCGATGTCGCGCAGCGACAGCAGGCGCACCTGCTGGCCTTCCCAGTCGGTCTCGGAGAGCTGGATTTCCACCTCCAGCTCGTCGCCGGCCGGCGTCTGCAGGCTCCACTCGAAGAGGTCTTCGCTGATGTGCGGCAGTTCGAAGCGTAATTGCAGCAGTTGCGCATGGCTGGCTTCGAACAGCAGCTCGGCGGCCGGGTTGGCGTAGCGCAGGGCGCCTTCGCCGTCGACCACCAGTAGGGCATCGCGGGTGTCGTCGAGCAGCTTGCGAAATGATCGCTCGCGCCGCGTGGCCTCCTCGCGCGCGCGCTGTTTTTCGGTGACATCAATGGCCAGCACCAGGCAGCAGGGTTGTTCGTCGAACTCGAAGTCATGCACCAGCACCTCGGCCATGACCTCGTGGCCGGCCTTATGCTGGTAGCGCCACAACCCGGTCTCCGGGTTGGCGATCGACACATTGCGCATGTTGGAGTTGAAGTAGGCGAGGAAGCGCTGCTGCTCTTCGCGGCTGCGGATATCCAGCACGCTCATGGCCAGGAATTCTGCCTGCGAGTAGCCGAAGAAGCGCGTCGCGGCCAGGTTGACGGCGAGAAAGCGCAGGTTTTCCTTGTTGAATACCCACATGGGTTCGGGATTGGACTCGAACAACAGGCGGTAGCGCTGCTCGCTTTCCGCCAAGCGCGCGGTGGCCTGGCCGCGTTCGATGGCGTAGCGAATGCTACGCAGCAACTGGGTGCTGTCGAAGCCGCCCTTGACCAGATAGTCCGCGGCCCCCAGGGCGATGGCACTGGCGTCTAGGCGCGCGTCGCCCTGGCCAGTGAGCAGGATGATCGGCCGGCTGGCGCCGGCCTGGCGCGCCTGCTCGATCAGCTCCAGGCCCGATTCAGCGCCGAGTCGGTAGTCCACCAGGTAGAGATCGTGGTCCTGCGCGAGGATGCTGGCCAGGCCCTGTTGGTAATCGGCGCACCAGTCCAGTTGCAGCGGCGCGTCCGTTGCCTGGCGCAGCAAGTCGCGGGTGATGACGAAGTCGTCTTCATCGTCGTCGATCAGCAACAGGCGCCAGTGGTTTTCGAGTCGGGTCATACGGGCTTGCCATCCACGGGGAGTTCGACGGTTTCCAGCCAGTAGCGGCCGAGGGTCTTCACCACCTCGAGCAGGCCGGTATAGGTCACCGGCTTGGTGATGAACGAATTGCTCCCCATGTCGTAGCTGCGCAGGATGTCTTCCTCGGCCGACGAGGTGGTCAGTACCACCACCGGGATGCCGCGCAGCAGCGCGTCGGATTTGATCGCGTGCAGCGCCTCGCGGCCGTCCATGCGCGGCATGTTGAGGTCGAGCAGGATCAGGCCGGGTAACGGGTAGAGCTCCTCGTCGTCGTAGGGCGCATGCCGCCGCAAGTAGTCGAGCAGCGCCTCGCCGTCATGCACGAAGTGTAGCGTGTTGTCGATGCGGCACTCGGCGAACGCCTCCCGTGTCATTAGGCAGTCATCCTGGTCGTCGTCGGCGATCAGGATGTGTACGGGGGGCTGTGCGTTCATGGCGTGGGTTTGTCCATAGGCGGGAAACTGATGCGAAAGGTGCTGCCGGCACCGTGGGTGCTGCTGGCGGTGATGCTGGCGCCGTGGCGCTCGACAATCTTCTTGACGATGGCCAGGCCGATGCCGGTGCCGGCGTAGGCTTCGCGGCCATGCAGGCGCTGGAAGGGATTGAAGATGCGGTCCAGGTACTTCTCGTCGAAGCCGATGCCGTTGTCGGCGATGCACAGTACCCAGGAGCCGTCGCCCGGGTGTTCGGCATAGATGCGGATCAGTGGCTTTTCCCCGGCTCGCTGGAATTTCAGGGAATTGCTCAGCAGGTTCTGCAGTACCCGGCGTAACTGGCTGGCGTCGCCCCGCACCGGCGGCAGGGGCTCGCGCTGGACCTGCGCGCCACTCTGTTCCAGGGATGTTTCCAGGTCCTGCAGCACCTCGTCGAGCAATTGGTCGAGGTCGAGCTTCTGCAGCGGCTGGCCGCGGGTATTGACTCGCGAGTAGTCGAGCAGGTCGATGATCAGCGCCTGCATGCGCGCCGCCGCCGAGGTCATGCGCTGCAGGTAGTCGCGGCCGTCGTCGTCGAGGCCGTCGCTGCGCTTGGCGAGGCGCTCGGAGAAGGCCTGGATCTTGCGCAGCGGTTCCTGCAGGTCGTGCGAGGCGACGAAGGCGAACTCCTCCAGCTCGCGGTTGCTGCGCTTCAGTTCGAGCAGGGTACGCTGCAACTGCTCCTGGGTCGCGCGGCGTTCGCTGATGTTCTGGAAGTACACGGCCAGGCCCTCCTCGGAGGGGTAGGCATGCAGCTCGAACCAGCTCTGGAAGGGTTCGTAGAAACTCTCGAAGTGGCAGGCCTGGTTGTCGCGCCGGGCCTGGCGGTAGCGCTGGCCGATCTCGCTGTCGTAGGAACCGGGGAAGGCTGTCCAAACACTCTGTCCCAGGGTGGCGGTAGCGCTGATGTTCAGCTGCCGCTCGGCCTCGGGGTTGATGTAGGTGAATCGCCAATCGCTGTCGAGAGTGTAGAAGGCATCGCTGATACTTTCCAGGGTGTTCGTCAGGCGCTCGGCCAGGCGCTGCGCCTGCTTCAGCGCCTGCTTGCGCTCGCTGATGTCCTGCAGGGCGCCGGAGATACGCACGATCTGCCCATTGTCGTCGCGCACCGCCTGGCCGGCCACCTGCACGTACAGGTGCTTGCCATGGGCGTCGAGCATCTCCACGTCGAGGTCGAAGCCGATGCCTTGCTCGATGCAATCCTCGACCGCCAGGGTCACCCGTTCGCGATAGGCCGGCAGGTAGAGCTGCAGGCCTTCGGCCAGGTCGGGCAGGGTGCCGACCGGGAAACCGAGCAGGCTGTGCATCTCCTCCGACCAAAGCACCTGGCGGCTGGGCAGCTCGATCGACCAGCCACCGAGCTTGGCGATGCTGCCGGCCATGCTCAGCAGCAGGCTGTTCTGGCGCATCTGCTCGGCCACCGCACGTTGCAGGCTGATGTCGCGGGCGGCGCAGTAGATCACCTGGTCGTCGGCCAGCGCCGCGCTGAGTTGCAGCCAGAGCTGCTGGCCCCTGGCGTCGTGCACGCGGATCTCCAGATCCTTGACCACGGCTCCGCGTTGCAGCTGCTCGATGGCGTTCTGCATCAGGGGACGATCCTCGGGATGGATCAGCTGCAGGTAGGGCTGGCCGATCAGCGCGCTCGCCGTATGCCGCAGGGTGCTGGCGAAGGCCGGGTTGACCTGGATGAACTGGCCCTGCTGGCCGATCATGCAGAACATGTCCAGCGACAGGTTGAAGAACTGATTGCGTTCGCGCAGCGCCTGATCGGCCTGGCGCAGCGTGGTGATGTCGCGCAGTACGATGACCCAGCCACCGTCGTCCGCGCCGCCGCTCATCGGCCGGGCGTCGTAGAGTAGGGTGTGCGGGCGCTCGCCATGCAGTACGAGTTCGCCGTGCACGGCCTCGTCGTCCGCCATCGGCAGCGGCCATTGGCTCGGCTGCAGCGGCAGCACCTGGGCCAGCGGCTGGCCGCTGAGGTCCTGCTCGCCCTGCTGCAATAATGCCCGGGCCGCCGGGTTGAGAAAGCTCAGGCGGTCCTGCGCATCCACTGCCAGCAGGCCCTCGCCCATGCTGTCGGTAATCGCCGAGGTGAACTCCAGTTGCTGCTGTAAGCGCCGGTCGCCGGCCAGCACTTCGTTGAACAGGCGACTGTTTTCCAGCACCGACACGGCCATCTGCGCGAACTGCTGGGCAATCGCCTGGTCGTCCTCTTCGAACTCCCCTTCATATTTGTCCGACAGCTGCAACAGGCCGAGGTTGCGCCCGTCCTTGTCGATCAGCGGCACGGCCAGCCAGCCGCGCATCGGCGGGTGCTTCCCGGCATGCTCGCCGAAACCGCGCCAGCGCGGGTGACGTTCCAGCTCGGCCTGGCTCAAGCGTAGCGGCTGGTTGTCCTGGCAGATCAGCGCATAGATGCCGCTGCCGTCCGGACGAGTCGCGTAGTTGCGCCAGGCGGCGTACTTGTCCGACAGCGACACGCCACTGATCGACTGGGCCCAGTCGTCGCCGCGGGTCAGGCTGATCACCGCCAGGTGCGCGCCGATGACCAGACGCACCTGTTCCACCAGGTAGTCGATCAGCGCCTGATGGTCTAGTAGCTTGGCGGTGGCGATGGCCGCCGCACTCAGGCCACGCAGCTGTTCGGCCTTGCGTTCGGCACGCTCCAGGGCCTGCTGCAGGGCCGCGGTAATGCGCTCGCGTTCGCTAATGTCCTTGGCGATGCCGAAGATGCCGACGATCTGTCCGTCGACCATGATCGGCAGGTTGGTCACGTCCAGTGCCAGCTGTTGCCCGCTCGGGCCGATAATGTGGGTCTCGTAACGTTGCGGGATGCCGGTGCAGGCGGCGGCGAAATGCTGCTCGGTACGCGCGCGATCGGCCTTGGCGATCATCCCGGCGAAGTGCTCGCCGACGATCGGTGCCTCGCCGATGCCGGTCAGTTGCACGCCGGCGCCGTTGAGGCTGAGGAAGCGGCCCTGTAGGTCGAAGGAGAACACCGGGTCCGGGTTGAAGGTGAACAGCGAGCGAAAACGCTGCTCGCTCTCCTGCAGACGCTGGCGGTCGCGGCTGCGGGTGATGGCGATGGCCGCCAGCTGTGCGGCATTGGCCAGTTGCTGGATCTGTTCGTCGTCCGGCCTGCCGGTGCGGCGCTGGTAGATGGCGAAGGTGCCGAGCACCTGACCCTGGTAGGAAATCAGCGGGAACGACCAGCAGGCCATTAGCCCGTGCGGGCGTGCTAGTTCGCGGTAGTCGCGCCACAGCGGGTCGCGCTCGATGTCCTCGACCACCACCAGTTGCTGGCGGAAGGCGGCGGTACCGCAACTGCCGGCGTTCGGCCCGATGGCGACGCCGTCGATGGCGTGGTTGTAGGCCTCCGGCAGGCTGGGGGCGGCGCCGGTGTGCAGGTGCTGGCCGTTGTCGTCGAGCAGCAGCACCGAGCACAACGCCTCGGGCTGCTGGATTTCCACCATCTGGCAGATCGCCTCGAGCACCTCGCGCAGTGGGCGGTCGGTGGAAATCATGCTGAGGATGTCGCGCTGGCTTTCCGCATAGGCCTCGTTCTGCATCAGCGCGGTGATGTCGTGTGCCACGGCGAACAGGGTCTGCTCCTCGGCCGACCAGTCGGCCGACCAGAGCACGTGTAGCACTTGGCCGTCGCGGTGGCGGTAGCGGTTGCGGAAGGTGCGGGTCGGGTTCCCGGCCATGATGGCGGCGGTCTCCGCCTCGGTCGCCGGCTGATCCTCGGGCAGCACCAGTTCCAGGTAGTGGCGGCCGATCAGCTCTTCGGGCTTGTAGCCGAACAGCTTCTCGCAGGAGGGGCTAACCTCGCGAAAGCGGCCTTCTCCGTCGATAGAGCAGAGCACGTCGAGGGTGAACTGCATGATGCGCTGGTTGAGTTTCTGCGCACGTATCTGCTCGGCAAGGCTAAATTGCAGCTGATCGTTGAGCCGCGCCAGGCGCTGCGAGCGCTCGTTGGCCAGCCAGGCGAGGCGCTGGCTGAGCACAAGTAGGAAGCTCAGGGTGAGGCCGAACAGCATTACCAGAGCCGGCAGGTAACCGGCGCTGTTGAGTGTCTGCGGTCGATTGATGACCGACACCAGGCGCCAGCCTGCGCTCTCGGCAATGGGCACCATACGCTCGCCTACCGGCGTGTTGAAACGGTTGTAATGGGCCTGGTTGGAGTCGTAGAGCGGTTGGTCATTCTCGTAGGCGCGTACGATGAAACCGCTCAGCTGCGAGCCCAGCACATGCTCCATGACGTCGTGCACGTTGAGGCTGGCGACCACCAGGCGGGGTGGCTCGCCGGGCAGTGTCAGTGGTGTGGCGATCAACGCGTTGAGCAAGCCGGCCTCGCCGTAGGCACTCACCTTGCTGAGGTGGGCATGGCCATCCTCGAACACATGCTGCAGCCAAGCGTGGTTGTCGGCATCAGCGAGAAAATTGTGTAGCCATTGTGTTTCTTTGCTGCCGCGCGTCTTCAACCAGTGCGGTTGCAGCTGGCGGTCGACCACGGCTACCAACTCCAGACTGGGAAAGTCGCGCAGGTAGCTGTCGGCCTCCTGCTGCCAGAGGCGCGGTGAAGGTAGCGCGCCGATAGCCTGCCAGCGTTCGCTCATGCGCTGGATCAACGCCTGGTGTTCGTCCAGGGTGCGGCTGGTGGCCGCCTGCACCTTGGACAGCAACAGATCGCTCTCGCGGCTGAGCGCTTCGATGGCCTGCAGGCTGAGCAGGTACCAGCCGGCGCAAGTCAGCAGCACGCCGAACAGCCCGGCCGCCTGGCTCATGTGGTCAAGTTGTCCGCGCTGTCCGATGGGTAGCCAGCTGTGCAGCACCGCTGCCAGACCCAGCAGTAGGGTGAAGAGGTTGGTGACATGAGTCGATGAGTACTTGAAGCCAAGGTCAAGTAAGCCGGGGCTCGGCTGCTGGCCGGCCAGTTGAGCGAGCAGTGCCAGCAACATCACCGTCACCCCGATCAACTGTGCCAGGCGCCGCGCCGGCTTGGGCCCGAATCCCAAGCATATGGCTACGGCAGTCGCCAATAGAACCAGCGCTGGGCCGCTGCGCATGCGCAGGAAACCGCTGACCAGTGACGAGCCTTGATCCGAACCGCCTGCCAGATGGTTGTGCACGACGGTGTAGAGTGTCAGGCCGGCAAGCAGCATCGCGCATAGCAACAGGCTGCGCCAGGCGCGGCGAATGGCGGTCAGAAGCAGCGAGCCTGCGAACAGCGCCAACAGCGCGCTGTCCGGCAGCAGTACCACGCTGTGCCGGCTCGGTTGGTCGACTGCGAGAAAGCCGAGCAGACTGACCAAGCCCAGGCCGAGCAGGGCGAAGGCTAGTATGTGTAGGTAGGCTTCGGCGATCAGGTAGCGCGTCTTCATACCTATTCCTGTAGGTTCTGTGGGCCGAGCAGGCGCAGCACTTCTTCCACTGTGGTCAGGCCCTGAGCAATCTTCTCACGAGCGTCGTCGAGTAGGGTGGTCATGCCTTGTTCGCGGGCGATCACCTGCAGTTGCATGGCGCCGGCGCCCAGGGCGATGGCATCGCGCAGGCGGTCGCTCATGGTCAATACCTCGTGGATGCCGACACGGCCCTTGTAGCCCTGGTTGCACTGGTTGCAGCCCTTGCCCTGAAAAAAACGCATGCCGGGCTCGAGAAACTCTGCGCCGAGGCTCTGCAGACGCTCGCGCGGGGGTTGCACCGGCTCGCGGCACAGGCTGCAGATGCGCCGTACCAGGCGCTGGGCGATGATCGCCTCCAGCGCCGAGGCCAGCACATAGGGTTTGAGGCCCAGGTCGAAGAGGCGGGCGATGGTCGCCGCCGCCGAGTTGGTGTGCAGCGTGGAGAACACCAGGTGGCCGGTCAGCGCGGCGTGGAAGGCCACCTCGGCGGTTTCGCTGTCGCGGATTTCGCCGAGCAGGATCACGTCCGGGTCCTGGCGCAGGATGGCGCGCAGCACGCTGGCGAAGCTCAGGCCGATGCGCTCGCGCACCGGCACCTGGCCGGCCAGGTCGACGTGAAACTCCACCGGGTCCTCGATGGTGACGTAGTTCTTCTCCGACGAGGCCTCGTGCTGCAGCAGGGCGAACAGGGTGGTGGTCTTGCCGCTGCCGGTGGGACCGGTGGCGAGGATGATGCCCTGCGGCTTGCCCACCACATGCAGCAGGCGCCGCAGGTTGTGCGGCGACAGACCGAGGTCTTCCAGCGACTGCGCCGCCGACTGGCGTTCGAGCACGCGCATCACCACCTTCTCGCCGTTGATGGTGGGCAGGGTGGAGATGCGCAGGTCGACGATGCGCATCGGCGTCTTCACCGTGATGCGACCGTCCTGCGGGCGCCGGCGTTCGGTGATGTCCAGCTCGGCCATGACCTTGATCCGCGACACCAGCGACATCAGCAGCGCGCTGGGGATCTGAATCTTGTCCTGCAGCACGCCGTCGATGCGGTAGCGCACCGTCACGTGCTTGGTGCGCGGATGGATGTGGATGTCGCTGGCGCCCAGGCGCAGCGCTTCGAGTATCACCGCGTTGACCAGGCGAATGGCCGGCGGGTCCTCCGAGCTGCCGAGCAGTTGTTCGAGGCTCTCGTTGCCGCTGTCGTCGTCGAGGACGATCTCGATGCCTTCGTAGGGGTCGCTGCTGCCCACCACGGTGGTCAGGTCTTCCAGCTGGTTGCCGGGTGCGCCGAACAGTTCGTGCAGTTGGTCCTGCAACTGGTCCAGGCGACACAGCAGCGGGTGGATGCTCAGCCCGGTCATGAAGCCCAGCTCGTCGATCAGGCCCTGATCCAGCGGGTCGGCCATGGCCAGGCGCAGGCGTTTGTCCATCACGCGCAGTGGCAACACCAACTGGCGAGTGCAGATGGCCTGTGGCACCAGGGCCAGCAGCGGGGCGTCGACCTGGAACTCGCGCAGGTCGACTTCTTCGAACATCAGGTCCTTGCGCAGCAGCTCGTAGACCTTGTCGCCGTCCAGCCATTCGTGCTGCATCAGCTGGCGCAGCACCGGGGTCTTGTGGGTCTGCATCTCCTTGTGCAACTGCTGGATCTGCTGGGCGTTGAGCAGGCCCTTCTTGTGCAGGAGGATGGCCAGCTGGCTGCGGTTGGTGACGCTGAGCTTGGCCAGGGTTTCCAGGTCGCGGTGCTGCTTCTGGTTCTCCTGCTCCAGGCTGCGGTTGCGCTGCTGCAGGCTGTACTGCTCCAGGGCCAGGGCGATGGTCAGGCGCAGGTCGTCGTCGTTCCACGGCTTGAGGATGAAGCGGTATACCGCGCCGCCCTTGATCGAGCCCATCACCGCCTCGGTGTTGGCGTGGCCGGTGAGCATGATGCGGATGGTCTCGGGCCAGCGCTCGCGCACCTGGGCGAGCAGCTCGCTGCCGTTCATCTGCGGCATCATGAAGTCGCTGATGATCAGGTGCACTGGCTGGTTGGCGAGGATTTTCAGGGCCTCGACGCCGTTACGGGCGAAGTGCAGTTCATAGTTCTCGCGCTGGAACACACGGCGCAATGCGGCGAGTACGTTAGGTTCGTCGTCCACCAACAGCATTCGATAGGGCGCTGCCGGCTCCTGCTCCTGCTCCTGCGGCGCGGCGTTCGGCTCATGGCCGACGAACAGCGATGAATAGCGTTTGCCCACGGCGACTCCTCAAAGGCTCAGAAAACGCAGGGTGACCCGGGTGCCGGCGCCAGGCTTGCTGCGCACCAGGATCTCGCCCTGATGCGCGGCCATGATGTCGCGCGCCACGGTCAGGCCCAGGCCGGTGCCGGAGCCGACCGGGCGCGTGGTGAAGAAGGGGTCGAACAGGCGCGCCTGGTCCTCGGCGGTAATGCCGCAGCCGTTGTCTTCCACCAGCACCTCCACCGCGCCCTGTTCACCTAGGCGGCTGGTGACGCGGATGCGTCCCTGTCCGGTAATGGCCATGGCAGCGTTGTCCAGCACGTTGTACAGCGCCTGGGAAATCTTCGCCGGGTAGCCGGCCAGCTCGGGGAGCTCGGCCAGCTTCAGTTCGATGTCGAGCGCCTGGTTACTCTCGGCCCGCAGCAGGTGGCAGGTGCTGGCGATCAGTGCGTTGAGGTCGCAGGGGACAAAATCCTCCTGGTCGATATTGGCGAAGGTCTTGAGGTCGGTGACGATGGCGGCGATGCGCTGGGTACCGACTTCGGACTCCTGCAACAGCGCGCGGAAATCCTCGAGGATCAGTCCTGTAGCCTGGTCGCTGGGCAGCTTCTCGCCGAGTTCGTCGAGGTAGTCGCCGGCCACCCGCAGATTGCTGGCGATGAAGCCGATGGGGTTGTTGATCTCGTGAGCAACGCCAGCGGCGAGCTGGCCGACGGCGCGCAGGCGTGCACTTTCATAGAGCTGCTGCTGGGTCTGTTCGATAACCTTGACCTGCTCCTCGACGCGCCGTTGCAGCTGTGTGGAAAGCGCCTTGTAGCGCGCCTCGGAGGCCTGTAGAGCGGCATGCTGGCGCTGCAGCTCGGCGAAGCTGGCTTCGCTGGCGTCGTGGTGCAAGTTGGCGGCCAGGCGGTATTTGCCGACGTAGAACAGCACGAACTCCAGCAGGCGTGCGGCGGCCGCCTGCAGTTGCGGCTGGGTCGGGCAGCTGAGCCAGCCGAGGGTTTCCAGGTTGAACTCCACCGCCTCGGCGCCGGGCCTGGGTTGTTCGTCCAGCTGCAGGGTGTGACCGCTCAGCGCTTGCAGCAGGTGCAGCAGTTGTTGCTGGCGCTCGTCAGGCAGCAGTTCGGCCAGGCGCGGGTCGTCCTCGAAGCTACGCATCGGCATCTCCCTGCGCCGCGCTGAGCAGGCGCACGAAGCTGGTCGCGTCGATACCCTCGGTCTCGGCCAGGCGGTATTCGCGGTCGAGCTGCGGGTAGAGGCGGACGAGCAATTGGCGGAAGCTCTCGACCACGCCCTGGCCGTGGAGCGCCGAGGCCATGCTCAGCGGCGCCCAGGGCGTCTGCGCCCAGCGCGCCTGCAGCTCGGCCTCGGCCACCGCGTCTGCCACGTCGCGCTTATTGAACTGCACCACCAGCGGCAGCCGTTCGATGTCCATGCCCAGCTTCTGCAGGTTGTCGGCCAGGTTGTCGAAGGCGTTGGCGTTGTTGTCCTGCTGCGCCGGCTGCGAGTCGGCGACGAAGATCACCCCGTCGGCGCGCGACAGCACGGCTTTGCGCGTGCTGTCGTGCTGCACCTGGCCGGGTACGGTGTAGAGCTTCAGGCGCAGGTCGAGGCCGGCGGCGCCGCGCAGGCCGATCGGCAGCACGTCGAAGAACAGGGTACGGTCGTCGCGGGTCTCCAGCACCATCAGCTCGCCCTTGCGCTGCGGCCGCAGCAGGGTGTGCAACTGCATCAGGTTGGTGGTCTTGCCGCTCAGCGCCGGGCCGTAATAGACCACCTTGAGGCTGAGCTTGCGTGTGTGGGGCTGGTAGTCAGCCATGGCCCGACTCGCCGCCGTCGAGGAGCACGGCGCCCTGTTCGTCGCGGCGCACGCGGGTGATGCCCGGGTGCTCGGCCTCGAGGCGGCGCAGCTCCTGTTCCTGGCGCTGCAGCGTGCTCTGTTGGCTACGTAGCTGGGCCAGCAAGCGCTGGTTCTCGTCGCGTAGCAGATAGAGGTCGATGGCTGCCTTTAGTGCGGTCTCGATCTCATAGTCTTCCCAGGGCTTGGAGAGAAAACGGTAGATTTCCGCGCGGTTGATCGCCTGCATCATCGACTGCCGGTCGCCGTGGGCGCTGAGCACCATGCGCATGGCGTTGGGCTGGCGCTGCTTGGCGAACTGCAGGTAGGTGATGCCGTCCAGGTTGGGCATCTTGTAGTCGGACACGATCACCGCATACTCGTGCTCGGTGAGTGCCTGTAAGGCCTGCTGGCCGTCGCTGAAGGCGTGCACTTCCCAGTGATGCGGACGCAGCACCCGCTGCAGCGCGCTGAGGATGTGCGGTTCGTCGTCCAGCAGTTGGATCTTGATCATGACGCGTCTCCCGGTTGAGTCCCGTCGGGCTTGCGCACGAACAGGGTGTAGCGCCCCCCTTCGGAGGCCTCGAAGGCGATCAGTTTGTCGATCAGCGCCCGCGTCAGCGGCTTGCCCTCGTTCAGTAACAGCATGCCGTTTTCGGCGTGCAGGTTGCGCGCCAGCAGCATGCCCGGTTCCAGCCGCCGGGTGTCCACCGCGAGGATACTGGCGTCGGCCAGCACCAGATCCGGCGCCAGGCTGGTGCACAGTTCGATGAAGGCGTCGCACAGCTCGGGGTCGTAGAGGCGCCCGGCGTATTTCTTGATCAGCAGTAGCGCTTCGTCGCGGTTGAGTCGGCGCTCCAGCACCAGGCCGCGTTGCAGCTCGATGAAGTCCACCGCCAGCTTGAGCAGGCGTGCGCCGAAGGGAATGGCGACGCCTTCCAGGCGGTCGGGAAAGCCGTTGCCGTCCCAGCGCTCCTGGTGATGACGGATCAGGCGGCCGGCGTCCTGCACCGGCTCCAGGGTCATCACCAGGCTTTCGCCGACCACCGGGTACTGGCGGTAGCGCGCGCGTTCATCCTTGTACAGGGTGTCGGAGGGGCGGCCGAGCAGATGGTCGTCCCAGGTCAGCTTGCCGATGTTGTACAGCGCCGCGGCCATGGCCAGGTCGTTGCTGCTGCGCTCGTCGAGCCGGTGGTGCTCGGCGTAGGCCTTGACCAGGGCGATCACCTGGGTGTTGGTCTGGCGCTCCTTGCTCAGGCGCTGGCCCACCAGGTTGGCGAACACCTCGGTGGCGGTGACGTAGCTCCTGCGCAGCTCGGCATAGGCCAGGTCGAGCATGTCAGCGGTCTGTTCCAGCTCGGCAGTGCGGTCGCGCACGCGCTGCTCAAGGGTAGCGTTGAGCTCCTGCAGGCGCTCATTTTGCTCGCGGGTGAGGGCTTCCAGACGCCGGCGCTCGCGCTCGGAATGCTGGAAAGCCAGGGCCTGACGAATGATCAAGCGCAGCTCGTCGTCGTCCCAGGGTTTACTGATATAGCGGTAGATCTGCCCCTCGTTGATCGCCTTGACCGTGGTGGTTATGTCCGCGTAGCCGGTGAGCAGGATGCGCAGGCACTGCGGCCAGCGTTGCTGTACCTCGGTCAGCAGCGTAGCGCCGTCCATACCGGGCATGCGTGCGTCGGAGATCACCAGGTCCACAGGCTGTTGCTCAAGCAGGCCCAGCGCCGCCTCGCCGCTGCCGGCGGTGAGCAGGCGATAGGGTTCGTTGCGCAGCACGCGGCGCAGGCTATTGAGGATATTGTCCTCGTCGTCCACCAGCAGCAGGGTGGCGAGCGAGGCGGGCGTGGCGCTGCTCATGCTGGCGGTGCGTCCTGTTGCGGCGCGGGGGCGGGCTGGCGCACGGGCAGCCAGACCCGGAAACGCGTGCCAAGTCCCGGTGTGCTGTCGACCTCGATGCGGCCGTTGTGTTTCTGCACGATGCTGTAAGACAGCGCCAGACCCAGCCCGGTACCTTTGCCCACCGGTTTGGTGGTGAAGAAGGGCTCGAAGATGCGGTTCAGTGTCTTGGCGTCGATGCCCTTGCCGGTGTCCTCTACCTCGATCCAGATCCAGTCGTCTGCGCCGCCGGTGCGCAGGGTGATGCGACCGAATTGCTCGATGGCGTGGGCGGCATTGACCAGCAGATTCATCACCACCTGGTTGATCTGCGAGGGAATGCACTCCACCTCCGGTAGCTCACCGTACTCCCTGATCACTTCGGCCTTGTACTTGAGCTCGTTGTTGACCACGTTGAGCGTGGTATCGAGGCCGCGGTGCAGGTCGGCGGGGCGAAATTCCTCTTCTTCGATATGGGAGAAGTCCTTGAGCGCGCTGATGATGCGCTTGACCCTGTCAATACCGTCTTCTGACTCTACGACCAGGGCTTCAACGTCGCTGCGGATGTAGTCGTACTCCAGGTCGCGCTTGAGCTGGCGCAGCTCGTCCAGATCGGCGGCGCTGTCCACCGCATCGGCGATCTTCAGCAGGTCGCGGACGTAACCGTCGAGGGTCTTGAGATTGGAGAACACGTAGCCGATGGGGTTGTTGATCTCGTGCGCCACCCCGGCGGCCAGTTGACTGATGGCTGCCAGCTTCTCCGACTGCAGCAACTGGCTGTTGGCGGTTTCCAGCTTGCGCAGCAGTTGTTCCTGCTCGCCCTGTTTATGGTTGAGCGCCTTCAGCGCGGTCTCCAGGTGCTCGCTGGTCTTGGCGACGGCACTGGTGTCGTACATCAGCAGACCGAAGCAGCGTACGCCGTTCGCCGCCTCGAAGGGACAGAACAGGGTGCTCTGCAGCTGCCGCTCGTGTTCATCGCTGTCGCTGCTGAGCTTGACCAGCGGCAGGTTGTCCAGCCAGTGGCTGTAGACGTGCTTGGCGCGCGTGCGGGCCAGTTGCACCACCTTGACGAAGTGCTCGCCGTTGGCTTCGGGGAAGACCTCGATGAAGGGTTTTCCCCGTGCTTGCTCCAGCGGCCTGCCACTACGCTCGCTGATAAAGCGATTCCAAGTTATCACCCTGAGCTCATCGTCCAGAATAATGACGCCTATCTCGATCTGCTCGACCAGCTCATGGAAAAGGCTTCTTGGATTATTGTCCATCGTGACTCCAGCCTGGCTGAGATTGTCGGGGCGTCGATTGCTGGGATAGATTGGGGATTTGGCATGCCTCGCTGTCGCACACTGCTGTAAGGCTAGCCCAACGAAAGAGCGGCGCTAGAAGCGTCAACCGTCTTAGCCTCCGAGAGGTATAGCTGACGTATTGTCCATTGGCGCATGCCTGAAAATGCTTGCAGAATCGCCGCGGTTGTGGGTTGCGGTAGCGCCTTCACACAGCAGCAGAGGTCATACGTTTCATAAAGATCCCTCCCTCTTTCTTTTTAAGAGTATCCATAAGCGAGCGCACAGTTCAGTTGTTTAGGAGAGGAAGTCAAGTTTTGAAGGGGTCGCCGTTGTAGGGTAGGGATCTGCGCTTGGTTCGTAGTAAATGCAGATAATTCCGGTGATCCGGCCACAGCTTGTTGTAATTGGGTGCTTTTGTATATGGATGAGGTGTAGGGCGTTGTCGGCCATTGGTAATAGTATCGTTGACTTAACCTGGCTGATTTTTCCCGTCATGATCTCTTGATCTTCTCGAATAATTCTGCCGGCATGGTCCTTCCATGGTAGGTCATAGTCGGTCAGCCACACTATCTGTTCGGAGGCTTCGAGTCCGGCATCTTTTAGGAATGCTGAGTTTCCACCCTCATAGCTGGAGTATCTATCCTTCCAGAAAACCCTATAGTTTATGAAGTTCATGGGGTCGGGTGATTGATATTTGCGTTCAGGGGGGGCAATAGATGTCGATTTTCGCTAGTTAAGGTAACGTGTCAACAGCGCATTGAGCTGCCTTCAGGATACTGGTGGTTATCCTGATTTGAATATAGGTATTGGTACCTATGTTGGGGGCGGGTTGTTGGTGCTATAACGGTTTTTGACTTTCGTGGTGATCCGCCGAAATTTATGTATTCAGTCTTATCCATCCCTCGAGCAGGTCGCGAAGGGAGGCGGCATCCATCTTTTTCATCACGCGAGCACGATGAATATCAATGGTTTTTTTGCTGTTGTGAAGATGGTCGGCAATTTCTTGGCTGGTCATGCCTGTCAGCAAGAGCTCCATCACGCAGCGTTCGCTGGGCGTTAAGGATGAAACACATTTTTGGTAATCAGCAATTAGTATATTTTTGGCGAAAAATGACTGGGACGACTCTAGCAATTTGCTAATCTTGCTAAGTAATTGCTCGTTGTCAAATGGCTTTTCTATCAAGTCTACTGCGCCGGCTTTAATCAACTTGACTGCGGTGCTGATGGTTGCATGGCCAGTGAGAATTAATACGACCAGGTTGAATCGGGCTCTGATTATTTCGTGGAGAACTTGCTCGCCGCTGAGGCCAGGCATTGCCAGGTCGAGAATCACGCAGCCGGGGCTGTGGTCATATTTTTCAATAAAATCTGCCCCGTTTGAGTAGAGCTTTACATCGTAGCCGGCGTGTACAAGCAGCCGATTTAGGGCGGCGCGTATACCGTGGTCGTCGTCGACGACATGAATAATGGCTTTTTCTTTGTGTTTGCTCACATAGCGTTCTCTGTTACTACCTGTTTTTCAATGACTATCGATAATTGACTAGCGTAAGCCTACTCTTTGAAACGGGGCTTTGTGGCGCTGAGCGCAGATGGCTACTGCAGTCGTATGGTAAACCCTTTGTCCAGGGGGCGTGGCGATCTAATTGCCTGAGGGAACATGGAATGCAACCGGAGGCAGGGGCATGACATTAGATGCTGAGCGACAGATCATCCGCTATCGGCTAGCTTTTGCCGGGCAGCCGGCGCTGGAGCTGCAGGTTCGCCTGGGCGAGGCGTGCGCCCCGGCGCAGAGCGCTCCCGAGTGGACACGCCTGGCCTTCCAGCAATGCCCGCATTGCCCGCTCAAGGCCGAGGCGCAGCGCGACTGCCCCTTCGCCCTGGCGCTGCAGCAACCGGTGCGCCTGCTGGCCGGGCACGCCTCGTTCGAGGCGGTCGAGGTGCAGGTGCAGCACCGCGGTCGCAAGATCCGTCAGCACACCACCCTGCAGCGCGCGGCGGGCTCGCTGCTCGGCCTGCTCGGCGCCACCAGTGGTTGTCCGCATACACGTTTCCTAGAAGCTATGGCCTGGTTCCATCTGCCCTTCAGCAGCAGTGACGAGACGCTGTTTCGGGTGCTTGGCACCTACCTGCTGGGGCAGCACCTGAAAGCGCAGAAAGGCCTGTCTGCGGACTGGCAGCTGGAAGGCCTACGCGAGTCCTATCGCAACCTGCGCAAGGTCAACCAGGGTATTGCCAAGCGCCTGCAGGCGGCCTGCAACGAGGACTCCAGCCTCAACGGTCTGGTTCTGCTAGATCTGCTTGCAGCCGACACCTTGTATAGCCTGGAGCAGAGTGAAGGGGAGCTTGATGGCTATTTCTCCTGGTACTTTGACGCTTTTACAAATGTCTAGATTCGATTCACAACTCACAACATCAGGACCTACGATCTGTTGGATCTGATCTAAGGGCATGGCGGGCATTGAAGTGCAAGCACTGCCGAAATCCTTGGGAGCGTAGTCCGGGAGATTGGAGCCATCACCCGCATGAACGAGTTGATTGCAGTGGCGACTCATCAACAGCACTGCAGTCAGTGCCGAAGTCAGCCAACACCTGAGTACTGTCGAACAGGTGGCCGAGCGTAATTTACAGGACGCACACGCACTGGATTGCAATGGTCAGGACCTCAGCCACCTGGCCGGCCGATTGAGCATGCTGAGTCAGCGATTCAGTGTCTCCAGCCAAGCACCGCTGATCGGTAATAGGTGAGTAATCCCGAAGTTGAATCATGCATAGCGACGGTCGAGGGCTGAGCTCACTGCCAAAAGCCACCAGCGCCTAAGAATGCTTGCTCGACTCAGCAGAGCAGGGCTGCATCATGCCATGCAAAGAAAGATCAAGTATTCGGGCCTTCTTTGCATAGACATAATCAAAAATGCCAGACCGCTTTAACTGAAGCGGACTGACTCAGGTAGTCATCCCGTCCACTGGCTTCGTAATGAATCGAGATATCCGTTCCGTTCTCAAGGCTGTGTGTGTAGCCCACACCCGCCCTGGCCAGCCAAGGCCCATGATCAATCCCGGCTGCTACAAAACTCTGTCCTGGAGCACCGCTATAGGTGGCCACTAATTTGTCGTCATCGTTGATGACGTCATAGCTCACGCCCACGATGGCTTCGAGCTGTGCATTGGGAGTGAGAGCGTGGACGATACGGCCATCTACACCGAAGGTCAGTACCTCGACGCTACTGGCCTCGACATCGAGGTTCAGTGCCCCAGCTCCGCGTTCGGTATAGGAGTCACTTCTGAGGCGGGTGTAGTCGGCACGAATAGCCGGAATGAAGGTGTTGGCCTGATCGAGAACTATGGCTTTGGACAGGTTGCTGCCTACATGCAGACTCCAACTGTCATAGCTAGCGCGGGCAGAGCGATTGAGCCCTCCGAAGTCGAGGTTGCGACTACTGTCGTTGTCATTCCAGCCGGCGTCGACCTGAAAGCCCAGAACCATGTCATTGAGTGGGCGACTGCCATAGAGGGCTATGACATGACTATCGATCTCGGAGTGGGTTCCTGTGCCGCTCAGGTGGGTATTGCCGTCGAGCCGAGTGTTGGCATAGGCATAGGCAATGCCTATTTGGGTATCGCCGATATCACCTTCGGCACCCGTCGCCAGTCCCCAGGTGTCGGCGCTGTAACCCGAGGCGTTTTCATCGGTATCGCTCTGATCTGCCCTGGAGCCGAAAGGTCTTATCCAGATGTTCTTGTTCGTCGTCACGTTACCCGCAGACAGTCCAGTGGGTGCAGCAGGAGCAAAGCGACTGGAGAAGATCGAGTTGATGGTACTGAGTGCCCCCAATGTTGCCTGGGTGCCGGCGTTGAGTGGCAGGGTCTGTGCTGCGGCGCGGGCAACGCTACGCTCATCCGGCAGGCGGCCTAGCGCTGTAACGACCGCGGCCATATCGCCTGTAGGAGCCCCCTGAACCTGGGTATCAAGAACGCTAGCTGCACCTAATGCCGGGTGTAGACGGTTATTGAGCACCGAACCGTAGACGGTAGTACCACCAGAACCGCTACCACTGGCGATCACATTCAGGTCGACGCTGTTGCCATTGATGGTGGAGCTGAAATCAAACAGCGCGGAGTTGTCTGTGACGTTAAAGCTCGTCGCGTTCAGCGTACCGGCCGTGACAATCCCAGCCAGAGAAAGGTTGTTGGCAAGCGTAGGGCTACCAATGACATTGACGGCGAGGTTGCCGTTGTTGAAGTTGGCCACACCGTTGACATTCAGCCTGCCGTAGTTCGAGCCGCTGGTGACGCCAATCGTTAAGGTCTGGCTGCCACTCTGGGTGTAGCTATCCAGTACTAACGTACCGGCGCTTACGGTCGTGTCGCCACTCCATGAGTTGTTGCCAGCGATGGTGAGGGTGCCCGTGCCCAGTTTGGTAAAACCACCGGTACCAATGAGGATCCCGGGCGTTTGAATACCGACGTTGTAGCCGTTGGTATCGAGAAAGGCCCCATTGTTTGTAATGTCAATGTCCCCGAAGCTGAAGTTGGGGAAGAACTCAAGCTCGCTACTTCTGGCCTGCAGGATGCCGCCATCCCACTGGAGTAGTCCTGTACCGACACCTTTCAGGATATAGGGCGTCGAGAAAACTCCACGAGCACCGCTAGTGCCGCTAAGCGACAACTGAGCGAAGCTGTTCATGCCTGCCGCAAGGTCAGCCCCATCACGAACGGTGACGATTGCTCCGTCGTCAACTATGACGATGGCCTGCCCATCAAGGCCGATGGAGAGGAAACCGTTACTTGTCCATCTCGCGCCTGTGCCGCTAACGAATACCTCGCCCTGGCTCCCATTGTTAAAGCCTATATACGCATCGGTATTGGTAGCTTCGCCGCCGCTGGTAATGTTGAGTTGACCGAACGTGTTTCCGCCAACGATAAGATAGCCGGCAGCGTCGAATTGGACACCTGAAGGCACGTTCTGGACTATGCCGCCATCAATAACTACGTCTGCCACCGCAGTGCCTGAGGCTATGGAAATACTTGTTGCCAGGAGTGCGTGGGCACACAGTCGATATGATGCAAGTGCTCTATCTCGCCCGATCGACAGCTCTGGCACGACTCGCCCCCCACGCAGTCCATTTAGTACTGCTCCCTGACAGCGATCCATAACACTCTCCCTGGCGACTGCTGGCAGATTGCCGCAGTTTTTGTTTGGGGAGGAGACTACTCCCCATAAACCAACTGCTGCAAGGAAACGGTACGGTAGTGCTAGCCAAATCGAATATCAAAAGGCATGCCGTCACGTTCTTGGGCGGTACCTCAAGCTTATCGATCCCGCATTCTCGCCAAACGCCTACGGTCACTCTTGTCTGCTCGACATGATCAGCACCTACGACCTGCTGCACCTGATCCACGAGAACGGCGGACACTGGACTGTGGGGTGGCAGCCAAGGAAGATGAACCGGCTGAGCACTCTGCGCATGTCTGAAAGGGCGCAGCAAAAAGGGGGCTCAGCCCCCTTGGTTCATAGCAACCCAAGCTCGGCGAAAGATACGGTGCGTTGGCCTGCCACGATGACGTGATCCAGCGAGCGGACATTCACCAGCACCAAGGCTTCTTTCAAGCGCTGTGTGAGCACCGTGTCAGCCTGGCTTGGTTCTGGATTTCCGCTTGGATGGTTGTGCGCGAAGATCACTGCCGCGGCATTCAGGCGTAGCGCTTCCTTGGGCGCTTTGTGTCAATGAGTTGGCTAGGGCAATCGAGCCAAGCAGCAAGGGTCTGTGTTGGTCACAGACCCCCAAGCCTGCTCGGCGACCAGGGCTGATGCGTTAGCTTTCATACTCTCGGTGTGTTATTCGCCACCATCGTTCGCCACTCCCTGACACTTGATCTTTCTTGCATGCGGGCGTGCCAGGCTCGTAGGGCTGCACATTCATCGGGTACGGCAAGCTTGACCAATGACGCGAAGATCATCCCCCCGAGCACTGCAATATCTGCCATGGAGAAGGTGTCACCGGCAACGAACGGCTGTTGCTCAAGCACTCTATTGAAGTAGTGCATGCCCTTGATGGCTTTATCGCGCATGCGATTTCCCCACTCAGGGTTTTGGTACAGCTCCACGTCTGCCCCTAACCCTGGCGTTGCGTGATGAAAGTAAACGCTGACCGCGTCGAGAAATTCGATTTCAGCGCGTTTTGTCATCATGTGAATGAGGCCTTTCTCTTTCGCAGTCTGCCCAGTAAGCGTGGGGCTGCCGTCGAGTACGTCCAGGTATTGAGTAATCGCTGTGCATTCGGCAATGAGCGTGCCGTCATCGAGCTCCAGCACAGGCAGTGTTCCTGAGTAATTGATCGCGAGAAATTCAGGTTTCTTATGCTCCCCCGTCCAGAGGTTGACAGAGATGAACTCGACACGGTCAAGCAGTCCTTTTTCCGCCAAGGCGATTCGCACGCGAGCTGGATACGGGCCATCGAACCAGTCGTAGATTTTCATTGTAGGGAGAACGGATATGTCGGAGTTGCGAGATGTAATGGTCATGATTTGCCTACCTGTCAGTTGGTAGGTAAAGGTTGCGCGAGAAAATGCACCCTGTCAACCCCTACCTTCCAGTTGGCAGGTGGAGAGCGCAGCAGTAAACTGCCAAGGTCTATCGAAGGTGCGAGGAGTTGATTGTGACTGGCAATGCTCGAGAAGCCATCCTGGCTGCTGCGACAACGGCGGCTCAGTTGCATGGATACAGCGGTATCAATTTCCGCAGCATCGGTGAAACCGTAGGTGTGAAGAACGCCAGTATCTACTACCACTTTGCGAGTAAGGCCGACCTTGCTGCCGCAGTCGCAGAACGCTATTGGCGAGACACCGCCGAAGCCTTGCGATCCATACGCGAGTCGAATCCCGACCCGCTCGGCTGTTTGCGTGCTTACCCTTCGCTCTTTCGGCGATCGTTGGAGAACGGCAATAGACTTTGCCTCGCCAGCTTCATGGCTGCGGAATACGAAGACCTGCCGGAAGAAGTCGAGCGAGAGGTCAAGGCGTTTGCAGACATCAACGTGGAGTGGCTGACGCAGGTATTAGTTGAGGCAGGGCTGGAAGATGTCGAGCGCCGCGCAGGCGCCATTTACGCTGCGGTTGCCGGTGCTCAACTGATTGCACGAACCCGCGTCGACCTGAAACTGTTCGACGAGCTGATCGACAGCTATCGAGAGTCAGGCCTCATTCCTGCTCACGCTTCCACGAGCAATGAGCGCTACTGAAAGAATTGCGGTTGCAGGAGCAAGCTCAGGTATATCTGTTGGTGAACGATCCAATCGGCGTGTTCAGCCAGTCTCGTTAGCCGTTTTGTACAGCTCGTCTCGCATCAACTGCGGTGGTTTGCCATAGGAACGCAGAAACGCCTGGCGCATGCGTTCTCGATCGCCAAAACCGGTCTCGCGAGCAATCACTTCTACGGGGTGACGGCTCGTCTCCATCATCACGCGTGCGGCCTCTACTCGCAGTCTTTCGACTGCTTTCGCTGGAGTTTTTCCGGTTTCCTCGCGGAACACTCGGCTGAACTGGCGAGGGCTTAGTCGCGCGACATCTGCCAATGCTTCCACCGACAGATCGCTGCGCAGGTTTTCGCGTGCATAGGCCATGGCGAGCTGCACGCGGTCGGATTTCGGATCGATCTCCAGTAGCGCCGAAAGCTGTGATTGCTCGGCGCCTCTGCGTTGGGCGATTACCAACTTTCGGGCCACGCGGCGGGCCAGGTCAGGGCCCAGGTCGTTCTCCACCATCGCCAGGGCCAGATCCACTCCGGCACTCATGCCTGCCCCTGTCCAGATCTGCCCGTCGACCACGAACAGTCGATCATCATCGATTCTGACGGTGGGGTGACGTTTCTTGAACTCGGGTACGTGCAACCAATGAGTCGTGACCCGTTTGCCCTCCAATAGGCCGGCTTCGGCGAGTACGAATACACCTGTGCACAGTGATGCAATACGCCGCGATTGCGAGCTGGCGCTGGACAGGCAAGTCAGCAGTTCGGGACTGGGTTCACCCAACTCCAGGTAGCCGCTGACGATGATGGTGTCATAGCCAGCCAGGCCGAGAGCCTCGGTATTGACCGAGAAGCCCTGAGACGACTGCACGAGTCCACCTGTCTCCGATACCAGGGTGAATCCGTAGACCGGCTCGCCATGCAGAAGGTTGGCGCACTCGAATACGGAACCGACCGACAGGCTCAGCGCTTGGAATTGCGGGTAAACCACCAACGCCACGGTATGCATCGATCACGTCCTTTCTGCGGGCATTTACCGATTGTCGGAGGGCCAGGTGGTTTGCGCAATCGGCTTACCGTACATGTCCTAAATCCTTGCGGATATGACATTGCTGCTGTCGGTGGCGATTCCTAACATGGCCCCAACGAACTAGACGACTGGTCTACTGAGACGGATAGCCATGACAACCACTGACAGCAACCAGACCCGGCAGCGCATTTTTGACGCTGCTCAATCGATCATCGCCCGCAAAGGCTTCTCTGCTGTTGGGCTGAATGAGGTGCTGAATGCCGCAGGCGTGCCGAAGGGGTCCTTCTACCACTACTTCGCTTCGAAGGACGCGTTTGGCACGGCGCTGCTGGAGCACTACTTCGAGACCTATTTCGCTGACATGGATCGTATTTTTCAGGACTCGGCAACCAGCGCCCACGACGCGCTGATGCGTTACTGGCAACTGTGGATCTCCAACCAGACCAGTCAGGTCGAGTGCGGTAAATGCCTGGCCGTCAAGTTGGGCGCTGAAGTCGCCGATCTTTCCGAACCGATGCGATTGGCACTTCAGCGCGGTACCGCGCAGATTATCGAGCGGCTGGAGGCTGCGATCAGCAGAGGTATGGAGGAGGGCACGGTAACCATCGTTGCTACGCCCGCTCAGTTGGCATTGAGGCTCTATGCCCTGTGGTTGGGGGCCAGTGTGATGACCAAGATCACCCGTACGACCGATTCGTTCGAAGAAGCACTGCAGCAGACGCAACATCTTCTCGGTAACCAGTGAACCCATGACCGGCAAGGGTCGGTCGAAACCAATGCAATGCCCACTATGAGGTAATGATCATGAAAGTTCTGATGGTTCTGACATCCCATGACAAGCTGGGTAACACCGGCAAGAAAACCGGCTTCTGGCTGGAAGAGTTCGCCGCCCCTTACTACGTCTTCAAGGACGCCGGCGCCGACATCGTGCTGGCATCGCCGGCAGGTGGTCAGCCACCTCTGGATCCCAAGAGTGACCTGCCGGACTTCCAGACCGAGGCGACCCACCGTTTCGCTGCCGATCCGGCCGCGCAGCAAGCCCTGGCCAGCACGGTGAAACTCAGTGAGGTGAAGGCTGAGGATTTCGACACGGTGTTCTACCCAGGCGGCCATGGCCCTCTGTGGGATCTGGCGGAGTCGAACACATCCATCGCTCTGATCGAAAGCTTCGAGCGCGCCGGTAAGCCAATCGGTTTCGTCTGCCATGCTCCGGGCGTGCTGCGCCACGTCAAGGCTGCGAATGGCGAGCCGCTGGTCAAGGGTCGCCGGGTGACGGGTTTCACCAACAGCGAAGAAGCCGCTGTCGAGCTGACTGACGTGGTGCCTTTCCTCATCGAGGACGAGTTCCAGGCGCTGGGCGCACACTATGAGAAAGCCGGCGACTGGCAGCCGTTCACTGTCGTCGACGGGCGCTTGGTCACTGGTCAGAACCCCGCCAGTTCCGAGTCCGCTGCCAACGCCTTGCTCAAACTGCTGGCTTGATTCGGCCAATCTGCAGGGCTCAGACGAACCCGTGCAAGTAATGAGAGGGCGCACTGTGCGCCCGCTCTGAGCGCCTTCACGCCGCTACCGCATAACAGCAGCGCAGCAGCAGTCGCCTTTTGGGTGACAGGATTTCTGCTGCCTGAAGAAAGCTGTCTTGATCATTGAGATCAATAGATTTTCATTTGGATTCAAGGAGATAGGCTAATGTCTACTGTCATGAAAGATTCCCGCTCTACTAGCATTTTCGATGGCCCGTACTACCTGTCCATCGCCGGTGAGCTGGTCAGCACCGATGCGCATTTCGATGTGTTCAATCCGGCGACTGGCGAGGTATTCGCCAAGGCTCCGTCGGGTTCGCCTGAGCAACTGGAGGCGGCGATCGCTGCTGCCAAGGGCGCGTTCAAGACCTGGTCGATCTTGAGCTACGACCAGCGCCAGAGCTATCTGGATGCCTATGCCGATGCGCTTTTGGAGCACCGCGATGAACTGGCTCGCTTGCTGACTTTGGAACAAGGCAAGCCGCTGAAAACCATGGCCGAGCCGGAAGTTGACCAGGCGATCTCGTGGATTCGTCAGATTGCTGCGCGGCGTATTCCGGTGGAGATCGTCGAGGAGAACGACAACCACATCGTGGAGCTGCATCACACGCCGCTGGGTGTGGTCGGTGCGATCACGCCGTGGAATTTCCCGGTGCTGCTGGCGCTGTGGAAAGTGGCCCCCGCGCTGATCACCGGCAACACCATGGTCATCAAACCGTCGCCATTCACACCCCTCACCACCTTGCGCTTTGGGCAGATTGCTCAGTCCGTGCTGCCTGCTGGTGTGCTTTCAGTGGTTTCAGGTGGCAATGAACTGGGCCCGCAAATGACCGCTCACCCGGACATCGCCAAGATCAGCTTCACAGGCTCCACCGAGACCGGCAAGCATGTCATCCGTTCGGCTGCAGGCACCGTCAAGCGGCTGACCATGGAGATGGGCGGCAACGACGCGGCAATCGTCATGCCTGATGCCGACTGGCAAGCGATCATCCCGCAACTGTACTGGGGCGCTGTCGGTAACTCGGGTCAGTGGTGTGTGGGTATCAAGCGCCTCTACGTGCATAGCAGTTATCGCAATGAGTTCGTGGCAGCGTTCGTTAAGTATGCGCAGCAGCAGGTCATGGGTGACGGTCTCGACCCAGCTGTGACCGTAGGCCCCGTGCAAAACAAGATGCAGTACGACAAGGTTCGTAGCTTCCTGGATGACATCAAGGCCAATGGTTACAAGGTGGCATTGGGCGGTGAGGTAGACGAGAGCCGTCCTGGCTATTTCATCCCGGTAACTGTGGTCGACAACCCGCCAGAGAGCTCGATGATCGTGCAGCAGGAGCAGTTCGGGCCGATCGTGCCGATCATCGCTTACGACGACGTCGACGATGTCGTAGTCCGCGCGAACGACAGTCCATTCGGCCTGGGTGGTTCGGTCTGGGGGCGTGATACCCAGGCAGCGGTGGCCGTGGCCAATCGCCTGGAAACCGGGATGGTCTGGGTCAACGAGATCCACACGCAAGGCGTCGACATTCCTTTCGGTGGCCACAAGCAATCGGGTATCGGCACTGAGCACGGCCATGAGGGCCGCCTGCTGTTCACCAACCCGAAAACCGTGTTGATCAAGAAGTAACGCCTGAGCGGCCTCTCGAGCAGAGCGGCCGCACTCCCATTCATCAAGCCCACGGGGCGCCAGGCGCGCCCATTCGCGCCCGTGCGCCTGTCGATAAGTGCAGTCGCCTGAACAACAGGATAGAAATCATGAAACACGCCGCTCTGTTTACCCCCATCGACATGGGGCGCATCACCCTCAAGAACCGCATCGTGCTACCGCCGTTGACTCGCCAGCGTAGCGCCCAGCCAGGTGATATCGCGACTGATCTGATGGCCACTTATTACCGTCAGCGGGCCAGTGCCGGTTTCATGGTCAGTGAGGGCACCCAGATCGAACCGCGTGGCCAAGGCTACGCCTGGACGCCCGGTATCTACAGCCAGGCTCAGGTCGATGGCTGGCGCAAGGTGACCGAAGCGGTGCATGCCGAAGGTGGAGTGATCTTTGCCCAGCTCTGGCACGTCGGTCGCGTTTCCCATAACGCGCTTCAGCCTGACGGGCAGGCGCCCGTGGCGCCATCCGCCATTCAGGCGCAGAAGGTCAAGGCGTTCATTCAGACCGGCCCTGGTGTCGGCGAGCTGGTTCAGCCGTCGCTTCCACGCGCACTGGAGCTGGCTGAAATCCGCGATCTGGTCGGGCAGTACGCCCAGGCGGCGCGCAATGCCATCGACGCCGGTTTCGATGGCGTGGAAATTCACGCAGCCAACGGTTATCTGGTCAACCAGTTCATCTCCGCACATTCCAACCAGCGCGATGATGCTTACGGTGGCTCGCTGGAAAACCGTCTGCGCTTTTTGCGCGAGATCGTAGACGCCGTGGCCGCTGCCGTAGGCGCGGATCGCCTTGGTGTGCGCTTCACCCCGTTGTTCACCGGCACCGATCAGGACCGGGTGTACATCGGTCTGGTCGAAGAGGACCCGCACACCACCTATATCGAAGCCATCAAGGTGCTGGAGGCAGCAGGTGTGGCCTATGTGTCGATCGCCGAGGCGGACTGGGACAACGCGCCGGATCTGCCCGAGAGCTTCCGCCGCGACGTACGCGCGAACTTCAGCGGGAAGATTCTCTACGCCGGTCGTTACACCGCCGAGCGTGGTGAGCGGCTGATCGAGGCCGGGCTGGCCGACCTGATCGCATTCGGTCGTCCCTTCATCGCCAACCCCGATCTACCCGAACGCATCGCCAATGGCTGGCCGCTCAACCCGCTGGATCCTGCCACTGTCTACGGTGGCACGGAGAAGGGCCTGACGGATTACCCAACCTACTCGGACTGACGTTCACATCTGGCGGCGTGACCTCGACGCGAATTGACGAGGACACGCCTGCGTAACTGCTCACTGCGTAGGAAGTCTTCGTCATGTCTGTCAAATCCGTACCGATCAAACGCGATGTTACGCCTGGTCTGGCGTATCCGGCCTTGGCTGGCAGCGGCGTCCGTGCTCCGTCAGTCGCAGCGGTGGTCGTGTGTATCCTGCTCGTCGCGCTCACGCTGCGCCCGGGCATCGTTTCCATGGGGCCATTGCTGACCTCCATCATCGATGAGCTGGGATTGACTCATACCCAGGCCTCGCTGCTGACCGCGATTCCTACCTTGCTGATGGGATTGCTGGCATTGCCCGCACCCTGGCTGGCGCATCGATTTGGGCGTGACCGGATCATCCTGCTGGCGCTGATCGTGCTGGGCGCCGCGATCATCTTGCGTGCGCTGGCTGGCTCCATTGGGCAGTTGTTTGCCAGTACTGCGGCAGTCGGGGCGGGTATCGCGGTCGCCGGAACCCTGTTTTCCAGTTACGTGAAGGCGCGCTCGCCGAATCGTATTGCGTTGTTCATGGGTATATATGCAACGGCCATCGGCCTGGGCAGCACAGTCGCTGCGGTGGCGACCGGGCCGATCGATCAGTTGATTGGTGATTGGCGTTGGGCGGGCGGTTTCTGGGTACTGCCAGCACTGCTGGCGATCATCGCCTGGGTGGGCATCGAGCATCGGAGCCTGAGAGCGCCGGTATCCACCTCTTCGACCCAGATGCCCAGGATGCCGCTGCGCAATCCCACGGCCTGGCTGATCGCACTGTTCTTCGCCTGCAACAACCTGGTGTTCTACGCCCTGATTGCCTGGTTGGCACCGATGTATATCGAGCGTGGCGAGAGCGCCAGTTCGGCTGGCTTGATCCTGGCCAGTTATACCCTGGGGTTCATGCTGGCCAACCCGGTGTTTGGCTTGCTCAGCCGCAGCGATGATCGACGTCTGTTGCTTGCCGCGAGCTCCAGTATCGCCTTGCTGGGCAGCCTGGCGATGGCCGTTGCGCCTGATGCCATGCCGCTGGTGACTGCCGCGATTGCCGCTTTTGGCACCGGAGGTGCCTTCACCCTGGGCATGACCTTGCCGCTGGACAATGCTTCGACTCCTGAGGAGGCTGGCGCCTGGACTGCTTTTGTGATGTTGCAGAGTTATCTGGTCGGCGCTGCCGGTCCGTTGCTCATGGGATATCTGCGCGATAGCGCGGGCCACTTCCAGTCGGCCTTGTGGCTGCTGGTGGCAGTAGGGGTGCTGATGTTGATGGTGACCCCGTTCTTGCAGCCTTACCGTAATCGCAGGCTGAAAGAGTGTTGCTGTGGTTGATGTTTTGATTGCAGATTTGACCTGCAACTCGATCAAGGCGGGGGGCGATGAGGTCGTTGCTGCTATCTGGCAAGCAGGCGCAAGCGCCTTTGTCTTTCATGTCGACTTTGTCGATGCGCCGGTGACTCTGGCCTTGTTCGAAGCAGTCGATGCGCAAATCATTGAGCGAACAGGTAGCAATCGCTGGATATTCGGGTCAATCGCTGGAGCTGCCGGCTGAGGCGACCTTGCGGATACGACGTCAGGCAACTGAGACAGGCTATTCGCGGTGCGCGCTCGGGGGCTGTTCTTCGTGATGCAGTCGGCGTTGAGCCGTCTTTCCGAGGGGGCAGCGCCAGTAGCTGCTGGGCCGCCATCAAAAGATCAGCACCTGTGAGCCTTGGCTTGAGGTTATTGAACTGGGTGGGTGCGTCATTCCAGGCCGACATCTCTCTCAGAGAAATCAGCGTCTACCAGGGTAGAGCCTCCCCTCGTTTCTCTACCAGAAAGTCGATCAATGCACGCATCTTGGCGGGCATTTGTTCCCGTGAGGATACGTACAGGCAGAAGGCAGCATGGTGATAGGTCCAATCGTGCAGGACGCGCACCAGGCGACCCTCTGCCAGTGGTCGCTGGATGGCAATGTCGACGATCTGCATCAGCCCCAGTCCCTGAAGGGCAGCCCGAGTCATGCAGCCATCGTCGTTGACGGTCAGGCTTCCGGTTACCGCTTGAGTGAAGTGGCCTCCGTTCTTGCCGGGCTCGGTGAAGTCCCAGTCATGCAATGCACCGCTGCCCGCGAACCGATAGTTGATGCAGTTGTGCGCGGCCAGATCCGCGGGTGTCTTCGGGGGGCCATACCGTTCGAGATAGGCCGGGGATGCCACAACCGCCATGGATAGAGGCGGGCTGATCGGTACGGCGACCACATGCTCAGCCAGCGCCTGCCCCAGTCGTATGCCTGCGTCGCATCCGTCGGCGATGATATTCGACAGACCATCTGCCATGACCAGTTCGAGTGCCACCTTCGGAAAGCGCGCGTAAAACTCTGTCAGATGCGGTTCGATCAGGGCCTTGGCGGCCAGGCGTGATGTGTTGATCCGGATTAGGCCGGAGGGTACCCCTAGTGCGTCGCCAAGATTACGAATGGCAGATTCGATCTCGCCAAGACTGGGCCGCAGGGTGTCGAACAATTGCTGTCCCGCTTCGGTCAGGGACATGTGTCGTGTGGTGCGGTTTATCAACCTCACCCCTAGCTCCTGCTCCAAAGCCTTGAGGTTTTGCGATAGCGCCGCGCGCGAAACCCCCATGGCCTCTGCTGCACGCGAAAAGCTGCGGTGCTGGGCTATGTGGGCAAACCACGCAAGTGACGGGAGCAGTGATGGAGTCATGCGCATATTGTAAATAAATACTTAACACTGATGTGGGTTTTTGGCTCTTTTTCAAGATCAATCGTCGGCGTAACGTCATTTCCATCGAGCAAGCAGCTGCGTACATCAACGTGCGCCGACGTGTACCGCTCACGTCTCCATCCCTCTTCTCACAGGAAGGAACATGCCATGACAAACATGCCTCTGCGCATCGGCATCATCGGCGCTGATATTCGGGCCAGTTGGGCCGGCGCTTCCCACATTCCCGCCATCCAGGCGCAACCAGGACTGAAACTTGCGGCTGTCGCTACCCGCAAGGAAGAAAGTGCCAAGGCGGCCGCCAATGCCTTCGGTGCCGAACGCTGGTACGCGAACCCGTACGATCTCATCTGCGACGACAGCATCGATATTGTCACCGTTGCGGTGAAAGTGCCGGCGCATAGGTACCTGGTTCTGGCAGCTCTGAAGGCTGGCAAAGCCGTGTACTGCGAAGCCCCGCTGGGCGCGACGCTGGTGGAGACTGAAGAAATGGCCGCTGCCACGGGATCGCTGCATACCGCGATCGGACTACAGGGGCGGTTGAACCCTTCTGTAAGGCGCGCCATCGAGATTATCGCGTCGGGCAAGCTCGGAACATTGCTCTCGGCGGACGTGAAAGCCACCACATTCGGCTACGGCCCGACCACGCTTAGCAACTACGACTATTTCAACAAGGCCGCATCCGGGGCGAGCTTTCTGACCATCACGGTCGCGCACGTGCTCGACGTGGTCGAGGCCGTGCTGGGCCCCATCACTGAGGTCGATGCGCGGACAAAACTCATCTGGCCGACCGTCAGTGTGGTCGATACCGGCGAAACATCTCTCCGTGAAATTGCCGATCACCTGGACCTGATCGCCGAAACGAGCCAGGGCGCTTCGGTGTCCGTGCAGGTCCTCGCAGGCATTGAAAACGACCCGCAGTTCGTGATGGAGGTCCGCGGAGCGAAAGGCACGCTCATGCTGCGCGGCCATCACCTGGCAGGCGTCCAGGTTGGGGACCTGACTCTCTCGGCAAGTGTGCCGTTTGCATTGCCCGACCGCCCCGTCGCAACGGGGAACAGCCCGACGGCCGACGAGTTTTGGGCCGGCGCAGCAATCAATGTGGGCGAGGTTTACGCAAGTCTTGCACGCGACCTCAGGACGGGCACGTACCACACCCCAGGTTTCGCCCACGCATTGCACAGCAGTCAACTGATCGCAGCGGTCGAGCGTGCCGCCGTGACAGGGCAAAGACAGCTGGTCCCGAACGCCCTGTGCTTGGAGCGTGCGGCAGCAGTTCGATAACGACCCTATCTTGCGCCCCTATTCGGCAACAGACGATCAACCGACGAAACGACCACAAGCGAGGAGACTTTCATGAGCGAGATCCCCCTGACCAGTATCAGTAGACGCAGCATGTTGATGACGGCAGCAGCAGGCGTTGCCGCCGCCACGCTCCCCAGCTTAGCTGCGGCTGCGAAACAAACCGATATTGCCGGAGAGCAGAATGGCGCTGCACGAGCAGCGGAGTTGCAGGGCAAGCGCGCCTTGGTGACGGGGGCCTCGCGCGGGATCGGTGCAGGTATTGCTCTCGCGCTGGCTGACAGAGGCGCCGATGTCGCGATCACCTTTTTGAACTCGCCGGAACGTGCCGCCGAAGTGGTTCGCATGATCGAAGCCAAAGGTCGGCGTGCCGTCGCCATTCGAGCCGACAGTGCGGACCCTGCTGCGGTACGGCGGTCGATCGAGGAGACGATCGGCGGTCTTGGTGGGCTGGATATTCTTGTCAACAACGTGGGCATCTCCAGAGACGGTACTTTCGCGGAGATGAGTCTCGAAGACATCGATGCGCTGCTACACGTCAACACACGAGCCGCCGTGCTCGCTTCCCAGGCAGCCCTGCCTCATCTGAAGCGGGGCGCGCGCATCATCACTATTGGCTCCTGCGTTGCCGAACGCGTGCCTTTTCCCGGGTTGACCGTGTACTCGATGACGAAGTCCGCAATGCTGGCATTGACGCGAGGGCTTGCCCGCGATCTTGGCCCACAGGGGATCACTGTCAACCTGGTACAACCTGGGCCGATCGACACCGATCAGAATCCGGCGAATGGCCCCTGGGCGGACATCAATCGACAGTTCACCGCACTGGGACGCTATGGCACGCCAGCTGATATCGCCGCCGCCGTCACCTTCCTGGCGAGTCCGGCCGCCAGCTTCATGACTGGGTCTGTAATCACAGTGGATGCGGGCTTCAATGCGTAAAGAGATGAGGGGCGGCAGGAGTCGAATCACCGCCGCCCCCGTTTCGGCTGGTATTGATAATGAAATCGGCGAGTAGGCCACGTGAGCGAGGACTTGAGGGTTTTGAGCTGGATGGAAACTCATTTTTGGCGTGCGGTACCAAGTGCTGGAGCGATGAGCTCCAGAGCATCGAGGGTGTGCCCATTGGACTCGAACACGCTCAAGCGGACTGTGCCGCCATCAGCTCGCTCCAGTCATCCATCCGCATGTTCAGATTAGAAAAGCTGGAGCTGCCCACTACGATTTGACAGTGAGGAAATAGCGTCTAGGTTGAAGATCGAGCCTAACGTGCTCGTCTTACTCACTTACAAGGAACGTTAAAATGATGAAAATCTACCTTTCCTCCGTGCTATTCGCCGTTCTCACCTCCCTCTCCCTCGCTGCTTCGGCAGTAGAAACCTCGAAGACCGAACCAGCCAAGCCGGCCTCTGTGCAGGTTGCCCAGGCGGTCACCGTTAATCTGAATACCGCTGATGCCGAGACTCTCCAGCGCGAGTTGGCGGGTATCGGAGCAACCAAGGCGCAGGCGATCGTGGCTTATCGTGAGGCTCACGGTAACTTCGCTTCGGTTGACGAGTTGCTTGAGGTCAAAGGTATCGGTGAGGCGACTCTGGATAAGAATCGCGACAAACTCATGGTTGATTGACGCCTGCAGCTGTCTTTACCACCAAGGCCGGTCGTTGACCGGCCTTTTCGTTTTGGGTCGGTCTCAAATGCTTCAGGTCGTTTGTGACATAGCCGTTGATGACGCACCTTGTCGCCAAATGCTGGCAAACTTGCGCTTCGATTTTCGACAGGAGTCAGTCGATGCCCGCCAGCCCGGAGCTGTCCCCCGGCCTTATCGTCATTCACGGCAATCACCTCGAAGAGCTGCGTGCGCTGGCGGTGCAGTGGATGCGGCGCTATCCATTGCGGCCGCTGGAGAATGAGGTACTGCTGGTGCAGAGCAACGGCATCGCCCAGTGGCTCAAGCTGGCGTTGGCCGAGCGTGACGGCTGTGGCATCGCGGCGGCGCTGGACGTTGACCTGCCGGCGCGCTTTCTCTGGCAGGCGTACCGCAACGTCTTAGGCAAGGACGCGATTCCACAGCAGTCGCCCCTGGATAAGGCGCCGCTGACCTGGCGCCTGATGCGCCTGTTGCCGGGCCTGCTGGCCGAGGAGGCGTTTGCGCCCTTGCGCCGCTTTCTCGCCGATGATCAGGACCTGCGCAAGCGCCACCAACTGGCCGAGCGTCTGGCCGATCTGTTCGACCAGTATCAGGTCTACCGCGCCGACTGGCTGGCCGACTGGGCCGCCGGGCAGGATCGCCTGCGCACCTCGCGCGGCGGCGAGCGGCCACTGGAGGGCGACTCAGGCTGGCAACCCGCGCTGTGGCGCGCCTTGCTGGCGGACGTTGGCGAGCAGCATCTGGCCGAAAGTCGCGCCGGCGTGCATCCACGCTTCGTCGCCCGTCTGGCCGAGCTGGACGCGCCGCCAGCCGGCCTGCCGCGACGCATCACCGTTTTCGGCATCTCTTCGTTGCCGGCCCAGGTGCTGGAGGCGCTGGCGGCCATGGCGCGCTTCAGCCAGGTCATGCTCTACGTGCACAACCCCTGTCAGCATCATTGGGGCGATATCGTCGAGGACAAGGACCTGCTGCGCCACGAGTACCGTCGCCAGCTGCGCAAGGGCAGGCCGGGCGCGCAGATCGGTCTGTTCGAACAGGAGGACATGCACCAGCACTGGCAGCCGCTGCTGGCAGCCTGGGGCAAACAGGGGCGCGACTACATCAACCTGCTGGATCAGTACGACGAGCCGCAGCGTTACCGCGAGCAGTTCGACCGTATCGACCTGTTCAGCCCGGCCAGTGAGGACAACCTGCTCGGCCAACTCCAGAATGACATCCTCGACCTGCGCCCGCTGGCGGAAACACGCAGCACCTGGTCTCCGGTCGACCCCGCCAAAGATCATTCGCTGCGCTTTCATATCGCCCACAGCGCTCAACGCGAGGTGGAGGTGCTGCACGATCAGCTGCTCGCCTGTTTCAGCGAGGACGCCACGCTGCGGCCGCGCGACATCATCGTCATGGTGCCCGACGTCAACGCCTACGCACCGCATATCCAGGCCGTGTTCGGCCAGTTCGCCAGCGACGATCCGCGCTTCATTCCCTTCACCCTGGCCGACCAGGGGCTGCGCGGCAAGGAGCCGATGGTCATCGCACTGGAGCATTTGTTGCGCCTGCCGGACAGCCGCTTCAGCGTCAGCGAGATTCTCGATCTGCTGGATGTCGCCGCGCTGCGTCAGCGCTTCGCCATCGCCGAGGAGCAGTTACCCACCCTGCGCCGCTGGCTGGAAGGCGCCGGTGTGCGCTGGGGGCTGGATTCGAGCCAGCGGCAGTCGCTGGGCCTGGGCGAGAATCTGGAGCAGAACACCTGGCGCTTCGGCCTGCGGCGCATGCTGCTGGGCTACGCGGTGGGTACGGGCGACGCCTTCGCCGGCATTGAGCCGTACGACGAGATCGGCGGGCTCGATGCCGCGCTGATCGGCCCGGTGACGCGGCTGCTGGAAAGCCTTGACCGGCACCTGCAGCAATTGCGCGAGCCGGCCACACCCGTGCAATGGGGCGAACGCCTGCGCGGTTTGCTCGACGACTTCTTTCAGCCGCAGAGCGACCGTGAAGAAGTACTGACGACCCAGCTGCTCGATGCGCTGGATGCCTGGCTGGCGCTCTGCGAGGCCGCGACGCTGGGCGAAGCGCTGACCCTACCGGTGGTGCGCGAAGCCTGGCTTGACGGGCTCGACCAGGGACGGCTGAGCCAGCGTTTTCTCGCCGGTGCGGTGAACTTCTGCACCCTGATGCCGATGCGCGCGATTCCGTTCCGTCAGGTCTGCCTGCTGGGCATGAACGATGGGGACTATCCGCGCAGCCAGGCGCCGCTGGATTTCGACCTGATGGCAGGCGATTACCGCCCCGGTGACCGCTCGCGCCGCGAGGATGACCGCTATCTGCTGCTGGAAGCGCTGCTGGCGGCGCGTGATCGCCTCTATATCAGCTGGATGGGGCGCAGCATTCGCGACAACAGCGAGCGACCGCCGTCCGTGCTGGTCGGCCAATTGCGTGACCATCTTGCCAGCGCCTGGACGCTGGTCGGTGGCGGCGACCTGCTGCACGGGCTGACCACCGAGCACCCCTTGCAACCCTTCAGTCGCCGCTACTTCGATGGCGAGGGGCAGCTGTTCAGTTATGCCCACGAGTGGGCAGCCCTGCATGGCCAGGTCTCGACCCACGAAAGTGCTGCGCCCTTGCCGGCCTGGGAGGAGGGGCTGCAGCTTACGCCCGAACTGTTGCAGTCGTTCCTGCGCGATCCGGTGAAGTGCTTCTTCACTCGCCGCCTCAAGGTGTATCTCGACGAAGAAGAGCAGGCGCAGCTCGACAGCGAGCCATTCGCCCTCGACGGACTGCAGCGTTACCAGTTGCAGGAGATCTTGCTCAAGGCGGCGGTAGCAGGCGAGGGCGACAGCGACGATGCGCTGAGGTCGGCAGCCGACCGTATGCAGCGTAGCGGCGTGCTGCCACTGGCCGGTTTCGGCGAGCAGTACCGCAGCGCCCTGCTGGAGCCGCTGCCGGCGCAGGTGCAGCGCTACCAGGGGCTTTGCCTGTGTTGGCCGACCCTGCTGGAATCACCGCAGCGCCTGACTTTCGCCGCAGCCGGTGTGCAGCTCGACGGCTGGCTCGCCGGGCTGCGGCAGAAGGCCGACGGCAGCCTGGCGCGCCTGGAACTGCTGCCGGGTGCGTTGCATAAGGACAAGAGTTGGAAGTGGCATCGCCTTATGCGCCCCTACGTGCTGCACGTCATCGCCGCGGCCTGCGGCGTGCCGCTGACCACGCTGCTGGTCGGCGAGGATCGCAGCCTGGCCTTCGAACCCCTACCTACGGAGCACGCAGCCAGCGTACTGACCACTTGGCTGGAAGCCTGGAACGCCGGCATGCAGACGCCTCTGCCGGTCGCCCTGAAAACCTCGCTGGCCTGGTTGCAGGACAACAACGAGGACAAGGCTCGCAGCGTCTACGAGGGAGGCTACAACCTCTCCGGTGAAGTCCAGGGTAGCGCCAGCCTGGCGAGGCAGTTCCCGGACTATGCCGCACTCACCGCCGATGGCCAGTTTCCGGCATGGAGTGAACGGCTCTACCAGCCGCTGCTTGATAGCAACCCCCAGGCGCTCGAGGAGGACGCAGCATGAATCAACAGCGCCCTTTGGCCCTGACGTTTCCCCTGCATGGCAGCCGTCTGATCGAGGCCAGTGCTGGAACGGGCAAGACGTTCACCATTTCCGCGCTCTACCTGCGACTGATCCTCGGCCATGGCGACGACGCTGCATTCCGCGAGCCTCTGTTGCCGCCACAGATTCTGGTAGTGACCTTCACCGATGCCGCGACGCGCGAACTGCGCGATCGGATTCGCGCGCGCCTGGTCGAGGCCGCGACCGTATTCCGGGGCGATGCCCAGGGAGATGACCTGCTGCGCGAGTTGCGCGGTGATTTCACCCAGACGCAATGGGACGAGTGCGCCCGCCGCCTGGAGCTGGCGGCGCAGTGGATGGACGAGGCGGCCGTATCCACCATCCACGGCTGGTGTCAGCGCATGCTGCGCGAGCATGCCTTCGACAGCGGCAGCCTGTTCAGCCAGACCCTGGAGACCGATCACAGCGAGCTGCTGGCCGAAGTGGTACGCGATTACTGGCGGCAGCACGGCTATCCGCTACAGGGCGCTGCGTTGCAATGGGTCGCAAGCGTGTGGGGGACTCCTGATGGTCTCGGCGCCAGGCTACGTCCTCTGCTGGGCGAGGAGGGTGAAGGGACGACGCAGTCGCTGGGCGAGCTGCTCGATAACGCGCTGCAGCAGCGCGAGCAGGCACTTGCCGAGCTCAAGGCGCCCTGGCTGAGCTGGGCCGATGAGCTGCAGCTGCTGCTGGATGCTGCTGTGGCGGCCAAGCAGGTGGACGGCAAGAAAATCCAGGCGCGCTTCTACAATCCCTGGCTGGCCAAGTTGCGCGAGTGGGCCGGTAGCGAAGAACCGCGCCTCGACCTGGGCACCGGTTTCACCCGCCTGACCCCCGATGGCCTGGCCGAAGCCTGGAAGGGCGAGGCGCCTGCTCATCCGGCATTGGAGGCCATGGCTCTGCTCAAGGCGCAACTCGATGCGCTGCCTGATCCCGCTGATGCGGCTTTGCGCCACGCGGCGGCCTGGGTTCGCCAGCGCTTCGATTGGGAGAAACGCCAGCGCGCGGAGATGGGCTTCGATGACATGCTTGTGCGCCTGGACGCTGCCCTGCAGGGCAGCAACGGAGTGCGCCTGGCCGAAGTGATTCGCCGCCAGTTCCCGGTGGCGATGATCGACGAATTCCAGGATACCGATCCGCTGCAGTACCGCATCTTCGATACGCTCTACGAGGTCGAGGCCAACCGCGGCGACTGCGGCCTGTTCATGATCGGCGACCCCAAGCAGGCCATCTATTCCTTCCGTGGCGCCGACATTCATACCTACCTGCGCGCGCGCCGGGCGACGTTGGGTCGGCACTACAACCTGGAGAAGAACTTCCGTTCCAGCCAGGCCATGGTCGATGCCGTCAATGGCGTGTTCCTGCGGGCCGAGCAGCGTGACGGCGGCGAGGGGGCGTTCCTGCTGCGTGACGATCTGCCTTTCAACGAGGTGGGCGCGCAAGGTCGACGCGAGGTCTGGAGTGTCGACGGCCAGGCGCAACCAGCCCTGACGGTGTGGCAATTGGCGAGCGACGAGCCGGTTGCCAAGGGCGCCTATCTGGATGCCATGTCGGCCGGTGCGGCCAGCGAGATCGTACGTCTGCTGGATCTGGGCCAGCGTGGGCAGGCAGGTTTCCTCAAGGACGAGGTGCTGAATACTCTGCGGCCCAGCGATATCGCCGTGTTGGTGCGCGATTTCAACGAGGCGCAGGCCATTCGCGGCGAGCTGGCCGTACGCGGCGTACGCAGTGTGTATCTTTCCGACAAGGATTCGGTGTTCGCCGCCCAGGAGGCACGCGACCTGCTGCTGTGGCTGCGCGCCTGCGCCGAGCCGGATCAGGATCGCCCGCTGCGTGCGGCGTTGGCCAGCGCGACGCTGGGGCTGGAGTTGGCCCAGCTGGAGCAGCTCAACCTCGACGAGCGCACCTGGGAGCGCCGCGTCATGCAGTTCCGCGACTACCGTCAGCGCTGGCAGCGCCAGGGCGTGCTGCCGATGCTGCGCCAGCTACTGCAGGACTTCGAGCTGCCGCAACGGCTGATGGGGCGTGACGATGGCGAGCGAGTACTGACCAATCTATTGCATCTGGCCGAACTGCTGCAGCAGGCCGCCGCTGAACTCGATGGCGAGCTGGCGCTGATTCGGCACTTGAGCGAACTGCTGGCCGGCGAGGGGCTGGCGGCCGACGAGCAGGTGCTACGCCTGGAGAGCGACGAGGCGCTGGTGCGCGTGGTGACCATCCACAAATCCAAGGGGCTGGAGTACCCCTTGGTGTTCCTGCCGTTCATCTGCGCCTTCCGCCCGGTGGATGACAAGAAGCCGCTGCAAATCCACGACGGCGAGCGCCGACGGTTGGTACTCAAGGCCGATGAAGACAGCCTGGAGCGCGCCGAGCGTGAGCGTCTGGGTGAAGACCTGCGGCTGCTCTATGTGGCGCTGACCCGTGCCCGCCATGCCTGCTGGCTGGGCGTGTCGGATCTGAAGATCGGCAACGGCAAGAAGTCGCGCCTGCATGAATCGGCGCTGGGCTACCTGCTCGGGGGCGGATTGCCTCTGGCGGCCAGCGGCGAGCTTGCCAACTGGCTCGCGCCGTTCGCCAGCGGACTCGATAGCGCGGTGTCGCCTGTGCCGCCGGCCAGTGAGCAGCGTTATCGCATGATCGAAGAAGGGCAGTTCGAGCCGCACTGGCGCACGCCGATACGACGCGCCGCCGAACATTGGTGGATTGCCTCCTACAGTGCACTGCGTCTGGACGAGGACGCCCCCAGTCAGGTCAGCCGTCACGAAGACGCCGCGCCCGACAGCCCGGCGATGCAGAACGCCATCGATGATGAGGATACGTTGCTGGCGCTGGCGCCGCTGCCGGCATCCGCTCAGGGCCTGCATCGCTTCCCGCGCGGGCCAAACCCCGGCACCTTCCTGCACGGCATCCTGGAAATGGCGGCGCAGGAAGGTTTCGCGACCCTTGCGCAGGACCCACTGAGGCTGCGCGAGGCGCTGGCCAGGCGCTGCCAGCGGCGTGGTCTGGAAAGCTGGATCGATCCGCTGCAGGACTGGCTGCTGGCGCTGCTGAGCCAGCCGCTCCCACTGGCGGGTGCGGATAGCGTGGTGCTGGCGCAACTGATGCAGTATCAGCCCGAGCTGGAGTTCTGGTTCGAAGCGCGTGGGGTAGATGTCAGGCTGCTGGATCAGTGGGTGCAGCAGTGCGAGTTGCCAGGTATCGCCAGGCAGCCGCTGCGGGCTGACACCCTCAACGGTATGTTTAAGGGCTTTATCGATCTGGTATTCGAGCATCAGGGGCGTTACTACGTGGCGGATTACAAATCCAACTGGCTCGGCAGCGACGACAGAGCCTATACCCGTGAGGCGATGGAGACGGCCATCGCCAGTCACCGCTATGACCTGCAATACGTGCTCTACGTGTTGGCCCTGCATCGGCAGTTGCGTCTGCGCCTGCCGGATTACGACTACGACCGGCATGTGGGGGGGGCGCTCTATGTGTTTCTGCGCGCACCGCAGCAGGGCGCCTACCTGGCCCGGCCGCCTCGTGGGCTGATCGAGCGGCTGGACGCGTTGTTTATGGGCGAAGCAGTGGAGGGCGCGGCATGAGTACGATGCTTGCGCTGGCGCTGCGTGACCGCGCCGAACTCTTTGTCCTGCTTTCTACCTGGAGCGAGCGTGGCTGGCTGCGCGAGCTGGATCGGGCGTTGGCGCAGTTGTTCGCCGAACTGGATCCGCAGGCTTCACCGCTGCTCCTGCTCGGCGCCGCGCTGGCCAGTCACCAGCTGGGTCAAGGGCATGTCTGCCTGGACCTGGCGGCCACGCTGGCCAATCCGGATTTCACCCTGTCTCTGCCACCGGAAGGCGAAGATGCGCAAGAAGCGATGATCCTGCCGTCGCAGGTGCTGGCCGGGCTCAGTCTGGAGTCGTGGCTGGCGGCCTGTGCTGGCAGCTCGCTGCTGGAGTCCGAAGGGGCGCCGCTGGTGCTCAGCGGCGCCTGCCTTTATATGCGCCGTTACTGGAACTATGAACGTCAGGTGGCTGGCGATATCGCTCGGCGATTGCAGGCGAGCGCTGCGGCGCCTAGCGATCTGGCCGTACGCCTGGCCTCACTCTTTCCCGAACCGCTGGCGGTGGACGGCCAGCGCCTCACCGACTGGCAGAAGCTGGCCTGTGCCATGGCCGCTCAGGGGCGCTTCACCCTGATCACCGGCGGGCCGGGAACCGGTAAGACAACCACAGTGGTGCGCCTGCTGGCGCTATTGCAGGAGGCGGCCATGGCCACTGGCGAGCCGCTGCGCCTGAGCCTGGCAGCGCCCACCGGCAAAGCAGCCGCGCGGCTGACCGAATCCATCGGCGCGCAGGTGCAGACCCTGGCGCTGGATGAGCGAGTGCGGGAGCAGATTCCAACCCTGGTGACGACGCTGCATCGCCTGCTGGGCAGTCGTCCTGGCAGCCGTCATTTCCGTCACGATGCCGCCAACCCCTTGCCACTCGATGTGCTGGTGGTCGACGAAGCCTCGATGATCGACCTGGAAATGATGGCCAGCCTGCTGGGCGCGTTGCCGGCGCATGCGCGTCTGATTCTGCTGGGCGACAAGGACCAGCTCGCGTCGGTGGAGGCCGGTGCGGTGCTGGGCGACCTGTGCCGGGAGGCGGAAAGCGGTGGTTACAGCGAGGCGACGCGTACCTGGCTGGAAAGCCAGACCGGCGAGCAGCTCGAGGACCCGGCGCTGGTGCGCGGTGACAGGGCGTTGGCGCAACATATCGTCATGCTGCGTCACTCGCGTCGTTTCGGCAGTGGCTCGGGTATCGGGCGTCTGGCGCGTGCGGTGAACCTGGGCGATGCGCAGTCGGCCCGCGCGACTCTGGCAACCGGTGCACATGATTTGTACGTGTTGCGTTTGTCAGGTGAGCAGGATCGTGCGCTAGAGCGACTATTAATAGAGGGGCAGGGCGGCGGCGAGCCTCGTCCGCAGGGGTATGCGCATTATCTGCAGATGATGCAGGCGGAGCGTCCTGCTCCAGATACCGACTCCCAGGCCTGGGATCGTTGGGCCGGTCGCGTCCTGGCAGCGTTCGATCAGTTCCAGTTGCTCTGTGCGGTTCGTCAAGGTACATGGGGCGTCGAAGCGCTCAACGAACGTATTGCCGAAGCGCTGGTAAAGCGGGGCCTGCTTGAGCAGTCGCATGGCTGGTATGAAGGTCGGCCCGTGCTAGTGACGCGCAACGACTACAGCCTGGGGCTGATGAACGGCGATATCGGCATCGCGCTGCGTCTGCCGGAACCGCCGGAGTCTCCAGGTGCACCTGTGCGCGAGGTGTTACGAGTGGTATTCCCGCGCAACGACGGCAGCGGCGCCTTGCGACATATCCTGCCCAGCCGTCTGAGTGCGGTGGAGACCGTGTTCGCCATGACCGTGCACAAGTCGCAGGGCTCGGAGTTCGCCCATTGCGCGCTGATCCTGCCCGACAGCCTCAATCCGGTGTTGACCAAGGAGCTGGTCTACACCGGCATCACACGGGCTCGTCACTGGTTCAGCCTGGTCGAAAGCCGAGCGGGCATCTTCGAGCAGGCTGTGCAGCGGCGCGTGGCGAGACGCAGTGGCCTGCGCGAGGCGCTGGAAAAGCAATAAAATTGAAATATAAGCTTGACGCGCATTCTGCTGGCGGTAGAATGCGCGCCACTTCAGCGATGAAGTGCTTCAAAAACTGCTTGTTAATCAATAAGTTAAGTTGAATGAAGGGCTTGCAAAGCTGGATCTGGCGTGTAGAATGGCGCCGGTCGACAGG
>NZ_JACFYZ010000009.1 GCF_015712065.1 Ectopseudomonas chengduensis
CGAGAAAGGATCTTCTCAGACCATTCGTAGAAGCTAGGCTGGCGGTGATATCAGTTTACATAGATAGCTGCCAGGCCAAGTCATACTAACACGGGACTCGACCGGGCAATCGCAATACGGGCAGGCGCAGGTTCGTGCATTCATGGCTTGCGCTCCTCGTCGGTGGGTACCACTTCATCGGTCCAGGGCTTGCCGTCGAGGGGGGCCGAGCGCGCCAGCTCCGCTTCGTCGAGGCCAACGCCACCACCGACCTGCGTTTCGTCGACCACGCTCAGTTCCTCATCGTTGGCACCATCGCCACCACGTTCGAGTGGCGAGCGTGCACCGCTGTCATCGATCAGGGTGTCCGGACTCAGATCGTCGAGGTTGACGTTGTCCTCGTGCTCGCTTTCGCCGAGCGTCGCGGCACCGGTCAGGCCGATTTCGTCCTCTGGGTTGGGCGATGGTCGCGCGGTCGGCTGCAAGGCGGGATCGCCGGTGCCGAGGCTGTCTTCCTCATCGCTGAAGTCCAGCGCCTGTTCATCGATTCGTTCCGGGGTGGGTCCAGGAATTGTGTCTTTCATCGGATGCCTCCTTCGAACGATATGGGCCGCGCATGGCGACGGCGCAGATGCGCCATCGCCCGTACGCTCGGTTCAAGGCGAAATCGGGTCGCTGGCAGGAAAGGTTTCCTCCACCGCATGATCCAGCCGGTTTTCCTGGCGCCCTTTCACCCGTTCCATCTCCTTTTGCAGTTTCGGTAATGCCGCGCGCAGATCGGCCACGCATTCTCGCAAGCATTCGAGTTCGCTCTTGGGGTCGCTGATCATTCCCTTGACCACGCAGTGTCCGCTGATCCCGCGCTGCAGCAGCGCGGCGCCGCCAAGGGCCTTGAGCACACCTGAGGTGCCGCCCTGGCAAACCCCGGCGACGATGGCGGTGGCGCCGGTGGCGAGTGATACGGCACGTTCCAGACGATGAACGTTATGGGTCAGTGACATGGCGTTTCTCCTTAGCGTTGGATGACGCAGCAAATTGCGGCTCACGTGAGGTTTAGAAAGGCAGGTGCACGGCAAAGGTTCAGGCTATTTGCCGAATGTCCTGCAGGGCGGTCTGCTGCATCAGCCTGTCGACCACATCGAACAGGGCTGCGCGATGATCGGCGCCGCCGCTGCGGGCACGGCGGTAGGTGGCGAGCTGCATCTCGGCGCTGCCGCCGACCCGCGCCAGCTTGCGTGCGTGGGTCATGATCCAGCGTTCGTCAGGTGCAATCTGCTCGCCGATGCAGGCCAGCACTTCGTCCAGCCAGGCGGCGAATGGCAAGGTGCTCTGACTACGTGGTTCGATGAACAGCCCACGCAGGCCGCGGCGCTTGGCGCGCCAGCGGTTTTCCAGAGTGAGGATGCGAGTCAGCGGATCATCGAACCAGTCATGGTGAGGCGCGTCCAGGGCATGGCCGAGCATGGCGCGAAACAGCCCGGCGATACACAGGGCATCGTCCAGACGCGGGCAGGCATCGGCGATGCGCAGCTCAAGGGTGGGGAAACGCAATGACGGGCGGATGTTCCACCACAGATTGACGGCCGAGCCGATGCAGTCGGTATCGGTCATTACCTTCAGGTAGCGCTGGTACTCGGCGTCATCGCGAAAGTGATCGGGGATGCCCATGCGCGGCCACTCATCGCAGACCGCCTGGCGGTAGCTCATCAAACCGCAGGGCCGCCCATCCCAGAACGGCGAGGACGCGCTCAGACCCAGCAATAGCGGCAGCCAGGGCGTCAGCCGGTTCATCAGGCGAATGCGGTCGACGCCCTCGGGCACACCGACATGCACATGCAGGCCAGCCAGCACGCTGCGGCTGGCAACGATCCGGTAGTCATCGAAGATCGCCCGGTAGCGCGCCATGTTGGTCGCCTGCACGCTACGCCACTGCCCCAGCGGATGGGTGCCGGCAGCGAGGATGCCGCAGCCGAACTCGCTGGCCAGGTCGGCCATGGTCTTGCGCGCCTGGCCAAGACAGTCGCGCGCCTCGTCGAGACTGTTCAGCACCGGCGTGACCACCTCGAACTGTGCGGCGAACATCTCTCGCGTCACCCGCTGGCCCAGCGCGCGACGACTGGATATGGCAAAGGCCTCGACCCCACGCTGCGCCACGCAGCGGCTTGCCAGGTCAGTCAGAAAGTACTCTTCCTCGATGCCGAACGTGCTCGCTGCCATGACTCGCCTGCTCCCGTGGTTCCTGTAGTTGAGGGCCCCCGGCAGCCGTGAGTTCAACCTCTTTGATCACCCGCTGGGCGGCGAAAATTCAGTGGGAATCTTTGTCCGGCTCGACCGCTCCTATGCAACACATCGCCCTCTTATAGATGGACTTATTCAGGAGATCTGCCCCATGTCGATTGCCAGTTTCATCGACAGCCCCGGCGCCCAGCGCATTTCACTCGCGCCCCTTTCAGGGCCTTTTCAGAGTCTTTATCAGCAACTGCTGGCTGAGCCCGAACCGGGCCACCCTCAGGCACGTGAGTTTCTGCTGGAGTGCTTGCAGGAGGTGGCGGAGCTACCCTGCGAACTGCCGCAAAGCCCCTATGAACTGGCGGCCTGGTCGCAACTTCAGCACCAGCGTGTGACAGCGGACTACGCCGACTATCTCGCGGGGCGACGCGCCGGCGAAGGCCGGCGTTATTTCCCACGCAAGGCCGATGCCCTGCACTTTGTGCGCGCCGTGGCACCGACGAAGCTGGTCGACGGTGCCTGGCTGTACGGCGTTCTGCCCCACTGGCGCGACTATCGTGTGTATCCGCTGGTGCGCACCTACCTGGAAGAGCTTGGCGACGGGGTCGCGGCGCAGAATCACGTGTTGCTCTACCAGCGCCTGCTGGCCAGCCAAGGCTGTGAGGATGCCCTCGAACTGGATGATGAGTTGTATCGCCAGGGCGCCATCCAGCTGGCGCTGGGCCTGCTGGCCGACGAGTTCCTGCCCGAAGTGATCGGCTACAACCTGGGCTATGAACAATTGCCGCTGCACCTGCTGATCAGTGCCTTCGAGCTGAACGAGCTGGACATCGACCCCTACTACTTTCAACTGCACGTGACCATCGATAACGGCTCCAGCGGTCATGCCGCCAAGGCCGTTCAAAGTGTGTTGACCAATCTGCCGCGTGTCGGCGACGCCCAGGCGTTCTACCAGCGCGTGCTGCGCGGCTACATGCTCAATGAGCTGGGTGTGGGCTCGACGGCCGTGATCGACAGCTTCGATCTGCAGCAGCAGTTGCTGCAGATGTTCGAGCAAAAGCGCGCGGTCGCCAGCCAGGTGCATTCCGACTACTGCCGTATCGAAGGACGCACGGTCAATCAATGGCTGGGCAGCTCCGGCAGCGTGGCGAACTTTCTCGAAGCACTGCAGAACAGCGGTTGGATACGGCGCGACACGGACCCGGCCTGCAGCCGCTTCTGGCGCCTGATTCAGGGGCCAGGAGCGGCCATGTTCGGTGTGTTCAGCACCTACGAGCGCCAGTTGCTGCATGACTGGATTGCCGGTAGCTGGCAGCCGGAGGCGCCGGCGAAACCCTTCCGTCCGCGGCGCAAGCCTCAGGCCGCACTCGCGCTGGCGGGCAGCGCGCAGCATGGCGAGCTGGACCGCGAGCGCCGCGAGTTGATCCAGGAACTGCAAGGCATGGACGCCTATCGCCGTGAATCTCGCCTGATCGGCCTGCAGGCGCCAGCGCAGCATTGGTCCAGCGCCGGCCTGGCAGCCACCCGTACCTTCGCGGCGCTGATCCAGTAGCCGCCCTGCCCCTGGAATCCGCTCATGCTCGAACCCACCTTCAACGCCCCCCAGAGTCTCGCCCTGCTGCGCCTGGGCACGCTTTTACGTGCCCGCGGTTATCGCTTCGTCACCCCCACACCACTCACCCATCAGCGCGTCAACCAGCGTCCGGGCAATGCCCTGGCCAAGGACTTGCGCGATGTCTTCGGTTGGAGTCGACCCTTCGCTGAAGGCTCGCTGGACGAGGAAATCCTCGAGAGCATGCGTGAGGCCGAGGTGCTGCAGCCTCACGCGCAAGGCTGGATCAGCCAGGTGCGCTGGTCGACCCTGGGCGACGGGCTCTATGTGCACTCGCGTTTTCCCACGGAGGAAAGCGACGCAGTGTTCTTCGGCCCCGATACCTACCGTTTCACCCGCCTGCTGCGCGATTACCTGGCGCACACCAACCAGCCGCTGCGGCGCATCGCCGATATCGGCTGCGGCGCTGGCCCTGGCGCTATCACGGCAGCGCAGCTACGCCCGGGGGCAGAAGTCATGGCGCTGGATATCAACCCCAGAGCGCTGGCCCTGACCGCAGTGAATGCGCGCCTGGCGGGCATCTATAACCTGCGCGTGCAGAGCAGCGACCTGCTACGGGATGTGGACGGGCAATTCGACATGATCATCGCCAACCCGCCCTATATGCTCGATCCGCAACAGCGTACCTATCGCCACGGCGGCGGCAAGCATGGCGCCGGACTGTCCCTGGCGATCTTCGATACGGCAATGCAAAGACTCGCGCCTGGCGGCACGCTGTTGCTCTATACCGGGGTGGCGATCGTTGACGGTGAGGATCCTTTGCTCAATGCCATTCGCCTGTCGCTGGGCGATACGGGTTGGGACTGGGATTACCAGGAAATCGATCCGGATGTGTTCGGTGAGGAGCTGGAAAAACCGCAGTACGCTCAGGCCGAGCGGATCGCCTGCGTGGCGTTGCGCCTGAGCTATCAGCCCAATCTGCGCCAACGCTAGACCGATGCCCGCCTTGCGCAAGCATCGGCCCGGTGATGCTCAGGCCGCCTTGGTCTGGGCATTGCTCTTGAGCGACTTGCGCAGCACTTCCATCGACTGCCCCAGTTCCTGCAGCTGACGTTTGCTCAGCAGCTTGCTGGCCTGGGGAAACATGTCGCGTTCCTCTTCCTCGATGTGGTGCTCCAGCAGCTCCTTGAGCACCTTGACTCTGCCTGCGAACTCGAGGGTGGATGGCGAGGTTTTCTTGATGTCAGGCAATACCAGCGCTTCTACGGCGCGATGCTCTTCCTTGGCCTCGATGGCGAGTACGGCGTCGTCCTTGCTGCCGGCGCGCCTGAAGGCCGGATAGAAAATCTGCTCTTCAAGCTCGGTGTGAATCTTCAATTCCTGCTCGATCTTGAGCAGCAGTTTCTTGCGCGTCTGCACCGCGCGCTCGGTGGTGTCCTCGAGCTTGCTCAGCAGCTCCTTTACGGTTTCGTGATCCTTTTTCAGCAGTTCGATGGCATTCATCGTTTTGCTCTCCTCAGGTCTACCAATCACATAGGTAAAAATGCCAGGGCCCGCTTCTAGCGGGCCCTGGCATGACGGTCACGACTCGCGACCGCTTTGGCTTTTCTGACCACCCTTGCGCCCGGCTTCGGACGCTCTCTGGCGGTCGTTGGCGAAGTTTCCGCCACTGTTGTGACCGCCTTTACGGCCGGCTTCCGAGGCCTTTTCACGATCGTTTGCGAAGTTACCCGGATTTTTGTTGGTCGCCATTGCTGGTACCTCCTGATAGTTACTCGCGAGGCGTTATTGCCTCCACATAAGATGAGGCAGGCTCTGCTGCGAGTCGTTCAGGCTTTTTTTCATCAGCCGTTGACCACGCTTCCGCCGTTGACATGCAGCATCTGCCCGGTGACGTAAGAGGCATCGTTGCTGGCCAGATAAACGAATGCCGGAGCGACCTCTGCAGGTTGTCCAGGCCGGCCCAGCGGCGTGTCGGCACCGAACTCGGAGACTTTCTCGGCGCTGAAGGTGGACGGGATCAGCGGCGTCCAGATCGGCCCAGGCGCGACGCCATTGACGCGAATGCCACGCGGCGCCAGGTTGATCGACAGCGAGCGGGTGAACGAGGTGATCGCGCCCTTGGTCGAGGAATAGTCGAGCAGCATCGGATTGCCCTTGTAGGCCGTCACCGAACTGGTGTTGATGATGCTCGCCCCCGGCTGCAGATGCTTGAGCGCGACCTTGGTCAGGTGGAACATGGCGAAGATGTTGGTGCGGAAGGTCTGCTCCCACTGCGCCTCGTCGAGTGCTTCGAGGTTGTGCTCGGGATGCTGTTCGCCGGCGTTGTTGATGAGGATATCGAGGCGTCCCCACTTGGCGATCACGGCGTCGACCACGCACTGGCAGAAGCCGCCGTCGCCCACGTCACCGGCCAGGGCGATGGCTTCGCCGCCGTGGTGCTTTACCTCGTCGAGGGTTTTCTGCGCGTCTTCATCCTCGTTCAGGTAAACCAATGCAACCTTGGCGCCTTCCAGGGCGTAGTGCACGGCAACGGCGCGGCCGATACCGCTGTCGCCGCCGGTGATGATCGCCACCTTGCCGGTCAGCTTGCCGGCCGCGCGGTAATCATCGGCAAGGTAGACCGGCTCAGGGTGCATGGCGTGTTCGACACCAGGTTGCCGCTGCTGATGCTGAGGCGGCAGGGTCTTGTCGTTCATCCTTCACTCCTCCTTTCGCTGGTGTTCAGACGGCCTTCAGCTGCGGGCTCGCAGTCATCACCGGATGAGTCTTGTGGCGATTCTCGAAGCAGAAGTTGGTGGCCTGCACGTAGCCTTCGGCCGAACCGCAATCGAAGCGGCGCCCCTTGAACTTGTAGGCCAGCACACAGCCCTGCTGGGCCTGCTTCATCAGCGCGTCGGTGATCTGGATCTCGCCGCTCTTGCCCGGTTCGGTCTGCTCGATCAGCTCGAAGATATCCGGCGTGAGGATGTAGCGGCCAATGATCGCCAGGTTCGACGGCGCATCTTCGGGGTTGGGTTTTTCCACCATCCGCTCGATGCGGAAGATGTCGTCACGCAGCGCTTCGCCGGCGATCACGCCGTAGCGCGAAACCTCCTCCATCGGTACTTCCTGAATGGCGACGATGGAGCAGCGGAACTGTTCGTAGAGCTTGACCATCTGGGCCAGCACGCCGTCGCCTTCCAGGTTCAGGCACAGGTCATCGGCCAGCACCACGGCGAACGCCTCGTCGCCGATCAACGAGCGGCCGGTGAGGATGGCGTGACCGAGGCCTTTCATCTCGATCTGGCGGGTATAGGAGAAGGTGCACTGATCGATCAGGTGGCGCACACCACTCAAGGATTTTTCCTTGCCGGTGTTGGAAATCTCGTGTTCCAGCTCGTAGCTGATGTCGAAGTGGTCTTCCAGCGAACGCTTGCCACGGCCGGTGACGATGGCGATTTCATGCAGCCCGGCTTGCAGTGCTTCTTCGACGCCATACTGGATCAACGGGGTGTCGACCACCGGGAGCATTTCCTTGGGCATCGACTTGGTAGCGGGAAGAAAACGGGTGCCGTAACCGGCTGCGGGAAACAAACATTTCTTGATCATGAGTTCTATACCAATTGAGTGACTCGGTAATAGAACCTGACCCGTTTAGAACCTTTACGGTTCAAGATATTTCAGCAGGCGCCGTTTCGCTGCTGCACGTTTTGCGACGTTCGGCACCTCGACCTCAGCACGTGGATGCCGAGGCGCCGCTGCAAGCAAGAAGCCGTCCCTGTGCGGGATAACGGCTCACTTCGATCAGATTGCCGTCCGGGTCGCGAAAGTACACCGACTCGATAGGGCCAATGGCGCCGGTGCGCGCCACCGGCCCCTCTTCCACCGTCACGCCCTGCTCGGCCAGATGGGCCATGACTCGCTCCAACGGCCATAGGGTGATCAGGCACAGATCAATGGCGCCCGGTGTCGGCTTGATCGCCTTGGGCTCGAACTCACGCCCGGCCTGATGCAGATTGAATTTCTGCTGGCCGAATAGCAGAGCACTGCGCCCGGCGCCGAAACGCTCGTGGCGCATGCCCAGTACGCGCTCATAGAAATCGACGGTGGCGTCGATATCCGCCACCGTCAGTACCAGATGGTCCAGTCTCTCGATCATGCTCAATGCCTGTCCAGAAGATGAAAACGCGGCAACCCCAGGTGCCAGTGGATTGCCGCCAGACGAGCGGCCAGCACCACGAACATTGCCGCGGCAGTATCCAGCCAGTGCGGCGTGCCCAGGGCACGCAGGCCGATAAAGGTCAGCGCGCCGGCGATGCAGGCCGTGGCGTAGATTTCCTTCTGGAAGATCAGCGGAATCTCGTTACACAGCACGTCGCGAATCACCCCGCCGACCACACCGGTCATCACACCCATGATCACCGCGGTGCTGATCGGCGTGCCGTGTTGCAGCGCCAGCTCGGTGCCATACACGGTGAACACGGCCAGGCCGAAGGCGTCGGCGATCAACAGACCTTTCTCGTGAATCGGCCGGGTCATGCGCACCCAGGCCACCGTGCCCAGTGCCGCCAGGGAGGCGACCAGGATGTAGGTGTCGTCGCGAATCCAGCTGACCGGATGGTTGTCCAGAATCAGGTCGCGCAGCGTGCCGCCGCCCAGCGCGGTGACGATGGCCATCACCAGCACGCCGAACAGGTCCATGGACTTGCGCCCCGCCATCAGCGCACCGGTGATGGCAAATACCGCCACGCCGAACAGGTCGGCGACATAGAAAAGCTTTTCCATGCAGTCCTCAGCGGCTGACAGGCGTACGCAGGGTGACGAACTCCTCGGCAGCGCTCGGGTGCACGCCGATGGTCTCATCGAAGATCTGCTTGGTCGCACCGGCTTTCAGCGCAACAGCCAGGCCCTGGACGATCTCGCCGGCCTCCGGGCCGACCATGTGGCAGCCGAGCACGCGGTCGCTGTCGGCATCGACCACCAGTTTCATCAGCGTGCGCTCCGGGTTCTCGGTCAGCGTCAGCTTCATCGGGCGGAAGCGGCTCTCGAAGATCTTCACCTTGTGCCCGGCTTCGATGGCCTGCTCTTCACTCAGGCCAACGGTGCCGATGTTCGGCAGGCTGAACACGGCGGTAGGGATCATGCTGTAATCCAGCGGCCGGTATTCCTCGGGCTTGAACAACCGACGCGCCACGGCCATGCCTTCGGCCAGCGCAACCGGGGTCAGCTGCACGCGGCCGATCACGTCGCCAAGGGCTAGAATCGACGGCGTGGAGGTCTGGAACAGGTCATCGACTTCGACATAGCCGCGCTTGTCCAGCTTGACCTCGACGTTTTCCAGGCCGAGGTTGTCCAGCATCGGCCGGCGGCCGGTGGCGTAGAACACGCAATCGGCCTCCAGTACGCGACCATCCTTGAGCGTCGCGGCCAGGCTGCCATCGGCCTTGCGCTCGATGCTGGCGATGTCGGCGTTGAACTGCAGGTCCAGGCCCTTCTTGCTCAACTCGTCGCGCAGGTGCTCGCGCACCGCACCGTCGAAACCTCGCAGGAACAAGTCGCCGCGATAGAGCAATGAAGTCTGCGCGCCCAGGCCATGGAAAATTGAAGCAAACTCCACGGCGATATAACCGCCGCCCACCACCAGTACGCGCTTGGGCAATTGCTTGAGGAAGAAGGCTTCGTTGGAGCTGATGGCGTGTTCGCGACCGGGAATATCGGGAATCTGCGGCCAGCCGCCGGTGGCGATCAGGATGCGTTCAGTGCTGTGCCGCTGGCCGTTCACTTCGACGGTATGCGCATCGACGATGCGCGCATGCCCTTCGAACAGACTGACGCCGCTGTTGGTCAACAGATTGCGGTAGATGCCATTGAGGCGTCCGATCTCGCGGTTCTTGTTGGCGATCAGCGTCGTCCAATCAAAATTCGCTTCGCCCAGCGACCAGCCGAAACCCGAGGCCTGCTCGAAGTCCTCGGCGAAATGCGCGCCGTACACCAGCAGTTTTTTCGGTACGCAGCCGACGTTGACGCAGGTGCCGCCCAGGTAGCGGCTCTCGGCGACCGCAACGCGCGCACCGAAACCTGCGGCGAAGCGCGCCGCACGCACGCCGCCGGAACCGGCGCCGATAACGAACAGGTCGAAGTCGTAACTCATGAGGTATCTCCTTGGCAGACGAGGAGCATACCGTAAAGGCCCGCGCTAAGCTGATAGGCAGAGGAGAACACCATGCGCCCTACCCTGACCCATCTTGCCCTGCACGTCCCCGATCTCGACGCCTGCATCGCCTTCTATCAGCGTTTCTGCGGCATGCAGGTGATCCACGAGCGCCCCGGCAAGGGCACACGCATCGTCTGGATGGCCGAGCAGGGCAAGGAACACCAGTTCATCTTCGTGATCATGCCGGGTGGGCAAGACCGCAACCTGGCTGCCAACGACTACAGCCACTTCGGCTTTGCCCTGGGCAGCCGCGCCGAGGTCGATCGCATCGCCGCCATGGCCGAACAAGCGGGGTGCCTGATCTGGCCACCGCGGGACGAACCCTACCCGGTCGGCTACTACTGCGGCCTACGCGACCCGGCCGGCAACTACGTCGAGTTCAGCTACGGCCAGCCGCTCGGCCCCGGCTCGGAACAGATGCCCATCCTCTGAAATGCAAAACGCCACCCGAAGGTGGCGGTCTGTAAGGCGTAGGAGCGGCGCCCCGCCGCGAACCAGGCGACGATGCATCACAAAGCTTCGCCCCGAGGCGGGACTCCTACGCAAGGCTACATCACCTGCAGGCGTATCAGAACGCCTTGCCGGTCTTGTACAGGTTCTCGAAGCAGAAGTTGGTCGCGTCGATGTAACCCTCGGCGCTGCCGCAGTCGAAACGCTGGCCCTTGAACTTGTATGCCATCACACAGCCCTGCTGGGCCTGGCGCATCAGCGCATCAGTGATCTGGATTTCGCCACCCTTGCCCGGCGGCGTGCTGCGAATCAGATCGAAGATATCCGGGGTGAGGATGTAGCGGCCGATGATCGCCAGGTTCGACGGCGCGTCCTCGGGCTTGGGCTTCTCCACCATGTTGCTGACGCGGTAGATGTCATCGCGGATCATCTCGCCGGCGATCACGCCATACTTGGACGTCTCGTCCTTCGGCACTTCCTGAATCGCCACGATGGAGCAGCGGAACTGGTTGTACAGCTTGACCATCTGCGCCAACACGCTATCGCCTTCCAGGTTCAGGCACAGGTCGTCAGCCAGTACCACAGCGAACGGCTCGTCACCGATCAGCGGCTGACCGCAGAGGATGGCGTGGCCCAGGCCTTTCATTTCGACCTGGCGGGTGTAGGAGAAGCTGCACTCGTCGATCAGACGACGGATGCCAACCAGGTACTTCTCCTTGTCGGTGCCCTTGATCTGGTGTTCGAGCTCGTAGCTCACGTCAAAATGGTCTTCCAGCGCACGCTTGCCGCGACCGGTGACGATGGAGATCTGGTTGAGGCCAGCCTCGAGTGCCTCTTCAACCCCGTATTGAATCAGTGGCTTGTTCACCACCGGCAACATTTCCTTGGGCATTGCCTTGGTAGCAGGCAGGAAGCGCGTGCCGTAACCGGCAGCGGGGAACAGGCATTTCTTGATCATGGGACTCCCTAGTGGGGATGGTTGGAATGCGCGCTCAGTCTATCAAGCCGCGCTAGCCTTACAACTGCCGCTTGCAGGTCGACCGATGCCGCGATAAAGAAAACCCAGCTCCGCCAGCTGATCAGCGTCATAGATGTTGCGCCCGTCGAACAGCACCGGCATGCGCATCGCACCGCGAATGCGCGGGAAGTCCGGCTGACGGAACTGCTTCCACTCCGTCACCAGCACCAGCGCATCGGCACCCTGGGCGACGGCATAGGGGGATTCGCTGAGCACCAGTTGCCCCGCCTCGACGGCCGCCGCATAGCGTGCAGCAACAGCTGCCGTGGCAGCAGGGTCGCAAGCCTGCACCTTGGCGCCGGCGGTCAGCAGTGCGTCGAGCAGCACCAGGCTGGGCGCCTCGCGCAGATCGTCAGTACCGGGCTTGAATGCCAGCCCCCAGAGCGCGACGACCCGCCCCTGCAAGTGGCCATTGAAATGCTCGCGCAAAGCCTGGAACAGCAGCGTCTTCTGCAGCGCATTGCGCGCTTCGACCGCACGCAGGATGCCCGGCTCGATGCCCTCGTGCTCCGCAGTGCGGATCAGCGCCTTCACATCCTTGGGAAAGCACGAGCCGCCATAACCGCAACCGGCGTAGATGAAGTGCGTGCCGATACGCCGGTCGCTACCTATACCGCGGCGTACCTCCTCGATATCCACGCCCAACCGCGCGCAGATACCTGCCATCTCGTTGATAAAGGAAATCTTGGTTGCCAGAAAGGCATTGGCCGCGTACTTGCTGAACTCGGCGGCGCGCACGCCCATGCACAACAGGCGATCGTGATTGCGCAGAAATGGCGCATACAGCCGGCGTAGCAACTCGCGCCCACGTTCGTCGTCGCAGCCGACGATCACCCGATCAGGGCGCATGAAATCCTCGACTGCAGAGCCTTCCTTGAGAAACTCCGGATTGCTCGCCACGATCACCCGCGCCCGTTGCTCCCGACGCACCAGACCGGCGTTGATGCGCTGCGCCACACGCTCAGCGGTGCCCACCGGCACCGTGGATTTGTCCACCACCAGACACGCATGATCGAGCCGCTCACCCAGCTCGTCGGCAACCGCCAGCACATGGCTCAGATCGGCAGAACCGTCCTCGCCACTGGGCGTGCCCACCGCAATGAAAATGACCTCGACGCGGCGGATGCCGGCCTTCAGCTGCGAAGTGAAACTGAGCTGCCCACCCGCCAGCTGCGCCTTGAGCATCGTCTCCAGGCCAGGCTCGTAGATCGGCACCTCACCTCGCGAAAGCATCGCGACGCGCTGCGGATCTCGCTCGACGCAGACCACCTGATTGCCCATTTCGGCAAAACAGGTGGCCGTCACCAAACCTACGTATCCTGCTCCAATCACGCATATCTGCATCGCAGCATCCTCCTGGCCTATGCTGCGATTGCAACCAATCGCGGTGGCAGCGATATGACGGAACGACGAAGGAATGATGACAGGCGTGTATGTACGCATCATGGGTACGCATAGCGTGAAAACTGTGGGGACCAGAAAAACAAAAGCCCCTGTAGGTTTACCTGCAGGGGCTTTGCGAAAGTGGTGGTGAAGAACAGATTCAAACCCGTGCCGGTAGCGTGTCAGTCCATGCCAAACCCGCTCAATAGGGGCTTTCCGCTCCCCTCAACGGCTCGTTTCGTCGCTATTCGGCTCTATGATTTCGACACTCAACCAGCACGCAGCTCGTTGATCAACTCCGGGTGTCGCCCCAAAATTTTGAACAACTGCACCAGCGGTTGCGGTGCTTCTGTGCTGCCTCGCTCGTAACGAGAAAACGCATTCGGCCCACCGCCGAACAGCTCGGCCGCTTCACGTTGGCTCAACCGCAACTGCTTACGCACGCTGCGAATAAGCTCCTGATTGCCGTCCTGGGCGTTCACCTGCTGGCGAAACTCGTTCATGGCACGCATAACGCGCTCACTCTCAGCCGGCCCAGTCAGGGACTCGCCGCACGCATCGCACCAGTCAGCCGTTACTGCAGTAATTTGGGTGGTCTGCCCCTTGTAGGTGAAGGGCATATCGCGGGTGTCGTGAACCAGTTCCGCCCCGCCGCATACTGGACATTTCATGGTCACTTCTCCTTGAAGGAAACGATCAGCAGATCGGCCACCAGCGTGAACTTCAGATAGACCTGCCCGAATTCGGTGTCGGGTCGGTAAACGTCCTGCCAGGTAGTATGATCCGCATAGGTTGTCATGCTCTTGAAAAAGTCGCGGCTGCTCAGGGCACCGATAACGGCCAGCATGTCAGCCATCTCCATACCCAGCTCGGCGCCCCCTTCCAAAGCTACGCGGGTGAAGCGATAACGCTGCTCGGTTATGGCCTGCTTCACCAGCTCAAGCTTGAAATGGGGTTTGCGCTTTTCCATGCCGAACAAAATAACCTTTTAGGTTAATCTCTTCAAGGAAGCGTCCATGCCAAACGACGAACGCCAGCAACTACGCAATGAGTTGCTGGCTGGTGCCGAATCCAAGCCAGCAAAGCCTGCTAACCAGCGATATTTCGCTAGCCTGCGCGAACGTATACGGCACTCCAGGCAGTCACCTGCTCCATCGAATTGAAGCGAGCAGTTGGCTGATTAGCGTCTTGAGCCGAGAGAAGAGCGACAAGCCAGAAATCAAAAAGCCCCGAAAGCTTGTCAGCTTTCAGGGCTTTAGGTATTGCGAAAGTGGCGGTGAAGAAGAGATTCGAACCCGTTTCGTTAGCGTCTCAGTCCGTGCCAAACCCGCTCAATACGGGTTTTGTGCTCCCCTCACCTGCTCGATTCGTCGCTATTCGGCTCTATGATTTCGACACTTTTTCGACACATGAGCCGGGTGGTCAGCTTACGCAGCTAAGCTTTGCTACCTGCGCAAATGCCTCTGATTCGATCACAGGTAGGGAATGAGGCGACTCCACTCGTTCCTTCAGCTTGCTAGAAAACTCCATCGCAGATCGCTGGTCTTTGAAACACAGCCTCAACGAGCCTGTACTGACAACCCACTGCTCAGACTCTCTGCCATCCGATTTTTCAATCGAAATATCCATGCTGCCTCCATAACACAAGGGTTTAGGTTGCAAAAATCTGGCAAAAAAAAGACCAACCATGCGGTTGGCCTTGCCTAAGAAGTATGAGCTGCACCAACTTGCGTGGAGTGCACTCGTACTCTGGCTCTACCGCATTGCAGAATCATGACAATAGCCAGTTTTTTCCAGTGTCCATCCGTCCACTCGCCGATTCGTTGCAATATTTTAGAAACACTTGCTCAGTACCTTGCAGCCCTCTAAACCGAGGGTTTCATCTTGATTCGCAATGTACGCAAGACGCTGGACTCCATCGCCACCAACAACGAGGATGCCGCCTTCGCATTGATGCGAGCTGCTGAGAACACCCGAGACGAGGTGCTACGCCAGCACATGCTTCGACTGATTCACCGCTTGAATCAAGACGCCGTAGACCTCCGCGTACTGCGCGATGAAGTTTTCAACCCCGCCATCAAGCGCGCCCTATCAGTCAACATTTCGTGACCCTTTGTCCGCCCTCCCCCCTATCGCTGAAGCACCTGCATTCTGTAATGATATCGACGCCTCTAATGGCGATACCTCTTACAGGATGTGGTCTATGCCGCTTGTCGATCAGATGCTTTCGCAGGTGCTCGTGCTGCAAGTCAACCTTTACGCCTGCAAGGCTCGACTAGAGGCTGATAGCGACCCCGAAGCACTACATGACCTGCGAATAGCGGTACGGCGTATCCGTAGCCTTCTCCACCCTTTGAGGCGACACCCGGCCGTTGTTCCACTTCGTCACGCAGCATCAGAAGTCGGTCAGATCACCACACCCGTCCGCGACCTTGAAGTTCTTGCTGCTGAGCTTGGCCGGCGTGGCCTTGCTGCTGGTTGCAGTGCTCGTTTGGCTCGGCTTCGCTCGCATTACAGGGACATACTCGCCTCCCCTGAGCTTGAGCGACTGTTTACTCGCCTTGATCTATGGCCTGACGAGTTTCGTGCGGCTCAGCGAGAAGGCGACTTCGACAACCTCGCCATCAGGATCGTCAACCAGATCACCAAGCAGTCTCGGCAGCTAATGTCTGCGCTTGGCAACACCAATCACGATCCCCACGAACTACGGTTGCTCGCCAAGCGTCTTCGCTATTGCGCTGAAGCCTTCCCGCGACTGTCACCGCTGCCGTCTGCCACTTTTCAGGCACTCAAACAGATGCAGTCAGTGCTTGGTGACTGGCATGACCGCTATCAGTGGTGCCTGCGCGCTGATCAAGAAGAAGACCTGCAAGGCCTGGTCCCTGTCTGGGAACAAGAGTCCGTCCAACTGCTGGCAGAGTCCGAACTGATTGCAGCTCGGCTGTCCTCATTGCTCCGGCCAGAGAAAAAAGACTCGGCAACCTCGACATAGCCGATCCCTTATTGGTAAGGCCGAGAAAGCCGAACTAGGTTTCGTTGATGCCCTGGAGCGAGCCTATAAGCAGATCAGCCGTCACCCCGCCTCCGGTTCTGCTCGCTACGCCCATGAGCTGGACCTGCCCGGCCTACGCTCCTGGCAACTCCAGCGCTACCCTTACCTCGTTTTCTACGTCGAGCAAGATAGTCAGATCGACGTTTGGCGCGTGCTGCACCAGATGAGGGACTTACCTTCTTGGCTTTCAGGTCAAAATCAATCGAAAATTTAATCCACCATACTTCATGCCTGCTACTTTCTTTATGAGGGCGCGTCGCCTTAAGAAAGGAGAAAGGCATCATGATAACAGTCGCAGAGGCTCTAACTCTTTTAATCGCAGGCACTGCAATAATAGTTTCCATTCGAGGTCATATCCATGCACGGCGCTCAGCAGACATGGCGGAAAAAAGCTATAACTACTCCAGGGTAAATTCAAAAGCCGAGTTATTTAGCTCCCTCAGAACAACATACCTAACAGTGCACCTAAACTTCCCAAAGTCCAAAAAGTACGACTACCAAGATTTTAAGAGCGCCTTTTGGTCATACTGGCTTAACGCATATAATGAATGGTACATAACTAGGCATATTTGCCCAGGATATGCGCTTTGGGAAGAGTTCTATAGAGATGCAATTCGAGGCGCGCTAGCAAATGACAGTTTGAGAAGGGCGCTTACCGAGATGATTGCAGCAGGCTATGCTTTTGGAGCGCACGAATTAAGAGAAAAATTCATTCACGACATTGAATATTTCCCACCTTCCGAACCCACACAAACACAGTAATTTGTAATCAACACACAATAACAACGCTCACCCCATCGGATTAAAACTACTTGCCGCAGAGCAATAGCGCGTTTTCATGCGATCACTGCTTGCCTTGCGGTCACTGTCATAGCGGGCACGCCAGGTTCTGCACTGTTCATGAAAGTGCTGCTTGGCGGCCTTGCGGCACTCGCGGTAGTCGATTGATCCGCGCCGGTGATTGGCGCAGACGCTGGTGCTGTCGATGTAGTTGTTCACCGATAGCCACTCCGCCAAGTAGTTGCTGCCTCCGTTCCAGCTCTTTATCCATCTGGAAGTACGCTCGTTGCTCACCTGTCTGGTCTGGCGCTGCTGTGTTTGCTGGGGTGCTTGGGCTATGCGATGGGTTGCGGGCGGTGTGTAGGTGCTGGCCGGCTGCTTGGGCGTGTAGTTCTTGTCACTGAACACGTTCTGAGAGCTGGCAATCGCCCTCGCCTTTTCTTCCTCCGTCCACTCCATCGAGGCATATGGCTGAGGCTGGCTTACCGGCTCGTATGCAACCCGCTGCGCGGGTGGATCGATGGGAATGGATGGCAGCCTTATAGGCTCTTCCGGCTCGCTGTAGGGCTGTGGCGCCGGTTGCTGGCTGAACAGGGGTTTGCCATCTATGTGGATCGCCTGCTTGAGCTGATCCACATTGATCACGATTGGCTTGGCAAACATCGCGATCACGCCCCAGGTAATCGCGGACCCTACGCCCAGGATGGCCACCATTCGCCATGGACCAGGCTTTTTCTTGCTGCGTAAATATTCTGGTGCGTCGTCCCAGTCGGTTTTCATATAGCTTCCTTGCTTTCAATACCCTTAAATAAGGTTATTTTGCTCTAATTTCTTTAGCAATTTTTAGAAGCTGATCCACACCGTCAAAAGTACTAGGCACATTGCCTTCATCCGGCGTTATACCAGAAAATATAATAGACTCAAATTTTGACAGAGGGTCTACATCCTTTGTTTTTCTAGATTTAGCAAAATCAGCATAACTCTCAATAAAGCCACAAAGAGACAGCCTCAATTCCAACTGAAGCAACTGAGCCTTTACTGAATAATAGTTCTTTAGAGCAATTCTAAAGAAATACAAAAGCGCCACTTCCAAACCAAGCAAGGACAGTATCTTCCCTGTTTCAACATAAGAGAAGCCACTCCCATCATTCGTGGTAATCAGCCCGCCGACTACGAATTGATAAACCAGCGGCATGACAACTACCACACCCAGAAAAATCATAGAAAAGAAAGCATATTGTAGCTCTCCCTTCTTTTCGGAATGCATCTCATGAAACGCCTTAGAAAGATAAACAAAATTAAATTTACCCCTTTGTTCTTTAAGCGTAGAGACATATGAATCTATAGTTGCTTTATACCCCTGCAACACAGCTTCCCAATCATCTTTTGCTGATAAAAAACCTTTCTCCCTATCAGATACACCTTCAAGATAGTCGGTTGCAATATACTTAGGAATTGATGCCCATATAAAGTCAGAGTTCTCCTTGTCGCTTAAGTTATCAAACTCCTTTCCATAATCAAAAAACTCAAGCAACTCTAGCTCTGGGCTTTTCGCTTTATAGGGCGACCGCAGATTTGATTCTCTGGCAATTCGTGAGAGATATTGACAAAGATCATGCAAAGCCACGTCATCGATTTTTTTGTCGAGAATTATCAACCTCAGCTCATCCCCGATCCACTTGATATTTAGCCGAGCTGATTTATCAAACTCTTTCGGCGTTGCAGCAATTTTTCTGAGCATGCCAGCGCAGAGAGCTACCCTTTCATTTATTGGCCCATTTTTCTTGAAAAGGGTCTCTAGCTTTTTACAGTAAGCTTCTATATCAGTAGAAATTTCTTCAAAGAACATAGCCACTTTGCTCTCCTAGCAAGCTCAAAATTCTTGACTTCCTTTACGGGCATACCAGCGTCGAGTTACTTCCGTTGTAATAGCTATCCCGCGTTTTGATTGGGCAAGTTTGAATTGGCCTGATCGTATTCGGGGCTTGTCTGCCCGGCTTCTGGCGCTACCTCACCACTGACCAGCCACAAGGCGTACTGAGGAAAGAGCTTAACGATAGCTTCGATCTCCTCTGCCTTGATTTCGCGTTTTCTCGCGGTGTTCTTCAGGTTGTTCCAGGTGTAGCGACTGATGCCAGTGCGCTCCTCCAGCTCAGGAAGCCGAATCCCTGAGCTTTTCAAAATAGTTATAACGCGCTCTTTAATCATAGCCACTTGATCTATAGTTGATATATCCAATATGGATCAACAATGGCATTATCCGTTTCGAAATGATCCATTTTGGATAACGCAATGCTGAATAACTGGCATTGACACGAATAGTGACGGAACGAGCATGGAACTGGAAGAGCTGGAACCTTCGAAGCTGATAGGCCCGCAACAGGACGTGGAAACCGTCGAGTCCTGGGCCGACCGCAACGGCCTGACCTACGGCACCGCGCGTGCCTGGGCAATGAAAGGCGTTCTCCCCACCGTAAAGCTAGGCAAGCGCCGCATGGTCAACAGCGCCCTGCTCCGCACCTGGCTGCTGGAACAGGAGTGGACGGCATGAATCCTCCTTTCTATAGGCAAGCCACCTTCGCCGCCCTGGCGGGTGTTCCCGTCGAACAGGTCGCGTACTGGATCAGAACCGGCACCGTCGACAGCGTGAAGCTCGGCAAAACCCGCGTGGTGCTGTTCACGGGGGTGAACCAATGAGCCGCACCGACCAGCAATTCAAGCTGCGCATGCCGCCAGCCCTTCGCGCCCAAGTAGAGCAAGCCGCCGAACAGGCGAACCGCTCCCTGAACGCCGAAATCGTCACCCGCCTGCAAGCCAGCTTCGCCCAGGCAACGCCAGAGGTTTCGGCCAATGACCAACACGAGTCAGTACCTGCTGTCACACCCCAGGGAGTGCGGCTGTCCGGGCTGTTTTGCCCGCAATCCCCAGGGCAAGTACATGGCGTTCCTGCGACACCCGCACCCCGAGAACTGCGACTGCTCTGTGTGCTACGTCAATCGAAACTGGGCGACGCTCCCAACATCGTCGAATTCGGATACCTGCCGATCCACACCATGCACCGACTGCCGCCCCGCGCAATGGTCCGTGGTAAATGGTCGGACCCACGTTACGCCGGCCTATACCTGCGAGAAACACAAGCCGTCGAGCCGACCGCCGAAATACTGGAGCGTTGTGCTCGACACCGGCAAACCAACGCCCTTCGTTCCCCTGCGCGAACCGTTCGAGCTGGTGGGGTGATCGCATGATCGTTCTCGATACGCCTTCTATCGTCATGCTCGGCCTGCTGCTCATTAACTGCATCGGCGTCGCCTACTGGTTTGGCCGCATGGATGGTTCCCGCACCGCCCGCCCTGCAGACCCGCGCCTGGCCAGCACCCAGGCGGAAACACGCGGCTTCTTCAAAGGCCTGACCGCCGCGCTCATTGCTATGTCGGTCAAGGGCCGCGCTCCCGGCTCGTCGGATCACGCTTCACCGATCCGGCGAACGGAAGCACGGGCAGAGCGAACCCTTGAACGCCCACCACCCTGAATAGCCTCCGCTCGTGAGTGTGGGGCAGCTCCACCGCCCCGCGCTCCCGAGCCCTCGGCGGCAAGAGTGGGATGACAAGGGCAAAGCCCTTGGTGTTAACCAGATTAATGATCAAAAGTTAATTATCGCCAAAGTTAAAAGTTCCATTGCGTCACTATTCGGCTCAATAAGTTTTAACCGATGATATTTATGCAAGAGTGACTTTTTAACTTTTCAGTAGCGTATAACTAGGCACATAGAAACCCGTTGCAAGCCGCGTAATCCCTGGCACTGGCGAACTTAACAAGTTCCTCTGCCTGGGCTAACTCGGCCTGCTGAAAGGCAAAACCGCGCAATAACGCGCAACTAAGCGAGGAAACACAAATGGCACGTTCGACTATGGAAGTTGCATTTCTCGGCACTCAGAAACTGGCGTTCAACCAAAACGGCACCGACGTAAAAATCGTCAAGGTGTTTTACGGCGATGAGCCAGACGGCATCACCGAAAACGGCCTGTCCATTGTGAGCATGGATGTGCCTGCCGACGTTGCAGATGAGGTGTTCGCCTCTGGTGCCCAATTTGCCCCGCTTGAAACGGTCCGCATCACCTTCGAAGTGGCGCGTGCTGGCAAGCAGAAAGGTAACAACCTGGCTGTTCATATCGAGGCGGTGAACCCGAAAGGCCAGGCCGCCAAGCCTGCTGCCCCGCAAGGCTCCCAACAACAGCCCAAGCCGACCGGCACTCAGCCGGACGCGGCCAAGGCCTGACGGGAGGGCGCCGCCGTGCTGATCGTTGATCGTGTGCTGTGTGACTGCTGCGGGCAGCCCATGGGCCAACTCTACAACCAGTCCGCCCCCCAGCCCGACCTGCTGCCCGATCTGAACAAGGCGCCCGACCTGGTCATCTGCCCTGACTGCATCGCCATGGCTGAGGTCATCCGCGACCCCAGCCAGGCCGAGTAAGGGGGCGCGATGAATTTCATTGTGTGCGACGGCGTATGGGAGAGCGCAGGCCAGACCCCGGTTTGTGTCGGCACCCTCTCTACCGTCGCGCTCAGTGAGATAAGCCCGACCGGGCTAACCGCTGAAGACCATGCACAGATCCGCGAACAAGCCCTGGTGCTGTTCGCCATCGTCTTCGGCGCTCTCGTGCTGAAAAAGGCACTCAACCTGTAGGAGACACACCCATGCAAAACCTGAAAGTCCTGCGCCGCTCGCTCGGTGCTACCGCCGCTGTTGGCCTGCTGGCCATGCAGCAAGCCCACGCCGCCCTCCCGACCGGCGTAACCGATGCCCTGGATACCGCCCAGGTCGACGGCACCACCCTGGCCGGCCTCGTCCTCGCGGTGATCATCGCCATCGCCGCCTTCAAATACATCCGCCGCGCGCTGTAAGGCCGGCTGCACCCAACCAGCCCGGTAACTCGTTATCGGGCTTTTTCACATAAGGGCTTTCCATGGACGCCAACATGCTGACCACGATCATCATCGTTATGGCGTTCTGGGCACTGTTCTTTGGGCGGATTTGATATGTGCCGGAGCCGGTCGTTTATTGCGCTGTTTCTGCTGATCGCTTCAGTAGGCTTTTACTCTGCGCCCTCCAGCGCTGAGGACTATTTTTGGCGCCACAACTATACCTCGCCAAATTTTTCCAGTGCTGTTGACGCCTGTATTGCTGTCTTTCAGTTACGCAGCCAGCATTTCCCCGGAATCTCTTACTCTTATACCCATATAAATCCTAACAAGCCTCATGAGGCCGCTTGTGGGGGCGTCCGCTCTAATGGCTCTGATGCCGGCTTTATTCACTCTGTTACTAGATATGGCGATGGTTGTACCGCGCCTGCCGTTTTTGATCTTCAAACCGGCGAATGCGTAGCGCCCGAACCCCAATGCCCCGGTGACTCCGTTCGCCAACCAGATGGCTCCTGCGCCCTGGAATGCGAATCCCCCCAGGTACCCAACCACGTCACCATGCGCTGCGAAGCGCCGCCACTGTGCCCTGAGGGGCAGTACTGGGATTTCGAAACCGAGTCCTGCAAGTGGCCTGAGGATGACCAGTGCCCCACCGGTAGCAACTGGTCGCCCAGCCTCAAGGATTGCGTCTGCGATGGGGACGGTGTGCTGTCCAACGCTCAGGGCTTTCGTATCTGCATGCCGCCTGCCGCAGATGAGTGCACCCCAGACAGCCCCGACTTCAAGGGCTACTACAACGGCTATCGTCCTTTCTGCTCCGGTGAGGCGCGCTGCCCACCCGGTACCACCTATGGTGCCGTAGGTAAAGGCGATCACCTGGAGCACGTCTGCGTACCCAATCAACCACCAGAGGACCCGGAATGCCCTGGTGGCTCAGTGGGCAACATGGGCGGTGAGCGCGTCTGCGTTCCGAAATTCAATCAGGAAGACCCTGACTGCCCTACCGGCTTTTCCGGCACGGTCAACGGCGAGAAGGTTTGCCAGCCCGATCCAGATGCCCCACCAGAGGACAGCGACTGCAAGCCAGGTGAAACACCCGGCTACGTCGGCAAGGGCGACGAACTGAAGAAGGTCTGTGTGCCTGAAGGCTACGGCCCGCCTACCTGCAAGGCTGGCACCTATCCCGTCAACAACGGCAACGACGGCTTTGCCTGCGTACCGGTATCAGGCGGTGCTGGCCCAGGTGGCACCGACAACGGCACCAAACCCAAACCCAAGCCCGGTGATGGCAATGGCGATGGCAGTACCGGCGGTGGCGGTGGTGGTGGTAAGCCCGGCGAAGAGGGTGAAACCAAGCCGTCGACTGTTGGCGGTGAATCCTGCGCAACCGAGCTGCGCTGCGAAGGCGACGCCATCCAATGCGCGATCCTGCGCAAGCAAAAGGATCAGGTCTGCCAGTGGAAATTCGACAGCGAAGTACAGAGCCAAGTCGAAGCCAGTGTGAGCGGCCCCGGCTACCAACTGGACGAAAAACAGGTCGGTGTCAGCTCCCTCTTCACTGAGGCGCTGAACCAAGGCCGTTGGCTACCCAACAACTGCCCCGCCCCTCGCAGCGTCAACATCATGGGCCGCTCTTACAGCTTCGAATGGCAGCCCCTTTGCCACTTTGCCGAATCCATAGGCCCGCTGATTGTCGCGCTGGCCTCGATCTTCTTCGCCGTATTCATTGGTCGCGGAATCAAAGGAGGCTGATATGCCCTTACTGTTCCCCCTGCTCGCCACGTTCCTTGGCTCCATCGTCGCCGGACTGGCCTTTCGTGTACTCGCCTCGCTCGGCTTCGCCTACGTTGCCTATGTCGGCATCGGCCAGTTGATCGACACGGTCAAAGACTACGTGCGGGGGCTGTTCAATGCCGTCCCGCATGAAGTCGCCGCCGTGCTCGGGTTGGCCAAGTTCGATATAGCGATCAACATCATCATCGCTGCCGTCATCGCCCGCTTGCTGCTGGCCGGCATGGATCGCGTCACCGGCACCATCACCGGCCTCGCCCTGCTGAACAAGGCGAGTAGCTGATGTTCGTCCTGCGCACGGGTCTGCAGGGCAACGGCAAGACCTTAAACACCATCAAGGAAGTAGACGCCAAAGCCGCGAAAGAAGGCCGCCCGGTCTACTACCACAACATCCGCGGCTTCGATCCCAATGCCGAAGTCCTTGAGGCCGTTTGGCAAGAATTCGACGAGCCGCAGAAATGGCACGAGCTGCCGCAGAACGCCATGATCGTCATCGACGAAGCGCAGACCTTCTTTCGGGTCCGCCCTGCTGGCTCTGCCGTGCCCGCCTACGCCAGCGCCCTGGAAACCATGCGCCATCGTGGCCATGAGCTGCACTGCATCACCCAGAACCCCGGCCTGATCGACACCCACTTCCGCAAGCTGTGCAACTCGCACATTCACTACGTGCGAGGCCACAAGGGCAAGGTCATCAAGCGCTGGGAGTTCGAGCGCGTAAACATGGACGTCGAGAAGAAGAACGACTTCAGCGACGGCCAGGCCACCCGCGTTCTGCTCGATAAGAAGTACTTCGGCGTGTACCAGTCCGTCGCCGAAGGCTCCGAGCATCACATGAAGTTCAAGCCGCCTCGGGCGCTGTTCGTGCTGATCGGTTGCGTGCTTGCCATCGGCTACTTCGGCTATGGGCTTTATGAACGGCGCATTGCACCCGCTCAGGCTGAGCCCGAACCGGTTGCGCAACAGACGGCTACCACACCAGCCCAGCAATACAACGGCGTGCCCCAAGGCCAGGGTGCAGCGGCACCGATGAGCGAGGCGGAATACCTCGCCCTGCGTGTGCCACGGGTGCCGGATGTACCCAGCTCGGCGCCGATCTACGACGAAATCACCCGGCCAGTCACCTACCCCAAGCTGTCCTGCGTGTACTCGGCCGATCCTTACTTCGTTGACCGCAACCGCGACCGCCTTGTCGTCGGCTACATCAAGGGCCGGGTCCATGGTTGTCGCTGCAACACCCAGCAAGGCACCCGTGCCGTGGTGTCCTTCGAATCCTGCATGGCCTACGTCAATGAGGGTGCCTTCGATCCGGCCAAGCCAGACCGGATGGCCCCGCCACCCGAAGGCCAGATGATCCAGGGACAGCCTCCTGTCCTCTACGGCGAACAGGTGCAGCCTCAGCAGCCCGCCACTGGAACGCGGGTAACCGTCGTACCTCACCAGAAAGGCCGCTATCTGTGGTGATCCGCGCACGCCAAAGGCAACGCCACGCCATGCGCGGCGGTGTAGTTGCGTGCGAGGCACGAGCGCGCGTGTGCGCCGCCGCGCGGGCGCTGACGTCCCTGTAGCACGTCAGATAAACCAAGGTTAAACGTGTCGATTCGGCACTATTTGGAGCATTAGAAAATGGCAGTTAAAGACCAACTCCGGGTAGATCGTGAGTTCAATAAAACCCCTACCGGTAGGCTGTTTTTCGACAGCATGACAGCTCGGATAACTGACCTTTCCAACGTTCGAATCCTGGCCTGCAGCGTCGATACCGTCCGCCAGCTCTATCGCGGCCTGATCCGCCCGGAAATCATGAGTCTGTTCGAGAAGCCGGGGACCATCGTCGATTTCGCTGGCCAGCGTTGGCACTCCGGGCGTGTCAGCAAGGATTCTGGCTATCAGTACAAGCTGCAGAATGCTGACCTGGGGATCATCCTGCTGGTGAAGAACTTCAACGCCAAGCTGGAGAACATCGGGCCACACCTCAAAATCGAAGTTTCACCTCATGCCATCGACCAGTTCTGCCCCGAGCGCCTGCAGGAACGCCTGGACTACTACGCCGACCACGTGCTGACCAATGTCGAGCGCAACCAGTGCGCCGTTCACCTCGCGCTAGATCTGCAAGGCTGGCAACCGCCCGCCGATCTGGTCGCCCGCATGCACTGCCGCGCACGCGCCGCACGTGATATCTCCGGCATCAAGGAAATCCAGTGGACCCTGGAGTCTGCCACCTACGGCAAAGGCCAGTCCTACCTGTTCGGCTCTGCTGGTGGCGTCCAGCTGGGTATCTACAACAAGACCGAACAGGCCCGCGCCATCGACAAGCTCGACTACTGGGAGAACGTCTGGAGACGCCGCGACAGCTTCGACGAAGCCGACCCGTACAACTACAACCCGGAACAAGACGTGTGGCGCGTAGAGCTGCGTTACCACCACTCAGTCATCCAGCAATTCGCCTCCGGCTCGTTCGATCTGCATACCAGCCAGATCATTGAAACCAACAGCTACGCCGCCTTTGCTCCGCACCTAGACGGCCTGTGGCGCTATGGCCTGCGCCAATTCAAGCTGCTGGCACGCCCTGGTTACTTTGAACCCATCTGGACGCTGATCCGTGACGATGTGCGCGTGGATCTGCCAGTGGACTCCCTGGTGGACGAAACCGAGTACAAGCGCCAATACAAGACATCGCGGGGCTTCTCGGGCAAGAACGTCGAGTTATTCCTGGGAAACTTCGTCAGCCTGCTGGCACGGGAGCGAGTGGGCGCTAGAAAGGCTTTCTATCGGCTCAAGGATTGGGAGTGCTGGCCGGTGATCCGCGACCACTATGCCGCCAAAGGCATGGATGAAGACGGGCTGTATAAGCACATCAAAGGCATCCTTGAGGAACGCCATGTTCGTTGGGGGCGTGCTGTCTGATGTTTGTTTGCCAAATACACAAACAAGACAAACACGCTGACGCTCACGCGCTTGGCCAGGGCCGACACCATGGCAATTGAGCAACTGAGTGATGGTCGCTGGAAGGTCGACGTTGAACCCATCAAGGGCCGGCGCTTCCGCAAAACCTTCAAGACCAAGGGTGAAGCCCAGCGCTTTGAAGCGACCTGCAGGGCCAATTGCATCGACTCACCAGCCTGGACGCCCAAGCCGAAAGATCGTCGCCGCCTATCTGAACTCTGCACCCGGTACCATGAACTGCACGGCCATGCTTTGGCTGATGGTGCCGCAATCCTCCGCACCCTGCAGAACCTGGCTAAAGACCTGGGCGACCCCATCGCGGTCAAGCTCACCGGCAATGCCTTCTGCGAAACACGCAGCGAGCTGCTCAAGGCAGGCATTCAAGGCAAGACCATGAACAACCGGCTCGGCTACCTGAAAGCCCTATTCAACGAGCTGCACCGCCTGGGCGATATCGACTACCCGAACCCGTTGGCCAAGGTCCGCCCGCTACGCCTGCAGGAGCGCCCTATTTCGTTCCTCTCGACCTGCCAGATAGCCGAACTGCTCGAGGCCCTGGATGACCGCACCACCAGCCCAGGAATCGGCCTGATCGCTCGCGTCTGTCTGAGTACGGGGGCCAGGTGGGGAGAAGCCCAGGCGCTGACACCTGAGCGAGTGCGAAATGGCATGGTCACCTTTGCCAACACCAAGTCGAAGCGAACCCGGTCGATTCCTATCGATAGGGAGCTGGAAAAGGCCCTGCAGATCTACTTCAAGCGTCACGGCCTGTTCACCAACTGCATGCTGACCTTCAGCCGTGTACTGGAGAAGACCTCGATCAAGCTCCCGGCCGGCCAGGCCACACACGTGCTACGGCACACATTCGCCAGTCACTTCGTCATGCGGGGCGGGAACATCCTGACACTGCAGAAAATCCTGGGGCATACGTCGCTGGCAATGACCATGCGCTATGCGCACTTGTCGCCCGATCACCTGCAGGACGCATTGAGGCTGAACCCACTGATTGATGACCCGCTTTCAGCTCCTGGCATGCGCGAATCCATCAAGGAAGGCATGGCCGAACCTGTAGCAGATTGCGCTAAGGAACTGGACTGGTGATTCAGCAGACAAGGGCTTTCGACACTTTTTCGACACCTGCCGAAAGCCAGAAAGCAAAAAGCCCCGAAAACTTCTCAGTTCTCAGGGCTTTAGGTATTGCGAAAGTGGCGGTGAAGAAGAGATTCGAACTCTTGATACGGTTTCCCGTATACACACTTTCCAGGCGTGCTCCTTCAACCACTCGGACACTTCACCGGATCTCGACGTTTTGGCGTTTACCCCGTCGAGGCGCGCTAATGTAGTCGAATGTTTTCTCGATGGCAAATTTTTTTTAAAGGATTCATGCGCTTAAGAGCGAAGCGGGTTTTCGTCGTGCTTCTCGCAGGGCTGCTCGTCGAAGCGAATGTGGCCGAACAGCAGAAAACCCAGGGACATGAACAGGCCCAAGCCGAATAGCAGCAGCACGCCGGATGGGCTGCGCAGGTAGAAGGTTTCGCTGAGCACGACCGATGCCAGCAACAGGCCGATCACGGCAAACATATAAAGGATGGAGTAGAGGGTGTTCATGGGGCAGCTCCTTCGGTTCGCTGCTCACCTTAAAGGCCTGGCTTTGCGCTCGACCAATTGCCATCCGGCATCGCCGCGATAGGCAAAAACACTGACCAGCCAGTCAGCCGCGGCGCTTTACCAGAGCGCTTCGGCTGAGTACCTTCTGCCCACATTCGCCCCCAAGGCTCTAACAAGGAAAACCGCCATGAGCGACCTGATCAGCTATCAACTCGAAGACGGCATCGCCACCCTCACCCTTAGCAATGGCAAGGTCAATGCCATCTCGCCTGACGTGATCGCTGCGTTCAATGCCGCCCTCGACCGCGCCGAGCAGGATCGCGCCATCGTCGTCATCACCGGCCAGCCGGGGATTCTTTCCGGCGGCTATGACCTGAAGGTGATGACCTCGGGCCCGCAGAATGCAATCAACCTGGTGGCTGCTGGCTCCACGCTGGCGCGACGCATGCTCGCTCACCCCTACCCGATCATCGTCGCCTGCCCGGGTCATGCCGTGGCCAAGGGTGCGTTCATCCTGTTGTCGGCCGACTACCGTATCGGCGTGGAAGGTCCGTTCAATATCGGCCTGAATGAAGTGCAGATCGGCATGACCATGCACCACGTCGGTATCGAGCTGGCTCGTGATCGTCTGCGCAAGTCTGCGTTCCACCGTTCGGTGATCAATGGCGAGATGTTCGACCCGGCTGGCGCGGTAGATGCCGGCTTCCTGGACAAGGTGGTACCGGCCGAGCAATTGCAGGCTACCGCTCAGGCGGTGGCGCAGCAGATGAAGAAGATCAACATGACCGCGCACAAGAACACCAAGCTGAAGGTGCGCAAGGCGCTGCTGGAAACCCTCGATGCCGCCATCGAGATGGACAAGCAACACCTGCTGTAAGCATTCGGTAACCCATAAATGAAAAGCGCCGCTTCCGTTGAGGTCGCGGCGCTTTTTCTTTGCGCGTCTCACCAATTAATCCGCCGGCGAATGTCGGTGCGCGCGGCGCACCCAACGGGTCAGCCGGAATAATCCAGGGCCGTCCAGGCTCGGCTCAGGCCTTGCGCGAGCACGCAGCCGGGCTTGCTCAGTTGCTCGTTGAAGGCGGCCGGCAACAGTGTGGTTTCACCCTCTGCAGCGCCATGGCGCTCGGTCAGCCACTGCAGCTTGCCGCAGTTGGGCGTTTCGATCACGTAACTGGCGGCAATGTTGGAGTGATGGCTGGGCAGTCGAATCACGTCGAGCACTATGCCCGTCTCCTCGACACGCTGGCCATCGGAGACCAGCACGGCCCAGGCCTGCTCGCCCTCGATCACCAGGTAGGCACCGTTGGCCTGTGGTCGATCAATCTGCGGTTGCGCGCAGCCGCTCAGCAGGGCCAATAGCACAATCGTCATCAGCATCTGTTGCATTGCCAATACCCCCTCGCAAGGCGCCCACCTTCAGGTGGTGGACGGGTTGTTGTCGCCTAAGTGAGGCCAATATCACTCAATACTGTTTATTTGTACAGTATTTTTCGATTAGGCTATATCGCAGGTAAATGATCGATTGCACAGGAGCGCCATCATGCTGGACGTACTGCAGCTAAAACACCGAGTGAACCGCATGCCGCTGGAGCGCGTGCGCGAGATGGTCGAGGAACTGCAGCTCGAGGGCATCGTCACCGAGAGCTGCACCCCTTTCAATCGTCAGCACTTCAATAGCTGCTTCGCCGAGATCGAGGCGTTGCTGCAGCGCGCCGGCTACCATCGACAGCTGGATGTGGTCGGCTATCAGGGTCTGGCCTATGCGCTGTTCGATCCGGCTCGCTGGGAAGCCGTGGAAGTGCTGCGCTGGCTGCGCGACTTCGTCGAGGAGGCGCGCGTTCAACCGGCGTCCTGAGCCTGCGGTACGAACCAAAAAGGCTCAGCGACGCCCGTTCATGCACGGCATTGGCTCAGAAACATGCGGGGTGAGCCAAGCCTGCGCTCGCTCCACACACTTCAAAATCCTCTCAGAACACAGCTGCAACTTATTGATCCTAAACAACTAGAAACTGGCAAGCCGGTATCCGGCCCCTACCTGTCAGGTGCCACATGCCGCTGCTCGGCCGCTGTACACGAAAGCTGGCAAGCCCCTTGCTAAGTCCCTGTCAACCATCCTGCGTAGCACGCCAACGGCGGCGGGCCGAGGATCACGGACAACGGCGTCCGTCAGGTCACCTTCCTCTCATTGAGGCGGCCTGGCGTACGCCGTTTTTTGTTTATGCGCCTGACAAGGATTAGACCCATGACCGATCGTGATTCGAACAAGCCCCTGGCCACCAGTCGCCGCAACTTCCTCAAGCAATCCATCGCCCTGGCCGGCGCCGTGAGCGGCATCGCCGCACTCGGCCTGTCGGCGCCGGCTTCGCTGCGCAGTGCAGCCTGGGCGGCCGGCTCCGACGCGCCGGAAAAAGCCGCGCTAAACGTCGGCTTCATTCCCCTGACCGATTGCGCTTCGGTGGTGGTCGCCGCCACTCAGGGTTTTGGCGAGAAGTACGGCCTGACCATCAATCCGAGCAAGGAGGCCTCCTGGGCCGGCGTGCGCGACAAGCTCAACACTGGCGAACTGGATGCTGCCCATGTGCTCTACGGCATGATGTACGGCGCTCAGCTCGGCCTGGCGGGGCCACAGCGGGACATGGCAGTGCTGATGGGGCTGAACCAGAATGGCCAGGCCATCACCCTGTCCAAGCAACTGCGTGAGGCTGGCGTGACCAACGGCGCGCAACTGGCCGAACACGTGAAGAAAGGCGGCAATCCGCTGACCTTCGCCCAAACATTCCCCACCGGTACCCACGCCATGTGGCTGTATTACTGGCTGGCCAGTGTCGGCATCAACCCCATGAGCGATGTGAAGACCATCGTCGTGCCGCCGCCGCAGATGGTCGCCAACATGCGCGTCGGCAATATGGACGGTTTCTGTGTCGGCGAGCCCTGGGGCGCGCGGGCGATCTTCGACAAGATCGGTTTCACCGCCACCACCACCCAGCAGATCTGGCCGGATCACCCGGAGAAGGTGCTCGGCACCACCCGCGCCTTTATCGAGCAGTATCCGAACGCGGCGCGCGCGCTGATCATGGCGATTCTCGATGCCAGCCGCTTCATCGAGGCCAGCGAGGAGAACCGCAAGAGCACCGCCAAGCTGATTTCCGGCAAGGCCTACGTCAACGCGCCGGTGCAGGTGATCGAGCCGCGCTTTCTCGCCCAGTACGAGGACGGCCTCGGCAACAGCTGGAAGGACGAACATGCCATGGCCTTCTGCAAGGACGGCAGCGTCAACTTCCCCTATCACTCCGACGGCATGTGGTTCCTCACCCAATTCAAGCGCTGGGGCCTGCTCAAGGATGCGCCGGATTACGCCGCCGTGGCCGCGCAGGTCAACCAGACCGCGCTCTACGCCGAGGCGGCCGGCGCCCTCAAGCTGGCCGTGCCGAGCAGCCCGCTGCGCAGCAGCACATTGATCGACGGCGTGGTCTGGGATGGCAGCAATCCAGCCGCCTACGCCGACTCCTTCGCCATCAAAGCCTGACCGGAGGTGAGCATGAATGCCCCCCTGAAAACACCACTGCCGCCGATCGCCAAGCCGCGCCTCTCTGCGCAGGCCTTGCTGCCCAGCGCCGCCGCACTGGGCAGCCTGCTCAAGGCCGGCATCGCCCCGCTGCTGGGCATCATCGCCTTCATCGGTTTCTGGTCGCTGCTGGCGCAATACAGCGAAGGTCTGCCCGGCCCCTTGAGCACCTGGCAAGCCGCGCTGGTGCTGTTCGCTGATCCTTTCTACGACAACGGCCCCAACGACATGGGCATTGGCTGGAACATCCTCAACTCGCTCGGCCGCGTCGGCGTCGGCTTCGGCCTGGCGGCGCTGGTGGGCATTCCCCTGGGGTTCGCCATCGGCCGCTTCGCTTTTCTCGCCGGCATGCTGGCACCGATCATCAGCTTGCTGCGCCCGGTCTCGCCGCTGGCCTGGCTGCCGATCGGCCTGCTGGTGTTCGAGGCGGCCGGCCCGGCATCGATCTGGGTCATTTTCATCAGCTCGATCTGGCCGATCATCCTCAACACCGCAGCCGGCGTCGCCAGCGTGCCGCAGGACTACCTGAACGTGGCCCGCGTGCTCAAGCTGTCGGAGTTCAAGGTGCTGACGCGCATCCTGTTTCCCGCCGTGCTGCCGCACCTGATGACCGGCATCCGCCTGGCCATCGGCGTGGCCTGGCTGGTGATCGTCGCAGCCGAGATGCTCACCGGCGGCATCGGGCTGGGCTTCTGGGTGTGGGATGAGTGGAACAACCTCAATGTCGAGCACATTCTCATCGCCATCATCATCGTCGGCCTGGTTGGCCTGGCGCTGGAGCAGATGCTGCTGTTGATCGCCAAACGCTTTGACTACGCGAGCTGAAGAGGCGCGTTTCGCCAACCCCGTAGCCCGGATGCAGTTCGGGAACGCGATCTCCGTTTCCCCGGATTGCATCCGGGCTACGTAAGCTTACAAATCAGTTCAATAGTAGACGCCAAGTATTTGTTTTAAATGAAAGTGCCTCTGATTAAATCCGGGGCACAGCGCCAGAACGGGAGAACTCCGATGGACAAATTCGTGGAGCTGACCGCTGTCAGCAAGCACTTCGACACCAAGAAAGGCCGCTTCCAGGCACTGGCCGACGTCAACCTGAGCATCGCCCGCGGCGAGTTCGTCGCACTGATCGGCCACTCCGGCTGCGGCAAATCCACCGTGCTCAACCTGATCGCCGGCCTGCTCGACGCCAACGAAGGCGGGCTGATCTGCAATGGCCGCGAGATCGACGGCCCTGGCCCCGAACGCGCCGTGGTGTTCCAGAACCACAGCCTGCTGCCCTGGATGACCTGCTTCGGCAACGTCCACCTGGCCGTGGAAAAGGTCTTCGGCGCGCGCGAAAGCAAGGCCCAGCTCAAGGCCCGCACCGAGCAGGCGCTGAACATGGTCGGCCTCAGCCATGCCATGCACAAGCACCCCAACGAGATCTCTGGCGGCATGAAGCAGCGCGTCGGCATCGCCCGTGCCCTGGCCATGGAGCCCAAGGTGCTGCTGATGGACGAGCCGTTCGGCGCCCTCGATGCCCTGACCCGTGCACATCTGCAGGACGAGCTGCTGCGCATCGTCGGGCAGACCCAGAGCACCGTGGTAATGGTTACCCATGATGTCGACGAGGCCGTGCTGCTGTCCGATCGCATCGTGATGATGACCAACGGCCCGGCGGCCACCGTCGGCGAAATCCTCGCCGTCGACCTGCCGCGCCCGCGCGACCGCCTGACGCTGGCCAATGACTCGCAGTACCACGCCTACCGTACCGCCGTGCTGGAGTTTCTCTACCAGCGCCAGCAGCGCCCGGCCGCCTGAGGGTCAAAACCGCTCTGGCTCAAGGGCTGGGGCGGCGGAACCTCTGGCCCTTGGCAGGGACGAACAAGGGCCCTCAACCGACAAGCAGAGAACCCCGTGCTCGACCTCACCACCTGGAATCTGTCGATTCCCACCGAACCAGCGCCGACCACCATCACCACCGAACGGCTGAATAACGGCTATACAAGCCGTTACTTTCGGCGAAATGCCGACGGCAGCGTGACCTTCTGGGTCCCGGTCACCGGCTCGACCACCGCCGATGCCCGCTATCCACGCAGCGAGCTACGCGAAACCCAGCACGACGGCAGACTCGACAACTGGCTCCATGCCAGTTCGGACAGCTATCTCAGCGCCGTGCTGCAGGTTGACCAGGTGCCCAGCCGCAACAAGGTGGTGATCGGCCAGATTCACAGTACCGACGTGCCGGGCAGCCAAAACGACCCGCTGCTCAAGCTGCAATATCACTATCGACGTGGCGTTGGCCGGGTGGAGCTGCTGCTGCGCGCTCGCCCAGGCGACAGCGACGTGCAAAACATCCTGCTGGCCGAGAACATTCAGCTTGGCGAGCGCTTCGGCTACGACCTGCGCGTCACGCCCAGCGGACGTATCGGCATCAGCGTGGCCAGCACCGATGGCGACAATGGCTCGCTCTACCGCCAGTTGAGTAGCAGCTGGAGCAAGCAGTACCTGTACTTCAAGGCGGGCGCCTATATCCAGGACAATTCCGGAGCGGATAGCGAAGGTGGTCGCGTCACGTTCTATCACCTCAACAGCCTGCACCGCTGAGGAACGCGGCGGTTTACAATCGCCGCCCTCCTAGACGAAGGCTCGACCATGGCACGCCTGACCCTCGATTTTCCCGAAGACCAGTACTGCTACAGCACTCATCTGACCGTGCGCGTTACCGACATCAACGGTGCCAACCATCTGGGCAATGACTCGATGATCTCGATGATTTCCGAGGCACGCGCACGCTTCCTCTTCGAGTTCGGCATTCGCGAAACCGACGGCAAAGGCACTGGCATCATCGTCACCGACCTGGCCACCACCTACAGGGCCGAGGCCCATGCCCGTGACCAGCTGCTGTTCGAGGTCGGTGTGATGGATTTCAACCGATATGGCGGTGACATCACCTTCCGCATCACCCGTCCGGCTGACGGCGCCCTGGTGGCCATGGCCAAGTCCGGCTTCGTGTTCTTCGATTATCTGCAGTCGAAGGTGGTGCCGATGCCGGAATCCTTCAGCGCCAAGTTCCCCAAGGTCAATCGGCTCGACTGACTCAGCGATACCAATGCTTCAGGGCTCCGGGCGAACAGGCGTCTGCAAACTTGCACAGTTATTGCTGCTAATAACGTGACACATTGTCATTCGTCTGCTACGCCTAGGTCAGAACAGAAAAAAGGGGGGATCGAGGATGACCGACACCTACCGCCGTGCCCGTCAGGCGGGGCTGCTCAGCAATCTGCTGGCACTCGCCCTGCTGACCGCGCCGCTACCCACTCACGCAACCAGCGTTGCCCAACTTTCCAGCGTCCAGTCTCAAGCCACTTTCAGTACGCAGCGATCGCCCCATTCGGGGGCATAGACGGCGCAAACGCCTCGTTTTACGGCAGTACTGCACGTATTGAAGGTGCGTAGCGCCTGACCCCAGGGCCTCTGCTCGGTTGGCTCGGCTCTTGCTTATTCTCTCGCACCAGGTAGCCAACGGCGGCCACCTCCCTCACGACAAAGACGTCGCCTCACCTCGCCTTCATGGCCTGTGGTGAAGCGGCGTTTTTTTTTCGTGTTCGCCCCAGTGACCGGGGCCGGCGCAGGCATCGCGATCCGAGCCTGCACCGCAATCGCTCAAACCTGCTGTGGCTTCGGCCGCAGGGCTCTGCACCACAAGTGCACGGCCTTCCCGGCAGGCGCGGCCGCCGTGTCCACGACCACGGTTCGCCGCGCCTGGCCGGGCTCCTTCTCGCTGATGAGGTGATCGATGAATACAAGTTTCTGGAAAGCCGGCCACGCCCCCACCCTGTTTGCCGCCTTCCTCTATTTCGACCTGAGCTTCATGGTCTGGTACCTGCTCGGCCCACTGGCGGTGCAGATCGCTACCGACCTCGACCTCAACGCCCAGCAACGCGGCCTGATGGTGGCCACGCCGATTCTCGCCGGCGCCGTGCTGCGTCTGCTGATGGGCTTTCTCGCCGACCGCCTGTCGCCGAAGACCGCCGGCCTGCTCGGCCAGGTGGTGGTGATAGTCGCGCTGTTCTGCGCCTGGCAGATCGGCATCGGCAGCTATGAACAGGCGCTGCTGCTCGGTCTATTTCTTGGCTTCGCCGGCGCGGCGTTCGCCGTGGCCCTGCCGCTGGCCTCGCAGTGGTACCCGCCGCAGCACCAGGGCAAGGCCATGGGCATCGCCGGCGCCGGTAACTCCGGCACCGTGCTGGCGGCGTTGTTCGCCCCCGGCCTGGCTGCGCTGTCCGGCTGGCAGAACGTGTTCGGCTGGGCGCTGATCCCGCTGCTGGCGACCCTGGTGATCTTCGCCCTGGTGGCCAAGAATGCGCCGGAGCGGCCCAAGCCCAAGGCCTTCGGCGACTACCTCAAGGCCCTCGGCGATCGCGACAGCTGGTGGTTCATGTTCTTCTACAGCGTCACCTTCGGCGGCTTCATCGGCCTGGCCAGCGCCCTGCCCGGCTACTTCAGCGACCAGTACGGGCTGAACCCGGTGACCGCCGGTTACTACACCGCCGCGTGCGTCTGCGCCGGCAGCCTGCTGCGCCCGCTGGGCGGCGCTCTGGCCGACCGCATCGGCGGCATTCGTACACTGCTGATGATGTATACCATCGCCTCGCTGTGCATTGCCGTGGTGGGCTTCAACCTGCCCAGCGCGAACGCCGCCCTGGCCTTTTTCGTCGCCGCCATGCTCGGCCTTGGTGCTGGCAATGGCGCGGTGTTCCAGCTGGTACCGCAGCGCTTTCGCAGGGAAATCGGCGTGATGACCGGGTTGATCGGCATGGCCGGCGGCATCGGTGGTTTCTTTCTCGCTGCAGGCCTGGGCACCATCAAGCAACACACCGGCGACTACCAGCTGGGCCTCTGGCTGTTCGCCAGCCTCGGCGTGCTGGCCTGGGTCGGCCTGCATGGGGTCAAGCAGCGCTGGCGCACCACCTGGGGTAGCGCCGCGGTGACCGCCGCACGGGTGTGAGCAAGTTCTCAACGACCGGCCACACTGCGTAGGGTGCGCCGCGCGCACCAGCGATTTGCGTCGAGCCTGGTACGCACGGCGCACCCTACGGTCCAAAGATCTACGGAAACCGCATCATGGCCCTGCAACTGAGCATCGGCGAAACCAGCGCCACCGGCCCGCGCAGCGAGAACCAGGACGCCCTGCGTGTGGTTACCCCGGCGCCAGCCCTGGCCGCCAGCAAGGGCTACCTGCTCGGTCTGGCCGATGGCGTCAGCCAGTGCGCCGACGGCGGCCTGGCCGCACGCGCGACCCTGCAGGCGCTGGCACTGGATTACTACTCCACCCCGGAAACCTGGCCGGTGCAGCACAGCCTGGACCGCCTGCTCACCGCGCATAACCGCTGGCTGCAGGCCAATGGCGGCGGCCAGCCGCTGCTGACCACCCTCACCGCCCTGGTGCTGCGCGGGCGGCGCTACACCCTGGCGCACATCGGCGACAGCCGCGCCTACCTGTGGCGCAACGGCCAGCTGCTGCGCCTGACCGAGGACCATGTGTGGGAACAGCCGGGCATGCAGCACGTGCTCAAGCGCGCCATGGGTCTGGATCAACACCTGGTGGTGGACTACCGCGACGGCGAGCTGCAGGCCGGCGACCGTTTCCTGCTGGTCAGCGACGGCGTCTGGGCCTGCCTCAACGACAAACGCATCGGCGAGTTGCTGCAACGAGACGATGACGCCGAAGCGATCTGCCAGGCACTGGTCGACGAGGCGCACCACGCCGGTAGCCAGGACAACGCCAGCGCCTTGCTGGTGCGCATCGAGCAATTGCCCGAGGCGGCGCTGGCCGACACCCTGGCCCAGCTCGAGCATTGGCCGCTGCCACCGCGCCTGCGTGAAGGCCAGGAGTTCGAGGGCTGGCAGGTCGAAGGCCTGCTCGGCGAATCGCGCCAGTCGCTGATCTACCGGGTGCGCGATGCTGACAACCTGCCCTGGCTGCTCAAGACCCTGCCGCCCAGCCGCGCCGGCGAGGAGCAGGCCGGCCCGGCGCTGCTGCAGGAGGAATGGTTCCTGCGCCGCGTCGCCGGTCGCCACTTTCCCGAGCTGCATGCTCTGCCGCAGCGCCAGCATCTGTATTACGTGCAGCGCGAATATGCCGGCCAGACCCTGGCCGCGCGCCTACGCCAGCACGGCCCGCTGAGCCTGGCCGACTGGCAGGACCTGGCGCCGCGCCTGATCAAGGCCCTCGGCCTGTTGCACCGGCGCAATATCATCCACCGCGACATCAAGCCCGAGAACCTGCTGCTCGGCGACGACGGCGAACTGCGCGTGCTCGACTTCGGCCTGGCCTACTGCCCGGGCCTGACCCGCGACGAGTCCCACAGCCTGCCCGGCACGCCCAGCTATATTGCCCCCGAAGCCTTCGCCGGCAGCCCGCCCAGTGCGCAGCAGGATATCTACGCCGCGGGCGTGACGCTCTATCACCTGCTCACCGGTCACTATCCCCATGGCGAAGTCGAAGCCTTCCAGCACCCGCGCTTCGGTCAGCCGGTGCCGGCCAGCCGCTACCGCCCGGACTTGCCTGCCTGGCTCGATGAGGTGTTGAACCGCGCGGTAGCCGCCGCCCCAGCGCAGCGCTTCGAGACCGCCGAGGAGTGGCTGCTGGCACTGGAAAGTGGCGAGCGCCAATCCCTGAACAACCGCCCACGACCGCTGCTGGAGCGCGAGCCGCTACTGGTGTGGCGCAGCGTGGCGCTGGTGTCGCTGCTGCTCAACCTGCTGCTGGCGTTCCTGCTGCTCAAATAGCCTACCCCGCACCAAAGCAGCGCAAAACGCCTCTCAACGGTGCATAAGCCCATTCACCAGATTCATCCAAGTGACTGAAAAGCCTGAAAAACAGTGGCTTGATCGAGTTGGCACAAGGGCTGCATTCACAACTATGACAAACCACATAAAGCGCGACCTTCAACGACGAAGGCTGCACTTCCCGATAGAACGGGACCTGGACAAAGGCGTCCTCGCTAGGTGACTAGCGGGACGCCTTTTTTGTTTTTTTATGGCCTGCCATCCCTGGCGGCCACTCTTCGAGCCGTCGCGGAGCGACGTTAAATATTGCTCCCGACAAATTTTTCGACCGTGATTTTTCTTCAGGAGATGGCCGGCATGCAAAAACTCAAACTGGTGATGATCGGCAACGGCATGGCGGGTGTACGCACCCTCGAAGAGCTGCTCAAGCTCGCCCCCGATCTCTACGACATCACCGTGTTCGGCGCCGAGCCGCACCCCAACTACAACCGCATCCTGCTCTCGCCGGTGCTGGCCGGCGAACAGACCTTCGAGGAGATCGTGCTCAACGATCTCAACTGGTACGCGGAAAACGACATCAAGCTGTTGCTCGGGCGCAAGGTGGTCAAGATCGACCGCAAGAAGCGCTTGGTCATCGCCGACGACGGCAGCGAGGCCGAGTACGACCGCCTGCTCATCGCCACCGGCTCCAACCCCTTCATCCTGCCGATTCCGGGCAAGGACCTGACCGGGGTGATCGGCTATCGCGACATCGCCGACACCCAGACGATGATGGACACCGCCAAGACTCATAAGCACGCGGTGGTCATCGGCGGCGGCCTGCTCGGCCTGGAAGCGGCCAACGGCCTCAAGCTGCGCGGCATGGACGTCACCGTGGTGCATATCGGCGACTGGCTGCTGGAGCGCCAGCTCGATAGCACCGCAGGCCGTTTGCTGCAGAAATCCCTGGAAGACCGCGGCCTGAAGTTCCTCCTGCCCAAGCACACCGCCGAGCTGCTGGACAACGGCGAAGGCCGCGTCTGCGCGGTGAAATTCAAGGACGGCGAGGTGATCCCCGCCGACCTGGTGGTGATGGCCGCCGGCATCCGCCCCAACAGCGAGCTGGCCGAGAGCGCTGGCATCGCCTGTAACCGCGGCATCCTGGTCAACGACACCATGCAGACCTATGACCCGCGTGTCTACGCCATCGGCGAATGTGCCAGTCACCGCGGCATCGCCTATGGTCTCGTGGCGCCGCTGTTCGAGCAGGCCAAGGTCTGCGCCAACCACCTGGCCCAGCTCGGCTTCTCCCGCTACCAGGGCTCGGTGACCTCGACCAAGCTCAAGGTCACCGGTATCGACCTGTTCTCCGCCGGTGAATTTATGGGCGGCGAAGGCACCGAGACCATCACCCTCTCCGACCCCATCGGCGGCGTGTACAAGAAGCTGGTGATCAAGGACGACGTGCTGGTCGGCGCCTGCCTGTACGGCGACACCGCCGACGGCGGCTGGTACTTCCGCCAGATCCGCGAGAACCACAACGTCAGCGAGATCCGCGACCACCTGATGTTCGGCGAAGGCGCCATCGGCGATGTCGGCCACCAGGGCGCCGACAAGACCGCCAACATGCCCGACAGCATGGAAATCTGCGGCTGCAACGGCGTGTGCAAGGGCACCATCGTCAAGGCCATCCAGGAAAACGGCCTGTTCTCGGTCGACGAGGTGAAGAAGCACACCAAGGCCGCCAGCTCCTGCGGCTCCTGCGCCGGCCTGGTCGAGCAGATCCTGATCAGCACCGTTGGCGGCGCCGCCGACGTCAAGCCCAAGAGCGAGAAGGCCATCTGCGGCTGCAGCGACCTCAACCACGGGCAGATTCGCAAAGCCATCCGCGAGCAGCACCTGACGTCCATGGCGCAGACCATGGCGTTTCTCAACTGGAGCACGCCCAACGGCTGCGCCACCTGCCGCCCGGCGCTCAACTACTACCTGATCTCCACCTGGCCGGGCGAGGCCAAGGACGATCCGCAGTCGCGCCTGATCAACGAACGCGCCCACGCCAATATCCAGAAGGACGGGACGTATTCCGTTGTTCCGCGTATGTGGGGCGGCGTGACCAATCCGTCCGAGCTACGGCGCATCGCCGATGTGGCCGACAAGTACAACGTACCCATGGTCAAGGTAACCGGCGGCCAACGCATCGACCTGCTCGGCATCAAGAAAGACGACCTGCCAGCGGTGTGGAAGGATCTGGACATGCCTTCCGGCCACGCCTACGGCAAGTCCATCCGCACGGTGAAGACCTGCGTCGGCAGCGAGTTCTGCCGCTTCGGCACGCAGAACTCGACCCAGCTGGGCATCGACCTGGAGCACGACCTGTTCAACATGTGGTCACCGCACAAGGTCAAGCTGGCGGTCTCCGGCTGCCCGCGCAACTGCTCCGAGGCCGGCATCAAGGACGTCGGCATCATCGGTGTGGACTCCGGCTTCGAGATGTATATCGGCGGCAACGGCGGGATCAAGACCGAGGTGGCCGAGTTCTTCGTCAAGGTCAAGACCGCCGAGGAAGTGCGCGAGTACAACGCCGCCTTCCTCCAGCTGTACCGCGAGGAGGCTTTCTACCTCGAGCGCACCGTGCACTACCTGCAGCGCGTCGGCATGGAGCACATCAAGAAGGCGGTGCTGGAAGACGAGGCCAACCGCAAGGCCCTGGCTGCGCGCCTGCACTACGCCCTGTCGTTCGAGCAGGACCCATGGAAGGAACGCATCGAGACGCCGCAACTGAAGAAAGAGTTCGACACCATCAAGGTCGTGCAAATCGAGGAGGCCACCGTATGAACTGGCTGGATATCTGCGCCCTGGAAGAGATCAACGTGCTGGGCTCGCGCATCATCGCCGGGCCGAAAGGCGATATCGCCATCTTCCGCACCAGTAACGATGAAGTATTCGCCCTCGACGACCGCTGCCCACACAAGGGCGGGCCGCTGTCCCAGGGGCTGATCTACGGCAAGCGCGTGGCCTGCCCGCTGCATAACTGGCAGATCGAGCTGGAGTCCGGCGAGGCCGTAGCGCCGGACGTGGGCTGCGCCCATCGGCACCATGCCAAGGTGGAGAGCGGCCGCGTGCTACTGGCATTCGCGCAACGCAACTAGCCCGCCTCGTGGGAGGCGCTTCAGCGGTGACGGTCGCGGCTGAAGCCCCTCCCACCAGAACCTCCCCGCGCCTCAGGAGCTCCGAACATGGCCAGCCCCACTCAAGTCACCGCCTCCACCTGCTGCTACTGCGGCGTGGGCTGCGGCGTGCTGATCGAGCACGACGGCGAGAAGATCCTCGGCGTCGCCGGCGATCCCAGCCACCCGGCAAACTTCGGCAAGCTGTGCAGCAAGGGCTCGACCCTGCACCTGACCGGCGACCTTGATGCCCGCGCCCTGTACCCCGAGCTGCGCCTGGGCAAGGGCCTGGCCCGCACCCGCACGGACTGGGACAGCGCCCTGGACCACGCCGCGGCGGTGTTCGCCGAGACCATCCGCGAGCACGGCCCGGACAGCGTGGCCTTCTACATCTCCGGCCAGCTGCTGACCGAGGACTACTACGCCTTCAACAAGCTGGCCCGCGCCCTGGTCGGCACCCACAATATCGACTCCAACTCGCGCCTGTGCATGTCCAGCGCGGTGGTCGGCTACAAGCGCAGCCTCGGCGCCGACGCCCCGCCCTGCAGTTACGAAGACATCGAGCGAAGCGACTGCCTGCTGATCGCCGGCTCCAACATGGCCTACGCCCACCCGGTGCTGTTCCGCCGCCTGGAAGAAGCCAAGGCTCGCCGCCCCGAGATGCAGATCATCGTCATCGATCCGCGGCGCACCGACACCTGCGAGCTGGCCGACCTGCACCTGGCGATCCTGCCCGGCACCGACGTGGCGCTGTTTCACGGCATCCTGCATATCCTGCTGTGGGAAGGCTGGATCGACCGCCGCTATATCGACGCCCATACCGAAGGCTTCGAGGCGCTGAAGAACCTGGTGCGCGACTACAGCCCGGCGGCCACCGCCGACATCTGCGGCATCAGCCTGGACAGCCTGCAGCGCTGCGCCGAGCTGATCGGCAAGGCGCCCTCCTTCCTCTCGCTGTGGTGCATGGGGCTCAATCAGTCCTCGTCCGGCAGCGCGAAGAACAGCGCGCTGATCAACCTGCACCTGGCCACCGGGCAGATCGGCCGGCCCGGTGCCGGCCCCTTCTCGCTGACCGGCCAACCCAACGCCATGGGCGGCCGCGAGACCGGCAGCCTGAGCAACCTGCTGCCGGGCCACCGCGAGGCGGGCAATGCCGAACACCGCGCCGAAGTCGCCGCCTACTGGGGCGTCGACGCCCTGCCGGAGGCGCCGGGGCTGTCCGCCATCGAGCTGTTCGATGCGGTGCACGACGGCCGCATCAAGGCGCTGTGGATCGCCTGCACCAACCCGGCGCAATCGCTGCCGAACCAGAACAAGGTGCACGAGGCCCTGGCCGCCTGCCCCTTTGTCGTGGTGCAGGAAGCCTTCTTCACCACCGAGACCTGCCGCTACGCCGACCTGCTGTTGCCCGCCGCCAGCTGGGGCGAGAAGGAAGGCACGGTGACCAACTCCGAGCGCCGCGTCAGCCATGTCCGCCGCGCCGTGCCAGCGCCCGCAGAGGCGCGGCCCGATTGGTCGATCACCTGCGACTTCGCCCGTCGCCTGGAACCCCTGCTCCGCCCCGGCCTGCCCAGCCTGTTCGATTTCGCCGACAGCGAAGCGCTGTTCGAGGAATACAAGCACCTGACCGCCCAGCGCGACCTCGACCTCTCGGGGCTGAGCTACGCGCTGATTGATGACCAAGGTCCCCAGCAATGGCCGTTCCCGTCCGGCGCACGCCACGGCACCGCGCGGCTCTATGCCAATGGCCGCTTCCCCACGGCCAGCGGGCGCGCGCAGTTTCATGCCGACCCCTACCGTGCGCCGAAGGAAAAGCGCGAGGCGCGTTACTCGCTGACCCTCAATACCGGTCGCCTGCGCGATCAGTGGCACGGCATGAGCCGCACCGGCACCGCCGCGCGCCTGTTCGGCCATGTCGAGGCCGCCGTGCTCGGCCTGCACCCGGACGAGCTGCGCCGCCGTCGTCTGCAGGACGGCGATCTGATCAAGCTGCGCAGCCGTCGCGGCAGCCTGATCCTGCCGGTGCAGGCCGACGAGTCGGTGCGCCCCGGTCAGGCCTGGCTGCCGATGCACTGGGGTGATCGCTTCCTCAAGGGCCTGGGCACCAACGTGCTGACCCAGCCGGCCTTCGATCCGCTGTCCAAGCAGCCGGAGCTCAAGCACGCCGGCGTCGAGGTGGACAAGGTCGAGCTGCCCTGGCAACTGTTCGCCCTGGTCGAGGGTGAGGTGCAGAGCCGCTTCGAGGCCCTACGTCCGCTCTTCGAGGAGTTCGCCTACGCCAGCCTCACCCCCACCGGCCGCGAGCGCCCCGCTCTGCTGATCCGCGCCGCCAGCGCCGTGGCGCCGCAACCCGAGCTGCTGGCGCAGATCGACCGCCTGCTGCGCCTGAATGAAGGTCCGGTGCTGGCCTACGACGACCCGCGCCGTGCGGTGGGCAAGCGCGTGCGCATCGAGGATGGCCGCATCGTCAGCATCCGCCTGGCCGGCGAAACCGCCGCCAGCGAATGGCTCAGGAGCCTGTGGCTGGACGGCCAGGCCGACGCTGAGCTGCGTCGCTGGCTGCTCGCCCCGGTCTCCGCGCCGCCAGGCAATGCAGCCGCCAACACGCGCGGCAAGACCCTGTGCAACTGCCTGAACGTCAGCGAAGGCGCGGTGTGCGCCGGCATCGCACGCGGCCTGGACCTGGACGGCCTCAGGCAGGAGCTCAAGTGCGGCACCAGTTGTGGCTCCTGCGTACCCGAAATCAAACGTCTGCTGGCTCAACAGCCCACTGCAGTGAACGCATGAGTTGATCGTACCCACGCTCTGCGTGGGTACGCAGGCCGAGACGCTCCGCGTCTCATGGGACGCAGAGCGTCCCCCGAATCCTTTCCACGCCGGAGCGTGGGAACCAGCGGCAAACGCCGGCACGTGACACGAGAGAGGTGGTGAACATGAGTGCAAAAGTCTGGCTGGTGGGCGCTGGGCCCGGTGATCCCGAGCTGCTGACTCTCAAGGCGGTCAAGGCGCTGAACCAGGCCGAGATCGTGATGATCGACGATCTGGTCAACCCGGCCGTGCTCGAGCACTGCCCCGGCGCGCGTATCGTCTCGGTGGGCAAGCGCGGCGGATGCCGCTCCACCCCGCAGGCCTTCATCCATCGCCTGATGCTGCGCTATGCGCGCCAGGGCAAGTGCGTGGTGCGCCTCAAGGGCGGCGATCCGTGCATCTTCGGCCGCGGCAGCGAGGAAGCAGACTGGCTCGGCGAGCACGGCATCGAAGTGGAGATGGTCAACGGCATCACCGCCGGGCTGGCCGGCGCCACCAACTGCGGCATTCCTCTGACCCTGCGCGGTGTGGCCCGTGGCGTGACCCTGGTCACCGCCCACACCCAGGACGACAGCAGCCTGAACTGGACGGCACTGGCGCAGAGCGGCACCACCTTGGTGGTTTATATGGGCGTAGCCAAACTGGCGGATATTCGCGACGGCCTGCTCGCCGGCGGCATGAGCGCCGAGATGCCGGTGGCCATGATCGAGAACGCCTCGTTGCCCGCACAGCGTGAGTGCCGCAGCCAACTGGGCGCAATGCAGGAGGATGCCGCAGCCTTCGCCCTGAAGAGCCCGGCCATTCTGGTGATCGGCGAAGTCGCCCGCGCCAGCACACAGATCAGCATGCCCCAGCTCCTGCATGCCTGAAAGCTTCGCGCTCCTGCGAAGACGTTGTTTGCCCGTCGCCCCCTCGGCGGGCTTTTTTATTCCAGAAAAGAAAAAACCCGGCCGAGGCCGGGTTTTTCTTGGAGCGCCAGAAGCATTACTGCTGGATCTGGGCTTCCACTTCAGCTTCAACGCGACGGTTGATAGCGCGACCGGAGTCGGTGGCGTTGTCAGCAACCGGACGGGTTTCACCGTAACCGGCAGTGTTCACGCGGCTACCGTCAACACCGTACTGGTTGACCAGAACGTCACGAACGGCGTTTGCACGACGCTCGGACAGCTTCTGGTTGTAAGCGTCGCTACCAACGGAGTCGGTGTGACCTTCAACAGTGGTGGTGGTCTGCGGGTACTGGTTCATGAAGTCAGCCAGGTTCTTGATGTCGCCATAGCTTTCTTCTTTGACGCGGTCTTTGTCGAAGTCGAACTTGACGTCCAGCTCAACGCGAACAGCTTCCATCACCGGCTCAGGAGCGGGCTCAGGCATCGGCTCGGGCGCAGCAGCCACGGCCGGAGCCGGAGCAGGCTTGCTGCCGCCACCGAAGTTCAGACCAACACCCACGCCAGCTTGCCACTCGGTGTCGCCCTGGTCGATGTTGTACAGAGCGTCAACGCCAGCACGGGCGTAGAACATTTCGGTGAAGTAGTACTTGGCACCAGCGCCAGCGATAGCCAGGGTGGAGTGGTTACGACCACCGCTGTTGGCGTCGCCGATGCTCTGATGGCCGAAACCGGCAGAGACGTACGGACGCAGACCAACACCCGGCTGACCGAAGTGGTAGATGGCCTTCAGGTCGGTCAGGTTGCCCTTGATATTCTTGCTGCCTTGCGAACCTTCGCCACGCAGGTCGTGATATTCGCCATAGGACAGCGCCAGTTCGACGTCGTCAGTCAGGTAGTAGCCAATGCTGCCACCGAACAGGTTGCCTTCGTTGTGCGCGTAATCACGCTGAACGTCGGTGAAGTAGCGATTGACGAAGCCCTCCACCTCGACAGCGCCTTGGCCTTGCGCCAGCGCGCCGAAGGAGGTTGCGGCAACGAGAGAGCCAATGACTACGCCCAAGGTGTTTTTTACTTTCATCCGTTAAATCCCCATCTTGGTGGTTAATAAGTCGCCGTTAACTTCAGTCGGCAACTTGGCGGCGATTCTATCAGGGTTCGCCACTCCCTTAGTGGTCGGGAAGCTGAACTAAGTTTCGGAAGTGTCCGAAAATTTATCCCGCAACCGATCCAATGCTCGCTTGTAGCGCATCTTCGTTGCGCTCAAGCCCATGTGCATGATGTCGGCAATCTCTTGAAACTCGAGCTCTGCGACAAAACGTAGCACCAGAATCTCGCGATCGATCGGGTTGACGTGAACCAACCAGCGATCCAGACCGCCTCGCTCCTCGACTTTGGGTGTCTTGTCGTCGGAAGCCTCTTCGAGCGGGTCCAAACTTAAGGCGTCAACCAATCGACGCTTTCGCCGCTCTTTTCGATACTGAGTAATGCATTCGTTATAGGTGATGCTGTAGAGCCAAGTTTTGAACTTGGATTTACCCTCAAAGTTCTTAAGGCCATAGAGAACTTTGAGCATCACCTCCTGACAGACATCATCAGCATCCCTTTCGTTCCCCAAATAACGCGCGCACACGTTAAATAATGTTCGCTGGTAGCGCCTCATCAGCTCTTCATAAGCACGAGTTATATGAAACAGCTCGTCGTGGGCGCGCGCCACCAGCTCTTCATCAGTGAGCTCGCGGGGGTCGTAGCGCGTGGGCAAGGGCTGGGCTTTGTTCAAAACGAGTCGGGCCGACAGTCAGGACGAAAAGCGCCCGGCAGGTCACGCCTGCCGGGCAGCGGCATAAAATAACAGATTGGCGTCAGCGACTGTTCACGCGTTGCTCGAGCATCACTCGATTTGCCACCGATACCAGCTCACCGGTATCGGTCAGCAGGGTGGTTTTCACTGTGCCGATCTCTTCGATCTGCCCTTCGACCTCACCAACCTGCACTTGTTGCCCGACCTGATACAGCTCGCGTACATAAATGCCAGCGAGAATCTGGCTGGCGATATCGCGACTACCCAGGCCCAATGCCAGCGCGACCGCCAGACCAACGGAGATCAGCACGATAGCGATCACGTTGTTGAGCAGGTCGGTCTTGATCTCCAGCTGGCCGATGGCCACCGAGATGCTGATGATGATGACCAGACCTTGCGCGACCCGCCCCAGCCCGTTCGCATACTCCAGACCGACGCCTTCGGCAGCACCGCGCACCAGGCTGCTGACCAGTTGCGCCAGCAGCACACCGGCAAGCAGCACCAGGGCGGCGCCGAAGACTTTGGGCAGGTACAGCGCCAGCACGTCGAGGGTCGCGGAAACCCGTTGCAGACCAAGCGATTCAGCGGCCGAAACCAGGAAGATCAGCAGCACGAACCAATAGACGATCTTGCCGATCAGGGTCGATACCGGCGCGTGAATGCCGACGCGCGCCAGCAGCTTGGTCAGACCGGTACCTGTCATCAGGCGATCCAGTCCGACCTTGCCGAGCAGCTTGGACAGCAGCGTGTCGAGCAACTTGGCCACGACGAAGCCAAGCAGTACCAACACCAGCGCAACGAACAGGTTGGGAATGAATCCGGCAACCTTGGTCCACAATGCGGTCATCGCGGAGATCAGGCTTTGGGTCCAGGGATCGAGTTCCATTTCAGTCAGCCTTATCAGCAGAAGCAGAGGATTGGGTACGGCGCGAAACCGGCGCGACATGCGCCGAACCGTTGTTCAGGGCGATCATCAGGGCCTGCGCCCAGTGGCCTACCAGGCTGAACAGGTCACCAGCGCCGACCTGGCGGTTGGCGGTCTTGAGAACCCGGTGCAGGCAAGCATCGTCGTCATGGCTGGACGACGAGGACTTGAGCAAATCGCGTAGAGACTCTTCGAATGGATCGTGCATGCGCACCTCACGGGATGTCACGGCTAGACGCAGTAGCCGGCGGATGAGTCACACATCACAGCCAACGCCAACGTCGAAAAAGCAGCAGTTGACCCAGCGCCAGAAGGACCATAAGGCCGCAGGCGATGAAGAAACCAATCGGACTTTCAGAACCCGGAATCCCGCCGACATTGATGCCCAGCAGCCCCGTGAGAAAGGTCAGCGGCAGGAACATCCCGGTGATCACGGTGAAGCGATACATGATGCGATTCATGCGCTCACCGAGACGCCGGCTTTCCGCCTCCAGTACCAGGCCGACGCGCTCGCGAATCAGCTCCAGCTCTTCCAGATAGCGGGTCAGGCGATTGTTAAGCTCGTTCCAGTAGTCACCGTCGTCCTCGACGAACCAGGGCTGTCGATTACGCACCAGCTGCGCGTAGAGATCGCGCTGCGGCGCGAGAAACCGACGCAAGCTGGCCGCACGCCGACGCACCTGCAACACCAGGCCGTGATCGGGACGATACCGCTCATCACCATCGAGGCCATCCTCCTCGACGTCGAGCTGCTCGCTCAACTCGGCGATCAGATCATCGACGCGACTGGTGAGGTGACGGGCGAGCTCCAGGAGTAGCTCTGACGACGTCTTCGGCCCCTTGCCCGCCAACAGATCGGCAATCAGTGCATCGGTCGCGAGCAATGGACGCTGACGCAGGGAGATAACCCGCCGGGCATCGGCGAAGATACGTACCGAAACCATGTCTTCCGGTTCTGCGCCGGGATTACGGTTGACCCCACGCAAGAACAACAGCAGCTCATCGTCGGGCAGGGGTAACAGACGCGGGCGGGTATTTTCCTCGAGCAGCAGGTTGCAGCTGAATTCATCCAGCCCGCTGTGCTCACGTAACCAGCGCTGTGACTGCTCCTGGCCGCGATCCCAGTGCAGCCACAGGCTTTCCTGCTCGCCTAGCTGCAGGCCATCCAGTTCATGGCGAGTAATGCTGCGTGCACCGCCCTGGCCATCGAGCACGAAGGCATGCAGCAACGCCGAATCCTGATCCTGCATCGGCTTATTCCGGCATGCTCAGGGCTTGCGGGGAAACGATGATGCCGTTGTTGTCGGCGTACAGATAATCGCCCGGCTTGAAGGTCACGCCGCCAAAGCTGACGGGCACATTCAGATCGCCGATGCCGCGCTTGTCAGTCTTCATCGGATGACTGGCCAGCGCCTGCACGCCCAGATCGGTCTGCGCGATGACATCCACATCACGGATGCAGCCATATACGACGATGCCTTCCCAGCCGTTCTTGGCGGCCTTCTCGGCCAGCATGTCACCGAGCAGCGCACGTCGTAGGGAGCCGCCGCCATCCACGACCAGGACCTTGCCCTGACCAGGCAGATCGACCTGCTCCTTCACCAGCGAGTTGTCCTCATGGCACTTGATGGTGACGATCTGACCGCCGAAAGAATCGCGGCCGCCGTAGTTGGCGAACATGGGCTCGACGACCTGAACCAGTTCCGGATAGGCATCGCACAGATCAGGGGTGATGTAGTGCATGACAGAACTCCTTTCGACAATGGATGAGAAGGCAGCCACCTTCATGGACCTGCTTGAAGCGGGACAATTCAGCATCGCGCTATCGCTGCGAACTCGCCCGACATGAACGACAAACAAGCAGTTGAACCTGAAATGACCGCCCACACATGATGCGTCACATCTTACCGCTAAGCCCGTGCCGAAGAAACGGCCGGGACGATCTCAAGCAGCAGCTCAAGAACCTATAGCAGACGCCTGCTCGGCAAAACCGGCGGGCAGTTGCAGATGCTGCAACCAGTATTCGGTCAAGGGCCACACCTCGCGCTGCGCATCCTTGCTCACCAGCATTTCGATATGCCCGAAGTCACTGGAGAAGCCGTTCTCCTTGCCCAGCAGCAAGAACTGCGACGGCGCCGCACTGCACTGTTCCAGCAGCTTGCGACAGGCCCAGGCTGGATCCTGCTGATCGGCTGCAGCTCCTACCGCCAGAATCGGCACGCGCACCTGAGTCAGGCCCGCCCACCAATCCTGATCAGCATCACCGAAACGCCCGAACATCCTGAGCCAGCGTAGGGTTTCCAGTGCCAGGCCGGTCGGCTCGTCTTCGGGGCCGCGCTTCAGCCGCCGCCCGGACAGGTAGGGAAAGGCACGCAACAGCAGGCGACCGCCCCACTCCACAGGCGGCAGCTTGAGCGGCCAGTAGATACGGCTGACCTGGCTGCCGAACATTGCCGCAGAACGCGCACGCGACTCGTCGAGATAACCGCCCCCCAGCGCCGCCGCCAGAATCACGCCACCGAGGGAGTGGCCGACCCAGTGCGCGGCTTGCCCGGTCTGCTCGATGATGAAATCAGCAATGGCTGGCAGGTCATAGCGCACGTACTGCGCCACGTGGTTGTCTCGATAGTTTTCGTTGCGCGGCGACAGGCCGTGGCCACGCATTTCGGCGATCCACACATCGAATCCCGCGCGCGCCAGGTAAGGCCCCAGGCCAATGCCCTTGGGCGAATACCAGAAGCGCCGATTGGAAAAGCTGCCGTGCAGCAATACCACGGGCACGCCGCGCTCGCCTTCTGCCCCTGCGCGACCGAGCCGGGTCAAGGCCAGCTCGACGCTGGAATCCGGGCTGTTGTTGGGCTTGAGAAGATAGACGTCTTCACTGAGATCGCCACGCAGTTCGGCACTCATCAGGGAAACGGGGAAAAGCTCACTACTGCTTTGCATGGATCAGATGACCGCACTGGCGAGACGCCATAAATGAACAACGACACGCATAAAAAACCGCCGAGAGCGACATTGCATATCGCTGGCGACGGCTTGGGATGACTGGCAAAACGCGATGACCACCAAAAAGGGCGGGATCAACCCGCCCTTTCTGGATCGATCACAGACCTCAGGCTGGCTGAGCCTCAGCCAGGAAGAACCAGGTGTCGAGTACCGAGTCCGGGTTCAGCGACACGCTCTCGATGCCCTGCTCCATCAGCCACTTGGCCAGATCCGGATGGTCCGAGGGGCCCTGACCACAGATGCCGATGTACTTGCCAGCCTTGTTGCAGGCGGCGATGGCATTGGCCAGCAGCTTCTTCACTGCCGGGTTACGCTCATCGAACAGGTGGGCGACGATGCCGGAGTCACGGTCCAGGCCCAGAGTCAGCTGGGTCAGGTCGTTGGAGCCGATGGAGAAGCCGTCGAAGAACTCGAGGAACTCCTCGGCCAGAATGGCGTTGGACGGCAGCTCGCACATCATGATGACTTTCAGGCCGTCCTGACCACGGGCCAGGCCATTGCTGGCCAGCAGCTCGACCACTTGCGAGGCCTCACCCAGGGTACGCACGAACGGCACCATGATCTCGACGTTGGTCAGCCCCATCTCGTTGCGCACTTTCTTCAACGCGCGGCATTCCAGCTCGAAGCAGTCACGGAAGGATTCGCTGATGTAGCGCGAAGCACCACGGAAGCCCAGCATCGGGTTCTCTTCTTCCGGCTCGTACAGCTTGCCGCCGATCAGGTTGGCGTATTCGTTGGACTTGAAGTCCGACAGGCGCACGATGACCTTCTTCGGCCAGAAGGCAGCGGCCAGGGTGCTGATACCCTCGACCAGCTTCTCGACGTAGAAATCGACCGGATCACCGTAACCGGCGATGCGTTTCTCGACGCTGTCCTTGATCTCCGGCGGCAGGCTGGAGAAGTTCAGCAGCGCCTTCGGGTGCACGCCGATCATGCGGTTGATGATGAACTCCAGGCGAGCCAGGCCAACGCCTTCGTTCGGCAGTTGAGCGAAGTCGAAAGCGCGATCCGGGTTGCCGACGTTCATCATGATCTTGAACGGCAGATCCGGCATGGCATCGACCGAGTTCTTGCGAATATCGAAGCCCAGTTCGCCTTCGAAGATGAAACCGGTATCGCCTTCGGCGCAGGATACGGTCACGCCCTGGCCGTCTTTCAGCACACTGGTGGCGTTGCCGCAACCGACCACGGCCGGAATGCCCAGCTCACGGGCGATGATCGCTGCGTGGCAGGTACGGCCGCCGCGGTTGGTGACGATGGCGCTGGCGCGCTTCATCACCGGCTCCCAGTCCGGGTCGGTCATGTCGGAGACCAGCACGTCGCCTGGCTGCACCTTGTCCATCTCGGATACATCGTGGATCACGCGTACCTTGCCGGCGCCGATGCGCTGGCCGATGGCACGGCCTTCGACCAGCACGGTGCCCTTCTCTTTCAGCAGGTAGCGCTCCATCACGGTGGCGCTGGCGCGGCTTTTGACGGTTTCCGGACGGGCCTGCACGATGTACAGCTTGCCGTCATCACCGTCCTTGGCCCACTCGATATCCATCGGGCGGCCGTAATGTTTCTCGATGATCAGCGCCTGCTTGGCCAGCTCGCTGACCTCGGCGTCGGTGATGCAGAAGCGCGCACGCTCGGCACGGTCGACTTCTACGGTCTTCACCGAGCGACCAGCCTTGGCTTCGTCGCCGTAGATCATCTTGATCGCCTTGCTACCCAGGTTGCGACGCAGGATCGCCGGGCGGCCCGCTTCCAGGGTTGGCTTGTGCACGTAGAATTCGTCGGGGTTCACTGCGCCCTGCACAACGGTCTCACCGAGGCCATAGGCGCCGGTGATGAACACTACGTCACGGAAGCCGGACTCGGTGTCCAGGGTGAACATCACACCGGCCGTGCCGGTTTCCGAACGCACCATGCGCTGCACACCGGCAGACAAAGCGACCAGCTTGTGGTCGAAGCCCTGGTGCACGCGGTAAGCGATGGCACGGTCATTGAACAGGGAAGCGAAGACTTCCTTGGCGGCGCGAATCACGTTGTCCACGCCGCGGATATTGAGGAAGGTTTCCTGCTGACCGGCAAAAGAGGCGTCCGGCAGGTCTTCGGCGGTGGCGGAGGAACGCACGGCCACGGCCATGTTGTCGTTGCCGGCGCTCATGGTGGCGAAGGCTTCGCGGATCTGCTTGTCCAGCTCGGCCGGGAACTCGGCGTCCATCACCCACTGGCGAATCTGCGCGCCGGTCTTGGCCAGGGCATTGACGTCATCGACATCGAGTGCGTCAAGCGCTGCGTGGATCTGCGCATTCAGGCCGCTTTGCTCGAGAAAATCGCGGTAGGCCTGAGCCGTAGTGGCGAAACCGCCGGGAACCGAGACACCGGCGCCGGCCAGGTTACTGATCATCTCGCCGAGGGATGCGTTCTTGCCCCCCACATGCTCAACATCGTGATTGCCGAGCTTATCGAGGGAAACTACGTACTCTACCAAGGTGATCTCTCCACTAACTGTATTGGAAAAGCTCAGTGGGCTGCGCAATGTCGAACGACCGAGGTCGCGCGATTGTGGCCTTGCCCTTGTATAAGTAACAATGCCGAACCCGGTGGGCCCGGCGTAAAACGCGGCCTATCATAGCCAAGAATCGAACTCAGCTTAAGGCCTTTGGCGCAAATGAAACGAACCGCTTTCTTCATCTCCGACGGCACCGGCATCACGGCCGAAACCTTGGGCCAGAGCCTGCTCGCACAGTTCGAGAACATTCAGTTCACCAAACTGACGCGCCCTTATATCGACAGCATCGAAAAAGCGCGCGCCATGGTACAACAAATCGATGCCGCCGCTGAAAGGGACGGCGCCCGCCCGATCATCTTCGACACCATCGTCAACCGCGATATTCGTGCGATCCTCGATACCGCCAATGGTTTCATGATCGATATTTTCTCGACCTTCCTTTCCCCCCTGGAGCAGGAGCTGAGCTCGCACTCCTCCTACTCGGTCGGCAAGTCACACTCCATCGGCCAGCACTCCAACTACATGGAGCGCATCGAGGCGGTGAACTTCGCCCTCGACAACGATGATGGCGCGCGCACCCACTATTACGACAAGGCTGATCTGATCCTGGTCGGCGTGTCGCGCTGCGGCAAGACGCCTACCTGTCTGTACATGGCCATGCAATACGGCATCCGCGCCGCCAACTACCCGCTGACCGAAGACGACATGGAGCGCCTGCAGCTCCCAGACTCACTGAAAAAGTACCGCGACAAGCTGTTCGGCCTGACCATCGACCCGGATCGCCTCACCGCCATCCGCCACGAGCGCAAGCCCAACAGTCGCTACGCCAGCTTCGCCCAGTGCGAGTTCGAAGTGCGCGAGGTGGAAGGCCTGTTTCGCCGCGAAAACATTGCCTTCATCAACTCCACGCATTTCTCGGTCGAGGAAATTTCGGCCAAGATTCTGGTGGAAAAAGGTGTTGAAAGACGCCTTAAATAATCGCTGCAAGCACATGTTTATAAAGGGAAAAGGCTAGAAACTTCGAGCCTTTTCTCATTCAGGGCCTAAAAGCCTTCAGCGGGTACGCGCACCCAGCCTTCCATCAGGATGCGCGCACTGCGGCTCATCACCGCCTTGGTCACCGTCCACTGACCATCGACCCGCTTGGCCTGCGCGCCGACACGCAAGGTGCCGGACGGATGGCCGAAACGTACCGCCTCGCGCTCGCCGCCACCAGCCGCCAGGTTGACCAGCGTGCCCGGAATCGCTGCCGCCGTACCGATGGCCACCGCGCAGGTGCCCATCATCGCGTGGTGCAGCTTGCCCATGGACAGCGCCCGCACCAGCAAATCGACCTCGCCGGCCTTGACCTCCTTGCCGCTGGAGGTGCGGTAGTCCTTGGGCGGACTGACGAAGGCGATCTTCGGGGTGTGCTGACGTGTCGCAGCCTCCTCGGCCGTCTTGATCAGCCCCATGCGCAGCGCACCGGCAACGCGGATCTGCTCGAAGCGCGCCAGTTGCGCCGGATCGCCGTTGATAGCCTCGCGCAGCTCGGTGCCTTGGTAGCCGATGTCCTCGGCATTGACGAAGATCGTCGGGATACCAGCGGTGATCATGGTCGCCTTGAAGGTACCGACACCGGGCACCTCGAGGTCATCGACCAGATTGCCGGTAGGAAACATTGAGCCACCCTCTTCGCCATCGTCGGACGGGTCGAGGAACTCCAGCACGATCTCCGCTGCCGGGAAGGTCACGCCGTCCAGCTCGAAGTCGCCGGTTTCCTGCACTTGGCCATTGCTGACCGGCACATGTGCGATGATGGTTTTCTGGATATTGGCCTGCCAGATGCGCACCACGCAGGTGCCGTTCTCGGGAATCCTCACGGGATCGACCAGGCCGGCATGGATGGCGAAGGCACCGGCCGCCGTGGACAGGTTGCCGCAGTTGCCGCTCCAGTCGACGAAAGCCTTGTCGATGGACACCTGGCCGTAGAGGTAATCGACGTCGTGCTCGGGCTGGCTGCTTTTCGACAGAATCACGCATTTGGAGGTGCTCGACGTGGCGCCGCCCATGCCGTCGATCTGCGCCGAGTACGGATCGGGGCTGCCGATCACGCGCATGAACAGCCTGTCGCGCGCCTCGCCCGGCACCTGGCAACGCTCAGGCAGATCCTGCAGGCGGAAGAACACGCCCTTGCTGGTGCCGCCACGCATGTAGGTGGCGGGGATTTTCACTTGCGGCAGATAAGCCATGGCTGCAGTCCTGAAAAGTAGCCCGGATGCCATCCGGGAATGACGGTGCTCGCTTTTCGCCGGATTGCATCCGGGCCTCGCGCTACCGGCTTTTCGTAGGAGCGAGCTCTGCTCGCGAATAGCCTCGCAACGAAGCTTGGTTCGCGAGCAGAGCTCGCTCCTACAGAAGTTGTACCGGCCCGCTCGCGGGCCAGTCGTTACATCACGCCACCGCGCCTTCGAGGAAGTCCTTGGCGAAGCGCTGCAACACGCCGCCGGCCAGGTACACGCTGACATCCGCAGCGGTGTCCAGGCGGCAGGTGACCGGCACCTTGACCACCTCGCCGTTGCGGCGATTGACCACCAGAGTCAGGTCGCAGCGCGGCGAAATGTCACCTTCCACGTCATAGGTCTCGGTACCGTCCAGGGCCAGGGTCAAGCGTGTGGTGCCCGGCTTGAACTCCACCGGCAGCACGCCCATACCCACCAGGTTGGTGCGGTGAATACGCTCGAAGCCTTCGGCGACGATCACCTCGACACCCGCCAGACGAACGCCTTTGGCCGCCCAGTCGCGGGACGAACCCTGGCCGTAGTCGGCGCCGGCGACGATGATCAGGTTCTGCTTGCGATTCATGTAGGTTTCGATGGCCTCCCACATGCGCATCACCTTGCCTTCCGGCTCGACGCGGGTCAGCGAGCCCTTCTTCACCTGGCCATCGACCACGGCCATCTCGTTGACCAGTTGCGGGTTGGCGAAGGTGGCGCGCTGCGCGGTCAGGTGGTCGCCGCGGTGGGTGGCGTAGGAGTTGAAGTCCTCTTCCGGCAGGCCCATTTTCGCCAGGTACTCACCGGCGGCCGAGTCCGCCAGGATGGCGTTGGACGGCGACAGGTGATCGGTGGTGATGTTGTCCGGCAGGATCGCCAGCGGACGCATGCCCTTGAGCGTGCGCTCGCCGGCCAGAGCGCCTTCCCAGTAAGGCGGACGGCGAATATAGGTGCTCATCGGCCGCCAATCGTACAGCGGGCTCTCGGCCTCCTGCACGCTGCCCAGGTCGAACATCGGGATATAGATCTGCTTGAACTGCTCGGGCTTCACGCTCGCCGCGACTATGGCGTCGATCTCCTCATCGCTGGGCCACAAGTCCTTCAGCGTGATCGGGTTGCCCTGAGCATCGGTGCCCAACGCGTCCTGTTCGATATCGAAACGCACGGTGCCGGCAATCGCATAGGCCACCACCAGCGGCGGCGAAGCGAGGAAGGCCTGCTTGGCATAGGGATGGATGCGCCCGTCGAAGTTGCGGTTACCCGAGAGCACGGCGGTGGCGTACAGGTCGCGGTCGATGATTTCCTTCTGGATCTTTGGTTCCAGCGCGCCGGACATGCCATTGCAGGTGGTGCAGGCGTAGGCAACGATACCGAAGCCGAGTTTCTCCAGCTCCGGCAGCAGACCGGCTTCTTCCAGGTACAGTTTGGCGACCTTGGAACCCGGTGCGAAGGAGGTCTTCACCCAGGACTTGCGCACCAGGCCCAGGGCGTTGGCCTTCTTCGCCACCAGACCGGCGGCGATGACGTTGCGCGGGTTGGAGGTGTTGGTGCAGCTGGTGATGGCGGCGATGATCACCGCGCCGTCAGGCATCAGGCCCTGGGCTTCTTCGCCCTTGCCGGCTTGCAGCTTGGTCTCGTCGGCGATGCCGCGCTCGGCCAGCGCCGAAGTGGGCAGGCGGCGATGCGGGTTGCTCGGACCAGCCATGTTGCGCACCACGCTGCCCAGATCGAAGCGCAGCACGCGCTCGTACTCGGCGGTCTGCAGCGCATCGCTCCATAGGCCGAGGGTCTTGGCGTAGTTCTCCACCAGCGCCACCTGCTCCGGCTCGCGCCCGGTGAGCTTGAGGTAATCGATGGTCTGGCCGTCGATATAGAACATCGAGGCGGTGGCACCGTATTCCGGGCACATGTTGGAGATGGTGGCGCGGTCGCCGATGGTCAGGCTGTCGGCGCCCTCGCCAAAGAACTCGACCCAGGCACCGACCACGCGCTCCTTGCGCAGGAACTCGGTAATCGCCAGAACGATGTCGGTGGCGGTGATGCCAGGCTGGCGCTTGCCGGTCAGCTCGACGCCGACGATATCAGGCAGACGCATCATCGATGGATGGCCAAGCATCACCGTTTCGGCTTCCAGGCCGCCGACGCCGATGGCGATCACGCCCAGGGCATCGACGTGCGGGGTGTGCGAGTCGGTGCCGACGCAGGTGTCGGGGAAGGCGATGCCGCCGCGCGCCTGGATCACCGGGCTCATCTTCTCCAGGTTGATCTGGTGCATGATGCCGTTACCGGCCGGGATCACGTCGACGTTCTTGAACGCGGTCTTGGTCCAGTCAATGAAGTGGAAGCGATCCTCATTGCGGCGATCCTCGATGGCGCGGTTCTTCTCGAAGGCGTCCGGGTCGAATCCCGCTGCCTCGACGGCCAGGGAGTGGTCGACGATCAGTTGGGTCGGCACCACCGGGTTGACCTTGGACGGGTCACCACCTTTTTCTGCGATGGCGTCACGCAGGCCGGCCAGGTCGACCAGTGCGGTCTGGCCAAGGATGTCGTGGCAGACCACGCGCGCCGGGTACCAGGGAAAGTCCAGGTCGCGCTTGCGGTGGACCAGCTGCTCCAGCGAGGCGGTCAGATCCTGCGGATCGCAGCGGCGCACCAGCTGCTCGGCGAGCACGCGCGAGGTGTAGGGGAGCCTCGCCCAGGCGCCGGCCTGGATCGCCTCGACCGCCTCACGGGCGTCGAAGTAATCCAGCGCGGTGCCGGGCAGGCGCTTGCGGTATTGGCTATTCACGGTGTCATTCATGGTTATTTACGATCCTTGAGCGGCACGAACTTCAGGTCTTCGGGGCCTGTGTAGTTGGCGCTCGGACGGATGATCTTGCCGTCGATGCGTTGCTCGATAACGTGGGCGGACCAGCCGGCGGTACGGGCAATGACGAACAGCGGGGTGAACATGGCGGTGGGCACGCCCATCATGTGGTAGCTCACAGCGCTGAACCAGTCGAGGTTGGGGAACATCTTCTTGATCTCCCACATCACGCTTTCCAGTCGCTCGGCGATGTCATACATCTTGGTGTTGCCCTGCTCCACGGACAGCTCGCGGGCCACTTCCTTGATCACCTTGTTGCGTGGGTCGCTGACGGTGTAGACCGGGTGACCGAAGCCGATCACCACTTCCTTGCGCCCTACCCGCTCACGGATGTCAGCCTCGGCCTCGTCCGGGCTGTCGTAGCGCTTCTGCACCTCGAAGGCCACCTCGTTGGCGCCGCCGTGCTTCGGCCCGCGCAGCGCGCCGATGGCGCCGGCGATGCAGGAAAACAGATCGGAACCGGTACCGGCGATCACCCGCGAGGTGAAGGTCGAGGCGTTGAACTCGTGCTCGGCGTACAGGTTCAGCGAGGTGTGCATGGCGCGCACCCAGGACTCGCGTGGCTTCTCACCATGCAGCAGGTGCAGGAAGTGGCCGCCGATGGAGTCGTCGTCGGTGTCCACCTCGATGCGCTTGCCGTTGTGGCTGTAGTGGTACCAGTACAGCAGCGCCGAGCCCAGAGAGGCCATCAGCTTGTCGGCGATATCGCGGGCACCAGGGTGGTTGTGATCGTCCTTCTCCGGCGCCAGACAGCCAAGCACGGACACAGCGGTGCGCATCACGTCCATCGGGTGGGCCGAGGGCGGCAGGGTTTCCAGGGCGGCCTTGACCCCGGCCGGCAGGCCGCGCAGGGCCTTGAGCTTGGCCTTGTAGCCGGCCAGTTCGGCGACGTTGGGCAGCTTGCCGTGCACCAACAGGTGGGCGATCTCCTCGAACTCGCAGCAGTTGGCGAAATCGAGCACGTCATACCCACGGTAATGCAGGTCGTTGCCTGTGCGGCCAACGGTGCACAGCGCGGTGTTGCCGGCGGCGGTGCCGCTCAGGGCGACGGATTTCTTCGGTTTGAAGCCAGGGGTGGTGGTTTCAGTGGTGCTCATCGCTATCTCCTCGACTCTTTTTGTTCTATTGCGCTTTGCGTAGGGTGGGCTTCAGCCCACCAGCAGCACTGATGCGGTGGCTGAAACGGATCGCCGCCCGGGCCACCCTACTTGCTCGTGCTCTACGCGCGTGGCCCGGAGGCAATCCGACAACCACGATAACCATTCCCGGATTGCATCCGGGCTACAGCCTTATTTCTTGCCAGCAGCGAACAGCGCGTCGAGCTTCTGCTCGAAGGCGTGGTAGCCGATGCGGTCGTAGAGTTCGGCGCGGGTCTGCATCAGCTCGATCACATCCTTCTGGTGGCCGTTCTGGCGGATCGAGGTGTAAACACTTTCGGCCGCCTTGTTCGCCGCGCGGAAGGCCGACAGCGGATAGAGCTGGATAGCCACGCCGACCGAAGCCAGCTCGTCGCGGGTGAACAGCGGCGTGGCGCCGAATTCGGTGATATTGGCCAGCACCGGCACCTTCAGCGCCTCGACGAAACGCTTGTAGGTGGGCAGGTCGTAGGCCGCCTCGGCAAAGATGCCATCGGCACCTGCCTCGACGTAGGCCTGGCAACGCTCGATGGCGGCATCCACACCCTCGGCCTGGATGGCGTCGGTGCGGGCGATCAGGAAGAAGTCCGGGTCGGTCTTGGCGTCAGCAGCAGCCTTGACGCGGTCGGCCATCTCCTCGCAGGAGACGATCTCCTTGCCCGGACGGTGGCCACAGCGCTTGGCTCCGACCTGATCCTCAATGTGCGCAGCTGCGGCGCCGGCCTTGATCAGGTTCTTGATGGTGCGCTCGATGTTGAAGGCCGAGGGGCCAAAGCCGGTGTCGATGTCCACCAGCAGCGGCAGGTCGCAGACATCGGTGATGCGGCGTACGTCTGTGAGCACGTCATCCAGGGTGTTGATGCCCAGATCCGGCAAGCCGAGAGAACCGGCCGCCACGCCGCCACCGGACAGGTAGATGGCGCGAAAACCCGCACGCTTGGCCAGCAATGCATGGTTGGCGTTGATCGCGCCGATCACCTGCAGCGGTTGCTCTTCGGCAAGGGCCTGACGGAAACGCTGGCCGGCGGAAAACTGGGTCATGAATCACCTCGAGTCTTGGATGAAGGGATGAGCGCTTGCTGTCCGTTTTGGGAGGCGTAGTGGCGCTCGATATTGCGCTTGGAGGCGCCGATGTGGCGGCGCATCAGCAGTTCGGCCAGTTCACCGTCGCGAGCTTCGATGGCGTCGAGAATGCGGTGGTGCTCGGCGAAGGCCTGATGCGGCCGATTGGGTGTGGTGGAAAACTGCAGGCGGTACATACGCACCAGTTGGTACAGCTCGTCGCACAAAAGCTTGGCCAGGGTGCGATTGCCGCTGCCCTGGATGATCCGATAATGGAAGTCGAAGTCGCCTTCCTGCTGGTAGTAGCCGACACCAGCCTTGAACGCAGCATCCTGCTCATGCAGCTCCAGCACCCGGCGCAGCTCGTCGATCTCCTGCTGAGTCATGCGCTCGGCCGCCAGGCGGCAGGCCATGCCTTCGAGCGACTCGCGAATCTCGTACAGCTCGACCAACTCGGCATGACTGAGCGATACCACCCGCGCCCCCACATGCGGCACACGCACCAGCAGCTTTTGCCCCTCCAGACGGTGAATGGCCTCGCGTAGCGGACCACGACTGATGCCATAGGTGCGCGCCAGCTCGGGCTCGGAAATCTTGCTACCCGGGGCGATCTCGCCTTTGACGATGGCGGCCTGGATCAGACGGAAGACGTGCTCGGAAAGTGTTTCCGAATCCACCTGCGGCGCTGTAGACACATCTGATTCAAGCAGCATGATTGTCGACACCAATAACTTTCAATGGCGATAAAACTACGTCACAAAGCCGAAAAGGTCAAAGCAGACCAAAGTATTGTCGACAATATCTCCAGCCCGCCCGACCAGGCAAACCGCCACCTTACTTGCAGAAAGCTACATAAGCGTCTGTCAGCACGGAAAATCCCCATGTTAGAATCCGCCCGTTCATGCCCGGCCATCGCCTTTTGCCATGCCTGCTAGACTTCACGGCAGAAAGTTGTATGGCAGGATGCCTGCCAGTTGCTGCCCTCCATCCCGCCCCTGGCAATACCTTCTCAAGGACACATGAGACTGAAACCCTTCTCTTTGCTGATCTGCCTGCTGACCTTGTCCTGCCCGGCTCTGGCCATGGGCAAGTCGATCTATGGTCTGAATGAATATATTCACGTAGAAGAACTGGACCTGCAGGTAGCCGCCAAACTCGACACTGGCGCCAAAACTGCGTCCTTGAGCGCCCGCGATATCAAACGTTTCAAGCGTGACGGAGAAACCTGGGTGCGTTTCGTGCTGGCCATCGACGATGCCCATGAGCGCACCATCGAGCGTCCGCTGGCGCGAATCAGCAAGATCAAACGCCGTGCTGGCGATTTCGACCCCGATGAAGGCAAGACCTATACGGCACGTCCGGTAATCGACCTTGAATTGTGCATGGGCCAGACCCTGCGCACGATCGAAGTGAACTTGACCGACCGAAGCGCATTCCAATACCCGCTTCTGATCGGCTCCGAAGCGCTCAAGCACTTCGAAGCCATGGTCGATCCAAGCCTTAAATATGCAGCCGGCAAACCCGACTGCACCAATGACGCAACCCCTGGCGAGTAATTCCCATGCGCTCTCTGAACCTGCATCTGAAAGTCCTGATCACCCTCTTGGTGGCCCTGGGCGTTCTGATTACGGCATACCAAATCTTCATTCTCGGCATCCCGGTGACCGAGGACGAGACCGACGATCTGTGGAACATCGATGCCAAGGTCGAATTCCAGGCGACGCCGCGTGAGCCGGTGAAGCTGCAGATGTTCGTGCCGCCGCTGAACCAGGATTACGTGAGCCTCAACGAGAGTTTCATCTCCAACAATTACGGCGTCAGCGTCAACCGTGTCGACGGCAACCGCCGCGTCACCTGGTCGGCACGTCGTGCCAATGGCAAGCAGACCCTCTATTACCGACTGGTTCTGAGCAAGCGTTACAGCGGCGAGCAAGCGCCTGCAAAAGGCCCGATCTTCCGCGACAGCATCCCGGTCGAAGGCCCCGAGAAAATCGCAGCCGAAGCCCTGCTGGCACCGATTCGCCAGCACTCGGCGGATGTCGAGACCTTCATCAGCGAAACCATCAAGCGCGCCAACAACGTCAACGATGACAACGTGAAACTGCTGCTCGGCGGCGATGCCTCCACCGCCAACAAGGCCAAGGTCGTCGACCTGCTGCTGTCCATCGCCCACGTGCCGATGGAGCGCGTACACACCATTCGCCTGCAGGCCGAGGTCGCTCAGTCGCCGGAGCTGTGGCTGCGTAGCTTCAATGGCCAGAAATGGCTGTACTTCAACCCGGAATCCGGTGAGCAGGGCCTGCCGGAAGACCGCCTGGTCTGGTGGATCGGCGACGGTGATCTGGTCAGCCTCGAAGGCGGCCGTCAGGCGCAAGTCAGCTTCAGCCTGAACAACAGCGAGATGAACGCCATCCGACTGGCCAAACTGACCGATGAGAACACCGACGCCAGTTTCCTTGAATACTCGCTGTACGGCCTGCCGCTGCAGACCCAGCAGACGTTCATGATCATGGTAATGATCCCGATCGGCGTGCTGGTCATCCTGATCCTGCGCAACCTCGGCGGCCTGCAGACCCTGGGTACCTTCACCCCGGTGCTGATCGCCCTCGCCTTCCGCGAAACCCAACTGGGCTTCGGCATCTTCCTGTTCACCGTGATCACCGCGCTAGGTCTGTCATTACGCTCCTATCTGGAACATCTAAAGCTGCAGATGCTGCCGCGCCTGTCGGTGGTGCTGACCTTCGTCGTGGTACTGATCGCCGCCATCAGCCTGTTCAGCCACAAGCTGGGCCTGGAACGCGGCCTGTCGGTTGCGCTGTTCCCGATGGTGATTCTGACCATGACCATCGAGCGTCTGTCGATCACCTGGGAAGAACGTGGCGGCAGCCATGCTTTCAAGGTCGCCATCGGCACCCTGTTCGCCGCCACCATCGCGCACCTGCTGATGAGCGTGCCGGAGCTGGTGTACTTCGTGTTCACCTTCCCGGCGATCCTGCTGATCCTGGTGGGCTTCATGCTGGCGATGGGGCGTTACCGCGGCTACCGCCTGACCGAACTGTTCCGTTTCAAAGCCTTCCTCAAGGACTAAGACCATGTTCGGCCTGATCAAGACGTGGAAGGCCCTTGAAGCCAAGGGCATCATGGGCATCAACCGACGCAACGCGGACTACGTGCTGAAGTACAACAAACGGCACCTGTACCCGATCGTCGACGACAAGATCATCACCAAGGAGCGGGCCATCGAGGCCGGCATCGATGTGCCGGAACTGTACGGCATCATCGACACCGAGAAGGGAATCGACAAGCTCGACGAGATCATCGCCGGGCGCACCGATTTCGTCATCAAGCCGGCGCAGGGCGCGGGCGGTGACGGCATCATGGTCATCGCCGACCGCTTCGAGGACCGCTTCAAGACGGTGTCCGGCAAGATCGTCAGCCACGAGGAGCTGGAGCAGCAGATTTCCAGCATCCTCTCCGGCCTGTACTCGCTCGGCGGTCACCGCGACCGTGCGCTGATCGAGTACCGCGTCACCCCGGACACCATCTTCAAGAGCATCAGCTACGAAGGCGTGCCGGACATTCGCATCATCGTGCTGATGGGCTACCCGGTGATGGCCATGCTGCGTCTGCCAACCCGCCAGTCCAACGGCAAGGCCAACCTGCACCAGGGCGCCATCGGCGTGGGTGTGGATCTGGCCACTGGCGTCACCCTGCGTGGCACCTGGCTGAACAACAAGATCAGCAAGCACCCGGACACCACCAACGCGGTGGACGGCGTGCAACTGCCAAACTGGGACGGTTTCATGAAGCTCGCTGCCGGCTGCTACGAGTTGTGCGGCCTGGGTTACATCGGCGTGGACATGGTGCTGGATCAGGACAAGGGCCCGCTGATTCTCGAGCTCAACGCCCGCCCGGGTCTGAATATCCAGATCGCCAATGACTGTGGCCTGACCCACCGCGCCCATGCCGTGGAAGCCCGCCTGGAAGAACTGAAAGCCAAGGGCATTCAGGAAGACGCAGAAGAGCGCGTGCGTTTCTCCCAGGAGCTGTTTGGTCACATCGCCAGCAAGGAAATCTGACCAGCGAACGTCGTAAGGTGCCGCCGCACCTTACGACTCGCTCGATGCACCCTCGCCGGCTCGCCCCCCCCTCACCCCACCGTCTCATGCCTCGCTCAGTAGCCCCAGGCTCTTGCCCTTGAGTACGGCTTGCGTGCGGCTGCGTACGCCCAACCTGGAAAACAGGTTATGCAGGTGCCATTTGATGGTGGCCTCGGACAAGTGCACCGCCTCGGCGATATCGCGATTCGACAGCCCCGCTGCCACGAGCCGCAATATCTCCCGCTCGCGATGGCTGACCCCCTGATTTTCCTCGAGACTTTCTGGATCGATAGCCAACCTGCGACACTGCTCGCGTAGCATTTCGGCAACGCCCTGCCAGACAGCGGCACACTTGGGCTCGGCGCGGCTCCAGGCATTCCAGAGTGGCAGCAGCCACAGTGCATCGTCCTGAAACAAGCGGCGATAGCCACATTGCCAGGCCTCTTCGAGTGTCGCCTGCAACAGCGCGAAGGCTTTTTCGCCGTTACCTTTGCTCCAGTAAGCCACTGACAGCAGCAGGCTCAGGTGCAGGCGCCGATCACGCTGGTGGTCCGCTCCCTGCTTGGCCAGGCACGCCTCCAGGCTGGCCTGGGCTCTTTCCGCCCATTGCTCGCTCAGCGCCAGGCGCGCCTGGCTCAGCGCCAGCGCCGTATGCGCATCGCCATAGCGCTCGATGGGCAGTACAGCGAGATGCCGCTCCAACTGCAGATAAATACGCTGCGCCTCGTTGGGCCTGCGTAGCCACAACAGGAACTGTACTTTGCAACCCATGGCGATGGCGAATACCCGCTCGTAGCCCGGCCCCTGCAAACCGCTCAACCACTCGTCGAGTTCTTCCAGCCCCTGCTCACCGGCACCGGCAAAGAAGCGCGCACGCGCCATGACCAGCTTGCCGCGGCTGATCAACTCCACCGGCGTGGCAACATCACGCCAGGTGGTGGCCAGCGGCAGCTCGGCGAGAATCGCAGCGTGGCGATCCTGTTCGTAAAGCAGATCGGCATAAGCCAGCCCGAGCGGACCACCAACCCGGCTGCGCCGCCCAAACACCTGCTCGACCCTTGCCCGCGCGGCCTCGGCCAGGGAGCGGCCACGCTCCAGTTCGCCGTACTCCTTGCAGATCAGCGCTTCGATCAGGCTGGCCATCACGTGCAGGTACTCACTCTCGCACTGACGCAGGTTCTCCCGCGCCACGGCAATCGCCTTGGCCGCCTCACTGAACTCACCGAGCAGAGCGAACGCCGCAGCCTGCACGCAGGCCAGGCTGGCGCGAAATACCGGCTGATTCTTTGGTACCAGCGCCAGCCAGTGACTGGCGACCTTGAGGCAGGCGTCGAGTTTGTCCTGATAGAGCAACACCAGGGCCTTGAGCACCTGAGCGGCAGCCAGCAGTTCGATCAGGCCGAAGTGGATGCCCGTGCCACGCCCTTGCGTCAGGCGTGCGCTGACCTCCTCGATCAATGCCTCGGACTCGGCAAACTTCTGTTCAAAGGCCAGCTGCCAGGCATAGAAGATCTGGAACACCGGCTGCTCGGTGATCACCAGCGGTGGGATGTCCTTGAGAATGGCGAGGATGCCATAGACCCGATTACCGGCGATCAGACGCGCGCCCTGACGCTCCAGCAGCTCGGCAGCGAAAGCATAATCGCGAGCGCGCAGGGCGTACTTGATCGACTTGTCGGCCAGATCATGGTTTTCGCACCAGCGCGCAGCGGCGTGCAGCAGATGAACCGGATCGCCGCGCCTGGCCAGACGCCCCTGAAGGAAGTCAGCAAACAGGTGGTGATAACGGAACCATTGGCCCTGCTCGTCCAGCGCGATCACGAACAGTTGCTCGGCCTGCAGCCGGCGCAGCATGTCGCGACCGTCCTGGCGCCCAGTCAGCGCGTTGCACAACTCCGCGTTGAATTCGTCGAGGACCGAGGTCTGGTCGAGAAACAGCTGCACTGTTTCCGGCAGGCTGGCCACCACATCTTCGGCCAGATAATCGGCGATGTTGCGTTCGGTCCCTGACAGCCCGGCGAGAAAGGCCGTGCGATCGCGCTGGCGCGGCAAGGCCAGCGCCGCCAGGTGCAGCGCAGTGATCCAGCCTTCCGTGCGCGTATACAGCTGGTTGAGTTCACTTTCCTCAAGCGCGAGACCTTTGATGTTGCGCAGATACGCAGCCGTTTCCGCGCGAGTCAGACGCAGGTCCTCGGCCTTGAGCCAGAACGCCCAGGCGCCGAGCGACGGCGGCTCTTCGAGAAAGCGCGGCTGATAACGCGTGCTGACCACCAGGCGCACTTGCTTGGGCAGGCGCTCGATCAGATAGCGCGCGCCTTGACCGAGGGATGGATGGCGAATGCGGTGAAAGTCGTCGAGCATCAGATAGAGCGTTTCCGGCAGGTCTTTCAGATCGTCGAGCAGCGCATCTATCACCGCCTCCAGCGGCCAACTGATCTCGCCCTGCAACAGCGCCGCGGCGCTACTGCCGAAGCCAGGACAGGTGGCGGCAACCGCCGCAACCAGATACTGCAGAAACCTCGCCGGTTCGCTATCGCTTTCATCGCACGACAGCCAGGCGACCCGTGCCCCCTGCCCCTGCAAACGGCTACGCAGTTGGCTGAGGACAGTGCTCTTGCCAAAGCCGGCGGGTGCGCTGAGCACGATCAGGCGCTGCTCGCTGGCGTCCAGCAAACGCTCGAGCAAGGCCGCGCGCTCCAGCAGCGGTGCGCCCTCGGCATGGGCGGGATACAGCTTGGTACGCAACAGCGGCACAGCGGATTGGCAGGACGGATTCTGGCTATTCATGATTCGAGTAGGCTCAGCTCGCGGGCACGGCGGATGGCTTGAGTACGATTACGCACCTTGAGCTTTTCGTAGATGTTGTGCAGGTGCCATTTGACGGTACCCAGGGCCAGCGCCAACTGCTGGCCGATCTCATCATTGGACATGCCCTTGGCGGCCAGACAGACCACCTCTCGCTCGCGCTCGGTCAGCCCCTCCTCCAGCACGGCAATGGCATGCGGCGATTCCTGGCCGGGCCAGGCGCTCAACAGACTGCGGATGAACGCCTGCAGCGCCGGCTGGCGCTCGACGGATTCCAACTGCTGCAGCAACTGGCGTATGGCTTCGCCTTCCTCGATGAACAGGCTGCGCGCCTCTTCCCGCTCGGCGCCAATCAGGCATTGCACCAGCAGGCTCTGCGCACGCTCCCGGTAGCCCAGGCGCTGGTAGCTCAGCGCAGCGAGCAGATCCAGGCGCAGCTGATGCAGCCCATGCCGGCCATCCTGCAACTGGCTGCGCAACTGGGTGATCTCATGCAGCGCCTCGCTGAAATGGCCCCGCGCCTGCTGCAGACGAACACGGGTCAGACCGAGCACCCACGGCACCGGATTGAAACTGCGCTGCGTGTAATACCCCGCCAGCTTGCTCCAATCCACCGACTTCAGACGCTGTTCTGCACGCTTGCTGCGGTCAGCCATCGGTTCCTGCAGAATCAGCGCAATTTCCTCGCCTACGGCCTGCACGTAGAAACGCCAGGATTGATTGCGCGCCGCCAGGTTCTGCATCAGCACCAGAGTAGCAATCGCTTCTTTCGGCGCGTCCTGCTGGCGCTGAACCCGTGCCAGGCAAAGCATCGCCTGGGCATACAGGTCGATCGGGTTGATCACGTCGACCGTGGCCAACGCCCAGCGCAGCCGATCCTGCAGACCGTCCAGGCGGCCCTGGTGATAGGCGATCAGCGACTCGCTGATGGTTGGCAGAACCAGGGCTCGGGACTTTTCGCCGAACCAGGGCATCATCCGCGCACGCAACTGCTCGAACAGCAGCTGCGCCTGCTTTACCCGCCCTTGCTCCAGACACAGGAGCACTTCCACGTTGGCCAACTGCATGTCCAGGTAACGGCCTTCAAGGAAATGGTTGCGCTGTTGCGCCAGCGCCAGCAGTTTGCGCGCCTGCTCGGCCTGGCCAAGCATGACGTTGGCCAGGGCGCCAACGGTGAGGATCGCCACTTCGAGAAACGCGGTGTGCTGCCCCAGTTGCGCCTCGATGCGCCGCGCCAGATCGACGCAGGTATCCAGGTCATCCTTTTGCAAGGCAATCACCGCCTTGATCGCCAGAGTCGCCAGCACCTTGTCGCTCAGCGGCCCACTGGTGCGCGAATCGGCCCAGCGCTCCAGCAGCTCATCGAGCATACCGTTGGCCTCGTTCAGGCCCAGCTCGGCCGCACGGGTCCAGACATCGGCAAGCACCAGCACCGGAAAGCGCGCGGCGATTTCGTCCGGCACATGCTGTCGCCATTTGTAGATGAGGTTGAGCTGGCCGCGATTGATCAGCTCCAGACCGCAGCCGTCGAGCAGCGCGGCGAGCATCTCGGCATCTTCGGCCAGGCAGGCGTGCTCGATGGCCAGGTTCTGCATATGGTGGTTGGTGAACCACAGACTGGCATTGAAATGCAGCTGCTTGAAGCGCTCCGGGTCGCGATCCTTGAGACGACTGCGGAGAAACTCGGCGAACAGATTATGGAAGCGATACCACTGGCGTTCGCGATCCATGGGCAGGAGAAACAGCTGCATGGCCTCCAGCTCTTCCAGCAGTTGCTGGCCATCCTGACGCGCGGTCAGGGCATTGACCAGCTCGCCACTGAGCTGCTGCGCCACTCCTAGCGCCAACAGCTGTTCCTGGCGCTCGCCAGGTAACTGCTCGAACACCGAGCGCAGCAGGTAATCGCCAACCACGTTCTTGTCTGCGCCCAACTCGGCCAGGCGCTCGGTCGGTTGCGGGTGGTTGCGCAGCCACAAGCTGGCCAGATGCACCCCCACCACCCAGCCCTCGGTATGACGGTAAAGCGCGCCGAACGTCTCTGGATCGAGCTGCAGGCCGCTGCGCTCCAGATAACCGCGCGTCTCTTCAGGATTGAGCCTGAGCTCATCACTGCCCAGTTCCAGCAACAATCCCTTGGCGCGTAACGTGGCAAGACTCAGGGCGGGCTGCGAACGGCTGCCGATGGCCAGGGTAAAATTCGGGGGCGCCATCTTGACCAGGCGATTGAGTGCAGCGAGCAGCTCACCATCCTGGATCAGATGCAGATCGTCGAGCACCAGCAGCAGCGGCTCCGAACGCTGCGACAGATCCACCAGTAGACTTTCCATCACGGCCTCGACCGGCACCCGCATGGTATTGCGCAGGTAGCCCAGGGCGTAATCACCCAGGCCGGGCAGTGCACGCCCCAATGCTTCGATCAGTTGCTGGAAGAAACGTACCGGCTCATCATCAGCAGAGCCCAGCGATAGCCAGGCAACAGCGCTGCCGGCCTGACGACGCTGCTCGACCAGCATTGCCAACGCGGTGGTCTTGCCAAAGCCAGCAGGCGCGCAAAACAGCACGAGGCGGGCATTGGGGTGGGCCGAAAGCGCGACTTCCACCTGGGGCCTTGTCAGATAATCCAAGGATGCCTGGGGCGGCGACAGTTTTGAACGCAGCAGGCTTCCAGCGGCTGGGCCGATCACTACATCCATGGACTGGATTCCTTCATTCATTATTGTTTTGGTACGGCAGTTCAACATTCTGTCACGACTCCATACTAATCAGCCGAGCGTACCGGAGCAAACCTGGCCGAAGCCCTAGGATGAATATAAGCGGCGGACTACAATCGCTCTTTCAACCCATTCGATTGCCACGCATGCCCAGCTGCTCTCTGCACCCTCTTCCTTACCGCACCGACCCCAGCGACTACTTCCAGCGCATTCGCCAGGCCCCCGGTGCCGTACTGCTGGATGCCGGGCGACCGAGTGCCAAGCGTGGACGCTATGACCTTATGAGCGCCTGGCCATTGGCAGAACTGGCGCCCATGTCCGACGAATCGGCCAACGACTTCCTACAACGCCTGCGAGGCGCATTACAGAGCCTCGGGGCCGCCGAAGCACCCGCGCAACAGGAGCTGCCATTCGTCGGTGGTTTGATCGGTTACCTGTCTTATGACTTCGGCCGCCGCCTGGAAGTGCTACCCGAGCACAGCATCGATGATCTCGACCTTGAAGATGCGCGCTTCGGCCTCTACGCCTGGGCGCTGATCAGCGATCATCAGCTGGAGACCAGCGCCCTGCTGTTTCACCCGGCACTGCCAGAGGCAGAGCGCCAGCGCCTGCAAACGCTGTTCGAAGCGGCGCATAGCGAAGCGCTTGTGCCCTTCCACCTGACCCAGCCGTTCCAGGCCGATATCGACCAGCACCGTTATCGCCAGGCGATCGATCGCATCCAGAGCTACATCCTCGCTGGCGATTGCTATCAGGTGAACTTCGCCCAGCGCTTTCAGGCGCCCTGCGCAGGCGATCCCTGGGGCGCTTACCTGGCACTGCGTCAGGCCTGCCCAACACCTTTCTCGGGATTCCAGAGTCTGGGCAATGGTGATGCCATTCTCAGCCTGTCGCCCGAGCGCTTTCTCAAGGTCAGCGACGGTCAGGTGGAAACCCGCCCGATCAAAGGCACGCGCCGCCGCGGCCATGACGCTGAGGACGATCAGGCGCAGGCACAGGAGCTGCTGGAAAGCCGCAAGGATCGCGCCGAGAACCTGATGATCGTCGACCTGCTGCGCAACGATCTCGGCCGCAGTTGCCGCATCGGCTCGGTGAAGGTGCCGGAGCTGTTCGCCCTGGAGAGCTATCCCAACGTGCATCACCTGGTCAGTTGCGTCACCGCCGAGCTTGCACCTGGCAAGGATGCGCTGGACCTGATCGCCTGTAGTTTCCCTGGTGGTTCCATCACAGGCGCACCGAAGATCCGTGCCATGCAGATCATCGATGAACTGGAGCCGACACGGCGCGGACTCTATTGCGGTTCGCTGTTGTATCTCGATGTACGCGGCGAAATGGACAGTTCCATCGCCATTCGCAGCCTGCTGGTCAAGGACGGCAAGGTCAGTTGCTGGGGTGGTGGCGGTATAGTCGCCGACTCCAACTGGCAGGCCGAATATCAGGAGTCCATCACCAAGGTGAAAGTGCTGCTGGAAACGCTGGAGGGGCTTTAGAAACGTAGGGCGGGTGCAACCCGCCAGATCGCGATGGCGGGTTGCACCCGCCCTACGTCAGCTACAGGCTCAGCTTGCGGTTCGATGCCTTGAGGAATTCCTGCTTCAGATCCTCGTAGGTATGCACGGCCGGGAATTGCGGGAACTCGCGAATCACGTTTTCCGGCGCATGGAACAGGATGCCGGCATGGGCTTCGCTGAGCATGGTGGTGTCGTTGTACGAGTCGCCAGCGGCGATAACGCGGTAGTACAGGCTCTTGAAGGCGATGACCGACTGACGCTTGGGATCCTTCTGACGCAGTTGGTAGCTGACCACGCGATCGTTCTCGTCAGTGATCAGGCGGTGGCACAGCAGAGTCGGGAAACCGAGCTGACGCATCAGCGGCTGGGAGAACTCGTAGAAGGTGTCGGAGAGAATCACCACCTGGAAACGTTCACGCAGCCAGTCGACGAACTCCACCGCGCCGTCGAGCGGCTTGAGCGTGGCGATCACGTCCTGTATGTCCCTCAACTTCAGGCCGTGCTCATCGAGAATGCGCAGGCGTTGCTGCATCAGCACGTCGTAATCGGGGATGTCGCGGGTGGTCGCCTTGAGCGACTCGATGCCGGTTTTTTCCGCAAAGGCGATCCAGATTTCCGGGACCAGTACGCCTTCCAGGTCGAGACACGCGATTTCCACAGGCCACTCCTCGGTTGAGCCAAAAAGGAGCCGGCACTCTAGCCGCTGGGCCTGACTGGCGCAACGTAGCCTTCTTATAACTGAAACGAAGGACGTAAAATGCCTTAGTTATTTAGCCGCATAATCGGGCTTTGTTACCATCGCGCCCTCACGCACACGATCTGGAATCCTCACCATGGAACTCGACCTGGACGCGCTCAACGCCGAATTCGGTAACCAGCCTGAAAAGCTGGTGCAGTGGGCCATAGGGCTGGGCAAACCCGCCATCTGTACCACCAACTTCCGCCCTTTCGAAGCGGTGATCCTGCACATGGTCAGCCAGGTCAAACCGGATATCCCGGTGGTCTGGATGGACAGCGGCTACAACACCGAAGCCACCTATCGCTTCGCCGACGAAGTGACCCGCAAGCTGGGCCTCAACCTGATCACCTACCTGCCCAAGCGCTCGCGCGCGCACCGCGAGGCCATCGACGGCCCGGTGCCAGGCCTGGATGATCCGCGCCACGCCGCGTTCACCGAAGAGGTGAAACTCGAGCCTTTCGCTCGCGCTCTGCGCGAGACCGCACCCAGCGTCTGGTTCACCGCCCTGCGTGCCACCGACACCGCCGTGCGCGCGCAGATGGACCCCATCAGCATCAACCCGGACGGCCTGATCAAGGTCGCCCCGCTGCTGCACTGGTCCTCCAAGGATCTGTATCAGTACCTGGTCGCCCACGACCTGCCGAACGAGTTCGATTACTTCGACCCGACCAAGGGTGAAGACAATCGCGAGTGCGGCCTGCACCTCAGTCATTGATTGAAGCTGGCTAGAACGAAACATGGCGCCCTTGGGCGCCATATTTCGTTTCAGTTTTGCTTCAGTGCATCGGTAACTCGACACCTGCGAACAGCTCTTCGAGTTCGGATTTGTTGTGGCACTGCACCGCCTTGGCCAGCATCTCGCGGGTCAGGTGCGGGGCGAAACGCTCGATGAAATCGCACATGAAGCCACGCAGGAAGGTGCCGCGACGAAAACCGATCTTGGTCACGCTGGGCTCGAACAGGTCATCGGCATCGAGCACCACAAGATCCGGATCGAGCTTGGCGTCGACCGCCATCTTGGCCACGATACCAACGCCCAGGTTCAGGCGTACGTAGGTCTTGATCACGTCGGCGTCGGCGGCGGTGAACACCACCTTGGGCGTCAGGCCGCGATGACTGAAGGCTTCGTCCAGTTTCGAACGCCCGGTGAAACCGAATACGTAAGTGACGATGGGATGCTCGGCCAGGGCCTCGAGGGTCAGCTTCGGCAGCTTGGTCAGCGGGTGCCCCTGCGGCACCACCACGCAGCGGTTCCAGCGGTAGCAGGGCATCATGATCAGGTCGTTGAACAGCTCGAGACCCTCGGTGGCGATGGCGAAGTCGACACTGCCATCGGCCGCCATCTCGGCGATCTGCGTCGGCGTGCCCTGGTGCATGTGCAAGGCAACGTCCGGGTACTGCTTGATGAAAGCGCTGATCACCGGCGGCAGCGCGTAGCGTGCCTGGGTGTGGGTAGTGGCGATGGACAGCGTGCCCTTCTTCTCGTTGGAGAACTCCTGGGCGATCTGCTTGATGCTTTCGACCTTGCGCAGAATCTCGCCAGCGGTGGTGATGATGCGCTCTCCGGCTGGGGTCACGCGGGTCAGGTGCTTGCCGCTGCGGGCGAAGACTTCCACGCCCAGCTCATCCTCGAGCAAGCGAATCTGCTTGCTGATCCCTGGTTGCGAGGTGTAAAGGCTCTGAGCGGTAGCCGATACGTTGAGGTCGTGGTGCGCAACTTCCCAGATGTAGCGCAATTGCTGAAGCTTCATATGTTTCCCTCAGAGCAGTAAGGCAGGCCAACAACTGCCAATGCCGTATATAACCATATTATTGGTTTAATCGAACAGCCTAGAACGTTTTATCAGGTTCCCCCCTTTTACAAATCTCCATGACCGCGATGCTGCAGCATGGGCACCAGGTACACCGGCGCCTCCGACAACTGCACGATGCGCGCAGCCGTGCGTCCCAGCGGCACGGCAAGGTCTGCGCCATGGCTATGACTGCCTACGACCAACAGATCCACCCCAAGTTTCTGCGCTTCCTCAAGAATCACCGCAGGCGGATCCCCCTGAAGCACCCGCACCGCACGAATCAACTGGAGATCCTGCTGACCATCACCCAGTTCGTCGCGAAAGCCCTCCAGCACACGCTGCTCGATACTGGCCATGACGGTATTCAGCCCATTACGACGCAGCTCCCCGAGGGTGTCCTCGTCCAGGTATGTCTGCAGCACGGATTCGGCAAATAGTCCCATGGGCTCAACCGCGTGCACCACATACAGATCGGCCTTGAAGCTGCGGCTCATAGCGAGGGCGTGCTGCAGCACGTAGGAGGCGTACAGCCCCAGATCGGTGGCATAGAGTATCGAGCGGATCACGCGGCCTCCTCGACTGCTGGCGCAGGCCCTTGATTGAGCTTAGCAGCGCATCAGACAAAGCAAGATCGACAGCGTTATTTAGGACGAATGGCTATATGCAGGCGCTTGGGCGCCTGCACAGGCACAGGCTTAGGGCACTAACTCGTTGCTGACGCCATGGGGGACATGACCGGTCGCCACCACCTGGCGAGCTTTTTCGCAGTGTCCGGTCTGGTCATCGAAGAACACATCGGCAGCGAAGGCCTCCAGCACCGCCGACTTGTCCAGCCCGCCAAGGAAGAAGGATTCATCCAAACGGATGTTCCATTCGCGCAGGGTGCGAATCACACGCTCATGTGCCGGGGCCGAGCGCGCGGTAACCAACGCCGTACGAATCGGGCATTCGGCTTCGGGAAATTCCTGCTGCAGCGCATGCAACGCGGCGAGAAACGGCTTGAAAGGCCCGCCTGGCAGGGCCTGCCGAGCAGCTTCGCGCTCATGATCCTGGAACGCGTTGAGGCCGCCACTCTGGTAGACGCGCTCGGAGTCGTCGGAAAACAGCACGGCATCGCCATCGAAGGCGATACGCAGCTCGTTGCTGTTCGCCCGCCGCGCGCCACCGGAAAGCAGCGTGGCCGCCCCGAAACCGGCTTTCAGTGCGTTGCGCACGTCATCGGCGTGGGTAGACAGAAACAGATGACAGCCAAAGGCCGCCAGATAAGGATCGGGGCTACGACCGCCGACGAAGGCGGCGCGGGATATGCCGAGCCCGTAGTGCTGGATCGAGTTGAACGCACGCAGCCCGGTATCGGCGCTGTTACGCGACACCAGGATGACCTCCACGCGCTGTTCGCTGAGCCGTGTGTTCAGCCCAAGCAGCTTCTCCACCAGCGGAAAGGCGTCGCCCGGCATCAGCACTTCGTCTTCATGCTCGATCTGATAGCGGCGATAGGCTTCCACCCCTTCGTTTTCGTAGATCTGGTGACTTTCACTCAGATCGAACAGCGCCCGCGAGGAAATCGCCAGCACCAGTTTGTCCCCCAGCCCCTTACCCATGCTTAAGCCTCCCGGCGAGCCTGAATGAAACGTAGCGCCTGATACAGGGCGCGCACCTTGGGCATATCGAAACCTGCTGCATCGGCAGCCGCCAGAGGCGCTTCATAGATGGCGTGCAGCTCGGCCGGTCGCCCCTGGGCAAAGTCGTGGTACATGCTCGGCAGGTAATCGGGCATGCGCTGCGTGGCGGCCAGCAATTTGTCCGCATAGCTGTCCGGCATGACGTAGCCCAGTACCTGAGCAGCCTGCACCACTTCCTGCATCATGTCAGCGATAAGTGCGCGGCTGTCGGCATTCCCCATCAGGCGCCGTGTATCGGCATCGAGCAGCACCGACAGGCCGTTATAAGGGATGTTCCACACCAGCTTCTGCCAGCGCGTCTGCGCCAGATCACGCATCGCCGCCGAATCCAGACCGGTGCTGCGCAGCAGGCTCGCCCCCTCCTCGGCCAGCGCCAATCGCGCCTCATCGTCGGTCAACGGTCCGGAGTGATAGGCCAGGTTGATCGCCCCCAGCGCCTGATGCTCGATCACGCCCGGCGCACTGCGATGAACGCAGATGTAACAGAGCCCGCCCAACAGATGCAGGTCATCGCTCAACAGTGGGCGCAGTTCATCTTCCACTGCCAGGCCATTTTGCAGCAGCACCACCTGGGCGCCTGGTGCTGCAGCCTTGGCAATCAGCGGCGCCAGCTCGGCATTGGCCGTGGTCTTGGCACCGACCAGCAACCAGTCGCACGGTGGCATCTCGTCGACATGCTGGTAGGCCTGTACCGGTGCCAGGTTCAGTGCACCATGTACCGCGCTGTTCAACTGCAGGCCTCGCTCGACCACCGTGCTGTACTCGCTGCGCAGCAAAAAGTGCACGTCATGACCCGCGCGAGCCAGCAGCATTCCGTAGAAACCGCCAATGGCACCGGTGCCGATGATGCCGATACGTGGCGCAGGGTATTGAGACATCAGGGAAGCTCCTCAGCAGGGCGAAGCAGGGCCTCGCCCATGGCGGTAACCAGATTGGAATGGGTAAGACGCGTGTGCAATGCGCCAAAGAAATGACCGTCCTTGACCAGAAACAGCGCCGGCAGATGGAATACCTCGTATCGCGTCACCAATCCGGCGTTATGCCCGGCATCGACCCAGCACAGGCGCTCTATGGGCAGCGGCATGCCAGGCAAGGCCTGGCGTGCCCAGCGGCAGCTGGCACAGCCCGTGCTTGTGAACACCAGTAGCGAGGTACCGGGAAGATCGAGTAGCCGCCGGTCGGCATCCAGATCGGTCAATTCCAATTGCGTCGCTATACTGAATTCACTGATGTCAGTTTGCCTGCATTCAAGGTCGGTGTTCATGCGTAAGTTTCTGCGTCATCCAAGCGACATGCCGGTTGAACTGGTGCTGCGCAAACAAGCCTGCATTCCTCGGCAGCGGCTGAACAATATCAGCCTGGGCGGGGTTGCATGCAACTCGACACGCGGCTTTCGCCGCGGCACCTCGGTTGAACTGCGCATCCCGCTACTGGGTGAACAGGCGCGCTATCCCGGCGTAGTGGCCTGGTGTCGGCGCCAGGATACCGATTATCTGGTAGGCATCGCCTTTCTCGATGAAGACACCCTGTTCCGCGCGCGCATGGTCGAGCAGGTTTGCCAGATTCAGCATTACCGACAACAGTTGGAGCAGGCATCAGGCCACCCCATGGCCATCGAGCAGTGCGCTCAGGACTGGATTGCCAAGCATGCCGCCGAGTTTCCCTATCTCGCCTGAATACGCTGCAGCCACCCAACAACGAGGGTAATAGGCCACCTCATACTGCCACTCTATGAGGCTTATTGAACTTAACGCCCATTGTCGCGCAGCCCCGTACGCGCTAAGGTTCGGCTCCCCCTGCGCCAACTAGCTGTGCACCGCCATAGGGGATCGCTGGCGGCCGGCACCCGTGACCTGACGACCTGACCCGATGAATAGCACGATGGCTGATTTACCGATCGACGACCTCAACGTCGCTTCCAACGAAACCCTGATCACCCCCGATCAGCTCAAACGCGAAATCCCCCTGACCGATGCCGCACTGAAGACCGTGGCCCATGGCCGTCAGGTGGTACGCGACATCCTCGACGGCAAGGATCATCGCCTGTTCGTGGTCGTCGGCCCTTGCTCCATCCACGATATCAAGGCCGCTCACGAGTATGCCGAGCGCCTCAAGGTACTGGCTGCCGAGCTGTCAGATAGCCTGTTCCTGGTCATGCGCGTGTACTTCGAGAAGCCACGCACCACGGTCGGTTGGAAAGGTCTGATCAACGATCCGTACCTGGACGACTCGTTCAAGATTCAGGACGGGCTGCACATCGGCCGCAAGCTGCTGCGCGACCTGGCGGAAATGGGCCTGCCCACCGCCACCGAGGCGCTCGACCCGATTTCCCCGCAGTACCTGCAGGACCTGATCAGCTGGTCGGCCATCGGCGCGCGCACCACCGAATCCCAGACCCACCGCGAAATGGCCTCGGGCCTGTCCTCGGCCGTTGGCTTCAAGAACGGTACCGACGGCGGTCTGACCGTGGCCATCAACGCCCTGCAATCGGTTTCCAGCCCGCACCGTTTCCTCGGCATCAACCAGGAAGGTGGCGTATCCATCGTCACCACCAAGGGCAATGCCTATGGCCACGTGGTACTGCGCGGTGGCAATGGCAAGCCGAACTACGACTCGGTCAGCGTTGCCATTTGTGAGCAGGAACTGACAAAAGCCGGCATTCGCCCGAACATCATGGTCGACTGCAGCCACGCCAACTCCAACAAGGACCCGGCTCTGCAGCCGCTGGTGCTGGAGAACGTGGCCAACCAGATTCTCGAAGGCAACAACTCCATCGTCGGCCTGATGGTCGAGAGCCACCTGGGCTGGGGCAGCCAGTCGATTCCAAAGAATCTGTGCGACCTCAAGTACGGCGTATCCATCACCGATGCCTGCATCGACTGGGATACCACTGAGAAGAGCCTGCGCGGCATGCACGCCAAGCTCAAGGACGTACTGCCCAAGCGCCCTCGCGGCTAAGGGCGCAGCAACAATGAAAACGCCGGGCATTGCCCGGCGTTTTTGTATCCGCATTCACACGTAGGGTGGGCTTCAGCCCACCACCCCGAACCGACTCCTACTGGTGACGCGAACGTCGCTCCATGTAGCGCTCGACATAGGAGCACGACGGAATCACCGTGTAGCCCTTGCCTTCGGCATATTGCAGGGCATGCTCGGTCAGCGCAGCGGCGATGCCACGGCCACGCAGGCCATTGGGTACGAAGGTGCGATAGATGTCCAGCGTCTGCTTGCCCAGATCCATATAGGCCAGATAGGCACGATCACCGTCGACGGTGGTCACGAACTGGTGACTCGCCTGGTCATGGTGGATGGACAACCCGTCGCTCATCTTCACTCCTCTAGCCGCAAACCGTTAGCGGCGCATCTATTTTTACTTCATACCGGTGCTTTGGCAAAAGCGCAAATTCCGCTGCCACTTCCGACCATGCCATTGGTCAAGCTTATCAGCCGCCGAACCGCCCAGCCACGAGCAATCAGAAGCTCAAGACTGCAATGCAGAGCAGAGCCGCAATTACCGGGATAACTACCGTGATGACGAAGATATCCTTGTATGCCTGCTTGTGAGTCAGCCCCATGATCATCAGCATCGCGATCACCGCCCCGCAATGCGGCAGCGAATCGAGCCCGCCAGCGGTGATATTGGCGATACGGTGCAGCACCTCGGGCTCTACACCCATCTCGAGATAACGTGGCGCCAGGGTCTGCATGAAAATCTGCAGGCCACCAGACGAGGAACCGACTATCCCCGAGACCACGCTGACCGAGGCGAACACCGACAACAGCGGCGGCAGATCCACTCCCAGTATCCATTGGGCGAATTGGGCGAAACCTGCGGTCTGAGTGACCACCCCGCCAAAGCCGATTACCGCAGCAGTATTGAGCAGCGGCATGATCGCATCGTCAGCCCCCTGCCCCAGCAAGCCGACAGTATTGCGGCGCAACGCCGGAAACATCAGCACAGCCCCCCCAGTAGCGATCACCAGGGCCAGACTGGGCCAGAGAATCGGCTGCGCCTGGCTGAAGGCCAACAGCCCACCCAGCGCCCCCTCACCTGGTACAGCCGCACCAGACAGAGCGAGCAGGCGCGGCAGGAGAATGATCCCCAGCACAACGATGATCGGCACCAACGCCATACCCCAATGCGGACCGCTACCCGGCACACCGGCCAACTGCTGCATACGCTCGTCCTGTGCGTTAGGCTCGAATCCCTCGCCGCGCTCGCGCGCCAGGCGCCACTCACGCTGCAGATAGGCCATGCCCAGGCCGATCATCACCAGCGAGGCGAACAGACCAATCCAGGCACCAGCGAACAGGTCCGTACCCAGCGCACTGGCTGCGATCACGTTATGAATCGACGGAGAGCCAGGCAAGGCCGTCATGGTGAAGGTCCCCGCCCCCAGTGCAGTGGCGGCGCAGAACAATCGCTTGGGCAGATTGGCCTCGCGCATCAGGGTGATGCCCAGCGGATACATGGTGAAGATCACCACGAAAACCACCACCCCACCATAGGTGAGAACCGCACACACCAGCATCGCCACCCAGAGCGTGCGCTGCGTGCCCAGGCTGCGGGTAATGGCCTGCGCAATACTGCTGGCTGCCTGGCTGGCCGCCATGACCTTGCCGAAGATCGCACCACAAAGAAACAACACGAAGAACTTGCCAGCAAAGGTGAATGCGCCCAAGGGGCCGAATGGAAAGTGCTCGAGCAGCGCACCTGATACGGCGACGCCATTGGTGAGAGCCACCAGAATCGAACACAGCAATGCGGCGATGAATATGTTCACCCCGCGCAACGCCATGAAGATTAGTAGCGACAAGCCCAGCAAAAGCCCCAAATTCCCAAGCATCTGCATCTCCCTCTTTTATTGTTTTAGTTTGAAAACCGGGACAGTTATAACAGCTCGTACAACCTCAGCACTGTATCGAATGCGTAACTGTCTATTTTTTAGCCAGCCCACGCAGGTTCTAGCCTTCAGCGTCCCGCCCAAAGAAAAAAAACTGCAACTCTTGCCCTGGCTCCGTTTACTTACTAAAAGTAATAGGTAGTATGTACGCCGGCTAATTTCCCGCAGTTGGGGAATTGCTCTTTATGGAAAACTCCACCTCAAGGGGAACACGATGAACAACGTTCTGAAATTCTCTGCTCTGGCTCTGGCCGCAGTTCTGGCTACCGGTTGCAGCAGCATGTCCAAAGAAACCGAAGCTCGTCTGACTGCTACCGAAGACGCAGCTGCTCGCGCTCAAGCCCGTGCTGACGAAGCCTACCGCAAGGCCGATGAAGCTCTGGCCGCTGCTCAGAAAGCTCAGCAGACTGCTGACGAAGCTAACGAGCGCGCTCTGCGCATGCTGGAAAAAGCCAGCCGCAAGTAATTGCGACTCGTTTTTTCGAAAGCCGCCCCAGGCAACTGGTGCGGCTTTTTTATTACCTGCTCATGCCTGACCCTCTCCGAACAGCTCGATTGCCGGGCAATAAAAAACCCGCATACACGAATGCAGGCGGGCTTTTTACAACTTTGCCGAATCAGAACGGGTTGTCGTTGCTCGCCACCACATTATCGGTCTGCGCCGCGATAGGTACCGGCATACCGTCCTCGGCAGCAACCACCTCACGGACCATCTCCCAGTCAAGGCGCAGGCCGCTGAGTTCATCACGCTTGAGCAACGCATTGATCACCGCAGTGTGCTTGTCGACAACAGAGGGGTCACCCTCGTCATCCAGTGGCGCATGCGCTTCCAGATAGATCTTGCCGCTGCTTACACCAAACTTGTAGGGCTCGTTGATGATGCGTACCGGCGTGCCGACCGGCACCATGCCCGCCAGCTCCAGCACGTTGTGGTTGAGCATGCGGAAGCAGCCGTGGCTGACGCGCATGCCGATACCGAACTTCTTGTTCGAACCATGGATCAGGTAGCCAGGAAACGACAGCGTCATCTTGTAGGGGCCCAGCGGATTGTCCGGGCCAGGCGGCACCACGGTGGGCAGAATGTCGCCCTCGGCCGCATGCTCTTCGCGAATCGACTTCGGCGGATACCAGGCCGGGTTCGGCGTTTTCACGGTCACGCGGCCTGTGCCCAGCGGCGAACCCCAGCCCTCACGGCCAATGCCCAGCGGGAAGGTGTGCACCACGTTCTGGCCTTTCGGGAAGTAGTACATCCGGTACTCGGCCAGATTGATCACGATGCCTTCGCGCGGACCGGGTGGCAGCACGTAACGAGTCGGCAGGATGATCTCGGTACCCTCGCCCGGCAACCAGGGATCGACGCCCGGGTTGGCCGCGACTATTTCCAGATAGCCGAGATCGTTTGCCGTTCCCAGATCGGCGAAGGTGTCTTCGTACTTGGCCTTGATCACCTGTACCTGGCCCACCACATCTTCGCCCGGCGGCGGCAGTGGAAGTTCGAGTGCCTGTACCGCAGCGCTGGAGCACAGTGCGACCAGAGTCAGACAGCGGTTGACCGCAGAGAAGCGCGACAACATCCGGGAGTCCCTTGAAGAGTTGAATGATATTGCGGCGATTGTACACCGCCGTTCGCAAGCCGGGCAGACGTCAGCCATCCGCCCAATTCGAGCACAGCCCCTGGCGCTGCGCCTCGAATGCCGCCAGGCAAGCGGGACACAGACGACGGTCACGCAGCCAGACCTTTTCCAGCGCCCGCCAACGCGGTTGCGCCGGCAACAAGCCACCGCAAAGCGTGCGATCAGCATGCCCACCCAGGCGCAACTGGCGAGCCACCAGATGCACACGCACCTCACGACAGGCGAACAGATCCAGCTGCTCATCCGGCTCGATCAGTTGGTAGGCATAAAGGGACCAGGCGGGACGCGGCATCTGGGGCTCCGTGACAGGTCGGCCACATTAGCCGAAAGGCTTGAGGCGGAAAAGCCTGTGCCTACTGTGTTTCCGCCGAAAACAGGCACTTACAGCAGCGGTTTGAGCGTCGGCCAGACATTCTCCAGCAACACCGCCTGCGCAGACTCGGTCGGGTGAATGCCATCGGCCTGCATCATCCCCGGCACACCACCGACACCCTCGAGAAAGAACGGCACCAGCGGCACCTTCTTCTGCTCTGCCAAATCAGCGAAAACCTGGGCGAAAGACGTGGTGTAGCGCGCGCCATAGTTGGGTGGCAAACGCATACCGAGAAGCAGCACATCGGCACCGGCAGACTGCGACTTATCGATCATCGACGCAAGATTCTGTTGCAATTGCGCTGGGGGCTGGCCACGCAGACCATCGTTCCCTCCCAACTCGATGATGACCAGCTCCGGCTTGTGCTCTGCAAGCAGCGCAGAGAGCCGCGCAGCACCGCCTGCGCTGGTATCGCCACTGATTGAGGCATTGACCACCGAGTGCTCGAAACCCTCTTCATTCAGCCGCTTTTCCAGCAAGGCGACCCAGCCCTGGCGGCTATCCAGGCCAAAAGCGGCGCTGATACTATCGCCGACCACAAGCAGGGTGCCTGCAACCGCCTCCTGAGCCCAGAGCATCAGGGTCAAGGCACCACTCAACCACCATGCACGCATTTGGAATCTCCATGACTTCGAGCATTCTCGCTGCGCGGAACCTTAGCAAAGTGGTCAGCAGCGCGGAAGGCGAGCTGACCATCCTCCATGACCTCGATCTCGAACTGAGCAAAGGCGACAGCTTGGCCATCGTCGGGGCCTCAGGCTCTGGCAAATCCACCCTGCTCGGATTGCTCGCCGGTCTGGACCTGCCCAGCGGCGGCGCGGTACTGCTGGCCGGCAAAAACCTTAGCGAACTCGATGAAGACCAGCGCGCGCGCCTGCGCGCCGAGCATGTCGGCTTCGTATTCCAGTCGTTCCAATTGCTCGACAGCCTCAACGCACTGGAGAACGTGATGCTGCCACTGGAGCTGGAAGGCCACGCCGATGCCCGCCAGCGCGCCCGGGCTCTGCTCGAACGCGTCGGCTTGGGTCAACGTCTGACGCACTACCCGCGCCAGCTTTCCGGTGGCGAGCAACAGCGCGTGGCCATTGCCCGCGCCTTCGCTGCAGAACCGGACGTGCTATTCGCCGATGAGCCCACCGGCAACCTCGACAGCCACACCGGAGAACGCATCAGCGACCTGCTGTTTCAGCTCAACCAGGAACGCGGTACCACCCTGGTGCTGGTCACCCACGACGAGCGCCTGGCGCACCGCTGCCAGCGCCTGATTCGCCTGGAAGCCGGACACCTGATCGATCGCGTGGAGCCCTGATGAAACGCGTGCCCGTCACTCGCCTGTTTTCGCTCGCTGCCCGCCAACTGCTGCGCGATGCCCGCGCTGGCGAGTTGCGGGTACTGTTCTTCGCCTTGCTGGTCGCTGTGGCCGCCAGCAGCGCCATCGGTTATTTCAGCGCACGCCTGAATGACGCCATGCTGCTGCGTGCCAGCGAGTTTCTCGCTGCTGATCTACGCCTGAGCGGCAGCTCGCCGGCCAGCCAGCAACAGATAGACGCGGGGCTCAAGCTGGGTCTCGATCACGCACAAGCGGTGGAGTTTTCCAGCGTGGTGGCGGCCCAGGAAGGCATTCAGCTGGCCAGCGTCAAGGCAGCCAATAGCCTTTATCCGCTGCGCGGCGAACTGAGGAGCGCTGCCGAACCCTACGCACCAGAGGAAGCGGGTTCCGGCCCGCGCCCCGGAGAAGTCTGGGCCGAAGCGCGCCTGATGGTCGCGCTGAATCTGAAGATTGGCGATGAACTGGAAATAGGCGCCAAAACCCTGCGCTTGAGCCGCGTGCTCACCTATGACCCCGACACTGCTGGCGACTTTTACAGTCTGACGCCGCGCGTGCTGATGCACCTGGACGACCTTGCCGCGACTGAAGTGGTACAACCCGGTAGCCGTGTGCGCTTTCGTGAACTCTGGCGCGGCGATGCCAATGCCCTGGCGGCCTACCGTCAGGCAGTCGAAGCCAGCTTGGAACCCAACCAGCGCCTGGACGACGCTCGCGATGGCAATCGCCAGGTCGGCGGCGCCCTCGGCCGCGCCGAACGTTATCTGAACCTGGCCAGCCTGGCAGCCGTGTTGCTCGCTGGTGTCGCGGTAGCACTCTCCGCCGCTCGCTTCGCGGCGAGGCGCTTCGATGCCAGCGCGCTGCTGCGCTGCCTCGGGCTGTCACGGCGTGAAGCGTTGGCCCTGTTCGGCCTGCAGTTGGCACTGCTCGGGCTGATCGCCTGCCTGATCGGAGCACTGCTGGGTTGGGCCGGCCAACACGTGCTCTTCTATCTGCTGCGCGGGCTGATCCCGGATGATCTGCCGCCGGCCGACCTGTGGCCCGCATTGGCCGGCATGGCCACCGGCCTGGTGGCGCTGGCTGGTTTCGCCCTGCCGCCGCTGGCCGCGCTCGGCCGCGTGCCGCCGCTACGCGTCTTGCGCCGCGATATGCTACCGGTGCCGGCCAGCTCCTGGCTGGTCTACGGCGCAGCGCTGATCGCACTGGGTTTGATCATGTGGCGCCTGAGCCTGGATCTGCGCCTGACGCTGGCACTGCTGGGTGGCGGACTACTCGCCGCATTGCTGCTCGGCGGCCTGTTGTTGCTCGGTTTGCAGAGCCTGCGCCGCCTGCTGCAGCGCGCTGCCCTGCCCTGGCGCCTGGGCCTGGGCCAACTGCTGCGCCATCCGCTGGCGGCAGCCGGACAATCGCTGGCGTTCGGCCTGATCCTGCTGGCCATGGCGCTGATCGCCCTGCTGCGCGGCGAGCTGCTCGATACCTGGCAGGACCAGTTGCCGGAGGACGCGCCCAATCATTTCGCCCTCAATGTGCTGCCTGCCGAGCGCGATGCGTTCGCCGCACGCCTGGCCGAGCTATCGCCGCATCCAGCCCCGCTATATCCCGTGGTGCCGGGCCGTCTGATCATGATCAACGGTGAGCCGGTACGCCAACTGGTAACCAAGGAAAGTCGTGGCGAGCGCGCCATCCAGCGCGACCTGAGCCTGACCTGGGCCGAGGATCTGCCATCCGATAACCTGATCACCGCTGGCAATTGGTGGGGCGCGGCGCACGCCAGCGAGCTGCCAGGCGTTTCCGTCGAATCCGAGCTGGCCGAAAGCCTGCAACTGAAGCTCGGCGACCAGTTGCGTTTCAATGTCGGCGGTATCGAACGCGACGCGCAGGTCACCAGCCTGCGCCAGGTGGATTGGGACAGTTTCCAGCCCAACTTCTACATGATCTTCGAGCCGCAGACCCTGCAGGACCTGCCTGCCACCTACCTGACCAGCTTCTACCTGCCGCCCGGCCAGGACGCGGAGCTGGTAGCCCTCAGCCGCGCCTTCCCCAGCGTGACGCTGCTGCAGGTCGACGCCCTGCTGGCGCAACTGCGCAGCATCCTCGCTCAGGTCACCCTGGCCATCGAGTACGTGCTGCTGTTCGTGCTCGCCGCCGGCATCACCGTGCTGCTCGCCGGGCTGCAAGCGACACTGGACGAGCGCATTCGTCAGGGTGCGCTGCTGCGCGCACTGGGCGCCGAACGCAAGCTGCTGATCAGTGCCCGGCGCGCCGAATTCGGCCTGCTCGGCGCGGCTGCCGGCCTGCTGGCCGCTTTGGGCTGCGAGCTGGTGAGCTTTCTGCTCTATCGCTACGCATTCGACATGAGCTGGCAACCGCACCCCTGGCTGCTTCTGCTGCCGCTGATCGGCGCGCTGCTGATCGGTCTGGCCGGCGTGCTCGGCACCCGCCGCGCACTGAATGCCAGCCCTTTGAGCGTGCTACGCGAAGGCTGAGAACCGTGAGAGGGGTTTGCTAAACTTGGCGCCCCTCTTCATACCAAAGACACCATGAGCCGCTATCGCCCCCCTCGCCCTGCCGGTACACCACTGATCACGCCAGAGGGCGAAGCGCGTCTGCGTGCCGAGCTTCACGAGTTGTGGCATGTACGCAGGCCACAGGTGACGCAATCGGTCAGCGAAGCGGCGGCCCAGGGCGATCGTTCGGAGAACGCCGAATACACCTACGGCAAGAAGATGCTGCGCGAGATCGACAGCCGTGTGCGCTTTCTCACCAAGCGTCTGGAGAAGCTCAAGGTCGTCAGCGACAAGCCGTCCGATCCGAGCAAGGTGTACTTCGGCGCCTGGGTCACCATCGAAGACGAAGACGGCGAACAGTCGCGCTACCGCATCGTCGGCCCCGACGAGCTGGACCTGAAACAGGGCCTGATCAGTATCGACTCGCCTCTGGCCCGCGCCCTAGTCGGCAAGGAGCTGGACGCCGAAGTGCGGGTGCACAGCCCCAGTGGTGAGAAGACCTGCTATATCGTCGAAATCGAATATCCCTAGGTGCTGTCGGAGCTCTGCTCGCGAATACTGGCGCCTAAAAAGCTTCGCGAGCAGAGCTCGCTCCTACGCAGATGGCCGGCTTCCCCACAGCCCAACTAGCGCCGGGTAATCAGCCCCTGACGCGCCACCCGCACCAGCTCACCGACGGTTTGTGCCAGGTCCTCGGCGCTGGGGGCCTGGATCACGGCAAGGTCGAAGCTGTCGCGCGCGAAACGACTCAGCGACTCGCCGTTCTGCACGAACTGGATGCGAAAGGCACGCGACCCGGCCCAGCGCTTGGGCCAGCCTTCGAGATAACGCAGCAAGGTAGGCTGGTGGCTGCCGCCCAGCAGCACGCGCGGATTGCGCAGCAGCAGGCCCGAAGTGATGGGCGCCAGACGAATAAGGGGTTGGGGACAGATCATGGTCGAGTCTCCGCCTCGAGAATCCCGCTGGGCAGCGGTGAGAGGCGACACCGAACCAGCGCTTTAGCGGAATTTCAGGCATTGATGACAACACCCTGTGGCGCCCCGCAAGTAGCTGTTTAAATCGGCGCAGGGCGCATCCTAGAGAAGCCCACGGCAAACTGTCAAGGCGCCCCCGACTTCGACCCCAACCTTCGATTGGGCGGCGGTCAATCCGCGCATTTCCATCCACTCAAAAGACCCGTTCCTGGCCCTGGACGCCCCGCCTGGCCAGATCGATTGCGGCCCTCGGCGCGACCTGACGTTTCGGCACGTAACAGAAAGTACGCAGCGATATCGAGGCCAAGTCGCCCGAAAATCCTGGAAAGCGCCTGTATAGAGGGGTCGCCGGAAACTGCAGGACGATGGCATGTTTCCTGCCATCGTTCTTGCGCCGTACGCGCCACGGGATGGGCGTGATCTGTGTTGCTGGAAGCAGCTGACTGCCTCAACAAAATCCTTCGAGAGCGCCCATGAAGAACAATAAAACCCTGCTCGCCCTCTGCCTCGGTACCGGCCTGCTCGCCAGCGGCCAGACCCAGGCTTTCTGGTTCGGTTCATCCGGCTACACCCAGACCAAGTACCCGATCGTCCTCGGCCACGGCATGCTCGGCTTCGACAGCATCCTCGGCGTCGATTACTGGTATGGCATCCCGGCGGCACTGCGCCGTGACGGTGCCAGTGTCTACGTCACCGAAGTCAGCCAGTTGGACACCTCCGAAGCCCGTGGCGAGCAATTGCTGCAGCAGGTCGAGGACATCGTCGCCATCAGCGGCAAAGGCAAGGTCAACCTGATCGGCCACAGCCATGGCGGCCCAACCACCCGCTACGTCGCCGCCGTGCGCCCGGATCTGGTGGCATCGGTCACCAGCGTCGGTGCACCGCACAAGGGTTCGGCCACCGCCGACTTCCTCAAGGGCATCAGCGATGGCCCGGCCGGTCCGGTCGCCACCCCGCTGCTGGTTGGCATCGTCAACGGCCTGGGGACGCTGATCAACTTCCTCTCCGGCAGTTCCAGCACCACCCCGCAGAATGCGCTGGGCTCGCTGGAGTCGCTCAACAGCGAGGGCGCAGCACGCTTCAATGCCAAGTTCCCACAAGGCATACCCACCAGCGCCTGCGGCGAAGGTGCCTACAGCGTCAACGGCGTGCGCTACTACTCCTGGAGCGGTACCAGCCCGCTGACCAACCTGCTCGACCCGAGCGACCTGCTGATGGGCGCCTCCTCACTGACCTTCGGTAACGAAGCCAATGACGGTCTGGTCGGCCGCTGCAGCTCGCGCATGGGCCAGGTGATTCGCGACAATTACCGAATGAACCATCTCGACGAGGTCAACCAGACCCTGGGCCTGACCAGCCTGTTCGAGACCGACCCGGTGACCGTCTACCGCCAGCACGCCAACCGCCTGAAGAACGCCGGGCTCTGAACTGCTGCGCTTCGTAGGCTGCGCCGTGCGCACCGGATGCTGGGAACGTCGGCATTTCGGTGCGCGCGGCGCACCCTGCGAGGTACCAGCGCTGAGCAATGGTTCGAACGCCTTACTGGAACCTGCCGTGAAGAAAACCCTGTTCGCCCTGCCTTTATTGATCATTGCCGGCCTGGCGTTGATGCTTTACCTGCAACCCGGACACCAACCGACCCAATTCACGCCTCCCGCCGCCACTGCCAAGGCTACGCAGCCCGAACCTGCGCCGGCTGCAGAGGCCTTAACACCGCCCAACCAAGATACGCAGAAGAAGGCCACGACGCTGGCCCTGCCCAGCTCCTTCGTCGGCACCGAAGTCGACGGCAGCTTTCGCGTGGACGCTGCCGGCAATCTGATCATCAGCGAAGACATCCGCCGGATCTTCGATTACTTCCTCGCCAGCATCGGCGAGGAAAGCCTGGATGCCAGCGTGTCACGTCTGCGCAACTACATCGACAGCCAATTGCAGGAACCTGCACGGGCCCGCGCGCAAGCACTGCTGGAGCAATACCTGAGCTACAAGCGTGAGCTGGTGCTGCTGGAGCGCGACCTGCCGCAATTGGCCAGCCTGGATGCCATGCGCCAGCGCGAGACCGCCGTGCAGGCCCTGCGCGCAAGACTGTTCGACAGCGAAACCCACCAGGCCTTCTTCGCCCGCGAGGAAGGCTACAACCGCTTCACCCTGGAGCGCCTGGCCATCCAGCACGACAGCACAATGAGCGCAGAGGAGAAAGGCGTTGCCGTCGACCGCCTGCGCGCATCCCTGCCTGAAGAGCTGCAGGACGCCGTACTGCCGCAACTGCAGCAGGAACTGCGGCAGCACACCGCGCGCCTGCAGGCCGAAGGCGCCAGCGCGGCGCAGATCCGCCAGATGCGTCAGCAGTTGGTAGGCGCCGAAGCCACCACGCGCCTGGAGGCGCTGGATAGCCAACGACAGAGTTGGCAGCGGCGTCTGGATGACTACATCACCGCCAAGACGAAGATTCAGGTCAATGAGGGACTCAGCAGTGGCGACAAGCGCGCGGCGATCGAGGCGCTGGCTGCAGAACGTTTCGATGAGCGTGAACGCCTGCGCCTCGACGCCGCTGAGCAATTGGCGGCGGCCAACAAGAAGCAGTAGATCTCAGGCGCTGTCGCGCATCACCAGCTCGAAGCCAACGTCGATGCAATGCTGCTCCGGCGTTTCGCCACGCATCAGCGCCAGCAGCATGTTCGCCGCCAGCTCACCGACACGACCACGGGTGGTACGCACGGTACTCAAGGCCGGATGCATCCAGGCTGCCGCTGGCAAATCGTTGAAACCGGCGATGGCCAGGCGTCCCGGCACGTCCAGGCCCAGTTGACGCGCGCGGAACAGCGCGCCCATGGCCAGGTCGTCGTTGTTGAAGAACACCGCATCGATCTGCGGCTGCTGCGCCAGCAGGCGATCGAGCAACTCGGCGCCCAAGCCGATGGATGACAACTGCGGTGTCAGCAATTCCAGCGCCGGATCATGTCGATTGAGGTAGCGCATCACCTGACGGTAGCCTTCTGCACGCTGCAGGGTGCGTGGGTCAAGCTGCGCTGCGGCGAAGGCGATATGGCGGTAACCACGCTGCACCAGGGCACGGGTCATGGCAGCGCCGGCTTCGACCTGAGAGAAGCCAACGCAGTAATCCTCCGGCTCCTCGCTCAGCTCCATCAACGTCACCAATGGGCAACTGCTGGCGCCGAGGATTTCGCGCGCCGCGTCGCTGCGCTCGAAACCCGTAAGCAGCAAGCCAGCTGGCTGGTGCGCCAGATAGGAACGCAACAGACGCTCATCCTCCTCGACCCGGTAGTGACTGACGCCGATCATCATTTCGAAGCCGGCCGGCATCAGCACCCGCTGGATGGCCTCCACGGTATCAACGAACACCGAGTTCGACAGCGACGGGATCACCACAGCCACGAGGTTCGAGCGTGAACTGGCCAATGCCCGCGCTGCCGGGTTGGGCACGTAACCCAGCGCCTGGGCCGCGCGCATCACCTGCTCGCGCAACGCATCAGACACCCGCCCCGGTTGCGACAGCGCGCGCGAAGCGGACATCAACGAGCAGCCCGCGGCCTTGGCCACGTCGGACAAGGTGACACGTTCTGCGGACCGGCGACGGCGTTGGCTCATAGCGCCTCCAATGATTTCAGCGGCCGATTCTACCAGCCCCGCCGGGGAATAAAGCGCGGGACACGCCGCCCGGGGTAACGCCACCATGCAAGGAGCGATACCACCTGCGTGCCCCGCGAAACTGCGAACCTGCCCAGAATCAGCGGCGCACTGGCCTAGCCGATCCTGGGCAAGCCCTTATAGAGCGGCCTTTTCGGCCTCAGTCTGCACCTGATCGAACAGTTGCTGACCGACTGTGTCGACGACCTTCTGGATCGCCGGCGCGGCCTGCTCACGCATGCGCTGCACTTCGGCCGCTTCCACTTCGTTGATCTGCATACCCTTGTCTTTCAGTTCGGCCAGGGCACGGGCTGCTTCCTCGCGGGTGTCCTTACGCTCGAAGTCACGCGCCTTCTTGGCCGCCTCCAGCAGGATGTTCTGCTCGGTTTGCGACAGGCCATCCCACCAGCGCTTGGACACGGTGACGATCCACGGGCTGTACACGTGATTGGTCACGGTCAGGTACTTCTGCACCTCGTAGAACTTCGAGGAAAGAATGGTGTTGAAGGGGTTTTCCTGGCCGTCGACGGCCTTGGTCTCCAGCGCGGTGAACAGCTCGGAGAACGGCAGCGGCACGGCATTGGCGCCCATCAGTTTGAAGGTCTCGAGGAATACCGGGTTGGGCATCACGCGCAGTTTTACGCCGGAGAAGTCCTCCAGCTTGCTGATCGGCCGCGTGTTGTTGGTCAGGTTGCGGAAGCCGTTCTCCCAGTACACCAAGCCGACCAGGCCCTTCTCTTCCAGCTTGTCCATGACCTGGCGGCCCACCGGGCCGTCGAGCACGGCATCGGCCTGCTCGGCACTGCTGAACAGGAAAGGCGTGTCCCACACCGCCATTTCCTTGGTGATACCCACCAGGGTCGCGGTGGAACCGACCATCATTTCCTGCGCGCCGCCAATCAGCGCACTCTGCATCTGATCATCCGAGCCCAGGCTGGCGGCACCGAAGGTACGCACCTTGAGTTTGCCGTCGGAGGCCTTGGCCACCTCCTCGGCGAACAGCTTGGCCGCGCGGCCCTGATTGCTGTTCTCGTTGAGACCGTAGCCGAAGCGGATCATGCGCGAACGCACGTCATCGGCATGGGCGGTGAGGATGGCGAGCGGGCTGCACAGCATGGCAGCGGTGAGGATGGCGAGCAGTGGACGTTTCATCGGGTCTACCTCTTATTGTTGTGAATGATGTCGGCGCGCCAGCGCCGTCAGGTCAACTCAGCGCAGCCAGGCCAGCGGCACGGTGACGATGGACGGAAACGCCACCAGCAGCGCGACGATGATCAGGTAAATCAGGAAGAACGGCATGACGCCGCGTACCAGCACCTCCATGCGCAACTTGCCGATACCGCCGACGACGTTAAGCACGGTGCCCACAGGCGGCGTGATCAGGCCGATGGAACCGATCAGCACGAACATCACGCCGAAGTACACCGGATCGACCCCAGCCTTGATCGCGATGGGCGCCAGCACTGGCGCCAGAATCAGGATGGTCGGCGTCAGGTCCAGCACCATGCCCACCGCGATCATCAGCAGCATGATCGCCAGTACCAGCAGTTTGGGGTGCTCGGCCAGCGGCCCGAGCATGGCGCCGATTTCGTCAGGCAACTGCGCCAGGGTAATCATGTAGGCCGAGACCGTGGCCGCGGCGCACAGGAACATCACCGACGCCGTGGTGCGACTGGCACGGGTCAGGGTCTCCATCAGGTCGTTCCAGCTCAGCTCGCGGTAGAGCAAGGTGGACACGGCCAGCGCGTACATGGCGGCTACCACGGCGGCCTCGGTGGGCGTGAAGATGCCGAAGCGCAGACCGCCAACGATGATCACCGGCAGCATCAGGGCAGCGGCGCCGTCGATCAGCACGCGGCGACGCTCGGCAGCAGTGGCCTTGGGCGGCGTCGGTTCGGTGAAACCACGTGCAATCAGCGTCCAGGCGACAATCAGGCCGGCACCCATGATCAATCCCGGCACCAGCCCGGCCATGAACAGCTGGCTGATGGAGGTGTTGGTGACCACGCCATAGATCACGAACGGCATCGACGGCGGAATGATCGGCGCGATGATGCCGCCAGCGGCTACTAGTCCCGCCGAGGAATGCACCGGATAACCGCGCTGACGCATCATCGGCAACAGCAAGGTGGCGAGCGCAGCAGTATCGGCCAGTGCCGAACCGGACATGCTGGCCAGCAGCACGGCGGCCGCAATGGCAACGTAGCCGAGGCCACCGCGCAGGTGGCCAAAGTAGGCCTGCGCCATGGCGATGATGCGCCGGGAAATGCCGCCGGCGTTCATCAGCTCGCCGGCCAGGATAAAGAACGGTACCGCCAGCAGCGGGAAGCTGTCAGCGCCGGCGAGCAGGTTCTGCGCCAGCAACTGCACGTCCCAGAAATCCAGGTACCACATCAGTACGGCCGCGGTGAGGATCAGGGCGAAGGCGATGGGCATGCCGAATGCCATGAACCCCAGCAGGGAAGAAAGAAATACCGCGACAGTCATCGACAGGTCCTCGCTGGGCAGTGCCCGTCTTGTTGGAATTGGGCCAGCATCATTCGACGTGCGCTTGAGTCAGCGTCGCCTGCGGCGTACGCCGCCAGAGGTTGACCAACTGCACCACCGCCAGAATCGCCAGCACCAGCATGCTCGCCAGCACCGGCAGCATCGCCAGCACCACCGGATAACCGACCACGGTACTGACGTTGCCCCAGCCGAACTGCACCTGATTCCAGGCGCCCAAGGCCGAGAGCAGGCTCGCTCCTGCCACGAGAATCCAGCTCAGCGAATCCACCAGTCGCTGCGCCAGCAGCGGGAAGCGGTCACGAATCATGCGGAAGGTCATCAGCTCGCCACGACGCATACCAGAAGCCACACCGACGAAGACCAACCAGACGAACGCCAACCGTGAAAGCTCCTCGGCGCCCGGCCAGCCGGTGCCGAAGGCGTAGCGCAGCACCACGTTGGTAAACACCGCCACCACCATGAAGGCCATCAGCACCGCCATCAGGCCATCGGTCAGGCGATCGAACATGCGCGCGATGCGACCCTCATAGATCGGTTCGGCGCCTAGCTGGGCCGCTTGGTTAGCGCTATCAATTTCGCTATCGAGCATATCCTGGGCCTGGCTCGACACGGCCTCCGTGGCTTCGCGACGAACCCAGGCCTGGATATCGGCCACCAACGCTTGCCGCGACTGCTGCGCATCGACGACTCGTACGTATGGTTCACCTGCCGGGTTTTCGAGGGTGGCGAACTGGCTGTCGACCAGCGAAGTCGGCATGAAATGTCCGGGCCGAGCACCGACACGTTGCACCGCGGTGGCGTGATCGATATTCAGATGCACGAACTGCAACCCCGGAACCGCCTGACGCAGGCGCTCGCGGTAAGCGCGCTTGAGCGCCGAGCAGGCCAGCACGAAGCATTCACCTGCGGCCTGCGCGGCCAGCATCTGCTCGCACAGTGCATCCAGCCAGTGGCGACGGTCTTCGTCGCTCAGCGGGATGCCCGCGCGCATGCGCTCTACGTTTTCGGGAGGATGGAAATGATCGGCTTCGATATGGCGCCAACCGAGTGCGGTGGCGACCGCCTGGCTGATCTCGCTCTTGCCGGAGCCACTGACCCCCATGACCACCAGGGTGGTACGGGCAGGCAATGCGCAAGGCTGCTGTTGCATGGGAACTCCATGGGCACCATCGAGGTGGCGCCGCTCATTGTTTGATCCGGATGTTAGCGCTATCCAAATCATCCGACAACCCTATTTCGGCAACATTTCGTAGAGCATTTCCGCTAATGGCTATCACCCAGCTCTGGTCCGCTGCTGACTGACACGTTCAATATCGCCTACCTGCCACAAGAGAGACATTTCGCTTATGTACCGGCTGAGCCCCTGCTTCTGGCTGCCCGCATTGTTCCTGCCACTGACTGCACAGGCCGAAAACGCCACCTACCAGGGCGACCCACTGGTAGTCACCGGCAGCCGTTATCAGGCCAGCGGCTGGCAACTGCCCTTCTCGGTCAACCGCATCGATGCCGAACAAGCCACCCTGGGCAAACCAGGTGTCAACCTCTCCGAAGCACTCGGCAGCGTCCCGGGGCTGGTGGTGCAGAATCGACAAAATTATGCGCAGGACCTGCAAATATCCTCACGCGGCTTCGGCGCCCGCTCGGCCTTTGGCATTCGTGGCATCAAGCTGCTGGCCGATGGTGTGCCGCTGTCCAACCCGGACGGCCAGGGCCAGGCGGCGACCTTCGACCTCGACACCCTGGAGCGCATCGAGGTCCTGCGTGGGCCATTCGCCAGCGTCTACGGCAGCAACTCAGGCGGGGTCATCCAGCTGTTCTCGCGCGATGGCGAAGGTGCCCCCAAGGTCGCGCTCGACACCTCCCAGGCCGCGTACGGCACCAGCCGTACCCGCGTCTCGGCCGAAGGCGGCAACGACAGAGCCGGTTTCATCATCAACCGCTCGCATTTCGAGACAGACGGCTACCGCGACCACAGCGGCGCCATCCTCGACAAGACCTTTGCCAAGCTGACCCTGTACCCGGATGACCTCAGCAAGCTCAGCCTGAGCTTCAGTGAACTGGATCAGAACGACACCCAGGACCCGCAGGGTCTGACCTGGGATCAGGTACAGGCTGATCGGCGATCTGCCGCGCCTAGCGCCCTGGCGTTCAACACGCGCAAAACGGTGGATCATCGTCAGCTGGCGCTCAACTACGAACGCAGCTTTGCCGTCGGCACCTGGCAAAGCACGTTGTACAGCGGCACGCGACGGGTAATTCAGTACCAGTCGATTCCTGTAGCCGCGCAGATTCCGACCTCTCAGTCCGGTGGCGTGATCGACTTCGAGCGCCGCTTCCATGGCATCGGTAATCGCTGGATCCAGTCGTTCGACCTGGGTAGCAGCCTGCTGACTGTCACCACCGGCCTGGACTACGACTATTCGCGCGATGACCGTCAGGGCTACGAGAACTTCATCGGCACCACTCTGGGCGTGAAAGGTAATCTGCGCCGCGACGAGCGTAATGAGGTCACTAGCCTGTCGCCCTACGTCCAGGCAGCCTGGCAGCTGGGCAAACTCGACCTGCAGGCTGGTCTGCGCCACAGCCAGGTAGAGTTCGACGTGGATGATCGCTTCCTGAGCAATGGCGACGACAGCGGCTCGGTCACCTACCGTGAGCTCACGCCCACTCTTGGCGCCAGTTACGCCCTGCTACCAGATCTGAATATCTATGCCAGCTGGGGCAAGGGGCTGGAGACACCGACGCTGAATGAGCTGTCCTATTCCGGCCCCGACAACAGCTTCGGCTTCGAGCTGAAACCAGCCACCAGCGAGCAAATTGAAATTGGTCTCAAGGCCCGCCTCGCACAAGCGACCAGCCTGCAACTGGCGTTGTTCCAGATCGACACCGATGACGAGCTGGTGGTGGAGTCGGCCAACGGTGGCCGTAGTCGCTTCCAGAACGCCGCGCAGACTCGCCGCAGGGGCCTCGAGCTGGCACTGGAAAGCCGCTTGAGCGACACCCTGCGCGCCAACCTCGCCTACACCGAGATCGATGCCACCTACAGCAAGGATTTCACCAGCAACGGCCGCCTGATCGAAGAAGGTAACCACCTGCCCGGCATTCCCGCGCGCACGCTGTATGGTGAGCTGGCCTGGCAACCGCTGGACTGGTTCAGCACCGCCGTCGAAGGACTGTACCGCAGCCAGCTCTATGTCGAGGACAGCAATACCGCCAAGACGGCGCCCAGCCATGCGCTGTTCAACTGGCAGGCGCGCTTCGAGCAGAAGGCCGGCGCACTGACCTTCAACCAGGTGCTGCGCATCGACAACCTGCTGGATCGCGAGTACATCGGGTCGGTGATAGTCGGTGACGGCAACGGCCGCTACTACGAACCCGGCCCGGAGCGCGCCTGGTATGTTGGCGCGGGCGTGCAGTACCAGTTCGATTGAGCTTGGCGAAGCATGCGCGCATCCAATACCCGGCCCTGAGACCCCTACCCCACTTGTGGGGTAAGGCTCCAGATACGCACGCGTTCAAAAACAAAAAGGCCACCCGAAGGTGGCCTTTTCGCGAGCAGTCAGCGAAGGCTTAGGCCTTCTTGACTTCCCAACCGGTCAGCTCGGCCAGGGCCTTGCCGATGTCAGCCAGGGAGCGCACGGTTTTCACGCCGGCGTCCTGCAGTGCAGCGAATTTCTCGTCTGCAGTGCCCTTGCCGCCGGAGATGATGGCGCCAGCATGGCCCATGCGCTTGCCGGGAGGAGCGGTCACACCAGCGATGTAGGAAACTACAGGCTTGGTGACGTTGGCCTTGATGTAGGCAGCCGCTTCTTCTTCAGCCGAACCGCCGATCTCACCGATCATGACGATCGCTTCGGTCTTCGGATCTTCCTGGAACAGTTTCAGGATATCGATGAAGTTGGAGCCCGGGATGGGGTCACCGCCGATGCCCACGCAGGTGGACTGGCCGAAGCCGGCGTCAGTGGTCTGCTTAACGGCTTCATAGGTCAGGGTGCCGGAACGCGACACGATACCTACCTTGCCTGGCAGGTGGATGTGACCCGGCATGATGCCGATCTTGCACTCGCCGGGAGTGATCACGCCCGGGCAGTTCGGGCCGATCAGGCGAACGCCCAGCTCGTCGCAGATGACCTTGGCGTCCAGCATGTCCAGGGTAGGAATGCCTTCGGTGATGCAGACGATCAGCTTGATGCCACCGAATGCAGCTTCCAGGATCGAGTCTTTGCAGAACGGAGCCGGAACGTAGATGACCGAAGCGTCAGCGCCAGTGGCTTCGACAGCTTCTTTCACGGTGTTGAACACTGGCAGGCCCAGGTGGGTAGTGCCACCTTTGCCCGGAGTCACGCCGCCAACCATCTTGGTGCCGTAGGCGATGGCTTGTTCGGAGTGGAAAGTACCCTGCGAGCCGGTGAAGCCCTGGCAGATGACTTTGGTGTCTTTATTGATCAGGACGCTCATTACTTGCCCTCCGCAGCTTTGACGACTTGCTGAGCAGCGTCGGTCAGGCTGGTTGCCGCGATGATGTTCAGGCCGCTTTCAGCCAGGACCTTGGCGCCCAGCTCAGCGTTGTTACCTTCCAGGCGGACGACCACCGGAATTTTCACGCCGACTTCTTTCACGGCGCCGATGATGCCTTCGGCAATCATGTCGCAACGAACGATGCCGCCGAAGATGTTCACCAGAACGGCAGCGACGTTGCTGTCGGACAGGATGATCTTGAAGGCTTCGGTCACGCGCTCTTTGGTTGCGCCGCCACCTACGTCGAGGAAGTTGGCTGGCTTGCCGCCGTGCAGGTTGACGATGTCCATGGTACCCATGGCCAGACCGGCACCGTTGACCATGCAGCCGATGTTGCCTTCCAGGGCCACGTAGTTCAGCTCGAAGCTGGCAGCGTGGGCTTCACGAGGATCGTCTTGCGACGGGTCGTGGAAGGTCTTCAGCTTCGGCTGACGGTACATGGCGTTAGCGTCGATGTTGATCTTCGCGTCCAGGCAGTGCAGGTCGCCGTCGGCCTTGATGACCAGCGGGTTGACTTCCAGCAGAGCCAGATCGTGATCCTTGAACAGCTTGGCCAGACCTACGAAGATCTTGGCGAACTGAGCGACCTGCTTGCCTTCCAGACCCAGCTGGAAAGCCAGCTCGCGACCCTGGTACGGCTGAGCGCCGACCAACGGATCAATGGTGGCCTTGAGGATCTTCTCAGGGGTTTCGTGGGCCACTTTCTCGATGTCCACGCCACCTTCGGTGGAAGCCATGAACACGATGCGACGGCTGGAGCGGTCCACTACAGCGCCCAGGTACAGTTCCTTGGCGATGTCGGTGCAGGATTCGACCAGGATTTTGCTGACCGGCTGACCATTGGCGTCAGTCTGGTAAGTCACCAGACGCTTGCCCAGCCAGTTGGCGGCGAAGGCCTTGGCGTCTTCTTTGCTCTTGACCAGCTTTACGCCACCGGCTTTACCGCGGCCACCAGCGTGGACCTGAGCCTTGACGACCCACTCGCTGCCGCCGATTTTTTCGCAGGCTTCTGCGGCTTCTTCCGGGGTGTCTACCGCGAAGCCCTTGGATACAGGCAGGCCGTATTCAGCGAACAGCTGCTTACCCTGATACTCGTGAAGATTCATGCTTGTCTACCGTCTTCGTTTAGGTATTGCGCATTCGGCGCTGTACTTGTGATACCGCGCCACCTGTGACTGCCGAAGCAGTCCGCCGGGCCTTCCGCCGCGAGTCGAACTCGACGCGGGCCACCCGACGTGGTTCTGCTTGCAAACACCACCGTGGCGATGAGGCGATTACACGACGCCCCGCCTACCACGGCGGCTTACAACAACTACTGCAGTGGCCGGACGCTACCGGCCACTTGCACACTCAACGCTTCTTGCGATTGGCGATATGGATCGCGCCACCGTTGACCGCCAGGGCCGCTTCGTGCAGCGCCTCGGACAGGGTCGGGTGGGAGAAGACCATCATGCCCAGGTCTTCGGCGCTGGTGCCGAATTCCATGCCGATCGCGCCTTGCTGTACCAGCTCGGCAGCGCTTGGGCCGATCACGTGAACGCCCAGTACACGGTCAGTGTTGGCGTCAGCGATGACCTTGACGAAGCCGCCGGTGTCGTTGGCCGCCATGGCACGACCGCTGGCAGCGAACGGGAAGGTGCCGACGTTGACCGCAACGCCTTCGGCCTTCAACTGCTGCTCGGTCTTGCCGACCCATGCAATTTCCGGGTGGGTGTAGATCACGGACGGGATCAGGTCGTAGTTCATCTGCGCCTTGTGGCCGGCGATACGCTCTGCAACCATCACGCCCTCTTCCGAGGCCTTGTGCGCGAGCATGGCACCGCGCACCACATCACCGATGGCATAAACGCCTGGAACGCTGGTTTCGCACTGGTCGTTGACGAAGATGAAGCCGCGCTCGTCCAGGTCCACGCCACTGTCAGCAGCCAGCAGATCAGTGGTCACCGGACGACGGCCTACGGCCACGATTAGCTTGTCGAAGGTCATCTTCTGCTCGCCATTGGCGTCAGTGAAGCTGACCACAACCTGCTTCTTCTTGACTTCCGAAGCGGTCACGCGAGCGCCCAGGCGGATGTCCAGGCCCTGCTTGGTCAGGGTCTTCTGGGCTTCCTTGGCGATCTGCTCGTCGGCAGCAGCGAGGAACTTGTCCATGGCTTCCAGGACAGTGACTTCGGCACCCAGGCGAGCCCATACCGAGCCCAGCTCCAGACCGATCACGCCAGCGCCAATAACGCCCAGCTTCTTCGGTACGCTCTGGAATTCCAGGGCACCGGTGGAGTCAACGATGACGTCCTGATCGACCGGGGCCGGCGGGATCTCGACCGGCTTGGAGCCAGAGGCGATGATCACGTGAGCGGCTTCGACCACCTGGGTCTTGCCGTCGGTGCCAGTGACTTCCACTTGCTTGCCGGCCAGCAGCTTGCCGTGACCTTCGAGCAGGGTCACGCCATTGGCCTTGAACAGGCCGGCAACACCGCCGGTGAGGTTCTTGATGATGGTGTTCTTGCGCGCCACCATGGCCGGAACGTCGATGGTCACGCCCTTGGCTTCGATACCATGCACGGCGAAGCCGTCTTTCGCTTCGTGGTACTTCCAGGAGCTGTCCAGCAGCGCCTTGGACGGAATGCAACCGACGTTCAGGCAGGTGCCGCCGAGAGCGACCTTGCCGTCGCTGCCCTGGTACTTCTCGATGCAGGCAGTCTTCAGGCCGAGCTGCGCTGCTTTGATGGCGGCTACATAGCCACCAGGGCCGGCACCGATGACTACCACGTCGAATTTCTGGGTCATAACGTATTCCTTCTCGAATAAACCGGACGGCCCTGAGAACAGGGCCGCCGTGGAGGAGACTGGCTTTTAGATTTCCAGCAGCAGGCGAGCCGGGTCTTCAAGCAAGTTCTTGATGGTCACCAGGAAGGTCACGGCTTCCTTACCATCGATCAGGCGGTGGTCGTAAGACAGCGCCAGGTACATCATCGGACGGATCACCACCTGACCATTGATCGCCATCGGACGCTGGATGATGTTGTGCATACCCAGGATGGCAGCCTGCGGCGGGTTGACGATCGGCGTCGACATCATCGAACCGAAGGTACCACCGTTGGTGATGGTGAAGGTGCCGCCGGTCATTTCTTCGATCGACAGCTTGCCGTCTTTGGCTTTCTTGCCGAAGGTGGCGATGCCGCTCTCGATTTCAGCCAGGCTCATCTGCTCGGCATTACGCAGTACCGGAACGACCAGACCGCGGTCGCTGGACACTGCAACGCCGATGTCGGCGTAGCCGTGGTAAACGATGTCGTTGCCGTCGATCGAGGCGTTGACTGCCGGGAAGCGCTTCAGGGCTTCGGTGGCGGCCTTGACGAAGAACGACATGAAGCCCAGGCGCACGCCATTGTGGGACTTCTCGAACAGGTCCTTGTACTTCGAACGCAGGGCCATGACTTCAGTCATGTCGACTTCGTTGAAGGTGGTCAGCATGGCCATGGAGGACTGAGCCTCGACCAGACGCTCAGCGATCTTGGCGCGCAGACGAGTCATCGGCACACGCTTCTCGGTGCGATCGCCAGTGGCGACGACAGCAGCGGCGGCAGCAGGAGCAGCAGCCGGCTTGGCAGCAGCGGCCGGAGCGTTCTTCTTGGCTTCGACGGCAGCGACCACGTCTTCCTTGGTCACACGGCCACCTTTGCCGGTGCCGGCGATGCTGTTCGGGTCGATGCCGTTCTCTTCAGCCAGCTTGCGCGCGGCAGGCGAGAGGATGGCGTCGTCGCCAGCGGCGGCCGGGGCAGCAGCCTGAGCCGGAGCGGCGGCAGCGGCCGGAGCGGCAGCCGGAGCAGCGGCGGCAGCGCCACCTTCGGACAGCTTGCCCAGCAGTTCGTTGGAAAGAACGGTGTCGCCTTCGTTCTTGATGATTTCAGCCAGAACACCATCGGCCTCGGCCAGTACTTCGATCACCACCTTGTCGGTTTCGATGTCGACGATCAGCTCATCGCGCTTGACCGCTTCGCCCGGCTTCTTGTGCCAGGTGGCCACGGTGCCGTCGGCAACCGATTCCGGGAAGGTTGGGGCTTTGATCTCGATAGCCATTGTATGCGTTTCCTTAAATTCGGTTTTACCGCCAGGTGGCACCTGCCACCTGGCGGATGAAGGCGTTAAACAGTAAAGGCGTCCTGCAGCAGTTTTTCCTGCTGCTCGGCGTGCATCGACGCATAACCGCAGGCTGGCGCTGCCGACGCATCACGACCGGCATACTCCAGGAACAGCGACTTCTTGTGCGCGGTAGCGACGCGACGCATGTGGTGCTGGCTGCAGTACCAAGCGCCTTGGTTCATCGGCTCTTCCTGACACCAGACGATGTGCTTGAGGTTCTTGTACGGCGCCAGCGCCTCGGCCAGATCGTCTTCCGGGAAAGGATAGAGCTGCTCGATACGAATGATGGCGATGTCTTCGCGACCCTCGGCACGACGTTTTTCCAGCAGGTCGTAGTAGACCTTGCCGCTGCACAGCACCAGACGCTCGACCTTTTTCGGGTCCAGCGAATCGATCTCGCCGATGACGGTCTGGAAGGAGCCTTCGGCCAGATCTTCCAGGGTCGAGATGGCCAATTTGTGACGCAGCAACGACTTGGGCGTCAGCACCACCAGCGGCTTGCGCAGCGGACGAATCACCTGGCGACGCAGCATGTGATAGACCTGCGCCGGGGTGGTCGGTACGCAGACCTGCATGTTGTGCTCGGCACAGAGTTGCAGATAACGCTCCAGACGCGCCGAGCTGTGCTCAGGCCCCTGCCCTTCATAGCCGTGCGGCAGCAGAACGGTCAGACCGCAGAGACGGCCCCACTTGGTCTCGCCGCTGGAAATGAACTGGTCGAATACCACCTGGGCACCGTTGGCGAAATCGCCGAACTGGGCTTCCCAGATCACCAGCGCGTTCGGCGTGGTGGTGGCATAGCCGTATTCGAACGCAAGTACCGCTTCCTCGGAGAGGTAGGAGTCGTACAGTTCGAACTTCGGCTGACCGTCGTACAGGTTCTTCAGCGGAACGTAGGTCGAGGCATCCTTCTGGTTGTGCAGCACCGCGTGACGGTGCGAGAAGGTGCCACGGCCGATGTCCTGACCGGTCATGCGGATCGGATGACCTTCGACCAGCAGAGTGGCGTAAGCCATGGTCTCGGCGAAGCCCCAGTTGATCGGCAAGCCGCCCGCGCCCATCTTCTGACGGTCTTCGAGGATCTTCGCCACCTGACGCTGAACCAGGAAGCCCTCAGGGATTTCCAGCAGCTTGGCAGACAGATCCTGCAGGGTCTTCAGATCGAAACGGGTGTCGTGACGCGCGGTCCAGGCATGACCCAGGTAAGGACGCCAGTCGACGAACAGCTCCTTGTTCGGCTCCTTGACCAGGCTCTTGACCACGTGCTGACCGTTGTCCAGCGCGGTGCGGTACTCGTCGATCTTGGCCTGCACGTCGTCGCTGCTCTGCACGCCGGCGGCAATCAGTGCATCGGCATACAGCTCACGGGTGGTGCGCTGCTTGGCGATCTGCTGGTACATCAGCGGCTGGGTACCGTTCGGCTCGTCGGCCTCGTTGTGACCACGACGGCGGTAGCAGACCAGATCGATGACCACGTCACGCTTGTACTGCATGCGGTAATCGACAGCCAGCTGAGTCACGAACAGCACGGCTTCCGGATCGTCGCCATTCACATGGAAGATCGGCGCCTGGACCATCTTCGCCACGTCGGTCGCGTACTCGGTGGAGCGCGCATCCAGCGGGTTGCTGATGGTGAAGCCGACCTGGTTGTTGATCACGATGTGGATAGTGCCGCCAGTCTTGTAGCCGCGGGTCTGCGACATCTGGAAGGTTTCCATGACCACACCCTGACCGGCGAAAGCCGCGTCACCGTGGATGGAAATCGGCAGTACCTTGTCGCCAGTAGCGTCACTGCGACGATCCTGACGAGCACGCACCGAGCCCTCGACCACCGGGGAAACGATTTCCAGGTGCGAGGGGTTGAACGCCAGCGCCAGGTGCACTTCGCCACCGGCAGTCATGACGTTGGAGGAAAAGCCCTGGTGGTACTTCACGTCACCGGACGACAGACCTTCGGTCTTCTTGCCTTCGAACTCGTCGAACAGGTCGCGCGGGTTCTTGCCGAAGGTGTTGACCAGAACGTTCAGACGGCCGCGGTGGGCCATGCCGATGACCACTTCCTTGGTGCCGTAGGAGCCGGAGCGCTGGATGATTTCGTCCAGCAGCGGGATCAGGCTCTCGCCACCCTCCAGGCCGAAACGCTTGGTGCCCGGGTATTTGGTGCCCAGGTACTTTTCCAGGCCTTCGGCAGCGGTGACGCGCTCGAGCACATGCGCCTGCACTTCGGCAGAAAACTGCGGACGACCGCGCACGCTTTCCAGGCGCTGGGCGAACCAGTTGCGCTGACCAGAATCGACGATGTGGGTGAACTCGGCACCGATGGTGCGACAATATGTCTGCTGCAGCGCATCGCGGATTTCGCGTAGCGTTGCCTCTTCCTTGCCGATATACAGCTCGCCAGTGCGGAATGTGGTGTCCAGATCCGCGTCGGTCAGGCCGTAGTGATTGATCGACAGGTCAGACGGCGCAGTGCGCACCCACAGACCCAGCGGGTCGAGCTGGGCGGCCTGATGGCCACGCATGCGGTAGGCCTGGATCAAGCGCAGCACTTCCACCTGCTTCTTTTCGTGCTCGCTGCTGACGGCCCCGGCGGAAACCGGCTGGGCACGACGCGAATTCTTGGCGAGCAGGACGAAATGATCGCGAATGGTTGAATGCGATACATCCGTTGCAGCGCTGCCGTCGGTCGGCAACTTCTGGAAGTAAGTGCGCCACTCTTCTGGCACAGCGTTGGGATCGTGCAGGTAGAGCTCGTAGAGCTCTTCCACGTAGGCAGCGTTGCCACCGGATAGGTGGGCACTGTCCCACATGCGCTGCATCACGCTTTCTTGCATGCTTGGTCACCCTCGGTAAGGGGACACCACCGGCGCGAATACCGCATGGTCCTGATCAAAGTCATGATGCTGCGACTCGGATAAAGCCACTTGGGTTCCCGCAGATAGTCCGGGTACCAGCCCGGATGCCCCTGCTGGTCGTCATATTTTTCGAGTATGAGCCGCGGCTTTGTGGGCTGCGGCTCTGGCTTTACTGCGAGGCCGACCTGAGCCGGACTCGCAGGTGTTACAGGTATAGCAACTTGCGAATCAGGTACCGCTCTGCAGCAGCATGTTACGCACGTGACCGATCGCCTTGGTCGGGTTCAGACCCTTGGGGCAAACGTTCACGCAGTTCATGATGCCGCGGCAACGGAACACACTGAACGGATCGTCCAGCGAGGCCAGACGCTCAGCGGTCTTGGTGTCACGGCTGTCGGCCAGGAAGCGATAGGCCTGCAGCAGTGCAGCGGGACCGAGGAACTTGTCAGGGTTCCACCAGAACGACGGGCAGCTGGTCGAGCAGCATGCGCACAGAATGCACTCGTACAGACCGTCGAGCTTCTCGCGCTCTTCCGGAGTCTGCAGACGTTCGATGGCCGGAGCCGGCGTATCGTTCTGCAGGAACGGCTGCACCTTCTCGTACTGCTTGTAGAAGATGCTCATGTCGACGACCAGGTCACGAATGACCGGCAGGCCCGGCAACGGACGAATCACCAGCTTGCCGCCCTTGAGGCCGGCAGCGGAGATCGGCGTGATACAGGCCAGGCCGTTCTTGCCGTTGATGTTCATGCCGTCGGAACCACATACGCCTTCACGGCAGGAGCGACGGTAGGAGAAGCCTTCATCCTGCTCCTTGATCAGCGCCAGCACGTCGAGGACCATGATGTCCTTGCCGCCGGTGTCGACCTGGAAGTCCTGCATGAACGGAGCAGCGTCCTTCTCCGGGTTGTAGCGATAAACACTGACTTGCAACATATCAGTCACCCTTAATAAGTCCGAACCTTGGGTTCAAATGCCGGAACGGTCTTCGGCGCGAAGTTGACATCACGCTTGGCAACGCGCTTCTCGCCTGGGAAGTACAGGGAGTGGCACAGCCAATTCTGGTCATCGCGCTCCTCGAAGTCTTCACGAGCGTGGGCTCCACGGGACTCTTTACGAGCCTCGGCGGCAACCGCAGTCGCTTCAGCCACTTCGAGCAGGTTTTGCAGTTCCAGCGCTTCGATACGCGCAGTGTTGAACGCCTGGCTCTTGTCCGCGATTTTGACTTTCGCGATGCGCTCACGCAGGTCGGCCAGTTGTTGGATGCCCTTCTGCATGTATTCGCCAGTACGGAATACACCGAAGTAGTTCTGCATGCACTGTTGCAGCTCTTTACGCAGCGGTGCGACGTCTTCACCGGTGCTGCGCTCGTTGACACCAGCCAGACGCGACAGCGACTGTTCGATGTCGGTTTCGCTGGCACCACGGACTTCCACGCCTTCTTTCAGCGCTTTTTCCAGGTGCAGGCCAGCGGCGCGGCCGAATACCACCAGATCCAGCAGCGAGTTGCCGCCCAGACGGTTGGCACCGTGTACCGATACGCACGCCACTTCACCTACGGCGAACAGACCTTCGATGATCTTGTCGTTGCCGTTGGCGTCCTGAGTGATGGCCTGGCCATGAATGTTGGTCGGCACGCCGCCCATCATGTAGTGGCAGGTCGGGATCACCGGGACCGGAGCGACGACCGGGTCGACGTGAGCGAAGGTCTTGGACAGTTCGCAGATACCCGGCAGACGGCTGTGCAGCACTTCTTCGCCGAGGTGGTCGAGCTTCAGCAGTACGTGGTCCTTGTCCGGGCCACAGCCGTTGCCGGCGATGACTTCCTTGACCATGGAGCGGGCAACCACGTCGCGGCCAGCCAGGTCTTTGGCGTTCGGCGCATAACGCTCCATGAAACGCTCGCCATGGGCGTTGATCAGATAACCACCCTCGCCACGGCAACCTTCGGTGACCAGTACACCAGCGCCGGCGATACCGGTCGGGTGGAACTGCCACATTTCGATGTCCTGCACCGGCACGCCGGCACGCAGGGCCATGCCCACGCCGTCACCGGTGTTGATCAGGGCGTTGGTGGTGGAGGCGTAGATACGACCAGCACCGCCGGTGGCCAGAACCACGGCCTTGGAGCGGATGTAGACGGTTTCGCCAGTCTCGATGCAGATGGCGATGACGCCGACGATGGCGCCGTCCTGATTCTTCACCAGGTCAACCGCGTACCACTCGTTGAGGAACGAGGTGCCGGCTTTCAGGTTGGCCTGATACAGGGTGTGCAGCAGCGCGTGACCGGTACGGTCGGCAGCAGCGCAGGTACGAGCAGCCTGGGTCGGATTGTCCGGCCCCTTGGACTGACCACCGAACGGACGCTGGTAGATGCGGCCCTGCTCGGTACGGGAGAACGGCAGGCCCATGTGCTCGAGCTCGAACACCGCTTCCGGACCGACGGAGCACATGTATTCGATAGCGTCCTGGTCACCGATGTAGTCGGAACCCTTGACGGTATCGTACATGTGCCAGCGCCAATCATCGTTCGGGTCGGCCGAAGCGATGGCGCAGGTGATGCCACCCTGAGCGGAAACGGTGTGCGAACGAGTCGGGAACACCTTGGTGACCACGGCAGTCTTGTGACCACCCTGGGCCAGTTGCAGCGCAGCACGCATGCCGGCGCCGCCGCCACCCACGATGATGGCGTCATAGGAAAGAGTACGGATGCTAGCCATGAATCAGAAACCCCACAGAATCTGCACGCCCCAGACGAACATCGCGAACATCGCGATGCCACACACGGCCTGGAACAGGAAACGCACACCAGTCGCCCACTTGCCCAGCGCCATCGGCGTGAGGTAGTCGGTGGAGATGGTCCACATGCCAACCCAGGCGTGCACGCTCAGTGCAACAAGGGCCAGCAGGCTGAAGATGCGCATTGCGGTATGCGAGAACAGACCATGCCATTCGGCGTAGCCCATACCCGGATTACAGATCACATAGCCCAACAGAAACAGCGTGTAAGCCGCGAGAACGACCGCAGAAACGCGCTGAGCCATCCAGTCATAGAGGCCCGAACGCGAGAAATTCGTGACATTGGTTACCATATCCACACCCCCAGCAGCACGATCACTACCACCGCCACGACGACGACGATTTTCGAGCCCAGCTTGCCGCCTTCCAGCGTCTCACCGATGCCCATGTCCATGATCAAGTGGCGTACACCGGCCACCAGGTGGTACAGCAGAGCGGACAACAGACCCCAGATCACGAACTTGGCCAGCGGACTGGTCAGGCATTCTTTCACCTGGGCGAAGCCCTCTTCGGAGGTCAGCGACTTGTCGAGGCCAAACAGCAGAATGGCGATACCGACAAAGAGGATGACACCGGAGATACGGTGAAGAATGGACGTGTAAGCGGTGATCGGAAGCTTGATAGTCCGAAGGTCTAGGTTTACAGGTCGTTGGCTATTCACGGCTTTTTTATCACACTGAGAGCCCCTAACGATCAGGGCAAAGTTGTTGGGAAGTGCACTGGCAAGGTACCCATCACCCAATGAGTGACAACCGCCATGACACGGCCCTAAAGCCTGTGGCGGTCGGCCGCAGAGTATAGACAGTTAGCAGACTAATGACAATGCAATGCCCTCCCCCAAAAAGCGCATTGCAGCCTTTAAACAAATGGCGTAAATAGCGCCCTTTTTTCGTTGAAAATACCGTTCAAACCCTTCTACTGCCTGGGTTCTCGCAAATTGACTTTCGGATTTATCCCACTATAGTGGTGCGGGCCCTGCGTGGGGGGCTGTCTGATGATTTCAAGCATAACTAGGAGGCCACATATGGCTGACAAAAAAGCGCAGTTGATCATCGAGGGCAATGCCCCCGTCGAACTGCCCGTTCTGACCGGCACTGTTGGTCCCGATGTAATCGATGTGCGGAGCCTGACCGCCACGGGTCGGTTCACCTTTGATCCTGGTTTCATGTCGACCGCCTCTTGCGAGTCGAAGATCACCTATATCGACGGCGATCAAGGCATCCTGCTGCACCGCGGCTACCCCATCGAGCAGCTCGCCGAGCAGTCTGACTACCTGGAAACCTGCTACCTGCTGCTCAATGGCGAACTGCCGAGCAAGGAAGAAAAGGCCAAGTTCGTCAGCACCATCAAGAACCACACCATGGTTCATGAGCAGTTGAAGACCTTCTTCAACGGTTTCCGCCGCGATGCCCACCCGATGGCCATCATGTGCGGCGTGGTTGGTGCCCTGTCCGCCTTCTATCACGACTCGCTGGACATCAATAACCCGCAGCACCGCGAAGTGTCGGCCATGCGCCTGGTGGCCAAGATGCCGACCATCGCTGCCATGACCTACAAGTACTCCATGGGTCAGCCCATGATGTACCCGCGCAATGACCTGAATTACGCGGAAAACTTCCTGCACATGATGTTCAACACTCCGTGCGAGATCAAACCGATCAGCCCGGTGCTGGCCAAGGCGATGGACAAGATCTTCATCCTCCATGCCGACCATGAGCAGAACGCCTCCACCTCCACAGTACGCCTGGCTGGCTCCTCGGGTGCCAACCCGTTCGCCTGTATCGCAGCCGGTATCGCTGCGCTGTGGGGCCCGGCACACGGCGGCGCCAACGAAGCCGTACTGGCCATGCTCGACGAGATCGGTGATGTTTCCAACATCGACAAGTTCATCGCCAAGGCCAAGGACAAGAACGACCCGTTCAAGCTGATGGGCTTCGGTCACCGCGTGTACAAGAACCGCGACCCGCGCGCCACCGTGATGAAGCAGACCTGCGACGAAGTCCTCGGCGAGCTGGGCATCACCAATGACCCGCAGTTGGAACTAGCCATGCGCCTGGAAGAGATCGCCCTGACCGATCCGTACTTCAAAGAGCGCAACCTGTACCCGAACGTAGACTTCTACTCGGGCATCATCCTCAAGGCCATCGGCATTCCGACCTCGATGTTCACCGTTATCTTCGCCCTGGCACGTACCGTGGGCTGGATCTCGCACTGGAAGGAAATGCTCTCGGGTCCGTACAAGATTGGCCGTCCGCGCCAGCTGTACACCGGTTACGAGCAGCGCGACCTGCCGACCAACCGCGACTGATAGCGCCCTGAGACGAAAAAGGCTGCCAATCTGGCAGCCTTTTTTATTGCCTGGCGAGTATCTCGCTTAGCGCCCTTCCACCTTCGCTCGCAAACCCTGCAGCGTCTGCAGCGGCGCATCGACGACGAAGCTGTTGGCCAGCCAGGAGGGCACGCTTCCACCCGGCTCGGTGTGCACCTCGTAGGTCACCTCCACCCTGCCCTGGTCCAGCGGTTTGAGATGCCACTCGCCATCGACACGCTGCACCCGCACGAAATCCTTCTCCTCCGGCAATCGCTGCGGCACCGCCTTGAGCAGGCGCGTGACAGCGCCATCAGCATCGGTGCGCGTGGTCACCTGGATCACCGAATCACGCGCCTTCACCGGCCAGGGCATCTCGAAACGGGTGTACAGCTCGCTCACATTACCCTCGGTCTCGAGCAGTCGCTGCTGCTGGCAGCTGAATATCCAGGAGCAGGACCCCGCGACATCCTCCTGCGCCGCCTGTACCGCGGCCAGGTCAGCGTTGATCGTCACCACACCGCGATAGGCCTTGTACTTGGATCCAGGCACGTCAGCCAGGTAAACGCTCACACCGTCTTCTTCGCGCTCCAGCTGCCACTGCCTCTCGGCAGCCTGGACAGCGGTCGCGCACAACAGCATGGCCAGAAAGGAATAACGCATCATCTTCGAGCAACTCCCGGTGGGACTGTTTGCGTTTCGACCCGCACGGGCCGTGAGCGGTTCACATCGTCAGGCAGTCGCCTGCTCCAGCCAACCCAACATACGAATGGCGCTTTCGCGATCATCCGCGCACAGCTGCTCTTCCGCCTTGAACCCACCGCACACTGCGGGCCTCTCCGGGCGACCGAAGATGGCGCAGAGAAACTCGGCATTGAGATGGATACAGCGCACGCCAGCGGGCTTGCCGTCAGGCATGCCCGGAATCGGTGAGCTGATGGAAGGCGCGATGCAGCAGGCACCGCAACCGGCACGACACTCCATGAAACGACCTCGACTACAAACAAACGGCGGCAATCCTAACAGGCCGCTGAAAAACTACCTACATTGCCATTGCTGCGTTAAAAACAGCCTCAAAATGCTCATTTACGAAACGTAAACTGCGCTTTTTCGGCTGCTTTTGCCTTGCACTGGCTGCCTCGCCTACGTTTTTTCAACGGCCTGCTAATGAGGCGCGCGCCGTCCGTCGAGGCCTTTGGCGATCAGCGGTTACGCTGCAGGCGAGCCAGCAGGCTGGAGGTATCCCAGCGCCCGCCGCCCATGGCCTGAACGTCGGCGTAGAACTGATCGACCAGCGCCGTCACAGGCAGTTGGGCACCGTTGCGACGCGACTCGTCGAGCAGGATCGATAGATCCTTGCGCATCCAGTCGACTGCGAAACCGAAATCGAACTCGCCCGCCAGCATGGTCTTGTAGCGGTTTTCCATCTGCCAGGACTGCGCCGCGCCCTTGCTGATCACATCGACCACCGCATGGCCATCCAGCCCTGCGCACTGAGCGAAGTTGAGTGCCTCTGCCAAGCCCTGAACCAGACCGGCGATGCAGATCTGATTGACCATCTTGCTCAACTGGCCGCTGCCGACCGGCCCCATCAGGCGCATCATGCGCGCGTAGCTCTGGATGACCGGCTCGGCAACCGCATAGGTTTCGGCCTCCCCACCGACCATCACGGTCAGCACGCCATTGACCGCACCGGCCTGGCCACCGGATACCGGCGCATCAAGAAAACCCAGGCCACGCTCGACCGCAACAGCCGCTAGCTCACGCGCCACATCGGCCGAGGCGGTGGTGTGATCGACCAGAATGGCACCCGGCGCCATGCCGGCGAACGCGCCCTGCTCACCCAGAATCACGCTGCGCAGGTCGTCATCATTACCGACGCAACACATCACCAGTTCGGCGCCCGCCACCGCCTCACGCGGGGTCGGCGCAGAGATGCCGGCGTATTCGCCCATCCATTGCTCGGCTTTGCCCGGCGAGCGGTTATAGACCGTCACCTGATGCCCTTTGCGAGCCAGATGCCCGGCCATCGGATACCCCATGACGCCCAAACCGAGAAACGCGACCTTTGCCATAGCAACCTCCTGCAGATATAGGCGCCAGAGCCTAACACGACGTTTGCCCTGGTCGAAAAGGCCTTCCATACTGCCTGCGGTTCGATTCAGAACGGGTGCTTGAGCTTGGAGCCTTGGCCCTGATGCCAGGAACCTTTTCCATGCAGCGAGGCCGAAGCGCAAGAGATCGCAGACAGGTTCTAAGGAGCGCCCATGGGGCATTGGCTAGTCATCGACCTGGAGGCCACCACCGATGAGGGCGGCTGGGCGATGGAGGAAATGGAAATCATCGAGATCGGCGCCAGCCTGGTTGGTGTGGACGGCCATGAGCGGGATCACTTTCAGCGCATCGTCAAACCACAGCGCCGCCCGTGCCTGACCGACTTCTGCCGCGAACTCACCCACATCAGCCAGACCGACGTCGACAATGCAGCGCCCTTACCTCAAGTCTGGGCTCAGTTCGAACGCTGGCTGATGCAGCATGCATCGCGCCTGGTCGGCTGGAGCAGCTGGGGGGATTATGATCGACGCCAACTGGAACAAGAGTGGCGCCAGCACCGCTTGCATAGCCTGCTGGCCGATGTGCCACACCTCAATCTCAAGCAGGCTTTCGCCAAGGCTCGCCAGCTACAGCGCCCGGTAGGCCTGCACAGCGCGCTGCAGCTGGCGGGCATGCAGTTTCAGGGACAACAGCACCGCGCCCTCGAAGATGCACGCAACACCGCGCGCCTGTTGCCGCTGGTACTGCCTCTCAAAGACTGATGACGAAGAAAAGACGCTTGGGCATACTGGCGACCCTTTTAAGGCCTGCCTTCGGGTCGTCGCGACGCGGCGTTTAAAATGGCTCCCTGCAACTTTTCCAACCCCTTTCGAGGAATCGCAGATGTTCAAGGTCAACGAATACTTCGACGGCACCGTCAAATCCATCGGTTTCACCATGGCTGAAGGCCCCGCCACCATCGGCGTAATGGCCCCGGGCGAATACGAATTCGGCACCAGCCAACTGGAAGTCATGCATGTCGTTGCCGGCGCCCTGACTGTCAAACTGCCGGGTAGCGACAACTGGAACACCTTCGAAGCCGGCAGCAAGTTCACCGTCGAGGCCAACAGCAAGTTCCAGCTCAAGGTGGCCGTAGACACCGCCTACCTCTGCGAATACCGCTAAGCAACTAGGCGCCACGAAGAACCGGCCCCAGCGGCCGGTTTTTTCTTTGATGATCACCACCAGGACATAGCCCATGCCACGCAGTGCACTTCTCGTCCCCATTGCCTTGTTGCTGGTGGCCATGGTTTCGATCCAGAGCGGCGCGTCGCTGGCCAAGAACCTGTTCCCGCTGGTCGGCGCCGAAGGCACCACAGCCCTGCGCCTGGTGCTCGGCGCGATCATTCTGTCGCTGGTGATGCAGCCCTGGCGGGCCAGACTGGATCTGCGCAAGTGCCATGCCCTGCTCGCTTACGGCCTGGCATTGGGCGGCATGAATCTGATGTTCTACATGTCCCTGCAGAGCATCCCGCTGGGCATCGCCGTGGCGCTGGAGTTCACCGGGCCGCTGGCTCTGGCGCTGTTTTCCTCGCGCCGCCTGCTGGACTTCGTCTGGGTGATTCTGGCCATCATCGGGTTATGGATGCTGCTGCCAACCGGCGCCACGCAAAGCGCCATCGACCCTCTCGGCGCAGCTCTGGCCCTCGGCGCGGGTGTGTGCTGGTCGCTGTACATCATCTTCGGGCAGAAAGCCGGCGCCCAGCATGGCCGCCACACCGTCGCCCTGGGCACCTGGGTCGCCGCCTTGCTGGTACTGCCCATTGGCATCTGGCATGCCGACACGGACCTGCTGAGCGTGGACCTGCTACCCATCGCCCTCGGTGTCGCGGTGCTGTCCTCGGCCCTGCCCTACAGCCTGGAGATGGTCGCCCTGACGCGCCTGCCAGCGCGCACCTTCAGCGTGCTGATGAGCCTGGAGCCGGCAGTCGCGGCAATGTGCGGCCTGGCCTTTCTCGGCGAGAAGCTGCTCTGGGGCCAGTGGCTGGCCGTCGGTGCGATCATCATCGCTTCGGCCGGGGCAGCCGCCACCATCAAACCCAAGAGCTAGTTGCCGAACTGCAACTCGGCCAAACGCGCATAGAGCGGACTACTCTCGATCAGCTCGGCATGACTGCCGATGGCAGCCAAACGGCCATGCTCGATCACCGCAATGCGATCCGCCTGCTTGACCGTAGCCAGGCGATGGGCGATCACCAACGTGGTACGCCCGGCCATCAGTGACGGCAGCGCCTGCTGGATCAGGTGCTCGCTCTCGGCATCCAGCGCGCTGGTGGCCTCATCGAGCAGCAGGATCGGCGCATCGGCGAGCAAGGCACGAGCAATCGCCAGGCGCTGACGCTGGCCACCAGAAAGCCCGAGCCCAGCCTCCCCAAGATGCGTCTGGTAACCCTGCGGCAGGCGCTGAATGAACTCATGCGCATGCGCCGCCCGCGCGGCCGCCTCCACCTCGGCCTGGCTGGCATCCAGGCGACCATAGCGAATGTTGTCCTCCACCGAGCCGAAGAACAGCGCGGGATTCTGCGAGACCAGGGCGAAACTGGCGCGCAGCTCGCGCGGGTCGAGCTGATCGATCGGCACACCGTCGATGAGGATGCGCCCGCCCTGCGGATCGAAGAAACGCAGCAGCAGATCGAACAGCGTCGATTTGCCAGCCCCGGACGGCCCCACCAGTGCCAGCGTCTCCCCCGCCGCCACCTGCAGGTCGACGCCATCGATGGCGTAGCTGTCCGAACGCGACGGATAGGCGAAACGCACATCCTGCAGCTCGATACGCCCCTGTACCGGCTGCGGCAGATGCTGCGGCTGCTCCGGCGCCACGATGGCATTACTGGCGCGCAATAGCTCGCCGATACGCTCGGCGGCGCCTGCGGCGCGCTGCAATTCACCGATCACTTCGCTCAGAGTGCCGAAGGACGAGCCAACGATCAGGCTGTAGAACACGAAAGCCGCCAGCTCACCACCGGAGATACGCCCGGCGATCACGTCCATACCGCCGACCCAGAGCATCACCCCCACCGCACCGAGCACCAGCACGATGACCACGGTGATCAGCCAGGAACGCTGGGCGATGCGCTTGCGCGCCACATCGAAGGCCGCCTCGGCAGACTCGCCAAAGCGGCGCTTGTCCTCTTCCTGGTGGTTGTAGGCCTGTACCGTCTTGATCTGCCCCAGCACCTCGCCCACGTAGCTTCCGACATCGGCCACGCGGTCCTGGCTCTGCCGCGACAGCGCACGCACACGGCGGCCGAACAGCAGGATAGGCGCCACCACCAAGGGTAGAGCCAACAGAACGATACCGCTGAGCTTGGGATTGGTGACCACCAGCAGCACGCTGCCACCGATCAACATGATCAGGTTGCGCAGTGCCATCGACAGCGACGAGCCAATCACCGACTGCAACAAGGTGGTATCGGCGGTCAATCGCGACTGGATTTCCGAGCTGCGATTGCTCTCGTAGAAGCCAGGATGCAACTCGATCAGGTGATCGAACACCCGCCGGCGGATATCCGCGACCACCCGCTCGCCGATCCACGACACCAGATAGAAGCGCGTGTAGGTGCCGAAGGCCAGCGCCAATACCAGCACGAAAAACAGCAGCAGGGATTGGCGCAGCGCGGCCGGCGACTGTGTGGCCAGTCCCTGATCCACCAGCAGCTTGATGCCCTGGCCCATGGACAGGGTGATCGCCGCCGTGAACATCAGGGCCAGCAGCGCGCCCAGCACTCGGCCGCGATAAGGCGCGATAAAGCGCCAGGCCAGGCGTATGGCGCCACGCTGGCGAGAAGAAAGCATCGATGTCATGACGGGTCTCAGGAGTCAGCAGCCGAGGGCGCTTCAGCCAGCCAGGCCACTGCGCACAAGGCCAGCGCAGCCAGGTTGGTCGAAAGCGGATTGAACGCCTGAATCAACAGATGGGGGCTCAGCAGCACAACATCAAGCAGCAATACCAGCAACACACCGCCAGCGACCAGCAAGGGCCAACGCTGGCGCCGCACCGTCAGCAGCAGGATGCCCAGAAGGATCTCGGCAATACCGCCGGCAGCCGCGATCAGCTGCGGCGCGAACAGCGGATGATCTGGCAGGCCATGGGCCGCGATCATCGCTACCTCGTCAGGGCTGAGCCAGAGAATTTTCGGCGCCAGGCCATGCCAGATGAACACCAGTGCCAGAGCCAATCGAGCGAGCCAGGCGATCTGCGCCAGGCGTCGTTCAGTCATGCAAAAAGCGCTCGGCATGGTCGGCGCTGGGCAGCAGGCAGACCTCGTGCCGCCCGAATAGGCGATAGCGATTCAACGCGATGCGGTCATAGCACCAATCGCGCAGCGGGCGCGGGATAAGACGCAACCAGGCAAGCGCACGCCAGGGCTGTGGCAGGCGAGCAAGGATGCGCAGCAGCGCACCCGAGCGTACATGCAGCCCCGCCTCATCGATCAGCGCCATGGTGTCGAAACGGTCGGTCGGCAGCCCATACCAGGCCAGCAATGCCTGGCCTTGCTCCGATTGCACCGAGGCCAGACGAAACAGCAGCTGCCGATCATGACGAATGAGAAACTTCGCCCAGCTGTTGCACAGCTTGCAGACGCCGTCGAACAGCACCACGCGCTCGCCAGCGGCAAGACCGGGCGGCAGCGATTGCCTGGTCATTGCGCAGCGCTCGCCCGCTGGGCAAGCGGGCGGTAATGGCCGGTGATGCGGTAGGCGAACAGAATGTCCTCCTCCTGCGTGCCGCGACCAATGTTATGCAGCACCAGCGGCGTAGCCGTTGGCGCCTGACGATCACTGACGATGCCGATATGAGTGAGGCCACGGCCCAGATCCCAGGTGACGATATCACCGGGCTGGTATGCCGCGGCATCCTGCTTGACCGGCAGCGACCAGCCCTGACGCTTGAACCAGGTCATCAGATTGGGCACGCGGCGGTGATCGATATTGCTGTCCGGGCGACTCAGCCCCCAATTCTTCGGATAGACGGAGAAGTTGCCGCGCATGTCGCGATGCACCGCTTCCTGCAGATCCAGCCCCTGCTGACGCAGTGCGCGGATCACCACGTCGGTGCAGACCCCGGTGGTCATGGGCACATCGCCGCCCGGATAGCTCAGGCGGCGATAGGCAGGGTCATAGCTCAGGGTCACGCCCACCTGCTGGCGCGCATCGAGCACCAGCCTGTCCGCCTCGATGGCCTGCACGGCAAACGCCAACGACCCGAGCAACAGTGCAATCAGCATGCGCATATCGATCTCCTATCGGCTCAGGGGGTACAGCAGTTCTTCCTTATAACCGGCCCAGACCCGCACTGCATCGGGAAACGCGTCGTCCAGGCTCACGTCGCCACTGTCAACCAGCAGCGGCCGACCTTCCAGCGTCGCCAGCTTGCGCTTGGTCGCCACCACGCGCAGGCGCTCCAGTCCCACGGCGCGCAGCACGCGCGGGCTGATCTGCTGGTTGCCGCGGCCGATGATATGGCCCTGACCGCCAATCGCGGTCACCAGCAGATAAGTCGGGTGCCCTTCGACCAGGGCGAACAGCTCGGTTTCATTGACGTCGCGGGCGATGACCCGGCCATCCTCGATCACATCGACGCCGAGCAAGGTGGTTTCCAGACCAAGATTCTGCGCCAGACCGTGCAAGGTCGAGCCGGGACCGAACACGTAGCGCGCACCCGGCTCCCACTCGCTCTCGAGCCAGGCGGCCAGATCAGCCAACACCAGCTCTTCGGACTCCACGCCACCCTGCTTGACCGCCTGCACGTAGCCGCCCTCCTGCGGCACGCACAGCTCGCCGTACCAGCGCGCGGTGACGCGGCCTTCGCGCAGGGCGCTCTCGTCGATGTCACGCACCTCGCCGCTGGCCAGTCGTACCAGGCCGCCCTCCACCAGGCGCGCAGTCAGCTCGCCTGCCGCTCGCGGGCTGATGGCGTAGACGCCGGACTGGATCTTCACACCGGCCGGAATACCCAGCACCGGCTGGCCGTCCCTGGCTGCGGCACAGACATCACGCGCAGTACCATCACCGCCAGCGAAGAGAATCAGCGCCACACCGGCGTCCTGTAGCTGCTGCACTGCCTGGCGGGTGTCTTCGGCAGTGGTCGGCTGCGCACCGACCTGCCCCAGCAGACGATGCTCGAAGCCCATCTGCGCCAAAAGATCGCCACCCATGGCGCCCGGATAGCTGACGAACTCGATGCGCTCACGCAGGCTCAACAACTGCTCAAGCGCGGTGCGTGTACGTTGCGCCGCCTTTGGCTCGACACCCAGAGCCAGCGCCTGCTCGGCCATGCCGTCGCTGCCCTTGAAAGCTGCAGGACCACCCAGCCCGGCCAGTGGATTGATGATCAAACCGATATGAAAACGCGACATGAATTCCTCGTTCCACACAGGCTGGCACGCAGCCTGCAATACGACTTTCGCAATGTGTTTTGTGACGGAGTTCCGCCGTCTTGGAATCTGCTTAAAGTATCGCGAGCTAGAGCCAGGCAAGGCGAAATCGGGCGAAGAAGCGGAGTTTACGAGTAGTAAATGAGCTTTCTGAGCCCGATTTCAACGCAGCATGGCCGACGCGCAGCAGACTTTGAGCAGGTTCCCAGCTGTCACCGCGCCTTCATCTGGATGTCCTAGACTGGCGCGCATTACTGATGAGGAGACAGGCCATGAGCTTGCAAGACAACGCTGCCCAGGACCCCACCACCAAACATCAACAGGAGCCGGTGGGCGGTTTTATCATTGATGGTCAGGGCCGCGAAGTGCCCATTACCGAAGAGATGATCAAACAGGCTTGCGACGCCTTGGAAGAAGGCCGCCAGCGCGCCAGCCAGCAGGCTTGAACCTACGGCGCCAGGCACGCACTGTGCCTGGCGTGCCTACCTCAATCGCGTGGCACCAGTTTCAGCGACAGTGAGTTGATGCAGTAGCGCAACCCGGTCGGACGGGGTCCATCGGGGAACACGTGCCCCAGGTGCGCGTCGCACTTGGCGCACTTGACTTCGATTCGATGCATACCGTGGCTGTAGTCGTCGAGACTGGCGATCACCTCGTCGTTGATCGGCTGAAAGTAGCTCGGCCAACCGCTGCCAGAGTCATATTTGGCATCCGAATCGAACAGCGCCTCACCACAGCAGGCGCAGTGGTAGATGCCAGGGGTCTTGCTGTCGTGATATGCGCCGGTGAACGGCCGCTCCGTGCCGCCCAGACGACAGACATGAAATTGCTCGTCAGTCAGCTCTTCGCGCCAGCTATCCAGGGGTTTGTCGACTTTATCCACGAACGGGGTTCCTCCTCGGTAATTGGGCAATGCGCAGCAGTACGGGCAGCACCAGTATATGGCAGCTTCGGGTGAGGTTTCTGCGACTGCAGCGCCTCTGTGCGCCGCGTGGCAGGCCAGAAAAAAGCAGGACTGATACCTTTGCCGCGCTCAGGTCGCCACGTATGATTCGACCCCAGTCTGTCACCCACGTTACGGGCTGCCAAGATTCCCCGCCGGGAGAATTTTGCAGCGTACTTCAGTGGGTTCTCCATAGCTCGGGAATCCTTACATGCAGGTCAGCAAATCGAACAAGCTCGCCAACGTCTGCTACGACATTCGCGGGCCAGTGCTCAAGCACGCCAAGCGTCTGGAGGAGGAAGGCCATCGCATCCTCAAGCTGAACATCGGCAATCCGGCGCCGTTCGGTTTCGAGGCCCCGGAAGAAATTCTTCAGGACGTCATCCGCAACCTGCCCACCGCCCAGGGCTACAGCGACTCCAAGGGACTGTTCAGCGCGCGCAAGGCGGTGATGCAGTACTACCAGCAGAAGCAGGTCGAAGGCGTCACTATCGAGGACATCTATCTCGGCAACGGGGTCTCCGAGCTGATCGTGATGGCCATGCAGGCACTGCTCAACAACGGTGACGAGGTACTCATCCCGGCGCCCGACTACCCGCTGTGGACCGCCGCCGTGGCGCTGTCCGGCGGCAAGCCGGTGCACTACCTGTGCGACGAGCAGGCCGGCTGGTTCCCGGACATCGCCGACATGCGCGCCAAGATCACGCCCAATACCAAGGCCCTGGTGCTGATCAACCCGAACAACCCCACCGGCGCGGTGTATTCGAAGGAAGTGCTGCTGGATATCGTCGAACTGGCACGCCAGCACAACCTGGTGATCTTCTCCGACGAGATCTACGACAAGATCCTCTACGACGAGGCCGTGCACATCAGCACCGCCTCGCTGGCACCGGACGTGCTCTGCCTTACCTTCAACGGCCTGTCCAAGAGCTACCGTGTAGCGGGTTTCCGCTCCGGCTGGGTGGCCATCTCCGGGCCCAAGCACCGTGCACAGAGCTATATCGAAGGCCTGGATATACTGGCTAATATGCGCCTGTGCGCCAACGTGCCGAGCCAGCACGCGATCCAGACCGCGCTCGGCGGCTACCAGAGCATTAATGACCTGGTATTGCCCAACGGCCGCCTGCTGGAACAGCGCAACCGCGCCTGGGAACTGCTCAACGACATTCCCGGGGTCAGCTGCGTCAAACCCATGGGCGCGCTTTACGCCTTCCCGAAGATCGACCCCAAGGTCTGCCCGATCCACAACGATGAGAAGTTCGTCCTCGACCTGTTGCTGTCGGAAAAACTGCTGATCGTCCAGGGCACCGCCTTCAACTGGCCTTGGCCGGATCACTTCCGCGTGGTCACCCTGCCCCGCGTCGACGATCTGGAGCAGGCCATCGGTCGCATCGGCAACTTCCTCAAAGGTTACAGCCAGTAAGCCTACATGGACCTGCAGATCGACGATTTCTACAAGGACGCCGCCAGCGGCCTGCTCATGCTCTATCAGGCCTTCCCGCGCAAGCTGGCGCTGTACGTGGAAGACCTGATCGGACGTGAGGAGCCGGATGAATTCGGCCTGCCCAGCAAGCGTCACCAGGCCTGCCTCGGCGCGCTGCTGTGGCTGGCCGAGGAAGGCTATCTGCGTTTTGAGTCGACCATCGCTTACGACGCGTTGGATCAGGCGGTACTGAGCGAGAAAGGTTTTCTGCGCCTGTCACGCGCCATTCCCCACGCTTTGCGCGAGGGTGAAGTGCTGCCGCCAAGCGTGCGCCGCGTACATGCCACATTGGCATTTCAGCTGCGCGAGGCCCTGGCCCAGCAGCACGGCGAGCGCACCGCCCGCCTCACTCGTCTGCTGTTCGAGAGTACGCTACAAGGTCAAGAGACATAGTTTGAAATAGTCGCTGGTTGAAAGCCCCGGGGGTGCGCCCTTATATAGCCGGCATTACTCGTACGTCTTTCCCCGTGAGGAGTCCGTTCACACCATGATGCGCATTATGTTGTTCCTGGCCACCAACCTGGCGGTTCTGGTTATCGCCAGCATCACCCTCAAACTGCTGGGGGTCGACCGCTTCACCGGCCAGAACCATGGCAGCCTGCTGATTTTCTGCGCCGTGTTCGGTTTCGCCGGCTCGCTGGTGTCGCTGTTCATCTCCAAGTGGATGGCGAAGATGAGCACCGGCACACAGATCATCACCCAGCCGCGCACCCGTCACGAACAGTGGCTGCTGCAGACCGTCGAGGAGCTGTCGCGCGAAGCCGGGATCAAGATGCCTGAAGTCGGCATCTTCCCGGCCTACGAGTCCAATGCCTTCGCCACCGGCTGGAACAAGAACGACGCACTGGTCGCGGTCAGCCAGGGTCTGCTCGAGCGCTTCTCCCCTGATGAAGTGCGCGCGGTACTGGCTCACGAGATCGGCCACGTCGCCAATGGCGACATGGTCACCCTTGCGCTGATCCAGGGCGTGGTGAACACCTTCGTCATGTTCTTCGCGCGCATCTTCGGCAACTTCGTCGACAAGGCGATCCTGAAGAACGAAGACGGCCATGGCATCGGCTACTTCGTCGCGACCATCTTCGCCGAGCTGGTACTGGGCATCCTGGCCAGCATCATCGTCATGTGGTTCTCGCGCAAGCGCGAGTACAAGGCCGATGAAGCCGGGGCTCGCCTGGCCGGCACTGGCGCGATGATCGCCGCGCTGCAACGCCTGCGCGCCGAACAAGGCGTACCGGTGCAGATGCCTGACAGCCTGACTGCCTTCGGCATCAACGGCGGCCTGAAGAACGGCCTGGCCGGTCTGCTGATGAGCCACCCGCCGCTGGAAGATCGTATCGAGGCGCTGCGCCGCCGCGGCTGATCCATCCGTCACGGACAAAAAAGGCGACCTCCGGGTCGCCTTTTCATTGGGACTGCCGCTAACGGCGGGTCAGATGGACGACTCGCTCATCCACTGCAGCGAGACCGCTGTCGCTGAAACGCGGATTACCAGCCAGCACGTCCTTTTCCTCGACCATGCGCAGCGCCCAACTGGCCGCGAAATGTCGCTCCACCTCGGCGTCTTCGACCGAGAATGGCGGGCCATCCATCCGTTGCTGGTCGTACACCAGGGTCACCAGCAAGCCCTGGCAGGCTTGCGGCAAAATCGCCTGCAGGTGGGCGGCGTAGCGCTCGCGCATTTCCGGCGGCAAGGCGATCAGCGCAGCGCGGTCATAGAAAGCCCGGCACTCGGCAACCTCGTCACGGCTCAAGGCGAAAAAGTCGCCGCACAAAATCCGCAGCGCGCCCACCTGGTAGACCTTGAACGCACCGTGCTGCGATACCTGTGGCTGTACATCACGCTCAGCAAAGAAATCCTGCACCGCGCGCTCGGCCAGTTCCACACCGATCACGGCATGCCCCTGTTCCGCCAACCACACCAGGTCGAGACTCTTGCCACACAGCGGTACCAGCACCGCCGCACCTTTCGCCAACCCGAGCGCGGACCAGTGACGACGCAGGTAGCCGTTGACCTTTTCCTGATGAAAACCGATCTGATCGCGCGCCCAGCGCTCCTGCCAGAATGTCGCGTGCATACCCACTCCCCTCACCTAAACTGGAAATAACAACCCATACGCCAAATGACTCGATGCCAGCCCGCCATCTGCTGCCCTGCCTGTTACTGGCTGTCTCGACCTTGGCGCAGGCCAATGACCAAGACAACTCAACCGTGCGCCTCGACACCAGCCTCGAGGATCCTTACCAACTGGTGGTAGACGGCGAACTCAGCGGTAGCTCGGTAACTGTACTCGAATGCATCTTCAATCGATTGCAGCGGCCTTATCAGATCCAGCTCACATCGCTGAGTCGAGCCCGGCAGAATGTCAGTAGACGCATCGCCGATGGTTTCTTCAGCTCGGCACCAGACAGCCAGGTCGATGGCTACGCGCAGCTGTCCGCCCCGCTTCTGATGGAGAAATGGTACTGGTACGCCCAGGATCCGCTGATCCTCAACAAGCCGATTTGGGACCGCGAGCTGCGCATTGGCAGCGTGCTGGGAAGCAACAGCATGACCTGGCTGGAGGCTCGCGGCATCGCCGTAGCGCAGAAGGTACCGCGCCTGGAGCAATTGATCGAATTACTGCAACGTGGGCGCATCGATCTTTTCCTGGCCGATGACAATGCCATGCGTAGCGCCCTCTCCGAGCAGCCACCCCAAGAGGCTCTGCAGCGACGCTTCGTACGCTACTCACCACTGGGCGTCTATTTCTCTCACGATTTCCTGCAGCACCACCCTGATTTCCTCAGCGCCTTCAATCGTCAGGTAGAACACTGCGCCCCCGAAGGTAGCGCGCTGACTGAAGCCGAAGCCCATTATCTGCGCCAGTTGACCGCCCAGCATCTGAAGCGCTGGGCCTACCATGACGAACTGTTGAACGCCCTTCGCCAGGTAGCCGCGCGCAATACGAGCATGGAGCGCATTAACGAACTGGACCGGCAATGGCTGCGTGAGCTCCTGCTTGAGGAAAAGCCACTGATCCGTCGCCTGCTGCAGACGCCGCCGTCACGCCTGCTGGCCAACATAGCGCGTCAACATCACCTCCTGTTCAATGAGATCTTCCTCAGCGACCACTCCGGCCAATTAGTCGCCATCAGCGAGGTCACCAGCGATTATTGGCAAGCTGACGAAGATGACTTTCGACAAGCCATGCGCCTGGCGCCTGGCCAGATCCATATCGGCGATATCGAGTACGATGGTTCGACCCAGAGCTTTCAGAGCAAGGTTTCTGCGCCTATCCACGACCCACGGGATGGGCAGTTTCTCGGCGTGCTCAGCCTGGGCATCAATATCGAGACCGCTTTTGGCGACAACCTGCGCTAAACATCTAACCAGTCGATTGATACCGCGGAAAAACATCATTATTAATCGATGAAGACCTCGGAGAAAATGTGAGCACATTTCTGGAGGTCGTCATGCTGCCCAGCCTGTTCATTTCCCACGGTTCCCCCATGTTGGCCCTGGAGCCCGGTGCCAGCGGCCCGGCGCTGGCCAAACTGGCCGCCGATATACCCAGACCCAGCGCCATAGTGGTGGTATCGGCGCATTGGGAAAGCCAGCGCCTGCTGCTGACGGCGGGCGAGCACCCGCAGACCTGGCACGACTTCGGCGGCTTTCCAGCCGAGCTGTATGCCGTGCAGTATCCGGCCCCCGGCGCACCGAAGCTGGCCGAGGAGATCGCCCAGCAGCTGAACGACGCGGGTCTGCCTGCACAGCTCGATGCGCAACGCCCCTTCGATCATGGTGCCTGGGTGCCGCTGTCGCTGATGTATCCGCAAGCCGACATCCCCGTTCTGCAGCTATCGCTACCCAGCCGTCTCGGCCCCGAGTTGCAGACCCGCGTGGGCCGCGCTCTGGCCAACCTGCGTGCACAAGACATCCTGTTGATCGGCTCCGGCAGCATCACCCACAACCTGGGCGAGCTGAACTGGCGTGCCGGCCCGGACGTCATCGCACCCTGGGCCAAGGCGTTTCGCGACTGGGTGGTGGAAAAGCTCGAAGCGAACGACGAAGAGGCCTTGCACCATTACCGCCTGCTGGCGCCGGATGCCGTACGCAATCACCCCACCGAAGAACACCTGCTACCGCTGTTCTTCGCCCGAGGTGCTGGCGGTACCTTCACGATTGAGCACAGCGGTTTCACCTACGGCGCCCTGGGGATGGATATCTATCGCTTCGGCTAACCGCTGTTTTTCACACTATCCCAGGCGATCTGCGCCAGTAGCTCGCGGCACTCGCCAAGATTGCTCTGGGTGCGGCCAGCCAGCCAGTTGCGCGCCAGATCATGCGTCGGGCCGATCACCACCGAAGCGAAACAGTCATCCGGCAGCGCCTTGAACAGTCCCTGCCGACGGTACTCGGCGAGCGCCGTGAGAATCTGTGCGAAATGCTGGCGATTGGCTTCGCGCAGTGCATCGCCCATTTCTCCCGCTTCGACCCGACTACGACTGTGCAGGATGAAACGCGCCCAATCAGGATTGGCCACCACCCAGTCGATGTAGCTGGTCACCAGCAACTTGACACAGGCCTCGGCGCTGGCCGCGCTGGCAAATCCGCGCTGCAGCAGCTCGGCGTATTGTGCGGTGCCGGCCAGATAGAGCGCGGCGATGATCCGCTCCTTGTTGCCGAAGTGGTGATACAGACTGCCGATGCTCGCACCAGAACGGTCACGGATCATCTCGATGGTGGTGACATCGACGCCGTGCTCGGTGAAGCAGGCCAGCGCAGCCTGCAGGATCTCGTCTTTGCGTGATGGACGGGCCATGCCGCTCCTTATGACTAGAATATTATTCTAGAATAACTTTCTAATTCTCGTATACTGCTCCGGCGCGCGCTCATCTTCAATCGCAAACAGCAGGAGAGAGTCATGAGTCAGATGTTGCAGATGTTCCAGCAGGCCGGCGCTGCCCAGTTCAGCGCGATGATCGGCCAGGTCGCCCCCTATTTCGCCAGCATCGCCCCGCAGATGGTCGAGCTGCGCCCCGGCTATGCCGAGGTCCGCTTCGCCAAACGCCGTGAAGTGCTCAATCATATCGGTACGGTGCACGCCATCGCCTTGTGCAATGCTGCCGAGCTTGCCGCCGGCAGCATGACCGACGCCTCCATTCCTGACGGTTGCCGCTGGATTCCCAAAGGGATGACGGTGGAATACCTAGCCAAGGCAGACGGCGACATCCGCACGGTGGCCGATGGCAGCAAGGTGGATTGGGATCGGACCGGCGACATCAAGGTGCCGGTGATGGCCTACGTCGGTGACAAGCCGGTGTTCCGCGCAGAGATCACCATGTACGTCAGCCAGGCCTGAAATGCAGAGGCCCGTCATCGACGGGCCTCTGATCCACTCAGTCGAGTCGCACCAGGATACGGCCCACCATACCGCCGGAGAGTATCCGCTCGATGGCCGTCGGCAACTCCGTCAGGCCTATTTCCTCGCATAGCGGCGAAAGATCGAGCTTCCACTGCAGCGACAGCTTGTCCCACATCGATGCCTTGACCACCAGCGGCAGCTCCACCGAGTCCACGCCCAGCAGGTTGACGCCACGCAGGATGAACGGCAGCACGCTGGCCTGGAAGCCGACGCCGGCAGTCAGCCCGCAACAGGCCACGCTGCCGCTGTGGCGCAGCGACTTGACCACATTGAACAGGATGTCGCCACCCACTGTGTCTACCGCTCCCGCCCAGCGTTCCTTGAGCATCGGCCGCTCACTACCTTGCTGCAGCTCTTCGCGGCTGACGATCTCGTCTGCACCGAGACCACGCAGGAAATCGCCCTGTTCGGCCTTGCCGGTCGCAGCGGCTACGCGATAACCGAGCTGCTTGAGCAGCACCACGGCGATGCTGCCAACGCCGCCCGTGGCGCCGGTGACCAATACGGTGCCTGACTCCGGGGTGACACCGGCCTGCTCCAGCTTGTCCACACAAAGGGCAGCGGTCAGGCCGGCGGTACCGAGAATCATCGCCTCGCGCAGCGGCAAGCCTTGTGGACGCTTGATCGCCCAGGCGGCCGGTACGCGGATGTACTGGCCGAAACCACCGGCTGTGTTCATGCCCAGGTCGTAGCCAGTGACGATCACCTCGTCGCCCACGGCGAACTCGGCAACACTGGAGGCTTCGACTACACCGGCCGCGTCGATACCGGGCGTATGCGGGTAGGCCTTGGTCACACCTCGATTGCCGCTGGCGGACAGAGCGTCCTTGTAGTTGAGCGAGGAATAGCGCACGCGAATCAGCAGCTCGCCCTGCGGCAGTTGCTCGACGTTGCGCTGGACCACTTCACGCTGGAAACCGCCATCGGCGCCTTCGCTGACCAGCAAGGCCTTGAACTCGGTCATCACCCTCTCCTCTTGTCGTGGTTCGCGGCTACGCGGCGCGCAGCCCATCATGAACGAAGCGTTACCAGAAGCGCTGCTGATTGAGCCTGCTCAACCAGGTCAGGACGAAGCGATCTGCCGCCATGCTGGCCGCCAGCCCGACACGCTCCTGCAAACTCTTTTTATGAGCGAAATGCAGATGGAACAATTCAGCCTCGACGGCGCGCTCGGCCAGGTACTGGTCGCTGGTCTTGAGTTCGTCAACCAGCAGACGCTCCTGCGCCGCCATGCCCAGCCAGACCTCGCCAGTGGCAATGGCATCGATGTCCAACTGGGGGCGGTAACGGGCAACGAAGCCCTTGAACTGCTCGTGGGTGGTTTCCAGGTCTTCCTGGAACTTCTCCCGGCCCTTTTCGGTGTTCTCACCGAATACGGTCAGCGTGCGCTTGTATTCGCCGGCCGTCAGCACCTCGAAATCGATTTCGTGCTTCTTCAGCAGACGATGCACGTTAGGCAACTGCGCCACCACGCCGATGGAGCCGAGGATGGCAAAAGGTGCACTGAGAATCTTCTGACCGATGCAGGCCATCATGTAACCGCCGCTGGCCGCTACCTTGTCCACGCACACCGTCAGCGGGATGCCCGCATCGCGGATACGCACCAGTTGCGACGAAGCCAGGCCGTAGCTATGCACCATGCCGCCACCACTTTCCAGGCGCAGCACCACTTCGTCCTCGGCCTTGGCCATGGACAGCAGCGCCGTCACCTCATGGCGCAGGTTGTCGGTGGCTGACGCCTTGATATCGCCATCGAAATCCAGCACGAACACCCGCGGTTTGCTGGACGGCGCTTTCTTTTCCTGCTTGGCCGCCTTGGCCTGCGCCTTGCGCGTGGCCTTGAGCTGATCCTTGGACAACACGCTGTGCTCCAGGCGCTCACGCAGATCCTTGTAGAAATCATTGAGCTTCTGCACCTGCAACTGACCACTGCCGCGCCGCCCTCTGCCGCGCGTGGCGGCGATCGCCACCAGCACCACGACGATGGCGACCACCAGGGTCAGGGTTTTCGCCAGAAAACTGGCGTACTCGCTAAGAAACTCCACGGATCCCCCTTGGACAATGCAGCGGCGCCTGAGCGCACAAAGGCCCAAGCATACCGGCGCAGCGCCTCGCCGGCCAAGCGCGGCAGCACTGCACAATGGACATACAGGCAATTCAAACAAGCGTATGTTTTTTCGTTGACAGCCCCCAAGCTTCCTCATACCCTCGCCAAACATTCAACGTGCCGGGACCAATACGGACGTGGGCAGCATCTATCTGATTCGACATGGCCAGGCCTCATTCGGTGCAGACGACTACGATGTCCTGTCTCCCGTCGGCGTGCGCCAGGCCGAAGTGCTGGGCAAGCACCTGGAGCAACTCGGCATCAGTCTCGATCGTTGCATCAGTGGCAGCCTACGCCGCCAGCAACACACTGCCAACGCCGCCCTGGAGCACATGAGCAGGGCACCGGCGCTGGATATCGACGAAGCCTTCAACGAATTCGATGCCGATGCGGTGATTCGCACGCTGCTGCCGGATCTGCTCCCGGAAGAACCCGAAGCCCTGCATATCCTGCGTAACGGTGCACAGAACCGCGCCGAGTTCCAGCGTCTGTTCGCCAAGCTGATCGGCCGCTGGATTTCCGTGGAGCATGACAAGCCCGGCCTGCAAAGCTGGCAGGCCTATGTCGAACAGGTCGAAGGCGGTCTGCGGCGCATCCTCGAACAGGCCACCAGCAAACAGAATATCGCCGTGTTTACCTCCGGCGGCACCATCACCGCCCTGCTCCGCCTGATTACCGGCGTCCCGGCGGCAAAGGCCTTCGAACTGAATTGGCAAATCGTCAATACCTCGCTCAGCCAGCTGAAATTCCGCGGCTGCGAGGTAAGTCTGGCTTCCTTCAACAGCCATGTGCATTTACAGCTGCTGAAGGCGCCGGAGCTCATCACCTACCGATGAGCTCCAGCCCACTGCGGCCGTGAGGCTGCGCGAAAAAACCGAAAAAGGATAAGACCATGAGTGTTGCTGACATCGCCCAAACCATGCAGTCCAAGTTCAACGCCAGCGCCGCTGCAGGCCTGGATCTGGTATTCCAATTCAACATCGAAGATGGCGAGAACTACGCGCTGATCGTAAAAGACGGCACGTGCGCCCTCGAGCAAGGCGACAACCCGAACGCCAACGTGACCCTGATCATGGACAGCGAAACCCTCAAGGGCATCGTCAGCGGCGAAACCGACGGCATGCAGGCTTTCATGGCCGGCAAGCTGCGCGCCGAAGGCGACATGATGCTGGCGATGAAGCTGGGCGAACTGTTCCCGGTCTGATCGGCGAGCTGAGCGCAAAACACGAAAACCGGAGTCCTGGCACTCCGGTTTTTTTTGCCCGTGATTTGCGGCCAAGGTGACAAACCGAAATGACTGATCAGGCAGTTTGATCGAGGTGCAACACGCCCGCCTATAACGGCGCGTATTGCTTGTGACAGCCTGAGCACAGCATTAGATTAACCAATTATCTAGGGCACCCATCATAAGCAGAAGGGATAAGCATGGCGCTCACCGACCAATCCACCCGCATCCGCACTGGCGAAGAACTCGATGCCGACGTCATCGACGCTTATCTGAAAGCCAATATTCCGGGCCTGAGCGGCACAGCCAAGATCAGCCAGTTCCCCGGCGGCGCTTCGAACCTGACCTACCTGATCGAATACCCGCAGCAGGAATTCGTCCTGCGCCGCCCGCCGTTCGGCCACAAGGCCAAGTCGGCCCACGACATGGGCCGTGAGTACCGCATTCTCAACCAGCTCAACGCTGGCTTCCCCTACTGCCCCAAGGCTTACGTGCACTGCACCGACGAGTCGGTGATCGGCGCCGAGTTCTATGTGATGGAGCGGGTCAAGGGCATCATCCTGCGTTCGGAGATGCCGGCCGAGCTGAACTTCAGCGCCGAGCAGACCAGCACGCTGTGCAAGAGCTTCATCGACAAGCTGGTCGAGCTGCATAACGTCGATTACAACGCCTGCGGCCTGGGTGATCTGGGCAAGCCCGAGGGTTATGTCGGCCGTCAGATCAAGGGCTGGAGCGAGCGCTACGAGAAAGCCCTGACTCCGGACGCACCGACCTGGGAGCCGGTCAAGGCCTGGTTGAATGACAAGATGCCGGCCGATCACCACAAGCCGGGCATCGTGCACAACGACTACCGCTTCGACAACGTGATCCTCGACCCCAGCAACCCGATGCAGATCATCGGCGTGCTCGACTGGGAGATGACCACCATCGGTGACCCGCTGATGGACCTGGGTAACACACTGGCCTACTGGATCGAGGCTGGCGACCCGGCTCCGGTGCAACTGATGCGTCGCCAGCCGAGCAACGCGCCGGGCATGCTTACCCGCCAGCAGTTCGTCGACTACTACGCTGAAAAAGCCGGCATCGAGATCAAGAGTTTCGACTTCTACTACACCTACGGCCTGTTCCGTCTGGCCGGCATCGTGCAGCAGATCTACTACCGCTTCTACCACGGCCAGACCCAGGACAAGCGCTTCGCCCAGTTCATTCAGATGAACAAGCTGCTGGAGCAGATGTGCCTGCAGGTCATCGGCAAATCCACTCTCTAACCCCGGGGTAATCACAATGTCCAAGACCCAACTGTTCGACCTCGACGGCAAGATCGCCTTCGTCTCCGGCGCCAGCCGCGGCATCGGCGAAGCCATTGCCAAGCTGCTAGCCCAGCAAGGCGCCCACGTGATCGTATCCAGCCGCAAGATCGAAGGCTGCCAGGCCGTAGCTGACGCCATCACCGCCGAGGGTGGCAAGGCCACTGCCATCGCCTGCCACATCGGCGAGATGGAGCAGATCACCAACGTCTTCGCGCAGATCAAGGAACAGTTCGGTCGTCTCGACATCCTGGTCAATAACGCTGCTACCAACCCGCAATTCTGCAACGTGCTGGACACCGATCTGGGCGCCTTCCAGAAAACCGTGGACGTAAACATCCGCGGCTACTACTTCATGTCCATCGAAGGCGGCAAGCTGATGAAGGAAAACGGTGGCGGCTCGATCATCAACGTTGCCTCGATCAACGGCGTCTCCCCCGGCGAATTCCAGGGCATCTACTCGGTGACCAAGGCCGCGGTGATCAGCATGACCAAGGTGTTCGCCAAGGAGTGCGCGCAGTTCGGCATTCGCTGCAACGCTCTGCTGCCAGGCCTGACCGACACCAAATTCGCCTCGGCACTGACCAAGAACGACGCCATCCTCAAGCACGCGCTGCAGCGCATCCCACTCAAGCGCGTAGCCGACCCGAGCGAGATGGCCGGCGCGGTGCTGTACCTGGCCAGTGAAGCATCCAGCTACACCACCGGCGTGGCGCTGAACGTGGACGGCGGCTTCCTCTCCTGAGGCCAGACGCCATGAACGACAAAGGCACCTCAGGGTGCCTTTGCCGTAAACAGGATAGGCCTAGCGCACCACAATTGTAGGGTGGGCCGGGCGGCGCTCCGTTTTAACCCACCAATCACTATCTAATGTGGGCTAAAGCCCACCCTACATCTACCCGCTCCCGCGAGTGGCCGCTACCAATCCTTCAGCGCAGCTTCGGCTGCGGGGTTCATCGGCTCAGCCAACAGGCCGGTCGGCGTCAGGCTGACGCTATAGACCGCATCGGCGGCAATCGGCAGGTAGGTCACACGCAACGCCTGTGGGTCGAACAACAGCAGATCACGCTGACTCATGCGCAGCCAGCGCCACAGGTCCACGCCATAAGGGCTCTCGGCCAATTGCACGCGACCATGTTGCGCCAGCGCCTGCTGCTCAATGGCCAGAAAACGCCCGGATAGACGTTCCAGACGGTAGCCAGGCTCAAGACCAATCAGCTCAGCCAGGCCTTTCCAGCGAATCAGTCGGCCGTCGAGTTGCCACATGTCGCCCTCGAGCGTGACAGTGCGCTCGCGCCCCCCTTCGAGCAGCGTCACCTGATAACGCTGCGGACCATCAGCCTTGAAGCTCAGCGTCACCAGCGGCTTGCCCGGCTGCAGCGGCTCGTAGGCATACAGATCGTAAGCTACCAGACCGACCAGGCCGGCCAGGGCGAGAAATGCCAGACCACAGGTGCCACGCAACCAGCCGAGGAACCAGCCCGTATTGAGCAGAATGCGCAATGCCACCAGCAGCGCCAATACGGCCAACAGCGCCACGGCCCAGGCCAACCCGTCGTATTGCATCGATTGCGTTCCTTCTCTGACGAAATCCCGGCATTATGCGCAGCTCTCCCCGCGACGAACAGCCAGCAGGCTGCGCACTCGCCCACAAGTCGACACTTTAATATGCCCTTCGCTCTCGAGCTCGCCATCGATCCCAGCACACTGGCCATTCTCGCTCTGGTCGCCTTCATCGCCGGCTTCATCGACGCCATTGCCGGTGGCGGCGGCCTGCTGACCATCCCTGCCCTGCTTACCGCAGGTTTACCGCCGCACCTGGTGTTGGGCACCAACAAGCTGTGCGCCACCTTCGGCTCGGGCACCGCGGCTCTCACGTTTTATCGCCGCAAGCTGTTCGACCCGAAGCAATGGCGCAACGCGTTGCTGGCAACCCTGATCGGCGCCCTGCTCGGCGCCGTCATCGCGCACTGGATGCCGGCCGCCTGGCTCAACCAGATGCTGCCGGTGATCGTCTTCGCCTGCGGTGTTTACCTGCTGTTCGGACGTATGCCGGAGGCACCAGCCGAACACGACCTGCCGATAGCGCGTGGTCGGCAATGGCCGCAAGGGCTTGGCCTGGGACTCTACGATGGAGTGGCGGGCCCTGGCACCGGCGCGTTCTGGACGGTCAGCAGCCTGCTGATGTATCCACTCGATCTGGTGCGCGCCAGCGGCGTGGCGCGCACCATGAACTTCGTCAGCAACGCGGCGGCGCTGGCCGTGTTCATCGCCTTTGGTCAGGTAGCCTGGGTGCTCGGTCTGAGCATGGGCGCCGCCTTGATGGTCGGCGCCTTTCTCGGTGCGCGCACCGCGATCAAAGGCGGTTCGAAGTTCATTCGCCCGGTGTTCATTACGGTGGTATTGGCGCTGACCGCGCGCCTGGTCTGGCAACACTGGGTCGCGTAGGGCGGGTGCAACCCGCCACAGCATCGATTTGGCGGGTTACACCCGCCCTACGGCAGACTGGGCTCAGGCAAGCCAAGACGACGCGCAACGTAAAGATCGATCAGATGGCGGGCGATGGAACGCGACGCTGGCAACGGCGGCAAGTCATCGACACGAAACCAGCGCGCATCCTCGATCTCGTCTTCTTGCATGATGATCTCGCCACTGGCGTACTCGGCGTGGAAGCCAAGCATCAGCGAATGCGGAAACGGCCAGCCCTGGCTACCGATGTACTGCAGGTTTTTCACCTCGACGCCGACTTCCTCACGCACCTCGCGCGCCACGCAATGCTCCACTGACTCGCCCGGCTCGACGAACCCGGCCAGGGTGCTGTATACGCCGGTGACGAACCGCGGTGAACGTGCCAGGAGTATCTCGTCGCCCCGTGTGACCAGTACGATCATGCTCGGCGAAATGCGCGGATAGTGCTGCGATTCGCAGCTGTCGCACCGCATCGCCCGCTCGCCAGGAAGCTGGCGCGTCGGCGCACCGCAACTACCGCAATAACGATGCTCGGCGTACCAGGTGCCGATCTGCGCGGCGTAGGCCAGCATGCGAAAGGTTTCCGCGTCGCCCTGCAGCATGAACTGACGCAGGCTCTGCCAGCTGCAGCCCTCCAGCGTCGCCGAGGGCTTGAGTTGCAGCAGGTAAACGGCATCGTCACCGAAATGACCGATACCCTGCTCGCCGAGAATAGGCAGGTCCTGGCGCTTGATCCAATCACGCGGGAACAGCACGCCATTGCTGTCGGCGAGAAAGTGCTGCTGGTTATAGAGCAGCGCCCAGCCGCCAGGCTGGGCAGGATCGAGAAAGGTATTGCGCCAGACCATCAGGCTGCCACCGGCATGCCCAGTGCCTTGACGCTTTCTTCAGCCAGGTCGAGCACGCTGGGACGGGTTTCAGGACGCATCACCGCGCCCGCTTCCAGGTAGTACTCGAGGCTGCTCAAAGCATCAGCCAGGGTTTCCAGCATCTGCTCCGACGGCATTTGCGCCGACTCGAGCATGCGCGCCTGGATATAGTCGGCACAGGCACCGACCAGTATCGCGGCACGGCGCTGCTCGAGAAACCACAAGCCGCCACGCACGGCCTGCAGGCTGAACGGTACGTTGGACAGGTGCATCTTGTCGCCAGCCGACTCCAGATACGCGGTGATCGCGCGCTTGGCCAGAGCCAGACCGGCCTGGGCCTCGTCGACCACGACGATACGGGCTTCGTTGAGCTGATGAGTAGCGAAAGAGTCGGCCTCATTGCCCGGCTCGACGGCAGCCGGCCTGATATCGCGACCTTCGCCACGTTCCAGGCTGGCCACCATGCCTTCGACATAGAGCACGGCATCGGCCAGCTTGTGCAACTGCTCAGCCTGTGGCGGCGTGTCTTCGCTCCAGGCAGCGACCAGCGGCAACTGCGCGCCGAGCGAGTTGCCGGCAGAGTTCAGACCGACCATGCCTAAGGTCTTGGCCAACTTGCCCAGCAATGCATGCAGGGTGCCCAAGGTTTCGCCTTGCAAGGTGCCGCGCTCGAGCAGGTCGAGCATGTCCTTGACGCTGGCCAGCTCTTCGCGAATCGCCGTGGACAACGAACGCATCACCGCCTGGCCCGGCCCTGCCAGGCGCCGGTATTCCTCTTCCAGCAGGTGGTCGGTGAACGGCAACGGCGTGAGGCCGAACACTCCGCGCATGGCGCTGGCGTGCGGTCCATGGCTGTCGGCCAGCGCGACCAGATACAGCAGCTCTTTCAGCAAACTGCGCGGTGCTTCGTACTGCGGGTTACCGAGCATCAGCTTGAGTTCGCGATCAACCCGCGAGAACAGCTGCTTGCGCGATTTGCGTGGCAGCAGTTGACCATCGCACTGCGCTTCGATGGCGGCAGCGCCAATCCAGCACATGCGCCCACGCGGCTCATTGGCGAACAGGCTGTCCAGGCGCGCCATAGCGCGCACCATCAGTTTGAGGCTGGCCTGCGGATTCTGCTCACGAATGAAGCCCAGCAGCCCTACCTGATACATGTGACGCAGGCGCTTGCCTTCGCTCAGTTTGGCCGCGCCATCGAGTGGCTGGGTAGCCGTATGTGGCCGCGCATGATCGAGGCGCACGCTGAAGAAGAAACTTTCCGGCAGCGGCTGCTGCGCGCCAGCCTGACGCAAATCGTTGATCGCCGGCAGCAGCAGTTCGGGCATTTCCTGGCGATGAGCGTCGACGTTTTCCAGATAACGGCGCAGCACATGCAGGGCATTGCTCAGAGCCGAGAGCTGCGCGTCGCGCTCCTCACCTGCTCCGGCTGGAATATCGGTTGCCTGATCCAGCACTTCCTGGGCAAGCAACTCGGCACCGGCCAGCTCGATCAGGTTGAGCGTGCCGCGCACCTGGTGCAGGCTTTCCACCGCCTGCTGCAACAGGCTGCCGTTATGCCGCTCGGCGATGAAATGCTCCAGGCTCTGCTCGGCCTCTTCCATGGTGACGAACAGCTCGTCGCGCACCAGATTCAGGGATGTGGCTCCACTTACCATGCTCTAGGCCTCGCAGCGAACATCAGCGAATACGGCATCAGTCGGCGAACTCCGGCTTCTGCTTGGTCATGTGCGCCGCCATGGCCAGGCGCAGGTCTTCCGACTGCAGCATGGCGGCATTCCAGGTAGCGATATATTCAAGGCCATCATCGACCCGGTGATCGCGCATGTAGCGAATCATTTCCTTGGTTCCACGCACGGCAATCGGCGACTTGGCAGCGATTTGTGCGGCGATCTCCATCACCCCAGCCAGCAGCGCTTCCTGATCTTCGTAGGTGCGATTGACCAGGCCGATGCGCGCAGCCTCGTTACCGTCGATGGTGCGCCCGGTGAAGGCCAGCTCACGCATCATGCCGTCGCCGATGATGCGCGGCAGGCGCTGCAGGGTGCCGACGTCAGCGGCCATGCCCATGTCGATTTCCTTGATGGAGAACTGCGCGTCGACGCTGCAATAGCGCATATCGCAGGCGCTGATCAGATCGATGGCGCCGCCAATGCAGTAACCCTGAATGGCAGCCAGCACCGGCTTGCGGCAGTTGTCGACGGCGTTGAAAGAGGCTTGCAGCTCGAGAATCTTGCGCCGCAGCGCCGAGGCATTACGACCAACATCCTTGCCCAGTTGGGCCCCGACCGAGGCCAGCAGCATCAGATCGATGCCCGAAGAAAAGTGTTTGCCGGCACCGGAAAGCACCACGACACGCACCGCATCGTTGTCATCGACCCACTGAAAGATCTCGATGATCTCGCGCCAGAAGTCGGCATTCATGGCGTTGATCTTGTCCGGACGGTTGATCTGCACATGGGCGATCTTGTCCGCCAGCTCGACGCGGAAGGCTTTGTAGTCGGACATGGCAGGCATCCTCAGCCGCGGCTCGGCAGCACAGTAACAATTTTGTGATTAATAACCGAGCAACTATAACAAGCACGCCATAAAAGTCGATGCTTGCCACTGTGACGCAGGGCACGCCCCGGACGTTAACAACCGCTTTGAATGTCAGAGATAAGAGATTGATCTGCCGAGGATCTTACTCCCCGACAGACCCACAACAGGTTTACTCCACCAGGCAATCCACGCAGTACTCACCCGCTTCGGTTTGCAAGCCGTGCACGTCGATATCGAAACCCGGGAAGGCCTGATCGAAGGTCCGCGCGAAGGCCAGGTAGTCGAGAATCGAACGCGTGGCGGCAGTGAAGCGCTCGCCTGGCATGATCAGCGGAATGCCAGGCGGGTAAGGCACCAGCATCACAGCGGCGATACGTCCCTGCAACTGATCGATGGGCACCGCCTCGACCTCGCCGCGCACCAGGCGGTCGTAGGCATCGGCAGGTTTGATCGCCAGCTCGGGCAGCGCCGTGTACATGCTTTTCAGCGCCTTGGCCGTGGCGTTTTCGCGGTAGCAGCCATGCAGCGCGTCGCACAAGTCACGCAGGCCCATGCCCTGGTAGCAGCCCGCGCCAGCGTGGGCGATGGAAGGCAGCACGTCGATCAGCGGCAGATTGGCGTCGTAGCTGCGCTTGAACTCCAGCAGCTCGGTCAGCAGCGTGCTCCACTTGCCCTTAGTGATGCCCATGGAGAACAGCACCAGGAAGGAGTACAGGCCGGTTTTCTCCACCACCAGGCCGCGCTCCCAGAGAAACTTGCTGACCACCGCTGCAGGAATCCCCTGCTGCTCCAGCTTGCCGGCTGCATTGAGGCCGGGCATCACCAACGTGACCTTGATCGGATCGAGCAGCACATAGTCATCGGCCACTTCGCCGAAGCCATGCCAGTCGGCGTCCGGTTGCAACACCCAGTCGGAGGTCTTCAGGCTGTCGGCGCCATCGGCCTCACCCGGCTGCCAGATACTGAACCACCAGTCCTCGGCGCTCAGGTTGCGCCGCACATTGGCCAGGGCGCGGCGGAAGCTCAGCGCCTCGTCGAAGGTTTCCTGGATCAGTGAACGGCCGGCCGGCCCTTCCATCATCGCCGAGGCTACATCCAGCGAGGCAATGATGCCGTACTGCGGCGAGGTGGAGATGTGCATCATGAAGGCTTCGTTGAAACGGTCACGATCCAGCTGCCGCTGCCCGCCGTCCTGCACGTGAATCATCGAGGCCTGACTGAAGGCTGCCAGCAGCTTGTGCGTTGAATGGGTGGTGAACACCAGCGGCGAGCGCTCGTCGTACTGGGTGCCCATGCCATAGCGGCCAGCATAGAACTCGTGGAAAGCCGCATAGGCGTACCAGGCCTCGTCGAAATGCAGCACCTCGACCGAATCCCCCAGCGCCTGCTTGACCATCTCGGCGTTGTAACAGAGCCCGTCATAGGTGGAGTTGGTCACCACCGCCAGCTTGACCTTGGGCGCACGACCGCGCGCCAGCGGGCTGGCGTCGATCTTGGCCTGGATCGACGCTTTGCTGAACTCGCTCAGCGGAATTGGCCCGATGATCCCCAGCTCGTTACGTTCCGGGCAGAGGTAAAGCGGAATCGCGCCGGTCATGATGATCGAGTGCAGGATCGACTTGTGGCAGTTGCGATCCACCAGCACCAGGTCATCGCGACCGACCATCGAATGCCAGACGATCTTGTTCGCCGTCGAGGTACCGTTGATCACGAAGAAGGTGTGGTCGGCGCCGAAGTTGCGCGCTGCACGCGCCTCGGCCTCGGCCAATGGTCCGGTGTGATCGAGCAGCGAGCCCAGCTCCGGCACCGACACGGACAGGTCGGAACGCAAGGTGTTTTCGCCAAAGAACTGGTGGAATGCCTGGCCCACCGGGCTCTTGCGATAGGCCACGCCGCCGCCATGACCCGGCGTGTGCCAGGAATAGTTGGATTGCGCGGTGTGCTGCACCAGCGCCTTGAAGAACGGCGGTAGCAGGCCGTCGAGGTAGTTGTGCGCCGCGCGCGCCACCTGCCTGGCGAGAAAGGCCACAGTGTCTTCGTAGAGATAGAGGATGCCACGCAGGTGATTGAGATCGGCCATGGCCTCGGCCGGCGCGTTCTCGATGGTGACCTGCTCGCCCAGGGCAAAAATCGGCAATTGCGGCGCCCGCACTCGCGCCACGCGGATCAGCTCGACCATGTCCTGCAACAGGCGGCTGTTCTCCCCCGCCCCCTCGGCCGCCACCAGGATGCAGGCCAGACCGTGGTGAGTGGACGCGACGATACGCCCCTCGGCGGCGCTCGCCGTGGGCAGAATGCTGAAACCGTCCTGGGTAAGCTCCTGAGCGATGGCGCGCACGCGATCACCGGCCACGGTGTCTGCCTTGATGTCGCGGTGCACGATTAGGACGGGGAATTTGAGATCTTTATACATTGTGACGTCCTGAAGGCTGGCAGGCTTGGCCTGCCCATCGCCTCAGGTTAGAGGCTCCCCCTGATCGGCGGAACCCCCTGTGCATCACGCTATAAGAAAAGGTCGCAATTGCGCTGTTCGGTTATTCCGGCGCTTTTTCCAACTGCGCCCACAGCGACGGGCCACCAGCGGATTTCTCGATCACGGCCAGGCGCGCCAGATGCGCTGCAAGCTCCTCTTCGCTGGCGCGAATGACGCGAGTGCGCGGACGAGAGGCGTCCAGACGGCGGATCGGCGTGGCCTGCTGGCGCCCGCTGCCATCGCCATCGGCGTCCTCACCAGCCAGAGACAGATTAGTCTGCCCACCAGTCATTGCCAGGTAGACGTCGGCGAGAATCTCCGAGTCGAGCAAGGCGCCGTGCAGTTCGCGGTTGGAGTTGTCGACACCGTAACGTTTGCACAGCGCATCCAGGCTGTTGCGCTGCCCCGGATGGCGCTCGCGAGCCATCATCAGGGTATCGAGTACCGAGCAGTAATCGCTGACGTCGGCACGCTCGCTCTGCCCCAGCAGGGCGAATTCGTTGTTGATGAAACCAACGTCGAACGCCGCGTTGTGGATGATCAGTTGGGCGCCTTTGATGAACTCGTAGAATTCATCGGCGACCTCCTTGAAACGCGGCTTGTCGGCGACGTACTCGTTGGTGATGCCGTGAACCGCGATGGCGCCTTCGTCGATTTCACGATCGGGGTTGAGGTAAACGTGGAAATGACGCCCGGTCAGGCGGCGGCCCAGCAATTCGACACAACCGATCTCGATGATGCGGTGCCCGTCAGTGACCGGCATACCTGTGGTTTCGGTATCCAGCACTACGTAGCGTTTGACGGTGTTCTCGGTTGTCACGCCTTGCCTCTCTCATCTAATCGGGTTGCCGCACATTCAGCGCAGCATCTTAACTCAGGTGCTGTATTACCGCTCAGCGCGCCGCACGCACATCATCGACACCGCGATTGGCCAACTGGTCGGCACGCTCGTTGCCGGGGTGGCCCGTATGCCCACGCACCCACTGCCAGCTCACCTGATGGCGATTCACTTCCTCATCCAGCTTCTGCCAGAGGTCGGCGTTTTTCACCGGTTCTTTCGAAGCGGTCTTCCAGCCGCGTTTCTTCCAGTTCGGCAGCCATTCCTGGATACCTTTCATCACGTACTGCGAGTCGGTCACCAGCTTGACCGAGCACGGCCGGGTCAGCGCGATCAGGCCGGCAATCGCCGCCATCAGCTCCATGCGGTTGTTGGTGGTATTGGGGTCTCCGCCCCAAAGCTCCTTCTCCACGCCTTTGTACACCAGCAACGCGCCCCAACCTCCGGGGCCAGGATTGCCCTTGCAGGCACCGTCGGTGTAAATCACCACATCATGGGTTTCAGACATTCATAGACTCTGTACAGAATTGTTTGGCCGGAGCCTGACCGGCAGCCAATTGCCGCAATCAATTGTCGAGATCGCGCCGACTGACCTTCGCCACCGGCATTGGCAGCAACTTGCCCATCGGCTCGCGACGCGACTGCCGCAACGGGCGCAAGCCGACCACCAGCTTGCGCGCCACCAACAGGTAGAAACCGGCGCCCGGCAACTGCCAGGCATCGCCCCAGCTTTCCATCCGCCGCAGGCGCATTTGCCAGGCCAGCGAAGCGAGCGGCGGACGATAGCACCCGAACCGGCGTTTCTCCAACGCAAAGCCCAGCAAACTCAGCCAGTCGCCGACACGGCTCGGGGCGATGCAACGCGCCTTGGCCAAACCGTCCTGGGCAAACAGACGCCGCACGCCCCAGGCGCTCCAGGGGTGAATACCCAGAATCAACAGATGCCCGCCAGGCCTGACGCTGCGAGCCGCCTCACGCAGCAGACCGTGAGGCGACAGGCTGAAATCCAGGCCATGCTGCAGCAGCACCACATCGGCGGCGTGCTCACCCAAGGGCCAGGATTGCTCCTCACAGACGATCTGCACACCAGGCATCGGCGCACCAAGGCGCACGTTGTGCTGGATCTGCCCCGCCTTGGGCGGGCCTTCGGCGCCAGGGCCGTAGCTCACCAGATAACCACCGAAAAAGCGCGCCAGCTCTTCTTCCAGCAAGCGCCGCTCTTCCTCCAGCAACAGCTGGCCGAGCGGCCCGGCAAGCCAGTCGCGCGCCTCGCCGATGAGTTTGAGCCACTCAGGGTCGGCCTGGGCGAATGCCTGATCAGTCATCGCTGCCTCCGCATGACAGGTTCTGCATGTCCTGTCTAAGATGCACCTTTATCACCAGCTTAGCGACCCGCAATGATCCAGATCGACGCGCTACCCGCCTTCAATGACAACTATATCTGGCTGCTGCAGGAGGCCCGCAGCAAGCGTTGCGCCGTGGTCGACCCCGGTGATGCGGCGCCGGTCATGGCCTGGCTCGAGGCCCATCCTGACTGGACACTCAGCGACATCCTGATCACTCACCATCACTTCGATCACGTTGGCGGTGTCGAGCAACTGAAGACGGCTACCGGCGCCCGTGTCGCCGGCCCGGCGGCGGAAAAGATTCCAGCCTGTGACGTCGACCTCAAGGATAACGACGCAATCGAGCTGCTCGGCCTGCGCTTCGAGGTCATGGCCGTACCTGGGCATACCCTCGGTCATATCGCCTACTACCACGCCGAACAGAACCTGCTGTTCTGTGGCGACACCCTGTTCGCGGGTGGCTGTGGCCGCCTCTTCGAAGGTACGCCGCAACAGATGCACCAGTCGCTGAGCCGCCTGGCAGCGCTCCCTGGTGCAACACGGGTCTACTGCACCCACGAATACACCCTGAGCAACCTGCGCTTCGCCCATGCCGTCGAGCCGCATAACCCGAACGTCAGCGCGCGCCTGGCCGAAGTGGCCCGCTGGCGCGATGAGGGTCGCATCAGCCTGCCGTCGAACATCGAACTGGAACTGGCCACCAATCCTTTCCTGCGTGTTGGCGAGCCTGCGGTCGTCGCTGCGACCAACGGACGCGACGACCGGCAGTCGAGCGAGCCAAGCGCCGTATTCGCTAGCCTGCGTGCCTGGAAAGACAGGTTTTAGTCGCTGAGAAAAAGGTCGACAGGCCCGCAAAAGACCAGATTAAGACTGGTGAAAACTTGACCACCCCCGGCCCGATTCCTAGAATCGCCCGATCTTTTCGCCGGGACATACACCTCACCCAATGCCTTTATCATCACGCAAGCCATTGAATATAAAGGCGTTGGCGCGAAGCTTCCGAGCGCTCGCGGTGATGTGCAGCATGATCCTGGCCGGCTGTCAGAGCCTGCCCAGCGACACTCCGGACCGTTCGGCTGATACTTCTCGAGCCGTGGGCCTGGAGCGCGAGCCGGAGTGGCTCAACAACCAGGTCAAGCCGCGCGAATACGCCGATATCTGGGAACGCGTACGCGACGGCTTCAAACTACAGGATGAAATCGGCATCAACCCGCGCATCGAACGCGTGCGCCTGTGGTACGCCAGCAATCCGAAACACGTCAATACCGTCAGCGAACGCAGCGCGCCTTATATTCACTACATCGTCGAGCGCCTGGCCGAGCGCGACATGCCGATGGAGCTGGCGCTGCTGCCGGTGATCGAAAGTGCTTACGATCCACTGGCCTACTCCTCGGCACATGCGGTCGGCCTCTGGCAGTTCATTCCCTCGACCGGCCGCCATTACAACCTGCGCCAGACCAACTGGTACGATGGCCGCCGCGACGTCACTGCATCGACCGAGGCAGCGCTCAACTATCTCAGCCGCCTGCATGAAATGTTCAACGGCGACTGGCTGCTCGCCCTGGCCGCCTACAACGCTGGCGAAGGCCGCATCAGCCGCGCCATCGAGCGCAACGAGAAGCTCGGCCTGCCTAGCGACTACTGGAACCTGTCGCTGCCCAAGGAAACCGAGGACTACGTGCCCAAGCTACTGGCGCTGTCACAGGTGATCCTGACGCCGGAAGCCTACAGCGTGAGCCTTTCGCCAATCGCCAACGAACCCTACTTCGAACGGATCGCAATCAAGCAGCACATGGATCTGTCCCGCGTCGCCAAACTAGCCGACCTGGATGAACAGGAGCTGCTGCAGCTCAACCCCGCCTACAAGCGCGGTATTACCCTCGACGGCCCGCAACATCTGCTGGTGCCGACCGATAAGGCAGAAATGCTCAGCGCCAACCTGGCCCTGATGAAACCGCAAGAAATGGTCGACTGGCAGAGCTACACCGTACGCTCCGGCGATAGTCTGCACGCCATCGCCAACCGTCATCACCTGTCAGTGAACATGCTCAAGGACGTAAACCGCCTGAGCAGCAACAGCCTGAGCATCGGCCAGGTGCTGACCATTCCTGGCAAACCTGGCGCGCAACCGAGCGAGCCGCTGTATCAGCAGCGCGGCGTCGCGCAGAGCGCGAGCGCGCGGACCTATCAGGTGAAGAACGGAGACAACCTGTGGCAGATCGCTCGCGCCAATCAGGTTGCCGTGCATGACCTGAAGCGCTGGAACAAGCTGCAGGGCAATGCGTTGAAAGTCGGCCAGGTGCTCACACTGGCAGCCGCCGACAGCGGCGCGCGCGTCGCCAGCACCACTCGCAGCACCGCCACCTCACGAGACAAGGCCACCTACTACCGCGTCCAGCATGGTGATTCGCTGTATGTGATCGCCAAGCGCTTCAAGATAGACCTCAAGCGCCTGCAGGCCTGGAATCCACGCAGCAGCAAGCTGCAACCAGGGGAAATGCTGACCCTCTATCTGCCGTGATCAGCGCTTGCTGATCGCTTCCAGGCAACGCCCCGCCAGTTGCGTGAAACGCTGAAACGCCACGAACTGCTCGTGTCGCAGCGCCCGCCCGGACAGCCTGCTGTCGGCATACAGCACGCCGATTTCCCGCTTACCCGCGATGATCGGCGCGATGAAGAACATGCCAGCGCCAAGACTGCGCCGAATCGGCTGGGTCACCAGCTCGGCCAGGTTGTAGCTGGCGGGCACGCCCATCCAGATCGCCTCGCGATGGCGCAGCGCATAACTGAAGATATGCGGCTGCTCCACCTGCTCGGCTGGCAGCACGAAGTCCTCCAGCCATTGCTGAGACTTTTCACCGATCACCCGTTTGGCGCGGAAGCGGCTTTGCCCATCGGCCAGCACCGTGAGCATCACCCGCTCCAGGCCGGCGCCCCGATGCAGGCCTTTGAGCAAGGTGTCGAGTACCAGCCCGACATCGGCCCTGGCATTGACCATCAGGCCGAGATCCTGCAATGCCTGCTGCATCACCAACAGATCCGGCTGCAGCAAACGCGCACGACGCGCCTCCTGCTGCTGGCGAATCTGCTCGGGATCGGTATTGGGAATCAGCCGGCACAACTTGCTGGCACCGAAGGTCGAGGCGACCTTGACCGCCTCATCAGCACTGGCCAGCACCTGCTGCAGGGTTTCCTCCGGAGTCAGCTCGATAAACGCTGCCACCTTGCCCAGCACGCCCTCCATTTCTGCACAATCCCAGCCATCCAGCGCCGCCTCGCTGATGCGCACGCCCAACTGTACGGCGTAGGCGGCCGGATCATGCTGGCTGGCGCCCGCCTGGGCGAGGATGGCTGTTTCACCCAGGTTCCAGCTTTTCAGCAACGCCTGGGTAAGTTGACGAAAGCTGGCACCGAGCACCTCACGCACTGCCTCATCGACATCGACACCGGGGCGTTCAAGGGCATCGGCCAGTTCGTCAGCCTGCGCCCCACCACAGCCCCAGAACGCCAGCTCGCCCAGATGATGGAGCAGCGCAGCGATGAACACTTCTTCGCTGTGCCCGGAAATGACATAGCCAGCCAGGTTGCGCGCCTGCACCGCGGCATGGAAAGAACGCGCGAGTAACATCTGCAACTGCTCACGCGGCGCGCGGGTAAGCAGCCCGTCTATCAGGCTCACCGAAAGACTGATCAGGCGTACATTGCCGAAGCCGATCAGTACGATGGCCCGCGAAATGGTCTTTATGGTTTCCTGGGAAGGGTTGTAGTAGACGCTGTTGCCGACTCGCAGCACCTTGCTGGTCAGCGCCGCATCACGCAGCAACACATCGGCCAACTGCTGTACTGAAGCAGAATCCTGCTGCGCAAGGCGTTGCAGATCCTGCACCACCGCAGCCAGCGCGGGCAGTTCGGCTTGGTTCAGGCGATCGATCCATGACTGCAAACTATGGCTTCGTTCCGACAAATTCGTACCCTCATGGCGTGTCCCTGAAGTGTATGCCATAGCGTCGCAAGCGAGCGCCCACCGCTGCACTCTTTTTCCTGTCCATACAAGCTGTTACTGTACCGACCCAGAAGCCCAAACGCCGCCATGGATCGGATCTCACGCCCGATGCGTCCCCTCCTACTGCTGTTCCTCAGCCTGGCCTTGAGCTTTCCCGCCTCTGCGACTATCAGCGAGAGCCACGGCTACGCCCAGTTCGGGACACTCAAGTATCCTGCCAGCTTCAGTCATTTTGACTGGGTCAACCCCGATGCGCCCAAAGGCGGCACGTTGCGCATCATGGCGTCCGGCACTTTCGATACGCTCAACCCCTACACGCTCAAGGGCAGCAGCCCGATCTCGACCGCGCATTTCCTGCAATACGGCGCCAATGAGCTGAACGAACCCTTGATGGTTGGCACTGGCGCTTACGATCCGTCCGGGGATGAGCCTGCCTCCAGTTACGGCCTGATCGCCAAAAGCGTCGAGTACAACGAAGACCGCAGCTGGGTGGTGTTCAATCTGCGTCCGGAAGCACGCTTTCACGATGGCAAGCCGATCACTGCCTACGACGTAGCCTTTTCCTATCGCCTGCTACGTAACGACGGTCATCCGCAGTACCGCACCAACCTGCAGGAAGTGAAACGCGTCGACATTCTAGGCCGGCATCGCATCCGCTTCGTCTTCAAGCGTGCCGGCAATCCGCTGCTGATCCTGCGCCTGAGTGAACTGCCCGTCCTGCCGCAGCACTACTGGAAAGATCGCGACTTCAAAAGCACGACGTTCGAAGCACCGCTGGGCAGTGGTCCCTACCGCATCGTTCAGGTCGTGCCCGGCCGCCGCCTGGTGTTCGAGCGCGTGAAGGACTGGTGGGGCAAAGACCTGCCGGTCAATCGCGGCAAGTACAACTTCGACCGCATCGAAGTGGAGTTCTACCGCGACAATCATGTTGCCTTCGAAGCCTTCAAGGCCGGCGAATTCGACTTCTACATCGAGAATCAGGCGAAGAACTGGAGCAACGGCTATCGCTTTCCGGCCGTGACCCGCGGCGACGTGATTCGCGCCGAGATACCGCACCAGATCCCGACCCAGACCCAGGCCCTGTTCATGAACACGCGCCGCGACCTGTTCAGCGACCGCAGGGTGCGCGAAGCGCTGGGACTGATGTTCGACTTCGAGTGGACCAATCGCACCTTGTTCAACAACGCCTACGTACGCGCCGCCAGCTACTACCCCAACAGCGAATTCTCGGCCACCGGCAAGCCCGAAGGCGCGGAATGGCTGCTGCTTTCGCCACACCGCGACAAGCTGCCCTCACGCCTGCTCACCGAGCCACTGACACAACCGGTAACCGATGGCCGCGGTATCCCCCGGGAAACCTTGCGCCGCGCCCTCGGTCTATTGGCCGACGCCGGCTGGAAGCCTTCCGGCCAGGAGTTGCGTAATGCTCGCGGTCAACGCCTCGAGTTCGAGATCATGCTGGTCAACCCCAGCCTCGAACGCATTCTCCAACCCTATATCGCCAACCTCGCCAGTATCGGCATACGCGCCAACCTGCGCACTGTCGACCGCGCTCAATACAAGCAACGCCTTGACCAATTCGACTACGACATGATCCTGCTGACCCTGCCGCAAACCCTCAGCCCAGGCCTGGAGCAATCGCTGTATTTCCATTCCAGCCAAGTGAACATCAAGGGCGGCAAGAACTATGCGGGCGTCAATGATCCGATGGTCGACGAGATGATCGACAAGCTGCTCTCGGCGCAGACGCGGGACGAACAGGTAGCCGCCGCACGGGCCCTTGATCGGGTCCTGCTCTGGCAGCACTACAGCATTCCCAACTGGTACATCAATTATCACCGCCTGGCGTACCGCAACCGGTTCGCCTTCGTCACCACGCCGCCCTACACCCTGGGCCTGCGCACCTGGTGGCTGAAGCCCACGGAGAACGCTCGATGACCCACCCGCTGCGCAGTTTCCTGGTCCACGGTAGCAGCCTCATTCTGCTCGGCCTGGCCGGCCTCGCCTTCGCCGCCCCCAAGCATGCCGTCACCCTCTACGACGAGCCGCCCAAATATCCCGCCAACTTCACGCACTTCGAATACACCAACCCCGACGCGCCCAAGGGCGGCACCTTTCGCGAAGCGGGTTTCGGTGGCTTCGACAGCCTCAACCCCTTCATCAGCAAGGGGGTGGCCGCCGACGAGATCAATCTGATCTACGACACCCTTGCTGTGCAGAGCATGGACGAGCCGTTCACTGCCTACGGACTGGTGGCGGAAAAGATCGAGAAGGCACCTGACAACGCCTGGGTGCGCTTCCTGATACGCAAGGAAGCCCGCTTCCACGACGGCACGCCGATCACCGCCGAAGACGTCAAGTTCACCTTCGATACGCTGATGGAAAAAGGCGCGCCGATGTACCGCGGCTACTACGCCGATGTCGAAGAGGTGGAAGTGGAATCGCCGCACAGCGTGCGCTTCGTGTTCAAGCACGCCGGCAACCGTGAGCTGCCGCTGATCGTCGGCCAACTGCCGGTGCTACCCAAGCACTGGTGGGCCGAGCGCGACTTCGCCAAGAGCAATCTCGAGGTGCCGCTGGGCAGCGGCCCATACAAGGTCGGTCGTGTTCAGGCCGGTCGTAGCATCCGCTACGACCGGGTCGACGACTGGTGGGCCAAGGACCTGCCCGTGAGCCGTGGGTTCTATAATTTCGACACTATCCAGATCGACTACTACCGCGACAACACCGTAGCTCTGGAAGCGCTGAAGGCCGGCCAGTTCGACTACTGGCTGGAAACCAGTGCTAAGAACTGGGCCACCGCCTACAACACACCGGCGGTTGCCAACGGCCAGCTGGTCAAGGAAGAAATCCAGAACCGCAACCCCACCGGGATGCAGGGTTTCATCTTCAACACCCGCCGTCCGCAGTTCCAGGATCGCCGCGTACGTGAAGCACTAGGCCTGCTGTACGACTTCGAATGGGCCAACAAACGCCTGTTCAACGGCGCCTATTTCCGCACCCGCAGCTACTTCGACAACTCCGAGCTGGGTTCGCAAGGGCTGCCCGGTGAAGACGAACTGAAGATCCTCGAGCCGCTGCGCGGCAAGATTCCAGCCGAAGTGTTCAGCGAAGAATTCCGCGTACCGGCCACCGACGGCAGCGGCATCATCCGCGAGCAGCAGCGCCGCGCCTACCAGCTGCTGCAACAGGCTGGCTGGCGTATCGATGGTGATCGCATGCTCGACGCCAGCGGCCAGCCGGTAAGTTTCGAATTTCTGCTCGCGCAGACCGAATTCGAACGCGTGCTGCTGCCCTTCAAACGCAACCTGGCCGACCTCGGCATCGAGCTGGTGATCCGCCGCGTTGACGTTTCGCAGTACATCAACCGCCTGCGTTCGCGTGATTTCGACATGATCGTCGGTGGTTTCGGCCAGTCCAACTCGCCGGGCAACGAACAGCGTGAATACTGGCATTCTTCCAGCGCCGACAACCCTGGCAGCCGCAACTTCATCGGCCTCAAGGACCCGGCCATCGACCAGATCGTCGAAGGGCTGATCAACGCCGACTCGCGGCAACATCTGATCGCACACACACGGGCTCTCGACCGCGTGCTGCTGTGGGGCTATTACGTGATCCCCAACTGGCACATCAAGACCTGGCGCGTCGCCTACTGGAATCGCTTCGAGCATCCGAAAGTGACGCCGCTCTACGATATCGGCTTGCACACCTGGTGGGTACGCCCAGGCCTGGAGCAGCCGAGCGAGGCCCAGCAGCAAACCGCCGAACAAGCGACCGAAGAGGCGAAGCAATAACATGCTGGCCTATATCTTTCGCCGCCTGCTGCTGATCATCCCGACCCTCTTCGGCATTCTGGTCATCAACTTCATCATCATCCAGGCCGCCCCCGGCGGCCCGGTCGAGCAGATGATCGCCAAGCTGGAAGGTTTCGATGCGGCTGCCGGCGGCGCCACGGGGCGCATCGGCGGCGGCGGCGCCGAAGTGTCGGTGGCCGGCTCCAACTATCGCGGCGCCCAGGGCCTCGACCCTCAACTGATCGCCGAGATCGAGAAAATGTACGGCTTCGACAAGTCGGCGCCGGAACGCTTCTGGATCATGCTCAAGAACTACGCCCAGCTGGATTTCGGCTCCAGCTTCTTCCGCGATGCCCAGGTCATCGACCTGATCATCGAGAAGATGCCGGTGTCGATCTCGCTGGGGCTGTGGAGCACGCTGATCACGTATCTGGTGTCCATCCCGCTGGGCATCGCCAAGGCCACCCGGCATGGTAGCGCCTTCGACGTCTGGACCAGCTCGGCGATCATCGTCGGCTACGCCATCCCGGCCTTCCTCTTCGCCATCCTGCTGATCGTGCTGTTCGCCGGTGGCAGCTACTGGGACTGGTTCCCGCTGCGCGGACTGACCTCGAACAATTTCGAAGAACTCAGCCTCGGCGGCAAGATTCTCGATTATCTCTGGCACCTGGTGCTACCGGTCACCGCCCTGGTCATCGGCAACTTCGCCACCCTGACCCTGCTGACCAAGAACAGCTTTCTCGACGAGATCAACAAACAGTATGTGGTGACTGCCCGCGCCAAGGGCCTGAGCAACACTCGCGTGCTCTACGGTCACATCTTCCGCAACGCCATGCTGCTGATCATCGCCGGCTTCCCCGCCGCCTTCATCGGCATCTTCTTCACCGGCTCCCTATTGATCGAGGTGATCTTCTCGCTAGACGGCCTCGGCCTGATGAGCTTCGAGGCAGCGATCAACCGCGACTATCCGGTGGTGTTCGGCACCCTGTTCATCTTCACCTTGCTGGGGCTGATCGTGAAATTGATCGGTGACATCACCTACACCCTGGTCGATCCACGCATCGACTTCGAAAGTCGGGAGGGTTGAGCATGAAACTATCCCCTCTCAATCGACGCCGCCTGGATCGCTTCAAGGCGCACAAACGCGGCTGGTGGTCGCTGTGGCTGTTCCTCATCCTGTTTGGCCTGAGCCTCGGTGCCGAACTGATCGCCAACGACAAGCCCCTGGCCGTGCGCTACGACGGTGAGTGGTATTTCCCGGTACTCAAGCGCTACCCGGAAACCGTGTTCGGCGGCGAATTCCCGCTGCAGGCCAATTACAAGAGCCCGTACATTCAGGACCTGATCGCGGAAAAAGACGGCAAGATGATCTGGCCGCCGATCCCCTTCAGCTATTCGAGCATCAACTACGAGCTGGAAGTACCAGCCCCCGCACCACCCTCGGCACAGAACTGGCTGGGCACCGACGATCAGGGCCGTGACGTACTGGCGCGGGTGATCTACGGCTTCCGCATCTCGGTACTGTTTGCCCTGATCCTGACCCTGGCCAGCTCGGTGATCGGCGTGATTGCTGGTGCGCTGCAGGGCTTCTATGGCGGCTGGGTCGACCTGCTTGGCCAACGCTTTCTGGAAATCTGGTCGGGCCTGCCGGTGCTCTATCTGCTGATCATCCTCGCCAGCTTTGTGCAGCCGAACTTCTGGTGGCTGCTGGGCATCATGCTGCTGTTCTCCTGGATGAGCTTGGTAGACGTGGTGCGCGCCGAATTCCTGCGTGGCCGCAACCTCGAGTACGTGCGCGCGGCGCGGGCGCTAGGCATGGAGAACGGAGCGATCATGTTCCGCCACATCCTGCCCAATGCCATGGTTTCGACCATGACCTTCATGCCGTTCATTCTCACCGGTGCGATCGGCACGCTTACCGCCCTGGACTTCCTCGGCTTCGGCCTGCCGCCCGGCGCACCTTCGCTCGGCGAGCTGGTCGCCCAGGGCAAGAGCAACCTGCAGGCCCCGTGGCTCGGCATCAGTGCCTTCGCCGTACTGGCGATCATGCTGAGCCTGCTGGTGTTCATCGGCGAAGCCGCCCGCGATGCCTTCGACCCGAGGAAATGACATGAGCCAGAACGAAACCCTGCTGCAAGTTCGCGACCTGGCCGTCGAGTTCGTCACGGGCGAGAACTGCCAGCGCGTGGTCGAGGGGGTCAGCTTCGACATCCGCAAAGGCGAGACACTGGCCCTGGTCGGCGAAAGCGGCTCGGGCAAGTCAGTGACGGCGCACTCGATCCTGCGTCTACTGCCCTACCCGCTCGCGCGCCACCCGCACGGCAGCATCGAGTACGCCGGCGAAGACCTGCTCAAGCTCAGCGAAGGCCGCCTGCGCGGCATCCGCGGCAACCGCATCGCCATGGTCTTCCAGGAGCCCATGACCTCGCTCAACCCGCTGCACAGTATCGAGAAGCAGATCAACGAAGTGCTCGCTCTGCATAAGGGCCTGCGCGGCAAGGCCGCCAGCGCGCGCACCCTCGAACTGCTGGAACTGGTCGGTATTCCCGAACCGAAGAAACGCCTCAAGGCCTACCCGCACGAACTCTCCGGCGGCCAACGGCAGCGTGTGATGATCGCCATGGCCCTGGCCAATGAACCACAGCTGCTGATCGCCGACGAGCCGACCACCGCTCTGGACGTCACCGTACAGCTGAAAATCCTCGAATTGCTCAAGGATCTGCAGGCACGCCTGGGCATGTCGCTGCTGTTGATCAGCCACGACCTCAACCTGGTTCGCAGAATTGCCCACCGCGTATGTGTCATGCAGCGCGGTCGCATCGTCGAACAGGCGTCGTGTGAACAATTGTTCCAGGCTCCGCAGCATCCCTACACCCAGGAACTGCTCGGCGCCGAGCCCAGCGGCGACCCTGCGGCCAATCCTGCGGGCCAGCCGTTGCTGGAAGTGGACGACCTGCGTGTGTGGTTCCCGATCAAAAAGGGCCTGCTGCGCCGGACGGTGGATCATGTCAAAGCGGTGGACGGCATCAACTTCAGCCTGCCGCAGGGCCATACCCTGGGCATCGTCGGCGAAAGTGGTTCCGGCAAGTCCACGCTGGGCATGGCCATTCTGCGGCTGCTCGCCAGTCGCGGTGATATCCGTTTTCAGGGCCAGCAGTTGCAGGACCTCAGCCAGCAGGAAGTACGCCCGCTGCGGCGGCAGATGCAGGTGGTGTTTCAGGACCCCTTCGGCAGCCTGAGCCCACGTATGTCGGTGAGCCAGATCGTCGGTGAAGGTCTGCGCATTCACCGCATGGGCAACGAGGCGGAGCAGGAACAGGCGATCATCGACGCGCTTTTGGAGGTAGGGCTGGACCCGCAGACGCGGCATCGCTACCCCCACGAGTTTTCTGGCGGGCAACGGCAGCGGATTGCCATTGCCCGGGCACTGGTGTTGAAACCGGCGCTGATCCTGCTGGACGAGCCCACTTCGGCGCTCGACCGTACGGTGCAGCGTCAGGTGGTGGAGTTGTTGCGCGGCTTGCAGGCCAAGTACAACCTGACCTATCTGTTTATCAGCCATGACCTGGCGGTAGTCAGAGCGCTGAGCCACCAGTTGATGGTGGTCAAGCAGGGCCAGGTGGTCGAACAGGGGTCTGCCGAGTCGATCTTCAGTGCACCGCAACACCCTTATACGCAGCAGTTGCTGGAAGCCGCTTTTCTGGCCCCGGCAACGGCTCACTGATCCTTGAAACAGGAAGAGGAATAGCACAATGGGTTTTCTAACCGGTAAGCGCGTACTCATCGTTGGCGTCGCCAGCAAACTGTCCATCGCCTCGGGTATCGCCGCCGCCATGCACCGCGAAGGTGCCGAGCTGGCCTTCACCTACCAGAACGAGAAGCTCAAGGGCCGCGTGGAAGACTTCGCTGCCGGCTGGGGCTCCAGCGCCGACCTGTGCTTCCCTTGCGATGTGGCCAGCGACGAGGAAATCGCCGCGGTGTTCGAAGCGCTGAGCAAGAAGTGGGACGGCCTGGACTGCATCGTCCACTCGGTCGGCTTCGCCCCGGGCGACCAGCTCAATGGCGACTTCACCGACGTCACCACCCGTGAAGGCTTCAAGATCGCCCACGACATCAGCGCCTACAGCTTCGTCGCCCTGGCCAAGGCCGGTCGCGAGATGATGAAAGGCCGCAACGGCAGCCTGCTCACCCTCTCCTACCTGGGCGCCGAACGCACCATGCCCAACTACAACGTCATGGGCATGGCCAAGGCCAGCCTGGAAGCCGGCGTACGCTACCTGGCCGGCAGCCTCGGCCCGGAAGGCACTCGCGTCAACGCCATCTCTGCCGGCCCGATTCGCACCCTGGCTGCCAGCGGCATCGCCAGCTTCCGCAAGATGCTGGCCGCCAACGAGAAGCAGACTCCGCTGCGCCGTAACGTGACCATCGAGGAAGTCGGCAATGCCGGCGCCTTCCTCTGCTCCGACCTGGCTTCGGGCATCAGCGGCGAGATCATGTACGTCGACGGTGGCTTCAACACCACCGCCATGGGCGCCATGGAAGACTGAGAAGGTCGCCGGACATCGTAGAGCGATGCCCGGCTCTGCCGCACCTCATGCACGGCCCAGCCGTGCCTGAACCCACAACGCCGCATATTGCTCTGCAAGTGCGGCGTTGTCGTTTCGTAAGCGCTCCATAAACCGCGTCCGTCAGGACATGGTCTGCGTTCAAGAGGTCGAGGCTGGCGAGCAGTTCCACGGCAACAGCGCTTCGTAGCCTTCGAGGCTGTTGACCAGCGGCAGGCGCTCAAGGATGTGGCGCAGGTAGGCGTAAGGCTCCTGGCCGTTGGCCTTGGCGGTTTCGATCAGGCTGTAGATTTGCGCGCTGGCGGTGGCGCCCTTGGGCGTGTCGCTGAACAGCCAGTTCTTGCGGCCGATGACGAACGGGCGGATGGCGTTTTCGGCGCGGTTGTTGTCGATCGGCAGGTGGCCGGCTTCGACGTAGCGAACCAGTCGGCTCCAGTTGCTCGCCAGGTAGTTCACCGCTTTGCCCAGCGCATTCTGCGCGGTGACCTGCGGCTGGGTTTTTTCCAGCCAGCTCTGCAACTGGGCAAGGATCGGCCGGCTGTGCTGCTGACGGCCCTGATGGCGTTTTTCGGCGCTGGCTTCCTTGAGGTCGCGTTCGATGCCGTACAGCTTGTTGATCAGGTTCAGTACCACGTCGGCTCGTCCGGTTTTGCCTTTGGGCTGCACCTTCTGCGCTTCGATAAATTTACGCCGCGCATGCGCCCAGCAGGCCAGGCGCTCAACACCGGCTTGTGCGGCCACGGCGTTGTAGCCGGCGTAGTCGTCGGTCATCAAATAGCCTCGATAGCCGGCGAGCAGGCGCAGCGGGATCTCCTGCGCTCGGCTGGTGGAGTAGTCGAAGAGGATTACCGGTCGGTCTGGCGGGCCGCCGGTTTGCACCCACATCCAGGATTGGCTACTCGGGTCGCGCCCCGGCTCTTTGAGCACCTGCACACGGGTTTCGTCGCAGTGCAGTACCGGATAGTCCAGCAGCTTGTCACGCATCAGATTGAGCAAGGGTTGCAGATGTTCGCCGCACTGGATCACCCAGCGCGCCAGGGTCTGGCGCGGAATGTCGATGCCATGCCGGTTGAGCATTCTCTCGAAGCGATATAGCGGGATGCCGTCGACATACTTGGTGCTCAGCAACATCGCCAGCACACTCGGGCTGGCCAGACTCTTCTCGATCAGCTGCGCCGGCTTGTCGGCGGTAACCGGCGCGGCTTCGCAGGCCTTGCAGGCCTTGCAGGCGTAAGTCTTGCGGATGTGTTTGATCACCCGCACCTGCATCGGGATGATGTCCAGCTGCTCGCTGGTTTCCTCGCCGATGATTTGTTTGCAGGCACCGCAGGCACAGGTCAGCTCATGCTCGGGCAGCTCATGGATGACTTCGACACGCGGCAGCTCGGCCGGCAGCGGCTTGCGCTTGCCACGACGCTTGGTCGGCGCGACGACTTCTTCCTCGACCTCTTCGGCAGAAGCTTCGGGCGCAGTTTCGGTGAGGCTTTCAGCTTCGTTGAAGAACTCCAACTGCGGCGAGTCAGGGTCGACAGTCTGCTCTGACTTGCGGCCGAACAGGCGCTGGATCAGCAGCGCGTTTTGCTCGCGCAGGTGCTCGATCTGTCCGTCCTTAGCCCGCATCTCCTTATCTTTCGCAGACACCTCCTCATGCAGCGACAGCAGAAGCTGTTTCAGCAAAAGCGGATCGTCAGGAAGGGGTTCGGGCATGGAAATCATGCCGTGGATTATACCGGCTCAGGTGACGAAGCGTGGCGTCAGCACCTTATGCGGTTGATTGCCCCATAGGTCGATTCCATCCAGGAGCTGGTTCAACTCCCGCACAGTCAGTTTGATGGCGTCGTCACCCGCATCCGGCTTGGTCTTGAAACGCTCAGCTTCCAGACGCTTGAGCCAAAGACAAAAGCCGTTGCGATGCCAGTACAGAATTTTCACTTGGCTGCGCGTGCGATTGAGGAAGACGAACAGTACGGGGTCGAACACCGCCACCTTGATATCCAGCTCGACCAGGGCCGCTAGGCCATTGATGGATTTGCGGAAATCGACCGGCTTGGGATAGAGGTAAACGGCTTTGACCCTGGGATCGGGACGCATCATGAGCGGGCTCCAGAACGAAATCGGGAGCACAGCATCAGGTCGTGCAAGGTTCATTTGAAGGTGGGGTTTATGGAGCGCTTACGTCGTTTCTGGCTTTTGTCAGCATTCAGCTACTCGAACCGAAACGCCACCACTACTCGGCACGCTTCAACGTTGGTGTTGTCCTAGCTGGAAGCCTGGAACCGAGATGGGTCAATGATCCCGACAAACAAATGGCGTGCCTGCCTGATCTGCGCACTATGCAGCCTTGTGGTCGGCTGCGCATTGCCACCGCTGGATGGCCGTACCGAGAGCCAGGCCTTCACCCAGGCCGAAACGGCCGATACCACGCTGGGGCAAGCACTGGGCAGCGAACGCGACGCCCACCCCGGCCTGTCCGGCATTCTTACGCTGGCGGCTGCCCGCGATGCCTTTGCCGCGCGCATGCTCCTGGTCGAAGCGGCCGAGCGCAGTCTCGATGTTCAGTACTACATCTGGCGCAACGACATTACCGGCACCCTGCTGCTCGATACGCTGCTCAGAGCCGCCGAACGAGGTGTTCGCGTTCGCCTGCTGCTGGACGACAATGGCATCGCCGGCCTCGATCAGACCCTGAGCACGCTCGATCGCCACCCCAACATCGAAGTGCGCCTGTTCAATCCCTTCTCCCTGCGCCAGGCCAAGGCGCTGGGTTATCTGACCCACTTTCCACGGGCCAACCGGCGCATGCACAACAAGTCCTTCACTGTGGACAACCAGGCCACCATCATCGGTGGACGCAATATCGGCGACGAATACTTCGACGCCAGTGAGGGGGTGCTCTTCGCCGACCTCGATGTACTGGCAATCGGCCCGGTCGTGGCCGACACCTCCGCCGACTTCGATCGCTACTGGGCCAGCGACTCCAGCTACCCACTGGAGCTGATCGTGTCTCGCAGCCGGAGCGCTCCACAGCCCCTACACGATATCGCGGCAGACCTTTCCAGCTCGCCTGCAGCCAGCGGTTACGTGAAAACCCTGCAGGAAAGCGAGTTCATTCAGCGCCTGCTGGACAAGAAGCTTGGCTTTGAATGGAGCGAGACCACACTGGTCAGCGATGACCCCGCCAAGGGCCTTGGCAATGCCAGTGACGGCGAGCTGCTGATCAGCCACCTGGGCGAAATGCTCGATATTCCACAGGCACGCGTCGACCTTGTATCGCCCTACTTCGTCCCCACGCAAACCGGCGTCGATATCTTTACCGGCCTGGCACAACGCGGCGTTGAAGTGCGCATCCTGACCAATGCATTGGAGGCAACGGACGTGACGCCGGTACACGCCGGCTACGCCAAACGCCGGCGCGCCCTGCTCGAAGGCGGCGTCAAACTCTATGAAATGCGTCTGGATGCGGACAACGAAGGCCATCGGGAGAAAGCCGGCCCATTCGGCAGCTCCGGCTCGAGCCTGCACGCCAAGACCTTCGCCCTCGATGGCCAGCGGGTGTTCATCGGCTCATTCAACTTCGATCCACGCTCTGCCAGCCTCAATACGGAAATGGGTTTTCTTATCGAAAGCCCGAAACTGGCGGCAGCCATCGGCCAGGCATTCGAAAGCGATATCCCGGCCAATGCCTACGAGCTGCGACTGGGCGAACACGACCGAATCTACTGGCTGCAGCGCGTGGATGCGGATTCCACGCCATCCGGCCACCCAGTCCGCTCTCATCTGGCCAGGCATTCCACGGCCATCTGGCCACCTGTTCCACGGCCATCCGGCCGGGCAGTCGGAGCGCAGCGACGCAGGGGTTGCATTGTTAGTCTGAGGTGCCCGGTGTCGTCAATTTCTTCACCCGCTTTCTCATCGATTCGCCCTTGAGGTTGATCCGATAAGCGTTGTGCACCAGGCGGTCGAGGATGGCATCGGCCAGGGTTGGATCTCCGATCAGTTCGTGCCAGTTGTCCACCGGCATCTGGCTGGTGACCAGGGTCGAGCGCTGGCCGTAGCGATCATCCAGTAGCTCCAGCATGTCGCGACGCTGTTCGGCGGTGAACGGGGCCAGACCCCAGTCATCGAGGATCAGCAGGTCGGTCTTGGCGTAGCTGCTCATCAGCTTGGCGAAGCGCCCGTCGCCGTGAGCCAGGCCCAACTCCTCCAGTAGGCGCGGCAAGCGCAGGTAACGCACGCTGTAGCCCTCTCGGCAGGCCTGGTGGGCCAGGGCGCAGGCCAGCCAGGTTTTGCCCACGCCGGTGGGGCCGCTGATGATCAGGTTGAGGCCGTCGCGTAGCCACTGGCCGCCGCTCAGTTGCAGGATCAGCGCCTTATCCAGCCCGCGCGGGCTGCGGTAGTCGATGTCTTCGAGGCAGGCGTTGTGCTTGAGCCGGGCCTGGCGCAGGCGGCTGCTCAGGCGCTTGTCGTCGCGTTCAGTCAGCTCGCGGTCGACCAGCAGGCCGAGGCGTTCCTCGAAGCTCAGGCTGTCGATGTCCGGGGTTTTCAGTTGTTCGTTCAGCGCCTTGAGCATGCCGTGCAGGCGCAGGGTTTGCAGCTTGTCCAGGGTCGGATGGGGCAGCATGGTGAGTTTCCTTGGGTTCAGTGGTAGTAGCCGGGGCCGCGCAGGTTGGCGTGGTCGTCCGGCAGCAGCGGCAGGTTGGCTTGAGCCAGCGGCAGGCTTTCCAGACCCTGGCGCAGGATCGATTCGAGGCTCTTGTAGCTGCACGCGCCGAGGCTGAGGGCGCGTCGGCAGGCCAGCTCCAAGCGCACTTCGCCATGAGTCTTGCCCAGGCGCAGGATGCCCAGGCAGGCCCGGTAACCCTGCTGCGGATGGATGCGCCGTTCGAGGATGTGCCGGATCAGGCCGGCAGTATTCGGCCCGGTCTGCTCGGCCCTGCGGATCAGCCGTTGTGGCGTCCACTCGGCGTGCTCGCGATGGCTCTTGGGCATGTGCTCGGCCTGCGTGCTGTGCCTGCCCTTGTGCATTGAGCGCAGGTGGCTGGCCACTCGCTGGTTGGCGTGGAAACACTCGACGGTGCGCGCCGTCAGCCGTACCTCCAGCTGCTTCTTCACCAGTTGGTACGGCACCGAGTAGTAATGCCCATCGACCTCGACGTGGTAGTCGATGTGTTCTGTGGTCAGCCACAGAACACATCTTGTGTGGCCTTGCGATTTCTGTGGCCTTCAGCCCGCGGCACGGCCTCGGTTGCAGGGTGGCGCGATCTGTAGGCCACAGAACTATTCGCTACAGCGAACGCAGAAACTGCATCAAGTCTGATCCCATCGGCCGCCGCGGCGACTTGCCCGCAGGCTCCAGTTGTGCCAGAGCACGCGACTTCATCTTGAGATCGATTTGCGCATACACATTTGTGGTGTTGAGCGAGACGTGACCGAGCCAAGCTCGAATGGTGTTGATGTCGACCCCGGCGCGCAACAGGTAGGTTGCCGTGGTGTGCCGAATCGTGTGCGGGCTTACGCGCTTGGCTTTGAGCGCCGGGAATTGATTGGCGACCTGCCTGGCATAGCGCTCCACCAGGGCGTGAACGCCGAAGCGCGTTATCGGCCGACCACAACGGTTGAGAAAGACGTGCTGCTCCGGGGACCGTCCTGAAATCAGTGATGAGAGCTCATCGGCGGTACGCATCCATAGCGGGCAGAGCCGTGCCTTTCCACCCTTGCCTTGCAGCTTGACGAACGCGTTGCGGGTGCCGCCCGCCACCTGCAGCTGCAAATCCGCCACCTTGAGCTGCGCGGCCTCAGCGGCGCGGGATCCGGTGTTGTACAAGAACAGCAACAGCGCATGGTCACGGATTCCCTGCGCCGTCTGCATATCCGTTGCAGCCAAGAGTGCGTCCATCTCTGGCTTCTCCAGGTAAGGGATCTGAGGGCGGGCAAACTTCCTGAAAGGAATCGAGAGAATGCGCCCAGACCATTCCAGGTGTTCCGGGCCGTACTCGCCGACGAAGCGGGCAAACGTGTGCAGCGCTGCCAGACGCTGGTTGATGGTCCTCGCGGTGAGGTCCTTGTTACTCGCCGTTGACGGGAGGAACTGGGTGATCAGCTCCCGACTGAGATCGTCCACATTGAGCAGGTCAGGTCGTTTGCCCACTGCGTGCGCAGCATACCGAATGACCTTGGCGAGCGTGTCGCGGTAGCTGAGCTGGGTGCTTCTGGCCATGCATCTCACGGTGACCAGATACTCCACCAGAAATCGCCTGACCCACGGGGCCAGCAGGTTCGATTCACTCATGGTGATCCTCCTGTCCTGTTGCGTAGCGCTCAAAGCGGGTCGATGCCTCGACGAGCAATTCTGGTGTCAAGGGCAAATAGACCTGGGTGGCTGCGATGCTCGTGTGCCCAAGGTAGGTGGACAGCAGCGGTAGGAGCTTCTGGACGTCGGCGCCCTGCCGATACCATGTGATCAGCCGGCGAACGGCAAAGGTGGCCCGCAGGTCGTGGAGTCGTGGTTGGTAGCGGGCGCAGTCGCTACGTCGGATGTTGGCCTTCGATCTGAGTCGAGCAAAGGCGCGCCGTGCACCGCTCGCCTTGAGCGGACCACCGTCACTGCAGATCAGCAGCGGCGACGCCGACTTGGCGTCGCGCGTTGCGTGAAAGGTCTGGACGTAGTCTCGCAGGATTTGTGCAAGGTGCGGCCCAACCGGTACCCACCGTGTCTTGTAGAACTTCGTGTCTCGGATGGTCAGCAAGTTCTGCTGAAGGTCGACGTCGGCAAGGGACAGGTGCAGCGCCTCGCTCAGACGCAGGCCGGTGCCGTACAAGAGCAGTAGCAGCGTACGAAAGGTGCGCGGCGTAATCCGAGTCGTGCGCAAACCATCGATTGCGTCGATGAGCCGAACCATCTCGCTCTCGGTGTACACATAGGGCTGGAAGATCTGCCGGCACCTGGGGGTATCGAGCGGCAGCGGAATGCACGGCAGCAGGCCACGGGCGAGGGCGAAGCGAAAGAAGCCCAGCAAGGCGGAATGCTTGCGGTGCCAGTACCGCGTCAGTGGCCGATTGCCGTCGAGAAATGCCCGTACCTGCCAAGGCTCAATCGAGTCCAGCTCACGGTCACCGCCGACAGCCTTCGCGAACAGGCGCAACACGCTTGCGATACTTGCGCCGTCGCAGCCATTGGCCTGGATGAGCTCTGTGTATAGCGTTAATGCGTGGAGGAGCTTCACAGGAACCTCCCGAGATCGACGTCGGCCACTCGGCGCAGACCGACGATGTCGACCTTGGCGTAGAGCGCAGTGGTTGCGGGGTGGCTGTGACCGAGAAAGTCTCCGATTTCCTTCATGCTCAGTCCGCGGGAAAGCAGGCGGGTCGCACAGGCGTGCCGCAGGGCATGCGGGCCGTGGTGCTTGATGGCCAGGTTCATCGGCCGCAGCCGCCGGCTCACGACCTGCCAGAGGGCGCTGCCGCTGACGGGCTGATACGGCGCACGCAACTGCAGGAACACCTCGCGCAGTGGTGTCTTTGGCCGCACCAGTTGGAGATACTTGGCAAGAGCGTCGGCTGCAGCACCAGTCAACGGATAACACTCAACGCGCGGGCTCTGCTTGGAGCGATGTACCCGAATGATGGCCTGCTCCCAATCGAGATCATCCAGGCACAGTCTTCGCACCTCGGCTGCCCGCAGACCATACTGTGCGAACAGCAAAACGATGGCGCGATCGCGGATCGCGCCGGATCGTTCATCCTGCATCCCGTCCAGCAGTTGACAGACCGCTTCCCAGGAAGGGCTGGCCGGCAGCGTTTCACCTTGATAGATCCGGCCGGGCCGAATGGCCGCCGCCAATCCTGGTCGGCACTGTTCGTGCTCCTCCAAGAAACGAAGGAAAGCTCGCAGGTTGTAGGCATAGGTCTGCATCGAGGATCGCGTCAGACCATCACGGCGTCCCTTCAGGGCAAGGGCCTGATCGACGGCTTCCCAATCGAGCCTACTGGGATCGCGCCCTAGCGCTGCGACCATCCGAAGAAACTCCGCGGCTCGACCGCAGCGAGTACGGATCGTCACCGGTGATAAATTGCGTTCCTCGCGCATGAAACGCGCATACGCCTCGAGCTGCCGCGCACCCGGTTGTTGGACGGAGTACGGCTGCAGTAAGCCGAGGAAGTGAAGCCAATTCCTTGCCGTCGACACGAATGCAGTTCTGGCGGCCTGGCCGTCTGTCCTACGTCGGCTGTCAGATCGGCAAGCCATCCACCGATCCGCCGCTGCGTCTATATCCTTCAGTGAAACTGCGCCCGGAAACCGCCAGCGAAAGCTCGCACCGACGCACAGCAAGTAGTCGGCGCATTTGACCAAGGTCTTACGCGCGGCCCCAAGGCCTTGCAGATGCTCCAAATAGCGAAGTCGCTCGGGAAAGAGCGGTGATGTGGTGTGACGCGCGATCGCGGCTTCGCGCTTGAATAGCCGATCGAACATGAGTGGACCCTCCTTCAGCAATGGACGGAAGACTCATGTTGCTCTCGGTTGCCTTGATGCTTCTGTGGCCTACAGATCGCGCCACCCCGCAGCCGAGGCCGTGCCGCGGACTGAAGGCCACAGAAATCGCAAGGCCACACAAGATGTGCACCCGCGCCTTCTTCCACTCGGCGTAGACGTAGGGTTGCTCCGGCAGGGGGCGCAGCGCCGGACGATCCAGAGCTTCGAAGGCCGACTGCCGGGAGCCCGGCAGCTTGCGAAACGGTCGTCGGTTGAGCCGCTCCAGCAACCCGGCGATAGCGCTGTTGAGTTCATCCAGGGAGAAGAACTGGCGGTTGCGCAGGGCGGCGAGGATCCAGCGTTCAACCACCTGCACGCCGACTTCGGCCTTGGCCTTGTCGCGCGGTTTGCGTGCCCGCGCCGGCACCACCGCCACGCCATAGTGCTCGGCCAGATCGCGGTAGCTGGGGTTGATGTCCGGCTCGTAACGATGGGCCTTGCTCACCGCGCTGCGCAGGTTGTCCGGCACCACGATCTCCGGCACGCCGCCGAGGAAGGCGAAGCAGCGGGCATGGGAGCCTAGCCAGTCCGGCAGCTGCTGCGACCAGGTGGCTTCGGCGAAGGTGTAGCTGGACGCGCCGAGCACCGCGACGAACACCTGCGCCTGGCGGATCTCGCCGCTGTGGCGGTCGATAACCGGCACCGTCTGGCCGGCATAGTCGACGAACAGCTTCTCGCCGACGCGGTGCTCCTGACGCATCACCACGTCCAGCTTGCCCTGCCAGGCTCGGTAGTGCTCACAGAACCAGCTGTACTGAAAGCCCTGAGGCTGGCTCAGGCGGTACTCCTGCCAGAGCAGCGCCAGGGTTACGCCGGGGCGGCGCAGTTCGGCATGCACCCATGCCCAATCGGGTAAAGGCCGCTTCTCACTGGCAACCGCCGGGGCCGGCGGGAACAGTTGCTGCTCCAACTCGGCATCGGACAACGAACAGGGCCAACTGAGACCGCTGGCGGCAAAACGATTGAGGTAGTCGCCGACGGTGACACGACCGACCTGCACGCTGACCGCAATCTGGCGAGCCGATAGTCCGACCTCGAACTTGAGACGTAGTACTTCGCGAATCTTACGCATGGATAAACGCTCCACGACGACCTCTCTGCTTCGAAAAAGAGGTCGATGGTAGTGAAGAAATCCTGCGTTACTGCCTGCCCGGTTGAGTGGCCGGATGGCCGTGGAATCAGTGGTCGGATACGCGTGGAATGGGTGGCCGGATCACCGTGGAATCGGTGGTCAGATGCTCATGGAATGGGTGGCCAGATGACCGTGGAATCCGCAGCGTGGATGGCGAGCAACGGCGATTCGATAGCGAGCCCGGTACAGGCCTGCTCAAACGCCTGGGCATTCATCTGCTCTCGTGGCTGCCCATCGAATGGTTGTTGTAACCCAGAAACGACAAAGCCCCGCACTTGCAGACTGTGTGAAAACCTAGCAGTCTGAGAGCAAGCTGAAGACAATGCCTCCATCAGTCGATGGGGGCATTGTCGTTTATGGGCTACATCCAGGGCGAAGGTCGTCAGCAAAGCAGCCTGTTTCCTCCCACATTGGAGGAGCTGGTACCGGAGGATCATTTGGTGCGGGTGATCGAGGCCTATGTTGCTCATCTGGATCTGCAGGCTCTGGGTTTCAGCAAGGCCGAGCCGCTTAAGACTGGACGTCCTGGCTATGATCCGGCGGATCTACTCAAGCTTTATCTATACGGTTACTTCCAGCGCATCCGCTCCTCCCGGCGCCTGGAAGCCGAGTGCCAGCGCAATGTCGAGGTGATGTGGCTGCTGGGCCGATTGGCACCGGATTTCAAGACCATTGCCGATTTTCGCAAAGACAACAGTGCTGCTTTTCAGGCGACCTGCCGCACCTTCGTCCAGTTCTGTCGCCAGGTGGGACTGATCAGCGGGCAACTCGTGGCCATCGATGGCAGCAAGTTTCAGGCGGTAGCGTCGCAACGCAAGCATCTGAGCCTGACGAAGCTCAAGCGCCAACAAGCCAAGCTGGAGGCGCAGATCGCCCGTTATCAGGCGGAACTGGACGAGGCTGACCGCAGTGAGGCGGCTGAAGTGGTTGATCGCGGTGCGGTCAAGGCTGCGCTGCAGCACCTGGAGAGCCGACATGCCGATAACCTGACAGCCCAGGCGTTGATGGAGGTACAGGGGCTGGATCAGTTCGTCGTGGATGAGGACGAGGCCTGCATGATGCGTACCCACCAGGGGGCTCGCGTGGCTTATAACGTGCAAAGCGCGGTAGATGGCGAGCATGGGTTGATCTTGCATCATGCTGTCACTCAGGACGGCAGCGATAACCAGCAACTGGAACCTATGGCCAAGGCCGCCCAGGCGATCCTGGCGCAGGACGAGCTGACGGTTACAGCCGATGCCGGCTACTCCAATGGTGAGCAGTTTCAAGCTTGTGATGATGCTGGGATTACGGCCTATGTGCCGGAGAATCGAGGCATAAATAACAAAGGCGGCGACACGCCGCTATTTGATCGCAGCGCCTTCACCTACGACGCAGAAAACGACCAGTACCAATGCCCAGCGAGCCAATGGCTACCACTCAAACAGGTCAGTGGCCTACAACGTATCTATGCAGCGCAAGGTGACTGCGTGGGCTGTCCATTGAAATCACGCTGTACCAAGGCCAAGCGCCGATACGTGACTCGGCATGTCCATGAAGCCGCATTCGAGCGCATGCATCATCGGATGCAGGCGCATCCAGAGATGATGGTCAGGCGCCGATCCATCGTCGAACATCCCTTCGGCAACCTGAAGCAATGGATTTTGGGTAATGGTCGCCTCCTGCTCCGACAACTGCAGGGCGCTCGGACGGAAATGGCCCTGGCGGTCAACGCCTACAACCTGAAACGTGCCATCAATGTGCTGGGTGCCCGTCGGTTGATCGAACTATTGGGATAAGTCCCGTCTTCCATTTCCAAACATCAAAAACACCAACGCCCCGGACCAGTCGGGGCGTTGGATTTGCCTATCGTCAGTGCGTTTTCACACGCTCTGACTTGGCGGGGCTTTCTCGTAACGGACAGCGATCAGAAACGCTCGATATCAGCCTTGGCTTCCAGCTGCTTGCGCAGCGCGGCGAAGTCCTGCTGGCCGGCACGCGACGCCAGGAAGTTGCGGTACATGGCGAGCTCTTCGTCAGCCAGCGCCTCTTCCGGCACATTTACGCCATCGAGGCGCAGCACGACGTAATCGCCATTGTTCAGCGTCACGCCGGCGAAGGTGGGTTCGCCCGCCTTCGCCGGCTTGGGCATACGGAACAGCGCCTGCAGCACTTTGGGCTCGATGCCGTCCTGGCTACGAGTGGCCGCCTCCTGAACCTGCCAATCAGCAGCAGACTGCTCACCGGCCTGGGCAGCAGCCAGTTGCTTCTCACCTTCGGCCTTGGCCGCGGCACTGGCACGCTCCTGCTGCAGATGGGCACGAATGCTCTCGGCAACCTGATCCAGCGGCAACTGCTCGGGCTTCTTGTGCTCCTTCACGCGCACCACGACCACGGTACTCGGATCCAGTTCGATGGTCGAGCTGTTGGTGCCGTCTTCCAGCACCTCAGGGCTGAAGGCAGCCTGCAGCACCTGACGATTGGCAGTGATGCCAGTTGCACCACCCTCACGACCGAAGGCTTCGCTGGTCTTGACCTCAAGACCCAGCTCCTGGGCAGGCTGAGCCAGATCCGATGCTTCGAACGCGGCATCTTCCAGCTGTTTGGTCGCCTCGACGAAGCGCAGCTCGACCTGTTGCGCTTTGAAGTCACGCGCCAGCTTGTCCTTCAGGCTGTCGAAGCTTGGCACTTCTGGAGCCTGAACACCCAGCAGCTTGATCAGGTGCCAGCCGAACTCGCTCTGCACGGGCTCGGAAACCTGGCCCTGCTGCAGCGCATAGAGCGCCTCCTCGAAGGCCGGATCGTAAACGCCAGGGCCGGCGTAACCCAGATCACCGCCATCGGCAGCCGAACCTGGGTCCTGCGAGAACTCCTTGGCCAGGGCAGCGAAATCTTCGCCAGCGTCCACACGCGCCTTGATCTCTTCGATCTTGGTACGCGCGGCCTGGTCATCGCCCTCGATAAGGATGTGCGCAGCCTGACGCTGCTCAGCCAGGTTGGCGATCTCGCTCTCGTACAGCGGCTGCAGATCTTCATCGCTGACTTCGACCTGATCGAAGAAGCTGTCCTTGTGCAGCTCGACGTACTCCAGCACGACTTGCTCAGGGCTCATGAACTCGCCAGCGTGCTCGTCGTAATAGGCGTTGACGTCGCTGTCGCTCAACTCGATCGCAGCGCTATCGGCCTTGATGGTGAGACTGGCGAAGTCACGGGTCTGGCGCTCGAGATTGGCGAAGGCACGCGCCTCCTGCTCGGTGACGAAGCTGCTGGCGCCGAGACCGGCACGCAGTTGCCCGATCAGCATTTCCTCTTCCAGCATCTGGCGGAACTGCAGGCGGGTGTAGCCCATCTGGCGAATGACCTGATCGAAGCGCGCGGCATCGAAGCGGCCATCTACCTGAAATTCGGGAGTTTGCAGAATCACCTGGTCCAGCGATCCCTGAGAGAAGGCGAAATGAGCGTCACCGGCAGCCTGAAGCAGCAGCTTGCGCTCGATCAAGCCCTTGAGCGAAGCCTCACGCAGCAGGTTGTCGTCGAGCAGCGAGGCATCAAAATCGCGACCCAGTTGCTGCAGCAGCTGACGACGCTGCATTTCAACGGCCTGGTTGAGCTCGTCAAGGGTAATGGTGTCACCGTTCACGTCAGCCGCATTGTTGCGATTGCTGGTCCCCGTGACGATGGCTTCGAAACCGGTAAACGCCATCAGCATCACAATGAGGCCGATGATGATTTTGGCAATCCAACCGCGTGAATTGTCCCTGATGTTTTGCAGCATGCTTCCCCCAGAACGACTGTACAGAGTCACCAGCCGCGCAGTGTGGGTAATGTCCAGATAGAAGAAAGGCGCATCCTTGGATGCGCCTTCTCGTAACGCGTTAAGCGGTCAGAGCAGAAGAGTCTAGGACTACCTGCGCTGCCCCCTAACAGCCGCCAGACGGAGCCTGACGGCGAGGCAAACCCAGAAGACGCTTAGTTGACGGCGTCTTTCAGAGCCTTGCCAGCTTTGAAGCCTGGGATCTTGGCAGCAGCGATGCTGATCGGCTTGCCGGTCTGCGGGTTGCGACCAGTGCGAGCAGCACGCTCTTTGACAGCGAAGGTACCGAAGCCTACCAGCACAACGGAGTCACCAGCCTTCAGAGCGCCAGTGACGGATTCAATCACTGCATCCAGCGCGCGGCCAGCAACAGCTTTCGGGATATCAGCAGATGCAGCGATGGCATCGATCAGTTCCGACTTGTTCACTCTAAGTCCCCTTATTTCTGTTGAGTTTGTTTCTTGATTTTTAGTGTAAGCAAAGCGGGTGCTGGATGGCCTGCCGACACAATAAAAGCCGCTTTATAACAAGGGCTCAAAAATTGTGTCAAGGAAGCCCCCCGGCTAATGCGTGCTGATTCGCTCCTTGGAATCAGACTCGCGCTTGTCATCCGTTGCAACCATCTCCGGAGCCGCATCGGGCAAGGGCTCCGGGGTGTATTGCAGCGCAATTTGCAGGACCTCGTCAATCCATTTAACCGGTTTAATCTGCAGGTCTTGCTTAATATTTTCCGGAATTTCCTTCAGATCACGCACATTTTCTTCGGGAATGATCACGGTCTTGATCCCACCCCGATGAGCCGCCAGAAGTTTTTCCTTGAGCCCACCGATTGCCAGCACCTGACCACGCAGGGTGATTTCCCCGGTCATGGCCACGTCCGCCCGTACCGGAATCTGCGTCAGGGCCGATACCAGTGCCGTGCACAAACCAATGCCCGCGCTCGGGCCATCCTTGGGCGTGGCACCTTCGGGCATATGGATGTGAACGTCGCGCTTCTCGTTGAAATCAGCCGGGATCCCCAGGCTTTTTGCACGGCTTCGAACCACCGTCATGGCTGCCGTCATCGACTCTGCCATGACATCACCCAGCGAACCGGTCTTGATCAGATTGCCCTTGCCAGGCACCACGGCCGTCTCGATGGTGAGCAGCTCACCGCCGACCTGAGTCCAGGCCAACCCGGTCACCTGACCGATCTGATCCTGCTGTTCGGCAAGGCCATAGCGATGCTTGCGCACACCCAGGAAGTGCTCCAGGGAATCGGCGCTGACCGTGACCTGGAAGCGCTTCTCGCGTACATGCTCCTTGACCACTTTGCGGCAGACCTTGGCGATTTGTCGCTCCAGACTGCGCACACCAGCTTCACGCGTGTAGTAACGAATGATGTCGCGAATCGCCGACTCATCCAGTTCCAGCTCGCCCTTCTTCAGCCCATTGGCCTGTATCTGCTTGGGCGCCAGGTACTTGATGGCGATGTTGACCTTCTCGTCCTCGGTGTAACCCGGCAGACGAATGACCTCCATCCGATCCAACAGCGGGCCGGGGATGTTCATCGAGTTGGCGGTGCAAAGGAACATCACATCCGACAGGTCATAGTCGACCTCCAGATAGTGATCGTTGAAATTATGGTTCTGCTCAGGGTCGAGGACTTCGAGCAATGCAGAGGCAGGATCGCCGCGCATGTCCTGGCCCATCTTGTCGATCTCGTCGAGCAGGAACAACGGGTTGCGCACGCCGACCTTGGTCATCTTCTGAATCAGGCGACCCGGCATCGAGCCGATGTAGGTGCGGCGGTGCCCCCGAATCTCGGCCTCGTCACGTACGCCGCCCAAGGCCATGCGTACGAACTTGCGGTTGGTCGCGGTGGCGATGGACTCGGCCAGCGAGGTCTTGCCTACGCCGGGCGGGCCAACCAGACACAACACCGGCCCCTTGAGCTTCTTCACCCGCTTCTGCACGGCGAGATATTCAAGAATGCGCTCCTTGACCTCCTCAAGGCCGTAGTGATCGGCATCGAGAATATTCTCGGCACGCGCCAGATCCAGTCGCACCTTGCTTTCGGCCTTCCACGGCACGTTCACCAGCCAATCGATGTAGGAGCGCACCACAGTGGCTTCAGCGGACATCGGCGACATCTGCTTGAGCTTGTTCAGCTCGGCATTGGCCTTGGTCAAGGCTTCCTTGGTCAGCCCCGCGTTATCGATACGCTTGCGCAGTTCGTCGAGCTCGCTATGGCCTTCATCGATATCGCCAAGCTCTTTCTGAATGGCCTTCATCTGCTCATTCAGGTAGTACTCGCGCTGACTGCGCTCCATCTGCTTCTTCACGCGGCCGCGAATACGTTTCTCGACCTGTAGCAGGTCGATCTCGGCATCCAGCAGGGCCAGTACATGCTCGACGCGAGCGGACAGCGCGGTGATTTCGAGGATTTCCTGCTTCTGCTCGATCTTCAGCGCCATGTGCGCGGCCATGGTGTCGACCAGGCGGCTGGGCTCATCGATGCTATTGAGCGAAGACAGGACTTCGGCCGGGACCTTTTTGCCCAGCTGCACGTACTGCTCGAACTGACTGAGCAGACTGCGGGTGAAGACTTCCGATTCGCGCTCGGCAGTTTCGCCCTCCTCGATCAGTTGCACTTCGGCACGGCAATGATCATCGAGATCGATGAAACGCTCGATCGAGCCGCGCTGCTCACCCTCGACCAGCACCTTGACGGTGCCGTCGGGCAGTTTGAGCAACTGCAGGACGGTAGCAACGGTGCCAACGCGATAAAGATCCTGATCATCCGGATCATCGACGGCCGGGTTCTTCTGGGCTACCAGCAGGATCTGCTTGTCACCCGTCATCGCCGCCTCGAGGGCCTCGATGGATTTCTCACGCCCGACGAAAAGCGGGATGACCATGTGCGGATAGACCACTACATCGCGCAATGGCAGGAGAGGCAATTCGATGGTTGTCTTCATGATTTCGGCTCAGCGGCGGCCATAAGGCCGTAAACAGGCGGGATTACCCTTGGCTTTTAAGATGGGGGTAGCTCCCGTAAAAAACAAGCGCAATGTCCACAAAAGCGAAGGGGCCCGAGGGGCCCCTTCTTTGCATCGTGTAACAGCCGTCAGGCGTCTGGCGCGGCCTTCGCCGGCGGTTCGCTGTTCTCGTAGATCAGCAGCGGCTTGGACGAACCCTCGATGACGCTCTCGTCGATCACCACCTTGCTCACGTCCTGTTGGGACGGGATCTCGTACATGGTGTCGAGCAGAATGCCCTCGAGAATCGAACGCAGGCCACGCGCACCGGTCTTGCGCTCCAGTGCCTTCTGCGCCACGGATTTCAGCGCATCGGAACGGAACTCCAGATCCACACCTTCCATCTCGAACAGCTTGGCGTACTGCTTGGTCAGCGCGTTCTTCGGCTCGGTGAGAATCTGCACCAGAGCAACCTCGTCCAGCTCCTCCAGTGTCGCGATCACCGGCAGACGACCGACGAACTCGGGAATCAGGCCGAATTTGACCAGATCGTCCGGCTCGACCTCGCGCAGAGACTCGCCGATCTTCTTGCCTTCCTGCTTGCTACGCACTTCTGCACCGAAACCGATACCACCTCGGGTGGAGCGAGCCTGAATGACTTTCTCCAGGCCGGCGAACGCACCGCCACAGATGAACAGGATGTTACGCGTATCAACCTGCAGGAACTCCTGCTGCGGATGCTTGCGCCCGCCCTGCGGCGGAACCGAGGCCACGGTGCCCTCGATCAGCTTGAGCAGCGCCTGCTGCACGCCCTCGCCCGACACGTCACGAGTGATCGACGGGTTATCGGACTTGCGCGAGATCTTGTCGATTTCGTCGATGTAGACGATACCCATCTGGGCCTTCTCGACATCGTAATCGCACTTCTGCAGCAGCTTCTGAATGATGTTCTCGACGTCCTCACCGACATAACCGGCTTCGGTCAAGGTGGTGGCGTCAGCGATGGTGAACGGCACATTGAGCAGGCGTGCCAGCGTTTCGGCCAGCAGCGTCTTGCCCGAACCAGTCGGACCGATCAGCAGAATGTTGCTCTTGCCCAGTTCGACATCGTCTTTCTTGTCACGCTGATTGAGACGCTTGTAGTGGTTGTATACCGCTACCGACAGCACTTTCTTGGCGCGCTCCTGACCGATCACATACTGATCGAGGATGCCGCTGATTTCCTTGGGTGCCGGGAGTTTGTGCGCGCTGCTCTCGGACTGTGCTTCCTGCACCTCCTCGCGGATGATGTCATTGCACAGGTCGACGCATTCGTCGCAGATGAAGACGGAAGGACCGGCGATCAACTTGCGCACTTCATGCTGGCTTTTGCCGCAGAAGGAGCAATAAAGCAGTTTGCCGTTGTCCTCACCGTTACGGGTATCAGTCATTCGATCAATCCAATACGGTAGGCTTGAAACACAAGATGAAGGCAAATGCGGGCATTTTCAAGGGCGCAAGTCGCGCCAGTGAAGGATGCCCACAGCCGGCGCCTCATCTAGACCGGCATTTGCCGCTTTTCATGGACGGCATCGACGAGACCGTATTCCACGGCGCGCGAAGCGCTCATGAAGTTGTCGCGGTTGGTATCACGCTCGATGGTTTCCAGGCTCTGACCGGTGTGCTGAGCCAGCAGCTCGTTCAAGCGCTCACGGATAAAGAGGATTTCCTTGGCGTGGATCTCGATGTCCGAGGCCTGCCCCTGGAAGCCGCCCAGCGGCTGGTGAATCATCACCCGCGAGTTCGGCAGGCAGAAACGCTTGCCCTTGGCGCCGCCAGCCAGCAGAAATGCACCCATGCTGCAGGCCTGACCAATGCAGGTGGTGGACACATCCGCCTTGATGAACTGCATGGTGTCGTAGATCGCCATGCCGGCAGTCACCGAGCCACCCGGCGAGTTGATGTACAGGTGAATGTCCTTGTCCGGATTCTCTGCTTCCAGAAACAGCAGCTGGGCGCAGATCAGGTTGGCCATGTAGTCCTCGACCGGGCCAATCAGAAAGATCACGCGCTCCTTGAGCAGACGCGAATAGATGTCATAGGCCCGCTCGCCACGAGCGGATTGCTCGATGACCATCGGCACCAGGCCGCCAGCGGCCTGGATTTCAGGCATGTTTTGCATAAAAGGATTGCGGGACATGTCTTGCGCTCACTCCCTAATAGTCATGTCTCAAATACACATAAGCCAGCACGGAGGCTGGCTTAAGGTGGTGTACTCGAACGAGGTTACCAGATCAGTCGGCTTTAGGAGCTTCCGCCGGCTTGACTGCGTCTTCGTAGGAAACCGCTTTATCGGTCACGTTGGCCTTCTGCAGAACAGTATCTACAACTTGCTCTTCCAGTACAACCGAACGCACTTCGTTCATTTGCTGGTCGTTCTTGTAGTACCAGGCAACGACCTGCTCAGGCTCCTGGTAAGCCGAGGCCATCTCTTCGATCAGCTCGCGCACGCGGGCTTCGTCAGGCTTCAGTTCGAACTGCTTGACCACTTCAGCGACGATCAGGCCCAGCACCACACGGCGCTTGGCTTGCTCTTCGAACAGCTCGGGCGGCAGTTGGTCAGGCTTGATGTTGCCACCGAACTGCTGAACGGCCTGCACGCGCAGACGGTTCACTTCGTTGCCGATCAGCGCCTTCGGCACTTCGACCGGGTTGGCAGCCAGCAGGCCGTCCATTACCTGGTTCTTGACCTTGGACTTGATGGCCTGACGCAGTTCACGCTCCATGTTCTTGCGAACTTCGGCGCGGAAACCTTCCAGACCGCCATCCTTGATACCGAACAGGGCGAAGAACTCGTCGTTCAGCTCAGGCAGTTGCGGAGCGGAAACGCTGTTCACGGTAACGGTGAACTCGGCGGTTTTGCCGGCCAGATCGAGGTTCTGGTAGTCGTCGGGGAAGGTCGGGTTGATCACGCGCTCTTCACCAGCCTTGACACCGACCAGGGCGTCTTCGAAGCCCGGGATCATGCGGCCGGAGCCCAGCACCAGCTGGGTGCCCTTGGCGCTACCGCCAGCGAATGCTTCACCGTCGATCTTGCCGACGAAATCGATGTTCAGTTGGTCGCCATTCTCGGCAGCGCGCTCGACAGCTTCGAAACGAGTGTTCTGCTTGCGCAGGATGTCGAGCATGTTGTCGACGTCGCTGTCGGCGACTTCAGCCTGCAGGCGCTCGATGGCGATAGTGTCGAGGCCGGTTACCTGGAACTCAGGGAATACTTCGAAAGTAGCCACGTATTCCAGATCCTTGCCCTTCTCGAAGGACTTCGGCTCTACGGCCGGAGCGCCGGCCGGGTTCAGCTTCTGCTCGACCACGGCTTCATAGAAGGTAGCCTGGATCAGGTCGCCCAGGGCTTCCTGACGAGCGGCATCTTCATAGCGCTGACGAATCACGCTCATCGGCACCTTGCCAGGACGGAAGCCAGGAACCTTGGCACGACGGGCAGTCTGTTGCAGACGCTTGTTGACTTCGGTCTCGATGCGCTCGACGGGTACGCCGACAGTCATGCGGCGCTCAAGAGCAGAAGTGCTTTCAACAGAAACTTGCATGGATATTCCTCGTTGCACAGACATAAGCCGGCTCGAACCGGCCCCGAATCAAGGCCAAGCATTCTAGAGGGTCAATGTGCAGAAGTCACCCTAGAAGCAGGCGGCAGTCGGGAGGGGCTATATAAAGACGGTGCGGACGGAGAGACTCGAACTCACCACACCCCGGCTGCCAGGCCTGGAGGCCTTGATTTGTGTGAATGGGCGCGTGTGCGTGAGCGTGAATCTGTTCCCAGCTTGTTCCCAGTGAGAACGAGCAAGGGTGCTCAGCATCGCGGGCGGCGGCATTCTACACGGATTTATTTTGAGGCAAAGCAAAAAGGTAATTTTGGTAATCGTGAGAGCTTCAAGCGCCTGAAGCCTTTTATTTTCAAAGGCTTACCAGTAGCTCATAAAGGTAATAAATCAGTAATCAGAAGGCTAGGAGATTACCCTGACGACCGGCCAGAAGAGGGAAAAAATAAAATCCTTTAAAATCATAACCTTGCACAAGTATTACCTTCACCATTACCCAGAATTACCAGCCAAGGTAATCGGGCAAGCCCAGCAAATCCGAGGCCAGCAGCGCTGCCAGATCATCCAATTACGAAAATTACCCATTCCAGATATCTCATCAGCCGTCCTAAAACAGGAAGCCACCTCAGCCCCCAACATGAGGCGCTTGCTGCAGGGATCCGCAGGGTATTGCCGCCACCTGAACGCTGCACGTAGCGCATAGCCTGGGCCGCACTGAGTAGTCCGCAGGGGTGAAGAAAAAAGCACCCTATTTAGCCCGGGGGCGTGGCGAGGGGACGAGGGCGCGCGCCGACCTAGAATTTGAACACCCGCAGCGGTATCAATAGGCCACATCCAGTCAACAAGGAAGTCCTATGGGAACCACACTTTCTGCAGTCAAATGCCCGTCGTCCGAGCGTGAAGTCCGTGCACTGCTGAAATCATGGGTAGAAATGGTCGAGCGCTACTGCACTCAGCACGAAAACCAAGACAATCCTTGGTGGTACAACGAGCGCGCTTCGCTCAGCACCCTTGCAGGTGCTGCTTGGTCAAGTGGCTGGAGCGCTTTGGAGGAATACAGCAGCGTGAAACGGCAAAAGGCGCCAGCAGATGGCGTCGAACATGGCGACACGCGGCTTGGCTGAGTAGATCTGTTTGTAATGAGCCCGAAAGGCACCTCGATGACTTTCGAAGCGAAGCACGCATGGCAAAGGATTGGCCCTAGAGCAAATCGATTGAGGTACGTCGAAAAGGGTATGAAGGCAGCTTGGGAGGACAGTAATAGCCTGATAAGTAGCCACTCCGATCGTCGCTTCGCAGCAACATTCGTAGCGCCTTCATTGGCTCTGGGAGATATAGAGGGCGACAACTGCCAAGAGCTGCTCATGAAACAGCTCAATGAGTGGTTGAAAGAGACGGGGGATTTCACCCGCAAAGGAGGGAAGCCCCCGTTTTTTGCATATGTATTCCCGTCGATTGCCGAGAACAGCTTCGATTTCAGGAACCGCCACTACCCTGGGGTTGTGTTAATCCTCGAAGAGCGCATCAAAGCTAGTGGACGTCGTACGGCCTGAACCGCACCACCTCCTCCCCCAGCCAATCGTTGATCTGCATGAGCCTGGCTTGCACTGGCTCCAGTTCGTTGACCGCCGACACCTCAGCGGCTTCACGAATGGAGCCGAAGCCGCCGGCATTCTGCGGTACCACGCTCACCCGTTGCGGCGGAATGTGCAGCATGGCGAGCTGGTCATCGCGGCTGATGTTCTTGATGGCGCCAAAGTCATCCTTGGCCTGTTGCCGCTGACCGAAAACTGACCCAGTAGAGGCTGTTCTGCCGACTGAAAACTGACCCAGGTGTTCAACTGCTTCTGCTCAATTTTTGA
>NZ_JACFYZ010000010.1 GCF_015712065.1 Ectopseudomonas chengduensis
CTTATCCACAGTTGCTGGTAACAAAATTAGCAATCCGCCCTGGGTCAAATTTCAATCGGCAGGGTGGGTCAATTTTCCATCAGCGCCAACATTCTTATGCGAGATAAGCAAAGCCATTGTGCGTTGCTATGCGTTTCCGCGCTAGCCGCGGCTGATTAACATGCGCCCACTGTCTGGAGGTGTCATGAATCTGTTCGACCTGTTGCTGAATCTGTTGCTGGGGCTGGGCCTGGGGACGCTGGGTGGTTTGTTCGGCATCGGCGGCGGCCTGATCGCCATTCCGGTGCTGGGCATCGTTTTCGGCCTGGATCAGCAGCTTGCTCAGGGGACTGCGCTGGTGATGGTGGTGCCGAACGTGATGCTGGCGATCTGGCGTTACCATCAACGCAATCGTATCGACCTGCGACATGCCCTGCTGCTCGGTGTCACCAGTTTCTTCTGCGCCTGGTTGGCCTCGCTGTATGCGGTGGAGGTGGATTCGCGCACCATGCGTTGGGCCTTCGTCGGTTTTCTGCTGGCCCTGGCGGCCTACAACCTGTTGCGCATGCTGATGGCTCAGGCGCCGGCCAGTGGTGAGTTGCGTCATCACTGGGGCTGGTTTGGTGTGCTGGGCGGGGTGTCCGGTGCGATGGGCGGGTTGTTTGGTGTGGGCGGCGCGGTGGTCGCGACGCCGGTGCTGACCAGTGTGTTCGGCACCACGCAGGTGGTGGCGCAGGGGCTCTCGCTGTCGCTGGCGTTGCCCAGCACCGGGGTTACGCTGTTTACCTACGCGTTGCACGATCACGTCAACTGGTGGATGGGTGTGCCGCTGGCCATCGGTGGCCTGCTCAGCATCAGTTGGGGTGTACGCCTGGCGCACTCGTTGCCGGAGCGTCTGCTACGCAGCCTGTTCTGTGGCTTCCTGCTGCTCTGTGCGCTGCTGCTCGCGCTGGAGTCGGGTGGCCGCCTATAGGCGAAAACCTTCGACGATATGCTCGGCCAGGCATTCGGTGACGGGTGACTGGCTACTTTCGTTGCGCAGCAGCACGATACTGGTCAGCGGCAGCAGGGGCAGGCCTTCGGCTTCGCCGAGCATGCGCAGGTCGGGGGTGATCAGGCTTTGCAGCTGCGCAGTGACCGCGAGGCCCGCGCGCACCACGGCAAAGATCGCCGACAGGCTGGGGCTGGTGTAGGCGATGCGGTAGGGACGACCCATCGTGTCTAGCGCGTTGCAGGCCCATTCGCGGCAGAAACAGTCGGCGTTGAACATGGCCAGCGGCATGGGATTCTGCTCGTGCGGGCAGAAGCCCTGGGCCACGGCCCAGGCGAAGCGCTCCTGGCGCAGCAGTTGGCCAATCTCCTTGCCGGGTTGGCGGGTGACGATGGTCAGGTCCAGATCCTGGCGCAGCAGCAGTTGTCCCGAAGGCTCGCAATGCACCTCCACCTGCACCAGTGGATAGGCCTGGGCGAAGCGCGAGAGAATCTCCGGCAGAAAACGCATCACGTAGTCGTCCGGCGTACCGATACGCACGGCACCGACCATATGCGGCTCGCGCAGGGTGTTGAGTACCTCGCCATGCAGCTTGAGAATGCGCCGCGCATAACCCAGCAGTACCTGACCCTCGGGTGTCAGCCGCACCTGGCGCCCGTCGCGCTCGAACAACGGGCGCTGCACCACGTCTTCCTCCAGCCGCTTCATCTGCATGCTCACGGCTGACTGGGTGCGATTGACCGTTTCTGCGGCGCGGGTGAAACCGCCGGTGTCGGCGATGGCAACGAAGCTGCGCAGCAATTCGGTATCAATACTGGGGTGGAAGGCCATTCATCAATCCTCGAGATGGATCCCATAAGAAACATTCGTTGGATTGATCTTAAGCCTGACCCGACACTGACGCCAACCCCACAGGGAGGGCGAAAAGATGAAAGGTCAGAAAGGTTATGCGTTGGCTCAGGCCAGCCACTTCGAACGGCTGCCGTCACTGGCCGGCGTATGGCGTATGCTGCGGCGCTGGCGTCAACTGGCTCGCGAGCGGGCGCAGCTGGCGCAACTGAATGATGCTGCATTGAAGGACCTGGGACTGTCCCGAGCCGATGTGTTGCAGGAGGCCGAACGGCCGTTCTGGGATGACCCGCTGAGAAAATGAGTGGCACATGACTGGAGTTGCTGAATGACCGCGGTACGCAAGGGCGCCGATTTTTTCCTGTTCCAACTGATGCTGCTGCTTTGCGCCATCTGGGGTAGCCAGCAGGTGGCAATCAAGCTGGCGGCGGACGATATCGCGCCCATGCTGCAGGTAGCGTTGCGCTCGGGTGTTGCCGCGGTGCTGGTCGGCCTGCTGTTGCTGTGGCAGCGCGGCTGGCGCGAGTGGCTCAGTACGACCTGGCTGGCCGGAATCCTGGCCGGTGTCTTGTTTGCGCTGGAGTTCTTCTTTATCGCGCTGGGCCTGCGCTACACCACGGCCTCGCATATGGCGGTGTTTCTGTACACCGCGCCGATCTTCTCGGCGCTGGGTCTGCACCTGCTACTGCCCAGCGAGCGTCTGCGTCGCCTGCAGTGGCTGGGCATCGCGCTGTGTTTCGGCGGCGTGGTGATGGCTTTCGGTGTGGGCGGTAACTGGGCCGAGATCGATCACGACATGCTGCTCGGCGATGCGCTGGGGCTGTGCGCCGGTATGGCCTGGGGCGCGACCACGGTCGTGGTGCGGGGCTCGCGCCTGTCCGAGGCGCCGGCCGGGCTGACCCTGTTCTATCAGTTGGCAGTGGCCTTCGTGCTGCTGCTGGCCTATGCGCTGGTGGTGGTGGACCTTTCCCAGCTGCGTTGGACGCCTGTGGCCATTGCCAGCATCCTGCTGCAGGGCGTGGTGGTGTCGTTCTTCACCTACCTGGCCTGGTTCTGGTTGCTGCGCCGCTACCTGGCTTCGAACATGGCGGTGTTCTCATTCATGACACCTCTGTTTGGCGTCACCTTCGGCGTGCTGGTGCTGGACGAGCCACTGACCCTGAACTTCATCATCGGCGCGGCGTTGGTGCTGTCGGGTATCACTCTGGTCAGCAGCGAGGCCTGGTTGCGTCGACGTCTGTCCGGCTGGCGTGGCGTGCCGCAGCAACCCTGATCATTCGTTTGCATGGAGGCTGGAAATTGTCCGCTTATCACTTGGCCCAACTGAACATTGCCTGGATGAAGACGCCGCTGGAGTCACCGGAGATGGCCGATTTCGTTGCCAATCTGGAGCGTATCAATGCGCTGGCGGAAGGCTCTCCCGGCTTTGTCTGGCGTCTGCAGGACGAGGCGGGCGATGCTACGGCGATCCGACCGTTCGGTGACGAGGTGCTGGTGAATATGTCGGTCTGGCACGACGTACAGTCGCTCAGTGATTACGTCTACAAATCGGCACATACCGAGATGCTCAAGCGCCGTCGCGAATGGTTCGAGCGTGTCGAGCAGGCGCACCAGGTGCTGTGGTGGGTGCCAGCCGGGCATCGGCCGAGCGTGGTCGAGGCCTCCGAGCGCCTGGCGCATCTGCGCGAGTATGGCGCGACGGCGCAGGCCTTCACCTTTCGCCACGCGTTCGCCGCGCCGGCCTGAACTCGTCGGCAGCCAAACTGCCTGATAGGCTGGTCGCCATGACGCTCTCACTTTCTCTCGCCGAAGCCCGCCGCCTGGCCCTGGCTGCTCAGGGGTTCGGCCGTACTCCACGCGGCGCCATCGCCCACAAGCAGCTGCAGGCGCAGATCGAGCGCCTTGGCGTGGTGCAGATCGATTCGGTCAATGCCCTGGTGCGCTCGCACTACCTGCCGGCTTTTTCCCGTCTTGGTCATTACCAGGCCGAGCACCTCGATGAACTGGCCTGGGGCCGGGCGCGGCGCAGGCGGCTGTTCGAATACTGGGGGCACGAAGCCTCGCTGTTGCCGCTCGAGCTTTATCCGCTGCTGCGCTGGCGAATGCGCCGAGCCGCGGATGGGCAGGGCATCTACAGCCAGCTGGCGAAGTTCGGCGTGGAGCGGCGTGACGCCATAGACAGTGTGCTGCAGGCCGTGCGCGAGCGCGGTGCGCTGGGCGCCGGCAGCCTTTCCTCGCGTACCGAGAAGGCCGGCCCCTGGTGGGACTGGAGCGCGGAGAAGATGGCGCTGGAATGGCTGTTCGCTGCAGGTCTGGTCACTGTGGCCGGGCGCCGCGGCTTCGAAAGGCTGTACGACCTGCCGGAGCGGGTCATTCCCGCGGATATGCTGAATCACCCGAATCTCGATGAGGACGAGGCGCAGCGCCGCCTGTTGCTGCGTTCTGCCGATGCCCTTGGCGTCGCGACCGAGCGCGATTTGCGCGACTACTACCGGCTGGACGTCAGTGACAGCAAGCGCCGTATCGCCGAATTGGTGGAGGCGGGCGAGTTGTTGCCCGTCGCGGTGCAAGGCTGGCGGCAGGTGGCCTATTGCCGTGGTGAGCCGCGCATTCCCCGGCGTGTTCGCCATAGCGCCTTGCTGTCACCGTTCGATTCCCTGATCTGGGAACGCGAGCGCATCGAGCGGTTGTTCGGCTTCCGCTATCGGCTGGAGATCTACACCCCGCAGGCCAAGCGCGTGTACGGCTATTACGTGCTGCCGTTTCTGCACCACGAACGCCTGTTGGCGCGGGTGGATCTGCGCAGCGAGCGCGCGGCCGGGCGCCTGGCAGTGCATGCTGTGCATTTGGAGGAAGCGGTGTTGAGCGAGGAGGCGCGGTTGGCGCTGGGCGATTCGCTGCGCGCGCTGGCCCATTGGCTGGGCCTGGAAGAGGTGTGGCTGGCGCCGAACGTTAATCTGCGGGGCTTGCTCGGTTAGCCGCCGTTTTCCAGCAGGAACCTCAGTTCCTCAACGCGCTGGATATTCAGCTCCATCGGGCAGGTGTAGTACATCGGCGAGCCGACGTGCTTGCCCTGCAGGTCGCACTGGCCGTTGCGGTAGATCAACCAGGCCTTCTGCGCCGTTTCCAGCTGTTCGGCGTCCGCTGGCTGGCTTTCCTGCAGCTTGAGGAACAGCTGCTGGTAGATGCGGTTCATCTCCTTCTTCACCGTTTCCGATACGCCTTCGGCGCAGCCGGCGACGCTGGCATTGTTGATCATTCCACTGGCGTCCAGGCAGGCCTGGTACTGCTGGTCATAATCGGCCTGAACCGCGGGTGAAAGAATGATCAAGATTGCCAGGCAGTGGCGCGGTATCGACATGGTGATCTCCAAACGAAACAGGGGCTGCACTGCAGCCCCTGAACATCACCTTTACTTGGCAGCCAGACGGGTGCGCATGTTGGCGGCGCGGTCGCTGGAACCCGGGTGCGAGGAGAACATGCTGCCTTCGCCGCCGCCCAGATTGGCCAGCTTCTCGAACGCGGTGACCAGGCCTTCACGGGGGATGTTGCGTTGGGTCAGCAGGTCGAAGGAGAAGTTATCGGCGGCGTTTTCCTGGCTTTGCGAGAACTGCGCATTGACCAGTTGCTCACCCAGGGCGCCGAGCTGCGATGCGGACAATGCGGCGATGGTGCCGTTGCCCGACGCGGCTGCAGCATTGCGCGCGGCGGTGGTGGCGTAGGCGGTCTGCATGGCCTTCTTGCTGTGACCGAGGGCGACGTGGCCGATCTCATGGCCGAGCACGCCTTCCACTTCGTTGTCGGTCATCAGGTCCATCAGGCCGCTGTATACGCGCACGCAGCCGTTGGCCATGGCCCAGGCGTTGACCTCATCGGCCTGATACACCTTATAGGTGATCGGCGTGCCGTTGATCTGATGGCCGAGGTTGTTGGCGATCTTGTCCAGGCGCTTGCTGTACGGGCTGTTCGGGCCGGCGATATTGGCTTCGGCATCCATTTCAGCGCAGGCCTGGTCGGACATGCTGCGTACTTCGGCGTCGCTGAGGGTCGCGGCCTGCACGGCCATCAGGCCGGATTGCAGCATGGCGTCGGGGGACATGTTCTGGCAGCCAGTCAGCAAGACAGCACTGGACAGGGCGAAAGCGGAGAGGGTGGTGCGCAGTTGCATGGTTCATCGTCCTTGTTGGGGGTGTTGGCCGCGAGTCCTTTCCGGCTGGGTGTAACTGGGGCACCTGTCCGGTGCTCGCGATGGGGCAGCATTATGCCGGATACCGCACAGAAGATGTGCGAGCCGGTTCGCGCCCTGGCCACTGGCCAGGGCGCGGCTCGTCAGCGGCGTACCTGCTTCAGCGTTTCGGCGATCATGAACGCCAGTTCCAGGGACTGGTCGGCATTCATGCGCGGGTCGCAGTGGGTGTGGTAACGGTCGGACAGGCCGTCCTCGGTGATCGGGCGCGAACCTCCAATGCACTCGGTGACGTTCTGCCCGGTCATCTCGATATGGATGCCACCGGCGTAGGTGCCTTCGGCCTGGTGCACGGCGAAGAACTGCCGGACTTCGCTGAGGATCTGCGCGAAATCGCGGGTCTTGTAGCCGCTGCTGGCCTTGATGGTGTTGCCGTGCATGGGGTCGGAACTCCACAGCACCTGGCGGCCTTCCTCCTTGACCTTGCGCAGCAGACGCGGGAAGTGCGCTTCGACCTTATCGGCGCCCATGCGCACGATCAGGTTAAGGCGACCGGGATCGTTGTCCGGGTTGAGGGTGTCGATCAGGCGGATCAGCTCGTCCGGGTCCATGCTCGGACCGACCTTGACGCCGATGGGGTTCTCGATGCCGCGCATGAATTCGACGTGCGCACCGTCCAGTTGGCGGGTGCGGTCGCCGATCCACAGCATGTGCGCGGAGCAGTCATACCAGCGGCCGGTGAGGCTGTCGCGACGGACGAAGGCCTCTTCGTAGTTGAGCAGCAGCGCTTCGTGGGCGGTGAAGAAGCTGACTTCGCGCAGCTGCGGCGCGCTGTCCATGCCGACGGCGCGCATGAACGCCAGGGTTTCGTCGATGCGATTGGCCAACTGGTGGTACTTCTCGGATAGCGCCGAGTTGGCGATGAAGTCGAGGTTCCACTGATGCACCTGATGCACGTCGGCAAAACCGCCCTGAGCGAAGGCGCGCAGCAGGTTGAGGCTGGCGGTGGCCTGGTGGTAGGCCTGCAGCAGGCGCTCCGGGTCCGGTACGCGACTGGCGACGTCGAAACCGATGCCGTTGACGATGTCGCCGCGGTAAGCGGGCAGGGTAACGCCATCGATGGTTTCGCTGCCGGACGAACGTGGCTTGGCGAACTGGCCGGCCATGCGTCCGACCTTGACCACCGGGCAGCCGGCGGCGAAGGTCATGACGATGGCCATCTGCAGCAACACCTTGAAGGTGTCGCGGATCTTCGCGGCGGAAAACTCGGCGAAACTCTCGGCGCAATCGCCGCCCTGCAGCAGGAAGGCGCGGCCCTGGGTGACCTCGGCGAACTGGCGACGCAGCTCGCGCGCCTCGCCGGCGAATACCAGCGGCGGGTAGCCGGCCAGGGTTTGCTCGACGCGATTCAGGTGCGCGGCATCAGGGTATTCAGGCTGCTGCTGGATGGGCTTGGCCCTCCAGCTTTCGGGGCTCCAGGCATTCGACATGCTGCGTCTCTAGCAATTGATCAGGCGGAGACGCATGGTAACCGATAAGCCCCGCAGCCCGTACGTGTATTGGCTCATGACGCCGGGGCGGGCTCGAATGCGCGCGCAGGCCGCATGCGCGGCGATACATCGCGCGCCGGCAGGAAGCGCCCGTAGCGCTGCGCCTTGCCCAGGTCATCCGGGTATTCCAGGCCGCGCCGATAGGCGATGCGACCGTTGATCATCGTCAGCGCGACCGCTGCATCGTTGCGTTTGACCACTCGCACCAGGCCCAGCACCTCCATCGGCGCTTCGTGCAGTTCGTCCAGGGTGTCATCAAGGCCGGCGGGGTCGATCAGCACCAGGTCTGCACGATCACCGACGCGCAGGTAGCCGGCATCGATGCCGATGAAGTCGGCCAGCTCGCCGCTGCAGTGGCGCACGGCCTTGCCCAGCTCCATGAAGGGCTCGCCGGCCAATTCGGCATCGCGCACGTACTTGAGAAAACGCAGCGGGAAGTTGTACTGGGCGATGGAGCGCAGGTGCGCGCCGGAGTCGGCGAAGCCGGGGTGCGTCCAGGGGCTGGCCAGCAGCTTGCGCATGATCGCCTCGCGCTGGTTGCCGTAGCAGGTCGTCCACTTCAGCTCATCGCGATACTGGCAGGCCAGTTCGAAGTAAGCGTCTACCGCATCCAGGCCGCGCGCCTGGCCCAGTTGCTTGAAGTTCCTGCCGACCAGGCTGGGGTCCGGGCATTCGGTCACCCAGCAATCGGAGAAGTCGCGGTGCCACAGGCCCTTGGTCAGCACGGCTTTGACCTGTTTCTTGAACAGGGCGCGGAACGCCGGCTCCCTGACCTTGGCGTAGAGCTCATCCGGGTCCTTGATGTTGCGCAGGATCTCGCCAGCACCGAATTCCTCGAAGGCATTCACGTTGAGTCCTTCCAGGCGCAGGGTGAAGGGCGCTGGCAAGGTCTGCCAGCGGAAGTGGCCGCGCAGCACCCTGTTCGCTAGCCAGCCGGAAAGGCGGGTGAAGCGGTGCAGCAGCGGCTGCGACTTGAGATCCAGCGCCGTCAGCATGGTGCATTTCAGCGGCTTCCTGAACCAGCCGTGGGCCTGCCAGAGGAAGGCGAATACGTTGACCTTGGTCACCGCGTTCGGCGCGCCCTGCAGCACGGCGCCGCGCCGCCGCAGTACGGCGAACAGGCGGGAGAACTCCTTCCAACTGGCGAAGGTCGACGGCAGCGGGCTGGACCAGGCGCGGTCGCCGTCCATCTTGTCCAGCCGCGTGGTCATCACCGACAGGCCAATACACCCGGCGTCCAGCGCCTCTTCGAGCAACTGTTCCATACGTGCCAGTTCGGCTTCGCTGGGCTTCACCCGACTGGTGGCGCGCTCCAGGCCCATCACCGCCACGCGCAGTTCGGAATGGCCGAGGAAGGAATTGACGTTCGGGCCCAGCGGCAACTGGTCGTAGAAGGCGCGATAGCCGGCGGCGTCGCGCCAGGTTTTCTTTTCCTTGAGGATCGGCAGCACGTACTCGCGCGGCACCGCTTCGACGCGGGTGAACAGGTCGGAGCAGTCCTCGGCGTCAGCCAGCACCATGCTGATGGAGCAGGAGCCGATGGTCACGCTGGTGACGCCGTGGCGCACCGACTCCTTCAGTGCGGGTGCGGCGATCACCTCGGCATCGTAGTGCGAGTGGATCTCCAGAAAGCCGGGGGTGAGCCATTGGCCTTTGGCGTCGATCACCTCGGGGCAACCGGCCTCGTCCAGCGGGCTGAGACTGAGTACCTCGACCTTGCCGTCACGGATGCCGATATGGCGGATTGCCCCCGGCGCGCCGGAGCCGTCGAAGTACAGGCCGTTGTTGATGATGATGTCGTAGCTCATGGCAGTCTCCAGGGCGCCAGCAGCAGGAAGCCGGTGACCAACAGCAGGATGTAGATGGCGAGGCGGAAATGACGCTCGTCGAAGCGTTGATGCAGGCGTTCGCCCAGCCACACACCGAGCAGCAGGAGCGGGGCGTAGGTGAGCACCTGGGGCAGCGCTGGCAGCAGGCGGCCGTCGAGCAGAAAGGCGAGGGTGAGCAGGCTGTTGAGGGTGAACCAGACAGTAACTAGGGTGGCGCGCAGTCGCGCCTTGTCCAGTTGGGTGCCAGCCAGGCCGTAGACCAGCAGCGGGCCGCCCGAGGCGAACAGGCCGTGGCTAAGGCCGGCGGCCAGGGTAATGACGCGAGTCAGCCAGGCCGGGCGTTGCGGCAGTGCGCTCGCCCGGCGCAGGCGCCACAGTTCGCGGCCGGCGAACCAGACGATCAGCGCACCGAAGCCGACCTTCAACACCTGGGTATCGAGATAAGGCAGCAGCCAATAGCCGAGCAGCGTGCCGATAAGCATGCCGGGCAGCAGGGTGCCAAGCAGCAGGCGGCGGTCGATCTGCTGCCAGTGGCGATGCACCAGATAGCCGGTCATGCAGATGTTCAGCGGCACCAGGATCGGTAACAGCTGATCGATGGGCAGCAGCAATGCGCCGAGCGACAGCGCGATGACCACGCTGCCAAAGCCAGTAACGGCTTCCAGGGTGTAGGCCAGCAGAATGAAGCCGCCGAGGGCGTAGGGCGCCAGGGCCATCAGCTCATTTCCCCGGCGAAACGCTGGCTCATCTTGCGGTGGTACAGCGCCGGCGCCAGGCGCCAGAGCAGGCTCGCCAGCCAGCTGCCACGATCCGGGAACAGGCGTTCGCGGCGCTGTTGCAGTGCATCGAGAATCAGGCTTGCCATCCAGTCGGCGCTGCGAATCCTGCCGATGGTCGAGCGGGCATGGCCGGCCGGTTTGCCATCGCCGCCCAGGGCATTGCGGTCGATGGGCGTATCGAGAAAGCTCGGATAGACCATCAGCAGGCCGATGCCGTCAAGGGCGATCTCGGCGCGTAGCACCTCGAAGGCCTGGCCCAGGGCGCTTTTCGCGGCGCAGTAACCGGCACGGCCGAGCACCGGCATCCAGCCGGCCATGGAGCCGATGGCGATCACCTGGCCGCGGCTTTCACGCAGCAGCGGCAGGGCGGCCAGGGTCAGCTCCAGCGGCGCGTGATAGTCCACCGCCATGACCTTGCGAAACACCGCTGGATCGGTGCGCAGCGTGGGCGAGCGGTGGGTGATGCCGGCGTTGTTGATCAGCACGTCCAGCCGGCCGAAGCGCTGCCAGCAGCCATCGAGCAGACGTTCATGCAGCTCGGGTTCGGTGATGTCGCCGGCAAGGGCCATTACGCGCTCGCTGCCCAATTCATCGGCGCGAGCCGAGAGGCCGCTGGCGTCTATATCGGTGAGCAGCAGGGCATCGCCACGTGCGTGACAAGCGCGCGCCAGTTGCCAGCCGAGGCCGCTGGCGGCGCCGGTAATCAGGACCACGCGCATCACCGCTCTCCTGCGCTGGGCAAGGGCGTCAGCAACGCGTCGGCTGCAGGCGGCCTGCGTGACCACAGCCAGGCCAGGCTGAGGCCGGATACCAGATGCCAGCAGCCCCAGAAGGCCGCGATCAGCAACATGCCGCTGGCCTGCGGGAAGAAGGTGAAGATGATCACCAGGCCCAGCGCTGAATTCTGGATGCCCACTTCCAGCGTCAGGGCGCGGCGGTCGGCCACCGATAGCCCGCTCAGGCGGGCGCTGAGATAACCAATGCTCAGTGCCAGGGCGTTGTGCGCCACTACCAGCCAGAAGAACAGATGGAAATGTCGGGTGAACTGCTCGAGGTTGCGGCTGAACGCCAGCGCCACGAAACCGAGCATTACCAGCAAGGCGAACAGACGCAGGGGCTTTTCCACTTTCAGCGTCAGTTGCGGGAAGCGCCGGCCGATCCACATGCCAGCCAGCAGAGGCAGGCCGAGCACCAGCAGCACGAGCAGCAGCAAACTCAGCGGGTCCAGTTCGATCTGCGTCAGCAAGGGTCGCGTATGTGGATTGAGCCAGGCGTATAGGGCGAAGTTGAGCGGTGTCAGCACGCTGGCGACGACGCTGGAAACGGCGGTCATGCTCACCGACAGCGCGACGTTGCCGCGAGCCATCCAGGTCATGATGTTGGAGAAGCTGCCGCCTGGGCAGGCAGCGATCAGGGTCATGCCCAGCGCCAGTTGCGGCTCGATGGCCAGGGCCCAGCAAGCCAGGCAGGTCAGCGCCGGCAGCAACACGAATTGCGCCAGCATGCCAATCACCGGGGCCTTGGGCGCGCGGGGGATGCGGCGGAAGTCTTCGGCGCGCAGGTCCAGGGAGACGCCGAACATCATCAACGCAACGATCAGGTTGATCAGCACCAGGCTGCTGGGGTCGAAGGCGATATTCACCTGTTCCATGCTCATGCTCCCTGCGCGGCGAGTACGCCGTCGTTGGCCAGCTCACGGCGCAGGGCGGCGCTGTGTTCGGCTATGCGTTTACGATAGCTGTCCTTGTGCACGTAATAGGCCATGCGCTCCAGTTGCAGGTAGCGATAGCCGCCATCCAGGCGCTGGCTGGCTTGAGCACGAATGGTCTGGCGCAGGGACTGAGCAGCGGGGCTGCCAGCCCGCGACTGGCGGATATACAGCGCGACCAGCTCCGCCTGCTCGTCACGACCCTGCCAGCCCAGGCCGGAGGCCTCGACCATACCGAGCATGAACAGGTCGTCGTGCTCGGGGTGGAAGACGTTGAGATACAGCTGCGGTGCACCGGCATCTTGCGGCCAGTTCAACTCGTCGCGGGCGATGAAGGGGTAGTCGAGCTTGTAGCCGGTGGCCATGAGGATCAGGTCGTATTCGGCCTGTTCGCCATTGGCGAAGGTCACGCCTTGCCCGCTCACCGACTGGATGTCGCCGCGAGGGTGGATATCGCCGTGGCCGATATGGTGCAGCACCAGCGAGTTCATCACCGGATGCGACTCGTACAGGCGGTAGTCCGGGTCGGGCAGACCGTACTGCGAGGGTTTGCCGACCAGGGCGCGCACCAGCAGACCGTCGACCAGCTGTTTGAGACGGCGCGGTAGCTTGATCGCGCCGCCGAAGGTATCGGTGGGTTTGCCGAGGATGAACTTGGGCAGGAAGTGATAGCCACGGCGTACCGAAAGGTCGACCGAGGCGGCGCGATGCACGGCATCGACGGCGATATCGCAGGCCGAGTTGCCGCAGCCGACCACCAGCACCCGTTTGCCGGCAAAGATATCCGCGCTCTTGTAGGCATTCGAATGCAACAACTCGCCGCAGAAGTCACCAGGCAGGCGCGGCAGGTTGGGCGTATGCAGGGTGCCGTTGGCGATCAGCACACCGTCGAAACGCCATTCGCGTTGCTCGCCGTTGCGCTCGCTGATCAGTTTCCAGCCATCTTGCTCGCGTTGCACCTGTAGCACGCGGGTGTCGAACTGATAATGCTCGTAGAGACGAAACTGCCTGGCGTAGTCGCGAAAGTAGCGGCGCATCTCGCTGTGGTGCGGGTAGGGCGCCACCTCGGCACGCATGGGGAACTCGCGGAACTCGGTGGTGCCCTTGGAGGAAATCAGATGCGCCGAGTGATACATGCTGCTGTGCGGGTTATCGATATCCCACAGGCCGCCAACGTCACTGTGCAGCTCGAAACCGACGAAATCGATACCGTGCTTCTTCAATTGCCGAGCCGTGCACAGGCCCATGGGGCCGGCACCTATGATGGCGTACATGGCGAACCTCGTTATTGTTATGAGTAGCAGCGCAAGTGTTGGAATTATTGCGTGACCGGGGGCGGCTGCTTCAATGACAATCGGCGCCTTTAGCCCGGTTGTTGTGGTACGGGATGTCACTGTGGGAGAGGTATCGATGCCAGGGTTGCCGCCGGACGACGAGTTGCAGCAGCAGGACGAAGTTCTGCTGGCCGAGGTGCACGACGCCTTCGGGGTGATCCGTGTGGTGCAGATCGGCGCCTACCGCTTTCTCGAGTTTGGTGATGCCATCGAGCAGAGTTGCGTGTTCCAGGGCGATCCCAGCTGGCTGGAATACGACTACACCCGCGCCATGTTGCTGGGCGCGCTGTGCCACGATGCACCGGAAACCGCACTGTTCCTTGGTCTGGGCGCCGGCAACCTGACCCAGGCCTGCCTGAAGTTCCTGCCGTTGGAGGACGTCGAGGCCATCGAGCTGCGCCCGGAAGTGCCGCGCCTGGCCATGGAGTTTCTCGGTCTGGACGATGACCCACGGCTGACCATTCGCATCGGCGACGCCACCGAACTGCTCGACAGCGCGGAAACCGCTGACCTGATCTTTCTCGATCTGTACACCGACCAGGGGCCTGGTGTCGGGCATCTGGCCTGGCGCTTTCTCGAGCGCTGCCGCGAGAAGCTCAATCCAGGTGGTTGGCTGATCATCAACCAATGGGCAGGCAACGACGGCAAGCCGCTTGGCGCGGCACTGCTGCGTGGCCTCTATCACCGACACTATTGGGAGTGCCCGGTGAAGGAGGGCAACGTGGTACTGCTGATCCCGGCTGACCTTGAGCAACGCTTGAACATGGGACGCCTGCAGATGCGTGCGGGCGAGCTGGCGCCGCGTCTGGGTTATTCGCTACAGCCGCTGATCGAAGCGCTGCGCCCGGCCACTTGATGCGCCGTTGAGCGGTTGGATGCATGCCAATCGATAAAAACCAGCACCCGAGACAGGATTTTCCGGTATAGTTCGCGCCGGCCAATTTTCTGGCCACGTTCAGGTAGTGCAACTCGCCCGGGAAATTAACACCCGGCAGCCAGTCCCCAGCGGACTATCCTTGACGATTCACTTTCATCACGTTTTCGCAAATCCCCGCCGACCAGGCTGCCAGGGTGACCCAAAAGGTCTTACACGGCATGCGCAGCTTTGGAACATGGGTCTTTGCGGATGCACTTGAGGCAGACCCATGACCCAGGAAATCGGCGGCTTCGCCGCGCTCGGACTTCACCCCAGTATTCTCGCCGCTCTGACCGCCGTCGGTTACGAAGAGCCGTCTCCCATCCAGTCGCAGGCCATTCCGGTGATCCTCGCCGGCCAGGACATGATCGGCCAGGCCCAAACCGGCACTGGCAAGACCGCAGCCTTCGCGTTGCCGATCTTGTCGAAAATCGACCCGGCCAAGCGTGAGCCGCAGGCGCTGATTCTGGCGCCGACCCGCGAGCTGGCCCTGCAGGTCGCCACCGCGTTTGAAACCTATTCCAAGCAGATGCCTGGCCTCAATGTGGTCGCCGTCTACGGCGGCGCGCCCATGGGCCCGCAGCTCAAGGCCATCCGCCAGGGCGCCCAGGTTATCGTTGCCACACCGGGCCGTCTGGTCGACCACCTGCGTCGCGACGAGAAAGTGCTATCGACCATCCAGTACCTGGTGCTCGACGAAGCGGACGAAATGCTCAAGCTGGGCTTCATGGATGATCTCGAAGTGATCTTCGAAGCCATGCCGGAAAGCCGCCAGAGCGTGCTGTTCTCCGCCACGCTGCCGCACTCGATTCGCGCCATTGCCGAGAAGCACCTGCGTGAGCCGCAACACATCAAGATCGCTGCCAAGACTCAGACCGTCTCGCGCATCGAGCAGGCGCATCTGATGATCCACGCCGACCAGAAGACCAACGCCGTGCTGCGTCTGCTGGAAGTCGAGGATTTCGACGCGCTGATCGCCTTCGTGCGTACCAAACAAGCCACCCTGGACCTGGCCAGCGCCCTGGAAGCCAAAGGCTACAAGGCGGCTGCGCTGAACGGCGACATCGCCCAGAACCAGCGCGAGCGCGTCATCGAATCGCTCAAGGATGGCCGCCTGGACATCGTCGTGGCGACCGACGTGGCTGCCCGTGGCATCGACGTGCCGCGCATCACCCACGTATTCAACGTCGACATGCCGTACGACCCGGAGTCCTACGTGCACCGCATCGGTCGTACCGGCCGTGCCGGTCGTGATGGCCGTGCGCTGCTGCTGGTGACGCCGCGTGAGCGTCGCATGCTGCAGGTGATCGAGCGTGTCACCGGGCAGAAGGTCGGTGAAGTCAAACTGCCGAACGCCCAGCAAGTGCTCGATGCTCGCATCAAGAAACTGACCAACAGCCTGGCGCCGCTGGTGGCCGATGCCGAAGCCAGCCACGGCGATCTGCTCGACCGTCTGACTGCCGATATCGGCTGCAGCCCACGTGCCCTGGCCGCTGCGCTGCTGAAAAAGGCTACCAACGGCCAGGCCCTGGATCTGGCCACTGTCGAGCGCGAGCAGCCACTGGTGCCGGGCGCTGGCGGCGCTCCGCGTGAGCGTCGTGAACGTGACGGCGAGCGTTCTGAGCGTGGCGGTGATCGTGGTGAATTCCGCGAGCGTCGCGCGCCGGTGCCGCTGACCGAAGGTCGCGTGCGTTGCCGCACTGCACTGGGTACTCGTGACGGTATCGCCGCGAAGAACCTGCTCGGTGCCATCCTCAATGAGGGTGGTCTGGCTCGCGAAGCGATCGGTCGTATCCAGATCCGCGAAACCTTCAGCCTGGTCGAGCTGCCGGAAGACGGTCTGGACCGCCTGCTGGGCAAGCTGAAAGATACCCGCGTGGCCGGCAAGGCTCTGAAGCTGCGTCGCTACCGCGAGGATTGATCCCGCGGGCCTGATGGCTCATGGCAGGATCAACGAAACGCCGCAACCCTTACCGGGTTGCGGCGTTTTTGTTTGTTAAGGGCAGGTGAACAGGCCGTTGAAAAACGTAGGCGAGGCAGTCAGTGCAAGGCAAAAACAGGCGAAAAAGCGCAGTTTACGAGTTGTAAATGAGCATTTTGAGCCTGTTTTTAACGCAGCAATGGCAACGCAGGTAGTTTTTCAGCAGCCTGTCAGCCGGTTTCGCTGAGATTGGCCCTGGGCGCCAGGCGATCGAACACCTCCGGCGTCAACGCCGCTTCACCCGCTTCGTCGAGCACTTCGCGTGGTCGCTCACTGCCGGGGATGCTGCTGTCGAGCATGCTCAGCAGCTGCGCGCCGCGCGCGGTGAGAATGAAATTTTCGCCGTTGCCACCTTCGTCTTCCGGGCGTGGTTCGATAAAGCCGTTTTGCAGCAGGCGCGCTTCGTAGCGTGCAGCCTCGGCGCGCAGATGATCGAGATTGTCCACGGGGTCGCCGGCATTCTCATGTTCTTCGGCCAGGTCTTCGGCGTAGCGACGCGGGGCGAAGGGTTTGCCGGCGGAGTTCTGTGCCTCGTGCAGCAGGCGTTCGATCAGGTCCCAGTCGTGCTTCATGGCGGTCTCTCCCTATGCGATGGGCTTATAGAGTCCGACTTCAGCAATGCACTACGGTTCGACCTGAATTCTGCAAGCGGAGTACACAAAGCAAAACGCCCCGAACCAGTCGGGGCGTTTGAGGCGTTTCAGCTGCTGTGATCAGGCGCGGCGACGGAACAGCGGTTGCGGCTGATCGGCCGAAGCCTGGTAAACCTCGCTGTAGTCCTCGAAGGCTTTCAGCGCATCGTACGGATCCTTGTCCGCGCGCACGGCGAAGGCATCGAAACCGACACGCTTGAGGGCAAACAGCTGGTCGCGCAGCACGTCGCCAATGGCGCGAACTTCGCCCTTGTAGCCGTAGCGGGTACGCAGCAGGTAGGCGGTAGAGGAGTGGCGACCATCGGTGAAGGCAGGGAACTCCAGGGCGATGACCTGAAAATGCGCCAGGTCATCGACGATTTCCTCGATCTCGTCGCCGGCTTCCAGCCATACGCCAAGACCGCCGTCGCGGGCCTTGAGGGCGTGCGCATGCTCGCGCCACAGGGCCAGTGGGACGATGATGTCGTCGCAGTTGGGGATGACGTCCAGGGTCACGTCCTTGGCCAGCAGGTGCCAGGTCTCGTCGACCACCTGACCGTTCTTAATGATTCGCTGCATAGACGCGCTCCTTGAACGGATCGATACCGACGCGGCGGTAGGTATCGAGGAAGCTTTCTTCTTCGGTGCGTTGCTCGACGTAGACCTTGATGATCTTGTCGATCACATCGGCCATGTCCGCTTCGGCGAAGGATGGGCCGAGGATCTGCGCCAGGCTGGCGTCACGGCCGGCGCTGCCGCCGAGCGATACCTGATAGAACTCCTGGCCTTTCTTGTCGACGCCGAGAATGCCGATATGGCCGACGTGGTGGTGACCGCAGGCGTTCATGCAGCCGGAGATGTTCAGGTCGATATTGCCGATGTCGAACAGATAGTCGAGATCGTCGAAACGACGCTGAATGGCTTCGGCGATCGGGATCGACTTGGCGTTGGCCAGCGAGCAGAAGTCGCCGCCCGGGCAGCAGATGATGTCGGTCAGCAGGCCTACGTTCGGCGTGGCGAAACCTTGTTCGCGCAGTTCACCCCACAGAGCCAGCAACTGACGCTGCTCGACGTCGGCGAGGATGATGTTCTGGTTGTGGCTGTTGCGCACTTCGCCGAAGGAATAACGGTCGGTCAGGTCGGCGATGGCATCGAGCTGCTTGTCGGTGACGTCGCCTGGCGCCACGCCGGTGGGCTTGAGCGACAGGGTCACGGCAACGTAGCCAGGCTTCTTGTGGGCGAAGGTGTTGCGCTCGCGCCAACGGGCGAAGCCCGGGTGTTCGGCGTTCTGCTGGGCGAGCAGGGCATCTTCGTCCTGCAGGGTCAGATAGGCCGGATCAACGAAGTGTGTGGCAACGCGGGCGACTTCGGCTTCGGTGAGGGTGGTCGGCCCGTCCTTGAGGTGCGCCCACTCGGCGTTCACGCGCTCGGCGAACACCTCGGGGGTCAGCGCCTTGACCAGAATCTTGATACGCGCCTTGTACTTGTTATCGCGACGGCCATAGCGGTTGTACACGCGCAGGATGGCGTCGAGATAACTGATCAGGTGCTGCCAGGGCAGGAATTCGTTGATGAAGCTGCCGACGATCGGGGTACGACCCAGGCCGCCGCCGACGGAAACGCGGAAGCCCAGCTCGTCGGCCTCGTTCTTCACTGCTTCCAGGCCGATGTCATGCACTTCGATGGCGGCGCGGTCGCTCACGGCGCCGTTGACGGCGATCTTGAACTTGCGCGGCAAGTGGCTGAATTCGGGATGGAAGGTCGACCACTGACGGATGATCTCGCACCAGGGACGCGGATCGACGATCTCGTCCTTGGCCACGCCGGCGAACTGGTCGGTGGTGGTGTTGCGGATGCAGTTACCGCTGGTCTGGATGGCGTGCATCTGCACGGTGGCCAGCTCGGCGAGAATCTCCGGCACGTCTTCCAGGTCCGGCCAGTTGAACTGTACGTTCTGGCGGGTGCTGATATGGGCATAGCCCTTGTCGTAGTCGCGGGCGATCTTGGCCAGCATGCGCACCTGGGTGGACGACAGCAGGCCATAAGGCACGGCCACGCGCAGCATGGGCGCGTAGCGCTGGATATACAGGCCGTTCTGCAGGCGCAGCGGACGGAATTCCTCGCCGCTCAGCTCTCCGGCGAGGTAGCGGCGGGTTTGATCGCGGAACTGCTTGACGCGATCCTCGACGATCTTTTGATCGTACTGGTCATATACGTACATGAAGGGTCCTGTTTTCAGGCTACTTACTGCCAATCAGCGCGCACGGCCGCGCACTCCCCGAGGAGCCGGGGCACGATACCAGCTCAGGTTTATGCGTAAAAGTGATGTTTGAATATATAAACCTTGGTTTAAGGAATAAGACTGCCCTAGAGCATAACCATATGGTTTGAGCGATGGCCAAGGCTGGTCTTAAATGCAGTGTGCATCACCCAAAAGCACAAGAAGAGGGGGAACCATGACCGAGCACACTGAAGTGGACAATTCCGACAGCGTCATCGATGCCTGGGCGATCTTTTGCCTGATCCTGATCGCGGTAGGTACGGCGGTCTTCTGGGTCAGCGGACAGTGAGGGCGAAGGCCGATACGCATTAGCGGTCGGCCTTTTGTCATTTGCGCCCTATACTGCGCCCCGGTTAATTGGGGAGCGGTGCCGTGATCCGGTGGGTGTTGGGCCTGTGGCTATTACTGTGCTGCGCATTGGCGTCAGCACAAACCCGTGCGCCGTCTGTGATCTTCCTCAATCCCGGCTATTCCGACGAGCCGTTCTGGGCCGATTACACCCGCTATATGCAGGACGCCGCAGGCGACCTCGGCATCGACCTGAAGGTACTTTACGGTGAGCGTGATCCAGCGCGCATGCTGAGCAATGCCCGCCAGGTTCTCGACGGTGAACACCCGGATTACCTGATCTTCACCAACGAGCAGTTCCAGGGACCTGTGCTGCTGCGCCTGTTCGAAGCTAGCCAGGTTGGTCTTTTCGCCCTGCACAGCACGCTCACCGACGAGCAGCAGGCGCTGATCGGTGGCAGCCGCGAGCGTCACCGCAACTGGCTGGGTAGCCTGGTGCCCAATGATGAAGAGGCAGGTTACCTCATGGGGCGCGAACTGATCGCGCTTGCCAAGGGGCAACCGGCCGAGCTGCTGGCATTTTCCGGGGTCAAGCAAACGCCGTCATCGATCTTGCGTCTGGCCGGTTTGCAACGTGCGCTGAACGAGGCGCCGCATGTGCGTCTGGTGCAGGCAGTGCATGGCGAGTGGCAGGAGCAGCGCGCCTATGAGCAGGCGATGAGCCTGTTGCCGCGCTATCCGGGGGTGAGCCTGGTGTGGTCCGCGAACGATGCAATGGCATTCGGCGTGATGCGTGCGGCTGATGAGCTGGGCAGAGACCTGCGCTATGCAGCCTTGAATAACTCAGCTCGGGTGCTGCAGGCGCATATCGATGGACGAATCGATGTCCTGGCGAGTGGCCACTTCGTTCTGGGGGGCTGTGCCCTGGTGATGCTCAGTGACCATGCCCGTGACATGGATTTCATCGAGCGCGGCGGCCAGGACCAGGTGGCATCCCTGCTGCGCCTGCTCGACAGGGCGCAATCGCAGAAACTGCTGGCACGCCTTGGCCAGGCGGACATCGACATGGACTTTGGCCAGTTCAGCGCGTTGACTCAGCCCCAACAGCAGCGCTACGACTGCTCGATAGCATCCCTGCTGGACTGATCAGCCAGTCGCCAGGTGCAGGATCAGCTTAACCGTCACCAGCAATACGATCACGAACAGGGTGGTGAACAGCACCCCGAGCAGAATGAAATGGCTGGGCTTGCCGCGACTGAAGTCGCGGCTACGGTTCTTCCCGCTCTGCACGCCAAGGGCGGCGGCCAGCACGCTCTGCAGCATTTCGCGCAGGGTCAGCGGGGCCTGCTGGGGGTCTTTGTCCTGATCACTCATGGTCAGCCTCTCCGTCGGTCCTGCAAGCATAGTCCGCAACCGCCACGCCAGCACGAGGGACTAGGCTGGCCGCGGCGAATCAGGCAATCTGCGCGAGCGCTGACCACCGACCTTGACCATGTCTGACGATCTCTTTCCTGACGATGCCGCGCAAACCGAGCGCACCCGCGAAACCATCCTGCGCTACCACCTGAGCTGGAAGCACCGCGACCTCGATGCTGTAATGGCGCTGTATCACCCGGAGATCGAGTACAACGACTTCTACCAGCAGCGCTGCATGCGCCTGGGTGAGCTGCGCGAGTACGTCGAGAACAACCTGCCGCGCCGCCCGGGCGAACTGCTGGAGCACGTCGACCGCATACGCATCGACGGGCATACCGCCTTCATCCAGTACTGCACCAGCTTGCAGGGCGGGGAAGGGCTTGTGTCGTTCCGCACCGGTGAAGCCATCACCGTGCGCGACGGGCTGATCTGGCGGATCAACGAATACGCCACCCTGGTGCATGAGGCGCGTGGCACTGGCGAAGCGGCCAGTTCGCGCCCGGCGATCAGCCGCCTGGGGCTGTCGACCCGCCAGCTCGGTCAGCTGGCGCAGGACCTGCAGGACTACTTTCAGCGCAGCCAGCCCTTTCTCGACCCCGAGCTGGATCTGCAGCAGGTGGCGGCAGCGACGGGTTACAGCCGCAACCAGATCTCCCATCTGCTCAATCAGGTGCTGGGCGAGAGCTTCTACCGCTACGTCAACCGCGCCCGCCTGCAGTACTTGCTCGATGGCTTGCAGACGGGAAGCGACCTCAAGCGTATCGACGAGCTGGCCTTTGCCGCCGGCTTCAACTCGTTGTCGGCCTTCTACAGCTGCTTCAAGCGCCACACCGGGCTTTCGCCCACGGCCTACCTCAAGCAGATTTCCTCGCGGGCACGCACGCAAGACAGCGACTGATCGTCCCAACTAGCCTTGTGTCATCGATTGATGACGGAGGCGTGGATGAATTCCTGGCGCAACATCAGTCTGTGGATGGATCAGCTCGATGATCCGCTGCAGGCGCGGCCCAGCCTGCAAGCCCAGCTGCACGCCGACGTGGCGATCATCGGCGCTGGTTATACCGGCCTGTGGACGGCCTATTACCTCAAGCGCCAGGCGCCGCAGCTGCGTGTGGTGATCGTCGAGGCCGAGACCGCCGGCTTCGGTGCGTCCGGGCGCAATGGCGGCTGGTTGATGGGCAACCTGCTCGGCGAGGATCGTCTGCTGGCCGATTTGCCAGCGTTGGAGCGCAAAGCGGGCTTCGACCTGCTGCACGGCATTCCCGATGAAGTAGCCTCGGTGGTCGCCCGTGAAGGCATCGACTGCGATCTGCGCAAGGGCGGCGTGCTGTATTGCGCGGCGCGCTACCCGGAGCAGGAAGTGCGCCTGCGTGATTATCTCAAGGAACTGCGTGCGCTAGGCCTGAGCGAAGACGACTACCGCTGGCTACCGCCGAGCGAACTGGCCACCCAGTTGCGCGTGGCCAATGCCTACGGCGCGCTGTACAGCCCGCATTGCGCGACGATCCAGCCGGCCAAGCTGGTACGGGGCCTGGCGCGCTGCGTCGAGGACCTGGGTGTCGAACTCTACGAGCGCAGCCCGGTGATCGACTGGCAACCAGGCCTGGTGCGTACCGCTCACGGACTGGTCACGGCTGACTGGGTAGTGCCGGCCATCGAGGGGTACGCCGCCAGCTTGCCGCCGTTGGGTAATCACCAGTTGCCGGTGCAGAGCCTGATCGTTGCCACCGAGCCATTGCCGGCGGATGTCTGGGCCGGTATCGGCCTGGAGCGCGGGCAGGCGTTCAGCGAATTCAGCCGTCAGGTCACCTACGGCCAGCGCAGCCTCGATGACCGTCTGATCTTCGGGGCGCGTGGTGGCTACCGCTTTGGCGGGCGCCTGCGCAGCGATTTCAACCTCACCGACGACGAGCTGGGTTTACGCCGTTACCTGATGGGGGAAATCTTCCCGCAGCTGCGCAACGTGCGTTTCACCCATTCCTGGGGCGGCAACCTGGGCATGGCGCGGCGCTTCCAGCCGCACATGCTGCGCGACACCCGCAACCGCATCGCGCTGTCTGGCGGTTATGGCGGCGAGGGCGTCGGAGCCACCAACCTGGGCGGGCGCACCCTGGCCGATCTCATTCTCGGTCGGGACAGCGAACTGCTGCGCCAGCCCTGGGTGCTGAGTGATAGCCCGATTTCCAGCCTGAGGCGCTGGGAGCCCGAGCCCTGCCGCTGGCTTGGTTACAACGCCATCATCCGCAGTTTCGTGCATGAGGACGAAGTCCTCGCCAACCCGCGTAGCGCGGCCTGGCGCCGGCGTCTGGCGCAGGCGGTGGCGGCGCGCATGGAAAGCCTGATGGGCTGAGTGAATGCCAGCCGTCCCTTTATCCGGAGTACCAATGAATATCACCCATTTTCGTAACACTCCCAGCGTCGTCCTGGACGAGTCCAATCCGGTTTCCGTGCCCCTGAGCGAGCCGGTGGCGGTTACTTCGACCACCAGCGTCGAGCGCAGTGACAGCGTCGAGACCGGCATCTGGGAATGCACGCCGGGGCGCTGGCGCCGACAGATTGTGCAGCAGGAGTTCTGTCACTTCGTGACTGGGCGCTGCACCTTCACGCCTGACGGCGGTGAGCCCATCGAGATTCGCGCCGGCGACGCCCTGATGATGCCGGCCAATACCCTTGGCATCTGGGACATACAAGAAACGGTGCGCAAGACCTATGTGCTGATCTTCTGAGTCAGCCCCTTTTCAGTACTGCCTAGAACAACAACTCACGAGGTATCCCATGCTGAAGAAACTCCTGCCGTGCCTGATCCTGGCCGGCACCGCTCATGCCGCTGATAGCGTGCGCATCTACAACTGGACCGATTACATCGCCCCGGACACCCTCAAGCAGTTCGAAAAGAGCAGCGGCCGGGGTACCCATTACGACGTCTACGACAGCAACGAGACGCTGGACGCCAAGCTGATGGCTGGTCGCTCCGGCTACGACGTGGTGTTCCCTTCCAACCACTTCATGGCCCGGCAGATTCAGGGCGGTGCGCTGAAGAAGCTCGACCGCAGCAAGCTGCCGAACTGGAACAACCTCAGCCCGGTACTGATGAAGACGCTGGAGGTGAACGACCCGGGCAACGAGCACGGCTTCCCCTATCTGTGGGGCAGCACCGGTATCGGCTACAACGTAGACAAGGTGCGCGCCGTGCTGGGCGATGAGGTGACGATGGACAGCTGGGACGTGCTGTTCGACCCGGTCAAGCTGGCCAAGCTCAACGAGTGCGGCGTCGCGATCCTCGACAACGGCCCGGAAATGCTGCCGATCGCCTTGCATCACCTGGGCCTGCCACACCACAGCAAGAACCCTGAGGACTACAAGCGCGCCGAAGCGTTATTGATGGAGATGCGCAAGAACGTGCGTTATTTCCACTCTTCCAAATACGTCGGTGATCTGGCCAATGGCGAGATCTGCATGGCGGTGGGCTTTTCCGGCGACATCATGCAGGCTGGCGCCCGTGCCGCTGAGGCGGGTAACGGGGTGAAGATCCAGTACGAGATTCCCAAGGAAGGCGCGCCGATCTGGTTCGACATGGTGGCCATGCCGGTCGATGCCGGCAACGAAGAGGGCGCGTACGCCTTCATGAACTACCTGCTGCAGCCCGAGGTAATGGCGGCCATCAGCAATCATGTGAAGTACGCCAACGGTAACACCAAGGCCGACGCGCTGGTCGACCCGGCGCTGAAGGCCGATCCGACCGTGTATCCGCCAGAGGCGGTGATGGACAAGCTGTACACCCTGGAGGCCATGCCGCTGAAGATCGACCGTGTGCGCACGCGTATCTGGAGCAAGGTCAAGAGCGGCGTCTGAGCGTCTACTCGATGAAAAAAGCCCCGGCATGCCGGGGCTTTTGTTGAGCGTCATTCAATCGCTTATGGTTCAGACCTTGAAACGCCCCAGCAGGCGATCCTGCTGGCCAACCTGTTCCACCATCGAGCCGCACTGGCGCACCTGCTGTTCGGCGCCGCCAGCCAGTTCATGACTGATGTCGCGAATGTTGGTGGTGTTGCGGTTGATCTCCTCGGTGGTGGCGCTTTGCTCCTCGGCCGCGGTGGCGATCTGCAGGTTCATGTCGTTGATGCGGGTGATCGCCTCGCGGATACGGCCGAGCATGTCGTTGGCCGCGCCGGCGTCTTCGGCCGTCTTGCTGGCCGTGTCGCGGCTCTGTTGCATGCGGCTTTCGGCCTGACGCACACCGCCTTGCAGTTGATCGATCATCTGGCGGATTTCCTGGGTGGCCTGCTGCGTGCGCGAGGCCAGCGAGCGCACCTCATCGGCGACCACGGCAAAGCCACGGCCGGATTCACCGGCGCGCGCGGCTTCGATGGCGGCGTTCAGTGCCAGCAGGTTGGTCTGCTCGGCGATGCTGGTGATGACCTGCAGAATCGACTCGATGTTGTGGCTGAGCTTGGCCAGCTCGTTGATCGCGTGGCTGGTGCCATCCATCTCGTCGGCCAGATGGCGGATCGCCGCGCTGGATTGCGACACCACGCGCACGCCGTTTTCGGTTTCTTCGTTGGCGGCGACGGCGGCCTGGGCTGCGGCCTGGGCGTTGCGCGCCACTTCCTCGGCAGTGGAGGCCATTTCCTGCATGGCGGTGGCAAGCTGATCCAGCTCTTGCAGCTGTTCCTGCAGGCGGCGCGCGGCCTGTTCCGACTCGTTTGAGGTCAGAGCCGTACTTTCGCGGACCTGGCGCGAGCTGCCCATGACGTCGCCAATCAACGTCTGCAGGGTCTGCAGGAAGCGGTTGAATTCCTGCGACAGCTCGCCGATCTCGTCGTTGCTGGTGATCGCCAGGCGGCGAGTCAGGTCACCTTCGCCGCTGTTGATCTCACGCAACGAGGTGCTGAGCAGGCTCAGTGGTTTGAGCAGGCTGTTCATCAGCAGGCCCAGCACCACCAAGCTGATTGCCACACCGACCACGGTGCCGACCACGGCCAGCCAGGTCAGGCGGTTGGCTTCGGCCATCACCACGCTCTCGTCCAGCACCACGCCGATGTACCAGTCCATGCCGCGCAGGTTGGGTAGCGGGGTGAAGGAGACCAGCAGGTTCTTGCCGCCGGCCTCGACTTCGCGCAGTTCCTTGCTCAGCGCCGGGCTCTGGCCGTCGAACAGTTCGCTGTAGGACTTGCCGTTGTACTCGGCATTGGGGTGGGAAATGATATTGCCCGAGCGGCTGAGCAGGAAGGCATAGCCGGCGCCATTGAAGTCCAGGGTGTTGATCGCATCGGCGACCGATTGCAGGCGGATATCGCCACCGAATACGCCGAGAAACTGACCCGCGTCGCTGATCCGGGCCACGGCGGAAATGAGGATTTCATTGGTGGTGGAGTCGACGTAGGGTTCGGTCAGCACTGCCTGATTGCCAGCCTTGCCGGTCGCATACCAGGGGCGTTTACGGCCGTCCCAGTCGGCGCTGGGTTTCCAGTCGTCACTGTTCTTGATGGGCTTGCCGTCCGCTTCCAGCGCACCGAAGACCAGAATGAACTCGTTCTTGAGCAGTGGCGCATCGAATACGCGCTGGTTTTCTTCAGGGCTGTAGCTGCTGTCGATGGTTTGCGACACCAGGTCAATCAGACGCAGTTTGGCGTTTAGCCAGTTCTCGATCTGTCTGGCCAATGCATTGCTCGATTCGGCAATGCTCGATTCGACCTGACTGCGCAGGGTGTCGCGGACCTGGCTGACCTGGGATAGCGACAGCAGGCTGGTGGTAAGGAACAGCACGGTAGCGGCCGCGATACCGACCTTGTGGGCGATTTTCATGAATGGGCTCCTGGGCACCAAGACGACGGGGCTGCATCCATGCAAGGCAGTTGTCTGCAAGGCAAATACAGTGCTGGCTTTTCGCCGGCGGGACGTGTGGTCTCTCTGTACGTTTTTGTATCGGCTCTCAGGTGCCGTTCTTGAGCCTCAGCCGCGCTTTCTGTGCAAGCGACTGGTATTGACCACATCCACCGCGCGGGCGCGCAGTTGACCGCAACCGCCGTCGACATCCTGGCCTGCCGAATTGCGCACCTTGGTCAGCACGCCACGGCTGTGCAGATAACGCACCATCTCGACGATGCGCTCGCCGTCGGGGCGCTGGTAGTCGTCGGCTTCCAGGCTGTTGTAGGGGATCAGGTTGAGCACGGCGAACTTGCCCTTGAACAGGCGCAGGATGTTGTCCATCTCTTCCTGGCTGTCGTTGATGCCCTTGAGCAGGGTCCACTGGTACTGGATCGGGTAGTCGATGGTGCGCGCGTAGGCTTCGCCCAGTTCCACCAGCTCTTCAGGATCGATGCGCGGCGCCTTGGGCAGCAGGCGTTGGCGCAGTTCGGCGTCAGTGGTATGCAGCGACAGCGCCAGGGCAGGGCGCACGCGTTGCTTGGGCAGGCGCTCGAACACCCGCGGGTCACCAACGGTGGAGAACACCAGGTTGCGCTGACCGATACCGCCCTCGGTGCCAAGCAGATCGATGGCCTCAAGCACGTTGTCGAGATTGTGCGCCGGCTCGCCCATGCCCATGAACACCACTTTCTTTACCGGACGAAAGCGTCGACCCAGGGCGACCTGAGCGACCATCTCGGCGCTGCTGAGCTGGCGCAGCAGGCCGCTCTTGCCCGTCATGCAGAACACACAGGCCACGGCGCAGCCGACCTGGCTGGAGATGCATAGGCCATCGCGCGGCAGCAGTACGCTTTCCACCATCTGTTTGTCCGCCAGCTCCACCAGCAAGCGGGCCGAGCCGTCGGCGCCAGGGTGTTCGGAGCGCAGGCGCGCCAGTGCCTCCAGTTCGCTGGCGATAGCTGGCAGCCCTTCACGTACTGTCAGCGGCAGGAAGTTTTCGGTCTTCTGATGCTTGGTGCCGGTGTCCAACGGTTTGCCCTGCAGCCAGGCACGGGTAATCCGCCCGATATGCTGGGGTTTGGCGCCAAGGTCGGCGAGGCGTTGGTTGAGTTCGGTGAGCTGCATGGGGCGCGCATGCTATCACTTGGCCGTGGGGGCGACCACGTCGAAGCGCAGCGCGCCGATCATCTGCCCGGCTTCGGTGACTACCCGCACCTGCCAGCGGCCTTCGGGCGAGGCGGGGAAGTTGAGTTTGTGCGTCCAGGCGCGATAGCCCTCCTTGCGCCCGCCGTTGATGTCCAACGCAATGCGGTCGACTTCCTGACCGTTGTGCTGCCAGACGTGGTAGATGCGCTCGTTGAGGCCACGTGGAGCATTGATCGAGGTGTAGGCGTAGAGCCCGTCATTGAGCAATTGCTCAGGGCTGATCTGCCGCAGGCTTTCGCCTGGCGTGCGCTGCGCGCCATCGAAGTGATCGCTGATCGCTACCTCGGTCAGCCACAGCGTTGCCGGCGGCACCCAGACTCGCGCCATCCAGCCGGCGCTGGCCATCGCCAGAGGCAGGGCGGCCAGTAGCACAATGCGTCGCCAGCCGGTGAAACCGATCAGGCCCGGCAGGCTCGGCAGCGCCAGCAGCGTGGCGATCAGCAGGGCAATGCGGTAGCTCTGCGGGGTACTGAGGTGAAAGATGATCGGCAACGCGGTCAGCATCACCGCGAACAGCGCCAGGCTGTGAAAGATCAACAGCAACCAGCGCCTGGGCGCCAGCCAGCGGTAGTAAATCGGGTCGGTGATCGAGGCCAGGGCGGCGATCGCCAGCAGGCCGCTGAACAGTAACTGCCCGCTGTTCCAGGTGGTGGTGATGAAGAAGAATGGCAAGACGAAGAACAGACTTTCCTGGTGGATCATCTGTGTGCCGTAGCGCAGCAGCGGCAACGGCAATTCGAAGCCGAAGCGCCGGGCAATGCGTTCACGCAGCAGGTTCTCCAGAATCAACCAGACCCAACTGACCAGCAATACCACGCCGAGCACCTTGGCCAGGTACGCCTGGCGGTCGACCAGGAGAAAACTGGCCACGCCCGAGCAGAAGCCGAACAGGGCGACCAGGCCTGGGTAACGGCGCAGCAGGGCGATCAGCGTGGGGATGCGGTCGAGCACGACTTTCATGGCAGCAGCAAATGACAGTGTTGGGCGCGCATCCTAGGTAGCCCGAGCCTTGGCTGCAAGCGAGTCGTCAGCTGCGCTGGCGGTGTCGGGCCGCTTGCGGCACTATTGCGCCCCCGTTTCACCACCGAGTCCGAAAACGATGAAATTCATCCATCAACGCGAGCATCTGGAAGAGGGCGATCTGGTGGTCATCCAGTGTTCGCAGCCCTGCAACATCCGCCTGATGAACGATGCCAACTTTCGCGCGTTCAGGAACCGTGGTCGGCACAGTTATCACGGCGGCGCCTTCATCAAGTTCCCAGCGAAGATTCGCGTGCCCTCCAGTGGTTTCTGGAACATCACGCTGGATACCGTCAGCCGTCGTGCGGTGAGCGTGACGCGCAAGCCGCAGATGGAGTACAGCATCAAGATCGTCCGTCGCCCGGGCGCCTGATGCTCGCCGCTGCAGGTGAAGAAAAAAGCTAAACGCTGACAGCCAGGTCGAGGTCACAACTCGTGAACCTCGAAAAAGGAGAGTCAGCATGCTGAAGTTTCTGGGCGGTACCGTCGGTATCATTTTCATCATCGGCCTGATCGTGGTGGTGGGATTGCTCTCACTGATCTTCTAGCCAATGAATGGCCCCGCTGCGTGCAGCGGGGCTGATCGCATTCAGAGCCGTTTGCGCTGGTTGCCCTGGTGCTGCTCGCAGGTCATGAAGCCCTTGCTGTCGACCCGGCCGTTGACGTCGAAGTCCACGTAATAGGGCTGCTCCAGGCCGTCGACATTCAGCACGTAGTTGTTGCAGGTGCCGCCTGTGACACTGTTGCGCACGTCCGAAGAGGGTGGCCCACCGAGGGTGCGTACCTGTTCCTGAGTCATGCCGTGGTCGACCTGCTTGACCAATGGCTCATTGCGGAAGGTCAGGTAATCGGCCGGGTTCTCGAAGGTCGAGCAACCGCTCACCGCAGCCGCTACGGCCAGTACTGCAAGGCTGTGCTTGTACATGTCATCGCTCCGTCGATTGAGCCGAAATGGCTCGACATGTCTTGGAGCCGCGTCCGTGCATGAGAGTTCGAGTTTTTCGATGATCGGCGCGAGTCGCGCCTCATTCGTCGCTGCATGAATGAAAAGAGCCCGCGATTGCGGGCTCTTTTGCATCAGTCGTCGTAGCCCAGGTTCGGCATCAGCCAGCGTTCGCTGACAGCGATGTCCTGGCCCTTGCGCTTGCTGTACTGCTCGATCTGATCCTTGTCCACCTTGCCCACGGCGAAGTACTGCGCCTCGGGGTGGGCGAAGTACCAGCCGGACACTGCTGCCGCAGGGAACATGGCGTAGTGCTCGGTGAGAAACACGCCGCTCTTGCCGGCCTTGTGGTAGTCAGCCTCGGGGTCGAGCAGCTTGAACAGCGTGGCCTTCTCGGTGTGATCCGGGCAGGCCGGGTAGCCGGGGGCAGGGCGGATGCCCTTGTACTGCTCGCGGATCAGTGCTTCGTTGTCCAGCTGTTCATCCCTGGCATAACCCCAGTAGTCCTTGCGCACACGCTCGTGCAGCCATTCGGCGCAGGCCTCGGCCAGGCGGTCGGCCAGGGCCTTGACCATGATCGAGTTGTAGTCGTCGCCCTTGGCCTCATAGGCCTTGGCCACTTCCTCGGCACCGATGCCAGCGGTGGTGATGAAGCCGCCGACGTAGTCGGTCACACCGCTTTCCTTCGGCGCGACGAAGTCGGCCAGCGACAGGTTCGGCTTGCCGTCAGGCTTGATGGTCTGCTGGCGCAGGTGGTGCAGGGTGGCCAGGGGCTTGCCGTCGTTACCATAGACTTCGATGTCGTCATGGGCGACCTGGTTGGCCGGCCAGAAGCCGAACACCGCGCGGGCCTTGATCAGTTTCTCGTCGATCAGCTTCTTCAGCATCGCCTGGGCGTCGTCGAACAACGCGGTGGCAGCTTCGCCAACCACTTCGTCGGTGAGGATGCGAGGGTACTTGCCGGCCAGGTCCCAGGAGATGAAGAACGGTGTCCAGTCGATGTACTCGGCCAGGGTCGCCAGGTCGATGTCGTCCAGCACCTGGGTACCGGTGAAGCTCGGCTTGGGCGCGACGTAGCCGTTCCATTCGAAGGCCGGCTTGTTGGCGATGGCGTCTGCATAGCCCAGGCGCTCGGTGCGCGAGGCGCGGGCCGAGGTACGCTCGCGCACCACCACGTATTCCTCGCGGGTCTTGCGCACGAAATCGGCCTTCAGCTCCTTGGACAACAGCTGGGTGGCCACGCCGACGGCGCGCGAGGCGTCGGTGACGTAGACCACCGCGTCGTTGCTGTACTGCGGGTCGATCTTCACCGCGGTGTGGGCCTTGGAGGTGGTGGCGCCGCCGATCATCAATGGCAGGGTGAAGCCCTGGCGCTGCATTTCCTTGGCGACATGCACCATCTCGTCCAGCGAGGGAGTGATCAGGCCGGACAGGCCAATGATGTCGCACTTCTCGGCGATGGCGGTCTGCAGGATTTTCTCCGCCGGCACCATCACGCCGAGGTCGACGATGTCGTAGCCGTTACAGCCCAGCACCACGCCGACGATGTTCTTGCCGATATCGTGTACGTCGCCCTTCACGGTGGCCATGAGGATCTTGCCCTTGGCTTCCGGCTTGTCGCCTTTCTCCGCTTCGATGAAGGGAATCAGGTGGGCAACGGCCTGCTTCATAACGCGGGCAGACTTGACCACCTGGGGCAGGAACATCTTGCCCGAGCCGAACAGGTCGCCGACCACGTTCATGCCGCTCATCAGTGGGCCTTCGATGACCTCGATGGGGCGCGCGCATTGCTGGCGGCACTCCTCGGTGTCCTCGACGATAAAGGCGGTGATGCCTTTGACCAGCGCGTGTTCCAGACGCTTGTCCACCGGCAGCGAGCGCCACTCCTCGTTCTCGACTTCCTTGACGGTGCCGTCGCCCTTGTACTTGTCGGCGATGGCGAGCAGGGCGTCGGTGCCGCCGGGTGTGCGGTTGAGCACCACATCCTCGACCTTGTCGCGCAGCTCCTTGGGAATCTCGTCGTAGATTTCCAGTTGGCCGGCGTTGACGATGCCCATGGTCAGGCCGTTCTGGATCGCGTAGTAGAGAAATACCGAGTGGATCGCCTCACGCACCGGGTTGTTGCCGCGAAACGAGAACGACACGTTGGAGACGCCGCCTGAGCTCAGCGCATAGGGCAGGTTGTCGCGAATGAAGGCGCAGGCTTCGATGAAGTCCACGGCGTAGTTGTTGTGTTCTTCGATGCCGGTGGCCACGGCGAAGATGTTCGGGTCGAAGATGATGTCTTCCGGCGGGAAGCCCACTTCGTTGACCAGGATATCGTAGCTGCGCTGGCAGATTTCCTTCTTGCGCGCGGCGGTATCGGCCTGGCCGACCTCGTCGAAGGCCATCACCACCACGGCGGCGCCGTAGCGCTTGCACAGCTTGGCGTGGTGCTTGAACTGCTCGACGCCTTCCTTCATCGAGATCGAGTTGACGATGCCCTTGCCCTGGATGCACTTGAGGCCGGCTTCGATCACCTCCCACTTGGAGGAGTCGATCATGATCGGTACGCGCGAGATGTCCGGCTCGCCGGCGATCAGGTTGAGGAACCTGACCATGGCGGCCTTGGAGTCGAGCATGCCTTCGTCCATGTTGATGTCGATCACCTGAGCGCCGGCTTCCACCTGCTGCAGGGCGACTTCCAGTGCCTCGGTGTAGTTCTCCTCGCGGATCAGGCGGGCGAACTTGGCGGAGCCGGTGATGTTGGTACGCTCGCCGACGTTGACGAACAGCGAGTTGCGGTCGATGGTGAAGGGCTCGAGGCCCGACAGGCGGCAGGCCTTGGGAATCTCTGGAATGGTGCGAGGTTGGTACTTGGAGACCGCCTCGGCAATGGCCTGGATATGCCCTGGCGTGGTGCCGCAGCAACCGCCAATGATGTTGAGAAAGCCGCTGGCGGCGAACTCTTCGACCACCGCAGCCATCTCGGCAGGCGATTCGTCGTACTCGCCGAAGGCGTTGGGCAGGCCGGCGTTGGGGTGCGCAGAGACGTGGGTGTCTGCCTTGTTCGACAGTTCTTCCAGGTAAGGGCGCAGGTCTTTGGCGCCAAGGGCGCAGTTCAGACCGACGGAGATAGGGTTGGCGTGCCGTACCGAGTTCCAGAACGCCTCGGTGGTCTGGCCGGACAGTGTACGGCCGGAGGCGTCGGTGATGGTGCCGGAAATCATGATCGGCAACTCGACGCCGTCTTCATCGAACACTTGCTGCACGGCGAAGATCGCCGCCTTGGCGTTGAGGGTGTCGAAGATGGTCTCGATCAGGATCAGATCGGCGCCGCCTGCGATCAGGCCGCGAGTGGCCTCGGTGTAGTTATCTACCAGTTCATCGAAGGTAACGTTGCGGTAGCCGGGATCGTTAACGTCAGGGGAAATCGAGCAGGTACGGCTGGTCGGGCCAAGCACGCCGGCGACGAAGCGCGGGCGATCCGGGGTTTCCAGGGTCTTGGCGTCGGCCACTTCACGAGCTACACGGGCACCGGCGACGTTCAGCTCATAGGCCAGGCCCTCCATGCCGTAGTCGGCCTGGGATACCTGGGTGGCATTGAAGGTATTGGTTTCCAGAATGTCGGCGCCGGCATCCAGATAAGCCTTCTCGATGGCTGCGATGATCTGCGGCTGGCTGAGCAGCAGCAGGTCGTTGTTGCCTTTGACGTCGCTCGGCCAGTCGGCGAAGCGCTCGCCGCGGTAGTCGGCCTCTTCCAGCTTGTAGCTCTGGATCATGGTGCCCATGCCGCCATCGAGGATCAGGATGCGCTCCTTCAGGGCTTGCTGGAGGGCTTGGAGGCGGGCGCTGCGATCGGACATGAGAACTACCTGAGCAAAGCGGAAACAAAGGTGGGCGATGATAGCAAAGCTGCAGGGTTCTGGAGCACCAGCGGGCTTTTCATGAATTTCATTCATGTTGCTGGAGGCGCCGTCTCGTTAGAATTGCCAGCATCGCACTCAAGGACGTGGCCATGCTCAAGCCCGCTGCTCTGTTTCTTCTTTCTTTCGCAGCCGGCCTGGCCCGTGCGGAAGCGATTTCCTATATCGATGACGTCCAACCGATCCTCACCCACAAATGCGTAGCCTGCCATACCTGCTATGACGCGCCGTGCCAGCTCAATCTGGGCAGTGGCGAAGGCATTGCGCGCGGCGCCAGCAAGCAACTGGTGTACGACGGTACGCGCAGCAAGGCGCAAGCGACCACTCGGCTTTATCTGGATGCACAGGGCGAGGCGGCCTGGCGCCAGCGCGACTTTTATTCGGTGCTCGATGGCGAGAACGGCCAGGCTGCGCTGATCAAGCGCATGCTGGAGCTGGGTCGCAGTCAGCCACTGGAGCCCAATGCCAAGCTCCCGGACAATCTCGACGTAGCCATCACCCGCAGCAGCAGTTGCCCATTGCCGGGGGAGTTCGCCGCCTATGCGCAGAAGAATCCCCATGGCGGCATGCCGTTCGCCGTGACGGGGCTGAACGATGACGAGTACGCCACCCTGGAACAGTGGCTGGCCCAGGGTGCGCCGGTCGCCGAACAGGCGCTCACGCCCAGTGCAGTCGAGTTGCGCCAGGTGGAGCAGTGGGAAAGTTTCTTGAATGCGCCCGGTGCGCGGCAGGATCTGGTTGCGCGCTGGCTGTACGAGCATTTGTTCCTCGCGCATTTGCACTTCGAGGGCGGTGAGCCTGGGCACTTCTTCCAGATGGTCCGTTCGCGTACCCCCAGCGGCAAACCCATCGATCCTATCGCCACGCGCCGCCCCAACGACGATCCGGGCACCGAGTTCTACTACCGGCTATGGCCGATCCAGGGCGTGATCGTGCACAAGACGCATATCACCTATCCGTTGGATGACGCCAAGCTGGCGCGGGTCAAGGAGCTGTTCTTCGGCGAAGACTGGGCGCTGGACGCTGTCCCGGGTTACGGCGCACAACGTCGCGCCAACCCCTTCGAAACCTTCGCCGCGATTCCGGCGCGTGCGCGCTATCAGTTCATGCTGGATAACGCCGAGTACTTCGTGCGTACCTTCATCCGAGGTCCGGTGTGCCGCGGGCAGATCGCCACTGACGTGATTCGCGACAACTTCTGGGCCGTCTTCCAGGCGCCGGAGCACGATCTCTACATCACCGATGCCAATTACCAGCGCGAGGCCACGCCGCTGTTGGCCATGCCCGGCCAGTTCGACGATATCGGCGATCTGCTGGGCTTGTGGCGCAACTATCGCGACAAGCGCAACGATTACGAGAACCTGCGCAAGGACGCTTACGCCGACGCACCTCCTGCGGACTGGGCACATATCTGGAGCGGCAATGACAACGCGCTGCTGTCGATCTTCCGCCAGCACGACAGTGCCTCGGTGCGCAAAGGCCTGCTCGGCGAGATTCCGCAGACCCTCTGGTGGATGGATTACCCGCTGCTGGAGCGCACCTACTACCAACTGGTGGTCAACTTCGACGTGTTCGGCAACGTTTCGCACCAGGCGCAGACGCGGTTGTATTTCGATCTGATCCGCAATGGCGCCGAAGTGAACTTTCTGCGCCTGCTGCCAGCGCGCTCACGTGAGGCCTACCTGGATGACTGGTATCAGAACAGCGGCAAGTTGAAGATGCTGCTGGACTACACCTCAGTCGATCATCGTTCACCGAGCGCCATTGGCCTGACCGGTGACGATCCGAAGAAGCAGTTCGCCGAACAGCTGCTGCAGCGCTACGCCAAGCTCAACGCGCGTCCTGACCCGATCAACCGCTGCACAGGCGCGCAGTGTTATCGCGACGGTTTGCCCAGGGAGCTGCAAGATGTCGAGCAGACGTTGGCGCGCCTGGCCAGTCGTCCGGCGGGAGGCTTGCGGGTGATTGATCAACTGCCAGAAGCGACGATGTTGCGGGTGGAACTGAGTGATGGTTCGCGCGAGATCTACAGCCTGCTGCGCAACCGTGCGCACAGCAACGTGGCGTTCATGCTGGGAGAGGAGCTGCGCTATCAACCGCGCCTGGACACCCTGACCATCTACCCGGAAGTGCTGAGCAGCTATCCGAATTTCCTGTTCACGGTCAAAGCGGGGGAGGTGGATGCCTTCGTCAAGCAGATGGAAGCTGTCAGCGACGCAAAATCCTTCGAGCAAATCGTCGAGCGCTGGGGTGTACGGCGCAGTCATCCCGAGTTCTGGCGCTATTTTCACGATCTCGCCGAGCATATTCGCGAAACCCAGCCGCTGGAGACAGGCGTGCTGGATATGAACCGCTACCAGAACCTCTAAACGCACCGGAGCGCACGTGAAGTGCGCTCCAGGTTGCTTGTCGCGTGGCGGCTATGGCTGCGATCAATTCCTACTAATTTAGTTGGGCTTTAACCGGGCGGCGCTCTGGCGTACACTGCGTCCATGTTCGCGAGGAGTTGCCATGAGCGCCATCATCATTACCCAAGCTGCCGAAGATTACCTGGCCGAGCTGCTGAGCAAGCAGGACACTCCGGGTATCGGCATCCGAGTTTTCATCACCCAGCCAGGTACGCCTTACGCGGAAACCTGCATTGCCTACTGCAAGCCGGGTGAGCAGAAGCCTGAAGACACCGCCGTTGGCCTGGCCAGTTTCACCGCCTGGATCGATGGCGTCAGTGAGCCTTTCCTGGAAGACGCAGTCGTCGACTACGCCACCGATCGCATGGGCGGCCAGTTGACCATCAAGGCGCCGAACGCCAAGGTGCCGATGGTCAACGAAGACAGTCCCCTCAACGAACGCATCAACTACTACCTGCAGACCGAGATCAATCCCGGACTGGCCAGCCATGGCGGCCAGGTGACGCTGATCGACGTGGTCGAAGAGGGCATTGCCGTGCTGCAGTTCGGCGGTGGTTGCCAGGGCTGTGGCCAAGCCGATTACACCCTCAAGGAAGGCATCGAGAAAACCCTGCTCGAGCGCATTCCAGAGCTCAAGGGGGTGCGTGACGTGACCGACCACAGCAATCGCGAGAACGCCTACTACTGATAGGCGTCTTGCACATGAAAAAGGGGCGACTGGAGTCGCCCCTTTTTCATTTCAGGCCTTGAGTACACGTTTGCTGGAGGCGGGGAAGCGTTCGAGCTTTTCGGCCGGGCGAATCGGCCGCTTCACCAGTTCGCCGCCGCAGTTCGGGCAGCGTAGCGCCAGGATGGATTCGGCGCAGGAGCGGCAGAAGGTGCACTCGAAGGAGCAGATCAAGGCGTCAACACTGGACGCAGGCAGATCGCAGTCGCAGTTCTCGCAGTTGGGGCGCAGTTCAAGCATGGCGCGAGGCTCGGCACAGTGGGTGATCGCAGCAGTCTGCAGTCGCTGGCGGCCAAGCGCAACGGGCAAATCTGGGGGCGCGCAAGGCGCCCCGACGGGGTTTATTCCGGCATGCTCCAAGGCGCCAGGTCAAAACCCTGGCTGCGCAGCTCATCACGGGAGCGCTGCAGTGCGTCTTCCAGCTGTTGCGGGTCGCTGTAGGTGGCGCTGGACAGCTGGGTGCGGCCGAGCAGGCGGGTGTTGGTGCGGTCGATGACGCTGATGCTGACGACGCCGGTGCCGTCCTGCGGAGCCCAGGCCACGCACTGGAACGGGCGGAAGGCGCGATCGGCAATCAGCAGGGCTTCGTTGAAACGCAGCGGTGTGTTCATGGGGTCGGTTTCTCCGAGTTGTTCCCAACAATCAATGGCGGCCAACAGGTTATTGATGTTGGCCTTTCAATGTTGTTGATGAACTCAGTAGACCCATAAGTCACACATGGCTGAAAAAAGTTTTATTACCGGCGTAGTGTGCCTTGATAAAAACTTCTGGCGTCTCGCCGGCTACAACTTTCTACTGCGAAAGTTCCACCTCTGTTTCTTGCGTAACTGGCTGTGGCGCAGCGTTAGCGGGGGCTGGGGCGTTGCGCTGATGGCGATAGGCGCTTACCGCCTCATATACCGATTTGCGCAAACGGTTTATGCCACCGATAGGCCGGTGTTCAGGAAGTGCGTGCCAGGGGTTGAAGGACAAATTGTCGCAGAACAGGTTTTGCTCGCGGCTATCGAAGTCCTGCGGCTGTACGGTAATACGCGCAACGCTCTCGAAGGGCGATATCTTTTCACTCCATTCGACAGTCGGATCTTCGATGGGCATGTAGTACTGCGCGTTCTGCTTTTGCACCTGAAGTTCAAAACACGCCGACGCACGGTCCAGTGACAACTGCTGGTAGAGCGCATTACGCAGGAAGTTGGGCAGGTCGGTGTTTTGTTCCGGCAGCTCGTAGGGTGGGCAATTCTGTGGGGCGGGCACCACGCGGTACTTGATGTTCAATTCGCCGAGCTTGAACGGCGCGATGGAGTTGTAGGTAGTGGCCACGGGGCTCTCTGGCGCCGGAGCCAGGGTCTTCAGGGCGATAATCAGGTGGCGTGCCTCCCAGGTGCGCGGGTCCCAGCTTGGGAAGAAAGCCTGGACCTTCTTGCCATCTGCCTGAGCGGCGAAATTGGTGCGGTACTCGGCCACGTCGCGAACGAAGAAGGCTGGATGGTTGAACATCACGAAATCCTGTTCGCCAGCATGCGCCGGGCTCTTCATGAGTTTCTCGCCAGGCACGTCGAGCAGCTTGATGGCCATGCCACGTGCATCGCGGGCACGATCAAACTGCGGGTAAGCGTTGCCGTTGGACAGGCGCATCCAGGCCTGCCAGGTATGCCCAGGTTCGCTGAACACGCCTTGGCGCAGTGACTCGTCCAGTGTATCCAGCACCTGCACCTCGGCTTTGACGCAGCCGTGGGCCTTGGCATGCGCATCGCGCAGTACGCGGGTGTTATCACGGTGTTGCTCGACGATGCGTACCGCATCTTCGATGATCAGCCTGGTCAGCGCTTTTTCATCCGGGGCAATCTGTTCTTGCGTGGAGACCGGGCCGGAGAATTTCCAGGCGTAATAGGCTTCGCCCAAACCCCAGCCAACCAGGCCGACCAGAACGACGGTGAGCAGCAGTTTGCCGAGCAGGCGGCCGAGCCAGAGCCAGAAGCGTTTCAACATCGTTGCAATCCTTGTTCTAGATATCGGTTGAAATCAGCCTTCGCAGCTCGGCCCGGGTGTCCAGGCTTGTACCGGCACGTCGCTGAGCTGAGTCTCCAGGTCGGCGTTACCAAGCACTTTCAGGTATTCGATCAGTGCCAGGCGTTCGTCCGGCGACAAGGCGCGCCCGATGACGCCCTCCTGACGGCAGCCATCGCGGAACTCATGGCCACCATTGCCATTGCCGGTAACGCGGGTATCGAGCAGGAAACCACCCGGGAACTTGTCGCTGCGATAGCCCACGCGTACCGGGTCGAATTCGAAATTACCGACCCAGAACTGGGTCTGCCGCTCGTATACGGGAGAGAGCAGCTCGAACAGATTGGGCACCGATCCGTTGTGCAGGAAGGGCGGGGTGGCCCAAATACCATCGAGTGGGCGGGCCTTGTAGCCGCGCTTTTCCTGAACGCCGATGGGCAGGCCGTAGCCGTCCATTTCCTTGCGCTGGCGTGGCCCGATACCGGCGTCCTGATAGGCGCGGTTCTCCACATAAGCAGTGATATAGGCCAGGCCCTTGGCACTGGAGATACTCTTGAAATCGACCTCATCGAGGCTGGCGCCGTACAGACGCACGTCCAGCTTCGACAACTCGGCCTTGGTCCAGCCCAGGCGACTGATGTCGAAACGATGGTCAGCGATATTGTCGGCGGTAGTTGGGTCGGTGCCGACGATGCTGATCGGTACGACGCGCATCTTCCACTCAGGGTCGCGCGACGGTGCCAGGCGCTGGTCGCGCGGCTTGGGATCGGGGGCATGGCAATAGGCGCAATTCTCGGTGTAGAGCGCCTTGCCACGGCTGGCCAGCGGCAGATCCACCTTGCCGAATACAGCCTCTGGCCACTTGGGCGGCTGCAGCCGTTTCAAGGTTTCCTCAAGGGTGTAGAGGTCATGCAGGCGCACGCTGGAGGCGTAGCGATCAGCCTCGGCAACGCCTTTGCCATGTTCGTCGAGCAGATGCAGGCTGGCGCCTACGCCCAGGGCTTCGCCAACGTTGCGCGCCATCGGCTGCATGGCCGAGCCATTCCATTGCACCCAGTCGAATTTCCAGATGTCCCAGAGTTGTGGGTAGCTGACCGGGGCATTGGCGACGCGGTAGTTGGCGTCATCCAGCACATCGCCGAACACGGTATTGGCGATACGACCGAATGCATCGGTACGGCCAAAGCCTTCTTCGGTCGGATACAGGCCGCGGTGCCAGTCGTTGAAGGCTGTCGCCAGCAGCCGGTCGAGCACTTGCTTGAAGTCCTCGCGCAGTTGGTCACGGCCTTGCGGGTATTGATCGCCCAGGACTTCCTGGGCAAAACGACGGAATTTCAGCGGGTTGTAATAGGTGAAGGCCATGCTCATGCCCAGCGCCTGGCCAAAACCGCCGCCGCGTAGGGTCGGCACGGTAGAGGCTAGCGAGTGCAGGGCGGCACCACCGTCGATACGCACAGCCTGGCCTTTGTATCGCAGCTCGCCGGTATGGCAGGCGGCGCAGCTGATATCGAGAAAGTGCTCGCCGCTTTCGCTGTCCTGGTGACGGGTAAAACCGACCGGCAGATTGCCGGGATTCAGAACGCTTGGCTGCTGCTTGGGATCGGTGAGAAAGCCGAAGCGGGCCAGATAATCGAGGCGGGCGAATTTCTCGGTACCGAACGGCATTTCCAGCGCGCTGAACCAGTCATAGCGCAGGCCTTTAACCGTGGTGCCCTGCGGCGTGTAGTAATAGGTCTGGCGCTGCTCTTCGCCCCACTGGTCCAGATAGTGCAAATCGCTGGGCTGCTGATAGGTCGGCAGGTTGGGGTTGGCGACGTAATACAGCGCCACCGCCAGGCCGATCAGCGCCAGCAAGATGAAAAGTTTCAGGGCACGGCGGAGCAGACGCATCGGAGACTTCCTTGTAGCGTTCTTATTAATTGGTCTGTTATGCCAATACTGCAGACTATTGGCAAGGTGCCATCGCCTTGATCATGAAAACTCTGCAATAACCAGTAGGAACAATGCATATAGAGAAATGATCCATGAAGCGTCAAAGTTCTTGCTAGCTTTACGTTTGCGAGCGCCAAATTGTTGTTTTTATTGGGATTACAAAATAATGGCGCCAAGGATGGAGTATGTTGGAGGTTGTTTCCGTCGCATCCCGGCAATTACTGATGCTCGATCCTTTCGATGCATGCGAAGCGCTGCTTCAACCATTGCAGGCCGCTGGCTGGTCAGTGCAGCACTGCACGCCAGAAACGCTCAACGGCCATTTAGGTGATGCACTCCTGCTTCACCTCGATCGGCGACCGAGTCATGCATTGCTCAAACAGCTGCAACTGACGGGACTGGGTTGCATCGTGCTGGCGGATGCCGAGCGATTGCTGCAGATCGGCGGCGAAGAGCTGGTCGGCGAATGGTGTTTCGCCGCGCTGACATTGCCGGGGGAAATGCCCCGCTTACTGGAAACCTTGCAACAGGCGCAGGCAGCCACTCGCTTGTGCAGATTGAAAAGCGGACGACAACTGCCGCAGTTCTTGGGCAATTGCGGTGCAGCGCGCAGTCTGCGTCGGCAGCTGGATCGCCTGAGCCGTATCGAAGGGCCGCTACTTGTCAGTGGGGAACGTGGTAGCGGCAAGCATCTTCTGGCCCGTTTGCTCCATCAGCGCTCATCCTTTGCTGGCCAGGCCATGCGCGCTATCGACTGCGCCGAGCCTCTCGACGAGGCCGCGCTCGCCGCATCGAGCGTTACCAGCGTACTGCTCGAAAACGCCTCCCTGCTTTCTGCGGCTGACCAGCAAAGGTTGCTGGACTACCTGCAGCGCCATCCTCAAGCACATCTATTGACCCTGGACCGAGGCGAGTTGGTGCAGGCACTGCAGCAGGGACGTTTCAGGCAGGATCTGTTTCATCAATTGGCGGCGCAACAGCTACAAACGCCGAATCTGCGCGAACATCCAGGTGATCTGTCGCTGCTGGCCGAGCATTTCGCCAAACAGCACGGGGCGATGATCGGGCGGCATCACCGGCGCTTCAGTGAAGAAGCGATCGAAGCCATGATCAGCCATCCCTGGCCAGGCAATGTGCGCGAGCTGCGCAATCGCGTGATACGCGCACTGGTGCAGGCTCAAGGACGACAGATTCTTGCAGCCGACCTTGGCTTGCGCCCGGCACAGGTCAGCATTGACACCCCGGTAACGCTGGAGGACTACATACTACGGGCCGAGCGGCAGGCGCTGAACGACGTCCTGGGCCGCTACGCCAACAACATGAGCCAGGCGGCGCGGACGCTCGGGGTGTCTCGGCCAACCTTCTATCGCTTGCTGCACAAGCATCGCCTGCGCTGAGACTCATGGCTGTAACGTTTAAGAAACACTGCTAAGGTGCTCGGCACACCTATCGTCAAGGAGATCGTCATGCACCCGTTCGACGCCGAGAAGCCGCCGCAACTGGCCGTGTTGCTGGGTTATGCCGGATTGGTTCCATTCGTTGGCGGTGCGCTGGGTATCTGGGTGATTCCCATGGGCTGGCGACCTTTCGTGCTGGCTGCGTTGCTGGATTTCGCAGCCGTGATCCTGGCTTTCATGGGCGCCATCCACTGGGGGCTGGCGATGCGGGCGGAGGAAACCGACGAGAATGCCAAGTTGCAGTTGGGGCTCTCGGTGATCCCGCCCTTGTTGGGCTGGGCTGCACTGGCTGGCGGACTGCCGATGGGCTTGTCGCTACCGATTTTCCTTTTTGCCTTTATCGGCCTGTATCTGGCAGACATGCACGCGGTACGCGTAGGACTGGCGCCGCAATGGTATCCGGCACTGCGTACGCCGTTGACGCTGGTTGTGTGCTTGAGCCTGTTAGTGGCCTGGGCCAGCGTACTGATCCGTTGAACCGAGCAGCGTTGCGACCTGCTTCAGCGCTGCCTGGCGCCTCTCGTCCCAGCCACCTGAAAGTTCGCAGAAACGCTGCCCGTTACCCTGCAGCCAGCCCCGGCAAGCCTGATGAAAAGCCTGGCGCTCTGCCAGCTGTGGCTGGCAACGCTGGCCATCTTCGACCCAGGGCACGCCAGCGGGGTCGAGCAACAGATGCTGGTCGTAGTGACGCGCCAGCAATTCGGCCTCCAACCACTGCGGACAGTCGCCAAACAGACACCGGCTCCAGAGCATGTTGCTCAGCAGGTGGGTGTCGAGGATCAGCAGCGGCGGTCTGGCTGCCCGCGCTGCATCCTCCCAGGCCAGCTGGCCGCGCGCGATCTCGGCGATGTCGGCGTAACAGGTATCGCGCTGCTGCTCATCGATGAAATGGCGCACGTACTCGCCCACCACCACGCCACCGAAGCGTGCCTGTATTTGCGCCGCCAGCCAGCTTTTGCCGCTGGACTCCGGCCCGGTCAGCACCAGTACCTTCATGGCGCGTACTGCAACGCCGGGTCGCGACGCCAGCTCAGCCAGCCGCTGATGGCCAATGCGGTGAAAGCAGCGTAGAGACCAGCAGTAAGATACAGCTCGCTATAGAGGAAGAAGGCCACATAGCAGAGGTCTACCACCACCCAAAGTGCCCAGCATTGCAGGCGTTTCTGCGCCATCCACAGCTGCGCGACCAGGCTGAAGGCAGTCAGCGCCGAATCCAGCCAGGGTGAGCTGGCGTCGGTGTAGGTCGCCATGAGATAGCCGAGCAGCCCGGCACCGAGCGCGCCGATCAACAATCCAGTCAGGGCTGCGAGCATGCCCAGGCGGCTGACCTTGCGCCCATCATGGCGTTCGCCGCCACGGGTCCACTGCCACCAGCCGTAGAGTTGCAAAGCGGCGAACAGCAGTTGCAGGAGCAGGTTGGAGTACAGGCGCCAGTCATAGAACAGCCAGGCGTAGAGCAACACCATCACCAGGCCGATGGGCCAGCACCAGGGGTTCTGTCTGACCGTCAGCCACACCGCGACGATGCCGAGCCCGGCAGCAACGAGTTCGAGCCAGGACATCCGGCGTCCTCAAATCAGAAAAGGGTGCAGATTGTACTGATGCCGGCGGTTCAGCACACCAGGCTGTCGGCTTGTCGATAGAGCATCAGCAGCTTGCGGGTGATGGTTTGCTGGATGTCGTCGCGCTCGAAGCTCGACAGCCGCTCCAGGCGCGCGAGTTGCAGGCGATGCAGGTGGATATAGGGCATCTGCTGGTCGAATTCGCGCAGGTCGCCCTTCATCAGCACCGGCAGGAACAGATCACCGATTTTCTTCTGGTTGCTGATGATCTGCGCCAGTGCCGGTTTGAAGGGCATGGTCTTGGGCGCAGGCCCATCGTCCTTGATCTGGGTGCTGAGCAGGAGCCCAGGTTTGCCCAGAACCTTGCCCGGCAACACGCACAGACCCGTCTTGCGTATGGCCTGGCTGTCGATGCCGTGCAGGGTGTCGTGGAAGGCATAGGGGTTGGGCAGCACCACCATCTTACGACCGAGATCGGTGGGGAAGTGCAGGCTGTAGTTGGTGTACAGCTGCCCCACCGATTCGGAATAGACGCACAGGCGATTCTCGAACAGCTTGATGAAACGCTCGGCCAGCTCGCGGCGGGCCATGCTGTCCAGGTCCCAGATCAGGTCCTGGTTCTGCGGCCGACTGAAATCGACCCCCTGATGTTGCATGCTGCTCATGCTCGACTCATACGCGGAATTGCCCAAGCAGACGATTGAGCTGGTCGGCCAGCTGTTTCAGGTGCTGGCTGGCCGCGCTCGACTGTTCGGCAGCCTCGGCGGTGTTGTGGGCCAGTGCTGCCGTCTGCGTGACGTTCTGATTGATGTCTTCCACCACGTGGGATTGTTGCAAGGTGGCGCTGGCGATCGAGGCGTTGAGCCCGGTCAGGTTGCGTAGCGATTGGGCGATCTGGGCGAGGCTCTCACCGGCCTGGCTGGCCTGCTCCACGGTCAGTTGGGAAGCGCGGCTGCTTTCGTTGATCACCTTGACGGCAGCCTCGGAATTGCCTTGCAGGCGCTCGATCATACCTTGAATTTCAGCGGTGGACTGCTGGGTACGTTGCGCCAGAAGCCTCACTTCGTCCGCGACCACGGCGAAACCGCGGCCCTGCTCACCGGCGCGGGCAGCCTCGATGGCGGCGTTGAGGGCGAGCAGGTTGGTTTGCTCGGCGATGGAACGGATCACCTCCAGCACGCTGCCGATCTGCGTGCTCTCGCTGGCCAGTGATTGAATCACCTCGACGGCCTTGTCGATGGTGCCCGACAACTGATCGATCTGGCGCAGGCTCGCCTCGATGTTCTGCTGGCCCTGGCTGGCCTGGTCCTCGGCGGTATGCATCTCGCTGGAGGCGTGCTCGGCGTTCTTCGCCACGTCTTGTACGCCGTAGGTCACCTCGTTGACGGCGGTCGCCACCAGCTCCATCTGTTGCGCCTGTTGCTGGCTGTGGCGCTGCGCTTCGCTGGAGATGTCGCCAAGCGAGCGGGCAGCCTGATCGAGCGAGCCTGCCGAATCGAGCATCTGCCTGATCACATGGCGCAGCTTCGCGGTGAAGGCGTTGAAATAGGTCGCCAGGGCGGTCAATTCGTCACGCCCGTGGGTGTCGAGGTTGCGAGTCAGGTCACCTTCGCCGCTGGAAATGCTGGCCATGGCGTCCACTGCGGCCTGCAGCGGCTGCACGATGCTGCGAGTGATCAGCACCACCAGTCCAGTCAGGAGCAGGGCGATCAGCAGACCGATGCTCATGGCTTTCACCGCCTGGGCTCGGAACTCCACCTGTACATCATCGACATAGACGCCGGAGCCGATGATCCAGCCCCAGGGCTGGAACAGCTCGACGTAGGAGATTTTCGGTACCGGGTCAGTGGCGCCAGGTTTCGGCCAGCGATAGTCGACCTGGCCGGCCCCCTGGCTGCGGGTGATGGCGACCATCTCGTTGAACAGCGCCTTGCCGTCCGGATCCTTGAAACCGGAAAGGTTCTGGCCCTCGAGCTTGGCATTCATCGGATGCATGAGCATGACCGGGGTCTGGTCGTTGATCCAGAAGTACTCCTGGCCGTCGTAGCGCAAACCGCGCACCACTTCCATGGCCAGCTTCTGCGCCTCTTCGCGGCTCAGGCTGCCGGCGCTTTCCAGGCTATGGAAGTGCTTGAGAATACCGGCCGCGCTCTGCACCACATGCTCGGTCTTTTCCGATTTGCCGGCGTAAAGATCGGTGTGGATCTGGCGCAGCATGTAGGCGCCCTGCAAGATCAGCGTCAGAATGGCCAGCGCCAGGATCAGCCATAGACGGCGGCTGATAGGAAGACTACGTAAGCTGTTCATGGACGAATTCCTGATTGTTGTAATTGTCGGCTTCAGGGCTGCCTCGAAGGGCGCAGAGCAATACTGTCACATCGAGGCATTATTCACTCTAGTTGTCTGATAGCATTTCGGCAGCCCGGCGCAGAACCTGAATGAGCACCGGGCTAGACCGTTGCAAGGAACCTCCATGACGGTTTTGTGTCCCAGGGCCGGGGCCACGCTCCACGTTCTGAGTTTTACGCGTAGGTAGTTGCCGCGCTTTGGGGGATTTGATGGATTTCTGGGTGGCCTTTCAGGCTCTGATTCTGGGCATAGTGGAAGGCTTGACCGAGTTCTTGCCGATTTCCAGCACCGGGCACCTGATCGTGGTCGGTGACTTGCTGGGCTTCAATGGCGAAAAGGCGACGGCGTTCAAGATCATCATCCAGCTCGGTGCCATCCTGGCGGTCATCTGGGAGTTTCGAGCCAAGGTGCTCGGCGTCGTCGTCGGTTTGCCCAGCGACCCGAACGCGCAGCGTTTCACCTTCAACCTGCTGCTGGCATTTATTCCTGCGGTGATTTTTGGCCTGGCCTTCGCCGATCTGATCGAGCATTGGCTGTTCAATCCGATCACAGTGGCCATGGCATTGATCATTGGCGGCATCATCATGCTCTGGGCGGAGAAGCGCGAACACGCGATCAAGGCCGAAACGGTCGACGACATGACCTGGAAGCTGGCATTGAAGGTTGGTCTTGCGCAATGTCTGGCACTGATTCCGGGTACGTCGCGTTCGGGCGCCACTATCATCGGCGGCCTGGTGTTTGGTTTGTCGCGCAAGGCCGCGACCGAGTTCTCCTTCTTTCTGGCCATGCCGACCATGGTCGCGGCTACGGTCTATTCGCTGGTCAAGTACCGCGACATCCTGCAGATGAGCGACTTGCCGATCTTCGCCATCGGTTTCGTCAGCACCTTCATCGTGGCGATGATTACCGTGCGCGCACTGCTCAAGTTCATCACCAGCCACAGTTATGCGGTGTTCGCCTGGTACCGCATTGCCTTCGGCCTGGTGATTCTCGCCACCTGGCAGCTGCACCTGATCGACTGGAGCACGGCGCAACCGTGATCGGTACCGAACGCAAGGGGCGCCTTAAAAGCTGGGATGACGCCAAGGGTTTTGGTTTCATCCAGCCGCTGAGCGGCGGTGCTGAAGTCTTCGCGCACATCTCGGTGATGCGCGGTGATCGCCGCCCGCAGCCGGGCGACGAAGTGCTGTTCATCGAGGGGCGTGACGAAAGAGGGCGGCCACGTGCCGAGCACTTGCGCCTGGCTGGTGAGCTCAGCCTCGATCGCCAGTCTATCCGGCGCAAACCGAAAACGCCCGGCACGGCGGCACCGGTAGTGCGAAAGGCTGCTGCCAAATCCACGCACCGGTCAGCGACTCAAGGCTCCATCCAGAACTTCTCCAGCAAGGCCTTGGTGCTCGCTTTGCTGTGCATCCTGCCATTGCTCGGCTGCGTGACGCTGTTCGGCAAGGGGCTCTGGTGGGTATTGCCGCTTTATCTGCTGGCCAGTCTGCTGAGTTTCCTGCAGTACTGGCTGGATAAACGCAGCGCTCAGAGCGGTGACCGGCGCACGGCGGAAAACATCCTGCATCTGGTCGAACTGGCTGGTGGTTGGCCAGGTGCGCTGATCGCTCAGCAGACATTCCGGCACAAGACGCGCAAGGCTTCCTATCAGGCTGTTTTCTGGCTGATCGTCGCAGTTCATCAACTGTTCTGGATCGATCTGCTGCTGCTCGACGGTACCTACATCGCCCGCCACATACCCTTATTCGTCCAGTAGCAGGCCGGGTTGCAGGCGCTTGGGCAGGCGGCGCACCACCAGTTGATGCGAGCGCGTCAGCAACTGGCGCAGCTCATCGTCGCCCAGCGGCGGCCGGTGGGCGCTCATACTGATCCAGTAAGCACGAGCCAGATACGGGGCAGGGCGGATGCCCGGACGGTCTACATGACCGAGAAACAGGTCGTTATCGACCTTGAAGGCCAGATCCTCGCCAAGAAAATCAAGAATGGCGAACATCTTGTTGCCAGCCACCGAGAACACCCGGTTGCTGCCCCATTTGAGGTCTTCGCGGGCGCCGGGCAGGGCGAGGCAGAAGGCGGCGATCTGATCCGGTGTCATGGGTCTTTCCCTGGCTGTACACAGGTCAGTCTATCGAAGGCTGAAGAGCCTGCGTAGGCGCGCGTTCCGTTTTCGCCGGCAGGCGATCCATGCCGGCAAGCCTCAGGGCCCGCTTTGGCGCCGCCCGGTTGTTGTAGACTCTGCCTCCCCGTGGTCACCGCTCGTCCGAGCCCCGTCGATACCCGCCATGAATGCCCGTCGCCGTCTGCGCTTCTCTCCCTGGCTGCTGCTGAGCCTATTGCTGTGCTGGTCGACATGGGCCGGTGCCGTCCCTCTCGATGTCGCACAGCCGAGCGAGCAGCCGCTGTCGCTGACCACCCACGCCGGAATCCTGGAGGATGCCTCGCGGGCGCTGCAGCTTTCGGACGTGCGATCAGCAGAGATGGCCGTACGTTTTCGTTATCAGGAGTCTCCCAGCACTTCCTTCGCCCTGGGCTTCACCCGTTCGGCCTACTGGTTTCGGCTTGACGTTGGCAACTCCGGCGATCAGCCGTTGACGCGCCTGCTGGTAGTCGACAACCCGCGTATATCCTTGGTCGATGCCTACGTGCCGGACGGGCAGGGTGGCTACCGCACCTGGTTCACCGGCGCGGATCGCCCGCAGACGGGCAAGGCCTACGCCAACCGCAACTTCGTCTTCCCGCTGCACCTGCCGGCGCACACGCAACAGGTGGTGTACCTGCGCGTCGAGTCGAGCATCGGCCTGCACGTGCCGCTGCAACTCTGGACGGCCGACGCGCTGCGCAGCTACGAGCGCGAAGACGATATGGCCCGCGCCGGCTACATGGGTATCGCCATCGCGATGCTGCTGTTCAATCTGATGCTGTTCATCGCCCTGCGAGATCGCCTCTATCTGCTCTATGTGACTTTCGTGCTGATCACCGCCAGCGCCCTGACGATCAAGAACGGCATGGCCCCGGACTGGACGCTGCTCGGCCTGCCGCTCAACGGCAACGTGGCCTACTACTCGGCGGTCTCGCTGACCTTGAGCGCCATGCTGCTGTTCATGCGCGGCATGCTGCAGACCGCGCGCCTGCTGCCACGGGTCGATCCTGGCTTGCGCGCGTTGATTGCGCTGTATCTGCTTTCGCCGCTGATCTATGCCTTCGCACTGCCCCAGGTGTCGCGCGTGGCCATCGTGGTCAATCTGCTCACTGCCTTCGTCATGCTCGGCGTGGGCCTGGTCTGTGCCCTCAAGCGTCAGCGCAGCGCCTACTTCTTCCTCGCTGCCTTCGGCCTGCTGATCCTCGGCGGTGCCAGTACCAGCCTGCGCGCCATGGGCCTGTTGCCGACCAACGCCTTCACGGTCGACGGCCTGCAGCTCGGCTCGTCGCTGGAGATGCTGTTGCTGGCCTTCGCCCTGGCCGACCGCATCAACGTCATGCGTCAGGAAAAACTGCAGGCCCAGGCCAGGTTGTTGCAAACCCGGGAGCAATTGGTGGATACCCTGCAACGGTCCGAGCGCGAACTGGAGCAACGCGTCGCCGCGCGCACCGAAGAGCTGCAGGTGCTCAACAGCCGCCTGGAGACCCTGAGCCTGACCGATGCCTTGACCGGCATCGCCAATCGTCGCCACTTCGACGAGGTGCTAGACAAGGAATGGAAGCGCGCCCAGCGCGTCGGCGAGCCGTTGGCCCTGGCCGTGCTGGATGTCGACTGGTTCAAGACCTACAACGACCACTACGGCCACCCGGCTGGCGACAGCTGTCTGCAGCAGATCGCGCAAACCCTGGCCGCCACCATCAGCCGTTCTACCGATCTGGTGGCGCGCTATGGCGGCGAGGAGTTCGTCTTTCTCGCGCCGTCGACCGGGCCCGATGGGGCGCACAACATGGCCGAGAAACTGGTCCGGGCCGTCGAGGCCCTGGCGTTGCCACATGAGCGCTCGCCTTTGGGCCACGTCAGTATCAGTGTTGGCATTGCCTCGATGCAAAACGATGGCAACAGCCCGGCACAAACGCTCGTGCAGCGGGCCGATGCGGCGCTATATCGGGCCAAGGCACAGGGCCGTAATCGGGTGGAGTGCGGCTGACAGACTAAAAAATTTCTCGCGTAGTTTGGGGAAAGTGCGGGTTGAAACTGGACTCGCAAGTTTGTGTGCGTATCGCTTACTGGCTTAGCACTATCCGTTACCGCGTGTGCTGAGCGTTTGGGTTGCGCCCCTTACGGGCGCCACACCTTTCTTGCTTGCCCAAGAAAGGTGTGCCAAAGAAGGGCACCCCGACATCCGGGTTTCGCTGCGCGAAACTTCCCTTGCTCCGGCGTTGCTCCGTGGGCCGGCTTACAAGGGCCATCCATGGCCCTTTAAGCCTTTCGCCGCATCCATGCGGCTCACGCCCCTACGCAACACCTCTGCTCGGCCTCCTGAAGGGGACCAGGTCGCGAGCTTGCGTAATCTTTGCGGAGTTGAAATTGGCGGCGTCTGGCCTTTGCTCTTCAATTGCGATGGTACAGACGACGGCCAAGTCCCCTTCAGGAGGCCGAGTGGAATCGCCACGTAAGGGGTTGAGCGACATGGATGTCGCGAGAGCTGCGATGGGCCATGGATGGCCCTTTGCAGCGTGCCCCTGGAGTGGTGATGTAGCGAGGGAACCCCGGCGCAGCAGGGCGGGGGCGCCTAGCTCGGATGGTGGGGTGCCCTTCTCTTTGGTTACTTTCTCTTGGGCAAGCAAAGAAAGTGAGTCGCCCGTAAGGGGCGAAACCCATCAGACCAGGCGGTGTGCTAATGGAGAGTGCCAAGTCATCGACAGCTAACACGTAATTGCCAGTCCGGTGTCAAGCGTGTCCACCCCGCGAAAATACGAAGAACAAAAAAAGCCCCGAAGCATCGACTCCGGGGCTGAGGAGGGTCGGCATGCGCCGACCGGGGAGAGTGGGTTCAGGCCTGAGGCTGCCAGCCGCCGCCGAGCGCCTTGTAGATCGCGACGATACCGCTGTAGAGCTCGACCTCGGCCGAGGCCTGGGCATCTTCGGCGGCCAGGCGCTCACGTTCGGCGTCCAGCAGCACGAGGAAATCCACCGTGCCTTCGCGATAGCGAATCGCGGCCTGATCGGCTGCCGCACGACTGGCTTCGGCCTGGCGCACCAGGGAAACCAGGCGCTGCTGGCGCTTGGCGTAGTCGCTGAAGGCGTTTTCAGACTCCTCCAGTGCCAGCAATACCTGCTGTTCGTACTGCGACAGCGCGCCATCAGCCTCGGCTTCGGCGCCGCGCAGGCGCGCTCGTACGCTGCCGAGATCGAAGGCCGCCCAGCTGATGCTCGGCGCTACGCCCCAGGCACGGGCTGCTGATGAACCCAGCTGCGAGCCGCGCCCGGCGGTAAAGCCGAGAAAGCCGGAGAGGCTGACCCGCGGGAACAGGTCGGCAGTCGCCACGCCGACTTCGGCCGTAGCCGCCGCCAGCTGCCGCTCGGCCGCCTGGATATCCGGGCGACGGCGCAGCAGTTCGCTCGGGTTGCCGATGGGCAAGGCTTTGGCGATCACCGGCAGTGGTTTGGGCGACAGGTCGACCTGCAGCTGTTCCGGGCGCTGGCCGAGCAGGGTAGCGATGCGGTTCTGCGCCCGCACCTGCTGCGCCTGCAGTTGCGGCAGGCTGGCTTCGGTGGCGGCCAGGCGCGCATCGGCGCGCAGGACGTCCAACTCGTTGCCGACGCCGGCGTCGCGCAACTGCTCGGTGATGGAGCGCGAATCCTGCTGGTTCTTCAGGTTCTCGCGGGCGATGCTTTCGCGCAGCTGTGCGCCACGCAGGGTGCCGTAGGCATCGACCAGCTCGGCGATCAAGCTGACCTGCAGCTGGTAGTAATCCGCTTCGGCCACTTCGATGCGCGCTTCGCTGGCTTCCAATTGGCGCTGGATACGGCCGAACAGGTCCACTTCCCAGGCCATGTCCAGCCCCAGGTCGTAGCGTTCCTGACGGATACGTTCGTCCGTCGTCGGAGGCTGCTGGGCCTTGCCGAACTCACCACTGGCGCGGCTGGTAACGGTGGGGAAGCGATCGTTGGCCACGTCATCACGAATCGCCCGCGCCGCACGCAGGCGGTTGAAGGCCACGCGCAGCTCGCGGTTGTCCTGCAGCGAGCGCTGCACCAGCTGGTTCAGCGTCGGATCGTCGAATTGTTGCCACCAGGCGGCTTCGAACCGGCTACGGTCGTAATCGGCTGCTTCCAGCGCGGCAATGCGCGCCGGGTCGGTCACAGGCGCTCGATAGTCCGGGCCGACGGCGCAGGCCGACAGCGCCAGGGTCAGGAGGGCGGGGGCAAAGACTTTCATGCATGCGACTCCTGCAGACGGGCGGCTTTGCGGGCTTCGCGTTTTTCGACGGAGCCGCGGATCAGGACATAGAACACCGGAGTCAGCAGCAGACCGAAGAAGGTCACACCGATCATCCCGGAGAACACCGCCACACCCATGGAGTGGCGCATCTCGGCACCTGCACCGCTGGACAGCACCAGCGGCACCACGGCCATGATGAAGGCAATCGAGGTCATCAGGATCGGGCGCAGACGCAGGCGGCAGGACTCAAGCACGGCCGCGACGCGATCAAGCCCTTCTTCCTGTTTCTCCTTGGCGAACTCGACGATCAGAATGGCGTTCTTGCAGGCCAGGCCCACCAGTACGATCAGGCCGATCTGGGTGAAGATGTTGTTGTCGAGGCCCGCGATTATCACCCCGGTGATGGCGGTGAAGAGCACGATCGGCACGATCAGAATCACCGCCAGCGGCAGGCTCCAGCTTTCGTACTGGGCGGCCAGCACCAGGAAGGCCAGCAGCACGCAGAGCGGGAAGATGAAGATCGCGGTATTGCCGGCGAGGATCTGCTGATAGGTCAGATCGGTCCACTCGAAGGTCATGCCGATCGGCAGTTCCTCTTCCAGCAGTTTGGCGATGGCGGCCTCGGCCTGGCCGGAGCTGTAGCCCGGGGCGGCGGCACCGTTGATCTCGGCGGTGAGGAAGCCGTTGTAGTGCATCACCCGATCGGGACCTGCGCTGTCATCGACCTTGACGAAGGTCGACAGCGGCACCATCTCGCCACGGTTGTTGCGTACCTTGAGCTGGCCAATCTGTTCCGGCTCCAGGCGGAATTGCTGGTCGGCCTGGACGTTGACCTGGTAGGTGCGGCCGAAGCGGTTGAAGTCGTTGGCATACAGCGAGCCCAGGTACACCTGCAGGGTGTCGAAGATGTCGCTGATGGCCACACCGTGGGTCTTGGCCTTCTCGCGGTCGATGGCGGCATCGACCTGCGGCACGTTGACCTGGTAGCTGGTGAACACCGACATCGGGCTCAGCTCCGGCAACTGACGGGCCTTGTTGAGGATGTTCTGGGTCTGCGTATACAGCTCTTCATAGCCCAGGTTGCCCCGGTCCTGGATCTGCAGGCGGAAGCCGCCAATGGTGCCCAGGCCCTGTACCGGCGGCGGTGGGAAGATGGCGAGGTAGGCCTCCTGAATCTCACTGAACTGGCCGTTGAGCTCGGCGGCAATGGCGCCGGCAGACATGCTTTCGTCCTTGCGCAGGCCAAAGTCCTTGAGCGTGACGAAAACGATGCCGCTGTTGGGGCTGTTGGTGAAACCGTTGATCGACAGGCCCGGGAAGGCCACGGTGTTTTCCACGCCCGGATGCTTGCTGGCGATTTCGCTCATGCGCTTGATCACCACTTCGGTGCGATCGAGGGTCGCCGCGTCGGGCAACTGGGCGAAGGCCACCAGGTACTGCTTGTCCTGCTGTGGCACGAAGCCGGCCGGAGTGCTGGAGAAGCCCAGGTAACCGAGCACCAGCAGGCCACCGTAGATCAGCATGGCGATGCTGCTACCACGCAGGACGCGACGCACGGTACCGACGTAGCGGTTACTGGCGCGCTCGAACATGCGGTTGAACGGGGCGAACAGCCAGCCACCGAACAGCTTGTCGAGCCCACGAGAGAAGGCATCTTTCGGTGCGTGATGGTCCTTGAGCAAGATGGCAGCGAGTGCCGGCGACAGGGTCAGCGAGTTGATGGCCGAGATCACCGTGGAAATGGCGATGGTCAGTGCGAACTGCTGATAGAACTGGCCCGACAGGCCGGAGATGAAGGCCGTCGGTACGAACACGGCGCACAGCACCAGGGCGGTGGCGACGATGGGGCCGGTCACCTCTTTCATGGCCTGGCGAGTGGCCTCGACCGGCGATTTGCCCAGGGCGATGTTACGTTCGACGTTCTCCACCACGACGATGGCGTCGTCCACCACGATACCGATGGCCAGCACCAGGCCGAACAGCGACAGGGCGTTGAGCGAGAAGCCGAACATGTGCATGACCGCGAAGGTGCCGATCAAGGACACCGGTACGGCAGCCAGGGGGATGATCGAGGCGCGCCAGGTCTGCAGGAACAGCACGACCACCAGCACCACCAGCACGACGGCTTCGAGCAGGGTGTGCACCACCGCCTCGATGGAGCCGCGGACGAAGATGGTCGGGTCATACACCACTTCGTAGTCCATGCCTTGCGGGAAGGACTTCTTCAGCTCGGCCATGCGCTCGCGCACCGAGTCGGAAATATCGATGGCGTTAGAGCCAGGACGTTGGAACACCGGGATGGCGACCGCCGGCTGGTTGTCCAGCAACGAGCGCAGGGCGTACTGGTTGGAGCCCAGCTCGACGCGGGCGATGTCGCGCAGACGAGTAATCTCGCCGTTGTCACCGACGCGGATGATGATGTTCTCGAACTCTTCCTCGGAGACCAGGCGGCCCTGAGCGTTGATCGACAGCTGGAAGCTATTGCCGGCATCGGAAGGCGGCGCGCCGAGGGCACCGGCGGCGACCTGACGGTTCTGTTCGCGGATGGCGGTGACCACGTCGGTGGCGGTGAGCCCGCGCGAGGCGACCTTGTTCGGGTCGAGCCAGACGCGCAGCGAGTAGTTGCCCATACCGAACAGCTGTACGTCGCCGACGCCGTCCAAGCGCGCCAGCTCGTCCTTGACGTTGAGCGCGGCGTAGTTGGACAGGTAGAGCATGTCGTAGCGCTGATCCGGCGAGGTCAGGTGCACCACCATGGTCAGGTCCGGGGAGGCCTTGTCCACGGTCACGCCGAGACGCTGCACTTCGGTGGGCAGGGTCGGCATGGTGCGGGTGACGCGGTTCTGCACCTGCACCTGGGCGTTGTCCAGGTCGGTGCCGAGGGCGAAGGTTACGGTCAGCGTCAGGCGGCCATCGATGGTCGACTGCGACGACATGTAGAGCATGCCCTCGACGCCGACGATGGCCTGCTCCAGCGGCGAGGCGACGGTTTCACCGATCACCTTGGGGTTGGCGCCGGGAAAATCGGCACGCACCACGACGGTGGGCGGCACCACTTCCGGGTATTCGCTGATCGGCAGCTGGAACAGCGAGATGGCGCCGCCGATCAGAATCAGCAGCGACAGCACCGCGGCGAAGATCGGCCGCTGGATGAAGAATTGCGAGAAATTCATGGGTCTTTCCTCTAGACGCGCGGGCTTGATCAGCCGCGCGGCGAGCGAGCTTCGATTTTTTCGGCGGCGATGCGCGGTGCCTGGCTGCCATCGACAGCCTGGCGCATACGAGCCAGTCGTTCGAGGGTGCTGTCATCTGCCATGGACACCGGTTGCGGATCGACGGTGGAGCCAGGCATGGCGCGCTGCAGACCGTTGACCACGATCTTCTCGCCCTTGCTCAGGCCGCTGCGGACGATGCGCAGCCCTTCGAGCTTCGGCCCCAGCTCGATTGAGCGATAGGCCACGGCGTTGTCGTCACCCAGCACCAGCACGTACTTCTTGCCCAGGTCGGTACCGACTGCTTCGTCCTTGATCAGGGTGGCGGCGTAGGGCTTGCTACCCACCAGTTTCAGACGCGCATACAGGCCCGGGGTAAAGCGGCCATCCTGGTTGTCGAACACGGCGCGGCCACGAATGGTGCCGGTGCGCGGGTTGACCTGGTTGTCGAGAAAGTCCAGCTGGCCCAGGTGCGGGTGGTCGGCTTCATCGGACAGACCGAGGTACACCGGGCTGGCACCACGGGCGTCGGAGCCGGATTGACGGGCCAGCTCGACATACTTGAGGAAGGCGCGTTCATCGGCATCGAAGTAGGCGTAGACCTTGTCGGTGGAGACCACCGAGGTCAGCAGGCTCTCGCCGGCACCGACGAGGTTGCCTTCGGTGATTTCGGCGCGGCTGACGCGACCGTCGATGGGCGCAGTGATGCGGGTGAAACTGAGGTTGAGGCGGGCGTTTTCCAGCTCGGCGGCGATTGCAGCGACCTGAGCCTGAGCTTCGGTGGCGGCGCTGGCACGGGCATCGGCCAGTTCCGCGGAGATGGCGTTGCTCTGGCGCAGGCGTTCGCCGCGGCGCGCTTCATTGGCGGCGCGCGCCTGGTTGGCACGGGCCTGCTGCAGTTGGGCTTCGAGGCGCTTGACCTCGGCCTGGAATGGACGCGGGTCGATCTGGAACAACAGGTCGCCTTTCTTCACCAAGGTGCCTTCACTGAAGGCGACGCGGTCGATGTAACCGGAGACGCGCGGGCGAATCTCGACGGATTGCGGCGCTTCGAGACGCCCGGTGAACTCGTCCCATTCGTTGATCGGCTGTTCGATGACTTCAGCGACGCTGACCTTGGGAGCGGGCATTTGCGCCTGAGTTTGCGCAGCCTGTTCGCACCCGCTGAGTGCGAATACGCCGGCGAGGGCCAGGGGGAATATCCAGATGTTCTTTTGCTGCTGTTCCATGGGTGACTCCGCCAGTCGGATTTGTGGATTGGCGGAGTCTGCGACGAGTCTCGGAGGGCTACGAATCGAATGCCATGAACTTGAATATCATCGGGAATGATAAAAGACGCACTTATATCAATTTCGATCTATGAAGGTGCACAAAGGTGCCTGTCGGCACTTAGGTGGTGCGTTTCCGGATATTTATCAGAGGCTGTCCGGGTCGCCGCAGAACATCTGGATGCGCGAGCGCAGCCAGCGCTCGGCTGGGTCGTTGTCCTGGGCTCCACGCCAGGCCATGTGCAGCTCGAAGGTCTGCGTCTGCAGCGGCAGATCCTCGGCGCGCAGACCACCAGCCGCAGTCAAGGCAGCGGCGGTGTAATCCGGCACGCTGGCGACGATATCGGTTTCCGCCAGCAGCGTGGCCAGACCGTTGAACTGCGGAACGGCCAGTACGATGTGGCGCTCGCGCCCGATCTTGGCCAGTTCATCGTCGATGAAGCCGGTAAGGTCGCCGGCGAAGGACACCAGCGCATGCGGGCGCGCGCAATAATCATCAAGGCTGAGCGCACCGGGTACGGTGTCGGCACGCAGCAGTTTGGCCTTGCTGCGGCGGAGAATCTTGCGCTTGGCGTTGGCCGGAAGTTCCTCGGTGTAGGCGACGCCCACCGAGATTTCGCCTGAAGCCAACAGCCCCGGCATCATCAGATAGTTGGTGCGGCGGATCACCAGCACCACACCGGGGGCTTCAGCGCGCAGACGGCGGAGCAGGGCGGGCAACAGGGCGAACTCGACGTCATCGGACAGACCGATGCGAAACACCGCCTTGCTGGTGGCGGGATCGAAGTCGGCGGCGCGGCTGACAGCGGTGGAGATCGAATCCAGCGCCGGCGAGAGCAGGGCGAAGATCTCCTGCGCGCGCGGTGTCGGCTCCATGCTGCGACCGGTACGCACGAACAGGGGGTCATCGAACAGGGTACGCAGTCGAGCAAGCGCCGCACTGATGGCGGGCTGGCCGAGAAACAGCTTCTCCGCGGCTCGCGTCACGCTACGCTCGTGCATCAAGGTCTCGAAGACGATCAACAGGTTCAGATCGAGGCGGCGCAGGTCGTTGCGGTTCATCCGGGTACCATTCGAGGGATACGGGCCTTGTCAGCACGGCGCTGCAAATGAGAGCCTTTGCCCGGGCAATAGTACGGGCAGTGTGCAGCGGATTGAAAGTCGCTGAATCACTGACAGGCATGAAGACTATCGATAGAGTCTGATAGTGTCGCCGCCGCACAGCGGATAGAGTCCACAGTCATTGAAGTGTTAATCCGCGATCAAGCTCGAGGTAAGCGATGTCCCGCATGATCCGTTTTCATAAGTTCGGCGATGCCGATGTGCTCCAGTACGAAGAGGTTCCGACCCCTGTGCCCGGCCCTGGCGAAGTCTTGGTGCGCGTTCAGGCCGTCGGCCTGGGCTGGAAAGACGTGCTGTGGCGTCAGAACCTGGCGGCCGAGCAGGCCAAGCTTCCAGCCGGTACCGGTTTCGAACTGGCCGGCACAGTGGCGGCGCTGGGCGAGGGCGTGAGCGACTTCGAAGTCGGCACTGCCGTTGCCGGTTTCCCGGCGAGTACACCGAACCGTTACCCGACCTGGGGCGATCTGGTGCTGATGCCCAGCCATGCCCTGACTCGTTATCCCGACGTGCTCAGTCCGGTCGAAGCCAGCGTTCATTACACCAGCCTGCTGTTCGGCTACCTGGCACTGAACGATCTCGCTCACCTCAAGCCTGGCCAGCATGTGTTGATCACCGAGGCCAGCCACTGCATGGCACCACAGACCGTGCAACTGGCCAAGGCGCTGGGTGCCAAGGTCATCGTATCCACCAGTTCTTCGGAGGATCGCGAGTTCCTGCGTGGCCTGGGTGCCGACAAGGTGATCGCGACCGAGGAACAGGACCTGGTCCTGGAAGTCGAGCGCTACACCGAAGGCAAGGGTGTCGAGGTGATTCTCGACCAGTGTGCCGGCCCGCAGATGAAGCTGCTGGGTGATATCGCCGCGCCGCGCGGCAAGCTGATCCTGTACGGCATCAATGGCGGCAACGATACGGCTTTCCCTGCCTGCGCCGCATTCAAGAAGCACCTGCAGTTCTTCCGTCACTGCGTGCTGGATTTCACCGGGTGCCCGGAGCTGGGAATCGAGCCGAACAATGATGCCGTGCAACGCGCGCTCACGCACATCAATCAGATGACTGCGGACCGCCTGCTGACGCCGGTGATCGACAAGGTGTTCGACTTCGAAGATTTCGTCGAAGCGCATCGCTACATGGAAACCTGCCCGAACCGCGGGCGGGTGGCCCTGAAACTGGCCACGGATTAGGCTCTGTACAAAAGTGCCTGCGCTCGGTGATGCTGCGTTAAAAACAGGCTCAGAATGCTCATTTACAGCACGTAAACTGCGCTTCTTCGCCTGTTTTTGCCTTGCCTGACCTTCGCTCGACGACTTTTTGCACAGACCCTAAAGTCCTTGTCCATGCGGTCGCTATAACCTAGGTCTACGTTCGTTCTAAGGATAGGTACATGAGTCTGGTTACCGGCGACGCGCTATCGCTGTTGTTGTTTCGTTTGCATAGCGGCCGCCTGCTGGGGATCAACCTGCTCAAGGTCAACGAGATCATTCCCTGTCCAGCCTTGACCAAGCTGCCCAATCGTCACCCCAACGTGCGCGGCATCGCCACCTTGCGCGGCGCCGCGATGACGGTGATCGACCTGGCGCGCGCCATCGGCGAACGCGGTGCGGCTGACGAAGACGATGGTTGCCTGATCGTCACCGAGTTGAGCCGCTCGCGTCAGGGGCTGCACGTGAAAAGTGTCGAGCGTATCGTGCAGTGCTCCACCCGCGATGTGCGTCCGCCACCCGCCGGCTCCGGCGCGCGTGCCTTCATTACCGGTGTGACACAGATCGATGGCGCCATCGTGCAGGTTCTCGATATCGAGAAGGTACTGCACGACATTGCCCCTGCGCTGGAGGAAGCTCCCGTCGGGCAACTGCTCGATGGCCAGGATGCCCGCCTGCTGCAAGGTCGCCGCGTCTTGCTGGTCGACGACTCGCAAGTCGCGTTGCAACAGACTCTCAACGTACTGCGCCAGCTGGGGCTCGATTGCACCGCAGTGCGCAGTGCCCAGGCAGCCCTGCAGCAACTGCACGAATACCATCAGGCTGGCATGCCATTCGAGCTTTTGGTCTCGGACATTGAGATGCCTGAGCTGGATGGCTACAGCCTGGTTCAGGAAATTCGTCGCAGCCCCGATATTGCCGACACCTACGTGCTGCTGCACACCTCGCTGGACAGCACCATGAATACCGAGAAGGCGCGTTCGGTCGGTGCCAATGCGGTACTGACCAAGTTCTCCTCGGTCGATCTCAGCCAGGCACTGCTCGATGCCTTCCGGCAAATGAGCGGGCAGCACTGAGCTCCCCTGCAACCCCTTGCCGCTTGACGGCAAGGGGTTGCCTCATTTCCTTTCTACCTGATTATAAAGTTAAATACTTTCAATTGGTTAAGCGCACCTCGTGAGCTGGCATGCGCTTTGAATCAGTGCGCCTGGCAATTGCAACTCAGTCAAGGAGCACGGCATGAGCACGATTGGAGGTATTGGCAGTTACGGTGGCATATCCCTGACGGGATTTCGCAACAAGCAGAGTGAAGAGCAGGGCGAGCTGGCCCAGTTAGCGCGCAATGTCGAGAAGACCACGCGCACGGCGAACGCCGAGTCCGAACGCGAGTTCCGCGCCAGGCAGGCTACGGAGGAGGGCTTCGCGCGTTTGCGCGTCGCTCTGCAGAACGCGTCAGACGGCAAGGTCGAGACATCCGTCAGTTCAGGGCAGGTGGAAAAGCCATTGGGCGACGAGGGCGGTAACGCCGCGCTGGAGGCTTTCAAGGCCTATATGGCGATGACTCCGGCCGAGAAGATGCGCGACAGTATCCTCAAGGAAATAGGCATGACCGAAGAGGAGATCGAGGCGCTGCCACCTGAGCAGCAGAAGGCGGTCGAAGAAGAAATTGCCCAGCGCATGGAGGAGCGAGCCAAGATGCAGGCCCAGTCAGAAGACAATGGTCATTCTTATGGGCTGATCTGATCGGCGTGCGCCTTGTTGGATGGGTAGTTCAGGGTTGGGCCTGTAAAAAACCGTGATGTAAATCACGGATGATTCTCCGTCCTGGTGAATAACCGTTGGAATTTTCATGGGTTGAACTGTCTATCAATCGACGACGGTTCAACCCATGGGCTCTAACCGGTTGAGCTTTCACCAACCTAGAGAATCTTTATCAGGTCATTGCCAATATGGATGTTCTTTCCGAGTTCTTCGAGCGCACGAGCCTGCAAGGGCGACTGTTATTCGCCGGCCCGGTAGACGGTACCCTGGTGCTGGATAAGCCCCCTGGCATGGCATTCATCCACGTCATCGAGCGAGGTGCACTGGATATGGTGCACGCCGACAAGCCTCGCATCGCGATCAGTGAACCCAGCGTTTTGTTCTGTCCCAGCACCTGCTGCTACAAGTTGCGTGCGCACCAGCCCGGTGGCGTGGATCTGATCTGCGCCTCGTTCCAGTTCGGGCGTTCAGGGCAGCAGCCATTTCCATTGGGTCTCCTGGAAACCCTGGTGTTTCCGTTGAGCGCCCTTGAGCAGCTCGGGCCGGTGATCGGCTCACTGGTCAACGAATTCCGGACACAGGCACCCGGCCGGAGCAAGGCGTTGAACCTGCTGTTCGAATATGTGTTCGTCCTGCTGGTACGCCGCGCGGTGAACGAAGGGCGCATAACCAGCGGCCTGCTTTATGCGCTGCAGGACAGTCAACTGGGGCCTGCGCTGATCTGCATTCACCAGGAACCCCAGCTGGCCTGGAGCGTCGAGCGTCTGGCCGCGTTGGCGAAGATGTCGCGTACCAAGTTCGCAGCACTGTTCTCCGAGGTCATGAGCATGACGCCCATGGCCTATGTGACTGCCTGGCGCATGAAGGTGGCGCAGGACCTGCTGCGTGAGGGGAAGCCGATCAAGGTGATCGCCGATGCTGTGGGCTACGCCTCGCAGGCGTCGTTCTCACGCACCTTTGCCCAGCAGGTCGGGCAACCGCCAGGCGAATGGTTGCGGGCTGAAGGGGAGGACCCGCCGGCGAAGCTGCAGGTACAGATTTACCGCGATTGAGCGTGACATGCCCAGGACAGCCGACGCCCTGGGCATGCCTCATCGATCAGGCGACGACCGGGATCAGCGGGTCGGCGGCTGCCAGAGCGATCTCGCGCTTGGCCTCCGGCGGGTAGATCCACTGGGTGTTGATCTGCATTTTCAGCTCTTTGCCTTCCTTGCCGGTCAGCACCACCTTGCGCTCCCAGCCTTCGGTGAACACAGCGCCCCAGGCGCCCAGGTCCAGGCAGGTGACGTACTTGGGTTGGCTGTAGGGAATCGGCTCGACACCCAGCAGATCGGCTGCAGCGTTATTGCCGGAGGAGCGGCCGAGAGCGATGGCGTGCTGGCAGGTCATCAGTGCGTGGTTGCCAAGTTCATCCACCGCGGCATAGGCGGTATCGCCGGTGGCATAGATGGCGTCCTGACCCAACACTTTCAGGTAGCGGTCGACGTGCAGGCGACCAAAAGCGTCGCGCTCGCCATCGATCTGCTGCGTCAGCGGTGAGGCCTTAACCCCGACGGTCCAGACTACGGTGCTGGCTTCGATACGTTCGCCGTTGTCGAGCTGGACGCCATGCTCATCGACCATCGACACCGGGCTACCGAGCTTCCAGGACACGCCCAGTGTGTCGCTGGCTGCGGCGATCACCGATGCGATTTGCTCGCCCATGACGCTGCCAACCTGTTTGCCCATGTCGACGACGATCACCCGCACATCGGCCTCATCACCCAGAATGGCGCGCAGCCGTGCCGGCATTTCCGTGGCCGTTTCGATACCGGTGAAACCACCGCCGACCACCACCACGGTGTTACGTGCCTGGCTGGCCGGTTTGTCGCGCAGGTTCTGCAGATGGGTTTCGAGTTTCTGCGCCGCCTCCAGGCTGTCGACATCGAAGGCGAAGCGGTCGATACCGGCCAGTGGAGGCCGGGCGACCTGGCTACCGGAGGCCAGAATCAACCGGTCGAAATTCAGTTCGGCCTGCGCGCCGCTTGCGTTGCGATAGATGACTCGCCTGCCTGCGGCGTCGATGCGGGTGGCGCTGCCTTGCACGAACTGCACGCCGACCGCATCGAACAACGGGCCGAGCGGTGCAACGGTAGTGCTCAGGTCGCTTTCATAGAAGCGCGGACGTACGCGCAGTTCCGCTTGCGGAGCGAGGAGGGTAACGGCGACGTCCAGGCGCTGGTGCTGATCCAGCAGGCGAACGGCGCTCAGCGCACTCCACATACCGCCGAAGCCGGCACCGATGATCAGGATCTGCTGTTTCATATCGTGAATTCCCATAGTCGTTGAAGAAAAGAAGTGTTGGCTGGCTACGGGATCGATTGTGTGGTTGTTTTGGATCAGGGTATTGATCCAGTATCTGCAAAAATAACTAGTCCACTTCGAGGACCCTATGCCACTCGATAAAACCCCACCGCAAGTGGTCTTTCTGCCGCTGGGAACGCCGGAGGAGGGAGTCAGCCTGCAGGGATGGCTATACGAGTCGCTGCGCCGCGCGATTCTGAGTGGGCGCCTGCCCGCTGGCAGTAAGCTACCCAGTACTCGCTCCATGGCCGAGTACTACGGCCTGGCACGCGGGACGGTGCAGGCTGCCTATCAGCAACTGCTTTCCGAAGGCTATCTGCAAGCTCGAACCGGCAGCGGTACGCGCGTCAGCGAGGTATTGCCGGACCCGACGCTGAACGCCGGATACGTTCGGCGCAAGGTGGTGGCCGAGGTGCAAGAGAAGCGCACAGCACCTGACACGCCCTGGCTAAAACGCCTTGCCGAGATCGAGCCAATCTTCTCTCGGCGAACGCTGCCAAACGGCGTGCGTCCGTTCTTTCCTCACCGTGGCGATATCAACGCCTTTCCCATCGACCTGTGGCGCAAGTTGCACACCCAGCAGTTGCGCAGCTCGCGCCTGACGATGTTGCTCGACGCCGACCCGGCAGGCCTGCCCGAGCTGCGTGAAGCCATCGCCGGCTATCTGGCCATCGCCCGTGGGGTACAGGTTTCACCGGAACGCATCCTGGTGCTCGGCAGCGTGCAACAAGGCTTGGATATCTGCCTGCGCTTGCTGGCTCCAGGCGACTCTCAGGTCTGGATGGAAGATCCCGGTTATCCCGGCGCACGGCAGTTGATGGATATCTCCGGTATCAGCCGCGTGGATGTGCCAGTGGATCAAGCAGGCATGCGAGTGGAAGAGGGCATACGCGCGGCGCCTGGCGCACGACTGGCCTACGTCACACCCTCACGCCAGGCACCACTGGGCGGCGAGTTGTCGCCTGCACGGCGCCTGGCCCTGCTGAAGTGGGCGGCAGAGCAGGGCAGTTACATCTTCGAAGACGACTACGACAGCGAGTACCGTTTCATCGCCAAGCCCATTCCGGCACTGCGCTCGATGCCGGGCGCCGAGCACTCGGTAATCATGGCTGGCACCTTCAGCAAACTGCTGTTTCCCTCGATTCGCCTGGCCTATCTAGTGCTGCCTGAGCATCTTGTGGAGAGTTTCACCCGTGCTTCGGCACTGATGTCGCGCCATGCCAACAGCCTGGCGCAGGCCGTGCTGGCCGACTTCATCCATGAGGGGCATTTCGACCGTCACGTGCGGCGCATGCGCAAGATCTACGCAGCGCGTGCCAACGCCTTCGCCGAAGCCGCGCACAAGCACTGGCAAGGGCTGATCGAGGTGCCGGAAATTCGTGCGGGTATGGATATCGCCTGCCATTTGCAGGTGGAGAACGAGCAGGAAGCTTTCGCGCGTTTGCAGGCTGCCGGTATCGACGCGTTGCCACTGGCGAGCTACTGCGTCGAGGCAAGGCCACCAGGGTTGGTAATGGGCTTTGCGCCTTATGAAGAACGCGCGATCGAGGATGCCGCCAGGGCCGTTGCGCAAGTCCTGCGCGGTTGAGAACTGCCCCGGCCAAGGCCGGGGCAGCGACCATCAGAGGATGCTCAGCGGGTATTCGACGAAGGCACGGATCTCGTTGAGATCTGGCCCTACGTCGGTGCTGGAGCGGTAGATGGAGTTACGCAGGCGCAGGTGCAGATCCTTGGCAGCACCACTCTGGATGGTGTAGCCGATCTGGTTGAAGATCTCGCGCTCGGTGCCGTTGTTGTCGTTGCCGGTATCGATGTTGTCACCGCGCACGTAAGCGAACTTGTAGCGCAGACCCGGCACACCGTACTCGGCAAAATCCAGCTCGTAGCTGGCCTGCCAGGAGCGCTCGTCCTTCAGGTTGAAGTCCGAGTAGTAGGAGTTGGCCAGGTAGATGCTGGAACCGCCATCACCGTAGTCATAAGCAAAGCCGGCATCGCCGCTGTTGCGCTGATGCGCGACGATAAAAGCATGGGCGCCGATGCTGTACTTGGCCGCCAGGCTCCAGATGGTGTTGCGATCACCCTGACCGTCACCGCCGAAATCCACCGCGGCCACCGAGCCAGTGTCGTACTTGGTGCGGTAGATGTTGAAGTCGAAATTGAGCGCCTGATCCGCTGCCAGCGCCAGGTTGTAATTGACATTGGCGTAGTAGCGTTTGTACATGTCCTCAAGATCGGCGTGATACACCGCCAGGCTCAAATCGTCGCTGACGGCGTAACTGCCGCCGAGCACATCAATGCTCTTGAGGCGATTGGGGTCGCGTGCCGAGTCGCCCATCGGGCTGTCCGCGGTGAAGCGACCTGCGTTCAGCTCCAGGCCTTCGATCTCGTTGCTGGTGACCAGCGTGCCAGTGAAGGACTGCGGCAGCAGACGGCTGTCGTCATGGGCCAGAACCGGCAGGGAAGGGAACTGGTTGCCGTACTTGATCACAGTATTGGATACGCGCAGTTTCACCGCACCGCCAGCCTGGGACAGGTCGTCCACCGGGCGACCTTCGCTGTCGGTGTCGAAGAACGCGCGATAGTTGCGGCCGCGACCGCTGTCGAGCTTGACCCCGAGCAGGCCGAAAGCATCGACGCCGAAGCCGACGGTACCCTGGGTGAATCCGGACTCGAAGGTGGCGATGAAACCCTGCCCCCAGGTCTTGGCGTCGTTGGTGTTGTCCTTGTAGTCACGGTTGAAATAGGGGCCATGCCGAGATAAGGAGAAAATTCATTCATTTAGGCTGTAGGCTTCTGTTCTGTAAGGCTTTTCTGCAGAAGTGGCCACATCAGAGCCGTGGGCTGGTGAAGGTACTCGATGCTGTGGAGCGTGATGCGATTAAGCCAGCAGAGAAACGGTTTGGCTAAGGCTTAACGGGGGCATGCCGAGATAATGCAAAAATTAGGACATTTGTTCTGTAACCTGCTGTGTCTAAAGGATTAATTTTGAGAGGCTCTGCTCAGTTGCGGTGGCTAAATATTGATCAATTATCTCTGCCGAGATAATTGCAGATAATTCCCGCCGTCCGTACTCAGCGCGAGTTCATAAGATTGGAGAAATGCCGAGTTAGAGGACCTGCGAACAGCTTTGGTCGAGGCTTTGCGCTTCGACGCATATGGCTGCTTAGCACTGGGGGCTCTCCCAGAAGCGACAAAGGCGGCCTCAACGAGACCGCCTCAAACCAAGTTTCATCACCGGTACAGGTACCCGGGAGAGGAAGCTCTTGGGCAGGTTTCAATAATAACACCGATCAAAGCGTCACTGCCAAAGCCCTCTCGCACTGCCGAGTAGCCTTCAAGTAATGTTCATTCGGTCACTGCGGCCCCCGACAGTACCGTGATGTCTATGCAGGCAGGTGAGGTGTTCTGTCGTCTTATCGAGATCCTCGATGCGCTATTGGAGCTGCACGAAGGTGATCTAGGAGGTTCGCTCCGCTGGCTAACGGCACCGAATGTCGTGCTGTCCAATGAGAAGCCGGTCGAGCTACTGGTAACCGGATTTGGTACGCGCGCTGTACGGCAGGCTATTCGTTCGATTGAATATGGACTGCCAGTTTGATCCGTGCCGAGGGCGGCCTTTGAGCTGGAAACACAGGGTCATGTACCTGTTTCATTACCGCTGGTAGTGAGCGGCGTATGCCCGAGCAGTTTCAGGTGCGTGATGGCTTCGGCCAAGCGCTCCTGCAGGATCTGCGCTTGCTGCGCCTGGGTCGCGGAGGTCTCGCTTAACCGAGACACCTCCTCCTGCAATGTGCTGCAGCGCTGTTCCAGGGCCTCATTCGCGCGTTCAGCTCCGATCAACGTGCGCTGAGCGGCTTCCAAGGCCTGGACCTTCTGCGCCAATAGCTGTTGCTGTGCATGCTGCTCTTTTTGCAGCTGCCGCGCCTCTGCGAGCAGGCGCGCATTGTCGCGGTTCAGTTGGGTCAACTCGTCCTGTTTGACGATCAGGGTCTGCTGCAATTGCCGTAGTTCCAGTTGCAGTTGCTGCATCTGCGACTCGTGGCGACGCTGCTCCTGCTCACGCTGTTCCTTGCTGGCCTGGCGATAGTGCTCCAGGGCATCACGAGCATGTTGATGCTTATCTTCCAACGAGAGGATTTGCTCATCGCGATCCCGCAGGCGCGTTTCTTGGTCTTGGTTGGCTTGCTGTAGGCGGGCATTCCCGACCTCAGCCTGCTGACGCATCTGTCGTTCCTGCAGTAGCGCTTGCTGGGCAGTCTGGAGCTGCTCCGTGAGCTCAATGCACTGACCTTCCAGCCGCTGGATACGGCTTTCTGCCTGCTGAACCTGGTTCTGGTAATCAAGTCGTTCCCGAGCCAGTTGCTCGCGCTCGTGCGCCACCTCGGCCTTCGCTTCCTCCCTGAGCTGATCCGCCAACTGGCCCACCAAGTTGGCCAACTGCTCGCTGAGCGGCAGTACGACAGCGCTCCGATCGGAGTCAGCGTCTTCGAGTTCTTTCAGGTAGCGGTGAATGGTGGTTTTTGAACCAGTGTTTCCCAGTTCGACCCGTATCGCATCAATGCTGGGGTTCTCTCCTCGCGCCAGGATGGCCTGGCGGGCCTTCTGAACCAGCGCCTTATTGATGCCGCCGCGGGCCATGGTCTGCTCCTACGATTTCGTATTGGATTACATACCACGTATTTACATACTAATTTGTTCTGAAGTAAAGCAGGATTTGAAGGATGAAATAAGATAAAATAACCGAGGCTTATTTAATGAGATGGGCGAAAATGGCTATTTTCCAGTCGTTTTCCAGTACACATAGGGCAAAACCCAGGCGATGAAGGACGTCGAGCGCTATCTGCATGCCGGCACGCGGGAAAACACCCGTCGCAGCTACCAGTCGGCCGTCGAACACTTCGAGGTGACTTGGGGCGGCTTCCTACCGGCGACCGGCGACAGCATCGTGCGCTACCTGGTGGACTACGCCGACACTCTGAGCCTCAGTACGATGAAGCAGCGGCTGGCAGCCCTCGCCCAGTGGCACATCAACCAAGGCTTCCCCGATCCAACCAAGACACCCACAGTGCGCCAGGTACTCAAGGGCATCCGTACCCTGCATCCGGCGCAGGCTAAGCAAGCAGCCCCACTGCAGGTGCAGCATCTAGAACAGGCAGTTCAGTGGCTGAATCAGGAGGTCGAACGCGCTCTGCAGTCGGGCGACTTGGCAAGCCTGCTACGAAGCCGACGCGACATGGCGTTATTGCTGGTTGGCTTCTGGCGGGGATTCCGCAGTGACGAGCTCTGCCGCCTGCAGGTTGAGCATGTCCAGGTTGAGGCCGGCGCCGGCATGACCTTGTTCTTGCCGCAGAGCAAGGGTGATCGGGAGAACCTTGGCACGACCCATTACGCTCCAGCCCTGAAACGCCTCTGCCCGGTACAGGCTTATCTCGACTGGATCAGTGTCGCCGGCATAGTACGAGGGGCCGTGTTCCGCCGCCTGGATCGCTGGGGGCACCTGAACGACAGAGCGCTGCACCCCGGCAGCCTGATCAGCCTGCTACGTCAGATATTGCAGCGCGCAGGTATCCCGGCTGAGCTGTATACCAGTCATTCGCTGCGCCGCGGCTTCGCCACCTGGGCCACGGCCAATGGCTGGGATCTCAAGGCACTGATGACCTACGTGGGCTGGAAGGACATCAAGTCAGCCATGCGCTATATCGACCCCGCTATTTCTTTTGGTGGTCTAGCAGCTCGACCCGCCCTTGAACTTAATGCTGGCACTTTGACTCACCCGCCAGCTTCTCACTAATATCGACGCAGGACAGGAGTGACTGTGCAATGAGTACACAGACAAGCATCGAATGGACGGAAATGACTTGGAACCCCGTGGTGGGATGTACCAAAGTTTCGCCAGGCTGCAAGCATTGCTATGCCGAAAACATGGCGCACCGGCTGCAAGCGATGGGGACGCCAGGATATGAAAACGGTTTTCGCTTGAGTCTGCGACCGGAGAAGCTTCAGGAGCCGTTGCAGCGCAAGAAACCGACGATCTACTTCGTGAACTCAATGTCTGATCTGTTCCATGAACATGTGCCAGACGATTACATCGATCAAGTCTTCGAGGTAATTCAGAAGGCCTCTCAGCACACATTCCAGATACTCACTAAGCGTGCCGAGCGCCTAGCCACATACTTCAGCAGTCGGACACCACCTGCTAATGCCTGGCTGGGGGTGTCTGTTGAGGATCGCGAGTATGGAGTGCCAAGGATCGACTGTTTACGCCGTGTAAACGCCACTATTCGCTTTCTCTCTGTTGAGCCACTGTTGGAGGATTTGGGAGAGCTGGATCTGACTGAGATTCACTGGGTGATCGTTGGTGGTGAGTCAGGGCCGAAAGCCCGGCCGATGAAACAAGAATGGGTGGATAACATACACCAGCAATGCGATTCATTCGGCTCAGCCTTCTTCTTCAAGCAATGGGGCGGCTGGGGCTCTGATGGAGTGAAACGCTCGAAAAAGGCCAACGGGCGGCTGCTGAACGGCCAGACCTGGGATGAAATTCCGCTACTAAATCTCGCCTGATACCAAAATAAGGAATGCAGATGGCCAAGGATGAAGAGAAGTATCGTTGGGATTGGGGAACGCAGACCTTCCCGACCATTGATCCGCACAGCAGGATCAAACATCAGATTATTGATGATTATATACAGGTCTACATTGATGTTCTGATGCGGAATCAGCAGATGCCGGAGCTGGGGCTGTCCATAGTTGATGGTTTCAGCGGCGGTGGCATCTACCATGACGGCGCTGGAGGTACTCACTTCGGCTCTCCAGTAATTGCACTGGAGGCCATTCAAGAATCAGAGGTGCGTAACAACCAGGGTCGCATCAAGCCGCGCACCATTCGCTCGCAGCATTATTTCGTAGATGTGAAACCTGAAAACATTGCTTGCCTGCACGCTGTACTGGCCGCTCGCGGCCATGCCTCACGAGTGGGTAGAGATGTACACCTACATAGCGCTGAATTCACCCAGGCCCTACCAATCATCGCGCAAAAGCTCAAGCTCTTTGGGAAAGGCGAACGCGTGCTTTTTCTCTTGGACCAGTATGGATACGGCGACGTACCATTTCCCAAGATCAAATGGATTTTCCAGAATCTGAGCAGTGCAGAGGTTCTGCTTACATTCAATGTCGACTTCCTGGTTACGTACCTTGCTGACCGACAGGCCAACCGCAAAGCCATTTCCAATATCGGCTTAGATCACCATGTGCCATGGAGCACGCTGAAGGAGTTGAAGGCACATCAGCCTCGAAATTGGCAATACATCATTCAGCGCTTCCTTTCGGAGGGGATCAAACAAGAAAGCGGCGCGGAGTACATGACCGTATTTTTCATCCGTCCAGCTGGCAACAACCCGATGGCCTATTGGTTTATCCACCTGGCGAACAACTACCGTGCCAACGATGTAATGAAGAAGATTCACTGGAAGTACGGCAATAATTTTTCCCATATGTTGTCACCGTCCAGTTTTTTCGGATATGACGCCAATCGCGATATCGCCGTAACTGGGCAGCCTGATCTTCTTTTGGATGAACACCATTTTGATGACGCAACGGCCGATCGCATCCGTGATGAGCTCTCAGAACTCCTCCCCAGGCAGGTTTATGATCGTGAGCGGCAGCCGTTCAGCGGACTAATGACCGGACTGACGAATTACACCATGGCCGACGAGCTACGTGTAAAGCAGGCTCTGGATATGGCGATCGCTACAGGTGATGTGCTTGCGGTCGGCAAGGACGGAAAAACGAAACGCCGCAAGGGCACAAGCATCAAATCCACTGACACGCTGATTGCCCCTCCACAGAGGCCAATGTTTTTTCTGCCGCCGGTGAAGAAGACCAAGCCCGAAAGCTGATTGCAATCAATGAGTCCACACGCGAAAGCAGATCAAAGCTTATGGGTCCGCCGGCCTCTGCAGGCTGCCGGATCTCTCTAGAATGAGCTTTATAGACGATTATAAAGTGATTATAGAGCGATTATAGAATCTGAATTTTTGGCCCGATTTAGCCCCCCCGCTGACGGAAATTCGTTCCGATGGCGGTTCGATCTGCGAATAGGATCGAAACCAGCGCCTTGCACAACCACTGACCAGTAATTTGCACTCCAACTGGCCACACACCTGCATCCCGAAGGTTGAGGAATGGAATCTGCAGAAACATCGCATACATCAGCACGGCGATGGCGGGCGTAACCAGAACCGACAATCCCTGGGCCACAGTCGTGGCCAGCAGTCCTGCAATCGCCGCGACAATCACCGCAACGAAGTAGATCGGTACTTGATTCTGCTCCAGTGCATCTCTAGTCATTAAACTTCCAGTCATATCCAGCGTCGTACCCGAGCACAGTAGCTGGCGAATTTATCGCCAAACAATCGGGTTAGCGTGCGTTCCTCGGCCCTATCTGCAAGCGATTCATGTACAGTACAAAGCCCAGTACACCCAGAAGTGATGTGCACTCATGCGACAAACCAGCGTGTTGCGGTTCAGAAAGCGCTGGTAGTCTGCACTGGTGAATTCACTCCGCCATCCGAAAGTGTCCGCGTTAACGGGATAGAACCCGACTGCTTACAATTCAGATATTCAATTTTCCTGCGCATTCTTTTCTACCACGGACAGAGTGCTTATAGGTGTCTCAGGTTTATTCGAAATACTATCCTCAACGCCTGTCGTATTACTGAGTAGGCTATTGGTTGCGGTCTGCAGGTAGGCCTGTAGTTGCTTACCCAAACGGTCATCCAGCTCTGTAGCAGGCGTCAGCGCACCTTGCGGATGCGGGCCCAAAGTGTATTGATAGCTGCGTGGAGGCATGTCCTTAGGCAATACCAGCATACGTTCGCCACTGATCATGGCTACTGTCTGGTCACTGCCCGAGGGTTTCACAATGGCAAAGCCACTGTCGCCATCTGGCAAGCTCAACAAGTCGCGCCCCCAGCACTGGTGGCGCACAGGCTCTCCAAGCCGGCCCATGATGGTTGGGACGATATCAACCTGACTGCCGACGACATCCTGGGTCTTACCAAAGGCGTCTTGGACGCCCGGCGCGATCAACAGCATGGGTACATGGAATCGGTACAAATCCATCTCGGTTAACTGCTCTTGCGCACCAAAGCCATGGTCACCCACGATCACGAATAGGGTGTCTTTGAAATAAGGCGCTTTACGAGCCTTTTCAAAAAATCGTCCAAGAGCCCAGTCAGAATAACGCATAGCTGTCAGGTGCTGGTCAAGCGAACCTTGTCCTGTGACGGGCTCAATAGGCAACACACCTGGCAGCGCGTATGGCGTATGGTTTGAAAGCGTTTGAAGGAGTGCATAGAAGGGTTTCTTTGGGTCTTGCTTGAGCAGTTCTTCTGCAGCGCGATCAAACATATCCTGGTCAGCCACTCCCCATGTCGGGTCTGATACCACGGGGTCAACAAAATCATTACGACCGATAAACCTTGTCATGCCCTGGTTACTGAAAAAGCCACGTTGGTTATCCCAGGCAAAATCGCCGTTGTAGACATACAGATCGTCGAAGTCGCGAGTGCTAAGCAACTGAGCCAGACCGGAGAATTGGTGGCCTCCTTCCGGAGTCTGCATCAAGTACTCGAAACCGGGTAAATTTGGGAAACAGGCCATGCTGGCAAACATGCCTTGATGGGTATGGGTGCCATTAGCGAAGAAGCGGCGAAACAGCACACCCTCCTGAGCCAGTCGGTCGAAGTTCGGTGTGATGCCAGCTTCGCTGCCGAGCGCGCCAACAAAGTGCCCAGCAAAACTCTCCATCAGAATCACTACGACATTGCGGATCGGCAGGCGCCTGTCTTGTGGGGGCTGGAAATCGCGGCGGATCGCTGCTGTGTTCTGGTCTGCTAGGCGGTCGTGTTCGGTGAATAAGAGATCGCGTGTCAGGGTCGTCGCTTGATCTGCGGGCATGCGGCTCTTCCAAACCTTGTCGGCGCGATCACCTGAGTAGTGGTTCTTGGCCGCGGCATAAAGGCTCAAGGTGCCATTGAGGCCTAGGTGGTTGGCAAACATTGAGTCTGTGGTAAATGCATCCCCCCAGCGTAGTGGCGGCCCTTGCCGCAAAGTACCTCGCGCCACAACGACCGATATAGCCAGACAAAGCAGCAGCGCCATACCATGACCGAGCTTATTCATTGTTCGGCGCGACTCGACGGTTGAGCGGGACTGGCCACGAGTACGTATATCCAGCCAACCCAGCAATACGAAAAAGAGGGTGCTCAACGCCAGCCAGGCACCCAGTAGGCGCAGCACTGGAAAGCCATACCAGAGCATGCTCAGCACAGTTGCCGGGTCTTCTTGCAAATATTGAAAGACCAATGCGTTGAGACGCTGATGAAACTCTCGATAGAAGTTCAGCTCAATCATGCCCAGCAGGATAGCTACCGCTGCGCAAGTTCCTAGCCAAATGCGTTGCCATGTCCGGCGGATCATTGCCGGGCGATATGCCAATGCCAGGGTCAGTGGTGCGCAGATATAGACCACTAAGCGCAAATCGAAACGCAGGCCATTAAAAAACGCTTCTGCCAGGCTGGTCCACGCGGTAGCTCCAATCAGTTCTCGGTTGAAAAGCAATAGAGCCACGCGTAACAGGGTCAGCAAAGTTACTAACAGCGCTGCACTGCCAAAAAGGAAAGTAAGGTGTTCGCTTAGGCCAAGTTTTTCTTTCGCATTGTAGGCATCAGCGGACGCTGGTATGCGGGGAGGCATAGTGGGTAGCCTTCTATAATTTAAGAATTGGAAGCTATAACAGGATTAAACCCCAAGTAAGGGCAATTAGTATCAGTGCAATGAGTTGCGCCGCACTTCCCATATCCTTGGCTTGTTTAGACAGTGGGTGGATGCTCAGGGAAATACGGTCAACAGTGCTCTCTATGGCTGAGTTGAGTAGCTCCACTACCAGCGCCAGCATCGGCACGAGCATTAGCAGTACGCGCTCACTGCGGGTCACGTCCACCACACAGGCCAGCGGCAGAAGCACTGCATTTAATAACAGCAGTTGCCTGAAAGCGGCTTCGCCTTGAAACGCTGCCCGCAAGCCTGCCAGCGAGTATCTAGTGGCATAAATAATGCGAGTAAAGCCGCTGCGGCCTTTAAACGAGAGGGCATCCAATTCGTCGCTCTGTGGCATGTTGCTCATGGCTGCAGCACTCCAGCAGAGTTGTTCAGCGCTTGCTGATAGGCCTGGTGGAGAAACAACAGATCAGTTTCAGGCATGTTTCCACGGTGCCGCCCTAACTGGCCTAGGTCACGGCGAGCAGCGTCTTTGATTCGTAGACGTCGGCGGCTTTTTTCGAGATCGAGCAAGGCTATTTCGACCGTCACCGTGCCGCCTTCGTTAACCTGGGATTTGACGAAGATATGCTTGGGATAACAGCAACCATGCTGCCAGCCCGCCAAATGCAAGCGTGCTAGGGTTGCTGCGAGTTGTATCAGTGCAGCCTTCGTAAGCTCGGCACTATTCTCAACAGCGTACCACTGCTCTAGGCTGACAAAGCCTTGCAGGGCTTCAGTCACCAGCAGCGCCTGCCAGGCACCATGCTGCTGTCGTGCAGTGCAGTAAACGACGTTAGGTGTCTTGATGCCCAGGCGGGCAAAAGCGCGATAGGCCTGCAGTTCTCGCAAGATGGTCGGGCGGCCAAACGGATGCAACAAAGTTCGGTAGGTATGTCCAACCTGGCGCTTGCAGTACAAGGGTGGCCGCATTAAATCGCGCTGTTGCAACAACTGAACGCCGCTTTCGCCACCACGTCGCTTGTTGGCCGGTTCAACCCAGATACCGGAGCTATTCCACCAGCGATCAAACTCTGTCGTGATGAGCTGCGGCGATACCTTTTCGGTCATTACACCCATGGCTCAGACCTCCTTGCGCAGCACATAGGTGCGCCACATGGCGTAGCCTGGCAGGAAATCCAGGTGATCGACGACACGGAAACCGGCTTGTTTAAATTCATCCTCAATAACTGACTTGGCTACGACAAAACGGTTTTGGTTTTGTGACGCCCGGCCTTCATCTGCGCGCCGCTGTTCCAGGCGACGACGCTTCCATGCCTTGTAGTTGCCATCAACCCAGAGCGAAAGGATTACGCTATCGCGGCTAACGCGATGGAATTCACGCAGAATGGCCAGGCGGTGCTCAGATGATTCGATGTGATGCAGCAGACGTATGCAGAAGATGCAGTCCACCGCATTGACACCCAGGTCAATATCAAACGCCGAAGTCTGGAAGGTATTCACCCGCGAGACTACCTCTGGCGGTTGTGCGGCGCATGCTGTAGCGAGCATATCGGCTGAGTTATCGGCGGCGAGGATCACCCGATTGGGTTGCTCGCAAAGCATGGGCCAGAAACGCCCAGCACCACAGGGCAAATCCAGCACCAAATTGGGATCATCCGCTAGCTTTAGAGCCCTGCGCGCCACCTGAATATCGCGCCAGTGCGACAGCTGCCGAGCCAAGCCATCCTGATGCTTAATCAGGTACTGCTGAGCATGCTCTTGGTCATATTTACGGGAAAATTCGAGTTCGACGGGATTTGGTTTCGACATGGCGAGGCGTCCACAAGAAGGTACGCTCGCCACACTAGGGGGTTGGGCATCATGGCCCTGTCAAAAGGATGTGAAAAAATCGTCAAACAACGCTTTTCAAGGTTACGCTGAAGCATGCTCCCCCACCGGGTAGGTTATGAACCGAGATCGTCCAACCTTGCTTGCTACAGATGCGTTTTACTAATGAAAGACCCAGACCCAAACCATCCCCTCGCGCCTGTGTACCACGTACAAAGGGCTGGAAAATCTGCTCGTGATGCTCGAAAGGAATGCCGCTGCCACTATCCTCTACGCGAAACTCTCCAGATCCTATTACTAGGCGTACAACCCCCCTCTCGGTGTAATGCAGTGCGTTTCGCAGTAGGTTGGCCATCACCGTATTGAGAAAAGTAGGATTGTAGCGACCATCATCCGTGCCCTCTTCAATGCACTGGAAATCCAGGTTTTTTTCTCTGAGCATTGGGCCCCAACGCTCGGCTTGCTCGGTGGCCACCGAGGATAAACTGCTACTCGCCACAAAGGCTGTCTCATTAGTTTTGTCTCTGGCCAGTTGCAGGAAGGTCTGGACCAGCTCGCGCATCTCCTCGCAAGCCCGGTCTATACGTTCAATTTGCCCACGCTCGCGTTGCCCCAGTGCCGCCTCTGCAAGCAACTCACAGGACGTGGCAATGATCATTAGTGGGGTGCGCAATTCATGGCTGACATCACTGGTGAATAGCCGTTCACGCTCCAGTGACTGACGTACTTGGCCCAACGTGCTGTCAAAAGCAGCTGCCAGTTGACCAATTTCGTCATCAGGGTATTCGGGAGCAAGTGGCGGAGCCAAAGAGTGCAATTGGTCGCGATGACGTACCTGCTGAGCCAAGCGACTAATGGGCGCCATGACCTTACGCGCCATGACGAGCCCTAGCCCCCATGCGCCAGCGATGCTCAGTAGGAAGCCTGCTAGTACAACATCGAATAGAACTTGCTCACGGGCCTCGAACTCGTGTTGTTCTTGCACCAATAGATAGGTCTGATTGTTGATTTCCTGGACATAGACATAGAACGCCTCATTGCCATCGACGACCTCATTGAAGCCTTCTTCCAGATTTGCATACTGCTCGGGAATGGCATATTCGGAATGGCTAGAGGCGAAAAATCGGGTACTAGAGTCCAAACGTGGTGGCCGACCTCGATTGATATCCTGGTGCAGCACGGTATTCAGTTCCCGCTGTAACTCCTCGGAAACCAGATGTTCTTCGACAAAGTGCACCACCGCTACGATGCCTATGGAAAAGATGCCGCTTACCATTACGGTCATCAATACAAAGGCAAGCAGGATGCGCCGTGCAAAAGGTTGTTTAGATTCCATCAGTTTTCTCCGCAAGGCGGTAACCAACACCATGCTGAGTATGCAGCAGCTCTGTATTGAAGGGTTTATCGAGAACCTGACGGAGTTGGTGGATATGGCTTCTCAAGCTATCGCTATCGGGGCAGTCATCTCCCCAGAGCGCTTCCTCCAGTACTTCGCGGCGTACCACGGCCGGGCTTTTCTGCATCAACACAGCTAATAGCTTTAGACCAATGGGATTCAGCTTGAGCGGCCGGCCTGCTCGACTGACATGCAACGTATCCAGGTCATAGATCAGATCCGCTACTTTCAATTGGCGTTTTCGGCTGCCTTGGCTGCGGCGCAGGATCGCCTCGATACGCGCGACTAACTCGGATAGGGCAAAGGGTTTGATCAGATAGTCGTCAGCTCCGACGTTGAGGCCGTGCAGCCGGTCGTCAAGCGCATCACGGGCAGTCAGCATAAGGATTGGTACCTCGCTCTGGCCATCCTCACGCAGGCGTTTGCACACCTGATAACCGTCGATGCCCGGCAGCATGATGTCAAGCACGATCAAATCGTAGTGCCCCGTGCTGGCTAGGTGTAAGCCGCTCAAGCCATCCTGCGCGCAGTCGACGCCGAAGCCCTTTAGCTGCAGGTAGTCCAGCACATTGGCCAGGATGTCGCGGTTGTCTTCGATGACCAGAATACGCATCGGCTGATTACTCTTTGATTTTGACGCTTTTTTCACGTCGCTTTGACAGGCTACTAACAGAGGCAAATGCAGACTGCGGCCCGTTCATCCAAAAAGGATCATACGATGCCCCAGCTTCATTATGCGCAAATTCGCTACTTATCCATCGTCGTGCTGGCGTGGCTAACGGTATTCACTCTGACTCGCAGCCTGTTGCTGGTTAGCCACCTGGCAGATGCGAATATCAGCATTTCGAACCTTATGGGCTTGTATGCCATAGGGATGATCTACGACTTGAGCTTCCTGCTTTACGCGACCTTGCCAATGGCGCTTTACCTGCTGCTTTGCCCGCGCGCGATTTGGCAGCAGCGCTGGCACAAAAAGTTTATGGCCAGCGCCATGGCCCTCAGTCTATTCGTCATGCTGTTCACTGCTGTTGCGGAATGGCTGTTTTGGGACGAATTCGGCGTACGCTTCAATTTCATCGCCGTCGACTACCTAGTGTACTCCGAGGAGGTGATCAACAACATTCTTGAGTCCTACCCGATTTACCCCTTACTGGCATTGCTCGCCATCTTGGCCATTGGTCTGACATACATCCTTCGCCGCCCCCTAGCAGCTGCCTTGGATGCCCCACGCATGGCACCTAAGCAAGCTTTATATAGTCTGGGTGTTTTGCTCTTGCTGGCCGGGCTTAGTAGCGCTTTTGTTGGGCAGAACTCCCCCCGTGGAATAGGTGGTAATGCCTATCAGCGCGAGCTGGCGAGCAATGGGCCTTTCCAGTTCTTTGCTGCGTTTCGGAATAACGAACTGGACTACCAGCAGTTTTACTCGACCCTGCCGGAGTCCGAAGTCGCCGGGTTGTTACGAAGCGAGGTGAGCGAGCCCAATGCCCGTTTCATAGGCAGTGATCCGCTAGACATTCGCCGTGAAATCGATAATCCAGGGCAACCAAAACGCCTGAACGTAGTACTGGTGACCATCGAGAGTTTGAGTGCCAAATACTTGGGCAGTTTCGGTGACAACCGCGGATTGACCCCGAATTTGGACGCGCTACGCAAGCAGAGTCTGGCATTCAGTAACTTTTACGCCACGGGTACCCGAACTGACCGTGGCCTAGAAGCCATCACCCTGTCTATTCCACCAACGCCGGGGCGTTCGATCGTCAAGCGTATTGGTCGTGAAGCTGGTTATGCAAGTCTAGGTCAGCAGTTCGCCGCCCAAGGGTATGACAGTGCATTTCTCTACGGCGGGCGTGGTTACTTCGACAACATGAATGCTTTTTTTGGCGGCAACGGCTATCGCATCGTTGACCAAAGCAGCGTCGCCGAGGCGGATATTGCTTTCAAAAACGCCTGGGGCATGTCGGATGAAGACCTCTATAAACAAGCCCTCAAAATTGCAGATGCCGACCATGCAGCCGGCAAACCTTTCTTCCTGCAATTGATGACCACCTCAAATCATCGACCCTATACCTACCCTGAAGGTCGCATCGACATACCTTCCGGTGACGGTCGCGAAGGAGCGGTGAAGTATACCGACTACGCCATTGGCCAACTCCTTGCCCAAGTGCGGGAAAAACCCTGGTTCAAGGACACGCTGTTCGTCTTCGTCGCCGATCACACTGCAGGCAGCGCCGGTAAGGAAGATCTGCCGGTGGCCAACTACCACATCCCGCTGTTTATTTACGCTCCGGAACATATCGAACCTAGAGAGTTCACCGATGTTGTCAGTCAGATCGACCTGGCTCCAACTTTGCTGGGCATGCTCAATATCGACTATGTCTCAACGTTTTTCGGGCGCAACGTGCTGCGAGAGGATCGCACTGCTGGGCGCGCTCTGGTTGGCAACTACCAGCACCTAGGACTGTTCGATGGCAATAATCTGGCCATTCTCAGTCCAAGGCGTGGCATGCGCAAACATGAAGACGCATTGGGGTTGAGCCATGAGTCGATAATTGGCACCGATGACGGGCTGCTGCGTCGCGATATCGCCTACTACCAGGGTGCTAGCTATGCCTTTCAGAAGGGACTTATAGCTTGGCGGTCAGGGTTACTGCCGGATGAAAAGTTGGGCCTGCGTTAACCCACTCATGCATTACAGGCACCGCCTGGCGGTGCTTTGATTTGGAGCTACTGAAATGACGGCCGACCGCTCAGAAAGCGCTTCTCGCTACTTTGATTTCCGTCTTGCGATAGGTATTCCATTAGGGCTTATGGCCTTACTGTTGTTGCTTGACCCTAGTGGAGTTGATTTCGCTTTGGCAGAACTGTTTTACGAGCCGGGCCAGGGCTTTATTGGTCGTCACAGCTTCTGGCTGGAAGACATACTCCATGACCGGGCGAAGCAAGCTGTTATTTTCGTGGGCGTAATGGCCATTTTCGGTTTCGCACTAAGTCTGATGCCAACCAGGTTAAGTCCTTTTCGTCGTCAACTAGGTTACCTGGTACTGGCATTGGCTTTATCAACCAGTATTGTCACTCCGCTGAAAACACTGACTGGCGTGCACTGTCCATGGAGTTTGAGCGAGTTCGGGGGAGCAGAAACTTTTACACCTTTGCTCAGCGAGCGCGCGCCAACCGAAAAGCCAGGGCGCTGTTGGCCAGGGGGGCATGCCTCGGCAGGGTTCTCTCTGTTGGCTCTGTTTTTCGCACTGCGCGACAGGCGTCCTCGCACCGCTCGCATTGCTTTAGTTGTTGCGTTGGGACTGGGAGCCGTGTTTTCGCTAGGACGTATGATGCAGGGCGCGCATTTCCTCTCGCATAACTTGTGGACCTTGTTGTTCGACTGGCTGATCGGAGTGCTGTGCTACCGGTGGATTCTCTATAAAGCGCCACAACCAATGCAACTGTCTCAGCTTGCGCCTGATTTAGCGGGAGGACAGAACTGATGCAAGGTCTTCTATGGTTTCTTCGCCTGTGCCTGGCAGCGCTGGTATTGGTCGCTGCATTGGTAGCACTGCCTGTTAGCATGGCCTGGAGTGCCGCGCCTACAATTCAGAGCCTGGCTGGCGAGACTCGGCCACAGAGTTGGGCGGAGCCGCTAGATGAGCGGTTTAACCTGTATCGGATACAGCCAAATCTCTATCGCAGTGCCTTGCCTGATAATGAGGCTGAACCGATGCTCAAAGAACTGGGCGTCACGACAGTGATCAATTTCTATCAACGTAGCGACTCAGCTTGGCTGCATGATCCAAAAATGCGCCAGATTCACCTGCCATTCCATACTGACAGAGTTGATGATACGGATGTGATCGCAGCATTACGGAGCATTCGACAGTCACAAGAGCTCGGTTCTGTGCTGATTCACTGTAAGCATGGACAAAATAGAACTGGCCTGATTGCGGCTCTATATCGCATCGTTTATCAGGGCTGGAGCAAGGAGCAAGCTCTGGCTGAAATGCGCGGTGGCGGCTTTGGCGGTGAGCAGCGATTAGACGATGCCGAACGATACTTGCAACAAGTCGATATAGAGCAACTCAAGATTGCACTGGAGGGTGGAACTTGTAGTACAAGTCCATTGGCCTTGTGTGCGATGAAGGCTTGGATAGTCGATATGCTTAAAGTGTAATGCCAGTAACGGCATACCGAACGGTAGCGTGACGATGCAGAGATCCCAAGCTATATTGCAGTTTCATCCGTGTGCCCCTCTTACTATGCCGCCTACGGGCGGCTTTTCTTTTTCAGGACTCAAACCTGCACCGAGTTTGGCTTGAGCCCAACGCCAGCTATCGTTCATGGCCTGGAACAAGATCACCCAACGGTGCAATCGTCATCTGAGCAATGCGTATCCAAGAACTCAGCGTTTCGAGATCTAGCCGTACCGATTCGGCCGCTTCCCAAATGCTGACATTCTCAGTTGGGACTGTCGGTACGACGCCCTCGATTACCGTCAGCGCCATTGCATGCAACCGCAGTAGCTCGTCGCGCATGTCATTAATTCCACCCAACTCTGCCAGACATGCATCCAGTCGGCCAACCAACTTCAGAAGCCGGGTGGTGTCGAAGTTCGCTCGCAGCCTTTCCAGTGCTACAGAATCCACTTCGCCGTAAGGAGTAGTCTGAAAAGACGCCGGCGGAACCTCAATCATGTTGCCTCCTCGGCATCGGCCTTGCTGGCCGTATTGACTCGTAGCAAGCCGGCAGCCTGCTGGAATACCGAATCCTTGATCCAAGGCTCCGGTGGCCGATTGAGCTTGAGGTTGAACTCGCCAAAGCGTTTGACGTTGCTGGTCAGGTAGGGACTTAGGAACGACACGTCCTCATCAGTAAACTGCCAGCCCTCGCGGGCCAGTTTCTGCAGGATACGCATCATGTCCACAGTGTTCTGCAGGATCACCGACGAGGCCACCATGTCGTTGTAGCGCAGTCGCTTCTGTTGCTCGTCCGGATCGTTCTCAGCAATCACATCGCCGCCGAAGGACAGCCACTTGGAGAATCCGTTGTAGGACTCGATCTTGTTGGTGTTTGCCGTGACTTCCTGGCGCAGCTCGCGGCTACCGATCCAGTTGAGCAGGAATATCGTGCGGATCACGCTGCCCAGCGCCTGTGCCGCGTGGTAGAGCTTGTTGCGCCTGCTGTAGGAACCGAGTTTTCGCAGCAGCATAGGCGAGGAGATTTTGCCGGCCTGGATTGATAGCGCGACCTGCATCAGATCCTGCCAGTGAGTTTCGATCAGGTGCCAGTCGGCAGTGTCGGTGAACAGGCGGTTGATGTGCTTGTATGATACGCCGCGATCCGGCCGGCACATCACCAGGTCGCGCCAGTTGCGGATACGCGGCATCAGGTTGATGCCCAGCAGATGGGTGAAGGCAAACACCGTGGCCGATTGCCCTTGGGTGTCCGAGTACACCGTATCGGGTTCGACGCTGAGGTCTATTTTGAGTAGCCCCTCGATCACATAGATCGCCTCCCAGATACCCGGCGGGATGAAGTGCTGGAACACGGCGATGTAGTTGTTGGCCACATGCCGGTAGGCCACAGCCCCCATTTTGCGGTAGCGGAAGTGGTAGCCGGCCAGCAGATTGTCGTCATAGAAGTCGAACTGCGTACCGTCCGCGGCCACCGCCTTGCCATCGCCCCAGAGCTTGGGCAGGTCAAGCTGTAGGTAGAGTTCCACCAACTCGCGGTTGGCCTTGTCCAGCTTCTCCAGCGAGAGGTGACGGCGATTCGTGTAGGACAGCATGTGTGGCGTTACATTACCGGCCAGATGCCGCGCGGCCTGGTTAGGGCCTAGGTTGCAGCCCATGGCGAAGATCGTCATCAGGTAGCGCTCGGCAGGCTCTTTGAGCTTCGGCTCGTTACCGGACATCGGCCCGAAATGCCGAGTGAACTGAATCCAATGCTCGATGTTGGCCATGATGTCGAGCACATGCCTGGCCGGCATGCGCTGCATGAGCGCAGTCTGTAGCGAGATAGCCGAGGGCGGTATATCTCGAGCGGTCACTCGGCGGAGAACCGGCTCGCCGGTTTCGTTGATCGATACATCCCCTCGGCATGATGGGAATTTCTCGTCTAGTTGCTGCGCTGTTTCCTCAAGCTGGGTCTTGAGAGAGGCAACAAAGTCCTTCGCTGTACCAGGCAACCCCATTTTTTCGCAGTAGGCCGGTAGTCGCTGGAGACATTCTTCCCAGGGCAGCAACTGCTTGCGATAGTCGGCGAAGGATTCCGACCCTTGCACGCACATGTCGCCGGATCGCAGCTCGCTGGCCATGTAAGAGAAAACGCAAACCTCCAGATAGCGCCGGTTGGTCGGTGGTCCCTCACTGGAAGGACGGCGAACGACCTTGACCCAGCGATCCGACGCAAACGACAAGTCAACGTGCTCGTCGATCCACTCTCGGTGTAGGTTCTCGCTGTCCTGGATCAATTGAAGTGCCTGAATCAGCGACCGATCCTGAGTCGTGGGCTCCAGTTGAAGAAGGTGGCTGAGGCGGAATAACAGCGATCGATGAGACCTGAAGTGCTTCCAGATCAGCGGCAGGTAGTTGTTACCACCGGTAGCCTGAACTTCGGCGCAAGTCTCGCGCAACCGATCCAGATTGCCATCGGGGGAGAGGTATTCGCGAATCAGGCTGCCGGCCTCCTGATCATCCGGTTCTTGAACCAGAATCTGCACCACGCCGTCCAGGGTCGCTGCCAACTGCTCCAGCTTCTGGCGTTGCCTAGCCTGGATTTGCTCCAACTCCTCCTTGGCGCGTTTATGAATCGTCGAAATCCGTCGGATGAACATCTCGGCCAGGTGATCTCGTGTCCGCACGCGCATGCGATAGATCAAAGCCAGCATCAGCGTGTAGCGTTTCGGTAGCGAGCAGTCCTTCAGCTCGGAGACGTCCGATGCTGCTGCCTGGGCAGCGAAGTGGCGGATCTTAGTATCGACGATGCACTCAAATATAGCGTCGAGATTCCCGAAGCTTTCCAGCCAGGCCAAGTGATCGATCAGTACTTCCAAGTGCTTGCGGGACGGCTTCTTGGGCGCCTGCTTCAGGGCATTGAAGTCGCTTTGGCGTCGGCCGAAGTCAGTGTCGAGCAGTTCTTTCAGCTTGTAGATCACCTCGATTGGGGTTCTGGTTACCACCAGGTTGAATATTTTGTCCTGGGCGTCTGCCCGCGCGTGCTCCGCCAGGTCGTTCAGGGTCGAGTAGGCGGGCAGCTCATAGTTTTGACGCAGTAGTTCGTCGATCACCGCATTGATAATGTCCGCACGCTGTTCGAGGAGAGGAGCCATCAACTGCGCATGCGCGACTGCAATGCCCTGACCATCAGAGCCATAGAACGGCTGCACCCCGAGCCGCTCTCGCACTGCGTTCATATGACGGTAAAGCTGCATCCATTTGTAGGGCGATAGGGCGACCTTACTGCGCAGGCCTATTTGAGTACGGATGAAATCAACGACTGGCTCAGGTACCTCAGCGATTTCTGGAAAGTATCGGAGTACCTGGAAGGTCTTGAACAAAACAGCGAGGTTCAGTCGGAATGCAGCATTGGCGCGACTTTTGATCCAGGTAACTTCTTCCTCGGAAAATGTGAATTCGCGCTGCAGCTCGGCCCTTGAATACGAGCGCGACAGAACTGGATAGGCAGTACGTTCGAGGGATGCCATGGATCACTCCTTTCCTAAGTCAACTGGAAAAGATAGACCACGCATCTGAAACAGCCTTTTCTGTAGAAAATATCCTTTAAAAACATAACTCTACAGACCAAATGAATGAATTTTCTCCTTATCTCGGCATGCCCCCATCAACTCGCCGGTCAGTATCAGCACGCGCCTGAGCAGTGGATTCTGCGGATCGAACCCCGCCTCCAGCAGGCGCTCGGGCGCTGGCGGGCCGCTGCTCCAGCGGCCACAGCAGTCAGCCAGCGTATTGACCTGATCAGGCGGCAAGCCGAGGGCCTTGGCGACGTCGCGTATCGCCCCGGCGCCGTGATAGGTGTTGACCACGGCCGTGAGCGCCGCACGCGTTCGACCGTAGCGACGAAACACGTACTGGATGACTTCTTCACGGCGTTCATGCTCGAAATCGACGTCGATATCCGGCGGCTCGTTGCGCTCGCGAGAGAGAAAGCGCTCGAACAACAACCGGCTGTGGGTGGGGTCCAGCTCGGTGATACCCAGGGCGAAACAGACGCTCGAGTTGGCCGCCGACCCCCGGCCCTGGCAGAGGATGTGCTGCTCGCGGGCAAAGCGGACGATGTCGTGCACGGTCAGAAAGTAGCTTTCGTATTCCAGTTCGGCGATCAGTGCCAGCTCGTGTTCGATCTGCGCGCGAGCGGCGGCCGGTACGTTCTTGCCCCAGCGCTCGGCGGCGCCACGTTCCACCAGAACGCGCAACCAGGAGGTGGGATCATGACCTTCCGGTACCAGCTCGTGCGGGTAGTGATACTCCAGTTGATCGAGATCGAAGTGGCAGCGCTCGGCGATGCGCAGGCTCTGTGCGAGCAGTTCGGGCGGATACAGCTCGGCCAGCTCCTCAACTCGGCGCAGATGCCGTTCGCCATTGGCAAACAGATAGGCGCCGGCCTCTGCCACGGGCAGATGATGACGGATGGCGGTCATGCAATCCTGCAGGGCGCGGCGGCCACGGGCATGCATGTGTACGTCGCCACAGGCCACGGCCGGCAGGTCGTGATCGCCTGCCAGCTCGAGCAGGCGCTGCAGGCACGCGGTATCGTCCGCGCCACGATGCAACTCAACGCCCAGCCACAAGCGTTCGGGAAACAGCGAGCGAAGCCAGGGCAGGGCGCTGGCGTCGCCATCGCCGTCGTTAAGCCAGATGGCCAGCAGGCCATCGAGCGGCGCGACGAAATCCTCGTGAAGCAATCGGTAGGTGCCTTTTGCCGCCCTGCGCCGCGCGCGGGTGATCAGGCTGCATAGCGCCTGATAGCCCGTCAGGTTTTCGGCCAGCAGCACCAGCTTCGGGCCTTTCTCGATCTGCACCTCGCTGCCTACGATCAGCTTTACCCCGGTTTTCTTCGAGGCGTCCCAGGCACGCACGATGCCGGCCAGGGTGCATTCATCGGTGATTGCCAAGGCGCGATAGTTCAGCCTTGCCGCACGCTCGAACAACTCCTGCGCACTGGACGCGCCGCGCTGGAAACTGAAGTTGGACAGGCAATGCAGCTCGGCGTAATCGCTCATGCGAACCAGCCATGCAGCAGCAATGGCCCATCACTGCCGACCGGGCGATACGCCCAGCCGCGCTGACCGGCACGGGTTTGCACCACGTAATAGTCGCGGCGCACATCCTCGCCATCCCACCAACCGGACTCGATGCGCTCCGGGCCGGAGAGGATGCGCAGTGAGGCCTCACGCAGCGGTTGGGGTTCGCTCAGCAGCCAGCCGGGGCGCGGGCCGCAGGGAGGCAGCAAGGGGTTGGTAGGTTCATTTTGCCAGGCATGCTCGGGGCGGTGATCGGCTCTGGCACCGAGGCCATGCAGAGCGTCATCACCGAGGCGCGCCCTTAGCCGCTCGCGTAATTGCTCCCAAGGCTGGTTCTGCTGTGGACGCTCGTCGAACAGTTGCTGATGCTGCGGCGCGAAGGTCGGCAATTCACGCGCCTCCAGCCGCACGGCCAGCACCGGGGCTGGTAGCTGCTGATGCTCCAGACGGGCGCGTGTCAGCTCGAACAGCATGCCGGGATCACGCTCGGCGCTGAGCAGACCCACCTGTATCTGCGTATCGGCACCCGCGCGGTGTTCCAGGTGCAGGGTGAAACGCTGCACGCCACTATCACGACAGGCCAGGTAAGCCGCCAGATCGGCTGTCAGCCGGCGCAACGGGAACAGCAGCGCCTGATGCGATTCCACTTCGAAATTCAGCTCGATACGGGTATCGAAAACATCCGCAGGCATGAAGAAATCCAGCGCTAACGGACGCTGGCCAGACAGGGTATCGAGATGACGTAGCACTTCGGCAGGGAAACGCTTGGCCAGGCTGTCACGCGGCAGAGCCAACAGCTGCCGCAACTGCCTGAGCCCCATGCGATTGAAGGCCGTGATCAGCGTGGCGGATAGCCCGAGTCGATCCACTGACAAAGGATCGAGCATCTGCTTGAGCATCCGCTCATCACTTGCCATCAACCCATCACCGATATTGACCAGCACTCGGGCTGCTGCCGGATTCGGCGCGACGGCAATACGGTGCTGGAAGGCCAGTGCCGAAAGCTCGGCGCGCAGGCGTGCTTCGAAACGCGGCCAGGGGCCGAACAGTTCCAGACTGGACTGCACCTCCAGCAGCAGGCAGCGCGGATAGTGCAGGCTGACCTGGGCACTGAACCCATAGGCCCAGGCAGCCAGAAACTGCTGCCAGCGCTCGATGGCTGCCAGATCGTACTCTGCCGTGGCAAACCCACGTGTCAGCGCCTGTGCTGCAGTCAGTGACTGGCCGGGCTTCAGTCCCAGGACTCGGGCTGCCGGGTTGACCGCCTGTAGAACGCGCCGTTGTGGCGAGCCGGTAAGCAGCACCAGCGGCTCGTCGGGATTGGCGCGGTGACGCTGCACGCCGTCCATGGCCAGTTGCGGCAACAAGATGCAAGCCCAGAGCATGGCAGGTTCAATGCCAGGCAAACGCGAGCGGCTGCGCAGGTGGTAGACCACCGCGACACTTGATCACCCGTAGCTGCGCTGGCTGGCTGTCGAGCACCAGTCGTAGTGCTGCCGGTGAAGGATTGGCCGCTTCTGCCAGCGGCCGATAGGCGAAAGCCAGGGTTTGTCCGGTAGCCGCTGCCACTTGCAGACGTCTCAGCGAGCGATCATCGGCCTGACGCAACCAGCTCAACACCGCGCCACAACTGCCCGAACGCAAGCATTGTTCGGCAGCCCACAGGGCATCGCGACCATCTGCCTGGATGATGCTCAGTTGGCGTAAATCGACGCCGGCATGAATCCAGGCCTGAGGGTAGGGCAGATGAGGAGGGGAGATCAGCACCACCCGTTCGCCTGAAACCGTCAGGCTGGCAAGGGTCGGCCACAGCAAGCTCAGCTCGCCGATGCCAGGCGCAGTCGTGAGAATTTCACTGAGTGCAGCCGTAGGCCAGCCGCCACCTGGCAGTACGGCGTCGAGAAAATGATGTCCAGTTGAGAAATTTACGCCCGATGGCGATGAAACGACCTGACCTCGCCATACGCGGCGAGCGTCGATCAACCGGTCAAGCGCGACCACGGATGACATGGAGGTAACAACCAAATACTGTATATGAATACAGTATTGTTTGAGCCAACGCATGGGTCAAGAGAATCGCGATAAGGTGCTCAACTTGGTTACCGAGACGCAGCCGAGTCAGCCGAATAAATCAGTCCGGAGAATCGTGTCGATCCAGGAAATCGCGATCTACGTACAACCAACCCATACGATCCGTCGTGTTGTGTTGTGCAGACACTGACTCGAAGCGAACCCATATGGCGTCTCGGAAATTTATCGCAGCGCGCATCTAGGATTGTCGACCGCAAAGCGGTGCTGCAGATGCGGTTGAGAGAATGACCAAGCGAAAGGTCTCAATGCCCATGGGGGTACATGGATCATGGGAACGATGAAGCCCGGCGTTTCAGGTGTCTGCGAGCCAACGTAGGTGATTCAGTCTTAAGCGACACTCACACAAATCGAGAGTAAAGAGCCCTACATTGGATAAGTCATAAGTTCGCATAATATATATTATGTTAAATTAGATGTCAGACTAGAAATGTTCATGAGCATTGTGACGCCTGATGAAAAAGTAGAAAATGACTGATTAAAAAAAATACCAAGATATCAGTGAGATGCAGCATTCTCCGCTGTCAAGGTTTCCCTTGCCCCCCCTCGTTAACGGTTAAAAAAGGAGAATCCTGATGAGGCTTTTGCCTGTTTAAAAAGCCTAAAAAGAAGACTAAATACTGTGCTATTTTTCAAGAGTACTCGTGACTTCCTTTTAGACCAATGGGATCGTCAATGTCAAAAGTCATAGACCCTCGGCCTGTCCTTGCTGGTCCCGAAAGTATGTCTCTCGATCTCGGGCTGTACTACGCTCGCTACCCCTGCATCGAAGCCTTCCTCAGTAGTCTCTCCGCTAATCTTGATGTAGAAACGGACTTAAAATGCGCTATCCGCTTTCTTGCATATCATAGTCACCCGCTTGGAACCTTTAATAATTACCGAACATTCGTTGAACGTTTGCTCCTATGGAGCTGGATTGTCGCCGAAAAAACTGTACTGACACTAGATAAAGAGACGTTTACGAATTTTATTACTTTTTGCAAGATGCCACCTTCAAATTGGGTTGGATTTTCTACAACCGCTAGATTCGCTCAAGTCGATGGTAATTCGGTTTTCAATGAATCATGGCGGCCTTTCAATATTCGAGCATCTAAAGATGTAGGGGCGCGCAGCCCTAAAGTGGAAACCTTGCGTTTCATTCGTAGCGTTTGTAGTTCATTTTATGGTTTTCTCTGCGAGGAAGATGTGATAGCGATAAATCCAGCTATATCATCACGAACTTTCTATGGAAGAGGAATGCGCGCTACTTACCCTGTGGAACGATATTTAACTTCCGAGCAATTAGGTCAGGTTCTGCAAGCGCTAGAATTTCATGCGCTGGGTGATCCTGCTGGTGAGCGTGCTCTTTTTATAATAGCAGCAACGACTCTTATGTGTTTGCATGCTGCAGACCTTGCAAATGCTGATAACTACTGCCCATGCATGAATTGCTTTGTTCTAGACGATGCCAGATGGTGGTTGATACTAGAGGCGCCAGGTCGGCTGCTAAGGAAAGTTGAAGTCACTCCAGAGTTCCTGCCCTACTTGAGACGCTATCGAAAAAGCCGAGGACTACCCCCGTTCCCAGAGCAGAACGAAGAAATCCCTATCTTGGAGGCTAGTCACGGGCGCCCCGGTCTTTCCGTGCGACAAATACGAAGCATTGTTAAAGAAGCGCTTATGAAAGCTCATGCAAGCATTACTTCTACAGACAAAGGCGGTGAGCACTGGAATATCCTGCTTGGTGGCAGTATGCGTTTTTTGAAAGAAAGCGGCGCAAAGATTCGTGCGCAAAGCTTCCGCCCTGCCGAGTTGCAGAAATATCTAGGCATTTTCAGCTTGGCTTATACCTATGGAAGGTATTATGGTTGATAGAGCGTTCCCCGCTAGCTTAAATTCCTGGCCTATAAGCTTCTCTGGCGGGACGCCCGGCAGACTCATTTCTCCCATTTAAAAATCCGACTCCAATCGTAACTGCATGTTATTAAACGTATTATTTGTAAGGATCATGGGGTTACAGATTTTAAGAAGGACAGCGAGGATTGATCGGAGAAATCTAAGCAATATCCGATAATCACCAGACCCGGATATTGCTCTATACTACGCTGAAAGACCGATATAGACGCATTCGCCCAGGTTGAACCACTTCATGTCGCAGCATCCCCAGCCGCTTTTCGAGACCTTTGATCGCTTCCACGAACTCAACTTTCTTCACCTCAATGGCGAGCTTCCAGCGGTTCGGGACTTCCTCCATGGTTGTGCCGATGAGCTCCAGGCCGTCGAGGGCTATCGCGCCGTTCGGGGATTTCTGAAGTCCTACGCCGGCAACGAAGCCACGTTCAACTCCTATCGAACCCACGTCGAGCGGCTGCTGCTCTGGTCCCTACTGGTGGCTGTCAAGCCCCTTGTTGAACTGCGTCGCCGGGACGCCGAGGCCTTCATGGAGTTCTGCCTCAACCCGCCCGCCGACTGGATAGGTCCGGTCGTAAAGTCCCGCTTCCTGCGCGTGGGTGGTCGCAAGAAGCTCGACACGGACACCTACATCGTCAATTTGCAATGGCGACCTTTCAGTCACACTGTGGCCAAGCGCGAACGCAAGATTGCCGAAGAGGCCGTTGCCGCCCTTCCCTCCCGTCCCTACCGCTTGTCCCAGGGATCGGTGGCTCAGGTATTCGCAGTCTGCGGCAGCTTCTTCCAACACGCGATTGATGAGGGTCTCACCGAGGTGAACCCCTTCCGGGCGGTAAAACAGAAATCCATCTACAAGCAACGCAACACCTTGGATGTGGCGTCACGTTCCCTGACTCCGCTGCAGTGGAGCTACGTGATCGAGACTGCCGAGCAGATGGCCGCGACCGACCCGACACACGAACGCACTCTGTTCATCGTTGCGACTCTGTTCTCCATGTACCTGCGAGTCTCCGATCTGGTCGGGCGTGACAACTGGACGCCTACCATGGGCGACATCCGCCGCGATAGCATGGGCAACTGGTGGTTTCATGTGGTGGGCAAAGGCAACAAGGCCGCCAAGATCAGCATCCGCGACGAATACATCCAGAACTACCTGATACGCTATCGCCAGCATTTACAGCTCTCCCCCCAGCCATCTGCCCACGAGAAAACACCGTTGATCAGTTCCCTGAAGGGGCGTGGTGGGCTATCTGATCGACATATTCGCCTGCTGCTCCAAGGGCTATTTGATCGCGCTATGGGGCGTATGGCTGAGGAAGGCTGGAGCGATGACGAAATAGACCAGTTGCGTTCAGCTTCACTGCATTGGTTACGCCACACCTCCGCAACCTTTGATGCACCATATCGAGAGATGAAGGACCTCCAGGCTGACCTTCGTCACAATAGTCTCAGCACTACCCAAAATACGTACTACAACTCGCTGGACGAACAACGGGCACACTCGGTGAAAAGCCTTCCAATCAGACGTTAGACGCCCATTAAACACACACTTGTTTAGCCATCGCGCATAGCTTGAGAACGAGAAAATTTTCCTTGGCTCAGGTGATGGGTGAGTTATGCAACCAGCGCATGCTCGACCTCGACTCGCGGACATGCCATCTGCTTGCTGGCGCGTTTCTGCGCCAGCAAGAAATCAGGAGGTCGCGCTTCCGTCGTCATTGAAAAAGTCATCACGGGAGATGCGTCCGAAATCGCTGAGGTCTTGGTCTTACTGGTCTTCAGCGACCGTCTCGAAGATCGTCGATCATTGCAGCCTTCGTGCTGTACTTGGCTCCGAGATGTACCAGCCTCTCGATGTTCGCGGCAGTGAAGAACTGGTGGCCGGCAGCGATGACTCTCTGTGCTTTGATAATCCCGTGCAGGACTTCACCCACCCATTTCGCAGGCTGCGATCTTCAGGCGTTGGGGTTCGACAAGGCCCGGTCTCATCGTACGGGGCGTCCTGATTATGATCCGGCTAATCTGCTCAAGATCTGTCAGTACGGCTACGTGCAGCGCAACCGTCACGTTCATTGAAAAGTATGGATGTGATGACCGGCGCCTCAGCACCTGCTAACCATCGAGTTGGCAGCCGCTTCGAGTCTCAAGGCTTTCTCATGATCCAACGCCTAGCCTAGGATCCGACTACGCACAGCGGATCGGCATCTATAGCAGCCGAGACCATGGTGGTTCCATATGCCGGTTGCGAGCGGTCAACCAGAGCACCACACCCGACATGGGTGCGGTGCTCAGTTCCTGATAGCAGTGGATCAGCCGGCAGTCGATTCCAGAGGTTTCTCCATCAGCGTGCAGACCTGACCCGGCCGGTGCCAGAGAAAACCCATAATGGCGGCGGCGCCCACCAGCCCCGGCAGCGCGAACGCCAGAAAGCTCGCCTGCAACGGCAGTTGCGCGGCGTGCAAAGCTCCGCCCAGCAACGGGCCGATGATGGCGCCAATACGGCCAATTCCCATCGCCCAGCCCAGACCAGTGGAGCGGATATGCGCGGGGTAAAATTGCACGGCGCAGGCATTGGCGAGGATCTGCGTACCGATAGTGCAGGCCCCGGCCACGCCGATCAGCAGGTAGAGCACCGGCAGCGGTGACTTCAGCGCCAATAGACTCAGCGACAGCGCACCGGTGGCGAAGAACGCCAGGAGTACCCGACCCAGGCCTATGCGATCTCCCAGCCAGCCGCCGCCGATTGCCCCGAAGATGGCGCCGAAGTTCAGCACCAGCAGGAACGCCAGGCTGGAGTTGAGGCCGTAGCCGGCAGCGTTCATAAGCTTCGGCAGCCAGGAACTCAGGGCGTAGACCATCAGCAGGCAGCAGAAGAAGGCCACCCAGAGCATCAGCGTTTTCAGTGCGCGACCATCCTGGAACAACTGGGAGATGGCCACCTTGCCCGCCTGCCCCTTTGCCAGATTGAGCCGGTCGTGCATTTTGGGCACGTAGTCGGGCTCTGCCCTGGCCAGCAGCTCTTTGGCGCGTTCGACCTCCCCCTGGCGCAGCAGGAAGTTCAACGACTCCGGCAGCTGGCGCACCAGCAACGGCAGCACCAGCAGCGGTACAACCGCCACGAAGAACACCGATTGCCAGCCCCAGCTGGGCATCAACGCCATGCCCAGACCCGCAGAGAGCATGCCCCCCACCGAGTAACCGCTGAACATGATCGCCACCAGGGTGCTGCGGATTTTCTTCGGCGCGTACTCGTTCATCAGCGCCACCACATTGGGCATCACCCCACCGATACCAAGCCCGGCGAAAAAGCGGCAAATGGCAAACTCCTCGGGAGTGCGCGCGAATCCGTTGATCACGGTAAAACCGCTGAACAGGACCACACAGGTCATGATGGTCTTGCGGCGCCCGATCCGGTCCGACAGTGGGCCGAAGAACAGTGCACCGAGCATCATGCCCACCAATGCGCAGCTGCCTAGCAGACCGGCCTGCAGCGCAGAGAGGTTCCAGGCTTGCATCAGCGACGGCAGCACCACGCCGTAGATAACCAGATCATAGCCATCGAAGATAATGATCAGCGCGCACCAGAACAGCACGCGCCCGTGAAAGGTATTGAAGCGGGCCCCGTCAAGCAGGGCGGAAACGTCGATATCACGCATGGCATAGCTCTTCTTGTCATTGTTATAGAGCCGGAACCGGCATCGAGGCCGATTCCGGTAGAACGACGCGCAACTAGGCGCAGTGGCTCAGGGCTGTCCAACCTAGTCGAGCGCGGGCATCTCGCACGTCAGCGTCGAGGTCGTGGTTCCACAACCAGTCGAAGCGGCTAGCCAAGGTAGCTCCCAGCGCCTGTTTGTCATCACCCACTGCCGGGTCACGCAGTTCGTAAAGTTCACCGGCTTCCCAGGAGGTACGCTGCACGCGGCAGGCACGCGGGCGGCGCAAGGCGTCGTAGGCAGCCAGCAACTCATCGAGGTTGCCGCGACTCACCTGAACATCTCCCAGCAGGCGGGCGAGGAAGTAGGCGTCCTCGAGCCCCTGCCCTGCCCCGGCGCCCTGGTGCGGCAGCATCGCGTGGGCGGCATCGCCGATCAGCGCCACACGGCCGTGGACATAACCAGGTAGCTCGGCGAGGTCGTGCAGAGCCCAGTAGGTTGGCGAGGGAATGCACTCCAGCAGGATTCGCGCAGCATCGCCCCAGCCGACGAAGGCGTCGAGCATCTCACGCTGGCTGGCCTGACGAACCCAGGGCGAATTCTCGGGCCAGGTGGGCGCGGGCTGACTGCGGTCAGATACGAAGGCCACCACGTTGATGATGCGCCCCCGCTTAACCGGAAAGGTAAGGATGTGGCCATCCAGGCCCAGGTACATCTGCGGCACGTCCACCAAGTGCTCGTCAACGCCAGCGGCACGGTAGGCCTCGCGCAGGTGCAGGCTATCGATCATGCCACGGTAGGCGCAGGTACCACTGAAGCGCGGCACGGCGGGCGGGGCCCCGATACCCTCGAGGACATGGCCACGAATAGCCGATTTGATGCCATCGGCGGCGATCAGCAAGTCACCGCGATATTCACTACCGTCGGTAAAGCGCACACAGGCCTCATCGCCGTGCTGCTCCACGCCCACGGCGCGCTTATTGAATCGGGCAATGCCCTCCGGCAGTCGGCTGGCGAGCACGTCGAGGAAATCCGCCCGGTGCACCGAAGACTGCCCCACGCCAGGAGCCACGCTCGCGCCAATGTAACCGGCGTCGACGCTGCGGCGCCATTCGAACCACACGTCCTGCCAGGGCTCGGGGGTGCGATCGGCAACCTGGGCGTAAGGCTCTGCAATGCCGAGACCGGCAATGGCTCGCACCGCGTTAGCACCGAAGGAAACGCCCGCTCCCACCTCACCGAAGGCCGGTGCGGATTCGAAGAGCTGGACGTCGAGATGGGAATGGCGGCACAGATCCAGTGCCAGGGCGACGCCGGAAATACCGCCGCCGATGATGCCGATACGCAGGGCAGGCTTGGTGATCATGTTTGTACCCATGATGTTGTTGTTGGAGTGAAGTCATCATGGGCGCACGAGAAATATTGATAAATACCGCAGCCTGCATACAAACTATTTCAAACCTGAATATTCCTACCAACCTATGAGGCAGACCATGGACCTGCGCGACCTGGATCTGAACCTGCTAGTGGTGTTCAACCAGTTGCTGATCGACCGCCGCGTCTCCACCGCCGCGGAAAGCCTGGGTCTGACCCAGCCCACCGTGAGCAACGCCCTCAGGCGCCTGCGTACAGCCCTGCAGGACGACCTGTTCGTGCGTACCTATCAGGGTATGGAGCCTACCCCCTACGCCCAGCAACTTGCTGAGCCAGTGTCGCTGGCCATCCATACCCTGCGCGAGGCGCTGAGTCGCCAAGACAGTTTCGACCCGCTAACCAGCGAACGCACCTTCACCATCGCGATGACCGATATCGGTGAAATCTACTTCACCCCGCGCCTGATGGATGCCCTCTCCCGCCTGGCACCAGGCTGCCGCATCAGTACCGTGCGCAACACCTCCGTATCCCTGATCGAGGCGCTGCAGAGCGGCACCGTCGACCTCGCCGTAGGCCTGCTGCCACACCTGCAGGCAGGCTTCTTCACTCGCCGTCTGTTCCATCATCGTTACGTATGCATGTGTCGCAAGGACCACCCCGTCACCAGCGAGCCGCTCACGCTGGAGCGCTTCTGCGCTCACGGTCATGTGCGGGTCATCGCCGCCACCACCGGCCACGGCGAAGTGGACGCACACATGGCGCGTCTGGGGATAGAGCGGGACATCCGTCTCGAAGTGCCGCACTTCGTCGCTGTGGGCCATATTCTCCAGCGCACCGATCTGCTGGCCACGGTACCCGAGCGCTTTGCCGAGTGCTGCGTCCAGCCCTTCGGTTTGGTGGCCCTGCCCCACCCCGTGCAGCTACCGGAAATCGATATCAACCTGTTCTGGCACGCCAAGTATCACCGAGACTCCGCCAACCGCTGGCTCAGGCAACTGATGTTCGAGCTATTTGCGGACTGACGGCGCCCGAAGTGCCTGACAGCCCATTGCCTGCCATGAGGGATCGGGCTGACTGCCGAGTCCTGCGACGGACTCAATACACGCAGCTCTCGCCCTGGCGCAGATACACCAGGGTATGGATCTCGCCGTGTGAATCCTCATAGACCATGGTCGCCTCGCCCACCTCACAGCCCTGAGGCATCTCGATCGAAATGACCCTGGCGACATCCATGGCCTGGCCATAATGGTATGGCTGCGCATCGTCGGCGACTGCCCACTGAGCGACAAGTGTCACGCCGATCATCCAGTATCTTGCTTTCATGCTGCACCTCGTAATGACTCGATGAGCATCAGCTTAAGGAGTGGTTCCGGCAAGAAACAGCGAACTCCAGGCAAGGTAGTTTTGCCTTTAGCGTAATAATCGAAGAGCGCTAAGCGACAGGGCATCAACCCTGGCCACACCGGTTTGCTCCCAGGGTCACGCCCAATAGGTGGGGTTTTCCACCAGGGTTCGATTACCGCGGAATACCAGGGGTAATTGCTCCTTGAGGAACTCCACCCAGGTTCTCACCTTGGCATCGAGAAAGCGCCGCGACGGGTACAGCGCATAGATACCCCGCTCGTGCAGGCGATGTTCGGCCAGCAGGCGTACCAGTCGGCCCTGTGCGAAGGCCTTGGCCGCTATCAGGTCCGGCAGTACGCAAATACCCATACCCTCTCCTGCCGCCTGGGCCATCGCCTCGGCGACGTTGACCTGAAATGTTTCTCCCAGACGGATCGCCCGCTCGACGCCGTTGTCGGTAAAGGTCCAGCTGTCGCCAAAAACCGGGTCGAGCAGGCGCAGGCAGCGATGCTGGCTCAGCTCGTCGAGAGTCATCGGAATACCGTGCTGCCCCAGGTAGCTCGGCGCCGCACAGACCACGCTGTAGGTAGTGCCGAGCAGTTGAGCGACCAGTTCGGAGTCGGGCAACTCCCGGGCCAGAGTAATGACCACATCCTGCCCCTCCTCGAGCAGGTCAGGGTGGCGCTGGGAGAGCGTCAGCTCAAGGTTCACTTCCGGGTAGAGCTCGCTATAGCGGGCGGCCAAGGGTGCAAGTAGATGGGTGCCCAAACCGGTGATCGCGTGCACCCGCAGGCGCCCCCTGGGCATCAGGTAGGCACCACCGGCCTCGGCGCCAGCGTCTTCCAGCTCGCTGAGAATATGCCGACAGCGCTCCAGGTAACGGCTGCCTACCTCGGTCAGCCCCAGCCGGCGGGTGGTACGTTGCAGTAGGCGTGCCTGCAGATGACTTTCGAGTTCGGACACCTGCCGCGACACCTGCGCGGTGGACAAGCCCAGCGTCTGTGCAGCAGCCGTGAAGGTGCCCGCGTCCACCACGCGAGTAAACACCCGCATTGCCTGAAAAACATCCATCTGACTGTTACCTATTTAGTAAGTGTTCTTTGCATAAGACGGCTATTTTTGCATGAAAGCATGGGAAATATACTGCCGCCTTCGCGGGCCGGCCCGGACTTTCCAGCGTGCGCCCGTCCCCCGACGCTTTGCTTAACCGAGGTATTCATGACTCCCGATCAACGATTTGCCCGCTGGGTTCAAATCGCTATCTCGGCCCTAGCCTGTTGCTTCATCTACTTCCTAACCGCCGACCTGAGCATGCCGTTGACACCACAGGCGCAGTTGACCCGACCGGTACTGAAGGTCGCGCCGCGGGTCGCAGGCCAGGTCAGTGAGCTGGCGGTGAGCAATAACCAGTACGTACAACCTGGCCAGTTACTGTTTCGCCTCGATCCGCAGCCATTCGAGCTGGAGGTGCAGCGGGCCGAGTTGGCGCTCGAACAGGCACACCAGGACAACACTGAACTCGATGCCCTGCTGGCCGCCGCCCGTGCCGAGGTCAGCGCGGCCCAAGCCAAGTCGAACGAGTCGGGCGCTCAGGCCCTACGCCTGTCGCGCCTGCTCGAACGCCAGCATGTCTCGCGCCAGGCCTACGATGCGGCCGAAGCGCAGCATCTGATGGCCCAGGCCCAACTGCGTACGGCGCAGGCCAGAGTCCGTGAACTGCAGGCCCGTCGCGGCGGCGCCGACGGTGCCAATCTACGGCTACGCCAAGCCCGCAATGCACTGCTCCGGGCGCACCTGCAGCGGGACTACAGCGAGGTTCGCGCCGAACGTGGCGGCGTGCTCAGCAACCTGCAGCTCACCCCCGGCACCTTCGTCGCGGCAGGAACGCCGGTGGCCGCTCTGGTCGAGGACCGCCTGGACATCATCGCCGACTTCCGCGAGAAGTCCCTGCGCTACATCGGCGTCGACACCCCAGCCGTGGTCGTATTCGACGCCCGTCCAGGCGAGCTGTTCAGCGCCCGGGTCAGTCATTTCGACGCCGGAGTCCGGGAAGGCCAGATCGATGCCAACGGCGAGCTGGCAACGCCCGCGCAATCCGAGCGCTGGGTTCGCGACGCGCAACGACAACGCGTGCACCTGGCACTCGATGAAGAGCTGCCGTTCCTGCTGCCCACCGGGGCTAAGGCCACGGTTCAGCTGAAGCCCTTCGACAACCCGCTGGTGAACCTCGCCGCTACGCTGCAGATCCGCCTGATCAGTTGGTTGCACTATGTCTACTGAACCCTCCGCGGCGGCACACACACTTGCCGAAAGGGCCACAGCGCCCCGTTTGTCACTGGGCAAGAACGACCTGCGCCAGTGTCTGCGCATCGCCACTGGCGGCAGTCTGGCCTTTGTCCTGTGCAAGCTGTTCGACCTGCAGTACGGTGCCTTCTTCTGCGTCTATCCGATGCTACTGCTCGGCCTGGTGCCGCGCCTGACTGCCCACCTGATGCGCCAGTTCTTCACCCAGGGACTGGTCGTCAGCCTGGAGGTCGCGTTGCTCTACGGTCTGTTCGGCGGCCGACCGCTGCTGATGATTCCGCTGGTGTTCTTGCTGTTTCTCTACCGTTTCGCGCTGATGGCCAGCGGCCCGAACTTCCTGTTCGGCGCCCTCGGCGCAGTATTTCTGTCGATCCAGCTGAACTTCGCCAGCTACCCGCACACCGACGTCATCGCCATGCTTGGGAGCAATGGCCTGGCCATCGTGCTGGCCGCAGCGATCGCCGTGCTGATGTTCTACCTGTTTCCCGACTGCGAGCCGCGCCCCGCACGCACGCCGCCGCCCAAAGACCGCGCCAGTCGGCGCCACGAGGCACTGCTCGGGGCAACGGTGGCGACGCTGTCGTTCAGCGTATTCCAGTGCCTGGATCTGCAGGACTCGCTGTCGGCTCAGGTCGCCAGCATCCTGCTGTTGTTTCCCATGCACTGGAACGGCTCACGCTTCGCCGGCCGTACCCGTGCGCATGGCACCCTGCTCGGCTGCGTGATTGCCCTGCTGATCATGCTGCTGCTCTATGATCACCACGACCTACTGCCGCTGGTCGCCCTGCTGCTATGGATCGCCGCCATGGTCTGCGCGCGCTGGCACATGCTGGAAAAGGGGGTGCCCGGCGTCGGCTTCGGCGCTTTGACCACCCTGGCCATCCTGTTCGGCCAGTCGCTTACGCCCAGCCACGACATCATATTTGCGACCCTCTACCGGCTGAGTTCGGTGTGTGTCTCGGTGCTGTTGACCCTGTTCGTCGTGTTCATGGTGCACCGCTTGCTCAACCGCTTTGTCACTACTCGCCACAGCAGCCATTGAAGCCAACAGCTGCGGCCACGGCGATTGTCAGATCAGCGCGCGTTTTTCCTGCTCGTACACAAAGCCGGCGACCGCGCACCGCTACAATTTGTTATCACGCGTGCAACACTTTCGCGGCAAGACGCGCTTGGCCGTGGATCCGAGCGTTTTACGATCATCTGGGAGAAATGATGCGAACGCGCGTGAACCGGCGAATCCACTTGCTCCGCCGGCCCCGAAACATCAGAAGGGATAAGGCTGATCAGATGGCTCAACAGTGACCCACTTGATTTCTGTGAACTCGTCAATCACAGCGCTTCCATCGAAACGGCCGTATCCACTCTGCTTCATACCACCATAGGGGGCCTGCGCTTCGTTTTGTACGGTGGCGCCGTTGATGTGGACACAACCTGCATCCAACCGACTTGCCAGCTCAAGCGCTTTGGAGACATTGGCGCTGAAAATTGCAGATGAGAGGCCATAAGCCGTGTCATTGGCCACTTCCAACGCCTCCTCTGCCCCGTCGACACGAACGATCGTGGTAATAGGACCAAAGGTTTCCTCGTCGTAGATTTCCATGTCCTTGGTCACGCGGTCGACTAGCGTGGGCTGCATCAAGGCACTGTCGGCGATACCGCCCGCGGCGATGACAGCCCCTTTGCCGAGCGCATCTTCGATCAGATGGTTGATCCGCTTTACCGAGCCCTGGGCGATGACCGGTCCGACTACGCAGGTCGGAGATGCGGTGGGGTCGCCAAGCTCCAGTTTGCCGATTCGCTCGGAAAACTTACTCACGAATTCGTCGGCAACACGCTGATCGACCACGAAACGCTCGGTCGACATGCAGATTTGCCCTTGATACAGGAACGAGCCGAATACTGCGGCATTCACTGCGCCGTCGATATCGGCATCCTCCAGCACTACGAAAGGAGCCTTGCCACCCAACTCCAACAAACAGCGCTTGAGATGGGACGCACAGGTTTCGGCGATCATGCGGCCGACCTTGGTGGAGCCCGTGAAGTTGACCCGGCGCACGGTATCGTGGGCCACCAACGCTTCGGTGACAGCCGATGCGTCTTCGGGCGCGGTAATCAGGAAATTGAGCACACCCGCCGGCAGGCCTGCCTCAATGAAGGCATCGGCCACAAGGGCATGAGTGCGAGGACTGTTTTCCGAGCCTTTGAAGATCACGGTATTGCCGCACGCCAGCGGATACGCGATAGCGCGAGCCCCCAGGATCACCGGCCCATTCCACGGCACAATGCTCAGCACGGTGCCCACCGGCTGGCGAAGCGTCAACGAGAAAGCGCCAAGCTTATCGGTTGGAATCGTCTCACCCTTGATTTGAGTAGTGAGCGCTGCAGCCTCGCGCAGCAGATTCGCCGATGCACCTACGTTGAACTGCGCCCAGAGCTGCGATGCGCCAATTTCCTCAGCCATGATCCGGCAGAATTCCGACATCTTGGCCTCGAGGACATCCGCTGCTGCGAGCAGGAGACGACGCCGCTCGGTCGGTCCGGTCTTGGACCATTTGCGGAATGCTCGCTCGGATGAGGCCGCGAGCCGTTTTGCGTCTTCCAGGGTGCAGGCAGCCGCAGTGCTGACCAGTTTGGCGGACACAGGGTCAAGCCGTTGGATCGTCTTGCCTCCGGTAGCGTCCAGCTTGATATTGTCGATTACCAGTTGTGCACTCATTTCTAGACCTTTTAGACAGTAGGAAAATTGTGTGACGCGACCGCATTCAGTCGGCAGCTCCGGGCATACGCAGAATGGGACTGCGCTGCGCAGCTGCGTCAGTGATTGCGCGACTACGCGTAGCCGGATCTGCTACCCGGCTATTGAAGATGGGCGTTGTGCCCACCCTGCGAGCCAACTCCAGGCGAGAAGGCATCACGTCCACGGCAATGGCGGAGTCATGCGGCCAGGGCCGCTTTCCAGCCTAAACGGCTGTAGGCCAAGTTCAGGTCTTGCTGCAGATCGTGATTCCACAGCCAGTCGAATCGGCTGACGAAGACTGCGTCACAACGATGGGGTCGCAAGGTGCCCACTTCAGCGATAGCCCGCTAACCCAGCAGCTCGACCATGTCCTGGGTCAAGGTGCGCTGCTCATTCAGGCGCCGAACGATGCGCTCGACCGTCTCCAGCCGCACCGCGGCGCCGGCACGCATCTCTGCCATGGCGCCCAGGGCCGCGGCGGACTTCTCCAGGCCGGTGCTGGTGGACTGGCCGATGTGTTCGACTCCCGTCCGCGCCTCCTGCGCCGACTTCTGCAGGCTGCCGGCGATCTGCTGGATCTCGCCGCTGGACTCGTTGGCGCGCTGGGCCAGGTGACGCACTTCGTCGGCGACTACGGCGAAGCCGCGGCCATGCTCACCGGCGCGGGCCGCCTCGATGGCCGCGTTGAGCGCCAGCAGGTTGGTCTGCTTGGCGATGTCCTGGATGCTGCCGACGATGGCGCCGATGCGCATCGACTGTTGCGACAGTTCGTCGAATACCTGATCGATGGTGCCCATGTAGCCGGCCAGCTCGCGGATCGCCGCCTCGCAGGCCTGGATGCTGGCGGCGCTGAACTGCACCTTTTCTCCGCCCGCGCGCGCCAGTTCAGTGGCGAAGAGCATGTCCTGCTCGGTGCGCAGGATGCTCTCGAGCAACTTCGCCAGGGGTGCGCGTAGCGGCAGGCCAGGGTCGGAAGGCGGCTCGGGAGCAGGCGCCGCCAGCAGCACCGGCGGTTCAGGCTCAGGCGCCGGTGGCGGCGCTGGCGCTGGCGCTGGTGGCGGCAACTCGACCAGGATCGGCGGCAACCTGTGGTAGAGCAGGCCGGCCAGGGCGACGCCGGCCAGCGCCAGGGCCGCCAGTGGGCCGTGCAGGCCGCTGTCCAACAGCAGCAGGCCGGCTGCGGCCAGCGCCGCCGTCGCTTGCAGCAACGCCGCCAGCGGCTTCTGCCAGTTTCGGGCAGGGGCGTCGGTCTTCTCGTTCATCGTCAGTCTCCCCGGCGTCACAGGCCAATATGTTCCTGGAGGATCTGCGGCTGGCACTTCAGCTCGACGCTGGGCCCGTCGAACACCACCCGTCCCTTGACCATGATCATGCTGCGGTCGGTCAGGTCGAGCAGCACGTTGACGTTCTTGTCCACCACCAGAGTGGCGATACCGCTGGCCTTGATCAGGCGGATCACGTCCCAGATCTCCTTGCGGATCAAGGGCGCCAGGCCCTCGGTGGCCTCGTCGAGGATCATCAGTTCGGGGTTGGTCAGCAACGCGCGGCCGATGGCGACCATCTGCTGCTCGCCGCCGGAAAGGTTGCCGCTCAGGTGGGAGAAGCGCTCGGCCAGGCGCGGGAAGGTCGCCAGCACCCGCTCCAGGTTCCAGTCGCGGCGCCCGTCCAGGCCCGGGCGGGCGGCCATGATCAGGCTCTCGCGCACGCTCAGGTTGGGGAACATGCCGCGGCCCTCTGGCACATAGCCGATACCGCGGCGGATGATCTGGTGGGTGGCGCGGCCGCTGCAGCGCTCGCCGCGGATCAGCACCTCGCCGCGGCGCGCCGGCGTCAGGCCGAGCAACGAGCGAATGGTGGTGCTCTTGCCCATGCCGTTGCGGCCCATCAGCGCCAGGGTCTCGCCCGGCTGGATCTGCAGGTCGACGCCATGCAGCACATGACTGTTGCCGTAATAGGTGTGCAGGCCGGTGGCCTGCACCAGGGCTTGTGCGCTCATCAGAATTGCTCCTCGCCGTCGCCCAGATAGGCCTGCTGTACCGCCGGATCGTTGCGCACCTGGTCCAGCGGGCCACTGGCCAGCAGCTCGCCGTTGACCATCACGGTGAGACGGTGGGCGATGCTGAACACCGCATCCATGTCGTGCTCGACCAGGACCATGGCGTACTGCTGCGACAGTCTGGCGAGCAGTTCGACCACCCGCGCCGATTCGTCCTTGCCCATGCCGGCCATGGGTTCGTCGAGCAGCAGGAAGCTCGGCTCGGTGGCCAGTACCATGCCGATCTCCAGTTGGCGTTGCTCGCCATAACTCAGGGCATCGGCCAGGGTGTCGCGGTGGGCGGCCAGGCCGCAAAGCTCCAGCGCCCGTTCGGCGCGCTCGCGTACCTCGACATAGGCCTCGCAGCGGCGGAAGAAACGAAAGGAGTTCTTCAGCCGCGACTGCGCCGCCAGCCAGCAGTTTTCCAGGCAGGTGAAGCTGGGAAAGATGTTGGTGCGCTGGAAGCTGCGGCCGATGCCCAGGTGCGACACCCGGTTGGGCGCCAAGCCGGTGATGTCGCGGCCGTGAAAGAGGATCTGCCCGGCGCTGGGCTGAAGATGGCCGGACAGCAGATTGACCATGGTGCTCTTGCCGGCGCCGTTGGGGCCGATGATCGCGTGTACCTCGCAGGGCGCCACGCTCAGGGAAATGTCGTTGACCGCACGCAGGCCGCCGAAGGCCTTGCTCAGTCCGCGGGTTTCTAGAACATGGGCGGTCATACGCCGGCCTCCTTCTTCATCGCGTCGGGGGTGGATACCGTACTTGCGTCGCAGGCCGTGGCTGTGCGCCGGTCGCAGAGCTGCAGCAGCAACCCGGCGAGACCGCGCGGCAGCAACAGAACCATGGCGATGACCACCAGCCCCATGGGCAGCTCCCAGTGCGGGGTCAGGCCGGCGAACAGATGGTGCAGGCCCTCGAAGGCGAAGGCGCCGAAGATGGCGCCGAACAGGCTGCCCATGCCACCGAGGATGACCATCACCAGGGCGTGGGCCGAGAGCTGCCAGCCGACCTGGTCGGGGCTGACGAAACCGTATTGGGTGGCCGAGAGCATGCCGGCGTAGCCGGCGATGGTGCCGGCAATGACGAAGGCCGCCAGCTTGTAGAACAGCGGGTTGTAGCCCATGGAACGGACCCGTTCCTCGTTGTGCTTGATGCCCAGCAGCACCCGGCCGAACGGCGCGCGCAGGAAGGTGCGCAGCAGCAGATAGACCAGCACCAGGGAGCCGAGCACCAGGTAGAACAGGCTGCGCGGGTTCTCCAGGTCGAGCAGATGCACCCCGGCGATGGCCACCTCGGGCTTGAGGAACAGGTAGATGCCGTCCGAGCCGCCGGCGAAGGCCGAGTCGTGGAACAGGTAATAGAGCATCTGCGAGAAGGCGATGGTCGCCATGATGAAGAAGATGCCCGAGGTGCGGATGATCAGCAGGCCCATCAGCAGCGCAGCTGCGGCGCTGACGCCCAGGCACAGCAGCAGCGCCAGCCAGAAGTTCACCGCCTCGAACTCCGGGGCGAACAACACCAGGCTGTAGCCGGCGATGCCGAAGAAGGCCGCCTGGGCCAGGCTGACCATGCCGGTCACGCCCACCAACAGGTCGAGGCTGAGAGCGACCAGGGCGAGAATCATGATGTGGGTCAGTTGCTGCAGGTGGAAGGATACTGTCGATCCCAAGCCATAAGCAATTGCTGTTGCTGTTGCTGTTGCTGTTGCTGACAGGACATGGACATGCCATAGCGATCCTACGTGTAGAAGGTCGGGCAAGCGACCAAGCCTTTCACTTCATCACGCGGCACTGCTGCTCGCCCTACGAAATCAATGCGGGTACTACACGTTCCGTAATAAGGGACTGTGGCACCATGCCATAAAGGAAGTTGCTTCGCCTCACCGACTGACGGATAGCGGTTGGTCAGGTCAACTTTCATGGCACGGAAGACGGGGTCACCAGCTACGCAGTTCTTACGACCTTATGTGCCTCTGCTTGAAGATTTCTGCCAGTGGCTATTACGACTGGAGGGATCGTGATCCAAGCCCCGAATGCTCGCCTGATTGCGACCGAGCGAATTCAATGATGGTAAGTACGCCAACGGCCTGCTTTGCCAACTGCCCTACCCGACCGATGACACGCGTTTGATCATTGCAGCGGCACAGGAGGGAATCAAAAGGCTGTAACGAGAGGGTTTCAGCTATGCCAAAGCCCAAGTGTTGCTGCTAGACCTGTGTAAGCGTGATGAGTACACACAGGATCTATTCGCACAGGAACAGCCAGCTCGAACAGAAAAGCTAATGAGCACATTGGATGCAATCAACGGTCGCTGGGGCGCCTTAAATCATCGCACCAAACCATCTTAGAGAGAGTTCACCGTCGCCCCTAACATGGCATAGGTGATGGATATCACCTTTATCCATACCAGCAGGACTGGCTGTGAAGGCAGCATTACTTCGCCTAATCTAGCGCGGCGGGATTAAAAAGGCGCAGAGCCTAGGTGTAGGACTCCGCGCAACGCTCAATCGTTAGAAATGTTAGGCACCTAGCTCGAACAGGGGGCGCTGTCGACGCGGATACAGGCCTCCAGACTCTGGTTGCGCGGCAACAGCCGTGAGAAGTAGACGGTGACGTAGAAATAGCCCGCGTCAATCTTTGTCTGCGCCACAACCGATGTAGCATGCCCGGGTTTTATAGACCGGGCCAAGATTAATGATGCTCGCCAAGTGGGGCCTGAGCGAGAATCACGTGCCTATTCGCCGGGCTCTTAGATACCACCCAGGCAGAGGTACTTGATCTCCAGGTAATCCTCAATGCCGTACTTGGATCCTTCGCGACCCAGGCCGGATGCCTTGATACCACCGAAAGGCGCAACTTCATTGGAGATCAGCCCAGTATTGACGCCGACCATACCGTATTCTAGGGCTTCGGCCACACGGAACACGCGCCCCATATCGCGGGCATAGAAGTACGAGGCCAGGCCGAACTCGGTGTCATTGGACATCGCGATCACGTCGGCCTCGTCCTTAAAACGGAACAGCGGCGCCAGCGGACCGAAGGTTTCTTCCTTGGCTACGGCGGCGTTATTCGGTACGTCAATGAGGATGCTCGGCTCGAAGAAAGTGCCACCGAGGGCGTGCGGCTTACCACCAGCGAGTAGCTTGGCACCCTTGCTAATGGCGTCGGCAATGTGCTCCTGGACCTTGGCCACCGCCTTGGCATCGATCAGAGGGCCGGTGGTGATACCTTCGTCCAAACCGTTACCAATCTGCAACTTAGCTACCGCGATTTTCAGCTTCTCGGCGAAGGCATCGTATACGCCGTCTTGGATATACAGGCGGTTGGCGCACACGCAGGTCTGGCCATTGTTGCGGTATTTGGAGATCAGTGCGCCTTCCACTGCCTTATCAAGGTCGGCATCATCGAATACGATGAACGGCGCGTTTCCGCCCAGTTCTAGCGACACCTTTTTAATGTCCTTGGCACATTCGGCCATTAGCTGGCGACCAATTTCGGTGGAGCCAGTAAAGCTCAACTTGCGCACGATCGGGTTGCTAGTCAGTTCGCTGCCGACTTCGCCAGCACTGCCAGTGATTACACTGAACACGCCTTTGGGGATCCCGGCACGCTCGGCCAGCACTGCCAACGCCAGCGCCGAATAAGGCGTTTGCGACGCTGGCTTGAGCACCATGGTACAACCGGCGGCCAGGGCCGGGCCGGCTTTACGGGTGATCATGGCTGCCGGGAAGTTCCAGGGTGTAATCGCTGCCGTTACGCCGATGGGCTGTTTGATCACGATCAGGCGTTTGTCCGGTTGGTGGCCGGGAATTACGTCGCCATACACGCGCTTGGCTTCTTCGGCGAACCACTCAAGGAAGGACGCCGCGAAAGCAATTTCGCCCTTGGCTTCGGCAAGTGGCTTACCTTGCTCCATGGTCATGAGACGACCCAGGTCGTCCTGGTTTTCAATCATCAGTTCAAACCAGCGGCGCAGTTTGTTGGCGCGGTCTTTAGCTGTCAGTGCACGCCAGGCTGGCAGGGCATGATCTGCTGCTTCGATGGCTCGACGGGTTTCCGCTGCCCCCATCTTCGGCACACTACCCATAACTTCGTTGGTGGCCGGATTGGTGACCTGAATGGTCTGGCCGCTGTCCGCGTCCAACCAGGTTCCGTCGATATAAGCCTGTTGGCGGAACAATTGGGTATCTTTGAGTTGCATGGCGTGCTCCTTCGCAGACTGCATTCAGTGCTGCTCAGCTATTTTCCAAGCTATGAATTTAAGCCGAGGAGAGCCACATAAAAGCAATTCTCTCCTCCCCCGGATTGATCTAACCAACCCACTGAGTGGTGTCGTCCAGCGCCCTGGCAAAGCGCTCTACAATCATTCCGACTTCCTGTTCGTTGACGATTAACGGCGGGCAGAAGGCCACGGCATCACCCATGGCGCGAGTAATCATGCCGTGTTCCTGGGCTCTGCCGGCCATGTAGCGTCCGAGGGTGCCTAGCGCCTGATACGGCGCCTTGCTCACGCGATCGCCAACTAGTTCTACCGCAGCGATCAGTCCACAACCGCGAATTTCGCCCACCAAGGGATGATCGATGAAATGCTGTAGGCCGCTGCGCAACAACTGGCCCATTTGCGCCGCATGCTCGACCAGGCTCTCCTCTTCAATAATCTTCAGGTTCTCCAAGGCCACGGCAGTAGCTACCGGATGACCGCTGCCGGTGAACCCATGCCCAAGCGCGCCAAGCGCTTGGCTCTGATCAGCGATGCCCTCAAATACTGGGGCATTGATCAGAATCGCCGCTATCGGCTGATAAGAAGATGACAGTTGCTTGGATAACACCATGATGTCCGGCTGGATACCAAAGGTCTGGCTGCCAAACATCTGCCCGGTACGCCCAAATCCACAGATTACCTCATCGGCGATAACCAGGATGTCGTACTTACGGCAAACTTTCTGGATCTTCTCCCAGTAGGTACGAGGCGGCACTATGACACCGCCAGCGCCCATCAATGGCTCGCCAATGAACGCTGCGATAGTCTCCGGGCCTTCGGCGAGAATCTTCTGCTCGAGCTCGACGGCAAGGCGGTCAGCGAAATGCTCTTCACTTTCACCGGCAAGGGCGAAACGATAATGGTGCGGGCAGCCGACATGCAGGAAGCCTGGAAGCGGCAGGTCGAAACCGCGCTGGTTGCCTGGAAGGCCAGTCAAGCTTGCGCTGGCGACGGTGATGCCGTGGTAGCCGTTGACCCGACTGATGAACTTCTTCTTGGCTGGTTTGCCTAGAGCGTTATTGAGGTACCAGACCATCTTCACTACAGTATCGTTAGCCTCGGAACCGGAGTTGGTGAAGAACACCTTACTCATAGGCACCGGCGCCATCTCGATCAGCTTTTCGGCTAACTCGATACTCGGGCGATGCGATTTGTGACTGAACAGGTGATAAAACGGCAGGGTGTTGAATTGCTGCTCAGCTGCCTTGATCAGACGTTGATTGCTAAAGCCAAGCGCGGCGCTCCACAACCCAGCCATCGCCTCGATATAACCCTTGCCCTGATCGTCATAAACATAGATACCCTCCCCGCGCTCGATGATCAGCGGGCCAAGCTCCTGATGAAGGCGAGCATTGGTGTAGGGGTGCAGTTGATACTGAATGTCTTTTTCTGGCAGCGAGGATACTGACTGGTTCATGGGGCGCTCTCAATATGACTAACAAGCATGGTTTCTGGGAGTAGCCTTATAAGTAGGCATCCGGCTTTTGATCACAATCACACACTTCAATTCGGTAACGAGTTCAGTAACGATGACTTGGCTCGGGGACGTTAAGTGCACTAGCCGATAGCCTATTAGACTGAGCCGGTGCGGGGCTTGTCGTCTTGCGCACAGTCTTGTTCGTTCCAGTGCACTGCCGAATTCGCCCCGCACTGCCTCATGCGGGATGTTGGTTTTTTACAAACCTGGGTAGCCCCTGCAGCTGTGCATCAATCTGCTTGATGATGTAGGCGCCTATGGGAATTGCAGAGGTAGCCGCCGGCGATGGTGCATTGCAGACGTTGACGCTACGGCGGGTATTGCGGAACAGGAAGTCCTCGATCAACTTGCCGTCCGCTGAAACCGCTTGGGCGCGGACGCCGGCCGGGTAAGGCTTGAGATCCTGCAGCGTTAAGCTGGGGCAGTACTTGCGTACTTGCTGTAGATAACCACGCTTGAACAGCGAGTTTTTCATCTCGATCAGGCCGGGCCGCAGATTGTCCTTGAGCACTTTAAGAATGCCCGGATTGGTGAGCATTGCGAACGTGTCGGACAAAGATATGTCACGCTTGCGATAGCCCTCACGCTTGAGTGCCAGCACAGCATTGGGACCGACTGTCACACTGCCGTCGATCATTCGCGTCAGGTGCACGCCGAGGAACGGCATGGAGGGATCGGGAATCGGGTAGATCAGGTGATTGACGATCCGGTTGTGCTGCTCAGGCAGCAAATAGTATTCGCCACGGAACGGGCAAATGCTAAAGCCAGGATCTAAGCCCAGTAGACATACAATGCGGTCGGCCATCAGACCCGAGCAGGTCACCAAAAAGCGTGCAATGACTTCTTCATGCTGGGTTTTAACCCGCATCTCCGTGGCGCGCTCTTCCAGGCCGATGACTTCGCTGTCGTAGCGAATCTCGCCACCGTGCCTCTGGAACTCGCGAGCCATGGCAGCGGTGACCTCGGCATAGTTAACGATACCACTGGAGGGCACGAAGATCCCGCCGATTCCGGTGATGTTCGGTTCGCGTTCCTTCAGTTGCTCCGCAGACAGCCACTCGCGCTCCAGACCATTGGCTGCAGTGCGCTCCCAAAGCGCGCGCATGCGCTGCATTTCCACCTCATTGGTGGCGACCAGCAACTTACCGCACTCATCGTAGATAATGCCGTGCTCGTTACAGAACGATTTGGTAGCACGGTTGCCTTCCAGGCAGAACTTCGCCTTCAAGCTACCCGGCGTGTAGTAGACGCCGGCGTGGATGACCCCGCTATTGTGCCCCGTCTGATGCTTAGCTGGCCCGGACTCTTTCTCGAGCAACAAGATTTTCGACTCTGGGTAGGCCTTGATTAATTGCATGGCAGTCGACATGCCGATAATGCCGCCCCCGATGATCACAAAATCGTACACCGCTATCACCTCTACTCGATCTGTTTTGCCCCGTGGACAAACGACAAGGGCTAAACCGCGCAGCCCCTGTTCAATTAATGGCAATTATTGGCCTTGCTGATGGCCGAGTTTGGGGTAACTGAAGTAACCGCGCTGGCGCATCAGTTCACGGCGCAGCCCAGGGTGAGGGGTGAAACGATCGCGGCCATGCAGCCAATACAGGTTATTAATCAGCAGGAAGCAGCCAACTGGCACCGGCACGGAAAGCTTCTGTTTACTGCCCTCCAGGGAGATAGACAGGTCGGTCAGCCAGTTGCCCTCGTCGAAGTCTTTGGGCTGAACAAATTGATCGATATAGCGAATAGTCGGCCGCCCTTCGGCGTCGACATCAAAGATCGAATGGAACACGTCCGTATCGACCCTTTTACTCGGCGGCGCGGTCCAGCGCATGACGCGCCGTGCTAGCGGATGATGGAAGAAAGCATGGCGATCCTCCCAGTCGTCCAGATGCAGGATCAGCGAGTTGCCACCTTCGATATTCTGCTCATCGATCTTCATCATCAGCACGTAGTCGGTGATCTGATCGACGAAAGTACCATCGTTGTGCAACTCCATTACCCGGTGAGGTTGGCGCAGGTAGCTGTCCGAATTATCGACGTTCTCGACCACGAAGCGTGCGTAGAACTGGCCGCTCATCGCATCAAAGTTCGACCGCCCCAGCAGGTGGGCCACAGCAGTCGAGAATTTGACCATATCATCAGCTTGTGCCACATCATTCAGGGCCTCCTGCTTGATTAACAGCCCTCCGGTGGCACGATCCATTAGGGCGTTGAGTAGCACCGGGCGCAGGCTGTTACCGCAGAGATCGTCAAGAATTTTGGCGAAGCGAAATCGCAAGAAGGACTTGTATTCCAGCGCCTGCACCGGCCACTCGGCCACTGCTACACAGAAAGCCTCTATCGTCGCCTTAGTGAAGGTCAGCTCGAACAAACGGGGCGACTGAGCGGAGGGTGAAAGAGAAAACCCCTTAACGGCGGTCGGTAGCGGCATCACAAGATCTTTGAGCTGGGTAAAGGCATTCATGGCAGAGTCCTGACGAAAAAATTGTCTGTACGCCGCCCCGAGATTTACCAGAACAGCCGGACTAAAAATATAGCTATTTTATAAAAATGTCTACGCTTTTATAAAATAGCGACACTCGGCAACTGCATCTCCACTTAGTAAATATTTCTGCAGTTGCGTATGATGGATAAAACCCGTTGAGGAGCATGGTTTATGGATACGCTCGCCCCCCGCCAAAACTCAGCAGTCAGCGGCTATGAGTGGCTCAAGCGGGACATAATTCAGGGCATGTTCAAGCCCGGAGAAAAACTGCGAATGACTGCGCTTAAGGAGCGCTACGACCTAGGCGTAGGCCCTCTGCGTGAAGCGCTATCGCATCTGATTGCGGAAAATCTGGTAGTAGCTATCAGTCAGCGTGGCTACCGCGTCGCTCCTATGTCGCTGAGCGAAATGCAGGACATCTATGACGCACGGGCCAATCTCGAAGCGCTGGTACTTAAGCTCGCCATCGAACGCGGCGATGACGCCTGGGAGGCCCAGGTGTTGGCCTATTCGCATACATTGGCCAAGGTAATGGAGGTCAAGACCCAGGAGCAGATGCTGGAAATATGGGATGCCCGACACAAGGCCTTCCATACAGCTATAGCCTCCGGCTGTGGGTCTAGACACCTGCTGCAGGCGCGCGCCTATCTGTTCGATCAGGCCGAGCGCTATCGCCAGCTGTGGCTGCGGCGCACGGTGCTATCCGAGGAGGCCTTGTCCCTGAAACGTCAAGAGCACAGCGAACTGGTAGAAGCTATCCTTGCCCGTGACGCAACGCGAGCAAGCGCCATGATGCAGGCTCATCTGATGACACCAGTACCGATCATCGAAGGGATCATGCGCAACAGCAACCTGAGAGCATCCCAGTCCGCCCCTGAAATCATGGGATAGTTACCGTGTCTCGCCCTTAGAGGGGGTGCCTGCGGAATTTCAGCATGTTTTTTGCAGGACAGACCTGAAGCAATTACTACCCAACACCATAGCTTTGCACCTAGCATGGTTCCGTCTTACGCTTGTGAAGCCTGCGCCGCTCTCAGCCCGCTCGCGTGAACCTAAAACAATAAGCTTGGCTTGATCAGCAACACCAGCTACGCATGAGTTTGCCAATGCAGACGACAAAGGCTTACCCAAGTTAGCGCCCGTATGGAATATCAGACGCCGATATATAACTGGTACTCCCGCAACGGTGAAAAGGCGTGGAGCCTTTATGGGGAGCTACGCCGAGTGACTTCTAATCCCCCAGAGCACATTGACAATAAAGTAACCGGCTACGGCTTTAACGAAACGGCTCGGGCTTCACTGGCAGTACAACTAAAGTGCTGGCGAAAATGCCGGGAAAATTGTGCCTGATCACTGAACCCCCAACGATATGCCAGCTCACCGATTGATAGGTGGCAGTGGGGATCACGTAGGCGTTGATATACAGCCTCCAATCGTTTCAGGCGAATCCATTCACCGAGACTGTAGGGCGTACTGAAAAATAATTTATGCAAATAGCGAACCGATAAGCCGCAGGCCTGAGCAATATGCTGCGGGTTTAGTTCAGCTGAACACAAGTTTCGGTCGATGTAGTGCTCGATACGCTGCAAATGCAGGGCAGCTAGACTCGAACTCTCACTATTAAGGACGCGCTCATCTTGGCGCAGAGCCATTAACAACGTCGAAAGCACCTGTTCCAGCAGCATATGACGGGCATCCGCATCGCATTCGTCGAAGCGCGCGGCACACATCGCCAGTTGATCAACAAAAATTCGTCCCAATCCACGCCGAGCCTCGAAACAGAAACGGGTGTAGCGCTCGGCTCCACGTATCTGTCCATGTAGCGCGCGCTCAGGCAGCTTGAATACCCAAAGGTCGTTGTCGCAGGAGTAGTGAAAACGATAAGGCGCATCGCCTCGCTCGAAGATGAACCCACCTGGCTTACAATGGAGCTCACGACCGTCTTGCTCGAAGTGTACTTCGGTAAGGCGCGGCACTGTTACAAGGTAACAGGGTTCAGTATCTTCGCTAACCTGGCTCTCGCTGCGCGAATAGCCTAGCTGACTGGAGCGCAGGCGCGATAACGCCAACGGCGTACTGCCCGTTTTCCAAATTTTCAGGCTGCCTTGGAAAATGGCGCTGGAATTGAACTCCAACGACAATGGAAAATATGTATTGCCGATGGCTTCGGCCCAACGCGATTGCCTTTCTCCCTCAGGCCAATACCGCGTAGACAATTGATCTGTCATGAAAGGTCCTCAATTTGTAGTTATTATGAGGGCGGCACCAACGGTGAATGCCGTCGGTGCCGTTGTTACACAATCCTTTGTTAAAAATCCCTGACGGTCAATGACCGGGAGTCAGTTCATATGTGGCCGAGGGATCCAGACTGACCCGCCAGCCCGGTGGAACAACGATGTTTGTGGTCGCTTCCTCAATCACACAGGGACCTTGAATAATCTGCCCTACTTCTATGCGGTCGCCGTTGTACACAGGCGTGTCCTGCCAATCGTCTTGCGCATTGAACAGCATCGGACGATGACCAGCCGGAATCGCGGCCGTTGCCTTGAGCGGGGTTGCAAGTTCAGGCATTGGTGGACGCTGTAACCGCGCGATCACCGAGCACTCTAGATTAACTAGTTCGACCGGGCTGTTAGGCTCACTGAAGGAAAACAGCGCCTTGTGCCGCTGGTGGAAGGATTCGCGCAGGGCCGCCAGGCTGCTACGGTCGAGCCGGTCGCAGCTCAGTTCGACGCTGCACTCGTGGATCTGTCCGAGGTAACGAATCTCCAGGCTGTACTGGCATTCAATACGATTGTCACCACCGAAACCATCGTCTCGCAGGTTCGTCATACCACGCTCGCGTAACTGCTGCAGGGCCTGGTTTAGTTGCTCCAAATCGACGAACTCGTCATCCAAACGCATCGGCAAAGTAGTCAGCTGATCATAGCGGATGTCAGAGAGAATCTGGCCGAAGGCGCACAGCCCCGAAGCCACCTTGGGAATCAGCACAACCTTGCTGCCGATTTCCTCAGCTAGTCGCATCACGTGCATGCCCGCTGCACCACCGGCACCGATCAGGGCGAAGTCACGGGGATCATAACCACGCTCAATGGACACGCGGCGGATACCACTAACCATGTTCAGGTTAACCAGGGTAATGATACCGACGGCCGCGCGCTCGACACTGATACCCAGCGGTTCGGCAATTTTACTGCGGATCGCATCGATCGCGGCTTGTCGATTTAGACGGATGCTGCCACCGAGCAGTGCACCATCAGCCAGATAACCGAGCGCCAGGTTAGCATCGGTTACAGTCGGCTCGACCCCACCCTTTCCATAACACACAGGCCCGGGGTTAGCCCCGGCACTGCGTGGACCGACCTGGAGCATGCCGAAGTCGTCAAGGTGGGCGATCGAGCCACCGCCGGCGCCAAGGGTTTCCACCTGAATCATTGGCACGCCGATACGGTAACGGAGGAAGTCGCTGTCTTTGCTGAAGTTGGTGCGACCGCCTTTGCTAAGAGTGATGTCGAACGAGGTACCACCCATATCGACGGTGATTACGTTGTCGATACCGAATGGCTGGGCCACGCACAAGCCGGCTTGCGGGGCAGATGCCGGACCGGAGTTGATCGCGTTGACCGCCCGCTCACGCATTACCACGCCAGGAGCCAGACCTCCGTTGGACTGGAAATAGCGGGTAGGCTGCTGCGCGCCCAGCTCCTCGAACAGCGCGTCGATGCGTTCGATATAACGACCCATCACTGGGCTAAGGTAGGCGTTGACCACGGTTGTCGAGGTGCGTGTGTATTCGCGAATCTGCGGGAACACCTCGTGGCCGCTGCAGACAAATACGTCAGGTAAAGCCGCACGCACCATAGCCATAGCGCGCTGCTCGTGACTAGGGTTGCGCACCGACCAGACGAAGGAGATCGCCACCGCCTGCACCTGTTGTTCGCGGAAGTAGTCGATGGCGGCATGAATCGCCGCCTCGTCTAGCGGGCTGAACTCGCTGCCGTCACTGATAATACGCCCGCCGATTGGACGGCGCAGGTGGCGCGGCACTAACATATGCGCCGGTGGATAAGTGGCGTCATAGCGATGGCCATCTTCTTTGTGGCCAAGGCGAATTTCCAGGCTGTCTTCATGGCCATCGGTACACAGCAGGCCCACCTTGACCCCGGTCTTTTCGATCAGTGCGTTGAGCGCCACAGTCGTCCCGTTGATGCACAGATCGCAGTCGGCAATGATCTCGGCTGGTGTACGGCCGAGGGCATCGGCGATTTGCGCCAGACCGTTGCGTATGGCCAGGGTGCCGTCATGTGGGGTGGACGGCGCCTTGAACAACTGCACGTTGCCCTGATGGTCGGCGAGGATGAAATCAGTGAAGGTGCCGCCGGCATCGATGCCCAGGCGATATTGTTGTTTGCTCATTTTCGAATTCTCTGCATTGCTCAAAGGGGCTGTGCTCAGTGCGCGGCTCGGTGTGCGTGGGTTGCGGCTTCATCGAGTTGGCCGTTGCCGTCAATCACTACGCCGTATTCAAGGCGCGCGCCGTCAATCGAGACCAAGCCGTTGCGCACATCGGCTAGAACCGTGGCCAGCGGACGACGTAGTGGGTCGCCATAGCCACCACCGCCCGGGTTGACGTTGATTACGCGCTCACCTGGTTGTGCGGTCAGCAGAGTGTTCTGGATGTAATGGTCTTCCTCACCGTCGACATGTCTATGGATCAAGCGGCCGAGCTTGGGCTCGAGCAGAACATTCTTCGCCCCTGCCGCACCGGCGGTAGGCAGCTGCCGGCCCTCACCGAAACCGACCACGGTCATGGCGTGCTTCAGCGGCTCGAGCTCCAGGCGAGTACCAGAGCCACCGCGGAATTCACCGGCGCCACCACTGTCGGTCATCAGGCTGTAGCGGTGTATCAGTACCGGATAGGAGTACTCAAGCAGTTCGATATCGCCGGACATCAGCGCGCCGAAGCAGCACAGCGGGCCGCAAGCAGGCCAACCATCCATAGCCTTGTTAGCGCCAGCGCCGGAGATGACCGAGGCCAGCACCATGGTCACATATTCATCGTTGTTGTTGCGTGGGTCGTGCCCAGCGATATTGATCCCGCTGGCATGCCCCCAGGAGGCGGTCACACGCTCCGGAGCCGCCTGTTCAAGGGCCAGACGCACGGCATCGGCGAGGGTTTCCATCGGAGTAGTGGTGCAGTTGACGTGCGGTGCCGGCTCCTGGGCGTTGCACAGAGTACCGGACGGGCCAAGGTCTACACTCACGCAGCGATAGAGGCCTTCATTGTAGGGCGGTGGCACCTGGGCGAACATCATCAGTCCGAGGTAAACCCCGGAGATCGAATTGCCCGCGTAGGAGTTGATGAAGTAAGGCACCTGCGGCGGGCTCTCTATCAGAACGTGCGCCTCGTCGCCGCGAATTTCCACCTGGGCAGTGATCGACAATTCTCCCAGACCATGACCGGAGTCTTCGAGAATGGCAGTGCCGCTGTAGAAACCGTCTGGCACATCACGCAACAATGCGCGCATATGACGGTCTGCCATATCTTTCAGCTCGGTAATGCACGCTCGGACCTGGTCGACGCCATAGCGATCGAGCAACTCGATCAGGTGACGCTCGCCCACGCTGCAAGCACCGTACTGGGCATTCAGATCGCCTTCTTGATAGGCGCGGGCGCGCATGTTGGTCAGCAGCAGGTTGATTACGTCTTCCCGGCGCTGGCCCTGGGCCCACAACTTGACAGGCGGGATGCGCAGGCCCTCTGCGTAGATTTCTTTTGCGTCCGGGTTGTAGCCGGCCGGTACCGGGCCGCCAATATCGGTCAGGTGGCCCTTGCAGACCGTCCAGAACACCAGCTCGCCCTTATAGAACACCGGTTTGTACATGCAGCAGTCGAGGATATGACTGCCCATGTAGGCTGGATCGTTATGATAAATAACATCGCCCTCGGCAATCTCATCACCGAAGAAGCCAGCAACGCATTTCATCGCTGGGATAAGCGAACCGAGATGAATAGGAATGTCCTGGCCTTGCAGGATCATTTCCGGGAGGTGATCGAAGAGTGCGTTGGAATAGTCGTGGGCGAGGTTGAACACGCTCGAGCGACTGGTCTTTTCCAGCGTCAGGGTCATTTCTCGCTGGGCTGTTTCGAGCGCACCGCGCACGACTGCCAGGGTGATCGGGTCTACTGTGTTCATGGGTCACCACAAATCTTGTTTTTGTCTGGGGAGGCGTGACGGATGTCTTGCCCACATCGCTAATCTACGCGCGGGCCTAGCGGCTGGCTTGTCTTCAAGCGCACCGTTTTTTGGCCTGAAGTGAACTGTTTCTACTGGTGCATCTACTCAAGATCTAATGCCGGGAGGCCGGAACGCTGCGATCGGGTAGGAGGCGGCCTCACGGCCGCCGTCCTCCCACACCACCGTGCGTACGGTTCCGTACACGGCGGTTCAGGCCATGCGGTTAAGCCGATTGATCGTATCCAGTATCGAGACCAGTCAAAGTCTGTCCCATAGCTTCTTCGGCAGCGCCTGATTCATATGCGGCGCTCCTGAGTTCCACCACGGGCCTCGGCCATTGAAGGCCGACTTGCAGGCACGCTCCTCGCTCAATCCCAGGCGCATCAGGTTGCGCGCCCTCGTAGAGGGCTGCTTCCATTGCCGCCAGATGACACAGCGAAGTTTGTGCCTGACCCAGCCATCCAGCTCTTCCAGTGGACGCTTGCTCTGGCTGAGCTTGAAGTAGCCTGCCCAGCCTCGCAGCACCGGGTTTACCCGCTCGATGACATTCGCCATCTTGTGGCCCCGCACCCCTCGCAGCAGTTCCCTGAGACGGTCGCGCACACGGCGCAGGCTCATGGTTGCCACTCGCAGTCTAGGCTGCGAGTGCCAACTCATCCCATACCCCAGGTAGTCGCATTTCCACGACCCAGCCACGCGACTCTTGTCCCGATTCAGTCTCAGTTTCAGACGGTGATTCAGGAACCGCTCGACACTGGCCAGCACTCGTTCGCCAGCACGCGGACTACGGACATAAATGTTCGCGTCATCGGCATAGCGCACGAAGCGATGGCCTCGCCGCTCCAACTCACGGTCGAGTTCATCGAGCAGGATGTTCGACAGCAGCGGCGAAAGCGGGCCGCCTTGCGGCGCCCCCTCCTGCCGATGGCTGACAACCCCGCCCGACATGACGCCCGCTTCGAGGTAACGGCGGATGAGTCTGAGCACCTGTTTGTCTTCGACATGGCGCTCAACACAGAACATCAGGATGTCGTGGTTGACCCGATCAAAGAACTTCTCCAGATCGAGTTCCACGCAACACCTATGACCCGCCGCCACATGGGTGCGGGCCATCTCGACAGCCTGGTGAGCGCTTCTGCCCGGACGGAAGCCGTAGCTATAGTCCGAGAACAGCGGATCGAAGATCGGCGTGAGCTGTTGCAGCAGGGCTTGCTGGATCAGGCGATCCACGACACTGGGAATGCCCAGTTGCCGCATACCGCCCTGCGGTTTGGGAATTTCGACCGCCCGCACTGCCTGGGGATGGTATTCACCTGCCAGCAGCCTGACCTTCAGGATGGGCCAATACTGTTTCACGTAGCCTGCCAAGTCGGCGACCGTCATGCCATCGGCACCCGGCGCCCCCTTGTTGCTGACCACGCGCTGATACGCACGCTTGAGATTGAGCGGCGCAAGCACCCGCTCCATCAGCGTGTCCGGCTCCGCGTTCATCCACGTCACCGACGCCGCCGATACCTCTGCGCTGTCAGGCGTCATCCTCGGCCTCTGGCCGGGACTCGGGGTGACAGTCTTCTCTTGGAGAAATTTCTGCATTTCGGTTATCGACGAGACGCTGACGCCTACTGGCGGCATGACCTGTTCGGCCCTTGATGGCGTGGTTGACCGCCACTTACTACGGCCTCGGCTGACTTCTGCACGCCCATCCCGTCGCCTCTCGACAATCGGTAGCACAATGGCAAGCGTACAGATCTCCCAGGGTAATTCGCGCGACCTTCCTGCTTATGCCTGTCGGATCTACGTCGCAGCGTTCCGTGCAAGTATCGGGCTTTGGCGATTATGGCCACCTCACCCCGCTGCGCCGCCTCATCCGCTTCCTGTTCGTCAGGCCAGCATTTTGTCTCGGGCTTCCTTCAGATTCGCAGTCGCCCGCGACACCCTTGCCTTCAGCTAACACTTCCCCTTGCCGGGTGTGTAGAGGACTTTCACCTCCAAGTCGCCAGGCTCACCACCACAGTGAACCCGACAGCGCCAGTCACGGCGCTACGCGCCATGCCTGGCGCACCATAAAAAAACGCCAGCACATGGCTGGCGAAAATAGGAGCGTGAGTGGTTGCTAGGGGCGCTTATTGCCTCAGAAGTAGTAACCGATATTGGTATACAACTGGTTTTCCCAGCGTTCGCTACCGCCGGCGCCCAGGCTCTGGGTGTAGCTACCGCCACCGATGTAGGGATCGTGCTTGCCGTGCAACCACTCGACGGCGATCCATAGGTCTTTCAGCGAGAAAGATGTGCCAAGGATGAAGCGCTGGGAATCCTCGAAGCTGGACTCATCCTTGTCGAACAGGCTGTAGTTACCGTAAACCTTGACACCAGAGAGCCACCCGAGTGAGCCAGGAATGTCATAGCTGAGGTCGGCTACATAGAGGTTACCCTTGGCGGCAACGTTAAAGGTGCCGTCGAAGCTGCCGAAGCTAACCAGCTTGTCTCTGCCGGGATTCTCCGGGCTCATGTCCTGGCGAGTGGCTTGCAGTTGCACGCCCCAGGGGCCATTCTTGCCCGAGTAGTGGACTGCTAGGGCATTTCGGCGGCCGCTATCACGACTGTCCTGGTTCTGCAGCGTCGAGGTCAATGCCGAGGCGCCGATCTCCGACTGCCAGCTCCCAAGCTTTAGGTTGCGGGCCAGACGCCCGACTAAGATGTCGCGCTCGTGGTTATCGCTGCCGTCGACGACGTAGTCATCTGCCGTAGCAACACTGGTTGCATAGGTCCGCCCGCCGCGGCTTGTACCTTGACCCTGATCAGCCGGGCTTAGGTAGTAAGCGAGTTGGAAGTTCCAGTCATCCTGCTGCTGGATGTATTTAACACCAAGGTTCGCAATGTCTTCCAGGCCGATCACGCTGCCCAAGGTCAAGAAGAAAGTGCTGCCGGCATAGGGCAGCAGGCCGAACGGAATCTTGTTTAGTCCCACCTGAATCTGACGCGACTCATCGAACTTGTAGCCGATCCATGCATATTCGGCGAAGGCGATGTCACCGATCTTGTCGGTATAGTCGAAAGGGTAAGCGTCGCCATAGAAACGGTATTTAGCCGCGCCGATCCAACTATCGGAGTTGTAGGTAGCGGTGAGAAAGGCAGTATCGAAACTCAGCTTCTCGATATCCCGGTCGGGGTCGTAGTCGATACGCGCACGCACGGCGCCGCCAATGTCCAAGTTGTCATTGATAGCCACCGCACCTGCGGGTAGCGCGAGCGATGCCAACAATGGAAGTAATATGAGAGTTGCTTGTGGGTGCAGGTTGATCATTTTCATGAATTGGCTCTTAGCATTGTTAGTCTTTTTTTCAGCTACGCAGCACTAAGCCGCTGCGGTGTTGCGGCTTAGTTTTGGATCGGGTTTGGTAGCTGCAGCAAGTTGCCGGAGCCGAATACATCGGCCCGGTGGGCGCCGATATTGGTTTCAGCTGCAGCTGGTGCGGACAAACCAGCTGCGTTTGGCGCTGTTGAGTAGCAGCCAGTAGCTGGCGAACGCGCAGACAAAGGTCACCGGCGCTGAGAAGGTCGCCAGCGTTGCTCCGCCGAAATTCAGCAGCACTATCCCCAGGCCAGCGGCAAAGAACCAGGCGATCAAGCCGCACGGGTTGAAGGCGTTGACTCGTTCGAGAGCGAATTCAATATTGCCCTCGAACAGCTGGGTATATTTCGGCGAGAAAATATGCGCCAAAGCGATCGCTACCCAAGCCACTACAAAGATGCTCTGGTATGCCAGGGCTTGCAGAATGTAGCTGAACACATTGAGCAACATCATTGTGTAGACCACGATGCCAACTACTACGGCCCATGCCATATAAGGCACAGCCGCCAAGCCAAAACGGCCGAAGAACGCATGCATGTTGCTAGCGGCCATGAAGAAATTTGCGGTATTGATACGGGTCTGGCTGACCCAAACGAACAACAACCCCCAGATACCCATCAGCTCGACAATGGCCAGCACCACCGAGACCTCAGACAGGCCGCCCTCTGTGGGAATGGTGGCGGCGAGAAAGATGCCGACCAGACCGTTAATAAGAAAGCTGAAGATATAGAATGGTAGGCCGAAGTTAAATTTAGCGTGGTAGCTGGCGTCCTGCTTACGACCGAAGCGTGCGTAGTCCCAGGTGTACATCATGAGAATCCACACTCCCATGAAATAGGTGAAACAGTCCCACCAGCCATTACTTACTGGCCCGCTCTCAGGCCCCATTTCCAACCAGGCAGAACTGTAGCCGTATTCACCGACGGCCATCGCTACTACGGCAATCAGACCAATCAGGTAGAGCGGCAGCAGCACGCCATTGAACTTATCCAGCCAGGTCTGCACGCTACCGAACACCAGTGGCACGCTGTATAGCACCACTATTAGGTAGGCTTGATTGAGCGTGATGTCGGACACGTAGTGTTGGATAGCAATGGCGATCACCGAGCCTTCAAACACGCTGTAGTAGATCGCCGTGGCGAAGAAAATCAGGGTGGCCAGTGCTGCGCCGGCGCGTCCGAATAGCACCCGGGAGAAGAGTGCGACCGATAATCCGGTCTTAATGGCGTAGCGGGCAATGACCCCGTTGATGGCCGCATAAGTTACGACCGACAAGAGTAAGCCGATTATGGCATTCATCGTACCAAAGCTCATTGCCAGGGTGGCGGACACCACCAGCCAAAACATAGCACTGCAGATGGCCCACCAAGCCATCGTCAGTGAGCCTTTGCTCATGCGGTGTTCTTCCGGAACCGCGACGGTGCTGTAGTCGATACTATCGACCTGTTTTTTGATGTTTCCGGCCATGGCTCTTCTCTTGTTTTTGTAATGAGTGGAGTCATGATCATAAGTACTTCAGGCGGGCGACCACTTGCTGCTGAGCGCACTCTCTTTTGTCATACCTGAAGCTTCTTGCTCTCTGGAAGATGGCCCACCCAGACGAAACTCCTCCAGCGGAAAGCGATGAGAAAATCTCTCAGGCTGTCCAAGTCAGAATAAAAGACCTCAATGACGCTATGGCTTACATCTCTTTCCGAGAGAGCGTTATTAGCGAGCGAGTCACCTAACAACACCTACACTCAGCGTGATAGCCAGACAGACAACATAGCGCTTAAACGTTTCAAGCCAGTAGGACTACAAGCAAAGCACTCAATGACGGGCTCGAGGCCGATTCAATCTCGGCACAACCACCCTAAGCCAGCAACCAGCACTACATGCTACAAGAAGTCAAAACCGGGTACAAAACCGGGTACAAAGAATAACGAAAACAACCAGAATGCCTAAGCTCAAACGCTCAAGCATCAGACTTACCGCATAACGTGTAAGTCAAAAAATTGTCTTTCCCGCACGTCAACTCTATGTTTCAAATGCATTAGCCCTGAAACCCGCACGCCACTTGAGTATGCACGCATAGCACAATTCTATAGGTATTGCAACACATTCCTTTAGGGCTTTAGATCACTTGCTGCAACTGCGGCACGACCTCGAACAAGTCACCCACTAGACCGTAATCCGCCACCTGAAAAATCGGCGCCTCTTCGTCCTTGTTGATTGCCACGATGACCTTGGAGTCTTTCATCCCGGCCAGGTGCTGGATGGCACCGCTGATGCCGACGGCGATGTACAGCTGCGGCGCGACGATCTTGCCGGTCTGGCCAACCTGCATGTCGTTGGGCACGAAACCGGCGTCGACCGCAGCGCGCGAAGCACCGACGGCGGCGCCGAGCTTGTCGGCCAGGGCATACAGGTGCTTGAAGTTGTCGCCGTTCTGCATGCCGCGACCGCCGGAGACGACGATCTTGGCCGCGGTCAGTTCCGGACGATCGGACTTGGCCAGCGCCTCAAAGACGAAGGCCGAGATGCCGGCGTCGCCGCCAACGGCCACGGCTTCCACGACAGCACTGCCGCCTTCGCCGGCCACCGGATCGAAACCGGTGGCACGCACGGTGATCACCTTCACCGCCGCCGAAGACTGCACGGTGGCGATGGCGTTACCGGCGTAGATCGGCCGCTTGAAAGTGTCGGCGCTTTCCACGGCGATGATTTCGGAGATCTGGTCGACGTCCAGCTGGGCGGCGACGCGCGGCAGGATGTTCTTGCCGTTGCTGGTGGCGGCGGCGAGGATGTGGCTGTAACCCTTGCCCCCTGCTTCTTGAACAAGAGCAGCTACCAGCGGCGCAACGTTTTCCGGCAGCTGATGGGCGAAGGCGGCGTTGTCGGCCACCAGCACCTTGGCCACGCCGGCGAGCTTGGCAGCCGCTTCGGCGGCGGCGCCACAGGCGGCACCGGCAACCAGGAGGTGGATGTCGCCACCGATCTTCTGCGCAGCGGCCACGGTGTTGAGAGTGGCCGGCGCCAGGGCGGCATTGGTGTGTTCAGCGATAACCAGGATAGTCATTTAGATTACCTTCGCCTCGTTCTTCAGTTTCTCGACCAGTTCCGCCACCGACTTGACCTTGATGCCGGCCTGGCGGGCAGCCGGCGCTTCGACTTTCAGGGTCTTCACGGTGGACGCGGTGGCAACGCCCAGGGCGTCCGGGGTGAGCACCTCCAGCGGCTTCTTCTTGGCCTTCATGATGTTCGGCAAGGAGGCGTAGCGCGGCTCGTTCAGACGCAGGTCGGTGGTGACGATCGCCGGCAGGTTCAACGCCACGGTCTGCAGGCCGCCGTCGATCTCGCGGGTCACGTTGACCTTGTCGCCCGCCACTTCGACCTTGGAGGCGAAGGTGCCTTGGCCGAAGCCGGTCAGCGCGCCGAGCATCTGGCCGGTCTGGTTGTTGTCGCTGTCGATGGCCTGCTTGCCGAGGATCACCAGCTGCGGCTGCTCCTTGTCGACCACGGCCTTGAGCAGCTTGGCCACGGCCAGGGAGTTCAGCTCGTCAGCACCCTCTTCCTTGACAGCCTCGACCAGGATGGCGCGGTCGGCACCGAGGGCCAAAGCAGTACGCAGCTGCTCTTGCGCCGCCGTCGGGCCGATCGACACCACGACGATTTCACTGGCAACGCCCTTCTCTTTCAGGCGTACGGCTTCTTCCACGGCGATTTCGCAGAAGGGGTTCATCGACATCTTAACGTTGGCGAGATCGACGCCGCTGTTGTCCGCCTTGACGCGAACCTTGACGTTGTAATCGACCACACGCTTGATCGCTACGAGGACTTTCATAAAGGCTCCATGGGAAAAATTGCCCCGGCAAGCTGGCTGGCCGGGGCATGGCAGGTTCAGCGTTCACCAAGCTGTTCGATGATGCCTTGTGCCTTCAACTCGGCCAGGCGCTCATCATCGAGACCCAACTGGCGCTTGAGCACCTCATCGGTATGCTCACCCAGCATCGGCGCGGGGCGCAGGTACTCGACCGGTGTGCGAGACAACTTGATCGGACTGCCGACCGTGACGAAGTCGGCTTTCAAGGGATGGGGAATGTTGACCAGCATGTTGCGCGCCAGTATCTGTGGTTCGTCCAGCGCCTGGGCAATGCTGTTGATGGCCCCTACCGGTACGCCCTGCGGGTGAATGCGCCCTACCCACTCATCGGCGAGCCCTCCGAGAAAGTGACGCGACAGGATGGCAACGATCTCCTCGCGGTTGCTGACTCGGTCGGCGTTGCGCGCGAAACGCGGATCTTTCGGCAGCTCTGGCAGGCCGATGGCGTCGCACAGTGCGACGAACTGTGAGTCGTTGCCGCAGGCAATGATGAAGTCGCGATCACTGGCGCGAAACACCTGGTACGGCACAATGTTGGCGTGGGCGTTGCCATAACGCCCGGGCGGCTTGCCGGAAGCCAGATAGTTCTGGCTCTGGTTGCACAGTGTGGCGACCTGAACATCCAGCAACGCCATATCGATATGTTGACCAAGCCCGGTCTTTTCTCGGCTGAGCAGCGCAGCTTGGATAGCCACCGTCGAGTACAGGCCGGTCATCAGGTCCGCGAAGGCAACGCCTACCTTTTGCGGGCCGCCACCGGGCAGATCGTCGCGCTCGCCGGTGATGCTCATCATTCCACCCATACCCTGAATGATGAAGTCGTAACCCGGTTCTGCGGCGCGCGGCCCGGTCTGGCCGAAACCCGTCACCGAGCAATACACCAGGCGTGGATTGAGCGCAGCGAGGCTAGCGTAATCCAGCCCGTACTTGGCCAAGGAACCGGCCTTGTAGTTCTCGATCAGTACGTCGCAACTGGTAGCCAGGGCCCGCACCATTTCCTGCCCCTCGGGGCTGGCGATGTTTAGCGCCACCGACAACTTGCCGCGATTGGTGGACTGGTAATAAGAAGCCTCGCCGGTGGACTCGGCGTTCTGCCCCTTCATCCATGGCGGCCCCCAGCCACGGGTGTCATCACCCGCGCCCGGCCGTTCGATTTTGATCACTTCGGCACCCAGATCGGCCAGAGTTTGGCCGCACCAGGGACCAGCCAGAATGCGGCTCAAGTCGAGCACGCGATACCCAGTCAAAGCACCCATTTCATTTCACCTTTGCTTGCGCGCACTTACACACGCTCCATCACCATGGCGAGGCCTTGGCCCACGCCGATGCATAGGCTCACCACAGCGTAGCGTTTGCCGCTCTGTTGCAGCGCGCGAGCGGTGCTCAGGGCCAGGCGCGCACCGGATGCACCTAATGGGTGGCCGACGGCGATGGCGCCACCGTGTGGGTTTACCCGCGGGTCGTTGAACGCAACACCCAGACCTTTCAGGCAGCCCAGCACCTGGCTGGCGAACGCTTCGTTGATCTCGATAATGTCCATATCCGCCAGGCTGAGCTGCGCGCGAGCCAATGCCTTATGAATAGCCTCCACCGGGCCGACGCCCATAATGCGCGGGGCCACACCCACGGCGGCGGCCGACAGAATGCGCGCCATCGGAACCAAGCCGTGCCGTTCGCCCGCCGCGGCCGAGCCAATCAGCAATGCCGCCGCGCCATCGTTGACGCCTGATGCGTTGCCGGCGGTAACCACACCACCTTCGGAGAGAGGATTCAGGCGAGCCAAAGCGATCAGGTCCGATTGCGGGCGCGGGTGCTCGTCCTGCTCCACCACATTGGGTGGCGTCTTGCGCCCGGTGGGCACGCTGACCGCGAGCAGTTCTTCCTGAAAGAAACCTGCGCTACGTGCGGCTTCATAACGGGCCTGAGAGCCGGCAGCAAAGACGTCGGCCTCAGCACGGGAGATGCCGTACTCCTGAGCCACGTTATCGCCCGTTTGCGGCATGCTGTCGTTGCCAAACTCGGCGACGATCTTCGGGTTGGGAAAACGGGCGCCAATGGTACTGTCGAACACCGTCAGTTCGCGGCTATAGGCCGCTTCTGCTTTAGCCATGACAAAGGGTGCACGGGACATACTCTCCACCCCGCCGGCGACAAACAGTTCGCCTTCGTTACAGGTCACTGCGCGGGCGGCATCGATCACCGCCGCCAGACCACTGGCGCACAGGCGGTTAACTGTCTGCCCAGGTACGGTCACGGGCAAGCCTGCAAGCAGTGCGGCGTGACGCGCGATGTTGCGGCTGTCCTCCCCTGCCTGGTTGGTATTGCCCAGAATCACGTCCTCGATGGCTTCGCCAGGGATGGCGTGGCGAGCGAGCAATTCGTGGATCACATGGGCGGCGAGGTCGTCTGGGCGTACCGAAGCGAGTGCGCCGCCGTGGCGGCCAAATGGCGTGCGCAGTCCCGCGAAGATGTAGGCGTCGAGCATGGGAAAATCCTAGCGTTGAGGTTCAGTCGGGAGTGGTTCGTTGTGACGCAATGAAAGGCCCAAGGCGGCCCGTCGCCGCAGCCAGGGACCCGGCCGATAACGGGGATCGCCCGTCAGTTCGGTCATGCGTTCAAGAGTGGTGAGCAAACGCTTGGGCCCGACACTATCGCCCCAGGCCAGCGGACCTTGCGGATAACCAAGACCACGGCGCACGCCTTCATCCAGGTCATCGACACTGGCGATACGCTGCTGAACGATATCGCCCGCCAGGTTGACGATCATGGCCAGTACCCTTTGGGCCACAAAGCCGACACTGTCATTGATCACACTGACGCCCACGCCATCGCGGCCCAACAGCGCATGGGCGGCATCGCGCATGTCGGCATGGGTAGCGGGATTTAGCATCAGCGTGCGGTAGCGGGCGATATCCAGCAGCGGGTCGATGCACACCGTGCGCTCAGGATCGGTGCCAAACAGGCCGACGGCGCCGGTGGCATCCAGACCGTAAGGTGCCAGCAAACACAGGGCCTCGCTGCTTGGGACCGTGCCCTCTTCGACCCGCGCGCCCACCTGCTGAAGAAGCTCGGTGAAACGTGCACGATCCTCGGGGTTTTCAGTGCCAAGCCAAACCGGCGGAAATGCTTCCAGCGCAGGTACTGCCTGTGCGGCGGGTGGATCGATCATCTGGCCGTCGGCGTATCGGTAAAACCCACGCCCGACCTTGCGCCCGACGTAGCCGGCATCCAGCATCTGGCGTGTTAGCGCTGCAGGCCGATACCGCGGTTCCTGGTAGAACTGGTTGTAGATCGACTCAATGACTGGATGGGAAACATCAAGAGCCGTCAGATCAAACAGCTCCAAGGGCCCCATGCGAAAACCCAGACCCTCGCGCAGGATACGGTCTACCTCGGCGGGTTCGGCTACGCCTTCCTTGAGAATTTGCAAAGCCTCAGTGCTATATGCACGGCCGGCGTGATTGATGATGAACCCTGGTGTGTCCTTCGCCCGAATACCCCTATGCCCCATGCGGGCAGCCAGGGCTCGGAGGCTGTCGCCTACCTGCGGGTCAGTCGCCAGACCATCGATGACTTCCACCACTTTCATCAGCGGCACAGGGTTAAAAAAATGAAAGCCAGCGATGCGTTGGGGAAGTCGGCAATTGCGAGCAATGCTGGTGACGGAGAGCGATGAGGTGTTGGTAGCCAGAATGCAGTCATCGGCAACCACGGCTTCCAACTCGGCGAGCAAGCCCTGCTTGGCGTCGAGGCGCTCGATAATGGCTTCCACTACCAGGTCGACGTCGCTCAGTTCCGTAAGGGCGCTCGCCACTTGCACGCGGGAGAGCGTGGCCAGCGCATCGGCGTTGGCAATCTTGCCTTTGTCGACCAGCTTGTCCAACGTGCCTTTCAAGCTTTCGCGGGCGCCCTGCGCAGCGCCTTCGCGACTATCAAACAGCGTGACGCGAATGCCCGCCTGAGCGGCGATCTGAGCAATACCTGTACCCATGACTCCGGCGCCAACAACCGCCATCCGGTTAATTTCACGTGTCATCGCTCATTCTCCTGAGAAGATCGCTTTGCGTTTTTCCAGGAAGGCTTGAGCGCCCTCTTTCTGGTCGCTCGAATCGAATAGCAATTGGAAGGCCTTGCGCTCCAACACCAGCGCGCTCTCCAGCGGCAGGTCAGCACCGGCCAGCATCACTTCTTTGATCTGCGCGACGGCTAGCGGCGGCAAGGCGGCGATTTCAGTGGCCAGCTCTAGTGCACGGACAATGGTCTGCTCGTCGCCCACCACTTCACTCAGCATGCCCATGGCCAAGGCTTGCTGGGCCGAGACCAAGCACCCGGTAAGGGCAATGCGCATTGCCTGGAACTTGCCGACCGCGCGGATCAGACGCTGAGTACCGCCGGCGCCCGGCATCAGGCCGAGTTTGACTTCTGGCTGGCCAAAGCGCGCCGACTCGCCGGCGACGATGATGTCGCAGTGCATGGCCAGCTCACAGCCGCCGCCAAGGGCGAAACCATTCACTGCAGCGATGACCGGCTTGGGGCAGCGGGAGATGGCTTCCCACAGCAGCTCGGTATGGCGCAGGTACATTTCAATCGGGCGCGCTTGGGCAAACTCGCGGATATCGGCTCCGGCCACAAAACAGGTGTCACCGCCGGTAAGTACAATCGCCCGCACCTGCCCATTGCGAGCCAGTGCCCGAAAGTGCTCGGCGAGTTGTTCACGCACCGCGCTATTGAGCGCGTTCTTGGCTTCTGGCCGGTCGATGCGTACGACGGCAACGCCGTCTTCTCGAATTTCCAGGTTCACTACAGATTCAGGTTCGTGACTCATACCCACCTCTAAACACGTTTCGCTATACGAAATTGCATTTCGTATTTACGAGATATCATAGGTAGGGTCGCGAATTCATGTAAATCAGAAATCTGAACTATTTTATTATTTCTTTATTAATCAATATATTATCTATCTAAAAATGAGCGTTTTGCATTTCATCTCGGCTCAAATATAATTTCGCCTGACGAAACGTACTTTTATTTGCTTGCAATTTCCAAAAATGAGGTTCTACCATGGCACGCAACAAAGCGGATCAGCAGAAGGCTGAGAGCAGCACTGGAGCGGATGAAATCGCTTTACTGAAGATGGGCATGCTCGACCCGGCCAGTGCGTCGAGTGAGGACGAAACCAGCGGCCAGTTCGTGACTGCGCTGGCACGTGGGCTGGAGCTGATGCGGTGCTTTACCCCGCGCGACAACGTGCTGGGCAATCAGGAACTGGCGCGGATGACCGGGCTACCCAAGCCGACCGTGACGCGCTTGACCAACACCCTGATGCGCCTTGGCTGCCTCAAGCGTGAGGTGCACTCGGGCAAGTACCAGCTGGATGTCGGTGTGCTGGGGTTCGGCTACGCCATGCTGTCGAATCTGTCGATTCGCTCGGTGGCGCACCCGCTGATGGAAGAGCTGGCCAATCACGCTCAAGCCGCAGTGGCAATGGCGGCCCGGGATCGCCTGCAGATGGTTTACCTGGACGTCGTTCAGGGCCAAGGCAATACCACGATGCGGCGGCAGATCGGCAGCTACTTGCCACTGGCGCAAAGCTCGGCGGGACGCGCATGCCTGGCGGCGATGCCAGAGAGCGAGCGAGAGTTTCTCCTCGACCACATGCGCCAACGCGAAGCAGCACAGTGGCCGGTGATCCGCAAGGGCCTGGATCGCGCGTTTCGCGATTACACCGATTACGGCTTTTGCCTATCGATCGGCGAGTGGCACCGCGACGTCAACTCAGTCGCCGTGCCGCTGTTACACCCGCAGTTCGGGTTACTGACCTTCAACTGCGGTGGACCGAGCTTCCAGCTTCCACGGGACAAGCTCACTGACGATATCGGGCCTCGCCTGATCAACATGGTTAACAACATCGGCGCCGCCGCTCGGTAACCCTTCAGGGTGACGGTGCACCGTACTACATCGGCCCACTTCCGGGCCCAGAGGAGCGCACATGATCCGTGATACCGAAACCCTGCAGATTCTGCTGGATTCTCTTCGCCAGTTCGTCGGTGAGGTACTGATTCCTCGGGAAAACGAGGTGGCTGAAACGGATGCGATCCCTAAGGACATCGTCGATCAGATGCGCGAGATGGGCCTGTTCGGGTTAACGATTCCGGAAGCCTATGGCGGCCTGGGCGTGACTATGGAGGAAGAGGTAAACATCGCCTTCGAGTTGGGTCGCACCTCACCGGCTTTCCGTTCCTACATCGGCACCAACAACGGCATTGGCTCAATCGGCATTTTGCTTGACGGTACAGAGGAGCAGCGCAACCAGTACCTGCCGCAACTGGCAAGCGGCGAGCTGCTCAGCTCGTTCTGCCTGACCGAGCCAGATGCCGGCTCCGATGCGGGCTCGTTGAAAACCAATGCTGTGCGTGACGCTGACAGCTACATCCTCAACGGTACCAAACGTTACATCACCAACGCGCCACACGCGGGCATTTACACGGTGATGGCCCGTACCAACCCGGAAATCAAAGGCGCCTCCGGTATCAGCGCCTTTATCGTTGAGCGCGGCACACCCGGCGTGTCGCTGGGCAAGACGGACCACAAGATGGGCCACAAAGGCGCCCATACCTGCGACGTGATCTTTGAAAATGCGCGAGTGCCCGCCAGCCAGTTGATAGGCGGCGTCGAAGGCGTTGGTTTCAAGACCGCGATGAAGGTGCTGGATAAGGGCCGCCTGCATATCGCTGCACTGAGTGTCGGCGCAGCCGAACGCATGCTGGACGATGCCCTGCACTATGCGCTGGACCGCAAACAGTTCGGCCAGCCCATCGCGGAGTTCCAACTGATCCAGGCGATGCTGGCTGATAGCAAAGCCGAAATCTACGCGGCCCGCTGCATGGTGCTGGATGCCGCGCGCAAGCGCGACGAGGGCAAGAACGTCAGTACCGAAGCCTCCTGCGCGAAGATGTTCTCCACCGAGATGTGCGGTCGTGTCGCCGACCGCTGCGTGCAGATCCACGGTGGCGCCGGCTACGTCAGCGAGTACGCCATTGAGCGCTTCTACCGTGACGTGCGGCTGTTCCGTATCTACGAAGGCACCACACAGATTCAGCAGGTGGTTATCGCCCGTAACATGATCCGCGAAGCGCAGCGGTGACACGGCACCTGCTCTGACACCAGTTGGGCTCCAGTCGCGCCGAGACTCAATAGCGCCACATCCTGGCTTCAAGGTAGTTGTTCGACATGAGTGCGTGTTCCACTGGTGTGGTCCCGAAAGCCTCAGCCTGCGAGCTTCCCGTCAACCTACCCCCAGATGAACTGCGGGGTAGCTGCACGAAACTGGAATTCCAACTACGCCACAGTAGGTCGCACAGCACAGTGCAGGCGCTGCCAGCGGCAACGATGAGGCTATAGGGAAAAGTCGAGCTGGCAATACCAGCAAGATTCACCTGGCGGTGGACGCCCACGGCTTGCCCATCGAGTTTGAAATCACAGGTGGCCAAATCAATGACTGCACTCAGGCACCCGCGTTGATTTCCAAGCTCCCGGCGGCAGAAACCATCGTCGCGGATAAGGGCTATGACAGCGAGAGAATCCGGGAGCAGGTTGAGCTACAAGGGGCCAAGGCCGTGATCCCGAGAAAGCGTAACTCCGTGAAAGGCAACGCGGATCTGGACAGAGGTCTTTACCGCAATCGGCACCTGGTGGAAAACGCCTTTGCCCGGCTGAAGCATTACCGGGCGGTGGCATCTCGATTCGACAAGCTCAAGAGAAATTACGAGAGCGTGGTGGCCATGGCCTGTGCCTTCCTATGGCTACCCATGTGAAATGGCAACAGCCCCTAGCGGTACTTAGCAACTGTTGATCGCCGGTGCGCCGGTAAATGGCGGGCTGATTGGAGAAATAATTTCTACATATAGGCGATTTACAGCGTGTTTATCGCCTTCTGTATCTCTCCTATTCTCTCTCGACTGCTCTGCTGCATTGATTGGCTGAGCCCGGACTGACCGCATGGTTAGCCCTAATCGCGCTAAACCCAACCTGAATAGAGGATCACTCCATGCCCGTTGTACGAGTCAGCTGGTTCGAAGGAAAAGACCACGCCGCGAAGGAAGCTGTCGCTGCAGAAATCACCCAGAGCATCGTGAAAAACACCGGTACCGATGCCAATTACATCTACGTCATTTTTGAAGACGTGGCGCCATCGGATTGGGCCGGTGCAGGCAAGCTGTTCGGCGACGATCCGAAGAAGACCTAAGGTCATTCGGCGTTAATGGCCAGTGGGCTGCAAGGAGTGTTACATCTTCTTTGCAGCCCGGGCTTGGCTCTTTTGTGCTGGGTAGCCGGACTCCCAGTCGACCTGCTCAAACTGTTCGACCAGAAAATTGATAAATGCCCGCACCTTGGATGCCAGGTGTTTGCGGGTTGGGTAGACGGCATAAATACCCAGTTCTACCGAGCGATACTCCGGTAGCAACTCCACCAGATCACCCCGCCGAAGATCCTCACTTACCATAAAGCTTGGCTGCAGCAAAATGCCGCCAGCAGTCAACGCAATAGATCGGCATGTATCACCGTTATTGCAGCGAATGACCGAACGCGTGTTGACCTTATGCTCGCCATCGGGCCCGGTAAAACTCCATTCGTTCCCACTGGAAAAGTTGCTATAGGCAATCACCCGGTGCTCGGCCAGGTCTTGCGGCACTTCTACTGGTGCATGGCTTTTGATGTAGCTCGGGGCTGCACACAGGCGCATCCGCGTGCTGGCAAACCGGCGCCCCACCAGTGAAGAGCTTTCCAACCGGGCGATGCGCACCGCGACGTCATACCCCTCCTCCACCAAATCGACCTGGCGATCGTTCAGGCTGATATCCAGCTCAATCTTCGGGTTTTGCTCCAAAAAGGCAGTCCACAGCGGCGCCAGGTGCAACACACCAAAACTCACCGGCGCATTGACCCGCAGCACGCCGGCAGGCTCATGGTTGCCCGAAGAAACAGCGCTTTCCGCCTCCCCCATCAACGCCAGCACTTCCCGCGCTTGCTGGTAGAAAACCCGTCCTTCTTCGGTCAGTGATAAGCGTCGCGTGGTGCGTTGCAGCAGGCGTACGCCCAGGCGTTCCTCCAGCGCATTTACATGCCTGGAAACGGCGGCCTTGGACATTTCCAGCGCATCGACGGCACCGACAAAGCTGCCCTTGTCGACCACGGCGCAAAACACCTGCATCTCCAACGCGCGATCCATTATTGCCTCACTTATCGGAACTATAAGTCACATTAAATCATGTTTATCTCGTAAATCGAATCTTTAAACTGGATCCCATCACACACAGCACGAGGCAAAAGACATGAACATTACCCTTATCGGTACCGGCAACATGGGCTCGGCTTTCGCTCAACAGTTGTCCCAGTTTGGACACCATGTTCGTATCACCGGCCGTGATCTGGACAAGGCGCACGCCCTCGCCGCGCAGCATCAAAACGTCGAAGCATTCGCCGCTGATCAGGCCCTTGGCCAGAACGAAGTGGTGATCGTCGCCACTGCTTACCAGGACGCCTTAACCGCGCTGAAAAGTCTGGGCAGTCTCGAAGGCAAAGTGGTCATCGACATCACCAACCCGCTGACAGCCGACTACATGGGTCTGACCATCGGCCACAGCACCAGTGCAGCGGAGGAAATCGCCAAGGCGCTGCCAGGTGTGGAGCTGGTCAAGGGCTTCAACACCCTGTTCGCCCAAGTGCTGGCCAGCGGTCCCACATTTGCCAACGAGCAGCAAGGCAGCGTGTTCCTGGCCAGCGATAGCGCACGAGCCAAACAAACCGCCGTTGCTCTTGCGCAAAGCCTGGGTTGGAAAACCGTGGATGCCGGCGGTTTGGTAAACGCGCGTTATCTGGAAGCGTTGGCCGGGTTGAACATCTACCTCGGCTATGGCGCAGGGCTCGGCACGCAGATCGCGCCGGTCTGGCTCAATCGTTAATTCCCACTTACCCAATGCCTGGCGCCACGGCCGAAACAGCTGTGGCCCCGGGCAACCCACACTCCCCGTATTGGAAAACACCCATGACCGCCGCTAGCCGCACCCTCCCCTATGCCGCCCTGGTACTACGCCTAATCCTTGGCGTGATGTTTCTCGCTCATGGCCTGACCAAGCTGCTGGTGTTCACCCCGGCCGGCACAGCAGGTTTCTTTGAGTCCGTTGGCTTCTCCGGCTTTCTTGCCTATCCGGTCATTGCCTTTGAAGTGGTCGGCGGCCTGTTCCTGATCCTTGGTGTACTCGCTCGCTGGGTAGCGGCCCTAGCCACCGTGCAACTGCTGGTGGCAGCAAGCGTGCACTTCGGTAATGGCTGGAGCTTCACCAACGCCAATGGTGGCTGGGAATACCCGGTCTTTCTGGCATTCACTGCACTGGCCTTGGCGCTGCTGGATGACGGAGCCTTCGCCTTGAAACGTTCAGCACGTAACTAACCGCTCGCTGCTTTCGGCCAGGTTGCCTTTGCCGGGTTCTCGCCAAACTTGGCAAGGGTAAAATCCAGAAAGCTTTTCAGCCTTGGTGTCATGCCCCGGTCCGGCGTACGCAGCACATGAAAGGGTCGAGTGGGCATGGGATATCGAGGCAGTTGGACGATCTATCCGCTTGGCTTTCAAGTCTTAAATAAACAAGGTAATCCCCCGGCTTAGCCGAGGGACTCCTTGAGGTTGACCGTGTGATGCGGTCATCAGGAACCTTCTATCTCGACCAAGAGATAGGGGTACCCAATGAGAGATTACCAAAGCCTTGCTCACACGAAGTGGGACTGTAAGTACCACGTTGTATTCATCCCGAAGAGGCGTAAGAAGGCGATCTTCGGAGCGATCCGCAAGCACCTGGGGGGAGGTGCTACATGAGTTGGCGAGGCAGCGTGAGTGCCGGATCGTGGAGGGTCACTTGATGCCAGAGCCGAGCCCGAACGATAATTTCAAGATGGAGCCGGACTAATGCGACGCGTCGTTCAGCCGACGCGTATCCGGACTTTCAATCCGTAATTCACTAACCCACCGACTTCAGTCGGTGGTTGTTTAGTGCTACCACCGGCGTAGACGAACTGATGATTGATGCGCGCATCTACGACCCGACGGCGCGTTGCCGTTCGTATCAACTGGCAGCGGAATCGATTGGAGATCTGCTCACTCACTGACAGCGTGCGCGCCGGTGACCTTCAGGTCACCCGTGCGGAACACACGTGCCAGGTAGTCAAGGGTTCAGAGGATATCGTCCACCACGCCGCCATCGACCCGCAGCGCAGCGCCGCTGGTGGCTGACGCCTGGGTGGAGCAGATATAGACGACCATATTGGCGACCTCATCGACCGTGGCCGCACGTTGAATCAACGAGGTGGGACGGTGGGTCATGACGAATTCGGCAGCGACGGCCTCCAAGGATTTGCCGGAGCGGGCAGACTCTCCTTTGAGCAGCTCAGCCAAGCCATCAGACAGTGTCGGGCCTGGCAGCACGCTGTTAACGGTTACGCCGCTGCCGGCCACACGTTTGGCCAAGCCACGCGACAACGCCAGTTGCGCCGTCTTGGTTACGCCGTAATGAACCATATCGGCCGGGATATTTCGGGCTGACTCCGAGGAGATAAACACCACCCTACCCCAACCTCGTTGGACCATGGCTGGAACCAACGCGCGGCTCAGGCGAACACCGGACATTACGTTAGTTTGCCAATAGTCTTCCCAGCAGTCGTCATCGGCCTCGAAGAAATCGGCCAAACCATAGATGCCGGCGTTGTTGACCAGAATGTCGATGGTGGGAAGCGCAGCTGTAAGAACGCCAACGCCGTCGGCATTGCCCAGATCAGCCGCGACTCCGCTGAAGGTGGCCTGCGGTACCGCTTCGCTCAAACGTGCCAGGGCTTTTTCGACCGAGCTGTCACTCCGCCCGTTGATGATCACGATAGCGCCGGTGAGCGCCAGGCCATGGGCAATGGCGAAGCCGATGCCGCCTGTGGAGGCAGTAACCAAAGCGGTCTTGCCGGCAAGATTGATGTGCATGCGTATTGACCCTCTAGCGCCAGGTAGTACCCGGCAGGTTAGATCGGTTGCTGAATAGTCAGCGGTCTTGTCCGCCGGCTACTGACTGGCGGTGTCAGGTCCGGGTAAACCCATCAAACGGATTCATGTACACCGCGCCAAAGGCATCCAGGTGCTTGCGCGTCGGCGCGTCTGGGTTGCCATAAACTAGCAGGCTGGTGATTTTCACCAGCTCGAGAAACTTTTCGCCGAACGGCGCGAAGGTTTCTTCAATATGGTTAACGACAGCATCGGCACGGTAACGCTCGATAATGTGCACCTCAGTGCGAGCCTCGTTGACGCTGTATTCGTACATCAAGGTGCCAGGCTCTTCGCTCGTAGCGGCGACAATCTTGGCAACCAGCGTTTTAAATTCAGGGAAGTCTTCCGGAGCCAGGCTTAGGGTAAAAATGCTGATGACTTCGTCTTTCATGGGGCGTCCTCACAGAAGTAAATGACCAACCCCATGCGATAGATGCAGAGGGTTGCTGAGTCAGCAGCCATGCTAAGGTAGAGCAGCAAGCTGATAAACAACCTTGAAATCACAGATAGGTAGCGTAATTTGCTACCAACTCTTGCGCCTAGGAAAACGGCAATGACCTCCGAAGATTCCTTCAGCGGCATCCATATTTTTCTCGCCACCGCCCGCTCTGCGACCTTCACAGAGGCAGCCGAGCGCCTGGGGCTGTCCAAGTCGGCCGTAGGTAAGGCGATTGCACGGCTGGAGGCACGGGTGGGTACCAGCCTGTTTTATCGCTCGACCCGCCGCTTGTCCCTGTCTCCGGATGGCGAGGCCTACTTCACCGTGTGGTCCAATGCGCTGGAGGAGATCAAGGCCACCGAGAGCAACCTCGGCAACAAGTTAGGCGTGCCCACAGGGCGCTTGCGGGTGGACATGCCGGTCGCGTTCGGTAAACAGGTGGTACTGCCGGTGCTACTGGAGATGAGCAAACGCTTCCCGCAGTTGCAACTGACCTTGACCTTTAGCGACCAACTGGTGGACCTGACGGAAGAAGGTATCGACCTGGCCATTCGTTTTGGCAGCGTCGACAACGTCCCCGGCCTGGTGGCCAGACGCCTGACGTCACACCGCTGGGTAACCTGTGCAGCGCCGGGTTATCTGGAAGAATATGGTACGCCGTTGACGCTCGAGGACATGGGCCAGCACCGCAGCATCGTCGGCTATCGCCGCGGCAGCCTAATGCCCTGGAAAATGGCCCAGGCCGGGCAATCCTTGAAGTTCTCGCCACCACCGACCTATCAGTTTGACGATGCCGAAGCGATGATTGAAGCCACGCGAGCCGGCCTCGGTATTTGCCAGATGCCGCTCTGTCTATTTGAAAAGGACATCGCCCAGCAGGTTGTTGTTACGGTACTCGAGCCCTTTGAACCGGCGCCTGTCGAGGTCCACGCACTATGGTCGAAGAGCAATCATCTGCGGCCCAAAATTCGTTACCTGGTCGACGAGTTATTGAAGCTGTATGGCCACAGCTAACGGCAGAACGGACAGCTACTGCGCGACCTTGGCGCGGGGTTGATCAACGCCAGCCCCATTAACTCAGGGTGCCACTCAGCAGCCATAGCGATGAGCGCGGACTGATCTGTAACAAAGCCAGGGAGCCCCCAAATACTAGAGCCCGCCGACCAGGGATCTACTCACCAACCTGCGTTCTGGCCAGGCGCAGGGGGCAATATTGGCACCTTGATGTGTAGCTCAGCGCTCCGGCTGGCAGCGGCCTGAAGAGTCGACAAGTGACCGCCAATTATCCCGGTTTTCGAGATAGTTATTCACCAATATCTGAGTTTATCTCCAAAATCGAATCTATAAACTTTGAGCCATCCCCAGCCAATCAGTGCGCTGTGGGTAGGCAGGTCAGTGAGCGGCGCACACGCTTTGCAACGCCGATCAGTCCACCTCTTGCTGCTGCGGCCCCAATATCTAAGCAGGATTTCAACCATGAGTCTGGCCTATCCAGTGTTGTTCGTGTCCCACGGAGCACCAACCTTTGCCATCGAACCCGGCCAGGCCGGGGCACGCCTGGCTGAGCTAGGCCGAGCGCTGCCACGGCCTAGCGCCATCGTAATCGTCTCTCCTCACTGGATGACCCGTGGGAGCGTGCGTGTAGGCAGCAGCAAGGCGCCGGAAACCATTCACGACTTCGGAGGCTTTCCGCAAGCACTGTATCGCCTGCAATACCCTGCAACCGGCAATCCTGCATTGGCCGAGCAAATCTGCAACCTGCTTTCCCGCAATGGGATTGCCGCAACTACCGAATCGAATCGAGGCCTGGACCACGGCGCCTGGGTGCCGTTGCTGCACCTATTGCCCACTGCGGATATCCCGGTGGTCCAAGTGTCCATGCCCCACCCGCTCAATCCATTGGGTGCCTGGCAGCTTGGCCAGGCACTCAAGCCGCTGCGCGATCAGGGCGTGCTGATCATTGGCTCCGGCAGTCTGACCCATAACCTTTATGAGTTCCGTAGCAACTACGGCGACCCGGCTGAGTACGTAGCGCGTTTTTCCGACTGGATCCGTGACGCCCTGCAAGCCGGTGACCTGCCAGCGCTGCTCGCCTACCGCCGCAATGCCCCGGAGGCCGAGCGTGCGCACCCCAGTGAAGAACATTTGTTGCCGCTATTTCTGGCGCTCGGTGCCGCAGGCGAGCACTACGCCGTGGATGTGCTAGAGGGCGGTGTCGCCGACGGCGTACTGGCTATGGACAGCTACCTGTTCAAAAGCCCAACCGCCACTCAGGAGATTACTCAAGCATGAACCTGCCACTAGCCATTTCAGAACTGCAGCAAGAACCGCAATCCGGCCTTGTCTATCGTCGGGTAATCCGTGCTGCTGCCCCTCGTGCACGTCTCCTGCTATTGCATGGTGTAGGCGGTAATGAAACCAATCTGGCAGGCCTTTCCGGCTTTATCCCAGAAGGAATTGAAATATTGCTGGTACGCAGCCGCCTGCAAATCGCAGCTGAGGGCTTTGCCTGGTTTCAGGTAAATTTCACCAACGAAGGCCCGGTGATCGTTGAAGAGCAAGCGGAAACCAGCCGCCAGAAACTAGTGGAGCTTGTAACTGCCTTACCACAAATGCCTACAGTGATAGCTGGCTTTAGCCAGGGCGGTATTCTCAGTGCAAGCGTCGGGCTTAGCGCCCCTCATTGCGTGCTAGGCTTTGGCTTGTTCAGCGGCAGAATTCTCCCTGAGCTGGCACCACACATTGCCAGCGCTCAAGCATTGAGTTCGCTATCGGCGTTTATTGCTCATGGCTATGGTGATAACAAGCTCCCCGTGTCTTGGGCACAAAAAGCGGATGCCTGGTTGCACCAACTGAACGTGCATCATGAAACATACCTGTACGACATGGGCCACGAAATCACCAATGAAGAAGTGGAAGATTTCATTCAGTGGCTGAAGCCTGTATTGAACATCGCCTGAGCGACCTTGATGGTGAACTCCCGCAGTAAACTTACGGAAGTGGATCTACTTCTTAAAGCGTTAGCCAGCCCCCAGCGCCGGTTGATCCTTGAGTGGCTCCGTGACCCAGAGAAACACTTTCCGCAGCAGGAACATGCATTCCTGCTCGGTGTGTGTGCCGGCCAGATTGAGCGCAAGTGCAAGTTGGCCCAATCGACCGTGTCCGATCACTTGCGCACGCTGCATCGCACAGGATTGATTACTTGCCAAAAGCTCGGCCCGATCCATTTTTTTCAAACGCTGCGAATACACCATCGAAATGCTGGTGAAAACATTGAAAGCGATGCTGTAAAGGGGATTTGAGAGCTCTGCCATGACTATTCGCGAGGACACATTTGCATCCATCGATCTCAATTTATTGGTGGTTTTTATGTGTATTTACAAGGAACAAAGTATAACGTTAGCAGCCAAGAGTCTTGGCGTAACACAGCCAGCCGTAAGCAATTCGCTGGTCAAGCTACGTGACAAATTTAATGATCCGCTCTTTACTCGTTCGGGCAGGGGTATTGTGGCAACACCGAAAGCGAAAAAAATTGCTTCTGAATTATGTCCAGCGATGAGACTGATTACAGCCACACTAGCATCGAACTTTAGATAATCCTCTTTGCAGCAGAGCACTATTGGCCTGCTCTAACCTCTCATGACTGGCGGTGTCAGGTGGACTGACAGATGACTGGAGTCTATGTCGCTGGTGGCATCATGTTATGCCGACGCAAGCTGAACATTCCTGTCTGTAATTGAGCAATCATCTGATGGCGAACTCTCATGGTTTACCGTCGCCCTTTCGATACGTATCAATAACACCAGCCACATCAAGGCCAAAGCCCAGCATTGGGTGTAATTGCTCCGCGGAAACAAAGCAGCCATCACCGGAAGTGCTGAATGGCTTGAGGCGGTCAACTGCCCGGCAGTGCAATTGGACGAGGCAAACTCGACAAAGCCTCCGCCTCCAGGCCTGGCACCATCGGCCGCAGTTGCCCGGGGAAAAAGCCGGTGCTGTCCACATAGAGCAGTACCGACTTGGCATCGCGCCAACCGACATAGCCCATCAACGCCTTCTGGTCCCAGCCACTGCGCGTGGCCCAGGTGGCAAAGCCACGGCGTAGGGAGTGGCTGCTATACAACTCGGCGGGCAATCCGGCCGCTTTCAGTACCGCCCGCAGCAGCGGGATGACGCTGTGCGGGTGCAGGCCCTGCTCGCGCAGGTGACCCCAGCGGTCAATGCCGCGGAACACCGGACCGCGGGCGATGCCGGCGACACAGATCCAGTCGTTGTAGGCCTGCACCGGGCAGAGGCGGGCCAGCGCCGGCGCACTGTAGGTCTGTCCCTGGTTGTCACGGTCGCCCTTGCTCCACGGCAGGAACAGCTGCATGCCCTCCCCCGGCCGTACCTGGATGTGCTCGACCTGCAGGCGGCACAGTTCGTCGCTGCGAAAGGCGCGCCAGAAGCCGATCAGCAGCAATGCGCGATTACGCCAGCAGCGCAACAGCTGCGGCAGGTCGCCCTCGTCCAGTGCTTTCTCGCCCGCCCGCTCCAGCCACGCCACGCACTGCTCCAGTTCGCGCAGCTGCAGCGGTTCGGCCTGCTTCTCCGGCTTCGGGTGCAAGGTACGAATGCCCTTGAGGATCTGACGAACCAGCGGGGTCTTGGTCGGATCCGGGAAGCCCTGGCTGACATGCCACTGCGCCAAGGCCGCCAGGCGCAGCTTGAGGGTGTTGCTGGACAACGTGGCGGCGTGATCGACCAAGTAACGCACGATGGCATCGCTGGTCGCCGGCAGAAAGCCGCCCCAGGCGACCTCGAAGTGCTCGAGCGCTTGCCGGTAGCTGCGCCGGGTGTTGGGGCGGGTACCGGCCTGCAGGTACCGCTCGATCTCGTGGCTCATCGACGCACATCCCCTTGATGTACTGGTGAGCGACTGCCAAACGACGAAAAAATCGCCTCACCTTGGATAATTAAAGATTATCCGACCTTATTTATTGGATAGTGGAAATATAATACGTTGGACGTATCATATATTACTGATCAGATGCCGTTGATCGACGAGCCCACCCTAGACCCCAGTAGATTGGCGTTGAAGGCTCAGGAGGCGGCCGCAGGCTTTGTTGCCAGCGGCACCGCCGAAAACACGGTACGGAGCTATCGCAGCGCCCTCGCCTACTGGTCGGCTTGGCTGCACCTGCGCTACGGCGTTGCGATGGGCGATGCGCCTGTACAGTCGACTGTAGTCATTCAGTTCGTGGTGGATCACCTGGCGCGCCCACTGGCAAATGGTGCATGGACCTATCTGCTACCGCCGACCATCGATGCCGCGTTAGTCGCGGCACGTGTGAAGGCAAAGCCGGGACCTCTGAGCTACAACACGGTATGTCATCGGCTTTCGGCACTGGGCAGGTGGCATCGCTTCAACAACTGGGAAAGCCCAACTGAAGCACTGGCAGTGAAAACGCTGCTGCGAGATGCGCGAAAAGCCCAGGCGCGCCAGGGGGTAGTTGTCCGCAAAAAGACGGCAGCTGTGGTGGAGGCTCTGGAGGCCATGTTGGCGACCTGTACGGATGGCATTCGCGGTACTCGTGATAGCGCCCTCCTCCTGATGGCGTGGAGTGGCGGCGGGCGTCGTCGATCCGAGGTGACCGGCCTGCAGGTCGACGATGTGCGCAAACTGGATGAAGACACTTGGCTCTATACGCTGGGCGTCACCAAAACAGACACCACGGGATCCCGTCGCGAAAAACCTCTGCTGGGTCGCGCTGCACACGCGTTGACGGCTTGGCTCATCGCCGCGCCCGCCGATACCGGTCCGCTTTTTCGGCGCCTCTACAAGGGCGGCAAAGTCAGCCCGTTCGGACTATCGTCTGATCAGGTAGCACGGATCGTTCAGCGCCGCGCCAAATTGGCTGGCCTCGACGGCGACTGGGCCGCGCACAGCTTACGCTCGGGCTTTGTAACGGAAGCGGGTCGCCAGGGGGCCCCATTGGGTGAAGTGATGGCCATGACTGAACATCGCAGTGTCGAAACCGTTATGGGCTACTTCCAAGCCGGAGTGCTGCTGAGCAGCCGCGCCTCGATGTTGCTTCAACCCCTGCCCGCCCCATCAGGCCCAACCAACCAGCCTGACTAGCGGTCGACGCACCGCGTCGGAAAATGCCGCGCACGCGTGTCCTATTGAGAGGTGGAGCTCCTGGTTATGAGTCCATTGCACGGTAGCGGAATTGATGCGCAACCCCAGCTGGGCACTCGCAACTCCGGGTGTAACCAATACATGACCGCATGGCGACGCCCAAGCAGCCAGCATCTCAGCATGCTTCGTCTACTCGGGTAGTTAAGCAAACAGCTGGCGGCCCTGCGCTAGACAGCGAAGGCTCCGTCGCAGGGGCAAGATAGTCAAGTGCTTACCAGTCGCTGTGGCCTGCGCTCGCCTTATGAATACGCCTGGTCGGCAGGTGCGCTTCAAATACCCACACTGAAAGTCTTACCAGACTCGACCCTGTGCTTGCTGCACAAGTCGCGAAGCTTTTTTTCCGAACCGTCAGGATGAATTTGTACGAGCACGCCATCCTTCGCCATTATCAGTGAATGCCCTGCGGCAACCGCACGCAGATACGCAGCATTAGTGGCGACGGCGGCCAGCTTAGGAATCATTGCCTCTAGTCGGTCTATTTCATCATCACTGAGTTCGCTCATGCTCTGTTCTCTGCTCCTGCCAGCCTGATGTCGATGCTGCCCGTAGAAAAGATATCCATGAGCGACCCTACGCCCCGATCACAGGTAAGTCGATCCCATTTTTGACGCACACAGTGAAGCCTCGACTTAGCCGCTCAGCACTCCACAGCGTACGTGCAAATTCGAGTCGATGTGACAGCAGCCTTGATGTGAACAAACCATCGTAGCCGTAGCAAGATGAGTGCATTCGCTTCTAAGCATCTGAGCCCTCTTCAGGTGGACAAAAAATGCCGTCAGCCCTTGGAAGGCTAGACCGCCAGCTGTCACCGGGCATGATCCGGCACATGTACAGATCGAACAGCGGCGCGGTAAAAGCGGCGCCGTTGTGGGGCGGCGACCAGATCATCCCTTTGCTAATCAGGGAGTTGCGAATTGAGGTGAGAGATCGGCTTGTACGGCCCAGGGATGCCGCAATGTCGCCCGAACGATGAGGCCCCTCCCCAAGCGAAGCCATGGCGCGCAAATAAATGTGTTCTGCCACGGTCATTCGGTCGAGTCTTACCCTAAAAAAACCTTCGTCCAGAGCAGCAATAACGTGCCCGGACGCCTTCTGGACGTCTGCAAGCGTGATGTGGTTATTCTGCCCTGCGTCCCAGACATGACTGCCCCACTCTTGAATGAAATAAGGGTAGCCGCGTGTGAGGTGAGCAACCATGTCGGCCGCTTCTGAGTCTACAGTCACGCCCTCGGCCTCCGCTGGTTTTACAAAGGCCAGACGCGTCTGGTGTGGCTCCAGCGAACCGACCTCTAGGTAGTCGAAGAGGCGCTTCGCGTGGTTTTTCACATGTCCAGCAGGGTGTCGGAGTTGTGGGAGGCCTGCACCGACGAGGGCAACCGGCAAGATCAATCGCGAGACGCGATGCAGCGCTGCGATAAGCGCGGCGAGCTGTTCTTCTGCTACGTTTTGCAGCTCATCCACGAAAATAACAAGGACGGTGTGAGCTGCTTTGGCGGCTTCACCGAGTTTAGTCAGCAGGGTTGTAAATTCCTCCTCGAGATCACCTTTGCCCGCCAGAGCTGCCTCGGCTTCGTAGTCAATACCGACCTTGAGATCGCTGAACTTCGGCTCCAAAGCCTTGGCAAAACCGGCTAAGGCTCGCAGTCCAGTTATCGCTGCGTTCTTGGCAGGTACGATACAGCTCAGCCGCAGCAAGGCGAGACGGAGCTGTGGCGCGAGTATCGCTGGCAGAGAGCGATACTCGGATGACTCAACGTAGACGGCGAGATTGCCCGAGGCTTCGGCATCTCGCAGCATCTGGTTCAACAGTACTGTTTTGCCGACACCCCGCACCCCAACCAGGATTACGCTTTTGGCAGGTCGGCCCACGCGAATTCCCCCGATCGACTGACGGACCCGCTCGCGCAGTTGATCGCGACCTGCCAGCTCAGGTGGAGGCGTACCAGCGCCAGGGGAGTACGGATTGCAGACGGGGTCCATATGCACCCGCGTTAATAGGAATAGCGAACAGCGGGAATGGGCCGATAAACAGCTAAATCCAAGCTTTTCACCCCGCCATCACCTGCATACCCGAGACTCGGCAAATGTTGGTCCAGCTGGAGTTACCTATCAAGCCAAGCTGCCTCCGTCATTGAAAAAAATCATCGCGAGCGACCCGTCCGAAATTGCCTAAGTCTTCGTCGACGTCGATGAACATGGTATTCACCATCCGCGCGCTCTTCAGGTCGGCCATTGTTCTGAAAAAAAGGGTTCGCAGAGATGGACCTCATAACGCTCACCATCATGAACCGAGCCGAATCCCCAACTGCCCTGAAGGGTCCCAAATTGCAACCCATATCCTTCAACACGCGTACTATCGCCGCAAACATCACAAAGGACGTCACTGACGCATTCGAACTGTTCCGCCGCTGTGATTTTCATTGAGAGGCTCCTTTGGGTCCAGTGAATCAGCTTGCTGCAGCGAGCCTGCGACCCGCCAGCATCACTCCGGTAACCGCCTGTACGGTCAGGCGTCGCCAACGCCTGGCACAGGCGGACCACAATGAGCCCGGATCCCGCCCTATCTCGCCATGCGTACCTTTCGGCATGGCCTGTTGTACGGTCGGCAGATCGAGTTAATGGCGGACGCCATTTTGTGCAGCATTTGCGGCGCAGATAAGACCGCACTTGGGGCAGTGCTGATCGGCGACAGACGATCCAAGCTATCCGTTCTGGACGAACTAGCAAATTGCATGTGCGCGATGCGCGCCACTGATGCCATGGCGCTGACGTGGGCGTCTTTAGCACTCCTTCAAGGCTTGCTCCAGTCAGCGACCCCTCCTTCAAACAAGACGCATCGAAGAGCAGTAAATTTGTTGCTTTGCTGCAGCCAAGGTGTGGCGGCAGTCTCTTTGAGAGTAGGTATGGCCCGAGGCCGTCTTAAAGTCGTAACCCATGACTCGCTCGTCCTGATCATAGACCCTAACGAGCTCTATGAGCATCTCCATCGTCCAATTACCGGATCCATTCAGCCGCGATGGCAACACCACCTGAACTGCCTCAATCAGTGTTCCTTCAGCGCGTTTCACTAGCATCTGCTCGAACTCATCCTCCGTTGGAATCAAGAGCATCGTCCTCCATGCGGCTGCCTTCTGGCGGCGGTTAATCATCACGTAAAACCAAGGGCGATGATCATCGAGCTCGACGAATCGCCACATCTGGGAGTCGTCTCCAAACAGCGCTGGATACATGATTTCAGCGCGCTTGTACGTAATAAACATCAGCACACCCTCTTTTAAGCTGTATATAGCATAGCTCCAGAAGCACTAAAAAGGCTTCATCGTTCCTTTTGCGAGACAGCAAATGGAACTGAATGAAGCGCTTGGTTTGGTGATCAGGAATCTACGTATTTCGAAGGATATGCCTCAGGAAGGGCTTGGGCCTAGTCAGAGCTATATCAGTGCGATCGAGCGCGGCAAATGGAAACCATCGATTGAAAAGGTTGAGCAGATTGCTGAGATCATTGGCATTCATCCCCTAACGCTTCTGTTCCTGGCTTATCAAAGGCAAACACCCGAACTAAAACCCGAAGACTTACTGAAAAAAATCCATCGAGAAATCACGAGCTTGAAGGGTTGCCTGAGACTTGAGTAGGTTCGACATGGAATCGAATCGGCAACCGATCCCAAAAAGCATTTGATCGCAACGTCGCCAGTTGCTCTGCTGCCCGGCGCGCGGGCTTTCTTGCTCGCAATCAACAGCGAGCATGAATTCAGTCGCGAATAGCCACTGCATGAATTCGAGTGATAGACCTCGCCCATCGCAACAAACATCGATGACACGTGCTTAGCGTGACGCAAGCCTTGAAGAGTCACGCCTCCACTGATCCGGCAAGGCTACTCCCCAAGGGACCTTCGGCAGGCGTTCCATGCTGTTCCGGAGGGCCTGTGCACATGCGATGTCTAACCCTTCGAGGGCGCCTGAGATAGCGACACGCCGACCATCTGCTCTTGATATGGGAAGTGTTCGGTACCGCCGTTCTGAATGGTAAGGTGTGATGTCGGCCATTTTGCCGCAGGGAACAGGGTATTGAACGGAACATTCTTTCCCGATTGCGGCGGGTGCTCCAGCAGGCAGATCTGCCCAAGGGACGCTCTGACGCCTACGAACACTTTTCACCGTAACAGTGATCCTACTGTCGGGCTAAATACCTCTAGCTTCCGCAAACGGCCAGAAGCGGACGGTACAACCCGGATTGCGACTTCAACACAGTTCCTGCCAGAATGTCGTTCGGCTCGACCTGCATCGCGTCTAGCGCCTTTAAACGTTGGGGGCGGGTGTTAGCCGGAAACGAACCGAGGTCAGCCAACTGTTGCCGACGCTAGAGCGCAAATACGTTGGTAAGAGTTCGCGTCGCTCGATCCTGCAAGCATCCCACAACGAGGTGACATGGGATGGTCGGCGTATCCAGTGTGAACAAGCTCGCCCGGTTTGAGGTGAGCAGTACGATCGGATCAACCACAATGTTGCAGATACAGAAGCCGCGCACTCTTATCGAGTGCGCAGAAATAACGGGCAAAACAGGCGCAGCAGCCCCAGCCGGTAGCTCAGCGTTATGGCCGTTGCTACGGCGGCGACCGGCAACAGGGTGAGCCAGACCAGCACCGCCATCGACGGATGGTCAGCCTTGAAGCAGCACACAGCCGATACCATCAGCGCCAGCCAGCCCAGGCTGCGTAGATAGTCCGGCGCAACCTCGTCGGCGCTGAACACCTGGCGCCAGTGCGCCGGCAGGGACAACGCCAACCAACTGGTCGCCAAGCCCATGCTGGCGGCGGCACCCAGCAACCACAGACCTGCATTACTCATAGGCCACCCCACCGATGCGAGTCCGGTCCGCGACCTCAACCGGCCTTGCCAGACGACGCGCGGTGAGTAGCGCTATCAGCGCGCAGGCCAACAGGCTCAGATCGACGCCGGCCACGGCCCAGTAGGGTTCAAGCAGCATCCTTTTGACCAGGTGGTCCCCCGTGGTGATCCAGTTGAGCAGCACCGCAGCGACGCAGAGCAGCGCCAGGCCGGATTGTGCCGCGCCTGGGCCACTGGTGCACTACGCAACAGCGCATGCAGCAAACTCAGCAGCCAGGCACCCCAGAACACCCACTTTTCCCATTCGCCACGGCCAGGCATGGGCTCAGGCAGCAGCCGGTTGGCCGCCAGCATGGCGACCGCTGCCAGCAGCATGCCGGTAACCGTGGTGACTGCCATGGCGTCAACCAACCGACAGCCCTGCAGCCCGAGTCGGGCGTGCTCCTGCTTGCGTATCTCGACGAAGAACACAAAACCGCTGGCGATGCACACACAGCCGAGCAGACCGCCCGCCACGTACAGCCAGCGCAGCGCCCAGTGTTCGAAGTGCTGCAGGTGCAAGCCGGTGAGAAATTGATTGACGGAACCAACCGGGTCACTCGGCGGGTCGTTGCGCAGTAGCTCGCCGGTACTGGCCTTGAAGTGAATGCCCTCCCCGACCAGCGCCACACGATCACTGCCGGCGCGGTAGATGCTGACGTAGCCGTTGGCGTCATTTAGATGCTCGATAGTCAGCAGCCCGACCTCTCCCGGCATATCGCGCGTAGCCCAGATGCGCTTGGCCTCGGCCACCATGGCATTGGCGGAGGCCATCTTCGCGGGCACACCGGCCTCATCATGGGGCAAGCCGGTATGCGCCGCCTCGATCACCTCATGCCGATTATGCAGCGGTTTGAGCAAGGTCCCGGAGACCGGGAAGTAGTACATCGACGCGAAGATCACCAACCGGTGAAGGCAAAAAAGAAGTGGAACGGCAACGCCACCACGCCAGTCATGTTATGCAGGTCCAGCGCGCTGCGCTGGGTCCGCTTGCGCGGACGGAAGGTGAAAAACTCCTTGAAGATCTTACGATTGATCATCCGCTGGGTCCTTTGGCTGGTTGGGGATACCAAACTCGCCACCAATGCTCAGCACGGGATCTCGGTGGGTGGTGTAGGCATAGAGCGAGACCATGGGCATGGTTTCCGGCGCCGGCAGGTCGCCGATTACCCGCCCTTTGGTTGCCGCCATATCCACCGGATGCGGTTTGAGATCGGCAAATACCTGTTTCAGCAGGTTGTTGTAGGACGGCATAGGCTGCGGCTCGAAGCGCGTATCGGGGATCGCCCAACGATCGATCTCGCGGTCGAACACCGACAGTGCACCGAAAAAGAAGACGACCATCAGCACGAAGCCCAGCACCAAACCGAACCAGGTGTGTACCCAGGCCATGGATTGGCGAAAGTTGTTCAGCATGGCTCTGCTCCTATCCGATGATCATGCGCTGCAGCTGCCAGGCAACAGCCAGCATCAAGACGCTGCCGAGCGCCAGTACCATCGAGACCCGCCACAGACTGGCTGCGGAAACAGCGCGAGATACAGGACGAAGGCCAGCATCATCATCGCCTGCTCGGCGGCATGGTAATCGACCCCAACCCCATTCAGCGCCGCCACGCCCTAGACGAATGCATAGCAGCCGAAGATCGCGGCCAGAACACGAGATACCACCACAACAGGAGCCATTACTGACAGGCTCACCAGCTGTAGCTCAGCTTGGCGGTGAGTTCTCGGCCCGGATTGTAGTAATCCGCAGTTCCGGAGCCCACGACATGCTGCTCATCCAAAAGATTACTGACATTGACCGCCAGATCCGTGTCCTTGGCAATCTGGTAATTGAAGGCTGCATCAAACAAGGTCGTCGCCTCGCTCTCGCCGGTGTCATTGAAATACCTTGAACTGAACCGTCAGCCCAAGCGAAAGAGCAGGATTGCGCTGTTCTGGAAATCCAGCCAAGCTCTTCTGAGGAAACGAATAGCTGCGGAGTCGTGGGTATGCCGTTCTCTCCAAAGCAGCCATCGCTTAGCACCCAAGCATGCAAAAAGATCAGCATAGACGCTCGCAGGTATGACGCAGGAGGGGCAAGGCGCAAATATATAAACTGCTTTATATCAATAATATACAGGTCTTATGTCCTGATTTTCCTTAATCTCGGCATAATCCTTACATTAACTAGCAGGAAATTAAATGTTAAAAGCCCTGCGTGCATCTAGCATGTGGAGTTTTTCTCCTTGCAGCCAGCCGGCAACGATAGGCATGCGCATTTAATAGCTCATTGTGAGTATCCGAATAGACGCTTGCCAAGGACACCATCTTGAACATACGAATGTTCTTGAAGTTGAAGATGGCGATCTAGCAACGGAAAATCTTTCCTAGGGAAACCCCCTAAAAAACGGTACAAGGTTTCATAGCCTGCCCTGTTGATATATGGAAAAATCGCTGCCTTATGCAGGTCTCTTGGGATCAGCATCCCGCCCCTTCTTTTCTCACACAGTTTAGTAAATATCAAAAACCTTGAGTAGGGGATAATCTCCAGTAGTGATGCGGTTAAGACCAAACTACCAAATCTACTTGATGGATCGGCCGTGGACGCCCCCAATAATATACTCTGCTCAAAAGAGCTTGCGTCGGGTGCTCGTGCATCTTTCCTCGTTTGCAAGTGGATTCTAGCGATTCCGCCTCTACTACCACGAAAGGGACATTGAAGGAAAATATTGAATAGCCTATAAAATAAATCGTGCAATGTAGGTTGTTGATTGTCTCTACTGATCAGAGCATGCTCAATCTTTGTGAAGGTACTTGAGCAAAAACGAAAGAATAGAGTTTCCTCTATGGAGGCATTGTTTGATATCGAATTGCAGCTTTGGACAAACGCATCCCATGCCCTTGAGTAACGCGGTGTATCAACTAGTCTCACCAACTCTCGATCATGGGCAGCGCAGACACAAGAATAAATGTAACACCAGTCCTTCCGCCATATAGGCAAACGACCATTCGCCACATCATCGCGTAAGCAATCAGGGCAAAAAAAACGGCGATACCTCCATTCGACTAATTTATCGCCTCGAAGGCAAAAAAAATTTCGTAATAGTTCAGGGGTAATGTCCCCGGCTACACAACTTAATCGCTGGCTGGCGGATAAGAATTCTGAGTCTGGGTCCGAATATTTGATCTCCACACCCTCCCACCAATACGCTGGGCGTTCTGTTGATGATAATCGAGGGAAGCCAGCGGCGTTTGGATTAATGCTGCATCGAAACAACCAAGATGAAAGTGTTTCTTCAGAACTTGGTGTTGGCAAGCCAGAGAAACTCACTACTAATAGCCCCAAGGATTCTTGTTTGCTCGCCGCAGCATATCAACATCCACCTTCTCCCCCCCCATTTTTATGGCATAACAGGCAGCCGCCCTTATCAATTCGAGTGTTTTGTCCATGCGCCCATTCGACATAGATAAAATAGTGCCTACCATCTCCTCAGAGTACAAATGTGATGGCTGTTTTAGCGGTAGGGACTCCTCTACCTCCAAGAGGAATGACCTGAACTCCTCACTCTCTATCCAGTCATCAAGAGCAACTTCGTGAAAACGTCTCTTAAATTCATAATTGGATTTAAGTGCGTTGCGCGCACTAGCAGTGCCAAAGCAAAATAGTTTCAATCCATATTCAGGGCCGAGCAGCTTTTTAAGAATAGACATGTTAAAACGCTGCTCTTGCTTCGAGCGTAGCAGTGCATCATGAAACTCGTCGATCACCAGCCCCCAAATTTGCCTCAGCCTAATAACCTCTCTAATCTCGCTTGGCAGGTCAGAGCTACTTCGGCGACTTGAGCCAGAGCCAACTGGTATTCCGAGCGCTAAAGCTATCTCATCTTTAAGGCTTTTTTTGGTATCTATTTCTGGGGATGCAGCCAAGGAGACAAAAATCAACCCTGCACTCCTTTTTACATGGTTTGGAATCTTAGATATTATAGCCGTCTTTCCAGAGCCACCTGGGCCAACCACAAGCAAAGCAGGCGCACTCATACGATCTGGTACATCCGCGATATTATTCATCATGCGAAAAACAGCTGCACTAGAGTTATTGTTCACCCATATTTCTTGATGAATTAAGGCTATTCGCGTATCAATATTAGAAGACAAATATTTTCTGATGTCCGACCGGACGTGCTCATCACTCATGACTCATCCCCAGGTCGAAATTTTTTTGGAGAGGCTGAATAATTTGGCTTGATATGTTCCCTGTCAGCGTTAAAGCTACTACTTCTAGGATTTGGATTTGCCTCAGTATAGACTTTTTCAGCGGCCTCTCGGCGTCTTTCCTTCTGCGTTAACTTTTTACTTTCCTCTTCAATTTTTTGCTTCCCTCTGTAGGCTTTTAACCCGCCATCACTATCTATGGCTCCGATGCGGACTGGGTGACGATAGAGCTTGCCGGCACGATATTCCTCATAGGTAGGAGCCTCAACGGTTACGTCAGACAGGTGTATTGGGCAAAATTGGCCATCCAATTTCACCCATACAACATTCATATCGTACGGGTCATATTTGACTATGACATTTCTAGTCCCCACATGAGACCCCAATATAGGATCCCAATAAACTTGGCCATGCAAATTAATGCCACCAGGATTAATTTTTCGGTCTTCTTGAGGCATGAACCAAATCTTTAATTGCTCGGAATTCAAGCCTGCCGGGGGGTAAGGAAGCCCTCCGTTGGGCGCGAAATAGTTTGTCCACGCTTGTCGCGGGCTACACTTTAATGCGCTATGAACTGTTGAGTGATAGACAACTACTTCGCGAGAGAACCAGCGAAAAAAATCAGAGAAGGTCATGGTTGCATTTCTTTCGCTGTTAAGTCCTCTGCGCGCAACAGAATTTGACATTGTAGTCCCCGGCAAGAAATGCACCTTAGTAGTCATGAACGTGCCTATCAGCCGTTCAACATGACCGCCAAAATGTTTTCTTCCTACAGGTCGGTATTCGGGGGAAATCCCAAAAGATTCACACCCTACTTTAAATTTTGGGCTGGTGAACTCTGCGGCATTGTCCATATGAAGGACTTCAGGCTTTCCATAGTAGGGGTAGTCTTCTGGATCCAAGCCAACACTTGCCGAAAAGTTTACTTTAGGAAGGACAGAATGACTAAGAGCGCAAGCCACTGAAACAGTAGACGGGACGTAAAGGCTAAGATAGTAACCAAGAATAACCCTGGTATAGACATCAATTACAATTGTCAGCCACGGGCGTCCAATAATATTTATGCGATCATCAGCCAACAGAATTATATCGACGAGGGTGTGATCCATCTGTACCCATTGCAGCGGCCTTTCAAGATTTTTTTTACCCGGGCGAGCTGAAAATTCTTGCGTCGCGGCATCAGGACCTTCTTTAATTCTCATTCTTGTTTTTTCTGAGAGGATTAAGCGTACACGCCTCAATACCGTATCTTTGGAAGGGCATGAAAAACCTTGCTCCTTACATGCAACATCCACCTCGCTCCACACTTTGCTGTAGCTGGCTCCTTTCGACTTGAATTTTTTAGCAGCCTTGAAAATTATGACCTCAACCGACTCATCCAGTCTCGTAACGCCTTTCTTGACACCCCGTGTCTGCGCAATTAAAGATAGTGGGCCTACGTCAGCGTCAAAAATTTTAGCCAAACGATAGAAGTAACTCTTTGATACACCCAGTAAAGAACAGTACTTAGTGACTACCCCTCCCTCAACCTTCCACTTTCTGATAATTTCAAAACGCTCAGCTGCCAATGAAAGTTGATCAACGGTGTAATCATTGACATTCAAACCCTCCCCATGATCACTACCATTAATTGCCGTAACACTAGGGATTCGCTGAATGTCGCGCGCCGACACCAGTATTACTTCACCAGAGTCGACAATTGTTACCCTTATCGTTTTGTCACTAAATACCTGTTTGACTTTCGCAACTTTTCCCTTGGCGACAATGAGTTCCCCAGGGGTTAGCTGATTTGCCATGGATGTACTCTCCACAACGCTAATCTAGGCGAAGTCTGCCGAGCGGCGACTTACATCAGTCTCTATCAACGATCGAAATTGGCTGCCGAACACGATACGACGTCACGTTCAAAAAATAGACTATTGCTAGCTTTTCTGCCGCGTCAGTCTATTTTTTAAAAGTTAATCAAGGTATGTGATTGATTATTAGAGATAAATGATATTCTTTTTTTTGATCGGGCATCACAAGCATCTTAGTACCCGGAAGTGAAGATCCAAATTTCTGTGTATCAATAATCCAAATCGCGGAATTTCCCCCAGCTTCGGATTTTTACTTCCCTCAGCGCCGGCACTCTGATTTTTTCGTCAGCCTTTCATGCTTGAACTCAATATGACCGAATGCAGTTGGATCACTACTTCCCGTCCTGCGCAAGACGTATTCCCCGTACGCTTACTGGTCACCTACTCAAATGACCTTCAGCGAGGCACCGGCAGCGGTGTATTGCTGCTAAGGCTGTCGGCCCAGGCCTGAACTGCTTGGTGATCGATCACGCGGCCTGCGTCCACATCGGCCAGGGCCGCTCGGGTCAGGCGGCCGCGCTCTTCTTCCTGATCAATCCATGTGGCCAAGGCTTGCTTGAGAATCCAGTCCGTGGAGCGGCCCAGATGTGCGGCCATCTGATCGACTCTCTCAGCTAGCTGTACTGGGACGTGAGCCGTGATAACCCGGGTTTCGATTGGGCAGATCATGATGGGCTACTCCTACGCAACGAAGGGCTGCGGACTGTCGTCCATTATGACTGGCCATTTCGTTACTGCCGAGCCGAAAGCAGTCTCGCCAACCAGATGTCTTTGCCGCCGCCCTTGAATGCAGTATCTAAGTGACACATGCATACAGCAACTGATCGGCTTCTTAGGCAGCGCCGGGCGCTCTAGAACCGGGTTTATAGTCGATTATAGAGTGATTATAGAACATTATAGAATTAGCTTTGGGTGCCTGATTGGGGACGCCCGAAGCAGGCAGCTCCTGCACCTCGCCTAACCACAGATGTTTGACTAGGACCCAAACACCCACTAGGGGCTCGACTTGACGGCTAGCGAGGCCGGTCTTGTGCTAGCGCGCCGAATGGGCGGTGCGAACCCTACGAGCTTGAGAAATCCGGTTAAACGGAGCTACTAGTTGAGCCCGATACCCTGCCTGACACTCTATTTGATCCAAATCAACGAAGTGCTGTTATCGCCAAAACGAGCGTTCATGCCCCGGGGCAATCTGCTATCGTCGCCCTATCGCCCCGCCTGGTGAATTGCTGTGCGTCGGATTGGATTGATCCTGGTAATGATTGCTAGCCTCGTGCTGCCGACCTTCGGCGGTATGGCTTTCAGCATGCCTGCACAACCTTGCCCGATGCAGAGCGCCGATCATCAGAGCCATGCAATGGCCGATGCTCCGTGCTGCGAGCAAATGGATAAGTCTGATGGGGTGGCCAGTAAGTCCCCCTGCAAATCCGGCCAGGAATGCAAGACCGGAGGACTTCTCCAGACCACCGTTATCAAGAGCATATCCCCTCTTCCCTCACGCCCCGAGATATTGCTGACCCAGTCGGTGATTAAGCGGGAGCCCGCAGGACTCTGGCGCCCTCCTCGTTTCGTCTAATGCAGTGATCTTCGCGCCTTTAAACCAGGCGCATCGTCGCGGCCACGCTTTTGGTGGCGACCTCGATCAATCGCATTGGAGGCGAAAGCATGCCCGCTTTCCTTTTCCCACGCCGTGGCTATCTCGGTGTGTTAGCTGCCGCATTCTGGGCAGTTCCCTGGGTTGCTGCACAGGCGCAGCCCCTAACCTTCGAACGAGCGCAGGCGCTCGCCGAACAGCGCGCACCTGAGAACCTGGCACGACAAGCACAGGTCGCTTCGGCACAGCAGGCCGTAGTTCCCGCAGACGCCCTGCCCGATCCCAAGCTGATTCTCGGCATCGATAATCTGCCCATCGAAGGGCCTGATCGTTACACCCTGAATCGTGACTCAATGACCATGCGCCGCATTGGGCTCATGCAAGAGGTTCCCAATGGCGACAAACGCCAGGCCCGCCGCCAGTTGGCCGAGGCCTCCGTTGTCCGGGCCGAGGCCGAGCAGCGCGCCATGCAGCTTGAGGTCAAACGCCAGACGGCATTGAGCTGGTTGGATGTGTACTACGCCGAGCACAGTGTTGGCCTCTTCGATCAACTGGACCGCCAGATCGAGCTGCTCCGCTCGACGGTGCAATCGCTGATCGCCGGTGGCAGCGCTCAGCCTGGTGAACTGCTGCAGGCCGACCAGGAGGCTTTGGCATTGCAGGATCGGCGGGATGAGCTGAGTCGCGACGTGGCGATAGCTCGGGCCAAGCTGCGCCGCTGGATAGGCAACGAAGCCGATCAACTTCTGGCGGGAGATGTGCCCAGCCTAAGTTTGGATGCCCTCCACCTGCAGCACCGTTTGACTCAGCATCCCGACTTGCGTGCCGCGTCTGCCCGGGTTGGCGAGGCCAGCGCAGAGTTGAATGAGGCTGTAGCCGAGAAGACACCTGACTGGGGCGTAGAGTTTGCCTACAACAACCGCGACAACCAGTTCGGCGACATGGTGATGGTACAGTTCACCTTCGACCTGCCGTTGTTCGTCGGCACACGCCAGGGCCCCAAGATCAACGCCAAGCAACAGAGCGTGTCGCAGATGGAAGCCGAGCAGGAAGTGCTGCTGCGCGCCCATCAGGCTGAGTTGGAAAGCGGCCTTGCCGAGTTGGAGCAACTACGCAGAGCTCTGGCGCGTACCGAGAAAACCTTGATCCCTCTGGCGAGCAAACGTGCCGATCTCGAACTGGCCGCCTATCAGGCCGGCAACAGTCAGCTGGCATCCGTCATCACCGCCCAGCGCGAGCTGATCGAGGCTCAGCTGCGACAGATCGGACAGCAGCGCAAGCTGAGCCAGCTCTCCGCGAGCTTGTACTACGCCTATGTGGAGGGCCTGCAATGAAAATTTCAGCATTAGGTTTTTCCGCGGCCTTGCTGACCATGGGCATTGCCGCGGCAGGCGGTGGCTACTGGCTGGCCGAGAGGCCGGCCAAACATGAGGTGATGCCAACTCCCGCACCGACGGATGAGCGCAAAGTGCTCTACTGGTATGACCCGATGCAACCTGACCAGCGCTTCGATAAACCGGGCAAGTCCCCCTTCATGGATATGGAGCTTGTCCCCAAGTACGCAGATGTAGGGCAGGACTCCTCGACCCTGAGCGTGCCCTCGCAAGCCGTGCAAAATCTCGGGATGCGCACCGCGCCAGTAACTCGCGGTGTGCTGCCTTCGGGTATCGAGGCCGTCGGTTCCCTGGCCTATAACCAGCGCGAGGTGGCGAACCAGCAGGCCCGAGCGGGTGGGTTCGTCGAGCGGGTCTACGGACACGCCCCTGGCGATGTATTGCCCGCCGGTACGCCCCTCGTCGACCTGCTGATTCCCGAATGGTCTGCCGCCCAGCTGGAGTTTCTGGCAGTGTTGCGTACTGCTGACACGCGCTTGATAAGTGCGACTCAGGAGCGCCTGCGCTTGCTGGGCATGCCCCAATCGTTGGTCGAGCAGGTTCGTCGCAGCGGCCAGCCACGGGCGGTTCAGACCATCACCACGCCAATCGCCGGCGAGCTGCAGGCATTGGAAGTACGTACCGGGATGACCGTGGCAGCTGGCCAGGACCTGGCGCGGATCAACGGGCTGTCCACGGTCTGGCTCGATGCTGCAATCCCCGAAGACCAAGCTGGAGCGGTTCAGCTTGGCGCGAGCATCACCGCCACCCTGACCGCTTTCCCAGAACAGCCTCTGCAAGGTCGTGTCGTCGCCTTGCTGCCGAGTGCCGACTCGCGGACGCGTACGCTCACGGTGCGCAGTGAGTTGCCCAATCCCGCCGGTAAATTGCGCCCCGGCATGTTCGCCGCCGTGCGCCTGAACAGCACCGTCGAACAACCCGCGTTACTGATCCCGAGTGAAGCTGTGATTCGCACCGGTAAGCGTGCGCTGGTGATGCTGGCCGAAGCCGATGGGCGCTACCGCCCCGTGGAGATCACCCTGGGCCGCGAGGGCGATGGGCGTCTGGAGGTGTTGTCCGGTCTTGAGGACGGGCAGTCGATCGTTACCTCCGGACAGTTCCTGATTGACTCGGAGGCCAGCCTCCAGGGGGTCGTGGCCAGCCATGCCAAGCAGGACAATGCAAAGGAACTCCATGAGTCCCATGGAGTGATTCGTGCCCTGGACGCCGAGGAGGTCACCCTGGAGCACGGTCCATTCGAGAGTCTGAAGATGCCCGGCATGACCATGGCATTTCCGCTGGCCAGCCCTGAAGTAGCTGCGGGACTCAAGCCTGGTGATCACGTACGCATCGGCGCTCGTCAGACGGACTCTGGCTTGCAAGTAGAGCGGCTCTACAAGCAAGGAGAGCTGCCATGATCGCGCGCCTGATTCACTGGTCGATAGGCAACCGCTTCCTGGTGCTGCTGGCGACCCTGTTCATCACCGCTTTAGGGATCTGGTCGTTGCGCAACACGCCAGTGGACGCTTTGCCGGATCTCTCAGACACCCAAGTCATCATCAGAACCAGCTTTCCCGGCCAGGCGCCGCAGATCGTCGAGAATCAGGTGACCTATCCGCTGGCCACCACCATGCTCTCGGTTCCGGGGGCGAAGACGGTGCGCGGCTACTCGTTCTTCGGCGACTCCTTCGTCTACGTGCTGTTCGAGGACGACACCGATCTCTACTGGGCGCGCTCGCGCGTGCTGGAGTACCTCAACCAGGCCCAGGATCGCCTGCCCGAGGGCGTCACCACCACTCTGGGCCCGGATGCCACCGGCGTGGGCTGGATCTATCAGTACGCCTTGGTCGACCGCAGCGGCCAGCATGACCTGTCCCAGCTGCGGGCGCTGCAGGACTGGTTTCTCAAGTACGAGCTCAAGAGCCTGCCCAACGTGGCCGAGGTGGCCACCCTCGGCGGCATGGTCAAGCAGTACCAGGTGCTGCTCGATCCGCAGAAGTTGGTGGCTTATGGGGTAACTCAGCAGGAAGTCGAAGCGGCGCTGAAGAGCGCCAACCAGGAAACCGGCGGCGCCATCCTGGAGCTGGCTGAGCGCGAGTACATGGTGAGGGCCTCGGGCTATTTGGAGAGCCTGGATGATTTTCGCAATGTGCCGCTGCGGGCTTCGGCAAGCGGAATTCCGGTGCTGCTAGGTCAGGTGGCCACCATTCAACTGGGGCCAGAGATGCGTCGCGGTATCGCCGAATTGGACGGCCAGGGTGAAGTGGTCGGTGGCGTGGTCATCCTGCGCTCCGGCAAGAATGCCCGGGACACCATCGCTGCCGTGAAGACCAAGCTGGACAGCCTGAAAGCCAGCCTGCCCACCGGCGTCGAAGTGGTCACTACCTATGACCGTTCGCAACTGATCGACCGTGCCATCGACAACCTCAGCTACAAGCTGCTGGAAGAGTTCGTGGTGGTTGCCTTGGTTTGCCTGATCTTTCTCTGGCACCTGCGTTCGTCGCTGGTGGCGATCATCACCCTGCCCCTGGGCATCCTGATGGCCTTCATCGTCATGCGCTACCAGGGCGTCAATGCCAACATCATGTCGCTCGGGGGGATCGCCATCGCCATCGGCGCCATGGTCGATGCCGCCGTGGTGATGATCGAGAACGCGCACAAGCACATCGAGACCTGGAAGTCGCGGCACCCCAATGAGCCGCTCCAGGGCGAGGCGCACTGGCGAGTGATCGGCGAAGCCGCGGCCGAGGTAGGGCCGGCACTCTTCTTCAGCCTGCTGATCATCACCCTATCGTTCCTCCCGGTCTTTACCTTGGAGGCCCAGGAAGGACGCCTGTTCGGCCCACTGGCCTTTACCAAGACCTATGCCATGGCCGCCGCCGCCGGCCTCTCTGTCACCCTTGTACCGGTGCTGATGGGCTACTGGATTCGTGGGCATATCCCCAGCGAACAGCAGAACCCCTTGAACCGCTGGCTGATCAGCGCTTACCGGCCGGTGCTGGAGTGGGGGCTGGCCTGGCCCAAGGTGACCCTGGCGCTGGCCGTGCTGGTCTTTGTGTCCAGTCTGTGGCCCCTCAGCAGACTCGGAGGAGAGTTTCTGCCGCCCATGGACGAGGGCGACCTGTTGTACATGCCCTCGGCCCTGCCCGGCTTGCCGGCGAGCAAGGCAACCCAGTTGCTGCAGCAAACCAACAGGATGATCCTCACGGTGCCCGAAGTGGCTCGGGTATTCGGCAAGGCCGGGCGTGCGGAGACCGCCACCGATCCAGCACCGCTGGAAATGTTCGAAACCACGGTGCAGTTCAAGCCGCGCGAGCAATGGCGAGCCGGGATGACGCCGGAGAAGCTGGTCGAGGAGTTGGACCGCGCGGTGAAGGTCCCCGGGCTGTCCAATATCTGGGTGCCGCCCATCCGCAACCGCATCGACATGCTGGCGACGGGGATCAAGAGCCCCATTGGGGTGAAAGTGTCCGGAACCTCCTTGGTCGACATCGAGCGCATAACGCGCGATATCGAGGCCGTGGCCAAAGAGGTGCCTGGGGTGAGTTCGGCCTTGGCAGAACGCCTGACCGGAGGTCGCTATGTGGATATCCAGATCGATCGACTGGCCGCGGCGCGCTATGGCCTGAGCATCGCCGATCTGCAGACGGTGGTATCGGGCGCAATCGGCGGCAGAAATATTGGCGAGACGGTTGAAGGACTGGCCCGCTTCCCGATCAACCTGCGCTATCCCAAGGAGTGGCGAGACAGTCCGCAGGCACTACGGCGTATGCCGATCCTCACCCCAGCCGGCCAGCAGATCACCTTGGGCACCGTCGCCCAGGTTAGTCTGACCGAAGGGCCGCCGATGCTGCGCAGCGAGAACGGGCGACTGTCCGGCTGGGTCTATGTCGATGTCCGCGGGCGCGACCTGGCCTCGACCGTGCGCGAGCTGCAGCAGCGCGTCGCCGAGCGGGTACAACTCGACGCCGGCATGACCGTCTCCTACTCCGGTCAGTTCGAATTCCTCGAGCGCGCCAATGCGCGGCTGGCCTGGGTGGTGCCGGCGACTCTGTTGATTATCTTCGTGCTGCTCTACCTGACTTTCAGCCGCTTCGGCGAGGCCCTGCTGATCATGGCCACCCTGCCCTTTGCCCTGTCGGGCGGCATCTGGCTGCTCTACTGGTTCGGCTTCAACCTGTCGGTGGCCACCGGCGTGGGCTTCATCGCCCTGGCCGGCGTCTCGGCCGAGTTCGGGGTGATCATGCTGCTGTACCTGAAGAACGCCTGGCATGCGCGTGTGGATACCGGGCGCAGCGGTGATCCGGCCCTACTGGAGGCAATTCGTGAAGGCGCGGTGCTGCGTGTGCGGCCCAAGGTGATGACGGTGGCCGTGATCATCGCCGGCCTGTTGCCAATCCTCTGGGGCGGAGGTGCCGGATCTGAGGTGATGAAGCGCATCGCCGCGCCCATGGTCGGCGGCATGATTACCGCGCCGCTGATGTCCATGTTGGTTTTGCCGGCCGCGTACTGGCTGATGCGAAGGCAGCGTACACAGAAGGTTCGCGCACCGCAGGAGCTATAGCTTTACAAACCCGGGCAAGCCACGCGCCAAGCTGACTCGCCCGGGTAACGCGGCAGGAAGCATTACGGCGATGTAACTTTGACTTCATTTTTATGACAGGTTGAGCGGATATATTTTAATCACCACCTTGAAGGAGTGATTAAACATGAAAAGCCTCAAAGTTATTGCAGCCCTTGCCGCTATGGTTGTTTCCTCTGCCACTCTGGCAGAAGGCGGCGCTGATCGTGTTTATGGTCGGATGATTCAGGCCAATGAGCAGGCCATGCAAGAGTATGCTGCCGCTAACGGAAAGAATCCGCCTGAAGTTATTCATTACCGCTACGGCATGAAACTCGATATCGCCAGGGTCGTGGCCATTACCCCGACGGACTCTAGCTGCGGTGTGATGCCGGCCCAGATGACCTACGAGGACTCCAACGGCGATCTGAATATTCTTGAATACCGTGCAGCCGGAACAGGTTGCCGGAACCAAAACTAATAAATGACATCGCGCTGACTGAAAAGTAATTTTCAAGTCACCCTGACGTTATTTGGCATGTGGAAATATGGCCAAGGCGCGCCTGGTTATGCCCGGTGCGCTTGGCGCATATATGCGACCACACAATGACAACTGCCAATAACATCAGGAGCATTTATGAATAACAGGACCCTGTTAGGACTTTCTCTGCTCGCTCTGAGCGTCAGTGCCGGGCAAGCTGCAATGGCCGCCGGCGAGAAAGGCGAGGGATTTATCGAAGGCAGCAGCCTGACCATCCTCAATCGAAACCTCTACTTCAACCGCGATTTCCGTAAAGGCCAGTCCAGCAGCTCGGGTAATGGCTATTCGGAAGAGTGGGCGCATGGTGTGATAGGCAGATTCGAGTCTGGCTTCACCGAGGGCACCATAGGCTTCGGTGTCGATGCCTTTGCCATGCTAGGCATCAAGCTTGACACTGGCGACGGCCGTTCAGGAGCCGGGGGCACTGTCGATGTGCTGCCTTACAACAGCCTCGGGCAGGCTGAGGACAACTACTCCAAACTGGGTGGCGCGGTGAAAACTCGGTTCATGGATACCGAGATCAAGGTAGGCGACGTCTTTCCCGTCAGCCCGGTCGTCCAATACGGTGATGCACGGCTTTTACCGGAGAGTTTCCGAGGTGTCACCGTGGTCAACAGC
>NZ_JACFYZ010000011.1 GCF_015712065.1 Ectopseudomonas chengduensis
CGGTTTCCAGCATGATCACGGTAGCCAGGACTTCGCCAACCCCCGGCATTGACTTCAATAGGGCGTATTCTGGGCGCAGGCGCGTACCACGTAACAGGCGCTCTTCCAAGCAATGGATTTGCAGGTTGAGTGTCTCGATCACAGCCACATTGGCCTTGATCGACAGCGCGACATCATCAGGCAGGCCCAGCGCAGCGACCGATGTGGCAGACAGACGCTTCACCGCCGCACTACTGATCCGACTCCCCATCTGGCGCGCGATGATATTTTCTACCGCCAGGATATGCTGAGTTCGGCTGCGAACCAGTTGAACACGTTTACGTGCCAAGTCGCGCAGTGCCCGTTCTTGCGGTGGATGAACATACCCCGTGGGCAGGATGCCGAGTCTCAACAGGTGCGCCAGAAAGGCCGCATCATCCTGATCATCGGAGTGTTTCAAGCCGTCGTAGCGCTTCATTGCCACGGTGTTAGCCAGCATCACGTTAAAGCCAGCATCCTTCAGTCCATCGACTAGCCAGTACCAGTTGTAGGTGGACTCAACCACCACACCTTGCAGCTCAATACGATGAGGTTCGAGCAACTGGATGATTATGCTCAGGTCATTGGGGCTGCGCCGACTGACCAGGATCCGATCCGTTTCGTCGGTGATCACCACCACGCTATTGTTCGAGTGCAGGTCTATGCCACAGAATTTCATCACGGCCTCCTCACAGCAAAAGACAATGTTCGCACTTTGAATTTTGCGCCTACTCGGGAGTGAGGAGGCCGGCTAGATGATTCTCAGACCACGATTAACTTTCCGTAAATCGTGGTCTGTCCCCTATTGTGTGTCCCCTATTGTGTTCCGGTCCGCAACAGCGGAGCGGGATCGTTCGTTCTGGAGAAAGCCTTGCTGGCGAACGCTTAAAGATATCAATCGAATCCGTCTACGGTGTGACCTGCGTCCTTAATATTGGAGACATGCGCTTTAATTTGAGGCTCGTCATCTGACAGATCAAAATCAAAAACAACCAGTTTGTTTATTTTTCTCACCTCATCAAAATCTACATTTTTAAGCAGGTGAGCAGTCCCCGCGGTCATAAACGTCAGAGCATCATTTGCCCGAGAAGCGACAATAAATCCCTCACTGATGGATTCAACCCACTCAAATGGGTACTTATAGTTAGGCTGAGCCCCTAACCCTCTAAGAGCAGTAAGACAATCGAGCATATCGTTAAAGGTAGGTTCATTCCTCTGATGCTTCTTCCGCTTAAACTTTACAAAATACAAATTAAAGTTAGCCATAAGCGCCTCCTAGATATTTCTCCAATAAACATCTGCTTCTTTACGCCAAACAGCGGCAATTGAAATAACCATACAGATAAATAATCTACCGCGAGTTTGACTGGAAGCTGTCTGGCAAGATTATCGAACAAGAACAATAGGGGACAAACAATAGGAAAAACAATAGGGGACAGACCACGATTAATTTTCCGTAAATCATGGCCTGCCCCCTATTGTTCCTAGGCTTTCTCAGCATCATCACTCCGTAGCCATATCCGATGACGCGTGCTTCCCAGTGCCGCGAGCATTGCTTAGCATGTGCACAACGTATATACGTTGTAGTTACAAATTGACCGATAGGTGACGACCATGGCCAAAGAAGCCGTTTTCAATCTGAAGCTTGAGCCCGAACTGCGCGAAGACTTCATGGCAGCCGCTCAAGCCGCACACCGGCCGGCCTCTCAGGTCATGCGCGACCTCATGCGCGACTACATTCGCCAGCAGCAACAGGCCAAAGAGCATGATGAATTCGTGCAACGCAAGGTCGCTGCTGCCAGGGCGTCGGTAGAAGCTGGTCGTGGCCGCTCCAACGATGACGTAGAGGCTGAATTCGCCGCTCGCCGTGCTAAGGCTCTGGGTCACTGATGCAGGTTATTTGGACACCCGAGGCACTGCAGGATCGTCTGGATATCTGGGAATACATCGCAACCGACAACCCACGCGCTGCTGTGCACATAGACGAGCTATTCAGTGCTGCTGCCGCCAGTCTGGCTGACTTTCCTGACAAGGGCAGGTTGGGAACCGTCGCCGGTACTCGCGAGCTGATCCCTCACGAGAACTACCGTCTCGTCTATCAGATTGAGCGTGATGTGGTCTGGATTCTTGCCCTGGTGCACGTCGCTAGGATGTGGCCACTGGTTCAGAGCTAGCAGCAGCCTCCAGCCGCTTTCGACACCTTGCATGCCGCAGAAAGCAAAAACCCCCGAAGCTCTGGGAGCTTCAGGGGCTTTGGCTTGGATATGGCGGGAAGATAGGGATTTGAACCCTAGGTGCCATTGCTGACACAACGGATTTCGAATCCGTCCCGTTCGACCACTCCGGCATCTTCCCAAGCGGCGCGAATCATAACAGCTGAATGCGCTTTGGCGAAGCTTATTTTGAAAATTTTTCGTGTTCTATCAGGCGCTTGTGAAAAAGCCGGGGGCTGCCCGGCCTTCTCTCGCAGGGCTCAGGCGGTCAGGCGGGTCAGCGCTTCGCGGTACTTGTCGGCGGTTTTCTGCGCGACGTCTGCCGGTACGGCCGGAGCCGGGGCTTGCTTGTTCCAGCCGGTGGATTCCAGCCAGTCGCGCACGAACTGCTTGTCGAAGCTCGGCGGGTTGCTGCCTTCGGCGTAGCTGTCGGCCGGCCAGAAGCGGCTGGAGTCCGGGGTCAGCACTTCGTCCATCAGGGTCAGGGTGCCGTCTTCGTCCAGGCCGAATTCGAACTTGGTGTCGGCGATGATGATGCCGCGAGTGGCGGCGTACTCGACAGCCGTGGTGTACAGCTTGATCGCGGTGTCACGCACCTTGGCAGCCAGTTCGGCGCCGATGATGGCTTCACACTGCGCGAAGCTGATGTTCTCGTCATGATCGCCCACGGCGGCCTTGGTCGAGGGGGTGAAGATCGGTTGCGGCAGTTTGGCCGCCTCCTTCAGGCCTGCCGGCAGGGCGATGCCGCAGACGGTGCCGCTCTTCTGGTATTCCTTCCAGCCGGAGCCGACGATGTAGCCACGCACGATGGCTTCGACAGCGACCGGCTTGAGGCGCTTGGCGACGACCGCACGGCCTTCGACCAGTGGCAGCTCGGCTGCCGGCACCACGTCCTCGACCTTGTCACCGGTGAAGTGGTTGGGCACCACGCCAGCCAGCTTGTCGAACCAGAAGTTGGAGATGGCGGTGAGGATCTTGCCCTTCTCCGGAATCGGTTGTTCGAGAATGACGTCGAATGCCGACAGACGATCGGTGGCCACCATCAGCATGCGCTTGTCGTCGATTTCGTAGAGGTCGCGGACCTTGCCCGAGTAGATCTTCTTCAGGCTCAGGGTGGTGGGTGTGCTCATGTCGGCATTTCCGTTTCTGGCAAACAAAACAGGCGAAACCTTTGCGGGTTTCGCCCATCGATTAACGGCTGGAGCGCGCTGCAGGCCGCTTTTCAACGACCTGCTGGCGCCGATCAGCCGAGATTATCCTGGATCAGGCTCAGCACGCGGCGCGATACGTCGGCCGGGGCTACGGTGTTGAGGTCTTTTTCCACGGTGACCTGGACGCCATCGCCAACCGGAGTCAGGCGCACCTGATAGCGCTCGGCGCGGGCTTCGATCTCTTCCTTGCTCGGCGCACTGCCGAACATGCGACCGAAGAAGCCTGGCTTCTCCTCGTTGACCTGAGCACCTTCGGCCATGTTGATGTAGTACAGGCCAAGGCTGCGGTTGAGGTCGTCGACGCGCACGTTGCCGAGCTCCAGCGAACGGCCGACGCCGGACCAGGCGCGGTCGAAATCGGCGCCGAGGTTGAGCACCGGGTTGCCGTTGCCGTCTTCGCTCAGGCTGACGCGGCTGGGCGCGTCGTAGTCGCGTGCGGCGAGCAGCGATACCGAGCCGCCCTGCTCCACGCCACGGGCCATGCTCACCAGCATTTCGTCGAGTAGTGCAGCTTCGAGACTGGCGTTGCCGCTACGGGCAGCGAAATCGACATCGGCAGTGCTGCCGGCAGGACGCTCGGCGCTGGTGACGAAGACTTCACTGGTGTTGCGCTGCACGCCCGGTTCGATGCGCACGCGCACACGGGTTTCGGCGTCCGCCGCAATGCCGGAAACGCGGCTGCTCAGACTGCGCGCCATGCTCGTGGAGAGCTCATCGAAACGCTGCCAGGAGGTGATGAATTCGCCGGTTTGCGGACGCTCGCTGGCGATGCGGAAACCGTTGTCCTCGAAGAACTGACGCACCAGCGGCCAGACTTCGGCCGGCACGCGCTGGGCCACGACCCAACGCGAATCGCCGCTGCGCTGCAGGCTGAACTCGCGCTCATCGGCACGTACCTGCAGGCCCTGCGGGCGCGGCACTTCGAATTCGGCCGGGGTCGCGGTGCTGCTGGCTACCTGGGCAGGCACCGGCAGCAGCGGATCGAGACGCTTGGCCTGGACATCGGCCGGCAATTGCATCGGTGCAGTCTGACGCGCTTCCAGATAGTCGCTACCGCGATCACGGAAGTAGCCATTTTCACCCCAGAGCCAGCCGCAACCGCTGGTGCTGGAGACGATCAGAGCAAGGGCGGAAAATCCGGCCAGTCGCTTCATGCGTAGAATCCTTGAGTTAAGCCAATACACCGCACTGGCGCATGGCCTGGCGCAGCGGTTCGTGACAGCGCGGGCTGAGCCAGGTCAGCGGCAGACGAATACCATCGCCCATCAGACCCATTTCGTGCAGCGCCCATTTCACCGGAATCGGGTTGGATTCGAGGAACAGTGCCTTGTGCAGCGGCATCAGACGGTCGTTGATGGCGCGGGCGATGGCCGCCTCGCCACGCATGGCGGCAGCGCACAGATCGCTCATGGCACGCGGCGCAACGTTGGCGGTGACGGAGATGTTGCCCTTGCCGCCCAGCAGCATCAGTTCGACGGCAGTGGCGTCGTCACCGGAATAGACGAGGAAATCCTTGCTGACGCGATCCAGCACGTCCTGAGCGCGCTGCAGGTCGCCGGTAGCTTCCTTGATGCCGATGATGTTGTCGATCTTAGACAGGCGCTCGACGGTCTCCGGCAGCATGTCGCACACGGTACGGCCCGGCACGTTGTAGAGGATCTGCGGGATCGAGACGGCTTCGGCGATGTGGCGGAAATGCAGGTACAGGCCTTCCTGGGTGGGCTTGTTGTAGTACGGGGTGACCAGCAGGGCGGCGTCGGCGCCGACTTCCTGCGCGGCACGGGTCAGTTCGACCGATTCACGGGTGGAGTTGCCGCCGGTGCCGGCGATCACCGGGATACGGCCGGCAACCTGCTTGACCACGCGCTTGATCACTTCGATGTGCTCGGGCACTTCCAGCGTGGCGGACTCACCGGTGGTGCCGACCGCGACGATGGCATTGGTGCCCTCTTGCAGGTGGAAATCCACCAATTTGCTCAGGGCCTCCCAATCCAGACCACCCTGCGCATCCATGGGCGTGACCAGTGCCACCATACTGCCCGCAATCATGCAACCGCTCCTGCCGGAAAATTTGAGCCGTAATGGTACTGGTGCCACCAATCCGGCACAAGCAACGGACAAGGGCTTATCAGGTCGTTTGAACACTACCTGCGGTTTTCCGCGACCGGCTATCGGCGCAGGCCGTCGTCCGATGCACAAGGCTTCGCCATTCCCCTCGGCGGTGCTTTTCGCTAACCTGCTGTCTTTGGTCTGCGGCTTCTCGTGCGTGGACCGTTCATCGCTTTAGGAAGGCTGCATGTCCACCCCCCTCGTTCGCGAACAATTCCTCGTCATCAGCGCTCTCGGCCGCGATGCCATGGCCCTGACCAACCTGCTCAGCCGCACCAGCCATGAGAACCGTTGTGCGGTGATCAGCACTCGCCTGAGCCGTCACGGTGAATTCAGCGCCCTGGTGCTGCAGGTGTCCGGTAGCTGGGATGCACTGGCGCGCCTGGAGTCGAGCCTGCCGCTGCTGGCCAAGAAGCATGATTTCAGCGTGGACCTGGCGCGCAGCGCCGCCGCCGAAGTGCGCCCGCAGGCGCTGCCTTATGTCGCTTACGTCAGCGCGGTGTACCGCCCGGACATTCTCAACGAGCTGTGCCAGTTCTTCATCGACCACCGCGTCGAGCTGGAAGCCCTGACCTGCGACACCTACCAGGCGCCACAGACCGGCGGCACCATGCTCAACGCCACCCTGACCGTGACGCTGCCGGCCGGCACGCAGATCAGCTGGCTGCGCGATCAGTTCCTCGATTTCGCCGATGCGCTGAATCTGGATGCCTTGATCGAACCCTGGCGCCCGCAGAATCCATGACGATCTGCTGCGCGTCGGCCCTGCTGCGTTAGAAACAGGTTCGGCCTGCTCATTTACAACTCGTAAACTCCGCGGCCTCACCTGTTTCTGCCTTGCATGGCTCTAGCTCGCGAGATCGCCGACAACCCCTAAATGAAGGAGTTTCCATGCCCGTTGAACTCGACAAAGCCGTTGCCGACTTCCAGGCCGAGGCCACCAGTGGCCAGCAGGTAAAGCTGTCCGCCCTCAAGGGCCAGCAGGTCGTGCTGTATTTCTATCCGAAGGACGCGACCCCGGGCTGCACCACCGAGGGTATGGACTTCAGCGCTCGCTTCGAGCAGTTCAAGGCGGCCAACACGCTGATCTTCGGCGTGTCGATGGACAGCCTGAAGAAGCACGAAAGCTTCAAGTGCAAGCAGGCGTTTCCCTTCGAGCTGATCAGCGACGAAGAACACCAGCTGTGCGACCTGTTCGGCGTGTACCAGTTGAAGAAGAACTACGGAAAGGAATACATGGGCATCGTGCGCAGTACCTTCCTGATCGACAAGGACGGCGTGTTGCGTGAAGAGTGGCGCAACGTCAAGGTCGCCGGCCATGTCGACAAGGTGCTGGCGGCAGCCGAAGCCCTGAACAAAGGCTGACCCCCTGCCCTGCACATGAAACGCCGCGACGGCCCATGGCCGTCGCGGCGTTTTTGTTCGTCGGTAGCCTGGTTTGAGCTGTGCAAACCCAAGCTACCAAGCATCGATGCAGCACATGTGTAGGAGCGGCGCCCCGCCGCGAACATGGGTGGCGCGCAATTGACAAGCTTCGCCCCGGGGCGGGGCTCCTACGAAAGCCGCGCTGGAACCCAGGCACGGCCTTTGCCATCGACGCCTTATTCGGCGGACACCGGCTCGGTACGCGGCCAGGCGTTGATCACGGCCTTGAACAGGGTGGCCAACGGAATGGCGAAGAATACGCCCCAGAAGCCCCACAGACCGCCGAACAGCAGCACCGCGCAGATGATCGCCACCGGATGCAGGTTGACCGCCTCGGAGAACAGCAGCGGCACCAGCACGTTGCCATCGAGCGCCTGGATGATGCCGTAGATCACCATCAGGTAGAGGAACTGATCGCTCCAGCCCCACTGGAACAGGCCGATCAGCGCCACCGGCACGGTCACCACCACCGCGCCGATATAAGGCACCACTACCGACAGGCCGACCAACAGGGCCAACAGCGCGGCGTAATTGAGGCCCAGGTAGGCGAAGGCGATATAGGTGACCACGCCGCAGATGATGATCTCGATGAACTTGCCACGGATGTAGTTGGCGATCTGCTGGTTCATTTCCTGCGCCACCTGGGTAATCAGTGAGCGCTCGCGCGGCAGGTAGCTGCGAAACCACTGACCGATCTGCTCGCGGTCCTTGAGGAAGAAGAACACCAGGATCGGCACCAGCACCAGGTAGATCATCACACTGACCAGCATCGGCAGGCTGGACAGGGAGAACGACAGCGCCCACTGGCCGAACTTGCCGGCTTCGCCGCGCATGCTGTCGATCAGTTGCACGACCTGCGCGTCGGTGATCAGGTTGGGGTAACGCTCCGGCAGCAGCAGGAACACCGATTGCCATTCGGCGGCCATACGCGGCAGTTCATTGAACAGCGTGCTCAACTGTTGCCAGAGCAGCGGCATCAGCACCAGCAAAAACACCGTCAGGCCGCCCATGAACAGGGTGAACACCAGCCAGACCGCCAGTACCTGCGGCACCTTCAGGCGCTCCAGGCCGTTGACCAGGCCCTGCATGAGAAAGGCCAGCACCAGGCCGGTCAGCACCGGCGCGAGCATGCCGCCCAGCGTCAGCACCACGGCAAAGCCCAGCACCAGCAGCACCGCCAACACCACCGCCTGTTCGTCGGAGAAGTAGCGGTGCAGCCAATCGCGTAAAACCTTGACCATCAGAATTCCTTAACGCAGAGAAGTGCCGGTTCTTTCACTACGCCCGCCACATGAAAAATGGCGCACGCCGCGCATGAATGACCACGGGGATGTGTTTCAAGCTGCAACAGCTGTTCAGGCCTTGCGCAGCCAATAGCGGTAAACGCCTGCCTCGAGTTCTTCATGCAGCAACGCATGCCCGGCCAGGCTGGCGAAGGCGCGAAAGTCGCGCTGCGAGCCGGCGTCAGTGGCGCTGACCTTGAGCACCGCGCCACTGGCCAGGCGATTGAGTTCGAGCTTGGCCTTGAGCAAGGGCAGCGGGCAGTTCAGCCCGCAGGCATCGAGTTCAGCATCGAAAGCCGGTACGTCTGTCATCGTCTACTCCTGATAGGTCGGCTAGGATACCCAAGCCGCCACAACCCTGGCCAGCGCGGTAGCTGGCCGGCTACAGTAACGCCTTTGCCGCCCGAGAGCCCTGAGTGCATGACTTTTCTGCGCCCCACCCTGCTGACGCTGGCCTGCCTGTTCGCCGCCCACACGGGTGCCAGTGACCTGCCGTCGCTAGGCGACGCCAGCTCCTCGATCGTCTCGCCCCAGCAAGAACACCAGCTCGGCCGTGCCTGGCTCGGCCTGCTGCGTGGCCAGGTTTCGCAACTGGACGACCCGCAACTGAAGGATTTCGTCGAGTCCAGCGTCTATCGCCTGTCGGAAACCAGCCAGTTGCAGGACCGCCGCCTGGAGTTCGTGTTGCTCAACAGCCCGCAGCTCAACGCCTTCGCCGCCCCCGGCGGGATCGTCGGGGTCAACGGTGGCCTGTTCCTTTATGCCCAGACCGAAGCCGAGTACGCCTCGGTCATGGCGCACGAATTGGCGCACTTGTCGCAGCGCCACTTCGCCCGTGGCGTCGAGGCCCAGCAACGCATGCAGCTGCCCATGATGGCGGCCATGCTCGCCGGCATTGTCGCCGCGGCGGCCGGCGCCGGCGATGCCGGCATGGCAGCGATCATGTCGACCCAGGCCGCTGCCATTCAGGAACAACGGCGTTTCTCCCGGCAGAACGAACAGGAGGCCGACCGCATCGGCCTGGTCAACCTGGAAAAGGCCGGCTACGACCCACGCGCCATGCCGCTGATGTTCGAACGGCTGATGCGTCAGTACCGTTACGACGCCCGCCCGCCGGAATTCCTGCTGACCCACCCGGTGTCGGAATCGCGTATTGCCGACACCCGCAACCGCGCCGAGCAGTACCCGGCCACGGGCCGCGAAGACAGCTTGCGCTACCAGCTGATGCGCGCCCGCGTGCAACTGACCTACGAAGAGACGCCGGGCGTTGCGGCCAAGCGCTTTCGCGCCATGCTCGACGAGAACCCTGGCCTCGATGCCGCACGCTACGGCCTGGTACTGGCGCAGATGAAAACCGGCCAACTCGCCGAGGCCGGTGAAACCCTGGCGCCACTACTGAGCAAGACCCCGGACGACATCACCTACAACCTGGCGCAGATCGAGCTAGATATGGCGGCCAATCGCCTGGACGCCGCCGAGCGTCGTCTGGAGCGCATGTTCACCCTCTACCCGAGCAACTACCCATTGCAGCAGGCTCGCGTCGATCTGCTGCTCAAGCAGCAACGCATCGCCGATGCCGAGCGCGCCCTGGACAATCTGCTCAAGACTCGCGCCAAGGACCCGGACGTCTGGTACCAGGTCGCCGAGGTGCGTGGCCTGAGTGGCAATACCATCGGCCTGCACCAGGCACGCGCGGAGTTCTTCGCCCTGGTCGGCGACTACAACCAGGCCATCGAGCAGTTGGACTTCGCCAAGCGCCGCGCCAGCAACAACTTCCAGCTGGCCTCGCGCATCGATGCCCGTCAGCGCGAACTCTCCGAGGAGAAGCGCCTGGTCGAGCAGATGCTGCGCTGATCCGGAGCATGGCGGTGCGCGCAGCGCACCCTACCTCCCTGATCCCGGATTGCATCCGGGCTTGGGATTTCTGTCTAGCGCGACAGACAGACGACTCGCGGCGCTACCGCCCTCTCCCCCAGCACCTCTCCACTAGGCGTGCCCCCAATAAATGGGAGAGGGGAGCACATTGCGTAGAACGTGAGTGCGTAGCCCGGATGCAATCCGGGACATCGGCGGCAAATTCCCCGGATTTCATCCGGGCTACGTAAGCCTGTGAATACCGCCCAACAAAAAGAAGCCCCGCACTTGGCGGGGCTCTTTTATTTCAGCGCACGGCTCAGGCGCTTTGCGCCAGGTCCATCAGCTCGCGGTTGGCGACCGCGTACATGGCGTAGTCGGTGCCGGTCGCCGAACGCAGCTCGGTCAGCATCGCCTTCCAGCGGTCGACCAGGCGTTGATGCTGGTCGAGCCACAGGGCCACGCGCGCTTCGATTTCCTGCGGACCATCGGCCATCTGCAGCACCGACACGGTGATCGCACGCTGCTGCCAGTCCAGATCATCACGGAAGGCTTCGCGGGCCAGCGCCTGCCAGTTGTTCTCCACTGGCAGACTGGTGATCTGCTGCAGGTACCAGGACAGCTCCAGGGAGCCGCCAACGGCGAAGTAGGCAGTCGCCACCTCGCTGGCATCCTTGCCGGTGACGTCCGCCGCTTCGATGATCGGCAGCAAGGTGTACAGATGGCTGGTGCCGGCGACGACGCGCGCCAGCTCTTCCGGCGTGCCGGCTTCGACGAAGCTCTGGTAGCGCGCCAGCCACTGCTCGCGGGCCGGGCCTTCGAGCAATTCGTCCAGACGGCCGACCAGCGCTTCGATACGCGGTGCGAAATGCGCCACGTCGCGCGCGGCATCCAGCTCGTTACGGCGGCTGCGCAGGAACCAGCGGGTAGCGCGGCGGCCCAGGCGCATCAGCTCGTCCATCAACTGCAGTTGCAGATCGGCCGATACCTTGTAGTCCAGCGCCTCGATCTGCGCCCACCAGTGCGGCAAGCGGAACAGGTCACGCACGATCACGTAGGCGCCGGCGACGTTGGCCGCGCTCATGCCGGTGGACTCCTTCAGGCGCTGCACGAAGGTGATGCCCATGTGGTTGACCAGGTCGTTGGCGATCTGCGTGCTGACGATTTCGCGCTTGAGGCGGTGACGGCGCATGGCGTCGCCGAACTTCTCGGTGAGGATCGCCGGGAAGGCGGTTTCCATCTCGCGCGCCAGGTAGTCGTCGTCCGGCACCAGGGACTTGAGCAGCGACTCCTTGAGGTCGATCTTGCTGTAGGAGATCAGCACCGACAGCTCCGGCCGGGTCAGGCCCTGGCCGTTGGTGGCGCGCTCGTTCAGCTCCTCGTCCGACGGCAGGAACTCCAGGGCGCGGTCGAGCTTGCCGGCGCTTTCCAGCGCATTCATCAGGCGCTTGTACTCGCCAACGCGCTCACGGGCACGACGCTCGGCCAGCGACAGCGCCTGGGTCTGCTTGTAGTTGTTGCCGAGCACCAGCTCGGACACATCGTCGGTCATCTCGACCAGCAGCTTGTTGCGCTGCTTCTCGGTCATGTCACCGCCGGACACGATCTCGCCGAGCAGGATCTTGATGTTCACCTCGTGGTCGGAGCAGTCCACGCCACCGGCGTTGTCGATGAAGTCGGTGTTGCTGGCGCCGCCGTGCAGGCCGAATTCGACGCGGCCGAGCTGGGTCATGCCCAGGTTGCCGCCCTCGCCCACCACCTTGGCGCGCAGTTCACGGCCGTCCACGCGCAGCGCGTCGTTGGCCTTGTCGCCGACGTCGGCGTGGCTCTCCTTGCTGGATTTGACGTAAGTGCCGATGCCGCCGTTCCACAGCAGGTCGACCGGTGCCTTGAGCAGCGCGTTGAGCAGCTCGGTAGGCGCCAGCTTGTCGGCCGCGATGTCGAAGCGCGCCTTCATCTGCGGGGTGATGGCGATGCTCTTGGCGCTGCGCAGGAAGATGCCGCCGCCGTCGGAAATCAGCTTGGCGTCGTAATCGGCCCAGCTCGAACGCGGCAGCTCGAACAAACGCTTGCGCTCGACGAAGCTCTTGGCGGCGTCCGGGTTCGGGTCGATGAAGATATGCATGTGGTTGAAGGCCGCTACCAGCTGTAGGCTTTCCGACAGCAGCAAGCCATTGCCGAATACGTCGCCGGCCATGTCGCCGATGCCGATCACGGTGACGTTGTCCTTCTGCACGTCGATGCCGCGCTCGCGGAAGTGACGCTGCACCGAAACCCAGCCGCCCTTGGCGGTGATGCCCATACCCTTGTGGTCGTAGCCGGCCGAGCCGCCAGAGGCGAAGGCGTCACCGAGCCAGAAGTCATATTCGGCGGCGATGCCGTTGGCGATGTCGGAGAAGGTCGCGGTGCCCTTGTCCGCCGCCACTACCAGGTAGGGGTCATCGGCGTCGTGGCGTACGACGTTCTGCGGCGGTACTACCTCGCCTTCCTTGAGGTTGTCGGTAATGTCGAGCAGGCCGCTGATGAAGATGCGGTAGCAGGCGATACCCTCAGCCATCACCTCGTCACGCGAACCGCCGACCGGCATCTTGCGCGGTACGAAGCCGCCCTTGGCGCCCATCGGCACGATCACCGCGTTCTTCACCTGCTGCGCCTTGACCAGGCCGAGCACCTCGGTGCGGAAGTCCTCTTCACGATCCGACCAGCGCAGGCCGCCGCGAGCGACGTCACCGAAGCGCAGGTGCACACCTTCGACGCGCGGGCTGTAGACGAAGATCTCGAACTTCGGCACCGGCCGTGGAATCTCCGGGATCAGGCGCGGGCTGAGTTTGAAGCTGAAATAGGACTTGGCCGCGCCGCTGGCATCGGCCTGGAAGAAGTTGGTGCGCAGGGTGGCTTTGATCAGGTCCAGATAGCGACGCAGGATGCGGTCTTCGTTGAGTACGGCGACGTTGTCCAGCGCGGCGAGGATGGCCTGTTCGAGCTTCTGCTGCTTGTCTTCCAGATCCTCGGCGGTGAGCTTGCGCGCGAGGTAAAAACGGGTGCGGAACAGGCGCACCAGCTCCTTGGCGATGTTGGCGTGGTTGATCAGGGTCGCAGCGATATAGCTGAGGTCGAAGCCCAGGCGGATCTGCTTCAGGTAGCGCGCGTAGGCACGCAGCAGCGCCACTTCACGCCAGGGCATGGCGGCGGTCAGCACCAGGCGGTTGAACGCATCGTTCTCGGCATCGCCGCCGACGATGTGAATGAAGGCGTCCTGAAGGGTGTCGTTGAGCTGCTGGATGTCGACGTCCAGGCCTTCGGCGTAGGTGAAGGCGAAGTCGTGGATCCAGAACTCGCGGCCGTCATTGCGGCGCAGCTTGTAGGGGAACTCGCCAAGCACGCGCAGGCCGAGGTTCTCCAGAATCGGTAGCACGTCGGACAGCGGCAGCGGTGTATCGGCGTGATACAGCTTGCAGTGCAGTTGCTGCCCTGTCTGGGCCAATGGCTGGTAGAAGCTCATCACCAGCGGTTTGTCGTTGCTCAGACTGAGCAGGTGCTGCATGTCCACCACTGCCGAGTGCGGGGCGAAACGCTCGCGGTAACCGGCCGGGAAGCCGCCGGGGAATTCGGCCAGGACGTTGGTGCCCTGGGCTTCGCCGAGGCTTTCGACCATCAGGCTGGCGTAGTCGTCCTTCCACGAACGGCAGGCCTGGATGACTTCCTTCTCCAGAAGCACGGGGTCGATCTGGGTCTTGTTCTTCGGGTCGACGCGCAGGATGAACTGCACGCGTGCCAGCACCGACTCGGAGAAGAAGGTCCAGAACTCGCAATCGGTGGCCTGCAGACGCTCCATCAGCACCTGCTGGATCTTCATCCGGGTTTCGGTGGAATAGACGTCGCGCGGCACGTAGGCCAGGCAGTAGCAGAAGCGGCCGTAGGGATCGCGACGCAGGAACACGCGAATCTTGTTGCGCTCCTGAATCTGCACGATGGACAGCGCGGTGTTGAACAGGTCGTCCACCGGAGTCTGGAACAGGTCGTCACGCGGCAGCACTTCCAGCACCTGAGCCAGTTCCTTGCCCAGGTGAGCACTGCTGTCGAAGCCCGAACGCTGCTTGATCACGTCCACCTTGCGGCGGATGTAGGGGATGTTCCATACGCTCTCGGCATACACCGCCGAGGTGTACAGGCCCATGAAGCGGCATTCCTTGACCACGTTGCCCTTGGCATCGAGCTCGCGGATGGAGACGAAATCCGGATAGGCCGGCCGATGCACACGGCTCGGCACTGCAGCCTTGGCGAAAGACAACAGCTGCGGCTCGCGCAGGTAGGCCACCGCCTCAGGCTCGATGTGCAGCTCCTCGGCGGACAAGCCGGTGCGCAGGCGCTTGGACAGGCCGAGCAGGGATTTCTCGTCGTAGACGATGCTGCCGCCATCGGCGGTCGGCACGACGGTGAATTCCTCGTAGCCGAGGAAGGTGAAGTGGTTGTCCAGCAACCAGTTCAGGTAGATCTTGATTTCATCCAGTTCGGCCTTGTCCACCTTGAGCTTGGCGCGATCCAGCCAGGCCAGCAGCTCGCGTGCCTTGGCCTTCATCGGCTGGAAGTCGGCGACGCTCATGCGCACGTCACTGAAAACTTCGTGAATGGCCCTCTCCAGGGTTTTCAGTTCGGCGGAGCTGGAGCAGCGGTCGATTTCCAGGAACATCAGCGCTTCCTGCAGCACGCCCTCGCCCTGGGTACCACGCGGCAGGATCTCCAGCAGCTGGCCATTCTTGTCGCGGCGCACGCTGAACACGCTGTTCTGCAGGGTGTGGATGCTGTAACCGTGGCGATTGAGTTCCATGCGCACCGAGTCGACCAGGAACGGGATGTCGCCATGCAGGATTTCCACCGCCGTGTGGGTGGACTGCCAGCCGTGCTTCTCGTAATCGGGGTTGAAGGTGCGCACCTGCGGCTTGGCGTGATCGAAATGCTCCAGCATGTGCCAGGCCGACAGGGTGCAGCCGACCAGGTCGGACAGACGCCGCTGGGTCAACTCCTCGAGGGCGATGATGCCGAAGAACTGTTCGGCGAATAGGGCTACTTGTGGCAGCGCCTGCTCACTCACGTGCTGTGCCAGGGCCGCTTGCAGTTGGTGCTGGAAGTCGGCTTTGCTGGCCGCCGTAAAGAACGCCATGGTTTTGCTCCATTGGGCTGGTGGTTCGACAGGAGGTCTGGATCGCTGTCGTGAGGTGTTAGTTCAACGTTAGTCCATGAAGCGACGATGACACTTGCGAGTCGCATGCGGACCGGCGTGAAGGGAGCGACCGACTGGTCACATATAGCCAGCGAGCTTAACGAGGGATGGCCCGCAACCGCTTGCGGCGCTGCGACATTTTCTTTCAAGGCTGCACCGGCACGGTGCAAAAAGAAAAAGCCATGGCCCGCCAGCGGAGCGCGAGCGGGCCAGGGAGAGAGATCAGGTGCCGCGCATCGCTTGGGGCAGCGCCAGCACGATCTGCGGGAACAAGGTGATGAGGATCGCCGCCAGCACCAGCAGGAGGAAGAACGGGAAGCTGGCACGCGCCACCGCGCCAAGGTTACGCCCAGTGAGGTTCTGGATGACGAACAGGTTGAAACCCACCGGCGGGGTGATCTGCGCCATTTCCACCACCAGGATGACGAAGATGCCGAACCACAGCAGATCGATCCCGGCAGCCTGCACTGCCGGCAGAATCACTGCGGTGGTCAGCAGGATGATCGAGATGCCGTCGAGGAAGCAGCCCAGGGCGATGAAGAACAACGTCAGCGCCAGCAGCAACAGGTACGGCGACAGCTGTTTGGCGATGATCCAGTCGGCCAGCGCCGCCGGCAGGCCGGTGAAGCTCATGGCCGAGGTCAGGTACGCCGCGCCGAGCAGGATGAAGAAGATCATGCACGAGGTGGACACCGCGCCCATCAGGCTGGCCATGAAGGTTTCCCGGGTCAGCGCCCCCGAGACCAGCGCGATCAGCAGCGCCCCGACCACACCCACCGCCGCTGCCTCGGTGGCCGTGGCGATGCCGCCGTAGATCGAACCGATCACCGCGACGATCAGCCCTAGTACCGGAATCAGCAGTTTGGCTCGGCGCAGTTTGTCCATGAACGGTAGGCGCTCGCCCTCCTCCGGCAGCTTGCTGCGATTGCAGGCAGACCAGAGCATCAGGTAGCCACTGAAGATCGCCAGCAGCAGCAGGCCCGGCAGAATGCCGGCGATGAACAGGCGCGAGATCGATACCTGCGCCGCCACGCCATAGACGATCATCATGATCGACGGCGGAATCAGCAAACCGAGCGTGCCGGCACCGGCCAGCGAGCCCATGGCGATGGATTCCGGGTAGCCGCGCGACTTCAGCTCGGGCAGAGAGATACGGCCGATGGTGGCAGCGGTGGCAGCGGAAGAGCCGCTGACCGCGGCGAACAGGCCGCAGCCGAACACGTTGACGTGCAACAACCGCCCCGGCAGGCCACGCATCCACGGCGCCAGGCCATTGAACATGTCTTCGGAAAGTCGGGTGCGATAGAGAATCTCGCCCATCCAGATGAACAGCGGCAGCGCCGTCAATGTCCAGCTGGCGCTGGAAGCCCAGCTGGTGGAGGCGAGAATCGAGCCGGCCGGCGCACCGCCGAACAGCTCCATGCCGATGATGCCAACGCCGAGCAACGACAGGGCAACCCAGACGCCGCCGCCAAGCAGCACGAACAGCGCCAGCAGCAGGGTGATTGTAATGATTGTGTAGTCCACGGGTTCACTCACGAATGCAGTGCGGCGCTGGCCGCAATTAAAGGTCGAGCCAGCGGGCTCACTCGCTCATCGCCGTACCAGCTTCGGCAGCTTCGAAGCGCTTGCCCTGGCAGGTCAGCACCAGGCGCTCGGCCATCGCCACCACCAGAATCAGCGTGCCCAGCAGCATCGGCAGCTGTGGCAGCCACATGGGAATCGGCAACAGGCCGGACGACACCTCCTTGAACTCGTAGGATTCCAGAACGAACAACGCGCAGTACCAGGCCATATAGGTAGCGATCCCCAAACCGACCAGCGTGGCCAATACATCGACCACAAGGCGACCACCAGCGGGTAGCAGGCGCAACAGCAGTTCCACACGAATGTGCGCGCCACGTTGCAGGGCGTAGGGCAAGGCGAGAAAGCCCGATGCAGCCATCGCGTAGGCGGCGAACTCATCGGCGGCGGGCACCATGGTGCCCAGTTGGCGGGCGACGATCTGCGCCACGACCAGCACACAGATCAGGACGAGAAACACGCCGGACAACCATCCGGACAGGGTGTAGAGCTTGTGCAGTGGGGTCATTAACAACGGGCTCCCTGGTCAAGCCACGAGGAAAGCCCGCCGCAACCAGCGCGGCGGGCAGCAGAATCACGGCTGGTAGGTGTCGAGAATCGCCTTGCCATCGGCACCAGCACGCTTGAGCCACTCATCGGTCATGCTCTGGCCGATCTGCTCGAAGCCGCTCTCCACCGCCGCCGGGGCCTGCTCGGATACCTGCATGCCATTGTCGGCAAGGGTCTTGACCAGCTCACTGGTCTTTTCCTGGGCAATCGCCCAGCCACGCTTTTCGGCACGCTCAGCGGCAGCCAGCACGGCAGCCTGGGTCGCTTCCGGCAGGCGGGCGAAGGCACGCGCGTTGACGATGACGAAGTTCTTCGGAATGAACGCCTTGACGTCATAGTAGTAGGAGGAGAAGTCCCAGGCCTGGGAGTCCACACCTGTGGTCGGCGAGGTGAGCATGCCGTTGATCATGCCGGTGCTGAAGGCTTGCGGTATTTCGCCGGTCTGGATCACGGTCGGCACTGCGCCCATCAATTCGGTCATGCGCGAAGTGGCCGGGTTGTAGGCACGAAACTTCATACCCTTGAAGTCATCCATGCTCGCGATCGGCGTCTTGGTGAAGATGCTCTGCGGCGACCAGGGCATGGCGTACAGCAGCTTGATGCCCTGCTTGGCCAGGCGCTCTTCCACAGCCGGGCGGCTCGCGTCCCACAGGGCCTGGGCCTGCTCGTAGTTGCGCACCAGAAACGGCACGCTGTCGATTTCGAAGATCGGATCTTCGTTACCCAGTACCGACATCAGCACGTCACCCACCTGCACCTGGCCGGTCTGTACGGCACGTTTGACCTCGGGGCGCTTGAACAGCACCGAGTTGGCGTGCACGCGAATAAGCAGTTCGCCGTTACTGGCTTTTTCCACATCCTGGGCGAACTCCTTGGCCACGGTGGTGATGAAGTTGCCATCGGGGTTCTCGGCGGTCATGTTCCAGCGCTCGGCGGCCTGGGCACCGAAGCCCAGTGCGCAAGCCAGAGCGGTAATGGCGAAACGCGATGCGATGCTTTTCATGGTGCTCTCCTGTTCATTTCATTGTTTTTTGTGCGCCGCAAGGCGCGGCTGGAAGACGATTTCGAGTCTCAGCGCATCGTCCTACCCTGTCCAACTAGAAAAACCGGAGGCGCATGATCGGAAATCGTTATGGGATGAAAAGGGGCGTTTTCGCGACAAATGCACCAGCAGCGGGCAGCCGTTTCCGGGCCCGCAGACCAGCGAATGGAAGTTAATCAGGCGCTTTGCTGTTCCGGCGCTGGCGCGACTCGTGCCATGCAGGCTTCGCCCATTTCCTCGGCGTAGACGTCCAGTGCTTCGCAGGCCAGGGCGATGATGTCCTCGCTGAGTTCCAGGCCCACGCCCGTACGCCAGGTGGCGACCACCGGCAAGGGCGGCGGCTCGGGAACCTCGTCGAGAATGGTCAGCAGGCCTTGCTTGAGTTCGTCATGCACCAGCGCTGGCGGCAGCGCGCCGATACCGAAACCGTCGCGCACCAGACGCGTCATCGCGGCGATGGAGTTGACGCAATTGATGCGTGGCGCACTGACGCTGCCGGCATGCAGCAGGTTGAGAATGTCCTGATGCGGCCGCGAATTCTTCGAGAAGGTGATGATGCGCTCACGCGCCAGCTCCTCCATCGAGGCATAGCAGCGGTGGTACAGCGAACCGGTCGGGACGATCCAGCGCACCGGAAAGGCAGCCAGTTCCAGATTGCGCACGCTGTCGCCGTTGACCATGTCGGTCTGAAACACGATATCCAGATAGCCCTTGAGCAATTGCTCGTTGAGATTGCGTGCGGTGTCGGCCGTCAGCTCGATCTCCACCGCGGGGTAGCGCTCCATCACCCGTGTTACGAACGGACTCAACCAGGTGTGAATGACGGTATCCATCGCGCCGACGCGAATACGCCCCTGAATGTTGCCGGTATCGCTGATCGACTGCTTCAAGGCCTGCATGGTGTCGATCATGCGCTCGGCATATTCGAGCACCTTCTGCCCTTCCGGGGTCAGCGATACACCCTTGGAATCACGCAGGAAAAGACGCGTGCCGAGTTCATCCTCGAGCGCAGCGATGCGGCTGGAAATGGACGCCTGGGTGCTGAACAGCTTCTCGGCTGTCAGGCGGAAGCTCTTGAGCCGTGCCACCCAGACGAAGGTCTCGAGAAATCTCAGATTCATGCCGTAACGCCTCTTCGCAATGTTCTTCTCAGGGGCTGATTTGCAGCGCCCACGCAGCCTCAGGCGTAGCAGGTTGTATGCCAGAGGTTTTTCGCCCAGCCGATGAATTTTCCTATCGCTGGCCCCCTGTTTTTTCTCGTTGGACGCAGCTGAACAACGCTTTGAAGAATGGCGCCGCGCTCTGCGCAGACCACAACAACATCATTCAAAACGCGCTCTGCCAAGCAGCCGCTCTCGTCGGCTGCGCGCTCCCAACAGGAGACACTGCACCATGAAACCCCATTACCCATTGGCATCCGCGCTGCTGCTCGGCAGCGGCCTGCCAACCCTCGCGCATGCCGATTTCATCGCTGACAGCAAGGCCAGCGTCGAGATGCGCAACTTCTACTTCAACCGTGACTTCCGCCAGAGCGGCGCCCGTGACAAGGCCGAGGAATGGGCGCAGGGCTTTCTGCTGCGCATGGAGTCCGGCTACACCGAGGGCACCGTCGGTTTCGGTATCGATGCATTGGGGATGCTCGGTGTGAAACTCGACTCCGGCGACGGCACCGCTGGCAGCGGCCTGCTCCCGGCCGACCGCTCCGGCGGCTCACAGGATGAGTATTCCAAGCTCGGCCTGACCGCCAAGGTGAAGGTCTCCAACAGCACACTGAAAGCTGGCGCCCTGCACTTTCGCAGCCCGATCGTCTCGGCCAACGATTCACGCCTGCTGCCGCAGACGTTCCAGGGAGCACTGCTGAATGTTCAGGAAATCGACAACCTGACCCTGCAGGGCGGCAAGATCAACCGGATCAAGGCCAACAGCTCCACCGACTACACCGAGATGAGCGGCAACCGCATCGGCGGCAACAGCGACTCCTTCGTGTTCGGCGGCGGCGAGTACAAGATCACCCCGCAACTGACCGCCGGCCTGCACTACGGCACCCTCGAGGATATCTACCAGCAGTACTACGGCACCCTGGTGCATGTACTGCCGCTGGGCGATGGCCAGTCGTTCAAAACCGACCTGCGCTACTCGCAAAGCCGCGAGGACGGCAACTTCCGTGACCTCGACAACAAGGCCTTCGGCGCCATGTTCACCTACAGCCTGGGCGGCCACGCCGTCGGCGCCGGCTACCAGCGCATGAGCGGTGACGATCCGTTCCCGTACATCGCCAGCAGCGACCCGTTCCTGGTCAACTTCGTGCAGATCAACGACTTTGCCAACGTCGAGGAGCGCTCCTGGCAGGTGCGCTACGACTACAACTTCGCCAGCATCGGCATCCCCGGCCTGACCTTCATGACCCGCTACATCTCCGGCGACAACGTCGAGGTCGCCGGCCGCAGCAGCGAAGGCAAGGAATGGGAACGCAATACCGATATCGCCTACGTGGTGCAGAACGGTCCGCTGAAGAACCTGGGGCTGAAATGGCGTAACGCCACCGTTCGCTCCAATTTCGGCAACGATCTCGACGAGAACCGCCTGATTCTCAGCTACACCCTGGCGCTCTGGTAAGCACTTCAACCCGATGACGGGGCCATCACGGCCCCGTTTGCATTTCTCGGGAAGCAAGAAGGCCATAGACTTTTAATCAAGTTGTATGACAACTTGCCGACTCCTGAGAATCATCCTGAAGAAGATGGCGAGGCGTTATCGTGAGCTTTTTACTGTCCTGGCAACAAAAATTCCGCGCCCTTATCGCGCTCACCCTGATCAGCCTGATCTTGATGGCGGCCGCTTCGTTATGGGCCAACCATCGCGTCAGCAGCGCATTACAGGCGAGGGAACAGGCGGCAGCCTATGCCAGCGCCAGTACCCAGTTGATGAACCACTGGTGGCAACAGAACGCACTGCGCCAACAGATCACCCCCGACCTGCAGGCAGCGTTCGACAGCGGTCTCAATGAGCTGCAAGAACTCATCGGACAACTGTTGACGCAAGCCCAGGCACTGGAAGACGACGCCACCTTGCAACACGCCCAGCAGATCCAGGCCGTGCTGCTGGAGGAACTGGCCCAACAGCGCCAGTGGCTGAGCCTCAATCAGGCCCTGGGCCTGACGCCTTTCGAGGGCCAGCGCAAAACATTGACGGAAAAAGGCAAGGCGTTGGAAGCGATCAGCTTCGACCTGATCAAACCCTTCATTACCAGCGCTCTGAGCAGCCAGCGTGACTATCTGTCGACCTTCGACCCGGCGTTCGCCCAGATTGCCCTGACGGCGATCGGCAAGAACGTGCAGGGCTATGCCCAGGCGTTCACTGATATCCATGGCAACATCGAACGCATCAACGCGACCAATCAGCGCCTGCGCCAACTGGGCGAGCAACTGCAGATGCGCATCGACGAACAAGCGCAGGCGCTGCAGAGCGGCCTGTTGTTGCGCCGCACCCAGGAAGCCGAGCAGGCCCGCCTGTCCGCCCTGTGGATGATGGGGCTGAGCTTCCTCGCCGTTGCCGCCCTGCTCTGCTTCACCCTACTGCAGGCTTCACGCACCCTGGTCAGCCGCCTGCGCAACGTCATTCAGTTGCTCACTCAGGTCGCCTCCGGCGATCTCACCGGCAAGCTGCCGGTGGGCAGCAACCCGCGTGACGAATTCAACCAGTTGGCCGACGCCGCCAACCGCATGATCCAGGGCATCGGCGGTATCGTTGCCGAAGTGGTGCGTGCCAACGGCGAGCTGAGCCGCCTGCACCATCACCTGGGGGATGCCATGCGTCAGTTGGGTGATAACAGCACCCAGGTGGAAATGCAGACCGAGCAGGCCGCCTCGGCCTCGCACCAGATCAGCGCCACCCTCAACGACATGGCGCAGCGCACGGCGCAAGTCGGCACCGCCACCACCAGCGCCTACGATGCCGCGCGTAACGGCGGCGAAGTGATCGCCGCCAGCGTCGACAGCATGAGTCGCCTGGCGCAGCTGATTCAGGACACCCACAGCCAGGTCGATGCCCTCGGCCAGAGCAGCGCGCGGGTCAGCGGTATCGTCGATGTGATCAACAGCCTCGCCGATCAGACCAACCTGCTCGCCCTCAACGCGGCAATCGAGGCGGCAAGAGCCGGTGACGCCGGCCGCGGCTTCTCGGTGGTCGCCGATGAAGTGCGCTCGCTGGCGCAGAAGACGGTCTCAGCAACCACCGACATCAGCGCCATCGTCGGTGAGTTCCAGCAACAGACCCGGCACATGCACCAGCTGATGAGCAACGGCCTGAACCTGGCTGCCGACAGCGAGCGACATGCTGCTCAGGTGGCCGACGCCATCAGCTCCATCACCTCGGCGATGGAGCGCCTGACCGGCGAGATGAACCAGGTCGTGGTGGCCATCGAGGAAGTGTCCACCACCACCGAGGACATCGCCGACAAGATGGAAACCATCAACGTGCACACCGGGCAGAGCAAGGACCTGCGCCATACTCTGGGCGGCCATACCGAGGGGCTGTCATCCCAGGTCGATGCACTGGGACGCAGCGCCAGGCAGTTCCGCCTGGCCTGAATGCAGTTAGAGCCCGGTCGCAATGCCGACCGGGCATTCGCGCAGGCGCTCTAACGTGACTGCCCGTCGAGATACGCCTCGATGATCTGCGCATGCTCATCGCCGGCACGCGCCAGCCACTCCTCGGTAATCTGCTGACCGACTTCGGTCAGCTCCCGGCGCAATTGCGGGTCAATGTCCTGCACCACAGTCATGCCGTGCCTGGCGAGCATCCGCGTCTGATAACCGGTCAAGGCCCAGGATAACTCCCACCCTGCCCGCTCGGCCCGTTCACCGGCATGCAGCAAGGCGCTGCGCTGGGCCTCGGGTAGACGCTGGAAGGCACGCTCGTTGACGATGACGATGTTCTTCGGGATGAAGGCGCGTACGTCATAGAAATGCGAGACGAAGTCCCAGGCGCGCAGGTCCATGCCTGTCGCACTGGAGGTGAGCATGATGTCCACCTGACCGTCGCGGAAGGCCTGCGGTACGTCCTCGGTATTGATGGTCGTCGGTTGCGCATGAAGTAAATGGGCCAGACGCGAGATGGTCGGGTTGTAACTGCGAAAACGCAGATCGCGAACATCCTCCGCAGCCTGCAACGGGCGATTGCTGAACAGGCTCTGCGCCGGCCACGGCACTGCGTAAACGAGGCGCACGCCATCGGCCAGCAGGCGTCGCTCCACCGCCTCACGGCTCACCGCCCAGAGCTTGCGCGCCTGCTCGTAGTCGGTGGCGAGAAACGGCAGGCTGTCCAGCTCGTAGATCGGATCTTCATTGCCCAGGGCAGACATGAACACATCGCCGATCTGAATATCGCCGCGGGTTACCGCAGGCTTGACCTCAGGGCGGCGATACAGGGTGGAGTTGGAGTGAACGCGTATGTTCAGCTGGCCATTGGTGGCCTGGCGAACATTCCTGGCAAACTCCACCGCTACACGGCTGATGAAATTGCCGGCCGGCTGTTCCACCGACATCGACCAGCGTTCGCTGCCGTGTACGGGTAAAGCCATGGGTAGAGCGACAAGCAAGGCGCAGAGCGCGGACAGACAGGGTGCGGTCTTCACTGGGGTTCCCCCGTAGACTGGTAGCCAGGTACTGAGTCGACTCGAAAGGAACGCAAAAGCCCCCGGGTACGGGACACACCGGGGGTGCACCAGAACGGCGCCAAGGAGCGTTCACCCGACTCACTGTCGAGCGCGACGGTCGGCACTGTCCAACGGGAAAAACCGGCGTGTGGCGATCAGAAAATCCGATGTCCGACACCATCAGCTTTTCCTATCTCCGGCGGATGTTTTTATTAGTTGGACGCCTCTGGGCGACGCCGGAAAAATGAGGCCAACTCCCAGAACAGCTCAAAGCTGTCCGGCCATATCCATGCACCTCATGATTAGGATGCTCACTTGAACAGCCTGCTTTTGAATTGCGACATCGGCGAAAGCTTCGGCGCCTGGACCATGGGCCTGGACGCCGAGGTCATGCCCTATATCGACTGCGCCAACATCGCCTGCGGTTTCCACGCTTCCGACCCCAGCGTGATGCGCAAGACCGTGGCCCTGGCCGTGACCCACGATGTACGCATCGGTGCACACACCGCTTACCAGGATCTGGTCGGTTTCGGCCGCCGCTCGATGGACTGCACGCCGCAGGAAGTCGAAGACCTGATGCTCTACCAGATCGGTGCACTGGAAGGCATTTGCCGCAGCCAGGGCACCCGTGTCAGCTACGTCAAACCTCACGGCGCGCTGTATCAGGACATGATGCGCAAGCCCGCCACCCTGCGCGCGGTGATGAGCGCCATGGCCAAGTACGACCGCCAGTTGCCGCTGATGCTGATGTGCACCCGTGACAACAGCGCAGCCCAGGCACTGGGCGACGAATTCGGCCTGACCCTGTGGTTCGAAGCCTTCGCCGACCGCGCCTACGACGCCGCCGGTTTCCTGGTCAGCCGCAGCCTACCGGGTGCCGTGCATCACGACAGCGAGGTGATCGTCAGCCAGGCAGTCACCCTGGCGCGTGGCGAGGCCCTGCAGGCCAGCGACGGCAGCGCACTGCACCTGGCCGCGCAGACGCTGTGCGTGCATGGCGACAACGCCAGTTCGGTGGCTGCCGTGCAACGCATCCGCCAGGCCTTCGACAGCCTGGTTCAGGCATGAAGGCGCCCAACGCCCGGCTGGAAGTCGCCGGCATCGATAGTGTGATCCTGCGCCTGTTCGACTTTATCGATGAAGCCAACATGCCGTGGATGCTGGCCGCACGCACGCGCCTGCAGGAAGTGTTCGGCGGCGCGCTGATCGACCTCGTCCCCTCCTACACCACGCTGTTGCTGCACTACGACCTGTGCCAGCTCGATAGCGAGCAGGCACGAGCGAAGGTCGCCGAAGCACTCGATGGCTTGCAGCCTGCCGATCTGCAAGGCGGTCGCGAACACCAGTTGCCCACCTGGTACGACCGCAGCGTCGGCCCGGAGCTGCAACTGCTGGCCCGGCGCAGCGGGCTCAGCGAGGCCGAGGTGATCGCCCGACACAGCGGCCATGCCTATCAGGTATTCGCCCTGGGTTTCGCGCCCGGCTTCGCCTTCATGGGGCTGGTCGAGGAAATCCTCGCCGCGCCGCGCCTGAGCACACCACGCAAGCGCATCGCCGCCGGCAGCGTCGGCATCGCCGAACGACAGACGGCCGCCTACCCGGTGGTTTCGCCCGGCGGCTGGAATCTGATCGGGCGCACGCCGAGCCGCCTGTTCGGCAGCGACATCGAAGGCTACAGCCTGCTGCAACCCGGTGATCGGGTGCGTTTCGTGCCCATCGAGCGCGCCGAATTCATCCGCCTGGGTGGCGACGACAGCCCGCTGGAGGCCAGCCAATGAGCGCTATCGATGGCGGCCTGCGCGTATTGCGCAGCAGCCCGTTCATTCAACTGCAGGATGCTGGCCGCTTCGGCGTACGCCACCTCGGCGTGACCCAGTGCGGCGCCCTGGACTGGATCGCCCATCGCTGGGCCAACTGGCTGCTGGGCAACCCGCTGACTGCCGCTGTGGTGGAGATCACCCTGGGCAACGCCGAGTTCGAATGCCGCCGTGACGCCACACTGGCGCTGACCGGTGCCGACCTCGGCGCGCGTCTGGACGAGCAGCCGCTGGCGCCGTGGCGCAGCTTCGAGGTGCGCCAGGGCCAGCGTCTGAGCTTCGCCCAGCCGCGCCAGGGCGCGCGCGCCTATCTCGCAGCGCCAGGTGGATTCCAGGCGCCGCTGGTGCTGGGCAGTTGCGCCAGCATGCTACGTGAAGGCCTTGGTGGCCTGCAGGGCGATGGCCGCGCCATCGCTGTCGGCGATGCTCTGGGCTGGACCGGTAGCACCAGCGCAACGCGGCAGATGCCCGCCGAGTTCATTCCCGAGTATCAGGATGCGCCGCGCCTGCAGTTGGTGTTGGGTGCGCAGATCGGTGACTTCCGCGGCCAGAGCCTGTTCGACGCCTTCAACAGCCAATGGCTGATCGATCAGCGCGCCGACCGCATGGGCATTCGTCTCAACGGCCCGCAGCTGCAATGCCAGCGCAGTTCGATGATCTCCGAAGGCATCCCGCTGGGCGCCGTGCAGGTGCCACCGGATGGCCAACCGATCATCCTGCTCAACGACCGCCAGACCATCGGTGGCTACCCGCGTCTCGGCGCGCTGACGCCACAGGCCGTGGCTCGGCTGGCGCAATGCCTGCCGGGGCAGACCATACAGCTTGCTCCCACCACGCAGGACAGCGCCCTGCTCACCCAGCGCCGGCTCCTGGCGCAGTGGCAATAGCGTCGCACCGGGCTGCATGACCCGCCCTCATCGACGGAGGGTCATTTCAGCGCTGGCGACATCCCTCGCATTTCTGTTGCCAGACTGTTCATGACCCGCGCCGCACATAGCGGCCGAAGCCGCAAATGCATTAAAGTCGGCGGTCTGCACGCGCGGCAGTAAAAGCCCCGCCCATCCGCCAGAAGAGCCCGACGATGGAACACCGTGAAGCGCTGGTCGCATTACGCCAATTTCTCTCCACCCAGATTCTCGGCCAGGAAAAGCTCATCGAGCGCCTGCTGATCGCCCTGCTCGCCGACGGCCATCTACTGGTCGAAGGCGCCCCTGGTCTGGCCAAGACCAAGGCGATCAAGGAACTGGCCGAAGGCATAGAAGGCGAGTTCCATCGCATCCAATTCACCCCCGATCTGCTCCCGGCGGACATCACCGGCACCGAGATCTACCGTCCGGAAACCGGCAGCTTCGTGTTCCAGCAGGGGCCGATCTTCCACAACCTGGTGCTGGCCGACGAGATCAACCGTGCCCCGGCCAAGGTGCAATCGGCGCTGCTCGAAGCCATGGCCGAGCGCCAGGTGTCGGTGGGCCGCAGCACCTACGACCTGTCGCCGCTGTTTCTGGTCATGGCCACGCAGAACCCCATCGAGCAGGAAGGCACCTACCCACTGCCGGAAGCGCAGCTCGACCGTTTCCTGATGCACGTGAAGATCGGTTTTCCCGACGCGGCGGTGGAGCGCAAGATTCTTGCCCAGGCCCGTGGCGATGCGCTCAACGGTGAGGCCAAGCCCGAGCACCGGGTCAGCCAGCAGGCGGTGTTCGCCGCGCGCAAGGAAATTCTCGGCCTGTACATGGCCGATGCCGTGGAGGAGTACCTGGTGCAACTGGTGATGGCCAGCCGCACCCCGGCCAAGTTCGACGCCGAGCTGGCCGACTGGATCGCCTATGGCGCCAGCCCGCGCGGCTCCATCTCCCTCGACCGTTGCGCCCGCGCCCACGCCTGGCTGGCCGGGCGCGACTTCGTCAGCCCGGAAGATATCCAGGCGGTGCTGTTCGACGTGTTGCGCCATCGCATCATCCTCTCCTTCGAGGCGGAAGCCTCGGGCGTCGATCAGGACCGCGTGATCCAGCGCATCCTCGACGTGGTGGCGGTGGCTTGATGCAGCCGCGCCCCATGCGCCTGTCCCACGTAGCCCGGATGCAATCCGGGGCTGATCACGCTGCCTCCCCGGATTGCATCCGGGCTACGGGCTGAAGCCCATGCAAACCCCGGCCAGCCAACCCGGCATCCATATCGCCCTCGGCGAGCTGATCGACATGCGCCACAAGGTGCATGAAGTGCCGCTGTTCTCCACCCCGGCTCGGCGCAGCCCGCTGATCGGCCTGCACCACTCCAAGTTGCGCGGTCGCGGCGTGGACTTCGACCAGGTGCGCGTTTATCAGCCGGGCGACGACGTGCGCACCATCGACTGGCGCGTCACCGCACGCACCCAGGAGCCGCACACCAAGCTGTTCCATGAGGAGCGCGAGCGCCCCATCTTCATCATCGCCGAGCAGAGCCAGCGCCTGTTCTTCGGCTCCGGCCAGTGCTTCAAGTCGGTGCTGGCCGCGCGTGCTGCAGCGCTGATCGGCTGGGCCGCACTGGGCCACAACGACCGCATTGGCGGCCTGGTGTTCGCCGACAACGAGCATCACGAAGTCAAACCCCGGCGCAGCAAGCAGAGTCTGCTGCAACTGCTCAATCTGCTGGCCCGTGCCAACCAGGCGCTCGGCCCGGAGAGCCAGGCCAACACGGGCCGCGACAACTTCGGCCTGGCCCTGCGCCGCGCTCGCGAAGTGCTGCGCCCAGGCAGCCTGGTGATCGTGCTGTGCGACGAACGCGCCCTCAGCGATAACGCCGAACAGCAGCTGACACTGCTTGTGCGCCATACCGATCTGTTGCTGCTGCCGCTGTCCGACCCGCTCGACCACGCCCTGCCCGCCGCCGGTCTGCTGCGCTTTACCCAGAATGGCGCTCAGTTGGAGCTCGACAGCCACAATGGTGACCTGCGCCAGGCCTACCGCACCCAGGCTCAGGCCCGTGAAGCACGCTGGCAGCGTCTGGCGCAAAAGCTCGGCGTGCCGCTGCTGCCGCTGAGCACCCAGTTCGAACTGGTCGAGCAATTGCAGGAGCAATTCAGCGCCCTGCATTCGAGAAAGTCGCTATGAACCCCATCGACCAGTTGCAGCCGCTGATCGACCCGCCTCCCATACTCTGGTGGCCGCCAGCTCCGGGCTGGTGGGTGCTGGCCGTGCTGCTGCCATTGCTCGGCTGGGGACTGTGGCGTTTGCTACGCAACTGGCGCCGACGTGCGCCCAAGGTGGCGGCTGAGCAGACACTCGACCCACTGCGTCAGGCCGCGCTCGATGAGCTGGCACGCTTGAGCAAACCCTATGACGGTGCTCCGGCTGGCCCCTGGCTGCAGCAGCTCAACGCCCTGCTCAAGCGCCTGTGCCGCGAACGCTATCCTGAGAGCGCCAGCCACACCTTGAGCAGCCGCGCCTGGCTGGCGTTTCTCGACAACCGCTGCCCGGCAGCCGGCCTGACCCGCTGGATGATCCTCGTCGATGGCGGCTACAGGCCGCAGTGCACGCTGAGCGACAAGGCCATCGTGGAGCTCGATCAGGCCATCGCCATCTGGATTCGCAAGCATGTTTGAGTTCGCCTGGCTCTGGGTCTTTCTGCTCGCACCGCTGCCCTGGCTGCTGCGCCTGCTGCTGCCTCCAGCCGACAGCGGCGATGCGGCGCTGCGTGTCGGCTTTCTCGACGAATTGCAGGCCCTGAGCGGGCGCCGCGCCCGCGCCGCACTGCCCAGCTGGCGCCAACAAGCACCGCTGGCGCTGCTCTGGTTTCTGCTGCTGTGCGCCGCCGCACGGCCGCAGTGGGTCGGCGAACCGCTGCCGCTGCCGGCCAGCGGCCGCGACCTGCTGCTGGCGGTGGATGTCTCCGGCTCCATGGATTACGCCGACATGCAGTGGGACGACGAGCCCATCAGCCGCCTGGAACTGGTCAAGCGCCTGCTCGGCGATTTCATCGAAGGTCGCCGTGGCGATCGGGTCGGCCTGATCCTGTTCGGCAGCCAGGCCTATCTGCAGGCACCGCTGACCTTCGACCGTCACACGGTGCGCACCTGGCTGGACGAAGCCATGATCGGCATCGCCGGCAAGAACACCGCCATCGGCGATGCCATCGGCCTGGCGGTCAAACGCCTGCGCCAGCGCCCGGCGCAGAGCCGCGTGCTGGTGCTGATCACCGACGGCGCCAACAACGGCGGCGAGATCGATCCGATGGTTGCCGCGCAACTGGCCGCCGATGAAGGCGTGCGCATCTATGCCATCGGCATCGGCGCCGATCCGCAGCAAAGCGGTGCATTCGGCAGCTTCGGCTTCAGCGCCCTGGATCTGGACGAAACCAGCCTGCGCGCGATCACCGACGTCACTGGCGGTGAGTATTTCCGTGCACGCAATCAGGCCGAGCTGGAGCAGATCGAACTGACCCTCGACCGCCTCGAGCCGGTCGCCCAGCAACCTACCCTCGCCCGCCCTGCCCTGGCCCTCTATCCCTGGCCGCTGGCGCTGGCGCTACTGGGCTCGCTGCTGCTGGTCGGTCAGGTACTGTGGCCCGACCTGCTGCAGCGACTGCGGAGGCGTACATGAGCCTGCTCTGGCCGGAATGGCTGCGCCCATTGTGGCTGCTGGCAGTGCCTGTTTTGGCCTGGCTGCTCTGGCGCCTGTGGCATCGCGAGCGCCAGAGCGGACGCTGGCAACTCCTGTTGCCGGCGGCCTTCCATCAGGCGCTGCTCAAGGGTGGCAGCGGCCGCTCCAGCAAGCTGCCCTGGCTGGCACTCGGCCTGGCCTGGCTGCTGGCCATACTGGCGCTGCTCGGCCCCAGCTGGCAGCGCGTTGAGCAGAGCAACCAGAAGCCTGCCGATCCGTTGGTGGTGCTGCTCGAACTGACGCCGCAGATGCTCGCCACCGACGGTCGCCCCAACCGCCTGGAACAGACCCGGCGCAAGCTGCTCGACCTGCTCGAAGCGCGTCGCGATGCGCAGACGGCGATCATCGTCTATGCCGGTAGCGCACACAGCCTGGTGCCGCTGTCCGATGACCTGGCCACCAGCCGCAACCTGCTCGAAGCGCTGAAACCCTCGCTGATGCCGGAGCCGGGGCGTCGCGCCGATCTGGCCGTGGCCCGTGCACTGCAGCTGCTCGACCAGGCGCAACTGGGTCAGGGTCGCCTGCTGCTGATCACCAGTGCCCTCTCTGAAGAGGAACGCAGCGGCATCCAGCAAGCGCTGCAAAAGCGCTCGGTACCCCTGCTGATCCTCGGCGTGGGCAGTCGCGAAGGCGCGCCGGTGGTGCAGGAAGACGGCAGCTTCCTCAAGGATTCGCGCGGCGCCATCCTGATTCCGCGCCTCGATGCGCGCGGCCTGCGTGAAACCGCTGAAGCCCATAGCGGCCGCTACGCAGCGAGCCGCCTGGACGACGAGGACCTGCGTCGCCTGGGCCTGCTCGACGGCCCGCAGGCCATGCGCGCAGCGGGTGAGCCGACACAGCTCGACAGCCATATCGACCAGGGCTACTGGCTACTGCTACCGCTGCTCTTGCTTGCCGCCTGCGCCGGTCGTCGCGGCTGGCTGTTCTGCCTGCCACTGCTGCTGATGCTGCCGCCACAGAGCAGCCATGCCTTCGAACTCGACGACCTCTGGCTGCGCCCCGACCAGCAGGGCCAGCGTCTGCTGCAGGCGCAACGCCCGGCCGAGGCAGCGCAACGCTTCGTCGATCCGCAGTGGCAAGGCAAGGCACTCTATGAAGCCGAGGAATATGCCGCCGCCGCAGAACGTTTCGCCAAGGGCGACAGCGCAGCCGATCATTACAATCGCGGCAATGCCCTGGCCAAGGCCGGCGAACTGGAGGCAGCGCTCGACGCCTACGAGCAAGCCCTGGAACGCCAGCCGGAGCTGGCGGCAGCGCAGCACAACAAAGCCCTGGTAGAACAAGCGCTGCGCCAGCGCGAGAATCAGCAGCAATCCGACGAGGGTGATTCGGCCGAGCAGCAGGAACCCGCCAACGAGCAGCCGGAGGCCAGTGAGTCTTCGGCCGGTCAGCCTGCCGAGAGCAACACCGCACAACCCGCCAAGCCTGGCAGCACGGGCGAGAACAGTGAGCGCAGCGAAACACAGGGCAGCGCCAACGGCGACGGCGAAGATGACGTGCAGCCCAGCACCGGCAGTGAAACCCTGGACGACGCCGAGCCCGTTGCGCCACCCCGCACGGAAGCCGATCTGGGCACGGCGGCAGAACGCCAGCAAGCGCTGGAACAATGGCTGCGGCAGATCCCGGATGACCCGGCCGAACTGCTGCGGCGCAAATTCTGGTACGAACAGCAACAGCGTCAGGACTCGAATCAATGAAGCGTCTGGTCTTCCTGCTTCTTCTACTGCTCGCGGGGCAGGCCCATGCAGAAGCCTTTTTCGCCAGCGTCGACCGCACTCGCCTGAGCGAGGGCGAAACCGTGGTGCTGACGCTGGAGTCGACCGATCCGACCCGCTTCGGCCGACCCGACCTGAGCCCGCTGGATAAAGACTTCGAGGTGCTTGGCAGCCGCCAGGTCAATCGCCTGAGCAGCATCGGCGATACACCACGCGCCAGCACTCGCTGGATCCTGACCCTGCAGCCACGCCGCAACGGCGAGGTGACGATCCCGGCGATCCGCCTGGAAGACGCCGAAACCCTGCCGATCACGCTGAACGTCGAAGCAGCCGTCAGCGCCGGCAACGGCGAACAGCTGGCACCGGTATTCATCGATGCCAGCCTCGATCAGGAGAACGTCTACGTTCAGGCCCAGGCCGTGCTGACCCTGCGCATCTACCACTCGGTGTCCATGTACGACGACAGCAGCCTGACGCCCCTGCGCATAGCGGATGCGCGTGTCGAGCAACTGGGCGAACCACGCACCTACGAGAAGAGCATTGGCGGCGTGCTGCACGGCGTGATCGAGCTGCAATACGCCATCTACCCGCAGCGCAGCGGACAACTGGTGATCCCGGGCCAGACCTTCAGCGCCACCCTGGTCGACCGCTCGCGCAACAATGATTTCCTGCCCTTCGGCCCCCGCACCGGCAAGGTCTCGCGGGTCAAATCACCGGACATTCCGCTGCAGGTCAAACCCAAGCCGGCCGATTACCCGGCTGACGCGCCCTGGCTACCGGCGCGTGCCCTGGGCCTGGCGGAAACCTGGAACCCGCAACCGGAGCAGAGCCAGGTTGGCGATTCCCTGACCCGCCGCCTGATTCTCAAGGTCGATGGCCTTTCCAGCGCCCAGCTGCCACCATTGCCGGCAACCCAGGTCGACGGCCTGCGTCGCTACCCGGATCAGCCGCAGATGAGCGATCAGAAGAGCGAAACGGGCATCATCGGTACCCGCGAAGAACGCGAGGCGCTGGTACCCAATCGCAGCGGCAGTTTCGATCTGCCGCCCCTGGAAGTGCTGTGGTGGAACACCCAGACCGACACGCTGGAGCGCACCACCCTCTCCGCCCGTACGCTGCAGGTCGCGGAAAACCCGCAACTGCACAACGATGAACAACCCAATACGCCGATGGTAACGACCCAGGTGATCGAGGGGCCGGAACTGTGGCCCTGGCAGTTGGCCTGCGCAGTGCTGAGTTTGACCACGCTGCTCGGCTTCGGCTTGTGGTGGCATGCCCGCCGGCAACCGGCGATCCAGCGCGCGGCGCAGAGTGGCCCGAGCCCGCGCACACTGCTCGACGACATCAAGCGTGCCTGCCAGGCCGGCGATGCCCAGGCCACTCGTCATGCACTCGACGCCTGGGCTCGCCAACAACCGGAAACCCTCGCCGATATGGCCGCACGCTACGTGCCGCTGTCGGACGCCCTGGACGGTCTCAACGGCGCGCTGTACAGCGAAGTTGGCCAGCAATGGCAAGGCGAGGAGCTGTGGAAGGCGATTCGCAACCTGCCCACCGCACAGGAGCCAAGCGCAGCGCCGCAGGAAAGCAGCGCGCTGCCGCCGCTGTATCCGCGCTAGGCGCGCGAAGGGCTTGCAGGACACGCAGTTCGAGGCGTGCAAGTGGTAGGGTGGGCTTCAGCGGCAGACCTTGGTGGGCTGAAGCGGATCGCCGCCCGGCCCACCCTACGTACTATATCCGCGCTGATCCTTGGATACGCCGCGCACCAATCGACCATGGCACTGTCCCCGCCAGAGGGTTCGCTCTGCCGGGCATTCTCGGTGCTTGATCGCCGTGAATGCGTTCGCGAAGCCTGGGCCAGGCATCGCGGATATGACTGCCGAGCAAGCCCCGGATTTCATCCGGGCTACACGGGGCTGAACATTGGCGGACGGGGCTAGTGCTATGTATGCGTTGAGCGGCGACGCGATCCATTTGTAGGAGCGGCGCCCCGCCGCGAATCTGCACACCCACAGCAGCTTGCCTAACCTCAGCTGCAACGGTCGGGGGGGCCATACACGCCGGCAACAAAAGCATTCGCCCCGAGGCGGGGCTCCTACCCCAGGCAGCCATCCAGCAGTCGGCTTGCCATCTCGTATACCGGCGCTACGCACATAAAAAAACCGCGGCCCAAGGGCCGCGGTTTTCGTTCTACGCGATAGGCATCAAGCCTTGGCGCGCATTTTCTCGGTGTTGATCAGGAAACGAGCCAGAGCCGGCAGCAGCCAGATCGCACCGATCATGTTCCACAGGAACATGAAGGTCAGCATCAAGCCCATATCGGCCTGGAACTTGATCGCCGAGAAGATCCAGGTCGCCACACCGATCGCCAGGCAGACACCGGTGAACAGTACCGCCTTACCGGTAGACTTCAGCGTCTCGTAGTAGGCTTCCTGCAGCGGCATGCCCTGACGCAGATAGGTCTCCAGACGGCTGTAGATGTAGATGCCGTAGTCGACACCGATACCCACACCCAGCGCGATCACCGGCAGAGTGGCGACCTTAACCCCGATGCCCATGAAAGCCATCAGTGCGTTGCCCAGCACCGAAGTCAGCACCAGCGGCAGAATCACGCACAGGGTCGCTGCCAGCGAACGGAAGGTCAGCAGACACATGATGCTCACCGCCGCGTAGACCGCGATCAGCATGGTGGTCTCGGACGCCGCGATCACTTCGTTGGTAGCCGCCTCGATACCGGCGTTACCCGCTGCCAGTACCACCTGCAGCTCGTCAGTGGTGTGCAGGGCGGCGAACTCTTCGGCAGCACCCACGGCACGCGACAGCGTCTCGGCCTTGTGGTCTTCGAGGAACACCAGTACCGGCGCCACCGAGCAGTCGGCGTTGTACAGGCCTTCAGCGCGGGCGATGGAATTGTTCAGTACGTCCTGGTTGCGCGACAAGGTTTCCCATTTCAGGTTGCCCTCGTTCATGCCCTTGATCACCTGTTTGGACACGGTGACCATGGAGATGGCCGACTGCACGCCCTCGGTGTTCTCCATCTTCCACATCAGCTCGTCCATGGCGGCCAGGCTGTCATAGGTAGAGCAGCCTTCGGGGCCGGTCTTGATCATGACTACCAGTACGTCGGAGCTGGTCGAGTAGTTGCGGATGACGAAGTCGTTGTCCAGGTTGTAACGCGAGTCCGGATGCAGTTCCGGCGCGCCCTGATCAAGGTCACCGATCTTCAGGTTCTGGCCGTACCAGACACCACCAGCCAGCGCCACCACGGCAACGACAACGGAGATCGGTGCCACCATCGGATGGGCACAGTTGGAAATGGCGCGCCAGACCGGATGATCCTTGGCGGCCTCTTCGCGACTCTTCTTCACCGCACGGTTACCGATACCGATATAGGAAATCACGACCGGCAGCAGGATCAGGTTGGTGAGGATGATCACCGCCACACCCATCGATGCGCCGATTGCCAGCTCACGGATCACGCCGATATCGATCAGCAGCAGGGTAACGAAGCCGACGGCGTCGGACAGCAGCGCCACCAGCCCCGGGATGAACAGTTGCCGGAAGGCCATGCGCGCGGCAGACAGCGCATCGGTCGCCTCACCCGACGCCATGGCGATCCCGTTGATCTTCTGTACCCCGTGGGAGATACCGATGGCGAATACCAGGAAAGGCACCAGCATCGAATAGGGATCGAGACCAAAGCCCAGGGTATGCAGCAGACCGAGCTGCCAGATCACCGCGACCAACGTGGTGATCAGTACCGCCAAGGTGCTCTTAATGCAGTGGGTGAACCACAGCAGCAGAACGAAGGTGATGCCAATGGCCACGGCAAAGAACAGCGCCACACCGATCAGGCCATCGATGAGATCACCGACCTTCTTGGCGAAGCCAATGATATGCACCTTGACGTTGGGATTCTGCGCCTCGTACTTCTCACGAATCTTGTCTTCAAGCTCGTGAGAGAACTTCTGATAGTCCAGCTTGATCAGCTTGCTCTGATCATTCGGGTCCGGGTAGGACTCGAGCAGCGGAATATCGACGATGCTGGACTTGAAGTTGTTCGCCACCAGGCGACCGATCTGACCCGACTTGAGGATGTTGCTACGCAGATCCTCGAGGCTGTCTGCAGAACCGTCGTAGGTCTGCGGGATCACTTCGCCGCCGGCGAAGCCCTCTTCGGTCACTTCGGTCCAGCGCACGCTCGGACTCCACAGCGATTTCAGACCGGAACGGTCGACGCCGGGAATGTAGAACGCCTCGTCATGGATCTGCCGCAGCGTTTCCATGTATTCCTTGCTGAAGATGTCGCCGTCGGTGGCCTCCACCGAAATGCGTACCGTGTTACCCAGGTTGGCCAGGTCGTTACGGTGTTCGAGCATCTTCTGGATATAAGGGTGTCCCAGCGGAATCATCTTCTCGAAGCTGGTCTGCGGACGTACCTGCGCGGCCTGATAGAACAGGAAGATACTGATCAGCAGGCAGATCAGGATCACCGCCGGGCGATTGTTGAAAATCAGCCGTTCGAGGAAGGAAGCAGGCTGTTGTTGATGCTTGGTCATGCAAAGGCTCCCGGCTTGTTATTGTTGGCCCAGATCGGCGCCAGTCGAGGCGGCGAGGTGAACGCCGCCCTGCCCCACCAGGATCAGGTTGCCGTTATCCAGTGCAGCTACCCCGGCCAGCGAAAGGCGGTCGGGACGGTTGATCAGGCTGAACGTCTGGCCGTGATCCTTGCTGCGCAGCACGGTGCCACCGTGCCCGACTACAGCGACGCTGCCATCATCGAGCAGCGCGCCATCGGCCAGACCGAATTCCAGCGGACCATTGTTCGGGGTGTTGAGCGTGATCTGCTGCCAACTGTCACCGAAATCGGTGGAGCGGAACAGGTGGCCGCGCAGACCATAGGCCAACAGCGTGGCAGGCTGGTCGGTACCGATCACACCGAACAGCGAACCCTCGTAGGGCAGATCCTCGATGCGCTCCCAGGTCTCACCCCAGTCAGCGGAACGAAACATCTGGCCCAGCTCACCGACGATGAACAGGCCCGAGTCCTTCACAGCGGTGATGGCATTGAGGTGATAGGCATCTTCATTGTCGAGACGATCGCTGACGTCTTCCCAGTTCTGGCCACCATCGGTGGTTTCCAGCAGCGCGCCATAGGCGCCCACGGCGTAACCGGTCTGAAGATCCTTGAACCAGACATCCAGCAGCGGCGCTTCGCGCTCAAGATCTTCGAACTGCTTGGTCCAGGTCAGGCCGCCATCGGTGGTCGTGAGAACCTGCGCATCATGACCGACCACCCAGCCATGCTGGGCATCGACGAAGAACAGCGAAGTCAGCATCTGGCGGGTCGGAACCTTGGCCTGCTGCCAGCTTTGCCCCTGGTCGTTGGAATAGAGAACATGGCCACGGTCACCGACGGCAACCAGGCGCTCGCCGGTGTTGACCACATCGAGCAACAGGCTGTGCACAGCCTTGGGCGACTCGATGGCATAGCCGGCATCAGCCGCAGCCGAGGTCTCGGCCTGCAAGGGTGCGGCAGCGAAAGCCAGAATGGAAAGCACACTGCACAGCGAGAGCGCTTTAGCCAGCGGCGAATGGACACGGAGCGCCGATTTGCGCGCCAGGATGGGCGCCAGACCGGACTGGGTGCGCCGCATGACGGGCTCACTCATATACCTTCCCCCTTTCTTGTTATAGGCGGTACTGCTGATTAGCAGGCCGCTCATCCTAGCGAGCTTCGGAAAGCCCTGACAATTGGCGTGACGTTATGTTTTGTTAAGGCAAAACCCGCGTGATAGAAGCCTATTCGCCAAGCTGATACGAAAAGGCCGCTACTACTGTAGCGGCCTTCGCGTGAGACTACACGACTATTATCGCGTACCGCGGCGACGCAGGGCGGCCGGTTTGAAATAACCGTCGTCGGGAGTGGCCTGGGTGAAGTCGATGGTATTGCTCTCTTCGTTGTCCAGGTTCTGCACGTGGTAACGACGCGCCTGCAGATCATGGAACACATCGAGCGCGGACCAGGTGGTCGGAAGATCGTAGTAGTTCTTCAGGTAGGCGATGGAAACGCGCCACAGCTCACCACGGCCGTCGTACTGATCCACCACCGCAGCCTGCCAGCTGTCCTCGTCGAGGAACAGGGTACGCTTGGAGTAGATATGGCGGGCGCCGGACTTCAGCGTGCCCTCGACGACCCACACGCGGTGCAGCTCGTTACGGGTCAGCGCCGGGTTGAGGTGACCGACCTGCAGCAGATCCTTGTACTTAACGTCAGGGCTGGTGACCTTGTAGTTGTTGTACGGGATGTAGATTTCCTTCTTGCCCACCAGTTTCCAGTCATAGCGATCCGGGGCACCGTTGAACATGTCGGTGTCGTCGGCGGTACGCAGACCGTCAGCCGCGGCGATCGGGGTATCGTAGGCCAGGTTCGGTGCACGACGTACGCGACGCTGACCAGCGTTGTAGCCCCAGGCCTGACGGGGTTCCTTGACCTGATCCAGGGTCTCGTGAACCAGTACTGCACCACCGGCCAGACGCGCCGGGCTGGTAGTGAAGGACAGGTAGTAGAACATGATGTTGTTCAGGTCGGCGAAGGAGCCATTCTGCAGGTAGTACTTGAACAGCGCTTCCTGCTGGGAAGTAACCAGCGAGTAAGCACCATTGCGCTGTACTGCCACTTCCGAGGCACGACGCACGATGTAGGTACCGCGGTAGCGGGCGATGTGGTTCCACAGCGCCTCGACACCATTTTGCGGAATCGGGAACGGGATACCGCCGTAGGCATCGGAGAAGCCGTTGCCGCCATCGACCAGCTTGGCGCTGGTGGCGTTCTTGACGGTGTTGTCATAGACCCACTGCGGCGCGGAACCGGAGCGGCGGGTCTGGTACACCGGCATCTGATAGGTTTCCGGGTAAGCCTTGAACATGGCGATCTGACCCGGCGTCAGATTGGCCTCGTACTGGCTCAGGTTGGCCGCGGTGATGGTGAACAGCGGCTTGTCTTCCGGGAACGGATTGACGTGGTGCTGGCCCGAACGGGTGTAGCCAGCCGGCGCCTGAGTGATGCCACCGGTCCATGCCGGAATGGTGCCGGCAGCGTTGCCAGCCTTCTCGGCGCCGAAGGGAGTCAGGGTATCGCCGAGCTTGGCGGCTTCCTGCGGGGAAACGGCAGCCAGCGCGGAACCGGCAGAAAACGCCAGCGCAACGGCTACAGCCATCAGCCTGTGCTTGTTCAGCATGGGTAATTCTCCGTGAAGAGTATTGCCGGGCGCCCGAGAGCGCCCGACGTATTTCTGGTTATAGGTATTAGAAGGAGTACTTGACGTTCAGACCGATGTTGTCGCGGTCACGACCCGAGCTGTTTTGACCGCCGCCGAAGAACTCGGTGTACTGGATCTCCGCCTCTAGGCTGTTGAGATAGCTAGCTCGCATACCGACGGTATAGGCCTGGCGTCCCTCGATAAAATTGCCAGTTTGATGCGAGTTGCCTTCAAAGTCGTGTTTGTAAACAGCAAAGGGCGAGAGGTTCACGCCAGCGTAAACGTCGTTCCAGGTACCAGACAACACAAGCGTATAGCCATAAGCATTCTTATTAATCTGGTCATTGCGATTGTCACGGTCATCGTTTCCGACATAAGAGGTATTGCCGCGACCGGAGTAATAGCGGCGGCTGCCATCGTAAGCGGTGTACTGCAGGCTGCTACCACGAACATGCTCGGAGGCCAACTCAGCCACACCAAACAACGAGTCGAAACCAAGCGACGGGCCGAAGTTGTAGATGGTCCCCAAGGAAGTATTGAACGCTTCTACCCGCTCATAGTTATGAATTTGGTCGCCAAGTTGAACACTTTGACCACCAATGTTCGTTACACCACCGCCCCCTAAAGTAAGGGCCTGCCCAAGGAGGTCACCCAGCAAGTCGTTAGTAGTCGCGACGCCAATTGGTAGATTCGGTCGATAAGCCAGTTCGCCGAAGACGGACGCATTACCGACGGTGGTATTGAAGCTGAAGCCATACATGCGAATGTCTTCGACGAACTCGCGACGGGCGTTGACCTGATTCGCTACGTCGATTGCTGCCACCCCACCTGCTGCCTGTAAAGCAGCTGCCGCTGCTGCACTGCCGCCCGCGGCTGCAAGAGCCAAGTTGCCACACGACGTACCGCCGATAGCACCACAGATAAGGTCGCTATTCAGCCCATCATAGCTGGCATTAAGGTCAGCATAGATAGTCGGCTCTTTGGCATGATAGTTAATGAAGTAAAAACCAAACTCTGTGGAATTGAGCTCTTCTGCGATATAGCGGAACGCAACACCAAATTGACCATCATTCTTGGCATTGATATCGGAGCCCACACGGGCCACTTTTACCGTGCCACTACTACGGTCATAGTAGTCAGTGCCCTGCAGCAAGCCACCGGCTACCAATTGATCGTACAGGCCCAGGGTCGGGGTAGAGATCAGAGGATTGGCAAAACCATCGTTTTGGGTGTACGCCGTACTGCCGCCATCGGCAAACAGATCAGTCTCGGAGAAGTAGGTACCAACCGGGTCGATCGCCGTCTCTTTCCAGTTGAACTGGTAGAAAGCTTCCATCGACAGATTATCGGTCAAACCGATGTTGAAGCTCAGCGCCTCAACCGGCACCAGCACCTCTTTAACTTCTGAACCTGGCAAACGGAACTTGGCAGCATCGACCGGGTTGGTGGTGTTCACCCCACCGCGGTAGAACAGGCCCTCGCCCCAGTTGAATACCTGCTTACCGAAACGACCAGAGACCGGCATATCGGCCACGTCCCAGTTGCCATAGACATAGGCGTCGAGAATCTGAGCATCGCGACCGGCCTTGTGGCGGGTTTCACGAGTGAAGCTGTTGTCGCGCGGATAGCTTTGGCTGGGCTGAGCCGGAGTATTTGCGTCGTAGTAGTCGTTGCGCTTGTCCATGATCTGGGTGTCATAGAAAGCAGTACCACGAACGAATACACCGTAGTTCTGGTAAGAGGCTTCCAGGTCAGTGGTGATCTTGAATACCTCGGAAACCAGGCCAGTATCGAAGTTGCGGTTGCCATCGTTGGTATTGATGTCGTTGTTGGTCTTGTCCTGGCCCTGTACGCGCCATAGCTGGCCGTAGGAGACGGTGGTGTCGATGGAACCGGTGATTTCGTTATCGGCGAAGCTGAACTCCACCGCTTGAGCCTGGGCGGCGACCAGCAACGGCAGAACGCCTGCGAACGCAAAGCCGGCCTTGGCCGGGGCAAAACGTAGAACGGGCTTGCGGGACTTAATTTCCATCGAGACTCACTCCGTGGACAGATCATTCTTTTGAGCGATCCCGTATCCGGGTCGCGATTGCCGTACTGACGACGGCTTCTGTTTTTATGTACAGCGACATGTTCCAACGACCAGCGTGCGCTCGCACGCGGTCAGATCCAGCTCGGTACTGCAACCATGGTGCCAATTCAAACAGGTGTATCAGCGCAAACAGGCTTGGAAGAGCTGTTGGCCAGTTTCTTTTCGTGACTGATCAGCCACTGACCAATACGTCAGAAAAACTGGCGCACTTTGTCCTACGATCCGACGCTTTATGCCACTTACCACGCGCCTCGCAGCGCAGTTGGGCGACGAATATCACCTCGCTGTCAAGCGACGAAGCCCGAACTTAAGTGTGCAAAGGCATAACGGAGTGCGTGCATATTTCATTGGGTAACAAAAAAGTGTTACCAACCAGAGATCGGTAACACTTTTTTGTGGAGCAAAACCCGCTTCAGGCCTAAAGCCAACCAGTCAAGCGTCGACGCACCGAGTGTGTATGAGCGGCGCCCCGCCGCAAACCGGCGATCGCCCCGAGGCGGGGCTGCTACCAAGACTGCTTCGGGAGCCCTATCTGATCGGCATTAGTCTTAGGCCAGGCTCTTGCTCACCACTTCATAGACATCGCTGGACAGCTCACCGGAGGCGAGGATGCGCTCCAGCTCGGCCTTCATCAGTGCCTGACGCGCCGAGCCGTACTTGCGCCAGCGGGTCAGCGGCGCCAGCAGGCGCGAAGCGATCTGCGGGTTGAGGACGTTGAGAGTGATCACCTGGTCGGCGAGAAAGCGGTAGCCCGCCCCGTCGGCGCGGTGAAAGTTGATCAGGTTCTGGTTGGCGAAGGCACCGATCAGCGCACGCACCTTGTTCGGGTTCTTCAGAGTGAAGGCTTCGTGCTGCATCAGTGCATGCACACGCTCCAGGCCTCCCGGCAGTGGGCAACCGGCCTGCACGCTGAACCACTGATCCATCACCAGCGGATTGTCCTTGAAGAAGTCGGCGAACATGGCCAGGGCCTTGCCCTGCTCTTCCTGGAACGGCGAGTTGACCAGCACGGCCAGCGCGGCAAGGCGCTCGGTCATGTTGTCGGCGTTGTCGAACTGGTCGACGCAGGCCGCCAACACCTCGGGCTTCTCGCTGAGCATCAGATAGGACAGCGCGATGTTCTGCAGGCTGCGGCGAGCGAAGTGCGCTGCCTCGGCCACGTAAGGCGTGGCCTTGGAGACTTCACGGTTGGCCTGGTAGCGCGCCCACAGTGGAGCGAACAGCGCGTCGGCCAGCGCCTTGCGAGCGAACTCGCGCGCGGCGTGGATGGCCTCGACATCCGCCACCTCACTGATCTCGGTGAGATAGGCCTCGCCCGGCAGCGAGAGCATCTCGGCGACCATGGCCTGATCCAGCGACTCGTCTTCAAGCAGGGTGCGCAGCGCGGCGACCAGGCGCTGATCCAGCAGCAGAGCTTCACCACGCTGGTGCTGGCCGATCAGCTCCTGCAGCACCTGCACGGACAACTGCTGACCGGCCTCCCAGCGGTTGAAGCCATCACTGTCGTGCTGCATGAGGAACATCAGTTGGTCGCGGCTGTAGGGGAAGTGCAGCTTGACCGGCGCACTGAAGCCGCGCAGCAAGGAGGGCAGCGGCTTCTCGGCGACGCCTTCGAAGGTGAAGGTCTGCTCGGCTTCAGTCACCGACAAAACGCGACTGGTGCCCTGCGTCGCGCTTTCGCCCTGCAGGCGCAGCGGCAGCTCAACGCCTTGGGCATCGAGCAGGCCGAGCGCCACGGGAATCACGAACGGCAGCTTTTCGCTCTGCCCCGGCGTCGCCGGGCAGCTCTGGCGGAAGGTCAGGCTGTAGGTCTGCGCCGCCTCGTCATAGGCTTCGCTGACTTCCAGACGCGGCGTGCCGGCCTGGGTGTACCAGCGCTTGAACTGGGTCAGGTCGATGCCACTGGCATCTTCCATGGCCTTGACGAAATCGTCGCAGGTCACGGCCTGGCCGTCGTGACGTTCGAAGTACAGGTCCGAGCCCTTGCGGAATAGCTCCGGGCCGAGCAGGGTGTGGATCATGCGCAGCACTTCCGACCCCTTCTCGTAGATGGTCAGGGTGTAGAAGTTGGAGATTTCCATGTACGCGTCCGGGCGCACCGGATGGGCCATGGGGCCGGCGTCTTCGGCGAACTGGTGGGTGCGCAGGTAGGCCACGTCCTCGATACGCTTGACGGTGCGCGAGTGGGTGTCGGCAGAGAACTCGCTGTCGCGGAACACGGTGAAGCCTTCCTTGAGCGACAGCTGGAACCAGTCACGGCAGGTCACGCGGTTGCCCGACCAGTTGTGGAAGTACTCGTGCGCCACCACCGCCTCGACGCGCTGATGGGCGGCGTCGGTGGCGGTCTCGGCCTTGGCCAGCACGCAACTGGAGTTGAAGATGTTGAGGCCCTTGTTCTCCATGGCGCCCATGTTGAAGTCGTTGACCGCGACGATCATGAAAATGTCCAGGTCGTACTCGCGGCCGTAGACCTCCTCGTCCCACTTCATCGAGCGCTTGAGGCTGTCCATGGCGTGCTGCACCTTGTCGATGTTCTCCGGCTCGACATAGATGCGCAGCGCCACTTCCCGACTGCTCATGGTGGTGAAGCTGTCTTCCACGCACCAGAGATCACCAGCGACCAGGGCGAACAGGTAGGCCGGCTTCTTGAACGGGTCTTCCCAGGTGGCCCAATGACGACCGCCCTCCTCACTGCCGCTGGCAATCGGGTTACCGTTGGACAGCAGCACCGGGTAGGCATGCTGTTCGGCGCTGACCGTGGTGGTGAACGTGCTCATCACGTCCGGGCGGTCGAGGTAGAAGGTGATCTTGCGAAAGCCCTCGGCCTCGCACTGGGTGCAGAACATCGTGCCGGACTTGTACAGGCCTTCCAGCGCGGTGTTGCTCTCCGGGTGGATGCGCACGCTGCTGTCGACCACGAAACGTTCCTGCGTCGGCTGCAGGGTCAGGTGGCTGTCGGTCAGCGTGTAGTCGCCCTCGCCCAGTTCGCGGTCATCGAGCTTGAGCTCCAGCAGTTCAAGCTGCTGACCATCCAGCACCAGCTTCGGCAGGCCAGCGCCGGCATCGGGGTTGCGACGCATGACCAGCTGCGCGTGCACCAGGCTGTGATCCTCGAACAGCTCGAAGGTCAGGTGGGTCTCGTCGATCAGGTAGTCGGGGACCTGATAGTCCTTCAGATAAATGGTCTTGGATTGTTCGGTGCGCATGGCTCTTGGCCTCTCGTCTGCGGCGCCCCGGGCGCCGGTGGCAATCGGGTGTCAGGCGGCGATCTCGTGGATGGCCAACTGATAGGCGGTGTACTTGCGGATATTGATCACGCCGGTGTCGAACATCAGGTACTGGCCCTTGATACCGAGCAGAGTACCTTCGGCCAGGGGCTGCTTGTCCAGATTGAAGCTGGTGATCTTGGCCGGATAGGCCTCGATGGGGTAACGAATCTCCAGCACTTCGGCAGCGGAAAGCGGCTGGATGGCTTGCAGGCCGAAGCGCTGCTGCAACTCGGTAATGCCCGAACCGCAGCTATCGAACAACTGCTCGCGAATCGCCAGCAGATCGACCGGTACGGCGTCGCCCTTGAGCAGTGCGCGCCAGTTGGTCTTGTCCGCCACCTGGCTGCGCAACAGGTCTTCGACGAAGCCGGACTGCTGCCGGGTGGCCACGCGCAGGATGGGCAGCGCCTGGGTCGCACCCTGGTCGATCCAGCGCGTCGGCACCTGGCTGGCGCGGGTAATGCCGACCTTCACGCCACTGGAGTTGGCCAAGTAGACGATGTGATCGGTCATGCAGAATTGCTCGCCCCAGCTCGGCTCGCGGCAGGTGCCTGCATCGTAATGACACTTCTCCGGGCTCATGATGCAGACGTCGCATTGCGCCAGCTTCTGCATGCAGGGGTAACAGTAGCCCTGGGTGAAGCTGGTCTTGGTCTTGCGTCCGCAGTGCGTGCAATGGATGGCGCCGAGGTATTCCAGGCGCAGGTGCTTGCCCACCAGCGGGTTGACCGGTACTTCTTCGTCGCCAAGACGGAAGGCGTATTGCACCGGCGCATCCAGATGCGCCTTCATCTTGCTCAGCGAGCCACGTCCCAACTCACTCATCAGTGCAGGGTATCCGAGGACTTGAACAGCAGATTGGGTACCGGCTCGGATTTGCTGCTGCACTCCTGCGGGCCCATGTAACCGGTGCGTTCCTCTTCCGGCAGGTTCTGCATTTCCCAGGCGATCATCGCCTGCAGGCTCAGCTCTTTCTGTTCCTGGGTCAGCTTGCGGCCGTCCGGCCACTTGCCGATTTCCACGGCCAACTTGAGGCTCTCGTAGATTTCCGGGGTGATGTTTTCAATCGCATCGAGAAAGGACGACATACAGCTCTCCAAGTAAATCATAGGGCGGGTGAAACCCGCCAAAACGCCGAGCTGGCGGGTTGCACCCGCCCTACAGGTCAAAAAGTCAAATCAAGCGCTACGTCGGGCCAGCATACCGCCAAGCAGCCCGGTCAGACAGCCGGTGAGCAAGCCGCCGACATGCGCAGCATTGGCGATGGCGCCGAACTGCAACAACTCGAAGATGCCGGTCATGCAGATCGCCAGCCAGGCCAGCATCATCACCAGCACGCCGGGCGGCAGTCGATAGGCAGCGTTCGGTGCCAGACGCTGGTAGATCCAGCAATGCCCGAGCAAGCCATAAAGTACGCCGGACAACCCGCCGAACAACGACGGCCCGGCCCACCAGTATTGGGCGAAGTTCGATGCCAGGCCGAACAACAGGGTCAGCCCGAGCAGGCCGATGGCCCCCTGGCGAAACTCGATGCGCCGCCCCAGCTCCCAGTACCACAGGCTGTTCATCGCCAGGTGCAACCAACCGAAGTGGATCAGCATCGGCGTGATCAGGCGCCACCATTGGCCGCTGCCCAGGGTGGCATCCAGATAGGTCAGATAGATGTGCTCACCGTCGAGGCGAAAATCGACAAAACTCAGCCAGCGAATGGTGGAAAAGTTCTCGCCCGCCAGGGTCACCGCAAAGACGATGAAGGTGGTCAGCAACATCAACGCCGTGACCGGGCTGCTCCGTAGCTGAGTGGCGAAACTCTCGCGCACAGGGGCGACGCTTGGCGGCAACTCTCCGGCATCATCGCCCTGCGGATGACGCGCATAAAGCTCGCGCACCTGCTCTGCAAGCTCCTGCCCTGGCACCCACAGCACCTGCTCACCGCCCTCTTCCGATACCCGGTGCGGCACACGCAAACGCTGCAGCAGAGCGATGAAACCGCTCAAATCGCGATCCAGCGGCAAGCGCAACACAACCACAGCCGTCATCGCGGCGCCTCCTGAGGGTCGACATCGACCCAGACGAATTTACCCGCGTCCAGACGTGTTTCCTGATCCAGACGATAAGCCACCAGGCGGCCACCGACCACCGCGCTGTAATCCAGGCAGGCCAGGTTGGGCCTGATCGGCGCCGGCTTGCCACGCCGCCAGTAGTGACCGACGAACAGCAGCGGCTCATGCGCGCCGTACCTGAGCAGCTCGTCCTTCTGCAGTTCGGTCAACGGCGTCTGCGCCGCCAGCTCGGGCAGGGCATCGGGCTGGAAGACGATATCGCCATAAGTCTTCGGGTCCTCCTCCCAGAACTTGGTACGGAAATAGGAGCGCGTAAAGCCATCGCCGCTGGTCAGGGTCAGACCATGCGGCAGACGCATGTCGGTCCCGCGCAACAGGCGATCGAGCGCCATGTTGGCGAAACTACCGGGCACCGCCGAGGCCTGCAGGAAATGTTCATCGATGCAACCATCGGGGAATTGCGCCTTGAGCGGCGTGATCAGCTCGGCATCCCAGCAGGCGTGCACCACGCGGAAGCGCCCGGCATCGATGAACAGCGGCATCTCGTAGAACCAGCGCAGGAACTCACGCCACTCCTGCGGATGATCCTCGAACTGCGCCAGGGTCTCGCGCATCAGGCGCTGGTGGCGCGGGCTGTGTTCGCGCACGTACTGACGGCCACTACCCGGCGGCGCCGGCGTGCTCCAACCCAAGGCATTGAACTCGTGATTGCCCATGATGCACAGCGCCTGGCCGGCGCGAACCATGTCATGCACCAGATGCAGGGTTTCACGAATGCCCGGGCCGCGGTCGACCAGGTCACCGAGGAAGATCACCATGCGCGTCGGATGGCACCACACGCCACCCTGGCGGCTGTAACCCAGCCGTTCGAGCAAGCGTTCGAGGGTTTGCGCACACCCGTGGATATCACCGATCAGGTCATAGCCACGATGGGGGTCGAGGGACATTCAGTCCTGCCCTCCCAGGCGGCTGCCCCATCCAAGCTTGGTGCGGCAGACCTCATAGTAGTTGTGATCCAGCGGGTGGATCAGACGCAGCTTCTGCGCCTTCTTGGCCACGTGCAGGGTGTCGCCCGGGGCACAGGTGAAGTGGTTCTGGCCGTCGCAGGACACCTGCGGATAGATGGTCATGTCCGCCGACACCACCACCTTCAGCTCGCTGTTGCCGTCGACCACGATGGGCCGGCTGGACAGCGTATGCGGGTACATCGGCACCACCACGATGGCATCGAGTTTGGGATGCATGATCGGCCCGCCAGCAGACAGCGCATAGGCGGTAGAACCCGTGGGCGTGGCGACGATGAGGCCGTCGGCCTTCTGGCTGCAGACGAACTGACCGTCGATATACAGCTCGAACTCGATCATCCGCGTCGACTTGCCGGGGTGCAGCACCACGTCGTTGAGCGCGTCGCCCTGGCCGATGGCCTCGCCCTGACGACGCACCTCGGCTTCGAGCAAGAAGCGATTCTCGGTCAGATACTGGCCTTCGAGCACCTGCGCCACCTTGAGCTCAAGCTCGTCAGGGCGAATATCGGTGAGAAAACCCAGGCTGCCACGGTTGATCCCCAGCACCGGCACCTTGTGCCGCGCCAGGGCGCGGGCGGCGCCAAGCATGCTGCCGTCGCCGCCGACGACGATCACCAGGTCGCAGACCTCGCCAAGCATCTTGCGTGAGGAGGTTTGCAGGCCGTGTCCCGGCAGCACGTCGGCGATGGTGTCCTCGAGGATCACATGCAGGTGACGGTCGATCAGAAAGCGCTTGAGTCGCCGCACGGTTTCCAGCACCCGCGTGCTGCCCAGGCGCCCGATGATGCCGACATTGCGAAATTGCTCCATGGGACTCCTGCCAGACAGATAAGAAACGAAGAGAGATTATCGGCCAAAGGCCTGGGCGGCAGCAAACCAGCACTGTTACTCGCAGGCCGTTGAAAAACTACCTGCGTTGCCATTGCTACGTTAAAAACAGGCTCACAGCCGAAGGCTGAACGCGCTTCAGCGCGGCCCCGAAGGGGTGAGCGAAGCGAATCAAATGCTCATTTACAGCTCGTAAACTCCGCTTCTTCGCCTGTTTGATTCGCTGGCGCTCTCCCTTCGGGCCAGCCTCTGGCTGTTACTCCCGTTGGTCGTTGCGCCTTGCACTGGCTGCCTCGCCTACGTTTTTCAATGGCCTGCTGCGCTATGCTCGGGTGATGACTGCTCCCGACTCGCTGCACGATCTGCTGCTGGGCTTGCGTACCCCGGCTGTGCGTGACCTGGCCTGGGCGCTGTTCTCGCCACCCATGCTGGGTGAGACCACGAAAATCCAGCGTCATCCGCTACAGGCCAGTTGCTGGACGCGGCAACCGCAGCGGCTGGCTGACTGGCTCGTGCAACAGGACAACTATGCCGGTGCCCTGCATGCCTGGCTGGCCGCGAAACCGGTGCGCCGCCTTGGCCTCTATTACGAACGCCTGTGGCAGTTCGCCCTGCATGCGGCACCGGATGTCGAGGTCGTCGCCGCCAACCTGCCGATCCGCCTGAACGGCCAGACCCTGGGCGAACTGGACCTGCTGCTGCGCGACGCAGAAGGCGAACACCATCTTGAATTGGCGGTGAAGTTCTATCTCGGCACGGACGGCAGCGACGCCGCTGACTGGCTAGGCCCGGGCAGTCATGATCGGCTCGATCTGAAACTGAGCCACCTCGCGCTGCACCAGTTACCCCTGTCTTCGCGCAGCGAGGCACGGGGAGCGCTGAACGACCTGCAACTGGGCGAAACCCGATCCGCCTTCTGGCTCGGCGGCTACCTGTTCTATCCCTGGCCCGACGACTCCCCCGCGCCTCACGGCGCCGCGTCCGAACACTGCCGTGGGCGCTGGCTGCACCAGCGCGACTGGAATGACTTCGCCGCGACGAAGCCAGGCGCGCACTGGCAGCCTCTACCGCGACTGGCCTGGCTGGCGCCGGCTCTGGTGAATGCCGACGGGGTCTGGTCCGATGAAATGCTCCAGCAATGGCTGAACACACTGCGCCCGGAGGCTCAGGCGCAACTGCTGGTACGACTGGAGGAGGATCATGCAGGGGATTGGCGGGAGGTGGAGCGGGTCTTTCTGGTCAATGATAAGTGGCCAAGGCAGTCGTAACCCGGATGCAACCCGTGACGCATGCGCCGGCAATCCCCGGATTTCATGCGGGCTACACAATTCAATGAGTGGCGACAGGTTCTGCGCCGCTCAACGACTGCGCTCGGTACGCCCACCGGAACGGGCCAGATACCCTGCGCCGCTCTCACAGAGCAGCGCATCGCGTTGCACCGCCGGCAGGGCGTCCAGGCCACCGCGCAAGGCGTAAACGCTGTAACCCAGCTGCGAGAGCAGAAAAACCGCGCCGCTGCTGCGTTTGCCGCTGTCGCAGTAGCACAGGTAGGTGCGTGATCGCTCCAGCAGGCGCGCCTTCAGACGCAACAGCTGCAGCGGCATATGCAGCGCTTGCGGCGCATGCGCCTTTTCGTACTCTTCCAGCAGGCGTACGTCGAGCCACTGCGCGCCCTGCGTCAGCAACCTGGCGCCCTCGCCCAGCGACACCTCGGCCACCACGGGCGCCTTGAGCAGGGCAAAGAAATCCTGACGATCCAGACGCAACACACTGCCGGCCTCGACCATGGTCACCGTGGCATTTCGCGGCCGGTCGGCAAGCAGGGCCTCCTCACCGAAACAGGCGCCAACCTCCAGCTCCGCCAGCACCTGGTGCTCGCTACCAGCGCCTCGAATCACCTCGGCGCGGCCGCTTTCCAGGAAATAGCAGCAATCGCCAGTGGCACCCTCTTCGATAATCTGGCTGCCAGCCGCCAGCTCGATCTTCTGCAAGCGAGCGAGCATGTTCTGCACGTTGGCCGGCGGTACCTTGGCAAATAACGGGTTATCCAGCAGCCGCTCCAGCCACTCGACATCGGCGCCACTCTGCTGCAGCGCCAGCAACAGGTCCTGATGCGCCAGGCGCCAGGTCAGCAGGCGATCGAGCGTGGCACTGTCGATCATCAGCACGCTGACATCGCTCACGGCGCGGGCGTCATGTAACCGCGGCAGGCCGGGCGACAACGGGTGGCAGCTGATCTCGCTACCGGCCTGCACCCTCTGCGTTCTGCCCTCGGCATCCTGCAGCTGCAACTCGCCGGCCAGCAGATAGCAGGTCAGGCGCGCCTGATCCCCCCGACGAAACAGCAGTTGCCCGGCCAACAGAGGCTGCGGCACCAGCTGGCTACGTAACTCGCGCCACTGCTGCTCGGAAAGCACGTTGAGCGGCGTCAGGCTGCGCAGTTGTTCGGGGGTAAGGGGTTCGCTCATGAGGATTTCCAGGCTCCGCTGGTCAGACCTGAGTGTAGTCGGCGCTGGCGCCCATCAACACCCGACGCCCTTGCAAGCCGCCAGTATGAATGAATATCAGCCGACTGCCGCGCGCAAGATGACCGCGCTTGCAGAAATCGCGCAGCGCCATAAGCGCCTTGCCGGTATACACAGGCTCCAGCGGCACACCGCTGGCCTGCTCAGTCTCCAGGATGAACTGGCGCAGTGGCTCGTCGAGCCGGGCAAAACCGCCGCGCGCGGCGTCGATCAGTTGGCAGCGTCGCTCCGACGCCCCGGCCTCGTCCAGCAGCCTGGCGACCTGAGTGTCGACGCCGTGGTCGCTCGGTACCGCCTGCGCGCCGAACACGAGGCGCCGAACATCCCCCAGCAGCACACCGGCCAGGGTGGTGCCGGTCCCCGTAGCCAGCCACCAGGCATCGAAATCAGGCCAGCCGATATCGGCCAACTGCGCTTCGGCCATCGCCACCAGACAGCTACAGCCACTAGCGCCCTGAAGACCCAGACCGCCCTCGTCGATCACCTGGAAACCCGGATAGCGGGCGAGCCAGGGCGCCCAGAAGTCCGGCTGATGCCGCGCACGGTAGCCGCCGTAACCCAGCCAGTGCAGCGCCATGCCCATGCGCTGCAGATCATCGACGGTCGGGGTCTGCTGCGCTTCACCACGCAACAGACCGACGCAGGCGAAACCGAAACGCCGGCCCGCCGCGGCCAGCGCATGCAAATGATTGGAGTGCGCTCCTCCCAGGCTGATCACCCCCTGCGCGCCGGCCGCAGCGGCCTGCTCAAGATAGGGCGCGAGCTTGAACCACTTGTTGCCGGACAGCAGTGGGTCGACAAGATCCAGGCGCAGGCAAGCGAGCTCGACGCCGGCGGCCTCGAGCCAGTCCAGTTGCAGAGGTTGTAGCGGCGCCCGCGGGCGCCAGGTGGGAATCCGTATTGGCAAGGTCAGCTGACGGTGCGCAGACGACTGCTCGCCTTGTGCCGCGCGCAGCAGTTCGAATCACCCAGGGTGAAACGGCTGGGCGTATCGACGCGATCGATGGGAATGGCGCAGCGCTCCCCACTGGGCAAGGATGCGTCGCAGCTGGGCTGCTGATAATGCGCCAACCAGTGCCGATACTGCTCTTCGGAAACGAAGCATTTGCCAGCGGCGTAGGCCATGGGATTATCCTGATAGCGGGCGACATCCTGCAGGGGAATGGTCAGGTGCCCGGCGCCGGGATGGTACACCACGAATACCACGCCAAGCTTGGCCAGACGATCGAGCACCTGGTCACCGCCCTGACTGGCGAATGCATCGCGCTCACGCTTGAGGCGTTCGATTTCCGCTTGCAACTGGGCATCCAGCTCGTTGCGATAGGCCAGTTCGACGTCGCGTATGGCGATCTGTTCCTTGTACTCCGCCACAGCCGCAGCGACCTTGGCGCGCATTTCACCATCGTACTGCGCACGCAGGATATCGCCCTCGGTACGACCATGACGCTCGAGGGCACGCAGTTGTTGAGTCATTTCCTCACGGCTGCTCTGGAAACTTTCGGCCTGGGCGGCCAGTTGCGCCTTGAGGTTGGCGTTGAGCTCCTCCTGCTGGCGCAGCGCCTGATGCAGCCCATGGATCTGCGCCTGCAGATTCTTGCTCTGCTCCTCGCTGGCCAGTTTGAACTTGGCCAGTTCGTCTTCATGCTGCTGGGTCAGACTGGTGATGCGCAGGCGCTGCTGTTGAATCAGCTGCGCGGTCTTGGCACGATGTTCATGATCCATCTTCTGCGCCAGTTGCTCGGCCACTTCCTTGGCCGGATCCGGCGCATACCATTTGTCTTCGGAAGCTACCTGCAAACGCTCGGCAACCACCGACTGGGCACTGTCGTCCTCGATCAGGAGCCCAAGCTGGTTACGTTTTACTGCATCGCGCAGCAAAACCAGATCGTTTTGCCCCGGCGCCAGGCTGGGGTCCCACAGGTGCATCTGGTGCCAGGACACCGGGCACTGACTGCGACAAGCCAGACGAATCGGCCCGGCGCCGAGGTCCGGACCACGGCCGGCACGCTCTGCCAGATGTTGCAGAGGAATGTTCCAGCCCTTGTCGGGGCGACCGTCCTCGTCGAAATCCAGAAAGAAGAATACCGCCGCCCTGACCAGCAGCCGCGGGTTGATCACCACGAATACCGCGCACATCTGTTCGTCGGCGAACTCGGGCATGTTCACCACACCATCGAGCAAGGCTTCGAACTCAGGGAACATCATCTGTTTGCAGATACCGCGTTCACTGAAGAACATCACGGCTTCCACCATCTGCGGCTTGTTCTGCATGCTCATTGAGGACCCTCTGGACCAACCGGGAATACGCGCGCGCATAGTCGCGTGCCGGAGCAGCGCATACTCCGGTACTGATATCGTCCTTGATATCTGAGGCAAGTCTAGGGGAAAACCCGACCACAGCAATGTGACTGGGTTGGCACTCACTCTGCGAGCCAGGCCGAATAGACCACCGCTTAGCGCAAAAATGTGACAAGACCGGAAAGTACGAAAGCTGCCAGCGGCCCGGTCCGCCTGGATGGTTAACAGCCTGCCAAGCACAACTCGATCGGCGGATTCTTGCTTTTCACCCATGCCTCACAAGCGGAATTTTGCCTATTCCAGCCAGTGCCATTGGGCTCATCCGCTCTAGAGCGGTGGTCCGACAACCTGGCACGTGACCTGCTCTGGCTCTTACAAGCTCGCGCGCCTGTCGCGCGGCCGGACTGATAAAAAAGACAAGAGGTCAGCCATGTTCCGCCATCACTTCACTGCCAACCCCTCATCGTTCAATCCGCTTCGCGAGAGCCTATCCCGGCGCCAGAAGACTGCCTGTACAGCACTGCCGCGTCCTTAGCTAAAAATAACAACAACGGAGAATTCTCATGTACTTAGCCAAGCGCCTTGGCCTGCTCGCCGCTGCCGCGATTTTGGCCAGTAGCCCCAACGCTCACGCCAACCCAACCTCGATCAACATCCTTACCGGCGGTACCAGTGGCGTTTATTACCCGCTGGGCATGAGCCTGTCCGAGCTTTACAGCGAGCGTATCGCAGACTCGACCACCAGCGTGCGGGCTACCAAGGCCTCGGTGGAGAACCTCAACCTGCTGCAGATCGCCCGTGGCCAGTTGGCCTTCGCCCTGGGCGACTCCGTTGCCGATGCCTGGAAAGGCGATGAAGAAGCTGGCTTCAGAGCCCCGCGTGATCGCCTGCGCGCTATCGCCGGGATCTACCCGAACTACATCCAGATCGTTGCCAGCAAGGCATCGGGGATCACCAGCCTGGAGGATCTGCGCGGCAAACGTATTTCCGTCGGGGCACCGCGCTCGGGCACCGAGCTCAACGCCAGGGCCATCTTCAAGGCCGCGGGTCTCAGCTACGCGGATATGGGCCACGTCGAATTCAAGCCCTACGCCGAATCGGTCGAACTGATCGAGAAAGGCCAACTGGACGCCACCCTGCAGTCGGCCGGCCTGGGTATGGCGGCGATTCGCGATCTGGCCGAACGCGTGCCAATCACCTTCGTCGCCATTCCTGAGCAGGTGGTGTCACGTATCGGCAGCAGCGCCTATCAGTCGGGCACCATCCCTGCCGGCACCTACAAGGGACAGGCCAACGACGTGACGACGGCGACCATTACCAACGTTCTGGTCAGTCAGACCAGCGTTTCCGACGCCATGGCCTATCAGATGACCAAGTTGCTCTTCGAGAACCTCGACCGACTGGCCGAAGCGCATCCAGCCGCCAGGGACATCAGACTGGAACGGGCGACCAGTGGTCTGCCGATTCCGCTGCACCCCGGCGCCGAGCGCTTCTATCGTGAGGTGGGCGTTCTCAAGTAGAGCGCCCCTCAGCCCTTGGCGGCTGCGAGAAAGGGCGCCAGGCGCTGCGCCATTTCCGCGCCGAGCGCCTGCAGTCCGCTCATCGGGCGCACCATCACCTCGAACTCGACGATTCGTCCCGACTCGTCGAAGCGAATCATGTCGATGCCCTTCAACTCGCGCCCGCCAACCTTCGCGGAAAACTCCAGCACCACACTGAGGCCATCGGCAGTAGCCAGTTCGCGGTGATAGGCAAAATCTTCGAACACCTTGAGCACGGTATTGAGGATCAGATTGACCACCTGCGCGCCCGGATAAGGGGTGTGCGCCATGGGCGAACGGAACACCGCCTGAGGGTGCAGCAACTCGGGCAAGGCGCTCAGGTCCTTGGCAGCGACGAACTGGTGCCAGCGTGCCAGGCTGGCCGCAGCGGCAGGTTGTAGCTGGGCATTGAGAGACATCGGCTTCTCCTTGTTGTTTTCAGGCCAGAAAGCAAACGCCCCGCACTGAGCGGGGCGTTGGTTCGATCAGAGTTCGGCCGCCAGGCGCGAACCCTGGTTGATCGCCCGCTTGGCATCGAGCTCGGCGGCGACATCCGCACCGCCGACCAGATGCACACGCTGGCCGGCGCTTTCCAGACCTTCCTGCAGCTCGCGCAGCGGGTCCTGACCTGCGCAGACGATCACGGTATCGACCGGCAGCACCTGCTCTTCACCACCGGCGATGCGGATATGCAGGCCGGCATCGTCTATCTGCACGTACTCGACGCTGTTGAGCATCTGCACGTTCTTGTTCTTCAGACCGGTGCGATGAATCCAGCCGGTGGTCTTGCCCAGGCCATCGCCGACCTTGGATTTCTTACGCTGCAGCAGGAATACCTGACGCGCCGCCGGGTGCGGATGCGCCTTGACACCCGCCACGCCACCACGCGCTTCAAGCGCGGTGTCGATACCCCATTCCTTCCAGAACTCGTCACGGTCGAGGCTGGTGGCCTTGCCTTGGTGCGTGATGAATTCGGACACGTCGAAACCGATACCGCCGGCACCGATGACAGCGACCTTCTGGCCAACCGGCTTGCGCTCGAGAATCGCGTCCAGGTAGCTGATCACCTTGGCATGCTCGATACCCGGAATATCCGGGGTGCGCGGGGCAATACCGGTGGCCAGGATGATTTCGTCGAAGCCCCCCTTGAGCAGATCGTCCACCGACACGCGGGTGTTCAGGCGTACGTCGACGCCCGTGGTTTCCAGCTTGCGCTTGAAGTAGCGCAGGGTCTCGAAGAACTCTTCCTTGCCCGGCACGCGCTTGGCCACGTTGAACTGGCCACCGATCTCGCCAGCCGCGTCAAACAGGGTCACAGCATGGCCGCGCTCGGCGGCGACGGTAGAAGCCGCCAGCCCAGCAGGGCCGGCACCGACCACGGCGATCTTCTTCACCGCGGCGGTGGGGATGTAGTTCAGCTCGGTCTCATGGCAGGCGCGCGGGTTGACCAGGCAACTGGTCAGCTTGCCGCCGAAGGTGTGATCCAGGCAGGCCTGGTTGCAGCCGATGCAGGTGTTGATCTCGTCCGCGCGGCCTTCTGCCGCCTTGTTGACGAAGTCCGGGTCGGCGAGGAACGGGCGCGCCATCGACACCATGTCGGCATCGCCCTCGGCCAGCACCTGCTCGGCGACTTCCGGGGTGTTGATGCGGTTGGTGGTGATCAGCGGAATCGACACCTCACCCTTGAGCTTGGCGGTGACCTTGGTGAAGGCCGCACGCGGCACCTTGGTGGCGATGGTCGGGATACGCGCCTCGTGCCAGCCGATACCGGTGTTGATCAGGGTGGCGCCGGCCTGCTCGATGGCCTTGGCCAGCAGCACGATCTCGTCCCAGGTGCTGCCACCCTCGACCAGATCGAGCATCGACAGGCGATAGATGATGATGAAGTTCGGCCCGACCGCCTCGCGCACGCGGCGGACGATCTCCACCGGCAGGCGCATGCGGTTCTCGTAGCTGCCGCCCCAGCGGTCGGTACGATGGTTGGTGTGGGCGACCAGGAACTGGTTGATGAAATAACCTTCCGAGCCCATCACCTCGACACCGTCATAACCGGCCTGCTGGGCCAGCGCCGCGCAATTGACGAAGTCGGCGATCTGCTTCTCGATGCCCTCTTCGTCCAGCTCGCGCGGCTTGAACGGGTTGATCGGTGCCTGGATGGCGCTCGGCGCCACGGACTTGGGGCTATAGGCATAACGCCCGGCGTGCAGGATCTGCATGCAGATCTTGCCGCCCGCCTCGTGCACGGCCTGGGTGACGATCTTGTGCTTCTCGGCCTCTTCCACCGTGCTCAGCTTGGCAGCGCCGGAATACACACCGCCCTCCTCGTTCGGGCCGATGCCGCCGGTGACCATCAGGCCGACGCCGCCACGGGCGCGCTCGGCGAAGTAGGCCGCCATGCGCTCGAAGCCGCCCGGTTTCTCTTCCAGGCCAGTGTGCATGGAGCCCATCAGCGTGCGGTTGCTCAGCGTGGTGAAGCCGAGGTCGAGCGGGGCCAGCAGGTGCGGGTAACGAGCAGTCATGGAATTCTCCACATCGCGGTGCAGTTCACGGATTGCCGCGGTCTCATGGTCACGCGGTCGGTTATGGAGCCAGACGATAAAGAGGCTGCCAGCCATGCTCAATGATCAAAACTAACAAGATAATGATCAAAACTAGCAAAAGAGGTTGGCAGCGCGGCTCGACCGACCTAACCTGCACCGCAACCAAACCGAAAAAATCCAATGCGCCTACTGATCACCCTTCTGCTCGCGCTCGCACTGCTGACCGGTCTTGGCAGCTACGCCCACTGGATCGCGCAGCGCCCCAGCAGCCATTACCTGTCCGACCTGCGCAGCCAGGTCGCGCTCGATATCGGCGAGCCTGGCACACGCGGCAACCTGCTGGGCATCCAGCCGGAACTGTTCGCCGCCGACTACCAGAGCCTCGCGCGCCTGCGCCTGAAGCTGGCCGCCTACCTCGATCACGCCCGTGACCAGGGCATGCTCAACGAACGTACCGTCGTCGTGCTGCCCGAACATATCGGCACCTGGCTGCTCGCCGTCGGCGAGAAGGAAGAGCTCTATCGCGCCACCGATCGCCGTCAGGCCATGCACTGGATGGCGGCGAGCAATCCACTAGATTTTCTCGGCGCACTGCTCAGTGCTGGAAGCGACGCGCGCCTGGACGACGCCATGTTGCGTACCAAGGCCAAGGCCATGGCGCGCGACTATCAGCAGCTGTTTGGCGATCTGGCCCGCGATTACCAGATCACCCTGGTTGCAGGCTCCATCGTTCTGCCCGAGCCTCGTATAGAACAGGGCCGCCTCGAAGTCGGTCGCGGGCCGCTGTACAACGTCAGCCTGGTATTCGATCAGGCCGGTAACCCGCAGGGCCAGCCGCAACGCCACGCCTTCAGTGCCGGCGCACTCGCCACCAGAGCGCCGGAAGCCCTGCAGGTGCTGGAGACCCCGGCAGGCCGGCTTGGCGTACTGCTAGGCGGCACTATCGAACAGTTCCAGGCGAAAGCAATCGATGGCGAAGCAGTAGAGCTGCTGGCCATGCCCAGCGATCTGGATGGCCTGACGGACGATGCCGACTTCACCGAACAACTGCAGGCTCACGGCATTCGTGCGGGAGTGAAAGTTCATCTGCGCGGCCGATTGTGGGAGCGGAGCGGTCAGTCCCAGGCGCTCGCCTTCGATGCCGGACGCAGCGAACGAGGCGCCAGCGAGCGCGGCGCGCAACTGATCAATCTATGGCTATAAAAGCATCACGCGTTCGCCTCGGCGATCTCTCCGTCGGCTTCACCCAGGCGCTGGCCGACGCATTGCGCGAACAGGGTCAGCGCCCCGAACCCCTGCTCGAGCAATTTGGCCTGGATGCCGCACGGCTCAGCGAGCCGCGCGCACGCCTGTCGATCCCGCGCTTCATGCGCCTTGGCCATAGCGCCATCGCCCTGTGCGATAACCCCGCTCTGGGCCTGGAAATGGGCCGTCACAGCCGCCTCAGCCAGGTTGGCCTGGCCGGCATCTGCGCCGCGCAGGCGCCTGATCTGCGCGAAGCGGCACGCACCCTGACCCGCTTCGAGCCGTTGTACGCCGCCAACTATCGCGGCCGTTCGGGCTTCAGCGAGGATGCGCGAGGAGCCTGGCTGCATTTCTATTCCATCAGCCCCTACAACGCCTACAACCGTTTCGTGGTGGACTCGGTGCTGGCCGGCTGGCAGACCAACCTGAGGCAGGTGGTCGACCGATCCATCACCGCGGAAAAGGTCGAGATCGAATTTCCTGCACCGGACTACGGCGAGCGCTACGAAGCGCTGTTCGGCTGCCCCGTCGAGTTCAGTGCTGGCGCCAATCGCCTGCGCCTGAACAGCGAAACCCTGGCCCTGCGCAACCCTCAACATTGCCCAGGCACCTGGTGGCACCTGCTGGAGCTGTGCGAACGCGAACTGGAACAGCTGACCCGCACACGCAGCCTGCGCGAACGGGTCATCCAACTGCTCGGCCCACTGTTGCACGGCCACGAGCCGGATCTGCAGGAAGTGGCGCGCAGCCTGCACCTGCCGAGCTGGACGCTGCGGCGCAAGCTGGCCGAGGAAGGCACGCAGTTTCGCACCATCCTCAACGACACTCGCCGCGACCTGGCCACGGCCTATATCCGCGATACCGAACTGGCCTTCGGCGAGATCGCCTACCTGCTCGGCTTCGCCTCGGCCGAAGCCTTCCAGCGCGCCTTCAAGCGCTGGCTCGGGCAAACACCCGGCGACTACCGCCGCGCGCAACGCAGAGCGGGCTGATCGCACGGCAACCTTGATCGTCAAGCTCTCGCAACTTAGAATCCTTTTCATCCGCGTTTGCGGTCGCTTCTTACTCCTTTCATTCCGTGCCGGCCCACCGCGCGCGCCAACGACCCCGCGAACATGTCCAAGAAATCCCGCTCCAGACTCTGGTTTCTCGTCCACAGCTGGCTGGCCCTACCGGTCTGGTTCTTCCTGCTGATCATCTGTGTCACCGGCACCCTGGCCACTGTCAGCCAGGAGATCGTCTGGCTGGCCAACCCGGACGTACGCGCCAGCAAGCCGTCCGATGATGCGCAGCGCCTGAGCTTCGGCCAGGTACTGGAAGCGATCAATCGCGCCGAGCCCGAGCTGATCGTACAGTCCATCGGCCGCCCGGACGAAGATCACTTCGCCCTCACCGCGCGCGTCAGCTATCCCGACGGCAGCTCGCCGTTGCTGTACGTCAACCCCTATAGCGGGGCGATCCAGGGGGTCAGCCCGGAGTTCGACTTCCGCCAGTTCACCCGCGCCCTGCATGGCTGGTGGCTGGTGCCGTTCACCAACGGCTACAGCTGGGGCTGGTACCTGGTGTCGCTGATGGGCCTGCCGATGCTGCTGTCGCTGATCACCGGCCTGGTGGTCTACAAGAAGTTCTGGAAGGGCTTCTTCAGCCCACGCCTGCGCATAGGCCAGGGCGCACGCATCTTCTGGGGCGATTTCCACCGCCTCTCCGGCATCTGGTCGATCTGGTTCATCGCGGTCATTTCCATCACCGGCATCTGGTTCCTGATCCAGGCGATTCTCGGCGATAGCCACGTGTCGATCTCCACCGAAGGCGTACCGCCAGTGGTGGCGCGCGAGGAAGTGCCGCTGGCGCCGAGCGCTGCCGAAGTGCCGCGCATCAGCCTGGACACCGCCGTGCTCAAGGCCACCGACGTCATCCCGGGCCTGGAGCCAAGTTTCGTCAGCCTGCCGGGCTATGCCTACGGCCATTATTCGGTCTGGGGCCGCGGCTGGTATCCGCTGATGTTCCAGTCCGCCTCGATCAACCCCTACAACGGCGACATCGACGCTACCCGCCTGCTCAGCGACCGCTCGGGCCTGGAGTTCGTCACCGAGTCCATGCGGCCGCTGCACACCGGCGACTTCGGTGGCCTGTGGGTCAAGTTGCTGTGGTTCGTCTTCGGCCTGCTGCTGAGCATGATGGTGCTCAGCGGCCTGCTGATCTGGACCAAGCGCACCGCCCAGGCCACGGTCGCTGCGGTCAAGCGGCCGGCACGCGCCGCCAAGCCGGCCCCGATCGTCGCCACCCGTGAAATCTCGGAGAGCCGCCCATGAGCAAGGCCGCAACCGCCCCCGCCCCGTCCGCTCTGGGCCGTTTCTGGTACAGGTGGCGCTTCCATCTCAACGTGCTGCTGGTGCTGATCCCCCTGGGCTTCATGCCCAAGTATTTCCAGGATGTCGCGCTGTTCCGCGGCGACAGCGGCCTCGGCGAGCGCGAGTTCGGCGAGGTCCAGGTCGGCCCCTGGAGCCTGCGCCTGGCCGAGTTTCGCAACCAGCCGCCGCAACTGGAAGGCCCGGCCGGCTATATGAAGAGTTTCAACGCTGCGCTGTGCCAGGCGTGCATCAGCCAGGTCAAGGTGGTCTACCTGCGCATCGGCAAGCCGCGCAACCTGCGCGCCGCCGGCGGGCTGTTCTTCGGCAGCCCCTACCGCATGGGCACGAGCATTCCCGTACCGCCACGCACCAAGCCCGACGCCGAGTTGTGGATCACCGCCGAGGGCTGGGACGGCACGGTGCATCAGGCATCCATTCCCCTGGCCGAGGCGTCGCCCGCCACCATCGCCTGGCTGAAACAACAAGGAGGCAAACCATGACCCAAAGCGCCCGCATCGGTCTGCTGATGCTCTGCACCGGCCTGTCCCCTCTGGCTCTCGCGCACAATCCGATCTGCGAATGCGAGGAGCACGGCAGCGGTGAAATCGTCTGCACCGGCGGCTTCTCCGACGGCAGCGGCGCCCCCGGCGTGACCCTCGACGTGATCAGCTATGACGAAGAGGTGCTGGTGCCCGGCAAACTCGGCGAGGACTCCAGGCTCAGCTTCAAGCGCCCGGACGGCGAGTTCTACGTGCTGTTCGACGCCGGCCCCGGCCACGTCGTGGAAATCGACCACACGGAAATCGCCAGCCAATGACCACCCAAGTGGTACGCCCGGCCGGCGCCGGACATGAAAGCCTGTGGGTGGCCATTCTCAGCCTGACGATCATCCTGCTGGCCGCAGCAGTGATCAGCCTGCGCAGCGAAAGCCAGGAGGAAGAAAGCGTCGCGGCCCACCAGATCGATGCCCGCCGTGATCTCAACGCCGCCGAGCAAGGCATCCATACCGAGCTGGTGGTGGCCTTCGACGAGATTCTCATGCTGCAGGACGAACTGCAGGCCCTGCCCAAGCCGCAGCAACTGGCCGCAGAAGGCATTCCCCCCTTCACCAACGACACCAGCACCGCCACCCGTGGCCACCACGTCTGGCAACTGCTGCAGGTCGGCGATGACCATGCCTACCAGGGCTTGAGCGGTGACAGTGCCGTCGCCGGCTCCTTCCTGCTGCTGCCAAGCGCAGCGGGTGCCGATATCTGGCTCAACCGCGCCCACGATGCCGCTGCCCCACACAATCTGCATGCCGATGCCCTGATCGCCGCCGGCTGGCGCCAGGTCGCCAGCCAATACGACGCAGGCGTCACCCGCCAGCATCGCCACTGAATATCGGAACCCCCTTCATGCCCTCTCGCTTCGTTTCCCGCCGCCTGCTGGCCAGCCTGCTGCTGAGCCTGGGCGCCGCCCTCGCGCCCATGCTCGCCAGCGCCGACAACCACCGCCTGCGCATTGGCATCACTCTGCACCCCTACTACAGCTACGTCAGCAATATCGTCGGCGACCGCGCCGAGGTGGTGCCGCTGATCCCGGCCGGCTTCAACCCGCACGCCTACGAGCCGCGCGCCGAGGACATCAAGCGCATCGGCGGTCTCGACGTGGTGGTACTCAACGGCGTCGGCCACGATGACTTCGCCGACCGCATGATCGCCGCCAGTGAGAAGCCGGACGTTCCTGTGATCGAAGCCAACGCCCGCGTGCCCCTGCTCGCCGCCACCGGCCAGGCCGCACGCGGCGCCGGCAAAGTGGTCAACCCGCACACCTTCCTCTCCATCACCGCCTCCATCGCGCAGATCAACAACATCGCCCGCGAACTGGGCAAGCTCGACCCGGACAACGCCAAGTTCTACAGCCAGAACGCCCGCGCCTATGGCAAGCGCCTGCGCGGCCTGCGCGCCGAAGCGCTGGGCAAGCTGACCGACGCCAAGGGCAGCGAGCTGCGCGTGGCCACCATCCACGCTGCCTACGACTACCTGCTGCGCGAATTCGGCCTGGAGGTCACCGCAGTGGTCGAGCCGGCTCACGGTATCGAGCCGAGCCCCAGTCAGTTGAAGAAGACCATCGACCAACTCAAGGAGCTGGACGTGCAGGTGATCTTCTCGGAGATGGACTTCCCCTCCAGCTACGTCGACACCATCCAGCGTGAATCCGGCGTGAAGATCTACCCGCTGACCCATATTTCCTATGGCGAGTACACCGCCAAGAAATACGAAGAGGAGATGGCCCGCAACCTCGACACCGTGGTACGCGCCATTCAGGACGAAGGCGTATGACCGTCCTCGAAACCGCACCGCCGCAACTGCTGGGCCCCAGCATCGAATTCGCCGGCATCGACCTCAACCTCGGCCGCACGCGGATTCTCGACAAGGTCAGCTTCCAGGTGCGCGCCGGCAGCGTGCACGCCCTGGTCGGCCCCAACGGCGGCGGCAAGAGCTCGCTGATCAAGACCCTGCTCGGGCAGATGCCGCACCAAGGCGAGCTACGCCTGCACTGGCCGGCCGCCCCCGGCACCATCGGCTACGTGCCGCAGGCGCTGGAGTTCGACCGCGGCCTGCCGATGACGGTGGACGATTTCATGGCTGCCATGTGCCAGCGCCGTCCGGCCTTCCTCGGCCTGTCGCGACGCCACGCCCCGGCCATCGAACAGGCGCTGGCGCGGGTCGGCATGCTCGACAAGCGCAAGCGGCGCATGGGCGCGCTGTCCGGCGGCGAGCGCCAGCGCGTGCTGCTGGCCCAGGGCCTGGTGCCCGAGGCGCAATTGCTGGTGCTCGACGAGCCGATGTCGGCACTGGACGAGCCCGGCGTGCAGGTGTTCGAGCAACTGCTGCGCGACTGGCGCCAGGCCGGAACCACGGTGCTGTGGATCGAACACGACCTGCAGGCCGTCGACCGCCTCGCCGACCGTGTCACCGGGCTCAACCGCCGCGTGCTGTTCGACGATGCGCCGCAGCAGGTGCTGACCCCCGAGCGCCTGCTCGAACTGTTCTCCAGCCATCCGCGCCCGCAAGAGGCCTCGTCATGAGTTTCGAAGACATCCGCCTGGCGATCCAGGCCTGGGCCAGCGCCGGCTATTTACCCGAGGCTCTGGCCTACGGTTTCGTGGTCAATGCCCTGCTCGCCGGCCTGCTGATCGGCCCAGTGCTCGGTGGCCTCGGCACCCTGGTGGTGGTCAAGCGCTTCGCCTTCTTCTCCGAGGCGGTCGGCCACGCCGCACTGACCGGTGTGGCCATCGGCATCCTGCTCGGCGAGCCCTATACCGGCCCCTACGGCAGCCTGTTTGGCTACTGCCTGCTGTTCGGCATCCTGCTCAACTACCTGCGCAACCGCACCGGTCTGGCGCCGGACACGCTGATCGGCGTGTTCCTCTCGGTGTCGCTGGCAGTCGGCGCCAGCCTGCTGCTGGTGCTCGCCGGCAAGATCAACATCCATATCCTGGAGAACGTACTGTTCGGCTCGGTGCTGACGGTCAACGCCCAGGACCTCGCGGTGCTGGCGCTGGTCTCGCTGCTGGTGCTGGGCCTGGCACTGCCGTTGTACAACCGCATCATGCTGGCCAGCTTCAACCCGCAACTGGCCAGCGTGCGCGGCGTTGCGGTAAAGCCGCTGGACTACCTGTTCGTGATGCTGGTGTCGCTGGTTACCGTGGCTGCGGTCAAGGTCATCGGCGCCATCCTGGTCGGCGCCCTGCTGGTGATCCCAGCGGCCGCCGCACGCCTGCTGAGCCAATCGCTGAAGGGCTTCTTCTGGCTGTCGGTACTGATCGCCACGTGCAGCACCCTGGCCGGCATCTTCCTGCCGATCGCCCTGGAACTGCCGGTCCCCTCCGGCGCCGCGATCATCATGGTCGCCGGCCTCGCCTTCGCCCTCGCCGCCATCGCCCGCGGCACACTGCCTAGCCTGAAAGGGAACCTGGGATGACCCTGCAACGTCTGAGCCTCGCCCTCGCCGCCTGCGCCCTGCTCGCCGGCCCACTGCACGCCGAAACACAGCCCGTGCGCATTCTCGCCAGCCTGCCGATCACCTACGGTCTGGGCGCCAACCTGCTTGACGGCAGCGCCGTGCAGCTGCAACGCGCCGCCCCGGCCAACCTGCCGGCCAGCCGCCAGCTCTCGTATTTCGCCGGCCGCGGCGCGGGTGCACTGGAGAAGGCCGCGCGTGACGCCGACGCGGTGATCGCCCTGCGTTCGCTGTGGCCGGACGACCCGCTCTACCCGCTGGCACGGCGCAGCAATATCCGCATCGTCGAAGTCGATGGCGCGCGCCCGGTGGACGGCGCCCTGCCCGGCATCGCCCTGCGCAACGACGGCGGTGACGCCCTGGCCAGCCAACCCTGGCTCAACATCAACAACCTGGGGCGCATGGCCGATGTGATCGCCGCCGACCTGAGCCGCCTGGCGCCGGAGGCCAAACCACAGATCGAGGCCAACCTGGCGACGCTCAAGCAGCGCCTGCTCAAGCTCAGCGCCGCCAGCGAAAACCGCCTGGCCGAACTGGACAACCTCAGCGTGGCCAGCCTGTCGGATCACTTCGACTACCTGATCGATGGCCTCAACCTCGACCTTGTCGAGCTGAGTGTGGCGAAGGACGCCGAATGGACCGCCGAAACCCTGGCGCAACTGAGCGCCGATCTGCGGGACAACGACGTCGCTGCCGTGCTTGTCCAGCGCCAGCCGCCAGCCGATTTGGCCAAGGCGATCAGCGATGGCGGTAGCCGCCTGGTGCTGATCGAAGACAACCAGGACACTCCCATAGCCGGGCTGGAAACGGCCATCGGCCAGGTGCTGGACGCCCTGTCGCCCTGAGCGAAGCTCAACGTCTCTGCCCGGGGCCTGGGTGGCCCGGATGAAATCCGGGAATGCCGACAATGCCGCGCCCCGGATTGCATCCGGGCTACAAGAGCGCGCGGCAGCCGCTTGAGCAGCGCCTCATCCGGATCGGACCAGCACTCGAACCTATTCGACGAGCGCAGCGCGCTTTGTACCGCCCCTCACAGCTCGGTAGCGTCCTCGTCGCCATCCACTGCGCCCTGCTCAAGGGCGCTCAGTTCCAGCTGTTCTTCCTGATAATCATCCATCACTCGACTCTCCCGCATGAACCGCTCAACGACGAAACAAGATGCATGCCCATCAGGCTAGAACGGCGGGATGAAGGCAATATGACGAAAGGTCGCGGGCAGGTGAAATGGCCATCGACACTTACGAGGAACAGGCGCTGCCTGCGCAGGAGAGGCTTTAGCCGCGATGACAGGCACGCAAAGCTCGCTGCCTGAGCACCTGCCACAGCGAAGCAGATGCACAAACGACGGCCAATAAAAAACCCGCTGATCTCGCGATCAGCGGGTTTCGTATATGGCGCAGCGGACGGGACTCGAACCCGCGACCCCCGGCGTGACAGGCCGGTATTCTAACCGACTGAACTACCGCTGCGTGTCGGTTGGACTTTCGTCCAGAAAACTCTTGAAGCCTTGTTGCATCTGATGGCGCCCTTGCGGGCTTTGCCATCTCAAACCGATAAAACATCGATCTGGGAAATAATGGCGCAGCGGACGGGACTCGAACCCGCGACCCCCGGCGTGACAGGCCGGTATTCTAACCGACTGAACTACCGCTGCGCGTCGGTGGACTTTCGTCCTTCTCTCTAAGGCTATGGTGGGTGATGACGGGATCGAACCGCCGACCCTCTGCTTGTAAGGCAGATGCTCTCCCGGCTGAGCTAATCACCCATGTGCCTTAGCGAGGCGCGCACTTTATGCAGGCGGCGATGCTAAGTCAATACCCTGCTTGAATTTTTTCTGAAAAAGGCGGGGCACCGCCTAATGCCAGTCAGTTAAACGTCGCCGCTGCGAATGCGTAGGAGCGGCGCCCCGCCGCGAACCGGGGCGATGCGCACTTGAAAAGCTTCGCCCCGGGGCGGGGCTCCTACGAAAGGCCGCTTTGGCAGCCTTATCTGATCGACATTAGGGTCACCGCCCACCTCATTCCATCTCCCCGCACAACTCGGCCGCGCGCAGCAGCGCGGCAGTGAGACTGTGGCGCTCCCAATCGGCCAGTGCGGCGAAACGCTGGTTGAATTCCGGCGGCATCAACGACGGCGCCTGCTGAATCAACTCGCGCCCGGCAGCGCTGATCAGCAGCCATTGACGACGACGGTCCTGATCATCGCGCTGACGCTGCAACAGGCCGTGCTCTTCGAGACGATCGAGCAGACCGGAAAGCGTCGCCGCCGTGAGGCTGACGCGGCTGCTGAGCACGCTGGCAGTCATGCGCGTCTCGCTGGCCAGCACCTGCAGCACCATCAACTGCATGGGCGTCAGCCCACCAAAACGCGCCAGACGCTTGGCATGCACCTCCCCCGCCTGCTGCAGGCGTCGCAGGGCCTGGAACAGGGGCATTTCAAAGGCCATGACAGATGACAAATCTATTTCAGCAGGAACTTTTTTATCAGTCATAAGCACCAATTCATAACAACCAAAACTTTGACATGAAAGCATTATTTTGTTTTGGTGTAAAAGGCTCGACCACGAGCCACTCCCCAACGGCAACACCGGTAAGGAACTATGTGCGGAATAGCTGGAGAACTACGTTTTGATCGACGCCCCGCGGACCTGGCGGCAGTCGAGCGCATCACCCACCACCTGGCCCCTCGCGGCCCCGACGCCCACGGCTTCCACAGCCAGGGCCCCATCGCTCTGGGCCATCGCCGGCTGAAGATCATGGATCTGGCCGAAGCCTCGGGCCAGCCGATGATCGACAGCGATCTCGGCCTGTCCATGGTGTTCAACGGCGCCATCTACAACTACCCCGAGCTGCGTGCCGAACTGGAGGCGCTGGGTTATCGCTTCTTCTCCGGCGGTGACACCGAGGTATTGCTCAAGGGCTATCACGCCTGGGGCGAGAAACTGCTGCCCAAGCTCAACGGCATGTTCGCCTTCGCCGTCTGGGAGCGTGACAAGCAAAGCCTGTTCATCGCCCGCGACCGTCTTGGCGTCAAACCGCTGTATCTGTCCCGTACCGGCGAGCGCCTGCGCTTCGCCTCGTCGCTGCCGGCCCTGCTGCAAGGCGGCGATATCGCCAAGACGCTGGATGCCGTCGCCCTCAACCATTACCTGAATTTTCACGCCGTGGTCCCAGCACCGCGCACCATTCTGGCGGGCGTGGAGAAACTGCCGCCAGCCACCTGGATGCGCATCGATGCCGACGGCAAGGTCGAGCAGAAAACCTGGTGGACGCTGCAATTCGGCCCGCAAGGCGAAGAAGTGAACTACGGCCTGGAAGAATGGCGCGACCGCACGCTGCAGACCATGCGCGAAGCCGTGGCGATCCGTCAGCGCGCGGCCGTCGATGTCGGCGTGCTGCTCTCCGGTGGCGTCGACTCGAGCATGCTGGTCGGCCTGCTGCGCGAAGCCGGCGTAGAAAACCTGCTGACCTTCTCCATCGGTTTCCAGGATGCCGGCGGCGAGCGCGGCGACGAATTCCAGTATTCGGACCTGATCGCCCAGCGCTTTGGCACTCAGCACCACCAGTTGCGCATCGGTGAGCACGAAATTCTCGAGCAATTACCGCAGGCCTTCCGCGCCATGAGCGAGCCGATGGTCAGCCACGACTGCATCGCCTTCTACCTGCTCTCGCGCGAAGTCGCCAAGCACTGCAAGGTGGTACAGAGCGGCCAGGGCGCGGACGAACTGTTCGCCGGCTACCACTGGTATCCGCAAGTCGATGGCGCCAAGGATGCTTTTGCCGCTTACCGCGCCGCCTTCTTCGACCGTGAGCACGACGAATACGCGGCCTGCGTGCAGCCCGCCTGGCTGACCGGCGACATGGCTGGCGAGTTCGTGCGCGAGCACTTCGCCATGCCCGGCGCCGATGCAGCAGTGGACAAGGCCCTGCGCCTGGACAGCACGGTGATGCTGGTCGACGACCCGGTCAAACGGGTGGACAACATGACCATGGCCTGGGGCCTGGAAGCGCGCACGCCATTCCTCGACTACCGCGTGGCCGAACTGTCAGCGCGCATTCCCGCGCAGTTCAAGCTGCCAGAAGGCGGCAAGTACGTGCTCAAGGAAGCCGCGCGCAAGGTCATCCCCAGCGAGGTGATCGACCGGCCCAAAGGCTACTTCCCCGTGCCAGGGCTCAAGCATCTGGAGGGCGCCACCCTGGGTTGGGTGCGCGACCTGCTGCTCGACCCCAGCCAGGATCGCGGCCTGTTCAACCCGACCATGCTCGACCAGTTGCTGACCAACCCACAGAGCCAGCTGACGCCGCTACGCGGGTCCAAGCTGTGGCAACTGGCGGCGCTCAACCTGTGGCTGAGCGAACAGGGCCTGTAACTCACGTGGAGCGGCCCTCGGGCCGCTCCTGCAGGATCAATGGTCGTAGCCCGGTGCACTCCGGGATTTGTCGCGACTCAATGACGATCCGGCTCAGACCGGACGTAGTGAACACGGACAGGGACTATTCCATGCGCTCCACTGCCTTCAATCAACGCCTGCTGCGCGGCCAGACACCCTCCTACGAGCGTCTGCAGGCACGCCTGGCCGAGGATCACACCAGCCAGCCCAGTCAACCGCAAGCCATCCATTGCGGCTGGGGCCGCCTGCTGATCGGCCATACCTACCCCGACGCCACGGCGCTGGCCGAATCCCTGCTGGGCGAACAGCCCGGCGAACGCGATATCGCGCTTTACGTGGCCGCACCGCATCAGGTGCTGGCGCATGCGCCGCAGCAACTGTTCCTCGACCCCTCCGACACCCTGCGCCTGTGGTTCACCGACTACCGCCCGGCGCGTCGCAGCTTCCGTGGTTTCCGCATTCGCCGGGCGCAGAACGACGCGGACTGGCAGGCGATCAACTGCCTGTACCAGACCCGCGGCATGCTGCCGATCGACCCGGCCAAACTCACGCCCTACAACGAGGGCGGCCCGACCTACTGGCTGGCCGAGGACGAAGACAGCGGCGCGGTGATCGGCAGCGTCATGGGCCTCAACCACCAACGCGCCTTCCGTGACCCGGAAAACGGCAGCAGCCTCTGGTGTCTGGCGGTCGACCCGCAATGCAGCCGCCCGGGCGTCGGCGAGGTGCTGGTCCGTCATCTGATCGAGCACGGCATGAGCCGTGGCCTGAGCTACCTCGACCTGTCGGTGCTGCATGACAACAAGCAGGCCAAGAAGCTCTACGCCAAGCTCGGCTTCCGCGAACTGCAGACCTTCAGCCTCAAGCGCAAGAACGGCATCAACCAGCCGCTGTTCCTCGGCCCTGGCCCGCAGGCTGAGCTCAACCCCTATGCCCGCATCATCGTCGACGAGGCGCTGCGCCGCGGCATCGAAGTGCAGGTGGACGACGCCGAAGCCGGGCTGTTCACCCTCAGCCACGGCGGTCGACGCATCCGTTGCCGCGAATCGCTGTGCGACTTGACCAGCGCCGTGAGCATGACCCTGTGCCAGGACAAGCGCCTGACTCATCGCGCTCTGTCGCGCGCCGACCTCAGCGTGCCGGCGCAGCGCCTGGCCGGTAGCGCCGAAGACAATGCCACTTTTCTCGCCGAGCATGGCTCGGTGGTGGTCAAGCCGGTCGACGGCGAACAAGGCCAGGGCGTGGCAGTTGATCTGCGCACGCCGGGCGAGGTGCAGGAAGCCATCGAGCGTGCCCGCGTGTTCGACCAGCGCGTACTGCTGGAGAGTTATCACGAAGGCCACGACCTGCGCGTGCTGGTGATCGGCTACGAGGTAGTGGCCGCGGCCATCCGCCGCCCGGCCGAAATCATTGGCGATGGCCGCCACAGCATCGGCAAGCTGATCGATGCGCAGAGCCGTCGGCGCAAGGCCGCCACCGGCGGCGAAAGTCGCATCCCCAAGGACGCCGAAACCCTGCGCACCCTGCACGGTGCCGGCCTCGACTACGACAGCGTGTTGCCCGCCGGTGAGCGTCTGGCCGTGCGCAAGACCGCCAACCTGCACACCGGCGGTACCCTGGAGGATGTAACCGCGATCCTCCATCCGGCCCTGCGTGACGCCGCCATCAAGGCTGCGCGCGCGCTGGAAATACCTGTGGTCGGCCTCGACCTGCTGGTGCCCGCCGCCGACCAGCCGCAATACGTGTTCATCGAAGCCAACGAGCGCGCCGGCCTGGCCAACCACGAACCGCAACCCACCGCCGAGCGCTTCGTCGATCTGCTGTTCCCGCTCAGCCAGAGGCCGAGCTGACTCTTCTCCCCCGGCCCTCTCCCATATGCGGGAGAGGGGAAAACCCAACGCCGAGGAGCTTGCATGCAACAACTACCCGAACCCGATCTCGACTACATGCAGAAGGTGCTGCTGGAGATGCTTGCCATCCCCAGCCCCACCGGTTTCACCGACACTATCGTGCGCTACGTCGCCGAGCGTCTCGAAGAACTGGAAATCCCTTTCGAGCTGACCCGCCGTGGCACCATCCGCGCCACCCTGCGCGGGCGTCAGAGCGAGTACGAACGTTTCGACCGTGCCGTTTCCGTGCACCTCGACACCATTGGCGCCATCGTCCGCGAGATCAAGGACAACGGTCGTCTCGGCCTGGCGCCGGTGGGCTGCTGGTCGAGCCGTTTCGCCGAGGGCAGCCGCGTCAGCCTGTTCACCGACAACGGCGTGATTCGCGGCAGCGTGCTACCGCTGATGGCATCGGGGCACGCCTTCAACACCGCCGTCGACACCATGCCGATCAGTTGGGATCACGTCGAGCTGCGTCTGGACGCCTACTGCGCCACCCGTGCCGATTGCGATTCATTGGGCGTTTGCGTTGGTGATTTCGTCGCCTTCGATCCGCTGCCGGAGTTTTCCGAGAGCGGCCATATCAGCGCCCGTCACCTCGACGACAAGGCTGGCGCCGCCGCGCTGCTGGCGTCACTCAAGGCGATTCGTGATCAGGGTCTGCAACCGATGATCGACTGCCACCCGCTGTTCACCATCACCGAAGAGGTCGGCTCCGGCGCTGCTGCCGCCCTGCCCTGGGATGTCAGTGAGTTCGTCGGCATCGACATCGCTCCGGTCGCGCCAGGCCAGCAGTCCAGCGAGCACGCCGTCAGCGTGGCCATGCAGGACTCCGGTGGCCCCTATGACTATCACCTGTCACGCCAGTTGCTGCGCCTGGCGGCCGAACAGGAAGTACCGGTACGCCGCGACCTGTTTCGCTACTACCACAGCGACGCGCAATCGGCGGTCACCGCCGGCCATGACATTCGCACCGCGCTACTGGCGTTCGGCTGCGACGCCACCCATGGCTATGAACGCACCCATATCGACAGCCTCAAGGCCTTAAGCCGCCTGCTTACCGCCTACATGATGAGCCCGCCGGTATTCGCCAGTGACGCCCAGCCGGCACAGGGTTCGCTGGAGCGCTTCAGCCATCAGCTGGAGCACGATGCGCAGATGGAAAGCGATACCCGCGTCCCACCGGTGGACAGCCTGGTCGGGCAACATGATCGGGACGCTTGAAGGCTTCGGCGCATAAAGGCAAAGTGACGCAAAAGGACGACAGGGGAGCATCAGCTCCCCTTTTTCTGGCCTGCAGTCAGTGGCCAACCTTCGGGCCGTCGCCAAGCGACGTTGAACATGACTCCCGGCCATTTCCCATGGCCCTCTGAGGTTCACGGATGCCTCGCCTTTGTCTGGCCTTATTGCTGTTCTGGCTTGCCTGCCCAAGTTGGGCCCTTACACCTGCGCCGCTGGATAGCGACGACCTGCGCCTATCCCTGGGCCCTTATACCGGCTATTACGAAGACGTGGACGGCACCCTCAGCGTCGAGCAGGTGCGAGCCCTGGATGACGAAGCTTTCCGCAAACCCGGCGGCGAGCACGCCAACCTTGGCAAGAATGCATCGGTGTGGTGGTTCAAGACTCGCCTGGTCAATACGCTGGAGCATGAGCTGGGCGGCTATCTCGAAGTCAACTATCCGCTGCTCGATCGCCTCCAGGTTCACCTGATCGGCCCCGACGGCAAGCACCTGGAACAGGAAAGCGGCGACAGCTTCGCCTTTTCCCAGCGGCCGGTGCAGGTACGCAACTTCTGGTTTCCCATGCAGTTGGAGCCTGGCGTCAACACCCTGCTGATCCGCGTGGAAACCAGCAGCACGGTGTTCGTGCCGCTGTTCTTCGCCACCTACGGTGCCAGCGCGGCGGCGCAGGAGAACCTGATGGGCTTCAACGGCGCGTTCTACGGCGTGCTGTTCGCCATGTTCTGCTACAACCTGTTCCTCTACCTGTCGCTGCGCGAGTCGGCCTATCTCTGGTACCTGGCCTACAACCTCAACGTCGGTCTGCTCGCGGCCTGCTTCGACGGCATGCTGTTCAAGTTGCTACCCGAGCACGTGGCCTTTCAGTCGGTCAGCATCTACATCCTGATGTACGTGCACTGCCTCACGGCGATCCAGTTCAGCCGCCATTTCCTGCATGCACGCCAGTATTTCCCGCGTCTGGACACCGGCCTGCGCCTGCTGATGCTGATCTGCGTCGGCTGCCTGCTGTCGGTGCCGCTAATCGGCTTCGCCGCCTGGAACATCCTGGCCAGCGTCACCGTGTCCTTGGTCTCGCTGATCCTGCTGCTGACCGGCATCTACGTGTGGCGTCGCGGCGTGCGCTATGGCTCCTATTACACCCTGGCCTGGGCCATCCTGCTGTTCGCCTTCATCCAGGCCACCACCGGCTCGCTGGGCCTGGAAGTGTTTGGCGTATTCGGCGCCACGGTGGTGAAGATCGGCGTGACCATCGAACTGATCACCCTGTCCATCGGTCTTGCCGACCGCATCAACCTGCTCAAGGAAGAAGGCTTCCAGTCGCGCCGTGCGGCCGAGCAAGCCGCCTTCGAGAACCAGGCCAAGAGCCGCTTCCTGGCCAAGATGAGCCACGAGATCCGCACTCCGCTCAACGGCGTGCTGGGCATGCTGCAGCTGCTGCGCGAAACGCCTCTGGATCGCAGCCAGCGCTTCTACGTCAACACCATTTCCAGCTCCGGCAGTTCGTTGATGGCGGTGATCAACGACATCCTCGACTACGCCCGTATCGAGTCCGGCAAGCTCAGCCTGGAGCAGATCGAGTTCGATCTTGAAGAGATGATTTCCGAGACGCTCAGCCTGTTCACCGGCCAGGCCCTGGACAAACGCCTGCGCCTATACATCAGCCTGGAAAACGGCGTGCCACGACGCATTCAGGGTGACCCGACGCGGCTCAAGCAGGTGCTGATGAACCTGCTGAGCAACGCTCTTAAGTTCACTGCCGAAGGCCATGTGGCGGTCAGCGTCAGCCGCCGCAGTGACAGCCATGGCAGGCCGCATCTGGTGATCGCCGTCAGCGACAGTGGCATCGGCATCAGCGAGCAGGCACTGGCGCAATTGTTCGAATCCTTCGCCCAGGGTGATTCCAGCACCACCCGCCGTTATGGCGGCAGCGGTCTGGGGCTGGCCATCAGCAAGGAACTGGTGGAAATGATGGGCGGTAGAATCGAAGTGCAGAGCACCCTGGGCCAGGGCACCCGCTTCGCCTTCGACATGCCTCTGCTGGCCGAACAGGACACCCCCGACGAGCTCAGCCGTCTGCTGGCCGGACGCACCGCCCTGCTCGCCTCGCTCGACGGCCTTGGTCTGGATGCCATGAGCCGCCTGCTCGGACGCTGGGGCATGCGTACCGAGCGCTGCCAGACGCCGGAGCGCTTGCAGGACTATCTGGAGGATTTCGCCGCGCCGCCGCTGCTGGTGCTGATGGCGCCCTGGCCTGGTGGCGTCAACCACTGGCTTGACTCGCTGCGGCCCAAGCTGCAGCCGCAGCAGCGCGTGCTGCTGGTCTGCCCGCCCGAGGCCTGCCAGCAACTGCCAGCGAGCCACAAACTACGCCTGCAACACCTGGCCCAGCCAGTGGCGATCAACGCACTGCGCCAGGCCTTGAACGGGCTGTATGAAGAACCCAGAGCACAGGTACATCAGTTGGTCAGAGAAATACGCAGCGACAACAGCGAAGCCCCCTGCATTCTGGTGGCAGAGGACAACCCGGTGAACCAATTGGTGGTTCAGGGCTTTTTGAAAAAACGTGGCTACAGCGTGCGCCTGGTCACCGACGGCCAGGCGGCGGTGGATGAATACGGTCGCGATCCGGCTGCCGTGCACTTGATCCTGATGGACTGCGAGATGCCGGTGATGGACGGCTTCGAAGCCACCCGGCAGATTCGCCGCCTGGAGCGCAGCCGGCAACTCGCCGCCGTGCCCATCATCGCGCTGACCGCGCATATCCTCGAAGAGCACCGCCAACACGGCCTGGATGCCGGTATGGACGATTTCCTCGGCAAACCGCTGGACAGTGGCCTGCTCTACAGCACCCTGGAGCGCCACCTCAAGCGGCCCGGCATGGTGCACTGAGAGAACTCGCAGCAGGGCGCCCTCTGGCTCTATCATGGGCGCCAATAACTGGAGTCACTCGTTGTGCTGATCCCCGCTGAGCTGCTGCAAGCCGATACCCTCACCGCCCTGATCGAAGACTTCGTCACCCGCGACGGTACCGATAACGGCGATGAAACCCCGCTGGAAACCCGCGTGCAGCGCGTACGCCGCGCCCTGGACAAGGGCGAGGCGGTGATCGTCTTCGACCCTGACAGCCAGCAGTGCCAACTGGCGATGAAGCGTGACGTACCCAAGGAATGGCTGGAGGCCTTGCAGCAATCGCTCAGTGATTGACCGTGTGCGCCAGCATCACCGATAGCTGGCACAGCGGCCGACCGCTCTCGGCCTGCCACTGGTTGAAGGCGGCCTGTACGGCAGCCAGGTCTTTCAGACTGGTCGGCGCCTTGTCGATCACGCCCTGCGCCTTGAGCGCGGCGACCATGTCATCGGTAGGGACGAAGGTGTCCTTGCCCACCATACGCAGGAAGCGCGGCGCCGACAGGCCGCCAAGCTGACTGCCATGCTTGGCCAGGTATTTCCACAGGCCGACGATATCGGTCACCGGCCAATCGGCGATCAAGGTGCCGAAGCTGCCTTTTTCACGACGGACATCGAGGATGAACTGAGCGTTGCGCGGCACGCTTTTGAGCTTGCCCAGGTGGCGAATCAGCCGCGCATCCTGCATCAGGTTCTCCAGGCGCTCGGCGCCCATCAGCACCACCTTCTCCGGGTCGAAGCCGAAGAACACCTCCTCGAACGCCGGCCACTTGGCGTCCACCAGGCTGTGCTTGAGGCCGGCGCGAAAGATGCGCAGGCTGATCAGCGACAGGTAGCGGTTATCGCTCAGCGCCCGCAGTTCCGCATCGCTGCGCGGCTGCGGCAGCATGGCCTCCAGTGCCTTGGCCGAGCCGAAACGGTTGAGGCAGAACTCGTGCAGCCACTTGTAATCACGCATGAATCGAATCCTTCATGAAACGGATGACGAAGCCTGCACGCAGCACGCCGAACACTCAAGTCCCTGAGCGGTGACGTGCACGTAGGGCGGGTGCAACCCGCCAATCAAGGACTGGCGGGTTACACCCGCCCTACCCGCGCAAACGCTCGGCGGCCTGGCGCAGCGCCGCTTCGGTGCCTTCCCAGCCCAGGCAGCCATCAGTGATCGACACGCCGTAACGCAGCTCGCCGGAAAGCGCCTGGCAACCGTCGAACAGGTGGCTCTCCAGCATCACCCCGCGCAGGCTGGCATCCCCGGCCAGGCGCTGGTCGATCACGCTGTCCAGCACCGCCGGCTGGCGCAGCGGGTCCTTGCCGCTGTTGGCATGGCTGCAGTCGACCATGATGCGCGGCGCAATGCCCTGGCGCTGCAAAGCCTCCCGTGCAGCGGCGACACTGGCGGCATCATGATTCGGCGCGCCGTGGCCACCACGCAGCACCAGGTGGGTGTCGGGGTTGCCAGCGGTGTGCAGCAGGGCCGGATGGCCGAGGTCGTCGATGCCAAAGTGCTGATGCGGGTGCGCCGCCGAGCGCATGGCGTCGCAGGCGATGCCGACGCTGCCGTCGGTACCGTTCTTGAAGCCCACCGGCAGATCCAGGCCGCTGACCATCTCGCGATGCACCTGCGACTCGCTGGTACGTGCGCCGATCGCCGCCCAACCGAGCAGGTCGTCGAAGTAACCGGCGGCCATCGGCTGCAACAGCTCGGTGGCCAGCGGCAGGCCGCGAGCGAGGATATCCAGCATCAGTTGCCGCGACTGGCGCAAGCCTTCGGCCATATCGCCACTGCCATCGAGATGCGGGTCGTACAGCAGCCCCTTCCAGCCCACGGTGGTACGTGGTTTCTCCACGTAGGCGCGCATCACCAGCAGCAGTTGGTCGTCGACCTGCGGCGCCAGCTCGGCCAGGCGCTCGGCGTATTCGAGGGCGCTGGTGCGGTCATGCAGGGAACAGGGGCCGACCACCACCAGCAGGCGCGAGTCACGGCCATCGAGCACGGCGCGGATGGCGTCACGGTCGGCGGCAATACGTTCGGCAAGCGTGGCAGACAACGGCAGGCGTTGACGCAGTACGGCAGGGCTGGGCAGCGGCTGGGCGCTGCGGCGGGCGATGGTGGTGACGGTGGAAGCGAGTTGAGCGGAGCTGTTCATGATCTGGCGGTTCCTTGGCCGGCGCGGTCGATGCCGCAGCGGCGCTAACTGAGTGTTCGTTGCAAGGGTGTCAGGGCGGTGGTGACGCTGCTAAATCGCCAGTCGTAGCGGTAGTTGCGGTAATAACGGTTCATCTGTGAGTCCTCGATCTGTGGCCGTTTTTCGGCCGGAAAAAACAAAACCCCCGGTCGGGTTGCCGACCGGGGGTTTTCTGGAAAACGTCTCTGGTGGCGACCCTGGTGTCTCAGGCCGCCTGTGGGGTATCAGGCGCGCCTGTGGCTAAACCAATACCCAAAGAAATAATACGCTGCCGCCACAAGCGCCTGCGCACGAGCCAACGCGGCGCGCGAGGCACCGGCTTGCAGCATGGACAGGAGGTTGAGACTGGCGGACATGGAATTCTCCAAAGCGATGGCCGAACCATACTCCAGGCCTTTGCGGCCTGGCAAGCGTCGCGGCTAAAGCCCCTCCCACGGATTGAGTTGCCTGTGGGAGGGGCTTTAGCCGCGATGGCTTACAGGCTCATTACATCGAGAAAGCGCGGCGTGGCGCTGTCGTCGATCTTCAGGCTCTTGAAGTCGAACAGGTTGCGGTCGGCCAACTGCGAGGGGTGCACGTTCTGCAGGGCGCGGAACATGATCTCGACCCGGCCAGGGCTCTTGCGCTCCCACTCCTGCAGCATCTCCTTGACCACCTGACGCTGCAGGTTCTCCTGCGAACCACACAGGTTGCACGGGATGATCGGGAATTCCTTGAGTTGGCTGTAGGCCTCGATATCGGCCTCGGCGCAGTAAGCCAGCGGGCGGATCACCACGTTGCGGCCGTCATCGGACAGCAGCTTGGGCGGCATGGCCTTGAGCGTGCCGCCGTAAAACATGTTGAGGAAGAAGGTTTCCAGGATGTCGTCGCGGTGATGCCCCAGCGCCATCTTGGTCGCGCCGATCTCGTCGGCGTAGGTGTACAGGGTGCCGCGACGCAGACGCGAGCACAGCGAGCAGGTGGTCTTGCCCTCGGGGATCTTCTCCTTGACCACCGAGTAGGTGTCCTTCTCGATGATGTGGTACGCCACGCCGATGGATTCCAGGTAGGCCGGCAGCACGTGCTCGGGGAAGCCGGGCTGCTTCTGGTCCATGTTCACCGCGACGATCTCGAACTTGATCGGCGCCACCTTCTGCAGATACAGCAGCACGTCGAGCATGGTGTAGCTGTCCTTGCCGCCGGACAGGCAGACCATCACCTTGTCGCCATCCTCGATCATGTTGAAGTCGGTGATGGCTTCGCCGGCCAGGCGGCGAATGCGCTTCTGCAGTTTGTTCTGGTTGACCGAAAGGGTGCCCATGGTGCGTCGAAATCCGAGGGAGTGGGAACGAAAGCGCGACATTTTACGCACAATGGCGCCGCGCCCCTACCCCGACAGCAATGAAATGCTAGTCTCGGCCGATGAACGACGACCTCGACCCCAACCTGGACCTCACCGAGCAGGTACTGCAGCTGCTGCAGGCAGCACCGGACGGCATTGCCGAATACACCCTGATCCAGCAATTGAAAGACCGCCACAGCGGCCATGTCCCCAATCTACCCCTGGCGGACAAGCTGGTGCTGTTTCGCACTCATTTTCTGCTGTTCAACGCGCTTTATCGCCTGCGTGAACGGCTATGGCAGGAGCAAACGCACCTGCTCGAGATCAGCCCGCTGTGCATCCGCCTGCTGCCCTACCAGCCAGGCAACGCGGCACTCAGTGAACGCGACGCACTGCGTGACTACTATCTGGACATGAGCAACCTGCAGGGCACCGACGAACGCGACGTCGAGCGTCTACTGACCAGCTTCTGGACACGCATGCAGGGCGGCGAAGAGAAGCAGGCAGCCCTGGAACTGTTCGAACTGGCCAATGAACGGACACTCGATCTGCCACGAATCAAGCTGCGCTACCGACAAATGGTCAGCGAACATCATCCGGACCGAGGCGGCAGTACAGAGCGGTTGCAGTCGATAAACCTGGCCATGGAAATTCTTGAGCGCTATTACCGCTAACCTCTAGAGAGCGATTTGCTCTAAAGCCAGACATCACGCCTGCTCCAGGCCCTGCCTATACTGCGACATAAGGTCGCATAGATTTCGGCCTGACACCCGGTGGCGCTGTACACGCGTGCCGGGCGTTCGCTGGGGGGCGACCGTCATAAGAAAGAGGAGGTGTCTGGCATGATCCACCACGTTTGGGGGCTCTTCACCCATCCCGATCAAGAATGGCAAGAAATCCGTGGCGAGGAAGAATCCATCAGCCACATGTATCTGACCCATGTACTGATTCTTGCGGCAATTCCCGCTATTTCAGCCTACATCGGCACCACCCAGGTTGGCTGGGCGATTGGTGACCGAGCACCGGTGATGCTCACCGAAGGCAGTGCGATGGTGATGACCATCATGTCCTACCTGGCGATGCTCGCTGGCGTAGCCGTGATGGGCGCCTTCATCCACTGGATGGCACGTACCTACGACGCCAATCCCAGCCTGACCCAGTGCGTCGTATTCGCGGCCTACACCGCCACCCCGCTGTTCATCGGAGGTCTCGCAGCGCTTTACCCGCACCTGTGGCTGGGCATGGTCGTAGGCACGGTCGCGATCTGCTACACCGTTTATCTGCTCTATGTCGGCATACCGACCTTCATGAACATTCCTGAAGACGAAGGCTTCATGTTCTCCAGTTCCGTACTGGCGGTCGGCCTGGTCGTGCTGGTAGCGATGATCGCCAGCTCGGTCATTCTCTGGGGCATGGGCATCGGCCCGGTCTACACCAGCTGATAGTCACTAGACGCTAACCCACAGGCCGCCTCCGGGCGGCCTTTTCGTTGCCATGCGTCAGAAAATTTGGGTTGAACCCTACGCGGCTACGACTGCCCGAGAATTAAAGGCAGTCACGCGGATGGTCACACCATGTATGCGAACCTCTATACCCTTCTCACCCGCCCGGACCGCGCCTGGACGGCAATTCGTCAGGACGAAGAGCGCAACAGCGCCAACTACCTACCCTACCTGCTGCTTTTCAGCCTGTTGCCGGCAGTTTGCCTGTTCATCGGCACCCATTGGGTCGGCTGGAGCCTGGTAGACGAAGAGCGCATTCGCCTGGAGGTCGCAAGTGCCCTGCAACTGAGCGGGCTGCTGTATCTGGCTACGCTGATCGGCGTTTTCATCATGGGTTACTTCCTGCGCTACATGTCGCGCACCTTCGAGGCCAGGCCCACCTTCAACCAGTGCATCGGCTTCATCGCCTATGCCTGCACGCCCTTCTTCCTGGCCGGTATCGCCGCGCTCTACCCCACCCGCTGGCTGGCAATCAGCGTGCTGCTACTTGCCTGTGCCCATGCCGCCTACCTGATCTATGTCGGGCTGCCTCGCTTCATGCGCATCGACAACCAGCAGGGTTTCCTCTACGCCTCCTCGATGATTGGCGTGGGGCTGCTGGTGATCGTCACTATTCTGGTCAGCATGATCCTGTTCTGGACCTATACCCTGGAGCCGGAGTATCAGCGCACGGTGCAGCAGGACCAGAGCCGCGGCACGCAGGAACAGCGAATGCAGGCGCCAGGGGACGAGTGATACCTGCGCTGGCTGTCGGCTTGCGGCATAATTCACGCTCAGCCTGCACCAGCGCCTGTCCATGCCCGAACAGATTCACGCCCGCGTCGAAGCCTGCTACCAGCAGGCCGAAACCTTCTTCAAGCAACGCTTTGCCCGCCCCGAGATCAGCTTCAAGCTGCGTGGGCAGAAGGCCGGTGTCGCGCACCTGACGGAAAACAAGCTGCGCTTCAACCTGCAGCTGTACCGGGCCAACCAGGAAGACTTCCTGCGCCAGACGGTGCCGCACGAAGTCGCCCACATGGTCGCCCATCAGCTATTCGGCCCACGCATTCAGCCGCACGGCGAGGAGTGGCAGCTGATCATGCGCGGCGTCTACGAACTGCCGCCGCATCGCTGCCACAGCTACGAAGTCGAGCGGCGCAAGGTCAGTCGCTTCATCTATCGTTGTAGCTGCGCGGATGGCGAGTTCCCCTTCTCGGCTCAGCGTCACGCCCTGGTCGCCAAGGGCCGCCGCTACTACTGCCGGCGTTGCAAGGTGACGCTGACCTTCAGTGGTGAGCAGCGTCAGGAGTAATGGGGGAAACTGCATAACGTCTCTGTGCGCGTGGCGCACCCTACGTCCGTATCGAAGTCTCGCAGAGTGCGCTGTGCGCAGCGACGTTGCCAGACAGTGAGCCTTGCGACTCAACCCAGCGCCCCAGCGCTCCTCAACGCCGCGATCTGTTCGGCGTCATAACCCAGCTCTGTCAACACTTCGGCGGTATGCGCGCCAACAGCCGCCCCGACATGCCGGGGCGGCGCCAAGCCCTCAGAGAACTTCAGCGGGCAAGCCAGTTGCGACTGCGCGGGCAGCCCCTCACGCGGCACCTCGACGACCAGCCCGCGAGCCTTGATCTGCGGATGCTGCACCGCCTCGGACAGCGGCAACATGGGTTCGACGCAGGCATCAAGCTCAGCGAAGACTTCGCACCATTGCGCGAAATCGCGCTTCTCGAACTCGATCTCGATCTCACGCTTGAGCGCGCGTTGATCCTCGGGCCTCTGCGACAGGCCGCGTGCTGCCAATTCGGGGCGGCCAATGGCGGCGCAGAACTGCTGCATGAATTGCGGTTCCAGGCTGCCGACAGAGAACCAGCGACCGTCGCGCGTGCGGTAGTAGTCGTAGAAGCTGCCGCCATTGAGCGCCTGGTTTTCCATGCCAGGCTCGACGCCGGCACCGAGGTAACCAGCGCCCGCCATGCCATGCAGGCTGAACGCACAGTCGGTCATGCTCACGTCGACCTGCTGCCCCACGCCGGTGGCCTGGCGCTGCACCACAGCAGCAAGCAGACCGATCACCCCATGCAGCGAGCCGCCCGCCAGGTCGGCCAACTGTACGCCGAGCGGCAACGGGCCGCTGTCGCGACGCCCGGTGTAGCTGGCAATGCCGGCCAGCGCCAGGTAGTTGATGTCGTGCCCGGCGCGATCACGATAAGGCCCACTCTGGCCGTAACCGGTGATCGACACGTAGATCAGCCGTGGGTTGATCGACTTGAGTGCCTCGTAACCGACGCCCAGCTTGTCCATCACGCCGGGACGAAACTGTTCGAGCACGATGTCGTACTGGCTAACCAACTGCTTGACCACCTCCACCGCTTCGGGCCGCTTGAGATCGAGGGCGATGCTGCGTTTGTTGCGGTTGAGGTATGCGTGACTGGTGGAGGTTCCGCCATCGTGCGGCGGCAGCACACGCACCAGATCCATACGCGTAGGCGACTCCACCCGCAGCACCTCGGCGCCCATATCGGCCAGCAGCAACGAGGCAAAAGGACCCGGCAGCAGAGTGGAGAAGTCGAGAATTTTCAGCGAAGACAGTGGGCCGGACATGGTGACTCCCGATTTGCTTGTTTGACGTAGCCCGGATGCAATCCGGGATTGCACTTCCCGGATTGCATCCGGGCTACGGATTAACGTTCCCAGACGATGACGGCATCACCGGGCATGGCGGCAATGGCCTCGGCATAACGCACCTCCAGCACATTGCGGCGGATCTTCATGGTCGGCGTCATGCTGCCGTTATCCACCGTCCAGGCCTCGCTGACCAGGTAGAAATGGCTGACACGTTCGTGCGCCTCCAACCGTTGATTGACTGCATGCAGATGCTCGGCAAGTGACTGGCCGAGCAACTCGCGCGGTTGCTGGCGGGCGGCTGGCGAGAGCTCGATCAGCGCCAGTGGTTGATCGAGATTGCTGCCCATCAGGCACACCTGCTCGACCCAATGACTCTTGGCGATCTCGCCCTCGATGGGCGCTGGCGCGACGTATTTGCCCTTGCTGGTCTTGAAGATGTCCTTGACCCGCCCGGTGATACGCAGGTAGCCCGCCTCGTCCAGCTGGCCGCGGTCACCGGTGTGCAACCAGCCATCCTTGAGCGTCTCGGCGGTCTTCTCCGGCTCACGGTAATAACCCTGCATCAGCGTCTCGCTGCGCAGCAGGATCTCGCCGCTGGCGTCGATGCGCACCTGCAGATGCGGCATCGGCCTGCCCACGGTACCGAAGCGCACCTGCCCGGGGCGATTGAAACAACCGTAGGCGAAGTGCTCGGTCATGCCGTAGCCCTCGCAAATGGTCATACCCAGGCGCCGGTACCACTCCAGCAGCCCGGTGGAAATCGCCGCCGCGCCGGACACCAGCACGCGCGCACGATCCAACCCCAACCCCGCCCGCACCTTGTGCGCCACCAGACGTCCCAGCAGTGGGATACGCAGCAGGCGCTCGAGCTTGTGCGCCGGCAATTTCTCCAGCACGCCCTGCTGAAAGCGCGTCCACAACCGTGGCACCGAGAAGAACACGGTGGGACGCACCTGGCGCAGGTCGCTGGCGAAGGTCTCCAGCGACTCGACGAAGGCCACCGGTGCGCCGCAGTAGAGGCTGTTGAATTCGACCAGGAAGCGCTCGGCGGCATGCGATAGCGGCAGGTAGGAGAAGAACTGATCCTGCGGCGTCATATTCAGCTCCGCCGTGGCGTTGGCCGCAGAGAACGCCATGGCGTGGGCCGAGAGCATCACGCCCTTGGGCTGCCCGGTGGTGCCGGAGGTATAGAGGATCGACAGCAGATCCTCGCCGCGTTGCAGATGCCCGCCGAACAGCGGCTCATGCGCCGCCAGCAAGGCCTGCCATTGATGCTCGGCGGGCATGGTCGGATAAGGCATGGCGATGCGGGTGATATGCGCCGCGATACCGGTGGCCAGCTTGTCCGGCTCATCCAGCTTGCCAACCAGGATTACCTTGCAGCCCGCGTGCTCCAGCACATAGGCGATCTGTTCCGGCGCCTGCAGCGGATACAGCGGCACGCTGACCAGCCCGGCGTGCTGGATCGCCAGGTCGCTGATAAACCATTCGGCGCAGTTCTTCGCCAGCAGCGCAACGCGCTCGGCCGGCACGCAGCCCAGCGCCAGCAGCGCGCTGGCCAGGCGGCGCGCCTGCTCGTCGACCTGGCGCCAGGTGAAGTCATGCCACACGCCATTGAGCGGCTGACGCAGCCAGACGGTATCGGCTTGCCGATCCAGCCAATAGTTGAAGCGTTGCAGCGGCAGTTGCAGTGGTTCGGTCATCGCGGCGCACCTGTTGTCGGTTGTTGTGCGGGGCCAGCGGTAGATCCCGGCATGGCGCCGGGGGGATCGATCAGTCGGACATTACAGGCCGAACACCCGGCGGGCGTTACCGTACAGAAATTGTGCCTCCACCTCGGCGGCCAGACCGAGTTCCTTGACCTGGGCCATGCAGCGGCTCAGGGACAGTTGGGGGAAGTTGCTGCCGAACAGCACCTTGTGCGCGCCGTAGCTCTGCATGTACTGCAGCAGTTGCGCAGGGTAATAGCGGGGCAGATAGGCCGAGGTATCGATGAAGACGTTATCGTGCTTCCAGGCCACGCCGATCATCTCGTCCGTCCAGGGATGGCCAATATGCCCGGCGACGATGCGCAGCTCCGGGAAGTCCAACGCCACCTCGTCCAGATAGGGTACCGGTCGCCCGGTTTCCGACGGCAGCAGCGGGCCGGTATGGCCAACCTGAGTGCAGAAGGGAATGTCCAGCTCGATGCACTTCACGTACAGCGGGTAGTAGCGCCGGTCGTTCGGCGGCAACTTCCACAGCCAGGGCACGATGCGCAGTGCCTTGCAGCCCAGCTCGTGCACGGCCCGCTCCAGCTCGCGCACGGCGGCCATCGGCTTGCTCAGATCGACCGTGGCCACGCCGACGAAGCGCTCGGGAAAGGCCCGGGTAAACTCGGCGATCTCATCGTTGCTGAACACCCATCCCTCGGGGCGGCACCAGGCGGCCAGCATCAGCTTGTCGACGCCCGCCTCGTCCATCTGTGCGATGGTCTCCTCGGGGCCGAGTCGCACATCCAGCAGGTGCGCACTGCCGGACTTCTCGAACAGCCGCGCCACCTCCGGCATGCGCTCGCGCAGTTGGCCACCGGCGGGCTGAGCCCATGCGTCAATCGCAAGATTCATATCCACTCTCCGTCGAACGGCCGCTACAGCTTCATACCGCGGCTGATGATTTCCTTCATGATTTCCGAGGTACCGGCGAAGATGCGCTGAATGCGCGCGTTCGCGTACATCTTGCAGATCGGGTATTCCCACATGTAGCCCCAGCCGCCATGCAGCTGCACGCCCTCGTCGACCACCTTGCACAGCAGCTCGGTGGTGAACAGTTTGGCCTCTGCGGCGACTTCTGCACTGAGCTTCTTCTGGTTGTGATCCATCACGCAGCGGTCGGTGAACACCTGGGCCACGTCGATCTGGGTGCGCATCTCGGCCAGCTTGAAGCGGGTGTTCTGGAAATGCGCCACCGGGCGGCCGAAGGCCTGGCGTTCCTTGACGTACTCGATGGTGGTCTGCAGCGCCGCCTCGGCGCCAGCCACCGCGCCACAGGCATTGGTCAGGCGCTCCTGGGCGAGCATGTTCATCAGGTAGAAGAAGCCGCCCTTGGCATCGCCCAAGAGGTTCTCCTTGGGCACCTTGACGTCGTTGAAGAACAGCTCGGCAGTGTCCTGGCTGTGCATGCCAAGTTTCTTCAGCTTCTTGCCGCGCTCGAAACCGGACATGCCGCGCTCCACCAGAAACAAGCCCATGGCGTGCTTGTTGGCCGGATCGGTCTTGGCTGCGACTATCACCACATCGGCCAGATAGCCATTGGAGATGAACACCTTGGAGCCGTTGAGCAGCCAATGATCGCCCTTGTCCACCGCCGTGGTGCGCATGCCGGCCAGGTCAGAACCCGCTGACGGCTCGGTCATTGCCACCGCGAGGATGGTTTCACCGCTGATGATGCCCGGCAGCAGCCGCGCCTTTTGCTCGGCAGTGCCGTACTCGGCGATATAGGGGCCGCATAGCGCCGAGTGCAGCGGGATCATGAAACCGGGTTCGTTGATGCGCGCCAGCTCCTCGCACATGATCTGCTCGTAGCGAAAGTCCTTGAGCCCGGCACCGCCGTACTCCTCGTCCGCCCAGGGCAGCAGAAAGCCCATCGCGCCGGCTTTGCGCCACACACTGCGATCCACCACGCCCGCCTCTTCCCAGGCCTCCTGGTGCGGCACCACCTCCTTGTCCAGAAATGCCGCGAAGGCATCGCGGAACAGGTTGTGCTCGGTCTCGAAATGGTTGCGTTGCATGGGGCGGTTCCTCCGCTGTTGTTATGCCCTTGAGGTTAAGGGCCGCCCCGCCGCCCCTCAATGACCCGTGCGCTCAGCCGGGTTGACCCATTCGGTCACGTAACCCCAGGCCAAAAAAAGCCCGCCATGAAGGCGGGCCGAAGGTGACTCCTGTGCGTGGCAGGAGCAGCACGTCAAACCAGTTCGCGGATCGCCGGAGCAGCGGCTACTTCGGTCTTGCCACCAGACGCTAGCTCGCGCTGCAAGGTGTCTTCGTCCAGCTCCTTGCACCACTTGGCGACCACGATGGTGGCGACGCCGTTGCCAACCAGGTTGGTCAGCGCGCGGGCTTCTGACATGAAGCGGTCGATACCCAGGATCAGCGCCAGACCGGCAACCGGCAGGTGGCCCACGGCGGACAGGGTGGCGGCCAGAACGATGAAGCCGCTACCGGTCACCCCGGCAGCACCCTTGGAGGCCACCAGCAGCACCAGCAGCAGAGTGATCTGATGGGTGATGTCCATCGGCGTATCGGTGGCCTGGGCGATGAAAACCGCTGCCATGGTCAGGTAGATAGAGGTCCCGTCGAGGTTGAAGGAGTAACCCGTGGGGATCACCAGACCGACCACGGATTTCTTCGCCCCCAGCTTTTCCATCTTGGTCAGCATGCGCGGCAGTACCGACTCGGAAGACGAAGTGCCGAGCACGATCATCAGCTCTTCACGGATGTAGCGGATCAGGCGCACGACGCTGAAACCATGGGCGCGGCAGATGCCGCCCAGCACCACCAGCACGAAGAACACGCAGGTGATGTAGAAGCACAGCATCAATTGGCCCAGCTGCACCAGCGAACCGACACCGTACTGACCGATGGTAAAGGCCATGGCGCCGAAGGCACCGATGGGCGCGACCTTCATGATCATGTTGATGATGCCGAACATGACGTGGGCAATGCGGTCGATGAATTCCAGCACCGGCTTGCCGAACTCGCCCATGCGCTGCAGGGCGAAAGCGAAGATCACCGAGAAGAACAGCACCTGCAGGATGTCGCCATTGGCGAAGGCACCGACCACGGTGGACGGGATCACGTTGAGCAGAAAGCCGACGGTGCTCTGCTGCTCGCCTGCGGAGGCATAGGCTGCGATTTTGCTGGCATCCAGCGTGTTCGGGTCGATATGCATGCCGGCACCTGGCTGCGCCACATTGACCACGATCAGGCCGATCACCAGGGCAACGGTGGACACGATCTCGAAGTACAGCAGCGCGTAACCGCCAGTACGACCAACCGCCTTCATGTCCTGCATACCGGCGATACCGCTGACCACGGTGCAGAAGATGATGGGGGCGATGACCATCTTGATCAGTTTGACAAAACCATCGCCGAGCGGCTTCAGCGCTACACCGGTCTCGGGGTAGAAGTGGCCGAGCAGGATACCGATGGTGATAGCGACCAGAACCTGGACGTAGAGCATTTTGTAGAACGGTTGACGGGTGACGTCGGTCGTCATGGCAGTTCCTCAGTGACCCCGCGGTGCATCCTTCCGATACCGCGCAGCCCTTTTGTAAGCATGTTCCCTCCAGCCGGAGGGGTTTATTGTCGAGGGGCGTGATCCGCCGCCTGGTTCGCCGTATCGCAAGCCGCATGCCACATCAAAAAAACCAGACAAACCATTTAAAAACAACAAGTTACACAACACTCCAGCCAAACAGTCATGTCATTCGTGGCGGATTCCCGCACGACCAAGCAGCCGGCGCTGGCGGATATCCATCCGCACGTGAGCTGTGCACATGACTTGTTGCGCGCGGGCCGCTCTGGCTACCATCGGCAATCATCCTGGATCGGCCTGCCCATGCGCGAACGCACCATTGCCAGCCACTTCGTCCGCGCCGCCCTGCGCGGTGCGGATCGCCAAGGCCTGGCCTGCGAGCTGATACTGCGTCAGGCTGGCATCCAGAGCGCCGTGCTGGTCGAGCCGCGCGCACGCATCGCCCCGGAACAATTCTCCCGGCTGATGCAACTGCTGTGGGAAGCGCTGGACGACGAGTACCTCGGGTTCGGCCGCCAGCCGAGCAAACGCGGCACCTTCGCCATGATGGGCCACGCCATCATCCACTGCCGCAGCCTGGAAAAAGCCCTGAGCCGTGGCGCGATGTTCTACGGCCTGTTTCCCGATGCACCGGGCATCCAGCTGCAACGCGAAGGCGACTGGGCGCGGCTGAGCGTCGACGACAGCACGCTGTGGGACCCGGATCATTTTCTGGTCGAAAGTCTGCTGGTGATCTGGCATCGCCTCGGCAGCTGGCTGATCGGCCAACGCATCCGCTTGGAAGAAGCCACCTTCGCTTACCCCGAACCCGCGCATGCCGCCGAATACGAACTGCTGTTCCCCTGCAGCCGGCGCTTTGCCGCCGGGCAAAACAGCCTGCTGTTCCACGCCCGCTACCTGGCCATGCCGTTGCTGCAGGACGAACGCACCCTCAAGCAATTCCTCCAGCACTCCCCCGCCGACCTGCTGGCCCGCCCCGACGGCGGCGATAGCCTGATCAGCCAGATTCGTCGCCTGCTCGGCCGCGACTGCCGCACCTGGCCGGACCTGGAACAGGTAGCTCAGCAACTGCACACCAGCCCGCAAACCCTGCGTCGTCACTTACGCGAGGAAGGCACCAGCTTCCAGGAACTCAAGGACCATCTGCGCCGCGACCTCGCCATCTACCACCTGGGCCGCGACGAACTGGCGATTCAGGACATCGCCGAACAACTCGGCTTCTCCGAACCCTCGGCCTTTCATCGCGCCTTCAAGAAATGGACGGGGCTGACGCCCGGAGCTTATCGGGCGCAGGAGAGTTGAAACGGCGGGATCGGCGGCCAACGTCGGCATGTCACACGCGGTAACCTACGGCGTCGACCGCTCGGTCATTTCGCTCTAAACAATTGCCCCACGGCGCCGACACAGCCGTCAGCACTTACTCAGAGATCCCGCCGATGTTCGCGACCCGCCTGAAACAAGAACTACAAGCCCTGCGCGAAGAACTGTCCTCGATCGAGCAGGTACGCACCAGCCTCGACGAAGAGATGCTCGCGCTCTACCTCGACGCCCAGGGACGCATCGACTCGGTCAACGCCAACTTCGAGAAAGAAATGCTCTACCGCGCCGATCAACTGCGCGGCCGCCCCTTGCTGGCGCTGATCCCGGAACATGTGCGCAACCTGGACTTCCACCACCGGGTACGCCATGCCCTGGAACGCGGCGAACATCTGGCTGGGGTCATCCGCCTGAAACGCGGCAACGGCGAAGAAGCCTGGCTACGCTCGATCCTGCAGCCGCTACGCGACAGCCAGGGCAAGGTGCAGCGCTTCTCCATCTATGCCAGCGACCTGACGCGTACCATCGAGACCTCGCGCGAACACGAGAACTTGATCAGCGCGCTGCAGCGCTCCACCGCCGTCATCGAATTCAACCTGAACGGCGAAGTGCTCACTGCCAACCAGCGCTTCCTCGATTCGATGGGCTACAGCCTGACGCAGATTCAGGGTAAACATCACCGGATTTTTTGCGATGCCTCCGAAGCCAATTCTCCACAATACCAGCGGTTCTGGGAGCAACTGCGCCGTGGCGAATTCGCCACAGGTCGCTTCAGACGCCTGGACAGTCACGGACGCGAAGTCTGGCTGGAAGCCTCCTACAACCCCATCACCGACGCCCACGACAACCTGTATAAGGTGGTCAAGTTCGCCACGGTGATCACCGACCAGGTCAACCGCGAAGCTGCCATCGCCGAGGCTGCCAGCATCGCCTTCGAGACGTCGAAAGGCACGGATGACAGTGCCAAGAACGGTGCATCGGTGGTACAGCAGATGCTCGACACCATGCGCGAACTGTCCAGCCGCATGCAGGAGGCCGCGCAGGGTATCGAGGCACTGGACAAGCAATCCCAACTGATCGGAGCCATCGTCAAGAACATCAGCAGTATCGCCGACCAGACCAACCTGCTGGCCCTCAACGCAGCCATCGAAGCCGCCCGCGCCGGCGAGCAGGGCCGAGGTTTCGCCGTGGTGGCCGATGAGGTTCGCCAATTGGCTTCACGTACCAGCTCAGCGACGGAAGAAATCACCCAGGTGGTCGGGCAGAACCAGCAACTGGCCGAGCGCGCGGTAGAGCTGATCGACCGCGGCAAGACCCAGGCCGAATTGGGCCTGGAGCTTTCCGCCCAGGCCGGCCAGGTGATCACCGAGATTCAGGATGGTGCAAAACTCGTGGTAAACGCGGTGGAGCGCTTCGCAACACAACTATAAGAGAGGCTTGCTCTTCATGGTCGCCCGCGTGCTCTGCCAATCCTCAGGCAGCAGCGGCTGCATTCAGTCGTACAGGCGCACCCTGAAGCAGGCGCCACCCAATTCGGAATCTTCCAGACTCAATTCACCGTCGTAGCTTTCGACGATATCTTCCACCACCGCCAGGCCGATGCCCTGCCCCGGATTCTGTGCATCCAGTCGCTCGCCGCGCTGTAGCACCCGCTCACGCTGCTGCTGCGGTACACCGGGGCCATCGTCCTCAATGGTGATCAGGCAGCCGCCAGCCAGGGGTTGCAGCCTGACACGTACGCGATGCAGGCAGAGGCGGTAAGCGTTCTCCAGCAGGTTGCCGAGCAGCTCCATCAGCGCGCCACGTTCCATGGTGATCTGACTGTGCTCGGGAACTTCCAGCGTCGCCTCCACGCGTTTGTCGCGGTAGACCTTGTCCAGCGAGCGGCACAAACCGTCGAGCACCGGCCAGACCTGCTCGCGATGGCGTACCAGGCCGCTGCGGCGCAGGCTAGCGCGCTGCAACTGATAGCCAACCTGCTGACTCATGCGTTCGATTTGCGCCTGCATCAGTTGCGCCTGCTCGCGATTCTCGTGCTGAGCGGCGAGGGTTTCACCTATGCCTTGCAACACGCTGAGTGGCGTTTTCAGGCTATGGGCAAGGTCTTCCAGCGAGTCGCGATAACGCTCGCGCTGACGCCGCTCGCTGTCGAGCAGGCGGTTGAGGGAATTGGTCAGGCGCAGCAGTTCGCGTGGGTGTTCGTCACTCAGGCGCTGGCGGGTACCGGCCTCCACCCCATCGAGCTCGTCGCTGAGGCCACGCAGGCTGCGAAAACCCCAGGTCAGGCCAAACCAGAGCAGGCCCAGCAATACCAGCAGGGCGATACCCAGCCACAAACGCAACTGCCAGGCAAAGCCGTTGAACAGCCCCTGGTATTCGCGCGTCGGCTGCATGGTCACGATGCTCAGCGCGGTCTGGTCGCCGCGCAGCAAATCCACTTCTACGTCGTATACGAAGTATTCCTGGCCGCTGTCGTCGCGAATGCGGATGAACTCGTGACCACGACCATCGTAGCGCGGCAGGTAGCGCACCAACTCGTCGATGGAGGAGCGTGAGCGCCAGATCATCTGGCCTTCACGGTCGAAGATGAAACCCAGCAGGTGCGAATCGAGGTTGTCGAATTCCTCGTCGGGCATCTTGTCCGGCATGTGCAACTGGCCGTCATGGATACGCGCAGCAGATATCAGTGCAGCCGCGTCGGAGGCCAGACGTTTCTCCACGGTCTGCTCCAGGGCCATGAGAAACACGCCCTGCAGCACGGGCATCAGCAATAGCATGAACAGCATTGCCAGTGCGGCACTGGCCAGCATCAGGCGCAGGCGCAACGAGCCGAAACGCATGCGCAGCTTGCGCAGAACGGCGCGCGTTCGACTCACTTGCAGCGCTCGTTGAACATGTAGCCCTGGCCGCGCACGGTTTCTATCGGTTTGCCGCCCAGCACCGCCTCCAGCTTGCGCCGCAAGCGGCCAACCAGCACCTCTATGACGTTGGGGTCACGCTCGTCATCGCCCGGATAGAGCTGCTCCATCAGGCGTTCCTTGGCCACCACCTGCTGGTGATGCAGCATGAGGTACTCGAGGATGCGGTACTCGTAGGCAGTCAGTTGCAGCGACTGCTCATCCACTGTGGCCTGCTTGCGGTTGAGGTCCAGCACCAGCGAACCTGCCTCGATGGTCGACTTGGTGAACCCGGAGGAGCGTCGCAGCAGCGCGTTCAAGCGTGCTTCCAGCTCTTCGAACTGGAACGGCTTGACCACATAGTCGTCGGCGCCGCAGGACAGGCCTTCGACCTTGTCCTGCCAGTTGCCGCGCGCGGTGAGGATCAGAATTGGAAAGTTCTTGTCCTGGCTGCGCAGCTCACGGATCAGGTCGATACCGCTCATACCGGGCAGACCGAGGTCGACCAGGGCCAGATCATGATTGAAGGACTCAGCTCGGTACAGTGCTTCTTCGGCGGTGCGCACTGCATCCACCACATGCCCGTTTTCACTGAGGCGAGTGAACAGATGGTGACGCAGCAACGCCTCATCCTCCACCACCAGCAATTTCATGAGACTTCCCCTTTTTTCAGTTGTACGAAGGCCGGGCAGAAGCCCGGCCTGGTAACGCTAAGCCGCCATTAAAAGGCGAAGTTGGCGCCGAGGTAGAGCTGCGAACTGCTATGCAGATCCAGCGACCCGGCCTTGCCCTCACCACGCGGTGCCATTTCTGTGCTGGCGTTGGTACGCAGGTAACGATAGCCGGCTTCGATCGATGTATTGCTGTTCAGTTCCTGCAGGATACCGGCCTGCAAACCTGCAGCAAATCCGATGTCGCTATCGCGGGAGAAGCCGCGGCTCTCCTGCTCGAGCTTGACCAGACCGGCGGTTACACCACCGAACAGCTTGGTGTTGTTGCTACCCAGCGGGACGAACATGTCGTAGCTGCCGAGCAGATTCTGCTGACGCAGTTTGTAGCCATTGTGACTGTCGGAAACATTCTCGTAAGTCGCGTAATAGCGACCATCGGCGGTCTTCTGGCCGGCACGGATACCCCAGGTACCCTCGCCATCGATCACTTTGTCCAACTTGGGGTTGCCGAGGTTGGCATTCAGCGCGTTGGATTTCTGGATGTTGTTGTCAGTCTGACCCCAGGTCAGACCGACGAAATTGTCGTTGGCCTGGGCAGCGGTTGCGCCCAGGGCCAGGCAGGTGGCGAATGCGATACGGTTCAGGGTGATTTTCATTGAATCGTTCCTCTCGTTGCAGTTTTGATCAACTCGGCAACAAGTCTGCGGGAAGACTACTGAATCCCTCCTGAACCCTCCTTGAACCTGCACTGAACGAGCGGCAAACAGCCTAGATACGCCGTACCAGAGCGCTGGCGAGGATAAACAACGAGGCCAGAACGCCGAGTAACGCCAGCCAGCCGGCGTGCTCCCAGACATAACCACCAACGTAGCCCACCAGGCTGGAACCGAGGTAATAGGCACACAGGTACAACGCCGAGGCCTGCGCCTTGGCCCCCTGCGCATGGATACCGACCTGCCCGCTGGCAACCGCATGAGCCGCGAAGAAACCCAGAGTGAACAGCGCCAGCCCGATCACCGCAGCGCTTAACCACGGCGCAGCGCACAGGGTTACCCCCAGCAGCATCAGGCCGATGCCGCCATGCAACACCTGGCGTGCGCCGAAGCGTGGCACCAGGCGCCCTGCCCAACCGGCACTGAAGATGCCCAGCAGGTAGACGGTGAACAGCAGGCCGATCACCGTCGCCGACAGATTGAAAGGTTCTCCGGCCAGACGAAAGCCGACATAGTTGAACAGCGCAACGAAGCCGCCCATGAGCAGGAAGGCCAGAGCAAACAGCACGCGCAAGCGCGGGTTGCTCAGGTGCAGGGCGAAGTTGCGCAACAGGCCGCGCAAGGACAACGGCTGGGCGGTGAAATGCCGCGACGGCGGCAGCAGCCAGAGAAACAGCCCCAACGCCAACAGGCCGAGCCCGGCAATGCCGCCAAGGGCCCAGGGCCAACCGCCCAGGTCACTGAGCAGGCCGGCCAGCAAGCGCCCGAGCAGACCGCCCAGCGCCGTACCGCCGATATACAGCCCCATCGCCGCCGGTAGCGCTTCAGGGTCGAACTCCTCCCCAACGTAGGCCATCGCCAAGGCGGGCAAACCACTCAGCGCCAGCCCCAGCAACGCTCGCAGAATCAGCAGACTGCCCCACTCTTCGACCAGTGCGCAGGCGATCCCCAGAACCGCTGCCAACCCCAGCGCCGCAGCCATCACCGGCTTGCGCCCCCAGCTCTCGGCCAGCGCACCGGATACCAGCAGGCACAGCGCCAGACTAAGAGTGGTCAACGACAGCGCCAGGCTGCTGCTGGCCGCAGAAACGCGAAAGTGCGCCGCCAGCAGAGGTAGCAGCGGCTGCACGCAGTAGAGCATGGCGAAGGTGGCGAAACCGGCACAGAACAGCGCCAGGGTGGCGCGCCGGTAACCGGCGCTGCCGCGGGTAAGGTGGGTAGCGGACATCAGGCAGACTCATGAAGTACGGCGCAGGTTCGGCCGAAACAAAAGCTTAGCATGCTACCTATTACTGCGAATGCCCATCACAGCGGTTTTTCTCGGTGTTAGCAGGTCGTGGAAAAACGTAGGCAAGGCAGCCAGTGCAAGGCAAAAACAGCCGAAAAAGCGCAGTTTACGTGTTGTAAATGAGCATTTTGAGGCTGTTTTTAACGTAGCAATGGCAACGCAGGTAGTTTTTCAACACCCTGTTACTGCCCGCGCAATTGCTTGAGATGCGCCTGCAATCCTGCCGACGTCTGCTCGCCTACCAGGCGCTCACGCAGCTTGCCGTCAGCGTCGACTATATAGGTCACCGGTAGCACGTCATTGCGCGGCAACTCGAAGCGCGCCGCCGGGTCCTGCGCCAGCACGGTGAAACGAATATCGAAACTGTCCGCTGCACGCTTGAGGTCATCGCCCTGCAGGGCATCGAAGTTGACACCGATCACTCGCGCCGACTGGGTTTTCAGTTGTTCTTCCAGGGCGTTGAGCTCGGGAATTTCCGTGCGGCACGGCGCACACCACTCAGCCCAATAATTAATGACTAGCCACTGGCCATCCAGGCTCTCAGCCGTTACCTTTCGTCCATGCTGATCAAGGCCGTAATCTTCGGCACAAGCCGTCAGCAGCAGACCGGCGCAGATACCCATAACAGCCTTGCCGAAACTCCGGAGCCCTAAGCCCATGTACTCGATCCTCGTCCACCCGGGGTTGATATGACGCTGGATGCCCTGCGCCTGGAAGTACCGGACATCCGCGAGGACAACAGCGTATCGCCAGCGGAAATCGCTCAACGACTCGCGGCAGCTCGCCATCTGGAGCCGGAAAATGGCCTGCAACAAGTGCTGGGCCTGTTGTTTTCGCTCAATCGCAGCGCTCTGACCTTACTGGAAAGGCAGCGTGCGCTGCAAAACTTCAGTGACGAGTACCGCCATTACGCCAGCCTTGCCAATCGCCAGCATCCGCCAAGCACGCTGTTCGTGCGTTTCTGCGGCGAGTTGGCGATCGGCTTCAAACGCCTGCTGCTGCAAATCCTGCAGGGTCGCCAGCCGTCGATGCCGCACCTGGCCTGGTGCCTGTACATGGCCCAGCATTTCCTTGCCCAGCAGTTGCTGCGCCACTATCAGCTGTACCAGGAACCACCTGCAGCACTCTGGCGCGACAGCCACTTGCTGTACTGGATCGGCGAGCATCAGCAGTGTCTGGACGAACCGGTGGCGGCGGCCTTCGAGCCGAAACCGGCCAGCACCCTGCGCGGCCTCTACCAGCAGATGCTGCTCTTGGCCCTGAGCAATCCCTTCCATCTCGATGAAGGCGAATGCCTGACCCTGTTCAGCGCGCTCGCACCTCTGGCGGCGCTGGCCAGATTGCAAGCCTGGGACGAGGAAGACGACGCCGAAGGCCCGGTAGTCGACCTCAGCGAATCACAGGCCTGCCTGAGTTTCGAACAGCGTATCGAAGGCAAAACCGCCAACCTGCGCCGCTTCGAACTGGGCGCGCTGCTGATCGCGTTGCATGAGCCAGCACCACTGCAAAGCATGCAGGAGCGCCAGTTGCTCGAACGGGTACGCCAGCACTGGCTGGGCCGCCAGCAACGCCGCCATGAACGCGCCGAACTGGACGGACAATGCAGTCTGGTGGTGGGCCTGCCGGCCATTCATGCGCAACTGCTGGACAAGCTGCCGCAGCGCACCGAGGCGCAGATTCTCGATGCCAGCCCAGGTGGCGCGCGCCTGCTGTGCAACGCCAACGAGGGCGGACAACTGCAGGTTGGGCAACTGGTTCTGCTGCTTACCAATGGCACACCGACTCTGGCATTGGTGCGCTGGCGTCATCTCAATAGCGAAGGCTTGCACCTCGGGCTGCGCTATCTGAAAGGTCTGCCACGTCCGGTCTGGCTACGACGCGCCCCCAATGCACAAACTCACCCTGGTGTGCTGCAGAGCACCCCGGCACCGGGCAACGGTTGGCACCACGGCCTGTGGCTGCCCAATGGCCAGTTCAGCTCCGGCGAGCACCTTTGGCTGCAACTGGCCAGCGTGCATAACCAAGCGATCCTGCCGCTGCCCGAAAGCAACCTGCAGACCTCATCGGTTACCCGTCACCCGCTGCGCCTGGCCTGATATGCGAAACTGCGACCCCAATCACGCGGCCTGTCCGCCGAGTGCACAGTTTCGCCGGCAGATGGCTGCTTATAATTCCTGGCACTCAAGTCTCACCCAGCCTGGAATTTCACCATGTCCCAAGCGCAAGACAAGCTGATTGGCTCCGTGCCCTCGCGCATCGTCGACGTCGCTCACCTGCTGGTCACGCCCTATGAGGGGCGCGTAGCCGAATACAATGTCGCCACCTGGCTGCAATTGCCAGGGTTGGCCAATCTGCCGGTATCGCTGCTGGTGAGTTACCGCGATGGGGACAAGCGTCGCGAGGTGAATGTCGACCACGGCAAGGTCAATGCCCACGGCAAGATCCTGCTCTCCGGGGTCGCTCGCATGCCGGTGCGGCTGAAGATCGAAGACATGCAGGTGCGCCTGCGCTCGGCGGTGCCGGCGCAGAGCCTGGTAGTCGAGGAGTTCTTCGTTCAGGCCGTCGAATTGGCCAACAGCGAGAGCCGCCAGGCCATGGCCTGAACCACAACTGCAACATCGAACCCCGCGCATCGACGCGGGGTTTTTCTTTCAGCCGGAGGAAACTCCAGGGCTGGGCGCGGCCTGCGGACTTGAATCGTCAGCGTCTGGCTGCAGGTTTTCGGCAGCCACGTGCTCGAGCAGCGACTCCGGCCAGCGTGCAAAGTGCAGCCCGGTGATTCGATTGAGCCGCGTCAGCGCTTCCTGCGGATCGCGTCGATGAAGGTGGATTACCCTGTTTTTTACCGTCATTACTGCCTGCGTCCTCAGCGATCCCTGCCCTGCTGGCAGTTCGATAGCAACTGACCTTGCATTTGCTAGAAGCGTGCCAGACCTTCTGTAACGCATTCATTGACGCCTGACCCTACGCTCGGAGCACTGCAAGCCTGGGCAACGCCTGAAACTGACGCTTTTTGTCACCCTTTTCGGCGCCCTCTCCCATTCACCGTCATCTGCAACGTCACGCAAGTTTGCTCAGCTCTTCCCTGGTAACCAGTCCGCCAGACTGACACCGAACTGCTCCTCGCGCTCCGCTTGCAGGCGCTCCAGTCCCTCGCGCAATGCCGGATACCAGGGTTCGTCGAGCTGAGCGGGCAGCTGCGACAGCGTTGGCAACGGCCAAGGGCTGCACTCGAGCAACTGGTGCAGGGAAAAATTGTGCAGATCACGGCATAGCACCCAGCCGCCGCCGCTGGCCTTGCAAGCCAGGTGCTCACGCTCGAGAAAGTCCATCACCTGGTTCCACTCGTCTTCCGGCAAACGCCAACCAGCGCGCTGCATATCGCCGTAATGCAGGGCTTCGCCCTTCTGCTGGCGCTTGAGCAACAGGCGCAACACCACCAGCAGAATCAGTCCCTTGGGGATGGGGTCGCGACGCCAGTGCCGTGGTTGCGAGAGGCCGTACACCAGCTCGGCACCCAGCAGCACGATCAACCAGGACAGATAGATCCACACCAGAAACAGCGGCACCGTGGCGAAGGCGCCGTAGATCAGGTGATAACCGGGAAACAGGCGCACGTAGAGGCCGAACAGCGCCTTGGCCACTTCGAACAGCACGGCGCTGAACAAGCCGCCCAGCACCGCATGGCGCAAGGGCACCCGAGTATTGGGGACCGCCGCATAGAGCAAGGTGAAGGCCGCAATGCTCGATAGCAACGGCGTGAAGGCAAGCAGAGTCCTGGCACCGACGACTGCGTCCGGGCCGGAAATCAGCGACAACGAGGCGATATAGGTGCTGACCGCAAAGCCCGCACCCAGCAGCAGCGGTCCGAGGCTGAGAATCGCCCAGTACAGCAGGAAACTGGACATGCCGCGGCGCGGCTGGCGCACCCGCCAGATCACGTTGAAGGTCTTCTCGATGGTTACCAGCATGAGAAAGGCGGTGACGGCCAGCAACCCCACACCAAACCAGGTCAACTGCCGCGCCTGGGTGGTGAACTCACGCAGATATTCCTGCACCGTCTCGCCAGTGGAAGGTACGAAGTTGTTGAAGATGAACCCCTGGATGTCCTCGCCCACGCCCTTGAATGCCGGAATGGCCGACAGCATGGCGAAGGTCACGGTCATCATCGGCACCACGGCGAACAGGGTAGTGTAGGTCAACGCTGCCGCGTTGCCGGCGCCACGGTTCTCCACGAAACGCTTATAGAGACTCAGCCAGAACCCCAGCCAGTCCTTTAAACGAACCTGCATGACCTCTCCTTAGCCCTCAAACCTAAACAGACAGTGCGCCGCGTGAAAAGGTCGCAGCAAAGCGGCCCAGCGGTTTGCGTGCATCCGCGCATCAGGCGGTTAGAATAGCCGCCACTTCAAGCCGGATGCGAGCCACCATGACCGACCTGACCCTCTACCACAACCCGCGCTGCTCGAAATCCCGCGGTGCTCTGGAGCTGCTCGAAGCCCGCGGCCTGCAACCGCAAGTAGTGCGCTATCTGGAAACGCCACCCAGCGCCAGCGAACTCAAGAGCCTGCTCGGCAAGCTGGGTATCACCGCCCGCGACCTGTTGCGTACAGGTGAAGACGAATACAAGACACTGGGCCTGGCCAACGCCAGCTTGAGCGAAGCTCAGCTGATCGAAGCGATGGTCAAACATCCCAAACTGATCGAGCGCCCGATCCTCATCGCTGGCGACAAGGCCGTGATCGGTCGCCCACCGGAAAAAGTGCTGGAGCTGCTGGCATGAGCGCGCCCTACATCCTCGTCCTCTACTACAGCCGCCATGGCGCCACCGCGCAGATGGCCAAACAGATTGCCCGTGGCATCGAGATGGCCGGCCTGGAGGCACGCCTGCGCACGGTGCCGGCAGTATCCAGCGAATGCGAGGCCGTTGCGCCGAGCGTGCCGGAGGACGGCGCCATGTACGCCACCCTGGACGACCTGAAGAACTGCTCGGGTCTGGCCTTGGGCAGTCCGACCCGGTTCGGCAACATGGCCGCTCCACTCAAGTACTTCATCGATGGCACCAGCAGCCTGTGGCTGACCGGCGAACTGGTCGGCAAGCCGGCAGGCGTATTCACCTCCACCGCCAGCCTGCATGGCGGCCAGGAGACCACCCTGCTGTCGATGATGCTGCCTCTGTTGCACCACGGCATGCTGGTCTGCGGCCTGCCCTATAGCGAATCGGCCCTGCTCGAAACCCGCGGCGGTGGTACGCCCTACGGCCCCAGCCACCATGCGGGTGGCGACGGTAAACGCGCGCTGGACGAACATGAAATCGCCCTGTGCCGTGCACTGGGTCAACGCCTGGCGCAAACCGCCAGCAAACTGGAGCGCTGAACGTGGCCCGAGCGAAGAAGCCCCTGCCCAGCCTTGAATGGCTGGAGCCACGGGTCAAACTCAGTCGAGCACTGAGCCTGTTCAGTTTCATCGCCCTGCTGACCCTGCTGCTGGTATGGAATCTGGCCTTCGCCGATCTGCATGGCGCGCGGGTCGGCGTGGTGCTGGCCATTCAACTATTGCCACTGGCGCTACTCGCACCCGGGATGTTGATGGGCAACGCTCGTGCCCATGCCTGGGCCTGCTTCGTGGTCAACATCTACTTCATCCAGGGCGTGCTAGCGGCCATCGACCCGGCGCGCGCACTGTTCGGCGCGTTGGAGGCGGTGATCAGCTTCGGCCTGTTCTGCACGGCGCTGCTGTATACGCGCTGGCGCTTTCAGTACGACCGCAAGTTAGCCGGAGAAGTCTGATGCGCCTGGTGCTGCTGCCTGGCCTCAATGGCAGCAGTGCCCTCTTCGCGCCCCTGCTCGAGACTCTCGCAGGCATCGACTGCTGGCCACTGATACTGCCGGAACAAGGGTCGCAGGATTATCCAAGCCTGGCCGACGCACTATTCGAGCAGCTTGGTACGACACCTTTCGTGTTACTGGGCGAATCGTTTTCCGGCACTCTCGCCTACCAATTGGCCCTGCGCCAGCCCACCGGGCTGCAAGGCCTCATCTTCGCCGCCTCGTTCCTGAGCAGACCCAATCCTGCCCTGGCCCTGCTCGCGCATCTGCCCATGCCCCAGGCACTGGCCACACAGCCCTGGCTGCTGCGCGCCCTGTGCCTGGGTAAAACGGCAGACGAGCACATCCTGCAACAGGTGCAGAGGGAAATTCGCCGACTGGATCAAAGGCTGCTTCACGCGCGAATGGCGACGCTGGCCAGCCTGCAAGCACCGACGCAACCCGTGGATCTACCCTGCCTGCACCTCTGGCCGCAGCAGGATCGCCTGGTCGCAGACAGCGCTGCAGAACGACTGGCCCAGACTTGCGACGATATCCGCCAGATTCGCCTGGATGGTCCGCACTTCATCCTGCAGACACAGCCAAAGCTCTGCGCCAGAGCAATCGCTGAGTTCATGCAGGGAATAGTCGCGAGCTAGCCCGTAGCCCGGATGAAATCCGGGATTGTGTGTCAGGATTCCCGGATTGCATCCGGGCTACGCTCTTGCTGGCAGCTTGAGGCCTGCCGCCCCTACCAGCCCAGGGTTTCCTTGAGAAAGGGAATGGTCAGCTTGCGCTGGGCTTGTAGCGAGGCCTGATCCAGGCGTTCCAGCAGCTCGAACAACGCGCTCATGCTGCGTTCGCCACGGGTGAGGATGAAGCGGCCGACTTCATCGCTCATCTGCAGGCCACGACGCGAGGCGCGCAGCTGCAGGGCGCGCAGCTTGTCCTCATCGGACAGCTCGTGCAGCTGGAAGACCAGCGCCAGGGTCAATCGCGACTTCAGATCGGGCAGTTGAATGGGCAGCTCACGCGGCGACATGGTGCCCGCCAGCAACAAGCGCCGGCCGCTATCACGCAGACGGTTGAACAGGTGGAACAAACCCTCTTCCCAGTCGCTGCGGCCAGCCACTGCATCGAGATCATCGAGGCAGACCAGCTCGCACAACTCAAGGTTGTCGAGCAGCTCCGGGCCGTGCTGCACCACTTCGCTGAGCGGCAGATACACCACCGCTTCGCCACGCTGCTCGAAACGCAGGCAGGCAGCCTGCAGCAGATGGCTGCGCCCTACGCCCTCAGCGCCCCATAGATAGATCAGGCTTTCCGTCCAGCCGGCATCGGCCTCGCACAGACGCTCGACATAGCCCAGGGCCGCAGCATTGGCGCCGGGGTAGTAGTTGGCGAAGGTGGCATCGTCACGCAGACGCACCCCCAGAGGCAGCTGGATAGGTTTCATGCTCAGGGTCTGTTCCCGTTTCGGCGCGAGCCGCGTTGCTGCGCCAAATGGCGCCAGGCCAGGCGTGGAGCGCAGGTAATGGTCGCTCCCTTGCCAAGCTCCACAACGCAGCATGGCGCCATTTGCCGCGCAACCCGAAGGGCCGGGCCAGTTTTTGCGCGCTGCTGCGTTATTCGTCGTTCATTTGGAATAACCAAATCTCTCTCCTCATGCCTTGCCCCGCGCAAAAACTGGCTCCGGCGCGGCCGCGGCGAAACGGGAACAGACCCTACCTCGTCGGTTCGTCAGAACCGCTTTTGGACTCTCCGTAAAGGCCGGAAAGTTTATACAAATCATGGGCATGGCGCAGCAGAACCATGATCACTGCGGCGACCGGCAAGGCCAGCAGCACGCCGGTGAAGCCAAACAGCTGGCCGCCAGCGAGGATGGCGAAGATCACCGCCACCGGATGCAAGCCGATACGATCGCCCACCAACATGGGTGTGAGGACCATGCCTTCGAGCAATTGACCAATCATGAACACCACGCCGATACCGATCAGCGGATAGGGTTCGAGACCGAACTGGAACAGCGCAGCAGTCAGCGCAGCACCGATGCCAACGATAAAGCCCATGTAGGGCACGATGCTCGCCAGTCCCGCCAGCACACCGATCAGCAATCCCAGCTCCAAGCCCACCAGCATCAGGCCAGCAGAATAGATGACGCTCAGTGCCAGCATCACCAGCAATTGGCCGCGCAGGAAGGCGCCCAGTACTTCATGACATTCGCCCGCCAGCTTGACCACCAGTCCCTCGCGCTGGCGCGGCAGCAGGCGGCGCACCCGCTCGACCAGCACATCCCAGTCGCGCATCAGGTAGAAGCTCACCACCGGAATCAGCAGCAGGTTGCCCAGCCAGGCCAGCAGCGCCAGGCCTGAAGACGTCGCCTGAGCCAACACCGCCTTGAGCACGTCGGTGGTCTTGCCGATGTTGTCGGTAAAGACCTGCTTGAGCTGATCGACCTGCAGCAGGTCATCCTGCAACCCCAGATGTGATTGCGACCAGGGCAACGCCGTGCCCTGCAGCCAGTCGAGCATTTCCGGCGCCAGCTGGTACAGACGCACCAGCTGTCGTCCCAGCATGGGTATCAATACCAGCAGCAGGATCAGCAACAGCAGCGAGAACAGCGTGAACACCACCACCACACCGCCGGTGCGCGACAGGCGATGCCGCTCGAGACGGTCGACCAGCGGATCGCCCAGATAGGCCAGCAGGATGCCGATCAGGAATGGGGAAAGAATCGGGTGTAGCAGGTACAGCAACCAGCCGAGCAGAAACAGCCCAGCCATCCATAGCCAACGGGTGGAATCGGTCATGCTCGCGTCCTCGATGCGAAACGGCGCCCGAAAGGCGCCGCGTAACTGGGCTGTGGTCTACCCGGCGCCAATTCTACCAGCGAAAGCGCAACTGATCGGTGCGCGGTTTCACCTGCGGAGCCTCGGTTGCACCCGTTTCAGGAGCCTCTACCGGCGCTGCGGCGTCGAGCGGTTCGCTGACCTCCTGGAGCTGAGCCAATGCCAGCTGCGCGCGCAGTTGCTCCGGGCTGGCGCTGACCTGATAGACCAGGCGCTGGCCGTCGATCTCCTGCAAACGCGCGGCGAAGGGTTCGAGCAAGCGCTCCAGCGCCGCGAAGCGCTCCAGGTCAGCGCCCTCGATGACCAGCGTCAGGCTCTGCGCCGCGCCGGGCTTGACGACGAAACGCGGCGCCAGACGCTCGGCCACGGCCAGCAGCACTGCATCGGCCAGCGCAGCCTGATCGGCGCCCTCAGCCTTGCCCTGTTCACGTTCGTCGCCCAGCCACAGGCGCCAGGTCGCCTGCCAACTGCCGCCGCTTTCGGTCGCCTGCACGGCCAGCAAGGCATCGGCGCCATAGCGCTCGGAGGCCTCACGCAGTGCCTGCGGATCGTTGGCCAGCAGCGTATCGGCACTGCCCAGCGCCTGCTCGCTGAGGTCCGCCAGGGGCAGACGCAGCGGCAGACCACGATGCTGAGCAGCATCGCGCAGCAGTGCCGATGCGCTCTGGCTTTCGCCAACCAACTGGCTGCCTTCCGGCGATTCGTTGAGCCACCAGGTCAGGATCGCCGGACGGTTGGCGCCCCACAGGGCCAGGCCAGCCTGGCGCAGTTGCTGATCGGTGCTGGCCGGATCGAACTCGACCAACAGCGCGTCGCCTTCATAGCCGTACTGGCTGACGATCTGTTGCGGGTCCTTGCGCAGGCCTTCCAAGCCGGTGCTCTGCAACGCCTTGGCATCACCGGTCAAACGCAGCACCAGGGTCTGCAAGGCCTTCTGCATGGCCGCATCGCGGCTTTCCGGCTGTTGATCCACCACGGGTTCACGCACCTGATAAAGACCGGTAACCGGCGCGGCCAGTGCTGGCAGGCTCAGGAGCGACAGACAGAAGAACAGCAGGCGGATGGGCAGACGCATTGGGGTGGACTCTCGCAAGGGATGGCCGCACGGCGGGCAGGCACAAAGGCCTATACCTTAAACAGCCGCTCAAGCCCCGGCAACCAGAGCCAGCGCCTACGACGAAGCGCATGCACGCGAGTGGCCGCTGCCGGGCAAGCCTGATAAAATCGCGCGCCTTCGCCAGCCGGTACGCGCGCCGAGCTCCTTGGATGAGCCCGCGCCACGTCGGCGCCTACACGAACTCCCCATCCAAAGGCCCGGATCTATGAGCAAGCAACCCTCCATCAGCTACAAGGACGCAGGCGTCGACATCGATGCCGGTGAAGCCCTGGTCGAACGCATCAAAGGCGTGGCCAAGCGCACTGCCCGTCCGGAAGTCATGGGTGGCCTGGGCGGCTTCGGCGCCCTGTGCGAGATCCCGGCCGGCTACAAGCAACCGGTACTGGTGTCCGGCACCGACGGCGTCGGCACCAAACTGCGCCTGGCGCTGAACCTGAACAAGCACGACAGCATCGGCCAGGATCTGGTCGCCATGTGCGTCAACGACCTGGTGGTCTGTGGCGCCGAGCCGCTGTTCTTCCTCGACTACTACGCCACCGGCAAGCTCAACGTCGACGTCGCCGCTACCGTGGTCACCGGCATCGGCGCCGGCTGCGAGCTGGCTGGCTGCTCCCTGGTCGGTGGTGAAACCGCCGAAATGCCGGGCATGTACGAAGGCGAAGACTACGACCTGGCCGGCTTCTGCGTCGGCGTGGTGGAAAAGAGCGAAATCATCGACGGCTCCAAGGTGGTCACCGGCGACGCCCTGATCGCCCTGCCCTCCTCCGGCCCGCATTCCAACGGCTACTCGCTGATCCGCAAGATCATCGAAGTCTCCGGCGCCGACATCGAGCAGGTGCAACTGGATGGCAAGGCCCTGGCCGACCTGCTGATGGCACCGACCCGTATCTACGTCAAGCCGCTGCTCAAGCTGATCAAGGACACCGGCGCGGTCAAGGCCATGGCCCACATCACTGGCGGCGGCCTGCTGGACAACATCCCACGTGTGCTGCCGCAAGGCGCCCAGGCGGTGATCGACGTGGCCAGCTGGAATCGCCCGGCGGTGTTCGACTGGCTGCAGGAAAAGGGCAACGTCGATGAACATGAAATGCACCGCGTGCTGAACTGCGGCGTCGGCATGGTCATTTGCGTCGCCCAGGATCAGGTCGAAACCGCCCTGGCCAGCCTGCGCGCCAGCGGCGAGCAACCCTGGGTCATCGGCCAGATCACCGAAGCGGCAGAAGGTGCAGCCCAGGTTCAGCTGAACAACCTGAAAGCCCACTGATGCCCTGTAATGTCGTCGTCCTGATCTCCGGGTCAGGCAGCAATCTGCAAGCGCTGATCGACAGCGTCGCCCACGACGGCAATCCGGCCCGCATCGCCGCGGTTATCTGCAACCGCGCCGGCGCCCACGGCCTGGAGCGGGCGAAACAGGCCGGGATCGCTACCGAACTGCTTGATCACAAGCAGTTCGACGGCCGCGAAGCCTTCGATGCCGCCCTGATCCAGGCCATCGATGCCCATCAGCCTGACCTGGTGGTGCTGGCCGGTTTCATGCGCATCCTCACGCCTGGCTTCGTTCAGCACTATGCAGGCCGCCTGCTCAATATCCACCCGTCACTGCTCCCCAAGCACAAAGGCCTGCACACCCATCAACGGGCTATCGAAGCCGGTGACAGCGAACACGGCTGCAGCGTGCACTTCGTCACCGAGGAACTCGATGGTGGCCCTCTGGTCGTACAAGCAGTGCTGCCAGTCATGGCAGATGACACGGCCGAAAGCCTGGCCCAGCGCGTGCATCAGCAGGAACACCAGATCTATCCTCTGGCTGTACGCTGGTTTGCCGAAGGCCGCTTGCGTCTTGGCGCTCAAGGCGCAATGCTGGATGGCCAGCCGCTGCCCGCCAGCGGCCACCTGATTCGAACCTAGGAGACTCTATGCGTCGTGCCCTGCTGTTCGCCCTGACACTGTTCAGCCTGCCCGCCCTTGCCGAGGATCTGCAGCCCTTCTCCGCCAGCTACACCGCGGACTGGAAGCAGCTGCCGGTTAGTGGTAGCGCCGAGCGCAGCCTCAAGCGCGAAGACGACGGCCGCTGGACCCTCAACTTCGAAGCCTCGATGCTGGTCGCCGGCCTGACCGAAGAGAGTACCTTCCGCGTCGACAACGGTGCCCTGCTGCCGCTGACCTACCGCCTCAACCGCAGCGGCCTGGGCAAAGGCAAGAAGGTCGAGCAGGACTTCGACTGGGAACAGAAGCAGGTTATCGGCACTGACCGTGGCGACGCCGTACGCTTCCCGCTCAATCGCGGCCTGCTGGACAAGTCGACCTACCAGGTCGCCCTGCAACAGGATGTCGCCGCCGGCAAGAAAAGCGTGAGCTATCAGGTGGTCGACGGTGACGAAATCGAAACCTACGACTTCCGTGTGCTGGGCGAAGAAGTGGTGCGCACCAAGGCTGGCCTGATCGACGCGATCAAGGTCGAGCGCGTGCGTGACCCCACGCAAAGCACCCGCAAGACAGTGCTGTGGTTCGCCAAGGACTGGGGTCACCTGCTGGTGCGCCTGCATCAGGTGGAGACCGACGGCAAGGAATACCAGATCATGCTCAAGGACGGCACCGTCGCCGGCAAGCCGGTCGAAGGTCGTCGCGACTGATCTGCAACCAAATAAAAAACCGGGCCATTGCCCGGTTTTTTATTGACCGCCGTAAACGCTGACAGACAGCGCCAGCCCTGGCCTCTCAATTACGCAGGGTGCGCCGTGCGCACCAAAGAGGTAGCTCCGGCATTTCGGTGCGTACAGCCTGGGCGGCCCCGCGACACCCTACGAAGGCTGATCCAAAACCAGACAAAGCGGCTTTTCGTAGGAGCCCCGCCTCGGGGCGAAGCTTTCGAGCTAGCGCCGCACCGGTTCGCGGCGGGGCGCCGCTCCACTATTCGACGCATCCTTGCCTATTCCGGGCGCTGGCTGGCAGCACCCGGTAATAGCTCAATCCTGACTCACCGCACCGATCTTGTGGATCGACAGGTCGGCGCCGTTGTATTCCTCTTCCTGACTCAGGCGAATGCCCAGCGACGCCTTGAGCAGGCCGTACACCACGAAGCCACCGACCAGCGCGACCACCACGCCCAGCGCAGTGCCGATCACCTGGCTGGCCAGGCTGACGCCACCCAGGCCACCGAATGCTTCGAGGCCGAAGATGCCGCAGGCGATGCCACCCCAGATGCCGCACAGACCATGCAGCGGCCAGACGCCGAGCACGTCATCGATCTTCCACTTCACCTGAGTCGCGGTGAATGCCCAGACGAACAGTGCACCGGCAATCGCGCCAGTGACCAGGGCGCCAATCGGATGCATCAGGTCCGAGCCGGCGCATATCGCTACTAGGCCAGCGAGCGGGCCGTTATGCAGAAAGCCTGGGTCATTGCGCCCCACCAGCAGCGCGGCGACGGTGCCACCGACCATGGCCATCAGCGAGTTGACCGCCACCAGGCCACTGACGCCCTCGAGCGTCTGCGCACTCATTACGTTGAAGCCGAACCAGCCGATGATCAGGATCCACGAGCCCAGTGCCAGGAATGGAATGTTCGACGGCGCCATGGCCACCAGCTTGCCGTCGCGATAGCGACCATTGCGGCGCCCCAGCAGCAGCACCGCGCCGAATGCCAACCAGCCGCCCATGGCATGCACCACCACCGAACCGGCGAAGTCATGGAAGCCTGCACCGAAGCGAGTCTCGAGCCAGGCCTGGAAGCCGTAGTTGCCGTTCCAGATCATGCCTTCGAAGAAGGGATAGACGAACGCCACGATCAATGCAGTGGCGCATAGCTGCGGGCCGAACTTGGCGCGCTCGGCGATACCACCGGAGATGATTGCCGGAATCGCCGCGGCGAAGGTCAGCAGGAAGAAGAACTTCACCAGACCGTACCCGTGGTTCTCCGTCAGCACCGCCGCCGGCTCGAAGAAGTTGATGCCGTAGGCGATCCAGTAGCCGATGAAGAAATACGCCAGGGCGGAAATGGCGAAATCCGAAAGAATCTTCGATAGCGCATTGACCTGGTTTTTCTGCCGCACCGTTCCCACTTCGAGGAAGGCAAACCCGGCATGCATGGCCAGGACCATGATTGCACCCAGCAGGATGAACAGGGTATTGGAACCGTGGATCAGCGTGGCCACGGCACTGTTGATGTTTTCCATCGAGAAAGAAAACTCCGGAGGCAGAAGAAAAGCACCAAACGAAGGCACTAAACCGAAAATGCGCACCACAATGCAGCCAGCGCATGCAGCACGCCCTCGAAAAGTGCCGTCCGGCGGCCCCAAAATGGCGCCGCCAAAGCTCGACTGATCGATGCTTATTTCTTGTTAATCAAATGGTTATGCGCGAAATTGACCATCCTGAGTCGCATTGAGAAAGCCCCATCACAGGGCATTTCACAACCCTCGCGCACCAGCAAAATGCAATCGCTATACCAAACGCCAAACCGGTCACTTCACGACTATTCTTGCGGAACCCTCACGCTGCAGAGCACTCGTAAACAGTACATACCCCACGCAGAGGACTGCTCACCATGCCACACAAAGCCGCTACTCCAAGCACCAAGGACGCCCTGCTGGATGAATTCCAGGCTCTGGTCAGCGACACCGAGAAGCTCCTGCAACACTCCGCCAGCCTGGCTGGTGAACAGGCCGAAGCGCTGCGCGATGACATTCGCAGCAGTCTTGACCGTGCCCGTGACACCTTGCACAAAGCCGAGTCCAGCCTGCGCGAACAGGGCAAGATCGCCGTCGACGCCACTGAGGATTACGTGCACAAGCACCCGTGGCAGGCGCTCGGCCTGTCGGCCGCTATCGGCCTGGTGCTCGGCCTGCTGATCAGCCGCCGTTGACAGCGCCAATGTCCAACGGCCCCTCGCCACGGCGCCTGGGTGCAGCCCTGTTAGGCCTGCTCCAGGGCCACGTGGCGCTGCTGGCCCATGAACTCGAAGACCAACGCGACCAGGCACTACGTGCGCTGCTCCTTGGCGGTCTGTGCCTGGCCTTCGCCCTGCTCCTGCTGATAGGTCTGTCCGCTCTGCTGCTGATTGTCTACTGGGATACGCACCGCCTGGCAGTCGCCATCGGTCTGTGCCTGTTCTACGGTTTTGGCCTGCTCGTTTGCGGCGCCTGGCTGCTGACCAGTCTACGCAACGCCGAGCCGCCGTTCAGCGCCAGCCTTGAAGAACTGCAACGTGACCGCGAGCAACTGCTGCCATGACGCCGACCCTGCCTCCAGGCGCCTCGCGCCGTGAACTTCGTAAAGCCGTGCTGCGCATGCGCCTGGAAATGCATCGCCAGGAACTGCGTCATGAAATCCTGCAGATCACTCATCCACTGCAACAGGTACGCGAGTACGGGCAGCGGCTGCGCAAGGGCAATGCACCATTTTTGCTCACTGGCGGGGTGCTGGCTTTGGCCGGGCTGCTTGGCCGCAAACGCGGCTGGCGCCGCTGGCTGCGCCTGGCGTTGATCGTCATGCCGCTGCTGCGGCGCGTGCAACAGGGTACGCGCGGGCGTTCACCTTTGGTCTAGACCTGGGCTGGCCGCGATCTTGCTAGGTTGAGCCACTCTGCCACCATCTGGCGGCTCAATCGCTGCGCGCTAAGGAAATCCCAGGTGATCGACGGACTGCCTTTTGCCGTCTTCCAACCCTTTATCGACACCGCTACCGGCCGGATCGCGGGCGTCGAGGCCTTGGCGCGACTACGCGATGCCGAGGGCCAGGTGCGCTCGGCCGGACCGCTGTTTGCCGACCCGAAAACACCGCCAGCAGCCCTGCGCCGCCTCGACCGCCAGGTACGCGAGGATGCCCTGCACCGCTTCCACCAGGCTCCGGCGGACTGGTTCCTGAGCCTGAACATTTCACCACGCTGGATCAGTCGTCTGCGCCCGGCGCAGCCACTGCCCAGCCTGATTCAACTGCAGCGCAGTGGCATCGACCCTGCGCGCATCGTCTTCGAGATCACCGAGCTGGGCGGCGCCAGCCAGCGCTTACCCGACGTGGTGGCGCGTTACCGCGACGCCGGCGCGCGCATCGCTATCGACGATTTTGGCGCTGGCTATTCGCAGCTCGACCGCGTGCTGGCACTGCAACCTGACATCCTCAAACTGGACATGCGCCTGTTCCAGGAAGCCGCTCGCGGCGGCCCTAGCGGCGAAGTGGTCAAGGCGCTGGCACAGATGGCCGAAAAGACTGGTTGCTGGATCATCGCCGAAGGGGTGGAAACCGAAGCCGAGCTGAACTTCGCCCTTGAGTGCGGCGCCCGTTACGTCCAGGGATTCCTGTTCGCCAGGCCGGAGGAGGAACTGTTCGCCAGCGACGCCTTCGTCGGCCGTTTCGCGCGCCTGCGTGACAGCTACGTACAGCAGAAACTCGCCGAGCGCGCGCGCCTGGTCAGCCTGCGCCAGCAACTGACCGAATTGATGTCCGAGCTCAGGTTCTGGGCCGAAAGCGGCGCCCCGGCAACAAGCCTGAACGCACCGGACAACTACCCCTGGCTGTTGCGTATCTATCAGTGCGACCGCCACGGCACCCAACTCACGCCCAACCTGCAGTGGCGCCAGAACCTCTGGCAGGCCGATGACCGCTACCTTGGGCATAACTGGTCATGGCGCCCCTACTTCTATCAACTGCTGGCCGAAGGCTGGGAAGAGCGGCGCCTGACGCTCTCCACCACCTACCGCGACGCCACCACCAACCAGTACTGCCTGACCGCAGGGCAGTTCATCGACAATGGTCGTCGCCTGCTGCTGGTGGACATCGACGCCGCCGGTTTCTGAGTACGCAGCTAGGCTTAGCAACAGGCTATTGGACTTCTCTCGGCACAGTCGAACAAGGCACGCCTCGAGCCAGGCGCATTTCGGATACATCCGTGCCCACAGAAGCCTCGCGCCGAACGGCTGAATGATCCGCCCCAGTCTTCGAGGCTGCGCTTATGCTCTGGCTAGCCCTGCGCCTGTTCATCCCGCTGCTGCTCAGCGCCAGTGTGCTGGCCACCACATCCCCGACCTACCACGACGACATCGCTCCGCTACTGGCCAACCGCTGCCTGGTTTGCCACAACGGCGCGCAGGCCCCACTGGGCCTGCGCCTGGACAGCCTGGAGAATCTGTTGCGCGGCAGCCAGCGCGGTCCGGTGGTCCACGCTGGCGATGCCGCCGGCAGCGAGCTGCTGCGCCGCCTGACGGGCAGCAGTCAACCGCGCATGCCGCTGAGCGGCCCGCCCTTTCTCGAAGCCGCCGAGATCGCCATGGTCGAACGCTGGATAAATGCCGGCCTGCCAGCAGGCAACGAAAGCGCAACCCGGCCTGCCGCCGCCGTCCCGAGCCTCGGCGAGGTGGTCGACTACCGCCACGTCGAAGCCATTCTGCTGCGCCGCTGCGCTACCTGCCATTCCGCCAGCGGCTTGATGGGCGCGGCTCCCGAGGGTTATCTGCTGTCGAGTTACGCCGCGACCCTGGCCAGCGACGAACGCGCCCGCGTGGTGCCCGGCAACCCTGCAGCCAGCGAGCTGGTGCGGCGCATTCGCGGCCAGGCTCGGCCCCGCATGCCCTACGACGGCCCGCCCTATCTCACGGATGCGGAAATCGAACTGATCGTGGCCTGGATCGAACAAGGCGCACGCGATGCTGCCGGGCAGCCAGCACCCGTGCCGGTGGGCGCCCGAGTACGTCTGCATGGCCGCCTGGATGATGTCGGCAAGCTGGACGGGCTGGCGCTGCTGATCGACGCGCGCACCCGCCTGGACGACGCACCGCGTCCCGGCGCCTACGTGCAGGTACGCGGCCGCCTCGATGCCAGCGGCCGCGTGCAGGTAGAACGTCTACGCCTGCGCTAACTGCTCGGCAGGCGCCTCACTCGGGCGATAGGCGGTGTGCACCACCTTGCTATCGACATGATTGATGGTAGACAGGATCTGCGCGGCATCGGTCAGCGACGGCGCCATGGTCCAGCGATCCAGTGCGTCGTTGCCGATGCGCAGCATGCCGGTATGGCTCAGATCATTGAGGTCCACCACCGGGTCGACGTCATAGAAACCCAGGGCGCGGCGCAGTTGCTCGATATCGGCGCGTGCGCCGGTGAGAAACTGCCAGCCCGGGCCGATATGGTGGCGCTCGACGTACTCGCGCAAACGCTCGGGGCTGTCCAGCTCCGGCTGCAGCGTCAGCGAATACAGGTGCACATCGCGCCCGGCGCGCTCGCCGAGCATCTCCTGCACCAGACGCAGGTTGGCGGTGGTAGCCGGACAACTGTTGCTGCACTGGGCATACATCATGTTGATCGCCACCACCTTGCCACGCACCAGGTCGTCGTAGAAGCGCACTTTACGACCCTCGTGAGTCAGCAGCGGGACGTTGGGAAAACGTGTACCGCCCACCCCGGCCAGCGGCGCAGCCGGTTGCTGCACGCTGCTACCCGAGCGCCAGGCGGCCCAGCCGAACGCAGCGACGCCCAGCCCTGCCAGTACCTTTCTTCGCGTATTCATGGCAAACCTCCGGCTGGCTCAGACGATGTCCCAACGCAGCATCATGGCGTGGTCTTCGTGGATCAGGTTGTGGCAGTGCATCACGTACTTGCCCTTGTAGTCGCGAAAACGCATCAGCACGCGAAGGACAGTACGATCAGAGATATTGAATACGTCCTTGCGCCCCTTCTCATGCGCAGCAATCGCCACATTCTTGCCATTGGTGGTCTTGCTCAGCAGGCGGCCCTCCTCGAAATGGATATGAACGGGGTGATCCCAGCCGTCATCGACGCTGTACAGCTCCCAGATCTCCATGGCCCCCATGGGCACCAGGGCGCGCGGAGCATTGAGATTGATGAACTGACCGTTGATCGCCCACATGTTCTGTCGGCGCTCGAAGAGGAACTTGCGCACCGGCAGCGCCGCCAGTTGGGCGGTCGTCGGCAGCGGCGGCAGCGGCCGCAGATTGGCCGGCACCTGGCTCAGGTCCTGCTCCGGCGGCTCGCGGTCGACCACTATCTTCAACACCCACTCGCCGGGAGCCACCACCTGATAAGGCCGGCGGGTATCTTCCGGGCGATGGGTCAGGCGGTTGGCCAGGTACAACTCGGTGCCCACCGGGTAACGCGAAAAATCCACCACGATATCGGCCCGCTCGGCCACACCCAGGCGTACGTTGGTCTGATTGAGCAGCGGTTTCTCCAGCAGGTTGCCGTCGTTGGCAATGTAGGTGAAGGGCTGGATCACGTTGTTCGACCGCACCAGATAGAACTGGTAGAAGCGGCTCGGCCCACCGTTGAGCAGACGCAAGCGGTACTTGCGCCGAGCCACCCGCAGCACCGGCTGAATCTTGCCGTTGACTACGGTCTTGTCGCCGAGGATGCCCTCGGGACTGACCTGGTCGTAGTAGAGGATGCCGTTGGGGTCGAAACGCCGGTCGCAGAAGCTCAGCGGGTAATCGTAGGGGTGACTGGGCAGGCGTAGGGCCGCCGGGTTGGGGTCCTTCTCATTGCCCGAGTCGAGATGATCGAACAGCAGGAAGAAACCCATCAGCCCGCGGACGATGTTGGGCGCGGTGAAGTCCAGGGTGTGGTCATGGTAGAACAAGGTGCCAAGTGCTTCGCGGTAGTCGCCGATGCCGTTCTGCAGCTCGTCGTAGCCAGCGTAGATGTTGGAGTAAAGGTGGTCCTTGAAACCGCCTGGCGCTGTCAGGCTGGGCCCGGCCTTGGTGGGGCTGTAGTAGTCGCCGGGAAAGCCGTCACTCTCCGACCCGATGTGAGCGTTGTGCAGGTGGGTACTGATCTCTGGCGTACCAAAACCAGTGTGGTTGGCCGGCAGATCATTATAGATGCGGCAGATCATCGGATGGCCGTAGTGCGAGTGCACCACCGGACTGAGCACGGACAGATCCGGATAGGCGGCCTGGAAGGTCCATACCGGTTGTGGCGGATAGGCTGGGTTGAACACCCAACCCTCGCGCTGCGCCGCATGCAACTCGTAGTGCTCAGCCTGTGGGCCGAACTCGGCCCAGCGCTGATGCGCCGGCCGCCCGGCCTCGCCGGCGGCGATGTTGGCCAGTTCGGTAGGCGGCGGATTGAGCGTGCTGCCGTAAAGCAGCGCCGGCTCATTGGGCAGAAATTCCTGCCAGGCAATGGTCGGCGGGCTAGGCGGTACGACTGCTTCGCTGCGACTGGGCGCCAGGATCAGCGGCGCCGCGGCCAGCGCCGCACTACCTTGCAGAAAACTGCGCCGTGATAGCTGCCCAGGCGGCGCCAGCTCTCCATCAGCGGGGCACACAGTGCTCTGTGCCTCGGTCGGACCCGAACTGGGTGATATAGGTTTCATGCTGCATCTCCCCGACGCCCGCCTGTCGCTCCTGCGTGCACGCTTTGACCCGCACACGGGCGATATACGCACGTCGTCTAAAAAACGGTCGACTCGACTAAGGCCTCCAGGCCGAGACAACTACCAACGACCAGACAACCCATAGGGCCAGCACGCCAGAGCGAGTCGACTCGGCTCCAGCAAGGTCGGTGCGCGGGAAATAGGCAGATGAACAATGAAGGCGTGGCAACTGCGCCTCGCTGATACGGGGTGCATGGTCCGGCACAACGGCAAGCTGTCCATGACGTTCTCCCTAGCAACCTCTACTACCGGTATGCGGAGCCCTCTCCTTCACCACACACCGTCAAATAACAAGCAACCACAGGAATCACTTAAACTCGCCAGCCGCAAATAGTCAAATACATGTCACTTTATATAAATAGCCTCAATATAATCGATAAATATATGCAGAAAAGCCAATTTATTGACCACCCCATTAATCATCATCCTTGCCTCGGGTTGCGCAGCGCTGCGCGAACGCCGAAGCTAGGAGGCCTGGATCAACTTGGCGAGGATCGGCCTTGGATTGGCACACCCTGCTCACCCGCGAACGTCTCGGTAAACCTGCGCCCAGTTCGGCAGAGCTGGGGCGCAGTCCCTTCCACAAGGATCATGACCGCATCATTTTCTCCGGAGCCTTTCGCCGCCTGGGACGCAAGACCCAGGTGCACCCGGTGTCGAGCAACGACCATATCCACACCCGCCTGACCCATTCGCTGGAAGTCAGCTGCGTCGGCCGTTCGCTGGCCATGCGCGTCGGTGAGATGTTGCGTGACGACCTGCCCCACTGGTGCACGCCGAGCGACCTGGGCATGGTGGTACAGTCCGCCTGCCTGGCCCATGACATCGGCAACCCGCCGTTCGGCCACTCCGGCGAAGACGCCATTCGCCACTGGTTTCAGCAGGCCGCCGGACGCGGCTGGCTGGATGCGATGAGCGATGCCGAACGCGGCGATTTTCTCAATTTCGAAGGTAACGCCCAGGGTTTTCGCGTGCTCACCCAGCTGGAGTACCACCAGTTCGACGGCGGCACACGGCTGACCTACGCCACCCTCGGCACCTACCTCAAGTACCCCTGGACAGCCCGCCATGCGGACGCACAGGGCTACAAGAAACACAAGTTCGGCTGCTACCAGAGCGAGCTGCCGCTGCTCGAACAGATCGCCACCAAGCTAGAACTACCGCAACTGGAAACGCAACGCTGGGCGCGTCACCCGCTGGTCTATCTGATGGAAGCGGCGGACGACATCTGCTATGGCCTGATCGACCTGGAAGACGGTGTGGAAATGGAGCTGCTCGACTACACCGAAGTCGAGGCGCTGCTGCTCGATCTGGTAGGCGATGACCTGCCGGAGACCTATCGCCAGCTCGGCCCCAAGGACTCGCGCCGGCGCAAACTGGCGATCCTGCGCGGCAAGGCCATCGAACACCTGACCAACGCGGCTGCCAGCGCCTTCGTCGAACAACAGCAGGCCCTGCTGGGCGGCGGCCTGCAGGGCGATCTGGTCGAACACATGCATGGCGCCGCCAAGCACTGTGTGCAGAGCGCGAAATCACTGGCGCGCGAGAAGATCTTCCACGACAAGCGCAAGACGCTGCATGAGATCGGCGCTTATACCACGCTGGAAATCCTCCTCAACGCCTTCTGCGGTGCGGCGCTGGAGCTGCACAGTGGTCGCGCGCTGTCGTTCAAGCACCGGCGTATTCTCGATCTGCTCAGCTACTACGCGCCTGAACCGGGTTGGCCCCTGTATCGCTCGTTCATGCGGGTAATCGACTTCATCGCTGGCATGACGGACAGCTACGCTACGGAAATGGCGAGGGAGATGACGGGTCGTTCGAGCCCGATCTGACGAAAAGAGCGCATGAAGAACCTGATTCGCAGCAGTTTCACCTGGCATGCCGGCCCACCGGCCTGGGGCCCGGCCGTGGTCGCCGGGCTGGGCTGTGCCTTGCCGCTGGTGCTGGGCCTGTTCACCGCTCACAGTGGTTTTCTCTGGGCCTCGGCTGGCGCCTTTCAGGCCGCACAGGCGAACCCGCTGCACCGCTTCGGCATGTTGCGCATGCTGCTGCTAACCGGCCTCGGTGCCTGCAGCGCCGGCCTGGGTTTCTGGGCCGCCAGCCACCCGCTGATCAGCCTCGGCATTTTCGCCGCTTTCGGCCTGCTGCTGGCCTGGCTGCAGCGCTTCGGCAGCGAAGCCGGCAAACTGGGCATCGGTCTGTGCATCTGCCTGTGCCTCGGCCAGGGACAATTCGGCATCGGCAACCTGCACAACCCTTATGCAGTGGCCATGCTGTTCATTCTCGGCGGGCTCTGGGTGATGCTGCTGGCCTTCGGTCTGCGTGGCCTGCACGGCCTGCGCATGTGGCCGTACATGCCGCGCTTCCTGGCCATTCTCAAGGTACTCAAGCGCCACGCGCAGCGCCTGCCTCGTCAGCAATGGCGTCTGCATGCCCTGGCCTGCATGCTGGCTTTTGCGGCATCAGGGCTGATCGTCAATCTGGCCGGCCTGTCGCGTGGTTACTGGCTGACCCTGACAGTCATCACCACGCTACAGCTGGAATTCCAGGGCAGCCTGGTGCGAGCGCTGCAGGCGAGCCTGGCCAGCCTCGCTGCCGCAGGCCTGCTGATCGTCTTCGGTCACAGCCTGCAAAGCCCCCCGACGATGGTCATGACCTTGCTGGTGCTGGTGATTCTCAGCCGTGCGCTGCAGGCCAATCACTACGGCCTGTTCGTGCTGCAAACCAGCCTGTGCTTCGTGCTCCTGGCCGAGAGCCTTGCCCAGGACTGGCACCTGGCGGAGGTACGCCTGCTCAATGCGCTGATCGGCGTGGCCTTGAGCCTGACCGTGGCCCTTCTAGTCCATGGCCTGCGCCTGCAACTGAACAAACCGAGCAAGGCCGCGGACAATTCTCGGCAGCCTTTATAACGTTTCGGCAGATTCGCCCACTCTTCACTATGCTGTGGAAGCCTGCAGCGCCCGCAAGGAGTGAAGTGCGATGCTCAATACCGCCGTTCCCAGAGAACGCCGTTTCCCCCTGCACGTTCATATCAGCGTCCTGTTCACGCTTCTGCTGCTTTTCACCGGTGTCGTGCTGGGGCTGTTCAATTACCAGCAAACCAGCCGGCTGATCTTCTCCAGCAGCTCGACACTCTTCGAGCGCATTCAGCACGACGTACAGAGAGATCTGGACAATACCTACCGTCCCATACGCAACCTGCTCAGCCTGCTGGCCCTGCAACCTGCCACCGAGGCTGACACGCTCGATGAACGCCTGGAAATGCTACCGCTGTTCGTACAGGCCCTGCGCGACAACCCCAAACTGGCCTCGATCTATCTCGGCTATGAGGATGGCGACTTCTTCATGGTCAGGCCGCTGCGCAGCGACATGCTCAAGCAGCGCTTCGACGCGCCGGATAAAGCGGCTTATCAGGTCTGGGCCATCGACCGCAGCAGCGCCGGGACCGACAGCGATTACCTGTTCTATGACGGCTCACTGAACCAGCTCAGCCGCCGGCAGAAACTCAGCGAGCCCTACGATCCCAGGCAGCGCGACTGGTTCAAGCGCGCGCGCGGCGATGGCGGACAGATCACCACCGCGCCCTATCTGTTCTTCTCCACCCAGGAAATCGGCACCACATTGGCCAGGCGCAGCGGCCTGACCACGGTGATCGGCGCCGACCTGACGCTCGACGATCTCTCGGCCACCTTGGCCAGCCACCGCGTCACCCCCAACAGCCAGGTGGTACTCGCCGACAACGACGGCAATGCCGTGGCCTACCCCGAGAGCAGCCGCCTGCTCAAGGAGGTCGACGGCAAGGTATCGCTGGTCAAGGTTCGCGAGCTCAACCCGGCCCTGGGTGAATTGCTGTCCGGCCAACTGAACGAACGGGACGAGGGCATCGTCGAACTGGCCAAGCAGCGTTGGGCCATGGCTCACCGGCACATTCAGGAGGGCGGCCCACAGGGGTTGCATCTGGCCCTGCTGGTGCCCGAGCAAGAGCTGCTGGCAGAGGCTTATCGCATCCGCTGGCAGGGCGCACTGATCACTCTCACCACCCTGCTGCTATGCCTGCCGCTGGGCTGGCTGACTTCACGTCTGGTGGTCAAACCGCTGCGCAGCCTGGTGCAGGAGGCGCAGGCCATCCGCCGCTTCGACTTCGCCCATCCGGCCAGCGGCCGCTCGCCGATTCTCGAGGTCGACCAGCTAGCGGTGTCGATGAGCAGCATGAAGGACACCCTGTCGAGCTTTCTAGACATCGCTGCCAGCCTCTCGGCGGAAACCCAGTTCGACGCGCTGATCAAGCGCGTGATGGACGCCACCGTCTCCATCAGCGCGGCCCAGGGCGGCCTGCTTTATCTGCTGGACAACGACAGCGGCCGCCTGGAACCACAGGGGTTGGTGATCGACGGCCAGAGCCGCAGCCTCGCCGACCTGGGCATCCAGGGACTGGCCCATGACGATCCGACCCTACCCAACTGGCTGCAACGTCCGGCCAGCGGCGGCGACAGTGTCGCCACCTCCATCGGCTTCGATCAGGCGGGTAAATTTCAAGGGCTGCTGTCGGCCATGGACAGTCCGCGCCTGCACCTGATCGCTGCCGGCCTGCATAACCGTCAGGGCGACACCGTTGGCGTGCTGGTACTGTTGCAACGCGATACCGGCGAAGATAACGAAAGCATGCTCAGCCCGGATCGCGTCGCCTTCGTCGACGCCGTCTCTGGCAGCGCAGCCCTGTGCATCGAGAGCCAACGCCTGCTGGCCAGGCAGAAGCAGTTGCTCGATGCCTTCATCCAGCTGATCGCCGGCGCCATCGACGCCAAGAGTCCCTACACCGGCGGCCACTGTCAGCGCGTACCGGAAATCACCCTGATGCTGGCCCGTGCTGCAGCCGAGAGCGACGCCCCCGAATTTCGTGACTACAACCCCAGCGACGAGGAGTGGGAGGCGCTGCATATCGCCGCCTGGCTGCACGATTGCGGCAAGGTCACCACCCCCGAATACGTGGTGGACAAGGCGACCAAGCTGGAAACCCTGTACGACCGCATCCACGAAGTACGTATGCGCTTCGAGGTACTCAAGCGCGATGCCTGGGTCGCCTATTGGCGTGGTCGCGCCGAAGGTGCTGAAGAAAGCGCACTGGCGGCTCTGCGCGACCAGCTGCTGAGCGATCTGGACGACGAATTCACCTTCATCGCGCGCATCAATCTGGGTGGCGAGGCCATGGCCGATGACGACCAGACTCGCCTCAAGCAGATCGCCGAACGACGCTGGCTACGCACACTGGACAATCGCCTGGGCGTTTCCTGGGAGGAAGCCAAGCGCCTGGAACACTCGGCCCCCAGCAGCCTACCGGCGGAGGAGCCGCTGCTCGCTGACCGCCTCGACCATCTGATCGAGCGCACCGAGCAGGAGGTGATCGCGCCAGACAATCGCTGGGGCTTCAAGCTGGAAGTGCCGCAATACAAATTCAACCGTGGCGAACTGCACAACCTGAGCATCGCCCGCGGCACGCTGACGGCCGAAGAGCGCTACATCATCAACCACCACATCGTGCAGACCATCCTGATGCTCGACCGCCTGCCCTTCCCCAAGCATCTGCAGAATGTCACTGAGATCGCCGGTGGGCACCACGAGAAGATGGACGGCACGGGCTATCCCAAACGCCTGACGCGCGAACAGATGAGCCTGCCGGCACGCATGATGGCGATCGCCGATATCTTCGAAGCCCTGACGGCAGTGGATCGCCCCTACAAGAAGGGCAAGACGCTGTCGGAGGCACTGAACATCATGGTCGGCATGTGCAAGGGCGCGCACATCGACCCGCAGCTGTTCGCTCTGTTCATTCGCGCAGGCATCTACCGGCGCTACGCCGAGCGTTTCATGAAGGCCGAACAGATCGATCAGGTGGACGAGCAGATGCTGCTGGAAAAAGCCGGAGCTCTGTAGGGGGCGCTCCGCGCACCGAGCTTCGGCATCAGGTCAAACGCTGGGTGCGCGCGGCGCACCCTACCTGATGACTGGCGCCAGAGAACCCGGCGCCGAGTAGCGATCAAGCCTGGTTGATCGGGTTTTCCGGGTACCAGACGTCCTGCAACGGACTGAGTTCGAACTTCTCCAGTTCGTCACGGCCTTTCAGCCAGGCCTCGACGGCAGCACGCTGCTCCTCGTTGACCGAGCCACGCTTGGCCAGGCAGACCAGACCGAAGTCTTCGCCACCTACGTAATCCAGACCATTGCCGGCGATGGCCTGATCGAGGAATTGATCGACGAAATCGTCGAGGGTCTGGTCGCTCAAGTCGGCCTTGAAGTTCAGGGTCAGCTCGAAGCCCAGCTCCTGGAATTCATCGACGCAGAGCTTCTTGCGCAGACGGCGGGAACGGTTGGTCGCCATGAAACAATCCTCAAAGGTAATAACGCGCGGCACTCTAGCAGTTTCGCCGCCAGAGCGCCCGTTTTGTATCGTCCTGCCGGCCCTTCGAACATGTTGAACGCCCGCTGTTTGCAGTGACTGTTTTTAACCCGGCGGGGCCGACTGCGAGCAGAATCTTGCGGCATAATGCCGGCAACTTTTCCCCGAGTCGGACTGTCGTTTGTCTGTCTCCCACGTCACTCCCGCCTGACTGCGGAAGGTTCTTGTCGATGATTCAGCGGTTTCGTCAACTGGCGCTGAGCGCCCTGCTTCTCCCCCTCGCCCTGTCCTGCCACGCTGCCAGCGCCGCACTCCCTGCCAAGGTCGAGCAGGCGCTGAAGGCCAACAAGATTTCCAACAACTCGCTGTCGGTGATGACCGTGCCTCTGGGCGGGCAGGCTGGCGGCCTGCAGTTCAATGCCGATATCTCGGTCAACCCGGCCTCCACCATGAAGCTGGTGACCACCTACGCCGCCCTGGAATTGCTGGGGCCCAACCATCAATGGAAGACCGAGTTCTATGCCGATGGTCCACTGAACGATGGCGTGCTGCATGGCAACCTCTACCTCAAGGGTGGCGGCGACCCGAAACTGAACATGGAGAAACTCTGGCTGCTGCTGCGCGATCTGCGCATCAACGGCGTGCGCCAGGTTCAAGGCGATCTGGTGCTCGATCGCAGCTTCTTCGTTGCCCCGCAGTTACCAGCGTTCAATGATGACGGCGGCGACGCCAACAAACCCTTCCTGGTCAAACCCGACTCCCTGCTGGTCAACCTCAAGGCGCAGCGTTTCATCACGCGCGCCGAAGGCGGCAAGGTGCATATCGCCATGGACCCGCCAATCGCCACTGTCCGTATCGACAATCAGGTTCGCGTGCTCAAGGCTGCAACCTGTCCGGCCTGGCCCGATATCCGCTATAACGCGGTGGAGCAGTACGACGGCACGACCCTGATCGTCAGCGGCCAACTGGCTGAAGGCTGCAGTGCGCAGACCTACCTGTCGCTGCTCGACCATCCCAGCTACGCCGCCGGCGCGGTACGCGGTATCTGGCAGGAACTGGGCGGCAAGATTCTTGGCAAGGACCGTCTGGGCCCTGTTCCGGAAAAAGCCCGCATGCTGGTGCGCGCCTTCTCCCCGGATGTGGTGGAGATCGTTCGCGACATCAACAAGTACAGCAACAACACCATGGCTCGGCAGCTGTTTCTCAGCATCGGCGCGCAGTTCCGTACGGAAGCCGACAAGGATGACGCCATGGCCGCGCAGCGCGTCATTCGCAGCTGGCTGGCCCGCAAAGGCATCACGGCGCCGCATCTGGTGATGGAGAATGGCTCCGGCCTGTCGCGCGCCGAACGCATCAGCGCACGGGAAATGGCGCTGATCCTCCAGGCGGCCTGGCGCAGCCCTTACGCTGCCGAGTTCCGCAGCTCGATGCCACTGGTGGCAATGGACGGCACCATGCGCCGACGCCTGCAGCGCACGCCGCTGGTGGGTGAGGCACACATCAAGACCGGCACCCTGAACAATGTGCGCGCCATTGCCGGCTACAGCCGCGACAGCAACGGCCAGGACTGGGCCGTGGTGGCCATCCTCAACGACCCGAAGCCCTGGGGCGCCACCTCGATCCTCGATCAGGTGCTGCTGGAAACCTACAAACAACCCAAACGCTGACCACGCTGTAGCCCGGATGCAATCCGGGGCTTAGGTTCAAAAGAGCCCCCGGATTGCATCCGGGCTACGATCAGCGTGCAGTGAAACGCCAGGCGCGGTGGATCTTCGGGTTGCGGACGAAGTCCGGGTCCAGCGTCTGCGCGCTGATCTCTTCGACCTGATAGCGCGCCACCAGGCTTTCATCCAGCTGGAACTTGCGGAAGTTGTTGGAGAAATACAACACACCGCCACGGGCCAGACGCGCCATGGCCAGGTCGAGCAGTTCGACGTGGTCACGCTGTACATCGAACACGCCTTCCATGCGCTTGGAATTGGAGAAGGTCGGCGGATCGATGAAGATCAGCTCGTACTCACCGCGATCCTCTGCCAGCCAGGTCATCACATCGCCCTGCTCCAGACGGTGCTTGTCGGAAAAACCGTTGAGCGCGAGATTACGCCGCGCCCAGTCCAGGTAAGTTTTCGACAGATCCACGCTGGTGGTGCTGCGCGCGCCACCCTTGGCCGCATGCACGGTAGCCGTCGCGGTGTAACAGAACAGGTTGAGGAAGCGCTTGCCAGCGGCCTCGCGCTGCAGACGCAGGCGCAACGGACGGTGATCGAGGAACAGCCCGGTATCCAGATAGTCGGTGAGGTTGACCAGCAGTTTGACCCCGCCTTCATTCACCTCCATGAACTCGCCCTGCGCGGCCTGACGCTGATACTGCTTGGTGCCCGTCTGGCGCTCACGACGCTTGATCACCACGCGGCTCTGCGCCACGCCCAGCGCCTGCGGGATCGCGGCCAGGGCATCGAGCAGGCGCGCCTGAGCCTTGTCCGGATCGATTGAGCGCGGCGCGGCATATTCCTGAACATGTACGTAGTCACGGTACAGATCGACCGCCACGGCATACTCGGGCATGTCGGCATCGTACAGCCGATAGCACTCGACGCCTTCGCGGCGTGCCCACTTGCCTAACTGCTTGAGGTTCTTCTGCAGGCGGTTGGCGAACATCTGCCCACCTTCGGACAAACGTGCCTGTTGCGGCGCATCCTGCGCTGGCTCTTGATCGTCTTCGCGCGCACGCCGCTCACCGGTAACGAACTGCTCGGTCTGCACCTTGATCAACAGCAGTTTGCAGGGCAGTGCGCCGTTCCAGAACGCATACTGCTTGTGGCTGCGCAGGCCCATACGCTTGCCCAGTTCGGGCGCGCCGGTGAATACCGCCGCCTCCCATCCCAGGCAGGCCTGACGCAGACGCTCGCCGAGGTTCTGGTAGAGGTACAACAGGCTGGCTTCGTCGCCCAGGCGTTCGCCGTATGGCGGGTTGCTGATCACCAGGCCCTTCTGATTCTGGTCCGGGCGCGGCTCGAAACTGCCCAGCTCGCCCTGATAGATCTTCACCCAGTCGGACAGGCCGGCGCGCTCGACGTTATTGCGCCCAGGCTGGATCAGGCGCGGGTCGGCTTCATAACCACGAATCCACAGCGGTGGCTTGGCCAGCCCCACCGCGGCGCGCTGCTCGGCCTCGGCATGCAGCTTCTTCCAGATTGCCGGCACATGGCCCAGCCAATTGGAGAAGCCCCAACGCTCACGCTTGAGATTGGGGGCGATATCGGCAGCCATCAACGCCGCCTCCACCAGAAAGGTACCCACACCGCACATCGGGTCGGCCAATGCGCCACCCTCGGCAGCGATACGCGGCCAACCGGCACGGATCAGCACTGCCGCAGCCAGGTTCTCTTTCAGCGGCGCAGCCCCCTGCTGCAGGCGGTAACCACGCTGGTGCAGGCTGTGGCCGGAGAGGTCCAGGGAAAGCACCGCCTCACCGCGATCCAGGCGCAGGTGCACGCGCAGGTCCGGGTTGAGTTTGTCGATGCTGGGCCGTTCGCCACCCGCCGTACGCAACCGATCGACAATCGCATCCTTGACCTTGAGTGCGCCGAAGTGGGTGTTGTCGATCCCCGAACCATTGCCACTGAACTCCACCGCCAGGCTGCCGGACGGCTCCAGATGGTCGCGCCAGTCCACTGCCTGCACGCCGTCATAAAGCTCGTCGGCGTTGTTCATGGCAAAGCGCGACAGCACCAGCAGCACGCGGTTGGCCAGGCGCGACCACAGGCACAGTCGATAGGCCACCTCGATTTCGGCATGACCGCGGACTGCGGCCGTTTGCTCGCGTGCATCTTCCAGCCCCAGCCCCCGGGCCTCTTCCAGCAACAGACCCTCGAGCCCCTTGGGGCAGGTCAGCACGATTTCGTAACGTTCAGACATGGATGTTCCACTGCCTATGGCAATCAGGGAGGTGCAGCGGCGCACCTCGACTCAAAATAAGTGACAAAAGGTCACAGCGCGACCCTTCGTCGGAATAAGCAAGCACTCTCATTTGCACTAGCAAAATGACGGCATCAGCGTGCACAGCCAGATATGACGGCGTCTGGCTGAAAGATGCTGGACGTATCTCCAGCGCCCTTATGGCCTCACCCGCATTTAGGTTACGCCCTTATGACAAATCGATCATTCACAGGCCCCAGTGCATTCGTTAGAACACTACCTAAGGCTTTCGCCGCAACGGCGCAGGCACAGAAAGTTCGCCACGCCGGCAGCGGACTTTCGTAGGCAGAAGATTTCTGCCCGGCCTTGCCACAAGGCCAACGGGACATAACAGTCAACAGTGAGGGCAACACCCTATGAGAAGACTTAAGCGTGATCCGTTAGAAAGAGCTTTTTTGCGCGGCTATCAGTACGGCATCAATGGTAAATCCCGCGAACTTTGCCCCTTTACCCTACCTTCGGTTCGTCAGGCCTGGCTCAATGGCTGGCGTGAGGGCCGTGGCGATAACTGGGATGGGCTGACCGGCACGGCCGGTATTCATCGACTCAACGAACTTCACGCTGTCGGCTGATCAGGATCACACCCGACTTCACCATGCCGACCCCCTCCGGGCGGCGGGCGCAAGCCCAGGGGCTCCTTCGGGAGCCCTATTTATTTATGCGGCTTATTTACGCAGCGCGGCAATCGCATCCACCGCCTCGCGAATCAGTGCCGGCCCCTTGTAGATGAAACCCGAATAGATCTGGACCAGGCTCGCACCCGCGGCGATCTTCTCGGCCGCATGCTTGCCCTCGGTAATACCGCCCACCGCAATGATCGGCAGACGACCCGACAGTTCACCCGCCAGCACCTTGACGATATGCGTACTCTTGTCGCGTACCGGCGCGCCCGACAAGCCGCCGGCCTCATCCCCATGGGCCAGACCTTCGACACCTTCACGGCTGAGCGTGGTATTGGTGGCGATCACCGCATCCATATCGGCGCCCAGCAGCGCTGATGCCACCAGCGCGGTTTCTTCGTCACTCATGTCCGGGGCGATCTTGATCGCCAATGGCACGCGCTTACCGTGCTCCTGAGCCAGATCCTCCTGACGACGACGCAGCGCCTCGAGCAACTCCTTCAGCGAATCGCCGAACTGCAGACTGCGCAGCCCCGGTGTATTGGGTGAGCTGACGTTGACCGTGACGTAGCTGGCGTGGGCGTACACCTTGTCCAGGCAGGCCAGGTAATCGTCCACCGCCCGCTCGACTGGCGTATCGAAGTTCTTGCCGATATTGATACCCAGCACACCCTTGAACTTCGCTGCCTTGACCCGCTCGAGCAGGTGATCGACACCATGGTTGTTGAAACCCATGCGGTTGATCACCGCCTCGGCCTCCGGCAGACGAAACAGGCGCGGTTTGGGGTTGCCCGGCTGCGGACGCGGGGTAACGGTACCGATCTCGACGAAACCGAAGCCGAGCTGGGCGAAGCCATCGATGGCATCGCCGTTCTTGTCCAGCCCTGCCGCCAGACCGACCGGATTGGCGAACTGCAAACCCATCACGTTTACTGGCAGGCTGGTCGGCGCCTTGGTCAGCAAGCCATTGAGCCCCAGCCGGCCACCTGCACCGATCAGATCGATGGACAGCTCATGAGAGGTTTCCGGGGACAGTTTGAACAGCAGCTCGCGGGCCAGGGAGTACATGATCAGGCTCAGCTCGACAGGTAGAGGGTTGGCAGCCGGCGATTATAGCCGCGCAGGCGTCGTCGGCGCGAGGCAAGCGCGCCAGATCAGTCCAAAGGGCGTAAACTCAGCAGCTCGCCGGAGTTACTGAATTCCAGTACGAAGGAACCAAAGATACCGGCGTGAGTCAGATACGGCCGCAGATGGTGGGCCGGCAAACTGACGCGGCGCCCATCCCGGCTTTGCGCCATAATCCGGTTGGCCTGGCCACGATAGATGGCCTGCAATCGTTCGGCCGATAACGCAATATCCAGCACCAAGCTGGGCATGGAGGCACCCTCGCAAATGAATGCGGCTATTTTGCCACAGACCCGCAACGCGACAGGCACTCCCGCGCCGCGCTACGCTATATGGGCAATAGCCATCCGCGTCTGCCACACTGCAGCAGACGCTTCAGGAGCGATCTGCCGGCCATGAGCCTGTCCGAATCCTCAACTCTCAGCAGCCGCCTGGCAGCCCTGGCCCAGCGCATGGGTCTGCTCGGCCGCAACTCACGACAGATATTCGCCAGAGCCAGCGCCCTGCGCCTGCCATTCAAACCGTTGCCTACAGCGGTCGAAAGTATTGGTTGGCATGACGGCCCGCAATTGCAGCTTCTGCTCAACCTGCCTCGCGGTGCGCTCTCCGGCCCGGTACAGGAAGACAAAGCACAGGCCCATTGCGCACTGACTCAAGTAGTGGAAGCGCAAATGCAGCAACTGCAGTCTTTCGATCTGCGCCTGATCGACGGCTTCGCCTACCCTTGCCCTGCGCCAGGCTACGTGAGCTTCGAAGACTACGCAGCAAGCGAACATTGCAAGCAGGTGCGCATCATCAGCTACAAGGATTTCGTCAAAACCATCGGCCTGGCGTTGCCGCGTTTTCTCGCTGGCGAACCGATCGAGCTGCGTCAGGCCAACTGGCGCGGCTCGCGCACCTTCTGGTCAGGGGATGTGCAAGGCGAAGCCTTCGCTGGAGCAATCGCCTATGCGCGCAGACGCGAACTGGAAGTGCTGCTGCCAGCCAATCTGGCTCGCTATCGCTTGAATGAAGCGGGCCTGGACAACCTGCAAAAGCGCTATCACGTACTGGCCATGCCAGAAGCGGCTTGGAGCGACCCCAGCTTCATGGGGCTGCTACTGGACAACGGCATACCCTATGCACGCCTGTCACTACTGAAGAAAGCCGGCACCCCAGAGTTCCTCCTCCTGCCCAAAGAGCATCAGGAAGCCACTGCGCTTGGCGAGGGACTGCGCCTGGCCGGCGCACCAGACGTGCCGAGCCATCTACGTCAGCTGGCCGTCCAGCCAGTCTGAGCAGACTGACGAGCTATTCGTCGCAACCGCGCAGCAGACGCCCAATCATATCCAGCGAATAGCCACGGTAGGCCAGGAACCGGCCTTGTTGAGCACGCTCACGAGCATCACCCGGAAGCCGACCGGCAAACTTGCGCTGCCAGGTTTCACGCAACTGCTCGAACCAGTCGATACCGCTTTCACGCAGAGCCTGATCAATATCACCACGCGCGAGCCCACGCTGGCCGAGTTCCTCGCGAATACGCAGCGGACCGTAACCAGCACGCGCACGATAAGCGACGAAGCTTTCCAGATAGCGGGCCTCGGATAGCAAGCCCTCCTCTGACAGCCGCTGCAAGGCCGCGTCGATCATGTCTTCGGGGGCGCCACGCTTGCGCAACTTGCGCGTAAGCTCGACACGCCCATGCTCACGTCGCGCCAGCAGATCCATGGCCGCCCGCCTGACGGCGAGCGGGTTATCCAGTACGACGGTCATGCTCTAATGGCTTAGAAGTCTACTTCAGCATCAGCCAGATCGGCAGCCGGAGCCTTTGCCGGAGCGCTGCTGACCAGCAACTTCTCGCGAATCAGACCTTCGATTTCGCGCGCCACTTCCTGGTTGTCTTCCAGGTACTTGGCTGCATTGGCCTTGCCTTGACCGATCTTGTTGCCCTTGTAGCTGTACCAGGCACCCGACTTCTCGACCAGGCCCTGCTGCACGCCGAGATCGATGATCTCGCCATTACGGTAGATGCCCTTGCCATACAGAATCTGGAACTCGGCCTGACGGAACGGTGGCGCGACCTTGTTCTTGACGATCTTCACTCGGGTTTCGCTACCCACGACCTCTTCGCCTTCCTTCACCGCGCCGGTACGACGGATGTCCAGGCGAACCGAGGCATAGAACTTCAGCGCGTTACCACCGGTGGTGGTTTCCGGGCTACCGAACATCACACCGATCTTCATACGAATCTGGTTGATGAAGATCACCAGGCAGTTGGCGTTCTTGATGTTACCGGTGATCTTGCGCAGCGCCTGGCTCATCAGGCGCGCCTGCAAAGGAAGCAGTATTTGGATGGGTTCAGGTAGGGTCGCTCCTACGAGGCCAACGCGCTGCAAAGCCATACTGTTCATGCCTTTCACCCTTGCGGAAGCCAAATCTCCATCTACGCTTCCTATCTGAACCAACTTCAGGTAGGAACGTGATGAGCGGGAAACTGGAAAATTTCTTGAATGGTATCAAAACCTGCTGTCCTAAGGACATCCTGACCTGGGTGGAAAAGCATCCTCCAAAGCGTCGGGCGCCCTTCATCCGCGAATTTTTCATGATCGCTCACGACCTTGATCCGGAATGGCATCGGAACTCTGGGGTGATTACCAATGCATGTCGGACATTTCTCTTTCATCGCCGTAGTGCAATATCAAAAACCACAGGCAAGCCGGTCAAAGAAGTTACCGTAATCTCTGACTACACAGCAGTTCGTCATTACTTAAACAGGCTTCAAAAAGCCAAGAAACTGCCTAGTAATGCGCTGATCCCCCCAATCACCAAATCGTCAGACGTATTCTCGGAAAAAGAATGCAATATCCTTGGTTATCTGACTTTGGAACATGCTGTTCAAGCAGCCTCCATGGAAATCGCTTTGAGCGAAATTGCGCAACAAATCGAAAAACATAGAGCTGTCATTCTCTCCAAATGCAAACATGTTGTTGCAGAAGGTTTTGCGCGTTACTTGAAAACCCCAGACATTATTCGCAGAAGCGATGTAATTGCCATTCGACCAACAAAGGACAACTTAGATCCTAACCTGAGAGGCTTTGGCACCGGCCAACATATTAGTTTTTTCTCACCCTCCCACCCAAATGGCTTCATTAACTCTGTTGCGTACCTAGCCACAGAACAAGACGGCCTTTTTACTCGCAAATCATTTCCTGGATCACATCACATTTACTCCTGGTCTTTAATGGAAATTAAATCATACTTGGGAATCACTGACGAATTTGCTGTTGCGGCGATGTGCATCATTATTGATGAGCTTGGAATTAACGTCATCGACTTGGCAAACGCCCAAGTAAAGAAAACGAAAGATGGGCAATTCGTCACCATCCGCGAGGATGGTGGGATCACCGTCACTACCCTTAAACCCCGGGCTAACAAATTAATTGAGCGTCATGCACCAAAAGCTTCGAACGAGATTAAAGTCGATGCAGAAAGTATAGACGCTAATACTACGCTATGGATGCTGTTACAAATGAGAACTCAGCACTCCAAGGCTTTGAACTCCAACTATCTTTTCGTCATGGATGGGTCTAGCCCCACTCGTCAATGGGATGAGCATCTCTACCGTATCTTAAACACGAGACGAAAAAGCACTTTCAAGGCAATCATTGATTCGCTTCCCCCATGGGTAGCTGAAGCTGAGCCTACCATGCCCAAAATCAGAGTTTCACGTGGCCTGCTTAAGTGGATCGAGAGCGGTGGCGACACTCTGGAAACAAGCCTATACCTTGGCAACTCGTTACTGACCGCCTTGCGAAACTACGTACCACCGTCAATCCAAGAGTTTGTATACCGAAAGAAACTCCGTGACCATCAAAATATTCAGCTCCTAATAGCCGAAGAAATTACACCCTATACAAGTCACCACAGTGGTGAAAGTTATGAGATAGCCCAAGCCCAGCTCATTTACGCCGTGAAGCAAATCAGAGCTACCTCCCCCCAAGCAGCAGAAAGCAATCCAAGCCATATGATTTACTTTCTCTGCTCGCCTCAAACGATTGAGCTTGTCGTCTCATATGCAACATTCGGGAAAGACGACAATCTCACTTCAACATGCAAGACGATTATCACAAAGATCCAAGAAGAAGGCAGTCGCAAAATGATTAAACTGCTAGCCGATGCCAAACCTAAACGCATGGACTTTGATCTCCTTGAGGTATCCGTTAGTGAATAACGAGAAATCTCAAAAAATCACACCATCGCCACCGTCATCCCAAGCCGTTCTTCCTAATTGGATTCACCCTGCCTCCACAAATAGAGAATGGTATGTGCCAAAAACCGGAACAAGCGTGTCTGCCTCAGTTGATCCAAACACTAGACACTATGTAAAGATTAGCTTCGATTATAAGCTATTCGACGAGTCATCCACAGCAGATCTAGTGTGGAACTTATTTATCAGGGACTTAAAGTCATCAGCCATTGCCTTGATTGAAAGCTCAAAATCGAAACGACCGAATGCGCTTGTTTCATTTGTGAGGACAGCCTTTGAAATTGCCGATCATGTGTACGAGGCACGGGCTCGCTCAAGCAATGCTCCTAAGATCGTAACCTTGGCCGACATCACTCTGGACGATGTGAAAACCTTCCTAGAAGCTCATGATTTAACATTCATGGGAATAAATATCGCCAAGCTTAATTCAGAATTAGGATCAGCATCCAGAGGACTGACAACTATTGCTCCCTTGATCTCCAATATGGGGATCCCCCCTATTACTAAAAAGATCATTATTCAGAAGCTCAAAAACAACAAGCTTGATATCTGCCGAGAATTCGCCTGCACCTACGCTGAAAAAGAAGAGGATGATAAAGATAGCCTCAGCATTTGCACACTACAAAACAAATGCACCAACCTAGCTTACCTGCACTCCACAAAGGAACAGCAATCTCATCCTTTTGAGGTTGGAGCACATGAAATTTCAGACATTCTAAACAACATGCCCGGGAGGTTTATCGAGAAAAACCAAACACCATTGATGCCTACAAACGTAGCATTCCACTACATCAGCAACGCGATTATCTTTCACCGCGACTATGCGCCACATATCCGAGAATATATTAAAAAGCTTGACGACCACTACAACAAGGAAATTATTGGACGGTACGCGGCCAGCACAATCAAATCAAACGTACACACCTTCAAGAAACAGACCTTAGAGGCGGTGCCAATCCCGAAGGCATTGCAGCACCTCAATATCAAAACGTATGGGAAATGCGGCAGAACCAGAGGTGGAATCAACTGCAATTCTATTTTGCGAGAGCACATTTCTACTGACGAGTTGATTGGCTTCTACGCCATTACAACCCGCATCCTGATACATACTTTTTCAGCTTGCCGTGTGTTGAGCGCCTCCTTGCTCGACGCCAATTGCCTAACAATATCAAAACTGGATGGCTTATGGGACTTGAAACTTAAGATCCCGAAAGCCAGCAACAGCTATGAGCTTGAAATTATTAAGCGCCCAATCCCTAAAGTCATTTGGGACTTTATTTACGAATATATCGAATTCATGGAGGATCGCCATCCAGGGATGACTTCAATCTGGCCCTCTGGCGCACAGAAAGGGAAAGACCGAAATGAGACAACTTTTCGTAAAATACTTGATCAATACTCTGATTGGATTCAAACACCAACCACAGACGAAACACGATGGTATGCACGCCCTCATCAATTCAGACGTTTCTTCGCAGCCTTCTTCTTCTACTTGAGCGGAAGCACTGAAATTGAACCGTTGCGATGGATGATGGGACACATCGAACCGAATGTAACACTCTACTACGCTGACATCTCGAACCAACCTGAATGGGAGCGAGACACTCTCGAATTTCTAATTGACTTCTTGGAGGGCCACGTAGGCAAGGATGTCTTGGTCGACGAAGAATTACTGGACGTTTTTTCCAAATGTGAACGAGAAATAAAACTAGGGGATCACACTTTGTTGTCCGAACACCTCCAAGAACTGGCAAACCATCACGACATCAAACTAAAGATTATGAACAACCAAAAAATCTTTATATATGCGAGCAGATAACATGAGCCGTTATTCGAAAGGCGAAACATCAAAAGCCAAGCTAAAGGAAAAACAGGCCAAAACACAAAGCTTGCTTAACAAAATCATACTGCTTAGGAAAGCAGTTCGAGACAACCAAAGAATTCCGACATTAGACGTATTCAAAAGCAAGAGGGGAATCCCCTTCAAAGCTACGTTAGCGTGGGAGGACGGCACTCTAGAAGTATCATCCTGCTCATACAACACCTCACAAGAACCCTACAACAAAGAATATGCAGAACAACTTTCTGTAGCCCTAAAAGCATATAACGAATTGACCACCGCCGCCGAGGCGCCCCCACCTCAAAAACGAACAACAAAGCGCTCACAGCAAGAGGAAATCACCATTTTAAAAAACCAAATCGACTACCTTACCAACACAGTTGCTGAAATGTACCGCGCATATATTCAATTAACCTCAAGAGTAGACGAGCAAACGCGTCAAGATCTTAGATACCAGCAAGTTCTAAAGAGCCATACCCAAGCCCTTGATAGAGCGCACTTAACGCTGGTGAAACTATGATACATACAGCGAAATCTCCCCGTCTTGATTTTCTTTTCAACCATGGTCATACCACCCCCCCACCACTACCCCTTATATTTGACTCAAAGGGCAATTTCTGCTGGGAGATCAACAACTACCTAACACAGTATAGTGGTGGGCCCAACAGCTACGGAGCGCGCCCGTCACCCAAGACCGTATTTAGTCGAGCAGAAACATTAAATGTCTTTCAAGGCTATCTTGAATCTAACAAGCTAACCATCTTCGACGCCACCGACGAAACATTGTACGACTTTGTCAGGCACAAACAAAAATTTGAAAATCCCAACTCCACCACTTTAAAAAGAATTGTTAGATACATACTACTCCTACTGGAACACACCCAACAGGAAAACAAATTTGCAAAGCTCCTCACAACCGACCCTGGCGCTCATGAGTTTCAGATTAACGCCACAGAAGATTATTACAATTTCCAGAGGCGAAAAGTACGGTTCCTAACACACCCATGTATAGAAAACCTAAAAGACACACCAATAAAACCAATAAGCTTTATTCGTAACAACGAGCTAAGCGCGTGGCACGATGCCATTCATGAATACACATCTAATCAGTACATAATTGATAGATGGTACGCGCTTTCCACCCTTCTGGAATTTACAGGATGCCGGATCGAAGAAGCGATAAATATCCCCGCGAGTTCAATCATTCACGCCTTCAAGAACAACGATCTCGTCAGAAACATTCCAGTTCTCAAAGGCAAGTACAAGGGATGCTTGCGGCAAATTTTGATTCCTCGACCTGAGCTACAAGAATTATACAAATTCGTATCGCTTACCCATAGCCTGCATCCACACAGCCTGCTTCATGACAGAATATTTGTTAGCGAAGACAGCGGCCTCCCAATGTCACGCACGACCTTCAACTCGTATTATCGAGTTGTTGCAAATTCATCCAAGCACAAGGATTTACTTCAAGAGGTTTCCTACCACAATTTCCGCCACCGCTATTTCACAATCCTGGTTGCGAAAAATATAAGCAAACTTTCGAAAAAGTCCAAGGTGAACATCTTGGATGTGGCAATGGCAATTGTGCGTAAGGATTCACACCATGCTTCTAAGGACACCCTTTCGACCTACATTCACCTTACACAAGATCCAGAAATCCAAGAGATTCTTAAAGCAGAATCTAACGCTTCTGCGACCCTCACGGCAATAGAAAACCTTTTGAAGACAGACGACGGTAGATCATCCGAAGAGAAGCTGGCCGGAATAATGGTATTGATCAACGCCAAGTCTCCCTGAGATCTGCATTGCTTGGCGCCTGCGAATACAGTAAAAACTGATCTCTAAAAGTAAGAATAACTATGTCTATTAGGGTATCCGGATTTTTTGGTTGATTGGCTCATATCATGATGACGGAACCAACCATCAGCTCAGCGGATTACCTGGTTGATGACGACTCTTCTTCACGGCCCCTGCAAGTTTGCAGCAACGCCCAGGTTCGCATGCCGAGATACGCAGTGAGGCTTCGCGATCAACACACCATGCATTCACAATGTCACTGCAAGGTCCGGCATGTCTCTGCTCAGTCCTTACGGCCTGAGCTAGCCCTATACAGCTGTTGTTTGCTCTCCTCGCTGATCCCCGTCAGGATGCCGCAGGCATTGATCTCCCGACCCTCGTTGCAACTCGCCCTCAGTGAAACGAGTTGTTGCTCAAGCGCTTGCAGAGCAGTTATCTGCGACCGCACATGAGAGATGTGGTCATCGAGCATGGCGTTGACGGCGGTACAGGGCTGGCGAGGGTCGTCCTGATAGCTCTGTAGCTCGCGAATCTCTGTCAGTGACAGGTCCAGAATTCGGCAGCGGCGGATAAAGGCAAGCCACTCGCCATGCTTCTCGGTATAGACACGGTAACCATTCTCCTGCCGTTCTGGCGGCGGCAACAGGCCCTGCTGCTCATAGAAGCGGATCGTCTGCGTGTCGATACCCGCTATCTGGGCTAACTGACCAATGCGCATCAGGCTTACTCCTCAACGGATCATCTGTCCCATTGACCTTATAGTAGCTATATAGTTTTTAATACTAGCAATCTATGTTGGTTAACTGGAGCCGTATCGTGAGTAAAGCCTGTGGTGGCCCATGTAGCTGCGATGCAACGCCTGCAGCGGATACCGATATGCCGGTCTCCTCCGAAGCGTCAGGGGAATGGGTCAGCGTGTATGCTGTGCCGAAGATGGATTGTCCCTCAGAAGAACGGATGATCCGCTTGGCGCTGAACGGCTTTGATGAGATTCGAACGCTGTCCTTCGACTTGTCGAACCGCCGATTGGAGGTCGTGCATGACGGCGAGGCTGAGCCCATTACCGCGAAACTGGCGACCTTGGGGCTAGGCGCCTCTCTTCAGGAAACCGTCATTGCCGACCCAGAGACGATCAAGGCCGCTGAGAGCTCGGCAGTCTCTGCTACGCAGGAGTCAGGCACTCTGCGCGTGTTGCTCGGTATCAATGCGATCATGTTCGTGGTGGAAATGACTGCTGGCCTGATCGCCCAGTCTACCGGCCTGATCGCTGATTCCCTGGATATGTTTGCCGATGCAGCCGTCTATGGCCTGGCTCTCTATGCCGTAGGGCGCAGTGCGAAAATGCAGGTACGTGCCGCGCATCTGGCAGGGGTACTGCAACTGATTTTGGCTATCGGCGTACTCGTCGAGGTGGTGCGACGCTTTGTTTTCGGTAGTGAGCCTGAATCGCTGATGATGATGGCGATCGCCTTCGTCGCGTTGATCGCCAATACCGGTTGCCTGCTGTTGATATCCAAGCACCGCGAAGGCGGCGCGCATATGAAGGCAAGCTGGATATTCTCGGCCAATGATGTGGTGATCAACATGGGCGTCATCGCCGCCGGTGCCTTGGTCGCCTGGACGGGGTCCAGCTACCCCGACCTGATTATCGGTACCATCGTGGGCCTGATCGTCCTCAACGGCGCTCGGCGCATCCTGGCGCTCAAGGGGTGAGGCTGCACGGTACGCAGCTATCGATGCCTGGGACACTTGATCGAAGTGGCTGTACAAGCGCGCTAGGCCTGAACGACAGCATATAGCGCGAAGGCTCGGAGCCAGCAAGGTAGCGTATCTAGGAATCAACCAAGGAAGGAAGATGATGGATAGTATCTGGCTGGTACTCGGCCTGGCGCTGTTGCCCGCCTTAGGCAATTTTAGTGGTGGGCTCGCTGCGGAGGCCTCCCGAACTACCGGGCGCCGTCTCAATTACGCCCTTCACGGCGCTGCCGGCCTCGTCATTGCGGTGGTGGCGGTTGAAATCATGCCGCGCGTGCTAGAGAACCTCTCAGCCTGGGTAATCGCCCTCGCTTTCGCGCTGGGCGGCATTGCTTACGTAGGTATCGAGAAGCTCGTTGAGAGTCTCCAGAAGCGACAAGGCCAGCAGGGAGAAGGCGGTCAGACGAGTGTCTGGATGATCTATATCGCCGTATCCATCGACCTGTTCAGCGATGGCCTCCTGATCGGGGCGGGGTCGGCGGTCTCACCGTCGGTCGCGATAATCCTGGCGGCGGGTCAGGTTCTCGCCGATGTTCCTGAGGGCTTTGCGACGATCGCCACCATGAAAGATAAAGGAATCCCTCGTAGCAAGCGGATACTGCTCTCTGCTTCCTTCGCGATTCCTGTGCTCTCGGCAGCCGTCTTTGCTTACTTCGTACTCAGGAACCAGCCGGAGGCATTTAAGCTAGCGGCACTGACGTTCACGGCAGGCCTTCTCACGGTCGCTGCCATCGAAGATATGGTCTCCGAGGCTCACGAGAGCGGTGACGATACGCACATCTCACCGCTGGCTTTCATAGGCGGCTTCGTCCTGTTCGTTCTGGTATCAGCGGGCTTGGAAGGGGTGGTATCGCAAAGCTAACGTACTGCTCCCCAACACAGCCACTGTCGTGCTGGCCGAATACGAAGCAGCTCCCAGCTTACGGCGCACCTAGTCGAGTCCAGAAACATTCACTTTGCCACCCTGGCCAGCCGGCCGAATGAATTGACGCAGCTTGATTAAGCGGAGCAAGAAAGCATGAGCCACAGGGTTGATCCTGGATTCGGAGGCGAGAGAGCATTGGGTGATAAGTGCGCGCTACCCTCTAGCCTATACACGGGCGTGCGCTATAAGCCGCTTCTGACAGGGGGGATGGCTCTACTTGCTGGAGGCGCCATGCCGCTTGCCTTTGCCCCTGTGGGCTGGGCATGGCTTGCGGTGATCGCTCTGGCAACATTTTTTGTCCTGACCGCGCAGTCTTCAAGGCGTCAGGCGCTGTGGTCGGCCTACCTCTTTGGCCTTGGCTACTTCGGCGTGGGTGTCTCCTGGGTCTTTATCAGCATTAGCCAGTACGGCAATGGCCCCGTGGTGGCGGTGTTAGTCACGGCGGCCTTTGTCTCGCTGCTCGCCCTCTTTCCATGGGGCGTCGCGTACCTCGTGCGCTGCCTGCGCCCTGAGATGGATGCAATGGCACTCTGGCTAGGGCTACCTGCGGCATGGGTGTTGAGTGAATGGATGCGCACCTGGTTCTTGACCGGCTTTCCCTGGCTCTTCATTGGCTACAGCCAGACCGACACCACACTTGCCACTATCGCTCCCGTCTTTGGCGTGCTTGGCGTGAGTTTACTGGTGGCACTTCTCGCTGGCGGGCTTGCCTGGGTTGTCCAGGGGCCAAGCCTGCGCCGTGCTGCGGTAGTCGGTGCCGTGTTAGTCGCTACCCTCGCCGGCTTGCAACTGCTGGATCGTGAATGGACGCAGCCAGCCGCTGACCCGATCGATGTCGTCCTCTTGCAAGGAAACATCGCGCAAGACAAGAAATGGGACCCGAGATACCGGGACATCACACTTGAGCGCTATCAGGCGCTTACCGCGCAGCATCTCGGAGCCGATATCGTGATCTGGCCAGAAGCGGCAATCCCGATGTGGCATGACCAGGCCAAAGCATATCTTGCTGAGCTTGAGGCGTTAGCCGATCAGGCAGGCACATCGTTAATGATTGGCGTCCCGGTACGCGAGGCGGAGGGCCGTACCTACAACGCCGTGGTAAGCCTCTCCGATCCCTCAGGCTTCTACTACAAACGCCACCTGGTGCCCTTCGGTGAATATGTTCCGTTTCGGGATCTTTTGGGGTCGGCCCTCGACGTGCTCGGGGCGCCCATGTCCGACTTCACACCGGGACGGGAAGCGCACGTCCTGAATGCAGCAGGGGTGCCCGTAGGGGCACTCATCTGCTACGAGGCGGTCTTTGGTGCCGAAGTCACTGAGCTTCTGCCCGAAGCGCAGTTACTGGTGAATGTCAGCAACGATGCCTGGTTCGGCAGCTCGCTCGGCCCCCTCCAGCATTTCCAGATGGCACGCATGCGTGCCATCGAAACCGGACGTGACCTTCTTCGAGCCACGAACACCGGTATCACAGCAGCCATCAATCATGAGGGCAAAGTGCTCAAGCGTGCTCCGCAGTTCGAAGTGGCCACCCTCAGCGCCGAAGTGACACCGCGAACTGGCGCGCCCCCTTATGTGCGCTGGCGGGATTGGCCTGTCCTTGGCCTGACCGCACTCGGACTCGGCCTGCTCCTGCTCCGTCGAATTCGTCGGCATCATCGGTTGGGTACATGACGCTTGTTATTTAGCAGCGAGCAAATTCTAGATTGGGTCAGGAGGAAGGGGATATGTCTACTTATGGCAGTCGGCTCGCAGAGAAAGCCCACGAGCCGGGAAAGGCGATGCGCTGGCTGTGGCTCTCGCTCCTGTTACTGTTTGTCGATCAGGCGAGCAAGTACCTTGCCAGCACCATGCTAGCGCATGGTGAAAGCGTGCCTGCCGCACCCTTCTTCAATTGGGTCCACCGCCACAATACGGGGGCGGCCTTCAGCTTTCTCGCGGATGTCGGCGGTTGGCAGCAGCCGCTTTTCATCGGACTGGCCCTGGTTATCTCGATATTACTGGTGTACTGGCTTTGGCGTTCACCACGCGTACTGAGTTATCGGCTCGCCCTCAGTGCGATCCTCGGCGGCGCGTTGGGCAATGTCGCAGATCGCTTGCGGTTAGGCTACGTAGAGGATTTTCTCGATTTTCACTATGCCCAGTGGCACTGGCCATCGTTCAACCTAGCGGACGTATGGATCTTCCTCGGTGTCGCCCTCTTTATTTGGGCGGAAATACGACATCAACCAGGCAGCCGCCGCCGCTGAATCGCCTAGCGTCTTCGCTATCGCATGCTTGACTTCCGGAATAGGCGCGTCCTGGGCCTTGATAAGGCGGCACGCCTTCATGAGCCAGCTGTACGTTCCTGATGCACGACTGCTGCCAAGGGCTCTGCTGCATCCTAACCAATCTGGAAGAGCGCACCCTGCTGGACCTGCTACCCGGTCGTCAGCAAGAGAGGGTGACAAGACGCCTCATGAGCATGGCCAACCGCCACCAGGTCGAGATCGTCAGCATGGACATGTGGAAGCCCTACCGCCGCGCCTTCCAGACGGTGCTGCCACAGGCCCGTATCGTGGTCGATAAGTTCCACGTCGTGCGCATGGCCAACGAGGCCTTAGAGAAGATCCGCAAAGGCCTAAGGAAGGAGTTGAAGCCCAATCAGCGCCGGACCCTCAAAGGTGACCGGAAAATCCTGCTGAAGCGCGCTCACGACGTTTCAGACCGCGAACGGCTCATCATGGAGACCTGGACAGGAGCATTCCCCCCAGCTCTTGGCGGCTTACGAGCACAAGGAGCGCTTCTACCATATCTGGGACTGTACCAATCGGCGTGGTGCCGAACAGGCTCTCGCCACCTGGATTGACAACATCCCTCAGGGGCAGAAGGAGGTTTGGAAGGATCTCGTCAGCGCCGTCAGTGGCTGGCGTGAAGAGATGCTGACCTACTTTGAGACCGACATCCCGATCACCAACGCTTTCACGTAGTCGATAAACCGCCTAGCCAAGGACAAAAACCGTGATGGCCGGGGCTATTCGTTCGAGGTAATGCGAGCCCGGATGCTCTATACCACCAAGCACAAGAAGAAGGCGCCACAAGTCAAGGAATCCCCGTTTCTGGGCAGAGCCACCATGACCTACAACATGGGACTCCCCGAGCCTGAGAAGAACTTCGGTGTCGATCTATCAACCTTCTGGAAGGACTAAGGGTTGGATGGGGCTGGAAGGCCCATCAACCACTTAATCCGGATACCCGTCTATTATTGCCGAATACAAAGCCCTCGAAGCCCAAATCGCCGAGCAAACCGCTCGCCTCGAAGCCCTCAAAAACGACGGAAAACTGAAAGAAGAAATCGAGTTTGAAAACAAACTCCGCAGCCTGCTCGCCGAATACAACTACTCCCTGCGGAACGTGATCGCCCTGCTTGATCCCAGCGCTGGTAAGACCGCTGCTGTCCCTGCGAAAGGTGCTCGTCGCGAGCGAGCTATCAAGGTCTACAAAAATCCGAACACTAGTGAAGTGGTAGAAACCAAGGGTGGCAACCACAAGGTACTGAAAGCGTGGAAGGCTGAGTATGGTGCGGAGGCAGTTGATACCTGGCTGCAATAAGCTTGTTTCGAGTTGATCACAGGATCGCGTAAGCGGCCCTTTTGGTTTGGGCGACACATGGATTCAAGAGCGGTTTCTGTGGTCGACAGCCACTCGCTCGAATAGGTGATGCACGGCCTGTTTCCCAAACGCGTGCTGGACACCATGACCGACAACGAAGAGATGTCGCTGGAAGTGCTGGATGACGAGACCAAGAGCCGGGCGTTTGCGTGGTTGATGTTGAAGATGCTGACGGCGGCTGGAAGTTTGGGGCAAGGTAACAGCGGCGCTGCTGTCTGACCTTCTTGAGCGCTGGTATTACTTGCTCTGGTTAGATTTCAGACAGTTTTGGCAGAAGGCTTGAAGGGTCGCAGGCGAGTTCGCCTGCGATGCGGTAGAGCTTCTCGACGGTGATGTTGACCTCGCCACGCTCGATGCGACCTACATAGCTGCGATCGAGATTGCACGCCAGCGCCAATGCGTCTTGGGAAATCCGGCAGGCCTTCCTCTGCATTCGGATGCGTTCCCCTAACGCTTTCGCCAACTTATCCATGACCGTCTCAACTCAGCTTGAGGCGGCACTATCGTGCGTTTGCGGACGCAGAGGCCACGGATTATAATCCGCATTTTTGCGCTAATTCTTCTGGTGCCTCAATGAAATCGGCCTCGTTTATCTTCGACAGGCGTCTGTATGAGCTGCTTCAGGAGCCAGGGCGTACAACGTTTACGACCCGTGAACTTCGCGATGCTTATGCCGCTCGCTTGAGTGGCACACATTTCCGTATCGCCGATGTGCGCCGCTATGTGTATGAGCAGATCCGCCGATTAGTGCGCGCAGGCTGGGTTGTGCTGGATAAGGATCGTCGTGTTCGAGGACAGGTCTACCACCTGCAGCCGATTCCAGTACATCTCCAACTGGAACTGATCGACAACGGTTTTGAGAACAGCCTTATGGCTGCCGGAGTGCCCGAACCAGACACGGCAGTACTCGACGTGGAAGCTTTGCCGCTTAAGTCGTCAGCCAATACGGACTTGCAGTTGGAGGCGCTCCACAAGGAAATCCGCTTGGACTTTCTTTCTTCAATGGGCGAAGCGGAGCGATTCAAGCTGCTTCTGGACGAGATGCCGCATTTACGGGACAAGGTTGAAGGCGATTACCTGGAAGCCAGGGATCGCAGCTCTCGCCTCTTGGGGCATCTGCGCGCCATCGAAAAGACCCTCAAAACGCTCGCTGCACCACGATGAGCAGCTCGCTACGGAGCTGGCAGAACAGCTGCATCACTCGGGCGTTGGAGCACTTTACCGTCACGCCGCACTTCTTCTGCCAGGCAACGCCGGGAGCCGGAAAGACCCGCATGGCTGCAGAACTGGCCAGCCGACTGCTTGAGCAGGACAGAATCGATTTGGTGCTGTGCTTTGCGCCGTCCTGCCAGGTCGTGGAGGGTTTTCGTTCGACCTTTGCGGCTGTGCTAGGCAGGCGTCTCGACGGCCAGATAGGTGCCGTGGGCGCGGCTTATACCTATCAGGCTATGGAATACCGTGATGAGGGATTCTGGCAGCTTCTTGATGACTACCGTGTGCTCGTGGTTTTCGACGAGATCCATCATTGCGCCGGCCACGATCCGCTGCTCAGCAATGCCTGGGGGCAGCAGATACTGCATCGGATACAGGATCGGGCTGCCTTCACGTTGGCCCTGTCTGGCACGCCCTGGCGTTCGGACGATAAGGCCATCGCATTGGCTCGTTACTCTTCGCCCGAGGGGCATTTGATCTGTGACTACCGTTATGGCTTGAAAGACGCCATTGCCGACGGCGTGTGCCGATCCCCTCGCATTGTTCTGCTCGACAATCAGAAGGTGAAACTCACGGAAGAATTGGGTGCGGATAGCTCCGTTAGGCTGTTTCCCAGCATCGCCAAGCTTTTAGGGGAGTCACCTGTCACCTATGAGGAACTGCTGCGCCATGATGAGGTGATCAATCCAATCCTAGACCTTGGCTGCAGCAAACTGAGCGAGCTACGCCAGATCAAACCTGATGCTGCTGGTTTGGTGGTGGCCACAGACATCGAACACGCCCAGCAAGTTGCACTCGCACTGGAAGCCATGGGTGAAGAGTGCCGCATCGTGACGAACAAAACCCCGGATGCGCAGCAGGTGATCAATGCATTCCGGAGCAGCGCCTGCCGCTGGATTGTGGCCGTCGGAATGATCAGCGAAGGCACCGACATTCCCCGCCTGCAAGTGTGCTGCTATCTCAGCCGTATCCGCACCGAACTGCATTACCGGCAAGTGCTGGGGCGAGTGCTGCGGCGCACAGGTAAGTCCGACGACCAGGCATGGCTATTTATGCTGGCGGAGCCGACGCTTCAGGGCTTTGCGGAGCGAATTGCGGATGACCTGCCGGATGACTTGGCTGTTTTGAAGGATGTGCAGATACTTGGTTTAACTCCAGGCTCTAGACCTGAACCAATGGGTACTTTGGGGCATGTCGAAGATATCGACGGTGCTGGGTTAGGTAACGCGGAGCCGGGCATTGGGTCGCAGGCTACGAACATCATTTCGCTGGGTGGCTTTGCAATTGAGCCCGCTTACCAAGTCAGCTTTTCCCAGCATTATCGGCAGCAGCTACTGGCTTGTTTTTGATGCTCAGCCAGTCGAGGCTGATCCAATGATGTTGGTGTTCATGAATCCATAACCGGCCGGCGTCGTGTGGAACGTAATCGTGAGGTGTGCATGGAGATTAAGTCGCAGGCATTGGTCGATGTCGTTGAGGGTGTGATCTGCGACGTGTGCCGCTCTGGCACGCGTATTCCCGGCTATGGTCCCCAATACGGCAAGCTTGAAGCCCAATGGGGATATGGCTCCCAGCATGATGGGGAGCACTACCGGGTGCATCTCTGTGAGCCCTGCTTTTTCAGGGTGCTGAGTGGGTTGCGTCGGGAGCGCATGGTCAATGGTATGTTCGGTGATGATCAGCCATTGGCTTCCGAAGATTTTGGTCTGGTCAGCAAAGACAACTACTGGGGAAAGAGCTGATTGTAGGATTGAAAATCCATCAGCCGCACCACGTCGAATCGCGGGCAAATGAGGGGTAAGCGCGCGACTTGCCCGTTCTGGTCTCGTAGGTTGGAATAACTGAATAAGGAGGTAGCCACTTTGACCCTTCCACATGAAAGAACCCGGAGTGTTGTCAAGACCGAAGCTTTTCTCCGCGACCTCTCTCGTAACACCGAACTACCTGATGACATTCGCAGCTATGCGAAAAGCCTGCTCAGGCACTACCCGTCCGCTGACCAAGTTTTCTCGCTGGGGCGCCTCGAAGAATGCCTGGTAAACGGCCCTCAAGATGATGAATATCGGCGAAGGGTAATTGCGTTCCATCAGCCGCTTTTCAGTTCGTCGCTAGACTTCACGCTATAGGCGGGAACGCCACGATGCTCAGCACTGATAAAGCCCAGTCGGTATCTGTCCAGGTTGCGCAACGGGTCAAGCGCCTACCTAAAGGGCAGCCGTTCAGCATCAGCCGTTTCACAGGGTTTGGAACGAAAAACGCCGTATCCAAAGCAATAGCTCGACTGGTCAACCGCGGCGAGCTCGAACGGGTGTATCGCGGGATTTATATGCGCCCGAAACCCGGACGTTACATTGCCAGGGCTCGCCCCAATCCGTGGACATTGCTTAGCCTGATTACCAGGCAGAAGCGTTTGTCTCTGCAGATCCATGGGGCCAATGCAGTCAGGAAATTTGGCCTCAGTACCCAGATGCCGCTCATTCCGATCTATTACACCAGTGGGGCCAGCCGATCAGTATTTATAGGGAAAGCTGAGATCCGGCTGGTACATGCGGCACCAATGGTCATGCAGCATGCCGGGACCGAGGTAGGGGTGGCTATCAGTGCACTGTTTTATCTCGGTAAAGGCGGCTCAACTCCGGAATGCATTACAGCGATCAAGAAAAGGCTCAGACCGGAAGACCTAGCCACATTGATGACCTGCAAACTACCGAAATGGATGAGCACGGTGTTGAAGGTTGAAGGTGTGAAATAGCGGAATCGCTGCCTTACGATCAGTTGCCCGCGCATGGGGGCATTGTCGTCAACGATCCCGGCGATCTCCCTACCGACCAGTCCCCTTGGAGGGTCAAGTGGCACGAGCCCGGTGCACGGCGAACGCCTGGGCACCGGGCTATCGCCATCACACGTAATGCTTGTTCCCTTTGCGCTCAAGCGGACGGCCTTTAAATACGTGCGGGCCGTCCATCGTCAACTCGACCTTGTCCCCTTTGCGGGTTAGCCAAGGCGTGGCTTCCGATCCAGTTTTGGAGGTAACGCCACTGGGACTGATGCGAATTTCGTCGCCATCGATCTCGATCGTCCCCAAGACGTAGGTGTAAACCAGGCTACTGAAAAATCCTCCTTTGCATTCGAAGGCACACTCTACGACCTCGTCCCCGTACCCCGAGCGGCGCTCTCGACGAGCACGACGTGACGATGTGTTGAGCACGCATATCCAGCGGGTCTGGGACGAAAACTTCCACGTCTACGGTGCGCGCAAGGTCTGGCGCCAACTCAGGCGTGAAGGCGTGGTAGCGGCGCGCTGTACGGTGGAGCGACTGATGCGTCGGCTGGGGCTCAAAGGCGTCGTACGCGGCAAACCGGTCAAGACCACCGTCAGCGACAAGGCGACTCCGTGCCCGCTGGACAAGGTCAATCGCCAGTTCCGCGCCGAGCGGCCAAACGCGCTCTGGGTATCGGACTTCACCTACGTCAGTACCTGGCAGGGCTTCGTCTATGTGGCCTTCGTCATCGACGTGTTCGCCCGACGGATCGTTGGCTGGCGGGTCTCCAGTTCGGCCCGTACCGACTTCGTTCTCGATGCGCTGGAGCAGGCCTTGTATGCCCGCCGCCCGGTCGATCAAGGTGGCCTCATCCATCACAGCGACCGCGGCGTGCAGTATGTTTCTATTGGTTGATGCGTCGACGGGGTAAACGAAAGAGTTACTAACCACAGGAGCTATAGCTCTGAATGTTCAGGTGAGCCCCTCCGCCATATGACGAAGGGGCTTATCTGTCTTAAATCACGCGTTTAACGCTCAGGTAATCGCCCTTGGTCTTCAGCGTGATGGTCACGTCGCGGTTGCTGCGGTTGCGCCAGAACCAGCCGTGTGTACCGTCGAAGATGGCGGTGAATTCACCCTTGTCGCCCTTGATCTGCTTACCCTTGCTATAGCTGTGGTAGTAGCCCTTTGGGCCGTTGTAGGGTTCGCCATGGGTGTCGTGGTTGACCGGAACACCATTGGTCGTCCACTCGTAGCTGACCGTGGCCTTGTCCAGCATCTCCAGTTTGATTTCACTGGCCTCGCCCGGCTTCAGCGTGACGGTCACTTCATCTGACTTCAGGGCTGGCTCAGGCTCAGCTACGGGTTCGGCCACAGGTGCTGCTGCAACAGGCTCTTGCACTACCGGCTGAACAGGCGCGGGAGCTTGAGCGACTGGAGCCGCAGCTGGCTGAACCGCTGCATCCGCTGCCGCTTCTTCGGCCAGGGTTATCTTCATTTCGCCCATCTGGGTCAGGCCGAGTACGCGACCAACGCCCGTTGGGTCGATGGCGTACTCCGAAGGCATCACCACGGTGACCAGTAAGGCTGCGGCAACACCCACGGCGATCACAGTGGAGCGCAGCAGTTGGTGGCTGGTAGGCAATTCGCTTTGGGTCGGAAGCTGGGTATTGAACATGCTGAGAATTCCTTACTGAGAGACGATCAGGCCGGTGAGCTGGTAACCCATCAAGAGGAAACCGGCGCTCATCATGGCGACGTTGGCGGTGTAGGCATGACGCCAGAAGCTGGCGGTGCGCCGCCAGTAGCCCATGACAATCAGGATGGCGCTCAAGGCCAGGAGCTGGCCGATTTCGACGCCGACGTTGAAGGCAATCAGGTTGGCGATCAGGCCATCTGCCGAGATCTCGTATTCCTGAATCTTGGTGGCCAGACCAAAGCCGTGCAGTAAGCCAAAAATCAGCGTAGCTGCCTTGGTATTGGGCTGATAACCGAACCAGCGCTGGAATGCCCCGAGATTATCGAGCGCCTTGTACACCACCGAGAAGCCGATGATGGCGTCGATCACGTAAGAGCTGATGCTGATTTCAGTCAGCACACCCAGCAGCAGGGTGACCGAATGACCCACGGCGAACAGGGTGACGTAGAGCCCCACGTCCTTCAGGCGGTAGAGAAAGAAGATCACCCCGAAGAGGAACAGCAGGTGGTCGTACCCGGTCATCATGTGCTTAGCGCCCATGTAGATGAACGGCAGTAACATCACCCCGGAGCTTTCCTGGATAAAGCCCTTGTCGCCCTCGGCAACAGCGTGGGCCAGTGCGTCAGGCATGCCGAGAAACAGCAATGCCGTGAACAACAGCAACAGTAGTAGCGAACGATTCGGACGCACAGCAGCTGCGTCCATTGCGCCCATAGATAGCGAATGCATAGTTGAGTCCTAAATTGCAGTGGTCTTGGGCCGCACAGCGGCCTGTGTCAGATCACGAATGTGGCGCGCGGTGGCCGCTCGATCAGGAAGATCGGGCTTGGAGGAATGGAGTAATGAGGGGCTGGTATCGGCTGCGCACGTTCTGGCAGCGTGCTGATGCTCAGCCGTGCGGTCAGGTGTGGTGTTTCATGCAGATGGTCGGCGGTCAGCGGCGAGTGGCAGTGATCCCCGTACGCCGCACAGGCCAGCGTCTCGTCACCATGCGCATGCGAATGAGCACCGTCATTGCCACCCAAGGCAGGCTGGCTCGACCCCATAAACAGCGCAGAGGTATGCCCGGCCCAGGCCATCAAGATGGCGAGAGCAAGCGCAAAAATCACCTTGGTGCTGATGGGATTGCTGAGCATGTTGTGGTTCTTTCGATGCCTAAGCGGGTGGCTTTTCTGGAGGGTTGGTCGGTTTGACCATATCCCCCCCTGGGGGATAGCATGCGAGCGTAATTCATCGACGCACGAGACTCAAGGCATGAGCGATCACGAACACGGCCACCAGCACCAAAGTCATGGCGACATCATCAAAAGGTTGAAAAGAGCGGAGGGCCACCTGCGCAGCATCGTCACCATGATCGAAGAAAGCCGGGCCTGCGTCGACATCGCCCAGCAGCTGCATGCCGTGGAAAAAGCCGTCTGCCAGGCCAAGCGTGTGCTTATCCAAGACCATATCGACCACTGCCTGGAACATACGGTCGAAGCACTTGCGATAGGCGAGCGCGCATCACTCGAAGACTTCAAGCAAATCACCAAGTACCTCTAGGCCCCTCCCATGTCGAGTTTCGCCGAACTGCTGCAACAGGGGGCCTCGCAGGCCTGGCTGTACTTCCCTAGTGCCATATTACTGGGTGCCTTGCATGGCCTTGAGCCTGGGCATTCGAAAACCATGATGGCGGCGTTTATCGTGGCCATTCGTGGCACGGTGAAGCAGGCCATTCTGCTAGGCCTTGCCGCAACGCTTTCGCACACCGCTGTAGTCTGGCTGGTGGCCATGGGCGGCATGTACCTAGGGCAGAATTTGGATGCCGAAACTACCGAGCCGTATTTCCAGCTCGCGTCCGCCGCCATCATTATCACTATCGCCCTGTGGATGCTCTGGCGCACCTGGCGTGGCGAGCAGATGTGGCGCTTCGAGGAAGGTGATGAGCATCAACACGAGCACCACCACGATGAAACGCAGCGCATCGACACCGGACATGGGCGTATCGAGCTATCGATCTTCGAGGAAAGTACTCCACCGCGCTGGCGGCTGAAGACCTTGAGTGGCCATGTCTGGCCGGCTGCCGAAGTGAGCCTGCTGACGACTCGCCCCGATGGACTGGCCCAGCAGTTTTGCTTCGTTGACCGCGGTGATTACCTAGAGTCAGTCGACGTGATTCCCGAGCCCCACGAATTCACCGCGCGCCTGAGTCTGGGCCATGCCGGACATTCCCACGACTATGACCTGGAGTTCCGCGAGCACGACCACGGTCATGAGCACTCCGAGCTGGAAGAGCTGGAGCTGTCGCTGGACGGCTATCAGGATGCCCACGAGCGGGCGCATGCCAACGACATCCGCAAGCGCTTCAGCAACCGCAATGTCACCACCGGCCAGATCGTCCTGTTCGGCCTAACAGGCGGGCTGATTCCCTGCCCGGCCGCGATCACCGTGCTGTTGCTCTGCCTACAAGTGAAAGAAGTCGCCCTGGGTGCCGTCCTGGTGCTGTGTTTCAGCATTGGTCTGGCCATCACCCTGGTCACCGTTGGTGCCGCCGCCGCTATTGGCGCTCGGCAAGCCTCCAATCGCTGGCCCTGGCTCGGTGCTGTCGCGCGTCGCGCCCCTTACCTGTCCAGCCTGCTGATCATTGGGGTGGGGATTTACGTTGGCTTCCACGGCTGGATCGGCCTGAACGCCTAGCCGATGTGGGAGTTATCCGGTTATTTCGGCCTGTTCTTCGCCGCCTTCGGTGCCGCCACGCTGCTGCCCATGCAGTCGGAGGCGGTGCTGGTCGGGTTGCTGCTGACCGACCGCTACGCGGCCTGGGCACTGCTGGCAGTGGCCACCACGGGCAATGTGCTGGGTTCGGCACTGAACTGGCTGCTGGGCCGTTCCATCGAGCATTACCGGCACAAGCGCTGGTTTCCCGTCAGCGAAGGCAAACTGAAAAAGGCCCAGCAGGCTTATCACCGCTTCGGTCGCTGGTCACTGCTGCTTAGCTGGGTGCCGATCATTGGTGATCCGCTTACCGTGGTAGCCGGTGTTATGCGCGAACCATTCTGGAGCTTTCTGTTGATCGTGCTGCTGGCTAAGACCACTCGCTATCTGGCACTAGCTGCCATGACGCTTGGGTGGTTTGGGTGAGCCTGCAGAAGCGCGACACCAACCTAGATCTGATCAAGTGGCTGGCGATGCTGACCATGCTGCTGGATCACCTGCGCTACATCTGGCCTGACAACGGATGGTTGTTCATCGTTGGGCGCTTAGCCTTTCCAATGTTCTGCCTGGGGATCGCCGCCAATGTCGCGCGCTCGCAAACAGGTGAGCTGTATTCCGATAACAACGTTCGCTACATGGGCTGGATGACTGCGTTTGCAGTGATCTCGGAGTTGCCCTATCGCCTGCTTTCTAACGACAGCAGCACGCTCAACGTTATGCCTTCGCTGCTGTTGGGCCTGCTTATCACCTGGGGAGCACATCACCGTGGTCGCGACGGTTTGATCCTGGCTTTGGCCGGCGTGACTGTCGCGGTGTTGATGCAAGAGAGCCTGATGTACGGCGTTTTCGGCGCACTGCTGCCGGCAGCGTTGCTGCTGGCCATTCAGCGCCCTGGGCTTGTGTGGCTATTGCCTGCCTCACTTTGCGTACTGGCCAACAGTCGCAACCGCTGGCTCGCCGAGTGGGAGTTGCAGCCCTATACGTTGCTGATCCTGGCCACAGCGTTCGCTGCGCCCTTAATTGGGCTATGGCTACTGCGCCGAACGCGCCATTTCAGGATCTGGCCGGTCAAGCGCTGGGGCTACTGGTTCTACCCTAGTCATCTAGTAGCACTGCACCTGATCCGCACGCTCAGCTAGCGTGGGTTCAGTTCAGAGCGTTTTCACACAGTCTGCTAGGGCGCCAAGGGCTGTCTGCAAACCAAAGGAGCACTACGAGGGGACAGCAGGACCAAGGAGCGAGCGGGGCAATCAACCCGCTCGCTTGCCAGGGTTAGAGAACTTCCAGCGGGTACTCGACAATCAGGCGGAACTCATCCAAATCCGACTCGAAGTCGGTGGCGCGAGTCGTGGCTTGTCGAATGCGAAAGGACATGTCCTTCAACGACCCAGACTGCACAACGTACTTGGCCTCGATGTCCCGCTCCCAGCGCTTCTGGTTGGTCAACGGATCGCCGTTGTCATCACGGCGCATATAGACTTCG
>NZ_JACFYZ010000012.1 GCF_015712065.1 Ectopseudomonas chengduensis
TGAACATCGTGCTGCTGATCGCCGGTGCCTTCATGGAGCCGTCGGCGATCATCCTGATCCTGGCGCCGATCCTCTTCCCGATCGCCATGCAACTGGGCATCGACCCGATCCACCTGGGCATCATCATGGTGGTGAACATGGAGATCGGCCTGATCACGCCACCGGTGGGGCTGAACCTGTTCGTCACCTCGGCAGTGACGGGCATGCCACTGACGGCAGTGATCCGCGCCGCGCTGCCATGGCTGATGCTGCTGATCAGCTTCCTGATGGTGATTACCTACATCCCGGCCGTTTCCCTGGCGCTGCCGAATCTGCTCGGCATGTAAGGGTTCAACCGAACGATGCTACTTCGGTACCTCGTGTACCCACTCCGCCCGGCATTAGTGCCGGGCTTTTTTTTGCACGAAACAATCTGACGAAAAGTGCTGTAGCCATTTCGCCAACCCAGCACACACATGGCTGCACAGAATTGCCGTGCCTGGCGTAAAGTCACCGCCACGATCGCCAAGGAAATCGTTACATGCTCAGACGCAGCCTGAAATCCGTCGTTACCACCTGGCTGACCGGTCTACTCGCGCTACTGCCACTGGCGCTGACCCTGGCACTGCTTGCCTGGATATTCAGCCTGCTCAATCGCCTGGTCGGCCCCTCGACCCTCATCGGCCAATTGTTCGCCGCCCTCGGCCAGCCTTTCTCCAGCAACAGCTATCTGGCCTACCTGCTGGGCAGCCTGGTGCTGCTGGCCAGCCTCTACCCACTGGGCCTGGCGGTACAACTGGGCCTGCGCCGCCCGCTGTCCTGGCTGATCGATCGCACCCTGCGGCGCACCCCGCTGATCGGTAATTTCTACAACCTGGCCGATCGCTTCGTCGGCCTGCTGGACAAGAGCAAGAACCCGGACATCACCACCATGGCGCCGGTCTGGTGCTTTTTCGGCGGCGACGGCGCAGCGGTGCTCGCCCTGCGCCCGAGCTCGGAAAGCATCGAACTGGAAGGCCGCGCCTACTGCGCCATCCTCATTCCCACCGCGCCGATTCCAGTCGGTGGCGGCCTGCTCTACGTACCGGAGGCCTGGATACGCCCCGCCGACATGGGCGTGGATCAGCTGACCAGCATCTATGTGTCCATGGGCCTCACGCCACCCGGCAAGCGAAATGTGGAGCAGAGCAAACCCGTCTTGATCAAGCCTTAGCAGGTCGCTGAAAAACTACCTGCTAGGCGAGCGGCAAGCTGGTGGTGGACTTGATCTCCGATAACGCAACGATCGAGTTCACCTCCTGGATACCGGGTACCAGTGACAGCTTCTCGAAGAAGAAGCGCTCATAGGCTTCGATATCGCGGGTGACGATGCGCAGCATGAAATCCACCGCGCCCATCAGCACGTGGCACTCCAGCACCTCGGGAAACTCGCGCATGGCCTCGGCGAACTCGGTCAGGTTGGAGCGCCCATGGGCGTTGAGCTTGACCTGAGCGAACACCTGCGTATGCAGGCCGATGCGCTTGCGATCGAGCAGGGTGACCTGTTTGCGGATCACCCCCTCCTCCTTCAGCCGCTGGATACGGCGCCAGCACGGCGACTGCGACAGACCGATACGCTCGGCGATCTCCGCCGTGGAGAGACCCGCGTCCTCCTGTAGCAGAGCAAGAATACGTTGATCGTAGGCATCCAGAGTAACGGACATAAAAAATCCCCACTAGCGACTAAACTAGGAAATTCTATCCATTAATCCCCCATAAACACAGAAAACCAGGCAGAACTTTTGCCGGAAGAAGGTGGAAACTTAGGCAAAACCTGCCCGAGCTGCCGTCATGCCTGATACCACTCCGTTCCCCGCCGCCCACAACCGCCGCGATCCCTGGCAGGATCGCCCCGATGCCTGTGTCGAATACCAACTGCGCACCGACGCCGAAGCCGATGTGCTGTGCCGGCTGCTCGGTCTGTTCGCCCAACTGCAGCTGTTACCCGAAGCCCTGCACATGCAGCGCCTGCATGATGACCTGCATATCAGCCTGCGCCTGCCCGGTATCTCGCTGCATCGAGCCGGGGTGCTGGCGCAGAAACTGCGCGGCCTGGTGTGCGTATGGGAGGTGACCTGGCAACACCTGGATCACGGCCTGGTGACGGAGGTGGCCTGAAGCGGCTACTCGGTCACTTATGGACCTTCGCCCTTGTGCCGCTTTTCGGGCATCCTAGCCAGGCTGAAAGGCCTTTGAAAAACGGCCTGCTAACCTTGTTCAGGCCGACCCGAGGAGCCCGCATGTCCGCCTTCACCGCTACCGCCCCTGACCGTGTACTGGATCTTGGCGACCTGCTGCGCGAGCTGGTGGCCCAGGGCCGGGTCGATCAGGATGTGGCTGAGCAGTGCCTGGCGATCCGTCGCAGCTCGCTGAACAATAGCCAGCACCCGCTGGAGTTTCTCGCCGCACAACAGGTGGACGATCAGAAAAGACCGGGCAAGAAACTCGATCTGGAAACCCTCACCACCTGGCTGGCCAACTTCGCCGGGCAACCTTACTTGCGCATCGACCCGCTGAAGATCGACGTGCCGTCCATCACCCCGCTGATGTCCTACGCCTTCGCCCAGCGCCACAAGATTCTCGCCGTGGCCGTGGACAGCGAGAGCGTCACCATCGCCAGCAGCCAGCCACTGGTGCACAGCTGGGAAGCCAACCTGATCCACGTGCTCAAGCGTCCGATCAAGCGTGTGGTAGCCAACCCCAGCGATATTCAGCGCTTCACTACCGAGTTCTATCGCCTGGCCCGCTCGGTCAGCGGCGCCAATGCCACCGACCAGAAGATCAGCGGCGTTGGTAACTTCGAACAACTGCTCAGCCTCGGCGCCCAGGATCAGGAACCGGACGCCAACGATGCGCACATCGTCAATATCGTCGACTGGCTGTTCCAGTACGCCTTCCAGCAACGCGCCAGCGATATCCATATCGAGCCACGCCGCGAACAGGGCACCGTGCGCTTTCGCATCGACGGCGTGCTGCATACCGTCTACCAGTTCCCCGCCCAGGTCACCATGGCGGTGGTCAGCCGCCTGAAAAACCTCGGCCGCATGAACATCGCCGAGAAGCGCAAGCCGCAGGATGGCCGGGTCAAGACCAAGACCCCGGATGGCAACGAAGTGGAGTTGCGCCTGTCCACCCTGCCGACCGCCTTCGGCGAGAAGATGGTGATGCGTATCTTCGATCCGGAAGTGCTGCTGAAAAGCCCTGATCAACTTGGCTTCTCTCCTGATGACCTGCGCCGCTGGGAAAGCATGACCTGCCAACCCAACGGCATCATCCTGGTCACCGGCCCTACCGGCTCGGGCAAGACCACCACGCTCTACACCACGCTCAAACAGCTGGCGACCGAGGAGGTGAACGTCTGCACCATCGAAGACCCCATCGAGATGATCGAGGGCGCCTTCAACCAGATGCAGGTGCAGCACAACATCGACCTGAACTTCGCCAGCGGCATACGTGCACTGATGCGCCAGGACCCGGACATCATCATGATCGGCGAGATCCGCGACCTGGAAACTGCCGAAATGGCCATCCAGGCGGCGCTGACCGGCCACCTGGTACTGTCCACCCTGCACACCAACGATGCGCCCAGTGCCATCACCCGCCTGCTCGAACTGGGCGTGCCGCACTACCTGCTCAAGGCCACCATCCTCGGCGTCATGGCGCAACGCCTGGTGCGTACCCTGTGCCCACACTGCAAGGCACCGGTGCAACTGGACGAAGACACCTGGAACGGCCTGACCCGGCCCTGGAGCTCGCCATTGCCGACCCAGGCGCACCACGCCGTCGGCTGCCTGGAATGCCGTGAAACCGGCTACCGCGGCCGCGCTGGCGTCTACGAAATCATGCTGATCAACGACGCCATCAAGCCACTGATCAACGCCGACACCGACCTGACCGCCCTGCGCCGCGCCGCCTTCAAGGACGGCATGCGCAGCCTGCGTCTGTCCGGCGCGCAAAAGGTCGCGGCAGGGCTGACCACCATCGAGGAAGTGCTGCGCGTCACTCCGCAGAGCGAGCAACGCTGATGCTCGCGCAGTCGCGATAGCGGTCGTCGGCCAACTGCGGGTGCCAGGCGAACAGGTACTGGCCATCCCGGAGCTGATCCACCAGCACCCGAATCACCTCCTGCCGCACCGCCGGACAGCCCAGGCTGCGCCCCATGCGGCCATATTTCTGCGCCCATGTCGGCGCCACGTAATCAGCGCCATGGATTACCAGCGCCCGGGCACGCGCCTGGTCATTGAAGCCGGGCTCCAGGCCATCAAGGCGCAGCGAATGCCCATGCCGGCCGCTGTAGCTTTCAGCACCGCGAAACAGACCCAGGCTGGACTGATGGCTACCCGGCAGATTGGAAAAGCGCTCGGCGAACAGCTCGCCGGACTGGCGACCATGGGCCACGAACTCACGCTGCAGCAGACGCCTGTGCGTCAGATCGAAAACCCATAGGCGCCGCTCCAGCGAGGAATGCGAGTAATCGATCACCGCCAACCGCTTGGCTTCACCCGCGCCTTCACGCTCGGCACACCGCAGCGCCTGTAGCGCACCGTGCAACGCTCGCATTTCCAACTGCGGCGCTGCACGGTGCAGGGCATTCAGCAGCTCATCGGCCACGGCGCCCTGCCCTGGCAGCAACAGGACGGTAAGCAAAAACGCCATCAGCGAACGCGCAAACATGCCCTGGCTCCCACGGATGGCCCGGCATCTGCCCGCCTTGCGAAGGGGTCGGCGGCAGAGCCCTGGCGACTGTGCTTAGATTGATTGATCTGGCAATGGAGTCTATGCGATGTACACCGAAGGGCGATCAGCAAACAGTCCGAGTATGGGTAGCCGCGTCTTCCCATGATCACCTACCTGCAAAACTTGTCGTTCTGGGACTGGTTGGCCCTGGCCACCCTGCTGCTGATCCTCGAGGTGTTCGGCGCCGGAGGCTACCTGCTGTGGATCGGCCTGGTGGCCGTCGCCGTCGGTGCCCTGACCTACCTGTTCCCGGACCTGTCCTGGATCTGGCAATTTCTGCTGTTCAGCGCACTGGCAATACTCTCGGCGCTGCTTTGGTGGCGTCATCAGCAGCGGGCGCGCAAGCTCAGCAACTGATCGGCCTGGCAACCGGCCATCGCCAGCAAGGAACCACTAGCGGCTTGTGCGACTCCTAGGAGAAGTACCACCCTAAAGGAGTTTCATCATGCGTGTAACGAGCCGTGCCGCACTGGCGTTCAGTGCCTGCCTGATCGCCCAGACCGCAGCAGCCGATGGCCTGCTGCGCGACATTCTGTCCTCGGGCGCAACCACCGCCTCGACCTATCTGACCTTCAAGGATCGCAAGCTGGTTGCGGCGGCCGAAGAGGATGCCAGCAGCTTCGTCGCCAGTAACGGCGAAATCCGCGGCCCGCATCTGGAAGCGGCAATGCAGCAACTGCGCAGCGACAATCCGCAACTGCAGGACGCCGACGATATGGCACTGGCCAGCGCCATTCTTGCCACCTCGGCAGCGCCAGCTGACAACCCACGCTGAGCCGTAACCAGTCGCCCATAAAAAATGCCCGCATCCAAAGGGAGCGGGCATTTTTCGTTCAGCTTTTCGGGACATCAGGCCTTAGCAAGCCTCCCGAAAACCTCTCGCCTTACATCAGCGGCAGGGTGTAGCTGACGATCAGACGGTTTTCGTCGATGTCGTTAGCGAAGTTGGAACGCACAGACGCGTTACGCCAGCGAACACCTAGGTTCTTCAGTGCGCCTTCCTGGAAGACGTACATCAGCTCGGTGTTGCGCTCCCACTCACGACCTTCGGAAACACCGCGACCACGATCAACGTTATCGCCAGTCAGGTAACGGGTCATGAAGGTCAGGCCCGGAATCCCGATGGAAGCGAAGTTGAAATCATAACGCGCCTGGTAGGACTTTTCGTCCTTGTTGGCGAAGTCGCCAATTTGCACGTAGTTGACCAGGAAAGGATCGGTACCATTGATGTAGGCGAAGCCAGTGTCGCCACTCATCTTCTGGTAACCCAGACCGAAGGCATGGCCATCCAGACCGTAGGTAACCATGGCGCCGAAGGCCTTGTTGTCGACGTTGCTGCGGTTGCCATCGTCAGTGGAACGAGCATAGCGAACATCGGTCTTCAGGCTTTGCTTGTCGCCCAGCGGCAGGACGTGCACGACGTTGAAGGAGTGCTGCTTGTACAACTCGTCCAGGTTGGAATAGTAGTAACCAGCGCTCAGATCCTTGGTCAACTTGTAGGTGCCGCCAATGAAGTCGAAGGAATCGGTGGTTGAGCCGCCAACAGTAGAGATGCCACGACGACCGCCGGTGGTAATACCGATGTCTTCATAGTCATTGGAGTTACGGTTGTTGACCTCACGGACGTGAGCCGCTTCAAGCATCAGACCGTCGAGTTCCTGGGAAACCACGTGGCCAGCCTCGAACACCTGCGGCAGCAGACGGCTATCGCTGGACGCGATTGCAGCGTTCTTGAACTGCATCTGGCCAACGCGCAGGGTGCTGTTGGAAACCTTGGCTTTGGCTGCTACAGCCAGACCTGAGTAGTTGTCCTGAGAACCACCCGAAGAGCGATCAGGAACCAGCAGACCACTGCCTGCAGTACCATCCCCCGAGTCCAGCTTGAAACCGAACATACCGATAGCGTCGGCACCAAAGCCCACGGTGCCTTCGGTAAAGCCGGAGTTCATGCGCAGAATGAAGCCCTGTGCCCACTCTTCCTGCTTGGACTGACTCTGCGCCGGTACTTCACTATTGCCTTGGCGAAAATCACGATTGAAATAGAAGTTACGTGCTTCCAGGCTGACTTTGGTATCGCCGACCAGGTCGGCGAAGGCGACTTGGCTCAGGCCCAGGGTGCTGGCGGCTACGGCCAGTGCCAGGGAGGTCTTTCTCATTATGTTTCTCTCCAGTGTGTTTAAGGTGACGCATCGTCCGGCGCAGACTTCGGCACGAAGAGGCAGGCCGGCACGAATGGGGCATACGCACCCACAAGCCGGGACAGGTATGAACCAGGCTCGAATGGATACGTGAAAAACTCAGGAAGAACAGAACAACGGCGAACGCAGTACGGCGGCCGAAACAAGGCGGGCTGAGTGGTGCATGGTGAATGCTCTCTCGTCGTTGTTATTGTGCGCCGACATCCTGGCCGGCATCTGCCGGAGGCTATGCAGATAACGCGCCAGTTCCTGATAGCAGGCCTGCGAGGCCTCTAGAACAACAGGTTACATTTTTCCTGCAGCACAGTGACCATGTAATGACAATCAAGATAGGCAAATTTCCGCTTATGAGAACTTGTTCCCAGGCGGAAAATCGCCAGGACCTCAGCCCAGGACGATCTGATTCTTGCCTTGACGCTTGGCCATGTACATAGCTGCATCGGCACGTGCGTAGAGCGCATCGAGACTAACATCAGTGGCCAGCAGACTGGTCAGACCCTGACTGACGGTGATGCCGAAGCTGGTGCCCTCATGGCGAAAGCTGAGGCGTTGCACCTCACGCTGCAGTCGTTCAGCCACCTGCAAAGCCACATCCTGCTCACAGCCCGGGAACAGCGCCGCGAACTCCTCACCACCGATACGTCCGAACAGATCGCCGCGCCTCAGGGCATTGCTGCCGCAATGTGCCAGACGTCGCAACACTTCATCGCCGATCTGGTGGCCGTACTGGTCATTGATCTTCTTGAAGTCATCGAGATCGAGCAACAGGAAGGCCAGCGGACTGCCGAACTTGCGCGCATGTTCGAACTCGCGACGGGCGCACTCGAAGAAGTGCCGCCGGTTGCTGCTCTGAGTCAGCACATCGGTGGTAGCCAGGCGATGCAGCTCGCCCTCCAGCCGCTTCTTCTCGGTGATGTCTTCGGCGATACCGACGATCACACTGCCGGGCTCAGCGCCCAGCCGAGGGCTGACGAAACACTTGTCGCTGAGCCAGCGCAATTGGCCATCAGCGCGAATGATGCGGTACTCGCGAGACTCCACCGCGCCGGTTTCCAGCACCTTGGCCAGGCTCTCGGCGGCGTAGTCGATATCGTCCGGATAGATGCTGTTGCGCCACTCACCATAGTCGGCCAAAAGCAGCGCGGCGGAACGACCGAAGATGCGCTCATAGGCAGGGCTGACATAGATCATCCGCTGCTCGTTCCAATCGAAAGCCCAGAGCACGGCATTGACGCTGCCAAGCAGGCTACTGAACAGTTGTTCGCGCGCACCCAGGCGCTCTACTTCGGCACGGCTGTGCAGTAGAGCCAAGGTCAGTTCTTCCAACTCGGAAACAGCGTTGCCTTGATCGTCCATTACAGCGGCCATCCGTCCTTCGCCTCGCATTGAAATGAGCATAGTGCGAGCTGTTGGACATACACAAAGGCCCGCCAGTTCGGCGGGCCTTTGCTTGTAACGAGCGGTGGTCAGGCAGTCGCGCTGGAAGGTCGCAGCGAGTAGGTCTTGAGCTGCTCGGCAAACTCACGCAGTGACTGGATACCGCTGGCCTCGGCCTCGTGCACCCACTGCTTCATGGCTTCGAGCATGTCGTGGCCGTTGCTGCTGGTCTTGACCCAGATCTGCTGCAGCGCCAGGCGCTTCTCGTAGATCACCTTGAGAGCCTGGCTTTGCGCCAGCATATCGGCGATGTGCGCGTGATGCTGCTCTTCCAGCAGGCTCGGTTCACGCGACAGCAGGCGTTTTGCACGACGGAAAAGGTGACGAACGGACTCGTCAGCCTTGGCCACTTCCTGCTTGACCAATGGCACGATCACCAACTTGCGGTACTGCGCCATGATCTGGAAACGGTTGTTGAGGATGGCCATGGCGGTGTCCATGTCCAGGCTGGCTTTGCCCTCGACCCGATGGGCGATGGGCGCGACACGCTGCACCTGAGCCAGGCCGAAGAAGCTGAACAGCTTGATCCAGGCCCAGCCCATATCGAACTCCCACTTCTTCACAGACAACTTGGCGCTGTTGGGGTAGGTGTGGTGGTTGTTGTGCAGTTCCTCACCGCCGATCAGGATGCCCCAGGGCACCAGGTTGGTGGCGGCGTCGCGGCATTCGAAGTTGCGATAGCCGACAGCGTGGCCAAGACCGTTGATGACGCCTGCGGCCCATACCGGAATCCACATCATCTGGATTGCCCAGACGGTCATGCCAAGTACGCCGAACAGCGCCAGGTCGATGATCGCCATCAACGTCACGCCGCCAATCGGATAGCGGCTGTAGACATTGCGCTCGATCCAGTCATCCGGGCAGTTCTTGCCATAGATACGCAGGGTTTCCTGGTTCTTCGCCTCTTCCTGATAGAGTTCGGCACCTTTGCGCAGCACGGTGCCCAGACCTTTGATGACCGGACTATGCGGGTCATCGACGGTTTCGCACTTGGCGTGATGCTTGCGGTGAATCGCGGTCCACTCGCGAGTGTTCTGACCCGTGGTCAACCACAGCCAGAAACGGAAGAAATGCTTGAGCGCGGGGTGCAGTTCCAGTGCACGGTGCGCAGAGTAGCGGTGCAGATAGACAGTCACGCTGACGATGGTCACGTGTGTCATCAGCAAGGTCGCAGCCACCAGCTGCCAGACCGACAGGTCGAGTAAACCGTTGTACCACATGGGCGCTGTTGCCTCTTGAAGGGGGAACGCGGCTTGTCCTACAAGGACGAACCTGATCACATTATCCCTGACCCATGCCAGAAAACCAGTTGGTCTTTTAGATGAGAATGTTTCAGCAGTGAAGCATCTATACTGGCCAGCATTTACAGGGAGCGCTGCCGCTTGCCCATGCGTATCGACATCGCCGCCTTGCGTCTGACCCTGGGCTACCTCCTGCTCGCCGCTCTGTGGATTCTTCTCAGCGACCATCTGTTGACCGCCCTGGGCCTGTCCGTGACGCAGCAGGAGCGCGTGCAATCCCTCAAGGGCCTGTTCTTCGTCGCGCTCACCAGTTCGCTGCTCTACTTGGTGCTGCACCGCCATGCCCTGCAGTACCGCCGCGCCCGCCTGGAACTGGCCAGTAACGAGGAGCGTCTGCGCCTGGCGCTGGATGCCACACGCGATGGCCTGTGGGACTGGGACGTGTCCAGACGCAAGGTATTCTTCTCCGAGGGCTACGCCAGGCTCCTCGGCCTCACTCCGCAAACCCTGGGCGATACCCGCGAAGACTGGGCCGCGCGCCTGCATCCGGATGACGTGGAGCGCGCGCTGCATGCACTCAATGCCGAGTTGAGCGAACAGCCCTACGAGAACCTCTACCGCCTGCGCCATGCCGATGGCAGCTATCGCTGGATTCACTCGCGCGGCCGCCTGCTGCGTGACGAAAACGGCCAGGCGCAGCGCTTCATCGGCATCGCCAGCGACATCACCCAGCAACGCGCCATCGACGACAGCCTGCGCCAGGCCGCAGCGGTGTTCGATGCCACCCAGGAAGGGGTACTGGTTACCGATGCCGAGCAAAGCATCGTGCACGTCAACCCTGCCTTCAGCCGCATCACCGGTTACAGCAGCGAGGAAATCCTCGGCCAGCACCCCAACCTGCTCAAATCCGGCCGCCATGACACCGCCTTCTACCAGAGCCTGTGGCATGCCCTGCAGAACCGTGGCGCCTGGAGCGGTGAAGTGTGGAATCGGCGCAAGAGCGGCGAAATCTACCCGCAATGGCAATGCATCCGCGTCATCCACGACGAGCAGGGGCGCGTCAGCCATTACGTGGCGGTGTTCTCCGACATCACGGCGCTCAAGCGTTCGCAGCGTGAGCTGGATTATCTGGCCCACCACGACCCGCTGAGCAACCTGCCCAATCGCCTGCTGTTCACCGAACGCGTCGCCCATGCACTGGAGCGCAGCAAGATCGAGGAACTACGCGGCGCAGTGCTGCTGATCGACCTGGACCATTTCAAGCACATCAACGAAAGCCTCGGCCACAACGTCGGCGACCTGCTGCTCAAGGGCGTCGGTGAACGCCTGCAGCAGGATTTGCCCAGTGGCTGCACGCTGGCCCGGCTGGGCGGCGACGAGTTCGGCCTGCTCAGCGAAAATTGCGCCGACGCCGCTCAGGCAGCCGAGCTTGCACAGCGTCTGCTGCGCAGCCTGGAAACGTTCTTTCGCCTCGACGGTCACGAGCTCTACATTGGCGCCAGCATCGGCATCAGTCTGTTCCCCGAAGATGCCGATAGCGTCGAGCAGATCCTGCGTAACGCCGACTCGGCGCTGTTCAAAGCCAAGAGCAGCGGCCGCGAAGGCTATGCCTTCTATGTGCAGGAGCTGACCGACTACGCCCGTCAGCGCGTGGAACTGGCCAGCAGCCTGCGCCATGCCCTGGACAATGACGAGCTGCGCGTTTACTACCAGCCGTTGCATGACCTGGGTGACGGTAGCCAGGTAGGCATGGAGGCACTGGTGCGCTGGCAGCACCCGCAACGCGGGCTGATCGCTCCTGGCGAATTCATCCCGATTGCCGAGGACAACGGCATGATCGGCGCCATCGATACCTGGGTACTGGAGCAGGCCTGCCGCCAGATGGTGCGCTGGAACGCCGAGGGTTGTGGGCTGAGTTTCGTCGCGGTGAACGTCTCCAGCCGCCTGTTCAGCCGCGGTGAACTCGATATGAAAGTGGCGCAGGTACTGGCAGAAACAGGCCTGCCGCCCGAGCAGCTGGAGCTGGAAGTCACCGAGAGCGCCATCATGGAAGACCCGGATGCAGCGCAGAAACTGCTCATCAGCCTGCGCGCCCTGGGCGTGCGCCTGGCCATTGACGACTTCGGCACTGGCTACAGCTCCCTGGCGCGCCTCAAGCGTCTGCCAGTGGACAAGCTCAAGCTCGACCAGAGCTTCGTGCGCGGCCTGCCTGACGACCCGGAGGATGCCGCCATCGCCCGCGCAGTGATCGCCCTGGGTAAGAGCCTGGGCCTCAAGGTTCTCGCCGAAGGTATCGAACAACCCGCTCAAGCCGCCTTCCTGCGCGAGCTAGGCTGCAACTACGGCCAGGGCTACCACTTCGGCCGTCCGCAACCTGTAGCCAGAGCCGTCGACACCACTACGCTGAGCGAAGCGAAGGATAGCCAGTCCAGCACCAGGAGCTGAACATGCGCGTGCTGATTCTCGAAGACGATCCCTGGATCGCCGATCTGCTCAAGCAGATCGTACTGAGCCTGCGCCCCGCCGCTCGCGTCGACTGCCAGGTGCGCGTGGCAGACGCCATCTCGGCCTGGCAGCGCGAACCGGCGCAGCTGGTGATCGCCGACTGGAACCTGCCGGACGGCAGCGGCACTCTGCTGTTGCAGGCGGTACGCAGCCAGGACCGTGACGTGGCGCTGGTGATGATCACCGCACGCGCTGATCGCGGCAGCGTGCTCGAGGTGCGCGCCCTGGGCATCAACGCCTTTATCAGCAAACCCTTCCAGGTGCCCAAAGTGCTGGACTGCCTACGCCGCCTGTTACCCGAAGATGATGAGCCTCACGTGGCGGCAGCCAACGACGAGGACTTTTTTCACCATCTCGCTGCCTTGTCCGACGAGGAGATCGATCTGCCATTGCGCGACGAACTCTTTCAGCAACTGCGCGACACCACGGCAGCACCCAGCACCTTGGAGCAACTCGGCGAACACTGGCAGCAGGACCCAGCCGTGCAGGCGCGGCTGATCGCTGCGGCCAACAGCAGCCTCTACAACAGCACCGGACAGCCCTGCGTCAGCTTGCCCGATGCCGTGCGCCGACTGGGCGCAGCCACCGCGCTGAACCTGATTCAAGGCCTGGCGCTACGCCCGGTAGCCAGCTTGCAGGACGCCGACCTGAGAACCCTGGGCCAGAACCTGCTGCAGGCGCAGTTGAACCTGCGGCACAAGGTCGATGCACTGGCCAAAGCCTGCCAGCTGGACCCGACACCCCTGCACAGCGCCGCCCTGCTACAACGCATGGGCGAGCTGGCCGTGCTGCAGCAGGCACAGATCTGGCGCAACCGCGGTCTGCCGTTGAGCGAGGAACAAGTGCAACAAGCGCTGCGCCAATACAGCGGCGAACTGGCCAGCCGCCTCAAGGCAGATTGGCGTTTGCCCATCGGGCTGCGTGAACTGATCGGCGCCTGTTACGGCCTGGCTCCCGGCAATGCGCGCCGTGAGCCGATTCTCATGCGCCTTGCCAGCGTCGAACTGCAGAGCGCCGATAGTCAGGAAGTACAGCGCCTGCGCCGCCTGGCCGGGCTGAGCTGAGGCGCGACGAATGAGTAAACCGAGGCTGGGTAATCGCTGGTTCGGTCAATTCAATGCCAGTGGCCGCGACGCCAGTGGCCGCGACGCCGGCCGCCGGGACGCCGGCCGCTGGATAGTCATCGGTGGCAGCCTGTGCCTGGCGCTGTTCTTCACCTTTCTCGGGCGCCAGGCGCTGAACGAGCGCGAAGCGCTCTGGCAACTGCAGATCAGCAAACAGGCAGACATCCAGCGCATGGCCCTGAACAGCACCCAGCATGGGCTGCAGGAACGCGCGCAGCTGCTGGCGGAAACCATCGCTGCCGATGCCTGGGTGACGGAGCTGGTGCGCCAGGCTCACGCCCTGCCGTCGAGCGATCTGCAAAGCCTGGCCAACATCCGCAGTCAGCTCTACACCCGCCTGGCGCCGCGCTGGCGCAACCTGCAGGCGCACCAGCCGTTTCGGCTGTACGTGCACCTGGCGCCAGACGTGAAGGTGCTGCTGCGCGTGCACGAACCCGAGCACTTTGGCGACCTGCAGATTGGCTGGCGCCCGATGGTGCTGGAAGCGCTGCGCAGCGCCAGAAGCCAGGCCGGTCTGGGCCTGACCCGCGGCAGCGTCGGCATGCGCGCCATTGCCCCGTTGCTGGCCGAGAGCAACATCGGGCCCCAACAGGTCGGCGCCATCGAAGTGGCAATGGGCGTGCTCGAGGATCTTGCCCAGCTGGACCGCGAGTTCGACAGCGGTGTGGCACTGCTGCTGCGCGACGACTTGCTGCTGAGTTCGGACAGCGGTGAAGAACTACGCGGCCTGGCTGGCGATACCCAGCGCTGGCAGTTGATGGATCATTCGCGGCCCCAGGTCCTGGCCTGGCAACAGCAACAGCGACTGCCCGCCCCGAGCGAGGGCGATAGCGTGCGCCTGCTGGACGACGGCGAACGTCATTATCTGGTCAATCAGGTGGCACTGAGTAGCTACCGGCAACGTCACGACCCCAGCGCAGAGCCACTGGCGGTCGCACTGATCTGGCACGACGTCAGCGATCAGTTCAATCTGCACCGCAGCGACAAGCGCTGGCTGGTAGTCAAGTGGCTGCTCGCCTGGTGCGGCGCCGAGGCCCTGCTGCTGGTTCTGCTACGCAGCACCCGGCGCAGCACGCAGCGCCTGATGCAGCGCCAGCAGGCGGCGCTGCGCGCGCTCAATGAAATCGCTGCGCTGCCCAGCCTGAGCCGCACCGAGCAACTGCGCCAGGCGCTGCGCCTGGGCGCCGAGCATTTCGGCATGCCGCTGGGCATCATCAGCCGTATCCAGGGCGAGCAGTACCAGGTGCTGGTACAGGTATCTCCCGACGACGCCCTCAGCGACGGCCAGCTGTTCGAACTGGGCGACACCTACTGCAGCCTGGCCTTGCAGCAGAACGATGCGCTGGCCATCACCCATATGGCCGACTCGCCGCACAGGCACCACCCCTGTTATCGCCAGTTCGCCCTGGAAAGCTATATCGGCACCGCCGTGCGCGTGGGCGGCAAGCCATTCGGCACCCTGGCCTTCGCCAACCCCGAGCGACGCAGGCAGCCATTCGATGACGCCGACCGCGACTTCCTCGGCTTGTTCGCCCGCTGGGTCGGCGCCATTCTGGAACGCCAGCAGCAGGAGCGCGCCGTGCGCGCGGCACGCGCCTATCTGCAAGCGGTGCTGGACTCGGCCACCGGGGTATCGATCATCGCCACCGACACGCAAGGCATCATCAGCCTGTTCAATTCCGGCGCCGAACGCCTGCTCGGCTACAGCACCGAGGAGATGATCGGACTTCAGACTCCGGCGATGTTTCATCTCGCGGACGAAATCCAGACCCGCGCCGCCGAGCTCAGCGAGGTCGCCGGGCACCCGCTGGAGAGCTTCGAAGTCCTAGTACATAACGCCCGCGGCGGCGACCCGGAAACCCGCCAGTGGACCTATCGCCACAAGGACGGCAGCCTGCGCCAGGTCAACCTCACCGTCAGCGCCATGTTCGACGAGAGTAGCCAGATCACCGGTTTTCTCGGCATCGCCAGCGATATCAGCGAATTGCAACAGGCCACCCGCGCGTTGCAGAAGAGCGAGAGCCGCTTCCGCGGCCTGGTGGCCAACCTGCCTGGCGTGGTGTATCGCTGCGCCAACGACGCCGACTGGAGCATGCGCTACATCAGCGATGAAATTGCCAACCTCAGCGGTTACCCGGCCAGCGACTTCATCGACAACCAGGTACGCAGCTTTTCCAGCATCGTGCATCCCGACGACCTGGCCATCACCTACCGTATCGGCGAGGCCATCGCGCGCCAGGAAAGGTTCGAGCTCACCTACCGCCTGCGCCATGCCGATGGCCATAACGTCTGGGTGCGCGAGAAAGGCCGTGGCGAATACGACAGCCACGGCAGGCTGTTGTGGGTCGACGGTTTCATCTGGGACATCAGCGAACGCCAGGCCATGGAGGACGAACTGCGCCTGAGCCAACAGCGTTTTCTCAATGCCTTCAATACCGCGCCACAGGGCATGGCACTGATCAGCCCGGACGGCCGCTGGCTGGAGGTCAACGACGAGCTGTGCCGCATGCTCGGCTACGACCGCGAAGAGCTGCTGGCCTGCACCTACCAGCAGGTCACCCATCCGGACGATCTCGATGCCGATCGGCAGAACGTCGCCGATCTGCTGGCTGGGCGGATCAACGCCTATCAGATGGAGAAACGCTACCTGGACAAGCAAGGGCGCACGCTGTGGGTGTTGCTCAGCGTATCGCTGGTGCGTGACGGCGAGGGGCGGCCCGTGCATTTCGTCTCGCAGATTCAGGATTTCAGTGATCGTGTCGCTGCCGAGCGCGCGGTGCGCGAGCGCGAACATTACCTCAGTACCTTGCTCGACAACGTGGTCGACGCCATCGTCACCATCGATGAGCAGGGCCGCATCGAAACCTTCAACCATGCGGCCGAAGCGATATTCGGCTATCGCCAGCCCGAGGTCGCCGGTCAGAGCATCACCCAACTGGTTCCGCACCTGGCGGGCGACTTACTGCGGCAAGGCTGCGCCATCAACCAGATCGGCGAAATGGAAGGCCTGCGTCAGGATGGTGAATGCTTCCCCATGGAGCTGGCAATGTCACAGATCAGCCACCAGGGGCAGCGCCGCTTTATCGCGGTGATCCGCGACATCGCCGAGCGCAAGCGCACCGAACAGATGAAGAACGAGTTCGTCTCCACCGTCAGCCACGAGCTACGCACCCCGCTCACCGCCATCGCCGGTTCGCTCGGCCTGATCAATGGCGGCGCCCTCGGCACCGTACCGGAAAGCATGCGCCAGATGCTGAGCATCGCCCATAGCAACAGCCAGCGTCTCAGCGCCCTGATCAACGACCTGCTGGACATGGACAAACTGGTAGCCGGCAAGATGCATTTCGACCTGCAGACACGCGCACTGCAGCCACTGCTGGAACAGGCGCTGCTGCACAACCAGCCCTATGCCGAGCAGCATCAGGTCGAATTGCGCCTGCAGGTCGAGGGCGATGCCCAGGTGCGGGTCGACGCTCAGCGCCTGGCCCAGGTGATGGCCAACCTGCTGTCCAACGCCGCCAAGTTCTCGCCTGCAGGCGCCAGCGTCGAGGTGCGCCTGCAGCATTGCGGCGAGGTCTTGCGCGTCAGCGTAGCGGACAGCGGCCCCGGCATACCGGAAGCCTTCAAACCGCGCATCTTCAGCAAGTTCTCCCAGGCCGACTCCGGTGACACCCGGCAACAGGGCGGCACCGGGCTCGGGCTGGCCATCTGCAAGGAAATCATCGAACGCATGGGCGGCCATATCGGCTTCGACTCGTCCCCAGGCCAAGGTGCTACCTTCTGGTTCGAACTATCGATCACAGGGAGCGCGTCATGAGCCAAGCCCCGACCCCCGCCAACGAGCAGGAACGCCTGGCCGCCCTGCACGCCCTGGAGCTGCTCGACAGCCCGGCCGAAGCGATGTTCGACCACATCACCGCGCTGGCAGCGCAGATCTGCGACACCCCTATCGCCCTGATTTCGCTGGTCGATGCCCAGCGCCAGTGGTTCAAGAGTCGGGTTGGCCTGGATGCCGAGCAAACCGCGCGCGAGCTGGCCTTCTGCGCCCATGCGGTGGCCGCCGACGCGCCACTGGAAGTGGACAATGCCCTGGATGACGCCCGTTTTCGCGACAACCCGCTGGTCACTTCCGACCCGCATATCCGCTTCTACGCCGGCATGCCGCTGCACGACGGCCGGGGCCTGGCGCTCGGCACCCTGTGCGTGATCGACCGCCAGCCGCGCCACCTCGACAACCACCAACGCGCTCAGTTGCAGCACCTGGCACAACTGACCGCCGAGTTGTTCGAGCTGCGCCTGCAGGCGCGTCGCCAGGCCGAACAGAGCGCCATGCACCAGGCCATGCTGGACAACGCCGGCAGCGCAGTGCTGGTGCTTGACCCACAGGGCCGTGTACTGCGCAGCAACCACGAAGCGCAGCAACTGCTGGGCTATTCGCCCGCTGAGCTGGAGCACCAGTACCTGCCGCAGCTTCTGCTCGAGCCAGGCCAGTACGAGCGCCTGTGCACCGCCTGTAGCAGTGGGCCGCAGAGCACCGAGGGGCAGATGCGCGCACGCAACGGACAGCACCTGCCGGTGCGCCTGAATCTCTCGCCGATCCGCGCCGAAGGCCAGCCACTCCAGGGCTACCTGCTGGTGGCCAATGATCTCAGCCAGCGTGAAGAGGCACGCCTGCGCCTGCAGCGCATCGCCGCACAGCTGCCGGGCATGGTCTACCAATACCTGCTGCGCGCCGATGGCAGCAGTTGCTTCCCGTATGCCAGCACCGGTATCCGCGACGTTTACGGCTGCACGCCTGAAGAAGTCAGCGAGGATGCCGGCCCACTCCTCGCCCGCCTGCATCCGGACGACGCACCACAGGTGCACGCCGCCATCGCCCGCTCAGCGGCGAACCTGAGCACCTGGCATCAGGAATACCGCGTCCTGCACCCGCTGCACGGTCCGCTCTGGGTCGAGGGGCGTGCCGCACCGCAGCGCCTGCCTGGCGGCGAAACGCTCTGGCACGGGTTCATCAGCGACATCAGCGAACGCAAGCGCGGCGAGCAATTGCAGAACGAGTTCGTCTCCACCGTCAGCCATGAGCTACGCACGCCGCTGACCGCCATCGCTGGCTCACTCGGTCTGATCAACGGCGGCGCCCTTGGCGCGGTGCCGGAGCAGATGCAGCAGATGCTGGAAATCGCCCAGAGCAACAGTCAGCGCCTGCGCAAGCTGATCGACGACCTGCTGGACATCGACAAACTGGTCGCCGGCAAGATGCGCTTCGATCTGCAGCCGCTGGCCCTGCGCCCGCTGCTGGAGCAGGCGCTGCGCAGCAACCAGCCCTATGCCGAGCACCACCGGGTGCAACTGCTGCTACTGCCGGGCATCGACTGCCAGGTAAACGCCGACGCCCAGCGCCTGGAGCAGGTGCTGGCCAACCTGCTGGCCAATGCCGCCAAGTTTTCCGCCGCCGGACAGAGCGTGGAGCTGGCAGCCGTGCCTAAGGACGGCTGGGTACGCATCAGCGTGCGTGATCGCGGCCAAGGCATCGCCGAGGACTTCAAACCGCGCATCTTCAGCAAGTTCGCCCAGGCCGATGCCGGCGACACCCGCCGCCAGGGCGGCACAGGCCTGGGCCTGGCGATCAGCAAGGAGATCATCGAACACATGGGTGGACGTATTGGCTTCGACTCCGTGGAGGGGCAAGGCAGCACCTTCTGGCTGGACCTACCGCAGGTCGAGGTGCAGTCATGAACGACAACATCACGCTACGCCTGCAACTGCTTGGGCAGCTGTTCAGCCGCAACAATCTGCTGGCCTGGGGTGTGCTGGCGCTGGCGCTCGGCACGACGCTGCTGGCCTGGGACAGCTTGCGCCAGAGCCAGAGCGCGTCCGCCACACGCCAGCTCGAGCTCCTTGCCGACGAAATCAGCGAGGCCATCATCCAGCGCATGCATAACCAGGAAAGCATCCTGCTCGGCGCCGCCGCTCTGCTCGATGCCAGCGAAGTAGTCAGTCGCGACGACTGGCGCACCTACGCGCGTCGCCTGAACCTGGAAGAACGCTACCCAGGCATCCAGGGCCTGGGTTTCAGCCAGGTGTTGCCAGCCGAACAGCTGCACACCTTCGAAACCGAAATGCGTGCCGAGGGCTACCCCAACTTCCGCGTGCGCCCGCTGGGCCAGCGCACGCAGTACAGCGCCATCCGCTATATCGAGCCGTTCGCCGGACGTAATCTGGTCGCCTTCGGCTTCGACATGCTGTCCGAACCCGTGCGCCAGGCCGCCATGCTGAGCGCCGCCCGCAGCGGCCAGAGCCGTCTGTCCGGCCGTGTCACGCTGGTGCAGGAAACTCACGGCAAGGTCCAACCGGGCCTGTTGCTGTACACCCCGGTGTACCGGAACGGCCAACCGTTGGACACCCCCGAGCAGCGCCTGGCCGCACTGCGCGGCTTTGCCTACAGCCCCTACCGTGCGCACGACCTGATGCACGGCATCCTCGGGGCACGCCAACGCGACCTGGCGTTCGAGCTCTATGCCGGCCCTGATACGGGTGCCGCCGATCTTCTTTACAGCAGCGCTGGCAACGCCATCGATACGCCTGCCGACACCCAGCGAGAGCTGGAACTGTTCGGCCAACGCTGGTACCTGAACTTTCACTACGCCCCAGGTTTTCTCGACGCTGCCCATCGCGGCGAGGGCTCACTGCTGGCGTTGGGCGTCTGCATCAGCCTGTTGCTGTTCTTCCTGATCAGCAGCCTGAGCCTGCGCCGCGAGCAGATACAACAGTTGGCCGAGCGCATCACCGAACAGCTGCACCGCAGCGAAGAACGCCTGGCGCTGGCGCTCAAGGGCGGCAATGACGGTTGGTGGGATATCGAGGTCAAGGCCGGCAGCTTCTTCGCCTCGGCCCACGGCTGGCAGATGCTCGGCTACCCGGAGCAGGGCCCACCGGGCTTTGCCGAGGACCCCTGGGCCTGGGAAAACCTGGTGCACCCGGACGATCTGCCCGCAGCGCGCGCCCGCCTGAAACAGGCGCTGTCCGCAGGCGCCAGCAACTTCACCATCGATTGTCGCCTGCTGCGTGTCGACGGCAGCGAACTGCCGGTGCTGCTGCGCGGTTACATCCAGCGCGACGCCAAAGGCTACCCGCTGCGCATCACCGGCACCACCATGGACCAGAGCGAGGCCAAGCGCATCGAGCGCCTCAAGAGCGAGTTCGTCTCCACCGTCAGCCACGAGCTGCGCACCCCGCTGACCGCCATCGCCGGCTCGCTGGGCCTGATCAATGGCGGCGCACTGGGCACGGTACCGGAAAGCATGCGGACCATGCTGGGCATCGCCCAGGCCAACAGCCAGCGCCTCAGCCACCTGATCAACGATCTGCTGGACATGGACAAACTGGAAGCCGGCAAGATGCAGTTCGACCTGCAACCCTGCACGCTTGCCGCCCAGCTGCAGGAAGCGCTGGACAGCAACCAGGCCTACGCCGACCGCCACCAGGTCAAGCTGCGCCTGCTCGACTGCGTACCGGCCCGCGTACGGGTCGATGCCATGCGTCTGCAACAGGTGCTGGCCAACTTCATCTCCAACGCCGTGAAGTACTCGCCGCCCGGCGCCGAGGTATGCCTGCGCGCCGACGGTCGTGACGCGCGCGTACGCGTCGAGGTCAGCGACCAGGGCCCAGGCATCGCCGCCGAATTTCGCCAACGTATCTTCAGCAAGTTCTCCCAGGCCGATGCCAGCGACAGCCGCAGCAAGGGCGGCACCGGCCTGGGCCTGGCGATCAGCAAGGAGCTGATCGAACGCATGGGCGGGCAGATCGGCTTCGACTCGGTCGAGGGCCAGGGCGCCTGCTTCTGGTTCGAGCTGCCCACGCTGGCCGAAGCCGCCCTGCCCGCTGCCAGCGACGGCCGGCGCAGCCTGCTGGTGGTCGAGGACGAACCGGACATCGCCAACCTGCTGCGCCAGTTGCTGGAAAACGCCGGTTATCGCGTGCGTCTGGCTCACAGCCTGGGCGAAGCACGCGCACGCCTGCGCGAGGAAATACCCGCCGCCATCAGCCTCGATCTGCGCCTGCCGGACGGCGACGGCATGCAACTGGTACAAGAACTGCGCGCCGACGCGCGCTATCGCGAGCTACCGATTCTGGTGGTATCGGCCGCCTGTGAAGAGGGCCGCCTGGCACTGGACGGCGTGCCCGCACTGGACTGGCTGAGCAAGCCGATCGACCCGCAGCGTCTGCTCGCCAGCCTTGCTCAGGCCCTGCAGAATCTGCCGCAGAGCCCACGCGTGTTGCACGTGGAAGACGATCACGACCTGCGTCTGGTAGTCGCCGAACAGGGCCGCGAGCTGGCCGAGTTCGTTCCTGCCGACAGCCTCGCCGAAGCGCGTCGCCTGCTCGCCGAGCAGCCTTTCGACCTGGTTCTGCTCGACCTCGGTCTGCCCGACGGCAATGGTCTGGAGCTGCTCGACGAACTGCAGAACCAGCGGCCAGGGCTACCGGTGGCCGTGCTCTCGGCCAGCGAGATGGATGGCCATGAATTGGCCGGGGTGAGCGCGGCACTGGCCAAATCGCGCAATGATGGACAACACTTCCTGCACATGCTCAACCGCTTGTTACCCGCCAAGGAGACCCGCCATGACTGAGCTCAAGCGCATCCTTCACGTCGAGGACGACCCCTCGATCCAGGCCGTGGCCAAGGTCGCTCTGGAAGCCGTCGGCGGCTTCCAGGTGCTGAGCTGCGCCAGCGGCCAGGAAGCGCTCGATCAGGTACAAGGCTTCGCGCCCGACTTCATCCTGCTCGACGTGATGATGCCCGGCATGGATGGCCCGCAAACGCTGGAGAGGCTGCGCGAACTGGTGGATATCGGTGAGGTGCCGGTAGCCTTCATGACGGCCAAGGTCCAGCCCGGCGAAGTGGCCCATTACCGCAGCCTGGGCGCGCTCGACGTGATCGTGAAACCCTTCGACCCCATGCAGCTCGCCGCCCAGATCCGGCAGATCTGGAGCCGACGCCATGGATAAACACGACGGCAACGCCATCCCTCAGACCCTGCAGGAGCGCCTGCAGCAGCTCGGCCAGCAGTTCGCCGAACGCCTGCGCCAGGAGCTGCCGCAACTGACGCAGCAGGGCGAGCAACTGCTCGAGGCCGGCGACGAGCAGCGCAGGCACCTGTTGCAGACGCTACGCGACCAACTGCATCGCCTGGCCGGCAGTGCCGGCACCTTCGGTTTCGACCAGCTCGGCCAGCAAGCCCGGGAGCTGGAACAACAGGCCGAACGCTGGCTGGAACACCAGCAACGTCTGCAGCATGAACTCGGCGAGTTCATCGCGGCGCTGCAACGCCTGGGCAACCAGACCTCCAGCAACGAGGCACCCGGTGCAGTGCAGCAGCAGATACCACAGGCGCTGCGTGGAGACACCGAGTCCCGGCTCATCTACATCCTCGAGGATGAAATAGCCGTAGGCGAAAACATGCGCCTGACCCTGAACAACTTCGGCTATCAGGCCGAGCACTTCAACTCCATCGCCGGTCTCGATGCGGCCCTGGAGCAGCAGATACCGGACGCGCTGATCGTCGACGTCAACCTGGCCAACGAAGACTGCAGCGGCCTGGACTACGCTGCACGCTTGCAGCAGCGCCTGGAGGTGCCCCTGCCGCTGCTGGTGCTGACCCACCAGGATGACTTCGCCACCCAGTTGCAGGCGGTGCGGGCCGGTGCATTGGGTTTCTTCGCCAAACCGGTGGACATTCCGCAGTTGGAAAGCCGCCTGGAACGCTGCTTCGCCCAGCAGAGCGGCGAGCCTTACCGGGTGTTGATCGTCGACGACGACCGCGATCTGGCCAGCCGCTACAGCCTGGTGCTGCGCGATGCCGGCATGCTGGTGGAATTTCTTCAGGACCCGGCGCAGATCTTCGAGCATCTGCGCGACTTCAATCCCGAGGTGGTGCTGCTCGACGTCAACATGCCGGACTGTACCGGCCCTGAGCTGGCGCAGATCATCCGTTGCAACGACGACTGGCTGCGCATCCCGATCATCTACCTGTCGGCGGAAACCGATATCGGCAAGCAGATGAATGCGCTGATCAAGGCCGGCGACGACTTCGTCACCAAGCCGATTTCCGACAACGCCCTGGTCGCCACCGTGTTCTCCCGCGCTCAGCGCGCACGTCTGCTGTCCAACGCCCTGGCGCGCGACAGCCTCACCGGCCTGCTCAAGCATGGCGATATCAAGGAGCAGGTGGCCATCGAGCTGGAGCGCGCGCTACGCAGCGGCGACCGCGCCAGTGTGGTGATGCTGGATATCGATCACTTCAAACGGGTCAACGACGAACATGGTCACGCCGCCGGCGACAACGTCATCCGCGCCCTGGCCAACCTGCTGCGCCAGCGCCTGCGTCGGGTCGACAGTCTGGGGCGCTATGGCGGCGAGGAGTTTCTCGCGGTACTGCCGGACTGCACCCCGCAACAGGCCAAGCAGATCGTCGACGAGATTCGCGAACGCTTCGCCGAGTTGCGCTTCATCGCCGATGGCGGCGAATTCTCCTGCACCCTGAGTGCCGGTATCGCCGGCACCGATGTGCACAGTGAAGCCGAGCAACTGCGCGAGCGCGCCGACAAGGCGCTGTATGCGGCCAAGCATGGTGGTCGCAATCAGGTGCAGGTGGCGGCGTCGGAAGAGCATCGCGGCTGAAGCCGCTCCTACACCAGCACCACGCCCCGTAGGAGCGGGTTCAGCCGCGATAGGAAATGAAGCCCCTAGGGATGCCACTCTTCACATCCGCCATAAGCGGTCACCCTGATCAGGCCTCGGCGCGTTGCATCAGCTGGCGCTGACGCCACTCCATGAAGGTTTTCAGGAACAGGGTGAGCAGCGCCATGCACGCCAGCAGGCCGGCGGCAGTGAAGGCCGCCGCGGGCTTGTAGTCGTTGTTGAGCTGGTCGACCAACAGCGGCAAGGTCAGGGTCTGGTTGATGATGGTGCCGGAGACCACCGATACCGCGCCGAACTCACCGACCGCGCGCGCGTTGGTCACCACCACGCCGTACAGCAGCGCCCATTTGATCTTCGGCAGGCTGATGCGGCGGAAGATCTGCCAGCCGCTGGCACCCAGGCACATGGCAGCGGCTTCTTCGTCCTGACCCTGGGCCTGCATCACCGGAATCAGAATGCGCGCCACATAGGGCGCGGTGACGAATACGGTGACCATGACGATGCCCGGCCAGGCGAACATCAACTGCATGCCGTTATCGTAGAACCAGCGGCCGATGAAGCTCTCCAGGCCGTACACCACCAGATAGCAAAGACCAGCGACCACCGGCGACACCGCGTAAGGGATGTCGATCAGCGTGGTCAGCAGCTTGCGCCCGCGGAAGTCGTAATGGGTCACGCACCAGGCCAGGCAGATGCCGAAGCACAGGTTCAGCGGCACGGTGATCGCTGCCACCAGCAGGGTCAGACCAATGGCGTGGAGCATGTAGTCCTCGCCGAGGTTGCTCCACAGCAGGTCAAGCCCGCCAGCAAGCGCCTTGGTGAAGATCAGCGCCAGCGGCACCAGCAGAATCAGCGCCACGAACAGGAGACCGAGGATTACCAGCGCCCACTGGCGCCAATCTTGGGGCTTTTTCATCGACCTTGCCGTTGCCATGCAAACAGACGCCCCTGCACGACCTGCAGGAGGAACAGAAGAGCCAGCGACGCGAGCAGGATCACCGAAGCAATGGCCGCCGCCGCCGGGTAATTGAACTCCTGCAGACGGACGAAAATCATCAACGAGCTGACCTCCGTCTGGTAGGGAATGTTGCCGGCGATCATGATCACCGCGCCGAACTCGCCGAGGCTGCGCACGAAGGCCTGCGAGCCACCGGTGACCAGCGCCGGGGTCAGGGTCGGCAGGATCACCTTGCGGAAGGTCTGCACACGGCTGGCGCCCAGGGTGCGCGCGGCTTCCTCGTATTCCGAGCCAAGATCCTGCAGCACCGGCTGCACGGTACGCACCACGAAGGGAATGCTGGTAAAGACCATCGCCACCACGATACCGGCGTAGGCATAGGCCACCTTGAAGCCCAGCCACTGGCCGATCCAGCCGTTGGGTACCAGCAGTGCAGCGAGGGTCAGGCCAGCCACCGAAGTCGGCAGGGCGAACGGCAGGTCGACCAGCGCATCGACGATGCGCCGACCAGGGAAGTCGTAGCGGGTGATGATCCAGGCCAGCAGCAGACCCAGCACCAGCACCGCCAGCGTCGAGTAGAAGGCCGCCGAGATGGTCACCTTGTAGGTCTGCACCACACGCGGATCGCTGATCGCGAACCAGTACTGCGCCCAGGTCATGTCGCTGACGTACAACAGCAGCGCCGACAGCGGCAACAGGATCACCAGCGACAGGTACAGCACGCTGACGCCGAAGCTCAGGCCGAAGCCAGGCAGCAGCGGAGTCTGCAGGAAGAACAGCGTCGGTTTACTCACGAAAAGCTCGGCTCTACAAATGCAGTTGGCCGCCAATAAGGCGGCCAACGGACCATTACGATGCTCGCGTAGGGCGGGTGCAACCCGCCACTCATGGCTGGCGGGTTACACCCGACCTACGCCAGACCGGCGCGCTCAGCGCCCGGTCGCGAGAAGCTGGTCAAGGATACCACCGTTGTCGAAGTGCTTGGCGGTGATGTCATCCCAGCTACCGAGGATCTCGTTCGGGTTGATCAGGCGTACCGGTGCGAACTGCGCCTTGGTTGCCTCGACCACTTCCGGGTTGTGCACGCGGTAGTTGTAGCGGGTCAGCAGCTGCTGGATGTCCTTGCTGTACTGGAAGTCGAGGAAGGCCTTGGCCTGCTCGCGGGTGCCGCGCTCGTCGGCCACCTTGTCGACGATGGCCACCGGGAACTCGGCCAGCACGCTGACTTCCGGCACCACGATTTCCAGGTTGGCAGACTTGAACTCGTCACCCTTGGCGATGTTGATCACTTCCGACTCGAAGGTCAGCAGCACGTCGCCCTGGCCGTTCTGGGCAAAAGCCACGGTGGCGCCACGGCCGCCAGTGGGGAAGTTCTCGACGTTCTTCAGCAGCTTGCCGACGAAGGCCTTTACCTTCTCCTCGTCGCCATTGAATTTCTCGTTGGCGAACAGCCAGGCGCCCAGGTAACTATAGCGGGCGTTGCCGGAGGTTTTCGGGTTGGGGAATACCAGCTTCACGTCGTCGCGAATCAGGTCATCCCAGCTCTTGATGTTCTTCGGGTTGCCTTCGCGCACCAGGAACGCGGTGGTGCTGTAGTACGGCGAGGCGTTGTTGGGGAACTGCTTGGCCCAGTCTTCACGCAGCAGACCGCGCTTGGCCAGGATGTCCACATCGGTTACCTGGTTAAAGGTGACGACGTCGACCTTCTTGCCCTGGATGATGTCCTGCGCCTGACGCGAGGTACCGGCGAAGGACTGGATGATCTTCACTTCCTTGCCGCTCTGCTGCTTCCAGTGCTCGACGAACAGCGGATTGATCTCGCCGAACAGCTCGCGGGCGATGTCGTAGGAGGCGTTGTGGAACGGCGTGTCGGCAGCAGCATGGCTCAGCGAGCCAGTCAGCAGGGTGGCACTGGCCACACTGGCCAGGAGGATCTTCTTCAGCATGAGCGGCTTCCTTATCGTTGGCAGAGCCTGCAAGCAGGCGTTTTGATGGCGCGATTGTGGCGCAACGGTATATATCCGAAAAATACTATTTTCTTATCTGCTTATAACCAGATAAAAATCAACCACGCCATCAGACGAACCCGCCGCATAGGTGCGGCCAGGGAAAGACGGGGAAGCATACGGGAAGGAGCCGGAAGTGGCGAACAAGGAGGAGCGCGGGAAGTAACGGTGGCACCTCGCCCCGGCCGCCCCGAGGAGCGGCCAGGGTGGCGCAAGAGCGATCAGAGCTTGGCGATGGACACTTCGGTGGATTTCACGAAAGCGATCACTTCACTGCCCACCTGCAATTCCAGTTCGCGCACGGAGCGGGTGGTGATCACCGAGGTGACGATGCCGGCGGCAGTCTGCACGTCGATTTCCGACAGCACGTCGCCGATGACGATTTCCTTGATGCTGCCCTTGAACTGGTTACGCACGTTGATGGCTTTGATGGTCATGGTGTTTCTCCTGATGGTCCACTGATGTAGCCCGGATGCAATCCGGGGAATTCTTGAGCCGTCCCGGATTACATCCGGGCTACGGTCTCACAGCGCCCAACGCAATTGCGTGGGCAGAGGTGATACGGGGTCTGGTGGGGTCGGCAACTCCGGCTGTGCCAGCACCCGGTCGAGCACCCGCGCTTCCAACGCAGCCAGCAGCGGCGAGCCATGCGGACGCGGGCGTACCAGTTGCACATCGAGGTCGAGGCCGATCTGACCGTCCTCGATGAGAATTACCCGGTCCGCTACGGCCACCGCTTCGGCGACGTCGTGGGTGACCAGCAGCACGGTGAAGCCATGCTGCTGCCACAGGCGTTCGATCAGTTGCTGCATCTCGATGCGGGTCAGCGCATCCAGCGCGCCCAGCGGCTCATCGAGCAGCAGCAGGCGCGGCCGATGGATCAATGCACGGGCCAGGGCCACGCGCTGCTTCTGCCCGCCGGACAGTGCCGCCGGCCACTCATTGGCACGATCCGCCAGGCCGACCGCCGCCAGGGCTTCCTCGGCCTGCTTGCGCCAGTTGCCGGAAAGACCCAGGCCGACGTTGTCGATCACCCGCTTCCAGGGCAGCAGACGCGAGTCCTGGAACATCAGGCGAATGTCTTCACGCACCGCGTTGAGCGAGCCATTGCCGGCCAGCAACTGGCCACCGCTGGGCTGATCCAGACCGGCCAGCAAGCGCAGCAGCGTGCTCTTGCCGCAACCACTGCGGCCGACCACGGCGACGAACTGACCGGCCGGGATATGCAGGTCGATGCCCTTGAGCACCTGACGCTCGCCGAAGGATTTCTCGATTTTCTCGATGGCCAGGGGAATGCCCTGACGAATGTTATGCAGCGCTGTCATTGGCCACCTGCCTTGACCTGATAGGCCGGGTGCCAGCGCAGCCAGACGCGTTCGAGACCACGGGCGGCGACGTCGGCCAGCTTGCCGAGTACCGCATAGAGCAGGATCGCCAGCACCACCACGTCGGTCTGCAGGAATTCGCGGGCGTTCATCGCCAGGTAGCCAATGCCACTGCTGGCAGAGATGGTCTCCGCGACGATCAGCGTCAGCCACATGAAGCCCAGAGCGAAACGCACGCCAACCAGGATCGACGGCAACGCACCCGGCAGGATCACCTGACGGAACAGCGAGAAGCCGGACAAGCCATAGCTGCGCGCCATCTCCACCAGCGCCGGATCGACGTTGCGGATGCCGTGGTAGGTGTTGAGGTAGATCGGGAACAGCGTGCCGAGCGCGACCAGGAACACCTTGGCCGCCTCGTCGATGCCGAACCAGAGGATCACCAGCGGGATCAGCGCCAGGTGCGGCACGTTGCGAATCATCTGCACCGAACTGTCGAGAAAGCGCTCGCCCCATTTCGAAAGGCCGGTGATAAAGCCCAGCAGCAAGCCGATGCCGCCGCCAATGGCGAAGCCGATACCGGCGCGCTGGCCACTGATCGCCAGGTGCTGCCAGATTTCGCCGGAGGCCAGCAGCGCCCAGCCGGCGGCGAGCACGGCGCTGGGCGCCGGCAGGATGCGGCTGGACAGCCAACCGCTGGCCACCGCCAGTTGCCAGGCGGCCAGCAGCCCCAGCGGCAAGGCCCAGGGCGCAGCGCGAAGAGCCAGTTTGTGAAGAGTCGTGTTGCTCATGGTTGCCTCGAAAAATTCTGTATCTCTGTCCCCGGATTGCATTCGGGCCACATCGGCCCTCTCCCCAACCCTCTCCCGCTTGCGGGAGAGGGGCTGGGGGAGAGGGTGCTTTTCAGTCCGTAGCCCGGATGCAATCCGGGGCAACCAGTGACTGCACCAACCTCAACTCGCCGAAGCCGCCTTCGGCAGGATGTCGCTGGAGATCATTTCGCCGAACGGGCTGACATAACCGCGACTTTCCGGACGCTGCGGCTGGGCTACGTCCAGATGCGGGAACAGCAGCTCGGCCACGCGGTACGACTCTTCCAGATGCGGGTAGCCGGAGAAGATGAAGGTGTCGATGCCCAGCTCCGCATACTCCTTGACCCGAGCTGCCACGGTCGGGCCATCGCCGACCAGCGCAGTGCCAGCGCCGCCGCGCACCAGGCCGACACCGGCCCAGAGGTTCGGCGACACTTCCAGGTTGTCGGTCTTGCCACCGTGCAAAGCGGCCATGCGCTGTTGGCCAACGGAGTCGAAGCGCGCCAGCGACGCCTGGGCGCGGTCGATGGTGTCCTGATCCAGGTGGCTGATCAGGCGATCCGCCGCCGCCCAGGCTTCCTCATTGGTCTCGCGCACGATCACGTGCAGGCGAATGCCGAAGCGCACTTCGCGGCCCTGCGCAGCAGCCTTCTCGCGCACCTGAGCGATCTTCTCGGCCACCGCAGCCGGCGGCTCGCCCCAGGTCAGGTACAGCTCGACCTGCTCGGCAGCCAGATCCTGCGCCGCGTCGGACGACCCACCGAAATACAGCGGCGGACGCGGCTGCTGGATCGGCGGGTAGAGCAGCTTGGCGCCCTTCACCTGGATGTGCTTGCCGTCGTAGTCGACGGTTTCGCCTTCCAGTACGCGGCGCCAGATGCGGGTGAACTCGACGGAGGCCTCATAGCGCTCAGCGTGCGACAAGTGCAGGCCATCGCCGGCCAGCTCGTCCGGATCGCCCCCGGTCACCAGATTGAACAGCGCACGGCCGTTCGACAGGCGATCCAGTGTCGCTGCCTGGCGCGCAGCCACGGTCGGCGAAATGATCCCCGGGCGCAGGGCAACGAGAAACTTCAGATTCTGCGTGAGCGGGATCAGCGAGGCGGCCACCAGCCAGGAGTCCTCGCAGGAACGCCCGGTGGGAATCAGCACGCCGCCATAACCGAGGCGGTCAGCCGCCTGGGCGACCTGGGCCAGGTAGCCGTGGTCGACGGCGCGCGCGCCTTCGGCTGTGCCCAGGTACTTGCCATCACCATGGGTAGGCAGGAACCAGAAGATATTGAGGCTCATGGAGTTGTCTCCTTTCACGAAATCGTTGACGTAGCCCGGATGCAATCCGGGAAATACCGTGTGGCTGCCCCGGATTGCATCCGGGCTACGAGTTACTGGGCCTGCGCGACCTTGGCCGGCGGATTCCAGATCACGTCCTTGATGGTCAGCTGCTTGGGGATCAGCTTCAGCTCAGTGAAGGTATCGGCGATCTTCTGCTGCGCCTCGACCACCTCCGGGCTAATGAACTGCGCGCCGTAACCCTGGCGCTCGACGGCCTGGCGGGTGATTTCCGGGGACAGGCCGATCAGCGGCGCGACCTGGCTGGTGGCTTCGTCGAGGTTGCCCTTGACCCACTCGCCGACGCCGCGGATTTCCTCGACCAGCGTGCCGACCACCTGCGGGTTCTTCTCGGCATAGGTGCGGGTCGCCAGGTAGAACTGGTGGTTGTCCACCAGACCGCTACCGTCACGCAGGGTGCGGGCCTGCAATTGCTTCTCGGCGGCGGACTGGAACGGGTCCCAGATCACCCAGGCATCGACGCTGCCACGCTCGAAGGCGGCGCGGGCATCGGCGGGCGGCAGGTAGACCGGGGTGATGTCGCTGTACTTGAGATCGGCGTCTTCCAGCGCACGCACCAGCAGGTAGTGCACGTTGGAGCCCTTGTTCAGGACGACCTTCTTGCCCTTGAGCTCGGCCACCGATTGGATCGGCGAATCCTTGGGCACGAGGATCGCCTCACCGCTCGGTGCCGGCGGTTCATGGGCGACGTAGAGCAGGTCGGCGCCAGCCGCCTGAGCGAAGACCGGCGGAGTTTCACCGGTGACGCCGAAGTCCACGGAGCCGACGTTGAGACCTTCGAGCAGCTGCGGGCCGCCCGGGAACTCCGTCCACTTGACCTCCACGCCCTGCTCGGCCAGGCGTTTTTCCAGGGTGCCATTGGCCTTGAGCAGTACCAGGGTGCCGTATTTCTGATAGCCGATACGCAATGTCTCGGCTTGAACTTGAGTGATGGCGCCGAAGGAAATGGCCGCGGCAAACAGGGCGACCAGGCTTCGACGCAAAGTAATGGTGCGCATGGCGCTCTCCCTTTGCGGTGATGTCTTGGTTGGCTACCTGCTTGCCCGTTGGCGGGCGAGTAAGGCGGGGTGTTACAGATGGATCAGATGCTCCAGCGGGCGTTTACCAGCCGGTCGTTCAATACATTCGGATCGATCGGCTTCGGCCGTCGTGCCAGGGCTGCGCCCAGTTGCTCCAGTGCCTCGTCGAGGCGTTCGCGCAACTCGTCGTCGATCTGCGCGGGCCTGTCCCCTTCCGGATAGGCAATCTGTTTGTCCACGGCGAACACGCCGCTGAGCATTTCCTGCGCCTTCAGCGCGGCCAGCACCGGCTTGAGCGCGTAGTCCACCGCCAGCAGATGCGCCGGGCTGCCGCCACTGGCCAGGGGCAGTACCACCTTGTGCTCCAGGGCACGTTCGGGCAGCAGGTCCAGCAGCACCTTCAACGCGCCAGTAAACGACGCCTTGTACACCGGCGTACCGACCACCAGGCCATCGGCGCTGGCCACCACGGCCTGCAGCTGCTGCACTGCCGGGCTGTCGAAGCGGGCATGCAGCAGATCCTCGGCCGGGAAGTCGCGCACCTTGAGCAGGCTCACTTCCACCTGCTGCGCCTCGAGGCACTGGCGTACGTAATCCAGCAGCACCTCGGTGCGCGAGCGCGCCGCAGGGCTGCCGGATAGCAACACGACATGCATGATGATTCCTTAACGGTTGGGCTGCGGCGTCAGGCGCAGATAGGGTTTGACCGCGCGATAGCCTTTCGGGAAGCGCTGGGCGATCTCGGCTTCATCCTTCAGCGATGGCACGATCACCACCTCTTCACCGTCCTGCCAGTTGGCCGGCGTGGCCACCTTGTAGTTGTCGGTCAGTTGCAGCGAATCGACGACGCGCAGGATTTCGTGGAAATTGCGCCCGGTGCTGGCCGGATAGGTGATGGTCAGGCGCACCTTCTTGTTCGGGTCGATGACGAACAGCGAACGCACGGTCAGGGTGTCGTTGGCATTCGGGTGGATCAGGTCGTAGAGGTCGGACACCTTGCGGTCGGCATCGGCGATGATCGGGAAGTTGACCGCCGTGTTCTGCGTCTCGTTGATGTCGTCGATCCACTTGATGTGCGAATCCACCGGATCGACGGACAGGGCGATGGCCTTGACGCCGCGCTTGGCGAATTCATCCTTGAGCTTGGCGGTGAAGCCCAGTTCGGTGGTGCACACCGGCGTGAAGTCAGCCGGGTGGGAGAAGAGGATGCCCCAGCTGTCGCCCAGCCACTCGTGGAAGCGAATGCGGCCTTCGCTGGAGTCCTGTTCGAAGTCGGGGGCGATGTCGCCCAGGCGGATGGTCATGATCGTGCTCCTTGGCAGTAGCTTGCGTGGTGCTCACTATGCTCAGGAACAAAGAGAAACAAAAAGAATAAATAATGATTTATTTATAACTAAAAAATCATTCAGGAACGATTCGTCATGACCACCCCGAGCCTGCAAAAGGTTCCCAACGAACAGGCACCCATGGCGCTGCTGCTGGAAGCCGACCCCAGCCCCGTCACCATCGCCCGCTACCTGCAGGAGGGCCATTGCGTGGTCGCGCGCCTGGACGACGCGATCGTCGGCGTTTATGTCATCAAGGCCCTGACCGCCAGCACCTGGGAATTGATGAACATCGCCGTGGCGCCCGAACACCAGGGTCAGGGCATCGGCGCCCTGCTACTGCATCACGCCATCGACCAGGCCCGACAGCTCGGGGCCAAGCGCCTGGAGCTGGGCACCGGCAGCTTCGGGCACCAACTGACGTTCTACCAGCGCGCCGGCTTTCGCGTGGTGGCGGTGGAACCGGACTACTTCCTTACCCACTATCCCGAGCCGCTGTTCGAGAATGGCCTGCAACATCGGGATCGCTTGCGCCTGGCCCTGGAGCTTTAAGAAGGCTCGCGCAGGCGATAACCCACACCCGCCTCAGTGATCAGGTAGCGCGGCGCGGCCGGATCGTCGCCGAGTTTCTGCCGCAGGTGGCCGACTACCACGCGTAGATAATGGCTGTCGCCGACATGGCTGGGGCCCCAGATATCACGCAGCAGTTGCTGCTGGGTGACCACTCGGCCGAGATGCTGGGCGAGCAGGGCCAGCACTGCGTACTCCCTGGGCGTCAGGGCGATTTCGGCGCCGGCGAGGCTGACCCGACGATAGGCCAGGTCGATGCTTAGCGCGCCGCAGACGATGCTCGCCGGCAGCGCTTCGCGGCCCTGGCCCTGGCGCAGCAGCACGCGCACCCGGGCAAGGAATTCCTGGATGCCGAAGGGTTTGGTCACGTAGTCGTTGGCGCCGCCATCCAGCGCCAGCACCTTCTCGCCCTCGCTGGCACGCACCGAGAGCACCAGCACCGGCACCTGGCTCCACTCGCGCAGGCCGCGCAGCACCTGCTGGCCGTCGAGGTCGGGCAGGCCGAGGTCGAGCACGACGAGATCGGGGCTGTGCAGCGCCGCCTGGGCCAGGCCGTCTTCGCCGTTGGCCGCCTCCAACACCCGGTAACCCTGGGCGCTGAGGGCGATGCGCAGAAACTTGCGAATCTGCGCTTCGTCGTCGATCAGCAGAATGCTCGGCCCTTGCGTCATCAGTCTTCCTCGGCGGCTTGCGGTTGCGTGGTCAGCGGCAGGTGCAGGGTCAGGCTGGCACCACGGCCATCGAGGCCCTCGCCGACCGTGACGCGACCGCCGTGGGCACCGACCATGCCCTGACAGATCGCCAGGCCCAGGCCCGTGCCCTGGCCGCCGCGATCGCCACGCGCTGCGGTGTAGAACATGTCGAAGATCTTCGCCCGTTCCGCCTCGGGAATGCCAGGGCCCTGGTCGGCGACGATGAAGCGCAACTCCTGCGCGTCGTATTCCAGCGCCACGCGCAGGCGCCCGGCCGGCGGCGAGAAGCGCGCGGCGTTCTCCAGCACATTGACCAGCGCCTGTTCGATCAGTGCCGCATGCACGTGCAGCAGCGGTGGCTCTGGCGGCAGCAGGCATTCCACCTGCAATGGCGCGAGCACCGCGCGCAGGCGTTGCAGGGCGCTGGCGACGATGTCGCTGGGCGCCACCCAGTCGCGCGCCAGTTTGAGCCCGCCATGGCCGAGGCGGGTCATGTCGAGCAGGTTCTGGATATAGCGGTCGAGGCGCTCGGCCTCGTCGCGGGTGCCTTCGAGCAGTTCCCGGCGATCCGCCAAGGGGATCGCCTCACCCAGCGCCAGCAGGCTGTCGATGGAACCGCGCATGGCGGTCAGCGGCGTGCGCAGGTCGTGCGACACCGAAGCCAGCAGCGCGCTGCGCAGTTCCTCGGTCTGCCCGTGCAGGCGCGCCGCCTCCAGCTCCTCGGCCAATTGCGCGCGAGCCAGGGCCTGCGACAGCGGCTGGCCCAGGGCAGCGACCAGGCGTCGGCGCCCGTCCGCCAGTGGCGCGCCATCGACGTGTTGCAGGCCGATCAGCAGCAGCGGCCCCTCCTCCCCGCACAGCGGCCACCACCACCAGCGGCTGCTGGGCAAAGTATCGGTGCCGAGGCCGGCAGGTTGCTCGTGCTGCCAGGCCCAGTCGGCGGCGGCGCGCTCGACATCGAGCAATTCGGCGTGCAGGCCACCCTCGTGCTGCCACTGGCCATCTGCATCACGCGATAGCAGGGTCAATTGCAGCTCGGCCCAACCACCCAGTTGCTGCTCGGCCACCGCCAGCACGGCCTGGCGGTCGGCGGCGACGGTGAGCTTGCGCGACAACTCCAGCAGCGCCGTGGTCTCGCCTTGCGCCTGGCGCAGCGCCTGCATCTGGCGGCGCTGACGGCTGGCTAGGTTGCCGGTCAGCCCGGCCATGAGCAGGAAGAACAGCAGGGTCAGCACGTCCTCCTGACGCTGGATGCGCAGGGTCAGGGTCGGCGGAATGAACAGGAAGTTGTAGGCCAGGAACGACAAGCCCGAGCACGCCAGCGCCGGCCCCAGGCTGCTGCGCACGGCCACCAACAGCACGGCGGCGAGGAACACCAGGGAGATATTCGGCAGCTCCAGCACCCGCGCCAGGCCGAGGGAGATCAGCGTGGCGCAGGCGGCGGCCAGGGTAGCCAGCAGGTAGTCACGCCAGCGCGGGGCGATGCGCGTGCGACGACCAGCCCTCGGCTGATCACCCGCCGCATCGAGCACGCTCACCTCCAGCCCGGCGCCAGCTGCCAGCAGGCGTTCACCGAGGCCACGCCCGAACCAGCGCCGACGCAGGCGCCGTGTGCTGCTGCCAACCAGAATCAGGCTGGCGCGGCGCTCGCGGGCATGGTCGAGCAGCGTGCGCGCCACCGAGTCGCCGTGCAGCGTCACTACTTCGCCGCCGAGGCGCTCGGCCAGGCGCTGCGCCGCTTGTAGCCGTGCCCGTTGCTCCTCGTCCATGGCTGCGCGGCTGTCCACATGCACCACCGACCAGGGCAGATGACGCCGCTCGGCCACCGCGCAGGCGTGGCGCACCAGGCGCTCGGCCTCGCCGTCGCCGTCCACCCCCACCAGCAGGCGGCCGAGCAGACTGGGCGCGGCCTGGCCGAGCTGGCGGTAGCGTTGGTCGAGGTCGGCATCGACCCGCGCGGCGGCGGTCTGCATGGCCAGTTCGCGCAGCGCGGTGAGGTTGGTCGGCGAGAAGAAGGCGTCGATGGCCGCGCGAGCCTGCTCGGGCATGTACACCTTGCCGTCGCGCAGGCGTTCGAGCAGCTCGCGCGGCGGCAGGTCGACCAGCTGGATCTCGTCGGCCTCCTGCAGCACCCAATCGGGCACGGTTTCGCGCACCTGCACGCCGGTGATATCGCGGACGCGGTCGTTGAGGCTTTCCAGGTGCTGGACGTTGACCGTGGTGTAGACGTCGATGCCGGCGGCGAGCAGTTCCTGCACGTCCTGCCAGCGCTTGGCGTGGCGGCAGCCGGGCGCGTTGCTGTGCGCCAGTTCATCGACCAGCGCCAGTTTTGGCGGGTCGGCGAGCAGGCCGTCGAGGTCCATTTCGCTGAGTTCCAGGCCGCGATATGGCAAGCGCAGTGGCGGCTGTTGCGGCAGGCCCACCAGCAGTGCCTCGGTTTCGCTACGGCCGTGGCTTTCCACCACTCCGGCGCGCAACGCCATGCCCTGGCGCAGTTGCCCATGGGCGGCCTGGAGCATGGCGTAGGTCTTCCCTACGCCCGGCGCAGCGCCGAGAAACACCTTGAGCCGACCACGGCCTTCACGGGGCAGGTCGGCGAGCAGCGCTTCGGCGCGCAGGCTGTCGTTCATCGAGCACTCGTCACGGGGAAGAAGTGGATGGATTGTCGGCCAGCGCCAGGTTCAGAGCCAGCACATTGACCACCGCCGGGCCGAACAGCGGGCGCTCTGTGTGCGCTTCGATCAGGCGCAGCAGCTCCACCTCCGCCAGGCCACGGGCCTTGGCGATGCGCGGCACCTGCCAGACGGCGGCCTCGGGCGACAGGTGCGGGTCGAGGCCGCTGCCCGAGGTGGTCACCAGTTGCATCGGCACCGGCGCCTGGCTGCTCAGCCCGGCACTGGCCTGCTCGATGCGCTCGCGCAGCTTCGGGTTGCTCGGCGCCAGGTTGCTGGCGGCGCTGGCCACGGTGGCGTAGCTACCTGCCGAGGGGCGCGGCTGGAACCATTGATCGCCGTTGAAGACCTGGGCGATCAGGCGGCTGCCGCGCACCTGGCCGGCGTCGTCACGCACCAGGCTGCCGGAGGCCTGATCAGGGAAGGCCACCTGGGCCACGCCGATGACGGCCAGCGGGTAAGCCACGCCGGTGAGCAACGTCATCAGCGCCAGGGTGGCGATGGCGGGGCGGATATGGTTGAGCATGATGAGTCTCCAAATAGGCGAATCGCTTGTCTCCCCTCTCCCGCTTGCGGGAGAGGGGCCGGGGGAGAGGGTCTTTCCGGCAATACCGAGTGGCCTGCTCTACCCTCTCCCCAGCCCTCTCCCATGAATGGGAGAGGGAGCAGACCGCGAGTGAACGAAACAAAGCACTTACACCCAGCCCAACCCCACCAGCAGCAGGTCGAGCAGCTTGATGCCGACGAAGGGCGCGATCAGCCCGCCGAGGCCGTAGATCAGCAGGTTGCGCCGCAGCAGTTGGCCGGCATCCAGCGCGGGGATGCGCACGCCGCGCAGCGCCAGCGGGATCAGCGCGACGATGATCAGCGCGTTGAACACGATGGCCGAGAGGATCGCGCTCTGCGAGCTGTGCAACTGCATCAGGTTGAGCGCGCCAAGCTGCGGGTAGATGCCGGCGAACAGCGCCGGGAGGATGGCGAAGTACTTGGCCACGTCGTTGGCCACCGAGAAGGTGGTCAGCGCACCTCGGGTCACCAGCAGCTCCTTGCCCACCTGCACCACGTCGATCAGCTTGGTCGGGTCGCTGTCCAGATCCACCAGGTTGGCGGCCTCGCGTGCGGCCTGGGTGCCGTCGTTCATGGCCAGGCCGACGTCGGCCTGGGCCAGCGCCGGGGCGTCGTTGGCGCCGTCGCCACACATCGCCACCAGCTTGCCTTCGGCCTGCTCAGCGCGGATACGCGACAGTTTCTTCTCCGGCGTGGCCTCGGCGATCACATCGTCGACACCAGCCTCGGCAGCGATGGCGGCGGCGGTCAGCGGGTTGTCGCCCGTCACCATGACGGTGCGGATGCCCATGGCGCGCAGCTCGGCGAAACGCTCGCGGATGCCTAGCTTGACCACGTCCTTGAGGTGGATGGCGCCGAGCAGGCGCCCAGCCCCGGCCACCAGCAGCGGTGTACCACCACTCTGGGCGATCTTCTCCACCTCGCGCGCCAGCGGCGCCGGCAGTTCGGCACGGCCCAGACCGAGGTAGGCCAGCACGGCGTCCACCGCACCCTTGCGATAAGCCACGCCACCCACGTCAGCACCGGACAGGCGCGTCTCGGCGCTGAAAGCGATCAGTGCCATGCCGCTACGGTCGGGCATGTCCATCGGGTGCAGTGTCGTCAGGTACTCGACGATGGACTTGCCCTCCGGGGTGTCGTCGCCCTGCGAGGCCAGCAACGCCGCCTCGGCCAGTTCCAGCGTGGACACACCTGGTGCCTTGACCATGGCGCTGCAACGGCGGTTGCCGAAGGTGATGGTGCCGGTCTTGTCCAGCAGCAGGGTGTGCACGTCGCCGGCGGCCTCCACGGCGCGGCCGGACTTGGCAATGACGTTAAGGCGCACCAGGCGATCCATGCCGGCGATGCCGATGGCCGACAGCAGGCCGCCGATGGTGGTGGGGATCAGCGTCACCAGCAGCGCCGCCAGGTAGATCAGCGGCAAGTCGCCACCGGCGAAGCGGGCGAACGGCTGCAGCGTGGTCACCACTAGCAGGAAGATCAGGGTCAGGCCGATCAGCAGGATATCCAGCGCCACCTCGTTGGGCGTCTTCTGCCGGCGTGCGCCTTCGACCAGAGCGATCATGCGGTCGAGGGTTGACTCGCCGGGGTTGGCGCTGATCTTCACCAGCAGCCAGTCCGACACCAGCCGGGTGTTACCCGTGACCGCCGAGCGGTCGCCACCGGATTCGCGGATCACCGGCGCGGATTCGCCGGTAATCGCCGCTTCGTTGACTGCCGCGACACCTTCGATCACCTCGCCGTCGCCAGGGATCAGCTCACCGGCCTCGACTCGCACCACATCGCCCTTGCGCAGGCTGCTGGCCGGTACGGACTGGAACTGCGCACCGACCTGCTTGCTCGCCATCAGCCCCTGGCTGCCGGACTTCAGGCTGTCGGCGCGGGCCTTGCCACGGCCCTCGGCCAAGGCCTCGGCGAAGTTGGCGAAGAGCACGGTGAACCACAACCACAAAGCGATCTGCACGCCCAGGGCAGTGCTTACCGCAGGGTTGGGAACGAAGCACAGCACGCTGGTGACCAGCGCTGTCAGCTCCACCACCAGCATCACTGGCGAACGCACCAGTTGGCGCGGGTCGAGCTTGACGAAGGCCTGCTTGAGGGCCGGGCGCCACAGCGCGCCAAGGCCGGTCTGCGGCTGACTGCTGGACGATTTGACGCTGCGTTGCGCCGTTACGGGGGCATTCATCACGGTTTCTCCTTCAGAACGCCAGGTGTTCGGCCAGCGGGCCCAGGGCCAGCGCCGGCATGAAGGTCAAGCCACCCACCAGGAGGATGGTCAACGTCAGCAGCACGACGAACAGCGGCCCATGGGTGGGGAAGCTGTTCTGCCCCTGCGGCGCAGCGCGCTTGGCCGCCAGACTGCCGGCAATCGCCAGCACCGGCAGGATGTAGCCGAAGCGCCCGAGCAGCATGGCCAGGCCGAGCATCAGGTTGTGGTAGGGGGTGTCGGCGGTGAAGCCGGCGAAAGCCGAGCCGTTGTTGCCGGTGGCCGAGCCGTAGGCATACAGCGCCTGACTGAAGCCATGCGGGCCGGGGTTGCCGATGGAGGCTGCCGGGCCGGCGAAACTGACCGCCAGGGCGCCGAATATCAGCACGCCGACCGGCATCACCAGCAGCGTGGCGACCATCAGGCGCACCTCGCGGGCTTCCAGCTTCTTGCCCAGATAAGCCGGGGTACGGCCGATCATCAGACCGGCGAGGAACACCGCGATCAGCACGAACAACAACATACCGTAAAGGCCCGCGCCGACACCGCCAAAGACGATCTCGCCCAGCAGCATGTTCACTAGCGGCACCAGCCCGCCCAGGGCGCTGAAGCTGTCGTGCATCGCGTTCACCGAGCCGTTGGACGCTGCCGTGGTGGTGGTCGCCCAGAGCGCCGAGGCGAAGCTGCCGAAGCGCGCCTCCTTGCCCTCCAGCGAGCCGACCTGTTCGATGGGCAGCCCCGCCAGCGCCGGGTTCGGCTGCAACTCCGCCCAGGCGCAAACAGCCAGGCCGATGACGAACAGCACCAGCATGCTGGCCAGGATCGCCCGGCTCTGGCGCAGGTCACGCACGTAATGGCCGAAGGTGAACACCAGCGCCGCCGGGATCAGCAGGATCGACGCCAGCTCCAGCAGGTTGCTCAGCGCCGTGGGATTCTCGAACGGATGCGCCGAGTTGACGCCGAAGAAGCCGCCGCCGTTGGTACCCAGTTGCTTGATGGCAATCTGGCTGGCCGCCGGCCCCATCGGCAGGGTCTGCTCGCTACCTTGCAGGGTAGTGGCCGAGACGTAGTCGCTGAAGTTTTGCGGCACGCCCTGCCACACCAGCAGTACCGCCAGCACCAGGCACAGCGGCAGCAGGCCGTAGAGCACGGCGCGAGTGATATCGACCCAGAAATTGCCCAGGCGGTCGCTGGACTGCCGCGCCAGGCCCCGGCACAGCACCACCAGCACCGCCAGGCCCACCGCCGGGCTGACGAAGTTCTGCACGCCGAGGCCAAGCATCTGGCTGAAATAACTCAGCTGCGCCTCGCCACTGTAGGCCTGCCAGTTGGTGTTGGTGACGAAGCTCACCGCCGTGTTGAACGCCAGTGGCAGGCTCAGTCCGGCGAGCTGCTGCGGGTTGAACGGCAGAGCGCCCTGCAACAGCAGAATGCTCATCAGCACCAGCAGGCAGACCAGGGTGAAGGCCAGCAGCGCCAGGGCGTAGCCGCGCCAGCTTTGCTCACGCTCCGGGTCAACGCCAGCCACGCGGTAGCACAGGCGCTCCACCGGCTGCAGCACCGGGCTGAGCCAGGTGCGCTGGCCCTCCATCACCCGGTAGAAATAGCGCCCGAGAAAAGGTGCCGGTGCCAGCACCAGCAGGGAAAAGGCCGCCAGCAGCAGCCAGTCGTAGTCATGCATGGCCGTCTCCTCAACCACGCCCTGCGGTGAGCAGCGCCGACAGCAGGTAGGCGAAGAGGCCAACCACCAGGATCAGCGACACACCATCGATTGCGTTCATGTCCAAAGCTCCACGATGCGGGGAATCCGCTCGCGAGCATTGTCGAAAGGCTGGCCGTAAAGATTCGATTGGCGCCCCGCCGCCGGGGCGTAAAGAAATCGTATTGATGCAGTGGCGACACGCCTGTGGGAGGCGCTTCAGCGGCGACTTATCCAGGCCTCACGGCTGCGGCTGCATGAACGCATACCCGTAGGGTGGGTTAGCGGCGCAAAACACCGCTACCACAGCCACGTACAAACTTGGCGCGCCGCGTAACCCACCAAGCGATGCCAAACCTATCCATCAAACCAACAGATGCGCCACCAGCCCGACTACAGCGCACCCTGCAATGGTCTCGATCACCCCACGCTTGAAGCCCAGCAACGCCACCCCGGCGCCCAGGGTAATCAACGCCGACACCCAATCGAACGCCCCGGCAAAACCCTGCGGCCAAAGCACGTGATAACCAAAGAACAGCGCCAGGTTGAGGATCACCCCGACCACGGCGGCGGTGATGCCGGTCAGTGGCGCGGTGAACTTCAACTGCCCATGGGTCGACTCCACCAGCGGCCCGCCGGCGAGGATGAATAGAAATGACGGCAGGAAGGTGAACCAGGTAACCAGCACCGCCGCCAGCGCACCGCTGGCAAAGGCCGAGTCGCCACCGAACACCGGCTGGCCAAAGGCGCCGACGAAGGCGACGAAAGCCACCACCATGATCAGCGGCCCCGGCGTGGTTTCACCCAGCGCCAGGCCATCGATCATCTGCCGAGGCGTCAGCCAGCCGTAATGCTCGATGGCGCCCTGATACACATAAGGCAATACCGCATAGGCACCGCCGAAGGTGAGCAACGCCGCCTTGGTGAAGAACCAGCCCATCTGCGTCAGTGTGCCCTGCCAGCCGAACGCCAGGGTCAGCAGGCCCATGGGCAGCAGCCAGAGCACAGCGCCGGCCAGCAGAATCAACGCCAGGCGGCTGGAACGAAAATGCGTATGCGCCAGACGCGTCTCGTCATCGATCAATGCCGGCGCATGCGCCCCGACCTTATCGCCATGGCCACCACCGACCGCGAAGTACTGCGGCGCCAGTCGCCCACCGATGTAGCCCACCAGCGCCGCACCGAGCACGATCAGCGGGAATGGCAGCTGCAACGCGAAAATGGCGACAAAGGCTGCTGCCGCGATGGCCCACAGCCAGGCGTTTTTCAACACCCGCCCGCCGATGCGCCAGGCCGCCTGCAGCACGATGGCCGTCACCGCCGGCTTGATGCCATAGAAGATCCCGGCCACCAGCGGCACATCGCCAAACACCAGGTAGACCCAGGACAGCACGACCAGGATCAGCAGCGACGGCAGCACAAACAACGCCCCGGCGATCACCCCGCCCCAGGTGCGGTGCATCAGCCAGCCGATATAGGTGGCCAACTGCTGCGCCTCCGGCCCGGGCAGCAACATGCAGTAGTTCAGCGCATGCAGAAAGCGCCGCTCAGACAGCCAGCGGCGCTTCTCCACCAGCTCCTGATGCATGATCGAAATCTGCCCGGCCGGCCCGCCGAAACTGATCAGCCCCAGCTTCAACCAGAACCAGAAAGCCTGCAGCAAACTGACCGGGGCGGGACGTTCAGGCAAATCGGACATTAGGAGGGCTCCAGCGGCGGATAAATCGACCGGCCACTATAGCCGCACAACATGACAGCTGCGCGACACCGAACGAAAAATCACCATCCCCTCGCAGCCCTTGCCCCACCTGAGCTGGACGAGTTTTCCCGCATCTTATCCACAATGCTTTCCCCAGATTCTGTGCACGACACCCGGCAACACGCCCCCGCCCTGCCCCGCTGTTGAAAGCACGAGCCAAGTGATTGATTAAAAGCGATATTCCGCCTGGCGATAACGACGGTGCAGCGTCATTGGACAAAAGTTGAGCGGCCTGCCGAGGCCCGCTTGAATGCTAGGCGCGGAGGGCTTTTGCAAAGGTTATCCACAGCGCTGTTAACAGAATTTGTGGGTGGGTTTGGGAAGGCCTGGATTGCCGTTTTTCCAACGGCAAACACCCACATGGCATTTTGCCCACAGGCCATGGACAGCCTCGCAGTGGATGGACTAGGTTTTGGCTTGGTTCTGCTGGTGCGTCGATCTAGCAACTTGGACTTGTAGTCATTCCTGTTGTGTTCTGCCAAGGCGCTGATGCGTTTGGCTGTGATTGCTCTTAAACGAAGTAAATACTTGCAGGACGACCGGGGTATTGTTCTACATGAATCAGGCTGAAGCTACTCAACTAACAATCAGGCTAGAATAGTGAGTAATTTTATTTTATATAAAGGCGAGACGTTTTCTTCACTGAAAAAATTAGTTGAGTCAGAAGCTAGCGAAGGGCTTTCATATTCAATTGTGGCGACTCGTATCAGGGATGGCTGGGATTTGGAGATGGCTCTATGTAAACCAAAAAATAAAAACTCAAGAAAGACATGGACGATAGGCAATAAGGAATTCAAAAATCTAAAAGACCTAGCTAAAGAAGCAGGAATTTCATATGAGGCTGCCATTAAGCGCTCTCATCGGGGATGGTCTGACGAGGAGATATTCTACGGTCGCAAAAAACCGATTAAAACAAAAACAGCCAAGATAAAAAAACCAAAAGGTCGGCCTATCTTCATAGACAACGAAGAATACGACAATCTCAGACATGCTTATGACTCTATATGCCCAAACTGTACATTTAATGCATTACGAGCCAGACTTCGCTATGGATGGAGCCTCGAAGAAGCACTTGAGATAAAATCAAAAATTGACGGAAGAAAACTCACCACCGCCAGTAAGACCCTAATCATTGATGAAATCAAATTATCCGCAACACAAGCCTCTATTAAATACAAAACCCCATATTCGACAATACTAGACAGACTAAATAGAGGCGCCACAACCAAACAAGCCGTGGGCTTACAGAATATAGAGAAAGGTGATTTAACCCCTCAATCAGAAGCATATAAAACCAGAAAAAGAAGAGAAAAGAAGAGAAAAGAAGACTTATCTAGCTGATGGAATCAACTATAATTCCGTAACAGAATTAGCGAGAGCTTACGATGTTCCTCCAGCTCTTGTTTACAATCGAATGCGCGACAATGGATGGACACCTGAGCGTGCTGTGAAAGAAGAAATATCTGAGACAGTTGAGATCAATGGCGTTCGATATAGAAGCGCTATGAACGCATGGGATAAAATTGGAAAAACAAGTTTCAGCACATATCAAGGACGAAAATCCCAAGGCTTATCCCTAGAAGTATGCCTCGGCTTAGAGCCCTTACCGAAACTAGAAAGATATGAAGTAGGTGGTAAGCCCTATGGCTCCCTGGCCGAGATTGCAGAGACATATAATTTATCTATTGGCCAGCTTACATCTAGGCTTAACAACATGTCGCTAGAGCAAGCGGTTATTTACAAGCCTTCGAATGGGCGGTTCTCAGAATCTATTTTTGAAAAAAACCAAGAACTAGCAAACACACTTGGAACCTTATACTTTGTAAGAGTAAACCTCACTAATGGAAGCCTACACAAAATAGGAATTACCAAAAAAGAAACAGGCCAGAGATTCTACTCGCACGACATAGAGATTATCGCTGAAGCTAAAGGAAAACTTTACGACCTATACCGTCTAGAGCAAAAAATCATTACTGAGTTCTCCGAACTGCACTATAGAGCCGAAGATGAATTTGAAGGCAGAACGGAGACATTTTTGCTCATGGATGACGAGGAGAAAGAAATCTTGCGTTTTATCTCTGAAAATCTAAAGACCTAAAAGCCCCATCAAAAACCATTCCGGAGCTGACAATTAATAGCAAAACATATTTATCTATTACTTTGTAATCTACAGCATCTCAAAATGCTCGGGGTGCACGAGACGAAAAGGGGGACAGATTCATTTACTGTCCTTGCAATCTACAGAACATAAAATTCGGTGCGCACTGAGCTCCCTACGATAAGAAAGCCGATATATCAGACGCGCGAGTAGCCCCTTCAGGAGGGTGAGCGGAATCGTCGTGGAAGAGGTTGAGCGGCATGGATGCCGCGAGAGCTGCGATGGCCGGGGCCGCCTAGGTAGGGATGGCCCTTCGTCTGTGGGCCGCATCCGGTCGGGCCTCTAGAACGGCGATGGAGCGAACGAACCCCGGCGAAGCAGGGCGGGGGCGCCTAGCTCGGATGGCGGGGCAGGCGGTTTTGGTTACTTTTGCCAGGACGGCCACTCGGAGACAAAAGTGATTCGCCCGAGAGGGCGAAACCAGAAACATCGGTCAAACACTTAATCCAAGCGGCCACTCCACCCTGTACCAAAACGCTTTCATCCGAATGAAACTTTCGGTTTCACACCCTCCGCCTCCTGGCAGATCCCCGGATTTCATCCGGGCTACAGCGAATCGGCTCACTCGTAGCGTCCGTCCCGTCATTCGGAGCTGATCGCCGGCAAGCCGGCTCCTACGAACAGCATGCCCTCCAGATCGCGGGCAAAAAAATCGGGCCTGACGGCCCGAAAAAGTACTCCACCTTGAAGAGTTCGTTTACAGCACGTGCGACTGGTACAGCTCCGTCAGTGCTTCGCCGCGCAGGTAGGCCAGTTCGACCGAGCGGCGGTCGCGGGGGCGGGTCAGGGGCACGGCCAGTTCGCGTTGCAGGCGGCTGGGCGTGCCGCCGAGGATCAGCACGCGGTCGCTGAGGTAGAAGGCCTCGTCGAGGTCATGGGTGACCAGCAGCACGGCGATCTCGTAGCGGGCAGCCAGCTCCACCACCAGATCCTGCAGTTTCATGCGGGTGAAGGCGTCCACCGCGCTGAAGGGCTCATCCAGCAGCAGCACCTGCGGTTTGCCGTACAGCGCACGGGCAATGGCCACGCGTTGTGCCTGACCGCCGGATAGGTGTTTGGGCAACGCCTCGCCACGCCCGTGCAAGCCGACGTCGCGGAGCAATTGTTCCACCCATTTATCATCCGCCACCCAACCATCGGCGAAGCCGACGTTCTGCGCCACGCTGAGCCAGGGCATCAGCCGGGGTTCCTGGAACACCACGCCGATGCCGCTGCCACGCCCGAAGTTGAGCAGCGGGTTGAGTTCCAGCCCGCCCTGATAGTCCTGATCCAGCCCGGCGGCGATGCGCAGCAGGGTGCTCTTGCCGCAGCCGGAGGGGCCGAGCAGGCTCACTACTTCGCCGGCGGCCAGGCTCAGGCTGACGTCTTCGAGCACGCGCACGTCAGCGAAGGCCTTGTGGATATTCTGCAGTTTCAGTAGCGCACTCATGCTCCGCCCTCCCCGCCCTGGAAGCTGTCGCGCCAGCGCAGGGCGCGGGTTTCCCAGGCCTTGAGCAGGCTGTCGCTGAGTTTGCCGAGCAGCGCCAGCAGCAGGATGGCAGCGATCACCAGATCCGGTCGCGAGGTTTCCCGGCCATCACTGAGCAGGTAGCCGAGGCCACGGGTGGCGGCGATCAGTTCGGCGGCGACGAGGAACATCCAGCTCAGGCTGAGCGCGCCGCGCAGGCCGGTGAACAGGCTCGGCAGCGCAGCGGGCAGCAGAATGCGGCGCACCAGCGCCAGGGACGAAAGGCCGTAGAGCCGGCCCACTTCCACCAGTTTGCGGTCGATATTGCGGATGCCGGCGAGCAGCGCCAGGTACACCGGGAAGAAGGCGCCGAGGGCGATCAGCACGATCTTCGGCGTTTCGTCGATGCCCAGCCAGAGCAGCAGCAAAGGCACCCAGGCCAGGCTGGGAATCGCCCGCAGCGCCTGGAAGGTCGGTTCCAGATAGGCTTCGGCGCGGCGGCTGAGGCCCACCCAGGTGCCGATGACGATGGCCAGCGCGGCGCCGATGGCAAAACCGGCGCCGACGCGCAGCAAGCTGGCGTTCAGATGCCGCCACAGCTCGCCGCTCTGCGCCAGCAGGTACAGGGTTTGCGCCACCTGGCTCGGCGCGGGCATCTGGTGTGCGGGTAATACGCCGCTGCGCACCAGGGTTTCCAGCAGAGCCAGAATCAGCAGAGGCACCACCCAACCACGCAGGTCGGTCAGTGCCGGCCGCCAGCCTGGAAGCCGTTCGGCCCAGCGGCCGATGACGAGGTTGGGCGCGCCCATCGGTCAGTTCCCCGCCTTGGCCACGTTGCTGCCGATCACCTGAGCGGCCAGTTGCGGCTGGATCAGTTGGTCGACCACCTGAGCGACGTCGGTACCCGGACGCACCAGTTGCTCGTCGAGCAGGATGGGGGCGGAGGCTTTCAGCGCCTTGATATGTTCGGCGCCCGGCTGCGGATTGCTGAAGTCGGTGCGCGACAGTTGCAGCTTGGCCACTTCCAGCGGCAGCTTGGCTTCGTCGGCGAGCAACTGGGCCAGGGCATCGGGGTTGGCGATGGCCCACTGACGCGCCTGCTCGTAGGCGGCGATCACCTGTTTGATCAGCTCGGGCTGCTCCTTGGCGAACTTTTCGGTGACGCTGAGCACGCTGTAGCTGTTGAAGTCACGACTGCGGTACAGCAGGCGCGAACCAGCCTGCAGCTCGCTGGCCGCCATCAGCGGGTCGAGCCCGGCCCAAGCCTGCACGTCGCCGCGCTCCAGGGCGACGCGACCGTCTGGGTGTTGCAGGTGGACGATTTCCACGGCGTTCTTGTCCAGCCCGGCCTTCTGCAGGCTTTGCAGGAGGAACAGGAAGGGATCGGTGCCCTTGGTGGCGGCGACCTTTTTGCCCTTGAGATCGTCCAGCGACTGGATGGGCGAGTCCTTGGGCACCACCAGCGCTGTCCATTCCGGGCGGCTGGCGACGTAGACGGTGTTGATCGGCGCACCGTTGGCGCGGCTGAGCACGGCAGCCAGGCCAGCAGTGGAGGCGAAGTCGGTGCTGCCGCCGTTGAGGTATTCCAGCGAGCGGTTGCTGCCCTGGCTGAATACCCATTTGACGGCGATGCCCTGCGGCGCGAGGGCTTTTTCCAGCAGGCCCTGCTGCTTGAGCACCAGGCTGGTGGGGGCGTAGTAGGCGTAGTCCAGGCGGACTTCTTTCGGTGGTGCTGCATGTACAGCGGCTGGCAACCAGGCGGCGAACAGGGCCGCCAGGCCAACGCGCAAGGCATTCTTGTTCATGGTCATCTCCTCACTTGGATGAAATACCTTCCGGCCCGTTGGCGGGCCGGTCAGGAGATGTCACAACTGGGTTAGTGGATCAGAGCAACGTCAGGGTGTAGCTCAGGATCAAACGGTTCTCGTCGGAGTCGGTGGTGAAATTGCCGCGCTGGGTCGCATTGCGCCAGGACACGCCTAGGCCTTTCAGCGGGCCGTCCTGCAGGGTGTAGTCGAGGCGGAAATCACGTTCCCATTCCTTCAGATCACCATTGGCGGAATCGATATTGTCGCCCTTGAGGTAAGCGACGCTGGCTTTCAGGCCCGGCACACCGAGCTTGGCGAAGTCATAGCCGTACTCGGCCACCCAGGTGCGCTCACCAGCGTTCTGGAACTTGCCGATCTGGCGGTCGGTGATCAGGTAGGACGAGGAGCCGCCGCCCTGGTTGAGGAAGGGGAAGGCGCTGTCGCCTTCGACCTGCTGGTAGCCCAGGCTGGCGAAGTGGCTGCCCAGGGTGTAGGTGAACAGCGCGCTCCAGGTCTGGTTGTCGACCTCGCCGGTGCTGCTGTCGCCGGCACGCCAGTAGCCGGCGCTGCGGTAGCCATCGGCACGGCCGGAGGCGCTGCCATTCTTGCCGTCGGAGCCACTGTCGAAGTAGCGCAGGTCGGTCTTCAGCGAACCCGGGCCGATCGCCCAGTTGTGCACCAGGCCGAGGAAGTGCTGTTTGTAGAAGTCTTCCAGGTTGCCGTAGTAGTACTGCAGCGTCAGATCCTTGGTCAGCTTGTAGTCACCGCCGGCGAAGTAGAACTTGTTGGTGTCGGCGTCACCGGTGGCGCCGGCGATACGCAGAGAGATGTCGTCGGTGGAGCTACGGGTCTTGGTGCTTTCCAGCTGGCCGGCGGTCAGGGTCAGGCCGTCGATCTCGTTGGAGGTGATCTGCCCGCCCTCGAAGGTCTGCGGCAGCAGGCGGCCGTCGTTGAAGGTCACCACCGGCAGCTTCGGCAGCAGGGTGCCGAGGCGCGCCTCGGTCTTGGACAGGCGCACCTTGGCGGTCACGCCGGCCTTGCTGTAGTCGTCCACGGCGCTGCCGTCGCTGTCGAGCGGGAACAGCTGGCCTGGGGTGCGATCACGGCCGGCCTTGCTTGCGGTGCCGCCGGAGTCCAGCTTCACGCCAAGCAGGCCGATGGCGTCGAGGCCGAAACCGACGGTGCCCTGGGTGAAACCGGAGCTGTAGTTGAAGATGAAACCCTGACCCCACTCTTGCGCCTCGCCGTTGTTGTTGGCGGTGTTCTTGTTGTTCAGGTCGTAATAGAAATTGCGCAGGCCGATGCTGGCCTTGCTGTCTTCGATGAAACCAGCGGCGGTGGCCTGGTTGGCGATGGCGGCCAGCGTGACGGCCAAGGCCAGGGTGGATTTTTTCATGCTCGATGCTCCAAGTGCTTTGTGTGCTGTTCTGGGGTTGGCACTGCACAGGGGCTCGGCAGGACAGCGGACATGGCGCTGGTCTCGGCGGATTGGCATACAAACTTGGTCACGATCTGCTGCGCGTCGGCCATGCTGCGTTGAAACCAGGCTCAAAATGCTCATTTACAGCTCGTAAACTGCGCTTTTTCGCCTGATTTCGCCTTGCCTGACTCTAGCTCGCGAGACCGTGAACAGGTTCTAAGAGCCCCTGATTCGGGCCCGATGCGGTGGTCCGCTGTCGGCTGGTGGCTAATCTACGGAATACACACTAATCCCTAAAAAGAATTATTTTCACTTTGTAGTAACTAAAAAGAATATAAGCCTGATCCCGATGCAATTCGGTCCGTAGGAGCCGATTCATCCGCGAATCCTGCGAGCCACTTCTGACGGCTTGCTTCGCCAGCCCGCACAGAGCCCCCGCCGCGCCTGACAAACTGGCCTTAGCTAATTCCTAAAAATTATTTAACAACTGCTTTTTATATCGACTAGCTTCTCTTCACCGGATCACCGGACTTCTTTTTCTAAACACTGAAGTACGCGTGATCCGCCGCAATCCCATGGCCGGCACGTGTTCGTATCGAGAGCCGCCATGTCCAACACTCATTCCAAGCGCAGCACACTAATCGCCGCCTCGCTGGCCATCGGTCTGCTCGTCGCTCCGTTCACCGAGGCCGCCGAGCAACTGCGCATCGGCTACCAGAAATCCTCCACGCTGATCAGCCTGCTGAAGAGCCAGGGCACCCTGGAAAAAGCTCTGGCCGATCAGGACATCAGCGTCAGCTGGCACGAATTCCCCAACGGCCAGCCGCTGCTGGAGGCACTCAACGTCGGCAATATCGACCTGTCCGCCGATGTCGCCGACACCGTGCCGGTGTTCGCCCAGGCCGCCGGCGCCGACCTCGCCTATTTCGCCCAGGAAGCGCCCTCCCCCAGCGCCCAGGCGATCATCGTGCGCGAGGATTCGCCGATCAAAACCCTGGCCGACCTCAAGGGCAAGAAGGTTGCCGTGACCAAGGCAGCCGGCGTGCACTACCTGCTTATCGCCGCGCTGAACAAGGCCGGCCTGAAATTCAGCGACATCGAACCGGCCTACCTGACCCCAGCCGACGGCCGCGCCGCCTTCGAAAACCGCAAGGTGGACGCCTGGGTCACCTGGGAGCCCTTCCTCAGCGGCGCCCAGCAACAGTTGCCGACGCGCATCCTCGCCGACGGCAAGGGCCTGGCCGACTACCAGCGCTACTACCTGACCAGCGCCACCTTCGCCAAGAGCCACCCACAGGTGCTGCAGACCGTGTTTGCCGAGCTGGTGAAGACCGGCGACTGGCTGCGCGCCAACCCGCGCCAGGCGGCTGAAATCCTCGGCCCGCTGTGGGGCAATCTCGACCCGTCCATCGTCGAGAAGGCCAACGCCAAGCGCAGCTATCAGGTGCGCCTGGTACAGCCGGACAGCCTCGCCGAGCAGCAGAAGATCGCCGATGCCTTCTACGGCGCCAGCCTGCTGCCGACCTCGGTGGATGCACGCGAAGTGAGCATCTGGAGCCCGCAATGAGCCTTGAGGCCCGCCTGCATCCCAGTCTGCGCGACGAACCGTTGTTCGCCGCGCACCTGTTCCCCGTGGACTTCGGCAACCGCACGGCCAAGGTCGAGCGCCTGGCAAGGCGCCTGGCGGCCAGCGCGGTGGAACGGGACAGGGCAGGCGGCAGCCCGCAAGCCGAGCGCGAACTGCTGCGCGACAGCGGCCTGCTGACCCTGGCCGTGCCGCAGCAGTACGGTGGCCAGGGCGTGGCCTGGCCGGATATCTACCGCATCACCCGTTACCTGGCGGCGGTAGACAGCTCGCTGGCCCACCTTTTCGCCTTCCAGCACCTGCAAGTGGCCACCCTCCTGCTGTTCGGCAACCCCGATCAGCAGCGCCACTGGCTGACGCGCACGGTGCAGGAGCGCTGGTTCTGGGGCAACGCCACCAACGGTCGCGACAGCGGCCTGACGCTCGCCCCGCGCGAGGAACATTACGAGCTCAACGGCAGCAAGTCGTTCTGCTCCGGCGCGCTCGGCGCCGATGCGCTGGTGATCAGCGCACCGCGCGGCAAGAGCCCAGAGGATCGCGTGTTCATCGTCCTGCCCAGCCAGCGCGAGGGGTTGGCGGTGAACAGCGACTGGGACGGCTTCGGCCAGCGCCAGACCGACAGCGGCACGGTGCAGTTCGAGCAGGTCTTCGTCGACGCCAGCGAGCTGCTCGGCCCGGTCGGCCCCAGCCCGCGTACCACCCTGCGCGCCTGCCTGTCACAGCTGATCCTCACACAGCTCTACCTGGGCAATGCCCAGGGCGCGCTGGATGCAGCGCTGCGCTACACCCGCGAGCACAGCCGCGCCTGGCCGGCATCAGGCGTGGCCAATGCCAGTGACGATCCGTTTATCCAGCAACGCTACGGCGAACTGTGGCTGCGCTACCGCAGCGCCCTTCCCCTAGCCGAGCACGCCGCCCAGCGCCTGCAGAGCGCCTGGGAAAAACCGGCGCTGACCGCCGCCGAACGTGCCGAGGTGGCGCTAGCCATCAGCGAGGCCAAGGTGGTGGCGGTACGCGCGGCACTGGAGATCACCAGCCAGATCTTCGAAGCCATCGGCGCCCGCGCCACCAGCTCGCGTTACGGCTTCGACCGCTTCTGGCGCAACGTGCGGGTGCACAGCCTGCACGACCCCATCGACTACAAGGTGCGCGACCTCGGTCACTGGCTGCTCAGCGGCCAGGGGCCGCAGCCGTCGCTGTACGGCTGAGGGAGGTGCGTTCAACCGGGAATATGCATAGAAAAAAGCGGTATCTCGCTTCGATAAAGGCTGACTAGCCTGAAATCTGCAAACCTTAGAGAGGTCGTCGACAATGACTATCAAGACCCTGTTCGGCGCCGGCCTGCTGGCCGCCGCCACCCTGCTGCACACGCTGACGGCGCAGGCCGCCAGCGACTATCTGGTCAGTACCGACTGGCTGGAAAAGAACCTGAAAGATCCCAAGGTACGCATCATCGAAGTGAGCGTGGTGCCCGGCGTCTACGAGCGCGGGCATATCCCCGGCGCGGTGAACTTCGCCTGGCACAGCGACCTGGTCGACCCGGTACGCCGCGACATCGCCAGCCAGGAAGCCTTCCAGCAACTGCTGCGCAAGGCCGGGGTGAATGACGACAGCACCACCATTCTCTACGGCGACAACAACAACTGGTTCGCCGCCTGGGGCGCCTGGGTGTTCGACGTGTACGGCGTGGATAACGTCAAGCTGCTCGATGGCGGTCGCGCCAAGTGGGAAGCTGAAGGCCGTACTTTGGACAGCCGCGCCAGCACGCCGAAGGCTGGCAACGTAACGGTGCAGGCCGCCAACAAGGATCTGCGCGCCTTCCTCCCGGACGTGCTGGCCGCCGCGGAGAAGCGCAGCGATGTGCAGCTGGTGGATATCCGCTCGCCGGACGAATACAACGGCAAGGTCTTCGCCCCGCAGGGCGTGCAGGAGCTGGCCGTGCGCGCCGGCCACGTGCCCGGCGCGGTGAACGTGCCCTGGGGCCAGGCGGTCGCTGCTGACGGCACCTTCAAGTCGGCTGAAGAGCTGAAGAAGGTCTACGGCGCAGTAGGTATCGATGGCAGTAAGCCAATCATCACCTACTGCCGCATCGGCGAGCGCTCCAGCCACACCTGGTTCGCCCTGAAGAAGATTCTCGGCTACGACGTGCGCAACTACGACGGTTCCTGGACCGAGTACGGCAATGCCGTGGGCGTGCCGGTGGTGAACGTGGCGGGCACCGTCTGGGGCGGCAAGTAAGGTCTTGAACCGATCCAGGCGTAGGGTGGATCACGCCTCACCGATCCATCGCTATGAAGGCTGATGCCTCCTGTAGGAGCGGATTTATCCGCGAGTTTCGCGGCCGCAGCCGCTCCTACAAAACAGACGTCAGTCACGCACAACACGGCCCCGGCCTAAACACCGGGGCCGCTTTCGTCATTACGGTCAGCAAGGACAACCTATGACCGCCAGTATCGCCACTCCTCGCGCAACGCTGTCCATCGCTACGTCCGGCCTGCTCACCATCGCCCTGCTCGCCTTCATCTGGCAGCTGGCCGACGGCAGCAACGAAGGTCGCGCCTTCAGCTACTCGCTGGCCAGCGGCGCGCTGTTCGGCCTGCTGCTGCAGCGTTCGCGCTTCTGTTTCTTCTGCGTCACCCGCGACTTCGTCGAACGCCGCATACCGGACGGCCTGCTCGGCCTGCTTGCCGCCCTGGCGCTGGGCACCCTCGGCTATCACGCGGTGTTCGGCGCCTTCCTGCCCGACCCCAGCGGCGGGCGCATGCCCCCGGATGCCCATATCGGCCCGCTGAGCTGGGTGCTGGCTCTGGCTGCCACGGTGTTCGGCCTCGGCATGGCGATTTCCGGCTCGTGCATCAGCGCGCACCTGTATCGCCTCGGCGAGGGCAATTTCGCCTCGCTGGCCGCGCTGGGCGGCGCGCTGCTCGGCTTCGCCCTGGGCTTTTTAAGCTGGAACCCGCTGTATCTGGCCGCCCTGCAGGAAGCGCCGGTGCTCTGGCTGCCCGGCCGGCTCGGTTACGGCGGCTCGCTGCTGCTGCAACTGGCGCTGCTGGGTGCGCTGGCCGCCTGGCTGCTGCGTTATCGCCAGGCGGGCACACCTTCCGAGACACAGGGGCTATGGTCGCTACTGTTCGGCGCACGCTGGCCGACCTGGGTCGGCGGTGTGCTGATCGGTGGGCTGGCGGTGCTGGCCTATTTTCGCGTCGCGCCACTGGGGGTGACCGCCGAACTGGGCAGCCTGGCGCGTACCGGCGCGGACAGCCTGGGCTGGCTGCCAGCACGCCTGGAGGGACTCGATGGCTTTTCCGGCTGCGCCACGGTGGTCAAGGAAACCCTGCTGTCGAACAACGGCCTGTTCGTCATCGGCCTGGTGATCGCGGCCTGGGCCAGTGCCCTGGCCGCCGGCGACTTCCGCCCCAGCAGCGGCGCACCCCGCGACTGGCTGCGCGGCCTGCTCGGTGGCGTGCTGCTGGGCTGGGGCAGCCTGCTGGCGTTGGGCTGCACGGTAGGCACGCTGCTGTCCGGAGTGATGGCCGGCGCGGTGTCGGGCTGGGTGTTCGGGCTGTTCTGCCTGGTTGGCATTGTGCTTGGGCTGAAGCTGCGAGCGCTGTTGCGCTTGGGCTGATGCACCTTCGTAGCCCGGATGAAATCCGGGGTCTTCTGCTGCAGGTTTCCCCGGATTTCATCCGGGCTACGGTTGCATCCGATCTGGCGCTGGGTGGGGGCGGTGCGCCCTACACGATTACCCCGTAGGGTGCGCTGTGCGCACCACGTCAAGCTGCGACACCAGCACTCAGGCCGCCTTGTTCGGCGACGCATCCTCGAAGCGATTCACCTTGCGCAGGCTCTTGAAGCCGAGCATCCAGCCGCCAGTCACGGTCAGGGTGCAGGCGCAACCGATCAGCGCCGCCGGTACCACACCGAACCACGCGGCGCTGGTTCCCGCGCGGAATTCGCCGAGCTCGTTGGAAGAGCCGATGAACAGCATGTTCACCGCATTGACCCGACCACGCATGGTGTCCGGCGTGGAGAATTGCACCAGCGAGGAACGGATGTACATGCTCACCATATCCGCGCCACCGGCCACCACCAGCGCGGCGAACGACAACCAGAACAGGCTGGACAGGGCGAACACCAGGTTGGCCACACCGAACAGGGCCACCGCGCCGAACATCACCAGGCCGACATGGCGGTTGAACGGCTTCATGCTCAGGTACAACCCGACCGACACCTCACCAATGGCCATGGCGCTGCGCAGCAGACCCAGGCCCGTCGGCCCGACTTCCAGCACTTCCTGGGCGTAGATCGGCAGCAGCGCGATCACGCCTCCAAGCAGCACGGCGAACAGGTCCAGCGAGATGGTGCCAAGGATGATCGGCCGCGTGCGGATGAAGTGGATGCCCGCGGTAAAACGCGCCCACGCGGTGGCTTCCAGCGCCTGCATCTTTTCCGCGTAGCGCACCGGTACCAGCGGCAGCAGTGCGGAGCCAGCAAGGAAGCAGGCAAGGCAGACCGAATAGGTCAGCCCGCCACCGCCGATGGCATACAGGCCGCCGCCGATCACCGGGCCGGAAATGGTCGCGCCACGCATGATCATGCTGTTGGCGGCGATGGCCGCGGCCAGGCGCTCGCGCGGCACGATCTGCGGCAGCAGGCTCGATAGCGCCGGCCCGGTGAAGGCGCGGCCGCAGCCGTAGAGCACCAGCACCGCGTAATACCAGCTGACGGCTGCTTCGCTCAGCGACAACCACAGCAGCGCCGCCGCACACAGGCCTTCGACCAGCCAGCTGAGCATGAGGATGAGCTTGCGGTCGTAGCGGTCGATGAGGTCGCCGGCTGGCATCAGCAGCACCAGCATGGGGATGAACTGAGCCAGGCCGACATAGGCCAGCGACAGCGGATCACGCGTCAGATCGTAGACCTGCCAGGCCACCACAATGGCCTGGATCTGTACGGCGAACACCACCACGATGCGAGCGATGAGAAACGGCAGGAAACCGGGAAGTCGGTAGACGGAAACAGGGGCAGCGGACACGGCGAAAATCTCGAGGCAGAACCGGCCAATGCCGGACGAGGTAAGCCGGCCAATCTACGGGAAAGCTCCGCCACGGGGCAAACCCAGGAACAGGCTGTTGCGCAGATCGCGCCCTGGACAGCGCGCAGGCGTCAGACACACGCGAGTGCCTTAGGTGCCGAACCTGGTCCGGTCACTGTAGGAGCGCCGCCCCGGCGCGAAGACGCATGCGGCCGTATCGCAATATCGAGTTGCGGGTTCCATTCGCCGCGAGGCGCGACTCCTACAGGTGTTGGTAGCGCGGGCGGATGCGGGAGGTCACCCCTCCCGCCAATATCAAGCTAGACGAATGCCTGGTCGCCGAAACCACGCGGCAGACGTTGGCGGCCCGGCAAGGCGGTCAAGCGCGCCTCCCAGGAGGTACGCCAGTCGTTGACGGCGCGGGCGGCCTTTTCGCGGCGGGCGGCACGGCGCGCGGCATTGCGTGAGTTACGTCGAGCTTCGGTGAACACTTCGGTCTTGCGGCAATTGCGGCATTTGACCTTGGCCAGCTCGGTGGTGGCGGGCAGCTTTTCACCATGAGAGCCACAAGCGAGGTGGCCAGAGACTTTGTAGTGCGTAACCATCGCGTTATCTCCTTGATTGTGGGCGCCCGGCTGCAGACAGCCGGTCTACACCCCTCAGGAAATGGGACTGTGCAAGCGGTACGCAGGTTCATTGGCTACCGACCAAGAGCCATGCCACCTCTGGCCGTGCGCCCCGCCAAAGGGTTTTAATGCGCTCTTTTACCGGAACCTCACCATGCCCCTGAGCCCCGATGAACTCACGCAAATCAGCGCTCTCACCCTGGCCCACTACCAGAGCAGCGCCGAGGACTTTCGCGAGGGCACGCGCGACCATGACGTGAGCCAGAACATCGCCGCGCTGCTGCGTCATATCGAGGGCGAAAAGCCCTGGCGCCTCCTCGATTTCGGCTGTGGCCCAGGGCGGGATCTGCGTACGTTCAGCGGCCTCGGCCATATCGCCGTCGGCCTCGATGGCTGCGCCGAGTTCGTCGTCATGGCGCGCGCCGACAGCGGCTGCGAGGTGTGGCAGCAGAGCTTTCTCGAACTGGATCTGCCAGCCGGGCATTTCGATGGCATCTTCGCCAACGCCAGCCTGTTCCATGTGCCCGATCAGGAGCTGCCGCGCGTGCTCGGCGAGCTGCATGCGGCGCTCAAGGCCGGTGGCGTGCTGTTCAGCTCCAACCCGCGCGGCGAGAATCAGGAAGGCTGGAACGGCCCGCGCTACGGCAGCTACCACGACCTCGAACGCTGGCGCGCGCGGCTCACGACGGCCGGTTTCGTCGAGCTGGAACACTACTACCGCCCCGCCGGCCTGCCACGCGACCAGCAGCCCTGGCTGGCCAGCGTGTGGCGACGAGTCGGTTAACGCACAGAAAGCCGGCAGCGCTGCCTCGACTTACTCGAATACGGGCCGGAAGAAGCTGCGCTCGTAGCTGAGGATGCAGTGCGTTTCTTCGGCGTAGCGGAAGGCTGCCTGGCACTCGGCGTCGGCGAATGAGTCCTGACGATAGCGCTCGTAGTCGGTCAGGCTGGGGAAGCTGAACAGCGCCAACGCCACGTTATTGGCCCCCTCGGACGGCAGGAAGTAGCCATGGTGAGTGCCGCCGAACTTCTCCACCAATGGAATCCACAGCTTCGCGTAGTGCTCGAATTCCTTGAGTTTGTAGGGATCGACGATATAGCGCAGGTAGCAGGTGATCATGGCTGTCCTTCCTTGCGGGTGGTAAGCGGCTAATGCTTTTTGAGCGACGGCAACAACGCGGTGAGGATACCCAGCAACGGCAGGAAGGAGCAGATCAGAAACACCTCCTCGATGCCGTGGATGTCCGCCAGATATCCGAGCAGCGCCCCGCCGATGCCGCCGAAGCCGAACATCAGGCCGAAGAACAGCCCGGCGATCATGCCGACGTTGCCCGGCATCAGTTCCTGGGCGAAGACCACGATGGCGGAGAATGCCGAGGCCAGGATGAAGCCGATCACCATGCTCAGCACGCCCGTCCAGAACAGGTCGACGTGCGGCAGCAGCAGGGAGAACGGCGCCACGCCGAGGATGGAGAACCAGATCACCTGCTTGCGCCCGATGCGGTCACCGATCGGCCCACCGAAGAAGGTGCCGGCCGCCACCGCGCCGAGGAACAGGAACAGGTAGAGCTGCGAGCTGGCCACCGACAGGTCGAACTTCTCGATCAGGAAGAAGGTGAAGTAGCTGGTGAAGCTGGCCATGTAGAAGTACTTGGAGAACACCAGCAGCGCCAGGATCAGTAAGGCGAACTTCACCCGCCCGGCTGACAGGCCGTGAGTGGCCACACCGCCCTGCTTGAGCTTGAACAGCGTCAGGTGGTGGCGGTACCAGCGGCTCAAGCCGTATAGCACGACGATGGCGAAGGCGGCGAACAGGCCGAACCAGGCGACGTTGCCCTGGCCGTAGGGAATGATGATCGCCGCCGCCAGCAGCGGGCCGAAGGCGGTGCCGGCATTGCCGCCGACCTGGAAGGTGGACTGCGCCAGGCCATAGCGCCCACCCGAGGCCAGACGGGCGATGCGCGACGCCTCAGGGTGAAAGGTCGACGAGCCGATGCCCACCAGCGCTGAGGCCAGGAGAATCGCCGGGAAGCTGCCGACGAAGGCCAGCATGAGGATGCCGAGCAGGGTGCACAACGAGCCGGCGGGCAGCAGCCAGGGCTTGGGATGGCGGTCGGTGTGGTAGCCCACCCAGGGCTGCAGCAGCGAGGCGGTGAGCTGGAAGGTCAGGGTGATCAGGCCGATCTGGGCGAAGCTCAGGCCGTAGTTGAGCTTGAGCATCGGGTAGATGGCGGGCAACACCGCCTGGATCAGGTCGTTGATCAGGTGCGCCAGGGCGCAGGCGCCGATCACGCGCATCACCAGAGGGCTGGCCTGACTGACGGGCGAGGCGCCGGCCAGGGTCGTAGCGGCAGGGCTGCTGGACATGCTTGAAGCTTCCGAACGAGGTGAGGAACGCCGCTATGCTAGGCTGCGCCCAACCGCCTGTCTCACGAAGATCGGGAAACAACCCTCGCAAAAAAGGCAGCCTCATGCGCTTAGCCGATAAATTACTGGCCGAGATCGACGCTTCCCCCTGGCTGGTCAGCAGCAGCGCCACCGATTACCCGGTCAACGCCGTCATCGAGCCGCACTCGCACCGCAACAAGCACCAGCTGATCTATGCCATTTCCGGGGTGATGGTGGTGACCTCGGTGCTGAACCAGTGGACGGTGCCACCGAGCCGCGGCATCTGGATGCCCTGCGGCCAGGTGCACGCGATCCGCTGCATTGGCAGCGTGCGAATGCGCAGCGTCTTCGTGCGCCCCGACAGCCTGCCGGACATGCCCGCCGAGTGCCGCGCCGTGGCCATCTCGCCGCTGCTCAGTGAACTGATCCGCGCCGCCGTGGCGATCACCCAGCCCTACGCCGACGACTCCCGCGAAGCACGGGTGATGCGCCTGATCCTCGATGAATTGCGCATCCTCCCGACCCTGCCGCTGCACCTGCCGCAACCGGCCGACCCGCGCATCCAGACGATCTGCGCGACGCTACAGAACGACCCTGGCGACGCCTCCACCCTGGCCGACTGGAGCACCCGCCTGTGCCTGGACGAGAAAACCATCCAGCGCCTGTTCCAGAAGGGCACCGGCATGACCTTCGGCCAGTGGCGCCAGCAGGCGCGCCTGCTGCTGGCCCTGGAGCGCATCGCCCTGGGCGAGAAGATCATCGACATTGCCGGGGAGCTGGGCTACGACAGCCCCAGCGCCTTCGCCACCATGTTCAAGAAGCAGTTCGGCATCACGCCCAGCCAGTTCTTCAAGTGATACAGGCCAGGCCCGTCAGCCACGTCAACAACCGCTATATACAAAAAAACATAACGATGTAGGATTGCGCATCCGGTCTGTCGTCAGGATCGACTCCACGAGAAATCCTCATGCTCAAGCCTCTCAAGCACAGCCTGCTCACCCTCGCTCTGCTGTTCGCCAGCGGCGCCATTGCCGACGAGGTCAAGGTCGCCGTGGCTGCCAACTTCACCGCACCGATGCAGGCCATAGCGCCCGCGTTCGAGAAAGCCACCGGGCACAAGTTGGTGGCGTCCTTCGGTGCCACCGGGCAGTTCTATGCGCAGATCAAGAATGGCGCGCCGTTCGATGTGCTGCTCGCCGCCGACGACACGACGCCGGCCAGGCTGGAGCGCGAGGGCGCGACCGTGCCCGGCTCGCGTTTCACCTACGCCATCGGCAGCCTGGTGCTGTGGTCGGCCGATGCCCGCTACCTCGACGGCACGGACGCGGCGCTGAAGGCCGGCCAGTTCAGGCACCTGTCCATCGCCAACCCCAAGGCCGCGCCCTACGGCCTGGCTGCAATGCAGGTGCTGGACAAGCTGGGTCTGAGCGAGGCGGTCAAGGGCAAGCTGGTCGAGGGGCAGAACATCACCCAGGCGCACCAGTTCGTCTCCACCGGTAATGCCGAGCTGGGTTTCGTCGCGCTGTCGCAGGTGTACAAGGACGGCCAGGTCAGCAGCGGCTCGGCCTGGATCGTGCCGGACACCATGTACGACCCGATCAAGCAGGACGCGGTGATTCTCAAGCAGGGCGCGAACAATCCGGCCGCCGCGGCATTGGTCGAGTATCTGCAGGGCGCGGAAGCGACCAGGGTGATCGAATCGTTCGGCTATAAACTGCCGTAGCCCGGATTGCATCCGGGCTACGTTCGCCACTTCCGGAATCCCTGCATGCCGCTGTCCAAGAATGACCTCGACGCCATCCTCCTGACCCTGGAGCTGGCCTCGCTGACCACCGTGCTACTGCTGATCATCGGCACGCCGATTGCCCTGTGGCTGGCGCGCACCGACTCCTGGCTCAAGCGCCCGGTCGGTGCGGTGGTGGCGCTGCCGCTGGTGCTGCCGCCGACGGTGATCGGCTTCTACCTGCTGGTGAGCATGGGGCCCAATGGGTTCTTCGGTCAGCTGACGCAGAGCCTCGGCCTCGGCACCTTCACTTTCACCTTCACCGGCCTGGTGATCGGTTCAATCTTCTATTCCCTGCCCTTCGTCGTGCAGCCGCTGCAGAACGCCTTCGAGGCCATCGGTCGCGGCCCGCTGGAGGCCGCCGCGACCTTGCGCGCCAATCCCTGGGACAGCTTCTTCAGCGTGGTGCTGCCACTGGCCCGCCCTGGTTTCATCACCGCCGCCATTCTCAGCTTCGCCCATACCATCGGTGAGTTCGGCGTGGTGCTGATGATTGGCGGCAATATCCCCGGCAAGACCCAGGTGGTGTCGGTGCAGATCTACAACCACGTGGAAACCATGAACTACGCCCAGGCGCACTGGCTGGCCGGCGGCATGGTGGCGTTCTCCTTCATCGTTCTGCTCACGCTGTACAGCGGGCGCAGTAGCCGGATGAGGGCACTGTGATGTTCGGTTTCGGCAAAGCCTCACCACCTGCCGTTCACGACGACGGGCGTACTCGCGCGCGCTTCGTGGTCAAGCATCCGGGCTTCGCCCTGGATGTCGACCTCGACCTGCCCGGGCGCGGCGTCAGTGCGCTGTTCGGCCACTCCGGTTCGGGCAAGACCAGTTGCCTGCGCTGTTTCGCCGGGCTCGATCGCCCGCAGCAGGGCTACCTGCAGGTCGCCGGCGAGCTCTGGCAGGACAGTGAGCGCGGTTTCTTTCTGCCGGCGCACAAACGTCCCATCGGCTACGTGTTCCAGGATGCCAACCTGTTCCCGCACCTGAGCGTGCGCAAGAACCTGGAGTATGGCCAACGGCGCATCCCCGCCGCGCAGCGCAAGGTGGCGCTGGATCAGGCGCTGCTGCTGCTGGGCATCGGTCATTTGCTCGAACGCATGCCCTCGGCGCTGTCCGGCGGCGAACGCCAGCGCGTCGGCATCGCCCGTGCGCTGGTGACCAGCCCGCGCCTGCTGCTGATGGACGAGCCACTGGCTTCGCTGGACCTCAAGCGTAAACAGGAAGTGCTGCCATATCTGGAGAGGCTGCACGAGGAGCTGGACATCCCGGTGCTCTACGTCAGCCATGCGCCGGACGAGGTGGCGCGCCTGGCCGATCATCTGGTGCTGCTCGACGAAGGCCAGGTGCACGCCAGCGGTCCGCTCAAGGAATTGCTGCTGCGCGCCGACCTGCCCTTTGCCAGCGACGAGGATGCCGAGGCGGTGATCGACGGCCAGGTCTGTGGTCACGACGGCGACTACGATCTGCTTGAGCTTCAGTTGCCCGGCAGCGAAGCCTGCCTGCGCCTGCCCCATGCAGCGCTGCCCAACGGGCACCGGGTAAGGGTGAAAATCAAGGCGCGCGATGTCAGCCTGGCGCTCAAGCGCGCCGAGGATTGCAGCCTGCTCAACCTGCTGCCGGCGACGGTGGAAAGCTGGCAGGCGCTCGATGCGCAGATGCTGCTGACCCTGTGCATCGGTGATCAGCGTTTGCTGGCGCGAATCACCCGCTACTCCTTCGATCAGTTGGGCATTCATGCCGGACAGGCGCTCTGGGCGCAGATCAAGTCGGTGTCGTTGCTCGCGCCGTAGGGTGCGCCGCGCGCATCGAGCACACGCAGATGCCGCAGGTTCGTAGCCCGGATGCAATCCGGGGCGATCAAACGTCCCCGGGCAACTCCAGATGCTCCGGCCCGATCTCGGCGTTGCCGGCCAGCAGCAGGGCGAAGTGGATGACGTTCTCCAGCTCGCGGGTATTGCCCGGCCAGCGATGCGCCTCCAGCACAGCCTGCGCCGCCGGGCTGATCGACGGGATGGTCAGGCCCAGGCGCGAGGCATGGATGCCGAGGAAGTATTCGGCCAGCGGCAGAATGTCGCCGACCCGCTGACGCAGCGCCGGGAACAGCAACTGGCCGTCGCACAGGTAGGCGTATAGGCGCTCATCGAAGGTGCCGGCTGCCACCGCGCGGGCCAGGTCGATGCTACTCGCCGCCACCAGACGCACATCCACCGGCAGCGCCTGGCTGGCGCCGACGCGATACACCTCGCGGGTTTCCAGCGCGGCCAGCAGCTTGCTCTGCAACGGCCGCGAGAGGTCGGCGATTTCATCCAGGTAGAGTGTGCCGCCATTGGCCGAACCGAACCAGCCGGCACGGCTACTGCCGGCGCCGACATGAGCACCGGCGGCATGGCCGAACAACTCGGCCTCGCCCCACTGCGGGCTTATCGCCGCGCAGCTCACCGCCACGAACAGGCCAGCGCGCTCACTGTGGCGATGGATATAGCGCGCCAGCAGCTCCTTGCCGGTGCCGGTTTCACCGAGAATCAGCAACGGCTGGCCATTGCCCGCCAAGGCTTCGGCACGCTCGCGCAACCGGCGCGAACGCGCATCGACGAATACCAGCGCCTTGGCGCGGATGCTCAGCGGGCTCTTGTCCGAATCAGCGAAGGTCAATGGTGGTGGGAAACCAGGTGGAAGACTCATGACGTGAAGCTCCTGAGCCACACCTCGCCGGCGCAGCCTGTACACCAATATAAAAATTGCCTGGAGCAATTTTTAACCTTGCTCCGCAACGGTCCGAAGGGTGGCCGCCATGGATGGCAGGCCATAAAAAAGAGCGGGCGGCTGCCTGGCCCGACCCCGCTCCAAAAAGGTTGTCCCGCAATGACGGGCTCAGGCGCGCAAGCGCGACTGCTGTTCGATGCGGCTCTGCAGGCGATACAGATAGCCGAAGCCCTGCTCCCAGTAGCGGTGCCCGGACTTCACATTGATATGCCCGGCACCGCTCAGAATCGCCGCCTCGCTGCCCCAGGCCCGCGCCAGCTCCATCGCGCGCAGGGCGCTGGCCGCTGCGTCGTTGTCGGAACCCACCAGCAGGCTGGGAAAGGGCAGCAGATCACGCGGCATCGGCGCGAAATTCTGTAGCGGTGCGGGGCAGCCCGGCCGCTCGACATCGGCCGGCGCCACCAGCAGCGCACCGCGCACACGGCGCAGCAGTTCGACCGGTGCCTGCGCGGCCCAATGCGCCACCGTCACGCAGCCCAGGCTATGGGCGATGAGGATGAGCGGACGCGGATCGTCGGCGACTGCCTGGTTCAACGCGGTGACCCAGTCGCCACGTTGCGGGTTGAGCCAGTCCTTCTGCTCCACACGCGCGCTGTTCGGCAGGCTGCGCTGCCAATGGCTTTGCCAGTGTTCTTCGGGTGAGCCCTGCCAGCCCGGCAGGATCAGATAACGGATTGCTTCGCTGCCCATGACGGCGCCTCCTTGAATCGAATGGCGTCAGTCTAGGCAGCACGAATAAATTACAAAAAGAATAAGAACTTATTTACTTATTCCAAAAATCCAATAAATCGCATCACGCCTTATATTTCCAAAAAGAATATAAATGTTCTTAAACAATATTTTTAAGAATATTTCCGTCTCTCTACTATCCGCTCCACGCCAGCGTCGGTACTCCATACCGCCGCCGTGGCGACCTATTCACAAGGAGCCTGGAAATGACCGCGACGCTGAGAAACCTCGAAGGCCAGGATGAAGCCAGCATCCTGCGCGAGATTCAGACCGCCCTGCATGGCCTGAAATTCGGTTCGGTGGAAATCACCGTGCACAACGGCCAGGTCGTGCAGATCGAGCGCAAGGAAAAGATCCGCCTGCAACAACCGAGTACCAAGAACAGCTGAAACATGATGCGGCCCGACTGGACCACCAGAGGGCTCGAGAAAGATCGCCCCGCCTGACACCCAATACTCCAACACAAGAATTTCACAGTTAGGAGCTGCACCATGTCCCTTCGTCGTTTCGCCCTGGCCGCGCTGGCCAGCAGTCTGATCGCCGGCCCGGTGGCCGCCGCACAAACCCTGCTCAACGTGTCCTACGACCCGACCCGTGAGCTGTACACCGAATTCAACGCCGCCTTCAACAAGCACTGGCAGGCCCAGGGCAACGAAGCGTTGACCATCCAGCAATCCCACGGTGGCTCGGGCAAGCAGGCCCGTGCGGTAATTGACGGCCTGCGCGCCGACGTGGTGACCCTGGCCCTGGCCGGCGATATCGACGAGCTGTACAAGCTCGGCAAGCTGATCCCGGAAAACTGGCAGGAGCGCCTGCCGGACGCCAGCACCCCCTATACCTCGACCATCGTGTTCCTGGTGCGCAAGGGCAACCCGAAAGGCCTGAAGGACTGGGATGACCTGGTCAAGCCGGGCGTGGAAGTGATTACCCCGAACCCGAAAACCTCCGGTGGCGCACGCTGGAACTTCCTCGCTGCCTGGGCCTATGCCCAGCAGAAGTACGGCAGCGAAGCCGAAGCCAAGGCCTTCACCGAGAAGCTCTACAAGAACGTCCCGGTGCTCGATACCGGCGCCCGCGGCTCGACCATCACCTTCGTCAACAACGGCATCGGCGACGTGCTGCTGGCCTGGGAGAACGAGGCCTTCCTGGCGCTCAAGGAAGAAGGCGGGGAGAACTTCGAGATCGTCGCGCCGTCGCTGTCGATCCTCGCCGAACCGCCGGTGAGCGTGGTCGATCAGAACGTCGACAAGAAAGGCACCCGCAAAGTCGCCGAGGCCTACCTCAACTACCTGTACAGCGAGGAAGGCCAGCGCATCGCCGCCAAGCACTTCTACCGCCCACGCAACCAGGCGGTGGCGGCCGAGTTCGCCAAGCAGTTCCCGCAGCTCAAGCTGGTAACCATCGACGCTGACTTCGATGGCTGGAAAACCGCTCAACCGAAGTTCTTCAACGACGGCGGCGTGTTCGACCAGATCTACCAAGCCCAGTGATTGCCACGGCGCGTCCGCCCATGTAGGGCGGATGCAGCCGCAAGATCGTCGCAGCCAGTGGCGGGTTCCACCCGCCCTACCAAGGAGCTTGCATGTCTCGCCGCACTTCCCCCGTCATACCCGGCTTCGGGCTGACGCTGGGTTACACCCTGGTGTACCTCAGTCTGTTGGTGCTGATTCCCCTGGGTGCCATGTTCGTCCACGCTGCCCAGCTCACCTGGGATCAGTTCTGGGCAATCATTTCCTCACCGCGCGTGCTGGCCGCCCTGAAGCTGAGCTTCGGCACCGCCTTTCTAGCTGCCATCATCAACGGCGTGATCGGTACCCTGCTGGCCTGGGTGCTGGTGCGCTACACCTTCCCCGGTCGCAAGATCATCGAAGCGATGATCGACCTGCCGTTCGCCCTGCCCACCGCCGTTGCCGGTATCGCCCTGACCGCGCTCTATGCGCCTAACGGTTTGATCGGCCAGTTCGCCACATCCCTGGGCTTCAAGATCGCCTACACCCCGTTGGGCATCACCCTGGCGCTGACCTTCGTCACCCTGCCCTTCGTCGTGCGTACCCTGCAGCCGGTGCTGGCCGACATCCCGCGCGAGGTCGAGGAAGCCGCCGCCTGCCTCGGTGCCAAGCCGCTGCAGGTGGCCCGCCACGTGCTGCTGCCGGCGCTGCTGCCGGCCTGGCTGACCGGCTTCGCCCTGGCCTTCGCCCGCGGCGTTGGCGAGTACGGCTCGGTGATCTTCATCGCCGGCAACATGCCGATGAAGACCGAGATCCTGCCGCTGCTGATCATGGTGCAGCTGGACCAGTACAACTACGCCGGCGCCACCGCCATCGGCGTGCTGATGCTGGTGGTGTCGTTCATCTTGCTGCTGCTGATCAACCTGCTGCAGCGCCGCATCAGCCGTTCCTAAGGAGCCAGGCATGTCATCTGCAACCCTGACGGCCAGCGCCGCCAACAATGCCGCACACCGCGGTAACGCCCTGGGCCGCCGCCTGCTGATCATTTCGGCCTGGCTGGTGTTCGCCTTCTTCCTGCTGCTGCCCTTGTTCGTGGTGGCGACCGAGGCGCTCAAACAGGGCGTCGGCGTGTTCGTCGCTTCGATCCTCGAACCCGACGCCATCAGCGCACTGAAACTGACCCTGCTCGCCGTGGGCATCGCCGTGCCGCTCAACCTGGTGTTCGGCGTGGCCGCCGCCTGGTGCGTGAGCAAGTACGAGTTTCGCGGCAAGAGCATTCTGGTGACCCTGATCGACCTGCCGTTCTCGGTGTCACCGGTAATCGCCGGTCTGATCTATGTGCTGCTGTTCGGCGCCCAGGGCTTCTTCGGCCCCTGGTTGCGCGAGCACGACATCCAGATCATCTTCGCCCTGCCCGGCATCGTCCTGGCGACCATCTTTGTCACCGTGCCCTTCGTCGCCCGCGAGCTGATCCCGCTGATGCAGGAACAGGGCACGCAGGAGGAAGAGGCCGCGCGCCTGCTCGGTGCCAACGGCTGGCAGATGTTCTGGCACGTGACCCTGCCCAATATCAAATGGGGCCTGATCTACGGCGTGGTGCTGTGCACCGCCCGGGCGATGGGCGAGTTTGGCGCAGTATCGGTGGTCTCCGGGCACATCCGCGGCTACACCAATACGCTGCCGCTGCATGTCGAGATTCTCTACAACGAATACAATCACGTCGCCGCCTTCAGCGTTGCCAGCCTGCTACTGCTTCTGGCGCTGTTCATCCTGCTGCTCAAGCAGTGGAGCGAATCCCGTATCAACCGCCTGAAAGCCAGTGCGGGCGAGGAATAAAACATGAGTATCGAAATCCGCAACGTCAGCAAGAACTTCAATGCGTTCAAGGCGCTGAACGAGATCAACCTGAACATCCAGAGCGGCGAACTGGTCGCCCTGCTCGGCCCGTCCGGCTGCGGCAAGACCACCCTGCTGCGCATCATCGCCGGCCTGGAAACCCCGGACAGCGGCACCATCGAGTTCCACGGCGAGGACGTCTCCAACCACGACGTGCGTGATCGCAACGTCGGCTTCGTGTTCCAGCACTACGCGCTGTTCCGCCACATGACGGTGTTCGACAACGTCGCTTTCGGCCTGCGCATGAAGCCCAAGGGTCAGCGCCCGAGCGAAGAGGTGATCAAGCGCAAGGTCCACGAACTGCTCGACCTGGTGCAGCTCGACTGGCTCGGCGATCGCTACCCGGAGCAGCTCTCCGGCGGTCAGCGCCAGCGTATCGCCCTGGCCCGCGCCCTGGCGGTGGAGCCACGCGTACTGCTGCTCGACGAACCCTTCGGCGCGCTGGATGCCAAGGTGCGCAAGGAGCTGCGCCGCTGGCTGGCGCGCCTGCACGAGGACGTGCACCTGACCAGCGTATTCGTCACCCACGACCAGGAAGAAGCCATGGAAGTGGCCGATCGCATCGTGGTGATGAACAAGGGCGTGATCGAGCAGATCGGTACACCGTCCGAGGTTTACGAGAATCCGGCCAGCGATTTCGTCTACCACTTCCTCGGTGACGCCAACCGCCTCTACGTCGGCAACGATCACCATGTGCTGTTCCGCCCGCACGAAGTCGACCTGTCCAGCGAACCGAGCCCGGAGCACAAGGCCGGCGAGGTGCGCGACATTCGTCTGCTCGGTGCGATAACCCGCATCACCCTCAAGGTCGAAGGCCAGGATGAGCTGATCGAAGCCGAGGTGGCCAAGGATCACGTCAGCCTGGACAACCTCGCCCGCGGCACCACCCTGTACTTCAAGCCCAAGGGCGGCAAGCCGGTCAGCGCCTCAGCCTAAAGCCACCCGTAGGAGTCGCGCCCCGCGACGAAAAGCTTCGCCCCGGGGCGGGGCTCCTACGCGGTGAAGCATTGGCACGCCTTAGTACGTAGGACGAGCTTAGGGTGGGCGTAGGGTGGGCTTCAGCCCACCGCACAGAGCTCAACCTTTGTTTGGTGGGCTGAAGCCCACCCTACGGGGCCGCGATCGCCATGATCGCCTTGCGCCCCTGCGGTGAAACCTGCAGCGTACGCGAACCCGTGCTGCGCCGCAGCCAGCCCTCGCCTTCGCACAGACTCAGCAACGCCGCGCCCAGCGCACCACCCAGATGCGGCTTGCGCTCGCTCCAGTCCGGGCAGGCACAGAGTCGCTGGCGGCGCTGACGGCCCACCTGCTGCAGATCGATCCCCAACGCCTGCAGCCCCTGCTCACCGCTTGTCGTCAGCTGCAGCGCACCGCCCTCCTCGCTCAGCCAGTCAGCCGCGCGCATGCGCGCGAACACGCCGACCGCCAACTCGCCGGCCAGATGGTCATAGCAGGTGCGCGCCTCGCGCATGGTCTGCGGAGTACCGCGTGAAGCCGGCACCGCGCGTGGTTGCCGTGGCTGCGCGGCCAGCGCGGCACTGGCCAGAGCCTCGACCAGTTGCCCGACTTCCGGCCCGGCCAGGCGGTAATAGCGATTGCGCCCATGGCGTTGCTGCGCCAGCAGGCCGCCTTCTACCAGCTTGGCCAGGTGCGCGCTGGTCGACGAAGGCGACAGCCCCGCCAACAAGGCCAGCTCGCCGGCCGGCCGCGCGCTGCCATCCATCAGCGCCCAGACCATACTGGCGCGCCCGGCATCGGCGAGCAGCGCGGCAATCGAACTGAAACCCGGTGCGTATTCCATAGTTCACCTCATGACGAAACATGGCGTGCAGCAAATGTGGATACTGGCAGGCAATTTCAGCCAGAGCCAGCCAGGGAGAAACCGATGCTCGCCGTGATCTTCGAAGTTGAGGCCAAGCCAGGCCTGCAGCAGGACTATCTCGACCTCGCCGGAGAGTTGCGCCCGCTGCTCGCCGAGCAGCCAGGTTTCATTTCCATCGAACGCTTCCAGAGCCTGACCCAGCCGGGGAAGATCCTGTCGCTATCGTTCTGGCAGGACGAAGCCGCGATCCAGGCCTGGCGCCAGCGCGAGGAACACCGCCGCGCGCAGTCGGCAGGACGCGAGGAGGTCTTCAGTCACTATCGCTTGCGCGTGGCCCAGGTGTTACGTGACTACGGCATGCACGAGCGCGAACAGGCGCCCGCCGACAGCCGCGCGATCCACGAGCAGGGGCAGCGCGATGACTGAGCACCTGCTCCTGATCCTCGCCACCTTCCTGCTCGCCGGCATGGTCAAGGGTGTGGTCGGCCTTGGCCTGCCGACCATCGCCGTCGGTCTGCTCGGCCTGGTGATGGCGCCATTGCAGGCCGCCGCGCTGCTGATCATCCCGTCGATGGTGACCAACATCTGGCAGCTGTGCGACGGTCGCAGCCCGCTGCCGATGCTGCGCCGGCTGTGGCCGATGCTGCTGGGCATCCTGTGCGGCACGCTGCTGGTCGCCGCTCTGCTGCAGAGCCTCGACCTGCCCGGCGCCACCCGCTGGCTGGGCGTTGCACTGGCGGTCTATGCACTGCTTGGCCTGGCCAAGGTGCACTTTCGCGTGGAGCGAACCAAGGAAGGCTGGCTGAGCCCGGTGATCGGTGCGCTCACCGGCGCGATCACCGCGGTTACCGGTGTATTCGTGATTCCCGCCGTGCCCTACTTGCAGGCCATCGGCCTGGAGAAGGACGATCTGGTTCAGGCCCTGGGGTTGTCCTTCAGCGTCTCCACCCTGGCTCTGGCGGCAGCGCTCGGTCACAGCGGTGAACTGCTGCAACCGGCGGTGCTGGGTGTATCGGCCCTCGCCCTGCTACCCGCACTGCTGGGCATGGCCGGCGGCCAGTGGCTGCGCAAACGCATCAGCGCGGAGCGCTTCAAGCGCTGGTTCTTCATCGGCCTGTTGCTGCTTGGGGCAGAACTGGCGCTGCGCGGTCTCTGAACCTGACCATCAAACGGCGGCAGCCTGCGAGTGCTTGAGGCCGAACCATTGCAGCTCGGCCAGCAGCGCCACCGCCAGCGCCTGGGCGATAACGAAGGCGTAGCCGAACAGGTTCGGCGACACCCAGCCGATCACCAGTACCAGCAGGCTGTCGATCACCCACAGCGCGTTGACCGCGATCACCGCCCAGATCGCCTGGCGGCTGATTTCGGCGCGGTTGGACAACCACACCAGCAGCGCCGCGAAGGGCAGCAGCGCGCTACCGGCGACCAGCAACAGCAGGCGCGGTAGTTCAAGGAAGGCGCCCAGCCAGCCAGCCGCCAGGACCAGCAGCAGGCCGGTGACGCCGCTGAGCAGGCCATCGAGCAAGAGAGCGTTGCGCAGCATCGGGGTAGGTTGCAGTGCGTTCATGATGAATCCTCCATAGGGACACCGGGGTGGTGCCTGGCCTACAGATTTCGCCGAAACGCGCGGGGCGTCGATTACCTGCCAGGTAATGGCCGGCATGACCTGACTGAACTATCGTGCTGACCATGAACAATACCCAGACCGCCGGCGCCCTGTTGCGCCAATGGCGCCAAAGGCGCCGCCTGAGCCAGCTCGACCTCGCCTGCGAGGCGGAGATATCCACCCGCCACCTGAGCTTCGTCGAAACCGGACGCGCCCAACCCAGCCGCGAGATGCTGCTGCATCTCGCCGAGCAACTGGAGATTCCCCTGCGCGAGCGCAATCGCCTGCTCAGCGCCGCCGGTTTCGCCCCGCTGTACAGCCAGCACGAACTGAGCGACCCGGCGCTGGCTCCAGCCCGCCAGGCCATCGAACAGTTGCTCAAGGCCCATGAACCCTATCCGGCGCTGGCCATCGATCGACAGTGGAACCTGCTGGCAGCCAACGCCTCGGTCGGTGCCTTCCTCGCCGGCATGCCGGACTTTCTGCTCGGCCCGCCGCTCAATGTGATGCGCCTGTCGTTGCACCCCGAAGGCCTGGCACCACGCATTGCCAACCTCGCGTTGTGGCGCGCGCACCTGCTGACGCGCCTGCAGCGCGACGCCGAAATCAGCGGCGACGAAGCCCTGTTCAGCCTGCTCGATGAACTGCGCGGCTATCCGGCGCCAGCGGAAGTCCCTGCGCCACCGAGCGACGCCGTGCTGGTGCCGCTGCAACTGCACAGCGAGCAAGGTGTGCTCAGCCTGATCAGCACCATCACGGTGTTCGGCACACCGAATGACGTGACCCTCGCCGAACTGGCACTGGAGACCTTCTTCCCCGCCGACGCCTTCACCGCCGAGTACCTGCGCAATCTGGCGAACAGCACCTGAACGGTAGCGATTTCCGACGAAATCACTCTTTCGGGTCATGCTCTGCAGCGCGTCACGCAGTAGTCTTGGCGCTGCGTCATTGACGCTGCCCACTGCATACCTGCTCAAAACAATAACAAGGAGCACCCCGGATGCGCTGTAAAGCACTGTTGCGCCATGCTTTTTTCTGGTCGCTCGGACTCTTCGTCGGGCTCTCGCCAATGGCCTTCGCCGAAGCCGTCAGCCCGCAGGAACAAATCCAGATACACGCCAGCCGCGCCACCAGCAGCCTCATGCTGTTACGTGGCGAAGGGTTCCAGAAGACTCATCAGCAGCGCCTGGAAGCCGACCTGGCCGCTCTGGCCGGTGCCATGCAGAGCCTGCCGCAGGGCAGCGCCGAACTCACCAGCGCCCATCAGGCCCTCGTTACCCAATTGCGCAACGGTGTTTCCTATGGCCCCGGTGACGAGAACGTACCCTGGCGCTTTCCCGAAGACCTCAGCCGCGCCCTGCGCGACTTCCTCAGCACGGCCCGTGCACTACCGGGGGCCGAAGGCCAGAGCGAGCTGGCGGCGAAGGTCGAGTACCTCAGCGTGCAATACCTCAGCCGCTCCTACCTGGGCACCTTCGAGATCGCTCGCGAGCAGCCCGGCACCTACCTCGGTCAGGACGAACGCCTGCTATTGCCGGCCATCGACAGCGAACTGCAGGCACTCAAGGATCAATCCGACCCACAGGTGACCAAGCTGCAGACGCGCTGGAGCTATCTGCGTGCGGCGCTGGCCGACATGAACAGCCAGAGCAACACCCTGCAGAGCGTCTCCGGCCGCCCCTTTGCGCCCATCACCGTGGATCGCCATGCGCGCTCGATGACGGCGCAGTGGATGGAAATGTTCTAGCCCCGCGACCGTGCAGAGCAATCGTAGGAGCCGGCTTGCTGGCGATGCTTTTCGTCAGCAGGGATGATGATCATCACGCCGCCGGATCGCCAGCAAGCTGGCTCCTACACGCGCTCCGTATCTACGTTTAACTGACCGGCTCAGGCCAGCGCCTTCTTCTCGCGGATGCAGGTCGGTCCGGCGATCTCCACCACGGCATGCTCGACTTCCTTGCGCAGGCCGAGCAGAAAGGCCAGTTCAGCGACCACGAACAGCGGGCCGATCACCAGCCCCATGACGTCATCGACGAAGGCCGGCTTGCGTCCTTCATAGTAATGACCGATGAACTGGATGACCCAGCCGACCACGAACAGGCCAATGCCTGCCGTCAACCACAGGGCAGTGGAAGCGACCGCCAGGCTGGCACCGGCCCACAGGCACAGCCCCAGCAGCACGGCCATGAGCAGGCCAAAACGGGTGTCCAGGCGCAGGTAGAACCATGCCGACGCCAGTGCCACCAGCGTGGCAGGCGCCAGCCACAGGCCGGCGAGATGGAAGCCTGGCCGCGACAGCAGCACGGCGACGGCCAGCACGATCATCGGGATGCCGATGAAATGACTGGCGATATTGCGCCGGTCGCGATGGTAGGCGGCATATTGCGCCAGGTGATCGACGAGGGTTTTCATTATTATCGTCCTCAGGTGTGAAACGGGCCCGCACATGATCCCTCCACCTTGGCTAGTCGCACTGTCGGCTAGCCGACAATGGCAGGGATGGCCGCACCGCCGCGCAACCTCACAGGAGCCGCCATGCCCGATCCCCGTCATTACTTCAGCCAGCTGAACCAGGGCCACTGGTTCGCCGCATTGCCCCCAGCGCTGAGCCAGAGCCTGCTGGACATGGCCCAGGTGCAACGCCTGGATGCCGGCCAGCGGCTGTTTCGCCGTGGCGACAAACCCAGCGGGCTGTATGCGGTGGTCGAAGGTGCAGTGCGCATCGGCGCGGTCAGCGAAAACGGCAAGGAGGCATTGCTGACCCTGGTCGAGCCGCCCTACTGGTTCGGCGAAATTTCCCTGTTCGATGGCCTGCCGCGCACCCACGATGCCTTCGCCGAAAGCGCCAGCACCCTGCTACTGCTACCTCAGCACGACCTGCTCGCGCTGCTCGAACGCGAGCCACAGTACTGGCGCGACTTCGCCCTGTTGATGAGCCACAAGCTGCGTCTGGCCTTCGTCGCTCTGGAAGACATGAGCCTGCTGCCGGCCGCGCCGCGCCTGGCCCGACGCCTGCTGCTGATCGCCGAGAACTACGGTGAAAGCGAACCGCGCCGGGTGCTGCACCTGGCCCAGGAGCAGCTGGCGCTGATGCTCTCGCTGTCACGCCAGACCACCAACCAGATTCTCAAGGAGCTGCAGGCGCAGGGCGTGGTGCAGCTCACCTACGGCGAGATCGAAATTCTCGACTTCGAGCGTCTACGCCAGCTGGCCTCCTGAACCGCTGGCGTCCTGCCACTGTCCAATCCCTGTCGTTTTTCTTGCAGGAAGTACCGCCCCGATGCCAGACAATGCCCCCGCTCCGCTGCCCGATGTGCTCGCCGGCCCGCTGCTGCGCCGCCTGGAGCCCGGCCGCCTGGTGCTGTGGCTGGTGGCCAGCCGCGAACTGAGCCTGCAACTGTGGCTGCAACCCGAGGGCCAGGCGCAGCAGACGCATGCGCTGAGCGAACACTGCCAGCAACTGCCGCTAGGCCGGCACGCCGTGCTGCACCTGATCGACCTGCCGCTCGAACAGGCACTGCCACAGGACCAACGCATCGCCTACGACCTGCAGATCATCCACAGCGCGGGCGCGAAAGGCATGCGCGACTGGGCGCCGCACCTGCTCTACGATGGCGCTGAGCACGCTGATTTCGTCCTGCGCTCGCGCGTCGACCACCTGCTCCACGGCTCCTGCCGCAAGCCGCACCACGCCGCCGATGACGGCCTGCTCTGCGCCGACCGCCTGCTGGCAAGTCAACCCGAAGCCGAGCAGCGTCCGGCACTGCTGCTGATGAGCGGCGACCAGGTCTATGTCGATGATGTCGCCGGCCCATTACTGTGCGCCATTCACCAACTGATCGCCCGCCTCGGCCTGTTCGACGAGTTTCTCGAAGGTGCCGTGGTCGAGGACAGCCAGGCGCTGTATGGCCACCCGGTCGGCTACTACCAACGCGCCGACCTGCTGCCGGCGGTGAAGAGCAACCAGACCCTGCGCGACAAGTTCTTCGGCGGTGTGGAGAAACCGGTCTTCACCAGCAGCAGTGCCGACAACCACCTGGTGACCTTCGCCGAGATGATCGCCATGTACCTGCTGGTCTGGTCGCCGCTGCCCTGGACGCTGATCAGCGAAGAGCAGCCAGCGCTGGACGAGGAACAGCAGCAGCGTTACGCCCGTGAGCGCGAACGCATCGACTCCTTCCGCCAGACCCTCGGCCAGGCCGCGCGGACGTTCGCCCACCTGCCGACGCTGATGATCTTCGACGACCACGATGTCACCGATGACTGGAACCTCTCCGCGCGCTGGGAGCAGACCGCCTACGGCCATCCGTTCTCCAAGCGCATCATCGGCAACGCCCTGCTCGCCTATCTGCTGTGCCAGGGCTGGGGCAACAACCCGGATGTATTCGATGAGCCGCTGCAGGCCTTTGCCGACCTGCTGCAGCAGCGTCAGAACCATCACTTGCAAGCCAGTGCGCAGGACGCGCTGATCGACCAGTTGCTGCATTTCGAGCAGTGGCAGTACGTGCTGCCGACCACACCGGCGCTACTGGTGCTGGACACCCGCACGCGCCGCTGGCGCAGCGAAGGGCGCCTGTCGAAACCCTCGGGGCTGATGGACTGGGAAGCGCTGTGCGACTTTCAGCAGGCGCTGCTCGATCACCCCAGCTGCATCATCGTCTCGCCGGCGCCGATGTTCGGCGTGAAGCTGATCGAGGGCATCCAGAAACTGTTCACCTATGCCGGCCACCCGCTGATGGTCGATGCGGAAAACTGGATGGCGCATCGCGGTGCGGCCAGCGTGATGATGAACATCTTCCGCCACTCGCGTACGCCGGGTGATTTCGTCATCCTCTCCGGCGACGTGCACTACTCCTTCGTCTACCGCGTGAGCATCCGCCACAAGCGTGCCAGCCCGACCATCTGGCAGATCACCAGCAGCGGCATCAAGAACGAATTCCCGGCCGAGCTGCTGGACTGGTTCGATCGCCTCAACCGCTGGCTCTACGCGCCCTGGTCACCGCTCAACTGGCTGACCAAGCGCCGGCGCATGCTCGTCACCCCGCTGATCCCCGACCGCAGCCGCTCGGGCGAACGCCTGTGGAACGGTGCCGGCCTCGGCCAGGTGTTCTTCGACGAACAGGGCCGGCCCAAGCGCATCCTCCAGCTCAACGCCGATGGCTCACCGCCGGCGACCTTCGTTGCCGAGCGTGAATCAGGCACGGCGACGGCACCACTGCTCGGGCATCCCGATCGCAGGGCAACGCCGCGGGACGGCGGCGCAAGCCATCCGTGAGCCGAGCGCATACGCCAAAGCTCAACGCCAAATGGCGCCGAAGCAGATGACATGCGAATTGACGACAGTTGGCAGGATCGAAAAAAGCAGGCGTTACTGGGGGGCTCCGATTTGCTCAATGAACCCTCTGCACTCTCTAATTGGGTTCAAACTGGCGCGACAAGAATTCCTCTGATTCGGAGATTCCATTGAGCATTTACTCCTGCCTGTTAGAAACGCCATCCGTTCAGGTCTATCAAGCGCTTCGAGTTGGCTCTGGCCTTAGCGCAAAGACCGATGAGGCCGCCGCAAGGGGCTTACCTAACAGCCTCTTTGCCGTGCAAATCCTGCATGGCGCCCAACCCGTGGGAATGGGCCGCGTGATCGGTGACGGAGGCTGTTTCTTTCAAGTCGTGGATATCGCCGTTCTCAGGGAACATCAGGGCAAGGGGCTCGGCAAGCGCATCATGGGCGAGATTCTGCAGTTCATCGAAACCCATGTGCCGGAAAGCGGCTACGTGAGCCTTATCGCGGATGGGCCAGCACAGGACCTGTACGCGCAGTTTGGCTTCGTTCACACCGCGCCGCGCTCTGTTGGTATGGCTTACAAACGCCCGAGGCCTGCAGATACCTGATGTAAGAGTCAGGCCGCTTTAGAAATGACTCCAATCATCTCTACGTCGATGACCTGAACGGAGCACGACTGCCGCCAATCGCTACCGCCCAGGTCATCCCCTGCGCTTCAGCGCAGCTTTTCCAGCATCTGGTAGTACCACATGCCCGCCGCCAGCATCGGGTTGCCGAGCTGGTCGCCCAGCGGCACCTTGATGTGCTTGCAGGCGGCGAAGGTGTCGTATTGCTCCAGGTCGCCGGTGATCGCCTTGGCCATGATCTCGCCCATGATGTGGGTGGTGGCGATACCGTGGCCGGAGTAGCCCTGGCAGTACCAGACGTTGGACGAGAGCTTGCCCAGCTGTGGGATGCGGTTCATCACGATGCCCATGGCGCAGCTCCACTGGTAGTCGATCTGCACGCCCTTGAGTTGCGGGAAGGTGCTCTCGATGCACGGACGCAGCTCGCCGGCGATATCGCGCGAATCACGTCCGGAGTAGTTGCAACCACCGCCGAACAACAGGCGGCCATCGGCGGTCAGGCGGTAGTAGTCGAGCACGAAGCGGCAGTCGTACACCGCCAGGTCCTGCGGGTTGATCTCTTTCGCCAGGTCGCCCAGCGGCGCGGTGGTGACGATGCCACCCATGGCCGGGAAGATCAGGCCCTTGAGCTTGCGCCGCTCCAGCTTGTGATAGACGTCGCCGGCCAGCAGCACCTGCTTGGCCTCGATGCGCCCGCCCTTGGTGACCACTGCCGGACGCGCGCCGTGGACGATATCCAGCACCTCGGAATGTTCGAAGATCAGCGCGCCCAGGCTCTCGGCGGCCTTGGCCTCACCGATGCACAGGTTGAGTGGATGCAGGTGCATGTTGCGGGTGTTCTTCAGGGCACCGCAATACAGATCGCTGCTTAGCTGGGCACGTACACCGGCCGCGTCGAGCAGGGTGACATCCTCGCCCATGCCACGGCGCAACGCCTCGTCATAGGTCGCCTTGAGCTCATCCATATGGCTGGCTTTCATCGCGGTATGCAGATGGCCGTGCTTGAGGTCGCAGTCGATGCCGTATTTGGCCACGCGGTTCTTGATGATCTCGTGGCCGCGCCAGCGCAGGTGCCAGATGAAGTCATCCACCTCATCGCCCAGCGTGTTGCGCATCTGCTTGCGCATGGCCTCGTCGCCGGACAGGCTGCCGGTGACCTGGCCACCGTTGCGCCCGCTGGCACCCCAGCCGACCTTGTTGGTTTCCACCACGGCCACCTTGAGGCCGCGCTCGGCCAGCTCCACGGCGGTGGCAATGCCGGTGAAACCGCCTCCGATGATGGCCACATCCACCGTCACACTGCCCTGCAGCGTCGGGTAGTCGGTCTCGAAATTGAGCGAGGCCGAGTAGTAGGAAGGCGCGCGCTCGACGGCAGGTTTGACGGCTTGGTTGATCGCGTTCATTGCATATCCTTGGGGCGGCTATGCCGCCGTAGGGTGCGCCATGCGCACCAGTAAATCCGGAGAATTCGCGGCTAAAGCCGCTCCTACACTGAGCTGAGTCCTGTAGGAGCGGCTGGGCGGCATTCCGCTTTAGCCGCGACTATTTCAAATAAGGGCCATCAGGCGTTGCTCAGATACCAGCGCCAGTCCTGCTCACCGACTTCGCCCATGAACTGGCGATACTCGGCACGCTTGACCGCGAGAAAGACCTTGAGAAAGTCCGCGCCAAAGGCGTCGCGCGCCCAGTCGGAGCGCTCCAGCGCCTGGATCGAAGCCAGCCACTCGGTCGGCAGCAGGGTCTTGGCCTGTGCATAGCCGTTGCCTTCCACTGGCTTGCCAGGATCGAGGCGATCAGCAATGCCACGGTGAATCCCGGCGAGAATCGCCGCCGCCGCCAGATAGGGGTTGGCATCAGCACCGCAAATGCGGTGTTCCACATGCCGAGTGGGGGCCGGGCCACCGGGTACGCGCAGGCTGACGGTGCGGTTGTCCACGCCCCAGGTCGGCGCCAGCGGCGCGTAACTGTTGGCCTGGAAACGTCGGTAGGAGTTGGCGTTGGGGCAGAACAGCAGCAGCGAGTCGAGCAGGCTGGCGAGCATGCCGCCAACGGCGTGACGCAGCAGCGGCGTGCCGGCAGGATCCATGCTGGCGAACAGGTTATTGCCCTGCGCATCGGCCAGGCTCACATGCATGTGCATGCCGGTGCCGGCCAAGTGATCGAACGGCTTGGCCATGAAGCAGGCCTGCATCCCGTGGGCATGGGCCACGCCCTTGACCAGGCGCTTGTAGCGTACAGCCTGATCCATCGCCGCCAGCACCGGGCCGTGCTCCAGGGTGATTTCCACCTGGCCGGGGGCGTATTCGGAAATCGCCGTGCGCGCCGGAATGCCCTGGGCCTTGCAGGCTGCGTAGAGATCACGCAGGAACGGCTCGATCTGTTCCAGCTCGCGCAGGCCGTAGACCTGGGTCTGCCGCGGGCGGCCGCCGTCGGCATCCAGCGCTGGCTGCGGGCGGCCCTGGGCATCGCGCTTCTGGTCGAGCAGGTAGAACTCCAGCTCGCAGGCCATCACCGGGTAATAACCCTCGGCTCCGAGCTGCTCGATCACCCGGATCAGCAGCTGGCGCGGATCGGCCGGCGTGGCCGGCAGGCCTTCGGTCGGGTGCATCGACACCTGCACGGCGGCGGTGGGCATCTGCCGCCAGGGCAGGCGCACCAGGCTGCCGGGCAGCGGATAGGCGCGGCAATCGATATCGCCCACCTCCCAGACCAGGCCGGAATCCTCGACATCCTCGCCCTGGATGGACAGGCCGAGCATGGTGCTCGGCAGCGGCCGGCCGCTCTGGTAAAGCGCCAGCAACTCCTCACGGTGCAGCAGCTTGCCGCGCGGCACGCCATTGGCGTCGAGAATGAACAGCTCGATCAGCTCGATATCGGGATTGTTCGCCAGGAAGTCCTGAGCTTCCTGCACGGGGGCGAAAGTCGTCATGTTGCGCTCGCTTGCGCCAATTCGGCGCTCGGGGTCCGCACGGCCGGCTCGATGGTCGAGCGCCTGGCTACGGCAGACAAGGCTGGGTTGGATGGCTGCGGGCATGGCGCAGCCCTTGCTGTCAGCAGGCGGGCGCGGGGTCCGGTGGACGCGCGTGACGGCAGTGCCACAGCGCCCAGAAGGCGAGGATGATGGTCAGCAGGGGGTTGAGCCAGTCGGCACCGAGGCGGGTCCGTAGCGGACTGGCGCTGGGCGGGTGGCGATGACGCTGGGCGACGGGAGTCATGGCCAAGGAGACTCGCATGGCGGCGAAGCCCGGTTAAATCGCATTTTTTACACATTCAGTTATCCCCTGACTAAACAATGCGCCGCCGCGTTCAGGGTTCGCGCCATAGCGGCTGCCCATCGGCCAGCACCGGCCGGTAGCGCGGCAGCAGCGCACCGGGTCCGCCGAGGCTGGCCTCGATCTGCCTGGACAGGTGCTCGATGCCGGCCATCACGCCGCGCTCGGGGTCGCGCACCAGCGCCAGCCATTGCTCGTCGAAGGCGTCGTTGAGGTGGCGGCGCAGCTGCATCTCGGTGGCCGGGCGCTCCTGCTCGTGGACCATGGCGCGGAACACCGAGGCGCCGATGGACACCGCCAGGCCGGCTGCGCGCCCGACAATGGAGGAAATCACGCTGGCGGCGCCGCTGGTGGTGAGGTCGTCGACCAGGCGTTCGCTGGTGCTGTGGGTCACCTGGGAGATGCCCGGATGCGCCGACCAGGCCAGCGCATTGCCCGGCTGCGCGCCGATCCGCTCGATCAGCGCAGCGTAGGCCGGCAGGCGCTCCAGCGGCTTGGCCCGGAGCACCTGGTAGAGCGAGGCGCCGGGCGGCACGGCGATGGCCGGGATATTCTGCAGATGCTGGTCGAACTGCGCCGCGGGGATGCCGTGGCGCTGGGCGATGCCCGGCAGCTGCTGGTCGAGCTGGCGCAGGTAGAACTGGGTGGACTGCTGGAGAATCTGCGGCGGCGCGATATCCCTGGCCACCGGCTCCAGCACCAGGTCCTGGTACTGCTCCTGCAGGTACTCGGCGAGCCGGGTCACGGTCTCGTCGCGCTCGCCTGCGGCGTCGAGCTTGTACCAGGCGACCTTGAAACCCAGCCAGCGCTGGGTCCAGTAGCTGGAGAACCAGGGGATATAGGCGGTGTCGGTCTTGCGGTAGACCAGGTCAAGCCAGCGGTCCATGGCCGCCAGCGCCTGCTCGCGGGCCTGGCTGGCGGCGCTGCGCGAGGCGGCGGCGATATCGCGGTCGACCAGGTGCCAGGTGGCTTCGGCAATCGGCTGCGGCGGGTCGGAGGCGCAGCCGGCCAGCGCCAACAGCACAGCGAGCAGAGCGACGCGCAGACGGGACATGGCAGGCCTCCGGCGAGCGCCAACCCAGAGGAGCACGGCCAACCGCAGATGGCGCCTGCGCGGCGAGCCGTCCCCCTGTCACGCGCTGCCCGCGTGGCTGTCCCCTGTTCGTCGAGTATAGGCTCGCCCGACGCCTCGGAACCGGCGCGAGCCAGAGCCATGCAAGGCGCTACGTTAGAACAGCCTTCGGCTGGTCAAAACAGGCGAGGAACGGTCGGAGTCGCGGGCGACTGTACTTTTGCACATGAGCATGACTCGCTGCGCTCGCCCCTTCGGGGCCGCACTGAAAGTGCGTTGGCCGCAAGCGGCCTTCGACCGGGCTGGCGCTCCAGCCTGTTTTTAACGCCGCAGGGCCGACGCGCAGCAGCCTTTGGCCAGGTTCTCAGGGCTCCGGCTTGTAACCCAGGCGTAGCCCACCCCAGTGGCGGCCCTGGACCTGGATCGGCACCGACAGATCATGCATCAGTTCGCCGGTATCGCGCATGTAGGTCTGCAGCAGCAGTGCCTGCTTGTGGCTACCGCAGCGGATGCCGGTGCGGTCGTTGAACAGGCGCTTGCCACGGCTCTTCGTTGCATCTACCGCCGGGTCACCGCTGGGCGGGTGGTTGAACGCGGCGTTATGGGTCGGCACGTAGCCTTCCGGGGTAGTGGAAATGGCGAACACCAACCCTTCATGGCGCTTGAGCAAGGGCTCCTGCAACGCCGGCAGCACCTGGTCGGCATACTGATCGAAGCGCGTGCGGTACTTCTGCGGCTGGGTGCCGGCGATTGGTTGGTAGCGACGGTCGAACAGATCGTCGAGACCGATGCGCCCGGCCTGCAGATCCTGCTCGAACTGCGCCGCGATGGCAGCGGCGCCTTCACGGGCCAGGTCATAGGCACGCTGGTGGTAATCATCCAGACCCACTTCGGCGAGCTGCTCGCTGACGGTCTCGGCCTGGCCGACCAGTTGTTCAGCGGCGTCGGCCAGTTGCCGCGTCTGCCCTTCGCTGCCTTGCACATCGTCCTGCAATTGCAGGGCGGCAGCCGAGAGGCTGGCCAGGCGCTGGTGATTGTCCGCCGTGCCGGCGCTGATCTGTGCCACCTGCTGCTCGACCTCCTCGGCCTGGTCAGCGATACCGTGCAGGCGGCTACCGGCTGTCTCGATCTGCTGCGCGGCCTGTTCCAGCTCGACGCTCTGATGTTGGATATGAGCGACCACCGCCGCGCTCTGCTGGCGGATGTCGGCGACCATCTGGCTGACTTCCTCGGTGGCGCTGGCGGTGCGCGCGGCAAGGTTGCGCACCTCGTCGGCGACCACGGCAAAACCGCGGCCCATCTCACCGGCGCGGGCGGCCTCGATGGCCGCGTTGAGCGCCAGCAGATTGGTCTGGCTGGCGATGGACTGGATCACCTGGGTGACCTGCTCGATCTGTTCGGTACGGCTACCGAGACCATCGATCAGCTCGCGACTGGCCAGGGTCTGCGCGCTGAGCTGCTGCATGCGTTCGATGGCCTGATTGAGTTCGGCCTGACCGTTGGCGCTGGCATCACGCACATGGCGGGCCGCGGCCAGGGTCTGCTCGGCACGAGCGGCGCTGTCCTGCTCGGTGTGGGTGATGGCCTCGGCGGCCTGGCTGACCTGCTGCACCGCCGTCAGCTGCGATTGCAGGCGACCGGCCAGATGCTTGACCGCATGGGCCACCTTGGCTGCGGACAGCGCGTTGTGGCAGGTGTGGCGCGACAGCCCGCGGCTGAGCTCGACGAAGTCAGAGCTGGCGACTTGCTGCGCGGCAGGCGAACTGTCGTCGCGACGTTGCCATGGCCCCAGCCAGGGCCACAGCGCCAGCAGCAGGAAGGACAACACGCTGACATAGGACGGTAGCTGCACCTGCTGGTAGACCAGCATCAATGCAGCCAGCCCCAGGGCGTGAAGGAGACAGGCAACAGGTGAACGGACAAAGGCAGCTTGCATGACCGACCTCAGAGTTCTTGTTCTGGTGCGCGGCGAGGCGCTGTAGGCGGACGGGGTCACGGCGGGTTCTCTCCTTGAATATCCCACGCAACCTGGGCAGCAGGCTACGTGTACGACAGGCCCGACGAAAAATATGGGTATGCAGGCCGGGCACGATGACCGGGATTCGAGCAGCTTGGAAGCGCCAGCACCATAAAACTTTGGTAGCAACCTGCCATGAATTTGGGCAGTGTCCCTGCAGGCTCAACAAGGCTTCCCCAGCACCGGGGCGCAGCGCCAACACACTCGCTGTATCGACACTTAACTCAGTGGCATTAGCAGGCTGTTGAAAAACCACCTCGGCTTTGGCCTCCTGCATCCGTGCAGCCGTAGCCCGGGTTTTCAGGCCTGCTACCCCACCATGCGATGGCGCTTGACGAAGCGCCGGTCCAGCCAGTCCTTGCAATGCCCGTACAACTGCCCGCCCGCACTCCAGTCGTACCAACCGAGCAGCGCCCCGCCGTCGCCGGTGGCGAGCAGGGCCAGGCTCTGCCATTGCGCCCGATACTGGCGCAGCGGGCGCCCCTGCAGCGCGGCCTGCAGATTGGCGCTGAGTACCGGCGCCTGACGCACTGCGAAACGCCCGCTGCGGCGCATGCCGTCGAGGCTGGCGCTGTCGCCGACAGCGAAGATCTGCGCATGGGACTCGCACTGCAGGGTCGGACGAATAGCGATGAATCCGGCTGCGTCGCTGGCCAGTTGGCTCGCCGTCAGCCACGGCCAGGGACGCGCACCGCTGGCCAGCAGCAGGCGCCGCCCGCGCCATACCGGCTCGTCACCACTGAGCAGCCAGTCATCCTCGATACGGCCAATCGGGCAATGCTCGCGCACCTGCACGCCGCGCTGACGCAGATGCCCCAGTGCGCGCAGCCGCAGCCCCGGCCCCAGCCCGTCGAGCAGGGTTCCGCCGCAGAACAGCGCCAGCGCCGGTACCTTGCCGGCCAGCGCCAGAGCCAGTTCCACACCACCGGCCCCACCACCGAGAATCGCCATGCGCCGTGGCTCGGCCTGCCATTGCTGCCAGCCTTCGAGCATCCGTTCGATGGGCCTGGCGGCCAACACCTGCATCCCTTCGCCCTGCTGCGGTGGAATGGCCATGCCGGCACCGACGTTGAGCGACAGCCACTCACTCTGCAGGCTACGACCATCCGCAAGTTGCATGATGCGCGCATCGGCATCGAGCGACGCGATCTCGCCCTCGATCAGCTCGACCTTGGCCGCCCGGCACAGCGGCTGCAACTCCACACGGCAGTCTGCCGGGCTGAAACGGCCACTGATCAGCCCCGGCAACATGCCGGCGTACCAGGCTTCCGGGCCAGGGCTGAGCAGGCCGATGCGGCCTGGCGGACGCTCCACCAGCGCCCAGCGGCGCAACACGCCAAGGTGGGCATGGCCGGCCCCGGCCAGAATGAGATCGTACTGGGTCATGCGTTGTTGAATCCATCGCGGTATTGGCTCGGCGTCTGGCCGGTCCAGCGTTTGAAGGCTCGGCCGAAGCTGCTGCTGTCGCTGAAGCCGAGCAGATAGGCAATCTCACTGATCGAACAGCGCGGATCGCGCATGTGCCGCAACGCCAGGGCGTGGCGCGTCTCACCGAGCAGCGCCTCGTAGCTGGTGCCCTCCTCGGCCAGGTGGCGCTGCAGGCTGCGCAGGCTCAGATGCAGGGTCTGGGCGATACGTTCGGCGGAGGGCTCGCCATCGGGCAATTGCGCCTCCAGGCAGCTGCGCACCCGCTCGCTGCAACTGGCTGCCTGCAGTTGCTCCAGGCTGCGTCTGAGCACCGTCTCGTTATGTTCGGCCAGCTCCGGGTTGCCGTCGTCCAGCCGTTGTTCGAACGCGGCGCGGGGAAAGCGCAGCAGGCTTTCATCGGCATCGAACTGCAGCGGTGCGCGAAATACCGCCTGCCAGGGCGCCGGGTCGGTTGGCTGCGGGCGCTGCAATTGCACCAGCAGCGGCGAGAACTCCCGGTTCAGGCGATTGCGACAGCTGCGCACGTAGATCGCGGCAAAGGCGTCCAGCGCTTCGGGTGCGGGCGCAGGGCTGCCTGGCGGTACGCGAAAACGAAATTCGTAGACGTCTTCCAGCTGGCGTAACTCCAGCTGCAGCGCATCGCTGACCACCCGGTGATAACGCACGATGCGCTCGAACATCTCGCGCAGGCTGCTGCTGGCGATCAGCGCATAGCCCAGCGCATGGAAGGTGGTCGGACTGACGAACTGCGAAGTCTTCAGGCCCAGCGCCGGGTCACCACTGGCGGCCACCGCCAACTGCCACAGGCGCGTGGTGACCGACAGCGGGCAGCGCGCGTTGGGGTCGTCGAGCACTGCCGGGTCGAGCCCCGCCTCGCGGCACAGCGCAGCGCTGTCCAGGCCGAGGGCATCGAGCTGCTTGCGCAGGGCGCGGGTCCAGCTGGCCAGGGTGGTGGGTTCGGCGGTCATGCAGATTGGCGTATCCGGTAGGCAGGTTGGCGTGCACGGTCGGGCGCTCTGACGACCGTCACGGCACAGTGAAGTCACAACCCAATAACAAGAGGATGTCGGCATGTCGCCCTCTCCCGCAAGCCTTAATGACCAGCAACGCGCCGCTTATATCCGTGAACAGGTGATGGCGCAGGGCAACGCCCTGCGCCAACGCTACCCGATCCTGCAACATCAGGACGCGCTCGGCGCCGGTATTCTCGCTTTCGCACTGCTCGGCATGCTCGGCTCGGCGGCGTTGTACATCGGCGGCTACCTGGCCTGGTGGGCCTGCCTGCTGCTCAACTCCTTCTTCGCCTCGCTGACCCACGAGCTGGAACACGACCTGATCCATTCGATGTACTTCCGCAAGCGGCCGCTGCCGCACAACCTGATGCTGGCGCTGGTCTGGCTGGCGCGGCCGAGCACCATCAACCCCTGGGTACGCCGCCATCTGCACCTGAATCATCACAAGGTGTCCGGTAGCGAAGCGGACACGGAGGAGCGCGCCATCACCAACGGCGAGCCCTGGGGCATCGCGCGCCTGCTGATGGTCGGCGACAACATGATGAGTTCGTTGATTCGCTGGCTGCGGGCGAAGAACCCCGAACACCGCCGGCTGATCCTCACGCGCACGCTGAAGGTCTACGCGCCGCTGGGGCTGCTCAACTGGGCGACCTGGTACCTGTTCCTCGGTTTCCATCTGCTGGATTGGGCCAGTGCTGCGCTTGGTGCTCCGATCGCCTGGTCGGCCGGCACCCTGAACCTGATGGAGGTGGTGAACGTCGCCGTGGTGGTGCTGGTCGGGCCCAACGTGCTGCGCACCTTCTGCCTGCACTTCGTCAGCTCCAACATGCACTACTACGGTGATGTCGAACCCGGCAACGTGATCCAGCAGACCCAGGTCCTCAACCCCTGGTGGCTGTGGCCGCTGCAGGCGTTCTGCTTCAACTTCGGCAGCAGTCATGCGATCCACCATTTCGTGGTCAAGGAGCCGTTCTATATCCGCCAGCTGACCGTGCCTTTCGCCCACCGGGTGATGCGCGAGATGGGCGTACGCTTCAACGACTTCGGCACCTTCGCCCGTGCCAATCGCTGGACGCGCCGTCAAGAGGCGGGCGAGGAGCGTGCGCAGGCTGCCTGACCCCAGCTGAGGGGGGTCAGTCATTCGTCGTCGCGCGACCCGACGGATGAGACTCGCAGCGCAATCATCGCGCCAGTAGTCGGCTAGAATTGCCCTGCGCCCGACCGCTCCTCAGACCCGACAGCGTCCACCGGACTTCGGCGCCCTCGTAGTTGCCATGAGGCGCCCAGGATGCTTCGACCGCTTCGCTCACTGATCTTGCTGCTTTGCCTGGCCTGCGTCGTGCCGGCCTGGGCGGCCAGTGCGTTGCCGTTACTCAAGCTCAGCGCTGCCGATCTGACCGCGCCGGTGAGCATCGAGCACAGCCTGCTGCTGGAAGACCCCAGCGGCCAGCTGAGCGCCAGCGAGGTACTGCAGCGCATCGCACAAGAGGGTCGCCAGGTTCAGGGCACCGCCCGCATCGGCTATACACGCAGCGCCTGGTGGCTCGCCGTGCAATTGCAGACACCGCCAGCCGAACGCCTGCAACTGATCATCGGCCAGACCTTCCTCGATGATCTGGAGGTCTGGCTGTTCGATGGCGAGCAGTCGCTCGGCCCGCTGTACAGCGGCGCAAAACGTCCATTCGCCGAACGTGGCGAGCCCTATCCACAGTTTCTGCTCAACCTGCCGCGCTTGGGCGATGGCCCGCACAGCCTGCTGCTGCGCGTGCAGAGTCATTCGGCGATCAACCTGCCGCTGCAGGTGGTCGGCGCCGAACAGGGCCAACAACTGATCGCTTACAGCTGGCTACAGAGCGGCCTGCTGATCGGCGCCCTGCTCGCGCTGGCACTGTTCTATCTGGTCAAGTACAGCACCCTGCGCGAGGCGCAGCTGGCCTACTTCAGCCTCACCTCGTTGTGCGTGGCGCTGTACAACACCAGCCTGTACAACATTGCCGGTCTGCTCTGGCCGCAGTGGACGCTGCTGCCCAAATTGCTGGTCAATCTACCCACCGCCGGGATGATGATCTTCAGCTCGCTGTTCATCGCCAGCGCCCTGGGCCTGAAACTTGGACGTCTGCGCTGGCTGCGCGATGCCCTGTTCGCGGCCACCCTGCTGGTCAGCATCGGCGGCGTCTTCGTCGACCATCCCCACGCCTACCAGACCCTCAACCTGCTGACGCTGGCTACCGGCCTATATCAACTGCTGCTGATGGTCCTCGGCGTCTATCAGCGCCGCCCTTATGCACCGGGCTATCTGCTGTGCTGGAGTGCTGCACTGGTGCTGATGCTGCTGGTGCCGCTGAGCCGCGCCGGGCTGATTCCGCTGCCCACGGGCTTCTATGCGCTGTACGCCTACCTGCCGGCTTTAAGCATGCTGCTATTCGGCGCACTGCTCGACAAGCAACTGGAGCGGGTGCGCCGCGTGCTGCTGAGCAGCCAGGCGCAGGCCATCGATAATCTGGAGCAATACCAGGCGCTGTTCCGCCACAGCGGCGAAGGCATCTTTCGTTGCCATCGCGACGGCCAACTGCTGGAAGCCAACCCGAGCCTGGCGCGTCTGCTCGGTAGCGAGACCCTGCCGGACGATCTCAGCCAGCTGTCACTGCAGAGTCTGGTGGGCGAAACCCAGTGGCGCTGGCTGCTGTTGCAAATCGACGTGCAGGCTGGCGCAGTCAGCTGCGAGTGCCAGCTGTACGACCTCGAACAGCGGCCACGCTGGGTCTACCTGTCGCTGCACCTGCGCCCGCATCAGGAATTCATCGAAGGCATAGTGGTCGACCTCAGCGAGCGCCGCGCACTGGAAGAACGTCTGCAACAGCTCGCTGCCCACGACGCCCTGACCGGCCTGCTCAACCGCCGCGAGCTGGAAAGACTGCTCTCGGAAACGCTCAGCGGCGCAGCCAAACGGCGCTTCAGCCACCTGTTGCTGCTAGGGCTGGACCGCTTCAAGCAGGTCAACGACCTGTGTGGCCACTCCGCCGGCGACCAGTTGCTCAGGCAATTGGCAACCCAGCTCGCGCACCAGTTGCCGCGCCATGCCGAGCTGGCCCGCGTCGGCGGTGACGAGTTCGCCGTGCTGCTGCGCGAGGTCGATGACGAGGCCGCCCTCAAGCAGGCCGAGGCCTTGCGCCGGGCGGTCGAGCAGTTCGTTTTCACCTGGCAAGGGCGCCCCTTCCGTCTCCACACCAGCATCGGCCTGCTCGCCCTCGGCTCTGGCGTGCGCGACTGGGAGACCGCACTGACCTGGGCCAGCAGCGCCAGCCAACTGGCCAAGCACCAGGGCCGCAACCGCGTGTGCCAGTTCAACCCGGAAGATGGCGCGCTGCTCGAACATCAACGCCAGCTGCAATGGATTACCCGCCTGCGTGAAGCCTGCGAACGCGGTCATTTCGAGCTGTTCTTCCAACCCGTACAAGCGCTGCAGAGTGCCACCGCCGGCCTGCACTACGAAGTCCTGCTGCGCTACCGCGATCCGCAGAGTGGCGAGTGGATCAGCCCGGCACAATTTCTCGATGCAGCGGCGCGCTATGACTTTCTCGGCGCCATCGACCGCTGGGTCGTTCAGCATCTGTGCGCCTGGCTGGCCGCCAACCCGCGGCACCTGGCGCAGCTGGCTCAGGTCAACGTCAACCTCAGCGCCAACTCTCTGCTCGATTCCGACTTCCACCGTTTGCTGCAGAATGAGCTGCAGCAGCACGGCCTACCGCCCGGAAAATTCTGCATCGAAGTGACGGAAATGGTCGCCCTGGGTGAGCTGGGCGTCTCCGCCCAGTGGATCGAGGAACTACGCAGCAAGGGGCTGAAAGTCGCCCTGGACGACTTCGGCAGCGGCTTCGCCTCCTACGCTTATCTGCGTCACCTGCCGCTGGATATCCTCAAGATCGATGGCAGCTTTATCAGCGGCATCGAGAACGACCCGATCAACCAGGCCATGGTCGGCTCGATGCGACAGATTGCCGGGCAATTGAGCCTGCTCACCGTCGCCGAATTCGTCGAGACCCAGGCCAGCCTGGACTGCCTGCGCCGCCTCGGCATCGACTATGCCCAGGGCTACTTCGTTGGCCGCCCGCAGCCCTTGCGGCAACTGGCCGATGACGCGCGTCGCCACGACACTCAGGAAGCCTGATAGAGCGCCACCGGTACGCGCTCGAGCAGCGCCAGATCCAAGCGCAACATGCGCACGCAGCGCGCTTCGACCAGGCTGGCTGGCAGCTCGTTGTTCGGCAGGGCCAGCAACAGACCAGTGAGGTTGAGCACCAGCGCCTCACGCGAGAACACGCCGCTGCCCAGGCCATAGAGCGCTGCGATCAGCTCTCGCAGGCCGAACGGCAATCGCCAGCGGATACGCAGGGCCGAACCGAAGCTCGCCGAGCGGCGCAGCATCGCATCGTCGATCTGCTCATTGCTCAGTTCACCACCCGCTTCCTGCCAGTCCTGCAGGCTGCGCAGCAGGGCCAGCTCGCCCAGATTGTGCAGCAGACCGGCGGTATAGCAGAGCTCGGCGTCCAGCTTCAGTTCGAGCGCCAGCCAGCGCGCCAGCTCGGCGCTGCGTCGCGCCTGCTGCCAGGTATGCGCAGCCAATTCTGCCAGGCGTGGGTCACGCAGCTGGGCATTGCGCTGCAGCGCCAGGCCCAGCACCAAATTCAGCGTGCGCGCCACACCCAGGCGCTGCAGCGCCTGGGTCAGGGTATGACAAGGCACACCCTGATGCTGCGCGGCGGTGCTGGCTGCGGCAATCAGCAGCGCGGTGATCTGCGGGTCGCTGCCGAACACCGCCTCCAATTCGCCCAGGTCCTGCTCGCCGGCCTGCAGCCCCTGACTCACGGCATTGCGTACATCGCTGAGCAGCGGTGCACCCTGCCCCTCTTCGCGCACCGTATCGAGATAGTCACGCAGCTCGCTGAGCAACAGCGGCTGACGCACCGCCACCGCAGCCGCAGGCGCGGGCAACAATGTGCGCAGACGCTGACGCAGACTCTCGGCATTGAAGGGCTTGGCCAGATAGGCACTGGGCGCCAGCGGCCGCGCGGCGCGCACGCTGCTGGCATCCAGGCGACCACTGATGAGCACGAACGGCAGCGCCGGTGTACGCGGGTGACGGCGCAACTGGCGCAGCAGCTCCAGGCCGTCGAGCCCCGGAAGCTCGCCATCGGCGATCACCAGATCGGGCAAGCGCCGCTTGCAACGCGCCAGAGCCGCCTGACCATCGCTGACCTGCAGTACACGGGCATCGCCACACACGTCTAGCACCAGTTGCTGCAACAGGTTGGACGTCCAGGGATCCGCCTCGGCAATCAGGACTTCCACACAATGAGCTGAAGCGGTCATGCGAGCCTCTGGGCGAATGACGAACGGAGGATGCCCGAACCCCATGTACCCACATCCACCAAAAAGCTGATGGATAAGTCAGTTCCACGGCAACGGCGCAGTCTAAACCGAGGTGTTGTGTGACGTAAGTCGCAGGTGAGCGAGTTGCGCAAAAAAATGCGCGACCAATAGCCGCGCAAATGAGCGGCGCAGGCGCGAGTCCGAGCGCTGCCAGGAAACACGGGCAAAAAAAAGCCCGCCGATTAGGGCGGGCTTCTTTGCCAGGCAGCCGATCAATTACTTGATCTTGGCTTCCTTGTACATCACGTGCTTGCGTACGACCGGATCGAATTTCTTGATTTCGATCTTGTCGGGGGTGGTGCGCTTGTTCTTGTCGGTGGTGTAGAAATGGCCGGTACCGGCGCTGGACACCAAACGGATCAGTTCACGCATGACTCTCTCCTTAAACCTTTTCGCCGCGAGCGCGCAGCTCAGCCAGCACTACGTCGATGCCACGCTTGTCGATGACGCGCATGCCTTTGGCAGATACGCGCAGACGCACGAAGCGCTTCTCGGACTCGACCCAGAAGCGATGGTGCTGCAGGTTCGGCAGGAAACGACGACGGGTTTTGTTGTTTGCGTGGGAAATGTTGTTCCCGGTTACCGGACCCTTACCGGTAACTTGACAGACTCTCGACATGCCTCAGCCCTCTAAAACCACATGCCCAACCCGGCATGGGTTGGCCGCTTAAACTCAATGTCATTGGCGCTCGGCGCCGCGTTTCTCGAGGGTCTTACCGGGCGCACTGGATAGCGCAAGAACCGGGCCCCTAGAAAAGAGCGCTGCTTTATACCAGAAAGCCCTGGGAGCAACAAGGAAAAACGCAGGATAAAACCCAACCCCGAGCCAGCAGCCCCGCCGGGGGCCGGCCCGTTGGGGCCTGATCAAGATTTGACCGCTCGTCGCCTCGATCGGGTATTCAGCGCATGGCAAATCGACTAGGGTTGCAAGCTTGCCGTTCACGCCAGGAATGAGGACTTCACCATGCGCCTGTTGCTCGCTGCTCTACTGTGCACCCCGATCCTGGCCCAGGCCGCCACCCTCAGCGTATGCACCGAAGCCAGCCCGGAGGGTTTCGACGTGGTGCAGTACAACTCGCTGACCACCACCAATGCCTCGGCCGACATGCTGATGAACCGTCTGGTGGAGTTCGACGCCGAGCAGGGCAAACTGCTGCCGAGCCTGGCGCGCAGCTGGTCGATCTCCGCCGATGGCCTGGTCTACGACTTCACCCTGCGCGACGACGTGCAATTTCACCACAGCGCCGACTTCACGCCCAGCCGCACTCTCGATGCCCGGGACGTGCTGTTCAGCTTCCAGCGCATGCTCGACGAGCAGCACCCCTGGCACGCGGTCGCCACCAGCGGTTACCCACACGCCCAGTCGATGCAGTGGCCGAGCCTGATCGCCAAGATCGAGGCGCCGGATGCGCACCGCGTACGCATCACCCTGAAGCGCCGCGATGCGACCTTCCTCGCCACCCTGAGCATGGGCTTCGCCTCGATCTATTCCGCCGAATACGCCGACCAGCTGATGGCTGCCGGTACGCCGCAGAAGCTCAACAGCGCGCCCATCGGCAGCGGCCCGTTCGCCTTCGAGCGTTTCCAGAAGGATGCCGCCGTGCGCTACCGCGCCAACCCGGAGTATTTCGCCGGCAAGCCGGGCGTGGACCGGGTGATCTTCGCCATCACCCCGGACAGCAACGTGCGCCTGCAGAAGCTGCGCCGCGGCGAATGCCAGATCGCTCTGTCGCCGAAACCGCAGGACGTGCAGGCCATCGCCGGCGACGCCAAGCTGAAAAGCGCACAGACCGCCGCGTTCATGACCGCCTTCGTCGGCATCAACAGCCAGCATCCACCACTGGACAAACCGCAAGTGCGCCAGGCGATCAACCTGGCCTTCGACAAGGCCAGCTACGTCAAGGCCGTGTTCGAGGGCAGCGCCGAGCCGGCCAATGGCCCGTACCCGCCGAACACATGGAGCTACGCCAGCGAACTGCCCGGCTATGCGCATGATCCGGCCAAGGCCCGCGCCCTGCTGGCCGAGACTGGTCTGGCAGAGGGTTTCAAGACCACCATCTGGACCCGCCCCAGCGGCAGCCTGCTCAATCCCAACCCCAGCCTCGGCGCGCAACTGCTGCAGGCGGATCTGGCCAAGGTGGGCATCGACGCCGAGATTCGCGTGATCGAATGGGGCGAGCTGATCCGCCGCGCCAAGGCCGGCGAGCACGACCTGCTGTTCATGGGCTGGGCTGGCGACAACGGCGACCCGGATAACTTCCTCACCCCGCAATTCGCCTGCGCCTCGGTGCAGTCAGGGCTGAACTTCGCCCGCTACTGCGACGAAACGCTGGACAAGCTGATCGCGGACGGCAAGGCCAGCAGCGACCAGGATGAGCGCAGCCGCCTTTATCACCAGGCGCAGCAGATCATTCAGGAGCAGGCGCTGTGGCTGCCGCTGACCCACCCGACCGCCTTCGCGCTGCTCAGCGCCAAGGTCGAGGGTTACCAGGTCAGCCCCTTTGGCCGGCAGAATTTCGCTTCGGTACAGATGGCACCATAAGCCGTCATCATGGTGGGCTAAAGCCCACCCTACACGTCACATAAAGACAGGTAGAGCGGGTGCAACCCGCCGCATCGATAACGGCGAGTTGCACCCGCCCTACGCATGTCCCAGCTACATCCAACCCAGCTCGGCCATCGATAGCGGCTCGCCATCGCCGACGATGAAATGGTCGAGCACGCGCACCTCGACCAGCGCCAGAGCATCCTTGAGGCGCTGGGTCAGTACGCGGTCGGCCTGGCTGGGTTCCGACACGCCCGATGGGTGGTTATGGGTAAGGATGACGGCGGCGGCATTGTTGGCCAGCGCTCGCTTGACCACCTGCCTGGGATAAACGCTGGCGCTGTCGATGCTGCCGCGAAACAGCACCTCGAAGGCCAGCACGCGGTGCTTGGCATCGAGAAACAGGCAGCCGAACACCTCATGCGGCTCGTGGCGCAGCTGCGCCTTGAGGTAGTCGCGCACCGCCTGCGGGCTTTCCAGCGCCGAATCGCGGCGCAGGCGCTCGGCCAGGTGCCGTCTGGCCATCTCCAGCACGGCCTGCAGCTGTGCGTACTTGGCTGGGCCCAGGCCCAGGTGCTGGCTGAAGTCGGGCAGATCCGCCTCCAACAGCGCACGCAGGCTGCCGAACTCGGCGAGCAGCCGGCGCGCCAGATCCACCGCACTGCAACCGGCCACGCCGGTGCGCAGGAAGATTGCCAGTAATTCGGCGTCGGTTAGCGCAGCAGCGCCTTGCGCCAGCAGTTTTTCCCGCGGGCGCTCTGCCGCGGGCCAGTCACGAATGCTCATGTACACCTCCCTATTGAGCCAGGCGCCCGCTGTTCCGCTGCGGGCGCTGTGCTATCGTAGCCCATCTTTTTACACGGGGCCGGCCTGGGGAGGCGTTGGTCACGTGGCGCACATCCACCGGTATATAAAAGGCAGGCCTATGCAGCGGCTGTATCGCAAACGCATCATCGTCGGCGTGGGGGGCGGTATTGCTGCCTACAAGAGCGCCGAACTGGTTCGCCGACTCAAGGATCAAGGCGCCGAAGTCCGCGTGGTGATGACCCAGGGCGGACGCGAGTTCATCACCCCGCTGACCCTGCAGGCCCTGTCCGGCCACCCCGTGCACCTCGACCTGCTCGACCCGGCCGCCGAAGCGGCGATGGGCCATATCGAGCTGGCGCGCTGGGCTGATCTGATCCTCATCGCTCCTGCCACCGCCGACCTTATCGCGCGCCTCGCGCAGGGCGTGGCCAACGACCTGCTGACCACCCTGGTACTGGCTACCGATGCGCCGATTGCTCTGGCTCCGGCGATGAACCAGGCCATGTGGCGCGACGCCGCCACCCAGGCCAACCTCGAACTGCTGCAAAGTCGCGGCATGCGCCTGTTCGGCCCGGCATCCGGCAGCCAGGCCTGTGGCGATGTCGGCCTCGGTCGCATGCTCGAAGCCAATGATCTGGCCCAGCTGGCCGCCGACTGCTTCCAGCGCCAGGCGCTCGATGGCCTGCATATCCTGATCACCGCCGGCCCGACTCAGGAAAACATCGACCCGGTGCGTTACATCACCAACCACAGCTCCGGCAAGATGGGCTTCGCCCTGGCCGAGGCCGCCGCCGAAGCCGGCGCGCGCGTGACCCTGGTCAGCGGTCCGGTGCACCTGCCGACGCCGGACCGGGTCAGCCGCATCGACGTGGTCAGCGCCCGCGACATGCTTGCCGCTTGCGAAGCGGCGATGCCCTGCGAGGTGCTGATCGCCGCCGCCGCGGTGGCCGACTACCGCCCGGAAGTGGTAGCCCAGCACAAATTGAAGAAAGACCCCAGCAGTGGCGAAGGGATGCTCCTGCAAATGGTGCGCAACCCGGATATCCTCGCCACCATCGCCGGCCGCGAGGATCGCCCGTTCAGCGTGGGTTTCGCCGCCGAGACCGAGAACCTGCTCGAATATGCCTCGCGCAAGCTGCGCGACAAGAATCTCGACCTGATCGTCGCCAATGACGTGGCCAACCCCAGCATCGGCTTCAATAGTGAAGAGAACGCCATCACCGTGATCGACCGTGGGCTGCAGCAAACCAGTTTCGCCCAGACCAGCAAGGGCAAGATCGCCCGCCAGTTGATCACCCTTATCGCCGAACGACTGAACAAGAACTGACCATGCACGCTCTGCAAGCCAAGATCCTCGATCCCCGCCTCGGCCAGGAATTCCCGCTGCCGCAATACGCTACACCCGGTTCCGCCGGCCTCGACCTGCGCGCCATGCTCAAGGAGCAGATCGTCCTCGAGCCAGGCCAGACCGTGCTGATCCCCACCGGCCTGTCGATCTACATTGGCGACCCTGGCCTGGCCGCGATGATCCTGCCGCGCTCGGGCCTGGGCCACAAACACGGCATCGTGCTCGGCAACCTGGTCGGCCTTATCGACTCGGACTACCAGGGCGAACTGATGGTGTCGTGCTGGAACCGTGGCCAGACGCCTTTCACCATCGCCATCGGCGAGCGCATCGCGCAGTTGGTGCTGGTACCGGTGGTGCAGGCTCACTTCGAGCTGGTCGAGCAGTTCGACGAGACCCAGCGTGGCGCCGGCGGCTTCGGCCACTCCGGTAGCCACTGACTCATACCCCACAGGACGACCCGCCGAGGAGCACCCACGTGAAACTCTTCAAGCGTACTGCCAAGGAAGCCAACACGGCTGCCAGCCTGGTGCCGAGCAAGCCCGAAGGCAAGACGGCGAACACCTCTCTGGGCGCACTGTTACCCGGTCTGCTGGCTGCCGTGATCGGTGGGGCCGCAGGCGCCGCGCTGCTGTGGTTTGCCGATAACAGCAGCAGCCAGGCACGCCAGGCAGAGCTGGTGCAGGCCATTGGCAGCAACCAGGCCGCCGCCGTGCAGCAGGCGCTCAAGCAATTGCAGGCCGACAGCCTCGCCGCCGCTCGCAACCCGGAGCTGTTGCAAGCACTGCAAAGCGGCGACAACCTGCGGGTCAGCGAAGTCGAGCGGCGCCTGGGCTACTGGGATGGAGTGATCGATGCCCATCTCAATCGCCGCGGCGAAGCGGTACAGAACACCTCCCGCGCTGCGCCGATGAACTTCGCCGGCCTGGACATGCTGCGCCGTACCGAAAGCGGTCAGCAACCCGCCACCGAAGCCTATCGCGTGGGTGAGCGCTGGCTGGCCTACAACGCCGTGGCCCTGCGCCTGAGTGAGAACCAGCCGGCCCAGGGCACGCTGCTGCTGGCCTTCGATCTGCAGCGACTGCTCGCAGCTATGCCGGCGCTACCACCCGAGTATGGCCAGGTGCAGCTGGTGCAGCAGTTCGCCAACACGCCGGCGCAGGTGCTGCTACAGCGCGGCCAGGCAGGCGACGCAGCCGCTGCGCAGAGCTTCGCCACCGGTAATCCGTACTGGAAGATCAGCTTCACCCCCGGCCCCGGCCTGGCTCAAGGCAGCATTTCCCCAGCGATGCTCGGCCTCGCGTTCCTGCTTGCACTGGGCGGTGCCCTGATCGGCATGGTCCTGGTGCAGGGCGCGCTGCAGCGGCGCGTCAATCTCGACGCCCAGCAACTCGGGCAAATGCTCAAAGAACTCTCCGCCGGTAAGAACGTCAAAGCCTTCAGCCTCAGCATGCCGGTGCTCGATGCGCTGGCCCAAAGCCTGGCACGATTGCCGCGCCGCAGTAGCGCTGAAGGCAGCAGTACCCCCGTTAAAGGAACAGCCGCGGCACCCGCCGCTCAGCCGGTAGCCAAGCCAGCCGAGCTGGTCGACCCGCTGTTTCAGGACACCGATATCCTCGATATCGACATTCTCGATGAAGACCAGGATCTCCTGGGACTGGAGCAGAGCCCCGCAATGAGCACTAGCCAAAGCGCCCCGAAACTTCCCGCCGACATTTTCCGCGCCTACGACATCCGTGGCGTGGTGGGCGATACCCTGACCGCCGAATACGCCTACTGGATTGGCCGCGCCATCGGCTCGCAGAGCCTGGCCCAGGGCGAGCCCAAGGTCATCGTCGGCCGCGACGGCCGCCTCTCCGGCCCGGAACTGCTGCAGCAACTGGTACAGGGCCTGCTCGACTGCGGCTGCGAAGTGACCGATATCGGCATGGTGCCGACCCCGGTGGTGTACTTCGCTGCCAACGTGCTGGAAGGCCGCTCGGCCGTGATGCTCACCGGCAGCCACAATCCGCCGGACTACAACGGTTTCAAGATCATCATCGCCGGCGACACCCTGGCCAACGAACAGATCCTCGCGCTGAAGACGCGCCTGGACAACAACGACCTGGCCACGGGCGTCGGCAGCGTGCAGCAGGTCGACGTGCTGCAGCGCTACTTCAAGACCATTCGTGACGACATCGCCCTGGCCAAGCCACTGCGCGTGGTGGTCGACTGCGGCAATGGCGCCGCTGGCGTGATCGCCCCGCAACTGATCGAAGCTCTGGGCTGCAGCGTGATTCCGCTGTTCTGCGAAGTGGACGGCACCTTCCCCAACCACCACCCGGATCCGGGCAAACCGGAGAACCTGGTCGACCTGATCGCCCGCGTCAAAGCGGAAAACGCCGACCTGGGCCTGGCCTTCGATGGCGACGGTGACCGCGTCGGTGTGGTGACCAACACCGGCAACATCGTCTACCCCGACCGCCTGCTGATGCTGTTCGCCAAGGATGTGGTCTCGCGTAACCCCGGCGCCGACATCATCTTCGACGTCAAATGCACCCGTCGCCTGACCCCGCTGATCAGCGGCTACGGCGGTCGCCCGGTGATGTGGAAGACCGGCCATTCGCTGATCAAGAAGAAAATGAAGGAAACCGGTGCCCTGCTGGCCGGCGAGATGAGCGGTCACATCTTCTTCAAGGAGCGCTGGTACGGTTTCGACGACGGCATCTACAGCGCTGCCCGTCTGCTGGAAATCCTCAGCCTGGAAAAACGCAACGCCGAGCAGGTGTTCAGCGCCTTCCCCAGCGACATTTCCACGCCGGAAATCAACATCAAGGTCACCGAGCAGACCAAGTTCGGCATGATCGAACGCCTGCAGCGTGAAGGCCAGTGGGGCGAGGCGAACATCACCAGCATCGACGGTGTACGCGTCGATTATCCCAAGGGCTGGGGCCTGATCCGCGCGTCCAACACCACACCGGTGCTGGTGCTGCGCTTCGAGGCCGACACCCAGGAAGAGCTGGAGCGTATCCAAGATGTGTTCCGCGCCCAACTGCTCAAGGTCGCCCCCGACCTGCAACTGCCCTTTTGACCGATTTGTTCCAGGAGCCCCTGCATGACCCTCGAGCGTGACGCCGCTGCCCAGGTTGCCAAGGTACTGTCCGAAGCCCTGCCCTACATTCGCCGCTTCGTCGGCAAGACCCTGGTGATCAAGTACGGCGGCAACGCCATGGAAAGCGAGGAGCTCAAGCAGGGCTTCGCCCGCGACATCGTGCTGATGAAGGCGGTCGGCATCAACCCGGTGGTGGTGCACGGCGGCGGCCCGCAGATCGGTGATCTGCTCAAGCGCCTGTCCATCGAGAGCCACTTCATCGACGGTATGCGTGTCACCGACACCGCCACCATGGACGTGGTGGAAATGGTCCTCGGCGGCCAGGTCAACAAGAGCATCGTCAACCTGATCAACCAGCACGGCGGCAGCGCCATCGGCCTGACCGGTAAGGATGCCGGCCTGATCCGCGCCAAGAAGCTCACGGTCAGCCGCCAGACGCCAGAGATGACCCAGCCGGAAATCATCGACATCGGCCATGTCGGCGAGGTCACCGGAGTCAATACCGACCTGCTCAACATGCTGGTCAAGGGCGACTTCATCCCGGTCATCGCACCCATCGGCGTCGGCCCGGGCGGCGAGTCATACAACATCAACGCCGACCTGGTCGCCGGCAAGGTGGCTGAGGCGCTGAAGGCCGAGAAACTGATGCTGCTGACCAACATCGCCGGCCTGATGAACAAGCAGGGTGAGGTGCTCACTGGCCTCACCACCGAGCAGGTCAACGATCTTATTGCCGACGGCACCATCTACGGCGGCATGCTGCCGAAGATCAAATGCGCCCTGGAAGCGGTGCAGGGTGGCGTGACCAGTTCGCACATCATCGATGGCCGTGTACCCAATGCAGTGCTGCTGGAGATCTTCACCGATATCGGCAACGGCACCATGATCAGCAACCGCAAGCGCCCTTAAACAGCGGCCGCCACGCGGCCTTCTGATGACCCTCTCCCCCTGGGAGAGGGTGCCCGCAGGGCGGGAGAGGGTATTGCAAGCGCACCGTCAAACCGGTGCGCACGGCGCACCCTACGAGATGACGCCGGCCATCGAGCCGGCTTATCGCAAGCCATCCGCACACCGACTCGAACTTGCCGCAACCCTCCTCAACATGCACGCTCACCAGGCACCCCCGATAAGGAACGCCCATGAGCAGCCTGCCCGAACTCAGCCAGTTCAGTTTCTTCCACGCCTTGCGCGTGCGCTGGGCCGAAGTCGATCCGCAAAGCATCGTCTTCAACGGCCACTACCTGACCTACGCCGACGTTGCCATCACCGAATACTTTCGCGCGCTGGGCGTCGCCTATCCGGGTGACCTGGCACAGGACGGCGGCGATTTCTTCGCCATCCGCACCTTGCTCGAATACCGCGCCCCGGCGCGCTTCGACGATCAACTGCAGATTGGCGTGCGCAGCGCGCGTCTGGGCCGATCCAGCCTGACCTTTGCGCTCGGCATCTGGCGCGACGGCGAGCTGTTGACCAGCGGCGAAATCGTCTATGTTCACGCCGACGGTGCGACACGCAGCAGCGCCCCACTGCCGCAGTGGCTCAGGGAAAAGATCGAGAGTTTCGAGAAGACTCAGCCGCAAGGCTGAATGACTGAGCCCTAAGGCTTTTTCTGCGGCTCGCCGAACAACTCGGCCAGCCGTGCGCGATCAGCGGCAAAACCGGCCTCGGCCTGAGTACGGGCTTCCTTGTAACGCGCGATATCACGCTGCAGGCGCTGCTGCTCTTCCTTGAGGTTGTTGATCTGCGCCAGCAAATGTTCCGGCACCTGGCGCCCGGCACGTTCATGGTCGGCCGCCTGGCTCTGCAGGTTGGCCTGCTGAGTACGCACCGACTGCAGATTGCCACGCGCGACGCTGGTGACGCTGTCGAGCTCGGCCAGCTTGCGCTCACGGGCACGGTCGACATCGTCGAGATTGGTGTACAGACGCAGCAGCTGGGCATCGCTGCTGGCACGCGCCTTGTCCGCCTGCATACGGGCGAACTCTTCGGGCGTAGGGGCTGGCGGGATCACCCGTAGCACGCGCCCCTGATCATTGAGCACCTCGTACCCCTTGCCGATGAACTCGGGCGGCACACCCTGGCGGCTGAGCACTGTCACGCCCTTGTCGTCGACATAGCGATAAAGCTCGGCAGCCACTCCCGACAACGGCAGCAGCAGGCTACAAAGCAGCGTACAGCGGGTCAGGAGCGGTGCAGGCATAGGACGACCTTGTGCTAGGGCTAGATTCCGTACTCGGCGCGATAGGCCTCGACAGCCGGCAGATATTGCTTCAGTTCAGCATCCCCTGCCAGATATTCCAGTACCTGTTCGAGTGACACGATGCTCACTACGGGCATGCCGAAGTCGCGCTCGACTTCCTGAATGGCGGAAAGCTCGCCTTGACCACGCTCCTGACGGTTCAGCGCGATCAGGGTGCCGGCAGCCTGAGCGCCCTGCCCCTGGATGATCTGCATGACCTCGCGGATTGCGGTGCCGGCAGTGATCACGTCATCGACGATCAGCACACGGCCCTTGAGCGGCGCGCCGACCAGGGTGCCGCCTTCGCCATGGTCCTTGGCTTCCTTGCGGTTGAAGCACCAGGGCAGATCGCGCTGATGATGCTCGGCCAGCGCCACGGCAGTGGTCGCAGCCAGCGGAATGCCCTTGTAGGCCGGGCCGAACAGCACGTCGAAGTCGATCCCACTGTCGACGATCGCAGCCGCGTAAAAACGCCCCAGCTGAGCCAGCGCCAGACCACTGTCGAACAGGCCGGCATTGAAGAAATAAGGGCTGGTACGCCCGGACTTGAGGGTGAACTGACCGAAACGCAGAACACCGCGTTCGATGGCAAAGCGAATGAAATCGCGCTGGTACGCTTGCATGAAAAGTCCCGGACGGCACGGATTTAGCTAAATGAGGTGAGCTCGGGTATCATACACGCACGTGTTTTTGGGGGCCATTTATGCGGATCATCAGTGTGAACGTGAATGGTATTCAGGCTGCGGCCGAGCGAGGTCTGCTCAGCTGGCTGCAAGCCCAGAATGCCGACGTGATCTGCCTGCAAGACACCCGTGCCTCCGCCTTTGAAATGGACGACCAAGCCTTCCAACTGGATGGTTATTTCCTCTATGCATGCGACGGTGAAGTGCCCAGCCAAGGTGGCGTGGCGCTCTACTCGCGATTGCAACCCAAGGCGGTGATCAGCGGCCTCGGCTTCGAGATGGCCGATCGCTACGGGCGCTACCTGCAGGCCGATTTCGACAAGGTAAGTATCGCCACCCTGCTGCTGCCAAGCGGGCGGGACGGTGATGAGAGCTTGAATCAGAAATTCAAGTTCATGGACGACTTCACCCATTATCTGGACAAGCAACGCCGCAAGCGTCGCGAGTACATCTACTGCGGCTCGCTGCATGTAGCGCACCAGAAGCTGGACGTGAAGAACTGGCGTGACTGCCAGCAATCACCAGGTTTCCTGGCGCCCGAGCGCGCCTGGATGGATGAGGTGGTTGGCAATATGGGTTATGTCGATGCACTGCGCGAGGTCAGCCGCGAAGGTGACCAGTTCAGTTGGTGGCCGGATAACGAGCAAGCGGAAATGCTCAACCTGGGCTACCGCTTCGACTACCAGCTGCTCACTCCGGGCATGCGCCGTAGTGTGCGCAGCGCACGCCTGCCACGTCAGCCGCGCTTCTCCCAGCATGCGCCGCTGATCGTCGATTACGACTGGATTCTCAGCATCTGATCGACAGGTAACAGGCATGAAAAAGCCGGCTGATCGCCGGCTTTTTGTTGCACGCAGGTTTACTTCACCAAACGCCAACTGAAGGGGTAGCGATAGGGTTGCCCTTCGTTGGCCTTGATACCCGCGATGATGGTCAACACCAGCGCCGCCAGGCCCAACAGCATCAGCAGCGGGAAGCCGATCACCACCACCATCAGAATGAAACAGACCACTGCGGCCAATGCCACGCTGATCTGGAAGTTCAGCGCTTCCTTGCCCTGCGCATCGACGAAGGGGTCGAGGTCTTTCTTGATCTGCCAGATGATCAGCGGGCCAAGCAGATTGCCGAAGGGGAACACCAGGCCGAGAAACGCGGCGAAGTGGCAGAACATGGCCCACTGACGCGCTTCCTGACTGGGCGTCGGAACCGGGTTTTGCATATCGTCGTTCATACGGGTGCTCCTTGCTCGGCTAAAGATTTCAGTCGACCAGAGCGGCCTTCTGCAGTTCAAAGATCTCGTTCATGCCCTTCTGTGCCAGTGCCAGCATGGCGTTGAATTCGTCAGGCTGGAACGGCGCGCCTTCGGCAGTACCCTGCACTTCGATGAAGCCGCCGGCATTGGTCATTACCACGTTGAGGTCGGTCTCGGCGGCGGAGTCTTCCAGGTAGTCCAGATCCAGCACCGGCTCGCCTTGGTAGATGCCGACCGACACCGCTGCGATCATCTGCTTGAGTGGCTCGCCCTTGAGCGAACCACGCTTTTTCAGCACTTTCAGGGCATCGATCAGCGCCACTATGGCGCCAGTGATGGAGGCGGTGCGGGTGCCACCGTCAGCCTGGATCACGTCGCAATCGACGTACAGGGTGTTCTCGCCCAGCTTGGTCATGTCCAATGCTGCGCGCAGCGAACGGCCGATGAGGCGCTGGATTTCCAAAGTACGCCCGCCCTGCTTGCCGCGGCTGGCCTCACGCTGGTTACGCTCGCCGGTGGCGCGCGGCAGCATGCCGTATTCGGCAGTCAGCCAGCCCTGGCCCTGACCCTTGAGGAAACGCGGCACGCCGGATTCGACGCTGACGGTGCAGATCACCTTGGTATCGCCGAACTCCACCAGCACCGAGCCCTCGGCGTGCTTGGTGTAGTTGCGGGTGATGCGAATCGAGCGCAACTGATCGGCGGCGCGGCCACTGGGACGTTTCATCGAGCGATACCTACTTCATTAAGTGAAAACAGCACGCATTATAGGGGGCGGTCGAGCAAGGCGACACGCCGAATTGGCGCCAGCAGATGGCAGGCCCGATCGCCTGCACATGAAATGGGTAGGCGCCGTGAGCTACAATCCTGCGTTTTTCGAGCCGACTTCCACGAGGTATCCCATGGTTCACAGCATGACGGCCTTTGCCCGCAATGAGCAGGCAACCGCTCACGGCACACTGAGCTGGGAGCTGCGCTCGGTCAACCACCGCTATCTCGAACCGCACCTGCGCCTGCCGGAAGCCTTCCGCGACCTCGAAGGCGCGGTGCGCGAAGCGCTGCGCCAGGGCCTGTCACGCGGCAAGGTGGAATGCACCCTGCGCTTCGCCGAAGAAAGTGCCGGCAAGCCGCTGCAGGTCGACGCCGACCGCGCCCGCCAACTGATTGCCGCTGCCGAACAGGTCGCCGCACTGATCCAGCAGCCGGCCCCGCTCAACCCACTGGAAGTGCTGGCCTGGCCCGGCGTGCTGGTGGCCGACGCGGCCGACCCACAGGCGCTGAACGCTGCCGCTCTGAAGCTGTTCGACCAGGCACTGGGTGAACTCAAGGCCGGCCGTGCCCGCGAAGGCGCCGAGCTGGCCAAGCTGCTCAATGAGCGCCTCGACAGCATCCTCGACGAAGTCGCCGCCCTGCGCGAACTGGTGCCGCAGATGCTCGCCGGGCAGCGCGCCAAGATCGAAACCCGCTTCGCCGAAATGCAGGCCGAGCTCGATCCGCAACGCCTGGAGCAGGAGCTGGTGCTGCTCGCGCAGAAGAGCGACGTGGCCGAGGAGCTGGATCGCCTCAGCACCCACGTCAGCGAAGTGCGTCGCGTGCTCAAGGCCGGCGGCGCTGCCGGACGGCGCCTGGATTTTTTGATGCAGGAGCTCAACCGCGAGGCCAACACCCTCGGCTCCAAGGCCTTCGATCCGCGCAGCACGCAGGCTGCGGTCAATCTGAAGGTGCTGATCGAGCAGATGCGCGAGCAAGTGCAGAACATCGAGTAAAAACTACTGCGCTAGGCTATGTCGCGTTGAAATCAGGTTCGAAATGCTCATTTACAGTCGTAAACTCCGCTTTCTCACCTGATTTCGCCTTGTCTAGCCGTCGCTCGCTACGTTTTCACGCCCATCAAGATTTGCTCAGGAAGCTCTAATGGCCACCACCGGCACCCTCTACATCGTTTCCGCTCCCTCCGGCGCCGGCAAGACCAGCCTGGTCAAGGCCCTGATCGACAGCGAGGCGCAGATTCGCGTCTCGGTCTCGCATACCACCCGCGCCATGCGTCCAGGCGAGGTGGACGGAGTCAACTACCACTTCGTCGACCATGCGCAGTTCAACGCCATGCTCGAACGCAGCGAATTTCTCGAGCACGCCCAGGTCTTCGACAACCTTTACGGCACCTCGCAGAAATGGGTCGAGCAGACCCTGGCCGAAGGCTTCGACCTGATTCTGGAGATCGACTGGCAGGGTGCACAGCAGGTGCGCAAGCTGATGCCGCAGGCCAAATCCATCTTCATCCTGCCGCCGACCCAGGAAGCTTTGCGTCACCGCCTGACCAACCGCGGCCAGGACAGCGGCGAGATCATCGAACGACGCATGCGCGAGGCCGTCAGCGAGATGAGCCACTACGTCGAATACGACTACCTGGTGATCAACGATGACTTCAACCACGCCCTGAGCGACCTGAAAGCCATCTTCCGCAGCAACCAGTTGTCGCAAACACAACAGCAGCAGCGCCATGCCGGGCTACTCAGCGAGCTGCTGGCGTAAAACAGCGCTTCCATTGTCGCTGGTGATTTTTTAGACTATCCAGTCCGCTCGCCCGCTCGGGCCAAGCTTATCCGCACAAGTTACGAGGAACACCATGGCTCGCGTTACCGTCGAAGATTGCCTGGACAACGTTGATAACCGCTTCGAACTGGTCATGCTCGCGACCAAGCGTTCGCGCCAGCTGGCCACCGGCGGCAAAGAGCCGAAAGTGGCTTGGGAAAACGACAAGCCCACCGTAGTGGCCCTGCGCGAAATCGCTGCTGGCCTGGTGGACTACGACGTGATCGCCCAGGACGATATCGTCGAAGAAGAACCGCTGTTCGCTGCCTTCGAGGAAGAGGCCAACGAGCCTCTGTAAGTCGATGATGCCGGGTCGAAGTTGCGCGGCGTGTAGCCAAACTGGTCATGAGGGGAATACCCCATGGCTGGTATAGACGCTCTCGCCGACCGACTTTCGGCCTATCTCGGCCATGACCAGGTCAACCTGGTTCGCCGAGCCTACTTCTACGCCGAACAGGCGCACGATGGCCAACGCCGCCGCAGTGGCGAAGCCTACGTGACCCATCCGCTGGCCGTGGCCAGCATCCTCGCCGACATGCACATGGATCATCAGAGCCTGATGGCCGCCATGCTGCACGACGTCATCGAAGACACCGGCATCGCCAAGGAAGCGCTCAACGCGCAGTTCGGCGAAACCGTGGCCGAACTGGTCGACGGGGTCAGCAAGCTGACCCAGATGAACTTCGAGACCAAGGCCGAGGCGCAGGCCGAGAACTTCCAGAAGATGGCCATGGCCATGGCCCGCGATATCCGCGTGATTCTGGTCAAGCTTGCCGACCGCCTGCACAACATGCGCACCCTCGATGCCATGCCGCACGAGAAGAGCCGGCGCATCGCCAAGGAAACCCTGGAAATCTACGCGCCCATCGCCAACCGGCTGGGCATGCACAACATGCGCGTGGAGTTCGAAGACCTGGGCTTCAAGGCCATGCACCCGATGCGCTCCGAGCGCATCCGCGCCGCCGTGCGCCGCGCTCGGGGCAACCGCAAGGAAATCGTCGCCAAGATCGAGGAATCGATCCAGATGTGCCTGCAGCGCGAAGGCATGGAAGGCGAAGTGATCGGCCGCGAGAAGCACCTGTACAGCATCTACCAGAAGATGCGCGGCAAGCGTAAGGCGTTCAACGAGATCATGGACGTCTACGCCTTCCGCATCATCGTCGACAAGGTCGACACCTGCTACCGCGTGCTCGGCGCCGTGCACAACTTGTATAAACCCTTGCCCGGGCGCTTCAAGGATTACATCGCGATTCCCAAGGCCAACGGCTACCAGTCGCTGCACACCACGCTGTTCGGCATGCACGGCGTGCCCATCGAGATCCAGATCCGCACCCGCGAAATGGAAGAGATGGCTAACAACGGCATCGCCGCCCACTGGCTGTACAAGTCCAATGAGGACGATGCGCCCAAGGGCAACCACGCCCGCGCGCGTCAGTGGGTCAAAGGCGTACTGGAGCTGCAGCAACGCGCCGGCAACTCGCTGGAATTCATCGAGAGCGTGAAGATCGACCTGTTCCCCGACGAGGTCTACGTGTTCACGCCCAAGGGTCGCATCATGGAGCTGCCAAAAGGCTCCACCGCGGTCGACTTCGCCTACGCGGTACACACCGACGTCGGCAACACCTGCATCGCCTGCCGCATCAACCGTCGCCTGGCGCCGCTGTCGCAGGCACTGGAAAGTGGCTCGACGGTAGAAATCGTTACCGCGCCGGGCGCCCGGCCGAATCCGGCCTGGCTCAACTTCGTGGTCACCGGCAAGGCACGCACGCATATCCGCCATGCCCTCAAGCAACAGCGCCGCTCGGAATCGATCAGCCTCGGCGAACGCCTGCTGAACAAGGTGCTGGCCAGCTTCGACACGCACCTGGAAAAGATCGCGCCCGAGCGCGTACAGGCCGTGCTCGGCGAATATCGCCAGGAGGTCATCGAAGACCTGCTCGAAGACATCGGCCTGGGCAACCGCATGGCCTACGTCGTGGCCCGCCGCCTGCTGGCCGAGAGTGGCGACGAAACCCTGCCGAGCAGCGAAGGGCCCCTGGCGATCCGTGGCACCGAAGGCCTGGTGATGAGCTACGCCAAGTGCTGCACGCCGATCCCGGGCGACCCCATCGTCGGCTACCTGTCCGCCGGCAAGGGCATGGTGGTGCACATGGAAAGCTGCCGGAACATCGTCGACATCCGCCACAACCCGGAAAAATGCATCCAGCTCAACTGGGCCAAGGATGTCACCGGCGAATTCAACGTCGAACTGCGCGTCGAGCTGGAACACCAGCGCGGCCTGATCGCCCTGCTGGCCGGCAGCGTCAATGCCGCCGATGGCAACATCGAGAAGATCAGCATGGACGAACGCGACGGCCGTATCAGCGTGGTGCAACTGGTGGTCAGCGTGCATGACCGCGTGCACCTGGCCCGCGTGATCAAGAAACTTCGCGCGCTCAAGGGCGTGATGCGTATCACCCGAGTACGCGCCTGACACAATTCCCCTATTTCCAGCCTGTAGGCTGGGTGCTCGACCCAGCCAGTTCTCACAAGGAGCGATTCATGAGCAAGACCGTCATCACCAGCGACAAGGCCCCCGCCGCCATCGGCACCTACTCCCAGGCGATCAAGGCCGGCAACACCGTGTACATGTCCGGCCAGATCCCGCTGGATCCGGTGAGCATGGAGCTGGTCGAAGGCTTCGAAGCACAGACCGTGCAGGTCTTCGAGAACCTCAAGGCGGTTGCTGAAGCCGCCGGCGGCTCGTTCAAGGACATCGTCAAGCTGAACATCTTCCTCACCGACCTGTCGCACTTCGCCAAGGTCAACGAGATCATGGGCCGCTATTTCGAACAGCCCTACCCGGCTCGCGCCGCTATCGGCGTTGCTGCTCTGCCGCGCGGCGCGCAGGTGGAAATGGACGCTATTCTGGTCATCGAGTAAGTCGTTCGAGCGGGGCAGCAGGCCCCGCTCGCCCTTCCCCGGCATGGAGATCGCCATGCGTCTGCTTCCTCTGCTGCTATGCGGCGCCCTGCTCGGCGGCTGCGCCAGCACACCGAACAACGACCCGAGCGGTACCTGGATCAACCAGGCTGCCATCGATGCCGCCCGCGAAAGCGGTCGCCTGCGCGAAGCCCTGCTCGCCTATGGGCCCAACCTCGAATGGCATATCGATCCTGAACGGCAGCAGGCCAGCTACAGCAACGGCTTCGAACTGGCCGAAGGCAGGCTGCAGGGTGCTGGAGAGGGGCGTTGGCAGGTCACCTTCTACGGTGATTACAACGAGCAGCTCGCCATACAGAACGGCGAACTGCTGCAGATCGCCAGCGAATACTGGCCCGAGCAGCACTTCGCCCGCGTCAACAGCTCCAGCGAACCCAAGCCACTGGGCAGCAGCTTCGAGCAGGCGCTATATCGCGACTACCTGGGCGGCGACTGGCTGATCGAGGAAGGTCTGGGCCAGGGCGGCCTGGTGCGCTTCAACAGCGACGGGCAGGTACAAGGCCTGCCCGGCGCAGAACGCTTCGCCCTGTGCCTGGCAGGCGACTGCGCGGCCATGAGCGGCGAACATGACAGTCTCTGGCTGCAAGCCGGTGATCAGGGTAGCCCCTGGTTGTTCGTGCATGAAGGCAATCAGTTGCGCATCTTCGAAGCGCAGAACCGCGCCCAGTTCGACGAGATGCCCGAGTACCAGCCCGGCCCGCAGCGCTGGCTGCTCAAGCGGCGCTGATCAGCAGGCGCCGCCTCCGGGCAGGAGCGGCGCCACGCTATAGAGCCCCCAGCAACAGCCAGCCTCCCAGCGCCAGCAACAGGCCACCGCAACCGCGATCCAGCCAGCGCACGCGCCGCTGCAACCAGCTGCGCCAGCGCGCCTGATCGAGCAGGCGCACCAGCGCCAGATCCCAGAACAGCACCACCAGGGTCATCCACAGCATCGCCAGGCCCAGCCCCCATGCCGGCATTGCCGACTCGCGCAAGACCCCGAATAACCCAGCGTAGAACAGCGGCAATTTGGGATTGAGGCTGCTGGCCAGCAGGCCCTGACGCATGCCCTTCCACACCCCGCCGAGCCTCAGCTGATCACCCTGTGGCAGGACCAGATCCCGCCGCGAGGCCAGCGCCTGCAGGCCGATCCAGGCGAAATACAGCCCGCCGACGACCTGCAAGCCGCGCCACAGCCAACTGCCCTCGGCGGGTAACAACGCCATGACGAACAGCACCAGCAGCATGCTCAGCAGGTTGGCCAGCGCGATGCCGCAGGCGCAACCGTCGGCCTGGTGCCGGCCCTTGGCCAACGCGGTACGAATCAATAGAAAGAAGTCTGGCCCGGGCGACAGCAAGGCCGCGAAATGAGTACCGGCCACCAGTAGAAACAACGCGAACATGGCACCTCCGTTTGGCGGAGGCAGTGTCGGCAACCAGCGGTGTCGATGTATTGGAAAAAACTCAGGCTCGACAGCGACGCAATCGCTGCCGAACAACTTGGCGCGCCCCGATGCAAGTTCGCGCAAAGCCTTGCCGAATCAGGCCTGCGCCACGGCGCGAAAACGCCCCGGAGTGACCCCGGTGAAACGGCGAAACACCCCGTTGAAATGCGCCTGGTCATAAAAGCCCAGGTCCAGTGCGACATCGGCCAGGGCCTGACCTTGCAACAACCTGCGCTTGGCTTCACGCACTCGGCGCTGCAGTAGATAGGTGTGTGGCGGCACGCCATAGGCACGGCGAAATGCCTCGATCAGGTGGCGCGGGTGACGCTGCACCAAGGCAGCCAATTGCTCGAGGCTGACAGCCTCGGCGTAGTGCACTTCCAGGTAATCGCGCAGGTACGCCGTCACCCCGCTGTCGCGACATGCCGGGCGCGCCTCGCGCAAGCCGCCGTGCCGCACGAAGACCAGCTCCAGCAACGCCAGCAGTTCGCTCTCCAACGCCAGCGCATCACCGCGCTCGAACTCGCCAGCCAGTTGCGCAAGGCTTGCCGCGACGCGGCCGTCGTCATCCGGGTTGAGCGTGCTGAAACCGTTGGGCAAGCGCTTGCGCCCGAGCAGCGCCGGCAGCCGCGACTGCTCGATATAGAGCATGCGATAGACCACACGCGCAGACTCGGCATGCCCGGTATGCGGCTCCTCGGGGTTCATCAGCGACAGGGTGCCGGCAGGCAGCGCATAGCGCTGACCACGACACTGGTAGCCACTGACACCCTGCACGATGGCACCGATGGCGAAGGCATCATGACTATGTCGGCCAAAGGCCTGCCCGGAGAAGTCGGCGTGAAACAGCTCGACGCCCGGCAGCCAGGGCTTGGCCAGCAAGCTGTTGGCGTCCATTTCAGCGCTCGGCGAGGATCGCCGCATAGCCCTCGCGGTAGCTCGGATACTGCGGCGCCCAACCCAGCGCACGAGCGCGGGCATTGCGGCAACGCTTGCTACCGGCTCGGCGCACGCGCTGCTCGTCGCTCCAGTGGCTGACGCCCAGTTGCTCACGCAGCCAACCCACTACTTCGTGCAGCGGCGCCGGCTCGTCGTCGACGCCCAGGTAGCAATCGGCCAAGGGCCCACCGGCGGCATCCGCCTGCAACAGCGTGGCGAACAGGCCGGCAGCATCCTCGACATGAATGCGATTGCCATACAGCGGCGGCGTCTCGCTGACGCGATAGCCGCCGCGCACCTGGCTCAGCAACCACTCACGGCCGGGGCCGTAGAGGCCGGTCAGACGCACCGTGGTCGCCGGTAGGCCGCTGTCGAGCGCGACACGCTCAGCCTCGCGCATGATCACCGCAGAAAAACTCTGCGCTTCAGCCGCAGAGTCCTCGTCGATCCACTCGCCCTCCTGCTGCCCGTACACGCCGCTGCTGGAGGCGAACAGGATGCGCCGCGGGCGCTGGCCATGCTGCGCCAACCAGCTCAACACGCGGCGCAGCCCCTCGACATAGGCGGCGCGATAGCCGGCCTCGTCATGCTCGGTGGCGGCGGCGCAGTACACCAGGTAATCCAGTTGCCCTTGCGGCCAATCCGCCGGACAGGCATCGGCGTGCAGATCGCCGGCCAGCGGCTCGATCGCGGCAGGCAGTGCAGCCACGTTGCGACGCATGCCGATCACGCGCCAGCCCTGTTCGGCCATCCGCAGGCCAAGGCGGGTACCGACGTCTCCACACCCGGCAATCAGCAGGCTGTTGCATTCGGACATGCTTTTCTCCATGACATTTATGCAAAGGCGCAGTTTAGCCCGGTTGGTTCATTCGTATGCAAAGGCTATGCTTGTCGGCAATTTAATGGATAAACACTATGACCCTCACCGAACTGCGGTACATCGTCACCCTCGCCCAGGAACAACACTTCGGCCGCGCCGCCGAGCGTTGCCACGTCAGCCAGCCGACCCTGTCGGTGGGCGTGAAGAAGCTGGAGGACGAGCTGGGCGTGCTGATCTTCGAGCGCAGCAAGAGCGCCGTGCGCCTGACCCCGGTCGGTGAGGGCATCGTCACCCAGGCACAGAAGGTGCTGGAGCAGGCCCAGGGCATTCGCGAGCTGGCCCAGGCCGGCAAGAACCAGCTGACCGCCCCGCTGAAGATCGGCGCCATCTACACCGTCGGCCCCTATCTGTTCCCGCACCTGATTCCGCAGCTGCACCGGGTCGCCCCGGACATGCCGCTGTACATCGAGGAAAACTTCACCCATATCCTGCGTGACAAGCTGCGCACCGGTGAGCTCGACGCCATCATCATCGCCCTGCCGTTCCAGGAGGCCGACGTACTGACCAAGCCGCTGTACGACGAGCCCTTCTACGCCCTGCTGCCGGCCGGCCATCCCTGGGCGGAGCTGGAGACCATCGACACCAAGCTGCTCAACGACAAGAGCCTGCTGCTGCTTGGTGAAGGGCACTGCTTCCGCGACCAGGTGCTGGAAGCCTGTCCGACCCTGCGCAAAGGCGGCGACGACCACGGCAAGCACACCACAGTGGAATCCAGCTCTCTGGAAACCATCCGCCATATGGTCGCCTCCGGCCTCGGCGTGTCGATCCTGCCGTTCTCGGCGGTGGACAGCCACCACTATGCGCCGGGCGTGATCGAAGTACGTCCGCTCAGCGCGCCGGTGCCGTTCCGTACCGTGGCGATCGCCTGGCGTGCCAGCTTCCCGCGGCCCAACGCCATCGAAGTGCTGGCCGACTCGATCCGCCTCTGCTCGGTCGCCCGCAGCCCGCAGACCAAGGCAGTCTGAGGCCAGAGGTGAGCGAGCTGGCAGCGGTTTCCGTCACTGCGCTCAAAGGCGTAGGCGCCGCCCTGGCCGAGAAACTGGCCAAGGTCGGCCTGGAAAACCTGCAGGACGTGCTGTTCCACCTGCCGCTGCGCTATCAGGATCGCACCCACATCACCCCCATTGGCGCGCTGCGCCCGGGGCAGGATGCGGTGGTCGAGGGCATCGTCGCCGGTGCCGACGTGGTCATGGGCCGGCGGCGCAGCCTGCTGGTGCGCCTACAGGATGGCAGCGGCACGCTGAGCCTGCGCTTCTTCCACTTCAGCCAGGCGCAGAAGGAAGGGCTCAAACGCGGCACCGCCCTGCGCTGCTACGGTGAAGTACGCCCCGGCGCCACCGGCCTGGAGATCTACCACCCGGAATACCGCGCGCAGAGCGGCGACGAGCCGGCCCCGGTAGAGCAGAGCCTGACGCCCATCTACCCGACCACCGAAGGCCTGACCCAGCAGCGTCTGCGCCAGCTCAGCCAGCAGGCTCTGGCGCGTCTCGGCCCACGCAGTCTGCCGGACTGGCTGCCCGACGAGCTGGCCCGCGACTATCGTCTGGCCCCCCTGGATGAGGCCATCCGTTACCTGCACCGGCCGCCGCCGGATGCCGATGTCGAAGAGCTCGCCGAGGGCCGCCACTGGGCTCAGCATCGCCTGGCCTTCGAGGAACTGCTGACCCATCAGCTATCGCTGCAGCGCCTGCGCGAACAGGTGCGTGCGCAGCAGGCGCCAGCCCTGCCGCCGGCGCAGAAGCTGCCGCAGCAGTACCTCGCCAACCTCGGTTTCGCCCCGACCGGTGCGCAGCAGCGCGTGGGCGCCGAGATCGCCTACGACCTGGCGCAGAGCGAGCCCATGCTGCGCCTGGTGCAGGGTGATGTCGGCGCCGGCAAGACGGTAGTCGCCGCGCTGGCCGCCCTGCAGGCGCTGGAAGCCGGCTATCAGGTGGCACTGATGGCGCCGACCGAGATCCTCGCCGAGCAGCACTTTCTCAACTTCAGCAAATGGCTGGCACCGCTTGGCCTGGACGTCGCCTGGCTGGCTGGCAAGCTCAAGGGCAAGGCCCGCGCAGCAGCCCTGGAACAGATCGCCGGCGGCTGCCCGATGGTGGTCGGCACCCACGCCCTGTTCCAGGACGAAGTGAGGTTCAAGCGCCTGGCCCTGGTGATCATCGACGAACAGCACCGCTTCGGCGTGCAGCAGCGCCTCGCCCTGCGCCAGAAGGGCATCGACGGTCGCCTCTGCCCGCACCAGTTGATCATGACCGCCACCCCCATCCCGCGCACCCTGGCGATGAGCGCCTACGCCGATCTGGACACCTCGATCCTCGACGAACTGCCGCCAGGGCGCACGCCGGTCAACACCCTGGTGATCGCCGACAGCCGCCGCGATGAGGTGGTCGAGCGCGTACGCAATGCTTGCCAGCAGGGGCGCCAGGCCTACTGGGTCTGCACCCTGATCGAAGAATCCGAAGAGCTCACCTGCCAGGCCGCGGAAACCAGCTTCGAGGAGCTGTCTGCGGCCCTCGGCGAGCTGCGCGTCGGGCTGATCCACGGGCGCATGAAACCGGCCGAAAAAGCCGCGGTGATGGATGAGTTCAAGCAGGGCAAGCTGCAACTGCTGGTGGCCACCACGGTAATCGAGGTCGGCGTCGACGTACCCAATGCCAGCCTGATGATCATTGAAAATCCCGAACGCCTGGGCCTGGCCCAGCTACACCAGCTGCGCGGCCGGGTCGGCCGTGGCAGCGCCGCCAGTCATTGCGTGCTGCTCTACCATGCACCATTGTCGCAACTCGGGCGCGAGCGCCTGGCAATCATGCGCGAGACCACCGACGGTTTCGTCATCGCCGAGAAGGACCTCGAACTCAGGGGACCGGGGGAAATGCTCGGCACCCGGCAGACCGGTCTGCTGCAATTCAAGGTCGCCGACCTGATGCGCGATGCCGACCTGCTGCCCGCCGTGCGCGACGCGGCGCAGGCACTATTGGAACATTGGCCACAACATGTGGCTCCATTGTTGGAGCGCTGGTTGCGTCACGGCCAGCAATACGGTCAAGTGTGAACCTGTTCACAGGACAACCGTCGCCACGAACCTTTGCGCAAATCCTCGCTGGTTATACTTCGGGGCACATGCGCCAACGCTGGATATCGATATGACTGAAGCCGCCCTCGCCGCCAACGCCACTGCGCAAGCCCCCGCCGTGATCGTGCAACTGCTGGAGAAACTCGCCGTACCCTATCAGGTACGCGCGGAGCGCCCGGGTCAGCCAAGCGAGGCGCGCCTGCAGGCCGTGCTGGTGGACGATGCCATCGGTGCCCTGCTGGTGCTCTATCCGCGTAGCCAAATGCTCGATCTGTCGCGCCTGGCCGAACTGACTGGGCGCCAGCTCACGGCGGTCAAGCCGGAACGCCTGGAGCGCATGCTCGGCAAGCACAATCTGGCCGCACTGCCCGGTTTGCCGCCGCTGACCAGTTCGCCCTGCCTCTACGAAGAACGCCTGCTGCAGGTGCCCAGTCTGCTGATCGAGTCCGGCCAGCCTGGTGTGTTGCTGGAAATCCCCACCGAAGCCTTCAAGGCGCTGCTGAGCAAGGCCAGCGCGGCGCGTTTCGGTGAGCCGGTCAGCGCGATCAAACCAAACCTCGATCGCCCCCATGATGACCGCGCGGAAATCACCCAAGCCGTGCAGGCTTTTACCGCACGGCGCATCCAGCAGCGCCTGGAAGAAACCATCGAGATTCCGCCGCTACCGGAAACCGCGCAGAAGATCATCAAGCTGCGCGTTGACCCCAATGCCACGGTGGACGACATCACCGGCGTGGTCGAAACCGACCCGGCACTGGCGGCACAGGTGGTCAGCTGGGCCGCCTCGCCCTACTACGCCGCGCCCGGCAAGATTCGCTCGGTGGAAGATGCCATCGTCCGCGTGCTGGGCTTCGACCTGGTGATCAACCTGGCTCTCGGCCTGGCGCTGGGCAAGACTCTGAGCCTGCCCAAGGATCAGCCGCAGCACGCCACCCCTTACTGGCAGCAAGCGATCTATACCGCTGCAGTGATTGAGGGCCTGACCCGCGCCATGCCGCGCGCACAGCGCCCGGAAGCCGGCCTGACCTACCTGGCCGGTCTGCTGCACAACTTCGGTTACCTGGTCCTGGCGCACGTGTTTCCACCGCACTTCTCGTTGATCTGCCGTCACCTGGAGGTCAACCCGCACCTGCCTGCCGGGCATATCGAGCAGCACCTGCTGGGCATCACCCGCGAGCAGATCGGTGCCTGGCTGATGCGCCACTGGGATATGCCGGAAGAGCTGTCCAGCGCTCTGCGCTTTCAGCACGATCCGTCCTACGCCGGCGACAGCGCGGCCTTCCCCAATCTGGTGTGCCTGGCCGTCAGCCTGCTGCGCAACCGGGGTATCGGTGCCGGGCCGCAGAACGAGATTCCTGATGAGCTGTTCGACGCCCTGGGGCTGACCCGGGAAAAAGCCGAGGACGCGGTGAGCAAGGTGCTGAGCGCCGAGGTCGCCTTGCGTGAACTGGCAGCGCAGTTCCAGCAGCCGCACTGAGCGGCTGCAGCTCAGGTTCCCACACCCTGCCCCTTAGGCCTTGCCTGCCGTCTGGCGCAGTTGCTCGCGAGCGGTAGGCTGTTCGCGGCCGGCGTTCCGGGCCGCGCTATGGCTTGCCTGCCACCTGGCGCAGTTGTTCACGACGTTCAGAGAATAGCTGCGGCACCACTTCCAGGCTGATGGCAAGCAGCTGGCTGACGCTGGGATGCTCGTAGAGTGCCGCATACTCGGCGAGCTGATCGCTGGGCATCTGCCGGTAGGCATAGAACATGAAGCTTTCCACCGCCAGCTCGCTGGATTGGCGAATGGCGTTTGCTTGCGTCTGCGTCTGCGCCTGCAGTTCGGCTTCGCTGAGGTTCTCGCCCCGCGCCCTTAACGCCAGCAATGCCTGGGTCTTGCCGACTTCGTAACGTAGCAGGCTGGCCAGTTCAGTGGTACGCGCGGCAGCGTCGAGACGCTTGACCAACTCCAGACGCGCACCTCGTGGCGGCTGCTCCTGCAGGCGCTGGCGGTATTCAGCCAAACCTTCGGGTTGCTCACCGACGGCGCGCTCGGCAGCGGTGAAACGCTGCGCCAACGGGCTATCGAGACGCTCACGGGCCTGCTCGCCCTGCGCCGCATCGAAGCGGGCAGCGACGCGCTGGGCCAGGTCCAGACAAAAGGCTTCGCCAGCGAAAAGCTGGGCGAGGCGCTTCTGTTCGGTTTCATCCTGGCCACGCTGCACCAACGGCGCGCTCTGTTCGCACAGCAGATGGATACCGGCGAGCTCGAACAGCGGCAACAAGGCCTTGGCAGACGCTGGCTCGGCTCGTGCAGTGGTGGCGGCCAGCAATAGCAGGGGTAACAGGAAAAGACGCATGGTCGGGCTTTCCACAGGGACGTGCCTGGCAGCCTAACCAAAGCGCGGCGTCGCGGCCAGCCGCGACGCCTATCGGAAGCCAACCAGATAAGGTTGCCAACGTGGTCTTTCGTAGGAGCCCCGCCCCGGGGCGAAGCGTTTTCGAGGGCGCACCGCCTAATTCGCGGCGGAGCGCCGCTCCTACAATTTCGATGCGTCGACGCCTAACTGACAGGCATCAGCCGATCAAGCGGCCTTTTTGGCCTCCCCGGCCTTCTTCTTCGGCATCAGGTACTTGGTCAGCCCCTGGAACCACATGACCAGCGCCGGGTTGCCCTGGATCTGGATGTCCTTGTTCTGGATGCCCTGCATGAAGGCCAGCTGCTTGTTCTTCGCGGTCATGGTTTCGAAGCCGTAGGCGGCATCCTTGAAGCCGATGGCGAAGGCCGGATCCGGGGCGGCGCCGCGCTTGCTGGTCACGCGCTGACCGGCCACGGTGAAGTGGCGTGCGACCTTGCCGTCCAGCGTGTGCAACTGGAACACCATATCGCGACCTTCGAGCTGCTGGCGGAACGCCGGGTTTTCACGACTGGCCTTGGCCATCAGGCGGCCCAGCATCCACAGGAGAAAACGGAATTTCATGCACAAGGCCTCGTGATCGAAGATGATGGCCGCGCATTGTAGTGCTTTTCTTGCAGGACTACAGCCTGTCTAAAGCATGGCTGTATCAGCGAATGTCGCAGCATGGCTGCGCAGGGGGAACCCGGAGCCGAACGGCTCCGGGTAACGGGCTCAGTTGACCGCGTCTTTCAGGGACTTGCCCGGTTTGAAAGCGACGGTGTTGCTGGCCTTGATCTTCACCGGCTGACCGGTTTGTGGGTTCTTACCAGTACGGGCGCCACGGTGGCGTTGGACGAAAGTCCCGAAGCCAACCAGGGTCACACTGTCCTTGCGGTTCAGTGCACCGGTGATTTCTTCCAGTACGGCGTTGAGTACACGATTGGCCTGATCCTTGGTCAGATCAGCCTTTTCGGCGATGGCGGCGGCGAGTTCCGGTTTACGCATAGATGCCTCTTTGACGGTTTTTTGTTGTTGTGTCCGTGCTGTCCTTCCAGAACAGCGCCCAAGGCGCCGCAACAGCTCTGCGCTGCGGCAGACCCTTGGGAGAATGGCATGCCGCATCGCACTGCGCCAGTCTCGCCCGCCACTTTAACCAGGCAATTTCGTGGCGTATCCGACAGAACAGCAGGCAATCACGCCAGCAGTGCCGGTAGCTCCTTGTTCAGTGCCAGTTTCTCCTGCACGGCGGCGCCGGTCAGCGCATAACCGAGCAGTGCTCCGGAAGCCTCGCGGCAGAGCGCCTTGATGTCGCTGCCGCTGCCTTCGACCATCCATTCGCCCTGGCTGCCACGCGGTGGCGGCGAGACCACCAGCGGGCATACCGGCGTCTTTACCGTCACCGGCATCGGCCCATAGCTGACCACCGTCGGCTCACCAGCCAGGGTCTTGGCCAGCGCCCGGGCACAGGCCATCAGCGGCATGACGTAGAGCAGGTTGAGGCCGTCGACCTCGGCGCAGTCGCCCAGGGCGTAGATATTGGCGTGCGAGGTGCGCAACTGGCGGTCGACCATCACGCCACGGTTGATGTCGAGACCGGCTGCCGCAGCGAGCGCGGTGCGTGGGCGCAGGCCGACTGCGGAGACCACCGCGTCGCACGCAATCAGGCGGCCATCAGACAGCGTCGCCTGCAGCGCCTCACCCTGACGGTCGAGACTGGCCAGCACCGGGCCGAGATGAAAACGTACGCCCAGACCTTCCAGGCCGGCTTGTACGGCAGAGGCCGCTGCCGGATGCAGCAGGCCCGGCATCACCTGCTCACAGGGCGCCAGCAGCTCTACCTCATAGCCGCCAGCACTGAGGTCGTTGGCGAACTCGCAACCAATCAGCCCGGCGCCGAGGATCAATACCCGACGTTTGCCAGCCACGGCGCTGCGAAAGCGCGCGTAGTCTTCCAGGTCATTGATCGGGAACACCGCGTCCCGGGCATCGCCTTCCACCGGCACACGAATCGGCTCGGCGCCCCAGGCCAGTACCAGGTCGCGGTATGGCACGGCTTCCTCACCGATCCACAAGCGCTTGTGACCAGGGTCGATTCCGGTGATGCGGGTATGGGTGCGGATCTCCGCATTGAGCTGCTCTGCCATGGCGCCGGTTTCGGCCATGGCCAGGCCGTCGGCATCCTTGTTCTTGCCAAAGCCGGTGGACAGCATCGGCTTGGAATAGGAGCGGCCGTCGTCAGCGGTGATCAGCAGCAGAGGCGTCTGGGTGTCGAGCTTGCGCCATTCCTTGGCCAGGTTGTAGCCGGCCAGGCCGGTGCCGACGATGACGACTGGTGCACTCATGCGCTCTTTCCTCACAATAAAAACGACGCGACGACCCACCGGCCGCCTCCCGAGATGGCGGGATCACACCCTACTGGATCGGGCAAGCGCTGGCCAGATTGAGGTTCAGTCAGCCATTCGCAGATTGGGGGGGGAAAGATGCAAGGCGGGAATCAGAGTAGACCGCCTGGCAGGCAGGCGGTCTGGGAGGCGCTTAGAACGCCAGGCCTACGCGCAGGCCGACTTGCTCCTGCTTGAGCTTGCTGCGCTCGGCGATGGCGCTGTTGCTGTCGAGTTCATAGCGGGTCTGGGTGTAGTACAGGCTGGTGCTGATCGGCAGGTTGTTGATGCCCTTGTTCCACAGCACGGTCAGCTCGCCGTACGGATTGACCTTGTCCTTGAGGTCCACGGAATCACTGTCGCCATCGACCTTCAGGCGCGCTTCGGAATTGATGGAATAGCGCGCACCCACTTCCAAGCGCAGGGTGTAGTCCGGCGTCAGGTAGTTGTAGCCGAGGCCGGCCTTGGCGAAGGGCGACTTGCTGGTCAGCTTGACGTTGCTGTCGAGCGGGCCGACGTCGTCCTGTTCGATGCGACCCCAGTCGTAACCACCACCGACGATCACGTCGACATAATTATTGGTGCTCAGTGCGGCGCGCAGGCCGAGGTCGATATCGGCACGCGCGGACTTGTATTCCACATCGTCCTTGTCACGGTATTGGCCTTCGATCCCCGCTTGATAGATGAAGCCCTCCTGCCCGGTCAGCTTGTTACCGAAGTGGTAGAACAGGCCGCCCTGATTGAGGCGCTCCTTGTCGCTTTCATCGTCCACGGTGAGCTTGTACTGGTTATGCGAAGCGATGACACCGAAGGTCGAGATGGGGTCGGTGACCGAGTCTGCATAGGCCTGCGAGGCGCCCGCCAGGCACAGGGCGAGTGTTGCTTTGGGGGTTATGCTGGACAGCTGCATGACGATTTCCTTGGCAATGAGTGGATAACGCCGCTCACCGGGAGGTGGGACGCAAGTACCTAGACTGCCTCTGCCAGGAGGGATTCGACTAAACCGACGAACGGCAATAACCCTTGCCGCACAAGGGTTTGCGGGGGTTTACCAGGAGCGAAGCTGACCGATCGATCATAAGCGAAACGCTGACCTCGACACAGGCCAGAGGACATGCGGTCTGAGCGGATAGCGAGCACCCGGCCAGACGCCGGAGAGATCAATCCAGTTTGACCACTTTGGCCAGGACCACCTTGGGCCCCTTCATCTTCTTGACGATGATGCGCAGGCCATCGGTTTCCAGCACCTCCTCTTCGTCAGGCATGCGCTTGAGGGTCTCGTAGATCAACCCGGCCAACGTCTCGGCCTCGATATGGTCGAGGTCGACACCGAGCAGGCGCTCGACCTTGGCCAGCGGCGTGTCGCCGCGCACCAGCAGCTTGCCCGGCTGGTAGGCGAGGATGCCGCGCTCGGCCTTGCGGTGTTCGTCCTGAATATCGCCGACCAGTGCTTCGAGCACGTCTTCCATGGTCAGGTAGCCGATCACCTTGCCGTCGGCCTCCTCGACCAGGGCGAAGTGCGCGCCGCCCTGGCGGAACTGCTCGAGCAACTGCGACAGCGGCATGTGCCGGCTGACGCGCTCCAGCGGGTGCATCAGATCCGCCAGCTTGAGCGCTGACGGCAGCATCTCCAGCAGCGACAGGTGCAGCAGCAGGTCCTTGATATGCAGCACGCCGACGAACTCGCCCTTGCTCTCGTCGAAGATCGGGTAGCGGCTGTACTTGTGGCGGCGGAAGGTGGTGAACACCTGATCGAGGCTGGCGTTGAGTTCCAGGAAGACCAGGTCCTCGCGAGAGTTGGCCCAGTCCACCACCTCCAGCTCGCCCAGCTCGACCGCCGACGCCAGCACCCGCAGGTCCTGGTCGTTGTCGCTGGTGGCACGGCTGGAATGCAGGATCAGCTTGAGCTCGTCGCGGCTGTAGTGATGCTCGTGGTGCGGCCCCGGTTCGCCTTGCCCGGCAATACGCAGGATGGCGTTGGCACTGGCGTTGAGCACGAAGATCGCCGGGTACATCAGCCAGTAGAAGGCGTACAGCGGCGCTGCCGTCCACAGCGACAACAGTTCCGGTTTACGAATCGCCCAGGACTTGGGCGCCAGCTCGCCGATGACGATGTGCAGGTAGGAAATGATCGAGAACGCAGTGAAGAAAGCGATACCGTGAATCAGCTTGGGTGACTCCACGCCAACCGCCACCAGCAGCGGCGTCAGCAGCTCGGCGAAGGCTGGCTCACCGACCCAGCCAAGTCCCAGCGAAGCCAGGGTGATGCCCAGCTGACAAGCCGAGAGGTAGGCGTCCATCTGGTTGTGCACGGTGCGCAGAATATGCCCGCGCCAGCCGTGGGCCTCGGCCAGGGCATCGACCTTGGTCGCGCGCAGGCGCACGATGGCGAACTCCGCGGCGACGAAGAAGCCGTTGAGCAGGACCAGAAACAGGGCGAACAGCATGAGGCCGAAATCGGCGAAGTAATCGGGAGCAGGAAGACTCGTGGAGGGGTCCATGAAGGTTCGGATTAGCCAAAGATAGCTAGAGGTTGGAGCTTCGCCGCGTCGAATGCAAGCACTCAGCGCGCACGCTGCACCACCTGCGCCGGGGTGAAATGGCAGGTAAAGGTGCTGCCCTTGCCAGGAACGCTGCTGATCTCCAGATTGCCACGGTGACGCAGCAGCACATGCTTGACGATGGCCAGGCCCAGCCCGGTGCCACCGGTATTGCTGGCACGGCTCGAATCGACCCGGTAGAAGCGCTCGGTCAGGCGCGGCAAGTGCTTGGCCTCGATGCCCATACCGGTATCGCTGACCGACAGGTGTGCGCCCTTCTCGTCAGACCACCAGCGAATACGGATGTCGCCTCCGGCCGGGGTGTACTTCACCGCGTTGAACACCAGGTTGGAGAAGGCGCTGCGCAGCTCCGCCTCACTGCCCTTGAGCTTCAGATGCGGATCGGCCTCCAGGCTGATGCGATGCTGTTGCTCACCAGACAATGCTTGGGCGTCGTTCTTGATCGACAGCAGCATCAGGTCGGCCGCCACCGGCTGGTTGTCCGACGGGTAATCGGTGGCTTCCAGCTTGGCCAACAGGAGCAGATCGTTGAGCAGGGTCTGCATGCGCGCGCCCTGTTGCTGCATCTGCTGCAATGCGCGCAGCCAGCGCGGATTGACCGCCTCGACGTTGTCCAGAAGCGTCTCCAGATAGCCGGCAATCACCGTCAACGGCGTACGCAGCTCATGGGAGACGTTGGCGACGAAGTCCTTGCGCATCTGTTCCAGCTGATGCAGACGGGTAACGTCACGCACCAGCAACAGATGCTCGCGATTGCCGTAGCGGGTGATATGGAACTGCAAGCGGCGGCGATCGTTGATCGGTGAAGGAATCTCCAGGGCATCGGCATAGTTGCCACGCTCGAAGTAATCTTTGAAACGCGGGTCGCGCACCAGGTTGGCCAACTGTTGACCACTGTCCTGCGGCGTCTTCAGGCCCAGCAGGGTCTCGGCTGCGCGGTTCCACCATTCCAAGTTGCCCTGGCTGTCGAGCATCACCACGGCGTCCTTGAGGGCGGCAGTGGACTCCTGAACGCGGTCGATCACCGCCTGCAAGCGGCCACGCGCCTTCTGGTTACGGCGTTGCAGGTGGTAGATGCTGTCGAACACCTCGCCCCACAGGCCGTAACCATCCGGCGGCGGCTCGTCGGGTTTGTGTTCGCGCAGCCACTTGTGCAGGCGCAGCAGCTGGCTGAGGGTCCAGCCCAGATGAATGGCCAGACCGCAGGCCAGCACCCAGGCATATTCACCGGTGATGAAACCGAGCAGCAGGCAGGCGCCAACCAGCAGCAACAGGCGGCGCACCACGGCGCCACGCCAGTCTTGATTCACGATGGAGCGCATCCTTGTCAGAAGAACGTGGGCGCAGAAACACCGCGCTAGCGATCAACCTTTGGTGGAGAAACGATACCCAGTCCCGCGCACGGTTTGTACCAGGTTTTCGTAGGCATCACCGAGCGCCTTGCGCAGACGGCGGATATGCACGTCGACGGTACGCTCCTCGACGTAAACGTTGCCGCCCCAGACCTGGTCGAGCAACTGGCCGCGGGTGTAGGCACGCTCCTGATGGGTCATGAAAAACTGCAGCAGACGATATTCGGTCGGGCCCATCTCGGCCGGTTTGCCATCGATGGTCACACGGTGGCTGATGGGATCGAGCAACAGCCCGCCGACCTCGATCGGCGCCTCGCTGTCGCTGGGCCCAGCACGACGCAGCACGGCCTTGAGGCGGGCCACCAGCTCACGCGGCGAGAAGGGCTTGGTGATGTAGTCGTCGGCGCCGACTTCCAGGCCCTGGATCTTGTTGTCCTCTTCACCCTTGGCGGTGAGCATGATGATCGGGATATCGCTGGTCAGCTCGTCACGCTTGAGCCGGCGCGCCAGTTCGATGCCGCTGGTGCCGGGCAGCATCCAGTCGAGCAGGATCAGATCGGGTTTGCGGTCGACGATCACGGCGTGGGCCTGCTGGGTATTCTCCGCCTCCAGGCACTCGTAACCGGCCATCTCCAGGGCCACCGCAATCATCTCGCGGATCGGTGCTTCGTCATCGACGATCAGGATGTTCTTGCCAACCATGGTCCTGCCTCGGTTCGTTCAACTGTCTGCGCGCATTAGATAACGGAATTATTGCAGGTATGTGACACGGAGTTATCGACTGCCGCCATGGCCGCGAAAAACACCGAACATTTCCGCCGCGGGCCTCGTCTAAACTGTTTGAGGCTGCCGCCAATCCGGGGCGGCCTGGAGCCTGGCACAGGACCTCATAGGCACTTATGGGAGTTCGTGGCTCCTTCCGTCCTGTATCGCTGTGACCTCCAGTCTTGCTCCCAGCTGCCGCCAGGCTGTCGCTGTTCATTCCGAGGAGAGGCTAAAAAATGAGAAGAATTACCCCCCGATTAGTCCCGCTGCTCGCCAGTGCCCTGCTGAGCTGGCCCCTGCTGGGCCTGGCGGCCGAACCGGCGATGGAGAAGGACGGCATGCTGGTGGATGCCAAGGGCATGGCGCTCTACACCTACGACAAGGACGCCGCGGGCGTATCCAACTGCACGGGCCAGTGCGCGCAGAACTGGCCGCCACTGAAGGCTGAGGCTGGGGCCAAGGCCGAAGGCGAGTGGAGCCTGGTCAAGCGCGACGACGGCACCCTGCAGTGGGCCTATGACGGCAAGCCGCTGTACACCTTCATCAACGACAAGCAGCCCGGTGAGGTCACGGGCGATGGCAAGATGGGCGTCTGGCACGTCGCCAAGCCGGAAGCCTACTAATCCCCCATCATTCCAGGCGCTGCGCTGGTTTCAGCGCAGCGCGTAGTCGGCGACCAGGCCGACGAAGATCGCCAGCCCCGCCCAGTGGTTGTGCAGGAAGGCGTTGAAGCACACCAGCGGCTCGCGACGGCAGGTCACGTGGAACTCCCAGGCGAAGCAGGCGGCGGCCGCCAACAGGCCGAGGTGGAAGTACAGGCCCAGCTCGAAGCGCGCGCCAGCCAGCAGCAGGCAGAGCAGCGCCAGCCCCTGCAGGATGGCGATGATCAGGCGGTCGGCGTCGCCGAACAGGATGGCGGTGGACTTCACCCCGATCTTCAGGTCGTCCTCACGGTCGGCCATGGCGTAGTAGGTGTCGTAGGCCACGGTCCACAGCAGGTTGGCGATGTACAGCAGCCAGGCTTCAGGTGGCAGGCTGCCGGTTTCGGCGGTGAAGGCCATCGGCATACCCCAGGAGAATGCCGCGCCGAGCACCACCTGCGGGTAGAAGGTGTAGCGCTTCATGAAGGGGTAACAGGCTGCCAGCGCCAGGCCACCGAAGGACAGCCAGATGGTGGTGGCATTGGTGAACAGCACCAGCACGAAACTCATCGCCACCAGCACGGCGAACAGCACCAGCGCCTCGCGCGGCTGGATCTTGCCGCTGGCCAGCGGGCGCGCCCTGGTGCGGCTGACGTGACCGTCGAAGTTGCGGTCGGCGTAGTCGTTGATCACGCAACCGGCGGCGCGCATCAGGATCACGCCAGCGACGAAGATGAACAGGTTCTTCGCGCTCGGCACGCCTTCGGCAGCCACCCACAGCGCCCACAAGGTCGGCCACAACAGCAGATAGATGCCGATGGGCTTGTCCAGGCGCATCAGCTGAATGAAGTCCCAGGCGCGCGGGTGCAGGCGGGTGGTCGATTGCAGCAGGCGGGTGTACATCAAAGCGTCTCCGTGCAGGTTGCGCGGATTATACGAGCAAGCGTGTGTGGGAGGCGCTTTAGCGTCGATGCTCACCGCCACAAGCGGTTCAACGCGTAGGGCATACTCGGCTTTGGCTTCCTGCGTCGCTCTACCTCCTGCATCCATGCAGTCGTCGCGAAGCAGTACGCCTTAGCGCGTAGGCGTACTCGCGAAGCAGTACGCCATGGGCCTGACAGACAACAGGGATAGCCTGAGTAGGCAATGGTAGTGCGAACCCTACGCCTCGATACCCGCCGCCTGCCAAAAGGCTGGCAGAAACACCTCGGCCACCAATACGCCAAGCGCCCCCCGGCTGAAGCACGAGCGCCGCGCCCACAGGCGCTCTTCGCGAACCTCTGCCGGCAGCCAGGCCGCCGGATAGCGGCAGGCCTGCAACTCGCCGCGATCGAAGGCCCTGTCACTGAACAGCAGCTCACCCAGCGAGCGACTGCCCAGCTCCGCCAGATTCAGCCCGGAACCCTCCAGCACGCTGCGCGCGGCAACGCTACGGGCGAACACCCAGGGCTGCCCATGACCGCGCAGGTACACCTCGCGCACCCAGCCCTGGCTGCCATCGGCCACACCAAGCAATGCGCACTCGTCCGCGCGCAAACGCTGCCAGCCTTCCTGCAACGGCGAGACCGAGAAGCCGTCATGCGACAGCGCGGTCAGGCGCCGGGTCAGCGAATCCTCGTTGAACAGCCAGTCGCGCACACCGGCACAAGGCTGCGGATGCAGCTGGGCATTGGTCAGCCAGCGCGGTGGATGGGCAAGAGCGGCGTGAGGCACGGAGAGAAATCACCACAGATCGAAAGCGCGCGAGTCTAGCACGCTGCGGCAGGCGCTTTGAGAGCGTGGCATGGCTGTGGGTTGGCCGGGCGGCGATCCGCTTCAGCCCATCAACGATGATCCGCGTGGGCTAAAGCCCACCCTACAAGGCCTAACTCATTGGAAGCGGGCGGCCTACTCAGGCCCGTAGGGTGGGCTTCAGCCCACCAACGACAACCAGCGCAGGCGAAGTCACTCAATACGGCTGCGGCGCGTACAACTGGGCCGAGCCCGGCTCGCCGAGCAGCTGTTCGAGAATCTCGTGGTGCATGGCCAGCAGCTTGCCGTTGCGCTCGTTCAGGCGTTTGCACTGGCCGGCCAGTTGGCCGAGCTGCTCCCAGGTGTGAGCAAGGTGATTGCGCTGGCTCTGGGGATAATACGCCAGCAGCTTCTGCATCGCGCTATGACCGCTACCCAGCGCGAAGGCAGTCAGTACCTTGCTGCGGCGTTCGGCGCGGGCCTTGGCCTGGTCGACCAGCGGCAGGATCTGCTCGTTGAGCAGATCGATCTGCTGACTGTCGCGCTTGAGCAACTGCTGATACAGCTCCTGCATCAACCCACGCAGAACCAGGTAGTCGGCGCAGTCCTGTTCCAGGTCCTGCTCGACGACCAGCAGCAGCTGTTGCTCACGCGCGGTGGTCACGCATCGCTACCGCTGTGATAGGTCAGCATGCTGCCGGCCAGCGCGGCCGGATCGCTGCTCAGTTCGCCGCGGGCCAGCGCCGCCTTGAGCTGGGCAACCTTGTCCAGGTCGACTTCGGGGAGGCTGCGCAAGGCGTCTTGCAGCTGCTCCAGACTCGGCTCCTGGCTGACACTCGCACGGGCATTGCCGCTCGACTGCGCACGGGCGCTCTGTACCTGTGCCGGAGCGTCGCTGGCCGGGTTAAGGCTGGGCTTGAGATGCCTGCTGATTTCCATGATTCGAATCCAACTCGCGTGGTGTTATGACCTAAGAGCGACCGGGCGCGGCAAGAACTTAAACGCGTCGTGCAAAATTAACCGACCTGGGCTCGCCACCAGGCCTGCGCGGCCAGGCCATCCTGGATCTTCTGCTCCTGACGGGCAAGCAGATCCTGCCACTCGCCCATCTTGCCCTCGAGAAACTGGGTGATGACCTTCTCGCTGCGCATCGCCGCCAGCAGTTCGCCCTGAATGCGCGCTAGGTTCTCCTCGGCCAGCGCCAGCTCGCGGCGCTGCAGTTCGACCATCTTGTACAGCGTTGCCTTGTAGCGCTGCTGGTTGTCGCGCTGCAGCGGCGTGGTCATCGGTACGCTGAAACCGCACAAGCGACTGAGCCCGGTGATGTTGTTGCGATAACGCTGACACAGGTTCTGCTGATAGCTGACCCGCCCGAGCATCTGCTGCACACGGTTGCCACGCAGGCTGGCCAGACGGCCGAGCACTTCCAGCTGTTCTTTCATTTGATGATGCTCTGCAAGGTGGCGATGCTGGCGCCGAGCTCGGCGCCAGTGCCGACCTCCTGACGCAGGAAGCGCTCGAGGCTGGGCGCCAGCTGCACGGCGCGGTCGGTCTTGGCGTCCATGCCCGGCGTGTAGCCGCCGAGCGGGATCAGCTCCTTGATCTTCTCGAAGGTGCTGTAGAACTCCTTGAACTGCCGCCCGGCCGCCAGATGCGCAGCCTCGCCGACCTGGCTCATGCAGCGACTGACCGATGCGGAAATGTCGATGGCAGGGTAGTGGCCGACGTCGGCCAGGCGCCGCGACAGCACGATATGGCCGTCGAGAATCGCCCGCGCGCAGTCGACGATCGGGTCCTGATGGTCGTCGCCTTCGGCCAGCACGGTGTAGATGGCACTGAGGCTGCCGCTACCGCTCTCACCGTTGCCAGCGCTTTCCACCAACTCCGGCAGCATGCCGAATACCGACGGCGGATAGCCTTTGGTCGCCGGCGGCTCGCCGAGGGCCAGGGCGATCTCGCGCTGGGCCATGGCATAGCGGGTCAGCGAGTCGACCAGCAGCAGCACGTCCTGGCCCTGATCGCGAAAATAGGCAGCGATGCTGTGGCACAGCTCGGTGGCCTTCAGGCGCATCAGCGGTGATTCGTTGGCCGGCGCCACGACGACCACGGCCTTGCGCAGCCCTTCTTCGCCGAGGGAATGCAGGATGAATTCCTGCACCTCACGCCCGCGCTCACCGATCAGCCCGACCACCACCACATCGGCCTTGGTCTGCCGGGTGATCATCCCCAACAGCACGCTCTTGCCCACCCCTGAGCCGGCGAACAGGCCGACGCGCTGACCCTTGCCAAGGGTCAGCAGACCATTGATGGCGCGCACGCCAACATCCAGCGCGGCCTCCACCGGACGACGGCGGAGCGGGTTGACCCTGGGCAGCTCGACCGGCAACGGGTCGCGCCCACTGAGCTTGCCGCGCTCATCCAGCGGCTCGCCGAGGCCGTTGACCACGCGCCCTAACCAGGACTCGTCGATCTGCAGCAGCGCTTCGTCCTTGGCCGGGAACACCCGCGAGCCGGCGGCCAGGCCGACCGGCTTCTTGAACGGCATCAGGTAGGTGATATCGCGGTTGAAGCCGACCACCTGAGCATCCAGCAGGCTGCCGTCGGCCTGCTCGACGCGGCAGCGCTGGCCGGTGCTGCGCTGGCAGCCGAGGCTCTCCAGCAGCATGCCGGAGACCCGCACCAGACGCCCGGCCACCTTGGCCAGTTGCACGCCATCGAGCGAGCGCAGCGCTTCGTCGAGCTTGTAATCCAGCATGCGCGATCAGGCCTCGGTCAGATGCAGATGTTCGGCCAGGGTGTCGATGCAGGCATCCAGACGCTGCTGGCAACCCACGTCAGCCTCGGCCTGCGGCGTGACCACGCGGCACTCACCCAGTGCCAGGCGCTCGTCGGCCACCAGCTTCCAGTTCGCCGCGCGCTCCGGCGCCAGCGCCTTGATCCGCGCGTATTCTTCGGGGCTGAGCAATACCTGCACGTCCTCGGGCTCGCCCGGCATGCTGGTCAGGGCCTCCTCGACCAGCGCCAGCAACTGGGTCGGATGCAGCGTGAGTTCGCAGCGGATGACCTGCTGCGAGACCTTCTTGACCAGCTCGAGCAGTTCCTGACGACGCTTGTGCTCCAGCTCGCCCAGGTACTGTTCGACCTTCTCGCTGATCTGCTGCAGCGGCCGTGCGGCCAGTTCGAATTCGCGACGGCCCTCACTGCGCCCCTGCTCGCGCCCAAGCTTCAGCCCTTCGTCGCGACCCTGCTCGAAGCCAGCCTGACGCCCGGCCTCCTCGCCCTGCTGCAGGCCGTCCTGGTAACCCTTTTCGATGCCCTGCTGAAAGCCATCGGCCATGGCTCGCTGCAGGCCGGCGGCATCGCCGCTCCAGTCCACGGCTGGCTGGCTGCTGCGCGGGGGGAAGCGATAGGCGCGCCACGGGCGGGCGTCGCCGCTGATCACCTTGACCGTCATCTCATTCCACCGTCTGTTCGCGGAACAGCTGCACCTGCAGCTCGCCACTGGCCGACATTTCGCGGACCACGGCCATGATGTCCTTGCGCACCTGCTCGACGCGGCTCAACGGCACCGGGCCCTGGCGGCGGTTGATCGACTCCATCTGCTGCGCCTGGCGCTTGGGCATGGCACCGGTGATAGCCCGTACCAGCTCGGGCTCGGCACCCTTGAGGGCGACCACCCACTCTTCCAGCGGCACGGCTTCGAGCAGCGCCTGCAGCACGTCCTGGTTTTGCCGCGAGAGGATGAAGAAGTCGTACATTTCATCCTCGATGCGCTCGACCAGCTGATCGTCATGGGCGCGCAGCAGCTCGAACATCTGCCCGCGATCACCCTTGAAGCGGTTCATGATGTCCGCCGCCTGCTTGACCCCGCGCACCTGCGAACCCTGGGTGCTGAGCACCGCCAGGCTGCGCTCGATCAACTGCTCCAGCTCGGCGATGACGTCGCTGTTGACCTCGTTGAGGTTGGCGATGCGATAGAGCAGCTCGTCCTGACGCTCCTTGGGCATGCATTCGAGCACTTCGCTGGCCATGCCGGGCGGCAGGAAGGCGAGGAACACCGCCTGCATCTGCGCGTGCTCCTTGGCGATCAGCGCGGCGAACTGCTTGGGGTCGAGCCACTCCATCTTGGCCATCTTGGCGCGAATCTCCTCGCCGTAGATGCTGTCGAGCAGCGAGCGGGTGATTTCGCTACCCAGCGCCTTGCTGAGCATGCCGTCGAGGTAGCCACGCGAGGCGCCCTTGATGCTGCTCTGCTCCTTGTAGTCCTCGAAGAAGCGACCGATGACATCGGAAACCATCGGTTGCTTGACGTTGGATAGCCGCGCCATCGCCTGGCTGATGCTGACGATCTCCTCGCGCGAGAAGTGCTTGAGCACGCCGGCAGAAATCTCGTCACCCATGCTCAGCATGAGAATGGCGGCCTGCTCGGACGTGCTCAGCGAGCGCTTCTGCACGCGCAGGCGCATTTCCTTGGCGGTGGAACCACCGCGGCCGTCAGGCTGGGTTGAGGTCTCGTTCATTACGCCCTATCCACTGTTTGATGACTTCCGAGACACGCTCGGGATCGTTCTTGGCCAGCATCTGCAGGTGTTCGATCTGTAGCTCCAGACCCGAGCCGGGCGCCGGCAGGCGAATCTCCGACAGAGGGTTGAGTTCGCCGAGCACGGTAGCGCTCGGCGCATCGTCGCCAACGCGCGCCAACAGGCGTTCGGCTGCGCGCTCGGCGTGCAGCGCCAGCTGGTCGTCACCCTCGACCGCCACAGGCACACCAGGCTGGCTGCGCTGGCTCAGGCTGCGCACCGCAGGGCGCACCACCATCAGCAACAGCAGCAGGCTGATCAGGGCGAACACGCCGAGCTTGGCCAGGTCGTGCACCTTGGCGTTTTCCCACCAGGGCAGCAGTTCGTTGCCGGCACTGCCGATACCGGCATCGGTGAAGGGGAAGACGCTCAGTGTCAGCAGATCACCGCGCGCCTGATTGAAGCCCACTGCGCTCTTGACCATCGCCGTAAGCTCCTCGCGTGCCTCGGGCGTCCAGCCACCCTCTGGCGCCACGGCAGCATTGAGCACCACGGCGATGCTCTGCTGACGCAGGCTGAAAGGTGCATGCTTGACGTGAGTGACGCTCTGGTCGTAATCCAGCTGGCGGTTGGATTCCTTGCGCAGCGAGGTCGCCGCCTGGTTGCCATTTTCGGTCTGAGCCCCAGCCTGCGCCTGATCGGCAGGCGGCTCCGGCGCAGGCTGCGGCGGCCGGTTAGCCAGCGAGCCAGGGACGCCGAGAGCCAGCTGGTCGAGCACGCTCTCGTCGCGCAGCACTTCATTGCGCAGGCGCGGCGTCTCGCCGTAGGACTGGAAGGTCTCTTCCTTCTGACTGAAGTCGATATCGGCGGACACGCTGATACGGTAGTTACCGCCGCCGAGTACCGGTGCCAGCACCGCCTCGGCATTGGCCACGGCCTTGCTCTGGTAGTCGTCGACCACCTGCCAGTTCTGCACCGGGCCGCCCAGCGTGTCGATACCGCGCGACAGCAGTGCGCCGTACTGATCGACGACCTGCACATTGCCGGCATCGAGCTGCGGCACGCTGCCAGCCACCAGATTGACGATGGCGCTGACCTGCTCCGGCGCCAGCTTGTAGCCAGGTGCCAGTTGTAGCATCACCGAGGCCTTGCCCGGCTCGCGCTTGCCGACCACGAAGGAGCTGCTCTCCTGCAGCGCCAGGTGCACACGGGCACCCTCCACGCCCTTGAGCGCCATCACCGTACGCGCCAGCTCACCCTCCAGGCTGCGCTTGAGGCGCACATCCTGGACAAACTGGCTGGTGCCCAGTGGCTCGTCCTTGTCGAACAGCTCATAGCCGGCCGGTACCTTGACCTGCACGCCCTTGGCTGCCAGCAACATACGCGCGCGGCCAAGCTGATCCTCGCGCACCAGCACCTGACCGCTCTGCGGATGCAGGCGGTAGCTGATCGCATCACCGTCGAGCACCTGCATCACCTCGGCGGCCGGATAGGCCTCGCCACTGCCATACAGTGGACGGAACGAGCCCTGGTCGCGCCAGAGGTAGAACACCACACCAACCGCCAGCAAGGCGGCGATCAGCGCGAGGCCGATCAGGGTCATGCGTGGATCGAGTTTCAGCCCGTGTTCAGGCAGCTTGCTTCTTATGGTCTGCAGCACGCGTCAGTCCCCGATCCGCTTACAGCGGCATCTTCATGATGTCGTCGAAAGCGCTGGATAGCTTGTTGCGCACCTGCATCAGCGCGCTGAACGAAACGCTGGCCTTCTGGCTCTCGATCATCGCCCCCACCAGGTCATCGCTCTGCCCGCTGTCCACGGCGGCCATCAACTCGCCGGAACGATGCTGCTGCGCGTCCACCGCACGCACCGCATTGTCGAAAGCCGCAGCAAACCCAGGCTCGCCAGGCTGCACGGCAAAGGCTTGCGCCGGCTTGATCGGCATCGCTTCGCTGAGGTTCTTCAGCTGCTCCATACGGCCCAGCAGGTCCTGCTGCACCTGGCTAATCGAATTCATCCTTTGCTTCTCCTAGACGGGAATCTGAACGCCCTGTTCGCGCATGGCGTTGAGGCGATAGCGCAGTGCGCGCGGGGTCATGCCAAGGCTTTCGGCGGCCTTGGTCTTGTGCCCGCCGAAACGGCGGATGGTGTCGATCACATGTTGGTACTCGGCCCACTTGCCGCTCGCGCGCAAGGCTGCCTTGCCGCCTTCGAGCGCCTGTGGCTGCAGACGTGGCGCCTGTTCTGCCGCGCTGCTCACAGGTACGCTCAGGCCCAGGTCCTGAGCCTGGATGTACAGGCCATTGCGCAGAATCAGCGCGCGCTGCAGGCAATTCTCCAGCTCGCGCACGTTGCCCGGCCAGTCATGCGCCAGCAGGGCGCGGCAGGCATCTTCGGTGAGCAGTTCGTGGCGCGCGTCCTGCGGCGCGTACTGGCGAATGAAGCGACGCGCCAGGGCCAGCACGTCCTCCTTGCGCTCACGCAGCGGGCTGATATGCAGCGGCAGTACATCGAGACGGAACATCAGGTCGGCGCGGAAACGGCCCTCGGCCACTTCCTGCTGCAGATCGCGGTTGGTCGCGGCGATGATGCGCACGTCCAAGGCAATTTCACGGCGCCCGCCCAGACGCTCGACGCGCTGCTCCTGCAGCACACGCAACAGCTTGGCCTGCAGGCCCAGCGGCAGTTCACCGATCTCGTCGAGCAGCAAGGTGCCGCCGTTGGCCAGTTCGAACTTGCCTGGCTGAGCGCTAACTGCGCCGGTGAAGGCGCCCTTCTCATGGCCGAAGAGAATGGATTCGAGCATCTGCTCGGGGATCGCCGCACAGTTCACGGCGATGAAGGGCGCATCATCCTGCGCGGAAAAGCGGTGGATGTAGCGGGCCATCAGCTCCTTGCCGGTGCCGGTCTCACCGGTGATCAGAATGGGCGCACGGGTCATGGCCACGCGCTGGGCCATGGCCAGCAAACGGCGACCAGCCTGCGAGCAGGAAACGAATCCTTCTTCGCCAGCGCTGGCCGACTCCTGACGGCGCAGCAGCGCACTGAGCTGGGCTTCGCTGAAGGGTGCCAGGAGATAGTCGACGCACCCCAGCTCTAGAAGTGCTGCGGCCTTCTCCTGGTCGGCATACTCCACGACCGGCACTACGCCGACACGACCAACCTGGCGCAGGATGGCGCCTACCTGTGCATAGAGAGTGTTGCCCGCCAGGCTGCTGACGAACACCAGCACCAGGCTGGCGCTTTCCAGTGCCCGCGGGTCCAGCTCGAGACAGCTGGCGAAGCGGCGTACCTGAAAACCCTGGCGCAGCAGACCACCGGTCAACAGACGCTCGCTGGCCGCATCGGCCTGACCGATCACCACTATATGTTGCTGCCCCAGCTGTTCATTGAACAACTCGTCGCAGGCGTAACTTACCGTTTGAGTTGAATGCTTCAAGGTAAATCACCCGATGTCTTTCATGAGCCCGGCGGCGGCATTCGACCCCGTGTACAAAACTGCCAAGCAGATGACAGATTTTTTTCACGTGGCCCCTTAATCTTTCGAAACTTTCCGTCGCTTGTATTGGTCAACTTCGGCAGCACTTGGCGGCGTGCTCTATATACGCGCAACGGATCACGGCGCGAACGTTAACAAGCGCACAGAAATTCGCCGAATTACTTGTTGTTATTTCCTATCAATGCTGGCAAGCCGCTATCAAAAACAGCATTTGATATCTATTGATTTAATTTCTCGCCCTCCCTCAGCCTAGACTCCTCCTCGTCATCACGGGCCTGCGCGCTTTTCCCGGATGAATTCGACGCCATGGCCAAGGCACTGCTGCCAACGCCCGCCGGCATATCAAAACGTCCTCTGCACGCCCATCGAATGCACTCGATGGTGCACACGCAGTTACAACCAGGAATACAGCCCACAACATGACCGGGATTAAAAAAGTCCTTCATGGCGTGCCCGCCGACAGTCTGACCCGGTTGAAACCGCAGAAACTTGGCCGGCATTACCACAAGATACCCCACTATATTCGCGAGCTCTCCAGTAAGTACCCGCGAATTATCAGTGACTACTTTCTGCGTAACTATCGGATCAATCTTGAACTGCTGCGAGTCGATGTTCACGAGCACGTGAATAAAGATGCCGAGTGCCTCTATCGCTCGACGCTGGGCAAGGTCGGTTTCGCCATGGACCGCGCCCTGCTGACCGAAGCACTGGAGTGTTACTACGGCGGCACTTGCCTGCCCAACCATGAAGCGCCGCCAGTGAGTACCTCGGAGCAGCGCATGCGTACGCGTCTGGGTCTGGACGTGACCCAGTTGTTCGCCCGCTCGATTCTCGCCGGCCAGACCTTCGGCAAGCTCGAGCCTTACGACAACACCTATGAAGAAGCGGCCTGGGAGTACGTGGCAGAGTTCCACTTCACCAGCCATATCACCGGCAGCCAGGCATCGATCTTCATCTATCTGGATACACAGCTGGTCGATGAGCTGACCAGCCGCCTGACAACACCGGCCCCCATGACCCAGGGCGGCAACTCGCTCAATCAGATTCGCCAGTTGCCGGTGCGTTTGGACTGCGTGGTGGCCAGCCTGCAGATGCCCCTGTCGCAAGTGCTTGCCCTGCGCCCCGGCGACATCCTGCCGATGCGCCTGCTGGAGCGCTGCGATGTACAGATCAACCAGCAGAAGCTGTTTCGCGGCGCCATCTTCGAAGACGACGGCTCCTTGTTCCTGACTTCTCTTGAGAGCGTGAAGACCCCATGAGCAGCCCCATTTCCGATAACGATTTCGATAGCCTGATCAATGACGCTGGCCTCAATCTCGATGAGGCCGTCAGCGACTCCGTCCCGGAGCAAGCGCCTGCCAGCCTGCCGCAGCAGGATCTGAGCTTCTTCGGCAAGATCCCAGTCAACGTCACCCTCGAAGTGGCCTCCACCGAGATCACCCTCAAGGAGCTGATGGACGTCGACGCCGGCAGCGTGATCGCCCTAGACAAGCTGGCCGGCGAACCACTCGACGTGAAGGTCAACGGCGCCCTGTTCGCCAAGGCCGAAGTGGTGGTGATGAACGGCAACTACGGCCTGCGCATCGTCGAGCTGTCCGGTAGCGGTCTCAGCGGGTTGGGCGTGTGATGCTGCGCCGTCTGCTGCAACCCGGCCTGCTGCTGGCAGCCCTGTGCTGCCCGTTGCTGGCCCAGGCGGCCGGCGGCGACATCACCCTGTTCAACTTCAACGACAGCGAAGACGGCCAGACCCTTAGCGTCAAGCTGCAGATCCTGCTGATCATGACGCTGCTGGGCTTTCTCCCGGCCATGTTGATGATGATGACCTGCTTCACCCGCTTCATCATCGTCCTGGCCATCCTGCGCCAGGCCATCGGCCTGCAGCAGAGCCCGCCCAACCCGGTGCTGGTCGGCATCGCCCTGTGCCTCACCCTGCTGGTGATGCGCCCGGTGTGGCAGGAGATGTACACCGAGGCCTACGTGCCGTTCGAGGCCGACCAGATCAGCCTCGAACAGGGTCTGGGCGAAGGCAAGCGCATCATCAGCCAGTTCATGCTGGCGCAGACCAGCAAGAACTCGCTGGAAACCTTGGTCGCTCTCGCGGGTGAGGAAATACCAGAGGACCTGGCCCAGCTGGACTTCTCCCTGCTGCTGCCGGCCTTCGTGCTCAGCGAGCTGAAGACCGCCTTTCAACTCGGTTTCATGATCTTCGTGCCGTTTCTGGTGATCGACCTGGTGGTAGCCAGCGTACTGATGGCAATGGGCATGATGATGCTCTCGCCGATGATGATCTCGCTGCCGTTCAAGCTGATGATCTTCGTCCTGGTCGATGGCTGGACGCTGCTGGTCGGCACCCTCACCACCAGTATTCAGCCCTATTAGCGAGGCTTCGCGATGCTCACGCCCGAACACGCCGCCGAGCTGGTGGCTCACGCGGTCTATATCACCGGCATCATCGTCTGCGTGCTGGTGGTGCCGAGCCTGCTCGGCGGCCTCTTGGTGAGCATTTTCCAGGCTGCCACGCAGATCAACGAACAGATGCTCAGCTTCCTCCCGCGCCTGCTGATCACCCTGGCCATGCTGCTGTTCGCCGGCCACTGGATCCTGCGCACGCTGGGGGATCTGTTCATCGAAACCTTCAAGCAGGCCGGGCATCTGGTGGGCTGAAGCATGTCCGAACCCGTGCTGCATGCCAGCCAGTATCTGACCAGCCTGCAGGCTTACTGGTGGCCCTTCTGCCGCATCGTTGCCCTGCTCAGCATGGCGCCGCTGTTCAACCACAAGGCAGTCTCGGTACGCGTGCGCATCCTCCTCGCCCTGGCCTTGACCATCGCCCTTGGCGCAGCGCTGCCGGACATGCCCGAAATTGACCCACTGTCACTGAAGGGGCTGTTGACCGCACTGGAGCAGATCACCTTCGGCGTCCTGCTGGGGCTGACCCTGCAACTGGTGTTCACCATCTTCATGCTGGTCGGTGAGGTGGTGTCGACGCAGATGGGCATGAGCATGGCGCGCTACAACGACCCGGTGAACGGCGTGTCGTCGTCTTCGATCATCTACCAGCTGTACTTCATCCTGCTGGTGCTGCTGTTCTTCGCCATCGACGGCCACCTGGTCACCATCAGCGTGCTGTACCAGAGCTTCCTGTTCTGGCCGGTCGGCAGCGGCCTGCATTACCTGGGCGCACAAAGCTTCGTGCAGGCCTTCGCCTGGGTGCTGGCAGCAGCCGTGCTGGTCACCTTGCCCCTGGTGTTCTGCCTGACCCTGGTGCAGTTCTGCTTCGGCCTGCTCAACCGCATTTCGCCGGCGATGAACCTGTTCTCCCTGGGTTTTCCCATCAGCATTCTGATGGGCCTGCTGTGCATCTATCTGACCTTGCCCAACCTACCCGAGAGCTACCTGCACCTGACCCGCGAGTTGCTCAACGGCATCGGCGTGATTCTGCGCGAGGGCGGTGATGTCTGAGCAGAACAGCGGCCAGGAGAAAACGGAAGAAGCCTCCGCGCACAAACTGAAAAAGAGCAAGGATGACGGCCAGGTCGCGCGCTCCAAGGACCTGTCGACCACCATCTCGCTGATCGCCACCCTGTTCATTCTCAAGTTCAGCGCCGGGCTTTTTCTGGAAGGGCTCAGCGACAGCTTCCGCCTGTCCTATATCCAGTTCGGCCACAGCGAGATCGGCCTGGATGATCTCGACACCCTGCTGGGCTACAACATGCTGGTGTTCATCAAACTGCTGTCACCGCTGCTGCTTACCTCCGTGCTGGTGGTGGCGCTGTCGCTGGTACCGGGCGGCTGGGTGTTCTCCGCGAAAAACTTTGCGCCGAAACTCAGCAAGCTCAATCCCATCACCGGCCTGGGAAGAATCTTTTCGGCGCAGAACTGGAGCGAACTGCTCAAGTCGATCCTCAAGGTGCTGGTGCTGCTCGGTGTCGGCTATGTCCTGGTGCGCGCGGCCCTCCCGGACCTGATCGCCCTGCAGCGCAGCAGCGTGTTCGAGGCGATCTCGGCAGCGCTGAACCTGACCTTCAACTTGACCCTGTGTCTGATGCTGATCTTCGTGGTGTTCTCCTTCATCGACATCCCGCTGCAGCGCTACTTCTTTCTCAAGAAGATGCGCATGACCAAGCAGGAGCGCAAGGAGGAGCACAAGAACCAGGAGGGCCGCCCCGAGGTCAAGGCGCGCATCAAGCAGCTGCAACGGCAGATGTTGCAAAGGCAGATCAGCAAGGTGATCAAGAACGCCGACGTGATCATCGTCAACCCGACGCACTACGCCGTGGCGCTGAAGTACGACACCAAGAAGGCCGCCGCGCCCTTCGTGCTGGCCAAGGGCGTCGATGAAACCGCCCTGTACATGCGCCAGATGGCCAAGAAGCATGAACTCGAGATGGTGGAAATTCCGCCACTGGCACGCGCCATCTACTTCACCACCCAGATCAATCAGCAGATCCCGGCCCCGCTGTATACCGCCGTGGCCCATGTGCTGACCTACATCCTGCAGCTCAAGGCCTGGCGCCAGGGGCGCAGAAGCAAGCCAGAACTGGCGAGCAACCTCCCGATTCCCGACAGTTTGGCCAACAGGGGCTGATTCATGAACCTACTGCAGCAACTCGCGCCCACCTTCCGCAGCGGCCGTATCGGTATTCCGGTGCTGATCCTGTCGATCCTGGCCATGGTCATACTGCCGCTGCCACCGGTGCTGCTCGATGCCCTGTTCACTTTCAACATCGCCATGGCCATCCTGGTGCTGCTGGTCAGCGTGTCGTCGAAGAGCCCGCTGGATTTTTCCCTGTTTCCCACGGTGATCCTCATCACCACCTTGTTGCGCCTGTGCCTGAACGTCGCCTCCACTCGCGTGGTGCTGCTCGAGGGCCATACCGGCACCGGCGCGGCGGGCAAGGTGATCGAGTCGTTCGGCGAGGTGGTGATCGGCGGCAACTTCATCGTCGGCCTGGTGGTGTTCGTGATCCTGATGATCATCAACTTCATCGTCATCACCAAGGGCGGCGAGCGTATCTCCGAGGTCACCGCGCGCTTCACCCTCGATGCATTGCCGGGCAAGCAGATGGCCATCGATGCCGATCTCAATGCCGGCCTGATCGACCAGCACGAGGCTAAGCGTCGCCGCTCCGAAGTAGCCAAGGAAGCCGATTTCTACGGTGCCATGGACGGCGCCTCGAAGTTCGTCCGTGGCGATGCCATCGCTGGCATTCTGATCCTCCTGATCAACCTGTTCGGCGGCTTCGCCATCGGCCTGTTCGTCTACGACCTGGGCGCAGGCCAGGCTTTCCAGCAGTACGCCCTGCTGACCATCGGTGATGGCCTGGTGGCGCAGATCCCGGCACTGCTGCTGTCCACTGCAGCAGCGATCATCGTCACGCGGATCAACGAATCCTCGGACATCACCCAGCAGGTCAACCGTCAGTTGCTGGCCCAGCCGGCATTGCTCTATACCGTGGCCGGCATTCTATTCACCCTGGCGCTGGTGCCAGGCATGCCGCACCTGGCGTTCATCAGCTTCGCCGCCCTGGTGGCGTTCATCGCCTGGATGGTCTCGCGCAACGGCCCGCCCACTGAAGCCGCCAGCCTCGAACAGGTCGAGGCCCTGGGCAAGGCGATGGAACAGGAACGTGCGCAGAACATGGTGTGGGAGGACATCCCGCTGGTCGAGCGTCTGTCCGTGTCGCTGGGCTACAAATTGGTCGGTCTGGTCAACGAAGCCGCTGGTGCGCCGCTGACTCAGCGCGTGCGCGGCGTACGTCAGACCCTGTCGGAGAGCCTGGGCTTCCTGCTGCCGGAAGTGCATATCCGCGACAGCCTGCGCCTCAAAGCATCGCAGTACAGCATTCAGATCAATGGCGAGAAGATCGACAGCGCCGAGCTGCATGCCGATCGCATGATGGCTATCCCTTCGCCGGAGCTCTATGGCGAGATCGACGGTATTCTCGGCGTCGACCCGGCCTACCGCATGCAGGTGGTGTGGATTCAGCCGGAGGACAAGGCGCGTGCGCTCAACCTCGGCTACCAGGTGATCGACTGTGCCAGCGTCATCGCCACGCACCTGAATAAGGTGATCCGTGAGCATCTACCCGATGTGTTCAAGCACGACGACGTCGATCATCTGATGCAACGTCTGCAGGTGCAGGCGCCGAAACTGGCCGAGAGCCTGAAGAGTCAGCTCAGCTATACCCAGCAGCACCGCGTCTACCGCCAGCTGTTGCAGGAGCAGGTGCCACTCAAGGACATCGTCACCATCGCCACGACGCTGCTGGAAGCCAGCGAATCGACCAAGGACCCGGTACTGCTGGCCTCGGACGTGCGCTACGCGCTGCGCCGCAGCATCGTCGGCATGATCGCCGGCGAGCGCCAGGAGTTGTCGGTGTTCATTCTCGAGAATGCACTGGAGAACACCCTGCTCAATGCCCTGGCCATCGCCCAGCAGGCCGGCCCGGTGAGCCTGGACAACATCCCGGTAGAACCCAGCCTGCTCAATCAGCTGCAGAACACCATGCCGGTGGTGAAGGAAAAACTGCGCAAGGATGGTCACCCGCCGATCCTTACCGTGATGCCGCAGCTACGCCCGCTGCTGGCACGTTATGCGCGGGTGTTCAGCCCTGGCCTGCATGTGCTGTCGCAGAACGAGATCCCGGACCGAGTTGGCGTCAATATCCTCGGTACGCTGGGCTGATTGGTAAAGGTTCAACACGCTGGTGGATGCGTGTTTCGCATCCACCACGCCGACCTCGAAAGAAGACCGCCACGCCAGAGCGATCTCCTTCATCGCCTCGCCATTTACTCCCGCCTAAGCCTTTTCCTTGCGCAGCTTGCGCATGCCTTCGATCAGCCGGACGTACTCGGCCGTCTCCTCCTGCAAGGCCAGCCCGGCTTCGAAGAAGCCTGTGCGGGTATTCTCCTGCGACCACTGGCAGATCATGTTCACATCCACCTGGCGCATCTCTCCCTCACGATCACGCATTCGCACTCGCAGCTTCAGTTCACTTCCGGGCTCCACCGGCGTATCGCTCAGCAGTTTCATCCCGCACTCGGAAACATCGCCCGCATAGCCGATCAGCGTGTCGCTTTCTCGATCACTGATCTTGATGCGGAAGGTAGAGCGGAAGGTGATACGACTCGATTGACGCATAGGAGAATGCCTTAGTGCTCGCCACGTCTGGTTGGATCGCAAGGATCAGGAGTTATCAATCGAGATCATTCAGAAGGAAGTCGCGCATTGATGGCCTGTGATTCATCAGAACAAGACGACCATAGCGAGCAGATACTTAAATCCGAGGCGAGCGCTGATGCCCCGTAGGAGCGAGCTCTGCTCGCGAAGCGTCAGCGGATCAACCGTAGGGTGCGCCATCAGCGGTGCGCGCAGCGCCCCCTACGCGCTTGGAGGAACGACTTCTGCCACGAAGTTTTCCGCACTGCAAAGAAGAAACCCCAGACCGCTAGGCGATCTGGGGTTTCGTATAGGAGCTTGACGATGATCCGGCCGGCGCTCCGGGACTCTCACCGCCACGCGCCATTTTTTGCGCACATAGAAGAACGCCCAGTCTGCGTTAGCAAACTGGGCGTTCGTATAGGAGCTTGACGATGACCTACTCTCACATGGTGAAGCACCACACTACCATCGGCGATGCGTCGTTTCACTACTGAGTTCGGGAT
>NZ_JACFYZ010000013.1 GCF_015712065.1 Ectopseudomonas chengduensis
CGGCCACGCATGCCGCCAGGGTGTGCCTGGGCGCCTGGCTGGCCGAGCGGGGTGGGGCTGGTAACCTGGAAGGTGACGCCATCGTGCAGCGCCTGCGCCTGACCATCGAGCGCTATGGCGAGGGGCGCTTTACTCGTTGGGACAGCGTGGCGGCCAAGGTGGACGAACATGCACCGCGAACGGTTGACCGCCTCGGCTTCCGGCGCACCATCGAGCACGGTTGCGGTGACGTGCTTTACACCACGGCCACCTACTACCTGTTGCCCACCGCCTGGCGTGATGAGGTGTTCAAGGGTATGAACCTGCGCAACGTCAACCGGGTGCTGGTGGAGCGGGAGATATTGCAGCCCGGCAAGGATGGCAAGGCCGCCCAATCCATCGCGCTGCCCGGTATGCCCAAGGGGCGGGCCTATGTGGTGGACGGCGCCAAGCTGTTTGCTGATGAAGAGGAAGCCCTAGCTGCTGCTGCCTGATATTGCCGGCCCAAGGTTCGCCCTGGCCGGCGCTTTCCCTTGCTCTGCCCGGTATCGTAAAACGACCGTTTATTGATACCAGCAAAACACCCTGCCTAATTGGTATCAACAAATGCGGGTTTACTATTTATTGATACCGATAGATAATGATCCCACCTTAAACAATACCAGCAGGGCACATCATGAATCGCGTCTTCGCCTACGGCCGCGTCTCGACTCTGGAGCAATCCACCGACAACCAGTTGTTGGCTTTGCAGCAGAAGGGCTTCGATGTGCAGCCGCATCGCTGGTTTGCTGAGCAGGTGTCTGGTGGTGTTCCTGCGCTGCAGCGTCCAGAGTTCTCCAAGATGGCAGATCGAATGGAAGCCGGCGATGTGCTGGTGGTGCTCAAGCTGGATCGCCTTGGCCGCGACGTGCAGGACGTGCTTTCCACCATCGAAGTCCTGGCCGCCCGCTCCATCCATGTGCGCAGCCTCGATCTGGACGGCGTAGACCTGACCAGCGCAGCCGGTAAGCTGCAGCTCACCGTCCTGGCTGCTGTAGCTGCCTTCGAGCGCGACCGCATCAAGGAACGCACCAAGGAAGGCTTGGCCCGTACCAGCAAGAAGGCCGGTCGCCCCGAGGCAGTCGAGACCACCAAGCTAGTGCAAGCCTGCAAGGCCAAGGGCATGAGCCAGAGCCAGGCGGCTGCCGAACTTGGGCTTAGCCTGCCGACCGTCAAGCGCCACTGGAACAAGTGACGCCAGCCGCCCGAGCCGCTCGGCTTGGGCACCATGCCTCTGCCTTTCCTCCTGCAGGCCCGCCTGCGGTGTTCCGTTTGATCGCCCGCTACCGCTGCCAAAATCTCCGACCGGCTTCCGCATGATCGGAACACCATTGGTGTTCAGAACACCAAGTGTTCCACCTTTCTCGCAATTGTGTTCCATCGCCACAAGCCCCGCCGTTGCTGGGCTGAGGCCGTTGAGGAACACCAAGAACACCGAGAACACCAGTTATTCGATAGGTATGGATTGCGCCTCCCCGTACCCCGTGAGGGGTGAGTGCCGGCAGCGGTAGAAGTCTATGTGCCGTGCTCATGATGCTGGTGGTCTGGCGCCGTTGGATCTGGCCGGGGCCCCTGCATGGGACGGCCTGTCACGGGTAATTCGAGCCCCGCTCTCGGGCTAGTGCATGGCTCTGAAAGTTAGTGAATTATTGAAATTGGTTAATTGTTGAAATCCCAGGTTAACCATGAGAATGACTCATGTAGCCAACGGGTCCTCCCTATAGGCCGGCACCCTATGCGGGTAATTCGAGCCCCGACCGCGCTCTAGCTGATCTGTCGTCAGGGATGTCCGTCTTTCATGCTGGGTCCTTCCTCAGTGGGTTCGGCTATGCGGTGGCGTAGACCGCGGACTTTTTCCAGATAGACGAACTGCAGGAGGGGTTCCGCTTCCGTTCGGAGGCTGCCAGCAGGGGTGAGTGCTGTGCGAATTGGAGGGGGGGGGGTTTAGGAATACGTTTGGGGATACGGCAACAATATCGAAACGCTCAAGGCCTGTTATAACGTGGCCTTGAGTGGCTATGTTCGATTCCAGCAGGGGCCATCCTGATTGCTCTCCTTCGCGTTCAGCGAACGCTCGTCGCAACGCGCTGTTCTACACGTACTCCTCGATCACCTGCAGCCTGTTGGTCATCCGCTGATGCCACTGCGGCGTGATGCCGTGCGGCCATTTCAATTGTCGGCAGGGTCTCGCCACATCAAGGCGTCTCGCCATTATTGCAATGAGAAGTGTTTGCATTCAGGATTGGCGCTCCTTGCCAAGAGCGTGACCTCACATGGAATGTTCTCAACAGTCATTGCCGGCCTCGGGCCGGAGAGGTTTTCTACCGTCCTTTGCCGCGAATGCACCTGCTTATGGCCATGCTGCTGCGGTCATCGACCGCAAGGCCTTGCTGGCCGCCTATCAGGCTCAGCGTCATCCGTTGCTCAATCTGGCGACGCGCGTGCTGGGCTGTCGCAGCAGAGCCGAGGATGTCCTGCAGGATGCCTTTCTCAAATTGTGGGAGGGCAGTCTCAATCTGTCCCGGGTCGAGGCGCCCGAGCGTTATCTGAGTCGCCTGGTGCGCAACCTGGCCATCGACCATCTGCGCCGCCTGCAGCTGGAGCAGCGCTACGGTGCGGCCGCCGAGCTGGCTGACCTGCAGCCTTCGGAAATCTCACCCGAGCAGGCCGTAGGCGGGCAGCAGGCGGTGCGCCAGTTGCTCGATGCCCTGGCGGAACTGACCCCGCGCATGCGTCGGGTGTTCAAGCTCAGTCAGCTCGATGGCCTCACCCAGCGCGAGGTGGCGACTCAACTGGGGGCGTCGCCGGCGCTCATCAATCTGATTCTGCGCGATACCCTAGGGCATTGCCGTATTCGACTCGACGGGCAGTGCGCGCGCAACTGCCCCCTGGCCAAGAGGTTTTGAATGAAGCTGCTGCGTCTGGTTTTCCACGAATATCGCTGGTCCATCGCGCTGGTGCTGGGGCTCAGCCTGAGCAGCGCATTGCTCAGCGTGGCGGTGATTGCCTTCATCAATCAGCGCATGCTCACCCCGGCGAGCAATCCCGGCGCGGCGCTGGGACAGTTCGTCGCCTTGCTGGCCTTGCTGCTGGTGCTGGCCTCCGCGGCGCAACTGTCACTGACGGCGCTGGGGCATCGCTTCGTCTACCGTATGCGCCGCGCGTTGGTGAAGCGGGTGCTGGACACCAGCATCGAGCGCCTGGAGATCATTGGCGGCTCCAACATCATCGCCAGCCTGTCCAGCGACATCCGCAACATCACCCTGGCCTTCGTGCATTTACCCGAGCTGATCTATGGCACCGTGCTGACGCTGGCGGCGTTCGCCTATCTGGCCTGGCTGTCGCCGGGTCTGTTCGTCACCACGCTGCTGTGGATGAGCTTCACCCTTGGCATCGGCTGGTTGCTGGTCGGGCGTCTCAATCATCACCTGCGCATGCTGCGTGAGTCCGAGGATCGTCTCTACGGCGATTACCAGGCGGTGATCGACGGGCGCAAGGAGCTGACCCTCAATCGCGATCGCGCGCAGCGTCTGTACGAGGACGAGTTCGACCTCAGCGCGCGCGCCTATCGCGATCACGTGACCCTGGCCGACCGTTACCACGGCCTGGCCAGCAACTGGGCCAACATCATGGTGCTGGGCACCATCGGCCTGGTGTTCTACCTGGCCAACGGCCTCGGCTGGGCGTCCACAGCAGTGGCCTCGACCTATGCGCTGACCATTCTGTTCATGCGTACACCGCTGGTGTCGGCGGTGGCGGCGATCCCGGCGCAGATCGCCGGACGTGTGGCGCTGGACAAGGTCGAATCGCTGGCGCTGGCGCCGCATGTGGAGGCATTCGAGCATCCGGCCGACCCCTTGAGCGGGCAGTGGCAGGTGCTGGAGCTGCATGAGGTGGAATATCGCTATCCGGCCCAGGATGGCGAGCCCGGTTTCGACGTGGGGCCGGTCAGCCTGCGTATGGAGCGCGGCGAGACGGTATTTCTGGTCGGTGGCAACGGCAGCGGCAAGTCGACGCTGGCGCGTCTGCTGACGGGGTTATACCTCCCGCAGCGCGGCGAGATACGTGTCGATGGCCGGGTGCTCGGGCCGCAGGAGTGGCCGGCCTACCGCCAGCTGTTCGCATCGGTGTTCACCGACTATCACCTGTTTTCGCAGCTGCTTGGCCCGCATGGCGTGGCGGCATCGGATGAAGAACTCGAGCATTGGCTGGGCAGCCTGCACATGGGTCATAAGGTACAGGTGGCGGCGGGGCGCCTGCGCGACACGCGCCTGTCTGCCGGTCAACGCAAGCGTCTGGCGCTGCTACTGGCGTTGCTCGAAGCGCGCGATATCCTGCTACTCGACGAATGGGCCGCCGATCAGGATCCGCTGTTCCGCCAGGTGTTCTACCGCGAGCTGTTGCCGCAGTTGAAGGTTGCGGGCAAAACCGTATTCGCCATCAGCCATGATGATCACTACTTCGATCAAGCCGACCGTCTGCTGAAGATGGATGGCGGGCAGCTGCATGAATTGCAGGGCGAGCATCGCGCCCGGGCCAGTCGCAACGCGCTGCTGGAGATCGGTGGCGCCGCCCATTCCTGAGCATTGATTGCCCTCGCTGCGCCCGCATCATGCGGGCGCAGTCGTTTTACCAAAGTGATTTTCCATTCCCCTGGCAATTACCCTAAACATTCCTCCCTCTCGTTCGTCAGTGTTAATGAGAATGTTTTCCAGTTCATTCCGACTGGCGAACCGCCCATTCAGCATGCAGATATCGGGAGGATTTATGGGGCTCGTTCATGACTATATCGGGGTTGGCTTCGGGCCCTCTAACCTGGCTCTGGCTATCGCCACCGAAGAGTTCGCCCAGCGCAATGGGCGAGAGCCTAATGTCTGCTTCATCGAGCGCAAGCCTGCCTTCAGCTGGCATGAAGGCATGCTGATCGACGGTTCGAGCATGCAGATCTCCTTCCTCAAGGATCTTGCCACACTGCGTAATCCCGCCAGCCGCTTCACCTTCATCAGCTACCTCAAGGCATGCGGGCGCCTGGAGGATTTCATCAACCTGAAGACCTTCTACCCCAGCCGCGAGGAGTTCAACGACTACCTCGGCTGGGCCGCCGATGCGTTCGCCGGGCAGGTGCATTACGGTGAGGAGGTGACCAGTATCGAGCCGTTCTACAGCGCTGGCGTCTGTGCCGGTGTCGAGGTGGTCTCGCGTGGCAGCGACGGGCAGAGCACGCGTCGCCGCGCGCGCAACCTGGTGCTGGGTATCGGTGGCGTGGCGCAGATTCCGGCGGCTTTCGCCGGCATGACTGATCCACGCATCGTGCATTCCTCGCGTTACTTGGGCGCGCTCGATGCCATGCTGGGCGATGGCAGTCGCCCACGTCGTATCGCCATCATTGGTGGTGGGCAGAGCGCTGCGGAAATCTTCCATGATCTGGCATGCCGCTTCCCGCAGGTCGAGGCCAGCCTGCTGGTGCGCGGTGGCAGCCTCAAGCCGTCGGACGACAGTCCGTTCGTCAACGAGATCTTCAACGCTGACTTCACCGACCGCATCTTCGCCCAGGATCCCGTGCAGCGCGCACAGATGCTCAGCGAGTACCGCAACACCAACTACTCGGTGGTCGATCTGGAACTGATCGAGAAGATCTACCACCTGTTCTACCAGCAGAAGGTTCGCGGTCAGCACCCTCATCGCTTGCTCACCCATCGTGAGGTCATGGCCGTTGCCGCCGATGACAGCGGCGTGGAGCTGACCCTGCGCAACACCCTGGGCGGCGAGCCGCACAGCGAGCGATTCGATGCGGTGATCCTCGCCACCGGCTATCGCCGCGACTACCACCGCACGCTGCTGGCGGGCTTCGCCGACTACATCGAGGGCGATGCCGTCGACCGCCAATATCGCCTGCCGCTGCGGGCGGACTGCCAGGCGCAGATCTTCCTGCAGGGCGGCTGCGAGGGCAGCCATGGCCTCAGCGACACCCTGCTGTCGGTGCTGGCCATGCGCTCCGAGGAGTTGGTCAGCTCGATGTTCGTCGAGTCTCCCGGCATGCAGGTACGCGATTCGCTGCGTCTGGCCGCAGGCTCGCTCAGCTAATCGACAGACGCAGGTTTTTCCTTCTTCCGCGAGTGGTTCGGCAGTCCTGCCGAGCCGCTGTGCAGGCACGAGTTTTCACGGGTGACGAGATGAGATCGATGGTGGATCAGGCGCAGCACTTTGCCGACATTCTGGACTATCACGCCGAGCGCGCGCCGGGCCGTGTGGCCATCCGGCATATCGTGGCGGATCAGGGCGAGCCGCTGCTGACGACCTATGCCGAACTGCGCGAGCAGGCGCTGGCTGTCGCCGGCCTGCTGCAGCGCCTGGGCTGTGAGGTTGGTGAGCGTTGTGTGCTGATGCTGCCCAGCGGCGCTGACTATGCCGCAGCCTTCTTCGGTTGCCTGTACGCCGGCGTGATCGCGGTGCCGGCCTTTCCGCCGGAGAGCAACCGGCAGATGCACATCGAGCGCCTCACCGGCATTCTGCTAGATGCCCAGCCCATGGTGGTGCTGGCGCCGCGCGAGGTGATCCAGCGTTGCCAGGCCGACCTGCAGCCGCTGCTCGCGCCCGGGGCGCAGATGATCGCCATCGAGGATGTCGATGCCCACGACCGCGCCGGCTACCAGCCACGGCTGATCACCAGCGATGCGCTGGCTTTCCTGCAATACACCTCGGGTTCCACCCGTGCGCCCAAGGGGGTGATGGTCAGCCACGCCAACCTGCTGGCCAACGAGCGCAGCATGAGCCGTGGTTTCAATGCCAGTCGGGAGGAGTCCTGGGTCAGCTGGCTGCCGCTGTATCACGACATGGGGCTGATGGCCGGGCTGCTGCTGCCGATCCTGCATGGCGGCACCCTGACGTTGATGGCGCCGAACTTCTTCCTCGCCCGGCCGGCGCGCTGGTTGCAGGCCATCAGTCAATACGGTGGCACCTTCTCCGGCGGGCCGGATTTTGCTTACCGCCTGTGCGCCGAGCGCGTGCCGCAGAGCAGCCTGGAGGCGCTCGATCTGAGCAGCTGGCGCCTGGCGTTTTCCGGCTCCGAGCCGATCCGCCTGGACACCCTGCGGGCCTTCAGTCAGCGCTTTGCGGCGGCGGGCTTCAGTGCCCAGGCGCTGGCGCCGAGCTATGGCCTGGCCGAAGCGACGCTCTATGTGTGCGTCGATGCCGCCGAGCGCGAGCCGCAGGTGGAGACGTTCGCCAGCAGCACAGCGGGCCAGGCGGACAGCCGTTTGCCAGCCTGTGGCTGGAGCGATGCCGAGCACCCGCTGCGCATCGTCGAGCCGCAGACGCTTCAGGTGCTGGTGGACGATCAGGTCGGCGAGATCTGGATCGCCGGGCCGAGCATCGCCCAAGGATACTGGCGCAACCCCGAAGCGACCGCCGAGGCTTTCGTCGAGCGTGATGGCCAGCGCTGGCTGCGCACCGGCGATCTGGGCGTGGTGCGCGAGCGTCAGCTGTTCATCGCCGGGCGCCTGAAGGATCTGATCATCCTCAATGGTCAGAACCATTACCCGCAGGACATCGAGCAGGCGCTGGAGCAGGACATCGAACTGCTGCGCCAGGGGCGTATCGCCGCGTTCGCCGTCACCGACGAACAGGGGCTGGAGGGCGTCGGCCTGGCGCTGGAGATCAGCCGCAACGTGCGCAAGCTGATCAGCGCCGAGATGATCTGCCAGCGTATCGCCGATGGCATGGGCGAGCGCTTCCAACTGGCGCCGCAGCTGATCCTGCTGCTCGAGCCAGGCACCTTGCCGCGCACCACCAGCGGCAAGCTGCAGCGCTCGGCCTGCCGCAGCGGCTGGCAGAACGGCAGCCTTGCGACCTTCGCGCAGTGGTACAAGGGACGCCTGCAGGGCGCCGAGGCTGCGAGCCCAGTGTCGCAAGCCAGCGCCGTGCTGCCGCAGGTGCTGCAGGCCTGGCAGGAGGTGCTGGGCTGCACGGATCTGGGGCAGGGCGACCACTTCTTCGCACGCGGCGGAGATTCGGTGGGCGTGATGCAGGTGCTGGCACGCCTCAACGCCGAGCTGGGGCTGGCGCTGCAGGCCGACAGCCTGTTCGAACGCCCGCGTCTGGGAGATTTCAGCGCCTGGGTCGCGGCGCAGCCGCGTACGACCTGGCAGGTGCCGCCTCTGCAGGCCGAAGTGCGTGACGCGCAGTGCGCGCAATCCTATGCGCAGCAACGCCTATGGTTTCTCGAGCGCTTGCAGGGTGATGCCAGCGCCTACCGGCTGGGCGGTGAGCTGCGGTTTCAGGGGCGGCTCGACGAGGCGGCGCTGCAGCGCAGCTTCGATGATCTGGTCAGTCGCCACGAGAGCCTGCGCACGCGCTTCGCCGCTGGCGAAGAGGACGGCGTGCCGCTGCAGCGCATCGATCCACCCTTTAGCGTCGACCTGGCGCGTTTCGATCTGCGTGGCGAGGCAGATGCCGAGGCGGCGCTGGCACGCCTGCGCGAGGAACGGATGAACCTGCCGCTGGATCTGCAGCAAGGCCCGTTGTGGCATCTCGCTCTGGTGCGGGTGAGCGAGGACGATCAGCGTCTGCTGGTGGTGATGCACCACATCATCTGCGACGGCTGGTCGATTCAGGTACTGATCCGCGAGTTCGCCGAGCTTTATGGTGCCCATGTCCTCGGCCTGGTGCCGAAGCTGCCGGCACTGCCGGTGCAGTACGCCGACTACGCCATCTGGCAGCGGCGCTGGCTGCTGGCGGGCGAGGGCGCGCGTCAGCTGGATTACTGGAAGCAGCAGCTGGGTGACGAACAGCCGTTGCTGCAACTGCCCGCCGACCACCCGCGCCCGGCGCGGCAGAGCCATCGCGGTGCGCGCCACGCCATCCGTCTCGATGAGGCGCTGAGCCAACGTCTGCGCGCCCATGCCTCGGATCAGGGTGTCACTCTGTTCATGCTGCTGCTGGCCGCCTTCAAGGTGCAGTTGCAGCGCTACAGTGGCCAACGCGATATCCGCGTCGGCGTGCCCAGTGCCGGGCGCGTATCCCGGGAAACCGAGCCGCTGATCGGCTTCTTCGTCAACACCCAGGTGTTGCGCAGCGAGTTCGGCGGCGAGCACCGCTTCGCCGATGTCGTGGCGCAGGTGCGGGCGGCAGCCCTCGGCGCGCAGGATCACCAGTTGCTGCCGTTCGAGCAACTGGTCGAGGCGCTGGCGCCGCAGCGCAGCCTCAGCCACAACCCGCTGTTCCAGGTGAAGTTCACCCAGCAGTTCGCCCTGGCCCAGGATCTGGCGCTGCCTGGCGTGACCCTCAGCGCGCGGCAGCTGGACGAGCAGGCGGCGCACTTCGATCTGGGGCTGGACATCACCGATTTGCCCGGGGGCATCGAGGCTGCCTTCACCTATGCGCAGGATCTGTTCGAAGCAGAGCGCATCAATGCCTTCGCCGCCGATTTCGAGCGTCTGCTGGAGCAACTGCTGGCGCAGCCGCAAGCGCCGCTGGCCAGCCTGCAACTGGCGGCACAGCCTTCGCAGGTCGCGGGCGTCGAGCGCAGGTTCGCCGCTGCGACAGTGCTCGATCTGTGGCGGCCGCAGGTGCACGGTGAGGCCGTGGCTCTGATGTACGATGGCGTGTCCTGCAGCTTCGCCGCGTTGGAAGCCCAGGCCAATCAGCTGGCGCAGCACCTGCTTGCCCTGGGTGTGGCTCCGGAGCAGCGCGTCGGCCTGTGCCTGCAGCGTTCGCCGTCTTTCGTCATCGGCCTGCTGGCGGTGCTCAAGGTCGGCGCTGCCTTCGTGCCACTCGATCCGGCCTGGCCGGCGCAGCGTCAGGCGTTCGTCCTGGCCGACAGCGCCTGTGTGGTATTGCTCTGTGAATCCGCGTCGGTGCAAGGCTTCAATGGCCCGCAGCTGGACTTCAGCGCCGATGCTGCGTGGCGTCAGCGGACCAGCGCCGCGCCGAGCGTGCCGGTGCACCCGCTACAGGCGGCCTATCTGATCTACACCTCCGGCACCACCGGCCAGCCCAAGGGCGCGGTGATCAGCCATGCGGCCCTGGCCGACTACGTGCAGGGCGTGCTGGAGCAACTGGCCCTGGCGCCCGAGGCGAGCATGGCGATGGTGTCCACCGTTGCGGCCGACCTGGGCCATACCGTGCTGTTCGGTGCGCTGCTGTCCGGACGTACCCTGCACCTGCTGAGCACGGAAACCGTGGCCGATGCCGATAGCCTGGCGGACTACCTGAGCACGCAGCAGGTCGGCATCCTCAAGATCGTGCCGACTCACCTGGCCGGTCTGCTACAGGCCGGCGCAGGTGAGCGGGCGATACCTGCGCATGCCCTGATCTTCGGCGGCGAGGCGCTGCCGGCCGAGCTAGTGAAGGAGGTCAAGCGCCTGCGCCCGCAGTGCCGGGTGATCAATCACTACGGCCCCAGCGAAACCACGGTCGGCGTGCTGACTCACGAGGTCACGGACGCCGAGCTGGTCGCGTTGAGCGGCGTGGTGCCGATTGGCCGGCCTTTGCCCAACGTCCGCGCCCTGGTACTGGATGCAACCCTGACGCCGCTGCCTCAGGGTGCAGTCGGCGAGCTGTACCTGGGCGGGCCTGGTCTGGCGCGCGGCTATCTCGATCGTCCGGGGCTGACGGCGGCGAGCTTTCTGCCCGATCCCTTCGCCAACGGTGAGCGTCTGTATCGCACCGGAGACCGTGCGCGCCTGCTGGCCGACGGGCGTATCGAATTCCTCGGGCGTGGTGACGACCAGGTCAAGGTGCGCGGCTACCGCGTCGCCCTCGGCGAGATCGTCGCGCAACTGCGTGGCCTGGCGGGCGTCGCCGATGCCCATGTGCAACTGGACGAACGCGGCCAGTTGCTTGCCTACGTAGTTGCGCAGGAGTCTTCTCTCGACCTCGCGCAGGTGCAGGCGCAACTGGCCGAGCGCCTGCCGGACTACATGCTGCCGAGCCATGTGCTGCTGCTCGAACGCTTCCCGTTGACCGCCAATGGCAAGCTCGACCGTCACGCGCTGCCGCAGCCGCAAGCGGCAGAGCAGGGCTTCGAGGCGCCGCACGAGGGGGTCGAGACGCAACTGGCGGCGCTCTGGCAGCAGGTGCTGAAGGTCGAACGCGTCGGTCGGCACGACAACTTCTTCGCCCTTGGCGGCGACTCCATCCTCAGCCTGCAGATCATTGCCCGTGCGCGACGCCAGGGCATTCGCCTGACGCCCAAGCAGCTGTTCGAGAAGCAGAGCATCGCCGAGCTGGCGCAGGTCGCTGTCGTGGCAGAGACGCCGGCAGCACCCGCAAGTGCCAGCGCAGAGGTGACGCACAGCTTCGCCCTGACGCCGATCCAGGCGCGCTTCTTCGCCCAGCCTCCGGCGCGCATTGGCCACTGGAACCAGTCCCTGCTGCTGGCGGCGGACGAGCCGCTCGACGCCCGTGCGTTGGCCGAGGCACTGGCGGCCGTGGTGCGTCATCACGCCAGCCTGCGCCTGAGTTTCCAGCAGGATGCGCAGGGCAGCTGGCAGCAGCGCTATCGTGACGCGCAACCGACGCAGGAGCTGCTGTGGGTCTGCCAGGTGGCCGCCGCCGACGACTTGCCGGCGCTGTGCGACGAAGCCCAGCGCAGCCTGGATATCGAGCACGGGCCAATGCTGCGCGCAGTACTGGCGCAGTTGCCGGACGGGCGTAATCGACTGCTACTGGCCGTCCACCACCTGGCGGTCGATGGCGTGTCCTGGCGCGTGCTGCTCGAGGATCTGCAGCAGGCCTACGCGCAGCGACTGGCCGGACAGACGATCAGCCTCGCCGCCGTTACGACCAGCTTCCAGCAATGGTCGGCGCATCTGCAGACCCTGGCTGGCAGCCCGCAGCTGGCGGCACAACTGGAGTACTGGCAGGGCTTCAGCGCCGCCGAAGCCTGCCTGCCCTGCGACCGCCCTGAAGGCAGCGCCAAGGTCGCCGATGCCGGCCAATTGCAGCTGCAGCTCGATGCCGCCACCACTGCGCGCCTGCTCGGCGAAGTGCCGGCGGCCTACCGCACGCAGATCAACGACGTGCTGCTGGCGGCGCTGGCCCAGGCCTTGTGGCAGTGGAGTGGGCGCCGGCGTACGGTGATCAGCCTGGAGGGTCATGGCCGCGAGGACGATCAGCTCGATCTGAGCCGCACGCTGGGCTGGTTCACCAGTCTCTACCCCGTGGCGCTACAGGCCGGCGATGACCTGGGTACGACCCTCAAGCAGGTCAAGGAAGGGCTGCGTCAGGTGCCGGACAAGGGCATCGGCTACGGCGTGCTCAAGTACCTGGCCAAGGCTCCGCTGGAGGAGCTGACGGGCCAGGGACTGACCTTCAACTACCTGGGCCGTTTCGATGACCAGGCCGGTGCACGCTGGCGTCTGGCTGACGAAACGAGCGGCGCGCCACGCGACGGCAGCGGCCCGCTGGCCAATGCCCTGGCCATCGACGGTCAGGTGCGTGGCGGTTGCCTGCAACTGATGCTGACCTACAGTCGCGCGCGCTTCGAGACGAGCACCGTCGAGCGCCTGCTGGATCTGTACGAGCAGGCGCTGCGGCAGTTGATCGAGCATTGCTGCGCGCCCGCAGCCGGTGGCCTGACGCCTTCCGATTTCCCTCTGGCAACGCTCGGTCAGGCGCAACTCGACGCCTTGTCTTATGCGCCGCAGCAGATCGAAGACCTCTTCCCGCTGGCGCCGATGCAGCAGGGCATCTTGCTGCACAGCCAACTGGAGCAGGGCAGTGGCATCTACCTGATGCAGGATCAGTACGCCGTGGCCAGTGCGCTGGATGTGGAGGCCTTCACCCATGCCTGGCAGCAGGTAGTGCAGCGTCACCCGGCGTTGCGCACGGCCTTCTGCAACCTGGAAGGGACGCCACATCAACTGGTGCTGCGCCAGGTACCTTCGCCCGTGCAGTTCCTCGATTTCAGCGAGCTGTCGCGCGATGAAGCCGAGGCCAGGTTGCAGGCGATCCTGCGCGAGGAGCGTCAGCGCGGCTTCGATTTCACCCAGGCGCCTTTGCTGCGCCTACGCCTGGTGAAGTTCGCCGAGGCCGATCTGCGCATCGTGCAGAGCCATCACCATGTCCTGATCGACGCCTGGTGCCGCGGACTGATGTTGGCCGAGTTCTTCGCCCAGTACCGCGCTCGCCTGCTCGGGCGCAGCCTGCAACTGCCCCCGGCGCGGCCTTATCGTGATTTCATCGGCTGGCTCGCACGCCAGGACGAGGCGGCCAGTCGTCGCTACTGGCGCGACGAGCTGGCCGGCTTCGACACGGTGACGCCACTGCCGTATCGCCGCCAGCAGGGCGAGGCGGGCATGCACGACGTCAGCCTCGCGTTCGATGCCGAGCAGACCCGCGTGCTGGCCGAGCAGGCGCGGCGTCATCAGCTGACCGTCAACACCTTCGTCCAGGCGGCCTGGGCGCTGCTGCTGATGCGCTACAGCGGGCGCGACGATGTGCTCTTCGGCGTCACCGTGGCCGGGCGCCCCACCGAGCTGGAAGGCATCGAAGAGGCGCTGGGGCTGTTCATCAATACCTTGCCGCTGCGCGTCCGAGTGCCGGGCGCGGGCGCGACTGGGCTGCAATTGCTGCAAGCGCTGCAGGCGCAGAACGCCGGCATGCGTCAGCATGAGCAGTTGTCCCTGGCCGAGGTGCAGAACCTCGCCAACACCCCGCGCGGCCAGCCGCTGTTCGACAGCCTGTTCGTGTTCGAGAACGTGCCGCTCGGTGGCGAGGTGCAGGAGGCCGTCGACACCTACCGCATCACGCCGCTTGCCAACCGCACCCACACCAACTATCCGTTGACCGTGGTGCTGCTGCCGGGTGCCAGCCTGACCCTGCAACTGAGCTTCGATACCCAGCAGTTCGCCGTGGCCGATATGCAGGTTTTGGTCGAGCATTTTCGTCGTCTGCTGCTGCAACTGAGCGAGGCGCCGCAGCGTCCTTTGAGCGAGCTGCGCCTGCTCGATGACAGCGAGCGCGAAGCCCTGTGCCGGCTGGGCCATGGCCAGACTCAGCCGCAATGGTATGCGCAGAGCTACCTGGCGCGCTTCGAGGCGCAGGTCGAGCAGCAGGGCGCACGTACCGTCGCCCGCTGCCAGGGGCAGACGCTGTCTTATTTCGAACTCAACGAGCGGGCCAATCGTATCGGTCATGGCCTGATCGAATGCGGTGTGCAGTTCGATGACGTGGTGGCGCTGTATGCACCCCGTGGTCTGCCACTGCTGAGCCTGATCATCGGCGCCTTCAAGGCCGGTGCTGCCTACCTGGCGCTTGACGAGCGCCATCCGCCGGCGCGCAGCGCGCGCATGCTGGCCAGCAGCGCGGCGCCGGTGCTGATCACCCTGCGCGAGCAACTGGAGCAGGTTCAGGCGATGCTCGCCGAACTGCCGCAGCCGCCGCGCGTGCTGGTCTATGAAGACATGCTGGAGCACGGCCGCCGCGACAATCCCGGGCGCTACGCCGGCCCCGAGCACCTGGCCTACCTGATCTATACCTCCGGTTCCACCGGCGAGCCCAAGGGGGTGATGGTCAACCAGCGCGGCATGCTCAACAACCAGTTGGCCAAGGTGCCTTACCTGCAACTCGGCGAAGCGGACTTGATCGCCCAGACCGCCGCCACCGGCTTCGATATCTCGGTCTGGCAACTGCTCACCGCGCCGTTATTCGGTGGCGCGCTGGAGATCATCCCCGATGCCATCACCCATGATCCGCAGGCCCTGCTCGCGTGCGTCGCAGCCACCGGGGTGAGCGTGCTGGAGGCGGTGCCGGCGGTGATCGACGGCATGCTCGAAGCGTCGGCCGTGGCGCTGCCGGCACTGCGCTGGCTGTTGCCCACCGGCGAGGCGCTGAGCCATGAGCTGGCCGCACGCTGGTTCGCCCGCTACCCGCAGGTGCCGATGATCAACGCCTACGGCCCGGCCGAGTGCGCCGATGACGTGGCGCTGTACCGCCTGGACGCGGCGCCGCCACGGCGACAGCCCATCGCCATTGGCCTGCCGACCGACAACAACCGTCTGTATGTGCTGGGTGGCGACCTTGAGTTGTTGCCCAGCGGTGTGGTCGGCGAGCTGTATATCGGTGGCACCGGTGTGGGCCGTGGCTATGCCGCACGCGCGGGGCTGACGGCCGAACGCTTCGTACCCGACCCCTTCGGCGCACCGGGCGAGCGCCTGTACCGCAGTGGCGACCTGGCGCGCTGGAATGCCGAGGGCCAGCTCGAATATGTCGGCCGGGTGGACTTCCAGGTGAAGATCCGTGGCCAGCGTATCGAGCTGGGCGAGATCGAAGCCTGCCTGCTGTCCAGTGCGCCCTTGCGCCAGGCCGTGGTGGTCGCCCACGAAGGGGCAGCCGGTACGCAGCTGATCGCCTATGGCGTGGCCGAGGCCGGCCAGCAGGTCGAGGTGCAGGCGCTGCGCGAGGCCCTGGCTGCGCAGTTGCCGGCCTTCATGGTACCGGCGCAGATCATCCTGTTGCCGCGCCTGCCGCTCAACGCCAACGGCAAGCTGGATCGCCGAGCACTGCCGGCGCCACAGGCGCAGGTACGCAGCGTCGAGGCACCCCAGGGCGAGCTGGAGCAGCACCTGGCGCAACTCTGGCGTGACCTGCTCAAGGTGGAGCAGGTCGGCCGTCACGACCACTTCTTCGAACTCGGCGGCCACTCGCTGCTGGCCACCCGCCTGCTGGCGCTGATCCGCGAAACACGCGGGGTCACGGTGCCGCTGGCACAGGCCTTCGAGGCTACCACCGTGGCCAGCATGGCCAGCCTGATCCGCAGCCTGGAAAGCCAGGCCCTCAACGATGAACGCCTGGACGCGCTCGACGACCTGATGAGCGCTCTGGAGGAAATTCAGTGAATCTGTTGCATGACAAAGCCCTGCTGCTCTCGCGTCGCTTTCTCGGCCTGGGGCCGCAGCAGCGCCGCGCCTTCCTCGACAAGCTGCGCGAACAGGGGCTCGATGCCTCGGCGTTGCCGATCCCGCCGGGTGCGGCCGATGCCGAGGGCAGCGTGCTGTCCTACTCGCAGCAACGCTTGTGGTTCCTTGAGCAGTTGCAGCCGGGCAACAGCGCCTATCACCTGCCGGGCGCCCTGCAGTTGCAGGGGCCGCTGGACGAGGCTGCCTTGCTGGGTGCCTTCAGCGATCTGGCGCAACGCCATTCGAGCCTGCGCACGCGCTTCTTCGCCGATGCCGACGGCAACCCGCGCCAGTGCGTCGAAGCAGCGCCGGCACTGACACTGGAACCGCTGCAGGGCGATGACTTTGCCGCCCTGGCCCGTGAGTTCGCCCAGCGCCCGTTCGACCTTGAGCAGGCGCCGCTGTGGCGCATCGGCCTGCTGCGCGAGGGTGAGCAGCGGCATGTGCTGCTGGTCTGTCTGCACCACATCATCGCCGACGGCTGGTCGATCCAGCTGTTGTTGACTGAGCTGGCGCAGTTCTACCGCGCGCGCGTGCAGGGCGAACCTGTCGCACTCGCCGAGTTGCCGCTGAGCTACGCCGACCATGCCCTGTGGCAGCGCGCCTGCCTGGACGCCGGTGAAGGCGAGCGGCAACTGGCCTACTGGCGTGAGCAACTGGGCGACGAGCAGCCGCTGCTGGAGCTGCCTTGCGACCATCCGCGCCCGGCGCAGCAGAGCTTTCGTGGCGCGCGCCTGGCCTTTCGCGTGGAGCCAGCGCTTGCCGCGCGCGTGCGCGAGCTGGCGCGGCAACAGGGCTGCACGCCGTTCACCGTGCTGTTGGCGGCCTACAAGGTGTTGCTGCATCGCATCAGCGGCCAGCGCGACCTGCGTGTCGGCGTGCCCATCGCCGGGCGCACGCAGAGCGAAACCCAGGGGCTGATCGGCTTCTTCGTCAACACCCAGGTGTTGCGCAGCGAACTGAGTGGCGAGCAGAGTTTCAACCAGTTGCTGGCGCAGGTCCTGCGCACGGTGCAGGGCGCCCAGGCGAATCAGGCGCTGCCCTTCGAGCAGCTGGTCGAGGCGCTGCAGCCCGAGCGCAGCCTCAGCCACAACCCGCTGTTCCAGGTGCTGTACAACCACCAGCAGCGCCCGCAGGACAGCCTGCAACTGACGTCCGATCTGCGCGCCGAGCTGATCGCGCTGGACAGCGGCAGTGCCCAGTTCGACCTGGCCCTGCACACTTGGGAAGGCCCGGGCGAGGAGCTGGCCGGTAACTGGAACTACGCGCTGGATCTGTTCGAGGCGGCCACCGTCGAGCGTCTGCATCAGCGTTTCATTCGCCTGCTGGAGCAGTTACTGGAACAGCCGCAACTGGCCATCGGCGAGCACCGCCTGGACGATGATCAGGATCGTCTAGCGCTGACGGGCTTCAACGCCACCCGTGTCGATTACGGCGCGGTGGAGCCGGTGCATCGTCAGTTCGAGAAACGCGTGCAGGCGCAGCCGCAGGCCATCGCCCTGGTGTTCGGCGAGCAGCGTCTGAGCTACGCCGAGCTGGACCTGCGCGCCAACCAGCTGGCCCACCATCTGCAAAAGCTTGGCGTGACTCGCGACAGCCTGGTGGGCGTGGCGGCGCTGCGTTCGGTGGAGATGGTGGTAGCGCTGTACGCCATCCTCAAGGCCGGCGGCGCCTACGTGCCGATGGACCCGGAATATCCGGCCGAGCGTCTGCGTTACATACTCGAGGATGCCGGCGTCAGCCCGCTGCTGAGCCACGATGCGGTGATCGACAGCCTGCCGCAGGTGGGCGGTGTGCAGGTGCTCAACCTCGATCATCTGGATTTGAGTCGCGAGCCGCAGACCGCGCCCGAGGTGGCGATTCACCCCGAGCAACTGGCCTACCTGATCTACACATCCGGCTCCACCGGCAAGCCCAAGGGTGCCGGCAACAGCCATGCGGCGCTTCACAACCGCCTGGCCTGGATGCAGGACGCCTACCACCTGACAACTGAAGATCGGGTGCTGCAGAAGACCCCGTTCAGCTTCGACGTGTCGGTGTGGGAATTCTTCTGGCCGCTGATCACGGGTGCGCGCCTGGTCATGGCGCAGCCAGGCGATCACCGCGACCCGGCCAAACTGGTCGAGCTGATCGAGCGCGAAGGCATCAGCACCTTGCACTTTGTCCCCTCGATGCTGGCGGCCTTTATCGGCCATGGTGACTTGCACAGCTGCGAGAGCCTGCGACGTATCGTCTGCAGCGGCGAAGCGCTGCCGGCGGAACTGGCCAGCAGTACGCGGCAACTGCTGCCGCAGGCCGAGCTGTACAACCTGTATGGCCCGACCGAAGCGGCCATTGACGTGACCCACTGGCGCTGCAGCGGCCAGGAACGGCGCAGCGTGCCGATTGGTCGGCCAATCGCCAACCTGCAGATTCATATCCTCGACGAACGCCTCAACCCGCAGCCCATCGGTGTGGCCGGGGAGCTGTATATCGGTGGCGTCGGCCTGGCGCGGGGTTACCACCGTCGTCCGGGGCTGACCGCCGAACGCTTCGTCGCCAGCCCCTTCGGCGGTGGTCAGCGTCTGTACCGCAGCGGCGACCTGGCGCGCTGGACCGAAGAGGGCGTGCTGGAATACCTGGGCCGCATCGACCATCAGGTGAAGTTGCGCGGCCTGCGTATCGAACTGGGCGAGATCGAGGCAGCACTGCTGGAACATCCTGCGCTGCGTGAGGCGGTGGTGCTGGTGCGCGACCAGCAACTGGTGGCCTATGTGGTCGGTGGCGATTACGACGAGGTCGAGCTGCGGGCGCGGCTTAAACAACGGCTGCCCGAGTTCATGTTGCCGAGTCATGTAATGCAGCTCGAGCGCCTGCCGCTGTCGCCCAATGGCAAGCTGGAACGCAAGGCGCTGCCGGAACCGCAGCGCGTTCAGCGCGATTACCAGGCGCCGCAACCCGGTCTGGAAAGCCAACTCGCAAGCATCTGGCAGGAGCTGCTGGGCGTGGAACGAGTGGGGCGCGACGACAACTTCTTCGAGCTGGGTGGCGACTCCATTCTTAGCCTGCAGATCATTGCCCGTGCCCGCCGTCAGGGTATCGAGCTGACGCCACGGCAGCTGTTCGAGCGTCAGAGCATCGCCGAGCTGGCCCAGGTCGCAACCCGCAGCGCCGAGACGTCGGGTTGCATCATCGACAGTCAGCGCGACATCCCACTGACGCCGATCCAGCACTGGTTCTTCGCCCAGCCGATGAACAATCGTCAGCACTGGAACCAGTCCGTACTGCTCAGTGCACGCGAGCCGCTGCAGCCGCAGCGCCTCCACGCTGCCCTGCAGGCCGTGCTGGAGCAACACGATGCCCTGCGCCTGCGTTTCGAGCAGCAAGGCGACAGCTGGCGGCAGCGCTATGCAGCCGAGACCGAAACGCTCGAGCTGCGCGTCGAGCGCTGCAGCCTGGCCGAGCTGAGCGCGCTGTGCGATGAGGTGCAGGCCAGCCTCGATCTGAGCCGTGGCCCGCTGTTGCGCGCCGTGCTGGTGCAGTTGCACGAAGGCGGCGAGCGGCTGTTGCTGGTGGCTCACCACTTGGTAATCGATGGCGTTTCCTGGCGCATCCTGCTCGATGACCTGCAGCGTACCTACGCGCAACTGGGCGTGGGCGCTGCTGCCGATCTGGGGCGCAAGAGCAGTGCCTGGCAGAGCTGGAGCGAGCGCCTGGCGGCCTATGCATCCAGCCCCGAAGTGGCCGCCGAACGTACCTACTGGCAGGCGCTACCGACTGATCGCGGGTTGCCCTGCGACTACCCGCAAGGGCGCAACCTGATGGCCTGCGCCGAGAGCCTGGATGTACAGCTCGATCCCGCCACCACCGAGGCGCTGCTGACACAGGCACCGGCGGCGTACCGCACGCAGATCAACGACCTGCTGCTCAGTGCACTGGCTCATGCCCTGCGTGACTGGAACGGACAGGCGCAAACCCTGGTCGCCCTCGAAGGCCATGGCCGCGAAGCGCTGTTCGAGGATCTGGACCTGAGCCAGACCCTGGGCTGGTTCACCAGCCTCTACCCGTTGTTGCTGCAGGCCGGTGACGACTGGGATGCGACCCTCAAGGGCACCAAGGAGGATCTGCGCCAGGTACCGCGCGGTGGCATCGGCTACGGCCTGCTGAAATACCTGCAGGGCGAGGAACTGCCGGCGCTGGATGACGCGTTGCTGTTCAACTACCTGGGTCGTATGCAGACCAGCGGGCAGTTGTTCGACCTGGCTGAGGAAGCGTCCGGCGCGCAACGTGACGCCAGCGCACCGCTGGCCTGTGCCCTTGCTCTGGATGGCCGCGTCACGGGCGGCTGCCTGCACTTCACTTGTACCTTCAGTCATGAGCGTTTCGACCGCGAGCGCATCATCGCGCTGCTCGAGGCGTATCGCTGCGCGCTCGTCGAGCTGGTGCAGCACTGCCGCACGCGGGCTGCTGTCACCCCCAGCGATTTTCCCTTCGTGCCGCTCAGCCAGGCCGATCTCGACAGCCTGCCGCTGCCGGCCCGGCAGATCGAAGACATCTATCCGCTGACGCCGATGCAGCAGGGGCTGTTGTTCCACAGCGAACTGCAGGCGGCCGATGGTGCCTACGTCAATCAGCTCAGCCTGGAGGTCGAGGGCTTGCCGGTGGCGCGTTTCAAGGCGGCCTGGGCGGCTGCGCTGCAGCGCCATCCGTTGCTGCGCGGAGCCTTCCTGCGCCTTGGCGCGGATCAACAGGCGGTGCAACTGGTGCAGCGCGAAACGCATCTGACGATTCGCGAACTGGATGGAAGCGACCTCGATCTTCAGGCACTGCTGCGCGAGGAGCGCGAGACGCCATTCGACCTGACGCGGCCACCGCTGATGCGCCTGGTGCTGGTACGCCTGGGGGAAGGGCGTCATCAACTGATCTGGACCCTGCACCATATCCTGCTCGACGGCTGGAGCAGTGCCGCGCTGCTGGCGCAGGTACTGCAGGACACGCGCTGCGAGGGCGGCGCGCACGAGGTCGGGCATTACCCGGATTACCTGGCCTGGCTGCAACGCCAGGTTCTTGCTGTCAGCGAGGCGTTCTGGCGTCAGCAACTGCAAAGCTTCGATGAGCCGACGTTACTGGCCGGCAGTCTGCGCAGCGAGCTGCCTACCAGCGGCAGCGGCGTGCATATCCTGAACCTGCCGCGTGCTGAACTCGAAGTTTTCGCCAGGGCTCGACGCATCACCCTCAATACCCTGATCCAGGCGACCTGGACGCTGCTCTTGCAGCGTTATTGCGGGCGCCGTCAGGTGGCCTTCGGCGCCACCGTATCGGGGCGCCCGGCGAGTGTGGCGGGCATCGAACACATGCTCGGCCTGTTCATCAATACCCTGCCGGTGGTGCAGGCGCCGCAGCCTCATGAGCCTGTCGGCGACTGGCTCGACGCGCTGCAGGCGCACAACCTGGCGTTGCGCGAGCACGAGCAGGTGCCGCTGTTCCGTCTGCAGCAACTGGCCGGCCACGCCGGGCGCGAGCTGTTCGACACCCTGCTGGTGTTCGAGAACTACCCGGTGGATCAGGTGCTGCAGGGGCAGGGCGATGGCCTGCGCTTCGCCAACCTGCAAGCGCACGAGCAGACCCATTACCCGCTGAGCCTGGCGGTGATGGCCGGCAACGAGTTGCAGGTGCACTGGCATTATCAGCGCGAGCATTTCAGCGACCGGCAGATCGCCGGCATGAGTCGCCAGTTCGAACGATTGCTGCAAGCCCTGTGCGCCGATGCGCAGCGCTGCATCGGTGAACTGCCTTTGCTGGATGAAAGCGAGGTGGCCGAGGTCGAGGACTGGAATGATGCTTCTCCAGCTCCCGATACCACTCAGCTATTGCCACAGCGCATCGCCGAGCAGGCCCGCCTGCGCCCAACGGCCATTGCCCTGGTACACGGCCAGCAGCGCCTGAGCTTCGCCGAGCTGGAAGCTCGCGCCAATCGCCTGGCCCACCAGCTGATCGCCCGTGGCGTCGGTGCCGAGGTGCGCGTCGGTGTGGTCCTGGAGCGCGGCATCGAACTGTTCGTCGCCCTGCTGGCGGTGCTCAAGGCTGGCGGTGCCTATGTGCCGCTGGACCCGGATTATCCCGGCGAGCGCCTGCGCTACATGCTCGAAGACGCCGGGGTGAAGCTGCTGCTAAGCCATCAGGCGGCCCTGCCGCGCCTGCCCAACGTGGCCGGTATCGAGGTGCTCGACCTCGATCATCTGCCGTTGAACGATCAGCCGGAGCAGGCGCCTGAGGTGGATATTCACCCCGAGCAACTGGCCTATCTGATCTACACTTCCGGCTCCACCGGCAAGCCCAAGGGCGTAGCCGTGGCCCACGGCGCCATCGCCCTGCATTGCCAGGCGATTGGCGAGCGCTATGAACTGACCGCCGAGGATCGCGAACTGCATTTCCTCTCGGTCAGCTTCGACGGCGCCCACGAACGTTGGCTGACGCCACTGAGCCATGGCGCGCGGGTGGTGATCCGCGACCAGCAGCTGTGGAGCGTGCAGCAGACCTACGATTGCCTGATCGCAGAAGGCATCAGCGTGGTGGCCTTGCCGCCGAGCTACCTGCGCCAGTTGGCCGAATGGGCCGAGCAATGCGGCCAAGCGCCCGGAGTGAAGACTTATTGCTTCGCCGGTGAAGCCTTCAGCCGTGAGCTGTTGCAGCAGGTGATCCGCAGCCTGCAACCGCAATGGATCATCAACGGCTACGGGCCGACCGAAACCGTGGTCACCCCGACCATTTGGCGTGTGTCGGCGGCCACGGCCGACTTCACTACCGCCTATGCGCCAATTGGTGATCGCGTCGGCGCGCGTCAGGGTTACGTGCTGGATGCCGACCTCAACCTGTTGCCGGTCGGTGTGGCTGGCGAGCTGTATCTGGGCGGGCTGCTGGCTCGGGGGTATCTGGATCGACCAGGCGCCACCGCCGAGCGCTTCGTGCCCAACCCGTATCGCCCCGGCGAGCGCTTTTATCGCACCGGCGACCGCGTGCGCCTGGGCCAAGACGGTCAACTGGAATACCTCGGCCGGCTGGATCAGCAGATCAAGCTGCGTGGTTTCCGCATCGAGATCGGCGAAGTCGAGGCGGCGCTGAAAGCCTGCGCCGGTGTGGGCGAAGCGCTGGTGGTGGTCAAGGACAGCGCGGCGGGCAAGCGCCTGGTGGGCTATGTCAGCGGCGAGGGCTTGAGTGAGAGCGAACTGAACGCACAGCTCAAGCAGCGCCTGCCGGGGCATATGGTGCCAAGTCATATCCTGGCGCTGGAGCGCCTGCCGCTGCTGCCCAACGGCAAGCTGGACCGACAGAGCCTGCCGGAGCCGCAGGTGGAAGCGGGCGAGTACCAGGCGCCGCGCACCGAGCAGGAACGACTGCTGGCCGGGCTGTGGAGCGAATTGCTGGAGCAGCCGCGCATCGGCCGTGACGATCACTTCTTCGAACTGGGCGGTCACTCGCTGCTGGCGACGCAACTGATCTCCCGCCTGCGCCATGCGCACGGGCTGGATCTGCCGTTACGCGCCGTGTTCGAGGCGCCGCTGCTCAGCGATCTGGCCAGGCAGCTGGAGCAAGCTGCTCAGGCCGTCGACCTGCCTCTGCAGGCCAGAGGTGAGCGGGCGCAGGCGCCACAGTCCTTCGCTCAGCAGCGCCTGTGGTTCCTTCAGCAACTGGAGCCGAGCAGCAGTGCCTATCACCTGCCGGGCGTGCTGCGCCTGCGCGGTGAGGTGGACCGGCAGGCGCTGCAGCAGGCCTTCGAAGCCTTGGCCGAGCGTCACTGGATTCTGCGTACCACCTTCACCCAGGACGCCGAGGGCCAGCCGCTGCAATGCATACAGCCGCAGGCAACGGTGAACCTGGAGATGCTCCAGACCAGGGGCGAGCACGCCTTCCAGGCCATGGCGCGGGCATTTATGGAAAAGCCTTTCGATCTGCAGCAGTCGCCGCCCTGGCGTGTCGCCCTGGTGACCCTGGAGCCGGGTGAGCAGCGCCTGCTGTTGTGTTTGCATCACCTGCTGTCCGATGGCTGGTCCGTGCAGATTCTGCTGGCCGAATTCGCTGCCCTGTACAACGCCGCCCGCGCTGGCGTGGCGGCTGCACTGCCGGCACTGGCCGTGCAGTACGCCGATTATGCGGCCTGGCAGCGTGAGTGGCTGGCGGGCGGTGAAGGTGCGCGGCAACTGGCCTACTGGCGCGAGCAACTGGGCGACGAACAGCCGCTGCTGGAGCTGCCCTGCGACCATCCGCGACCAGCGCGGCAGAGTTTTCGCGGTGGGCGGGTGCATTTCCGTCTCGGCACAGCCCTGGGCGAGCGCCTGCGCGACTTGGCCCAGGCGCAGAACGCGACGCCCTTTATGGTGTTGCTGGGCGCCTACAAGGTGTTGCTGCATCGCCTGAGCGGGCAGCGCGATTTGCGCGTCGGCGTGCCCATCGCCGGGCGTACGCGCGCCGAGGTCGAAGGGCTGATCGGCCTGTTCGTCAATACCCAGGTGCTGCGCAGCGAGATTGCTCCGCAACAGAGCTTCACGGCGCTGATCGAGCAGATCAGGCGCACCAGCCTGGACGCCCAGGCGCATCAGGAACTGCCCTTCGAGCAACTGGTCGAGGCGTTGCAGCCCGAGCGAAGCCTCAGCCACAACCCGCTGTTCCAGGTGGCCTATGACCATCAGCAGGTGCGCCATGAGGCGCTGGGGCAGTTGCAGGATCTGCGCGCCGAGGTGATAACCCTGGCCGATGGCGGCAGCCAGTTCGACCTGGCGCTCAACACTCAGGAAGATCGCCACGGCCAGTTCAGCGGTAACTGGAACTACGCCCTGGATCTGTTCGAGGCGGCGACGGTGGAGCGTCTGCATCAGCGCTTTATCCGCCTGCTGGAGCAACTACTGGAGCAGCCGCAACTGGCCATCGGTGAGCATCGCCTGGACGATGATCAGGATCGTCTGGCCCTGACCAGCTTCAACGCCACTCGCGTCGATTACGGCGCGGTGGAGCCGGTGCATCGTCAGTTCGAGAAACGCGTACAAGCCCATCCTGAAGCCATCGCCCTGGTGTGTGGCGAGCAGCGTCTGAGCTACGCCGAGCTGGACCTACGCGCCAACCAGCTGGCCCACCGTCTGCAAAAGCTCGGTGTGAGCCGCGACAGCCTGGTGGGCGTGGCGGCGCTGCGTTCGGTGGAGATGGTGGTGGCGCTGTACGCCATCCTCAAAGCCGGTGCTGCCTATGTGCCGATGGACCCGGAGTACCCCAGCGAACGCCTGCGCTACATGCTCGAGGATGCCGGCGTCAGCCTGCTGCTGAGCCACGATGCGGTGATCGACAGCCTGCCGTCGGTAGAGGGCGTGCAGGTGCTCAACCTCGAACATCTGGATCTTTCTCAAGAGCCGCAGACCGCGCCCGAGGTGGCGATCCACCCCGAGCAACTGGCTTACCTGATCTATACCTCCGGTTCCACCGGCAAGCCCAAAGGGGCCGGTAACAGCCATGCGGCGCTGTACAACCGCCTGGCCTGGATGCAGGACGCTTACCGCCTGACTGCAGAAGACCGGGTGCTGCAGAAAACCCCGTTCAGCTTCGATGTGTCGGTGTGGGAATTCTTCTGGCCACTGATCACAGGCGCGCGCCTAGTCATGGCGCAGCCGGGCGATCATCGCGACCCGGCCAGGCTGGTCGAGCTGATCGAAAGCGAGCAGATCAGCACCTTGCACTTCGTCCCCTCGATGCTGGCGGCCTTTATCGGCCATGGTGACTTGCACAGCTGCGAGAGCCTGCGGCGCATCGTCTGCAGCGGCGAAGCGCTGCCGGCGGAACTGGCCAGCAGTACGCGGCAACTGCTGCCGCAGGCCGAGCTGTACAACCTGTATGGCCCGACCGAAGCGGCCATTGACGTGACCCACTGGCGCTGCAGCGGCCAGGAACGGCGCAGCGTGCCGATTGGTCGGCCAATCGCCAACCTGCAGATTCATATCCTCGACGAACGCCTCAACCCGCAGCCCATCGGTGTGGCCGGGGAGCTGTATATCGGTGGCGTCGGCCTGGCGCGGGGTTACCACCGTCGTCCGGGGCTGACCGCCGAACGCTTCGTCGCCAGCCCCTTCGGCGGTGGTCAGCGTCTGTACCGCAGCGGCGACCTGGCGCGCTGGACCGAAGAGGGCGTGCTGGAATACCTGGGCCGCATCGACCATCAGGTGAAGTTGCGCGGCCTGCGTATCGAACTGGGCGAGATCGAGGCAGCACTGCTGGAACATCCTGCGCTGCGTGAGGCGGTGGTGCTGGTGCGCGACCAGCAACTGGTGGCCTATGTGGTCGGCAGCGATTACGACGAGGTCGAGCTGCGGGCGCGGCTGAAACAGCGCCTGCCCGAGTTCATGCTGCCGAGCTACTTCGTCCCGCTCGAACGTCTGCCGCTGTCGCCCAATGGCAAGCTGGAGCGCAAGGCGCTTCCGGAACCGCAGCGCGTTCAGCGTGACTACCAGGCGCCGCGCCCCGGGCTGGAAAGCCAACTCGCAAGCATCTGGCAGGAGCTGTTGGGTGTAGAACGGGTAGGGCGTGAGGATGACTTCTTCGCCCTCGGCGGTCATTCGCTGATGGCCACGCAACTGGTGTCGCAGATTCGTCGCCAACTGCAGCGTGAGCTGCCGCTGCGCGCCGCCTTCGAAGCCAGCACCCTCAGTGCCCTGGTTCTGCAACTGGCGACTGCCGACGCCGCGCCTGGCTTCGGTCCGCAGGCTCGCCAGCGTGCAGCACGCAGCCCGCAGTCCTTCTCTCAGCAGCGCCTGTGGTTCCTCGCCCAGCTGGAGCCCGACAGCCTGGCCTACCACCTGCCTTGCGCCGTGCGTTTGATGGGGGAGCTGGACGTCTCGGCGCTGCAACGCAGCTTCGACACCCTGGCCCAGCGTCATGAAAGCCTGCGCACCACCTTCGCCAGTGGCGACGCGGGTGAGCCTTTGCAGTGCGTGCAGCAGACCACTGCGGTAGTCATCGAGCGCCTACAGGCGCAGGACGAGGCGCAACTGCAGCAGCAGGTCGATTGTGTCAATCGACGTCCCTTCGATCTGGAACAGAGCCCGCCCTGGCGTGTGGCGCTCATCGAAGTGAGCCCGGAGCAGCATGTACTGGTGCTCTGCCTGCATCATATCATCGCCGACGGTTGGTCGATCCAGGTGCTGCTCGACGAGTTCGCTGCGCTCTATCGAGGCCATGCCGAAGGGCAACCGGTTGAACTGGCGGCGCTGCCGATCCAGTACGCCGACTACGCCCTGTGGCAGCGCGATCATCTCACTGGCAGTCGCCTGGCCGAACAGGTGCAGTGGTGGCGCGAGCAACTCGGCAGCGAACAGCCGCTGCTGGAGCTGCCGGCAGACCGGCCGCGTCCGGCCGTGCGTCTGGGGCAGGGGGCGCGGCATGCCTTTAGCGTGCCTGCCAGCCTGGCCGCACGACTGTGTGAGCAGGCGCAAATGTACGAAGTGACGCCGTTCATGCTGATCCTGGCGGTCTACCAGAGCCTGCTGTATCGCCTGACCGGCCAGCACGACCTGCGCATTGGCGTGCCGGTGGCCGGGCGTACCCAGGGCGAGAGCGAGGGGCTGATCGGCCTGTTCGTCAACACCTTGGTGATTCGCAGTGAAGTGGATGCGCAGCACTCGTTCGTCGACCTGCTGCGTCAGGTCAAGGCGCGGGTGGTCGGTGCCCAGGCCCACCAGGATGTGCCCTTCGAGCAACTGGTCGATGCCCTGCAGCCGGAGCGCAGTCTGAGCCATAACCCGCTGTTCCAGGTGGCGTACAACCATCAACGGCAGGACCAGAGCGCCCTGCAGACGTTGCCCGGCCTGCATTGCGAAAACCTCGACTGCCAGGGGCAGAGCGCTCACTTCGACCTGGTGCTGGGCACCCTCGAACAGGCCGATGGCCGCATCGAGGCCTACCTGGATTACGCCACCGATCTGTTCGACGCCTCCAGCGTCGAGCGCCTAGCTAGCCAGTTCCTGCGCCTGCTTGACAGTGCATGTCGTATGCCACAGGCGTCGCTGGCCGATCTGCCATTGTTGAGTGAGTCGGAGGTGGCCGAAGTCGAGGCCTGGAACGACCCAACACCCGTTCCGAGCGCTATCCAGCTTCTGCCACAGAGCATTGCCGAACAGGCACGTCTGCGCCCGACGGCCATCGCCCTGGTAAATGGCCAGCAGCGTCTGAGCTTCGCCGAGCTGGAAGCCCGCGCCAATCGCCTGGCCCACCAGCTGATCGCCCGTGGCGTCGGTGCCGAGGTGCGCGTCGGTGTGGTCCTGGAGCGCGGCATCGAACTGTTCGTCGCCCTGCTGGCGGTGCTCAAGGCTGGCGGTGCCTATGTGCCGCTGGACCCGGATTATCCCGGCGAGCGCCTGCGCTACATGCTCGAAGACGCCGGGGTGAAGCTGCTGCTGAGCCATCAGGCGGCCCTGCCACGCTTGCCCGAAGTGGCCGGTATCGAGGTGCTCGACCTCGATCAGCTGCAGCTGAACGATCAGCCAGAGCAGGCGCCTGAGGTGAATATTCACCCCGAGCAACTGGCCTATCTGATCTACACCTCCGGCTCCACCGGCAAGCCCAAGGGCGTTGCGGTGGCCCACGGCGCTATTGCGCTGCATTGCCAGGCCATTGGCGAGCGTTACGAACTGACCGCCGAGGACCGCGAGCTGCATTTCCTCTCGGTCAGCTTCGACGGCGCTCACGAGCGTTGGCTGACGCCACTGAGCCATGGCGCGCGCGTGGTGATCCGTGACCAGCAGCTGTGGAGCGTGCAGCAAACCTACGACTGCCTGATCGCAGAAGGCATCAGCGTGGTGGCCTTGCCGCCGAGCTATCTGCGCCAGTTGGCCGAATGGGCCGAGCAATGCGGCAAAGCGCCCGGGGTGAAAACCTACTGCTTCGCCGGTGAAGCCTTCAGTCGCGAGTTGTTGCAGCAGGTGATTCGCAGCTTGCAGCCGCAGTGGATCATCAATGGCTACGGCCCGACCGAAACCGTGGTCACCCCGACCATTTGGCGTGTGTCGGCGGCCACGGCCGACTTCACTACCGCCTATGCGCCAATTGGTGATCGCGTCGGCGCGCGTCAGGGTTACGTGCTGGATGCCGACCTCAACCTGTTGCCGGTCGGTGTGGCTGGCGAGCTGTATCTGGGCGGGCTGCTGGCTCGGGGGTATCTGGATCGACCAGGCGCCACCGCCGAGCGCTTCGTGCCCAACCCGTATCGCCCCGGCGAGCGCTTTTATCGCACCGGCGACCGCGTGCGCCTGGGCCAAGACGGTCAACTGGAATACCTCGGCCGGCTGGATCAGCAGATCAAGCTGCGTGGTTTCCGCATCGAGATCGGCGAAGTCGAGGCGGCGCTGAAAGCCTGCGCCGGTGTGGGCGAAGCGCTGGTGGTGGTCAAGGACAGCGCGGCGGGCAAGCGCCTGGTGGGCTATGTCAGCGGCGAGGGCTTGAGTGAGAGCGAACTGAACGCACAGCTCAAGCAGCGCCTGCCGGGGCATATGGTGCCAAGTCATATCCTGGCGCTGCAGCGCTTGCCGCTGCTGCCCAACGGCAAGCTGGATCGGCAGAGTCTGCCGGAGCCGCAGGTGGAAGCGGGCGAGTACCAGGCGCCGCGCACCGCGCAGGAGCAATTGCTGGCCGAGCTGTGGAGCGAGCTGCTTGGTATTGGCCAGATCAGCCGCGATGCCCAGTTCTTCGCCCTGGGTGGCGATTCGATCCAGTCCCTGAGCCTGGTCACGCGGCTGCGCAAGGCCGGCTGGGAGCTGACGCCCAAGGCGGTGTTCCAGCATCCGCGTCTGGCCGATCTGGCTATGGTAATGAGGCCTATCGGCACTCAAACCGTGGCGGTGCAGTGGGCCAGTGGCGAGCTGCCGCTGACGCCTATCCAGGCGCATTTCTTCTCCTTGCCCATGGCCAACCGTGCGCACTGGAACCAGGCCTTGCTGCTGGATGTGCGCCGACCACTGCACGCTGCCCATATGCTGAGCGCGCTGCAGGGGCTGATCGAGCATCACGATGCGCTGCGTCTGGCCTTCCGTCAGGAAGAAACGGGCAACTGGCAGGCCTTCTACCGGGACGAGGAGCAGGCTGCGCGTCTGTTCTGGCAGCGCCGCATCGACTCGGACGCAGCCCTGCAGGCGCAATGTGAGGTCGCCCAGCGCAGCCTGGACCTGCATCACGGTCCGCTGCTGCGGGTGCTGCTCGCTGACATGCCCGATGGCAGCCAGCGCCTGCTGCTCGCCGCTCACCACCTGATCATCGATGGCGTCTCCTGGCGCGTCCTGCTGGATGATCTGGCCCGCGCCTACCAGCAGGCTGTGGCCGGCCAGCCAGTCGATCTCGGTGACAGGCCGGGCAGCTACCAGACCTGGGTCGAGCACCTGTGGCGTCACGCACAAGGCGCGCCACTGGCCAGCGAGATGGGCTACTGGCAGGCGCAGCGTGCCAGCCAGAGTGTGCCCGTGGATGACCCTGCCGGCGAGGCGAGCCATGCTCAGGTGCAGACCTGTACCTGGCAACTGAGCGAAGCGCAGACCCAGCGTCTGCTGCGCGAAATCCTGAAGCAGCGCGATGCGCGCATGGACGAAGTGCTGCTCGCCGCGTTGGCCGAAGGGTTGCGACGCTGGAGTGGCCTCGATGACAGCCTGATCGCCCTGGAAGGACATGGGCGTGAATGGCTCGACGAACAGGCCGAGCAGGATATCGGGCGCACGCTGGGCTGGTTCACTAGCCTCTACCCGCTGCGTCTGCAGGCGCAGGAAACGCTGTCGCAGACCCTAGCCGATGTGCGTCAGCGCCTGCGCAGCTTGCCTAACAAGGGCCTGGGTTATGGCCTGCTGCGTTACCTGGGTAACGCCGAGCAACGTCGCAGCCTGGCCGAGTTGGGTGAGCCGGATATCGCCTTCAACTACCTGGGGCAGTTCGATGCGCAGCTTGGCGATGGTCACTTCGCGCCCGCCAGCGAGTCGCCGGGCACCCTGGTCGACCCGGCCACGGCGCTGACCCGCGAGCTGGAGATCAACGGCCAGGTGTTCGCCGGTCGTCTGAGCCTCAGTTGTCGATTCAGTGCGCAACGCCATCGCCTGCAACGCATCGAGGCGTTACTGGCGGCGGTGGGCGATGCGCTCCAAGCCCTGATCGACGACACGCCGGCCGTGTCTGTTCCAAGCCCGCAAGTCACGACGGCTGCCGCGCCCAGCCCCTTGCTGCGCCTGAACCAGGCGGATGCCGAACGGCCCACGCTGTTCTGCGTTCATCCGGTGAGCGGCACGCTGGTCGGCTACTACCCGCTGGCCCGCGCCCTGGCGTCGCACTGGCAGGTATTCGGTCTGCAGAACCGGCAATTGCTGCAGCCGGCCTGGCGTGATCAGAGCCTGGAACAGATGGCCCGCGATTACGTCAGGGTGATGCTGGAAACCCAGCCGCAGGGACCGTATCACCTGCTCGGCTGGTCGATGGGCGGCGCCCTGGTGCTGGCCATGGCCCGGCTGCTGGAACGCCTAGGCAAGACGCTGGCCTTCGTCGGCCTGGTCGACGGTTATGTCCCCGGTGCCGGTCTGGCCCGCGCCCCACGCGCTGACGTGGCAGAGGCATCGGCCACAGGCGACGACGACTGGCAACAGTTGCTCGCCCTTGAGCGACACATGCACGCGCTGGCTGGGCAGCACCGACACATCCAGCCGCTGCGTAGCCCGGTGCAGGCCTGGTGGGCGGCGCAATCGCCGGAGAACAACCGCAACGGCGAGGCGCTGCTGCAGAGCGCCCTGGGCCGCGAGTTGCACTTGTCGAGCTGGGTCCAGGCCGACCACCTGGGCATCGTCCGCGATCCGTCCTTTATCGAACACCTGAGCCGGCAACTGGCTGCGCTCGATCAATCGTCACGGCCACTGGGCCTGGAGAGTCTCGATTATGCAAATTGAACCGCATTACGATCCGCTGCCCATGCCTGTGGCGCTCGATCTTGGCCCGGAGGCGACGCTGCGTGGCGCCGACTATCGCTTCGCCAGCACGGCCAGGCTGCAGCACCAGAGCGAAGTGGAGTCCAACGCGCGCAGTTATCCCAGGCGCATCCCGCTGGAGCTACGCCGCGCCGAGGGCATCCATGTACAGGATAGCGAGGGGCGCTGGTTCATCGATTGCCTGGCCGGTGCCGGCACCCTGGCGCTGGGGCACAACCATCCCGTGGTTCTGCAGGCCATTCGCGGCCTGCTCGATGGCAAGCGGCCGCTGCACACGCTGGACCTGATGACTGAAGCCAAGGACGAGTTCATCAATGAACTGTTCGCCTGCCTGCCGGCCGAGTTCGCCCGCGATGCGCGCATCCAGTTCTGCGGGCCGGCCGGCACCGATGCGGTGGAAGCGGCATTGAAGCTGGTGCGCACGGCCACCGGGCGCAGCCAGATGCTGGCGTTCCACGGCGCCTACCACGGCATGACCCAGGGTGCCCTGAGCCTGATGGGCAGCCTGGGGCCGAAGCAGTATCTGGACGGCATGATCAGTGGCGTACAGATGCTGCCGTACCCCTACGGCTACCGCTGCCCGTTCGGCCTAGGCGGTGCCGAAGGCGAGCGCGTCGGTCTGCATTACATCGAGAATCAGTTATGCGACCCGGAAAGCGGTGTGCTGCCGGCTGCCGGCATGATTCTCGAGACGGTGCAGGGCGAGGGCGGGGTGATCGCTCCGTCTGCCGACTGGTTGCGCGGCATTCGGCGCATCACCCGTGAGGCCGGCGTGCCGCTGATTCTCGATGAGGTGCAGTGTGGCATTGGGCGCACCGGCAAGCTGTTCGCCTTCGAGCATGCCGGCATCACACCGGATGTGCTGGTGCTGTCCAAGGCCATCGGCGGTAGCCTGCCGCTGGCAGTGGTGGTCTACCACAAGGATCTCGACCGCTGGCAGCCAGGGGCGCACGCCGGCACCTTCCGTGGCAACCAGATGGCCATGGCCGCAGGCGCAGCCACCTTGCGCCTGATCCGCGAGGAGCGTCTGGATCAGCACGCCGCCGCCATGGGCGAACGCCTCTGTGCTCATCTGCAGGCCTTGCAGGCGCGCTACCCGCAGATTGGCGAAGTACGCGGCAGGGGCCTGATGCTCGGAGTGGAGATGGTCGATCCACAGGGCAGGGCGGACGCCATGGGCCACGCACCGCACAACCGCGCGCTGGCCTCGGCCGTGCAGCAGCAGTGCCTGCGCCGTGGCCTGATCCTGGAGGTGGGCGGGCGCCATTCCAGCGTTCTGCGTCTGTTGCCGCCGCTGATCATCACGGCTGCACAGGTGGATCAGGTGGCGGAAATCTTCGCCAGTGCGCTCGACGCTGCGGTCAACCATTAAGAGCGCTTCACCGTCACTCCCGCGAAGGCGGGAGCCCATTCGATGTGGGCTGGCTTCCCGCCTGAACGGGAGTGACGGCCATTTCAGCGGCTGCCCAAGCAATCGATAGCAGAACGTGCCCCTTTAACGGGTGATGGCAAGGTTGTATCAAATTGCCATCTAAATGATAAAAATTACTATTTAGTTTTGCATTGATATTGGTTAGGCTAGCCAGCGTTTTTTTGACAGGCCAGCGGATTGGCTGGCGGTATCGGGGAGAAGATGATGTCGAAAGCAGTGCAAGGTGCTGGACGTTTTCAACTGAAGTGCCTGGCCGTGGTGATTGCAGCCACATGCCATGGCGTGGTTCAGGCGCAGGAGAGCGATGAGGCCAATCAGGTGACATTGCCTGCGCAAACGGTCACTGGCGAACTGGACCGCCCACAAGGCCCGGATTACGGCTACAAGGCCGAGAAAAGCCTGACCGCCAGCAAAACCAGCACACCGCTGTCGGAGACACCGCGTTCGGTGTCGGTGGTGACCCGCAAACGCATCGAAGACCAGAAGTCGCAGAGCCTCACCGATGTGCTGGGCTACGTGCCGGGTATCTTCGCGCCCCCATTCGCTGCCGGTGATGGCCTGGCGGGTGACCTGTTCTTCATTCGCGGCTTTAACGCCACCGACTACGGCTACGGCCTGCTGCGTGACGGTTTGCGCGTGCAGGGCAACCGCTACGACACCACCAGCGAACCCTATGGTCTGGAACGGGTAGAGGTGTTCCGTGGGCCGACCTCGATTCTCTATGGCGAGAACGCGCCGGGCGGCCTGGTCAACCTGGTGAGCAAGCGCCCGACCGCCGCCCCACAGGGCGAAGTGCAGCTCAGCTATGGCTCCAACGACCGTCGCCAGCTCAACCTGGATGTCTCCGGGCCGCTGAATGACAGCGGTAATGTCCTGGGTCGCGTGGTGATGGTTGGCCGTGAGGCCGATACCCAGGTCGATCACGTGCAGGACAACCGCATCTATATCGCCCCGTCGTTGACGCTGAACTTCGACGATTACAACAGCCTGACGCTGCTGTCGACCTACCAGAAGGACCGCACCAAGCTGGAGCTGGGCCTGCCGGCGGCCGGTACGCTGCTGAATAATCCGAATGGCAAGCTCGACAAGGACACCTTCCTCGGTAACAAGGACTGGAACACCTTCGAGCGCGAGGTGTGGACCCTGGGTTACGAGTTCACCCATCGCTTCAACGACGACTGGCAGTTCCGCCAGAACTCGCGCTACATGCAGTCGCGCATTCAGCGTAATGAAACCTGGCCAGTTAGTAATTTGAATAACAATGGTTTTGGTACAAATCTGACGTTGCAGGCCTACGACCGCTACAACAAGTCCATCACCTATTCGCTGGATAACCAGCTCGAAGGCAAGTTCGATACCGGTGCCCTGCAGCACACGCTGCTGGTCGGCGCCAGTTTTGACCGTACGTCCTTCAACCAGGACTGGAGCGCTGGCCCTGGCCCGTCGATCAATGTCTTCAATCCGGTCTGGACCAGCGAGCCGACCACGCCGTTCACCATTCAGAACTCGCAGCTCGATCAGCAGATGACCGGTCTCTACAGTCAGCTTCAGAGCAAGTACGAGAACTGGATCTTCCTGCTTGGCGGTCGTTTCGATACGGTGGATAGCCAGTACCGCAACAAGCGTGATGTCAGCAGTCCTTTCAGCAGCGCCGAGTCCGACCTGGACTACACCGACCGCGACTTCACCTGGCAAACCGGTGTGATGTACCAGTTCGAGAATGGTCTGTCGCCCTACGTCAGCTATTCCACCTCGTTCGTTCCTGTGCAGCAGACCACCAGCGCCAGCGGCCCTCTGGATCCGATTACCGCCGAGCAGTACGAGGTGGGTCTGAAGTACGAGCCCAAGGGCTGGAACACCATGTTCACTGCTGCCGTATTCGATCTGCGTAAAGAGAACGATGTCATCTTTGATAGTGGTGATTACCGTCAGGTCGGCGAAAGCCGCTCCAAGGGTGTCGAGTTGGAGATCAACAGCGATATCAGCGCCAACCTGAATGTCACTGCGGCCTACACCTACACCGATGCACGGATTACCAAGGATGCGCCGGGCTCGTTGCTCGAAGGTCATCAGATGACCGGTGTGCCGCGCAACCAGGCATCGATCTGGGCCAACTACCGCTTCCTCGATGGTGCGTTGCGTGGTCTGCGTCTGGGTGGCGGCGTGCGTCACTTCGACAGCACCTTTGCCTACACCGCCGAGAGTCTCTACGGCAAGCTGGACACCGGCGACGTGACCCTGGTCGATGCCGCCATCGGCTATGACATCGACGAGAACTGGTCGGTCGATCTCAATGCCAAGAACGTCTTCGATCAGGAGTACGTGGCAGGCTGCAACAATGCCGGGCGCTGCTACTGGGGCGACGAGCGCACCTTCCTCGGTACCGTGTCGCTGCGCTGGTAAGCGGCAAGCGAGTAAGCAAACCAAGGCGAGGGGGCAACCCTTCGCCTTTTTGCATAGGTAAGGACAACGGATGACGAGTTTGAGTCGCCCCGGGCAGCCAGCCACTGCACGCGGGCTCGGTCACGCTGGCCTGGCGCTGCTGGGGCTCGCGCTGCTGCTGGCCATGCTGCTGTGGCAGGGCGTGTTGCGCCACCCCTGGCCAACGGCCGAGGCCTGGTTGGCGCCGCTGTCGTCGACGCCATCGCTCGACGGCCTGCTGCTGTGGTGGACCCAGCTGCCACGCGCCTTTGCCGGGGTTCTGGTGGGCGCCTGCCTGGGCGTTTCCGGGGCGATCATGCAACTGATCACGCGCAACCCGCTGGTGTCGCCGGATCTGCTCGGCATCACCGCCGGAGCGCAACTGGGCGTGATCCTCGGCATGCTTCTGCCCAGCGCCCTGGGCCTGCCGCTGGTCTTCGTCGGTGGCCTGCTGGCGGCGCTGTTTACTTTCCTCATGGCTGGCGGCTGGAACACCTCGCCGCTGCGCCTGACCCTGGCCGGGGTGGCGGTAGCGCAGACCTTCGCCGCGCTGATCGCGCTGTTTCTCAGCCTCAACGACCAGGCCGCGATGGTGGTGTCGCTGTGGAACACTGGCTCGCTGCAGCAGCTGGGTTGGGGCGCTATGAAGCCGGCGCTGTATCTGTTGCCGCTGATTGCCCTGACTCTGCTGATGCTGATGCGACCGATGAACCTGGCGGTGCTGGGCGACGGACAGATGCGCTCGCTGGGGCTTTCCCCGGCCTGGCTGAAAGGGCTGAGCATCGTCCTCGGCAGCCTGCTGGCGGCACTGGCGATCCATCTGGCCGGACCGCTGGGCTTTATCGGGCTGATCACGCCGAACCTGCTGCGCTTTGCCTTCGCCGTGGTGCGGCCTTCGCGGTTGATCCCCTTGTGTGCGATCTGGGGCGCACTGCTGACGGTACTCGCCGATGCGCTGGTGGCGGCGGTGGAGCCCTGGTTCCAGCTGCCGCTGGGGGTGCTGTCGGCGATTCTCGGTTCGCTGGCGATCCTCTTGCTGCTGCGTTACGGGCGCAGCGCGCCAGCGGCGGCGGTTACGGCGAGCATGCCGGGCGAAAACCGGGCCATGCGCCTGCCCTTGTGGTCGTTCGTCGTGCTCGCAGTGCTGATCTGCCTGGCGCTGCTGGTAGCGGGCACGGCGCAGGGTGAGTCGGGCGTCTGGGCATTCTGGCAGCGGGTGTGGAGCGGCGAGCCGTTGGCCATGACCCTGCTCGATCTGCGCCTGCCGCGCCTGCTGGTGGACATGGCCGCCGGGGCATTGCTGGCGACCGCCGGAATGCTGTTGCAGGCGGTCACGCGCAACCCGCTGGCCGGCCCGGAAATTCTCGGGGTGAGCCAGATGGCGGCACTGGTGGTGCTGCTGGCACTGATCTTCATGCCCGAGCTGGCCGTTGCCTGGCGCTTTCCGCTGGCCTGGCTGGGCGCTGGCCTGGCACTGGTGATCGTCATCGGCCTCAATCTGCGTCATGGCCTGGAGCCGCTGCGCGTGACGCTCACCGGCTTTGCCATCAGCGGTGTGGTGCTGGCCGTGGTGAGCCTGCTGATGGCGCAGTTCACCAGCAATATCGCCCAGGCGCTGATCTGGATGGTGGGCAGCAGCTACGGGCGCACCTGGGGCGATCTGCAGGCCATGTTGCCCTGGCTGGTGATTGGCCTGGCGCTGTGCGCGGCGACCACGCGCTGGATGGATCTGCTGCAGCTGGGCGATGGTGTGGCCGGCAGCCTCGGGCTGTCGGTGCCAAGCCGGCGCGTATTGCTGATCGTACTGGCCAGTGCATTGATCGCGGCGGCGGTTGCGGTGGTTGGGCCGGTGGCGTTCATCGGCTTGCTGGTGCCACATGGCGTGCGTTTGCTGGGCTTTCATCGTGCTCGCCAACGCTTGCTGGCGGCGCCGCTGCTGGGCGCGACCCTGCTGGCTTCGGCCGACTTGCTCGGACGCGTGCTGCTCGCGCCGCTGGACATCCCGCTGGGAATCGCTACGGCCGCCATCGGTGCGCCGTTGTTCCTGCTGCTGCTCAGCCGCGTCTATTTCATTGACAAAAGGAGCTAGTGCGGTGGCGATGCTGCGTCTTTTTTGTGTGGCATTGCTGCTCTGTCTGGCGCAGGGTGCCTGGGCGGCCGATGCGCAACTGGTGGCCCGGCAGTCGGCCGGCGTTGGAGACGCGCCGCAGCGGATCGTCAGCCTCGATGAGCTGAGTACCGAGCTGCTGGTATCGCTGGGAATCGAGCCGGTCGGCGTAGCTAACCTGGCCAGCTATCGCCGTTACATCGGTATCGGCAACGACCTGCTCGAGCGCAGCGTGGCGCTGGGCAGCGCGCAACAACCCAATCTGGAGGCTATCGCCCGACTCGAGCCGGATCTGATCGTCGGTGTGGCCTACCTGCACCTGCCGTTGTTCGAGCGTCTCGATGGCCTGGCGCCGACACTCATCTACCAGGTGTCGCTGGCATCGGCTGGCTATGACGGCGTGGTCATCGGCGAGGCCATGCTGGAGCACCTCGGGCGTCTGACCGGACGCCAGGCGCAGGCCGCTGCCGTGATCCGCGAAGGTCAGCAGGCGCTGGAAGCGGCGCGTCAGTCCGTGCGTGAGCAAGACCTGCAGGGCGAGCCGGTTGCTGTGCTCTATCCGTTGGTGCAGCAGGGCAGTTTCATCGCCCTCAACCAGCAGACGCTGATCGGCAGCCTGATGAATCGCCTGGAGGTGCGCTCGCCCTGGACGCTGCGTTCTGCGCACAGCCTGCATCGGCGCATCGATATGCGCAGCTTCGCCAGCGAGCCGGGGCTGCGCGTGCTGTTCATCGGAGGGCAGGAGCAGGCGCCATTCTTCGCCAGCCCCCTGTGGAAGGCGCTGCCGGTCGCTCAGCAGCAGCGTTACGCCTTTCTTCCCACACCGTACTGGACCTTTGGTGGTCCACGCTCGACTGCTGCTATCGCGACCCAGGTGCGCGAGGCGATCGAGGCGATGAATCGTTGAATTTTGTCCCCGGCCGTTCGTCCTTTAAGAGGAGCCTGGCGGCTATCACTACTGGCCAGGGGCAAGTCACTTTCACAGAGGTCATCGCATGAGCTTCGACAACGAGAACGCGCGCTTTCTGGTCGTGATCAATCATGAGCAGCAGTATTCCATCTGGCCCGAGTACAAGGCCATTCCCGAGGGTTGGTCGGCTGTGGGCGTGTCCGGCGACAAGGCCACCTGCCTGGCCCACATCGAAGAGGTCTGGACCGATATGCGCCCGCTGAGCCTGCGCCAGGCCATGGCGTGAACAGCGACCTGCCGGGAGCGCGACGATGAATCAAGTGACCGATCTGGCGCATGTCGCCCTGAGCATCGAAGCCGGCCTGCCCATGCGCGTCAGCCCGCTGCAGGCGGGGCAGGGCTTGCACGAACATCTGCCGACTTTGCAGCAACTGGTGGCCGAGCATCTCGAGGTGAGCGGTGGTCTGCTGTTCAGCGGTTTCGCCGATGTCGATGTGGCCAGCTTCCAGCAGTTTGCCGGCGCCTTTGGCCATCCGTTGCTGAGCTACGAGTTTGGCTCCACGCCGCGTAGTCGGGTGAGTGCAGGCGGGGTGTATACCTCCACCGAATTTCCGGCTCACCGCCCGATTCCGCTGCATAACGAGCAGGCCTACACCACCGAATGGCCGCTGCGTATCTGGTTCTATTGCGCTCAGGCGGCCGAGCAGGGCGGCGAGACGCCGATTGCCGACAGCCGTGAGGTGTTCCGCCGTATCGATCCGGCCATTCGCCAGCGCTTCGCCGAGCGCGGTCTGCTTTACGTGCGCAATTACGGCAATGGTCTGGATCTGCCCTGGCAGCAGGTCTTCAATACCGAAGATCGCCAGGAGGTGGAGCGCTATTGCAGCGCCCGCCGCATCGACTTCGAATGGCTCGGCGATGACGAACTGCGTACGCGCCAGCTTTGCCAGGGCGTCGCCCAGCATCCGCGTACCGGTGACTGGGTCTGGTTCAACCAGGCGCACCTGTTCCATCTGTCGGCCCTGGATGCTGATACCCAGGAGGTGCTGATCGACGCGGTCGGTCTCGAAGGGCTGCCGCGCAACGTCTACTTCGGCGATGGTACGCCCATCGAGGCCAGCCTGCTGGATGAGGTGCGTGGCGTGCTGGACGCCTGCACCATTCGTTTCCCCTGGCGCGACGGCGACATTCTGATGCTCGACAACATGCTCACTGCCCATGCTCGTGATCCCTTCAAGGGGCCGCGCAAGGTGGTGGTGGCGATGGCCGAGGCCTACGGTCAGGAGGGCTTCCAATGAATGCATTACCACTGCCTGACGGGCGTGTGCTGCAAGGCGAGTCGCGCGACTCTGCGATCTGGCTGACCTGCGACGGTCGGCCGCTGATGCAGTTGCGCACGGTCGAGGCAAATACTGTGCAGGTGCTGGAAGTGGCCACGGCCGATCTGGCCGATGCGCTGTGGTGCGCCAGTTATTGGTGGCTCGCCGCTCATCCGCAGGCGCCACGTCTACTCTGGCAGGGGCTGGATCGGCAAGCGCTGCAGGCCTGTGGCGACTGGCTGCGCGACGATGCCGACATGACCAGCGCGCAGGTCGAGCGCAGCCTGTTCTGGCAAGTGCCACAGCCCTGGCTGCGCCAGGCGCTACCGCCGTATCCGCAGCAGATGCTGATGAGCGACGGCAAGCGTCATCCTCAACGTCGACCCAAGCCCCGGGGCGAGGTCTACCGGCGTTTCGATGCACGCCTGGGTGCCTGGATATCCCTGCGTACGCTGGACATCGAGCAGGATCTGCAGCGCTTCAATCGCTGGCAGAACACGCCGCGCGTGCTGCATTTCTGGCAGGAGGGTGGCGATCTGGGGCAGCATCGCAGCTATCTCGAAACCATCGCTGCTGATCCGCATGTCTACAGCCTGATCGGCTGCTTCGACGACCAGCCTTTCGCCTACTTCGAGCTCTACTGGGCCAAGGAAGACCGCATTGCGCCTTTCTACCCTGTGGACGACTATGATCGCGGTATCCACATGCTGGTGGGGGAGCAGGCCCATCGCGGGCCGCACAAGGTCGCAAGCTGGCTGGCAGCGCTGACCCATTACGCCTTTCTCGACGATCCGCGTACAAACCTGGTGGTGGCCGAGCCGCGTGCCGACAACGCGAAGATGATCAGCTACATGCAGACGCTGGGTTACTACCGGGAAAAGGAGTTCGATTTTCCTCACAAGCGCGCCGCGCTGATGGCCATCGGCCGCGAGCGCTTTTTTGATAGCGGGGTGCTGTATTGAACGCGTCGGGAATCGCTCAGGGTGATTGAGGCACTGGCGCCGCTGTTCATCGGCGACTTCTCCTCTTATCGGGACACCCTGGTGCTGCACGATGACCCTCGGCCCTCGGTGCCGCTGCGCGAATTGCTCAGCGCCGAAGGGCTGCCGGCGCTGCTGGCGCGCTTCGGTGAGGCGTATCCGGGCGGTGATCGCCGTGCGCTGCTGTCGCAGTGGTCGAAGCATTATTTCGTGCGCCTGATCCCGCCAGTGGTGGCTGCCACGCTGGTGCTGAACCGGCGCTTGCCGCTAGATCTCGATGACATCGAGGTGGTGCTCGATGAGCAGCACCTGCCACAGGCGTTCAAGCTGCGCGATGCGGGGGAGGCGTTCGCTCCGGGCGATCCCTTCGAGCGTTTCGCCCATCTCCAGCACGATCATCTGGCTCCCTTGATCCAGGCATTCACCACGCAGGTGAAGATCGCGCCCAAGGTGCTCTGGAGCAACGCCGGCAACTATTTCGAGTGGATTCTGACGGCGCTGGGCAAGGTACTTCCGGCGCCACTGCTGGCCGATGGGTTCAGCCTCTTGCAGGCCCCTCAGCGGCCTGATGGGCGGCGCAATCCGTTGTATCAGCCGGTGCGTTATGTCGAGCTGCAGGGCGCTGCGTTGCCGTGGCGGCAGCGGCGGGTGTGTTGTATTCGCTATCTGCTGCCCGAACTGGAACTGTGCGAGAACTGCCCGCTGCTCGACGAGCCCCCAGCGCAGGCGGCCGGTTCGGCGTCTTGAGGCGACCCGTTCAGTACAGGTAGCTGATTGGCGAGCCGTCCGCCGGATTGGCCATCACGCCCATGGGTACGCCGTAGATGCGCTCCAGGGTTTCGCTGTGCATCAGCTCGGCCGGGCTGCCTTGTGCCAGTAGACGACCGCTGTGCAGAGCCAGCAGGTGGTCGCAATAGCGCGCAGCCATGTTGATGTCGTGCAGCACTACCAGCACACCCAGGCCCAACTCGCGGCTGAGGTCATGAACGCGTGACAGGACTTCCACCTGATGGGCGATGTCCAGCGCCGAGGTGGGTTCGTCGAGCAGCAGGTAACGGGTGTTCTGCGCCAGCAGCATGGCCAGCCAGACGCGCTGGCGCTCACCGCCGGACAGATGATCCACCAGGCGATCGGCAAACACGCCGGTGTCGGTCAGGTCCAGGGCGCGCTCGATATGTGCGCGGTCTTCACTGCCCAGGCGGCCAAGGGCGCCGTGCCAGGGGTAACGGCCAAAGCCCACCAGCTCGCGAACGGTCAGGCCCTCGGTCGGCGGCAACTGCTGAGGCAGGTAGGCCACCTGGCGGGCGAAATCGCGTTGACCCCAGGCTGGCAGCGGTTTGCCGTCGAGCAGGATCTGTCCACCGCTGGGCGACTGCTGGCGGGCGAGCAATTTGATCAGGGTAGATTTGCCTGAACCGTTGTGGCCAATCAGGCCGACCATGCGTCCGGCATCGATGTGCAGGTTCAGGGGATGCAGCAGGGTGCGTTCAGGAATGCTGAAACTGACGCTTTGCAATTCGAACATGAAGCCGTCCGCGGTGGGGTTGCGAAGGGCGTCAATCTAATTCAAACGCTAATCGTTATCAATTTTGTAGTGCCTGCACCGCGAGGTGGAGAGGGGCTCGCCTGATGGACGAGCCCCTGAGATTCAGGCCTGACGCTGTTCTTCGGCCTTGCACGCGGCGGCAGTGAACAGCACGTCGGTGGAAGAGTTCAGCGCGGTTTCTGCCGAGTCCTGAACGATGCCGATGATGAAGCCGATGGCGACGATCTGCATGGCCACTTCGTTGGGGATACCGAACAGGCTGCAGGCCAGCGGGATCAGCAGCAGCGAGCCGCCGGCGACACCGGATGCGCCGCAGGCACTGATCGAGGCCAGCACGCTCAGCAGCAGGGCGGTGGGCAGATCGACGGGGATACCCAGGGTATGCACCGCAGCCAGGGTCAGCACGGTGATGGTGATGGCCGCACCAGCCATGTTGATGGTGGCACCCAGCGGAATGGAGACCGAATAGGTCTCTTCGTGCAGGCCCAGGCGCTGGCACAGCTGCAGGTTGACCGGAATATTGGCGGCCGAACTGCGGGTGAAGAAGGCTGTGATGCCGCTTTCGCGCAGGCAGGTGAACACCAGCGGGTAGGGATTGCTGCGGGTCTTCCAGTACACCAGCGCCGGGTTGACCACCAGGGCCACCAGCAGCATGCAGCCGACCAGTACCACCAGCAGGTGCAGGTAGCCGAGCAGGGCGTCGAAACCGGATTCGGCCAGGGTTGCGGCGACCAGGCCGAAGATACCCAGCGGTGCCAGGCGGATTACCAGCTTGACGATGGCCGTAATGCCATTGGACAGGTCGCCCAGCAGCTGCTTGCTGCTGGCGCTGGCATGACGGAAGGCGAAACCGAGGCCGATGGCCCAGGCCAGGATGCCGATGAAGTTGCCATGCAGCAGCGCGTTGACCGGGTTGTCGACCACGTTCATCAGCAGCGTCTTGAGCACCTCGCCGATGCCGCCGGGGGGCGTCAGTTCAGCGGCCTGGCTGCTCAGCACCAGCGACGACGGGAAGGCGAAGCTGGCCACCACCGCGACCAGGGCGGCGCTGAAGGTGCCGATCAGGTACATCAACAGGATCGGGCGAATGTGGGTCTGCTGGCCTTGCTGGTGGTTGGCGATGGACGACATCACCAGGATGAACACCAGTACCGGCGCCACCGCCTTCAACGCCGAGACGAACACGTTGCCGATGAAGCCGACGGACAGCGCTGCCTGCGGGGCTATCACGGCAAGGGCGATACCTGCGAGCAGGCCGATGATGATCTGCGTCACCAGGCTGGTGCGGTTGAGTAGCTGCAGGGCAGGGTGGATGGCTTGGGACATCGCGTGGTTCTCTGGTTGCTGGGCGTGCGGCAAAGGCCGTCGCGCCTGGGTCGAGAGGGCTTTCAGCGCAGCCTGTGGAAGGTCGGCCGAAAAAATAGCGCGCGACTCTAGCACAGCCTCACGGCGCTTCGTGCCAGCCGCTGGTATCTGGACGACAGGGTGCAAGCCGGTGTCGCATCTCGGCAAGCTTTGCCTGCTTGAAATATCGAACGACTGGTGCGTATTTTGTACGCATCGTCGCCGTCAGGCGGTATCCGCGTCATTCAAGGACAACAAAAGATGAGCACTGCCAGCCGCCAGGCACTGGAAACCCTGCTACAGGGTATCGATGAGATCGATTGCGTAACTCCGGACCTTAATGGCGTTCCTCGCGGCAAGGTGATGACGGCCAGCGGTTTCCTTGAGGGACGGCGCCTGCAGCTCGCTCGCGGCGTACTGTTGCAATGCATCATGGGCGGCTATCCGCCGGCACGTTTCTACGGCGGTGACGATGGCGATCTGCTGCTTAACGCCGAACCTCGCCAGATTCATCGTCTGCCCTGGAGCGAGTCGCCGCGCGCACTGGCCATCTGCGACGCGGACGAACTGGACGGGCGCAGCTCCGGGCTTTCCACGCGCGGTCTGCTCAAACGGGTATTGGCGCGCTACGCCGAGCATGGCTGGCAGCCTGTCGTGGCGACCGAACTGGAGTTCTTCGTGTTCGCCGCCAACCCCGACCCGCAGCAGCCGTTCCAGCCGCCGGTGGGCTTGGATGGCCGTCGTGAAGACGGTGGCTCGGCATTCAGCGTCAGCTCTGGCAATGGCCTGCGGCCGTTCTTCGCCGAGGTCTATCGCTGCATGGAGGCATTAGGGCTGCCGCGCGACACCTTCATGCACGAGATGGGCGTCAGCCAGTTCGAGATCAACCTGTTGCACGGCGACGCGTTGCAGCTGGCCGATCAGACCTTCCTGTTCAAGCACCTGCTCAAGGAGGTCGGCTTCAAGCATGGACTGTCCGTGGTCTGCATGGCCAAGCCGCTGGCACATACGCCGGGTAGCTCCATGCATATCCATCAGAGCGTGGTGGAGCAGGGTAGTGGCCGCAATATCTTCAGTGCTGACAATGGCGAGGCGACAGCGGCTTTTTATCACTTTATCGGCGGTCAGCAGTTTGCAATGGCTGATTTCACCCTGCTGTTCGCACCGCACGTGAATTCCTATCAGCGCCTGTGTCATCCCTATGCGTCGCCGAACAACGCCTGCTGGTCGGTGGACAATCGCGCCGCCGGCCTGCGTATTCCGGCCAGTGCCCCGGTGGCGCGGCGGGTGGAAAATCGTCTGCCGGGTGCCGATGCCAACCCCTATCTGGCCCTCGCTGCCAGCCTGGCGGCCGGGCTGCATGGTCTGGAGCGTGAGCTGCAGCCCAGCGCGCCGATCCAGGGTGAGTTCGAGGTGCCGGATGAATTGGCGCTACCCTGTACCATGCACGCCGCGATCGAGCGTCTGAAACGCAGCGAGTTGGCAATCGAACTGTTCGGTGCGGAATTCATCGAAGGTTACATCGCCAGCAAGACCCTGGAGCTGACCAGCTTCTACGATGAAATTACGCCCTGGGAGCGTCGTGTTCTCGCCGCACAGGCGTGACGCTCACCCGGTTACCGTACAAGGAGCTTTACCCGCCAATGCGACTGATCTGGAAGTCATTCCGCTCGCTGTACTTTGCCACTCTGTTGATGCTGCTCGGTTCCGGTCTGCTCAGTACCTATCTGGCCTTGCGTCTTGCCGATACCGTGGATGGTCTGTGGGTCGGAGCACTGATGGCGGCCAACTATTTCGGCCTGGTGCTGGGTGGCAAGCTGGGGCATCGGCTGATCGGTCGGGTGGGGCACATCCGTGCCTACGTGGCCTGCGCGGGGGTGGTTACCGCAGCGGTGCTCGGCCACGGATTGGTGGAGTGGCTGCCGTTCTGGCTGTTCCTGCGCATGCTGGTGGGCCTGGGCATGATGTGCCAGTACATGGTCATCGAGAGCTGGCTCAACGAGCAGGCTGAAGCCAAGCAGCGGGGCCTGGTGTTCAGTGGCTACATGGCGGCCTCCTATCTGGGACTGATCCTTGGCCAGTTGGCTCTGGTCGTACACCCGACGCTGGGGCTGGAGCTGCTGATGCTGGTGGCGCTGTGCTTCGCGCTGTGCCTGGTGCCGGTGGCGCTGACCCGGCGCCTGCACCCGGCCCCCTTGCACCCGGCGCCGCTGGAGCTGCGTTTCTTCCTCAGTCGTGTGCCGCTGTCGCTGACTACCATCTCGGTGGCCGGTCTGCTGATCGGCTCGTTCTACGGTCTGGCGCCGCTATACGCCACGCGGATGGGCCTGTCGACGGAGCAGGTCGGCCTGTTCATGGGCAGCTGCATTCTCGCCGGCCTGCTGGTGCAGTGGCCGCTGGGCTGGCTTTCCGATCGGCACGACCGGGTGCGCCTGATTCGCGGCTGCTCGGTCTTGCTGCTGCTGGCGGCCTTGCCGCTGGCGGCACTGCCGGAGGTATTCCTCGGCTTGCTGTTCGGTGTCGGCTTTCTGGTCAGTCTGATGCAGTTCAGTCTCTATCCACTGGCGGTGGCCTTGGCCAATGACCATGTGGAGCCGGAGCGCCGCGTGTCACTGACGGCCATGCTGCTGGTCACCTTCGGCGTGGGCGCCTGCATCGGCCCGCTGCTGGCCGGTGTGCTGATGCGTTTCTACGGCGCCAACATGCTCTATGTGTTCGTCAGCGTTTGCGCGTTGATTCTGGTCTGGCGCATTCGTCCTGAAGTGGTGACCCACCTGCATCAGGTCGATGATGCGCCGCTGCACCATATGGCCATGCCGGGTAACGTCACCAGCTCACCGCTGGTCGCTGCGCTCGACCCGAGGGTCGATGAGCAGACGGTGCAGGAGCAGATGCAGGAACCAGCCGCCGCTGCGGCAGCGGCGGCTGAAGAGGACCAACAGAAAACGCAGGCGGACCAGTAAAGGCTGCGCGGGTCAGAAGGGGCCGTCGCTCTCGGTGCGACGCGCCTCGCGTTGCAGCTGATAGACGAAGCGCTCGACCTGGCGTTGTTCCAGGCCGTTCAGGCGATGAAAACGAGTGCCGACGAACGTCATGTCGACCTTGTCCTCGTATTGCACGTGGCGTAACTCCACGGCGCAGGTCATGTTGCCGAAGGGCAGATAGGCGGTGAGTCGTTCGTGTACCTGGCCATTACTCAATTGCTGGCTGAGGTTGCCGGCGAAACGCAGTTTGCAACCGGTGGCCGAGATGTCCAGCAGATGACCTGCCAGCGGCTCGCGCAGCTTGTCGCCGCTAAGTACGACTTTGATCAGATCGCTCTGCTTCAGAGGTGCACGGAAGGCGCTGCGGCGCTGGTGATAGATCACTTCGGTGGGCAACGGTGCCCAGTAGCAGGGGGCTCCCTCGAGCTCGCCAAGCCGCACGTCGTGATCACAGGTCCAGGCTACTCGCACCCCGTCGCGGAACGCCTCGACGTTGAAGGTTTCGCCTTGCTTGAGAAAACGTTCGCCATCGTTAGGGATGATCTCGTCCAGCGCTAAGCGCGCACGGTCTTTATCGATTTCTACAAGGTAACTTTGAAAACGCTGGCCACGATCCTTGAATTGGATAACCAGGGGATCATGGTTCTGTTGCAATTGACGTAGGGTGGCAATGATCTCGACGGATGTCTTGAGCACCTTGGGCGGTTGAGGACCGCTCTCGTCGTTGAACGCGCTGGACACAGTTCGGAACTCTCCGAGTCATGGACTACAACGGCACTAGCATACTGGCAGAGTGCCTGCATGTCCCTGTGCTTTTTGTTGGGGGGATGGCTCAGGCCTGGCTGAGCGGTCTTTGCTGCGCGATTCTAGCGGCACTGCCGCGGCTGTCATAGAGGCCCGGAGTCTCTCCGCCGCGCAGAATGCCGAGGACGCTGCCGACCGAGGCCTGGTTGGCGCGAATCAAGCGCCCATTGCGCAGATTGGCCTCCTGGCAACGCTGCAGCAGAGTGGACAACTCTTCACTGCGCGCCAGCAGTTGATCGCCCACGGAGGACTTGCTCGCCAGCGTGTTGAGTCCTTCGCGATCCGCACTCAGACCGGCATTTTGCAGCAGGCGGCTGCGATCGTTGCCATGCTGTTGAAGCAGGGCAAGCAGAGGTTGTTTTTCGCTGAGAAGGCTATCGAGGCGCGGCAGGTCGCGTTCGGTGAGGGCCTGGAATTCGTTATCGATCAGCTCAAGCAATTGCTCGGCAGTGCCGATATCGTTGGTGAAGAGGTCAAGCAAGGCTGTGTCATTCATGGCGGGCTCTTGGGGGTCGGGCGTCCAACACCCCCAGCGCAGCCCTGAGACTAGCGCTGGGATTCGAAGTCGAGCAGTTTCTGGGCGACGCGTTTGCTGTCGACCTGATAGCTGCCATCTGCGATGGCCTGTTTCAGCTGGGCCACACGCTCCTTGTTGACGATGGGCTGATCACGCAGCTTCTCGCCGATTGCTTGCAACTGTTGTGCCTCACGGCTCAGTTGCACCGATTCGCCGCTCTTGGCGTTGGTTTGTTCATCGTTACCGGTGACAGGCGCCTGATTCGGCTGTGCCGACTCATTGCGATTGCCAGCCTGAGTCGCGCCGGTACGTCCCGCATTGGCGGGCGTATTGGCATTGTTCAGCCGGTTGAAGTCGATGACCATGATGCAGAACCTCGGACGATATGGTGGACGCTTGCCATGCTTCTCGGCTGCTGCCGGGAAAACTTTAGGATTAATTTCATCGCGTCGTTGAACAGTGTAGGGAATCGCCACGTCTTTGCGCTACAAGAAACATGCCTACATGGGTACTTCCACTTGACCAGGCCCGACAACGCGGGCTCGAACGACTCGCTGCGAACGCAGGTTACGCACGTTGATCTGTTCGCCTGGAGCGCCATCGGTCAGGGCTTCGCCGGGCATACGGACACTCACGCTAGCGCCGCGAGCGCTGATCACCACCTGATCGCCGCGCCGAATGACCTCGGCTACTTGCAGATGAGTCGAAAGAAGAATCTGGTCACTACCGAGTTGTCGTGTCAATTTCTTGCCGATTGCCTGCGTCGGGTCGGTCAGGAAGTTCTGACCCAGTTGCCCGATATCGCGTTCCACCAGGCTCAAATCTGCCGCCTTGACTACGCTCATGCGCTTGAGCGGGCGGGTCAGTACGACGACTGGTCGATACAACCGCACTTCAGCCGGCACGAATACGGTCCAGGGGGCGCTGCCGTCGCAACGCACGCGCGTGGTGACGCGGCCCAGTGGTTGCGCCGGGCTTTCCAGCGTGGTGGTCAGCGGCTGATCGCACAGGGGCAGGCGTAACCGCGGGTCGAGACGGTTGACGCGAATCTCATGGCGGCCCTGAATTTCGCTACGCTGTAGATATTCAGTGGTCGCCTGCTCAAGAAAGGCCTCGGTGGCGCCGATAAGCTGTTCAGTGCTGGTGAAGGTGGCAGCCGCCGTAGCGCTGTAGCCGAGTGTCGGCAAAGCGAGTAAAACGGGCAAAGGGGCAAGGCACTTTGCCATTAGCTGACGGAATGATGACGTTCTCTGCTTCATAAGCAATGCAAAGCAAGCCCCGTGCCGCCTGCTAGGCTCAATGGGGTAGGCGTTACTAGACAAGAAGGAGTCCGGGCATGGCCGGGTTGATGGATTCGGTTAACCAGCGCACTCAGCTGGTGGGACAGAACCGCTTGGAGTTGTTGCTGTTCCGCCTGGAAGGCCCACAGCTTTACGGTATCAACGTATTCAAGGTGAAAGAGGTGCTGCAGTGCCCGAATCTCACCATCATGCCCAAATCAAGTCCGGTGGTGCGGGGGGTGGCCAACATTCGTGGGGGCACCATTCCGATTCTCGATCTTTCCATCGCTACCGGCAGTACCGCTCTGGAAAATCTGAAGACCAGCTTCGTGATCATCACCGAGTACAACACCAAGGTTCAGGGTTTTCTGGTGCGCTCGGTCGAACGTATCGTCAACATGAACTGGGAGGAGATCCATCCGCCACCCAAGGGCACCGGACGCGATCACTACCTGACAGCAGTCACGCGGCTCGACCAGCAGTTGGTCGAGATCATTGATGTCGAGAAGATTCTTGCCGAAGTCGCGCCGACCTCGGAAGTGATCTCCGCTGGCGTCATCGATGATCAGGTGCAGAGTCAGGCGGTGACCAAGCATGTGCTGATCGTCGATGACTCTTCGGTGGCGCGTAAACAGGTTTCGCGCTGCCTGCAGACCGTTGGTGTCGAGGTGACGGCGCTGAACGATGGCCGCGAGGCACTCAATTACCTCAAGAAAATGGCGGACGAGGGGCATAATCCCGACAAGGAACTGCTGATGCTGATTTCCGACATCGAGATGCCCGAGATGGACGGATATACGCTGACTACGGAGATTCGTAGCGATCCGCGCATGCAGAAGCTGCATATCCTCCTGCATACTTCGCTTTCCGGTGTGTTCAACCAGGCGATGGTGAAGAAGGTCGGCGCTGACGACTTCCTCGCCAAGTTCAAGCCAGATGATCTGGCGGCGCGTGTGGTCGATCGCATTCGTGTATCGGATGGGGGCTGAAGGGTGACCTTCGGCGAACGTTATGGTTGTAGAGGCGGCACTAGTGTCTTCAGGTAATTTGGATTTCGAGCAGTTCCGGACTTTCCTGGAAAAGGCCTGCGGTATTCTGCTTGGCAGCAACAAGCAGTACCTGGTCTCCAGCCGTCTGAACAAGCTGATGGAACAGAATGGCATCAAGACCCTGGGCGAGCTGGTGCAGCGCATGCAGAGCCAGCCGCGTAGTGGCCTGCGCGAGCAGGTGGTCGATGCCATGACCACCAACGAGACCCTGTGGTTTCGTGACACTTATCCCTTCGAGGTGCTCAAGAACCGTGTGTTGCCGGAGTTGATCAAGGCTTACCCGGCCCAGCGCCTGCGTATCTGGTCGGCGGCTTGTTCGTCCGGCCAGGAGCCTTACTCGCTGTCGATGTCCATCGATGAGTTCGAGCGCACCAACCTCGGTCAGCTCAAGGCAGGTGTGCAGATCGTTGCCACCGACCTTTCGCCGTCGATGCTGACCAATTGCAAATCCGGCGAGTACGACAGCCTTGCCATGGGGCGAGGCCTTTCGCAGGAGCGTTTGCAGCGCTACTTCGACCCCAAGGGACCAGGACGTTGGCAGGTCAAGGCGCCGATCAAGAGCCGTGTCGAGTTTCGCCCACTGAATTTGCTGGATAGCTACGCGGCATTGGGCAAATTCGACATCGTCTTCTGCCGCAACGTGCTGATCTACTTCTCGGCAGAAGTGAAGAAGGACATCCTCACGCGCATTCACGCCACGTTGAAACCGGGCGGTTATCTGTTCCTCGGCGCCTCCGAAGCGCTCAATGGCCTGCCGGACAAGTACCAGATGGTGCAGTGCAGTCCTGGGATCATCTACAAGGCCAAATAGGCACAAGGCATGTTTGGTATCAGCAACGGGAGGCCTTTGGCCTCCCGTTTACGTTTCTGTGCTCTGAAAACCATGTCCCCCGGCTGAACACATCGCGCACCCCAGGGTTCGGCGGGGCGGCAATCTGTCCGGTTGGCTTTGCCGCTTGCTTGCCCGTAGGCGGTAAAGCCTTGCCGCTTTGCCGTTATTTTTCCGCTTGATTGCTATTAACGTATTGATTTTATTGAATTAAATAAATTGGCACAGCCTTTGCTGAATAGCTCACAACAGTGACCACATGGCCCAAGCGGCAAAGGTTCGGAACATGAGCATCAACTTCGGCAGAGCACTCGGTATTCACGAACAGGCTCTCGGCTTTCGCGCCCAGCGCGCCGAGGTGCTGGCCAACAATATCGCCAACGCCGATACGCCGAACTACAAGGCTCGCGATCTGGACTTCGCCAGCGTCCTGGCCGAGCAAAGCAATCGCATGCAGCGCGGTGGCGTTTCCCTGAACCGCACCGATAGCCGCCACATTCCGGCCGAAGGCGTCAGCAGCGGTGACGCTGAACTGCCTTATCGCACGCCGTTCCACGCGTCGCTGGATCAGAACACCGTCGACCTGCAGATCGAGCAATCGAACTACGCCGAGAACTCGGTGCAGTTTCAGGCCAGCTTCACCTTTCTCAATAGCAAATTCAAAGGGCTGACCAGTGCCCTGCGCGGCGAATAAGGAGCGCGACCATGTCCCTTGCCAGTGTTTTCAACATCGCCGGAACCGGCATGAGCGCCCAGAGCACTCGCCTGAACACCATTTCCAGCAACATTGCCAACGCCGAGACCGTTTCCTCGAGCCTGGATCAGACCTACCGCGCTCGCCACCCAGTATTCGCCACCGTATTTCAGAATGCTCAAGGCGGCGACCGCGGCTCGCTGTTCGCCGAACAGGATGAGGCCGGGCGTGGTGTGCAGGTGCTGGGCGTGATCGAGGATCAGAGCAGCCTGATGCCACGCTACGAGCCAGATCATCCGATGGCCAACGCTGACGGCTATGTCTACTACCCGAACGTCAACGTGGTCGAGGAAATGGCCGACATGATTTCTGCCAGTCGCGCCTTCCAGACCAACGTTGAAATGATGAACACCGCCAAACAAATGCTGCAGCGCGTGCTGACCCTGGGTCAGTAAGACGAGACGAGGAAATCAGGGTATGAGCACCGTAAACGGCACCAGCTCAGTACTGGATCAGTACCAGCTCAAACAGGACGCACCGAAGAGCAATGACCTCGGCAAGAACGAGTTCCTTAACTTGCTGGTGGCCCAACTCAACAACCAGAACCCGCTGGAGCCCCAGGGTAACGGTGAGTTCATCGCCCAGTTGGCACAATTCAGCCAGGTCGAAGGGATCGAGAAGCTCAACACCAGCATGGGTTCGATGCTTTCCAGCTTCCAGTCTTCGCAGGCGTTGCAGGCGTCTTCTCTGGTCGGCCGCAAAGTGATCGTGCCGAGCGAAAAGGCTGTGGTCGATACCAGTGAAAGTTTCAAGGCCAGCACTATTTTGCCGGTTAGCAGCAGCAACGTGTACGTCAACGTCTATGACAATTCGGGTGCGTTGGTTACCCGCGTCAACCTTGGCGAACAGGCTGCCGGCAACGTCAGCTTCATCTGGGACGGCAAGGATTCCGACGGCAACGTGGCGCCGCCGGGCACCTACAAGTTCGAGGCGCAGGCCACCTACGGTAGTGAAACCAAGGGGCTGTACACCCTGCTGCCGGCTAACGTCGACAGCGTCACCCTGGGCGGCAGCGAGCTGATGCTCAACCTTGCCGGTCTGGGCAGTGTTCCGCTTTCTCAAGTGCAGGTCATCGGCCAATAACTATTGCCGCCGGCAGTTCCGGCAAAGGAGTCTTCCATGTCGTTCAATATTGGTCTCAGCGGCCTGCGTGCCGCGACCAGCGACCTCAATGTCACCGGCAACAACATCGCCAACGCCGGTACTGCAGGCTTCAAGCAGTCGCGTGCCGAGTTCGCCGATGTCTATGCTGCTTCCGTTCTGGGGACCGGCAAGAATGCGCAAGGCAGTGGTGTGCTGCTGGCAGACGTGTCGCAGCTGTTCAATCAGGGCAACGTCAACTACACCAACAACGCTCTGGATCTGGCCATCAATGGCAACGGCTTCTTCGTGACCAGCAACAACGGCGAGATTGGCTATACCCGCGCCGGTTACTTCGGTACGGATCGCGATGGTTACATCGTCAACAACTTCGGTTACCGCCTGCAGGGGTACGCGGCTGATGACAGCGGCAACATCCTGCCGGTGCAGTCTGATCTGCGCATCAGTGCCGGTCAGCAGGAGCCTCGGGCGACTACCAGCGTTACCCAGCGCCTCAACCTGAACTCCAATGCGGTACGGCCTGCTAACGCAGGAACCATGGCGGCGCCGACCTTCGACCCGAGCGATTCGAAGTCCTTCAACTGGTCCACTTCGACCAATATTTACGACTCTCAGGGCAACGCCCACGTGATGACCCAATACTTCGTCAAGAACGAAGCACCGGCCAACAACGGCTGGGTCATGCATGTGTTGATCGATGGGGTCAACCCGCGTGATCCGAGTAGCACTCAGCCCTACAGCTATGCGGTGAACTACGATGCCGCAGGTCAGTTGGCTACTCCAGCCATCACGCCGCTGGCCAGCACGCCGGCCAACCCGGCGCTGGATGCACCGGCCATTCCGGTGGGTACGCCCAATGGCATCTTTGCGCTGGCGGATACCGATTGGGTACCGGCCGAGAAGGATCCGGTCAACCCCGGGACCATGGTGCCCAACGGCGCTGACAGTGAGGCCTTCACCTTCGACATGCGTGGCTCGACCCAGTACGCCGCCTCCTTCGGGGTCAACGCCGTCAGTCAGGATGGCTACACCACGGGCCAATTGGCTGGTATCGAGATCGATGACACCGGGGTGATCTTCGCCCGTTACACCAACGGCCAATCCAAGGTGCAGGGGCAGGTGCTGCTGGCGAACTTCGCCAACGTCCAGGGGCTCACTCCAGTAGGCAAGACGGCCTGGGCGCAGTCGTTCGAATCTGGTGAGCCGGTGATTGGCACGCCGCGCAGCAGTACTCTGGGGGCTCTGCAGGCAGGAGCGCTGGAAGACTCCAACGTCGAGCTGTCGGATCAGTTGGTGAACCTGATCGTGGCTCAGCGCAATTACCAGGCCAACGCCAAGACCATCGAAACCGAAAGCGCCATTACCCAGACCATCATCAACCTGCGTTGATGACTCGAGGCTGAAACAAAGCGGCAAGCCTGGCTTGCCGCTTTTGCCGTTTCAGGGCCGGCAAAACCCCGCCGCCGGTTTTCCTTTGTGATCCTGGATTACCTATAAAGTCATTTTAAATCAGTATCTTGCGTTTATTTTTCGAGGCTGGCACGGCGCTTGCTGTAGTCACTGCAAAGAGCCAAGGGCGTGTCGCCCACTCGGAGAATTACCATGGACAAGATGCTGTACGTCTCCATGACCGGAGCGCAGAACAACACACTGGCTCTGCGCGCCCACGCCAATAACCTGGCGAACGTTTCCACCTCGGGTTTTCGTCGCGATTTCGAGCAGGCGCGCTCCATGCCGCTGTTCGGTGAAACCCACCCGGCGCGCGTATTTGCCATGAGCGAACGTCCGGCTACGGATTTTCGCCCCGGCTCGCTGCAGGAAACCGGTCGTGACCTTGATGTTGCCATTGGTGGCAAGGGCTGGATCGCCGTGCAAACGCCCGATGGCAGCGAGGCCTATGTACGTACTGCCAGCCTGAATATCGATGCTCTGGGCGTGCTGCGTACCGGCAATGGTTTGCCGGTCATGGGCAATGCCGGGCCGATTGCCGTGCCGCCGGAGCAGAAGGTGGAGATTGGCCAGGACGGCACCATCAGTATTCGTGCGCTTGGTGAAGATCCCAACGTATTGGCTGAAGTCGACCGTATCAAGCTGGTCAACCCTGATCCGAAAAGCATGGAGAAGGGCACCGATGGCCTGATCCGCGTCAAGGGCCAGCCCGAGATAGAGGCCGATGCGACCGTTCAGGTGACGTCGGGTTTCCTCGAGGCGAGCAACGTCAACGCCGTTGAAGAGATGACCGCCATCCTCTCCCTGTCCCGTCAGTTCGAGCTGTCGGTGAAGATGATGCGCACCGCCGAGGACAACTCGTCGGCCATGGCGCGGGTTTTGCAAATTAGCTAATTACCAGCACGCGGCGCCGTAAAACCGGCGCCCGAGGAGAATCGATATGCTTCCGGCACTGTGGGTCAGCAAGACCGGTTTGTCCGCTCAGGACATGAACCTGACCACCATTTCCAACAACCTGGCCAACGTGGCGACCACCGGCTTCAAGCGTGATCGTGCCGAGTTCGAGGATCTGCTCTATCAGATCCGTCGTCAGCCAGGTGGCCAGTCCAGCCAGGACAGCGAGTTGCCCTCAGGTTTGCAGCTCGGTACCGGTGTGCGCGTGGTGGGTACGCAGAAGATCTTCACTGCTGGCAGCCTGCAGACCACAGAACAGCCGCTCGACCTTGCCGTCAACGGCCGTGGTTTCTTCCAGATCCTGCAGCCCGACGGCACCGTTTCCTATACCCGCGATGGCAGCTTTCACCTCAATTCCGATGGGCAGATCGTCACCTCCCAGGGGTTTGCCCTGGAACCGGCGATCGTCCTGCCGAACGAAGTGCGCACCTTCACCGTCGGTGAGGATGGCACTGTCTCGGTGACCACCACCGGCAATCCGCAGCCGCAGATCATCGGCAATATCCAGCTGGCCGACTTCGTCAACCCTGCTGGCCTGGAAGCCATCGGCAACAACCTGTTCCTGGAGACCGGTTCCAGTGGCGCGCCGCAGGTGGGCAACCCGGGTCTAAATGGCCTTGGCACCACGCTGCAGAACACCCTGGAAAACTCCAACGTCAGCGTGGTCGAGGAGTTGGTGAACATGATCACCACCCAGCGCGCTTACGAGATGAACTCCAAGGTGATTTCCACCGCTGATCAGATGCTGTCGTTCGTGACGCAGAACCTCTGATTTTTGACACTGTTTTGAACGCCGCGAGGTAGTGGTTATGAACCGGCAAATGCTCTGTTTCCCCCTGTTGGCTGGCGTGCTGCTCTCCAGCGGTTGCATGGCACCAACAGCCAAGCCGGACGATCCCTATTACGCGCCGGTGCTGCCGCGCACACCGCTGCCGGCTGCACAGAACAACGGTTCGATCTATCAGGCTGGCTTCGAAAATGGCCTGTATGACGACCGCAAGGCTTTCCGCGTGGGCGACATCATCACCATCACCTTGAATGAGCGCACCCAGGCCAGCAAGAACGCCAACAGCAATCTGCAGAAAGACAGCAGCGGAACCCTCGGCGTGCCCAACCTGTTCGGCATGGCCGTCGCCCCGGACAACCCGCTGCGCAGCCTCAGCGCCCTGGGTATGACCAACAACAACCTGAGCCTGGATTCGAGCTGGAATTCCCAGCGTGACGCCACAGGCTCTGGTCAGGCAGGGCAGAGCAACAGCTTGTCTGGCTCGGTCACCGTGACCGTCGCTGAAGTGCTGCCCAACGGCATTCTGGCCGTGCGTGGCGAGAAGTGGATGACGCTCAATACCGGCGATGAGCTGATGCGTATCTCCGGGCTGGTGCGTGCCGACGATATTTCCACTGACAACACCGTGTCTTCCACGCGGGTTGCCGATGCGCGCATCACCTATTCCGGGACTGGCGCCTTCGCCGACGCCAGCCAGCCCGGCTGGATGAGTCGTTTCTTCATGAGCCCGCTGTGGCCGTTCTGATCGCGGGGAACTGTAGATGAAAACCTGGCTGACTCATTCTCCGTCGCTGTTACTCGAGCACCTGTCCAACTGGTTCGCGCGAGTGACGACCAGCGGTTCGGCGCGCAAGGCCTTCGCTGTGACCACGGCTAGCAAGCGAGGAGCGCGAGTTCATGGCAGTGAGTCGGCACAGGCCGGGGCGTGCCGTCGGCAGTTCGCGGTCGCTCATCGCGGCTATCGCCGGCGTGGCGCCAACGACTGGCTGTTGCTGGCAACCATGCTGGCGTGCCTGTTGTTGAGCTTGCCGACCCAGGCCGAGCGTTTGAAGGATCTGGCATCGATCCAGGGTGTGCGCAGCAACCAGTTGATCGGTTACGGCCTGGTGGTCGGCCTCAATGGCAGCGGCGACCAGACCACGCAGACCCCCTTTACCGTGCAGACCTTCAACAACATGTTGGCGCAGTTCGGCATCAAGGTGCCGCCAGGTGGCAACGTACAGTTGAAGAACGTCGCGGCTGTATCGGTGCATGCTGATCTGCCGGCGTTCGCCAAGCCGGGGCAGACCATCGACATCACCATTTCCTCGATCGGTAACGCCAAGAGTCTGCGCGGTGGCAGCCTGCTGATGACGCCGCTCAAGGGCATCGACGGTAACGTCTACGCCATCGCCCAAGGCAACCTGGTGGTCGGTGGTTTCGACGCCAGTGGTGCCGACGGTTCGCGCATCACCGTCAACGTGCCGTCCGCCGGGCGCATCCCTGGCGGGGCTACCGTCGAGCGTCCGGTGCCGAGTGGTTTCGATCAGGGCAATTACCTGACTTTGAACCTCAACCGCCCCGACTTCACCACGGCGAAGAATATCGTCGATCAGATCAACGATCTGCTTGGCCCCGGTGTGGCCCAGGCCATCGATGGCGGCTCGATTCGCGTCAGCGCACCGCTCGACCCGAATCAGCGCGTCGACTATCTGTCGATCCTCGAGAACCTGCAGGTCGAGGCAGGTAAAGCGGTGGCCAAGGTCATCATCAACTCGCGTACCGGCACCATCGTCATTGGCCAGGACGTCAAGGTACAGCCGGCTGCAGTGACTCACGGCAGCCTCACTGTGACCATTACCGAAGACCCCATCGTTAGCCAGCCCGAGGCATTCTCCGGCGGGCAGACCGCGGTGGTGCCGCGCTCTCGCGTGGGCGCCGAGGAAGAGGCCAAACCGATGTTCAAGTTCGGCCCTGGTACCAGCCTGGACGAGATCGTCCGTGCGGTTAACCAGGTGGGTGCAGCGCCCTCCGACCTGATGGCCATCCTGGAGGCGCTCAAGCAAGCCGGCGCCCTTCAGGCCGACCTGATCGTGATCTGAGGAGGATTGCCGATATGGATTCTCGACTCTCAGCCGGTCTGCTGGCAGGCGGTAAAAGCCCGATCGACAGTGGCGCCTTCACCGACCTGAACCGCCTCAACCAGTTCAAGGTGGGCGGTGACACCGAGCAGAACATCCGCAAGGTTGCGCAGGAGTTCGAATCGCTGTTCATGAATGAAATGCTCAAGGCCATGCGCTCGGCCAATGCCGCGTTCGGCGAGGGCAACTTCATGAACAGCAACGAGAGCAAGACCTATCAGGACATGCATGACCAGCAACTGGCGGTGACGCTCTCCAAGGAAGGGCGCGGTATTGGTCTGGCTGATGTGCTGGTGCGGCAGATGTCGAAGATCAAGCAGCCGTCGAGCCGCCCAAACCCCTTCGCGCAGATCGAGCAACCGGTTGCAGCAGTGAGCGAGTCGAAGGCTGACAAGATCGCCACTAGCGAAGGCTTCCGTGATGACGTGGCGCTGCTCAATCGCCGTCGCCTCTCCGTGCCGGGCAAATTGGCAGATCGCCTGTTGGCCGGTATCGTGCCATCGGCTGCAGAGGGCGAGGGCAAGACCCTGGCCGGCAGTGACTGGATTCCGGCGCAGGCCAGCGCCGCGCCCAAGGATCGCGGTCTGAGCCTTGGCAACAGTGATGCATTGACGGGCCGTCGTATTGCTCAACCGCCGCTGGCGCCGGGCAAAGCTGCGTTCAGCTCACCGCAGGAATTCGTCGCCACCATGCTGCCGATGGCGGAAGCCGCTGCCGAGAAGATCGGTGTCGACCCGCGTTACCTGGTGGCCCAGGCCGCGCTGGAAACCGGATGGGGCAAGTCGATCATTCGCACCCGCGATGGCGAGAGCAGCCACAACCTGTTCGGCATCAAGTCCCATGGCAGCTGGGAGGGCGAATCAGCCCGCGTGCTGACCACGGAATACAAGGGTGGCAAGGCGGTGAAGGAGGCGGCCAGCTTCCGTGCTTATGACTCCTATGCGCAGAGCTTCGACGATTACGTCAGTTTCCTGCAGAACAACGGTCGCTACGAGAAGGCGCTGAACGTCACCGAGAACCCGGAGCGTTTCGTCAAGGAACTGCAGCAGGCTGGCTACGCCACCGATCCGAACTATGCGCGCAAGATCTCGCAGATCGCTCGCAAGATGCAGACCTATCAAGCAATCGCCGCTGCCGATAGCGCCACCACAAGGACTTGAGGTTGAATCATGGCTGACCTATTGAACATAGGCCTTTCGGGCCTGGCGGCGAACAAGACTTCGCTGGCTGTTACCGGCCATAACATCGTCAACGTCAATACGCCTGGCTTCTCCCGTCAGGAGACGATTCAGGCCACGCGTACGCCGCAGTTCAGTGGCGCGGGCTATATCGGCTCGGGTACGACCCTGACTGATGTTCGTCGCATCTACAACGAATTCCTCAATACCCAGGTGCGCAGCAGCACGGCGCTGAACAGCGATACCAAGGCGTACCTGAGCCAGATCAACCAGCTCGACTCTCTGCTCGCCGGCAGCAACACCGGGATCACCCCGGCATTGCAGAAACTGTTCTCGGCCCTGCAGACCGCAGCCGAAGACCCGGCCAACGTACCTGCGCGGCAGCTGGCGCTGTCGGAAGCGGAAGGGCTGGCCAAGCGTTTCAATACCGTCTACGACCGTCTGAACGAGCAGAACGCGTTCATCAACAAGCAACTGTCGGCGGTTACCGATCAGGTCAATCAGTTGGCCACCGCTATCGCGGGATACAACGACGCGATCGCTGTGGCCGCTTCCAACGGGCAGGCGCCGAACGATCTGCTCGATGCGCGTGAAGAGGCGGTGCGCAAGCTTTCCGAGTTCGTTGGCGTGACCGTGGTTCCGCAGGACGACAGCAGCTACAACCTGTTCATCGGCTCCGGCCAGCCGCTGGTCGTCGGCAAGCAGGCCGCCCGGCTCGAAGTAGTGCCAGGGCAGGCCGATCCGCTGCGGCACGAGGTGCAGTTCGTCAGCGGCAATTCGCGGCAGAACGTCACCTCGCTGATCACCGGTGGTGAGATGGGCGGCCTGCTGCGCTACCGCGAGGACGTGCTGGACACTTCGCTCAATGCCGTAGGGCGCCTGGCGCTGTCGGTCGCCGATCAGATCAACCGGCAACTGGGGCAGGGGCTGGATCTCAACGGTCAGTTCGGCAACGAGCTGTTCCGTTCGATCAATGACCCTGCGCTGCTCAGTCAGCGCAGCCTGGCGCGGGTTGGCAACAGTGATCCCAACGCCAACCTCAACGTCACGCTCACCGATACCTCGCGCTTGACCACCAGTGACTACGAGGTGCAATTCACCAGTGCCACCGAGTACGTGATTCGCCGAACGTCGGATGGCACGCTGTTTCCGCCGACCCCGGCAACGTTCGACATCACCACCGTGCCTGCGCCTGAAGTGGACGGTTTCTCCCTCGGCGTGGCCAGTGGCACCTTCGCTGCCGGTGATCGCTTCCTGGTGATGCCGACCCGCAACGCCGGCCGTGATGTTCGTGCGGACATGAAGAATCCCGAGGAACTGGCTTTCGCTGCGCCGCTCAAGGCCGAAACCAGCCCGGCCAATATCGGCACCGGCAAGATTACCCAGCCGACGCTGTTGACCGAAATCAATATCTACGACCCGGTCGCACAGGCGGATCTGGAAACCAGCCTGCGCAATGCGCCGCCGCTGCGCATCGTGATGGGGGCGGGCGGCGGAGCAACGCAGAGCTATGACGTGGTCGATATCAACGGCAACGTGATCGACACCGGCAGCATCGTTCCGGGGCAGGATAACGCGCTGACCATCAGCGTGCCGGCCAACCCACCTGCGGTTCCCGCGGCTTTCGACTATCAGGTGACCATCAGCGGTCGACCCTCTGGCGGCGACAACTTCTCGGTGTCGTTCAATACCAACGGCGTATCGGATAACCGTAATGCGCTGAATCTGGTCAACTTGCAGAACAAAGCCGTTATCGGGGTCAATCCGGCGGCGCCCGATACCACGGGCTCGAGCTTTTCCGACTCATATGGCGACCTGGTGGAAAGGGTCGGTACGCTCACCAGCCAGGCACGCGTGGACGGCGAGGCGACCGGCGCGATTCTCAAGCAGGCCACCGATAACCGCGACTCGGTTTCCGGGGTCAATCTCGATGAAGAAGCGGCCAAACTGATCCAGTTCGAGCAGTACTACCAGGCATCCGCGCAGATCATTCAAGTTGCGCGTAACCTGTTCGATACTCTGATCAACACATTCTGATAGTCGCTTTCCCGAGTTAGGGAAGGCGCGGCCTGTACAGATGACAGGCGTTGCAAGAGGCAAGCCCCATGGTCATGCGCATCTCATCCATTCAGGCGTTCAATAACGGCGTTTCCGGCCTGGGTCGCAACTATTCGAACCTGATTCGCACCCAGGAGCAGATCAGCAGCGGCAACCGCATCCTGACTCCGGCGGATGATCCGGTGGCCTCGGTGCGCCTGTTGCAGCTCGAGCAGCAACAGGCGGTGCTCAAGCAATACAGCGACAACCTGACAGCCGCGAAGAACAGTCTGACTCAGGAAGAGACCACGCTTAATTCGGTCAATACCGTGTTGCAGCGTGTGCGTGAGCTGGCGGTGCGGGCCGGTGGCGGTTCGCTCTCATCGGAGGATCGCAACTCCATCGCCAAGGAGCTTGCCGAGCGTGAGGCCGAGCTACTCAATCTGATGAACAGCCGCAACGCCCGTGGCGAGTACCTGTTCTCCGGTTTCCTGGGCAAGAACGAGCCGTTCGTGCGTAACCCGGATGGCACCTACTCGTACTTCGGCGACGAAGGGCAGCGGACGCTGCAGGTAGCCAGCTCGACCAATGTGGCGATCAACGACAACGGCAAGCGCTTGTTCGAGGATGTCACCAACGCCAATCGCGTGGCCAACGGCAATGGAGTCAATAACCCGGCACTGCCGTCGCCGCCCTTGCCGGCGACCACCATTCCGGCGGTACCCAGCGATGAGCAGCGGGTATTCATCTCGCCGGGCCTGGTCGAGGACAACCGCGCATTCAACTCCGATTTCCGCGGCGGCGAGCCCTATTCGCTGGCCTTCGTCAGTGGTACCGAGTTCCGCATCTACGACGCCAGCGGTGCCGATGTCACGTCCGAGATTCCCGGCGGCGGCAAGATCGATCCGCTGGTCAATGGCGGTAACGTCATCAACTTCCGCGGTATGCGTTTTCAGCTCGATGTGGTGCTGAAAGAAGGTGACAACGCCCTGGATCTGGACAACCTGCTGGCCGATATCCAGCCGCCCGCGACCGCCGGTTCGCCCGGTATCGGCACCCATAGTTTCACCCTGCAGTCCGCGTCCACCGAGTTCGCCGTGACCCGCGCCTCCACCAACGGTTCGGCCGCCGTGGTGGCGGGGGGCAACATCGTTAACCAGGCCGTCTTCGACAGCCAGTTCCCGACTTCTGGCGTGGTGCTGCGTTTCACCGACGACAGCAACTACGAGGTGTACGCCCAGCCGGTAGGCCCCAATAGCCCTGTGTTGACGACCGGAACGGTCACCGGCCCTTATCCGGCCAGCTTCACCGTCTATGGCGCCGAGTTCACCCTTTCCGGCCCGGCTGCCGCCGCTGGTGGCGACGAGTTCGGCGTGAAGCCGCAGTTTCAGGAACAACGCAGCATCCTCAACACCATCTCGCGCTTGCGCCAGGCACTGGAGTCATCCCCGACCTCGCCGGCGGGCAACCTGGGCGTGCGCGACGAAGTGGCCATCGCCCTGAAGAACCTCGACAACGGCATGGGCAACGTGCTGGAAGTGCAGACCGAGATCGGCGCGCGCCTCAACATGATCGACACCACCAGTGTCGACAACGAGGACGTGACCCTGGTGAACAAGTCCGTGCAGGCCGAGCTGCGCGAACTCGACTATGCCGAGGCATTGTCGCGGCTGTCGTTCCAGACCATCATTCTCGAGGCGGCGCAGCAGAGCTATGTGAAGATCGCCGGGCTGAATCTTTTCAATCAGTTGCGTTGAGCCGCAGTCGCCTGGCTGCTCGCAGTGGCGGCAGGGCACGTTCTACTCATCAGGGATATGGCAGCGGCATGACCGAACAGATTCTGGTTTTCTCCACCAAGGCGGGTTCGCTCGCGCTGCTCGACGGTCACCTGCACAGTGCCTGCGTATTGCCGCAGGTGACCTTCAGCGTCGCGCAGTGGCGCGAAAGCGCTGAAGCCTGTCTGACCGAGGTACGTGTCAAGGGCTGGGCTAGCATGGCCGTGCGCAGCAGCAGTAGCCGTGAGGATGGCGAACAGTCGTCGGCCGCCGGGGCGTTCGACTCCTGCCTCAACGTCGAGGCAGACGGCTTGTCGGCCGCTATCGAGCAGGTACTCGAGTCTATGGGTGGGCAGGGCGCCAGTGTGCACGATCAGGTCTTCGTCCAGCCCATGGTCGGCGACGTGCGCATGGCCGGGGTCGGGTTTGGCGTCGACCCGGCCACGCTGGCGCCGTACTTCGTGATCAACTACGACGAGAGCAGTGGGCGCACCGATGCCGTGACCTCCGGGCGCTCCAACGAACTGCGCACTTTCTACGCCCATCATGCGGCCGGTGAATTGCCGCCTTCGCTGGCCCCCGTGGTTGCGCTGTTGCGTGAGTTGCAGACGTTGTTCGGGCGCCAGGCCATCGACATCGAATTTGCCGTGGACGCGCAGGCACGACTGTACCTGCTGCAGGTGCGGCCGCTGGTGCTCGGCGCCGAACCGGCCGATGTCCAGGCGCATGGCAAGCTGGTTCGCCTGATCCACGACCGCATCGCCCAGGGCATTCGCCCGCAACCTTTCCTGTATGGCGAGCGTACCGTGTTCGGGGTGATGCCGGACTGGAATCCGGCCGAGATCATCGGTGTACGACCACGGCCACTGGCGCTGTCGCTGTACCGTGAGCTGGTGACCGACATGATCTGGGCCTACCAGCGCAACAACTACGGCTACCGCAACCTGCGCAGCTTCCCGTTGATGCTGCACTTTCACGGGCTGCCCTACATCGACGTGCGCGTCAGCTTCAACTCCTTCATTCCGCGCGACATCGATGGCGCCCTGGCCGACAAACTGGTCAATTATTACATCGAGCGCCTGTTGGCCGCGCCCAATCTGCATGACAAGGTCGAATTCGAGATCGTTTTCTCCTGCTACACGCTGGATCTGCCGCAACGCCTGCAGGCGCTACAGGATGTGGGGTTCACCGAGGCAGAGTGCCGGCGCCTGGCCGACAGCCTGCGCGAGCTGACCAACCGTATCGTCCACAACGAAACCGGGCTGTGGCGCACCGACCGACAGAAGCTCGACGTGCTGCTGGCCAGGCGCGACGAGATCCTCGGCGCCGATACCGATCCGGTCACGCGCATCTACTGGCTGCTGGAAGACTGCCGGCGCTACGGCACACTGCCATTCGCCGGGCTGGCGCGGGCCGGCTTCATCGCCGTACAACTTCTGCGTTCGCTGGTCACCGTGGGTGTGCTCGACCAGAGCGAGTACGACGCGTTTCTCAACGGTCTATCCACGGTCAGCGGGCAGATGACCCAGGATTTGGCGCAACTGGATCGCACCACCTTCCTGGCGCGCTACGGCCACCTGCGGCCGGGCACTTACGACATCCTTTCGCCGCGCTACGACGAGGCGCCCGATCTGTATTTCGACTGGCACAACCTGGCGGTCGAGGCGCGCCACGACAGTGTCCGTTTCGCACTGTCGCTGGCGCAGATGCGCGAGATCAGCCGCCTGCTCGGTGAGCACGGGCTGTCCCATGACGTGGTGGGGCTGTTCGATTTCCTCCAGGCCGGCATCGAGTTGCGCGAGTACGCCAAGTTCGTGTTCACGCGTAACCTGTCCGATGCGCTGTCGCTGTTCCGTGAGTTGGGCCATGACCTGGGCTTCAGCGCCGAGGACATGTCCTACGCCAACATCCAGGTGATCAAGGAGCTGCATGCTGCCAGCGCCGACCCTAGAGAGCTGATCGCTGCCAGCATCGAGGAAGGGCGCCGGCGCTACGGCGAAACCTGCCAGATCGTCTTGCCGCCGCTGATCACTCGTGCCGAAGACGCCTTCTGTTTTCACCTGCCGCAGGCCGAGCCAAACTTCATCACCCAGCGCCAGGTGACTGGCGCGGTGATGGACTATCACCAGCGCGACCAACTGCAGGGGGCCATCGTCATGATTCCCAGCGCTGATCCCGGGTTCGACTGGATCTTCTCGCACCGCATTGCTGGTTTCATCACCGCCTATGGCGGAACCAACTCGCACATGGCCATCCGCGCCAACGAACTCGGCCTGCCTGCCGTGATCGGCGCAGGAGAGTTGCTTTATCGCAAGTGGGCTGCCGCGCAGATGCTCAACATCGACTGCGCCAACCGACGCGTCGAGGTGTTGCGGTGAGGGTGGTACTGGTCAGTCAGCGCGTCGATGTGCTGGCCGACCGCGGCGAGCGTCGCGATGGGCTGGATCAGCGCCTGGCGGACTGGCTGGCGAGCCACGGGTTGTTGCCGGTGCCGGTGCCCAATCGGGCAGAGCGCCTGGACGCCCTCTGGACTCAACTGAAGCCCACCGCAGTGGTGCTCAGCGGCGGCAATGACCTGGCCGAGTACGGTGGCGATGCCCCGGAGCGTGATGCTGTCGAGCGCGAGCTGCTAGCGCGGGCCATGGCCGAGCAGGTGCCGCTGTTTGCCCTGTGCCGTGGCGCGCAACTGCTGCTCGATGCCTTCGGCAATCGCCTGGAGCGGGTGACTGGGCATGTCGGTACACGTCACCATCTGGTGATCGATGGGCGTGAGACCGAGGTCAACAGCTACCACCAATGGGGTTGCCGTTCGCTGGCTGCGCCCCTGGAAGTCCTGGCTCGCAGTGAAGATGGCGTGATCGAGGCTTTCTTTCACCCGCAGTTGCCGCTGCTTGGCGTGATGTGGCACCCCGAGCGGGAAGCACCCTTCGCCGAGCTGGACGGCCTGCTCCTGAATCGCTGTCTGAATAAGGAATGAGCTTTCTATGACACGTGCCATCATCCTCGCCGCCGGGCGCGGCAGCCGCATGGGCGAGCTGACCGCCGAGCAGCCCAAGTGCTTCGCTCGCCTGCACGGGCGTCGCCTGCTGGACTGGCAACTGCAGGCGCTGCGTGGCGCCGGTATCGAGCGCCTGGCCCTGGTGCGGGGGTATCGCGGCGAATGCTTTGACGAGCCGCTGATCTACTTCGAAAACCCCCGCTGGCAACAGAGCAACATGGTGCGCACCCTGCTGGCCGCAGATGCCTGGCTGGCGGCGGAGGCCTGCATCGTCAGCTACAGCGACATCTTCTACAGTGCGGCCACCGTGGCGGCCCTGAGCCGGGTCGAGGCCGACCTGGCGATTGCCTACGACCCGCACTGGCATGCGCTGTGGTCACAACGTTTCGCCGACCCACTGGCCGATGCCGAGAGCTTCCGCCTGGATGCCAGCGGCAATCTGGCGACCATAGGCGAGCGTTGTCAGAGCGTCTCTGAGATAGAGGGGCAGTACATGGGGCTGCTCAAGTTCACCCCGGCCGGCTGGGCGCAGGTGCGCGAGCTATTGCTGCAGTGTGGCGACGAGGCGATAGACCGCCTGGACATGACCAGCCTGCTGCGTTTGCTACTGCAGGCCGGCCTACCGATCGCCGTTTCGCCGGTACAAGGCCCCTGGGGGGAGGTGGACGCCGCCGATGACCTGGCGCTCTATCACCGACTGTTCACCCCAGAGGCGCTACGCGGCTGAACGACTGTGTGTTCAGTCTGCCGCGCCGGGCAGACTGAGCAGCGCCAGGTGCTTGAGCACTGGATGAATGACGTAGTAAGTGTTGCCCTGTTCGGCGTTCTGCTGCAACACCATGTCCAGTTCGCCGCTGGCCTGATAGCGGCGCAGCACTTCGAGCAGCAGGTCGGCGCGGATTGCCGTGTCGTAGCGGCGGTCGATGTCGGTGCCCATCGGCGGTGCCGGATAGCGCTTGCGGGCCAGTACCGGGCCGGTGTCGATTTGAGTGTCGAGCAGAATGGCGCTGGCGGCGCAAACGCCTTCTTCCAGCAGGCTGTAGTACACGGTCGTACTGCCACGGTAGTCGGGCAGCCAGCCGCTGTGTACGTGCAGCAGCGGGATGCCCAGCTCGATCAGTGGCGGCTTGACGATCTGCCCGCCATATCCGGAGAAGATCACCAGACGCGGTGCCCGCTCATGCACGGCGTCGATGACTTGTTGATCGTTGATGTCGCGTGTCGCCAGGCTGGTGACGGATACATCGTAGTCGGCCAGGGTGCAGCTGAGGGGGATACCCAGATCCGGCAGCAGAACCCCCATCAACTCGCAGGCTGGCTCGCTCGGCACTGCAGAGGTTTGCGGCGCCTCGCCGAGCAGCAAGGCGTGGGAGGGCATCAGGCCATGTGCGGCCAGGGTTTGCACATAGGCCTGGCTGCGTGCACTGTGCGCCGCGATCAGCAGAACGTCGTCGAGGTGGGTCATGGGGCGAACTCCACGTTGGCCTGAGCAGCAATGCGAGCGACCCAATCCTGTTCGGCCGCGATCAGCCAGGCGAGCTGAGCGCCCTGGGGCGGGCTCAGGCGTGGGAGAATCGAGATCAGGCTGTCGATGACCTTGAGCAAACCATTGAGAAAGGGCAGGGAGCTAGGCTGCTCGGACAGGTGCAGGCACAGCGCGGCGAATTGCAGGTAGAGATCCAGGTCATCGTAGCCGCTGTCGGCGACCGCCTTGAAATTTGCGTCATAGCGGCGGTGCAGGCGCTTGCTAACCTCGAAGCGTTGCAGCAGACGTTCGGCCAGGCGCCGCTTGCCCAGTGCATCCGCGGCCGCGTGCAGAAGGTCGGCCAGCAGCGCCGCTGTATTCGCAGGTTGTTCGTCGTGTTCAGCGGTCACGGGTAAAGGCACGGCCTGCGCTGGAGGCAGTTGCGCCAGCGCCGTCTGACGGCTCTCACGCCAGGCCGGGAAAAAGGCTGCGCCGTGGTACTGACTGTAGAAGTAGGTGTTGCGCTCCTCGAGCCGATCACCCTGGCTGTAGGGGTAGTCGATATCGCTCATGCCATCGATCCCTGTGCTCGTTGCAGGATGTCACGGGCCAGTTCGGCGATGTCGGCTGGTTGGCTGGTGTCGATTTCCAGATCCGCTGCGCTGGGTGGCGGGAAGGGAATATCCACGCCCACCATGTCGCTCATCTCGCCTGCCAACGCCTGGCGGTAGAGCCCCTTGGTGTCGCGTTCGACCAGCGTCTCCATCGGCGGGTTGAGGTAGACCTCGTAGTAGTGGCGAAAGCGTGTGCGGTTGAGCGCGCGCAGATCGGGGAAGATCGACAGGATGCTGCACACCACGTTGATCTCCTGCGCATCGAGCCAGGCGCACAGCTCGAAGATGCGCTCGGCGTTGAGGCGCCGTCCCGTCAGGCTGTAGTCCGCGGCCTGGGTGTCCTGGCGGAAGATGCGCCGAACCTCGTCGCCGTCCACCAGCAGGGTATTAGCTGCCTGCTGCTTCCACTGGCGGGTGATTTCGCGACCGAGCGTGGTCTTGCCCGAGCCGGACAGGCCGATCAACCAGATGACCATCAGCCTCTCCCTGCCAGGGAGCGGACACTGTTGGCGATCGCCACGGCGGCTACCTGACCGGCATAACCGTAGAACGGTGCGAAGTAGTATTGGCTGAGGGTCTTGCGCATCGGTCGCTGAGCCTCCCACAGACTGGCATCCTCCAACAACTCTTCGAGGCGACCGCTGTGCTGGTTACCAAGGTGAGGCAGGTATTTGCGCAGCCAGATGTCCGAGGAGTCCTCGCCCATCAGCGGGTCGGCTTCGGCGTTGGGCAGGTCGAGTAGCAGCACGTTGCGATCAGTGTAGATTCCGCCGAAGGCGGAGCCGCCGTAGTCGCACAGCAGGAAGTCGGCGAGCTGGAAAAGCTCGACGTTGTCGATATGTTCGCGGATCACGCAGGCGAAGCGTTCCAGCTCGCGCATACGCGCCGGCTCGTCGGTAATGGTGATCGGATGGGGTTTGACGATGACATTGTAACGCGACTGCAGGCGTGCGACGGCGGCAGCGAACAGATCGATCGAGCTGAGCGTGCTCCAGGTCGGCAGCCACACCACGGTCTGCCGATTGGGGTCGAGTTTCAGCTCGGTCAGGCGCGCTGTGCGATCCAGCGGCTGATTGAAGAAACGGTCGAAGCGGGGGTAGCCCATCTGGATCTTCAGCGTGTCCTGGCAGAATTCCAGGTGCTCAGCCTGATAAGGGCCGAAGCAGAGGATGCTGTCGTACACCTGGTTCCAGGACTGGAAGTTCCAGCCGGCCTTGCCGTTGGCATACATGAACCGCAGGTTGTAGCGTCCGATGGACTTGGGCAGGTAGGGCGAGTCTGCGCCACGCAGGTAATGCTGGGGGAAGTTCGACACCAGGGTGGTGTAGCACTCCTTGCGGGCGAGCATTTCGCGTGCGTCACGCCACGGCAACTGATGCCGCTGGCAGCCGGCGACCACGGCGTCGATGTCCTGCTGCGTCTTGCCGGTAACGGCGATCTCCACGCTGCCTGCCGGCAGATGCTGCCAGACCGCGTGGTAGTGATTGAACATCTCAGGGTTGTGAATCAGAAAGCCGAAGCGTTCGAGTTCGCTAGCCATGCCGTCCCGTCCTGGCGATTACCGATGCGCCATGTTACTGGAAATTAACCGGCGGTTGAGGCGCTTCTTCCGTGACGCTTCAGGCTAGGCTTGCTACGCTCGAAACTTCTCTCAAGGGCAGTCCATACATGGCATCGATCCATCCGTCCGCGGACGTCAAAAGCCAGTCGATTGGTGAGGGCACCTCGGTCTGGCAGTTCGTGGTTATCCTCGCGCAGGCGCGCATCGGCCGCGACTGCAATATCAACGCCCACTGCTTCATCGAAAACGACGTGGTGCTCGGTGATCGGGTTACGGTGAAATGCGGCGTGTACCTGTGGGACGGCCTGCGTGTCGCCGACGATGTTTTCATCGGTCCCAACGCCACCTTCACCAATGACCGACTGCCGCGCTCCAAGCAATATCCCGACAGCTTCCCGCAGACCGTGATCGAACGCGGCGCCTCCATTGGTGCCGCGGCGGTCATCCTGCCAGGCCTGACCATCGGCGCCGGTGCCATGGTCGGCGCTGGCGCGGTGGTGACCCGCGATGTTCCTGCCCGCGCGCTGGTAGTTGGCAGCCCTGCACGTATCGTGCGTTACCTGGATGAATGACATGTTTCCTTTTCTCGATCTGGCCGGGATCAACCGGCGCGATGAAGCGGCACTGACCGAGGCGTTTCAGCGGGTGCTGCGTTCCGGCTGGTATGTGCTGGGTACCGAAGTCGCCGCGTTCGAGGCCGAGTACGCGGCTGCCTGTGGGGTGGCGCATGCCATTGGCGTGGGCAATGGCCTGGATGCACTGACCCTGATTTTACGTGGTTATCGGCAGTTGGGGCGCCTGGACGAGGGTGACGAGGTGATCCTGCCCGACAACAGCTTCGTCGCCACCGCGCTGGCCGTCAGCGAGGCCGGGCTGACGCCGGTCTTGGTCGAGCCCGAGGCGGACACGTTCAACATCGATCCGGCTACCGTCGAGGCCGCCATCGGGCCGCGCACACGGGCAATCATCGCCGTGCACCTGTACGGGCGTCTGGCCGATATGCAGCGCCTGCGCGCACTCGCCGATCAGCACGGGCTGTTGCTGATCGAGGATGCGGCTCAGGCACATGGCGCAATGGACGCCCGCGGGCGCGCTGCGGGTGCTCTCGGCGATGCGGCAGGCTTCAGCTTTTTCCCGGTTAAGAACCTTGGCGCACTCGGCGATGCCGGTGCGTTGACCACTAGCGACTATGCCCTGGCCGAGCAGGTGCGCAAGCTGCGTAACTACGGCTCCAGCCGCAAGTACGTGCACGAGTTGCAGGGCATCAATTCGCGCCTGGACGAGTTGCAGGCCGCGTTGTTGCGGGTAAAGCTGGCGCGCCTGCCCGATGATGCCCAGGCCCGACGAGACCTAGCGGCGCGTTATCTGGCCGGCATCGACAACCCGCATCTGCAACTGCCCCAAGTTCCGCACGTGTCCGAGAGTCACGTCTGGCACCAGTTCGTCATGCGCTGCGAAGCACGAGATGCCTTGCAGGCGCATCTCGAGCGTTACGGCGTACCGAGCCTCATCCACTACCCGATTCCCATCCATCGCCAGGCCGCCTACGCCGAGTTTGCCGATCGGCACCTGCCGCTCTCGCAACGCCTGGCTGGCGAGGTGCTCAGCTTGCCGCTATACCCGGGAATGGCAAATGAATGGGTCGAGCAGACCATTGAAGCTTGCAACGCTTTCCGCGTCTGAGGGGAAGGTGGTTCGAGTTTTGCTTCGGAGCCACAACGACCCTGTTGATCATGTTTTCTTGACGCAGCAACTGCATGGGGCTCGGTCACCTGGAAGGTGATCGAGAGGCAGGCGGGAATGGGTTATACCAGCGTATTTGGAGCGTTCTATGTCTCTTCAGCACTGCAAGATCATCGATCTGCCAATCGTCGAGGATCGGCGCGGCAACCTCACTTTCATCGAGGGCGGGCGACATATTCCCTTCGATATCCAGCGTGTCTACTACCTCTATGACGTTCCCGGCGGCTCTCACCGCGGCGGGCATGCTCACAAGGGGCTGCACCAGCTGTTGATCGCCATGTCAGGCAGTTTCGACATCCTGCTGGATGATGGGCGAACCAAGTTCAAGTACCACCTCAACCGTTCCTATTACGGTCTTTATATTCCGCCGATGATCTGGCGCGAGATCGACAACTTCTCCAGCGGCTCGGTGTGCATGGTGCTGGCGTCCGAGCACTACAGCGAAGACGATTATTACCGCGACTACGACCAGTTCTCCCTGGCTGCCAACGGCAAGTAAGCCGCCGTTGTGGCCCGTGGCCGCCATAACCCGGCTGGCTGTTTTCACTTTTTTCAATCGGAGTTTTCTGCATGCCCCAGGGAAGTCATCTGCCAGACGCAGTGGTCAGCGCCAGGGTCGTTTCCGCCCGAAGCGCCAAGGGCTGTGTCGATCTGACCGAGCTGGCTGCTGCCGAAAGCTGGTCGCCGGCACCGCTGGAGATGGTGGGGTTCTCTCTGCCGGAAAGCGTGCGGCAGGCCCGGCAGCGCATGCTGGCTCAGTATCGCGGACGCTTTCACGATGTGCGCCTGGTCGGCGGCATGGCCGGCATTGGCGATATCGCCAACGGTGAGTATGTCTGCGACGGCGTGTATGACAACCTTGGGCGAGTGAATAACGCCTGGTATGAAAAGCATGGGTTACGTGTCGATGACAGCGGCGCGTGCGCGTTTTTTGCTGGCAAGGGCGAGTCGTTGCAGGTGGCCAATGCCATCAGCTTCTTCGGTTGGGAAAACGGCAACTATGCGCACTGGTTGAGCGAGAAGCTCGGGCGCTTCTACTGGATCGAGCAGGCCGACCTGCCGGACGATACCGTAGTGCTGGTCGAGTCCGGCTTGCCGGCTTCTATCATGGATGCTCTGGCTTTGTTTTGGCCGCGTGAGCGTACGCTTTGTGTGCCGCCGGGAAGTGCCTGCCAGGTGGCCGTGCTGCACCATTTCTCCGATACCGCCGATATCTGGGAGCCGCGTGCCGGTTACGTCTATCGTGGTGACGAATACCATCTCTACCCGCCGGCCATCGTCTGGATGGCCAGCCAGGTCAAGGCCCGCTGCGCTGCGGTCGAGGGCCATGACAAGGCCTATCTGATTCGGCCTCCAGGCGGTAACGGCCGCACCATCGTCAACCAGCAGGAGCTGATCCGTGAGCTCAGTCGCGATGGCTTCCAGGCCTTTCAGCCTGAGGTGCGCGACTTTGCCTCGCAGGTGCGTGCGTTAGCCGGTTGCGAACTGGCGATCCTCGGCTCCGGGGCGGCTGCCGCCAACCTTCTGTGGATGCCCCGTGGCGGCACCCTGGTGATGCTGATCCAGGACAATCCGCAGATGTGGTACTGGTTTTTCCACGCCCTGGCGGCTGCGGTGGGCGTGCGCCTTGTCTATCACCCGGTCAAGGGGTTACCTGGCACCCACAGCGTCGTTTACCACTGGAACGTGGAAATCCCTATCGAGGCCCTGCGCCAATGGCTGGCCCAGGATGCACAGCGCGCCAGCCAGGCGCTGCCAGAGCAGCCACTAGGCGTCGCGACTCTGCAGAGCGAGCTCGCCGGGCGCCGCCGCAGAACACTGCCCGAGCCGCTTTCTGTCGAGCCACAGGAAGAGGGCGTAGACGTCACCATTGCGGTGATGTCCTATAACAACGCCGCATTCCTGGCTCAGACCCTCGATTCGATCCTGGCTCAGGAGGGTGTGCGGCTCGAAGTGGTGGTTTACGACGACTGCTCGAAAGACCACAGCCTGGAGGTCCTGAAACGTTATGCCGGCGAGCCGCGCCTGCATTTCGAAGTCAATGCCCAGAACCTGGGCATGACCGGCAACTACAATAAGTGCGTAGCGGCCGGGCGCGGTCGTTACGTGGTGGTACTGGGTTCTGATGACGTGCTCTACCCGGGCCACCTGGCCTCGCTGGTCGAGGCTATGGATGCCAGTCCACAGGCTGCGCTGGGCTATACCCAGTGCTACTGGATCGACGAGCAGGGGGGGCGCCAGCAGTACGCGGATCATCCGGGGCACCGGCGCGCATCGTATTGCGGTGGGCGTGACGAAGTGATCGACCTGCTGTGTTTCGACAATTACATCACGCCTTCCGCCGCCATGTTGCGCCGTAGTGCACTGCATCTCGTCGCACTGCCGGAAGGCGGTATCCATCGCCACGACATGCTCGCTGGCGATTGGGAACTGTGGATTCGCCTAGCCCGTGTGGCGCCCGATTTCGTATTCCTGCGCCAACCCAGCGTCGGCTATCGGGTGCACGGCGGACAGATATCCAAGAGCTTCTATGGCAGTGACCGTCCGCTGCGCGAGCACACCGAGATTCTCGAGATGTGCTTGGATGACGCGCCGACCCGCGCGCGCATGCGAAGCTCCGCGCAACCGATCTGGCAGCTCTACCGTCAGCGTTTCGAGGCCTACCCGGCCGAGGTTCGGGCGCCGCTGCAGGTGCGCATCGATGCCGTCCGCCGTGTGCTGCTGGAGCAGAACAGTCATGATGATGTTGCTACGTGCCTGTTCTCCATCATCCTCACCACCTACAACCGCCCAGATCTGCTCAGGGATGCTCTGGCCAGCGTCGGCAACCAGACCCTGCGCGATTTCGAAGTCATTCTGATCAACGACAACGGCGAGCCGGTTGAACACCTGCTGACCAATTACGCGTTCCCCATCACCTATATCCGCCAGGGCCGCAACCAGGGTTTGTCAGCTGCGCGTAACGCCGGCCTCAAGCTGGCGCGTGGGCGCTACATCGTCTATCTCGATGATGATGACATCTACCTGCCCAACCACCTGGCCGTGCTGGCCGAGGCCTTCGAGCAGCATCCAGATAGCGTCATTTATACCGGCGTCGAGTACGTCAATGAAAAGCTGGAGGATGGCCAGCGTATCGAGCTTGGTCGTGGCCAGCCGTTCAAGCACGAGGTGTTCGACCGCGACCGCCTGTTCGTGCAGAACTACATACCGGTCAATACCTGGGCGCACCCGCGCGAGATGCTTGCCACGGTCGGTGAGTTCGACACCGGGCTGGCGGCGTTCGAAGACTGGGACATGCTCCTGCGTATGGCCACGCGCTACCCGTTTGTGCACGTACCGACGGTGACCAGCGAAGTCCACACCCGTGCCCCGGGCGCCGGCGGCGACCACATGCTCGGTCGTGAGCGCAAGAACTTCCCGGCTCTGTACCGCGAGCTCTACGAGCGCTACGGAGGTTCCGCCAGCGAGGGGCTGCAGCGTGGTCGTCAGCAGATGCTCGAAAGCCTGGGGGAACGTCCCCTGAGTGGTCTGGCTCACTGGCTGGCCGAGCGCTTGCCCACCGCTGCCGAGAACCGTCTGATCGCCGATTACCTGCAGGAACATCAGGGTGGGCCGCTGATTGGCGTGGTGGTAGTCGATACCGAGGGGCAGTCCGAGGCGCTGATGGTCACGCTCAAGAGCCTGCTCGGCGAGCGCTGCCTCTATGCGACGCTGCGTATCCTGGTGATCACCCCGGCCGACGTGCCCGCCACCTCGGCGACGGACAAGCTGCATTTCCTGCAAATGACCGACGAGCCCCTGGTTGCGCAGATCAACCGCGCGGTTGAGGCGAGCAATTGCCAGTGGTTCATGCTGGCGCGTGCCGGCGATGAGTTCACCCAGAGCGGTCTGATGGTCGCCGGGCTCGAACTGGCTGGTAACCCCGAATGCCGCGCGGTGTATGGCGATCAACTGCAACGCCTCCCGGACGGCAGCTTGGGGGGGGCCTTCCTGCCGGGCTTCAACCTGGATCTGCTGCTCAGCTTCCCGATGGTGATGGCGCGTTATTGGTTGTATCGCCGCGATCTGTTCCTCGCTGTCGGTGGCTTCGACTCGGCGTTTCCCGAGGCTTTTGAGTTCGAACTGCTGACCCGCTTCATCGAACAGGAAGGCCTGGTTGGCCTGGGGCATATCGATGAACCGCTGTTGATCACCGAAGCGCCTACGCTGCGTGACAATCCTGACGAGCGCCGGGTGATCGAGCGTCACCTGGGTAATCGTGGCTATCAGGCTCAGGTGCTGCCCGGCTTGCCGGGGCGTTATCGGGTGCACTACGGCCATGGCGCTGCTCCCTTGGTGTCGATCATTCTCGCCACGGATGTGCCTTTGGCCGCTTTGCAGCGCTGTACTGACAGCTTGCTGGAAAAGACTGCCTACGGTCATTACGAGCTGTTGCTGGCCGATAGTGGCACACGGGCTGATGTCAGCGCTTGGTTGCGCGAGGTGGCGTTACTCGGTGACGACAAGGTTCGCGTGTTTCCCGCAGAAGCTGGGCTCGCGCAGAACCGCGCTGCGGAGCAGGCACGTGGCGAATACCTGCTGCTGCTTTCCGGCGAAGCGGCCATCGTCAATGCTGACTGGCTGGGTGAGTTGCTCAACCACGCTCAAAGGCCTGAGGTCGGTGTGGTCGGCGGCAAGCTGCTGACGTCGAATGGGCGTATCGCCCAGGCTGGGCTGCTGTTGGGTGTCAACGGCCCGGCGACTGCCGCCCTCGCAGGTGAGGCGATGGATGCGGCGGGCTATATGCACCGTCTGCAGGTGGATCAGAACTACAGCGCCGTCGGGGAGGAATGCCTGATGGTGCGTGCCGAAGTGTTTCGCCAGATTGGCGGGATGGATGCCAGGCTGAATGCCTTCCGCGATGTGGATCTCTGCTTGCGCGTGCGCGATGCCGGGTATCTGACGGTCTGGGCGGCAAACGCGATCATCCTGCATGAGGCGGAGCAGGTACGGGCCAGCACCGCGGCAGAAGACCAGCTTTACGAGCGTTACCTGCCGCAACTGGCAAACGACCGTGCTTACAACCGCAATCTGGCATTGAACGGGCGGGGCTTCGATCTGGAAAGCGACGTGTCCCTGACCTGGCGTCCCCTGAGCTGGAGGCCTTTACCAGTTGTATTGGCCCACCCGGCCGATCCCTGGGGCTGTGGTCATTACCGCGTCATTCAGCCGCTCTCCGCGCTGAAGTCTCAGGGGATGGTCGATGGCACTCTATCCATGGGGTTGTTGCAGGTAACCGACTTGGAGCGCTACGACCCGGATGTGGTCGTGTTGCAGCGCCAGATTGGCGATGATCGCCTGGAGGCCATGCGCCGTCTCAAGCGTTTCTCGCGAGCGTTCAAGGTCTACGAGCTGGACGACTATCTACCTAACCTGCCACTGAAAAGCGTGCATCGGGATCAGATGCCCCGCGATATCCTCAAGTCTCTGCGTCGCGGCCTGGAGTTCGTCGACCGCTTCGTGGTGTCCACCCAGCCGCTGGCGGAGGCGTTCGCCGGTTTGCATGGTGACATCCGTGTAATCGAGAACCGCCTGCCGACGAAGTGGTGGAAGGGGTTGGAAAGCCAGCGACGTCGTGGCCGTAAGCCCCGGGTCGGCTGGGCGGGCGGAGTGAGCCATACCGGTGATCTGGACTTGATCGTCGATGTCGTTCGCGAATTGGCGGGGGAGGTCGAGTGGGTGTTCATGGGCATGTGCCCGGATTCGATCCGGCCCTTCATTAATGAATTTCACCCAGGTGTCGATATCGAGTCTTACCCGGTTGCGCTCGCGAATCTGGATCTCGATCTGGCGCTGGCGCCGGTGGAGGCCAATCTTTTCAACGAGTGCAAGAGCAACTTGCGCCTGCTGGAGTATGGTGCCTGCGGCTTTCCGGTGATCTGTAGTGATCTTGTGTGCTATCGCGGAGACCTTCCTGTGACGCGAGTGAAAAACCGCTTCCGAGACTGGGTCGACGCCATACGCATGCATATCAGTGATCTGGATGCTGCTGCGCAGGCGGGTGATCGCCTACGTGAGGCCGTTTATCGTGACTGGATGCTCGAAGGTGAGAGCCTTGAGCTTTGGCGCAAGGCATGGATGCCTGACTGAATGTGCCGTGAAACCCGTCGGGCACTGCAATAGTGCTCGACGGATTTCAGTCAAAGAGGCCTGAAAGACGTGTGTGTTTGCTTAAGTGGTTGACTGTAAAGAATAAAAAAAAGCTGAAAATTGTCTCTAAAGCTCCTTAGGCAAGCGCCGATAAAGAGATCGAATGCGAACTCTCTGGGCGTCTGAGCATGCAGGCCCGAGCTCGCAAGCTCAGACAAACGGTTCTAAGGTCATCTGGAGGCAATACCATGGCCCTTACAGTCAACACTAACGTTGCGTCCCTCAACACTCAGCGTAACCTGAACAGCTCGTCCAAAGGCCTGGATACTTCCCTCCAGCGCCTGTCCACCGGCTTCCGTATCAATAGCGCCAAAGACGACGCTGCTGGTCTGCAGATCGCCAACCGCCTTACCAGTCAGATTACCGGCCTGGGCGTTGCAACTCGTAACGCCAACGACGGTATCTCCCTGGCGCAAACCGCTGAAGGTGCCCTGCAGCAGTCCACCGGCATCCTGCAGCGTATGCGTGACCTGGCCCTGCAATCGGCCAATGGTTCCAACGGTGCTACCGAGCGCGCAGCCCTTCAGGGTGAAGTCGCTCAGCTGCAACAAGAGCTGAACCGTATCTCTGATACCACCAGCTTCGGCGGTCGCAAGATCCTCGACGGCAGCTTCGGCTCGCAGAGCTTCCAGGTGGGTGCCAATGCCTACGAAACCATCAGCGTTTCCATCGGCTCGGCTGCTACCGATCGCATCGGTATCAACCGTTTCACCACCGACGGCGCGGGTGCTGCAGCCACCGCTTCCGGTGCCGCCTTCAGCGCGACTTCGGGTAGCGCCTACGGTAGTTCTTCGTTCAATATCAACTCCAAGCTGTCTGATGGTGATGTCGCTATCTCCGGCGCTGCCAGTGGTTCGGCCAGCGAAGTGGCTCGTGCCATCAACTCGAAGAGCGATGAAACTGGCGTAACCGCCAACGCTCGTACCGTAGCCGTTCTCGGTGGTATCACCGCGTCGGGTACTGTCTCCTTCAACCTGTCGGGTGTGACCAGCAAATCGCTGGAAGCGGATGCCGCTACTGTTTCTGCGGTAGTGAGCGATGTGACCGACCTGTCCTCGCTTGCTGACGCCATCAACCGTGAAACTGGCAAAACCGGTATCTCGGCTGTTTCCAAAGGCGATACCATCGAACTGGTCAGCTCGCGCGGTGATGCGATCCAGATCACCAACTACGCAGGATCGGGCGGTGCATCCCTGCAGGCCAAGAGCTTCGACGGTGAAGACGATATCGGCACTGCTGCTACCATCGTTGCTGGTGGCGGTGCTCGCGCTGATGGCCAAGTTCAACTCGAAGCAGCCGATGCCTTCCAGGTTACAGGCCTGACTGGTGGCCTGGGTACTGACGGCTTCAGTGAGTTGGATGCGGTAAACTCCATCGATATCAGTACGGCGACGGGCGCTCAGGATGCTCTGGGTATCATCAACGGAGCAATCTCCAACATCGACAGCCAGCGTGCTCAGCTCGGTGCCGTGCAGAACCGCTTCGAGAACACCATCTCGAACCTGCAGAACATCGCTGAGAACTCCTCCGCTGCTCGTAGCCGGATTCGTGACACCGACTTCGCTGCTGAAACTTCGGAACTGACCAAGAATCAGATCCTGCAGCAGGCCGGTACTGCGATCCTGGCTCAGGCCAACCAGCTGCCGCAGGCCGTACTCAGCCTGCTGGGCTAAGGTCAAAGGCGCTAGACTACGGGGGGAAGGGCCTGGCTCTTCTCCCCGTTACCTCATTCTGAGGAGTAATTTATGGACGTCAGCTCAATAAAGCCCCAGGTCAATTCTACTGTTGTCCGTGATGGTGGCGTCTCCAGTGCTGCTGAATCACGGCAGAAACAAGGGTTTTCCAATCTCACAGCGGTTTCGCCTGCTGATGACCAGTCTGTCGCGCGCGCGGTCATTCCTGCTCAGGAGGTAAGCCGTGAACAGGTCGAGGATGCGGTAGCGACCATTCAGGAGTTCGTGCAGTCGGTTCGTCGCAGCATCAACTTTGCAGTCGATGACGGCTCTGGACGTGTGGTTGTCAAGGTAACGGATGCCGGGTCGGGCGATGTGATCCGACAGATTCCATCGGAGGAAGCGTTGAAGTTGGCAGAAAATCTGTCAGAGGTGCGCAGCCTTTTGTTTCAGGCCGAGGCATAAATCGTCTTGGCATGATTTTTGACTGATACTCTTCAAGCGACAGGGTGCAGTCGGATTTTTGACGAGGTGCAAGATCATGGCAGGTACTACGGGAATCGGTTCGGGTCTCAATATCAACGAGATTGTCACTGCGTTGGTCAATGCCGAGAAAGCGCCGAAGACCAACCAGCTCGACAATCTTGAGAAGCAGACCACTACCCGTATCTCTGCAATTGGCACCCTCACTGGTGCGATGAACTCCTTCAAGACGGCCCTCGACGCCCTAAACAAGCCTTCCCTGTTCGAGTCCCGCACTGCCAGCACCTCCAATAGCAGCGTGCTCAAGGCTACTGCTGCCACAACTGCGCCTGCAGGCACATACAGCGTTCAGGTTCAGCAATTGGCTGCCAGCAGCAAGGTTGCCCTGCAGTCTGTCTCGGGTGTGGGTAACGCCCCGGCTACGTTCAATAGCGGTACGCTGGAAATTTCCGCTGGCAATACCAGCATCAGTGTCGATGTCACCGCCGCCAACAACACGCTTGCTGGTATGCGTGACGCGATAAACGAAGCCGGGAAAGACAGCGGTATAAGTGCCACCATCATTACCGATGATTCCGGTTCCCGCTTGGTGCTGAGCTCGACCAAGACTGGCGCAGGCAATGACATTCAGGTAGCGGTTACCGAAGATGGTGAAACGACCGGCGGCAATGCCTTGACGACTCAGGCGTTCTCGCCTGTCGCAGACCCCGACAATGCTGGCTCTTTCCTGAAGCCCAGCTCGGACACTGGCGCGGGGGGGGTGATTAGTCAGGCCAAGTCGGCCAAGCTCACCATCGACGGATTACAACTGGTGCGTGATAGCAACAAGATCGAGGATGCGCTCGAAGGCGTTACGCTTGATCTCGTCGCGGCGCAGAGTGCTACCGATCTGGCCGATGGCAAGACCATCAATCTCACCGTTGGTGTCGACAAGTCGAGCGTAAAGAGCAACCTGCAGAAGTTCGTCGATGCCTACAACGCCTTGATCACTTCCTCGGCGCAGCTAACTGCGGTCGTCGAAGTGGAAGGCTCCAAGCCTGTGGCAGGTCCTCTGGTTGGTGATTCCACGGTGCGTAGTGTTCTGTCTGGCTTGCGCAATGAAATTGTCAAGATGACCGGTGGCGGAGATGCCGGTGTGCGTGCTCTGGCCGACTTGGGTATCACTACCGGCAAAGATGGCAAGTTGTCTCTCGACGATGCCACGCTGACCAAGGCGCTCGACACCAATTTCGATCAAGTGGGTGCTTATCTCACGGGCAGTGACGGTTTGATGGGGCGTCTGTCTGGCTTCGTATCCAGCTATGTGGCGACCGATGGTGTATTGAAGCAGCGTGACAGTGCCTTGCGCGATACTTTGAAGAGCGTTGACGCTCAGCGCGAAAGCCTGAACAAACGCGTCGAAAGCCTGCAAACCCGTCTTTATGCCCAGTACAACGCTATGGACTCCTTGGTAGGGCAGCTCACCCGTACCAGTGAGAGTTTGAGTGGCATGCTCGCCAACCTTCCTGGTTTCGTGAAAAAGGATTAAGTAATGGGCAAGAACCCGATTGACGCCTACAAGCAGGTCAAGACCAGCCAGGAGGTGTCACCTTATCGCACGGTACAGCTGTTGCTCGAAGGTGCATTGCAGCGCGTGATGCTGGCCAAGCAGGCCCAGGCCGAGGGTGATACCGAGATTCGTGGCATGGCAGTAGGTAGCACCATCACCATTCTGGGTGTGCTGCAGGCGGCTCTGGACAAGGAGCTGGGCGGTGAAATCGCCGAGAACCTGGATGCGCTCTACGACTATATGACTCGCCGCTTGGCGGGGGTCGCTCTGGACGATACGCCGCGTACCCTGGAAGAGGTTCAGGCGCTGCTGGGTGATATCAAAAGTGCCTGGGATGCCATTGGGCCAGAGGTCGAGCCGGCGACTGCTGGCTGACCGATCGTTTCTTTTCGGTTTAGCTGGGCCGTTTCAGCGACAAAAGCGTTAAAGCTTTGAGTCGCAGGGCCGATATCTGAAGTATCAGCCCATCGGTAGAGCGAGAGCGACTATGAACGCAATGGCGGCCCTCAAGCAGTATCAGACCGTCAACAACCAAGCGCAGGCCGCAGAGGCCAGCCCTCATCGACTGATCCAGATGTTGATGGAGGGTGGTCTGTCTCGCATCGCTCAGGCACGTGGTGCCATGGAGCGTGGACAGACAGCGCTGAAAGGTGAATTGATCGGCAAGAGTATTGCCATCATCGCGGGACTGCGCGAGAGTCTTGACCACCAGCAAGGTGGCGAGCTGGCCGGTAACCTCGATAGCCTGTATGAATACATGATCGCCCGTTTGACCGAGGCCAATGTGAGCAACGAGCCGGAGCTTCTCGAAGAAGTTTCCGTGCTGCTGCGTAACGTCAAACAGGGTTGGGATGCCATCGCTCAGTAGTGAGCGAGCATCGGAGGAGAAGCGAATGAGTTCATCCGTCCAGCGTTTGCAAGCGACCGGTTCGGCCCTGCGCGATGCTCTGGCCAAACAGGACTGGGCCGCGATTGGCGAGCTCGATCTGCAGTGCCGCATGGTAGTCGATGCGGCTATGCTCGATAGTCACGACGAAGAAGAACTGCGCAGTGGCCTGGAAAATCTGCTGTCACTGTATCGTGAGTTGGTGACCGTTTGTCAGACCGAGCAGCAGCGTCTGGCAGGTGAATTGGTGCAGCTCAATCAATCCCGCCAGGGCGCAAAGGTGTATCAGCTTTTCGGCTGATAGCCTCATGTTTACCGAGTTTAACTAGTAGGTTTGGCTCGGTTGTCCCTCTCTGCTTGCGTTTCTCTTTCTTTTTTTCTCGGTTGCCACTACCCGGCTCTGCAAACAGCTGCTTAGCTAATTCCATTGGCGGGCAAAAAAGTTACGCCATAAAATTGACTGGCTTCAATTTTTTGACTTTACTAGTGGCTAATTGCCGGTGCGTGTCGAAGATCTGGCGCGCATTTTCCCTCACTTCTCGGGTCAGACAAGCACAAGATGTGGCGTGAAACCAAAATCCTGTTGATCGATGACAATGCTGCGCGCCGCCACGAGTTGGCGATCATTCTGAGTTTTCTCGGGGAAGAGCATCTGGCCTGTACCAGCCAGGATTGGCGCAATGCTGTGGCCGAGCTCGCTTCCAGTCGCGAAGTGCTCAGCGTCTTGCTGGGCGATGTCGAGGCCAAGGGTGGGGCGCTCGAGCTGACCAAGCAGATTGCTGGCTGGGATGAGTTCCTGCCGCTATTGACGGTTGGCGACTCCAGTATCGTCGAGTGGCCGGAAGATTTGCGCAGGCGTGTGCTGGCCAGCCTGGAAACACCACTCAGCTATAACAAGCTGCTCGATTCGCTGCACCGTGCCCAGGTCTATCGTGAGATGTACGATCAGGCCCGTGATCGTGGTCGGCAGCGCGAGCCCAATCTGTTTCGCAGCCTGGTCGGTACCAGTCGCGCCATTCAGCAGGTGCGGCAGATGATGCAGCAGGTTGCCGATACCGAGGCCAGCGTGTTGATCCTCGGTGAGTCCGGAACCGGTAAGGAAGTGGTGGCGCGCAATCTGCACTATCACTCCAAGCGTCGCGAGGCTCCGTTCGTGCCGGTCAACTGTGGCGCCATTCCGGCCGAGTTGCTGGAAAGCGAGTTGTTCGGTCACGAGAAGGGCGCCTTCACCGGAGCCATCACTAGTCGGGCAGGGCGCTTCGAGCTGGCCAACGGCGGTACGCTCTTTCTCGATGAGATCGGCGACATGCCGCTGCCGATGCAGGTCAAGTTGCTGCGCGTGCTGCAGGAGCGAACCTTCGAGCGTGTCGGCAGCAACAAGACGCAGACCGCCGATGTGCGCATCATCGCCGCCACGCACAAGAACCTGGAGAAGATGATCGAGGACGGCAGTTTCCGTGAGGACCTGTATTACCGCCTCAACGTCTTCCCGATCGAGATGGCGCCGCTGCGCGAGCGTATCGAAGATATCCCGCTGCTGATGAACGAGCTGATTTCGCGCATGGAGCACGAGAAGCGTGGCTCCATTCGCTTCAACTCGGCCGCCATCATGTCGCTGTGCCGTCATGACTGGGCGGGCAACGTACGTGAGTTGGCCAACCTGGTAGAGCGCATGGCGATCATGCATCCCTACGGGGTGATCGGGGTGGGCGAATTGCCGAAGAAGTTCCGTCATGTCGATGATGAGGATGAGCAACTCGCGGCCAGCCTGCGTGATGAAATGGAAGAGCGCGCTGCGATCATGGCCGGTTTACCGGGCCTTGATACGCCAGCCATGCTGCCGCCGGAGGGGCTGGATCTGAAAGACTACCTCGGTAATCTGGAGCAGGGCCTTATCCAGCAGGCGCTGGACGATGCGGGCGGTGTGGTGGCGCGTGCGGCTGAGCGCCTGCGTATTCGCCGTACCACGCTGGTCGAGAAGATGCGCAAGTACGGCATGAGCCGCCGTGAAGAGGATGGTCAGGACGAGGATTGACTTGTCTGGGGGCGGCCGCGCAGCTCTACAAGTCATGATCCTGTAGAGCTGGTGCGCATGGCGCACCCTACGAGTAATTGCTGACCCGAAAGCCGGAGCTTTGACGCGAGCTCCGGCTTTGTTTTTTCAAGTGATTGATAAATAAGTAGAAAAAAGTAGGCACGGGGATTGCTAAAGCTCTTGTATCCGACCGTCTTCTGACGGTGCGTCGTATGAGAGAAGCAGATGGAAGCCAACCGTCGTCCTACCGAGTCAGCCGAGCCAGGCGTTCCGGCGCCGCTCGAGCAAGCCAGCCGTGCAGGACTGGAGCAGGCCTTTGCCCTGTTCAATCAGATGTCCAATCAGCTCAGCGAGTCTTACAGCCTGCTGGAAGCGCGGGTCAATGAGCTGAAGGGGCAACTGGCACTGGTCAGTGCTCAGCGTATGCAGGAACTGGCGGAGAAGGAGCGTCTGGCCCATCGCCTGCAAAGCCTGCTGGATCTGCTGCCTGGTGGTGTGATCGTCATCGACGGTCAGGGCGTCGTGCGGGAGGCCAACCCAGTCGCGCGTGCGCTGCTCGGCCAGCCACTGGTGGGTATGCTCTGGCGCCAGGTGATCGCTCGCAACTTCGCGCCGCGCGAAGACGATGGTCACGAAATTTCCATGCGCGACGGCCGCCGTCTGTCCATTGCCACCCGTTCTCTGCACGGGGAGCCGGGGCAGCTTGTGCTGCTGACCGACCTGACAGAAACCCGTCGCCTGCAGGATCAGCTTTCTCGCCATGAGCGTCTATCGGCGCTGGGGCGCATGGTCGCCTCTCTTGCGCATCAGATCCGTACGCCACTCTCCGCTGCGTTGCTTTATGCAAGCCACCTGAATGAGCAGGTACTGCCGGCCGAGCAGCAGCAGCGCTTCGCCGGGCGCTTGAAGGAGCGGTTGCACGAGTTGGAAAACCAGGTGCGTGACATGCTGATCTTTGCCCGGGGCGAGCTGCCGTTGCCGGATCGCCTGTCGCCGTCGGTTCTGTTCGACGCGCTGCGTGCGGCTGCCGATGCGCATGTGGGCGATATGGCCGTGCGCTGGCAGTGCGATGTGCGCGACGGCGAGTTGCTGTGCAATCGCGACACGCTGGTCGGCACCGTCCTCAATCTGATCGACAACGCCATTCAGGCTGCCGGGCGTGATGCGCGTCTGAAGGTTCATCTATATCGCCGCGACAGCCAGCTGCGCCTGTGCGTCAGCGATAACGGGCCAGGCATGAGCCAGGAAACCCTGGCGCGCCTGGGCGAGCCCTTCTTCACCACCAAGACTACCGGTACCGGCCTCGGCCTGGCGGTGGTCAAGGCAGTGGCCCGTGCTCATCAGGGCCAGCTGCTGCTGCAATCGCGTGCGGGTCGTGGTACCTGCGCCATCGTTTCTCTGCCGCTGCAAGGTGCAGCGCCTCACTCGAATCAGGAGTAACCCATGGCTGCCAAAGTCCTGCTGGTTGAAGACGATCGCGCGCTGCGCGAAGCCCTGGCCGATACCCTGTGCCTGGGCGGGCATGATTATCGGGCCGTCGATTGCGCCGAGGCGGCGTTGGTCGCGTTGACCGAAGAGCCGTTCGGGCTGGTGGTCAGTGACGTCAACATGCCGGGCATGGATGGTCATCAGTTGCTGGCGCAGATTCGTAGTCGTTATCCGCAACTGCCGGTATTGCTGATGACGGCCTTCGGCGCGGTGGAGCGGGCGGTGGATGCGATTCGCCAGGGGGCGGCCGATTACCTGGTCAAACCGTTCGAGCCGCGCACGCTGCTGGAGTTGGTGGCCAGACATGCACTCGGAAAACTGACGGCAGGAGATCGTGACGGTCCGGTGGCGCTCGAGCCGGCCAGCGTGCAGCTGCTGGAGCTGGCGTCCCGAGTGGCGCAGAGTGATTCGACAGTGATGATCACCGGCGAGTCCGGCACTGGTAAGGAAGTGCTGGCGCGTTATATCCATCAGCAGTCGCCGCGCGCCTCCGGGCCTTTCATCGCCATCAACTGTGCGGCGATTCCCGACAACATGCTCGAGGCCACCTTGTTCGGGCATGAGAAGGGCGCATTCACCGGTGCGGTCAACGCGCAGCCAGGCAAGTTCGAGCTGGCTGACGGCGGCACCATTCTGCTCGACGAGATTTCCGAAATGCCGCTGGGGCTGCAGGCCAAGTTGTTGCGTGTGTTGCAGGAGCGTGAGGTAGAGCGGGTCGGGGCGCGCAAACCGATCAACCTGGATATTCGCGTGCTGGCCACCAGCAACCGTGATTTGGCCAGTGAGGTGGCGGCGGGGCGCTTCCGTGAGGACCTCTATTATCGTCTGTCGGTATTTCCCCTGGCCTGGCGACCGCTGCGTGAGCGGCCTGCCGACATTCTGCCGCTGGCCGAACGACTGCTGGCCAAGCACGTCAAAAAAATGAATCAGGTGCCGGTGCGCCTGTCCGAGTCGGCCGCGCAGAGCCTGGTACAGCATCAGTGGCCGGGCAATGTGCGCGAACTGGACAACGCCATTCAACGCGCATTGATCCTGCAGCAGGGGGGGGTGATTCAGGCGCAGGATCTGTGCCTGCATGCGCCCATCGGCCAATCGGTGCAGGGTACAGCACCGCGCCTGGCCGTGGTGCCGAGTGTTGCGCCGCCAATGGCGCAACCGGTCGAGTCGCCGAGTGCGGTCGATGCCGGCGCGCTGGGCGAGGATCTTCGCCGTCGCGAGTTTCAGGTCATCATCGACACCCTGCGTGCCGAGCGCGGTCGTCGTAAGGAAGCCGCCGAGCGCCTGGGCATCAGCCCGCGCACCCTGCGCTACAAGCTGGCGCAGATGCGTGATGCCGGGATGGATGTCGAGGCTTATCTATACGCCAGCTGATCTGGCTCTGCCAGAGTCCTACCTTCTTGGGTAAGCCGGGCCGCTTCTGTGCGCCTGGTTTGCTTCTCCGTTTCACCCTTCGAGAGGCCCGTTTTCGGGCTGCTTCTGCTTGCCGCCTGAAGCTTGTAGCCTGTGGCTGCTCTTTTGGCACCCTTGTTGCAAATACCCCTGCATAGCGCCGCTAGTGTCAAAAAGCGGGCAGTGGAGGAAGTCATGAGCCAAGGTGTCGAATTCAATCGCTTGATGCTGGAAATGCGTTCCATGCAGGCTGAGGCCATGGCGCGTCAGAAACCTGCAGTGAGCGAGCCAGTGCAAGGGGCGCCGAGTTTCTCGGAAATGCTCGGCCAGGCGGTGAACAAGGTCAACGAGACCCAGCAGGCTTCCAATAAACTGGCGACCGCTTTCGAGATGGGGCAGAGCGGGGTCGACCTGACCGACGTGATGATCGCCTCGCAGAAAGCCAGCGTATCCTTCCAGGCCATGACCCAGGTGCGTAACAAGCTGGTCCAGGCGTATCAAGACATCATGCAGATGCCGGTCTGAGGGTTGATTCATGGCTGAAGCAGCAGTAGCAAACGTACCGGCCAAGGCCGAGCCAGGTGAGCCGAAGAAGCCCCTGCTGGGCCTTAGCTTCCTGGAAAACCTCGCGGAGATGTCGGTGCTGCGTCAGCTCGGCCTGTTGGTCGGTCTGGCTGCCAGCGTGGCGATCGGTTTTGCCGTGGTGCTCTGGTCGCAGCAACCGGACTATCGTCCGCTGTACGGTAGCCTCAACGGTATGGATGCTTCTCAGGTGGTCGATACCCTGACCACTTCCGGCATCGATTACACCATCGAACCCAACTCCGGCGCGCTACTGGTCAAGGCTGACGATCTGGCGCGTGCGCGCATGCGCCTCGCTGCTGCTGGCGTGGCGCCCACCGACAACAGCGTCGGCTTCGAAATTCTCGACCGTGAGCAGGGCCTGGGCACCAGCCAGTTCATGGAGGCGACCCGGTATCGCCGTGGTCTCGAGGGCGAGCTGGCACGTACGGTGGCCAGCCTCAATAACGTCAAGGCGGCGCGTGTACACCTGGCCATGCCCAAGGCGTCGGTGTTCGTGCGTGACGAACGCAAGCCGTCTGCCTCGGTGCTGGTCGAACTCTACCCGGGGCGCGCATTGGAGCCCAGCCAGGTCATGGCGATCGTCAACCTAGTGGCGACCAGCGTGCCTGAGTTGGACAAGGGCCAGGTCACGGTGGTCGACCAGAAGGGCAATCTGCTCTCCGACCAGCAGGAGCTGTCCGAGCTGACCATGGCTGGCAAGCAGTTCGACTACACCCGTCGCATGGAAACGCTGTTCACCCAGCGCGTGCACAACATTCTGCAGCCGGTGCTAGGCACTGGTCGCTACAAGGCGGAAGTCTCGGCTGACGTGGATTTCAGCTCGGTTGAGTCCACTTCCGAAATGTTCAATCCGGATCAGCCCGCGCTGCGCAGCGAGCAACAGGTCAACGAACAGCGTCAGAGCAGCCTGCCGCCACAGGGCGTGCCGGGCGCGCTGTCCAATCAGCCACCTGGTCCGGCTGCCGCGCCAGAGCAGGCAGCAGGCGCTGCCGCTCCGGCCGGCCCGGTTGCCGCGGGTCAGCCGCTGGTCGATGCCAATGGCCAGCAGATCATGGACCCGGTAACCGGCCAGCCGATGCTGGCGCCATACCCGGCAGACAAGCGTGAGCAGTCGACCCGCAACTTCGAGCTGGATCGTTCCATCAGCTACACCCGTCAGCAGCAGGGGCGCCTGCGTCGCCTGTCGGTAGCGGTGGTGGTGGATGACCAGGTACGTGTCGATCCGGCCACTGGCGAGAGCAGCCGAGTGCCGTGGACGACCGATGACCTGGCGCGCTTTACCCGCCTGGTCCAGGACTCGGTGGGCTTCGATGCCAGCCGCGGCGACAGCGTCAGCGTGATCAATACGGCCTTTACCGCTTCGCTGGGTGAAGAGATCCCCGATATTCCGTTCTACACCCAGCCCTGGTTCTGGGACATCGTCAAGCAGGTGCTCGGCGTGCTGTTCATCCTGGTGCTGGTGTTCGGTGTGCTGCGCCCGGTGCTCAACAACATCACCGGCGGCGGCCGGGGCAAGGAGCTGGCAGGTTCCGGCGATGTGGAACTTGGCGAAATGGGAGGTCTGGACGGCGAGCTGTCCAACGATCGCGTCAGCCTCGGCGGGCCGCAGAGCATCATGTTGCCGAGCCCCAGCGAGGGGTATGATGCACAGCTGAACGCTATCAAGAGTCTGGTAGCGGAAGATCCTGGCCGCGTCGCCCAGGTCGTCAAAGAGTGGATCAACGCCGATGAGTGACAATCGTACCGCTACCAAGCTGAACAAGGTCGACAAGGCTGCGATTCTGCTGCTTTCGCTGGGTGAAACCGATGCCGCACAGGTGTTGCGTCACCTCGGGCCGAAGGAAGTGCAGCGCGTCGGTGTGGCCATGGCTGGCATGCGCAATATCCACCGCGAGCAGGTCGAGCAGGTGATGGCCGAGTTCGTCGACATCGTCGGCGACCAGACCAGCCTCGGTGTGGGTTCCGATGCCTACATCCGCAAGATGCTCACCTCTGCGTTGGGTGAGGACAAGGCCGGTAATCTGATCGACCGCATCCTGCTTGGCGGCAGCACCAGTGGCCTGGACAGCCTGAAATGGATGGAGCCGCGTGCCGTTGCCGATGTGATCCGCTACGAGCATCCGCAAATCCAGGCCATCGTCGTTGCTTACCTCGACCCGGACCAGGCCGGCGAAGTCCTCAGCCATTTCGACCACAAGGTGCGCCTGGACATCATCCTGCGTGTGTCCTCGCTCAATACCGTGCAACCGTCCGCGCTCAAGGAACTCAACCAGATCCTGGAGAAGCAGTTCTCCGGCAGCGCCAACACCACGCGCGCCACCATGGGCGGCGTCAAGCGTGCGGCGGACATCATGAACTTCCTCGACAGCTCGGTGGAAGGTCAGCTGATGGACTCCATCCGCGAAGTGGACGAAGACCTGTCGACACAGATCGAAGACCTCATGTTCGTCTTCGACAACCTGGCCGATGTCGACGACCGTGGCATCCAGGCGCTGATGCGCGAAGTCTCGTCCGAGGTGCTGGTACTGGCGCTCAAGGGGGCCGACGAGGCGATCAAGGACAAGGTCTTCAAGAACATGTCCAAACGTGCGGCCGAGCTGCTACGCGACGACCTGGAGGCCAAGGGGCCGGTGCGCGTCAGCGACGTCGAAGGGGCGCAGAAGGAAATTCTCACCATCGCTCGGCGCATGGCCGAAGCCGGAGAGATCGTGCTTGGCGGCAAGGGTGGCGAGGAGATGGTTTAAGCCATGGCTGCCAAGGAGCCTGAGAGCGAGCTGATTCGCGCCAAGGATCTCGGCACGTTCGACCGCTGGGCGTTGCCCAGCTTCGATGCGCCGGGTGAAGAACCGGAAGAAGCCGAAGCTGCAGTTGATCAACAGGTGCAGCCTTCCGCTGAGATCGAGGCGCAGGAAACAGCGCAGGTCGAAGAGGTCGCACTCGAAGATGTCAAACCGCTGACGCTCGATGAACTCGAAGCCATCCGCCAGGATGCCTACAACGAAGGCTTCGCCACGGGCGAGAAGGACGGCTTTCATGCCGGCCAGATCAAGGCCAAGCAGGAGGCCGACGCGGCCTTGGCGCTGAAGGTCGGCAGCCTGGAAAAGCTCATGACGCAGTTGCTCGATCCGATTGCTGAGCAGGACCAGCAGATGGAAGTGGCCATGGTGCGTCTGGTCAGTCATATGGTGCGCGAGGTGATTCAGCGCGAACTGAGCACCGACTCCAGTCAGATTCGCCAGGTGTTGCGCGAAGCGCTCAAGCTGCTGCCGATGGGGGCGGGCAACGTGCGCATTCAGGTCAACCCCCAGGACTTCGAGGCGATCAAGGCATTGCGCGAGCGTCATGAGGAAAACTGGCGCATCCTCGAGGACGACAGCCTGCTGCCAGGTGGGTGTCGCATCGAGTCGGAGCATAGCCAGATCGACGCCAGCGTCGAGACGCGCATGGCGCAGGCACTCAAGCAATTGTTCGAGCAGCAGCGCGCGCAGAGCACTCAGCCGCCGGAAGCGGACATCAATCTGGATCTGGACCGCGACGATGCGCATTGATCGCGTGAGCTTCGCCCGGCGCCTGGAGGGCTACAGCGATGCGATCAGCCTGCCCAGCCAGCCCATACTCGAAGGCCGCCTGCTGCGTATGGTCGGCCTCACCCTGGAGGCCGAAGGGCTGCGCGCGGCCATAGGCAGCCGCTGCCTGGTCATCAACGAAGACAGCTACCATCCGGTTCAGGTCGAGGCCGAGGTGATGGGCTTCTCCGGGGGCAAGATCTATCTGATGCCGGCGGGCAGTCTGGCGGGTATTGCGCCTGGCGCGCGCGTGGTGCCGTTGCCCGATGCCGGGCGCTTGCCCATGGGCATGTCCATGCTTGGGCGAGTGCTCGACGGCACCGGTCGCGCCCTGGATGGCAAGGGCGGGATGAAGGCCGAGGACTGGGTGCCGGTGGATGGCCCGACCATCAACCCGCTCAACCGCGACCCCATCAGCCAACCATTGGACGTCGGCATTCGCTCGATCAATGGTTTGCTCACCGTCGGACGCGGTCAGCGTCTGGGCTTGTTCGCCGGTACCGGCGTGGGCAAGTCGGTGCTGCTGGGCATGATGACGCGTTTTACCGAGGCCGAGATCATCGTGGTCGGGTTGATCGGTGAGCGTGGGCGTGAGGTCAAGGAGTTCATCGACGAGATTCTCGGCGAAGAAGGTCTCAAGCGTTCCGTGGTCGTGGCTTCGCCGGCCGATGAAGCGCCGCTGATGCGTTTACGTGCGGCGCAGTACTGCACGCGCATCGCCGAGTACTTCCGTGACAAGGGCAAGAACGTTCTGCTGCTGATGGATTCGCTGACGCGCTATGCCCAGGCCCAGCGTGAAATCGCTTTGGCTATCGGTGAGCCGCCAGCGACCAAGGGTTATCCGCCATCGGTGTTCGCCAAGTTGCCCAAGCTGGTCGAGCGTGCCGGTAATGCCGAGGCCGGCGGCGGTTCGATCACCGCGTTCTACACCGTACTGAGTGAGGGCGATGACCAGCAGGACCCCATCGCCGATGCCGCGCGTGGTGTGCTTGACGGGCACTTTGTTTTGTCACGTCGTCTGGCCGAGGAGGGGCACTATCCCGCGATCGATATCGAATCCTCGATCAGTCGGGTCATGCCGCAAGTGGTGCCGCCGGAGCAGCTCAAGCAGGCGCAGCGATTCAAGCAGCTGTGGTCGCGCTATCAACAGAGCCGCGATCTGATCAGTGTCGGTGCCTATGTTCCGGGCGGCGACGCGGATACCGATCAGGCCATCGCCCGTCAGCCGGTCATGGCTCAGTACTTGCGTCAGGAGTTGGATGAAAGTGTGGGCATGCCGCAGAGCCGTGAGCAGTTGGCTGCCGTGCTGGGGCAATGATGGCGTTGCTCAGGGTATTTTTCGTCATCGCTGAGGTCGGACATCGATGAGTCTCAGTCGCGCAAAGCGTCTGCAGCCGGTCGTCGAGATGGCAGAAAAGGCCGAGCGTGAGGCCGCGCGCCAGCTCGGGCATTGCCAGGGACTGGTCGGCCAGGCCGAAGCCAAGCTGGGTGAGCTGGAGCGTTTCCGTGGCGATTACCAGCAGCAGTGGATCAGCGAGGGCAGCAAGGGTGTTTCCGGCCAGTGGCTGATGAACTATCAGCGCTTTCTGTCGCAGCTGGAGACGGCGGTCGGCCAACAGCAGCAAAGTCTGGAGTGGCATCGCGCCAATCTTGAAAAAGTACGGGCCGTTTGGCAGCAACGCTATGCGCGTCTCGAGGGGCTGCGCAAACTGGTCCAGCGCTACATTGACGAAGCCCGATTGGCCGAGGACAAGCGCGAACAGAAACTGCTCGACGAGCTGGCGCAACGCCTGATCGACCGTGGTGAACCCTGAATAGAGGTTGTTTCGTCGCCGACCAGATGCTACACCTTCAAACGTGAATTGCCCTATCTGGCAAAGTCTCGACAAAGGAGTAGACATGGCCATTACCTCGCAGCCCTCGGCCGACGGGCAAGAGCTGACCATTGTGATTCGAGGACGCTTCGACTTCGCCTCCCACCAGGAATTTCGTGACGCCTACGAGCGCCTCAACCTGACGCCCAAGCGTTATCAGGTCGACCTGCGCGATACCAGCTATCTGGATAGTTCGGCACTGGGCATGCTGCTGTTGTTGCGTGACCATGCTGGCGGCGATTCGGCGCAGATCAGCCTGCTCAACTGCAGCAGTGACGTGCGCAAGATCCTCGCCATCTCCAACTTCGAGCAGTTGTTCAAGATCAGCTGAGCATGCCTGAGCGACTTGCCATTCTGATCGCCGAGGACAACGCGGCCGACCGCATGCTGTTGTCCACCATCGTCAGTCGTCAGGGCCACCGCGTATTGACCGCCAGCAATGGCCTGGAGGCGGTCGCCCTGTTCGAGCAGGAGCGTCCGCACCTGGTGCTGATGGATGCGCTGATGCCGGTGATGGATGGCTTCGAGGCGGCGCGGCGGATCAAGGATCAGGCCGGCGAGGCGCTGGTGCCGATCATCTTCCTCACGTCGTTGACCGAGGGCGAGGCGCTGGTGCGTTGTCTTGAGGCCGGTGGCGACGACTTTCTCGCCAAGCCCTATAACCGAGTGATACTCGAGGCCAAGATCGGGGCGATGGATCGTCTGCGCCGTCTGCACGACACGGTATTGCAACAGCGCGACCTGATCGCCCAGCACAACGAGCATCTGCTGCACGAGCAACGTGTGGCCAAGGCGGTATTCGACAAGGTGGCGCATTCCGGCTGCCTGGATGCGCCGAACATCCGTTACATGCAGTCGCCCTACGCGCTGTTCAATGGTGATTTGCTGCTGGCGGCGTACAAACCGTCTGGCGGCATGCACGTGATGCTGGGTGATTTCACCGGTCATGGTTTGCCAGCGGCTATTGGCGCGATGCCGCTGGCCGAGGTGTTCTACGGCATGACGGCCAAAGGTCATGCCCTTGCCGAGATCCTTCGCGAGATCAACGCCAAGCTCAAGCGCATCCTTCCGGTGGGCGTTTTCTGCTGCGCCACCGTGCTCAATATCAGCAGCAAGCGAGGCTTGCTCGAGGTGTGGAGTGGTGGGTTGCCAGATGGCTACCTGCTACATGGCGATGGTCGCCCGCGTCAGTCATTGGTGTCACGCCATCTGCCCCTGGGAATCCTCGAACCAGCGGCGTTCAGTGATCGCTGTGAGGTCTATCCGCTGGCGCCGGGAGATCGTATTTTTCTGCTCAGTGATGGCGTGCTCGAGGCCAGTGACCAGCAAGGGCAGCTATTCGGCGAGGCGCGCCTGCTCGAGCTTCTGGACGCCAATCGTCAACCGCAGGCATTGTTCGAGGAAATTCAGCTGGCGCTGGCGGCGTTCCGTGGCGAGCAACAGGATGACGTCAGCATGGTTCAGGTCGGCTTGGCCGAAGACGACGAGCATCCTCGCCCACTGGCCTTTGCCGACAGCGGTCAGAGCAGCGTGATGGACTGGTCGGCCAGTTTCGAGTTTCGAGCGCTGAGCCTGCGTCACTTCAACCCTCTTCCATTCTTGCTGCAGCTGCTCCTGGATGTGCGGGCATTGCGGCCGCGTGGTGGCGAGCTGTATACCGTGCTCGCCGAGCTCTATTCCAATGCTCTGGAGCATGGGGTAATGGGGCTGGACTCCTCGCTCAAGCAGGATGCCAGCGGCTTTGCCGAGTATTATCGGGAGCGACGTCTGCGTCTGGCCTCCTTGCAGGATGGCTATGTACGATTTCATTTGCAGATGCTGCCGGAAGAAGGGGGAGGGCGACTGATCGTCCGGGTCGAGGACAGTGGTCCTGGATTCGATCCGGTCACCGTCATGGCACTTGGTGACGAAGCCCTGTGCGGTCGCGGTCTTGCCCTGGTTCGCCAGCTCAGCGATGGTTTCCAGATTGCCCCGGTTGGCCAGGGAGTCAGCGTGGAGTTTTGCTGGTCCTCTGAGGCATAATGCGACGCTGTTGTTCAGGGAGTGACCCGGTGTCCGATATCCATCTCGACGAAGCCGTCCTGGCGGCCCTGCAGGACGTCATGGAGGACGAATACCCGATTCTGCTCGATACCTTCGTGGCCGATTCCGAGGAGCGTCTGCGTCTGCTGCATGTGGCTGCGACCGAGGGTGATGCGCAGGGCCTGCGCCTGGCTGCGCATAGCTTCAAGGGCAGTTGCAGCAACATGGGAGCGGTGCTTCTGGCCAGCTTGTGCAAGGAGCTCGAGGACGCGGGGCGGCGCGAGGCCCTGGAGCCGGCTCCAGCCCTGATCGAGCAGATCGAGCGCGAGTTCGCCATCGTCCGCATCCTGTTCAAATCCGAGCGCCAGCGCTATCGCGTCTGACGCCGTTTCACGAGTTGGCCCGCCCTTTGCTCTGATCCTGTCACGACCCATCAGACGGAGAGCGTCCATGTCCGCGTTGCCCGACCTACGCCTGCAGGCTACGCCTGAGGTGAAGAGCAAAGCGAAGCAGCCGGCCAAAGCGCCGGAACCCAGCAAGAACGGTGCTTCCAGCTTTGCCGAGGTATATGCCAAGGAGCGTCAGGCCAAGCCTGGCGAGCGCGCTGGCAGTACCGACAAAACCAGCCAGGAACAGAAATCTGCGCCATCAGCGGGGGAACCCGATGCCGCTTCAACTGCCGCCGAGCAGCCCGCGGTTGCCGCCCCCGGCAATTCCTTGCCGACGCAGGAGGGCGCTGCAGAAGAGCTCGATCCGTTGCTGGCAATGGCGCTGGGCGGTATCCAGGCTCAGGTGGACGACGCTCCGCTAACCGAGGAGTCGTCGGCGCTACCGGCGCTGGTGATTACCGGTGCCAGCAGCGATGCTGCTGAGATTGCCGAGCCGGTACTGGAAGAGGAGGCGCTCGACCCGTTGGCGCTGCTCAAACAGCCGGCGGAAGAGGCAATCAAGGCCCAGGCCCCACAGGATGCCGCGATCAAGAGCGCGCGCGTGGCGACCAGCACGGACTTCGCCGCAGCCATGGCAGCCATGGGCAAAGGCGAGGAGTCAGGCGAGAGCACTGAAGAACCGACCCTGGACCTGCCGCTTGAAAGTCTGCCCAAGGACGCGCTGGAGAGTCTCAAGGACAGCGCTCAGCCCACTCGCCCCGATCAGTTCGTCAGCAAGCTCAATGCGCTGACGCAGGCGCTCAATCATCAGGCTGGCGCCGCGCAACGCCTGCCATTGGTACCCGGTCAGCCGGTCGCCATGCAACAGGGCGGCTGGAGTGAGGCGGTGGTGGACCGTGTCATGTGGCTTTCCAGCCAGAACCTCAAGTCGGCCGAAATTCAGCTGGACCCTGCAGATCTTGGGCGTCTCGAAGTGCGCGTGAACCTGTCCCAGGACCAGGCCCAAGTGACCTTCGCCAGCCCCAATGCCGGGGTGCGTGAAGCGCTGGAAGGGCAGATGCATCGTCTGCGTGAGCTGTTCGCGCAGCAAGGCATGAACCTGGCTGATGCCAACGTCTCCGATCAGTCGCTTAACCGTGGCTGGCAGGGGCAGGGCGAGGGCGGGCGCGGTGGGTCCGGCTCGCGGGATGATCTGCTGGCCAGTGACGAGTTGCAGCCTGGTGTCCATCAGGAAGTGCGCAGCGAGCGCTTGACTGCTGGCCGTGGGCTGGTCGACTACTACGCGTGAGTGGCGGTTAAGCCTGTATCGACACTGGGCAATGCCCGACGATTGGTGTTCCTCCGCTAGAATTGCATTCGCCCGGGTTGCCGAAAGGTGCTCGGGCGAATGCATTTTGGGTGACAGCAGGCAGCTGGAGCTGTTAAATCCGCAGCCCAGAGTTAGACAAGCCTGCTCATATGCTGGCATAACACTTGCTCTTAACCCTTTGAATGCGGAAAGAACGTAGGTACTGACGGATTATTGGCATGGCTAAGAAAGAAGCGGCACCGACTGCCGACGGACAACCCGCCGGCAAGAGCAAGCTCAAACTCATCATTCTGATCGTGGTGGGCCTGCTGCTGGCCGTTGGCCTTTCCGTGGGCGGTACCTGGTTCATTCTCAGCAAGGGCGACAAGGGCGAGGAGGCCAAGCCGGCAGAGGCCGCGGCACCAGCGGCGCCAGTGCGCCAGCCGGCCATCTACCAGGATCTGATGCCGGCCTTCGTGGTCAATTTCAATCACCAGAATCGTACCCGCTACCTGCAGGTCAGCATGGCCTTGATGAGCCGCGATACCGCCGGTATGGAAAAGCTCAAGGTGCATATGCCGGTATTGCGCAACCGTCTGGTGATGCTGCTGTCCGGTCAGGATTTTGCCGCGCTGCAAACGCCGCTGGGCAAGGAGATGCTTCTGCAGCAGGCGCTGGCCAGCGTGCAGGAGCTGGCGCAGAAAGAAACCGGCAGCACTGTGGTCGAGCAGGTGCTGTTCACCAATTTCGTGTTGCAGTAGCGGGAGCCGAAGATGGCCGTGCAAGACCTGCTTTCCCAGGACGAGATCGATGCGCTGTTGCATGGTGTCGATGACGGTCTGGTCGAGACCGAGGACGCTGCGGAGCCCGGGAGCGTCAAGCAATATGACCTGACTAGTCAGGATCGTATTGTCCGTGGGCGCATGCCGACGCTGGAGATGATCAACGAGCGCTTCGCCCGCTACACCCGCATCAGCATGTTCAACCTGTTGCGCCGCTCGGCTGACGTTGCCGTCGGTGGCGTGCAGGTGATGAAATTCGGCGAATACGTGCATTCGCTGTACGTGCCGACCAGTCTCAACCTGGTGAAGATGAAGCCGTTGCGCGGCACCGGTCTGTTCATCCTCGACGCCAAGCTGGTGTTCAAGCTGGTGGACAACTTCTTCGGTGGCGATGGGCGCCATGCCAAGATCGAAGGCCGTGAATTCACCCCCACCGAGCTGCGCGTGGTGCGCATGGTGCTCGACCAGGCCTTCGTCGACCTGCGCGAAGCCTGGCACGCGGTGATGGACATCAACTTCGAGTACGTCAACTCCGAGGTCAACCCGGCGCTGGCCAATATCGTCAGCCCCAGCGAGGTGGTGGTCGTGTCCACCTTCCATATCGAACTGGACGGCGGCGGCGGCGACCTGCACATCACCATGCCGTATTCGATGATCGAGCCGATCCGCGAGATGCTCGATGCTGGCTTTCAGTCCGATGTCGACGACCAGGACGAACGCTGGATCAAGGCCCTGCGCGAGGACATCCTCGACGTCAGCGTGCCGCTGGCCGCCACCGTGGCCCGTCGCCAACTGAAGCTGCGCGACATTCTGCATATGCAGCCGGGTGATGTGATTCCCGTGGAATTGCCGGGCAACGTGGTCATGCGCGCCAACGGCGTGCCGACCTTCAAGGTCAAACTCGGTGCGCACAAGGGCAATCTGGCCCTGCAGGTACTGGAACCAATCGAACGCCAACGCTGAGGCGCTGGCAACTCCATAGGGCCGCTAGGCCCGAAGCGAACGAATAGCAGAAGCCAGGCGAGGAATGACGATGGCAGACGAAGAGAACACCTCCCCCGAGGAGCAGGCACTGGCCGATGAATGGGCCGCGGCGCTGGCCGAGGCAGGTGATGCGGATCAGGACGACATCGATGCCATGCTGGCCGGTTCCGCTCAGGCGGCACAACCTGCAGCGCCGCGTGCACCGATGGAAGAGTTCGGCAGCGCGCCGTCTCCCAGCAATCTGCCGGTCAATCTGGATGGGCCCAATCTGGACGTGATCCTGGATATTCCAGTGTCCATCTCCATGGAAGTGGGCAACACCGATATCACTATCCGCAACCTGCTGCAGCTCAATCAGGGCTCGGTGATCGAACTGGATCGTCTGGCCGGTGAGCCGCTCGACGTGCTGGTCAACGGCACGTTGATCGCCCATGGCGAAGTGGTGGTGGTCAACGAGAAGTTTGGCATTCGCCTGACTGACGTGATCAGTCCCAGCGAACGTATCAAGAAGCTGCGCTGACCATGGCTCGTCTTCTCGCTCTGCTTCTGAGCATGCCCCTGATGGCCATGGCTGCCGAACCTGCCGGCAAGGCGGCGACGCCCATGGCTGGCAGCGACATAGCCGGCCAGCTCGGTCAGTTGTTGCTCGGCCTGCTGCTGGTGATCGGTTTGATCTTCCTGCTCGCCTGGCTGCTACGCCGCATGCAGCAACTGGCTCCGCGCGGTAATCAGGTGATCAAGCTGCTGGCCACTCAGGCGCTGGGCCCGCGTGATCGCCTGGTACTGGTACAAGTGGGCAGTGAGCAGATTCTGTTGGGCCTGTCCGCCGGGCGGATCACCCCGCTGCACGTGCTCAAGGAGCCCGTGCACCTGCCTGACGCCGAGCTGGCCACACCAGAATTCGCTCAGCGCCTGATGGAGCTGCTGGGCAAGGATCAGAAGGACAAATCCTGATGCTGCGTTTGTTGCTGGTGCTGGTGCTGAGTCTCGCCGCATCGCTGGCGTTCGCCGAAGACCCGCCTGGCGCCAGCTCGCTGATTCAGCAGGGCAACAGCCCACTGTCGATCCCGGCCATTACCCTGTCGACGGACGCAGAGGGGCAACAGGAGTATTCGGTCAGCCTGCAGATTCTGCTGATCATGACGGCGCTGAGCTTCATCCCGGCGTTCGTCATGCTGATGACCAGTTTTACCCGGATCATCATCGTCTTCTCCATCCTGCGTCAGGCGCTGGGTCTGCAACAAACGCCGTCGAACCAGATTCTGGTCGGCCTGGCGCTGTTTCTGACGATGTTCATCATGGCGCCGATTTTCGACCGGATTAACACCGATGCGTTGCAGCCTTATCTGAACGAGGAGATCGTCGCTCAGGAGGCGTTGACGCGGGCAGAAGGGCCGATCCGTGACTTCATGCTGGCGCAGACTCGTGAGAGTGATCTGGCCCTGTTCGTGCGCCTGTCCAAGCGCACCGACCTCAATGGTGTCGAAGACGTGCCGCTGACCATTCTGGTGCCGGCGTTCGTCACCTCCGAGTTGAAGACCGCGTTCCAGATCGGTTTCATGATCTTCATTCCGTTTTTGATCATCGACATGGTGGTCGCCAGTATCCTCATGGCGATGGGTATGATGATGCTGTCACCGCTGATCATCTCATTGCCGTTCAAGATCATGCTGTTCGTCCTGGTCGACGGCTGGGCGTTGATCATGGGCACCCTGGCCGCCAGTTTCGGCACGATATAGCGAGGCCTCTGATGACTCCCGAAGTTGCGGTTGACCTGTTTCGCGAAGCGCTGTGGCTGATCGTGCTGATCGTCGGTCTGGCGGTGGTGCCTAGCCTGCTGGTGGGTTTGGTCGTGGCGATGTTCCAGGCTGCCACGCAGATCAACGAACAGACGCTGAGCTTTTTGCCGCGCCTAATGGTGATGCTGATCACGCTGATCTGGGCCGGTCCCTGGCTGGTGAGTCAGTTGATGGAGTACACCCAGACGCTGATCCAGAACATTCCGTACCTCATCGGTTGAGGGGCTGCGCGCGATGCTGGAATTGAGCAACGAGCAGATCAGCGGCTGGGTCGGCCAGTTCCTGCTGCCGTTGTTTCGTATCGCCGCGATGCTGATGGTGATGCCGATCATCGGTACCCAGCTGGTACCGAACCGCGTACGCCTCTATCTGGCTCTGGCCATCAGCGTGGTGCTGGTACCGACGCTGCCGCCGATGCCGCAGGTCGATGCCTTGAGTCTGCGTAGTCTGCTGTTGATCCTGGAGCAGGTACTCATTGGTGCCATGTTCGGCTTCATCCTGCAGTTGTTCTTCCATCTGTTCGCCGTTGCCGGGCAGATCATCGCCATGCAGATGGGCCTGGGTTTTGCCTCGATGGTCGACCCTACCAATGGTGTGTCGGTGCCGGTGCTTGGCCAGTTCATGCTGATGCTGGTGACCCTGTTGTTTCTGGCAATCAACGGCCATCTGGTGGTGTTGGAAATTCTGGCGGAAAGCTTCGTCACGCTGCCGTCCGGGCAAGGCTTGATGGTCAATCATTACTGGGAGCTGGCCGGTAAGTTGAGCTGGGTGATAGGTGCCGGCCTGCTTTTGACCTTGCCCATGGTCACCGCGCTGCTGGTGATCAACCTGGCGTTTGGCGTGATGACCCGCGCTGCGCCGCAACTGAACATCTTCTCCATCGGCTTCCCCCTGACCCTGGCCATGGGCCTGGTGATTTTCTGGGTGGGGCTTTCCGATTTCGGCAATCTGTTCCAGGCGCTGGCCAGCGAAGCCCTGCAGCAGTTGAGCGAATTCGCTCTTGTGAGGTAGTCATGGCCGAAAGCGAGAGCGGTGCTGACAAGAGCGAGGAACCCACAGGCAAGCGGCTTGAAGAGTCGCGCAAGAAAGGCCAGATCGCTCGCTCCAAGGAGCTCAATACACTGTCGGTGACACTCACCGGCACCGTAGCCCTGATCATTTTCGGCGCCTACATGGGCAATGTGCTGATGGACATCATGCGTGGCAATTTCAGCCTGCCGCGAGATGTGCTGCTGAACGAAGGCAGCATGGCGCTTTATCTGCTGGCGTCTGGCAAGCAGGCATTGCTGGCGGTGCAACCCTTCTTGATCGCACTGTTGATCGCCTCCGTCGTCGGTCCCATCGCGCTGGGGGGGTGGTTGTTCTCTGCCGAGGCGCTACAACCCAAGGCCAGTCGGATGAACCCGCTGGCGGGCCTCAAGCGCATGTTCTCGGTTCAGGCGTTGGTCGAGTTGGTCAAGGCGCTGGCCAAGTTTCTGGTGATTCTCGCGGTGGCGCTGGTGGTGCTTTCGGTGGATCAGGACGATCTGCTGGCCATTGCCAACGAACCGGTCGAGCCCGCCATCCTGCACAGCCTCAAGGTCGTCGGCTGGAGCGCTTTCTGGTTGTCCTGCGGGCTGATCCTGATCGCCGCGGTGGATGTGCCGTTTCAGCTGTGGAGTCACAAGCAGAAGCTGATGATGACCAAGCAGGAGGTGCGCGACGAGTACAAGGACACCGAGGGCAAGCCCGAAGTCAAAGGACGTATTCGTCAATTGCAGCGTGAGATGGCCGAACGGCGGATGATGCAAGCCGTGCCGCAGGCTGATGTGGTCATCACCAACCCGACGCACTTCGCCGTAGCGCTCAAGTACGACCCGGAGAAGGGCAGCGCGCCGCTATTGTTGGCAAAGGGCGGCGACTTCCTGGCGCTGAAGATTCGCGAGATTGCCCAAGAGCACAAGGTGATGGTGCTGGAGTCCCCGGCATTGGCCCGTGCGGTGTATTACTCCACCGAGCTGGATGAGGAAATTCCCGCTGGCCTGTACCTGGCCGTGGCGCAGGTGCTGGCCTACGTCTATCAGCTTCGTCAATACCGAGCTGGCAAGGGCAAACGCCCGGGCCCGTTGCCCGACTTTCCGATCCCGGCGGACCTGCGCCGCGATTCGTAACGTACGTCTTGGGCGCTGCCCTGTCATTTATGGAACGCTTCTTGCCATTACCCCTTCAGGACGCACTTTCGCGTCAAAAGATTGAATGGGTTGGGGTAGGGACGTGGCAGTAGATCGCGCACAGCTAATCGGTGACGTACGCAGCAACCTTGCAGGTTTGCGCCATGGCAACCTGGGCATTCCGCTGCTGCTGCTGGTCATGCTCGGCATGGTCATGCTGCCGATCCCGCCGTTTCTGCTCGACACCCTGTTCACCTTCAGCATCGCGCTGTCCATCGTCGTGCTGCTGGTCAGCATCTATGCGTTGCGACCGCTGGATTTCGCCGTATTCCCCACCATCCTGCTGGCGGCCACGTTGTTGCGTCTGGCTCTGAACGTGGCTTCGACCCGCGTGGTGCTGCTCAACGGCCACGAGGGCCACGGCGCGGCTGGTCAGGTGATCCAGGCCTTCGGCGAGGTGGTGATCGGCGGTAACTACGTGGTCGGTATCGTGGTGTTCGCCATCCTCATGATCATCAACTTCGTGGTGGTCACCAAGGGTGCCGGACGGATTTCCGAAGTGAGCGCGCGCTTCACCCTCGATGCCATGCCTGGCAAGCAGATGGCTATCGACGCCGACCTCAATGCTGGCCTGATCGATCAGAACGAAGCCAAGAAACGCCGCAGTGAAGTGGCGCAGGAGGCAGATTTCTACGGCTCGATGGACGGTGCCAGCAAGTTCGTCCGCGGCGACGCCATCGCCGGCCTGCTGATTCTGTTCATCAACCTCATCGGCGGTATCGCCATCGGCGTGCTGCAGCACGGCCTGCCGTTCGCCGAGGCGGGCAAGGTCTACACCCTGCTGACCATCGGCGACGGCCTGGTGGCGCAGATTCCCTCCCTGCTGCTGTCCACCGCCGCCGCAGTGATGGTGACCCGTGTTTCCAGCTCCGAGGACATGGGCGCCCAGGTCAACCGGCAGATGTTCGCTTCGCCGCGGGCGTTGGCGGTGGCGGCGGCGATCATGATTGCCATGGGTCTGGTGCCCGGCATGCCGCATTTCTCTTTTATCAGCCTGGGCCTGGTGGCCGCTGGCGCCGCCTACTGGATCGCCAACAAGCAGCGCAAGACCAAGGAAGAGGAGGTCAAGGAGGTACAGCGCCAACAGGAGCTGCTGCCGGCGCAGAAGGCGCAGGAGGTCAAGGAACTGGGTTGGGACGACGTCACCCCGGTGGACATGGTCGGCCTGGAGGTTGGCTACCGGCTGATTCCGCTGGTCGATCGCAACCAGGGTGGCCAGCTGCTGGCGCGAATCAAGGGTGTGCGCAAGAAGCTGTCTCAGGAAATGGGCTTTCTCATGCCCTCGGTGCATATTCGCGACAACCTCGATCTGGCGCCCAACGCCTACCGCTTGACGCTGATGGGCGTCAGCGTGGCCGAGGCCGAGGTGTATCCGGATCGCGAACTGGCGATCAACCCCGGCCAGGTGTTCGGCCCGCTCAATGGCATCGCCGCCAAGGATCCGGCGTTCGGTCTGGAGGCCGTGTGGATCGACCCCACTCAGCGCGATCAGGCGCAGTCGCTGGGCTATACCGTGGTCGATGCCAGTACCGTGGTCGCCACTCACCTCAATCAGATCCTGCACAAGCATGCCCACGAGCTGCTGGGGCACGAGGAAGTGCAGCAGCTGATGCAGTTGCTGGCCAAGAGTTCGCCGAAGCTGGCCGAGGAGTTGGTGCCGGGTCTGGTATCGCTGTCGACCCTGCTCAAGGTGCTGCAGGCGCTGCTGCAGGAGCAGGTGCCGGTGCGCGACATCCGCACCATCGCCGAGGCCATCGCCAACGTCGCGCCGAAGAGTCAAGATCCCGCCGCGATGGTTGCTGCGGTACGCGTCTCGCTGGCCCGTGCCATCGTGCAGGGCATCGTGGGACTAGAGCCGGAGCTGCCTGTGATAACCCTCGAGCCAAGGTTGGAACAGATCTTGCTCAACAGTCTGCAGAAGGCCGGTCAGGGCGGTGAGGATGGCATCCTCCTCGAACCGGGCATGGCTGAGAAGCTGCAGCGTTCCCTGGTGGAAGCGGCGCAGCGCCAGGAAATGCTCGGCAAGCCGGTGATTCTACTGGTGGCCGGACCGGTCCGGGCGATGTTGTCGCGCTTCGCGCGGCTGGCGGTACCCAGCATGCACGTGCTGGCCTACCAGGAAATTCCGGACAACAAGCAGGTCACCATAGTCGCTACGGTTGGCCAGAACTGAGGTAAAGGGTCATGCAGGTCAAACGCTTCTTCGCCGCCGATATGCGGACCGCCATGAAACTGGTGCGTGATGAATTGGGCGCCGATGCCTCGATCATCGGCAATCGCCGGGTTGCCGGTGGTGTCGAGCTGACCGCTGCGCTGGATTATCAGGCGCCGGCGCCGGTGCGCCCGAACCCGGCGCTGGAAGCCGAGCTGCGCAAGACCCAGGCGCGCATCGCCAGCGCCCAGGCGGAGCTGACCACGCGTGCCGAGCAGGATGCCGGCAAGGACCGTCAATTGTTCGCCAATGAATCGCTGCTGGCACCCGAGCTACCCGCGACCCTGGTCAAGCCGCAGCGCCCGGTCGAGGCCCCTGTACCTGCTACGCCTACGGTCGACCCGCGCGCACTGGAAGCCATGCGCTTCGAGCTGCACGGCTTGCGTGAGCTGATCGAAGTACAACTGGGTTCCATCGCCTGGGGGCAACTGCAGAACCGTCGCCCGCAGCAGGCCAATCTGTGGCGCCGCCTGCAGCGTATGGGGCTGTCTGCCGAGCTATCGCAGGCGCTGCTGAGCAAGGTAGCCGGTGTGGCCGAGCCGCGTCAGGCCTGGCGTATGTTGCTGGCGCATCTGGCTCACGCGATCACTACGCCCAAGGTCGAACCGCTGGAAGAGGGTGGTGTGATCGCGCTGGTCGGTCCGGCCGGCATGGGCAAGACCACCACCCTGGCCAAGCTGGCTGCGCGTTATGTGCTTAAGTACGGCTCGCAACAGGTCGCTCTGGTGAGCATGGACAGCTTCCGTATTGGCGCGCAGGAACAGCTCAAGACCCTGGGGCGCATCCTCGGTGTGTCGGTGACTCAGATCGACCCCGGTCAGTCTCTGCTGCAGGCTCTGGCGCCGCTGGCCAAGAAACGCGTGGTGTTGGTCGATACCGCTGGCCTGCCAGGCAACGATCCGGCGCTGCGTCTGCAGTTGGAGAGCCTGGCCTCGGCACGCATCAAGGCGAAGAATTATCTGGTACTGGCCGCAACAAGTCAGAGCCAAGTGCTCAAGGCGGCCTACCATAGTTACAAGCGTTGTGGCCTTTCAGGCTGCATACTGACGAAACTGGACGAAGCTGCGAGTCTGGGTGAGGTTTTAGGTCTGGCTATAGGCCAGCAACTGCCGGTAGCCTATGTGACGGACGGGCCGCGGATTCCGGACGATCTGCACGTGCCGCGTAGCCATCAGCTGGTCAGCCGGGCCGTAGGGCTGCAGGCTGCCGAGGAGCCGAGTGAGGACGCCATGGCGCAGATGTTCGCCGGCCTCTATCACAATCCGGCCAAGCGAGCCGGTTGAAGCAGCGAGAATGTTGCACCCTCTCGCCATGTGGTGCGGGAGTGAACGGCCTCAACAGGTGCTTTCCAACGACCTGTAGGGCCAAGTCGAAGTTAGACAAGGTGTAGAAAGAACATGGGTATGCATCCCGTACAGGTGATTGCGGTGACTGGCGGCAAGGGTGGCGTCGGCAAAACCAATGTGTCGGTCAATCTGTCCATGGCCCTGGCCGATCTCGGCCGTCGGGTCATGCTGATGGACGCCGACCTTGGCTTGGCCAACGTCGACGTTCTGTTGGGCCTGACGCCCAAGCGCACCCTGGCCGATGTCATCGCGGGTGAATGCGATCTGCGTGACGTCCTGCTGCAGGGGCCGGGCGGCGTGCGCATCGTGCCGGCAGCATCCGGTACGCAGAGCATGGTCAGCCTCACGCCGATGCAGCACGCCGGGTTGATCCAGGCGTTCAGTGACATCAGCGAAAATCTTGACGTGCTGGTGATCGACACCGCTGCCGGTATCGGTGATGCAGTGGTCAGTTTCGTGCGTGCGGCGCAGGAGATCCTTGTGGTGGTCTGCGATGAGCCCACCTCGATTACCGATGCCTACGCGCTGATCAAACTGCTCAATCGCGATCACGGCATCAGCCGCTTCCGCGTACTGGCCAATATGGCCCACAGCCCGCAGGAAGGACGAAATCTCTTTGCTAAGCTGACCAAGGTGACGGATCGTTTCCTCGATGTCGCCCTGCAGTATGTCGGTGCCGTGCCCTACGATGAGTGTGTGCGCAAGGCCGTGCAGAAGCAGCGCGCCGTCTATGAAGCCTTCCCTCGATCCAAGTGCGCCCTGGCGTTCAAGGCGATAGCTCAGAAGGTAGATACCTGGCCGTTACCGGCCAATCCCCGTGGTCATCTGGAGTTTTTCGTCGAGCGTCTGGTGCAACAACCGACCGCAGACTCGGCCGTATGACAGCAGCCTCTGGACTTCGTATGTACAACAAGGCTCAGGCGCAGGACTCCCAGCACCAGCTGATCGAGCGCTATGCGCCGCTGGTCAAGCGCATCGCCTACCACCTGCTGGCTCGTCTGCCGGCCAGCGTGCAGGTCGATGATCTTATCCAGGCCGGCATGATCGGCCTGCTCGAAGCCTCGCGCAAATACGACTCCAGCAAGGGTGCCAGTTTCGAGACCTTCGCCGGTATCCGTATTCGCGGCTCCATGCTCGACGAGGTGCGCAAGGGTGATTGGGCGCCGCGTTCGGTGCACCGCAACAGCCGGATGGTCAGCGATGCCATTCGTGTCGTTGAGGCAAGAACCGGACGGGACGCTAAAGATCACGAGGTTGCGGCCGAACTCCAATTGAGTCTGGAGGATTACTACGGCATTCTTGGCGACACTTTGGGCAGCCGCCTGTTCAGTTTCGACGACCTGTTGCAGGACGGCGAGCATGGCGGGTTGCACGAAGACGCCGGACACACTCACCTCGAACCTTCGCGGGACCTCGAAGACGAACGCTTCCAGGCGGCCTTGGCCGATGCCATCGCCGGTTTGCCGGAGCGCGAACGTCTGGTGCTGGCGCTGTATTACGATGAAGAACTGAACTTGAAGGAAATCGGTGAAGTGCTGGGGGTTAGCGAGTCACGTGTTAGCCAGTTGCACAGCCAGTGCGCGGCGCGTTTGCGCTCGCGGCTGAGTGAATGGCGCGCTGGCTGAACGCGGCGTACTCGCAGGCGCAAACGGTTTCACGATTAAAGGGCGTAGTTGCAAGCGCAATACGTTTGGGACTGTACGGAGGTCGACTTGGACAAGAACATGAAAATCCTCATCGTTGACGATTTCTCGACGATGCGACGGATCATCAAGAACCTCTTGCGGGATTTGGGTTTCACCAACACCGCGGAAGCCGATGACGGCACCTCGGCGCTGCCGATGCTGCAAAGCGGCAGCTTCGACTTTCTGGTGACCGACTGGAACATGCCCGGCATGACCGGCATCGACCTGCTGCGCGCCGTACGTGCCGACGAGCGCCTCAAGCACCTGCCGGTGCTGATGGTGACCGCTGAAGCCAAGCGCGATCAGATCATCGAGGCGGCCCAGGCCGGTGTGAATGGCTACGTGGTCAAACCCTTCACCGCTCAGGTGTTGAAGGAAAAGATCGAGAAGATCTTCGAGCGGGTCAACGGCTGATGTCAGCCGCGAGGGTGCTATGGAACACGATGACTCCACGCTGGGTGACCTCGAGTCGACCCTGAAAAACAATGCCCGCGATCTGGTCGATAGCCTTGAGCAAGGTAATTTCGGCGCCGCGGTGCAACTGATCAACGAGCTGAACAAGGTCCGCGATCGCGGGCTGTATCACGAGGTCGGCAAACTGACCCGTGAACTGCACAACGCCATCGTCAATTTCCAAATCGACCCGCGCATGCCGCATGCCCAGGAGCTGTCGCAGATCGCCGACGCGACCGAGCGCCTGAACTACGTCGTGACCATGACCGAGAAGGCCGCCAACCGGACCATGGATCTGGTCGAGCAGAGTGCGCCGCTGGTCAACGACCTCAGTGACGAAGCGCAGAGCCTCAGCGCTGAGTGGGGCCGCTTCATGCGCCGCGAAATCGGTGCCGACGGCTTCCGCGAGCTGGCCAAGCGTGTCGAGCTGTTCCTCGCCCGCAGTGAACGAGATGGCGCCAAGCTCTCCGGCCACCTCAACGACATTCTGTTGGCTCAGGACTATCAGGACCTTACCGGCCAGGTGATCAAGCGTGTCACCCAGCTGGTGACCGAAGTGGAAAGCAACCTGCTCAAGCTGATGCTCATGGCCAGCCAGGTCGACCGTTTTGCCGGTATTCAGCACGACCACGCAGCGCTGCGTACCGAACAGGAAAAATCAAAAGAGCCATCGCGGGGTGAAGGTCCGCAGATTCATGCCGATAAGCGTGATGACGTCGCCTCCAGCCAAGACGATGTCGACGACCTGCTGTCCAGCCTAGGGTTCTAAGGAGCACACAATATGAGCTTCGGCGCCGATGAAGAGATCCTCCAGGATTTCCTGGTAGAGGCCGGCGAGATTCTCGAACAGTTGTCCGAACAGTTAGTCGAGCTGGAAAGCCGACCGGACGACATGAACCTGCTCAACGCCATCTTCCGCGGTTTCCATACCGTCAAGGGCGGAGCGGGTTTCCTCCAGCTCAACGAGTTGGTGGAGTGCTGCCATATCGCCGAAAACGTCTTCGACATCCTGCGCAAGGGTGAGCGTCGCGTCGATTCGGAGCTGATGGATGTGGTGCTCGAGGCTCTTGATGCAGTAAATGGCATGTTCGGCGAGGTGCGTGAGCGCCGCGAGCCGACGCCCGCGTCGCCTGAGCTTCTGGCGGCATTGTCACGCCTGGCCGAACCGGGCGGCGCCGAAGCGGCTCCTGCGCCGGTGCAGCAGGCCGAGCCGGAACCCGTGCCGGTGTCTGAGCCAGCTACGCCGTCCGCTGCCGCGGGCGACATCACCGACAGCGAATTCGAGCAACTGCTCGATGCCCTGGGTGACGCGCCGGCTGCTGCCCCGAGTGCACAGACCAGTGCCAGCGATGAGATCACCGATGACGAGTTCGAGTCGCTGCTCGATCAGTTGCACGGCAAAGGGCAGTTCGCCGGTACGGTCGAAACGCCTGCCGCTGCGGTAGTTGCTTCTGCGCCTGCTGGCGCAGCGGCAGGTGATGAGATCACCGACGACGAATTCGAAGCGCTGCTCGATCAGCTGCATGGCAAAGGTCAGTTCTCGGCCACCGCCGAAGCCGCTGCTCCGGTTGCAGCCGTTGCTGCAGCGCCCACTCCGGCCGGTGATGAGATCACCGACGACGAGTTCGAGTCGCTGCTCGATCAATTGCACGGCAAAGGCAAATTCGTGCCGCCCGCTGAGCCGGCGCCCGCCGCGGCCAAACCTGCAGCAGTGCCCAAGGCCGCCGCACCTGCCAAGCCCGCAGCAGCCAAGCCTGAGCCTGCTGCCGCTCGTGCTTCTGCCGCGCCCGCGCCGGCTGCTGACAAGGCGCCGGCCGCGAGCGAAGCGGAAACCACCGTACGGGTCGACACCGCGCGCCTCGACGAGATCATGAACATGGTCGGCGAACTGGTGCTGGTGCGTAACCGTCTGGTGCGCCTGGGGCTCAACAGCGGCGACGAGGCGATGTCCAAGGCGGTGTCGAACCTCGACGTGGTCACGGCGGATCTGCAGACCTCGGTGATGAAGACCCGCATGCAGCCGATCAAGAAGGTCTTCGGCCGCTTCCCGCGCCTGGTGCGCGATCTGGCGCGCAACCTGAAGAAGGAAATCAACCTCGAGTTGGTGGGCGAGGAAACCGACCTCGACAAGAACCTGGTCGAGGCCTTGGCTGACCCGCTGGTGCACTTGGTGCGCAACGCCGTCGACCATGGCGTGGAAACCCCGGAAGAACGCGAGAAGAGCGGCAAGGCTCGCGCTGGGCGCGTGGTGCTGTCCGCCGAGCAGGAAGGCGATCACATCCTGTTGTCGATCACCGATGACGGCAAGGGTATGGACGCCGACGTGCTGCGTGCCAAGGCCGTGGAGAAGGGCCTGCTGGACAAGGACGCGGCCGATCGTCTCAACGAGTTCGAATGCTACAACCTGATCTTCGCCCCGGGCTTCTCGACCAAGACCGAGATCTCCGACGTCTCCGGTCGTGGTGTCGGCATGGACGTGGTGAAGACCAAGATTTCCCAGCTCAATGGCACGGTCAACGTGTTCTCGCAGAAGGGGCAGGGCTCGAAGATCATCATCAAGGTGCCACTGACCCTGGCGATCATGCCGACGCTGATGGTGATGCTGGAGAATCAGGCCTTCGCCTTTCCGCTGGTCAACGTCAACGAGATCTTCCATCTCGACCTGTCGCGCACCAACGTGGTCGACGGTCAGGAAGTGGTGATCGTGCGCGACAAGGCGCTGCCACTGTTCTATCTCAAGCGCTGGCTGGTACCGCAGGCCTTCCATGAAGGTCAGCGCGAAGGCCATGTGGTGATTCTCACCGTTGGCAGTCAGCGCATCGGCTTTGTCGTCGATCAACTGGTCGGGCAGGAAGAAGTGGTAATCAAGCCACTGGGCAAGATGCTGCAAGGCACGCCCGGAATGTCCGGCGCCACGATCACGGGTGACGGACGCATCGCGTTGATTCTCGACGTACCGAGCATGCTCAAGCGCTACGCTCGACGTTTCTGATGTTTCGCGGCGTGGACCCGAGGTCCACGCCGTCTAGGAGTGTGTATGGTAGTCAAGGTCTTGGTGGTAGACGACTCCGGTTTCTTCCGTCGGCGCGTGTCGGAAATTCTGTCTGCTGACCCCAGTATTCAGGTCGTGGGTACGGCCACCAATGGGCGGGAAGCCATCGATCAGGCGTTGGCGCTCAAGCCCGACGTGATCACCATGGATTACGAGATGCCGATGATGGATGGCATCACTGCGGTTCGAAATATCATGCAGCGCTGTCCGACGCCGGTGCTGATGTTCTCCTCGCTGACCCATGAAGGCGCCCGTGTCACGCTCGATGCGCTGGATGCGGGTGCTGTGGATTTTCTGCCGAAGAATTTCGAAGACATCTCGCGCAACCCCGAGAAGGTCAAGCAGATGCTGTGCGAGAAGGTGCACAGCATCGCGCGCAGCAATCGCCGTTTCAGTGCGGCCGCGGTGGCTCCGGCGCCGACTGCGGCTAGTCCGAGCGCGGCGCCGACCAGTCGTCCTGCTGTCTCGACGCGACCTGCTGCACCGGCTCCCGCTGTCCCTGCGCGTCCGACAGCAGCGGCCGGTGGCGCAGCCCCTACGTCATCAGCGCCCAAGCGCAAGGCCTACAAGCTGGTGGCCATCGGCACCTCGACCGGTGGCCCGGTGGCGCTGCAACGCGTGCTGACCCAGCTTCCGGCCAATTTTCCGGCGCCGCTGGTTCTGATCCAGCACATGCCGGCGGCCTTCACCAAGGCTTTTGCCGAGCGCCTGGACAAGCTCTGCCGCATTCAGGTCAAGGAAGCTGAGGATGGCGATATCCTGCGCCCAGGCCTGGCGCTGCTGGCGCCTGGTGGCAAGCAGATGATGGTCGATGCGCGTGGCGCGATAAAAATCCTGCCAGGTGACGAACGCCTCAATTACAAACCCTGTGTCGATATCACTTTTGGCTCTGCCGCCAAGTCCTACGGTGACAAGGTGCTGGCCGTGGTACTCACCGGCATGGGCGCCGATGGCCGTGAGGGTGCGCGCCTGCTCAAGCAGGGCGGTAGCCAGGTGTGGGCGCAGGACGAGGCCAGTTGCGTGATCTATGGCATGCCCATGGCCGTGGTCAAAGCCAATCTGGCTGATGCAGTCTACGGCCTGGACGATATCGGTCGACACCTGACCGAGGCCTGCCAGTGACGATGCTTAAGCCGGGAACATGCGTATGGATGTACTGAGCCTGATCGGCGTCATCCTGGCGTTCGTTGCCATTCTGGGCGGCAATTATCTGGAAGGCGGTAATGCCGGGGCGCTGCTCAACGGCCCGGCAGCGCTGATCGTCATTGGCGGTACGCTGGGGGCCGCGTTCCTGCAAGCCCCCGTGCAGGTGTTCAAGCGTGCCATGGGTATCCTGCGCTGGATTTTCTTTCCGCCGCGCATCGACCTGATCGGTGGCATCAACCGCGTGGTTGGCTGGAGCATGGTGGCGCGCAAGGAGGGCCTGCTGGGCCTGGAGTCGGTGGCGGATGCCGAGCCGGATCCTTATGCGCGCAAAGGCTTGCAGTTGCTGGTCGATGGGGCCGAGCCCGAGTCCATTCGCAGCATTCTGGAGGTCGACCTCTACACCCAGGAAGCGCGTGACATACAGGCCGCCAAGGTATTCGAGAGCATGGGCGGCTACGCGCCGACCATCGGCATCATCGGTGCCGTGATGGGCCTGATCCACGTGATGGGCAACCTGGCCGATCCGAGCATGCTCGGCAGCGGTATTGCCGTGGCGTTCGTCGCTACCATCTACGGCGTCGGTTTTGCCAACCTGTTGCTGTTGCCGGCTGGCAACAAGCTCAAGTCCATCGCGCTGCGCCAGTCGCGTTACCGCGAGATGCTCCTCGAAGGCATCCTGTCCATCGCCGAGGGTGAGAACCCGCGCTCCATCGAACTGAAGCTGCAAGGCTTCATGGACTGATGGAGGCATGGCATGGCACGCAGGCGGCAACATGAGGAGCACGAGAACCACGAGCGCTGGCTGGTTTCCTACGCTGACTTCATCACCTTGCTCTTTGCATTCTTCGTGGTGATGTACTCCATCTCTTCGATCAACGAAGGCAAGTACAAGATCCTCTCGGAGTCGCTGACCGGCGTATTCAACCAGCCGGATCGCTCGATCAAGCCGATTCCGGTCGGTGAGGAACGGCCGCGTACCAGCGAGCCGGACAACACCTCGATGGATGACCCGAGCTCGGACTCGACCCTGCAGAGTATCGCCTCCAGTGTGCGTGAGGCCTTTGGCGACCTGATCCAGAGCGATCAGCTGACCGTGCGCGGCAACGAGATGTGGATCGAGATCGAGCTCAGCTCCAGCCTGCTCTTTCCCAGCGGCGATGCGATTCCCAACAACCAGGCTTTCGATATTATCGAGAAGGTCGCCAAAATTCTGGCGCCTTACCAGAATCCGGTCAAGGTCGAGGGGTTCACCGATAACCTGCCGATCCAGACTGCCCAGTATCCGACCAACTGGGAGCTGTCTTCGGCGCGCGCCTCGAGCATCGTGCGTATGCTGGCCATGGATGGCGTCGACCCTTCGCGCCTGGCCGCAGTGGGGTATGGCGAATTCCAGCCGGTGGCGGACAATGCCACTGCCGAGGGCAGGGGGCGTAATCGCCGGGTGGTGCTGGTGATTTCGCGCAACCTCGACACGCGACGTGGCGCTGGCAGTGCCGCGACCCAGCAGTCGGAGGCTGGCACGCAACCTGCACCAGCGTCTGCGTCGGGGGTTCCACAGTCGTGAGCCGTCAAATCCCAGTCGCCTGCTGCGTGCGTGCGACAGCCATTCTCGGCCTGAGCGCCTCTTGCCGGGAGGATGAGAGAAGATGAAAGTCTGGGCAGTAGCCAATCAGAAGGGTGGGGTCGGCAAGACCACCACCTCCATCGCTCTGGCAGGCCTGTTGGCCGATGCCGGCAAGCGTGTGGTCGTGGTCGATCTCGATCCGCATGGGTCGATGACCAGTTATTTCGGTCATGACCCCGATGCGCTGGAGCACAGTTGCTTCGATCTGTTCCTGCATCAGGGCAATGTGCCGCAAGGCCTGCCCAAGCAGCTGCTGCACAGCACCAGTCACGAGAATATCTCCCTGTTGCCGTCGAGTACCGCGCTGGCCACGCTCGAGCGCCAGTCGCCGGGGCAGAGTGGCCTGGGTCTGGTGATCGCCAAGAGCCTGGCGCAGCTGTGGGAAGATTTCGATCATGCCGTCATCGACAGCCCGCCACTGCTCGGCGTACTGATGGTCAATGCCCTGGCAGCCAGCCAGCAACTGGCGATACCGGTGCAGACCGAGTTCCTCGCGGTGAAAGGCCTGGAGCGCATGATCACCACGCTGGCGATGATCAACCGTTCGCGCAAGCAGGCCTTGCCCTACACCATCGTGCCGACGTTGTTCGACCGTCGTACCCAGGCGTCCATGAGCACGCTGCGGGTGTTGCGAAATACCTATCCCGAGCACCTGTGGCCGGCCTATATCCCGGTCGATACGCGCTTGCGTGATGCCAGCCGGGCAGGGCGCACGCCCTCGCAGTTCGATGCGGGCAGCCGTGGGGTGATCGCCTATCGTGCGTTGCTCAAGCATCTTCTGAGTCATCAGCCGGCGGCGCAGGTGGCTTGAGATGAGCGTCTGTGTTGAACTGCGACACTCAAGTCGGAGCATGCAGCGGCCGATAGGCTGTCAAGATCTTATTCCGGGTTCCAGTCATGAGTCGTAACCTCGCCACCGCCACGCGTTCCCAGTTGGCCCTGCAGTCCTACCTTGATGGGCTGCTGCAGGAGGCTGCCGCCGAACTGGAGATGTCCGTCAGCCTCGACGAGTTCGAGGCCGCAGTGCTCGAGGAGCAGGTGCGCGATGCGCGGCTGGTCGAGCCGGTTGTGCTCGCTACCGTGGTTGAACCGCAGGTACAGGTGGACGTCGCGCCGGTTGAATTGCTCGCACCGACACAGGCTCCGCTCATCGATGAGGCGCCGCCAGCGCTTGCTCCCGCTGCCGAGCTGGCGCCGCAGCCGGCTGCGCTGCTGGCCGATGGTCGTCCGGCCTGGGCCGAGGAGCCGTTCGAATGCCTGCTGTTCGACGTTGCCGGGTTGACCCTGGCCGTGCCATTGATCTGCCTGGGGTCGATCTACCCACTGGAAGGTCAGGAACTGACGCCGCTGTTCGGTCAGCCGGATTGGTTCCTCGGTATCCTGCCGAGCCAGGCCGGTAACCTGAAGGTGCTGGACACTGCACGCTGGGTGATGCCGGACCGTTACCGAGATGACTTCCGCGAAGGCCTGCAGTACGTGATTTCGGTGCAGGGCTACGAGTGGGGGCTGTCGGTGCATCAGGTCAGCCGTTCGATTCGCCTGGACCCGAGCGAGGTCAAGTGGCGCAGTCAGCGTACCCAGCGCCCCTGGTTGGCCGGTACAGTGATCGAGCACATGTGCGCGCTGCTCGACGTGGCGGCACTGGCCGAGCTGATCGCCAGCGGCGGGGCGAAACGCCTCAATGGCGGAAAACTGCATTGAGAATTGGTGAGCCTGTGCCTACGGGCTCTATAGTTGATGACAAGCGGGTCGACCCGCGCATGCCGCACTGAGCGGTTTTTGATGAGGCTAGGGACATGAAGAAAAGTTCTGCACAAGGTGCCGAAGATCCGATTCTGCAGTGGGTGACCTTTCGCCTGGACAACGAGACCTACGGCATCAACGTGATGCAGGTGCAGGAAGTCCTGCGTTACACCGAGATCGCCCCGGTACCGGGTGCTCCGAGCTATGTGCTGGGCATCATCAACCTGCGTGGCAATGTGGTCACCGTGATCGATACCCGCCAGCGTTTCGGCCTGGGTTCGGCGCCGGTCACCGACAACACCCGTATCGTCATCATCGAAGCGGACAAGCAAGTGGTCGGTATTCTGGTCGATAGCGTGGCCGAAGTGGTCTACCTGCGTCAGTCCGAGATCGAGACTGCCCCGAACGTCGGCAACGACGAGTCGGCCAAGTTCATCCAGGGCGTGTGCAACAAGAACGGCGAGCTGCTGATCCTGGTCGAGCTGGACAAGATGATGTCCGAGGAAGAGTGGTCGGAGCTGGAGAGCATCTGAGCCATGTCCGAGTTCGCCATGCTTGCCGCGGCCCTGGCCTTCATGGCGCTGCTGTGCGTGGCATTGGGCATCGTCTGCAAAGGCCTGTACCGCAACCAGCAGCGCCTGCTGGCCGAGCAGGCCAAGCGTGACGCTGTGCGCGATGCGCGGATCAGGGAGCTGAGCAAGCGTCTCGACGCCTACCTGACCGGCAGCATTCGCATGGGCGAAGAGCTGCATGAGCTGCGCCGTGTGGTGGCGCCGCTGCCGGACAAGGTCAGCCAGATCGAACAGCGTGACCCCAGCAGCCTGTCGTTCACTCAGGCTGCTCGCCTGGTGGGCATGGGCGCCAGCGTCGATGACCTGACCCAGTCCTGTGGTCTGAGCAAGGCCGAGGCCGAGCTGATCAGCCGCCTGCACACACCCAAGGCAGGCCAGTCGCAATAGCCTTCCTCACGCCTTGACGCATAGTCGAGCGCGTTCTTAGCAGGCCCTGCCGCCTGCGCAATCAATCCTAGCGTCCCTGTGCGCCCATCTACGCTGATAGAAGGCAGTGGTTCGTCCGGCTGTGGTCGTCACGGGGGATTGGTCATGCATCGTCTTGTTGTGTTTTTCTTTGGCTGGCTGCTCTGCCAGCCCCTGGTTGCTCAGGAGGCGCCGCTGCAGGTCGCGGGTGCGACCACGGTCAACGTGATGCAGGCCAAGCACTTGCACGACCATGGCGCACTGTTCATCGATGTGCGGCCGGCTCGCGAATGGGGCTGGGGGCATGTCGAGGGTGCCATTCATCTGGATTTGCGCTGGCACTTTGCATCTCTGGCGCAGGTGCCCTGGCCGCGCGAGGTGCCCCTGGTCATCTATTGCGACAGTGAGGTGTGTGCGCAGAGTGCCGTCGCGGTCGAGCAGGCCGTTGGCTGGGGTTTTACCCGTGTGTTCTATTTTCGTGGCGGTTACTTCGCCTGGCAGTTGTTCGATATGCCAAGCAGCAAGGGCAGCACCAACGAGCGGCTGGCGCTCAGCTCGCCGGACCCTTGAGCAAGGGCAGCGGCGGGGTGACGTCGCGTTCGGCATCGGCCTCGAAACCCGGCGGGGCCTTGCCCTGCAGGTGCCAGGCGAAGGCGATGATCTCGGCAATGCAGCGATACAGCGCTTCCGGAATGGCGTCACCCAGTTCCAGGCGCGCCAGCAGGCGCACCAACTCGGCATTTTCGTAAATCGGCACGTCGTATTCGCGAGCGATGGCGAGAATGGCTTCGGCCAGTTCGTCATCACCCTTGGCGCTGAGTATCGGCGCGTTTTGCCCGTCATAGTTGAGGGCGATGGCCTGACGCGCTTCGGACTGCGGTTTGCGGCTCATGCGGTTTCGTCCACCCAACGTTGTTCCAGCGAGGTCTTCGGCCCTTGCGGCGGCATGCCCTGGCTGCAGGCCAGCTCGCCCACCTCCAGGCCCGCGGCTTGCAGGCGCTCACGCAGGTTGCCCAGTTCGGCGGTGATCAGCGAAGCGGTATCGGCGCGCTCGGCCCATAACTGGCTGGAGAGGCTGCCGCGAAGCAACTGAGCACGAACCTGCAGTGGGCCAAGGTGGTCGAGATCGAAGGCCAGCTCCACGCGCCAGAGTGTTTCCTTCTGTTCCGCTTTTTCCGCCTTGCCGCTGTCTTCGCGCTGCAGTTTGACCTGCAGCGGAATCACCTCCTGCTGATGGCGCATGGGCAGCTCCAACTGCCAGGTGGTCAGCAGGTTGCCGTTGGCGTCGACTTGGGTTTGCGCCAGGCTCGATAGTTGGTGGGTCTGCAGCCGTGAGACGGCCGCTGCCGCGAGCTTCAGCAGGGTTTCCAGGTCGGCTTCGCCATCCATGTTCTGCAACAGGCGCGAAGGTAATGGGAAGGTCAGCGCCTGTTGGCGCGCCGAGCCGGGTGCGCCTGCGCCGAGCAGTTGCCGGGCCAGGTTGGGCAGGTTCTGGCTGAGGGCGTTCTGCAGGCCGGCAAGGGGGCCGGAGACACCTGGCAGTTGCGGCATCAGTTGAGCGATCAGGCGCAGCAGGTTGGCCTTCAGGTCCTGCGGCAATGTGCCGGTCTGGCCCTGCAGCAGTTTGGCTTCGAGCAGCACACCGCTGCCTTCGAGCGCCTGCGCCAGGCCCTTGGCGGTGCTCAGCTGGGCGCTGTCGGGGAGGGCGCCAAGCAGCTTGTCGATACTGCCGCGCAGGGCTTCATCGCCGCCGCTCAGTTTCTGCAAGCCTTTGAACAGACCCTCCAGCGATGCCTGGCGATTCTGCTGGGCGGCCAGTTGCTGGCCCAGTACCAATTGATCGAGGCGGCCACTGAGCGGCAGGAAGGCGAGGCTCTGGCTGCCCTGCACCTGCGCGCTGAGCAGGCTGCCGAGCGGCAGCGCCAGCGGACTGTCGAGCGCCAACTGGCTGCCGGCGAGGGGGGTATTGAGCAGGTTCACCACCAGGCGATAGATCGTCTGCGCACCCTGCGGCGGCAAAACGTCGCGGCTGACCACTTTGCCCTGGACCAGGGTGCCGGGCGGCAGTTGCTGCAGGTCGAGGCTGGTCAGCGGTTTGTCGCCGCCTGCCTGCAAGGCCAGTGCCAGGCGAGTGTCCGACAGTGCGGTGACCACCAGCGCGCTGCCCTGGGCCAGTGGCCTGGGGCTTTCAGCCTGCAAAGTCGCCTGTTTGCCACCGGCGAGGGTCAGTTTGAGCAGCAGTTGGAAGCTTTGCGCCTGCTCGCGAATCGCCACGACTTCGGCCTTGGCGCTTTCGCCGGCCGCCAGCATGCCTTCCAGCGGCTGCAACAGGCGTACGGCCATGTCTGCGGCGGTCGCAGTGTTGCGAATCACCGGCACGGAAGGGGGAAGCGGGCGTGGGCTGCTGATTTCGCTCATGGGCTCTCACGTATCTGATGGCGTACCGCTTCGCGAGTACAGCCTACGGCCGATTTGTCTGCGACAGATTAACACCCTGTCGAAAATGCTGACTGCGGGGACAGTGATGCGACATGTATAATACCGGCCCGTTGCGCAGCGCACTTCCGGCACGCGTCAGTATAGCGGCCGGAGCACCGTCGACTTTAACCCTGCCAGGTATCGATGACCCGTCCCGTTCCCCTTCTCGAAGCCGTGGCGCTCAGCTGTGAGCGGGACTGGCGCATGCTCTTCGAGCAACTGCACTTCGCCCTGCAGCCAGGCGACATGTTGCAGATCAGCGGCCCCAACGGCAGTGGCAAGACCAGCCTGTTACGGCTGATCGCTGGCCTGCGTCAGCCGACCTCCGGCGACATCCTTTTGCAGGGCCAGGCCCTGGCCGAGCAGCGCAGTGAGCTGGCGCGCAACCTGTTGTGGATTGGCCATGCCGCCGGCATCAAGGGCCTGCTGACTGCCGAAGAGAACCTGGCCTGGCTCTGCGCGCTGCATCGCCCGGCCAGTCGCAAGGCGATCTGGCAGGCGCTGGAGGCGGTCGGCCTGCGCGGTTTCGAGGACGTTCCCTGCCATACCCTGTCGGCCGGCCAACAGCGCCGTGTCGCCCTGGCACGCCTTTATCTGGCTGACACGCCGCCGCTGTGGGTGCTCGATGAGCCTTTCACTGCGCTGGACAAGAGTGGCGTGGCGCAACTCGAAGCGCATCTGGCCGACCATTGCGAACGTGGGGGTGTCGTGGTGCTGACTACTCACCACAGCCTGCAGTGCACACCGGCGACCTATCGCGATCTGGATCTGGGGCAGCACGCGGCATGAGCAACGTTTTCACTCAACTGCTGTCGCGGGAAATGCGTCTGCTCGCTCGTCGTCCGTCCGACCTGGCCAATCCGCTGGTGTTCTTCGCCATCGTGATTGCGCTGTTCCCGCTGGCAGTGGGGCCAGAGACGCAATTGTTGCAAACCCTTTCTCCGGGCCTGGTCTGGGTCGCAGCCCTTTTGGCCGTGCTGCTCTCGCTGGACGGGCTTTTCCGCAGTGATTTCGAGGATGGCTCGCTGGAACAGTGGGTCCTTTCGTCGCACCCCCTGCCTCTTCTGGTGTTGGCCAAGGTGCTGGCACACTGGCTTTTCAGTGGTCTGGCGCTGGTTTTGCTGGCACCCGTGCTGGCGCTGATGCTTGGGCTGCCTGGGCGTTGCCTGCCGGTACTGCTGATTTCCCTGCTGCTCGGCACCCCGGTGCTGAGCCTGCTCGGCGCGGTGGGCGCGGCGCTCACCGTTGGTCTCAAGCGCGGCGGCCTGCTGCTGGCGCTGCTGATCCTGCCGCTGTACATCCCGGTGCTGATTCTTGGCAGCGGGGCGCTGCAGGCGGCCTTGCAAGGACTGCCGGCTAGCGGTCACCTGTTGTGGCTGGCCAGCCTCACCGCCCTGGCGGTGACCCTGACACCTTTTGCGATTGCCGCCGGTCTGACCATCAGTGTCGGCGAATAAGAACGAACCGTGATGTAGCCCGGATGCAATCCGGGAGCTCTCGACAGCCTCCCCGGATTGCATCCGGGCTACGTGTAGATGATGAGTCGACTGAATGAACTGGACGTGGTTTCACAAGTGGGGTTCGCCCAAGTGGTTCTATGAGATGAGCGGCCGCTGGCTGCCTTGGCTCAGTATCGCTGCTGTGTTGCTGATCGCCGCTGGCCTGATCTGGGGCCTGGCGTTCGCGCCGCCGGACTACCAGCAGGGCAACAGCTTTCGCATCATCTACATCCACGTTCCGGCAGCCTTCCTCGCCCAATCCATCTACGTGACCCTGGCCATTGCCGGCCTGGTCGGGCTGGTATGGAAGATGAAACTGGCCGACGTCGCCCTGCAGCAGGCTGCCCCCATCGGTGCCTGGATGACTGCCATCGCGCTGCTCACCGGTGCCATCTGGGGTAAGCCGACCTGGGGTACCTACTGGGTATGGGACGCACGCCTGACCTCGATGCTGATCCTGCTGTTCCTCTATTTCGGCGTCATCGCCCTGGGCAATGCCATCAGCAACCGCGACAGCGCCGCCAAGGCCTGCGCCGTGCTGGCCATCGTCGGCGTGGTCAATATCCCGATCATCAAGTACTCGGTGGAGTGGTGGAACTCACTGCACCAGACCGCCACCTTCAAGATCACCGAAAAGCCGGCGATGCCCATGGAAATGTGGCTGCCGCTGCTGCTGGCGGTGCTGGGTTTCTACTGCTTCTTCGGCGCCGTGCTGCTCTATCGCATGCGCCTGGAAGTGCTCAAGCGCGAAGCGCGCAGCAGCTGGGTGAAAACCGAAGTGCAGACGCTGGTGGAGGGCAAGGCATGAGTTTCGCGTCGTTCTCCGAGTTTCTCGCCATGGGTACTCATGGCCCCTACGTCTGGAGCGCCTACGGCATCAGCCTGGCGATCCTGGCGTTGAATGTGGTGCTGCCAATCCTGGCGCGCCGCCGTTACCTGCAAGACGAGGCGCGCCGTTTGCGCCGGGAGAAGTCGAAGTGAATCCGGTTCGCAAGAAACGCCTGTACATCGTTCTGGCCATCCTCTGCGGCGTCAGCATCGCCGTGGCGCTGGCGCTGACCGCGCTGCAGGAGAACATCAACCTGTTCTACACCCCGAGTCAGATCGCCAATGGCGAAGCCCCGGAGGGTACGCGCATTCGTGCCGGTGGCCTGGTCGAGGAAGGCTCGGTCAAGCGTTCCGCCGACACCCTGGAAGTCGACTTCGTCGTCACCGACGGCGCTCACGGCGTGACCATTCGCTACCACGGCATCCTTCCGGACCTGTTCCGTGAAGGGCAGGGCATCGTCGCCCTGGGTCGGGTCAATGCAGAGGGCGTGCTGGTGGCCGACGAGGTGCTGGCCAAGCACGACGAGAACTACATGCCGCCTGAAGTCATGCAGGCGCTGGAAAAAAGCGGAATGATGCAGAAGCACAATGAGGCCAAAGCCGCCAAACAGGGCTATCAGCAGGAGAGCGCACAATGATCCCCGAGCTCGGCCATCTGGCGATGATCCTGGCGCTGTGCCTGTGCCTGGTACAGGCGACGCTGCCGCTGATCGGTGCCTGGCGCGGTGACCACCAGTGGATGAGCCTGGCGCAGCCGGCCGCCTGGGGTCAGTTCGCCTTTCTGTTGTTCTCTTTCATCTGCCTGACCTATGCCTTCATGGTCGACGATTTCTCCGTCGCCTACGTGGCCAACAACTCCAACAGCGCGCTGCCCTGGTACTACAAATTCAGCGCGGTATGGGGCGCACACGAAGGCTCCTTGCTGCTGTGGGCGCTGATCCTGGCAGGCTGGACCTTCGCCGTGGCGATCTTCTCGCGCCACCTGCCGGAAGAAATGCTCGCCCGTGTGCTGGCAGTGATGGGCATGATCAGCATCGGGTTTCTGCTGTTTCTGATCGTCACCTCCAACCCCTTCGAGCGCCTGCTGCCGAACTCGCCGGTTGATGGCCGCGACCTCAACCCCTTGCTGCAGGACTTCGGCCTGATCGTGCATCCGCCGATGCTGTACATGGGCTATGTCGGCTTCTCGGTGGCCTTCGCCTTCGCCATCGCTGCGCTGCTCGGCGGCAAGCTGGACGCCGCCTGGGCGCGCTGGTCGCGTCCGTGGACCATCGTCGCCTGGGCCTTCCTCGGCATCGGTATCGCCCTGGGCTCCTGGTGGGCCTATTACGAGCTGGGCTGGGGTGGCTGGTGGTTCTGGGACCCGGTAGAGAACGCCTCCTTCATGCCCTGGCTGGTGGGCACTGCCTTGATTCACTCTCTTGCCGTGACCGAGAAGCGCGGTGTGTTCAAGAGCTGGACCGTGCTGCTGGCCATCGCCGCCTTCTCCCTGAGCCTGCTGGGTACCTTCCTGGTCCGCTCTGGTGTGCTGACTTCAGTACATGCCTTCGCCACCGACCCGGAGCGCGGCGTGTTCATCCTCGCCTTCCTGCTGATCGTGGTCGGTGGTTCGCTGGCGCTGTTCGCCGTGCGTGCGCCGGTGGTCAAGAGCCAGGTCGGCTTTGGCTTGTGGTCGCGTGAGACGCTGCTGCTGGTCAACAACATCGTGCTGGTGGTGTCGGCCGCGATGATCCTGCTCGGCACGCTCTATCCGCTGGTGCTCGACGCGCTGACCGGCGCCAAACTGTCGGTTGGCCCGCCTTACTTCAACGCCCTGTTCCTGCCGCTGATGGCGCTGCTGATGGCGGTGATCAGCGTCGGCGTGCTGGTGCGCTGGAAGGACACCCCGCTGAAATGGCTGGGCGGCATGCTGACGCCGGTGCTGGTGGCCAGTGTGGTGCTGGCGGTAGTCGCCACCTTCCTGCACGGCGATTTCCACTGGGCGGTGCTGGCCGTCTGCCTGCTGGCCTTCTGGGTGATCCTCGCTGGCGTGCGCGACATCCTCGACAAGACGCGCCACAAGGGCCTGATCAAGGGCTTGCCGAGCCTGGGTCGCAGCTACTGGGGCATGCAGATGGCGCACTTCGGTTTCGCCGTGTGCGCCCTGGGTGTGGTACTCACCAGCCTCGGTAGCTACGAGCGCGATCTGCGCATGGCGCCGGGTGACACCGTGGAGCTGGGCGGCTATCGCTTCCAGTTCGACGGCGCGGTGCATCATGAAGGCCCCAACTTCATCTCCGACAAGGGCACGGTGCGCGTGTTCGACGGCGAGCGGCAGATCAAGGTGCTGCACCCGGAGAAGCGTCTGTACACCGTGCAGCAGGCGACCATGACCGAGGCGGGCATCGATGCCGGCTTCACTCGCGACCTGTTCGTCGCCCTCGGCGAGCCGCTGGAGCAGGGCGCCTGGGCGGTGCGCATTCACATCAAACCGTTCGTCCGCTGGATCTGGCTGGGCGCGCTGCTGATGGGCCTAGGCGGCTTCCTCGCCGCGGCCGACAAGCGCTACCGCATCAAGGTCAGAACCCGCGTGCGCGAAGCCCTGGGCATGCAGGAGGCCAACGCATGAGACGCCTGCTCCTGCTGTTGCCGCTGCTGGCCTTTCTGGCGATTGCCGTATTCCTCTATCGCGGCCTGTTTCTCGACCCGTCCGAGTTGCCCTCGGCGTTGATCGGCAAGCCGTTCCCGGCTTTCAGCCTGCCGTCGCTGGACGATCCCGAGCGTACCCTCAGCGAGGCCGACATAAAGGGCCGACCTGCACTGGTCAATGTCTGGGCTACCTGGTGCCCGGCCTGCCGCCACGAGCATCCGGTGCTGAACAAGCTGGCCGAGGCTGGCGTGGTGATCCATGGGGTCAACTACAAGGATCAGCGCGAGCCGGCGCAGAAATGGCTGCGCGACCTGCACAACCCGTATCAGCTCAACATCGAGGACGCCAAGGGCAGCCTCGGTCTGGACCTGGGTGTGTACGGCGCGCCGGAAACCTTCTTCGTCGATGCCAAGGGCATCATCCGTCACAAGTTCGTCGGCACCATCGACGAGCGCGTCTGGCGCGAGAAGCTGGCGCCGATCTATCGAGAACTGGTCGACGAGGCACAGGCACCATGAAAACTACTGCGCTCGATCATGCTGCGTTGAAAACAGGCTCAGAATGCTCATTTACAACTTGTAAACTCCGCTTCTTCGCCTGCTTTCGCCTTGCCTGCTCTTCGCTCGCGACGTTTTCATGGCGCCTGCCTAAACGTCTGCTGATTTCTGCCGGTCTGGCACTGGGGCTGTTGGCCAGCGCCCATGCCGCCATCGATACCTTCGAGTTCGCCAACGAGGCCGAGCGTCAGCGCTATCGCAATCTGATCGAAGAGCTGCGGTGCCCGAAGTGCCAGAACCAGAACATCGCCGACTCCGATGCGCCGATCGCCATGGACCTGCGCAATGAGATCTTCCGCATGCTCGAAGAGGGCGAGAGCAACGAGGAAATCATTGATTTCCTGGTCTCGCGCTATGGTGACTTCGTGCTCTACAAGCCGCCGCTGACCAGCCGCACGCTGCTGCTTTGGTACGGCCCGGCCGGCCTGCTGCTGATAGGTTTCGGTGTGCTCGGGGTGATCGTTCTGCGCCGCCGTGGCCAGAACAAGGACCGCTCTGCTGCTGGCCTCTCCGTCGATGAGCAGACGCGCCTCGCCGCGTTGCTCGAGCAAAACTCTCAGGACAAGAAAGACCGATGATCGATTTCTGGTTGCCCGCCGGGCTGTTGTTGCTGACTGCCCTGGCGTTTCTACTGATTCCGGTATTGCGCATTCGCAAGCTGCAGGCCGAAGAAGACCGTACCGCACTCAACGTCACCCTCTATCAGGAGCGCCTGCAGGAGCTGGAAAACCAACTCCAGGCTGGTGTGCTCGATGAAGCGCAGATGGAGGCCGGTCGCGCCGAGGCAGCACGCGAGCTGCTGGATGACACCGAAGGCGTGCAGCGCCGCAGCAGCGTGCTCGGCGGCAAGATTCCGCTGGTGTCGGCGCTACTGGTGCCGGTGCTGGGCGTGGCCCTGTACCTGCACTGGGGCGCTGTCGATGAGGTCGTACAGACTCGTCAACTGGCCGCTGCGCAGCCGCAAAGCATCGAGGAGATGACCGCGCGCCTGGAGCAGACCGTGCAGCAACAGCCGGAGTCTGCCGAGGCCTGGTACTTCCTCGGTCGTACCTATATGGCGCAGGAGCGTGCCGGCGATGCCGCCAAGGCCTTCGAGCGTGCCGTGGAGATCGCCGGGCGTGCCCCGGAGCTGCTCGGCCAATGGGCGCAGGCGCTGTACTTCGCCGAAGGCAAGCAGTGGAGCGAGCAGATGCAGACGCTCACTGACGAAGCGTTGAAGGCCGATCCGCAAGAGGTCACCAGCCTCGGCCTGCTCGGCATCGCCGCCTATGAAAGCCAGCGCTATGCTGATGCGGTGCGCTACTGGGAACGCCTGGTTGCCGTGCTACCGGAGCAGGACCCGTCGCGTGCGGCCATCGCCGGCGGTATCGAACGCGCTCGTCAGCAGATGGGCGAGGGCGAGCAGCCCAGCGCTGCCGCCGAGCCGGGCGCCAAGGTGCATGCGCTGGAGGTCAGCGTATCGCTGTCGCCTGAAGTGCAGCAGAACGTGCAACCGGACGATGCCGTATTCGTCTTCGCCCGCGCGCTCAGTGGCCCGCCGATGCCGTTGGCGGTCAAACGCCTGAAGGTTTCCGACCTGCCGGTGCAGATCAGCCTTTCCGATGTGGATGCGATGATGCCTGAACTGAAGATTTCCCGATTCGACCAGGTGCAACTGGTGGCGCGTGTATCCCGTGCGGGTAACGCCACCCAGGGCGAATGGACCGGCCAGACCGGCCCGGTTGCCAACACCGCCCGTGACGTTCAGGCGCTGCTGATCGACAGCCGCGACGGGCAGTCACAGTGAAGCGTTTGGTGCTGGCCTGCGCACTCGGGCTTGGCCTGAGCGGCTGCGTACTGCAGCAACCGAGTACACCGGTTGGCCAGTTGCCGCCGGTGCAGCAGCCGTCGCACCCGCGCTACGCGCCGCCGCCTGGGGTGAAGAGCCACTGGAACCCGGGGCTGGGCGTCTATGTAGTCGAAGGTGCACGTGATCTGTACTACCGCGAGCGTATCTTCTACCGCTGGGAGGGCGGCTGGAGCTGGTCGTCGCAAGCAGGCGGGCCGTGGAAGGAAACCGACAGTTCGGGTATCCCGCCGGGGTTGTTTCGCCAGTATCAGAACCGCTGATTGCGCGGGGCGGGTGAAACCCGCAAATCGACCTGGCAGGTTGCACTCACCCTACAACCGCACATGAAAACGGCGCCCGAAGGCGCCGTTCTTGTTAGTGCGATCCAGGCTCAATGCGCCCAGATCATGCCCACCAGCACATAGCAGATCAACGTCACCAGCACCACGCCGAACAGGTTGAGGGCGAAGCCTGCCTTGATCATCGACTGTATCTTCATATGCCCGGTGCCGAACACGATGGCGTTAGGCGGTGTCGCCACCGGCATCATGAAGGCGCAGCTGGCTGCGATGGCGGCAGGAATCGCCAGCAGTTCGGCCGGCATGCCCTGCGATACGGCCAGCGCCCCCAGCAGCGGCAGGAAGGCGGCTGCGGTGGCGGTGTTGGAGGTGACCTCGGTAAGGAAGATGATCACCAGCACCACCACGCCGATCATCGCGATCACCGGCAGGGCGCCCAGCGCACCGAGGCTCTGTGCGATCCATTCGGCCAGACCTGTGCTGCGAATCACTCCAGCCAGCGACAGGCCGCCACCGAACAGCAGCAGCACGCCCCAGGGCAGTTTGCTGGCGCTTTCCCAGTTCATCAGAAACACGCGCTGTTTGACGTCCACCGGAATCATGAACAGCGCCAGCGCCGCAGCGATGGCGATGCTGGTGTCATTGACGCCGGGCACCCAGCCGGAGATCAGCGGTTGGAATACCCAGGCCAGCGCGGTAATAACAAATACCAACGCCACCAGCTTCTCGCCACGGCTCAGTGGGCCGAGTTCGGCCAGTTCGCTACGGATCAGCTGCGTGCTGTCATGTCCGGCCAGGTTGAAACCACCACGGGTCAGCCACCACCAGATGAACGCCAGCATGATCACCGCCACCGGCACGCCCAGCAGCATCCACTGGCCGAAGCCGATCTGCACGTCATAGTTGTCGGCGAGGAAGGCGGCCAGCAAGGCGTTGGGCGGGGTGCCGATCAGCGTGGCGATACCGCCGACACTGGCGGCGTAGGCAATCGCCAGCAGCAGGGCGGTGGCGAAGCGCTCACGGTCGGCTTCGCCGGTGCTCTGCTCGCTGGTGAGCATGCCGATCACCGAAAGGCCGATGGGCAGCATCATGATGGTGGTAGCGGTGTTGCTCACCCACATGCTGAGAAAGGCCGTGGCCATCATGAACCCGGCGATCTGCCTGCTGGGCCTGCTGCCCATGGCCAGCAGTGTCATCAGCGCGATGCGCTTGTGCAGGTTCCAGCGCTCCATGGCCAGACCCAGGACGAAACCACCGAGGAACAAGTAGATGGTCGGGTTGGCGTAAGGCGCGGTCGCAGCGTTGAGACTGTCGATGCCCAGCGCCGGGATCAACAGGATTGGCAGCAGCGAAGTGGCCGGAATCGGAATGGCTTCGGTCGACCACCAGGTGGCCATCAGCAGGGTCAGGCCGATGGTGGCCCAGGCGGTGCTGGAGAGGCCGGCTGGCGGCTCGGTGACCAGGCAGACGAGCAGTAGCAAGGGGCCCAGAATCAGGCCAATCCAGGCGGCCTTGGCAGGTGCCGTGGATTCATTGGTGGTAACGGCCATGGCGCGCTTCCTTCAGCTAAAAAGTCGGGCTTTATAGCCCACAGGGCGACTTTATGACCACGCGATGGCCGATCGGTTTTGCTTCAGTCTGTTTCAGGTGCGTCCGGTGTCGGCGATGAAGTGCCCGTCTGCCGGCTGAACAATGGTCCACCGCAGCGACTGCAGAACGCCGCACTGTGCTCGTGACGGTTCTTCCGACAATGCGGGCAGTCGTGCTCCATCAGCCCGTCCTGGCGCATGGCGTTGGCCAGTTCGGCGGTGAAAATGCCGGTAGGCACGGCGATGATCGAGTAACCGGTGATCATCACCAGCGTGGCGAGCATCTGGCCTACGGGTGTTTGCGGGGTGATGTCGCCGAAGCCCACAGTGGTCAGCGTCACCACCGCCCAGTAGATACCGGTGGGAATGCTGGTGAAGCCGTTGGCAGGCCCTTCGATGACGTACATCAGCGCGCCATACACCGTGACCAGGGTCGAGACGCTCACCAGAAACACCACGATCTTCTGCTTGCTGCCGCGCAGCGCCACCAGCAGGAAGTTGGCCTGGGTCAGGTACTGGCGCAGCTTGAGCACACGGAAGATGCGGATCATGCGGATGACGCGGACGATCATCAGGTACTGCGCATCGGCGAACATTAACGCCAGGATGGCCGGCAGCACCGCCAGCAGGTCCACCAGGCCGAAGAAACTGAAGGCATAGCGCATCGGTTTGGGCGAGCTGTACAGGCGTAAGCCGTATTCGATGGCGAACAGCGTGGTGAAGAACCACTCCAGCGCGCCGAACACATCGGCGTACTGGTTGTGGAAGTGCTCGATGCTGTCGAGCATCACCACCACCAGGCTGGCGAGGATGGTCACCAGCAGCCAGTTGTCGAAGCGCTGCGCCGCGGGCGTGCTGGTTTCGAAGATGATGATGTAGATGCGTTGACGCCAGCTCTGCCGGTTTTCCATGGCAAGGTCCAAATTAAGCGAAAGGGCACAGCCTAGGCAGGAAGGCGGAGTGAGGGCAAGGGACGAGAAGGCTGGTGGCTATATGCCATTTGTCGGACGGAAAGGCTGCGAGGCAGTGATTGTGACGCCGTTCATCAAAACCCTGTTTGATGTCAAGGTGCCATGTGTTTTAATCGCCGCCGATTTTACGACGCCGTTTTTCTGCTATTCAAAGGACTGAAAGCATGTCTTTCCGTATTAGCCCTTTATGGCCTGCCATCTCTGGCGACCACCCTACGGGCCGTCGCTGCGCGACGTTAAAAGTGGCTCCCGGCCTTTTTTGGGCCGTATGGCTGTGTTTTTCTCTTCCCGCTATCGCGCTGGCGCAGACGCCGGGCGACCGTGAGCTGATCCGCGAGCGCCAGGAGCGCCTGTTGCAGGAACAGCAGCGGCGCCTCGAGGAGCTGCAGCAACTTCCAGGCGAAAGGCCTCAACTGCAAACCGCACCCGTCGAAGACGAACGCTGCTTCGACATCGAGCAGATCCGCCTGGAAGGCGCCACTCTTCTCGCTGAGGACAACCAGCAGGCCATTCTGCAGCGCTTCGCCGGCGAGTGTTTGGGCGTTGGCCAGCTCAACGAGCTGCTCAAGGCCATCACCCAGTTCTATATCGATCGGGGCTACGTGACCTCACGCGCCTACCTGCCGCAGCAGGACCTGTCTTCAGGCGAGCTGCGCGTCATCGTGGTCGAAGGTCGCCTGGAAGGGCTGGACAGCTCCACGCTTGCCAGCGACCGCGAACTGGCCATGGGTTTCCCCGGCCAGCCGGGGGAAGTGTTGGACCTGCGCGAGTTGGAGCAACTGGTCGACCAGCTCAACCGCCTGCCGTCGCGCCAGGCCCAGCTGGAGCTGGTGCCGGGTGAAGAGGTAGGCGGTAGCCGTGTGCGGCTGCAAGGCCAGCGCGACAAGCCCTGGCGCGCCGGGCTCAACCGTCACAACGACGGGCAGAAAAGTACCGGCGAGCAGCAGTGGGGCCTGAGCTTCGACTGGGACAGCCCGCTCGGTCTGGCCGACCAGCTCAGCCTGCGCGCCAATCGCGATGCGGTGAGCGACAGCTATCGCCATTCCCACAGCCAGAGCCTGATCTACCAGGTGCCCTATGGCTGGTGGAACTTCAGCTACAGCTACAGCCAGAGCTACTACCGCACGCAGAGCGACGGCGGCGGCTTTCTCTTCGATCAGGACGGTGACAGCAAGACCCACGCCCTGCGCGGCGAGCGTGTGCTGCATCGCGACAATGTCAGCAAGACCGCCTTCAACCTCGGTGTCAGCCACCTGCGTAGCAACAACTTCATTCTCGGCAACCGCATCGACACCTCCAGCACGCGCCTGTCCGAAGCGCAGCTGGGTTTCAACCATGGCCGCCGTATCGGCAGTGCCTTCGTCAACGCCGATCTCGGCTGGCAACGCGGTATAGGCGCCTTCGACGCCCAGCGCGCCGGTGACCCGCAAGGCAGCCAGCCGGTGGCGCGCTACAACAAATACACCCTGGCCCTGAGCTACCTGCAGCCGTTCGCGCTGTGGGGCGAGTCCTTCAGCTTCGACAGCCTGGCCTACGGCCAGAAGAGCGAAGACGTGCTGTTCAGCCCGCAGCGCATCAGTATCGGTGGCCTCAGCTCGGTGCGTGGCTTCAAGGACGAGTCCTTGTCCGGCGACACCGGCGGCTACTGGCGCAACCAGCTGCGCTGGCGCCGCCCGGTCACCTGGGAGGCGCTGCGCCCCTTCGTGCACGAGTACAGCCTGGCCTTCGCCTATGACGTGGGCGTGATCCACGGCGGCCGGCACAACCCCGAGCAACGCGGGCGCATGACGGGCAATGCCCTCGAGTTCGCCCTGCGCGGCCAGCACCTGGCGGCCTCGGTGAGCTTCGCCCATGCCCTGGAGCGCCCAGACGCCATCGAGCGCGATGAGCGCCCGGTCTATTTCCGATTCGACCTGTTCTTCTGATTTACCGGCCGGATGGCTGGTTGGAGTATCGACATGGACGTACGCAGTCCCCTGTTCCAGAACATCGCCCTGATCGTTGCCGGCGTGCTGTTTCTCAACCCCGTCGTCGCTACTGCGGCGCAACTGGCGGTTGACCAGGCCGCTGGCGGCAACACCGCCGTGACCCAGGCGCAGAACGGCGTGCCGATGGTCAATATCGCCACGCCCAGTGGCAGCGGCCTGTCGCACAACAAGTTCACCGACTACAACGTCGGCCAGCAGGGGCTGATCCTCAACAACAGTGCGCAGAACTTGGTGCAGACCCAGCTGGGCGGCTACGTGGTCGGCAACCCCAACCTGAAGAACGGCGCTGCCGGGCTGATTCTCAACGAAGTCACCGGCGGCAACGCCAGCCAGCTCAAGGGTTACACGGAAGTGGCCGGGCGCTCGGCTGCGGTCATCGTCGCCAACCCACACGGCATCACCTGCGATGGCTGCGGCTTCATCAACACTCCGCGCGTCACCCTCAGCACCGGCACGCCGGTCGTCGAGGATGGCCGCCTGCAGCGTTTCGATGTCGACGGCGGGCAGATCGCCATCGAAGGCCAAGGGCTCAACGCCGGCAACGTCGACCAGTTCGACCTGATCACCCGCAGTGCGCAGATCAACGCCGAGCTGCATGCGAAGAAACTCAACATCATCACCGGCCGCAACGAGGTAGACGCCACCACCCTGGCCGCCACCGCCAAGGCCGACGACGGCTCGAGCAAACCCATGCTGGCCATCGACAGCTCGGCCCTGGGCGGCATGTACGCGGGCGCCATCCGCCTGGTCGGCACCGAGCAGGGCGTGGGGGTGAAACTGGCCGGTGACATGGCCGCCAGTGCCGGGGATATCCAGATCGATGCCAATGGCAAGCTGAGCCTGGCGCGTGTCGCAGCCAGTAATGACCTGAAACTCGCCGCCAACGAGATCGAACTGAACGCCGATACCTATGCCGGTCGTAATGTGACAGTCATAGCCACGGATAAGACCCGGGTGAAGGAAAGCCTGGCGGCTGGTAATCGCCTCGAGATCGGCGGCGGCGAGCTGGATAACCAGGGAATCGTCGAGGCCGGGGTCAAGGCCGACGGTGCGCTGGTAACCGACAGCAAGCTGGTATTGAACAGCCAGCGTGTCAGCAACCGGGGCGAGCTGATCGCTCGCGGCAGCCTGGAAGCGGATGTCGAGGTGCTGGACAACAGCAACGGCAAGTTACTCAGCGCAGGTAATGCCAAGATCCAGGCAGCGCAATTTGCCAACAGCCAGGGCCAGCTCATCGCGCAGAAGAACCTGGAACTTGGCGGCGACGCCCTGAGCAACCAGGACGGCGAGTTGTTGGCAGCCGGCGAACTGCGAGTCGACGCTGCGTCGCTGAACAACCAGGGTGGCATCCTCGCTGCTGACTCCATCGACGTGAAGCTGACAGGCGCGTTGAACAATGACCAGGGGCTGATCGAGTCCAGCAAGGCGCTCAAGCTCGACGTCGATAGCGCACAGAACCACGATGGTCGTTTGCGTGCACTGGCCAGCAGCGGCAAGAGCGAGTTTCAGATTGGCAACCTGTTCGATAACGACCGGGGCCTGGTGGAAATCGGCAACGCTGCCTTTGCTCTCGCCAGCAGCTCATTGAGCAATCTGGGCGGCACGGTTCGTCATCTGGGCACCCAGGGGTTCGAGCTGGAGCTGGCTGATCTGGGCGGTGCCGGTGGGCGCTTCATCACCAATGGTGAGCTGAACCTCAGCGCTGCTGACTGGACCAACACCAGCGAGCTGCAGGCCGAGCGTCTGACGTTGAATATTGGCCAGTTCACCCAGACGGCCACAGGCCAGCTGATCTCGCGGCAGAGCATCACTGCCATTGGCGACAACTGGGTCAATGATGGCGTTATCGCCACCGATGGTTCGCTCGACCTGACGCTCAGCGGTAGCTACGAGGGCAATGGTGCCTTGCGCAGCCTGGGCGACCTGACCTTCAAGGCGGACAGCGCCGCATTCGGCAACGACGCACAGGCCAAGAGTGGCGGTATCGGACGCTTCGAACTGAGCGGCCAACTGCTCAACCAGGGGCGTCTGACCTCCGCGCAGGACATGTTCCTCAAACTGGGCAGCCTCGACAACCGTGGCACGCTGGGTGGCAGTGGCCTGCTGCGTATCGAGGGGGACTCTCTACGTAACGAACAGGGCCTGATCTTTAGCGGCGCGGACATGACCCTGCGCACTGCCAGCCTGGTCAACCTGCTGGGTGATATCTACAGCCTGGGCGAGCTGGACGTTGCTCGCGATGAGGATGGCGGTAACCTCGACCTGTTGGATAACCGCTCGGCGAGCATCGAATCTGCGGGGGATATGGCCCTACGTGCTGCGGTGCTGCGTAATCGCAAGGACGTATTCGACTGGCGACTTGCCCAGACCTACGGCGGTATCAGCGTTGTCTGCTATGACTGCAGTGGCGATCACCATAACGTCGATTACGTGGCGACCGAGCGCTTCGAGGCTCGGGTCGAAGCGGACTCCGCCTCATCACGCATTCACAGCGGTGCCAACCTGCTGCTCAATGGCGGCGAAATCGCCAACCGCTACAGTACCCTGAGCGCGGCCGGCGATATCGACATCGACGCCGACAGTCTGGAGAACACCGGTGCCACGCTCGCTTCGGTGGAACGTGTGCGCCGCTACAACACCGGCCGGGTCACAGACGGAACGGATGAGCGCTTCCGGGCCAACTACATCAATCCCTACAATGCCCAACCCTTGCCCAAGGTGCTGCCTGGGGCATTGGGGCAATGGAATCTGGTCAGCGATATCCAGCGAGAAACGCCTATTGGCGTCGCGGCGCCCGGCATCATCCAGGCTGGCGGCGATGTGCGCATCCAGGCCACTCAGCCTATTACTAATGAATCCGTCCTGGCCCATAACGCACCCCAGGCCGGTACTGAGCAAACGCTGGAAACCACTGTAGGTGGCGCCTCTGCCCCCTTGGTCGTGCAGCTCAACCCGCAACTGCCTGCTGATACCGCGCAGCAGGCCGTCGATCCCATCAGCCTGCCAGGCTTCAGCCTGCCGCAGGGGCAGAACGGCCTATTTCAGACCAACACTGATCCCGGCCACCGCTACCTGATCGAAACCAACCCGGCCTTCGCCGACCTCAAGCAGTTCGTCAGCTCTGACTACATGCTCGGCCTGCTCGGTTTCGATAACGATACGGCGCAGAAACGCCTGGGCGATGGCCTGTATGAACAGCGTCTGCTCGAACAGGCCATCGCCGCGCGCACCGGCAAACGTTATCTCGATGGCTTCACCAACAACGACGCGCAGTTCCGCTACCTGATGGACAACGCCATCACCAGCAAGGACGCGTTGAGCCTGTCGGTGGGTGTGGGGCTGTCCTCGGCCCAAGTCGCGGCGCTGACCCACGATATCGTCTGGCTCGAAGAGCGTGAGGTGAATGGCGAGAAGGTACTGGTGCCGGTGCTGTACCTGGCCCAGGTCGGTGATCGCCTGGCACCCAGCGGCGCCTTGATCCAGGGCCAGGATGTCGCCCTGATCAGCGGCGGCAACCTCAACAACAGCGGCACCTTGCGTGCCACTAAAGACCTCAGCGTCAGCGCAGCCAACATCGGTAACAGCGGCCTGATGCAAGCCAACCAGCGTCTGCAAATGCTTGCAACCGACAGCATTCGCAACGCTCAGGGCGGCATCATCAATGGTCAGGATGTGAGCTTGACTGCCCTGACTGGCGACATCAGCAACGAACGCACCATCAGCCAGCAAAGTCTGGAGGGCAGAGGCTTCAGCCAGCTGACCAGCGTAGTGGACAAAGCAGCCGGTATCGAAGCCGGCAATAATCTGCAACTGCTTGCCGGGGGCGATATCCAGAATATCGGTGGCAGCCTCAAGGCGGGCGGCGCCGCCAAGCTGAATGCTGGAGGTGATGTGATCATCGCCTCTGCCGCCGAAGAACACGGCAGCATGCGCAAGGACAAACGCCACTTCTGGAGCACCACCAGTACCACCCAGCATGGCAGTGATGTGCAGGTGGGCGGGGATCTGGCCGTGACTGCCGGGCAGGATATTGCCGTGGTGGCCAGTGCGGTGAAGGCTGGTGGCGATCTGGCGCTTTCTGCTGAGCGTGATGTATTCGTTGGGTCGGCAGCCAACGAGCAGAGCAGCGAGTACAGCTACAAGAGCAGCAAGAAGCGTATCAATCAGGAAAATGCATCGGTACGTCAGCAGGCATCCTTGCTCGAGGCTGGTAGTGACCTGAGCATTACCGCTGGCAATGACCTGACTCTGAGCGCCAGCAAGCTCAAGGCCGGAGAAAGCGTCAGCCTGGAGGCTGAGAACGATCTGCGCATGCTGGCCGAAGCCGATGAGGACTACAGCTACTACGAGAAATTCCAGAAGAAGAAAGGACGCTTCGGCAAGAGCAGCAGCAAGCACACGATTCAGGAAGCGCAGAGCGTTCGCCAACAAGGCGTGGAGGTCGACGCGGGCACCGATCTGCTGGCGATTGCCGGCAGGGATATGACCCTGGTTGCCAGTGAGCTGCGTGCCGAGGGCGAAGCCTATCTCTATGCCGGCAGGGATCTCAGCCTGCTCGCCGCTGAAAACACCACCTTGCAGTCGTCCTATAGCCAGAAGACCAAGAAGGGGCTGCTCTCCAGCTCCAGCAAGACCAAATCCCAGCTGAGTACGTCGAGTGAAGCCCAGGGTAGCCTGGTCAGTGCCGATACCGTAGAGCTGCTTGCGCAAAGGGATCTACGCATTCACGGCAGCGATGTGGTGTCGACCGACGGCACTTATCTGTTGGCGGGTAACGATGTTGACATTCGTGGCGTGACCGAGAGCACGTACCGTGAAAGCTTCGAGGCGAAGAAGAAATCCGGCTTGATGGGCAGCGGTGGCATAGGCGTCACCCTGGGCTCCTCCAGTCTCAAGGGCAGCCAGAAGAGCAGCAGTGAAACCACCAGGGCCAGCACCGTCGGCAGCGTTCAGGGCGATGTCGATATTCAGGCTGGCAAGCAACTGAGCCTTGTCGGTTCGGATGTGGTAGCCGGGCGCGATATCGCCCTCAAAGGCCAGGAAATCGTCATCAGTGCCGCGCAGAACCAGAATCGCAGCGAGCAGCGTCAGGAAAGCAAGACGAGCGGCCTGACCCTGGCCCTTTCGGGCAGCGTCGGCTCGGCCCTGAACAGCGCTTATGAAAGCGCCCAGGCCGCGCGCGAGTCCGAGCAGGGTGGCGATAGCCGCATGGCGGCGCTGCAGGGTGTCAAGGCTGGCTTGAGCGGCTATCAAGCCATGCAGGCAGCTGAAATGGGCGGCGGCATGACGGCAGAGAACGCCGGTCAGTTCTTCGGTATCAGCTTGTCCTTGGGTACCCAGAAATCCAGCTCCAAGCAGGTACAGGAGCAACAGGTCAGCCAGGGAAGCAATGTCAATGCCGGGCGTGACCTGAGTGTAGAGGCCACTGGTTCGGAGGGCGGTGGAGGTGATCTGCGGGTGACCGGCAGCCGCCTGCAGGCCGGGCGCGACCTTAGCCTGAAAGCCGCGCAGGATATCCAGCTGGAAGCAGCGGCCAATACCCAGAAGCTGACAGGCTCCAACAAAAGTGGCGGTGGTAGCGTTGGTGCCAGCATCGGAGTCAGCAACGGTGGTTTCGGCCTGAGCATCTTCGCCAGTGCCAATGCAGGCAAAGGCTCGGACAAAGGCAACGGCACGACCTGGAGTGAAACCACGGTCGATGCCGGCAGGCAAGTCAGCCTGGACAGCGGGCGTGACACCAGCCTTGTGGGCAGCCAGGTCAGTGGTGAAAGCATCGCCGCCAAGGTTGGTCGTGATCTGGAATTGCGCAGCTTGCAGGACAGCGACAAGTACGACGCCAAGCAGCAGAACATCTCGGCTGGGGCGAGTATCGCCATTATTGGTGCAGGGGGCGGTGCTAACTTCAGCTTTAGCCAGAGCAAGCTCGAATCCGACTATCGCAGCGTGCAGGAGCAGACCGGTCTGTTTGCGGGCCAGGGCGGCTACCAGATCGACGTAGGCCAACATACCCAGCTCGATGGAGCGGTGATCGGCAGCACCGCCGAGGCGGATAAAAACCGCCTGAGCACCGGCACGCTGGGCTGGAGTGATATTCGCAACGAGGCCAAGTTCAGCAGCCAGCAGCAAAGTGTGAGCGTCAGCTCCAGCGGCAGCGTGGGTGACCAGTTCCTGGGCAACATGGCGGGTGGCGTACTGAGTGGCCTGAGTCGTGGTGACAAGGACAGCAGCGCCACCCGGGCGGCGGTTTCCGAAGGCACCCTCGAAATCCGCGACACGCAGAACCAGCAGCAGGATGTCGCCAGCCTCAATCGCGACGTCGAGCATGCTCACGAAGCGCTCAGCCCCATCTTTGACAAGGAGAAGGAACAGCGTCGACTGCGCGAAGTGCAGGCCATTGCCGAGATCGGCAGCCAGGTCATGGATGTGGTGCGTACGGAGGGCCAGATCAAGGCCAACCTCGCTGGCAAGGCAGAGCTGGAACGAAAGGGTATTCATGAGCCGGTCGCTGGAGCCTCCGACGAAGACCGTGAGGCGTATCAAACGGCACTGGTGAACACCAAGGCCTATAAGGACGCGATGGCGCCTTATGGCACGGGCGGTGACTACCAGCGGGCGGCGCAGGCGGTCACTGCAGCCTTGCAAGGGTTGGCGGGCGGCAATATCAACGGCGCGATTGCCGGGGCGGCGGCGCCTTATGTGGCCAACACCATCAAGCAGGTTCTCGGCGACAACGATACAGCCCGAGTCATGGCGCATGCCGTGCTGGGTGCTGTCGTGGCTCAAGCTCAGGGTAATTCGGCTGGGGCAGGTGCTGCGGGTGCTGTGACCGGCGAGCTGATTGCCGGGGTGATTATCAAGCAGCTCTACGGCGACGTTAAACCGCAGGACTTGACTGAAGAGCAGAAGCAGAAGGTTTCGGCACTTTCTACCTTGGCCTCGGGATTGGCTGGTGCTGTGGTGGGTGGGGATGCTGCTAATGCGGTGGCGGGGGCTGAATCTGGGAAGAATGCGGTAGAGAATAATTATCTTGGTACGGGTATTAATGTCCTTGGTCATCAACTGGGTGCTAATCAGGTAAAAGCATTTGGAGAGGATCTGCAAGCTACTTGCGCTGCCGGTCCATCTGCCGCCTGTGATGAGGCTTATAAAAAATGGAAGGATATATCCTATGAGCAGGGCGGGCTGCAGACAGTAGAGGCTCGCGAGGGTTGGGAGGCCTTTGTTCAGGCAGCTTATGAGGAGAACGTGCTGCCTCTGTGTAAGGGCGATCTTTTTTGCGAGATTAACGTCAATGCCCGTATGAAGCTTGACGTGGTGACGCACGCTGGAAACGCTGTAGGTCTAAAAGACTCTGTAGAGTCTGCGATGCGGGCAACTAACTTCGCTAACGGAAACTGGGTTAGGCTTGGCATTCAGCTAGTGGGTGATGTTGGGGTCGTTACCTCTATCGGTGGGATGGCTGCTGTAGGTCCAAAAGGGGTAGGAGGCGGGAAGCCCACCGTTGAGCTGTTCGGCGGGAAGAATGCGCAGACTCCCGGCGCAATAAACGTAGATATCCGCGCCGATATTCAATCGGGCATCCGCGCCGATGCAGCGAAACTGCCTTTCAAAGACGGATCGCTAGGCGAGGTAATCGCTACAAACCCATATATGGGGCCTGGCGGGAAGATGATGGATTTTCTGCCGGAGGCTACTCGCGTAGTGGAGCCAGGAGGGAAAATTTATATCAACGCGAACGGTGCGAACCGTTACGGAAAGTTGCCTAGTCAGGCGGAACTGGACTCTTTGGGGTTAAGAGTTGTACAGAATAACGGAACTTTAGACCCAAGATTCGCTGGTCAGACGTTTTTTCAATCGGATGGAGTGAGTCCGGTCAAAAATATTTCAACTATGAGAACGATTGTCTTGGAGCGAATTAAATGAGATTGGATGCTGACTTTGATTCGCTGGACACATATATGTCTGTATATGGAGTTCATGTTTTCTCAAAGAATATGCTGAAGGTTTATTTGAAAGATGGGCTTGGCGTGTCTTTGGGCTTGAGAGATATATTCTCTCGAAGGTACTTTTATGACCCGTGGAGCGGGAATAAATATAGTGAGGTCAGAAAGGTCGATGGGCTTCTTATTGGACGTCTGGAAAACTCCGAGGAGTGGGTGGAGTATAAGGATAAGACAATAAGTGCGGAAGTTCCTAAATATGAATACGTTGGAGATTGTTGGTTCGTTTTTGAAGGTGTTTCCTTTTCAAAAAGAATAACTGCTGAATACACAGCGGATCGAAAAGGATCCACCGGTAATGAAATAGTGGAGGAATTTGGCTCTCGTGCTTATATTGATCAATCTTCCAGGGAGTACTTATTAGAGGGGGTTCTCAATGTTCCGCCAGGGCCGGGCTGGATGTCTTGGGAGATTCATGCAAAGTTATTTCATATTGAGATTCCAGACGTTTGAAAGAAATCCCCCCCCCGGCAGTGCCGGGGGATTTTTTCACTCTGCCGAACAATAGGACAACAATAGGGGACAAACAATAGGGGACACCCATTAGCCGGCCTGGCGTCAAGAGTCAAAGCAACCCGCTCTGCTTTTTTACCGGCAGAGTTTCTCCAGTGTCGAACCTGATGAATTG
>NZ_JACFYZ010000014.1 GCF_015712065.1 Ectopseudomonas chengduensis
GGCATGACGGAGCAAATCTCGGTAGCCGATCAGGCTGAGCCGCTCACTGCGTTGCTGATTCTTGACGTCACCAATCACACACACTTTTTCGACACGCTGCAACGATGGTTTTGGATTGGATTGGTCATCAGCGCCCTGTTCAGTGCCGCACTCGGCTGGGTGGTTGCTCGCAGTGGCCTCAAGCCTCTGCGGCAAGTCACTCGCGTGGCCTCCGGGATGTCCGCCCGATCATTGCAGGAGCGAATTCCTCTCGAACCAGTACCGCAAGAACTTCAGCAGTTAGTTCTGTCCTTCAACGCGATGCTGGCTCGACTTGAAGAGGCCTTCATTCGACTCTCCAACTTCTCGGCGGACATCGCACACGAACTACGAACGCCCGTCAGCAACCTCATGACCCATACTGAGGTGGTCTTGAGCCATAAGCGCGACATCACCGCATACGAGGAGAACCTCTACTCCAACTTGGAAGAATTGAAGCGCATGTCTCGAATGATTGATGACATGCTGTTCTTGGCCAAGGCTGATAATGGCTTAATCATCCCAGAGCAGGCCAGGATCGAACTGGCTGACGTAGTCTACAAGCTGTTTGACTACTACCACCTCCTAGCCGAAGAGCGTGGCATTGAGCTATCGCTCACAGGCACAGGCCAAGCGCAGGGGGATCGGCTGATGCTTGATCGCGCGCTATCCAATTTGCTATCTAATGCGCTGCGCTACACGCCGGCGGGAAAGACAATTTCGGTTCTGATCCGCCAGGCAGCGGACTCAACCACATTCAGCATCGAGAACCCAGGGGACACAATCAGCTCAGAGCATCTAGAGAAGCTCTTCGACCGCTTTTACCGGGTCGACCCCGCTCGGCGGGAGGGAAGCCCGAGCAACGCCGGGCTCGGACTTGCCATCACCCGGTCCATCATTGAGGCTCACAAAGGCCGCATCTGGTGCACCTCAGCCGCTGGCCTCACGGGCTTTCACATCGAATTGCCCCATTCCAGATGATGCCGGTCTGGCGGTAAGTAGGCTACAGCTAACCGCTAGCCCAACTTAAAAGGGTGGGTGCAACTCGACTGAGCGCAGATTGCACTCGCCATCCAGATAGGCAACGAGCGGTGAGATGACACCAGAGCACCCCATTCGCTCTCGGGTAGTAGTTTATGAAGTTTGGAAACGGCATCCCCCACGCTTGCTTCGCCAACCCAATCCAATGCTCGAATGGCGTCTCCCGCTCCAGTAGCGCCTAGAGCCATCAACCATCGAGGCGCATACCGAATCGATACGGTGGTCTTGCCAACCTGAAGCTCCCTAGAACGTCCGTCGGTTAGAAAGACATAGCCAACTGGAACCTGTGTACTCAGCCCTAATTTATTCGCGGCACGAGCCCCGTGGTCGACCAGCACCTCACCCAGCGCATTAGCCAGCGAGTGGACAACCTTCTCGGGTGCCGGCGGGCGCACGCCGAACCGAGTTTCGACTGCGGCAACATAAATGCCCCGAGCAACGCGAAACAGCTTTCCACCTTCGATCAGGCGAGAGAGTCCTCGCTGCACAGCATGGCGAGAACCATCGAGAGTCAGATCCGCTGCCAAGCTCAGAGAACTGACCAGAACAGTGCCAACAAGCAATGCCCCATTGAAAAAACCTTTCACCCGTTTACTCCTTTTGTTTGGGCATCAAACGTAATTGAATCTCAGAGAGTAGCTGGACGAGAGGCGATCCTGTAAGTCACCTTGATGGGAAAGAAACTTGATGTGGCATCAAGAAAAAGCCTAGCTGGGGAAGCTAGGCTTTATATGGAGTAGAAACTTAACTATAGATTGTCAGCAGCGACCTTATACCGCTACGAGATATCAATAGTCGTCAGCCAGCTCTTCCTGGGCTGCGAGACGTGCAGAGGTTTCAGCCTGTGGCTTAGACATCAACTTGTCGCGAATCATACCTTCCAGCTTGTCCATAGTGGGTTTGTTTTCCAACAGCCACTTGATGGTATTGGCCTTACCTTGACCAATCTTGTTGCCTTCGAAGGAGTACCAGGCGCCGGATTTCTCAACGAAGCTATTAGAAACTGCTAGGTCAACAATCTCGCCGGCTTTGCTAATACCTTGTCCGTAGAGGATCTGGAACTCGGCCTGTCTGAATGGAGCAGCAACTTTGTTCTTGACAACTTTCACGCGGGTTTCGCTGCCGACCACCTCTTCGCCTTCCTTGACCGCACCGGTACGGCGGATGTCCAGGCGCACCGAGGCGTAGAACTTCAGGGCATTACCACCGGTGGTGGTTTCCGGACTGCCGAACATTACGCCGATTTTCATACGGATCTGGTTAATGAAGATACACATAGTGTTGGAGTTCTTCAGGTTACCAGTGATTTTCCTCATCGCCTGCGACATCATTCGAGCGGCAAGGCCAACATGGGAGTCCCCGATCTCGCCTTCGATTTCAGCCTTCGGAACAAGAGCAGCTACGGAGTCGACAACTATAACGTTGACCGCCCCCGAACGAGTCAGAATATCTACGATCTCAAGAGCCTGTTCACCAGTATCTGGCTGCGAGCAAAGAAGATCATCGATATTCACGCCAAGTTTGGCGGCATAGATTGGATCAAGGGCGTGCTCAGCATCGACGAATGCACAAGTCAAACCTTGCCGCTGAGCTTCAGCAATTACGGAAAGGGTCAGTGTGGTTTTACCAGAAGACTCAGGGCCGTAGATCTCAACGATACGACCACGTGGCAAACCACCCACGCCCAGAGCGATGTCCAGGCCAAGAGAACCGGTCGAAACAACATCGATGTCCATTGTGCGGTCGGAGCCGAGCCGCATAATGGCACCCTTACCAAACTGTTTCTCGATCTGAGAAAGAGCCATTTCCAACGCTTTGTTTTTTGCCTGATCCATTCTCACCGACCACTCAGATTAGGATTAATCGAATATTGCTGATTAGCTTAGGGCGTACCCCTTGTGAAGAAGGGAGACCTCCTAAGTGAACCAAAACTACGCTGCGATTCCGAATACTGCATCCTGCAGACCGACGTGCATGTCACCCATTTCGCCTTCGATTTCCGCCTTGGGCACCAGAGCCGCCACGGAGTCGACGATGATCACGTCAATGGCATTGGAGCGCACCAGCATGTCGGTGATTTCCAGCGCTTGCTCACCGGTGTCCGGTTGCGATACCAGCAGGTCATCGACGTTGACGCCGAGCTTGCCGGCATAATCCGGATCCAGTGCGTGCTCGGCATCGACGAAGGCACAGGTAGCACCAAGCTTCTGCGCTTCGGCGATCACCGATAGGGTCAGCGTGGTCTTACCGGAGGATTCCGGGCCGTAGATCTCGACGATACGGCCTTTTGGCAAACCGCCGATGCCCAGCGCGATATCCAGCCCCAACGAACCGGTGGAGATGGCCGGAATGGCCTGACGCTCATGGTCGCCCATGCGCATGACCGCACCCTTGCCGAACTGCTTCTCGATCTGACCCAGGGCAGCCGCCAAAGCGCGCTTCTTGTTCTCGTCCATTACCATCCTCACGTATTAACAAGGGCCTCGAGGGCCGCCAACAACTGTATAAGTAGCCAGTATTATTCCACAGGGCAAGTCGCCCGCCTACCCCACAAGCGGATTTTCCTCCGCCAACAGGCGCAGAAGCCCCGCCAGAGCGGCCTCGACCGTTTGTCGGCGCACCTCATCACGGTTACCAGCGAACTGCTTGCGCACACTGAAAAGACGCTCGCCATCGCCCCAGGCCAACCAGACGGTACCGACCGGTTTCTCCACGGAGCCACCGCCCGGCCCCGCCACCCCACTGACAGCCACCGCATAGCGCGCCCCGCTATTGGCCTGAGCGCCCCGCACCATCGCCTCGACCACCTCCCGGCTAACGGCGCCCACACTGGTGAAAAAGTCGGCACATACAGCCAACTGCTTGGTTTTCTGGGCGTTGGAGTACGTCACATAGCCAGCCTCGAACCAGGCCGAACTGCCGGGGATACGAGTGATCGCCTCGGCGATACCGCCGCCTGTACAAGACTCTGCAGTGGTGACCTGGGCAGCTTGCGCCTGCAATGCTGCACCCAGTTGTTCGGCCAGTTGGCTGATTCTGTCCATATCCACTCCTCACTCATCGAACGGCAAACCCTACACAGCTTGCCTGCCAGTGGAAACGGCAAAGTTCGTCTACTGTTATCACGGGCTAGGGTGCAATAGGAGGCACTGCGATGTGGCTTTCACGGAACAAGGAACACAAGGACGCGCAGGATCAGGGAGCGGCAGAGCTACAGGCCATTCGCCAATCGATGGCGATGATCGAGTTCACCCCGGACGGCATCATCCTCGACGCCAACCCAGCCTTCCTCGGCGTGGTGAATTACCGCCTGGAAGAGATCGTCGGCAAGCACCATCGTCTGTTCTGCTCCCGCAACCTGAGCGAGAGCCTCGCCTATCAACAGTTCTGGCAGCGCCTGCGCCAAGGCGAGCACTTCAGCGATCGCTTTCCAAGGCTGACGCAAGACGGCAAGGAGGTCTGGCTGGAAGCGACCTACATGCCAATCCGGGATGATCAGGGCTCGGTGACCAAGGTAATGAAGATCGCCACCGACATCACCCGCCAGGTAGCGGCCGAACATATGCACGAGAGCTACATCAAGGCCATCGACCGCTCCATGGCGGTGATCGAGTTCAACCTCGAGGGTGAGGTAGTGAGTGCCAACCAGAACTTCCTCGATCTGATGGGCTATCGCCGCGACGATGTGATCGGCCAGCATCACCGGCTCTTCTGCCTGGCCGAGGACAGCCGCAGCGATGACTACCGTCAGTTCTGGGCTCGCTTGAACAAAGGCGAGTTCATGTCCGATCGTTTTCGCCGCGTGACCAAACAAGGCCAGCAGGTCTGGCTGCGTGCCACCTACAACCCCCTTTACGACGCCAACGGCCGCGTCTATGGCGTAGTGAAATTCGCCAGCGACATCACCGCCCAGGTCGAGCGCCGCGACTCGGAGGCTGCCGCTGCCCAGCTGGCTCATGACATCGCCAAGGAGACCGATGTTTCCGCCGATCACGGCACGCGCACAGTGGCCCAGACCGTCGCGGTGGTCGCCGATATTGCCAGTGAACTGGCTCATGTGGCCGAACAGATAGAAGGCCTTAACAAACAATCCGAGCAGATCACCAGCATCGTTCAGGTAATTCGCAGTATTGCCGACCAGACCAATCTGCTGGCACTCAACGCAGCCATCGAAGCGGCGCGTGCCGGTGAACAGGGTCGCGGCTTCGCCGTAGTGGCCGATGAAGTGCGTCAACTGGCCTCGCGAACCAGCCAGGCCACCCAGGAGATCAATGGCGTCGTTCAGCAGAACCAGAACCTTACGCGCAACGCAGTGGCCAGCATGGCAACCACGCGAGAGCGTGCACGTACCGGCGTAGACCTGGCCAACCAGGCTGGTGAAGTGATCCGCGAGATACGCAGCGAGTCGCAGCGCGTGGTCGAGGCTGTGGCCCAGTTCTCGGTGACCTTCACCGACTGAAGAGTAATTGCGTCAGATTCGCAGCCCACGCGAGGGACGAAGTATGGGAAAATTCCCGGCTTCGTCACACCCACCGCATGTAAGGCCCGGCATGACCGATCTCTCCGCTCACACCCCGATGATGCAGCAGTACTGGAAGCTGAAGAACCAGCACCCGGATCAGTTGATGTTCTATCGCATGGGTGACTTCTACGAGATTTTCTACGAAGACGCGAAGAAAGCAGCCAAGCTGCTCGACATCACCCTGACCGCACGCGGCCAGTCGGCCGGCCAATCGATTCCTATGTGCGGCATTCCTTTCCATTCGCTCGAAGGCTACCTGGCCAAGCTGGTCAAGCTCGGCGAATCGGTGGTGATCTGCGAACAGATTGGCGACCCGGCCACCAGCAAGGGTCCGGTGGAGCGTCAGGTGGTGCGTATCATCACCCCCGGCACCATCAGCGACGAAGCCCTGCTCGATGAGCACCGCGACAACCTGCTTGCTGCAGTCCTCGGTGATGAGCGCCTGTTCGGTCTGGCCGTGCTGGATATCACCAGCGGTCGCTTCAGCGTGCAGGAGATCAAGGGCTGGGAAAACCTGCTGGCCGAACTGGAGCGCCTCAGCCCCGCCGAGCTGCTGATCCCGGACGACTGGCCGCAGGGCCTGCCCGCCGAGAAGCGCAAGGGCTCGCGCCGCCGCGCCCCCTGGGATTTCGACCGCGACAGCGCCTTCAAGAGCCTGTGCCAGCAATTCAGCACCCAGGATCTGAAAGGCTTCGGCTGCGAGAACCTGACCCTGGCCATCGGCGCCGCCGGCTGCTTGCTCAGCTATGCCAAGGAAACCCAGCGCACCGCCCTGCCCCACCTGCGCAGCCTGCGTCACGAGCGCCTGGACGACACGGTGATCCTCGATGGTGCCAGCCGCCGCAACCTGGAGCTGGACATCAACCTCGCCGGCGGCCGCGACAACACCCTGCAATCGGTGATGGATCGCTGCCAGACCGCCATGGCCAGCCGCCTGCTGGGCCGTTGGCTGAACCGTCCGTTGCGTGATCGCGCGGTGCTGGAGGCGCGCCAGGACGCCATCGCCCGCCTGCTCGATGGCTATCGCTTCGAAACGCTGCAGCCGCAGCTCAAGGAAATCGGCGACCTGGAACGCATCCTCGCCCGTATCGGTCTGCGCAACGCCCGCCCACGCGACCTGGCCCGTCTGCGCGACGCACTGGCGGCACTGCCCGAACTGCAGCAGGCGATGACCACGCTGGACACCCCGCATCTGCAGCAACTGGCTTTGAGCATCGCCACCTACCCGGAACTGGCCGACCTGCTGGCCCGCGCCATCATCGACAACCCGCCAGCGGTGATCCGCGACGGTGGCGTGCTGAAGACGGGCTACGACGCCGAGCTGGACGAACTGCAGGCGATGAGCGAGAACGCCGGCCAGTTCCTCATGGATCTGGAGGCGCGGGAGAAGGAGCGCACCGGCCTGGCCAACCTCAAGGTCGGCTACAACCGCGTGCACGGCTACTTCATCGAACTGCCGACCAAGCAGGCCGAGTCGGCGCCAGCTGACTATATCCGCCGACAGACGCTCAAAGGCGCCGAGCGTTTCATCACCCCGGAACTGAAGGAATTCGAGGACAAGGCCTTGTCGGCCAAAAGCCGCGCCCTGGCACGCGAAAAGATGCTCTACGACGAGTTGCTCGAGCGCCTGATCGGCCATCTGGCGCCGCTGCAGGACAGTGCCGCAGCCCTCGCCGAACTGGACGTGCTGAGCAACCTTGCCGAGCGCGCGCTGAATCTCGACCTGAACCGCCCGCGCTTCGTCGACGAGCCGTGCATGCGCATCGACCAGGGCCGTCACCCGGTGGTCGAGCAGGTGCTGACCACGCCCTTCGTGGCCAACGACCTGGATCTCGACGACAACCGGCGCATGCTAGTCATCACCGGGCCGAACATGGGTGGTAAATCCACCTACATGCGCCAGACCGCACTGATCGTGCTGCTGGCCCATATCGGCAGCTTCGTGCCCGCGGCGGCCTGCGAACTGTCGCTGGTCGACCGCATCTTCACCCGTATCGGTTCCAGCGATGACCTGGCCGGCGGCCGCTCCACCTTCATGGTGGAGATGAGCGAAACCGCCAACATTCTGCACAACGCCAGCGAGCGCAGCCTGGTACTGATGGACGAGGTCGGCCGCGGCACCAGCACCTTCGACGGCCTGTCGTTGGCCTGGTCAGCCGCCGAGCACCTGGCGCGCCTACGCGCCTTCACCCTGTTCGCCACACATTATTTCGAGCTGACCGTGCTGCCGGAAAGCGAGCCGGTGGTGGCCAACGTGCACCTCTCGGCCACCGAGCACAACGAGCGCATCGTCTTCCTCCACCACGTTCAGCCAGGCCCCGCGAGCCAGAGCTATGGCCTGGCCGTGGCGCAATTGGCTGGCGTGCCGGGCACGGTGATCAGCCGTGCACGCGAGCACCTGGCGCGCCTGGAAGCTACCAGCCTGCCGCACGATCTGCCACGCCAGGGGCCCGGCCAGCCGCAAGCGCCGATGCAGAGTGACCTGTTCGCCAGCGTGCCGCACCCACTGCTGGAGCAATTGCACAAGATCAACCCGGATGATCTGACTCCGCGCAAGGCGCTGGAGCTGTTATATACATGGAAGACGCAGATCTAACGTTCAATACAACAAACTGCTAGAATCGCGCGCAATTTTACGACCGCCCGGTTTACAGCCTGAGCCGCGGCCACAGACAGAGCGCCTGACAGCCCTTCACAGAAAGGGCCCAGGCCGCCGCCCGAGGAGAGAATCAGACATGACCTTCGTCGTCACCGACAACTGCATCAAGTGCAAATACACCGACTGTGTGGAAGTCTGCCCGGTCGACTGCTTTTACGAAGGCCCGAACTTCCTGGTCATTCACCCGGATGAGTGCATTGATTGCGCCCTGTGCGAGCCGGAGTGCCCTGCGCAGGCGATCTTCTCGGAAGACGAGGTACCAGAGGATCAGCAGGAGTTCATCGAGCTGAACGCTGATCTGGCCGAAGTATGGCCGAACATCACCGAGAAGAAAGATGCACTGCCGGACGCCGAAGAGTGGGATGGCGTGAAGGACAAGCTGCAACACCTCGAGCGCTGAGTTCGCCCTGAAACACAAAGACCCGCCAAGTGCGGGTCTTTTACTTTCAGGCTCCCGGCCGACTGCCCGCCAGGCTGGCGCCACAAACAGCACGCGCAAAAAAAGGGGCGGCTTGCGCCGCCCACTTTTATTCCCTAATCCCTTTGTTTCCCAACTCATCATCCTGATGAATCGCTTCTTGCGATGTTCCTGATCATCATCCTGATGACCTGTGCTTGTCCCTGAGCACGGATTCGATATTAGCCGCTACAGGATGCAATACAACCCGATTGAATCGCCCCAAAAGGGTTCACACTCAATCCATATATTCTTTAAAAATCATTTAAAAACATATAGTTAAAAACGCATTCAGGTAAAGAAAGCAGGATATCTCCCAAGCGTTCAGCACAAACACTGACAACAGCTGTAAGCAATGGCTTACATACCCGCACATAAAAAACCCGGCCGGAGCCGGGTTCATGATCGAAGCGAAACCTCACTGGAACAAGGCGTCGCTGGACAAGCCGTTCTTCTCCAGGATTTCCCGCAGACGCTTGAGCGCCTCAACCTGAATCTGCCGCACCCGCTCGCGGGTCAGGCCGATCTCCTGCCCCACTTCTTCAAGGGTACAACTTTCATGGCCGCGCAGACCAAAGCGGCGCACAACGACTTCCCGTTGTTTGTCGGTCAGGTCGGAGAGCCACTGATCGATGCTCTGCGACAGATCATCGTCCTGCAACAGTTCGCAGGGATCGGTCGGGCGATCATCGGTCAGGGTGTCGAGCAGCGTCTTGTCCGAATCCGGACCAAGCGAGACGTCCACCGAGGACACTCGTTCGTTGAGGCCGAGCATGCGCTTGACCTCGCCCACCGGTTTTTCCAGCAGGTTGGCAATTTCTTCCGCAGAAGGCTCATGGTCAAGCTTCTGGGTCAGTTCACGAGCTGCACGCAGGTATACGTTGAGCTCCTTGACCACATGAATCGGCAAACGGATGGTTCGCGTCTGGTTCATGATGGCGCGTTCGATGGTCTGGCGGATCCACCAGGTTGCATAGGTCGAGAAACGGAACCCCCGCTCCGGATCGAATTTTTCCACGGCGCGAATCAAGCCGAGGTTGCCCTCCTCGATCAGATCGAGCAGAGAGAGACCACGGTTGACGTAACGCCGAGCGATCTTCACGACCAGGCGCAGGTTGCTCTCGATCATGCGTTTGCGCCCGGCAGGATCGCCCTTCTGCGCCAGACGCGCGAAGTGCACTTCCTCTTCGGGAGTGAGCAAGGGAGAGAAACCGATTTCGTTGAGGTAAAGCTGAGTGGCGTCTAGCGCCCGGGTGTAGTCGATGTATTTGTGCTGCTTGGAGGGGGTGGCGTTCTTGGCCTTGGTACGTGCGACCGGTGCTTCCACCTCATCGCCCTGAACCTCGCCGAAAACGATGCCTGGCTCCATGAGGAGCAGTTCATCGTCGACGTCAAACTCCGGCGCTTCTTTTTTGATGAGAGCCATTGTTGTTGTCCCTAGCTGAGTTCGACAACAGACTCTGGCGGAACCGTCCTGGCCACACCTGAGCCCGTCCCTCCTACGTGATGGAACGGGTCAGCGACGGATCAACGACGTGGCAGATATTGCAGCGGATCGACAGGTTTACCTTGGCGGCGAATCTCGAAGTGCAGCTTCACCCGGTCGGCCCCTGTGGACCCCATTTCGGCAATACTTTGCCCGGCTTTGACCTGCTGCCCCTCCCGTACCAACAACCTGCGGTTATGACCGTAAGCACTTACGTAGGTATCGCTGTGTTTGATGATGATCAACTCGCCGTAGCCCCGCAAACCACTCCCGGCGTACACCACTGATCCATCAGACGCAGCTAAAACAGGCTGGCCTAATTGCCCTGCGATATCAATGCCTTTATTCAAACTACCGTTTGAGGAGAAACGACTGATCACTGTGCCCTCGGTTGGCCAGGACCACCCACTGGCCGAGCGACTTACCGGCGTTACTGGCGTAGTCGCTGGCGTGTTGGCTACTGGCGGACGGGCGGGCTGAGTTGCAGGCGGCGCAGTCACGGCAACCGGCGGACGACTGGGCACTGGCTGAGTGACAACGGGCGAGGTGGCCACAGGCGGTGTAGAAACGACCGGCTGACTGCTGCCCACCGGGCGGTTGTCGAAACGGATCGTCTGACCCACGCGGATCAGATAGGGGTCGCGCAAACCGTTATGAGCAGCGAGTGCCTTCCAATCCCAGCCGAAACGAAAGGCGATCGAATAGAGGGTATCGCCACGCTGCACCACATAGTGACCATCACGTACGGGCTGACGCTGAACCACCGGGGCACGCCCCTGGTTCTGGCCACGGTCGACCACCTGTACGCCACCCGGTGGCGAACTGACGCAACCGGCCAACGCGGAGGCGGCAAGCATGGCGAGCGGCAGGCGAAACGCTGCAACTGCGCGGACTAGCACGTGAAGGACGGTGAAACTCACCCAACTGCTCCCTGAATGATTCCGAGTACGGCGCCCATTGTGCCGTATTTATTCGGTGCGACCAGTATCGAGCACCTGACGACCAGCCAGCCACTCCAGGCCCAGCACCAAGGCGATACCGCCGATTGCCAATACCACGGCAAGCAAGAGCTGTGGGTCCTGGCCACTGATTTCTGCAAAATGCCCCGGTAGCAGATTGCTCTGCAGCAGCGGCACCTGCTCACCTTTACTGTCGATACGCCAGCTCAGGGTCTCCTTCCAGGGCCAGACCTTGTTCAGCGAACCCAGCATCAGGCCGACCAGAAACGCCAGACTGAGGTCACGCCAACGTGACAGCAGCCAACTGAGCAGACGCGCGAAACTGAGAATGCCAACCAGGCAGCCGCTGGCGAACACCGCCATGACCAGCAGATCGAGATCCTTGACCGCACCCAGCACCACCGAATAGAGGCCGAGCAGAAGCAGGATGAAGCTGCCCGAGATACCCGGCAGAATCATCGCGCAGATGGCGATGGCACCGGCCAGGAACAGGGTTGGCAGATCACTACCCCACTGCATCGGAGCGGCAACGGTGATCCAGTAGGCGAAAGCCAGGCCAAGCAGAAAACTCACCGCCCGGCTCCAGTTCCAGCGAATGATCTCTCGCCCGACCATATAGGTAGACACCAGAATCAGGCCGAAGAAGAACGACCATACCGGAATCGGATGGTACTCAAGCAGATAGGTGATCAGCCGCGCGAGTGTGAGAATGCTGGTCAGAATGCCGCACAGCAGCACCAGCAGGAATGTCGCGTTGGCCATCTGCCAGGCATCCTTGATGCGGCCCCGCAGCAGCAGCAGGAACGCTTCGGGAATGCTGGCGATGGAGCGCAGCAGCTCGTCATAGATGCCACTGATAAAAGCGATGGTGCCGCCGGAAACGCCGGGCACGACATCTGCAGCGCCCATCGCCAAGCCCTTGGCATAGAGCAGAAAATATTTCTTCATGGATCCTTCCGCTGCGAAAAAGCGATCAAGCCAGCGGCCCGTTGAGTAGCGGTACGAAACGCACCGCATCGAGCACGTGACGGGAAAAACCACCCTCTTCACGCACGATCAGCAGCAGTTGCTGCACATCACCGCTACCAACCGGAATGACCAGACGTCCGCCTGGAGCCAGTTGATCGAGCAAGGCCTGCGGCACTTGCGCTGCGGCGGCGGTGACGATGATGCCGTTGTACGGACCGAGCGCGTTCCAACCTTCCCAGCCATCACCCCAGCGAAAGACCACGTTGCGCAGCTTGAGTTCGGCCAAACGCTCCTTGGCGCGGTCCTGCAGCACCTGAATACGCTCGACCGAAAACACTCGCTCGACCAATTGCGCCAGCACGGCGGTCTGGTAACCAGAACCGGTACCGATTTCCAGCACCTTGTCCAGCGGGCCTGCGGCCAACAGCAGCTCGGTCATGCGCCCAACCATATAAGGCTGGGAAATGGTCTGGTTATGGCCGATGGGCAGCGCGGTGTCTTCATAGGCGCGGTGCGCCAGGGCTTCGTCGACGAACAGATGGCGCGGCGTACGGCGGATCACTTCCAGTACCCGCGCGTTGGACAGCCCTTCCTCATAGAGACGCTGGATCAATCGTTCGCGGGTGCGCTGCGAGGTCATGCCGATCCCGCTGCGCTGCATCTCGTCCTGTCCACGCATCAGAAGATGCCCTCCAGCCAGCCATCCATAGTTTCAAGGGCCTCATTGAACGTGCGATCGAGCCGTAGCGGCGTGATCGATACATAACCTTGCATCACGGCATGAAAATCGGTGCCCTGACTGCCATCCTCGACATCACCGGCGGCGGCAATCCAGTAACCTTCCTTGCCACGCGGGTTGACCACCTTGACCGGCGCCGCCGCACGCGCGCGATGACCGAGTCGGGTCAGCTGCACACCACGAATATGTTCCAGCGGCAGGTTCGGCACGTTGATGTTGAGTACGGTACGCGGCGGCAGTTCGAGTCGCTCGTGCGCCTCGACCAGCTTGCGGGCGAAGTAGGCCGCAGTCGGCAGATTGTCGGGCAGGCGCGACAGCAGCGAAAAGGCGAACGCCGGCTTGCTCAGGAAACGTCCTTCGAGCGCGGCGGCGACGGTGCCGGAATAGAGCACGTCATCACCGAGGTTAGCCCCCAGGTTGATGCCGGAGACGACCATATCCGGGGTCTGCTCGAGCAGACCGTTGAGCCCCAGGTGCACGCAATCGGTCGGCGTACCATTGAGGCTGATGTAACCATTGGCCAGGGCCATGGGATGCAGCGGACGATCGAGCGTCAGCGCACTGCTGGCACCGCTCCTGTCTTCGGCAGGGGCGATCACCACGCAATCGGCATAGTCGGCCAGCGCTTGGTGCAACGCAGCGATACCGGGCGCGTTCACCCCGTCGTCGTTGGAAATCAGAATTCGCATGGAGTATCCGTCTGCCCTGCTGGCACCAGATCGAGCAATTCGCGCACCACCACGGTGGCGAAACACCCGGCCGGCAGGACGAATGCAAGTTGCAGAATATCGGGTTCGGGATAATGCCATGACAGGCCGCCGATGGGGAGGCGCAGAATTCGCCGTTCGTGCGCCATGTCCGCCTTGATCAGCCATTGCACCAGTTGCGCAGCCTCATCGGCTACTTCCTGCTCCAGCTGTCGGGTCTCACCAGCGGTCGGCAAAGGCCCGTCGCCCCACAGCGGCCCGGTGGGATGCAGGTCAAGAATGGCCAGGCGCGGGTCAATGCACTCGGCCTCACCGGCCATGAAGAAACTGCGGCTGGCAGTGAAGGCCAGCAAGTCACCGATCTGCGCCTGGTTCCAGGTGCCAGCAGCCACGCGCTTGGCCAACACTTGATTGAACAGATAGCTGCGTGCCGAAGAGAGCAGTCGCGAGCGCAGGTTGCGCTGCACCGGCAACTCCAGGCGCGCGGCAAAATCGCGGGCCTGCTCGACATTGCCGCCATCGAAACCGAAACGCTGCAGACCGAAATAGTTCGGCACGCCCTGCGCCGCTATACGCTGCAGGCGCTGCTCGAGGGCATCACAGTCAGCCTCGAGCGCGGTCAGGCGCAAGGTGAAACCATTGGCGGCATGGGCGCCACGCTGCAATTTGCGGTTGTGCCGCTGGCTGCGCTGGATCACCAGATCATCGCCCTGCGCAGCCGCCAGATCGGGATCGGCCTTGCCCGGCAGGTGCAGGCTGAACCACTGGCGGGTCAGCGCCTGACGATCCTTGAGTCCCGCGTAACTGACCGCCTTGAGCGGCAGGCCGGCAGCGCGGGCGATACGCCGAGCGGCCTCCTCGGTATTCAGGCCGCGTTTTTCCACCCATAGCCAGAGGTGCTCACCCTGGCCAGTGAGCGGGATGTCGAGCACCTCGTCGACCTGGAAGTCCTCGGCCGTGGCCTTGAGCACCGCGCGCCCACAGGCCTCGCCGTGGGCGCGCGGCCCGAGCAGTTGCAGCTCGTTCATGCCTTGACCAGCAGGGCCACGGCGTGCACCGCGATACCTTCCTCACGCCCGGTGAAACCCAGCTTCTCGGTGGTGGTGGCCTTGACGTTGACCTGACCCAGCTCGATGCCCAGATCCTCGGCAATGCGCTCGCGCATGCTCTGAATGTGCGGAGCCATCTTCGGCGCCTGGGCGATGATAGTGGCGTCGACGTTACCCACCGCGTAGCCCTTGCCCCGCACCAGGCCCATCACATGGCGCAACAGCGCGCGGCTGTCAGCACCCTTGAAGGTCGGATCGGTATCGGGGAAGTGCTTGCCGATGTCGCCCAGCGCCACGGCGCCAAGCAGCGCATCACTCAGGGCGTGCAGCAGCACGTCACCGTCGGAGTGAGCGACAAGACCGAATTTATGGGGAATCCGTACGCCGCCGAGGGTGATGAAATCGCCTTCGCCGAAGCGGTGTACGTCATAGCCATGACCGATACGCATAAAGAACAACGCCCTGAAAAAGTCAGGGCGTGATTCTAACCGCATTGCCCCGTAGCCCGGATGAAATCCGGGGAGCGAATTTCCCGGATTTCATCCGGGCTACGACTACCGCAAAGCGGCAGCGTGATGACGCAGGTGATCGTCGATGAAGCTGGCGATGAAGTAGTAGCTGTGGTCATAGCCCGGCTGCATGCGCAGCGTCAGCGGATGAGCGGCCGTCTTGGCAGCAGCCTGCAACGCCTGCGGCTTGAGCTGGCCTTCGAGAAAATCGTCACGATCGCCCTGATCGACCAGGATCGGCAGTTTCTCGCTGGCTTCGGCGATCAGCACGCTGGCATCCCACTCACGCCAACGCGAACGCTCCTCGCCCAAGTACAGGGAAAAGGCCTTCTCGCCCCACGGGCAGTTCATCGGATTGCTGATCGGTGAGAACGCCGATACCGACTGATAACGCCCCGGGTTCTTCAGCGCACAGATCAACGCACCGTGACCGCCCATGGAATGGCCGGCGATGCCGCGCTTGTCCGAGACGGGGAAGTTGGCCTCGATCAGCGCCGGCAACTCCTGCACCACGTAGTCGTACATGCGGTAGTGCCGCGCGAAGGGCTCCTGGGTGGCATTGACATAGAAGCCTGCACCCAGACCGAAGTCATAGGCGCCGTTGGCGTCATCGGCCACGCCCTCGCCACGCGGGCTGGTGTCCGGCGCGATGATGATCAACCCCAGTTCGGCTGCCATGCGCTGAGCGCCAGCCTTCTGCATGAAGTTCTCGTCGGTGCAGGTCAACCCGCTCAGCCAGTACAGCACCGGCAGCTTGGCGCCCTGCTCGGCCTGCGGCGGCAGATAGACGGCAAACACCATGTCGCAGTTGAGGCTGCTGGAGCGATGGCGGTAGCGCTTGTGCCAGCCGCCGAAGCTCTTGTTGCTGGAAACGATTTCGAGGGTCATGACCACTCCGTAGGGTGCGCCGTGCGCACCAAGAGTTAGCGGTGCGCGCAGCCCAGGCGGCCCCGCGCACCCTACGAAAGAATCCGCACGACCATCGGCCGTGCGGCGTGTCATCAGAAATGAATGACGGTACGAATGCTCTTGCCTTCGTGCATCAGCTCGAACGCTTCGTTGATCTGATCCAGTCCCATGTTGTGCGTGATGAAGGTATCCAGCGGAATCTCGCCGCTCTGCGCCTTCTCGACATAGCTCGGCAGCTCGGTACGACCCTTGACGCCACCGAAGGCACTGCCGCGCCACACGCGACCGGTCACCAGCTGGAATGGGCGGGTGCTGATCTCGGCACCAGCCGGCGCGACGCCAATGATGGTCGACTCGCCCCAGCCCTTGTGGCAGCACTCCAGCGCGGCGCGCATCAGTTGCACGTTGCCGATGCACTCGAAGCTGTAGTCGACGCCACCGTCGGTCATCTCGACGATGACTTCCTGGATCGGCTTGCTGTGATCCTTCGGATTGACGAAGTCGGTGATGCCCAGCTCACGTGCCACGGCTTCCTTGGCCGGATTGATATCGATGCCGATGATGCGCGAAGCCTTGGCCATCTTGGCGCCGATGATCGCCGCCAGGCCGATACCGCCCAGGCCGAAGATGGCCACAGTAGAGCCCTCGGTGACCTTGGCGGTGTTGAGCACGGCACCGATACCGGTGGTCACGCCACAACCGAGCAAGCAGACCTTCTCCAGCGGCGCCTCCTTGGGGATCTTGGCCAAGGAGACTTCCGGCAGCACGGTGTACTCGGAGAAGGTCGAGCAGCCCATGTAGTGATAGATCGGCTCGCCGTTGTAGGAGAAGCGGCTGGTACCGTCAGGCATCAGACCCTTGCCCTGGGTAGCGCGCACCGAGCTGCACAGGTTGGTCTTGTTGGATTTGCAGAATTTGCACTCGCCGCACTCGGCGGTGTACAGCGGGATCACGTGGTCGCCGACCGCCAGCGAGGTGACGCCCTCGCCCACCGCCTCGACTATGCCACCACCCTCGTGGCCGAGAATGCAGGGGAACACGCCCTCGCTGTCCTGGCCGGACAGGGTGTAGGCGTCGGTGTGGCAGACGCCGGTCGCGACGATACGTACCAGCACCTCGCCAGCCTTGGGCGGCGCCACATCGACTTCGACGATTTTCAGGGGTTCATTCGGGGCGAAGGCGACGGCAGCACGAGACTTGATCATGGCAGTTCTCTCAGGGGAGCGTGGACAGTGGTCGGCAGTCTAGTTCATGTCCAATACGAGATAATCAGCAGTAGAGCAAAACATTATTGCTGTACAGGGATAATATTGAGCCTCCTTACATCGCCCGCAAGCGGGCTCCTACGGGCGCAGCCGGATGCAATCGGCAGCACAGGAGAAGAAGCATCGATGAATCGCTGGGAAGGACTCGACGAATTCGTTGCCGTCGCCGAATGCGGGCAATTCAGTGCAGCCGCCGAGCGCCTGGGATTGTCCACCTCGCAGGTAAGCCGCCAGGTCGCACGCCTGGAAGAGCGCCTGCAGAGCCGCCTGTTCTACCGCAGCACCAGGCGGGTCGCCCTGACCGAGGCCGGCCAGTTGTTTCTACAACACTGCCAGCGCCTGCAGGATGCCCGCGAAGAAGCGCTGCGAGCAGTCGGTGATCTCGGCGCTGAACCCAAGGGGCTGTTGCGCATGACCTGTGCGGTGGCTTACGGCGAGCGCTTCATCGTGCCGCTGGTCAACGACTTCATGGCGCGGCATCCGCAGCTGCGCGTGGAGATCGAACTGTCCAACCGTCAGCTCGACATGCTGCACGAAGGCCTGGACCTGGCCATCCGCCTGGGGCGCCTGCAGGACTCGCGCCTGATGGCCATGCGTCTCGCGCCTCGAGAAATGTATCTGTGCGCTGCTCCCGACTATCTGCAGCGCTACGGACGCCCGCACTCGCTATCCGAGCTAGCCCGACACAACTGCCTGGTAGGTAGCAGCGACCACTGGAGCTTTGCCCAGAACGGCCGTGAAACCCAGGTGCGCATACAGGGTAACTGGCGTTGCAATAGCGGCCAGGCCGTGCTCGACGCAGCGCTGCGCGGTTTTGGGCTGTGTCAGTTGCCGGACTATTACGTATTGGAACACCTGCGCAGCGGACGGCTGATCTCTCTGCTGGAGCAGCATCGCCCACCCAATACCGCAGTTTGGGCGCTTTACCCGCAGCAACGTCACCTTTCGCCCAAGGTACGCCAGTTGATCGACTCGCTGCGCCAGGGACTTGGCCAACGCGCCGAATACCTCGATCACTCCTGAGGTTCTGCAACAACCTTGTCACCCAGCTGAACGGTCATGGAATGTCACAAGTCGGGGCGAAACTTGAGCGAGGCGACCGCGTCACAACCCATGCACCCCGCCCAAACGGGGCCTCACGAACTCAGCTACATGAGGACATGGTTATGCAGGTTCTGGTCAACAGTGGTAAGCACGTCACCTCCTCGATGGACTTCAAGGACGACATTCGCGGTCGCATCCGGGACAAGCTCCAGCGCTACGAGGACCACCTCACCCGGATCGAAATTCATCTCTCCGACGAGAACGCGCTCAAGAGTGGCCCACAGGACAAGCGCTGCAAGGTCGAGGCACGAATGAAAGGACGCGATCCACTGACGGTCTCCCACGATGCCAGCGAACTGCAGCAGGCGATCGACGGCGCCATGAACAAGCTGACCAACGCGCTGGACCGCAACCTGGGCAAAGATGCCAAGCGCTGGACGCACTGATGCGACAGATCTAGTTCAACGGTCTTGCGGCCATATGGACTGTAGATAGTGCAAATCTTCCGGGCGGGTAACCTTGAGGTTGTCCGCCCGGCCCTCGATGAGCCGGGGCGAACGCCCTGCCCACTCCATGGCCGAGGCTTCATCGGTCACTGCCACACCTTCTTCCAGCGCTTGCGCCAGTGCCTCGCGTAACGCCCCCAGGCGGAACATCTGCGGTGTGTAGGCCTGCCAGATCACGCTACGATCCACGGTCTCCAACACTCGACCATCGCTGCCGACACGCTTGAGCGTATCGCGCACCGGCACCGCCAGCAGGCCGCCGACCGGATCATCGGTCAGACTGTCCAGTAGGCGATCCAGGTCCGCAGGGGTGAGATTGGGACGCGCGGCGTCGTGCACCAGCACCCAATCATCGCTATCGGCACCACCGGCCAGTAACGAGTCCAGCCCGGCCAGCACCGAGTCGGCGCGCTCACGCCCGCCAGGCGCACGGCGGATGCGCAGATCACGCGCCAGTGGCAGCTGCGGCCAGAACGGGTCATCCACGGCAACGCATACCACCGCGCCCAACAGGCCGGGATGATCGAGAAAACAATGCAGGGTATGTTCGAGAATGCAGCGGCCGGCGATCTGCAGGTACTGCTTGGGGCGGTCGGCGGCCATCCGCGCGCCGACGCCAGCGGCCGGGATCACCAGCCAGAATTTCGTGGTCATTCGGTCAGCAGATAGAGGGTTTCACCCTCTTTGAGCATGCCCAACTCGTGACGCGCGCGCTCTTCCACGGTTTCCATACCGCGCTTGAGCTCCATCACCTCGGCCTCGAGGATACGATTGCGCTCCAGCAACCGCTCGTTCTCGCCCTCCTGTTCGGCGATCTGCTGTTGCAGACGGCTGGCAGCAGCCAGGCTGCCGTCGCCAATCCACAGTCGATACTGCAGACCGACCAGCAACAGGATCAGCACGATAAACAGCCAATACGGACTACGCATGGAGCGGCTCGCAGATTGAGTCATCGGCATGGTAGGGGCTGCGTTCATGCTTGAAAAGAAGCCGTCTGATGAGTGACATGGGGTTTCGGTACCTGCATCCGTGCATTGGTTCCCTGGGATCGACGAAGCGTCCACGAAAAAGGCCATGCCCGCAATGACGCAGCCTTTGTAGGAGCGGCTTCAGCCGCGAAAATTCGCGGATAAATCCGCTCCTACAGCATGCAGCACCAACGCTGGGATAACCACGAAAAAGGGCGACTTGCGTCGCCCTTTTCAGACTAGAACGATCTCGCGAGCTAGAGACCTACAAGGCGCAACGACCAACGGGAGTAACAGCCGGAGGCTGGCCCGAAGGGTGAGCGCCAGCGAATCAAACAGGCGGGGAACGGTCGGAGTCGCGCTCGACTTTACTGAAGTAAATGAGCATTACTCGTTTCACTCGCCCTTCGGGCCGTCCTCCGGACGTTCAGTGACAAGTCACTGTCCGAGCCTGTTTTTAACGCAGTAGGGCCGACGCGCAGCAGATCGTGATCAGCCGCGGAACTCGGCACGGCCCTTGTATGGGGCTTTGCCACCCAGCTGCTCTTCGATACGCAGCAGCTGGTTGTACTTGGAAACGCGGTCGGAACGGCACAGCGAACCGGTCTTGATCTGACCGGCGGCAGTACCCACGGCCAGGTCGGCGATGGTGCTGTCCTCGGTTTCGCCACTGCGGTGCGAGATCACGGCGGTGAAGCCAGCAGCCTTGGCCATCTGGATGGCTTCCAGGGTCTCGGTCAGCGAGCCGATCTGGTTGAACTTGATCAGGATCGAGTTGCCGATCTTCTCGTCGATGCCGCGCTTGAGGATCTTGGTGTTGGTGACGAACAGGTCGTCGCCAACCAGCTGTACCTTGGCACCGATCTTGTCGGTCAGGACTTTCCAGCTGGCCCAGTCGGACTCGTCCATGCCGTCTTCGATGGAGATGATCGGATAACGCTCGGTCAGGCCCGCCAGGTAGTCGGCGAAACCTTCACCGCTGAATACCTTGCCTTCGCCGGCCAGGTCGTATTGACCGTCCTTGTAGAACTCGCTCGATGCACAGTCCAGCGCCAGGGTCACGTCGTCACCCAGCTTGTAGCCGGCGTTGGCAACGGCTTCAGCGATGGCGGCCAGAGCGTCTTCGTTGGAGGCCAGGTTCGGTGCGAAGCCGCCTTCGTCACCTACAGCGGTGTTCAGGCCACGGGCCTTGAGCACGGCCTTGAGGTGATGGAAGATCTCGGCGCCCATGCGCAGCGCCTCGGCGAAGCTCGATGCGCCAACCGGCTGCACCATGAACTCCTGGATGTCGACGTTGTTGTCGGCGTGCTCGCCGCCATTGATGATGTTCATCATCGGCACCGGCATGGAGTAGACGCCCGGGGTGCCGTTCAGATCAGCGATGTGCGCGTACAGCGGCACGCCCTTGGCCTGGGCAGCGGCCTTGGCGGCAGCCAGGGACACGGCGAGGATGGCGTTGGCGCCCAGCTTGGCCTTGTTCTCGGTACCGTCGAGTTCGATCATCGCGCGGTCCAGCGCCTGTTGATCGGTCGCGTCCTTGCCCAGCAGCAGGTCACGGATAGGGCCGTTGATGTTGGCGACGGCTTTCAGCACGCCCTTGCCCAGGTAACGGCTCTTGTCGCCGTCACGCAGCTCCAGCGCTTCGCGCGAGCCGGTGGAAGCGCCGGACGGAGCGCACGCGCTGCCGACGATACCGCCTTCCAGAATTACATCCGCTTCCACGGTGGGGTTGCCGCGGGAGTCGAGAACCTCACGACCCTTGATGTCGACGATCTTTGCCATTCTTGATAACGCTCCAAAGGTTGACGATAAGACGGCAGCAGCAGGCTGCACTGGGCCGTCGCTGCCGGAGGGCAGATCGACGGCTCACTCTGACTCACGGGTCAGGGGGATTTTTCTCGGGCGGCACTTTACCGGATTACGACCGGCTCAGGCAGTCTCGATCGGCGGAAAACTCTTGATCAGGTCATCCAGCTGCTTGAGCTGAGTGAGGAACGGCTCCAGCTTGTTCAGGCGCAGGGCGCATGGACCGTCGCACTTGGCGTTTTCCGGATCCGGATGGGCTTCGAGGAACAGGCCTGCCAGGCCCTGGCTCATGCCGGCCTTGGCCAGATCGGTAACCTGGGCGCGGCGACCGCCAGCAGAGTCGGCGCGGCCACCCGGCATCTGCAGGGCGTGGGTCACGTCGAAAAACACCGGGTACTCGAACTGCTTCATGATGCCGAAGCCGAGCATGTCCACCACCAGGTTGTTGTAACCGAAGGAGCTGCCGCGCTCGCAAAGGATCAACTGATCATTACCAGCCTCTTCACACTTGGTGAGGATGTGCTTCATTTCCTGCGGAGCGAGGAACTGCGCCTTCTTGATGTTGATCACCGCGCCGGTTTTGGCCATGGCCACCACCAGATCGGTCTGCCGCGACAGGAAGGCCGGCAACTGGATGATGTCGCACACCTCGGCCACTGCAGCCGCCTGGTGCGGTTCGTGAACGTCGGTGATCACCGGCACGCCGAAGGTCTTCTTCACTTCCTCGAAGATCTTCATGCCCTCTTCCAGGCCCGGGCCGCGGAAGGAGGTGATGGAAGAGCGATTGGCCTTGTCGAAGCTGGCCTTGAACACGTAGGGGATGCCGAGCTTCTCGGTCACCCGCACGTATTCCTCGCAAGCCTGCATGGCCAGGTCGCGCGACTCGAGCACGTTGATGCCACCGAACAGCACGAACGGCTTGTCGTTGGCGATCTCGATGCCGCGAACCTTGATGATCTTCTGTGCCATGCGTTAAGCCTTCTTCGCTTTCTGCGCCAGAGCGGCGTTGACGAAACCGCTGAACAGCGGGTGACCGTCACGCGGCGTTGAAGTGAATTCCGGGTGGAACTGGCAAGCGACGAACCACGGATGATCCGGCGCCTCGACCACTTCCACCAGCGCGCCGTCGCCGGAACGACCGGTGACCTTCAGGCCTGCCTCGGTCAGTTTCGGCAGCAGGTTGTTGTTCACCTCGTAACGGTGACGGTGACGCTCGACGATCACGTCCTTGCCGTAGCAGTCATGCACCAGCGAACCGGCCTGCAGCTGGCAATCCTGAGCACCGAGGCGCATGGTGCCGCCCAGATCGGAGCTCTCGCTACGCTGCTCGACGCTGCCTGCGGCATCCTGCCACTCGGTAATCAGACCCACTACCGGGTGAGCGCTGGCCATGTCGAATTCGGAAGAGTTGGCGTCGGTCCAGCCCACCACATTGCGGGCGTACTCGATCACTGCCACCTGCATGCCGAGACAGATACCCAGGTAAGGGATCTTGTTCTCGCGGGCGTACTGCACGGTCTTGATCTTGCCTTCCACGCCACGCAGACCGAAGCCGCCCGGCACCAGGATGGCATCGACACCTTCGAGCAGCGCGGTGCCCTGGTTCTCGATGTCTTCGGAGTCGATATAACGCAGGTTGACCTTGGTACGGTTCTGGATGCCGGCATGGCTCATCGCTTCGATCAGCGACTTGTACGCATCGAGCAGCTCCATGTACTTGCCGACCATGGCGATGGTGACTTCTTTTTCCGGGTTGAGCTTGGCATCGACCACGCGATCCCACTCGGACAGATCGGCGCCGCCACACTCCAGGCCGAAACGCTCGACGACGAAGTCGTCCAGCCCCTGGGCATGCAGCACGCCCGGAATCTTGTAGATGGTGTCGACGTCTTCCAGGCTGATCACCGCACGCTCTTCGACGTTGGTGAACAGGGCGATCTTGCGGCGCGAGGACACATCGATCGGATGGTCGGAGCGGCACACCAGCACGTCAGGCTGCAGGCCGATGGAGCGCAGCTCCTTGACCGAATGCTGGGTCGGCTTGGTCTTGGTCTCACCGGCAGTGGCGATATACGGCACCAGAGTCAGGTGCATCAGCATGGCACGCTTGGCGCCCACTTCCACACGCAGTTGGCGAATGGCTTCGAGGAACGGTTGCGACTCGATGTCACCGACGGTGCCACCGATCTCCACCAGGGCCACGTCGGCATCGCCGGCACCCTTGATGATGCGACGCTTGATCTCGTCGGTGATGTGCGGAATGACCTGAATGGTCGCGCCCAGGTAATCACCACGGCGCTCCTTGCGCAGCACATCTTCGTACACCCGACCGGTGGTGAAGTTGTTGCTCTTGGTCATCGTGGTACGGATGAAGCGCTCGTAGTGGCCCAGGTCGAGGTCGGTCTCGGCGCCGTCGTGGGTGACGAACACCTCACCGTGCTGGAACGGGCTCATGGTGCCCGGATCGACGTTGATATAAGGGTCCAGCTTGAGCATGGTGACCTTCAGGCCCCGCGCCTCCAGGATGGCCGCCAGTGAAGCCGAGGCGATGCCTTTCCCCAATGAAGAAACAACACCACCCGTGACGAAGATGTAGCGCGTCATGAAAAACCCTAGAAGTCTGCGTTTAAGCGGTCAGTGCCGCCGGGGAAAGCGAAGGAACGCCATCAGTACGAACAATGGCAAGCTCGCCAAGCTCCCTGAGGGAGTCGGCAAAAGCTGTAGTAAGACGGGAGCGTAGTCTACCCGAAAGGCCTTACCAGCTCAAACCTTGCGCGCCGATCGGCGGCGACCAGTGCAGACGCGCCCCGCTGGCCTGTATTTCTGACGACTGCGACAGGTTCGCCACCGCCATCAGCTCATCGCCCTCGAACAGCAACGGCAAGCGTGGGCGCACGAATGCCGGCACGCGCAGTTCGTTGAGTAGACGCTTGAGATCACGCCTGCCGCGCCCCGGCAGCTGCAGCGACTCACCACCCTGGCGGTAACGCAAATGCCAGCGACCTTGCGGCAACTCGCCCTGTAGATGCACATGACCATTGCCGGGAAGTTCGACCGATTCGGAAAACGAGTCGCAGGCTAGATCGAGTGGATCCAGCGGCCGCAGCCACTCGCCACTGAGCCACCAAAGCCGCCCATCGGCACGGTGCAACTCGCCATCGGTCAGTTTCCAGATCGGCGCCGCATCCGTGGCGGCATCACGCAGGTCACACCAGCCGGCCCAGTGATCGCTATCGGGCAGGCGCGTCAGCGGCGCCAGCCAGTAGCGCAGCAGATTACGCTGACGTGCATCGCTCAGCGCGCTCACTGCCGACAATTCCAGAGACGGTAGAGTCAACCAGGGGCATGCCGAAACGCCATGGGCAGCCGCCAGGTCCATCGCGGCCAGCTCATCCAGCAATTGCTGAGCTTCGCCCAGGTGCCTGGCGCTACGCGCGATATTTGCCGTGACCTGCGGCCAGCGCTCGGCCAGCAGCGGAATCATCTGTCTGCGCAGGAAATTGCGACTGAAACGCTCGTCGGCATTGCTCGGATCCTCGATCCAGGTAAGACCATGACTCTGCGCATATTCACGCAACTCAGCTCGAGAGCTGTCGAGCAACGGCCGAAACAGACCGCCCCGCCCCAACGGCCGACTGGCCGGCATAGCCGCCAGCCCACGCACGCCGGCACCGCGCAACAGACGAAACAGCAGCGTTTCGGCTTGATCGTCGCGATGCTGGGCACTTAGCAACACTTCGCCCGGTCTCAGCCGCTCGCAGAAAGCTTGGTAACGCGCGCTTCGTGCAGCCTGTTCAAGGCTGGCACTTGGCGTGACCTGAACCCTGACGACTTCGAGAGCAATGCCCAACTGCTCGCAGACACGTGCGCAATGCACAGGCCAGGCGTCGCCGGCCGACTGCAGCCCATGATGGACATGAATGGCGGACAGCGGCGGCAGATCCTCGTGCCGCGCCCAGTCGGCGAGCAGATGCAGCAGCACACTGGAATCCAGGCCACCGGAGAAGGCAATACGCCAGGCAGGGGCCGCACGCCAGGGCTGCAGGGCCTGGCGCAGGCGAAGTTCGAGAGCAGTCATCATTCAAGCTTAAACAACAACGGGCCCGAAGGCCCGTTGATATATGCGTAGAAAAGACTCAGGCGATGCCGTAGCTCATCAGACGGTCATAACGACGCTTGAGCAGCGTCTCGGTGTCATGCTTCTGCAGGCTGGCCAGTTGCTTGGTCAGCTCCTGGCGGATCGACTCGGAAGCCGCCGCCGGGTCGCGGTGCGCGCCGCCCAGTGGCTCGGCGATGACCTGATCGACGATGCCCAGATCCTTCAGGCGCTCGGCGGTGATGCCCATGGCCTCGGCAGCGTCCGGCGCCTTCTCGGCAGTACGCCAGAGAATCGAGGCGCAGCCTTCCGGCGAGATCACCGAATAGGTGGAGTACTGCAGCATGTTCAGCTGGTCGCAGACACCGATGGCCAGTGCACCACCGGAACCACCTTCACCGATGACGGTGGCGATGATCGGGGTTTTCAGGCGCGCCATCACGCGCAGGTTCCAGGCGATTGCCTCGCTCTGGCCGCGCTCCTCGGCATCGATACCTGGGTAGGCACCGGGGGTGTCGATGAAGGTGAGGATCGGCATCTTGAAGCGTTCGGCCATTTCCATCAGGCGGCAGGCCTTGCGGTAGCCTTCCGGGCGCGGCATGCCAAAATTGCGGCGCACCTTCTCGCGCACCTCACGGCCTTTCTGGTGGCCGATGATCATCACCGGCTGGTCGCCCAGACGGGCAATGCCACCGACGATAGCGGCGTCGTCGGAGAAATGACGATCACCATGCAGTTCGTCGAACTCGGTGAAGATGTGCTGGATGTAATCCAGGGTATACGGGCGGCGCGGATGGCGTGCCAACTGGGCGATCTGCCAACTGGTCAGGTTGCCGAAGATGCTTTCGGTCAGGGTGCTGCTCTTGTCCTGCAGGCGGGCAATCTCATCGCCGATATTCAGCGAGTTGTCGTTACCAACCAGGCGTAGCTCTTCGATCTTGGCTTGCAGGTCGGCGATCGGCTGTTCGAAATCGAGGAAATTCGGGTTCATAGTCATCCGTCTTGCGTCGACGGCCAAGTGGCCGGGGAGCTGTATCCATTAGGCGCCCTACCTTAAGGGATAGGACGCAGCGGGTCGACACCCGCAGGTGTCGATGCCAACACAAAGGGGTATTTTCCCCTCTTGCATCAGCGGTAGTGCAAAAAGACGTTGTCGCGCCCGAACTGGTCACGCAATGCCTGAATCAAAGTGTCGGCCGGGTCGATTCGCCAGGCGTCGCCAAATTGAAGCAAGGCGCGTGCCTCCTCGCCACTGTAGTCCAGCGTCACCGGGCAGGCGCCCTTGTGCTTGCTGCACAGTTCGGCCAGCCAGCGCAGGCGATCACCCTTCAATGCCTCACTGGCGACCTTCACTCGCAGGCTGTCGGCCAGGCCCGTGCGCGCCTCTTCCAGGCTCATCACGCGCTTGGCACGCAGACGCAGGCCACCAGAGAAGTCGTCGTTACTGACTTCGCCCTCGACCACCACCAGCGCATCGTTCTGCAGCAGCGCCTGGTTGCTGGCGAAGGCATCGGCGAACAGAGAGGCCTCGATGCGCCCGGAGCGGTCGTCGAGGGTGATGAAGCCCATCTTGTCGCCCTTCTTGTTCTTCATCACCCGCAGGTTGACGATCATCCCAGCGATGGTCTGGGTGTCGCGCGCCGGCTTCAGTTCGACGATGCGCTGACGGGCGAAACGGCGAATCTCACCTTCGTATTCGTCGATGGGATGGCCGGACAGGTAGATACCCAGGGTGTCCTTCTCACCTTTCAGGCGCTCTTTGATCGGCAGCTCGCGGGCCTTGCGGTGGTTGGCGTAGACGTCCGCCTCAGGCTCGGCGAACAGGCCGCCGAACAGGTCCATGTGGCCGCTCTCGGCGCTGCGCGCGGTCTGCTCGGCGGACTGCACGGCCTCTTCCATAGACGCCAGCAGCACGGCGCGGTTCTTGTCCACGCTGGCCTGGTAGGCCTTGAGTTCGTCCTGATAGTACGGACCAAGACGATCCAGCGCGCCGCTGCGGATCAATGCCTCCAGGGTGCGCTTGTTGATGCGCTTGAGGTCGACACGGTTGCAGAAGTCGAACAGATCCTTGAACGGACCACCTTCGGCGCGGCATTCAACGATGGCCTCGACCGGCCCCTCGCCGACGCCCTTGACCGCACCTAGGCCGTAGACGATACGACCGTCGTCGTTGACGGTGAACTTGAACTCGGACACGTTCACGTCTGGCGGTTCGATGCGCAACTTCATGTTGCGGCACTCTTCCACCAGGATCACCACCTTGTCGGTGTTGTGCATATCCGCCGAGAGCACGGCCGCCATGAACGGCGCCGGGTAATGCGCCTTGAGCCAGGCAGTCTGGTAGGAGACCAGACCGTAAGCGGCCGAGTGCGATTTGTTGAAACCGTAACCGGCGAATTTTTCCACCAGATCGAAGATGTTGCCCGCCAGATTGGCGTCGATCCCGTTGCTGGCACAACCTTCGATGAAGCCGCCGCGCTGCTTGGCCATTTCCTCGGGCTTCTTCTTACCCATGGCACGCCGCAGCATGTCCGCCTGTCCCAGGGTGTAGCCACCCATGACCTGGGCGATCTGCATCACCTGCTCCTGATACAGGATGATGCCGTAGGTGGGCTTGAGCACCGGCTCGAGGCCGGCGTACTGGTAATCCGGGTGCGGGTAGGACAGCTCGGCGCGGCCGTGCTTACGGTTGATGAAGTCGTCCACCATGCCGGACTGCAGCGGGCCCGGGCGGAACAGCGCCACCAGTGCGATCATGTCTTCCAGGCAGTCGGGCTTGAGCTTCTTGATCAGCTCCTTCATGCCACGCGATTCAAGCTGGAAGACCGCGGTGGTCTCCGCCTTCTGCAGCATGTCGTAGGTTTTCTTGTCATCCAGCGGGATGAAGTCGATGTTGACCAGCTCCTCATCCGGCGCACCGTCGCGCTTCTGGATGCGGTGGACGGTTTCCAACGCCCACTTGATGATGGTCAGGGTACGCAGACCGAGGAAGTCGAACTTGACCAGCCCGGCCTGCTCGACGTCGTCCTTGTCGAACTGGGTCACCAGGCCACCGCCCTCCTCGTCACAGGCGATCGGCGAAAAGTCGGTCAGCTTGGTCGGCGCGATCACCACGCCCCCGGCGTGCTTGCCGGTGCCGCGCACCACGCCTTCGAGCTTGAGCGACATGTCCCAGATTTCCTGGGCTTCCTCGTCGTTCTTGAGGAACTCGCGCAGCGGCTCCTCCATCTCGTAGGCCTTCTCCAGGGTCATGCCCACTTCGAAGGGGATCATCTTCGACAGACGGTCGGCCAGGCCGTAGGACTTGCCCTGCGCCCGGGCGACGTCGCGCACCACCGCCTTGGCCGCCATCGAGCCGAAGGTGATGATCTGGCTCACCGCGTTGCGTCCGTATTTCTCGGCTACGTAGTCGATCACCCGGTCGCGGCCGTCCATGCAGAAGTCGACGTCGAAGTCGGGCATGGAAACCCGCTCGGGGTTGAGGAATCGTTCGAACAGCAGGTCATAGGCCAGCGGATCGAGGTCAGTGATCTTCAGCACGTAGGCCACCAGCGAACCGGCACCCGAACCACGGCCCGGGCCGACCGGCACGCCGTTGCTCTTGGCCCACTGGATGAAGTCCATCACGATCAGGAAGTAACCGGGGAAACCCATCTGAATGATGATGTCGAGCTCGAAGTTGAGGCGGTCGATATAGACCTGCCTCTTGGCCTCGTAATCCGGCGTATCCTTGGGCAGCAATACCTGGAGACGCTCTTCCAGCCCCTCGAAGGAGGCGTGGCGCAGGTAGTCGTCGATGCCCATGCCATTGGGCGTGGGGAAATCCGGTAGAAAGTATTTGCCGAGTTGCACATCGATGTTGCAGCGCTTGGCAATCTCGACGGTGTTCTCCAGTGCCTCGGGCAGGTCGGAGAACAGCTCCCACATTTCCTCGGCGCTTTTCAGGTACTGCTGATCGGAGTAATGCCGCGGCCGGCGCGGGTCGTCCAGGGTACGGCCTTCACCGATGCAGACGCGGGTTTCATGCGCCTCGAAATCACCCTGCTTGATGAAGCGCACGTCGTTGGTCGCCACCAGCGGCGCCTCGACGCGATCGGCCAGGGCCACGGCGGCGTGCAGGTATTCCTCGTCACCGACGCGGCTGGTGCGCTGCACCTCCAGATAAAAGCGATCCGGGAACACTGCCATCCATTCACGCAGGCGCACTTCGGCCAGCGTTTCGTCACCGGCCAGCAGCGCCTGGCCGACTTCGCCTTCACGCGCACCGGATAGCGCGATGAGGCCCTCGGCGGCGTCCTTGACCCAGTCACGCTGAATGATCACCAGGTCGTTGCTCTGCCCTTCGGCCCAGCCACGAGAGATCAGTTCGGTAAGGTTGCGGTAGCCCTTGGCGTTCATCGCCAGCAGGGTTAGGCGCGTCAGCGGGCCGTCTTCCTCGGCGCTGGCCATCCAGATATCGGCACCACAGATCGGCTTGACCCCGGCGCCCATGGCCGCCTTGTAAAACTTCACCAGCGAGCACATGTTGCTCATGTCGGTGACTGCAACCGCCGGCATGCCGGCCCCGGCCACGGCCTTGATCAGCGGTTTGACCCGCACCAGGCCATCGACCAGTGAGTATTCGGTGTGCAGACGCAGGTGGACGAAAGCTTGGGTCATGGGCGGCCTTGCAGGTGAAAACGACAAAGCGCGGATTGTAGCCTAAGCGGGTCTGGCTGAGGGCCAGAGGTTCAGACTGTAGCGGCGATACAATCGACAGCTACAGGCTCGAGCAATGCGCGCACCGGTGCGAAGGAACGCCGATGAATAGGCGTCGGCCCCAGGCGCTGCAGGGCTTCTAGGTGAACGGGCGTGGGATAGCCCTTGTGGCCAGCGATGCCGTAACCGGGATAGAGACGATCCATCTCGACCATCTCGCGGTCGCGACTGACCTTGGCCAGGATCGAAGCCGCGGCAATTGCCGGCACCCGGCTATCGCCCTTGACCACCGGCGCACTCGGCACCGCCAGCTTTGGACAGCGATTGCCGTCGATCAATGCCAGTCTGGGTGTCACGCTCAGCCCTTCGACGGCGCGCTGCATGGCCAGCATGGTGGCATGCAGGATATTCAACCGATCGATCTCCTCCACCTCGGCGCGGGCGATGCACCAGGCCAGGGCCTTTTCGCGAATCTCGTCGAACAGCACTTCGCGGCGCGCCTCGGAGAGTTTCTTCGAGTCGTTCAGCCCGATGATCGGCCGCGCCGGGTCGAGGATCACCGCAGCCGTGACCACGGCACCGCAGAGCGGGCCACGACCGACCTCGTCGACACCCGCGACCAGTTCCTCAACCAGCGTGAAGTCGAGCCCCAGCTGCATCAGTCGCGCCCCGCCAGTTTCAACACCGCGTCAGCCGCCGATACCGAGGCATCACGGCGCAGCGCGCGATGGATCACGTCGAAGCCCTCGGTCTGCACTTGCCCACCGTCGATCAACGGCGCCACGGCCTGGGCCAGAGCCTCTGGCGTCGCTGCATCCTGAATCAGCTCAGGCACCAGCAGACGCTCGGCCAGCAGGTTAGGCAACGAGATATAGGGGCTCTTCACCAGGCGTTTGAGGATGCGATAGGTCAGCGGCGCTACGCGGTACGCCACCACCATCGGCCGCTTGTACAACAGCGCTTCCAGGGTCGCGGTACCCGAGGCGATCAACACCGCATCGCAGGCAGCCAACGCCTCATGGGAGCGGCCATTGAGCAGCGTCAGCGGCAAATCACGCCCGGCCAGCATCTGTTCCAGCTGCACGCGACGCTCGGGTGTGGCGCAAGGCAGCAGGAAACGAATGCCAGGGCGCAGTGCACGCAGACGAATCGCCGCATCGAGAAACAGCTCACCGAGACGCGCGACTTCACCACCGCGACTGCCGGGCATCAGGGCCACCACGGGCTCATCCTGCGGCAGATCCAGCGCCTCGCGCGCAGCAGCACGATCAGCTTGCTGCGGAATCGCATCGGCCAGCGGATGACCAACGAAGCGCACCGGCACCTTATGCTCGTCGTAGAACTGCGCCTCGAACGGGAACAGGGTCAGCATCAGGTCGCAGGCTTCGCGGATCTTCAGTACACGCTTCTGCCGCCAGGCCCAGACCGAGGGGCTGACGTAGTGCACTGTCTTGATGCCGGCACGGCGCAGCTTGAGCTCCAGGCCCAGGTTGAAATCGGGCGCATCGATACCGATGAAAACATCAGGTTGCGCGGCGATCAGATCGCGAGCCAGTTGCCGACGACGCCCCAGTAACTCGAACAGACGGCCCAGTACCTCGACCAGGCCCATCACGGCCAGGCGCTCCATCGGGAAATAGGATTTAAGGCCCTCGGCCTCCATGCGCGCGCCGCCAACACCGATGAACTCGGCACCCGGATGGCGCTGCTTGATGGCCTGCATCAGGCCGGAACCGAGGATGTCACCGGACGCCTCACCGGCGACCAGTGCGACGCGAATAGGTCTGCTCATAGGTATCAGCGCGTGATGCCGCGCGTGGAGGCCTGAATCGAATCACGGAAAATCGCCACTTCCGGGAGCTGAGCAGCGGACTCGGCCAACTCGGCCAGCGCCTGCTCGACGGTCAGCCCCTGGCGATAGACCAGCTTGTAGCCCTTGCGCAGGGCAGCGATGGCCTCAGCGGAGAAACCACGCCGGCGCATGCCCTCGAAGTTCATGCTGCGCGCCTCGGCCGGGTTACCGAACACGGTAACGAAAGCCGGAACATCCTTGCCAATCGCGGTGCCCATGCCCGAGAAGCTGTGTGCGCCAATGCGGCAGAACTGATGCACCAGGGTATAACCGGACAGAATCGCCCAGTCATCGACCCAGACATGCCCAGCCAGTGCCGTGTTGTTGACCAGAATGCAATGATTGCCGATCACACTGTCATGGCCGATATGGGCATAGGCCATGATCAGGTTATGGTTGCCAATGGTGGTTTCGCTGCGATCCTGCACAGTGCCACGGTGAATGGTGACACCCTCACGAATCGTGTTGTGATCACCGATCACCAGGCGCGTCGCTTCGCCCTTGTATTTCAGGTCTGGCGTGTCTTCACCGACCGAAGAAAACTGGTAGATGCGGTTGTGCTTGCCGATCACGGTCGGCCCCTTGAGCACGACGTGCGGGCCGATGACTGTACCCTCGCCGATTTCCACATCGGCCCCGACAATGCTCCAAGGGCCAACGACGACGTCGTCGGCCAATCTGGCACTGGGGTCGATGATCGCGCGGGGGTCAATCAAACTCATAGCTTGCGTTCCGCACAGATGATTTCAGCAGCGCAGACTTCCTTGCCATCGACGGTGGCGCGGCACTCGAATTTCCAGATGCTGCGACGGTCGCTCAGGTATTTGGCTTCCAGCGTCAGTTGATCGCCCGGCAGCACCGGCGAGCGGAAGCGCAGTTTGTCGGAGCCGACGAAGTAATACAGGGTGCCATCGGCCGGCTTCACGCCCATCATCTTGAAGCCGAGGATACCGGCAGCCTGGGCCATGGCCTCGATGATCAGAACGCCCGGCATGATCGGGTGCTCGGGGAAGTGACCGTTGAAGAACGGCTCATTGATGCTGACATTCTTATAGGCGCGAATCTGCTTGCCTTCGACGTCCAGGTCCACCACGCGGTCCACCAACAGGAACGGATAGCGGTGCGGCAAATATTCACGAATTTCGTTGATGTCCATCATGTCCGGTTAAGCCTGTAAGAAAAGAAAAGAGCACGGCCACGCCGTGCTCAGGCATCAGATGAGACGTTTGCCGTCTGGGTCACGGCGGCCAGCTGTTTTTCCAGCTCACGCAGTCGCTTGGCCATATCGTCCAACTGACGAATACGGGCTGCACTCTTCTTCCACTCGCCCGCCGGTTGCATGGCAGTGCCCGAAGAATAGGCGCCCGGCTCGGTGATCGAACGGGTCACCATGGTCATACCGGTGACGAACACGTTGTCGCACACCTCGATATGGCCAACCATGCCCACACCGCCGGCGATCATGCAGTTCTTGCCGATCTTGGTGCTGCCGGAAATACCGCAGCAGCCCGCCATGGCCGTGTTGTCACCGATCTGCACGTTGTGCGCGATCATGATCTGGTTATCCAGCTTCACGCCATTACCGATCAGGGTATCGGACAGCGCACCGCGATCCACCGTGGTGTTGGCGCCGATCTCGACGTCATCACCGATGGTCACCCCACCGATCTGTGCGATCTTCTGCCAGACGCCCTTTTCGTTGGCGAAACCAAAGCCTTCGCCACCGATCACCGCGCCGGACTGGATCACTACACGCTTGCCGATCTGCACATCGTGGTACAGCGTCACGCGCGGAGCCAGCCAACCACCCTCACCGATCACGCTACGCGCGCCCACCACGCAGTGCGCACCGATGCTCACATCAGCACCGATGCGAGCACCGCTTTCGATGACCGCAAAGGCGCCGATACTGGCGCTCGGATCGACCTGAGCATCGCCTGCAACCTGCGCAGTGGCATGAATGCCGGGAGCCGCCTTGGGCTTGCGGTCGAACACATGCGAAAGCTGGGCATAAGCCAGATAAGGATTGGCAACGATCAAGGCATCGCCAGCATAGCCTTCAGCATCGGCTGCGGTGAGCAACACGGCACCGGCCTGGGTCTGCGCCAGAAACTTGCGGTACTGGGCATTGGCCAGGAAGCTCAATTGTTCGGGCCCGGCCTCCTGTAAGGTGGCCAGGCCCGTGATGACCTTAGCTTCGGCGCCACGCAAGGTGGCGCCCAGGCGCTCGGCCAGCTGGCCGAGGGTAAATGTCGCAGTCATGCTTAACGCATCTGATTCATGCGCTCGATGACCTGGCGAGTGATGTCGTACTGAGGTTTGACATCGATCACCGCACCGCGCTCGAGCACCAGGTCGAAGTTACCGTTCTTGATCACTTCTTCGACGGCCTTGTCCAGGTTCGGCTTCAGCTTGCCCAGCATCTCGCGGTCAGCGATGGCCTTGGCTTCGTTCAGCTCCTTGGACTGGAACTGGAAGTCACGAGCCTTCTGCTTGAATTCAAGCTCGAGGCGCTCGCGTTCGGCCTGCTGCATCTTCTCGCCGTCCTTGACCATACGATCCTGAATGCGCTTGGCGTCGCTTTCCAGGGTCTTGAGCTTGTTCAGCTGCGGGCCGAACTTCTTCTCGGCATCGACGGCGTAGCGCTTGGCTGCATCCGACTCGAGCAGCGCCATCTGATAGTTCAGCACGGCCACCTTCATCTCGGCGAACGCCGGAGTGGCGATCAGGGCGGCGGTGAACAGAACCAGTTGAGTCAACTTACGCACAATGCACTCCTGCAACAAAACTGTTGGCTTTCTGTGAAACGAACTTAGAAGGTTTGACCCAGGGAGAACTGGAATACCTGGGTATCGGCATCATCCGGCTTCTTGATCGGCATGGCCAGACTGAAACTCAGCGGGCCCAGTGCGGTGATCCAGGTCAGGCCGACACCCACGGAGCTGGCCATGCTGCTGAAGTCGATATTGCAGCTGTCGCTCAGCCTCTTCTGGCTGGAGCTGCAGTTGGTATCGAAGACGTTACCCACATCCCAGAACAACGCGGTACGCAGCGAGCGCTGATCCTTGACGAACGGCAGCGGGAAGAGCATCTCGACACCACCCTGCACCAGCACGTTACCACCGAACGGCAGCGGGTCCTGATCCGGGTCGCGCAAGGTGCCCGGTTTGGCACCGCTACTCGGCGTACTGCGTGGCCCAAGGCTGCTGTCTTCGAAACCACGTACCGAGTTGAAACCACCCGCGTAGTAGTGCTCGTAGAACGGCAGCTCAGCCGTGGAACCGTAGCTGTCGCCATAACCCAGCTGGGTATGGAAGCGCAGGGTGTAGGTGTCGCTGATCGGGGTGAAGACCTGACCACGGTAGTCGAGCTTGTAGAACGACAGATCGCTACCTGGCAGCGTGGTTTCCAGCACCAGGCTCTGCGAATGACCACGGTTGGCCAGTACACCACGGTTCAGGGTCGACTCGGACCAGCCGATGGAACCCTTGAAGTTCAGGTAGTTATCGCCCTCAGAGTCGATGAAATCAAAGATCTCGTCGACGGTATAACGACCGGTATCGATGGTGTCCTGCTGCACGGTCAGACCGTAGGTCAGACGCGCGGTTTCGCTGATCGGGTAGCCAATGTTGACACCTGCACCCAGGCTGTCGACCGAGTAGCTGGATACGTCGACATCGAGCTCATCGTAGTCGGTGGTGCGGTAGAAGGCGTTGTAACCCAGGCTGACACCGTCGACGGTCCAGTAGGGGTCAACAAAGCCGAAGCTGTATCGGGTCTGGTATTCGCTACGGGTCAGGCCGATGCTGACGCGGTTACCGGTACCCAGGAAGTTGTTCTGGCTGATCGAGCCACCGAGGATCAGACCGGCGTTCTGGGCGAAACCGACGCTGGCGGTGATGGAGCCCGACGGCTGCTCTTCGACGCTGTAGTTGACGTCGATCTGGTCGTCGGTACCCGGTACCTGCGGGGTTTCGACGTTGACCTCCTTGAAGAAGCCCAGACGCTCCAGACGCACCTTGGACTGGTCGATCAGGTAGGTCGAGGCCCAGCCACCTTCCATCTGACGCATTTCACGACGCAGCACCTGGTCTTCGGACTTGGTGTTGCCGCGGAAGTTGATGCGGTTGACGTAGGCGCGCTTGCCCGGATCGACGAAGAAGGTGATCGAGACGGTGTTGTCCTCGTCGTGAGCTTCCGGCACGCCGTTGACGTTGGCGAAGGTATAGCCTTCGTTACCCAGGCGGCGGGTGATCAGCTCACTGGTGGTGGTCATGATCTTGCGCGAGAAGACCTGCCCTTCCTTGACCAGCAGCAGTGCACGCACGTCTTCTTCCGGCACCTTGAGGTCACCGGACAGTTTCACGTCGCGAACGCTGTACTTCTCGCCTTCTTCGACGTTGACGGTGATGTAGACGTGCTTCTTGTCCGGGGTGATGGATACCTGGGTGGAGCTGATATCCATGTTGATGTAGCCGCGATCCAGGTAATAGGAGCGCAGGCGCTCGAGGTCACCGGACAGTTTCTCGCGGGCATACTTGTCGTCGTTCTTGAAGAAGGACAGCCAGTTGGTGGTCTTCAGCTCGAACAGATCGACCAGATCTTCATCGGAGAACACGGTGTTGCCGACCACGTTGATGTGGGAGATGGCGGCAACGGTGCCTTCGTTGATGGTGATTTTCAGCGCCACGCGGTTACGCGGCTGCGGAATGACTTCGGCTTCGATCTCGGCCGAATAGCGACCCTGAGCGACATACTGGCGCTGCAGCTCGTTACGCACGCCTTCGAGGGTGGCGCGCTGGAAGATTTCGCCCTCGGCCAGACCGGACTGGTTCAGGCCCTTGAGCAGGTCTTCTGTAGTGATGGCCTTGTTGCCTTCGATCTCGATACCGGAGATGGAGGGACGCTCGACCACGGTAACCACCAGCACGTCACCATCGCGACCGAGCTGGATATCCTGGAAGAAGCCGGTACGGAACAGGGAGCGGGTGGCATCGACCAGTTGGCGATCATCTACCTGCTCGCCCACGTTGAGCGGCAGCGCGCCGAATACGCTGCCTGCGGAAACCCGCTGCAGGCCATTGACGCGTATATCGGAGATGGTGAAGGACTCGGCGTGAACTTCGGCGATCATCAATGCGGACAGTACCGCAGGTAGCAGCAGACGTTTCATGAAGTCCTTTCTTATTCCAACTGACGATAAAAACTGCCGCTTAAGCGACACTTCTTTTAAATCTCAAGAACGTATTCAGCAATGCTTACAGGCGGCTGAGGTCGTTGACCAGGGCAAGCAACATAACCCCGATGACCAGACTGATGCCGATCTGCATCCCCCAACCCTGAACCCGCTCAGACAAGGGGCGACCACGCACCCACTCGACCAGGTAAAACAGCAGATGCCCACCATCCAGTACGGGAATGGGCAGCAGATTGAGAACCCCCAAGCTAATACTCAGATATGCAAGGAATTTCAGGAAATCCCCCAGCCCTGACTCAGCTGAAGCGCCCGCCACTTTAGCAATGGTTATCGGCCCACTCAAGTTTTTTACCGAGAGCTCACCGAACAGCATTTTCTTCAGTGAATCGAGGGTCAGCAGGCTCATGGACCAGGTTTGACGCATGCCTTCGACAACGCCATCGAGCGGACCGTAGCGCACCTCGCGGAGCATCTCCGGCGGCCATTCGACGCCCTGCACACCGGCGCCCAGGTAGCCGCTGCGGGCCTCCCCTTCGCCGCGCGACGCCAGGGTCAGCTGCACATCCTGCGCTTGCCCGGCGCGTTCGAAGCTCAGCGTGACCGCCTCGCCCGGCAATGCCCGGACGCGATCGACCAGATCCTGCCAGTCGGCCAGGGGCTCGCCATCGAGCGCCAGCAACCTGTCCCCTGCCTGCAGCCCTGCGGCGTGGGCAGGCCCCTTGGAATCGACCTCAGCCAGAACCGGCTCCAGCACCGGACGCCATGGACGAATGCCCAGCGAACCAATCGGGTCCGGCTCGTCGACGCCACGCAGCCAGTTGTCCAACTGCACCTGTTTTGGCGTTTCAACGGTGGAGCCAGGCTCCAGCACGCGCAGATCGAGCGTACCGCTCTCGCCCAGACGCCTTACCAGCTGCAGATTGACCGCCGCCCAACCACTGGTAGCCTCGCCGTTGACCGCAACGATCTCCTGCCCCGCACGCAACCCGGCCACTTGCGCCAGACTGTCCGGCTGCACCGCGCCGATAACCGGGCGCACCTGCTGACTGCCGAGCATGGCGACGAACCAGAAGAACAGCAGCGCCAGCAAGAAATTGGCCAGCGGGCCCGCAGCCACGATGGCGATGCGCTGGCGCACGCTCTTGCGATTGAAGGACTGCTCGACGAGCTCGGGGGGCACATCGCCCTCGCGCTCATCGAGCATCTTGACGTAGCCACCCAGAGGAATGGCTGCAACCACGAATTCGGTGCCCTGGCGGTCATGCCAGCGCAGCAGCGGTGTGCCGAAGCCAACGGAGAAGCGCAGCACCTTGACGCCGCAGCGCCGGGCCACCCAGAAGTGCCCGTACTCGTGAAAGGTCACCAGGACACCCAGTGCGATCAGGGTGCCAACCAGCATGTACAACCCACTCATTTCACTTCTCCAGCTCTACGAGCCGCTCAAGTTCCAGCACACACCAGACCAATACGGGCGCCATCAACGGCCAGCGAGCCACTGCCCAGCCAGCTCACGCGCACGGGCATCGGCCGCGAATACCGCGTCGAGCGCTTCGACAGCCTGCACCGGCTGGGCGTTCAACACGGACTCAATCATACGCGCGATATCAACGAAACGGATGCGCCGCTGCAGGAAAGCCTCGACCGCGACTTCATTGGCGGCGTTGAGCATCGCCGGCGCACTGCCGCCAGCCTGCGCCGCCTCCCGCGCCAGACGCAGACAGGGAAAACGCTGCTCGTCGGGGCGTTCGAAATCCAGGCGACCGACGGCAAACAGATCCAGAGGCGATACGCCCGAGTCGATACGCTCCGGCCAGGCCAACGCATGAGCGATGGGCGTGCGCATATCCGGATTACCCAGCTGCGCCAGCACCGAACCGTCGATGTAATCGACCAGCGAATGAATCACGCTCTGTCGATGTATGACCACTTCGATCTGCTCCGGACGGGCATCGAACAACCAGCAGGCCTCGATCGACTCGAGCCCCTTGTTCATCATGCTGGCCGAGTCCACGGAAATCTTGCGCCCCATCGACCAGTTCGGATGAGCACAGGCCTGCTCCGGGGTGACGCATTCCAGGTCAGCCAACGGTGTTTCGCGAAAAGGCCCGCCAGAAGCCGTCAGCAGTACGCGACGCACACCGACGGTCTGCAGCCCCCGCGAATAGTCACCGGGCAGACACTGGAAAATGGCGTTGTGCTCGCTGTCGATAGGCAACAGCACCGCCCCGCTCTGCTTGACCGCCTGCATGAACAAGGCACCGGACATTACCAGCGCCTCCTTGTTCGCCAGCAACACCTTCTTGCCAGCCTGCACGGCCGCCAGGGTCGGCTTGAGGCCCGCTGCGCCAACAATGGCCGCCATTACGCAATCGACGGCGGCGTCAGCAGAGACGGCGCACAGACCTGCTTCGCCGACCAGCACCTCGGTCGCCAGCCCGGCGGCGCGCAGATTGTTCTGCAGCTCGAGCGCTGAAGCGTCATCAGGCACCACGGCGTAGCGCGGCCGATGCTGCACGCACAGCACCTGCAACTCTGCCAGGCGCGAAAAGCCCGTCAGCGCGAAGACGCTGTAGCGCTCAGGGTGACGCGCGATCACATCCAGCGTACTGAGACCAATAGAGCCGGTAGCCCCCAGCACGGTGACCTGCTGTACTGTGCTCACAGCGCGCCCCAACCAGCGAGCCAGAGCAGTGCAGCGAACAGCGGGATGGCTGCGGTCAGACTGTCGATACGATCCAGCACTCCGCCATGCCCCGGCAGCAGATTGCTGCTGTCCTTGATCCCGGACTGACGCTTGAACATGCTTTCGGTCAGGTCACCAACCACGGAAATCAGTACCACCACAGCGGCACCCGCCAGCGCCAGCAGCAGCCCACCAGCGGACCAGCCTTGCTGCAGCCCGACCAGCAGGGTGATCAGCAGGCTGGCCGCAAGACCGCCGTAGAGCCCTTCCCAACTCTTGCCCGGGCTGACCTTGGGCGCCAGCTTGCGCTTGCCAAAGGTCTTGCCGGAAAAATAGGCGCCGATATCCGCCCCCCAGACCAGCACCATCACCGCGATGATCAGCGCATTGGCCTGCGGCCACTGCTTGAGCAGGATCAGCCCTTGCCAGGCCGGCAGCAGAATCAGCAAACCAATCAACAAACGCCCCGGCACACCGCCCCAGAGACGACTGCTATCGGGATAGGTCATTACCAGAAAGGTCGCGACCAACCACCACAGCACAGCCACCACCAGCAGCAGCGGGGCAACGACCGGCACCATGTACAGCAAGCCGAGCAACACGGCCACTGCAGCCGCATAGGCCACACGCAGCGGCTGCGCCTCGAACCCTGCCAGACGGGCCCATTCCCAGGCCCCCAGCGTGACCACCGCACCGATGAACAGGGCAAAGGCACCGCCATCGAGCAGAAAAAAACCGCCCAGGGCGATGGGCAACAGCACCAGCGCCGTGATGATTCGTTGTTTGAGCATTAGGAGCGCGCCTCAGCTTCCACCTGCTCGCTGGTCTTGCCGAAGCGACGCTGGCGGGTAGCGAAATCGGCCAGCGCCTTGCGCATGGCCTCGTGCTTGAAGTCCGGCCAATAGAGGTCGGAGAAGTACAGTTCGCTGTAAGCCAACTGCCACAGGAGGAAGTTACTGATGCGGCGCTCGCCACCCGTACGGATGCACAGGTCGGGTAAAGGCAGGTCACCGGTAGCCAGACAACCCTGAAGCAATTGCGGGGTAATGTCTTCGGGCTGCAAATGACCTGCTTGCACCTCACGCGCCAGACGCTGAGCGGCCTGGGCGATATCCCACTGACCACCGTAGTTGGCCGCGATCTGCAAGGTGAAACGCCGGTTGCCGGCAGTCAGTTGCTCGGCTTCGCGCATGGCTGCCTGCAACTCGGGATGAAAACGCGAGCGATCACCGATGATGCGCAGGCTGATGTCGTTATCCAGCAGACGCTTGGCCTCACGACGCAGCGCCCCCAGGAACAACTCCATCAGCGCACCGACCTCTTCGGCCGGACGCTGCCAGTTCTCGCTGGAAAAGGCGAACAGGGTGAGCACCTCGACGCCCGACTCGGCACAGACCTCGATCACCGCGCGAACCGCATCGACCCCGGCCTTGTGCCCAGCCACACCCGGCAACAGGCGCTTCTTCGCCCAACGGTTGTTGCCATCCATGATGATGGCGACATGCCGCGGCACCGCCCCCTGCTTGTTTTTGTCCATTTATGGGCGCCCAGCCGTCAGACGGCCATCAGGTCCGCTTCTTTGACCTCGAGCGCCTTGTCGACATCACCGATGAACTTGTCGGTGATCTTCTGCAGCTCGTCAGCGGCGCGACGCTCTTCGTCCTCGCTGATTTCCTTGGCCTTGGACAGCTTCTTCAGCTCGGCCAGGGCATCACGACGCACGTTGCGCACGGCGACCTTGGCATCTTCGGCAACGCCACGCGCCTGCTTGGTATAGCCCTTACGGGTTTCCTCGGTCAGCGCCGGCATCGGCACACGGATGGTGGTACCAGCGCTGCTCGGGTTCAGGCCCAGGTCGGAGGTCATGATGGCCTTCTCGATGGCAGCACTGAGGGTCTTGTCATGCGCGACGATCTTCAGGGTGCGCGCGTCCTCGACGGAGATCGCAGCAACCTGGTTCAGCGGCATGTCGCTACCCCAGGCCGGCACCTTGACGCTGTCGAGAATGCTCGGATGGGCACGACCGGTTCGAATGGAGGCCAGGTTACGACCCAGCGATTCCAGGGACTTGCTCATGCGCTCCTGAGCGTCTTTCTTGATGTCGTTGATCATTGTGCATCCTCCTCGATCAGAGTTCCTTCGGCGCCACCCACTACAACGTTCAGCAGTGCGCCGGGCTTGTTCATGTTGAAAACCCGCAGCGGCATGTTGTGATCACGGCACAGGCAGATGGCGGTCAGATCCATCACGCCCAGCTTGCGATCGAGCACCTCGTCATAGGTCAGGCGCTCGAATTTCTCGGCATGCGGGTCTTTGAACGGGTCGGCAGTGTACACGCCATCGACCTTGGTCGCCTTCAGTACCACGTCCGCATCGATTTCGATGGCGCGCAGGCAGGCAGCCGAATCGGTGGTAAAGAAGGGGTTGCCGGTGCCAGCAGCGAAAATCACCACCTCACCGGTCTTCAGGTGGCGCATGGCCTTGCGGCGGTCATAGTGATCGGTCACGCCGACCATGGAAATCGCCGACATGACGATGGCCGGGATGTTCGAGCGCTCCAGCGCATCACGCATGGCCAGCGCGTTCATCACGGTGGCCAGCATGCCCATGTGGTCGCCAGTGACGCGATCCATGCCGGCAGCGGACAGCGCCGCGCCACGGAACAGGTTGCCACCACCAATCACCAGGCCGACCTGCACACCGATACCGACCAGTTGGCCGACTTCCAGCGCCATGCGATCAAGCACCTTGGGATCGATGCCGAAATCTTCCGAGCCCATCAGGGCCTCGCCGCTAAGTTTGAGCAGAATGCGTTTGTAGCGAGGTTGGCGACCAGTTGTCTGCTGAGCCATTGCAAGTCTCTCCTGCGGCGATATGAAATTCTTGAGCAACGCGCTCGGGCGCTGCAATTATCCGGCACTTCGAACGTGCCGGCGACCTCAGGTTGCAAGGCCGTTAGTACATTTGTTGCCCCTTATTCGGCAAAGAGGCTGCACGCGCAAGCGGGCAGCCTCTCTGGGACAACTGGCCGAACCGCCGATTACTGCTTGCTGGCAGCAACCTGAGCGGCAACTTCGGCAGCGAAGTCGGTCTCGGCCTTCTCGATACCCTCGCCCACTTCGTAACGAACGAAGGAAACGATTTCGGCACCGGCTTTCTTCACCAGGTCACCGACCTTGACTTCCGGATCCATGATGAAGGCTTGCTCGACCAGGCTGGCTTCGGCCAGGAACTTGGTGATACGGCCTTTGATCATGTTCTCGACGATGTTTTCCGGCTTGCCAGCAATCTTCTCGGCGTTCAGCTGCAGGAAGATTTCCTTTTCCTTGGCAACCAGCTCTTCGGAGACCTGGTCCGGCGAAACAACGGCCGGGTTGGAGGCAGCAACGTGCATGGCAACGTGCTTGGCCAGCTCGTCGTTGCCGCCTTTCAGGACAACCAGAACACCAATGCGGTGGCCGTGCAGGTAGGCACCAACGGTTTCGCCAGAAACAGCGGTCAGGCGACGGATGTTGACGTTCTCGCCGCACTTGGCAACCAGGGCTTCACGAGCGGATTCGCGCGAGGCGATCAGCGGAGCGGCTTCGGTCAGGTTCTTCTCGAAGGCTTCGTCGATGCTTTCTTTGACGAAGGCTTTGAAGTCGTCCTGCAGAGCCAGGAAGTCGGTCTGCGAGTTGACTTCGATGATCAGGCCACGACCGCCTTCGACACGAACAGCGATGGAGCCTTCAGCGGCAATGTTGCCAGCCTTCTTGGCAGCCTTGATGGCGCCGGAAGCACGCATGTCATCAATAGCTTTCTCGATGTCGCCAGCAGCGGCAACCAGGGCCTTCTTGCACTCCATCATGCCTTGGCCAGTACGCTCGCGCAGTTCTTTAACCAGGGCTGCAGTAATTTCTGCCATCTTGAAAATCCTCTCGGTAGGTCTTCAACCATTCACCCGCGTGGCGGGCGATCAAATCTGTGAGTGGCAAAAAGGGGGCTTAGCCCCCTTCTTGCACAGCGCGTAACGCTAGATGCTTTGCGTTACCGCTTAGCCTTCGGCGCTCTCGGCAGCCGCGGCTTCTTCGACGAACTCTTCAGTGCCGCCGCCAGCATTGCTGCGACCACGGATCACGGCGTCGGCCATGGCACCCATGTACAGCTGGATGGCGCGGATGGCGTCGTCGTTACCCGGGATAATGTAGTCAACGCCTTCCGGGCTGCTGTTGGTATCGACGATGCCGATAACCGGGATGCCCAGCTTGTTGGCTTCGGTGATAGCAATGCGCTCGTGGTCAACGTCGATCACGAACAGAGCGTCCGGCAGACCGCCCATGTCCTTGATACCACCCAGGCTGCGATCCAGTTTTTCCAGATCACGGGTACGCATCAGGGCTTCTTTCTTGGTCAGTTTGGCGAAAGTACCGTCCTGGGACTGAACTTCCAGCTCACGCAGACGCTTGATCGAGGCGCGGATGGTTTTGTAGTTGGTCAGCATGCCGCCCAACCAGCGGTGATCGACGAACGGCGAGCCACAACGAGCAGCTTCTTCGCGAACGATCTTGCCAGCGGAACGCTTGGTGCCGACGAACAGGATCTTGTTCTTGCCAGCAGCCAGCTTCTCAACGAAAGCCTGAGCTTCGTTGAACATCGGCAGGGTTTTTTCGAGGTTGATGATGTGAATCTTGTTACGCGCGCCGAAAATGTACTTGCCCATTTTCGGGTTCCAGTAACGGGTCTGGTGGCCGAAGTGCACACCGGCCTTCAGCATATCGCGCATGTTGACTTGGGACATGATAGTTCCTTGAATAAGTCGGGTTAGGCCTCCACGTATCCCAGCTTCCAACCCTCGAACTTATCGAAAGGCACCCAGGAAACCGTGTCGATACGTGTGTGGGTTTGAGCTTTCGGGCTTAGTGCCCGTAAAGCGGCGCGTTTTATACCACACAAAGCCGGCTCAGGCTACAAAAGCTGGCAAACAACGCAGTAACGCCCTGCAGCGGTTGCAGTGCCCTTTGGGGCTGGCACGGCGAAGCTGCTAATATATCGCCCTTTCCGTTCGTGCCCGAGAGCTTCATATGACCGTCACCATCAAATCCGCCGAAGAAATCGAGAAAATGCGCGTGGCCGGCCGCCTGGCCGCCGAAGTGCTGGAGATGATCGGTGAACACGTCAAGCCAGGCGTCACCACCGAAGAAATCGACCGCATCTGCCACGACTATATCGTCAACGTGCAGCAGGCCATTCCCGCCCCGCTCAACTACAAGGGCTTCCCCAAGTCGATCTGCACCTCGGTCAACCATGTGGTGTGCCACGGCATCCCCAATGACAAGCCGCTGAAAGACGGCGACGTGCTGAACATCGACGTCACCGTGATCAAGGACGGCTACCACGGCGACACCAGCAAGATGTTCATGGTCGGCAAGGTCGCCGAGTGGGCCGAGCGTCTGGCCAAGATCACTCAGGAATGCATGTATAAAGGTATCGAGCTGGTCAAACCCGGCACGCGCCTGGGCGATATCGGTGAAGTGATCCAGAAGCACGCGGAGAAGAACGGTTTCTCCGTGGTCCGCGAATACTGCGGCCATGGCATTGGCGCGGTCTTCCATGAAGAGCCGCAGGTGCTGCATTACGGCAAGGCCGGCACCGGCATGGAGCTCAAGGAAGGCATGACCTTCACCATCGAGCCGATGATCAACCAGGGCCGCCCGGAAACCCGCCTGCTCGGCGACGGCTGGACCGCCATCACCAAGGACCGCAAGCTGTCGGCGCAATGGGAGCACACTGTGCTGGTCACCGCAGATGGCTATGAGATCCTGACCCTGCGCAGCGACGACACCCTGCCGCGCACCTCGGCCTGACCGCGATCCGTAGGGTGCGCCATGCGCACCATTGAAGCTTGTGGTGCGCAAAGCGCACCCCACCTTATATAAGGAAGGCAACTGCATGCCGCAGATGGACCCCGAACTGTTTGACCGCGGTCAGTTCCAGGCCGAGCTGGCCCTGAAATCCAGCCCCATCGCTGCATTCAAGAAGGCCATCCGCGGCGCGCATGAGGTGCTCGATGCGCGCTTTCGTGCCGGCCGTGACATTCGCCGTCTGGTCGAAGACCGCGCCTGGTTCGTCGATCAGATCCTGCAGGAAGCCTGGAAACGCTTCACCTGGAGCGAGGATGCCGACATCGCCCTGCTCGCCGTTGGCGGCTACGGCCGTGGCGAGCTACACCCTTACTCGGACATCGACCTGCTGATCCTGCTCGACAGCAGCGATCACGAAATCTTCCGCGAGCCCATCGAAGGCTTTCTCACCCTGCTCTGGGACATCGGCCTGGAAGTCGGCCAGAGCGTGCGCTCGGTCGACGAATGCGCCGAAGAGGCGCGCGCCGACCTGACGGTGATCACCAACCTGATGGAAAGCCGCACCATCGCCGGCCCCGAACACCTGCGCCAGCGCATGCAGCAGGTGACCAGCACCGATCAGATGTGGCCGAGCAAGCATTTCTACCTGGCCAAGCGCGACGAACGCAGAGCGCGTCATGCCAAGTACAACGACACCGAGTACAACCTCGAACCCAACGTCAAGGGCTCGCCCGGCGGCCTGCGTGATATCCAGACCGTGCTCTGGGTGGCGCGCCGCCAGTTCGGCACGCTGAACCTGCAGGCCTTGGTCGGCCACGGTTTCCTGCTGGAGAGCGAATACGCCCTGCTCTCCTCCAGCCAGGAATTTTTGTGGAAGGTGCGCTACGCCCTGCACATGCTCGCCGGGCGTGCCGAAGACCGTCTGCTGTTCGATCACCAGGCCAAGATCGCCGCCCTGTTCGGCTATCAGGACGGCGACGGCAAGCGCAGCATCGAACACTTCATGCAGAAGTACTACCGCGTGGTGATGGGGATTTCCGAGCTGTCGGACCTGATCAACCAGCACTTCGAGGAAGTGATCCTGCGCGCCGGCGAAAGCGGCCCGGCCACGCCACTGAACAGCCGCTTCCAGGTGCGCGACGGTTATATCGAAGTCACCCACCCGAACGTGTTCAAGCGTACCCCCTTCGCCATCATCGAAATCTTCGTGCTCATGGCGCAGCACCCGGAAATCAAAGGGGTACGTGCCGACAGCATCCGCCTGCTGCGCGACAGCCGCCACCTGATCGACGACGAGTTCCGCAAGGACATCCGCAACACCAGCCTGTTCATCGAACTGTTCAAGTGCAAGGAAGGCATTCACCGCAACCTACGACGCATGAACCGCTACGGCATTCTCGGCCGTTATTTGCCGGAGTTCGGCCATATCGTCGGGCAGATGCAGCACGACCTGTTCCACATCTATACGGTCGACGCGCACACCCTCAACCTGATCAAGCACCTGCGCAAGTTCCGCTGGCCGGAGTTGGCGGAGAAATTCCCGCTGGCCAGCAAGCTGATCGACAAGCTGCCAAAATCCGAGCTGATCTACCTCGCTGGCCTGTATCACGACATCGGCAAGGGCCGTGGCGGTGATCATTCGGAGCTGGGCGCGGTAGACGCCGAAGCCTTCGCCCGCCGCCATCATCTGCCGGCCTGGGACAGCGCCCTGATCGTCTGGCTGGTGCAGCACCACCTGGTGATGTCCACCACCGCGCAGCGCAAGGACCTCTCCGACCCGCCGGTGATCCACGACTTCGCCCAGTTCGTCGGCGACCAGACCCACCTGGACTACCTCTACGTGCTGACCGTGGCCGATATCAACGCCACCAACCCCAGCCTGTGGAATTCCTGGCGCGCCAGCCTGCTGCGCCAGCTCTACACCGAGACCAAGCGCGCCCTGCGCCGCGGCCTGGAAAACCCGCTGGACCGTGAAGAGCAGATTCGCCAGACCCAGAGCGCGGCCCTGGACACCCTGGTACGTGGCGGCACCGACCCGGACGATGCCGAACAACTGTGGAGCCAGCTGGGCGACGACTACTTCCTGCGTCACACCGCCACCGACGTGGCCTGGCACACCGATGCCATTCTCCAGCATCCCAACGATGGCGGCCCGCTGGTGCTGATGAAGGAAACCACCCAGCGCGAGTTCGAAGGCGGCACGCAGATCTTCATCTACGCGCCGGACCAGCATGATTTCTTCGCCGTGACCGTGGCCGCGATGAGCCAGCTCAACCTGAACATTCACGACGCACGGATCATCACCTCCACCAGCCAGTTCACCCTCGATACCTACGTGGTGCTGGACGCCGACGGCGGCTCGATCGGCAACAACCCGGCACGCATCCAGCAGATTCGCGAAGGCCTGATCGAAGCGCTGAAGAACCCGGACGACTATCCGACCATCATCCAGCGCCGCGTACCGCGTCAGCTCAAGCACTTTGCCTTCGCACCGCAGGTGACCATCCACAACGACGCGCAGCGCCCGGTGACCATCCTCGAGCTGACCGCACCGGACCGCCCCGGCCTGCTGGCGCGGATCGGGCGAATCTTCCTCGAATACGACCTGTCGCTGCAGAACGCCAAGATCGCCACCCTCGGCGAACGGGTCGAGGACGTATTCTTCGTCACCGACGCCAACAACCAGCCGCTGTCCGACCCCGAACTCTGTGCACGCCTGCAGGAAACCATCGTCCGCCGCCTGTCCGAGCCCAGCGCTCAACCGCAGACCCTGCAGATCAACATATGATTGCGCCGCCCCGCTTTCCGAAGTACGCGAGATAACGATGAATCCAGCCCTCGACCAGCTCCAGCCCTACCCTTTCGAGAAACTGCGCGAACTGCTCGGCAGCGTACAACCGGCTGCCGACAAACGCCCGATTGCCCTGTCCATCGGCGAACCCAAGCATCGCTCGCCTGACTTCGTCGGCCAGGCACTGACCGCCAATCTCGACAAGCTCGCCGTCTACCCGACCACGCTTGGCTTGCCGGAACTGCGCCAGAGCATTGCCAGCTGGTGCGAACGCCGCTTTGGCGTGCCGACTGGCTGGCTGGATGCCGCGCGCCACGTGTTGCCGGTCAATGGCACTCGCGAAGCCCTGTTCGCCTTCACCCAGGCGGTGGTCGACCGCAACGCCAATGGCCTGGTCGTCAGCCCCAACCCCTTCTATCAGATCTACGAGGGTGCGGCCTTCCTCGCCGGCGCCGAGCCGCACTACCTGCCGTGCCTGGAAGCTCACGGCTTCAACCCGGACTTCGATGCCGTGCCGGCCGAAATCTGGCAGCGCTGCCAGATCCTGTTCCTCTGCTCGCCAGGCAACCCCACCGGCGCCCTGATCCCGGTCGAGACGCTGAAGAAGCTGATCGCCCTGGCCGACGAGCACGACTTCGTCATCGCCGCCGACGAGTGCTACAGCGAGCTGTATTTCGATGAGGACGCACCACCGCCCGGCCTGCTCAGCGCCTGCGCCGAACTGGGCCGTAGCGATTTCGCACGTTGCGTGGTGTTCCACAGCCTGTCCAAGCGCTCCAACCTGCCAGGGCTGCGTTCGGGCTTCGTCGCCGGCGACGCCAGCATCCTCAAGCACTTCTTGCTGTACCGCACCTACCACGGCTGCGCCATGCCGGTACAAACCCAGCTGGCCAGCGTTGCCGCTTGGAACGACGAAGCGCATGTACGCGCCAACCGCGACATGTACCGCGAGAAGTTCGCTGCCGTGCTGGACATCCTCGCCCCGGTGATGGACGTGCAGCGCCCGGATGGCGGCTTCTACCTGTGGGCGCGCACACCGGGTGACGACACCCTGTTCACCCGCGACCTGTTCGCCACCGAGCACGTCACCGTGGTGCCCGGCTCGTACCTGTCGCGCGAAGTGAACGGCGTCAACCCGGGTGCCGGCCGCGTACGCATGGCACTGGTAGCACCACTGGCCGAGTGCATCGAGGCCGCCGAGCGCATCGCCCGCTTTATCCGCAGCGCCTGAACTGCTTCAACCGTCGCGGCTAAAGCCCCTCCCACAGCTACTTGACTTGCAGGAGGGGCTTTACGCGAGCCGCTGGCTCCGTAGCCCGGATGCAATCCGGGCTACACGCTGCACGCCGGCGCTGTAACACATCACAGCGACAGCCGCCGCCACGTCTGGACGCGACGTGGCATAATGGCCCGCCGTATTTCCCGGACCTTCCGGCACGCCACTCATCAGAGGAAGATCAATGAGTTACGTCCTGTATGGCATCAAGGCCTGCGACACGATGAAAAAGGCCAGAACCTGGCTCGATGAACACCAGGTCGACTATGCCTTTCACGACTACAAGAGCGTCGGGATCGACCGTGCAAACCTGGAAAAGTGGTGCAACGAGCATGGCTGGCAGACCGTCCTGAACCGTGCCGGCACCACCTTCCGCAAGCTGGAAGACGCGCAGAAAGCCGATCTCGACCAGGCCAAGGCCATCGAACTGATGCTGGCCCAGCCGTCGATGATCAAGCGCCCGGTACTCGACCTGGGCGACAAGACCCTGGTCGGCTTCAAGCCGGATAACTACCAAACCGCGCTGGCCTGATCAACCTCACCCGATTTCGTTGCAAGGAACCCCATCTAATGAGCACCTCCCTTTACAGCATCGCCTTTGGTGTTGGCACCCAGAACCGCCAGGGCAACTGGCTGGAAGTCTTCTACGCCCTGCCGCTGCTCAATCCTGCCAGCGAGCTGGTAGCCAAGGCCGCCGAGAAGCTCGGCTACCAGGGCGGCAACCAGGCCATCGCCTTCACCACCACACAGGCCGCTGACCTGGCCGAAGCCCTGAAAGGCGTGGACGCCGCTCAAGCGGCGCTGCTGACCCGTCTGGCCGAAAGCCACAATCCGCTGGTCGCCACCTTCCTGGCTGAAGACGCCGCGCTGACCAGCACCCCGGAGGCCTACCTCAAGCTGCACCTGCTGTCGCATCGTCTGGTCAAACCTCACGGTCTGAGCCTGGCGGGCATCTTCCCGCTGCTGCCCAACGTGGCCTGGACCAGCCAGGGCGCGGTCGACCTCGGCGAACTGGCCGAGCGCCAGCTGGAAGCGCGCCTGAAGGGCGAGCTGCTGGAAGTGTTCTCGGTGGACAAGTTCCCGAAAATGACCGACTACGTGGTACCGGCCGGCGTACGTATCGCCGACAGCGCACGCGTGCGCCTGGGCGCCTACATCGGCGAAGGCACCACCGTGATGCACGAAGGCTTCGTCAACTTCAACGGCGGCACCGAAGGCCCAGGCATGATCGAAGGCCGCGTCTCTGCTGGCGTGTTCGTCGGCAAGGGTTCGGACCTGGGCGGCGGCTGCTCGACCATGGGCACCCTGTCCGGCGGCGGCAACATCATCATCAGCGTCGGTGAAGGTTGCCTGATCGGCGCCAACGCCGGCATCGGCATCCCGCTGGGCGACCGCAACACCGTCGAAGCCGGCCTGTACATCACCGCCGGCACCAAGGTGAACCTGCTCGACGAGGGCAACGCCCTGGTCAAGGTGGTCAAGGCGCGCGACCTGGCTGGTCAGCCGGATCTGCTGTTCCGTCGCAACTCGCTGACCGGCGCCGTGGAGTGCAAGACCCACAAGTCGGCCATCGAGCTGAACGAAGCCCTGCACGCCCACAACTGATCCCACGTAGGGTGCGCCGTGCGCACCGCTCAGCCATGCGACCTGGTGCGCATGGCGCACCCTACGGGATAGGCTCCTCATGTCACTGACCTCCCCCTGGCGTGCCGACTTCCCCGGCGTTCTCGCCCTCGAAGCCGAAGGCCAGACCTATCTGGACAGCGCCGCCACTGCACAGAAACCGCAGGCGGTGCTGGACGCCCTGCTCGGCTACCTAGCCGGCGGCGTGGCCAATGTGCATCGTGCCCAGCACCTGCCAGGTGAACGTGCCACTCGCGCCTTCGAGGCGACACGCAGCAAAAGCGCGCAGTGGCTGAATGCGGCCCGCAGTGAGGAGATCATCTTTACCCGCGGTAGCACCGAATCACTCAACCTGCTGGCCTACGGCCTGGAGCATCTGCTGCAGCCGGGCGAGCAGATCGTCATCAGCGCGCTGGAGCACCACGCCAATCTGCTGCCCTGGCAGCAACTGGCCAAGCGCCGCAATCTCGAGTTGGTGGTATTGCCGCTGGATCAGACCGGCAGCATCGATCTGCAGCAAGCGGCTCGGCTGATCGGCCCGCGCACCCGCCTGCTGGCGGTCTCGCAGCTGTCCAATGTGCTCGGGCGCTGGCAGCCGCTGGACGAACTGCTGGCACTGGCGCGCACGCAAGGCGCATTCACTGTGGTGGATGGGGCACAGGGTGCAGTGCATGGGCGCCACGATCTGCAGGCGCTGGGCTGCGACTTCTACGTGTGTTCGTCGCACAAGCTCTACGGCCCGGATGGCGTCGGCCTGCTGTATGGCCGCCGCGAAGCGTTGGGCAAATTGCAGCACTGGCAATTCGGCGGTGAGATGGTGCTCGATGCCGACTACCTGAGCGCACGCTTTCGCCCTGCTCCATTGGGTTTCGAGGCCGGCACACCCGCGGTTTCAGCGGTCATAGCCCTGGGCGCAGCACTGGACTGGCTGAACGGGCTGGATCACACCGCCGTGGCACGTCATGAAACGGCCTTGCATGCCGAACTGCTGGCCGGCCTGCAAAGCCGCAACGGCGTGCGTCTGCTCGGCGAACCGCAACTGGCACTGGCCAGTTTCTGCGTCGACGGCGTACATAACGCCGACCTGGCTCACCTGCTCAGCGAACAGGGCATCGCCGTGCGCGCCGGGCATCACTGCGCGATGCCGCTGATGAAAAGCCTGGGTCTGAGTGGTGCAATTCGCGTCTCGCTCGGTCTGTACAACGACGGCGAGGACCTGCGGCGATTCTTCAGCGCCCTGGATAACGCCCTGGAGCTGCTGCGATGAAATGCCACCAACGGCTTTTCGTAGGAGCGGCTGGGCGGCATTCCGTTTCAGCCACGAATATCGGCACCCGGACCATCGCGGCTGAAGCCGCTCCTACATGCTACGGGAGTCTCTCGCCATGAGTCTGCCAGTCGCCGCTCAGGAAGCACTGGCAGCCTTTGCCGCCTGCCCCGGCTGGGAGCAGCGCGCGCGCCTGCTGATGCAATGGGGCGAACGCCTGGAGCCATTGAGCGAAACCGAACGCGTCGACGAGCACCGCGTGCATGGCTGCGAGAGCCTGGTCTGGCTGATAGCCGAACAACGTGGTGAGCACCTGCATTTTCGCGCCAGCAGCGATGCCCGCCTGCTGCGTGGCTTGCTTGCCATATTGCTGGCCCGGGTCGATGGACTTAGCGGTGACAAACTGGCAGCGCTCGACCTGGTCGCCTGGTTCGAACAGTTGGGCTTGCAACGGCAGCTCTCGCCGTCACGCAGCAATGGTCTCAATGCGGTACTGCAGCGTATGCGAGAACTGGCGCAAGAAAGCTAGAAGCAGGTTCGGCCTCGCCCGGCGTCGGTGATGTATGCTCGCTTCCCCGAACTCATGGAGCGAGTCATGCCTATTTTTATCCGCGTAGGGCTAGCCGCCCTGCTCAGCATCGCCTTGGTTTACTTCGGCCCACAGCTGCTTGGAGGAATGCTGGCATTTCTGCCGGACGCCTTCTACGAGGCGCTGCCGATGCATCCCTTCATCTTGATCCTGCTCTTGTCTGGCCTGCTTGCCGGGATTTGCCTGGCGCTGATGGCTCCGAATCGGCGCCTCATCACCAGCGGCTTGGTCGTATTCGGCTTGATCGCCCTGGGCAGCATCAGTTTTTACAGCAATCTATGCAGCCCAGAAGAAACGCAGCGTATCCATGATGACTGGGCCGCCATACCCCAGTACAACCTGGGACAACCGCTGGATCAGCAACCCTTGCAGTTCGGTGCGCTCACCAGCATCAGCTACGACTGCCTATTGCCTGAGACTGGCTGGGACAGCGCAGGCGCTATCGCAGGGGATCTGCTGACCAGCTTTCTGGGGGTAGCCTTGGGCTTATTGCTGGTCCCGCGCCGTCGGCAGCGGCCAACCCCCGAAATCATCTAGGGAAACTCTGAAAAAGCCGTCATTCCCGCGCAGGCGGGAATCCAGGACCTGCGGATTTCCTAGGCTCCCGCATTCGCGGGAGTGACGAAAACTGCTTTTTCAGAACATCCCTAGGCAATGTGCAGCAGGGATTCAGCCCCGCTCGCGTAGCGTCAGCCCGCGCAGAAAATTGCGCAGGATCTGGTCGCCGCACTCGCGAAAGTGCTTGTGACCCGGCGCGCGGAACAGGGCGCTGAGCTCGGTCTTGGTCATCGGCAGGTCAGCCGATTGCAGAATTGCCTGGATATCGTCGTCACGCAGCTCGAAGGCCACGCGCAGCTTCTTCAGGATCAGGTTGTTACTAAGGCGTTTTTCCACCGGCAGGCGCGGCCGGCTATCGTCCTTGCCACGCTTGTAAAACACCAGACCTTCGAGCACGTGCGCCAGCAGCACATCGCTGCAGGATCGATAACCGGGCTCGTCCTCACGTAGCAGACAGGCGGGGATCAGACCCGGTTCGACGGGATAATCCGCCAACCGGCATAGCTCTTCCAGCTTGCCATCGCTGACATTCAGCAAATAGCGCAAGCTGCGCAGTACATCGTTATTGAGCATGCAGAAAACTCTTGGGGGAAGGAGGTAGGCAGGTGCGGTTCAGTCTCGCTCGGCCTGGGCCGAGGTGCTGGGTTTCCAGTCATCGGCGTTACCGGAATTAAGCGCCTGCTGTAGACGCTGCAGGTCACCACGCTGGGCAAAGTCACGCAGCCTGGCATTGAACACACGCAACAGCTTGACGCTCTCAGGATCGCCCTTGCGAAACAGCAAGCGCAGCGGCTCGGTATTCAACTGCCGCGGATGATGCACGATCTTACCGCCATCTTCCGGAAACAAACGATTCAACATGGCATAGCCGACAGCGCGGTCCTGTGGATGCAGGTCGATACGACCCAACTCCAGAAGACGAAAGCTGGTGTCCTCCTTGCCATTCTGCTCGACGCTCAGACGGCCAGCCTGCAACGCCTCGTCGAACGCCGGGCCGTAGGAGTAACCCAGCGTCGTGCCGATGTGATATTTCAGCAAGTCCTCGACCGTGGTCCAGTCGAACGCCTGATCGCGACGATGGAACAGAACGATCTCCCCGCGCACCAGCGGGTCGCTACAAATGCCGTAATTGAGCCGACTGGGGCTACAGCTATAGGGCATGATCGCGTCCAACTGCCCCTGCTGCAGCATCAGTACGTTGCGGTCCCAGGGATGGAAGATGAATTCGACCTGGTAACCCTCTTCAGCGAACACTGCGCTGATCAGTCGCGCCAGAGCGCCACCATCACCGCGCTCCTGGTCGACGTAAGGCGCCCAGTCGCCGGTGCCGATACGCAGCTTCTGTGGCTCGGCCTGAACGGGCCCAAGGGCTACCAGCAAAACAGGTAGCGTCAGGGAGGCGAGCATCCGTGCCCAGCGTCTTCTCAGCGCGACGCTACAAAACAGGTACGACACAAATCACCTCTGATACGGGTCACTTCGACGTCTCCCTGTCGGCTACAGCAACCTCTCCCTTCGCCCAGCATAGTCAAACGCACCGCGCACGGGCGTTTCTCAGGTTTTCGATTGGCGCTCTGCCGGACGACGGGCGCCAGCCACCAGTTTGTCTACCAGCTTGGCCGCAGCAGCCATGCCGAAGCTGGCGGTGACCATCATCACCGCGCCGAAACCGCCCGCGCAGTCGAGTTTCACCCCTTCACCGACGAAGCCCTTGGCCTGACAGACCGTGCCGTCCGGCTTGGGATAACGCAGCTGCTCGGTGGAGAACACGCAAGGGACGCTGTAGGTGCGGCCCGGCGTACGCGAAAAGCCATAATCGCGGCGCAACATGCTGCGCACCTTGGCCGCCAGCGGGTCGTTGAAGGTCTTGTTCAGGTCGGTGACCTGAATCTGCGTCGGGTCGACCTGCCCGCCCGCGCCGCCGGTGGTGACAATCTGGATCTTGCGCCGCTTGCACCAGGCGATCAGCGCCGCCTTGGCCGGCACGCTGTCGATGCAGTCGATCACCCCATCGAGCTGCTCGGTGATGTACTCGGCCATGGTTTCGCGGGTGACGAAATCCGCCACGGCGTGCACCACGCATGCCGGGTTGATGGCACGGATGCGCGCGGCCATCTCGTCGACCTTGGCCTTGCCCACCGCGCCTTCGATGGCGTGCACCTGGCGATTGGTGTTGGTGATGCAGACGTCGTCCAGGTCGAACAGGGAAATCTCGCCGACACCCGAGCGCGCCAGCGCCTCGGCCGCCCAGGAACCGACGCCGCCGATGCCGACTACCGCCACGTGCGCCGCTGCCAGTCGTTGATAGCCCTCCTGGCCGTAAAGCCGGGCTATGCCGCCGAATCGCTGATCGTCAGTACCCATCACACCCCCTGCAGGAAGGCGCGCATTATAGAGATAGCACCCTGCCCACCCAAGCCTGTCGAACAGGTCAGCCGTCGGCCCGTCGTATCGAGCTGCATTTACCGCGAATGCGCCGTGCGACGCGCCTTATGACCTGATCGCCAACGACTTTTGCTTTAAGATGGCCAGCCTTCACGCTAGCCGCCGTACCGGAGCCGCAATGACCGCCACCCTCACCCCGACCCTGGAACTCGCCTTCGACCTGATCCGCCGCCCGTCCGTGACCCCGGTCGACGAAGGTTGCCAGGAGCTGATGATGCGCCGCCTGGCCGCCTGCGGCTTCGAGGTGGAGCGCATGCGCATCGAAGAGGTGGAGAATTTCTGGGCCAAGCGCGGTGGCGACGGCCCGGTGCTGTGTTTCGCCGGCCACACCGATGTGGTGCCCACTGGCCCGCTGGACGCCTGGCAGTACCAGCCGTTCGACGTGCGCGTCGATGAAGACGGCATGCTCTGCGGCCGTGGCGCAGCGGATATGAAAGGCAGCCTGGCGAGCATGATCATCGCGGTGGAGCGCTTCGTCGCCGACTACCCGAACCACAAGGGCGCCATCACCTTCCTGATCACCAGCGACGAGGAAGGCCCGGCTCAGCATGGCACCAAGGCGGTGGTCGAGCGCCTGCGCGAGCGTAACGAGCGCCTGGACTGGTGCATCGTCGGCGAGCCGTCGAGCACCACCCTGCTCGGTGACGTGGTGAAGAACGGCCGTCGTGGCTCCCTCGGTTGCACACTCACCGTGTACGGCAAGCAAGGCCACGTCGCCTACCCACACCTGGCGAAGAATCCGATTCATCTGGCCGCCCCGGCGCTGGCCGAACTGGCCGCCGAACATTGGGATCATGGCAACGACTACTTCCCGCCGACCAGCTTCCAGGTGTCCAATCTCAACTCCGGCACTGGCGCCACCAACGTCATCCCCGGCGAGCTGAAAGCAGTGTTCAACTTCCGCTTCTCCACCGAATCCACCGTCGAGGAGCTGCAGCAACGCGTCACCACCATTCTCGACAAGCACGGCCTGGACTACCACCTGGAGTGGGCGCTGTCCGGCCTGCCCTTCCTCACTCAGCCGGGCGACCTGCTCGACGCAGTGGCCGCCAGCATCAAGAACGTCACCGGTCGCGACACCACGCCGTCCACCAGCGGCGGCACCTCCGACGGACGCTTCATCGCCACCCTGGGCACTCAGGTGGTCGAGCTCGGCCCGGTCAACGCCACCATCCACCAGATCAACGAGCGCGTACTGGCCAGCGACCTCGACCTGCTCACCGAAGTCTATTACCAGACGATGGTGAAATTGCTGGCATGAGCCTGATCTGTCCCATCTGCCAAGCGCCGCTGATGCCCAGCGGCAACGGCCTGGCCTGCGAAAACCGCCACAGCTTCGACCGCGCGCGCCAGGGGTACTTCAACCTGCTGCCGGTGCAGCACAAGAACAGCCGCGACCCCGGCGACAACGCCGCCATGGTCGAGGCGCGCCGGCGTTTTCTCGAAGGCGGCCACTACGCACCGCTGGCCGCACGCCTGGCCGCACTGGCTGCCGAGTACAAGCCGGCGCGCTGGCTGGATATCGGTTGTGGCGAGGGTTACTACACCGAACAGATCGCCCGTGGCCTGCCCGCCGCCGACGGTTATGCCCTGGATATCTCCCGCGAGGCGGTCAAACGCGCGTGCAAACGTGCTGCGCAGCTGAGCTGGCTGGTGGCGAGCATGGTCCGTGTGCCATTGGCCGATGCCAGTTGTGACCTATTGGCCAGCGTCTTTAGCCCGCTCGACTGGAGCGAAGCAAAGCGCCTGCTCGCACCCGGTGGCGGCTTGCTGCGCATGGGCCCAACCCGCGTGCACCTGATGGAACTGCGGCAGAAGCTGTACGACGAAGTACGCGACTACGACGACGAGAAGCACCTGGCGCTGATTCCGCCCGGCATGCACCTGGCCCACAGCGAAACCCTCGAATTCCCGCTGCACCTGGCCGACGCTCAGGCTCGCGCCGACCTGCTGGCCATGACCCCACACGGCTGGCGCGCCAGCGCCGAACGCCGCGAAGCGGTAATTGCCGAGCCCTTCGATGTCACCGTTTCAATCCGCTACGATTGGATCGTCAAAACCCAGAGCCCACGCTCTCAGGACTGAAAGCCATGCGCCAACCCGATATCGAGATCTACCTGAAAGACGCCGAACGTGACGCCGTGGCGCAATGGCTGGGTGAAGCCCTCGGCCCCTGCAGCGACTGGCAGCAAAAGGGCCAGACCTTCAAATGCAAGGCCGGTGAAGTGCCGGTGACCTGGCTGCCGAAAGCCGTGGGCAAATGGCACAGCCTGTACCTGGAAAGCGATGCCACGCCCTGGGACGACGACCTGGCCTGTGCCCGCGCCGCCCATGCCGCGCTCGGCGTGCAGGTGCGCTGCGCGCCCGGCACCTGGGTGGAAGACGAGAGCGATGAAGAAGCCGACCGCTGGATCAAGGTCGATGCCGATGGCGAAACCGAGATCGTTTGGCGTACTGATCAATAGCGGCCGCTTGGCGCAATACCCGTCACGCACCCAATCTGTAGGAGCGGCGCCTCGCCGCGAATCTGGGCGGCACCACCTGACAAAGCTTCGCCCCGGGGCGGGGCTCCTACGCAAAACTGCGTGGGGTCATTATTTTCGCCCGTAGCCCGGATGAAATCCGGGGATCAGCGCATTTCCCGGATTTCATCCAGGCTACAGTGTTCTTCACATTCGCGGCCCGAACAGACCACAAAGAACAAGGCCGGTCATCGACGGTAACGCTGTTCACTTAAGCGACGGTCGGGCGCGTTCAGTCCCCTCGCCCCTCTGGGGAGAGGGTTAGGGCGGGCAGCGTTCGCAGAGGTTGGAGCCAGCAGGCAGTTTCGCGATGTTCTCGGCCCTCTCCCCCAGTCCCTCTCCCATTTATGGGAGAGGGGCGTTCCGAGCAACCCGCCACGTCTTTCGGCGGGTTTCACCCGCCCTACGAAATAAAGCGCCACAAACAACAAGGCCCGTCATCGACGGGCCTTGTTGTATTTCGAGCTGAAGCTCAGACCGCGGAGACGTCTTCCGCCTGCAGGCCTTTCTGGCCCTGGGTCACACCGAACTCGACCTTCTGGCCTTCGACCAGGGTACGGTGGCCGTCGCCACGAATGGCGCGGTAGTGAACGAATACGTCCGGGCCGCTTTCGCGCTGAATGAACCCGTAACCCTTGGAATCATTGAACCATTTGACGGTTCCCGTCTCACGATCTGCCATTACCAACTTCTCCAAACTCGCTATGTTTTTATTGTCCCGAAGGCGCTTTGACGGCTCGGTAAAAACGTTCTTCTCAGCGTTCGCCACCCCCGGCAATCGAGCATGGAGCAGGTCAAGCGATTCGCGTTCTTGCTGCAGCCGAAGGCCGAGTATAAAGCATGGATTGTGACTGAAAAGCACTTTTTCAAAACCGCCACGAACCCAGAAGATATGCGGGTTACAGCTTGTTTTATGGGCTTTTGACTAACAGATCGCGCAACTTCTTCGCCAGCCGCTGCACCTGATCAGGCTCCAGTCGATAGGCCCAGTCACTGTGCGCACTCACCTCTGCGGCGTTGAAACCTTCACGCTCGCCCAGCACCAACCAATACTGCTCACCCTGCTTGTACAACGCTCCTTCGAGCTTTTCCTCGGCAAAACCACTGAGGCTGAACTGCAGCATCGGCGCCTGCTTGAAACCTATCTGCGCCAATGGCGCGGCATCGGCGAACTGCAGGTTGGAGAAGACGAGTGCGACGCCATTGGCCGCACCCTCGAAGCTGAGTTTCTGCTCCTTGCGCAGCTCTGCGATAGCGAAGTTGTACTGCTGGGCATCGGCACGCGTCAGCGTAAGTTTCTCGCCGTCGGCATAGCGCAACGCCAGACGTGCGATGCGCGTGAAGGGAATGTCGGTGACACGCCGATCCAGCCAGTCCAGCTCGCGCGTCGGCACCTGCAACTGCTGATCGATCAGCCAGACCTGATCCTCCCCGGCACGCCGCACCAGTTGCCCACTGCCTTGCTGAGACGGATTACCCAAGCGCAGCCCCAGGTCGGGATGGCCGTCGAAGTGCAGCTTCAGACGCAGCGCCTGCTCATCAGCCGTGCCCTCCTCGGCCAAGCCCAAACGAGCATGCCATTGCGGGTTGGCGGTCTTGGCCTCCTGCGTGCGCGCCTCACGCAATGCCCGCAGCAGTTCGGCCAGCGCTTGCGGCGCCGCCGGATAGTCGGCCTTGGCCGGCACTACCCAGGTATCACCACGTCGCTCGATACGTACCGATGGCTGCCCCGGCTGCTCGATCTCCAGTGCCTGCAGCGTATTCAGATAGCCCTGTTCGGCTGCCAGCCAGGGCGCCGACTCGATTTGCGCCGTGCTCTGCTGCTGGCCGCGCTGCACGGCCAGGTAACCCAGCACACAAAGCAGCACGATGATGATCAATGCGATCAGACCTTTACGTCCCATGATCTTTTCACCCTTGGATAGGATGAAGCCGCGTAGGGTGAGCCGTGCGCACCGATGCTTCCCGGCTGAACACACGGCGCACCCTACGGGCCTCTGGAAAAACCAGACTGTAGCGCCGCGCGATATTTGACCCTACTTTTGCGCGATATCGGCGGCGCTGATTAAGTTTCACCTGTGGCAAAGGAATTGCCAAAAGGTCAGTTCATCAGCCCAAGTATCTGGCGGACTTGAGCGCCGTTGCGCTGCAAGAAGACCATGAAATGGTCTTGACCAGGAGCACCCCAAGCGCGAGCCGCGATTTCCTCTTCAGTTAGCGCCAAGTGCAAGTTGACAGAGTTCTTGAGGGTAGTGCCCGCACTCTTCGAAGGCTCAGCCAGCCGCGTGGTACCCAGCCCCGGACTGGGCAATGACGGGGCAGGCACACCAGCCAGCCCACCAGTGCTATGCCCGATGCGGTAGGCATCGAGCGCTGCCAATCCGTGGGTATTGAGTGCGTTCAGGTGATCCAGCATGCCTGGCTGCGTCACTACAGACGCTCGCACCACGTACTCATAATCAGATAGCCAAGCAGGGATGCTGTCACTGGTGGTGGTGCCAGGGCCGCGCACGTGCCCGCCATCGGCGAAGCGCGAGGCCATAACAGATGACATAAACCCGCCGCCACCCGCAGCAGCTCCAGCGCCGCCACCAGCGAACATGCTACCGAGCGAAAGCAGCGTGCCCAGCCAGCCACTGCCGCCACCAGCGCCGCCCTTGCTCCCTGCGGCGCCTGCCACGCCATTGGCAGCGGCCAGACTGATGGCGGCAGCCTCCAACGCTGCCGCACCAGCAATCAGCGTACTGCCAGCACCAGACAGCGCGACCGCCGAGGAAGTGACGGCAGCCGCGCCAGAGGTCAAGTCGGTGTTGCCACCCCCAACGCCACCGAACAGGCCCATAACGCTACTGGTGAGGGACTGAGCCAGGTTCTGCGCTGCCATCTGGGTCAGGGCATCGAGCACGCTTTGTCCCAGCGCCGCCACCGCATCGCGCAAGGTCATGGTGCCCTGGGCCAGGCCGCTCAGTGCCTGGGTAAAGCCATCAGTGAGGCCATCTTTCAGCACCTTCTGTAGCTTGCTGGTAGTGGCCTCGACGCGCGCCATCTCATCGTTGACCTGAGCCAGAACAGCCGCTGCCGCTTCGCCGATCGCTCCAGGCTGCTGCGCCATCTCGGCCAGCACCGGCCTGATCTTTTCAAGCTGGGCGTAGGTCTGGCGGTGAATATCCAGGATACGGTCACGCGCCTCAAGCTCGGTGATAACGCCAGAGTCCTGCTGTACGTTGATCGACTGTTCCTGGCGCTGCTGCTCGGCCAGCAGCCGGTCAATCTGGCGCTGCACTTCATCCAGGCGCAGCTTGGCCTCACCAACCGGGATCAGCTTATCGATCCAGGCCAGGCCGGCTTCGTTGCCAGCCTTCTCGAAGTCGGCCCGCATCGCGTCATACTTCACCCGCAACTCAAGCATACCTGCATCGACGCTACGTCCAGACGCGCGCAGGAACTCCGCCTCAAGGGCGACGTTCGCACGGACATTGGCGTCGGCCTGGCGCTGCACCTCGTTTGCGTCGATCAACGCCAGCGCAGCTTGTGCGCGATCAAGCATGGCGCCCGTCAGTGCCTTTTCGGCAAGCTCGTACTGGCGCACCTCGGCAGCGTTCAGGCCCAACGTGGCAGCCTGTCGCTCCAGCTGCTCGACGTACTTCTGTGCTTCCTTGGCCCGCTTCGCGTCGGCCTCGGTGTCCGTACCTGCGCCAAAGGTGACGCCACCGGCCTTGGCTTGCTCGCGCAGCGCGGCGATATCCTTCAGCCGCTGCTGCCGCGACGCCTCACGGGACTTGCGCTCTTCCTCGCGGCGCACACGATCAGCAGCCGCCGCGCCCAGGATCGCGTCACGCTCCTCCAGGATCGTATTGATCGACGCATCGCGGACGCTGTTGATCTGCTCCAGGCGCGCCTGTAACTCCCGATCAGCGGCTTGACGACCAGCATCATCGAAGGCCGAGCGGATCGCTTCGCCCGTGAAGGTGGCGTAAGCCACTGCCCGGTCGAACAGCGCGAGGATTTCGGTCGTAGCGAGCTGGACGGCGGAACGCAGGTTGACCGGTAGTTCTTTGAACGCCCTGGCCAGGAACTGCGCGGTATTCTCACCGCCTTCCGCCAGTGAGTCGAAGTCCAGCTCCAGCGACGCCACGTCGGCGCTGATCGCATCGAACGTACCACCCCAGATTGACAGCATGTCCAAGGCGCCATCGGTCAGCGCGCCGCTATCCAGCCACTTGGCCACGTCCAGCAAGGCATCACCGAAGGACGCACTGGCGCCCGTCGCCGTGTTCAGTTCACCGATCACCCGCGTCAGGCTGTTGCCCAGCACCGTCATGGCCTGCGCGCCAGTGGTCTGGATTTTCGAGAACTGCTCATCCACCGCGCCGGACTGAGCCAGCAGCGCCTGCACCACGTTCTGCGCCGTCAGCTTGCCTTCCATGCCCAGCGCGCGCAGCTCACCCACCGTCACGCCAAGGCCATCGGACAAGGTGCGAGCAAGGGCCGGCGCCTGCTCCAGCACCGAGTTCAGCTCTTCACCACGCAACGTGCCCGAGGCGAACGCCTGGCCCAACTGCACCAGGGCGGCGCTCGCGGCCTGCCCGGTGGTGCCACTGATGGCCAACGTCTTGTTGATCGTGTCCACCACCGCCTCAACGCCAGCAGCCGAAAGGTTCAACTGGTCGGCGTTCGTGGCAATGCGCTGGTACAGCTCGGCGGTTTCGCCAAGCGGCTGTCGGCCTTCCTGGGCAATGCGGAACACCGCATCCTGAGCGTCAGCCAGCTCCTGGGCGTTGCGGGTGACCAAGGCCAAGCGGTTGCCGATAGTCGTATAGGCCTCGGCAGCCTGGGCAACCTCACGGACGGAAAAGGCAGCACCCAGCGCCACGCTCAAGTTGCGCAGCATGGCCGGTAGAGCGCTGATCTCGCGCCGAATCTTCTCAGCGCCGCTAGTGACATCGCCCATGCGCCGCCCGGCTTGGGTGGCCGACTTGCCGGTGTCGCCCAGCGCACCAATCAGCCGCCGTAGCTCCCGCTGCCCTTGCTCCAGGTCAGCGCGCAGCCGAAGCGCGAATTCGATATCGCCTTTGCCGCCCTTACCGATCATTCAGCGCATCCCCAAACACATGCCGCAGCTTGGCCCAGTCTTCAGCAGTGACGCCTTCCGGTGGCGTGTCGGGCTTTTCAGCATGCAGCGCTGCCAGTGCTTCAGGCGAGGCACCGAACACATGCTCGAAAACCTCCCGATCTCGCGCAGTCATGCCACTACCAGGAACATCATCACCGCTCTGCCGCTGAGCACTGGCCACCGCCACCTGAGACAGGTCAGTCAGGCCCAGCAACGCCGGATCACCCGTCAGCGCAATGCTCTCCAGTGCCAGCACTTCCCCGGTGGCCCCATTGAAGCGGAACACAGGCGAGATAAAGCGCTTCTTGCCGCTGGCGATCTGGGCTTTCGCTTCCGCCGTCCAGCTAGCATCCGCGACATACAGCCCATCATCGCGCCACTCCAGCGCCGTCGCGCGGCCAGCCTCGGGGGCGTCGGCTTTCTTCAAGCTCTCATGCTCGAAGTCGATCAGCAGCCCCTGGCTGTTCTGGTTGGCCAGTGCCGCGATCTGCCGGCCACGCTCTGGCATCAAATACCAATGGCCACCTGGGCGCCCATCATGCGCATGGAAGCGGCCCACCGGGATGATGCGGAAGGCCTTCGGCAGTTGGCTGGAGATACGCAACACGGCCAGGCTCATCACGCACCACCTGGCAGGCGATGCGGCTCACGCACGCCCAGCTGTCGCAGCTTGGCATCAATCTGGTTAAGGCCGCTGTCCAGCTCACCGATCTGCCGATCCAGCTCCTGGATCAACGCACGGCGCTCAGCCACAGGCGCCCCGACCGCGTCCGGGTTCGGCTCCGGGTACCTCGCATCGAAGTACTGCTCCAGCTTCGCCTTGACCAGGTCACCGAAGAAGAAGCACGCGGAGCCGATGTAGCTGGCATGCATCGTGGCGATCCCATCGCCGAAAATCGGCAACGGAGAGGTACCGAAGATTTGCCCGCCCTTGGGCGTCTCACCCGGCTCCAACACGGTCTCGATATCGCGCAGGCAGAGGTAAGGCTCGGTGAGGTTGTTGGCCTTAGCAAAGTCCCGATCACGCTTCGGTGTGGCGATCACCTGGAACAGATCATCCAGTTTGCCGCGCTCCAGGTACTGCTTGGCCCAGGCGTCGATATAGTCGAACAGGAACTGCTTGGCGTCCGCCTTGCTCAGCGCCTGGAGATACAGCGCCTCGCGCTGTGCGTGCAAACCGTCCCTTTGCTCCTGGAGCTTGCTGCGTTGCGAGCGCAAGTCAGCAGTAGCCGTGCGGAGCGATTTGGCAGCCTCTTCTGCTGCATTGAAGTTAATGCCCAACATGATGTGCCTATCCTCTCGTGGCTGGCCTACTTGGCCTGTGCGCTTTTCAGAATCTTGTAGATGTAGTTGACCGACAGCCTATGCTCAGTTGCCAACTCCGAATGGTTGGAACCGTCGAAACCATCAATGATGGCCTGGCGTCGTTTGGCAGAGCGGTAACTCAACCCCTTCGGTACCGTGATGTACTGACCACCCCAGTTTTCAGCCAGCTCATCGACAAGGTCATCTGCCGCGTCTTGAGCCTGAGAATCATCGAGGCCGTATTTCTTCAGAACGTGCATTGCCCGATCAGCCATATCGGCAAATAGATCGTTGCGGCGACGCGCCATTCGTTCGGTGCTAGCGACAGAAACCATGGGTTAACCCACCAATGCATGAACACAGGATGAATATTTGACTGGGCAAAACATCTGAGTAATTTGGACGCGGCAAAAACATTGCCAGCAGGCGAGAGAGCCCGAGCGCCAGAACGCGCCTTACAGCGCGAGCAACGCACAACTGGCATCAGTGCTGGGGAATGAACAGAAAACGCCAGCAGCGGCCTGTTTGGGCGTCTATAAACTCGCCATAGGGCAGGCGCCGAGAACGCAAGTAGCGCCGCTATCGAGCGAGCACAAAAAAGCGCCCCGCAGGGCGCTTGAGGTGACGCGGCAGAGTCAGTGCTTCGGCGCGGTGATGGCCTGGATCGCGTTGGCGTTGCATTCGTCCAGGAGTCGCACCAGCTCCATCACCTTGCGCTGAGTTTCCTCGATGTCGAGCCGGGCGCTCTCCAACTGCTCAGCAGTCATGCCCAACGCACCAGCACGGCGAATGAAACAGGCCTTGAGCAACTGCAAGCCGATCAGTTCGCCCAGCACCGTCAGTTCGCTTTCGGTGGCCATGTCGATCAGGCTCTCGGTGGCCTTCAGCAGCTCGGCCTTCATCACTGCTTTATCCATGGTGGCGATCCTTACTCGGCTTGCGGGGCTTCTTGCGTTTCGGGAAGGGTAGCACTTGGGCCGTTGGCCCCGCAGCCACCACCACGAACTCGGCGATGGCGCGGCCACCGAGGCGTCCATACAGCAAACCAGCCGCAGGCGTGTTCGCCAGCTTGCAAACGCGCATGGCCCCCTCCAGGTCGAACACCCGCACCCGCGTCCGTCCCTCCGGCTCGGCTTGATGCAAATCGATCAGGAACGAATGCCAGCCCAGCTCATCACCATGCTTGGCAAACAACTGCTCGATGGCTGCCAGCGGATCGACGTAGCCAAGGGCCCGGCCCAACTGGCGATCCGTCACGAACAGCTGCTCGCCATGCTCGGCCACCGTCACATACTCCGGCTCGCCGGCCAGGCCGATGCAGTTGACCGCAGGGCGCACGCTCGGGAACTGAATGACGCGGCTCATTGGCCACCGCCTTGGCGAACTGCCTTCACCAGTTGGGCCAGCTTGCGGTCTATCCGGCGCAGCAGCTTCAGCTGCTCGCCTGCGTCATCCGCTGGGGGCAGGTCGGCCATGGTGCTGGCCAGGCGTTCCGCCAGCAGATCGATGGGGTCGGGCCGACTACTTGCCGGCATCGGGAAGGGAATGATTTTCGCGCTCATGACCGACCCCTTGCCCGCTGAGTCAGCGCCTTGTACTGGTCTTGCACCTTGGCGAGCTGTGCGGAAAGCGCGTAGAGCATGCTCTCCATCACCGCCAGCTCCATCTCGAACTCGGCCCGCTCATGGTCGGGGAAGTGAATGACCTTCTTGCTCACACCCCACCCCCTTGCATCCAATACTTGCGATACAGCTCATAGCGGGCGGCATTCAGGCCGGGGCAAAAGCGCGTCTCCAGCAGAAGATCGATCTGCCCATCGATCATGCCCGTCAGCTTGTCCACCTCCTCGGATTCGCAGTAGCGCAGGAAGGTCTTCACCAGGTCGCGGCAATACGCCTTCTCGCGCTCCAGGAGCTGTTGCATCGGGTCAGGGCCACGCGGTACCAGACGCAAGCTCGGCACGTGTCGAGGTGGCGGCAGCAGATCGACTTCCTCGACGGGTAGTGTTTCGACTCCGGGGGCTGGTGGTAGCTTGTCGATCTTCATGCCGCCTGCGTCGAGCCATTGCACCAGCGCATCGGCTCCTGGCCGCGGGCGTACCGAATGGTGCGCAGCTCGCTCGCAAAAGACGCGTACAGCCTCTTCCCTGTAGATTCGGCGTGCATGCCCACGCCCGTCGATCTTCACCCGTGCAGTGAAGTGAAAAAGCCGATCATCCAGCAGGCTTTGCAGGCTGCTGTAGCCAAAGAGCTTCGCTAAATCTTCGGCCAGCAACCACTTCTCACCCTTGAACACGATAACTCGCAGGGTGACTTCACAAAGCACAACAGTCAGAGCAAACCATGCGCTACTCATTGGCCACCTCCAGCGCGCAGAGCACGAGCTAGGCCAAGAATCAGCTCCAGGGAGCGGGCGCAGTTCATGTGGTGGTTGTATCGACTCATACGGCTGGAGAGGCTTGAGTCAGCGCGAAGGGCGGCAAGTGCCATTGCCCGGTGAGCAGCGATCCGATCCGCAGTTGCGGACGGAATGGGGGCGTGTGATTGCGCCATGATTACGGCTCCTTTGTCTGAGAGGAACCGCCAACACCGTGACCAAACGATGGAGGCGGACTGTACGCAGGTTGGTCAACCGGGGACAAAGGAACCCGGCGCACCCGAGGGTGCCCCGCGCACAGCCGCCATAAAGCAACATGCGAGCACAAAAAAAGCGCCTACATGCTATGGGTGGCGCTGTTGCGCCTTCGTCTCATCAGGTGACCAAACCTGGCTGCCGAATTTGCGGCAACGGTGTGAAGGTAGCACCGGCCTAACCAAACTGCAAGGCTGTTGCCGTGGGTGAAATGCGGCGTTGACGCCGTATATGACCCAAAGCGCGATTTTAGTCATACGTCTCGTCGTCGAGATATTGGATGCGATTGCATCCATGGTCAGAGGCAGGCACGATAGATGCCTTAAACCCCGAACCGCAGGATAAAGGCGATGCTGATCCACATCACCATCAACGGGAAGCGCACCAGTACCACCCTTGATGATCTGCTTGTTGAGTTCATGATGGTTCGCTTTGGTGGCATGGCTGCGCTGGGGCTCAAGTCATGCCGATTCCAACTTCAGAAGTGGCTACAAAAGAAGGTCAATAAAGCAGGCGGCTCTATTGGTGAGATGAAGCCAAGCGAATGGGTCAAGGCCACGATCTTAAGAGAAATTGCTCACCCGCAGTTGATTGAGAAACTCGACCAGATGCGTCCCGGATGGGCAGGTGTCGAGTCGCTAGAACAGTAGTGCACTGCCAAATGCCCGCCCCCCAAAAAATGCCGACGTCGGCAAAATCCCGAACGGTTCGGCTCGTAAATCCTGCTTAGGGCCAGCATAACCGGGGCTACGCGATGAGTGAGATTCCGAACGGCTCGGAAAAACTGCCGACGTCGGCAATCCGCCTCACGATGGCTTGCTGATCCCGCCAAAAAGCCAAACAGTTTGGCTTTTCCGCACCGTGCGGAAAATGGCTGGAGGCCCACAAGGGCCAAGCCACAGGCGCCACGCCAAATGATTCGCTGACGAATCATTTGACTGCAAACCCCAAACCGTTTGGTTTCCGCACCGTGCGGAAAACCAGCTTGGAAGGCCCACACAGCCCACCACCGCCACCCTATCCAAACCACCCACCGATTTGGAAGCCACCCAAGCAGCCCCCCGGCCACCCCTTCCAAGCCTTGCGATTGTTGACGGAACAAAACGACACCACGCCCCAGGCATGCGCTCATGGCCACAACACAGCCAAGAGGAACGCTCCGTGTCCAAGCCGTTCGCCCTTAACCGTCTACCCAGCTCTATCCGCGAAGAGCTACTCGCCCGCCGCGCCGAAAAGCCCGGCCTGACCCTCGACGATCACTTCACCTGGCTGACCAACCAGGGCCACCAGGTATCCCGCTCGGCGATCTATCGTTTCCTGGCAGCACATGACGCACAGCAGGCCCGCCCTGATGAAACCGAGGAGCCAACCGACGCCCAATCGATCCGCCTCGGCTGCCTCATGGTCGCTGCGGCCTACGCTCTCCCTGGCGACAAGACCGACCTCATCAAGACTGCCGATGAGTTCGTCGAATGGGTAGGCCAACCCGACCCGTCCTGAAGCAAAAAAGGCGTTACCACCATGGCAACGCCTTTTCCATTCCTATCCAGATATATTCCGCCTGGTAGGGCTATATTCCACAATTATCGCGCTTTTCCCCTCTGGTTTTTCTCACATCTGCACACCAGACATTGGTGGAGGGGCTTCAGCGGCGACGGTCGCGGCTGAAGCCCCTCCTACCAGTGATACCCCTCACGCGCGACGACGGCGCCGCCACAGCCACAACGCCAACACGCCAAGGGTCAGCAACGCCGGCACCAGGGCGATGTTGATGATCTTCAGCGTGCGCCCAAGCGCCTCGATATCCGCGTTGAGCTGGTAGCGCACGTCGCGCAGTTCCTTGCGAATCTCCAGCTTCTGCTGGATGAAGCGCTGCAACGCGCTCTGCTGCTCAGGCGTCAGCTCCAGGCTTGGATCGTCGCTTTGCTGCAGCGCCGCCAGTTGCTGCTCGGTCTCGGCCAACCGTGCCTGCAAGGCTTGCTCCTTGTCACGGAAACGCTGTTCGGCGGCGCGCTGCAACTCCTCGACCACCACGAACGGACGGCTGAAACGGCCACGCGAACGCACGCTGATCAGCGCCTCGGAGCCAGTCAGGTTGTCCAGCGCGTTGATGGTGAAGCTGCCGTTATCCGCCCAGGGCTGCGGCATGCGCTGGCCGAAGAAGTCCTGCACCTGCACCCACATGCGGTCGCTGAGAATGTCGGTATCGGCCACGGCGATGACGTTGATGGTGTCCGCCTGCTTGAGACCGTCCTTGCGCCCCTCGATGCCATCGGGGAAGGCACTCTGCGCCGGGCCATCGATGCGCGCAGCGATGGTGTAACGCTCGCCGGTCGGCTCCAGTTCGCGGATCAGCTCCTCGGGGTTGCTGAGCATGGCAAAGCGCTGGGCGTCGAACGGCATGGCGTATTCGGAGCTTTGCATCAGCGGGGTGAAACGCGTTTTCGCCCCCTCAAGAGGCTCGAGCATGCCAGCCGTAGCAACGGTGACGCTCTCCAGCCCAGCCGTGGCGATATCGGTCTGGTCCAGCGCCTTGCGCGGCAGGCTCAGCCAGGCAGCGTGACGAACCAGACGCTGGCCCTGACCACGGTTGACCGACATGGCGTAGGAACCATCGCCAAGCACCTTGTCCGGCACAAGGCGCAGGCCCCAGGCCTTGAACAGCGGCTCTATATCGGACGCCCTGTCCACCGCCACTTCACCCGGCATATCGCCGGTGTCAGCCTCGGCATAGGGGTCGACGAATACCATCAGCTTGCCGCCGCGCAGCACGAACTGGTCGATGGCATACAGGGTCTGCTCGGGCAGGTTCTTCGGATGCACCAGCCACAGCACCGAGACGTTCTCGGGAATCTGGTCGACATCGCTTTTGAGCTGCTCGATCTGGAACAACTGGCGCACCTGCTCCAGCACCATCCACGGTGGCGTCGGCTGCCGCGCCATCATGTCGAAACCGCCCGTCATCGGCAGCCCGGAGAGCACGCCAACCACCGGCAGCTCCGGCTTGGCCAGGGTCTGCACCAGGCGGCTCAGCTCGTACTCCAGGTGCTCCTCCTGATCCAGGGCGAAGAACGGGATCACCTGGGTGTCGTCCAGGCCGTTGGTGCCAGCCAGGCCAAAGTAGATCGAGTCGCCGCCCTGCTGCAGCGGGATGCCCTGCAGGCCGTACTGCGCGGCCTTGTCCTCGTCTTCGGAAAACGGCTCGGGGTCGATGATGTGCAGGCGGATCTTGCCGCCGGCCTGGGCCTGGTAGGCCTTGAGCATCTCCTCCACGCGCTGGGCGTAGGTGCGCAGCGCCGGCAGGTTCTTGGCCACCTTGTCCGAGTAGAAGAAGTACAGGTTGATCGGCTCGTCCAGCTCGCCAAGGATCTGCTTGGTGCCGTCGGAGATGGTGTAGAGCTTCTGCTCGGTCAGGTCCAGACGGGCACCGCCCAGGCCCAGGCCGGCCAGCAGGTTGAAGGCGAGAAAGGCCACCGCAATCAGCAGCAACCCTGCGCCGGAATAGATCAGCTTTTTCATGGGCGCATTCCTTCAGTCAGCTTTCTTCAGATCGATGACCACGGCGGTGGCGGTCAGCCAGGCGGCGATCAGCGAGAGGAAATACAGCAGGTCGCGCAGATCGATCACGCCCTTGCTGATGGCGTCGAAGCGCACCAGAAAGCTCAGCGAGGCAATAGCGTCCACCAGCCACTGCGGCGCCCAGGCGAAGGCGTCGAGCACCATGGGAAAACCGCTGACGATGAACAGGAAGCAGGCGCTGACCGCGAGGATGAAGGCGATCACCTGATTCTTGCTCAGCGCCGACATGCACGAGCCGATGGCCAGATAGGCACCGGCCAGCAGCCAACTGCCGATATAGCCGGTGACGATGGCGCCGTTATCCGGCTCGCCCAGGTAGTTGACCGTGATGATCATCGGGAAAGTCAGCAGCAGCGCGATGCCAGCGAACACCCAGGCCGCCAGGAACTTGCCGGTGACCGCCTCGAAGCGGGTGATCGGCAGGGTCATCAGCAGCTCGATGGAGCCGGACTTGCGCTCCTCCGCCCACAGGCGCATGGCGATCGCCGGCACCAGGAACAGATAGAGCCAGGGGTGGAAATTGAAGAAGGCCGAGAGATTGGCCTGGCCACCCTCGAAGAAGCCGCCCAGATAAAAGGTGAACACCCCGGACAGCACCAGGAAGATGACGATGAACACATAGGCCAGCGGCGTGGCGAAATAGCTCGCCAGCTCGCGTTTGAAGATCACGGGCAACTGGGTCATGGCTGCTCTCCCCGGGTCAGCGTGCGGAACACTTCATCCAGGCGGCCGCGTTCCACGTTGAGTTCCTTGACCTTCCAGCCGCGCTCGGCAATCAGCGCATTGACCTGCTGGAAGATCACCTCGCCCGGCTGCGCCAGCACACTCAGGCTGTGCTCGCGGGCGTTTTCCTCGACACCGGCGACGCCCGGCAGCGCCGCGAGAGCAGCCTGGTCGAGCGCCTCATCGGCCACCAGCGTCACCGCCTGGTGGTAGCGCGAACGGCTCTCCAGCTCCAGCGGCGTGCCATCGGCCAGCAAGCGGCCCTGGGCGATCACCACCGCGCGCGTGCACAGCGCCGTGACCTCTTCGAGGATATGGGTAGAAATGATCACGATCTTGTCGCGGGCCAGCCCCTGAATGAGCTGACGCACCTGATGTTTCTGGTTGGGGTCGAGACCGTCGGTGGGCTCATCGAGGATCAGCACGCGTGGGTCATGCAGAATCGCCTGAGCCAGGCCGACGCGGCGCTTGAAGCCCTTGGATAGCGTCTCGATGCTCTGCCCCAGCACCTTATCCAGCTCCACCTGCTCCACCGCGCGCTGCACACGCAGCGCCTTCTCTGCACCGCGAAAACCGCGCACCTCGGCGATAAACTCGAGAAAGCCGCGCACCGTCATATCGCCATAACACGGCGCGCCTTCCGGCAGATAACCGATCTGCCGCTGGGCCTTGAGAGTCTGGGTCTGGATATCGCACCCGAGGATGCTCGCCGTGCCGGAGGTCGGCGCGAGAAAGCCGGTGAGCATTTTCATGGTGGTGGATTTGCCGGCCCCGTTGGGGCCTAGAAAGCCCAGCACTTCCCCTGGCTGGACCTGGAACGACAGGTCATCGACTGCCGTGTGCTGCGCAAAACGCTTGGTCAGGTTTCTTATATCGATCATGGCCTCTCACCGTCGCGAAGGGCACTGCGCTCAGCGAAACCATCGCGAGAGCGCAGGCCGCAAGAACGCCGGGCACGAACAAAAGCACACGCCCGGACGAGGGCAAGACCGTAGCAAAACTGAAAAGTTCAGTCAGCAGGCCGAAGCAAGTGGTAAATGGAATATGTGCTCAGCGATCCAGAGGGCTCAACACCGCCAGGCCACCTCGGTTGAGCACATGGGTGTAGATCATGGTTGTCTTCACATCTGAGTGGCCGAGCAACTCCTGCACGGTGCGAATGTCCCGGCCTGCTTCCAGAAGATGCGTGGCAAAGGAATGACGTAACGAATGTGGCGTCGCATGCTTGATCAAGCCAGCACGCCGCGCCGCCTCACGCACCGCCCTCTGGATGGTTTTCTCATGCAGGTGATGGCGATAAATGCCGTGCCCGCGTGGATCCTGAGAGCGATTACCCAACGGGAAGACGAACTGCCATCCCTACTCCTTCGCCGCATTCGGATACTTGCGCGCCAGCGCGAACGGCAAATTAGCCTCGCCAAAGCCTTCGGCCAGATCGCCCTGATGCACGCGCTGCACCTTGTTCAAATGTTGCCGTAACGGCTCGACGACACGCATTGGCAGCATGGTTACCCGATCTTTCTGGCCCTTACCATCACGCACGATGATTTCTCGCCGGGTAAAGTCGACATCCTTGACTCGCAGCCGAAGCGCCTCAAGCAATCGCAATCCAGCACCATAGAGCAGATTCGCAACGATCCAGCTATCGCCCTGCAGTTGAGCCAACAGGGCATCGACCTCACTACGGGTAAGCACCACCGGCAAATGCTTGGGTTTCTTCGCCCGTACGACACCCTGCAACCAAGGTAAATCCAGCTTGAGCACTTCCTTGAAGAGAAATAGCAGAGCGGCCAGAGCCTGGTTCTGTGTCGAGGCAGACACGTCGCGCTTAACCGCGAGATGGGTCAGAAAAGCCTCGATCTCCACCGCGCCCATCTCCGCCGGATGCCGGTAGTGGTGAAAGCGGATGTAGCGCTTTACCCATTCGGCATAGACAGCTTCGGTACGGATGGAATAGTTTCTGACTCGAATCTGCTGGCGCAGTTGATCCAGCAGCTTGGGCTTGCCGTCATCCATGTCGCGTTTCTCCCTGGGTGCTGTCGCGTTTGCCACGACAACCTTCAAGCTAGACAAGGACTTGCAAGACGACAAGGAAGATTATGCGACAGCTGTCGCGTGGAAACGCGACATGAATGTCGTCTAATTAATAGTTAGGAGATACAAATGTTCGCACTAGGGATCGGTGGCTGGCTATCCATAACAGCAATTCCGCTTTTTCTATTCTACTCACTGCTAGCTTTAATACTCTCGATCTCGGTATATCTTATAAATAAATCCACCGACTCGTTTCGGTTCAATATTACTGCTCTGCCTCTGATCGGCTACACAAGCCTTGCATGGCTAACAAGCATCCTTCTATTCTTTTTGCTAGCCATTCTAAACAATAAGTTCACGCAGTACTCCGGAAATACAATCTTTAAACTCTACCCATTAATCCAGCAGGTTGTCGGAGTTTTAATTTTTTACTTTCTATGTAAATCATGCCTCTATAAAAAAACAGGCAAGCCGGAGATATCCAACTCCAAACGCAACCTCTTGTCCGCCGGGGTTGCGGCGATACCAACTACCTTTTTTGTTTTGGCAGTGAACACTTGGCACCTACTACGGTAATCTCCTAACAACTGGTTCAAACCGTTCGCTGCGCTCACTGGGACGGGCTAAAGCCCGCCCCTTAACCAAACGTTAGGAACCACACATGCGTCTATTTGCCGCTGTAACCACTTTTCTTCTCCTGTTTGGCTGCACTGGAACAACAACTATAAAGGGCGTTCCTCCGCCAATGGATCACCCAATTTTGGGCGAGTGGCAATTCACTCCCCCTCAGAGCAACTGCAATGAGAGGTACAACTTTCGACCTGACGGCACAAGGGTATATATGAGTGCAGAGGAGTTAGGCGAAAGCGCATATGAAATATCGCCCTCCCCGCTCCAATCAGGCTTTTATAAAATCAAAGACACAGTAACAAAGAACAACGGCAAACACGACTGCGCCGGCGGCAGCACTCCTACGGGTGACGAAGTTATATTATTTATTATTTTTCACCCTTCAAAAAATCAACTCATCATGTGTCAAGAAGAATCATTAGAAAATTGTTTCGGCCCTTTTACTCGACTCGTAGAGAGCGACTCCTAACTAAAGGTTCAAATCGTTCGCTTCGCTCACTGGGACGGGCTAAAGCCCGCCCCTTAACCAAACGTTAGCTGCAGGGAAAGACATGCGGGATCTTCTAAAAACACAAGTCGTTGCAGAGGATCTGAAGCGCCTGTACTACGAAATAAATAATTCCAGACGGTTCCCTTTTCGATTTCGACAGGCATTTGAACAGTACATATACAAAAGCCAGCAGCTAACAGAAACAATGCGCAAGGAGTACCACTCTCTAACCGGAGATAACTGGGTAGCAGAAAAGTTCACCGACTGGAATGTATATACAAATATTCTAAAAGCACTTCGGAACGCCACTTATCATGGTCATCCTTTAGCCCTCCATGGAACTGCGCTTACATTGTATCCGGGAGTTGAATTCGCTACCGATAGTGAACCCTTATCTGAGTTAGACTTTATCCGTGGCTATCGAGTTATGGAGTCAACATTATTCATTGAATTGCCTTTCGATGAAGAATTCCTTCCTATAAGCGCTGGATTCCCCATAAAAAACATAACTCCAGGCGGCCCTACACATGCATTTCCAATTAAAGAATTCATAAGCTATAAGCTCACTTGGCGCCTTCTTGAAGAAGGCGTGCGAAAAGCCACAGATAAGGCTGGAACCACGGACGTAGTCAAAATTACGCTACACAGCTATCCTGCTCTAGTCGCGTACAGCAAATATTACGCAAGTGTTCTAAATGAAAATCGCGCACGCAGCTAACAAATAGTTCAAACCGTTCGCTGCGCTCACTGGGACGGGCTAAAGCCCGCCCCTTAACCAAACGTTAGGGCACTCAATGCACCGCTTACTAGCTGCCTGCCTACTAGCCTTATCTATTGAGGCATACGCAGAACCTGAAAAAAATATCGACTGCACCAATGCATTCTCAACGCCAGATATTGAGCAGTGCGCATCTATCTCTCTCGAAAATACAGAGAAAGAGCTGAATTCAACGTATAAAAAATTGGTAGAGAGTCTTTCCCAACCAAACACTGAATATGACAACTACACAGAATACAGAAAAAAGCTTTTAACCGCTCAAAGGGCATGGATTACATTCAGAGAAGCGGATTGCGCTGCTCAATACGAAATGCACAGATCAGGCACTATTCGCAACAGCATCTATCTAGCCTGCAAAGAAGAGCGCGCCAAACAGCGAATAAAGGAGCTTACAAACTATGCTCCGTACTAGCCCTAACAAATGGTTCAAGTCGTTCGCTTCGCTCACTGCGGGACCGGCTAAAGCCGGCCCCTTAACCAAACGTTAGGCACCAACATTGACGAGGTAACCTTGAAGTTATTTCAATGGACTTTATTTGTAGACATGCTTGGCTACAGAGACGCAAATGGATCTATAAGCTCTGATGAAGACGCCAAAGACTTCGTTGAGTTCATGGAAACCAATAGAAACATACTGGACTTCTCCAACCGCACAGAAGTCAAAGAACGATACAAGAAAGACGAGTTCGATCTATATAAATACTATGACATCAACAGCTGCTTTGTTTCCGACTCAATCATAATCACATACAAACCAAAAGAAGTTGACGAATCAATCAGCGAAGAGCTTAGGTTTATGCACTCGGCAAATGCATTATTCATTATATGCATGAGGCTTCAGACAGTAATTTTTAACTGCTTCTCAGAAAAGGGTATTTTTCTAAGGGGCGGAATCTCCTCAAAGTACGCCTATATTAAAGACAACTTCGCGGTAGGAGAGGGAGTAATTGAGGCATATTTGGCAGAAAGCGAGATTGCGAAAACCCCAAGGATTGTCTTGCATCCCAGCATTAGAGAAAACAAAAAACTCATCGAAAAAATTGAGCTTTTGTCAAAACTAATGTACGGCGGAAGATCCTTGATTCAAAGTGATCCTAAGGATGGGCACTTATTTCTAGACTATATCGGGTATAGCCTATCCTCATCGAGTGTAAAAAGCGCAGCCGTGGCACGCGCAGCGCTTACCAACCCCATCGGGCTTATAGCGCAAAAAGCGGCAACGAAAAATTTTATTCAACGCCACTCCGAAGCTCTCAAAAGAAAGCTAGATGAGATAACAGCCAATCTAGAACGAGCCGAAAGCGGATCGAAAGATCATGAAAAAATAACAAGGGTTCTGAGTAAATTCATCTGGCTAAAGGAGTATCACAACAGAAGTATTTCTGTGGAAAAGGAACTGGAGAGCCACCTTATTGAATAGCCACATGCCTAACAACTGGTTCAAACCGTTCGCTTCGCTCACTGGGACGGGCTAAAGCCCGCCCCTTAACCAAACGTTAGCAGTCAAAGGAAAAATCGTGACAATCCGGAACGTCATCAACACCCGAATAAGGCTTGCTAGTGCCGCAGTTTATGGCGGGCTTTTGCTCACCGGAGTCTTAATTCAATATTATTTGAACCAAAACAAAGAACCGCCGTTTCTGTCATTTTCTTTATTTTTCTTTGGCTTCGCTTTGATGCTGGCAATCAAGTTCACTACAAAATGCCCTGCATGCAAAGGAAATATAGGTTCAATGCTAATGAATAGCGGCTCACCACTAGCGTTACCTAAAAAAGTAAAACATTGCCCACTGTGCGGCATAAACATTGACCAATCAGCGTGATTTGCCTGCTAACAAGTGGTTCAAATCGCTCGCTTCGCTCACTGGGACGGGCTAAAGCCCGCCCCTTAACCAAACGTTAGGGAATTACATATGCCCGAGTACCTATACCAATTAGCTAAAGACTTCCAGACGATTATCGTGGGGCTCATCGGTTTCTCGGGCGTAATATTCACCCTGTACACGAATGCTCGTCTTTCAAGAAAGCAGCATGAGCGAAACATTAACCATGAGAAGGAAACCTTGAGGGCCGCACTTCATGCTGAACTAGAGTTAGCAAGAAGAGCATTTTCACGAATTGGCACACCTATCAACGAAAGAAACGAAACGGACAGAGTAGAAGAGGATAGTGGCGCATTCTTTCCAGAGAGATATTCCCAATCTGTTTATCAGAGTCTAATTTCTAAAATTGGTCTTCTGCCACTATCGACAATACCTAAAGTCATCGACGCATACTCACTAATAGATGAGCTGCCCACTCGACTTCGCTTGCTATCCACCGACAATCACGAGTCTTTTGAGCGCCCTGGCTACATTTATATCTCCGCAGGATATGTCGACACCGCAACAAGTATTTATAGAAATTTCCTGCCACGAATTGAGCAAGCACTAGAAGCATTACAAAACCCATGAACATCTGCGGCCATCCCTAACTAGTGGTTCAAGCCGTTCGCTACGCTCACTCGGGACGGGCCAAAGCCCGCCCCTTAACCAAACGTTAGGCATCAAGGAGGAATCATGCAGTGCTTTAACCATCCAACAGAAGCCATTGGTATCTGCAAACACTGCCAGCGCGCATTATGCCCGGACTGCTGCACAGATTTAAACGATGGACTTGCATGCAAAGGCGCGCATGAAGCAGAAGTAACCCATTTGAATACGCTGATTCAAAATACTAAAAAATCTTACTCATCATCACCCAGGGCATCATTGTTTGGCCCTATATTCAATATATTCATAGGAATCTCCTTCCTCGGGTTTGGCATAAAAAATGGAAGCGAGCCATTTCTAATGACGCTCGGCGCAGGCTTTATAATTTTTGGCTTAGCCATAATCGCATACAACACCAAGTACTTCAAAAAAATAACCACGAACTATGACGCCTAACAACTGGCTCAAATCGTTCGCTTCGCTCACTGGGACGGGCTAAAGCCCGCCCCTTAGCCAAACGTTAGGTACTCTTATGGCCGCCGCTGAGTATTGGATCGAATACGCTGATTCGTGGCGAGATGCTCCCCTCGCGTTTTGGGTACACATAGAGCAAGACGGCGAACCATGGTTTAAATCCAATAAATTTTTACCTGAGGCCCCCAAGGCAATACCTCACAAGGGCTTTGTAATCATATGCGTTGAGATTCAAGGCACGGTTTTGTATTTTTCTTCCTCTGAGCAGGTTGCAGAGTGCATCAGAATTTTGTCACGGAATCCTCTGCCAACAACTCGTCGTTTATCAACGCTCCGCGGAACGACTCTCGGCCCGAATAGGCATTGGCTAAGTCGCCTTCCAGCAAAATTGAAATCACCAAAAATGCGACCCACAGTAGTTTCTGCACTCAACGAAGCGCTCCGTGCGATAACGAGTACCTAACAACTGATTCAAACTGTTCGCTTCGCTCGCTGGGACTGGCTAAAGCCCGCCCCTTAACCAAACGCTAGAGCATGCAATGAGTGCACATTCCTTCAGCACGATTGAGTGAAAACACACTTGCCCGGTTCATGCTTTCCGGGCCATGTCACAGCAGCATAAGCGGCGCTTCCGTCAGCATATTGATCACGAGCGGAGCCAGGCCGTTGGCGCCTCACCATCCGAACAGAGCAGGAAGCCTATGAAGTCCATCATCCTCTTGGCACTTTCATTGTGCTCGTCCCTGGCCATGGCCGGTGAGTCCTGCGTCTATCCCAGCAAACGTGACGATGGCAGCGTTGCCTACTTTGAGCACTGCGGCGTGGTTGAGGGCGATCGGCTAAAGCTCGACAGCGAGCACGCCGAGAACCTGGCCTTCGACAGCAACGGCATGGCCTGCGTCATCCTCGCGGCGAGCGATGCCTTCTACCTGCTGCAGGACGGACGCTCGCAACGTGTGCTGTTCTTCGACAATGGCTGCGACTATTTCAGGGAGGGCCTTGCCCGAGGCCTGGTGAAGGACCGGATGGTCTTTATCGACGAACGACTGGAGACCGTGCTGACGCCCGGCTTCGATCTGTTATTGCCTTACGACTACGGGCATGCAGTGGTGTGCAACGGCCCCTTCGTGGAAGAACAGCATGGCGAGCACACCCTGCTCCGCGGCGGCCAATGCGGCTTGATGGACAAGCAAGGCAGGATCGTCGTCGAAGCCGTTCACGCCATTGGCGACAACGAAGTGTTCGAGCACTATCTGAATCACAACAGCCATTGCCCTGCGCCACCGCTGCGCTCCGAAGAGGCCGCGCTGTGCCACGCCAAACGACACGTCGCGAACATGGATCACCACAGTGCGCAATGGAAGCGGCAGGAGATTTCCCGGCAGGGCGCCGTCTGGCTGGTCACCTTCGTCGAAGAGGGCGACGGCGATGAGGAATTCACCCTGACCCTGAACGCGGACAGCGCTCAGTGGGGTTCGTTGATCCCGGAATCCCACGACAAGGCCAGGCAGCGTCTGAAGCCATAACCTGCATACGGCTGGCGACCTTGCCCTGAGCGAGGATTTGCAGGCGTATTCGCGGGACCGATTGTGTTGCCCAACCTGGCCACCAGCACCCTCCCCCCTACCTAGAGGTGATTGCCATGAAAGAAGAACACGGCGTTTCGATCCAGACGCTCGGCAGCGAGCATGTCGATGTCATGCGCGCGATGCTGAGCATGTTCGGCGAGGCCTTCGGGGAACCAGCGACCTACACGGCAGCGCAGCCGGACGATGCCTACCTGCAGGGGCTGCTGGCGAGTAATGCGTTCTTCGCCATTGCCGCATTGGCCGATGGGCAGGTGGTCGGCGGACTGGCGGCCTACCTGCTGCCCAAATTCGAGCAGGCGCGCGCGGAAATCTACATCTACGACCTGGCCGTCGCGCAGCCGCATCGTCGGCGGGGCATCGCGACGGCGATGATCGAGCAGTTGAAGCACATCGCAGCGGCCATAGGGGCCTATGTCATCTACGTGCAGGCGGACTACGGCGACGACCCTGCCATCGCCCTCTATACCAAGCTCGGCATCCGAGAAGACGTGCTGCATTTCGATATCCCGCTGGAACGTGGCTAGCCGCCCCCCATTGACGAATCGCGTCTACTCTCAGGCACGCTCATAACAACAAGGACGTAAACAGTGATGGACTTCATTGCACGCAATTTCAGATGGCTGATGCTGCTATCCGGCGTTCTCACGGCGACCATGTTCTACGGCCTGTTCGCCCCGCAGGAGGCGCTGCAGTCGATGTTTGGCGCATCCTTCGATGGGCAGTTGCAATCTTTGGTCGTTCGCAGTTGGTCGGCGCTGGTCGGGTTGATGGGCGTACTGCTGATCTATGGTGCGCTGAGCCCGAAGCATCGGGTTCTCTGCGCCGTCATTGCCGCGCTGAGCAAGGCCATCTTCGTGTCGCTGCTGCTGATCCATGGCCAGGATTACCTGAGCAAGGCCGCGCCCGCCATCGCTCTGGATCTGCTGGTGATCGCCTTTACCCTGCTGTTCCTGCTGGCCGTGCAAAAGCGGCGCAGCGCTTGAGGCGAACCTCATGGGAATGATCAGGCATATCCTCTGGCTGGACTGCATGGCCGCTGCGAGCGCGGGCGTTGTGGTTCTGTTGCTGGCCCCCTGGTTGAGCGGCTGGTATGCCCTGCCCCGCGAGCTGCTGAGCTTCATCGGCGCGGTCAATATCGCCTATGCCTGCTTTTCCTTTTCGCTGGCGATTCGTGTGCGGCGCACCGAAGCGCTGATCAAGCTGCTGGCGGTAGCCAACGGATTCTGGGCGCTGGCATGCCTTGGTATCGCTGCGACCTTTGCCCCGGTGATGACGCTACCGGGGCTTTGCCATGTGCTCGGCGAGGCTGCGTTCGTGGGAGGTCTGGGCATGCTGGAGTGGAAATGGCGCAGGCAGCTGCTGGTGGCTGGCGAACAGGGCGTTTCGACTCAGCCTGTCGCAGACCAGTAGCCGTCACAGCTATTCAGGCGAAGATCCGACGATGGCTGCTCAAGCCATGATCAGCCCTATCCGTCAGCACTGTGAAAACGGTTCTTGCCCGCGTACTTGGCCGCGTACATGGCCTGGTCCGCACGTTTCAGCAGGTCCTGGCCGCCTTCAGCGTGCAGCGGAAACAGAGCGGCGCCCACGCTCGCCGATATCCGCACCATACTGCCGTCCAGATCGAACGGCTTGGCCAGTACATCCAGCACCTTGAGCGCCACCGTCTCGCAATCCTGACTGCCATGCAGATTGCCGAGGACGATGCCGAACTCATCACCGCCGAAGCGTGCGACCGTGTCGGTGCTGCGCACACATCCTTCCAGACGCCTGGCGGCCATCTGCAGCAGGCTATCGCCGGCCGTATGGCCGTGGCGGTCGTTGATTTCCTTGAATCCATCCAGGTCGATATAGAGCACGGCGCACAGCTGCTGCTGGTCGCGCACGGACTCCAGCGCCTGGTCGAGCCGCTGGTGGAACCTGACGCGGTTGGCCAGCCCGGTGAGGGCGTCATGCTCGGCGTCATGACAAAGGCGCGCTTCCAGGTGCTTGCGCTCGGTGATGTCCTGCGTGACCAGCACCAGGAACTCCGGGTAACCCTGCCGATTGCGGACGACGCTCGAGGCCTCGCATACCCAGATCAGCGAGCCATCCTCACGCCGATAGGTTTTCTCGATTTCCGGGGAAAGCGCGCGTGCCTCGCTGACCAGTTGCTCGCTCAGGAAGCTGCGGGCGGCGGCAGCTACTTCAGCGTCGCTCAGGTCGAAAATATTGGCGCCTTGCAGCGCCTCGGGCGGGCGCCCCAGCATGCGCGCGAATTTCTCGTTGACCCGCAATATCCGACCCTCGGGGCTGATGTGGGCGATACCCATGGCCGCCTGGTGAAAGGTGGCGCGAAACAGTGCTTCGCTGCCTTGCAGGGCATCGGTGGCCGCACGTTGGCGAACCAGCATCAGCGCCAGCAGGCCAACGAACAGCATGACCACCAGGGTGACGCCGACTGCGGCCATCAGGTAGGTGGAACGCCGCTGCAAGGTCGTCGCCATCTCCTCGTCGTAGGCGGTGGCCACGGTAATCATCAGGGGATAACCGCTCATGGTGCGGTAGCTGACGATACGGGCGACGCCATCGAGCCCCTCGCCACTGTCGTGGAAATCATCGGCGTCATGCAGCTTTTGCCGCTGGAACCAGGCCAGCGACTCGGCACCCAGGCCAAATTCGCTGCGTGCGCCAATCTTGCGCGCACGTATCACGCCGTCGAGGCCGGCGAGCTCCAATAGCCCCTGTGGGCCCAGATCGACCTGCTGGAAGAAACGCGTGACGTCCTCTGGACGCACGGCCATCACCACGACGCCGGCGAAGCTACCATCATCGCGCTCGATACGCAGCGACATGGGGATCAGCCAACGCCCGGAAACCCGACCGAGTACCGGCTGATTGATGAACAGGTGATCGATACGGGCATCGCGCTGCGCCGTGAAGAACTCGCGGTCGGCGTAGTTGACCGGGCCGGTGTTCTGGCTGCTGCTGACGATATCGCCCTGCTCGTCCACCACGCTGACGATGGTGAACATCTCCTCGCGGATCACGCCGTCCTCGACCCAGCGGCGCAGGTCGATGGCCTTGCCCTGCCGGCGGTACTGCTCGCGCACGAAAGCCGCCACCTGCTCGGCCGCCTTCAGCGCGCGGAACACCTGCTGCTCGAAGGCGATGGCCAGACTGGAGTTGGCTTCCATTTCCGCAGCCAGCGCCTGCTCACGTTCGAAGGCGATGCGTTGCAGGGTGATCAGCCAGACAACGGCAACGAATACGCTCGCCAGAACGATCAGCAGGTTCAAGGGTGTTGCGATTCGAGGGCGTCGAGCGACGGCGTCATGCGCGTCGATCGGCGTGCTGGGCGGGGTCATCGCCTTGTTCTCCAAGCCTTTCACGGGCGGGCTGTTTTCTAGCTGTTGGGGCCAGGGTCTGTTGCCCTTTGGTTCAGCGTCGCGGGGCGTGATCCATCGCCTTGCGTTGAATCATAGGCACTGTTGCGCCACTGTGCTGCCATCATGCGGTAATGGGTTTTGCCCGAAAATCGAGCTTGCGGCAGACTGACGACCGACACGGCACCTCAGCCACATCACTTCGAGCCGAGCGGCATCCGCACTGCTCCTGCTGAATTTCTTCGACAACCGCCTGCCTTCGAGGCCCGCCTTGGAAACCACGGTCTTTCTCGCCGTCATCGCCGCCGCTGCCCTGCATGCCGGCTGGAACGCTCTGCTCAAGATTGGTCTGGATCGCTTCCTCACCGCCACGCTGATTCAGATCGGTGCCGGCCTGGTGGCGCTCTGCGCCCTTCCGCTGGTGGCGCTGCCACAAGCCTCGGCCTGGCCGTGGATCGCGCTGTCGGCGCTGCTGCATATCGGCTACAACTTCTTCCTCGCCCGCGCCTACCAGTACGGCGACCTGGGCCAGGTCTACCCGATTGCGCGGGGCAGCTCGCCGCTGATGGTCGCCCTGCTGTCGCTGCTGTTATTGCATGACGGGCTCGGTGCCCTGCAGTTGCTGGGTTTGCTGGTTCTGGTGCTGGGCATCTGGCTGATGGCGCTGCGCGGCGGGCATCACAAGGCGCCACAGGGGGCAATGCTGGGCTGTGCGTTGATGACGGCACTGTTCATCGCCGGCTACACCCTCAGCGATGCCATGGGCGCGCGCAACAATGGCGATGCGCTGAGTTATTCGCTGTGGCTGTTCACCGTCAACGGTGTGGTGATGGCGGCGGTATTGGCCATCAGCCGTGGGCCGCGGGCCTTCCTGCAGTTGGGCCCGCACTGGCGTGGCGGGCTGGCCGGTGGGGCGATGTCGATGGCGGCCTACACCATCGTCATCTGGGCCATGACCCAGGCGCCGGTGGCATTGGTTTCGGCCCTGCGCGAGACCAGCGTGGTGTTCGCCGTGCTGCTGGGGGTGGTGTTGCTCAAGGAAAGGTTGCGGCCGATTCGCCTCGTGGCGTGCGCGGTGATCGCGGCCGGTGTTGTGGTGATGAAGTTGGCGTAGGGGTCCGCGGTGCAGCAAGTGGATTGCGAAATCACAACTTGGTGGGCTGAAGCCCACCCTACAACGCTGAAGCGGACCGCCGCCCGGCCCACCCTACAAGGACATCTGTAGGAGCGAGCTCTGCTCGCGAATCCTCAAGCACAAAAGCTTCGCGAGCAGAGCTCGCTCCTACCCAGGACCCGGGCGCAACCAGCATGTCAGGAGGCGATCCGCACCCTCGGGTCGAGCTGACTCAGCATTCTGATCGGGAACCCGAGACCCGCTTTACGGTTCTGTTGATCAACGGGTGCTGAGTAGTCGACCGTTTTTTCGTCATACGCTGCCTGCATGCTGGCCGGGCTGACTGCCTGGACGCACGAGTTTTTTGTGTCCTGCCATCCATGGCGGCCACCTCAAGGGCCGTCGCGGAGCGACGTCAAAAACTTCTCCCGGAAGTTTTTTGCCGGCCAGGCGGGCTTGCGGCACACTAGCGCCCTTCCCGAGCCACCGCTCGTTTTGCCATACAAGCAGAGTCCGTATGACCCGTTCCCCCTTCCGCCGCCTCGTCTTCGGATCGTTGCGCCGCCTGCTGTACCTCTGGGTACGCTCGGAAACCATCAACCAGTCCGCCTTCACGCTCAAGCTCGACCGCAGCAAGCCGGTGTTCTACGTGCTGCAGCAGCCGTCGGTGAGCGACCTGGCCGTGGTCGATCGCGAGTGCACCAAGGCCGGCCTGCCGCGCCCGGTGTTGCCGGTAGCGGTCGGGGAACACATCGAGCCCGCCGCCTTCTTTTACCTGACACCGGAGCCGGACTGGTTCGGCCGCCAGGACAAGCGCGGCATCTCGCCGACCCTTGATCGCGTGGTCACCGCCCTCAGCCAGCATGCCGTGGATGACGCACAGATCGTCCCGGTCAGCGTGTTCTGGGGCCAGTCGCCGGACCGCGAAACCAGCCCATGGAAACTGCTGTTCGCCGACAGCTGGGCGGTGACCGGGCGCCTGCGCCGGCTGGTCAGCATCCTGATTCTCGGGCGCAAGACCCGCGTGCAGTTCTCCACACCAATTCACCTGCGAGAATTGGTCGAGCAGGACAAGGGCCAGGAGCGCACCCTGCGCATGGTGCATCGCATCCTGCGCGTGCACTTCCGCAACCAGAAGGCAGCGGTGATCGGCCCGGACGTGTCGCACCGGCGCAACCTGGTCAAAGGCCTGGTACATGACCCGATGGTGCGCCAGGCGATTGCCGAGGAAGCCGAACGCGAGAAGATCAGCCTGGAGAAGGCCGAAACCCAGGCGCTGCGCTACGGCAATGAGATCGCCTCGGACTACACCTACACGGTGATCCGCTTCCTCGAGCTGGTGCTTTCCTGGTTCTGGAACAAGATCTACGACGGCATCAAGGTGCACAACGTCGAAGGTGTGCGTGACATCGCCCAGGGCCATGAGGTGATCTATGTGCCCTGCCATCGCAGCCATATCGACTACCTGCTGCTGTCCTACCTGCTGTTCCGCAATGGCCTGACGCCGCCGCACATCGCCGCCGGCATCAACCTCAACATGCCGGTGATCGGCGGCCTGCTGCGCCGTGGCGGCGCCTTCTTCATGCGCCGCACCTTCAAGGGCAACCCGCTGTATACGGCGGTGTTCAACGAATACCTGCACACCCTGTTCAGCAAGGGTTTCCCGGTCGAATACTTCGTCGAGGGCGGCCGCTCGCGTACCGGACGCATGCTGCGGCCGAAGACCGGCATGCTGGCCATCACCCTGCGCAGCTTCCTGCGCAGCAATCGCCTGCCCATCGTCTTCGTGCCGGTGTACATCGGCTACGAACGCGTGCTGGAAGGCCGCACCTACCTGGGCGAACTGCGTGGCGCGAGCAAGAAGAAGGAGTCGATCTTCGACCTGTTCAAGGTGCTCGGCGCCCTCAAGCAGCGTTTCGGCCAGGTCTCGGTGAACTTCGGCGAGCCGATCAAGCTGGCGGAGTTCCTCGACCAGCAGCAGCCCGGCTGGCGTCAACAGGAGCTGGCCCCGCAGTACCGCCCGGCCTGGCTCAACGACACCACCAACCGCCTGGGCGAGCGCGTGGCGCGTCACCTCAACGAGGCGGCGTCGATCAACCCGGTCAACCTGGTGGCGCTGGCGCTGCTGTCCACCAGCAAGCTGGCCCTGGACGACCGAGCCCTGGCGCGTGTGCTCGACCTGTACCTGGCGCTGCTGCGCGCGGTGCCCTACTCACCGCACACCACCCTGCCGGAAGGCGACGGCGCAGCGCTGATCGAGCACGTCAAGGGCATGGATCTGCTGGCCGAACAGAAGGACGCGCTGGGCAAGATTCTCTATCTGGATGAGCAGAACGCCGTCCTGATGACCTACTACCGTAACAACGTGCTGCACATCTTCGCCTTGCCGGCGCTGCTGGCCAGTTTCTTCCAGAGCAGTGCGCGGATCAGCCGCGAGCAGATCCTGCGCTACGCCGGCGCGCTGTATCCGTATCTGCAATCCGAGCTGTTCATCCGCTGGGAGCAGAGCGAGCTGGAAGGCGTGATCGACCAGTGGCTGGCGGCCTTCGTCGAACAGGGCCTGCTCAAGGTCGAGGGCGACGTGTACGTGCGCCCGGCGCCCAGCTCGCGCCAGTTCGTGCTGCTGACCTTGCTGTCACGCTCGGTGGCTCAGACCCTGCAGCGCTTCTACATGGCCATCGCCCTGCTGCTCAACGCCGGGCAGAACGCGATCAGCGCCGAGGAGCTGGAAGACCTGTGCACGGTCATGGCGCAGCGCCTGTCGATCCTGCATGGTCTGAACGCGCCGGAGTTCTTCGACAAGAGCCTGTTCCGTCACTTCATCCAGAGCCTGCTGGATCAGGGCGTGCTGCGCCAGGACGAGGCCGGCAAGCTCAGCCATCATCCGCTGCTCAGCGAGCTGGCCGAAGGCGCCGCCAAGCGCGTGCTGCCAGCGGAGATTCGCCTGTCTATTCGTCAGGTAGCGCTGGATCGCAATGAGGACGAGCCGGCCGCACCGTGATGTGTGTAGGGTGCGCTGTGCGCACCTTCGAATCACCGTAGCCACCGGTGCGCACAGCGCACCCTACCGCCCCGCTACTGCCTCGGATGGATGTCACGTGTTACATCCACTATGGCGGAGGCTCAGAACAAACAGACGAACCTGTCATGGGTTTGGCAGTCAGTGATAGACCACATACCGGCAGGAGGCCCTGGCCATGATCGATTCCCTGATGTTGAGCGCTGCACGCATCACCACGCTGGCGACTGGGCAGGTACTGACCAACGCCAGCGGTTTCTTCTTCCGCCGGGATCAACGGCTGTTCCTCGTCACCAGCCGTCACGTGATGCTCGACGAGCCGAGCGGCCATCAGCCGGATAGCCTGCAGATCGAGCTGCATACCGACGCAGACAACCTGGCCAGCACCGTCAGCTTTTCCATCCCGCTGTACGACGGCGACCAGCACCTGTGGCGTCAGGGCATGGATGGCGCGGGCGAGATCGACGTGGCGGTGATCGAACTGGATCAGTCCGCCCTTCCCGACAACGGCGCTTACCAGGCCTTCACCCCACAGCACCTGCTGCAAGCAGACGAGCATGTGGAAATCGGCTCGACGCTGCTGGTGGTGGGCTTCCCGCTGGGTTTTCAGGACACCCTGCACCGCATGCCGGTGGCACGCCATGCCGGGCTGGCTTCGTCCTTTGGTTTGCGTTTCCACGGGCTGGGCTACTTCCTCACCGACGGGCGCACCCATCGCGGCCTGAGCGGCGCGCCAGTGGTCAAACGCGCCAGCGTCGAGGGTGAACTGCCCTGGCATCTGCTCGGCATCCACTCCACGCGCCTGTTGGGCAATCGAGACGAGGATCAGGACGAGGCCCTGGGGCTGAACTGCACCTGGTATGCCGATATTCTGATGACGCTGACCGAATAATCGCCCGGCGTCATCGCCAGAGATGACTGCCAGGCTCGCCGGCAAGCGGGCTCCTACAGAACAAACCACGCCCCGTAGGAGCCCGCTTGCGGGCGATAGCCAGTAGCCGGATGTAATCCGGGCCCAAGAAAAAACCCGCCGTGCGCATCACGCAGGGCGGGTTTCTTTACAGCGGTTATAGCCTTACAGAGTCACTGCAGCCGGTTCGGGCTCAACGGCCATTTCCACGTCCGGCGCCACTTCGATGTGCTGCAGTTCGAGACGCTCGCTGCTCCACTGGCGGATGCGGTTGGTCAGTGCCAGGTCGTCGTTCAGCTTCTGACCGTAAGACGGGATGATCTCCTTCAGGCGCTCCTGCCACTCAGGGGTGGCGACCTTGTCGGCGAAGGCCTTCTCGATCAGGTGCAGCATGATCGGCGCGGCGGTGGAAGCACCCGGCGAGGCGCCAAGCAGCGCGCTGATGCTGCCGTCGGCAGAGGTCACCACTTCGGTACCGAACTGCAGCACGCCGCCCTTCTCGGCATCCTTCTTGATGATCTGCACGCGCTGGCCGGCATTGATCAGCTCCCAGTCGGCGTCCTGCGCCTCGGGGAAGTACTCGCGCAGCGAGGCCATGCGGTCTTCCTGGCTGAGCATCAGTTGGCCCATCAGGTAGGTGCTCAGCGACCAGTTGTCCATGCCGGCGTTGACCATCGGCATGAAGTTGTCAGTGGTCATGCTGCTGAACATGTCGAGCAGCGAGCCGTTTTTCAGGTACTTGGTGGAGAAGGTGGCGAACGGGCCGAACAGCAGCACGTTCTCGCCGTCGATCACGCGAGTGTCCAGGTGCGGCACGGACATGGGCGGCGAGCCGACCGACGCCTTGCCGTAGACCTTGGCCAGGTGCTGGGCAACCACGTCCTGATTACGCGTCATCAGGAACTGGCCACCGACCGGGAAGCCGGCGTAGCCCTTGGCTTCTTCGATACCGGATTTCTGCAGCAGCTTGAGCGCGCCACCACCAGCGCCGATGAAGACGAAGCGCGCGTTGATGCTCTGCTCGGCGCCGCCCTTGGCCAGGTCGGCGACGATCACGCGCCAGGTGCCGTCATCGTTGCGCTTGAGGTCGCGGACTTCGTGCTCCAGGTGCAGGCTGGCCTGCTCCTTGCCGATCAGCGAGTCGATCAGCTGACGGGTGATCTCGCCGAAATTGACGTCGGTGCCGATGGCCATGCGGGTGGCGGCGACCTTCTGCTGCGGATCACGACCTTGCATGACCAGCGGTACCCACTGGGCGATCTGCGCGTGATCCTCGGTGAACTCCATGCCACGGAACAGGTTGCTGTGCTGCAGCGCAGCATGGCGCTTGCGCAGGTATTCGACGTTGTCGTCACCCCAGACGAAGCTCATGTGCGGGGTGATGTTGATGAAGCTCTTGGGCTTGCTCAGCACCTCACGCTCGACCTGGGTGGCCCAGAACTGCTTGGAGATCTCGAACGACTCGTTGATCGCGATCGCCTTGCTGATATCGATGCCACCGTCGGCGGTTTCCGGGGTGTAGTTCAGCTCGCAAAAGGCTGAGTGGCCGGTGCCGGCATTGTTCCAGCCGTTGGAGCTTTCGGCGGCTACCTGGTCGAGGCGCTCGTAGATTTCGATGCTCCAGTCCGGCTGCAGCTCGTGGAGGTAGGTGCCGAGGGTGGCGCTCATCACGCCAGCGCCGATCAGCAGCACGTCGACGGTTTTCTCGGGCTCGCGGGGCTTGGAGCAACCGATCACGCTGAGACAAAGCAGCGTCAGCAGGATTTTCTTCATGGGACAGTCCAGTTCATCGCACGACGACAACAGCCGTGCTGGCAAGGTTTCGGGCAGCGGCCGTTTGGGCCGCACATGGGCGATAGCCGCAGATCTGCGGCGCGGCGGGAGGAAGGGTATTTCCAGGCCTCTTGGCGGGCGTATTCCGATCGCGCCGCGTGCTGGAGCAATATGCGTGCCGCTGAAAGGATTCAGCAGTCCCTGTGCGGCTTTCTGCCACACAGCCAGCACGGGGCTGGCGGGAACTCGCCAGATCCACCGGAGGAGCCCCCTGGAAATGGCGGAATCCCGCCCGAATCAGGCTAGCAGCAGTGGCAACAGCAAGGCAGTGCCGATGCCCAGCAGGCTCATCGCCAGGGCGGCGAAGGCGCCGCACTCCTCACCCTCCTGCAAGGCATGCGCGGTGCCGATGGCATGGGCATTGATGCCGTAGCTCAGGCCGCGTGCAGCCGGATGATCCACCCCTGCCCAGCGCAGCAGCAGCGGCCCCATGGCCGTGCCAATCACGCCAGTGAGCATGACCATCACCGCAGCCAGCGAAGCGACGCCGCCGATCTGCTCGGCCACCGGCATGGCAATCGGCATGGTCACGAACTTCGGCGCCAGGCTCATCACCACGCTCCAGTCGGCGCCCAGCGCCCAGCCGATGGCCAGGGTCAGCGCTACCGACAGCACGCCGCCGGCAGTGAGGGTGATCATCACCGGCCAGAACAGTTGGCGGATGCGCTTGATGTTGTGCTGCAGCGGCACCGCCAGCGCCACGGTGGCCGGCCCCAGCAGCCAGGCAACGGGCTCGGCGCCAGCGCGGTAGGTGGCGTAATCCACGCCGCATAGCAGCAAGGTGGCGACGATCAGCGTCACCGATACCAGCACCGGCTGCAGCAACAGCCAGCCGCTGCGGCGATAGAGCCAGGCGGCGATCAGAAACGCCGCCAGGGTCAGGGCGATGGCGAACAGCGGGTGATGAGTCAGCAATGTCATCCCTTGCGCTCCTGACGGCGGATCAGCGTCTGCAGCAGCCAGCCACAGAACGGCACGGTCACCAGCAGCGACAGCACCAGCGCCGTGGCGATCACCGGCAATTCACCGAGCAGCAGGTCGCTGCTGGTCATGATCCCGGAAGCCGGCACGGCCAGCAGCAGCGGCAGGTAAGGCAGCAAACCACCGGCAGCCTGTTGCAGCGGCTCAGGTACGGCGCCGCGCCACATCAGCCAGACCGAGAGCAGCAGCAGGCCAATGATCGAGGCCGGCAGCATCGGCAACAGCCAATGATTGAGGGCTATGCCGAACAACTGCAGCAATACCAGCCAGAACAGGCCACGCACCATCATGATCTCGACTCCTCCTTACGGCGTCCCCGACGAAACAGCGGACGCGGCTCGATAACCGAGCGACCATACAACACACTGAGCCCTTGCAGGCCCTTGAGTGCATCTTCCAGCGATTTGTCGGCGCGCACGGCGAAGGCATCGAAGCCGCACTGGCGCATGTGCGCCAACTGGTCGCGTAGCACATCACCCACCGCGCGTAACTCACCGCGCCAGCCCAAACGGGTGCGCAGCAGGTAGGCCTGGCTGTAACCTCGGCCGTCGCGGAAGCTGGGAAAATCGATGGCGATCAGCGGCAGGCTGGCCAGCAACGGCTGCAGTGCCTCCGGCTCGTCGTCCACCTGCAGCAGCAGGCCGTCGGCGCTGACCGCCCTGCCCTGCAGTACCTCGGCAGACTGCCGTTCGCGCCAGGCGGCCAGCGGCAGGACCAGTGGCGCGTCAGCCTCAGCGTCGAGTTGCCAGGGATCATCGTCGACGATGCAGGCCTGGCCCTCGACCAGGCGAATCAGGTTATTCATGCCACCTCCTCGCGGCTGTAGACGTTCGCCTTGAATGGCTCCAGACCGATGCGCTGGAAGGTGTCGAGAAAACCTTCGTTGACCTCCCGCTGATCGACATAGGTGCGCACGATGCGCTCGATCACCTCGGGCACCTGCTCGGCGGCGAACGACGGGCCGATCACCTTGCCAAGCGCCGCCTGCCGGCCCTGACTACCGCCGAGAGTCAGCTGGTACCACTCGCTGCCGTTCTTGTCGACGCCAAGGATGCCGATGTTGCCGATATGGTGATGGCCGCAGGCGTTCATGCAGCCGGAGATGTTCAGGCTCAGCTCGCCCAGATCATGCAGGTAGTCGAGGTCGTCGAAGCGCTGCTGGATCGCCTGGGCAATGGGGATCGACTTGGCGTTGGCCAGCGAGCAGAAGTCACCGCCGGGGCAGGCGATGATGTCGGTCAGCAGGCCGGCGTTGGCGGTGCCCAGCCCGACCGCCTGCGCTTCGCTCCACAACGCATGAAGGTCGCTCTTGCGCACGTCGGGCAGCACCAGATTCTGTTCGTGGGCGACGCGAATCTCGCCGAAGCCGTAGCGCTCGCTCCAGTCCGCCAACGCTTCCATCTGTTCGGCGCTGACGTCGCCGGGCGGCGCACTGATGCCCGGTTTGGTCGACAGCACCACGCTGAGGTAGCCGGGCACCTGATGCGCCATGACGTTGCGCGAGACCCAGCGGGCGAAGGCCTCGTCGCGCGCCAGATGGGTGCCGAAGTCGAGGTCGAGGGCGTCCTGCGGCACGTAGGCCGGTTTGCGGAAGGACGCCGCGACACGCTGGTACTCGTCCTCGGTAAGGCGTGCCGGGCCGTCCTTGATCGGCTGCCACTCGCGCTCCACCTCGGCGGCGAAGGACTCGATGCCAAGGGCTTTGACCAGGATCTTGATGCGCGCCTTGTACTTGTTGTCGCGCCGGCCATGGCGGTTGTACACCCGCAGGATGGCCTCGACGTAGGACAGGCAGTCCTGCCAGTGCAGGCCCTCGCGCAGAGTCTGGGCGATGATCGGCGTGCGCCCCAGGCCGCCGCCAACCAGCACACGCAGGCGCAGCTCGTCGGCCTCATCACGGTACAGTTGCAGGCCGATGTCATGTACCTGAACGGCGGCGCGATCCTGTTCGGCGGCGCACAGGGCGATCTTGAACTTGCGCGGCAGAAACAGGAATTCCGGGTTGACCGTCGACCACTGACGCAGGATCTCGGCCAGCGGGCGTGGGTCGAGGTATTCGTCGGCGGCGACCCCGGCAAACGCCTCGGTGGTGATGTTGCGCACGCAGTTGCCCGAGGTCTGGATGGCATGCATGTCGTGCTCGGCCAGCCAGTCGAGGATGTCCGGCACGCGCTCCAGCTCGACCCAGTTGAACTGGATGTTCTGCCGCGTGGTGAAGTGGCCGTAACCGCGGTCGTACTCGCGGGCGATATGCGCCAGTGCACGCATCTGCTTGGCCGACAGAGTGCCGTAGGGGATAGCCACACGCAGCATGTAGGCATGCTTTTGCAGGTACAGGCCGTTCTGCAGGCGCAGCGGCAGAAACTCCTCCTCGCTCAGTTCATCGGCCAGGCGCCGCTGGACCTGGTCGCGGAACTGGGCGACGCGCTCGCGCACCAGTGCGCGGTCATAATCGTCGTATTGGTACATACCGGCAGGCCTCCTGATCACGGGGCGTCGACTATGCCTGCCGAATGTGCGTCGAAAACAGCGCCAGAAAAGCTCTAAAAAACCGGATCAGATCAATCAGGCAGTGCTCGCCATCAGCTGCTGATTGGCGCGGCGCGATGTCGCAGGGCGATCGCTGTGCTGCTCGGATTGATAACCCTCGACGACAGACGCTGCGAGACCTGCAGCGCTGCCTGCTGTTTTTCCTGACGCCCTGGCAGCGGATCTGATCCGCTTTTTTATCGAAAACCTGAGTCTGTTTTGCGATCAGTTGCCCTCGGATCATGGCGCCAGCCTGAATAAACGCCTGATGAGGGCAACGACATGACCGATCTGATCCCCGTGCGCAGCGTCGAGACCATCGACCCCGCCAAACCCATCCGCCTGACACCGGCCCAGGCCGGCGGCCCGATCCACACGCGCAGTTTCAGCGGGCGCTTTCGCAACTTGCGTCTGCTCGGTGCCGGCCTGCTGTTCTTGCTGTTCTTCGGCACCGCCTGGATCGACTGGAATGGCCGCCAGGCCGTGCTCTGGGATCTGGACAACCGCCAGTTCCACATCTTCGGCGCGACCTTCTGGCCGCAGGACTTCATCCTGCTCTCGGCGATCCTGATCATCGCCGCCTTCGGCCTGTTCTTCATCACCGTACTGGCCGGCCGCGTCTGGTGCGGCTACGCCTGCCCGCAGAGCGTGTGGACCTGGGTGTTCATGCGCGTGGAGCAGATCACCGAAGGTGACCGTGGCCAGCGCATCAAACTCGACGCCGCGCCCTGGTCGCTGCAGAAACTGGCCCGGCGCAGCGCCAAGCACGGCCTGTGGCTGGCTGTCAGCGTGGCCACGGCGATGGCCTTCGTTGGCTACTTCACTCCGGTACGCCAGCTGACCACCGACCTGCTGACTCTGGAGATGGGCGCGACCACCGCGTTCTGGGTGCTGTCGTTCACCGCTGCCACCTACATCAACGCCGGCTGGCTGCGGGAGAAGGTGTGCCGCGACATGTGCCCCTACTCGCGCTTTCAGAGTGTGATGTTCGACAGCGATACGCTGGTCATCTCCTACGACGCCGCCCGTGGCGAAAACCGTGGCCCACGCCGTAAGGACGCTGATTACAAGGCCGAAGGCCTGGGCGACTGCATCGACTGCACCATGTGCGTACAGGTCTGCCCCACCGGCATCGACATTCGCGATGGTCTGCAACTCGAATGCATCGGCTGCGGCGCCTGCATTGACGCCTGCGACAACGTGATGGACAAGCTCGGCTATGACCGTGGTCTGGTGCGTTACAGCTCCGAACACGAGCTAGCCGGCGGTACGACCCACTGGCTGCGCCCGCGACTGATCGGCTATGCGGCGATGCTGGCGGTGATGATCGGCGCCTTCGTCTGGGCCCTGGCCGAGCGCCCGCTGATCTCCCTGGATGTGACCCGTGACCGTGGCCTGTTCCGCGAGAACGCCGTGGGCCAGATCGAGAACATCTACAGCTTGAAAATCATCAACAAGACCCAGCAGCCGCGCAGCTATGCCATCAGTCTGGTCGAGCCCGGTGACTTCGAACTGCACGGCCCGCGCACGCTGAACCTGGCTCCAGGGGAAATTCGCGACCTGCCGGTAAGCGTCGCCCTGACGGCCTCGCACAACGCTGCCGGGCCGCAGACCCTGCGTTTCGAAGTGCGCGACCAGGCCGATTCGCAGAGTCATGTAAGCACCAAGAGCACCTTCTTGGCACCGCTGCGTTGAGGCGCAGTAAACCGTGCTGCTCACCTAACGAAAGGTGGACACGATCAATCCCCTCTCCCCCACGGGGAGAGGGCTAGGGAGAGGGGGTAACGGTTACACGGAGGTGTATCTAACCCTCTCCCCCGGCCCCTCTCCCATGAATGGGAGAGGGGAGCAAGCGTCGTAGCCCGGATGCAATCCGGGGCGATTCGAGATACGTCCCCCCCTTCACGAGGCACTGCCATGTCTGCCGCTCACCCCGTAAAGTGTTCGCCCATACCCTTTGCGGCGGTGAACCAGGACAGGATGAAACGCTACGAAAAATTTGCCGACGAGATCGCCGAGCTGATCCGTACCGGCGTGCTCGGCCCCGGTGAGAAGGTGCCGTCAGTGCGTCATGCCAGCCGCACCTACGGGGTCAGCCCATCCACGGTGTTCCAGGCCTACTACCTGCTGGAAGATCGTGGCCTGATCCAGGCCCGCGCACGCTCCGGCTACTTCGTTCGCGAGCACGCCAAGCGCCCGCTGCACGAACCGGAACTGACCGCCCACGCCGCGCAGACCACCGAAGTGGACGTCAGCGAACTGGTGTTCTCGGTGCTCGCTTCGCTGAAGGACCCGCACACCGTCGCCTTCGGCTCGGCCTTTCCCAGCCCCGACCTATTCCCCCTGCCGCGCCTGGCCAAGAGCATGGCGCACGCCCTGCGCATGCTCTCGCCGCACGAGATCATCGCCGACATGACCGCAGGCAACGCCGACCTGCGCCGGCAGATCGCCCTGCGCTACATGGTCAGCGGTGTGATGCTGCCGATGGAGGAGCTGGTGATCAGCAACGGCGCCATGGAGGCACTCAACCTCTGCCTGCAGTGCGTGACCCAGCCGGGCGACCTGGTGGCCATCGAATCACCGACCTTCTACGCCTGCCTGCAGGTGCTGGAACGGCTGCAGCTCAAGGCGGTGGAAATTCCCGTGCACCCGCGTGAGGGCATCGACCTGGGCGCCCTGGCCGAAAGCCTCGAGCAACTGCCGATCAAGGCCTGCTGGTTCATGAGCAGCCTGCAGAATCCGCTGGGCGCGAGCATGAGCGAGGCCAAGAAGCAGGCGCTGTACGAACTGCTGGTCGAGCATCAGGTGCCGCTGATCGAGGACGATGTGTACGCTGAGCTGTACTTCGGCAGCCACCCGCCCAAGCCGGTGAAAAGCTTCGACCGCGAAGGGCTGGTGATGCATTGCAGCTCCTTCTCCAAGAGCCTGGCGCCGGGCTATCGCATCGGCTGGGTGGCCGGTGGGCGCTATGCCGAGCAGATCGCCCGGCTCAAGCTGATGACCACCATCTCGCCGTCGGTGCCGGCGCAGGCGGCGCTGGCCGACTACCTACAGCACGGCGGCTACGATCGCCACCTGCGCAAGCTGCGCCACGCCCTGGAAATGCAGCAGAGCGCGATGCTCGCCTCCGCCGCCCGGCACTTCCCGGCCAGCACGCGGGTCACGCGGCCGGCGGGCGGCTACTTCCTCTGGTTCGAATTTCCCGAGCGCCTGGACTCGCTGCAACTGCTACGCCTGGCGCTGGCCCAGGGCATCAGCCTGGCGCCGGGGCCGATCTTCTCCGCCAGCCAGGGCTTTCGTCACTGCGCGCGGCTGAACTATGGCCACCCGTGGAGCCCGCGTAGCGAACAGGCCATGGAAGTGCTCGGGCGTCTGGTGGCGGGATTGCTCTGACGCCCGGTGCGCGCGGCGCACCCTACGGATGACCTGCGCCACCTATGTAGGGTGCGCCATGCGCACCGACTGATTTAAAGCGGGCACATCCTAGGAGCGCTCTACTTCCACCAATACTCCACCTGTACGCCGAAGTTGGAGCCGTTGCGCGCGCTGCCGAAGGCGCCGTTCTCGGACAATGCCGAGCCGTCGGCCAACAGGTTGGCGGCCTGCTGCGCGGCGCGGTTCCAGCTGGCGTAGGTGTAGTACAGGCGAATTTCCGGGCGTTCCCAGAAACCGGGGCCAGATGGCGACCAGGTCGGCGCGATGGTGAACTTGGTCAACTTGCGCGTGCCGCCGGGCGCCTCGACCTGGTCGCGGCCGATCTCGCCGACCAGCTTGAACTGCTCGGTGAAGGCGTAGCTGGTCCGGCCACCGATGGACAGCCAGTTCTGATCCGCACCATCCGGGCGCTTGTCCTTCTGGTAGACCACCTGCACCTGGCCACCGAGACGCGGGGTCATCTGGAAGTCGAAGAACTCCACCAGGCGCCAGCTGCTGTTGCTGCTGTCGAGGGTCGGATCGCCGGTGTAACCCAGCGCGGTGCCCGGCCCGCGGCCGTATTGCAGGGCGACGGTATTGACCCCGCCGAGAAAGTCCTGCTGTTTGTGTTGTGCGCTCACCGCCCAGCCGCTGTGGCTGTCGGTGCTGTCCGGCTTGTCGATGTAGCTGACGCCCACTTCCAGCTCGCCACCGGGGTTGACCTGGAAGCCGCCGACGTTGAAATCGTGGCGATTGATGTAGGGCTCCTGGTCGTAGTTGTCCTTGCGCGAAAACACGTAGCTGTACTTGAGGTCGCCGATCTTCATCTCGTCGATACCGAAACCGGTGGCGCTCTGGTTCCAGTAGTAAAAGTCGGAGATATGGATGTCGTTACGCTTGTAGAAACGCCGTCCGGCCCACAGCGAACCGCCATTGAGTGCCGGCATGTTGCTCCACTCGGCGTACATCTGGTTCATCCGCGCGAAGCCGTAATCGCCGGTGAATTTCGGCGTATGACCGTACTGATTGTAGAGCTGCGCCATGCCCTCAACGCTGATCACCGAGCCGTCATCCAGGCGAAACAGGTCCTGGCGCAGGTCCAGTTCGATGTACTGCTCGCACTCGTTGCCCAGACGGTACTTAGACTGCGCGCCCGGTAACTGGAAGCACTGCTGTGTGCCGCCGGTATCCGCCCCGCCGATGCCGCTGCGTACGTAGCCGGTGAACTCGAGGGCCTGTGCCTGCGGCGTGGCCAAAGCCAGTGCCAGCAGGCAGGGAACGCCGACAGAACAGGTGAGGGTTTGCTGTGTGGTCTTCATCGTTGCTCCTGATTGTTTTTATTGAGCGATGCTGCGGATTACCGCCGCAGCGACGGTTCTTCGTTGCCTCGAGGAGCTGTAGCGCGGATGCAATCCGGGGGTTATTGGGCAGGCCCCGGATTGCATCCGCGCTACAGGGCTAACCGAGCTTGAACTGGGCCACCTTGTTGTCAGTGGCCTCACGCTTTCCCGGACGCAGGCGCTCGCCGCTGGCGGCGTCGAACAACAGCACGCGCGCCGGATCGAACTGCAGATCGAGGCTGGCACCGGCTTGCGGCGCGGCGTCCGGCGCCAGGCGGCAGCACACCTTGGTCTGGTTGAGGCTGACGAACACCAGGGTGTCCGGGCCGGTCGGTTCGACCACCTCGACCTCGGCGCGCAGGCTCGGCAGCGTCGAGCCGGCGCCGGCCAGCTGGATCTGCTCGGGACGCACGCCGAGGATCAGCTCGCGCCCTTCCAGCTCCGCCGCCGCGCCCAGGTGCAGCTCGCAGCGCGCCTGACCGGAATCAAGCAGCCCGAAGCACTGGCCGTCGCGCACCTGCAGGCGCAGTGGGATGAAGTTCATCGGCGGCGAACCGATGAAGCTGGCGACAAACTGGTTGGCCGGGTCGTTGTAGATTTCCTGCGGGGTGCCGAACTGCTGAATGATGCCGTCCTTCATCACCGCCACCTTGTCACCCAGGGTCATGGCCTCGATCTGGTCGTGGGTGACGTACACCGTGGTGGTCTTCAGACGCTGGTGCATCAGCTTGATTTCGGTACGCATCTCCACGCGCAGCTTGGCATCGAGGTTCGACAGCGGTTCGTCGAACAGGTAGATCTTCGGCCGCCGCGCCAGCGCCCGGCCCATGGCCACGCGCTGCTGCTGGCCGCCGGAGAGCTGGCCCGGCTTGCGCGCCAGCAGATGCTCGATCTGCAGCAGCTTGGCCACCCGCGCCACCTCGGCCTCGATCTCGGCCGGCGGCAGCTTGCGCATCTTCAAACCGAAGGCGATGTTGTCCTTCACCGTCATGGTCGGGTACAGCGCGTAGGACTGGAACACCATGGCGATGTCGCGATCCTTCGGGCTCATGCCGCTGATGTCGGCGCCGTCGACCAGGATCGCCCCGCCGCTGATGCTTTCCAGGCCGGCGATGCAGTTCATCAGGGTGGATTTGCCGCAGCCGGAGGGGCCGACCAGGATCAGGAACTCGCCGGAGTCGATGGCCAGTTCGATGTTCTTCAGGGTGTCCGCCAGGCCGCTGCCGTAGGATTTGTTGACGTTGCGCAGTTCGAGGGTAGCCATGGTTATTACCTCAACCTTTGACGGCGCCGGCCGTCAGGCCGCGCAGGAAGTACTTACCGGCCAGGATGTAGACCAGCAGGGTGGGCAGCCCGGCGATCATCGCCGCGGCCATGTCGACGTTGTATTCCTTGGCCCCGGTGCTGGTGTTGACCAGGTTGTTCAGCGCCACGGTGATCGGCTGGGTGTCGCCGCTGGCGAACACCACGCCGAAGAGGAAGTCGTTCCAGATCTGGGTGAACTGCCAGATCAGGCAGACCATGATGATCGGCACCGACATCGGCAGCAGGATGCGCGCGAAGATGGTGAAGAAGCCGGCGCCGTCGAGGCGCGCGGCGCGTACCAGCGCCTCGGGAATGCTCACGTAGAAGTTGCGGAAGAACAGCGTGGTGAAGGCCAGGCCGTAGACCACATGCACCAGCACCAAGCCTTCGGTGGTGTTGGCCAGGCCGAGCTGGCCGAGGGTGAAGGATGCCGGCAGCAGGATCACCTGGAACGGCAGGAAGCAGCCGAACAACAGCAGACCGAAGAACAGCTGCGAGCCGCGAAAGCGCCACATGGCCAGCACGTAGCCGTTCAGCGCGCCAAGCAGCGTGGAGATCAGCACCGCCGGAATGGTGATCTTCACCGAGTTCCAGAAGTAGCCGCCGACGCCGTCCCAGGCCTTGACCCAGCCGATGACAGTGAACACGTCCGGGATCGACAGCAGGTTGCCACTGCGGATGTCGTCGGGGGTCTTGAAGCTGGTCAGCAGCATCACCAGCAGCGGCACCAGGTACACCGCGCAGGCCAGGATCAGAGTGGCGTGAATGGCCAGGCGGCTTAAGCTCATCGCCCTTATCCGGCGCGGCGCGACTTGCGCGTTAATGGCATGACTAGTCATGGCGTTTGCCTCGCAGTTCGGAATACAGATACGGCACCAGGATCGCCAGCACCGCGCCGAGCATCAGCATTGCGCTGGCGGCGCCGAGGCCCATCTGGCCGCGGGTGAAGGTGTGGGCGTACATGAACATCGCCGGCAGGTCGGAGGCGTAGCCAGGGCCGCCGGCGGTCATCGAGGCGACCAGGTCGAAACTCTTGATGGCGATATGGGCGAGGATCATCAGCGCGCTGAAGAACACCGGGCCCAGGCTCGGCAGCACGATGCGCAGGTAGATGCTCGGCAGGCTGGCGCCATCGACCTGGGCGGCGCGGATGATCGACTGATCCACCCCGCGCAAGCCGGCCAGGAACAGCGCCATGACGAAGCCCGAGGACTGCCACACGGCGGCCATCACCAGGCAGTAGACGACGCGATCCGGGTCCACCAACCAGTCGAAGCGAAAGCCCTCCCAGCCCCAGTCACGCAGCAGCTTGTCCAGGCCCAAGCCGGGGTTGAGCAGCCACTTCCAGGCGGTGCCGGTGACGATCATCGACAGTGCCATGGGGTAGAGAAAGATGGTACGGATAAAGCCTTCGCGGCGGATGCGCTGGTCCAGCAGCACCGCCAGGAACACGCCGATGATCAGACTGATGGCGATGAACAGGCCGCCGAAGACCAGCAGGTTCTGGCTCGCCACCCACCAGCGATCGTTGTCCCACAGCCGCGCGTACTGCTGCAGCCCGACGAAGTTGTAGCTGGGCATGAAGCGCGAGTTGGTGAACGACAGCAGGAAGGTCCAGCCGATGTAGCCGTAGAAGCCCACCAGCACGATGACCATGCTCGGCGCCAGCACCAGCTTGGGCAGCCAGCGCTGCAGGACGTCCAGCGGTGAGGCTTTGGTGATGACTGCGTTTGAACTCATGGTTGACTCCGTTGCGTGCTGCGTTGATGCGTAAAACATCCGTAGCGAACCCGTAGGGCGTACTCGCGAAGCAGTACGCCGGCGATTACAGACAGCGCGCATAGCCGGCGGACTGTTTGCTGCGCTCCTGAGTCCGCCCTACCGATTGCGAGCTGCCCTGCCCCAAAACCTGAATCTCGGCGCGGCCGATCCCGTGGCGCAGGCATGAAGGCATGCGCCTTGGGTCGAAAGCTTGAAAGTGGCGGGTTACATCCGCCCTACGGCAAGGGCCGCCTAAGCGGCCCGAGCGCTCACTGCACCGCCTGGATCGCCGCCGCCAGTTGCTGGGCGGCGCGCTTGGGGTCGGCCTTGGGGTCGTTGAAGAAGTTGGTCACCACGTCGAACACCGCGCCCTGCACGTAGCTGGAAGCGGCCATGCCGTGGGCCAGGCTCGGCTGCAGACCACCATCGGCAGCGGCCTCCTTGAAGTCGGCCATGGACTTCTGCGCGCAGGCGTCGAAGCTGCTCATGTCCTGGTCCATGCGCACCGGGATCGAGCCCTTGTTCTGGTTGAAGAATTCCTGGAACTCGTTGCCCATCACCGTACGCGCCAGGTCTTCCTGGGCCTTGCGGTTGTCGGCGTTGTTCAGCTTGAACATGGCCAGCGAGTCGATATTGAAGGCGAAGCTGCCCTGGGTGCCAGGGAAGGCCAGGCATTCGTAGTCCTTGCCGGCGACCTTGCCGGCGGCGGTCCACTCGCTCTTGGCCCAGTCACCCATGATCTGCATGCCGGCCTTGCCGTCGATCACCAGGCCGGTGGCGCTGTTCCAGTCACGCCCGGCGGCGTCGGCGTCGATGTAGCCACGCAGTTTCTGCAGGGCGGCGAATACCTCGACCATCTTGTCGCCGGTCAGGGTATCGCGGTCTAGCTCGACGAAAGCCTTGCGAAAGCCCTCAGGGCCAAGAATGCTGAAGGCCAGGTCTTCGAACACCGTGCCGTCCTGCCAGGGCTGGCCGCCATGGGCGATGGCGATGAAGCCGGCCGCCTTGAGCTTGTCGGCAGCGGCGAAGAATTCGTCGAGGGTGGTCGGCGGCGTAGCGCCAGCCTTTTCGAACACTTGCGGGTTGATCCACAACCAGTTGACCCGATGCACGTTGACCGGCACCGCCACGTAGTCGCCCTGGTACTTCATCACCTCGATGACCTGCGGTGGCAGCAGGTCATCCCACTTCTGCTCGGCAGCGACGTCGTTGAGGTCGGCAAGCAGGCCCAGCTCGCCCCACTCCTGAATATCCGGGCCCTTGATCTGCGCCGCGGCGGGCGGGTTGCCGGATACCGCGCGGGTCTTCAGCACGGTCATGGCCGCTTCACCACCACCACCGGCAACGGCGAAATCCTTCCACTTGTGGCCCTGGGCTTCGACCAGTTTCTGCAGGGTATCGGCGGCGCGCTTTTCGCCACCGGAGGTCCACCAGTGCAGCACTTCGACTTCACCGGCAGTGGCGGACAGGGGCAGCAGAACAGCGAGGGAGATGGCACAGGACAGGCGAGAGATCGCTTTCATGGGATAAGACACCTTGTTGTTGTTATTCGCGAGCAAGTCGTGGTGCTTGCATTGCGAACGAGTCTACCCAGCCCCCAGAGCCCTGGGGGTAACAAAGGGTATTGGATAGTCACCAGGTCGTTACAAAGCGCCGCGAGCCGGTGACATGCAGCGCAGCGGCGCGCGCGCTGCAGTTGTGCGGCGCTGCTCACGGCTGCGCTCAACGGCTCTGGCGCGGCAACCAGAGGGTGACGCGCAGCCCTCCATCGCGCAGGTTGCGCAGGCTCAGCTCGCCGCCATGGCTATGTGCCAGGTTGCGCGCGATACCGAGGCCCATGCCGTAGCCCTGTTGCTGGCTGGCCAGACGAAAATGCGGTTCGAACACCTGCTCGAGCTTCTGCTCGGGCACGCCCGGCCCCTCGTCATCGACATGCAGGACGAACGCCTCGGCGTCATCCTCGATGTGCAGGTGCGCGCGCTCGCCGTACTTCAGGGCATTGTCCAGCAGGTTGCCGATACAGCGGCGCAGCGCCAGCGGCTTACCGGGATACAGATCACGCGCTGCGCCGTCGAGGGTCACCCGGCCCGAGCCGAGGTAGGGTTCGGTCAGCCCGTGCAGCAGGTGGTTGAGGTCCACCGGCTCGATATTCTCGTGGATGTCGGTGTCCTTCACGCATTGCAGCGCGCCTTTGACCAGCAGCTCCAGATCGTCCAGGTCGCGGCCGAACTTGCTTTGCAGGCTTTCGTCGTCGAGCAGTTCGACGCGCAGGCGCAAGCGCGTGATGGGCGTGCGCAGGTCATGGGAAATGGCGCTGAACAACTGGCTGCGCTCGGTCAGGTAGCGGCTGATGCGTTCGCGCATGGCGTTGAACGCGCGGGCCACCTCTACCACCTCGCGACCGCCGCCTTCGGCCACCGGCTCCACCTCAGCGCCCAGCGACATATGCCGCGCGGTACGTGCCAGGCGCTTGAGCGGACGACTCTGCAGGTGCACCAGCAAGCCGATGAACAGCAGCAGGAAGGCCGTGGTCAGCAGGATGAACCACAGCTGCTGGGTCGGCAGTATGGGTTCCTCCAGGCTGGTGTAGGGCTCAGGCAGCAACGAGGCGATGTACAGCCACTCCCCTGGTGCCAGTTGGATCTGCGTCACCAGCACCGGAGGATTGACCGGCTCCAGGGTCAGCGCGTAATGCGCCCAGGAGCGCGGCAGTTCGTCGAGCTTCAGGCCGCCGTTGAAGATGCGCAGATCATCCGGGCTGACGAAGGTCACCGAAATGTCGGCGGCATTGCCCAGCGCCTGGCGCAGCACTTCGGTCACCGATTCGGTCACCACCTGCTTACGCGGCGTGGTCGGCAGCAACTTCATCTGCAGCGGTCGGTCATTGAGGCTGACCACGAAGCGCGTGCCGCCCATGCTGCGCAACTGGTCGAGCACCAGCGGCCGGTAATTCACCGGCAGCGAACGAAAGTAACGCACGCTGGCCGACATCGAATGCGCCAGGCTGCGTGCCGTGGTGACCAGGCCTTCGAGCTGGGTGGCGCGCAGTTGCGACAGCCAGATGGCGCTGGACAGGGTCTGCGCCGCGAGTATCGCCAGCAGCGTGAGCAGCAGCATGCGCCCGAGCAGCGAGCGCGGCAGCCAGCGCCGCGGGTTAACGCCCATCGCCTGCCTGCAGGCTGACCGTGGCCGCCAGTTGGTAGCCGCTGCCGCGCACGGTGCGGATCAGCCGCGGCGGCTTGTCGGTGTCACGCAGGCGCTGACGCAGACGACTGACAGCCATGTCGACGATGCGCTCCAGCGGCATCACCTCACGGCCACGGGTGGCGTTGCCGATGGTGTCGCGGTCGAGAATCTGCTGCGGGTGGTCGAGAAACAGCTTGAGCAGGGCGAAGTCGGCGCCAGACAGGATCACCTCCTCGCCGTCGCGATGGAACAGCCGGTGACTGACCATATCCAGACGCCAGTCATCGAAGGCCAGCACCTCGCCGCTGCGCTCCTGAGTGAATTGCGCGCGGCGCAGCAAGGCCTTGATTCGCGCCAGCAGCTCGCGCGGGCTGAACGGCTTGCCAAGATAGTCATCGGCGCCCAGCTCCAGACCGATCACGCGGTCGGCTTCGTCGGAGCTGGCGGTGAGCATGATCACCGGCACCTGGGCGAAGCGCTGATGTTCGCGCACCCAGCGACACAGGCTGAAGCCGTCCTCGTCGGGCAGCATCACATCGAGGATGACCAGGTCGGCCGATTCCGCACACAGGCTCTGGCGGAAGGCGGCGCCGTCGGCCACGGCGCGCACCTGAAAGCCGACGCGGCTCAGGTAGGTCTCGAGCAGTTCGCGAATGTCCTGGTCGTCATCGACCAACAGAATCGATTTGCCGGGCTGGCTCATGGTCCGCCACCTTTGTTGTTATGGCTGTGTAAATCCGGGGGTCTATCAAGGGTTCTCCCGGATTGCATCCGGGCTACGCTCCGCCGCCTGTTGCAAGGCCACGCCGGCGCCGGTCAGGCCGGGGTACTCGGCCGTCACCAGCCACACCGGAATGCCGTCAAGGTAATGGCTCATGCAACCCTTGTCGCGGAAACTCTTGGCAAAACCGCTGGCAAGAAAACGCTCGGCAAAACGCGGCACCACGCCGCCGACGATATACACCCCGCCGCGTGCGCCCAACGTCAGAACGTTGTTACCGGCCACGCGCCCAAGCCAGAGGCTGAACTGCTCCAGCACCTCGGCGGCGACAGGCTCGCCGGCCAGGCCTGCGGTAGTGATGGCCGCTGGCGTCGCATGCTGCAAAGGCTGACCGTCCAGCTCACAGATGGCCCGATACAGCACCAGCAGACCATTGCCACTGAGCACGTCTTCGGCGCGCACGTGGCCCAGTTGCCGATAAAGAATTTGCCAGAGTTCGGCCTCACGCGGGCTGCCGATGGGTAGATCAACGTGACCACCTTCGCCCGGCAGCACCAGCCAGCGGCCATCGGCCTGCTCCAGCAGCGTACCGACACCCAGACCGGTGCCGGCGCCGATCACCAAGGCCGGACGGTCTGCCTGCGGCTCGCCTGGGCATACCTGCACGCGCTCATGCTCGGCGATGCGGGTCATGCCCAGGGCCATGGCGGAGAAGTCATTGATCATCAGCAAGCGGTCGATCTGCAATGCCTCGCAGAACGCCGTACGGTCGATACGCCAGTGATTGTTGGTGAAGCGGAACAGGTTGCCGCTGACCGGCCCGGCGCAGGCCAGGCATACCGAGCCGATGGACCCCGGCTGAAGGCCCTGGGCGTGCAGATAGGCGACGATGGCCTGTTCCGGCCCTGCGAAATCGGCGGTCGGCAGAACCTGCACCGCCTCCAGTTGCTCGTCACGCCACAGGGCAAAGCGTGCGTTGGTACCACCGATATCGCCGACCAGAGCCAGTTTCACGAGAACGTCTCCTGAGCGAAGGCCGTTCGCTGATCGGCAACTGCAGAAAAGTGAGGATGCATGGCATCGACTCCAAACCCGAATTATTTTTGTAGTTCAGACAACGCGCACCACAGTAAACCCGAAAATTACGCCTATCAAGCCAGCTAAAGTTGTAATAACAACAATATTTAATGCCAACTCATAGCCTGCGCCCCACACAACAGATTCAGCCCTCGGCATGATCCCGGACAATATCTGCGCCGTTGCTGCGACATAGACTCGCACCGGCGCATGGCGGGTTTCACCCGCCCTACTGGTCATCCGCACGGAGAGCTGCAGCATGTCACCCGATATCGTCATCGTCGGCGCCGGCCCGGCTGGCCTGTGCCTGGCACGCGCCCTGTCCGGGCACGGCCTGTCCATCGTGGTGCTGGAGCGCCAGGCCGAACAAGCACTGGCCGAACCGGCCTTCGATGGCCGCGAGATCGCCCTCACCCATGGCTCGCAGGCGCTGCTCGAACGCCTGGGCCTGTGGGCGCGCCTGCCCAGCGAAGAGGTTGCCGTGCTGCGCGATGCCCAGGTGTTCAACGGCCCCTCGCTGTTCGCGTTGAAGATCCGCGCCGAGCAGGCCGGCGCCGAGCGTCTCGGCCATCTGGTGGCCAACCAGGCCATTCGCCGCGCCGCCTATCAGGCCGTCAGCGAGTGCGCCGATGTGCAACTGCTGTGCGACACCAGCGTGCGCGCCATCGAGGCAAACGAGAACGAAACAAAGCTGGTGTTACAGGACGGTCAGGTGCTGCAAACGCGCCTGCTGGTCGCTGCCGACAGCCGTTTCTCGGAAACCCGCCGCCAGCTCGGCATCGGTGCGCAACTCAAGGACTTCGCCAAGACCATGCTGGTGTGCCGCATGCAGCACGAGCAGGATCACCAGCAGGTGGCCTGGGAGTGGTTCGGCTATGGCCAGACCCTGGCGCTGCTGCCACTGAACGGCCGGCAGTCGTCGATGGTGCTGACCCTGCCGCCGCGCGAAATAGAACGCCTGCAGAAACTGGACGAAGCGATCTTCACCCGCGAGATGGAAAAGCGCTTCGACCGCCGCCTGGGTGCCATGCAACTGGTCAGCAACCGCCACGCCTATCCGCTGGTGGGTGCCTACGCACGGCGCATGGTCGGCAACCGCTGCGCCCTGCTCGGCGATGCCGCCGTGGGCATGCATCCGGTCACCGCACACGGCTTCAACTTCGGCCTGATCGGTGTGCAACTGCTCAGCGACGCACTGCTGGCCGCCCATGGCAAACGCCAGGACATCGGTGCGCCTGCACTATTGGCGCGCTACGAGCGCCAGCTGCGTCTGGCTACCTGGCCGCTGTACCAGGCCACCAACCTGCTGGTGGAGCTGTACACCAATGATCACCTGCCCGCCCGCCTGCTGCGCGGCGCCGGCCTGCGTGTGGCACAGGGCCTGCTGCCGCTGAAGAAGGGCATCGCCCGCCATCTGACGGCTCGCGCCTGATCAATTACACCCACTGATCATTACGCTTGCGCTTGACCCGCAGCATGGTCGGCAGAATCAGCCCGAGCAGCAGCCCGGCACCGGCGATGCTGCCACCGTAGGCCATGTAGCGCATCAGCACCTGTTGCTGTTCTTCACCCAGTTGCGCCTGGGCATCGCGTAGCTGCGAACGGCTAGTGGTCAGCTCGGCGTCCAGCGCGCCGCGGGCAGCCTGCAGCTCGTCGATGAGTTTCTTGCGCGAGTCCAGGGTTTCCTGCATGCCTTGCACACGCACCTTCCAGGCGTCGTCGATGCCTTTGAGCTCAGCGCTGAGGTCAGCGACTTTCTGTTCCAGTTGCGGCAGACGCTCGGCCTGGCCTGGCACCGACTGCAGGTCGCGGCTGGGAATCCAGACGCTGCTGCCGCTGGCGCTACGCACCTGGCTGTAGTCGCCCTGGGTGCGCAACAGCTCCACTTTCTCCCCGGAAACCAGGGTGCCGACGATGCGGTAGCCATCGGTAGGGCCACTGCGCACGTAGGTATTGAGGCTGTCGCTGACCCAGCGCTGGTTACCAGACGTCTCTTCGGCCAGAGACGGTTGTGCGCCGCCGAGCAGGCCACCGAGCAGCAGACAGGCACCGAGAATGCGAGGTTGGAATGGAGCATGACGAGATAAAAACATGGGGCGATCTTCACGTGGCAGTCAGACGAACCCGGCGAACGGGATGGACGTTGCCGGCCACGCGCTGAACAACACGCTCGAGCATGATCCAGGCAGAATCCGCGACGTAGACGCCACACTAGCGGCAAATAGCCATCTATTCCTGCCGGTACGGGCCGACAGCAGACAGACATTGACCGCTTGCTTCGAGTTCACTCCAGGCAGGAGATGGTAGATGGACGGAAGGTGGCGTCAGCCGTTGTGGCGCTGAACGAAGGTAGAGAAATCCGTCAATGGCATCGGCCGGCCAAGCAGATAACCCTGGAACTGAGTGCAACCGTTGTCCGCCAGAAACCGCCGCTGCGCCTCGGTTTCCACGCCCTCGGCGATCACCGTCATGCCCATGCTCTGCCCCAGAGCGATCACCGTGCGCACGATGGTTTCGCTGTTGGCATCGGTGAGCACGTCGCAGATGAACGAACGGTCGATTTTCAGTTTGCTCAGCGGCAGGCGCTTGAGGTGGCTGAGGGAAGAAAAGCCGGTACCGAAGTCATCCAGCGAGAAGCGCACGCCATGTTCGACCAGCGCCGTCATCTTGCGCGTGAGGTCCTCCATGTCATGCACGATCAGCGTTTCGGTCAACTCCAGTTCCAGGCGCCGGGCATCGATACCGTGACGCTCGATCAGGCCGAGAATTTCGGCGACGAAACTGCTTTGCGAGAACTGCTTCTGGCTGATGTTCACCGCCAGGCCCAGGTCGCCAAAGAGCGGGTCATCCTTCCACCGGCGCAACTGCGCGGCCGTTTGCTCCAGCACCCACTGACCAATGGGGATGATCAGCCCGGTATTCTCGGCGTGATCGATGAACTCGCCAGGCGCCAGCAGACCGCGTTGCGGGTGCTGCCAGCGAATCAGCAACTCGGCGCCGATGACCCGCCCGGCACCATTGAGCTGCGGCTGGTAATACAGCACGAACTGCTGCTCGCGAATCGCCGCGCGCAGGTCGCGATCCAGCTCCGAGCGCTCGGCGGTGTCACTCTGCAGGATATGCAGGAGCAGGAAGAACAGCGCCATGGCGGCGACGCCCTGCACCCAGGAGCCGACGATGCGCACGTCGTCCGGCAGCGCATAAAGATCGGTGGGCCGCCAGTTGGACGCGGCCAGGGCGACGAACAGCAGCAGGCAGAACAGAGACATGCCGTAACGCAGCCAAAGGGGCTCATCGCGGAAGGCCATCAACGCGCCGACAGCCACCGGTAGCAGATAGAGATGTGTCGCACGCGGCGCCATGAGGGTCGGCGGGTCGAGCAGCAGGGTCGAGGCGACGACGATAAGGATCAGCGCACCGAACAGAATCAGGTTGGCGCTGCGGGCCTGGTTGCGCAGCGTCAGGGCGAAGACCGCCACACCGCTGAGGATGATGGTCACATCCATGATGACGATGGCCCAATAGCCGCGAGAGGAAAAGAACAGCCCCCAGAGCAGGCCCATCACGATCATCACCAGACTTGACAGCATGCGCATGCGCCGCTCGCGGCGCTGACCGACCAGAGCCAGGTCTGCACCATGCCAGAGTTTGCGAACGCGCCTGCCGAAGCTCGAGAGTGATGGCATGGTGAAATCCTGATCTGATCACTTCATTCTTGAAGCTGCCTGGCCGAATGCAAGTTTCCGGCGCAGCTTTTAACAGGCTGTTAACGCTGCCAGTGCGCCTCGCTGGCCAGTCGCTCGGCGATGAAGTCCAGCAGCAGGCGCATCGCCGGCAGCATCTGTCGACGGGTGCCGTACAGGGCATGGATGCCCAGCTCCGGCGGCCGGTAATCCGCCAGAAGCTGCACCAGACGCCCTTCGCGCAGCAAAGCCTCCACCGAATACAGCGGTTGCAGGCTGATACCGGCACCAGCCAGTGCCGCTTCCAGCAGCACCATCGACTCGTTGGCGCTGAGGCTGCCGGACACCGAAACGGCACTCGCCTCCCCTCGATGCTCGAACTCCCACAGGCTGCGGCCGAAGTAGGCGTAGGCCAGGCAGTTATGCCGGGCCAGATCCTCCGGGCGCTGCGGTGTGCCGTGTCGCGCCAGGTAATCTGGGCTGGCACAGACCACCGAGCGACACACAGCCAGGCGCCGCGCGATCAGATTCGGGTCGAGTTGATTGGTGATGCGCAGCGCCAGGTCGATGCGCGCCTCCACCAGATTGACCGCTTCGCTGCCGACCAGCAAATCGATGCTGACCCGCGGGTAGCGCTCGGTGAAGGCCTGCAGCGCATGCACCAGCCAGGCCTGGGCGAAGGACTGGCTGCAGGTGATACGCAGGGTGCCGCGCGGCGCATCATCCAAACCCTGCCCCAGTGCCTGCATGCGCTCGGCCAGGGCCAACATCTCGCGGCATTGCGGCAGCATCTGCTCGCCGGCCGCCGTCAGGCTCAAGCGCCGTGTGCTGCGGTGCAGCAAACGCACACCGGCCCAGGCTTCCAGCCCGGCGAGATAACGCGAAACCATCGCCCGCGACATGTCCAGCGCCTCGGCAGCGGCCGTCTGACTGCCCCGCTCCAGCACCTCGACGAACACCCGCGCCGCCATCAGTCGATCCATGATTTGCTCGATCCATGCAACAAATATGGCCAGCTTACGGGGCTTTTCGCTCGGCAGGTAGCGCATAAGATGCGCCGCACCCTACTCTGCCTGGAGATCCTTCATGTCCCACGTCACCCGTTTTCTCGTCGGGCTCGGCCTGCTCGCCGCTGCCAGCAGCGCCCTCGCCCAGCCGCTGACACTGGACACCTACAACCCGCGTGAAGCCGCAGTCTTTCCGGTCAGCTCGACCCTGATCAGCGGCGAGAAGGACGCCATCCTGGTGGATGCGCAGTTCTCCAACGATGAGGCGCAGGAACTGGTCGAACGTATCCGCGCCAGCGGCAAGCGCCTGACCACCATCTTCATCAGCCATGGCGACCCGGACTTCTACTTCGGCCTCGACGTTCTGACCCGCGCCTACCCCGAAGCCAAGGTGCTGGCCACGCCGGCCACCGTCGCCTATATCGAAAAGACCCGCGCGCCCAAGCTGGCTTACTGGGGATCGATTCTCAAGGACAGCGCGCCTTCCCGCACCGTTGTACCCGAAGCCCTGCAGGGCAATCAGCTGCAGCTGGAAGGCCAGCGCATCGAGGTGGTCGGGCATGACCCGCAGCACACCAGCTTGTGGATTCCCGGCATCAAGGCCGTGGTCGGCGGCGTGCTGACCAGCGCCAACATCCACCTCTGGGTGGCTGACGCGCAGAGCGTCGAGGCCCGGCAACGCTGGCTCAAGTCGCTGGATGAACTCGAAGCCCTGCAACCGGCCATCCTGGTGCCAGGCCACTACCTGGGCGAGCCGGCGATGGATCTGGCCGACCTGCGCTTCACCCGCGACTACCTGCTGGCTCTGGAGCAGGAACTGCCGAAAGCCAAGGATGCCCAGGCGCTGATCACGGCGATGAAGGCACGCTTTCCTGGGCTGCAGGATGACAGCAGCCTGGAGCTGAGCGCCAAGGTACTCAAGGGCGAGATGCAGTGGCCTTGAAGCTTTGCGCTGCCTCACGCAGCCACGTTAGCGCCCTTGTCGAACATCAGGGCCACCCCCTGCCCTGATGTTCGCACCCGTGATGCATACGCCCGACAGCGTCTCTGACCTGTCGGGCGTTGTCGTTTCAGGGCCGGCAAAACCTGTACAGCCTGCACAAGCGCCGGCGTGACTCGGCAGCCACTGCACGAACGTGCACGAAAGGGCTTGCAAAGAAGGGCAAACGGCTATACAAAAACTGTACATAGATAAATATTGTACAGCTTTGGGTAAATCGACATGCCGTCCTACCGTGCTCCGCTGCGTGACATGCGCTTTGTGTTCGAAGAATTGCTCGACGCCTATACCCTGCTGCAAACGCTGCCCGAACAGCGTGAGTTAACTGCCGACCTCGGCGGCGCAATTCTCGAAGAGGCGGCCAAGCTGGCCGAGAACGTACTCGCCCCCCTCAATGGGCCCGGTGACAAACAAGGTTGCCAGTACGACCCGCAGACCCGCAGCGTGCGCACCCCCGACGGTTTCAAGGCTGCCTATCAGCAGTTCGCCGAAGGCGGCTGGACAGCGCTGGCCTGCACGCCTCGGTTCGGCGGCCAGGGGCTGCCCCACGTACTCAACATGCTGGTGGAGGAGATGACCTGCTCGGCCAACCTGTCGCTCGGCATGTACCCCGGCCTGACCCACGGCGCCATCAACGCCCTGACCAGTCACGGCACGCCCGAACAGCAGGAGACCTACCTGCCGCGCCTGATCAGCGGCGAGTGGACCGGCACCATGTGCCTGACCGAACCGCAATGCGGTACCGATCTCGGCCTGATTCGCACCCGCGCCGTGCCGCAGGCCGACGGCAGCTACGCCATCACCGGCACCAAGATCTGGATCACCGGCGGCGAGCACGATCTGGTCGACAACATCGTCCACCTGGTGCTGGCCAAGCTGCCGGACGCACCGGACAGCGTCAAAGGTATCTCCCTGTTCCTGGTGCCCAAGGTACTGGAGGACGGCAGCCGTAACCCGGCCTTCTGTGGCGGCCTGGAGCACAAGATGGGCATCAAGGGCTCGGCCACCTGCGTGATGAATTTCGAAGGCGCCAAGGGCTGGCTGATCGGCGAGCCGAACAAGGGCCTGAGCTGCATGTTCACCATGATGAACTCGGCGCGTCTGATGGTCGGCATGCAGGGCCTGGGTGTGGCCGAAAGCGCCTACCAGATCGCCCTGGGCTTCGCTCGCGAACGCCTGCAGAGCCGCTCCATCTCCGGGCCGAAGGCCGCCGACAAACCGGCCGACCCGATCATGGTGCACCCGGACGTACGGCGCATGCTGCTGCGGCAGAAGGTGATGATCGAAGGTTGCCGCGCCCTCGCCTATTTCGCCGGCCTGCAGCAGGACATCGCCCACGGCGCCGAAGATGCCGAAACGCGCAGTCGTGCCGACGATCTGGTGCAATTGCTCACACCGGTGGTAAAGGCCTTCCTCACCGATGAAGGTTTCACCTGCGCCAACGAAGGCCTGCAGGTGCTTGGCGGCTCGGGCTTCACCGAAGACTGGGGGATCGAACAACTGGTGCGCGACAGCCGCATCACCCGCATCTACGAAGGCACCAACGGCATCCAGGCGCTGGATCTGGTGGGCCGCAAGCTCGCACTCGGAGGCGGTCGCGCCGTACGCGCCTATTTCACCCTGGTCGAAGGCTGGCTCAAGAACAATGCCGATGCCCCGCATGCCACTGCGGTGACCCAGGCACTGAAGCAACTGCAGCAGGCCACCCTGTGGCTGGCCAGCGAGGGCAGCAAGGACCCGGAGCAGGCGGCGGCAGCGGCGACGCCCTATCTGCGCCTGTTCGGCCTGACCAGCCTGGCCTGGTTGTGGTCGCAACAAGCCCAGTTGGCGCAGCGCCAACTCGATGCCGGCAGTTCGGAAACCCATTTCTATGCAGCCAAGATCAAGTCCGCCGATTTCTTCATGGCCCGCATCCTGCCAGAAGCCGACGCTCTGCTCAGTGAGATCAAGGCAGGCAAGGCGACACTGATGGCCTTCACCGACGAGGAGTTCGCCGCCTGATTGCAGACGGCACTGACAAGCTGCGCAATCCGACAACCCACCTCTCCCCTTTTTGGTTGTCGGATTTTTTTATTAAGTACTCGCGGCCAGTGTCTGGCCGCAGTGAATACCCACTGTGCAAGGAGGGATCATGGCCACCCGGACGTCGCGTCTCTGTTCGACCCTGCTGCTGACGCTGATGCTCGCCTGCAGCGTGGCACACGCCAATAGCCAGGCTGGTTGGCGTGAGCAATTGCCTCAGGCCAACCTGGTCGGCAGCGGTGATTTCAGCTGGTTCGGTTTCTCGGTCTACAACGCCAAGCTATGGAGCCCGGTGCAGCAGGTGGATTTCTCCCAACCCTTCGCTCTGGAGCTGACCTACCGACGCACCATCAGCCGGGAAACCCTGGTCGATACCAGCCTCGACGAAATACGCCGGATCAACGGCCAACCCCTCGACCGCGAACAGCAGGCCGAGTGGACGCAGCAGATGAGCCAGGCGTTCGTCGACGTGAAGGATGGCACGCGCATCACCGGCGTATTCCTGCCCGGCGAGGGCTGTCGCTTCTATGTCGACGACAAACTACAGCACGTCATCGACGATCAAGAGTTCGCCCGCGCCTTCTTCTCCATCTGGCTCGATCCGCAGACCCGCAGTCCGAAGCTGCGCGCGGCATTGCTCGGTCTCAACCCCTGAGGTATCGCATGAAAGCCCTATTGATTGTGCTGAGCAGCCTGCTGCTGATCAGCTGCGGCCAGGTCCCGGTCGAACGTTACGCCAACGAGAAACCCGTGCTGGACCTGCCCACCTACTTCTCCGGGCCGGTGCAGGCATGGGGCATGTTCCAGGATCGCTCCGGCGAAGTGATCAAGCGCTTTCATGTCGATATCCAGAGCCGCCGCGAGGGCGACAAGCTGATCCTCGACGAGCGCTTCCTGTACAGCGACGGCACCCGCCAGCGCCGGGTCTGGACCCTGACGCCCGACGGTACGGGACGCTGGATCGGCACCGCTGACGACGTGGTCGGCGAAGCCATAGGCGACGTGGCCGGTAACGCCCTGCGCTGGCGTTACCACCTCAACCTGCCGGTGGGTGACAGCACCTATGTCGTCTACTTCGACGACTGGATGTACCTGATGGACGACGACACCCTGATCAACCGCTCGGTCATGAGCAAGTTCGGTATCGAACTCGGCCAGGTCACGCTCTTCTTCCGCCGTGGCGCCGCTCAGCCATGACCCTGCACAGCCTGGGCAATGGCTACAAGGCGCTGGTGATTGGCGCCAGCGGCACCATCGGCCAGGCCTTCTGCAAGTTGCTGCGCACAGACCCCAACTGCGCCAGCGTACGTGAGCTGAGCCGTAGCAGCTCACCGGCGCTCGATCTCGAAGCTCCCGCCAGCATCGCCGAAGCCGCAGCAGCCTTGGCGGACGAAGGGCCGTATCAGTTGATCCTGCACACAGCCGGGCTGCTACATCGCCCGGGCATCACGCCAGAAAAAAGCCTGGCCGCCATCGAGGCCGATGCCTTGCAGGCCGTATTTCAGGTCAATGCGCTGGGGCCGGCTCTGGTGCTGCGCCACTTCCTGCCTCTGCTCGACAAACAGGGCGCCATGGCCATGCTGTCGGCCAAGGTCGGCAGCATCGGCGACAACCGCCTCGGTGGTTGGTACGCCTACCGAGCGTCCAAGGCGGCGCTGAACATGCTGATCAAGACCGCCGCCATCGAGCTGGCACGCAGCAAGCCCAAGGCACGGCTGCTCAGCCTGCATCCCGGCACGGTCATCTCTCCCCTGTCGCAACCCTTTCGCGGTGCCAGCGCTGCGCGTCCGGCCGATTTGGCCGCCGCTGAAATGCTGCAGGTTATCGATGCGCTGGGGCCCGAGCACAGCGGCAGCTTCCACGCCTACGACGGCCAGGCCTTGCCCTGGTGACAGCAGCCAGGCAACGCGGCTTGGACATCAGGGGCGAGGCTGGCCGGCGCCCTTGAGAAAGAACTGCTCCAGCACCGCCAGCGAACGCGCACTGGCGGCGCGGCCACGGCGCTCGGCATCGACCATGCCATAGATCAGCGACACGAACAGTTCGGTCAGCAGCTCGGCGGTGATGTCGATGCGAAAGTAGCCCTCCTGCTGGCCACGCAGGAAGAAGCTGTCCAATGCATCGGTGTAGGCGATCCAGCGCGCCCCGTCCTTGTCCGGGTCGAGGCTGTCCGGGCGGTACTGGAAGATCATGAACACCAGCAACTCGCGGTGCCTGAGGTGATTCTCGATCAGGTTGCGCAATGCCTGCGCCACATCGGCGACCTGCAGGTCGGCGTCTTCGATCACCTGATTGAGCGCTGCCTGACTGTGATTCATCAGGCGCTCGACCAGGCTGTCACGCGTGCCACAGAAACGATGCAAGGTGGCCTTGCTGACACCCGCGGCTTCGGCCAGATCTTTCAGCGTCGCCCGCGGGCGATCGACGATGGCAACAGCCAGGGCCTTGAGCAGTTTTTCATCATTGGACATCGAAGGCCCTCCGCTTGAGCAGCGCGCATTGTGCAGAAAAAGTCCCCAGACTCAACGGGGACTTACAATTTTGCTCACAGAAGATCCATATGAGTCAATATTGACTCATTTTAGCCAAAGCATGATCATTCGCGCCTTTCAAGGAAAATGGATCTCACTCCAGGTGACAGGCATGAGCACAATTCGCGGACGTTACGTTTTTTCAGTGGTCGCTCTACTGGCGGCAATCGGCCTGGCCGGCTGCGATAAAGGCGAGCAAGGATGGGGTGAGGCGCCACCGCGCGAGGTCGACGTGCTGACCGTCAAGACCGAGCCGTTCACCGTGATCGCCGAACTGCCAGGCCGTATCGAGCCGGTGCGGGTGGCCGAAGTACGTGCCCGGGTCGCCGGCATCGTGCTCAAACGCACCTTCGAGGAAGGCGCCGACGTCAAGGCCGGCGACCTGCTGTTCCAGATCGACCCAGCACCGTTCAAGGCCGCCCTGTCCCGTGCCCAGGGCGAACTGGCCCGGGCCGAGGCGCAGCTGTTCCAGGCGCAGGCCACGGTCAAGCGCTACGAGCCACTGGTGAAGATCGATGCGGTCAGCAAGCAGGACTTCGATGTGGCCAAGGCTGCCCTGCAAAGCGCCCAGGCCGACAAGCGCTCGGCCCAAGCCAGCGTGGAAACCGCGCGCCTGGACCTGGGTTACGCCGAAGTGCGCGCGCCCATTGCCGGGCGCATTGGCCGCGCCCAGGTGACCGAAGGCGCACTGGTCGGCCAGGGTGAAGCCACACTGCTCGCCCGCATTCAGCAGCTCGACCCGGTCTACGCCGACTTCACCCAGCCGGCCGCCGATGCCCTGCGTCTGCGCGCCGCCATCGCCGATGGCAAGGTTGCCGGTGCAGCCGATCAGCCCTTGTCGCTGCGCGTCGATGGCACCGATATCGAGAGCAAAGGCACCCTGCTGTTCACCGATATCTCGGTGGATCGCAGCACCGGCCAGATCGCCCTGCGCGGCCGCTTCGACAACCCGCAAGGCGTGCTGCTGCCCGGCATGTACGTGCGCGTGCTGACGCCGCAGGGGCTGAACCAGAACGCCATCCTGGTGCCGCAGCGCGCCGTGCAGCGTGCTGCCGACGGCCAGGCCAGCGTGATGCTGCTGGGCGAAGACGACACCGTCGAGGTTCGCCAGGTCACCACCGGCGCCATGCACGGCTCACGCTGGCTGATCGCCGAAGGCCTTGAGGCCGGCGACAAGGTGATCACCAGCTCGCTGGCTGCCATCAAGCCCGGCGCCAAGGTCGTGCCGCGCGAGGAAGCTGCCGCGGCAGCCGACGCGCACGCTCCACAATCCCAGGCGCAGTAAGCCGGAGAGAAGCTCATGTCCCTGTTTTTCATACGGCGCCCCAATTTCGCCTGGGTGGTCGCCCTGTTCATCTCGCTGGCCGGCCTGCTGGCCATCCCGTTCCTGCCGGTGGCGCAGTACCCCAACGTGGCGCCGCCGCAGATCACCGTGACCGCCACCTATCCCGGCGCCTCGGCGCAGGTGCTGACCGACTCGGTGACCAGCGTCATCGAGGAAGAGCTCAACGGCGCGAAGAACCTGCTGTACTTCGAGTCCACCAGCAACGCCAACGGCATCGCCGAGATCACCGTCACCTTCCAGCCGGGCACTGACCCCGAATTGGCCCAGGTGGACGTGCAGAATCGCTTGAAGAAAGCTGAGGCACGCATGCCGCAGGCCGTGCTCACCCTGGGTATCCAGACCGAGCAGGCCACGGCGGGCTTCCTGCTGATCTACGCGCTGAGCTACAAGGATGGCGGCAAGGACGACAACACCACGGCGCTGGCCGACTACGCCGCGCGCAACATCAACAACGAAATCCGCCGCGTCCCTGGCGTCGGCAAGCTGCAGTTCTTCGCCTCCGAAGCCGCCATGCGGGTGTGGATCGACCCGCAGAAGCTGGTCGGCTATGGCCTGTCGATCGACGACGTGAACAACGCCATCCGCGCGCAGAACGTGCAGGTGCCGGCCGGCGCCTTCGGCAGCACGCCAGGCTCCAGCGAGCAGCAACTGACCGCGACACTGGCGGTCAAGGGCACCCTGGACAACCCGGATGAATTCGCCGCCATCGTGCTGCGCGCCAACCAGGACGGCTCGCGCCTGACCCTGGGCGACGTGGCGCGCATCGAGGTCGGCAGCCAGGACTACAACTTCGGTTCGCGCCAGGACGGCAAGCCCGCCGTCGCCGCCGCCGTGCAGCTGTCGCCCGGTGCCAACGCCATCCAGACCGCCGAGGCGGTGAAACAGCGCCTGACCGAGTTGTCGGTGAACTTCCCGGACAACGTCGAGTTCTCGGTGCCTTACGACACCTCGCGCTTCGTCGACGTGGCCATCGACAAGGTCATCATGACCCTGGTCGAAGCCATGGTGCTGGTGTTCCTGGTGATGTTCCTGTTCCTGCAGAACGTGCGCTACACCCTGATCCCGTCCATCGTGGTGCCGGTGTGCCTGCTCGGCACCCTGACCTTCATGTACCTGCTGGGCTTCTCGGTGAACATGATGACCATGTTCGGCATGGTGCTGGCCATCGGCATCCTGGTCGACGACGCCATCGTGGTGGTGGAGAACGTCGAGCGGATCATGGCCGAGGAAGGCCTGGCGCCGGTGCCGGCGACCATCAAGGCGATGGGCCAGGTGTCCGGGGCGATCATCGGCATCACCCTGGTGCTGTCGGCGGTGTTCCTGCCGCTGGCCTTCATGTCCGGCTCTGTCGGCGTCATCTACCAGCAGTTCTCGCTGTCGCTGGCGGTGTCGATCCTGTTCTCCGGCTTTCTCGCCCTGACCTTCACCCCGGCGCTGTGCGCGACGATTCTCAAGCCCATCCCACAGGGGCATCACGAGAAGAGCGGCTTCTTCGGCGCCTTCAACCGCCTGTTCACTCGTCTGACCGGGCGCTATACCGCGCTCAACGGCAAGCTGGTGCCACGCGCGGGCCGCGTCATGTTCATCTACCTGGGCATCGTGGTGCTGATGGGTTTCTTCTACCTGCGCCTGCCGGAATCCTTCGTGCCGGTCGAAGACCAGGGCTACATGATCGTCGACATCCAGCTGCCACCGGGCGCCACCCGTGAGCGCACCTCGGCAGCCGGCGAGGAACTGGAAGAATTCCTGATGGGCCGCGACGCCATCGAGACCTCCTTTCTGGTGCTCGGCTTCAGTTTCTCCGGCATGGGCGAGAACGCTGCCATCGCCTTCCCGCTGTTCAAGGACTGGTCGGAGCGTGACGCCACACAATCACCGGAGGCCGAATCGGCAGCGGTCAACCAGCACTTCGCCAACCTCGACGACGGCGCCATGATGGCCGTGCCGCCACCGCCGATCGAAGGCCTGGGCAACTCTGGCGGCTTCGCCCTGCGCCTGCAGGACCGTGCCGGTCTCGGCCGCGACGTCCTGCTCGCCGCGCGCGACGAGGTGCTGGGCAAGGTCAACGGCAACCCGAAGTTCCTCTACGCCATGATGGAAGGCCTGGCCGAAGCGCCGCAGTTGCGTCTGGTCATCGACCGCGAAAAGGCGCGTACCCTCGGAGTGAGCTTCGAGTCGGTGAGCAGTGCACTGTCGACCGCCTTCGGCTCCGCGGTGATCAACGACTTCGCCAACGCCGGTCGCCAGCAGCGCGTGGTGGTGCAGGCCGAGCAGGCCGAACGGATGACCCCGGAAAGCGTGCTCCGGCTGCACGTGCCCAACGACAGCGGCGGCCTGGTGCCCCTGAGCGCCTTCGTCACCACCCAGTGGGAAGAAGGCCCGGTGCAGATCGCCCGCTACAACGGTTATCCGTCGATCCGCATCGCCGGCGACGCCGCCCCCGGGGTGAGCACCGGCGAGGCCATGGCCGAACTGGAGCGCATCGCCGCCGAACTGCCGGAAGGCATCGGCTACGAGTGGACCGGCCTGTCGTATCAGGAGCGGGTCGCCAGCGGCCAGGCCGTGATGCTCTTCGCCCTGGCCATCACCGTGGTGTTCCTGCTGCTGGTAGCCCTCTACGAGAGCTGGGCGATCCCGCTGAGCGTGATGCTCATCGTGCCGGTCGGCGCCCTCGGCGCGGTGCTGGCGGTGACCGCCATCGGCCTGCCCAACGACGTCTACTTCAAGGTCGGCCTGATCACCGTGATCGGCCTGGCGGCGAAGAACGCCATCCTCATCGTCGAGTTCGCCAAGGATCTGTGGGAAGACGGCTACTCGCTGCGCGATGCCGCCATCGAAGCAGCACGCCTGCGTTTCCGCCCGATCATCATGACCTCCATGGCCTTCATGCTCGGCGTGGTACCGCTGGCCATCGCCACCGGCGCCGGCGCCGCCAGCCAGCGTGCACTGGGTACCGGTGTACTGGGCGGCATGCTCAGCGCGACCATGCTCGGGGTGATCTTCGTGCCGATCTTCTTCGTCTGGGTGCTGTCGCTGCTGCGTACCAAACCTCAGCAAACCGACAACCATCCCCTGCACAAAGCGGAGTAATGCGATGACCTCTCACCTCATGCTGCGCCCCGCTCTGCTGACCCTGGCCATCTCCCTCGGCGGCTGCTCCCTGGCGCCTCACTACGAGCGGCCAGAGGCGCCGGTCGCAGCCGACTGGCAGGTGGCCGACGCCAATGGCACCCGCGCGCAAGCGCTGGACTGGCAGACCTTCATCGTCGATGCCGACCTGCGCCGCGCGGTGGATACCGCGCTGAACAACAACCGCAGCCTGCGCCAGGCGCTGCTGGATATCGAGGCGGCGCGCGCGCAGTACCGCATCCAGCGCGCCGACCGTCTGCCATCGATCAATGCCAATGCCAGCGGCAACCGTCAACGGCTGCCGGCCGACCAGTCGCAAACCGGCCGCTCGGAGGTCACCAGCGTGTATCAGGTCGGCCTCGGTCTGGCCGAGTACGAAGTCGACCTGTTCGGCCGCGTGCGTAACCTCTCCGAGTCAGCGCTGGAAACCTACCTGGCCACCGAGGAAGCGACCCGCGCCACGCAGATCAGCCTGATTGCCGAAGTGATCCAGGCCTACCTGACCCGCGATGGCGCGCTACGGCGCAAGGCGCTGGTGGAACAGACCCTGGACAGCCGCCTGGCCTCGCTGGAGCTGGTCAGCAGGCGCCGCGAAGTCGGCGCCGCCACCGCCCTGGATTATCAGGAAGCGGTCGGCCTCGCCGAGCAGGCCAAGGCCGAGCGGGAAAGCACCGAACGCCAGCTGCGCCAGGCGGACAACGCCCTGGCACTGCTGCTCGGCACGCCAGACGCCGGGCAATTCTTGCCATCGACCCCGCGCGACGAGCTGATGGTGCTGCAAGACATCGCCCCCGGCACCAGCTCGGAACTGATCGAGCGCCGCCCCGACATTCTCGCCAGCGAGCACCGCCTCAAGGCGCGCAATGCCGATATCGGTGCGGCCCGTGCGGCGTTCTTCCCGCGCATCACCCTGACCGGGTCGGTGGGCAGTTCCAGCACCGAGCTGTCCGGGCTGTTCGAGGGCGGCTCACGGGCCTGGAGCTTCGCCCCGACGCTGTCGCTGCCGATCTTCGCCGGTGGCCGCAACCGCGCCAACCTGGATCTCGCCGAAGTGCGCCAGGACGCCGCCGTGGCCGACTACGAAGGCACCATCCAGACCGCCTTCCGCGAAGTCGCCGACGCCCTCGCCGCCACCGACACGCTGCGCCGCGAAGAAACCGCGCGGCGTGCCCTGGCCGAGTCCAGCCGAGCGGCCGAAGCCCTGGCTGAAGCTCGCTACAGAGGCGGTGTGGATGACCACCTGCGCTACCTGGATGCCCAGCGCAGCAGCTTCAACGACCAGACCACGCTGATACAGATCAGCACCGACCGCCAACTGGCGCTGGCGGATCTGTTCAGGGCACTGGGCGGTGGCTGGCAGCGCTAGCCTGTTCATCTGCCACAAACGACAAGGCCACGCTGATGCGTGGCCTTGTCGTTTTCGATCGAGGCGTACTCGACCTAACCAGCCCCCAGCAGGTCGTTGGCGTCGAGCAGACGCCAGGCGATTTCCGGCCTTTTTTCCATGGCCCGGCGGATCGCCGCCGGAATGCTCTGCCGCGTCTTGCGACACAGCCCCGGATGAGCATCGAAATGCATGTGGATGCCGCGCATGCTGCGTACCTCGCCATGGGCCGGCTCGATGTGCAGGCGAATGCCCAGCTGCTCGAGCATGCGTTGCTGCATGCGCTCGAGGTCTTCCAGGCTCTGCAGGTTTTCCAGGCGATCTAGCAGGCGCTGCTCCTCGCTGCGGGTCAGCAGCAGGATACGCGTGTCGGCGCCAGGCCTGTCCAGCAGCTCGTCGCGCTGGCAGTCGCAGGCACCCGGTGGGCAGGGAGTACGCAGGGGCAATGGTGAATTCATGGCCCTGATCATAGCCATAGCCATGCGCGCTGCCCATCCACGCCCATCGGTTGGCTTGCCTACGCTGCAGACTCCGTTAAGCTCACAGCATTTCCCCCCGATGCAAGGATGAACACCATGCTGCGCCTCACCACGTTCGCCGCTGGCCTGCTGCTTTCGGCCAACGTCTTCGCCCTGTCCCTCTCCGACCTGAGCCAGCAGGACGCCAGTGGCGGCCTCAAGGATGCGCTGATCCAGGGCGCCCAGGTGGCCGTCAAGCAACTGGGCACGCCCGGCGGCTTCAGCAACAACCCGGACGTGCGCATCGAGCTGCCCGGCAAACTCGGCAAAGCCGCCAAGACCATGAAGATGATGGGCATGGGCGCCCAGGTCGATCAGCTCGAAGCGAGCATGAACAAGGCCGCCGAAGCAGCCGTGCCGCAGGCCCAGGCGCTGCTGGTCGACGCCGTGAAGAAGATGACCGTGGCCGACGCCAAGTCGATTCTCAGCGGCCCGCAGGACTCCGCCACGCAGTACCTGAACAAGAGCAGCCGCGAGCAGATCCGCGCCAAGTTCCTGCCCATCGTCAAGCAGGCCACCGACCAGGTCGGTCTGGCCCAGCAGTACAACGCCTTCGCCGGCCAGGCCGCCAGCTTTGGCGTGGTCGACGCCAAGAGCAGCACGGTGGAAAGCTACGTGACCGAACAGGCGCTCGATGGCCTGTTCGAGATGATTGCCAAGCAGGAAGCCAGCATCCGCCAGAACCCGGCCGGAGCCGCTACCAGCCTGGCGAAGAAGGTGTTCGGCGCGCTCTGAATCCCCTGGCGGCGGATGTTCTCCGCCGCCATGCTAGCAGGCCGTTGAAAAACGCAGGCGACGACTGCATGGATGCAGGAGGTAGAGCGAAGCAGGAAGCCCGAGCCGAGGCAGCCAGTGCAATACCGATGGCGGCCCCGCAAAAGCAGGCGAAAAACGGCCGGGGTCGCGACCGACTTTACGAGCTGTAAATGAGCATTTGACCGGGCTGGCGTTCCAGCCTGTTTTTAACGCAGCAATGGCAACGCAGGTAGTTTTTCAACAGGCTGCTAGGCGAATGGCAGCATCACCCGCACCTCCAGCCCGCCCTCCGTTCTATTGTCGAGACTCAGCCGACCACCATGCTCCAGCACCGTGGCACGCGCAGCCGATAACCCCAGGCCGACGCCGCCAGTGTGTTTGTTGCGTGAGGCCTCCAGACGGTAGAACGGCGCGAATACCGCCTCCTGCTGCTCCACAGGGATACCCGGCCCACGGTCGAGCACGCGGATTTCGACGCCCTCGTCATCGGCCTGCAGCATCACCTGTGCTTCACGTCCGTATCTGACGGCGTTCTCCAGCAGGTTGACCAGCATACGCTTGATCGCAATCGGCCGACCGACATAGACCTGGCGCCTGGGCACCTGTATCGCCACCTGTACGCCGGCATCCTTGAAGTCGTCGACGATGGTGTGCAGCAGCTCACTCAGGTCGAAAGCCGTCGCCGTTTCGAGGCGAGCCTCGTCACGAAAGAAATCCAGCGCCGAGTTGACCATGGACTGCATTTCGTCGACGTCGCTGAACAGCTTTGCCTGCTGCTCCGCATCCTCGATGAACTCGCCACGCAGCCGCATGCGCGTCAGCGGTGCGCGCAGATCATGGGAGATGGCCGCCAGCATCTGCGTACGGTCATCGAGAAAGTGCCGTAACCGCGACTGCATGGCATTGAACGCAACGATGACCTGGCGGATTTCCTGAGGCCCCTCCGGGGTTATCGGCGGAGCCCTGAAGTCCACGCCGAAACGCCGCGCACCCTGCGCGAAGCGCTCCAGCGGAGCAGCCAGATAGCGTGCGGCCACCAGTGCCACGGTGAGGGTCGAGATCATCATCAAGAGCAGATACACCAGACTGCGCGGTACCCTCTCCAGCCCCCATATGCGTGACGCTGTGGAGAACTCCACCCAGCTGCCATCGGCCAGTTCGATCATCAACACGTAACGACTTTCGTCACGTGGCGATGGCCAGTCCTTCGGCTCATAGGCCTCGATCCTGGCCTGCGGCCGCTGCAGCAATTGCTGCAACAAGCCAGCGCCATAACGGAAAGCAGCGTCATCGATCGCCGGAAGCTGAGCCTCACTATGTTGCCGTAACCATCGGGCGTTGAAGGCTTCATCGCTGGCGGCATCAGCCGCCTTCTGCCGCTGCTCGGGCGGCAGCGCATCGGCAATTCGGGCGATGCCAGCCATGCGCTCCATCAATCCAGCCTCCAACAATGGTGGACGCGCCCATACGCCTGCCAGCAGACTGAACAACGAACTCAGCAGCAAGGCGGTCAGCATCGACGCCAGGGTGGTCAGGGCGATCCAGCGTGCGACGGTGTCCCGCGTCAGCCAGACACCACCCTTGAGTCGCGCCAGCCATCTCATCGTTTCACCACCACACTGGGCGTGAAGAGATAGCCGATATGACGGATGGTACGAATCATCGAACTGCGCGAGGGCTCGGCATCGAGCTTGCGTCGTAGCCGGCTGACCTGCACGTCGACGCTACGATCGAAAGCGTCATAGGCTTCACCACGTGCCATGTCGAGCAGTTGCTGACGACTCAGTACACGCTGCGGATGCTCGGCGAGTACCAACAGCAGTTCGAACTCGCCAGCCGATAGTGGAATCAGGACCTTGTCCGGCGAACGCAGCTCACGGCGGGTCACATCGAGCTGCCAGCCAGCGAACTCCAGGATCGGCCGTGGCCGCTCATGCAGCACGCTGCGCACCTCGCCCGTACGGCGCAACACCGCACGCACCCGCGCCAGCAACTCGCGGGCATCGAAGGGCTTGCTCAGGTAGTCGTCGGCGCCCAGTTCCAGTCCCACTACCCGGTCACTCAGCTCGCTCATCGCCGTCAGCATGATGATCGCCATCGAGTGCTCGCTGCGCAGGCGCTGACACAGCACCAGGCCACTGTCGCCCGGCAGCATCACGTCGAGGATCACCAGATCCGGCAGTTGCCGCTCGAGCGCGCGCCATAGTGCCTGTCCGTCAGTGGCAACGTCCACGCTGTAGCCATGCTGTTCGAGAAACTTCTTCAGCAGAGCAAGAACTTCGGTGTCGTCGTCCACCAGCAACAAGCGACTCACGGCCTGCACACCCTCGATGCGTTTGCGAGCGCCTATCTAAAACCATCGAACGCCTGCCGTCATATATTTCAATCCGGCAACAAAGCTTCCTCCTGGCAACAGAGCGGACATCGCCGAGCAAAAATGGCTTGGCAGCCTCGGCGCAGTTTCCTATCGAGGTGTTCCGTATGTCCGTCACAACATTCGCATCCCCTGCCGCGCGCCCTATCATGCTCGCCATGACCATGCTGCTGGCCAGTGGTTGTGCCAGTAATCCGCCCCCCGTGATCGACTCGGCGGGCTGCATCGCCACGCCGGACTATGTGGTGAACGACCCAGCCGAATCGGTCAACCGCAGCATATTCGTGGTCAATCGAGCACTCGACGATTACCTGCTTGCCCCCGTTGCCCGCGGTTACCGACAGCTGCCTGACTTCGCCCAGAGCGGCGTGCATAACTTCGCGGCCAACTTCGGCGAGCCGATGGTGTTCATCAACGATCTGCTGCAAGGCAACCCCAAGCGTTCGATGGTCACGGCCACGCGGTTCATTACCAACAGTACCGTGGGGGTGGTGGGGCTGATCGACGTGTCGAGCCGATTTGGCCTGGAGCGTCACCGAGCCGATTTCGGCCAGACCTTCGGCGTGTGGAATATCGCCGACGGCCCCATCGTCGAACTGCCGCTGTTCGGTACGTCCAACCTGCGCGACGCCACCGGGCGTGTACTGGGTTTTGCCATAGACCCGTTCGGCAGCAACAGCGATACCCTGGATACGCTCGGCACCGTCAGCACTGTCGGCGGTACGGTCGACGGTCGTGCGCAGCGTCTGCCCATGACCGACGCGCTGCAACGGCAGCCAGACTACTACGCTGCACTGCGCGATACCGTGGCCGAACGCCGCGCGCAGTTCGTCGCGGAAGGCAAGCTCGGCGCTGCACTGGAAGCGTCCGTTAACTGCGAAGCGGAAATGGTCGATGAGCAGAACTGATGACTCGCTGCTGCTCTATCAGCGGATCAGGAATCCCGACTCGCTATCGCTGCATTGCCGGGAGGTCGATTTGCGTCTGAGCGATGACCGCTGCCATCTGGTGCTCAGTCGTTACGTCGAGCTTTACGTCAGCGAATGCACGCAATGGGAAATGGTCAGACATCACCAGGTCAGGCTAACTGATCTGCTGCGCTGGATGATTCTGCACAGCCAACGCGTGCCGCCCCGGGCTAATCCCGACGGATGAAGCACTGCAGCCCCATCGACTCGCAGGACGAAAGCCAAGTAGCCGGGCAGGTGACGGAAGACCTGCCCATGCCCATCTCACGCTTCATCAGACGCAGCAGAGTCTGTCCATTTCCGGACGCGCGAAGAAAAATCCCTGCATGTAGCGGATACCAAGCTCGATCAGCGCATCACGCTCACCAACACTTTCGATGCCCTCGGCGATGATGCGAATACCCAGGCGCTGCGCGACCAGCACGATACCGGCGACGATGGCCTGGCGCACCGGGTCCTGATCGATACCGCGGGTCAGGGCCATGTCCAGCTTGAGCACGTGCGGCTGAAACTCGGCCAGCAGATTGAGCCCGGAGTAGCCCGCGCCAAAATCGTCGATGGCGGTGGTGAAGCCCTGCTTGCCGTACTCGGCGAAGATCCGCTTGAGGTGCTCGGCATCATGGATCTGCTCGCCCTCGGTCACCTCGAACATCAGCCGCTCGCGCGGGAAGTCAAAGCGCTGCGCCGCTTCCAGCGTGGCGCGAATGCAGGTCTCGGCGCGATACACCGCATTGGGCAGGAAGTTGATGCTAAGCAGACAATCCGGGATGTCGAGCAGGCCGAGCTTGGCGGCCTGCTCGATGGCCTTGACCCGGCAGGCCTGATCGAAACGGTAGCGGTTGCCATCGTTGACCCGTCCGAGAATCTCCCCCGCCGACTCGCCGTTGACACCACGCACCAGCGCCTCGTAGGCGAACGGCCGCTGCTGCTCGATATCGACGATCAATTGAAAAGCCATTGTGAAATCGAAACCCAGGGCCTCGGCGTTACGGCATTCGGCGCAACCCACAGCCCGAAATGGCTGAGGAAAGATGCTCTGGCTGACAATATCCATAGGCTCTTCCTTATCGAACAAGACGTGGAGACTTCGTCATTGTCATCCTAGTCAAAAACGGAATGAAGCCACCTGTTTTTCCAGCGACAACGCCAGTTGCTGCAAGCCTTGTGCGGTGCGCGATGTATCGGCCACCGCCTCACTGTTCTCCATCGACATCTGTGCGATGCGCTCGACATTGCGCGCCACGTCCTGACTGGCGACCGTCTGCTCACGCAGCGCCAGGGAGATCTGATCGACCACACCGACCACGCTGGCGGAAGCCTGGCGAATGGTGACGATGGCATCACCGGCCTGACTGGCCTGCTCCACCCCGCTGCTGACCTGCTGCACACCGATTTCCATATTGCTCACCGCACTGCGCGTGCCCAGTTGAATCTTCTTGATCATCTCGGTGATTTCCTGGGTCGAGTTGGCGGTACGCTGCGCCAGCAGGCGCACCTCGTCGGCTACCACGGCGAAGCCGCGGCCCTGCTCGCCGGCCCGCGCCGCCTCGATGGCGGCATTGAGCGCCAGCAGGTTGGTCTGATCGGCGATTTCCTTGATCACGTTGACGATCGAGGAGATCTGATCCGAATGCTGGCCGAGCTCAGCGATCTGGGCCGCAGCGCCCTGCACCGTGTCAGCGATGCGCTGCATGCTGGCGAGGGTTTCCTGGATCACCGCACCGCCCTCGGCCGACTGCCTGCCCGAGTCGCTGGACAGCCCATGCGCTTCCTTGGCGTTGTCGGCGACGTGATTGATGCTCACGGTCAGCTCCTCCACCGTCGCCGCCATGCTCGACGCCGCCTGCGACTGCTCCTGAGTGGAAACCGACAACTGCGTGGAAGCACTGGAGATGTTCTGCGCAGCTTCAACCAACTGCACCGCGCCGGCACGGATCTGCCCGATCATCTCGCGCAGCCTTTCCTGCATGGTGGCGAAGGCATCCAGCAGCACACCGATCTCGTCACGGCCGGCCCGCTCGATATCCGAGTCGAGGCGCCCCTGGGCAACATTGCGTGCCACCTCCACCACCTGCCGCAAACGCCCGGCAATGCTGTGCGAGAGGAGGAAGGCCACACTAATGGCGAGCACCGCAGCGATCAGCCCGCCGACCAGCAAGATCATCAGCGACTCGGACTTGGCAGCATTCATCGACGCCGTGCGCTGCTCCAGCAACGCACGCTCCTCGCTCTGAATCTCGCTCAAGATACGGCGCATGGCATCCATCTTGACCTTGGCGCTACCTGACGAAACCAGTTCGACCAGAGCATCGAAACGCTGCGTGCCGGCGTTCACCTGGCGGCGCAATTCCAGATTACCGTTGATGTCTTCGCCCAGCCATTGATCATGCAAGGCCTGCAGCTCGCTGAGGCGGCGCTGCTGAGCAGGGTTGTCCCTGGTCAGTTGGCGCAGTTGCGCCATATGCGCCTGGAGCTCTCTCTCGCCGGATTCCATAGGGCCGAGAAACTGGTCTCGCCCGGTAATGACGAATCCCCGCGCACCGGTTTCGATATTGATCAGGTTGGCCAGCAGATCGGCAGATTCGTTGATCACGTCATAGGTGTGGATATTCAGCCGCACTGCACGCTCGACCTGGTCGAAGCCACGCCAGGTGGACAGCACCAGCAGCAGAATGATCAGCAGAACGACGCCGAACCCCGCGTACAGCTTCTGGGAAATATTGAGATTGGCAAGCATTGGGGAGACCTCTGAGTCGTCAGGGATGAACGGACAGAGGTGCGTCATTCGACTGCACCGACTGGCACTGCGCCATTATGCATATCGATACAACAATTGTACAAATTAAATCTTATGTACAACTTTAAGCAAATCCTGACATCCGGAAATGAAAAGCCCCGCCGGGCTTGTGGCCGGGCGGGGCTTTCGGTTGCCGTTGCCGATCAGGCGCAGGCGGCTTGCATCTGACGATGCGTGTCGATGAGGTGCTGCACCACGCCAGGATCGGCCAGCGTGGAGATGTCGCCGAGAGAATCGTATTCGGCGGTAGCGATCTTGCGCAGGATACGGCGCATGATCTTGCCCGAGCGGGTCTTCGGCAGGCCCGGCGCCCACTGAATGACGTCCGGTGTGGCAATCGGACCGATCTCCTTGCGCACCCAGTTACGCAGTTCCTGACGCAGTTGCTCCGATGCTTCCTCGCCCGCATTGAGGGTGACGTAGACGTAGATGCCCTGCCCTTTGATGTCGTGCGGTACACCGACCACTGCAGCCTCGGCCACTTTCGGGTGGGCGACCATGGCGCTCTCGATCTCGGCGGTGCCCATGCGGTGGCCGGATACGTTGAGCACGTCGTCGACGCGGCCGGTGATCCACCAGTAACCGTCTTCGTCGCGGCGCGCACCGTCACCGGTGAAGTACATGCCACAGAAGGTCTTGAAGTAGGTGTCGACGAAGCGGTCATGGTCACCGTACAGGGTACGTGCCTGACCCGGCCAGGAATCGATGATCACCAGGTTGCCTTCGGCAGCGCCTTCGATGATGTTGCCCAGGTTGTCCACCAGCGCCGGCTGTACGCCGAAGAACGGACGTGCAGCGGAGCCCGGCTTGAGGCCATGGGCACCCGGCAGCGGGGTCATCAGGCAGGCACCGGTTTCGGTCTGCCACCAGGTGTCGACGATCGGGCAACGGCTCTGACCGACGTTCTCGTAGTACCACTGCCAGGCTTCCGGGTTGATCGGCTCACCGACCGAACCGAGCAGACGCAGGCTGGAACCATCGGCGCCTTCGACCGCGGCCTTGCCCTCGGCCATCATGGCGCGAATGGCAGTCGGGGCGGTGTAGAGGATGTTGACCTTGTGCTTGTCGACGATCTTGGCCACGCGGGAAACGTCCGGATAGTTCGGTACGCCTTCGAACATCACGGTAGTGGCACCGTTGGCCAGCGGCCCGTAGACCAGGTAGGTGTGGCCGGTGACCCAACCGATGTCGGCGGTGCACCAGAAGACTTCGCCCGGACGGTAGTCGAACACGCGCTCATGGGTCAGCGAGGCGTATACCAGGTAGCCGCCGGTGGTGTGCAGCACGCCCTTGGGCTTGCCGGTGGAACCGGAGGTGTAGAGGATGAACAGGGCTTCTTCAGCACCCATTTCCTTGGGTGCGCAGACGCTGCCAGCCACCTTCATCAGGTCTTCGTACCAGATGTCACGATGCTGGTTCCACTTGATTTCGGAACCGGTGCGCTGCACCACGATGACCTTCTGGATGCTGCGGGTCTCGGGGTTGGTCAGGGCGTCGTCGACGTTGGCCTTGAGCGGCACTTTCTTGCCGCCACGCAGCCCTTCGTCAGCAGTGATCACCACCTTGGACTGGCAATCGATGATGCGCCCGGCCAGTGCCTCCGGCGAGAAACCACCGAATACTACGGAGTGGATTGCGCCGATGCGCGCACAGGCCAGCATGGCCACCACGGCTTCCGGGATCATCGGCATGTAGATGGTCACCACGTCGCCGCGGTGAACGTCCTGACCGCGCAGGGCGTTGGCGAACTTGCACACTTGCTCGTGCAGCTCGCGGTAGGTGATTTCCCGGTGCTCGGACGGATCGTCGCCTTCCCAGATGATCGCGACCTGGTCGCCGCGCTCTTCCAGGTGACGGTCGAGGCAGTTGTAGGAGACGTTCAGGGTGCCGTCGGCGAACCACTTGATGTCGACGTGGTGATCGTCGAATGTGGTCTGCTTGACCTTGTCGTAGGGCTTGATCCAGTCGATCCGCTTGCCCTGCTCGCGCCAGAAACCCTCGGGGTTGACCACGGACTGTTGGTACATGGCCTTGTAGGTGGCCTCGTCAGTGAGGGTCCGCGCGGCCACTTCGGGACGCACAGGGTAAAGAGACGCAGCACTCATGGAATCACCTCGACGGGGAGTTGTTTTTGTATGGTGCCTTTTGTATCCCCCGACCCTTCGTGAGGCCATTCGACCATGGTCTTACCGCTCTAAGACCATGGTCTTGAAGCCCTGCCTGGCATATGTCGAGCCAATTCAACAGCGTCATGGATACGTCGAGGCGCGCAGATAAAAAAACCCGGCACAAGGCCGGGCGCAGAGGTAGACGCGGTATCGACGGCTGCCTAGCTCATCCCCAGCCAGTTCGGCAGCGCCAGGGAGACGGCCGGGATGTAGGTAATCACCATCAGGAAGCTGATCAGCAGCATCAGCCATGGCAGCGCGGCGCGAATCACTGCCGTCAGTGGCATGCCCGTCACCGCCGAGGTGACGAACAGGTTCAGCCCCACCGGTGGCGTGATCAAGCCGATCTCCATGTTCACCACCATGATGATGCCCAGGTGGATCGGGTCGATGCCCAGCTGCATGGCGATCGGGAAGAGGATCGGCGCCAGGATCAGGATGATCGCCGACGGCTCCATGAAGGCACCGGCGATCAGCAGCACGATGTTCA
>NZ_JACFYZ010000015.1 GCF_015712065.1 Ectopseudomonas chengduensis
ACGAACGCCCAGTTTGCTAACGCAGACTGGGCGTTCTTCTATGTGCGCAAAAAATGGCGCGTGGCGGTGAGAGTCCCGGAGCGCCGGCCGGGTCTTCCTCAAGCGCCTATACGAAACCCCAGATCGCGCAAGCGGTCTGGGGTTTCTTCTTTGCAGTGCGGAAAACAGCGCGGCAGAAGTCGTTCCTGCAAGCGCGTAGGGGGCGCTGCGCGCACCGCTGATGGCGCAGACATGCTGGTGCGCATGGCGCACCCTACGGTTGATCCGCTGACGCTTCGCGAGCAGAGCTCGCTCCTACAACTTCGCAGTGTGCTGTGCGCACCGCCAATGCTGCGGTCACACCGGTATGCACGGGATTGCGGTGCTTTGTCGGTATCAATAAAAAGGCCACCGTGAAGGTGGCCTTTGGTGTTTCTGGGTGGGATCAATCGCCGCGATATTCGCAGCCGCTGGTGCAGGTCTCGTGGATGCGTACGCGCGACAGCTCCGGCAGCAGCGGTTTGACCTGCTGCCAGATCCACTTGGCCAGCACTTCGCTGGTTGGGTTTTCCAGGCCGGGGATGTCGTTCAGGTAGTTGTGGTCGAGCTGCTCGTAGATCGGTTTGAAGATCGCCTTGATCTCGGAGAAGTCACGAATCCAACCGGTATAGGGATCGACTTCACCTTCGATATAAATGGCAACTCGGAAGGAATGGCCATGCAGGCGGCCGCATTTGTGGCCTTCCGGTACGTGGGGCAGGCGATGGGCCGCCTCGAAGATGAACTCTTTGAACAATTCCACTGAACAGCGCTCGCGTAAATGATTCCGCCTGAATGGCGTTGAGCGACACAGTTTATCAGGTCTGACCCGATTGCCGCCTAATCAAGTCCGCTCTACAGGTTGAGCAGCCACTCATAACCCCGCTGTCTCAGAGGGGGTGCAGACGTTCTGCCAGGCTGCCGCTTTCGACCAGTTCGAGAAATTCGTCGCCGAGCCGCGCGCTCTCGGCCATGGCCTGACGCCAATAGCGCTCGCGCCCGTCATCATTACCCAGGTAGCGTTTGAAGTCGGTACGATCCGGCAGCTTGCCGTGCGGCAGGCGCGCCAGGTAGTCGCGTGATGGTGCCAGCAGCAGTACGTCTTGCAAGCGCGTGCGGTCGCCGCGGCGCCAAGGCATGCTCTTGTCGAACCAGCCAGGGATCACGCGATCGGTAAAGTGCGGATAGAGCACGATGTCTTCGCCGTTGTAGGGCAGGTCGAGGTGATAGTCGAGCAGGCCGCCGTCGCGATAGGCACCCGGCTCCAGGCCCGGGATCTCACGAATCGCCTCCATCACCATGGGAATCGAGCCCGAAGCCAGCAGGGCGTGGCGCAGGTTCTCCGAGGTCAGCGCATGGAAGTGCGAACGGAAGTCGCTCAACTGAGCCAGGGGCGGCACCTGTCGCGCATCATGCAGAATCACTCGGTCGAAATGACGGCCAAGGCGCTGGCGGGCCAGAAAGTTGTTGCCGATCACCGATGACAGGCCAAGGCTGAGTTTGCCGCGATGATCGTGTTGCAGCAGGCCATGGCTTTTCACTACGACAATGTGCAGACGGTAGTGCGGGTTGGCGACGATGGCGGCATCCTGATCCGCGAGCAGCTCGTTGAGCATCTGCCGGCAACTGCCCGACACCTCGGCCATGCTCACGCCCTTGGCGAAGCGCTGGGAGGTGTACAGCTCGCCGAGTCGTCGAATCCCCACTGCCGGATCGGGCAGGCAGGCACTGGCGAAGCGCCAGGAGCCGATGGAAGCGCCGATCAGCGCACGTTCACGCGGCGCGCGAAGCAACCAGTCACCAAACAGCGCCAGATCCAGGCCTTGAATGCCGATGCCCTTGGGCCCGCCTGCCGCGCCAGGCAGAATGCCGACGTCCGCCGGGCTCAGGCCATTCTGGCGAATGCGTGCCAAGGCTCTGGGGCCGGCCTTGATAGTCAGGACAGGGGATTTGATATGGATCGCGCTCATCGGTGCCTCCTTTCGCAGCAGGCGATTATAGAGGGCTGAGTGAGCAGGCCAAGCCACTTCATGCGGTGAATGACGTGAGTGAATTCAGCTTGAATTAAGTGCCTGGGCCTAGAGTGGCAGTCACTGATTCACTGCTGGAGAAACCCATGAAACGATTGATCAGCCTCGCAACACTTGCCACCCTCGTCAGCGCCGCTACCATTGCCCAGGCGCGTGATCTCGGCCCGGATGAGGCCCTGCGTCTGCGTGATGCCGGGACCATCAAATCCTTCGAACAGCTCAATGAAGCGGCACTGGCCCAGCATCCAGGCGCGCGCATCGAAGAAACCGAGTTGGAAGACGAATACGGTCGCTATATCTATCAGATCGAGCTGCGCGATACCCAGGGCGTGCAGTGGGACCTGGAGCTGGATGCCAGCACCGGGGAAATTCTCAAGAACCACCAGGACGATTGATGAAGTTTCGACGTACCACCGCGCTGTTGCTGGTTCTGGCATGCGGTTTCGCCAGTGTGCCGGGGATTGCGCGCGATCTCGACCAGGATGAGGCTCTGCGCCTGCGGCGCGAGGGTGTCATCATGCCCTTCGAGCAGCTGATGCAACACATCGGCAATGCCTACCCCGGTTCCACTTTGCTCGAAGCGGAGCTGGAGGAAGAGGATGGCGTGCTGGTCTATGAAGTCGAGATTCTAACCACCTCGGGTGTGGTGCGTGAGCTCGAACTGGATGCTCGCAACGGCAATATTCTGAAGGATGAGGAAGACGACTGATGCGCCTGTTGCTGGTGGAAGACCATGTACCCCTGGCCGATGAGTTGACCGCCAGCCTGACTCGTCAGGGCTATGCCGTGGACTGGTTGGCCGATGGCCGTGATGCGGCCTATCAGGGCGCCAGTGAGCCTTATGACCTGATCATTCTCGACCTTGGCCTGCCAGGCAAGCCGGGGCTTGAGGTGCTGCAGGAGTGGCGTGCCGGCGGACTGGCCACGCCGGTGCTGGTGCTGACTGCGCGAGGTTCCTGGGCCGAGCGCATCGAAGGGCTGAAGGCCGGCGCCGACGACTACCTGACCAAACCCTTCCACCCCGAGGAGTTGGCCCTGCGCATCCAGGCGCTGTTGCGCCGCGCCCATGGCCTGGCCAACCAGCCACAACTGGAGGCCGCCGGGCTGCAACTGGATGAGAGCCGTCAGTGCGTGACAGCAGGCGGCGAAGCCATCGACCTGACTGCAGCCGAGTTTCGTCTGCTGCGTTATTTCATGCTGCATCCGGGGCAAATCCTGTCCAAGAGTCATCTCGCCGACCACCTCTATGACGGTGAGACAGAGCGTGATTCCAACGTCATCGAGGTTCACGTCAATCGCCTGCGCGGCAAGCTCGGACGCAACGTGATCGAGACCCGTCGCGGGCAGGGTTACCGCTTTACCGGAGAGCAGGGTTGAGGTCCATTCAGCGCCGGCTCGGTATTGGTCTGGCCGCGACGCTGCTGCTGGTTGGGCTGGTTCTGGCGCAGGCCAGCCTCTGGGTCTTCGACCGCGGCCTGCGCGCTTATCTGGAAGAGGATTTGCGTGACGAGGCGCAAGGCCTGCTGGCCGCTCTGGTCCGTGGTCCGGCTGGTTTGCAACTGGATGAGCGGCGTCTCGATCCCTCGTTCCAGCGGCAATTCTCGGGGCATTACTTTCGCATCGATTTTTCCGACCGCAGCTGGCGTTCGCGTTCGCTGTGGGATCGTGAGCTGCTCAAACCCAATGGCATTGGCATGCAGGCCGAGCTGGGCGATGGCCCGCAAGGCCAGTTGCTGCTGATCTACCGCGCCGACTACCGTCGCTATGGCGAGAATCTGTCGATCAGCGTGGCACAGGATTACCAGCCGATACTGCAGAGTTTTCGCCGCATGCAGTGGGTGGGTTTGGGCCTGGGAGGCGCTGCGCTGCTGCTGATTCTTGTTGCCCAGCGCTACACCGTTCGCCGTGCTCTGCGCCCACTGGAACAGGTGCGTCAGCAGATCGCGCAACTGCAGCAGGGTCGACGTACCGATCTGGATGCCGAGGTGCCCGAGGAGCTGGAGCCTCTGGTCGCGCAGATCAACCACCTGTTGGCGCATACCGAGGACACCCTCAAGCGCTCGCGCAATGCGTTGGGCAATCTTGGCCATGCGCTGAAAACGCCGCTGGCAGTGCTGATCAGCCTGGCGGGTCGCGAGGAGTTGGCGGCTCATCCGGCCCTGCGCGCGACCATGCGCGAACAGTTGGAGCAGATCGAGCAGCGTCTCAGCCGCGAGTTGGGGCGTGCGCGCCTGGCTGGTGAGGTGCTGCCAGGGGCACGCTTCGATTGCGCGCAGGAGCTGCCAGGATTGTTCGCTACCTTGTCGATGATTCATGACCGCGGCCTGAGTCTGGACTGGCAGGCGCCGCCAGGCCTGATGCTGCCGCGTGATCGTGAAGACTTGCTGGAACTTCTCGGCAACCTGCTGGACAACGCCTGCAAATGGGCCGATCAGCGCGTGCAGTTGACGGTGGAGGAGAGCGCCGAAGGCTATCGCCTGTCTGTCGATGACGACGGCCCCGGCATCGATGCCGAACGCCGCGAGGCCGTGCTGGGCCGCGGTACTCGCCTGGATGAACAAGTGGCGGGGCACGGCCTGGGTCTGGGTATCGTGCGCGATATCATCGAGGCCTGGCATGGCCGTATAGAACTGCAGGACAGCCCGCTGGGCGGGCTGCGAGTGGTAGTGAGTCTGCCACGGCGTTGAACCTCAGGCTCACGCCGCTCACACCATCGTCTGGTGGGTTACGCGGCGCGGTAAGTTTGTTGGCGCCTGCAAACGCTGCGTTCAGCGCCGCTAATCCACCCTACGGATCCCTTACATACCGTTGGCGAAGGCCGAGTTGTCGAAGCTGATGGCGGCGCGTACCGGCTGCAGGGCGTGGGCGTAACGCACCAGTACATCGAGCGCGTAATCGATGCGGGCGCGGATGCGCTCATCGGCTTCGTCCAATGCCTGCGGGCCGTTCAACACCTTCTCGACCTGACGCACGATCAGGTGCTCTGGCAGGTAGCACAGGCGGCAGTTCTTGTAGCTGGAGGCGCGCAGTTCGCTGATCGGGTAGGCGCCGCCAATACCGGAGGAAACGCCAACCAGCAGGCCTGGCTTATGCGCCAGTTCGGCCTTGCTGGCGTAGATGAAGAAATTCTTGATCGCCGGGCAGGCCATGCCGTTCCACTCCGGCGCGATGATCACCACCGCATCGGCGGCGGCCAGTTGCTGCTGATACATGGACCAGGGGCCGGCATCTTCAGCAGGCCAAAGTGGCAGCGGCGCCAGGCCCAGATCGATGATGCTGCTGGTGTCCTGAGCGGTTTGCCCCATCTCGATCAGGCGCTGACGCAGCACGCGAGCGACCTTTCCCGATTGGCTGTTGTTGCGGCTGGAGCCGGCGACCAAGGCGATATTGAGCATGCTGCTTCCCCCCAAAAAAGAACGCAGGCTAGGCGATTGCCTGCCTGCGCTGCAAGGGAAGCGCCGCCAGATCGAGGATGATTTGGCGTCATGTCCGCCTGTGCGTGCCCGGATTTGAGGTGCGCGCGGCGCACCCTACCTGAGGTTACACGCGGAACTGATCCATCAGGCTCTGCTGGTGATTGGCCAGGCGATTGAGGTTCTGGCTCACCTGCGCCGACTCGTCGGCCTGTGCGGTGATGGCCTCGGTGACGTCGCGAATCGAGGCAACGTTGCGGTTGATCTCCTCGGCCACCGAACTCTGCTCCTCCGCCGCGCTGGCGATCTGCAGGTTCATGTCGGTAATGGTGCTGACCGCCTGGCTGATGCGCTGCAGTGCAGCCACGGCTTGCTGCACCTGCTCGACGCTGCCCTGAGCCTGGCGATGGCTGCTGTGCATGGTGCTGACCACCTCGCGCGTACCGCTCTGCAGGCCCTCGATCACCTGGCGAATTTCCTCCACCGAATCCTGGGTGCGTTTGGCCAGGTTGCGTACTTCGTCGGCGACCACGGCAAAGCCGCGACCGGCCTCACCGGCACGCGCGGCCTCGATGGCGGCGTTGAGGGCGAGCAGGTTGGTCTGCTCGGCAATCGAGCGAATCACCTCCAGCACCGAGCCGATCTGCTCGCTGCTGTTGGCCAGGCCTTCGACTTCCTGCATGGCCACATTCATTTCATTGGCCAAAAGATCGATTGTGCTGGTGGTGCGGTCGATCACCTGCAGGCCTTCGCGGCTGGCCTGGTCGGCATTGCGCGCGGCTTCTGCGGCCTGGGCGGCGTTGTGGGCGACATCCTGGGCGGTGGCGCTCATTTCCTGGAAGGCGGTCGCCACCTGGTCAACCTCGCGATACTGCTGCTGCATGCCGGCGCTGGTCTGGCTAGCGATGGCTGCGGACTGATCGGCCGTGCTGCGGGCGTCGATCACGCTGTTCTTCACGTCGGCGATGATGGGCTGCAGCTTGTCGAGGAAGCGGTTGAACCAGCCAGCCAACTCGCCCAGCTCATCCTGCCGGGCGTATTGCAGGCGGCGGGTCAGGTCGCCTTCGCCGCTGGCGATATCCTTGAGCATGGCGGCCACACCAAGAATCGGCCGCGTTACGCCGCGTGCCGTCAGCCACATCAGCAGCAGGCCGGCGATCACCGCGACAAGCCCCATCAGCAGCGCGACCAGACTGTCACTGGCACGGTTGGCATCGAGCTGTGCGCCCAGCGTGATGGCACGCTCGAGCAGTACGTTCTGAGGTACTTCGAGCAGCACCGACCAGGGCTTTGACTCGGGGATGGGTTTGAACGGGCTGATCTCGCGGAGCATGTCACCGTGATGCAGCTCGGCATCGCTGCCGCTCTGGATCAGGCTGCGCAGTTCGCTGGCGTTTTCGGGAAAGGCGCGCTCGACCGGCTGGCTCAGCAGGCTGCCGTCGCGGCTGTGGCCCGCCAGCAGGGCGCTGGGGCTGAAGATACTGATATGGCCCTGGCCGTCGTACAGCTCGCGATTGGCCTCTTGGCTGATCTGTTGCAGGCTGGCCAGGCTGATATCGACGCCCATCACGCCGATGATCTTGCCGTCGAGTTCCAGCGGGAAGGCGATGCTGGTCATCAGCGTTTTCTGCCCGCCGACCTCGTCGTAATAGGGTTCCAGTACGCAGGGCTGACGGGTCTCGCGCGGGCAGGTGTACCAGGCGTTGTAGGCCACGCCGTTGTCACCTGGCGTGGTGTCGCCGAGCAATTCTTCGGTCATGGCCTCGGCTTCCAGCTTGCCAACCGTGGGCTGTGCCCAGTACAGCGCGAAGCGCCCTGCGTCATTGCTGCCCAGGTCGGGCTGGTCGGCGAACAGCTCGTCCTTGCCGTCCAGGGCGTTGGGTTCGAACACCAGGTACAGGCCGAGCAGGGCGGGGTTGGCTTCCAGGCTGCTGCGCACCTGGCGGGTCAGGTCCTCGCGCAGGTCGAAGGCATCGAGAAAGCGCTTCTCAGCCTGCTCGCGCAGAAACAGGATCTGCCGGGAGAACCCCTTGCCGTATTGGTAGGCGTCCATGAAGTAACGCTGGATGCGAATCGCCTGTAATTCACTGCGCGCCTTGAGGCGCAGTGTCGCGCTCTCTTCCAGCATGGCAGAGCTTGCGTCGCGCACCAGGCTGGCGCTGCGGCTGGACTGATACTGCGAGGCACCCACCAGCAAGGTGACGATGGCGAGCAGGCACAGGCCGGCGAGCAGGGTGATCTTCCATTGGATCGAAAGACGGCTGAACAGCATGGTGCGTTCCTTTCTACATGGACTAACAGGGTTATCGGTGTGCGGCCCGTATTCTTGATCGATACGTGTGTGGTCGGAATTATGCACGTTTCGATTTAAATAATGAACGAGCATGCGTTTTGACAGGTGTGGCTCGCTTACGGCAGAGTACGCGGCTTTTTGCGCCGTGTAGGTGGAGTGCTTTATGAACGCTGTAATCGCTGCGGTCGGCATCATGCTGGTCCTCAGTCTCTGTCGCGTACACGTGGTCGTGGCGCTGATCATTGGTGCGCTGGCCGGTGGGCTGCTTGGTGGGCTGGGCGTCGAGGGCACGCTGAAGGCGTTCAACCAGGGACTCGGTGGCGGGGCAACCGTTGCCCTGTCTTACGCGCTGCTGGGGGCTTTCGCCGTGGCCATCGCCAAGTCGGGCCTGGCTCATGCCCTGGCGGACAAGGCGCTGGCGCTGGTCGGCAAGCAGCAGGAAGGCGCAGGTGGTGCGCTGAAGTGGCTGCTGATCGGGCTGCTGCTGGCGGTGGCGATCTCCTCGCAGAACCTGCTGCCGATTCACATCGCCTTCATTCCGTTGCTGGTACCGCCGCTGCTCTATGTATTGAGCAAGTTGCAACTGGACCGTCGCTTGATCGCCTGTGTGCTGACCTTCGGCCTGATCACGCCGTATATGTTCCTGCCGGTGGGTTTTGGCGGCATCTTCCTCAACGAGATCCTGCTGGCCAATGTCGCCAAGTCTGGTGTCGACGTCACGGGCATCAACATCACCCAGGCCATGGCCATTCCGGCACTGGGCATGCTCTTCGGTCTGCTCGTGGCGGTGCTGTTCAGCTATCGTGGCAAGCGCGTTTATGACCTGGAAAAGGTCGCGCAGGCCGAGCGCGTGAACGTGCAGTACAACCCGTTGAGCCTGCTGGTGGCAGGGCTGGCCATCGCCGCGGCGTTCGTCGTGCAGCTGTGGCTGGACTCGATGATCATCGGTGCGCTGGTCGGTTTCGTGATTTTCTCGGTGTCCGGCGTGGTGCGCTGGAAAGAAGCGGACGGCCTGTTTACCGAGGGCATGAAGATGATGGCCATGATCGGCTTCATCATGATCGCCGCTGCAGGTTTCGCCGAGGTGATGAAGACCACCGGTGAGGTCAAGACGCTGGTCGATAGCTCCGCAGCCCTGATTGGCCATAACAAGGCCGTTGGCGCGCTGCTGATGCTTCTGGTCGGACTGCTGGTGACCATGGGCATTGGCTCTTCCTTCTCGACCATCCCGATCATCGCCGCGATCTTCGTGCCGCTGGGCGTGCAACTGGGTTTCAGCCCGCTGGCCATCGTTTGCATCGTCGGCACGGCCGGGGCCTTGGGCGACGCCGGCTCACCCGCCTCGGACTCGACGCTCGGGCCAACCTCGGGGTTGAACGTCGACGGTCAGCACAACCACATCTGGGACAGCGTGGTGCCCACCTTCCTGCACTACAACCTGCCGCTGCTGGCGTTCGGTTGGGCCGCCGCTATGCTGCTGTAAAGGCGTGAACAGACGCCGGATTAAGTTCTCGGCGCCTTGGGTCGCTTAATTCTTCCACGGGGTTGCCGATATATCGGTAGCCCCGTTTTTGGTTTCGCACACAAGGACAATAAGAATGCGCCTGACATTGAAAGCCAAGGTAATCCTGCTTGCGCTGGTTCCCGTCATCCTCTTCGCGCTGGTGCTCAGCGGTACGGCGGCGAGGGTGTTGCAGAATCTGGCTGCTGACGAAGTGGCCGAGACACGCGAGCGTTTGCTGCAGGAGAAACGCAGCGAGCTCGAGCACTACATCCAGATCGCGCTGGGCTCGGTGAAGGGGCTCTACGATGGCGCCGCGCAAGGCGACATGGCCAGTCGCGAACAGGCCATCGCCATCCTCTCGAAGATCAAGTACGGCGCCGACGGCTACTTCTTCGGCCACGACTCCAACGTGGTGCGCCTGTTCCGTGGCGACAGCCCGGTGGATGTCGGCAAGAGCCTGGCCGACCGGCGCGACCCGAACGGTGTGTACATCAACCGTGAGTTGGTCAACGTGGCGAAAAACAACAGCTACTTCGTCAACTACTCCTCGCCGCTGCCGGGTAACGAATCGGTAATGGTGCCCAAGCTCGCCTACAGCTACTACCTGCCCAAATGGGACATGGCCCTTGGCACCGCGCTCAACCTCGACGGTATCGAGGCGCAGATCGCCGAAGTACAGGCCGAGATCGATCGCCGCATCGGCACCATCATCACCAGCATCATGGTAGTGGCGGCGGTCCTTCTGCTGGTGTTTGGTGTGATAGGTGTCTGGCTGAGCAACGCCTTCCTGCGTCCGCTGCAGCAGATCAAGGCCAACCTCGACGATATCGCCGCGGGTGAGGGCGATCTGACCCGCCGCCTGCCCGTCTCCAGTGAGGACGAGTTGGGCCAGTTGGCCGGGTCCTTCAACCGGTTTGTCGAGAAGGTGCATGGCCTGGTGCGGCAGATCGTCGAAATGACCGGGCAGCTCACCGAGCTGGTGGGCCAGGTTTCCGAGCAGGCGCAGCGCTCCGAGCAGGCCATGGGGCAGCAGCGCCACGAAACCGATCAGGTGGCCACGGCGATCAACGAAATGTCTGCCGCCGCGCACGAAGTCGCCAAGAGCGCGCAGAACGCCGCCGAAGCCGCGCAGCAGACCGACCGCGAAGGGCAGGCAGCCAAAAGCGTGGTCGATGGCAGCATCCAGCGTATTCACTCACTGGTCGAGGACATCCGCAGCAGCGGCGTATCGCTCGACAACCTGCAGCAGGACGTGCTGTCCATCGTCAGCGTGCTCGACGTGATCCGCTCCATCGCCGAGCAGACCAACCTGCTGGCGCTCAACGCCGCCATCGAAGCCGCGCGTGCCGGTGAGGCCGGGCGCGGTTTTGCCGTGGTCGCCGATGAGGTGCGTGCACTGGCCAGCCGCACCCAGCAGAGCACTCAGGAAATCCAGGGCATGATCGACCGCCTGCAGCAGGGCACCCAGCAGTCAGTGACCTCGATGCGCCGCTCCAGTGATGCCGGTGAGCTGACCAGCGAGCAGGCCAACAAGGCCGGCGAATCGCTCGATGCCATCGCCCAACTGATCGCCACCATCAATGCGATGAACGCGCAGATCGCCAGCGCCGCCGAGGAGCAGACGGCAGTGGCCGAGGAGATCAATCGCAGCGTGCATCAGATCGCCGTCGCCGTGGACAGCGTGGCCGACGAAACCGAGCGTGGTGCGCAGACTGCCCGCAGCCTGGCGGGCCTCGGTGATCGCCTCGGCGCGCTGGTGCGTCAGTTCCGCATCTGAGTCAGAGCGGGAAGCTCCAGCGGCTGAAGGCGTCGCTCAGGAGTTCGATCCAGGCGCGGACTGCCGGCGACATGCCGCGCCTGTGGGTGTAGGCCAACTGGACATAGCCCTCAGGCACCGTCCAGTGCGGTAGCAATGACACCAGGCTGCCATCGGCCAATTCCTCATGGCAGTACGTGGTGGGCAGCAGGGTAATGCCCACCCCGGCCAGGGCCGCCGACTTGCGCATGGGAAAGTCGTCGACGGCCAGGCGCGCCTCCAGGGCGATTTCGCGAGCCTCCTGCGTCGTGTTGTGATGAAAGCGCAGATGAATGCGCCGGTCGGCTCCAATCGCGCCCAGCGCAGGCAATTGCTGCAGATCTTCGGGCTGCTCCAGGCGCAGCCCGGCTATCAGATCCGGGCGCGCCACCACCAGCGCGCGCGCCGGTAGCAGGCGGCGAGTGATCAGGCCCGGTTCTTCGTCATCGGCGTTGCGCACGCGCAGGGCGACGTCCACGGCCTCGTTGAGCAGATCGATGCGGCGGCTGGTCTGCACGACCTCCAGCTGCACCCTGGGGTAGCGCGTCAGAAAATCATTGATCACGTCGGGCAGCAGGGCCACGCCCGGTGGGGTGGAGAAGCGCACCCGACCACGCGGCTCGCTGGTCAGGTTGGTCACGGTTTCTTCGGCCTGTTCGGCCTCCAGCAACATCGCCTGGCAATGGCGCAAGTAGCGTTCGCCGATATCGGTCAGCGCCAGTTTGCGTGTCGAGCGCTGTAGCAAGCGCGCCCCCAGGCGTTGCTCCAGCTCGGCGATGCGCCGCGACAGGCGCGATTTGGGAATGCCCAGGGCGCGCCCGGCAGCGGCGAAACCACCGGCTTCCACTACCTTGGCGAAGTAGAACAGATCATTGAGGTCATGCATGTCATCGTCCTGTCAATGGGACGAACTATCGCATTTTTGCCGTCTTATCGGCTATTGGTTACATCGGTAGCCTCCCCGCAATTGCGTCACCACGTCGCATAGCACTCTGGAGAGCACCTATGAAACTACTGCACCTCGATTCCAGCATCCTCGGCGATGCTTCCGCTTCCCGTCAGCTCAGCCGTTCTGTAGTCGAGGCCTGGAGCGCTGTCACTGCAGATGTTCAGGTGACCTACCGCGACCTGGCCAGCGATGCGCTGAGCCACTTTTCCGCTGCCACCCTGGTAGCCGCCGGCACCCCGGCCGAGCTGCGTGACGCCGCACAGAAGCACGAGGCCGAGCTGGCCGAACGCACCCTGGAAGAGTTTCTCGCTGCCGATGCCATCGTCATCGGTGCGCCGATGTACAACTTCGCCATTCCCAGCCAACTGAAGGCCTGGATCGACCGCATCGCCGTCGCCGGCAAGAGCTTCAAGTACACCGAGAACGGCCCGGTAGGGCTGGCTGGCGGCAAGACCGTGGTAATCGCCTCCAGCGCCGGTGGTATTCATGCCGGCCAGCCGTCCGGCCAGGCGCATGAGGACTATCTGGTGCGCATGCTGAATTTCGTCGGCATCGACGACATCGAGATCGTTCGCGCCGAAGGCCTGGCCTACGGCGAAGAGCCGCGCGCCGAAGCCATGAAAGGTGCAGCGCAGCGTATCTCCGAGCTGTTCGCCACTGCCTGAGCAGAGCGCTGAAACAACAAAGCCCGCGAAAGCGGGCTTTGTCATTTCTGCAGCAGGCGTCAGACGATGATGCCCTGGCTGCGCAGGTAGTCGTCGTAGGTGCCGGAAAAGTCGGTCACGCCGTTATCCGACAGTTCGATGATGCGCGTGGCCAGGGAGCCAACGAACTCGCGGTCATGGCTGACGAAGATCAGCGTGCCCGGGTAGTTCTCCAGCGCCAGGTTGAGCGCTTCGATCGATTCCATGTCCAGGTGGTTGGTCGGTTCGTCCATCACCAGCACGTTGGGCTTCTGCAGGATCAGCTTGCCGAACAGCATGCGGCCTTGCTCACCACCGGAGATGACCTTCACCGACTTGAGGATCTCGTCGTTGGAGAACAGCATGCGCCCGAGGGTGCCGCGGATCACCTGCTCACCGGTCGTCCACTGGCCCATCCAGTCGAACAGGGTCACGTCATCTTCGAAATCGTGGGCGTGATCCTGGGCGTAGTAGCCAACCTCGGCGCTCTCTGTCCATTTAACCGAACCGGCATCCGGCTCCATTTCGCCGACCAGGGTGCGCAGCAGGGTGGTCTTGCCGATACCGTTAGGGCCGATGATCGCCACGCGCTCGCCGGCTTCGACGGTGAAGCTGAAGTTCTTGAACAGCACCTTGTCGTCGAAGGCCTTGGACACCTTCTCGATGGTCACGGCCTGGCGGTGCAGTTTCTTGTTCTGCTCGAAGCGAATGAACGGGCTGACGCGGCTCGACGGCTTGACCTCGGCCAGCTGGATCTTGTCGATCTGCTTGGCGCGGCTGGTCGCCTGCTTGGCCTTGGAGGCGTTGGCCGAGAAGCGGCTGACGAAGCTCTGCAGCTCGGAAATCTGCGCTTTCTTCTTGGCGTTGTCGGCCAGCAGCTGCTCGCGCGACTGGGTCGCGGCAGTCATGTACTCGTCGTAGTTGCCCGGGAACAGGCGTAGCTCGCCGTAATCCAGGTCGGCCATGTGGGTGCAGACCGAGTTCAGGAAGTGACGGTCGTGGGAAATGATGATCATGGTGCTGTTGCGCGCCGTGAGGATCGTTTCCAGCCAGCGGATGGTGTTGATGTCCAGGTGGTTGGTCGGCTCGTCGAGCAGCAGCACGTCCGGGTCCGAGAACAGTGCCTGGGCCAGCAGCACGCGAAGCTTCCAGCCAGGGGCGACTTCGCTCATCGGGCCGAAGTGCTGCTCGAGCGGAATGCCCAGGCCCAGCAGCAGCTCGCCCGCGCGCGACTCGGCGGTGTAGCCGTCCATCTCGGCGAACTCACCTTCGAGCTCGCCGACCTTCATGCCGTCTTCTTCGCTCATCTCTGGCAGCGAGTAGATGCGGTCGCGCTCGGCCTTGACCTTCCACAGCTCCTCATGGCCCATGATCACGGTGTCGATCACGTTGAATTCTTCGTAGGCGAACTGATCCTGGCGCAGCTTGCCCAGGCGCACGTTCGGCTCGAGCATCACCTGGCCGCCGGAAGGCTCGAGGTCGCCGCCAAGAATTTTCATGAAGGTCGACTTGCCGCAGCCGTTGGCGCCGATCAGGCCGTAGCGGTTGCCGTTGTTGAACTTGACGGAAACGTTCTCGAACAGCGGCTTGGCGCCGAACTGCATGGTGATGTTAGCGGTGGAAATCAAAGGACTTACCTATCAATAACTTGAGGTGCGCTGTTTAAAGGGTGATACCGCTTTCGAGCCTTTCAGCCCGGCCCGAACCGAGGAAGACGAACCTGCGCATATGAGTGAACGCTACGCCCCCGCCGGCAGACGAGCCGATAGGCTGGTGAGGCATGGGGGAAGTGTCGGGCATCGTGGCGCCGGGGCCTGGTAGTACTCAGGGCGACGTCGAGGCGCGCAATGGTATCACTTGGCACATGTAACTTCAGCCATCGCGGAGATTGACTGCAGGGTATTGCGCGCCGAGACGCCACATGAGCAGGCGGCGCAAGGGGAGGGTGCGCCGCGCACACCACCGCGCGGCTGGCGCCTGTGCGAGCACCCCGCAAGCTGCCGCACAGCGCCATGCAAGGTAGCTACAGTCTGAGCTCGCGCACCTGGCGTATTCGTCAGGCTTTGCAACGGGGTCAATTGTTGAACAGGGGCAGATAGCCGAGTTCGACGAGCTTCGTGTCCAGCGTACCGACAATTCGGAAGTGCTCTCTATTGCGTTCATCCATAACCTGGGCGCAGCTCACCAAAACTGTGCCGCGGCCCGGTATGTCAATCAGTTCATCCGCATCCGGAAAGTCGCTGGCCTTTAGCGAGTGCGGGCAAAAACCGATCCAGCCGATGGTTTGCCGTTCGTTGAAGGTCTGGCCATCTAGGTAGTACCTGCCGGGGGCGATCACCCCCCAATCGATTTCGGGCCAGATGGATACCGCTTGTCGCAGCATTTCCACCAACACCGGACGTGGGTTCTCAAGGGCCGAAACCAGAGCGCCGGCATCTTCGAAATCCATGCTGGATATGGACTCCATGTCGTGTGCGTCGTAACTGAAAGCCAGACCCCCTTGCAGCGGATCTTCCTGTCCATTCCACACGGATAGCGACAGCCATGACGGATACTCGGCGTCGAAACTTGTGGCTGCAGCTGTGGACAATGCTTGAGGAGCGCTCAGGACGTCATTGCTCAATGCGTCCTGAACTGAGGCGCCTTGTAGATACCATTTACCAAGAAGTGGATGTAATTGGCCCAAGGTGCTCAGGTAGTAGCGTATGCGCTCCAACTGTTCCTCATGGGAGACCGTGGCGATCGCGTGTTTGTTGAAGCGCATCTTGAATACAAAGGACCGGAAAGAACTTGCCATGCTGGCTCCTTAGGCAATCAGGTCGGGATTATCCCGGTAGTACTCGTCGAATTCACGTTGTTCACGCTCACGGTGTTCTTGGTATTCGTCGTGCTCAGGGGTGTTCGGCATTGGATTCCAGAAAGCGGTCAGATTGGTCAGCCCCAAGCGGCGATATTGACTGGAGCAGTGCTCGTAGACGATGCGCTGGAGAAAGTGCCATTCGACTCTGACGGGTGGTGTAGGCCTAGCCTTGGCCGAGTGGCGGCGCGCAGGGTCTACAAGGACTGATTTGACCGGTGCCCAGGGCTTTGGAACACCCAGCAACGGTACAAACATGAAGGCGTAGTTGGCCTTGGCCTCCAGTAGGGTACAACGCGGTTCTTCGAATCCATCCCACCAGGTTTCGTTCCATCGCCATTCGTAAGGCGGAGGAAATCCGGTTACCCAGGCCTGGTATCGCGAAGACAGATCCGACATGGAGTGGCCTTTGCCGTTGTTGGCCACAGCCATGGTGCCCTCTGAGGGAGGACAATCAATGCATTCGTCGTCTCGTTCTGCATCGCAGGTGCGTGTGCGCTCGTCCGCCTTGTCAGCAGTACGCGTTTGCGGCAGTACCTGAGGCTGTGGAATGGGGCGTGGAACGGGCCGAGCTCCCGACTGGGGAAGTGTCTCTGGCATAGGGCGAGGGGATGGCCGAGCTGTAGGCATTGGAAGGCGGGGAGCCGGTGGGCGGGCCAGAGGCATACCCGGCCCGAACCGAGGTGTTGCGCGAAGACCCATGGTTGCGCCAGGACTGCCCAGCGCGGTTCCAGCAGCGGTGATCAAACCACCCATATCCGACTCCTTGTCAGTTCCATGTGGCGTTCTTGAGCTTCCAGACGAACCTCATCACGCTCCTATAGTCCTTGAAACGTTGCTCAGGCGAGTCATCGACCGGGCGTGTCATCCAAGACACGAACGCATCATCTCTGTGAAAGTCTGGGAACATGAGCCCGTAGCGCATGAAGTCCTCTGTCGACTGAGGGTCGGTTAGTCCGAACTCCTCGGCGTACCGCCGATATCTGGCCAGGTAGCTCGTGCCTCCCGTGAGGCCGTGCTGAGCAAACCAATTCGGATCCTGTGCCCGCACCTCCAGGAGCAACTTCTCGATGACTTCGTCGCGGCGTACTGCGTCAAGCTTTGCTATCTGCTCGCTCGACAGTTCAAGCATGCTGCCCCCCTTGAGTATCTTCATCCAGAGGGAGGTAGCGGGACTCCAGCGGCTGCCATACCAGCCAATGCTCGATAGGTCGCATCATTTGTTGGCGCTGCTCCTTGTTCAGGACGCTATCAAGTGCCCGCCGAACAACGGGATTGTAATAACGGAAGAGTGACTTTCTACCGTCGGTTAGCCGAGTGAACAGAAGCGAGCCAAGATGCTGGGACAGAACCTCGAAGCTCTTGGTGCTCAGTAGCCATGACACCAGGGGTTCTTTGCGGTCTCGGTCTACGAGCCAGTTCTGCAAATCGCTGCGCTCTTCCAGCTGAACAAGAGCTGGTCCACCTTGCTTGATCGCATCTAACTCCGTGCCGTCCAACAGCCACTGCCATCTATCAGAGGCTTGATCTAACCGTTTACCTAAAGTCAAGTAGCGAGCCCCGTCTACAAGCGCGAAAAGCTTAAGCCCTGGCTTGTCCGAGAGGCGTATCCGCAGTTCGTCTTCGATACTGCGAAAGCCGTTGGTCATACTCATCCCCGGACTCCGATTGATTCCAGCGGTACGAATGTTTGGTTGCGACTGGCAGCGAGAAGTAAGCAGGGCAAGCAAATCTTTGGAGCCATGGGCACAGCAAGCGGAGTCGTAAAGGCGGCAGCCGCATGTGTATTGCCGATGATTACTGTTCCCGACCCACCGACTACCACATTCCCGTGACTCCCTGTGCTGCCTAGAGTTGCAACGGGCAATCCGTCGATAAACACATTGGCAACAAGGTTGTCCACCAGCGCTGAGCCGCAAGCAGTGGGGTCGCCTTGGCGGGCCGCTGGCAAACCATCGAATAGGACGTCTGGGGAGCCAGAAACGATGGGGTTGGTGCCATGGCCTGGCAGTGGGCAGGCAGTCGGATCGGTAACTCGTGCTGCTGGTTTTCCACTCATTCTGCAGATCCTTGCATGAGCGCGAAGTCGCTTCGAAGACGATGGCCAGAGGAGCTGGCGGGTTCTATCAAGAAGCCCGAATACGACTCGCTCCAGCCAGATTTCGCACGCGACCTTAGCAGGATGAAAGTGCGCAAAATATTGCGCGAATGGCCCCGGGGCAGCGAGATATGCGGGCTTGCTGAGAATGTAAGGAAATATTACTTTGCGTGAGCCGTCGTGTGACTGGCGCCTGTGCGAGCAACCCGCAAGCTGCCGCACAGCGCCACGCCGGTTGCCTACAGCCTGAACTCCGTGCGTTTGGCTCCGTGCTCGCCACCCAGGGGCGAACACAAACGCTGGTGGATGCGACTGAGAAAGCCCAGCTCGAAGGCGTGGCGCTGCGCACCCGGCGGGTACAGCTGGCGCTCCAGCAACAGGTTGGCCCATAGCCAGCCGCTGTTGGCATCGTCCAGCCAGGCCTGAGCGGTTTGTACGCCGTGACCGAAGCTGGCCTGGCAATCTGCATTCCAGCCAAATTCGGCAGGCGGCTGCCCGTCATGACCGGGCAGGTGGGTGAGGTAGCGTTGCAGTTCAATCATGCTCGGCCCTCCCGGCTGCCTGGGCGATGGCTCGGCGATAGAGCACCACCAACTCGCTCAGCAACGCATTGGTGGTGCTTGCCAACTCCGGCTCCGGCACCCGCCGCAACAGCTTGGCCAGCAACGCCGCCCGATACTCAGCCGCAGCCTGGTGCGGACACTCGTCGGCCACATGGCTATGCAAGGGGTTGCGTGGTGTGGGGAAGGGGATAACGACGGATTCAGACCTGGCCATGCGGCACCTCCAGAACGGAAGTCGACACGACAGCCAGCAGCCCAGGGCGGAGCCCTTGGGTAAAAGGGGGATAGTGCATTTTCCTTATGCTCCTTCGTGGATTTAAGGAGCCGCGTTCCATTCGCTACCACACGATATGGAGGCGGACCGTGCAAGGGTGGTAGACCGACCCACGAAGGACGCCGGCCAGGCCGAAGCCTGCCTCACACGGCCCGCCATAAATGCACGAGAAAACAGCAGGCACAAAAAAAGCGCCTGCTCTCGACTATGGCGCTACCGCGCCTTCGTGTGAATCGGGCTACCACACCCGGTCACGGGATTGACCGTGACAGGGCGGACTGTAGCCTGGGGGCGGGAGGAGGGCAAGGGTTGTTAGCGGCCAAAAGCGGTCACGGCATTTCCTCATAAAATAGAGGCGTTTTGGGCGGGTTAGGTACGAACGGCATGGTTATATCGAGTGCCCGATCTCGCGTTCGCATTTGTATTCAAATGTTAGAAATTCGGCTCACAGTGCTAGAAACCACAATCTACGGGCCTGCGTAAGCAGTTTCTGCATTGATCATCAAAGTGGCCTGGGGCCTGGGAAGGAATATAATGGCGGCCCTTTGTCACTTCGGATCCATTGTGGACACATCAAGCCCCAGCGGTTGTAGACGCTCTTCTGAAACGAAAAATGATGAGGTGATGCGGTGATCGAGCCGACCCTCACTCTCCTGTTCGGTACCCTCGTTATCCTGGCGATCATTGCGGCAAACGGCTATTTCGTCGCCCAGGAATTCGCCTACATGGCCGTCGACCGTACGCGGCTTGCCGTACTGGCTGCCGACGGTGATGCCTCCGCCAAGCGCGCGCTTGAAGTGACGAAGCGAACCAGCTTCATGCTGTCGGGTGCCCAGTTGGGTATCACCGTGACAGGCCTGATGGTCGGTTTCGTGGCCGAACCATTGGTTGGTCAGTCGCTCGGTGTTCTGCTGGGCGGGGTCGGCATTCCGTCCGAAGTTGGCGTAACCGTCGGTACGCTGCTTGCCCTGGTGGTTGCCACGATTATCCAGATGATTTTTGGCGAGCTCTATCCGAAGAACCTGGCAATCGCCAATGCCGATCCTCTGGCCAGAGGTCTTGCCCGCTCTACCCTGATTTACCTGACGGTATTCGGTTGGTTGATCGGCTTTTTCGACAAGTCGGCCAACCTGTTCCTGCGCCTGCTGCGTATCGAGCCTGTCCATGATCTGGATGTAAGCGTCTCGGCTGATGACCTGCCGCGCATCATCTCTGACTCGCGTGACAGCGGAGACCTTCCTGTAGAGCTCTCGCTGATGCTGGATCGCATTCTTGACTTCCCCCAGCAGGACGTCGAACACGCCATGATTCCGCGGTCACAGGTTGACTGGCTCACGCCTGAGACGACGTTGGTCAAACTGCGCGAACTCATGGCCAGTGGTCATACCCGTTACCCCGTCATCCACGAGGACACCCCCGTCGGCGTTGTTCACCTCACGGATGTCCTGTTGCGACTATTAGCAGGGGATACTGAAGATACTGTTGAGTCGGTGATGAGACCGGCCACGGTTATGCCTACCCTCATGGCGCTACCGGATGCCCTTGCTGAACTGATTCAGACCAACAATCAACTGGCCTGCGTCATCGATGAATACGGCAGCTTCGTAGGTGTACTGACTCTTGAGGACCTCGCTGAAGAAATCGTCGGCGAAATTACCGATGAGCATGATGAAGATAACGCCGATCCGCTCATGCCTGGCGGTGACGGCATCTGGATCATGGATGGCGATGTGCACCTGGACGAAGTCGAACGTGCGCTCGGCTATGACCTACCTCATGAAGAGGTTGAAACCATCGCAGGCCTGTTGATCGCGGAGCTGGGGGCTTTGCCCGCCGAAGGCGACACCGTGACGATAACCTTGCCTGAGGATCCCTCGGAGCTTGTTTCCGATCTGCCCGTGGCGCGTCAGCTAGTGATCGAGGTGCTGCGGGTTGAACGCTATGTACCGACGCAGGTGCGTGTCACGCTTGTCGAGACGATTAAGCAGGAGGAAGCGCAATGAATGATCCTCTGATCGTCACGTTGGTGACCATTGCCCTCATCGTGCTCAGCGCAATCTTCGTCATCATCGAGTTCGCGTTGCTCGGTGCGCGCCGTCACCGTCTCGAAGAGCTGGCGCCTACCAGCAGCTCTGCGCGCGCCGCGTTGCGCGGCATGAACGACCTGACCCTGATGCTGGCTGGTGCTCAGCTGGGCATCACGTTCTGTACCTTCGCACTGGGCGCCGTGACCAAGCCTGCTGTCGACAACTGGCTCGGCCCGCTGCTGATCGTCTGGGGCGTGCCCGAGTGGGCGGCGGGTGGTGCGTCCTTCGCGCTCGCGCTCTTCGTGGTGACCTTCCTGCACCTGGTCGTTGGCGAGATGGCACCGAAATCCTGGGCGATTGCACACCCGGAACGTTCGGCACTTGCCGTGGGGCTCATATCACGCGCTTACATCTGGCCGTTGCGTCCCCTGATGAGGTGGGTCAACCGGATTGCGAACCGTCTGGTCAAGGCGTCCGGTGTCGAGCCTGTCGAGAGCGCTGCGGTGGGCGGGCAGGACATCGCCACCATTCGTAGACTCGTCGAGCACTCAGCTGAGGTCGGAACGCTTCAGCCTGGCCTTCAGCAGCAGATTTCCAGCCTTATTGATCTCGGCACCTTGCCGATCGAAGAGCTGGTAACGAGTGATGCTGTCCCGGTGCACGTCAAATTTGATGCATCCGTAGCGGATGTACGTGCCATCGCTGCTCAGTCAGGCCATCTGCGTATCCTGATACTTGGCGCCAGCGACAAGCTGCCTCTGGTCGTTCATCTGCGTGACACGCTGCTTGAGCCGGATACGCGTCCGGCGCGGGAAATCGCCCGCCAGGTTTTCATTCTGGACGCGAAAACGCCGGTCTATGAGTCCCTGGCGCTCATGCGTAAGTCGAGTGTTCAGCTTGCGGTGGTCATGCAAGACGGGCAGTTGAAAGGGGTGGTAACGCTCGCGGACATACTGGAGCGTATATTGCCTCTTGCGACCGCCTCCTAGCCGGCTTTCCTGTCAGCCAGGTGTTCATGTGATCAGGCGTGTACTGACAGAGCTTGCCGTTGCTGAGGCCTGATGCATCAACACCTTCTGGCTTGTTGTTCTTCCAGCACAGGAGGGTTAGCTACCTCTGGCTAACCCTCCTGCAGCCTGTTCAGATGCATGAGATGGATCTGCGATTTCGATGATAGAAACCTTGGTGGTACAGGCAGCAACGGGCTTCGGTCTTGGCCAGCTACCGTTCATGCCTGGAACCTTCGGGTCGTTGCTTGGTTTGCCTCTGGCCTGGTAGTTATTGGGTCACCCTCCGAGGCGCCAGGCTCTCATCGCGGTGATACTGCTGGCATTGGCTGTGCCGCTCTGCCATTGGGCATCGCTGTGGTTGGGGGGCGGGGATATTCCACAGATCGTTGCAGACGAGTACCTGGTATTTCCGGTCTCAATGATCGGGCTCGCTTCAATCCGCCGCCCCTGGATGTTCCTGATAGCGTTCGCACTATTTCGCTTGTTCGATGCCCTCAAATTACCGCCGCTGAATCTTCTTGAAGCTGTCGGCGGTGGGGTGGGTATCGTGCTCGACGATCTAATGGCGGCTTTTTACACCTGGATCGTGATCGCGGTTGCTATTCGTTTACGGCAGTGGTTCTGTAAAAAACAGGCCATATGAGCTCAAAGAGAGCCTATCGCATCCGCCCGTATCGTTAACAATATGACCTCCTCTGGCCTTAAACGGCCCAAGAAAAATTCGCTTGCTCCCACTCTCACCTCAACCGGTTCCCCCACCAACTTCTGGACGTATTCACCGACGCTAAGACTGACTAAAGCGAGCGGTCCAGCAGAAACTTGCTGAGAAACTGCCGCGTGCGTTCATGTTGGGGCGCGGTAAACAGGGTCTTGGCCGGGCCTTGTTCGACGATGTGTCCCTGGTCGATGAAGATCGCCCGGTCTGCCACGTCGCGGGCGAAGGCCATCTCGTGGGTGACGATGACCATGGTGCGTTTTTCTTCGGCCAGATCACGGATGGTGGTCAGCACTTCGCCCACCAGCTCGGGGTCGAGGGCCGAGGTGGGTTCGTCGAAGAGGATCACTTGCGGGCGCATGGCCAGGGCTCGGGCGATGGCCACGCGCTGTTGCTGGCCGCCGGAAAGACGTTTGGGGTAGGCGTCTTCCTTGCCGCTCAGGCCCACCTTGGCGAGCAGGGCGCGGGCATGGGCGAGGGCCGCTTCGCGCGGCTCCTTCTTAACCTGCACCGGGCCTTCGATGACGTTTTCCAGTGCCGTACGGTGGGGGAACAGATTGAAGTTCTGGAACACGAAGCCGGCCTGCTGGCGCAGTTGGCGGATGAGCTTCTGCTGGCCCTTGAGCGGTTTATCCGCATCGATATGGATATCGCCCACGGTGATCTGCCCGGCGCTGGGTTGCTCCAGCAGGTTGAGGCAGCGCAGCAGGGTGGTCTTGCCCGAGCCGCTGGGGCCGATGATGGCGACCACTTCGCCGGCGGCCACGTCCAGGTCGATGCCCTTGAGTACTTCGTTGCTGCCGAAGGCTTTTCGCAGATTGCGCACGGAAATCATCAGGTGTCCTGCTCGTGCCGGTTGACCCTGGCTTCCAGGCGCGCCTGGAAGTGCGCGAGGATGCTGGCCAGCGCCCAGTAGATCAGCGCGGCTGCCAGGTACATGGTGAAAATCTCGAAGGTGCGCGCGGTGATCAACTGCGCCTGACGGAACAGTTCCGGCACCTGGATGGTGGCGGCTAGGGCGGTGTCCTTGACCAGCGAAATGAAGCTGTTGCCCAACGGCGGCAGGGCGGTGCGCGCGGCCTGCGGCAAGATCGCCCGATACAGCGTCTGAGTTTTGCTCATGCCGATGCTGGCGGCCGCTTCCCATTGGCCGCGGTCGATGGAGGCGATGGCCGCGCGGAGAATCTCCGAGGTGTAGGCGGCCATGTTCAGCGAGAAGCCGATCAGCGCGGCCGGCAGTGGGTCGAGCTGAATACCCAGCTGCGGCAGGCCGTAGTAGATCAGGAACAGCTGCACCAGCAGCGGCGTGCCACGAAAGAAGGAGACGTAAAGGCGGGTGAGCCAGCGCAGTGGCGCTGGCCCATACAGGCGTCCGACGGCGAGGGCGAAGCCCAGCAGCAGGCCGAAGAACATGCCGCCCAGGCTGAGTACGACCGTGTAGTAGGCGCCCTTGAGCAGAAAGGGCGCAGACTCCAGAGCCAGCTGCAGGGCGGACTCGATCATCGGGTGACGTCAGCCTTGAACCATTTCTCGGAAAGTTGCTTGAGGGTGCCGTCGGCACTCAGCTTGGCTAGCGCCTGGTCGATGGCGGCCAGCAGCTGCGGGTTGCCCTTGCGCAGGGCGATGCCGGCTTCCTGACGGGAGAAGGCGTCACCGGCCACGGCCAGACGGCCACCGGTTTTCTCGACCATTTCGAAGGCTGCGAGGCGATCCACCAGAATCGCGTCGATGCGGCCGACATTGAGATCCTGGAATTTGGTCGGGTCGTCATCGTAGGTGCGGATGTCGGCCTGCGGCACGTTGTCTTTCAGCCACTGTTCATAGTTGGTGCCAAGGCCTACGCCCACCTTCTTGCCGGCCAGATCCTGGGCGCTCTTGATGCTGTCGGCGTCGGCCTTGCGGGTCAGCGCCTGGATGCCGGAGACGGTGTAGGGGGTGGAGAAGTCGTACTTCTTCTTGCGCTCGTCGGAGATGGTCACCTGGTTGATCACCACGTCCAGGCGCTTGGACTCCAGCGCGGCGAGGATGCCGTCCCACTTGGTCGGCTGGAACTCGGCCTTGACCCCCAGCTCCTTGGCCAGCGCTTCGGCCAGCTCCACTTCGAAGCCGGTCAGCTTACCGCTGGCGTCCTGGTAGTTGAAGGGCGGATAGGTGCCCTCCAGGCCGACCTTGATAGCGCCACGGGCCTTGATGTCATCGAGCAGGTCAGCGGCAAAGCTTGCTGTGCTGAAACTGGCGCCCAGAACGAGGGCCAGACTACCGAAGAGGAAATGGCGACGCAGGGTGGAAAATGTCATGGTGACCTCGTGTCAGTGGGAAGGTGGCGCCACTCTAGGTGGAAATATTTATTCCGTTAAATAATTAAAAATTATTCATATATTCGATTTTGTTTGTAGGCGAAGAGTGCCGGCGAGCCGCCCGTGTGCAGGAACAGCAGCGGTCCATTGCCTGGGAAGGCGCCACGCTTGAGGCCATCGAGCAGCCCGGCGAAGGCTTTGCCAGTGTAGACCGGGTCGAGCAGGATCGCTTCCAGGCGCGCCAGCAGGCTGATGGCCTCGATGCCGGCGGCGTTGGCTTCACCGTAACGCGGGGCGAAATAGGCATCCCATAACTCCAGGTTCAATCCGCGTGGCACCTCCACACCCAGCAGTTCAGCGGTGCGTTGGAGTAGACCCTCGACCTTGGGCTTTTGTGCCGCCTCGCTGCGCGAAACGGTGACGCCGATCACGCGTGTGCCGGGGCGCGCACTCTCCAGCGCGAGGGCTAGCCCCGCATGGGTGCCGGCGCTGCCGGAGGCCAGCACCACGGCGGCGAAGTCCTGGCCGCTGGCGGCGATCTGCTCGGCCAGCTCCAGCCCGCCACGCACGTAGCCGAGTGCGCCCAGGGCATTGGAGCCGCCGATGGGTACCAGGTATGGCCGACGCCCGGCTGCACTGAGGCGTTGGCAGGCGGCTTCCAGCAACTGATCGGCGTTGTCCAGATTGGCGACGTTTTCCACTTCGGCGCCGAACAGATCCAGCAGCAGGCGGTTGCCATTGCCCAGGTAGTCGTCGCTCTGGCTGTCGATGGGGTTTTCCAGCAGGGCCAGGCAGCCCAGGCCGAGCTGTGCGGCGACCGCCGCGGTTTGCCGTACATGGTTGGACTGGATGGCGCCTGCGGTCACCACTATGTCGGCACCCTTGGCCTGCGCATCGGCGGCAAGATATTCGAGCTTGCGTGCCTTGTTGCCACCGAGCGCCAACGGGGTGAGGTCGTCGCGTTTGAGCCAGATATCGCGGCCCAGGTGCAGGGACAGGCGTGGTAGATGGTGCAGGGCGGTGGCCTGAGGGATCAGTTGCAGGCGGGGGAAGCGGGCGAGGGCGGCGGTGAGCATGGGAGCCTCCAGGGAGCGAAGGCTTCTCACTCTAGGCGGGAGGAGGCTGGGCTCACAAGCCGAAGGGGAATATTATTTTGGATATAAGAAAATAATTAATAATTATTTTATGGAATAAAAATTTCTTCGTACTGTCGCGCTCAGCCCGGCACATCCGCCGGGCGCCTGCCAAATGCGCCGGGCTGTCGATCCAGCCGGTGCCACAGACCGAGAACAAGGAACTATGAAGAAGACCCTGCTGTTGAGCGCTCTGGCCGCTGCCCTGACTGCCTCCCTGGCCCACGCTGGCGAAAAGCTTAGCGTCGCCGCCACGCCGGTGCCGCATGCCGAAATCCTAGAACTGATCAAACCCGAGCTGGCCAAGCAAGGCGTGGATCTGGATATCAAGGTCTTCACCGACTACGTTCAGCCCAATCTGCAGGTGAGCCAGAAGAATCTGGATGCCAACTACTTCCAGACCAAGCCGTACCTGGACACCTTCAATACGCAGCGCGGCACCGAGCTGGTGATCGTGCAGGGCGTGCACGTCGAGCCTTTCGGCGCCTATTCGGCCAAGTACAAGTCCCTCGACGAATTGCCGAACGGCGCCACCATCGCCATCCCCAACGAAGTCAGCACCACCGGCCGTGCCCTGCTGCTGTTGCAGAAGGCTGGCCTGCTGACCCTCAAGGACCCAAACAGCGCCCAGGCACTGCCGCGTGACATCGCCGATAACCCGCGCAACTTCAAGTTCCGCGAGCTGGAGGCAGCCACCGTGCCGCGCGTACTGAACCAGGTCGACCTGGCGCTGATCAACACCAACTATGCGTTGGAGGCCAAGCTCAATCCCAAGCGCGATGCGCTGGCGATCGAAGGCAGCGACTCGCCTTACGTCAACTATCTGGTGGCCCGCCCGGACAACCAGGACAGCGAGGCAATCAAGAAGCTTTCCGCCGCACTGACCAGCCCGGAAGTGAAGGCCTTTATCGAAAGTCGTTATGAAGGTGCGGTACTGCCGGCCTTCTGATCGAACGTGCAAGGCGGCTCTTTTTGTGTCCTAGCTGCCCACCGTTGAACACGGTAGTAAACCTGTGCAAACGGGTTTGCGTTTACGCCGAGCCGGCTCAGCCGACTCGGCGTTCTTTTTTCGCACGATAGGTCAGCGCAGCCAGGCTGTCCCTGCGGCGTGCACTAATGGCAAATTGCCTTCCCGGCGCTATGTGCCTACGATTCGCTGGTTTGAAATGCCATGCCGACGGCCTCTGGAGTGCAGAGAGAGGCGCGGGCGCCGCTGCGCGCCATCCAGTGCTAGGCTCCGGTTGCCCCCTCTCAACTTACGCGAATCCATGGTCACAAGGCCGGTAAACATGTCCTGAGCCACGTCGCCGCTGTACTCAAGGCCACGGCACGCCAGAGCGACCTGGTCTGCCGCTTGGGCGGCGAGGAATTCGTGGTCATCGCCCTTGACACCGACAGCACCGGCGCCCAGCAACTGGCCTAGCGCATGCGAGCGGCGTCTTCCCCAGGTAAAGGGCGGCATCCGCCTGCTGCAGAAACGCGTCGAAGGAATCGGGTGGAGTGGGCGAGAGTAGAGCAGTCAGTGCAGATTTACGGGCTATAACGAGTGCTTTCAGTCAAAAGCGGCCAGCCACCCGTCGTTAACCCTGTTGATGCCGGATTTCACTGGCGATGACCTATTGGTGCGCCGCATTCATGGATTTCTTTGTACGTGCCAGGAGGCGCTGGTCTGCGCCTCCTGACCCCACCTCCAAGGCTCGTGCTGGCGGGTCTGGACCGCGCTCATCCCAGTGGTTTTTTGCTGCGGTACTCGGTGGTGGTCATGCCCGCGTAACCCCAGTTATCGGTGTCGACTTCCTCGATTACGATGTGGGTGAGTTCGGGCTGCTTGTTAAGTACGCGCTGCAAAGTCTCGGTGATTTCCTTGATGACCTGGGCTTTCTGCTCGCGGGTGACGCCGTCACGGGTGATACGGACGCTGACGAAGGGCATGATGTCGCTCCTGTGTGGGTGGATGTTGTCAAACGGGGAGGCGCGGGCCGCCCCGTCAGGTTCAGCCTATTACCATTTACCGACGCTCATTCCGCCGTCGACCGGCAATACCACGCCCGTGGTGAACCGGGCATTGGCCAGGTAGAGCACGGCGTCGGCGATATCGCTGACGCGGCCGATGCGGCCGGCCGGCTGCAGGCCGTTGAGGAAATCGAAGCTGGCCGGGTCGTGCATCGGCGTCTCGATGATACCTGGGGCCACAGCATTGACCTGGATGTTGTGGGGCGACAGCTCCAGCGCAAGGGCGCGGGTGACCTGATTCAGGCCGCCCTTGATAAGTACTGGTAGGGCGGCGGGCACGGCGAGGTTAGGCTGCAGCGCCACGGCAGCGGTGATGTTGATTATCTGCCCCTGGCGCCGCTCGATCATGTGCGTGGCGGCGGCCTGAGAGGCGTAGACCACCCCCTTGAGGTTGGTTTCCAGCAGGCCGTCAATGTCCTCTGGGCTGTACTCGATGAAAGGCTTGGGCAGGAAGAAACCGGCGTTGTTGACCAGCACGTCGACCTGACCGAAGGCCTCGATACCGGCCTGGATCAGGTGGCGTGCGGTGTCCGGCCTGGCGATGTCGCCGGCCACGCCGACGAAGGCGGTGGGGCTGCCTAGTTGTTCCCTGGCTTGTTCCAGGCGTTCGGCGGAGCGGGCGTTGCCGACCACGTTGAAGCCGCTGGCGAGGAAGGCCTTGGCCAGGCCGAAACCGATGCCGCTGGAGGCACCGGTAATGACTACCGTTCTGCTGTTGCTCATGTCGATTCTCCCGATGAGGAGGCGCCAGGTGGCGCCGTTGGGAGGACTATATTTTTGTTGTATAGGTGGATAAATATGGCTCGGAGAACTTCAGTTGGTACATGGTGTAATTAATGCAGCGACAATTTGACGATGTGATGCTCGGCAGCATCGAGCTGTTCTGCCTGGCGGCGGAGCTGGGCAGCTTCACCGCGGCTGGGCTGGCGGCTGGGGTTACACCTGCGGCGGTCAGCCGCTCGATCGGCCGGCTCGAGGAGCGCCTGGGCTCGCGACTGTTCGTACGCACTACCCGTAGCATCCGTCTGACCGAGGGCGGACGCGGTTACTACGAGCAGTGCCGCCAGGCGCTTACCCAGATGGTAGAGGCTGAGCGCACGCTGACCGGCCAGCAGCAGGAGCCCTCCGGCACCCTGCGTATCAGCCTGCCCACCACCTACGGACATCACCGCATCTTGCCGCTGTTACCCGAGTTCCGCCGGCGCTTTCCGAAGGTGCAGGTTGACGTGCATTTGGGTAACCGCAACATCGATTTCGTCGGCGAGGGTTACGACCTGGCCATCCGCGTGCGTGTGCAACCGGACTCGACGCTGATCGCCAGGCCGCTGGAGGATGCCCGGCTGGTGGTGGTGGCCACCCCCGAATACCTGGCGCGCGCGGGCACGCCACAGACTCTGGATGATCTCGCGCGGCACGACTGCATCCAGTTCGAGCTGCCCAGCAGCGGCCGGCGCATCACCTGGCTGTTCAGTGAGGACGGGACCGAGCGGGAGATACTCACCGAGGGCGGCTACGTCTGCTCGGACGATGTGCTAGGCGGCGTGACCCTGGCCAAGCACGGCGCGGGGTTGTTCCAGACCTATCGCTTTATCGTCGAGCGCGAGCTGGCCGATGGTTCGCTGGTCGAGGTGTTGCAGCCATTCGCCGGACGCTCGCGGCCCTTCACCCTGTTGTATCCCCATGGCCGGCACATGCCCCTGCGCTTGCGCACTTTCGTCGACTTCATCATGGAGCAGCAGTGCCGCTGGACTGCTCAGGTCTGAGCCTACGTATCACTCTGTATCGGTTTTGCACCCTGTGGTGCTGGCATACAAAGCGTGTCGGCCATCGATACGTGCCCGACACACATACGCGGCCAAATAGCCGGACCCGAGAGTGGCCCGCGCCGTGCGGCCTCTCCGGGCCAACTGCCTTATGGCACATCCGCGCATCATCGCGCTCAGCACCGGAGAATTCCCATGTCCCGTACCCCCGTATCCAACAAGACCCGCATCGGCCTGCTCGCTGTCGCCCTGGCTGGTGGCATGAACCTGGCATCCACCGCCTTCGCCGTGGAGCAACTGCCTCAGGGCTATCAGCTAGCCGCCGCCGACAAGGCTGGGGAGGGCAAGTGCGGCGAAGGCAAGTGTGGCGGCGAAGCCAAGGCGACCCAGGCCGAAGGCAAATGCGGTGAAGGCAAGTGCGGCGATGCCTCCTTCGCCCGTACCGACACCGACGGCGATGGCCGCGTCTCGCTCAAGGAATTGCTCGCCGTGGCGCCGAACGGCAGTGACGAGTTCAAGGCCATGGACAGCAACGCCGACGGCTACCTGTCCGAGGCCGAGGTCTACAAGTTCCGTAGCAACCAGTACACCAGTAACGGCAAGAAGGTGCCGACCGAGCTGTTCACCCAAATGAGCCAGGCTCGCGACTGATCCGTTCCCTGTAACCACGCCCTCCCTGTCACCGACCGGGAGGGCGTTCGTCCATCTGGAGAAGCCCAATGACTGCTCATTCTTCGGTGCACGGTGCCGGCCTTGGCCTGCGCCGTGCTCTGCTTCCCGAGCTGCTGGCGATGGTGCCAGGCAGCGTCGACTTCCTCGAATGCGCTCCGGACAACTGGATCGGCGTCGGCGGCGCCCACGGCGACGGCCTGGCCGCGTTGGCCGAACGTATCCCGCTGACCTGCCACGGCCTGTCCCTGTCGCTTGGCGGCCCGGCGCCGCTGGACCTCGACCTACTGCGCCGCACCCGGCAGTTCCTCGAACGCCACCGGGTGCCGCTGTACAGCGAGCATCTGAGCTACTGCTCGGACGACGGCCAGCTTTACGACCTGCTGCCGCTGCCGTTTACCGACGAAGCAGTGCGCCACGTCGCCGCTCGCATCCGCCAGGCCCAAGACGCGCTTGGCCGGCGCATCGCGGTGGAGAACATCTCTTACTACGCCGCACCCTACCAGGCGCTGAGCGAGATCGAGTTCCTCCGTGCAGTGCTGGAGGAAGCAGACTGCGATCTGCTGCTGGACGTCAACAACCTGTTCGTCAACGCCATCAACCATGGTTACGACGCGGCGGCCTACCTGGCGGCGATTCCCGCCGCGCGGGTGGTCTGCCTGCATGTGGCCGGCCATTATGACGAGGCGCCGGACCTGAAAATCGATACCCACGGCGCGGCGGTGAAGGGGGACGTGTGGAGCCTGCTGGAGCAGGCCTACGTGCGCTTTGACGCGGTGCCGACGCTGCTGGAACGGGACTTCAACTTTCCACCGCTGGCCGAGCTGCTGGCCGAAGTCGGGCAGATCCGCCGCTACCAGCGCGCCGTGCAGGTGGAGGTGCGCCATGGCTGAAGCACTGTATGAGCAACTGGCGCGCATGGCCAACCACGTGCGTGACCCGCAACGCCACGCGCCCCCGCCGGGCATCGAGGCTCGGCGTCTGGCGGTCTACCGGCAGTTGTTCCTCGGCAATCTCGAATCGCTGCTGGCCGGTGCTTTCCCTGTTGCTCGGGCGAGCCTGGGGGCGGCCCGCTGGCAGGCACTGGTAACGACCTTCTACGCCAACCATCGCTGCCACACGCCGTTGTTCACCGAACTGGGCAGCGAGTTCGTCGACTACCTGGAAACCGGTGAGGCTGCGGACCTGCCGCCGTGGCTGGCCGAGTTGGCCCACTACGAGCGAGTGGAGAGCGTTCTGCTGCTCAGCGATGCGGCGGAGCCGCATCACGACCCGCAGGGCGACCTGCTCGAGGGTGTGCCGGTGTTGTCGCCCCTGGTGCTGCCACTGGCCTACCGCTGGTCAGTGGTGGAGATCGGCCCGGGCCATCTGCCGCAGCAGGCTCCGGAGCAGCCCACGCTGATCCTGGCGCGGCGTTATACGGACCGTCGTGTGTACTTCTCACGTCTGGCGCCGCTGGCTCATGCGCTGCTGCTGTCGCTGCAGGAACGCCTTATCAGCGGCCGGGCACACCTGGCGCGGCTGGCCGCGGCCATCGGCGTTGCACCGGAGGAAATCGTGCCGGCCGGGCAGGCGTTGCTGGAAGACTTGCGCGGCCAGGGCGTGGTGCTGGGCACTCGTCTCGGCTCCTGAACCGCGGCCATAAAAAGCCCGCGCACCCGTTAAGGTGCGCGGGCTTTTGGTTTCGTGGATCAGACCTTGCGGCGTAGCAGCGCGTCCAGACTCAGGCGTCCCGCACCGCCGAGCAGCAGCGGCAACAGGGCTACCAGGTAGATCAGCGGCAGCTTGTAGTTGCCATGGCCGTGGTCGCTGATCGAGTAGCCCAGGGCCAGTTCTGCCAGGCTCGACCAGTGCGCCGGCCAGTGCACGGCGGCGATGGCCACGATGGTCAGCACCATCAGCGTTGCTGACGCCAGGCGCGTACCCAGGCCGAGCAGCAGGAGCAGCGGCGCGATCAGCTCTACCCACATCGACAGCTGCCAGTTCAGCTCGGCCGGCAGCAGGTCGAAGGGGAAGGGGAATTGCAGCTGGCCGAACCAGTTCTGCCCGTACCATTTCTCCAGGCCGGCTTCGAAAAACTCCCAGGCTAGGAACAGGCGCAACGGCAGATCGGCGCCCCAGGCGCCAAGGCGGTCGAGGTGGGCGAAGGCGTTTTGCAGTGGGGTGAAGGCGGTGTTGGACATGTTGACCTCAGCGAGTAGTGACGAGCGGAGCGCGGGTCGGCTGTATCTCACGGCGCAGACGCTGGGCCAGCTTGGCGACGAGCTTGAGCACGATGGCGGAGAAGATCAGGGCGAAGCCCAGTGCGTACCAGGGGCTCATCGGGATGCGCTTGTAGAACGACAGGCAGAAGATCGCCGCCAGCACCCAGGTACCGGTGCCATGCAGCAGCTTCCAGCCACGGCCACCGAGGGCCTTCATTGTCCTGGGAAAGGAGGTGAGGCTGAGCAGCAGGATGAACAGGTAGCCCACCGAGCCGGGGATGCTCGCTGCCACCGAGCGGCCGTTCCAGAACACCTCGGGGAACAGCTTCGCATAGGTCAGGATCAGCACGCCGTGGACCAGGTGGGAGAAGGCGAAGGCCAGGCCGAAGTAGCGTCGCTCGCGTAGCAGCGCGCGGGTCGTCGGGCTGGGCAGCAGGAGGGCCAGGGACGAGGCGAGAAAGGCGATCAGGAACAGGGCGAAGGAGGTACGCGCGGTGACGCGGATGGCGCTGCGAAGTGCCTCTACCAGTTGCGGCTGCCAGAGCAGGGCCAGCGCGGTGGCGACGAGGACGAGCAGCGATAACAGGCTGAACAGGCGCCAGCCGTGCAGGCTGGGTAAGGTGGCGGATCGGGTCATGGGGAGGGCTCCTTGGATGGGCGCGGCGCGTTGTGTGCCGCGTTGACCACCATGCTCGCCAACCGCTTTATCCTGCGTGTGTCCCGCTCAGGGCTGTCTTGTATCGCTCTGTATCCTCTTCTCAACCCGTTACAGTGAGTTCCAGTTCGGCGCATAGGCCGCCGTGCTCGCGGTTGCGCAGGTTCAGGCGGGCGCCCAGAGCCTGACTCAGCTGCAGGGCGATGGCTAGGCCGAGACCAGTGCCGCCGGTACTGCGGTTGCGCGAGCTCTCCACCCGGTAGAACGGCTTGAACACGTCCTCCAGTTCGGCTTCGGCGATGCCGGGGCCCTCGTCCAGCACCAGCAGGCGCACGCCGTGTGCGTCGCGCTTCACCTGCAGCCGGGCGCTGCCGGCGAACTTGAGGGCATTGTCGAGCAGATTGCTCAGCACCCGGCGCAGCGCGTGCGGGCGGGTCTCGATCAGTGTGCCGCTGCGGCCGTCCAGGCTCACCGCCTGGCCGCTGTCCTGGTAGTCGAGCACCAGGCTATCGAGGAAGGCGTCCAGATCGACCCGACACAGCGCCTCGCGACTGCCTTCCATGCTGCGTGCATAAGCCACGCCCTCGCGCACCAGGTGCTGCATCTCGTCGAGGTCACTCCACAGGCGCTCGCGTTCCGGCGAATCGTCCATCTGCTCGACGCGCAGCTTCATGCGCGTGATCGGCGTTTGCAGGTCATGGGATATGGCCGCCAGCAGTTGCATGCGCTCTTTCAGGTAGGCGGCGATGCGGCCCTGCAGTGCATTGAACGCGCGGGCCGCGTATTGCACCTCCGTGGGGCCGCGCTCATCCAGTGGTGGCGCCGGGTTGTCTGGGTCGAGGTGGTCCACCGCACGGGCCAGGCGGGTCAGTGGACGAATCGCCGTGCGTACTGCCAGCCAGGTACAGAGTGCCAGCACCAGCAACTGCAGAACCAGCATCAGCGGCAGCCACTGGGCCACTGGAATGCTGCTGGGGGTGACATCCAGCACCAGCGGGCTACCGTCGCTGAGGCGGATGTGTACCTGGAAATGCGGGCGCGGCCCCTCGATGGTCTCGAAGCGCAGAGCGAATCGCTTGCCGATGGCCCGTTCGATGGAAGGCACGGCCATGGGCATGTCGTCCATGGACATTGGTGTGCCGGGCAGACCGCCGTCCAGTCGATAGTGGTAGTTGCGCCGCTCCAGGACCGGTAGCCAGCTAGCACGTTCTTCGGCCGGCAGGCGATCGATCAGCGCCACGGAGGTGCTCAGGTCCCTCTCCAGATTGTCGAGCATCACATTGCGCCCGGTTAGGTAGCGCTCGTAGAACTGTGAGCCGAACGATAGGCCGTAGGCCAGCACCAGGCCGGTGAGGAAGATCAGTGTGAGGCGCGTGGCCAGGCTGCGCGGCCAGCGGAGCAGGGGCATCATGCGTTGGGCTCGATCAGTTGCACGGGAAGCGAGAAGACGTAGCCCTCGCTGCGTACCGTCTTGATGTAGGCCGGCTCGCGGGCGTCGTCCAGTAGGCGCTGGCGCAGGCGGCTGACCAGCAGGTCGATGGAGCGATCGAAGACGTCAGCCTCGCGGCCCTGGGTCAGGTTGAGCAACTGCTCGCGGCTAAGCACCCGCTGCGGGTGGTCGAGGAACACCCGCAGCAGGCGGTACTCGGCGCCGCTGAGGGCGACTACGGTGTCGACCTCGTCCAGCAGGTGGCGGGCGCTGGTGTCCAGGCGCCACTGACCGAAACCGATCAGCCGGCTGCTCTCGCTGATCTGCAGGTTCGGCGGCAACATGCGGGTACGGCGCAGCACGGCGTTGATTCGCGCGAGCAGTTCGCGGGCCGAGAAGGGCTTGGTCAGGTAGTCGTCGGCGCCCATCTCCAGGCCGACGATGCGGTCGGTTTCCTCGTTGCGCGCGGTGAGCATCAGCACCGGCGTGGCCTTGTGTTTGCCCACGCGCAGCTCGCGGCACAGCTTCAGGCCGTCGTCGCCGGGCATCATGATGTCGAGCACGATCAGGTCCACCGCGTTGCCGTCGAGGACGGCGCGCATTTGCCGGCCATCGGCGGCCAGGCTCACGCGCAGGCCGTTCTTCTTCAGGTAGTTGCCCACCAGTTCGCGGATTTCCCGGTCGTCGTCGACGATCAGGATGTGATCGACATGCTCCATGGCCATCTCTCATTGCAGTGACGGCGCCCAGTCTATCTGGCTCGATAACGCTTGCCCGCCACCCTTTGTATTGCAGTGTATCCGGGTGCCCAGGTGATACCTGGCGCTGCAATCATTCTTCCCTCCGGACACATCGGCGATACCTCCTGAACGTGCAATTGGGCGCCCGGCAGATGCGACCCATCGCCCTCGCACCATCATCAGGAGATTGTCATGAAAGCGATCACTCGCACCTCCCTTGTACTGGCATTGGTACTGCCCTTTGGCAGCCTCAACCTGCACGCCGCAGAGCAGATCCCGGTTGAACGCTACCACTACGGCATGCAACTGGATGTACAGAAGGTTCTGGTGCTGGAAGAGGTACCGTCATTGCGTTGCCAGGTCGTGGAGGCGCGCATGGATTACCTGGATTCCCAGGGCCACAAGCGCAGATTGGCCTATCTGAAGCAGGCCAAGGCTTGCGAAAACGAAAACTGAACCCCAGCCCTTGCCCGCTGCGCCCGGTTTCGCCGGGCCTGACCCTTTTGCGTTTTCGAGGTAACCATGCTGCTCATCGCCTTTCTCGGTGGGGGTCTGACGCTCTTCAGCCCCTGCATTCTGCCGGTCATTCCGCTGCTGCTGAGCAGCACCCGTGGCAACGTCCGTACAACCCTGCTGACCTTGCTCGGACTGGCCTCGGGCTTCGCCACACTGGCAAGCCTGGCGGCGGTGTCTGCCAACTGGGTGATCGAGGCCAGCGTATGGGGCCGCTACCTGGCCCTGGCGATCCTCACGCTGTCAGCGCTGGCGCTGCTCTCCGCGCGAGTCAGCGCCTGTTTGTCCCGCCCCTGGCTGTGGCTGGGCGCTCGCCTGCAGGGCGATGCCCGCCGCCTGCCGCCTGCGCTCTCGGCCTGGCTGCTGGGCGTTGCCAGCGGCTTGCTGTGGGCACCCTGTGCCGGGCCGATCCTCGGGCTGATTCTTTCGGGGGCCATGCTTGAGGGGCCCAGCGTGAACACCACTCTGCTGTTGTTCAGTTTCGGCCTGGGCAGCGCGGTGGCGCTGGCGATCCTGATCCTCCTCGGACGCGTTGCGTTACGGCGGTTGCGGCCCTCGCTGCGCCTGATCGAGTGGCTGCGGCGCGGCGCCGGTGCGGTGGCGTTGTTGGCGATCATCGGCATCGCCAGTGGGCTCAATGCGCAACTGGCCAACCCTGCGATGTCGGGCCTGCTGTCCACCCTGGAACGCCGGGTGCTCGAGGTGGTGCCTCGTGTGTTCGAAGGGTTGGTCGGCAGCGCTCGAGCGGCCGTGCCCGTTCATCTGCCAGACCTGGGATTGGCACCTGAACTGAGCGGCGTTACGCAGTGGCTCAACAGCGCGCCACTGGACTGGACCCAATTGCGGGGGAAGGTAGTGCTGGTGGATTTCTGGACCTATGACTGCATCAACTGCCGCAACAGCCTGCCCTATGTGAATCAGTGGGCACAGCGCTATGCCGAGCAGGGATTGGTGGTCGTGGGTGTGCATACTCCGGAATACCCCCATGAGCGTATCGTCGCCAATGTCCGTCAGGCGATCAAACAACTGGGCATCCGCCACCCGGTGGCGATCGACAACCAGTATCAGGTGTGGAGTGCATTCGGCAATCAGTACTGGCCCGCGCATTACTTCATCGATGCCGAGGGGCATATTCGCCATGCGCACATGGGCGAGGGCGATTACGCAGAGCAGGAACGCGTCATTCAGGAGCTACTGCGCATGAAGGATATGCGCGCTGGGGCGGACAGCGCAGCTGGGTAAGTGACGTGTCCACCTATTATTTAACACCGACTTACGGCAGGGCTCGAAGCCTGAGCAAACCAGCAGAAGGTGCGCTGCCGCGTCGTCTTCGAATCGATCATGGGCGAAGCTCGCCCATCGTCGAGCTCGACTCACGGGGGGCAAGAGCAGTTAGCGCCATGGCCGCACAAGACAGCAGGATGCCAACAGTGGCAAGGCCTATCCAGCCTGCTCGGTGTACGCCGTAATTCCCCAATGCAGCGCCAATCGCTCCGCCCAGAAAATACGACCCCATGAATACGGTGTTGAGACGGCTCCGAGCTTCGGGTCTCAGGGTGAATACGCGTGCCTGGTTGGCAATCAGTCCGGCGCGATTGCCAACGTCGAGCAGCACCATGCCGAGGATCAGCCAGCCAAGACTTTGCCCGCCCGCTGCGATGCAGGCGAAACCCAGGGTGAGGGTCATTGCGCCGGCGATGGCCAGGGTGCGTACGCCCAGACGATCGGTCAGTGCGCCAATTTGGGGTGACGCGCCGATGCCCAACAGCGCGACCAGGCCAAACAGGCCGATGGTGGCGGAACCGAAACCGTAGGGTGGTTGTGCCAACAGCGCAGCAAGCGAGGCCCACAGCGCACTGAACGCGGCGAACATCAGCAAGCCGCTCGCCGCACAGTAACGCAGCACGCCTTCCTCCCGGACCAGGCTGCCCAGCGAACGCAGGAGCCAGCCATAGCTTATCGTCGTCAGGCTCGTAGTGGCGGGCAGGCTCTTGGCAACAATGATCAGCAGCAACACATCGCTGAGCGAGGCTAATACGAAGACGGCACGCCACCCCATATTTTCGCCGGCGAACCCTCCAACCATGCGCGCCAGCAAGAGGCCAGCCGAGAGGCCGCTGAGCAGGCTGCCGACGATGCGACCTCGCTCAGCCGGAGTGGCCAGTCCCGACAGGGAGGGAATGATGATCTGCGCAGTGATTGCCGTCACACCGACCAGGAGGCTGCCCACGCACAGCACTGTGAGGTTCGGCGCCACAGCGCAGAGGATCAAGGCGACGGCATTTGCAGCGATGGCCAGCAACGCGAGCTGGCGTGGCTGTCGGCAATCGGCGAGCGGCACGATGAACAGCAGGCCTGCCGCATAGCCAAGCTGCGTCAAGGTGGCGACCAGACCGGCCTGTGTCGGCGCCAGGCCAAACGACGCCGCCATCTGTGGCAGAAGCGGCTGGTGATAGTAGATGGTCGAGACGGCCAGCGCGCAGCAAAGGGCCATGAGGGTGACCAGTCGACTGGAAACGCTCATCGGAGCTGAAGAAGAGACAGACGTGACGCCATCCCTTCACTGCTGCAGGGCCTGCACGAGCCCGTGGGTATCGACGATGCTGTGCGCAAACGTTGGCCCGTTCAGGTCGTGCGCCGCGTGCATCATTTCCTTGCTGAAGGCGGCTGTTGCATCTCGGACCAGTGTGACGTGGTAACCCAGCTCCATGGCGAAGCGTGCGGTTGATTCGATACAGGTGTTCGCCAGCAGGCCGACGACGATCACGTGTGTGATGCCTCGCTGCTTGAGCCGGAAGTCGAGGTCGGTATTGGCGAACCCGCTTTGTCCCCAGTGCTCCTGGACGATGATGTCGCCCTCCTGCGGCACGAAGTCGGGATGCCATTCGCCGCCCCAGGAGCCCTTGGCAAAAGTGTGGCGCTGCTGGATCAGGCGTTGGGTCGGGTTGGGGTGATCCCAGTGGTCGTAGTCGCCGGGCTGCCAGCGCCGATGTGGCACGTAGTACACCTGGATGGCCTGCGCTCGAACGGCGGCAACAGTGGTGCGCAAGTTGTCGAGCAGATGAACGTCGTCCGCGACGCTTTTGAGCATGGGAAACAGCTTGCCGCCATCAGACAGGAAGTCGTTGTAGGGGTCGACCAGCAGCAGAGCGGTCCGCTCCGGGGAGTACACAGGGTGGCTCATGACGGTGCTCCAGATAGAGGAGAGGGGCTGGGACTTATGCTGCACGGGCAAATGCCTCGATTGCCCATTGCGCTGCGTAAGCCTTTCGGGGTTCATATTAACTATGAAAATAATAGTGTAAATTGGAATGAGGCCTTGAGAGGTGATCCGTGAGGCATTGCCATCCTGGTTGCGCTACTATGAAAACAATAGCTACTACGGAGAAAAGAGCGCGATGCCAATGCAGGATGAGACAAACGACACGGTGTGCCCGGTGGCGCGCTCGGTGGATTTGGTGGGCGACAAATGGACCATTCTGGTCATGCGTGAGCTGTACATGGGCGCGACGCGCTTCGAGGAAATGCAGATCCAGACCGCAGCTACGCCTCAGATGTTGACCTCGCGCCTGAAAGCGCTGGAAGCCAACGGCCTAGTCGAACGCCGGCCCTACAACGAAAAGCCGCTGCGCTACGAATACCTTCTGACTGACAAGGGCTGGGACTTCTATCCCGTGATCTACGCGCTACGCGCCTGGGGCGAGAAGTGGTGCAAGAACCCGGATGAGGGCTTGGCCGTGCATTTCGTGCATCGCGCGTGCGGCCATGACGTTGGCGTGGCCAGCGTTTGCCCTCACTGCGGCGACCCTGTGGAGCGCAAGGACCTGGAAGCGGTGATCAGCAATCGTTTCCTTGGCGAGCGCGAGTCTCGCCGGGAAGCCTTCAAGAGGAAGTAGCTGAGGCCAGGAAGCGTTCCCGTCCTGGTGGGTAGCTTGAATTAGAGGCGAACTCTATGAGGCCGCTATTGGCCATAGCCGACCCTCTTGACGACAACTATCTACTAGTCGACGCCGGCTATCTGCGATTGATTCAGCGGTCTATGCCGGTCCTGTTTGCCTAAAGCAAGCGACTGTCTGGCTGACGAAGCGCCCGATAGTGGCGGCGAGCGTGACACCTGATGGCGCGACTCGCTGACAGGTCATATGAATATTCTTATTTGGTATTTAAATTAATTTTCTTATACCTATAAAGTTCCATTCCATGCGTACCTGCCGACCAATCGGCGCGCCGCACTGAACACATGGCCGAACCCTCGGCCGGTCAAAGTGATGCGCCGATTGGCGCCTTTGCATGGAGTTTTCTATGTCGGCAGTAGCCCATACCACCACCGCGGCGTCGGCACAGTCGTTCGAAGTTCGTCCCTTCGATGCGCCAGTGGGCGCCGAGATCATCGGTCTTGATCTGACCCGGCCGCTCAGTGATGACGACTTCGCCCGTGTCCATCGCGCCCATCTCGATCACGCCCTGCTGGTATTCCGTGACCAGCGCATCACGCCCGAGCAGCAGATCGCCTTCAGCCGCCGTTTCGGCCCGCTGCAGATCCACGTGCTCAAGCAGTTTCTGCTGGCCGATCACCCGGAGATTTTCATCATCTCCAACATCGTCGAGAACGGTCAGCCCATCGGCCTGGGCGATGCCGGCAAGTTCTGGCATTCGGATCTGTCCTACAAGGAATTCCCCAGCCTGGGCTCCATGCTGTTGGCTCAGGAGCTGCCGGAGGAGGGCGGCGATACGCTGTTCGCCAGCCAGCAACTGGCTTATGAAACCCTGCCGGCGGAGCTGCGCCAGGCCATCGAAGGCAAACGTGCCGCGCATTCCTACACCGCGCGCTATGCCGATGAAGTGTTTGCGGGCATTCGTCGCCCGACGCTGACCGAGGCGCAACTGGCCGAGGTCAAGTCGGTCGTGCACCCGGTGGTGCGTACCCACCCGGAAACCGGGCGCAAAGGTCTGTTCGTCAACGAGAACTTCACCACCCATATTCTCGACGTGCCCGAGGACGAGAGCCGACAGATTCTTGCCGAACTCTACGCCCACAGCGCGAAACCCGAGTTCATCTACCGCCACCAATGGCAACCCCACGACATGGTGTTCTGGGACAACCGTGCGCTGATTCACCTGGCCACCGGTTGCCCGAGCCACCTGCGCCGACGCATGCACCGCACGACGATCCAGGGCGACGTGCCGTTCTGAAAGGCCGCAACACCCTAATTCCCTTTTCGCTTGTATCCGAATGGAGTCACACCATGTCTCTAGGTAAACGCTTTCCCTTCATTCCGCGTTTTGGCCGGATGGCCAGCACTATCGGTTTGTCCCTGAGCCTGCTGGCCGGCTCGCTGGCGGCGCCTCAGGCGGCGCAGGCCGAGGGGCAGATTCGCATCGCCGAGCAGTTCGGCATCGTCTACCTGCTGCTCAACGTGGTGCGTGACCAGCAGTTGATCGAGAAGCACGGCAAGGCCGATGGCCTGGATATCAAGGTCGACTGGCAGCAACTCTCTGGCGGTGCGGCTATCAACGATGCGCTGCTGTCTGGCGCCATCGACATCGCCGGTGCCGGTATCGGCCCGCTGCTCACCGTCTGGGATCGCACCCACGGCAAGCAGAACGTCAAGGGCGTGGCTTCGCTTGGCAACTTCCCGTACTACCTGCTGAGCAACAACCCCAAGGTCAAGACCATTGCCGATTTCACCGAGAAGGATCGCATCGCCGTACCGGCGGTGGGCGTATCGGTGCAGTCGCGCTTCCTCCAGTACGCCGCCGCCAAGCAGTGGGGCGACAAGGAGTTCGACCGCCTGGACAAGTACACCGTGGCGCTGCCGCATCCGGATGCCACCGCCTCGCTGCTGTCCGGCGGTACCGAGCTGACCGGGCATTTCTCCAACCCGCCGTTCCAGAACCAGGCGCTGGAGAACCCCAATGTGCATGTGGTGCTCGACACCTACAAGCTGCTCGGCCCGAACTCGCCGACCGTGCTCTATGCCACCGAGAAATTCCGCAACGACAACCCCAAGACCTACAAGGCCTTCGTCGCCGCGCTGGCCGAGGCAGCGCAGTTCGCCCAGAACGACAAGGGCGCGGCAGCCGACACCTACATCCGCGTCACCGGCGCCAAGATCAGCCGCGAGGACCTGCTGAAGATCATCGATAACGAGCAGTTCCAGTTCAGCGTCACACCGACCAACACCTACCCGCTGGCCGAGTTCCTCCAGCGTGTCGGCGCCATCAAAAACAAACCGGCCAGCTGGCAGGACTACTTCTTCGAAGACGCCGCCATCGGTCAGGGAAGCTGATAAACCATGAATGCCCCACTGCAAGGCCACACGGCCAGCACGCATAGCGCCGGCGCCTTCGACACCCTGCTTGAGGTGGAGAAGGTCAGCCTCGAATACCGCACCCCACAGCGCGTAGTGCGCGCCACCCACGAAGTCAGCTTCGAGGTGGATCGCTCGGACCGTTTCGTGCTGCTCGGCCCTTCGGGGTGCGGCAAGTCCACCTTGCTCAAGGCCGTTGCCGGTTTCATCGAGCCGGTCGGCGGCCGCATCCGCCTGGATGGCGCCGAGGTGCGCGAGCCAGGCCCGGATCGCATCGTGGTGTTCCAGGAGTTCGACCAGCTGCCGCCGTGGAAGACGGTGAAGCAGAACGTCATGTTCCCGCTGCTGGCGTCGCGCACCCTGGGCCGCCGCGAGGCCGAAGAACGCGCCTTACATTACCTGGATAAGGTCGGCCTGGCCGCCTTCGCCGATGCCTACCCGCACACCCTGTCTGGCGGCATGAAGGCGCGCGTGGCGATTGCCCGTGCGTTGGCCATGCAGCCGAAGATCCTGCTGATGGACGAGCCCTTCGCCGCGCTCGACGCGTTGACCCGCCGCAAGATGCAGGAGGAGCTGCTGCAGCTGTGGGAAGAAGTGCGCTTCACCTTGCTGTTCGTCACCCACTCGATCGAGGAGGCTTTGATCGTTGGCAACCGCATCCTGCTGCTGTCGCCGCACCCGGGGCGCGTGCGGGCGGAGGTGGGTAGTCATCAGTTCGACCTGCACAGCCTGGGCGGCGCGGCGTTCCAGCAGACCGCGCAACGTATTCATCGCCTGTTGTTCGAGGAAGACAGCGAGGAGGGCGCGCGCGCCGCTGCCGAGCTGGGCTTCCACGACATCCGCATCGCCTACTGAGGAGAGTGCAACCATGAGTCTTTCCCCCGCACGGCGTGAGGAATACGAAATACCGCTGCAACCCTTGCCGGATCTCAAGCTGGAGCGCGAGCTGCCTCTGGCGCAGCGCCTGTGGCAACAGGGCTGGCTGCGCAAGACGCTGATCCTGCTGGCGCTGGCGCTGATCTGGGAGCTGGCAGCGCGTTACCAGGGCAATGACCTGCTGCTGCCCAGCTTCCTGCAGACGGCCAAGGCCTTCTTCGAGGGCATCGGCACTGGCGAGTTGCTGGAGAAGGTGGCGATCTCGCTGTCGGTGTTGGTCAAGGGCTATCTGCTCGGTATCGGCCTGGCCTTCCTGCTGACTACCCTGGCGGTGTCGACCCAGCTGGGGCGCGATCTGCTGTCGACCCTGACTTCGATGTTCAACCCGCTGCCGGCCATCGCGCTGCTGCCGCTGTCGCTGCTGTGGTTCGGCCTTGGCGAGAACAGCCTGATCTTCGTGCTGGTGCATTCGGTGCTGTGGGCGCTGGCGCTCAATACCTATGCCGGGTTTCTCGGCGTGTCGGAGACCCAGCGCATGGCCGGGCGCAACTATGGTCTCAAGGGCCTGCGCTTCGTGCTGTTCATCCTGATCCCGGCGGCGCTGCCGTCGATCCTGGCGGGCCTGAAGATCGGCTGGGCCTTCGCCTGGCGCACCCTGATCGCCGCCGAACTGGTGTTCGGCGCCTCCAGCGGCAAGGGCGGCCTGGGCTGGTACATCTTCCAGAACCGCAACGAGCTGTACACCGACAAGGTCTTCGCCGGCCTGGCAGCGGTGATCCTGATCGGCCTGCTGGTGGAGAACCTCGTCTTCGCCACGGTGGAGCGGGTGACCGTGAAACGTTGGGGGATGCAGCGTTGATACGTAGGGGGCCACGTCACCGATCCACCTGTGCGGCCCGAATCGTAGGGTGGGCCGGGCGGCGATCCGTTTTAGCCCACCAACTGGACGCACCGCCGGTGGGCTGAAGCCCACCCTACATACGGGGTCGGATCACCGCCCGGCCCACCTACACACGAATAATTCACTGATCACATAACGAGAAACCACCATGACCAACACATTCACATTCGACCGACTGGCCGCCGCGCTGGGCCTGCTCGGCGCATTGGCAACACCGCTGGCCGCCCAGGCCGAAGGCAAGATCAGTATCGCCCAGCAGTTCGGTATCGGTTACCTGGTGCTGCACGTGGTCAAGGACCAGCAACTGATCGAGAAGCACGCCAAGGCCCAGGGCTTGGACAAGATCGAGGTCGAGTGGCGCACCATCTCCGGCGCCACCGCCATGAACGAGGCGCTGCTCGCCGGCGCCATCGATGTGGTATCGGCCGGCGTACCGCCGATGCTCACCGTCTGGGATCGCACTCATGGTCGGCAGAACGTCAAGGCGGTCGCCTCGCTCGGCTCGCTGCCCAACTACCTGTTGAGCAACCGTGAAGAGGTGAAGACGCTGGACGATCTGTCCGAGAAGGACCGCATCGCCGTGCCGGCAGCCGGCGTCGGCTTCCAGTCACGCACCCTGCAGATCGAGACCGCCAAGCTGTATGGCAAGGACGATTTCCAGCGTTTCGACAATATTTCCGTCAGCCTGCCGCACCCGGATGCCACCGCGGCGCTGATCAAGGGTGGTTCGGAAATCACCGCGCATTTCTCCAGCCCGCCGTTCCAGTACCAGGCGCTGGAAAACCCCAAGGTGCACAAGCTGATCAGCAGCTACGACATCCTTGGCGGCCAGGCCACGTTCAACGTGCTCTACGCCACCGAGAAATTCCACGACGAGAACCCCAAGACCTACAAGGCCTTCTATGACGCGCTGGTGGAAGCCGAGCAGATCATCAAGGCGGACACGGCCGCTGCCGCCGAGACCTACATTCGCGTGGAGAACTCCAAGCTGCCGCTGGACTTCGTGAAGAAGATCATCGATGACCCGGAGAACGACTTCACCGTCTCGCCGCAGCGCACCTTCATCTACGCCGAGCAGCTGCATGAACTGGGCGTGCTGAAGAACAAGGCGGCGTCCTGGAAGGACTACTTCTTCGAAGAGGCCTACGCCCATCCGGGTAGTTGATCACCACCGCTGTTCGTACAAGGCTCCCATCTGGGAGCCTTGTTGTTTGTCGACGGCCTACAGGCGTGGGCGCAACTTGAGTTCGGGCGTGGGTTTGGGGGCGCCTTTGGCCGGGTGGCTGTCCGGGTGTTGTTCGATCATCTGGGCGATCTCCCGCAGTTTGCCCAGCATGGCCTGGGCCAGGCCGGCCTGGGTACGATACAGACCCGTGTCCGGGGCCTGTTCCAGGTCGCTAAGACCTTTGAAGGGATAGCTGTGGCGTTTGGCATCGGCGCTGAAGAAGCGCTGGTAGTCCTGCTCGGTGCCGTGCAGTTCGCGGCAGGCCCTTTCCAGGCTCTGCAGTTGTTCGGCGACGCTGGCCAGTTGCAGGCGCAGACGAATGATCTGGTGGTTCTCCCAGTTCATCGGCGAGGCCTGGGCGCCTGGCTGCCAGTGCTGCGGGTCGCCGAAACGCAGGACGAACTGCTGGCCGGCTTCGCGTCCGTAGCGGGTCAGCCGCTCGATGCGCTCGGTGGGCATGGTCAGGTTGAGGCCGCCTTCTTCGCGGGTCAGCTGGATCAGGCCGATACGGTCGCGAAAGCCGGGCATCAGTGATAGGGTTTCGTGGTTCCAGTCCTTGGTGACGCTGCTGAGCAAGGCGAGGAAACCGCGCAGGGCGGGCAAACCCGTCTGGGGAAAGCGGCGCCAGTAGGCTAGCCGTGCATCGCCATTGTTACGCGGGAAACGCACGCGTTGCTCGTCGGCACCATCGGTCGGTCCCAGATCGAGGCCGAAGGTGGGGCGTCTGGGCAGCGCGGCATCGAAGAAGTGGATGGGAAAGTTGGAGCTGATGCCGCCATCGGTGAACCAGCAGCGCTCCAGCTTCTTCCCGCTCTTGCGGTAGTCCACGGCGTGCAGTGGTACGGCGCTGAGCAGCAGGGGAAAGCTCAGACTCATGCGTACGGCGACGATCACCGGCAGGTCATCGGGCAGTGGCAGGCGCAGATACCCGTCGTCGCGATCATCGCCGGGGCGCTGGTGGGCGCCCATCCAGGCTACCACGCGGTGGGGGAATAGCCGCGCGAACTCTTCTTGGCGGAAGTGGAACTGGTTGTTCTCGCGTACCTGCTCGTCGTCACGAAAGGGCAGGCGGAAAGGCCGCGCCATGCTCAGGCAGGTGGTCATCACCTGCAGGTCGATGCCATGGCGACGCAGGTCGCCGAAGGTCAATGGCCGCTCGCACTCGATGGCATTGGCCTGACCCGCACAGTATTCATGCTGGCCGCTGAGCTGATCGAAGTACTGGGTCAGCCAGGTGGTCAGGGCTTCATCCGGGGCGTCGTCATTGGTCTCTGGCATGCCGCTGCACAGGCCGAAACCGCTCGCTGGCAATTCACGCAATGCCACCAAGGCCAGGCGCACGATCACGGCAAGCACGCCACCCAGCGCTGCGAACAGCAAGACCCAGAGCCAGACCAGCATGCTGGCGCTGCTGACAGCGCTCCACCACAGCGGCCCGCCTGCCAGCAGGGCGCCGACCAAGGCGGCGAACTTGTGGCGCATGAGCATGACCTTCAGTGGCGCGAGCAGCCGCGTCCAGGGGCCTTTTCCCTTGACCTCGAGGATGGCGATGAAGGTGTCGAACAGTGTGCGCACGGCCGGGGCCGGCTTGAACAACGCCAGCAACTTGGTGCCATGGCCATTCGCGGCGGGCACGCAAAGGTGTTGGGGCAGTCGTTCGATTGTCGCGAAGCCGGCTGGGTCGCTGCTCAATTCACCCTGCTGATAGCGCTGGCGGCCCAGTTCGGCAGCGGCAGCTGCAGCCGCGGCGATGGCACCAGCGCTGGTGCCGCCGATGCTGCGCAGGCGAAACGCCTTGGCGATTTCGGTGATGGCCAGCGGGTAGACGATGCCGCTGGTGATGCCACCTTTCATGATCAGATCGCATTCCCGGGCAAAGGCCGCCTGGCGCGAATCGCTCATCTACTGCTCCTTGTCGTCATGCCGAACGCTGGCGCGAGCATGATAACGCGGCTTTGACGGCTATATGCCAGTATTGCGAGCGAGCGCTGGCGCTGGAGCCGCATGGACACCGGGCGTCGGTTTGGGCGAGGGATAGTCAGCCATTAGAAGTAGTTGCCACAGGCGCCACGGATGTTGTCGTGGTAGTCGAAGCGCTGGACGATCTTGTTCTGGTCGATGTCCATCATCACCGAGCAGCTGTAACGGCGCGAGCGCGTCGAGTACTCGTTGTAGCGATACCAGCCGCCCGGGCCAGGCGCAATGTAACTGGACGAAAGCTCCTCCCAGCTGCGATCCCAGTTATCGAACCACAGATACTGCTGGCGGCCGTCGCCGAGATCCTTGATCACGTGCGGTTCACCATACTGGGCAATGGCCTCGGAGGCGGGCTTGCCTGGCCAGGACTGCTTCGCCATCAATCCAGGGATATTGGGAATGGCTCGTTCCATGGGGCTGCCAACGCAACCGCTCAGTATCAGGCTGGCGAGTATTGGCAGAACGTAAAGCGCCTTGGTCGACATGAAACCTCCCTGTGCTGGATTGCGACGTAAGTGATGCCTCAACACTAGCTTGCCGATCAACTGTCGGGACGACGCCATTCAGGGCGAATGGCAATAATGGGACGAATTTATCGTTGTGCTTACGTTGTCCGACAGAATGCATGCAGTTGCTCATTTTTACGGCAAATTGCCATCCCTGGCGCCACTGGCGTTATATCAGTGACCTTTGCTGCAGGCATCAGAGAGCGCCTTGAATTTCAGGGTCTGGATGTTTCCAGCAGAGTCCATGTATTTCATCAGGTGATCCACAGGCTTGCAGGTGTGGGTTTTTGGTTTTGATATGGACAGAACCTTGGCTATATCAAGTTTCAATCCATACTTGTAAGTGGTGGCCGGGCTTTCAGCGAGGGCATTACCGGATAGAACCAAGACAAGGCTGGTAATTAAAATGTTTGCCAGGTTTTTTGCATGTTTGCTGATCATTTTTAAACTCCGAAAAAGCTAAATGGATGTCGAATGCCTCCAGGAGAGTTGAGCGTGGTTGCCAACTCACTCTCGGAGCAAAACGACGGAATTGTGTTCAGGTAAGTTGATCTCACAGTCTTGTATTTCAAATACTGTCAGATCAAATGGTGGCCACGAGCAGCGGCGAAGTCAGGGCTGCAGGCTTAAGCTTTTGGCACTGCAATATCGAAGGCCTGATCGTTCCCATTGGTAAAGGCGGCCTCCTGAATGTGGTAGACAGTCGGCTCTTGCGAGAAGTATTTCTCCAGGCCCAGCATGAAAGTCTGATGGTCGTCACTCGCTTCGAAACCCGGCGCATGGTCCTCAAGTGAAGCCCAACGCACGATCAGGTTGAACGTCTCGGGGCTTTCGATTCCCTGCGCGAACATATGGCCGTGGTAGCCCTTGGCGCGTTGGAGCAAGTGAACCACTTCGGTAAATGCCTGTTTGAACTGTTCGATCTGTGCACTGTGAACAGGCAGTACGGCGATTTCATAAATCATTGCGGTATTCCTCTAGAGTCAGTTTGGTAGTTGAACCTATGTGCTTACGGGGCGAGCGAGGGCTCGACGGCAATCGCGACTTTGCCGCGAAGACCGTTGTTGGGCGTCTCCAGCAGCGCATGGGCGCTTGAGATATCAGCGAGCGAATAGACCGCGCCAATATGGGGGCGCAACTGGCTGCGCTCGACCAATGCCTTCAGTTCATCGAGCTTGCCGCGGTTCTGGCGGGTGAAGACGAAGTGGTAACTGGCGTTCTTGCCCCAGGCCTGAATCAGGTTCTGCGGTTTGGCGATGTCCACGATCGAAACCACACGGCCAAGCTGGGCGAGCGCGTCGGGGCTACGGGTCAAGGTGTCGCCGCCGATGGTGTCGAAGATCACATCGACGCCGTGGCCATCGGTTTCCCGCAGGACGGCGTCAACGTAATCCTCTTGTTCGTAGTCGATGACCACGTCGGCACCCAGGCCCCGGGCGAACTCGAAGTTCGCTTCGCGCACGGTCGTGAACACCCGAGCGCCGATGGCTTTTGCCACCTGGATCGCGACATGGCCGACGCCACCGGCACCGCCGTGGATCAGAATGCTTTCCCCGACCCTCAGCGATACGCGCCCGATCAATGCTTCCCAGACCGTCCCGCCTACCAGCGTCAGGCTTGCCGCCTCGAGATGGCTCAGCGATGCCGGCTTCTTGCCGATGATGCTTTCGGACGCAACGTGGTACTCGGCGTAACTGCCGTCACCTTCGAAAATCTGCGTGGTGTACCAGACCTCATCGCCTGGCACGAAGCTCGTCACACCTGGGCCGACCGCTTCGACCACGCCGGAGACGTCATGCCCGGTAATGGCGGGGAGGGGGACGTAATCGACGTAGTCGCCACGGCGTACCTGGTAGTCCAGCGGGTTGATGGAGGTTGCGTGAACCCGCACCAGAACTTGCCCTGCCTGCGGTATGGGTTTGGCCACCTCGCTCAGTTCGAACGCGTTCGGGCCGCCAAAGGATTTGAGAATTTGAGCTTTCATTGTGTGGTTCCTTGTTTCTAGAAAAAGGGATATAGGGAATTTTCGATATATTGATGCAAAAAAATTTACGCGACTGTGCCTAGGGTTTCTCCATTGTCAGTCCTCGCTTCGGTTAAAAGGGATATCGGGAAATATCGATGTTTAGGGTCAAAAAATTACAGCTCCTTGCCAATGAGCTCGGCCAGGGCACGGATATTGGCTTCATTGCGTTTGTAGTAGGTCCACTGACCAACCCGGCGGACTTCGACCAGACCGACCCGTTGCAACGTCGCGAGGTAATCGGACACCGTCGACTGCGACAGACCGACACCTTCCTGAATACTGCTGACGCACACGCCCACGGTATGAACGTCCCCTTCATCTTGCGGAGGAAAGTTCTTCACCGGATCCTTCAACCCCTTGAGGATTCCAAGGCGGGTGGGATTCGAGAGGGCTTTGAATACATTGATCAGGTCCATGGGTGGCGATAGTATCGAGATTTACCGATATGTCAATTCATATATCTGCCGTTCGTCGCACGGGTGGCCAGCCATCGAGCTGCGGGGAGGCCCTGCAGCAGGGCCCGGATATATGGCTGACGCCCATCTCAGCGCTTGTTCAAGCGCTTTGCCAGTCTGTCTCCACTCAGTTGGATCAGGCTGACCAGCACCACCAGGGCGACGATTACGGTGACCATCACCTGGCTGTCGAAGCGCTGATAGCCGTAGCGGTAGGCCAGGTCGCCAAGCCCGCCCGCACCGATGGCACCGGCCATGGCCGAGGAATTGATCATGGTCACCAGGGTGATGGTGAAGCCGCCGACAATCCCTGGAAGGGCCTCGGGCAGCAATACGTGCCAGACGATGTGCCAACGCCTGCAACCCATGGCCTGGGCGGCTTCGATCAGGCCGTGGTCGACTTCGCGCAGGCTAACTTCGGCGATACGTGCGAAGAACGGTGTGGCGGCGATGGTCAGCGGCACCACGGCGGCCCATACGCCGTAGGTGGTGCCAACGATCAGGCGGGTGAAGGGGATCAGCGCCACCATCAGGATCAGGAACGGGATCGAGCGGAACAGGTTGACGATGGCGCCCAGCACCTGGTTCAGCCGTGGCGCCTCGAAGATGCCGCCCTTGCTGCTGGTGACCAGGAATACCGCCAGCGGAATACCGGCCAGCAGCGCCAGCAGCGAGGACACGCCGACCATCAGCAGGGTGTCGAGCAACCCTTGCCAGAGGCGATCAAGCAGCAGCGACATAACCCAGTACCTCCAGGTGATCGGCTAGTGGCCGCAGGTTTTCGAGCAGAGTGGCGGGCGCGAACGGCGATTGGCCGACGGCAATGATCAGATGGCCCACCGCATGGCCCTGGATCTGCTCCAGGCTGGCGTCGAGCAGCGTCACGCGGCCGCCCAGTGCCGCGCCGATGGCGGGCAGATCCGGCTCCAGGCCGCTGCCGGCGTAGTGCAGGCGCAGGATCAGATCGTCGTCAGGGTTTTCGCGTTCGCTGTGCAGGCGTTCCTGCAGACGCGCCGGCAGCGCGTGCTGCAGGGGCGCCAGCAGGGTGCGCGTCACCTCATGGCGCGGCGCGCCGAAGACGCGCCACACCGGGCCTTGCTCGACCACTTCGCCTTGTTCCAGCACCACCACGCGGTCGCAGATTTCGCGGATCACTGCCATCTCGTGGGTGATCAGCACCACGGTCAGGTTCAGGCGTTGGTTGATCTCGCGCAGCAGGCCGAGGATCGACTGTGTTGTTTCCGGGTCGAGCGCACTGGTGGCTTCGTCGCACAGCAATATCTGCGGGTCGTGAACCAGCGCGCGAGCTATGCCGACACGTTGCTTCTGCCCGCCCGATAACTGCGCCGGATAGGTCGCATGCTTGTCCTGCAGGCCGACCAGTTCGAGCAGTTCGCGCACCTTGCGCTGGCGCACCTCGCGCGGCACACCGGCGACCTTCAGTGGCAGCTCGACGTTCTGCCACACGGTCTTGGCCGACATCAGGTTGAAGTGCTGGAAGATCATGCCGATGCGCCGGCGCAGGGCGACCAGCCGATCCTCGTCGTAGAGGGCGATGTCGATGCCGTCGATCAGTACGCGGCCGCTGCTGGGCTGCTCCAGGCGGTTGATGGTGCGCAGCAACGAGGACTTGCCCGCGCCGCTGCGACCGATGATGCCGAACACTTCGCCACGGGCGATCGCCAGGTCGATATCGCGCAGCGCCTGCACCGGGCCGTCGGCACCGTCGTAGGCCTTGCCCAGGTTGGCGAAGCGCAGGTGCGCGTCGAGGTGCTGGCTGGCCTGTGCGGCCTGTTGCAGATGGGGGTCGAAGCCGCTCATGTCAGCTTTCCCAGCCGGGTTGGTAGAGCTTGCCGTGGGCCTTGTCCAGGGCAGCGCGCACGGCCGGCGAGTGCTGGTAGATGTCGATGAACTTGAGCAGGCGGGCGTCCTTGGCCTTGGCCGGCTGGGCGACGAACTGGATGATGTACTCGGGGTTGTCCAGGCCGTCGAACAGCAGCGCCGACTCCGGATCATGGGTGCCGGCCAGGCGGATGTAGTGCGGGTAGCCCTGGGCCACGTCCACTTCATCCAGTGCGCGCACCAGTTGCACGGCTTCCAGCTCGATGATGCGGATGTTCTTCGGGTTGGCGGTGATGTCGTCCAGGGTGGCCTTGTAGCCGACGTCCGGCTTGAGCTCGATCAGCCCGGCCTTGCGCAGTAGTTGCAGGCCACGCCCGCCATTGATCGGGTCGTTGGCGATGGCCACCTTGGCGACGTCCGGCAGGGTGGAGAAGTCCTTGTGCTTCTTCGAGTACAGGCCAACGTTGTTGAGCACGCCGCGCGCTACTGGCACTAGGTCGTAGCCACCTTCGGACTTGGCGTTTTCCAGGAAGGGGATGTGCTGGAAGTAGTTCACGTCGATATCGCCATTGGCCAGGCTGACGTTGGGCGCGATCCAGTCGGTGAACTCGATCAGTTCGACTTCCAGGCCTTGCTTCTTGGCCTCGGCCACGGCCACTTCCAGCGGTGGCGCGAAAGCGGCGGTGGTGCCGAGTTTCAGGGCCGGCTCGGCCAGGGCCAGGGTGCTGGCGGCGAGCAGAGTGCCGAGGGTCAGGGTTTTCAGGGTCTTGAGCATGATGGCGTCCTTGTAGGGTTCAGAGCAGGCTCAGCGCGTTGCTGCTGAGGCCTCGCAGTTCGTGGGTGATGCTGTGCTGGTGCTCCAGGCGGGCGGGGTCGCGCCAGGCGGCACCGGGGTGATCGGACGGCAGGCGCGGGCCCTGGCCGAACAGCTTGTGGCGCAGGGCGCCGTCTGCGTAGGCGGTCTTGTAGCGGCCACGGCGTTGCAGCTCGGGGATCACCAGATCGATGAAGTCGGCGTAACTTTCCGGAGTGACGATGCGCGTGAGGTTGAAGCCGTCCAGGCCGGTGGCGTCGATCCAGGTGATCAGTTGTTCGGCCACTTGCTCCGGTGAGCCGACCACCAGCGGGTAGCGACCGCCGAGGGCGTGCTGCTCGAGCAGGCGACGCTTGGTCCAGCCGCTGAAGGTCTTGACCACCGACTCGATGGCGTTGGTCTTGTGCGGCTGGATCGGCTCGTCCAGGCCGAAGGCGGCCAGGTCAATGCCGGTGGAGCTGGAAAAATGCGCGATGCCGGCCTCCGGGCTGGCGTAGCGGAGGTATTCGGCGTGCTTGTCGCGGGCCTCGGCCTCGCTCGGCGCGACGATCACGGCGATGCCCATGAACACCTTGATGCCATCGGCTGCGCGACCGGCCGCCACGGCGCTGGCGCGCACCTTGTCGACCTGGGTGCGAACTGCTGCATGGTCATTGCCGCCGATGAACACGCACTCGGCATGCTCGCCAGCGAAGCGCAGGCCGCGTGTAGATGAGCCGGCCTGGAACAACAACGGCGTGCGCTGCGGCGACGGCTGGCTGAGGTGATAACCCTCGACCTGATAGAACTCGCCCTGGTGGCGCACCTTGTGCACCTTGCCGGGGTGCGCGTAGAGGCGTTGCTCGCGGTCGGCCAGTACGGCATCGTCCTGCCAACTGCCTTCGAGCAGCTTGTAGAGCACTTCCAGGTATTCGTCGGCCTGGTCGTAGCGACGGTCATGCTCGACCTGCTGTGGCTGGCCCATGGCTTTGGCCGCGCTGTCCAGATAGCCGGTGACGATGTTCCAGCCGATGCGGCCCTGGGTCAGGTGGTCGAGTGTCGATAGACGCCGGGCAAAGGTGTAGGGCGCCTCGTAGCTGAGGTTGGCGGTCACGCCGAAACCCAGATGGCGGGTCACGCCGGCCATGGCCGAGACCAGCAGCAACGGGTCGTTGACCGGCAACTGAATGGCTTCCTGCAGCGGTAGATCGATGCCGTTCTGATAAACGTCGTAAACGCCGAGGATATCGGCGATGAACAGCCCATCGAACAGCCCGCGTTCGAGCAACTGGGCCAGTTCCGTCCAGTAGCTCAACTGGTTGAAGTCCGTCGAGCGGTCGCGCGGGTGCGTCCACAGCCCGTGATGGATATGCCCGACGCAGTTCATGTTGAAGGCGTTGAGGAGGATTTCCCGGGCCATCAGATCGTCCCCCGGCGCGGTGGTAGTCGCTCGTTGAGCACGTAGTCGCCGATGGCGTGGTACTTCCAGCGCACCGGGTCATGCAGGGTGTGAGTGCGTGCGTTGCGCCAGTGGCGATCGAGGCCATATTCGGCCAAGGTGGCGCGGCTGCCTGACAGCTCCAGCAGCTTGCTGGAAATCAGCAGCGAGACTTCGGTGCTGATGGCGCGGGCTTCGGCGACGGCGATCGAGGCCGCGGCAACGCTGTGTTCGTCTGGCGCAGCCTGGGCGCGGTCGACGAATTCACCAGCGCGCTCCAGCAGCGCTTCGCTGGCGTGCAGGCGAATCACCAGATGGCCGATTTCCTGCTGGGTCAGTGGATCGTCGCTGGCCTTGTCGATGCCGGCGTCGATCCACGGACGCGACTTATGGCGGACGAACTGCAGCAGGTCTTCATAGGCGGCGCGGGCGATGCCGGTGTCGATGGCCGCATGCAGCAACTGGGCGAAAGGGCCGACGGTGGTCGGACGGTCGAAGGCGCTCTGAAACGGCACCACGTCGTCGGCGTCCACCGGCACGTTGTCGAGCAGCACCGAGCCGCTGCCGGTGGTGCGCTGGCCGAAGCCGCTCCAGTCATCGATCACCTGCAGGCCGGCCGCCTGACGCGGGATGAAGGCCAGTTGGCCTCGGCCCTCATCGTCCACCGCGAGGGTGGGAATACGCTGCGCATACAGCGCACCGGTGGCGTAGAACTTGCGCCCGTTGACGCGATAGTGCTCGCCATCGCGGCTCAGCCGCGTATTGCGATCCAGCGCCGTCTTGGTGCCGAGTTCGGCCAGGGCATTGCCGTAGCGTCGCCCGGCCAGTACTTCGCCGTAGAGGCGACGTTGCTGTGCTTCGCTGCCGTTGATGCGCAGCACTTCCAGGGCATAGAAGTGGTTTTGCGGAATCTGCCCGAGCGAGGCATCGGCCTGGGCAATACGGGCGATGACCTTGGCCAGGGTGACACTGGAGACACCCGCGCCGCCAAAGGCCTTGGGTACGCTGATGGCCCACAGGCCGGAGTGGCTGAACAGTTCCAGCTCGCTGTGTGGCAGGCGCCGTTCACGGTCGCGTTCGGCGCTGCCAGGGCTCAGTACCTGGGCCAGGGCTTCGGCCACGCCGAGGGCTTCGGCGTCGCTGCGAATCAGCGCCACCGTATTGGTCAGAGGTGCGTTCATGGCTCAGATCCAGGAATGGCGGGCAGGGTGACGTTGGTTCAGGTGCCAGGCGCCGACAGCGTGGTACTTCCAGCGCACCGGGTCGTGCAGGGTGTGGGTGCGCGCGTTGCGCCAGTGGCGGTCGAGACCGAACTCGGCCAGGGTGGCGCGGCTGCCAGCCAGTTCCAGCAGCTTCTCGCTGGCGGCCAGGGAGATCTCGGTGGTGAGCGCCTTGGCTTCGGCCACCGCGATGGAAGCACGGGCGGCTGCGTCGGTATCGATGGGGGCGGCGGCGACTTCGTCGAGCACGCGCCCGGCCTTGTGCAGCAGCGCTTCGGCGGCGTGCAGTTCAACCTGCAGACGGCCGACATCGGCGATCACATATGGGTCGTCACCGGCCTGGTCGACCTTGGCATCAATCCACGGTCGCGCCTTATGCCGTACGAACTCCAGCGTGTCGCGTAGCGCGCCGTCGGCGATGCCGAGGTCGATGGCGGCCTGGATCAGCTGCGAGAAGGCGCCCTGGATGCTCGGTTTATCGGCCAGCGGCCAGAGCGGAATCAGGTTGTTCTCGTCGACCTCTACCTCGTTGAGCAGCACGGTGCCGCTGGCGGTGGTGCGCTGACCGAAGCCGGACCAGTCATTGACGACACGCAGCCCCGGGCGCCCGCGCTGGATGAAGGCCAGCCACGGCCGGCCCTGTTCGTCCAGCGCCTTGCTGGCGATCCAGTGGGCGAAGAGGGCACCGGTGGAGTAGAACTTCTCGCCGCTGAACAGCCAGCGACCGTCGCGTTTCACCAGGCGCGCCTGGATGTCCAGGGTGTGCTTGCTGCCCCGTTCGGGGCCGCCGTTGCCGATGCGCGCGCCTGCCAGCACGCTGGCGAACAGACGCTGTTGTTGCTCGGGGCTGGCGCCGGCCTGCAACAGGCCGAGGAGGCCGAACTGGTTCTGCGGAATCTGCCCCAGGGCCGGGTCGACCGCGGAGATGATGCGAAATACCTCGGCGATGGTCACGTAGGATAGCTGCGGGCCACCGAAGGCGCGCGGCACGGCGATACTGCCAAGGCCGCTGGCGGTGAATCGTTCCACCAGCTCCCAGGGCAGGCGGCGTTCACGGTCGCGCAGGATGACTTCTGTCTGCGCCGCTTCTGCCAGGGCATGTGCGGCCTGCAGGGCTTCGGCGTCAGTGCTGAGAACGGCGGCGGGGTGTAGCGCTGGGGCGACGTCCTGGTCGCTGTCCTCAAGGGTAATCGGACTGGTCATGCAAACCTCATCTTGTGGATGTGCACGCAACGGCACCGAGATGAGGGCGCAACGGAGCGGCGGGAATATCGAGGCTCCGGTGGTCCGGTTGCTTATACCTTATTGGTTTTAAATATTAAAAATAAATACGATTTTAGAATATGAATGTGTCAGAAAGTTAGGTGATAGATGCCCGATGCGTGGATGGTCCGGCCTGAACCTTTCAGATCATTGATGGGTGGTATGCCCGGGCCGCTTGGCGAATAATCTGCGCCTCGTCGTACCCAGCCAGCAGAGATCGTCATGAGCGCTACGCTACCGCCCCTCGTTCTGTCCATTCAGTCGCATGTCGCCTGGGGCCATGTCGGCAATGCTGCTGCGGTGTTTCCGTTGCAGCGGTTGGGCTTCGAGGTGCTGCCGATTCACACCGTACAGTTCTCCAACCACACCGGTTACGGCCAGTTTCGCGGCCAGGTGTTCGATGCCGAGCATGTCCGCGAGGTGCTGTTGGGGCTGCGTGAGCGTGGGGTGCTGCCGCGCCTGGCGGCGGTGCTGTCCGGTTACCTGGGCGATGCCGATACCGGGCGGGTAATCCTTGAAGCGGTGGGCGAGATTCGTCAGCACAACCCGTCACTGCGTTACCTGTGCGATCCGGTGATGGGCGACGTCGGGCGCGGCGTGTTCGTCAACCCGGCGATTCCCGATTTCCTCCGTGATCAGGCGATTCCCTTCGCCAATATCATCACGCCCAACCAGTTCGAGTTCGAACTGCTCACGGGCTCTAAACCGGCCAATTTGCAGGAGGCGGTGAAAGTCGCCCGGCAGTTGCGTGGTCGAGGCCCTGACGTGGTGATCGTCACCAGCCTGTCGACGCCGGATATCCCTGAAAGCGAATTGGGCACGCTGGCGGTGAACGGCGAGGGCGCCTGGCTGGTGAGCACCCCGCGCCTGGCGCTGCATCCATTGCCCAATGGCATGGGCGATGTGTTCTCGGCCACGTTGTTGGGCCGGTTGCTGGCCGGGCAGTCGTTGCCGCAGGCTCTGGAGCTGGCTACCGCAACGCTCTACGCCTTGGTCGAGCAGACTGCGGACGGCGCGCGCGACCTGCCGCTGGTCGCCGCGCAGGAGCAGATCGTGGCGCCGGGCAAGCGCTTCGTCGCACAAACCCTTGCCTGAACCACGTTCGTCGGAATGACGGTGATTTCAATGTGATATCACCTTATTCTTTTGCCTGCGGTCCACATTCTGATGTCGTGACCGTTTCTACGGATGGATTTTGACCTTCACCGCAGCAGGCCATCCTTACCGTAGACCGTCATCATGTCGTTTCACCGATTTCTTGCCTTGTTCGTGGCCTCCGCGTTGTGCGCCACTGCCAATCTTTCTCTTGCTGAGCAGATCAGCGGGCAGTTGCAGATCAGTCTGACCATTCTCAAGCGTTGCGAGGTTGCTGCTCGCGGCGATGCTGCTGCCGTGCACTTGTCCGCGCGTGATTGTGAGCATGCCGCCTATCAGGTGCAGGACGCTCACGGGCGAGCCTTATCATCGAGCCTGAGTGCAGAGGCGACCTCGGTGGTGCTGCCTGCCGGAGGTGATGCCGGCTCGACGCTGGTGATCTACTGGTAAGGCTTCAGTAGTTGATGATCAGCAACACGTTGTCGGTATAGATGCCCACCGGCGCGTTGGCTTGCCCGGGGTCGAGAATCGCCTGGTAGTTGAAGCTCTGTGAGTTGCCCGTGCCGCTGGCCGTCAGCGGCGAGGCGGCGTTCCAGATCAGGCTGCTGCCGCTGTAGTAGAGGTTGTAGCGAATGAACTGGCTACCATTGGTTAGGCGTCGCCAGGGCGCCTGGTAGTTCTGCCCGTTGTCGAAACTCAGCGTGTAGCCCTCGGTGTTGGTGCAGGTCACGGCGAAGGTGCGTTGCTGCGCGCTGAACTGGCTGATCAGGGCGTTGGCGCCAAAGTCCACGTTGGGCAAGGTATCGACGCGGCAGGCTTTGCTGACCACCAGGGTGACGGTCAGTGTGGCGAGTGACCCTGTGCCCCAGTTGGTGGGGGCACCGCAGATCACGACACAGCTTTGCGTCAACCCGGGGCTGCGGTTCCAGGCGCAGATATTGAGCGCGCCGACTGTGCAGATCGCCCAGTCCCAGCGCAGGGTGATGGTGGCGGTGTAGGTGCCGGCTGGCACGTTGGGGCCGGGGTTGGTGCGGAAATACAGGCCGATGGCGGTGGAGTTGCCACCGAGGGCGAGCAGGTTGATTGCACCGAGCTGTTGCGGTTGGCCGGCTACTAGCGCCTGGTTGTAGCCGGCGTCCTGAAACACCTGAAAAGGGATCTGATTGCCTTGGCCGTCCTGCAAGGCCAGGGTGCCGGGGTTTTGCAGCGTGACCCGAACGTATGCACCCGCCAGTACCTGAAGTAACCCCGGACAGGCCAGGCCGGCGCCGGCTGCTGCTTGCTGCTGCGTGGTGCGCAGACTCAGAGAGTTGGTATTGCCCAGATTGACCGAGCCACCTGCATAGGTGCTGCAGGCATAGGTCGGCATGCTCACCAAGGTGCCGCACAGCAGGAGTGCGTAAATCAGCCGGCGGATCATGGCTGACCGTCCTCCTGCAGGCAGGTGATGGGGCCGACCACGGCCATTTCCACGGCGCTGTCGTCCAGCGAGAAGTGGCTGCTGCAACGGCTACCATCGGCCAGAAGTACCTCCAGTTGGTTGTCCTTCGCCAGCCCTTCGAAATACAGCTGGCCGTCCCAGCCGATATAGGTGCGTCGACCGCTGGGACGATGCAGCACCTGGCTGCCGCGGGGCAGTGGTTGTCCCAGGCCGTCGACCAACTGGATGCTGGCTGACAGGCTCATCACCATGGGGAAGGCGAGCAACGCACCGCTGCCCTGGTGCACGGCGATGCGCTTCTGGGTTTCCGACAGTTGCAGGTTGCTCGGTAGATTCAGCAGGTCGACTTCGTACTGGCCGGGGTAGTAGGACGGCACCCAGGGCACCAACAGATAACCCGCCGAGTCGGTGCGGCCCAGCAGCTGATGTTCGTAGCGCACGGGCACATCTGAATAGCCCTCGGTGCTGACCAGCACGAAGGCGTCATCGATCCGGTTGCTGGCGAATACCTGGCTCTGCATGGCAACCAGCGAGCCGCTGACGCCGCCCCATCGGGTGGTGATGCCGTCGTTCTGGTAGACACCTGCCTGCACCTGGGCATGCTGGGTGCGCCAGGTCAGGTCGGCCTGGCGGTATTCATTGTCGCCGTCGGCATAACCAAGGTTCCAGCCCAGACCACCGTCGCTGGGTGGGTTGCGGCTGTAATTGGCGCGCGCGCGCTGGTTGCCGTTGCTGTCTCGCTCCACGCCTGTGGTCAGGGTGGAGTACAGGTCGAACGGGATGACCAGCTGTGCCTGGATGGCGTGCGAGGCGTCGTCCAGTTGACGGTTGAGGGAGAGAAAGAAGCTGGCGCTGCCCCACAGGCTGCGTGACCAGGACAGGTTGAGCAGACGTGTGCGCTGCCCACTGTGCTCTTCGCTGGCGAAGTAGCCGATGCCGAATGAGCCGAGCCCCTCCGGGCTGAAACTGAAGGTCAGTTGGTCGAGGATCTTGCTCAGCGGGCCGCCGGCCAGGTCGTTGTCCAGAGCGTGCGCGACGCTTAGGTCGGCATAGTCCGAGGTGCGCTGGATGCGCTGCGCGGTGATACCGAAGCGACGCGCGTAGTAGCTGTAGCCAAGGCTGTACTGTTGGCCGTTGCCGATACCGCTGCTCTGGCTCACGGAGCCGGTCAGGGTGCCCATCAGGCCAAGTCCGACGGTAGCGCCGACACCAGCCTGGCGCAGGCCTGCGCCGACTTCGGCATGGCTTTCCAGGGTGAGGCTGTCGGTCAGGCCATAGCGCAGGCTGCCGCTGCTCACCAGGCTGCCGTACGAAAAGTCGTCCACGCCATAGTTGCGGCGCAGCTTGCCCAGCGACAGGGAGAAGTCCGAAAGCCCCTGTCGCAGCAGGGTATCGGTCACATAAAAGGGTACGGTGGTGGAGACCTGGCGCCCCAGTACATCCGTGGTCACCAGTGTCGCGGTGCCGGCGCCGCTGATGTAAGGCACGGTGTTGAGGGTGAAGGGGCCGGGGCGCAGCTCCTGTTGGCCGAGGCGGGCGTCGTCGATGAACAGATCCACGGTGCTGGGCACCGCAGCATCGCCATCGAACCGCGGTAATGGGTAAGTGATCAGATCCGGGCGCAGCGAGAAATTGCGCGAAATCTGCAGCCCGCCAAGGCGGACCGCGCTGTTCCAAGTCAGTGCGCCGGTGATCAGGTCGCCGCCAGTGAGGCTGAGCATGCGTTGTTGATCGTTGAAGCGCCAGGTGCTGTCGTAGCGGGTATAGCCATCGCGATAGCCCGGCCCGGAGAAACTGTGGCGATAGACGCCCGTGTTGGAAATCATGCCGAAGCCGTCGAACACCCGCTGTTCCAGCCAGGTGTTGGCGTAGTGGCCGGCATTCTCGGTGTGGTTGTAGTACAGGTCATAGTTGAACAGCACACCGAACGCGCTCTGTGCCTGCATCGGCTCGCTCAGGCTGCTGGGGCCGAAACGCTGGTGCGGTAGCCATTCGCTGGGCAGGGTGAGTATCAGGCGCTGGCTGTCCTGCTGATACTCGCTGCGCAGGGCATCGATCCGATCCAGGGCGATCCAGGCTGTCGTCTCCGAGGGCAGGCGCACGCCCGCCGCGAGCAGATCGTCGCGTTGGGCGAATAAACGGCCATGATGTTCTCTCACCTCCACCACCTTGCCGCTGGACAGCTCATTGACGATCAACTCCAGGTAGAGCAACTGCGCCTCGGCGAACTGCTGTGCGTCATCGCCATGGGCTGACGGGACTGACAGCAAGGTAGCCAGTAGCAGCAGTACCAGCGATCTACTCAGCGGCCAGCGGCTGCTTCTGTCGACTTTCGTTGATGCGTGCCTGCACCTGACCACTGCGCACGCCTGCCGGCAGAGGCCAGCGCATCTGCGCACCAGGTAGTACATAACCGAGAAGGCCTTCGGCCAGTGGCTGTTTGCCGCTGTCTCGCGATAGATCGACCTGGGACAGCCTGGCCGGGGCGGGGCCGAGGTTGCGCAGGTAAAGGAAGGCGCCGTTGCTACCGTCAACGACGCGGTAGCGCAGCTCGGGAGCCAGTGGCTGGCCCTGGCCTGGCGCTTCTCGCGCACCGTCATCCAGATAGGCCCCAGGCCCGACCACGAACAAGGGAACCGAGTAACGCATCTGGAATTGCACGCCCAATTGGGACGGCCGCGGTTGTGGCGGTAGCACCTCGTCGACCAGCACACGGTAGGTGCGCAGCGTGCCGGCGCTCGGCGGCTCCAGGTTGACCAGCCTGACCAGTTGCCGCTTGCCCGGTTGCAGCGTTGCCATCGGCGGGCTGCCCACTACCTGCTTCTGCGGCGTCAGGCGATCTTCGAATTCCTCCTGCTCCCAGGCTAGTACGCGTACTTGTAAATCCACCGCTTCCTGCCCGCGATTTTCCAGCCACAGCGCGGCTGATTTCTGGCGATCGGCTTCGATCAGTGGGTTGATCGGCCAGATCAGAATGGAGCTGGCGGCCTGTGTGGCCAGACTCGCCAGCGCTGTGGTCAGCGTCAGGCAGCAGGCGAAGAGGGTGCGTGTCCTCATGGCTCAATAACTCACGGTCACGGTGATGGTGTCGGTGTAGATGCCGGCCGAAGGTAGCGGGCTGACACTGAACAGGCGGGCGTAGACCGTGTAGGTCTGGGTGGCGCCGCCCACGGGAAAATTGACGCTCATGCGCGTGCCACCGTTGCTGCCATCGCCCCAGATGATGCTGCGCGCAGCGTCCTGGTACAGCTGGTAGCGCAGGCGTTCCGCGCCACGTGCCAGGTAGCGCCCGCCGCCCACGTTGCCGGTATTGAGCCCGGCATTGAGCGATAGCGTGACGGCCGTACCGGGTGAGCACTGCAGCACGATGGAGCCGTTGTCCGGTGTGCTGGCTGCATCCAGGTTGCTGGGCAGGGTGCTGATCTGGCCGAATGAGATGCTGCCGAACGAGGTGGCGTCGCTGCCCCCGGCACCGAGCAGGCAACCCGGTACGATTTCCGCGCGCAACTGGAAACTCTGGCTGACGATCTGGTCGTTGATGCCCGTGTCGCCACGAGCAGGCAAGGCGTGCATGACCAGTACGGTCAGGCAGAGAAGGTGAGTGACCGCGAGTGAATGGGCCCGGCACGGCATCACCAACTCACCGTGACGGTCAGGGTATCGCTGTAGCTTCCCGGGGGCGGAACATTTTGTGCTGGCACCCGGGCGTAGATCGCAAGCCACTGATCCTGGCCATTGCCAACGGCGCTGACCCCCGTGCTGTTGTCCCAGACGGTGGTGTAGTCCGCGCCGGTATACAGGTTGTAGCTGAGTACGGCGGAGCCGGGACCGACCATCTGCCGATTGCTGGTGGTGCCGCTGTGGCCGGCATTGATCAGCACGCGATAGGGGATATTCTGCTGGCAATTGACGCGCAGGGCGCCTGCGTCCGGTTGACCGACCTGGGTTATCAGGTTGTCGAGTCTGAGGTGGGTGCCGAAATCCAGGGTCCCGAAGCTGACGCCCGAACCACTGCTGCTACCTGCCTGACAGGCCGGTAACACCTCGACATTCAGGCCGATGGTGGCGGTCTTGTCGACCGCCGGCAGGACTGCCGGGGCCATCAAAAGCAGGGAGGCGATCAGGCAGCGCATGGCGATTCTTCCCGGAAAGGTTCGAGATCCTCTTGCTTTGACTGTGTGGTACTTACCAGGCGATGGTGACTTGCACGGTGTCCGTGTAGGTCCCTGGGCTTGGGGTGTCCTGCGAGGGCACGCGGCCGTAGACGATCACTTCTTCGTTGGCACCGGTGCCAGTGCCGGAAAGCACCGTGCCTGTGGCGCCACCGTCGCCCCAGGGTTCGGTACGGCCGCTGTCCTGATAGAGGTTGTACGCGACGTACTCACCGGCATTGATCATGCGCCTTTGGCTGCCGGAAGCGTTCTGCCCGGCGCTCAGTGCAACGCTGTAGTCGGTTCCCAAGCTGCATTGCAAGCCAAACGAGCTGCCCCCGGCGCTGCCGAAGGAGCGGCCATCGATCAGGTTGGCGAGGTCGTTGTAGTCACCGAAGGACAGTGAGCCGAAGGTGTTGCTGGAGCCGCTGGCCGTACCGTTGGTTACCGTGCAACCGGTGCCGATGGTGATCTGAACGTTGAGTTGACCTTGCAGCTCGCCGGCCGAGTACGCCGGTGCAGCGAAGAGCGAAAGTGCCAGGGTGGCGGTTCTCGTGATGGGCTTCATCGGTCGAGTCCCTTCGAAATGGAGTTGTTTGGACCATAGTCCAGACCTCCTTCATGCTCAAAAAATACGCATTCTCGGTTTGCAGGTCAGATGGCACATATAACTGATTGATTGGTCAACAAAAATTCTGCTCGCGTAAGAGATGGCGACATATCTCATTAGCCAATCACCTACATGTTTTTCAGACGAAGATTGCAAGATGATTTCGGGATCAGAGCCTACTGACCCCCGCAATCACCGGCGTGCCGCTCATTGGATCGCGCAGCAGCGTGCAGCGTACGCCGTACAGGCGCTCGACCAGCGCCGAGGTGACGATCTCGTCGGGGCGGCCGCTGGCGACGATCCGGCCCTGATGCATGGCGATTAGGTGGTCGGCGTAGCGGCAGGCGCTGGAGAGATCGTGCACCACCATGACGATGGTCTTGCCGGCGGCGGCCAGTTGGCGGATCAGTTCGAACACTTCGATCTGATGGCCCAGGTCCAGTGCCGAGGTGGGTTCGTCGAGCAGCAGCAGAGGCGTGGCCTGGGCGATGGCCATGGCGATCCAGGCGCGCTGGCGCTGGCCGCCGGACATCGACTCCAGCGGTCGATCGGCCAGTTCGACCAGATCGGCGGCTACCAATGCCGCGTCGACGATGGCCTGGTCTTCCTCGCTCCATTGGCGCAGCAGGCTCTGGTGCGGTTGGCGGCCGAAGCGGATCAGTTCGCTGACCGTCAGGCCATCGGGAGCTGAGGCGTCCTGGGGCAGCAGGGCGAGCCGGCGCGCTACTTCACGCGACGGCAGGCTGCCAATGGCCTTGCCGTCGAGCAGTACGCTGCCGGAGATGGGCCTGTGCAGGCGAGCAAGACCGGCCAGCAGGGTGGATTTGCCGCAGCCGTTGGGGCCGACGATGGCGCTGACCTGACCACTGGGAATCAGCAGGTCGAGGTCTTCGATGATGCGGGTCTGGGCGTAGCCCATGCTCAGGTTGCGGGCTTCGAGGCGCACGTCGGACTGGCGCGCGTCGCCGAGCAGTGAGGAAAGCAGGGTCATGTCGAACTCCGTGGGGCCTGACGCAGCAGAATCCACAGCAGGTAGGGGCCGCCGACCACGGCGGCGATGATGCCAACCGGGATTTCGATGGGCGCCAGCAGGGTACGGCCGAGCCAGTCGGCGAGAATCATCATCAGCGCGCCGGACAGCGCTGCATTGAGCAGCGGCACGCCGTGTCGGTTGCCCAGGTGACGGGCCATTTCCGGCGCCGCCAGGGCGATCAGGCCGACCGGGCCGACCACGGCAACGGCCAACGCCGTGAGCCAGACGCACAGCGCCAGGGTGAGCAGGCGCATGCGTTGCAGACGTACACCAAGGCCGATGGCGACGTTGTCGGAAAAGCGCATCAGGCTCAGGGCATTGACCAGCAACTTGGCCAGCGGCAGGCCCACGGCCAGGCCGATGCCGAGCAGCAGCACCGAGTCGGCCGGGCGTGCATTAAGGCTGCCGACCGTCCAGGGGTAGGCGGCGTTGGCGGCGTCCATGTCGCTGCGTGCCAGCATCAGGTTGGTCAGCGCCCCGAACAACGCGCCGATGGCAATGCCAACGACGATGAAGCGATAGCCACGTGCGCCACCGCCAGCGGCCAGGGCAAAGGTCAATACCGCTGCGGTGGCGGCGCCGCTCAGCGCCAGGGCCGACGGCGCCAGGCTGGTGGGCACGGCGACGATGGAGGCGACGGCGAAGGCGGTGGCGCCGTTGTCGATACCGATCACCCCAGGCGTGGCCAGGCGATTGCGCGCCAGGGTCTGCAGCAGGCAGCCGGAAGCGCCAAGGGCGGCGCCGCTGAGCAGGCCGGCGATCAACCGCGGCATGCGCAGCTCCTGAATCAGGAACACCTGCAACGCCTCGCCCTGACCGAAGGCGGCCTGCAGGGCTTTCCAGGGCGTCAGGGTGTCGTCGCCTGCCGCCAGTATCCAGGTGGCGACAGCGACCAGCAGCAGGCTGAGGAGCAATGCGACGACCATGCTGCGCCGGTGCAGCAGCAGGCTGCAGTCACCCAGACGCAATAGGTGATGGCCGGCCGGGGCGAGTAGGGGGCGTGAGGAAGAAATGTTCATGTCACAGGGTCGGCAGGCGCTGGTTGCGCACCACGGCAATCAGGATCGGCGCGCCGACGAAGGCGGTTACCACGCCCACCGGCAGTTCGTAGGGGCGTACCAGCAGGCGCGAGATGACGTCGGCCAGTAGCAGGACGCAGGGGCCGAGCAGCATGCTCAGGCCCAGGGTGCGGCGGATATCGGAGCCCACCAGGCGGCGAGCGATATAGGGCACGATCAGGCCGATAAAGGCGATGGGGCCGGCGGCAGCCGTAGCGGTGCCGACCAGTATCGCCACGGCCAGCAGGGTGCCCAGGCGCGTCAGTTGCGGATGATGACCAAGGCCGCTGGCGACGCGTTCGCCCAGCGCCAGGGCGGCCAGCGGACGCACCACCAGCAGCGCCACCAATAGTCCGCCGATCAGTCCGGGCAGGCTCCAGTCGAGCGTGTCCAGCGGGCGGCCCGCCAGGGCGCCGATGACCCAGAAGCGCATTTCATCGGCGGTGCGCTGATCCCATAACAGCAGCAGGCTGCTGAACGCGCCGAGCATGCCGGAGAAAGCAGCGCCGGCCAGCACCAGTCGCACAGGGTCATCACCGACGCCGCGCATGCGCGTGACCAGCAGCACCAGCACGCAACCCACCAGCGCACCCAGCATGGCGACGCCCATGTGCAGGCTGGCAGCCGAGGCGCCCAGGTTGATCGCCAGCACCACGGCGAACGAGGCGCCGGCGCTGACCCCGAGCAGTCCGGGTTCAGCCAGCGGATTGCGCGTCACCGCTTGCAGCAGCACACCGGCCGCGCCTAGGGCGAGGCCGACCAACAGGGCCAGTTCGGTACGCACCCAGCGCAATTCGAAGACAATGAAGCGGGCATCGTCATCGCTGCCGCCGAGCAGGGCTTGCAGGCTGGGCAGGAGGCCGATGTCACCCGCGCCCAACAGCAGGCTGGCGACGCACAAAAGCATCAGGCACAGCGCTGCGCCGGCCAATGCCTTGGGAACGGAAAGGCGTGACGCGAGCATCAGTCGAGCAGGGCCTTCTCCACGTCATCGAGTACCTGCTGAGCCGCCAGGTAGCCGGAGCTGCTGCTCCAGATCTGGCCGTCGACGGTTACCACATGACCGTCGGCGACGGCTGGCAGGCGGGTGAAGGCAGGCTGCTTGCGCGCGTCTTCCAGGGCCTTGCGACCATCTGGATTGAGCGTGGCGAGGAAGATCCAGTCGGCATTGATGCGTGACAGGTTCTCCAGGCTCAGTACGTCGCTGTGTGGTTTCTGCGCCTGGGCTGCGGCCAGTTCGTTGGCACGCAGGCCGAGGTCTTTCAGCAGTTGGCCAACGAACAGGTGGCTGGACATGATCACCGGCCCCTGCGGGTTCCAGCGCACCACGCTGACGGCTTGGCCCTGCAGCAGACGCTGGCGCAGTTCGGCGCTGCGTTTCTCGATCTCGGCGAGGCGCTGCTGGCCTTCTTCCTGTTTGCCGAGGGCCTGGGCGTAGGTCATGTAGGTTTCGCGCCAGTCCTGGAAGGAATTGCCGGCGGGTAGCACGGTGGGCGCCATCAGGCTCAGTTTGGCGTATAGGTCGCGTGACAGATCGCTGGAGGCCAGTACCAGGTCCGGCTGCAGGCGCAGGATGGCTTCCAGGTTGGGTTCACGCACGCTGCCCACCAGGGTGATCTTGCCTGCCGTGGTCTTGAGATAGTCCGGCACGTCGTCGCCGCCGCGACTGGCCAGGGTACCGACCGGTTGCACGCCGAGCGACAGCGCCGCATCCAGGGCGCTGTCGCCCAGTGCCACCACGCGCTGCACAGTGCCGCTGATTGTCACTGGACCGTAGGCGCTGTCCAGCGTGCGTTCGCTGGCATGCAGGGGCAGGGCGAGCAGCAGCGACGTGGTAATCGCCGCCGCTGTGCGTTGCAGGTGAGAGCGGATAGACATGCTGGACTCCGGGGCGAAACGAGCAGCAGCAAGCGCTGCTCCAGACAGGATCGAAAGCAAGCTATCTTTTACTAGGTGAGTTAATGAAAATCCATCGCATTTACGAAGTGTTTACAGGCTGTAGGCGCTGAATGAGCCGGCGGTGCCCGAGCCTTGTCATGAGGCTCGGGCCTGCTGCCGTGCTCAGTGCTTCAGCTTGGTGAGCCAGGCGCCTAGCATGATGGTGCCCGCTTGCTCGAGGGCGCTGGCATGACGCTTGGCGTCGTGACGCAGGGTGACGGGATCGATGCCCGAGCTGGCCAGTTCGCTGGCATGGCCCAGCAGCCAATGCTCGAAGCGGTCGCCGCGCACTTCCGGGTGAAATTGCAGACCCAGCACGTTCTGCCCGCGAGCGAAGGCCTGCTGGCGGCATAGCGGGGTCGAGGCGAGCAGGGTGCAGCCTTCCGGCAGGTCGAAGGTGTCGCCATGCCAATGCAGCACGGCGATATCGCGCAGGGCGGCAAGTGGCTGATAGTCGGAGGCTGCCAGCTCCAGGGGCGACCAGCCGATTTCCTTGGCTGGCCCTGGATAGACGCTGGAGCCCAGTGCTGCTGCCATCAGCTGCGCACCGAGGCAGATGCCCAGCGTCGGCTTATCGGCTGCCAGGCGTACGCGCAGCAGTTCCAGTTCAGCGCAGAGGAGCGGGTAGCGGTCGTGGTCATAGACGCCGATAGGGCCGCCAAGCACCACCAGCAGGTCGGCTGCGAGCGGGTCGAGTTGGCTGAGGTCACGTTCCGCAGCGTCGATGTACTCGATCTGGTAGCTGGCAGCGCGCAGCGGTGCCTCGAAGCTACCGAGATCCTCGAAACCGACGTGGCGGATGGCTTGCAGGGTGCGTTGGGTCATGCGCAATGTCCGTCAATAAAGCAGGGGGGAGCGCCCCCTGGCCTGGAGAATATGTTCGAAGTCCTTTAGCGCGGCGGCAGCGGTGGCGAGGGGTTCAGCGCCGCCGCCGATGGCGATCGTCTCGCCCATGGCGTCGCTGCTGATGCGGATCGCCTTGTTTTTCCCGTTCACCTGAGCGAAGGGATCGGACAGCGGATAGGTCTTGATCCCGACGCTGGCGCGGATCGCGCCGTCCCTGTAGCTGAGGTTGCCGACCAGACGGGGAACCAGGCCCTGTGCTTGCCAGGCTTCGATACGCTGCGCGGTGATCGAATGGATGCCATCGACCTCGACGTCAGCCATTGTCAGCTCGGCGCCAAGGCCGAAGTTGGCCAGCAGCAGGAGTTTGCAGGCGGTGTCCCAGCCTTCGGTGTCGGTGCGCGTATCCGCCTCGGCGAAGCCACCGGCCTGTGCCTCACGTAGCGCCGCATCGAAGCCAAGCCCCTGGGTGCGCATGGCGTCGAGCAGGTAGTTGGTGGTGGCGTTGAGAATGCCCTCGACGCTGAGCACCTTGCAGCCGGCCAGGCTGTGCTCGAGCAGGTCGAGCGTGGGCAGGGCGGCTGCGGCCGCACCGCTGAGCTTCAGCTGCGCTCCAGAGGCGCGCGCCAGTTCGCGCAGGCGCGGCCCGCTGTGCACCAGCGCGCCCTTGGAGATGACGATGCAGTCGCGCCCGGCGGACAGTGCCGCACAGAGGTAGTCCAGGCCTGGCCCGCCGCTGCGAAAATCGCTGGGGCCGGCCTCGATCAGCACCTCGGCACCGCTCGCTGCGACGAAGTCCGGGCCGGACAGCCCGGGCAGCAGGTCGTCCAGCTGGTTGGCCTGCAGGCCATTGGCATCGGCCAGGCCGGCGCGTGAGCCACATACGGCAACCAGTCGCACATCCACGCCATAGACCTGGCGATAGCGGTCGCGACGTTGCAGCAGCAGGTTGGCCGTGGTGCGGCCAACACCGCCGAAACCGGCAATTGCAACCTTGAGCGTTTGCATGGGGTGTTCCTTTCGCTGTCAGCGGGCGAACAGGTTGTTGATGTCGGCGAACGCCTTCATTTCGACGGCGTTGCCGCTCGGGTCCTTGAAGAACATCGTCGCCTGCTCGCCTGGCTCGCCCTTGAAGCGGATATAGGGCTTGATGATGAACTCGACACCGGCGGCGGTGAGTTTATCGGCAGCGACCTGCCAGTCGTGCATCGGCAGGACGACGCCGAAGTGGCGCACCGGCACGCCGTGGCCATCGACCGCGTTGGCCGGTACTGCGCCTGCTTCGTCAGGCGCCAGGTGGGCGACGATCTGGTGGCCGTAGAAATTGAAGTCGATCCACTCTGACGAGCTGCGACCTTCGCTGCAACCGAGCAGGTTGCCGTAGAAGTCGCGAGCGGCGGTCAGGTCGTCAACCGGAAAGGCCAGGTGGAACGGGCATAGTGCGGTCATCGGGGTTCCCTCGTTGGTGAGTGGAATCATCCTATTCGGCGACAAGCCTCTTAAAAAACTATATGTTCTGATCATGAGCAAAACAGAATCTTATCAATCGACATGATCATCGAACTGCGAACCCTTATCGCGGTGGCGCGCTATGGCACCTTCAGCGCCGCTGGTGAGCGTATCGGCCTGACCCAGGCGGCCGTCAGTGGCCATATGCGCCGCCTGGAAGAAAGCCTGGGTTTCGCCCTGTTCGATCGCACCGGTCGCTCGGCCACGCTGAATGCTGCAGGGCTGCGTACGTTGGCGCGTGCCGAGGCGCTGGTCGCCGGTTTCGATGCCTTGGGCGAGCCGACCCAGGACGAGGAATGGGCCAAACCGCTGGAGATCGGCGCGATCGCCTCGGTGCACGCGACCATCCTCACGCGCGCGCTGGTGCCGTTCCGCCAGCGCTTTGCCAACTGCCGGGTGAATCTGTCGCCTGGCGTTTCCCTGCAGTTGATGGATCGAGTCGAAGCGGGGGAGCTCGACCTGGCGATCCTCATTCGTCCGGCGTTCGAGCCGCCGCGGGAACTGGAGTGGGCGCCGCTGGCATGCGAGAACTACGTGCTGCTTGCCGCCAGCAACGTGGCTGGCGATGACTGGCTGTCGGTGATTCGCGAGCAGCCCTTTATCCGTTATAGCCGCTCCTCCTTCGGAGGTCGCCAGGTGGAGCGCTTTCTACGCGACCATTCTTTAACGCTGCAGGAGTGGATCGAGGTCGACGATATACAGGCGATGCTGTCGATGGTCGAGAGTGGCCTTGGCGTGGCCGTGGTGCCGTTGACGGAAACCATCCTGCCGCTGCCGGCCAGTGTTCGCGCCATCGCGCTCGGCCCGACGCCGATCCATCGCGAGATCGGTGCGTTGTATCCCAAGGTCAGCCGCTCGGTGGCCGTGGCGGGTTTTATCGAGTGTTTGCAGAGCGCTGGCGTGGCTCGCTAGAGGGCTGATGCCTGCCCGCATTTTCATCTTTGCTTTGAAACTCCTAGCGGCTTTGCCTGCTTTTTTTCATGCGCAGGCATACTGCAGACTGACGCTCATTTCGCATCATCCATCGATCAGGAGAGTGTTCATGAGCCTCGTTTCCTTCGCACGTCAGCGTTACACCACCAAGGCTTACGATGCCAGCCGCCAGGTGGATCAGGCGATCATCGACGAGTTGCTGGAGTTGCTGCGCCTGTCGCCGTCTTCGGTCAACTCGCAGCCCTGGCATTTCGTCGTGGCGAGCACTGCCGAAGGCAAGGCGCGCCTGGCCAAGGGCGCTCAGGGCGGCTTCGCCTACAACCAGCCGAAGATCCTCAATGCCTCGCACGTGATCCTGATCTGCGCCCGTCGTGACCTCGATGATGCGTACCTGGCCGATGTGCTGCAGCAGGAGGCCGATGATGGCCGCTTCCGCGATGACGCGGCGCGCACCACCCAGCACAACACCCGCAGCAGCTACGTCGAACTGCACCGCGGCCTCGGCGACATCCCGCACTGGGCGGAGAAACAGGCCTATCTGGCGCTGGGCACCTTGCTTCTGGGCGCAGCCGCCAAAGGCGTGGACGCCACGCCGATGGAGGGCATCGACCGCGCCGCGTTGGATGAGGAGCTTGGACTGACCGCTCAGGGGCTGAGCAGCATGGTCGCGGTGGCGCTGGGGTATCACAGCGACAGCGATTTCAATGCGGCGCTGCCGAAGTCGCGTCTGCCGGCCGAGCGCGTTTTCACTCATCTCTGAGCCTTTCTGCTGCGCCCCTCGTCGCGGGGGCGCATCGCTGCTCACTCTGGCAGCTTGGCGATCACCTTGATCTCGAAATCGAAGCCGGCCAGCCAGGTCACGCCGACCGCAGTCACGTTCGAGTAGGGCGCCTCGCCCCAATAGTCGGCTACCACCTCCCAGATGGTTTCGAACTGCGCATGCGGGTCGAGCATGAATACGGTGGTGTCGACCACGTCATCGAAGCTGCAACCTGCTGCAGCGAGGATCGCATTGAGGTTGGCGAAGGCAAGGCGCACCTGCTCCTTCAGGTCGGGTTCGGGCGAGCCGTCCTTGCGACTGCCGACCTGGCCGGAAACGAACAGAAAACCGTTGGAACGAATCGCCGGTGAATAGCGATGAAGTTCATACAGGTCATGGCGGTCGGCCGGGAAAACCACATCACGTTTGCTGGTCATTGTTGCCTCCATCTGGGCCACTACGGCCCGCTGTTAACGATGGAATCACTTTAAAAAACACGGCGGGGCTGGATAAACGAGCAACTCTGGTCATGACTGTTTGTAGAATCCAAACAATCAAGAGCCGAGAGAGACGTGAAATGGATCGTTTCGATGCGATGCAGGCCTTCGCCCGTGTGGTGGAAACCGGCAGTTTCACCAAGGCGGCAGCCACCCTGCACATGAGCAAGACCAGCGTGACCCAGCTCGTTCAGCAACTGGAGGCGCGGCTGCGGGTACGCCTGCTCAACCGTACCACGCGCAAGGTCAACGTCACCGCTGACGGGGCGGCCTACTACGAGCGCGTCGTGCGTTTGCTGGCCGATGTCGATGACGCCGAGACCAGTCTGTCTAGTGCATCCATGGCACCGCGTGGTCGCCTGCGGGTGGACGTGCCCAGCCCCTTCGCACGCATGCTGCTGATTCCGGCCTTGCCGGCTTTCTATGCGCGCTATCCGGAAATCCAGCTGACCCTGGGCGTGAGCGACCGTCTCATCGACATCATCGGTGAGAACGTCGACTGCGTGGTGCGTGGCGGTGAGATCACCGATCAATCGCTGATCGCGCGGCATGTCGGTGATCTGCAACTCGGCATCTACGCCACGCCGGTTTATCTACAGCGCGCCGGCACGCCGATGCATCCGCGCGAGCTGGAGGCGGCCGCTCATCACACGGTGGGTTTTCTCTGGTCGCGCACCGGCAAGGCCTTGCCCTATGCGATGCAGCGGGGTGAAGAACGCATCGAGGCCCATGGCCGCCCGCTGCTGACGGTCGACGATGGCAACGCCTATCTGGCTGCGGGGCTGGCGGGCCTGGGCATGCTCTGGCTGCCGCATTACATGGCCAAACCACACCTGGCCAGCGGTGAACTGGTGCGTCTGTTCGAGGACTGGCAGATGAAACCGATGCCGATGTACCTGGCTTTCCCGCCGAACCGCCATGTCAGTGCCAAGCTGCGGGTATTCATCGACTGGGTGGTGGCGCTGATGGCCGAGCATGCGCCGGTGTTGGCGCGGCGCTGATGCTCTACTAACCGTCTTGCTCCGAATTCTGCTCGAGATGATCCGCCCATTTGCCGGCAAAGTGATAAAGCGGGATGAACGTCTCTGAGAGCTCGACCCCCAAGGCAGTCAGTGAGTAACCGTTGTCGCCCGATACGACGATGCCTGCTGCTCGTAGCTCATTGATTCGGCTCTGCAGCACCGTTGGCGATATCTCCCCTGAAGCACTTCTCAAGGCCCTGGAGTTGAGCGCGCCATTGCGCAGCTCCCAAATAACCCGCAGCGCCCATTTCTGCCCGAGCAGGTCCAGCAGCGCCATGATCGGGCGGCGTCCATTGATAATCGATGAAGTCATGCTGGGCTTATCACCTCTGTTTATCGCTCTTGTTTGCTACAAAATATGTAGCAATACTGTTGCTACATATTCGATAGCGGAGAATACAGCATGAGCAGAATCTCGGCACTGAACGGACCCTATGCGGAGGAAATCCAGGCATCCTTCGACAGGATCATGGGCGCAGGTGTACCGCCTCTGGTGCTATTCAGGACCCTGGCGAGCAGCAGGCGCGCATGGCAAAAGTTCACGGCGGGAGCCCTGTTGGACGGCAAGCTGCTGACGCTGCGTCAGCGCGAGCTGGTCATCGACAGATGCTGCGCACTGACTGGCTGTGAGTACGAATGGGGCGTTCATGTGACGGTCTTCGGCGAAGCGGCTGGCTTGAGCAGGGAGGAGGTGAGCGCTACGTTGGACAGGCCATTGCGTCCTGAAATGTGGTCTGTCGAAGAAGCTACTTTGCTGATCACCGTCGATGCGCTGCACGAGCGTGCAACGCTGAGCGATGAGGAGTTCGCCCGCATCCGGGAGTACTTCGATGATGAGCAGGTTCTGGAGATATTGATGCTGGCTGGTTTCTATCGAACGGTCGCCTACCTTGCCAACGGACTTGATCTACCGCTGGAGCAGGGGGTGGCGAGATTCAGTGAATACCTCCTTTGCAGCTAGCGTAGCTTGGCGCCAGTTGACGTTTCGCAGGGGGACTTGACCCGACGTTTATGCATTTGCTTGACCTTTGAGAATGATCGTTCTATCTTGCTGAGAACGATCATTCTCTATGGTTTGAACCATGCTCGAAGATGTCTCTCTACAGCAGCGCTTGCTGCAAGCCACCGAAAGCCTGGTCTATGCCGGTGGTATCAACGCCACTGGCATGGACGCCATCGTCAAGGCATCCGGGGTGGCGCGCAAAAGCATCTATCGCCTCTATTCGACCAAGGAAGCGCTGATCGCTGCCGCGTTGCGTGCGCGTGATGAACGCTGGATGCAATGGTTCATCGCCGGCACTTCTGCGGGATCGCCGAGCGAGCGGCTGCTGGCCGTGTTCCCACTGCTGCGCAGCTGGTTCTGCGCACCTGACTTCCATGGCTGCGCCTTCATCAATGCGACAGGGGAGGTCGGTGATCCCGACAGCAAGATCCGCGCCGTCGCGTTGCTGCACAAACAACGCCTGTTGGCCTATCTGAACGAGCTGACCACGGCTTGCGGCTTTGCCGATCCCGAGGAGATGGCCAGGCAGTTTCTCCTGCTGATCGATGGCGCAACGGCCGTCGCCATGGTCACCGGCCAGGCCGACGCAGCTGACAGTGCCGGTCGCACCGCGCAACTGCTCCTGCAAACCCTGTCGCCCAGTGATGGGCTAAATCCCCCGCAAGCCTGAGGTGCCGTCATGTCGTCAAATAATGAAGTTCGTCCGCCGCTGCCGCCGTTCACCCGCGAGAGCGCCATCGAGAAAGTGCGCCTGGCCGAGGATGGCTGGAACAGCCGTGATGCCGCCAGGGTAGCCCTGGCCTACAGCCTCGATACGCGTTGGCGCAACCGCGCCGAGTTCGCCAACGGCCGCGATCAGGCGCGTGCGTTCCTCGAGCGCAAATGGGCCAAGGAGCTGGAGTACCGGCTGATCAAGGAACTCTGGGCGTTCACCGACAACCGCATTGCCGTGCGCTATGCCTACGAGTGGCGCGACGACTCCGGTAACTGGTTCCGTTCCTACGGCAACGAGAACTGGGAGTTCGGTGCCGATGGCCTGATGGTCAATCGCTACGCCTGCATCAACGACCTGCCCATCAAGGAGTCCGAGCGCAAGTTCCGCTGGCCGCTGGGGCGCCGCCCTGACGATCATCCGGGGTTGTCCGATCTCGGGCTCTGATCCGGGCTATATGGGCACGGAGGTTGCTGCTTTAATGCGCCAATCACACCGTGCTCGAGAGCCCTGAATGAATCGCAACGACCTGCGCCGCGTCGACCTGAATCTGCTGGTGATCTTCGAAACCCTGATGTTCGAGAAGAACCTGACCCGTGCCGCCGAGAAACTCTTTCTCGGCCAGCCGGCAGTCAGTGCGGCGCTGGCCCGGCTGCGTGATCTGTTCGACGATCCGTTGCTGGTGCGCAACGGCCGTGGTTTCGAACCGACGGCGCGAGCGCTGGCGATTCTCAGGGAGTTGCAGCCAGCCATGGACACCATCTCGGGCGCGGTCAGTCGTGCCCGTGAGTTCAACCCGGCGACCAACCGCGACACCTTCCGCATTGGTCTGTCCGATGATGCCGAGTTCGGTCTGTTCCCGGCGTTGCTCAAGCAGATTCGCGAAGAGGCGCCGGAGGTGGTGATCGTGGTGCGGCGGGTCAACTTCCTGTTGATGTCAGCGATGTTGGCCTCGGGGGAAATTTCCGTTGGCGTCAGCTACACCACCGAGCTGCCGGCCAACGCCAAGCGGCGCAAGCTGCGCGAGATGAAGGTCAAGGTGCTGCGCGGTGACGACCGCCCTGGCGCGCTGACGCTGGACGAGTACTGTTCGCGTCCGCATGCGCTGGTGTCGTTTTCGGGGGATCTGTGCGGCAACATCGACAACGATCTGGCGCGCCTGGATCGCTCGCGTCGCGTGGTGCTGGCGGTGCCGCAGTTCAGTGGCTTGCGCTCGATCATCGCCGGTACGGAAATGCTCGCCACAGTACCGGATTTCGCCGCGGCAGCACTGATTGAAGGGACCCGCCTGCGTGCCGATGACCCGCCATTCGAGCTGGTCAATTCGGATCTGTCAATGGTCTGGAGTGGGGTGACCGACAACGATCCCGCCGAGCGCTGGCTGAGGAGCAAGATCATCGAGTTCATGGGCGAGCCAGGCGCCTGAGCAGGGCTCAGTCGCGATAGAACACCTGGATCAGGTGGTAGCCGAACTGGGTCTTTACCGGGCCGTGCACTTCACGCAGCGCCTTCTTGAAGATCACCTGATCCACCGCACGCACCATCTGCCCGGGCCGCACTTCACCTAGGTCGCCACCTTTCTTGCCGGAGGGGCAGGTGGAGTGCTTGCGCGCCAGCACATCGAAGGCTTCGCCGGCGGCAATGCGCTTCTTCAGCGCGGCGGCTTCCGCTTCGGTCTTGACCAGGATGTGGCGGGCCATTGCCTTTGCCATTGATGGGGTCCTCAAATCTGTCAGGGCGCTATTGTGCCAGCATTCATTGCGCCAGCAGAATGGCGTCAATTTTATGGGTTGTGTGTTGTCCGCAGCGCGGATCAATCATGGCCTATGGTATTTCAATCGCGCTCACGGAAACGCCGCCATGGATCTCCAAGCAATGCTGAAAATCCTGTCCACTCAGGATGGTTCCGATCTCTATCTGTCTACCGGCGCGCCGCCCTGCGCGAAGTTCAATGGCGTGCTCAAGGCGCTGAGCCAGGAGCCGATGAAGGCGGGCGATGTGGCGGCCATTGCCGATTCGATCATGGACAGTGCCCAGCGTGAGGAATTCGAGCGCGAACTGGAGATGAACCTGGCGATATCGCTGGCCGGTGTGGGGCGTTTTCGCATCAACATCTTCAAACAGCGTAACGAGGTATCCATCGTCGCGCGCAACATCAAGCTGGATATTCCGCGCTTCGAAGACCTCAAACTGCCCGAAGTGCTGCTCGGCACGGTGATGGAAAAACGCGGCCTGGTGCTGTTCGTCGGCGGTACCGGTTCGGGCAAGTCGACCTCCCTGGCGGCGCTGATCGACTACCGCAACCGCAACAGCGGTGGCCATATCATTACCATCGAAGACCCGGTGGAGTATGTGCACCGGCACAAGAAGTCGATCATCAACCAGCGCGAGGTGGGCGTGGATACCCGCAGCTTCCACGCCGCACTGAAGAACACCCTGCGCCAGGCGCCGGACGTGATCCTGATCGGCGAGATCCGCGACCGCGAGACTATGGAGCATGCCCTGGCCTTCGCCGATACCGGGCACCTGGCGATTTCCACGTTGCATGCCAACAACGCCAACCAGGCGCTGGATCGCATCATCAACTTCTTCCCCGAGGATCGCCGCCCGCAACTGCTGAACGACCTGGGCAACAACCTCAAGGCATTCGTTTCGCAGCGTCTGGTCAAAACCGTCGATGGCAAGCGCCGCGCCGCGGTGGAGGTGATGCTGGGTACGCCGACGGTGCGTGATCTGATCAAGCGCAACGAGTTTTCCGAGCTCAAGGAAATCATGGAGAAATCTAAGAACCTCGGCATGCAGACCTTCGATCAGGCGCTGATCGACCTGGTGCACGAAGGTGCGATCGACGAGGAGGAGGCGGTGAAGAACGCCGACTCGGCGAACAACGTGCGCCTGAAGCTCAAGCTCCATCGCGACAATCCGGCCAATGCCATGCCTGCACCCGCCGCCGCTGCGCCGGTTGTCACGCCGGCACCTGCAGCGAAAGCCGCTGCTGCAGGCGACTGGGGGCTGGAGCTGAAACTGGAGGAGATTGAGCAGGAGCAACCGCCGGAAGACCCGGGGCGGCAGGGGATTTAGGGTCTGTACGAAAAGTCGCCGAGCGAAGGTCAGGCAATACCGATGGCGGCCCCGCAAAAACAGGCGAAGAACGGACTGGGCTCGCATTCGAGTTTACGTGCTGTAAATGAGCATTTGACCGGGCTGGCGTTCCAGCCTGTTTTTAACGCAGCATCACCGAGCGCAGGCATTTTTCGTACAGAGCCTAGGGGGCGGGCTGCAGCGGCAAATAGGCCTGACGCAGCCGCTGGCTGACGCCGTCCTCTTCCAGTTCGCTGATGGCGGCGCGCAGCTGTTCGACCAGTTGCGCATCGCAATCCTTCGAGCAGCCCAGATACAGGCCGGTGCTGGCCAGGGTGGGGCTCCTGCGCAGGTTCTGTTCGCGATAGGCCGATCTTTCCCAGATGTACAGCGCCTCCGGCACCCCGGTGAACCAGGCGTCGATACGTCCAAGGCTGAGCAGATGGGCCGGGTTTTCGCCCAGCTTGAGTTGCACGATCTGCTCGTCGCTGAAACCCTGGCGCTGCAGGATGCCCACCTGCGCTGTGCCCATGCCGACACCTATGCGGCGATAACGCTGACGGGCCTGCATGAAGCTGGTGACCGGCTCGTCGAGGCTGAAGAAGGCGCGCTCCAGCTCCATGATCGAGGCAATCCAGGTATATAGCTCCTCGCGCTCGGGCGTTCGTGACAGGGGAATGATCAGCATGTTTCTGCCCCTGGACACGTTGACCTGGGCGCGTGGCCAGGGCTCGGCGACGATGTCGGTGAGTTTGCCGATCCTGGCCAGCGCAGCCAGTACCACGTCACCTGCCATGCCATGGCCGCCCTCGTAGTGATGCAGCGTCAGGGGTGGCGCGTCTGGCATGTATAGCTTGATGGGCTCGTGGGCGGATGCGGTTCCAGCTAGCATCAACGCCAGCAGCAGGCAGAAAAACGTGTTCACGACGAACATCCTGTTGTCATTGTCGCTCCAGTATAGGAGGCGTTTGCGGCCCGATGCAGCGACCGATCCTGAGCCGGCTACTCGTGCCGAATGCTGCGATTCCTGCCCTGGGCTTTGGCTGTGTAAAGGGCTTTGTCGGCTGCCGCCAGCAGACGCTCCAGGTAGCGTTCGCAGGGTTTAAGGCTGGCGATGCCGATGCTTACCGTGACCGGTTCGTTGGCGACCTCAAGCGCCTTGATCTGATCATGCACGCGCTCGGCGATGTCGCTGGCTTCAGCGAGATCGGCGTTGGGCAGCCATATCGCGAACTCTTCGCCGCCGTAGCGCACCACGCTGTCGCCACTGCGCACGCTGGCCAGAAGACGTTGCGCCATATCCACCAGAACGCGATCTCCCTCGGCATGGCCGAAGCGATCATTGATCTGTTTGAAGTGGTCGATATCGATCAACAAAAGGCTGCCGCAAGCCAGGTCGCTGACGCTGCCGAGCCACTGCTCGACGTGCACTGACAGCGCCCTGCGATTGCTCAGCGCAGTCAGTGGGTCGGTATGGCTCAGTTGTGCAAGCTGCTCGGCTTCACTCTGAATTTCCACCGCATAGTTGGCCAACTGGGCGTAGGCGCTCTGCAGCGCCAGGTTGGCCTTGGCCAGTTGTGCTGCGCTTTCCTGCGCCTGTTCGCGAGCCTTGAGCAGCTCTGCTTCGAAACGTTGGCGATCCTTGGCGACGAAGAACAGCCAGATGACCTCCGGCGTGCCATCGACTTCGCTGATGCGTGCGTTGGCCATGACGGGTATTGCCTGGCCGTTTTCTGATTGCAGTTGCAGGTAAAGCTCACTGAACTCGCCGTTGCGCAGCAACAGGGGCCAGGCGTGGGTATGCAGGAAGATGCGACTGGCCGGCGGAAAGAACTGATCCATGCCTTCGGCCGCGCCCGCACCTGCCAGGCGCTTGAAATCGCAATTGGAGTGCTTGATTCGGCCGTTGCAGTCAGTGACCAGTACCGGGCCGGGTAGGCGATCAGGATAGAACACGTGTGCGTGCTCCCTGCAGGTAGCGATGCATGGCGGCGCTCACCAGTTCAGGATGGCTCATGTGCGCGCAATGACCGCTGACGTCCAGCGTTTCCAGGGTGCTGCCCGTGAGTGCGGTATGCAGATAGTCGGCAACTGATGTGGGAACCAGTGCATCACGCTGGTGGTGCAGGATCAGGCTGGGCGACGGACACGACTGTAGCGCCGGGCGGATATCGGAGAAGAAGGTGGCTTGAGCGAAGGCATGGGCCATGATTGGGTCGGTCGAGCAGAAGCTGTCGGAGAGCTGCCGGGTGACTGCGGGAGTCTCGTCGGCCGATACCAGTGGTGCGAACTGCTGGGCCCAGCCCAGATAGTTATGGGCCATCAGCTCCAGCAGCCCCTCCAGGTCACTGCGTTCGAACCCGCCGCGATAATCGGGCGGATCGTTGAGAAAACAGGGGGAGGGGCCGAGAAGAATCAGCCGGGAGAACAGTTCGGGCCGCCTGATGGCAGCAAGAATGCCGACGCTGCAACTGATCGAGTGGCCAACGAAGGTCAGATCACCCGAGAGTTCGAGCACATCGCATACTTCCAGAAGGTCTTCCACGTAACCCTCCAGCTGGGCATAGCGGGCAGGGTGGAAGGCGCTGGCATCGGAGCGGCCGCTGCCGACATAGTCAAACAGCACCTGGTGCCAGTGCTGGCTGAAGGCCGGCGTGACCTTGCTCCACATCTCCTGATTGCAACCGAAGCCGTGGCCGTAGATGAACGTTGGGGCATCTGCCGTTTCCGCTTTCAAGCGTTGAACGTTGTTGCGCTGGATGATGTTCATGTCGCCACCTTGCCATTTGCCGAGTTGGTCTTGGCCAGGACTCAGCTGCTGTGAAGACGAAAAAATGGCGCCAGTATAGTGATTTTTTCTGACTGGTGGCTTATGGCTACAACTCGTTTCGCAGCTCTGCCAGGCTGCGATACAGCTCCAGCGCTTGTGGGTTCGCCAAGGCATCGGTGTTCTTCACCGGGCGGCCGTGGACGACATTGCGTACTGCGAGCTCGACGATCTTGCCGCTGAGGGTGCGCGGGATATCGGCGACCTGGATGATTTTCGCCGGCACGTGTCGCGGCGTGGTGTTGGCGCGGATCACTTGGCGAATCTCTTCGCGCAGGGTGTCGTCCAGCGTCACGTCATCACGCAGACGCACGAACAGCACCACGCGCACATCGCCCTGCCAATCCTGGCCAATGACAATGGACTCCAGCACTTGCGGCACCTTTTCCACCTGGCGATAGATCTCTGCGGTGCCGATGCGTACGCCGCCCGGGTTGAGCACGGCGTCGGAGCGGCCGTGGATGACCAGGCCGCCATGCGCGGTTTCCTCGGCATAATCACCGTGGGCCCAGACGCCGGGGAACGTGGCGAAATAGGCAGCGTGGAATTTCTCGCCATCTGCGTCGTTCCAGAAGCCCACGGGTATTGAAGGAAAGTGTCTGGCGCAGACCAGTTCACCTTTTTCCCCTGTCACCGCCTGGCCATTGTCATTCCACACCTGCACATCCATACCCAGGCCCTTGCACTGCAGTTCACCGCGCCAGACTGGCAGGGTCGGGTTGCCCAAGGCGAAGCAGGAGACGATGTCGGTGCCGCCGGAAATCGACGACAGGCACAGGTCACGTTTCACGTCGCGGTAGATGTACTCGAAGCTCTCGTGGGCCAGTGGCGAGCCGGTGGAAAGAATGGCCTTGAGCCTGCTCAGCTTGTGGCTTTCACGAGGTATGACACCGGCTTTCTCCAGTGCGGCGATGAACTTGGCGCTGGTGCCGAAGATGGAGATGTCCTCGGCGTCGATCAGATCGATCAGGCGGGCCGGTTCGGGATGGAAGGGCGAGCCGTCGTAGAGCACCAGCGTGGCGCCCAGGGCCAGCCCGGAAATCAGCCAGTTCCACATCATCCAGCCGCAGGTGGTGTAGTAGAACAGGGTGTCGTCGGACCCAAGGTCGGTGTGCAGCCCCAGTTCCTTGACGTGTTGCAGCAGGGTGCCGCCGACGCCGTGGACGATGCACTTGGGCACGCCGGTGGTGCCGCTGGAGTAGAGGATATACAGCGGCTGGTCGAAGGGCACTGGCGTGAACTGCGGCGCGCCGCCGGGTTGGTAGAAATCCTGCCAGAGGGTCGTCCGGGCAACTGACTTGTAATCAGTAGGGCTGGCCTCGTCGCGTGAGTAGGGCACGATAACCAGCCGTTCCAGGCTGGGCAGTTGCGGGAGGATTTCGTTCAGCTTGTCGGTCAGGTCGATTTGCTTGCCGGCATAGCGATAACCAGCAGCAGCGATCAGCACCTTGGGTTCGATCTGGCCGAAACGATCAATGACTCCCTGGGTGCCGAAATCCGGCGAGCAGCTCGACCAGGTGGCGCCGAGGCTGGCGGTGGCGAGCATGCCCACCACGGTCTGCCAGGTGTTGGGCATGAATGCAGCCACCCGATCACCGATGCCCACGCCCGAGTTTTGCAGGGCGCGTTGCAGCCCGGCGACATGGGCAGCCAGTTGCGCATGGCTGAGCTGTTCGCGACTGCCATCTTCGCCGATGGCCACCAGCGCTGGATGACCGTCACGGCGGCGCAGCAGATGCTCGGCAAAATTCAGGGTGGCGCCGGGAAACCACTGTGCATCCGGCATTGCCGGGCCTTCGCGCAGGACGCATTCGGCGGCAGCGTGGAAACGAATGTCGAAGTAGTCGACGATGGCCCGCCAGAAGGCTTCGCGTTGCTCGACGCTCCAGGCATGCAGGGCAGGGTAGTCGGCCAGATGCAGGGCATGGCGGTCGTTTGTGAAACGGCGGAAGGCGTCCATTCGGCTGGCGGCGATACGCTCGGCGGAAGGCGTCCACAGAGGTTGCTGCATGGTCAGTCCTCGTCGTTCTTGTCCCTGGGCTTCAGCTTAGTGCGTTCGGGGCATTTGACCTTTAACTCAGACGACCTTTGCTGCTATCGCACCGACTTTCTCATCGGTTCCGAAACTCTGGATAAAACGACGGGGCGATACGCTGCAGCCCCTTGTAGGAGCGGCTTTAGCCGCGAAAATCGCGGATGAATCCGCTCCTGCAGTGCAGAAGGCGATGACATCTATTGGCTCAGGCGAGCACGCGCGACCCGCGAGCCGTTGGCCTTGCCCAGCACGTTGCAGATGCGTTGTCCTGCAGCGATCAGTTTGTCGATCTCCACGCCGGTTTCGATGCCCAGGCCCTGCAGCAGGTAGAGCACGTCTTCGCTGGCCACGTTGCCGGTGGCGCCCTTGGCGTAGGGACAGCCGCCCAGGCCGGCCACCGAGCTGTCGAACACATTGATGCCTTCGAGCAGGCTGGCGTAGATGTTGGCCAGGGCCTGGCCATAGGTGTCGTGGAAATGCCCGGCGAGCCTGCCGCGCGGGATGTCGCGGCCGACCACCTCAAGCATTGAGCGCGTCTTGCCAGCGGTGCCGGTGCCGATGGTATCGCCCAGCGACACCTCGTAGCAGCCCATGGCATACAGCTCGCGGGCGACGCTGGCGACCTGCTCGGGCGCGATTTCGCCATCGTAGGGGCAGCCCAGTACACAGGACACGTAGCCGCGTACGCGTACGTCCGCCGCCTTCGCCGCCTCCATCAGCGGTACGAAGCGCTGCAGGCTGTCGGCGATGGAGCAGTTGATGTTCTTCTGCGAGAAGGCCTCGCTGGCGGCGGTGAACACCGCCACTTCCTCGACCTTTGCCTCCAGCGCGGCTTCGAGGCCTTTCAGATTGGGTGTCAGGGCTGCGTAGGTGACGCCTGGCTGGCGCTGAATGCCGGCGAACACCTCGGCAGAGCCCGCCATCTGCGGCACCCATTTGGGCGAGACGAAGCTACCTACCTCGATATAGCTCAGACCGGCTGCTGTCAGATCGTCCACCAGGCGCACCTTGTCGGCGACGCTGATCGGTTGCTTCTCGTTCTGCAGGCCATCGCGCGGGCCGACTTCGACCAGGCGTACGGATGTGGGCAGGTTCATCGGATGTCCTCGTTTTCATCGTAGGGTGCGCCGTGCGCACCTTCTGCAAAACGGTGGGCTGAAGCCCACCCTACGCGACTGAAGCGGATCGCCGCCCGGCCCACCCTACGAAGATCTGCTGGTAGGGTGGGCTTCAGCCCACCTTATCCAAGGCGAATGCGGTGGATCGGTGAAGCGTGATCCACCCTACGGCTCTAGTTCCACCAGCACCGCACCTTCGCTGACCATTTCCCCTTCACGGCAATACAGCGCCTTGACCGTGCCGGCTTCGGGCGCGCGGATGCTGTGTTCCATTTTCATCGCCTCCAGTACCACCAGGGCTACGCCGGCCTCGACCGCCTGGCCGGGTTCGACCAGCACACGGACGATGCTGCCGTTCATGGGCGCGCTCAAGCCACCATGCTGGGCGTGGCTGGCTTCGGCGGCCGCGATGGGGTCGAAGCTTGTGATCGCGTGCAGTTCACCGCGCCATTGCAGGTAGAGGGTTTCGCCACGGCGAATGGCGCGTAGACGCTGGCGCGTGCCGTCGATCTCCGCCAGCAGCTCTTCGCCCTGCAAGCACGCCCGGTTGCTCGCGCGTACCTTGCGGCTCTCGCCCTGACTGCTCAGGTGCAGCTCGATTTCCGTCACGCCACCGGCGCGCCAGCCACTGCGGGTCGCCCAGGGCGAATGCGGGTCGTCGTCGCGCTCTATCGGCGCCTCGCTCTGTACCCAGGCATCGGCTGCCAACTGCCAGAACGTGTCCGGCAACTCACTGGGAGCAGGTAACAACTGCTGCTGATGACGCGGGATAAAGCCCGTATCCAGCTCGCACGCGGCGAAGGCCGGATGAGCAAGGATGCGCCGCAGGAATGCCAGGTTGGTCTTTACCCCGCCGACCAGAGTGCCTTCGAGCATGGCGAGCAGGCGCAGGCGCGCCTGCTCGCGGTTTTCGCCCCAGGCGATCAGCTTGCCCAGCATCGGGTCGTAGAAGGGCGAGACGCTGTCGCCCTCGGCCACGCCGCTGTCGACGCGCCGGCCGTCGCCATTACCCGCCTCGCGGTACAGCGCCAGGGTGCCGGTGGCGGGGAGAAAATCGTGATCCGGGTCTTCGGCGTACAGGCGCACCTCGATCGCATGGCCATTGAGCGGCACCTGCTGTTGGGTTAGCGGCAGCGGCTCGCCACGGGCGACGCGAATCTGCCAGGCCACCAGGTCGAGGCCGGTGATGGCTTCGGTGACCGGGTGCTCGACCTGCAGGCGGGTGTTCATCTCCATGAAGAAGAAGTCGCCACGCTCGTCGAGTAGGAACTCCACGGTGCCGGCGCCGACGTAGCCGATGGCCTGCGCCGCCTTGACCGCAGCTTCGCCCATGGCGCGGCGCAGCTCGGGGCTCAGGCCCGGCGCCGGCGCCTCCTCGACCACTTTCTGGTGGCGACGCTGTATGGAGCAGTCGCGCTCGTTGAGGTACAGGCAATTGCCGTGCTGGTCGGCGAAGACCTGAATCTCCACGTGACGCGGCTTGAGCACGTATTTTTCCACCAGCATGCGCGAGTCGCCGAAGGCCGACTGCGCTTCGCGCTGCGCGGATTCCAGCGTCTCGGCGAGCTGCGCCTCCGACTCGGCCACCTTCATCCCCTTGCCCCCGCCGCCGGCAGCGGCCTTGAGCAGTACCGGGTAGCCGATACGTGCGGCGGCCTCGCGGAAGGTACCAAGATCCTGCTTCTCACCGTGGTAGCCCGGCACCAGCGGTACGCCGGCAGCTTCCATCAGCGATTTGGCCGCCGACTTGCTGCCCATCGCGTCGATGGCCGAGGCGGGCGGGCCGAGGAAGATCAATCCGGCCTGTTCGATGGCGCGGGCGAAGCCGGCGTTCTCCGAGAGAAAACCGTAGCCCGGGTGGATGGCCTGCGCGCCGCTGGCCTTGGCGGCGGCGATGATCTTGTCGATCAGCAGGTAGCTTTCGCCAGGCTTGGCGCCGCCGAGATTCACCGCGACGTCGGCTTCGCGCACATGCCGTGCATTGGCATCGATGGCGCTGTGCACTGCGACGGTACGAATGCCCATGGCCTTGGCCGTACGCATCACACGGCAGGCGATTTCGCCACGATTGGCGACCAGCAGGGTGTCGATCATGGTCATTGCTCCTGCCAGCTAGGTTGGCGTTTTTCCAGGAACGCACGCAGGCCTTCCTGGCCCTCGGCGCTGACGCGCAGGCGGGCGATGGCGTTCTCGGTGTAGCGGCGCAGGGCTGGGGTCAGCTCGCCGCTGCCGACTTCGCGCAGCAGATCCTTGCTGGCGCGCATGGCTTGCGGGCTGTTTTGCAGCAGGTTGCCGACCCAGGCTTCGACCTGAGCGTCCAGCTCATCGGCCGGGAAGCATTCGGCGAGCAGGCCCAGTTCGCGGGCACGCTTGCCGTCGAAACGCTCGGCGGTCAGCGCGTAGCGCTTGGCGGCGCGCTCGCCAATGGCCTGCACGACGAAGGGGCTGATCACCGCCGGGGCCAGGCCGATGCGCACCTCGGACAGCGAGAACAGTGCGTCTTCGCTGCCGATGGCCATGTCACAGCAACTGGCCAGACCCACTGCACCACCGAAGGCGGCGCCTTGCACCACGGCCAGGGTCGGGATCTTAAGACCGTGCAGGTTGTACATCAGCTCGGCCAGTTCACGGGCATCGCTAAGGTTGGCGTTGTAATCCAGGGTCGCCGCGTGCTGCATCCAGGCCAGGTCGGCGCCAGCGGAGAAGTGCTTGCCACGGCCGCGCAGCATAAGGAAACGCAGGCTCTTGTCTTCACCGACGGCATCGAGGGCGAGGATCAGCTCGCGGATCATTTCGGCGTTGAAGGCGTTGTTCTTTTCCGGGCGGTTCAGCCACAGGGTGGCGAAGCCGCGCGGGTCTTTCTCAAGTTGTACGGTGGTGAATTCGGTCATGTCTGTCGCTCTCAGAACTCTGGTGTAGGAGCCGGCTTGCCGGCGATGCTTTTGATCGCCCGCAAGCGGGCTCCTACAGACTGGTGTTACATGCGGAACACGCCGAAACGGGTCGGCTCGATCGGTGCGTTGAGGCTGGCGGACAGGGCCAGGGCCAGCACCTCGCGGGTCTGCGCCGGATCGATCACTCCGTCGTCCCACAGCCGCGCGCTGGAGTAGTAGGCATGCGCCTGCTTCTCGTACTGCTCGACGATGGGTTGCTTGAGGCGCTGTTCGTCCTCGTCCGAATAATGCTGACCGGCGCGCTCGGCCTGCTCGCGCTTGACCTGCACCAGTACGCCGGCGGCCTGTTGCGCACCCATCACGCCAATTCGTGCGTTGGGCCACATCCACAAAAAACGTGGGTCGTAGGCACGGCCGCACATGCCGTAGTTACCGGCGCCGAAGCTGCCGCCGATGATCACGGTGAACTTCGGCACCTGGGCGCAGGCCACGGCGGTGACCAGTTTGGCGCCGTGCTTGGCGATGCCGCCTTCTTCGTATTTCTTGCCCACCATGAAGCCAGTGATGTTCTGCAGGAACAGCAGCGGAATGCCGCGCTGGCAGGCCAGCTCGACGAAGTGCGCGCCTTTCTGCGCCGATTCCGCAAACAAGATGCCGTTATTCGCCAGGATCGCCACCGGATAGCCATTGATGCGGGCGAAGCCGCATACCAGGGTGGTGCCGAACAGCGCCTTGAATTCATCCAGCTGCGAGTCGTCGACGATACGTGCGATTACCTCGCGTACATCGAAGGGCTGCTTGGCGTCGGCCGGGATCACTCCGTACAGCTCCTCGGAAGCGTAGCGTGGGGCGATGGGGGCGCGGCTGTCGAGTTGGCCGAGCTTGCGCCAGTTCAAATTGCTGATGCTGCGTCGGGCCAGCGCCAGGGCGTGCTCGTCGTCCTCGGCATAGTGGTCGGCCACACCGCTGGTCTTGCAGTGCACGTCGGCGCCGCCCAGTTCCTCGGCGCTCACCACCTCACCGGTGGCAGCCTTCACCAGGGGCGGGCCGGCGAGGAAGATGGTCGCTTGTTCGCGCACCATGATGGTCTCGTCACTCATAGCCGGCACGTAGGCACCACCGGCAGTGCAGGAACCCATGACCACGGCGATCTGCGGAATGCCCATGGCGCTCATGTTGGCCTGGTTGAAGAAGATCCGCCCGAAGTGCTCACGATCCGGGAACACCTCGTCCTGGCGCGGCAGGTTGGCGCCGCCGGAGTCCACCAAGTAGATGCAGGGCAGGCGGTTCTCGCGGGCGATGGCCTGGGCACGCAGGTGCTTCTTCACCGTCAGTGGGTAGTAGGAACCGCCTTTAACCGTGGCGTCGTTGGCCACGATCATGCATTCCACGCCTTCGACGCGGCCGATACCGGCGATCACCCCCGCGGCGGGCACGTCTTCGCCGTAGACCTCATGGGCGGCGAGCTGGCCGATCTCGAGGAAGGGGGAGCCGGCATCGAGCAGGCGGTTGATGCGTTCGCGCGGCAGCAGCTTGCCACGTGCGGTGTGGCGCTGCTGCGCCTTCGCGCCGCCGCCTTCGTGCAGGCGGGCGAGCAGGGCGCGCAGGTCGCTGACCTGCTCGCGCATGGCCGCGCTGTTGGCGGCGAACTCTGGGGAGCGGATGTTGATCTGGGTATGCAGGATGGCCATCGGTGGCGCTCCGATTTTGATTTGATCGCTCCCACGCTCTGCGTGGGAGTTTCGCCAGGGACGCTCAGCGTCCCCAGAACGGACGCTGAGCGTCCGGTTTCAGGTTCCCACGCAGAGCGTGGGAACCATCACAGATGCCTTACTTGGTCTCGTTGAACAGTTCGCGGCCGATCAGCATGCGGCGGATTTCGCTGGTGCCGGCGCCGATCTCGTAGAGCTTGGCGTCACGCAGCAGGCGCCCGGCCGGGTATTCGTTGGTGTAGCCGTTGCCGCCCAGCAGCTGGATGGTATCCAGGGCCATCTTGGTGGCCATCTCGGCGGTGTAGAGGATCACGGCGGCGGCGTCCTTGCGCGACTCCTCGCCGCGGTCGCAGGCGCGGGCGACGTTGTACAGGTAGGACTTGGAGGCATTCATGCCTGCGTACATGTCGGCGAGCTTGCCCTGCACCAGCTGGAATTCGCCGATCGACTGCTTGAACTGCTGGCGCTCATGCACGTAGGGCAGCACCACGTCCATGCAGGCGCTCATGATCCCGGTTGGGCCGCCGGAGAGCACGGTGCGCTCGTAGTCCAGGCCGCTCATCAGCACGCGCACGCCACCGCCCTCGACGCCTAAGATGTTCTCTTCCGGTACTTCGCAATCCTCGAACACCAGTTCGCAAGTGTTGGAGCCGCGCATGCCCAGCTTGTCCAACTTCTGATGGCGGGAGAAGCCCTTGAAGTCGCGCTCGACGATGAACGCGGTCATGCCACGCGAGCCGGCGTTGATATCGGTCTTGGCGTAGATCACGTAGGTGTGGGCATCCGGGCCGTTGGTGATCCACATCTTGTTGCCGTTGAGCACGTAGAGGTCGCCGCGCTTTTCCGCACGCAGCTTCATCGACACCACGTCGGAGCCGGCGTTGGGCTCGCTCATGGCCAGGGCGCCGATATGCTCGCCGGAGCATAGCTTGGGCAGGTACTTCTGTTTCTGCGCCTCGCTACCGTTCTTGTGGATCTGATTGACGCAGAGGTTGGAGTGGGCGCCGTAGGAAAGGCCCACCGAGGCCGAGGCGCGGCTGATCTCTTCCATGGCCAGCACATGCGCCAGGTAGCCCATGTCGGTGCCACCGTACTCTTCCTTGACCGTCATGCCGAGCAGGCCCATGTCACCGAACTTGCGCCACATATCCATGGGGAATTCGTTGTCACGGTCGATCTGCGCGGCGCGCGGCGCCAGCTCGTTCTGGGCGAACTGATGCACCGAGTCGCGCAGCATGTCGAGGGTTTCGCCGAGGCCGAAGTTGAGGGTGGGGTAGCTCATGGGGTCACCTGCGATTGTTCTTGTCGTGGGGGCGGTTACGCGGTCGTTTCGGCCAAGGCAGCGAGACAGCGCTCCTCGGCGGTATCCAGTTCCAGCTGCATCTGCTGGATATCCAGCAACTGTTGTTCAAGCTGCAGGCGGCGCTCGGCGATCTTGCCCATGAAGGTCTCCAACTGCTTGCGGCTGCCGGTTTCCGGGTCGTACAGCTCGATCAGCTCGCGGCATTCGGCCAGCGAGAAGCCGATGCGCTTGCCGCGCAGGATGAGTTTCAGCGTCACCTTGTCCTTGGCGCTGTAGACGCGTTCCTGGCCACGCCGCTCCGGCGCGAGCATGCCTTGCTCCTCGTAGAAGCGGATGGCGCGAGTGGTGATGTCCAGTTCGCGGGCCAGATCGGAGATGGAGTAGGTGGTTGCCATGGTCATTGCTCGTTTACCTTTACGTTAACGTAAACCTGTGCAAATCTGGCTGTCAATCTCACTCCACAACAATCACAAAGGTTGAGCATGCGTATCGACGAATCCGTATTCCTGATCAGCGGCGGCGCCTCTGGTCTTGGCCTGGCCACAGCCCGTGAGCTGGTCGGACGCGGTGGCAAGGTGGTGCTGCTGGATATCAACGCAGAAGCGGGCCAGCAGGCCCTCGCCGAGCTGGGCGACAACGCCCGTTTCGTATGCGCCGATATCACCCGCGAAGAGGATGGCCAGGCCGCCGTGGCACAGGCGTTGGCGGTTTTCGGCGCACTGCACGGGCTGGTCAATTGCGCCGGCGTCGCGCCGGCCGAGAAGGTACTGGGTCGCAACGGCGCACATGGCCTGGACAGCTTCCGGCGTACCGTCGAGGTCAATCTGATCGGCAGCTTCAACCTGCTGCGCCTGGCCGCTGAGGCCATGGCGCAGAACACGCCGAACGCTGGCGGTGAGCGCGGGGTCATCATCAATACCGCCTCGGTGGCGGCGTTCGACGGGCAGATGGGCCAGGTCGCTTACGCTGCGTCCAAGGGCGGCGTCGCGGCACTGACGCTGCCGGCGGCGCGCGATCTGGCGCGCTCGGGTATCCGTGTAATGTGCGTTGCCCCCGGCGTGTTCGAGACGCCAATGATGGCCGGTATGCCGCAGGAGGTACGTGATTCGCTGGCGGCCAACGTGCCGTTCCCGCCACGGCTGGGTCGGCCGGACGAATACGCCGCACTGGTACGGCATATCGTCGAGAACGTGATGCTCAACGGTGAAGTGATCCGCCTCGATGGCGCGCTGCGCATGGCGGCGAAGTAACCGATAGCTAGCCCGGATGCAATCCGGGCCCCCACATATTTCCCGGATTGCATCCGGGCCATGTGATTCGAAGGTGAAACTCATGAAACAGCAACTCGATCCCGTCGTTATCGTCAGTGCAGTGCGCACGCCCATGGGGGGCTTTCTTGGTGATCTGGCCGGCCTTACGGCGGCCGAACTGGGTGCTGCAGCCATCCGTGCGAGCCTTGAGCGTGCCGGGCTCGCGGCCGAGGCGGTGGACACGGTACTGATGGGCTGCGTGTTGCAGGCCGGCCAGGGCCAGGCACCGGCGCGCCAGGCCGCATTGGGCGCCGGGCTGAGCCAGGCGGTGCAGTGCACCACGCTGAACAAGATGTGCGGCTCGGGCATGCAGGCGCTGATGCTCGGTCATGACCAGTTGCTCGCCGGTAGCAGCGAGGTGCTGGTGGCTGGCGGCATGGAGAGCATGTCCAACGCGCCGTATCTGCTGACGCGCGCCCGTGGCGGTTATCGCATGGGCCATGGTCAGGTGCTCGACCATATGTTTCTCGACGGCCTGGAGGACGCCTACGAGCGCGGCCGGCTGATGGGCACCTTCGCCGAGGATTGTGCGCAGCAGTATCGCTTCAGTCGTGAGGAGCAGGACGCCTATGCCCTGGAGTCGCTGCGCCGCGCCCAGCAGGCGATAACGGACGGCAGCTTCGCCAGTGAGATCGTCGCCGTGGAGGCGCCGCAGGGGCGTGAGCGGCGCCTGGTCGATACCGACGAGCAGCCGCCCAAGGCTCGGCCGGACAAGATCCCTGGCCTGAAGCCGGCGTTCCGTGAGGGCGGCACGGTCACGGCGGCCAATGCCAGTTCCATTTCCGATGGCGCAGCCGCGCTGCTGCTGATGCGTTTGTCCGAGGCGCAGGAACGTGGTCTGAAACCGCTGGCGCGCATCATCGGTCATGCCGGCCATGCCCAGGCGCCGAACCTGTTTACCACGGCCCCAGTGTCGGCGATCCAGCGCTTGCTGGCGCGTATCGAGTGGCCGCTGGAGACGGTCGATCTGTTCGAGATCAACGAGGCGTTCGCCGTGGTGCCCATGGTGGCCATGCGTGAATTGGGCATCGACCACGCCAAACTCAACGTGAACGGCGGCGCCTGCGCTCTGGGACATCCCATTGGCACCTCCGGCGCTCGCATCCTGGTGACCCTGTTGGCAGCGTTACAGCAGCGAGGTCTCAAGCGTGGTGTGGCGTCCGTATGCATTGGCGGCGGTGAAGCCACTGCCGTGGCTATCGAAATATTCTGATCTATGTACATGTACGCACCGTGGGAGGGGCTTTCGGCTCGGGCATCCTGCTTCGCTCTACCTCCTGCATCCCTGCAGTCGTAGCCGCGACAGTCGCCGCTGAAGCGCCTCCCACAGTAGTTAACCCGTTTTACCGGAGCCAGCCATGCTGCCAAAAGAAGAAGACATCCTTATCCGTGACATGGCCCGCCAGTTCGCCCAGGAACGGCTCAAGCCCTTCGCCGCCGACTGGGACCGTGAGCATTGCTTCCCAACCGAGGCCATCGCCGAGATGGGCCAGTTGGGTTTTATGGGCATGCTGGTGCCGCAGCAGTGGGGCGGTGCCGAAACCGGTCATCTGGCCTACGCCATGGCCCTGGAGGAGATCGCCGCGGGCGACGGTGCCTGCTCCACCATCATGAGCGTGCACAACTCGGTGGGCTGCATGCCGATCCTCAAATACGGCAGCGAGGCGCAGAAACAGCGTTTTCTCCGTCCGCTGGCCGAGGGCAGCATGCTCGGTGCCTTCGCCCTGACCGAGCCGCAGGCCGGCTCCGACGCCAGCGACCTGCGCACCCGCGCCCGGCGCGATGGCGATCACTACGTGCTGAGTGGCGCCAAGCAGTTCATCACCTCCGGCAGCCATGCCGGCATGGTCATCGTCTTCGCTGTCACCGATCCGCAAGCCGGCAAGAAGGGCATCAGCGCTTTTATCGTACCCACCGACACGCCAGGGTTCTCGGTGGTGCGGGTCGAGGACAAGCTCGGCCAGCACGCCTCCGACACCTGCCAGCTCCAGTTCGACGAAGTGCGCATTCCGGCCGAGCTGCGCCTGGGTGAGGAGGGCGAAGGCTATCGCATTGCCCTGGCCAACCTCGAAGGCGGACGCATCGGCATCGCCGCGCAGTCGGTGGGCATGGCCCGCGCCGCGTTCGAGGCGGCGTGTGATTACGCCCACGAGCGGGTGACCTTCGGCAAGCCGATCATCGAACACCAGGCGGTGGCGTTCCGGCTGGCCGACATGGCCACGCAGATCGCCGTGGCGCGGCAGATGGTGCACCACGCGGCGAGCCTGCGTGAGGCAGGCCAGCCATGCCTGACCGAGGCCTCGATGGCCAAGCTGTTCGCCTCGGAGATGGCCGAACGGGTGTGCTCGGCGGCGATCCAGACCCTGGGCGGTTACGGCTACCTCCAGGACTTCCCGGTCGAGCGCATCTACCGCGATGTGCGCGTGTGCCAGATCTACGAAGGCACCAGCGACGTGCAGCGGATGGTGATCGCGCGCACTCTGTAAGGGTAAGGTGCGCATCCTGCGCACCGATGCCTTGCAAACCAGCCTAGGGTTCGAGGCTCTCGAGCAACTGCAACGCCAGGCGTACGCGCTCGGCATTGGGGTAGTTACGGTTGGCGAGTATCACCAGGCCGATATCACGCGCCGGCAGCAGCAGGATGTAGGCGCCGAAGCCGTTGGTCGAGCCGGTCTTGTTCAGCAGCAGGTCACCTTCGGCTGGCTTGGGCACGCTGAAGCGCTCCACCGGCTGGGGTTGCAGCGCCATTTCTGCAGAGTTGCCGGCCTGCAGCTTCGTCAGGCTGATGGGGTAGGCATAGCGCTCCCAGCCCAGGGCCTGAGTCATGTCACCAACCCGGTAGTAACCGCGATGGGTGGAACTGACGGCCTGACGCAGCGGTGCGGGCAGCTTGTCAGGGTGCAGGTTGGCGTCGATGAAGCGCAGCATGTCGGCGGCAGTGGATTTCAAGCCGTAGGCCTCGGCATCCAGCGCGCCGGGACTCACGCGCACGGCCTTGTCATCGCGGTAGCCCCAGGCATACCGCGTCATCTGCTCGGCCGGTATCTGCACGTAGCTTTCCTGCATGCCCAGTTGCGGCAGCAGGTCCTTCTCCATCAACTGCTGAAACGGCTTGGCCATACTGGCCGCAGCCAGGTGACCGAACAGGCCGATGCTGGGGTTGGAATACAGCCGCTGCATACCCGGCGCATAAACCGCCTGCCAGTTGCGGTAGTAGTCGAGCATCTGCCGTTCGCTACTGACCGCGTCCGGGAATTGCAGTGGCAGGCCACCGGCGGTGTAGGTGGCCAGATCCAGCAGGCTGATGTGATCGAAGGCACTGCCGCGCAGCTCTGGCAGATATTGGCTGGCGTTGTCGCTGAGGTTCAGCGTGCCGCGAGCTTCGGCATAGGCGCCGAGGGTGGCGGTGAAGAGTTTGCTGATCGAGCCCAGTTCGAACAGGGTGTGGCGATCCACCGCCTGGCCGCTTTCACGTGAGGCGACGCCGTATTCGAAGAAGTGCTGCTGGCCCTTGTGGCTGATGGCGATGGCCATGCCGGGGATGGCATAGGTTTGCATCATCGGCTTCACGGCAGCATCGACTGCCTGGTTCAGCTCGGCGAAGGCCGATTGGCTGCCCAGGCACAGGCCGAGCGTGACGAGCAGGGGGCGAAGGGATGGGCGCATGATCGTTCCTTGTCAGTTCATCGGGGGCAGGCGGCGGGGCACCGAGGTCTTCTTGACGATGGCAGTGTTGGTTTCGGCGTAGCCGTTGATGCGGTCGAGCACCTCGTCCAGTTGCTCCATGGAGCGCACGTGCAGGCGAGCCACGAAGCAGTCCTCGCCGGTGACCTTGTCGCATTCGGTGAACTCGGGCGTGGCCTGAATCAGTCGCTCCACTTCATGCAGCTTGCCGGGCAGCGGCCGCACGCGAACGATGGCCTGCAACTGATAGCCGAAATGGCGCGGATCGATCTCCACCGTATAGCCCTTGAGTACGCCACGTTCCTCCAGGCGGCGCAGCCGCTCGGCCACGCTGGGGGAGGACAGGCCACTGATCTGCGCCAGGGCTTTCAGTGAACGCCGCGAATCTTCCATCAGGGCGGCGATCAGGGTCTGGTCGATTTCATCGGTCATTGCAGGCCTCGTTAGGTAAAAGCCGGAATATGCCGTTGTAAAAAAGGCAAGGACTGGATTCTGCCTCAGATTCTCCATGGAGAGGGAAGTTGCACCTTCGGATAATTATCGTCATCTCTCGAAGAGGCTCCCCTCATGGATAACAACCTCAAACGCGGCTCGCTGGAAATGGTCGCCGCCATGCTGATTTCCGGCACCATCGGTTGGTTCGTCCTGGTATCCGGCCAGGCCGTGGTGGATGTGGTGTTCTGGCGCTGCCTGATCGGCGGCGGCATGTTGCTGTTGGTCTGCGCCGTGCTCGGCCTGCTGCGTACCGAACTTCTGGGGCGGCGCGTATTGCTGCTGGCGGTGCTCAGCGGCGTGGCCATCGTCGGCAACTGGTTGCTGTTGTTCGCCTCCTACGCGCAGGCTTCCATCGCCGTCAGCACCGTGGTCTACAACGTCCAGCCGTTCATGCTGGTGGGCCTGGCGGCGCTGTTTCTCGGCGAGCGCATCACCTGGCTCAAGCTCGGTTGGCTGGCGCTGGCCTTCATCGGCATGCTGGCCATCGTCAGTGCCCACGGGCGGGGCGCGGTGGCCGGTGGCAACTACCTGCTGGGCATCGTGCTGGCGCTGGGGGCGGCGCTGCTCTATGCGGTCGCGGCATTGATCGTCAAACGCCTCAGCGCTACGCCGCCGCATCTGATCGCGCTTATTCAACTGCTGACCGGTGTGCTGATGCTTGCGCCCCTGGCTGGGCATCAGCTGCCGCAGGGCGAGGCGGCCTGGGCCAGCCTTGCGACCCTGGGTGTGGTGCATACCGGGCTGATGTACATGCTGCTCTACGGCGCCATCCAGAAACTGCCGACGGCGCTGACCGGCGCGCTGTCGTTCATTTATCCGGTGGCGGCGATCCTCGTCGACTGGCTGGCCTTCGATCACTGGCTCAGCCCGTTGCAGTGGCTCGGTGTGGCAGCCATCCTGCTGGCAGCCGCGGGCATGCAGCAGGGCTGGCGGCTGGGCATAAAGACCCGGCGTGCCGTCAGGGTCTGACGCCCTGTTCGCGTAGGCGCTTGTACAGTGTGTTGCGGCTCAGGCCGAGGTGGCGGGCAAGGTAGGAAATGTTACCGCCGCAGGCCTGGTACTGGCTGGCCAGATCGTCGGGCTCGGGGTGTGCTTGCAGGGTCGTGTCCGTCGGCAGGTCTAGAAAGAAGTCGTCCGGCAGGTGTTCGGCGCGGATGGGCTGATCGTCCGCCATGGCCAGCGCCACGCGCAGCACGCTGCTGAGTTGGCGCAGGTTGCCTGGCCAGGGGTGGTGCTGAAACAGCTCCAGTACCTCGCGGCTGATACCCGCGCGCTGGTGGGGTTCGCGGTGCTGCTCCCACAGTTTATGGAACAGCGCCTGCTTGTCGCTGCGTTCGCGCAGTGGCGGCAGCTCCAGGTTCAGGCCGCTGATGCGGTAGTACAGGTCGGCGCGGAACTGGCCGCTGTCGACGTCCTGGCGCAGCGGGCGGTTGGTGGCAGAGACCAGGCGCACGTCGACCGGATGCAGCTCGCTGCTGCCCAGCGGCTGCACGCAACGTTCCTGCAGCACGCGCAGCAGGCGCGCCTGCACGCGCAGCGGCATGTCGCCGATCTCGTCGAGAAACAGCGTGCCCTTGTGCGCCTTGCGGATCAGCCCGATATGGCCCTTCTGGCTGGCGCCGGTAAAGGCGCCTTTCTCGTAGCCGAACAGCTCCGACTCCACCAGCTCGGCGGGAATGGCTGCGCAATTGACCGCGATGAACGGCTGACTGGCGCGCGAACTGGCCTGGTGCAGCGCCTTGACGAAAACCTCCTTGCCGGCACCGGTTTCGCCCTGAATCAGGATCGGAATGTCCTTCTCCAGCAGGCGTTCGGCCTGGCGCACGACCTTGTCCATGCGCGCATCACCAGCGCTCAGGGTATGCAGGTGTGGCTCTTGCGGCGTGCTCTGGGTAGCTTGCGGGCGGAAGTCGCGGGGCTGGATCGGAGCGGGTCGGGCAGGGCGACGTACTCGAGCGTGAAAGCGAAAATGGCCGCTGGTGCGCAGGCTGAAGGGCTGACCGTCCGGTTGGTTGAGCAACTGTTGCAGCGGCACGTCGAACAGCTGCTCGATGGCGCCGTAGGTCAGGGGTTGGCCCAGCAGGTTATCGGCGCGGCGGTTGGCGGACACCACGTGACCTTGTTCGTCGAACACCACCAGGCCGGCCCAGGGGCTGTCGAGGTTATCGAGGCTGGTGTTGAAGCTGAGCAGGTGGTACTGGTCGGCGAACAGCTTGAGGATCAGGCGGTTCTCCACCGACTGGCTCATCATCTTGACCATGCCGAGGGTGTGTGCGGGCGGCAGGTAGCTGTCGCTGGACACGTCGAGCACGGCGATCATGCGCCGTTGCTCGTCGAAGATCGGCGAGGCCGAACCAGTCATGAAACGGTTGGCCTTGAGAAAGTGTTCATCGTGCTGGATGTGCACGGCCTGGCCACAACTGAGCGCGGTGCCGATGGCGTTGGTGCCGGTGTAGCGCTCCAGCCAGCTGGCGCCGGCGACGAAGCCGGCGGCCTGGCGCGGTTCGATGAAGCGCTGGTCGCCCCAGGATTGCAGCAGCCGGCCCTGGTCGTCGGCGAGCATGATCAGGCAGTTGGAGTTGGACAGGATGGTGCCGTAGTAGGGCAGCACTTCCTGGTGGGTGGTCTGCACCAGGGCCTGGCGGCTTTCCAGCAGGGCCGAAAGTTCGCCGGCAGGTGGTGGGTCGAAGCGCGGCGAGCTCTGATGGGTCAGGCCATAGTCACGACAGCGCGACCAGGACTCCTGGATGAGGGTGTCGTGCGCCGGGGCGCGGGCAGCTTCTGTCATACATGATCTCTTCTTGTTGGTTCGCGATCTGCGCCGCGATCAATCCAGTTTCGTTCAAGCCTGTTCAAAGTCAACGAACGAATTGTTCAGTTGTTCACATTCGACTGTTCAAAAGTGTTCAGTGGAATACCCGCGTGCTAATGAGCTTGAATGGCTTTTTTGATTTCTATCAAAGAGATACGTCTGATTTTTGGGCACTGGCACGCTTGTCGCTATCGATGTTCGCAACCGAATGGCACGACAAGAAAAAGGACAGGCCATGTCGCTCAAGCTCGAACACGTCACCCGTATCGTCGATGGCCAGGTGCATATCGACGATGCCTGCCTGAGTTTCGAACCGGGCTCATTCAACGTCCTGCTCGGCCGCACCCTGGCCGGCAAGACCAGCCTGATGCGCTTGATGGCCGGGCTGGATCGGCCCAATAGCGGCCGGGTGCTGATGAACGGCGCCGATGTCACCGGCGTGCCGGTGCGTCAGCGCAACGTGTCGATGGTCTACCAGCAGTTCATCAACTACCCGACCCTGACGGTGTTCGAGAACATCGCCTCGCCGCTGCGTCAGGCCGGTGTGGCCAAGGAGCAGATCGTCGAGAAGGTCGAAGCCACGGCGCGCATGCTGCGCATCGACAAACTGTTGTCGCGCTATCCGCTGGAGCTGTCCGGCGGCCAGCAGCAGCGCACGGCCATGGCCCGGGCGTTGGTCAAGGACGCCTCGCTGATTCTCTTCGACGAACCGCTGGTCAATCTCGACTACAAGCTACGCGAAGAACTGCGCCAGGAAATGCGCGAGCTGTTCCAGGCGCGCCACACCATCGCCATCTACGCCACCACCGAGCCCAACGAGGCGCTGGCCCTGGGTGGCACCACCACCATCCTCCACGAGGGGCGGGTGGTGCAGAGCGGCAAGACCGCCGAGGTCTACCACCGTCCGCAGCAGATGCTGGCTGCCGAGCTGTTCTCGGAACCGGCGATCAACCTGCTGCCTGGACGCATCAGTGGCACTGAGGTGAGCTTCGCCGATTGCGTGCATTTTCCGCTCAACCCCGATCTGCGCGGCATCGCCGAGGGTGAATATCGCTTCGGCGTGCGCCCCAGCCATATCGGCCTGGTGCCCTCCAATGACGATGATCTGGAGTTGGCGGTAACCGTCGAGTTAGCCGAGATCAGCGGCTCGGAAACCTTCCTCCATGTGCGCAACGAGCAGTTCGTGCTGGTGCTGCACCTGCCGGGGGTGCACGAGTATGCGGTGGATACGCCGATCCTGATCTACATACCGACCCACAAGCTGTTCGTCTTCGCTGCCGATGGGCAGTTGGTGCAGGCGCCCAGTCGTCGTCAGGGGAGGGCCGCCTGATGGCCGAGATTCGCTTGCACAACCTCGCACACAGCTACAGCGGCGCACCGAAGGGGCCGGAAGATTATGCGATCCGCGAGATGAACCATATCTGGCAGCAGGGCGGCGCCTATGCGCTGCTGGGGCCGTCGGGCTGCGGCAAGTCGACGTTGCTCAACATCATCTCCGGCCTGCTCAGCCCGTCGCAGGGCGAGGTGCAGTTCGATGGCAAGGCGGTCAACACGCTGTCGCCGCAGCAACGCAACATCGCCCAGGTTTTCCAGTTTCCGGTGGTCTACGACACCATGACGGTGTTCGACAACCTGGCCTTCCCGCTGCGCAACCAGGGCATGGACGAGGCGCGGGTAATGAGCAAGGTGCATGAGATCGCCGAGGTGCTGGAGTTGCATCCGCTGCTGCACAAGAAGGCGCGCAACCTCACTGCCGACGAGAAGCAGAAAGTCTCCATGGGCCGTGGTCTGGTGCGTGACGACGTTTCGGCGATCCTCTTCGACGAGCCACTGACGGTGATCGACCCGCACCTGAAATGGAAGCTGCGACGCAAGCTCAAGCAGATCCACGAGCAGTTCAACATCACCATGGTCTACGTCACCCACGATCAGCTGGAGGCCTCCACCTTCGCCGACAAGATCGCGGTGATGTATGGCGGACAGATCGTCCAGTTCGGCACGCCGCGCGAGCTGTTCGAGCGCCCCGGACATACCTTCGTCGGCTACTTCATCGGCAGCCCCGGCATGAACCTGATCGAGGTGCAGCGCTGCGAGAGCGGCGTGCGCTTCGCGGGGACCGTGCTGCCGCTCTCCGCCGCGCTCAACCAGCGCCTCGCCGAGCTGGACGGCAAGCGCCTGCAGGTGGGCATACGTCCCGAGTTCGTCCACGTCTGGGATGGCGCCTATGAAGACGCGCTGTGTGGACGAGTGCTGCATGTCGAGGATCTCGGCACCTACAAGATTCTCACCTTCGATCTCGACGGCCAGGTGCTCAAGGTGCGCCTGCAGGAGGATCAGCCGGTGCCGCGCGAGCAGGTCTACCTGAGCTTCCCGGCGCAGTGGCTGATGCTCTATGCCGACGACTACCTGGTGGAGGTGGCACCATGAGGGTGCAGAACAACAAGGCCTGGTGGCTGGTGCTGCCGGTATTCCTGCTGGTGGCGTTCAGCGCCATCGTGCCGATGATGACGGTGGTCAACTACTCGGTGCAGGACATCTTCGACCCGTCCACGCGCTACTTCGTCGGCGTCGACTGGTATCGCCAGGTGTTGCAGGACCCGCGCCTGCATGACTCGCTGCTGCGTCAGTTCATCTTTTCCGCCTGCGTGCTGCTGATCCAGATTCCCTTGGGTATCGCCATCGCCTTGTGCATGCCGACACGCGGGCGCTGGGCGTCGCTGTGTCTGATCCTGATGGCCATTCCGCTGCTGATCCCGTGGAACGTGGTGGGCACCATCTGGCAGATCTTCGGCCGCGCCGACATCGGCCTGATGGGCTGGGTGTTGAACAAGCTGGGCATCAGCTACAACTATGCCTCCAACACCATGGACGCCTGGGTGACGGTGCTGATCATGGACGTCTGGCACTGGACCTCGCTGGTGGCGCTGCTGTGCTACTCGGGGCTGCGCGCCATTCCCGACGTCTACTACCAGGCGGCGCGCATCGACCGCGCGTCGAACTGGGCGGTGTTCCGCCATATTCAGCTGCCCAAGCTGAAAAGCGTGCTGCTGATCGCGGTGATGCTGCGCTTCATGGACAGCTTCATGATCTACACCGAGCCGTTCGTGCTCACCGGCGGCGGGCCTGGCAACGCCACCACCTTCCTCAGCCAGACCCTGACGCAAATGGCCATCGGCCAGTTTGATCTGGGCCCGGCCGCGGCGTTCTCGCTGGTGTACTTCCTGATCATCCTGCTGGTGTCCTGGTTGTTCTACACCGCCATGACCCACGACGACAAAACCCGCTGAGGCCGACCATGACGCTACGCAAACGCCTGGTACTGCTGATCTATTTCCTGTTCCTGCTGGTGCCGATCTACTGGCTGCTGAACATGTCGTTCAAGAGCAATACCGAGATCCTCGGTGGCCTCAGCCTGTGGCCGCAGAGTTTCACCCTGGACAACTACCGGGTGATCTTCACCGACCGCAGCTGGTACGAGGGCTACCTCAATTCGCTGTACTACGTCAGCCTCAACACCCTGATCTCGCTCAGCGTGGCGCTGCCGGCCGCCTATGCCTTCTCGCGCTATCGCTTTCTCGGCGACAAGCACCTGTTCTTCTGGCTGCTGACCAACCGCATGGCACCACCGGCGGTGTTCCTGCTGCCGTTCTTCCAGCTGTATTCGTCCATCGGCCTGTTCGACACTCATATCGCCGTGGCACTGGCGCACTGTCTGTTCAACGTGCCGCTGGCGGTGTGGATTCTCGAAGGCTTCATGTCCAGCGTGCCGAAGGAAATCGATGAGACGGCCTATATCGACGGCTACAGTTTCCCCAAGTTCTTCGTGAAGATCTTCATCCCGCTGATCCGCTCCGGCATTGGCGTCACCGCCTTCTTCTGCTTCATGTTCTCCTGGGTCGAGCTGCTGCTGGCGCGCACCCTGACCTCGGTGGACGCCAAGCCCATCGCGGCGGTGATGACCCGTACCGTGTCCGCCTCGGGCATCGACTGGGGCGTGCTGGCTGCTGCCGGGGTACTGACCATCCTTCCGGGGATGCTGGTGATCTGGTTCGTTCGCAACCATGTGGCCAAGGGCTTCGCCCTCGGTCGCGTGTAAGGGAGGTTCGTCATGAGCTGGATGGCCTGGACTCTACCAACCGCGCTGTTCTTCGGCGGCATCGCCGTACTGCTGGCCGGCATGACGCTGGTCGAGCTGCGCTGGCCATGTGTCGAGCGCAAGGGTTTTCTGCCGATCACCACCACCCGGGGTGATCGGTTGTTCATCGGTCTGCTCGGCAGCGCCTACCTGCACCTGCTGGTGATAGGCGTGACCGACTGGAGCGTGTGGATAGCATCGCTGCTATCGCTGTTGTGGTTGTGCGCAGTCATGCGCTGGGGCTGAGCCGGGCTGCCGCCGGTATGCCTCTTCCCAAATCCTGAGATGGAGGTCTCTATGTTCGACAATAACAACAAGACCCGACATAGCATGGCGTTGGCCGCCTTGCTGGCGTTGTCCGGTTTGAGCGGTGCGGCCTGGGCGGATGCCTATGAAGAGGCCGCGAAGAAATGGATCGCCGATGAATTCAACCCATCGACCCTGACGCCCGAGCAGCAGCTCGAAGAGCTGAAATGGTTCATCAAGGCCGCCGAGCCGTTCCGCGGCATGAACATCAGCGTGGTGTCGGAAACCATCACCACCCACGAGTACGAGTCCAAGGTGCTGGCCAAGGCGTTCAGCGAGATCACCGGGATCAAGCTCAAGCACGACCTGCTGCAGGAAGGCGACGTGGTCGAGAAGCTGCAGACGCAGATGCAGTCGGACAAGAACATCTACGACGGCTGGGTCAACGACTCCGACCTGATCGGCACCCACGCGCGCTACGGCAAGGCGGTGGCCATCAGCGACATGATCGAGGGCGAGGCCAAGGAGTTCACTTCGCCGACCCTGGATCTCGAAGACTTCATCGGCACTTCCTTTACCACCGGGCCGGACGGCAAGCTGTATCAATTGCCCGACCAGCAATTTGCCAACCTCTACTGGTTCCGCGCCGACTGGTTCGAGCGCCCGGAGCTCAAGGCCAAGTTCAAGGAGATCTACGGCTACGAGCTGGGCGTGCCGGTCAACTGGTCGGCCTACGAGGACATCGCCGAGTTCTTCTCGGTGCACGTCAAGGAAATCGACGGTCAGCGCGTCTACGGCCACATGGACTACGGCAAGAAGGACCCGTCGCTGGGCTGGCGCTTCACCGATGCCTGGTTCTCCATGGCCGGCGGTGGCGACAAGGGCCTACCCAACGGTTTGCCGGTGGACGAGTGGGGCATTCGTGTTGACGGCTGCCGGCCGGTGGGTTCCAGTGTCGCCCGCGGTGGTGACACCAACGGGCCGGCGGCGGTGTTCGCCACCCAGAAATACGTCGACTGGATGCGCCAGTACGCGCCGCCGGAAGCGCAGGGCATGACCTTCTCCGAATCCGGCCCGGTGCCTGCGCAGGGCGCCATCGCCCAGCAGATCTTCTGGTACACCGCCTTTACCGCCGACATGACCAAACCGGGCCTACCGGTGGTCAACGAAGACGGTACGCCGAAGTGGCGCATGGCGCCTTCGCCGAAAGGACCGTACTGGGAGGAGGGCATGAAGCTCGGCTATCAGGACGCCGGTTCCTGGACCTTCCTCAAGTCCACCCCGGAGAAGCAGCGTCTGGCCGCCTGGCTCTACGCCCAGTTCGTCACCTCCAAGACCGTGTCGCTGAAGAAGACCCTGGTCGGTCTGACGCCGATTCGCGAGTCGGACATCAACTCCCAGGCCATGACCGACGCCGCGCCCAAGCTCGGCGGGCTGGTTGAGTTCTACCGCAGCCCGGCGCGCGTGCAGTGGACGCCGACCGGTACCAACGTACCGGACTACCCGCGTCTGGCTCAGCTGTGGTGGCAGTTCATTGCCGAGGCCGCCAGCGGCGACAAGACCCCGCAACAGGCACTGGATGGCCTGGCGGCTGCGCAGGACACCATGCTCGGCCGCCTGGAGCGCTCCGGCGTGCTGGGCGAATGCGGGCCGAAGCTGAACGAGCCGCGTGATCCGCAGTACTGGTTCGATCAGCCGGGCGCACCGAAGCCCAAGCTGGCCAACGAGAAACCCAAAGGCGAGACTATTGCCTACGACGAGTTGCTCAAGTTCTGGGAACAGTCGCGCAACTGATCTAAGTGGCGCAGTGGCTGAAGCCCTTCGGCGAGGGGGCTTCCTTCCCTGTGGGAGCGGCTTCAGCCGCGATAAAAAACGGCACCCTAGGGTGCCGTTTTTCATTCAGCCGTACCGCTTATTTATGCAGATGCTCGGCCGCGTGCAGGGTGTTTTCCAGCAGGCCTGCGCGGGTCATCGGGCCGACGCCGCCCGGCACCGGGGTGATCCAGCCGGCGCGGGGCAGGGCGGCATCAAAGGTCACGTCGCCGACCAGCTTGCCGTCTTCCTGGCGGTTGATGCCGACGTCGATGACGATGGCGCCTGGCTTGATCCACTCGCCCTTGACCAGCCCAGGCTTGCCTGCAGCTACCACAACGATATCGGCCTGGCCGACGTGAGCAGCCAGATCCTTGGTGAAGCGGTGGGTGACGGTCACGGTGCAACCGGCCAGCAGCAACTCCATGGCCATTGGTCGGCCGACGATATTGGACGCGCCAACTACCACTGCATGCATGCCGTAGAGATCGGCGCCGGTGCTTTCCAGCAGGGTCATGATGCCCTTGGGGGTACAGGGGCGCAGCAGCGGCATGCGCTGGGCCAGGCGGCCGATGTTGTAGGGATGAAAGCCGTCCACATCTTTATCCGGGCGAATGCGTTCGAGCAGCAGGGACGAGTCGAGATTCTCCGGCAGCGGCAGCTGTACCAGGATGCCGTCGATGGCCGGGTCTTCATTGAGCTCGTCGATCAGGGCGAGCAGATCGGCCTGGCTGGTCTCTGCCGGCAGATCATAGGCGCGGGAAACAAAGCCGACTTCTTCGCAATCCTTGCGTTTATGTGACACATAGACCTGGGAGGCAGGATCGGTGCCGACCAGGATCACGGCCAGGCCTGGCGCACGAAGGCCTTGCTGGCGGCGTTCGGCGACACGTTGGGCAATCTGCTGGCGGAGGCTGGCGGCGATCGCCTTGCCGTCGATCAGTTGTGCGGTCATTGCGCTGGTTAACCATTAAGAAGGATGAAAAAAGGACGCGCATTCTCGCATGGGCGCTCACTTGGGCAAAGGCGCCTGCCGTCGTTTTCGCGTAACTCCTTTAAATCGCTGAATTTTTTTGAAAATTTCTGTTGACGAGGTTGGGTGCCGTCTATAACATTCGCCCCGCTTCTCAGGAACAGCCACTCGCTGGGTGAGGCGGCAAGAGCCAAGCCCTGGTGGTGAGGTTGGAGCCAAAAGCTTGTAAGTCTGCACTAGCGGATGGATAAGTGCCCGTAGCTCAGCTGGATAGAGCATCCGCCTTCTAAGCGGATGGTCGCAGGTTCGAGTCCTGCCGGGTGCGCCATTTGGCGGTCAGGCAAGTTGAGTAAGCAAATGCAATATGGTGGGCGTAGCTCAGTTGGTAGAGCACAGGATTGTGGCTCCTGGTGTCGTGGGTTCGATTCCCATCGTCCACCCCATATTCCAAAGCGCCAGGCCAAAAGCCTGGCGTTTTTGTTTTAAGCTGCAAAGCCACGCGGACGTGGTGGAATTGGTAGACACACCAGATTTAGGTTCTGGCGCCGCAAGGTGTGAGAGTTCGAGTCTCTCCGTCCGCACCATGTACAAACCAGTATTTCTGGGGGTTCTAGCCGGATCGCTTCTCTGATGGGAGCGTTTTGGGAACACTTTGGGAATGGTGGAACGAAAAAGGCAGCCTGCGAGGGCTGCCTTTTGTCGTTTCTAGGGCCTGGATTCACAGCTTTAGCGCGTGCTTCAGGAGCGGGATCAGGTTCGAGCCGCCATTTGATGTATCTCCGTGAAGCGCGCGTTCGGTTATTGCATGCGACCGTGGCAAGCTGGGCGGAGGCGTTAACCCCATTTGGAGCGTAGTCGGGCAGGTAGCTGGTGCCGGCGACCTTCTCCAGCTGGAGCACTTGCTCGTCCGTCAGCGGGCGGTGGCTGGGGTTTTCGTACAGCTTGTTGTCGAACTGCTTGAGGTCCAGCCCCAGGCAGGTGGCGGCGCATTCGCGGCCACCTGGGAAGGCGGCAACTACGGCCAGCACGGCGCGGCGGCTATCAAGAATCGGGCGCTTCATCTTCTCGTTTCCCCTATTGGCCGGGCGCGCTACTGTGCGACCGTGCCTTCCTTGATGCCGAGCAGCACGGCGGCGCGGTGGGCTTTGCCGCGCAGGCACTTTTTCTGCCCGTTGAGCACGGCGTAGACGGTGGATTCGTCGAGCTGGTTTTTCTCGGCCAATTCACGGATGGAAATACCGATAGCGACAAGGCGTGCGCGGGCAGCCTGGCGTGCTTGCTCTGTGGGGTAGGCGTTCGGCATAGTACTGTTTCGTGTGATTTCGTGTGATTAAGGCGGAGTATTTCCCGTGAATGTGGGGATGTAAAATGCCGTTGGAGACATTTGTGGGAATTGGCGAGCGCCTGAAGGAAGAACGCGAGCGTATCGGGCTGAACCAAACGGAGTTCGCGGCCAAGGCCGGTGCTTCGAAGAACAGCCAGTACAACTACGAGAAGGGCGAGCGCAGCCCTGATGCTGCCTACCTGGCTGCCGCTGATGAAATGGGCGTTGACGTGCTCTATGTCGTTACTGGCCGGCGCACGCCCGAGGCCTCCAGCAGCTTCAACGGTGCGGAAATCGCATTGGTCGAGCATTACCGCCAACTGCCCGAGGGCGACCGGCTGTACACATACAAAATGGTATCTGCTTTGGCGAGCGCTCTTAGGAATGGGTGAATTAAGTTCTCCTTAGTTGTAGAACTTGTTGGCGCTGATGGAAAATTGACCCACCCTGCCGATTGAAATTTGACCCAGGGCGGATTGCTGATTTGTGCATCAGCAACTGTGGATAAGTTTAGCAACGCAGCTGCTTTTTAATCCCTCCTTTCGATAGTCCAATGCTGTAACCGAAGACCTACCGCATCCAGTCATGCAGCAGGTCACCCTCACGTTATGTTCAGAACGGCTCATCGTCCTCCGGATCTTGGCCGCCCTTACGTTTTCGCTCCCGTGATTTGATCTTGGCCTGGGCCGCCAAGCTGCTGTGTTGCAGGCGATAGGACTCATTGCCAGTTTCGACGATGTGGCAGTGGTGCGTCAGCCGATCCAGCAGAGCTGTGGTCATCTTGGCGTCGCCGAACACGCTCGACCATTCGGCGAAGCTCAGGTTGGTGGTGATCACCACGCTGGTGTGCTCGTACAGTTTGGACAGCAGGTGAAATAACAGCGCGCCACCGGCCTGACTGAAGGGCAGATACCCCAGCTCGTCGAGGATGACCAGATCCATGCGCAGCAGTGCCTGAGCGATCCGCCCGGCTTTGCCGTCGTGTTTTTCGCGCTCCAGCAGATTGACCAGATCGACCGTGGAGTAGAAGCGCACGCGCTTGCCATGCCGGGTGATGCCGGACACGGCCAGTGCGGTGGCCAGGTGGGTTTTGCCGGTGCCTGGGCCGCCGATCAGCACCACGTTCTGCGCGGTGTCGGTAAAGCTCAGATTGGCCAGCTCGCTGATCAAGCGAGCGTCGGCGCTGGAGGCGCTGAAGTCGAAGCCGGCCAGATCGCGGTGCATCGGCAGCTTGGCCATGTTCATCTGGTGGCTCACCGAGCGCATGGCACGATCCGTGTGCTCTTGTTCCAGCAGGTGTTCGAGCAGCCACTTGGACGAGGCTGTGTTCGACTCACCCTGTGCAGTTAACTCCGCCCAGGCCGTGGCCATGCCGTGCAGGCGCAGCTCCTTGAGTTCCGCCATCAAATCACGCA
>NZ_JACFYZ010000016.1 GCF_015712065.1 Ectopseudomonas chengduensis
ATCCCGAACTCAGTAGTGAAACGACGCATCGCCGATGGTAGTGTGGTGCTTCACCATGTGAGAGTAGGTCATCGTCAAGCTCCTATACGAAACCCCAGATCGCCTAGCGGTCTGGGGTTTCTTCTTTGCGGTGCGGAAAACAGCGCGGCAGAAGTCGCTCCTGCAAGCGCGTAGGGGGCGCTGCGCGCACCGCTGATGACGCCGACATGCCGCTGCGCATGGCGCACCCTACGAGATGTCGGCGTTTGGCTTTGCTCGGGTAGAATGCGCGAATTCTGCTGGGGACTTTCATGTCTGACTCGCCGTCCGAACCTTCCTTGTCATCCTTGCCGATCGAGCAGTTGGTCGCCTGTCATGAGTGCGATCTGTTGATGCGTAAGCCGGTGCTGCAGGATGGTGAGAGCGCCGAGTGCCCGCGTTGTGGTTATGAGTTGTTCAGCCACCGTCATCGCGTGGTAAGGCGCAGCCTGGCCCTGGTACTGACGGCTCTGCTGCTCTATGTCCCAGCCAACTTCCTGCCGATCATGCAACTCAACCTGTTGGGGCAGACCTCGCAGGACACCGTCTGGAGCGGTGTGATCGGGTTGTATGAAAGCGGTATGCAGGGTATCGCTGTTGTGGTGTTTCTCTGCAGCATGGCGGTGCCGTTGCTCAAGTTGCTTTGCCAGTTGCTGGTGCTGCTCAGTATTCGTATGGATTTCGGTCGTAGCTACGGTCTGTTGCTCTACCGGATCTACCACCACATGCGTGAGTGGGGAATGCTCGAGGTCTACCTGATGGGCATCCTGGTGGCGATGGTCAAGTTGATGGACCTGGCTGACCTGAGCCTCGGCCTGGGCCTGTTCTGTTTTATCGCGCTGTTGCTGGTGCAAGTCTGGCTGGAGGTGACCATGTCGCCGCATCAGATCTGGGAAGCCTTGTCCGGGGAGGATATCCATGCGGGCGATTGAGGCAGGATTGCTGGTCTGTCATGAGTGTCATCAACTCAATCCAGTCGACGTTGATGCCAAGCACCAGTACTGCAGCCGCTGTGGCGGTCAGATTCATGCCCGGCGGCCCAATAGCCTGATCAGAACCTGGGCATTGCTGCTGACGTCGGCGATTCTCTACATCCCGGCTAACCTGCTGCCTATCATGACGGTCAATAGTCTCGGCAAAGGTGCGCCTGCGACCATCATGGGCGGCGTGCTGGAGCTTATTAACTTTGGCATGCTGCCCATTGCGGCGGTGGTATTTATCGCCAGCATTCTGGTGCCAACCTTCAAGTTGGTGGGGATCGCTCTGCTGTTGTATTCCGTGCAGCGCCATCAACCGATGTCAGCGCGCCAGCGGATCCTCATGTACCGCTTCATCGAGTGGATTGGCCGCTGGTCGATGCTCGATATTTTCGTCATCGCCATTCTGGTGGCAGTGGTGAATTTTGGCAGCCTGGCCAGCATCGAAGCTGGAGCCGGCGCCGCTGCCTTTGCCAGTGTGGTGATACTGACCATGCTCGCCGCATTGACTTTCGACCCTCGCCTTATCTGGGATAACACGGAAACCGATCATGACTGACCTTCCTTTGGCCAAGACGCGTCCTGCCTCGAACTGGTCAGCCATCTGGGTTCTGCCCCTTATTGCGCTGCTCATTGGCGGCTGGTTGGCGTGGCGTGCTTACAGCGAAGCTGGCATTCAGGTGGAGCTGATATTCGCCAGCGGCGAGGGTATTCAGGCCGGCAAGACCGAACTGATATACAAGGGTATGGCGGTGGGGAAGGTAACGGCCATCAGTCTTGATCAAAGTGGAAAGAATCGCGGTGTTGTCGCTCAGTTGGAGGTCAATAAGGAGCTCGAGCAGTATCTGCGTGAGGGCACTCGCTTTTGGCTGGTCAAACCGAATGTCAGTCTGGCGGGTATCAGCGGTCTGGAGACACTGGTTTCAGGTAACTACATTACCTTCAGCCCCGGTGAGGGCGAATCTACCCGCAGCTTCACCGCCTTGGCTCAAGAGCCGCCGATGGGTGACGATGTGCCGGGGCTGCACATCACGCTGAAAGCTGAGCGGCTCGGCTCGCTCAACCGCGACAGCCCGGTTTTCTATCGGCAGATCCAGGTTGGCCGAGTGAAGAGTTACACCCTGGGTGATGATCAGAGCACCGTAGAGGTGAAGGTGTTCATCGAGCCCGCTTATGCGCACCTGGTGCGCAAACATACGCGGTTCTGGAATGCCAGCGGGATCAGCGTCGATGCCGACCTGTCCGGCTTCAAACTGCGCAGCGAGTCGCTAGCCAGTATCGTCGCTGGTGGTATCGCCTTCGCCACGCCTGAGCATCGCAAGGACAGCCCGCCCACTGATCCAGCGCTGCCGTTCCGTCTCTATGAGGACTACGACGAGGCTCAGGCGGGTATCAAGATCGTCGTGAAACTCAGTGATTTCGATGGGCTGCAGGAAGGCCGAACACCGGTCATGTACAAGGGCATTCAGGTCGGTTCGTTGAAAGCCATGAAGGTCGATCGCGACCTCAATAGCGCCACGGCCGAGCTGACCATCAATCCGCTGGCCGAAGAGTATCTGGTGGAGGGCTCGGACTTCTGGGTGGTCAAACCCTCCATTTCGCTGGCCGGTATCACTGGCCTAGAGGCGTTGGTCAAAGGTAACTACATTGCCGTACGGCCGGGAGAGAAGGGCAATCCGCCGGCGCGCAACTTCGTCGCGCGGAGCAAGGCGCCGCCACTGGATCTCGGTGCGCCAGGCCTGCATCTGGTGCTGTTCACCGATCAGCTCGGCTCGATCGAAGTCGGCAGTCCGGTGCTCTACAAGCAGATCAAGGTGGGCTCGGTACAGAGTTACCAGCTTGGTCGCGACAATAGCCAGGTCGTGCTCGGGGTGCATATCGAGCCTGACTACGTACACCTGATCAATACATCCACACGTTTCTGGAATGCCAGTGGCATCACCCTAAGGGGGGGATTGTCCGGTGTAGAGGTGAAGAGCGAGTCGTTGCAGACCCTGCTGGCGGGCGGCATTGCTTTCGAGACGCTTGATCTGCAAGCCGCCAGGTCGGATCGCCAGGTGCAGCGTTTCGCCTTGCATGCGGACCGCGAAAGCGCCTTGCAGCTAGGGCAGCAGATCACCATTCGGCTGGCTGATGGTGACGGTCTGCAACCAGGCACCCTGGTGCGCTACAAGGGGCTGGAGGTCGGCAAGGTCGAGAGCCTCAGCCTGACCGCTGACCTGCAAGCGGTGATCCTCAACGTGCGTATCAGTCAGGCAGCCGAGCAGATCGCCCGTGAGGGGACGCGCTTCTGGGTGGTGAAGCCGGAACTTAGCCTGATCCGTGCCGCGAATCTCGGCACGCTGGTCAGCGGTCAGTATCTGGAGGTACAACCGGCTGCGCAGAAAGGAGCGCGACGTACCGAGTTCGTCGCCCTGGCTGCTGCGCCGAATCAGGCCGTGCGTGAGGAAGGCTTGCGCCTGGTGCTGAGTGCGCCGCGGCGTGGCTCGATCAAGCCGGGGGTGATCCTCAGCTATCGCGAGGTGCCGGTGGGCAAGGTGGTGGATTTCGAGCTGGGGCCGACCTCGGATCGCGTATTGATCCATGTGCTGATCGAACCGCGTTATGCGCCGCTGGTACGTTCGGGCAGCCGCTTCTGGAATGCCAGTGGCATCGGTGTGGATGCCGGGCTGTTCAAGGGCGTGAAGGTGCGGACCGAATCGCTGGAGGCGTTGCTCGAAGGCGGCATCGCCTTCGCTACGCCAAACAATCCTGAGATGGGTGGGCCGGCGCAGCCGGGGCAGACCTTTGCACTGTTCGACGAGCCGCAGGATGTGTGGATGCAGTGGGCGCCGAAGATCGTGCTGGAGCAGTGAGCAAACCACAGAAATGAAAGGGGCCGCATTGAGCGGCCCTTTCATTTTGGGTTGATAAAAGCTCGCGGCTGAAGCCGCTCCTACGGTCGTGTGGACCTAGGGAGGGGCTTGAGCTTCAAGCCGGCTCGACCGCCTCTTCCTGCTGAGGTGCCTGGGCCTTGGCACTTTCGCGCGGCTTGATGAACTTCCAGTCCGCCTCGTCGATATAGATGCCGTTGGGGCCGCTGCCGCCTTCCAGGTCGATGGCCACGTGGGCCGAGACCTGCGGCTTCACCGAGGCGAGGATCGGCACGAAGCCGAGCTGCAGGCTGGTCTCGATCAGCGCCTGCTGGTTGCGTTCGTCGATGTCCGCCGCCTCGTCGAGGTAGTAGGGCAGGCGCACGCGCCCGGCCTGCTCGCGATCCATCAGGTGCAGCAACAAATACATGTTGGTCAGCGCCTTGATGGTCATGGTGGTGCCGTTGGAGGCAGCGCCATCGATGTCGGTGTGGATGATCGGTTGGCCATGCACCTTGGTGATTTCGAAGGCCAGCTCGAACAGGTCCTTCAGGCCCAGCTGGTTGCCGTTGGCCGCCACCAGGCGCGACAGGTAGTCCTTGGCTTCCTCGTTCTTGGCGTCCTGATCGGCCGACTGCGACAGGTCGAATACCGACAGGGTCTCGCCTTCCTCGTACTGGCCGGCGCTGTGGATGATCTGGTCGATATGGCGCAGGGCTTCCTTGTTCGGCGCCAGGACGATGCGGAAGCTCTGCAGGTTGGAGACCTGGCGCTTGTTGATCTCGCGGTTGAACAGCGCCAGTTGGTGCTCGAGGTTGTCGTAGTCGCTGCGGATATTGCGCAGGGTACGGGCGATATCGGTGACCGCCGCACGTCTGGCCTTCGCTAGAGTGAGGGCTTCGTCCTGGCGGTGCGCATAGGCGTTGACCAGCAGTTGCAGGCGGCGCTCGACGTCGTCTTCGCTGTCGAACTTGGCCACGCCTTTCAGGCGCACCTGGGCGTAGAGCGCTTCGATCTGGCCGTCGATACGCTGCAGCGCCTGCCAGGTGTCCTGGTAGTCGTTGAGCAGCGGCAGCAGGTTGTCCAGCGAGTCGTCCACTGGCTCCATGAACGGCGTGCCGAAGGGCAGGTCGGCCGGCAGCAACTGGCGACGGCGCAGGGCGTCTTCCAGGGTACGCTCCTTGGCTTCCAGATCGGCCAGTTGACGGCCGACCAGTTGCAGCTTGGCGGAGAGCTGCTGCACGCGCTCGGCGAAGGCATCGCTGGCACGCTTGAGCTCGTCCTGAGCGCCTTCCAGCTCGGCCAGGCGCTCCAGCTTCTGCGGCTCTTCGGCAGTCAGGGTCTGGCTCTTGCGGAAGTCTTCCAGGGCCTTCTGCGCATCCAGTACGGCTTGGTACAGCGTCTCGGCCTGGGCCTTGCTGGCGGCGCGGTCGGCGGCGACCGACTGCTGGGTCTTGAGCTGCTTGAGCTCGCGTTCCAGACGATCCTTCTGGTCGCGCAGGGCGGCGCGGTCGGCCAGGGCCTGCAGGGCTGGGGGCTCGATATGGCTGAGGTCGATGGACAGGCCGGGCACGGCGAAGGTGTCGCCCTTGAAGCGATCCAGCACCGCTTCGACCGCCTTGACCCAATCGTCACCGTCGGCCTGGATGCCTTTTTCGCCCAGCGGCAGACTGAACAGTTGGCCGTTGAACAGGCGCATCAGGCGGTCGACGTCCTGCTGGCTGAATTCCTCGCGCAGGCGTGAGTAGCTGTTATTGTCGGCATGGTCGAGCTGCTGCTTGACCGACTTGAGGCGTTTTTCCAGGTCACGCAGGCGCTCGTCCAGGTCTTCGCTGGAGAACTGCCGCGACTGCGCCAGGGCGCCGGCCAGCTCGTCGTGGGCGTCCTTGGCAGCGAGCAATTGCTCTTCCAGCACCTTGGCGTTTTCCACCAGGGCGAAGCGGTTCTTCAGCACGGAAAGCTCGCCCAGCCAGCGCTGGATTTCGCTGATCTCGCGCTCAAGGCGCATCAGCTCACTGGTACCGCCGCGCTGTTCGTTCTGTAGGCCGTCCTGCTCGTTGCGATAGTGCTCGGCCTGGATCACCAGCTCTTCCTTGCGCGCATCGGCGTAGTCGTGCCAGGTGCCCAGCAGGTTGTCGAGCAGCGGCGAGAGGCGATGCAGCTTGCCGCGCAGAGTCTCGCGCTGAGTGACGCCCGAGGCCAGTGCCTCGATCAGCGGGCCGGCAGTCACCAGCGCCTGGTAGTCCTGCTCCATGCGGCGCACATCGCGAAACGCCTCTTCCGTCGCGGCGATATAGTCGACGCTGCCCGAGCGCAGGCTGTGCTCGAAGGCGTCGAGGAACAGCTGCTTGAGTTTCGCCGCGGTGATCTCCCTCATATGGAGGAGGTTGATAAACAGGGCGCGGAAGGTTTTCAGACTCTGCTCGCTGGTCGAGCGCAGCGGGATCAGGGTCAAATCCAGAGGGATGCTAGTGTGACCGCCGACCAGCAGGCGACGCAGTTCGTCGGGCTTCAGTTCGTAGGCGGTGATGCCGGCCTGGCCAAGGTTCTTGAACAGTTCGCGCTGACGCAGGCAGGTGCCGTTCTGCTGGTAATGCTGCAGATCCAGCTCACCGGCGTAGGCGAAGAACTGGTGGCCGAAGCCGCCACCCGGGCCGCGACCGGCCACGCCGATCACGTGCGGGCCGTGGGGCAGGGCGACTTCGACGAGGATGTAGCTGGTGTCGCTGGCGAAGTAGAACTTGCGCGAGGCTTCCAGGCTGTACTTGCCGAAGCTCATGTCCGACATGCGTGCCAGGATCGGGAACTGCAGGGCGTTGATCGAGGCGGATTTACCCAGGTTGTTGGCGCCGTAGACCGACAGCGGGTTTTCCAGTGGGAACAGGCCAAGGCTGTAGCCGGCAGTGTTCAGCAGGGCGAAGCGGCGGATGCCGTAGCGTTCCTGGCTCATGCGTCCATCTCCTGTGCGGCGCGTTCGTCGGCCATGGCGCGGGCCAGGGCGTCTTCCTCGGATTCTTCGATATCGATGACAGCGGTCGCGTTGGCGTCGCCGTCATCGTCCAGCAGTACCGGCGCCGGCAGCGGCAGGTCGCTGCTGTGCAGGCTGGCGGCCAGGTCGCGGTCATGCTGCACCGACAGACAGACGTCGAGGAAACGGTGCATCGGCGGCAGGAAGCGGTACACGCCGTTGCTGTCCTCGGCGAAGCCGAGCTGGGTGAGGCGGCGAATGATCTTGTCTTCCAGCTCTTCGAAGGTGGTGACTTCGGCCTGCAGGAACAGGTCGCGGTATTTCTCCAGCAGCGCTGGCAGCTCGTCACGGCCGATGCTGCCGCCGTCGAGTACGGAGAGCGGGTCGCGGCCCTGGTCGGCCAGATGCTCGACCAGGATGAAGGTGAACAGCGCCAGGCGTTGGGCGGTCTTGTTCACCTGTGGGGCGACCTGCTCGGGGACGAAGTAGTAGAAGCCGCGCGGGTCGCACACCAGCTCGAAGCCGAGGGCGCGGAACAGCGCGCGGTACTGGTCCTGCATGCTGGATAGCTGGGCGTAGCACTCCGGCTCGCTGCGCGAGATGTGGTAGCCCTTGAACAGGTCGCGGAAGGCGGCCGCGAGCTGGGTCATTTCTTTCAGATCGATGTTCATACGCAATGCTCACGGGCAGTCGTAGGGTGCGCTGTGCGCACCAGGTCGTCGGTTGCGGTGCGCACAGCGCACCCTACGGGCAGCTCAGCCATTGGGCTGGCCTACCAGGGCAAAGGAGGCAAGGCTGACCTCATGTTCACGGGTCAGGTACTGGCGGCGCTCCAGGCGTTCACGCTGGAAGCGCGACTCGCGCGACAGGCGCGAGAACCAGTAGAGCAACTCGTCGGTGGCGCCTTCCGGTTCCTGCTCCAGCAGCCAGGCCATCAGGTCCGGCAGCGGCAGGGCCTGTTCGCAGCGCTCGATCATCTCCCGCGCAGTCTTCGGCGCCTTGGGCGCGCCGCCCTTGCGGCCGCTGTTGGCCTTGGGGAAATGCGCCGGCTTGGCTTCGAAGCGCGCCAGGGCGTAGACGTAGGCTTCGACCTGGCTGGCGCTGCCGAGGAAGTTGCTCTGCGGCCGGGTGAACAGCGGCATGGCCGCCTGTGGCACGGCGTCGATGCCCTTCTTGCGGATCACTGACAGCGCCAGTGCCGCGCCACGGGTCACGGCATTGTGCCGGCGGGCTTCCTCGCGCAGCGGCAGCAGCAGCTCGCGAGCCTTGCGCAGGGTCAGCTGGGCAGTGGTCTGCATTTCCAGGATGCGCGCGTGGGTGCGCAGCAGCAGGTCGTCGTCGACCAGTTGGCCGAGGCGCTGCTGGTCGCCGAGCAGACGCAGCAGCACCTGTTCGACGCGGCGTACGCCCTGCTCGAAGGCGCCGTCGGCGGCGACCAGCTGGATCATCGGTTCGACGTATTCGTCCCAGGTGGCCAGCACCTCGGCGTAGCGCTGGCGCAGGGGAATCTGCCGATCCGAGGTCTTGGCCCGGTCGGCCACGCTGACCAGCGCCTGTTCGTCGTTGGCCAGTTTCTTCAGTACGTCGCGCACGCGCATGTCGAGCAGACGCAACTGACGCGCCAGGTCGTTGGCATCGCGCACTTCGAAGGCGTCCTGGATATAGCCGGCCAGGCGCTCCAGGTGGCGCAGGTAGGCTTCGATCTCCAGGCACAGGCCGAGGCGGTGCTCGCGGCGCAGGTAGGCGAGAAAATCGTGGATCTGCGCGTTGAGCTCGAAACGGTTGGGGCTCTTGGCCACTGGCACCAGGATGTCCAGGCGAATCCAAGTGTCGAGCAGGGCAGTGGTGTCGCTGGGCGTGGCGTCGGGCAATTGCACGGCGAGCTGGCCGCGTAGCTCTACCAGGCTCAGGGTGCCGGCGTCGAAGCGCTCGCAGAGCGGTTCGAGCAACGTCCAGTGTTCGGCGAGGGCGCGCAATACGCGCTTGGGATCGATCATCGAGGCGCCGGTTCCAGGCAGGTTAAAAGCGACGATTGTACTGCAAGGTGGATGCCGGGTTTGAGTCCGAATCGATCAGAGGCAGGTGACGCGATTCGGCACATTGGGACGGGCTGTGCGGCGGAAGCGCTGGCAAGTGCTTGAAAAGCCGGGAAAACCTGGGTTGGAGAGGTGGCACACTTTCTGCCGTGGCAACAGCGAACCGGTTTTTGGAGTCCCTGATGTCTGCCCTTGCCCTGAATGTCGATGCCCGTTGGCATGAGCTGCAGCACCAGCGCGATCTGAACTGGGAGCTGCACGCGATTACCGATCGTGCTCAGGCCATCGCGTTTCTACGGCGGTTCGAAAACCGCCTGTGCATCTACTCCAGCTATGTCGAGAAGCTCTACAGCAACTACAGCTTCGTGGTGCCGCAGGACGAGCAGGGCGGTATCACCATCCTGCCGGACGAGATGGCCTGGCATGACACCTTTCACGATATTCCCACCGATGCGGTGGAGCCCACCGGTGTACACATCCTGCCAGGTGAAACGGTGGGGTTCGACGGCCTATATATGAAGGTACCGGGTGAGTCGCGTCTGATTGCCTCGCGTGAATTACCATTCCAGGCCGGCTTGCGTTTGCTGATCGAGCGCTATCGGGCGCGCGGCGAACATTTTCTGCCCGTGCTGGTGAAAGGCGATCTGCGTGAGTACGAGGCGCGGATGCCATCGCTGCACCTGCACCGTATCAACCCCGCCAAGCTCGCTCACTGCTCGCGCTTGAGCATCGACACCATCCGCGGCGCCATCGCCGAGCACCTGCTGAGCCTGTTTCGTCAGCATTGAGCGCGTCGGATATCGCAGCAATGTGACCCGCACCAGCCTTGTGCGCCCCGGAGCGCGGGTGATGGATAAGCCTTGCCCGGTCATATCACTGTAACCGCTCGGCCGTAGGGTTCCGCTCAGTCAAGGCAGGCTCCGGTCATCACCGGTTGTACAAAAAATCCCCAATGCCCTTTCGATATTCGCCGGTTATCGGCACAATTCGCGTCCACTTTTTTCCGGGGGCTGAAAGGGCTCCTCTAAAAACGTAGGCGAGGCCGTCAGCGCAAGGCAAAAACAGGCGAAAAAGCGGAGTTTACGAGTAGTAAATGAGCATTTTGAGCCTGTTTTTAACGCAGCGATGGCAACGCAGGTAGTTTTTAGAGGTGCCCGAAAGACCTCCATTGATTGACCTTGCTGGGGCGACGAGATGATCCAGACGCCGTACTACCTCATCGACAAACAAAAGCTTCTGGTCAACCTGGAGAAGATCGCCTACGTGCGCGAGAACTCCGGTGCCAAGGCGCTGCTGGCGCTGAAATGCTTCGCCACCTGGTCGGTGTTCGACCTGATGCAGCAATACATGGACGGCACGACCTCATCGTCCCTCTATGAGTTGAAGCTCGGCCGACAGAAGTTCGCCGGCGAAACCCACGCCTACAGCGTGGCCTGGGCCGACGACGAGATCGAAGAGATGGTCGCCAACTGCGACAAGATCATCTTCAACTCCATCGGTCAGCTCGAGCGCTTTGCCGCGCGTACCGAGGGCACCATCCGCGGCCTGCGCGTCAACCCGCAGGTGAGCAGCTCCGACTATCTGCTGGCCGACCCGGCGCGTCCGTTCAGCCGCCTGGGCGAGTGGGACCCAGCGAAGATCGAGCAGGTCATGGGGCAGATTTCCGGCTTCATGTTCCACAACAACTGCGAGAACGGCAGCTTCGAGCTGTTCGACAAGATGCTGACCACCATCGAAGAGCGTTTCGGCCACCTGATCGCCCAGGTCGAGTGGGTCAGTCTCGGCGGCGGCATCCACTTCACTGGCGAGGGCTATCCGATCGATGCCTTCTGTGCGCGCCTGAAAGCTTTCTCGGAAAAATACGGCGTGCAGGTGTATCTGGAGCCGGGCGAAGCCGCAATCACCCTCAGCGCCTCGCTGGAAGTCACCGTGCTCGACACCCTGTACAACGGCAAGCACCTGGCCGTGGTCGACAGCTCCATCGAAGCGCACATGCTCGACCTGCTGATCTACCGCCTCAACGCCAAGATGGCGCCGAACGACGGCGAACACACCTACATGGTGTGCGGCAAATCCTGTTTGGCCGGCGACATCTTCGGCGAGTACCAGTTCGACAAACCGCTGCAGATCGGTGATCGCCTGTCGTTCATCGACGCGGCCGGTTACACCATGGTCAAGAAGAACTGGTTCAACGGCCTGAAAATGCCGTCCATCGTGGTGAAACAACTCGACGGTAGCGTCGAGGTGGCGCGCCAGTTTGGCTTCGACGACTACCTGTCCAGTCTGTCGTGACACCGTTGATGGTGGGCTGAAGCCCACCCTACACCGAGCCTTGAGCCGTAGGGTGGGCCGGGCGGCGATCCGCTTCAGCCCACCTCATCAAACGTTTTAAACAACGCAGTTCCCTGGAGGTGAAACAATTGAAGAAGAATGTTCTGATCATTGGTGCAGGAGGTGTTGCCAAGGTGGTGGCCCATAAGTGCGCGCAACACAATGACGAGTTAGGTCGCATTGCAATTGCGTCGCGCAACATCTCCAAATGCCAGGCCATCATCGACAGCGTGCAGGCAAAGGGCGGTCTCAAGCAGCCCGGCGAGATCAAGGCCTATGCGCTGAACGCCCTGGACGTGGAAGCGACCAAGGCACTGATCCGCGAAACCGAATCGCAGATCGTCATCAACGTCGGTTCGGCGTTTCTCAACATGTCCGTGCTGCGCGCCTGTATCGACACCGGCGTCGCCTATCTGGACACCGCCATCCATGAAGATCCGAGCAAGATCTGCGAAACCCCGCCATGGTACGGCAACTACGAGTGGAAGCACCTGGCCGAATGCCAGGAAAAAGGCGTGACCGCCATCCTCGGCGTCGGCTTCGACCCGGGTGTGGTCAACTCCTATGCCGCTCTGGCGCAGCAACAGTACTTCGACAAGATCGAGTCGATCGACATCCTCGACGTCAACGCCGGTTCGCACGGCAAGTACTTCGCCACCAATTTCGACCCGGAAATCAATTTCCGCGAATTCACCGGCACGGTCTACAGCTGGCAGAACAGTCAGTGGACCAGCAACAGCATGTTCGAAGTCAAACGCACCGACGATCTGCCGGTGGTGGGCGTGCAGAACCTGTACCTGACCGGCCATGACGAGGTGCACTCGCTGTCCAAGCACCTCAACGTGCCGAACGTGCGCTTCTGGATGAGCTTCGGCGATCACTACATCAACGTGTTCACCGTGCTGAAGAACCTTGGCCTGCTCTCCGAGAAGCCGGTCAAGACCGCCGAAGGCCTTGAGGTGGTACCGCTGAAAGTGGTCAAGGCCGTGCTGCCCGATCCCGCCTCGTTGGCGCCGGGCTATACCGGCAAGACCTGCATCGGCGACCTGGTCAAGGGCACCAAGGACGGCCAGCCGCGTGAACTGTTCATCTACAACGTGGCCGACCACGAAGAAGCCTTCGCCGAGACCGACAGTCAGGGTATTTCCTACACCGCCGGCGTGCCGCCAGTCGCCGCCGCGCTGCTGGTCGCGCGTGGCGAGTGGGATGCGCAGCGCATGGTCAACGTCGAAGAGCTGCCGGCCGAGCCGTTCCTCAAGCTGCTGGACGTAATGGGTCTGCCGACGCGCATCAAGGATGAGAATGGCGATCGTCCCTGGGATCAGTAAGCCCAGGTGAACCCCGAAAGCCCCGCTGCGCAAGCTGCGGGGTTTTTGTTTTTTGGACGCTTTGTTTGCCCGCAATCTCGTTGCGACGCTTCCCGCTCCGGCCATTTCACGCGACAATCCGTCCCTGTTGAAAATCCTCTCTCTGGAGCGCCTGTGATTCCCGAACAGCGCCGTCGCGCCTACCTCGACGCCATGCAGGTGGCCACTTGGCTGCCGCGTACCGAACTGCCCTTCGCGGCAGCGTCGCGTCTGGAGCTGCTTGAGCCGCAGCAGGAGGAAGCGTTCGAGCCTGTGCCAGAGCCTGTTGCCGTCACTCCGGCTGCCGTGCGTGAAGCGCCGGTCGAGCGGCCGAAGATCGAGATTCCGCGCCCGGGCGCCCAGCCGCGCCAGGCGGCTGTCGAACCGGTGGCGGAGCCGGAACCTGTCGAGGAAAAGCCGGCTCGGGTCAGTGCTCCGCCGCCGCGTTTTTCCCTGCAGTTGCTGCGAGCCGGCGATTGCGCCCTGTTGGTGGAGCTGCCCACCGGCCAGCCATTCCAGAGCCGCGATCCAGCCTACATCCTGCTCAAGGATCTGCTGCGCGCCGCCGGTCTACCGGACAGCCCGCAACTGCTCGGCGAGCCGGTGCGCTGGCCGCTGCTGGTGCGCGGCAATATGGATCAGGGCCCGCAAGAGGCGCTGGAGTTCGTGCAGAGCTTCGTCGCTGCGCGCCTCGAAGAACAGTCGAGCACCTGTCTATGGCTGGTTGGTCTGCCGGCCATTCGCTTTGCCGGCGAAGGCGACGAACACAGCTACAACCGCGAACTGCAGGTCGAAGGTCTTGGCGCTTGCTGGGCGCTGCCGGGACTGGAGCTGCTGATGGAAGAGCCGGCGCGCAAGCGCGAACTCTGGCAGGCCATGCGGCGCGTTCGCCAGCGCTGGCTGACGCCTGCACATTCCTGAGAATCCCCGTCTTTGCGCCCGAGTCTCCCTTAATGAGCGATGCGATTTCCTTCCGCCCGATGACCGAGGCGGATCTCGATGCCGTGCTGAAAATCGAATACGCCGCCTTCAGTCATCCCTGGACGCGCGGCATCTTCACCGACAGCCTCAAGTCCTATAACTGCTGGCTGATGTTCGAGGGCAATCAGCAGGTCGGTCACGGTGTGATCAACCTGATCCTCGACGAAGCGCATCTGCTCAATATCACCGTCAAGCCGGAAAGCCAGGGTCGCGGCCTCGGTTTGCGTCTGCTCGAGCACCTGATGAAAGAGGCCTACGAGCTGGGCGGGCGCGAGTGTTTCCTCGAAGTGCGCGCCAGCAACCAGAGCGCCTACCGCCTGTACGAGCGCTTCGGCTTCAACGAAGTGGGCCGCCGTCGCGATTACTACCCGGCAGTCGGCGGGCGTGAAGATGCGCTGGTGATGGCCTGCACGCTGGTCGATTGATGTCATTACTTTAAAAGCGTAGCCCGGATGCAATCCGGGAAGTCGTTGCCCCGGATTGCATCCAGGCTACGGTCTAGCCGTTTGATCGCACCAGACGTTCACCCCGGATGCCCATCCACCCGCGCCCGACACAGCATCGGCGCGTAATGCCAGGCGAACAGGGCGAAGGCCACGCCCCAGCAAAGCGCTGCCAACCATAGCCACCCGCCACCGCATGTGACCCGAATCAGCGCGCCCAGATTGAGCAGGCCGAAGGCCCAGGGCATTGCTTTTGGCGGTTGCAGCACGCGGCCAGTATGACCGAGGCTGACCCGCGCCATCATCGCCAGGATCAGCCCGCCCATCGCACCCACCGCCAGCGCGTGGCTGGCCAGGCTGGGTTGCGCCAGCCAGCCCAGGTGCCAGGCGGCCATGCCGAGTGTGGCCAGCAAAAGCCAGGCGTAGGCCAGATGCAACGACCACAGCAGCGGCACGTGCCAGATGCCTGGCAGGTACCAGCGCCACAGGCGCAGGCCGTGCAGCGCGCTCAGCAGGATGAACGGTGCGGCCAGCCATGGGCGGGCCTGCAGGTTGTGCCCGCTGGCGAACAGCGCCGCGACCAGCACGCCGCAGGCCAGCAGCAGACGGTCCAGCCAGGGATGGGCGGCGAAGGCCTCGGCCCGCCCCAGGCCGCGCTGGGTGAAGAAGGGGATCACGCGGCCACCGATCAGGCTCAGCATTACCGCAATCAGCCACAGGGCGGCCAGCGCTCCCCGGCGTTGCAGGTCGTCGTCACCCATTGCCAGGCCGGCGAGAGTGAGTGACTGGCATAGTGCGAGCAGGCTCAGGACCAGCAGGATCGGGTAGTTGTTACGCTGCCTCGCTGCGATCAGCTGGCGCGCCATCTGCGTGATGAGCAGACCGATAAAGGCCAGTTGCACGGCGATCAGCAGGTGCAGCGGTACGGGTGCGAACCAGGCCAGACGCGCCGTCAGCCACAAGCCGAACAGCGCGATCAACGGCCGCCCGCTGAGGCCGGGGCGGCCCGTCCAGTTCTGTACAGCCGTGAGCAGGAAGCCGGCGATGATCGCCAGGCCGAAGCCGAAGGGCATTTCATGGCGATGCCAGGCCAGCATGCCGCCGGGCACCGCAGGGTTTGTCAGGCCGTGCAGCGCTGCCGCCCAGAGGGCGACGGCGAGCAGGGCGAACAGGGCGCCAGCGAGGAAGAACGGCCGAAAGCCAAGGCGCCAGAGCGGCGCAATGGCCAGGGCCTGCTGGCGATCAAGCAACTGCATGAGCACATGCCCTGTCGTTCAGGCGCTCCTGTGCGATCAGACGCAGCACGTAGCCGATCTTCAGTACGCTCGGACCGATCAGTGTCAGGCTGTGGGCCAATACCAGTGTCGGTACATTCAGGTGCTTCTCCAGGCCGTAGGCCGCGACCAGTCCGACGAGCAGCAGAATCAGGCCGCTCCAGAGCAGTTGGCTGGACAGATGAAGAATCTGCACAGGTGGAAGATTGAGCGGATACATGGTTTACCTCCTGATTGATCAGCTATCCAGTGCCGAAGCCGGGCCGAAGAATTCGTAGCGGCTTTGCTCGGCGGGAACGCCCAGCGCCTGCAGATGACGCTTGACCTGCGCCATGAAGGGTTTCGGGCCGAGGAAGTAGGCGTCCAGATCGCGCTCGGCCGGCAGCCATTGCTCCAGCAGATCGCGGCTCAGAAAACCGCTGGCGTCGGCCCTGTCACCCTCGCGCGGTTCGCTGTAGCAGACGTAGTGGCGAATCTGCGGATGCTCGGCGGCATGGGCATCGACCCAGTCGCGGAAAGCATGCACCTCGGCATTGCGCGCGCAATGGATGAAGTGGATGGGACGGCCGCTGTGTCGCGCCGCGTCGAGCATGGCCAGCGCCGGGGTGATGCCGACGCCGGCACTGATCAGGGCCAGCGGTTTGTCCGAGGCGCTCAGGGTGAACTCGCCAGACGGTGGGAACAGTTCGAGTTCGTCGCCGACCTGAACCTTATCGTGCAGATGATTGGAGACACGACCGCCGACCTCGCGCTTGACGCTGATGCGGTATTCGCGACCGTTGGCCAGAGCCGACAGCGAGTAGTTACGGCGCACTTCTTCGCCATCCAGCAGCAGGCGCATGCCGATGTACTGGCCGGGTTGATGGTCGAGCAGGGCGCCGCCGTCGACCGGCACCAGGTGGAAGGAGGTGATCTCGGCGCTCTCTACCACCTTGCGCGCCACGCGGAAGCTGCGTGCGCCGCGCCAGCCGCCCGGCGCCGCTGCATTCTCGGTATAGAGCTGCTCTTCGGCGCCGATGAAAATATCGGCCAGTTGCTGGTAAGCCACGGCCCAGGCTTCGATCACCGCGTCGGTGGCGATCTCGGCACCCAGCACCTCGCGGATCGCGCGCAGCAGGCAGCCGCCAACGATGGGGTAGTGCTCGGGGAGAATCTGCAGGGCCACGTGTTTGTTCACCACCTGACGCACCAGCGGGCCGAGGGCTTCGAGGCGGTCGATATGGCGGGCGTACATCAGCACGCCATTGGCCAGGGCGCGCGGCTGGTCACCGCTGGCCTGGTGGGCCTGGTTGAACAGCGGGCGTACCTCTGGGTATTCGCTGAGCATCATCCGATAGAAGTACGTGGTCAGCGCCTCGCCGCCGCTTTCCAGCAGGGGCACGGTGGCTTTGATCAGGTCGCGTTGAGCATTGGTCAGCATGGGGGTATCTCCGCAAGACAAATAAAGGTGCCGGTGTGGCTAATGCCGATCAGATAAGATTGCCAAAGCGGCCTTTCGTAGGAGCCCCGCCCCGGGGCGAAGCTTTTCAATTGCGCATCGCCCTGGTTCGCGGCGGGGCGCCGCTCCTACGTATTCGCAGCGGCGACGCTTAACTGACTGGCATTAGCCGGTGTGGCTCGTCTGGCCAGTTGTGGCGTGCTAGCGTTAGCGATAGATACCTATCAGTAAGTGTGCCAATTAAATAATCCTTTAATATCAGCGGCTTACTTTATTTGTTGTGTTAATGACTCGCTTTGCGTGTGAGTCATAAAGACTTTGAGTAGTCGAAATGACCGCTAATCCTCTGCTGGAAACTCTTATTCCCCTGGTCGCCGATCTGTCTCGCGAGCTGGATGACGGCGAGCGTTATCGCCGCCTGCTCGCTGCCTTGCGCCAGTTGTTCCCTTGCGATGCCGTGGCGCTGCTGCGACTCGACGGCGAAATTCTGGTGCCCCTGGCGGTCGAGGGGCTGAGTGCCGATACCCTGGGACGGCGCTTCAGAGTCAGCGAGCATCCGCGTCTGGCTGCGTTGCTGGAGCACGCCGGACCGACGCGTTTCGCTGCCGACTGCGGCCTGCCTGACCCCTACGACGGCCTGGTCGAGGGGCTGCATGGCCACCTGGAAGTGCACGACTGCCTCGGTTGCCCGCTGTACCTGGACGAGCAGCTCTGGGGCCTGCTGACCCTGGATTCGCTCGACCCGGCCAGTTTCGGTCGGCTCGATCTGGACAGCCTCGAGGCCTTTGCCAGCCTGGCCGCGGCCACGGTCAAGGTCAGCCAGCGCATCAGCGGCCTGGCGCAGCGGGTCGAGGCCGAGCGCCAGCTCACCGAGCTGTACAAACAGGCGCGGCAGCAACCGCGCGAGCTGGTGGGGCAGAGCGCGGCGCTGCGCAAGCTGCAGGACGAGATTCGCCTGGTCGGTGACAGCCCGCTGACCGTGCTGATCACCGGCGAGACCGGGGTCGGCAAGGAGTTGGTGGCCGAGGCGATCCACGCCGCCTCGCCGCGGGCGCAGCGTCCGCTGGTCAGCATCAACTGCGCGGCGTTACCCGATGCGCTGGTGGAGAGCGAACTGTTTGGCCATGTACGCGGCGCCTTCTCCGGGGCCATGAGCGAGCGCAGCGGCAAGTTCGAGCTGGCCGATGGCGGCAGCCTGTTTCTCGACGAAGTGGGTGAACTGCCGCTGGCGATCCAGGCCAAGCTGCTGCGCGTGCTGCAGAGTGGGCAGTTGCAGCGGGTTGGTTCGGATCGCGAACACCGCGTCGACGTGCGGGTGATCGCCGCCACCAACCGCGACCTGGCGGCTGAGGTGCGCGCCGGACGCTTTCGTGCCGACCTGTATCACCGCCTGAGCGTTTACCCGTTGCCGGTGCCGCCGCTGCGCGAACGTGGTCGCGATGTGCTGTTGCTGGCCGGCTACTTCCTCGAAGAGAACCGCGCTCGGTTCGGGCTGCGCAGCCTACGCCTGAGCCCTGAGGCGCAGAAGGCGCTGCTCGGTCATGATTGGCCGGGCAACGTGCGTGAACTGGAACACCTGATTGGCCGTGCGGCGATCAAGGCACTGGCGCGTCACGGCGAGCGACCGCGCATTCTCAGTCTGGACATACAGGACCTGGATTTGCCGACGGCCCAGGCGATGGCTGCCTCAGACGACGTGCTGGCGCCCATTGATCTACCTCCGGCAGGCCTGGAGCTGCGTGCGGCGGTGGATGTTTTTCAGCGCCAACTGATCGAGCAGTGCCTGGCGCGCCATCAGGGCAAATGGGCCGATGCGGCGCGTGAGCTGGGGGTGGATCGTGCCAACCTCAGCCGTTTGGCCAAGCGGCTGGGTATTCGGTAGGGAGGAGCAAAAGGCTTGTGTAGGAGCCGCGCCTCGCGGCGAATGCGATCAAGCCAGCGGCGCAGAAGCAAAAGCTTCGCCCCGGGGCGGGGCTCCCACAGGCCGTAGCCCGGATGCAGTCCGGGGCCAGCAATTCTCAGGGTTCGCCCGGGCTACAGTTGGAACACCAGCGCTTTCAGGCCGCTTTCGGGCGAGATATCGGGAAACTCCGGCGGGTTGTCCAGGCGCTCGACGAAGCGCAGCTGCGGCGCCTCTGTTGCCATGCCGTCGATGAGGAAGTCCGGGCCGATGTCCGGGTCGTTGACGCAGGCCAGCACGGTGCCGTGCTCGCTGAGCAGCTCGGGCAGGCGCCGGAGGATCTTGCGGTAGTCCTGGGTGAGGGCGAAGCTGCCTTTCTGAAAGCTTGGCGGGTCGATGATCACCAGGTCATAAGGCCCGCTCTTGCGCACCTTGCCCCAGGACTTGAACAGCTCGTGGCCGAGAAACTCCACCCGGCTCAGGTCGTGCTCGTTCAGGCGATGGTTGTCGCGCCCGCGTGACAGCGCCGCACGGGCCATATCCAGGTTGACCACCTGCGCGGCACCGCCAGCGATGGCCGCCACGGAGAAACCGCAGGTATAGGCGAAGAGGTTGAGCACGCGTTTGCCGGCCGCCTGTTCGCGCACCCAGTGGCGACCCAGACGCATATCGAGGAACAGCCCGCTGTTCTGCTTGCTGCCGAGGTCGAGCAGGTAGCGCAGGCCGTCCTCGATGATCGACCATTGCGCCTGTGGCTCGCCGGCCAGCCATTCGCTCTCGCTGCCCTGCACATAGCGGTGCTGCAGCAGCAGGCCGCGCGCACCGCTGGCCTGCCATTGCGGTGTTTCCAGCAGTTCCATGAGCAGCGGCCGTAGTGCTGGCGACGGTTCGCGGAACAGCATCACCAGCACTACGCCGGAGAGCCAGTCCACGGTGATCTGCTCCAGCCCCGGCCAGCAGCGGCCGCGGCCATGGAACAGGCGGCGGGTCTCGTGGCCGGGGTGATTTTCCAATGCCTGCAGCAGGTGCTCGCGCAGGGTGGCGAGGGCGGTGTCAGTCATCGCGGGTCAGCACTTCCAGCAGCTCGATCTCGAAGGTCAGGTTGGAGTTGGGTGGAATCGAGCCGACGCTGCGCTCGCCATAACCCAGGTGCGCGGGCACCTGCAGCTTACGCTTGCCGCCCACCTGCATGCCCATCAGACCCTGGTCCCAGCCCTTGATTACCCTGCCAGTGCCGATCACGCACTGGAACGGCTTGCCGCGCGAGAAGGACGAGTCGAACTCGCTGCCATCGGCCAGCCAGCCGCGATATTGGGTGGTGATCAGGGCGCCCTTGACCACGGCCTTGCCGTCGCCCAGTTGCAGGTCTTCGATGATCAGTTGGTCAGTCATATCAGATTTCCTTGCGATGACGGTTTTGGCTGGCCTGTACCGAGCGCTCGGCGGGGACGCGCAGCTGGGTCAGCAGGTAGTCGGCGAAGGCGGGTGCATAGTTCTGTAGGGCGATGGCGCTGGCCATGCAGCTCAGCCAGCTTTCGGCCAGCGCCTGATCGATCGGCCACTGGGCATGAAAGGCCGGCATGCTGATGCTGCCGTATTTCTCGGCGAACAGGCGCGGCCCGCCCAGCCAACCGCTCAAGAAGCACGCCAGCTTGTCGCGCGAGGTGCTCAGGTCGGCGGGGTGCAGTGCGCGCAGGGCAGCCGCCTCAGGGCGTTCGTCCATCAGCCGGTAGAAATCATCGACCAGGTCGCGCAGGCCGTCGATGCCACCGGCAGCCTGGTAGGAGGCATCGCCGGTGCCGTAGGGAGGTGTGTTGCTCATCGAACCATCGTCCGGAAAAGGCGCCATTGTAACCGCTGGCGTAGAATGGCCGGCCAGTTTGAAGTACATGCTCCTGTGGGAGGCGCTTTAGCGGCGACTATCGCGGCTGAAGCCGCTCCTACAGGTGCCCATGACCCGCCGTGCAACCCGTGACCCAATCCTGATGACGCAACCCCAGCAAGGCTTCGTGCTCAGTCGCCATTGGCGCGACACGCCGGAGGGCACAGAAGTGGCCTTCTGGCTGGCGACCGATGCCGGCCCGCGCCAGATACGCCTGCCGTGCCAGGAGACGGTGGCTTTCATCCCCGCCGAGCAGCGTGCCTGGGCCGAGCCGCTATTGCGTAATGAGAAAGGCGTCGAGCTACGCGAGCTGACCTTGCGCGACTTCAAGCGCCGCCCGGTGCTGGGTTTGTACTGCCGCCAGTACCGCCAGTTGCTGCAGCTGGAGAAGAAGCTGCGTCAGGTCGGCGTGGATGTCTACGAAGCCGATATCCGACCGCCGGATCGCTACCTGATGGAGCGCTTTATCACCGCCAGCGTGCTGTTCGACGGTATCGAGCAGGAAGACGGCAGTCTGCTGTGCAAGTCGCTCAAACCCGCCGCCGATTACCGCCCGACGCTGCGCCTGGTGTCGCTGGATATCGAGACCAGCGCCCGTGGCGAGCTGTATTCCATCGCCCTGGAAGGTTGTGGTCAGCGCCAGGTGTACATGCTCGGCCCAGCCAATGGTGACGCCAGCATCGTCGACTTCGACCTGGAGTACTGCGACAGCCGCAAGACGCTGCTCGAACGCCTGAATGACTGGCTGCAGCGGCATGATCCGGACGCCATCATCGGCTGGAACCTGGTGCAGTTCGACCTGCGCGTGCTGCGCGATCACGCCGAGCAACTCAAGGTACCGCTGCTGCTGGGGCGTGGCGGCGACGTGATGGGCTGGCGCCAGCACAACAGCAGCCAGCACTACTTCGCCGAGGCGGCCGGGCGACTGATCATCGATGGTATCGAGGCGTTGCGTTCGGCGACCTGGAGCTTCCCCTCGTTCAGCCTGGAGTCGGTAGCGCAGACGTTGCTCGGTGAAGGCAAGGCGATCGACACGCCCTATGCACGGATGGACGAGATCCAGCGCATGTTCGACGAGGACAAGCCGGCGCTGGCCCTCTACAACCTCAAGGACTGCGAGCTGGTCACGCGCATCTTCGCCCACACCGATCTGCTCGCTTTCCTCCTCGAACGCTCCAGCGTCACCGGCCTGGCGGCCGACCGCAGCGGTGGCTCGGTGGCGGCTTTCACCCACCTGTACCTGCCGCCCATGCACCGCCTGGGTTTCGTCGCGCCGAATCTCGGCGACATTCGTGGCGAGAACAGCCCCGGCGGCTTCGTCATGGATTCGCGCCCCGGGCTGTACGACTCGGTGCTGGTGCTGGACTACAAGAGCCTGTATCCGTCGATCATCCGCAGCTTTCTGATCGACCCGCTAGGCCTGGTCGAAGGCCTGCAGCAACCGGATGACGAACACTCGGTGGAAGGCTTTCGCGGCGCGCGTTTCTCGCGTACCCGGCATTGTCTGCCGGCCATCGTCGAGCGCGTCTGGCAGGGCCGTGAGGCGGCCAAGCGTGACGGCAACGCGGCCTTGTCGCAGGCCCTTAAGATCATCATGAACGCTTTCTACGGCGTGCTTGGCTCCAGCGGCTGCCGTTTCTTCGATCCGCGCCTGGCTTCGTCGATCACCCTGCGCGGGCACCAGATCATGAAGCGCACCCGTGAGCTGATCGAAGCCGAGGGGCATGCGGTGATCTACGGCGACACCGACTCCACTTTCGTCTGGCTCGGCCGTGCTCATGACGAGGACGAGGCAACGCGCATCGGCCGCGCACTGGTGGCCCGCGTGAACGCCTGGTGGCGTGAGCATCTGCAGCAGGAGCATGGCCTGACCAGCGCGCTGGAGTTGCAGTACGAAACCCACTATCGACGCTTTCTCATGCCCACTATCCGTGGCACCGAAGAGGGCAGCAAGAAGCGCTACGCTGGTCTGGTGCTCGGCGCCGATGGCAGCGAGCGCATGGTATTCAAGGGGCTGGAGACGGTACGCACCGACTGGTCGCCGCTGGCTCAGCGCTTTCAGCAGGAGCTGTATCGCCTGGTGTTTGCCGGGCTGCCGTACGAGGACTACGTGCGCGCCTACGTCAAAAGCACCCTGGCCGGCGAGCTGGACGAGTTGCTGGTCTATCGCAAGCGTTTGCGTCGGCGCCTCGACGACTACCAGCGCAACGTGCCGCCGCATGTGCGCGCCGCGCGCCTGGCCGACGAGCACAACCAGCGTCTTGGCCGGCCGCTGCAATATCAGCGTGGCGGCTGGATCAGCTATCTGATCACCACAGGCGGGCCGCAACCGCTGGAGCGTCTGCTGTCGCCGGTGGACTACGAGCATTACATCAGCCGCCAGCTGAAGCCGGTGGCCGATGCCATCCTGCCGTTCGTCGGCGGCGACTTCGAGCGGTTGGTGGACGGGCAGCTCGGACTGTTCTGAAACCTTCGGATAAACAGCGAACCCCGTAGGAGCCCGCTTGCGGGCGATCCTGGTGCCGGCGGCTGATCGCCAGCAGGCTGGCTCCTACAAGACGGCAGCAGGCTCTGTAGCGGCGTAGAGCCGGAAATACTTTGCAAAAATCGTCTCGTTGAGCAGCATTCTTGGCCTGAGTATCTTTGCGCCCGTGATGCCGGGCCCCTCTGGCGGTTAACACCGCGATGTCGGAATCACAGTCTGTTCAATCTGACTGTAGGAGGGGCTCATGACTGCCCTAGAACCGTTTCTCTTCGCCGACTTCCTCGGCACGGCCACCTGGTTGTGGCTGGTCTTCATCGCTGTCGTCATCTCCCTGCTGGCCTTCGACCTTGGCGTGCTGCATCGCGATAACCGCGAAATCGGCGTGCGCGAGAGCCTATTGCTGTCGGGTGGCTACATCACTGCGGGTCTGCTGTTCGGTGTCTGGGTGTTCTTCCAGAAGGGCGGCGACGCCAGCATGGATTACCTCACCGGCTTTCTGATCGAGAAATCGCTGTCGATGGACAACGTGTTTCTCATGGCCATGATCTTCAGCTTTCTCGCCATCCCGCGGCAGTACCAGCACAAGGTGCTGTTCTGGGGAATCATGGGCGTGCTGGTGCTGCGGGCGATCATGATCGGCCTGGGCGCCGCGCTGATCCACGAGTTCGCCTGGATCCTCTACGTGTTCGGTGCCTTCCTGTTCTTCACCGGCGTGAAGATGCTGTTCTCCAAGCTCGACGATGCGCCGGACTTGCAGAACAACGTGCTGGTGAAGTTCCTGCGCAAGCATCTGCGTGTTACCGACAATCTGCATGGCCAGCGCTTCTTCGTCCGTCAGGACGATGGCCAGGGCCGCAGCGTGCTGTGGGTGACGCCGCTGTTCCTGGCGCTGATCATGATCGAGTGCGCCGACCTGGTGTTCGCCATCGATAGCGTGCCGGCGATCTTCGCCATCACCCAGGACCCGTTCATCGTCTACACCTCGAACATCTTCGCCATCCTCGGCCTGCGCGCCCTGTACTTCGCCCTGGCTGCGCTGATCCACCGCTTCGCCTACCTCAAGTACGCGCTGGCCCTGGTTCTGGTGTTCATCGGCGCGAAGATCTTCCTGGTCGGGATCATCGGCAAGATCCCGGCGGTGGTGTCCCTGAGCGTAACCCTGGGCCTGCTGATCGGCGGTGTGCTGCTGTCGCTGTACAAGACCCGCGGCCAGCCGCCCGCGCAGATCTGATCACAGACTTTAACCCGGCTATGCACAACGTCTGGCCGGGTCCTCGAAACTGGAGAGCCATGATGCACACACACTGGAAAAACCGACTTGCGCCTGTCGCACTGGGCCTGGCGTTGATAACTCTGGTCGGCTGCGATGCGGCCGAACAGTCAGCGCAGAAACTCGCGGAGGAGGCGAAGAAGGAAGCGCAGGCGCTGATCGAGGAGTCGGTCGGCGAAGTGGTCGATGAGGTCAACCGCCAGGTGGACTCTCTGCAGGAGTCCACCAATCGCGCCTTGGGCAAGGATGATAAGGAGCAGGACACCGAGGCACAGCAGGAAGATCCCGAGAAACCACTCGAGCAGGGCGTGGAAACCTGATTCCAGGGCAGGATCGGGTAATGGAATTGAGTGTGTGAGAGCGGCAGTTGGCCTCAAAGAACGAGGCCACTGGCGGCTGAAAACCTTCCAACTGCTCAGCCCAGCAGGCGCCGCGGGCTGAGTATCGCCTCGTCAACGCCGGCTTTTACCAGGTGTTCCGGCAGCGACTGCCGACGGATCAGCGCCGCACAGGCCTGGCCCATGGCCGCGCTGGTCTGGATGCCGTAGCCGCCCTGTGCTGCTACCCAGAAGAAGTCATCGGCGTGAGTGTCGAAGCCGCCGACCAGATCGCCGTCGGCGACGAAGCTGCGCAGGCCGGCCCAGGTATGCGCCGGGCGGCGAATCTGCAAGGTGGTGTGTGCCTCTATCTGATGGATACCCAGTGCGATATCGAGCTCTTCCGGCTGTACGTCATGCGGCACTACCGGGTCGGCATTGGCGGGTGAGCCCAGCAGCAGGCCGGCATCGGGTTTGAAGTAGAAGGACTCATCCAGGCTTACCAGCGCCGGCCAGGCCTGGCAGTCGACACCCGTCGGACCGTCAAAGGTGAAGGCCGCACGGCGTTTGGGCTGCAGGCCGATGCCGGGCAGCCCGGCCAGGTGCGCGATCTCATCGCACCAGGCACCGGCCGCATTGATCAGCACAGTCGCGCGGTAGCTTTGCCCGGCGCAATCCACCTGCCAGCCGCCAGCGTGGCGCATGATCGCCAGCGCGTCGCGGTTGCAGTGAATCTCACCACCTTGCTGGCGGATGCCACGCAGGTAACCCTGGTGCAGCGCTGCAGTATCGATATCGGCGGCGCTGGGGTCCAGCAGTGCGCCATGCACGTGCTCACGGCGCAGCACAGGCACCAGCGCGCAAGCCTCGTCAGCGCCGAGCAGGCGAGCCTCGGTGACATGCTCGCGGGCTTGTGCGTACTGGCGCTGCAACTCGGCGGCGTCACCGCTGAAATCCACCACCAGCTCGCCGCGCGGCGTCAGCAAGGGATGTTCGGCGAAACCGGCTGGTGGTGCGTCATAAAAGGCGCGGCTCGCGGCCGTCAGTGCGCGGACCTGCGGCGTGCCGTAGGCCACGGTGTAAAGCGCGGCCGAGCGGCCGGTGGCGTGATAACCGGGCTGCGCCTCGCGCTCGAGCAGGAGCGTCCTGCCGTGGCTGGCGAGGAAGTAGCCGGTGGACGCGCCGGCAATGCCGGCGCCGATGATCAGGTAATCGCAATGCTGCATGCCGCGTCTATCCACTGTGCAAGGTGATTTCGTCAGGGGGCGCTGTCCAGGTACTGCTCGAGAGGTTCAGGGACGAACAGTGGCTCCCGGCTGATCATGCGCACGCCGTCAGGGCCACTTTCCAGTAGGCGCCGTTCGCTGTGCGCCACGAGCAGGTCGAGACTGTACCCTGACGCGCTCAGGCTGGCAGAGATTTTCCGGATGGCCTGCAGTGCCGCAGGCAGATCGGACTCGAAATGGCCAAGCAACTGATCGTCATGGCGGATGGTGAGTCGGAAAATGGGCATGGGTGATTGATCCTCGGATGGCAATGCGACCTTGTTTCAGGCACACGATAGGCACTCAGACGGCGCAGTAACTGTCAGCTAGCACGATCCGGCCGAAGCTGGCGCCGGTGTTGAGCGGGGTGATGGCCAGCAACCGATCCAGGCGCAGCTCCTGCTGGCCGGTGTCGCCTTGCACCACCAGAAACTCCTCCTTGCTGGCTGTCGTGCGCGTGGTCAGCGCGTTGGCCTCGAAGCTCGGACCTTCGAGCCGTTCGATCAGCAAGCGATAGCCATGCATGCAGGCAATTTCCAGGTAGTCGTGCAGATCGCAGTTCAAGGGACGATAGGCGTTCATGGGGTGTCTCCTAGCAGCCTTGCAGAGGAATGATGAAATAGCCTTTGCTGCTGATGGCCGCAGCGACTTCGGGGTGTGCGGGCTCGCTGTGGCAGAACTGGCAGCGGCTTTGTTCGATATCGTCGCCTTGCAGGCCGCGTTCGGCCATCCAGTCCTGGGCGAACTGGTTGGCTCGTCCTTGGTCGTTACCCTCGATCAGTACATCGAAGTGCAAGTAGCGGCCGTCACGCGTGCGTACGTGGGTATCGAAAACATTCACCTTCATATCGTTTCTCCTCGCCGGGGAGCGAGACGCCGCTGGGCGTCTCGCGCGCTCTGGGTTACTTCAGGTCGTCGATGGAAGCGCCGAAGTTCAGGTGTAGTACCTGGCCTTCGACCACCAGTGCGGGGACCGACTTGACCCCGGCCTGTTCGGCTTCCGCCACGCGGGTGGCCTGTTCGCCGAGGTGAACGATCTCCACCTTCACCTCCGGAGCCAGCAGGTTCAACAGGGTCTGTTCGGCCGATACGCAGACGGGGCAACCGGCGTGATAGAAGCGTGCTTGAGTCATGGTCAATCTCCTGTTCGTTAATTTGGTATCGAATCGATACTGAATCACAGGCTACGCTCAAATCGATCTTTGTCAACATGGTGTTTAGTCGATACTATGTTTCGACAGGAGTGATACATGACCGACACGACTCTCTTCGATCTGCTCGAAAGACTTTCCAGCCTGACCCGTATCTGGTTTCGCCAGCACCCGCTGCTGGCCGAGTTGCAGCCCATCCAGCTCAGTGCGCTGATGTACCTGGCGCGCTGCAACCACTATTCGAATACACCGCTGGGTGTGACCGATTACCTCGGCCTGACCAAGGGCACGGTGTCGCAGTCGCTCAAGGCGCTGGAAGGCAAGGGGCTGATCATCAAGACGCAGGACGCACGCGATAAGCGCAGCGTGCACCTGGCGCTCACCGACCCGGCCTGGGCGTTGCTGCAGACGCTGCTGCCGCCGGATTTCCTTGCTGCTGGCGAAGCGCGCCTGGGGGCTCAGGCAGGGCAATTGAAAACCCTGCTGACCGACCTTCTGCGGGAAATTCAGCGCGACACCGATGTGCCGGGCTTCGGTCTCTGTGGTAGCTGCCGTTTTCACCAGCAGGTCGATGGCCAGCCGTTCTGCGGTCTGACCCAGGAGCCGCTGCAGTCAAGTGATGCCAAATTGATCTGCCGCGAACATCAACCCCCGGAGGCCGCATGAACAGCCTGCAACTCGATGCATTGCTGACCGGCCGTGCCCAGCCTTTCACCCGGCCTGGCTCGCGCAGCGGCATTGCCAAGGCGCCACGCCAGGAAGCACTGGCGGTGACCACGCTGGGGCTTGCCGGAGACGAGCAGGGCGACCTGCGGGTGCATGGCGGCGTGGAAAAGGCCATCCACCACTATCCGCGCGAACACTACGCCGCCTGGCTGGCCGAGTTGGGCGAGCATCCATTGCTGACGCAGCCCGGTGCTTTCGGCGAAAACTTCAGCACCACGGGCTGGACCGAGGATGACGTCTGTCTGGGCGACCTCATACGTGCGGGGTCGGCCCTGCTGCAGGTTTCCCAGGGGCGCATGCCGTGCTGGAAACTGAGTGATCGCTTCGGCGTTGCCAACCTGGCGCTGCGGGTGCAGCAGTCCGGCCGTACCGGTTGGTATTACCGGGTTCTGCAGGAAGGCGTCGTTGGCGTGGGAGACCGGCTGCAGGTGGTGGAGCGCATTCATGCCGATTGGTCGCTCAGCCGTCTTTCTGCGGTGTTGTTCGACAAGCGCGTGGAGCCCGAGCTGTTGCGTGAATGCCTGGCCCTGCCGCTGGTGCCGTCCTGGCGCAGAACCCTGGAGCGACGCCTGGAAAAAGCCGAGGTCGAGGACTGGGCGCCTCGGCTGCAAGGCACAGACGTCATTGGGTAGTGAGCGAAATGCGCAGATGACTGGAACGGCAAACGGATGCGAATGCTTCTACACTGGTTTCTCTTGTTGATTCCAGGTGGTTCTATACCAAGCGCCTAGCGTTTGCTGTGGGGGCAAGATGAGCAGGTTGATCTGCGCCGACTTCGATGAGTTCGAGGAGGCCTTGTACGGGGTAGAGGGCCGTTATCTGCTGCGTTCACGGCAGCAGCGCGACTGGCGTTTACGTGTCGTCGAGCTCGATGGCGTGGCGCTTATGTTCGGTCGCGAGGGGGCGGGCACGGTCTACAGTGGCGTCGGTCTGCCGGGCTTCTTCAATATCTTCCTGCCGCTGAGCCGGCACGAATGCACGGTGCTGGGCGGCAAGCGCCTCGACCGTCGATTGATCGGCTGGATGGTGCCTGAAGCCATGTTCCACATCGATGCGAGCCAGCCAGCGAGCTGGATGACGGTGGCCATGTCATGCGAGCTGGTACTGCGCTGGGCGCAGCAGCATGAAGACGAGTTCGATCTGTCGATTCTTTCCCGCAACCTGGTCTGCGTGGCTCAACAGGATCTGGCGCCGCTGAAATGGCTGGCGCTACGTCTGTTACGCATCGACCACTGTGCGCCGCAGGACCTGCATGTTCCGGCGGCCGAGCGTGCAGCACAGGCAGAGTTGATGGCGCTGGTGTTTCGCAGCCTGTTGCCGGTGAGGCTGGCTCCGCGACATCACGCCGGGCATCAGCAGATTCTCCGCCGTGCCCTGGAGCTGCTGGAGGTGACACCGGATGCCCCGCTGCATATGTCCGATCTGTGTCAGGCGTGCAGCACCTCGGAGCGCACATTACGCAATCTGTTCACCCGCTACCTGGGCATGAGTCCGCACCGCTATCTCATGCAGCATCGTCTTCATGCGATCCGCCGGGCCATTCTGCATGCACAAGCCAATGAGACCATCACCGATATCTGTGCCCGTTTCGGGGTCTGGGATTTCGGTCGCTTCGCAGGGTTGTACCGGCTCTATTTCGGTGAGTTGCCGTCGCAATCACTGCGTAGTCGCCGCTTGCTCACCGGGCCGCTCAACCCGCGTTGAGTGGTCGCTGCAAGGTGGTACTGGGATACTCGCCGAAAACTCCGTAGTACTCCGCGGCCATACGTCCGCAGTCGGTATAACCGAAACGCTGTGCAATCGCCGCGACGCTGCTCTGTTGCCCATCGGCTATGGCCAGTGCGGCGCGCAGCAGGTGCAGGCGTCGCAGGCGCAGATAACGTGCCGGCGCCATGCCCAGCGTATGCACGAAGGCGCTGCGCAAGGTCCGCTCACTGACGCCTACCATTCGACATAGCTCGGTCAGACGAGGCGTGCGCCCGCCGGCCAGCGGTAGCAGCTCCAGCACCTGCTGCAGCAATTGCTCATGGGCGGCCTGGCGGGCGCGCTGGCGTGGCGTCATTCGCGGTTGCATGGCGGCGTCCTGGCCGGAGGGGAGCCCTCAGGCTGCACGCGTGCAACGGTGCTCGCTACGTAAAACAGGCAAATCGCCGGGCAGTGAGATTTGCCGATTTTACGTAGTGGGCGAGCACGCACTACGGCGAGCATCGACTAAACGCTCGCCAGTCGCCGTTCGAGCTGACGAGCCTTCAGAAGCGTTCGATGTGAATCGGCGCGAGGGGAGGCTATATGAGTCCGTCGACGTGCAGCTTGGGCATATGTCTGGTACTGGCCGGTGCGTTTGCCGCCAGCCAGGCGCAGCCGCTCGGGCCCCAAGTGCTCGAGGTCGAGCCATTCGTCGAGTTGCCGTCAGGGGTGCGCTACCCCGAAGGTCTGGCAACCAACCCGCACAACGGCGAAATCTACGTCGGCACGTTCGATATGCGTCAGCCCGCCTCCGAGCGCAACAATCAACTGCTTCGCTACGCAGCCGATGGCGGCCTGCTGGCGCAGCGATCATTCGCCGGCATGCCGCTGACCGGGTTGGGTTATGCCGACGGCCAGCTCTACATCCTCAATTTCGGTGCCGGCAAGCTGCAACGCATCCTGGCCGACTTCACGGCGGACACCCCGGTGGAGGATGTGCTCGATTTCCCCCGGCTCGCACCGCCAGCTCCGGTGGCTCGCATGGTGGACAACCCGGACGGTAGCCAGGATCGGATCGAGTTCGCTGCCAGTGGCATGCCTGCTCCCAACGGCCTGGTATTCGCCGGCAATGGTGATCTCTATGTGTCCGACTCCTTTCAGGGCGCACTGTATCGAATCGCCGACGCCACGCACTGCAAACCCTGTTCGCTTGAAGTGCTGTCACGTGATCCGCTCCTCGCGACGGCGGGCTTCCTGCCCTTTGGCGCCAATGGACTAGCCCTCGATGATGGCGAGCGCCATCTCTATATCAACAACGCGGGTGATGGCCGCCTGCTGCGCATGCCGCTGCCTGGTGGCAAGTTGCAGGTAGTGGCTGAAAGCCTGCCCGGAGCCGATGGTTTGCTGTTTCACGACGGTCTGCTGTGGCTGCTGGCCAATCAGGTCGACCAGCTTCTGGGAGTCGATGAACAGGGGCTCATCCGTATGCGTGCCGGTGGTTTCCAGGGCCTCAGCGCCAGCGGAGCCCCGTTGGGCTTGCTATTCCCAGCCAGCAGCGTGGTGCAGGGCGACTGGATGGTGATCAGCAATCTGGCGCTGCCATTGACCCCCGCCGAAGGCGACGAGTGGGAAGAGCAGGTGCGTACCTGGAATCTGGTGCGGCTGCGTCTGCCGCGATCTTCGGCCAAGGGAGGGGCAACTCATGCCGCAAACCCCTGAACAACCTTTGAATAACGGACGTCGCCAATTGCTGCTCGGCTCTGCCGCGCTGGCAACGGTGATGTTGTTACCCCTGGGTGGTTGCGTGCGGGGCGCTGGCCCCGGCACTGCCCATCCGCAAACCGAGAATGGAGGGCGTAGAACCATGGGCACCATTACCACACGCGACGGTACACAGATCTACTACAAGGACTGGGGCAGTGGCCCGGTCGTGGTGCTCAGCCATGGCTGGCCACTGAACTCCGATAGCTGGGAGGCGCAGATGATGTTCCTGGCTAGCAACGGCTATCGGGTGATCGCTCATGACCGGCGTGGTCATGGACGCTCCAGCCAGCCCTGGAATGGCAATGAAATGAACACCTACGCCGATGATCTGGCTGCACTGCTCGATCACCTGGATGTGCGTGGCGCTTCGCTGTTCGGTTTTTCCACTGGTGGCGGTGAGGTGGCGCGTTATATCGGCCGGCATGGCACCGCCCGGGTGGCCAAGGCGGGGCTGATCGCCGCTGTTCCGCCGTTGATGGTGCAGACCGAGGCCAATCCGGGTGGTCTGCCACTCTCGGTATTCGATGGCATCCGCGCGGCATCGCTCGCCGATCGTTCGCAGCTGTACCGCGACGTCGCCAGTGGGCCGTTCTTTGGCTACAACCGCCCCGGTGCCAAACCCTCGCAGGGAGTGATCGACGCGTTCTGGATGCAGGGCATGATGGCGGGTCACAAGAATGCCTATGACTGCATCAAGGCTTTCTCCGAAACCGACTTCAGCGACGACCTGAAGAAGTTCGATGTGCCGACGCTGATCCTGCATGGCGATGACGACCAGATCGTGCCCGTGGACGCCGCTGCCAGAGCTTCGGCGAAGTTGGTGCCACACGCCAAGCTGGTCACCTACCCCGGAGCGCCTCACGGCATCACCGATACCCACAAGGAACAACTGGGCGCGGACATGCTGGCCTTCCTGCGTAGCTGATCGACCAGCAACGGCCATTCAATGTCATTTCGAGGACTGACCCATGAGTAGCAAGACAGCCCTGATCGTCGTGGATATCCAGAACGATTACTTCCCAGGCGGCCTATGGACGCTGAGCAAGGTCGAGGCCGCTGCCGCGAAGGCGGCACAGGTGATCGCCGTTTTTCGTGAACGCGGCGATCTGGTGGTGCACATCCGGCATGAGTTCACCAGTGCCGATGCGCCGTTCTTTCGACCCGGCAGCGAGGGGGCGCATATCCATCCCAGCGTCATCAATCAGGGTGACGAGCCGGTGGTGCTCAAGCATTACATCAACTCCTTTCGCGAAACCGAACTCAAGGCGGTACTCGATCGGCACGCCATCGACGCCGTGGTGATCGTCGGCAACATGAGTCATATGTGCGTTGATGGCATCACCCGAGCCGCGGTGGATTTCGGCTACGACACCACGGTGCTGCATGACGCCTGTGCCACGCTCGATCTGCAATTCAACGGTGTACAGGTGCCGGCCGAGCACGTGCATGCGGCATTCATGGCGGCGCTCAGCTTCGGCTACGCGCCCGTGATTTCCACTGCTGAATATCTTGCCAAAGGCTAGGGACGCTTATGAACACGCTGACGCTAAGTGCGTGGCTGGCCATGCTGGCAAACCCGGCCTGGGCTCACGGCCCGGAAGGTATCCACAGCGAAAAGGGCGGGCAGATCGAGGCGGCTTTCGATCTGGTGCATACCCGGGTGTTCAAGGAGGGTAGCGATCTGGTCTTCGAGCAACTGGTCGATGGCCAGGCTGGTAGTCGTCTGCCCACCGCCAAAGGCAGCTTTGCCGGTGCAGAGGTCTACAGCTACGTCTGGCCGACGAGTCTGGACAGCGGCTCGGTGGGATTCGAGCAGGAGTCGGGCATTCTTGCCCTGGCGCTGACCTCGCACCCTGATTTCGACGACACCCCGCAGCTCGACGAGAACGGTGACGGCGACAAGGGCAATGACGGTGGCCTGTGGCACTCGCACTGGGTGGTGCTGACCAAGGAGCCCAGCTGTGGGCCCAGCGGCCTGAAGGTGCGGGACATTCCAGAGGGCGCCACACCCAAGTTGCCCGCCACCTGGCCAGGCGTGCCGCTGTACATCGATTCGCCAGGCTATGACCTGAGTGTGAAGAACGACGCGGCGCAGATTCGTGTTCCACTCGCAGCCGTTGGTTTCCCCGCCAGTTTCAACTACGACGGGGTGACCGCCGCGCTGCAGGTCAATGCCGATCTGCATGACCCGTTGTTGTGTGTCTCCAGCGTTTGGGATGTCGCCTCGGGCGACCTGTCCCTGCCTGCGACCTGGAAGACCTCGGACTAAATCATCGCGCGCAATTGTCGGCTGCCATCGATTCCGCTGGCGGCTGGCGTTCGCCCGTCGTTCGGCATATTTGCTTGAGGAGTACCTGTCATGTCCAAACAGAAGCTGACCCATGCCACCGGTGCGCCAGTGGTGGACAACCTCAACATCCAGACCGCCGGGCCTCGAGGGCCGGCTCTGCTACAGGACATCTGGCTGATCGAGAAACTCGCCCATTTCGACCGCGAGGTGATTGCCGAGCGGCGCATGCATGCCAAGGGCGCAGGTGCCTATGGCACCTTCACCGTGACGGGCAACATCAGCCGTTTCAGCCGCGCCAGTCTGTTCGCCTCGGTAGGCAGGCAGACACCGGTGTTCGTGCGTTTTTCCACGGTGGCTGGGGAACGTGGCGCCGCCGATGCCGAGCGTGATATCCGTGGCTTCGCCGTGAAGTTCTATACCGATGAAGGCAACTGGGATCTGGTCGGCAACAACACCCCGGTGTTCTTCTTCCGCGACCCGATGCGTTTCCCGACCTCAACCATGCGGTCAAGCGCGATCCGCGTAGCGGCCTGCGCAGTGCCAGCAACAACTGGGACTTCTGGAGTCTGCTACCCGAGGCGTTGCACCAGGTCACCATCACCATGAGTGAACGCGGTATACCGCGCAGTTACCGGCACATGCACGGATTTGGCAGTCATACCTTCAGCCTGGTCAATGCGGACAATCAGCGCTTCTGGGTCAAATTTCACCTGCGCTGCCAGCAGGGCATCGAAAACCTCAGCGACGCCGAGGCGGCCAGCGTGATCGGCGCCGACCGTGAAAGCCATCTGCGTGATCTCTACCAGAGCATCGAGCGGGGCGACTATCCGCGCTGGACGTTATGTATTCAGGTGATGACCGAGGAGCAGGCCAGTCGCCACCCGCACAACCCCTTCGATCTGACCAAGGTGTGGTCGCATGCCAATTACCCGCTGATCGAGGTGGGCGTGCTGGAGCTCAATCGCAACCCGGACAACCATTTCGCCGAGGTAGAGCAGGCAGCGTTCTCGCCTGCCAATGTCGTACCAGGCATTGGCTTTTCACCGGACAAGATGTTGCAGGCGCGTCTGTTCTCCTACGGCGATGCCCAGCGGTATCGGCTGGGTGTCAACTTCAACCTGATCCCGGTCAATGCGCCGCGCTGCCCGTACCACAGCTACCACCGGGACGGTCAGATGCGCACCGACGGCAATCAGGGCTCGACCATCGCCCATTACCCCAACAGTCAGGGCGAATGGGAGGATCAGCAGGAACTGCGCGAGCCGCCGTTGCCACTGGAGGGGAGCGCGACCAACTGGGATCACCGCGTCGACGATGACCACTTTCATCAGCCGGGGGATCTGTTCCGCCTGATGAGCCCGGCGCAGCGGCAGGTGTTGTTCGAGAACACGGCCAGGGCGATGGGCGACGCATCCGCTGAGATCAAACGGCGCCATATCGGCCATTGCAGCAAGGCTGATCCCGCCTATGGTGCGGGGGTGGCCAGGGCGCTGGGTTTGGGTGACTGAAGCTCAGGCATGAAAAAGGCGAAGCCTCGCGGCTTCGCCTTGGTTCGACCTGCGCTGGCTCAGTGCTTGCGCGGCACCGGCTTGAGCAGTTCGTCCGGCGGCATTTCGCACTGGATCTTGCGGCCGATCAGCGCCTCGATCGGCGGCAGGGCGAAGGCATCGTCTTCGCCGGCGAAGCTGATCGAGGTGCCGCTGGTGCCGGCGCGGCCGGTACGACCGATGCGGTGCACGTAGTCGTCCGGGTCTTCCGGCAGGGTGAAGTTGATCACGTGGCTGATGGCATCGACGTGGATGCCACGACCGGCGACGTCGGTGGCGACCATGACACGGATCTTGCCTTCGCGGAAGCCTTCCAGGGCGCGGATACGCTTGTGCTGGGGAATGTCGCCGGACATCTGCACGGCGCTGATGCCGTCGCGAGTCAGGCGCTCTTCGATGCGCCGTACTTCGTCCTTGCGGTTGGCGAAGACCATGACCCGCGTCCAGTCGTTCTGGCTGATCAGGTTGTAGAGCAGTTTGTACTTGTCAGCCGAGGCTACGGCGTACACGTGCTGCTCGACGGTATCGCTGGCGACGTTCTCCGGCTCGATTTCAACGATGGCCGGGTTGACCGTCCATTGCTTGGCCAGGTTCATCACGTCTTCGGTGAAGGTGGCGGAGAACAGCAGGGTCTGGCGGTCACCTTTCATCGGCGTCTGGCGGATGATCTGGCGCACCTGCGGGATGAAGCCCATGTCGAGCATGCGGTCGGCTTCGTCGAGCACCATCACCTCGACCATGTCCAGGTGCACCTCGCCGCGCTGGTTGAAGTCCAGCAGGCGGCCCGGGGTGGCCACGAGGATGTCGCAGAAGCGCGATTCCAGTTGCTTGAGCTGCTTGTCGAAGTCCATGCCGCCGACGAACTGCATGACATTCAGGCCGGTGTACTTGGTCAGCTCGGCAGCGTCCTTGGCGATCTGCACCACCAGTTCGCGGGTTGGCGCGATGATCAGCGCGCGTGGCTCGCCCATGTAGCGCTCTTTCGGCGGCGGGGTCTGCAGCAGCTGGGTGATGATCGAGATGAGGAACGCGGCGGTCTTGCCGGTACCGGTCTGGGCGCGGCCAATGGCGTCCTGGCCCTTGAGGGTGTAGCCCAGTACCTCAGCCTGGATCGGCGTGCAGTAGGGGAAACCCAGATCATGAATGGCATGCATCAGCTCGGGGGCGAGCTTGAAGTCATGGAAACGGGTCTTACCTTCGGCCGGCTCGACCACGAAATCTTCCAGTTTCCAGGTGCTTACTGGCTTGGCTGGGCGCTCGCGGCGTGGCTTGTCGGCCTTGGGCGGGCGGGGCTGTTGCTGCGCCGGGCTATCGCCTGCGCTCTCGCTGGCAGTGCGGGCGGGCTTGTTCTGGCGGGGACGCTTGTGCTCTGCGTCACCGCTCTGGGCGGGCGCTGTTACGGGTGACGGCGCTGGTTGTGGCTGCTCGTCTTCGGCTTTGCCGAACATTTTCTTGAGTGCTTTGAGCACGGGCTTCTCATCGACTGGTTAAGGAGTGAACGCCCGCCAGTGTAATGCAAGACGCGGGCGTGGCGAAGTGCTTCGCTCGCGTCTGTCAAGAGGAGCGTGTGCCCAGCGCCTCATTTCTCCGGCAGGCTGGCCAGCAGCAGGCGCTGTACATTGCCGCCCATGATCGCGGCAATGGCGTCATTGTCGAAGCCGGCGGTTTGCAGCCCCTCGGTAATTTGCGCCAGGCCGGTGACGTCGAATGGTGTATGCACGGTGCCATTGAAGTCCGAGCCCAGGGCGACGTGCTCGACGCCGACCTTGTCCGCCGTATAACGAATGGCTTTGATGATGGCCGCGACCGAGGTGTCGCACACGGCGGTGCTCCAGTAGCCGATACCGATCACCCCGCCCGTGGCCGCGATGGCCTGCAGGTGCTTGTCGCTGAGGTTGCGCGTGCCGGGGCAGGTGCCCTCGACCCCGGTATGCGAGACCAGCACCGGGCGCGCGGCCATGGCCAGCACATCGTCGATCAGCGGGCGCGAGGCGTGAGCCAGGTCCACCAGCATGGCTTTTTCTTCCAGGCGTGCGATCACCTGGCGCCCCAGCGGCGTCAGCCCGCCTTTTGCCAGGCCGTGGGCCGAGCCGCCCACTTCGTTATCGAAGAAGTGGGTCAGGCCGGCGATACGAAAGCCCGCATCAAACAGCGTATCTACATTCTCCAGCTGGTTCTCGATGGGCTGCAGGCCCTCGGTGGCGAGCAGGCCTGCCACACGCTGCGGGTCTTTGTCCCAGGCCTCGATGAAACGGGCCAGGTCCGCGCGGCTGCGGATCAGCACCAGGCGACCTTCGCTGGCGTGCGCCGCATCCTGCAGCTTCTGCGCCTGGTACAGGGCGCGCTGCAGCAGGCTGTTCCAGGTTTCCCGCGGCCAGCGCTGGGCCATGGCCAGCAGGGTGATGTTGTCACTGTCGGCGGCGTTGCTCTCCATGTTCAGCCCGCGTGGCGTCTTGGTCACGGTGGAGAACACCTGCAGGCCGAGGCGCCCTTCGAGCATGCGCGGCAGATCGGAGTGACCGTAGTCGTAGCGTTTGAGCAGGTCGCGCTCCCAGAGCAGGGCGTCGTCGTGCAGGTCGGCGACGAACAGCCCCTGGTGCAGCTTCTGTGCGCTGGCGCTGGCCGGATAAGGGGGCGGGCTGGCCACGCTGTTCATCTGCGCGTCGATGACTCGGGGCAGGCCCAGTACGGCGAGGGCAGAGAGGGGAACCAGCAGGAGCAGGGCGATCAGCAGTTTTCGCATAAAGGGTGGCCATCCAGGCTTGTCGTTATGCTCGGCACTGTAGCAAGGGAAGGGGCGGCGGTGCGCGGCAGCTCTGTGGGAGGCGCTTCAGCGGCGATTCGGTCGCGGCTAAAGCCCCTCCCACAATGCCTAGCGCACCAATGTCGCAAATTATCAACCGCAGAGGCAGTTACGCCCCTGTTGCTTGGCCTGGTATAGCGCCGCATCGGCGCGCGCGATAAGGCTTTGCAGGCTGTCCTTTTGCTGCATCTGCGCCAGGCCGATGGAGATGGTGACGCCGGGCAGCACACCAACCGGCGAATAGAAGGACGCGATCTGCTCCAGGCCGATACGAAGGCGCTCACCGATACCGCGTGCAGCCTCATCGGCGATCTCCGGCAGGAGAATGACGAACTCCTCGCCACCGAAACGTATCAGGCTGTCCTTCGGCCTCAGCTGGCTGCTCAGGGTATGCGCCACCAGGCACAGGGCGTAATCGCCGGCCAGGTGGCCGTGCTGGTCGTTGTAGGCCTTGAAGTGGTCGACATCGAGCATCAGCAATGACATGGGTTCGTCGTTGAAGGCACAGCGGGTGCTCTCACGCTCGAACACGTGTTCCAGCCAGCGCCGGTTGAAGCAGCCGGTGAGGGTGTCGACGTTGGCGTTCTGCTCACTGTCGAGAATCTGCCGGTTGCCTTGGCGCACGCGATCGCAGAGCAGCTCCAGCAGGTTCTGCATCATCTGTGGAGATTGCTGGAACAACGCTACCAGTGATTCTCGGTGCAGGCGCAGGACGATGGAGGGGCGCTCGGCCACGACGTAGGCGGAGGGATGTTCGTTGTCGATGAAGCTGATTTCACCGGCGCAGTCGCCGACTTCGAGGGTGCTGACGGCCTGGTTGTCCAGTGACCCGAGGTAGACGCGCAGCTGGCCCTCGATCAGCAGATAGAGGTGCTGGTTGCGATTGAAGGGGGAGAGCAGTACTTCGCCGGCTTCCAGCTCGCAGGCACGAAATTCCCGCAGCAACTGGTCGAGGCTGCTGGTGGCGACATTATGAAATAGTCGCAACTGTTGAATTTGCTGCAGGTCTGCCTGCCAGTGCGCCGGTTTCATCGCGATCTCGTCGGGCCTGGCCGGGCGAATAGGCCTGAGGGCACCACCAACGCTCCCTGTCGTGTCTACGAATAGGATTCGACAGTATTCCTGGGCATCAGGCGTGGCAATGCTTGCCTGAAGCTCTGCCGACCAGTGGTTGCACGAAAGTGCGAAGCTGTTAACTGGCGCGCGTCCTGGCGCGCTCTGGATCACGCTGCGAAGTGGATGCGATGGCCCACCGCGTAGCCGGACAGACGCTCGGCAATGTTGGCAGCCAATGCCTGATCCTGATTCGGCAGGTGGATGTGGGCCAGTTGACCGGCCTTGTCATCGACCAGCACTTCGACCCGAACATCCGTATGCAGCTCATCGACAGCCGCCTGGTAAACCCTGGCGATGGCATCGAAACGCAGTGCTGGTTTGAAGGTCTTGCCCACCGCGGTAAGCGGAATGGCATCGATGATCCAGGCGTCCTTGGGCACCGCGGCGCGTTCGGGAATATGTGCGGCGGCATGTTCCAGCAGCTCGGTTTCGCTGGTCTGCGCGCCCGGCTTGAGCTGCACGTAGACCACCGGCAATTCGCCGGCCTTCTCGTCTGGCTTGCCCACGGCAGCGGCCATGGCCACGGCGGGGTGTTTGTGCAGGGCTTCCTCGATCATCTGCGGGTCGATGTTGTGACCGCCGCGGATGATCAGATCCTTGCTGCGCCCGGTCAGCCAGATATAGCCGTCAGCATCGACGCGACCGAGGTCGCCGGTGTTGAACCAGTCGCCATCGACCCAGATGCCGGCGTTCTTGCTCGCCTGCAGATAGCCCTTGAATACCGTGGCACCGCGGATGCACAGGTTGCCGATCTCATCCTGCGCTGCATCCCGGAGATAGCTTCCCTGCTCGTCGAGTACCTTGATGCGCACTTCGCAGTACGGCATGGGCAGGCCGATGGAGCCGGGGCGGCGTTCGCCCGCTGGCGGGTTGGCGCAGCTGCCGCAGGTGCCTTCGGTCAGGCCATAGCCTTCGAGCAGGGTCAGGCCGGTCTTGGCCTCGAACTGGCGTATCAGCTCCACCGGCATGGGGGCGGCGCCGCACAGGGCGTATTTCAGCGAGGACAGGTCATGACCCTCGCTGGGAATCTGCAGCAGGCCGGCATAGATGGTGGGAACACCGCTGAAGAAGCTGACCTTGTGGCGCGCGATCACCTTCCAGAAATTGCTGATCAGTGTGGTGTTGCGATAGCCCTGCGGCGTGGCCAGCAGCACTTCTGCGCCGCCGATGAAAGCCGTCAGCCCGGTGACGATCACGCCGTTGACGTGGAACAGCGGCAGGCCGCAGAGCGTCACGTCGCCGACACCGAAGCGGGTCACCAGATTCATGCTGTAGGCCATCGCCACTTCGTTGCCGTGGCTGTGCGGCGCCAGCTTGGGCGTACCGGTGGTGCCGCCGGTGTGGAAGTAGCTGGCGATGTCGTCGGCGGTGATCACGCGACCGCTTTCCAGGTGGTCGGCGGGGCAGGCGGCGATGGTTTCATCGAAATCCAGCACGCCCTCCGGCAGCAGGCCGCGCTGGGCCTTGAGCGCGCTGCGTTGTGGTTCGGGCAGCAGGTTGGCCATGTCCACGCAGAGAATCGCTTTCAGCTCCGGCAACTGATCGCGCAGGGCATCGACTTTGTCCCACAGCTCGGTGCCTGGGAAGGGCGCCAGGGTCACCAGCAGCTCGGAGTTGGACGCGTGGATCAGCTCGGCGATGTGCTCGGGATCGAGTAGCGGGTTGATCGCATTGACGATGCCGGCGGCCTCGCCACCCCAGATGGTGTAGTGGGTCTGCGGCAGGTTGGGCAGCAGGAAGGACACCGCCTTGCCGGGACGCAGGCCCAGGCGGTGGAAGGCGTTGGCGGTCTGGGTGATCTTGCCGAGCAGCTCGGCATAATTCAGGCGCAGCGGGGTTTCCTCTCCCGTGCCCTGGAGAATGAACGACAGCGCCGCTGCCTCGGGACTGGTCTGCGCCGTGCGGCGAATCAGCTCGAAGGTGCTGCTGGGCAGGTCGCGATCACTCAGCGGGGTGCTCTCGATCTGTTCGATATCCTGCAGGGTGCGAATGAGGGGCGCTGTGCTCATTTATTGTGCATCTCTCGGTTCGGTCAGTCGGCCAGCAGCTGGCTCAACCATTCGGCGATATCGCGAATCTCTTCCGGCAGCACCTCGTGCGCCATTGGATAGTCGCGCCATTGCACCGGCACCCCACAGGCGTGCAGGCGGTCGTACGCGGCGCGTCCCATGTCGGGTGTCACCACGTCGTCGAATCTGCCATGCAAACAAAGCACCGGCAGTTGTCTTTTTGTATCCGCCAGCGGCATGTCATCGCTGAAAGTCGGTGCGTAGGTCGAGAGTGCCAGCACCCCGCCGAGGGGCTGTGGATAGCGCATAAAGGCAGTGTGCAGCACCACCGCGCCACCTTGGGAAAAGCCTGCCAGGACGATGCGTTCAGGGGCGATGGCGCTTTCGCGCTCGGCTTCGATCAGGGCGATCACCTGGTCGGCGGACTCTTCCAGTTGTGCCTGGTCGATGGCGCGGGCCGGACTCATGGCGAGGATGTCGTACCAGCTCGGCATGCTCCAGCCGCCGTTGATGGTCACCGGGCGGGTTGGCGCCTGCGGCAGGATGAAGCGTGTGCTGGGCAGGCGTTCCTGCAGCATCTCGGCGACCGGCAGGAAATCGTAGCGGTCAGCCCCCAGCCCATGCAGCCAGATCACGCTGGCATCGGCGGATTGTGGGGGCTGCAAAATCATGGGTGCGGTCATTGGTAGCTCCAGTGTGGTGCGGGCGCCTTAATTTGGGGCGGCACCCTGCTCAAGGCTTGGCTAATCTGTGAATAAGTTGTCGCACGGGTGAAAGTTTTGCCCTTGACCCCCGTATATCCGGCAATTTGCCATGTGCTGGTACGGGGCTTGCTATGGCTCATTTGAACTGACGACGCGGTGCGGTAACGGTAACACTGTGCCATTGCGCACCGCTCAACAGGCAGGAATCTGCTGTGTGGGGTTCCTAATAGACCGTCGGGGCGATCAATCGCTCAGACGGATGACGATCCGTCTCTGGCCCGTTCAACCAATGGGCAGGGTGGGAGCAGTTGGCCAGCAGAGGGTAAAGCCGACTAGACTCCCGCCTGACGTTCGAACTTCTCGTCGATACCGTTGCTGCCAGCGGATCGCGTGCCTCAAAAGGGTGGGGAAGGCGGACGGAGACTCCAACACAACAAGAGCAACTGGAGGTTTTTGATGAAGATGGTGAAATCCACCCTGGCTGTGCTGACCACCGCAGCTGTGCTCGGTGTCAGTGGCTTTGCTCAGGCAGGCGCCACCCTGGATGCAGTGCAGAAGAAAGGCTTCGTGCAGTGCGGTATCAGCGACGGTCTGCCTGGCTTCTCCTACGCCGATGAAAAAGGCAACTACCTGGGTCTCGACGTTGACGTTTGCCGCGCTGTTGCAGCCGCGGTTTTCGGTGACGCGACCAAGGTCAAGTACAGCCCGCTGACCGCCAAGGAGCGCTTCACCGCGCTGCAATCCGGCGAAGTCGACATCCTGTCGCGTAACACCACCTGGACCAGCTCGCGCGACGCCGCACTGGGTCTGAACTTCACTGGCACCAACTACTACGACGGCCAGGGCTTTTTGGTGAACAAGAAGCTGGGCGTTTCCAGCGCCAAGGAACTGGACGGGGCTACTGTCTGCATCCAGGCCGGTACCACCACCGAGCTGAACCTCTCCGACTACTTCCGTGCCAACGGCATGAAGTACACCCCCATCACCTACGATACCTCCGACGAGAGCGCCAAGTCGGTCGAAGCCGGCCGTTGCGACGTGCTGACCTCCGACCAGTCGCAGCTGTACGCACAGCGCATCAAGCTGGCCAACCCGGACGACTATGTCGTGCTGCCGGAAGTCATCTCCAAGGAGCCTCTGGGCCCGGTCGTGCGCCAGGGTGACGAAGAGTGGTTCGACATCGTGCGCTGGACCCTGTTCGCCATGGTCAACGCCGAAGAGCTGGGTGTGACCTCGGCCAACGTCGAAGCCACTGCCAAAGACACCAAGAACCCGGACGTAGCACGTCTGCTGGGTACTGAAGGTGAGTTCGGCAAAGACCTCAAGCTGCCGAAAGACTGGGCAGTACAGATCGTCAAGCAAGTCGGTAACTACGGTGAGTCCTTCGACCGTAACGTCGGTGCCGGCAGCGAGCTGAAGATCGAGCGTGGTCTCAACGCCCTGTGGAACAAGGGTGGTCTGCAGTACGCACCGCCGGTGCGTTGACCGTCCACAGCGGCAGGCCTGAGGCCTGCCGCTGTCGTTTCCGATTAAGTGAACTCCGGCCGGCTTGCGTGCGGCCGGGGCTTCCGTGAGGGTTGTCATGCACACGACTGCTAATGCCCCGCGCCCGCGAGGATCGCTTCTGAACGATCCGCAGGTGCGTGCTTGGGCTTTCCAGATCATTGCCGTTATCGCCGTTGTGGCGCTCGGCTGGTTTCTCTTCCAGAACACCCAGGCTAACCTGGAGAAGCGCGGGATCATTTCCGGCTTCGCTTTTCTCAATAACAGCGCCGGTTTCGGTATCGCCCAGCACCTGATCGAGTACACGGAAAGCGACAGCTACGCCCGTGTGTTTCTGGTCGGCTTGCTCAATACCCTGCTGGTGTCTTTTATCGGTATCGTGCTGGCCTCCATCCTTGGTTTCCTGCTGGGTGTGGCGCGGCTATCGCCCAACTGGCTGATCAGCAAGTTGGCCACCGTTTACATCGAGATTTTCCGCAACATTCCGCCGTTGCTGCAGATCCTCTTCTGGTATTTCGCGGTATTTCTTGCCCTGCCTGGTCCTCGGCAGAGCCTGGATGTGGGTGAAATCTTCTTCCTCAACAGTCGCGGTCTGTACATGCCGGCGCCTGGCCCTTCGGAGAGTTTTGGCCTGTTCGCGGTGGTAGTACTGGCGACCATCGTCGGCATCATCGCCTTGGGACGCTGGGCCAAGAAGCGCCGCGAGGCCACTGGTCAGATCTTCCCGCTGTTGTGGACCTCGCTGGCGCTGATCGTCGTCATCCCTGGCCTCACCGTGCTGATCGGCGGTAACCCGCTGGTGTGGAGCGTGCCGGAGTTGACTGGTTTCAACTTCCGTGGCGGCTGGGTGATGATCCCCGAGCTGATGGCGTTGACCCTGGCGCTGACCATCTACACCGCGGCTTTCATCGCCGAGAACGTTCGCTCCGGGATCATGGCGGTCAGCCATGGTCAGACCGAAGCGGCGCGCTCGCTTGGGTTGCGTCCGGGCGTCACCCTGCGTCTGGTGATCATCCCGCAGGCACTGCGCGTGATCATTCCGCCACTGACCAGTCAGTACCTCAACCTGGCGAAGAACTCGTCCCTGGCCGCCGGTATCGGTTACCCGGACATGGTTTCGCTGTTCGCCGGCACCGTGCTCAACCAGACCGGCCAGGCCATCGAGGTGATCGCCATCACCATGAGCGTGTATCTGGCCATCAGTATCAGCATTTCCCTGCTGATGAACTGGTACAACAAGCGCATCGCGCTGACTGAGCGGTAAGGAGCAGCCATGCAGACTCATACATTCAAACCGGACCTGCCGCCGCCACGCCTGAGCGTCGGTGCAGTGGGCTGGCTCAAGGCCAACCTGTTTTCCAACTGGTTCAACAGCCTGTTGACCCTCTTTGCGCTTTATCTGATCTGGCTGGTGGTACCTCCGCTGCTGCAGTGGGCGATCATCGATGCCAACTGGGTGGGCAGCACCCGCGCCGACTGCACCAAGGAAGGCGCGTGCTGGGTGTTCATCCAACAGCGTTTCGGTCAGTTCATGTACGGCTTCTACCCCAGCGAACTGCGCTGGCGCGTGGACGCCACGCTGTGGCTGGCAATCGTCGGCGCGGCGCCGCTGTTCGTGCCGCAGATGCCGCGCAAGGCGTTCTACGGCCTGGGCTTCCTGGTGATCTATCCGGTGATCGCCTGGTGCCTGTTGCACGGCGGCGTATTCGGCCTGAGCGTGGTATCCACCAGCCAGTGGGGCGGCCTGATGCTGACCCTGGTGATTGCCTCCGTGGGCATCACCGGTGCCTTGCCGCTGGGTATCCTGCTGGCACTGGGGCGACGTTCCAACCTGCCGGCGATCAAGGTCATCTGCGTCACCTTCATCGAGTTCTGGCGCGGTGTGCCGCTGATCACCGTGCTGTTCATGTCCTCGGTGATGCTGCCGTTGTTCCTGCCCGAAGGCATGCATTTCGACAAGCTGATGCGTGCGCTGATCGGGGTGATCCTGTTCCAGTCCGCCTATATCGCCGAAGTGGTGCGCGGTGGTCTGCAGGCCATTCCCAAAGGGCAGTACGAGGCCGCCGCGGCCATGGGCCTGGGCTACTGGAGGATGATGGGCCTGGTGATCCTGCCGCAGGCGCTGAAGCTGGTGATTCCGGGCATCGTCAACGTCTTCATCGCCCTGTTCAAGGACACCAGTCTGGTGATCATCATCGGCCTGTTCGATCTGCTCAACAGCATCAAGCAGGCGACCACCGACCCGGCATGGCTGGGTATGGCTACCGAAGGTTATGTGTTCGCCGCGTTGGTCTTCTGGATTTTCTGTTTCGGCATGTCCCGCTATTCGCTGCATCTCGAGCGGAAGCTGGATACCGGCCACAAGCGTTAGGAGTGAGTCATGAGTGAAGCAATCAAACAACCCAGCGCCGAGCCGATGATCCTGCTGCAGGGTGTGAACAAGTGGTACGGCCAGTTCCATGTGCTCAAGGACATCAACCTGAGCGTGCAGCAGGGCGAGCGTATCGTGCTCTGCGGGCCGTCTGGTTCGGGCAAGTCCACCACCATTCGTTGCATCAACCGCCTGGAAGAACACCAGCAGGGGCGCATCGTGGTCGATGGCACCGAATTGACCAGCGACCTCAAGCACATCGAAGCGATTCGCCGTGAAGTGGGTATGGTGTTCCAGCACTTCAACCTGTTCCCGCACCTGACCGTGCTGCAGAACTGCACCCTGGCGCCGATGTGGGTACGCAAGATGCCTAAGCGTCAGGCCGAGGAAATTGCCATGCACTTTCTCGAGCGCGTGCGTATCCCCGAGCAAGCCAACAAGTTTCCGGGCCAGCTCTCCGGCGGTCAGCAGCAGCGTGTGGCGATTGCCCGCGCGCTGTGCATGAAGCCGAAGATCATGCTGTTCGACGAGCCGACCTCGGCCCTCGACCCGGAGATGGTGAAAGAGGTGCTCGACACCATGATCGGTCTGGCCGAAGACGGCATGACCATGCTCTGCGTGACCCACGAGATGGGTTTTGCCCGTACCGTGGCCAACCGCGTGATCTTCATGGACAAGGGCGAGATCGTTGAGGAGGCCGAGCCGAACGCCTTCTTCACCAACCCGCAGAACGAGCGCACCAAGCTGTTCCTCAGTCAGATCCTGCACTGAGCTGGCATTGCGCCATGGATCAGGGAGCCTTCGGGCTCCCTTTTTCGTTGCCGGTGCCGCTCCCTCTGGCGGCTATGCCACCAATCTGTAGGAGCGGCGCCCCGCCGCGAACCGGGGCGGCGTGCATTCGAAAGCTTCGCCCCGAGGCGGGGCTCCTACGAAAAGCCGCTTTGATTGGCATTAGCCATCGGACACCTTGGGCGCCTAGTGGCGCCGCATGCGCTTGCGGAAGGCGCCCGGCGTTTCCCCGCATAACTGCTTGAAGCGCTTGGCGAAGGTGGCGCGGTCGGCAAACCCGACCTGACTGGCGACCTGCTCCAGCGACTGCGCCGAATCGGTCAGTGCCTGCTGCGCCAGACTGATACGCAGGCGCTGCAGGTAATCGCCCGGGGTCAGCCCGGTGGCCTGTTTGAAGCGGCGTAGCAGGGTTCGCGCCGAGCAATGGGCTTGTTGTGCCAGACGGTTGAGATCGATTGTCTCGGCGTGATGCTCGCGTAGCCAGGCCAGCAGCGGGGCAAGGGACTTGTCCTCGCTGCTGGGCAACAGCGGGGCGAAACGCGTCTGCGTACCGCGCTGACGCTCGATCACCATGGCGCTGGCCACCTGTTGCGCCAGCCATTCGCCGGCATGCAGGGCAATCAGGTGCAGGCACAGGTCGAGCCCGGCCTGAGCACCACCGGAGCAGAACAGCGGGCCGTCCTCGGTCAGCAGCAGGTCACTGCGCAGGTTCACTCGGGGGAATAGGCGGGAAAACGAATCGGCCAATGCCCAGTGGGTGGTCGCCTGGCGCCCATCGAGCAGGCCGGCAGCGGCCAGCAGGAAGGCGCTGCTGCACAGACTAGCAACTTGTTGCTGATCACGTTGGGCCAGCCAGGGCAGCAGCTTGGCGTTGCTCTCCAGCGTGCGGGTGATGGCGCTGCCGGTGGCGGGGACGATCAGCAGGTCGGCCTGCTCGGCCAGCTCAAGGCCGCCATCGACCAGAATCTGCGCGAACTCCAACTGTACGGGCTGGCCATCGAGGCTGAAACGTTGCAACTGAAAAGTGGGCGCGCCGGCCAGGCGATTGGCCAGGCTGAAGGCATCCTGCGCCATGCTCAGGCTGGAGCAGATGGTTTGCGGGCAGACGTACAAGGCGATGCGCAGCATGACAGTGACCTGAATTGGATTGGCGATTATTGACACAAAGTTGTCTTTATAGCCAATCGCCACGTCCTCGCCGGACGAACAGACTGGGGTGAACCATCCTTGCGAACGTGTAGGGTGCGCTGTGCGCACCAGTGAGCGACGCCGTGACAGCGGTGCCCGCGGCGCACCCTACGTAATGAAAAGCCTGTAGGAGCGACTCATGAGCCACCCCAATGCCGATCTGATCCAGCGTTTTTACAGCGCCTTCCAGAAACTCGATGCCGAGAGCATGGCAAGCTGCTACGCCGAAGATGTGCGTTTCTCCGATCCGGTCTTCGTCGACCTGCAGGGCGCGGAGGCGGGCGATATGTGGCGCATGCTGTGCAGCCGCGCCGAAGACTTCTCGCTGACCTTCGACTCGGTGCACGCTGACGATCATGCCGGCAGCGCGCGCTGGGTCGCCAGCTACCGTTTCAGCGCCACCGGTCGTCAGGTGGTCAACCATATTCAGGCGCGCTTCGTGTTTCGCGACGGGCTCATCGTCGAGCATCGCGATCACTTCGATCTCTGGCGCTGGGCACGTCAGGCGCTAGGTGGCAAAGGGCTTCTGCTGGGGTGGGCGCCACCGGTTCAGGCTGCCATTCGTCGACAGGCGGCACGCGGGCTGGCCCAGTTTCGTGGCACGCGCTGAGGCGAGCGAAGGAACGCAGTGGTAGGCTAGCCGGTCTTAGCCTTCAATAAAGAGTGCGCACACCGGGTGCCGCACCTCCACTGCCAATCGAGACCTGCCGTGACCGAATTGATCGTTGCCGTAAAACAGGCCAAAGCCTGGGGGGTCCATGCTGTTACCGCCAGTGGCGTGATCCTCGCCCTGCTGGCATTGCTGGCCGTACTCGACGGCCAACCCACGCAATGCCTGTTGTGGCTCGGCCTGGCGCTGCTGGTCGACGGTCTGGACGGCTCGCTGGCGCGCCGCTATGACGTCAAGGGTGTACTGCCGCATTTCGACGGCTCGACCCTCGACCTGGTGATCGATTACCTGACCTACGTATTCATCCCCGCCATCTTTCTTTACCGCTTCATCCCCCTGCCGGATTACACGCCGCTGTTCGCCGTGGGCCTTATTCTGCTGTCTTCGCTGTTCTGCTTCTGCAACCTGAACATGAAGAGCAAGGACAACTACTTCGTCGGCTTCCCGGCGGCGTGGAACGTGGTCGTGTTGTATTTCTACATCCTCGACGTGCACCCCTGGATCACCCTGGCCATTATCGTCCTGCTGGCCGGTCTGACCCTGACCAAGATGAAGTTCCTGCACCCGTTCCGCGTGCGTCAGTTCATGCCGCTGAACATCCTGGTGACCTTCGTCTGGATGCTCTCCAGCGCGCTGTTGATCCTGCAGTACCCGGTCAATCAGTTCTGGCTGCTGGCGCTCTGGTGGTTGGCTTCGGCCTATTTCGTCGGCATGTGCCTGTGGCGCTCGGCGCGTGAGTGGTTTCCCGCGCGCGGATGAATGCAGCAGTCGAAAAGGCCTGGTTCGTCTATCTGGTGCGCGCCGCCAATGGCGCGCTGTATTGCGGCATCAGCGATGACCCGCAGCGGCGTTTCGCCCAGCACCAGAGCGGCAAGGGTGCCCGATTCTTCCATACCAGCCCGGCGCTGGCGCTGGCCTATGTCGAAGCCTGTGCCGGCAAGGGTGATGCGTTGCGCCGTGAACGGGCGATCAAGCGCCTGAGCAAAAGCGCCAAAGAAGCGCTCATTCTGGCCGTTGATGGCATTTCATCAGCCTCAGGCGGTTGCGTGCAGGTGTCGCGCGGGTAAGCTGAGGACTTTTGAGCCGACGCGGAGCGCGCCATGCATGAGTTGATCCTTCATCACTACCCGACCTCGCCGTTTGCCGAGAAGGCCCGCCTGATGCTGGGCTTCAAGCAACTGTCCTGGCGTTCGGTGATGATCCCGCCACTGATGCCCAAGCCCGATCTCACCGCGCTGACCGGCGGCTACCGCAAGACCCCGGTGCTCCAGGTTGGCGCCGACATCTACTGCGATACCGCGCTGATCGCTCGCCGCCTGGAAGCCGAGAAGGCAACCCCGGCGCTGCTGCCCGAAGGTCAGGAGTTCAATGTCAGCCTGCTGGCGCAGTGGGCCGACTCGGTCTTGTTCCAGCATGCCGTGGCGCTGGTGTTCCAACCCGAGTCGATGGCGCTGCGCTTCGCCAAGGTGCCGCCGGAGTTCGCCAAGGCCTTTGCAGCCGACCGTGGCGCGCTGTTTTCCGGTGGTACGGCGACTCGGCTGCCACTGGAGCAGGCCAAGCACAATTGGCCGGCACTGATGGGCGCATTGCAGCGCCAGTTGCAGCGCGAGCAGGGCGATTTCCTCTTCGGTGAACCATCGCTCGCCGATTTTTCCGTGGCTCATTGTTTGTGGTTCCTGCGCGGCACGCCGGTTACCTCGCCGCTGGTCGACGATTACCCGGAAGTCGCTGCCTGGCTTGGCCGTGTGCTCGGCTTCGGCCATGGCTCGTTGAGCGAGATGAGCAGCGAACAGGCGATCGCGGTGGCGCGTGAAGCGACTCCGGCAGCGCTGCCGCACGAGGATTTCGTCGACCCCAATGGTTTCAAAGCTGGCCAGGCGGTGAGCATCGCCGCGGTGGACTATGGTGTCGACCCGGTGCAGGGCGAGTTGCTGCATGCCGGGCGCGACGAGCTGATTCTGCGGCGTGAGGATGAGCGTGCCGGCGTCGTGCATGTGCACTTCCCGCGCCTGGGGTTCTGTATAGAGGCGCGTTGAGGCCTCTCGTGCCGTCTGTCAGTAGGCGGCGCGGATGGCGCGCACGTCGTAACCGTGAATGACCTGCCCGCGCAGGTCGATCACCGGCACGCCGCGGCCGCCGAGTGCCTGGTACCGGGCGCGGCCGGCGCTGTCCTTTTCGATATCCACTTCGCGGTAGGCGACGCCATCTTCGGCGAACAGCTCGCGGGTCTTGGCGCAGTAGCCGCACCAGGTGGTGGCGTAGAGCACGATCTCGCCGCTGCCATTGCCGGCCTGCGGTGGGCTCAGCCAGCGGTCGATCTTGTCCCAGTTCTGCCACAGAGCCAGGGCGGCGAGCAGCAGCACAATCGTCTTCATGGTTACGCGTCCTTGTGTGATGGCGCGGTCATCTCAGGGTAAACCGCACCGGGTCGTACCGCCATGTCAGCCCGTGGCTCGTAGGGTGGGCGGGGCGGCGATCCGTTTTAGTTTTCGTAGGGTGGGCTTTAGCCCACCGAAATAGAACAGATGGGCCAGGATCGTTTTGGTGGGCTAAAGCGGATCGCCGCTCGGGCCACCCTACAAATGCATCAATCCTGACGACGCTTGAGCTGATCCTTCAACTGGGTCGGCAACTGGCGAATGATCAGCATGTCGCGGCCCTCGTCGTACTCGATCTTCGAACCCAGCAGGTGCGCCTCGAAGCTGATCGACAGGCCTTCGGCACGACCAGTGAAACGCTGGAACTGGCTGAGGGTGCGCTTGTCCGCCGGAAATTCCGGGGCCATGCCGTAATCCTTGTTGCGGATGTGCTCGTAGAAGGCCTTGGGGCGCTCTTCATCGATCAGTCCGGAGAGTTCTTCCAGGGTGATCGGCTCGCCCATCTTGGCCTGGCCGGTGGCGTAGCCGACCAGGGTCTTGGTCTTCTCGCGGGCCTGCTCTTCGGGCAGATCCTCGCTTTCCACGTAATCGCTGAAGGCCTTGAGCAGGGTGCGGGTCTCGCCCGGGCCGTCGACGCCTTCCTGGCAGCCGATGAAGTCGCGGAAGTAGTCCGAGACCTTCTTGCCGTTCTTGCCCTTGATGAAGGAGATGTACTGCTTGGACTGCTTGTTGTTCTGCCACTCGCTGATGTTGATGCGCGCGGCCAGGTGCAGCTGGCCCAGATCCAGGTGCTTGGCCGGGGTCACGTCCAGCGCGTCGGTCACCGCCACGCCTTCGCTGTGGTGCAGCAGGGCGATGGCCAGGTAGTCGGTCATGCCCTGCTGGTAATGGGCCAAGAGCACGTGGCCGCCGGTGGACAGGTTGGATTCTTCCATCAGCTTTTGCAGGTGTTCGACGGCCTGACGGCTGAAGGCGGTGAAATCCTGCTCGCCGTCGAGATAGGCCTTGAGCCAGCCGCTGAACGGGTAGGCGCCGGATTCTTCGTGGAACAGACCCCAGGCCTTGCCCTGCTTGGCGTTGTAGCTCTCGTTGAGGTCGGCCAGCAGGTTCTCCATGGCTTGCGACGTGGCCAGCTCGCTGTCGCGAGCGTGCAGCACGGCGGGGCTGCCGTCGGGCTTCTTGTCGATCAGGTGGACGATGCAGTGGCGGATCGGCATGGCGGTCTCGTGGGCAAATTCAAACAGGGGCGCAGTTTACCCGAAGCGGGTGATGGATTCTGGTGCGGATACATCTGTGAATGGTGTGGACGTCATGTGGCAAGTCGCGGCTAAAGCCCCTCCCACAGTGCTGGCGCAAGCTATAGGAGGGTATATCCACTGCCGTGGTGGAACGATGAAGCGTGATCCTACGCCTGCCGGCGCCGCTGCAGCACGCGCAGTCGTTCGATCACGTAGCGCACATGCATGTGTAGTTCGTACAGCTCGTTGGAGTACGACAGCGGCACATCCACGGCCGCCAGCTCGTCTTCCATCTGCTCCAGGCGTTCGATCTCGCTGTCCAGTTCGTCGGGCAAGGAACCTGCGTGCAGCTTGCGGTCGATCTCGCGCAGGTACTTGTACCAGCGGTAGATGCGTGCGCGAATGCGCCACTGGTAAATCGGGCCGACAGCCTTGAACAGCGGGATCATCACCACGATCAAGGGGATCAGCAGGATGATGTAGCGGTCGGCCAGCGAAGCGATACGAAACGGCAGATAGCGCTGCAGGATCGGCAGACCCTTGTCGTAGTAATGCCCGGCATCCTTGTGCAGCTCGAAGGTGCGCGGCTCGGCGCTGGGAAAGGTGCCAGCGGTATCGAGCAGGGTGCCGCCCCGCATCACTTCACGGCTGGCCTCGAGAAACAGCGGCACCAGGCCAGGGTTGAAGTCGTCGTTGACCACCAGGGTGGCGACCGGAGACAGGGTGACGATATCGCGGTCCGGTGCGTTGCTGGCCAGATCCAGCAGACCCTCGCCGACTTTCACCTGATTGAAGAACGGCAGGCGCGCCTCGTAGGCGGCTGCGCGACGAAAGTGTGCCAGGGTGATGTCCGGGTTGGCCGCCAGTTGCTGCACCAGTGAGTTTTCTGCCGGGCCGACGAAGAATGCTGCATCCAGTTCGCCGGCCATCAACGCGCGGGCAGCTTTGCCACCCCCGATGCTCTGCCAGCTTTCGGGATATTGTTCCGGCTCGATGGCATTGGCGCCGAGAATGGCGTCACTGGCGGCGCGGGTGCCGCTGCCTTCGCCACCCAGACCGAGGCGCAGTGGCAGCAGGTCGGCAATGCGATCCAGCTCCACGTCACGTCGAAAGAACAGCCACAGCGGTTCCTGATAGATTGCCCCCAGGCTTTCCAGCTGACGCTGCTCCTCGGCTGTCAGCTGGCGCTCCAGGCCGCTCTGCACCAGGGCGATCTCCACTTGCGGATCGTTGGCCAGCAGGCGTTGCAGGTTGTCGCGCGAGCCCGAGGTCGGTACCAGATTCAGCTCGAAACCTTCCTTGGCCAGTTCTTCCTTCAGGCGTTCGGCGAACTGCTGGTAGGCGCCCCCTTGGGCGCCGGTGGCCATGCTGGCGCTCATCGGCGGTGGCGGCGCGACGAACTGGAACAGTGCCCAGACCAGACCAGCCACCACCGGGACTATCCACAGGTTGGCCAGAATCATGATTTTCAGGTCATTGAGTACGCGGCGCATGGGGCTTCCTTTCAGCGAGTTCAGGGTAAGGATAGAACCCCATACGCCTCACGGTCACCCTGGAGGGTGGATGACACTCTTTCATCCACCATCAGGTTCGCGGTGGATCGATTACGCCAGCGCCTTGTGCCTTGCACGCAGATGACTGCACAGCAGCAGGGCGGCGAGCAGCCCCAAGGCATACAGCGCATCGCTGCCAAGCATCGCCAGTACCGCGGCACAGAGCAGCCCACTGAGCCCGGCCAGCAGGCGCCAGATGCCACTGAGCAGCACCCAGCCGGCGGTCATGCTCAGCAGGTAGATCAACACGAAGTTGCCGTTGGCGTAGCGGATCAAATCGTCCACCGACAGGTTCAAGGTGGCCGAGAGCATGGCGCACAGCGCGCAGCTGATCACCACCAGCAGCAAGGCTCTGCCGGGGACGCCCTGGCGGTTGCGCACGGCCAGCCTGGCCGGCAGACGGCCTTCATCGGCCAGGCTCCAGATCAGCCGGGCGAAGCCCTGGATGTACACGTTCATCGAGGCGAAGCAGGCCAGGTAACCGAGCACCGCTACCAGGACACGGGCGCGCTCGCCCAGCAGTTGCTCGAACAGACGGGGCAGGGCGGTGGTGTCGCTGTGCACGTCACCGTAAGTGGCAAAGCTCAGCACCGCGACCGAGCAGGCCCAGTACACCAGGCCGGCCAGCACCACGCCGAGCAACAGCGCCAATGGGAAGTCGCGCTCGGGGTGTTTGAACTCCTCGCCCAGGTGGGTGAAGGCCTCGATGCCGACGAAGCACCAGAACATCACCCCCAGCGCCGTCGGCAGCAGGTGCCACTGGCCGTCCATTGCCGGCAGCAGCGGTTGGCTGGCGCGCGGCAGATCACCGACCCACCAGATCAGCGCCACGCTGGCGACGATGGCTACGGCGATCAGCCCCTGCAGCATGCCCGATGCTTTCGGCGGACGCTGGCCGAGCAGGAGGATGGCGCCCAGCGTGGCCAGTTCGATGAGCAGCAGGTCGCTGCGATCGAGATCGAACAGCGCCAGCCAGAAACCGCTGGCGATATGCAGCGCAGCGGGCAGACCGACCGGCAACACGGCAAGGAACAGCAGGGCGCTGACCCCTTCCATGCGCAGGCCGAAGGCGCGGCCGATCAGGTGCGGCGCGCCGCCAGCGTGAGGGAAGCGCTTGCCCAACTGGGCGAAGGTGAACGCCACCGGCAGCACCAGGGCAATCAGGATCATCCATGCCCACAGCGACGCTTCGCCGGCTGCCGTGGCTGCCAGCGCCGGCACCACGAAAATGCCGGTGCCGAGCAGCGAGGTGCTGAGCAGGGCGATGCCCTGCAGCAGGCCCAATTCCTTGTTCAATCGACTCATGGGGTATGCTCATCATTTTCCAGATACCGCCATGGTAGGGCGCCGGCCAGTTGCAGGCTGTCGCCTTTTGCCGACGAAATGGCGGTTTTCACCGTCAATCCGATTGCCGCCCGAGAAGCCCCGTGGACAAGTTCGATCGTCAGATCCTCGCTCTGCTGCGCAGCGATGCGCGCACCTCCGTCAGCCAGATCGCCCGTGAGGTCAACCTGTCACGTTCGGCGGTCAGCGAGCGGATTCGCTATCTGGAGAACAGCGGGGTGATTCGCGGTTATCACGCGCAGGTGGCCGAGCCGGGTGAGGCGGGCGTGAAGGCCTTTCTCGAACTCTTCTATCAGGGCCGGCGCTGCGAGGACTACGTCGAGCGCATGCGCGCCCTCCCCGAGGTGCGTCACTGCAGCGGCATCAGTGGCGAAACCGATATGCTGGTGCTGGTCGAGGCGCCGAGCATGGCGCGCCTGAGCGAGGTGCGCGGTGCCATCGAGGCGTTCCCCGGCATGCAGAAGGTCAAGACCCATGTGGTGGTCAAGGACTGGGCGATGTAGCGCTGCTCACTCGGCGTGTTCGCCCTGCTCGACGGCTTGCGGGCGCTGCAGGGCCAGCAACGGCAGGCCGGCACCGAGTACCAGCAGACCCAGCAACGCGCCGCTGCCGGCATACAGCGCGCTGGAATACAGCAGGCCCAGGCAGGTTGCGGCGAACAGGATCGGTGTCAGCGGATACAGCGGCACGCTGAATGGCCGCCGTACCCAAGGTCGCCTTTGGCGCAGGCGAATCAGCGCCAGCGCGACGAGGAACATGAACAGCCAGAACACTGGCGCGGTGTAGGCCACCATGGTTTGTACGCCGTTCGCACTCAGGGCGCCGAACAGGATCAGCGGCAGGGTGAGTGCGCACTGCAGCAGCAAGGCGCGCACCGGGGTGGCACCGCGTTCGTTCCAGCGACCGATGAATGCCAGTTGCGGCACGTCGCGGCCCAGTGCGTAGTAGACCCGCGCACCGTTGAACAGCGTGGCGTTCAAGGTACTTAGTGCGGTCAGGCAGACGAACACTGCCAGCAGCGCCTCGGCCCTTGGCCCGACGACGATGTTCATCAGGTCCGCCGCCACGGCATCGCTCTGGCGCAGGCCGTCGAGGCCGAAGATATTGAGAAAGACCAGGTTCGCCAGCAGGTAGATGGCCGTCACCAGTGCCGTGCCGATCAGCAGCACGCGACTCATGTTGCGCGCCGGGTTGCGCAGCTCACCGGACAGGTAGGCCGCCTCGTTCCAGCCGCCATAGGTGAGCAACACGAAGACCATACCCATGCCCAGCATCGCCGCCAGGTTGCCGCCGGCAGGTGCGGCGCTGGCGGTATGCGGCTGCGGTTCGGCCAGCACCAGGCCGGCCAGCACCACCAGCAGCAGGGCCAGCACTGTCACGCTGGTGAAGAACAGCTGGGCGCGTCGCGATTCACGCGTGCCCAGCACATTGAGCAGAGTCAGCGCCACCACCACCAGAGCGGCGTGCCAGGCGCTGCCATAGTCTCCAAGCGGCAGCAGGCGCTGGGCATAGTCACCGTAGATGAACGCGACCACGGCGATGGCGCCGGTCTGGATCACCGTACCGCGCGCCCAGGCGAACAGCAGGCCGACCTGCGGGCCCCAGGCCAGGCTCAGATAATGGTATTCGCCGCCCTGGTCCGGATGTGCCGCACCCAGCTCGCCGTAACACAGCGCACCGATCAGCATCACCAGACCACCGACCAGCCAAAGGGCCAGGTACAGCTCGGCGCTGCTGGCATGCTGCGCCACCAGCGGCGGCAGGCCGAAAATGCCGACGCCGATCACCACGCCGACCAGCATGGCAACGGCATCGATCACCGACAGCCCGGCGCGCTGCGAGGACCCTAGCGATGTCATGGCTTAGCTCCTGCGCGCGACCCAACCCTGCTGTGCACCATCGGCCGGCACCGCCTCGATACGGTCACCGTTGAGCTGGCCGACATACAGCCTGTCGTCGAGGGTGAAGCGCAGCTCGTTGCCTTTGAGTTGGCCGCTGAGCATGTCGGGTTGACCGTCGACCTTGCCAACCACCTTCTGGAAGCGCTGATCGAGTTCGACCTGATGATTCCGGCCATCGAGCTCTAGAGTCCACTGACCCGCGACCTTGGCTGGCACGATCCACAGGAACACCGAGCTGCCATTGATCACGTCGCTCTGATCAGGCTCCCAGTCGCCGAGGTTGAAGGCGTGCGACACCACCCGAGTCCCTGGTTTGAGGGTGTCGAGAATCACCGGGCGCAGGCGCATGTTGACCGTGGAGAGCAGGTACATGGTCAGCACGTCGGCCTCGGAAATATCCTTCTGGAACAGGTCACCCTGCTCGAACGTGACCTTGTCTGCCACGCCCTCGCGTTCGGCGTTCTCCTGCGCCTCGCTGATGCGTTCAGGGTCCAGGTCGATGCCGTAGGCCGCTCTGGCACTGTGATCCTGCACGGCGGAGATGGCGATGCGGCCATCGCCCGAGCCCAGGTCGATGACATAGTCGTCCGGGCCGATTTCGGCCAGCTGGAGCATATGCGCCACCACAGGCTCTGGTGTGGGCACATAAGGGACGTCGAGTCTGGGCGGTTGGGCCTGCGCGGGGCCAACCACCAGGCTGGCCAACAAGCCGACGGGGAGGGTGAAGGAGGCGAAGCTACGAACGGATAGAGCGCTCATCGGGAAAATCTCCTCACGGGTGGCGATTTTTTTCCGACTGGTGAGCGGGGGCTAGGTTCGTACCGATGTGCAGCAGGATCGTGCAAGAACGCCCTTCAGGCCACTAACCGCAGCGCCTGCGGCTGTGTAACCGGATGTGATCGGCCGATCCGTTACTGCAGCATTGCCAGCCTGCGGGCGCGCAGGCACTGTAGGCGGGTTTTTCGCTTTGGTCGTTTTCGCATGCGCATTCTGCACACCTCCGACTGGCATCTGGGCCAGCATTTCATGGGCAAGACCCGTCAGGCCGAGCACCAGGCTTTTTGCGCCTGGCTGCTGGAGCAGGTGCGTGTGCACGATGTGGACGTGCTGCTGATCGCCGGCGACGTGTTCGACACCGGCGCACCGCCCAGTTACGCCCGCGAGCAGTACTACCGGCTGGTAGTGGAGCTGCGTGACGCCGGCTGCGCCCTGGTGGTGCTCGGCGGCAACCACGACTCACCGGCCATGCTCGGTGAAAGCCGCAGCCTGCTGGCGCAACTGGGGACCCAGGTGGTGCCGAGCGTGGGCGTCGATCTGGCCGAACAGGTACTGGTGCTCAATGATCGCACTGGCCAGCCGGGCGCCATTCTCTGCGCCATTCCCTTCATCCGCCCGCGCGACGTGCTGGCCAGCCAGGCGGGGCAGAGCGCGCAGGAGAAACAGCAGTCGTTGCAGCAAGCCATCGCCGAGCATTACCGGGCACTGTACGAGCTGGCGGCGAGCAAGCGTGACGAGCTGGGCCTGACGCTACCGATCATTGCCACCGGTCACCTCACCACGGTTGGCGCCAGCGCCAGCGAATCGGTGCGCGAGATCTACGTCGGCAGCCTGGAGGCCTTCCCCACCAGCGCCTTCCCGCCGGCGGACTACATCGCCCTTGGCCATATCCACCGTCCACAGAAGGTCGGCGGCCTGGAGCACATCCGCTACAGCGGCTCGCCGATTGCGTTGTCCTTCGACGAGGCACGTCAGCAGAAGGAAGTCCTGCTGCTGACGTTCGAGGGCGCCACCTTGCAGTCCATCACGCCACTGCCCGTGCCGGTGTTCCAGCCCATGGCCAGCCTGCGCGGCTCGCTCAAGGAACTGGCAGGCTACATCACCGAGGTAGCTGTACAGGGCACAGCCGAGCGGCCCGTATGGCTGGAAGTGCAAGTGAGCACTGACGACTACCTGAGCGACCTGCAAAGCCGCATCAACGCCCTGTGCGAAGGGCATCCCGTGGAGGTGCTGCGCATCCGCCGCGAACGTGGCAATGCCAGCACCAGCCTGGCCAGCGAAGTACGGGAGACGCTGGACGAGCTTAGCGTGGAAGACGTCTTCGCGCGCCGCCTGCTGCAAGAGGCATTGGAAGAAGAGGATGCCCTGCGTTTGCAGGGGTTGTATCGGCAGGTGCTGGAGGCGCTGCCCAAGGCTTAGCGGCACAGACCCCGTAGCCCGGATGCAATCCGGGGGATGCCCGTCGCGACAACCCGGCCAAGTGCTTGCCGCGCTCACCCCAGCGGGCTGACTACACCGGCAAAGCCCTGTCCCAGCACATGCGTATAAATCTGCGTCGTACGTATATCCGCATGCCCCAGTAGCGTCTGCACTGTGCGGATATCGCTCCCCCGGCGCAGTAGCTCGGTGGCGAAACTGTGGCGAAAGGTATGGCAACTGGCAGGCTTGTGCAGGTTGGATTGCCGCACGGCATGTCTGACAGCTTTCTGAATGGCACTGACATGAAGGTGATGACGAACGATCTGTCCGTCCTCATCCGTGCAAAGCCCGGTCGACGGGAACAGCCACTGCCACTCGAATGAACATCCGGCCTTGGGGTATTTGCGACGTAGCGCAAATGGCAGGCTGACGGGGGCGTGATAAAAACTGTCCCGCTGCTTCCAGGCGCGGAACATTCGCTCTCTGCGCTCCAGCAGCGGCGTGATCAGGGGCGTTGGAAGAAGTGTCGTTCGGTCTTTGGCGCCTTTGCCGTCGTGAATGGTGATGACCTGCTTATCGAAATCCACATCCTTGATACGCAAACGTGCAGTTTCCACCACTCGCAAGCCAGCGCCGTACATCAACGAAGCCAGTAGTTGATGTGGTTGGCCAAGCCTGGCAATGAGCGCTGTGGCTTCCTCATGCGTAAGTACACAGGGAATACGTGCCGAGCGTTTTGCGCGCACCACCTCACCCACTTGCCCGAGGGGTTGTTGCAAGACCTTGTCGTATAGGAAAACTAGCGCATTGAGTGCCAGATTCTGGGTGGCGGCAGCTACCTGGCGCTCAACTGCTAGCCAGGTGAGAAAAGCATTGACCTCGGTAGCACCAAGCTCCAGTGGATGGCGCAGTTTATGGAAGCGGATGAAATAGCGAATCCAGTACCAGTAGGACTTTTCTGTGCGGATGCTGTAATGATGCAAGCGCATCACCGCCCTGAACTGCTCTTGCAGGCGAGGTTTGCTGGAGGTTTCCATGGCCGACTCCTTGGCTGTGTTTTTGTACAGTAGTAATGGTAGAGCAAAAAGAGGAAGTCAAGCGAATACGTCCGGATATCAGGAGCTGGTTGGTAATACCATGATTTGAAAAGAATTTTTCAGGGCGGCTATGACGATAGTGCGGAGTTAGATGGAAGGCTCTACTATCGGATTAGTACCGCCTTCCATCTAATCACTGTTAGGTGAAGCCATGCTAAGAATGGCACCAGATTACATGGCACTTCTCAATTTACAGGAAGAGCTAAATCTAAAACTAAAGAACGCGTATGAATGCGAGATCGCCAAGGGCGAAGAGCATTTAGCTGGCTTCTTGATTTATTATGTGGAAAACCTAGTTAACGAACTGAATAAAAATAAATGGTCATTTGGCCGCTACGAATACTCGGGTGATAAAAATTTCAGACATAGCGAGCAATGGTGGTCTGACGGGAACGAACCAGGAAAAGGTATTATCTTGCATTTCATCGGCTTCAGCGTTCAGGTTGAGTCGCTCACCTAACTAGTGGTTCAAACCGTTCGCTACGCTCACTGGGACGGGCTAAAGCCCGCCCCTTAACCAAACGTTAGAGGCAACAATGAGTTTTCGCGGCTTCATCCACGAAATCTGGCTATGCCCGAGTGACGATGGGGAGTTACTTTCATCATGTATTCCCTTTGGGCCCGCAGGTAGTTCCGCACGCGAGCTAAATGAACCTGACAGCGTCTGTATCTGGCTATTCTTTGCAAACTCTCATTTCGAAGCTATGCAGATTTACTATCAGTTCAATGACTTAGGCGAATACACGACATCGGAGCAACAAGATCATCAGCCGTATCCTGAGTCTTGGTACATTGAACAACAAAATTACTTGTGCGGCCTCTAACTAGTGGTTCAAATCGTTCGCTGCGCTCACTGGGACGGGCTAAAGCCCGCCCCTTAACCAAACGTTAGAAGCCAAGGAGGGATCACAATTGTCTAACGATCGCTCTATACGATGGCAGGCGCAGACCATAGGCCAGCTTTCTACGGCTCTATCTTTATTTTCTGGCTTATCCGTAGCGGGGTTAGGCTTTTTATTTTCTTTAGTCCGCGAGTCATCATTTAATCCTTCTGGCTTATTCGCGGCGCTATTTATAATTGCACTGCTATCCTTTCTAATCGCGTCACTTGCTGGCTCTGCCGCGGTAATAACACGCCTTCTCGATTTCAGGCTAACCGCTCAAAAAACACGAAAAACAACTGAGGAGCCACTAACATTATTTTGCACTGACGCCTCAGGTTACGGCAGAGCTACATGGAGGTTATTCTGGGTACTTATAATATTTTTCGTTATTGGCATATTGTTAAGCAGCATTGTTTTGAGCAGTATTTATTTGTGCCGCACTTTCAGTGCAATTGGCTTCTAACTAGTGGTTCAAGCCGTTCGCTTCGCTCACTCGGGACGGGCTAAAGCCCGCTCCTTAACCAAACGTTAGAGGTCATTCTAGTGACATCGGATGTCCACACCAAAAACACAAGGACAGCGCTTTACCACCAAGCCTTCTGGTGCGCTGCCTTGCTACTGGCATCAGGCAGTTGGCTTTATCAAGAATATATAATCAGAGTACTAATAGCCCTTGCAGCAACAACACTGTATTTTGCTCTCGCAGTTACAAACTATAAGCTCGGGAACAAGCTCATTTGGCTTTGCTTTGCCCCAGCGGCTGGCGTTATGTTCGTCACGGCGTACCCAATAACAAGCTTGTGGTACTACCTATACATCGGCATAGTCGGACAGCCCTTCACCACAAGCATTGCAGGCGCAATCGGCATAATGAGCGTCAACACCGCTATTGCTGTAGTCATTCCAATGCTAATTTGCATCTACCTACTCAGGTCGCGGCGTCATGCCCTCTAACAATTGGTTCAAGTCGCTCACTCGGGACCGGCTAAAGCCCGCCCCTTATCCAAACGTTAGGCATTGATTTTCCAATGATTTTCGCCGAGATGACGTACGAGAAACACTACGACGACATTCACAATGAATTGCTTTCGTTCATAACGGCACGCTTTTCACGCGTCGTAGCCGGGCATCAGGGGGACTCATACATTTGGATATTTGATGGTGGCGAAAAAGTGGCAATCGATACATTTACCTCCATGAAGCATCAGATCAAATCTTCAAAACCTGGCTCACACGTTCAGAAAGTAATTGATGCTTTACGGCAAAAGTACAGGTTGACGGTGTACGATACCCCAGAGTTCGAGGATTTTGAGGATCAACCAGTTGCCTAACATCTTGGTCAAGGCCGCTCCCTCCGATCGCTGGACGCTGCGCAGTAAAGCACCGCGGATCGCCCCTTACCTACAACGTTATGCACCATGAACCAAATTCGAATGAAACGTGAAATAGAAGAGAATGCGGAGACTATTCGTCGCCTTCATTCACGCATAAAAGAAACCCTTGAGCTTCGTGACTTGAACCCATTGAAAAGACGGGAGTGGGAACGCGCTTGCAAAGAGTTTCACGCTAGATATCAAACCTTGTCATTCCCTTGCAACTACGCTGAGGCGCTACAAAAAATCAAAGACGGCGATCAGTTGTCGGTTGAATCTGCTCTGTGCTTTGTAGAACTAAGGCCATATTTTTTCCGGTCGGGCTATATGTACAGGGAGCTGATCCGAAGGCTAAAGAATGCGAATCTTGCTGGCAGCCACCGGGAGCGACGGGACGTAATTATTCACGCATACCGTCAGTGGAGAGCAAGCCAGTGTAAAGCATAACAATTTGTTCCAGCCGTTCGCCTTGCTCACTTGGAACCGGCTAAAGACGGACCCTTAACCAAACGTTATACACAGGCAGAAACATGCTCAGAATTCTCAAAAATGCGCTGCTCATCGCTACGCCATACAGCATAATTTCCTCGCTACTAGCTTTTGCTGTGACCTTGAATTGGGCCGCAGTTAGCGATGGCGAAAACCAAACAATCTATTATGGCTTTGATACTGTTAAGTTTTTAATTAAGTCTTACGGGGTCGTTAATTATTTTCTCGGCTTGGTGCCGCAGTTTATATTTATTTTCACAGTCATGATTCCTGCTCTCATCACACAAGGCTATATTTTTTATCGCAAGCCTTAGCGCCGCATGAATACAATCCCAAACAATAGTTATGAGTACGCGCACAACAAATGGTTCAAGTCGTTCGCTGCGCTCACTCGGGAAGGCCTAAATCCCGGCCCTTAACCAATACGCTATCGAGCCTCTAAATGACCCCTCTGCCATCATCTTGGGCCAGCGCCTGGTCAGATCTCGGCCTACAGTCTCCGCCTGGTCTGTTCGAGCAGCTCGTTCGTGCCTACGAGGAACCGCAGCGGCACTATCACTCGCTGCAGCATCTGCGCGAATGCCTGATGCATTTCGAGCAGGCGCGGCATCTGGCGCAGCAGCCGGGGGAGGTGGCCATCGCGCTCTGGTTCCATGACGCCATCTACGACGTGCGCGGCAAGGATAACGAGCGCCTGAGTGCAGATTGGGCCATCCGGGTGCTGGCGAGCTGTCAGGCCAGCCAGGCGACGTTGGCGCGGGTCGAGCAACTGATCATGGTCACCCGGCATGATGCGACGCCGAACGAGCCGGATGAGCAGTTGCTGGTGGATATCGACTTGGCCATTCTCGGCGCCACGCCGGAGCGTTTCGCCGAGTACGACGCCCAGGTGCGTGCCGAGTACGCCTGGGTGCCGGGCTTTGTCTACCGAATGAAGCGGCGCAGCGTTCTCCAGTCATTTCTGGCGCGCTCGATGATCTACAGCACTGATCATTTCAGGGCGCGCTACGAGGCACAGGCTCGGATCAATCTAGCTGGCGTGATTTGAAAGGAGATTGAGCGAGGTCTGCATCGCATTCGCCGCGACAAGCGTTCTATGCTGTGAATAGTGGCCATTCGACAGAGGGAGCGAACGTGCCGTTGTTCAACGCCTTGCTGCGTGCGCTTGACCCTTTGCATGGAGTGCCTGAAGCGACTCGGCAGGCGTTTGCTTGCTGGTATCTGCAGGCGAAGATTCCGCAGATTCGCTACGTCGCTTTTCTGACCACGGCGCTGTATCTGATCTATGCCGCCATCGAGCAGAATGTCGAGACCGATCAGCCTTTCGCGCGGCTCATGGTCCATGCGCTGCTGGTGCCGGCAGCATTGCTGGCCATCGGATTGCTGAGTTTCCAGCCAAGGCGGCAACCCTTGATGCTGGGGTTGCTGTCACTCGCGCCCATCATCTCGGTGTTGTCCAATCTCTACTTCAATTTCGGCTCACCGCGTTTTGCCTTTTACGCGCCGGAAATCTATCTCAACCTGATGTGGACCTTCGCCATCTCCGGGCTGGCGCTCAAGCGTGCTATGGCTACGGCGTTGTTCTCACTGGCCGCGATTATGCTGGTCACGCTCGAGCACTCGCTGACGCCCGGCATGCAGCGCCTGCACCTGATCTGGATTCTTGCGTCGTTCTCCTTCGGCCTGCTCAGCGCCTTTCTTCTGGAAAAGGCGCACAAACACATGTTCCTGCATCAGGACAGCCTGGCCCTCAGTGCCAGTGTCGACAGCCTGACCGGGCTGTGGAATCGCTCGCGCACGCTGCATTTTCTGATCGAGGAAGTCGCGCGGTCCAATCGCTATGGCACGCCGTTCTCGGTGGTGCTGATCGACATCGACCACTTCAAGAGCGTTAACGATACTCATGGCCATGCGGTGGGGGACAGTGTGCTGCGCCAGTTCGCCGGGCTGCTGCGCGACGGCGTGCGAGTGATGGATAAGGTCGGGCGGCTTGGCGGCGAGGAGTTTCTCATCATCCTGCCGGAGATCGATGCTGCCCACGCAGAGCAGGCGGTGCAGGCCCTGCAAAAACGTATCAACGGCTTTTCCTTCGACCGGGTGCAACGCAAGAGTGCCAGTTTCGGCATTGCCGAATATCGTCCTGGCGAAAGCCTGGATTGCCTGATGGAGCGTGCGGACCAGGCGATGTACCGCGCCAAGGCCAATGGCCGTGACCGTATCGAGATACTGTGAGCGCTTGGGCCTGAACCGCTCATGTGCGGCTCTGGTCGAAACCGCTGCAACCCTTCCCGTGGAGACCACCATGCACAGAACTGCGCACTTTCTTCTCGCGGCTGCGGCCGTTCCCCTGCTGCTTGCCGGCTGCGCCAGGTCGTCCGGTGAGCAGGATGCCAGGGTGACGGAGCAATGGTTGGGGCGCTGGAACGGGCCCGAGGGTACCTATCTGGATATCAGTGGCACGCCGGCCGACTACCGGCTGACCATCGCCAACCTCGACGGCCCGCGCCGCTTCGTCGGGCGTGCGCAGGGGGCGAAGATCGTCTTCGTGCGCGATGGCGTGGTGGAGAGCATCAGCGCCACCGACGGTGAAGCTACCGGCATGAAATGGCTGTTGGATAAACAGAACTGCTTGACCGTGCGCACCGGCGAGGGCTATTGCCGCGATTGAGCCAGCGCGCCGCCGATGACAATGCCAGAATGAGCGCTTCCAACGGCTTATGACCTGTGCATGAAAATCCTCAGCCTGCGCCTCAAGAACCTCAATTCCCTCAAGGGCGAGTGGAAGATCGACTTCGCTGCCGAGCCTTTCGCCGGTAGCGGTTTGTTCGCCATCACCGGGCCGACCGGTGCGGGCAAGACCACCTTGCTCGACGCCATCTGTCTGGCCCTGTATCACCGCACGCCGCGCATGAGCACGCTGTCGGCCAGTGGCAACGAGCTGATGACGCGGCATACCGCCGACTGCCTGGCCGAGGTCGAGTTCGAGGTCAAGGGGCAGGGCTACCGCGCCTTCTGGAGCCAGCGCCGTGCGCGGGACAAGGTCGACGGTGCGCTGCAGGCGCCCAAGGTGGAGCTGGCGCGTATCGCTGATGGCGAAATTCTCACCGACAAGATTCGCGAGAAGGAAAGTCTCACCGCTGAACTGACCGGCCTGGATTTCGAGCGTTTCACCAAGTCGATGCTGCTCGCTCAGGGTGGCTTCGCGGCTTTTCTCGAAGCCAATGCCAACCAGCGCGCCGAGCTGCTGGAGGAACTGACCGGCACCGAGATTTACGGGCAGATATCCCAACAGGTCTACGAGCGTACCAAGGCTGCCGAACAGGCACTCAATATGCTGAAAAGCCGCGCCCAGGGCATGGAGTTGCTCGATGAAGCGCAGCGCACCGAGCTGCAGGCCGAGCAGCAGCGTCTGAGCTTGGAGGAGTCGCCGCTGCTGGCCCGGCAGCAAGCTCTGCAAAGCCAGCGCCGTTGGCGTGAGGCGCTACAGCAGGCCGAGCAGCAACGGGAGCAGGCGCGACTCGGACTGGAGCAGGCCCAGCTGGCTCGTAACGAGGCAGCCGGTGAACTGCAGCGCCTGGCCGCCAGTGAGCCGGCTGCTCGATTGCAGCCGCTGTATCTGGCCTGGCAGCAGGCGCAGCAGGACAGGCAGCAGGCACAGCAGGTGCTGGATGACCTGCATCAGCAGCAACGCCACAGCACCGAGCGCGAGCACCAGCAACTCTGGCTGGCCAGCCGCTATGCCCAGCAAAGCCTGAGCCTGCGTCACGCGGAGCTGCAGCGTCTGGCCGGGCAGCGTGAAACGCTGCACGCACGCATGAGCGCTGCGCCGCAACGGGAACGCCTGGGCGAGCTTCTGGGTAGTTGGCGTGTGCAGTTCGATCAGCGCGGGCAACTGCTCAAGGAGCAACAGGCACTGCACGCACGCATGGCGCAGGAGGGTGAACAGCTCGCCGCCTTGCAGCAGCAGCGTGATCAGCTCGGTGTGCAGCAGGCCGACGCGCTGAAGCGGCTGGAGGATGCGCGCGCCAGCGAGGCCAGACAGCAGAGCGAGCTGCAGGCCCTGCTGGGCGAGGGCGACGAGGCTGGACTGCGCCAGCGTTGGCAGCAACTGCAAGTGCAAGGGCGCGTATTGGATCGTCTGGAGCAGCTGGCGCAGAGCCGCGAGCAAACGGCTGCACAGATAGCCGAGTTGACCCCGCGTCTGGCTCAGTTGCAGCAACAGCACACCCGCAAGAACGATGAAATCACCGGCCTGCGCGAGCGCTACAAGGCGCTCAAGCAACAGCAGGCCGACAAGGAAAAGCTGCTGGAGCAGGAGCAGCGCATTCAGGATCTGGAAGCCTACCGCGCCCAGCTGCAGCCGGGCGAAGCCTGCCCGTTGTGTGGTTCGCTCGAGCATCCGGCGGTCAGTCAGTACCAGGCGCTCAACGTCTCTGCCACGCGCCAGGCGCTGGAGCAGTGCCGCAACGAACTGGCGCAACTGGAAAGCCAGGGCGGCATTCTGCGTGACGAGCTGACCCGGCTGGTCACGCAGATCGCTCAGGTTCAGCAGCAACTGGAGCAGGCGAGCCAGCAGGCCGCCCAGCAGGACGCGCAATGGCAGCAGCAACTGACCGAGCAGGCCTTGCAGCTTTCTGACGGTGCCGCTTTGTGCGAATTGCAGCGCCAGCATGAGCAGAGTCTGACGCATCTGCAGACGCGACTCGCCTCGGTCGAGGCCGGGCAGGCGCAACTGGCACAGGCGCGTGGTGCGCGTGAAGTGGCCGAGCGGGCGTTGGCTGATGCGCAGCAGCGCCAGGCGCTACTGGCGCGTGATGAGGAGAACCTGCAGGCGCGACAAGCCGAGCAGGGCCAGGACCTGCAGCGTTTGCAGCAGGCGCTTCGGCATCACGAGCAAGTGCTGCTGAGCAGTCTTGAGGGCTTTGCTGTTGAGTTGCCATCGGACGCTGGCCTCTGGCTGGACGAGCAGGAGCAGGCCTGGCGCGACTGGCAGCAGGCCCAGGCGCAGGATCAGCAACTGCAGGATCAGCAGCGCGAGGCGCAGCGCCTGCTCGCCGACGCCGAGACACAGGCCGGGCACTGGCAACAGCGCTGGCAGGACGAAGGTGCGCTGACGCTGGCTGAACCCGAGCCATCGGCACAGCCGCAACTGGCGTTGAATGAGGCCGCCAACAGCCTGGCCAGTGCTCAGCGCGAAAGCGATGCGTTGCGTGGCCGCGAGCAGAGTCAGCAGACCTTGTTTTTGCAGCTGCAGCAACGCTCGAGCGAGGCCGAGCAGCACTGGCTGACGGCTCTGACGGCCAGTCCTTTCAGCGATCTTGCGGCGTTTCTCGCCGCGCTGCTGGAAGAGGGCGAGCGAGAGCGTCTGGCGGCTTTGCAGGCACGTGTGGAGCGCGCGCTGACCGAGGCTTCGACGCTGTTGGCTGCCGCCGACGCGCAGCTGCAGCAACTCAGCGCCACGCCGCAGACCGAGTTGGCGCTTGGTGAACTGGATGAGCAGTTGCAGGTACTGCAGAGCGAATTGCGTGCACTGAGCCAGCGCCAGGGTGAGTTGCGCGCGCAGTTGCAGGCCGACGAGACGCGGCGCAGCAGCCAGCAGGCGCTGTTCGCCGAAATCAGTGCGCAGGAGAGTGAGCAGCGCCTGTGGCAACAGCTCAACGGCCTGATCGGCTCGGCCGACGGCGCCAAGTTCCGCAAGTTCGCCCAGGGCCTGACCCTCGACCACCTGATCCATCTGGCCAACCGCCAACTGACGCGCCTGCACGGCCGCTACCAGTTGGCGCGCAAGGGTAGCGGCGAACTCGAGCTGGAGGTGTGCGACACCTGGCAGGCTGATGTGGCGCGCGACTGCCGTACGCTGTCCGGTGGCGAGAGTTTCCTGGTCAGCCTGGCGCTGGCCTTGGCGCTGTCCGATCTGGTCAGCCACAAGACCAGTATTGATTCGCTGTTTCTCGATGAAGGCTTCGGTACGCTGGACGGCGAGACGCTGGAGGTTGCCCTGGATGCGCTGGACAACCTCAATGCCAGCGGCAAGACCATCGGTGTGATCAGTCATGTCGAGGCGATGAAGGAGCGTATTCCCGTGCAACTGCGGGTGCACAAGGGCGTCGGCCTCGGTTACAGCCGACTCGATGCGCGTTTTGCGGTGAAGGAAGGAGCGTAGTGATGCTGATGCGAGCGAAGGATTCCACCCTGTTGGTGATCGATCTGCAGGAGCGGCTGCTGCCAGCCATCGACGGCGGCGCGGCGGTGATCGAGCAGGCTTCGTGGCTGGTGCGTTTGGCGCAGCGCCTGCAAGTGCCGGTGATCGCTACCGAACAGTATCCCAAGGGCCTGGGCTACACCGAGGCAGGCCTGCATGAGCTGCTGCCGGGCGAGGGGCTAAGGGAGAAGATTCATTTCTCGGCGACCGCAGGGGCTGGGGTGTTCGACTTGCCCGGTGGTGAGCGCCAGCAGTTCATCGTCTGTGGCACGGAAACTCATGTCTGCGTGCTGCAGACGGTAATGGGTCTGCTGGCGGCCGGGCGTGAAGTGTTCGTGGTCGACGAGGCAGTGGGATCGCGTCGGCCGCGTGACAAGGCACTGGGCCTGGCGCGCATGGAAGGTGCCGGGGCGGTCATCGTCTCGCGTGAGATGGTCGCCTTCGAGTGGCTGGAGCGGGCCGGTACCGAGCTGTTTCGCGAGATCAGCCGCGGTTTTATTCGCTGATTCGTAGCCCGGATGCAATCCGGGAATCTCTGCTAGCGCTGCCCCGGATTGCATCCGGGCTACGGGCTGGCCTGCTCCGGCACGGGTTGGTAGTGGCCGGCCTGTAGGGCGTCGAAGTACTGCTGGTAACGGCCATCCTGGCGAAACTGCTGCAGCCGTGCGTCGAAGCGCTCGCGTAGCGTTTCACTCTGCGTCAGGCGTTTGGGCAGCATCAGATAGCTGAGGTTGACCAGCAGCGGTTTGGGGTGATGGGTGATGCGCTCGGCGTCCTCCCTGGAGAACTCGTTACGCAGCGCGGCATAGCCGACGTTGAGCTCCTGCGGGTAGAGCACCACACGCTCCTTGAGCAGTTTCTCGAAGTTCTGCCGGTCGCTGGAGACGCGTTCGATGCGCACTTTTTCCTTGGCGAGGAAGGCATCGAACGCCGGCCCATAGCTGTATTCCAGGCCGCCGCCGAGGGTCATGCCGCTGAGATCATCGAAGTGCCGCCAGTCGAAGGGCTGCGTTTTCAGATGGAAGAACACGAACTGTTCATTGAGCAGTGGAGCGCTGAAGAGAAAGTCTGCCTCACGCTCGGCCTTGTGCATCCACACCGCCGTGGCGTCATAGCGGCCGGCGGCGGCTTCGGCGTAGGCGCGTGGCCAGGGCAGGAAGGTGAACTCGACGCGATAGCCTTCCTCGGCCAGCAGGTCGCTGATCAGATGAGCCACCGGTCCCTGGTGTTCGACCCTGGCGGACAGATAGGGCGGCCATTCCCCGGCGCTGATACGTAGCAAAGGTGTCTCGACGGCCTCAAGAGGGCCGCAGCAGAGCAGGCTAAACAGCACAATCAGCAGGCCGTGGCGCATCTGTAGTCCTCGACAGCTCGGGCAACAGGATGATGGCACTTTAATCGTCTTGCCTTGTTGATCCCAGTCATGCTCCCGCATACGAGGCAGTGGAATGATTCAAGCCTAGCGCCTGGCTTCGCTCTGTGCCGGGGAGTCGTTTGCAAGGTGTTGCCCCAGGTGCTGCAGACGGCTTTGGGTGAGTATGCCTATGCTTACAGGACAAGAAGTCGGTGATAAACCGCGGATCGAATGCCCATCGTCAGGCATTCCGGTGATGGAGTCTGTTTTTTGCACAAAGCGCTGCATTACTGCCTGCTCTGGCTGCTGGCCGGCACCTGCTATGGCAGCCAGCCGACCTTGACGTTCTGTCATGAGGATCAGAACGCCTACCCTTGGGTGATGACCGATGGCACAGGACTCAATCTGGAGCTGCTCGACCTGGTACAGCAGGCGCTAAAACTGCAGGTGATATACGTGGCGGTGCCCTGGAAACGCTGCCTTTCAGGGATGCAGCAGGGGCTCTATGACGGCGCCTTCGCCGCCAGCTTCAAAACCGAGCGCCTGCAGATGGGCCGGTACCCCAGCGATGCTGATGGCCGACCGGATGCGCTCAGGCGGTTGCACACCTCGCGTTATACCCTGTATCGCCGCATCGGCAGCGCGGTGTCCTGGGATGGCCAGCGTTTCACTCATGTGACAGGCCGCGTCGGCTCGCTCAGCGGTTTTTCCATTCGCGATCTGTTGCTGGCCCACGGGCTGGAGGTGGACGAGTCAAGCCGCGACCCACTGGCATTGTTGCAGATGCTGGTGCACGGCCGAGTCGATGCTGTCGCCCTGCAGACCATGCGCGGTGATTTCATCTTGCAAGCCAACCCGCAACTGGCTCGGCAGGTGGAAAAACTGCCGCAGCTGCTCGAGGAAAAGCCCTATTACCTGATGCTGTCCAACGCGCTGCTGGCGCGTGACCCCGAGTTGGCCGAGCGGATCTGGAGCGAGGTTCAGCGTCAGCGCGAATCAGCGACCTATCAGGCTCGCGTAGAGGCTTACCTGGCGCAGCCCGGCCATTGAGGAAAATTTGCCCGCGCTATTCCCGCGCCGCCTCGGCATCGCTAGAGTCCGCTCCTTCTCACATGCATCCGTTCGGGTGAATCGCGCATGACCTTCGCTGCCTGGCTGACCATCGGCCTGTTCCTTCTCACCTACCTGGGCATGGCTGCCGGCGGCGTTCGCGGCCTGCGCATCGACCGCAGCTGGATCGCCTGCTGCGCGGCAGTACTGTTGCTGGTCAGCGGTGCGCTGAGCATGGAAGACGCGGCCCATCATCTCGACCCCGGCGCATTGTTGCTGCTGTTGGCGCTGATGCTGATTTCCGCGCAGTTCGACTTTTCCGGGGTATATGCCTGGCTCAACCGCTACCTGACCGAGCATGCCGAGCGCCCGGCAGTGCTGCTGTTGGGCGTGGTGCTGCTGGGCGGCTTACTCTCGGCGGTGCTAGTCAACGACATCGTCGCCTTCGCCCTGACCCCGCTGCTGTGCCGCAGCCTGCACCTGCGTGGGTTGGAGCCACGGCCGTTTTTGCTGGCGCTGGCGCTGTCGTGCAACGCGGGTTCGGCGGCGAGCCTGATCGGCAACCCGCAGAACATCCTCATTGGGCAGGCCGGCGCTCTGGATTTCTGGGGTTATGTGGCCGTGGCCGGGCCACCCGCCGTGGCCGCGATGGCCATCGTTTACACGGTGATCTGGCTGCAGTGGCGCCATCGTTGGGGTGAGGCCAGGCCGTTGGCCGCGGACGATACGCCGGTCGAGCATATCTACGGCGCGCACAGCTATCTCAAGCCACTGTTGGCCAGCCTGGCGCTGCTGGCGCTGTTCGCCACGGCGCTGCCGCGCGAGTTGTCGGCGCTGCTGATCGCGGTGCTGGTGATGGTGTCGCGGCGGGTGGACAGTCGCGATTATGTGAACAAGGTGGACTGGAACCTGCTGCTGCTGTTCGTGGGCTTGTTCTTGGTCAGCGGCGCCGCGCTGCAGTTGCCGCAGCTGGCGCAGGGTGCGGCATGGCTGGCCGAGCATGGCCTGTTGCCGCAGGGCGTGATTTCGCTGGCGACCTCGTCGCTGCTGGCGAGCAACCTGATCGGCAACGTGCCCTTCGTGGTATTGCTGCTGGGCTTGATGCCGGAGCTGTCGCATTCGGTGCTGATCGGCCTGGCAGTGATGTCGACCCTGGCCGGCAACCTGCTGCTGATTGGCAGCGTGGTCAACCTGATCGTCGCCGAAGGGGCGAAGCGACAGGGCGTCAGGCTTGGCTTCGTCGATTATGCGCGCAGCGGCGTGCCGGTGACGTTGCTGAGCATGACGGTGGCCGGGCTCTGGCTGGCGTTGGGCGGCTGGTTGCCCTGGTAACGGCGCCGTAGGGCGGACTCAGGAGCCCAAGCGAACAGTCCGCCATTGGTAGTGGCTGGCGGGTTGCGTTGGCGTACTGCTGCGCGAACGGAACGCCGCCCGGTAAGCCCTACCTGGCTGAATTGGCCGGCTCAGCGCCAGCGACTCTTGCTCCAAGTGCTGCGCTCTTCGGCATTCTTGAAGGTCCAGGCCACCAGGCGGCTCTGCTTCTGCCCCTGGGACATGCCGAGGATGCGTACCTCGATTGCCCCGGCCTTGGCCAGCCAGCTTTGTAGCAATTCCACATTGCTGCCTTTGGAGACCAGGCTGCTGAACCACAACATCTGCTCGGCCACCTGCGCGCTTTCGCTGGCCATGCGCTTGAGGAAGGCGGCCTCGCCACCTGGGCACCACAGTTCGGCCGCCTGTCCACCGAAGTTGAGCACCGGCAGCTTGCGCTTGGGGTCGAGCTTGCCCAGGTTGCGCCATTTGCGCGTGCTGCCGCTGGTGGCCTCGGCGGCGCTGGAGTGGAAGGGTGGATTGCACAGGCTCAGATCAACATACTCCTGCGCCTGCAGCAGGCCGAGGAAGATGTGTTCGGCATTGGCCTGTTGGCGCAGCTCGACGCCGCCGGCCAGTTGCGGGTTGGCAGCGACGATGGCACGTGCCGATGCCAGTGCTTCGCTGGCAATGTCGGTACCCATGAACTGCCAGCCATATTCGCAGCGACCAATCAGTGGATAGATGCAGTTGGCGCCGACGCCGATATCCAGGGCTCGCACCTTCTCGCCGTGGGGAATCTGCCCGTCGTTGTCGCTCGCCAGCAGGTCGGCAAGGTTGTGCAGGTAATCGGCGCGGCCGGGGATCGGTGGGCACAGGTAGCCGTCGGGAATATCCCAGTGGCGGATGCCGTAGTACTGCGCCAGCAGCGCGCGGTTGAACACCTTGACCGCTGCCGGGTTGGCGAAGTCGATGCTCGGCTTGCCATAGGGATTGCTGATGACGAAGTCTCCCAGCTCGGGACTTGCCTTGATCAGCGCGGGAAAATCGTAGCGCCCCTGGTGACGGTTGCGAGGGTGCAGCTCGCCCTTGCTCGGCGCGGTTTTCACGGCGGCAGGGGTGGGCTTGCGCGGGCGTTTCGGCGGCTGGGGCATGACCGGGTATCTAGCGATTGGGGTGCGGATTTTCCCACAGTCGGGCCGGGCACGCACTGCATTCGGGACAAGGGAAGCTGGTGCGCGCGGCGCACCCTAGGTCTCTGCTCTTGTAGGAGCCCGCTTGCGGGCGATCAGCGGTAGCTGATGATCGCTGGCAAGCCAGCTCCTACAGCGGAAAGATCAGCGGCACCAGCAGCACGCTGACCATCATCACCAGCAGGGTGAAGGGCACGCCGATGCGCACGAAGTCGCCGAAGCGGTACTGCCCGGGTCCCAGCACCAGGGTGTTTACCGGCGAGGAGATCGGCGTCATGAAGGCGGCCGAGGCAGCCAGGGCCACGGTCATGGCGAAGGGCAGGGGCGACACATCCAGCGCCTGCGCCGTGGCGATGGCCACCGGGGCCATCAGTACCGCCGTGGCGGTGTTGGAGATGAACAGGCCGATCACCGCGGTGAGGGCGAACAGGCTGGCCAGGATTAGATGCGGCCCGGCATCGCCCAGGCCGCCGACCAGGCCCTGCACGGCCAGCTCGACGCCACCAGTCTGCTGCAGCGCCTGGGCGAAGGGCAGCATGCCGACGATGAGAATCAGCGTCGGCCAGTGAATGGCGCGGTAGGCGCTATCGAGGTCGATGCAGCGAAACGCGCCCATCAGCAGGCAGGCGATCAATGCGGCCTGCACGTTGGGTACCAGGCCGCTGACCATCAGCAGCACCATTACCGCCAGGCTGAGCAATGCGTAGGGCGCCTTGCGTGCGGCAGGTGCAACTTCGGCCACTTCCGCCGGTAGGCTGAGCACCAGGAAATCGCGGCTCAGCCCCTGCAGGCGGTGAATGTCGCGCCAGGATCCGCCCACCAGCAGGGTATCGGAGGCCTTGAGTTTCTCGTCCACCAGCACGCCCTCCAGCGCCTGGCCCTGGCGGCGCAGGCCGACCACGTTGAGTTTGTGCTGCGAACGAAAGCCCAGTTCCTGGATGGTCTTGCCCGGCAGTTGCGACTCCGGCGGCAGCGCCACTTCGGCAAGGCCCAGTTCATGGGCGTGCAGGCTGAAATACGAATGCGGCAGCGGCATGGGCTCGAGGCCCAGGGCCTGGTAACTGCCGAGCAGGCCGATGGTGGGGCTGGCGATATCCACCAGCAGCACGTCGCCCGGTTCCAGCAGGGTATTGCCGTTGGCCATCAGCAACAGGGTGCGCAGGCGCTGGCGGCGCTCGATGGCGATGACGTTGATGCCATGATCACGACGCAGTTGCAGTTCGTTGAGTACCTGATTGGCCAGGGGCGAGTCGGCGCGTACCTGCAGGCGCCGTTCGCGCTCGCTCAGGCTATAGCGCTCGGCCAGATCGGCCAGGGTCAGGCGTGGCGGCTCGCCTCCTTCACCAGCGTCCATGCGTACCAGCCAACGCCGGGCGATCAGCATGTAGCCGATGCCGAGCAGCAGCACCGCCAGGCCAATGGGGGTGAGATCAAAAAAGCCAAAACCATCCAGGCCGGCGCGGCGCAGTTCGGCATGCACCACCAGGTTTGGTGGTGTGGCGACCAGCGTCAGCATGCCGCTGATCAGGCCGGCGAAGGCCAGTGGCATCATCAGTCGCGCCGGGGCGATGCGCAGGCGCGCAGCTACACCGAGCACCACGGGGATGAAGATCGCCACTACACCGGTTGAACTCATCACCGAGCCCAGGCCGGCCACCGCCAGCATCAGCAGAATCAGCAGGCGCGTCTCGCTGCTACCGGCCTTGGTCACCAGCCAGTCGCCCAGGCGGTAGGCGATGCCAGTGCGCACCAGGCCGTCGCCGATGACGAACAACGCGGCAATGAGGATGACGTTGGCGTCGCTGAAACCGGCCAGGGTCTGTTGCAGGTCGAGTACGCCGCTCAGCGGCAGGGCGACCAGCACCAGCAGGGCGACCACGTCCATGCGTGGCTTGCCGATGACGAAAAGAGTGACGGCGCCGGCCAGCAGGCCCAGCACCCAGAGCAGATCCGGATTCATCGCAGCTCCAAGAGGTGTGGAGCGATTATTTCAGGGATAACCGAGCGTGGTTTTGATCTGCTGCAGGTTGGCGGCGATCCAGCGTTTGTCGATCGGGCCCCAGTCGCGAATCTGGTAGTGGCCGGCGTTGTTGCGTTCACCCTCGCTCTGCTCGAACTGGCAGTCGATATCCAGCTCGGCCAGTGCAGCAAGGGTGTCCTGTGCGGTGCGTCGGGGCATGCCGGTGGCGTCCATCAGTGCCGGCACGCTGACGGCCTGGCCGCTGTCGATCAGCCAGGCCACGTAGAGGCGACGGTAGAAACTGGTGCGGGTCTTGCTCGTCTGCATGGTGACTCCCTGTTCGTATCCGAGCGCCTTAACAGGCTGTTGAAAAACTACCTACGTTGCCATTGCTGCGTTAAAAACAGGCTCGTGCGCGAGTCCGATCAAAATGCTCATTTACAACTCGTAAACCCGAGTGCGGGCCCAGTGCTTTTTTCGCCTGTTTTTGTGGGGCCGCCATCGGTATTGCACTGGCTGCCTCGCCTACGTTTTTCAACGGCCTGTTATCCAATCAGGCGGCGAACATCAGCATATAGGTGACGGCACCGGCCAGGTAGCCGATGAAGGCCAGGCCGCTGATCTTCTTCAGGTACCAGATGAAGTTGATCTTCTCCATACCCATGGCGGCCACGCCAGCAGCCGAACCGATGATCAGGCAGCTGCCGCCGGTGCCGGCGCAGTAGGCGAGCATTTCCCAGAAGTTGCCGTTGACCACGAAGTTGCGCAGCCATGGCAGCTCGTTCGCTGCGGCCGCAGCCAGGTCTTCCGGGCTGACCAGCGGATACATCTTCATGGCACCGGCAACCATCGGCACGTTGTCCACCACGGCCGAGAGCACACCGATGGAAATGGCGATGCTGTAGACGTTGCCCAGGCTGTCCTTGAGCAGCGTCGCCACCTGGATCAGGTGACCGGCGCTGGACAGCGCGGAAACCGCCAGCAGGATGCCGAGGAAGAACAGCACGCTGGTGATGTCGATACGGCGCAATACACCCACTACCGACAGTGGATCCTTGTCTTCGCTGTTCTTGCTGCGGTGGATGATCTCGGTGGTGATCCACAGCAGGCTGAGGCCGAAGAGGATGCCCATGTACGGTGGCAAGTGAGTGATGGTCTTGAACACAGGCACGAAGATCAGTACACCCAGGCCCAGGCAGAACACCAGGTTACGCTCGAAGGGCGTGGTCGGGTCGCGGCGGCTTTCGGCGCTTTCCTTGATGCGCGGTTCGGTCACTTCACCCTTGAGGCGCAAGCTCATGATCAGCAGCGGTACCAGCAGGCAGACCAGGCTGGGCAGGAACAGCTTGGTGATGATGCCGGTGGCAGTGACCTGATTGCCGATCCACAGCATGGTGGTGGTGACGTCGCCAATCGGCGACCAGGCGCCGCCGGCGTTGGCGGCGATGACCACGATGCCGGCGTAGAACCAGCGCTCGTGGCGGTCGGCGATCAGCTTGCGCAGCAGCGAGATCATCACGATGGTCGTGGCCAGGTTGTCCAGTGCGGCGGACAGGAAGAAGGTGATCAACCCCACCAGCCACAGCAGATGCACGCGTTTGTGGGTGCGGATGCGGTCGGTGATGACCTTGAAACCTTCATGAGCATCGATCAGCTCGACGATGGTCATCGCGCCCATGAGGAAGAACAGGATCTCGGAAATCTCGCCGAGGTGGTGGCGCAGTTCCTCGACCACATGATGGGTGTTGGTGCTGGCGCCGGCCGTACCGGTGCCGAGCAATGGCAGGATGCTGTCTGCGCCGAGAACCAGCAGGGTCCAGGCGATCACGGCCGTGAGCAGTGCAGACGCTGCCTTGTCGATCTTTAACGGGTGCTCGAGTGCAATGCACAGGTAGCCGAGAACGAAGACGAGTGCCATCAACGCATACATGTTCGGAGTTCCGCTCTGATTCTTATTGGTTGGGACGTGCCGGAGGGGTGCTGCCAGGCGGGTGAAGATGCCTGAAACAATTGGAAAAAGGGAAGGTTTTTATAGCGAAAAGAGCAAAGAGATGAGCGCTTTGCTACCTAATGAGGAGTTCGAGCCGGTGCACTGGCCGGCCCGAACGGGGTGAAATCAAACGGCAGTCTGCGGCTTGGGTGGCAGCAGGTAGGCGAGGGCGATGGCCAGCACCGGCATGATCAGGTTGAAGAAGCAGTACGGCAGGTAGCTCAGGGTGGCGACGCCGAGAGTCGCGGCCATATAGGCGCCGCAAGTGTTCCACGGCACCAGCACCGAGGTCAGGGTGCCGCCGTCTTCCAGCGCGCGCGACAGACTGGTCGGCGCCAGGCCGCGTTTTTCGTATTCGGCGCGATACATGCGCCCTGGCAGCACCAGGGCGATGTACTGATCGGCGGTGATGACGTTGGTGCCGATGGTGGTGGTGATGGTGCTAGCGACCAGGCCGCTGTCGCTGCGCACCAGGCGTAGCGCGCTTTGTAGCAGGCGTTGCAGCAGGCCAAGGCGCTCCAGCACGCCACCGAAGCACATGGCGCAGATGATCAGCCATACGGTGGTGAGCATGCTGGCCATGCCGCCCTTGGACAGCAGGCCGTCCAGCTCGGCGTTGCCGCTGGCCGACTCGTAGCCGGCGAACAGCGCGCTCCATACCGTCTTCAGCGGCGCCAGGACGCCGGCCGCCGGATCGGCCAGGCGGCTCATCACGTCGGGCTGGAACAGCACGGCGAACAGCGCGCCGAGCAGGGCGGCGAGAAATACCGCGGGGAAGGCCGCCCACTGGCGCACGGCGAGCAGCAGCAGGAAGGCTACCGGTAGCAGCAGGTGCCAGCCGAGGTTGAACTGTGCCTCCAGCGCGGTCAGCACCTCGGCGATACGGCTGGTGTCATGTTCGGCGCTGGCCTGCTGGCCGAGGGCGAAGAAGATCACCAGGGCGATCAGCAGCGCCGGCACAGTGGTACGCAGCATGTTGCGGATATGCGCGAACAGCTCGGCGCCGGCAGCGGCCGGGGCCAGGTTGGTGGTGTCCGACAATGGCGACAGCTTGTCGCCGAAGTAGGCGCCGGAAATGATCGCTCCGGCGGTGATCGCCGGGTCCAGGCCCAACCCGGCCGCCACGCCCATCAGGCCGATGCCGAGGGTGCCGGCCACCGTCCAGGAGCTGCCGATGGACAGCGCAGTGAGCGCGCAGATCAGGCAACTGGTGAGGTAGAAGTACTCGGCGCTGATCAGCTTCAGGCCCAGCCAGATCATGGTCGGCACCGTGCCGGCGAGAATCCAGGTGCCGATCAGCGCACCGACCGCCAGCAGAATCAGGTTGGCCTTCATCGCCATATGTATGCCAGCGAGTATGCCTTCCTCGATCTCGGCCCAGCGCAGGCCGTTCTTCAGGCCGACCAGGCCGGCGACGAAGGCGGCGCTCATCAGTGCGATCTGGTTCGGGCCGCTGGAGGAGCTGTCGCCGAACAGGTAAACGGAGAGGCTGAGCAGCACGACGAGCACGCCAATTGGCAGCAAGGCGTCGAGCAGGGAAGGGGAGCGGGCAGTCATGGGTGTTCCAGGTGATCGATCAAACAAGAGGTAAAAGCCGGGAAGGCGCTCTTATGAAAAAGCCAAGCCTGTTGTTGGGCGGGCTTTGCGAGGGCGGCTCAGTTGAGGCGCAGTACCGATTGTGGGCTGAAGCCCACCCTACGAGTTGGGCTGATGCCCTTCCCACAAAAAACAAACCCGCGCCGGTTCGGGCGCGGGTCTGTGGGTGTCGTGCGGTGATCAGAGTGCGGCGATCTTGCCGCGCTGCTCGACCATCTTGGCCAGGGCCTGTTCGGCCTCGGCCAGCTTGGCGCGCTCCTTCTCCAGCACTTCTGCCGGGGCCTTGGCGACGAAGCCTTCATTGGCCAGCTTGCCGCCGACGCGCTGCACTTCGCCTTGCAGACGACCGATTTCCTTGTCCAGGCGCGCCAGTTCGGCGTCCTTGTCGATCAGGCCGGCCATCGGCACCAGTACTTCCATCTCGCCGACCAGGGTGGTGGCGGACATCGGTGCTTCTTCACCGGCAGCCAGCACGCGCACCGAGTCCAGCTTGGCCAGTTTGCTCAGCAGCGGCTCGAAGTCGGCCAGGCGGCGCAGGTCTTCGGCACTGGCGTTGGCGACGATGATGTCGATGCGCTTGGCCATGGAGATTTTCATCTCGCCACGGATCTGGCGCACGCCGAGCATCAGTTGCTTGACCCACTCGATGTCACCTTCGGCGGCGGCGTCGATGCGGCTCTCATTGGCCACCGGCCAGGGTTGCAGCATCAGGGTTTCGCCCTGCACGCCGGCCTGGGCCTTGATGCGCTGCCAGATTTCTTCGGTGATGAAGGGCATGAATGGGTGAGCCAGGCGCAGGATCACTTCCAGCACGCGCACCAGGGTGCGGCGGGTACCGCGCTGGCGCTCGATGGGGGCGTTCTCGTCCCACAGCACCGGCTTGACCAGCTCCAGATACCAGGCGCAGTACTCGTCCCAGATGAACTCGTACAGGGTTTGCGCGGCCAGGTCGAAGCGGAAGGCGTCGAGGTGGCGGGTCACGTCAGCCTCGGTGCGCTGCAGGGCGGAGATGATCCAGCGATCCACCGGCGAAAGCTCGACTGGTTCACCATTGATGCCGGTGTCCTTGTCATCGGTGTTCTCGATGACGAAGTTGGCGGCGTTCCACAGCTTGTTGCAGAAGTTGCGGTAACCCTCGACGCGGCCCATGTCGAACTTGATGTCGCGACCAGTGGACGCCAGCGCCAGGTTGGTGAAGCGCAGGGCGTCGGTGCCGTAGGCGGCGATGCCCTCAGGGAATTCGGCGCGGGTCTGCTTGGCGATCTTCTCGGCCAGCTTGGGCTGCATCATGCCGCTGGTACGCTTGGCTACCAGGGATTCGAGGTCGATGCCATCGACGATATCCAGCGGGTCGAGCACGTTGCCCTTGGACTTGGACATCTTCTGGCCTTGACCGTCGCGTACCAGACCGTGAACGTAGACGGTCTTGAACGGAATCTGTCCGGTCAGGTGGGTCGACAGCATGATCATCCGGGCGACCCAGAAGAAGATGATGTCGAAGCCAGTGACCAGCACGTCGGTGGGGTGGAAGGTCTTGAGGTAATCGGTCTGCTGCGGCCAGCCGAGGGTGGAGAAGGTCCACAGGCCGGAGCTGAACCAGGTGTCGAGCACGTCTTCGTCCTGGCGCAGGTTGGCGTCGCCGAGGTTGTGCTTGGCGCGCACTTCCGCTTCGTCGCGGCCAACGTAGACGTTGCCGGCATCGTCGTACCAGGCCGGAATGCGGTGGCCCCACCACAGCTGACGGCTGATGCACCAGTCCTGGATGTCACGCATCCAGCTGAAGTACATGTTCTCGTACTGCTTGGGCACGAACTGGATTTCACCGCTCTCGACCACGGCGATGGCTTTCTCGGCCAGCGGCTTGGTGGAGACGTACCACTGGTCGGTCAGCCAGGGTTCGATGACGGTGCCGGAGCGATCGCCTTTCGGCACTTTCAGGGCGTGGTCTTCGATCTTCTCCAGCAGGCCGGCAGCCTCGAAGGCTGCGACGATCTGCTTGCGTGCGACGAAGCGGTCGAGGCCGGCGTATTCGGCCGGCAGGCTGCCGTCGATCTCGGCATTGACGCTGCCGTCGATGTTGAACACCTGGGCCTGAGCCAGCACCGCGGCGTTCTTGTCGAAGATGTTGATCAGCGGCAGGTTGTGGCGCTTGCCGACTTCATAGTCGTTGAAGTCGTGAGCCGGGGTGATCTTCACGCAGCCGGTGCCGAACTCGGGGTCGCAGTAGTCATCGGCGATGATCGGGATGCGGCGGCCCAGTAGCGGCAGTTCGACGAAGCTGCCGATCAGCGCCTTGTAGCGCTCGTCTTCCGGGTGCACGGCCACGGCGCTGTCGCCGAGCATGGTTTCCGGGCGGGTGGTGGCGACGATCAGGTAGTCATTGCCCTCGGCGGTCTTCTTGCCGTCGGCCAGCGGGTAGCGCAGGTTCCACAGCGAGCCTTTCTCGTCGTGGTTTTCCACTTCCAGGTCGGAGATGGCGGTGTGGAACTTGGTGTCCCAGTTGACCAGGCGCTTGCCACGATAGATCAGGCCGTCCTCGTGCAGGCGTACGAAGGCTTCTTTAACGGCTTCGGACAGGCCGTCGTCCATGGTGAAGCGCTCGCGCGACCAGTCCACCGAGCTGCCCAGGCGGCGAATCTGACGGGTGATAGTGCCGCCGGACTGCTCCTTCCACTCCCAGACTTTCTCCAGGAATTTCTCGCGACCCAGGTCGTGGCGGCCGATACCTTCAGCAGCAAGCTGGCGTTCGACCACCATCTGCGTGGCGATGCCCGCGTGGTCAGTGCCCGGCTGCCACAGGGTGTTGCGGCCCTGCATGCGGCGGAAGCGGATCAGCGCATCCATGATCGAGTTGTTGAAACCGTGGCCCATGTGCAGGCTGCCGGTGACGTTCGGCGGCGGGATCATGATGGTGTACGGCTCGCCCGAGCCTTGCGGGGCGAAGTAACCCTTGGCTTCCCAGTTCTTGTACAGGGCGGTTTCAATGGCGTGCGGCTGGTAGGTCTTGTCCATGCGCGGCGGGACCCTTTGACGGCTGATCGGAAAAGCCGACAAGTATACCGCTTCTGAGTGCCAAGCCATAAGCCTTGAGCTGTAGGGCGGGTGCAACCCACCATCTTTGGTGTGGCGGGTTGCACCCGCCCTACGGGAAATGGCAGACCGCGTCCAGTTTTTGTAGGAGCCCCGCCTCGGGGCGAAGCTTTTGCTCTTTGCTGTCAAGCATTCGCCCCTGGGCGGGGCTCCTGCGAGGCAGGGGATTACTTGCGCGGCGGCAGCAGGCGCGGCAGGCGGGCTTCGAGGCGGCGCTTGAGTTCGGCCTCGATCTGCGGTACGAAATCGTCGATCACGTCCTGCAGGATCAACTGGGCGGCGGCGCGCAGCTCGGCATTGAGGTGTTGCAGATCGCGGGCGCTGTCATGCAGGCGTGGCTCGATGCGCTCGCGCAGCACGCTTGGCGCCGGCGTAGGCTGCGGTGCTGGTGTCGGTTTGGGCGTCGGCGTTGCATGAAAAGGCGGCGGCGGGCCAGGCGGCGCGCTGACGATATCGGACAGCACCGGAATGCTGTCCGGGTCCAGCGAGTCGATCAGCAGCGGTGGTTCACTGCCGTTATCGCCCAGCAGCTCGCGAATCGACTCCAGGTCGTGCAGCAGTTGAGCAGGTTTTTGCGGAGGCTTGGGGGTGTCCATGATCATCGGTGCAGCGAGAAAAAGGGCTGGAGTGACTTGTGTTGTGAGCGTGCACGGACACTAAAGTTCGACGCGTTGCGGATCATACCCGCGCTGGCGATAGGTACGGAAATTCTCGCGACAGGCGTTGAGCAGTTCAGGCTGCTGATTGACGATCTCGATGATGCGGGAAAAGCGCTCGACATGCGGCGACAGGCTGCTGCCGAGGTTGATCAGCACGCCTTGCTCGGCACTGGGCACTTCGTCGATGCCCAGCACCACGGGCGACAGCGGCGCATCGCGATGCAGATCATGAGGCACGAAACGTTCGGCTTTGAACGTCCACAGCAGTTCGTCGAGTTCACCGCACTGCGCCTCGTCGCTGCCGCGAACGAACACCGGCAGGCCGGCGCTCCAGGCCTTGAGCGCCAGTTGGCAGGCGGCGCGCAGGCGACCCACGGCGTCGTTGGAGGAGAGAACGTAGAACTCGATTCTGGGCATCTGGGGCTTCGACGATAAAAGGCGAATGGCGGTGTATCGGATTCTGTAGGAGCGGATTCATCCGCGATAATTCGCGATGAATCCGCTCCTACAAGGGTATGGCCCGGATGCTGGATCAGACCTTGGCGCGATCCAGCAGATACTGGGTCAGCATCGGCACCGGGCGGCCAGTACCGCCCTTGTCCTTGCCGCCGCTGATCCAGGCGGTGCCGGCGATATCCAGGTGCGCCCAATGGAAGTTCTTGGCAAAGCGCGACAGGAAGCAGCCAGCGGTGATGGTGCCTGCCTTCGGCCCACCGATGTTGGCGATGTCGGCGAAGGGGCTATCCAGCTGCTCCTGGTACTCGTCGTACAGCGGCAGTTGCCAGGCGCGATCGTCGGCGCTTTCGCCAGCCTTGAGAATCTGCTTGATCAGCGCGTCGTTGTTGCCCATCAGGCCGGAAACGTTGCTGCCCAGGGCGACGATGCAGGCGCCGGTTAGGGTGGCGATGTCGATCACCGCCTGCGGCTTGAAGCGCTCGGCGTAGGTCAGGGTATCGCACAGCACCAGACGGCCTTCGGCGTCGGTGTTGAGGATTTCCACGGTCTGCCCGCTCATGGTGGTGACAATGTCGCCGGGGCGGGTGGCGCGGCCGCTGGGCATGTTCTCGGCGCAGGCCAGCAGGCACACCAGGTTGATCGGCAGTTGCAGCTCGAGCACGGCCTTGAGGGTACCGAACACGCTGGCGGCGCCGCACATGTCGTACTTCATCTCGTCCATGCCGGCGGCCGGTTTGATGCTGATGCCACCGGTATCGAAGGTGATGCCTTTACCGACCAGGGCGAAGGGTTTGTCGTCCTTCTTACCGCCCTGGTAGTGCATGACGATCATCCGTGGCGGCTGCTCGCTGCCCTGGGCCACGGCGAGGAATGCACCGGCACCCAGTTCCTTGAGCTTCTTCTCGTCGAGGATTTCGACCTTGAGGTTTTTATGCGCCTTGCCCAGGGCCTTGGCCTCTTCGGCCAGGTAGCTAGGGTGGCAGAGGTTCGGTGGCAGGTTGCCCAGGTCTTTGGTGAAGGCGACGCCGCTGGCGATGGCGCGGGCATGCTGCAGGCCGCGTTCGGCATCGGCCAGCTCGGACTTGTCGACAACCAGGGTGATTTTCTTCAGGGCGCGCGGGTCGGCTTTCTGGCTCTTGAACTGCTCGAACAGGTAGGTGCCATCGGCCAGGGTTTCGACGATCAGGCGGGTCTTGCCGTAGGTGTTGCGGCCCTTGACCTTGAGTTCGCCCAGGGCGAGCAGGGCATCGCCGCCGCCCAGGCCCTTGAGCACGCCATGCACGCTTGCAACCAATTTGCGCAGTTGACGGTCGGATAGATCGCCCTTGCCGCAGCCCACCAGCAGTACACGCTCGGCCTTGAGCCCTGGCAGGCTGTGCAGCAGCAGGGTCTGGCCCGGCTTGCCGGCGATGTCGCCACGCTTGAGCACGGCGCTCAGTGCACCGTTGCTGGCCAGGTCGACGGCCTTGGCGGCGTCGCCGAGCTTGCGGCCTTCACCGATGGCGACGACCAGGGTCGCGGTTTTCAGGGTTTCCGGGCGGGTGCTTTTGACGAGGAATTCCATAGTGAGCTGTCCCCAAGACAAAGAGTCGGGTTTGACGGATAATGGCCGCCATTTTTCGAGGGTCCACCCTGCGGTGGGCCGGCAAGTAGGTGCGGCTAGTGTGAGCGCTCGCGCCTGAGCCTGACAACCCTGGAGCGTCCGGTTTGATCGTCTTCCGTTATCTGTCCCGCGAAGTGCTGGTGACCCTCAGTGCGGTGAGTGCCGTGCTGCTGGTGATCATCATGAGTGGTCGTTTCATCAAATACCTGGCTCAGGCTGCGCAGGGCGTGCTCGACCCGGGTGTGCTGTTTCTGATCATGGGTTACCGGATTCCCGGCTTCCTGCAGCTGATTCTGCCGCTGGGCCTGTTCCTCGGTTTCCTGCTGGCCTACGGGCGCCTATATCTGGATAGCGAGATGACCGTGCTGTCGGCCACCGGTGTCAGTCAGCAGCGCCTCACCGTCTACAGCATGGTGCCGGCGCTGATCGTCGCGCTGCTGGTGGGCTGGCTGAGCATGGGCCTGGCGCCACAAGGTGTAGCCAGCGTGGCGCGCATCCTCAACGAGCAGGACGCCCTGACCGAACTCGATACTCTGGTACCGGGGCGCTTCCAGTCGCTGCGCGATGGATCGCGAGTGACCTACTCGCAGGAGCTATCGCCTGATCGCAGCGAGTTGCGTGGCGTGTTCATGTCGGAGAAGCGCTTCTCCAGTGATGGCACCTCGGAGCGTGGTATTACCGTGCTGGTCGCCGAGAGTGGTCGTCAGGAAATTCAGGAGGATGGCAGTCGCTATCTGATTCTGGAAAACGGCTATCGCTATGACGGTGAGCCGGGCGAGGCCGACTATCGCGCCATCCAGTACGACACCTATGGCGTGTTGCTGCCCAAGCCGGAAGTGGCCATCGAGGCCAGCGAGCGTGAGGCGACCCCGACTCGTGAGCTGTTCGGCAGTGATGACCCGCGCATGCAGGCCGAGTTGCAATGGCGCCTGTCACTGCCATTGCTGGTATTCATCGTTACCCTGCTGGCGGTGCCGCTGTCGAAGGTCAATCCGCGGCAGGGCCGCTTCCTCAAGCTGTTGCCAGCGATCTTCCTCTATATGGCTTACCTCGGTCTGCTGATCGCCGCCCGTGGCGCCCTGGACAAGGGGCGTTTGCCCGCGGGGCTGGGCTTGTGGTGGGTGCACGGCATCTTCTTCGCCATTGGCATGGTGTTGTTGTACTGGGAGCGTCTGAGTCTGTGGTGGGCCAGTCGTCGTGCGCCGGTGTCGGAGGTGGCTCATGGCTAAGTTGGATCGCTACATCGGCGCCCAGGTGTTCTTCGCCATTCTGGCGGTGCTGGGCATCATTCTCGGCCTGGCACTGCTGTTCGCCTTCATCGACGAATTGGGTGATCTGAACAAGGGCGATTACGGTCTTGGCCAGGCGCTCTGGTACGTATTGCTGACCGCTCCGCGTCGTGCCTACGAGATGCTGCCGATGGCAGCACTGATCGGTTGCCTGATCGGTCTCGGTACCTTGGCCAGCAACAGCGAGCTGACCATCATGCGTGCGGCGGGTGTCTCCATCGGGCGCATCGTCTGGGCGGTGATGAAACCCATGCTGGTGCTGATGCTGGCCGGCATTCTGATCGGCGAATACGTCGCGCCGCTGACCGAGAACCAGGCCCAGGCGGATCGTGCGCTAGCCCAGGGTGGCGGTGCGGCGCAGAGCTCCAAGCGCGGCATGTGGCACCGTCAGGGGCAGGAATACGTGCATATCAACGCCGTACAGCCCAATGGCATTCTGCTGGGGGTGACGCGTTATCGCTTCGATGGCGAGCGTCGCCTGCTTTCCTCCAGCTTCGCCCGTCGCGCCGAATACCGTGACAACCACTGGATGCTGCGCAACGTGCAGACCACCGTGCTGCATGAGGACCGTTCCGAGGTGATCAACCAGCCGGAAGAGCGTTGGGAGATCGAACTCAATCCCGAGCTGCTCGGCACGGTGGTGATGGAGCCTGAGGCGCTGTCGGTCACCGGGCTGTGGCAGTACATCCATTACCTGGCAGAGCAGGGCCTGAATAATGCCCGCTACTGGCTGGCATTCTGGACCAAGGTCCTGCAGCCGCTGGTAACCGGCGCGCTGGTCTTGATGGCGATTTCCTTCATCTTCGGCCCGCTGCGCTCGGTGACCCTGGGGCAACGTGTATTCACCGGTGTGCTGGTGGGCTTCATCTTCCGTATTGCCCAGGACCTGCTCGGCCCATCGAGCCTGGTATTTGGTTTCTCGCCGCTGCTGGCGGTGCTGGTGCCGGCCGGTATCTGTGCGCTGGCTGGGGTGTGGCTGCTGCGTCGGGCTGGCTGAGTCGATCAGGGGCATGAAAAAGCCGGTTCAATGAACCGGCTTTTTTGCATCTGCGCTGGGCTACTTCTTGTGAATATTCTTCGGCAGTTGCACCACACGACTGTCGGAATAGATGTCGTGCCAGGTGCGCCCCTGCTTGTCCCACAGCAGCCAGAGGAACCCCAGGCCAGCGAAGAGCCAGGAGCCGATGGCGACCACGAAGCGCAGCAAGGCCTGCCACAGGTCGATGGCGCTGCCGTCGGCGTTCTGGATGCGCAGCCCCCAGGCCTGCATGCCCAGTGTCTGGCCATTGTGCGTCCAGAACTTGGCGAAGAAGGCGAACAGCGACAGTACCACCAGACTGGCAAGGATCGGGTCATGATCCAGGGCGCCGGCCTCGGACATGGCCATCAGTGCATCGCCGCCGTGAATCAGGCGCAGAATGCCCTGCTGGTAGATCAGGGTGACGACCATGATCAGTGCCACGCAGAGCAGAAAATCGTAGAAGAGGGCCGCCAGGCGACGAATCAGCCCTGCAGTGGGGAAGTCTCCCTGCGGACGTAATTGGTGTTTCGGCATGATGGGCTCGCTGAGACGAAAGTGCGCGCCATTCTAACCGCGACTTCACTGTCGATATAAAGATGTGCGCGGGCTATCTGTAACCTGGCACTGCGACGGGAATGACAGGCAAAAAAAACCCCTGACAGATATCAGGGGTTCTTCAAAGCAGCGGCGATTAGCCCAGGACTTGAACCTGGTCAGCCTGCATGCCTTTTTGACCTTGCACAGCTACGAAGCTGACTTTCTGGCCTTCTTTCAGGCTCTTGAAGCCGTTACCTTCGATCGCGCGGAAGTGCACGAACAGATCCGGACCGCTTTCGGGAGTGATAAAACCAAAACCTTTCTCGTCGTTAAACCACTTGACGGTACCGTTCTGACGATTCGACATGTCTTTTTCCTTGAAACTAGAGTTGATGACAGCCTCCAAGTATAGAGGGCTGAGACTGGTTGCAAGGAGTAATAGAAGTCGAGCGGGATGTAGCGGATCTAGATGATCTGCTGCACCAGAGTCACGATTCACAGCGACCCATGCAAACAGTTGCTTCACTCTACGCTAACTTTTGCGCAATTGCCAACCCCCGCCAGCAAGGTCGCCGGCCAGGTTTTGCGGGGCTTGTCGAGGTGCCGAAAAAGTTCATCGGCAACATGCTTGCAACAATTGTCTGAGTTGTTCGTGCAGATACGAAAAAGCCCGCAAGACCAATGTCTTGCGGGCTTCGAATCGTGGTGCCCGGGGGAGACTCGAAGTTTTCTCTGTAGGCCTACTGCTTGATGGGTTTCTGTAGTTCGGTAGTTCGGGAATGCCCCTAAATCTGCCCCTAAAACGAAAAATACCCAATGCGGTGGGATTGTGCCTGATTGCTCCCGAGCGCTGCCTAGTGCTTTCGTTCTGGAGGTCATGACTTATCCTGAGCCTGGAGCTATCAGCTAAGGCGCTTACCGAGCGCGTTATTCCAACACTGCCCTGGCGCTGGGCGTTATCACGAATAGGGGGAGTTATGGCGCAGCGAGAGCCAGTGTCAGTCCTGTTGTACCGTCTTCAGCAACACCTTCAAGGCATCAGCGAGATAGTTGGTGAGTTGGCCGACCAGTTGGCTGAGCCTTCGGCCGAGGCCAAGAGCTTGGGGAGCTCGCAGAGGGAGTTCCTGAATGAGCGCCAGATGGCAGAGTATCTCGGCATAACGAAGAGAGCGCTCGAGGGGCGGCGCTATAGGGGCCAGTTTCCCGCTGATGTCTGCGTGATGATTGAAGGGAAATGGCTCTACAGCGTTTCCAGGTATGAGGAGTGGATTGAAAGCATGTGGCCTGTTCAACCCGCGTCGACCGTGAAGGAGCCTCGCAGGCCTCGGAAGAGGTTACCCTCTAAGGCGGTACACCTCTTGATCTAGTCGGGGGCTTGGTATGAGATCAGGTGTCCTTGGCTGCTGCCTCCCGAGCGAATCGGATGTGAGGCAGGTTCGCTTCATTTCTCAAGCGGCGATGCTTCTCTTCTACAACGGGGTGGAGTGCACCTGTCAGTAGCTCGGCCAACTTCAGTGCAAGGTCATGCTCCAGCCGGCGAACTGTTCCGGTTCGGGGAGTCGCGCAACTGATGCTCTTCTCGGGGATAGCAAGAGTAGTGATCACTCCTTCGATGTAGCCCCGGAGGTATTCATTATCGTGCAGGGCGATACTCTCGGGTGCTTCTTGATAGTCCCAGTCAACCCTGAAGTTCTTGCCATCGCTGGTGACTTCAATTTTCGGGAGTGACGGTGCCGCGTTAACCTCGGGTGGAATATTCAATGCCCCTCTCCTTGCCAATGCAGTAGGTCGCGTTCAGATGCAAGGCTGCATCGATGGTCTGCGCCTGATTGTAGCGGCCAGGTTGTGGTTTTGTTGCGCTCAGAGCCAGTATTTTCCGGCGCTTCAGGTGTTCAATAAAACAACAACCAACCGCAGGAAAAATCTCATACATATCTGGCGCGCGGGGCTCGAATTACCCTCGGGGTACCCCCCCTTCGGGAGTACCTTTTGATTTTTTTGTGGCAGGCGAGTGGCTGACGCGCGGCGGCGCTCCGGCTCGGCCAACGATTTGGATGTGATTGCCGATTCTGCCAAGCCCGCCTTGCACCGCTCGCACGTCCCGATGGCGAGATCTCGAACTGATTGAGTGCGTTCAGGACGCCCGCCTCAACGAGCTGCCCTGCTGCTCCATCCGCCTGCTGATCAACGCCGTCTTCTGGCCTGGCGAGCCATGGGCCACGCGGGGTGACTATCACTGCTTTTCGAGAAGGCAAGGAGGTTGGTTCTGGTTACGGTTGGCAGCAGCATAAAAGGTGAGGCGTGCCAGAGGACGGGCATGGTTATGCGGTCACATCGTCGGAGCGAGGCGGCCGTGTGAAATGAGCAAAGCCGGCCGCGTTGCCTTCCTGCATCCTCTTCCCATAGAAGTGCAGGAATCTGCGGAATCGCCCGCCGCCCGTGGCATGTAACGTTTCTGTAGAAGTGCAGGAACGTACGCTTTGCTGTGAAGATTGCCGGCCGCTCAGGTATGCCGCTTAGCGTTACCGGTCACCCGGCGAACGTTTTTCGCCAAGTGGTAACGCATGGGTAACGCTGCGAGCGTTACCCGGCGAAGTGGGTGTGTCATGCGCTTAGGTCATTGCCGCTGCCGGATGGCAGGTGGCGAGCTTCATAGTGACCTCAGGCCTGCATCAGCCAGGATGCTGAGCAAGCGCGTTTGGTCGCCGTCTGCCACCGCCACGTCCACAGCCGGCCCGCCGCGTGGTGACTCGAAGCGCACGACGGCGGAGGGTGTTGCGGTTGGCTCGGCCTTAGCGGGCGCGCTTGAGGTATTGGCCTCAATGCGCTTTTGCTGCTCTTCACGCTGACGCTTCTGGGCGGTTTCGTCCTCGATCTGCCGCAGCAGGCCAAGTGCCTTTGAGGCGTTGGCGATGGCCTGGGCATCTCCCTTGGCATTGGCCTCGGCCAGTTGGGTCTGCAGTTCCTGGCGACGGCTCTGGAAGCGGCGGCGCTCGATGTCTTCCGTTCGTCCCTGCAGGCCGTCTAGTTCATCCATCATGCTGTTCAACGTGCCCTGGGTGGACTGCGTAAGGGCCTGCATCTGGTCTTTCGCCGACTTAATGGCGGACTCAAGGCCGCTCAGGTCGGAGTCATCCAGCAAGCTCAGTGAATGGCGCATAGCGTTTGCGCTCTGCACGAACTTACGCGCATCTATCGCGCCGCTCTGGTAACGCTCCAGCAGACCTTGCAACGCCGCTTTCTGGCTGAGAAAGGCTTGCTGCGTCTGCAGGCTGGCGCGCTGTGTTTCAGCGGCCCAACGGCCGAGGCTGCTGGTCAGCGGGCTGG
>NZ_JACFYZ010000017.1 GCF_015712065.1 Ectopseudomonas chengduensis
ATCCAGCTTTGCAAGCCCTTCATTCAACTTAACTTATTGATTAACAAGCAGTTTTTGAAGCGCTTCATCGCTGAAGTGGCGCGCATTCTACATGAGCACGGCGAGCTGTAAACCCCCGACATGCAAATAATTGCGTAAATCGGATCAATCCCCCATCTATATAATAGAGGCTCAGATCACCCCTGCCTCGCGCAGCTCGGCAATCTGCGTTTCACTCATGCCCAGCAATCTCTGCAGCAGGGCTTCGGTGTGCTGGCCCAGCAGTGGCGGAGCCGAACGATAGGCCACTGGCGTCGCAGACAGGCGCAGAGGACTGGCGACCTGCGGCGTACTGCTGCCCAGGGCATTAGGCAGGTCGAGACGCAAACCTCGCGCCTGTACCTGAGGGTCGGCGAACACCTGCTGCAGATCGTTGATCGGCCCACAGGGCACGCCAGCCTTTTCCAGCTGCTCGATCCACTGCGCGGTGGTCTTGAATACCGTGGCCTGGCGCAACAGCGGGATCAGCTCGGCACGATGGGCAACCCGGGCCTTGTTAGTGACAAAGCGCGGGTCATCGGCAAGGTTCGCAATACCCGCCACTTCGCAGAACTTACGGAACTGCCCGTCGTTACCCACCGCAAGGATGAAGTTGCCATCGGCACTGGGAAAATCCTGGTAGGGCACGATATTGGGATGGGCATTGCCCAGGCGCTTGGGTGATACACCTGTCGCCAGGTAGTTCATGGCCTGATTGGCCAGGCAGGCGACCTGCACATCAAGCAAGGCCACATCTATATGCTGACCCACACCGGATTGCTCACGCTGATTCAGCGCGGCCAGCACACCCACAGTCGCGTAGAGACCAGTGAGGATATCGGTCAGGGCCACGCCGACCTTCATCGGGCCGGCACCCTCCTCACCTTCCGGGCGCCCAGTCAGACTCATCAGACCGCCGAGGCCCTGGATCATGAAGTCATAGCCGGCACGCTTGGCATAGGGACCGCTCTGACCGAAGCCGGTGATGGAGCAGTAGATCAGACGCGGGTTGATCGCCTTCAGCGACTCGTAATCCAGGCCATAAGCCGCCAGGCCACCGACCTTGAAGTTCTCCAGCAGCACATCGCACTGCGCGACCAACTCACGCACCAGGCGCTGGCCTTCGGACTGGGTGAAATCCAGGGTCAGCGACTGCTTGTTGCGGTTGGCACTTTGAAAGTAGGCCGCCTCACGCGAGTCATTACCCTCAGCATCCTTTATATAAGGAGGCCCCCAGTGCCGGGTGTCGTCACCGGAACCTGGACGCTCGACCTTGATCACCTCGGCACCAAGGTCACCGAATATTTGCCCGGCCCAAGGGCCAGCCAGCACGCGAGATAGATCAAGCACGCGGATATGGGACAGTGCACCGGACATGAGCTTCTCCGTAGGGTGCGCCACGCGCACCATGGATCAGTGAGAGGCGCGAGCCTTCAGAAGAACGCCTGAATGCCGGTCTGCGCGCGACCGAGGATCAGCGCATGCACGTCATGGGTGCCCTCGTAGGTATTGACCACTTCAAGGTTGACCAGGTGACGGGCAATGCCGAACTCGTCGCTGATGCCGTTACCGCCGAGCATATCGCGCGCCATGCGGGCGATATCCAGCGCCTTGCCGCAGCTGTTGCGCTTCATGATCGAGGTGATTTCCACCGCAGCAGTGCCTTCGTCCTTCATTCGTCCGAGGCGCAGGCAGCCTTGTAGAGCCAAGGTGATCTCGGTCTGCATGTCAGCCAGCTTCTTCTGGATCAGCTGATTAGCCGCCAGCGGCCGGCCGAACTGGTGGCGATCGAGCACATACTGGCGCGCGGTGTGCCAGCAGAACTCGGCGGCGCCCAGTGCGCCCCAGCTGATGCCGTAACGGGCGGAGTTCAGGCAGGTGAACGGGCCGCGCAGGCCGCGTACATCCGGGAAGGCGTTCTCTTCGGGGCAGAACACGTTGTCCATGACGATCTCGCCGGTGATCGACGCGCGCAGGCCGACCTTGCCGTGAATCGTCGGAGCGGAGAGGCCTTCCCAGCCCTTTTCCAGGACAAAGCCACGGATCTCGCCAGCATCGTCCTTGGCCCAGACCACGAAGACATCGGCGATCGGACTGTTGGTGATCCACATCTTGCTACCGCTCAGGCGGTAGCCGCCGTCGACCTTTTTGGCGCGCGTGACCATGGAGCCCGGATCGGAGCCGTGGTTCGGCTCGGTCAGGCCGAAGCAACCGATATACTCGCCACTTGCGAGCTTGGGCAGATATTTCTGCTTGGTCGCTTCATTACCGAACTCGTTGATCGGCACCATCACCAGCGAGGACTGCACGCTCATCATCGAGCGGTAGCCGGAGTCGATACGCTCCACTTCACGAGCGATCAGGCCATAGCACACGTAGTTCAGGCCACTGCCGCCGTAGACCTCAGGAATCGTCGCACCCAACAAGCCGGTTTCGCCCATTTCGCGGAAGATCTTCGGATCGGTCTGCTCATGACGGAAGGCTTCCAGCACGCGAGGCGCCAGCTTGTCGTCAGCGAACTGCTGGGCGCTATCACGCACCATGCGCTCTTCTTCGGTCAGTTGCTGATCGAGCAGCAGCGGATCGATCCAGTTGAAGCTTGCCTTGGCCATTGCGAGAAACCTCGAAGCGATGAAGTGAGCGGTCGGCCTAGCCAACCCCGAATGGTTTTGATCCTAGGCCGGCTTCGAGCAGAGGACAAACGCAGAATCTGCACAGACCTGTGCATTCTTCTCACTCCGAGATAGTTTATTCACCTAAACCTATCGCTTACGAGTGAGGCTTTTGCATACATGCGTCGCAAGATACCCAGCACCGCTGCCCTGGTCGCCTTCGAATCCGCCGCTCGCCACCAGAGCTTCACCAAGGCCGCCGACGAACTGAACCTGACGCAGAGCGCGATCTGCCGGCAAATCGGCGGACTGGAGAGCTTTCTCAATGTCGAGCTGTTTCGCCGCTCCCGGCGCGGCGTGGTGCTGACCGAAGCGGGCGTCGCCTACAGTCGCAAGGTGGCAGCGCAGCTCGATGCAGTTGAGCGCGACACCCTGGCGCTGATGGGCAACCAGGGCACCACCAGCATCGAGCTGGCGGTGGTACCGACCTTTGGCACCCAGTGGCTGTTGCCACGCTTGCGTGCCTTTCAGCAACTGCACCCCGAGGTGACGGTGCACCTGACCAACCGCACACGCCCCTTCCTGTTCGCCGACACACACTTCGATGCCGCCATTTATTACGGCGACGCCGAATGGTCGGGCACCGAAGCCCATTTCCTCATGCATGAGCACCTGCTGCCGGTGTGCAGCCCGGCGCTGCTGGGCGATGCCCCAGTCGACGCCGAACGCATCGCCAACTTGCCGCTGCTGCAGCAGACTACACGCCCCTATGCCTGGCGCCAGTGGTTCGCCGCCCAAGGCATGAATGTGGCCCGCGACATGACCGGCCCGCGACTTGAACTGTTTTCCATGCTGGCGCAGGCCGCTCAACATGAAATGGGCATCGCCCTGATCCCACCCTTTCTGATCCAGCGCGAACTGGAAGAGGGCAGCCTGGTGATTGCCCTCGACCGCGCCGTACCAAACAACGACCGCGCCTATTATCTGATGGTGCCGGAACGCAAGGCCGAGTCAGCGGCACTGAAGGCCTTTCGAGACTGGCTCCTGGCTCAGGCCGACGCCTACCGAGGCGCATGATCATCGCCGGAGCAAGATCGCTTTTAGCCCGCAGCGAATAGTTACGCCCAGAGACAGAACCCGTAGCGAACAATCGGTCACACTACATATGCCTTTCCAGGAAAAGTGCACAGCAACCACTACTTTCGGGCTATAGCACTATTCTGAACGGGTTGTTCGTTACTCTCCACACTCCTCCCGATTCGACCAGCGGTCATCCAGAGCGTGACTGCCTATACTGCCCTACAAGCTGCGCAGAATCTGCTGTCGGCCCCAATCTGCGCGGGCTGCACACAGTATAAAAATCCCTCATGGACCCATTACTTGTAGTAATGCATTTTTTTTACTCCATAACTTCTTGTAAGGGTTTGCGTTCGATTGCACAATCGCCGCGCTCGCCACCTCCGGCGGGTTATGTGCTGATCCCCAATCGCCGGCGCGCCAGCGCAGTGCCCCGGTTCACAAAAAAGATCACGCAGGAGATTAGAAGTGCACATCGGTGTTCCTCTCGAAACCCATGCCGGGGAGACGCGGGTTGCCGCGACCCCAGAGACCATCAAGAAGCTGGTCGGCCAAGGTCATCAGGTGACCGTCCAGGCCGGCGCCGGCATCAGCGCCAGCATTCCAGACAGCGCTTACGAGGCTGCTGGCGCGACCATTGGCAACGACGCTGCCGCGTTTGGCGCAGACCTCGTGCTCAAGGTGGTCGCACCGACCGACGCCGAGCTCTCTCATATGAGAGCCGGAGCGGTGTTGGTTGGCATGCTCAACCCGTTCTGCAACGAGACCATCGCGCGCATGAATGCTCGCGGCGTCACTGCCTTCGCCCTGGAGGCCGCACCGCGCACCTCCCGCGCGCAAAGCCTGGACGTACTGAGCTCGCAGGCCAATATCGCCGGCTACAAGGCCGTGCTGCTGGCAGCCCATCACTATCCGCGCTTCATGCCGATGCTGATGACTGCTGCCGGCACCGTTAAGGCCGCGCGCATTTTGATTCTCGGTGCCGGCGTTGCCGGTCTGCAGGCCATCGCCACGGCCAAGCGCCTGGGTGCGGTGATCGAGGCCTCCGATGTGCGTCCAGCAGTCAAGGAGCAGATCGAGTCTCTCGGCGCCAAGTTCGTCGACGTGCCTTTCGAGACCGATGAAGAGCGTGAATGCGCCCAGGGCGTGGGCGGCTATGCCCGACCGATGCCGCAGTCCTGGATGGAGCGTCAGGCCAAGGCCGTACACGAGCGCGCCAAACAGGCCGATATTGTTATTACCACGGCACTCATTCCCGGTCGCAAGGCACCGACGCTGCTGCATGAGGCAACGGTCGCCGAAATGAAGCCGGGCTCCGTGGTCATCGACCTCGCAGCAGCCCAGGGCGGCAACTGCCCGCTGACCGAAGCCGACAAGGTAGTGGTCAAGCACGGTGTGACCCTGGTCGGCCACACCAACCTGGCGGCACTGGTGCCGGCAGACGCTTCCGCCCTGTACGCACGCAACCTGCTGGACTTCCTCAAGCTGGTGATCGACAAGGAAGGCCAGTTCCAGCTCAACCTCGAAGACGACATCGTCGCGGCCTGCCTGATGTGCAATGCCGGCGAAGTCGTGCGCAAGAACGGCTAAGGAGTAGGGACATGGATCTGATTTCCGACGGCATCTACAACCTGATCATCTTCGTGCTGGCCATCTATATCGGCTACCACGTGGTGTGGAACGTCACCCCGGCCCTGCATACCCCGCTGATGGCCGTGACCAACGCCATCTCGGCGATCGTGATCGTCGGCGCCATGCTGGCGGCCGCGCTTACCGTCACTCCGCTGGGCAAGACCATGGGCACCCTGGCCGTGGCCCTGGCCGCGGTCAACGTGTTCGGCGGCTTCCTGGTAACCCGGCGCATGCTGGAAATGTTCAAGAAGAAGGCCCCGAAGGCCCAGGTGGAGAAGTAATCGATGAGCATGAACCTGATCACTGTTCTCTACCTCGTCGCCTCGGTGTGCTTCATCCAGGCGCTCAAGGGCCTGTCGCACCCGACTTCGTCGCGACGCGGTAATGTCTTCGGCATGGTCGGCATGGGCATCGCCATCGTCACCACGGTCGGCCTGATCCACAAGCTGGGCAGCGAACTGGCCCTACAGGGCCTGGGCTTCGTCATCGCCGGCCTGCTGGTCGGCGGCAGCATCGGCACGGTCATGGCCAAGCGCGTGGAAATGACCAAGATGCCGGAGCTGGTCGCCTTCATGCACAGCATGATCGGCCTGGCGGCAGTGTGCATTGCCATTGCCGCGGTGGCCGAACCACAGTCTCTGGGCATCGTCGCCGGCATGGCCGACCCGATCCCGGCCGGTAACCGCCTGGAACTGTTCCTCGGTGCAGCCATCGGCGCCATAACCTTCTCCGGGTCGGTGATAGCCTTCGGCAAGCTGTCGGGCAAGTACAAGTTCCGCCTGTTCCAGGGCGCTCCGGTGGTCTTCAAGGGCCAGCACCTGCTCAACCTGGCCGTCGGGCTGGCCATTCTCGGCCTGGGCCTGGTCTACACCTTCACCGGCGACATCACCTCGTTCGCCATTCTGGTGGCGCTGGCATTCGTCATCGGCGTGCTGATCATCATCCCTATCGGCGGCGCCGACATGCCGGTGGTGGTGTCGATGCTCAACAGCTACTCGGGCTGGGCGGCGGCCGGTATCGGCTTCTCGCTGAACAACTCGATGCTGATCGTCGCCGGTTCCCTGGTCGGCTCTTCGGGCGCCATCCTCTCGTACATCATGTGCAAGGCGATGAACCGTTCGTTCTTCAACGTCATCCTCGGTGGCTTCGGCGCCGATGCAGATGCCGGTGCAGCCAGCAGCAGCCAGGAGCAACGCAGCGTGAAGTCGGGATCAAGCGACGACGCCGCCTTCCTGCTGACCAACGCCGACACCGTGGTCATCGTGCCCGGTTACGGCCTAGCCGTGGCGCGTGCCCAGCATGCACTGATGGAACTGGCCGAGAAGCTGACCCATCGCGGCGTGACCGTGAAGTATGCGATCCATCCGGTCGCCGGGCGTATGCCTGGCCACATGAACGTACTGCTGGCCGAGGCCGAGGTGCCGTACGAGCAGGTGTTCGAGATGGAGGACATCAACTCCGAGTTCGGTCAGACCGACGTGGTGCTGGTGCTGGGTGCCAACGACGTGGTCAACCCGGCGGCGAAGAACGATCCGAAGTCGCCGATCGCTGGTATGCCGATCCTCGAGGCCTACAAAGCCAAGACCGTGATCGTCAACAAGCGCTCGATGGCCAGCGGCTACGCGGGCCTGGACAACGAACTGTTCTACATGGACAAGACCATGATGGTCTTCGGCGACGCCAAGAAGGTGATCGAGGACATGGTCAAGGCCGTGGAATAAGCCCTGACCGGTCAGACAGGAAACCCGGCCATGTGCCGGGTTTCCTGCTTATGTAACCAGCAAAAAAGCTGATTTTCAGGTCAATCATCGCGGCAAATCAATTTCAAACTGTACTGCTTGAAAGATCAACATTTTTGGGTTGCACCCAGTGAAAAATCTCGCTCAAGTTGGTTGCACCCAGTCTTTTCACTTATGGCCAGTACAGTAATATCGATTCCTGACCAAACAGTTACAAAGCAACCTATCTAATAGCACGACAATTTCATCCAGCTGTGACTACTGAGCCACCACTGCGCTCGGGATAATTTGCCCATCGAAAGCAAACACCAGCGCCGCCACAAGCGGAAGGATGACCACCATGGAACGTACCCTCAGTTCCGCCCTGCTTCAAACTCACAGCGTTGCCAGCGACAAATCGGCCTGGCTGCTCCGCGTTATCGCCACCCTCAGCCTGTGGCAGCGCCGCATCGTCAGCCGTCGTCAACTGGCTCGACTGGATGCCCGCCTGCTCGCTGACGCCGGCATTAGCGAAAATCAGCGTTACGTCGAACTGCAGAAGCCGTTCTGGCGTTAACACCCCCGCTTTGCTCCATCCCAAGTTGGGATCTTCTGAGAGCTCCACCGTCTCTGCTGCGGTGGGGCTTTCGTTTTATCTGCAACAGTCATCGCCCGAGCGAGCAGTACAGTTGCCATAAAACCGCCGCTGCCCCCGCACAATTCCCCCCGGTTGTATCTGCTCGCCTAAGAGCGCTTGCGAGAACATGAGCTGCCACCCTTGTCTCTCGACAGGAGAACGCCATGGACCGCACTCACGAACCACTCTCGCAACTTGCACACGGCAAGACCCTGCACTGGCTCGGTCTCTACTCGACGCTGCGTTACTGGCAGCGCAACCGCCGTACCCGTCGGCAGCTTGCTTTGCTCAACGAGCAACAACTGGCTGACGCCGGCATCAGCACAGCGGAGCGTGAGCGGGAACTGGCCAAGCCCTTCTGGCGCTGAGCCAGTAATGGAGCTAGGAATGCCGTTGGGCTAAGCTGCGGATGCGGGCAGAACAGCGCCCCGCCCTACCGGAGTTACCCCATATGCACCTGAAGAAATCCCTGATTGCAGCGCTCCTTTCATTAGGGCTGGCAGGCACCGCCTGTGCCAGCAGCCTGGTCGCGACGACCGATACTCTGGGAGGCGCCCTGGCCGGCACTGCCGAGGGCAGCTCGGACGCGACCAGCTCGTTGCGCGACATGAAACAGCTGCGCGCGGCGCGCGATGACGCCGCCAGTTTCGTCGCCAGCGCTGGCGCGATCCGCAGCGTACGACTCGAAGCGGCCCTGGCGCACATTCGCCGTCATGACGCCGCGCTGGCGACAGCGGATGACCTGGCCCTGGCTCAGGCCATCCTCAGCCTGTGAAAACTTTGCACACGTCTATCGATAAGCTCGCTGCTGACCGACGCTGCATGGCCCCGTAAACTTCGCCTACTTGCCTGGTCGCGGGGAACCGCGCCGGCCTGTCCACGTCAAATCGTCCGTTCTGCAGTTCTCGGAGCTCCTTATCATGCGTCGTTCATTCGTCATCGCCGTCGCCGCCTGCGCCCTGTTCAGCGGTATCGCTCAGGCGCAAACCGTGGTCGCCACCAGCAACATCGTGGTGCGCGCCCTGGATCGCAGCATCAACTTCACGTCCGACACCACCACCTCGCTGCGTGATATGAAAGCCGTGGTGCAGGCCCGTGACGATGCCGCCAGCTTCGTCGCCAGCGCCGGTGAGATTCGCGGTGCGCAACTGGAAGCTGCGCTGCAGACCATCCGCCAGCAGTTGCCGCAAGCGCAGGCTGCCAGCGATCTGCAACTGGCCGAAGCCATTCTCGCTCTGTGACCCACCTCGCCGCCTGGTGCTGCGGTGCGCTGCTGGCGCTGGCCGCAGGCTTCGCCCAGGCGCAGCTGCGTCTGACGCTGGACGACAGCGCTCTAGGCGCAGCCGAACGCCAGGCGAGCCAGGCCCTGCTGGACGAGGCAATGGCCGCATTGCCCCCGCGCTTAGCCCAGCAACTGGACCGAGAAGTGAGGGTCAGCTGGCGTACCGGACTGCCCTCGGAGATCTACGGCCAGGTCGGTCGCTTCAGCGGCATCGAGCTTAACGCCGAGCTACTGCCGAAACTGGTCGACGGCTCGGCGGCAGAAAATCGCACCGGTCGCCCGCACGGCACCCAGCGCCAGGAACTGCTGGCCACCCTGCTGCATGAACTGACCCACCTCTACGACCGCGCCCGCCTCTGGTCTGCGGCCGAGCGCCGCCACATCAGCCAATGCCGACAGCGCGTCAGCTCCATGGGCCCGGTTGGGCTGCCGGAGGATTGTCGTGGCCAGACCGAGCGCCGCTTCACCCTCAGCGACGACCCGCGCCTGCTCGATCTGGCTGGCTGGCAGCAACGGGTCGGCCAGCGAGGCGCGCGCGATCTGGACAACGGCCAGGTCGCACGCAGCCCGGACAGCTACGAGCTGACCAATGCGCTGGAGTTCGTCGCGGTCAACCTCGAATACTTTCTGCTCGACCCCAGCTATGCCTGCCGCCGCCCCTCGCTGGCGCGCTATTTCCGTGAGCACTTCGACTGGACGCCGCCCAGCGAGAACTGCAGCAACGACTACCCCTACCTCAATGCCGGGCGCGACTTCGCCTTGCAGCCACTGGGGCGCCTCGACCCTGAGCGTGTGTATGAAGCCGACTACCTGCTCGCTGAAGCCAACGATGCCTGGATGAGCCGCTGGGGCCACAGCATGCTGCGCCTGGTGGTCTGCGCACCAGGCCGGCCACGTGGTCCGGACTGCCGCCTGGATCTCGACCACCATCTGGTGCTGTCCTACCGTGCCTTCGTCGGCGACCTGCAACTGTCGAGCTGGGATGGCCTGACCGGCGTCTACCCCTCACGCCTGTTCGTGCTGCCGCTGGAGCAGGTGATTGATGAATACACCAAGGTCGAGCTGCGCAGCCTGGCCTCGGTACCGCTGCGCCTGTCGCGCGACGAGGTCGAACAACTGGTGGTACGCGCCGCCGAACAGCACTGGAGCTATGACGGTGACTACTACTTCGTCTCCAACAACTGTGCGGTGGAAACCCTCAAGCTGCTACGCAGCGGTACCGGAAATCCGCGCCTGCATGCCCTCGACAGCATCCTGCCCAACGGCCTGCTGGAACTGATGGATGCACGCGGGCTGGCCGACACCACAGTGCTCGACGACCCGCGCGAGGCGCTGCGCCTGGGCTATCGCTTCGACTCCTTCCGCGAACGTTACCAGGCCATGTTCCGCGTCCTGCGCGAACGCCTGCCAATCACTCAGGACAGCGTCGAAACCTGGCTGGAACAACCGGCCGAAACGCGACGCAACTGGTTCGCCAAGGCTGACCTGCGCGCCAGCGCAGCCCTGCTGTTGCTGGAGCAAGCCGCGCTGCGCAGGCAACTGCTGCTGGCTCAGGACGAACTCAAGCGCCGCTACCTGACCGGCCGCGCCGCCGGTGATCCGAGCCTGAACAAGGCCGGTGCCGCGCTGGAACAGATCCTGGCCAACAGCGGCTTCCTCAGCCGTCCGGCCGAACTGCTCGAAGGCGGTTACGGCTTGCCGCAACAGCAGGAGTGGGAGCGCCTCGAAATCAGCAGCCGTGAGCGTCAGCAGCAACTGCGCCAGCTCAGCGACGAGCTCGATGGCGAAGTGCGCAACCTGCTACAACCCGAGCGCCTGGCTGAACTGGAGGCCAATGAGGCCAATCTGGTGACGCTGGGCGAACACCTGCGCGCCCTGCACAAGGCCAGTGGCGGGCTGGAGCTGCCGTAAGGCACATGCTGGCGCAGATCGGAATTGTCCGTAGCGCGAGGGTGAGCAGGCTCGTCGCTATAAAAGCCTGGCCTTGCTCTCCCTTTGCGCCCGCCCTGGTTCTTAGCGCTTGCAGTGTGCTGGCGGCAGCACGTCCTGCGCAGCCTGATTGGTCATGATCTGCAGCTCATTGACGTTGCGCGCGGTGAACACCTTGCCCCCGGTCGCCGCCGCCAGGCAATTCCCGGCACCGGTGCCGAGAATATCGACCACGTTGATCTTCAAGTGCGGTTTGCTGCGCGCCAAGGCCTGGGCTATCGCACAGGGATCCTGGTTGCAACTCTCCTCGCCATCGGACACCACCAGCATCACCGACTCGCGGTTGACCCCATCGAGCATCTGTCCGGCCTTGGCGATGCCATCGGCCAGAGGCGTGCCTTGTACCGGTGTCACGGTGCGCAGGCGTGACAGCAGATCTGCTCGTTGGTCAGGACCGAAGTAGCCGACGCTGCGGGCGCCCGGACAGCTCTCCACCAGCACCAGTCCGGCGTTGGCATCACTGGGCAACTGTTGCACCACGCCAATAGTCGCCTCGCGCGCCGTGGTGATGCGCTTGGGTTCACGGAATACATGGCCCATCGTGTTCGGGGCATTGGTTCCAAGCAGCAGCTGCGTGGCGATATTGGCAACCCCTTGCACCATCGTTGCCTGTTCGATTTCCTTGGGTGTGGCCAGCATGCTGATATCCATGGAACCGGAAGCATCAAAGACAATGACCATCTCCGGCGCCAACTCCTTCGGACGCTCATCGGGGCAAAGGTTCTTGGCATTAGTGATCAACTGCTCCTTGCAGTTCTTCGCCAAGTTCTGCTCGACCTGCTCGCGCAGAGCGGCGTTGTCCTTGAGCAACGGCTCTTCGCGCTGCATCTTCTGCAGGGCCGAACAGTCTCGGGCGATGCCATCGATACGTTTTTTCAGCAGCTCGGCAGGATCCGGCTTGGGCTCGGGTTTTGGTTCAGGCTTGGGCTCGGGAATCGGCGGTGGCAGCGGAATTTCCGGCTCGGGTTCGGGCTCCTCGACCACCGGATCCTCTTCCACTGGCTCCTGCTCGGATGGAACCTCCCCAGGCACGGCCGGCTCTTCGGCCACCGGAGACTCGACTGGCACAGGCGGGGTTTCCGGCTCGCGACAGAACAGCCACCACCAGAGCGCCGCTAGTAGGGCCAGCAACAGCAGGGCAAGCAGCAGCCACAACCACCAGCGCCGCTTGCGTGGCACCTCGCTGACCACGGCTGCTGCACCTGGCGGCAACGCACCAGCTTCCGCGGTAACAGGCGTGATCGGTGGCGCTGGGGGTTGGCCACCGCCCCAGAAGGTCACCAGCGGCTGGCCATTGAGCGAATACAGGGTCGAGGTGTCGGGATAACGGGCCGCTTCACGCAACAGAGCCGCCTGGCGTACACCATCGCCACCCTGTGCATCGAGCCGGCTGGCCAGTTGTTCGATAGAAGCCAGTCGCTCGTCGAGCAGGTGGCGCACCTGCGCCGCCTCCTTCTCATCCAACTGACTGAACGGTACCGGCTGGCCGCCAAGATCCGAATACCATTCGACGATATCACCCTCGGCCTGCTTCGGCTTGGCGTACAGGGTCGCCGTGCTCGGCGGCAGGTGCCGGCGCAGGATCTGCGTGAGTTCGCCATGACCGGCCAGGGCATCTGCCGCGCTACGGGTTTGGGAGGACAGGCGGGAGATTCGCTTCATGGCGGTCAGCTTCCTGCTTAGGTAGTCAGGGAAAAGCCTGCTGGCGGAACGACCGGCATGCAGGTGTAACGGCAATGATCAACGCAGGCCAAGATCGCTTTCCAGGCTGGAAACCTTGCTACGCAGCTTCTGCAGCTCAACCTGTTTCTGCAGCACGGCCGGATTCTCCTGCTGGTTGATATTTTTCAGGTCGTTCTCCAGCGCAGCAATTTCTGCCTCGATGCGCCGGTTGCCCTTGGCCTTATTCTTGAGTTCACCAAGCAGGGCGTTCAGCGACTTGTTCAAGGAGGCGTACTGCGCCTGCTGGGTCGCCAGATCCTTGCCAACCGACGCTTTCTCCTGCTCGATAGCGGCATAGACATCACGGAACAACTGATTGGTTTTCTGCTCGTCGAGCAGGATCTTTTCCTTCTCCTCGACACGCTGGGCGTAGACGCCCTGGGTCTTGCAACCGAATTTGGTGGCGAACCCGGCATCGGCATTACGCGGGTCGCATTCCTGCGAACTGACGGCACAACCGGCAAGCATGGCGACGCCAGCCAGTAGGACAAAAGAACGAAGTGGAGGCATGGACGTATTCCTTGGAGCCTGATTAGGCTGTCGCTGCAGAGTGTGCCGCGCACACCGAAAAGGTCGGTAAAGGTGCGCACAGCGCACCCTACCTGTCATGTTGACCGAGAGTTTCCCGGAGTCTGTTCAGGTCGCGAACAGACTCTTAACCGAGCCGGATCGAAGAACGCTGCTGGTACAGCTGGTCGATTTCCGACTCCAGTTGCGCGATCTGCTTCTGCATCTTGCCGATCTCCGCATCCAAGGTATCGGTACGGGCACCATTGTTGCGCTCGGCGGCGGCAACCTTGGTCCACTCCTGCTGCTTGGAGCGTACGTCGGCCAGGGATTTCTTCAGGTAGGCGGTGTTGGCATCGATCTCGGCGAGCTGCTTCTGCGCCTGGGCGCTCTGCACCTTGTTGGCGGCGATGTCTTGCTTGATCTGCTCGATCTTGCGCTTGTCATCGGCGATCACGCTACGCGCGGTATCGCTGAGCATCTGCAGCTCCTGGTTGTCCTTGCGCACGTCGGCGATGGTCGCATCAAGACGGTCTTCCGCGTTGGCATACTGGCTGCGCTGGTTATCCAGATAATAGTTGGCGCCCATGCCCACGCCACAGCCAGCCAGACCGGCAGCGACCATGCACTGAGCCTTCTTGCTCGGGTTACCCAGCTGGCAGGCGAGCATGCCGACCACCGCGCCACCGGCACAGGCTTGCCAACCCGACTTGCTGAAGAACTGCGCCGAACTGCTGTTGGCCAGCCGTGGGTCGACCGGCGCCTGATTGGCAGCCGGCGTCGTGCCGGTGGTCTGACAGCCAGTCAATACGAGAGCGAGACCCAGAACGACCCATTTCATCCGTTGATCCAACAACGCTACTGCTTTCATGTCCATGCCCTTCGCTTAAATGGATTTACAGGATTCCAGCCACTGACTGCGCGCCACCTTGCCGCTTTTCATGTAGCTATTCAGATTCTTCCAGTGGGTGTCGAGGTAACTGCGCAGGTTGCTTTTGCTGCGCGCCGCCATTTGTTGAGCCACCACACTGACTTGCGGCTCGACGGTGGCCGAGGTGTAGTTGAGCGCACCACTGACCACCGTGTCGGCATAGTAGTTGAGCATGAAGTCGAGCACCTTGCGATGACCTTCGAGCTGCTCTTTGCGCGCATCGCAGCGGCTCATCTGGTCATCTTCACCTGCTCCACAACTACGCTTGTAGTTGCCTTCCAAAGTATCGAGGAACATACCGTCGTCCTTGAGCTTGGTGCAGAGGAAAGCACCCAATTGCAGTTCGGAGCGGATCGCCTGGTCGCGTTGCTCGTCACGTGCCTGGGTGTTGGCACGCAGATCGCCACGCAGCTTTTCTAGTTGCTGCTTGAGCGCGTCATCCTGCACGCCGCTGGCGATGCTGGCGATTTCCGCGACCGGATCCTTGTTGTCCTTGCTGCCTGTGGCCTTGCTCGCTGCCGGAGTACCGAGTTTCTTCCAGTCCTGCTCGACCTGCTTGATGCGCTCGCGCGAGGTCAGCACCGGCGCCACCAGGGCCAGGCGCACACCGCCGGTCTTGAGCTTGTTCTGCTCGCCAGCGCTGGCGTAGTAAGGCTGTTCCTGACGCAATGCGGTGCGCATCTCAGCCTGCGGCGTCAGGTAGTTACCGCCGCGCACGATATAGCCGCCAGCCTGGCCGTGCTGGCGATCGAGCTTGTTCAGGCGGAAGGGTTCGAAGAGCATCTCATCGACGTTGCCCAGAACGTCATGCAGACCAAGCGGATTTGGCTTGAGCAAACCGGTCAGTTGCAGCTTGCCATTGGCCGACTGCGCACCAGCGAACCACGCATAAGCACCGAGCCCACCATCCGGCGTGGGGAAACGAATATCGCGAAACTCGGACTGGGAAACGGCCATGCCGCCACGTGCGGCAAACTCCCACTCGGCCTCGGTCGGCAGGCGCAGGAAGCCCGCTGCGCCATCCTCCTTGGGCAGCTTGGCAGCGGCATTCTTACGTAGCCACAGGCTGTATTTGTCGGCAAAGGCAGTGGCATCGAACCAGCTGACGCCGACCTGCGGCAGGCGCAGCTTGGTCGAAGGCGTCGGGCAGGTATCGTTCATCACGGCCTGGTATTGCAGCTCGCTCAACTCGTACTTGGCCAGCAGGTAATAGCGCCCCGGTTCCGGTTTCTGCACGGTGAAACTACCGGCGATATAGCTGGGGCGGGCCTGCTCGATGTAGCCCCACTCGTCGCTGTCCTGACCGAGGGTCACGCCATAGTCACCCATCGGGCTGGCGACTGGAACCTGTACCTTACGCAGCACCAACGAACCCTCGCACGGCATCGGCAGGATCACGTCATCGGCCAGCGGTTTGGGATTGTAGTATTTCTCCTCCCAAGCGGCCTGGGCCGGCAGACTGCCCAGCGCCAGCAACGTCGCCGCTGCCAGCAAGGCCTGCTCAGAGGTCACGCAGGCTTTCAGCCGGTTGAATATGGATCGCACGAAACCCTCCTACAGCCGCCACGACGATGGCGATCAGCAATGCACTGGCGAAGGCCAGCAAAATATGAATGTTTTCCAACTTGCAGACGAAGCCGTCGTCGGCCAAGTTGTTGCCCAGCGCCGTATTGAACACATGGCTGCCGACCAGGTAGGCAGCGTAGCCCAAAGCAAAAGCCAAACAGGTGAGCAGCGCCGCCTGAACCATCACGTAGGCGCCAGCAGCCGAACGCTGAAAACCAAGCAGACGCAACAGCGCCAGATCCTTGCGCTTGCGGTCGATATTGGCGAGAAAGGCCCCTGCCAGCGAGGCCACGCAACCGATCACCGCGGTCCAGGCGATCACCGCGAAAATCAGGCCGAGCACATGGCTGATAGCCTTGACCGACTCGATCTCACGCGCCCGCGTGCTGCTCTCTATGCGCTCGCCATCAAGCCAACTGGCAATGCTGGCCACATCATCCAGACCCCGTGCGTAGATGCGCGCACGGGCATAGCGCTCGCGCACCGGCGCCACCTCGCCGGTGAGGAAGCCGAACATCGGCACGGCATAACCATCGCGAAAATTTTCCATCGCCACCAGCAGATCAAGGTGCACCAGCACCGCCGGCCGGGTAAAGGCGCTGTTCTCCAGTACCCCACCCACGGTCACCGTCAGTTCGCCACGCTCGTTGCTGCCATCGAGCTTGCGCAGCACCAGCAGACGCAACGTATCGCCGACCTGCACGCCGAGTCGGCTCGCCGCACTGGCGCTGAGCAGTACCTGCTCCAACGTCGCGGGCGACGGCAAAGCGGCGATCAGCGGATCGCCACTGGCTGTCGGGATGACTTCAGCATTAGCGACAAAATGCTGACTGTCGCGCTGCAGGTCGGCCTGGGTGTTCAGCGAGCGGGTCAGCGGGATGACGAAGCCTACGCCGGGCAGGGCACGCAAACGCTCGAACCAGCCGCCGGCCAAGTCATAGTTGCCGAGCATGCGCACTTCGAGGTTGCGCGGGTCGCTGAGCAACTCATCATTGAGCTGCGAGACCACGCCATGCTTGAGGCCGAACAACAACAGCAGGGGCGCGATCACCGCCACCAGCGAGGCGACGATGCACAGCGACACCTTGCGGTCGTGCCACAGGTCACGCGCTGCCAATTCGATCAACAAACGCAGACGGGGGCGAGTCTCAGGCCGCGTCATGGAACACCGTGCCGTCGGCGCTGGCATCGACGGCACTACCCTGCAGCGTGCCGACGATGTTGCGGATCGCACAATCGCGCACCAGATCCCAGTCGTGGGTAACCAACAACGCGGCGATCTGGAAACGCTGGACGATTTCGATGATCAGCTCGAACAAGCGTTGCGCCTGCAGAGGATCGAGCGCTGCGGTCGGCTCGTCGGCCAGCAGCAGGTCGGGCTCATGGGCGATCGCGCGGACGAAAGACACCCGCTGGCGCTCGCCGATAGACAGCTGCGCCGGCAACTTGCCCAGCAAGGGTTGCAGGCGCAGACGAGAGATGGCCTCGTCGACCAACTCGCTCTTGCCAGGTAGACCAAGCATGCGCCGGGGCAACTCGATATTCTGCCGCACACTGAGAAACGGCAGCAGACCGCCGCTCTGCAACACGAAGCCCAAACGCTGAGCGCGAATATCAGCCAATTGCGCCTGGCGGTCATCGCGCAGCAGCGCGGCAACATCCAGCCCATCGGCATCTCCCAGACGGAACTGGCCGAGCCCATCGGGACGCAGGATCAGACCAATCATTTCCAGCAGCGTGCTCTTGCCACAACCGCTGGCGCCGGTGATTGCCGCCACCTCGCCACGGCCAAGAATCAGGCGCGGCAAGACGATCTGGTAGTCGCTACCCCGGCGAATGCGCATGTCCTCGATATGCAACATGACCCAAGTCCTAAGGCAAAGCCTCCAGCGGCACCGGGTAAACGTGCTCGCGTGGGTCACTGCCCGGCGCCAGGGATACCCAGCGGTCGACATCGGCGTTGTAGCGCTGGTAGTACTTGAGCTTGGTGTTCAGGCGCCGAATGAATTTCTCCTGCTCAAGCCCTTCCATGCCTTTCCAGGTTTCCTCGTCGAGGCTGAGCACCTCGCTGAGATAAGGCAGGCCATCAAGGTATTCAGCCATCAGGCCCATGTCGGCGACCTTGATGGTCTTGTCCTTGAGCTGGTTGGGATCCTTGCCCATGGTAGCGGCCACCGAACGCAGGCGCTCGAACATGTCGCTGGGCGAGATCAGGCCTTCGTTAGCAGCATCGGCGATCTGCTTGACCACATCGCTAAGGTCGCTGAGCTGACTCTTGGTCATCAGCACACGCACGTCGGTAGTGGGTACATCCTGACGCACGAAGTCACGGTCACTGATCCACGCCTGAAACACCGGCGGCGCACTGGCACCGGTCTTTTCGCCGAGGTAGGCCAGGCGCATGGCGTGTCCGAGCAGCTCGGCATCCTCGGCCAGGGCGGTATCGCCACCTTTGCCGGATTTCGCCTTGGCGTACTCCGCATCGGCCCCCAGCGCGCTACCGGCCGCCATGTCGCCGCGATAGGCCGCCTTGACCTGTGCAGTGATGGCATCGCCAAGGCTGTCGACCATCTTGCCGAAGCTCTCGACGTTGCCGGCATCCACCGGGTAGTACAGCGGCTTATTGAGGAAAGCGTTGGTCGACAAATCCGTGTACTGCGCCTCGGCCGAGGCATGGTTCTTCGAGCCGCTCGGGGTCTTCAGGTGCAGGCTGTAGATCGCCACGCCACGGTACTTGGCCTCCAGGCGCACCTGCTCGGCGTTCAGGCCAGTGGACGACAGCTTGCTGTCACCATCGACTGCGCCCGCATCGGTAACCAGTACGATGTAACGTGCACCGAACTCATTCCACTTGACCTGATCCAGCGCCTGCATCACGCCGGCGTAGGTGTCTTCGTCGTAACTGCTGCTGGACGCAGTTGCCGGTTTGAGCTCGGCGACCTTGGCCAGGAAGTCTTTACCGTCCTTGACCGTGCTCGGGTCGACGTACATCTTGCTGACGTATTCAAGCTTGGGCACTTCCTTGGTGCTGGAGCGGTAGGCGACTAGACCGAACTTGACCTGATCCAGCAGCTTTTCCTGCTCGACGTGGTCGTAGATACGCTTGACCGCCTCACGGGTACGGTCGATGTACGGCCCCATGGAAATGGTCGAGTCGATGACGAATACCACGGCGGCGCTGAACCCCTTGAGGGTGTTGGCATCGGCCGTGGCGTTCTTGTCCGCGCCCTGCTTGTCGGCCGACTCCGCCGCACTCACCGAAGCGACGTTGAGCAGGCGCACCTGGAAACCCTTCTCGGTGAAGGTTTCCTCGGCTTCCAGCACCGGCAACAGGTAGAAATTCTTCGTCAGATCCACCGCGTAATCCGGCTCGCGGGCAGCCACCGCCGGATCACGGCCATTGGCCTTCATGTTGGCCAGGATCGGCTTGAGCAGTGGCGCCGGGTCGTCCTTGGCAAAGAGCTGTTCGAGGCTGTCCTTGTTGCGGAAGAATAGCAGCGGATCACGGCCGGCCGGGTTGGTCAGGGCCAGGGTCATCTGCATCTTCCACGGTACGGCGCAGTCGCCCTTAATCCAGCCGACGGTCTTGCCATAGCTGTCAGGGCCGACCTTCAGCCACTCGGCGTTACCTGCCTGCTCACGCTGGTACACGTAAAAGCGGGTGAATGCTGGCTGCGCTTTACCGCCACTAGCGCCAGCGCTATCGCCAAGCTGGCAGGTCGGCGTGGTCAGCACGCGCTGGTAGAGGGTCTTCTTGCCTTCCTGCAGCAGCGGTTTGTCTGCCGCCATCAGTGGCGCTGCTGCGCTCAGCAGCAGGCCGGCAAACAACAGTTTGACGCCCGGGGCGGTGCGCACGGTCATTTCTTCAGCTCCTCCAGCCGCTGGCTGGCGTCCTGATTGTCCGGGTCGTTGTTCACGGCAATCTCGTACCAATACATCGCAGTCTCAGCGTCAGCCGCTTCGATGCAACCGCCGCTGGCATAATGCGCCGGGTCGTACTCGCGGGCATAGGCATAGGCAATGGCGGCATCGCCCGACTGCGCCTTGTGCGCATACAGACGCTGCACCACGCCACAGCGCTTGGCATCCTTGGCAACGGCGATCACCTCCAGCACCTGTTCGCTGGACGGATTGGACTTCAGGCAGGCCTGGATGAAAGACAGATCCTCCCTGGCATCAGATAGGGCTTGCGAACTGCACGCGGCCATCGCCCCTACCACTGAAGCCGGCGTGTCGCTTGGCGCGATATCGGTCGACGGCGTGCGCAGCAGGAACCACCAGGCCGCAACTGCCAGGGCCAGGATGAGCAGTATGGTGATCAGGATCAGCGGAAGCTTGCTGCCTTTCTTTGCAACCGGGGTCTGAGGTGATGGAGCAGGCGGCGCTTCGACAACCACCGGCTCAGGCGCGGGTGCTGAAATCACCTCGGGCTCAGGCGCAGGCGGCTCGGGCAGTACTTCTGGCAAAACCGGCACGATGACCGGCTGGGCCTTGCGCTCAACCTTCTTCTCGTCATGCGTCGAGTTACCTGCTGCCTTGGAGGACAGAATGCTGCCAAGGATGCGCAGCACACCCTTGTCGCTGCCGTCCTCGTTACGCAGTTGCAGCATGTAGGCCATCTGAGGATCAAGCATCAACGGGTCGATCAGCCAGGGGCCGACCTCGCCACTGAGCTTTTCATCAACCAGGTTCAAGCCATCGAGCGTATGCCAGGATGGGCTCGTATCCCATTCGCCGTTTTCACCGAGGTAGCGGCCATCCTGATTGCGCTGCACGGTCAGTTCGAGGGCGTCACTGCCCTCCTGCCAACCATGTACGGTCAGCTCTCCATGACCAGGTTGGCCGCTCTGCGCTGCCTTCAGTTCGATTCTCAACATGACTTATTCCGTCCGATCCGCATGCAGGGTGGCGAGCACCTTGCCCAGCGTCTCGTTCTGCTCCGGTGTGATTTCTCGGCCAGCACTGTGACCGACGTTGTCTTCAGCGATCTTGGCCAGCGCCACCAGCCAGTCGCCCACATAGTTGCGCGTGTGTTCCAGGGGTTGCGCCGGTAGTTGCGGCAGCTTGCCCGGGACGATAACCGGCGGCGCCTGGAACAGCTTGGCGCCACGCTCGATGCGGCTGTCGGGACGCTGCTCCAGGGGTGACTCGATGAACCCTAGCCAGCCGATGAAATCACCCAGCACGGTTTTCGCGGTGAGCACCTGACGCCCGGCCAGTTGCTCGCGTTTGGTGCCAATCTGCTCGGTACTGACGATGGCCTGCAGCAGGCGTGTTTGTAGGTCGAGGCGACTAGCGCCGGTGATGAGCTCATCAACCAGAGCCTCGACCGCTGGCTTGGAGAAGCCCAGATAGGTCATCAGACGCATGTCTTCAGGCAGGTGGCGCAGGTGGCTTATCCACTCACGCAGTACGGCCTGGGCGAAACGTGCATCGCTACCGCTGGAGCGCAGCGGTAAGGCATTGCTCGACGAGCGAGGCGCCGACTCGCTGTCGCCGAACAGATCAAAACTATCGTCGTGTCCCAGGTCATCACCCAGGTTGAGCGCCCCCCCGCTCACAACACCGCTGCTCCCACTATCGCTCACCAGAGCAGTAGGTTCTTCGTCATCGGCGCGCAGGTACAGACCCCGAACCAGATCGTCAGGCAATTGCATTCTCTGCAACAGTTCACCCAGCAGAATGCGCCGCGGCCAGACCGCGTCGAAGATCTGCTTGGCGATCTTGCGCTTCTTCTCCAGCTCGCCGGCGCCTTCTGCCTGATACCAGTGGCCAAGCCGGTTATCCAGCAGATGCAGTACATCATCGAGCTGTTCACGAATACGCCCCAGCTTGACCTCGCGCAGCGCCACGCCACGCAGGTACTGGCTGATACGGCCCATGCCGCCATCGTTCAGCTCCAGCATCGCGTCCCAGGCCTGCTGCGGCTGGTTGACGTGGCGCTGTACAGTTTCGTCTTCGACGAAGGTACTGCGCATCAGCCCCAACGAATCCTGGGCAGCTGCGTTGATACCGATCTCTTCACCAGCCTGCACGTCGAGGAAGGTCACCTTCATGCGCGGTTTGCGCACCAGGAAGGTGTTATCGAAGGGCTGACCGGCCGTCCACTCCTGCAGCCAGGTGTACTGGCCAAAGCGTTCGAGCATGGTCATCTTCATCATGCCGCCGCTACCCCAACCGAGGCGCAGTAGGTCTTCGCCCTTGTCCAAGTCGCTACCAATGCGCATGTCGAACATGGTGATGGCCCACAGCAGGCCCGGCTTACGCAGAGCACGCTCTTCGGGCTTGGCGCCCTGGGTCTTGTCGATCCAGCGGGTCAGTACCGGACCGACAGCGGTGACGTCGGACTGCTTGTTCGATGGCGTACAGACGATCAGCACGTTCATTTCCTGGCTGTCGGTGTAGCGCTCGAACAAATAGGCAACCTTGCCGCGCAGGATCAGTTGCGCCACCGGGCTGGCTTCGTCGCTGCTCACCGCGCGACGCACGTCGTCCAGCGACTCGACCGACAAGCGGCCGCGATAGCCGGGAAAATCGAGCAGGTCGACCTGCTCGAACAGCGGCTCGCTAGTAGGCTCAACCAACGGGAACACCAATTCGACGGTGAGTGCGGCCAGTTGCGCCAGGGACAGCTCGACCGACGCACGCAGCTCGCCGTCAATGAATGGGCGCACGCCGATGCGCTTGTCGCTGTCCTTGCCCAAGCGCTCGAGCATGTCGACGTTCATGATGCTGTCGGCCTGCGACAGGCCCTTGTCGGTCTGCCGCACCAGGGCATCGAGCGGAGCGAATACGCGATCGGCGTTACCCAAGCTGCTCAGGGTTCTGGCGAAGCTCTGGTAGGCCTCGCTCAACTCGTTGATCTCACCCCAGAAGATCGAGAACAGCCGGGTGCGATCCTCCACCGCCAGCCAGGGCGCCAGCTCCACGGCCACGGGCCAGTAGTACCCAGCCAGACCACTCAGCGACGCCGGGAAACTACCTTGCAGGTAGTCCCACAGGGCCACCACGTCGTCCTCGCTGACTCCGGGCACCGGCTTGAGCTGGCGGCGCTGGCCGAGTTCCTTGAGCAGTTGGCGGATGGCCGCTTCGTCGAAGCGATAGGACACCTTCTCGGTGTTGAAATCGTTGAAAAAGGAGTTGGCCAGCACCTTGGCCACTTCCACTTCGCCGAACAGCTTCAGCTCCAGCGGGAAATCGTCCGGGCCGGGGCGCGCAGTACGGCTGAAACGGGTGACCAGGCCGGTGGCCTCTTTGCCTCCACCCGGCGGATTGACATGGGTGAGGAAGTCCAGACGACTGCCACCGAAATCAGTCTCCAGCTTGCCGTTGGCACCGGCAGCCAGGGTCGAGATCAGGTACGACTTGCCGGCCTGGGACAGACCGAAGAAACCCACGGTCATCGGCAGGCCGGAAACGCCGCCCAGGCGTCGGGCGGTATTGCGCACGCGACGCAGGCTGAGGATCAGGTCGTCCGCTTCGTTATCCAGGCGTGGCGCGCTGCGGCGCACGTCGCCGATCCAGCGGATCGCCTCGCCGGCACCGGTATGAATGGCGGCCCAGTGTCGGGTCAGTTGCTCAGGCGAGTTACTCATTTGCGAAACACGCTCCCGCTGTCGAGCCAATATTGGGATTCACCCAGCCCGGCGTCGGACAGGGTGTTGAGACGCAGGCGAATGTGCGAACGGCTGACCGAACCACTGTTGGATTCGGCACCAAGAAATTCGAAGCTCTCGCTGCCTTCAGCCGGATTGCGCGATGGCTTGATGCCCAGGCGCACCTTGAGCACCAGCCCCTGGGAAGCGACCTGCTCGCGCAGCTTCTGGTTCTCGATGCTGAGGATGTACAGCGGCGCTGCAGACCAGCGTTCGTTGGCCAGTTGGCGGAAGCCCAGGCGCATGGTGCCGCGCATATCGAAGGTCAACTCGGGCAGCTCGTACTCGGGGTCGTCGAGATCGATATCGCGGAAGTAGACGTTACCGTCCTTGATCACGTTGTTGTTGTCGATCAGACCGAGGAACTTCAACGTCGAGTAGGGTTTGAACGCCGCCGAACGGAAGAAGAAGTTGGGCAGCCGCAGGCTGCGGCTGAGCAGACAGAGCATGGCGCCGACTGCGGCCGTGGTCTTCGGGTCCTCGATACGGTCGAGCTTGTTGAACGGGTACCAGCCACCGGTGCGGTACTGGTTGAGCGGCAGGATGCGTCCCGGCGGCAACGGCAGCAGCTTGCGAAACAGCGCCTGCACACCGGGCAGACGCGACGGACGCCCAGTGAGCAGGAGCACATCGCAGGGGTAGCTGTGGACAACTTCGCACAGCGCCTGAATGGTCTTGCCGATGTTCATGCGATCGCCGATGAACGCCTCGTGAATGCGCCGCAGACTGACGTTGAGCGTTGTCGCCAGCAGGTCGAACGGCTCGCTGCCGTTACCCAGTTGGCGGCGTACGGCACTGCTGAAATAGTCAAGCACATCGTCGGTGGGACGCTCGTCGCCAAGCAGTTCGCCGAAAGTGCCTCTGACCAGGGTGCCGGCATCCAGCGGGTCATATTGTTCGTAGGCCTTGAGCAGGCGCAGACCGATAGGGCTGAACAATTGCAGAGTCAGTTGCTGGCGCAGCACGGCGTCCTGCACGGCCAGCGGCTCGCTGCCAATCAGCTTGGACAGCAGCGCATCAGGGTTGTCGACACCCGCATCACGCAGCGCCGAGCCCAATGCCGGCAGGACGAACTGGCGGATCACGTCGAGCAGGATGTCGTCACCGGCGACCTTGAAACCATCGCGAAAACGCTGCGAGGGGGTGATATAGACGTTGCTACCCACGCCATCATCGAGCCGATATTCGGTGATCACCAGGTCGGTGGTGCCACCACCGATATCGATCGAAGCGATGGTCAGACGATCCTTGTGCGGCTGATCCGGACGCGCCATGGTGGCAAAGAACTCCTCCGGACGACCGGCGAAGTTATTCTGCGTTTCGTTGAACAGGTAGACGACCTGGCCGCAGGTGGCCTCGTCCCACTGCACATGCACTTCCGGCAGGAATGGCCAAGCGGTCTCGCGGCTCTTGGCGTCCTTGATGTTGATCGGATCGTCCTCAGGGTGCCAACCAAGGCTCTTCCACACCAGGCCGATGGCCTGCTCCATGCACTTGGCGAAGATTTCGCGCTCGGGCTTGGGCATCGACGGCGGCACGGTGAGGATGATCGAGCGCAAGTGGCGCGGCACGCGCGAATGGCTCATGCGCAGACGCTGCGACGGGCTGTTTATCTGCATCAATGCCTGGCCGAGCACTTCGCAGAGCATGAAGGTCATCAACGAGCTGCGCGAATAGTGCGGGTGGAACACCGGCATGCGTTCGTCGAAGGGCAGGCTGTAGAGCGCCTGACCTTTCTCGTTGATCAACCCGGCGACTGGCGCAGCAGTGGCGTGCGGCTCGCTTTCGGATTTGACGTAGGCGCAGTTGAAGCGCCAGCCCGGCTCGTAGTTGTCCTCGTCCCACAGGTAACGCTTCGGGCTGGACAGGCCGGTCGAGCCTTCGGTTCCACGCCGGCGACTGGCCAGGCGTCCGGCCTCGCGACCAACGCGGGCGATGGTCGGCCACTGGAAGGCCTCGCGACGGCCACTTTGCACCGAAAAGTGATCCTTGCCGAATACCGCCTGAGCGAACTCGATACGGCTTTCGAAAGGTTCCGGATAAACGTGCTCAGGCTGGGTCAGGTCACGCAGTTCCAGCTCATAGCGCTTGCTCAGGCCATCATTCTCCTGCGGGTGATCCTCGATCAGGATGCCGCAGGTGCGCGAGTTGCCGACATCGAGCACCATGTCCACCGGAATCGCCTTGTGCAGATCGCTGTCGCGGTTGGACACCACCTTGAGCTCCGGCACCGGCAACGCCGTACCGAGCAGGTGCAGCAAGTTGAGGTAATGCGCCTGATGATAGAGCTCCTGACACTCGTGCTCGATGTCATCGAGCTGCATGCGTATCGGCGGCAGTTGCGCCTGCTCGGTGAACACTTCGCGTAGCCAGCCATCGACCCAGGCCAGGTCGAGGAACCAGCCCATCTCGTCGGCCTGATGTGCCAGGGCAAATGCCGCGCCGGCTCGCACATCGTCACTGGTCGGCGCCAGATAGGCGGTATCGCTGCGGCTGGCAAATACTTTGGTATCGAAGGCCAGGGTCACCCGGTGAGTATGACCATCTGGATCCTCACCCTCCTTGAGCTCGATGATGCGCATACGCGCCCAGTTCGACGGGCCATCGTCGAAACGCCGAGGTGGGCTGAAGCGAAAGAATGGCAAGGGTAGCCAGAGCCCTTTGAGCAGACGCACCGACTGCTCGACCGCTACGCTGTAGGCCGGGCTCACAGGACTGCCCGGGGCTGCCGGATGGAAAAAGCTGTTGCTGCGTTCATCGAACATCAGCCGCGCCAACGGGCCATCGTTGCGCTGGCGCACGAACTCGCCAGGTAGTTCGCGGCGCAGTTCAAGGGTCACGGCGAAATCCAGGAACTGGACACCGCTGCCCATGATCAGGGTGATCTTATCTTCGTAGTCGGTCTTTTCTGGAAACATGATGCGTTTTTCCGCCCTGTTCTCGGGTCGTGGCAGGCCGTTGGAACTGCCTGGAATTTCAAGGGCCTGTTACTCGACGCCCTGCCTCATGGACATGGGGAATTGCTTGTTCTCATAACTACCCGTGCAGTCAGCAGCGCTACGGCTATCCGGGCTGCACACGACTTCCGGCAGCTTGTAGCTGCTGCCATCGTTGCAGGCAGCCTGCCCCTGGTTGCTGATCGCCAGCTTGCCGCCCTGCATCGCGGCATTCACCGCACCCGAGCACTCGACACCATCACCACGTCGCACCTTGACCTGCCCCTTGCCATCCTTGAAGTCATAGTCGAGTTGCATGGGCTTGCCGGTCTGCGCATCCTGAATACCGGCACCCGCTTTCCAGTTACCGTTGAGGAACTCAGTGGAGCCGGTTTCCAGTGCCTGCGGGGGAATGCTCAGGTCTTGTGGTACGTCCCGACCCGGCGGTTGCTTGCGAGGTTCCTGCTGCTCCTGTGGCGGCTCGGCAGATGGCTCCTCAGCGGCTGCATCCTCAGGCGCGGACGGCGGCGGTTCTTCGCCCGGTGCATCGGGCTCGTCGTGTGCAGCAGCGCCCTCCTCCTGCTCGGCAGCGGGAGACTCCTGTCCGTCCGGCAGTTGACCATCGATAGCAGCACCCGACCCGGCACCATCGACCGACCCACCACGACCGAACACGCCGATATCACGCTCATGCACCGGCAATCCCGGCAGATCGATGCGATCGAGGCCGAGTGGCAACTCGACCGTTGGGGCACAGGCGCGCAGCAAGAACAACAGCAACAGCAGGAGCAGTGGCAGGAGCAACAGCCACAGCCAGCGCCACCAACGCGACTTCTTCACCACCTCAACCGGCACGGCGGTGGCCAGCGGGGGCGGCGCGAGCGGTGCTACTGACGCAGCGATGGGCACAGGCGGACGCAGACACAACAGCGGGTCGTGATCATAGGTTCCCGCGTGATCGGTGAACCCCCAGAAGGTGATGACGGGCTTGCCATCGACCAGGTAGACATGGTCGCTGTCGGGAAAGTGAATGGTTTTTTCCAGCAGGCGACCGAATATCTGCTTTTCCCGGTTCTGCGCGTCAGCACGCATGCTTTCGCTGGTAGCACCCAGTTTGGCGTGCATCACCTCAAGCTGAGCATAGGCATCCGCGCGCTCCTCAACCGTGGCCGCCGACCAGGGGATCACGTCGCCCTCTACAGGCGCGTACCAATCGATGCGGTCACCGGTTTCGTTGGGCTGCGGAATGGCTAGGCAACTGGAGGCTTCGCGCCCCATCTTCAGGCGAATGGCCTCGCGCAGTTGCAGCGCGGCGCTGTACACCGGCTGACCATCGACACCCAGCGCCTTGAATTCCTGAAGGTTACCCGTGCGGAGCAATGCGCCTGACATGTGCGGTCATCCTTTCCCTGGCCATCTGAAAATAGAAATTACGGCACAATCAATCCAAATGACGTTGGAAGATCGCGTCAGTCAGCAAGGCTAAAAAGCCTTTTGTATTCAAACGTTAGCTGCACTTAATTTTTCGAAATGTGACATAGACATCGCTTCATGGGAATGCTTTTCGGCGCAAAAATCAATCTGCGATTGACTCTGAATCGACCCCTTATGCGTTTATGTTGAGCGACCTAATCTATCTCTTCTTGCCACTCTTCCGGCAATTGCGGATCGACCGTCAACCAGGACAGCCGGCTGCTCACCCAGATATGTCGATCCGCCGGGGCTTGCTCCGGCTCGTCCAGTGTGGCGACGGTTACATCCAGCGTATCCGGGCTGAGCGAAGTGAACAGCGCTAGATGTGCACCGCAGTCCGCACAGAAATAGCGTGTACAGCTGGCTGATGAGGCGAACGCCTTCGGCGTGCCGCACAGCCAGTGAAATGCCTGACGCGGTACCGTGACCCAGGTAGTGAGGATGCCGCCACTGCTGCGCCGACAGATCGAGCAATGGCAGTGCGCGATATCCGTCAGCGGCGCATCGATCCGATAGCGCAGTGCACCACACTGGCAGCCGCCCTGATGTTCGACCTTCATCCTGCCTCCGCCTTGCATTGCCCCGCGCCGCTGACCAAGATAGGCGCTCACCACCACCGGGGGTTCCCGTGATAGACCTGTTGCTGGCCTTGTGGCCGCTGTTCGCCATGATAGTCGCCGGCTACTGGCTGCGCCTGCGCGAGTTCCCCAGCGAGGCTTTCTGGCCGGGTGCCGAGCGCCTCAATTACTTCATTCTGTTCCCTGCCCTGCTGTTCTCCAGCCTGGCCCGTGCGCCGCTGAACAACCCGGCACTGCCGCGCCTGGCGCTGGCCGTGCTGCTCGGCCTGGGCATCGCCTGGCTGGCGCTGCTGCTGGTGCGGCGCCTGCGTGGCTGGCCGGCGGGGCGTTTTGGCGCCTTCACTCAGGGCATCCTGCGCTTCAACACCTACCTGGGCCTGGCCGCGGTCGGCAGCCTGTTCGGTCAGGAAGGCCTGACCCTCGCCGCGCTGATGCTGGCCCTGATGGTGCCGACGGTGAACGTGCTGTCGGTCTGGTCGCTGACCGCCGAACGTGGCGTCAGCGCGCGCAGCCTGCTGCTGCCGATCATCAAGAATCCGCTGATCCTCGCCTGCGTCGGCGGCGCGCTGTTCAACCTCACGGGCATCGGCCTGCCGGGCGGCACGGATCGCCTGCTCAGCCTGCTCGCTGCCGCCAGCCTGCCACTGGGCCTGCTCTGCGTTGGCGCGGCGCTCAAGCCGGAACAGCTGGGCGGGGAGATTCCCGCATTGGGTTGGAACAGCGCCCTGCGTCTGCTGGCAATGCCGCTGCTGGCCTGGGGCGTGGCCTGGGCGCTGGCCCTGCCGGCCATGGAGACCGCCGTGCTGGTGCTGTTCTTCGCCCTGCCCACCGCACCGACCGCCTATGTGCTGACCCGCCAGCTCGGTGGCGACAGTCAACTGATGGCCGGCATCATCACCCTGCAGACGCTGTTGGCGGCCGGCAGCCTGGTAGCGATCATGATGTTGTTGGCCTGATTGACCAGCACGGGCGCTACTCCACGTAGCTCTCGATCAGCCGCTGATATTCGCCGCGTGCCTTGAGCGCCTCGAGCCCACGATTGAAACGCTCGATCAACTCGGTAGCACGCGGATGCTGCCGCGAGACGATGAAGTGCAGCGTACTGCTCTGAAACGGCACCCGTGACCGGTGAAACTGCGCCAGATCAGCGCCAGCGCTGTGCAAAGCACTGCCCCCCAGGTTACGGTCGGCAATGAACAGGTCGTCACGTTCGAGCAGCAGTAGCCGTGCGCATTCCTGTAGACCCAGTGGAGAATGACGGCGCAGTACGCCCTGCTCGACCATTTGCTGGATCGCCGCCGGCGGCTGCCAGCCCAGCGGATAGCAGAGTCGCCGGCCGATCATGGTGGGCAGATCATCGAGTTCGATGTGATCACCGGCCCGGCTGAAGATGTATTGTTCGGCCACATAAATGGGTGCCGAGTAGAGAAACTCCGCCTCGCGCTCGGCAGAACGGACGTAGGGAAAGGTGGCGTCGTACTCAACGCGCTTGGCTTTCAGGTAACCGCGGTTCCAGGGCAGCCAGTCGAGCGTGATTGCCGCCCCCTGCTCGGCCAGCGCCGCACGCACCACCTGGGTGAGCATGCCCTGACCAGGCAATGCCTTGCCGGTGAACGGCGCATAGTCATCGCCCGTAGCCAGGTGCAGCACCTCCGCTCGCGCCGATACGCACAACAGCAGACTCAGCAGAGCCGCCCCCCATAATCCCACCATCAATCTCCAGTCATTGGCGCACAATCGCCTTGCTGCCCCGATCATTGACTCTTGCTCTCACGAGCACGGCTGTCCAGTGCAACCAGGCTATAGGGCGACAATTCATGCTGTTCTCTTGATACGAAGCAACGGGCTGGGCAGGACGCCGTCTATTCTTGTCGCAACACGAACGAGATGCGGCAAGCCGATGAATGACACCAACGCCAACGATCAGCCTGACGTTTTCCCCTATCTGCAGCTGATCCACCAGCACGTCGGCTCGGACCTGTTCTTCAGCGTCGGCGCACCGCCGCACATGAAAGTGGAAGGACACAGCCAGCCGGTGGACCAGCGCATCTTGAAGGCCGGAGAGGTGCAACAGCTGGCCTATCAACTGATGACGCAGAAGCAGGTCGCCGAGTTCGAGCGCGATCTGGAGATGAATCTGGCGGTCAGCCTGCAGGGCTCCGGACGTTATCGGGTCAACCTCTATTACCAGCGCGGCGAAGTGGCCATGGTGGTGCGCCTGATCAAGAGCCAGATTCCCAGCTTCGAGGCGCTCGGTCTGCCAAAAATGCTGGAAAAGCTGGCCATGCAGGATCGCGGGCTGATCCTGATCACCGGCGCAGCCGGTTCGGGCAAGTCCACCACCCTGGCGGCGATGCTGGATTTCCGCAATCGCCACAAGAGCGGGCATATCGTCTGCATCGAAGACCCCATCGAATTTCTCCACAGCCACCAACGCTCGATCATCGACCAGCGGGAAGTCGGCCTCGATACCCACAGCTTCGACGACGCCCTGCGCAACGTGCTGCGCGAGGCGCCGGACGTGATCATGCTCGGCGAGATCCGCGACGCCGCGACCATGCAGCACGCGCTGCATTACGCCGAAACCGGCCACCTGTGCGTGGCAACGCTGCATGCCACCAGCAGCAGCCACGCCATCGAGCGTATCGCCCGCTTCTTTCCCGACGCCGCCCGCAAGCAGGTGCTGGCCGACGTGGCGCACAACCTGCTCGCGGTGATCGGCCAGCGCCTGGTACCGGGCATCGCGCAAAAACGCGTGGTGGCAGTGGAGCTGATGCTGGGCACGCCCTACATTCGCGACCTGATCCAGCGCGATGAGTTGGAGGAGTTGCGCGAAGCCACGGCGCGAGCGGCCGAACAAGGTCTGCAAACCTTCGACCAGCATCTGTTCGCCCTGCTCGAAGCCGGCCGTATCAGCCTGGCCGAAGCGCTCAAGTTCGCCGACTCGCGGACCGACCTCAGCCTCAAGTTCAAGCTCGAGCGCGGCTTCTCCGCCGACGACGCCGAACTCAAGGTACTGCGCGACGGTTGACTGGCTTTATCAGCGATTTCGGCCGATGCTCATCTATACAGGCCGAAACCATAATTCCTCATCGGCCGTCTTTCAGGGGGGCCGATTCATGCTGACCCTGCTGCATTTGCTGTCAGCCATTGCCCTGTTGGTCTGGGGCACACACATCGTACGTACCGGCATCCTGCGCGTGTTCGGCTCGCAGTTGCGCAAGGTGCTCAGCCACAATATCGGCCGCCGGCCGCTGGCGTTCGTCGCCGGCATCGGCGTCACGGCGCTGGTGCAGAGCAGCAACGCCACGGCTTTGTTGGTCACCTCGTTCGTCGCCCAGGGCCTGATGGCGCTGGCACCGGGCCTGGCGATCATGCTCGGTGCTGACGTCGGCACGGCGCTCATGGCCCGCGTGCTGACGCTCAATCTCAGTTGGCTGAGCCCGCTGCTGATCTTTCTCGGGGTGATCTTCTTCCTCTCGCGGCGGCAGACCCGCGCGGGCCAACTCGGCCGGGTGGCCATCGGCCTGGGCCTGATGCTGCTGGCGCTGGAGCTGATCGTCGCCGCCGCCACGCCAATCACCGAAGCGCGCGGCATTCGCGTGCTGTTCGCGTCATTGACCGGCGATCTGCTGCTCGACGCGCTGGTCGGTGCGTTGTTCGCCCTGCTCACATACTCCAGCCTGGCCGCCGTGCTGCTCACCGCCACCCTGGCCGGTGCCGGGCTGATCAGCCTGCCGGTGGCCATCGGCCTGGTGATCGGTGCCAACATCGGCAGCGGTCTGCTGGCCTTTCTCACCAGCAGCCTGCAGAACCCGGCCGGGCGTCGCGTGGCGCTGGGCAGTCTGATCTACAAGCTGATCGGACTGTTGCTGGTGCTGCCGGTACTGCAGCCCTTGGCCGACTGGCTGGACAGCCTGAACTGGCGCCCGGCGGAGCTGGTGATCTTCTTCCACCTGCTCTACAACAGCCTGCGCGCCGTGCTGATGCTGCCCAGCGTCGGACTGATGGCGCGCTTCTGCAACTGGCTGCTGCCGGACCGTGCCGACGACAGCGGCATCGCCCGCCCACGCCACCTCGACCCCACGGCGCTGACCACGCCGAGCCTGGCGCTGGCCAACGCCGTGCGCGAAACCCTGCGCGTGGGCGACAAGATCGAGGCCATGCTCGGCCACCTGCTGCCGGTGCTGGAGCAGAACCAGCCGGCATTGAACAAGGAGCTGCGCCTGCTCAATGACGACGTCGCCAGCCTGTGCCGGGCGGTCAAGCTGTACCTGGCGCAGATCCCGCGCGAGGCGATGAGCGAACACGAGAGCCGGCGCTGGGCCGAGGTGCTCGAGCTGGCGGTGAACCTGGAGCAGGCCGGCGAGCTGATCGAACGCATGCTCGGCAAGATCCAGAGCGAGAAGACCGCGCAGCGCCGAGCCTTCTCCGAGAAAGGTCTGGAAGAGCTGACCAGCCTGCATGGGCAGCTGACAGCCAACCTGCGCCTGGGCCTTAACGTGTTCCTCAGCGCCGATCACGCCAGCGCCAGCCAGTTGCTGCGGGAGAAGCGCCGCTTCCGCGCGCAGGAGCGGCGCCTGGCGCACGCGCATATCGGCCGCCTGCAGCGCCAGGTGCTGCAGAGCATCGAGACCAGCTCATTGCATCTGGAGCTGATCGCCGACATGAAGCGCCTCAACTCGCTGTTCTGCTCCAGCGCCTATGTGGTGCTGGAGGGCCAGGAGACCGGCGCGCTCAGGCTCGAGGGTGGCGAGTAACTCAGTCGGCGCTGCTTACTCGCTCGGGCGCGGCCGGCTCCACGCCGCGCCAGGCATACCAGGCGAAGAACAGCGCCATCAGCAGATAGCCGTGGACGAAGTCCGGCGCGGCGTACCAGGCCAGTTTCGGTGCGTGCATCAGACCAACGAAGGCCATGCCGGCCGCCACCAGAGCGAAGACGGTGGCCTGGCGGAACTGACGATCGATCACCGCCACGCACATGGCACCGAGCAGGATGGCGCTGAACATGGCGCCCTGCCCCAACGCGCCGATGGCACTGGAAATGCCCTCGACCACCTCCGGCGCGCCCCGATTGAAGCGAGTCATCAGGTAGTTGGCGAAATACGGCAGCATCGCCAACGCCACTGCAGGATAGTAACGGGCGTGGTTGCTGTTGAACGCCGTGGCGATCATCGACATGCCGACGAACACCAGGATCGGCGCCACCACCGATACCGGAATCAGCGCGGCGATGAAGGCGATCAGGCCGAACATGGTCGCCAGGCCGTACACCGCGCCATTGAGCAGGCTGTAACCACGCCCGGCGCCCATCCACTTCGAACCCACGGTGGCGATGTAAACGGTGGTCGGGAACACGCCGCCGAACAGCGCACCGAGCGAGGTGCCGAGCCCATCCACGGCCTGGCATTCGCGCACGCTGTAGCTGTCACCGGCGGCGCTCATGGCCTCGACGTTGTTCATGGTCTCGATGGCGTTGTACAGAGTGATCGGCAGGATCACCGTCATCAGCGCCAGCAGGGTGGTGAACAGCAGGCCCAGGCCTTCGTACCAGGCCAGGTTGGGCAGCAGCGGGTAGAAACCCAGGTGGGTGAAGGCATCGCTGAACTTGCCGCCGTCAGCCGCGCCGATCAGGTAGGCCAGCGCTGTGCCGACGACGATGGCGAACAGCGAGGCCGGCAGACGGAATGGCATGCTCACCCGCGCCACCAGGCCGACGATGGTGATGGCCAGCACCAGCAGGCCGATCACCGGAATTTCCAGAGTCTTGAACAGCATTTCCCCAGCGATGAAGGTCAGTGCCACCCCGGCCACCGCGCCGAGCATGGCCGCACGCGGTAGATGACGTTGCACCCAATTGCCGATCAGGCTGATAGCTGCCTCGATCAGGCCACTGATGAAGCACGCGGCCACCGCCACCTTCCACGCCAGTTCTGCATCGCCAGTGAGGTTCTTCGCCGGCAGCAGCACGCCGAACAGGAAGACGAACATCACCGGCGTGCTGATGCCGTAGGAAAGCGCGGTGACGTCGGCACGGTTCTCCTTGCGCGCCAGACGCGCGGCGCTCCAGGCGTAGTAGAAGTTACCGGCCATCACCGCCACCGCCGCCCCCGGCAATACCTGGCCGAACACAATTTCGGCAGGGAAGCCCATGCCCAGCATGCTGATGGCGATGATCACGAAGTTGGCGATGTTGTTCTGGAACAGGGCGAAGAAGGCATCGGTATCTTCCTTCTTGTACCAGGGGTAATGCACGCGCGGCGTCGACATGCTGGCTGCGTCCTTGTTGTCTGAGTGGTCAGGCCGGCGAGTCTAGCAATCCGCGCCCAGGGCATAAACGAACAAGGCAGCCGAAGCTGCCTTGTTGTCAGTTGCCAGGCTAGGTTATGCGGTCTGCGCGACCTGACGGCGACGCTGCAGCAGCACAACGAGACCGAACAGCAGGAAGCCCGGAATCCACATCAGCTCCTTGATCCAGCGGTCGGTCGGTGCCCGCACGCTGAGGATCTGCTGATCGAACTCCAGACCCGCATCAGCGGCCAGGCTGCCGAAGGTGACGCTGTCCACCAGCACCTTGTCGCCTTCCTCATAGAGGTTCAGGCCGAGCTTCTCCAGGCGCGCCTGGCCCGAAGCGCCGTCCGGCACCGGCAGCAGCACGGTGAACTCACGCGGGTCGCCCACGGCGTTCTCGCCGAGAATGCGCAGGCGCAGCGAGCTGCCGTCCTCTACCCCATCGAGCGCTTGCGTCAGCTCAGCCGGCGGCACCTCCTGATAGGGGTCGTGCAGCATGTCCATCCAGAAGCCGGGGCGGAACAGGGTGAAGGCCACCAGCAGCAACAACACGCTCTCGTACAGGCGGCTGCGCACCAGGAAGAAACCCTGGGTGCCGGCGGCGAATATCAGCATGGCGATGGTCGCCACGATGAAGATGATCACGCCGTGCCAGAAGTCGACGTCGATCAACAGCAGGTCGGTGTTGAAGATGAACAGGAACGGCAGCGCGGCGGTACGCAGGCTGTAGAAGAACGCCACGATACCGGTCTTGATCGGATCGCCCTTGGACACCGCCGCCGCGGCGAACGAGGCCAGCCCCACCGGTGGCGTCACGTCGGCCATGATGCCGAAGTAGAAGACGAACAGGTGCACCGCGATCAGCGGCACGATCAAGCCGTTCTGCTGCCCCAGCGCCACCACCACCGGCGCCAGCAGGCTGGACACCACGATGTAGTTGGCGGTAGTCGGCAAGCCCATACCGAGGATCAGGCTGAACACCGCCACCAGGATCAGCATCAGCAGCAGGTTGCCCATCGACAGCAGCTCGACCAGATCGGCCAGCACCAGGCCAACGCCGGTCTGCGACACCGCACCGACGATGATGCCCGCCGCCGCCGTGGCGATACCGATACCGATCATGTTGCGGGCGCCAGCGATCAGGCCTTCGCGCAGATCAATCACGCCATCGATGAAGCTGCCGTGGTCATGGCTGCCGTCGCGGCGCATCCAGCTCAGCAGCGGGCGCTGGGTGAGCAGGATGATGATCAGCATCACGCTGCCCCAGAAGGCCGACAGACCGGGAGACAGGCGCTCGATCATCAGGCACCAGACCAGCACCACCACCGGCAGCAGGAAGTGCAGGCCGGACAGCAGCACCGCGCGGGTCTGCGGCAGCTCTTCCAGCGGCGCGTTGGGGTCTTCCGGCGGCAGTACCGGCACGCTAGCGGCGACTTTCAGCAGCGCCAGGTAGACCACTGCGAGCAGAACACCGATCACCGGCAGGGCATATTCACCGAGCGCCGGCTTGAGCCAACCCAGGCCGTAGTAGACCGCCAGCGACAGGCCACTGATCAGCGCTGCACCGAAGGCGAAACCGGTCAGGCGACGCAGCCAGGGCTTGGGCTGATGACCGCCAATGGGCTGCAGGCCGAGCTTGAGCGCCTCAAGATGAACGATGTAGAGCAGCGCGATGTAGGAAATCGCGGCAGGCAGGAAGGCGTGCTTGATGATCTCGACATAGGGCATGCCGATGTACTCGACCATCAGGAAGGCTGCAGCCCCCATCACCGGCGGCATGATCTGGCCGTTGACCGAGGAGGCCACCTCCACCGCACCAGCCTTCTCCGAAGAGAAGCCGGTGCGTTTCATCATCGGAATGGTGAAGGTACCGGTGGTCACCACGTTGGCGATCGACGAGCCGGAAATCATCCCGGTCAGGCCGGAAGCCAGCACCGCCGCCTTGGCCGGGCCACCACGGAAGTGGCCGAGCAGGCTGAACGCCAGCTGGATGAAGTAATGGCCAGCACCGGCGCGCTCGAGCAGCGCGCCGAACAACACGAAGAGGAACACGAAGCTGGTGGATACACCCAGAGCGATGCCGAACACACCTTCGGTGGTGATCCACTGGTGGTTGGCCAACGCGTTGAAGCTGACTCCGCGGTGCGCCAATATCCCCGGCATATAGGGGCCGGCCAGACTGTAGACGAGAAAGACCAGGGCGATGATTGCCAGGGGTGGGCCGAGCGCGCGGCGCGTCGCTTCTAGCAGCAGGGGGATACCGATGCAGGCCGTAACCAGGTCACCTGTGGTCAGGCTGCCGGGGCGCAGGGCCAACTGCTGATAGAAAATGAACAGATAAGCAGCACTGGCCGCGGCGACCAGGCCTAGCGCGATATCCAGCAGCGGCACGCGATCACGCGGCGAGCGTTTGAACGCCGGGTAGGCGAGAAACGCCAGCAGCAGGGCGAATGCCAGGTGAATGGCACGGGTCTGGGTATCGTTGAGCACGCCAACACCGAAGATGAACGGCAGTGGCGAGGCGATCCACAGCTGGAACAGCGACCAGAGCAGGGCCAGGCCGGTGATCACCTGGGCCATCGAGCCGACGGGCGTGCGCGCGCCGACATCCTGGGCGATCAGTTCCTCGGTGGAAAGTTGCTTGTCATGCATGGGGCGAACCTGCATTTGAGTAAACGGAAAACGGCAAAACCCGCGGGCCTGAGCCTGCGGGTTTGTTTAACACTAGAAGCGAATCGAGTGACGCGCCTGGCGACGCATCACGAACGGCCCTGACCGGCTGGCCGACAGGGCCCAAAGAGGGTGTTTACAAAGCAGCATGGCCGAGCGCAGCAATTTGTAGACACCCTCGAAGGCTTACAGCCAGCCGCGTTCTTTGTAGTAACGCTCTGCACCCTCATGCAGCGGGGCAGTCAGACCGACCTTGATCATGTCCTCTTCCTTCAGGTCAGCGAAGGCAGGGTGCAGACGCTTGAAGCGATCGATGTTGTCGAACACCGACTTGACCAGTTGGTAGACCACTTCCGGATCGGCCTTGGCGCTGGTGGACAGCACGGCCTTGCCGCCGATGGACGGCGTCGGCTGATCGTTGCCCTTGTACAGACCGCCAGGGATGTCGGCCTTGGTGTAGTAGGTCTTCTCGGCCAGCAGCTTGTCGATCTCGGCGCCGGTCACCGGAACCAGAACGGCGTCGGTGGTGGTGGTAGCTTCCTGGATCGCGCCATTCGGATGACCGACGAAGTAGGTCATGGCATCGATGTTGTTGTCGCCCAGAGCGCTGGCCTGTTCGGCCGGCTTCAGCTCGGCAGCCAGGGCGAAGGCAGAGCGATCCCAGCCTTTGACAGCCATGATCTCTTCCAGGGTGTCACGCTGACCGGAACCCGGGTTGCCGACGTTAACGCGCTTGCCCTTGAGATCATCGAAACTGGCGATGTTGGCGCTACGACGGGCGAGGACAGTGAACACTTCGCTCTGCAGCGAGAACACCGCACGGATATCGCTCATCGCACCTTCGGCTTCGAACGGTGCAGCGCCGTTGAGAGCCTTGAACTGGTGGTCGGACTGCATGATGCCGAAGTTGAATTCGCCGCTGCGAATGCCATTCACGTTGGCCACACCGCCGCCGCTGGCCGGCGCGTTGCACTTGATGCCGTGCTCAGCCGAGCCACGGTTGAGGAAGCGGCAGATGGACTGACCGGCCACGTAATAGACGCCGGTCTGGCCGCCGGTGCCGATGGTGACGAATTTCTCTTCGGCCTGTGCCATACCACTCAGGGCAGTACCCGCGAGCGCGGCGGACAGGACCCATGCCAAGGATTTGCCTTTCATGGGATATCTCCTTTTTCTGTTGTTTTGAGCGAGCGTGCCTTGTGAGCGACGTCCGGGTGGGAAGTCTAACTGCTTGCGACGAATATGCACGCCTTGTTGACCAACCGGTCGTAACTCATTGTGTGGGGCGCAGGCTATCGTCCAACCCCGGCATTGGGCAGAATCGACCAATGTCGAACGTCCCTCATGAATCATCGCAGGCCTCGGTCAGCGCCAGTCTGACCCAGGCTGTGCTGCACGCAGCCAGTCGGCTCGGCCTCGACCGTCAGGCGCTGCTCAGCGTCTGTAACCTGACTGACCAGCAACTGGCTGATCCCGACGCGCGCATCCCCTTCAGCGTCCAGCAGACCCTCTGGCATGAGCTGGACTCACGCCTGCAGCACCCGGAACCCGGCCTGCTGCTCGGTCGCAACCTCACCCCAGGCCCATTCAGCGTGCTCAGTTATCTGCTGCAGAGCAGCGCCACCCTGGGCGATGCGCTGAACGCCGCACTACGCTATCAGCGCCTCGCTGGCGAGGGCGGCGAACTGCATATCGATACTCGCGACGACAGCCTGTTGCTGCTGTACCGCCCATTGCATCCGCAGCATCCGGCAACCCGCATCCGCGTCCTGGCGATGATGGCCTGCTGGGTGCAGATGACCATGCCGCTGCTCGACGACTTCCGCCTGCTCGGCGCGCAATTTCGTCACGCTGAACCAGCCGACCTTGCGCCCTATCAGGACGTGTTCGCCTGCCCACTGCAGTTCGCCAGCGACGACTACGCCATCGCCCTGCCCCGGACCCTGGGCCAGGCGCCCCTGATCCAGGCCAACCCGCCGCTGCAGCAACTGCTGCGCCAGCATGCCGAAACCCTGCTCGCCCGCCTGCCCAGTGCCAGCCTCAGTGCGCGGGTCATCGGCCTGCTCGGCGAGCAACTGGCACACGGCGAACCCGACCGCGCCGAGCTGGCCCGTACGCTGAACCTGAGCGAACGCACCCTGCAGCGCAGGCTGGCCGAAGAGGGCTGCAGCTATCAGCACCTGCTGGCCGACACGCGCCGCCAGCTGGCCGAACAACACCTGCGCGACGGACGCCTACCTGCGGCGGAAATCGCCCTGCTGCTGGGCTACTCCGAACCCAGCGTATTCTTCCGCGCCTTCCGCCAGTGGACCGGCCTGACCCCTGGCGAATACCGCGCCCAGCACGGCACTGCCTGAGGCACAGGTTCGCTCGCCAACACGGCGGTCCTGGGCACCATTCGCCACGCACATCACCGAGCATCCCGCGGCGCAAAACAGCCGCGACGGCATCAGCGCATCACCCGTATCGATGATGACTATGCCTGTGCCTGGCGTGCGCTGCCTGGACCCGAGGGGTTAGAGTGGCCGGCCATGCAACGAGGAGAATTCCCCAATGAGCCGACTGGCCTCCATCAAGCTCTCCACCCTCGACCTGGCGCCGATTCGCGACGATGGCGATGCCGCTCAGGCCCTGCACAATTCGCTGGCGCTGGCCCGACATGTCGAGAGCCTCGGCTTCGAGCGATTCTGGGTGGCCGAGCACCACAACATGGACGGCATCGCCAGCTCCGCCACCTCAGTGCTGATCGGCTATTTGGCCGCCGGCACCTCGAAAATCCGCCTGGGCGCTGGCGGCGTGATGCTGCCCAACCATGCGCCGCTGGTGATTGCCGAACAGTTCGGCACCCTCGCCACGCTCTATCCCGGGCGTATCGAACTGGGCCTGGGCCGCGCGCCCGGCGCCGATCAGTACACCGCCCATGCCCTGCGCCGCAGCCGCGATGGTAGCGCCGACGACTTCCCCAATGACGTCGAGGAACTGCAGGCCTACCTCGGCCCGCGCCAGGAAGGGCAACGGGTGATCGCCATGCCCGGGGCGGGCACCAATGTGCCGATCTGGCTGCTCGGCTCCAGCCTGTTCAGCGCCCAGCTGGCCGGCATGAAGGGCCTGCCTTACGCCTTCGCCTCGCACTTCGCACCGCGCTACATGCACGAGGCGATCCGCATCTACCGCAACCACTTCCGCCCCTCGGCGGTGCTGGACAAGCCTTATGTGATGCTTGGCGTACCGCTGCTGGCAGCCGACAGCGATGAGCAGGCGCAGTACCTGGCCACCTCCGCGTTCCAGCGCATCCTGGCGCTGATCCGCGGCCAGAGCCTGGTGCAACGCAAGCCCGTACCGAGCATGGACGGCCTGTGGCTGCCGCACGAGCGCCAGGCCGTGGGCGAGTTCTTCGGCCTGGCTACCATCGGCGGGCCGCAGACCGTGCGTCAGCGCCTGGAACAGTTGCTGGAGCAAACCGAAGCGGACGAGCTGATCTTCACCTGCGACATGTACGACTTCGCCGACCGCCTGCACGCCTTCGACATCCTCGCCGAGCTGCAACACGGCTAGCAGGCCGTTGAAAAACGTAGGCGAGGCAGCCAGTGCAAGGCAAAAGCAGGCGAAAAAGCGGAGTTTACGAGCTGTAAATGAGCATTTTGAGCCTGCTTTTAACGTAGCAATGGCAACGCAGGTAGTTTTTCAACAGCCTGCTAAGTGCGAACTTGTACGCGTGACAGCCCTCTGAATCAGAACAGGCCGCCAGATCGGTGGCCCCGTTCATACGATGGGAGACGCATATGAAGAAGACAGCTTCGGCCCACTGGCAAGGTGGTATCAAGGACGGCAAAGGCACCATCTCTACCGAAAGTGGCGTCCTCAAGGACTCGCCCTACGGTTTCCACACCCGCTTCGAGGACAAGCCCGGGACCAACCCCGAAGAGCTGATCGGCGCCGCTCATGCGGGCTGCTTCTCCATGGCGCTGTCCAAGGAGTTGGGCGACGCCGGCATGACCGCCGAGAGCATCGACACCAAGGCGCAAGTGACCCTGGAAAAGGTCGAGGGCGGCTTCGAAATCAGCGCCGTGCATCTGACGCTGCGCGCGAAGATCCCAGGCGCCGAACGCGCCGCCTTCGAGAAAGCCGTGGAAGCTGCCAAGACCGGCTGCCCGGTATCCAAGGTACTGAACGCCACGATCACCCTGGAAGGCATACTCGAAGCCTGACCTTGCACCCGCGGCGCCCCCATTGATCAGCGGGGCGCGCCGTGCGGATCAGCCCTGGCCTAGATGGCCGTCCCGCAACGCAGCACCTCGCCACGCGCCAACACGTTGCGTTGCTCGTCATACAGCCAGGCCTGCGCTTTCATCAGCTGTTGACGTGCCTCGACGCGGTAGCGCTGGCCAGCCGCAAAGTCGTCGTAGCGCAGGCGAATCTCGCAGGTCATGCGCAATGGCTCGCTCTGCATCCCTATCGACCCACCGCTACGCACCTCGAACTGGAAGCGTGTTTCCAGCTCATGCTGGCCGGGCGTCACCTGAAAGTAGCGGCCATCCGGCCAGCGCTTGCCGTCCAGGCGGTCAGCCATCAGCAAAGTATCGGCGGTGGAATACAACTCGACCCAGGCCTGCTGCGGGTCGGGCTTGGGCAGGGGTGAAGCACAGGCCCCGAGCATCATCAGGGCGGGGGCGAGAAACAGGGCGCGCATGGCGACCTCCACGATAGGGTTCAGACACCAGCCTACATCGGGAGGCGGGCAAAACCGAGGCGAAACGAGCCTATTCACACGCACGGGGCTGGAGACAAGCAACGCGATCAGCTAGCGTGACGGCATGCCCAACGCCTCTTCTAAAGACCTGCTGCGCCGCTGCGCGGTTCCCCTGCTCGCCCTGCTGCTGGGCGGCTGTTCGACCCTCGACTATTACGCCCATCTCGGTCAGGGCCAATGGCAACTGTTGCAGGCACGCCAGCCGATCGAGCGTCTGCTGCATGACTCGGCCACCGACCCCGATCTGGCCAGGCGCCTGACGCTGAGCCAGCAGGCGCGGGACTTCGCCAGCGCCAGTCTGCAGTTGCCAGAGAACCGCAGCTATCGCCTCTACGCCGACCTGGAGCGCCCCTTCGTGGTGTGGAATGTCTTCGCCACGCCGGAGTTCTCGCTAGACCCCGAGCTGCACTGTTTCCCCATCGCCGGTTGCGTCGCCTACCGCGGCTACTATCAACAGGGCCGAGCCCGCGGTGCTGCCGCGCTGCTGCGCCAGCAGGGGCTGGATACCTACATCGGCGGTGTCGAGGCCTACTCCACCCTGGGCTGGTTCGATGACCCGCTGCTCAACACCATGCTGCGCTGGAGCGACGAGCGTTTCATCGCGGTGATCTTCCACGAGCTGGCGCACCAGCAGTACTACCTGCCGGGCGATACGGCCTTCAACGAGTCCTTCGCCACCTTCGTCGAACGCGAGGGGCTGCGTCAGTGGCACGCGGCCCGTGGTGAAACGCCGCCGGCCAGCGACGACCGCCAGCGCCAGCAGTTCATCGAACTGGTGCTGGCCAGCCGCGAGCGTTTGCGTCAGCTCTATGCCAGCAATCTGTCAGGAGAAGCCATGCGCGCCGCCAAGCAAACCGAGTTCGAGCGCCTGCGCCGCGACTACCGCGCCTTGCGCCAGCGCGAATGGGGTGGCCAGGGGCGTTATGACGCCTGGATCGAAAGCCCGCTGAACAACGCCAAGCTGCTGCCCTTCGGCCTCTACGACCAATGGGTGCCGGCTTTCGCGGCACTGTTCACCCGCGAGGGCCGGGATTGGCGCGCGTTCTACGCCGCCGTGGCCGCGCTCGGTCGGCTGCCGGAAGCGGATCGTCGGGCCGCGTTGGAAAGCCTGATGCAAAACGACTAGAACTGCGGGGCAGATTGCCAGTCCAACCTACTCAGGTTTCGCCCAACACCGGAGGTACAAGCGATGCAACGACTGATTCCCGCCCTGGCCCTGATGCTCCTTGCTGGCGGCGCGCTGGCCGCGCCCAAGCCCTGCGAAGAACTCAAGCAGGAAATCGAAGTGAAGATTCAGGCCAACAACGTGCCCAGCTACACCCTGGAAATCGTGCCCAACGACGAAGTTCAGGATCAGAGCATGGTCGTCGGCAGCTGCGACGGCGGCACCAAGAAGATCGTCTATCAGCGCAACGGCTGATACCCCCCTGTAGGAGCGAGCTTGCTCGCGAAGCTTTCGCTTTCATTCGCGAGCAAGCTCGCTCCTACAGTTCTCAGCAGATGAATGCCCGGCGCATTTCCTCCAGCGTCTCGAAATGAAAGTCCGGCGTCTCGCCGAGCAACTCCTCACGACTACCGAAGCCGTAACCGACCGCCACCGCTTGCAAACCATTGCTGCGTGCGCCGATCAGGTCATGCTTGCGGTCGCCGATCATCAGCGCCGAACCGGGCGCCAGTCGCTCCGAGTCCAGCAGATGCGCCAACAGCTCCACCTTGTTGGTGCGGGTGCCATCCAGCTCGCTGCCGTAGATGCGCTTGAAGTAGCGGTCGAAGCCGAAGTGCCGGGCAATTTCCTCGGCGAACACTGTCGGTTTACTGGTCGCGATATAGAGCGTGCGGCCCTGCGCCACCAGCGCCTCGAGCAGCGTCTCCACCCCATCGAACACACGATTTTCGTACAGCCCGGTAACCCGAAAGCGCTCACGATAATGATTGACCGCTTGCCAGCCGGTGGCCTCGTCCAGCGCATAGGTACTCATGAAGCACTGCAACAGCGGCGGGCCGATGAAGTGCTCCAGCGCGGCCAGGTCCGGCTCGTCGATACCCAGCTTGGCCAGCGCGTACTGCACCGAACGAGTGATGCCCTCACGCGGGTCGGTCAGGGTGCCGTCGAGGTCGAAGAGGATGGTGGAGTGATGCATGGCGGGCGCCTGTTCAGGATCGGAACGGTGGCCAAGGATACAAGATTCCCACGGCAGGATAGGCGGTTCCAGGCTCACTCACCCAGCGCGCGAAACATCACATGGCAATCCACCAACCCATACCGGGCGTGGCGGTAGGCCTTGGGCAAGGTGCCGACAATCGCGAAACCGTGTTTCTGCCATAGCGCCACGGCCACCGTGTTGGTCGCCACCACACTGTTGAATTGCATGGCGCTGAAACCCAGTTCGCGCGCCACCTCCAGCGAGTGAGCGCAGAGCTGGCCGGCGACGCCGCGGCCGCGTGCAGCAGGAGCGGTCATATAGCCGCAGTTGCACACGTGATCGCCAGGGCCGGCGGCGTTGGCCTTGATGTAGTAGGTGCCGAGAATCTGCCCGCCCTGCTCGGCAACGAAGGTCGCGCGCGGCAGTTCAACCCAGGTTTTCCAGGCCATTTCACGATCCATGTTCGGGTCGAAGGCGTAGGTTTCCTGCGCCTGCACCACGTCACGAATGATCGGCCAGACCTGGTCGAAATCGGCCGCCTCGATGGGCCGAATGATCAGTTCGTCGCTCACTGGTCGTAGCCTTCGGCCAGGTGCAGATCCTTGAGTTTCACGTAGTTGCCGGCGGTATAGCTGAAGAAGTTGCGTTCCTTGTCGGTCAGCGGGCGCGCCTGTTTCACCGGGCTGCCGACGTACAGGTAGCCGCTTTCCAGGCGCTTGCCGGGCGGCACCAGCGAGCCGGCGCCAATGATCACCTCATCCTCGACCACGGCGCCATCCATGACGATGCTGCCCATGCCGACCAGAATCCGGTTGCCCAGGGTGCAGCCGTGCAGGGTGACCTTGTGCCCGACGGTCACTTCGTCACCGATGATCAGCGGGTAGCCATCAGGGTTGAACGGCCCGGCGTGGGTGATGTGCAGCACGCTGCCGTCCTGCACGCTGGTGCGCGCGCCGATACGGATGCGGTGCATGTCGCCGCGGATCACGGTCATCGGCCAGACCGAACTGTCCTCACCCAGTTCGACGTCGCCGATGACCACGGCAGAAGCGTCGACGAAGGCACGCTCGCCCAGTTGTGGAACGTGCTGCTGGTATTTGCGAATCGCCACGATAGAAGCTCCTGAGCTGCGGGAAAGCTTGATTCTAATTAAGATGGCCCCCATGTCGGTTGCTATCGCGCCAGAATTATTACCGCTCTGCGCCGCAACCCCACATTCATTCGCCACAGGTGCCTCGTCGTGACCGCGAACAACCCCCTGCTGCAAGACTTCGACCTGCCGCCCTATTCGCAGATCAAACCGGAACACGTCGAGCCCGCCGTCGACCAGATCCTGGCAGACAGCCGCGCTGCCATCGCCAAACTGCTCGAACAACAGCAGGCCAATCCGAGCTGGGACGGCCTGGTGCTGGCGCTGGACGAGCTGGGCGCGCGCCTGGGCCGGGCCTGGAGCCCGGTGAGCCACCTCAACGCCGTATGCAACAGCCCAGATCTGCGCGCGACCTACGAGGCCTGCCTGCCCAAGCTGTCGGAATACTGGACGGAGATGGGCCAGAACAAGCCGCTGTTCGAGGCCTATGACGCACTGGCCAAGAGCCCGGCTGCGGCCAATTTCGACGTGGCGCAGAAGACCATCCTCGAACACGCCCTGCGTGACTTCCGTCTGTCCGGCATCGACCTGCCGGCCGAGCAGCAGAAGCGCTATGGCGAAATCCAGATGCGCCTGTCCGAGCTGAACAGCAAGTTCTCCAACCAGTTGCTCGACGCCACCCAGGCCTGGACCAAGCACGTCACCGACGAAACCCTGCTGAGCGGCCTGACCGACTCGGCCAAGGCGCAGATGAAACAGGCCGCAGAGGCCAAAGGCCTGGACGGCTGGCTGATCACCCTGGAATTCCCCAGCTACTACGCGGTGATGACCTACGCCGATGATCGCGCCCTGCGCGAAGAGGTCTATGCCGCCTACTGCACCCGCGCCTCCGACCAGGGGCCGAACGCCGGGCAGAACGACAACGGCCCGCTGATGAGCGAGATTCTCGACCTGCGCCAGGAACTGGCGCGCCTGCTCGGCTTCGCCAACTACAGCGAACTGAGCCTGGCCAGCAAGATGGCCGAGAACACCGACCAGGTGCTGAGCTTCCTGCGCGACTTGGCCGTGCGCAGCAAGCCTTTCGCCGAGCAGGATCTCGCCGAGCTCAAGGCCTTCGCCGCCGAGCAGGGCCTGGATGACCTGCAGAGCTGGGATGTCGGCTACTACAGCGAGCGCCTGCGCCAGCAGCGCTACAGCATTTCCCAGGAAGAAGTGCGCGCCTGGTTCCCGGTGGACAAGGTGCTCACCGGCCTGTTCGCCATCGTGCAGAAGCTCTACGGCATCGAGATTCGCGAGCTGAAAGACTTCGACACCTGGCACCCGGACGTGCGCCTGTTCGAGATTCAGGAGAACGGCCAGCATGTCGGGCGCTTCTTCTTCGATCTCTATGCCCGCGCCAACAAGCGCGGCGGTGCATGGATGGACGGCGCCCGCGACAAGCGCCGCGACACTCAGGGCCAACTGATCGCCCCGGTGGCCAACCTGGTATGCAACTTCACCCCGCCGGTCGGCGGTAAACCGGCACTGCTGACCCACGATGAGGTCACCACCCTGTTCCACGAGTTCGGTCACGGCCTGCACCACCTGCTGACCCGCGTCGAGCACGCCGGCGCCTCGGGCATCAACGGCGTGGCCTGGGACGCAGTCGAGCTACCCAGCCAGTTCATGGAGAACTGGTGCTGGGAGCCGGAAGGCCTGGCGCTGATCTCCGGCCACTATGAAACCGGCGAGGCACTGCCACAGGCCATGCTGGACAAGATGCTGGCGGCGAAGAACTTCCAGTCCGGGCTGATGATGGTGCGCCAGCTGGAGTTCTCGCTGTTCGACTTCGAGCTGCACGCCACCCACGGCGACGGCCGCAGCGCGCTGGACGTGATCGAGGCGATCCGCAGTGAAGTCTCGGTGCTACGCCCGCCGGCCTACAACCGCTTCGCCAACGGCTTCGCGCATATCTTCGCCGGTGGCTATGCGGCCGGTTACTACAGCTACAAGTGGGCCGAAGTGCTCAGCGCCGATGCCTTCTCCAAGTTCGAGGAAGAAGGTGTGTTCAACGCCGATACCGGCCGCGCCTTCCGCGAGGCGATCCTCGCCCGTGGCGGTTCGCAGGAACCGATGGTGCTGTTCGTCGACTTCCGTGGCCGTGAGCCGAGCATCGACGCCCTGCTGCGCCACCTCGGCCTGAGCCAGGAGGCCGCATGAGCGATGCTCCTGTGAACAGCACCCCGAAGCGCTTTATCGCCGGCGCCGTGTGCCCGGCGTGCAGCGAGACCGATAGCATCAAGATGTGGAACGTCGACAGCGTACCGCACCGCGAATGCGTCAAGTGCGGCTATGCCGACACCCTCGACGCACGCGGTAACTCGGTGCCCAAGGAGATCCCCACACGTGTCAACGTCAGCGGCCTGAAGCCCAAGGCGGCCGACCCCAATGTGCAGGCGGTGCAGTTCTTCCCCAATCCAAAGCTGAAGAAGCCGAGCGAGTGACTCGTAGGGAGGGTTAGCGGCGCCGAGCGTCGATCTCGCAAGCGCCAATAAAGGTGGCGCGCTCGGATGGCCGCCCCACGTAACCCACCAGGCGATGGATCGTGTTGCGCCGATGGTGCAGGCGAGTTGCTCTCACCTAGACCTTACTCGCGAAAGAACTCCCCCGGCGTTGCGCCGAACTGGCGGCGAAAGGCGGCGATAAAGGCAGATAACGAGTCATAACCGCAGGCCAACGCCACGTCGGTGACGCGCTCGCCCTGCTCCAGCGGGCTCAGCGCATCGAGCAGGCGCTGTCGCTGGCGCCAGACGCGAAAACTCAGACCCGTCTCACGCAGGAACAGCCGGCTCAGGGTCTTTTCCGAAACCCCCAGGCGCTCGCCCCATTCGCCCAGACCGAGCTGGCGCAGCGTCGCATCCTCCAACCCCTGACAGACCTCGCGCAGCCGCGCGTCTTGTGGCAGCGGCAGCATCAACGCCACCTCTGGCGCAGCGCGCAGTTCGTCCAGCAACACTGCCGCCAATCTACCCGGCGCGCCCTGCTCGTCGTATTCGGCCGGCAACGCACTGAAACCGCGAATCAGCTCGCGCAGCAGCGGGCTGACCGCCAACACTCGGCACTCGGCCGGCCCCCAGGGCACCGCGCTGCCGTCGATGTACAGGCTGCGCATCTCGGTGCGTGGCGAGCTGAAGACCTGATGTTCGACCCCCGCCGGCACCCACACCGCGCGCTGCGGAGGGGCGACGAAGCGAGCCCCAGCGGTCTGCACCTCGAGCACCCCGGCGATGGCGTAAGACAGCTGCACCCAGGGGTGGGTATGGCGGAAGGTCAGGGCGCGATTGGTCAGCGATTCGGTGCGGCCATACAGCGGCCGAGGCAGGCTGGGCAGCTCGGGCAGGCTGCGATGCAGGGTGGCGGGATGTCTGTTTGGCGACACTTGCTGGCTCTTTAGCGTTAGCCGGAAATTTTCGACGACGATAGTTTGGCGCCCTCCTGTATCGCAAGTCCGAGATTCGCCATGTTCCTGCGCCGCCTGCTGCCCGACAATTTCACCCTGACTCTGCTCGCCGTTGTGCTCGCCGCCACACTGCTACCCGCCAGCGGCCAGGTCGCCACGATCTTCGAATGGATCACCAACCTGGCCATCGCCCTGCTGTTCTTCATGCACGGCGCCAAACTGTCGCGTCAGGCGATTCTCGCTGGTGCCGGGCACTGGCGTCTGCACCTGCTGGTATTCGCCTGCACCTTCATCCTCTTCCCGCTGCTCGGCCTGGCGCTCAGGCCGGCACTGGAGCCGCTGCTGGGTAAGGAGTTGTACCTGGGCATGCTCTACCTGTGTGCGCTGCCGGCCACCGTGCAATCGGCCATCGCCTTCACCTCGCTGGCGCGCGGCAACATCCCGGCGGCGATCTGCAGCGCAGCGGCCTCCAGCCTGCTCGGTATCTTCGTCACCCCGCTGCTGGTGGCCTTGCTGATGGGCGTGCAGGGCGACAACGGCTCGACCCTCGATGCCATCGGCAAGATCAGCCTGCAGTTGCTGCTGCCCTTCGTTCTCGGCCAGATCGCTCAACGCTGGATCGGCGGCTGGGTCAACCAGAACAAGAGCTGGCTGAAGTACGTCGACCAGAGCTCGATCCTGCTGGTGGTCTACACCGCCTTCAGCGCCGCGGTGATTGGCGGCCTGTGGCAGCAGGTACCGCTGACCACCCTGCTGCTGGTGATTGCCGCCTGCTGCGTGTTGTTGGCACTGGCCCTAGTGCTCACCCACCTGCTGGGCAAATGGTTGGGTTTCAGCCTGGAAGACCGCATCACCATCCTCTTCTGCGGCTCGAAGAAGAGCCTGGCCACCGGCGTGCCGATGGCCCAGGTGCTGTTCGCCGGCGGCGCCATTGGCGTACTGATCCTGCCGCTGATGCTGTTCCACCAGATCCAGCTGATGGTCTGCGCGGTGCTGGCGCAGCGTTATGCCAAGCGCGAGGAAGCGCCGCAGATCGCAGCCGTTTGATCGACGCCGCGACAGAAGGGACTTGCCCGGGTCTCAAATAACTGTATTTTTATACAGTATATTTTGGAGTCCGAGCATGTCCGTCAGCCTGCCGCCACGTGGCCGTGGTACCGCCAGCAATCCGCACAACCGTTATGCGCCGACCCGTTCGGAGCAGGAAGACGACGGCTGGTATCAGGACGAAACGCCGCCTAGTCGCGCCACCGAAGTGCGCAAGGAGCAGGCGAAGACGGCGATCACCCGCAATAACTCACCGGACGTCGGCTTCGACCGCTCGGTGAACCCCTACCGTGGCTGCGAGCATGGCTGCATCTACTGCTTCGCCCGGCCGACTCACGCTTACTGGGACATGTCGCCGGGCATCGACTTCGAAACCCGCCTGATCGCCAAGACCAACCTGGCCGAACGCCTCGAAGAGCAGCTGCAGAAGCCCGGCTACGTGCCGCAACCGATCGCCCTGGGCATCAACACCGACGCCTACCAGCCCATCGAGCGTGAACAGCGCCTGACTCGCCAGGCCCTGGAAATCCTGCTGCGCTACAAGCACCCGCTGCACATCATCACCAAGGGTTCGCTGATCCTGCGTGACCTCGACCTGCTCAGCGAGCTGGCCAGGCACAACCTGGTCAGCGTGGCCTTCAGCCTGACCACCCTGGATGACGAACTCAAACGCATCATGGAGCCGCGCACTGCCGCCCCAGCGGCGCGCCTGCGTGCCATGCGCACACTGCATGAAGCGGGTGTCCCGGTCAGCGCCATCTGCGCGCCGATGATTCCGCAGATCAACGACATGGAGCTGGAAGCACTCCTGGAAGCCGCCCGTGACGCCGGTGCTCGTTCGGCCGGTTACGTACTGCTGCGCCTGCCGCTGGAGATCGCCGGGTTGTTCGAGGAGTGGCTGCAGGTGCACTTTCCGGATCGCGCCGCCCACGTGATGAGCCTGATTCGCCAGAGCCGTGGCGGCAAGAACTACGACAGCCGCTTCGGCAGCCGCATGCGTGGCGAGGGCCTGTTCGCTGACCTGCTGGAGCAGCGTTTTCGTCTGGCGCGGCGCAAGCTCGGCCTGGATCAGCGAGGCAGCGTGGTGCTGGACTGTTCGCAGTTCTGCCCTCCAGGTGCGCAATTGAGCCTGCTCTGACTTGGCAGCCCGTCTCGATATGTTAAAACGTGGCAGGGTCCGTACGAAAAGTTTCCGAGCGAAGGTCAGGCGAACCGTTTTTTAGCGAAGCATCACCGATGCGCAGGTATTTTTCGTACAGATCCTTCTTGAGGCATTGACCGACGACGACCATGACCCGCACATCCCGCGTAGCCGACCCGTCCTACGAACTGATGGACGACCATGAAGGCCATTCGCTGATCTACCGCCAGCACGGCTTTCCCTCGCCGCTGGTGCGCTGGCACTTTCACAAGGAATACGAGCTGCACCTGATCGTCGCCAGCTCCGGCAAGGTGTTCATCGGCGACTACATCGGCAATTTCTCCCCCTATACCCTGTTCCTCACCGGCCCCGGCCTGCCGCACAACTGGATCAGCCAGGTCGAGGAAGGTGAGGTAGTGGAAACCCGCGACATGCTGGTCAACTTCACCGATGAAGTACTGGAAAGCGGTACGGCGGTGTTCGCCGAGTTGAAGACCCTGCAACCCTTGCTGGCCCGTGCGCAGTTCGGCATCGAGTTCCGCGACCCGCAGCTGATTCGCGAAGCTAGCGTGCTGATGGGCAAGATCGCCAACAGCCGCGGCATCACCCGCCTGAGCCATTTCTTCATCCTCATGGAGCTGCTCGCCGGCAGCGAGGATTACCAGTTGCTCTCGGCCGTGACCTCTTCGGAGCTGGGCGACGAGCAGCATGTCGAGCGCATCAACCGGGCGGTGGACTACATCTTCCAGCACTACGCGCAGGGCATCAGCCAGGAGGAAGTCGCCGAGCACCTGGGCATGACCACCACCTACTTTTCGCGCTTCTTCAAGCAGGCCACCGGGCGTGGTTTCGTCGAATTCGTCAATCGCCTGCGGGTGAGCAAATCCTGCGAGCTGCTGAGCAAAAGCGACAAGCCGGTGACCGACGTGTGCTTCGAGTCCGGCTTCAGCAATATTTCCAACTTCAACCGCCGTTTCCAGCAGCTCAAGGGCATGACCCCCTCCGGTTATCGCAAGCTGGCGGTGCAGCGCCTGACCGAGCAAAACCTGTACTGAATCGGTAGTCCTCCCCTGCTCCGACCTCCTCTACACCCCCTCATGCCAGAGAGTTACACCCCTTACCGTGGCGGTTTCTCACTGCCCAAGCAGTGCAAAAAAGTATCGATCACTGTGCACTCAAGGATTTGTTCGTGCAGGCCTGCGGGGGTGTAATCCGGCCCGAGCCAAACAAAAACAATAACGATCTTCCGCAGCCATACAGGCGCGGGAGAGGAGTTCACAAGCATGAACAACTCGATCAAAGCCCTCGTTGCAGCCTCTTGCCTGTCCCTCACCCTGGTTGCTCAGGGCGCCGAAACCCTGACTATCGCCACGGTCAACAACAGCGACATGATCCGCATGCAGCGGCTCGCCAAGACTTTCGAAGAACAGAATCCCGACATCCGCCTGAAGTGGGTGGTGCTCGAGGAGAACATGCTGCGCCAGCGCCTGACCACAGATATCGCCACCCAGGGCGGCCAGTTCGACGTGCTCACCATCGGCATGTACGAAGCCGCATTGTGGGGCGAGAAAGGCTGGCTGGAGCCGATGACCGAACTGCCGGCCGACTACGACCTCGACGACGTCTTCCCCTCAGTGCGCGAAGGCCTGTCCGCCAAGGGCACGCTGTACGCCCTGCCGTTCTATGCCGAAGCCTCGATCACCTATTACCGCAAGGACCTGTTCGAGCAGGCCGGTCTGGAAATGCCCGAGCAACCGACCTGGGAGCAGATGGCCGAATTCGCCGGCAAGCTGCATCAGCCGGACAAGGGCCAGTACGGCCTGTGCCTGCGCGGCAAGGCCGGCTGGGGCGAAAACATGGCGCTGATCACCACCCTGGCCAACGCCCACGGTGCGCGCTGGTTCGATGAGCAGTGGCAGCCGGAATTCACCGGCAGCGAATGGCAGAACGCGCTGAACTTCTACGTCGACAACATGAAGAAATACGGCCCACCCGGCGCCTCCAGCAACGGTTTCAACGAGAACCTGGCGCTGTTCAACAGCGGCAAGTGCGCGCTGTGGGTCGATGCTAGCGTCGCCGGCTCTTTCGTCACCGATACCTCGCAAAGCAAGGTCGCCGACGCCGTCGGCTTCACCTTTGCGCCAACCCAGGTCACCGACAAGGGCGCCTCCTGGCTGTACTCCTGGGCGCTGGCGATCCCTACCAGCTCCAAGTCCAAGGACGCCGCCAAGACCTTCAGCGCCTGGGCCACCTCCAAGGCCTATGCCGAACTGGTCGCCGAGAAGGATGGCGTGGCCAACGTGCCGCCGGGCACCCGCGCCTCGACCTACAGCGACGCCTACATGCAGGCCGCGCCGTTCGCCAAGGTCACTCTGGACTCGCTGAAGAAGGCCGACCCGGCCGACCCCAGCGCCAAGCCGGTGCCTTACGTGGGCATCCAGTTGGTGACCATTCCCGAGTTCCAGGCCATCGGCACCAGCGTCGGCAAGCTGTTCACCGCCGCGCTCACCGGACAGTTGCAACCGCAGCAGGCCCTGCAGGCCGCGCAGCAGAGTACCGAGCGGGAAATGAAGCGCGCTGGCTACCCGAAGTAGCCATTTTGCGGTCCCGTTGGGTGGGCCGGGCGGCGCTCCGCTTTAGCCCACCACGAACTCACGGTGAACCGGTGGGCTGAAGCCCACCCTACGGGCTAGAACGGAACTCCGCCCGGCCCACCCTACCGGCCGCCCACTTGCGTTACGCCACCCCCAATTCCGCCCTCGGAGGCATGATGAATTCTCCGGCCATCGATACCCCCGCCGCGCAGGCCAGCACGCCGGTGGCGCGCAAGCCCCGGCGCCTGGCGCCCGGCTGGTTTCTGGTCAGCCCCTCGGTGGCCCTGCTGCTCATCTGGATGATCGTGCCGCTGGGCATGACCGTCTATTTCTCGCTGATCCGCTACAACCTGCTGTACCCCGGCGAGAACGATTTCGTCGGTCTGGAGAACTTCGAATACTTCGTCACCGACGCCGCCTTCCTCTCCGGCGCTGGCAATACCGTATTGCTGGTGGGCAGCGTGCTGCTGATCAGCGTGGTGTTCGGCGTACTGATCTCGGCGCTGCTGGAGGCCAGCGAGTTCTTCGGCCGCGGCATCGTGCGGGTGCTGCTGATTTCGCCGTTCTTCATCATGCCCACGGTCAGTGCGCTGCTGTGGAAGAACCTGATCTTCCATCCGGTGTCGGGGATTCTCGCCGCCATCTGGCAGTTCTTCGGCGCCCAGCCGGTGGACTGGCTGGCGCACCATCCGCTGTTCTCGATCATCATGATCGTGTCCTGGCAATGGCTGCCGTTCGCCATCCTGATCCTGATGACCGCCATGCAATCGCTGGATCAGGAGCAGAAGGAAGCCGCGCGCCTCGACGGCGCCGGCCCCATCGCCATCTTCTGGCACCTAACCCTGCCGCACCTGGCGCGGCCAATTGCGGTGGTGGTGATGATCGAGACCATCTTCCTGCTCTCGGTATTCGCCGAGATCTACACCACCACCAGCGGCGGCCCCGGCTACGAGTCGACCAACCTCGCCTACCTGATCTACACCCAGGCCCTGCTGCAGTTCGACGTCGGCATGGCCTCGGCGGGCGGACTGATCGCGGTGGTGATCGCCAACATCGCCGCCATCGTGCTGATCCGCATGATCGGCAAGAACCTGACCGACAAGCAGTGAGGGCCCTGAGATGCTGACGCTGAAACAATCCCGTCGCCTGCAGAGCCTGATCATCGGCGTCCTGGCCTGGGCGATCGCCGCGGTGATCTTCTTCCCGATCTTCTGGATGGTGCTGACCAGCCTGAAGACCGAGATCGACGCCTTCGCCACGCCGCCGCAGTTCATCTTCACCCCGACGCTGGAGAACTACCTGCACATCAACGAGCGCAGCGACTACTTCGCCTTCGCCTGGAACTCGGTGCTGATCTCCCTCTCGGCGACGCTGCTGTGCATGCTCCTGGCGGTGCCAGCCGCCTACTCCATGGCCTTCTTCGAGACGCGACACACCAAGCGCACGCTGCTGTGGATGCTGTCGACCAAGATGCTGCCGCCGGTGGGCGTGCTGGTACCGATCTACCTGCTGGCCAAGCAGTTCGGCCTGCTCGATTCGCGCCTGGCGCTGATCATCATCTACACCCTGATCAACCTGCCGATCATCGTGTGGATGGTTTACACCTACTTCAAGGACATCCCTGTGGACATCCTCGAAGCGGCGCGCCTGGATGGCGCCACCACCTGGCAGGAGATCGTCCGCGTACTGCTGCCGATCGCTCGCGGCGGCCTGGCATCGACCATGTTGCTGTCGCTGATCCTGTGCTGGAACGAGGCGTTCTGGTCGCTCAACCTGACCAGCTCCGCCGCCGCCCCGCTGACCGCCCTGGTGGCCTCCTACTCCAGCCCCGAGGGCCTGTTCTGGGCCAAGCTTTCCGCCGTTTCGACCCTGGCCTGTGCGCCCATCCTGATCTTCGGCTGGATCAGCCAAAAACAACTTGTACGCGGCCTGTCCTTCGGCGCGGTGAAATAACGGGAGACTTTCCACATGGCTGATCTGAAGATCCGCAATCTGCAAAAAGGCTTCGACGGCACGGCGATCATCAAAGGCGTCGACCTGGACATCCGCGACCGTGAGTTCGTGGTTTTCGTCGGCCCCTCGGGCTGCGGCAAATCCACCCTGCTGCGCCTGATCGCCGGGCTCGAAGAAGTCAGCAGCGGTCACATCGAACTCGATGGCCAGGACATCACCGACATGGCCCCGGCACGCCGCGACCTGGCCATGGTGTTCCAGACCTATGCGCTGTATCCGCACATGACCGTGCGCAAGAACCTGTCCTTCGCCCTCGACCTGGCCCGCGTGGGCAAGCAGGAGATCGAGGCCAAGGTCGCCAACGCCGCGCGCATCCTGCAGCTCGACGCCCTGCTCGAACGCAAGCCCAAACAGCTCTCCGGTGGCCAGCGCCAGCGCGTGGCCATCGGCCGCGCCATCGTGCGCAACCCGAAGATCTTCCTGTTCGACGAGCCGCTGTCCAACCTCGACGCTGCCCTGCGCGTGCAGACCCGCCTGGAACTGGCACGGCTGCACAAGGACCTGCAGGCGACCATGATCTACGTGACCCACGATCAGGTCGAAGCCATGACCCTGGCCGACAAGGTGGTGGTGCTCAATGGCGGGCGTGTCGAGCAGGTCGGCTCGCCGCTGGAGCTGTATCACCACCCGGCCAACCTGTTCGTCGCCGGTTTTCTCGGCACACCGAAGATGGGCTTTCTGCGCGGCACCCTGAACAGGGTCGAGGCCGACAACTGCGACGTGCAACTGGAGTGCGGCACGCACCTGACGCTGCCGCTGTCCGCCGCCGGCCTCAGCGTTGGCAGCACGGTAACCCTGGGCGTACGTCCGGAGCATCTCAACGTGGTCAGCACCGGTAACGGCCGCATGCAGGTGACGGCCGACGTCAGCGAGCGCCTGGGCAGCGACACCTTCTGCCACGTGTGCTGCGCCTCGGGCGAGATGCTCACGGTGCGCGTGCGCGGCGACTTCGCGCCGCGCTACGGCGACACCCTGACACTGGATTTCGATACGGCGCACTGCCACCTCTTCGACGCCGATGGCCAAGCCGTCGCCAAACCACTGCAGCAGGCCGCCTGACGCCGCTCCACCACGGGATTTTCAGATGAAACTCAATCGCCAGCAGCTTTCCCGGCTTGGAGGCGCCGTCGCGCTGCCCAGCTACACCGCCGACATGATCCGCACCGGCATCGCCCATTTCGGCGTCGGTGGTTTTCACCGCGCCCATCAGGCGGTCTACACCGATGCCCTGATGAACCAGGGTCTGGCGCTCGACTGGGGTATCTGCGGGGTCGGCGTGCGCAGTGAAGACCGCGCCATGCGCGATGCTCTGGCCAGCCAGGATTACCTCTACACCCTGGTCGAACTGGGCGACGAGCCGAACCTGCCGGTGCGGGTGATCGGTGCGATCAACGACATGCTGCTGGCCGAAGAGTCGCCGCAGGCGCTGATCGACAAACTGGCCGACCCGGCGATTCGCATCGTCTCGCTGACCATCACCGAGGGTGGTTACTGCATCGACGACAGCACCGGCGAATTTCTCGCCGAGCTACCAGCTATCCAGCACGACCTGCAACATCCCGAGTCACCCAAGAGCGTGTTCGGCTTTCTCTGCGCCGCGCTGGCCAAACGCCGCGCCGCCGGCATCCCGGCCTTCACCCTGATGTCCTGCGATAACCTGCCGCACAACGGCGATGTCACGCGCAAGGCGCTGCTGGCCTTCGCCCACCTGGCCGACCATGAGCTGGCCACCTGGATCGACCATCACGTGAGCTTTCCCAACGCCATGGTCGACCGCATCACGCCGATGACCAGCGCCGCCCATCGCCAGCAACTGGCTGAGCAGCACGGTGTCGAAGACGCCTGGCCGGTGGTCTGCGAGCCCTTCGTGCAATGGGTGCTGGAGGACAAGTTCGTCAGCGGCCGCCCGGCCTGGGAGACGGTCGGCGTGCAGTTCACCGACGACGTCACGCCCTACGAGGAAATGAAGATCAAGCTGCTCAACGGCAGCCACCTGGCGCTGACCTACCTGGGCTTTCTCAAGGGCTATCGCTTCGTCCACGAAACCATGAACGACCCGCTGATGCGCCAGTACGTCCGCACCTTCATGGACCTCGACGTGACGCCGCAGCTGGCGCCGGTGCCGGGCATCGACCTGAACACCTACAAGGACACGCTGATCGAGCGCTTCTCCAACCAGGCCATCGCCGACCAGCTGGAGCGGGTCTGCTCCGATGGCTCGTCGAAGTTTCCCAAGTTCATCGTGCCCACCCTCAACCGTCTGATCGAGGACGGCCGACCGCTGGAGCGCGCGGCGCTGGTGGTCGCGGCCTGGGCGCTGTACCTCAAGGGCGTCGACGAGAACGGCACGCGCTATCGCATCCCCGATCCGCGCGCCGAGTTCTGCCAGGCGCTGGTGGCCGATGACGACAAGGTGCGCGAGCGGGTACTGGGCGTCGAGGCGATCTTCGGCACGGCGATCCCGCAGTCAGAAGCCTTCATCGCAGCCTTCGAGCTCTGTTACGACAGCCTGCGCAAGCTGGGCGTGCCCCGTACCCTGCAGACCCTGCTGGGCGACTGAGCCATGTACCTCGGTATCGACTGCGGCACCCAGGGCACCAAGGCGCTGGTGCTGGACGCAGGCAGCGGCCAGGTGCTCGGCGCCGGCAGCGCCAGCCACACGCTGCAGAGCGGCGCCAATGGCCGCCGCGAGCAACAGCCGCAGCAATGGCAGGAGGCTTTCGAGCAGGCGACCCGACAGGCGCTGGCGGCTGCGGGCATCGGCGGCGAGCGGATTCTCGGCATCGGCGTGTCCGGCCAGCAACATAGCCTGGTGCTGCTCGATGAACAGGGCGCTGTGCTGCGCCCGGCCAAACTCTGGTGCGACACCGAGTCGACCCCGGAGAACCGGCGTCTGCTCGATCATCTCGGCGGCGAGGCCGGCTCGCTGCAGCGCCTGGGCGTGGCCATCGCGCCGGGCTACACGGTGTCCAAGCTGCTCTGGACCCAGGAGCAGTACCCGGATGTCTTCTCCCGCATCGCGCATATCCTGCTGCCGCACGATTACCTCAACCACTGGCTCACCGGCCGTGCCTGCAGCGAGTACGGCGACGCCTCCGGCACGGGTTATTTCAACGTGCGCACGCGCAGCTGGGACCGCGAGCTGCTGAACTTCATCGACTCCAGCGGGCGCCTTTGCGACGCGCTGCCAGAGCTGATCGAGTCGGATCAGCCAGTGGGCCGCCTCCGCCCGCAGATCGCCCGGCAACTGGGCCTGAACCCGGATGCCGTGGTGGCCAGCGGCGGTGGCGACAACATGATGGGCGCCATCGGCACCGGCAATATCCGTCCGGGCGCGATCACCATGAGCCTGGGCACCTCCGGCACCCTCTACGCCTACAGCGATCAACCGATGATCAGCCCGCATGCCCAGGTGGCGACCTTCTGCTCATCGAGCGGCGGCTGGCTACCGCTGATCTGCACCATGAACCTCACCAGCGCCACCGGGCTGATCCAGCAACTGCTGGAACTGGACATCCAGACCTTCGGCGAACTGGTCGAGCAATCGCCCATCGGCGCCGAGGGCCTGCTCATGCTGCCGTTCTTCAATGGCGAACGAGTGCCGGCGCTGCCCAGCTCGCGCGCCAGCCTGCTGGGCATGGACAGCGACAACCTGACCCGCGCCAACCTGTGCCGGGCGGTGGTCGAGGGCAGCAGTTTCGGCCTGCGCTACGGCCTCGACCTGCTGCGCGCCAGCGGCCTGCAGAGCCAGACCATCCGCCTGATCGGCGGCGCGGCGAAGAGCCCGGTGTGGCGCCAGGTGATCGCCGACATCATGGGCACGCCACTGGTCTGCCCGCAGCACACCGAAGCCGCCGCGCTGGGCGCCGCGATCCAGGCCGCCTGGTGCCTGACGCCCGGAGCGGATCGCCAGGCGCAGCTGGCCGAACTGTGCGAGCGTTGCGTGTACCTCGATGCCAGCACGCAGACCCAGCCGGACCCGGCGCGCACGGCGCAGTACGAAATGGTCTATCAACGCTACCGCAAGCAGGTCAGCCTGCTGGCCGAGCGCACACCGGCGTGAGAACGTCTTGAGGGCACCTCCAAGAACCTAGGCAAGGCAGATAGTGCCGATGAGATAAGGCTATCAAAGCGGCTTTCGTAGGAGCCCCGCCCCGGGGCGAAGCCTTTCGAGTGCGCGCCACCCAGCTTCGAGGCAGGGCGCCGCTCCTACGAATTCCCCGCCTTGGCGCTTAACTGATGGGCATCAGGCGTAGCAGGTGGTTTTTAGAGATGCCCGTTAACCGATATGGAGAAGAACATGTACCTGGTCTGTGGCGAAGCACTGTTCGATGTGTTCATCCAGAGCGACGGTGGGCGTGGCAATGAGTTGGCTTTCAAGGCCATCGCCGGTGGCTCGCCGTTCAACGTGGCGCTGGGCCTGCGCCGTATGGGCGCCGACTCGGCGCTGTTCACCGGGATTTCCTCGGACAGCCTCGGCCAGCGCCTGCGCCAGGTGCTGCGTGATGAAGGCGTGAGCGATGCCTACCTGATCGCCAGCGATGCGCCGACCACTCTAGCGATGGTCGGCCTGGACGCTGCCGGCTCGCCGCAGTATTCCTTCCGTGGCGAAGGCTGTGCCGACCGCCAACTGCTCGCCGAGCACCTGCCGACACTGGATGCAGGGGTGCGCGGCCTGCACGTCGGCTCCTTCTCTCTGGTGGTGGAGCCGGTGGCCAGCACGCTGCTACAGCTGGTGCAACGCGAACATCAGCAGCGCCTGATCAGCCTCGACCCCAACGTGCGTCTCGGTCCGGCGCCGGATATCGCCCACTGGCGCGAGCGCGTCGAGACCTTCGCCGGCTACGCGCATCTGATCAAGGTCAGCGAAGAGGATCTGCAGCTGTTGTACCCCGAGCGCGATCCGCAGCAGGTCGCATCGAGCTGGCTCAACCAGCGCTGCCAACTGGTGTTTCTCACCCACGGCAGCAAAGGCGCCAGCGTCCACAGCCACTACGGGCACTGGTCGGCACCAGCCGTGGAGGTGCACACCCGTGACACCGTTGGCGCTGGCGATACCTTCCAGGCCGCGCTGCTCAGTTATCTCGCCCGCCACGACCTGGACAGCCCCGAGGCGCTGGCGAGCCTGAACCGCGAGCAGATCGACGCCATGCTGCGCCTGGCCATCGAGGCTGCCGCACTGACCTGCGCCCGGGTCGGCCCCGACCTGCCCTACCTGCATGAACTGGAACGACAGAGCGCGCGCTGACCAGGCCCACCCTCGCGGTGCCAGCTGGCAGCGACACAGGCTCCCTGTGCGCCTGGGCGAATTACCCGAAGCCGCCGGTTGTCGCTCAGCTCGCTGGAGGCGACACTTGGCGTGTGACTCGCACAGCGCAGCGACAGTCGTTCTAGCAGCGTATTTTCAGACAACCCAGAGGTTCAGGGCATGCCTTACAAACATCAGGTGATTCCGCTTCAGGCCCACGAGGGCAACGAAACCGCCGAGCAGGCGCTGCACAGCATCGTCGATGGCTTCAAGCGCTTTCGCAACGAGGTCTTCCCACAGCAGGAAGAACTGTTCAAGAAGCTCGCCACCGCCCAGAACCCACGCGCCATGTTTATCACCTGCGCCGACTCGCGCGTGGTGCCGGAGCTGATCACCCAGAGCTCGCCCGGCGACCTGTTCGTCAACCGCAACGTCGGTAACGTGGTGCCGGCCTACGGGCAGATGATGGGCGGCGTCTCCACCGCTATCGAGTACGCGGTGATGGCCCTGGGCGTGCAACACATCGTCATCTGCGGCCACTCCGACTGCGGCGCGATGAAGGCAGTGCTCAACCCGGCCTCGCTGGAAACCATGCCCACGGTGAAAGCCTGGCTGCGTCATGCCGAGGTAGCGCGCAGCGTGGTGGCAGAGAACTGCAACTGCAGCGACGACAAGGAAGCCCTGGCCGTGCTGACCGAAGAGAACGTGGTGGCGCAGCTCAACCACCTGTGCACCCATCCGTCGGTGGCAGCCAAGCTGGCGCGCGGCCAACTGTTCATCCATGGCTGGGTGTATGACATCGAAACCAGCCAGATCAAGGCCTACGACGCCGAGCTGGGCAGCTTCCTGCCGCTCGATGGCGACAAGATTCCAATGGCGACGCCGCGCGCACGTTTTCCACAGAGCTGAAAGCCCTTGCAGGGTGGCCGCGCACCGAGCCTCACCCGGTCGCGGCTAAAGCCCCTCCCACAAAACGCACCGTGAACGTGGGAAGGACTTTAGGCCGTAGGGTGCGCCGCGCGCACCAGACTCCCCCCGATCACGGCTAACCTGGGCTGGTGCGCATAGCGCACCCTACCAGGGACCAGTCAGAACTTCTCCCCACGCAGTACTTCCACCTGCGCCAGGTAGCAGACCATGGCGAAGTGGTCGTAGTAGCGCACCTGCAGATGCTCGGCGATGCGCTCGGCCAATTCGCGGTTGCAGATGATTTCCAGGCGGATGTTGCCTTCGGTGTCCCAGCCGGCGCTGCGTACGCCGCGGTGTCCACGGCCACGCGCGTCGGAAATGGTCCAGCCGGGTGCGCCGAGCACTTCCAGATCGGCCAGCAGGCGCTTCTCCAGCGCCGCCTCGCAGATCACGGTGAGCAGGGTGCGGCTATGTGCGTTCATCTCAGAACCCCCAGGCGATCAGTCGTTCGGCCAGCGCCAGGTACAGCGGAATGCCGATCAGGATATTGAATGGGAAGGTGATGCCCAGCGAGGCGGTCAGTGACAGCGACGGGTTGGCCTCGGGCAAGGCCAGGCGCATCGCCGCCGGCACGGCGATATAGGACGCCGAGGCCGCGAGCGTGGCAAGCATCGCCGTGCCACCCAGGCTCAGGCCCATAAGGCGCGCCAGCAAGGCACCAATCAGCGCACCGAGCAGCGGCATCAGCAGGGCGAAGGCCGCCAGACGCACACCGAACTGCTTCAGCGCGCCAAGCTGGCCGGAGGCGATCAGCCCCATCTCCAGCAGGAAGAACGCCAGCACCGGCTTGAACATGCTGGTGTACAGCGGCTCCAGCGGCTTGATTGCCTCCTTGCCGGCAATGGCGCCGATCACCAGGCCGCCGAGCAGCAGCATGATGCTCTTGCCGAGAAAGATCTCGCGGCCCAGTTCGCCCCAGTGGGTCTCGCGAGCAATACCCTTGGCCAGAACGATGCCGACCAGGATCGCCGGAATCTCCAGAATGGCCACGAACAGCGGCATGTAGCTCTCGAACTCGATGCCCTTGGCCAGCATGTAGGCCACCACCACGGCGAAGGTACCGGCGCTGACCGAGCCGTAGTGCGCCGCTACCGCCGCGGCATTGACGCGGTCGAAGCGCAGGCCGCGTAGCAGCACGAACGCCAGGATCGGCAGCAGCACGCCGAGTGCCAGCACCAGCGCCGACTGTCCGAGCAGCTGCAGGCTGGCCTGCTGCGCCAGCTCCACCCCGCCGTGCAGACCGATGGCCAGCAGGAGGATGATCGACAGCGTCTCGTACAGCGCCGCTGGTAGCTTCAGCTCGCTCTTGAGCAGGCCGGCGACCAGGCCGAAAACGAAGAACAGCACCACCGGATCCAGACCCACCTCAGTTCACCTCCCCTGCTTCTCAGGATGCGCTGTGCGCACCTGTCACTGTTCACCACCCTACCCGGACGGCTACCCAACCAAAGGAAAAGGCCATGCCCCGGCACAAGACGGTGCTGATCGCCCTGTTTTTCCTCGCCACGAAGGCGAAGCGCCGGGGCATGACCGGAAAGCTTAGCCGGCACACCAGGCTTGGCCCCCGCTGGGGAGTCGCAAAAACGCCGTTAGCGTTTTGCGCGAGGCCACCGAAAGGGTGAAGCACATGGATGTGCCGTGCAAAAAAAGGGAGCCTTGCGGCCCCCGGGACAAACCTGCGCCGTGGCGCTGAATAAAAAAGGAGCCCGGGTTACGCCCCGTCAAACTTGCCCATCCAACAGGCCGGGCTCCATAGAGGTTAACCTTCGATTTCCACCAGTACTTCGCCCGGATTGACGCGGTCGCCCTTGGCCACGTGAACGGCCTTGACGGTGCCGGCAATCGGCGCCTGTACTTCGGTTTCCATCTTCATTGCTTCGGTGATCAGCACCGCCTGACCCGCCTTGACCGTGTCACCTTCCTTGACCAGTACATCGACGATGTTGCCTGGCATGGTGGTGGAGACGTCGCCGGGTGCAGCGGCCTGCTTGCGCTTGCCACCGCTGCCTGCGACGAAATCGTTGAGCGGCTCGAACACCACTTCTTCCGGCATGCCGTCGATGGACAAGTAGAAGTGGCGCTTGCCGTCACCCTTGACGCCAACACCGGTGATGTCCACCCGGTAGCTTTCGCCATGCACGTCGACCACGAATTCGGTCGGCACGCCTTCACCGCCCACCGGCGCCGCCTTGCCCTGACCGTTCGGCATGGGCAGCAGCTCTTCCGGTTTGAGGGTACCGGCCGCGCGTTCTTCGAGGAACTTGCGCCCGATATCGGGGAACATGGCGAAGGTCAGCACGTCTTCTTCGGACTTGGCCAGGCTGCCGATCTCTTCACGCAGGCGTGCCAGCTCGGGTTTGAGCAGGTCGGCCGGGCGCACGTCGATCACCTCTTCGCTGCCGATGGCCTGCTTGCGCAGTTGCTCATCGACCTTGCCCGGTGCCTTGCCGTAGCGGCCCTGCAGGTAAAGCTTCACTTCGTTGGTGATGGTCTTGTAGCGCTCGCCGGCCAGCACGTTGAAGAACGCCTGGGTACCGACGATCTGCGAAGTCGGCGTCACTAGCGGCGGGAAGCCCAGGTCGGCACGCACACGCGGAATCTCCTCCAGCACTTCGTTCATGCGGTTCAGCGCACCCTGCTCCTTGAGCTGGTTGGCCAGGTTGGAAATCATCCCGCCCGGCACCTGGTTGACCTGCACGCGGGTGTCCACGCCGGTGAACTCGCTCTCGAACTGGTGGTACTTCTTGCGCACGGCGTGGAAGTACATGCCGATTTCCTGGATCAGTTCCAGATCGAGGCCAGTGTCGAACTCGCTGCCCTTGAGCGCGGCGACCATCGACTCGGTGCCCGGATGGCTGGTGCCCCAGGCCAGGCTGGAGATGGCGGTGTCGATATGGTCGGCACCGGCTTCGATGGCCTTGAGCTGGCACATCGAGCCGAGACCGGCGGTGTCGTGGCTGTGGATGAACACCGGCAGATCGACTTCGCTCTTCAGCGCCTTGACCAGTTCGAAGGTGGCGTACGGCGTGAGCAGGCCAGCCATGTCCTTGATGGCGATGGAGTCGATGCCCATCGCCTGCATGGCCTTGGCCTGGGCGACGAAGGCCTCGTTGGTGTGCACCGGGCTGGTGGTGTAGGCGATAGTGCCCTGGGCATGCTTGCCGGCAGCCTTGACCGCCTCGATGGCCACGCGCAGGTTACGCACGTCGTTCATAGCATCGAAGATGCGGAACACGTCGATGCCGTTGACCGCCGCCTTGGCCACGAACGCCTTGACCACGTCATCGCTGTAATGTCGATAGCCGAGCAGGTTCTGCCCGCGCAGGAGCATCTGCAGGCGGGTATTGGGCAACGCCGCCTTGAGCTGGCGCAGACGCTCCCACGGGTCTTCCTTGAGAAAGCGCACGCACGAGTCGAAGGTGGCGCCACCCCAGACTTCCAGCGACCAGTAGCCGACGCGGTCGAGCTTATCGCAGATCGGCAGCATGTCCTCGGTGCGCATGCGCGTGGCCAGCAGCGACTGGTGGGCATCGCGCAGGACGGTATCGGTAACGGTGATCTTCTTGCTCATGATGTCCCCTACAGGCCCGCGTGGGCAGCGATGGCGGTGGCGATGGCGATGGCCAGGTGCGACGGGTTGCGCTTGATCGAGTATTGGGTCAGTTCCGGGTGGCTTTCGACGAAGCTGGTGTTGAACTGGCCGCTACGGAATTCCGGATTACGCAGAATTTCCTGGTAATAGGGCGCGGTGGTACGCACGCCCTGCACGCGCATGTCGTCCAGCGCGCGCAGGCCGCGGTCCATCGCTTCTTCCCAGGTCAGCGCCCAGACGATCAGCTTCAGGCACATCGAGTCGTAATAGGGCGGAATGGTGTAACCGGTGTAGATCGCCGTATCGGTGCGCACGCCAGGGCCGCCGGGCGCGTAGTAACGGGTGATCTTGCCGAACGAGGGCAAGAAGTTGTTCTTCGGGTCCTCGGCGTTGATACGGAACTGCAGGGCATAACCGCGGTGGATGATGTCTTCCTGCTTGACCGACAGCGGCAGGCCACTGGCGATGCGAATCTGCTCGCGAACGATGTCGATGCCGGTGATTTCCTCGGTGATGGTGTGCTCCACCTGCACCCGGGTGTTCATCTCCATGAAGTACACCTCGCCTTCGGCGAGCAGGAACTCCACGGTGCCGGCGTTCTCGTAGCCCACGGCCTGCGCGGCGCGCACGGCCAGATCACCGATATAGGCGCGCTGTTCGGGAGTCAGCTGCGGGCTGGGGGCGATTTCGATCAGTTTCTGGTTACGGCGCTGGATCGAGCAATCGCGCTCGTACAGGTGCACGGTGTTGCCAAAGCTGTCGGCGAGGATCTGCGCCTCGATGTGCTTCGGATTTACGATGCATTTCTCCAGGAAGACCTCCGCACTGCCAAAGGCCTTGGTCGCCTCGGAAATCACCCGCGGGTAGGCCTGCTCCAGCTCTTCACGGCTGTTGCAGCGGCGGATACCACGGCCGCCACCACCGGAGGTGGCCTTGAGCATCACCGGATAGCCGATGCGCTCGGCTTCACGCAGGGCCTCGGCCAGGTCGGCGACGTTGCCTTCGGTGCCAGGGGTGCAGGGCACGCCTGCGGCCATCATGCTGCGGCGGGCTTCGGTCTTGTCGCCCATGCGGCGGATGACTTCAGCGCTCGGGCCAATGAATTTGATCCCACGTTCGGCGCATATCTCTGCAAGTTCGGCGTTTTCAGAAAGAAAGCCGTAACCAGGGTGCAGCGCATCGCAGCCGGTTTCCACGGCCAGATTGACCAGCTTGCGCGGGTTCAGATATCCAGCCAGCGGATCTTCACCAATGCTGTGCGCTTCGTCGGCACGCTTCACGTGCAGGGCATGACGGTCCGCATCGGAGTAGATCGCCACCGAGCGGATGCCCATCTCGGCGCAGGCCCGCACGATGCGGACGGCAATCTCACCACGGTTGGCGATCAGTATTTTTCTTATCACGATCCAATCCTCAGCGCAGAGCTGCAAGGGCCGCTGCAACAGTTGGTTGCAAAGGTGGTGAAACCCTATCCGGCTATACGAATTAACAAAAATGAATAATTATTTGATCGTGCATAAGTAATTACTTATGCATTGACCGAACGAGGACGAAACCGTGCGTAAAACCCTGCTGCGCATGACCTTGCGCCAGCTCCAGGTGTTCCGTGCCGTGTGCGAGCACGGCTCCTACAGCCGCGCGGCCGAGGAAATGGCGCTGACCCAGCCCGCCGTCAGCCTGCAGATTCGTCAGCTGGAGGAGCTGGTCGGCCAGCCGCTGTTCGAGTACGTCGGCAAGAAGCTCTACCTGACTGAGGCAGCCGAGGCACTCAAACGCGCCAGCAGCGATATCTTCGGCCGCCTGGAGAGCCTCGACATGCAGCTGTCCGACCTGCAGGGTTCGCTGCAGGGGCAACTCAATCTGTGTGTGGAATCCAGCGCGAAATACTTCATTCCCCACCTGTTCGCCGAATTTCGCCGCCAGTACCCGGAAGTCAGCCTGAATCTCACGGTGGTCAATCACGCCCTGGTGGTGCGCCGCCTGACCCAGAGCCGCGACGACCTGATGATCATGAGCCAGGTGCCGCAGGACCTGGCGCTGGACTTCATGCCTTTTCTCGAGAATCCGATCATCGCCGTGGCGCCGCCGGATCACCCCCTGTGCGAGGCGGACAGCCTGCAGCTGCAGGACCTCACGCCCTACCCACTGCTGATTCGCGAAAGCGGCTCGGGCACGCGGCGCGCCTGTGAGGAGTACTGCCATCAGAAACGTGCGCACTTCCCGAATACCCTGGAAATCGGTTCGCTGGAATCGCAGCGCGAGGCGGTACTGGCCGGACTCGGCATCGCCCTGCTGCCGCGCCATGCCGTGCGCCTGGAATTGCAGTATGGCCTGCTGCGTGAACTGCCGGTGGCCGAGCTGCCATTGCAGCGCAGCTGGTGCGTGGTGAATATCCGCGGTCGGCGCCTGTCGCCAGTGGCGCAGGCCTTCGTCGACTTCATCCGCACCGAGCGCGCGCAGATCGTCAAACTGGCCGAACGCTTCCAGCCCAGCCACGCAGGATCGGGCAAGAATCTCGCAGGATCGGCCTAACCCTTCTTAACTGGCATACGGGACATTGGCATCCTGGGATCGCTCCACCAAAACCTGCCTGGGAGAAACCTATGCTGTCGGGTATCAGCGCTTTGCTCGGCGCCCTTCGTGCGCTCGAACGTGACAACGGCCAGGCCGTGCTCGCCACCGTGGTCAAGGTCGAAGGCTCGGCCTATCGCCGCCCCGGCGCGCGCATGCTGATCCCGCTCTACGGCGGCACAGTGGGCACCATAAGCGGCGGCTGCCTGGAATCGGAAGTGGCGAAAAAGGCCTGGTGGCTGACCGATGGCGGCGAAGCCGTGATCCGCCGCTACAGCACCGCCACCCAGGACGACGATGACGATCAGGACGCCGCGCTGACCTTCGGTCTCGGCTGCAACGGCACCGTGCACGTGCTGCTCGAACGCCACAGCGCGGAAAAGCCGCTGGCGGTGCTTGGGCTACTGCGTCAGGTACGCGAAAGCGGCCAGGCCGGGGCGGTCGCCACGGTGATTGGCAGCTATCGCAACGCCCGTGTACGCGTGGGCGAGCGCCTGTACCTGCATCCATCATTGAGCGACGGCAGCCGCCTGCTCGGCCCCGCACTAGACACAGAGGTGCGCGCCGACCTGGAACAGACCCTGAGCCAGGGCCGCTCCTCACTGCGCAGCTACCGCGATGAGCGCGGCGAGATCGAGGTGTTCTGCGAATACCTGGCTCCACAGCGGCGCCTGGTGATCTTCGGCGCCGGGCATGATGCACAGCCGCTGACGCATATGGCCAAGCTGCTGGACTGGCACGTCACCGTGGTCGACGGCCGCGCGCATTTCGCCCGTGCCGAGCGCTTTCCCGACGCCGATACGGTGCTGCAGGTCGATGCCCGACCACCCTACGACCTGCACGCGCTCACCGACGGCGCCATGGTGGCGATCATGAGCCACAGCTACAGCCAGGATCGCCATTGGCTGGGCAGCGTACTGCAGGGCACGCCGGCCTATATCGGCCAACTGGGGCCACGCGATCGCACCGAGCGCCTGCTGGACGAGATCCGCCAGCACAGCGCGCAGTTACCAGCACTGGATCGCCTGCACTACCCCATCGGCCTGGATATCGGCGGCGACACGCCAGAGAGCGTGGCCACGGCGATTCTCGCCGAGATGACCGCCGCCATTAACCTCCGTGCAGGCGGCATGCTCAAGCATCGCCAGGCGGCCATCCACACGCCAACGCCGCTGGACTGCAGCGAGATCGAGCCGGCGACCAGGCTAAGTGCGTCCTGATCCCCGGATTGCATTGAGGCCACAGACTCGTAGGGTGGGCTAAAGCCCACCCTACGGCTACTTGCCCGCCACCCCCGTAGGAGCGGCTTCAGCCGCGATCACCTGGCTCGCCGCTAAAGCGGCTCCTACACAGAGCGATACCGCGAGTGGCCTCAGATCTACCCCTGGCGCAATTCTGTGGCAGGGGCTTTGGCCGCGAACGCCCCCAACTGCCCCATAAACGCAAACGCCCGGGATTACCCCGGGCGTTCGTGTTTCCAGTATCGGACGTCAGGCCTTGATCTGCGCCGGGAACGGCAGCTTGCGCAAGCGCACGCCAGTGGCCGCGAACAAGGCGTTGGCCAACGCAGGCGCCAGCGGCGGTACACCCGGCTCACCGACACCGGTGGGATTCGCCGCCGACGGTACGATATGCACTTCGACCTTGGGCATCTCGTTCAGACGCAGCACCTGGAAGTCGTGGAAGTTCGATTGCTCGACCCGCCCTTCCTTCAAGGTGATAGCGCTGTGCCGGGCAGCCGCCAGGGCGAAGCCGATACCGCCCTCCATCTGCGCCTTGATCACATCCGGGTTGATCGCGATGCCACAGTCCACAGCGCACACCACGCGATCCAGACGATAGCTGCCATCGGCCTTCACCGTGACTTCGGCCACCTGCGCCACGAACGAGCCGAACGACTCATGCACGGCAATGCCACGCCCGCGCTTCTCGCCCTCGGCACCCGCCGCCAGCGGTTTGTCCCAGCCGGCCTGCTTGGCGGCCAGCTCCAGCGCGCCGCGGTGACGCGGATGACTGTCCAGCAACGCATGACGGAAGGCGTAAGGGTCCTGGCCTGCAGCGACGGCGGCCTCATCGATCATGGTTTCGGCGACATAACCGGTGTGGGTATGACCGACCGAACGCCACCACAGCACAGGCACCTTGATATTGCTCGGCGTGCTCAGCTCCACCTGCAGGTTGGGCACCGCATAGGACAGGTTGGAAATCCCCTCCACCGAGGTGTGATCGATCCCGTCCTTGACCAGAAACGGCTCCATCGAGGTGCCGGCAATGATCGACTGACCGACGATACGGTTGTGCCAGGCCTGCAGCTTGCCGGCCTGATCCAGGCCGATACGCACGCGGTGCAGGTACAGCGGCCGGAAATAACCACCACGGGTATCGTCCTCGCGCGTCCAGACCATCTTCACCGGCGCATCCACGCCCTTGTCACGCGCTGCCTTGGTGATGGCCACCGCCTCCAGCAGGTAGTCCGACACCGAACTGGCGCGGCGACCAAAGCTGCCGCCGGCATACAGTTGGGTCAGCGAAACCTGCTCGGGCGTCATGCCCAGATAGCTGCTGATGATGGCCTGGTCGACAGTCTGGAACTGCTCGCCGTTCCAGATTTCGCAGCGGTCGCTGGAGAGTTTTACCAGGCAGTTCATCGGCTCCATCGCCGCGTGCGCCAGATAAGGAAACTCGTACTCGGCCTCGACGGTTTTAGCCGCCTGGGCCAGCGCCGCATCAGCGTCGCCCTTGCTCGCTGCCGGTAGACCCGGCTTGCCCGCGCTGTCGCGGTATTGCGCGAGAATCTCCTCGCTGCCAAGGGTGAAAGCCTTGCTCTCGTCCCACTCGATCACCAGCGCATCACGCCCCTGGCGCGCCGCCCAGGTGTTCTTCGCCAACACGGCGACGCCCGAACGACCATGTGGCAGATCGCGAAACTCCACCACCTCGACCACGTCACGCACGGCCTTGGCCTTGCTGCTGTCGACCGAACGTGGCACGCCGCCGAAGCGTGGCGGATAGGCAACCATGGCCACCAGCATGCCGGGCAGCTTGAAGTCCTGGGTGAAGATGGCGCTGCCATCGGTCTTGCTCGGGCTGTCCTTGCGGCGCAGCTCGCGCTTGCCGATCAGCTTGAAGTCCTTGGGGTCCTTGAGTTGCACCTGCTCCGGCACCGGCAGTAACGCCGCCGCCTCGACCAGCTCACCAAAGCCGGCGCTACGGCCTGAGCCGGCGTGACTGATCACGCCCTGGCTGACGCTGATTTCACTGGCCGGCACGCCCCAACGCTGTGCAGCGGCAGCCACCAGCATGGCCTTGGCGGTCGCACCGGCATTGCGCATCTGCTCCCAGGAGTTGGCCATTGCGGTACTGCCGCCAGTGCCCTGCATCGGGCCGAAGGCGAGGTTGTTGTAGCGCTTGGCGTCGGCCGGCGCGCCTTCGACGCGTACCTTGTCCCAGTCGGCATCCAGCTCTTCGGCGAGCAATGTAGCCAGGCCGGTGTAGCTGCCCTGGCCCATCTCCAGATGCTTGGCCAGCACGGTCACCGTACCGTCGAGGTCGATGCGCACGAAGGCGTTCGGTTCCAGTGGGCCACCTGCCGCCAGCGCATCCATGCCGCGCATCAGCGGCGCGAAGAAGATGCCCAGGGCCAGGCCACCGGCGCCCTTGAGCAGGGTGCGACGGCTAACATTGAGGATGCCGCGAGTGGCGCTATCGGGGGTTTCGATCTTGCCCATGTCTATGCGCCTCCTCAGGCCAGTTTGCCGGCAGCTTCGTGAATGGCGGCGCGAATCCGCACATAGGTGGCGCAGCGGCAGATGTTGCTGCTCATGGCCGCGTCGATATCGGCATCGCTCGGCGCTTTGTTGCTGCTCAGCAGCGCCGTCGCCGCCATGATCTGCCCGGACTGGCAGTAGCCGCACTGCACCACGTCGAGCTGGCGCCAGGCGTCCTGAACCACCTTGCCCACGGCGTCTTCGCCAACCGCTTCGATGGTGCTGATGCGCTTGCCGACCACCGCCGATACCGGGGTGACGCAAGAGCGGGTCGGCTGGCCTTCGACGTTCACCGTGCAGGCGCCGCACAGGGCCATGCCACAGCCGTACTTGGTGCCTGTGAGATTGGCGACGTCGCGCAATGCCCAGAGCAGCGGCATGTCAGCGGCCACATCCAGCTCGTGGTCCTTGCCATTGAGATTCAGGGTAATCATGGTCTGCCCACCTTGTTCTGATGGTGTCTGATGGTTCCGGCATGGCGTGCCGGTGGTCACGGTCAACCCCGCACACAGGGGGCCAGACCATCACTGTAGTGGGCGCAAAAGCGCCTGTCGTCGCCGACCGCAGAGATCGGCAGAACCGGGCAATAAGTTCGTAGAATCGGGCAAGCTCACTGCCCTGCCCGCAGGCAGGGCAACAAGAAAGTCAGGCGGCGCGGCGCGAATCAGGTTCGCCGTGCTGGAGGTAGCTGGCGGAAACCAGCTCAGGGAAGTCGGCAAGCTCGCGTTGCAGCTGGCACTGCTCGGCATAATGTTCGATGGCCCGGCGATAGGCCATGCGGCGCTGGTCTTGCAGTTTGCGCCGGGTCTTGGCGTCAGGTTGGTCGTGCAGTTGCGCGTCATCGAAGATACGAGGCATCTCGGTTCTCCCGGAACGAGGACTGGAGTGTCCAGCTTCGCTCGGGGAGATGACGCTTTGACGGCGTGAAGATGAACAGGCGATGAACCCGTTCTCTCAATCCTCGGTGTTACGCAGCGATTTCGGCGACAGGCGCAGACTGCGCAGGCTGCGCTTGACGCTCTTGAGGTGGTTGACCAGGCTCGGCCCGCGCGCCATGGCCACGCCCATGGCCAGCACGTCGATCACCACCAGGTGGGCGATGCGCGAGGTCAGCGGGGTGTAGATCTCGGTGTCTTCCTGCACGTCGATGGCCAGGTTGACGGTCGACAGCTCCGCCAGTGGCGTCTGGCTCGGACACAGGGTGATCAGGCTGGCGCCGGACTCACGCACCAGGTTGGCGGTGATCAGCAAGTCCTTGGAACGGCCGGACTGGGAAATGCACACCGCCACGTCGCCCGGCTGCAGGGTCACCGCACTCATCGCCTGCATGTGCGGGTCGGAATAAGCAGCTGCGTTGAGCAGCAGGCGGAAGAATTTGTGCTGGGCATCGGCCGCCACCGCGCCGGACGCACCGAAGCCATAGAACTCTACGCGCTGCGCCTTGGAGCAGGCGGCTATGGCGCGCTGCAAGGCCTCAGGGTCGAGCTTCTCGCGCACTTCCATCAGCGTATGCAGGGTGGTGTCGAAGATCTTCAGACTGAAGTCGGCGACCGAGTCGTCCTCGTGAATCGCGAACTGACCGAAACTGGCCCCGGCAGCCAGGCTCTGCGCCAACTTCAGCTTGAGGTCCTGGAAGCCGCTGCAACCGATGGCACGACAGAAGCGCACGATGGTCGGCTCGCTGATGCCAACACTATGCGCCAGCTCGGCCATGGAGCTGTGCATCACCGATGCAGGATCGAGCAAGACGTGATCGGCCACCTTGAGCTCGGACTTGCGCAGCAGGTGACGCGACTGGGCGATGTGTTGCAACAGATTCACTGAGATAGGCTCTATGCAGAAAAGGGTCTACCGCGGCACTCGGCGGGTCATAGCTCGGTTATGATCGGCGGCCGACGGTTGTAGTGACCTTGTAGTTATACTACATAGCTCGCGCCCGCGCACAGCCAAGCGGCTGCCAATTCGCTGAACGAACTTTCCGGCAAAGGGGCGCAGCCGATCTTTTCACTGCCTCTTTGCTGCAAACGCAGGTAGCTTGCAACGGCCTGCCACAACGAGTCGGAGTCTTCCCTTGAGCATCCCCTGCGACATGCTGGTCTTCGGTGGTACGGGCGATCTGGCCCTGCACAAGTTGCTGCCAGCGCTCTATCACCTGCACCGCGAAGGACGCCTGCACGCCGATGTGCGCATCCTCGCCCTGGCCCGCAGCAGCCACACCCGTGAGGCCTACCAGGCCCTGGCCGAGCGTCACTGCCGCGCTCAGGTGGCGCGCGCCGACTTTGCCAACGAGACCTGGGCCAGCTTCGCCGCGCGCCTCGACTACTTTGCCATGGACGCTGCGCAGAGCGCCGATTTCGGCCGCCTGGCCAAGCGCCTGGGGCGTGATGACGAGCGCGTACGGGTCTACTACCTGGCCACCGCACCGAGTCTGTTCGAAGCCATCGCAGCGCACCTGGCCAACGCCGGCCTGGCTGGTCCTGCAGCGCGCATCGTGCTGGAAAAACCCATCGGCCACTCGCTGGAATCGGCCCGCGCGATCAACGCCGCCATCGGCGCCGTGTTCGACGAGGCGCGGGTGTTTCGTATCGACCATTATCTGGGCAAGGAAACCGTGCAGAACCTGATGGCGCTGCGCTTCGCCAACGCCTTGTTCGAACCGGTGTGGCGCGCCGGGCATATCGACCACGTGCAGATCAGCGTTTGTGAAACCCTTGGCGTGGAAAACCGCGGCGCCTACTACGACCATGCCGGCGCCATGCGCGACATGATTCAGAACCACCTGCTGCAGCTGCTGTGCCTGGTGGCCATGGAGGCGCCGGTGCGCTTCGACGCCGAGGCGGTGCGCAACGAAAAGGTGAAAATCCTCGAAGCGCTGAAACCCATCTCCGGCCTCGACGTGCAGGACAAGACCGTGCGTGGCCAGTACACAGCCGGCAAGATCGGCGGCCATGACGTGCCCGCCTACTACTTCGAGAAGAACGTCGACAACGACAGCGACACCGAAACCTTCGTCGCCGTGCAGGTGGAAATCGACAACTGGCGCTGGGCCGGGGTGCCCTTCTACCTGCGTACCGGCAAGCGCCTGGCGAAGAAAACCTCGGAAATCCTCATCCAGTTCAAGCCGGTGCCGCATCGTCTGTTCCATGAGGGCGAAGCCAACCAGTTGCTGATCCGCCTGCAGCCGGAAGAGCGCATCAGCCTGCAGCTGATGGCCAAGAACCCCGGCAAGGGCATGCACCTCAAACCCGTGGAGCTGGACCTCAATCTGGCCAATGCCTTCAACCAGCAGCGCCGCTGGGACGCCTACGAACGTCTGCTGCTCGACGTGATCGAGGGGGACTCCACCCTGTTCATGCGCCGCGATGAAGTGGAAGCGGCCTGGCAGTGGGTCGATCCCATCCTGCAGGGCTGGCTCCAGCACTACCAGAGCCCGCGCCCCTACCCGGCCGGCAGCGATGGACCGGAGCAACTGCAAAACCTGCTGGAGCGTCACGGGCGCCATTGGGCCGAATGATCAACCTGGCAGCTTCTTGCGCAGCGTGCTGTGGATAAATCTGCGCTGACACTGGCGCAGGCCAGTGAATACAGGCTGTTCAGCAGACTGCGCAATAACCTGCACAGCATTGCGCAACTTGTTGCGCAATATAGCGTGACGAAACACTCATCGTGACCAATAACACCCAACAGGTCATTCTAAATCTATGTTTATAAAGGATTTTATATTTATGGCATGCCGCTCGCTTTAGCCATGGCTCCCGGATCGATCACGATCCATGACCCAGGCAAGGAGAGCACTCATGCCAACACCCGCGTATCTGTCCCTCGAAGGCACCAAACAAGGTCTGATCACCGCTGGCACCTTCACCGAGGACTCGGTCGGCAACATTTTCCAGGAAGGTCATGAAGACCAGATTCTGGTGCAAGCCTACAACCACCAGGTCATCATCCCGCGCGACCCGCAGTCCGGCCAACCAACCGGCCAGCGCGTGCACAAGCCGCTGATGATCACCAAGGTCTTCGACAAGTCCTCGCCGCTGATCTTCAACGCCCTGACCTCCGGCGAGCGTCTGAACAAGTGCCGCCTGGAGTGGTACCGCACCTCCTCCACCGGTACCCAGGAGCACTACTTCACCATCGAGCTGGAAGACGCCGTGATCGTCGACGTACAGTCGCGCATGCCGAACTGCCAGGACCCGAACATGGCGCACTTCACCCACCTGGAAGACGTCTACTTCACCTACCGCAAGATCGTCTGGACCCACGAAGTCTCCGGTACTTCCGGCTCCGACGACTGGCGTACCCCGATCTCTGCCTAAGGCGGGATCGCGTCCGCGTCACCGCAGCGGCCAGGCATCGTCCTGGCCGTTGCGTTTCGGCAGGCTGCGCACAAAGCGCTGGCCAATCGCCGAAAACCTCGACCGTTGCCAGCGCGCGGCGGCCGATTCGGTTACAACCTGGAGCGCGCCACGCGCCCATCATGGAATGATCGAGAGGAACAACGAATGTTCGCCCAGGCCAACCAGACCCATTTCAGCCTCAGCATCGACGGTGTCGAACACGACCTGCAGGTCCTCGAGTTCAAAGGGCGCGAGGCGGTCAGCCAGCCTTACGCCTTCGATGTGGAACTGATCAGCGAACGCCCCGACCTCGATCTGGAGAGCCTGCTGCACCAGCGCGCCTTCCTCGCCTTCGACCAGAACGGCGCCGGCATCCACGGCCTGATCCACCGCATCGCCCAGGGCGAATCCGGCAAGCGCATGACCCGCTACCGTCTGACCCTGGTGCCGCAATTGGCCTACCTGGCGCACCGCACCAATCAGCGCATCTTCCAGCACCTGACGGTGGAGAAGATCATCGGCCAGGTGCTCGAAGAGCACGGCATCCAGGCCGACGCTTACCAGTTCCAGCTCGGCTCGCTCTACCCCGAGCGCGAATACTGCGTGCAGTACGACGAAAGCGACCTGCACTTCGTCCAGCGCCTGTGCGAGGAGGAAGGTATCCACTACCACTTCCAGCACAGCAGCGCAGGACATGTACTGACCTTCGGCGACGACCAGACCGTATTCCCGCGCCTGGCGCCGCTGGCCTACCAGCAGGACAGCGGCCTGGTGGCCGACGACCCGGTGATCAAGCATTTCGGCGTACGCGTGGAAACCCGCACCAGCCAGGTCACCCGCCGCGACTACGACTTCGAGAAGCCGCGACTGCAGCTGGAAGCCAAGGCCGAAGGCGATGCCCAACCCAAGCTGGAAGACTACGACTACCCGGGCCGCTATACCGACCGCGAGCGCGGCAAGCACCTGGCCAAGCGCGCCCTGGAGCGCCACCGCCACGACTTCGAACTGGCCCGGGGCGACGGCGACTCGCCGACCATGGTCAGCGGCCACTTCCTCGACCTGACCGAGCACCCGCGCGAGGCCTGGAACCAGCTCTGGCTGCTCACCGAAGTGCTGCACGAAGGCAAGCAGCCGCAGGTGCTGGAAGAGTCGGTGCTTGATCTCCCCTCTCCCATTCATGGGAGAGGGGCCGCGGGAGACGACTACAGGGATGTAGGAGGTAGAGCGACGCAGGATGCCAAAGCCGAGGGTAAAGCCGACGACACCGACTTCCACCAAGGCTACCGCAACCGCTTCACCGCCACGCCCTGGAACGTGCCCTTCCGCCCCCAGTTGGCCCACCCCAAGCCGCGTATCCTCGGCAGCCAGAGCGCCGTGGTCACAGGCCCGGCTGGCGAGGAAATCCACTGCGACCAATATGGCCGGGTGAAGGTGCAATTCTTCTGGGATCGCGAAGGTCAGGCCGACGAGAAGACCAGCTGCTGGCTACGCGTCAGCTCCAGCTGGGCCGGTGATCGCTACGGCGCCATCACCATCCCGCGCATCGGCATGGAAGTGCTGGTCACCTTCCTCGAAGGCGACCCTGACCAGCCCTTGGTCACAGGCTGCCTGTACCACGCCGAACACGTGGTGCCCTACGACCTGCCGGCGAACAAGACCCGCAGCGTGTTCAAGACCCTGAGCAGTCCCGGTGGTGGCGGCTACAACGAACTGCGCATCGAAGACCGCAAGGGCGCCGAGCAAATCTACGTCCACGCCCAGCGCGACTGGGACGAGAACATCGAGCACGACCAGAAGATCCGCGTCGGCAACGAGCGACACGACACGGTCGAGGCCAACGCCTACAGCCACTTCAAGGCCGAAGAACACCGCACCACCCACGCCGACCGCAAGACCGAGATCAAGGCCAACGACCACCTCACCGTCGGCGACAGCCAGCACATCAAGCTGGGCAACGGCCAGTTCATCCAGGCCGGCCAGGAAATCCACCTCTCCAGCGGCTTGAAAGTCGTGCTCGAAGCCGGCAGCGAACTGACCCTCAAAGGTGGCGGCAGCTTCATCAAACTCGACGGCGGCGGCGTGACCCTGGTCGGGCCGGTGATCAAGATCAACTCCGGCGGTGCGCCGGGCAACGGCTCAGGGGCAGCGCCCATCCTGCCGGGCGCGGCGAAGCCGGCGGATGCGGATGTGCCGGGAGGACTGCTCAAACAGCGCCTGCGTGAAGAGCTGCCCATCGTCGAACTCTGCCAGAAGCCCAAGGGTGGCACCCCGATGCAATGTCCGCTGTCTGACTGTCCCTGCCGTAAGGCCATGACTGCCGGAGCCAGCGCATGAGCACGGGGCATTGGCTGCTGCTGGAACGCACGGAGCATTTGCTGCCCGAGCTGTATCGACTTGGCGAAAGCCCGGACCCGACACGCCTGTTCGACGGCACCGAACTGGCCGCCTGCGAGGAAGAAAGCCCCCTGCTGATCGATGCACAGGCCAATCCCTCGCTACTTGCCGCCATGCAGAACGAACCGCTCTCCTGGCCCGGCCTACTGCTGGAAACCACAGGAGCAACCGAAGGCCTGCTGGCCCACCTGCGACATATCCTGTTCATCCGCTTCGATCAGGAGCGCCGCGGTGTACTGCGCTACTCCAGGCCGCGCACCGCCAGTTATTTCTTCCCCGCCTGCGATGCCGAAACTCGCCCCCTATGGCTCGGCCCGATACAGCGTCTGAGCTGGTATGGCGGCACCTGGCACGATCACGCCGACGGCCGCGCAGCCTGGCAGCACATCGACAACCAGCAAACACAGGCCTGGCACCCAGGCACCACCACATATGAACTGCATCTGAGCGCTACACAGGAACAAGCCCTGCAGCGCCAACAGGGCGAGCACTTTCTTTACCAGTGGTGGGAACGCCAGAGCGACATCCGCTTCGAAACGGCCTGGAGCTACCTGAACGAGGGCATGCGCTGCGGCTTCGTTTCTGCCGAGTCCCTGAGCACCTACCTCGACCTGCGCCACAACAACCCTGATGCAACACCGCCAGATGCACTACCGCCAGGAACGGATCAGGAACGCCTCGATGTTCTCGCCAGGCACCTGATCATGAATACGACAGACAAGGAAAGCAGCGTATGAGCAACAACGTATGCGCACTGAGCAAAGGCGCCGCCTGCGAGGCCGGCAAGCTCATCGTCCAGGTAGTGGGCAAGGACCACCCAAGCACGCAGAAACTGGTGATCTGCGATGAAAAGAACGCGCCACTCATCAGCCTGACCCAGCAGGACAAACCTGAAATTCAGGCCAGCGACAGCTTCAGCAGCGTGCTGCATGTGTGGGACTGGGAGAGCCAGTCAAAACGGAGTTTGTATCTGGAAATCGCTGCAAGCGAGGGCGGGCCGATCCGCCTACCGCTGCATGACGAACTGCGCACAACACCTCGCCAGCCCGAGCATGACATTCAGTGGAACCAGATCGTGCCGGTGGTGCCCATGACTGCCTTGCCAGGCAGCAAGAGCCGATATGACCTCGGTACACCGGTAAGCCTGCGCAATGGTTACTTGTACCTGTTCTATCGTGACAAGCTCTGGCGCGAGTTGGAGGTGCGCAACAGCGAGAGTGGCGTCACCTATCATGATGTACGGGTTGCCAGCTATCGCCAGGGCGCCGGCTTCAAATCCGGGCCGCGCAAAGCCGTGGGGGTCGGGCTGGAAGAAATCTGGCTGCCCTCGCAGTGGAACAACCGCAAGGAACTGAGCGTTCAACTCTGTTTCTCCGAAATCCAGTTGAGTGCAGCCCGCCTTACCTTTCTTGAGCGCGATACGGCAACCAGGCGCACCCGTATCAGCCAGAGACAATTGGATGTCTCCAAGGCCACCTTCGATAAACTCTTCACTGGCAAACCGGGCGGGCTGGAGATCATCGAAGCCTACAAGCAGATAATGGACTCAGCGCAGCCTCTTAACGAGGCTCGCTTGGTGCGGATGAACCTTGACCTCTGGGCCTTTCCGCTGAGCATCGCCGCACCGCAGCGCGCCAGGCAGGCCGGCTATGAGTTGATGTTGGACAACCCCAGCCGCTACCTCTGCGACTTGAGTGGTCAATACCCCGCCAAGAGCCTGAAGGCGGCCAATGCCTTTCTCGATGCCTGCAAGGCCGGCAAGACCACGCCCGCAGAACCTGAAGTGGAAATGGGCGCCATCGAACAAGCCCTGCGCGAGAAGCTGGCGGCGCAGAAGCCCAGAAGCGAGCCAACGTTCGAGGCCAAAGAGCTGTGGCAAGCGCAGCCTGGCGCAACGGACATCTTTGCTGCGCTGCGCCCTAGACAGCTTTGCGCCATTCTGCTCGATGACAACCAGTTCCGCTTGCGCCATCTGACGGCCAAGATCGCCAGTCACAAGATGCTGCTGGAGCAATGCGCCGAGTACGCACGCACCCATGGCCACTTCGCCAGCGCCATGCTCGTGCAGCAGACGATAGTGCCCAGGAGCGTATCCGGCGAAGTGAACAAGCTGCACGCCTCCATCAGCAGGATCACCCCGACCGGACTGCAGGATCTGAACCGATTCACCGCAGCCATCGAGCGCATGGAAGCCTGGCAAGCCATGGAAAGCAGCCAGCAATGCCTGGTGGATCTGTTGGAAAAAGGCGCGTGCCAGCAGACCATCGCCGATCACCTCAGCCTGGATCACTTCGAGTACGTCGCCGCCCTGCACTTTGCCGCCCAGGCATTTTCCTCGCTGGCCACCACAGCCGCTGATCACGACCCATTGGCCAGCAATAGCCCGCAGCTCGTCGATGCTGTCAACGGACGGTCATGCTTGAGTCAGTCCGGTTCCGCCGGGCGCCGGTTCATCCTGCAGATAGCCGAAAAGGTGCAACACCCCCTGCACCGCCTGTTCTGGCCCAAGTATGACTTGGCCAAACTGGAGCAGGCCTATGTCAAACCGGCGCAAGTCGAGGAAAACACCGGCGATGGCAGCTTCCGCGCCACGGTGCTGGCCGCACAGGAGAAACTACAGGCACCGAAGGAAGGGCAAACCACCATCGATGCCGCCCAGCTTCAAGCCCTACTCGATGCAGGCGGGCTGGCCAGCGCCGCGATTCTCGAAAGCAAAACCATTGCCAATGGCCTGATCAGTATCTACGAACACCTGGACGGTGCGATCAGGGCGGCTAGCAAAGGTATCGATAAAGCGCAGACGGAGCGCGCCGCCGCCAACCAGCAGCGCCAGCACGCGCAAAACCAACACGACAACGCCAGGCGCGGTCGCGAGCAAGCCACCGAGCAACGCCAGAAAGCAGAAACGGCTCAGCAAGAAGCCGAAAACCAACAGCGCACCTCACAGGCCGAACTGGACAAACGCCGCCAAGCGCTGAGCGAGGCCCAAGGGCTGGAAAACGTTACGCGCGGCAAACTCGCCGCCGAAGCCAGACCCATGAATCTCCGCCTGCACGGCATGAGCATCGAGCAACTGCGCAGCATGCTCACTGAACACTTCGGCGAACTGCGCCTGATGCGCCGTAGCGCAGCCAGGGCCGGCGGCTACTACATCTTCGCGCTGAGTGATCTGCCTTTGGATATCCAGCGCACGATCCGCGCTTATGGTGAAGTGTTGGATGGCCAAGGCAACCTGTCAGCCAGCAGCAACGCCCGTACGGCCAACCGCCAAGGCTTGCCCGGTGAAAGCGCCGACCATATGGTCGCGGCCATGCCGGAAAACCAGCAAACTGCGCGACTGATTAAGGCCTTGAACCGCCACAAGAACGCCCGAATGATGGCCGAACAGGCCGAGAGCATTGCCAGCCAGATCAATGCCGAGCGCGCTGCAATGGTACATGCGGCCACGCAACAGGTTGTCGCCTCCCGTAGCCAGCAAGCCGCCATGGACAGCCGCATGAAGCAAGCCCAGGAACTGGCGCAGACGGCACAAAAGGAAATGCAGCTAGCCGATCAGCGCATCCAGGAACTGGCCCGCAGCGTCGATGCCGGACAGCGTAATCTGTACTTCCAGACACTTAATAGCGGCGCCTTTTCGATGGCAGTGTTGTCGCTGGAGATGTGGAATTTGCTTGCGGAGTGGGGGGCGCAAGAAAGCACCAAACAAACAAAAGGTAGTGCCAGAGCTGGTTTTGGAATAATGGGCACAGTAGTTGATACAGCAATAGCATTGGAAATGCTGGCCTTCAAGATGAAAGAGGCCAACCGATTTTCCACGGCCATGCGTGCCACGCTCTGGAATGTGAATAAGGAGAGAGCCGTAGGCATCTTGGGTGAGACACTCGGGAAAAAGTTCGTCGACAAGATCGCTGTTCGCCTGTTTGTTACAGCAGCAGCCAGCATTGTCATGGCGGTCGTCTGTGTCATGGACGCCATCCATGCCTGGCAATGGGGGGATGATGCCGTTTGGGGCTTTGGTGCCATGGCAGCCGGCGCCATGCTCGGTGCTATCGCCCCCTTCTTCGGCGGCAGCAGCGCACTGTTCGGCCTCAACCCCTTTAGCCTGGCCGCACTGGTGCTGATCGCGCTCGGCGCAGGCCTGATGTTCTGGCTCAGCAGCACCCAACTGGAAGACTGGCTGGAATGCGGCCCCTTTGGCGCGGAGCCTCGCGATTACCTGACGGATGATACGCAGGAGGCCTTCTATCGCCTGGTGGGCATCTTCGCCGGCATTCGCATCGCCATCGAGCCCAACCCCTACTTCAAGCCAGATGCCAAGCTGGACAGGAATGAGGCTGCCGAGCTGCGCAGGCTGGCCAGCGCCAATACCCGCATCCGTATCAGCAGCAATCTGCCTGGCCTGCTGGCGCAAATGGGTGATGTCAGCATTCATCCTGAAACTCGCCTGCGCAGCAGTGAAATACGCTATCGCGGCAACGGTGACCCGCTTCCCGCGACAGTCACCGTGCATAACCCCGACCCAGTGACTCAGCGCATACTGCCCGATGGCCGCGAGTTATATGTGCACACGCCACCAGCCAGACGCTGGACGGGTAATCTGCGCGACAGCAGCCTGCATCACCAATGGCAGGTACGCGCACAATTGCGCCTGGCACTGGATACCGGCGAAAAGGACTGCCGCCCCGGCGCGCTCTTCTGGCTCTTCCCCGCCCCGCCGATCAGAAGCGGCAAGGCCGATCCAACCAAGGCAACAGCCGCCACCTTCAACAAAACCAACGAACCCTTCTGGGCCGATGAGAAGACCCATGCCGAATCCTGACTCCTTCTACAGCCCCGAGGCCTATCACCCGGAGCGCATACCCGACCAACCGCCGGCTGAAAAACAGCCCTGGCTGCGCCGTTTCGGGGGCATACGGCTGCCCTGGGGGCACACCGAAGAGGTGGTGCCAATCGATGTACTGAACAATGTCGAACCCAGCGAGCTGCGCCTGGTAGAAGCCATGAAAAAGGACAAAGCGGAGCAATTAGAAAAAGGCACCTATGTTCCAAAACTACTGGAGCACTTGGATCTCCATGCTCGCCTAGATAACGAAAAAATCAGGCATGCTCAACTACCTGCTAGCTCTAAATTTTGGATATATTTAAAAACTTTTGGTTTGGTAGGATTTTTTTTTCTATCGCCAATTTCGCTTCTCTCATTTGCAGCAATTAGCGACTTCTCTCGTATAGATTGGTATCGAGACTTAATAAAAAATCTTCTAGATGCTTCTGCTTTCGTTGTTTTGCCATCTTTATTGATGTGGGGTGCAGGATGGTTAGCAATTAACTATTTCCCAAAGCTCTGGATAAAACCCTCCCGCGGCCCACTCTGGGAGTTCAACCGCCGCACCGGATTGGTCACCGTCTTCGACTACGACAATAACGGCGAATACAAGAAAAGCGGCACCATCGGCGAAAAGGTCGCGCCCTTCTACGAGTTCGATGCCTATATCACCGTCACGCCGGATCGTCAGGGTCTGCCCAACAACGTGCTGTGCATCGTCCATCGCTACCGTGACATCTGGATCAATATGGGCAACTTCGTTGGCGCCAGTAATAGCACCTCCGTGCCGTGCGCCCTCTGGGACTACCTGCAGAACTACATGGACATCAGCAATCCTATGCCGGACACCCCAGAGCTGGAAGCCTTTCGCCACCTCGACCCCACCACCGCCGAGCACGACCGCCAAACTGGCCGCGCACCGCGCTATTGGCGCGATATGGACGATGAAACCTTCAAGGCCAAAGAGCGCGAAATGAACGAACGCATCCCCCAGATCGACACCTTCAGCCGCCCCAACCTGATGGCTCGCCATGTGCGTTATGCCGGTTGATTGCAGACAACCAACCTCCAACAACACACTCAAGGAAAGAACGCATGAACAAGATGGACTTCAAAATGCCACTGGGCGCTTTCATTCATCTGCTCGCGGTGATTTGGATCAGCATGGAACCCCGCTATGAAGGCCTGTTCGTCTGGATGCTGCCGTTTCTGGCGTTGAACCTACTCGGCATGCTGCTGGTCATGCTCGACAAGACCAAGCTGGGCGCCATCCTGTTCATCATCGGCTGCGTACCATTCGTCCCCGTCGGCGTCATCGGTATTCTCGGCGCGAAGAAATCACTTCAGGCTCTGAGCGAACCTGCGCCGACTAACGCCTGAGACTGGTCCCTGAGCATTCCTCGCTGAATTGCTCCCTGGTCAGGCCGCGCCGTTCTCAGCCTTGAGTACGGCGTGCGTGCATCAGCACGACCCCCAACCCCAGCATCCCCAACACC
>NZ_JACFYZ010000018.1 GCF_015712065.1 Ectopseudomonas chengduensis
GCACTTCTTCCACCACGCCGGCAGCCGGCGAGGGGATTTCCATGGAGGCCTTGTCGGACTCCAGGGTGATCAGCGACTGGTCAGCTTCGATGCTGTCACCAGCCTTGACCATAACCTCGATGACCTTGACCTTGCCGTCGGTGCCGATATCCGGCACGTGCACGTCCTGCACCGAAGCAGCAACCGGGGCTGCGGCAGCAGGAGCAGGAGCAGGAGCGGCGGCAGGCGCAGCAGCGGGTGCAGCGGGTGCAGCGGCTTGAGCCGGTGCAGCACTGGCGGTTGCGCCACCAGCGGTGCGCAGCTTGAGGATCAGGTCGCCGGTGCCGACTTCGGCATCCAGCTTGACCAGCACTTCTTCCACCACGCCGGCAGCCGGCGAGGGGATTTCCATGGAGGCCTTGTCGGACTCCAGGGTGATCAGCGACTGGTCAGCTTCGATTGTGTCGCCGGCCTTGACCATGACTTCGATGACCTTGACCTTGCCGTCGGTGCCGATATCCGGCACATGCACGTCCTGCACGCTGCTGGTGGCAGCGGCGGGCGCTGCAGCCGGAGCGGCTGCTTGCGGCGCTTCGGCAGGTGCGGCTGCGGCTTTCGGCGCAGGCGCCGCTTGCGCAGCACCTTCGACTTCCAGCACCAGCAGCTCGTCGCCTTCCTTCAGGCGGTCGCCGATCTTGACCTTGATTTCCTTGACCACGCCGGCCTTGGGCGAGGGCACTTCCATGGAGGCCTTGTCGGACTCCAGGGTCAGTACGCTCTGCTCGGCTTCGATACGGTCGCCGACCTTGACCAGCAGTTCAATCACCTCGCCTTCACCGCCGAGGTCGGGTACGCGAATCAATTCACTCATCGCTACGCTCCTTAGCAGTCCAGGGGGTTGGCTTTGTCGGCGTCGATACCGAACTTGGCGATGGCGTCAGCCAGCACCTTGGCTTCGATTTCGCCACGGTCTACCAGGGCTTCCAGTGCGGCGAGCACGACCCAGTTGCGATCCACTTCGAAGAAGTGACGCAGCTGCTTGCGGCTGTCGCTGCGGCCGAAGCCGTCGGTGCCCAGGACCTTGTATTCCTTGCTCGGAACCCACTGACGAACCTGCTCGGCGAACAGCTTCATGTAGTCGGTAGAGGCGATGACCGGGCCCTTGCGGCCACTCAGGCACTGCTCGATGTAGGTCTGCTTGGGCTTCTGGCCCGGGTGCAGGCGGTTGCTGCGCTCCACGGCCAGACCGTCGCGACGCAGTTCGTTGAAGCTGGTGACGCTCCACACATCGGCGCCGATGTTGAACTCGTCACGCAGGATCTTCGCTGCTTCGACGACTTCACGCAGGATGGTGCCGGAACCCAGCAGCTGCACGTGGTGTGCGGCTTCCTTCTTGTCTTCCTCGAGCAGGTACATGCCCTTGATGATGCCGTCTTCCACGCCTTGCGGCATGGCCGGCTGTTGGTACGACTCGTTCATCACGGTGATGTAGTAGAAGATGTCCTGCTGCTCTTCGGTCATCTGGCGAATGCCTTCGCGGATGATCACTGCGAGCTCGTAGCCGTAGGTCGGGTCGTAGGTGCGGCAGTTGGGGATGGTCGCTGCCAGCATGTGGCTGTGACCGTCTTCGTGCTGCAGGCCTTCACCGTTGAGGGTGGTACGGCCGGCGGTACCGCCGATCAGGAAGCCGCGCGTGCGGCTGTCGCCAGCGGCCCAGGCCAGGTCGCCGATGCGCTGGAAGCCGAACATCGAGTAGAAGATGTAGAACGGCAGCATCGGCTGGTTGTGGTTGGAGTACGAGGTGCCGGCGGCGATGAAGGAACTCATGGCGCCGGCTTCGTTGATGCCTTCCTCGAGGATCTGACCTTTCTTGTCTTCCTTGTAGAACATCACCTGGTCTTTATCGACCGGCTCGTACAGCTGGCCCACCGAGGAGTAGATGCCGAGCTGACGGAACATGCCTTCCATACCGAAGGTACGGGCTTCGTCCGGGATGATCGGGACGATGCGCTGGCCGAGTTCCTTGTCCTTGACCAGCTGCGCGAGGATGCGCACGAAAGCCATGGTGGTGGAGATTTCGCGGTCGCCCGAGCCGTCGAGGATGGCCTTGAGGGTATCCAGCGGCGGGGTGGGGATGCTGAAGCTCTGCTGGCGACGCTGCGGTACAAAGCCACCCAGCGCATTGCGGCGCTCGTGCAGGTACTTGTACTCCGGGCTGCCCGGCTCCGGGCGCACGAACGGCAGGTTTTCCAGGTCTTCGTCCTTGACCGGGATGTCGAAGCGGTCGCGGAACTGACGCAGGCTGTCGACATCGACCTTCTTGGTGTTGTGCGCGGTGTTCTTCGCTTCACCGGCGCCGGTACCGTAGCCTTTGATGGTCTTGGCCAGGATCACGGTCGGCTGGCCGCCGTGGTTCACGGCCTGGTGGTAGGCTGCGTAGACCTTGTACGGGTCGTGGCCGCCACGGTTGAGCTTCCAGATCTCGTCGTCGGAGAGATCCTTGACCATCTCCTTGAGCTCCGGGGTGTTGAAGAAGTTTTCGCGCACATAGGCGCCGTCTTTGGCCTTGTAGTTCTGGTATTCACCGTCGACCACTTCGTCCATGCGACGCTGCAGGGCGCCGTCCTTGTCCTTGGCGAACAGCGGATCCCAGAAGCGACCCCAGACCACCTTGTTGACGTTCCACTGGGCACCGCGGAACACGCCTTCGAGTTCCTGGATGATCTTGCCGTTACCGCGCACCGGGCCGTCGAGGCGCTGCAGGTTGCAGTTGATGACGAAGATCAGGTTGTCCAGCTTCTCGCGGCCAGCCAGGGAGATGGCGCCGAGGGATTCCGGCTCGTCGCACTCGCCGTCGCCCATGAAGCACCAGACCTTCTGCTTGCCGGCTGGGATGAAGCCGCGCGCTTCCAGGTACTTCATGAAGCGGGCCTGGTAGATCGCCTGGATCGGGCCGAGGCCCATGGACACGGTGGGGAACTGCCAGAAGTCCGGCATCAGCCAGGGGTGCGGGTAGGACGACAGACCTTTGCCATCCACTTCGCGGCGGAAGTTCTTCATCTGGTCTTCGCTGATGCGGCCTTCCATGAAGGCGCGGGCGTAGACGCCAGGGCTGGCGTGGCCCTGATAGAACACCAGGTCGCCGCCGTGTTCGTCGGTCGGGGCCTGGAAGAAGTAGTTGAAACCGATGTCATACAGCGTCGCGGAGGAGGCGAAGCTGGAAATGTGGCCGCCCAGATCCGGGTCGTCCAGGTTGGTGCGCATCACCATGGCCAGGGCGTTCCAGCGCACCAGCGAGCGAATGCGGCGTTCCATGAACAGGTCGCCGGGCATGCGAGCTTCATGGGTTACCGGGATGCTGTTGCGGTAAGGCGTGGTGATCGCGTAGGGCAGTTGCGCACCGCTACGGGTGGCCAGCTCGCCCAGGCGGGTCATCAGGTAATGGGCACGGTCTTCACCCTCACGGTCGAGGACGGATTCAAGGGCGTCCAGCCATTCCTGGGTTTCGATCGGATCGAGGTCTTGCATGGCTTGCTCCAGGGCGGAAAGGCTTCCAGAATCGGAGGCCAGTTGGGTCTCACCGGCTTTTTGGGCGGGCGAGTTGAAATTCTTGGATTTACCGGGGGTAGGACCGGCCGCTTGTAGTTTTACTACATTTCGACGACGGATTCAGCCCTCTGGATACAATTCTTTCGTAGTAAAACTACAATCCGCGGCACCGCCGGCCGCGCGTGCCCCGCTGGAGCGGGGCTGCGGGCGATTGCACCGTGCGTCCGGCAGTCCGCCAAAAGGATAGACCATGAGCCTGCCGTTGCTGGTCGAGTTGCCCCCTTCTCTTATCTCCCTGGCCGAACGCGCCGAACAGTCACTGCAAACCGCTTTGGCCGAACATCAAGCTCTGGCTGAACGTGTCGCCGCCTGGCCGCAAGAACGCCGCAATGCCTGGCGGCAGGTGTCGGCGCTGAGCGATTTCGTCGCCGAGCAGGCTCAGCGCGATCCACAGATGTTCGTCGCGCTGGCGGAGTCCGGTGAGCTGGAGCGCAGCCTGGCATCGGGCGAGCTGCGCCAGCAACTGGAGGCGCAGTTGGCCGAGTGTGCCGATGAGGATGCCTTGGGACGCTGCCTGCGCCGCTTTCGCAATCGCCAGCAACTGCGCATCATCTGGCGCGACTTCAGTCGCCAGGCGGCGCTCGGTGAAACTTGTCGCGATCTGTCCGATCTCGCCGATGCCTGCATCGATCTGGCCTATCACTGGCTGTACCCGCGCCATTGCGCGCAGTTCGGTACGCCGGTGGGGCGGCGCAGCGGCCAGCCGCAGCACATGGTCATCCTCGGTATGGGCAAGCTCGGTGCGCACGAACTCAACCTGTCTTCGGACATCGACCTGATCTTCGGCTATCCCGAAGGTGGCGAGACCGAGGGTGTGAAGCGCCCGCTGGATAATCAGGAGTTCTTCATCCGTCTGGGGCAGAAGCTGATCAAGGCGCTGGATGCGATCACCGTCGACGGCTTCGTGTTCCGCACCGACATGCGCCTGCGCCCATATGGCTCGAGCGGCGCGCTGGTGTTCAGCTTCAACGCGCTGGAGCAGTACTACCAGGACCAGGGCCGTGACTGGGAGCGCTACGCCATGATCAAGGCGCGCGTGGTGGGTGGCGATCAGGCCGCGGGGGCAGAACTGCTGGAGATGCTGCGCCCCTTCGTCTATCGCCGCTACCTGGATTTCTCCGCCATCGAGGCGCTGCGCGCGATGAAGCTGCTGATCCAGCAGGAAGTGCGGCGCAAGGGCATGAGCGAGAACATCAAGCTCGGCGCCGGCGGCATTCGCGAGATCGAGTTCATCGCCCAGGCCTTCCAGCTGATTCACGGCGGGCGCGACCTCAGCCTGCAGCAGCGGCCGCTGCTCAAGGTGCTGGCCACGCTGGAGGGGCAGGGCTATCTGCCGCCTGCCGTGGTTGCGGAGATGAAGGAAGGCTACGAGTTCCTGCGTTATGCCGAGCATGCGTTGCAGGGCATCGGTGATCGGCAAACGCAGATGCTGCCGGCCGACCCGCAGGATCAGGCGCGTGTGGCGGCGATCATGGGCTTCGCTGACTGGGCGAGTTTTCATGAGCGCCTGATACACTGGCGTGGCCGCATCGAGTGGCACTTTCAGCAGGTAATCGCCGATCCTGACGAAGATGAGTCGGATGCTGGCGAGGCTTGCGTGGGTGCCGAGTGGCTGCCTCTATGGCAGGGGGCGCTGGACGAAGAGGCTGCCGCGCTGCAGTTGCAGGAGGCGGGTTTCGTCGAGCCTGGCGCAGCCTGTCGACGTCTGGGGGATCTGCGCAACGGCCCGCAGGTGCGCGCCATGCAGCGCCTCGGTCGTGAGCGTCTGGATGCGTTCATTCCACGCCTGCTGGCGCAGACTGTCGAGCACGACAAGCCGGATCTGGTGCTGGAGCGTGTGCTGCCGCTGGTGGAAAAGGTCGCACGGCGTTCGGCCTACCTAGTGTTGCTGAGCGAAAATCCAGGCGCGCTGGAGCGGCTGATCAGTCTTTGCGCAGGCAGTCCGTGGATCGCCGAGCAGATCGCCCGCTATCCGCTGTTGCTCGACGAGCTGCTCAACGAAGGACGGCTGTATTCGCCGCCGCTGGCGCCGGAGCTGGCGGCCGAGCTGCGCGAACGGCTGATCCGTATTCCCGAGGAGGATCTGGAGCAGCAGATGGAGGCGCTGCGTCACTTCAAGCTGGCCCACAGCCTGCGTGTGGCAGCGTCGGAAATCGCCGGCACCTTGCCGTTGATGAAGGTCTCGGATTATCTGACCTGGCTGGCGGAGGCGATCCTCGACCAGGTGCTGGCACTCGCCTGGCAGCACACGGTGCAACGCCATGGGCGGCCGCGCCGTGCCGATGGTTCGCCGTGTGATCCTGATTTCATCATCGTCGGTTACGGCAAGGTCGGTGGCCTGGAATTCGGCCATGGCTCGGACCTGGATCTGGTGTTCATTCATGATGGTGACCCGCAGGCCGAGACCGACGGCGCCAAGCCCATTGATGGCGCGCAGTTCTTCACCCGTCTGGGCCAGCGCATCATTCACCTGCTGACCACCCAGACCACCTCCGGCGCGCTCTACGAGGTGGACATGCGCCTGCGACCATCGGGCGCAGCCGGGCTTCTGGTCAGCTCGCTCGGCGCCTTCCAGCGCTATCAGGAAAACGAGGCCTGGACCTGGGAGCACCAGGCGCTGGTGCGCGCACGGGTGCTGGTGGGATGTTCGCGCCTGGCCGGCGAATTCGCTCGCGTGCGCGCCGAGGTGCTAGGCCGTCAGCGCGATATCGCGGCACTGCGCGTCGAGGTCAGCGAGATGCGCGCGAAGATGCGCGACAACCTTGGCAACAAAAATACCGCAGCCGGAACGGCGCCGAATGCCTTCGAGGCCACGTCCTCCTTCGATCTGAAGCAGGACGCCGGTGGTATCGTCGATATCGAATTTATGGTGCAATACGCGGCTCTGGCCTGGTCGTGGCAACACCCGCAGCTACTCGAGTTCACCGATAACATCCGCATTCTGGAAGGTCTGGAGCGGGTCGGTCTGATGGGCGCCGAGGATGCCGCATTGCTGCGCGAGGTCTACAAGATCTATCGCTCGGCTGCCCATCGCCAGGCGCTGCAGAAGCAGCCTGGGGTGGTGCCGGGTGATCAGTTCCAGGATGAGCGCCGCGCCGTGATGCGCCTGTGGCGTGAGCTGGGGCTTGAGTTGAACAATGGGGCCTGAGGCCCCACCTACTGATCGAACCGTGAAGCGAATTTGAGGAGCAGGCAAGATGTCGATGTCCGACCGTGATGGCGTGATCTGGTACGACGGCAAACTGGTGCCGTGGCGCGAAGCCAACACCCATGTGCTGACCCATACCCTGCACTACGGCATGGGCGTGTTCGAGGGCGTGCGTGCCTACAACACCCCGGACGGCACCGCGATCTTCCGCCTGCAGGCGCACACCGACCGCCTGTTCGATTCGGCGCACATCTTCAACATGCAGATTCCTTTCAGCAAGGAAGAGATCAACGAAGCGCAGCGCGCCGCCGTGCGTGAAAATGGCCTGGAAAGCGCCTACCTGCGCCCGATGGTGTTCTTCGGCAGCGAAGGCATGGGCCTGCGCGCTTCCGGCCTGAAGGTGCACGTGATCGTCGCTGCCTGGCACTGGGGCGCCTACATGGGCGAAGAGGCGCTGGAAGCCGGCATCAAGGTGCGCACCAGCTCCTACACCCGCCACCACGTCAACATCGCCATGACCCGTGCCAAGGCCAACGGCAACTACATCAACTCGATGCTGGCCCTGCAGGAAGCCATCTCTGGCGGTGCCGACGAGGCCATGCTGCTGGATCCGGAAGGCTACGTGGCCGAAGGCTCGGGCGAGAACATCTTCCTGGTTAAGGACGGTGTGGTGTACACCCCGGAAGTGACCTCCTGCCTCAACGGCATCACGCGCAGCACCATCCTGACCCTGGCTGAAGAACACGGCATCAAGGTGGTCGAGAAACGCATCACCCGTGATGAGGTGTACATCGCCGACGAGGCCTTCTTCACCGGTACCGCCGCTGAAGTCACGCCGATTCGTGAAGTGGATGGTCGCAAGATTGGTGCCGGCCGCCGCGGTCCGGTTACCGAGAAGCTGCAGAAAGCCTACTTCGACCTAGTCACCGGCAAAACCGGTGGCCACGCCGAATGGCGTACGCTGGTTAAATAAGCGATTGCTCGAAGGCTCGACGGGGAGGCGAAAGCCTCCCCGGTCGTTTCTGGAAAGAATATGAAGATACTGATCGTTGGGCCAAGCTGGGTAGGCGACATGGTGATGGCGCAGACGCTGTTCCAGTGCCTGAAGCAACGCCATCCCGAGTGCGAGATCGATGTGCTGGCGCCGGACTGGAGCCGGCCAATCCTCGAGCGTATGCCCGAGGTGCGCGCCGCGCTGAGCCTGCCGCTCGGCCATGGCGTGCTCGACCTGGCCACGCGCCGGCGCATCGGCAAGTCGCTGGCCGGCCAGTACGACCAGGCCATCCTGCTGCCCAACTCGCTGAAGTCCGCCTTGGTGCCCTGGTTCGCCGGCATCCCCAAGCGCACCGGCTGGAAGGGCGAGATGCGCTATGGCTTGCTCAACGATATTCGTACGCTGGACAAAGACCGCTATCCGCTGATGATCGAGCGCTTCATGGCGCTGGCCTATGAGCCCGGCGCTGCCTTGTCGCAGCCCTATCCGCAGCCACGTCTGGTGATCGATGAAGCCAGTCGTGATGCCGCGCTGGTCAAGTTCGAACTGCAGCTGGATCGCCCGGTGCTGGCGCTGTGTCCCGGTGCCGAATTCGGCGAGGCCAAACGCTGGCCGGCCGAGCACTATGCCAAGGTCGCCGAGATCAAGATTCGCGAGGGTTGGCAGGTCTGGCTGTTCGGCTCTAAGAACGACCATGCCGGCGGTGAAGACATTCGCATGCGCCTGATTCCGGGGCTGCGTGAGGAAGTCAGCAACCTGTCCGGGCAGACCAGCCTGGCCGAGGCCATCGACCTGATGTCGGCGGCCACTGCGGTGGTGTCCAACGACTCCGGGCTGATGCATGTGGCAGCGGCGCTGAACCGTCCGCTGGTGGCGGTCTACGGCTCCACCTCGCCAGGTTTCACCCCGCCGTTGGCCGATCGCGTCGAGATCGTTCGTCTGGGGTTGGAGTGCAGCCCCTGCTTCGATCGAACCTGCCGTTACGGTCACTACAACTGCCTGCGCGAACTCAAGCCGCGCCCGGTGATCGAGGCGCTGGATCGGCTGGTCGGCGAAACCTTGACCCTGGTCGAGGGCGACTGATTTGCGGGTACTGATCATCAAGACCTCGTCGCTGGGCGACGTGGTGCATACCCTGCCGGCGTTGACCGATGCCGCCCGCGCCATTCCTGGTATCCGCTTCGATTGGGTGGTGGAAGAAGGCTTCGCCGAGATTCCCGCCTGGCATCCGGCCGTTTCCCAGGTGATCCCGGTGGCCATCCGCCGCTGGCGCAAGCACCCGCTGCGCACCTGGCGCAGCGGTGAGTGGGCGCGTTTCAAGCAGCGCCTGCGCGAAACCCGTTACGACCTGGTGATCGACGCCCAGGGCCTGCTCAAGAGTGCCTGGCTGACGCGTTACGCGTCGGCACCGGTAGCGGGGCTGGATCGTGATTCGGCGCGTGAGCCGCTGGCCAGTCGTTTCTACGACCGCCGCTACGCGGTGGCCAAGGATCAGCATGCCCTGGAGCGTGTGCGCCAGCTGTTCGCCAAGGCGCTCGGTTATACGCTGCCGTCCGGCAGCGGCGACTACGGTCTAAATCGCGCGGCGATGATGGATTCCGTGGCACAGCCCTATCTGGTCTTCCTGCATGGCACCACCTGGGCCAGCAAGCACTGGCCGGAAGCCGACTGGCGTGCCTTGGCCGAACGCATGGATGAGCTGGGTTGGGCCGTGCGCCTGCCCTGGGGTAACGAGACCGAGAAGGCGCGTGCCGAGCGCATCGCTGCCGGCCTCACGCATGCCGCCGTGCTGCCGAAGCTGAACCTGGCCGGCGTGGCTAAGGTGATCGCCGGTGCCAGCGCCTGCGTCTCCGTCGACACCGGGCTCGGCCATCTGGCTGCTGCGCTGGATGTACCCAATATTTCTCTGTATGGCCCGACGCTGCCTGGCAAGGTGGGCGCCTATGGCCGTAGTCAGATACACCTGTGTGCAAGTGGCCCGGGCGCCGGCAGCGGTGACCGTGACAAGCCCTGCTTCGATGGTCTTGGCGCCGAGCGCGTCGGGCTGGAACTGGAGGCGCTGCTGCTCGCGCCTCCCGGCACCTTTTAAGGAGCGGCTATGCAACTGGCCTTCGTTCTCTACAAATACTTCCCCTTCGGCGGGCTGCAGCGCGATTTCATGCGCATCGCCCTCGAATGCCAGGCGCGTGGTCATGCCATTCGTGTTTACACGCCGATCTGGGAGGGGGAGAACCCCGGTGGCTTCGATGTGCGCGTGGCGCCGGTGCGGGCGCTGTTCAATCATCGTCGCAACGAGAAATTCAGCGCCTGGTTGCAGGCCGATTTGAAGCGCGACCCGGTCGACCGGGTGATCGGCTTCAACAAGATGCCGGGCCTTGACGTCTACTACGCCGCCGACGGCTGCTTCGAGGACAAGGCGCAGACCCTGCGCAACCCGATCTACCGCCGCTGGGGCCGCTACAAGCACTTCGCCGACTACGAGCGCGCGGTATTCGCGCCGGAGTCGAAGACCGAGATTCTGATGATCTCCGAGGTGCAGCAGCCGCTGTTCGTCAAGCACTACAAGACCCCGCTGCAGCGCTTTCACCTGCTGCCGCCCGGCATTGCCTTTGACCGCCGTGCGCCGGCCAATGCTGCCGAGATTCGCGCCGAATTCCGTCGCGAGTTCAAGCTGGCCGACGACGACCTGCTGCTGGTGCAGATCGGCTCCGGCTTCAAGACCAAGGGGCTGGATCGCAGTCTCAAGGCGCTGGCCTCACTGCCGCGCGAGCTGCGCAAGCGCACGCGGCTGATCGCCATCGGCCAGGACGATCCCAAGCCCTTCCTGCTGCAGATCAAGGCGCTGGGTCTGTCCGATCAGGTGCAGATACTCAAGGGTCGCAGCGACATTCCGCGCTTCCTGCTTGGTGCCGATCTGCTGATCCATCCGGCTTATAACGAGAATACCGGCACCGTGCTGCTGGAGGCTCTGGTATCCGGCTTGCCGGTACTGGTCACCGATGTCTGCGGCTACGCCCACTACATCGCCGATGCCGATTGCGGCCGCGTGCTGCCCAGCCCCTTCGAGCAGAACCATCTCAACCGCACGTTGGCCGATATGCTGGCCGACCCTGAGCGCCGCGCTTTCTGGAGCCGCAACGGCCTGCTCTATGCCGATAGCGCCGACCTGTATTCGATGCCGAAGAAGGCCGCCGATGTGATCCTCGCGGAGAGACGCGCGTGAAGCTGATTCTTGCCGAACCCTTCAAGAGCCTGTGGGCGGGTCGCGATGCCTTTGAGGCCGTCGAGGCGCTGCAGGGCCAGGTCTATCGCGAGTTGGAAGGGCGTCGCACCCTGCGCACCGAGGTCGACGGGCGCGGTTACTTCGTCAAGATCCACCGTGGCATCGGCTGGGGAGAAATCGCCAAGAACCTGCTTACGGCCAAAGCGCCGGTGCTGGGTGCCGCACAGGAGTGGCAGGCGATCGCCCGCCTGACCGAGGTCGGTGTGCCGACCATGACCGCCGTGGCCTACGGTGAGCACGGCGCCAATCCCGCACGCCAGCACTCGTTCATTATCACCGAAGAGCTGGCGCCGACCGTCGACCTGGAGCAGCTCAGCCTCAACTGGGCGCAGCAGCCGCCAAAGGCCGCGCTCAAGTGGGCGCTGATCCGCGAAGTGGCGCAGATGACCGGCAACATGCACCGCGCCGGGGTCAACCACCGCGACTGCTATATCTGCCATTTCCTGCTGCACACCGATCGGCCGATTCAGGCCAGTGATCTGCACTTGTCGGTGATTGACCTGCACCGTGCCCAGGTGCGAGACACAGTGCCCCGCCGCTGGCGTGACAAGGACCTGGCCGCTCTGTATTTCTCGGTGCTGGATATCGGCCTGACTCGCCGCGACAAGTTGCGCTTTCTGCGCACCTACTTCCAGCGTCCATTGCGTCAGGTACTGCGCGAGGAAGCGACTCTGCTCGCCTGGCTGGAGCGCAAGGCGGCGAAACTGTATGAGCGTAAACAACGTTATGGAGGTCGACTGTAAATGTCGGGAGAGAAGACATTTATCCGTGCGGGGATGAAAGTGGCGGTGGTGTCGTGCTCGGCTCTGGGAGACACAACCTTGTTTCTACGCCTTGCTTGGCGTCTGCAGGCCGCCGGTGTTCAGGTCACGGTCGTCTCTGCTTCTTTGTCGGCCGTGCGCGAGTATTTACCAGGCCTAGAGATCATTGGAGAGACGCAGCCAGATGTTGCTGCGTTGGCTGAAAGCAATGATCTGGTGATTTGCTACATCGACTGGCTGATCAAGGCGTCTCAAGCCGGAGTTGAACTGTTGTCATTGAGTAACGTTGCTTACTTATCTGGTAAGAAACTTCCGGCTAGATTTCAGCTCGATCAACGTTCCGTGTTAATTGATGGGGTTCTAATTCCTGCTGCCCACAATGTCATTTGCCGCGATCCGAAAGCTGGAAAAACCATGGTGCAGTGGATCGATCTCTATGCTGAGGAAGTGCTGGGACTTGATCCGGCTACTCCTCTGATGGGGTTTCAATTCCTGCCCGCTGTGGTAGGTGATGCCGGATCTCGTATCGCGATTTTCCCAACGACGCCGCATGCCAAAAAGAATTATTCGAGTCGTGGCTATCGGCGTCTGGCTAGGAGTTTGGTTGCTAAGGGGTGGCAGGTCGAGTTTGTCGGCACTCCTGCCGAAAGGGATGCATTGCAAGCGCAGTATGAGGGTTTCACCGTACATGCTTTCACAGACTTGAAGGGACTGGTGGATTTTCTCTGTAGCTGCTCCATCGTGATCAGCAATGATTCGGGTGGTGGACATTTGGGTTCGTTATTGGGGCTGCGAACCTTCACCATCACTCGACGTCGTTTGGACTTTACTTGGCGGCCTGGTTTCAATTCTCTCAATAGGGTTATTAATCCGCTGTTCACCTTCAAGTGGATGGGAAAAACTGTTTGGCGACCGTTTATTCCGTTGAGCCGCGTTCTGCGGGAAATTCCCACGCTGGTGAGGCGATAACCATGTCAGCTTGGAAGCATGAGGTTGATGGCGATCCGCTGTTTTTGAGCGCTTTTGATAGCTTGGAAGCGGTTTTTCTGCTCGAAGGTGAGCGCCTGACCTCTGATCCATTGTCCGAGGTCGTTCGAGTAGAAATTTCCGGTGTTCGCTACTACGTCAAGCGTTACTGGGGAGCGGGGAAGGGACTGCGTCACTATATTGGGCGCCCGCGAGTCAAGGCGGAGTGGCAGAACCTCAAGTTGTTCGCCAAATGGGGTATTCCGACCGCGCCTATCGTAGCGCATGGGCTGGAGCGACGAGGCGGAGCATTTATACGCGGGGCTTTAGTGACGCGTGAGCTGGAAAACACACGTGATATGGCTGAGATGGCCAGTCATGGAGATGCTCGGCTTGCCAATCCACACTGGGTTGCAGGTATCAGTCAGCAATTGGCGCAGCACACCCGTACCTTGCATGACCATCATTTCACCCACAATGATTTGAAGTGGCGCAACCTGCTGGTTAACGAGGCGGGAAAGCTGTTTTTTATCGATTGCCCTACCGGCAGCTTCTGGTGGGGGCCGCTGTTGCATTACCGCATCATCAAAGATCTAGCCTGTCTGGACAAAGTGGCCAAACGGGTGCTTTCACGCACGCAGCGGTTGCGCTTTTATCTGCAGTATCGTGGCCGTGTTCGGTTGAGTCAGAGTGACAAGCAGCGTGTGCGACGTATCCTGAAATTCTTCGAGGGCAGGGAGTGACCGATTTTATTGCGGCGCATGATCGTGCATTGCTGGAGCGTCACGGTCTGGCCAGCTTCGACGCACTGTGGGCCCTGCAGTTGGAGGCGGTGGATGAGCCCAACACCGAGCGTGGTGGTTGGAGTAGTGTCTATCGGCTTGAGCTGGATAACGCTGCCTATTACCTCAAGCGGCAGAGCAATCACTTGACGCGTAGTCTGCTCCGTCCGCTTGGTGAGCCTACCTTCGCTCGCGAGTTTCGCAATATCCAACGCTACTCTGTGTTGGGCATTCCTTCACTGCAGGCAGCGTTATTCGCACAGCGCCGTTTCTCTGGCGAGCAGCGTGCCGTGCTGCTGACCCGTGCGCTGGATGGTTGGCAGGATCTCGAACACTGGTTGATGCAGTGGCCAGGATTGGGAGAGGTACATCGATCCGGCATTCTCCGTGCGTGTGGCGAGCTAGCGCGCTGCCTGCACCAGGCAGGGCAGGTACACGGCTGCTTTTACCCCAAGCACATTTTTCTGCGCGAAGGCGCTGCGGGTTTTCAGGCGCAACTGATCGACCTGGAAAAAACTCGTCCTTTGCTATTTGGTAAGCGTGATCGGATCAAAGATCTAGAGCCGTTGCTGCGTCGGGCCGGAGTCTGGAAAGCAGCAGATATACGTAAGTTACTAGCAGCCTATCTCGGTAGCGAAGTGGGGCTGGAGCACTGGTTTGCACTATTGGGCGCGCGTCGATCACATAAGGAGTCGCGCTGATGCAACTGGAGCAACTTTCTCATGCGGGGCGGGCTCCCTCGCTACCGCTAACGCTGCAGCTGGACGGTGACGCATTGCAGCTGGAGTCTCTACTACGTGTATTGCCGGGGCAGCGTTACGTTGGCCTGGCGCGCTGGCGCGGTCGTTCGGTGCTGGCCAAGTTGCTGGTAGGGGCGAAGGCAGAGCGTCATTTTCAGCGTGAGCTGAGAGGCGCGCGCCTTCTGGTCGAGCAGAACCTCCTCTCGCCGGCATTGCTATCCGAGGGTTTCATTGATGGGGTAGGTGGTTGGCTGCTGTTCGAATACCTGGAAAAGGCCGAGAGTCTTTGGCAGGCCTGGCGGAACGTCGAGCGTTTACCGCTACTGGCTGATGCCCAGCAGGCAGTACTAGGCGAGGCTCTAGCAGTTATCGGACATATGCACTCGCGGGGTCTTTGGCAGGCTGATCTGCACCTGGACAACCTGTTGCGGCAGGACGGCGAGTTGTTTCTTATCGATGGGGGAGGTGTGCAGGTCGAACAGGCGGGACAGCCGCTGTCGCGTGCACGGGTGTTGCAAAACCTTGGTGTGTTCTTTGCTCAGTTACCAGCGGAGTTAGATCCCTTTATCGAAGAGTTGCTGATCCACTACCTGCTGGCCAATGGTGAGCATGCACTGCCGCTGGAAGCGCTGCTGGTCGAAGTGAGTAAAGTGAGGCGCTGGCGGCTGCGCGATTATCTGAGCAAGGTCGCGCGCGATTGCAGCCTGTTTTCCGCGAGTATTGGGGCCTTTGGCCTGCGTGTGGTGCGCCGCGAGTGCGCAGCAAGCCTGGAGCCCATACTGGAGGCTCCGGATGTTGCGCTGGCGAGCGGACAGGCTTTGAAACTTGGAGGCAGTGCTACGGTTGCGCATGTCGAGCTTGAGGGCCGTCCGCTGGTGGTCAAACGCTACAACGTGAAGAACTGGCTGCACTGGCTCAAGCGCTTCTGGCGCCCGAGTCGCGCCTGGCACAGCTGGCGTGAGGGTAATCGCCTGCAACTGCTTGGCATCGCCACGCCGACGCCGCTGGCCGTGCTCGAGCGGCGCTGGTGCTGGCTACGCGGTCGCGCTTACCTGATTACCGACTATTGCGGCGGGCAGGATATAATCGCGCGTTTCGAGGCATACACGCAGGCTACGCCACCGGAAAACGAACTGCTGGCGCTTGATCGCCTTTTCGCTGCCTTGCTGCGCGAACGCATCAGCCACGGTGATTTTAAGGGGCACAATCTGTTTTGGGATGATGCGCTGGACACCTGGTCGCTGATCGATCTGGATGCCATGCGGCAGCATCGCAGCACGCGCAGCTTCGCCAGGGCCTATGCCCGCGATCGCGCACGTTTTCTGCGCAACTGGCCGGCGGACTCTGCCCTGCACCAGTTGCTCGACCAACGTTTACCGCAGGTGCCTGGCACCTGCCCGAATTAGAGGCTCAAACCTGTGGCACTGACCATTCTCGGCCTGTCCGGCGCCCTCAGTCACGATCCGTCCGCTGCGCTGTACATCGACGGCAAGCTGATCGCGGCGGTGGAAGAGGAGCGCTTCGTGCGCGACAAGCACGCGAAGAACCGCATGCCCTACGAATCGGCCAAGTTCTGCCTGGAACAAGCCGGGATCAAGCCGTCCGACGTCGACGTGGTGGCGATTCCCTTCGCTCCCATCAGCATCTTCGAGAAGGCCCGCTGGCAGTATGCCAAGCGTTACGCCTATGCGCCTGATCGTGCCCTCGATGCCATCCTGTTCGGCAACCGCCGTTACAAGCGCTACAAGAAGCGTATCGAGTGGTGCCTGGTGCAGCTCGGTTTCGACCTGAAGAAGGTCAAGATCGAGCCGGTCGAGCATCACCTGGCCCACGCTTCCAGCGCCTACCACTGCTCGGGCTTCCAGGAGAAGACCGCGATCCTCGGCATCGATGGCAAGGGCGAGTACGCCACCACCTTCTTCGGCTGGGGCGAGAATGGCAAGATCCACAAGATCAAGGAGTTCTACGACCCGGATTCGCTCGGCGGCCTGTACGGAGCGATCACCGAGTACCTGGGCTTCGAGATGCTCGATGGCGAGTTCAAGGTCATGGGTATGGCGCCTTACGGTGACGCTTCCAAGTACGACTTCTCGCGCCTGGCCAAGTTCGAGAACGGCGAGCTGATCATCAATACCGAGTACGCCAACGTCATCGGTTTCCGTCGCTACAAAGAGAAGGGCAAGGGCTACTACTTTTCGCCCAAGCTGATCGAATGGCTCGGCCCGAAGCGCGAGGGTGACATCGCCGATGACCCCTATATCCATTACGCGGCCAGCATGCAGGCGCTGTTCGAGAAGCTGGCGCTGCAGATGATGGAGTACTACCTCGGCGACATCCTCAAGGAAACCGGCAAGATCGCCTTCGCCGGTGGCTGCGCGCTGAACGTCAAGCTGAACCAGAAGATCATCGCCCGCGATGACGTCAAGGAACTGTTCGTGCAGCCGGCCTCTGGCGACGCCGGCACCGCCGTTGGTGCTGCTGCCTACGTCTCGCACAAGCGCGGCGTACCGGTGGAGAAGATGGAGCACGTCTACCTCGGCCCCTCGTACAGCAACGAGGAGGTCATCGCCGCCTGCGCCAAGCACCCGAACAAGCCGGTGTTCAAGCGCATCGACAATACCCCCGAGCGCATCGCCAAGATCATGGTCGACGGCAACCCCGTGGCCTGGTTCCAAGGGCGTATGGAGTTTGGCCCGCGCGCCCTCGGTGGTCGCTCGATCATCGGTTGCCCGAGTATTCCGGGCGTGGCTGATCGCATCAACGAGCAGATCAAATTCCGTGAGCGCTGGAGACCCTTCTGCCCGTCGATGCTAGATACTGTGGCAGCGAAGATGCTCAAGGTCGACCACCCGAGCCCGTTCATGACCTTCACCTTCGAGGTGAACGAGGAGTGGAAGGAGCGCGTCAGCGAAGTGGTACATGAAGACGGCACCTCGCGCGCCCAGGTACTGGAGCGTCAATACAACCCGCGCTGGTATGACCTGATGCTGGAGTTGGAGAAGCTCACCGGCAACGGCGTGTCGCTGAACACCTCGCTAAACCGTCGCGGCGAGCCGATGATCTGCTCGCCGACCGACGCGCTGAACATGTTCTACGGTTCGGACCTGCAGTACCTGATCATGGAAGACGTGCTCGTGGTCAAGGACGGCAAGGATTGGTATGACAACGTCTGAACAGGCTGCTGACCAGCGGCAGCGCTGGGTTCTGCAGTTCTGCCATGGTTATGACGGTCCATTTTTGGACTGTGCACGACAGTACGCCGCCCTGTTCGCTGATACAGGCTACAAGGTGTGTACTGTCTATCTGACAGGAAAACCGAGTGAAATCGTCCGGCTTGGCTCAGCTTCGGACGAGGTGATTTTCCTTGATTACACGAGTGCTGATGTACGGGGTCTCAAGCTTGCGGCGATCCGAGATATGCGTCGCTTGGTTGCCACGCGTAATTTCAAGCTGTGTATTGCCCACCGAGGTAAGCCGATTTATGTCGCGTTGTTGGGCAGCACCCTGCCAGTGATTGGTGTACACCATGCGTTTGGCGACTATCAGCGCTTCTCGCGTAGGCTGTTCGCCAGCCTTTTCAAAGCACGCCTGTGGTTGTTAGGCGTTTCCGATGCTGTGCGTGATGACATTCGTGCCAGTCTACCGGGCTGGGATGCGTCGCGTATTTCTACGCTATATAACCGTCTGGATATCGAGGCTGTTCAAGCCCAGCTTCATGACCGCGACTTCGCTCGCGAAGTGTTGAAATTGCCGGCTGGTGCTTGGGTCGTAGGCAATGTTGGCCGCCTGCATCCGGATAAGGATCAAGCGACCTTGATTCGTGGTTTCGCTCAGGCTTTGCCTGGATTGCCTGCCGGCAGTTTGCTGGCAATCATGGGTAGCGGTCGGCTAGAGAAGACTTTAAAAGAGCTAGCTGCCGAGCTGGGTATTGAGCAGCAAGTTCGTTTTCTCGGTCAGGTTACCAACGGCCGGCGTTATCTCCGTGCGTTTGATTGTTTCGCTCTGACCTCTGATCACGAGCCTTTCGGCATGGTGCTGGTTGAGGCTATGGCCGCTGGCCTACCGCTTATTTGTACGGATTGTGGTGGTGGTCGTGAGGTCGTCGATGGTGTCGGTGAGTTATTCCCATTGGGGGATACGGATGGTTTGGCTTTGGCACTGCAGCGTGTCGCCAGGCTTGACGGAATAGCCCGTGCTGCATGCGCTGCACGTATGACTCAGCGTCTGCAGGAGCATTTTTCCGACCAGGCTGCGTTTAAGGCGTTCTGGAGTCTGCCGTGGCCGGTGCTCATGCGATTGCGTGATTGAGTCGAGACGAAAAGCGATGGTTTTGCTCTGACCCTGGTGCTTCATGCATCATTCGAGGCCCATGTCGATGTTGGGCTGTTAAGTGGGAAGCGGTTGATTGCATTGAGTTCGCTTCGGCCCTTTATCGTGATGATGATCGGCTACATGCTCTGAGTGAGAACGATTTTTTCAATTTCTGTGGCTGTTTTGTATCCGCTCTAATAGAGCACTCGAGCGGCTTTTCAAATTGGTTCACTGATTCATACGCTTGAGATCAAGCGTCAATAGCTCTTAGGGAAGTCCTATTGAAAGTCCTGTTCCTGGTGCAGAAAGAGCAGCGCGCGATTCTAGATCGCCTGTACGACGGTATCGCTGCGCAGTGCGAGTGCGATATTCGCTGGTTGAGCAGCGACGAGCAGGCCGATCTGCGGGGTTATTTTCACAAGCACGTAGATACTGCGCGCTATGATCGCATCCTGTTTTTCCTGCGCTTCAAGAAGGAAATGCGTCAGTGGCGTTTCATTCGTACCGTGCCGAATCTGGTGATTTTGGAGCACGACGCGTACCAGAATTACATTCCCTGCAAATACACCGGTCTGTTCAGTGCGCACTATCGGCGCATGCCTTGGGTGCGGATCATTAGTTCGGGCGCGGATGTGGCCAAGCGTCTGCAAGACGAAGGATTCGATGCCGTATTTGTACCCAAGGGCTACGATCAGACGCTGCTTTCCTACCGGGAGCGAGAGCGGGACATCGAGCTGGCGTTCGTCGGCAGCACCAAGAGTGTCGCCTACTCAGGGCGTAAAGCGCTGCTGGACGAGCTGGGGCAGGTTGAGAACCTCCTGGTGACCAAGACCCGCTCGGGCGAAGAGTACTGCGAGACCTTGAATCGAATCCGCTTCTTCGTCAGTGCAGACGTCGGTATGGGGGAGTACATGATCAAGAATTTCGAGGCCATGGCCTGTGGCTGTGTTTTGTTGGCCTACGATCAAGGAGACAGGGAAAACTCTGCGCTGGGATTTCGAGATATGGAGAATCTTGTGCTCTATCGTGACGTTGCAGAGTTGCGTGAGAAGTTGTCTCTGCTGCGTAACGATCCTCAGTTGGCCGCACGTATTGCTGACGCGGGAAGGTTGCTCGCTGAGCGGCAATACAGTTTTCAGATGATCGGCCAGAAGATCGTTGAGGCGATGGCGCTGCCGTTGCGGGCATCCACATTAAGTAAGGGTTGGTTCTCTTGGTTCAGGTAAAAGCAAGAGGTTTTGTTGCCTCGGTTCTTTTTTATGTTTTGAGTGGCGTCTCGGTTTATGAGTGATAATCCCAAACACGACGATTTAACCGGGAAGCCTCTGGTTTCGGTGATCATCGCTTCCTATAACCATGCTCCGTACATTGAAGCCAGCATCCGTAGTGTTCTGGCACAGAGCTATCCGAACATCGAGTTGCTGGTTGTTGACGATGGTTCCAAGGACGACAGTGTTGAGCGTATCCGTGTATTGCAGGCGGAGTACGATTTCGATTTCCAGCGGCAGTCCAATCAGGGGCTGAGTCGTACTCTCAACGCCGCTATCGTTCGCGCCAAGGGCTCGATTATCGTGCCCTTTGGTTCTGACGACATCATGCGTCCTGAGCGTATCGCCAAGCAGGTCGCGTATCTGCACGATAAGCCGGAAGTAGGTATCTGCTCGGCAAACATCGATTTTATCGATGCGCAGGGCAATCCATTTCCTGACAGTGAACAGAAGCTACGTCACTTGCCGTTCCGCCGCCTGGACTTCGATGATCTCTTTCTCGATCGCAAACCTGGTCCACAAGCAGCTACGCTCATGTTTCGTCGTGAGGCGCTCGAGGCCGTAGGAGGCTTCGATCCGGATATCCGGCTCGAGGATGTATACATTTGTCTAAAGATCCTTCGGGCAGGCTTTTACATCGATATCTTGGGCGAGGTACTGGCTGACTACCGTAAGCACGAGAGTAATACCTATAAGCATTTACGCTTTATGACTGACAATATGCTCAAGACCTATGCCTGTTTCTCTGATCATCCAAGTTACGAGGCGGTGACACGGCGTTATCTGGTCTCTATGTTTCTCAAAGCATCAAATCGCGACAAGCCCCTGGCACGTGAGCTGATTCGTCAGATTCCGGTGCGTTACTGGAATGCCAAGGTGGTACGTGGCGCATTGCGCCTTCTGTTTGCCTGACTCAAGGGTGTTTAGCGGTTGCTTTCTGATACGGGCAACCGCTTCAGTGATCGGTTTAGGGGGAAGTTTCATTGGCGGGCTGGCGAGAGCGGATTTACAACGGCTATGTGGGCTACTGGGCGCCTCTTGCGCTTCTGGCGTTTCTGACCGGAATGTTCTGGATCGGTGATCGCTCGCTCTACCACAAGCTTTATTACGCCACGTTGGCATTGCCGACGCTGTTGGTCGCGCTAGTATCGCCAGTGCGTTTTCTGCATCAGTTGCGTCAGCCCTATCTGGTTCTTTTCTTGGTTTTTTCGTTGTATGTGATGCTTTCGTTGTCTTGGTCTCCCGAGCAGAATTACTCCAAGCTCAAGCAGCCGCTCTATGTGCTGATGTTGTTGCTAGCTGTGGGGGCGATGGCGGAACACGATATGCGCCGGCTGGTGCAGTGCGTCGCACTGGCTGCCGTTTTTGCAAGCCTCTTTGCTCTGATCACCATGCTCATGTATGGCATGGATGAGAACAGGCCTGAGCGCCTGGAGGGCATGGGGGCACTATACAATCCTTTGCTGACCACGCACGTGTATGGTTTTTTCACGGTGATGGTGATGGGGGCGTTGGTTACCAGTCGGCGGTACTTCGCTGTAAAGCTGTCGATGTTCGTTGTGTTGCTTTGCTTGCTGTTCCTGACCGGGTCGCGTACACCGTTGCTGGCATTGCTGGTCTGTGTGGGTTGGCTGGTGCTTCTGCTGGGAGATCGTCGTGTAATTGTCTTGGCGGCGGTGGTATCGCTGGCGATCATGTTGGGTTTCTGGGGGGTGGATTACAACCCCCTGGAGCGGGGCTTGTCGTATCGTCCGTTCATATGGCAGGACGCTTGGCGTCAGACCTTGCCTGTGTTGTGGCTGGGTCATGGCTATGACGCCTCCATTGATATTTACCTGCCGGACCTTGATTACTTGCTGGCGGATACTCACAACCTGACGCTGGGGGTCATCTACCAGACTGGTCTGGTAGGAGGAGTGATGTGGCTGAGCCTCTATGTCTACGGCTTCTCCCAGGCTTGGCGTTACAGGTCGTCGGGCTTGGTGATCATCAGCTCGGTGTTACTTGTATATGGCTTCATGGCCGGTATGACCGAAGGTAGTGCCTTTATGTCGAGGCCCAAGGAGCATTGGTTCATTATTTGGATACCTATTGCCCTGCATTTTGCTGTCTTGCGCAAAGTTGGCACGGGTATGAAGGGGACGTCTGCTTGATAGCAGCCCCATCATAGGCCTTTCACGATTTGGTGACGTTGTTTAGGGCTGGCTTACGCGGTTTGCAAGGGTGTCGAAGGGGAAGTCGGCTAGCCCGTTATGCTTGAGGTAGCGCTCGAAGTGGGCAAGATTACGGCGGATCTTGTCCTTGGACAGTGGGCCTGCAAGAAACTGTAGGTCGGCGATATCGATCAGGCCCAGTTGCCCTTCGGGTGTGCGAACGATGTTGCCTAGGTGTAGCGAGCGAAAGTAGATACCCTTGCGATGCAGATCTTTGAACAGCTCGATTAGCTGTTCAAACAGGGAGGCTGAAAGTTCTCCATGCTGAGTGAACAGATCCCTCAGTGTTTCCCCCGGCAGTGCTTTGTAGTGGATCGCAGTCCAGCCTGCTGTTGCCAGCTTGAACAACTGTAGAGGTTGCACCGTGGGTATACCTAGCTCTTCTAATCGTGATGCATTTTCCCAGAAGCGTTGCGAGTAGGGGCGCAGTAGGGCGGATGACAGTAAGCGCTTGCGTCTGAAGATCTTCAAATATTCGCCATTTTCAAAACGATAGACCTTCGGGCCGTGGCTATCTTCTTCAATGCTCTCTGCGCCCTGAATTAGCTTCTGGAATGCCTCTTGCGTTAGTGGCTGAGCGGTGGTCATATCAATCGTTTTCTAATGCTGGATGTTTACGCCTGCCAAGTTTTCGTCACTCGTGCTGTCTTGAGTGTTCGCGTATGGCAGGCATGAAAATTTAGCCTGCTAGGGTACGTAAAATTGTTCGCTTAGGCCACTGATCGTGCCTTGTCTTTTGTCGGTCCTCAGAGCCCGAAAGCCGGCCTTGGCTCAGTGTGCTGGTTTGAGTCTCTCTAGCTGCCCGGTTTTGGGGATGAGGTGGCGTTCCTTGCGATCTGCGCCGTGGTGCTTGAAGTGATCATAGAAGAGTCGAAAACGAGATTGTTCAATGCCTTTAAGTCTGGCAAGTTGCGTGCTTACAAGCTGATCATAGAGCGACTCGCTTATGAAGTCGTGTAGCTGATGCTGGTACAAGAAAGCAAACTGAAAGCCCAGCGTTTCACTGGAGTGAGGGTTGTCACCAATGTAGCAATTTTCCAGGTCAATCACCTTCAGGTCTTCAAGATTGCCCTCGTGAATCATGACGTTCCCCGCCCAAAGATCTAGGTGGTAGATACCTGACTGATTGAGTTGTGTGATCAGTTCCAGGCAGGCTTCTGAGAATGAATTGGCCTGCGATGGGTTTTGCTGCAGCCAGTCGAAGCCATCAAGCCAGTCGGCTAGGTTTTCATAATTCAAAAACACCTCGGTAACCAAACCGCTACGCTGGCGAACCAGGCCGTAGCCAAGCAATTTGGGAACCAGCGTAGTTCGCTTCTGCGCTTCTGCGTGATTGTTTAGCTCTTCAAGAACCCAATCATATAGGCCTGATCGGCGCCTGATCCCTAGCGTTGTTCTGATTCGCGCAGGAATGCTGTCTATTGTGGATGCCTTGATGAAAAGCGCGCTTGCTGTTTCTCGGGTGAGGGGGCGTGCAAGCCGCTTTTCTCCCGTTTTACGGCGCTTTGAGAGCAATTCCCTGATCTGCGGCCAGAGGCTTTTCAATGACTTTCCAGTCTCTGTATCTGTCGCGTAAAGAGTTGCGTTCTGGAGCTGCTGGGCGTGATGCTTGCTTTTGCTCATCCATCCGTGAGAGATCACTACTGGGGTCCTTGTCTACTGAGGTGCGAGCGGCTTCGCTGTCTTGGGGCATAACAGATCATCGTAGTGGCATTTTGATGTGGCGTCTACGAGTTGGTGCCTCTGAATGCCACTATGATGGCAAAACTTCTGATGCGCCTGGGCGCTTAAATAGGCAGTGCTGGTACAATCGCCTCTTGCTAATCCTGCCTGTGAGACGAGCTGAATGGCCAATCCTACCCAACAATCGAGCCTGAAAGTCTATCTGCGATTGTTGCGCTACGTAGTTCCCTACTGGGGACTGTTCACCATCAGTCTCGTCGGGTTTCTAATTTTCGCTTCTACCCAGCCGATGCTGGGGTACATGCTCAAGTTCTTTGTCGACGGGCTGAGCAATCCCGACGCCGGTCTGTTTGCTGGAGTGCCTTGGGTGCTTGAGCATGCGCCCTGGCTTGCTGAGCTAAAGCTGTTGCAGGCAGTGCCCTTACTGATCGTTCTGATCGCGCTATGGCAGGGTATCGGCTCGTTTCTTGGGAATTACTATCTTGCCAAGGTCTCCATGGGGTTGGTACAGGATCTGCGTATTGCTTTGTTCAACAATCTGCTGACCTTACCCAACCGATATTTTGACAGTCACAACTCCGGTCACCTGATTTCCCGCATCACCTACAACGTGACCATGGTAACCGGTGCTGCTACCGATGCGATCAAGGTCGTGGTGCGTGAAGGGATGACCGTAGTGTTCCTTTTTGCCACGCTACTGTGGATGAACTGGAAGCTCACCTTGGTGATGGTGGCTATCCTGCCTGTCATCGGTCTGATGGTGACGAGCACCAGTAAGAAATTTCGCAAGCAGAGCAAGAAGATCCAGACCAGCATGGGTGATGTCACCCACGTCACCTCCGAGAGCATCCAGGGCTACCGCGTGGTGCGCAGTTTTGGTGGTGAGGATTACGAGAAACAGCGCTTTCTCGGTGCCAGCGAGGAGAACAAGCTCAAGCAGCTGAAGATGGTCAAGACTAACGCGGTCTATACGCCTTCGCTGCAGTTGGTGATCTACAGTGCCATGGCTGTGCTGATGTTTCTTGTCCTGTGGCTGCGTGGTGATGCCTCGGCGGGTGATCTGGTGGCCTATATCACTCTGGCGGGTCTATTGCCCAAGCCGATTCGTCAACTGTCCGAGGTCAGCTCGACCATCCAGAAAGGTGTGGCAGGTGCCGAGAGCATCTTCGAGCAGCTCGACGAGGAGCCGGAGGTCGACCGCGGCACTCAGGAGCGCGAGCGCGTCAGCGGCCGACTGGAAGTAAAGGAGCTAAGTTTCAGCTACCCCGGCTCGGAAAAGCCCGTTCTGAACAATATTTCCTTCGTCGCCGAACCGGGGCAGATGGTGGCGCTGGTCGGGCGTTCCGGTAGCGGCAAGTCGACCCTGGCCAGTCTGATTCCGCGTTTCTATCACCACGAGCAGGGCAGCATCCTGCTCGATGGGGTGGATGTGGAGGATTACACCCTGCGCAACCTGCGCCGGCACATTGCCCTTGTCACCCAGCACGTCACCCTGTTCAACGATACGGTGCGCAACAACATTGCTTATGGCGATCTGGCCGGCGCACCGCTCGAAGCCGTTCAGCAGGCGGCGGGCGATGCCTATGCCGCCGAGTTCATCGAGAAGATGCCGCAAGGCTATGACACCCTGGTCGGCGAGAACGGCGTGCTGCTGTCCGGCGGTCAGCGCCAGCGCCTGGCTATCGCCCGCGCGCTGCTCAAGGATGCGCCTGTGCTGATTCTCGACGAGGCCACCTCAGCACTGGATACCGAATCCGAGCGACATATCCAGGCCGCCCTGGACCAGGTGATGCAGGGGCGCACCACGCTGGTGATCGCTCACCGCCTGAGCACCATCGAGAGGGCCGACCTGATTCTGGTGATGGATCAGGGGCAGATCGTCGAGCGCGGCAGTCATGCCGAGTTGTTGGAGCGTAACGGATACTACGCTCGCTTGCATTCCACGCAATTTGAAGATGCTGGCACTGATAATTCAATCGAGCAGGATACTTGATGCTTGGCTATCTGCGTTTCTGGAGGGAGCGTGGCTGGGAAGTGATCGAGGCAGCGGACTATGCTTTAGCCTGGGCTCGATTCGGGGGGAGCGTCATTACCCACCCGCTAGTGGTCGAGCGGCTTTCTAGCCTTGCCGGTATACCCGTGCGTTACCTCGGATATTTTGTTGGGGGCGAAATTCAAGCTGCCATTCCTACATGGGGGCGCTACCTCGCACTTTCGCGCAAGGTTCTGAAGAGCAAAGGGCAGCGTGAACTCTTTGACCTTGGCAATGCTGAAATCATTCTCCCTGCCGCTGTGGACGCACGAGCACCGTTGCGGCATGAGGTGAGCTACATCTCCGAACTTAATCGGGTGGTTTTTCCAGGGCTTCGTCTGCAGAAAGAGCAGTTGGCGATGGCTCGAGCCCCTGAGGAGCTTTCGAAGAAGTTTCGCTATAACCAGAGGCGTGAGCTACGCCTATTCGAGGAGGCCGGCGGTACGGTACGCTCTGTGGGCGAGTTCGCTCCAGATGACTTCGCTGCTATCTATACCGAACTGTTCGAGCGACGCTGGGGCTTTCCCGTGCCGGGAAAAGGCCATCTGAGTGAAGTATTTACGTTGTTGCGCGAACTGCTTCAAGGCTCCCTGCTGATGTTGGATGGTGTTCCTACTGCTGTTCAGGTGTTGTACAGGGTTGAGTCGCCAAACTGGCTCAGTTACGAGTACATCAATGGCGGAGTCGACCCTCGTGCTCAACACCTCAGTCCGGGCAGTGTCCTGAGTTTCATCAATACTCAAGCTGCATGGTCTGACGCTCGACAACAAGGAAAGGCATTGCGCTACTCTTTCGGCAGAGCCGATCGAGAGTACAAGGATCGTTGGTGCAGCAGGGTTGCCGCGTTTCGGACATAAAAAAATGGAAACACGTAAGCAAGGACTGTTGCGCCGTCATCGGCGCAACAAGCGCATTACTATGGCTGTTGCGTTACCGATTATGGTGGCGCTGGACTGGTTTGCTGGCTGGAGTAGTCTGCCAGTACTTCTACTCTTGGCTTGGATTGCTCACGAGGCATGGTTCTCTGACCATCTCTTTTACTCGCCGCGAGACGACTATCAGTATTCATTTCCTGCTTCGAGCCAAGTCGCTAGCGGGACATTGAGCAAGGGGCAGATAGCTCTGGATACAGTCGATCTTACGAATGCGATGGACACGCTCATTCTTGAAGTGTCCATCAATAGTTCCTGGCTGGGACGCTGGTTAGACCCCCATATTCTGGTCTGTGCTGAGTCAATACTTGACAGGCAGGATTTCGAGCCGGGCGCGCGTGGTCGGCGTTACCTCAATATTTCTGGTCTGTTGCCCGAGCTACAAAGCGGAAAACTGCGATTGCGTACGCGGTTCTGCCGGCTCTCGCCTGACGTACGGTTATACGCATTTTCAAACCCCGATTATGCAATGCGACGCGTGATGGTCATTGCGCCACACGCGGACGATGCCGAGCTCGCTGCCTTTGGTCTCTATAGTCGAAGCGATGAGGCCTGCATTGTGACGCTCACTCAAGGTGAAATCGAGGCTCATAACTATGCACGCATGGGCCTCGACAGGGCCGCGGCGGCCCGTCTCAAGGGGCGCCTGCGTAGCTGGAGTAGCCTGGCTGTTCCGCTGTGGGGGGGTGTGCCCGCAAGCAGGTGTGTGCAGTTGGGGTACTACTGTCTTCAACTGACGCCCATGGCCTCGGCTCCAGAGCAGGCTTTCCCGTCTCTGGAGTCGGGTGAGTCGGATATACGCAGTGTGCGCCGTTTCAATCCTATTACTTTGCCTGGCGATCTCGATGGAGTGCCATCGTGGCGGAACCTTGTTGGTGATCTGGCTACTCTGCTTGTTGCTTTTCGTCCTGAGGTAGTGGTTCTACCTCATCCGGAACTTGATCCTCACCCTGATCATATACAGGCCAGCAAGCTTCTCGACGAGGCAGTTGCCCTGAGTGAATGGAGCCCTGAGGTGCGTCTGCTCTATGCCAATCACCTATATGATAATGATCGTTGGCCCATGGGGCCTGTTGGCAATGGCATATCGTTGCCCCCTTGCCATACAGGCCTATCGATCGATGGACTGTGGAGCCCGCTTCTGAAAGATTCTGTGCGGATGGACAAGGCGCAGGCGTTGGCCATGCAGCATGATTTGCAGACGCCATTGCCTCTCAAAAAACGCCTTCGTCGCTTAATTCAGTGGGTACTGGCTGGGCGGCGTTGGCCCGAAGTCGGCCAGGATGATTTCTTCCGCAAGGCAGTACGTCGTCATGAGCTGTTCTGGGTGCGCGCGTTACCCGATAGGGATGCTCGGGTTGACTGAGTGGCCATGTTATTATCCTCTCCATTTTTTGCTCTGGAGCTCCCATGAAGCTGACCATGCCCCGCTATGACCAAGCCGCCGTTCTGGTGGTGGGCGACGTGATGCTTGATCGCTATTGGCATGGCGGCACCTCGCGGATTTCTCCGGAGGCGCCGGTTCCGGTGGTGCGTGTCGACCAGATCGAGGATCGTCCCGGTGGTGCTGCCAACGTGGCCCTGAATATCGCCGCACTCGGTGCGCGGGCCTTGCTGGTTGGCGTGACCGGTAATGATGAGGCCGCCGAAAGCCTCAGCGACAGCCTGAATGGCGCCGGCGTGGAAACTCATTTCCAGCGCCTCGACGACCAGCCGACCATCGTCAAGTTGCGGGTGATGAGCCGTCACCAGCAACTGCTGCGTATGGACTTCGAGGAACCGTTCAACACCGACACCGTCGCCCTGGCGCGTGAGGTCGATACGTTGCTCGATGGGATCAAGGTGCTTGTGCTATCGGACTATGGCAAGGGTGCGCTGCAGAATCATCAGGTGCTGATCCAGGCCGCGCGCAACAAGGGCATTGCGGTGCTGGCCGATCCCAAGGGCAAGGACTTTTCCATCTACCGTGGCGCCAGCCTGATCACCCCCAATCTGCACGAGTTCGAGCTTATCGTTGGCGGTTGCGCCGATGAAGCCGAGCTGGTCAGCAAGGGTGCCACGCTGATGCGCGAACTGGAGCTGGGGGCCCTGCTGGTGACCCGTGGCGAGCACGGCATGACCCTGCTGCGCCCGGATCACGCCCCGCTGCACCTGCCAGCCCGTGCTCGCGAGGTGTTCGACGTCACCGGCGCAGGCGATACGGTGATTTCTACCCTTGCAGCTTCCATTGCTGCGGGCGAAGAGTTGCCGCTGGCGGTGGCCCTGGCCAACCTGGCTGCCGGCATCGTTGTCGGTAAGCTGGGCACTGCCGCCATCAGCGCACCCGAGCTGCGTCGCGCGGTACAGCGTGAAGAAGGTTCCGAGCGGGGCGTACTGAGCCTGGATCAGTTGCTGATCGCCATCGACGACGCCCGCGCCCATGGCGAGAAGATCGTTTTCACCAACGGCTGCTTCGACATCCTTCACGCCGGCCACGTGACCTATCTGGAGCAAGCGCGCGCGCAGGGGGATCGTCTGATCGTGGCGATCAACGATGACGCCTCGGTCAGCCGCCTGAAAGGTCCGGGGCGTCCGATCAATGCCGTCGACCGGCGCATGGCAGTGCTCGCCGGCCTGGGGGCGGTGGATTGGGTGGTGAGCTTCGGTGAAGACACGCCCGAGCGCCTGCTCAAGCAGGTGCAGCCGGATGTGCTGGTCAAGGGCGGCGACTACGGTATCGATCAGGTGGTAGGTGCCGATATCGTCCAGGCCTATGGCGGCGAAGTGCGTGTGCTCGGTTTGGTGGAAAACAGCTCCACCACCGCTATCGTCGAGAAGATTCGCAGCAAATGACGGCTGGCTGAGCAAGGCGCAGGTCTTGCTCAGCCAGTACGTTTCCCTGGCGATGGCTTGACCCGATTGCCGCCGCGCCGCGTCTTGAGGGTCATAGGCGTGCGTCAGTCGGCAGCGCATCATCGATGGCATCTCTCACGTGGAGCGAGATGCCATGATCGTCGATACCCAGGGCCAGGCCCTGAGCGTACTGAGCAAGCTGGCCCAGGCCGACTGGCCAGACCGCCTCAAGGTACGCAAATCCTTCGAGAAGCTCGTCTACAGCGGTAGCCGCGCCAGTTTTCGCCTGGCCGCCGGCGGCACCAGCAACAAGCCGCGCGCGGCGGCCGACGACCTGTTTGATCTGTCACTGACCGAAGAACAGCAGATGCTGGTGGACATGCTCCAGAGCTTCGCGCTGGAGGTTCTGCGCCCGGCTGCGCACGGGGCCGACGCCGAGGCTCACGTGCCTGCGGCACTGCTCAATCAGGCGCATGAACTGGGCCTGGCACACTATGGTGTTGCCGAAGCGCAAGGTGGTCTTGCTGGGGAGTGCACCGTGCTCAGCAACGCGCTGATCGCCGAGAGCCTGGCGCAGGGCGACTTTTCTCTGGCCGCGGCCTTGCTGGTGCCGCTGTCTGCTGCCAATTGCATTCGGCGCTGGGGAGGCTCTGCGCAGCAGGCTGCCTGGTTGCCGGCATTCGTCAGTGAACAGGGCGCGCCAGGCTTCGCGTTGGCGGTAACAGAGCCCGGCGTATTGACCGATGCTGGTCAACCCGCGACGCGGGCGCGCAAGCGCGGCAAGCACTATCTGCTCGATGGGGAGAAGGCGCTGGTCATCGCCGGTCTGGCTGCCAGTCGATTGATCGTAAGCGCGCAGGCAGTTGATGGCCCGGCGCTGTTTATCGTCGATGCGGCGAGCAAAGGTGTCTGTCGCCGTGCCGAGCCGGGCATGGGGCTCAAGGCTTGTGGGTTGACACGTATTGAGCTGAAAGGCGTCAAGGTTTCTAGCGATTGCCGTCTGGCAGCTGATGGCTTCGACTTTCCGGCCTTTCTCGATTATTCGGCCTTGGCATTCTGTGCCCTTGCAGTCGGTACGGCGCAGGCGGCACTGGACTACGTGACGACCTACTGCAACGAGCGCCAGGCGTTCGGCGAGCCGATCAGTCATCGCCAGGGGGTGGCCTTCATGGTGGCCGACATCGCCATCGAGCTGGACGCCATGCGCCTGCTGCTCTGGCGTGCCTGCGCCCGTGCAGAGTCTGGTCTGCCGTTTCGCCGTGAGGCGTACCTGGCACGCCTGCTCTGCGTGGATAAGGCGATGAAGATCGGCTCCGACGCGGTGCAGCTGCTCGGTGGCCATGGTTTTACCCAGGAGCACCCGGTCGAGCGCTGGTATCGCGACCTGCGCAGCTTGGCGGTGCTCGCTGGCGGCCTTCATCTCTGAACAGGCAGGCAACCATGAACCTGGAAACCCCGAAAAAATTCCGCGGCCTGCAGCAGCAGGCGCAGCAGGTGGCCAAGCACTATTTCCGGCCGATCTCGCGCAAGTACGACCAGGCCGAGCACGCCTATCCCAAGGAGCTGGACCTGCTCGCCGCGCTGCTCGACGGCATGAACGAGGGCTCGCCCGACGCCGTCGGTGCCGGCTCGGCCAGCAAGCGTGGGGCAGCACGTGAGCAGCAGGCAGGCATCAAGAATGGTGGCAACATGGCTGCGCTGCTCGGCGTGATTGAGCTGTGCTGGGGCGATGTCGGCCTGCTGCTGGCCATGCCGCGTCAGGGGCTGGGCAACGCGGCCATTGCTGCGGTGGCCAATGACGAGCAACTGGCGCGGTTCGGCAAGACCTGGGCGGCCATGGCCATTACCGAGCCGGGCTGTGGTTCGGATTCGGCGGCGATTCGCACCACGGCGGTAAAGGATGGCGACCACTACATCCTCAACGGCGAGAAGATCTTCGTCACCTCCGGCGGGCGCGCCGATGCCGTGGTGGTTTGGGCCACGCTGGACAGAAGTCTGGGGCGTGCGGCGATCAAGTCCTTTGTAGTGGAGAAGGGCACGCCGGGGATGACGATTACACGTCTGGAGAAGAAGCTGGGGATAAAGGCATCCGATACGGCTTCGATCAGCCTCAGCGATTGTCGGGTGCCGGCGGCCAACCTGCTGGGCAACGCCGAGATCGACGTGCAAAAGGGCTTTGCCGGGGTCATGGAAACCTTCGACAACACCCGGCCGCTGGTTGCTGGCATGGCGGTCGGCGTGGCGCGCGCGGCGCTGGAGCGTACCCGTGAATTGCTGAGCAAGGCCGGTTGCCGCTTTGATTACGCCAAGCCACTGCTGAGCGTTACCCATGCCGAGGCCACGTTGTATCGCCTGGAGGCGGAATGGGAGGCGGCGCGTCTGTTGACCTTGAAGGCTGCCTGGATGGCTGACAACAAGTTGCCCAACTCGAAAGAGGCCTCGATTGCCAAGGCCAAGGCCGGACGTGTGGCCAGCGAGGTGACGCTCAAGTGCGTGGAGCTGGCCGGTGCGCTGGGCTACGGTGAGGATGAGTTGCTGGAGAAGTGGGCACGCGATTCGAAGATTCTCGATATCTTCGAAGGCACCCAGCAGATTCAGTTGCTGATCGTCGCCCGGCGCCTGCTGGGCAAGAGTTCCAGCGAGCTCAAGTAATCAAGGTAATCCAATCCGCCGCGAGCTTGGTGCACGTGGTGCACCCTACAAGAAAAAGCCCGCATCTGCGGGCTTTCTCTTAGAAACGGAAGACTTCCGTATCGATCTTGATCGGTTCCGCCACCGGAATCTTCGGCCCGGAAGCGGCTGGGTCCTGCGGTTTGGCTTTGGCCACTGGAGGCTTCTTGCGCGGCGGCTCGGGGGTAGGCTCGGCTGCAGCGATGGGTTGAATGGCCACAGCCAGTTCAGCCGCCAGACGTTGCAGCAAGACACTCTGCGCCTTGACCTGTTCGGCCATGGGCCCACCGTGCGCTTCTTCCAAACGAATCAGCCGGCTGTCGCGCAGTTGTCCGCGGCGGTCGAGCAAGCGCCACTGAGCTTCCAGCACGGCAGGTTGAGTCGGGCCGGAATCCAGGCGGGTGATAGTCAGCATGACCTGAGCATCGGCACTGAAGCCTGGTGCCGCCGGGGCTAGAACCAGGCGCTGGCTATCCAGGCGCCAGGCCAACTGGCGCAGCATCTGCTGGTCGATATCGTTGGCCAGACCGCTGGCCCAGCGGGCATCATGCGCGGCCACCAGGCTGCCATCGGCCTGGCGTTGCAGCAGATTTTGCTGGCGCAGGTAATCGGCGACGCTGATCGGGCCGACCAGTACGGTCACACCGTTGTCCTGGGTCGGCGTCACGGCGCTGCCGCTATCGAGTTGGTAAAGAGGAACCGGCTTCTGCTGCAGCAGACTGCAACCACTCAATGCGAGCAGCGTGGTCAGAAGCAGCGCCACAGGGCGTACTACAGTCATCATTAATTCCAGGCAGCCGCTTCTGGGGCAGCTGCATATCGATCCCATATCATGCTGTGGGGTCATTTGCGCATGACCCGGGGTGTGTATCATCCGTCAAACCGCGCTACGACTCCAGCCTTGCCTGCTGGCTGGTAGCGCGGATATCCCGGACGAACGGGGCGTGTTGCCGACGCTATTCCACCAGCAACTGGTCGACGCGCTGGAAGCCTCGCGGCAGCTTGTTACCACGGCGGCCGCGCTCGCCCTTGTAATGCTCAAGGTCGTCGGCTTTGAGTGTCAGGGTACGCTTCCCGGCCTGCAAAACCAAACTGGCGCCGCTGGGCAGTACGGCCAGATCGGTCAGATACTCCTCACGCGAGGCTACGCGCTCGCCGGGAATGCCGATGATCTTGTTGCCCTTGCCTTTACCCAGTTGCGGCAGATCGGTGACCTTGAACAGCAGCAGGCGACCTTCGGTAGTCACCGCGGCCAACCAGTCGTCTTCCAGGTTACTGACTGGCTTGGGTGCGACCACCTTGGCACCGTTGGGTAGAGTCAGCAGCGCCTTGCCCGCCTTGTTCTTGGCCTGCAGATCCTCACCCTTGACCACGAAACCGTAGCCAGCGTCGGAGGCGATGATGTACAGGGCGCTGTCTTCCGGCAGCATCACGCATTCGAAGGTCGCCCCTGGTGGTGGCGTCAGACGACCGGTCAGTGGTTCGCCCTGGCCGCGTGCCGACGGCAGGCTGTGGGCGGCGAGCGAATAGCTCCTGCCTGTGGAGTCGATAAACACCGCGTACTGGTTCGAGCGCCCCGGCGCGGCGGCCTTGAAGCCGTCGCCAGCCTTGTAGGACAGGCCGGTGGCGTCGATGTCGTGACCCTTGGCGCAGCGCACCCAGCCTTTTTCCGAGAGCACCACGGTAACCGGCTCGGTCGGCATCAGCTCGGTTTCCGAGAGGGCCTTGGCCTCGGCGCGGGCGACGATCGGCGAGCGGCGGTCATCGCCGTACTTCTCGGCGTCCTCGATGATTTCCTTGCGTACCAGCTTCTTCAGCTTGGCTTCGCTGCCGAGCAGGGCCAGCAGTTTCTCGCGTTCCTTGGCCAGTTCGTCCTGCTCGCCGCGGATCTTCATCTCTTCCAGGCGCGCCAGTTGGCGCAGGCGGGTGTCGAGGATGTAGTCGGCTTGCACGTCGGTGAGGCCGAAGCGCTCCATCAGCACCGGCTTGGGCTGGTCCTCGGTGCGGATGATGCGGATCACCTCGTCGAGGTTGAGAAAGGCGATCAGCAAACCTTCCAACAGGTGCAGGCGCTTTTCCACCTTGTCCAGGCGGAACTGCAGGCGACGGCGCACGGTGCCGACGCGGTACACCAGCCACTCGGTCAGCAGGGTGCGCAGGTCCTTGACCTGCGGCTTGCCGTCGAGGCCGATGACGTTGGTGTTGACCCGGTAGCTCGATTCCAGATCGGTGGTGGCGAACAGGTGGGTCATCAGTTCGTCGGCATCGACGCGGTTGGAGCGCGGGATGATGACGATGCGCGTGGGGTTCTCATGGTCGGATTCGTCACGCAGGTCGGCGACCATCGGCAGCTTCTTGGCCTGCATCTGCGCGGCGATCTGCTCCAGTACCTTGGCCCCGGACACCTGGTGCGGCAGGGCGGTGACGACGATATCGCCGTCCTCGATGCGATAGACGGCGCGCATGCGTACCGAGCCGCGGCCGGTCTCGTAGATCTTCAGCAGATCGGCCTTGGGCGTGATGACTTCGGCTTCGGTGGGGAAGTCCGGCCCCTGAATGTGTTCGCACAGCTGCTCGACCGTGGCGCCCGGCTCGTCCAGCAGGCGTACGCAGGCGGCCGCTACCTCGCGCAGGTTGTGCGGCGGCACGTCGGTGGCCATGCCCACGGCGATGCCGGTGGTGCCGTTGAGCAGCAGATTGGGCAGGCGCGCCGGCAGCGTCGCCGGCTCGTTCATGGTGCCGTCGAAGTTGGGTACCCAGTCGACGGTGCCCTGGCCGAGTTCCGAGAGCAGCACTTCCGAATAGCGCGACAGGCGCGCTTCGGTGTAGCGCATGGCGGCGAAGGACTTGGGATCGTCCGGTGCACCCCAGTTGCCCTGACCGTCCACCAGGGTGTAGCGATAGCTGAACGGCTGCGCCATCAGCACCATGGCTTCATAGCAGGCGCTGTCGCCGTGCGGGTGGAACTTACCGAGCACGTCACCGACGGTACGCGCGGATTTCTTGTGCTTGGAGTCGGCGTCCAGGCCCAACTCGCTCATGGCGTAGACGATGCGCCGCTGCACCGGCTTCAGACCGTCGCCGATGTGCGGCAGGGCGCGATCCATGATCACGTACATGGAGTAGTTGAGATAAGCCTGCTCGGTGAAATCGGCGAGTGACCGGCGTTCAACGCCTTCCAGGCTCAAATCGAGGGATTCGCTCATGCGGGCCTCATTGCAAGGTTGATTGGCGCAGCACCAGGGTGCCGCCCTTCTGACTGAATTCGAGTTGTTTCAGGGCGCTCATGCCCAGCAGCACTTCGTCGCCGTCCATGCCTGGGGCGATCAGTGCGGCGACGTCACGCAGTTCGATATCGCCCAGGCGCAGTCTGTCCAGACGTGTGCGATGCCCGGTGGCACGGCCGTTGGCCGTGCTGATGATGATCGGCGCGCCGCGTTGCAGGCCAAGACGCTCGGCCACCGCGCTGGGTATTGCCACCTGGGTGGCGCCGGTGTCGAGCAGAAAGGTCACGTCATGCCCATCGATCTGGCCATTGACCAAGTAGTGACCCTGACGACTGCTGGCCAGGCTCACCTCGACGAAACCATCGCCATGCACCGACTGCGGCGTCTGGTTGGGGTTGCGCTGGCGATCTTCCCAGTTACCGAAGAAGTGCGTGGCCAGCAGCAGGCCGGCGCCCCAGGCGAGCACCAACATCACTCGTCCGGCACGACGGCCCGGCGTCTGTTCGCTCACGGGCGCCGGCTCCAGCCGCCCTTGGGCGCGGCAAAACGCCAGACGATGGGACGCTCTTCGCCATCGGCGCGGGTCTGGCTGCCGTTGTCAACGCCGATCCAGGCGCCATCCTTGTCGATCCACAGCGCTTCGGCCATGCCGTAGTCCGGTGCGTAGCGGCGTGGTTCGCTCAGGGCTTCGCTGGCGAAGGACCAGCAGATCTCCGCGACACCGTCGCTCAGTGTGCGCCGGCAGATACGGTGGGCCTGACGCTCAAGGGTAAAAAGCTTTTCACCGAAATAGGCCAGGCCGGAGAAGTCGCGTGGTGCCATATGGCCGCCGAGCGCTTCGGGCGACGCCTCGTCACCGCTTTCGCTGGTCAGCACGCAGCCGCCGGTACAACGCCAGCCGCTGCCGCGACGATGCAGTACTGTGAGGCCGCGGCGGCGCTGTTCGGCAGCCAGCCACAGGCGATCACCGGCCGGATCGATGGCGATGCCTTCGAAGCCCTGGTTGAAGTGCAGCAGCATGCCGCTGGCGCGGGCCTGGCGCACCAGTCCGCTGGGCAGGTTGAGCCACTGCGCGTTGCCGTTGCTGCTGACCTGCAGTACGGCGGCGCGGGTTTCGCTGACCAGATAGCGGTTACCCTGCGCGTCGCAGGACATTCCCTCGAAATCCAGTGCGCCACCGCGTACCAGGCCGGCCACCCAGTTGCGCATGCGCAGGCCCCAGGGCAGGGCGCTCTCGGGCGGTTCGGGGGCGACGAAGGTTTCTGCTTCGGCGCGCAGCAGCCCTTCCTCTCTATGCAGTTGATAGAGGCGGTCGTCGTCACGGTCGGAAACTGCCCACAGCGTTTCGCCGCACAGGGCCAGGCCGGACAGGTTGCCGCCCGGCATTTCCGTCACCGGGTATTCGGCCTCCAGCTTGAGCTCTTCCAGCACCACTGGCTCGGCGTTCGCGACGCCGGCCAACAGACCGAGTGCAAGGAGGTGATTACGCATCAGGCCAGTACCTCGGCCAGGTTGCCCTTGGTTTCCAGCCAGCTCTTGCGATCACCGGCGCGTTTTTTCGCCAGCAGCATGTCCATCACTTCGCGGGTGCCTTCGAAATCATCCAGGGTCAGTTGCACCAGACGTCGGGTGTTGGGGTCCATGGTGGTTTCGCGCAGCTGCGGCGGATTCATCTCGCCGAGGCCCTTGAAGCGGGTGACCTGTGGCTTGCCGCGACGTTTCTCGGCCACCAGGCGGTCGAGGATGCCGTCGCGCTCGGCGTCGTCGAGGGCGTAGAAGATCTCCTTGCCCAGGTCGATGCGATACAGCGGCGGCATGGCCACGTAGACGTGACCGGCATCCACCAGCGGGCGGAAGTGACGCACGAACAGGGCGCAGAGCAGGGTGGCGATGTGCAGGCCGTCGGAGTCGGCATCGGCAAGGATGCAGATCTTGCCGTAGCGCAGCCCGGAGAGGTCGCTGGAGCCGGGATCGATACCGACGGCCACGGCGATATCGTGTACTTCCTGTGAGGCCAGGACTTCGCTGCCGTCCACTTCCCAGGTGTTCAGGATCTTGCCGCGCAGCGGCATGATGGCCTGGAACTCCTTGTCGCGTGCCTGCTTGGCGCTGCCGCCGGCGGAGTCGCCCTCGACCAGGAACAGCTCGCAGCGCAGCGGATTCTGCCCCGCGCAATCGGCCAGCTTGCCGGGCAGCGCCGGGCCTTGAGTGATCTTCTTGCGCTCGACCTTCTTGCCGGCCTTGAGGCGGCGGCCGGCGTTGCTGATGGCCAGTTCGGCCAGCGCCAGGCCGGTTTCCGGATGGGCATTGAGCCACAGGCTGAAGGCATCCTTGACCACACCGGAGACGAAGGCGGCGGCTTCGCGCGAGGACAGGCGCTCCTTGGTCTGGCCGGAGAATTGCGCGTCCTGCATCTTCATCGAGAGAACGAAGGCAATGCGTTCCCAGACGTCTTCCGGGGCGAGTTTCACGCCGCGCGGCAGCAGGTTGCGGAACTCACAGAACTCGCGCATGGCATCGAGCAGACCCTGGCGTAGGCCGTTGACGTGGGTGCCGCCCTGCGCGGTGGGGATCAGGTTGACATAGCTTTCCTGCACCGCGTCGCCGCCTTCAGGCAGCCACAGCAGGGCCCAGTCCACGGCTTCCTTGTTGCCAGCCAGACTGCCGACGAAGGGCTCGGCCGGCAGACGCTCGAACTCGCTGACGGCATCGACCAGATAGGAGCGCAGGCCGTCCTCGTAATGCCACTCGACCTTCTCGCCCGAGGCCTTGTCTTCGAAGCTGACGTTCAGGCCCGGGCAGAGCACGGCCTTGGCCTTGAGCACATGTTTGAGGCGGCTGATGGAGAACTTGAAGGAGTCGAAGTACTTCGCGTCCGGCCAGAAATGCACGCTGGTGCCGGTGTTGCGCTTGCCGACGTTGCCGATGACTTCCAGCTCGCTGGCCTTGAAACCGTCGGCGAAGCTCATCTGGTATTCGTTGCCGTCACGCTTGACGGTGACCACCACGCGGGTCGACAGGGCATTGACGACGCTGATGCCGACGCCATGCAGACCACCGGAGAACTGGTAGTTCTTGTTGCTGAACTTGCCGCCGGCATGCAGCTTGGTAAGGATCAGCTCGATGCCCGGCACGCCTTCTTCCGGGTGGATATCCACCGGCATGCCACGGCCATCGTCGAGCACTTCCAGCGAATTATCCTCGTGGAGGATCACCTGGATCGACTTGGCGTGCCCGGCCAGGGCTTCGTCGACGCTGTTGTCGATGACTTCCTGGGCCAGGTGGTTGGGGCGTGTGGTGTCGGTGTACATGCCCGGGCGCTTGCGCACCGGGTCGAGGCCGGAAAGGACTTCGATGGCGTCTGCGTTATAGGCGTTCTGCTGGGCCATAGGGTCTCTTGGTCGTCAATTGAATGCGGAAAAGTCGGTATCGCGCCAAAGTGTGGCGTTAATGCCGGCAAAAGCGAAGAGTGTCGGCAGGCGTTCGGCGAAGCCCTGGAAGCCGTGGTCGCCCCCGGCCTGGATGCGCAGGGCGCAGGCGCGGTAGTAACGCTCGGCGTCACGGTAGTCGAGTGTTTCGTCGCCGGTTTGCAGCCAGATCTGGTAACGCGTCGGGTCGCTCGGCGGCGCAACGTCGAGTTCGGCCAGGGCGTGGACGTGATCCTCGGTGAGGTCCCAGGTCTCGTCGCTGTAGTAATTCTTCTGTGGGCCCAGGTAGCCGTCGAAACGCAGGTGCGGCTGCACGGCCGGGTTGATCAGCAGCGCCTTGAGTCCATGCTGTTCGGCCAGGTAAGTGGCGTAGTAGCCACCCAGGGAGCTGCCCACCAGCACCGGCGCCCCGAGTTCGCTGATCAGCGCCTGCAACTGGGCGATGGCCTGGCGCGGATGATGATGCAGGGCAGGTACGCGCAACTGGTTTTCCAGGCCCAGGTGGGCCATGGCGCGGCTCAACTGGCTGGCCTTGTGCGAGGCTGGCGAGCTGTTCAGGCCGTGTATATAGAGGATGGATGCGGTCATGGAGCGGGAGGCTACTCGTCCGGGGCCTCAAGCTGCAAGCTTCAAGCTGATTGGGGGTATGTCAGTAACCCTTGACGCTGTAGTCCACTTCGAAGTGGATGCCGGTGACGCGCGATACACCGGTGTCCAGCCTGCCGTCGGCATGCAGGCGCAGCCAGCGATAGCCGGGGGCTTCGCTGTCCACCTGAAACTCCTCGCTGCCCGGCGCGAACTGCACGCAGGTCGAAGGCGAGGCGAGCAGGCGCAGATTACCGCGCTGCTGGTCGAACTCCTGATGGATATGCCCCCAGAGCACGGTGCGTGCCTGCGGGTAGCGGTCGAGCACGGCGAACAGGGCGTCGGGGTTGCGCAGGCCGATGGGTTCCATCCACTTGCAGCCGATGGAGACCGGATGGTGGTGCAGGCAGATCAGGTGATGGCGCTGCGGCGCTTCGCTGAGGGCGCGTTCGAGCAGTTCGAGTTGACTGTCGGCAAGAAAACCGGGAACAGCGCCGGGGATCGATGAATCGAGCATGACGATGCGCCAGGCACCAAGGTCGATTACCGGTTCCAGCAGCTCGCTGCCCTGGCAGGCGGCCTGCATGGGAGGAATTTCGTCATGGTTGCCGGCCAGCCAGCGGGTTGGTGCGTCGATGGCTGAGGTGAGTTGGCGAAAGCGCTGATACGACGCTTCGCTGCCGTCCTGCGAAAGATCACCTGTAGCCAGAATCAGGTCGATCTGCGGCTGTTCCTGCAGGACCCGTTCGATCACCCGCTGCAGGCTGTCGCACGTATCCATGCCCAGCAGCTTGCCGTCCGCTTCGGCGAACAGGTGACTGTCGGACAACTGCACCAGCAGTACCGAGGAATCAGTGGATTGGGTGGGCAGGCTCGGCAAGACCATCTCCTAGGGCGCAATCGGGTGAATTATGGTGGTTGCCGCAGCAAAGGGAAAACCCGGGAAGCGGACGCAGGTCACAGAAAAAACGCCAGAAGCGCTTTTTGCCATCGTTCGCGACAGTCGTCAGGCAGGGCGGGCCGCCCAAACAATACGACGCCGCGCTATCGGCCAGGCATCGAAAAGCTTGATCGCCGCCTTACATCACCGGCTGCGGTTCATGCCCGCAGGCCAGGCAATGGCTCAGCCATTCGCCGAGGAACAGGTTGAGCTGACTCTTTTCGTCCGGTTGATGCATCGCCGCGTTGGGATAGGGGTAGCGGATATGCAGGCGACGCGCGTTCTCTGCGCTGACGACCTCGGCCATGCGCGCGTCGTGATAGACCCGCACTTCCAGCTGCGGCACCGGTAGCCAGGGCAGGCTGTGTTCCTGGCGCACGCACAAGGTGGTGGTGTAGGGGCAACTTTCCAACACCTCCAGCGCCAGCACGCCGAGCAGATGCTCACCCTGGCTCAGCGCCACGCGGCGGCTTTCCGTGTGCTCACGCATGTTCGGTAGTAGGCGCATCAGGCGCGCGTAGTTGGCCTCGCAAGCCGCTTGCAGCTCGACCAGGTCGACCCGATAGCGCTCGCGCAGCAGATTCACGACCACATCCCCCGCACTTCGTCGCGGTTCAGCGCCAGCCATTGCAAGGCGATGATGCTGGCGGCGTTGTCGATACGCCCGTCGCGCACAGCGGCCAGGGCATCCTCCAGCGGCATCACCTGTACCCGGATGTCCTCGCCTTCCTCAGGCAGGCCATGCACACCGCCGGCACCGATGCTGCTGCAGCGACCGACGAACAGATGCACGCGCTCGTCCGAGCCACCAGGCGAAGGGTAGTACTGGGTGATCGGCCACAGCGACGTCAGGGGCAGATCGGCTTCCTCGATGGCTTCGCGACGCGCGACCTCCTCGGGCTCCTCGTCCTTGTCAATCAGGCCTGCGACCAGCTCCAGCAGCCAGGGGTTGGCGCTCTTGTCCATGGCACCGACGCGAAACTGCTCGATCAGCACCACTTCGTCGCGCTGCGGATCGTATGGCAGCACGCACACGGCGTCGTGACGCACGAACAGCTCGCGGGTCAGCTGCGGGCCCATGTTGCCGGCGAACTGGCGATGGCGCAGCTTGATCCGGTCGAGGCGGTAGAAGCCGCGAAAGCAGTTCTCGCGCTCGATGATGTCGATGTCGTCTTTGCCCATGGCAACTCCCCAGATAGTCGTAACGGGCCAAGCTCAGACTGTGTGAAAACTACTGCGCTCGCTCATGCTGCGTTAAAAAACGGCTCAAAATGCTCATTTACAACTCGTAAACTGCGCTTTTCGCCGTTCTATGCCTTGCCTGAGCTTCGCACGCTACGTTTTCACACGGTCTGATGCGGCCCGTTACCTGTCACACTAGCGAGCATAGCGCTGCCAGATCAAGCTTCCATGACTGCCTGCTACACGCGTTGGTAGAGTTGGCTGCCTTGCGCCTTGAATTCCTCGGCCTTGGCCTGCATGCCTTGCTCGGCATCCAGATCGACGGCGTCGATACGCTGCTCCTTGGCGTACTCGCGCACTTCCTGGGTGATCTTCATCGAGCAGAACTTCGGCCCGCACATGGAGCAGAAGTGTGCCACCTTGGCCGAATCCTTCGGTAGCGTTTCGTCGTGGTAGGCGCGCGCGGTGTCCGGGTCCAGGCCGAGGTTGAACTGATCCTCCCAGCGGAACTCGAAGCGCGCCTTGGACAGGGCGTTGTCGCGGATCTGCGCGCCGGGGTGCCCTTTGGCCAGGTCGGCGGCATGGGCGGCGATCTTGTAGGTGATGATGCCGGTCTTGACGTCATCCTTGTTCGGCAGGCCGAGGTGCTCCTTGGGCGTGACGTAGCAGAGCATGGCGCAGCCGAACCAACCGATCATCGCCGCGCCGATGCCGCTGGTGATGTGGTCGTAACCCGGGGCTATGTCGGTGGTCAGCGGGCCGAGGGTGTAGAACGGCGCCTCGTCGCAGCATTCCAGCTGCTTATCCATGTTCTCCTTGATCAGTTGCATCGGCACGTGGCCGGGGCCTTCGATCATGCACTGCACGTCGTGCTTCCAGGCGATCTTGGTCAGCTCGCCAAGGGTTTCCAGCTCGCCGAACTGCGCTTCGTCGTTGGCGTCGGCAATCGAGCCCGGACGCAGGCCGTCGCCCAGCGAGAAGCTGACGTCGTAGGCCTTCATGATTTCGCAGATGTCTTCGAAATGGGTGTAGAGGAAGTTTTCCTTGTGGTGCGCCAGGCACCACTTGGCCATGATCGAGCCGCCGCGCGAAACGATGCCGGTGACGCGTTTTGCGGTCATTGGCACATAGCGCAGCAGTACGCCGGCGTGGATGGTGAAGTAGTCCACGCCCTGTTCGGCCTGCTCGATCAAGGTGTCGCGGAACAACTCCCAGGTCAGGTCTTCGGCGATGCCGCCGACCTTTTCCAGCGCCTGGTAGATCGGCACGGTGCCGATCGGCACCGGCGAGTTGCGGATGATCCACTCGCGGGTTTCGTGGATGTGCTTGCCGGTGGACAGGTCCATCACCGTGTCCGAACCCCAGCGGATGCCCCAGGTCAGCTTGGCCACTTCTTCTTCAATCGAGGAGCCGAGCGCCGAGTTGCCGATATTGCCGTTGATCTTCACCAGGAAGTTGCGGCCGATGATCATCGGCTCCAGCTCCACGTGGTTGATGTTGGCTGGGATGATGGCGCGGCCGCGAGCGACTTCGCTGCGTACGAACTCGGGGGTGATCTCTTTCGGGATGGCAGCGCCGAAGCTGTGGCCTGCGTGCTGTTCGCCCAGCAGACCGGCTTCACGTGCCTCGGCCAGCTTCATGTTTTCGCGGATGGCGACGTATTCCATCTCGGGCGTGATGATGCCTTTCTTGGCGTAATGCATCTGGCTGACGTTGTGCCCGGCCTTGGCCCGGCGCGGGTTGCGCACGTGGGCGAAGCGCATCTTGGTCAGCTCGGCATCGTTGAGGCGGCGCTGGCCGAACTCGGAGGACAGGCCCGGCAGTTTCTCGGTGTCACCGCGGTCTTCGATCCAGGCGCTGCGCACGTCGGCCAGGCCCTTGCGCACGTCGATGGTGACGCTCGGGTCGGTGTAGGGGCCGGAAGTGTCGTAGACGGTGACCGGGGCGTTGATCTCGCCACCGAAGTCGGTCGGTGTCACGTCCAGGCTGATCTCGCGCATCGGCACGCGGATATCCGCTCGTGTGCCTTGTACGTAGACTTTCTGCGAACGGGGGAAGGGCTGTACCGACTGTTGGTCGACCTGGGCGCTTTCGCTCAGGTTCTTTTGTTGTTGTGTGCTCATCAAGGCTCTCTCCGGGATAGATGTCGGAGGTTGGAACCTGAGCGGACGAAGGGCGCGAGATACACCGTGGGCGGTGTCGAGAGGACTCGCCGGTACGCTGGCGAGGACATCTTGTTCCCTACGCAGGCCTTAACCTGATCAGGTTCAACGGGATCCGGCAGCTGCCAATCTCAGCCCCGCATTTGGGGCACCCCGACAAGAACTTGGGCAGTCTAAACAAGCTGGTGGGAGAAAACCAACTCGGTGGTCAATAAATATCGACCCGTGCGTCGGAAAGCGACTGCTCGCGCTGCTGGTGGCGGATTGTTCCCGACGAGCAACATAGCTTGCCGCCAGCTAGACTGATGCCGTCCATGGCGCGCTTGACCCCCGACTGTGGCGACCCGTAGCCTTGCCGATTACCGCCTATTCAAGGATCGACATCCATCATGTTGCGCAGACTATCCCTGGCAATCGCCGTGGCCGCCGCTTCGGTGGGCCTGGTTCAGGCCGAAGAGGCCCCTCTGTCGAGCAAGACCGACCTGGTCACCGTGTATCAGGAAGCGGCGAAGAACAATGCCGATATCGCCGCCGCGCGCGCCGATTATCAGGCGCGCCGCGAAGTCGTACCGCAGGCGCGTGCCGGCTTGCTGCCCAACCTGTCCGCCGGTGCCAATTACGGCGACACGCGCACCGAGGTTGATTCGCCCAGCGTGACGCTCTCGCGCAGTGGCCTGGTCTATCAGGCCAACCTCAGTCAGCCGCTGTTCCGTGCCGACCGCTGGTTCCAGTTGCAGGCTGCCGAGGCCACCAGCGAGCAGGCTTCGCTGGAGTTGTCTGCCACTGAACAGAATTTGATTCTGCAGAGCGCCGAAACCTATTTCGCCGTGTTGCGTGCGCAGGACACCCTGGCCTCGACCAAGGCCGAGGAAGCGGCATTCAAGCGTCAGCTGGACCAGGCCAATGAACGTTTCGATGTCGGTCTGTCCGACAAGACCGATGTGCTCGAAGCGCAGGCCGGTTTCGATACGGCCCGTGCCAACCGCCTGCTCGCCGAGCGTGCAGTGGATGACGCCTTCGAAGCCCTGGTGACCCTTACCAACCGCGATTATCTGGCCGTCGAGGGGATCGTCCACACCCTGCCGGTGCTGGCGCCGACGCCGAATGATGCCAAGGCCTGGGTCGACACCGCCGCGGCACAGAACCTCAACCTGCAGGCCAGCCTTTACGCTGTGACGGCTGCCGAAGAGAATCTGCGCCAGCGTAAGGCCGGTCATGCGCCGACTCTGGATGCCGTGGCCAGCTATCAGCAGGGCGATAACGACAGCCTGGGGTTCACCAATTCCGGCTCCTTTGGTGCGCCGCGTTACAGCGGCGACGTCTCGCAGCGCTCCATCGGCTTGCAGCTGAATATCCCTCTGTACAGCGGCGGTCTGACCAGCTCGCAGGTGCGCGAGGCCTACCAGCGCCTCGGCCAGACCGAGCAACTGCGCGAGAGCCTGCGTCGCCAGGTGGTGCAGAACACCCGCAACCTGTTCCGTGCGGTGAATACTGACGTGGAAACCGTGCAGGCGCGTCGCCAGTCGATCATCTCCAACCAGAGCGCGCTGGAGGCCACCGAGATCGGCTATCAGGTCGGTACCCGCAACATCGTCGACGTGCTCGACGCCCAGCGTCAGCTGTACAGCGCCGTGCGCAACTACAACGACGCGCGCTACGACTACATCCTCAACAACCTGCGCCTGAAGCAGGCTGCCGGCACCCTCAGTCCGGCCGACCTGGAGGCGCTGGGCAGCTTCCTCAAGCCGGACTACAACCCGGACAAGGACTTCCTGCCGCCAGATCTGGCCTCTGCCGCCGAAGACCGCCTGCAGAACAATCAGGATTTCTGAACCGTTCGCAGCAAACTAAAAGCCCGACTCGCGTCGGGCTTTTAGTTTCGGCGATATGGCACGTAGGGTGCGCTGCGCGCACCGATCGGGTTGGCGGTGCGCACGGCGCACCCTACCCCTGTTTGATCCGAACTAAATCAGGCGACGTAACCCACTCAGCAAGCGCTCCAGCGCGCCCTGGTTGGCCTTGAGCACGCTCAGGCCCGCCTGGCTCATGCGCTGCATCTCGCTCGGTTCGTTCAGCAGCGTCGCAACCTTGTCCGCCAACTGCACGGCGTTTTCCACTTCGTTCAGTGCGCCGGCTTCACGCAATTGCGCGGCGATTTCCAGGAAGTTGAACAGGTGCGGGCCGCTCAGTACCGGCTTGCCCAGTGCGGCTGGCTCCAGCAGGTTATGGCCGCCGTTGGCCACCAGGCTGCCGCCGACGAAGGCGATATCCGTCAGCGCATAGAGAAACAGCAACTCGCCCATGGTGTCGCCGAGCAGCACCTGGTCGCCGGCTTGCACGGTTTCACCCGCTGAGCGTCGGCGCGTCGTCAGTCCCTGGCTCAGGCAGAGTTCATTGACCGAGTTGAACCGCTCTGGATGGCGCGGCACCAGGATCAGTAGCGCATCGGGGTGATTGCTGAGCAGTTGGCGATGGGCGGCGAGGATGATCTCGTCCTCACCGGCATGGGTGCTGGCGGCAATCCACACCGGTCGCTGCTCTGCTTGCCACTGACGGCGTAACTCGACCGCGTGCTGCAGCAGCTCGGCATCGATCTTCAGGTCGAACTTGATCGAACCGGTGACCTCCACACAGCCAGGGCGAGCGCCCAGGTCGAGAAAACGCTGCGCCTCGGTCTGGGTCTGCACGGCGATCAGCGACAGTTCGGCAAGCATCGGTGCGGTGAGTTTGCCAAAGCGCGCATAGCCGCGTGCCGAACGCTCGGAAAGGCGCGCATTGGCCAGGGCCACCGGGATACCGCGCTTGGCGCACTGATGGATGTGGTTCGGCCACAGCTCGGTTTCCATCACCACGGCTAGGCGCGGTTGTACACGGTTGAGAAAACGCGCGGCAGCCCAGGGCAGATCGTAGGGCAGGTAGCAGTGCTGCACGCTTTCACCGAACAGTGCCTGGATGCGCTCAGAGCCGGTCGGCGTCATGCAGGTCACGGTGATCGGCAACTCGGGATAGTTCGCCTGCAGCGCACGAATCATCGGTGCGGCGGCAATGCTTTCACCGACCGATACCGCATGTACCCAGATGCCGCCTGGTTTCATTGCCGGCAGGCCGAGGGAGAAGCGTTCATTGATACGCCGCGCATAAGCCGGTGCCTTGCGTGCGCGCAGGGCTAGACGCAGGGCAATCAGTGGCAGGGCCAGGTGCAGCAGCAGGGTGTAGAGGTGTCTGTTCATGGGGGCGCAGCTTAGCAGGCTGTTGAAAAACTATCTGCGTTGCCACTGCTGCGTTAAAAACAGGCTCAAAATGCTCATTTACAGCTCGTAAACTCCGCTTTTTCGCCTGTTTTTGCCTTGCATTGGCTGCCTCGCCTACGTTTTTCAACGGCCTGCTAGCGCCGCCGGTCATCCTCTGGAAGCGCGATCATGCCTGCGGGCGCAGCAGTTCACGCGCCAGGCAGTCGGCCAGCCAGTTGGCAGCGGGGCCGAGCGCGCCGTCGCGACGGCAGACCAGCTCCACCACTAGCGGCAGCGGTGCCCAGTCGCTGCGCAGTTCCTGCAGGTGGCCCTGGTAGGTCGGGTACTGCGCTACGTGGCGTGGCAGCCAGGCCCAGCCAACGCCACGTATCACCAGCTCGGCCATCACGTAGAAACTGTCGGCGCGCCACACCAGCGGACTGATCTGCTCGCCACCGGGGTAGTGGCTGTCCTGCGGCGTCATCAGCAGTTGGCGGTGTTCGGCCAGGTCGCGACGTTCCACGCTGTCGAGCTCGGCCAGCGGGTGGTGCGGGCTGCATACCGTGACCATCTCGATGGTGCCCAGGCGCTGGCTTTCCAGGGCTCTGGGCATCTGCTCGTGATGAAACAGCAGGCCAAGATCGGCCTGGTGCTGCAGCAGCTTGCGCGCCACGTCACCCTGGGCGCCGCTGGAAAGCTGCACTTCAAGCAGGGGGAAGGCAGCCGCCAGGGCTTCCAGGCTGGCCAGCACCGGTTGGTAAGGCATGGCCTCGTCCTGCGCCAGGCGCAGGCGCGCCTCCTCGCCGCGGGCCAGGCCCAGCGCGCGGCCATCGAGGCGCTCGCACTGCTGCAACACGCTGCGGGCCTGCTCCAGCAGCGCCGCGCCTGCCTCGGTCAGCTGTGGCTGGCGACCGCTGCTGCGTTCGAAGAGGGGGACGCCGAGATCGCTTTCGAGCAGGGCGATGGCGGTGCTGACCGCCGATTGCGCGCGTCCGGTTTGCCGAGCTGCAGCAGAAAAGGATCGGCTCTCAGCGGTACGGACGAACAGTTGCAGTTGATCGAGATTCCAGTTCATGGCTGACCTATCTCAAATACAGATAGGTAATGACTTTATCCCATCATGGAAGAACTTAGAATTGCGATCATCTTTCAGGAGTCGCCATCATGCCCGGATATCTCTATCTCGCCATTGCCATCGCGGCCGAAGTGGTTGCCACCACCTCGATGAAGGCTATCGACGGTTTCAACAAACCCTTGCCGCTGTTGCTGGTGATCGGCGGTTACGCGATCGCCTTCTGGATGCTGATTCTGGTGGTGCGCACCATCCCGGTGGGCATCGCCTACGCCATCTGGGCGGGGTTGGGCATCGTCCTCGTCAGCATCGCGGCGATGTTCATCTACCAGCAAAAGCTCGATTTGCCGGCCGTGCTCGGCATGGGGCTGATCGTCAGTGGCGTGGTGGTGATTCAGCTGTTCTCGCAATCGACCGGGCACTGATGGGCCGCGGGTGAGGTAGCTGGCGGGTTATACTGCGCGCCTGTTTTTCGCCGAGGCCCGTTCATGTCCCAGTCTCTCAGCACCGATGTCCTGATCGTCGGCGGCGGTATCGCCGGCCTCTGGCTCAACGCGCGCCTGCTTCAGCAGGGTTTCGCCACCGTTCTGGTGGAGCGCGGCAGCCTGGGCGGCGGGCAGAGCCTGAAGTCGCAGGGTATCATCCATGGTGGCGCCAAATACGCCCTGCATGGCGCGCTGACCGGTGCCTCCGAGGCCATCGCCGACATGCCGCGCCGCTGGCGCGAGGCGCTGGCCGGTAACGGCGAGCTGGATCTGTCCGGCGTACGCATTCTTTCCGACGCGCATTACCTGTGGTCGCCCGGCACCCTGGCCGGCAACCTCACCAGCTTCTTCGCCAGCAAGGCCGTTCGCGGCCGCGTCGATCAGGTCAAGGGCGAGCAATTGCCGCCGGCGCTGCAGCATCCGAAGTTCAAGGGCAAGGTCTATCGTCTGGCCGAGCTGGTGCTCGATGTGCCGAGCCTGATCGCTCGCCTGGCCGAACTGGCTGGCGACGGATTGCTGGCTGCCGAGCGTATCGAGCCGCTGCAGGACAATGGCGAACTGTGCGGGCTGATTGTCGACGGCCGCGAGATTCGCGCACAGCGCGTGGTGCTCAGTGCCGGCGCCGGTAACGCCGAGCTGCTCGCGGCCTTGGGTATCGAACAGCCGGCGCAGCAGTTGCGTCCATTGCATATGGTGCTGGCCAAGGGGCCGGCGCTGAAGCCGCTGTACGCTCACTGCCTCGGCGGTGGGCCCAAGCCGCGGGTGACCGTCACCACCCATCCGGCCGCCGATGGCCAGTGGGTCTGGTATCTGGGCGGCGATCTGGCTGAAGCCGATGGCGTCGCCCGCGACGAGGCGGCGCAGATTCAGGCTGCGCAGAAGGAAATGGCGGCGTTGCTGCCCTGGGTCGACCAGAGCCAGACACGCTGGGCCACGCTGCGTGTGGATCGCGCCGAACCCGCGCAGTCGGGCCTGGTGCGCCCGGACAACGCCTTTCTCGCAGAACAGCAGCGCCTGTTGGTGGGTTGGCCCACCAAGCTGGCGCTGGCGCCGGACTTCGCCGATCGCGTGTTGGCCACGCTGCAGCGTGAGCATGTGCAGCCGGCAAGTCATGCGCCGCTGCCCGAGCTGCCGCACCCGCCGCTGAGCCAGCCAGTCTGGGAGGCGCTGCTGCCATGAGCACGCTGCACGATCTGCATCGCCCGCTGGGTTCCACCGGCCTGAAGGTGTCGCCGCTGGGCCTGGGCACGGTCAAGCTGGGTCGCGACCAGGGCGTCAAATACCCCAACGGCTTCACCATTCCCGACGACGCCCAGGCTCGTGCCCTGCTGAATCAGGCGCGCGAGTTGGGCATCAATCTGATCGATACCGCGCCGGCCTATGGCGTCAGCGAGCAGCGTCTCGGCCCGCTGCTGCGTGGCCAGCGTGATGAGTGGGTCATCGTCAGCAAGACCGGCGAGGAATTCGAGCAGGGCCAGTCGCATTTCGATTTCTCGCCGGCGCATACCCGTCTATCGGTCGAGCGCAGCCTCAAGCGCCTGGAAACCGACCGCATCGACCTGCTGCTGGTGCATTCCGACGGTAACGATCTGGCAGTGCTGCGCGAAACAGGGGTGTACGAGACGCTGGCTGAGCTCAAGCGCGAAGGCAAGATTCTCGCCTACGGCATTTCCGGCAAGACCGTCGAAGGCGGGCTGCTGGCGCTGGAACAAGGCGACTGTGCCATGGTCACCTATAACCTGAGTGAACAGGGCGAGAAGCCGGTGTTGGACTACGCTGCCAGTCACGCCAAGGGCATCCTGATCAAGAAGGCGCTGGCCAGTGGGCATGCCTGCCTGGCTGAGGGTGTCGACCCGGTGCGTGCCAGCTTCGAGCTGATCTTCAGCCACCCAGGCGTCAGCAGCGCCATCGTCGGCACCATTACGCCCGCGCACCTGGCGGCCAATGTCGCGACTGTCGCGGCGGTTTTACAGGGCATCCGCTGAGTCCCCAGTCACGTCCTCTTACAGCCTTGGGTTGTACTGGGTGGTCGGCTTGGGGCAGCCTTGAGCGGTTTTCGCTTCAACCTGACCCTCGCGTGAGCGCTGGCTGCCGAGCCGTCTCATGCCCAGCCGGAACAAGGAGTCGAGATGCCGCGTACGCTGATCCGCAAGGACCCGAGTAACTTCAAGACCCTGCCGCTGTTCGTCGAAGCCAGCCCGGATGGGCTGAGCTACCAGAGCCTGGGGCAGCCGCTGAATTTCCAGCAGATGCTCGAACGCCGCCGCCCGGTCGAGGTGGCGGACAGCTCGCGGTTTTCCATCGAGCTGGCCAACCTCGGCGTCTCGGTGCGTCTGACCCTGCGCCTGCATGGCCGTGATTACTGGTTGCTGGTGCGCCAGCGGCGGCCGGATCGCGGCGACACCGTGCTCAAGCTGATTTCCGGCTATGTGCCGGCGCATGAGCTCAACCTGCCGCTGCTCACCGCCATTCAGGAAGTCGCCGAGGAGTGCCTGCTGGAGAGCGCCGATGGCTGGCTGAGCGGGCGTTTTGCCGATACTTGGTTGCCCACGCCCTATCAGGGCGCGCTGCGTTATCGCGAGTCGAGTCACTTTCGCCTCAGCCCGCTGTCCGGCGCTGCGCGGCCGGTGCAGTGTGGCAACCTGACCTTGCTCGAGCGCCCGCGCGCCTACGTGCATCTGCCTACCGCATCCTTGCAGCTGGTGTATGACCTGAGCCTGGAGCTGCCACGTGATGCCCGTCAGCTGAGTCTGTTCCACGTCGATGAATGCTTGGAAGACGGCCGCCTGGTGGCGCGTCTGGAGCGTCGCCGGCCGGATATCTATCTGCTGGCATTGCAGCGCGGCGTGCCCAGCGGTGGGCTGTTCACTCTGCGCAAGGGCGAGCTGCTGCCTGCCAGCACCCGAGGGGTATGGTTGTCGGAGAGCTTTGCCGAACAGGATGGCTGGCTGGTGCGGGACGAGCGGATTCGCTGGAAAGACTGGCTGCAGCGCTACGGTGTGAAACCCCCGCAGCGGCGCGCATTGGCCAGCGCGTAGGGCGGGTGTAGCCCGCCGTTGGCCGTCTGGCGGGTTGCAGCCGCCCTACATGGGCTGCGCCGCTTTCACACTCGGCTGTCGCGCATGCGCGTCAGTTGCCGCTCCAGCAGGGCGGGATAAGGATCGAGCAGGCGCTCCACGCAGCTGGCTCCTTCCGGGCTGGCAATCGGGCGGATGCGGGCGCGCTGGCGGGCCAGGGCATCCTGTGCGACGCGTTGCTCGACCAGCAGCAGATTGCGGCTGTGTTGCGACAAGGCCAGGGCGTCCAGGGCGCTGTCGCTGAGCAGCAGGTCGGCCTGGCCCAGCTCTTCCAGATCACTGCCCAGGGTCAGCCCCAGTTGCAGTTGCAGGGTGATGCCGCTGTCGGCGACCTCGATCTGCAGGGCATGGCCCAAGGCGCGCATCAGCTCGCCACAGCAGATCGCGTGGGTCAGGTAATCCTCGCCGCATTCGCGCTCGTGGAACAGCATCAGGCTGCTGCCGTCCTTAAGTGTGTGAAGTTGACCCTGATAGAGCGCAGCAGCCTGTTCCAGGCAACCCCGATAACGATCCAGCAGGTCCAGCAGGCGCGTGCGCGGCAGACGGCGCAGCTGCTCCTGGGCACCGAGTTGAATGGCCAGTACGGCGCTGGCCTGCGATCGGCGCGGAGCCTTGGCGACCGGTGCAGGCGCCTCGGACTCGTCACGCAGGTCGGCAAATGGGTCATCCGGCTCTATCGTGTCAGGCCAGGGCTTGAGCGGCTCGTCATCGCCATACTCATCGCTGATGTCCGCTTCATCTAAGGCAGCATGCTCGGCCGCGATCTCCTCCTGCTCGTCGAAGCGCTCGTCGTCTTCTTCGTGCAGATAGTCTTCGCTGTCATCAAGCAGCTGTTCGTCATCCAGTTCCGGCTCGGGCTCCGGTTTTTCCGGAACCAGGCGCGCCTGCAGCTGACGCGCCAGGTCACCGATCTCGTCGTTGCGTCCGGCGCCTGGCGCAGGGTCGTCCGGGTCGCGCAACCACAGGCGCATCTGCAGCAGTGGGGTGGAAATATGCCGGCCGAGGCGCATGCTCAGCGACAGGGTCAGGGCCAGCAGAATCAGGCTGAGAATACCCATGCTCTGCAGGCTGATGGTCATCGGTTGCTGGAACTGGCTCATGTCCAGGCTGATGCGCAACTGCCCGGCCATCACTTCCTGGAAGGTGATAGAGGTGGAGTACAAACCTTCGGTTTCACCCAGCACGCTGCGTGTCGGGCGCGCGCCGGCTTCGGCGAGGATGCGACTGTCCACGCTGTAGATGGCCGCATGGGCCACCAGCGGGTTCTTCGCCAGGTTGTTCAGCAGCACGTTGAGGCTGAGGATGTCGTTGGACACCAGCAGTTCGGTGGCCGAGGCCGCCGTCTGGGTGATCAGCGCCTGACCCAGTGCATCGGCCTGCTGCTGCATGGCCTGCTTGAACTGCATGCCCATGACCCATGCATAGATGACCATCGCCAAGGCCACCAGTAGCAGGCTGTGGCTGGCGATGCGCAGCACCAGAGGCACCCGCCGCTGACGCAGCGCGTGGAAGATCAGGATGAAGAAGTTATCGGGTTTGACGGGCGCGGGCCGGTTCACAGAGCACGGCTCTTGTCGACTGAAGTTGCCGCGCAGTATAGCGAGCGCCCTGGGGCGGGCAAAGCGCATGGCTGCCCGGATTGGCGGGAAACTGGGTAGAATGTGCGCCTTTTCGTCGGTCAGTGGCCAATTCGCCGCTTGCCTGCCTCAATCGTTTGCCTTGGAGGGTGCGTCTTGCGCGAAATCGTCCTGATCAATATCACCGGCGAGGATCGCCCCGGACTTACCGCAGCTATCACCGGCGTGCTGGCTCAGGGCGGGGTGAACATCCTCGATATCGGCCAGGCGGTAATCCACGACACCCTGTCGTTCGGCATCCTCATCGAGATTCCTGACAACGGCCGCTCCCAGTCGGTACTCAAGGATCTGCTGTTCACCGCTTATGAGCTCGATCAGCAGGTACGTTTCACCCCGGTCTCCGAAGACGACTATCGCCAGTGGGTCGGTGGCCAGGGCAAGGCGCGCCATATCGTGACACTGTTGACGCGCAAGGTCAGCGCCGAGCAGTTGCAGCGCGTCAGCGCGATCACCGCCAAGTACGGTCTGAACATCGATCACATCGACCGCCTTTCCGGGCGCATGCCGCTGGATATGCCGGCCGAACAGGGCAAGGGCTGCATCGAGTTTTCCGTGCGCGGCGAACCGGCCGACCCGGCGGCGTTGCGCGCCGAGTTCCTCAGTGTGGCGCAGGAGCTCAACGTCGATATCGCCTTCCAGCGCGACTCGGTGTTCCGCCGTAACCGCCGCCTGGCGGTGTTCGACATGGACTCGACGCTGATCGAGGCCGAGGTGATCGACGAGCTGGCCAAGGCTGCCGGTGTTGGCGAGCAGGTGGCCGAGATCACCGAGCGCGCGATGCGTGGCGAGCTGGATTTCCGCGCCAGCTTCAAGGAGCGTCTGGGCTTGCTGCAGGGCCTGTCGGAAGACGTGCTGGAAGAGATTGGCGCGTCCCTGCGTTTGACCGAAGGCGCCGAGGTGCTGTTCGCCGAACTCAAGCGCCTGGGCTACAAGACCGCGATTCTCTCTGGCGGCTTCACCTACTTTGCCAAGCAGCTGCAGGCCAAACTGGGCATCGACTACGTGTTCGCCAACGAACTGCAGATCGAGAACGGCAAGGTCACCGGCGTGGCCGTCGAGCCCATCGTCGACGCGCAGCGTAAGGCCGATCTGTTGCGTGAGCTGGCGCAGAAGGAAGGTTTGCAGCTGGAGCAGACCATCGCCGTCGGCGATGGCGCCAACGACCTGCCGATGCTCGGGCTGGCCGGTCTCGGCGTGGCCTTCCGCGCCAAGCCGCTGGTCAAGCAATCGGCCAAGCAGGCAATCTCCACCCTGGGACTGGACGGCGTTCTTTATCTGCTCGGCTTTCGCGACCGTGAGGGACAGGAATAAGCACTAGCACTGCGTCGGATATGAAAAAGCCGCCTGTTCAGGCGGCTTTTTCGTCGGTGGGATTTATTCGTCGCCAGCCGAGAAGTCGTAGTCCATCGACTGGCTCGGGCCCTGCAAGTAGTAGCCTTGAATGAAGTTGACCCCGGCCTGCCACAGCGTGGCCAGTACGCTGGCACTTTCGACGAAGGGCACGATGGTCAGCTTGGCCTGGGCATGCAGGCTGCTGAGCAAGGTTTTCAGCGCTTCCTGGTTCTCTGCATTGCTCAGGTCCTGGGAGAACGAGCCATCGACTTTGACGAAGTCCACTTGCAGGTGCTTGAGCGTGTTGAATGGGTTCAGCGCGCAGCCGAACTGGCTCAAGGCCACCTTGCAATGCAGTTCCGCCAGGCCCTGGGTCAGCGCCTTGGCCTGTTTCAGGTAGGCGATGGCGTCCGGTTCGCTGAACTGGAACACCAGCGAGTCCGACGGCAGGCGCGCGGCTTTGAGTGCCACGCTGAGCCAGGGCAGCAGCGTCTGGTCCTGCAGGCTGGCGCTGGACAGGTGTACGAACAGACGGGTGTTATGGCCTCTGGAGCGGTGATCGGCCAGTAGCTTGATCGAGTTGAGGATTACCCAGCGGTCGATCTTCTCGCCGAGGCCGGCATCCTTGGCGGCGGCGAGGAATTCCATTGGCGGCACCTCTGCGCCCTGCGGATTGAGAAGGCGCAGTAGCACTTCGTAGTGTTCGTGAGCATCGCCACGCAGGCTGATGATCGGCTGGAACAGCAGTCGGAAGCTGTTGTTCTCCAGTGCCTGCTGCACCATCGCCAGCAGGCTGCCGCGGTTGGCTGCTGCGGCGAGTTCATCGGCCGGGTTGAACACTTTGATGGCATTGCCGTCACTGAGCTCGTCGGCGCAGCGGTGCGCGCGATCGAGGACTTCCTGCGCCTTGGCGGTTTTCTCGCTAAGGCCGGCGACGCCAATCGACAGCGTGGTCTGCGCGGTGCGGCCGCTGACATCGAACAGGTGGGCTTCGACTTTTTTCAGCAGGGGCGCCAGGCTGGCTTGGCACTGCTCGGGCGTCTGGCCCGGGAGCAGGGCGGCGAACACGTCGTCACCGAAGCGGGCCAGTTGGGTATCCGCCGGGAAATGTGCGCGCAGCAGACCGGCCAGGTCGGTGAGCAGCAGGTCGATGCCGGCCAGGCCGATCTCGCCCTGCATGCTGGCATAGCGGTCGACACGGATGTACGCCAGGGTCGAGGGCTGACCGGTGTTGACGGCGCGCTCGGCGGCGTTGTCCATCAGCTCGAGGAAGTGGTTGCGGTTGAACAGGCCGGTGACCAGATCCTGGCTGCTGATCTCGCGCAGTTTCTCTTCCAGTTCGGCATTGGAAGTTTCCGCGCGGATCACCACCTGAATGCACGGTTCGCCATCATAGGTGGCGGGGGAAAAGGTCATTTGCGCGGCGAAGCTGCTGCCATCGGCACGTACGCCCTGGCAATTGAGCTCGGCATTGCCTTCGGCACTCTGGTAGTTCTTCAGGAAATCCTTGAACGCAGCGTGATCGGCACTGGCGATCAGGTCGATCATCGGCATGCCTTCCAGCTCATCACCATCCTCGTAGCTGAACAGCTCGAGATAGGCACGGTTGGCGTAGATGTGCATGCCGTCGTGGACGTAGGTGATGGCGTCTACCGAGCTTTCCAGCAGCAGCTGGCAGCGCTTCTCCGCTTCGCGCAAGGCCACTTCGGCGGCACGGCGGGCGCGACGTTCCTCGAGGTTGGCCAGCTCGCGCTTGGCCACCAGCACCAGACGTTCGTCCTCGCCTTGCGGCAGGGCGTCTTGCGCGCCGAACAACAGGGCTTCGGTGATGATCTCGGAATCGTTTCCCTCGACCAGCTGGATGACGGGGATGTCCTTGGCCTGACGGCGGATGGCACTGATCGCCTCGCCAGGCTCGAGATGCTCGCTGCTCGCTGCGCAGATCAGCAGGTCCCAGGTCTGTTGCAGTGTCTCTGCCAGGTCTTCGCTAGATGTCAGACGATGCACACGAGTGGCATGCCCGGCGTTGCGGAACAGACTGACTAGGCGCTCTGCTTCGTTCTGCGAATCTTCGAGAATCAGCAGGCGGATGGTTTTTTTTTCGATGGCCATAGAGGGGTCATTACCGCGCCGAACGGACGCGAAAAGGCGACAAATGGTGAATTCGCCGGAGCCTACAGCGACTTCCAGAGCGAGTCAAAATCTTCCTCCCCTGCAGGCTTCTGGCTTTGCGAGGCTGTGACCGGTGTCCCGGGCGCACCTTCTTCTTCGCCTACGCGGCGATACTCGAACTGGCTGAAGCTGCCGGTGCTGACCTGTCTGCGGGTGAGCAGTGCGCGGTGTTCTTCGCCGTGGTCGTTGATCAGGACCTTGCTGCCCTCCTGGAATGGCAAGCGCGGCGTGATCAGGCTGGCAGGACGAGAAATAGCGCTGATTTCCGGTAGCAGCAGGGCGCGCAGAAACTGGCTGTTCTGCTCGGCTTTGCGCAACAGTTGCAGGCCGCAGGGGCGCGCGTGCGGTGCGATCAGCTCGATACCCATCTGCGTGCCGCCGCCGCGCACCTGGCGAATCCAGCGCACGATGGCCACGCTCCAGCCCTGGCTGGGGTTGTCTTGTACGCCTAGCAGTTCACCTGCCTGCAGTTGGCTGGGGACGTCCTTGGGCCAGGACAGGCAATAGCCACCTGGGCTGTGATTGACGATGGGCAGGGGGAAGGTCGGGTAACTCTCGCCATTGTTCTCAGGCTGCGCCTGTTCACCGGGGGTTACCTTGGTGTACTGAATCTCTTCGAAGTGGATTTCGTCAGCCGCATTGCGCTGGGCATCGAAGGCGTTCGACCAGACATCAGGCTCGCCCGTGGACGGCTTGAATACCGCAGCGCCCAGCTCTACCGGGCGTTTCAGTACTTCAGCGAACGAGCAGCGTCCGGAGAGGAAGAAATGCAGCGCGGTCATACCGATGCACAGGGTCAGGCTGCCTTGCCCCGGCGTGCGCTGGAAGGTGCGCTCGGCGATGTCGCCCCAGGCTGCGGCAACGTGCTGTAGCAGATCGAGGGTAATGCCCTCCGGAATCATCAGGCGCGATTTGCTGCGCTCTTCTTCGGGGAGTTCCAGGTATTCCTTGATGGCATCGACCAGCGGCTGCGTATCGATGCCCAGCAGGTTGTGCAATTCGCTGCTCTGATACAACGACTTGTAGCGCGGCGGGCCGTCGACCTGCGGCGCCAGCACGAACAGGCTGTCGGCATGATCGCCTGGCTGCAGCTTGACCAGTGCGCTCCAGGGTTCCAGCGCTTGCGCCAGGCGGGCGATGCCGTTCTGGCGCATCTGGTTGGTGCGCGCGCAGCCGAGTAGCAGTGCGGTCACGTAGGTCTGCTCGGTGCTCAGGCCCTGAGTATGGCGTGCCAGTGGGTCGCGAATGACCTGACGCTGCAGGCGCTGCTCGCAGGCAATCTGATAGAGCTGGTGCAGCTCCAGCCAGAGCCCTTCCGGAACCGGGCAGTAAAGCTGACTGGCACGAATCAGCGGACTGCACAGGCTGTGGCTGGCGCGTTGCAGGGAGACGGCGAGCAACTGGTCGCGATCCTTGCCGCTGCGGGCGATCACGCGGGAAATGATCAGCTTGTAGCCGACGGCCAGGTGGTTCTGCAGCGCCTGGCACAGATTGGCCACCTTGCGCGGGCGCTCGTCGAGAACGATGGCCTGGTTGAGAAAGTGACGCTCCAGGTGTTGGCAGACGAAGCTGACTTCCGGGCGCAGCAGTTCGAGCAACTGCAGGCGATTTTCCGAAGGGGTGAGGAATTGATTGAGTTCCACCAGGCTCTGATACAACTGACGTGCGGTTTCACCGATGTTCGCCTTGGGCAGGCCTGCGATCCAGCGTTTCAGATCGCGGGGGCTGCCGTCGCAGAAACTGAGGCTCTGCTTGCTCGGCGTGGGAACGCGCAACAGTTGAAGGTGGGTACTCTGTCTATCCATCAAACTCGGATACTCCGGCCACGCAATACCAAGCGGCTCTAGTAATAGTCTTTCGAACTCTAGCAGTATCTGCCTGTGCTGGCAGCCCATCCGCGCGGACGGCCTGCCTCGCCAGAGTACGGATCTATGACCGAACGGTCGAGATGCGGGTTCCTTTTCTCAGCGGCTCAGTTCTGAACCGTGCCCATCAGCTGGCCCATGCGCACTGCGCTGCCTGCGCCCAGCTCCTGGGCCCATTGCACCTGATTCGGGCCGAACAGGACGATGGCAGTAGAGCCCAGTTTGAAGCGGCCCATTTCTGCGCCCTTGGCCAGTTCGATCGGCCCGCGTGCTTGCGCGTCATAGCGGGTGCTCTTCAGCTCGCGCTTGGGTGGCGTGACCAGGCCGGCCCATACGGTTTCCACGCTGGCAACGATCATCGCGCCCACCAGTACCACGGCCATCGGCCCGCGCTCGGTGTCGAACAGGCAAACCACGCGCTCGTTGCGGGCGAATAGTTCCGGCACGTTTTCCGCGGTGGTCTGGTTGACCGAGAACAGGCGGCCCGGCACGTAGATCATCTCTTTCAGCGTGCCGCCCAGCGGCATATGGACGCGGTGGTAATCCTTCGGCGAGAGGTACACGGTGGCGAACTGGCCGCCCATGAACGGTGCTGCACGTTCGGCGTCGCCGCCAAGGAGTTCGACCGCGCTGAAACTGTGACCCTTGGCCTGGAAGATGCGGCCGTGCTCGATGGCGCCGAGTTGGCTGACTGCTCCGTCGGCCGGGCTGAGAATGGCCCCGGGAGTTTCATCCAGCGGGCGCGCGCCGTCTTTCAGAGCGCGGGTGAAGAACGCGTTGAAATGTTCGTAAGCACGCAGGTCCTCGACTTGCGCTTCGCTCATGTTGACCTGGTACTGCTTGGCGAACCACGAGATCAGCGGATTCTTCAGCCAGCCGATACGGCATTCGGCAACGCAGCCGATCAGGCGCGAGAGCAGGTGATGAGGCAGCAGGTACTGGCTGAGGATAAAAAGACGTTGTTTCATCGTGTTTCCTTGAAGGTTCTGAACCGGCATTGGCGTGGCCAGGCCGGGTGCAACTGAATGGTCGACGGACTCAGCGTTCGATGGGCGTGTCGGGCAGGTTGCCCCACTCGGACCAGGAGCCGGCATAGGCCTTCACGCGTGGATAGCCGAGTGCCTTGGCTACCACATAGCTGAAGCCGGAGCGGCGGTGAGTCTGGCAGTGGGTGATCATTTCCTTGTCGGGTGTGATGCCCAGGCCTTGCAGGATTTCTGCGATATCCGTGCGAATGCGCATACCGCGTTGCGGGTCCATGCCGGCGGTCCACTCGAAATGGGTGGCGCCGGGGATATGCCCGCCACGCGCTGAACTCAGTTTTTCGCCGCGGTATTCGTCCGCGCCGCGCACGTCCCAGATGGCCAGGTCGACAGCATTCAGGCGCGATTGCAGGTACTCGCGGGTAGCGGTGGGGGCATCGCTCAGCGTCAGTGTCACCTCGGTGCGGGTCACTGCTGGCGCTTCCTGGCTCAGTTCGAGGCCATCGCTGACCCAGGCCTGCAGGCCGCCATTGAGGAAGTGGTAGCGCTGATGGCCGATCACGTCGAGCAGCCAGATGAAGCGACCGGCCCAGGGGCCGCCCTCATCGTCGTAGACCACATAAACGGCATCCGCGTGATGACCGATATCGGCGAACAGCGCTTCGAGCTGCGCTCGCTCGGGCAGCAGCCCGGGGGCGGGCGGCAGGCCCAGTTGCGTGCGCTTGGCATCTACCCAGCGCGCGCCTGGGATGTGGCCGGCGGCATAGCGCGCTGCGCTGCTCAGATCGAGCAGGATCAGGTCGGCTGCATCCAGGCGTTCGGCCAGTTGGGCTGGCTCGATCACCAGTGGCAAGTTGTCGAAGGCGGACATGACGGCCTCCTTGAATGAAAAGAGGTCGATTGTAGCGGAAACAGAGCGCTTCAGCGCCCGCGCCTGGAAAAGCTGCCCAGCGCGCGCTCGATGCACTGCACGGTCTTGGTAAAGGCCTGCAGGCTGACGTCATTGAGCGGTTGGCCGCCCTGGTCGGCCACGACCAGCATCACTACCCGACCGTTGTTGGCCACAGAGCGCAGCAGCAGATGCTCGCTGGGGAACAGGGCCTTGAGGTTGCCTGGCAGCAGTGCCGAAAACTGCGCCACGTTGCTGGGCGTCAGGCGCAGTTGTCCTGGCGCGCTGAGCAGGCGTTTCAACACCTGGCTTTGTGCCGGGTCGAGGCTCAGGGTGCTCGCGCTGGCATCGAGCCCCGCCTGTTGCTGGGTTTGCAGGCGGGTGTGCTGGCGATCGGCAAGAAGCAGCAGCACGCGCTTCAGGCCGCAGGCCTGTAAGGCGTCGCGGGCGCAGGCAGTCAGCTGCGGCACATTGGCAAAGGTGCTGGGCTCGGCGAGCAGGCGTGCACAGTGCTGGCGCCAGGTGGCCAGGTCATCGCGCTTGGGTGGCGCTGCGGTGCTGACGGCAGGCTTCAGGCGATGGGTGTCCCATGGCCAGATCAGTGCCTGGGCCGGGTGCCAGAGTGCGTGATCGTGAATCAGGCGTGCGCTGCTCACGGCGTGCTGGTGCACTTCCTGTTGCAGCTCATTCAGAGGGATCTGCAGGTAAAGTCCGGTAAGACGTTGCCAGCGCAGGCTGTGCGCGGTATCCCAGGCGTGGTGGGCGGATACTGCCAAGCCGTTGGCCAGCAGCACGCAGTTGCTCGGATGGGTGAGCCAGTGGCGCAGGGGGATGTCGGCGTCGAGCATTTGCTGTTGATGCAGCGGATGCTCGTTGTCGCGAGCGATGTGCAGTGCCCGGACCAGTTGGCGACGATCACGCTCGAGCAGGCGGTAGCCGCGCACGATCCATTCTGGCAGTCGCCAGCGCTCGGCCAGTTTGACGCACAGCTGGATCAAGGTGACGCCGAGTAGCTCTTTCTCGACTGCAGCGGGTCGCTCACCCTTGAGCAGTACACGTTGCTCCCAGGCCTCGAACAGCTGCGGATGGGCGCACAGCAATGGCCAGATGGGTGAAAGAAACAGCAGGCTGCAGCCGTGCAGTTCATTCCACAGGCGTGCCAGGCGTGCACCGAACAGGCCACGAGCCTGTTGGCTGGCATGCTGACTGATCAGCAAAATCTGCTTGAATGCTAGAGGGATGTCGCTTTCTGGCAGGGCAGGCGCCTGGCTGAGAAGGGCTTCGCAGCGGCTCAGGCCGAGGCGCGACAGCGCGGTTTCGACGCTCTCGGCTGGATCACTGAGGCTGTTGCTCGATTGGTTTGCCTCGCGCAGTACCTGCAGGGCGAAAGAGGGGCTGGACTCTATCGCCTCGGCAATTTCGCGCCAGGTCCGGCGACTGTCTGCCAGGATGCGACGCAGGCGCACATGCTGCTGCTGCTCGATAGGCAGTGGCAACTTGCCCAGATGTTGGACCCAGGCGTCCAGAGTGCGTGGCAGAGACTTTGACGTCGGCATATTGGCTCGAGTCGAACTGGCTTTTGACCATAACTGGCTATAGTCTGGCGTATAAGCTCCGATAATTAGAAGGGTTGTTTTTAATAACCCGTCCACTAGGCTCTACAAGCGTTTATTCCATGGTAAAAATCTTAGGCATCATTGTCGTCTTTGGCTGTGTGCTCGGCGGGTTCATACTCTCGGGCGGGAAGTTCATGGCATTGGTCCACCCCTTCGAGGTTCTGATTATTGGCGGCGCGGCGCTGGGTGCATTCCTCCAGGCCAACCCCGGCAGCATGTTCATGCAGGTTTTCAAGAAATCGCTGAGCATGTTTGGCAGTCGCTTTACCCACGCTTATTACCTCGAAGTGCTCAAACTGCTGTACGAGATCCTCAACAAGAGTCGCCGCGAGGGCATGATGGCCATCGAGGCGGACGTCGAAGATCCCAATGCCAGTCCGATCTTCAGCAAGTATCCCGGTGTGCTCAAGGACGCGCGGATGACTGCGTTCATCTGCGATTACCTGCGCATCATGTCTTCCGGCAACATGGCGCCGCACGAACTCGAAGGCCTGTTCGACATGGAACTGGCCAGCCTCAAGGAGGAAGTGGAGCACCCGGCGCACGCCGTGGCCAAGGTCGCCGACGGCATGCCGGCCATGGGTATCGTCGCGGCCGTGCTGGGCATCGTGATCACCATGTCAATCCTGGCAGAGGCGGACAACGCGCAGATCGGTGAGAAGGTGGGTACTGCTCTGGTCGGTACCTTCCTCGGTATTCTCGCTTCCTACGGTTTCTTCGGCCCACTGTCGAACGCGCTGGAACACGACGCCAAGGAAGAGCTGAACCTTTACGAAGCGATCAAGGCGACCCTGGTCGCTTCTGCCTCGGGCATGCCGCCGACCCTGGCCGTAGAGTTCGGGCGCAAGGTGCTGTACCCGGCACATCGTCCGAGCTTCAGCGAGCTCGAACAGGCCATGCGCGGCAGCTAAGCCATGGAAAATAACCAACCCATCATCGTCAAGCGGGTCAAGAAGACCGCTGGCGGACACCATGGCGGTGCCTGGAAGATCGCTTTTGCCGACTTCGCAACCGCCATGATGGCGTTCTTCCTGGTCATGTGGCTGATGACATCGGCCACTCCGGAACAGAAGAAAGCCATTTCCGGCTATTTCCAGGACCCGATCGGTTTCACCGAGAGTGCCAGTCCGTACGCCATCGACCTGGGCGGCACGCCTACGCCAGCGCCCGAGCGCACCCTCAATCCGGACATCTCCGAGACGCCGGAGAGTCAACCGGATGAGTCCGGCGTCAGTACCGATCAGATCGAAACCCTGGCTGAAAAGATGGAGCAGGAACGTCTGGAACTGCTGTTGCAGGAGCTGCAGAACAAGGTCGAAGAGAATCCCGAGCTGCAGCGTTTCAAGGACCAGATACTGTTCGAAATCACCCAGGATGGCCTGCGCATTCAGATCATGGACGCCGAGAACCGACCGATGTTCGCTCTCGGCAGTGCCAACCTCCAGCCCTATTTCGAAGACATCCTGTTGGCCATGGCCGACACCATTCGCGCGGTGCCGAACAAGATCAGCATCAGCGGTCACACCGATGCCAAACCGTTCGTAGGGCGCGGCGATTTCGGCAACTGGGAGCTGTCATCCAACCGTGCCAACGCCGCGAGGCGCACGCTGGTGGCGGGCGGCTATCCGGACGAGCAGGTGGCGCGGGTGGTCGGCTATGCCTCGTCGGCGCTGTTCGACCGCGAGGACCCATTCAATCCGGTCAATCGGCGCATCGATATCGTTGTGCTGACCAAGAAGGCGCAGCGCGCCATCGAGGGCGAACAAGGCGTCGAGGAAGGCACTACGCCCGCGTCGGGCGAGGCTCCGGCGGACGCGGCGAGTGAACCGCTAGCGCCAGAGCAGCTACAGCAGCGCCTGAATATCTTCGAAGAAGGCGCCTTGCAGTTCGATCAACTGAATAATCAGTAATCGCCTTCCGGCAGGCTGGCGATGATGTGTCGGTAGCTGGCCATGCGCTGCGGCTGCACGCGGCCGTCTTCCAGGGCCTGCAAAAGCGCACACCCGGGTTCGCGATCATGCTTGCAGTCGCGGAAGCGACAGCGCCCGAGCAGGTCGTGGAATTCGATGAAGCCCGCCTCCACGTCATCACGGCTGACATGGCCGAGGCCGAATTCGCGAATGCCCGGGGAGTCGATCAATTGGCCGCCACCGGGAAAGTGGAAAAGCCGTGCGGTGGTGGTGGTGTGCGTCCCCTTGCCGGTCAACTCCGACAGCGCGCCGACACGCGTATCGACGCCGGGCAGCAGGCTGTTGACCAAGGATGACTTGCCCACGCCAGACTGGCCGACGAATACACTGACGTTTCCGTTCAGGCGATGTTTCAGCTGCTCCATGCCATCGCCCTGATGGGCCGAGACTTCCAGCAGCGGGTACTCGAGCTCACGATAGACCTTGAGCAACGCGTCCAGCGCTACCTGGTTCTGCTCATCGATCAGATCGGCCTTGTTCAGCAGCAGTAGCGGGCGAATGCCCGCGTGCTCGGCGGCAACCAGATAACGGTCGATCAGGTTGGCGTGCGGCTCGGGCAGCGGCGCGAAGACGATGACGATCTGGTCGACGTTGGCCGCCACCGGCTTGAGTTGGCCGCGCATGTCGGGGCGGCACAGTTCGCTGTTTCTCGGCAGTTGCGCGACGATGACGCCGTCACCCTGGTTGCCGGGGCGCCAAACCACCTGATCACCAGTGACCAGTGCCGGCAGGTTGGCGCGCAGGTGGCAGCGAAACACCTGGCCGGCCATCTCGCCCTGCAAACCTTCGATTTCCACCTGTACGCCGAAGTGGGCGATTACCAGGCCGGTCTGTTCCGGGCCGAGGTCACCGCCTTCCAGTGCTTCCATTGCCCGCGATTCACGCTTGGCGGCGCGGGCGGCACGCTCGCCTTGAATCTTTTCGATCCGCCAGTTCTGGCGGCGGTTGAGTTGGCGTTTGGCCATGGAGCATCCGGGTAGTGGAGTGTTGATCGCGACGAGTTTAGCATGAGCGCTCGGCGGCCATTCGGCTGTCAGGAACAGAGGTCGGGAATGACGGCAGGCGAGGAACGAGCGGTGCTGCGGCTACCGCTATTGCGCGCTCTTTTGGCGCAGGGTCTTGCCCTGGCGCTTGTGGTGGTGCTGGTCTATCTGCTGGCGTTGCTGCCCTGGCGCATGTCGTTGTTTTCGGTGGCGCTGCTGCAAGGTGTTGTGGCCGCCGGGATCGGCTGGCGCCTGGGTCTGTCACGCTGGTGGTTGTGGATCAATCTGGCGTTTCTGCCCGCGCTGCTGGTAATGCAGCGCGCCGATTTACCGGCCTGGTTGTTCCTGCTGGGCTTCGTTCTGCTGCTACTTGTTAACTGGAACAGTCTGCGTGAACAGGTGCCGCTCTACCTGAGTGGGCGCAAGGCGCAGCAGCGTCTGCAGCAGTGCTTGAGCGAGCGTGAGCCGCCGCTGCGCTTCGTCGACCTGGGCTGTGGTACTGCTGGTACGTTGCTGCAACTGGCCAGACGGTTTCCGCGCGGGCAGTTCGTCGGTGTCGAGACGGCGCCGCTGCTCTTTGTTTTTGCCTGGCTACGCTGCCTGCTGCAGGAGAACTGCAGCATTCGTTATCGGAGTTTGTGGCAGGTCGAGCTCGGCGACTTCGATGTCGTCTACTGCTTTCTCTCGCCCGTGCCGATGGCGCGTCTGTGGGCTAAGGCGCAAGTCGAGATGCACGCCAATAGCTGGCTGATCAGCAACACCTTCGAGATTCCGGGCGTGCCGGCTGATCGTGAGCTCGAGATCAACGAAGGACGGCAAACGTCCCTGTTTCTCTGGCGCATGAAGGGTGCCGAGATCCGCTAGACTTGGCGCCTGAGCCAAGGAGCCTAACCATGCAAAACCCCAACAACCTGATCTGGATCGACCTGGAAATGACCGGGCTGGAGCCGGAGCGCGATGTGATCATCGAGATGGCCACCATCGTCACCGACAGTGAGCTGAACGTGTTGGCCGAGGGCCCGGTGATCGCCGTCCACCAGAGCGACGAGGCTCTGGCCGGCATGGACGAATGGAACACCCGCACCCATGGCCAGAGCGGCCTGACTCAGCGCGTACGTGAAAGCAAGATCGACACGGCGGCTGCCGAAGCACAGACCATCGCCTTCCTCGAGCAGTGGGTGCCCAAGGGCAAGTCGCCCATCTGCGGCAACAGCATCGGCCAGGATCGCCGCTTTCTCTACAAGTACATGCCGGCCCTGGAAGCCTACTTCCACTACCGCTACCTGGACGTGTCGACGCTGAAGATCCTCGCTGGCATGTGGGCGCCAGCGGTCAAGGATAGCTTTCAGAAAACCGCCACCCACCAGGCGCTGGATGACATTCGCGAGTCCATTGCCGAGCTGCGCCACTACCGTGAGCATTTCCTCAAGGTGTAAATGAGCCACTCCGGCGCGTCGCGCGTACTGTGCGACTACCGTAGCCCGGATGCAATTCGGGGAAGCAGGCGGCGCCATTCCCGGATTTCATCCGGGCTACAGGGCGCCGTGCCGCTCCAGGGCCCACGCCACATGCTCGCGCACCAGCTCCGAATGATGTTCGCGGCGTGCCTGCAGAGCCTGTAGTACCGGGATGGTGGATGGCGCGTTGCCCAGGCCGACCGCCAGGTTACGCAGCCAGCGCTCGTAGCCGGCGCGGCGTAGCGGCGAGCCTTCGGTGCGGCTGAGAAACTCCTCTTCCGTCCACATGAACAGCTCGGCCAGGCCGCTGTTGTCCAGGCCGTGGCGCGGCTGGAAGTCGCCCTGTTCGGTGGGGCGAGCGAAGCGATTCCAGGGGCAGACGATCTGACAGTCGTCGCAGCCGAACACCCGGTTGCCGATGGGCGCACGCAGCTCTTCGGGGATCGAGCCTTTCAGCTCGATGGTCAGGTAGGAAATGCAGCGCCGCGCATCCAGCACGTAGGGTCCGGCGAAGGCTGCAGTGGGGCAGATATCCATGCACGCGCTGCAGCGTCCGCAATGCTCGCTGGCGTGTGGGGCATCCACCGGCAGTGGCAGGTCGACGAACAGCTCGCCGAGAAAGAAATAGCTGCCGGCCTTGCGGTTGAGCACCAGGGTGTTCTTGCCGATCCAGCCGAGACCGGCCTTTTCGGCGATGGCCTTTTCCAGCACCGGGGCGCTGTCGACGAAGGCGCGGTAGCCGAACGGACCGATCTGCTGCTGGATGCGTTCGGCCAGCTGTTGCAGGCGCTTGCGGATCAGTTTGTGGTAGTCGCGGCCCAGGGCGTAGCGCGATACGTAGGCCTGTTCCGGTTCTTTGAGGCGCTGGGTCATCTGCGTGTTGCCGGGCAGATAGTCCATGCGCAGCGACACCACGCGCAGGGTGCCAGGTACCAGTTCGTCCGGGTGTGAGCGCTTGCTGCCGTGGGCGGCCATGTAGTCCATCTCGCCCTGGTAGCCTGCTGCCAGCCAGCGTTGCAGGTGCGCCTCGTGTTCGCCCAGCTCGACATCGGTGATGCCGACCTGCTGAAAGCCCAGCTCACGTCCCCAGTCCTTGATGGACAGGGCCAGAGCGTTGAGGTCGAGGGTTTGATCGGACATGGGCGGGCGCAGGCGATGGACGTAGGTATAATTCTGCCAGACATCCGTGGTGAGCGAGCCATGCATCTACTACCAGCCTCTTTGCCGTTGAGCCTGCACAGTGCCGAACAGGTGCGTGTGCTGGATGCGCAGTTGATCGCCGCCGGCACGCCTGGTTTCGAGTTGATGCAACGCGCCGCCCACGCGGCCTGGCGCGCCTTGCGCAGGCGCTGGCCGGATGCCGGCGTAATCACCGTGCTGGCCGGGCGTGGTAACAATGCCGGTGACGGCTACCTGATTGCGGCTCTGGCTCAGCGTGCCGGTTGGCGCGTGCGCGTGCTGGCGGTGGGTGATCCCGCTGCTCTGAGTGGCGATGCTGAGCAGGCCTGCGCCGAGGCGCGAAGGGCGGGCGTGGATGTGCTGCCCTGGAGCGAATGCGTACCACTGGCTGGCATCGTGGTCGATGCGTTGCTCGGCACGGGGCTGGCTGGTGGGGTGCGTGAGCCTTATGCCCAGGCGATTCGCATGCTCAACCAGAGTGGCTTGCCGGTGCTGGCGGTGGATATTCCTTCTGGTTTGCACGCCGATAGCGGCGCGTGTCTTGGTGTGGCCGTGCGCGCCGACCTGACCGTGACCTTCATCGCCCTCAAGCTCGGCCTGCTGACAGGCGTTGGCCCGGAGCTGTGCGGCGAGCTGCAGTTCGGCGATTTGCAAGGCGATGCCCAGCTATTGGCCCAGGCGCCCAGGGTGGCGCAGCGTCTCGATCCGGCCAATCTGCCGCGCCTTGCGGCGCGCTCGCCGGTGGCGCACAAGGGCCAGTTCGGTCACCTGCTGGTGATCGGTGGCGATCTGGGCATGGGCGGCGCTGCGCTGCTCTGTGCCGACAGTGCACTGCGTGCCGGCGCTGGCCTGGTGTCACTGGCGACACGAGGCGAGCATGTCGCGGCCGCTTTGGTGCGACGGCCTGAAATCATGTGTGCGGCGGTGGCTTCGGCCAATCAGCTGTTGGCACTCACCGAGCGAGCCGATGTCTGCGTGGTAGGGCCTGGCCTGGGTCAGGGGGCCTGGTCGCGCAGTTTGCTGTCTGGCGTCGGTGGTCTCGATATGCTTCAGGTCTGGGATGCCGATGCGCTCAATCTGCTGGCTGCCGGGCAGGTCGCCGCGCCTGGTCAGGGCGTGCTCACGCCGCATCCGGGCGAAGCGGCGCGTTTGCTGGGTATCGATACCGCAAGCGTGCAGGTTGATCGGCCGGCTGCCGTGAGGGCCCTGGCGCAACGTTTTGGCCTGGTGGTGGTGCTCAAGGGCGCAGGCAGCCTGGTCGCAGCACCGGATGGGCGTCTGGCGCTGTGTGATCGCGGTCATCCGGCGATGGCCGGAGCCGGCTTGGGTGATGTTCTGGCTGGATTGATCGGTGCGCTGCTGGCGCAGGGCATGGCAGCGTATGATGCGGCCTGCCTGGCGGTATGGCTGCATGCACGTGCCGGTGAGGTGCTGGCTGCGCAGGGGCGTGGGCTGGCTGCCGGTGATCTGCCTTGCACCATTCGTCAGTTATTGGAGGAGTTGTGTCCTTGTGTGAAGTGAAACTCGAAGCGGCCGACGAAGCCGCAATGCTGACTCTTGGGGCGCGGATCGCCGAGATCAGTGGTGGTCAGGGCATCATCTATCTGCATGGTGATCTGGGCGCCGGCAAAACCACCCTGTCACGCGGCATTCTGCGCGGCCTGGGCCACGCTGGCGCGGTCAAGAGCCCGACCTTTACCCTGGTCGAGCCCTACGAAATCGGCGACGTGCGCGCCTTTCATTTCGATCTTTATCGCCTGGTCGATCCTGAGGAGTTGGAGTTTCTTGGCATCCGCGATTACTTCGAGGGGGATGCCTTGTGCCTGATCGAATGGCCGCAGCGTGGCGCGGGCGTTTTGCCAAAGCCCGACCTGGACATTACCATTAGCCCTCAAGCGAGCGGCCGTTCGCTGTTGCTGCAGGGGCATGGGGCTCAAGGGGAGGCCTGGTGCAAGGCTCTGAGCAGCAAGGAATGAATAAGAAGCGATGGGGTTGGTTATGCGCATAGGCGCGCTGGTTACAGCTGTGGGGGTGTTGTTGGCGGCCCTGGCTGCCGAGGCCCTGGCTGCCTCCGATATACGGAGCGTGCGTCTGTGGCGTGCCCCGGACAATACCCGTCTGGTCTTCGATCTGTCTGGCCCGGTACAGCACAGCGTGTTCACCCTTGCTGCACCTGATCGCATCGTTATCGACGTCAGTGGCGCCAAGTTGGCTACCAGTCTCGAGCAACTTTCGCTGGCCAACACCCCGATCACCGGTGTGCGCTCGGCCCAGCGCAGCGCTGATGACCTGCGCGTGGTCATCGATTTGTCGGCGCCGGTGTCGCCAAAGAGCTTTACCCTGGCGCCTAATCAGCAATATGGCCATCGCCTGGTGGTCGATTTGTTCGATCAGGGCAGTGCGCCCCCCGCCACGCAGGCGCCCAGCATTGCCGCCAGCGCACCTCCTGTGCCGGTCACGCCGACCCAGCCACCACCGAAGTTGACGCCTGTACCCAATGGCAAGCGCGATATTGTCGTCGCCATTGATGCCGGCCATGGTGGTGAGGACCCGGGTGCGCTGTCGCCGGTCAAGGGGCAGTACGAAAAGAACGTGACCCTGGCCATCTCCAGAGAGTTGCAGCGGCAGATCAATGCCGAAAAGGGCTTCCGTGCCGAACTGGTGCGCACCGGTGACTATTTCATTCCGCTGCGTAAACGCACCGAGATCGCGCGCAAGAAAGGCGCAGACCTGTTCGTGTCCATTCATGCCGACGCGGCGCCGCGGGCTTCTGCGTTCGGCGCTTCGGTCTATGCCCTGTCCGAGCGGGGTGCTACGTCCGAGACGGCGCGCTGGCTGGCCGATGCCGAGAACCAGTCCGACCTAATCGGTGGTGCCGGCAATGTCAGTCTCGACGACAAGGACAAGATGCTCGCCGGCGTGTTGCTGGATCTGTCGATGACAGCTTCGCTGTCCTCCAGTCTCAATGTCGGGCAGAAGGTGCTGTCGAACATGGGCGGCATCACCCCGTTGCACAAACGGCGCGTCGAGCAGGCAGGCTTCATGGTGCTGAAATCGCCGGATATTCCTTCGATTCTGGTTGAGACCGGTTTCATCTCAAACCCCAACGAAGCCAAGAAACTGCATACCGCCAGCCATCAGCAGGCGCTGGCGCGTTCGATCACCACCGGGGTCAAGCAGTTCTTCCATGAGAACCCGCCGCCTGGCACCTACGTTGCCTGGCTGCGTGATGAAGGCAAGATCGCCGCTGGCCCGCGTGAGCATGTGGTGGCACGCGGCGAGAGCCTGGCGCTGATCGCCCAGCGCTACCAGATCAGCCTGGCGTCCCTGCGGAGTGCCAACAAGCTCAATGGTGACGTGATCAAGGTCGGCCAGACATTGCAGATACCCGCCACAGCGCTGGCAGCCCAGTAGTGAGTGTCATGTCCCGTATTCATTTGCTCAGCCCGCGCCTGGCCAACCAGATCGCAGCGGGCGAGGTGGTCGAGCGTCCGGCGTCGGTCGCCAAGGAGCTGCTGGAAAACAGCCTGGACTCTGGTGCGCGGCGTATCGATGTCGACGTCGAGCAGGGCGGTGTCAAACTGCTCAAGGTGCGCGACGACGGTGGCGGTATCGCCCCAGACGACCTGCCGCTGGCGTTGGCGCGCCATGCCACCAGCAAGATTCGTGAGCTGGAAGATCTCGAGGCCGTGCTTAGCATGGGCTTTCGTGGCGAGGCGCTGGCGTCGATCAGCTCGGTATCGCGCCTGACCCTGACCTCGCGTACCGCCGACGCCGACCAAGCCTGGCAGGTGGAAACCGAAGGCCGTGACATGGAGCCGCGCGTGCAGCCTGCTGCGCACCCGGTGGGTACCTCGGTGGAAGTGCGTGACCTGTTTTTCAATACTCCGGCGCGGCGCAAATTCCTGCGTGCCGAGAAGACCGAGTTCGATCACCTGCAGGAGGTGATCAAGCGCCTGGCGCTGGCGCGGTTCGATGTGGCTTTCCATCTGCGTCACAACGGCAAGACCGTGTTTGCCCTGCACGAGGCTGGCGACGAAATCAGCCGTGCGCGCCGCGTCGCCTCTGTCTGCGGGCCGGCTTTTCTGGAGCAGGCGCTGCCCATCGAGATCGAACGTGGTGGCCTGCGCTTGTGGGGGTGGGTCGGCTTGCCGACCTTCTCCCGCAGTCAGGCGGATCTGCAGTATTTCTACGTCAACGGCCGCATGGTGCGCGACAAGCTGGTGGCCCATGCGGTGCGCCAGGCCTATCGCGACGTGCTGTTCAACGGCAGGCACCCGACCTTCGTGCTGTTTCTGGAAATCGATCCGTCGACTGTGGACGTCAATGTTCACCCGACCAAGCATGAAGTGCGTTTTCGTGACAGCCGCATGGTCCACGACTTCCTCTACGGCACCCTGCATCGCGCCCTGGCCGATGTACGCCCGGAAGATCAGGTGGCGGCCCCGGCAGCCATCTCACCCATGGTGCGCCCGAGCGGCCTGGCTGCCGGAGAATTTGGCCCGCAGGGCGAAATGGGTCTGGCTGCCAGCATTCTTGAAACCCCGGCGCCCAGCGTGCAGCCTGCCTGGCGCGGCAGTGGCGCTGGCTACCAGCAGCCTGCAGGTAACCCCGGCGTATCCGCTGGCGAAGCCCAGGCTGCGTATCGCGAGTATTTCTCGCCGCTGCCGAGCGCTCAGGCTCAGTCGATGCCGCAGGAGCAGGGTGACATTCCACCACTCGGTTATGCCGTGGCGCAGCTCAAAGGCGTCTACATTCTCGCCGAAAACGCTCAGGGCCTGGTGGTGGTGGACATGCACGCCGCGCACGAACGCATCACTTACGAGCGGCTCAAGCACGCCATGGCCAGTGAAGGCTTGCGCGGCCAGCCGCTGCTGGTGCCGGAGTCCATCGCCCTCAGCCAGCGCGAAGTCGATTGCGCCGAGGAGCATGGCGAGTGGTTCCAGCGTCTGGGCTTCGAGCTGCAGCGCCTGGGTGAGGAAGCCGTGGCGATTCGCCAGATTCCGGCACTGCTCAAACAGGCTCAGGCCACCCAGTTGGTGCGTGACGTGCTGGCCGATCTGCTCGAGTACGGCACCAGCGACCGCATCCAGGCACATCTCAACGAGCTGCTGGCGACCATGGCCTGTCACGGTGCGGTACGCGCCAACCGGCGCCTGACCATTCCCGAGATGAACGCCTTGCTGCGCGATATGGAGCAGACCGAACGCAGTGGCCAGTGCAACCATGGCCGACCGACCTGGACGCAGTTGAGTATGGATCAGCTCGACAAGTTGTTCATGCGTGGTCAGTAATTGAATGAAGCCCTGAGTCAGGGGCGCCCGTCTTCGTGTTTCGAGCCATATTGATGTCTTCGCTTCCCCCTGCAATCTTCCTGATGGGCCCGACTGCCGCTGGCAAGACCGACCTGGCCCTGGAGCTGGCGCGCGTATTGCCTTGTGACCTGATCAGCGTCGATTCGGCGCTGGTCTATCGCGGCATGGACATCGGCACGGCCAAGCCCGAGCGAGTCGTTCTGGACGAATTTCCCCATGCGTTGATCGATATTCGCGATCCGGTCGAGAGTTATTCGGCGGCGGAATTTCGCGCCGATGCCCTGGCTGCCATGGCCGAGAGCGCCGCACGTGGGCGTATTCCGCTGCTGGTGGGCGGCACCATGCTCTATTACAAGGCGCTGTTGGAGGGCTTGGCCGATATGCCCAGCGCCGACCCGGCCATCCGCGCCGAGCTGGAAGCAAGGGCCGCAGCCGAAGGTTGGGAGGCGCTGCATCGGGAGCTGGCTGAGGTCGATCCGGAGTCCGCTGCGCGGATCCATCCCAACGATCCGCAGCGTCTGACCCGGGCACTTGAGGTCTATCGCGTGAGTGGCCTGAGCATGACCGAGCATCGCCTGCGCCAGGCTGCAGGAAATCCCGATGCGGGCACATCAGGCACTGGGCAATTACCCTATACTGTTGCTCAGCTTGCTATCGCACCAGCGCAGCGTCAGGTTTTGCATGACCGCATCGCTCAACGATTTCGGGTGATGTTGGAACAGGGTTTCGTGGAAGAGGTCGAAGCCCTGCGTAGACGAAGTGACTTGCACGCGGGATTGCCGTCTATACGGGCGGTGGGTTATCGCCAGGTATGGGAATACCTCGATGGCGAGCTGTCCCGGGACGATATGGTCGAGCGCGGCATCATCGCCACTCGGCAATTGGCCAAGCGTCAGTTCACCTGGCTGCGTGGTTGGGAGAACTTGCATTGGCTCGATAGCCTGGCCTGCGACAATCTGTCTCGCGCCTTGAAATACCTGGAAAGCGTCTCCATATTGAAATGAGACCTTGCCGCTGGTCGTCTATCCTTGGGGGTGGGACGGCCTGAAGCCATTGTTTACCTACTAAAATTATTGAAATTGATCCTCGAAAGGAGTGCGGCACATGTCAAAAGGGCATTCGCTACAAGACCCTTACCTGAATACCCTGCGTAAGGAACGCGTCCCTGTTTCCATCTATCTGGTCAACGGCATCAAGCTGCAGGGCCAGATCGAATCCTTCGACCAGTTCGTCATCCTGCTGAAGAACACTGTCAGCCAGATGGTCTACAAACACGCCATTTCCACCGTCGTACCCAGCCGTCCGGTGCGCCTGCCGAGTGCTGGCGATGCCGAGCAGGCCGATGGTGAGCCAGGTAACGCCTGATAGGGGGCTGCATTGTTCTTCGAGCGTCATGAGGGCGGTGAGCGGGCCATCCTGGTTCATCTGGAAGGCCAAGACTCCGAGGCGAGCGAAGATCCCCAGGAGTTCCAGGAATTGGCCATGTCGGCAGGCGCCGACATGGTCGCTTTCTTTAGCGTGCCCAGCAGTCGTCTGACTGCCAAGTTCCTTATCGGCAGTGGCAAGGTCGAGGAGCTGCGCGACCAGGTCAAGGCCGTCGAGGCCGATCTGGTCATCTTCAATCACACCCTGACACCGAGCCAGGAGCGCAACCTCGAGCGCGCCTTCGAGTGTCGTGTGCTCGATCGTACCGGGTTGATCCTCGATATCTTCGCCCAGCGTGCGCGCACTCATGAAGGCAAGCTGCAGGTCGAGTTGGCTCAGCTCGATCACATGAGTACGCGCCTGGTGCGTGGCTGGACCCACCTCGAGCGGCAGAAGGGGGGCATCGGCCTGCGTGGGCCGGGTGAAACCCAGCTGGAAACCGACCGCCGCTTGTTGCGCGTGCGTATTCGCCAGATCAAGCAGAAGCTCGAGAAGGTGCGCAGTCAGCGCGAGCAGGCGCGCCGTGGGCGTAGGCGCGCGGATATCCCTTCGGTTTCCCTGGTGGGTTACACCAACGCCGGCAAGTCCACGCTGTTCAATGCGCTCACCACCTCCGAGGTCTATGCGGCTGACCAGCTGTTCGCCACGCTCGACCCGACCTTGCGGCGTCTGCAGCTCGACGACCTGGGTCCGATCGTGCTGGCCGACACCGTGGGTTTCATTCGCCACCTGCCGCACAAGCTGGTCGAGGCCTTCCGCGCCACGTTGGAAGAGTCGAGCAACTCCGATCTGCTGTTGCACGTGATCGATGCCCATGAGCCCGAGCGTATGGCGCAGATCGAGCAGGTACAGAACGTGCTCAAGGAGATCGGCGCACACGAGTTGCCGATGCTCGAGGTATACAACAAGCTGGATTTGTTGGATGGTGTCGAGCCGCAGATCCAGCGCGATGCTGATGGCAAGCCGCTGCGTGTCTGGCTGTCGGCCCGTGAGGGGCGTGGTCTTGAGCTGTTGCGTCAAGCAGTGGCGGAGTTGTTGGGCGAAGATTTGTTCGTCGCCACGCTGCAGCTGCCGCAACGTTTGGGGCGACTGCGTGCGCAGTTCTTCGCGCTGGGGGCGGTGCAGAGCGAAGAACATGACGAGTTGGGGCGCAGCTTGCTGGCGGTACGTTTGCCGCGAGTCGAGCTCAATCGCCTGGTGAGTCGCGAAGGTTTGGAGCCTCAAACCTTCATCGAGCAACATACTTTGCAATAAAGCCTGGGACGGTGGCTTTGCTGTCACCATAGGGCTTTGGGTAGCATTGGCCGGCGCGCCGTGGGCGCGCCTTCGCTTTATTAGTACGGAGAACGCTATGGCTTGGAATGAGCCGGGTGGCAACTCGAACAATCAAGACCCTTGGGGCGGCCGCAAAGGCGGTGGCCGGCAGGGGCCGCCGGATCTCGACGAAGCGTTCCGCAAGCTGCAAGAAAGCCTCAACGGGCTGTTTGGCGGTGGCAAGAAACGTGGTGACGACGACTCTGGTCGCAGTGGCGGCGGTGGCTTCGGTCTGCTGTTCGTCGGCCTCGGCCTGTTGGCGGTGGTATGGCTGTACAGTGCGATCTACGTGGTGGACGAACAGGAGCAGGCCGTGGTGCTGCGCTTCGGTAAGTACCACGAGACCGTTGGTCCGGGCCTGAATATCTATTTCCCGCCGATCGATCGCAAGTTCCAGGAAAACGTCACTCGTGAGCGCGCCTACAGCAAGCAGGGCGCCATGCTGACCGAAGACGAGAACATCATCGAAGTGCCGCTGACCGTGCAGTATCGGGTGAGCAACCTGCAGGACTTCGTGCTCAACGTCGAGCAGCCGGAAGTCAGCCTGCAGCACGCTACCGACAGTGCTGTGCGCCATGTGGTGGGTTCCACCGAGATGGATCAGGTGCTGACCGAAGGTCGTGAACTGATGGCCAGCGAGGTGCGTGAGCGCCTGCAGCGTTTCCTCGACAACTACCGCACCGGTATCACCATCACTCAGGTGAATATCCAGAGCGCTGCGGCGCCGCGTGAGGTTCAGGAAGCCTTCGACGACGTGATCCGTGCCCGTGAAGACGAGCAGCGCGAGAAGAACCAGGCCGAGTCCTACGCCAACGGCGTGATTCCGGAAGCGCGTGGTCAGGCCCAGCGTCTGCTGGAAGAGGCCAACGGTTACCGTGATGAAGTCATCGCTCGCGCCCAGGGTGAGGCTGATCGTTTCACCAAGCTGGTCGCCGAGTACCGCAAGGCGCCCGAGATCACTCGCGAGCGTCTGTACATCGACACCATGCAGGAAGTGATGAGCAACACCAGCAAGGTTCTGGTCACCGGTGATAAGGGGCAGAACAACCTGCTCTATCTGCCGCTGGACAAGATGATCGACAGCCGTGGTGGTGCTTCTTCCTCCAGCTCTGCCAACAGCAGCAATTCGACAGCGCGTGATCCGGCCGTGCCGCTGAGCAGCGATATGTCGCAGCGTAACCTGCGTACCCGGGAGGGCCGTTGATGAACAACAAGTCCCTGATCGGCCTGATCGTGGCCGTGGTTGTGGCCCTGGTGGCGTGGAACAGCTTCTATATCGTGGCGCAGACCGAGCGTGCGGTGCTGTTGCAGTTCGGGCGAGTGGTTCAGCCTGATGTGCAGCCCGGCCTGCATGTGAAGATCCCCTACGTCAACCAGGTGCGTATCTTCGATGGTCGTCTGTTGACGCTGGATTCAACGTCCTCGCGCTTCCTGACCCTGGAGAAGAAGGCGCTGATGGTCGATGCCTATGCCAAGTGGCGAGTGAAGGATGCCGAGCGCTTCTATCAGTCCACCTCGGGCATGAAGCAGGTCGCTGATGAGCGTCTGGCGCGTCGTCTGGAAGCATCGCTGCGTGACCAGTTCGGTAAGCGCACCCTGCACGAATCGGTATCCGGTGAGCGTGATGCGCTGATGGCCGACGTGACCGCGACCCTCAACCGCGCCGCCGAGCGTGAGTTGGGTATCGAAGTGGTCGACGTGCGGGTCAAGGCCATCGACCTGCCGCGCGAAGTGAACCGCAGCGTGTTCGAGCGGATGAGCACCGAGCGTGAGCGTGAAGCGCGCGAGCACCGCGCCAAGGGTCGTGAGCTGGCCGAAGGTATTCGCGCCGACGCCGATCGTCAGCGCCGCGTACTGCTGGCTGAAGCCTATCGTGAAGCTGAAGAGCTGCGCGGTGACGGTGATGCCCAGGCTGCGTCCATCTACGCCAACGCCTTCGGTCAGGATCAGGAGTTCTACTCCTTCTACCGTAGTCTGCAGGCTTACCGCGAAAGCTTCGCTGACAAGCGGGATGTGCTGGTGCTGGACCCGGGCAGCGATTTCTTCCGCTACCTGGAAAAATCCAGGCCTTGATCGGCAACCCTGGCGGCGCGATGCGTCGCCAGGGTGACCGCAAGGTAAAACGTGGTATCATGCGGCAGCCGGGAAAATCCCGGCTTTTTTGCGTCTGTGGGAATCATGTGGCAGGAACTCGGCATCGCACTGTGTCTGGTATTGGTGCTGGAAGGCATCCTGCCCTTCCTCTATCCGCGCCATTGGCGCGGATAGAGGAAGGGCAGGCAGCTAGTCTGCCCGACCGCCGACTGCGCCTTATGGGGCTGACCAGCATGCTGCTGGGTACGGCCCTTCTATATCTGCTTCACTGAAGGCTTGTGCCGCCCGGATCGAGAGGGGAATGGCGAAATGGCAACGGTAGACCGCTGGCTGCTGCCAGATGGCATCGAAGAAGTACTGCCGCCGGAAGCGGCACGCATCGAGGCGGCACGCCGTCAGGTGCTGGATCTGTTCCAACGTTGGGGTTACGAGTTCGTCGTCACCCCCCATATCGAGTACCTGGAATCCCTGCTGACTGGCGCCGGCCAGGATCTCGACCTGCGTACCTTCAAGGTCACCGATCCGCTGTCTGGTCGGCAGATGGGCTTTCGTGCCGACATCACGCCGCAAGTCGCGCGTATCGATGCTCACACCTTGCGCCGTGAAGGCCCGAGTCGTTTGTGCTACGCCGGCAGCGTGCTGCACGCACAGCCGCGTGCGCTGACCACTTCGCGCAGTCCCATCCAGTTGGGCGCCGAGCTCTATGGCGACGCCAGCCCGGCCAGCGATATCGAGGTGATCAGCCTGCTGGTCGAGACCCTGGAGCTGGCCGCCGTACCGGATGTGCACATGGACCTCGGTCATGTCGGCATCTATCGCGGCCTGGCGCGTGCCGCGGGTCTATCCGGAGAGGCCGAGCAGCAGCTGTTCGATGCGCTGCAGCGCAAGGCCATGGATGAGATCGAGACCCTGACTGCCGCGTTGCCGGCTGGCCTGGGCAATATGTTGCGCTCGCTCGCCGAGCTGTGTGGTGGTCGCGAGGTGCTGGACCTGGCCCAGGCGGTACTGGTCGAGGCGCCGGATGCGGTGCATGCGGCGCTGGATGAGCTGGTAGCCATCGCCGATGCGCTGGAGCTGCGTTATCCGGAGCTGCCGCTGTATTTCGACCTGGGCGAGCTACGCGGCTACAACTATCACACTGGCGTGGTGTTCGCTGCGTTCGTACCAGGCGAGGGCGGTGCCATCGCTCAGGGTGGCCGTTACGACGATACCGGCGCGGTGTTCGGCCGGGCACGTCCGGCGACCGGGTTCTCCACTGATCTGAAGACCCTGGTGACCCTGGGGGATATGCGCCTGGATGAATCCGTCAGCGGCGTTTGGGCGCCGGATAATCATGACCTCTATCTGTGGCAGGCCGTTCGTCGTCTGCGTGGTGAGGGTGAGCGCGTGGTACAGGCGTTGCCCGGGCAGAGCGAGGCAGATGCGCGCGAAGCAGGCTGTGACCGTCTGCTGGCGCTGCGCGATGGACGTTGGCAGGTGGCGCCCCTGGCGTCCTGAATTCACTTTCGCCGGCCCGCGGCCGGCATCGAAGCTTGCGCGAAGAGGACAAGTATCATGGGTAAGAACGTCGTCGTCCTGGGCACCCAGTGGGGTGATGAGGGCAAGGGCAAGATCGTCGACCTGCTCACCGAGCAGGCTGCTGCAGTCGTGCGTTATCAGGGGGGCCACAATGCCGGCCATACCCTGGTGATCGACGGTGAGAAGACCGTCCTGCACCTGATTCCGTCCGGCATCCTGCGCGAAGGCGTCGAGTGCCTGATCGGCAACGGCGTGGTGGTTGCGCCTGACGCGCTGCTGCGCGAGATCACCCAGCTGGAAGAGAAGGGCGTGCCGGTGCGCGAGCGCCTGCGCATCAGCCCGGCCTGCCCGTTGATCCTGTCCTATCACGTAGCCCTGGATCAGGCGCGTGAGAAGGCCCGTGGCGATGCCAAGATCGGCACTACTGGCCGCGGCATTGGCCCGGCATACGAGGACAAGGTTGCCCGTCGCGGTCTGCGCGTCGGTGATCTGTTCCATCGTGAGCGCTTCGCCGCTAAGCTGGGTGAGCTGCTGGACTACCACAACTTCCAGCTGGTCAACTTCTACAAAGAGCCGGCTATCGACTTCCAGAAGACGCTCGATGAGTGCATGGAATATGCCGAGCTGCTCAAGCCGATGATGGCCGACGTCACTGCGGTGCTGCATGACCTGCGTCGTGGCGGTAAGGACATCATGTTCGAAGGTGCCCAGGGCTCGCTGCTGGATATCGACCACGGTACTTACCCCTACGTCACCAGCTCTAACACCACTGCCGGCGGTATCGCTACCGGCTCCGGTTTCGGCCCGCTGTACCTGGACTACATCCTCGGCATCACCAAGGCCTACACCACCCGCGTGGGTTCCGGTCCGTTCCCGACCGAGCTGTTTGATGACGTCGGTGCCTTCCTTGCCAAGCGTGGTCATGAGTTCGGTGCCACCACCGGTCGTGCCCGTCGTTGTGGCTGGTTCGATGCCGTGATCCTGCGTCGCGCCATCGAGATCAACAGCATCTCCGGCCTGTGCCTGACCAAGCTGGACGTGCTCGACGGCCTGGAAACCATCCGCATCTGCACCGGTTACAAGGACGCCAACGGCCAGGTGCTGGTCGATGCGCCGACCGATGCCGACAGCTACATCGGCCTGCAGCCGGTCTACGAGGAAATGCCGGGGTGGAGCGAATCCACTCTGGGCGCCAAGACCCTGGAAGACCTGCCTGCCGCTGCTCGCGCTTACATCAAGCGCGTGGAAGAGCTGGTCGGTGCACCGATCGACATCATCTCCACCGGCCCGGATCGCAACGAAACCATCGTGCTGCGTCATCCGTTCGCCTGATCGAGATGCTCTCGAGTCGCACAGGAGCCGCCTTCGGGCGGCTTTTTTGTGTCCGTCCGTACGGGCGCTCCTGCATAGGAGCTGGGCATGCGCTTTGCTTATATTCAATAAATCCCGGAAGTCGCCGTTATAGCTATTACGGTTGTTGAGGAGTGTTCCCAGTGTTCGCCATCGTTTCCATGTTGCGTAGCCGTTTATTGCGCCCGGTGTTCGTCGCGCTTGGCCTGGCCATGTTGGTGCAGGTCGGTTTGGCTGTTTGGCTGATGCGCGCCTCGGTCGACGGAATGGTCGAGGATCTGGCGCAGCGCCTTGGTGGTGAGAGCCGCCGTCTTGGCGAAGAGCTGAACATGGCTGAGCGCGAGATGAGTCAGGGCCTTGCGGCGTTGGCGAGCAGTACCCGCACTCGCCTGGGCGAAGGGCTTTCTGGCCAGTTGAAGAGTGAGCAGGCGCAACTGCGTGTGGTGCTCGAGGGCAATCTCAAGCAGTCCGGCCAGGCGCTGGCGCAATTGCTGGCCGGGGTGGCGCCAAAGTCGATCTGGGATCTGGATATTCCTGCGCTCACTGCACTTACCCGAATCGCCCAGCAGGATCCGGCGGTGCTGTTCGCCATCATCTATGACGCCGAAGGCAAGCGCCTGACGCGCAACTTCAATCGCAGTAATGCACAGGTGCGTGAGCTGGTCGCTGCCGGGCAGGGTGACTCGCCGCTGGATAAGTTGGTGGAGGCGGCCTCGCGTGATCCGCGTGTATACGTGGTCGAGGCGCAAATCAGTCCGATGGGGGCATCGATCGGCAAGGTCCAGATGGGCCTGTCGCTGGATCTGGTGGAAAAGGAGCTGACGGCGCTGGACGGTCGTTTCGCGTCGTTGGTCAGTGGTGCGGGTGAGTTGGTCGACAGCAGTCTGGCTGGCGCTTCCGAAGAGGCGACCGGTGCGCTGCGCGAGCGTCTGCAGTCGGCTGAGCGCTACACCCAGGAAATGGCGCGCAACGGTGGTGAGTCGGTGCGCGTGGCGGCGGATTCGCTGCGCTGGAACATCGCCCTCGGCCTATTGATCGTCGGGGCGCTGGCAATGCTAGTGGTCGCCCTTGTGTTGGGCTGGCGAGTGCTGAGTCGCTTGCGCCTGCTTAGTGCGGCGCTCAATGACCTGGCGGCGGGCGAGGGCGATCTGACGCGGCGCGTGAGCATCGACAGTCAGGACGAGGTCGGCGAGATGGCCGATGCAGTCAATCGCTTCATCGCCAAGCTGCAACCCATCGTGCGTGAGTCGGGTGAGGTGGCGTTGCGCACTGGTGAGCAGATTCGCAGCCTGACTCAGCGCGGCGTGGCGGCCGAGGCCGCGGCCGGCCGGCAGCGCGATGAGGTGGCGGGCAGTCTGCAGGCGTTGGAGCAGATGGCCGACGAGGCGCAGGCGGAAAGCCAGGCCATGCAGGACGCGTTGCAGCGCGTCGACACCATCCGCCAGGCGGCGCATGAGAACGCGGCTATCGCTCAGCGTCTGTCCACGCTGATCGAGGGCTTGGTGGCACGGGTGGCCGATGGTTCGGCGGTGATCGAGCGCCTGGCCAAGCAGAGCGAGCAGATCGAGGTGGTGCTGACGGTGATTCAGTCCATTGCCGAGCAGACCAACCTGCTAGCGCTCAATGCCGCCATCGAGGCCGCGCGCGCTGGCGAGAGTGGGCGTGGGTTTGCCGTGGTGGCTGACGAGGTGCGTGCGCTGGCGAGCAAGACTCAGCAGTCAACCGGCGATATCCAGACCCATATCGCTGCCCTGCAGCGGGGCGCGCAGGAGGCGGTTGCCGCCATCGCCCAGGCGGGCGCGCAAGGTAGTGAAGGGCTGCAGGTGCTGCGTGACAGTGCCCGTCTACAGCAGTCGGTGCAGCAGTCGGTGGATGAAGTACATGGCGCCATCAATGCAGCGACTCAGGCAGCGGCACACCAGGCGCAAGGGGCTGGAGCGGTACGCGGGCGTGTCGAGACCATCCATGCCGAAGCGCGGCATGCGGCCGAGGCGGTGGCGGCGATTGCCGGCAACGCGCGAGCGTTGGATGAGTTGGCAGCGCAGCTCAAGGCCAGTCTGGGGCAGTTCAAGGTGTAGGGGGGGGGCTGTGCACACCTCGCTGCTCTAAGGTCTTGGCGGGTGCGCGCAGCGGCGCACCCTGCGGGGTGGCGCGCTTTTTCGTGGGTAATAAAAAACCGAGCCATTGGCTCGGTTTTTTGAAATTTGGTGCCCAGGAGAAGACTCGAACTTCCACGACCGTTAAGTCACTGATACCTGAAACCAGCGCGTCTACCAATTCCGCCACCTGG
>NZ_JACFYZ010000019.1 GCF_015712065.1 Ectopseudomonas chengduensis
CTTATCCACAGTTGCTGGTAACAAAATTAGCAATCCGCCCTGGGTCAAATTTCAATCGGCAGGGTGGGTCAATTTTCCATCAGCGCCAACAGACGGCTCCTATACCGGGGAAAGCGGCGGTGAGCCGCGCAACGTCGCTTCGCCGGATATCAACACCGAAGATTTCATGGCTGCAGTGGATTTCATCGGCCTGCAATCTTACGTTGATCGTGAGCGCATAGGCGTCATTGGCATCTGCGGCTGGGGCGGTATGGCCTTGAACGCCGTGGCGGCCGACAAGCGCGTCAAGGCCGTCGTCGCCAGCACCATGTACGACATGACCCGCGTCATGTCCAAGGGTTACAACGACAGCGTGACCGCCGAGCAGCGTGCGCAGACCCTGGAGCAACTGAGTCGGCAGCGCTGGGACGATGCGCAGAACGGTCAACCAGCCTACCAGCCGGACTACAACAAGCTGAAGGGCGGCGAGCCGCAGTTCCTGGTCGACTATGCCGACTACTACATGACGCCGCGTGGCTACCACCCGCGAGCGGTCAACTCGGGTAACGCCTGGACGATGACGACGCCACTGTCGTTCATGAACATGCCGATCCTGACCTACATCAAGGAAATTTCGCCGCGTCCCATCCTGTTCGTTCACGGTGAGAACGCTCACTCGCGCTACTTCGCCGAAACCGCCTATGCGGCTGCAGCAGAACCCAAGGAACTGGTGATTGTTCCGGGAGCCAACCATGTCGACTTGTACGACCGAATGGACAAGATTCCCTTCGAGAAAATGGCAGCCTTCTTCACCGAGCATCTGAAGTCAGACGCAGGTAAGTAAATAGCCATCCCCCGGCTTGGCTGGGGGATATTTACCATCCAACAGGAGCACAGAAACCATGAACACTCAGCGCTTGCCCCTGCTCACAGGACTTACGAGGTTTGCCGCGTTCAGCCTGGCTTTGCTGTCGGCAACTCCAGCGTTCGCGCATCATGGCTGGGCAGCCTTCGAGACGGATCGCCTCGTCTACATTTCTGGGACAGTGTCATCGCAGGGTGTTTGGGGCAATCCGCACTCGCTCTTCGAGGTGACCCTCGATCAGAAGCTGCCTGCCCACACGCCCTCACTGGCGATTCCCGAGCAGTTGCAGGATCCCGAGGACAGCGTTCGGGTCAATGCCGCGCCCTCGTACAAAGGCCCTCATCAGAAATTAGAGGTTGTCATTGCCCCTCCTGCCTGGTCAGGCCGGTGGGGTTTAGGACGTGCGCTGCAGATCGGCGAGCGCTTCCAGGGAGTCGGCTACATCAACCGTACAGACGATGCTTTGTTTCGGCCGGTTGTATTCTGGTACGGGGATGATGCGGTACCGGTGAACCAAGTACTCGGTAATACGCTTCCGGTTCGTGCTCCATTGCCTGACTCCGAAAGGAATTGAGAAGGTGCTTATGCCGGACTGGCTCAACGCGTGGCTGACCCTGCTGCAGGACTCATCGCTGGGCGAGGCGGTAAGGAATGCCCAATTTCTTTATCCCGTTCTTGAGTCCGTACATATCCTTGGGATCGCGCTACTAGTGGGGCCGGCTTTCACTTTCGATCTTCGACTGCTGGGGGCTGGTCACCGCGTCGTGCCAGTAACCACCGCCGCGCGTTATCTACTCCCCCTCTCCCACATTGGTCTAGGAATTGTCGCGATAACGGGTATCGCACTGCTCAGCGCACAGGCAACAGTGGTTGCCGCTGCCTATGCAGCGCCATGGAAGCTCGGACTTATCGTTCTTGCCGGCATCAATGTTCTGGTGTTCCACAAGGGCATTTACCGGACGGTGAGGTCTTGGGACTTAGACGCCCCAGCCCCACTGCCTGCGAAGGTTTCTGCATTGATCTCAGCTTTTGCATGGACGGGAGTCATCGTCGCAGGGCGTTTCCTGGCGTACTGATTTTGAGACCGTCAAAGCCATTCCCCTACAACCGAAAATCAACTCGAAGGCGTTCACCAGGTCATAGCGGACTATTGCGCAGTAGCAGCGAGACAAGCAGCACATTCGCTATGAAAAAGACCTACCGGGATCTGCTTGGCCAACCGCGTGTGCGCCAAGCGCATGAAGCTCGTGTGATCGCAACTCAGGTGCTCTCTGCATGAAAAGATTCTGGCTTCGTTTCTTCGCGGTTCTCATAAGCATGGCCAGCCTCGGCGTAGTAGGTGTCATCGGCTACCTACAGCACCCCGTATTCGGAGCGCTTCCCAGCGGGGAACGGATGGCACGCATCGAGCGCTCACCCAACCACGCTAATGGCTCGTTTCACAACCAGATCGATACGCCTATGCGTACGACTGATCAGTCCGAATGGTCGATGTGGATGCAAAACCTCTTCGGCGAAAAAGGCCAGCCTCGCCCACCGGGCACGATCCCGGCGGTCAAGACTGATCTGCGAGCACTCGCCCGCACGCAGGACGTTGTGATCTGGCTGGGACATTCCTCCTACTTCGTGCAATTGGGTGGGCAGCGCATTTTGATCGACCCAGTGTTCAGCACCAATGCCGCACCCATCCCCATGGTGAATAGAGCATTTGACGGTACCAGCCTCTACACGGCCGATGACTTACCCGAAATCGATGCGCTGCTGATCAGCCACGACCATTACGATCACCTCGATTATCCGAGCATCCGAACGCTCATGCCTAAGGTCAGACAAGTGATCGTAGGGCTGGGTGTTGGTGCACATTTCGAGGCTTGGGGCTATGACCCGAGTCGCGTGCGTGAGATCGACTGGAACGAGAGTGTCGAGCTGGAATCGCACGTACAGATTCACGCTACACCTGCCCGCCACTATTCCGGGCGTACCTTCGAGCGCGACCAGTCACTGTGGGTTGGCTACGCCCTGATCTCGGCCGAGCGTCGCCTCTTTTTCAGCGGTGACACCGGCTACGGGCCTCACTTCAGCGAAATCGGCCAGCGGCTGGGTCCGTTCGATTGGGTAGCACTCGACATGGGTCAGTACGACCCACGCTGGGCTAATGTCCACATGACTCCCGAGCAGGCTGCACAGGCTGCCGAAGATCTGCGGGCTAACGTGCTGACGCCCGCACATGCTGGCCGATTTTCGATCTCACCTCATGATTGGGACGACCCGTTCAAGCGCATCAGTGTCGCCAGCCAGGGGCGTGCTTTTTCGCTGTGGACACCGGAGATCGGCCGTCCCATCTATCTGGACGGACGCGAGCAGACCTTCACTGCGTGGTGGACAGCCAGTACAGGCAGCGCACCCCGGCTCGCGGCTGCAGCCGAGGAACCATAGCATTCGCCTGCCGTCATCACAGGGTTCCTACTCGGAGTGCTGCCAGCCTAAGGCAGAAGTCATCGAACCACGGTGACGACCGGCAATATAAAACACCTCAATATTAATTAGTGAAACGCTACCCTCAAGATGCTTCTTGTTATTGTTGTCATAGGCATATCGAAAGGTCTCTCCGGTAGGGTCAATCAACGAAAGCTCACGAATTGCAGGCTCTACTAGTGAGACCACCTCTTTATATCGAGGATCACACTGCTCAGATGCAGTCACATACATTTCCCATAATGCACCGAGATCATGAGTTCTCATCAGCTTTGGATCAGATACAGTGATATGCCCTCTGACTCTTTCAATTAACCTGATTTGCATCTTCAGAAAGAGTTCTACTCTATGCCGAGCGCAGAATACGATCGGATATACTACTTCGTCCGGGCCAAATCCCCTGGATATGGTATCTCGGCACACTGTGTGAACGGCGCTGTCAAATCCATTTGCATAGTAATTTGTTCCAGGCCAGCCATTCCTGCCTACGCATGCATTCAGCTGTGTATTCTCACCGCTCGCGAATAAATTCATGTAAATATTCCCTTTATGCTGATTGCCCATAGCGTCCCGCACGTCAATGCAACTACAGTACGCGCGACAGATAATTTACTCGCGCTACTGAACCTCTTTGCTTTCGATCAGACTTTAAATTAATCGCGCCTGACTTTGCTCACCAATTTGCAGAATAAGGGGACGGATTTATTTCTAGCCCCGGCTGACCGCTTCTGGCCGATTGCTGCCCTTACCCTAAGGCCGCTATCGGCCGATAGCAGTTATCCTGGAGTAAAGGTGACAAACTTAATTTCTCGCAAAGTAACTATTAACTGCCCCCCTTTAGGCACCGTATTAGTGTCTAAGTATCACACTATGCACATGTAAGTTTTTGCAGTCCCTGCCGGCGCGCCTGAATCATAAACGTCCACTTGGTAGCTACATCCAACAGTACTCAATGCCTTTCCGTCTCCGACTTCGTATACGGTTGCCCCTGATGAGTCGGCGTGGATCACGTAGCCTCCCCTTTTTGCAGCAACCGCCGCAGGATTCACTTCAATACTGGCAGATATCAATACATGGAAATCCAAGCCACCGCCTGAAAACATAAGCGCAGGTTTGCAAGCATGCTCAGCGCATATTTCCAACCCCAGCCTCAAACCTTCCTTGAGCGGAATTGGCGCGCTGGTTCCCGGAACGAAAATAAGGTCGGTCCAATCGGACTGATTATCCGGTTCTTCCAGACCATAGAGCCCGATGTTTTCAAAGCGTTTATGCTGGGTTACGACCTGATCCCCCATACAAACAAATGCAGTGTTGCGCGCCATATGCCGTTCTGGAGAAGGGCCCCCTAAGGTCCATTGGTCAATGACACTGAACACCTGATTTCGGTACTTCTGGTACTGCCGCTGTGCTGATTGCGGAGCAAACCTCAGCCCAAAATCTGTTGGCTTACGGTGCTTTGAGAAATCCCGCGGAGTGGTCTTCTCCTCCTCAGTACCGCGTCTAAACTTACGACCTTCGGGTCTAATCATGGACTTTGCCCACAGCACTGTGCCAGGGATCAAAATCAATTTGCTGTTGGAGCTCGCCAAAGCGGTACTACAGGCTCGGACTATTTCCTTGTCCATCTCATTGATGTAGGGGCGTGGAGCCGATTTAGCGAACAAATACTCGGGCGCAACAAAGAGGTGTAGATCGAAATCTGCAGGAGACAGGCCAGCTTGGTTTGGTAAGGATTCAAGCCAACTATGGTATGACGGCCATGCCTGCTCGGCCTGACCAATCATTCCTTCAATACAGGCCATCCGATTTTGAATTTTTACCTGCAGCGTCTGGTCATCAGAAAGCCGACACTGCGTTTCTTTCGTATTGCGCTCCCAAATTGTCACCAAGACGTTTTTCGCCATCACCGATTCCCCCATACGCCGTTAATGATCGAATGCGCCGCCATACAGGTGTAGTGTCCGTGCGGATATGGCGAGTGGAATGGCGATGCATCCGTGCAGAGATCAGCGTAGATCAATACGCTGCCAACTCGAGAAATTCTGCGGGCCTTTTATTGATTTCTGTTCGTCTGATAACGATGCTTTGGAGGAGAGTGCAATCTGAACTGCCCATTTCTTTTTGAAGCCCAATCAGCAATGCGCCGCATTAGGTCTTTACTCAACCAACTCGAAAAAGGGGACGTATTTATTTAAAGGCCAGACCGTCCGCTTCTGGCCGGTTGCTGCCTGATCCGACCGGCCACTAGAGGTCGACCTTTGCCGGTCACAACCGGCATAAACCGCTTCGCTAGGCATCGGCCAACTCGAATCGAAGCAGTAGTCAGCGGCAATGCACTTGGGTGATGAGTGCGAGCAGCTATGCAGCATTCAGGCAAGGGGGCATAACCTATTGCGGAGTAGTACATAGCTTGGCTAGTGCCTAGCTGACCTTGGCGGTCAGCTAGGTACCTTAACTTACGCCACTGTTCGAACCGGCAGGCTACGCACACGCTTGCCGGTAGCAGCAAAAATAGCGTTGCACAGTGCAGGCGCCACTGGTGGTACCGGCGGTTCACCGACACCGCCGGGTGGCAGATTGTGGTCGTCGTTAACCAAATGGGTACGGATCACACGCGGCGACACGTTATGACGCAGCACTTCGTAATCATGGAAGTTGCTCTGAACCACCCGTCCCTTGGCGAATGTAATCTCGCTGCTTAGTGCCAGGCTCAGGCCCATGATTGCGCCCCCTTCGAGTTGTGCGCGGATACGCTCTGGATTGATCTGTGGGCCGCAGTCAATCGCCATGTCCACGCTCACCACGCGCACTGTCCCCTTCTCGTCCACCGCCACCTCGACCACAGCAGCCGTGTAGCTGAGGAAGCTGTAGCAGAATGCCAGCCCGAGACCATGACCCGCTGGCAGTTCACGCCCCCACCCTGCTCCCTCGCACGCAGCGTTAATCACGCCACGCAGGCGACCGGTATCGTAAGGGTAACGCTCGGGCGACTCGCTGTAGTTCCAAGTGTCGGCCATCGTGCCCGGATCGATCTGGCGCGCTGGGCCGATCAGGTCGAGAGCGAACTGTCGATGATCCTTGCCTGCGCGATGAGCCAGTTCGGCGATGAAGCACTGCGCCGCAAAGGCATGCGGGATGTTGGCCACCGAGCGGAACCAGCCGATACGGGCATGAGCGGGAACCTCGGAGGTCTCCACACGTACATTCGGTATGCGGTAAGGCATGTTGATTGCAGACATCGCTGATTCGAAGATCCGCTGTCCCATAGCCCCGGCTGTAAATAGCGAGGCAATCGTAGGCGCGGCACTACGATGCAACCAGGAACTGACCTGACCCTGGCTATCGATTACAGCTTCTAGTCGCTCGACCGAGACGGTATGCAGGTAGTCATGCTGAATATCGTCTTCGCGGGTCCATACCAGCTTGACCGGAGTGCCTTTGGGCATAGCCAGCGCGACGATCGCAGCCTCGTCGACGAAGTCGGGCTTAGACTTGCGACCAAAACCACCGCCCAGAAGCAACACATTGACTCGGACGTTCTCAGGCTCGAGTTTCAGGCGTGCCGCTACCGCAGCACGCGCTGCGACCGGATTCTGCACCGAAGTCCAGACCTCGGCCTTGCCATTCTGGATCTGCACGGTAGCCACCGGGGGCTCCATCGAGGCATGGGCCAGGTGCGGCACGTGGTACTCCGCGACCAACCTTTCTGCCTCAGGCGCCCTGCTCCAGACCTGCGCAACGTCGCCCTGGTCGCGCACTATCTTGCCAGACTTGCGCGCTGCACTCTCCAGCTCCTGGCGGTACTCAACGGAGTCGTAGCCGGCATTGGCGCCGTCATCCCATTCGATCTGTAGCACGGCCCGCCCTTGGCGCGCCGCCCAGGTATTGCGTGCGACGACCGCCACACCGCCTAGAGGCTGGAATCCCGGAGCACCGCTCATATCAGGTATTTCCACTACCTTGATAACACCTGGTATAGCCATGGTTTGGCTGGGGTCGTATCGGCGCAACTTTCCGCCAACCACGGGCGGACGAGCCACTACGGCATAGACCATGCCCGGTAGACGCATATCCATACCGTAAGTGGCCTGGCCCTTACCAATCGCCTCTAGGTCGACCAGACGTACGCGATCCTTGCCGATATAGCGAAAATCTTCCCGAGCCTTGAGCTTGAGTGCGTCGGCATTGGGCACCGGTTGCTTGGCCGCGTCCACCGCCAGTTCGCCGTAACCCAGGCGCCGACCGGTACCCTCGTGTACGACCTCGTGCTGAATAGCTTTAACCTCGGACACAGGCACAGACCAGCGCGCTGCGGCGGCCGCTTCGAGCATCTGCCGCGCAGCGGCACCGACACGCCGCATGGGCATCAGGAAATGGCGCACGCTACGCGAGCCATCCACATTCTGATTGCCGTAGCGCGTTTCGTCGGCCTCAGCCTGTACGATCTTGACCTGCTCCCAACGTGCTTCCATCTCGTCAGCCACCACCATCGGCAGACTGGTGCGCACGCCTGTACCCATTTCTGCACGGTGCGCAACGATAGTGACCGTGCCGTCTTCAGCAATGGAAACGAAGATCAGCGGATCGTCCACCGTGCCGCCGGGCATGCTATCGGCACCGAATTTCTTGGTGCCGTCATCGGCCCAGGCGGCGGTGACCAGTCCCTTGGCCGTCACGGCCAGCGTTAGCGCAGCTAGGCTGCCTTGCAGAAAGACACGTCGGGAGAGTCCCGATTTGATGGTCATAGTAGGCCTCCCTGCGCCAGTTGGTTGGCAGCCTGCTGGATCGCTGCGCGGATGCGCGGGTAGGTGCCGCAGCGGCAAATATTGCCGCTCATGGCCTGATCGATCTGCTGCTCGCTGGGCTTCGGCGTGCTCTTGAGCAGACTCACCGCCGTCATGATCTGCCCTGCCTGGCAGTAACCGCACTGGGCAACGTTGTTCTCGATCCAGGCCTGTTGCACGACTTGCCCGACGCGATCCGCCTCCATCCCCTCGATGGTCGAGATCGCACGCCCGGCCACCGCCGATATTGGGGTGACGCACGAGCGAATGGCCGCGCCGTCCATATGCACGGTACAGGCACCGCACATGGCCATACCGCAGCCGAACTTGGTTCCGGTCATACCGAGTTCATCGCGCAGCGCCCATAGCAACGGTATGTCGTCGGGGCCTTCAACGTCCTTGGTTTGGCCGTTGATTTGAAGTCTTGTCATGGGCGAACTCCTGTGAGGGGCAACCGCGGGGACAATGCGCTGCAAGCGCTGGGATGGCTACCGAAATCAGTCTAGAAACTCTACAGAAAAAGATCGCCCCATATTCATTAGCTGTACTAATAGAGGTATTCAGCCCTCACGGCCATCAGAGCCTGTCCGAAGTGTCGCTACAACTGCGTGCGTATGATTCTTTCGAATTCAACACTGCGGCTGCTGTGCTCCTGCAACTGCTGCCGAAACTGCGGTGACAGCTGCTCCGCGAGCACTTGCTCGAAACCGTGGCGAATTTGTTTTTCGGTGCGCAGCGCCGCGCGCAAACGGGCGCGGCCGCGCTCAGGTAACAGCGAGGTGGTCACGCTGTTCCAGGCATGGCGAAGCATGCCGAACAGACTTGGATGCTGTGTCGGTCGGCCGCCATAGGTAACGATCTGATTGTGCAGGCAGGCCATCAGCGCCGAGCACTGCTGTTCGCGCTCGCGAAATAACCGCTGCTGCTCGGATGTACTCGCGCTGCCTGCAAGACGTCGATAGCTCAAGCTGGCGTCGTGGCAAGTCATCAGAAGGTGGTTGAGCTGGGCAATGGTCTTGTCCAACGTCGGCATGCGCTACGCCTCCCCTGCGCGCTCGGATGCAAAGAACTGACACCGGGTGCGCGCAGTATCGCGGCACCCGGTAGACGGATCAGCTCTTGGCACGAGCCACGTCACGCATCGCTCTGACTTCATCGTGATTGCGCAGCACGCCCTGGTACTGACGCTCCACCATGCTGCGGATTTCTGGGGGCAGATTCTTGGTCAGCGCTTCGCTGTAGCGCTCCTTGGCCACGTCTTCGCCGCGCTCGGCTTCGTTGAGAATGGCCTCTTCGTCCTTGCCGGTGACCAGTGATTTCAGGTCGACCCAGCGGCGGTGCAGGTCTGCCCCCACGCTGGTGCTGTCCTCTGGCTCGCCGCCCAATTCCAGGACCGTCCGTTGCAGTTCTTCCGCCGCTCCGGCGCATTGCCGCGAGCGTTGCGAGAAGAGCTGCTTCATGTCGGGGCGCTTGACGTCTTCGGCGCAGACCTTGAAGCCTGCCTCGCCGTCCTTGCAGGTTTCGATCAGCTTGTTGAGGGTGCGTACCAGGTCTTTACGATCGTCGGTGAGATCCATGAGTCGTCTCCGGGCCGGCTAAACGGCCATTGCTTGGTGGTATGTCCCCTAGCGGGGTGTACATGGATTCCGACGCTCAGGCTGCGCTGATCGTTCAGGGAATATTCCAAGCGGCAAGCTGAGCCGGCTTCAGGTATGCACGCACCAGTTGACTGCCTCGGCCGGCATGCCGAGGCAGTCTTCACGGTGAATCACACCGGCTGCCAGTGCCTCGGAGACGTTGAGAATGCGCGGTGCAGACATGAGGCATTCGAGCACGTTGAGGGGCGCTTCGGCGCCAGCGGTGCACTCGGCGACGATGCTGGCGTAAAGCTGCAGATCGTAGTCCAGGCTCATGGCGTACTCGGACATGCGCGCGTGGTCCACGGCGCCGTTGACCGTCCAGTGAAAGGGATGAAACAGGAACTTGCTATGCGGGCAGGCCGTGCGTGTTTCGCCGGCAAGAAAGATGATGTTGCCCATGGATTCGACGGTGCCGAGGTTGTGCGTCTTCACGGGCACCGGGAGCGAGACGAGGAAGTTGTAGAGGGAGAAGCCATAGCTGCACTCCCCACCCATGGTGGCGATCTTCAGCACCAGCTCATCGGCGCCCTGATGGATGGCCTGGCTGCATTTGTCGATCAACTGACCGCAGGTGTAGGAGTTGATCGGTGCGGTGAAATGCACGACGTGGGTTCTCATGACGGTCTCCTCTGCAATCAAATGCCTTTGCGCGGCCTTCTTTTGCAGTGAGTGAAAACGCACGGGAGGGTTTCAATTTTCTGCGCCTCGATGGCTGTGCTGATCATCACAAGCCCGGCAAAAAGCTTGAACGCAAGCCAGCCAGTGGAACTCTGTCTATTTCAGGGGAGCTTTGTCAGGGGCCATTTCGTGACCTGGCAGGCGCAATTGCGCCAAATCGAACGAGCATCTTGCTTCCCCAGGGCCGCCGCACCGTCTCCTCCTTCTCCTTGCGGCGGTTCCTTCTTTTCTGACTGGAGACGATCCTGGCCCGCTCTGGAGAGTGGCCGAACTCAGACACCATCAGGCAGTCACAACGTCGTGGCCTGCCCCACCAGGGCCACGTGCTCGCAACGAACGGACGCATGGGAGAGCATCGATGCCACTGCTCAAACTGCTGCATTTCATGGCGCTGATCGGCTGGTGCGGCGCGCTGCTGTACCTGCCCGCGATGATCGCTGCCGGCACGCGCAGCAGTGACGAGATGTTCTATCGCGACCATGCCCACCTCACCCGCACCGTCTTCAACCTGATCGCCACGCCAGCCGCTCTGCTGGCCATTGGTTCGGGCACCGCGCTGTTTTTACGTGAGTCGATTTTCGACCCATGGTTGATCGTCAAGCTCACCACGGTCGCGGGGATGGTGCTCTGTCACGCCCTGTGCGGCGTGCTCATCCTGCGTATCGAACATGCCGCCGAACCTGCGCTGCGCCGCGACTGCCTGTTGATCGCTTTGCTGCTGAGCGCCCTGATCGGCGCCACGCTGTGGCTGGTGCTGGCCAAACCCTTCTGATCATGGAGTATTCGAGAATATGCCCGGCCTGCCTCGCTCTCTCTACCGTCCAGTAGCTGGCAAGCCGGAGCCGATTGGTTCAGCGTGTATCGACGCCCACGCCGTGCTCGTACACCAGGCGCCCGCCCAGATAAGCAGCCAGGCCAATCAGCGCTGCTGTGAGCAGCGACAGATACAGGCCCCAGCGCTCCATGCCCTGCTCCGGCCCGGCGTAGCGCAGCAACCAGTTCAGCGATGCCAACGACAGCATCATCACCGCGATGATGGCGTGGCACCAGGCGGTGATCTTGCGCCGGATGCTGCCAACCGTAAGCAGATCGACCAGCCCCGCCATGCTCGCCACCCAGCCACCGAAGGCGCCGACGCCCGCCAGCCAGAGACTGGCGCGTGCCCAGAACGGATCGGCCAGCAGCAGATAGGCGATATCGGTCGCCACCAGGCCCAGCAGCGCGGCTACCGGAAAGTGGATCATCATCGGGTGCAGCGGATGCCCGGCGATGGCGGCGCGACTGACGATAACTTCCTTTATTTCGGCCATCCCGGCCTCCCTGTACAGGTGAATGATGAGGTGAAACGGGCGCGTCATTGGCTGACGCCCTGTTTCAAGTTGACCACGCTGACGCTGGCAGTTCCGTTTCTCGTTGCCTGCGAGGGGCCGCAATCGGCGCTCGATCCGGCCGGACCGATGGCGCGCGAGGTGGCAATGCTGTGGTGGGCAATGTGCGCCTTCGCCACCCTGGTGCTGATCTTGGTGACGGCCCTGTGGGTGCATGCCATGCGCCGCAACAGCCCACAGATGGACGCCGCACGGGCACGCCAGCTGACGCTGCGCTGGCTGGTCGGTGGCGGGCTGTTGTTGCCGACCTTGAGCGTGCTGCTCCTGTTGCTGTTCGGCATACCCATCGGCCATCGCATGCTGCCCTTGCCCCTGGCGGGCGAGCAGCCCATGCGTATTGAGGTGGTCGGCCATCAATGGTGGTGGGAGGTGCGCTACCCGGACAGCGGCGTGGTTACCGCCAATCAGCTGCATATGCCGGTAGGCCGGCCGGTGGACCTCGACGTCACCAGCGCCGATGTCATCCATTCCTTCTGGGTGCCGCGCCTGGGCGGCAAGATCGACATGATCCCCGGCCGGGAAAATCGCATCCGCCTGCAGGCCGATCAGGCCGGTATCTTTCGCGGCCAGTGCTCGGAGTTCTGTGGCACCCAGCACACGCACATGATTCTCGATGTGCAGGCTCACGAGGAGGAAGACTTCGCCAATTGGCTACAGGCACGCAGCGAACAGCAGGTCAGCGCCCTGCCCGGCCCTGCTGGCGACGTGTTCGCCGCGCGTTGCGGTCAGTGTCATCGCGTGGCGGGCGTCAGCGAAGGCAATCGCGCGCCGGACCTGAGCGATGTCGGCGCGCGATCAGTGCTCGGCGCCGGCGTGCTGAGCAATCAACCGGGCGCGCTATTGCGCTGGCTGCAGGAGCACCAGCGGCTCAAACCCGGCAACGCCATGCCGCTGCACGACGATCTTGACCCCGACCACCTCAGCACCATCGCCGATTGGCTGGAGACCCTGCGCCCGTGACTACGCCAAGCAACGAACAGGTTGCCGCCCAGGAACAACTGCACGATCAGTTCAACGATGTTTGGGGTAACCCGCGCGGCTGGAAGTCGCTGACCATCGTCAATCACACCACCGTCGGCATTCGCTTCATGCTCACCGGGCTCGGGTTCTTCCTGTTCGGTGGCCTGCTGGCAATGCTGGTGCGCACGCAGCTGGCGATACCCGGCTATGACTTTCTCGAACCGGACGTTTACAACCAGGTCTTCACCATGCATGGCACGGTGATGATGTTTCTCTTCGCCGTACCGATGATGGAAGGCCTGGCGGTCTACCTGATTCCGAAGATGCTCGGCGCACGTGACCTGGTGTTTCCGCGCCTGTCGGCGCTGGGCTACTGGTGCTACCTGTTCGGAGGGCTGATTCTGTGCGCCAGTCTGCTGCTGGGTATCGCGCCCAAGGCCGGCTGGTTCATGTACACGCCGCTGTCCAGCGCCGTGCATACGCCGGGGCCGAACTCGGATTTCTGGCTGATCGGCATCACCTTCGTGGAGATCTCGGCGGTGTCGGCCGGTGTCGAGCTGGTGGTGTCGATCCTGCGCACCCGCGCCGAAGGCATGTCGCTGAACAAGATGCCGATCTATGCCTGGTACATCCTGGTGATGGCCATGATGATCGTGGTCGGCTTCCCGCCGCTGATCCTCGGCAGCATCCTGCTGGAGCTCGAGCGCGCGGTTGGCCTGCCGTTCTTCGAGGTGGCGCGCGGCGGTGACCCGATTCTCTGGCAGCACCTGTTCTGGCTGTTCGGCCATCCCGAGGTGTACATCATCTTCCTGCCGGCGGCTGGCATCGTCTCGACCCTGTTGCCGGTGTTCTGCCAGCGGCCGCTGGTGGGCTACCGCTGGGTGGTGCTGGCGATCCTCACCACCGGCTTCATCAGCTTCGGCCTGTGGGTGCACCACATGTTCACCGTGGGTATTCCGCAGTTGGCGCAGGCGTTCTTTTCCGCGGCGAGCATGCTGGTGGCGATACCGACCGGTATCCAGGTGTTCGCCTGGATCGCCACGTTGTGGGTCGGCCGGCCGTTGTATCACGTGCCGATGCTGTGGCTGGTGGGTTTTCTGGTGATCTTCGTCTGCGGCGGGCTGACCGGCGTGATGCTGGCGCTGGTGCTCTTCGACTGGCAGGTGCATGACACCCACTTCGTGGTCGCGCACATGCACTACGTGCTGGTGGGTGGCATGTTCTTCCCGCTGCTGGCCGGCATCTATTACTGGCTGCCGCATTTTTCCGGGCGCATGCCGTCGGTACGTCTCGGCAAATGGGGCTTCTGGCTGGTATTCATCGGCTTCAACCTGACCTTCCTGATCATGCATTGGACCGGCCTGATGGGCATGCCGCGGCGCATCTACACCTACCAGTCCGGCCTCGGCTGGGACCTGCCCAACCTGATCTCGTCGATCGGCAGTTTCATCATGGCCATCGGCATCGCCACAGTGCTGCTGGATATCGTCCTGCACTTTCGCTTCGGCCAGAAGGCCACAAAGAACCCCTGGAACGCGGACACGCTGGAGTGGAGCACCCATCTGCCACCGAGTCCCTACAACTTCGTCAGCCTGCCGCCGGTACGCACCCGCCATCCGATGTGGGAGCTGCCCGACCTGGAGGAGCGCATCGACCGTGGAGAGTTCGCCCTGACCGTGATCGACCATGGCCGGCGAGAAACCTGGGGTATCGAGCCGCTGACCGGCAAAGTACGCGAGATCATCCATCTGCCGGGCAATAGCTGGTGGCCTTTCATCGCCTCGCTGTTCATCGCTTTCACCTGCCTGGGGCTGCTGAGCAAGTTCTACTGGGTCGCCCTAGTGGCCAGCATCGTCGCCGTGCTGGTGCTGCTGCGCTGGAGCTGGGAGAACGGCGCGCACCCGCTGGCGGCGCCGGATGCGCGAGTGCAACCTGGCGAGCCGCCGCTGCATTCACGCACCTGTGATGGCCCGGGGCTGTGGGGCATGGGCGTGACCCTACTAGCCAACGGCGCCCTGTACCTGGCGCTGCTGTTCGGCTGGTTCTATCTGTGGACGGTCTCGCCGAACTGGCTAGTGCCGGACGATGCGGTAATCGATCAGCGCTTGCTGCTGGCCAGCGCCGTATTGCTGAGCATTGCCGTGTTGTGGCAGCGACCGGTATTGCGCCGTCTGCGTCAGGGCCAGGGTGAACCCGCTGCGTTGATCACCTGCTTTGTCGGGGCGGCGCTGCTGGGCGCGTTGCACACCGGGCTGCTGCTCTGGGCCCTGCTGGCTGGAGAGCTGGCGCCGCGCGCCACTGCGCATGATGCGGTGATCGTGGTGATGCTCGTCTACAGCCTCGCGCACGGGGCGCTGGCGACCATTCTCAGCGCGTTGCAGGCCCTGCGTGTGCATCATGGCTATGTATGCAAGCGCACGCCCTACGAGCCCTTGGTGGTCGAGCAATTCTGGCAATACAGCCTGGCCGTGATGTGGATTACCTATTGCAGCGTGGTGCTGTTCCCGCCCACCTTCGGAGGTGTGTGATGCAGCCGTTACGCTCCCCCTACAATCCGATCCACATCCCCCTCGGGCTGGTGCTCTGGAGTATCTGGTTCGTCGCGCTTTATGGTGGTTTATCGGTTGGTTGCGCACTGGCACCGCCTGACCCTGCTCAGGGGCAATGGACCTGGCTGAACGGCCTGCTCGCTCTGCTGAGTCTGCTCACCATGGCGGCCCTGCTGGGTTTGGCCTGGCTGTTTCAGCGCGCTGCCAGGGACCAGCGCGAGGGCCAGACCGCGCGCTTCGTAGCCCGCCTCGCGGCAGGCGTGAACCTGATCGGCGCCATTGCCACCGTTTTCGTCGCCCTGCCAACGCTGAGCCTGCCGCCATGCCTGTGATCGTCCTCGTCCTCGCCCTCCTCCTTCTGCCTGGCACGGCCGCCGCCCATGGTCTGCTCGATGCCCATCTGCATCTGAACGAACGCGTACCGCTGCTGCTTAGCGCTCTGCTGCTCGGCGCGGCCTGGCTGCTGTACATCCTGGGTTGCCGCAAGGTGCGCCCGCACGGGCGCGAAGCCTTGTGGATGCACCTGGCCATGGTCCTCACGGTACTCGCCGTATTCGGCCCCATCGATGACTGGGCAGAGACCAGCACCAGCCTGCACATGGTCCAGCACATGCTGTTCATGATCGTCATCGCACCACTCTGGGCGCTGGCTCGGCCGTTGCCGCAATGGCGAGCAGTGCTCGGTGGCTGGATGGCGCCGGTGTCCAACGCCATTCTGCGCAGCGGCCGCTATCCGGTAGCCCTGGCCATGTTGCACGGCGCGACGATCTGGGTCTGGCACACCCCCAGCCTGTACATGCTGGCGCTGGACAACACCTGGTGGCACGCCATCGAACATGCCTGCTTCCTGTTCAGCGCCTGGCTGTTCTGGTGGTCGTGCCTGCGCGCCAATCCACGGCAGGTGCCACACGCACTGATGGCCATTCTCCTGACGCTGATGCACACCGGCCTGCTCGGCGCCCTGCTCACCTTCGGCAACACGACCTTCTATGGCGAGTCCCGCGACCTGGCCGACCAGCAACTGGCTGGCTTGTTGATGTGGGTACCAGGCAGCCTGGTCTACCTCGCTGCTGCCGGCTGGATCAGCTGGCGTTGGCTGACACGGATCTGGCGTCGGCAGGCACGAGAAAGTGCGGAGAATTCCCTGTAGCGCAGATTTCAGGCGCGCCAACCTCTTGTACAACTTAGATTCAGGTTTTTCGCTGACGATCAGCGCTTCGCCGAAACCATGTTGCAGATTTGGTTCAGAGTATTTTTTCTGTCAGTGCGAAGCAGTTGGCTTACTCCCGGCCGCAAGGTGCTGTGCTCTAACAATAAAGTCTTGAGTGCGGCAATCGTGTCGCGAACATCTTCCTGCAATCAACTTTGCCCAGGTTACTTTGTATAACTCCGGTAGATGATGTCACTTTGAGTTTTCTTTTTACCAATCGTCCCAACCGTTGGTATGCATTGAATACATGGTTATGGTTGATGAGTGCTATCAAGGAGAAGCTCATGAAACACGACCTGGAAAGTATCAGATCAGCGTTATCCATTTACCAAGTTGACATGACACCGAGACCGGACGGCAGTGTTGTGCTTACCGTCGCTCATGAAGAACGTCAGCTCGTTCGTGTTCTCGATGGAAGTTGTTCGACGCAAGAAGTCATCCGCCTGATTCATTTCGACATGGCTCTGAACGAAGATGCCGAGTCAATCAACGAGGCGGTCAAACACTGCAGCACCACCCAATTACCCACCTACTCGCGCGAGCCGCTTTTCCGCACGCGCTCCTCTCGCTTATGGGCCATGAGAAAGCTCGAAAAGAAATGAGGAGATACGCAAGTGCCCAGATGCAACGATTCAAGGACGGCTCGAAACCAGCCGGAAGATCTGTTGGGACGAATCAGACGGCATATGCCCTATCGGCACCAGTTGATGTACGAGTGGCCCTGCGTGGCCGGCTCTACATGCCTGGTGGTGCTGCTGGTATGGCAGCCCTTTCAACCGTCTGCATTGGCGGTGATGCTGTCCCAGCCTCAACCGAAGGCCCAGACGATGCAGCGCTCTTTGCAGGAGATCGACTCGAACTGCTATCAGGTTCACAGAGAAGATCTGAACGACCCGCACTGCGAAGACTGCAGCAAAGACACTGCCGCTACCGCGCGGCCTGACCCAGAGTTCGAGTTCAGCCGCTCTATTCTGACCTGCACAGACATACGCCGTGACTCGCTGCACGACAGCGACACGGACAGACCTGACAACATGATGATCGAAGTGATCAAGTCCAATCACTCCTTCTAGCCGCCCTTGAGGCACTCGGCTGGTATTTCCGGCCTTTATCCTACCTTCACTGTTTCCCGCATCCCGATTATCTGAGCGAATGATCGGGGTGGCTGTCGACATGCATGGACCTTATTGAAAGGAGGCATGTCATGCCGGATTCAGTCATTTACTTTTCCATTACAATTGCCGCCCTCATCGTTCTGCTACACCTGTGGGCGGTTATCAGTGTATTTCGTAGCGACAAGCATGTCGGGACGAAAACCCTTTGGGCCCTGCTTATCTGGATATTCCCGATTATCGGGCTGGTTATCTGGGGTATTGCCGGCCCGCGTGGCCATGCTGATGGGCCAACTTCTCCTGAGCACAGCAAATGATCGAAATGATCTTTTTTAATGCCTATAGGAAGTTACTCGGCGCGCGAGTTACGGCAAAGTAAAACCACCATTTGTTGGCGCTCGTGATTATTTTCTACAGTACTTATACAGCAAGGCATCAATATGTCAGAAGCGTATAACTATCTCGATCACATTACCGCTTACAGCAGTTGTGCCAATGCCTGCGAGTGCTGTGCCTCGGTCTGCCTGAGCGAGGGCAATGCCGGGCATTATCGCTGCGTCGAGCGATGCCGTGATTGCGCCGACCTGTGCCGTCTGACGGCAACGCTGATGCTGCGCAACAGCCCCTATGTCGCGGTAGCCAGCCAGCTGTGCAGGATCGCCTGCCTGGCCTGCGCCGAGGAATGCGTGCAGCACGTCAGCGAGCATTGTCAGGAGTGTGCGCGAAGCTGCCAGGTGTGTGCAGAAGAGCCGTTACTGGAGCCAGCATGAAATCGGACAAAACCACGAGAACGCCAGTGGCGCGTTCCAGCGAGGCGCTACTGGACGACCCCGGTAACGAAGACCCCGGCTCGCAGCTCGATGCGCCAGTGCCGCTGCGCCCATCGACCAGGACGCAGCGCAAGAAAAGACCCCGGCCCAGCGACGAAAAACCGTGCTAGGCCGGACGTCGGTTCAGGCAGGAATGCTCTTGGCGCGCATCTCCCGCGCCCAGATACGATGTTGCTTCAGCGCAGTCTCGAAACGCATGTACAGCGGATCGAAGCTATCGCCGCACAGCATGCCATCGTCCTCCTCCAGCCCCAGCATCGCCGCAAGCTGAGCGGCATCACCGCTGAGCGCCACAGGTTTGAGGTGCTTGTAGGCCTCCAGCAAGTAATGCTTGGCAACGCCATCGTCCTGCAGGGTCTTGAGCACGTACTCACCACCCGGCACGAACACCGCGTCGACGGTAATCGATGGCTCCGAAGCGAAGCTGCCATCGGGCTGCATGGGCTGACCGTCGGAGTCCTTCAACGCCGCTGCGGAAGGCGCCAGGAGCTTGGCCACGGCACCGGCTGCTTCGAGCATCTTCTTCAGACTGCCGACCTCGTCAGCCTTGCAGCCGGGGGTAAGCAGGATAGCCACGCGCCGTCCGCGAATATCGCCAGGCAGCAGATTCATCTGGCTCAGCGCCGGGGAATCCTGGAGCTTGCCCTCCATAGGCGAGGTCGAGGTGCTGTCCAGATCGATACCCAGGTTCTCTGCTACGCGCAACGCCAACAGCGGATCGATGTGGGCGAGGATTTCCTTGACCTGGCGCTCGCGAATGTACAGACGCTCGACTTTCGACAGCTCGAAGCTGTAGGCATCGACGATATGCTGCTGCTCGGCCTCGCTCATGCTGCGCCAGAACAGCGTGGCCTGAGAGAAGTGATCGGCGAAGCTGGCCGAGCGAACCCGCACCTTGTGCCCCTGCAGTGGCTCGGGATAAGAGCTGTAGCCACCCCCGCTGGGTGCTGGCGGTGTCTCGCGCGGCCAGTTGCCGTCGATCGAATTGGGCTCGTAAGAGGCGCGGCCGCGATTGATCTGCTGACGATGCGGCGCGTCACGCTGATTGTTGTGGAACGGACATAGCGGCCGATTGATCGGGATTTCGTTGAAATTGGGGCCGCCCAGACGCAGCAACTGGGTATCGGTGTAGGAAAACAGGCGCCCCTGCAGCAATGGGTCATTGCTGAAATCGATGCCAGGCACCACATGCCCGACGTGAAAGGCCGCCTGCTCGGTCTCGGCGAAAAAGTTGTCCGGGTTGCGATTGAGCACCATGCGCCCGACCACGCGCACCGGCACCAGCTCTTCGGGTACCAGCTTGGTCGGGTCGAGCAGGTCGAAACCAAAGCTCAGCGCGTCCTCCTCGTCCATCACCTGCAGGCCCAGCTCCCATTCCGGGTAAAGGCCGCGCTCGATATCTTCCCACAGGCCGCGTCGGTGAAAGTCCGGATCCTTGCCCGCGAGTTTCTGCGCCTCGTCCCATACCAGCGAGCAAACCCCGGCCTTGGGTCGCCAGTGAAACTTCACCAGCTTGCTCTGACCCTCGCCGTTGACCAGGCGAAAGCTGTGTACACCAAAGCCCTGCATCGAGCGATAGGCGATGGGAATGGCGCGGTCGGACATGGTCCACAGCACCATGTGCGCCGATTCCGGGGTCAGCGAGACGAAGTCCCAGAAGGTGTCGTGGGCTGACGCGCCGGTGGGAATCTCGTTGTGCGGCTCGGGTTTGACCGCATGGACGAAGTCGGGGAACTTGATCGCATCCTGGATGAAGAACACCGGCATGTTGTTACCGACCAGGTCGAAGTTGCCCTCCTCGGTGTAGAACTTCACCGCGAAACCGCGCACGTCACGCACGGTATCGGCCGAGCCGCGCGGCCCCTGCACGGTGGAAAAGCGCACGAACACCGGCGTGCGCTTGCCGGCTTCGCCGAGAAAAGCCGCGCAGGTCAGGTCGCTGGCCGGCGCGGTCACCTCGAAATAGCCATGCGCTGCCGCGCCTCGGGCATGCACCACGCGCTCGGGAATGCGCTCGTGATCGAAGTGGGTGATCTTCTCGCGCATGATGAAATCTTCCATCAGCGTCGGGCCACGTTCGCCGCCGCGCAGGCTGTTCTGGTTGTCGGCGATGCGCGTGCCGGTGTTGGTGGTCAGCGCCTCCCCGGTGGCGTCCTCGCGAAAGCGCTCGAGTTGTTCGAGCTTGGCGTTGCTGTTGCTGCGGTCGAGCGTATCGCTGCCCGCCATCTGGCTGTTTTCGGCGGTTTTCGGTTGCTTGCTCATGGGCTACTCCTGGTTATTGGAGGCGTGCGTATCGCGCGCTCGGTTATTCAGTGGCCATGTCGAACATGGCGGCCACGCAAGCGACGGGAAAGTCGCTCCGGGTAGTTTTTGAGACGGGCTGCGGCTGTTCCGTTCGACCTGAATTTTTCCCGAGAGACCGGTGATGGCGGGCCGTTGCGCTTGGCGTAGCGCGGCAAATTTGTCCTGAACTTCGTCCTGGCCTGGCCCTTCTACCCCTGTGAACGCACATCCCAGGAGGAATGCACCATGCATCCATTGAAAACGCTGACCCTATTGGCCGCAGCAGCCTTCACCCTCTGCGCCGTCACCAGCCTGCAGGCTGCCAGCCAGACGGAATCGATAAGCAGCGAAGACTTCGTCGAAGAGGCATCGGCGAAAGGCGTAGCCGAGATCGAAACGGCCAAACTGGCCCTGGAGAAATCACAGAACGAGGCGGTCAAGGGCTTCGCGCAGATGATGATCGACGACCATCGTCGGGCGAATCAGCAGCTGGCCGAACTGGCCAAGAGCAAGGACCTGGAGGTCTCCGACGATGCCGAACTGATCAACCAGGCCAAGGCCCTGGTGCTCAAACTGCGCAGCGAAGACAGCTTCGACAAGGCCTACATGAACAATCAGGTGGTCGCTCACCGCGAGACCATCGAGTTGTTCCGTCGCGCCGTGAATGTCGATGACGAGGAGCTCGCCAGCTTCGCCCGCGAGACGCTGCCCAAGCTGGAGCAGCATCTGCAACGCGCTGAGCAGTTGAACGGTCAGTTGCCGGAAGAATGATCGCTCGGCTTGCCGGGCTGCTGATGCAGCTCGGCAGCGCCTCGCCAATCAGCCTTGACGCAGTCGTTCGTAGTAGTAAGGCAACTGCATCAGGGCGTAGCGTGCCGCTTGCTCACGTACCTGGTTGCGGCCTCCGCTGAACTTCACCGTTTCGCTGACGATGCCCTGGTGCTGCTCCAGGCGAATGGCACAGGCGATGCACTGCACGCCGTCCATCTCTCCCTCTGCCTCGGCCAGGCCAGTGTTGGCCAGCACGATATCGGCGTCGCTGCGCAGCAATGCGCCCAGTGCCATCTCCCGCGCTACCTCTTCGCTGGTCAGGCCGAAACGTTCGATGGTATCGGCGCTGACGCCAAGGCAGCGCTGCTTGGCCTGCGGCGAATAGGTGACGAACGCGCAATCGAGCACCTTGCCACTACCGGGCACATCCGCCACTAGCGAGCTGATCAGCCCCGCTGTGCAGGACTCGGCGGTGGCCAGGCGCAGTTTGTACTTGCTGAGAAAATTCACCACCTGTTCGACGTTTTGCATTTGTCATTTCCTCGCAACGGTCTGATTGCTCTGTGAAAGCGGCCGAAAGGGCTGCGTTCAACTTTTTGCGGTGCCTTTGCCCAGTGAAAAAAAGGTCGAACCTTTGTTCGCTTCGCCCCGTCAGCTCAAGGGTAAGGGGGAGATCGCGCAATCGTTCACCGCACTCCTCCACAGGTCCTCGCCCACAAGGCGAGTCGTCCTCAGGTCCAACCCCCTATGGAGAGAGACATGGCAAGCGCTGCAGCCTCCGCACACATCCAAGCCACACCCACCCTTTGCGCCGCAGCCAAGCCTCCCTTGCAGATGCACAGCGAGCATCCGCAGCGCAAGCGGGTGCTGTTCGTCACCTCGGAGTTCGCTGATCTGATCAAGTGCGGCGGGCTCGGCGATGTCTCTGCCGCATTACCCCGCGCGCTGTCGCCGCAACACGACATTCGCCTGCTGATCCCCGGCTACCGGCAAGTGGTGGAAAGCGGCCGACCGATCCGCATCGTCGGGCAGTTGCCTGGCCTGGCCGCGTTGCCACCTTGTCAGATCGGGCGTATGGATCTGGCCGATGGATTGATCGTCTACGTATTGCTCAACCCGGCGCTGTACGAACGTGATGGCTCACCTTATGTCGATGATCAAGGCCGCGACTGGGCCGACAACCACATTCGCTTCGCCCGCCTTGGCCTGGCCGCCGCGGAAATCGCCACGGGGGATGCCGGCATCCAGTGGCGTCCGGAGCTGGTGCACGCCAATGACTGGCCAGCCGCCATGGCGCCGGCCTACATGGCCTGGCGTCAAGCCAGTACGCCGTCCCTGCTGACCATCCATAACCTGGCCTATCAGGGCCTGTGCGACATGCGCTGCGCCAGCGAGCTGGCGATACCGGAGTCAGCTTGCGACGTCGATGGCCTGGAGTTCTACGGCCAGTTGTCGTTTCTCAAGGCGGGTATCGCCTACGCGCAGCATGTAACCACCGTGAGCCGCCGCTATGCCCGTGAAATCACCACGCCGGAACAAGGTTGCGGCCTCGATGGCCTGTTGCGGGCCAAGGTGCAGATCGATCAGCTCAGCGGTATCGCCAATGGCATCGACGAAAGCTGGCACCCCGAGAGCGATCCGCACCTGCTGCAGGGTTTCAGCGCCGGCGACTGGGCGGGCAAGCGAGCCAACGCCGAGTATGTCCAGCAATGGCTGGGCCTCGATGACGACGGGCCGCTGTTCGCCGTGGTATCGCGTCTGGTGCAGCAGAAAGGTATAGATCTGACCCTGCAGGTTGCCGAGCACATCGTCGCGCGTGGCGGCCGCATCGGTGTGATCGGCCAGGGCGAGCCGGCGCTGGAGGCCGCCATGGCGGAGCTGGGGCGACGCCATCCGGGGCGCATTGGCGTACATATTGGTTTCGATGAAAGCGATGCTAGGCGCCTGTATGCCGGTAGCGACTTCCTGCTCATGCCTTCGCGCTTCGAACCCTGTGGCCTGAGCCAGATGTACGCCCAGCGCTACGCCTCGCTACCCATCGCCCGTTGCACGGGCGGTCTGGCCGACACCATCGAGGATGGCGTCAACGGTTTTCTCTTCGACGCCCCCAGGGCCGACGCCTATCGCCAGGCCATCGACCGCGCGCTGCAGGTCTTCGACCATCCCGAACTGCTGGAAGCCATGCGCTGCCAGGCCATGAGCGCCCCGCTCTACTGGCGCCAGTCGGTACAACCGTATGACCGCCTTTTTCAACGTCTGCTGAGCCAGACCAATGCCCACCGAGCGCTGCGTTGATGTACAGCCATGGAGCCCGGCCAATGGCCGATGGACGTGTGCGCTTCGCCCTCTGGGCCCCCAGCAGCAGCCAGGTGGAACTGGAACTGCAGGACGGTGGCTTGCATCCGATGCAGGCGCAGGAGGAAGGCTGGTTCGTTGCGCTGATCGAGTGCCCGGCCGACACCGCCTATCGCTACCGTATCGACGGCCAGTGGCCAGTGCCGGACCCGGCCTCGCGCCGCCAGGTCGAGGACGTACATGGCTTCAGCCAGGTCATCGATCACTCGGCCTATATCTGGCATCACCGCGACTGGAACGGCCGGCCCTGGCACGAGACGGTGCTGTACGAGCTGCACGTCGGTCTGTTCGGTGGTTTCCAGCAGGTCATCGAGCACCTGCCGCACCTGGCCGATCTGGGCGTCACTGCCTTGCAGCTGATGCCGCTCAATGCCTTTTCCGGGACGCGCAACTGGGGCTATGACGGCGTGCTGCCGTTTGCCCCGGCCAACGCCTACGGCACGCCCGATGAACTCAAGCAACTGATCGACAGCGCCCATGCCTATGGCCTGATGGTGTTCGTCGATGTGGTCTACAACCACTTCGGCCCTGACGGCAATTATCTGGGCGTGTACGCGCGGCAATTCTTCCACGAAGAGCGCATCACCCCATGGGGCGCAGCCATCGATTTCAGACGCCCACAGGTGCGCGACTTCTTCTGCGAAAACGCGCTGATGTGGTTGCTGGACTATCGTGTCGACGGTTTGCGTCTGGACGCCGTGCACGCCATCGACGATGACGACTTTCTCAAGGAGCTGGCGGCGCGGGTGCGCTCGGCGCTGCCGCAACAACGCCAGGTGCACCTGGTGCTGGAGAACGAGCACAACGCCGCGCACCTGCTACGTGATGGCTTCGATGCGCAGTGGAACGACGACGGCCACAACACCCTGCATGCGCTGCTCACCTTCGAGAACGAAAGCTACTACGCCGACTACGCCCAGGCGCCAACGCGCAAGCTGGCCACCTGCCTGGAGCAGGGCTTCGTCTATCAGGGCCAGGCCAACCGGCACGGCCAGCCACGGGGCGAGCCCAGCGCCGATCTGCCGCCGCACGCCTTCGTATTGTTTCTGCAGAACCATGACCAGGTGGGCAACCGTGCCTTTGGCGAGCGCCTGACACTGCTGGCCGACGTTGACGCGCTGAAAGCCGCTACCGTGCTCCTGCTGCTGTGTCCGATGGTGCCGCTGCTGTTCATGGGGGAGGAATGGGGCAGCAAGCGGCCGTTTCTGTTCTTCACCGATTACCACGACGAGCTGGCCAATGCCGTGCGCGAAGGCCGGCGCAACGAGTTCGCCGATTTTTCCCAGTTCAACTCGGCGCACAGCCGCGAGGCCATCGCCGACCCCAATGCCGAGGCCAGCTTCCTGCGCTCGCAACCGGATCTGGCGCCGGCCCTGGAACCCGAGCAGCGCGAGTGGCTGGCCTTTTATCGCGGTTTGTTGCAGGTGCGCCACAGCCGCCTGCTGCAGGGTTTGCAGGAGGCACGCAGCCTCGGTGCGCAAGTGCTCGGCGACGGTGCCGTATTGGCGCGCTGGCGACTGGGTAACGGCCCGGCGCTGAGCATCGCCATCAACCTGGGCACCAGCGCCGTTTTCCTGCCTGCTGAGGCCATCCACGGCGAACGCCTGTACACCTTGCGTATCGACGACGCCGACCTGCGCCAGGCGCAATTGCCGCCGCGCAGCGCCCTGGTCACCCTGGAGCCCGCCCGATGAGTGATCAATTACTGGCCGAACTGACGCAAGCGGCGGATCTGAGCATCGACTGGACCGATGCCTATGGCCAGCCACAGAGCGTAACGCCGGAAGCGCAGCGCAACCTGTTGGAGGCGCTGGGTTATCCCGCGCAAAGCCCGGAACAGATACGCGAAAGCCTGATCTCGCTGGTGCACCGTCAGCATGTGCCGGAAGATTCCGCCCTGCTCCTGCAGGACCAGCACCAACCACTGGCCTTGACCCTCTACCCGACCGAGAGCCCCTATCGGTTGACCGATGAGCACGGCAATGTCAGCGAGGGGCGACTCGACCACGACGGCCATTTGCCGGCGCAACAGCAGCCTGGCTATTGCCAGCTGGAGATTCGCGATACCCAGCATGCGCTCGCCGTGGCTCCCTCCGCCTGCATGTCGGTGCAGGAGCTATGTGGCAAGCCGCGCATCTGGGGGCTGACTGCCCAGCTCTACGGCTTGCGCCGCACCGGCGACGGCGGCCTGGGCGATACCCTGGCGGTGGCCGACCTGGCTCGGCATGCCGCCAATCACGGCGCCGATGCCATCGGCCTGAGCCCGGTGCACGCCCAGTTCAGCGCCGACTTGTGCAGCTACGGCCCCTACTCGCCGTCCAGCCGGCTGTTTTTCAATACCCTGTACGCCGCCCCCGTCACCCTGCTCGGCGAGGACCGCGTCAAGCGCGCCATTCAGGCTGCCGGGCTGCACAGCGAGATGACCCGACTGGAGTCGCTGGAGCTGATCGACTGGCCGGCCGTGGCCGCAACTCGGCAGCGCCTGATGCGCCAGTTGTACGCGGATTTCTGCAATGACTCCGGCCAGTTGCAGGCGCGTTTCGACGCCTTTCGCACTGCCGGCGGCGATGCGCTGCAGCAGCATTGCTGCTTCGAGGCCATCCATGCACAGCGCCTGCGCGAAGGGGCCAGCAGCGACTGGCGCACCTGGCCAGAGGCCCTGCGCAGCCCGAATCAGGGCGCCGTGACCCGCTTCGCCATCGAACATGTCGATGAACTGCGCTTTCACGCCTTCTGCCAATGGCTGATCGCCCATGGTCTGGAAACGGCGCAGGCCACTGCCAGCGGCGCCGGCATGGGCATCGGCCTGATCGCCGATCTGGCGGTAGGCGCAGACTGCGCCGGCAGTCAGGCCTGGTCGCGCCAGGACGAACTGCTGCCACGGGTCACCGTCGGTGCGCCGCCGGATGTGCTCAATCGTCAGGGGCAGAACTGGGGTGTCGCCGCCTTCTCGCCGCAGGGCCTGCGTCAGCACGGCTTTCGCGCCTACATCGAGATGCTCCAGGCCAACCTGGCGCATGCCGGCGGCATTCGCATCGACCATGTGATGGGCCTGCAGCGCCTGTGGGTGATCCCACAGGGCGCGGAGTCGCAACACGGCGCCTACCTGCGCTACCCGCTTGATGACCTGCTGCGCCTGTTGGCTCTGGAGTCGCATCGCCATCGTGCCCTGGTGATCGGCGAAGACCTTGGCACCGTACCCGAGGGGCTGCGCGACAAGCTCGCCGCACGCAATATTCTCGGCACCCGCGTGCTGCTGTTCGAGCAGGACGACCTCGGTTTCGTGCCGGCCGAGCGCTGGCCCGGCAATGCCCTGGCGACCACCACCACCCATGACCTGCCGACGATCAAAGGCTGGCTCGCCGGCCGCGATCTGGAATGGCGGGTACGCGCCGGTCAGCGCGACGCCGAGCTGCTGGAGGGCGATCACGCCGAGCGTGCCGGTGAGCGCGTGGCGCTGCGCCAACTGCTGGAACGTCAAGGCATGGTGAGCGGCGGTGATGACGATGCCTGTCTGCAGGCCTGCATCGAACACGTCGGCCGTACCCCGGCGCCACTGGCGCTGCTGCCACTTGAGGACGCCTGCGGCCTGGAGCAGCAGCCCAACCTGCCCGGTCCGGGCGATATTCACCCGAACTGGCGACGGCGCTACCCGCTGGCGGTCAGCGAACTGCTGGAACAGCCCGCCACCAGCGAGCGTCTGACTACCCTGGACGGCGCACGCCGGGAGGCTGGCCATGACTGAGCTGCGCGCCACGCTGCGTCTGCAGCTGCACAAGGACTTCACCCTGCGCGACGCGGCAGCCCAGGTGCCCTACCTGGCGCAGCTGGGCATCAGCCACCTGTACGCCTCGCCAATTCTTACCGCCCGCCCCGGCTCGCAACATGGCTACGACGTGATCGATCCGAGCAGGATCAACCCCGAGCTGGGCGGCGAAGAAGCCCTGGTGCGACTGGTGAACATCCTGCGCGCCCATGACATGGGGCTGATCCTGGATATCGTGCCCAACCACATGGCCGTGGGCGGCGACGGCAACCCCTGGTGGTTGGACGTACTGGAATGGGGGCAAGAAAGCCCTTATGCAGACTTCTTCGACATCCAGTGGCAATCCCATGATCCCCTGCTCAGCGGCCAGCTACTGGTGCCCTTCCTGCGCAGCGACTACGGCGAGGCGCTGCGTGACGGCACGCTGGAATTGGTGTTCGATGCCGAGCGCGGGCGCTTTCACGTCCAGCACTTCGAACACCGCCTGCCGCTGACGCCACCCAGCTACGCCAGCATCCTGCGCAGCAGTGACCATGCCGCGCTGCGCGAACTCGGCCAGCGCTTCGCCCGCCTGGGCAGCGCTGGCGACAGCCGTACACAAGCCGAGCAGCTGTGCGCCGAACTGGCCGCTCAGGCACACAAGGTACGGCCCCTGCTTGCCAGCTTTCAGGGCCGTGACGAAGCGGCGCAAAAGCGCCTGCATGCGCTGCTCGAACGCCAGCATTACCGTGTGGCCAGTTGGCGCACCGCAGCGGATGACATCAACTGGCGACGGTTTTTCGATATCAACGAACTGGGAGCGCTGCGTGTCGAGCACAGCCAGGTGTTCGAGCAGACCCACGCCAAGGTCTTCGAGCTGATCGAGCGCGGCCTGATCGACGGCCTGCGCATCGACCATATCGACGGTCTGGCCAATCCGCGCGCCTATTGCAGCCGGCTGCGACGACGCATCCGGCAACTGCGTGGTGACGCGCCCTTCCCCATTTTCGTGGAGAAGATTCTCGGCGCGGGCGAACGCTTGCCGCAGGAGTGGCCGGTGGACGGCAGTACCGGCTACGAATTCATGAACCAGGTGTCGCTGCTGCAACACGATCCGCACGGCGAGCTGCCGCTGAGCGAACTGTGGCAAGCGCTCAGCGGCCGGCCGACGGCGTTCGAGGACGAGACTCAGCAGGCGCGCCGTCTGGTGCTGGAAGGCTCGCTGGCCGGTGATCTGGAGGAAGTTGCCCAGCGCCTGCTGCACGTCGCCCGCCATGACATCGCCACGCGCGACCTGACCCTCGGCGCGATCCGCCGGGCGCTGCGCGAGCTGATCGTGCGCTTTCCGGTGTACCGCACCTATGCCCAGGCCTGTGGTCGATCACAGCAGGATCGGCGCTTCTTCCAGCAGGCGCTGGACGGTGCGCGGCAAACCCTGGCCGAGGCTGACTGGCCCCTGCTGCCACATTTCGACGACTGGCTTGGCGGTGCCTTCCTGCGTGCACTGCCGCCCGGCCGTGCGCGGCGTCTGCGTGCCCAGGCGCTGACGCGCTTCCAGCAGCTGACTTCGCCAGTGGCTGCCAAGGCCGTGGAAGACACCGCGCTGTATCGCGCCGGCGTGCTGCTGTCGCGCTATGACGTGGGCTTCGATGCCGAGCATTTCAGTGCCAGCATCGAGCGTTTTCACCAGGCCTGCGCCGAGCGTGCGGACCACCACCCGCTCAACCTGCTGGCCACCGCCACCCATGACCACAAGCGCGGCGAAGACTGCCGCGCGCGTCTGGCGGTGCTGAGCGAGCGCGCCACCTGGTACGCCGAGCGTGTCCGGCATTGGCAGCACCTCGCTCAACCGCTGCGCAGTAGTCAGCTGCAACAGGCGCCGGACGGTGGTGAAGAGGCGATTCTCTATCAGGCGCTGCTCGGCAGCTGGCCGCTGGGGTTGCAGGCGGACGATGAGGTCGCCCTGGATGCCTACCTGCAACGCCTGCTCGGCTGGCAACGCAAGGCGCTGCGCGAGGCCAAGCTCAACAGCGCCTGGAGTGCGCCGAACGACGCACACGAGGCCGCCTGCGCCGACTTTCTGCGGCGCCTGCTGTGTGAGCCAGCGGGGATGGCCTTGCGCACCGAACTGGCTGCGAGCGGCGCGGCAATAGCCCCTGCCGGCGCCTTGAACAGCCTGGTGCAATGTCTGCTGCGCATGACCACACCAGGCGTGCCCGATCTGTACCAGGGTTGCGAGTTCTGGGATTTCAGCCTGGTCGACCCGGATAACCGCCGCCCGGTGGACTTCGCCGCGCGACAGGCCGCATTACAGGCCGGGGATGCCCCAGCGGCGATGCTGGCCAGCTGGCAGGACGGGCGTATCAAACAATGGCTGATCCAGCAGGTGCTGGCGATTCGTGCGGCGCATTCCTCGCTGTTCAGCCAGGGCAGTTACCAGCCCCTGGCTGTCACAGGCAGACACGCCGCCCAGGTGCTCGCCTTCCTGCGTAGTCACGGTGACGAGCACCTGCTGGTGATCGTGCCGCGCCTGGCCGCCGGCCTGCTCGCAGAACACGACCGGCCCCATGTACCCGCACAGCGCTGGGGCGACACTACCGTGGTGCTGCCGGGCGAACTGAACGACGGCCATGTCACTGGTCTGCTCACCCCCTGCCAGGTCGCAACGCGCAAGGGCGTGCCACTTGCCGACGCGCTGGCCGAGTTGCCGGTCAACCTGCTTCGCCTTACCCCTTGATCACAGGAGTCACGCCATGAATGTCGATGAGCAGCGCATACGCGAGTTTGCCTTTCAGATCTGGGAATCCGAAGGCCGCCCCCATGGCCAGCACGAGCGCCACTGGAAGATGGCCAGCAAGCTGGCTGAAGCCGAGGCTCAAGCCACAGCCAAGCCGCGGCGCATCAGCAAACCCAAGACAGTGCCGCTGAGCGAAGCCGAGCAGCCGGCATTGCTGAAGAAGCCCCGTGCCCCGCGCACGCCCAAGACGCCGAAAGCCTGAGGTCACCATCATGCGCAAACAACAGCGCTCACGCGTTACCGAAGGCACGCCGTTTCCGCTGGGCGCCAGTTGGGATGGGCTCGGGGTCAACTTCGCCCTGTTCTCGGCGCACGCCACGCGGGTCGAACTGTGCCTGTTCGACGAGCGTGGCGAAACCGAAATCGAACGCATCGAACTGCCGGAATACACCGACGAGATCTGGCACGGCTACCTGCCGGACGCCCGTCCTGGCCAGGTCTACGGCTACCGTGTGTACGGTCCCTATGAGCCCGAAGCCGGGCACCGTTTCAACCCCAACAAGCTGCTGATCGATCCCTACGCCAAGCAGTTGGTGGGCAAGCTGCAGTGGTCGGAGGCGCTGTTCGGCTACACCATCGGCGACCCGGCCGGTGACCTGAGCTTCGATGAGCGTGACAGCGCGCCGTTCGTGCCCAAGTGCAAGGTCATCGACCCCGCCTTCACCTGGGGCGAACAGCCCAGCCTGCGCACGCCCTGGGATCGCACGGTGATCTACGAAACGCATCTGCGCGGCATCAGCATGCGTCATCCGGCGGTGCCCGAGCGCCAGCGCGGCACCTGCGCCGGGCTGACCAACCCCGAACTGTTGCGGCATATCCGCGAGCTGGGCGTCTCCAGCGTCGAGTTGCTGCCGGTGCATGCCTTCGTCAACGACCAGCATCTGCTGGAAAAGGGCATGAACAACTACTGGGGTTACAACAGCATCGGCTTCTTCGCCCCGCACCCGGCGTACCTCGCCAGCGGTCGTATCAGCGAATTCAAGGAAATGGTCGCGCACCTGCACAAGGCCGGCCTGGAGCTGATTCTCGATGTGGTCTACAACCACACCGCCGAGGGCAACGAGCGCGGCCCGACGCTGTCCATGCGCGGCATCGACAACGCCAGCTACTACCGTCTGCTGCCGGACGAGCGCCGCTACTACATCAACGATTCCGGTACCGGCAATACGCTGGATCTGAGTCATCCCTGCGTACTGCAGATGGTCACCGACTCGCTGCGCTACTGGGCGACCGAAATGCGCGTGGATGGCTTTCGCTTCGACCTGGCGACCATTCTCGGGCGCTACGCCGATGGTTTCAACGAGCGCCACAGCTTTCTCGTCGCCTGCCGTCAGGACCCGGTGCTGAGCAAGGTCAAGCTGATCGCCGAGCCCTGGGACTGCGGCCCCGGCGGCTATCAGGTCGGTGGCTTTGCGCCGGGCTGGGCCGAATGGAACGACAAGTTTCGCGACAACGTGCGCGCCTACTGGAAGGGCGATCGCGGTGAGCTCGGCGAACTGGCAAGACGCTTGACCGCCTCCGGCGATCTGTACAACCAGCGTGGGCGCCGGCCCTTTGCCTCGGTCAACTTCATCACCGCGCATGACGGCTTCACCCTGCGCGACGTGGTGTCCTACGACCACAAGCACAACGAGGCCAACGACGAGAACAACCAGGACGGCACCGACCGCAACCTCTCCTGGAACCACGGCTACGAGGGTGCCACCGACGACCCGTCGATCCGCCGCCTGCGCCTGCAGCAGATGCGCAATATGCTGGCCACCCTGCTGTTCGCCCAGGGCACACCGATGCTGGTGGCCGGCGACGAGTTCGGCCGCACCCAGCACGGCAACAACAACGCCTACTGCCAGGACAACGAGCTGAGCTGGGTGGACTGGACGCTCGACGACGAAGGCCGCGAGCTGCTCGCCTTCTGCCAGCACCTGATCGCCCTGCGCCGGAGCTACCCGATCCTGCGCCGCCAGCGCTTTCTGGTCGGGCATTACAACGAGGAGCTGGACGTCAAGGACGTCACCTGGCTGGCCCCGGACGGCAGCGAGATGACCGAGGAGCACTGGCACGACGAGGAAGCGCGCTGCATGGGCATGCTCATGGACGGCCGCGCGCAACCCTCGGGTGTCAAACGCAGCGGTGCCGATGCCACCCTGCTCCTGCTGCTCAATGCCGATCACCAGCCGTGCGAGTTCCAGCTGCCCGAAGTGCGCGGCGGGCGCCAGTGGCTGTGCCTGGTCGATACGCATACTGCGCAGACGGTGCCAAGGCCCGTGCAGCAGGACGCCGTGGAACTGCTCGGGCGCTCGCTGCAGTTGTTGGAGTTACTGCGCTAAAGGCCACCGCGAAAAAAAGCCTGAACCCTGCTTCCGTCTGCCAACTCGAAAAATACAGATGCTGGGACAACCCATGACGCCGCTCGAGCGTAACGCCGGCTTTCGGCGCGCGTGGTGCTTCGCGTCAGTCCCCAGCAAACAATCACCTACGCCGGCCAGTTGGCCGGCCTCGGGAGAGATTCATGAAAGCAGTGGTTTTCCATGACATTGGCGACATTCGCCTGGACGACGTAGCGGAGCCGGAGGTGCAGGCGAGTACCGATGCGGTCATCCGCATTACCGCCTCGGCCATCTGCGGCACCGACCTGCATTTCGTGCGCGGCACCGTGAGTGGCATGCGCAAGGGCACCATCCTCGGTCATGAGGCGGTAGGTATCGTCGAGGCGCTGGGCAGCGATGTGCGCAACCTCAACATCGGTGATCGCGTCGTGGTGCCCTCCACCATCGCCTGTGGCAACTGCAGCTATTGCCGCGCCGGTTACTACGCCCAGTGCGACGAGGCCAACCCCAACGGCAAGCAGGCCGGCACCTCCTTTTACGGCGGGCCGGAAATCACCGGGGCCTTCCATGGCCTGCAGGCGGAGATGGCGCGTATCCCCTTCGCCAATATCGGCCTGGTGAAACTGCCCAGCGAGATCAGCGACGATCAGGCCATCCTGCTCTCCGATATCTTCCCCACCGGTTATTTCGGCGCGAAGCTGGCCGAAGTCGGCAGCGGTGATACCGTCGCCGTTTTCGGCGCCGGGCCGGTCGGCCAGTTCGCCATCGCCAGCGCCAAGCTGCTTGGTGCCGCGCGTGTATTCGCCATCGACCACCTCGACGACCGTCTGGACATGGCACGCCGTCAAGGCGCCGAGGTCATCAACTTCGACCGTGAAGACCCGGTCGACACCCTGCGCCGACTGACCAACGGCATCGGCGTGGACCGCGCCATCGATGCCGTGGGCGTCGATGCGCAGTGCCCTGCTCATTGCCACTCGCCACGCCAGCCCGAAGGCCAAGAGTGGCAACCGGGCGACGCCCCCGAGCAGGCCTTGCAGTGGGCCGTCGACGCCCTGGCCAAGGCAGGCACGCTGGGCATCATCGGCGTTTATCCGCACCAGGCGCGCGAGTTTCCCATCGGCCAGGCGATGAACAAGAACCTCAGCGTCAACATGGGCAACTGCAACCATCGTCGCTACATCCCGCAACTGATCGAGATGGTCCAGGCCGGGCGCATCGACCCGGCGAAGATACTCACCCAGGTCAAGCCCATGAGTGACGTCATCGAAGCCTTCAAGGCCTTCGACCGGCGTGACAGCGGCTGGATCAAGGTGCAGTTGCAGCCGGCGAAGAACGACGCCAGCCACGGCAGCGAGGAGCAGGTGCACGGCGGTGCCATTCTCGACCGCGCCATCGCCGAGGCCGATCCGCTCGGTGAGTCGCGCTCGAAAAAGCCCGGCAGCCTGTGAGCGAGCGTGGCCGAGCATGAACAACACCATCGCCAAACCGGAGGTGATCATCGACCGCGTGACGCCGGTCAAGCGCCTGCGCGTGCTGACGATCAACACGCACAAGGGCTTCACCGCTCTCAACCGTCGCTTCATCCTGCCGGAGCTGCGTAGCGCCGTGCAGGCTACCGGGTCGGACTTGGTATTCCTGCAGGAGGTGCTCGGCAACCATGCCCTGCACGCCAAGCGTTTCCATGACTGGCCCAGCGTGCCGCAGTACGAATTTCTCGCCGACAGCATGTGGCCGCAGTTCGCCTACGGGCGCAACGCCGTGTACCCGGCTGGTGATCACGGCAACGCCCTGCTCTCGCGCTTTCCCATCCTCGAGTATCACAACCTCGACGTGACGGTCAGCGGCACCGAGCAGCGCGGCCTGCTGCATTGTCGCCTCGATGTACCCGGGCAGGACGCCGTGCATGCAGTGTGCGTGCACCTGGGTTTGCGTGAGGCGCATCGTCGTCAGCAGATGGGCTTGTTGCTGGATTTGCTGGCGACCTTCGAACCCGGTGCGCCGGTAATCGTCGCCGGCGATTTCAACGACTGGCGTCTACGCGCAGACGATCTGTTGGCGCCGCATGGCCTGCGCGAGGCGTTCGAGCATCGCCACGGCAAGCCCGCGCGCAGTTTTCCAGCGCGCATGCCGCTGCTGCGCCTGGATCGCATCTACACCCGCAATGCCACGGCACACGAGCCGCAGGTGTTGTCCACCCGGCCCTGGTCGCACCTCTCCGACCACGCGCCACTGGCAGCGGAGATTCACCTGTGAGCGGCATATGGCGGGACGGCAACCAGCTGCGCCTGCTGATCAATGGCGAAGACTATTACCCGCGGGTGTTCGAATGCATTCGCGCGGCGCGCATCGAAGTGCTGCTGGAAACCTTCATCATTCGTGAGGACAAGGTCGGCCTCGAACTGCAACAGGTGCTGATCGAGGCCGCGCGGCGTGGTGTGCGCGTGGTCATCGCCGTGGACGGCTACGGCACCGCCGACCTGCAGCATGAGTACGTCGCAGCGCTGACCCGCGAGGGGGTAAAGATCCATGTCTTCGATCCCAGCCCACGGCGCTTTGGCATGCGTACCAACCTGTTCCGCCGCCTTCATCGCAAGCTGGTGGTGATCGACGGCCAGTGCGCCTTTGTCGGCGGCATCAACTATTCGGCCGATCACCTCGGCGACTTCGGCGAGATGGCCAAGCAGGACTATGCCGTCGAGGTGAGCGGCCCGATCGTCAGCGACCTGCACGTGGCCATGCTGCGCCTGCTACGCCCGGCGTTCAGCGAGCCGAGCCCGGCGCAGCCCTCCAGAGAGCCGGTGGGCGATGCGCGGGTGATGCTGCTGGAGCGCGACAACGAGCGCCACACCACCGATATCGAAGACGAACACCTGCGCGCCTTCGAATCGGCGCGCAAGCACCTGGTGATCGCCAACGCCTATTTCTTCCCCGGCTACCGTGTGCTGCGCGCCTTGCGCAACGCGGCGGAACGCGGCGTGCAGGTGACCCTGATCCTGCAGGGCCAACCGGACATGCGCTGGGTCCAGGCCTTTTCCCGCCTGCTCTACAACTACCTGCTACGCCACGGTGTGGTGATCTACGAATACTGCCAGCGCCCGCTGCACGGCAAGGTGGCACTGGTGGATGACGAATGGTCCACGGTCGGTTCGAGCAATCTCGACCCACTGAGCCTGGCATTGAATCTGGAGGCCAATCTGGTGATCCGTGACCGGGCCTTCAACCACTACCTGCATGAGCACCTGCTCGCGCTTTCTGCCGAACACTGCAAGCGCATCGAACTGGAGCGGGTGATACGCGGCTACTGGTGGCGCGCACCGCTGGTGTTCCTGTGCTTTCACTTTCTGCGCCGCTTCCCGGCCATCGCCGGCTGGCTGCCGGCGCACCGCAAGAACCTGAAGCCGCTGGAGCCAATTGACAAGGCCCGCGGTTACGAAGAGGAAAAGACTGGATGAATGTCGCTCCCAACAACCCCTGGATGCGCTGGGGCAAACGCGCACTCACCCTGTTCTTTCTCCTGGCCGTACCAGCCCTGCTGTACATGCTGGCGCGCAACCTGGACTGGGGCGAAGTGCGCCAGGCGCTCAGCGATTACAGCGCACAGACCCTGCTGGTGGGCGCGCTGATCGCCTGCGCCAGCTATCTGGTATTTGGCTGCTACGACCTGCTGGGCCGCCATTACAGTCGCCACCACTTGCCCGCGCGTCAGGTCCTGCCGGTGGCGATGGTCTGCTACGCCTTCAACCTCAACTTCACCACCTGGATCGGCGGTGTGGCCATGCGCTACCGCCTGTACATGCGCCTGGGCCTTAGCGCCTCGACGGTAACGCGCATCCTCAGCCTCAGCCTGCTGACCAACTGGACGGGCTACATGGCGCTGGCTGGGGTGATCTTCTCCCTGCGCCTGGTGCAACTGCCCGACAACTGGGGGCTGGGCATGACCGGGCTGCAGCTGCTGGGCTTTGCCCTGTTGGGTGTGGTCAGCGCCTATGTCGGTATCTGCGCCTTTTCCCGTCAGCGCGTATGGCACCTGCGCGAGCGTTCGATCACCCTACCTTCGTTGCGCATGGCGGTGATGCAGATAGTCCTGGGCGCGAGCAACTGGTCGCTGATGGCTGCCCTGATCTACTGGCTATTGCCGGAAGGCGCCGCCTACACCTCGGTGCTCGGGGTGCTGCTGATCAGCTGCATGGCGGCGGTGGTGGCGCACATACCCGCCGGGCTGGGCGTGCTCGAGGCGGTGTTTCTCGCCCTGCTGCAGCATCAATACAGCCAGGCCAGCCTGATCGCCGCCCTGCTCGCCTATCGCGTGCTCTATTACCTGCTGCCGCTGCTGCTGGCCAGCGCTACCTACCTGGTGCTGGAAAAGCGTGCGAAAACGCTACGCAAGCGTGGCGAACAAGGTGTCGAGACCCAGCCCGGCTAACGAGGCCAAACAACCTACTGACGCGGGGTGCGCCGTGCGCACCGCCTACACAAGGCATCGGGGCCGGTGCACGGCAACCACCCGGCGGATGGCGGGAACTCACGAGCGCGCTACGCAGGTCTATCTCACATCATTCAGCAAAACCGGAGGCATACCATGGCCAAGCCACTGCATCTGATCAGCTACATCCTGCACAACCAGCCGCACAGCGTCGAAGTCGAGTCCGACCGCGAGCAGCTCACGCCCCACCAGGCGCGCTTCTATCTCAGCGCCCTGCACACCTTCGAGTGGCCCAACGAGTTCACCGACGTGCAGGTCACGCGCATCCTGCATCCGAAGAAAGGCGGCAGTACGCCGGCACACCGCGTACAGCGCTGAGAGTCTGTTCAACCTCTTGCAGTGTTTCGCTGCAAGAGGTTGAACAGGCCGAGACATTAGTCCCCTTCACGCGGCGGCAGCGGCACCTGCCAGATATCCCGGGCGTATTCGGCGATGGTGCGATCGGATGAGAACCAGCCCATCCGTGCGGTATTCAGTACCGCCGAACGCCACCACTGCTCAGGCCGCTGCCAGCGTTGATCGACCTGGCGCTGCGCCTTCCAATAGGCATCGAAATCGGCGCAGACCATGAAATGGTCCTGGTACAGCAGCGAATCCACCAGGCCCACGTAGCGCGCCGGATCGTCCGGCGAGAACACTCCGCCGCGGATGGCGCCGAGCGCGGCCTCCAGACGTTCCGAATCCGCCACCACGTCGTTCATCTCCAGGCCCAGGCGCTGCCGGGCGGCAACCTGCTGGGCGGTCATGCCGAAGATGAACATGTGGTCTTCGCCGACCCGCTCGCACATCTCCACATTGGCGCCGTCCAGCGTACCGATGGTCAATGCGCCATTGAGGGCGAACTTCATATTGCTGGTGCCGGAAGCTTCCAGCCCAGCGGTGGAGATCTGCTCGGAAAGGTCGGCGGCGGGAATGATGGTTTCGGCCAGGCTGACGTTGTAATTGGGGATGAATACCACCTTGAGCAGCCCACGTACGGTCGGGTCACCATTGATGGTGCGGCTGATGTCGTTGGCCAGCTTGATGATCAGCTTGGCCTGGCGATAACTGGCCGCCGCCTTGCCGGCGAAGATCTTCACCCGAGGTACCCAGTCGGTGGTCGGGTCGTTGCGGATGGCCTGATACAGCGCCACGGTATGCAACAGGTTGAGCAACTGACGCTTGTATTCATGGATGCGTTTGACGTGCACATCGAAGATGGCCGTGGTGTCGAGGCTGATCCCCAGCACGAGCCTGACTCGCTCGGCCAGCAGCTCCTTGTTGCGCTGGCGGCAGAGCGCATATTCGTCGCGGAAATCCTGGCGCTCGGCGAAGGCTTCGAGCGCCTGCAGATGATCCTCGGGGCGATGCAGAACCTGCTCACCGAGAGCGTCGACCAGCAGATGCGTCAGCCCCGGATTGACCTGAAACAGCCAGCGGCGGAAGGTCACGCCATTGGTCTTGTTGTTCACCCGGTCCGGGTACAGCCGGTGCAGATCGCGAAATACCGTGTCGCGCATCAGTCGCGTATGCAGCGCGGAAACGCCGTTGATGCTGTGCGCGCCGAGAAACGCCAGGTTGCCCATACGCACGCGGCGGCCGTGGTCTTCCTCGATCAGCGACACCGCGCGCAGCAGGCGAAAGTCGTGGATGTCCTTGGCACGCAGCGCATCGATATGCTCGGCGTTGATCAGGTAGATGATTTGCAGGTGCCGCGGCAGCAGACGCTCCATCAGCGCTACCGGCCAGGACTCCAGCGCTTCGGGCAGCAGCGTGTGGTTGGTGTAGGAGGTGGTGGCGACCGTCAGTTGCCAGGCTTGCGCCCAGGGCAGGCGATGCTCGTCCACCAGCAGGCGCATCAGCTCGACCACAGCGATGGCCGGATGAGTGTCGTTGAGCTGAATCGCCACCTGCTGCGGCAGGCACTGCAGACCGTCATGCAGACGCAGATGACGCTCGAGCAGATCCTGTAGCGACGCGGAGACCAGAAAATACTCCTGGCGCAGACGCAGCTCCTGGCCGGCCTCGGTATCGTCGGCGGGATAGAGCACGCGTGAGATGCTTTCGGCACGCACCTCGCCGGCCACTGCGCCGAAGTGATCGCCGGCATTGAAGCGGTCCAGCTGCAGGTTTTCCTCGGCGCGTGCACGCCACAGCCGCAGCGTATTGACCGAGGCGCCGCGCCAGCCCACCACTGGTGTGTCATAGGCGATGGCACGTACCCTCTCCTGCGGATACCAGTGCTGGCGCGTGCCGCCTGTGCCGTCGTCCAGGGTTTCCACACCACCGCCGAAGCCTATGCGATACGCCACCTCAGGCCGCTCGAACTCCCAGGGGTTGCCGAAATCCAGCCAGGTCTCGGTCTGCTCGGCCTGCCAGCCGTCGACGATTGCCTGGCGGAACAGGCCATGCTCGTAGCGGATGCCGTAACCATGGGCGGCCAGGCGCAGGGTCGCCATGCTCTCCATGAAACAGGCGGCCAGACGCCCTAGCCCACCATTGCCAAGCGCTGCATCGGGTTCGACCTCACGGATGCGTTCGAGCTCGACACCGAGTTCGGCCATGGCCTGGCGCGCCACATCGAGCAAGCCAAGGTTGCTCAGGTTATCCACCAGCAAACGGCCGATCAGAAATTCCAGGGACAGGTAATAGACGCGTTTGGCGCCCCGCCGCTCGACCTGGGCGGATGACTCTTCCCAGCGGTCGATCATATGGTCGCGTGTGGCCAGCGCCAGCGCCTCGAACCAGTCATGATCGAAGGCGGTACTCGGGTCCTTGCCCACGGCGTAGCGCAGCTTGGCCAGGATGGCCGCCTTGAACTGGGCTACGGCACTCTCGGCCTCGCTGTGCGATTCGCTCATATCGATCCCCTCACGCGCGCGTCGATTGCAGCCGAAACGATGGGTTCGGCTTTTTCTTTGGGGCCTTCGCAACGGCGATGAGTTCAGGGTTTTTCTGCCCTTTGCCCCCTCTGATCAAAAAGCCTGAACTTCGACTTGGCGGCTCCCCTCACAACTTGAGAACGCCATTGTCGAGGAGAAAATCATGCGAGCCATCATTCCCGGCCTTCTGGTCGGCGCGCTGGCAGCCGGCGACGCACTGGCGGAAGCCTGCTACGTCAGCGCCCGCACTTCCAGCGATGCCATTGCCGAGGTCGCACAGGAGTTCTGCTACGAATTCACCGGCATGGACGAGGGTGCCATCGACTGGTCGTGCCATAACGAATCCGATGACATGCTCAACACCGATCAACGCAAGGTAGCCAGTTGCGCCGAGGCCAAGCTGGGCACATGCGAAGCCGCACTGACCCAGGAAACCCTGGCCAACTACCGCTCCGGCGACGACGATCAGGGCGAGCCGCGCCCGTCCGTGCCCAACGAGGCCAAGGTGGTCACTCACTATTATCAGGCGGGCGACCTCAAGCAGGTACGCATCGACTGTGAAAGTGCCGGCGGCACCTGGCGGGATCGATGATGGGCGTTTACCAAGGCCTGCTTCTGCTACCTGGCACCGCTCAGCACATGGCCCATGAGCGGATGGTGCAACGCCAGCTCGGCGAGAAACTCGCCGAGCTGCTCGGTTGCCCCTTCCTCGGCCCTTGTCAGCCGGGCACGCAGATCCGCGGACGCCACTACTACCTGCCTGAAGACACCTTGGTCGGCGATGTCAGCTCGCTGGGCATCGACGGGCCGGACGATTTCTTTGGTGGCCAGGTCGAGCATGCCTTTCTGGCCACCAAGGCCATCAGTCACCCTGCCCTCGATGCACCGCGCCACTTGCCTGTGGGTTGGTCCGAGCGTTTCGCCCTGCAGATCGAAAGCGTCACCTTGCGGGGCTTCAGCGTCTTTGATCTGGAGGACGCTACCGAAGCAGGTAAACGCCTGTTGCGCGACGGGCCGATTCGCCTGAAGCCGGTTGCTGGCACCGGCGGCCGAGGCCAGCAGGTGGTGCGCTCCCATCCTGAGCTGGAAAGCGCGCTGGCGGCGCTCGATGAACAATGTGTGCGGCAGCAGGGCCTGGTGCTGGAGGAAGACCTGCAGCAGCCCGCTACCTACAGCGTCGGCCAGATTCGAGTGGCAGGCGTCACCCTCAGTTACCACGGTACCCAGCAACTGACTGACGATGGTCACGGCAATCAGGTCTACGGCGGCTCGCGCCTGACGCTGGTGCGCGGCGACTACCTGGCCTTGATGACCCTCGATCTGCCGCGCGCCGTGCGCCTGGCCGTGCAGCAGGCGCGCATCTTCGAACTGGCGGCGCTGGAGGTCTATCCCTCCATCCAGGCATCACGGCGCAATTACGACGTGGCGCAAGGGCTGAACGCGCGAGGCAAGTCGCGCAGTGGCGTACTCGAGCAATCCTGGCGCGTCGGCGGGGCCAGTGCGGCGGAAATCTTCGCCCTGGAAGCGTTCATCAAGGACCCGCAGCTGCAAACGCTGCAGGCCTCGACTCATGAATGCTATCGGGACGCACCACCGCCACCAGGCTCCATCTGCCTGTACCAGGGTCAGGACAGCGAAGACGGCCCGCTTGCCAAGTACGTCAAGGTCGGGCCGCTATGAGTGCGAGCAGCCAGAGCCTGGACATTCTGGTGGATGGCCAGCATATCGCCGGCACCCTGCTGACCCCACCGAACAAGGTTCCCGGCGTGCTGTTTGTGCACGGGTGGGGCGGCAGCCAGCAACGCGACCTGGCCCGTGCCCGTGGTATCGCCGGGCTGGGCTGCGTGTGCCTGACCTTCGACCTGCGCGGGCACGAACGCAACGTCGAGGCGCAGGAGCGCGTATCGCGCGAAGACAACCTGGCCGACATCCTCGCCGCCTACGACCTGCTGGCCGCGCACGAAACGGTCGACCCCGAATGCATCGCAGTGATCGGCACCAGCTATGGCGGCTACCTGGCCACCCTGCTCAGCGTGCGGCGCCCGGTGCGCTGGCTGGCCCTGCGCGTGCCGGCGCTGTACTGGGACGAACAATGGCAGTTGCCCAAGCGCCAACTCGACGTTGCACGGCTGGCCGAGTACCGCCGCACGCCGCTGCGCGCGCAGGACAATCTGGCGCTAGGCGCCTGCTCCGAGTTTCGCGGCGACGTGCTGCTGGTGGAGTCCGAGCATGACGACTTCGTCCCGCACACCACGCTGATGAGCTACCGCAATGCCTTCGACAAGGCCCATTCACTGAGCCATCGCACCATGGCCGGTGCCGACCACGGGCTCAGCGAGGACCGCCACCAGCAAGCCTATACGCGCATCCTGATCGATTGGGTCAGTGAGATGGTGGTCGGCGCACGGATAGGCGACTACCCGCACCACCTGGTGCGTTATTCCTGAATCGCTGCACCTCGATGCTGCGGTTCGCCCTGGGCATCTGCCCACCTAACCTGCAACAGGAGATCGACGATGAAAATCAGCAAGCTTATGACCCGCAACGTCCGCACCCTGGAGCCAGAGCGCAGCATTCGTGAGGCCGCCACGCTGATGGCCGATATCGACAGCGGTGCGCTGCTGATCAACGAAGGTGACCGCCTGATCGGCATGATCACCGACCGCGACATTGCCGTACGTGCCGTTGCTGCGGGCCTGGACGGCAACACGCCGGTACGTCAGGTGATGAGCAGCAACGTGCGCTATTGCTTCGACGACGAAGATGTCGAGCATGTGGCTGCCAACATGGCCGATATCCAGGTGCGTCGGCTGCCCGTGCTCAACCGCGAGAAGCGCCTGGTGGGTGTGGTTTCGCTGGGCAATATCGCCTCCGGCCACAGCCGGATGGCCAACGACACCGTGCTGCGCGGCGTGACCTCCGCCCACTGACCCAACCCTCTGTGGGAGGGGCTTTCGCCGCGATTGGCTTAAACCCCCTCCCACTATGAGTCCGGCGCCTTATTGGCCGGAGCAGAATCATCACTCCCAAGGCACACCTCGCCCTTTGTGGGAGGCGCTTCAGCGGCGACGCTTATTGCGCCGGTCGCAGAATCAGCGCACCCAGAGGAGGCAACTGCAAATTCAGCGAATCGGATTGGCCGTGAGCGGTCATCTGCTCGCTGTGCAGCTCACCCTCGCTGCCGGCGCCTGAGCCGCTCCAGCAACGGTCATCGGTATTGAGCAGCACCTGCCAGCGGCCCACGTGCGGCACTCCGACCCGGTAGCCGTCGAGCACCTGCGGGGTGAAATTGTGCACCACCAGCAACGGCGCACTGCCTTCGCCGCCCTTGCGCAGCCAGGCGAATACGCTGTTGCGCGCGTCATCGCCTACCAGCCACTGAAAACCGCTGTCCTGGTCGTCGAGGCGGTGCAACGCCGGCTCTTTGCGGTACAGACGATTCAGCTCGCGTACCAGCGCCTGGGCAGCAGCATGCTCGGGGTACTGCAGCAGGTACCAGTCCAGTTGCTGATCGTGGTCCCATTCGCGCCACTGGCCGAACTCGCAGCCCATGAACAGCAGCTTCTTGCCCGGGTGACTCCACATCAGGGCGAGGAACAGGCGCAGGTTGGCGAATTGCTGCCAGCGATCACCGGGCATGCGCCCGAGCAGCGAGCGTTTGCCGTGCACCACTTCGTCATGGGAGATCGGCAGGATGAAACGCTCGGAGAAGGCGTAATGCAGGCCAAAGGTGATCTGGTGGTGATGGTGCAGGCGGTACATCGGGTCCTGCTGGATGTAGCTCAGGCTGTCGTTCATCCAGCCCATGTTCCACTTGTGGCTGAAGCCCAGGCCGCCCTGCTGCACCGGCCGACTGACGCCAGGCCAGGCGGTAGATTCCTCGGCGATCATCAGCGCGCCGGGCACTTCGCTGCGCACCACCTCGTTGAGATGCTGGAGAAATTCGATGGCCTCCAGGTTCTCGCGGCCACCGTGGCGGTTGGGAATCCACTGCCCTGCTTCGCGTGAATAATCGCGGTAGAGCATCGACGCCACTGCATCCACGCGCAGGCCGTCGACGTGGTATTCGCGCAGCCAGTACAGCGCGCTGGCCAGCATGAAGCCGTGTACCTCAGTGCGGCCGAGGTTGTAGATGCAGGTATTCCAGTCCGGGTGAAATCCCTCGAACGGGTGCGCATACTCGTACAGCGCGGTGCCGTCGAATTCGGCCAGACCGTGAGCGTCGTTGGGAAAATGCCCCGGCACCCAGTCGAGAATCACGCCGATGCCGGCGCGGTGGCAGCGATCGACGAAAGCGGCGAAGCGCTGCGGGCTGCCGAAGCGTGAGGTGGGTGCAAACATCGACAGCGGCTGGTAGCCCCAGGAACCGCCGAACGGGTGCTCCATGATCGGCATCAGCTCGATATGGGTGAACCCCAGGTCCTGTACGTAGGGAATCAGCCGTTCGGCCAACTCGTCCCAGTCCGGTGCGTGATCGTCCTGCCATTGCCAGGAGCCTGCGTGCAGCTCGTAGATCGCCAGCGGTGCCTGCGAAGCATGGCGCTGCTCGCGCTCACTCATCCACTGCTGGTCCTGCCAGGCGAAGGCCTCGTCCTGTGGCACCCGTGAAGCGGTCGCCGGCGGCGTCTCGGTGGCTTGCGCCATGGGGTCGGCGCGCAGCGGCAACACGCCGTGCGGGCCGAGAATTTCGTACTTATAGCACTCGCCCGGCTGCAGCCGCGGGATGAACAGTTCCCACACCCCCGCCGGGTAGCGCAGACGCATGGGGTGGCGGCGGCCGTCCCAGCTGTTGAAGTCACCGACCACCGACACCCGCCGCGCATTGGGCGCCCAGACGGCGAAACTTACGCCAGGCACGCCTTCATGTTCTACCGGTGCCGAGCCCAGGCAGCGCCATAACTGGCGGTGGTTGCCTTCGGCGAACAGGTAGAGGTCGGTGTCACCCAGCAGCGGGCCGAAGGCATAGGGATCTTCCATCTCCTGCACGCTGCCCGGCCAGTGGATACGCAGGCGGTAGCGCTGCGCCTGGGGCAGCTGCAATTCGAACAGACCCTGCGGGTCGCTGCAGTGCATGCGCCCCATCGGCGAGCCGTCGCTGGCCAGCAGCTCCACCGCGTCGGCACCTGGCAGCCAGACCCGTACCAGGGTTTCGTCGCCTTGCGCATGAGGGCCGAGGAAGCTGAACGGATCACCGTCTTCGGCACGCTGCAGGCGTTGCACTCTGTTCTGATTCAAGGTCGCACTCCTGGCAATTGGTTAGCGAGATCCACCAGCCCCTGCAACGGGACATCGATCCAGTCGGGGCGGTGGCCGCTTTCGTAGACGATTTCATAGACAGCCTTTTCCAGGCAGAACAGGTCGAGGGCTGCGCCTTCGCCGTCGCGTTCATGCCATTCGTGGGGCAAGCCGCTGGCGGCCAGACGATAAGCATCGAGAAAGGCACTGCACGATTGCTCGCGGTAGCGCGATACCACGCCGCGTACCAGCTGCTGGGCATCCACGGCGCCTTCCACGCCACCGGCGTTGCGTTGTGCCACGGCGGCCGCGTAGTCGAAGGAGCGCAGCATCCCGGCGACGTCCTTGAACGGGCTGTGGCGCTGGCGGCGCTCTTCCAGCGAGCGGTTGGGCTCGCCCTCGAAGTCGATGATGTAGGCATCGCCCTGCACCACCAGGACCTGGCCCAGGTGCAGGTCGCCATGCACCCGTATGCGCAGGCCACCTGCCGCCTGCGTTGCCAGGCGGGTGACGGCTTCCAGCAAGGATTTTTCCCTGGCCAGCAGCCAGTCGGCCTGCTTGGCGGTCGCCGGGCTCAGGGCATCACGCTGACGGGCCAGGGCCTGCAAGGCTTCCCGCAGCTGCGCGGTGATGGATTTGGCCCAGCGGGCGCAGTCGCGCTCGCCGCTGAGCTGATAACCGAAGTCCGGATTCTCTACCGGCCGCGCCAGTACCGCGTGCATCTCGCCGACGCGTTTGCCGAGCACGCCGGCGAACTGCTGCAGTTCGCCCAGTGCGTCGACATCGGGAGCGGCGGTGCCGCCGACCAGTTCATCGCGGATGGCACGGTCGAGGGTATTGAGCGTCCACTGCCAGGCATCGCCCTGATTGTCCAGATAACGCTGCATCACCATCAGGGTATGGGGCTGGCCGTCCTCGTCGACCCGCACCACCTCACCGAGAAACGGCGCGACATTGGCGTAGCCGTGATCGGTCAGGAAACGGCCCATTTCCACCTCCGGGTGGATACCGGGGAAGCCGCGGCGCAACAGCTTGAGCAACAGCTGCTCGCCAATCAGCACCGAGCTGTTGGACTGCTCGGCCGAAAGCAGCTTGAAGTCGTTCTCGTCGACACTGTCGAGTGCCAGTAGCGCCGCCTCGGCGCGGAACTGCAATTCGCCGGCAGCGCTGCGCAGCACCGCCTGTTCACGCAGTAGGCGCAGGACCTGCTGGCTGAATTGCGGCAGGCTGAAGGCGTCGGTCAACAGCTCCACATGGCGCCCCCGGCGCAGCCGGGCCAGCGCCAGTTGCTGCGGCAGATCGTTGCCCTCGGCACGTTCCGGCACTGCGGCCAGCGGCAGGCGGTAATGCTCGACGCCGGCTGCCCCCGTCACCTGAACCTCGGCCAGCAGCGGCGCATTGGCATCGTCGCCAAGCGGCATCACGTACAGCACGTTAGCAGCCGGGCGCTGTTCACCCGCGAACCAGCGGCGCTTGGGCAGATACAGCGGCAGCGACTCGCGCTCCAGCGTCTGCCGCGCGCGCCCATCCATCACTTCGCTCAGGGCGCGGCCCAGCACCAGGGTCTGCAGCTCCGGCATGCGCTCCACCGGTTTCAGGTGCCAGCTGGGCATCTGCGAGGCGTCGGCCAGGTAGAACCAGTAGAAACCGTACGGCGGCAAGGTCAGCAGGTAGGTGAGCTGGCCAATGGGCGGGAACGAGGCGCCACCGATCATCTCCACCGGTACCCGGTCGCGGTACTCAGCCAGTTCCAGCTCGACGGCCTGGGCCGCGCTGGACAGGTTGGCCACGCAGAGGATCTGCTGCTCGCTGCCATCCTCGCCTCGATGCATGCGCAGGTAGGCCAGGATGCGCCGGTTGCTCGGCGCCAGCATCGTCAGCGAGCCACGGCCGAAGGCCTTGTGCTGGTTGCGGATGGCGAGCATGCGCCGCGTCCAGTTGAGCAGCGAATGCGGGTCGCGCGCCTGCGCCTCGACGTTGATGGTCTGGTAGCCGTACAGCGGGTCCATGATCGGCGGCAGCACCAGACTGGCCGGATCGGCACGGGAAAAGCCACCGTTGCGGTCCACCGACCACTGCATCGGCGTGCGCACACCGTCGCGGTCGCCGAGGTAGATATTGTCGCCCATGCCGATCTCGTCGCCGTAGTACAGCGTCGGCGTGCCGGGCATCGACAGCAGCAGGCTGTTGAGCAGCTCGATGCGTCGCCGGTCGCGCCCCACCAAGGGCGCCAGACGCCGGCGAATGCCGAGGTTGATGCGTGCACGACTGTCGGCGGCGTAGTAGTTCCACAGGTAGTCGCGCTCGTCGTCAGTGACCATTTCCAGGGTCAGCTCATCATGGTTGCGCAGGAAGATCGCCCACTGGCAATTGGGCGGAATCTCCGGCGTCTGGCGCAGGATATCGGTGATCGGGAAGCGGTCTTCCTGGGCGATGGCCATGTACATGCGCGGCATCAGCGGGAAGTGGAACGCCATATGGCATTCGTCGCCTTCGCCATGCTCTTCACCACCAAAATAGGGCCGGGTATCTTCCGGCCACTGGTTGGCCTCGGCCAGTAGCAGGCGATCCGGATAGCGCGCATCCAGTTCGGCGCGGATGCGCTTGAGCACGGCGTGGGTCTCCGGCAGGTTCTCGCTGCTTGTACCGTCACGCTCGATCAGGTACGGGATGGCGTCCAGGCGCAGGCCATCGACGCCCATGTCGAGCCAGAAGCGCATGACCCCGAGCACGGCTTCGAGCACCTTGGGGTTGTCGAAGTTGAGGTCCGGCTGGTGCGAGTAGAAGCGGTGCCAGAAGTACTGGCCGGCCACGGCGTCCCAGGTCCAGTTGGACTTCTCGCTGTCGATGAAGATGATCCGTGTGCCGGCGTATTTCTCGTCGCTGTCGGACCAGACGTAATAGTCGCGCGCCTTGGAGCCCTTCTTCGCCCGGCGCGCGCGCTGGAACCAGGGGTGCTGATCGGAGGTGTGGTTGATCACCAGCTCGGTGATCACGCGCAGGCCGCGCCGGTGCGCCTCGGCAATGAAGCGCCGGGCATCGCTCAGCGAGCCGTAGTCCGGGTGCACGTCGTTGTACTTGGCGATGTCATAGCCGTCGTCGCGCCGTGGCGAGGGGTAGAACGGCAGCAGCCAGAGGGTGTTCACGCCCAGTTCGGCGATGTAGTCGAGCTTGTCGATCAGGCCCTGGAAGTCGCCGATACCGTCGTTGTTGGCATCGAAGAACGACTTCACGTGGACCTGATAGATCACCGCGTCCTTGTACCACTGCGGGTCGTTGAGAAATGTCTTGCCGACGCTGCGCTTGGCCATGGTGTTACTCCGTTGTTCAGCGGGCGGTCTGGATTCGCCAGATGCCGAAAGGCAGGTGCCAGGGTTCGATGCGCATCCACTGCACCTTGCCGTGCCAGGTCCAGCGGTGGCCGTTCATCAAGTCTTCGCCGGCCAGCGAGGCATCGTCAGGCAGGCCCAGCTCCCACAGCGGCAGCTCGAAGTGCGCTTCCTGGGCGTGATGCGGATCGAGGCTGACGGCGACCAGGATGAAGTTGCTCAGATCAGCCGTGCGCTTGCCGAAGTAGAGGATGTTGTCATTCCACGCGGTGTAGGCCTGGAAGCCCAGATGGGTCTGCAGCGCCGGGTTCTCGCGGCGGATCTGGTTGAGCCGGGTAATCTCGGCGTTGATGTTGCCCGGCGCCTGGTAGTCGCGCGGGCGCAGCTGGTACTTCTCCGAATCGAAGTACTCCTCCTTGCCTGGTACCGGCTCGGCCTCGCACAGCTCGAAGCCTGAATACATGCCCCACAAGCCGGAGCCCATGGTCGCCAGCGCGGCGCGAATGAGAAAGCCGGGCCTGCCGCTGCGCTGCAGGAAATAGGGGTTGATGTCGGGCGTGTTGACGAAGAAGTTCGGCCGATAGCAGTCGCGCCAGGGCGCCTGGTTAAGCTCCTCGAAGTAGGCCTGCAGCTCGGCCTTGGTGTTGCGCCAGGTGAAGTAGGTGTAGCTCTGGCTGAAGCCGAGCTTGCCCAGGCGCGCCATCATCGCCGGGCGGGTGAAGGCCTCGGAGAGGAAGATCACCTGCGGATGGCGCTCACGCACATCGGCGATCAGCCATTCCCAGAACGGCATCGGCTTGGTGTGCGGGTTGTCGACGCGAAACAGCGTCACGCCCTGCTCCACCCAGCCCAGTACCACGTCGCGCAACGCCAGCCACAGATCGGGCATGGCCGCTTCGGCGTAGAACTCGACGTTGACGATGTCCTCGTACTTCTTCGGCGGGTTCTCGGCATGGCGGATGCTGCCGTCCGGGCGCCAACTGAACCAGCCGGGGTGCTGCTTGAGCCAAGGGTGATCCGGCGAGCACTGCACGGCAAAATCCAGCGCCACTTCCAGACCGTGCTCACGCGCCACACGCACCAGTTGGCGAAAGTCCTCGAGGCTGCCGAGCTGCGGGTGCACGGCGTCGTGACCACCCTCCTCGCTGCCAATGGCATAGGGACTGCCGGGGTCGTCCGGGCCGGCCTTGAGGCTGTTGTTCGGCCCCTTGCGGTGCGCTCGGCCGATGGGATGAATCGGCGGAAAATACAGCACATCGAAGCCCATCCGGGCGATCTCGGGGATGCGCGCGTGCACGTCGGCGAAGCTGCCGTGGCGCTGCTCGTCGCCCAGCGAGCGGGGAAACAGCTCATACCAGCTGGCGAATTCGGCCAGGCTGCGCTCGACGTCCAGCGGATAGTTCGGCGTACGCAGCAGATGCGGACGGTATTCGGCACGGCGCATCAGTTCATTGACGGAGGGATCGATCAGCACCGCTTCGCGTTCGGCCTGCGATTGCGAGGCCTCCATGCGTTCGATCAGCGCCGCCAGCTCGCCGCGTAATTCTTCCGGGGCCTGGGCGGCGATGCGCCGAACCAGCTGCGCGCCCTCCTGCAGTTCGAGTTCCACCGGCACGCTGGCGCCGAGCTTCTTCACCAGTTCCTGGCGGAAGCTGGCGTAAACGTCCAGCCAGGCTTCGACGGCGAATTCGCCTCGGCCCTGCTGATCAATGCGCAGCGCGGCGCTCCAGCGATCATTGCCCAGGGCCTGCATCGGCGTGCGCTGCCAGGTGGCCTCGCCATTGGCGCGCCACAGCAGATCGGCGGCCAGTTGCTCGTGGCCATCGCTGAAGATCACCGCCGTGACCGGAAACTCCCGACCACACAGGCATTTGCTGGCGAAGCGGCCACCTTCAATGATCGGTTGTACTGCTTCGATGGCCAGCCGAGGCTGGGCGATGGCATGGATGACGGTCTGATCGGCATATTGCGGGGACGGCATCGTTCCTGGCTCCTCTACGCCTGGCAGACGTGTTTGAAGGGGTTGGCGGGCAGGTTTGCGACAGCGCGCGAAGCGCTGCACCTGTCAGAAATTCCGAGGTGGAGGCAGAGGTAAAAGTTCAGGCAGTTTTTGCCCGTTCACCGGGCTAACGGGCTATTGCCTGTCGCTCGGCTTTTCATCGGCCTGGTCGTCCGGCTTGGTCCTGGCGCCCGGATCGACCAGCAGCGGCATGAGGTGCAGCACCACCAGCACGATCACGGTGGACAGTACGGCGGTGGCCTCGCGCCCGAGCCCGACCGCCACGCCGATGGCGGCCGAGGCCCACAGACCAGCGGCAGTGGTCAGGCCTTTGACGTCGGAGATGTTCTGGCCTTTGAGGATGGTGCCGGCGCCGAGAAAACCGACACCCGCGGCGATGCCCTGGATCACCCGGCTCATGGCGTCGGCTTCGGCGCCGTCCTGCTCCAGCGCCATGACGAAGATCGCCGCGCCGAGACAGACCAGCATATGCGTGCGCATGCCGGCGGCCTTGCCCATGACCTCGCGCTCGTAGCCGAGCAGGCCGCCGAGGACCATGGCCAGAATCAGGCGCAACGTGGCGCGGGTGATGTGCTCCACCTGGCCAAGGTCGGAAAACTCCTGCACCAGGGTCGTGAGAATTCGTTCGAGTACGTCCATCGTCGTTCAATCTCCAGGGATGCTTTGCATCTGAGCGAATCCGGCACGCAGAGGTTCGGATCATCGTCGCCGCCGGTTATCCGAAACTGGGAACCTATGCCCATCGATGCATTCCTTTCCCTTACGAACCCAAAACCAACCGCAACCGGGAGAACGCTCATGCCCCGTGGCAGCAAAGACAAATACACCGCCAAGCAGAAGCGTAAGGCCGAGCACATCGAGGGCAGCTACAAGGCCCGCGGTGTACCCGAGGACGAGGCCGAAGCGCGTGCCTGGGCCACGGTCAACAAGCAGTCCGGCGGTGGCGACAAGGCTGGCGGCTCCGGGCAGAAGACCAGCGCAGCCAGCAAGGAGGCTGCACGCAAGTCCTCGGCAAGGCGGGCGGCAGCGACCCGTGAAGGCACACCCCGTCCCGGTCAGCGCCTGGAGGCGATGAACAAGACCGAGCTGATGGAGCTGGCGCGCAAGCGGGATATCGCCGGGCGCTCTCGCATGCGCAAGGAAGAACTGCTGCAGGCGCTGCGCAAGGCAAGTGCCTGAGAGAGGCTGCTTCACGCGATCAGTGCCCTCGGCCCTCTCCCCCAGCCCCTCTCCCATGAATGTGAGAGGGGAGCAAACGCGTGCCTCCAGTGAACAGCATTAGCGCCTAGGGAGCCTGTTCGCGCTCACGCTCCATGCGCTCGCCGCAATCGCAGCCTGGGCTGTGGCACGGGACCATGCCCTTGGGATGACGCTGCATGCAGGCTTCGCAGCAGTAGAGCAGATCATCTCCCGCGACTTCGTGCACCCACTCAGGGATTAGGAGGACAGTCAAGAGTAAATCTATGCTAGGAATCCTATTGCTAGCGCGCCTCAGCATAGCTATAGCCCAGCCAGGCGATCT
>NZ_JACFYZ010000020.1 GCF_015712065.1 Ectopseudomonas chengduensis
CAATTCATCAGGTTCGACACTGGAGAAACTCTGCCGGTAAAAAAGCAGAGCGGGTTGCTTTGACTCTTGACGCCAGGCCGGCTAATGGGTGACGCCAGGCCGGCTAATGGGTGTCCCCTATTGTTACGTATACGGATGCAAAGGGAAACCTTGAGCTTAAGGTTTCGGTTATCAAATGGGCGCATGGCATCAGCATGGGAATTCTTTGCTATTTGCTGGCCTGTGTAGCTTGCACGGGTGCGCAAGCCCGTAAAAGTTGATGCTGCGAACTACCGGCCATCCCGCTGACATGCGCCAGGGCGAGAGTCCGGGCTGCGTCACGCTCAGTGTGATAGAGAAGGCGGTAATGCTCGTGAGGGGGCGGCTCACAAGGTGTCGGCAACCGTTCCGGGGAAGTCTGCGAGGGTTGTCATGAGATATCCAGCCGACCCTCCAGGGGCCCCAGGTAACCTCCATTCCTAACCCTTGGCACGGCGAGTGGCGAATTCGGCTTCGACGTCATCGTTGGATCGACCACGACCAGCCTCTACCGATGCCCTGGCAGCAGCGACCTTTAGTTGCACGAACTCATCATGCTCTTTGCTGGCGGATGAAATCGTGCATGAGGTCACGCATGACCTGAGAGGCTGGCCGGTGTACAGCTTTAGCGGCTGCCATGAACCCTTCGAGCAGCTCGGGCGCAAGCTTCAAGTGGAAGACAGCTTCTTTGGCCATGCTGCTTCACCTCAGACAAGAAACGGGGGCAGGTCTTTTCTGGAGCATAACTAACTTGAAAATAAATCTTTCCCCTTTCGCTGGCGGCTGGTCCCAAGATCAACTGGCCGGCCTGGAACCGGCGCAGTAATAGAGCATGGTGAGGCGGGAGCTGGGGTGGCTGGGGTAATTAGGCAGGATTTTTTTCCGAAAACTTGAGGTCAAAAAATGGGATGAGAATCAAGGCCAGTCCACCGAGTGTAAACGCTATGGTCACATCCGTTATTTTCGTAATGTGCTGTGGGTAGGCCGCACATATTAAAAATGCCACGCCATTAGGAATCGCCCCCCATGTGGCTGCCTGCCCGAGAGAACTGTTGCCGCTTCCGCCTCTTAATTTGCTGCATCCGAATGACACTAGACAAGCAAAGATAGAAATGACAACGGTTATTTTTTGAAGGTTGTCGAAGTATCCTATAACCAGTTCATCAAGCGTCATTCTTGGCTCTCTCCGAATAATGTGAGAGAAGCCGTCCCCCTAAGAAACCTGCCAAGGTAGTGGCTACTAGGATCTGCGACGGTGCAGGCGAGGCAGAGAAAGCGTCCCAAAGTACGCTGATCACTGCGCCAGTGAAGGAGCCAGTGCCCAGCATCACCGCCAGGTCGTGTAGGCTGATGTCTACTAGAGGTTTCACGATAGGGATCCTCCTCCGACTGTAAGCCTTAACAAAAACATAGTGCGTATTGAACAGGTACTCACCTGATGTGTTTGCAAGCGTAGCAAGTGGCAATGGAGCTAGGGAGCGATGTTTCCCAGCGTTGAATCTAACAATTGTCCCTACTGAAGTGACTGCTTCTGAATAGCATGGCCTAGCCAAATCCCCTGCTTGATCAGTAGGGCATGGGCCTTCACTAATCCCGGATAGCTGCAGAGAGCCTGATAGGATAACAGCCACCTTTAGATTCCCTTTAGAAATGTTGAGACAACGTGGGCATTGAAAAATGCCGTATACCCGCACTTATTGCAGGATGCCGGGAAAAACCAAAGACCTTTGCTCTGATGCGTTGGCATCGGCGTTGCCACGATCAGAGCGCCCTCACCATCTGGTCCGGGCCCAACCGTGTACTCCCCAGTGCCGCAAAATACGCATTTTGATTCAGGCCCATGATGATTCAGAAAATCGAGAAATTCTTGGGCCTTGATCGAGATTGTAGCCTGCTGTTTTTCGGTGCTCACGGCACGGTCGGTACTCATAGCTTTCCCTTGGAGCGGTAAATTCTAGCCACACCTAGCATTCTACCCTCATCTTCAAAATTACTGGTGAACTAGACGCGATTGGCATTCCAGACCAGCAAAACCCTAGCCTGGATGAACGTTTCATCGATCCTGATCGTTACAGGAGTGCGAGCTGACGCACATTTCTGCAAAGAGCTTATTGGCTCCGGTTCCGTCAGTTTTGGTGCACTGCTCGGCGTTTCGCTTGGGAAATTCCTTAGCGGTGAATGGGTGGATAGATTTTGCTGTTCGCTATGTCTCTCATGGTCAAAAAAATAGCGCCAGTACGCTGACGGATGGTCGTTAACTGCCGCTGAGTGTGCCGATATTCTCCGCCTCAACGCTCGAAGCGATGCTGGCACGGCCATGGATAGATCGGGCGTAGACCACCGTTTCACCCTCGGAGCACCGTCACCATGATCGATCTGTCCACCTGGAACCTGACCATCCCTGTCGGTGTTCCCGCCGCCGTTATTTCCACCCCCGTTCTGGCCGGTGGGTATCAGGATCACTACTTTCAGTCCAAGGAGGGCAAGCTGTTTTTCTGGGCGCCGGTCAACGGCACCACGACCGCCAACTCGACCTACCCGCGCAGTGAGTTGCGCGAGACCTTCGCCAACGGCGCTCTGCGTAACTGGCCCTACAGCGCTGCGGATAACGTGCTGACCGCCACGGCGAGAATCACCCAGGTGCCTTCGAACGGGCTGATCGCCTTTTCCCAGATTCATTCGAAGAACAGCACCTCGCCCCCCGTGATGCTGGGCTATCAATCCTTGTCGCCCACTGGCTACGGCAACGTGGTGATTTCGTTTCGCGGCAATCCGGCCAGCGCCAATGCAACCAAGATCGTGCTGTCGAGCAAGATCAAGCTGAATCAGGATTTCAGTTATGAGGTGTTTCTGGCGAAGAACGGCAGGCTGACGATTGGCCTGGTCGAGCCCGGTGGTGCGGTCAAGACCTGGAGCGGTGTACTCAACTCGGCCTGGGCCAGTCACAACCTGTATTTCAAGGCGGGCGTTTACACGCTCGATAACAACGGCAATGAGACCAGTGCCGGGGCTGCGGTGTTCTCAACGCTAAAAGTCGAGCACCGTTAGCAGGCGTTGAAAAACTACCTGCGTTGGCAATACTGCGTTAAAAACGGCCTCGCGTGCGAGCCCAGTCAAAATGCTCATTTACAAAACGTAAAGTCGAGCGCGACTCCGAGCGTTTTTCGGCCGTTTTTGTGGGGCCGCCATCGGTATTGTCTTGCCTGCCTCGCCTACGTTTTTCAATCGCCTGCTGACACCGTCTGGCCTGCACTCGGAGCGGAATGAGTGCAGGCCTTTCTGCCACGTCTGGCGCTGGTCAGTTGGTGCAGGTGGGGGCGTCTGCGCTGCTGCTGGTGCCGGTCAGGGGCTGGGATATCTGCAGGTGGCAGTTGCGCCGCACGGTGTTGTCGAGGATCTGGCTCTGCAGGGGTAGCAGGTCGCCGATCAGCAGGTTCTGCAATAGCGGGTTGGCGCGGTACTGGTTGCTGCCCAGTACGGTGTTCTGCATGCCTTCCACGCGGATCATGGCTTTGCCGATGCTTTCCAGGGTGTTGCCGGTGATGACCAGTTGGCCGGCGGTGAGTTGCTCGTTACGCAGGCTGATGGCGTATTCCGGGGTGGACTGGATGCGGTTGTCGATGATCAGGGCGCCGCTGAGCCCGCCGGCGTCGATGGCGCTGAGCCGGCTGTTGGCGATCAGGTTGTTCTCGATCAAAAGCCCGGCGCCGCCGTTGATCTGCCGCAGCATCACGCCGTAACCCCTGGACGCGCCGAGGCGGTTGTTCTCGATCAGCAGGGCGCCGCTTTGCTCGCTGACTTCGATGGCGCTCTTGCCGGTGTGCAGGATCAGGTTGTTCTGAATGCGCCCGCTGCTGCTACCGCCGATGCGGATGCCGCTGTTGTGCTTTACGTCGTCGATGCGGTTGTCTGCGATCAGGAAGCGGCTGTTGCTCAGGTCGATGCCGTACTGTTGCAGGTGGCTGAACTGGTTGTTGCGGATCAGGGCCTCGCTGTGGCGCAGCTCCAGGGCGCTGGCCATGCTGTCGAAGCGGCTGTTGTCGATCAGGATGCGCGCCGCCGGTCGGGTGGCCGATTGCTGCGCGCTGATGCCGCTACTGATGCCGCGAGAGAAGTTGGCGTTGTAGCCGATCTTGACCAAGTGCGAGTCGGCAACCTTTAGACGGCTGCCGGCCCAGTTCATGATGAAGGGCCGGGTAGGGCGGTCGGTGGCCAGCGCGCGGCCGTCGCTCCAGCTTTCCAGGCGCGAGCCTTTTACCTGCAGCAAGCCCTGGTTGATCAGCGCGGTGCCCGACGGGCCGAAGAGGTAGAGCACCTGATCGTCGACGAGCAGGGCGGCGTCTTCGGCGATCATCAGCGGGTAGCTGAGCAGGTAACCGTCTTCATGCTTGCGCAGAACCTGTGGGTCGTTCAGTTGCGCGTGCAGTTGCGTCAGGCTGACGCTGCCACCGCGGATGACCACGGCGCGCGGGTGTTGCGCCTGGTAGCCGGCGATGGCGCGGAACAGGCCGTTGTGCACGAACGGCTCGAAGGGCCAGCTGCCCGCCTGGGCGGAGTACATCGGCTCCAGGCTGGCGTTGCCGCGCTGCGCCGGTGCCTGCAGGTCGAAGGCCGGTGGCTGGCTGTGCTGCATGATCTGCTGGCTGGTGCGCTGTTGCTGCTGCTGTTGCCATTGCGGGTCCAGCGTGTGCAACGCCGCCGGGCCGCCGAGGGCGCTCAGACTGCAGGCTGCGCAGGCCGTCAGCAGCAGCGCGCGGGAGAGGGTCAGTGCCTGGGACATGGTGGCATCCTGAGTCAGTTGAGCTGGGGGTACAGCGGTTTCAGATCGCCGCCCACCTGGCTGTAATGATTGATGGCTTTGCCGTGTGCCTGATACAGGCGTGCGGCCCATTGGTGCTGCGGATAGCGAGTTAGAAAGGGCGGCACCCAGACCATCTTGTGCGGGCCGACTTCGCTCTGGCGCTCGGTCAGTTCCGCCAGGGTCTTGGGCTCCAGTACGGCGCGCGCGGCAAAGTTGGCCAGGCCGGCGAGTTTCTCGCGCTCCTGCTCGGTGAGCGGGCGACCGTTATGTTCGGCGGCCTCCACCAGCAACATCAGCGGTACCAGGGCGTAGTGGCTGTAGTCGGCAGCCAGGCGGCCGCGGGCGACCTCCAGGGGCAGGTACTGGTAGTCGCCCTTACCAGGGGTGAGCTGGGTGAAGGCGCGGCGCAGCGCGACATCGGCCCAGGCCAGGGCGCGGTCATCGTCGAGCAGCATGGCGGTGGCGGCCACGGCCCAGGCGGCCCAGTAGTCGTGGTTGTTGAAGTAGATGCCGCTGTCGTAGCGGCGCGGCTCGTACTCGGCCATCACCTTGGCCGACAGCTGGCCCAGCCAGCGCGTCTGAACGGCGCTCAACTGATAACGCTGATCGCTCAGGGCCTGTACCTTGAGCAGTGTCGAGGCGATGGCGGCCAGCGCCCATTTGCGTGAGGCGACGCCAGTCTTGCTGGCGTCGTCGCTGAGCAATGCCGATTTGCTGGCCCAGGCATCGAGCCACAGGTTCAGGCAGGCCAGGGCGGTGGTGGCTTCGTTGGCCTTGCTGGTGCGCTGGAACACCTGTGTCGCTTTCACCAACCCGCCGATGTAGTGCTTGACCTGCTGGCGGATGCGTTCGGTGTCCTTGCTCTGGCGCGCCACCAGCTGCGATTTGCTGGCGTCGCTCTGGTCGTACTTGCTGTCCAGTTGCAGGTGCCCGGTGTAGGCGGCAGGCGGTTTTTTCGGGCAGCTCTCGTTGCGGTAGTCGTCCGTCATCTGCGCCGCTATGTTCGGCGCGTGATTGCTCCAGATCGACTGCGTGGCGCTGGCGCTCATGGGGCCGGCGAGCAGCACCAGCATGGCTGTCAGGCGGCCGGGCGAAATCCTTACAGGCATAGCTTGGTCTCGATCTGGAAGGGCTGCTCCACGACCTGGGTAGGCTCGAGCAGCACTGACAGCAGGTTGGCGTCGCGGAACTCCGCAGCGCGGCTCAGCTCCAGGTAGTACTGCCCGCCGGTGACGATGGCCTCGCGGCGGAACCACACCTTGTCGCGCGTGCCGTTGTCGTAGTAGGTGATGATGTAGAAGTTCTTGATGTTGGGATCGCTGATGCGGATGTCGAGCACCGCATCGCGGCCCTTGAGGTCCTTGAGCTGCGCACCGGCGTTGCTGAGCAGTTCGAGACGGTCGTTGAGGCCCATGGCCGGGCGTTCGACGCGAGCTTCGAGCAGGCTGTCGCTGGCTTTGCAGCCGCCGTTGACCGCCGGGATCAACTGGCGGTAGGTCAGGTCGCCATCGAGGCGGTAGTTGGCCGGCAGCTCCCAGATGATCAGTTTGGGCGCCTTGTCCGGGGCGTAGTTGGGCGACAGCAGGTATTCCAGCAGCGAGCCGTCCTGGCCCGCACCGGGCAGGGCGTAGTTGATCAGGTCGCTGCCCAGGTACTGCTTGAGAAAACCGTCGAAGTTGAACTGCTTGGTCTCGTCTTCACGGGCGGCGGAGTTACTGGTGCCGACCAGGACGATTTCCGGGTCGGGTTGCTCTTCGAACAGCAGGGCAGCGTCGTTGTCTTCCGGCACGGTCTGGTAGCCGGGCACGAACTGATAACCGAAGTGGTTGCCGCAGATCGCCGCCAGGCCGAGGTTGAGGGTACCGTCCTTGGACAGGGTCAGGGTTTGCTCGGTGGTGTAGCCCTTGCGCGGGAGTTGCGCGTAGACCGGGTGCTGGCGAATGGCGTCGGCGGTGACCCGGGCGGTGGCTTCTGCACCTACCGGGGTCCAGTGGTGGTCGCGGCGGAAGAAGAAGTCCTTCGGGGGCTGTTCCACCAGGGTCGTGATGTCCGGGACGATGGCGCCGCCGTCACGCATCTGCTGCATGAACTTGCGCAGGTTGGCGCTGGCACGCGCATAGTCGAAGCCATGCATCTGCCCTGGCTGCAGCTGGGCGCGATGCATCAGGCCGCGAGTCGGCTGCACGGCCACCGCCACCTGGGTGCCATGGCTGGCGAACGCGCGCATCAGGCGGGCGAACTCCGGCTGCATGGCCGGTGGAATGCCGAACTCGTTGGTCAGGTCGACTTCCGAACGGAATAGCCAGCGATCGCTCCCCGGAACGATCTGCTTGAGTGACTTCATGTTGCCTTCGGCATATTCCTCGGGCGCACTGAGTTGCGGGCAGATCAGGCATTGCAAATCCGTGCATTCATCGGTCTTTTCGCCCTGCGCCGCAGCAGAGGCGTTCTGTACACCCGCTGCGATCAGGCTGCCGATGGCCAGGAGAAAATAGTGCTTCATGCTCGTTGGGATCATCGTCCGCTCACTTGTTTGGCCAGCCGTTCAGGGTTCATTCGCTGGGGTCGATGCTGTTGGCCAGGGTTATCGCGCGGTAGCCGTTGGCTGCGGGCAGCAGGGCATAGCTGTAGGAGCGGCCCTTTTTCAGGAACAGCTCGTCGAAACCGATCAGTTGTTCGCTGTCGGCATAGGCGGCGAAGGCGATCTTCAGCTCGTTGACCATGCGGCTGCCGGTCTCGTCGCGCTTGATGGTGTCGACCACCACGTGCTGCCCATCGACGGTCTTCAACGCTGCCGGTTTGTCGGTGAGGTTGTAGAAGGCGATTTGCGCCTTGCGTGGTTCGTTGACGAACTGGTCGGCGATCAGCAGCAGCTGGCCGTCGCGGTAGATCACCGTGCTGGCGGTGTTGGCCTTCAGCTCATGCTCGATCGCCTGGTTGGCCACGGCGATGCGCTGCTTGCCCGGCGCGACGAAGCGATAGCCACCGAACTGCCCGCCGGTGACGACCTGGGGCTTGTTCTTGCCGCTGAGGGTGACTTCGATGTTGCGTTCGCTGAGGTTGAGGACTCGCACGAAAGCCGAGTTGGCCGGGGCCACCGGGTCGTAAAGGTCGGCGTTGCCGTCCTGGGCTTGGGCGGCGGCGCTGGCGATCGTCAGCAGGATGATCAGGGCGCGGGAAATGAGGGCAGGCATACGACGGTACCTCGGTCAGTGTTGGGCAGTTTCTGGCGTAGCCAGGGGGGAAGGAATCTGACGCTGGGCGAGCAGGGTGCGCAGGGGGAACTCCCAGATCACCGTCTGCAGCTCACCGCTTTTCGCGGCTGGGCCGGCGAGAAATTCGTTCATCGACTGGAACGGGCCGCGGGCTTCCAGGGCGACACTTACCAGGTCGCGCTGCAGGGCCTCTTTGAGAAAACCGACGAAGTTCCAGTCATCGATGCGCGTGTAGCTGGTGCCTACCAGCGCCAGTGATACGGCCTCTTCGCCGAACAGGCTGTCGGCGAGGTCGTTGCGGCTCTGCTGCAGGGTTTCGTAGAGCTGGATATGCACAGGCTCGAAATAGCTGGGCGCCAGCCTGGGGTCGAACTTGAGGTAGTTGAGCAGATCGCCGGTCACCTCTTTTTCGCTGACGGCTTGGGTCAGGTAAGGGGTCTCGCCCAGTAGCTCGGGAAACTGCTTGGCCAGGGTCTGGGCTGCCAGTTCGGCGCCCCTTGGGCTCCAGTGGGTGTCGTTACGCAGGAACAGCTGCTCGGTGGCCGCCGCGCTCTGGTAGGCGCTACGCAGATCCACGGTGTCGATACCGTGGTCGTGCAGGCGCTGGCTGAAGTGTTGGTACAGGCCGCTGATCTGCTGCGAAGGGGTATAGGTGGAGTGTACGGCGTAGGTGTCCAGCTTCATCGGAACCGGCAGGACGATCAGCCGCGCGCCCTGTTGCGCCAGTTGCGCGCGCACCTTGTCGATCAGCACGATTTGCCGCTCCAGGTTGCCCTCGAGGTCCCTGGGCTGCAGGTATTCCTGGTTGGTGAACAGCCAGCCGTCACGGCCCAGTACCACGCCGCTGGCGCCTTCACGAAAGATCGCGTGCTGGATGTTGGCCCACAGCTCGACGGACGGGTCGCGCAGGAACAATTGCTTGTCGTAGAACTGCTCGAACTTGCGCACCAGTTTGCCGTCGAGAAACAGCGACAGAGCCTGGGTCTGGGCGCCGGCGAAGGCGAATACCGTCGGCAGCGAGTACAGGAACATGGCGCACAGCATCACGCAGAAGAGAATCCCGTTGATCTTGCTGGCCGAGTTCATCACCGGAAACATGGGGGCATCCTCAGAACTGGAAGTACAGGAAAGGTGAGAAGGAGTTCGCGGCCAGGCGCGTCAGCGTCAGCAGGAAACCGACCCACAGCAACAGGGCGCTGAAGCCACCGACGTGCTGCATGAAGTACTGGTCCTTGTGCGTGCCGGCGTAGTAGCGAATGTTGATGCCGCCGGCAATGACGATCCACAGCAGGGCGATCAGGGTGAAGGTCATGGTCATGGCGGAGGTGCCGAACCAGTAAAGGTCCAGCGAGCCGATGCCATTTAGGCCGATCAGCGCCTGATAGACCTGCAGGGCGTGCGGCAGATTGCCGGTGAAGAACAGCGGCATGCAGGAGGCCAGCACGAACATGCAGCGGGCATTGCGCCAGAAGTTGTAGGGCGTGTTGACCTTGGTGGCGATGCCCAGCTTGCGCTCGACCACCATGGCAATGCCGAAGAACAGCCCCCAGAAGATGAAGGCGAAGCTTGGCCCATGCCAGAGCCCGGACAGCACCATGGTGATGACCAGCCCGACCAGCATGCCGGCCAGGCGCTTGCGTACCAGCGGCATGTACACGTAGTCGCGCAGGAAGTCGGCCAGGGTCATGTGCCAGCGTTGCCAGAACTCGGTGATGCTCTGCGCGATATAGGGCTGGTTGAAATTCTCGGCGAAGCGAAAGCCCATCATCATGCCCAGGCCGATGGCCATGTCGCTGTAGCCGGAGAAGTCGAAGTACAGCTGCAGGGCGGAGATCAGCAGGCCGAACCAGGCGTCGGCCATCTGCAGTTCACCACCGCCGCCAATGAACAGGGTATTCATCGGCGCCAGGGAGTCGGCGATCAGCACCTTCTTGATGAAGCCGAGCATGAAGCGGCAGGCCCCTAAGGAAAACAGCTCCAGCGAATGGGTGCGGTTCTTCAGCTGCTTGTCGATCAGGCTGTAGCGCAGGATCGGCCCGGCGATCAGTTGCGGGAAGAGGGCGATATAGGCGGCGAAATCGACGAAGCGATTGGTCGGCTCGGCATTGCGACGATAGATGTCGACGATGTAGCTCAGCGCCTGGAACACATAGAAGGAGATGCCCAGCGGCAGGATGATGTGTTCCAGGGTGAAGGTATTGATGCCCAGCGGTTCCAGCACCGCCACCAGCACATCGGCGCCGAAGTTTGCGTACTTGAAGTAGCCGAGCGTGGCCAGGTTGCCGATCACGCCGACGGTCAACAGGCGAAAGGCGATCTTCTTCTCGCCGGCATCGATCCGCGCCTTGATGCGCAGGCCGAACCAGTAGTTCCAGTACGAAATGGCAACGAACAGCAGCAGGAAGTCCGGACGCCACCAGGCGTAGAACAGGTAGCTGCCGAGCACGATCACGTACGAACGCCAGTGGTCCTTGGCTATGTAGTAACAGAGCAGGAACACCGGCAGGAACAGGAACAGGAAGACGTTGGAGGCGAAGATCATGCTAGCGCTGCTCTCGGTCAGTAAGTCAGGGTTATGCCCAGCGTCAGTTGATAGTCATCACCGATTTCCAGCGCGCTGCCGGCCTTGAAGTAGCTCAGGCTGGCCAGGGTGTTGAGCTGTACGCGCTTGCCGTCGTAGGCCAGCGGGAACATGCGCCAGTAGTGGTTGATGTCGAGCACCTGGCCCAGATGTGACGAGCCGGTATCGCGCACCACGCCTTCGTTGGTGGTGCGCAGGGGCAGTTGCGCCGAACGGTTGCGCAGATGCAGATCGCTGATGCGCATATCCAACGCAGTGCGGTCGGTGGGCTGGGTTTCCAGCACGATGCCGTAGAAGGCCAGGTTGCTCAGGTTGACGCTGACCAGGTTGCTGACCAGGCGACTGCTGTAGCTCAGCGGGTCGTTGCGCCGGTCGGACTGGATGCGGTTGAGGGTGAAACCGTCGCTGCCGCTGTCGTCCGGGCGATCGGTGAGGCCGCCGCTGATGCCAACACGCGGTGTCCATGGCAGTGTCTCGAAGCGCTTGCCGACATCCGCCACCACGGCCCAGCCGGTCTTGTCGCCGCTGTCGCGCAGGCCATTGTTCTGCGTGGTTTCCAGCCTGCCGTCGAGTGCCGCGACTTCCAGATGGTAGTCGCTGACCAGCGATGTCAGGTGGCGGGTGTCGCCGTGCAGGAATACGCCGTAGCGCAGGCCATCGAAGTCCTGGCGATCATCCGGCGAGCTGCCCGAGTAGTCGTCCTCGTGCAGCAGGCGCGCGCCGATCCAGTGATCGGCATGCCAGCGCCAGGCGTACTCGGCCATCAGGTAACGGATCTTCTTGTCGCGCGGGTCGAGTCGGTTGTCGTCGGAGTTGTAGTAGTAGAACTTCTCGGCGATGGCGACGAAGCCTTTGCCGAAGCTGTCGTTGTAGTCCAGGCGCAGGGCTTCGATGCTGTCGTCCCACCAGATGCCGAAACGATCGCTGAAGCGCTGGCGTCCGAAGGTCGCGGAGAAGCGCGGGTCGTCGCCCAGCAGGTTGCGGCGTACATAGAACTCGCGGGCTTCGCTGTAGGCATGGCGCCGGCTCGATAGGTTCTCGTCGTTGCCCTCGTCGCTTTGCAGGGCATTCGGATCGGTGTCGTAGTTGAGCCACAGGCGGCCGAAGGCTTCCCACTTGGCCCAGCGTTGTTCGGGGGAGTACCAGCGGTAGGACGGCTCGTAGCGCAGGCTGAAGAAGCTGCGACGGTCTTCGCCCAGGCGCGTTTCGTCCGGCCCGTAGCCGGTACGCAGGAACAGCTTGTGCGTCAGTAGCGAAGTGACCGGCTCCAGCTCGGGCGAGGTGATGCTGGTTTCTTCCGCGTGCAGCAAACCGAGTGGCAGAAAGGCGAGCAGCAGGGCTGCGCGGCCAAGGGAATTGGGAGCGCTCACAGTGTGGATTCCTCGATAAGACGGTTGCCTTCGGCGGCGGCTATATCGCGCTGTTCAGGCGTGAGCCGGGTGCTGAGCGAGTGCATCAGGTCGGTGGCGCGCTGGTCGCCCAGCTCGTGGGCGGCATAGGCGAAGGCGTAGGCCTTGCCGTTATCGCGGCAGATGGCACGGCCGTAGGTATAGAGGCGGGCGATGCGCAGCAGGGCGTTCACCGAGCCCTGGCGGGCCTCTGCCATGTACAGTTCCAGGGCGCGATCCTGATCGGGCTCGTCCAACCCGCCCTGGCTGTACAGGTCGCCTTCGAGCAGCTGTGCCTCGGGGTACTGCTCGGCCTGCAGCTCGGTGATCAGGCGTTGGCTCAAGCGCGGATCGAGGGTGCGCCACAGCACCATGTGCAGGCTGGCGCGCAGTGCCTTGATGCGCTGCGGGGTGATCGGGTTTTCGCGTTCGGCCATGCTCAGGGTCAGGTTCTCGCCCTGGCGTTGTTCCAGTCGTTGGATCAGGGCCAGCACCGGCTCCGGGCTGTAGCGGTCCGGCGCGGTCATGAGGAAGCTGGCCTTGCTCAGCATGGCCGGGCCGAAATCACGCTCGATGGCGTTGTCCAGCCACTGCAGCACTTCCCGGTCGAGCTGTTCGACCAGGCTGGCATGGGCCTTCGCCTTGACTTCACGGGCCTGCTTTTCTTCGTCGTTCTGCGCGCGAGTGGTCGGGCGGTTGTTGTTGTAAGTGCTGATCTCGATGTTGCGGATGTTCGCCACCTGCTGGGCGATGCGGTGCACCAGGTCGACCGGCAGGGCGTTCATGCGCGGCGTCAGGCGTTCGGCGAAGGCGCGAAACAGCACGTTGCGCTGCTCGCCAAGAAACTCGTAATAGCGCTGCACGGCGCGCGGGTCGCTTTCCACGGCCAGCTGGAACCACTTCTCGGCTTCGCTTCTTTCACCGTAGCGGGCTGCCGCCACCGCTCGGTACAGCGGCGCGTGGCAGTAGATCAGGCAGGCGCGGTCATAGAGCTCGATCAGGCGGATGACTTCGTCCTGGGTGAACAGCTCGGGGTAGACCAGGAACACCTCCAGGCGCGTGTCGACGGCGATGAAGTCTCGTCCAGCGGTAAAGCGGCCGAGCGCCTGGCGCATGTATGCGCGGTTGGCTTCGCGCCAGCGGGGTTTGTTGTCCACCAGGCGGGCCAGGGGGATCAGCGCGCCGATGTCCCCGCGACCATCGGCAAAGGCCTGCTTGAACAGGTCGATGGCCTGCGTGGTATTCGCCGGGCTGCGGCCGGCCAGCACTTCGCCGAGCAGGCGCGTGGCGCCCAGATCGCCACGCGCGGCCAGATGGCGCAGGTCTGCTTCGACCTCTGCCTGGCTGTCCTGAAACAGCGCATAACGGACCTGCTCGAGGCTGCGCGCCGCATGCGCCGAGCTGGCGAGAGCCAGCGTCAGGGCGGTTGTGCAAAGAAGGTATCTGACCGGCATGGCGACCTCAGAACGTCCAGCGCAGTGGCAGGCCGAGTTTGAAGTCGACGGCAGTCGGCAACTGATAGGCGCTGCGCGGCAACTCCTGATCCGGCTTGATGGTCAGCTCGACCATCTGCCGTTGGTCGTCGACGCGGCTGGCGACGATCTCGCCGCTGTAGATGGCGTCGCTACCCAGCACACGCATTTCGACCGCCCGCACGCGCTCGATCTTGTCCATGTGCTCGAACGGCACGCTGGCCTTGACGTTCAGCGGCTGATCCTGCGGCAGCAGATGCACCAGTTGCTCCTGCTTGTAGGCGAAGCCATCCATGCGCGGGCGGGGGAAGTACAGGCTGCAGTCGCAGGGGCTGGCGATCACCGTCTCCACGGTCACGCGGCCGAGCAGGGCGGCTGCATCCTGCTCGGAGAGGCTGGCCAGGGCGGCGATGTCGGTCGGGCTGGTCAGGCTGCTGGCCAGTTGCGTGGACACGCTGGCCAGTGGCTGGCCGGTGCTCACGCTGGTCTGCTCGGGGCCGATCAGGTACTTGAGGTTGCCGTTCTCCGGCATGCTCACCACGTAGGCATTGGCGCTGACCACCGCCTGTGCGGCTGGCATCTGGAAGAGCAACAGGTAGCTCTTGTAGACGATCAGGCTCAGCGCGGCCAGGCCGGCGCCGAGAAACAGCATCGAACCCAGTGCCGCCTTCAGGCGTTCCGTGGGCGTGCGCGAGCTGGCCTGTTTGGTCTTGCGCTCCTTGATGTAGTTCTCGCGCTGCATCACGTTGAACAGGCCGTTGATGTCGGCGATGTCGCCGGACATGTAGGCCGAAATGATGTAGCGCAGGATGTCGCGCTTCTGCCGGTCCAGCTCGACGAACTCGGCCCCCACTTCATGGCCGCGCTGGGAGACGATCTTCAGCTTGGTGTCGATGTTCAGGTCGACCTGGTTCAGCTTCAGCTTGATCGAGCCGTGGAACAGGCTACCGAGCTTCAGCGGCTGCTCGTAGGACAGACCGATGCCGCCCAGGGAGATGTCCAGGATCTCGCATTCCACGCCGTTCAGGCCGTGACCTTGCAGGATGATGCGGGCGGGGATCTTGGCGCGGACGAACTGGCGCTCATCGATCGCTTCGTGAACAACGTTTACAGGTAAGACAGTGGTGCTACTCATAGCATTCGCGCCTTTACTTAAGGTTGCGTGAGTTCTAGCAGGACCGAAATGACCCCGAAGAAGATGGCAATGGAGGACAACAACATCGTCTTCGACGTCCATCGATTAAGGGCCGCATCGAAACTGACGCTGCCATTGCTGAGCGTGGTCTTTTGCCGGGTCCAGCTCTGCTGGTCCATGTGGAACATGGTGTAAACCTTCATCACCGAGCCGACGATCTGGTTGTAATACAGAACGAAGGGGTACATCGGATGCACCGGGTGCTTGGCGAAGAAGAACAACAGCGTTACCAGGGTGCGCGACAACAGCACCCAGAACAGGTACAGCAACAGGTACTGGATGCCGAACAGCAGGCCGGCCACCACCGAGGCGCTCAGGCCCATCAGGCAGGTCCACATGGACACGCGCTGGTCGTACAGCACGTACATGGTGAACAGGCCCAGACGGTCGAGGCCCAGCAGTCGGGTGGCACGGAAGTTCTGCCGCAGCGAGTTACCATACCAGCGATACATCAGCTGCCGGGTCGCGCGCAGGAAGCTGTTGTCTGGTGGATGCTCCACCGTCAGGGTGTGGCTGTCGGGCACGTAGAAGGTGTCCCAGCCGGCGCGCATCAGGCTGAACCAGGAGGACTTGTCGTCGCCGGTGAGGAACTGGAAGCGCCCCAGCCGCCAGTGATCGAGGAAGTCGGCTTCCACGTCCTTGATGAATTCCGGGTTGGTCATCACGCTGGCGCGGAAGAACGACAGGCGCCCGGTCATGGTCAGCACGCGTTTGCTCAGTGCCATCGAGCACATGTTGATGTGCCGCTGGACGAAGCGCATGGTGTGCCACTCCTGCATCAGCTTGCTGCCTTCCACCTCGCAGAACTCGTTGGTGGTGATGCCGCCGACGCTGGGCAGATAGGCGAACATGCTGACGGCGCGCTCGACGCAGCCGGGCAGCATCATGGTGTCGCCATCGACCACACCGACCACGGCGTTCTCCAGGGGCATCTGCCGGGACAGCGCGCGGAAGGCATGCGCCAGACCGTCGCGTTTGCCGGTGCCGCGGGCGCGCACGATGATCAGCTTGATGTCGTCGCGGTCGCGGACTTCCTGACGCATGATGTCCTTGATGAAGTTCTCGTCGCCTTTCTCCACGATCGAGGCGATGACGGTGCAGGGCACCGGCATCCGCTGCACTTCCTGAAACACCGACTGGTACACCTTGAAGGTGGTATGGGTCGGGATGCGGAAGCTGGTCACCACCATGAACATGTGCTCGGGCAGCGCCGCGGCCCCCATGCGCTCGACGGCCTTGCGCATGCGTGGGAAACGCCAGTGCAGGAAGTACATGCCGCGCAGGTAGTGAGTGGCGGCGTTGCCGTAACGCCACATGCCCAGCGCGCCGATCAGAAAGATGAATTTCTGATGCGACGGGTCGAGGTAGCTCGGGTCGACCATTTCCGAGGCAAGCGCGATCAGCGCGATCAGGCACGCCCAACCGCACAGCTTGCCGATACCGGATGAGGTGTCGACCCCATTGAATAACCTAGGCATGTGACGTGCTTCCTCCAGTGAAGCCGTGTACGAGCGTCAGCCGCTGTGACGCTGAAAGTCGCTAGTTGACCGTGGTGTCGGTGCGGCCGTAGACATCCTCGAAGCGCTCGATGTCGTCCTCGCCCAGATAGCTGCCGGACTGGACCTCGATGATCTCCAGAGGAATCTTGCCGGGGTTGGCCAGGCGGTGAACGGCGGCGATGGGGATGTAGGTCGACTGGTTCTCCCAGAGCAGGAAGGTCTTGTCGTCACAGGTCACCCGCGCAGTGCCGGAGACCACGATCCAGTGCTCGGCACGGTGGTGGTGCTTTTGCAGCGACAGGCTGGCGCCTGGCTTGACCACGATGCGTTTGACCTGAAAGCGGTTGCCACTGTCGATGGAGTCGTAGCTGCCCCACGGGCGATAGACCTGGCAATGGTTCTGCGCCTCGGCTCGCCCGTCGCAGGTGAGGGTGTTGACCAGTTGCTTGACGTCCTGCACACGGTCCTTGTGGGCGACCATCACGGCGTCCTTGGTCTCGACCACCACCACGTCCTTCAGGCCGACCAGAGTCACCAGCTTGCTCTGGCTGTGGGCCAGGCAGTCCTGACTGTCGTGGATCACCACATCGCCCGAGCGGCTGTTGCCCTGGTCGTCCTTGTCCTGAACGTCCCACAGCGCGGACCAGGAACCGACATCGTTCCAGCCTGCTGCGAGCGGCACCACGCAGGCGCGCTCGGTCTTTTCCATCACCGCGTAGTCGATGGAGTTGTCCGGGCAGCACTCGAAGGAGCTGGGGTCGATGCGGATGAACTGCAGGTCGCTCTTGCTGCGGCTGAGCGCCAGCTGGCAGGTGTCGTAGATGTCCTGATCGTGGCGCTGCAGCTCTTCCAGATAGCGGCTGCAGCGGAACAGGAACATGCCGCTGTTCCAGACGTAGTCGCCTTGTGCCACGAACTCTCTAGCTGTGGCCAGGTCGGGCTTCTCGACGAACTGCTCGACTGACAGAACGCCACCCGGCAGTCCGGATCGCTCGCCGGTCCTGATATAGCCGTAACCGGTTTCAGGCCGCTCGGCAGGGATGCCGAACAGCACCATCTCGCCCTGTTCTGCAGCCTTGCGAGCCACGCCGAGAGCGCTGTGGAATACCGGCAGGTCTTCGATCACATGATCGGCCGGCAGAACCAGAAGCAGCTCGTCACGGCCAGCGGCGAGCAGGTGCATGGCGGCGATGGCCACGGCCGGTGCGGTGTTGCGGCCGAACGGCTCCAGCAGAATGGTCTGCGCCTCGTTGCCGATAGCGGCAAGTTGCTCGCTGACGATGAAGCGATGTTCTTCGTTGCACACCACGATGGGCTTGCTGACGCCCTCGATGGCCAAGCGGCCGAGCGTCTGTTGAAACAGGGTCTCACTGCCGGTGAGGGCCAGGAACTGTTTGGGATACAGCTTGCGTGAGAGCGGCCAGAGTCTGGAGCCACTGCCGCCGGACAAAATCAGAGGAATCATGCTGTCACTCCTGTAAACATCGATTCGGATCGTATGGGCAGTGAGCTGGCGACACGCCATAACCAACCAAGCGGCACCTGACTGGTGCCGCCTCTGTTCTTGTTAGCTTTCTGCTACCAGCAGATGCCTTCCTTGTTGGCCTGGGTGGCATGCGCCATGAACCCCACGAGATCGACGATCTGTTTGTCGTCGCCGACGCTGTTCATGACCTCGGCGAAGCGCTGTTCGCCATTGCCGATGATCAGTACATCGGATTGCGAGACCACCTCATCGAGCTCCTTGCACAGCAGCGAGGAAACGTGAGGGATCTTCGATTCGATGTATTCCTTGTTCGCGCCGAACACGCGGGCGTACTCGACGTTGCTGTCGAAAATACGCAGCTCATAGCCTTTGCCGATCAGCATTTCGGCCAGCTCGACCAGGGGGCTTTCACGCAGGTCGTCGGTGCCGGCCTTGAAGCTCAGGCCCAGCAGGCCGATGCGGCGCTTGTCGTAGTGAGTGACGATGTCGAAGGCTTTCTTCACCTGGGCGGCGTTGCTACGCATCAGCGAGCTGATCAGCGGTGTTTCCACGTCCAGGCTGCCGGCGCGGTAGGAGAGGGCGCGCACATCCTTGGGCAGGCAGGAGCCGCCGAAGGCGAAGCCGGGCTTCATGTAGTACTTGGAGAGATTGAGCTTGTGATCCTGGCAGACCACATCCATCACTTCGCGGCCGTCGACGCCGGCTGCCTTGGCGATGTTGCCGATCTCGTTGGCGAAGGTGACCTTGGCCGCGTGCCAGACGTTGCAGGTGTACTTGATCATCTCCGCCACTTCGATGGACTTGCGGATGATCGGAGCGTCCAGCTCGCTGTACAGCTCCTGCAGCAGGTCGCCGGACTGTTCGTCCAGTTCACCGATAACGGTCATGGCCGGGAAGTCGTAATCCTTGATGGCGGTGCTTTCACGGAGGAATTCCGGGTTGGTGGCCACGCCGAAATCGACACCGGCTTTCTTGCCGGACGCTGCTTCGATCAGGGGGATCACCACGTTCTTTACCGTGCCCGGCAGGACCGTACTGCGCACGACTACGGTGTGACGTTCCTGCTTGTCGCGCAGGGCGGCACCGATCTGCTTGCATACCGATTCCATGTAGCCGAGGTCGAGGTCGCCATTGCGCTTGCTCGGCGTACCCACGGCAATGAAGGACAGCTCGCTGGCCAGTACTGCGGCGCCCACATCGGTGGTGCCACGCAGCAGGCCGGAGTTGACGCCGGCTTCGAGCAATTCGGCGAGGCCGGGTTCGACGATGGGGGACTTGCCTTGATTGATCAGGTCGATCTTGGTTTGCGATACGTCGACGCCGATGACCTCGTGGCCGCGAGCCGACAAGCAACCGGCGCATACGGCGCCCACATAACCCAATCCAAAGATGCTGATTCGCATAGATCCCTCTCTCATATAATTGAGCTGGCCGATTTGAACTGGCCAACATCCGTGTTCATTAAGTACGCCACTAAGATTGCGTAATGGTTACTGCAATCGAATGGCGTGCTCGAATTGGCGCGGATACTAAGTTGGCTGTTTTGGCATTTCAAGCAAAACGTGAACCAAAAGTTATGAATTGTGTATCGCTCACTTCCTTTAATATTTTTTCTAGTTAAAACAGTTACTTATAATTGCTATTTTTTAGGCGCCAAAAAATAGTTGCAGCTTTTTTGTGTGTTATTTTTATGGCGCCATAAAAACATTATCTTTTGTGCTTAGTTGTATGGCACTGGAGTAAGACCCTGCTCGTAAGTTGTGCATAAGAGCGCTGTGCTGTTCTCAACGTCACGAGAGAGGGTGCTGATCAGCCGTCATGCGAGCGTGCTGGGGGATTTCGGGCGGGGGCGAGAGCTGCCAGGGAAGTGTCTTCGCTCTGTGAAATATGCCGCGCAATTGGGGCTTGGCACATTGCCATTGCCTGGACTACTCTCCGGTTACCGGGCTAACGAAGTGGCCAACAGGCAGGATGCCGACCCCATACACTTCGTTAGCTCGGTGTTTCTTCCTTGCGCTGGCCAATGCCAAGCGAGTGGAAAAGCAAAGCCCTCCGAGAGAGGGCTTTGTCGTTTCTGCAAGACGCCTTGCGCGTCTGCTGTCTGTTAAAAGCATCCCTGCTGCCTTTCCATTCCCGCCCTAAGCATCGTTGCTGGTTAGCCTAGGCGATATCTGGCGTTTTGCCATGTATTCCTGGGCGGTTCGGCGTCAGCTGGTGCGCTGCACCTGCGCCCTGTCGGGTTTGGCGGCGATCAGATGCTCCGGCAGGTCGAGCAGGTCGGTGTCGTAGGTCTCCAGCGGCGGCGGACGCCGCTCGAAGCGGGCACCGAGTACCAGCAGGCAAGGGGTGAGCAGCAGGGTCAGCACGGTGGCGAAGGCCAGGCCGCCAGCGATGGCGCTCGACAGTTGCGTCCACCACTGCGTCGAGGGGGCGCCGAAGCCGAGGCTCGGGGTCACCAGGTCGACGTTGATGCTGAGCACCATGGGCATCAGCCCGAGGATGGTGGTCACTGCGGTGAGCAGCACCGGACGCAGGCGCAGGCTACCGGTTTCCAGCGCCGCTTCACGCGGTTCCAGGCCCTGGCGGCGCAACTGGTTGTAGGTGTCGATCAGGATGATGTTGTTGTTCACCACAATGCCGGCCAGGGCGATCAGGCCCATGCCGACCATGACGATGCCGAACGACTGGCCATTGACCAGCAGGCCCATCAGCACGCCGGCAGTGGAGAGGACGATGGCTGACAGCACCAGTGCCGCCTGGTAGAGGCTGTTGAACTGGGTCACCAGGATGATCGCCATGAGGAAAATGGCGACGACGAAGGCGGTCATCAGGAAGGTGGCCGCCTCGCGTTGGTCGGCATCCTCGCCGGCGAACTTCACCTTGACCTCGGCCGGTACATCGCCGAGCGCTTCGCGCAACGTCTTGAGGCGTTCGTCCAGGCGCGCACCTTCGGCCAGGTCGGCCTGCAGGGTGATGGTACGGTCACCATCGACGCGGCGCAGGGTGCCGACCTTGGGCGCAGGCTGCAGGTCGACGAAGTTGCTCAGCGGTACCTGGCCGGCCGCTGTGTTGAGCGTCAGGCGGCCGAGTTGGTCGAGCGAGCGCCAGTTACCGGGCAGGCGCACACGGATGTCCACTTCGTCGGTGGCATCCTCGGGGCGGTAGGTCGCCAGTTTCAGGCCGTTGGTGATCATCTGCACCGCGTTGCCGACGCTGAGTACATCCGCGCCGAAGCGCGCGGCGGCCTCGCGGTCGACCTTGATCCGCCATTCGATGCCGGGCAGGGCGCGGTCGTCCTCGATATCGGCGAAGCCGCCGAGCCGCGTCATTTCCCCGCGGATACGCTCGACCCACTGCTCGCCCAGTGCCGGGTCCAGCGAGCTGATCTGCAGTTTCACCGGCTTGCCGTCGGTGGGGCCCTGTTCCTGCTTGCGGAACTCCAGCACCACGCCGGGAATACCGGCGGTGCGCTGGCTCATTTCGGCGAGGATGTCCTTGGCCGGGCGGCGCTGGTGCCAGTCGACGAACTGGAATTGCAGGGTGCCGATCACGTCGGCGCCGAGCTGGCCTTGCTGGCCTTCCGGCTGGGCCAGGGAGCGCGCATACAGCGCCTTGACCTCACGCATGCCGATCACCTGCTTTTCCACCTGCTGGAGCAGGGCGTCCTTCTCCTGCACCGACAGATCGCCGCGTGCGCGCAGCCAGATCTGCGCGCTTTCCGGCTCGACGTCGGGGAAGAACTCCACACCATGGTTGAAACGGCCGTAGCTGACGTAGATCAGCGCGATCAGCGCCAGCATGCCAAGCAGGGTCAGGCCTGGGCGCTTGAGCAGCGTCGCCAGCAGATTGCGATAGGCGTTGCCGGCGCGGTTGGCACTGGGGGCTTGTGGGCGTGCCTGGCCGCCGGTGACGGCGCCGAGCACCGGCAGAAATATCAGGGCCATGGCCAGCGAGGCCAGCAGGCAGAGGATCACCGTGGCCGGCAGGTACTTCATGAACTGGCCGACCACGCCGGGCCAGAACAGCAGCGGCAGGAACACCACCAGGGTGGTGGCGGTGGAGGCGATCACCGGCCAGGCCATCCGCGTGGCGGCGTTGGCCCAGGCCTGGCGGGGTGTCTGGCCCTGATGCAGGTAGCGGTCGGCCAGCTCGGAGACGACGATGGCGCCGTCGACCAGCATGCCGGCCACCAGGATCAGACTGAACAGCACGACGATATTGAGGGTGAAGCCGAGCATCCAGATCAGCAGGATGCCGCTGAGGAAGGCGCCGGGAATGGTCAGACCGACCAGCAGCGCCGAACGCATGCCCATGCTCGCCACCACCAGGATCAGCACCAGGACGATGGCGGTGAGCACGTTGTTGAGCAGGTCGCCGAGCATGCTCTGCACTTCCTGCGACTGATCCATGATGTAGCTGACTTCAACACCCGGCGGCAGCAGGGGTTTGGCCTGCTCCATCAGTGCCTTGACCTGGTCGATGGTCTCGATGATGTTGGCGCCGCTGCGCTTGGCCACTTCCAGCACGATGGCCGGCTGGCCGTTGATGCGGGCGAAGCCGGTCGGGTCCTTGAAGGTGCGGCGAATGGTGGCGACGTCGGCGAAGGTGACCACGCTGTCGCCGACCACCTTGATCGGCATGCGCATCACGTCTTCGAGGTCTTCGATGACGCCGGGCACCTTCATGCTCATGCGGCCTGCGCCGGTATCCAGGCTGCCGGCAGCGACCAGGCGGTTGTTGCGGCTGACCAGGTTGAACAGCTCGTTGTAATCGATGCCGTAACTGTCGAGTACCTGCGGATCGACGACGATTTCCAGCAGGTCTTCACGGTCACCGCCGATCTCCACCGACAGCACTTCGGCGATGCCTTCGATGTTCTCCTTCAGGCGCCGGGCGATATACACCAGCTCGGTCTCGGCAATCGGCCCGGACAGCCCCACCGACAAGACCGGGAACAGCGCCACGTTGACTTCGTTAACGGTCGGCTCGTCGGCCTCTTCAGGCAGCTTGCTGCGCGCGGTATCGACCTTCTCGCGCACGTCGGCCAGCGCCACCTTGGCGTCGAAGCCGGCATCGAACTCCAAGGTCACCGAGGCGTGCCCTTCGCTGGATACCGAGCGCATTTCCTTGACGCCCTCGAGACTGCGCAGCTCCTGCTCCAGTGGGCGCACCAGCAGGCGTTCGCCATCTTCCGGGCTGATGCCTTCGAGGGTCACCGAAACATAGATGATGGGAATGACCACGTCCGGGTTGGATTCCTTGGGCATGGCGATGTAGGCCACCAGCCCGCCGCAGAGCAGGAACAGCAGGACCAGGATGGTGGTGCGGCTACGGTCGAGTGCGGCAGCGATCAGTGCGTGCATCTCAACTGCCCTCGGCCGCGAGTTGCGTGCGTACCTGCTGACCGGGCTGGACGAAGCCCTGGCCGAGGGTGATCAACGCTACCTTCGGCGGCAGGCCGCTGACCCAGGCGCCCTGATTGTCGACGCTGATCAGTTGCACCGGGGTGAACTCCACGCGCTGCGCGTCATTGACCCACTTGACGCCGTGGCGGCCGGTTTCGTCCAGGCTGAGCAGGGCAGGGGACAGGCGATGGGCCATGGCTTCGCCGGTCTGGATGTGCAGGGTGGCGCTGGCGCCGGCCAGGCGCAGGCCGTCCGGGTTGTCCACCTTGACCTCGATGCGGAAGCTGCGCGAGCCGGGGTCCGCGGCCGCGGCGATAAAGTGCAGCTCGCCTTGCAGCGTGCGGCCGTCGAGCAGTTCAACTTTTACCGGTTGGCCCAGTTCGAGCTGGGTGACCTGCTGCTGGGCGATCTGCGCGCTGACCTTGAGGCGGTCGATATCCACCAGGGTCAGCAGGCTCTGGCCGGGCTGGACGAAATCACCCAGTTCGACCATGCGCTGGTCATAGATACCGGCAAATGGCGCCTTGATCTTGGTGTTGCGCTGCTGCAGGCGGGCGCTGTCGAGTTCGGCGCGGGCCTTGGCCAGTTCGCTCTCCAGGCGCATCAGCTCGTTGGCGGAAACCAGGCTGCGCTCGCGCAGGCGCTTGGCGGCGGTGACGTCGCTCTGACGCTGGCGCACATCGGCCTCGCTGCGCGCGACCTGAGCCGGGCGGTCGTCAGGCGAAATGCTCAGCAGCAACTGATCGGCCGCGACGCGGTTGCCCTTGTCCTGGTCCAGGTTCTGCACGCTGCCACTGACCTGGGCGCGCAGTTCCACACGGCGCCAGGCTTCGATCTGCCCCTGCACCACATGCTGGCGTTGCATGGGTTGGGCTTCCAGCCATTGAATTTCGACGCGCGCCAGATCATTGGTGGTGGCGGGTTGGTCTGGCTCGACATCGTCGCGAGCGACGAAACGCTCGCCGCTGAACAGCCAGGCCAGCAGCAGGACGGCGATGACGATGGCGATGATCCAGGGACGCTTGCTGAGTTGGGCGAACATGTGGGTTTACTCGCTGAGTACAGGCGCTGCGTGCAGCGCGGCGGCCTGGCCTTGCAGGCCGGCAATGATGAAATCGGTGACGCGCTGGAAATAGGCGTCCAGCTCGATGGGTTCGGCCCAATGGGCGAAGCCGCCGGAGGCGATGCGGGCCATCACGCCGTTGACGCAAGCCTCCACACCCCACAGCAGGCGTTGGCAATCAGTGGGGGAGAGTTGCAGTTCGCTGAAGCTGCCTTGCAGCAGTTGGTTGAACAGCGCCATGTACTGACCTTCCAGCTCGAGGAACTGTTCACGGTAGGGCGCGTCCAGGCGTTCCTGGAAAGCGGGGCGGTCGCACAGCAGGCAGAGTTGGGCTTGCAGTGGGTCGGCCAGCAGTTGTTCGAAGGCGCGACGAATCACATGGCGCATGGCTTCGCGAGGCGGAGCCTGGTTTGCGGTCTCACGCAGTTCGCTCAGATGCTGGCGCGAGCAGTCCAGCACCAGGCGCGCGTAGAGCGCCTCCTTGCTGGAAAAGTGCTTGTACACCGTGCCCTTGCCGATGCCGGCGTGACGCGCCACTTCGGCAATGGTGACGCGATCCCAGGATTGCTCCTGAAACAGCTGGCGAGCGGATTGCAGCAGGGCGTTTTCCCGTTGCTGGAAGAGTTGATCCTGATAGCGCATGGGCTTTCCGCGAAGAGTTGTGACCGGTGGTCATGCTATGACTGTTGGTCACGATGCGGCAAGGCGGGAGTTGTAACAAGGCAATTGGCGGGTAGCCGTTCACTGCCTCATTCGCCGCGAGGCGGGGCTCCCACAAGGATGTAGGAGCCCCGCCCCGGGGCGAAGCTTCTAACCCACCAGGCGAAACGCGTTGCACCGATGGCGGGTTACGCCGCAACAGACATTGCGGGGGTAATTGCGGAAGGTGGCAGGCGGCTAACCCGCCCTACGACATGCTCGATCCTTGCCCCATGAGGCGACGCTCAACGCGCCACGCTGACGCCTTCGAGGCTGGCGAAAGAGGTGTCCTTGGCGGTGAGCAGGAAGTCACGCATGAACGGTGCGTCGAGCATGTCGGTGCGAATCGCCGCGTAGAGCGTGGCGAACAGCCCTTTTTCGCCCAGGCGCTTGGCGCTGACGTAGCCGCGCGAGCTGTACTCGTGCAGCGCCCAGTTGGGCAGGCCGCACACGCCACGGCCGCTGGCCACCAGTTGCATCATCATCACTGTCAGTTCGGAGGTGCGCACCTGAGCCGGCTCGATATCGTTGGGTTCGAGAAAGCGCGTGAAGATGTCCAGGCGGTCGCGTTCCACCGGGTAGGTGATCAGGGTTTCCGAGGCCAGGTCCTGAGGCTGGATGTAGGCCTTGTGCGCCAGGCGGTGCTGATTGGCCACGGCGAGCATGGCCTCGTAGGTGAACAGTGGCACGTAGGTGATGCCGGCCAGCTCGATGGGGTCCGAAGTCACCACCAAGTCCAGATCGCCCCGGGCCAGGGCCGGCAGCGGGGCGAAGGAGAAGCCCGAGGCCAGGTCCAGTTCCACTTCCGGCCAGGCATCGCGGAACTGGTCGATGGTCGGCATCAGCCACTGGAAGCAGCTGTGGCATTCGATGGCCATGTGCAAGCGGCCAGCGGTGCCACCGGCCAGGCGCGCCAAATCACGCTCGGCGCCGCGCAGAAGGGGCAGGGTGGCGTCGGCCAGTTGCAGCAGACGCAGGCCGGCGCTGGTGAAGCGCACCGGCTTGGTCTTGCGCACGAACAGCTGCAGGCCGAGGCGCTCTTCCAGCTCTTTGAACTGGTGCGAAAGGGCCGACTGGGTCAGGTGCAGGCGTTCGGCGGCCTCCACCAGGCTGTCGGTTTCGCGCAGGGCGTGCAGGGTTTTCAGGTGGCGTAGCTCGAGCATGGCGGGTCTCTGCGAGGGTTTCACTCATCCAATGCCAGCGCTGGATGAAAATGGTTCATACAGCCTACATGAGTAAATCTTTAGATCAAGACGAAAATCTTGAGTTTGTCTCACTCGGTGTCGATGCCGAGAATGGCGCCATCTCGATTGATTCTGGAGTTTCACGACATGGCCCTGTCCCATTCCCTCGGTTTCCCGCGCATCGGCCGCGACCGCGAACTGAAGAAAGCCCTCGAGGCCCACTGGAAAGGTGAGCTGGACGAAGCCGGCCTGCGCACCGTTGGCCGGCGTCTGCGCGCCGAGCACTGGCAACTGCAGAAGGATGCCGGTATCGACCTGCTGCCGGTGGGCGACTTCGCCTGGTACGACCAGGTACTCGGTCATTCGCTGGCCTTCGGCGTGATTCCCGAGCGCTTTCGCCCGGCCGCCGGCAAGCCGACGCTGGAGACCCTGTTCGCCATGGCCCGTGGGGCCGTTGCACACAACAGCAGTGGCACTTGCTGTGGTGGTGCCCACGCCCAGGAAATGACCAAGTGGTTCGACACCAACTACCACTACCTGGTGCCGGAATTCAGCGCGGATCAACAGTTCGCCCTGAGCTGGGAGCAGCTGTTCGAGGAAGTGGCTGAGGCGCATGCCCTCGGTCACAACGTCAAGCCGGTGCTGATCGGCCCGCTGACCTACCTGTGGCTGGGCAAGGCCAAGGGCGCTGATTTCGACAAGCTGGAACTGCTCGAGCGTCTGCTGCCGGTCTATGGCGAGATTCTCCAACGTCTGGCCGCGCAGGGCGTGGAGTGGGTGCAGATCGACGAGCCGATTCTGGTGCTCGACCTGCCGCAGGCGTGGAAGAACGCCTTCGAGCGCGCCTACAACCTGATCCAGCGCGAACCCTGCAAGAAGCTGATCGCCACCTATTTCGGCGGCATGGAAGACAACCTCGGCCTGGCTGCCAACCTGCCGGTGGACGGTCTGCATATCGACCTGGTGCGTGCGCCGGAGCAGTACCCGACCATTCTCGATCGGCTGCCTGCTTATAAAGTGTTGTCGCTGGGCGTGGTCAACGGGCGCAACGTCTGGCGCTGCGATCTGGAGAAGGTACTCGAGGTGCTGCGTCACGCTCACGAACGCCTGGGCGAGCGGTTGTGGGTGGCGCCGTCCTGCTCGCTGTTGCACAGCCCGGTGGACCTGGCTCGTGAAGACCAGCTCGATGCCGAGCTGAAAGACTGGCTGGCCTTTGCCGTGCAGAAATGCCAGGAGGTCGCGTTGCTCGGTAAGGCCCTGGAGGCGCCGGAAGACGCCTCTGTGCAAGCCGCTTTGCAAGCGAGCCGCTCAGTACAGGCCGCTCGCGCAGCTTCAAAACGTATTCACAAGCCTGAGGTACAGGCGCGCCTGGCGGCGATTCGTCCGCGTCATGCCCAGCGCCAGTCGCCGTTCGCCGAGCGCATCGAACAGCAGCGTGAGTGCCTGCAACTGCCATTGTTGCCGACCACCACCATCGGCTCCTTCCCGCAGACCTCGGCGATTCGCCTGGCGCGACAGTCGTTCAAGCAGGGCAAGCTCAGCGCGGCCGAGTACACCGAGGCCATGCACAGCGAAATTCGCCATGCGGTGCAGGTGCAGGATCGTCTGGGCCTGGACGTGCTGGTGCATGGCGAGGCCGAGCGCAATGACATGGTCGAGTACTTCGCCGAGCAACTCGATGGTTATGCATTCACCCGCTTCGGCTGGGTGCAGAGCTACGGCTCACGTTGCGTCAAACCGGCGGTAATAGTCGGTGATCTGAGCCGCCCGCAGGCCATGACCGTGGAGTGGATCACTTACGCCCAGGGCCTGACCGACAAGGTCATGAAGGGCATGCTGACCGGCCCGGTGACCATGCTGATGTGGTCCTTCCCGCGTGAGGACGTGTCCCGCGAAGTGCAGGCGCGGCAACTGGCGCTGGCGATTCGTGACGAGGTGGTGGAGCTGGAGGCAGCCGGCATCAAGATCATCCAGATCGACGAGGCGGCGTTTCGCGAAGGGCTGCCGTTACGCCAGGCCGCCTGGCAGCACTACCTGGACTGGGCCACCGAGGCCTTCCGTCTGACTGCCAGCGGCGTGCGTGACGAAACCCAGATCCACACCCACATGTGCTACAGCGAATTCAACGATGTGATCGAGTCCATTGCGGCGATGGATGCCGACGTGATCACCATCGAGACGTCGCGTTCGGATATGGAGCTGTTGGCAGCGTTCGAGAAGTTCGCGTACCCGAACGACATCGGCCCCGGGGTGTATGACATCCACTCGCCGCGTGTGCCTGACAGCGCCGAGATGGCCGGGCTGTTGCGTAAGGCGGCACGGCGCATCCCGCTCGAGCGCCTGTGGGTCAACCCCGATTGCGGCCTGAAAACCCGCGCCTGGCCGGAAACCGAGGCAGCGCTGGTGAACATGGTGGCCGCAGCCAGGCAGTTGCGTGTCGAGCTGGCCTGATTGCCCGGCAGTGGTCGCGGCTGAAGCCCCTCCTACAGATAGGTAGGAGGGGCGTTCGCGACGCTCTGGATCGTACCTCTGGTCACCACCCGGGCAACCGTTCGTCCCCCTTCATCAAACTGTCACGCTTGTGTGGCAGCGCCATCGAACGACTTTCATCAGACTCGCGTTTCAGTGGGGTTCTGCGTTTCTGGTGTTTCCATGCGTGCATTAATTTTCCTGGCCGCTTTGCTGTGCGGCCTGCCGTCTTTTGCGGCCAATCGTTGCGACCTGTCCGAGCCGACCCGTTATGCGGATGTCGGTGAGGTGCGTCTGGCTTATCAAAGTATCGGCAGCGAGCGCGACCCGGCGCTGCTGCTGGTGATGGGGCTGGGCGGACAGTTGATCCACTGGCCTGACGAGGTGGTCGAGCGCCTGTGTCAGCAGGGTTTTCGCGTCGTGCGCTTCGACAATCGTGACGTGGGGCTGAGCACCTGGCGGCGACCAGCGCCAAGCATCAACCTGCCGTATGAAGTGCTGCGCTATCGCCTGGGGCTGTCGCTCGGTGCGCCTTATCACCTGCGTGACATGGCCGGCGATGCCCTGGGCTTGATGGACCGTCTGGGTGTCGACAACTTCCATGTACTGGGCGCGAGCATGGGCGGCATGATCGCCCAGCATCTGGCCGATCTGGCGCCGCAGCGCGTTCTCAGTCTGACGCTGGTGATGACCAGCTCGAGTGCTCAAGGGTTGCCTGCACCCAGCGATGCGCTGGTGGCGCTGCTGGCAAGGCGCGAGGCAGTGAGTCGCGAGGCTGCGCTGCAACAGCAGGCAGATTTGCTCGCGGCCCTCGGTAGCCCGACGGTGCATGATGATCGTGCTTTGCTCCTGCATCAGGCCGAACAGGCTTATGACCGCGCCTTCAATCCCGAAGGGGTACAGCGTCAGTTGCTGGCGATTCTTGCCGAGTCGAGTCGGGTCGAGCTGCTCAATCGTCTGCAAGTACCGACGCTGGTGGTGCACGGTACGGCCGATCCGTTACTGCCGGTGATGCATGGCGTACACGTGGCGGCGCATATCAAGGGTGCAGAGCTCAAGTTGATTCCAGGCCTGGCGCATCGCTTTCAGGATGCCTTCAAGGAGCCTCTGCTGGCCGCGGTGTTGCCGCATCTCGCAGCGCATCGGGGCGACTTGGGCTTGGCGCGTCTATAAGGGCGAGCGCTCACAGCTCCTGATTGTGCTTGATCGCTTCGCGGCGCTGCAGATTGTCGATGTGCTCGCTGCTGTGGCGTAGCAGTTTGTCGGCCATGGTCATGCGCTCGATATAGCGCGTGATGCTCTGCTCGGCGTCATGGCGGGAGATAAAGGGGCCTTCCAGCGTGCCTTCGCGAGTGGCGAAGAAGTATTGGCCGTTGACGGCGCTCAGGCGTGAACTGCGGTAATGCGTGCCCGGTTGGGGGTCGATATCGCGTTGGCCGAACATGGTGAGAGCTCCATCTGCAGGTTCTGGATAATCTGAGTCTACTGTGGTCAATGCGACATGCTTGGCAAAACGACAGATGGTAGATTTTGGCTGCCTGTTAGCGTCTTTTGGCGGATTTTATGGATTATTGGCGCCGGTCGGCTGGCGTCCTGCGGGTGCTGAGCAGTACAGTTTCGCTCGGCAACCGGGCTGAACTGTCGCTGTGTAGGTGTGCATGCCTCTCCTAAAATGCTCTGCTGCGGTCGACATGCTCTGTTGGCCGCCTGCCAGAGGTTGCCATGCACATTTCTTCCGGCCGTTGGATGTACGGCCTGCTGCTCGCCCTGATCACCTCCGTGCTCTGGGGCATCCTGCCAATCAAGCTGAAAGAAGTCCTGCAGGTGATGGACCCGGTAACGGTCACTTGGTATCGCCTGGCCGTGGCCGGTTCTCTGCTATTTGCCTATCTCGCTGCGAGTCGCCGATTACCGCGTTTTCGGCCGCTGGGACGCAAGGGTGGTTGGCTGCTGGCGTTGGCCATCGGCGGACTGACGGCCAACTACGTGCTGTATCTGGTGGGGCTCAACCTGCTCAGCCCCGGGACCACGCAACTGGTGATCCAGGTGGCGCCGATACTCTTGCTGATCAGCAGCCTGTTCGTCTTTCGCGAGCGCTTCAGCCTGGGCCAGGCGCTTGGCCTGATGGTCATGCTGCTGGGCTTCGGGCTGTTCTTCAACCAGCGCCTGGGTGAGCTGCTGACCTCGCTGACCGCCTATACCACCGGGGTGCTGACCGTGCTGGCGGCAGCCTTCGTCTGGACCTTCTACGGCCTGGCGCAGAAGCAGTTGCTGACCTCGTGGAATTCGGTGCAGGTGATGATGGTCATCTACCTGGCTTGCGCGCTGCTGCTGACACCTTGGGCGCAGCCAATGCAGGTACTGGAGTTGAGCGCGCTGCAGGGCTGGCTGTTGCTGGCCTGCTGCCTGAACACCCTGGTCGCCTACGGCGCGTTCGCCGAGGCACTGGCGCATTGGGAAGCCTCGCGGGTCAGCGCGACCCTGGCGCTGACACCGCTGGTGACCTTCGTCTCCGTGGCCCTGGCCTCGACCTGGTGGCCGGACCACGTGCTGCCTGAGCAGGTCAACTGGATCGCCTACGCCGGCGCTGTGGTGGTGGTGCTGGGCTCGGCGCTCACCGCGCTCGGCCCATCGTTGCTGGCCGCTTGGCGGGCGCGCAGGGCAGGGCGTTAATCCAGCGGCAGCTCGGTGGTGCGCTTGACCTCGCTCATGGCGATATGTGAGTGCGCCTCGTGCACATGCGGGCGCTGCAGCAGGTGGTCGCGCAGGAAGCGCTCGTAATCGGCGATGTCCTTGGCCACCACCTTGAGCAGGTAGTCCGAGCCGCCGGCCATGCTGTAGCACTCCAGCACCTGCGGGTAGCCGACCACGGCCCGCTCGAACTCATCCAGATTGCCGCGCCCGTGGGCCGACAGCTTGATGTCGACGAACACCGTGATACCGAAGCCCAGACGCTTGTGGTTGAGCAGGGCGACCTTGCGCTCGATCAGCCCGTCTTCCTGCATACGATGAATACGCCGCCAGCAGGGGGATTGCGACAGCTCGACTTTCTCGGCCACCTCGGCGGCAGAGAGGTCGGCATTGTGCTGCAGCAGGCGGAGAATCCGCCGGTCGATGGGGCTGAGCTTGTCCTGCATGATTGTTTCCAATTTATTGTGATTGTTGGAAGGATCATGCGAAGTATCGCCTTCGCTACTCGAAAATAGAAAGAAAAAAGCGGAACCCTCCAGTCATGCTTTAGGCAAATCCGTCGCAGTGATCCTGCGGCAGGACTCAACGGAGCGTGTCTACCGTCGCGCTCCCTGTGCTCGCCATAACAATAAAAGGAGCGCTCCATGTCACTGGCCGAAATCCGCCTGGATGACAAATACCGCCTCGCTACCGGTCACCTCTACCTGACCGGCACCCAGGCGCTGACCCGCCTGCCCATGCTGCAGAAGCAGCGTGACGCCGCCTTCGGACTCAATACCGCCTGCTTCATCTCCGGCTATCGCGGCTCGCCCCTGGGCGGCCTGGACAAGAGCCTGTGGGACGCGCGCGAGTACCTCAAGGAAAACCACATCCACTTCCAGCCCGGCGTCAACGAGGAGCTGGGCGCGACGGCGGTGTGGGGCAGCCAGCAGGCCAACCTGTTTCCTGGGGCGCGCTACGACGGCGTGTTCGCCATGTGGTACGGCAAGGGCCCGGGCGTCGATCGCAGTGGCGACGTGTTCAAGCACGGCAACTCGGCCGGTGTTTCCAAGCATGGCGGCGTGCTGCTGCTGGCCGGCGACGATCATGGCTGCAAGTCCTCGACCATCGCCCACCAGAGCGAGCATGCGTTCATCGCCGCGTCGATCCCGGTGCTCAACCCTGCCAACGTCCAGGAAGTGCTGGACTACGGCATCATCGGCTGGGAGCTGTCGCGCTACAGCGGCTGCTGGGTGGCGCTGAAGACCATCGCCGAGAACGTCGACTCCTCGGCCGTGGTGGACGTGGACCCGCTGCGTATCCAGGTGAAGATTCCCGAGGATTTCCAACTGCCGGAAGACGGCGTGCACATCCGCTGGCCCGATCCGCCCCTGGCGCAGGAAAAACGCCTCAACGTCTACAAGATCTACGCCGCGCGCGCCTTCGCCCTGGCCAACAACCTCAACCAGGTCAAGCTCGATTCGCCCAACCCGCGTCTGGGCATCATCACCACCGGCAAGTCCTACCTCGACGTGCGCCAGGCCCTGGATGACCTCGGCCTGGACGAAGCGCTGTGCGCCAAGGTTGGCTTGCGCGTGCTCAAGGTCGGCATGAGCTGGCCGCTGGAGCCGGTGTCGGTGCACCAGTTCGCCGAAGGCCTGGACGAAATTCTGGTGGTGGAAGAGAAACGCAGCATCATCGAAGACCAGCTGACCGGTCAGCTCTACAACTGGCCGGTGGGCAAGCGTCCGCGCGTGGTCGGCGAGTTCGACGAGCAGGGCAATTCTCTGTTGCCGAACCTGGGCGAACTGACTCCGGCGATGATCGCCCGGGTGATCGCCAAGCGCCTGGCGCCGATCTACAGCAGCCCGACCATCGAAGAGCGCCTGGCCTTTCTCGATGCCAAGGAAAAGGCCTTGGCCGCGCCCAAGCACAAGACCGTGCGCACCCCGCATTTCTGCTCCGGCTGCCCGCACAACAGCTCGACCAAGGTGCCGGAAGGCAGTCGCGCTCTCGGCGGCATCGGCTGCCACTACATGACCCAGTGGATGGACCGCAGCACCGACACCTTCACCCAGATGGGCGGCGAGGGCGCGACCTGGATCGGCCAGGCGCCGTTCACCGACACGCCGCACGTGTTCCAGAACCTCGGCGACGGCACCTACTTCCACTCCGGCCATCTGGCCCTGCGCGCGGCCGTGGCCGCCGGGGTCAACATCACCTACAAGATTCTCTACAACGATGCTGTGGCCATGACTGGCGGCCAGCCCATCGATGGCGAGTTGCGTATCGACCAGCTCAGCCAGCAGGTGCATGCCGAGGGCGTCAAGCGCATCGCCCTGGTCAGTGACGAGCCGGACAAGTACCCGACCCGCGCCACCTTCGCGCCGGGTGTGACTTTCCATCACCGTCGCGAGCTGGACGCCGTGCAGCGGGAGTTGCGTGAAGTCAAAGGTTGCTCGGTGATCCTCTACGACCAGACCTGCGCCACCGAGAAACGCCGTCGGCGCAAGCGCGGCAAGCTGGTCGACCCGGCCAAGCGCGCCTTCATCAACCCGGCGGTGTGCGAGGGTTGTGGTGATTGCAGCGTCAAATCCAACTGCCTGTCGGTACTGCCGCTGGAAACCGAACTGGGGCGCAAGCGCGAGATCGACCAGAGTGCCTGCAACAAGGACTTCAGCTGCCTGGAAGGCTTCTGCCCGAGCTTCGTCACCGTCCACGGTGGCAGCCTGCGCAAGCCCGAGGCCGTTGGCCTGAGCGCGCTGTTCATCGCCTTGCCGGAGCCGAAGCAACCAGCCCTGAGTCGGCCCTGGAACATCCTCCTGCCTGGCGTCGGCGGTAGCGGTGTGACCACCGTCGGTGCGCTGCTGGGCATGGCTGCGCATATCGAAGGCAAGGGCTGCACCGTGCTCGACCAGGCCGGCCTGGCGCAGAAGTTCGGCCCGGTGATCACCCATATCCGTATCGCCGCGCAGCAGAGCGACATCTACGCCGTGCGTATTGCCGCCGGGGAAACCGACCTGCTGCTGGGCTGCGACCTTGTGGTGTCGTCCAGTGAAGAGGCTCTGGCCAAGCTCAACGACAAGATTGCCCATGCGGTGATCAACAGCCATGAAGCGGCCACTGCCGAGTTCACTCGCAACCCGGACGCCCAGGTGCCCGGCGCTGCCATGCGCGAGGCGATCAGCGAGGCGGTGGGCGAGGGCAAGACCCGCTTTGTCGACGCTACCCGCCTGGCCACTCGCCTGCTCGGTGACAGCATCGCCACCAACCTGTTCATGCTCGGCTATGCATACCAAAAGGGACTGGTGCCGGTATCGGCTGAGGCGATCAACAAGGCCATCGAACTCAACGGCGTGGCTATCGAGCTAAACCAGCAGGCCTTCCTCTGGGGCCGTCGTGCTGCGCATGACCTGGCTGCGGTGGAAAAACTCGCCGCGCCCAAGGTGGTCGAAGCGCCGCATTGCAGCACCCTGGAGGAGATCATATCCGACCGTGTGCAGCGTCTGACCGCCTACCAGAACGCGGCCTATGCCGAACGCTACCGTGAGCTGGTCGAGCGTGTGCGCAAGGTCGACACCGATGCGCAGCAGCGCCTGAGCAAGGCCGTGGCCCGCTACTACTTCAAACTCCTGGCCTACAAGGACGAGTACGAAGTGGCGCGGCTGTACAGCGATTCGACCTTCCGCAAGCAACTCGAAGCCCAGTTCGAAGGTGACTACCGGCTGCAGTTCCACCTGGCGCCGAGCTGGCTGAGCAAGCCCGATGCGGTGACTGGTGAGCCGCGCAAGCGCAGCTTCGGTCCCTGGATGCTCAAGGCCTTCGGCGTACTGGCGCGCTTCAAGTTCCTGCGTGGCAGCGCCCTCGATCCGTTTGGCCACAGTGCCGAACGTCGCCTGGAACGCGAGCTGATCGAGGAGTACGAAGCCAACGTGGTCTACCTGCTGGGCGAGCTCAATGGTGGCAACTACCGCACGGCGGTGGCACTGGCCGAGATTCCCGAGCAGATCCGCGGTTATGGCCACGTCAAGGAAGCGGCACTGGCCAAGGCGCGCGAGCAGGCGACGCAGCTCAAGGCACGCCTGACCGTCAGCGAGATCGCCGCTGTGCAGCTGTTCGAACCGGCTGCCTGAACCTCAAACCCATCCCCTTTGCCACCCTCTCCCGTGCGGGAGAGGGGCGGCTTTTTACGACCAGATAACCGAGGTAACCCGATGTCCGTCTTCACTCACGTCGACTTCGATCAACACGAACAGGTGGTCTACGGCCACGACAAGGCCAGCGGCCTGAAAGCCATCATCGCCATTCACGACAGCACCCTCGGCCCGGCACTGGGCGGCTGCCGCATGTGGAACTATGCCAGTGACGAGGAGGCGCTGCGCGACGTACTGCGCCTGTCGCGCGGCATGACCTACAAGTCGGCGCTGGCGCGTTTGCCGCTGGGGGGCGGCAAGGCGGTGATCATCGGCGATCCGCACACCGGCAAGAGCGAGGCGCTGTTCCAGGCCATGGGTGATTTCGTCGACAGCCTCGGCGGGCGCTACGTCACCGCAGCGGATTCCGGCACCGGCGTGGCCGAGATGCGCATCATGGCCGAGCGCACTCGCCACGTGGCTGGCGCCGGGCAGCGTGAGGCATTCGGCGGTGGCAGCCGTGACGGTGATCCATCGCCCTCGACCGCCTATGGCGTGTTCATCGGCATTCAGGCGGCCGTGGCGCATCGCCTGGGGCGGCAGGATCTGTCCGGCGTTCGCGTGGCTATCCAGGGCGTGGGCCAGGTCGGTTTCGGCCTGGCCAAACTGCTCAAGGAGGCCGGTGCGCAGCTGTGGGTGACGGATATCGTCGAGGCCAATGTGCAGCGTGCGGTCAGCCAGCTTGGCGCTACTGCGGTCGGTCAGCATGAGATCTACCGTCTCGATGTGGACGTGTTCGCGCCGTGCGCACTGGGCGCCATCATCAACCTGCAAACGCTGGAGGCCCTGCGCGCGCCGATCATCGCCGGTGCCGCCAACAACCAGCTGGCCGACGCCAGTCTGGCCGAACTCCTGCGTCGCCGTGAGTGCCTGTACGCGCCGGACTACGCGATCAATGCCGGCGGCATCATCGATGTCTGCTACGAGCGCACTGGTGGTAGCGCCGCGCAGCTCAAGGCGCATATCGAAGACATTGGCCCGACCCTGACGGAAATCTTCCAGCGCGCCGAACGTGAAGGCGCGACCACCACCGCGATTGCTGATCGCATGGCGTTGGAGCGTTTACGCGGTGGCTTGCAGCCAGTGCGTGCAGCAACGGCTAGCAAGATCGTCTCCCAGGGTTGGCAGCGCTAGGAAGTGGGCGGTGGCGACATGACAAATGTGTGCGCCGCCGCTAAGATGCGGCCCGGCCGTTGCCAATACGGCCGTGTCCCCTTAGTTCAACGGATAGAATAAGCCCCTCCTAAGGGCTAGATGCTGGTTCGATTCCAGCAGGGGACGCCAAATATCTGTCTACTGTTGTCTCCCAATGTCTACCAAACCCACTAAAGCCGGCCACTGCAGCCGGCTTTGTTCTCTCTGAATGTCTCCTATTGTCTCTGTACATCTACCGGGTTTAGGAATACGTTTAGGGATACGCCGGTTCGATATGGAGACGTATTCCTATGGCACGCCCAGTCACCCCTCTGACTGACTCCAAGTGCGAGGCAGCCAAGCCACGCGAGAAGGAATACAAGCTGTTCGATGGCCAGGGCCTGTACCTGGCCGTGAAACCCAGCGGATCCAAGGTGTGGCGCTTCAAGTTCACCCGGCCCGATGGCAGGGCAGGGCTGGCCACCTTCGGCAACTACCCGGCGCTGACCCTGCGGGCCGCTCGTGATCGCCGCGCCTCGGCCCTCGAGCTGCTGGCCCATGATCAAGACCCGATAGATGCCGCCAGGCTCGCCAAGATCGAAGCGGCCAACGTCCGCGCCAACACCTTTATGGTCATGGCTCAGGAGTGGCACGCGGCCTGTGCCCTCAAGTGGTCACCTGGGCACGCCGCTGCGGTATGGCGCAATCTTGAATTGCATGTGCTGCCGGTGCTCGGTGGTCGACCGCTGGCCGAGCTGAAGACTCGGGATCTGATGCTGCCGCTCAAGGCGGTGGAGAAGCGCGGCACCCTGGAACTGGCCGGCCGACTGCGCCAGTACACCACCGGCATAATGCGTATGGCCGTGCAGCATGGATTGATCGACAGCAACCCGGCCAACGACCTGGTTGGCGCCACCGCCACCCGCAAGAGCATCCATCGCCCAGCGCTGCCACTGGATCGGCTGCCCGAGCTGCTGCAGCGCATCGAGTCAGACTCGGGCCGGCAACTGACCCGTCATGCGGTATCGCTCACCCTGTTGGTGTTCATCCGCTCCAGTGAGTTGCGCTTTGCCCGTTGGAGCGAGATCGATAGCGGTCGGGCCATGTGGGAGATACCCGGGCAGCGCGAGGCCATCGAAGGGGTCAAGTTCTCCCACCGCGGCGCCAAGATGGGTACCCCGCACCTGGTACCGCTGAGCCGCCAGACGCTAGAGCTACTGGAGCAAGTACGGCAGCTCACCGGCCGCTTCGATCTGGTGTTCCCTGGCGATCACTACCACCACAAGCCCATGAGCGAGAACACCATCAACAAGGCCCTGCGCCGTATGGGCTACGACACCAAGGTGGATCTGTGCGGCCACGGCTTCCGCACCATGGCCTGTTCGGCCTTGGTGGAGTCCGGGCTATGGTCGAAGGATGCCGTCGAACGGCAGATGAGCCACCAAGAGCGCGACACGGTACGCGGCGCCTACATCCACAAGGCCGAACACCTGCAGGAGCGCCGGCTTATGTGCCAGTGGTGGGCTGACTACCTCGATGCCAACCGGCAACAGCACGTCACCCCCTACGACTTCGCCCACCGTTGGGAAGGGGTGGGCAACGTGGTGCCGGTCAACTTCGGCAAGGCGGTTTGAGCATGCAAACCCGTACCCCTCAAAAAACAGGTGTTCCCGGTGTTCTTGGTGTTCCGCGATGGCTGGAAACCAGACGCAGCGGGGCTTTCAGCGATGGAACACAATTGCGCAGAAGGCAGAACACGTGGTGTTCTGAACACCATTGGTGTTCCGTGATCGGGGGCGCCAGGCAGAACACCTCAAAGTGTTTCGAGGCAGCGCCAGCAGCCGGCCAAGCGGAACACGACACCAGCCCAGCTCTGCCCTGGTGGCCTGCTCTGGCCGACGATGGCAGCAGACAAAGAGCGTATGCTCCCGCGGTTTTTGTGTGCCGAAAAGGGGGCATGGGGTATTGAATAATTATGAGATAAGGGTCAAGACGAGCCGGGGCGTTGTCACAATCAACGGTGAAGGGCCGCTCGTTTATTTATCTGAATACCTACCCGTCGGGGCTGCGGGTTATGACGGTTCCAATTTGTCTCTGTGTGACGATGGCGCGCGCTTTACTATTGATTCAACTAAGGGGCCGCTCGAAGGCGGTATTGACCTGGAAAACTGGCAGGACTTTTTGATGGTGCTGGCTGCTTCAGGGGCGTCGATTAGTCGTGTTCTTGCTCTGAAAGATGAAGATGCAGCCAGTGTTTTTATGCTGTACGGCCGTTTTTACACCAGTCTCCAAGTAACACTTACCGCGCAAAAACTAAGACGTGGTGAGGTCTCTATTGCCGATCTGAGATCAGATTGTCCAGCGGTACTCGACAGGCCAGAAATCAAGCAAGTGATCGGTGAACTTGCTATATCAGGGGCGCTTCCTACTGCTAAGAAACGACCAAAGCTGAGAAAGGAAGAGTTTGAGTTGCAGGCGCTTGTTGCGTTTAAGCGACGGCGTGATGCGACTCTCAGCCTTGAGGATGCATGCGCTGCTGCTTGTGAGGAGCGCCCGGAGTGGGTGCCGGCTACATGGAAAACCAGTCCAGATTCGAACCTGGCGCGGCAAATATCACGCGTCTGGAGCAAGACGCGTTGGGGCTTTCTCCATCACAAAGATGATGTGTGAGCTGAGGCCAATCGCCGTTGACACCGCTTAGGACAGATCGCTTCACCAATCTGTCTTGGACAGTTTTTCCATCAATTAACAGCATGGCCACGGGTACACCAGCAAACCCGGAGGCACTCCATGCAAACCCACTACCCCCAGTCGGCTGCGCCCTTGCACGCCGGCACAAGCGCGGGGCTTGATCCCGCCGACCTCCTAACACCCGAGCAGGCAGCGCAAACGCTCGGGCTCTCCGTAAAGACCCTGGCCACCTGGCGCAGCACTGGGCGCCACGCGCTTGCCTTCATCCGTTGCGGTGCTCGTATCCGTTACCGCCGTGCCGACCTGTTGGCCTGGCTGGAGCGGCGTACCAGCACTAGCAACGCGGCAGGGTAGGGGTGGCCATGAGCAAGCCGACCGCCATATCTCCAGCGCCACGCGACCCTAATGCCACGCTGATCCGCATGCCTGAACTGTTGGCATTGACGGGCCTGCAGCGCTCCACCGTGTACAAGCGCCTCAAGAGCGACCCTGCCTTTCCCAAGCCCGTGCCGCTGAGCGACAGCACAGCCAGGCGGGCGCCGGTCGCCTGGGTTTTGGCTGAGGTTCAGGCCTGGGTACAGGCCCGTATCGCTGCCCGTGGGCGGGACGCGGCATAGGCCAGTGGCCGGGCCTGTTGTGACCCTGGCTTCACCACTCAATCAATCGTATGCCGTCGACGGGAGAGGCCATTGCCACCCAGCACGCGGCCCATTCAAAGGTACATATCCATGTCTCAACACCTGACCAACAGCAAAGAAATACAACTCGGCAGCATCGCCGTGACCGTCCGTGAAATGAGCGTGCTGCAGGTTCGCACCTGGTTGGCCGAACTGCTCAATCCACAGCCTCAACGCGACCTGGTGGACGAAGCCCTGTTCACCGATTGCGCTATCCCCGACCTGCTGCGCATGACCAGCCTGACACGCGAGCAAGTAGACGAACTGCGCCCCTCCCAACTGCAGGAGGTGATCGCGCTCTGCAAGGAGCTGAACCCCGATTTTTTCGCGTTCATGGGGCGTCTGGTGAAGCCGGCGGCGCCCACGGCTTGAGAGAGCTGGATCGGTGTATCACGGGCATGGTGCAACTGGGGCACGCCAGCGCCCCTTGCTATCCGTGGTCGTTCTTTCTCGCGTCACTGAATGCCACGGGAGGTTCCAATGGCAGACGTTGAACTGAAGCTGACAGCCGATGCCGATGGTGCTACCAAAGCCATCGGCGGCTTTCGCAAGGAATATCAGGAACTGGTGAAGTCGGTAGAGAAGCCGCTACGCCAGATCGATGCTTTGCAGAAAACACAGGAGAGTGCCAAGGCTACTGCGGCAACTTTCTTCGCTACCCGCCAGCGGGTGGCAAGCCTGCAGGATGCCTTGAGCAAGGTCAGGGGGCCATCGGATGCCCTGGCCAAGTCGCTGGCCGCTGCACGTGCTCAGGCGGACGGCGTGGCCGTTGCGGTGGATCGGCAGAAAAAGGCGCTCGATGACCAGCGCCTGGCGGTGCAGAAATCCAAAGTCGCCTATGACGCCCTGAAGGCATCCATGGCCAGTGGTGGTGCCAGTCAGCAGGAAGTGACCGGCGCCCGCCAAGGCTGGAGCCAGCAGGCCGATACGCTGAAGCGCCAGCAGGTTGCCTTGCGTGAGCAGCGGCAGGAGCTGGCCAAGAGCAAGGCTGCAGTCAAAGAGCTGGAGGCGGCATACAAGCAGGCATCGCAGCCCGTACGGGTGATCGAGCGTGACCTGCAAACAACGCAGCGCAGCCTGGCGTCCACCACCCGTGAGTTTGATCGGCAGCGGGCGAAGCTGCGGGAGCAGCGCGCCGAACTGCAAGCGGCAGGGGTTGATACCCGCAACCTGGCGGCCGAGCAACAGCGGCTCCAGGGTGCGTTGACCAAGGGGCTTGCATCCGGCCGTAACGACCAGGCCGTCATAGCGGCAGCTCAGGATCTGGGCGTTGGTCGTTATCGTGCAGCACAAGTTGAGGTGGAGCGTCTACGGGGTCAGTACCAGTTGCTGCGTACTAGCGGCAATCTTACGGCCCGCGAACTGGCAGTTGCCCAGCAGACCCTGACTCAGCGAGTACGCGAGACCCAGCAGGCGATAAGGGGTGTCAACGCAGAACAACAGCGGTCGCGCCTTGGCGGCGGGGCTGCCACCCTGGCGGCGCAGTTCGGCGGTGCCTATGCCGCAATTCGAGGTCTGCAAGGTGTCATTCGCACTGCTGACAACTGGGTTGAGCTGACCGACCGTATCAAGCTCGCCAGTGGCAGCCAGGAAGAGTACGCACAGGGTATGGAGCGGCTGCGCGATATCAGCGACCGCACCTTCACGGACATGCGGGGCAATGCTGAAAACTTCGTGAACTCCCTGGCACCTCTGCGTGACCGTGGTTTCAGCAATGATGAGGTGCTGAGCTTTGTCGAGGCAGTTGGTCTCGGCTTGGTGGCCAGTGCTGCCCGGGGCGAGCGTGCAGCCGCTGCGTTGCAGCAGTTCAGCAATGCCCTGCAAGACGGCAAGCTGCAGGGTGATGCGTTCAAGGCGATGATTCGGACTACTCCGGCCATCGCTGATGCATTGACGACTTCTCTGGGGAAAACCCGTGAAGAGCTGGCGAAGATGGCCACGGAAGGACAACTGACCACGGACGTGTGGGTGCCGGCGTTGATTGGCCAGCTCGACTCGCTCGGCAGTGCCGTCGATGGCATGAACATCCTGGTTAGCGATGCGCTGACCCGCCTCAACAACGCTTGGGAAGATGCCATCGGCAAGGCCGACACCAAGCCCTTGGTTGCGGCAATTGAGGATCTGACCAAGACCATCGGCGACCCACTGATCGTTGAGAACCTGGTCAAGATCGCGTCCGCCATGGTGTACCTGGCGAGCGTAGCGGTATCGGCTGCGAGCGGCTTCGCCGAACTGGGCGACAACATCGGCTATGCAGCAGCCAAGGCCGGCGGCAACGTCGACAAGCTGACCAAGCTGGAAAAGACCTTGAAAGAGGTCAACAACGCGATCACCGGCGATAGCTTCATCGGCTCCAATACGGTGGCCGTGCTCATGAAGCAGTTCGACCCGGAAGGGTTGGTGCAGTGGCGCAAGGAACTGGAAGAGGAGATTGCTAAGGTCGGCGCCGAGCTCTCCGGTATGAGCCTGGAGGCCTACAAGGCGCAACAGGAAGCAGCCCGGCAGCAGCGCGAGGCAGAGCGCCAGGCGCTCGAGGAGCAGAAAAAACTCGGCCAGCAGGAGGTAGCTGCCAAACGCGAGAAATTCAGCGAGCTGGCGAAACTGCGTGACGCCGAAGTGAAGGCTTCGGCCGATGCGGTCAAGGCTCGGGCGAAGGCCGAACGGGAAGCGCTCAAGGAGCTGGACAAGGCCAAGCAGGCGCAGCTCGATACTGAAACTCGCTACAAGGATGCGCTTGAGCGCCTGCGTTCTGGCGGTACCGGCCAGGCCAGTTTCGGCAATGCCATGAGCCTACGCGTGGCTGCGCGCCAAGCGCTGGAGGCCAACGACTTCGAGCGGGCCAAGAAGAATGCTCAAGCCGCTCTGAAGATGCTGCTGGACCTGGCTGATGCCGGCGAAAACACTTACGGCTTCGAGGGCTTCATCAAGAGCCTGAAAGATATCGAGGATCAGGCCGACAAGGTCAGCCTCGACAAGGCCAAGAGCAGTTTCGACCAAGCACAGAAGCAAACGGCCGACCTGAAAAAGCTGCTCGATGAGCTGAAGGAAACCACCATCACCGTCAAGATGGATCAGACGGCACTGGACAAGGTATACGCCCAGCTTGCGCAATTGGCCCAAGCCACCGGGCGTGCCTTGGAGCTGCCCGATCTGCCTGCCGCAAATACCTCACCAGCACCGGCCGGCAACGCCAAGCCTCCAGCTAGTACGCCGAACGGTCCCGCTGCTACACCAGCACAAACACAGATCAGGCAAACCGGCCCGAACAGCTTCACCAACGTCCCCGCTGTGGATGCCGAGGTGAGGGTTACCGGCATTCGCCAGGATGGCCCTAACAGTTGGACGAACCTACCCCCAGTCGATGTTGCAGTGACGCCGCAAAGCATCCGCCAGGACGGTGCGAATAGCTGGACGAACCTGCCGCCAGTTGAGGTTGGCGTGCTGCCCAAGGGCATTCGTCAGGATGGTGAAAACAGCTTCACCAACCTGCCGCCTGTGGATGTGGAATTGCAGATCGATCAGGAGGCCGCCACCCAGGCACAGCAGCAGGTTGCCGAGCTGGCACAGCGCTTCAAACGGGAGCTGGTCATTCCGGTTACGCCGGTAGTTGGGCAAGCCGGTTCTACCCCTGCCGGCCCAGTCGATGGCTACGCCGGTGGCGGGCTGATCCACGGGCCGGGCACCGGTACCAGTGACAGCATTCTGGCCAGGCTCTCCAACGGGGAGTTCGTCATGCGCGCGGATGCCGTGAGGCATTACGGCGCCGCGATGCTGCAGCAACTCAACAGCCGCCAGTTACCTCGGTTCGCCGATGGTGGCTTGGTGAGCAGCGCCCTGATGCCGAGTGTGCCGGCCATGGCGAGCCGGATCGAGCAGAAAGCAGATGGCCGTCAGGGGTATGACCTGACTGATCACGGGATTATTGGGCTCGACTTGGGTAGCGCTCAGCCAGTGCAGGTGATCGTCCACAACTCGGTAGCCAGTGAACTCAAGCGCCTGCGCATGAAGTTCGGGTCTACGGGGAGGTCGCGTTGATGACGAGATCGAGCCATTCCCGCTATTGGGGTGTATGGGTCAAGCACCCGATTCTGAACGTTATGTCCATAGGGCCGCTTCCTTCCGCAGCTGAGGCCGGTGCGGCAATAGATCGGCTGTCGGCGCTTTACCCATCCGCGGTAGTCGAGCTAGGGCGCGCATATACGGGCTCAGTCGGTTCGGTACCGGGCGACACGATGGAAGAGAAGGTTGAGACAGCGCGGAGCCTGCTGGCTCTCGCATGCGGTGAGCTGGAGCCCTACAGCGCCGTAGAGGTCATTGAGGCATCGCCCCGCCCTGTAACTGCTGAGCACGCTGCTGTTGTGGCGGCCCGGCTCGGTTGCCCAGTTGCTGAAATCGTCACCTTTGAGTCCGGTGTCACAGCGCTTGGCCCGGACGAATGTGCAGGTCCCCGCTGGTTGGTATTTCGCCTGCACCTCCAAACCTTCGACTTCAGCAAGGCCGAAACCAAAGCCATGTGGGTGCGCCGCCAGTTGGCTCAGACGGGTGGTGATCCAGCCAGCGTATCGGTCGTGGTGCTTCCATTGTCTTCACCCAACCAAGCGGAGAATCCAGCATGAAAAACAACCGCCGCCCCTTTGCCGGGCCGTACTTTGACCCTACGGGCCTCGGCTTCGGCCTAGTACTGCGACACCATGATGGTGCCCCATGCCGCCAGCAACTGACCATCACCACCATCTGTTGGAACTGCACGGAGGATCGCGCCCTGTTCGTCAACGCTGCGGGCCTAGTGGTGCCATCCGAACATGACCGTTATGAGCTAGCCGAACTATTGCGCACGCGCACGGCTGAGCGTCAGTACGGCGCCGTAGTTGGCGACGGCCAGTTCGCGATGAAGCCCGCCGAGCGCAACGCCTTGGCCAGTTCGGGGCGGATCAAGCAGTGGGTGCTGTACCGCCTGGAACAGCCCGCCCCCTATCTCGATGACGAAGCCGCATGGTCGCTTTGGCTGGAAACTGAGCTCGATGCTGAGCGCAAGGCGGCAGCCAAGAGCCAGCTCGCAGAGCAGGAGCTGCAGCGCTCGTTTCCCCAGCGTGGGGTGGAGCTGCCCCGGAGCGGCGTGGCCGGAACAAGTGAGGCCGACCAAGAGACCTGTGAGCATCAGTCAGTCGAGACGCGCCGTGCTGCACTGACTGCCGCTCGCGCCAAGTCGCTGGCCGAGGATGTGCGGATTGCTGCCTGGCTGCGCGGTGACGTGGGCGACCCGCCCCTGTTGGCGTTGATGAAAGGGGCCGCCTAATGCAATCCGCCCCAAGGCAATCCAATCCCGCAGGGTGCGGCACGCCACAGCCCTTCGAGGTCATCCACCAGATTGGCTTTTCGGCTGCTTGCATACGGCGCTTGGAACGCTACCGGCGACGCCAGGTAGAGCGGGGCGCCCAAGTGCTGGTGCTGAGCTGGCCAGATGGAACCTGGTGTGTGCTGGCGTTGCATTTGCCGCCGCTTATCGCAGCAGCACTGACGACCGAGCAGATGGCCGATGCCTACACCGAAGCCCGGCAAATGATCGCAGGCGGCTATCTGCCACTGCTGACCTTGCGCTTTGAACGTTACATGACCCACTAACGAAAACGCCCCCGGTTGCAGCCGAGGGGCGTTGGAGGTGACGCGCTGTGTTTACTCAATCTATGCCCTGCCTGGGCATCGTGCAAGCGATGCTCGCTCTGTTGAACCTTGCGCAGCCCCAGCGGCCGCGCTACTCTGCGCCCGTCGCTGTCAATCCAGCGACCGGGTTTGGCGACCCGATCTACGAAAGGCGCACAGGCGCCACAAAGACCAATGCGGGCGCTTTTTTTGTGCCCGCAATGTCGCTTTATGGTGGTCGTGCGCGGGAGACCTTCGGGTCTGCCGGGTTCCTTTCGTCCCGGTTCGCCAACCTGCGCACGGCTGCCACCCATAATCGTTTGGCGACGGTTCGTGGCAGCTCCTCAACGAAAGGAGCACTACCCATGAAGCACCCGAACGCCCTCAATCCGTCCGCACTTCAGCAACACGCCGCCGCCCTGAAGGCCCGAGCCTTTTCCGCGCTGCACGCCGATTCGTCCCTGTCCGTTCGCCTTGCTCGCTACAACGCCGCCATGGCCAAGGCTCGCGAGTTGGAAGTCCAGGCCGAGCAGTGCAAGGCAACCAGCGATGCCGGCCAGGCTCTAGCTTGGTTGCAAGGTGGCCAGCGCGTTCGTGCAGCCAACTTGCGCGAGCACCTCGAGCACGTCCGCTCCCTGACTCTGGAAGCTCAGGAGGTGAGCCATGCGTAAGCAGATGAACCCGCATGCCACTGAGCTGGCCAACGAACTCGAGATGAAGCTCGACACCGTGAAAGTGTTGGCTGAAATCACGTTGGACAATACGGCCCTTGCCGACTGTGCCGAAGGGGCATACCTGGATCGCAGCCACGCTGCAGCGCTGATGCAGGCACAGGTCTACCTGTCGCAATCGATCTTCAACGACTTCTGCAAGCTGATGGAGCTGGTGGAGGTGCCTCATGTGTGATCAACAGAGCCTCACCATTGGCCTGGACCTCTGCAAGATTCGAGGCCAGCACCTGTTCCAAGTCAACGCCGGAGTACCGGCCAAGCTTGCATTGGAACATGCCAGCGACTTGCTGGAGGTTATCAACGGACTGTCTCAGACGGTCGCCATGGAACTGGCGCATGGTGGCGAAAGCTTCGCGGTCTATCACTTGAGCGAGATGGTCAAGGCGCTGGTTGATGCCGCTGCCGCTGGCCTACCTGACTCTGCAGGGGGTGACCAATGAGCACGCTCCCATCAAAGACCGCTTTCTTTCGCCGAGGTGTAAAGGCCAGCGGCGATGTTCTGAGCTCAGCCGGTATCGGGCTGAAAGGCATTGGCCTAATGCTGGCCGAACGCGAATTGAGCACCTCAGAAGCGAACGCCCTTCACCACGCAGTCATTGCCTTGGGTGTCATGGTGGAAGCTCAAGGTGGCACGTTGTTCGATAGCGCTGATGAGTTGGAGGGCAACGAATGACCGATGCCCGAGAACGCAAGAAGTACCCGACCTTTGCTGAGGTGAAGCGCGCCGCCCTGCAGGCTATCGACCGGGTGCTGTCGCACTGGTTGCCCGGTGGCAAGCGGGTGGACGGCGGCAAGGAATACACCGCACCCAACCCAACGCGGGCCGACAAGCGCGCTGGCTCGCTCAAGGTGAACTTGGCCAAGGGCACCTGGAGCGACTTCGCCACTGGCGACAAGGGCGGCGACCTGATCGACCTGGTGCACTACCTGGATGGCGGCAGCGAGGTGGATGCTTGCAACAAGCTGGCGGACTTCCTGGGCGTTACGCCCGGCACTGTCAGCGCCAGCACACCGGCCAGCAGCAAGCCCAAGGCGCCCGAGTGGGTGCCGGTGCTGCCGATTCCTGATGAAGCCATGCGCAAGGTGCTGCAGACGCACCGCCAGCACGGCAAGCCGTCGAAGGTGTGGATCTACCGTGCCGCCGATGGCCAACCGTTGATGGTGCTGTATCGCTTCGATCTGGGGCCGGATGAAAGCGGCACACCGCGCAAGGTGTTCGCTCCACTGACTTGGTGCAAGCACTCGGGCAATGGCTCGCTGTCCTGGCGTTGGCAGGGGTTGCCCGAGCCGCGCCCGCTGCTGCGCCTCGATGAGCTGGCCACCCGAACAACTGACCCGGTGGCGCTGTGCGAAGGCGAAAAGGCGGCAGACGCTGCCGCTGAGGTGCTGCCTGGTTACGTTGCTACCTGCTGGCCCAACGGCACCAACTCTTGGCAGAAGGCCGACTTCGCCCCATTGGCCGGCCGCGATGTGCTGCTGTGGCCGGACAACGACGCACCCGGCCTCGAGTGCATGGATGCCCTGGCCGAGCACCTGCGCCAGCTTGGCGCGGCCTCGGTGCGCTCGGTAGCGCTTGCGGTGTTCAGCCAGCGCCCTGGCCTCGATGGCGACCGGCCCACCTTCGCCCCTGGTGGCGAATGGGCCGAGGGCGACGACGCCGCCGATGCAGCGGCCAAGGGCTGGACGGCGGCGCACCTTGCCGAGTTGGAGCGTACCGGGGAGCTGTTCGCGTTGGCGCCGCCTGCTGAGCCAGCAGGCAAAGGGAAGCGCGGCACCAAGGCCAGCGCCAGCAGCAAGCCGGCCCACACCGAGAAGCCCGCACCGATGCCGGCCGGCTTTCGAGTCACAGCCGATGGCGTGTTCTATGCCGGCGACGATGGTGAGGCTCGGCCGGTGTGTTCTCGCCTGGAGATCCTGGCGCGCACCCGCGATGAGAAAGGCCAGAGCTGGGGCTTGCTGGTGGAGTTCGACGACCCGGACGGCGACAAGAAGCGGTTGAATATTCCGGCCCGCTCCATGGCGGGGGACTTCGGCAAGGAGGTAGTTGGCCCGCTGGTTGATATGGGCTTGCGCCTGGCTCCGGTACGCACAGCTCGCAACTCCCGCAACGACCTGCAGAGTTACCTGCAGGGCTATGACAGTGCCGAGCGCGCCCGCCTGGTGACGCGCTTGGGTTGGCATGGCGACGCCTACCTGTTGCCGGATCGCCAGATAGGCCAGAGCATCGAGCACCTGCACTTCTACGAAGCCGGCGCCCAACTCCCGCCGATCAGCCAGG
>NZ_JACFYZ010000021.1 GCF_015712065.1 Ectopseudomonas chengduensis
GCTGTTGACCACGGTGACACCTCGGAAACTCTCCGGTAAAAGCCGTGCATCACCGTATTGGACGACCGGGCTGACGGGAAAGACGTCGCCTGCCTTGATCTCGGTATCCATGAACCGAGCTTTCACCGCGCCACCCAGTTTGGAGTAGTTATCCTCAGCCTGCCCGAGGCTGTTGTAAGGCAGCACATCGACTGAGCCACCGGCTCCTGAACGGCCGTCGCCAGTGTCAAGTTTAAGTCCTAGCATGGCAAAGGCATCGACACCGAAGCCTATGGTGCCCTCGGTGAAGCCAGACTCGAATCGGCCTATCACGCCATGCGCCCACTCTTCCGAATAGCCATTACCCGAGCTGCTGGACTGGCCTTTGCGGAAGTCACGGTTGAAGTAGAGATTTCGATTGAGGATGGTCAGGCTGCTGCCTTCGATAAATCCCTCGCCTTTCTCGTCGGCGGCCATTGCAGCTTGCCCGGTACTGACGCTCAGAGTGAGCAGAGAAAGTCCTAACAGGGTTCTGTTATTCATAAATGCTCCTGATGTTATTGGCAGTTGTCATTGTGTGGTCGCATATATGTGCCAAGCGCGCCGGGCATAGCCAGGCACGCCTTAGTCATATTTCCACATGCCAAATAACGTCAGGGTGACTTGGAAATTACATTTCAGTCAGCGCGATGTCATTTATCTAGTTTTGATTAAGGCAACCTGTCCCGGCTGCCCGGTATTCAAGAATATTCAGATCGCCATTGGAGTCCTCGTAGGTCATCTGGGCCGGCATCACACCGCAGCTAGAGTCCGTCGGGGTAGTGGCCACGACCCTGGCGATATCGAGTTTCATGCCGTAGCGGTAATGAATAACTTCAGGCGGATTCTTTCCGTTAGCGGCAGCATACTCTTGCATGGCCTGCTCATTGGCCTGAATCATCCGACCATAAACACGATCAGCGCCGCCTTCTGCCAGAGCTGCAGAGGAAACAACCATAGCGGAAAGTGCAGCAATGACTTTGAGGTTTTTCATGTTTAATCACTCCTTCAAGGTGGTGATTAAAATATAAACGCAAGACCCTGTCACAAACGTGAAGCGAGAATTACATTCCTGTAATGGATCTAAACTCTTTGAGAGTAAAGGTTTTGATACGTCAGTTATGTTTGGCACTCGTCAGAGCAATTACAGGCGTCGGCTACCGAAGATAACAATTTCTACCCAGGTATCAGTGAGTGGGTCATTGGAAAGTCAGCTTTGGTGAGGCGATCGTTAGCGGTAGTAATGCACTCTTGGCGGCTCCCCATAGTCGCCGTCTGTGCATTTCGCTAAATGCGTGCGCTGCACAAACAGTGCAACGCACGGATTATTGCTAATTACAGCAGTGGAAGGGTGTAGCTCACGATCAGGCGGTTCTCATCAACGTCGTTGCCGAAGTTGGTTGAACGTAGTGTGGCGTTGCGCCATTTAACGCCCAGGTTTTTCAGCGCACCGTCCTGAAAGACATAGGCGATGTCAGTATTGCGCTCCCACTCCTTACCATCGGCACCGCCTGCGCCTAGATCAATATTGTCGCCGGTCAGGTAACGGGTCATGAACGTCAAGCCAGGGATGCCTCAGTCTGACAGTGATGAGTCGCAGGCGTTCAGATCGGCATCGGTTTCGCTCCCGGTCTTGGCGCGCGCCTGGAAGCGCTGATAGCACTCCAGCCCGCAGAAGTGCTCGACGTATTCCGCGCCTTCCGGGGTGAAGGCGGCATCGAGCGGGATTTCCTTGCAGCACACGCAGCAACTGGTGGCAGTCGGATCATTTGCATTCATGGTGGCACCCCTCCATTGACTGACGAAGACGGCGAATGCCGCCGCCGGCATCGGCTTGGCGAACAGGAAGCCTTGTCCTGTGTCGCAGTCCGCTTGTCGCAACAAATCAAGACTCGCCGATGTTTCCACGCCTTCGGCCACTACTTCCATGCCAAGCCCATGCGCAAGCTGAATCACGGTGCGCACGATGGTCTGGTCGCGGTGGTCGTTGGCGAGTCCGGCGACAAACGATTGGTCGATCTTGAGCGTGCTGATGGGGCAGCATTTCAGGTGTTGCAGGCAGGAATAGCCGGTGCCGAAGTCGTCGGCGGCGAAGCGCACACCGATCTGTCGCAAAGCTTCCAGGGCGGGGAAGATCGCCGGATCACCGAACGCAACCGATTCGGTCAGCTCAATTTCAAGATACGCGGCGGGCAACCCAGCATCGGCCAGCACGCCCTTTACCCACTTGTCGAAATCTGGCCCCACTTGGCTCGCCGAAACATTGACGGCCAGCCGGAACGGTTGCCATGCCAGCACCCGCCAGTCGCGCATTTGACGGCAGGCTGCGCCCAGCACCCATGCGCCGATTTCCGGCATCAGGCCGGACGATTCGATCACGGGCAGGAACTGGCCCGGCGGCAACAGTCCGAGCGTCGGATGACGCCAGCGCAACAGGGCTTCCGCGCCGACAATCTGCTCACTGCGCAAATCGACAATCGGCTGGTAGTGCAGCTCAAGCTGCCCGCGCTCGACCGCCTGCGCCAGTTGCGCCACTGTCCATTCAATTGGCTGGGAAGCGCTCATGATCGACCTCTGAAGGCCCGCAGCAGCCGCGTCACAGACAGGACAAACAAGCCGGTCAGCGTGAGGGCTGCAATACCCCAGTGCTCGCCGATGAACGCGCCGGCCGTCGTGCCGGCCAGCACAATGGCGAGAATCGGCAAATGACAGGGACAGGTGAGCACCGCCAGCGCACCCCACAGGTAGCCGGTGAACGGCTTGTGTGTCTCGGTCGGCAAGCGCTCGGGGCTGTTCATGGCAGACTCTCCGCTTGCTGGGCCGGCGCGGTCGGCATCGCGGCCAACTGCACTTCCAGATCGGCCAACGCTTCGCGTCGGCGTTCGACGAACTGACTCAGCACGGCAAGCTGTGCGGCTGTTTCATCGCAGTCCGCCGCATCCAGCGCCCGGCACAACCGCGCCAATGCGTCCAGGCCGATGCCCGCCTCAAAAGCGGCCCGCACAAAGCACAGCCGCTGCAAGGCGGCGTCATCGAACAAGCCGTAGCCGCCCGTGGTGCAGGCGACTGGCCGCAGCAATCCGCGCAGCAGGTAGTCGCGCACGATATGCACGCTCACCCCGGCCTCAAGGGCCAGTCGGGACACTGTGTAGGCGTTCATCGAACACCTCCTTTTCCTTATCCGGCGCAGCAGGACAGTTGCTTCACGTCCTTGCTGAAGGTCTGCGCCGCGAGCTTCAAGCCCTCGACCATCGTTAGGTAGGGGAACAACTGGTCGGCTAGTTCCTGCACCGTCATGCGGTTGCGAATGGCGAGAACAGCCGTCTGGATCAGTTCGCCCGCTTCCGGGGCCACCACCTGTACGCCAATCAGCCGTCCGCTGCCTTCCTCGATGACCAGCTTGATGAAGCCGCGGGTATCGAAGTTGGCGAGCGCACGCGGCACGTTGTCGAGCGTCAGCGTGCGGCTGTCGGTTTCGATGCCATCGTGGTGCGCTTCCGCCTCGCTGTAGCCCACGGTCGCCACTTGCGGGTCGGTGAACACCACGGCCGGCATCGCGGTCAGATTGATGGCGGCGTCGCCGCCGGTCATGTTAATGGCCGCACGAGTGCCGGCCGCTGCCGCCACATAGACGAACTGCGGCTGGTCGGTGCAGTCGCCGGCCGCGTAGATGTTCGGGCTACTGGTGCGCATGCCCTTGTCGATGACGATGGCCCCCTGCGCATTGACGGCTACCCCCGCCGCTTCCAATGCCAGGCTGCGCGTGTTCGGTGTCCGGCCGGTGGCGACCAGCAGCTTGTCGGCGCGCACTTCGCCCTGTCCAGTGGTCAGCACGAATTCGCCGTCCACATGGGCGACTTGGCTGGCTTGCGTATGTTCCAGTACCTTGATTCCTTCGGCACGGAAGGCGGCTGTGACGGCCTCGCCGATGGCAGGGTCTTCGCGGAAGAACAGCGTGCTGCGCGCAAGGATCGTGACCTGGCTACCCAGCCGGGCGAAGGCTTGCGCCAGTTCCAGCGCCACCACCGACGAGCCGATGACGGCCAGGCGTTCGGGAATGGTGTCGCTGACCAAGGCCTCGGTCGAAGTCCAGTAGGGTGACTCTTTCAGGCCCGGAATCGGCGGCATGGCCGGACTGGCACCCGTGGCGACCAGGCAGCGGTCGAACATCACGACGCGCTCACCACCCTCGTTCAAACTAACGATAAGGCTCTGGTCGTCCTTGAAACGCGCTTCACCGTGCAGAACGGTGATGGCTGAATTGCCGTCCAGGATGCCTTCGTACTTGGCATGACGGAGTTCTTCGACACGGGCCTGCTGCTGGGCCAGCAGCCGCTCGCGCAAGATCGTCGGCGGTGTGGGTGGCATGCCGCCGTCGAATGGGCTTTCCCGGCGCAGATGGGCGATGTGGGCGGCGCGGATCATGATCTTGGACGGCACACAACCGACGTTGACGCAGGTGCCGCCGATGGTGCCGCGCTCAATCAGCGTGACCTGCGCGCCTTGCTCGACGGCCTTCAGTGCTGCCGCCATCGCGGCTCCACCGCTGCCGATCACGGCGACTTGCAACGGGCGCTCGCCGCCGCTGCCCTTGTCGGCGGCACCCATCCAGCCGCGCACCTTGTCGAACAGCCCAGTGCGGTTGTCGGTCGGCGGGGCATCGGCGAGCATCGCTTTGTAGCCCAGGCCAGCCACGGCGGCGGTCAGTGCGTCCGGCGCTGTGCCTGGATCAAGGGCGAGCTGGGCCGCGCCCTTGGCATAGGACACTATGGCAGATTGGACGCCGGGTACTTTTTCCAGCGCTTCCTTGACGTGCGCCGCGCACGAGTCGCAGGTCATGCCGGTGATTTTTAGATGGGTCATGCGACAGATCCTTTTTCGTTTGTGGTAGCAGACAAGGGCGTCAGATGTGCTGCGCTGCCGTTTTCAGTGCCTCACTTCTTGACGCTGGACGGATAGCCTGCGTCTTCGGTGGCCTTGGTCAGCTTCTGCACGCTGGTCTTGGCATCATCGAAGGTGACAACCGCTTCGCGTGTCTCGAAGGTCACGTTAACTTTGCTGACGCCTTCGACCTTGGAAATCGCCTTCTTGACGGTGATCGGACAAGCGGAGCAGGTCATGCCCGGTACGGACAGCGTGACGGTCTGGGTGGCGGCCCACACGGGGGCAACAACGGCAGCGATGGCGAGAGAGGCAAACAGTTTTTTCATGATGAACTCCTGTGATTAATAGAAAAATGGCATGACGTAGGGAAATCCGAGCGCGACCAGAACCAGCGCGGCCACGACCCAGAAAATGAGCTTGTAAGTAGCGCGCACTTGGGGAATCGCACACACATCCCCTGGTTTGCAGGCTTGCGCCGGTCGGTAGATGCGCCGCCAGGCGAAAAACAGCGCCACCAACGCCGCGCCGATGAAGATCGGGCGATAAGGTTCCAACACCGTCAAGTTGCCGATCCAAGCGCCGCTGAACCCCAGGGCGATCAGAACCAGCGGCCCCAGGCAGCAAGCCGAGGCGAGGATGGCGGCTAGCCCGCCAGTGAAGAGCGCCCCGCGCCCGTTTTGAGGTTCAGACATACGCTTGTCCTTTCAAATCTGGATTGGATAGCTTAAGCTTACTTCCGTACCAATGTACGGAGTCAAGCGATATGGAAAAAAATTTGGAGAATCTGACTATTGGCGTTTTCGCCAAGGCGGCCGGGGTCAACGTGGAAACAATCCGGTTCTATCAGCGCAAGGGCTTGTTGCCGGAGCCGGACAAGCCCTATGGCAGCATCCGCCGCTATGGCGAGGCGGATGTGACGCGGGTGCGCTTCGTGAAATCAGCCCAGCGGCTCGGATTCAGCCTCGACGAGATCGCAGAGCTGCTGAGGCTGGATGACGGCACCCACTGCGAGGAAGCCAGCAGCCTGGCCGAGCACAAGCTTCAGGACGTGCGCGAAAAAATGACCGACCTGGCGCGCATGGAAACCGTGCTATCCGAACTTGTGTTCGCCTGCCATGCGCGGCAAGGGAACGTTTCTTGCCCGCTGATTGCTTCGCTGCAAGGGGAGAAAGAGCCGCGTGGTGCCGACGCGGTGTAGCCGAGGGTAGTTACGCCTTAGCGTGCTTTATTTTCCGTTTTCTGAGACGACCCCTAATTGCCGTCTCCAAACAATGGCTTGACCCTATAGCGGCTATAGGGTGTTCACTGCGTAACAACAGAGGAGACCCCACAATGGCTAATTGTTGCGACGACACCCCTAAGGCTGGTTCCTGCAGCAGCACGCCGGCACCGACTTGTTGCGGCGCGGCTTGCTCAGCGCCCTTGGAGCAAGTCGGTCAGCTGAGCATGTTCCGCATCGAGCAAATGGACTGCCCCACTGAAGAAGCTCTCATCCGCAGCAGGCTGGAGAAAATCCCTGAGGTGCAGGAGCTGCAGTTCAATCTACTGAACCGTACTCTCGGCGTTCGGCACGCATCGTTGTCGCCTCAAACCTTGGTCGAGGCCATCGCGTCCGTGGGCATGCGGGCAGAACCTCTGACAGCCACCGTAAGCACACGGGTGGCGATTGCTCAGATGGACTGCCCCACCGAGGAACGGCTGATCACCGACAAACTGTCGGGGATGCCGGGTATCGCAGCCCTGCAATTCAACTTGCTGCAGCGCACCCTCACGATCAGCCACGCGCCGGACGCGCTTGCCCCGGCCTTGAGTGCAATCCGAGAGCTCGGTTTCACCCCCCAGTCCGAGACAGAAACGAAGGCCTCAACCGAAGCTTACTCTCCGGTAAAGGGCCATTGGTGGCGGCTGGGGCTGTCGGGTGTGGCGGCAGTCTCGGCAGAGATTCTGCACTTCGCTGAGTTGGTGCCCGAATGGGTAGTGGCGGTCATCTCCGTTGCCGCCGTGCTGCTTTGCGGCCTAGCCATCTACAAGAAGGGCTGGATCGCTCTCAAGAATCGAAATCTCAATATCAACGCCCTAATGAGCATCGCCGTTACGGGTGCAATTCTGATCGGACAATGGCCCGAGGCGGCCATGGTCATGTTCCTGTTCGCGATCGCCGAGCTAATCGAAGCCAAATCCCTTGATCGTGCTCGCAACGCTATTCGGGGCCTGATGGACTTGGCTCCGGAGACGGCGACTGTCCAGCAAGCCGATGGTCGCTGGATAGAACTCGACGTGTCGGGTGTTGCCATTGGCAGCCTGGTCCGAGCGCGCCCAGGCGAGCGCATCGGTCTGGACGGCGAGGTGGTGAAAGGCAACTCGACGATCAACCAAGCTCCTATCACGGGCGAGAGCCTGCCCGTGGAGAAGTCGGTAGGCGATCCGGTGTTCGCTGGCACCATCAACCAGGCCGGAGAGCTGGAGTATCGGGTTACGGCAGAAGCCAGCCATTCCACCCTGGCGCGCATTATCCACGCGGTTGAAGAAGCCCAGGGGGCTCGCGCGCCGACCCAGCGCTTCGTTGACCAGTTCTCCCGTATATACACACCGGCCGTGTTTGCCTTCTCAGTGGCCGTAGCGATCCTGCCGCCGCTGCTGATGGGGGGTGAGTGGTTCGAGTGGATCTATCGGGCTCTGGTACTCCTGGTGGTGGCCTGCCCCTGCGCGCTGGTGATCTCGACCCCCGTAACTATAGTCAGCGGCCTTGCCGCAGCTGCCCGTAAAGGCATTCTGATCAAGGGTGGCGTGTACCTAGAAATCGGCCGCAAGATCACCCACTTGGCCTTGGACAAAACCGGGACCATTACCCATGGCAAGCCCGTGCAAACGGACTTTTTGCCTCTGGCCAACGGGGTGTCAAGGGACTATCGCTCTGCCGCCGCCAGCCTTGCGCATCGCTCGGACCATCCGGTATCGCAGGCCATCGCCATACAGGCGGCCGAGCAGTCGATGCCGTTGTTGGACGTGGCGGATTTCGAAGCGTTACTCGGCCGCGGCGTCCGCGGCACGATTGAGGGGCATCGCTATCACTTGGGTAACCATCGGCTGCTGGAAGAGCTCGGATTCTGTTCGCCGACAATCGAAACCGCCCTCGATCATCTGGAGCGACAAGGTAAAACGGTGGTCATTCTGTCCGATGAAACCCAGGCGCTGGCATTGTTCGCAGTCGCCGATACGGTTAAGGACACCAGCCAGGCCGCAATCGGGGAACTCCACGAATTGGGCGTGAAGACCTTGATGCTGACCGGCGATAACCCGCATACCGCAGAGGCGATCGCCGCCCAGGTCGGCATCGACGAGGCCAAGGGCAGCCTGCTACCCACTGACAAGCTCAGCGCAATCGAAACCCTGATTAAGCACCAAGGCACTGTGGGGATGGTCGGCGACGGCATCAACGACGCTCCGGCGCTCGCGCGTGCCAACGTGGGCTTCGCCATGGGAGCCGCCGGTACCGATACCGCGATCGAGACTGCGGATGTTGCGATCATGGATGACGATCTGCGCAAGATTCCGGCCTTCATTCGTCTATCCCGCCATACCGCCGCAGTGCTTACGCAAAACATCGCGCTCGCGCTGGGCATTAAAGCCATCTTCTTGGTCGTCACGCTAACCGGCCATGCCACGATGTGGATGGCGGTGTTCGCCGACATGGGGGTGAGCCTGTTGGTCGTCCTGAATGGCCTGCGTTTGCTACGTAAGTGAGGCCGACATGAGCAACGAATTCCGCGCGGCTATTGATGAATCCTTCCTGAGCGCCAGGCAGGCCCTGGGGGCAAAATCCCCTAAGCGGGCCTATCCCTGGTTGGAAAGGGCCCACATCCTTACCCAGCGAATGCCTCTGCTCCATGCTTACAGCCATTGGCTGACGTTCCTGGCCGGCTGGGAGGAGCGGGACTACCGAGAGATGCTTGGCCAGGCGGCGCGCATTCCGGCTGCTTTGCTGTTCTCCAAGATATGGGTGCCTCTGGGCAATACCGGACGAGCAAGAGTCAGCGCCTTTCAACCGATGCCGGTATCAGATGAGCTGAAACAGCTACTACGGGACAGTCAATGAACACCTACCAAGAGACCACACACGCTCCAACGCCTGGGTTGTGGTGGGGAATTGCTGCCGCCCTGGCATTGGTCGACCAAGGCCTCAAGTTTGCCATTGAGCACCTGTATGAGCTGGGTTCGTCACTCGCCGTAAGCCCCTTTTTTAACGTGGTACATGCCCGGAATACCGGTGCGGCGTTTAGCTTCCTGGCGGACGCTGGCGGCTGGCAACGTTATTTCTTCGTTGTCATTGCCCTGGCCGTTGCATCGACGCTCATCCTGATTCTTCGTCGAGGGCGTCCTTGGCGTGAAGCCTTGGGTTACAGCCACATTCTGGGTGGAGCGGTAGGCAATCTTATCGACCGATCTGTCCGGGGTTTTGTCGTGGACTACCTGGACTTCCACTATCAAGGGTGGCACTGGCCAGCGTTCAACTTGGCTGATATCGCCATCGTCGGCGGTGCGCTGCTGTTGATGGTCAGCAGTACGGTAAGGCCCGCCGTGGAAGCGGAGCGCCCATGATGAAAAGCAACCTTGCCGTAGGCCCGCTCAAGTGGTCCGGTCGTGCATGGCTAGCACCTGGACTGGCTGTCTTTGCTGGTCGTACCGGCCATCAGGATTGGCATCACCATCAGGCTCATCAAATAGCCATCGGCGGTGGCGTCGAGCCGCGAGAAAAAGGCTGGTTGGGTAGCAGCGGAGGTTGCTGCTGTAACTGAATACGCGATTCAAAAAAGAGGTTCTTTATGCCAAGAAAGCCGATTACCGCAGCCCTCGTAGTCCTGTTGATGAGTGGGACTGTCCAAGCCGCCGAGCACCTGACCATTGATGTGCACCGCGACGCCAACTGCGGGTGCTGCAAGGACTGGATCACCTATCTGAAGGACAACGGATTCGAGGTCCGCGACCACGTCGAACGCAATATGAGCGCGGTCAAGCAAGATCAGGGGGTGCTGCCACGCTTGGCTTCCTGTCATACAGGCGTGATTGATGGCAAGTTCGTTGAAGGTCACGTGCCCGTGGCGCAGATTCTGGAACTGCGCAAGCGCCCCGACCTGTTGGGCATCGCCGTATCTGGAATGCCGGCCGGCTCACCAGGCATGGAGTATGGCAACGTCAAACATCCCTACAAGGTGATTGGGTTAGCTCGCTCCGGCCAGGAAGAGACCATTGCCGATTACCCATTGGATTGAGTTCCGCGCCGCTGATAACGGCTTGGGCAGGCTGGAAATGACGACGTAGAGCACGTGGGATACACGACCCAGCGCCGGCCCGCATTCTGAAGGACAAGCTCCTGCATACGGGCCAAAATCCTTTCATTCACTGTTCACAAGCTATTGGTCCGCGATGCCTATGTCCCGCCTCCTGTTGTGTCTGCTTCTTCTGCTCACCTTGCCGGCCGACGCTGGGATATTCGATCTGTCGCGTGCTCAGTCGGCCCTGTTCGGCACCTCGCTGAATAACAGCCAGGATTTTCTTCCGGTAGATCAGGCCTTTCGCCTTGACTTGGTAGAAGCCGACAAGGACAACCTCCGTCTGCGCTTCGTAAACGCCGATGGCTATTACCTCTACAAACATCGTTTCGCCTTCACCAGCGACCATCCTGACGTTTCAATCGGCACCCCTAAATGGCCAGCGGCCGAGCCCAAGACCGACGAGTTTTTCGGCGACGTCGAGGTGTTCTATGGCATCACCGATTTGCTGTTGCCGATTGATAACCCTCGTGATATCCCCTTCACTTTGCAGGTGAGCTATCAGGGCTGCGCCGATCTGGGGCTGTGCTATCCACCGGAGATCCGCAATATCCAGATCGGTAATACACCCGCAACTGCAGCCCAGCAACAAGTCGGCACTGTTGACTGGGGCAGTTTGGCGCTGTTTTTCCTGGCCGGCTTGGGCCTGACCTTCACTCCCTGCGTGTTGCCGATGCTGCCGATTCTGTCTGGCGTAGTGTTGCGCGGGCAATTCGGCGGACTACGTGGCCTAAGCCTGTCGCTCGCCTATGTAGTCCCCATGGCTGCCTGCTTCGCCCTGCTTGGTGCACTGATGGGTGTGTTCGGTGCGGGCCTCAACCTGCAGGCGCGCCTGCAATCACCGTGGGTGCTGGTGCCCTTCGCAATATTCTTCATGGTGTTTGCCCTGGCGATGTTCGGCGCATTCGAGATGCGCATGCCGCGCTTTATCGCCGAACGATTGGATCATCTGGCCAGCCGTGTTCGCGGCGGTTCCCTTTTGGGCGCAGCCACGCTCGGCGTGCTGTCCAGCCTGCTTGTTTCGCCCTGCGTGACAGCACCGCTTGTCGGCGCACTGCTCTACATCAGCGCCACCGGCGACGCCTTGGGCGGCGGTCTGAAGCTGTTTTTCCTGGGCTTGGGCATGGGCGCGCCGTTGGTATTGTTCGCCACCGGTGGCGGAGCATTGCTACCCAAGTCCGGGACCTGGATGCTCGGTGTGCGCAAGGCTTTCGGCGTGATGCTGCTGGCTGTCTCTGTTTGGCTGCTGGAACGTGTGTTACCCGCTCCAGTGACTCTGGCCTTATGGGGCCTTTTGGCGGTTGGCACGGCACTGTGGCTCGGCGCTCTGGAGTTCATTCCCAAATCCGGCAAGCAAAGGCTCGCCCAACTGCTTGGCGTGGCCCTGTTGGTTTACGGTGTCAGCGCCTGGCTCGGTGCCTTGCAGGGGCAATCCGATCCACTACGTCCACTGGGTCGTTTGGACGCCCAGGTCTTACCATCGACCGGCGCTAACGCCGGCTGGCAGACCCTGGACACACCGGCTGCCTTGGATGCGGCACTGCTGTCAGCGAAGGATGCCGGCCAACCAGTGCTATTGGACTGGTACGCCGACTGGTGCATCAGTTGCAAGGTGATTGAGCGAGAAGTACTGCAAGCACCCGCCGTGCGCGAGCAACTGAGCGGTTACCGACTGGTGCGCTTAGACATGACACGTAGCGATGCCGAACAACGCGCCCTGCTCGACCGCTACCAACTGTTCGGCCCACCAGCGCTGCAATTGTTCGCCCCGAGTGGCGAGGAATGGCAAGATCTACGCACGGTAGGTGAAACCGATGCCGAAAGCTTCGTCAAACGTCTACGCCAAGCCAGCAGCCGAATCTAAATTATGCAATTCGGTCACTCCTGGAAGAATCACTGCTTTTCTCTCGACCCACAGCCGGCTGACAGAAATGTAAGGCCTGCCTTGGAAGTGAGGCATCCGTGGTAAAAAGCGATCTTGCTGTAGGTCCGCTCAAGTGGTCCGGTCGTGCTTGGTTAGCGCCTGGTCTGGCTGTCTTTGCTGGCCGTGCCGGCCATCAGGATTGGCATCACCACCAGGCTCATCAAATAGCCATCGGCCTCGATGTTCCTGTGACCGTGGAATGCCCGCAACGTCAGTACACCGGGTTCTCGGTGTTCATTCCCGCGGGAGTCCGCCATCGAATCAGCGGAGCCCTTATCGTTTCGATTTACTTGGATGTGCTGGCAGATGAGGCCCAGGTTTTGCCACAGAGCATGACGCCGATGCCAATTGAGATCGCCCCATCTGACGCCAAAAGAATCGCTGACTCCCTGAACGAAGGCGCGGGAGACCCTCGGTCTGCGGTGCGAAAGGCTCTACAGGTGCTCGACGTCCTACCAGCCCCAGATCCGCGCGTGACGATAGTCAGCACCGCGATTCACGAGGGCAAGGTACGCCGCGAGGAGCTGGCAGCACTGGTCCACCTGTCCCCAACTCGGTTCTCGCATTGGTTCGTGGAGCAAACTGGTTTGCCGCTGCGCAGCTACGTGAAGTGGCTACGCCTGACCCAGGCTGTTCAATACTTGGCCTGCGGACGTTCTATGACGGACGCCGCGCACGAGTCAGGCTTCTCCGACTCGGCCCATTTTTCCAGGACCTTCCACTCCCTACTGGGAATCGATCCCTCGTCGGCGCTCGCCGAGGTGTACCTGCAGGAAGCCGTAGCGGCTCGCGTTTGAAGACGACTGGGTTCGCAATCTCAGCCGCGCCGGCTTGCGGCCATTACCATGGTTCACGCTTTCTGCAGTAACCAGAGGTGCCGCGCCGGGTTGATCAAGTTGCCGTCTGCATCCCAATAGCACCCGTGCGCATGTCCTCGATACAATTTTGGAGCTAGATCATTCAGTGAATTGCAGCATCTTGCCCAACTGGAGAAATTCATGCATGTGCTCAGACCCGCCGCGTCAGGATAGTTGTCGTGTGAGTTGATTCGATGAGTCTTGGTCGGTGGGCGTAAGTGAGAGCCGTGTGGCGCGTTATTCGATAGAGCATCGGGAGTGGGTGGTGCGGCAGATGATGCCGCCCTTGAACCGGACGGTGCCGGAGCTGGTGGAAGCGACAGGCATTACTGATGCCACCCTGTATGCTTGGCGCAAACAGGCCAGAGCAGCGGGAGCAGTGGTGCCGGCAGATGGACAGCAGGCCGACCAGTGGTCGAGCCAGGACAAGTTTCGGGTGGTGCTGGAAAGCGCCAGCCTCAATGCGGCTGAGCTGGCGGAGTACTGCCGGCGCAAAGGCCTGTATGTCGAGCAGATCAACGCCTGGCGCGAAGCCTGCGAGCAGGCCAACAGCCTGGCTCAGCCGAGCAAGACCCGGCGCGAACGCGAAGAGGAAAAGGCCGCGAAGAAGCGCATCAAGCAGCTGGAGCGTGAACTGCGGCGCAAGGATGCGGCGCTGGCAGAAACCGCGGCTCTGCTGGTGTTGCGAAAAAAAGCCGAGGCGCTCTGGGGGAAGGACGAGGACGAATGATCAGCGCCCCGGATCGCCGTGAAACGCTGCAGTTGATCGAGGACGCCGTGGCGGCGGGAGCGCGGCGGGCGCAGGCCTGCGCCGAACTGGGCCTGTCGCTGCGCAGCCTGCAGCGCTGGCAGCACTGCCCGGAGGATCGGCGTCCTTCGGCACAACGAGCTGAGCCGGCCAACAAGCTGACCCCGCAAGAGCGCCGCCGCGTGCTGGAGGTCGCCAACCAGCCCGAGTTTGCCAGCCTGCCGCAGCAGCAGATCGTGGCGCGGCTGGCCGATCAGGGCACCTGGCTGGCCTCGGAGTCGACCTTTTACCGGTTGCTGAAGGACGCCGAACAGCAGCATCCGCGCGGCCGTGGTGAAACGAGCGCTGACGACCCATGTGGCCGACGGCCCGAACCAGCTGTGGTGCTGGGACATCACCTGGCTGCCGACCACGGTCAAGGGCCGTTACTTCTACTGGTACATGATCAAGGACGTCTATAGCCGGAAGCTGGTGGCCAACGAGGTGCATGAAAGTGAAAGCGCCGAGCAGGCCGCCCAGCTGCTACGCCAGGCCTGCCTACGTGAACAGCGGGCAGGCCAGCCGCTGGTACTGCACTCGGACAACGGCAGCGCGATGAAGGGCTCGACCATGCTGGCGGCCATGCAGAACCTGGGTGTAATGCCCTCGTTCAGCCGCCCGCGGGTGAGCAATGACAACGCCTATGCCGAGGCCTTGTTCCGCACGGCGAAGTACTGCCCGCTGTGGCCGGAGCGGCCCTTCGACACGCTGGAGCAGGCCAGGAACTGGGTGAACAGCTTCGTGGCCTGGTACAACCATGAACATCGCCACAGCGCCCTGAAGTTCGTGACTCCGGCGCAGCGACATACTGGCCAGGCGGAAGAGTTGCTGCGCAAGCGTATCGAGCTGTACGAGGCGGCGCGTGCACGGCACCCGGAGCGCTGGAGCGGCAACATCAGGAACTGGGTGCTGGCACCAATCGTGTGCCTGAACCCGGAGCGGGAAGCGGTACTGCAGCAAACATCAAAGGCAGCGTGACACGCTCACGCGACAACTACCTTGAAAATCGCCGTTTATAGTCGATTATAGAGCGATTATAGAATTCGCTTTTGGTGCCTGATTGGGCCTGCTCGAAGCAGGCAGCCCCTGCATCTCGCCTAAGCAACAGTATGTTTGACCAGGCCCCCAATTCCTACTTGGGGCTCGACTGAACGGCTAGCGAGGCCGGTCTTGTGCTAGCGCGCCTAGCGGGTGGTGCGAACCCTACGAGCTTGAGAAATCCGGTTAAACGGAGCTACCAGTTGAGCCCGATTGATACCCTGCATGACACTCTATTTGATCCAAATCAACACTATTGCCAAAAGGAGCGTTCATGCCTCGGGGCAATCTGCTATCGTCGGCCTATTGCCCCGCCTGGTGAATTGCTGTGCGTCGGATTGGATTGATCCTGCTAATGATTGCTAGCCTCGTGCTGCCGACCTTCGGCGGTGTGGCTTTCAGCATGCCGGCACAACCTTGCCCGATGCAGAGCGCCGATCATCAGGGCCATGCAATGGTCGATGCTCCGTGCTGCGAGCAAATGGACACGTCTGATGGGGTGGCCAATAAGTCCCCCTGCAAATCCGGCCAGGAATGCAAGACCGGAGGACTTCTCCAGACCACCGTGATCAAGAGCATATCCCCTCTCCCCTCACGCCCCGAAATATTGCTGACCCAGTCGGTGATTAAGCGAGAGCCCGCAGGACTCTGGCGCCCTCCTCGTTTCGTCTAATGCCGTGATCATCCCGCGCCTTACAGTCAGGCGCATCGTCGCGACCACGTTTCGTAGCTGCGACCTCGATCAATCGCATTGGAGGCGAAAGCATGTCCGCTTTCCTTTTTCCACGCCGTGGCTATCTCGGCGTGTTGGCTGCCGCATTCTGGGCAGCTCCCTGGCTTGCCGCGCAGGCACAGCCCCTAACCTTCGAACGAGCCCAAGCTCTGGCCGAACAGAGTGCCCCTGAGAACCTCGCGCGCCAGGCGCAGGTGGCATCGGCACAGCAGGCTGTAGGGCCCGCAGACGCCTTGCCCGATCCCAAGCTGATTCTAGGCATCGACAACCTGCCGATCGAAGGCCCTGACCGTTACACACTTAATCATGACTCCATGACCATGCGCCGCATTGGACTCATGCAGGAGGTACCAAACGGCGACAAGCGTCTGGCCCGTCGCCAACTGGCCGAAGCCTCCATGACGCGGGCCGAGGCCGAGCAGCGTGCCATGCAGTTGGAAATCAAGCGCCAGACGGCAGTGAGCTGGCTGGACGTGTACTACGCCGAACGCAGTGTTGGCCTCTTCGATCAACTGGACCGTCAGATCGAGATGCTCCGCTCGACCGTGCAATCGCTGATTGCCGGCGGTAGTGCTCAGCCTGGCGAGCTGTTGCAGGCCGACCAGGAAGCTTTGGCGTTACAAGATCGGCGAGATGAACTGAATCGCGATGTGGCAGTAGCTCGTGCCAAGCTGCGCCGCTGGATAGGCAACGAGGCTGACCAGCCTTTGCAAGGAGGTGTTCCCAATCTGAACCTGGTGGCACCGCACCTGCAGCAACGCATTGCCTCACACCCTGAGTTGCGCGCTGCCTCCGCCCGAGTCGGCGAGGCTAGCGCCGAGCTGAACGAGGCCATCGCCGAGAAGACCCCCGACTGGGGTGTTGAGTTTGCCTACAACAATCGCGACAACCAGTTCGGCGATATGGTGATGGTGCAATTCACGTTCGACCTGCCGTTGTTCGTAGGCACACGTCAGGGGCCCAAGATCAACGCCAGACAACAAAGCGTGTCGCAGATGGAAGCCGAGCAGGAAGCATTACTGCGCGCCCATCAGGCTGAGCTGGAAGGCGGTATTGCCGAGCTTGAGCAACTGCGCAGGACCTTGTCACGCACCGAAAAAACCTTGATCCCGCTTGCAAGCAAACGTGCCGATCTCGAACTGGCCGCCTACCAAGCCGGTAACAGCCAGCTCACATCCGTTATTACTGCCCAGCGCGACCTGATTGAGGCGCAGCTGCGGCAGATTGAACAGCAGCGCAAGTTGAGCCAGCTCTCCGCAAGCCTGTACTACGCCTATGTGGAGGGCCTGAAATGAAGATATCGACATTTGGTTTTGCGGTCGCCGTGCTGACCGTGGGCATTGGCGCGGCGGGCGGTGGCTACTGGCTGGCCCAGCGGCAAGCCAAACACGAGCTACTGCCTAGCTCCGCACCGACGGACGAGCGCAAGGTGCTCTATTGGTACGACCCTATGCAGCCTGAGCAGCGCTTCGATAAACCGGGCAAGTCACCTTTCATGGATATGGAACTTGTCCCTAAATACGCAGGATCCGAGCAGGATCCGTCTGTCCTGAGCATCCCCGCTCAAGCCGTGCAGAACCTCGGAATGCGAACCTCGATGGTGATCCGAGGTGTACTGCCCTCGGATATCGAGGCGGTGGGTTCCCTGGCCTATAACCAGCGAGAAGTGGCGAACCTCCAGGCCCGCGCCGGCGGATTCGTCGAGCGGGTTTACGGTCGCGCCCCGGGCGATGTGCTGCCTGCCGGAGCCCCCCTGGTCGACCTGCTGATTCCCGAATGGTCCGCCGCGCAGTTGGAGTTCCTGGCGGTACTGCGTACCGCTGACACTCGCTTGATAAGTGCGGCCCAAGAGCGCCTGCGCCTGCTTGGCATGCCTCAAACGTTGATCGAGCAGGTCCGCCGCAGCGGCAAACCACGGGCGGTGCAAACCCTCACCACACCTATCAGCGGCGAGCTCCAAGCCTTGCAGGTACGCGCCGGGATGACCGTCGAAGCCGGGCAGGATCTGGCGTTGATTAACGGGCTATCCAGTGTCTGGCTCGATGCGGCGATACCCGAGGCCATGGCCGGAAGTATCCAGGTCGGGGACGAGATCCGCGCCAACCTGACGGCCTTTCCTGATCGACCGCTGCTGGGCCGCGTCATAGCCTTGCTGCCGAGTGCCGATCCGCAAACACGCACGCTCACGGTACGCAGCGAGCTACCCAACCCTGCCGGTAAGTTGCGCCCCGGCATGTTCGCCGCCGTACGCCTGAACAGTGCCGTCGAACAATCCACGCTTCTTGTGCCGAGTGAAGCCGTGATTCGCACCGGGAAGCGTGCGTTGGTGATGCTGGTAGAAGGCGATGGGCGCTACCGCCCCCTGGAAATAACCTTGGGCCGCGAGGCTGATGGGCGTCTGGAGGTGTTGTCCGGTCTTGAGGAGGGTCAGGCGGTCGTTACCTCCGGCCAGTTCCTCATCGATTCGGAGGCAAGCCTACAGGGTGTCATGGCCAGCCATGCCGAGCAGGACAATAAGAAGGAACTACATGAGGCCCATGGTGTGATTCGTGCTCTGGACGCGGAGTCAGTCACCCTGGAGCACGGGCCCTTCGAGAGCCTGAATATGCCAGGTATGACCATGGCTTTTCCATTGGTCAGCTCAGAAGTAGCTGTGGGACTTAAGCCAGGAGATCACGTACGTATCGGCGCCCGCCAGAAAAACTCCGGCCTGATGATCGAGCAGCTCAGCAAGGAAGGAGACCAGCCATGATCGCACGCCTGATCCACTGGTCTATCGGCAATCGCTTTCTGGTGCTGCTGGCGACCCTGTTCATCACCGCCCTGGGCATCTGGTCGCTGCGCAACACGCCGTTGGATGCACTGCCGGATCTGTCCGACACCCAGGTCATCATCCGCACAAGCTTCCCCGGGCAGGCACCGCAGATTGTCGAGAACCAGGTGACCTACCCGCTGGCCACCACCATGCTCTCGGTGCCGGGGGCGAAGACAGTGCGCGGCTACTCGTTCTTCGGCGACTCCTTCGTTTATGTGCTGTTCGAGGACGATACCGACCTCTACTGGGCACGCTCGCGGGTGCTGGAGTACCTCAACCAGGCGCAGGAACGCCTGCCCGAGGGTGTTACCACCACCCTTGGGCCGGATGCCACCGGCGTGGGCTGGATCTACCAGTACGCCTTGGTCGACCGCAGCGGCCAGCATGATCTTGCCCAGCTGCGGGCACTGCAGGACTGGTTCCTTAAGTACGAACTCAAGAGCCTGCCCAACGTAGCCGAAGTGGCCACCCTCGGCGGCATGGTCAAGCAATACCAAGTGCTGCTCGATCCCCAGAAGCTGGTGGCTTATGGGGTAACTCAGCAGGAGGTCGAAGCGGCGCTGAAGAGCGCCAATCAGGAAACCGGCGGCGCCATCCTGGAGCTGGCGGAGCGCGAGTACATGGTGCGGGCCTCGGGCTATTTGGAGAGCCTGGATGATTTTCGCAATGTGCCGCTGCGGGCTTCGGCAAGCGGAATTCCGGTGCTGCTAGGCCAGGTGGCCACCATTCAACTGGGGCCAGAGATGCGTCGCGGTATCGCCGAATTGGACGGCCAGGGTGAAGTGGTCGGTGGCGTGGTCATCCTGCGCTCCGGCAAGAATGCCCGGGACACCATCGCTGCCGTGAAGACCAAGCTGGACAGCCTGAAAGCCAGCCTGCCCACCGGCGTCGAAGTGGTCACTACCTATGACCGTTCGCAACTGATCGACCGTGCCATCGACAACCTCAGCTACAAGCTGCTGGAAGAGTTCGTGGTGGTTGCCTTGGTTTGCCTGATCTTTCTCTGGCACCTGCGTTCGTCGCTGGTGGCGATCATCACCCTGCCCCTGGGCATCCTGATGGCCTTCATCGTCATGCGCTACCAGGGCGTCAATGCCAACATCATGTCGCTCGGCGGGATCGCCATCGCCATCGGCGCCATGGTCGATGCCGCCGTGGTGATGATCGAGAACGCGCACAAGCACATCGAGGCCTGGAAGGCTCGGCACCCCAATGAGCCGCTCCAAGGCGAGGCGCACTGGCGAGTGATCGGCGAAGCCGCAGCCGAAGTCGGACCGGCACTCTTCTTCAGCCTGCTGATCATCACCCTATCGTTCCTCCCGGTATTTACCCTGGAGGCCCAGGAAGGGCGCCTGTTCGGCCCTCTGGCCTTCACCAAGACCTATGCCATGGCCGCCGCCGCCGGCCTCTCGGTCACCCTGGTACCGGTGCTGATGGGCTACTGGATTCGTGGGCATATCCCCAGCGAACAGCAAAACCCCTTGAACCGCTGGCTGATCGGCGCATACCGGCCGGTGCTGGAGTGGGTGCTGGCCTGGCCCAAGGTGACCTTGGCGCTGGCCGTGCTGGTCTTTGTGTCCAGTCTGTGGCCCCTCAGCAGACTCGGAGGAGAGTTCCTGCCGCCCATGGACGAAGGCGATCTGTTGTACATGCCTTCGGCCCTGCCCGGCTTGCCGGCGAGCAAGGCAACCCAGCTGCTGCAGCAAACCAACCGGATGATCCTCACGGTGCCCGAAGTGGCACGGGTATTCGGCAAGGCCGGGCGAGCAGAGACCGCCACCGATCCAGCACCGCTGGAAATGTTCGAGACCACGGTGCAGTTCAAACCACGCGATCAATGGCGCGCGGGGATGACACCCGAAAAGCTGATCGAGGAACTGGATCGCGCGGTAAAAGTTCCGGGGCTGTCCAATATCTGGGTGCCGCCCATCCGCAACCGCATCGACATGCTGGCGACGGGGATCAAGAGCCCCATTGGGGTGAAAGTGTCCGGAACCTCCTTGGTCGACATCGAGCGCATAACGCGCGATATCGAGGCCGTGGCCAAAGAGGTGCCTGGGGTGAGTTCGGCCTTGGCAGAACGCCTGACCGGAGGTCGCTATGTGGATATCCAGATCGATCGACTGGCCGCGGCGCGCTATGGCCTGAGCATCGCCGATCTGCAGACGGTGGTATCGGGCGCAATCGGCGGCAGAAATATTGGCGAGACGGTTGAAGGACTGGCCCGCTTCCCGATCAACCTGCGCTATCCCAAGGAGTGGCGAGACAGTCCGCAGGCACTACGGCGTATGCCGATCCTCACGCAAGCCGGCCAGCAGATCACCTTGGGCACCGTCGCCCAGGTTAGTCTGACCGAAGGGCCGCCAATGCTGCGCAGCGAGAACGGGCGTCTGTCCGGTTGGGTCTATGTCGATGTCCGTGGGCGCGACCTGGCATCGACCGTGCGCGAGTTGCAGCAACGCGTAGCTGAGCAGGTACAACTCGATGCTGGCATGACCGTCTCCTACTCCGGTCAGTTCGAGTTCCTGGAGCGTGCCAATGCGCGGCTGGCCTGGGTGGTGCCGGCGACTTTGTTGATTATCTTCGTGCTGCTCTACCTGACCTTCAGCCGCTTCAGCGAGGCCCTGCTGATCATGGCCACCCTGCCCTTCGCCCTATCGGGCGGTATCTGGCTGCTCTACTGGTTCGGCTTCAACCTGTCGATCGCCACCGGCGTGGGCTTCATTGCCCTGGCCGGCGTCTCTGCCGAATTCGGGGTGATCATGCTGCTGTATCTGAAGAACGCCTGGCATGCGCGCGTGGATGCTGGGCGTAGCGACGATCCGACTCTGCTTGAGGCAATCCGCGAAGGTGCTGTCCTGCGCGTCAGACCCAAGGTGATGACGGTTGCCGTGATCATAGCCGGTCTGCTGCCTATTCTGTGGGGCGGTGGAGCGGGTTCAGAGGTCATGAAGCGCATCGCCGCGCCCATGGTTGGCGGCATGATCACAGCCCCGCTGCTGTCCATGCTGGTGTTGCCTGCTGCCTATTGGTTGATGCGTCGACAGGGCGCGCGAAAGAGTCACCAACCACAGGAGCTATAGCTCTGAGTGTTCAGGCGAGCCCCTGCGCCATTTGACGAAGGGGCTTATCTACCTTAAATCACGCGTTTGACGCTCAGGTACTCGCCCTTGGTCTTCAGCGTGATGGTCACGTCCTGGTTGCTGCGGTTGCGCCAGAACCAGCCGTGGGTGCCGTCGAAAATTGCAGTTAGTTCGCCTTTGTCGCCTTTGACCTGCTTGGCCTTGCTGTAGCTGTGGTAGTAGTCCTTGGGGCCGTTGTAGGGCTCACCGTGGGTGTCGTGGTTGACCGGAATGCCATTGGTCGTCCACTCGTAGCTGACCGTGGCCTTGTCCAGCATTTCCAGCTTGATTTCACTGGCTTCGCCCGGCTTCAGGGTGACGGTCACCTCATCAGACTTCAGGGCTGGCTGCGGCTCAGCTACTGGTTCGGCCACAGATGCTGCTGCAACAGGCTCTTGAACTACTGGCTGAACAGGTACAGGAGCTTGAGCTACGGGAGCCGCCGCCGGCACGGACACGGCCATCGAAACTGCGGATGTGGCCTTGATGGATGACGACCTGCGCAAGATCCCGGCCTTCATCCGCCTGTCTCAACAGACCGCCGTCATCCTCAAGCAGAACATCGTGCTGGCGTTAGGGATCAAGGCCCTGTTTCTCGCCATTACCCTAACGGGGCAGGCGACGATGTGGATGGCCGTCTTTGCCGACATGGGCGTCAGCCTGCTGGTGGTGTTCAACGGCCTGCGCCTGCTTAAAAAGTAGGATCGGAGGATTGAAGATGAAAGCAGCATTGCAACTCGCAATTGAACAAGCCTTTCAGCAGGCCCGGCAGGCCATGCAGGAACAGCGCAGCGCAGATGCCTTTCAATGGTTAGAGCGCGCGCACATCCTGACCCAACGCCAACCCGTGCTGCATGCTGGGTCACACTGGCTGATGCTTGTGCTCGGCTGGCAGACCGGCGATTACCGCGAGGTCGCGGGGCAACTACCACGTATTTTCGCGGCCCTGCTGTTCTCCAAAATCTGGGTGCCTATCGGCAATACAGGCCGCTCCAGGGTCAGTGCTTTCAAGCCCATGCCGGTTCCCGAAGAACCACAGACCTTGCTTGCCGATGACAAGTAAACTCAATCCGGTCGGTGATTGCGCCCATGCAAATTGATATCTCTACCCAGCTGCCATGCTCACTGGCAGAGGTGATCGCCCAGGTGCGCACGCCACGTCTGCTGCATCAGGTTGCATCACCGTTGCTGAGTTTCAGCCCGCTGACTCCCGTTGAGTTTCCTGGCACCTGGAGCGAGGGCACTTACTGGGTCAAGCTGAAGTTATTCGGCGTACTTCCCATTGGCCGTCAGGCGATTGTGATTACATACCCGCAGACGGAAAATGCTCAGATTTTCATGCTAAGAGACAACGGCTACAGCCCGCTGATCAGCAAGTGGGATCACCTCATTACGGCACAAGAGGTCAACGGCGGAACGCTTTACCGAGATAGCGTGACCATCAAGGCGGGCGTCCTCACTCCGTTCGTCTGGCTATTTGCGCGCCTGTTCTACGCCCACCGTCAGCGCCGCTGGGCAACCTTGGCGGCAAATGGCTTTAACTACGGAAACTCTCAGCCGCTGTAGTAATCGCACCTTGCTAGGTTCTTGGTCGCATCAACCAACTCTTCGTCTGGTAAGCGCTGAGCCCATGGCTATTCACACCCATGCGGTCACAGTTTCATGCACCATTACTGCCATGAGCTGGAATATACGCAGTGCGCCTGCCAGCTCCAGCTCGTCAGCGAAATGCTGGCTTACACGGCGGGAGTGAGCAGCATGCCCGAATCACGCAAGGTGATTCGGGTGGACGCTTACGAGCATCCAAACAAGATCAACCGGCGTCACCCCCAGCCGGCTTGTCACATCAGCCCGGCGCTATCGATCTATCTGAGTGCACCGTCCTATGAGCTGGCAGTCATGAACATTCGGCCTGATCAAGGCTGGAGCTCTCTCGACCTACCCGTCGGATTCTATTGAAAATCTGAATTCAAATGTCGCTTTAAGACAACTTTCATTGCCGCCTTGTGAAGATTACAGAATTGTAATTTTCCAATCATCTTCAAGTTATCTTCAGCTTGCAAGGATAGGGCTCAGCTCCCCAAAGGCGCAGAGCGCTTGAGGGTGCAATACCTATAAGAACGCCATGGCGAAAACTAGACTAATAACTGCCAATTATAAAGGAGCAATAAATGCTTAATAAAACCAAACTATCCCTTGCAGTATTTTCGGCGATTGTCAGTGCAGCTCCGCTCATGGCGGCCGCAGAAGAGCAAGCCGAAGGTTTTGTAGAAGGTAGCAGTTTCAATATTCTCAACCGTAACTTCTACATGAATCGTGACTTTCGTAAAGGTCAGTCGAGCAACACTGACAATGGTTATACTGAAGCTTGGGCACACGGGATCATTGGCCAGTTCGAGTCGGGCTTTACCCAAGGCACCGTAGGCTTTGGTATTGATGCCTTCGCCATGCTCGGCCTTAAACTGGATACCGGGGATGGTCGATATGGCCCAGGTGGTACTGTTAATCTGCTGCCGGTAAATAGTGATGGTGAAGCCGAAGATAACTACTCCAAAGTGGGTGGTGCAGTAAAAGCCCGGCTATTCGACACCGTTGTCAAAGTGGGTGATGTGTTCCCCATGACGCCGGTGGTTCACTACGGTGACTCCCGCCTGCTACCGGAAAGCTTTCGCGGCGTTACGGTTGAGAACACAAGCTTTGATGGTTTGACCCTTCAGGGTGGCCGCCTGCATGCCATGAGCCAGCCGCAGGTCAGCACCATGCGTGATGAGTTCGCAACCTTCTATGCGGGCTCTGTCGCGTCTCCATGGGTTGCCTATTTCGGCGGTGACTATTCGCTAAATGACAACCTGAGCTTTAGTCTCTATAGCAGCCAACTCAAGGATGCTTGGAAGCAGCACTATGCCGGTACGTCCTTCACCTACCCGCTGACCGACAGTGTTTCCTTGTTCGGTGGCTTGAACTACTACAAAGCTGTTGATGACGGCCAGCAGCTGTTGGGTGAGTTCGATAACGACATTTACAGCGGCAAAGTGGGTGTGCAGTTCGGTGCACACAGCGTTGCCCTGTCGCACCAGCGCAACAACGGCGACGATGATTTCGACTACCTGCGCCAGTCTGATTCCATCTTCCTCGACAACTCTATTCAGTACAGCGACTTCAACTCGCCGAAAGAGAAGTCCTGGATGCTGCGCTACGACCTAGATATGGCCAGCTATGGCGTTCCTGGACTGACCTTCATGACGCGCTATGCGCTGGGTACAGATGCGGACTATTCCGACGCCAACAGTGTGTATATGCGTCGTGATGCCGATGGCAACCCGCTGACTGACCAGAAGCGCTGGGAACGCAACATCGAAGCCAAGTACGTCGTCCAAACGGGCTCACTGAAAGAGATGTCCTTCCGTGTTCGCCAGATGACTACCCGCGCAACGGATTACGAGTCGGATCTGGACGAGGTTCGTCTGATCGTCGAGTACCCACTGAGCGTGCTCTAAAAATGGATGGGCGGGCGGGCTCTAAAAGCACTGCCCGCTCATGCATAACAAGATAGGCAGTTATTAGATTTCAAGAATGTAATGTTGGGCTCACGCTGCTGTTAGCTTCACCTCCGTAAAATTCACTCGAACTTGCAGAACTTGTCCATGAACCTCGACAAGCTAATAATTGAATTTTACGAGGCCTGCCTTATGAAGATGTTGAAAGCCCTAGTTATTGGATCAGTACTTCTTGTCGGCTCCACACAGTCTTATGCAGAAGATGGCTATGATCGCTCAATGAAAGCTCAGGCAAAATTTCGAGCAGATCAAAAACGAATTCACGGAACTGAGCCTGCTGCCAAACCGGCGGACGAACTAAAGGTTAAGACCAGCAACCAAGATCGGACCAATACCGATCTTAAAAAAGAAACCAACGCTGACTAACCGCTCACTTCCGAACGATGTTCACCTCTAGAAGCTCCCGAGCTCCTTTGGAAAGAGGTGTACCCTAAGCGCCCTTCGGGGCGCTTTTTTTATTTAATCTTTAATAATAAGAAAGATTCACTGGGAGTTTAAACCTCCAAGCTAGACAACTAACTCTTCTCTTCCGCAAGTCATTCATATCTGCAACAAGCCATCGCTGTCAGCGTGTAGCAAGAAGGGCAAAATGATACCGGTGAAGGCCTTTAGATTGATCTGCCTGATATCTGCAAAGGCACTCGGCTATCACCCCGATGCTAGAACACGGTGTCATTTGAATACCGCGCCCTTGCACCGTCAGCAGATACCCACTCAATAGCCAGACGCCGTGCCCATCTCAATCTTTCATGATTCAAGCCATCCAAGAGGATCGCCACGCTTTTCGCTTCCTCATGTAAGCTGACGTTTTTCATCCTTGAGGATGCTATGAGTAGGGATGCACTTGAACAAAACCAGATACCGATCTATTTCGTCGCGGTCATTGCAGCGGCAATCGGTGGGTTAATAGCTACTGCAGCGGCGCAGAGCCTGAACGCATTAGTGACCCCGACTATCGCCGTGCTGATGTACGCGATGTTTCTGCAAATTCCCTTTCTTGATCTCCGCAAAAGTCTTAGCAACAAACGCTTCATGTCAGCCTTGCTTATCGCCAATTTCGTACTGATTCCACTGCTGGTATGGGCACTCACCAGAGGGCTCGCAGAACACCCGGCAATCCTAATAGGCGCTCTTCTAGTTTTGCTCACCCCGTGTATCGACTACGTGGTGGTCTTTACTCACATTGGCAAAGGCGACTCGCGTGCGATTCTTGCAGCAACCCCCATCCTCTTGCTGTTGCAGCTTGTGCTGTTGCCTGTGTACTTGGCTTTCATGCTAGGGGAGCAATCCCGAGTCGTTATCTCGATAGCGCCTTTCGCTGAAGCCTTTCTCGCACTGATTGTCGTGCCTTTATTGCTCGCGGTTGCTACAGCAGCCTTGGCTAAGCGCTCACGGTTCGTAGGTCGCTGGAACACCGTATGGGCATGGATGCCAGTCCCTGCGATGGCGGCAGTTCTCATTGCGGTGGTTGGGTCGCAAATCTCGCCGGTGGTTCGTGATATCGACCAGCTTTTACCGGTGATCCCGGTGTACATCGGTTTCATGCTTTTGGCCCCCGTAGTGGGCGCACTGGCTTCAAGAGCTTATAAACTGCCCGCCTCGACGGCGAGAGCGGTTACTTTCAGTACCTCCACACGTAACTCGTTGGTGGTTCTTCCGCTGGCCCTGGCATTGCCTGAAGAAATACGGGGGCTTGCAGCCGCAGCGGTCATCACCCAGACGCTGGTTGAGTTGGTGGGTGAGCTTGTCTACATCCGGGCAGTTCCGATTCTTATTTGGCGTAAAAAAAGCCGCTGAGGACGTCACAGGCACAGTCACCGCCCACATTGAGCGGTATTTACGGTAAGCAAAAAGCCCCGCTCAAGAGCGGGGCTTTTCAGTTGCACACGAATAGCGCTGTGAACTTAGCGCAGACGATGGGCCAAGCGGTAGAGCAATGGCAAAACCAGCAGCGTCAGCACGGTTGAAGACAGGATTCCGCCAATCACCACCGTCGCCAGAGGGCGCTGAACTTCTGCGCCCGTACCGATGGCAGTGGCCATTGGAATAAAGCCCAGAGACGCAACCAAAGCAGTCATCAGCACCGGCCGCAAACGAGTCAACGCGCCTTCACGAATAGCCTCGTCCAGCCCCATGCCGTTCTCACGCAAACTGCGAATAAAGGAAATCATCACCAGGCCGTTGAGTACCGCGACACCCGACAACGCAATGAAACCCACCCCCGCAGAGATCGAGAGCGGAATATCACGCAGCCACAAGGCCATGATCCCGCCGGTCAGCGCGAAGGGCACGCCGGTGAATACCAGCAGGCCATCTTTGACATTGCCGAACATCATGAAGAGCAGCGTGAACACCAGCAGCAACGAGACCGGTACGACAATCTGCAGGCGCTTGGCTGCCGACTGAAGCTGCTCGAAGGTGCCGCCCCAGGTCGTCCAGTAGCCTGTAGGGACGCTAACCGCCAGGGCGATCTTGCTCTCGGCCTCGGCGACAAAAGAGCCAATATCGCGGCCGCGAACGTTGGCGGTGACCACCACGCGACGCTTGCCACTTTCACGGCTGATCTGGTTCGGCCCCGGTGCGGACACCACGCTCGCCACATCAGCCAGGCGCACAAACCCTGGGCCATCCAGCCCATCGCCATTGGCCAGACGAATAGGCAGCTGCTGGATCTTGTCGACATCATTGCGCCACTCGTCCGCCAGGCGAACTTGGATATCGAAACGCCGGTCACCTTCAAACAGTGCACCCGCCTCGCGCCCGCCGATGGCGGTGGAAATGGCGTCCTGAATCTCCGAGACATTCAAACCGAATCGTGCGGCTTTCTCACGGTCGATTTGTACGCTGAGCATCGGCAGACCGGTGGTCTGTTCGACCTTCACATCAGCTGCTCCTGGAATACCCTCCAGCACCTCAGCGATTTGCTCGGCGGTCTCGTTCATCACATCCATGTCATCGCCAAACACTTTCACTGCGACGTCACTGCGTACGCCGGAGATCAGCTCGTTGAAGCGCATCTGAATGGGCTGAGTGAACTCATAGTTGTTGCCGGAAACCTGTTCAACCGCCTCCTGCATCGCCGCAACCAAATCGGCTTTGCTGCGATCAGGATCGGGCCACTGGTCGCGCGGCTTTAGCATGACAAAGTTGTCCGCCACGTTCGGCGGCATTGGATCGGTTGCGACTTCAGCGGTTCCAAGCTTGGCGAACACCGTATCAACCTCGGCAAAGGATTTGATTCGTTGTTCGAGTTGCACCTGCATTTCAATTGCTTGCGAAAGGCTAGTGCCAGGAATACGCAGGGCATGCAAAGCGATATCGCCCTCATCCAGGCTCGGCACGAACTCACTGCCCATCCGCGAAGCAGCTAAACCAGAAAGCACCATGATGACTGTCGCAATGGTCAGCACTAACGGCTTGCTGACCATGACCCAATCTAGCAACGGCGCGTAGCCTTGCTTGACCCAGGCCATTAGCCGATTTTCTTTTTCACTGACGTTGCCATTGAGGAACAGTGCAACAGCTGCCGGGACGAATGTCACCGAGAGGATCATGGCTCCGAACAGGGCTGTCACCACGGTGAACGCCATTGGGTGGAACATCTTGCCTTCCACGCCGGTCAGCGCAAATATCGGCAGGTACACCACCATAATGATCAGTTGGCCGAACAGCAGTGGACGACGCGCCTCCTTCGACGCCGCGAACACCTCATGGAAGCGCTCATTACGGGTCAACGTTCGGCCTGCTGCGGCCTGGGCGTGAGCCAAACGACGCACGCAGTTCTCTACGATCACCACGGCACCATCGATGATGATGCCGAAATCGAGTGCGCCAAGGCTCATCAGGTTCGCGCTGACCTTGTTGCTGACCATGCCCGTAAAGGTGAACAGCATCGACAGCGGAATCACCATTGCGGTGATGAGGGCCGCCCGAATGTTACCCAGGAACAGGAACAGGATAGCGATAACCAGCAGAGCGCCTTCGATCAGATTCTTCTTCACCGTATTGATGGCCTTATCGACCAATACAGTGCGGTCATAGACCGTCTTCGCTATGACTCCTTTCGGCAGGTTGCGATTGATCTCCTTTATGCGCTGGTCGACAGCCTGCGATACATAGCGGCTGTTCTCACCAATCAACATAAAGGCAGTGCCGAGCACCACCTCCTGGCCGTTCTCAGTAGCGGCACCGGTGCGCAGCTCCTTACCCAGGCCAACCTCGGCCACATCACCGATGCGCACAGGAACACCATCGGTGTTCTTGATGATGATGTTGGCGATGTCAGCGATATTGCCGACTTGTCCCGGAGCGCGGATCAGGTACTGCTCGCCGCTGCGTTCGATGTAGCCCGCACCAACGTTGGCATTATTGCTCTCCAACGCAACCACAATGTCCTGCAGGCTGAGGCCATGTGCGACCAGGCGCTCCGGCTTGGGTGAAACCTGGAACTCCTTGGCATAACCGCCAATGGTGTTGATCTCGGTAACACCTTTGACGGTTCGCAGTTGCGGCTTGACGATCCAGTCCTGAATCTCACGCAGATCCATCGGTGTATAGGTGCTGCCATCCGGCTTCTTCGCACCGTCTTGCGCCTCGATGGTCCACATGTAGATCTCGCCCAGACCAGAAGCGATTGGCCCCATGCTCGGCGACAGATCACTGGGTAGATTTCCACGCGCTTCCTGTATCCGCTCATTCACCAACTGACGAGCGAAGTAGATGTCTGTGCCGTCTTCGAAAATGACGGTGACCTGCGACAACCCGTAACGTGAGATTGAACGCGTTTCCTGTAAGTTGGGCAGCCCAGCCATTACCGATTCAATCGGAAAGGTCACGCGTTGCTCGGTTTCCAGTGGCGAGTAGCCCTTTGCCTCGGTATTGATCTGCACCTGCACGTTGGTGATGTCGGGAACCGCATCAATCGGCAACTTCTGGTAGCTGTAAACACCCAACGCTGCCATGCCGAGCACAGCCAGCAAGACTAGCCAGCGCTGGTCGATGGCGAAGCGAATTAATCGTTCGTACATGTCAATTTCCCCTAAAGCGCAGCATCACCGCGCTCTCCAGTACGGATGCGCAATGCGTCGGTCAAAGGGGCCACGGCGACGATTCCATCACCGGGTACACCTGTGTGGGCGGCCTTCTCGATGGCATGGACGATCTCATCGGCAACTTCTTCTGAACAGAACGCCAGCAGCACGAGATGCTGATGGGCGTCGGGGTTCCACTCGTCGGCGATGTAGCTGTGATCCTTGCCGTGGCCACGTGGATGACCATGGGCGGGCAGGATGGTAAATCCAGGCAGGTGTGGCAGTGCATGCAAAGCTTGCTCGACGGCCTCAAGCCGGATCGGGCGAAAAATAGCTGTAACTTGTTTCATAGCTCGACTCCGAATTAGTGGTCATGGCTCGCGCCGGCTTTGCCAAGCTCAGCTTTGATCAGGAAGCTGTTCTTCAGCGCGTATCGATCGCCCGCCTTCAGACCCGAGATAACCTCGACGAAGCGGCCGTCGGATTTGCCCAGCTCAAGAGGCCGAGCTTCTAGCTGGTTATCGAAGCGGCCGAACACTACCTGCCAATCGCGAACGGTCTGGATCGCTTCGACCGCTACTGCAACGGGAACGTTGTTCTCCTCGGCAATCACCTCGACCGTCACTGGCAAACCAGGCCGCCATAGCCGATCTGGGTTAGCTAGCACGATGCGAGCAGTCGCTGAGCGGGTTTGCGCCCCAACCAGAGCGCTGACATAGGAAATGGAGCCCTTAGCCGTGGCGGCGAATGCGCTGGAGCTCACGACAACGTTTTGCCCTTCGGCGATTACGCCCAAGTCTTTCGCCGCGACGGTTGAGTCCACCCATACGGTCGACAAATCCGAGACGGTAAAGACTGCGGAATCCTCTTTGAGTACTTCACCAACAGAGATGCTTTTGCTGGTTATCACGCCATCGATAGGGGCACGAATCTCGAATTCGGTGAGATTCTGGCCTTTGGCCGGTGCACCGCCCAGCGAAGCGATTTGTTGCTGGACGCGCTGCACTGCGATAGCAGCTTCCTGCATGGCAACTTGCGCCTGCAGGAAGTCCTGCTCGGCGGAAATCTTCTCTTCCCACAATTGCTTTTCACGTGCATAGGTCGTGCGGGCAAGCGCAGAGCGTTGCTGGGCGGCCAGTAGCTCGCCACGCAGTTCGGCCAGCGCCTGGCTGGAGATTTTGGCCAATACCTGACCCTTGCTGACCGTATCGCCAGCACTAACCGCCACCGAGTCGACGCGCCCGGCAAGTTGCGGGGTCACCTGAACCGTGCGGTCACCGTTGTAACGAACCTCGCCGAGCACTTGCAGCGTGGAGGCGATTTTCGCGGGACCAGCAGTGGCGAGCGTGACGCCACCCTGCTCAAGCTGCGCATCCGTCATGGTCACGCGGCCCTCAACCTGCTCGTAACCGAACGAATAGCTCTTGCCACTGTGCGTGGCGCTGATGGAAACCTGGAATGAATGCGGCTCTACAACCGCGGCATCGCCACGTAGGTAGTTATTCTCTTTGCTGAAATTGATGATTTGCGCAGGTTGGCCAAGACGCAACAAGGTCACTTGCACCGTGCTTTCAGCAGGATTTAGAAGCTTGCCGTCCAGGTAGGTATAGAGCCTGAACTGAGGCTCTACGCCCTCCTCAAAAATCGTCACTTCAAGCGCATAATCACCCTCGGTGAAAAGCTTGCCGCCATGCTCGCCCTTGGTGGGTTCTACAGTTTCATGGTGCTCTTTATCTGCATGCTCATCGGCCTCTTCATGCTCGTCGGCCGAAGCCTCCCCGTGGTGCTCGGGATCTGCGTGAGCCGATACATCCTCATGACTCTCATCATGGCCATGGCCTTCCTCCCCGGACTTACCAGGGCTACCACTTAGAATCAGGCCCGCCACGGCTAAACCGATGACGACAACAGCCACAATCATCAGCCACTGCTTTCTGGGAGTTGTTGATGCCATTGGTAACTCCAAATTATCAAAAGTATTGAATTTGATTCATGCCCAGGCGGCGACTAAACGCGCTCAATAAACATGCAGCCGCCAGGAAAGCAGGCGAGGCTTCATGTCGCATGACGCGACCGTCTAAGGCGTTATGTAGGTGCGCAGAGATGCTTATTTTTTGAATTCGATGTTGAGTTGGGAGCCGTAAATCTTCTCCAAGCTCACCCAGGCCGAGATAGCTTCATCCAGGGTATTCAGGTACTGGGAGCGCATGCTTACGAGGGTGCGCTGAGCATCGAGTACATCGATAAAGGCAAACTTGCCCATCTCGAATCCACGTACTGCGCCCTCTACTGCTTGCTGCGCGGTCGGCAGCAGTGTGCCGCTGATCGAGTCGACTTCACTTCTAGCGCTTTCCCACTGCTCAAATGCCTGCTGGGCTTCCGCGCGCAGGCGGAGTTCTGCGGCATTGCGCAAATCCCGCGCTTGGTCAGCTCCTTGAGCAGCGGCCAGCACATTGCCTTGGTTACGGTTGAACAACGGAATAGGCATCGACAAGCCGAGCAAATTGACGCGCTCGCCAAGCCCTTCGTCGTATTGGCTGCCAACACTGACGGTGAGGTCTGGAATGCGCTGCGACTTTTCGAGTTCCAAGGAAGACTCGGCACGCTGGATGTGCGTGCTGGCCAGCCGTAGGTCCGCTGTATCTGTTATGCGTGCAAGCATCTCAGCCTGCGACGGCAGGTACGGCAGGCGCTCAAGATCACCCTCGACATGCGCGAAGTTCGGTGTCTCGGCACCCGTTATGAGCGCCAGTTGCTTGTAGGCATTGCTTTGATTGAGGCGTGCGCGATTCAGCTCCAGTTGAATTTCCGAAAGCTGCACCTGAGCACGCGAAATTTCGATTGGCGAAGCCTTGCCGGCCTTTACGCGCCCTTCGACCACCTGAAGTCCGCGACGGGCAAGGTCTAACGACTGAGTGGAAAGCTGCAGTCCTTCCTGGGCACGCAGGGCTGAGTAAAAGGCCTGGATGACCTCAGCGCGCAAGATGTTTTTCTTACGCTCCAGATCAATCGCCACCGCGTCCTGATCACGCTCAGACACATCAATACGCGCGCTACGCTTGCCGCCCAGCTCAATTGGCTGAGATACCTGAATGCTGGTAACGCGCGACTCACTGCGCGTGTCCTCAACGCTCCAGGACAACTCAGGATTCGGGATCAGCCCAGCTTGAGTACGAGCACCTTCGGCAATACCTGTATTCCATTGTGCTGCAGCGAACTCCTGGTTCTCAGTGAGCGCTTGCGCCAACGCCTCATCAATCGTTATTGACTGCCTTGTTGATTCGGCAGCAGTTGTTGGAACTGGAGCAATTAACAATGCAGCCAGTAGCCCTGATAACACACAGAACTTACCTACTCCAACTCCATGTCCGGCCATTGTTTTTACATGCACTTAAAAGTCCTCCGCAGAACTAACTCTGCTGGAATATAATGAAGGCCTTTATATTTATTAATCCCGAGGGATATCGAGGATCATTACTTGGGAAAATAAGTAGAAAGCCAATTCCCGGCAGAATGTAGTGCTCCACGCCTATCAGCAAGGTGACTGGAAAATTACAAATACGTTATCCAGCACCTTTCCAAGTAGGCCTGTATTAGTATTGGCAGCGCTCAAGAGAGCAGGCGATTTAGCGCCCAGCAACAACTAGAAACAAACACAGTTAAATAGCGGTTGCCTCGCGTGTAGCGCCCCGGGCAGCCCTGCCAGTCAAAAGTTGGGGGTTTTGGATAAGGGCAAGTACTGCGACACGTTGTCGCTTAACACCTTGGAGCCATGCGAAATAGGCATTACAGCTTGACCCTAAAGCCGCTTCAGGCTTTAGCCTTGGAGCAACCTGAAAAGCCGTAGGTCATATCCGTGACCGCCGATGAAAGAATTAAAACCACTCCGCAGCCACAACAAAAGAATATCTAAAAAATACTGGCTGCACATTTTAAGGTGAATTTTTATGCGAATCCTTATTGTCGAGGACGAACCCAAGACTGCCGAATACTTACACCAAGGTTTAAGCGAAAGTGGCTATGTAGTTGATAAGGCAGCCACTGGCGTGGACGGTCTCCACCTTGTTAGGCAACACACTTACGACTTGGTAGTGCTTGATGTAAACCTGCCTGAAATTGATGGCTGGGGCGTGCTTGAGCATATACGCAGTAACAGCAGTACACGCGTGATAATGCTGACTGCACGCGGGCGCTTAGTGGATAAAATTAAAGGCCTGGATTTGGGGGCAGATGATTATTTAGTCAAACCGTTCGAGTTCCCTGAATTACTTGCGCGAATTCGTACATTGCTACGGCGAAGCGAGCAAATTCCAGTACCGGAAGTGCTGCGGGTAGCCGACCTTGAGCTTGATCCGGCGAGGCACCGCGCGTTCCGTGGTGAGCAGCGCATCGACCTGACCACTAAAGAGTTTGCGTTGCTGCACCTACTGATGCGCCGCTCTGGGGAAGTGCTATCGCGCACCCAGATCATTTCACTTGTCTGGGATATGAATTTTGACTGCGACACCAACGTCGTCGAGGTCTCCATCCGCAGGCTACGTGCCAAAATTGATGACCCGTTCGATAACAAGCTGATTCACACCCTCAGGGGCGTCGGTTACGTGCTTGAGGAGCGAGCATGAAGCCGGCCAGCCTATCCATGCGCCTTGGCCTGTCGGTCAGCGTAATGAGTGCTGCGTTGGTGGTTCTGCTGGCGGCGCTCGCCTACTTCGCGCTTACCCACGAGCTGGATTCCCTGGCGAAGAAGAGCCTCGACGGCAAACTGCAGCAGATTCAGCACAATCTCGCCGATGACATGAACGCTCATGCAATTACCCAGCAGCCTCACGCACTGTTGGATCTGGTCATGGGACATGACAACCTGCACTTGACGATTTACGGGAAAAAGTCAGGTACCAAGTTACTCCTGAACCTTGGTAAAAAATCCCTGGAACCCGTTCTTGCCAACATACCGGCAGGCGATACCCCCAATTACCGGAGCTGGGCCGATGCTGATGGAAACAACTTCCTGACCGCATCCAAAGTGATGCTGCTCAACGATGGCGACCACGTCAGAGTCTTGCTCTCAATTGATCGATCTGCCGACGAAGCGCTGCTCAGCGCCTACCTCAAATCAACACTGATCGCACTCCCTCTTCTGCTCGCGCTGATTGGCATGGGCGCATGGTGGATCGTGCAGCGAGGCCTCTCTCCTCTCCGGCAATTTCGTCAAGTTGCCTCGCTGATCTCCACGCAGGATCTGACCCACCGAATTTCCGTGGATAAGCTTCCGCAAGAACTCAGCGCGCTGGCACATGGCATCAACTTCATGCTGCATCGACTTGATGACGGCGTTCAGCAGCTATCGCAATTCTCTGATGACCTGGCCCATGAGTTGCGTTCGCCCATCACCAACCTGATGGGCAAAGCCCAGGTAACCCTCTCCAGAGAGCGTCCGCCAGAGGAATACAAAGCCGTACTGGAGTGCTGTACAGAAGAGCTTGAACGCGTTACCCGGATTGTTTCCGACATGCTGTTTCTCGCTCAAGTCAGTCACCCAGCATCCCTGGTGCCCTTCGAGAAGATTGCCCTGGAAGACGAGGCAAGACGCGTTGTGGATCTGTTCAGCATCTCCGCGGAAGAGAAGCAGATCAGTCTGAGCATTGCCGGAGCAGGCCGAACCTTCGGTGATCGGCTGATGGTGCAGCGCGCCATTTCAAACCTTTTGTCCAATGCGATTCGGCATAGCCCTATCGGCGCAAGCATCTCGTTGCTGATCGAGAAGCACAGCGAAACCGTATCGTTCTCGGTCGGAAACCCTGGTATTGGCATCCCCGCACAGCACATCCCCCATTTGTTTGAGCGCTTCTACCGCGTCGATACCAGCCGCTCTCGTGCCGAAGGTGGGACGGGACTGGGCCTGGCAATTGTTCGCTCGATTATGAGCCTGCACCAGGGCACGGTCGAGGTCAGCAGCCTGCCAGGCAGTTTTACCGTATTCCGCCTGATCTTCCCCAAAGTCCGCAATGGTTCCTCGACCTAGTTATTGCGCGAACTGGCCTAGCCACCAGCTGAGCATTGGCGCAGAGGAACCTGCCCCCCTATTCGGAGAGCACGGCATGCAACTACGGCTCCCCGATATGCCAACCACCTGTTGCCGCTGACCGAAAACTGACCCAGTAGAGGCTGTTCTGCCGACTGAAAACTGACCCAGGTGTTCAACTGCTTCTGCTCAATTTTT
>NZ_JACFYZ010000022.1 GCF_015712065.1 Ectopseudomonas chengduensis
CGGCCACGCATGCCGCCAGGGTGTGCCTGGGCGCCTGGCTGGCCGAGCGGGGTGGGGCTGGTAACCTGGAAGGTGACGCCATCGTGCAGCGTCTGCGCCTAACCATCGAGCGCTACGGGGAAAGCAGGTTTACCCGCTGGGATAGTGTGGCGGCCAAGGTGGATGACCACGCCCCGCGTACGGTTGACCGGCTGGGCTTTCGGCGCACGGTTGAGCATAGCTACGGCGATGCTCAGTACACCACGACAACGTACTACTTCCTGTCCGCTGCCTGGGGTGGTGAGGTGTTCAAGGGCATGAACCTTCGCAACGTCAACAGTCTGCTTGTAGAACGGGAGATCCTACAGCCAGGTGGCAGCAAGGCCTCCCAGTCCATGGCCTTGCCGGGTATCCCCAAGGCCCGTGCCTACGTCGTGGATGCTACCAAGCTGTTCGCTGATGTCGGGGACGATCTGGCAGCCGCTGCTTGACTTAGCCGGCTCGGCCGGCGTCTTTCCCCCAGTAGCCAGCTTTTGACGCTGGCTCGCTCTCTCGTGTGGTGTTCCGTCTCTAGCCCTTGAGCACGGAACACCATTGGTGTTCAGAACACCACGTGTTCCGCCTTCCTCGCAATTGTGTTCCATGGCTGCAAGCCCCGTAGTTACTGGCCTTAGCTCAGTGCGGAACACCAAGAACACCAAGAACACCAAGAACACCAGAAATTCCATGGGTACGAGTAGGCACGTCCCCAGCGCCCCGCTGGGAGCATGTGCCGACAGCGTTGGAACTCTATGCGCTGTGCTCTGAGACTGTCTCTGACCTGCCAGGGTAGGGGGGGTGTCAATCCTTCAGCGTTCCACCTTCCCGAACGACGTATGGAGCACCGTGTACCCGCGCGGCAGAAAACTAATAGGGGGGGGAGTCAAAAACTTCATGGCGCTCTGGCCTAGAACGACGTATGGCACCACGTTCGCAACGCCGGGAAAAATGGAGGGTGGGGGCTTTGCTCGGGTAGGCGTTGCTGGGTGAAAAACAGGGGGTACTTTTGGTTTTAGGTATACGTATAGGTATACGGGGTGCTTTTGTTGCGTATGGCGTCCAGTAATTACGGGCTATGCAGAGACATGTTCTAGTCCGGCTTCGGCACCATTTAAGATCAAGTGCTTACGAGTTTTTCGGCGGCATGGCTTGATCCAAAATCCTCGCATTCATCCGCAGTCGATCTGATCAGCAAGCAGTCGATCGGCGTTACTGCCAGCGTCATGTCATGAAACGTTCCTGCCACGGATGACCACCCGTCAAGCCGGCCCCGGCCGCCGGTTGCACCGTGGTGCTCAAGCCTCGCAAACCCCATTCTCGCATCCGCCTTTTAAGCCAGATACTTTCCTTGACTTCTAGCCTGCGAGGCGCAGACTTTGTCAAGTAACAGCAGCAAACCCCTTGGGCTTGGCTGGATTTGGTTTTCCGACGCTTGTCATGCCGCGCTTGCCGTTCGATTGGCTAGGCATGCTGAAGCTGGCGTTGGATATTCAGGAAACCGATAAGCAGTACAAGATGTCCTTCGACGTTCCCGGTGTCGAAGAAAAGGACTTCCAGATCACGCCCGACAACGACGTGCCGATGGTGCGAGGTGAAAGCGCCAGGGGCAAGAGAAGAGCGAAGCGGCTTTTCTCGTGTCGAACTCTCCTACGGCAGTTTCCAGTGTGCACTGAACCTGCCCGACGATGCCAACCAGGATTCGAAGCGCGAAGCAAGTGCACCGAAGCACGGCCGCTCGATTCCGATTGAAGCTGAGTCGGATATTCCATTGCGGTCGCCACGAAGTCCCACCAGGGGACGAGGTGCCGCGGCATGCCGCACCTCGTCATCTCAATGACTAAGGAGCGTCCGCATGGCCAGCAAGCAATGTCAAATCTGCGGCCAACCCGCCACCGCGCGGGTGGAAGCCAATCTCAATGGTCGCCGCACCACCATGCTGTTGTGTGACGATCACTACCGCCAACTGGTGCGCCAGCAAAAACGCGCCATTTCCCCGCTGGAAGCCCTTTTCGGCTCGCGCAGCGGCTTGTTCGAAGATTTTCTCGGCAGCGATTTCTTCCGCATCGGAGAAGAGTCGGCACCGGCTGCAGCCGATGCCGATGAAGTGGTCGATGCGTCGTTTGGCGAACCAGCCTCCACAGCATCTGGCACGCCGCGCCGTCGCGGCAGCGGACTGGCCAGCCGCATCAGCGAACACTCCGAGGCCCTGCTGCAGGAAGCCGCCAAGCATGCCGCGGACTTCGGTCGCTCCGAAGTCGATACGGAACACCTGTTGCTGGCGCTGGCCGACAGCGACGTGATCAAGACCATCCTGAGCCAGTTCAAGATCAAGGTCGATGACCTCAAGCGCCAGATCGAAGCCGAAGCCAAGCGTGGCGACACGCCGTTTGAAGGCGAGATCGGCGTGTCGCCACGGGTGAAGGATGCGCTCAGTCGCGCCTTCGTCGCCTCCAATGAATTAGGACACTCCTACGTCGGGCCCGAGCACTTCCTGATCGGCCTGGCCGAAGAGGGCGAAGGGCTGGCCGCCAACTTGCTGCGCCGCTATGGCCTCACGCCGCAGGCCCTGCGCCAGCAGGTAAACAAGGTGGTCGGCAAAGGTGCGGAGGATGGCCGCGCCGAGACGCCGACCAATACGCCGGAGCTCGACAAGTATTCGCGCGATCTCACCAAGATGGCCCATGCGGGCAAGCTGGATCCGGTCATCGGCCGTGCGCAGGAAATCGAAACCACCATCGAGGTGCTGGCGCGGCGCAAGAAGAACAACCCCGTATTGATCGGCGAGCCTGGCGTGGGCAAGACCGCCATCGTCGAGGGGTTGGCACAGCGCATGGTGGCCGGCGAGGTGCCCGAGACCCTGCGCGACAAGCGCCTGGTAGAGCTGAACATCAACTCCATGGTGGCCGGCGCGAAGTACCGTGGCGAGTTCGAGGAACGCGTGCAGAAGGTGCTGAAGGAGATCTCCGAGCACCAGGGCGAGATGATCCTCTTCATCGACGAGGTGCACACCATTGTGGGCGCCGGCCAGGGTGGTGGCGAAGGCGGGTTGGACGTGGCCAACGTCTTCAAGCCGATGATGGCGCGCGGTGAGTTGAACCTGATCGGCGCGACGACGCTCAACGAGTACCAGAAGTACATCGAGAAGGACGCCGCGCTGGAGCGGCGCTTCCAGCCGGTCATGGTGCCCGAGCCAACGGTGGCGCAGACCATCATGATCCTGCGCGGCCTGCGCGATACCTTCGAAGCGCACCACAAGGTCAGCATCACCGAGGACGCGATCATCGCGGCCGCCGAGCTGTCCGATCGCTACGTCACCGCGCGCTTCCTGCCGGACAAGGCCATCGATCTGCTCGATCAGGCTGCTGCCCGCGTGAAGCTGTCGGCGACGGCCCGCCCCGTTGCGGTGCAGGAGTTGGAGGCCGAACTGCACCAGTTGCGCCGGGAGCAGGACTACCTGGCTTCCCGCAAGCAATACGATAATGCGTCGGAGGTCGGCAAGCGCATCGAAACCAAGGAAACCGAACTCAAGACGCAGGTCGAGGACTGGGAACGCGAGCGCGGCTCGGGCAGCGCCGAAGTCAAGGCGGAACACGTGGCGCAGATCGTCTCGCGCCTGACCGGCATCCCGGTCAATGAGCTGACGGTGGAGGAGCGCGAGAAGCTGCTGCACCTGGAGCAGCGGCTGCACGAGCGCCTGGTGGGTCAGGACGAGGCAGTACGCGCGGTGGCGGATGCGGTGCGGCTGTCGCGCGCGGGGCTGCGCGAAGGCAGCAAACCCGTGGCCACGTTCCTGTTCCTGGGCCCCACCGGCGTCGGCAAGACCGAGCTCGCCAAGGCGCTGGCCGAATCCGTCTACGGCGACGAGGGCGCCCTGTTGCGCATCGACATGTCGGAGTACGGCGAGCGCCATACCGTGGCAAGGCTGGTGGGCGCTCCGCCGGGCTACGTCGGCTATGACGAAGGCGGCCAGCTCACGGAGAAGGTCCGTCGCAAGCCCTACAGCGTGCTGCTGCTCGACGAGATCGAGAAGGCCCACCCCGACGTCTACAACATCCTGCTGCAGGTGTTCGACGACGGGCGGCTCACCGACGGCAAGGGTCGCGTGGTGGACTTCACCAACACCATCATCATCGCCACGTCGAACCTGGGATCCGACATCATTCAGCGCCGGCTGAAGGCGCGCGGAGCGGCCGGCGAGGAGTACGAGAAGGCCAAGACAGAGGTGATGGACGTGTTGCGCGGGCACTTCCGCCCCGAGTTCCTCAATCGCATCGATGAGATCATCGTCTTCCATGCGCTGGGCAAGGAGGAAATCCGCCACATCGTCGGCCTGCAACTCGATCGCGTGGCCCGCAATGCCGCGAACCAAGGCGTGACGCTGGCGTTCGATGGGACGCTGGTCGATCACTTCGCGGAAGAAGGCTACAAGCCCGAATTCGGTGCTCGCGAGCTCAAACGACTGATTCGCAGCGAGCTGGAAACGGCACTGGCGCGCGAGATGCTCGGCGGTGGCATCGGCAAGGGCGATCACGCCCGTGCACGTTGGGACGACAAGGCGGAGCGGGTTGCCTTCGAACGTAAGCCAGCCGCTGCGGCCAGCGCCGAAGCTCCAGCTGAACCTGCGCAACCATCGGAGTCGTCCAAGGAGTCGAGCAAGGGGGCGCGCAAGAAGAAGTCCGAAAGTGGCAAAGCATGAAGCACTGGGCTGCCCTGATCCTGAAAATGGGAGACGGGCAGCCCGTATGTTCTCTTTGATGTGCCGGGCATCTTTCGGCTCGAGCCCGGCCCATTCAAGTAGAACGTTACTGCGCGCGCGTGGTGAAGTACCCCAGGCTGCACGACATCCTGCCGTGACGACCTGGTGGGCTGCCGATATCACCCGCGACATGTTCACGCGCTTCGGCATGGACGAAGGCCTAGAGGCGCAGCGACCGCGATTTCTCGTAGGAATGGCCTGTTTCTGAAGGAGTGGCGCATGAACAACAGCAATCAGACCGGGACGACACTCGAACGACTCCGCCGTAACTGGGCGGTGATGACGTTTTACGAACGCTTCGAGCAGGCCGTCGCCATCATCCTTTCAGCGGTGATGGCGGTGATTATCGTGGTGTCTCTGGTGCAGCTGATTCACATTGTCTTCAGCCTGCTGGTCATCGATGCATTCAATCCGCTCGATCACAAGATCTTCCAGAGTGTGTTCGGCATGATCATGACGCTCCTGATCGCGATGGAATTCAAGCACTCCATCGTGCGCGTGGCCTTGCGTCGTGACAGCATCATTCAGGTCAAGACGGTCATCCTGATTGGGTTGATTGCGCTGTCCCGCAAGTTCGTGATTCTCGATCCCGATGTCGGCCCGGCCAAAGTCGCCGCATTGGCCGGCGCCACTCTGGCCCTGGGGCTGACCTATTGGCTGTTGCGTGAGCGCGATGACCGAATCGTCTAGGACGCCATGCCTCACAGTGAGTGGTCCGCGCCACAAACGTCGAGCCTGGTCACGGCATCGCTTGCGTAACTGCCTGAAAACAGCGCTACCGGTTTGGACGTCGATCAGTTTCGCCGCACTCACCGTCGGCTTTTTACTTGGCGAAAGGGGGCTGTGGGGCCCCCTGCGAGCCAGCCTATTCGTCTTGTCATTCGAACCGGTGGCGGCTACAGCGTTGAGGCTGAAGTCGTATGTCACGCGTGCCATCCAGTCGGATGAAGCACCCGAAATCGAGGGTGTAAGAACGTTTTTGTAACCGCTCCTGATATGGGCTGAGGGTCAAGGCTATGGCCGCTGAAGGCAACGCAGGGCAATTATTGGGTGTCGTTACGTTGCTTGCCGCCGCCGTGGTGGCAGTGCCGCTGCTCAAACGTATCGGGTTCGGCTCGGTGCTGGGTTACCTGACAGCGGGGATGATGATTGGTCCCTTCGGACTGCAACTGATCCATGACCCCCACACCATCATTCAGGTGGGCGAGCTGGGTGTGGTGATGTTTCTTTTTGTGATTGGACTGGAGCTGAAACCCTCGCACCTATGGGAGCTGCGTGGGCAGATCTTTGGGCTGGGCAGCCTGCAGGTGGTGGTCTGTGCTTTTCTGCTCACCTTCGTCGGTATGGCCTTTGGTTTCCCCTGGCAGGTGTCGTTTGTGTGCGGGGCCGGTTTTGTACTCACATCCACAGCCTTGGTTATGCAAGTCCTCTCGGAGCGTGGTGACATAACCGAGCCGAGAGGGCAGCGCATCGTGTCCATTTTGCTGTTTGAAGACCTGTTGATCGTGCCGTTACTGGCGGTGGTGGCTTTTCTGGCGCCCACTGAAGTGGTGCATGAACCCACCTCACCCCTTTGGCAGCGCATAGGTATCGCAGCCTTGTCCTTGGGCGCACTGGCGGCCATCGGATTGTGGCTGCTCAATCCGCTGTTTCGGGTATTGGCCCAAGCCCGGGCGCGCGAGGTGATGACCGCCGCCGCGCTACTGGTGGTGCTGGGGGCAGCGCTGCTGATGGAAGTCGGCGGGCTTTCAATGGCGATGGGGGCGTTCGTTGCCGGCGTGCTGCTATCGGAATCCACCTTCCGCCACCAGTTGGAGGCCGACATAGAGCCGTTTCGCGGCCTGCTGCTGGGGCTGTTTTTCCTCGGCGTCGGCATGGCCTTGGATCTGCAAGTGGTGGCCACGAACTGGATGCTCATCAGCTCTGGTCTGCTGGCGCTGATGCTGGTCAAGGCGCTGTGTATTTATGCGGTCGCGCGCCTCGCGAAGAGCCCCCATGGCGATGCGCTGGATCGTGCCGTGCTTATGGCGCAGGGGGGCGAATTTGCTTTTGTGCTGTTTGCCGAGGCGTTCAAGCTCAGGGTCATCAGTCCCGAAGTCAACGCCAATATGACGGCTATCGTGGTGCTCTCCATGGCCATTACGCCGGTGGCCTTACTGCTGTATAGACGTTTGGCCCGCGCGCAGAGCGTTTCCATGGACGGTGTGGAAACCGCACATAATCTGCAAGGCAATGTACTCATCATCGGTTTTGGCCGCGTGGGCCAGATTGCCTGCCAGGCACCGCTCGCTCAGGGAGCGAAACTTTCCATTATCGAGATAGATCCGGAAGTGATCCGCGCCGTGGAGCCCTATGGTTTCAAGGCCTATTACGGTGATGGTGCCCGCCATGAAATATTGCAGGCTGCCGGTGCCCATCACGCCCGCGCCATCATCGTTTGTGTGAACGACAAGAAAGCCGCGACACGCATAGTCGAAAGTACGCGGCATTACTGCCCGCAAGTGAAATTGCTGGTGCGTGCCTTTGACCGCGAGCACGCGCTGGAGCTGGTCAAGCACGACGCGGACTACATAGTGCGGGAAACCTTTGAGTCGGCCCTGCTGCTCGGCCGTCAGGCCGTGCTGACGCTGGGTGCGTCTGAGCACGAAGCCGACGCGGTAACCGAGGAAGTGCGCATGCGCGATGCCGAGCGTTTTGCTCTGGAAACAGCGGGTGGTCTGTTTGCCGGGCGAGCATTGGTACTGGGAAACATCGAGCATATCGAACCGCCGAACCAAGAAGCGCGGGACACCCAGTGAGCATTCATTCGGGATCGTACAGGGCTGTCGCCGTCGACCGCCCCGCTCTGTATCGCTGCCTTGCAGCGGGGGTAACTGGCGATTTCGCAACGTATTGCCCCCGGACTATCACAAACGCCCTGCGCGGCGTTCCGGGTGGCCTTGATAACGCTGATTTGATATCCGCTCGCAGGGATGTCATTCAGCTCCTCAACATCTTTTGAAATAGGTAGGAGGGCGTATGTTCACTCCGAATTCCATTCCCTATCAGCGACAACCTGGCTTTCAGCGCACTTACCGCCAAGGCCGCTTGACCCTGGGTCTTTTCTTTCCCCTCGAAGCCTTTGCCGGTGATACGCCGAGCATGCTCGACCAGGTGAGCCTGGCTCAACGTGCCGACAAGCTGGGTTTCTCTGCCCTCTGGTTTCGCGACGTGCCGTTACGCGACCCCAGCTTCGGTGATTCGGGTCAGGTCTTCGACCCCTGGGTCTACCTGGGTTTTATGGCGGCACACACACACTCGATTGCGCTGGGTACCGCCTCGATCATCCTGCCAATCCGCAATCCCCTGCACACCGCCAAGGCCGCTACCAGTGTCGATCAGCTCAGCGGTGGCCGCCTGTTACTCGGTGTGGCTTCCGGTGACCGGCCGGTGGAGTTTCCCGCATTCGGTGTCGACCCGGAGCGACGCGACAGCCTGTTCCGCGAATACCTCGAGGTATTTCGCGAGGCTCAGCGCAGCAGTTTCATGCCTTTGACCTGGTCCGGCGGGACGCTTGAGGGCGCGGATCTGATTCCCAAGCCGACCACGGCGGAAATTCCTTTCTTTGTCACCGGCCATAGCCGCCAGACACTGGAATGGATTGCCCGCTACAGTCATGGCTGGATCAGTTATCCACGCGCCCCGAAGACGCAGCAGCTGATTGTCGATAACTGGCGCACTGCGGTTCGTGCCGAATGTGGTGAGCTGTTCAAACCCTTCACCCAGTCGCTATACATCGACCTGACCGATAACCCGCAGACACCACCACGACCGATCCACCTGGGCTATCAATTAGGGCGATATCACCTGATCTCGTTGCTGGAAAGCTTGCAGGAGATCGGGGTTAATCATGTGATCGTCAATCTGAAATACGGCCAGCGCCCCGCGGGCGAGGTTATCGAAGAGCTCGGTCAGTTCGTGCTACCCAACTTCGTCCTGTCGACATGAAGCGGCATGGTGCTGGATAGCTACGACACGCACTTTCTATCCGCTCACCGAGCCTTTTCTGGAATTGACTGGGATGATGGGTTAATGACTATGTACCTCTGCTGTTCAATAAAAAGAACCAAAAGCGAGACCAGCTATAGCGTGCAATGCTGAACTCGCGAAAGGCCTGGTGGATGTTCGTCGTTCCGGTCGGACTTATCGGGGCGATTTATTTTTACTTAAATCAGTTGCATACAATGATCCTCGGCTAACCTGATAAACCAACCTGCAGCAACGAGTAGGATCTTCAATGGGCTGTCCACAAGTATGCAGTGGCGCCACACTGCAGTGCAGTTTTGGTGTCGCCCCTAGCATGTTGAGCGTGTTGCCGCAGAACCGCACGCTCACGGCGGGTATGCCTGCAGCGAACATCATGGATCACATCCCGCTGGTGAATATCCTGCCTTTCGGCATGTGCCAGAGCCTTGCCAACCCCATGGTCGCTGCCGCAACTGCAGCAGCCTTGGGTGTGTTGACGCCCATGCCTTGTGTACCGGCAACCGCGACACCTTGGATCCCGGGCGGACCAACGACCATGTTGCTTGGCAACATGCCGTCGCTCGATTCCAACAGCACCCTGATGTGCAATTGGGCTGGTGTGATCAAGATCGCCATGCCCGGCCAGGTGCAAATGCTGATTCCCTGATCAGGCCTCGCCCGACTCCTGCCAGCGCCGCCACCACCAGCGCAGCCTAGAGATAGGTTTGCCTTCGGCGTCCAGCGGGCGGCCGTCTTCCGCGAAGCTCTGGCCTTCGTCCAGCGGCTTGCCGTTGAGGTAGCGACTGCGATGGGCCACCTGGCCTCTGCTATGGAAGCGTTGGTAGAGGCCATCACGTACCCCATCGCGATATACCTCCAGCTCGGCCAGGCTGCCATCCGGGTAGTAGCTGCTGGCCTCGCCGTGCATCAAGCCTTGGCGATAGGCGACCTTGCGCTGCAGCCAGCCTTCGGCGGCGAAGTACTGAGCCACGCCATGCAGGCGTCCGTCGGCGTAGGGCAGTTGTGCCGACACCTGGCCGTTGGGGTGGTAGAGGATGCTGGGGCCGTGCAGCACGCCGTTGGCATAGAGGAGCTGGGCCTGCGGGCGACCGGCTTCCTGGATGCGCACCGGGCCATCGAGGGCGCCGCCCTGCAGCTTGCCCTGGAGGCGGCTGTCGCCACGGGTGAGGTCGAGATTGCCGTTGGTCATGGGCGCCTCAGTTGACCTTCACCAGGCCACCCTTGATGGTCAGCATTCCGCCACCGTCCACGGTCTGTTCTGCCGCGGCCTTGTTGGTGAGGCTGACACCGGCGTCGTTGGTCAGGGTGGTGCCGGCCTTGTTGTCCAGGGACGTGCCGGCCTGATTGGTGAGCGAGGTGCCGGCCTTGTCGGTGAGGGCCATGCCGGCCTGGGTGGTGAGGTTCTGGTCGCTCTTGGCGGTGAGGTCGCCGCTGCTCTGCAGGGTGAGTGTGCCGGTCACCTTGATGGTGAGGTTGCCGTCCACGGTCAGCTCGTAGTTGCCGCTGACGGTGTGACTATAGTTGCCGCCGGTGCTGTGGGTCTGGTCGGCGCCGATCTTTACCGTGCGGCTGTCCTTAACATCCAGGGTGTCGCTGCCGGTCTGTATGGTTACCGTGCGCTTGCCTTTCTCCAGGGTGATGGTCTCGTCGCCTTCCTTCACCGTGCGGGTGCGGGCGTTCTGCACCGTGAGGGTTTCATCGTGGCCGATGGTTGCGGTGCTGTCGTTGAGCACGTTGACCTTCATGTCCTTCTGCGCCTGGAGGAAGACTTCCTCGGCGTCCTTCTTGTCCTCGAAGCGCAGCTCGTTGAAGCCACCACCGCCCTTGGAGGAATTGGTCTTGATGCCGGATTGGGTCTGGTTGTCCGGTAGGGCGTAGGGCAGGGTGTTGTCGCCGTTATAGACGCAGCCGGTGACCAGCGGGCGATCCGGGTCGCCGTCGATGAAGGTGACGATCACCTCCTGGCCGATGCGTGGGATGAACTGCATGCCGAAGCCCTTGCCGCTCCAGGGCAGCACCACGCGCACCCAGCAGGATGAGGTTTCGTCGTTCTTGCCGTCGCGATCCCAGGGGAACTGGATCTTGATGCGGCCGTACTGGTCGGTCCAGATCTCCTCGCCGGATTTGCCCACCACTTGCGCGGTCTGGGTGTGCATGCGCGGTTTGGGCGTGAGCCGGGGTGGGCGGTAGGCGGTGGCCTTGGGGATGGCCTCGAAACGGTTGCGGTAGTGCTCGTGGCTGGCGTCATGGGTGACCGAGGCCACCACCCAGTCGATGTTGAGGCTGGCGTCGTCATGCCCGGTGAGGGTGAACCAGTGGCCGGGCACCAGCCAGCGGCAGTCGCTCTCGCCGATCAGGCGCTTCTCCTGGCTGCGCAGCCCGTCCACGCGCTGCTTGGTCAACGCATCGCCCCGCGCCTTGGCGATATAGCCGCCCGGGTGGTCATACATCGACAACGACCCGGCCACCGCCTCGGCCTGGCTGTAGAGCGAGGTAGTGGGGGTGGTGAAGGCGTAGTCCGTGGCGCTGTACACCCCGCTCACTGCCTGCACGCTGTACTGCGCCGAGCGGATGCCATGCAGCTCACGCACGCCGATGCCCTGGCCCAGGTAGGGCACCTTCGGCCCGTTGGGGATCTGCACGAAGGCATCGCTGCTGTCGCCCAGCACCAGCGTGTGCTTGCCAGCCTCGTGGGTGAAGAACCAGAAGATGCCTTCCTCCTCCAGCAAGCGCGAGACGAAGGCGAAATCCGTCTCCCCATACTGCACGCAATACTCGCGCGGCTCGTAGCTGCCGGAGAGCGACAGCTTGAAGTCGGTAAAGCCGTGGACTTTGAAGATGGTGGTAACGATGTCGCTGGTTGAGAGGTTCTGGAACACCCGGTTATTGCTCGCTAACGTCAGCCACCAGAGCCAGGGGCGCAGCACCACCTGGTAGCGGTCGGCCGTGGCATCGGCGGGGAGCTGGCGAATCTCCGCGACCAGGGCGTCTAGCGGGCGCTGGTTGGCGTCGTTGTGGAGGATGAGGGTGACGTGGGTAGCGATGGCGTCGGGGAGGGTGAGGGCGGTGGCGCTATTGCCGAGCAGGACTAGCTCGTCGAGTTGCCCCAGTGTTTCACGCCCGGATGCAGCTTCGGGGTAGAGAGCCGTTAGACTGCCTGCCGTAAGTGAAAGGCTGGAGTTGGTGTTCGTTGCTCGATCCATCGCGTGTCCTGTCGTCCTTGTGGTCAGTAAAGATGGGGGTTGCCGTTTCTCGCGCCGTTGCAGGGCGGGCAGAGAGGCCGGACATTAGTTATGTCGTTTCGCATGAGTTCGATCAGGTCGTAGCTTACGGTTTGGGCATTCAGACCCGTCGCCTGTGGAAAGGTCACAAGTACGGTACGGTTCAGCGGCGTGTAGACGTAGTTTGCTGTGATTACACTGGGCCCTTGGTGAGGAATGATCTGGATCGTACCCTGGTCGCATACCTTCCAGATCGAAGTCAGAGCATCCCTACCCAGTACGCCTGTGGTGGGAACGAAGCCTCCCTGGTACTGGTTGCCGACGAGTGTCTGGGTAAAGGAGCCGAGGCGATGGGCGAAGTTGGACTGCAGGGTGGCCTGGGTGATGCGGTGATCCATCTGGGCGCAGTCTAGGGGCAATACCCGCCCACCACACTGGCCTTCGCACTTGAAGGCATCGAAGTTGAAATTGGATTCGAACGTGCGCTGACCTGCGAAGGTTGAAATGGCTACACCGTGGGTACCCATCAGATTGCAGATGGCTGACCAATTGTTGCGCATCATCGTCTGGGTGTTGTCCCAGCTCAGCCCCCCATTGGGGCCAACAAAAACGATCATCGGAATCATTGAGCGGGCTCCGTTTTTAAAGTTTGTCGTCAGGCATCGATCAATCTGACGACACATGGCTTTGTGGCTGCATACATTTCTAACTACGGCTGAACCTATGGTGCTTTCGGTCTGCGAGGTTCAGGTTGATGCTGTACTGACTGAGTAACATACACCATGATCCCATGTTGGGCACTTTCAATTCCTTGGGGAGACTCGGGGACATGTCGTAATAGCCGATAGCCAAAGGGGATTTATTTATTCTTGGCAAGCGCGCTAGTAAATGAATTCGCCCCTTTTCTTTTGGCTTCTTTTAACTTGGTCTTGATGTGTTAGTCGCACAGGTCGAAACCAATAGCGTTGCATACTAGCTCTAAGCTGAATTTCTCTTCTTTTACGAGACTGTAAAGGTAGGGGCTTAGAAAGTCTTCCATATTTGATATTGCATAAAGATAGTCGCCGTCTGATAGTTGCAGGAAATCTTTCTGGATGGCTGCTTTGGCTTTTTTTACATGAAGCTCTTTTGTGTTCATTTCAATTAGCCTTTTTTGAAGATGTTGCTTTGAGTCCTCTTGCATTTGGAGTATCTGTTTTCTAAATGCGTCGCTTAGTAGTTCTATATTGCTTTTTTCTTTTTCCTCAACGGCGTCATCCTCATCGATGGTCATAAGGAAAGAGCTTTTAAGATGTTGTGTCATGTATTTCATTTCGTGTGTCTGTCCAAGCTTTGTCTTTTTTTGGAATCCTTTTTCTTTTGCTAGAACGTCCCACATTTTTACCGCAACACCGGTGCTGGCAAGAGACAGTAGTGCAAATGAATTCACTATTGGCCCCTGGTCCCCAGAGTAAAGCCTAAGTATTTTTAGGCGCAGATTTACATTGTAGTGCTGTATGAATTTTATTAATTTTTTAGAGCATTGGTCGCAGGGGGATTTCGTTATTTTTAGTGTTATGACAATTGGCTTTCCTTGAAGGTCTTGAAGAGCTCTTATTTGCTTCATTATAGGTTCGTCCCAGAGCTCCTCCCAAGTTGCCATGAAGTAGTCTTCGCTGTGGTCGCCTATGATTGTTTCTTCGCCAATTTTATATTTCTTTGGCTCTCCCGTGTTGTTACAGAATCGGCCAAAAATTATCCCGCAAACCTTTGCAAGAACAACGGTTGCGTATTCTGAATTGAGGGTAAAAGGATTGTTTCCGCCACCAATGTCTATTGGGTCAAAGATGTAGTTTCCACTGACTATAGGCTTGTCCTTGCTGATGCAACTTTCCACCTTGCTTGTGAAATAAGTTCCATACTTTCCTCTAGGCATATTTCGCTGTCCTTATGACCTTAGCTATCACTCCAACACCCACTCCGCCAGTTTCCCCGTCACCTGTCCCATTAGCACATTCTCGATATCCCGCGCGCCCGCTGCGCTGCACTTGGCGAGCACTGCCTTGACAATGGCCGGGTCGAAGTCGAACTGTTTGCCGGTGGCGGCCTTGTAGCGTTCGCGCAGTTTTTCCAGTTTGGCCAAGACGATGCCTTCCAGCGTCGCTTCGTCCAGTGGGCGGTAGGGCACTACGGTCATGCGGGCCAGGAAGGCGGGGCGGAAGGCCTGTAGCAGCACCTTGCGCAGGCGTTCGTTGAAGGCGTCGCTGCCAAGCTGGTCGGCGGGGGTGTCCAGCACCAGTTCGGCGCCGACGTTGCTGGTGGCGAGCATCACGGTGTTCTTGAAGTCCACCACCAGGCCGGTGCCGTCTTCCATCACGCCCTTGTCGAAGACGTTGTAGAAGGCTTCCAGCACGTCGGGGTGGGCTTTTTCGATTTCGTCCAGCAGCACCACCGAGTAGGGGCGGCGGCGTACGGCTTCGGTGAGCACGCCGCCGCTGCCGTAGCCGACGTAGCCGGGCGGGGCGCCCTTGAGCTGGCTGACGGTGTGGGCCTCCTGGTACTCGGAGAGGTTGATGCTGATGAGGTTGCGTTCGCCACCGTAGAGGGCGTCGGCCAGGGCGTAGGCGGTTTCGGTCTTGCCGACACCAGTGGAGCCCACCAGCAGGAAAACGCCCACCGGCTTGGCCGGGTCGGTAAGACCGGCGCGATAGGCCTGGATGCGCTGGGCGATGGTGGCCAGGGCGCTGTTTTGGCCCATGACCCGCTGCCCCAGGCGCTGACCGAGGGTACGCACGGCATAGGCTTCGTCGGCGAGCATCTTGCCAATGGGGATGCCGGTCCAGCCGGCGATCACCGCCGCCACGGTACGTGAATCCACTTGTTCGGGCACCAGCGGGTCGTCCTGGCGGATGGCATCGAGGCCGGCCTCGAGCCGCGCCAGTTCGGCAGCCAGGTAGTCGCTGCGTTCATCCAGGGTTTCGTCGGGCTGGCTGGCATCGGCGCTTTCGCTCAAGGCCAGCAGTTCGCGGCGGGCCTCCAGCAATTCGCGCACGGCTTCGCGTTCTTCGCCCCAGCGGGTTTCCAGCTCGCGAATGGCGCTGCGGTTGCTGGTGGATTCCTGCTCCAGGGCGGTGATGCGTTCGCGGTGGTCGAGGCCGGTGGTCTGTTCGCGGCGCAGGCGTTGCAGTTCTTCGCTCACCGCCACTTCGCGGTGGCGCAGGCTTTCCAGCGGAGGCGGCACGTCGTGTTGGCCGAGGGAGACGCGGGCGCAGGCGGTGTCGAGCACGCTGATGGCTTTGTCCGGCAACTGGCGGCCGGAGATGTAGCGATGGGAGAGCTTGACCGCGTCCTGAATGGCGCTGTCGAGCACCTGCACGCCATGGTGCTGCTCCAGCTTGGCAGCAACGCCACGTAGCATTTCCACGGCGGTGGCTTCGTCAGGTTCTTCCACTTGCACCAGTTGGAAGCGACGGGCCAGGGCGGGATCCTTTTCGAAGTATTTCTTGTATTCCAGCCAGGTGGTGGCGGCCAGGGTGCGTAGTTCGCCACGAGCCAGGGCCGGTTTGAGCAGGTTGGCGGCGTCGCTGCCACCTTCGCTGCCGCCAGCGCCGATCAGGGTGTGTGCTTCGTCGATGAACAGGATGATTGGCTGCTCGCTGCCTCGCACCGCATCGATCACGCCCTTGAGGCGTTGCTCGAACTCGCCCTTGACCCCAGCACCGGCCTGCAACAAGCCGAGGTCGAGTACACGGAGGATGACGTTCTGCAGCGGGGGTGGCACGTCGCCGGCAGCTATTCGCAGGGCCAGACCTTCGACCACGGCGGTCTTGCCGACACCGGGAGCGCCCACCAGAATCGGGTTGTTCTGTCGGCGGCGCAGAAGTATGTCGATGCTCTGACGGATCTCCCCGTCGCGCCCGACGATGGGGTCGATGCGACCGGCGCGGGCGTCGGCGGTGAGGTCCTGGGTGTACTGGTCGAGCACGCTGTCCTGCGAGGCCTCCTGGGCTAAGCGGGCCTTCCCGGCCGGACCGGGGCCGCCGCTGTATTCGCGGGAGGCTTGCGTCCATTCCAGGAGGTTGGCGCGCAGGGCTTCACGTGGGATGCGCAGCAGCGAAGAGGCGCTGTTGAGCAGCAGGCTACGGCGCTCGTCGCGGTCGAGCAGGGCGAGCAGCAGCAGGCCGGAGCGGATGCTGGCCTGGCCCTGCACGCTGGCTTGCACCACGGCGTCTTCGAGCAGGCCGATGGTCTGGGCGGAGAGGGCTGGGGTGCGGGTACTGCCGGCCTTGAACAGTTCCAGGGCGCGGTTAATTTCGGTGGCCAGGCTGTCGCGCTCCAGGCCGAAGCGCGGCAGCAACCAGGCGAAATCGCCGCCTTCTATGTCGAGCAACTCGAGCAGCAGGTGCTCGATCTCCACGTAATGGTGAGTGCGTTGCAGGCAGCGCTGCGCGGCGCGTTCCAGCGCACGGCGGCTGTCGGCGTTGAGGCGACCGATCAGCGCGGCGAGTTCCATTAGGGCATCTCCTTGAACCGCAGGCGGATGTCGATGCGTTGCAGGGAGCTGCCGGCGGCCAGGTGCAGTCCGCCGCTCCAGCGTAGACGCGGCGGTTGGCGGCGATCCAGGCGTAGCGGCGCGCCGGGACTCACCAGCAGGTGCAGGTGGCAGTCCATGTCGGGGCCGAGGTAGAGCCCGGCGAGGTCGGCAAGCCGCTGGTGCTGTGCGCCGCCGGGTAGGTAGGTGTTGGCCTGCTCGGTGCTTAGCGGGCCGAGGGTGAGACGGACGCCAGCATGCTCATCCCAGACTCGGGTGCCTGCGATGGCATCGCGGCCCAGGCCGAGGTTGCGCCCGCCGCGTTGTAGACGACTGCGGCTGGCTGGCGGGATATCCCGCCAGGCACCCTGATAGGCCTCGTGGTCCACTGCCACACCGAACTGGTGGCGCACCAGCACGGCAAAGCCAGCCAGGGAGCGGCGCGGGCCGTTGAACAGCGCCGCGCGGGCGGTCAGGGCTGCGTCCGGCAGGTCCATGCGTTGTTGCAGGCTGTGCGGCAGCAGACCGGCCAGAGCCAGGAGTGGCTGATGGACGGGGGCCCGCTCGGGTGGCTGGAAGCCGAGGGCCAGGCGATGACGACTCAGCACCCGGTAGAGCTGAGCGAGCAGTCGGTTGTGGAACAGGTCGAGGAATTCCGCCGGGGCGTGATCCTTATGACGAGCGCGCTGTTGCAGCCATTCCTGGTAGGCGTAGGGTAGCGGGCCATCGGGGCCACCGAGGCCGAATACGGCGCTGCTCAGTACCGGCGGTTGACCAGGTTGTTCCTCCAGGCTGACCACCTGGCTGGCGGCGAAGGTCGGCGTGAGTGGCCCGCGCAGGCGCAGGGCTTCGTCGTCCGGGCTGCTGCCCTGACCCAGCGGCGTGGCATCGGGGCGTTCGCGCTCCAGCAGCAACAGGGCCTGGAGGAACTCGAAGGCCTGGGGCTTTTCGCGCAGGCGCCAGCTCAGAGGCTTAGGGGCTTGCCGGCTTGGGGCTGCCATGTCCGGATCTCCTTGTCGGCGTCTACCAGCACCGTACGCACGAAGCGGTTGGGCGTGGCGTAGAGGGAGAAGAACTGCGCCAGTACGGCGGAGAACAGCACAGCGCTGGTGCCGGCGAAATGCTGTGGGTCGAGGCGGACACGCACCTCCAGGCCGTTGCGCCAGCCGCGCCAGGCATCTTCGCCGACCCGCGCCACCACGCGCTCGCAGGTCAGTTCTATCAGGCCTTCCACCTGTCGTCTTGGCCCGGCCTCGTCCCGCAGGTTGTGCAGGTGTAGCAGTTCGCGCAGCGCCTCAAGCGCGTTCGGGCCTTCCACAAGGGACAGGTGATTGAGACTCAGCTGGGACACCAGTCGCCAGCGTGAGGGGCCGGACAGACGCGGCAGGCTTTGAGGTGTCGGCGGGGTCAGCAGGCTGGCCAGCGCCACTGGGCCGGGGCGCTCGAAGCCCAGGCGGGTGCCGGCGGCTAGATTCTCGGCAAGGTGCCGGTTGGTACAAAGGAGCTCGGCGGTGAGGCTGTATTCGGGGGCCTCGTGCAACGGGTCGAAAGCGGTGTCCACCAGGCTGAGCAGCAGGTCGCTACCGGGCCGCGCCAGATTCAGGCCCTGGACGCGACGGGCATGCCAGTACAGACCTTCGCCGGTGTGGCTGTGGCCGTAGTAGGCCGGTACACGGCGCACGCCCTGCGGGGTGGCGGCGCGCAGGGCGCGGATGCTGTGAATCTCCACGCTGTTCTCGCGGTGGGCGTCGGCCACCAGTCGATACTCGCTGCGGGTGCCGTCCGGACGCAAGGGCTCAGAAGTGCGCGGGAACAGGTTGATTGCCGGCGCGCAGCCCAGGCGCAGTTCGCTGGCCTGCAGGTGCGGCCTGCCCAGCGGGGCGCGGTCGAAGGCGATCAGCACCTGGCAGTTACGTCCGCCATCGATCGGTGGCAGCAGCGGCAGATCGAAGAAGGCGAACTTGTCGGGGAAGGCGAAGTACTCTGCCAGCAGGCGCAGGCCGGGGTGTTGGCCGTCTTCGTCAGGCAGCAGCGCCTGGTGGTCGCCGAAGCCCACCGGGACTACATCGCCAGGCACTGCTTGCAGCGGGGCTTCTGGTGCGCCGCTCCACACCCCGAGGCCGTGGGCAGCGAGTAGGTCATAGAGGGTGGCGTTCGTCATCGGTGAAGCGGCGAGGTGAATCCGCAGGCGGCGCACCGCTAGCTCCGCCCAGTCGAATTCGCCCAGGCATTCCAGAGTCAGGCGCAGTGCCGAGCGCGCGCGTGGGTGGCCGGAGAAGGCCACGGCGGCGTCGCCATCTAGCAGGGTTGCCTCGCGGATGCGCAGCGGCCAGAGCACCGCCTCGGCGCTGGTTCGCAGGTGCACGCTGGCACCGTCTCGGGTGGTGACGAAAAGTGCTGTGTCACGAGGCAGGGTATAACCCTCGGCGAGGTTGCCCTGAGTCGGGTCCGGCTCGAACTGTACGATGCTGCAGGAGGGAAGGGCTCTCAGGGCCAGTGGGTAGAGTTGCTCCAGCAGGGCGTCGCTAAATTCGGCGTAGTCATCGTCGAGACGCCGGTGGAGCCGTGCGCTAAGAAGCGCGAAGCCCTCCAGCAGCCGTTCGACGTGGGGGTCCGGGCATTCGTCCGGGGCCAGCTCCAGACGTCGCGCCACTTTAGGGTAGCGCTGGGCAAAACCGGCACCGGCGTGGCGTAGCCACGTGAGTTCGCGTTGGTAGTAGTCCAGCAGATCGGCATCAATCGAGTCGCTCATGGCGTACCTCTAGACCGTCGTCGCCGGGGGCGAGGAGGAACAACACAGGCCAGGAGCGGCGACCACCGCGTAGGCGCCCGGCCAGGCGGATGCCGAGGCGCTGGGGTTGGTCGGGCAGCGCCTCGACATCGATCTCGCTCAACTGCAGGCGTGGTTCAAAGTACTGAATGGCAGCGCGTAGTTCTCGCAGCAGAAGACGGCGGTCATCGATCCGCAGGGCTTGCAGGGCAGTCCAATCGGCGATGCCATAGTCGAGCAGCGTGAGCGGCCGGCCGGGCGCTCGTCGGGGGCGACGAGTGTTGAGCAGGCGCGCCAACTCCAGGCGGACGGACTCGGCCAGGGCGTTGCGGTCGAAGTCCGGTGCCTCGTCCAACTGGGTGGAGAGGCGCTCGAACAAGGGGGGTAGCAGTCCGCTGTGCTGCATTGAGCGGTGGTGTCCTTAACTTAGCTGGACTTGACGAGCTTGTTGGCGGCCAGGTCCCAGGTGGAGGCGGCGGTGCCTTCCTTGGTGCCATCGTCCTTCTGCGCGGTGAGCTCCCATTTAATCTTGGTAAAGTTCAGCGACAGGGTTTCCACCGGCTTACCGCCGGCACCACCACTGACGCTGACGTTGGAGAGCACCACGTTATCGAGGGTGTAGATGATGAACGGCAGCAACTTGCCATCGCCTTCGGCGGCGTTGCGGCCGATGGTGATCTTGGCTGTGGTGATGGGTTTGCCGGCACAGCAGTATTCGTTGAGCGAGGGAGTGGCGGTATCGACGAACTTGGTGACGGTGAACTCGCCGATGTGCGGCTTGCCGGAGGTGCGCTCCGAGTTGCTGACATCGTTGGTGACCTGCATTGCCACATTGTGGCTGTAGGACATCAACTCGATCTTGTCGGTGTAGCCCTCGAGCAGGCTGTCGCCTTTGATGTCGTCGCCGAGGTCGAGAATGATGGCATCCATCGCGGATAACTCCTGGGTCTGGAAACAGAGTGGATCGTGATGTGGGCGAGCCCCCGCCGAAACGGCCGGCGGGGGCGTCGGGTCAGGCCGCTACAGGCGGCGGTAGGCTGGCCACCAGACGGATCGACGCGGTCAGCTCCTCCAGCTGGAAATGCGGGCGCAGGAACACCGTGGCGCGGTAGACGCCTGGCTTGCCGGCGACTTCCGAGACGTCCACGCGTGCTTCGCGTAGGGGGTACTGGGCCTTGATCTCCTGGGGCGCGTTGTCGTTGATCAACACGTAGTCCGCGATCCAGTTGTTGAGGTAGGTCTGCACGTTGTCGCGAGTCATGAAGCTGCCCACCTTGTCGCGCATGATCACCTTCAGGTAGTGGGCGAAGCGCGATGCTGCCAGCACATAGGGCAACATGGCCGAGATGCGGGCGTTGGCGTTGGCTTCGTTGGTGTTGTAGAGCCTGGCCTTGTTGGTGGTCTGACCTCCGAAGAACACTGCCATGTCGGTGTTCTTCTTGTGGCACAGAGAGATGAAACCGAGGTCGTTGAGTTCCTTCTCGCGGCGATCGGTGATCGCCACTTCGGTCGGGCACTTCAGCGACAGGTCGCCAGACAGGGTGCGGAAGGTGTGTGCCGGCAGGCCCTCCACCGCTCCACCGCCTTCGGCGCCACGGATAGCCGCGCACCAGCCATACTTGGCGAAGGCGCTGGTGATGCGCTGTGCCAGCAGCCAGGCGGCATTACCCCAGAGGTACTTGGAGTGGTCGGTGCCGTTGACGTCCTCGACGTAGTCCATGCCCTCCACCGGATTGGTGTCCGGACCATAGGGCAGGCGCAGGAGGAAGTTCGGCAGCACGAGTGAGACGTAGCGCGAATCCTCGCTCTCGCGGAAGCTGCGCCACTTGATCAGCTCCAGGCTCTCGAAGATCTTGCTGAGGTCGCGAGGCACGGCCAGCTCGGTGAAGCTGTTCATGTCGAACAATTTAGGGTTGGCGGCGGCGATGAATGGCGCGTGGGCAGCGGCTGCGACGTTGGAGAGCTTTTCTAGCAGGGCGACGTCTTGTGGATGGCGGCCGAATGCATAGTCGCCCACTAGCAGACTGAATGGGTGTCCACCGAAGGTGCCGTATTCCTCTTCATAGATCTTCTTGAACAGCGAGCTCTGGTCGAATTCGACGGCCTTCTCCAGATCGTTCTGCAATTCCTTCTGAGTGACGTTGAGCAGGCGCAGCTTCAGGCGGCTGCTGGTCTCCGTTTGGTCCACCAGCATGTGCAAGCCTCGCCAGGAGGCCTCCAGCTTCTGCATGTCAGGATGGTGCAGAACCTCGTTGAGCTGGTCGCTGATCAGCTTGTCGATTTGGCTGATGCGGTCGTTGATCATGGCCACGGTGTCCTTGTCGATGGCCATGCCTTCGTCAAGCACCTGAGTGGCGAATTCCGCGAGCATGTCGCGGGCGTAGTCCTGCTGGCTTTCGTCGTGGGCCATTCGGCCCTCGGCAATGATTCGGTCGAGTAGAGTCAGGGTCTGGGTCGTGCTCTCGCTGGATGCACCGGCTTTGGTGGCCATTGCGTCATCTCCGGATGTTCAAGGGGCGCTCAGGCCTGGGGTTCGGTCGGTGCTTCGCCGTCGTCGGAAGCCGGGGTATCGACTGGCGCTTCGACGTCGGCGTTGGCTGCGGCTTGGGCTGGAGATTCGCTCTCTGGGCGTGAGGACTTGATCTCCTGCAGGCCTTCGGTATTGCTCACTACGTCCTGCAACAGTTTGTCGAGGTCATCGTTGCCGTCGAGCTTGGTAAGTAAGTCACGCAAGCGCTGGCGTGCCTCATACAAACGGCGCAGTGGCGTGATTTGATTGACGATGTTGACTGGGTCGAAGTCGTCGAAGTGGCGGAAGCGCAGTTCAACGTTGAGCTTGCTGCCGTCGCCGCTGATGGTGTTTTCCACCTGCAAAGTGCTGCGCGGCTCAATGGAGGCGAGTACTTCGTTGAAGTTGTCGCGGTCGATCTCGGTGAAGCGGCGGTCGATCAGCTTGGGCAACGGTGTTTCGGGTTTGCCGGAGAGGTCAGCGAGGATACCGACCACGAGAGGCAGTTCCTTTTTTTCGATCGCGTTACCGATTTCGACGTCGTAGGTGATCTGGACCCGTGGCGGACGGATCCGATCCAGCTTGTGTTGCGTGCTCTCAGCCATGTTGGTTGGGCTCCGGGGCAGTACCTGGAGCGCAATGCAGCGGAAGGATCCTATGCTCGCACTCCCTTGCTGGACCGCTACTGCAACGGGGTAGCCGAAAACCGAGCCCGTCCTTGACGATCCATCCACATCCGTCATGAGGACGAACTTTCATAGACGCTAGATCAGGTCTATAAATTTGCAAATGTGAAATTCAAGGTGAAGTCTTCATGACACAGGGACGTTCGATTTCCTGCTTTCCTGCTCTGTTGCTGGTCCTAATTCTCATGCTGACCGGATGTGGTTTTCGAGGCGAGAGGATCGGACTGGATAGCCTGACGCTCGATGTAGCGGAACGCGCCAATGACGACACGCCTATCGCTGTGGACTTCGTTGCGGTGCACGATCCAGACCTGCTCAAACTGCTGTCCGAGATTCCTTCCAAACAGTGGTTCACCGAGCGAGATCAGTACCGTCGTGACTATCGGCAACTGTTTTCGGTGTGGAGTCTGGAGCTGGTGCCTGGCCAATTTCGCGACGTTCGCGACTTCCCTTTCTCTGGTGACCAGGCGGCTGGACTTTTGGTATTCGCCGGCTATAACACTCCTGGTGCGCACCGTTTGCGCCTGAGCGAATCAGGCCGTGTGTGGCTTCGCTTCGATAGCAGGGAAATGCGTCTGCTGACGGATCGGGATCGCTAACCAGTTGCGCACGCTGCGTGCATGCCAAACAGCGGATGTCGAAGGGGAGTGGTATGAAGGTGTTGCCGGATGCAGTCTGCTGGCACGAGGGCATGCAACTGTTGCCTCAGCATTTCCAACTGCAGGGGATACGCGCTGAGGTTATCGCTGCGCTCTGCGCCAGAGCCGGCAATCCTTGGTTCTGGGGGGTGGCCGAATTGGAGGTCGACCCTGCCGCACTGAGTACCGGCCTGGTGCGTATCCAGTCCCTTGAGGCGATCCTGCCAGATGGCTTGCCCGTCAGTGTGCAACCGGGTGGCGGCAAGGTTCTTGAGTTCGATGTGGGACCTGCTGTGGCAGCTTCAGCCAATGCCAGCGTGACCGTCTACCTGGCAGTCAACCCTCTTGGCCGCAGCGGCCAGGTACTGCCCCTCAACGGACGATTGCAATCACATCTCGCAGAGGCGGTACCTGATCTTGCCAGCGGCGAGCATCCAGAGCCGATTCTCGTCTGGCGCCCCAATCTACGCTTGGTGACTGATAGCGACAGGGCTGATTCGATTTGTCTACCCCTGTTGCGGATCTCCAACGAGGGTGGTGGATTCGTCAGGCAACCCTACGTGCCACCGATGGGATTGATCCTGCCCGAGTCTGACCTGGGTCAGATGGTCTCTGCGCTATGCGCAAGGGGGCGCGAAAAATGCCTGTTCCTCGCCGGACGGTTGCGCCAAGCCGAGCAAGCGGGAAATCGTGATGATGCGCAGGAGCTCAGACGGCAATTGACGGCGCTGTGGGCCCGTCTCCCGGAAGTTGAAGTCGCTTTGAACAGTCGAGCGGCTACTCCAGCGAATCTGCATGGCTTACTGGCCGGGTTGGCAGGAGCTTGGAGTGCATTGGATCCATTGAACGGCGTGCCTGCGTTTGCGCCCCTTGATTTTCTTGAGCTCAAGCGAGGCTTCGACGAAGTAATCGAGTGGCTGCACCGGAGTCTGGACAGCATCCGCGTCGGTTACCGTTGCTTGGTATTCGAGCATTCCGAGCAAGGGTTTTCGATTGATTTGCCAGATACCCAGACAGGTCGTCAGCGCCTTGTCGTGGGGCTGCGCATGCCGGCGGGCTCTGGGCAGGAAGCTGCGCGGGCATGGCTGGGACAGGCAGTGATCGCCTCGCGACAACACGTACCGACACTCGTACAGCAGCGCATGAGCGGTCTGCCTCACCAGCCCATGAACCGCCACGAACGAGCCGCGTATGGTGTGGGTGAGGAAACTCACCTTTTTCTGATTCAGGCTTCCGGTGACTGGTTCGATCCGGAGCAACCACTTTGCCTGGCGGTTACCTCTCAGAGGGTGAGTTCAAGTCCCTGGCAAGTTCTTCTATTTACGACCGATAGCCACTGAAATCAGCCTTCCCAAGCCAAGGATGCATAGATGTCGCAAAGGAGCGTTTCTCTTTACCCCCCAGAGTTCGGAGAGGCACCTCTGAGCCAGGCTTTTCGGGAAGCCTGGATTGAATGGCGAGAGGTTTGGGATGGTGTGGCAGGACTGAGCAACCCTGGCAACGAACAGATCGAACGCATGGCAGAGGCCACGATCCTCGTGGTTCGCCGTCTCTGGCGCAGCGCATTCGCCAGTGTCGGCGCATCCTCCTCGAGCCAGGTCAAGGCGATGGTCTATGCATTCGTCGCCCTGGTTGATGAACGGCTCTTGTTCGATGACTGGCCAGGCAGGTCGGCATGGCAGCCACGTCCGCTCGAAACGCGCTTGTATGGTTCGCGCAATGCAGGTGAGCGACTGCCACGTGCCATTCACAAACTCCTCAAGGAGCGGGCTCCGGCCTCTCGTGATCTGGCTAACGTCTACCTCCAGTGCTTGATTCTTGGCTTCTATGGTGGTTTGCGTAGCGACCGCGGCCGGGCGCTGCATGCGCGCTGGCGGCATGCACTTTTCACCTTCGCCTGGCAACGTGAGCCAGCGGTGAATGGCGCGATGAGCAGCCTGGCGCGGCCGAGCCGTGCTGCGCCTTTACGTCTACCCATGAGGCGAGTGCTGCCAGATGGTATGCGCCTGGGACTGGCTATCTGCGGGTTGCTGGTGGTTCTGAGCACGGTCGGACACTGGATGTGGAGTGACATTCAGTCGGAGCTGACCCCCTTGATGCATCTGATCACAATGGACGACGGTGGGAGCCCGGTTGAATGAGCACCCTCGCGATCGTTCTCAGCGTGGTAGGTATTCTCCTGCTGCTTGTAGCCCTGGCTGCTTTGTTCTGGTGGTTGCGTACTCAGTCCGGTATGGCGATTCGTAGCTTCTATGCCGCGGTACGCAGGATGGAACAGGAACAGGGGATCGAGTCGCGCTATCAGGTTTCCTGGCTGATGCTGCTCGGCGATCCGCGGGAGGGTAGCCAGCTCTGTAGCGATTGGCAGCTCACGCCTGTTGGACGTCCAGCTTGGTTTGGCCGGTGGTGGGCCGACCAGGATGGCGCCGTACTGGTGGTGCCTCAAGGCGTATTCCTGCCCAGCGATGGCAGTACAGCCTCTACCTTCGTCTGGCGTCGTCTGCTCAGTATGCTGCTTAGGCTGCGTGGCCAGCGTCCTTTGGATGGCGTGATCTGGAATATCCCACTTGGCCAGTTGCAGGACGGAGCCCAGAGTGCAGCCGACGTGGTTATTCTGCGCCGTCGCTTTGGTGAGTTGCTTCAGCGTCTTGGCCTGGGGCTTCCGGTGTATGTCCTGATTACGGGCTTCGAGGAAATGCCGGGGTTTCAGGAGCTGGTAGCCGCACTTCCTGAAGAAGGCCGTGAGCGTCTGTTGGGGTGGTCATCATCCTATGGGCTGGATGCCGGCTGGCAGAGTTATTGGCTCGATGATGCGCTGGAATCTGTAGTTCAAAGCTTGCAGGCAGCCATCATTGAGGTCGGTACTTTGAAAGGCGAGTTAGCTGAGGATTTATATCGCCTGCCTGATCTGTTGCTGGCTCTCAAGGGCAACCTGCGTAACTTGCTGGAGCCCGTTTTTCAGGGCAATGCCCAAGGCGAGGCTCCAAGATTGCGCGGCCTCTATCTGGGGGCCTCACAGGCACGTGAAGAATCGAATGCCGAGCAGCTCTATCCTGGTGAGCAGCCTGCGATGCAAGGGGCATTCACTCAGCTGCTGTGGCGGCAGCGGCTGCTAGCCGAACAGGGGTTGGCACAGGCTCTTCCGCGCGTGCTGCGCCTACGTCAGCGTTGGCAGAAAACAGTGGGCGGCGTTGCCGCGGTGCTGGCTCTCTGCTGGCTGGTGGGCATGCTGTGGGTATGGCAGGCAAGACAGCAGGATGCGCGTGAGTTGAGTCGCCTATTGGAGGAGGTGCATGCCGGGCACGTGAGCCTGCGAGCCCCCGAGCGTCGTCAGGAGCAAGCCCGGCTCAATGTTCAGGGGTTCTGGATGCTGCTGCAGCGAGCCCCCCGCTGGCATTTTTCATCGTTGGTCTACCCCACCTCCTGGGGCTCTTCGCTGGATACCCAGATGGACCTGCTATTGCGTGGTATGGCTCGCCGCGAGGCGCTGGTGCCACTGCAGCAACTGCAGGAGTACCAGCTCAAGACGTTGCTGGATATCCGCAACGAGCAACGTCGCCCGGATGTCGAAAGCGCCCAGCCGGATCAGTGGCCGAACTATGTGAAGGCTCGCACCTTGGCTGAGGGCGTTGTAAGCCTGGAGCGGCACAATCGTCTGCTCAACGATACCCTAAGCGGCCAGGAGGGCTTTATCGAGTCACTGACCCAACTCAGCAACGATGCACTGGGACTTAGTCTCGACCCCTCTAGCTTGGCCCGGAGATCCTTTTACGACCAGACCTTGCGGAACCTTGCTGCACCTGGACTGCGCCCCGTGGATCTGGAGCCCAATCGCAGGCAACTCTCTGGACAGTTTCAAACGTTGATGAAGTTTTGGCTGGCGCAGTACTTCCTGGCAGGGAACTTCGTTACGCCTGCCGGTTATCTCAAAAGGAACCTGAACGATCTGGAATATGGCAGGGATACCTCGCTGAACAAGCTTGAGGAAATCAACAGCCTTATCGGGCATCTCGAGGATCTGATCATTCTTACTAATTCCGCATGGAGCCATAGTAGTGGTGAGGAGTTGGTGCCGGGTTACCGCGACCTGATGAACGATGTGAAGCAGAGCCGACTTCTGGGGCCAAGCGTTGAAGCCTCCGTTACGCTCGAGGCTGAGCAACTGCGCAAAGGTTTCCACAGTCAATGGATCGAGGGTGCCGCTAGTCGCGACAACCTCCTGCAGCGGCAGGCTGGCGGAACGCTGGTTTTGCAGGAGCACATCAGCAAACTGTCGAGGAGTATCAATGATCTGCTCAAGCGAGATTTTGCGGTAAGCGCAATGCGCCGCACGGATAGCGCCGTTGATACTCGTGGGGTGATCAATTTGACCGAGCAGCAAATGGCTCAGGCACTGGTTTACCAGCAAAGCTACCAGAGCTTTGTGGCTCAGGAGTTGGCGCAGATCTCGCCGGCGTATCGTCCCGGCATGCTTAAGGCTGCTGAACAAGCCGCCGCTATCGCTATGTGGTCAGAGCTGACCTCATCAGGTGGACGCTATATCTACGGATCTTCGGAGAGCCGGTTCAATGTCTCTGTCGAAAAGGCCATGGAGGTCATCCAAGCTTTGGCGGCTCTTGGACGTGCCGATTTGGCCAATACTCTTCAATCCCAGTTGACCTTGCGTGCCATGGCGGATGTAGATGCCGTACTCGCTGACATCGACAGCTTGCCACTGTTCACCGAACGCTACCCGGTGTCCGATTGGGATGGTAAGCCCGATCTGGGACTCAAGTTGTTCCGGGCCACCGATGTGCAGGATCTGAAAGCATCATTATCTCGACAGTTCGCGGAGATCAGTACCAGCATCGACAGGGTCAGACCCGAACTTACGTGGCTGAGGACACAGACAGATTTGCCCCTGTCCCTACAAGACAAGGTGTCGAGGCTTGGCTCGATAATGGATGAAATGCAGAAGTACAAAGCGCAGAACCCCACCAGCGCTCCTGCGTTGTTCGAGCAACTGGTGACCAGGGACCTGGTGGAAGTGGACGTCGACAACTGCCTGCAGGTGCTGTCAACAGCCAGTCTGCCACAGGGCGATGGCGATCTGGCCCGATATACCCGTGGTATTACTGATCAAGTGCACAAGCGCTGCAGTCAGCTGCAGATAAAGGGCGCAGAACAGGCGTGGAGCGCACTGGCGGATTATTTCAACCAGTATTTGGCAGGACGTTTTCCGTTCTCATATAGCCTGGAAAATGGCGATGCTGACCCTGCTCGCGTCAAACACCTGCTGGAGTTGATCGATACTCATCTGGAGGTCGCTGAGAAGGGACTGGTATTAGCATCGCCAGGCAACCGCCTGGCGGCTGAAGATTTCCTTTCTCGGATGAGGCAGGCCAGAAGTTGGCTTGGCCCAATGTTCATACGCGACAAATCCGGGACAATTGGCGTGGAGCTTGAAGTGCGTTGGCGAACGGATCGCGAGGACGAGCGGGGCGCCGATCAGGTAATTGCCTGGACTCTGAATGGAGCGGGGCACCAGATCAGTCATCCAGGCGAGTCTGGCCAACGCCTGCACTGGAACGTTGGTGATCCGCTGCAGCTTGTGTTGCGCTGGGCGCGCGACAGCAGCCAACGACCGGTGATAGATCCGTTGCAGCCCAGCATGGCCGTAAATGACCTTGAAGCGGGTTGGGAGTATCGTGGCCCCTGGGCTTTGCTGCGCATGATGCGCTCGCACGTGGTGCCCCAACGTCTGCCGAACATGGACTACACGGACTTTCCTCTCACCTTGCAGGTCCCGGTTCGGGGAGCGCTGGATGCCAGCCCGCAGGCTCAAATGTTTATTCGCCTGTCACTGCTTGGTCAGGGCAGCAAGCTACCCCTGTCAATCCAGCCTCTACCTGTCGCCGCACCCAGTTCGCCATTCTCCAGCTTCCAGCTCCAGGCTTTGCGAAGTGAGGTGGTGGAACCATGACATCCGCGTCTATCGAACAGTATCTGGAACCCATTCCCGGTGACACCGTTTGCGGCCCCAGTCTGCGTTACGAGGGCGCTTGGGATCGTCTGCGAGAACTACGGCGTGAGGATGATGCGAGTCTGCCAACCGGTGTCTGGCAAAGCGACCTCAAGCGCGGAGACTGGGCCGCATTGGAGGCGTTGGCAGGTGATCTACTGCGAGGGTGCAGCAAGGATCTGATGATTGCCGTTTGGCTGGGCGAAGCCTGGATACATCGCCGCGGACTCGCCGGTGTAAACGCGGCACTGGCTTTGCTGACTGGGTTATGCGAACGCTATCCGGATACTCTGCATCCGCAGCCAGAGGAAGGTGACCGCAGCTGGCGTGTCTTTCCCCTGGAGTGGATGGTTCGCCAATACAGCGCCACCTTGCTGATCCAGACGCCGCTCTTTGGCATCGATGCACAAGAGTTCGCGCACGTGAACCTGCACGACTGGCTGCAGTTGCGGCAGCGTCAGGTGCAAATGAGTGACAGCAAGCAGGACAAGATCGCGGCAGAAACGGCCCGACTGGAATATCGCAAGCTACATGAAAGGCTCAGGCAGACACCAACGAGTCATTTCATCACTGCTGATGTTGAGCTGCAGGCCGCTCTCGCGGCTCTCGAACGGCTGGAAAACTGGAGCGACGGCTGGCTGGCTGAGTTGGCCCCCAGCTTCGGTGCCCTGCGTCAGACACTGACCAGCCTACGTGCTCAGATCGAGGAGTTCGTTCCGATGTCAGAACACATCCCTTCAACCGAGCCAGAGATCGTTGCCGAAGTGGACGGGCCGACTGCCGAGCCCTCTACACCTTCGCTGCCTATGGCTGGTATGCCCAGCAGTCGTGAGCAGGCCTATCGCCATCTTGCGCAGATCGCCGACTACCTCGCCAGAACCGAGCCACATAGCCCGGTGCCTTATGTCATTCGTCGGGCCGTGGAGTGGGGCAACCAGCCGCTTGGCGAGTTGCTGGACGAGTTGATCAGCGCCGATGCCGAATCCAGGCGGCTATGGAAGCTGCTTGGGGTGCTTAAGTAAAGCGGTGTCAGGCTCGCTATGTTCGCCGATGCGCTGGTGGAGGAATTTACCCCGTTAGCACAGGCGTCTTTAAGTAATGGCTAGCAGCCGAGGTTCAGAGATCCCGGATCCCATTCCTATGGGAAGATGTGATTTCCGTTCGCTTACTCCAATCCTCTATTGGCTCAGCTCTGAGTAGAACCGAAAGCAGTCAATCCGGCGCAGACCAAAGGTTCCGCAGCTCGATAGATCCCCCTTGAAATTCGCAGGCTGCAGAGAATCTTAGCTGTGCTGTTTACGGAAAAGCCGCTTTTAAGTCGCTGTTTTTATGAGAATTCCTCTGAGACTTAAACTCCACCGCCGCTAAAACGGCATACGGATTCGAGTCCAGTCCTAGCACCATTAAAAAACCGTCCATCGAACCGTCTGGGCTGTCGCTACCCTCAAGGCTCAGGCTACCTCTATTGAATTCGGCTCTTCGGCACAATGCCAACTTGCATCCCAAATGGATTGAACACGCTATTGAGGGTCTGCACGGTTGGATTCGACTCGTCATGTTCCAATTGACGAAGGGCGCGCAGTGAAAGTTTGCACATCTGTGCGAAACGGGCCTGCTGCAATCCGGTGATTTCCTTGCGTAATTTGCGCACGGCCTGGCCGATGGTCAACTCGCCCGATGCCAGTTGGGTCTGTATTTCAGTCAGAATACGATTGCGCTCGATGATATCCATTCAGACAAGCTCCCATCGGTTGAGTCTTTGATGAAGGGTGCGCAGCGCAATACGCGGATGATTCATCGTGGAGTTTGGCAACCCTTGATCGCTCAGTAGGTCGGGAAGGGCCAGGAAGTCTTGTGCTGCGCCTCTGAGTCTTTCATAAAGAACATCTGCGTCGGTCCATTGCGCTAGTGCGGCGCAGGCTTGGCGCCAGTTGACCTCGCCGGCAATCTCTATGGATTGAGGCCATTTTGTGGTGCGAGTGACGCCTTCATCATCCATCACCATGGGCGCAAGGTCGTAGATAGGGGCGAGTTTCAGCCCCGTGCTGTTGCGCAAAATCGAGGTATTGCGGCCGTGGTTGTCCGAGTTGCCAAGGATCTGGTTGAGTAAGTCTCGCTGTAGATACTCAAAGATCATGTCGCCAACTTGCGCGCCTTGCCCCGTCTTCTGCCACAGCCGGACCAAGTGATTCAGGGCGTCGGTATGCAGCAGGTAGCTGCCCGGCACGGTTACTCCTGCGAGTGAGTACAGGGATTCCATTGCGCTGCGCTCTACGCCTGCGGCGCTGAGATGGCGATCAAAGCGATGCATCCACAGGCTAGGCTTGCGGCCTTCCTCTAGTGCCAGACCCTTTGCGGGTACGGTATCCAGGCCAAGCCGCTGAATGGCTCTGTAGTAGCAGAACTCGCTACGCAGGATGTCTTGGTCGGTCTGCCTGGCCTGGTTTCGCGCGAACTTTACAAACCAGTGGCGGGTTGCAGACTCATCCGGCAAAGCCGCATCTGGGTGCAGGGCGCCTTCTCGGTCTTCAGTCAGCAATAATTTGGGCGCTTCGCCACCCGCACCAGTTGCGCCGCCGATAGCCGCACCTTGCTCGTAGGCGTACTCCAGAAAGCGCGAGTCGCGGTTGATTACATCCTCGCGAGAGAAGCCTAACAGCGGACTTTCCTGAAGCGCTGCTGCTGCCTCCTTGATACGCAGGTTTCCCACCGGCGCTGGTGCGCACCGACTTAGCAAAAATAAATCCAGTCCAAGATTCTCGGGCTTTTGGTCACCCAGGCGCTGGAGAAGGAAGCGCCTTGCTGCTCCAGCGGGCAGTATGTCGTGCAGGAAGGCAGGCGCTTCGCTTGCTCGATAGGATTCCCAGTCCAACGGCACTGTGACGCTAACTGCGTGCTCAAGGCGGCTGCCAATGTGCTCCAGCGTTTCAAGCAGATATGCCTGCTCATAGCCAAAAGAACATGCCCCCGCCAGACCCGCCTCGGGCTGCTCGAAATTGAGATGCATGGCGTCATGCCAAGCGTGGCCACTGTACAGTTGCAGGGTGAGAGAGTGCATATCGACTCCGGCACTTTAATGCCGTTTAGACTAGTAGCCTTTGCAAATAAAGGCAATAAAATGCCTTAAATTGCTCTGAGGCTGGGTATTAAAGGCACTTTAATGCCTATACCGCGCATGGCGCAGTTTGTGCCGCCTGTGCTTCCGCCATTGGCAATATCCATGGTCACTATCGAGAGCACTGATTTCTGTCTGGCGAGGCATCGGCCTAATGTTGAGCCCAACAGAGATTGAATTGGCTTGGAGGTCATGATGTCCCGTATCGATGTGGTTTCCCTGGTTGGCAGCGCCGTCCCGGCTGAGCTCAGGTCCGATGGTCATATGGCGTGCTGGCTGGTGATGGTGGATGGCCAGCCCAAAGCCGGCCCTTTCGCTTCCCGTGAGGCTGCGCTGGCTTGCCAGGCGGTCTGGCTGCTCAGCAGCGCTATTCGTCGTGAGGGCGATTCGCTGCTGGCCTGATTCACTGATTTACCCCGCGCTCGCTCCAGCGCTCCCCTTGGCCCGCCTCTGGCGGGCTTTTTCTTGCTCGCCGGTTAGAATGGCGATCATTTTTTGAAGGGGCGCAGCGTGGCCAGGTGGGACATCTTCTGCAGCGTGGTGGATAACTACGGTGATATCGGCGTGACCTGGCGGTTGGCCCGACAGCTGGCGGCCGAGCAGGGGCATGTTGTGCGCCTGTGGGTCGACGAGTTGGGTGCCTTCGTACGCTTGTGCCCCGAGGCCAGTGTCGATGCTGAGTGCCAACACTGGAGCGGTGTCGAGGTGCACCAGTGGCGTGAGCCGTTCCCTGCGGTTGAGCCTGCGCAGGTGGTGATAGAGGCCTTCGCCTGTCAGTTGCCGTCTGCCTATATCGAGGCAATGGCGGCCAGCGGCACGCGTCGCTTGTGGCTGAATCTGGAATACCTTAGTGCCGAAGACTGGGTGGCAGGCTGCCATGGCCTGCCATCACCGCAACCAAGCGGTTTGCAGAAGTTCTTCTTCTTTCCCGGATTCGTCGAGGGCACGGGCGGTTTGCTGCGCGAGGCCAATCTGCTGGCGCAGCGGCGCGCCTTTCAGGCAGACGCGCAGGCGCAGCAGGCGTTCCTGCAGTCGCTTGGCGTGATAAGGGAACCCGGGGCGCGACTGATTTCGTTGTTCGCTTATGAAAATGCGGGGCTGGCGGGATGGTTAGATGCACTGGCAGCCGATTCGCAGTCGACTCAATTGCTGGTGCCGCAAGGCAAGGTTTTGGCGAATCTGCAGGCCTGGCTGGGCGAGGTGCAGTTGGTGCCTGGTGATCAGCGGCAGCGCAGCAATCTGCTGATCCATGTGCTGCCTTTCGTGGCGCAGGATGACTACGACCGCCTGTTGTGGTGCTGCGACCTCAACGCGGTGCGTGGCGAAGACTCCTTCGTGCGAGCGCAATGGGCGGGGCGGCCATTGCTCTGGCACATCTACCCGCAGGAGGAAGGGGCGCACTGGGACAAACTTGAGGCGTTTCTGGCGATTTATAACGCCGATCTGATGTCTGAAGCCGCTGCTGTTCAGGCTGAATTCTGGCGAGCCTGGAATGCGGGGGAAGGGATGGGAACGGCCTGGCCTGCGCTTCTCGAGGTATGGCCGGTACTGCAGCGACACGCCGAGCAATGGTGTGACGAACAGGCCGTTCGGTCGGATCTTGCCACGATGCTGGAACAGTTTTACCTAAATTGGCTATCATACGCGGCCTAGATTTCTGTACCTCCCGCATATTTCGGATATTCGCATGAAAACTGCACAAGAAATGAGAGTCAACAGCGTGGCCCTGATCGATGGCCAGCCGTGGCTGATCCAGAAGGCCGAGTTCACCAAGTCCGGTCGTAACAGCGCCATCGTCAAGATGAAGCTGAAGAACCTGCTCAACGGTTCCAAGACCGAGACCGTCTACAAAGCCGACGACAAGATGGAGCCGGTGATTCTCGAGCGCAAGGAAGTGAACCTGTCCTACATCAGCGGTGAGGACTACGTGTTCATGGATCCGGAATACAACTCCTACGAGCTGCGTTCCGAAGATCTGGAAAGCGTTCTGCCGTTCATCGAAGAAGGCATGAGCGACGTCTGCGAAGCCGTGTTCTTCGAAGGCAAAGTGATCTCCGTCGACCTGCCGACCACCATCGTGCGTCAGGTTGTCTACACCGAGAACGCTGCTCGTGGCGACACTTCTGGCAAGGTCATGAAGCCTGCCAAGCTGCGCAACGGTACCGAGATCAAGGTTGCCGAGTTCGTCGACATCGACGACTGGATCGAGATCGATACCCGTGACGGTTCCTACAAGGGCCGCACCCAGGCTCCGGCCTGAGCTTAAGTTGCACGAGAAACCCGGCCTAGGTGCCGGGTTTTTTGTGGCCGTCACGCGGTGGTTTTCGTGGTGCGCGCGGCGCACCCTAGGGTCATGATCTTACTGCTGTGGGATGGCCAGGCTGGTTTGCAGTGCCTGGTCCCAGGGCGGCGGAAAGCCGAAGCGCTGCTTCAGGAAGCTCAGCAGCAGGCGTGTTCGCGGGCTGGCTTCGCGCTCTAGGCGCAGGGCGTAGATGCTCACCGGCTCGACGGGTGGTAGGCCCTGTTCGCAGAACAGCGGGATCAGCTCGCCACGTTGCAAATGCTCACTGCTCATCCAGGTGGGCAGGTGGGCCACGCCAAGGCCGGCGAGGGCGCTGAACAGCAGGGTTTCGGCATTGTTGCTGGTCTGGCGCAGGCGCTTGGGCTTGCACAGCTGCAGCTTGCCGTCGACTTCGAAACGCCAGGCGTAGGGTGGCGCCAGGCTGTCCCAATCGAGGCCGTCGTGCTGTTCCAGCTCCAGCGGGCTGCGCGGAATGCCGCGTCGACGCAGATACTCCGGGCTGGCGCAGACGATACGCGTCATCGACGCCAGCGGCGTGGCCACCAGGCGGCTGTCGGGCAGGGGGCCAATACGCACGACGATATCCACCTCGCCCAGGTGTTCGCCCTGTAGGTCGATGAAGCTGTCGATCAGGCGCAGTTGCACGTCCAGGCCGGGGTTTGCGCGCAGGAACTCGGCAATCGCCGGAGCCAGGTGGCGGCGCCCAAAGGGGGAGGGGGCGTCGATGCGAATCAGGCCTTCCGGTGCACTGCTCAACGACACCGCTTCGGCGCGGGCCAGGTGCAGCTCGGCGAGGATGCGCCGGGCGCGCTCGGCGAACGCCAGGCCCGCCGGGGTGACGCGTACCGCATGAGTCGTGCGACTGAACAGACTGCTACCCATGGCGCGCTCTAGGGCGTCGATGCGCCGTGCCACTGCCGAAGGCGTGAGCGGATGGCGCCTTGCCGCTGCGGAGAAGCTACCGGTCTCCAGCACGTCGAGAAAGAGTTCCAGTTGGTCGGTCAGTGCATCGGGGTTCATGGCAGCCTTCTTATGTGTTGCCGCTGACCGAAAACTGACCCAGTAGAGGCTGTTCTGCCGACTGAAAACTGACCCAGGTGTTCAACTGCTTCTGCTCAATTTTTGA
>NZ_JACFYZ010000023.1 GCF_015712065.1 Ectopseudomonas chengduensis
CTTATCCACAGTTGCTGGTAACAAAATTAGCAATCCGCCCTGGGTCAAATTTCAATCGGCAGGGTGGGTCAATTTTCCATCAGCGCCAACACTCGAAGTGCTCTCAGCCAGCTTGGAAGTGGGGGAGTAGCCGCATGCTCTTACCGCCATCCAGAAGATACACAGGATCTCGACCACTTCGGCCTCAAGCTGGCGTGAGCTCAGCATTTGGAGAAGCACGGACTCGGTCTCAGCCTTCGAACCTGGCTCCCCCAGCCTAGCTGCCAGCTCCTGCATGGCCCACCACCTTGTAGACGTTGACGGCCAACCAAGCCGAGCAACGAGGATGCGAAGCTCGTCCATCAAGCCTCCGCTATCTCAGAAGATACCAACTCAGCCGCCCAGCGAGGCCGCTCCAACGGCAGGGTACGGGTGTCTTCAATAACGCAATTGACCATCGTCTCCGCGAACTTCACTGCCTCAGCGATCCTATTTTGTCGCGCATAGAAGTAGACCATAACTTCCGTGGGCGCCACACGTGGCGGTTCAGGATCGCCGAACATGGCGTAGGTTGTCGCAGCCACAAACTCGTCACAGCGCTGCGGATAATGCTTGACGACTAAATCGAGTCTGCTGAGGGTCTTCTCTTCTTTCTCCGCAAACCCGACCCAGGCACCGTTTCGGATATGCGCCTGGACAAGGTACTTCCATGCTGCCTTCACGCCACTTAGTTTGCGCCTCGTCTGAAAGGCCAGGTCAGACAGCACCAAGACTCCGCTGGGCCAGCCCTTTTCTGACAGAAGCAAGCCGTCGAGCGCCGAGAGCAGTCGCTTTCCTTGCCCCGCTTTATCCCAGTGCTGATACCAGTCGCGAAGGAGTTTCTCTTGCTCGCTGTGGCTGGCCGATAAACTGTCGAGCAGGTCGCTGAGTTGTTCCGGTGCAAAGTCCGTTACATCTCCCGTGTAAGGTTTGCTCTCGCTACTACTGCCGGGATACTCCGGTCTCTGCAGCAAACCGATGTCCCAACCGACGTGCTCCCGAAGGACGCCAAGCCGCTCTGCAGCCCTTGAGTTACCTTCGAGTGCAAGTTTACTCAGCACGTCATGAATCTCAGGATGTAGTGCGGTTCGCATCAACGCGTCCAGAGGCCAACCGTCCTCGATGCCTTGCACCACGTATTCCCGCAGACTGTCCTCTGCTTGCGACCAGTCGCCTGCGTGTATGTGCTCCTCGTACTTGATTACCAGAGCAGACGGCTTCAACTTCGCAAGCAGCCGATCGGCGGCCGCCAGAACATGTCTGGTGCCCTTCCCGTCGGTGTAGTCCAGGACGTGGTGCACCTGCGGCGCAATACGGCCGAGCAATCGACGGGAGTCGTTCGGTGCGACATCAACTAGGTAGCCGATGGCGTCGACCGTGTTGTTCAGCGTAGGGTCTTTACGATGCGCATAGCCAGTACTCAGCTCCCAGGTCTGCTTACACAACTCGCGAGCACTGGCGCTCAACCCATGGGCTAGCGCAATGGAACAAAGCTGGAGCGGTGTCTGAAGATGTACGCTGGTTTCACGGCAGATCTCTGCATCAAGCAGGATACGCTGGGACTCAACGAACGCCGCCGCCGCATCATCGCCCATCCTCGCCAGCAATCCGGACGCGTACTGAGTGCGGAAGGACTCACTGTCAAACCAAACGTACTGCCCGGCCGCCTCCATAGTTTCCTTGGTCAGGGGCACATCGTCGAAGTGCCCCTGCAGGATGCTCCCTACACGAATGTCGCAGGCAATTCGATGCAGTGCGCTCCGGAAGTCCTCGGCTGCAGAGCTCTCGTCATGGTTTTGCCTGAAACGCCTGAACTCCACTGTCTGGAGTAACGCGAACAGCTCATGGAAGTCTATGAACTCCCCCTGCCACCATTGGTGCGCAACCTGTGCACCGGCCGCAGAGAGTGCGTTGAGAAAGTCGGTGATGTTCGCCTTGTCTTTGTAGGAGGGAGCTCGCACGAACTCGAAGGCGGTCTGCCCTTCTACAGCCATAGACAGGCTCAGATGAACGGCGCTAAAGAACCAGTGGTGCGCGAGTGTAGCCAGATCTTCTTTGCGCTCGTAGTAGTTACCATTGAGCCACTCAATGGGGATAGGCTCGTTCATGGGCTTGGAAACCCTCTTACAAGCTGCCTCTACGGCAGCGACGAGGGGCGTTCGGGCAAGCGCGCTGAAGTCATCGCGCTCGGTGATGCTCACTCCAGCGGTCGCTGCCGCGCGAACGCACGCGTCACTGATGAGGTTCTTGCTCCTACCAGCAGCAAGCGAAGCAGCGACCTCCATCAAGTCGTCTAAATTACCTTCCTCAACCAATATCTGGACTCTTGGCAGCCAAACGGCCGCCCCGTTTTCGGAAACCAGCTGAGCTAGCGCTGTTGGTGTCGCACCGATGACGCCAAGCCGTGCAAATGCGTCGACCAGGAACTGGAACTCATCAGAGCCAGCACTCGACGAGTACCTGCTGGAGAAACGACTAAGCCCCCTGAACCGACGAAGCGCCTCTTCACCACACATTTCAGCCACAATCTCATCGCCCCGTGTACGCAGGGCCAACCCAAGCGCGGCGAGCTGGAGGATGTCCATCTCGTGTCTAGAGGCTAGAGCCTCACGCACGACACTCTCCTCTGTGGTGAGGAAGAAGGTGAACGAGATCAGCCTGGCCATGTCGTCGCTCTGCATCTGGTATCGGCTCCCACCGACCATCCGCCCCTTTAAATGCTGGAGCCGATAGGCTTCAGCAAACTCTTTGGTATCCAGCGCTGCAACCAGCGCGTCTGATAGCAGCGTGTCAAAAAGCGACTCCGGGTATCCCTCTTCCAGGCGGAGCATGATCCAGTCGCGGGTGAGACCGGCGATAAGGTTCTTGGGGTCACCCAATCTCGCCTGAACCGTCCAGAGCCAGTTCACGCGTAGCGAGGTGGGCGCTGAGCTCTCCAACCAACTTGCTACTGCTGGCATCAGCTCCTCAATGCGGTCGACGTAGCCTGGGGTTGCGCGCACGAAGACTGCAAGGCTCTCGTGGAAAACCTTCAGGCCAGCCGCCGAGGAGTGAAGCAGATGCTCAACTTTTGCGACCTCCGGCTCCGCCGTGCCGACTTTTGTGGCGATCTCCCCGAATGCAGATCTAGGCCAGAAGAACGAGAAGGCGCATACGAGCCGCAATGTGTCCTTGAGGCTTGGAGGGAGGCTTTGCCAAAGCGATGCGTAGTAGAACTGTGCCTCCCTACTTAAGTCCCCCTTCAGCTGCTCGACGTCCCACCTCGACAAACTGCGACTGGTATGTTCAAGCTCCGCAACGGCATAGATGACATGCAGAGGATGACCATTGGTCTGCGTACGAAGCGCGGTCGCAGTCTCCTGCAGTTGCCTTTCAACTCCATCCTCGCCCTCGAATCCAGTCGTAAATCTGCCTTCCTGAAATGCCTTGCGCAAATAGGACAGGACTGCGTTTTCAGACATCGCTGGCAGCGTACGCCACTCCGCTTTAGGCGCGACAGCAAGCAGGTCCGTCGGTAACTGGACGTCGTCCACTGGCTGGGTGCCGACGAGCAGCACCATGTTGTCCGGGCATGGGATCACCTGGGCAAACACATCGTCCAGCGGCCGCTTGTCCTCGGCGTTAATGCGCCAGACGTGGTCCAGCCCGTCCAAGACAAGAACGAACGGCTTGGCCAGTTGCTTGTAGTGAGAAGCACACGCTTCAAGTAGCGAGCGCAGGTCGCCCACCGGCACCTGAACATCCGGATGAAACCGTTTGACTTGCGCCTCGATGGACTGCTCGACTACATAGCTGTTCACCCGGTCTCGCCCTCGCTCCGTCGTCGAGAGGAAGTAATGATGCCGGACGGTAGGGATGCCCCGCTCAGCGAGCGTGTCGCACAACGCGCTCAGATAGGTACTTTTTCCACGACCCGGCGGCCCAGTGAGCACGATCGCCCCACCAGTAGCATTGACGGTGTCACGGGCAAACTCCGAATGGAACGTCTCATCAGGCACCTCGTAGCCCAGTGGGACAACGAAGTCCTCTGGCAAAGGCGCCGCTGGTGTCGAGCGCAGGATGGTGCGAACCTGCTCCAGCGTGATCCAACCGTCAGGGGGTGGGAAGTTTTTCCGCGTCGCCCAGTTCAAAGCTACGTACTTGAGGTTAGCAATACCCTCAGGAGTGCCGTGTTTGCGAAGTCGCGCATCGACCTCTTGCTCCAGCGTGTCGAACCCCTTGTCACTGTGAAAAATGTGCAGCTGGCTAAAAAACGCCTCGCAGTCTTGCTCGCCACCAAGTTCCGCGATGACCTCAGAGCGCCTGGGCTCGGGGATCCTGGCAAAGGAGATCTTGCCGCCGCTGAGGCAAGCTTCGATATCGGCATCCGGCCGGCGATTGGTCGTCAACGAAAATAAGCCCGTACGCGCCGGTTCCAACGCCTTGAAAGCATCGAACCACTTGCGCAACATCGACCTCGATCGCGCTGTCTTGCCAGTCTTTTCCAGCATCCAATCCCAGCAGAGCGGATGCGCGTTTGGATCAGGGGTGAACTTGACCTGCTGGAGATCAAGCAGGCTATCTGCACGCTCGACAACGATGTCATCCAGCCCTGTCGGCGCGACAGCCTCGTCGTCACACTCAAACCTCACCCGGGTATAGCGAGCCGGTGCGTCAAGCCAATCGCAAAGAACCCTGAGGCCTTGACGGTTCTGATAAATGTAACCTGCGGCGGTGATCGCGGTATTCTTGATGTCTTCAGACATGGGTGACTCGCCTTCAGAAGCTGCCAGGACAGCATCGGCTCGCGCTGCGAACCCGGTGATGCGGCTGAAGGCAGCAATATATGGGTTATCCGTTACCGCAGGGAAACGCCAGCCCAGTTGTACAGGCCTATCCCCCCACCGCGCGCGACTGAGCCCCTTCTTAAAGCTTCCTCATACGCTCATGTGGGCCCGCGATTGTAGAGGGCGAGAGCGATCACATCCGATTCGATACCTATTAGAGAGTTGTTGTCGAGCTGAATACAGGGCCAAGAGCTCCAATTGGCAGCGTCTCCGCCTGTTCCTCAATCCGGCCGGCCATAAGCATGTCAGTCCGGCTTGGATAATGACGCAGCAGGAATCGAGCATCACGCCGAACCCGTTCGGGCAAAGACCCATCACGCGAGAGCTCAAGAAGAAAGTCATGTGTCTGTATCACTGCTCGGGTACGTTCGCATGGCATTGTCATGCCTCACCTCCAAACAAGCTAAACACCTGAAATCAATAGCCTTCCGCCCTGATGTGCAATGCAGCAGAGAAGATCATGTGAGTTTTCAGCTGTCCGTCTGGAAACGGATCGACAGAAACGCTGTACTCTCGACCTCCCTCTACGCGATACCTATATCCGAGCTCAAGCCCCTGATCATCAAGGATCAGACTGACCTCCAACAAAGGCTCCATTGTCCAGCGCTCCGTATCGTTGATGTGCGATGGAGTCACAAGCTGGGCCTGCTCAATCCAAGCATGATCATCTTTTACGGCTACGACCTGCTCAAGCTGTACGGGTGTCGGAACCATTAGCATGCTGCGAAACAATTCCCCACCAGCGTCCTCCACCAGCTGAAGATAGAACCAAGGCCAAGCCGCATCCTGCTCAATAAATGACCAGAACTGAACGTCATCAGAGCCGTTGGAGCGCCCAGGAAACAGCTCAGATTTCCGATTTGTCTTGAACATCCCAGGCCCCTTGATGAGAATCATGCTCGACTAATGAACAATATATTTTGTAGTCATATATTGTTCAATCACGCTTCATCTTTCCATTTTGCGGGAGCGCAAAATGGAAGTCCGGAATTCGTTTAGTAAAGCGTTGAGGTTGGTGCGTCACAGCCAGGGGCTTACCCAGGAAGACTTCTCAATGGTTAGCAGCCGCACCTACGTCAGCATGCTGGAGCGGGCGGCTACCAGTCCTACGCTCGAAAAGCTTGATGATCTCTGCAAGGTGCTCGATGTCCACCCGGTCACCCTCCTGGCCATCACCTATTTGCTCGGAGCAGAGGCCCCCGCTGACCGTGAGTTACTGCTAAAGAGAGTTGGAGATGAGTTACAGAGCCTGCTCGCTGAGCCTGCATCATAGGCTTACGGGTAACACTCGACGTTGAAAGAGAGACCTCTAGTCAGTCCATTTCGAAGAATCAGATCGCTAAGGGTGCCATGTCCGTCGCAGAAGCAATCTCGAACCGAATTAAGCGAATGCAGAAGGGGAAGCCCTTTCCTCGCTCGCTATTCGCAGAGGCTGGCTCTCGTGCTGCCGTCGATAAGGCATTCTCCAGGCTAGTGCAATCAGGTCATCTTGAGCGCGTCGCTCGCGGCATTTACATGCGACCAAAATTTAGCCGCTACACCGGTCGCCGGCTCATACCTAGCCCGCTAGCCATCATGAGCATTCTCACTAAAGCAAATGGCGAGACGATTCAGATACATGGTGCGGAAGCTGTGCGCAGGCTGGGACTTAGTACTCAGATGCAGGTAGTACCGACTTTCTACACAAGCGGAGCAACCCGCAAAATCAAGGTTGGTAATGCGGTGGTTCGCCTACAGCATGTGTCCAGTCATCGCTTGCAGCACGCTGGCACTATGGTGGGCATGGCACTGACCGCACTTTATTACCTCGGCAAAGATGGGCTGTCTTCGCAGACGCTTTCCAAAATTACCTGCGCCCTCAGCCCTGTCGAACTGGCAACCCTTAGAGCATGCATGATGCCGAAATGGATGCAGGAGGTATTATCTAATGCCACCTATGAACCTGCCTCACTGAACAAGGCTCCTGAGCGAGCTTAGTGCGCCAGATAAGCAGTGGCGAACCAGCTCACCGATTGGACCTCGGTCACCACCCTTTCCTCATCAGCGTCTCAAAATCTCGACGTGACAAGACCTGTGCGCAGTTGCGCCAGTCGTTATCGGTTGGGCGCATGGTGGCGTTGTAGCGCAGATCGAAGCCGGTTTCCTGCTTCTGGGCATTGATGTACTGATCCATCAATTCTCCCAGATGCTCGATGTCGTCAATCCATTCGTCCTTGATGGTGTCCGGCAACGATCCGAACAGATCAAAGCGGTCCTTCATGCGTTCGGAAAGGCGGTCGTAGACTTTCTCGTCCACCGTCTGCTCGTTCACGAGGTTGGGGTCGCGGTATTTTGCCAAATCAGAAAGTCTTTTTCAGAGTTTCCCTAGGCTGACAAGCCAAGCGCTGGATCGCAACCATCCATCACCTTATCCAGCTAGATCTGCCTCCTCCAATAAGTGCCGCACAAATCCCGGCGGGTGCAGATTTCCGGGAGGTTTGCGCCAGATCAGTTGGAGACGCTTTTCAAGCCCCGGGATGGGAAGAGCTACCAGCGCGCCACTGCGAACTTCGTCTTGTACTGCGGAAGCCATCACCAACGACACGCCGAGTCCCGCCCTCACTGCTTGTTTGACTGCCTCGGTGCTGCCTAGCTGCATACCGCTGCGAGGCACGCCCAGTTCGCCAAAGTATTCGGTCAGAAGCCGTCCGGTACCGCTACCCGGTTCACCTCCCAGCATCGGCAGGTCCACCAGACGATCACGTTCTATGCACCCTGCTTCAACCAGCGCATGGTCGGGGCTGACGATAAGCACCAGCGGCTCGACCCGCCAGAGGCGGTGTTCGAAGTCGGGGTGAGGTAGCCACCATTCCATGATCGCGGCGTCGAGCTGGCCCGCCAGTAGCTGGTCGGCCACATCCGGGTTGGCGGCGATGCGCAGATCCACCTCGCCCCTCTCATTTGCGGTCGTCAGATAGTTGCGCACGAATGGCTGGAGAAGGTAGGTGCCGATGTTGGAGCTGGCCCCGACGCGCTCACGATTGCCATGCAGGGCTTCTAGCGCCCGGGCGTGCATGTCGAGCAAGGCGGTCGCATGCGGCATGAAGGCCAGCGCCCGTGTGGTAGGCTGGCAGCCGCTACGACTGCGCTGCACCAGCGTTACGCCGACCTGCTCTTCAAGCTTCTGCAAGTGCTGCGACACCGTCGGCTGGGCCAGCCCCAACGCCCTCGCCGCGCTCTGAAAACTGCCTGTTTGAACGATCGCTACCAGGCTCTTCAGCCAGACCGGATTCAACATGCGGCAGGCTCGGCCTTGGGCAGACGGTTCGCAGCGTTGATTGGGCGCGCACCTGCCAATGCCTGGATGATGTTCTGCGCTGCACAACGTTCAATCTCCAGGCGCACCGCGCGCACTGCCGACCCTATGTGCGGAGTGAACAGCGTATTCGGATGCGCGAGCAGCGCAGGATCGATCAGCCGCGGCCGGTCCGCGCGAGCCCAGTCTTCCATTTCGAATACATCCGCCGCATACCCGCCGAGCTGGCCTCGCTCAAGCGCCGCGAGCACGGCGGCTTCATCCACTACCGAACCACGACAGGGGTTTACAAGCAGAGCGCCCGGCCGTACGAGGGCAAGCAGCTCGGCGTTGACCAGATGCTGGGTATCGGCATTCAAGGGAAGCGCCAGCAGGATGAAGTCCGAGCTGGCGAAGAGTTCGCTGCACGCCACCCGGCGCAGGCCGAGCCGTTGCTCGGTTTGTGTATCCAGAGCCTTCGCCTCGTGGTACTGCAGGGTCGCGCCCCATCCCTGCAAGCGATCAGCCATGGCCAGTCCGATGGCGCCCATGCCAAGGATGCCGACCGTAGCGTTATCCAGCCCCGTGCCGTAGAACTGTGGTTGCCAGCCCTGGAACTTGCCAGAGCGGACGAACGCATCTGCTGCCCGCAGATGCCGCCCCAGCCCCACCGCCAGTCCGATCGCCAGCTCGGCAGTCGGGACCGTCAACAGATCAGGCACGAAGGTCAGCCAGACCCCGCGGGCAGTACAGGCGTCCACATCGAAATTGTCGAAGCCCTTGAGCGCGCAGCCGACTACACGCAGCTCAGGGCAGGCTTGAAGAAAGTCTGCATCGACCCGATCGGGCATGAACGCCATCATCGCCTGAGCATCGCGGCAGCGGCGCAGAATTTCCTCGCGCGGCAGCGTGCTGTCGGTCTGGTTGGTCATCAGCTCGCAATGTGGCGCCAGCAGTTGCAGGATCTCATCGTGTACTCGGTGAGTTATAACGAGTTTCGGCAGCATGGTTTGTCCTATTTGAAACGTTTGCGCAGCACGCCACTGAAGGCGTCTACTAGCGTGACCATGGCCAGGATGACCAGCAGGATTGCTGCAACCTCCTGGTACTGCATGATGCGCAGCGAGCCCATGAGTTCGAAGCCGATACCGCCGGCGCCAACCATGCCCATCACGGTGGAGGCGCGAAAGTTGTATTCCCAGCGGTAGATCGCCACGTCGGCGAACTGCGGCGTCACCTGTGGCAAAACCGCGTGCAGCAGCACTTGCATCGGCGTAGCCCCCGCCGCCCGAGCGGCTTCCACCGGCGCTTCGTCGACGTGCTCGATGGCCTCGGCGAAGAACTTGCCGACCATGCCGACCGAATGCAGACCCAGGGCAAGCACGCCCGGCAAGGCGCCGAACCCTACGGCTGCAACGAAGATGATGCCCATGATCAGCTCCGGCACCGACCGCAGGGCATTGAGCAGCACCCGGGCAACACCGAACACAAGGGGGTGCGGCGCCGTATTGCGCGCTGCAACGAAGGCCACCACCAGCGAGAACACCACTGCGATGGCCGTACCGGCGATGCTCATCGCCAAGGTGTCGATCAAGGGGCGAATCCAGCTTCGATAGCCCGAAAAGTCTGGCGGCATGGCCTCGCCTGCCAGGGTCGCGATGGAGGGCAGCCCGTTCAGCAGCGTGGTGGCATCGAGCAGCCCCACGTACCAGCAGGCCAACAGCACCACTCCGAATACAATCGCCACCTGCCCCAGCTGGCGCCACCAACCGAGGCCGAAGCCTCGAAGGATGTGCTCGCGTTGCTCTGCAGGCAGCGCCTGCACGTCGTAATGAGTAGACATATCGGTGCTCACATCGTGGCGAAGTCGAGGCCGAGCAGCGATCCCATGTTGCGGATCACATCGTAGTCGGCGTCGGTGATTGGCGCGAAGGCCTCGGCCTTGAAGTTGCGCAGCACTTCGGGATCGTCGATACCGACGAATACATCCCGCACCTTGGTTTTCAGCTCGGGGCTCAGGTTCGAGCGCATCGCCCAGGGGTACTGGGGGTATTCGCCGCTGTAACCAAGTACTTTCACCTTGCTCGGATCGATTAGGCCACGTTCGACTGCGTGATTGAAAATTACCTCCGACAGCCCACCCGCATCGGCGTTGCCGTTCGCCACGTTGACGGCAACGGCGTCATGCGTGCCCACAAAATGTTGTTCGTAGTCCTGCCCACCCGTCAAACCGGCCGTCTCAAGAAGCACGGCTTTGGGAATCAAATGGCTGGACGTCGATGCCCGGTCACCATAGGCCATCTTCTTGCCCTTAAGGTCGGCATACTCATTCACGCCTGACGCCACATTGGCGATAATCACCGAGCGATAGGTCGGCTTGCCGTCGATGACCATGGCAGCGAAGGGCTCGATGTCGCTTTTGCTTTTGGCCATGACGTAGGACAGCGGACCGAAATACGCCAGGTCGATACGGCCAAAGCGCATCGCCTCAATCATCGAGGAATAGTCGGTGGTTACGATCAGCTGCACCTTCTTGTCCAGATGCTCTTCCAGATAATCCTTCAGCGGCTGGTTACGCTTGATCAGCTCGGAGGCGTTTTCGTCCGGCAGCAGGGCAACCTTTAGCACATCCGGATCGGCATCGGCCGCTAGGGCGGACAAACTTGAAACAGCGGACAGCAAGCAAGTCAATAAGAGCGCGGATAAGCGTTTCATCGGGACATCTCCAGTGAAGGTTCGAGCATGACAGGTGGTTCAGCCGGAGCATTCGCTGGCTGAGTCGTAGAGCGGCCTGCATAGATGCGCTCAAGCTGCGCATCGGTGAGTTCCGAGGGCGCGGCATCGAAAACGATCTGAGAATCGGCCAGCCCGACGACGCGATCGGCGAAGCGGCGGGCATATTCGAGTTGATGCAGCGAAACGATGGCGGTGATGCCGTCTTCCTTGCAGATGTCGCGCAGCAATCCGAGAACACGGACCGAAGTGGCCGGGTCGAGACTGGCTACCGGCTCATCGGCCAGAATGATCGCCGGCTGTTGCGCTAGCGCACGCGCGATGCCTACCCGCTGCTGCTGGCCACCGGACAGTTTGTCCACCCGGCTTAGCGCCTTGTCTGCCAGACCGACCCGAGCGAGGCAACTGAGCGCAATCTCCTGATCGGCACGCGGCAGAGGAAACAGCGAGCGGAGCGTGTTGTGAAAGGCCAGCCGACCGGTAAGCACATTAGCCAGTGCGCTTTGACGTTCGATTAGCTGGTGGTGCTGAAAGATCATGGCGGTACGCCGACGATGCTGACGCAAGGCCGAGCCGCTGCCGAGTTCACCGAGTTCGCTGGTGACACTGCCGCCAGTGGGCGTGACGAGTCGATTGAGACTACGGAGCAAGGTCGACTTGCCTGCGCCCGAGAGACCAAGCAGCACGGTGAACTCACCACGCCGAAATGCAATCGAGGTATCGCGTAGGGCTGTCACGCCGCCTGGATAGACGACGCTCAACCGGTCGACCCGCAGCACGGCGTCCTGTATCTGATGGGGCGTCATTTGATCACCTTTCGCAATATTGCTGGCCGCACAATTGCGGTTCGCGATGCAAAGGGTAGAAATTCCTTGTTAACGCACTGTTTCTAAAGGATGACATTTCGATGAATACTTCGAATCTGCCGTAGCGGGGCGGCAAGCGAAGCCGTGGAAGAACGGGCGCAACGTAGCGTCTTTCTTCACGCGGGATACAGGAGGCTTTGATTGATACTGCTGCGGATTCGCTACAGTAACGTTGGGCCAGAACGTAATGCCATCCAAGCAAGAGAGCGCACACTAGCGGACTATAGGAGACATTCTATTCTTGCCCGTCGATTGACCTAGGCCGTTATGTGGCTGGTCGAAACCTTCAGGTGCCGCCCAACTAGACGTCTGTTGTCGCGCCCAGCTTAATGCTAGGGAAACTCTGAAGAAGACTTCCAGATTTTGGCAAAAGACCCGGATTCCACCCGCTGAGTTTCCCCATGAAGCAGATGACCTTCGCTGACGCCGAGTACGCCGGTATGTGAAGGTGCGCTTCCGTGGTCTGGCGAAGAACACGGCGCAACTGATGACGCTGTTCGCGCTGTCGAACCTGTGGATGGCGCGCCGACATTTACTGGCGAATGCAGGAGAGGTGCGCCTGTAATGTGGAAAATGGCTGCCGCGAGGTGCTCGCGGCGGCTAAAAACACAGAAATAAGCGGGTGATCTGAGCGTTTTTGATCGATTTGCCGCTTTTAAAATCGGCAGGGGCTGAAGTCAGCCAGAAATACACAACTACTTCAGACCATCCATAGCGAAAACAGAGACGTCTTAATAACGCCAATTGACTAAACGACACTTAAACCGCCGGGGCTGCTCCTTAGGCGCTCATTCACCCTCAAAAGCCCCTCACATTTTCTTTTATAGAAGTCAGTTTCAGCCTCATAAATAGCAATCTTCGACAAGGCTTGATCTCTTTCTTTTCGCATGACTTCAACCTGTTTCCTCAATTCTCCATTTATTACCCTCAGCGTCTTTTTTTGCGTTGAAGCGAACACCTCAAGCTCTGATGCTTCTCGAATACTAGAGTTATGAGCGTCGATTGCATCACGAACATGAGAATTCCATGGACTATTGAGGGCAACATTACTTTTCAAGCCCGCACCAGACCAAACGTCCTTGTAAGACCATAGCGCATCTGGTTTTTCCTTCCCCAGTTTCTCAACAACCTTCAACATTGCTTCAGTATTTTTTACCTTCAGGGCCTCTCGATTTTCCTTGAGGCCTACCAAACTGCCACGAGGTTTTTTATTATTCACAATTTAAGCCATCCATTTGACTGAGCAATTTATCAATTTCAGAGATCCTGTCATCTAAATGGGCCACCTTTAGTGGCTGACCAGAAAAGAAGTCTCTCATTCTTTGATTCTCGCTCTTACGCCAGGTCAAGGTTCGCCTCATACCTTCAGCGGGAATAATAGAATTATTACAATCCGCTGGACGACAGTTTGCACTATCTCCCCCACAAAGCGCCTTTTTGGCTCTAAACATACACAAGCCATCATCCATTTGCTCAATAAGCGCTTTCTTGGATAGATTATCCAAGAGCCGCTCTCTATCATCGGCAGACATACCCATAAAAGCCTTCCTATACCCCTCAACCTCATCAGCACCACCGCCAATAATAGGGGCCTGAGTCAGCATAATTTCGTCGTACTTCTCTCTAGACAGGGTAAATTTCTCCTGCTGCAATTCAGAGTAGAGATTTAAGTCACCGTAATTCTTCGTCATCTCAATATCAAAGTGCTTCAATTGATCTTGAAGCTCAACCAAACCAAGACCACTCCTAATCATAAGTCGTGAGAACTTCTTTCTAAACTGATGTGTCGCAACCGGCCACACCTCCCCATCAAATTCCACACAATGATATTCAGCATATTTTTTTAAGGCGCCATTTATGGTAGAAAGTGAGATCCTTTCACCGGTGTTTAGGTAGCCCGAGAAAAGAAAAGAATTTCCTCTCTTATAACGATGAGCCAAGCCTTGTTCAAGCGCCTCCAAAACACGCTCGACGTAAGGAATCGTTTGCCAGAGGTAGCTAGTAGCATCATGCTGCAATTTATTCGTTTTCGACATCAAGAAATAAAAATATTTAACCCCACCATCAACGCTAACCGGTCGCACACTCCAATTATTAGCACGACCAACCTTAATATGGGCCATTTCATGGAACCGCATACCTGAAAACATCGCTATCAAAATATAACCAGCCACAAGGAGCCTTGACTCCAATGTCTTTACTTGATGCCAAGAAGAAATACCATATCTATCCCAAGGAAATGGATTAATCACCTCCACAGAATGCTTATACTCACCAGTGGGCAGCAGCTTTCTAGAAGTTGCTCTTCCAGACTTATATTCCTTACGCTTCGCCCTTATTTCCTCCAATTTGCCAGCAATAGATAAATCATCTATCGCACATTGAATTAGCTTCTTCGCAACCGAGTCCGGCATCTCTGGTGTAGTCTGATATTTTCTAGGTAGTTTTTTCTGCGCACGATCCTTAGCCCATTCCGTTTCACTGCGACTATCTCCAAAAGGCCAAGTACACAATCCGTCAGTAAGCTTTCCAGATTGCTCATAGAGCCACGAGAGCCCATAAATTCTTGACTTAAGCGTCCTATCCGTAATCAATCCTCCAGCTTTATTTGCGGACTCAGCCACCCAATCCTGAAACGCCTGAAAATCAAGATCGATAACATCAGAAAATCTGTCGATCCCCGCTTCTCTCATGAACCTTAAAAGACTTCTGACCCCCTTTGTCATTGCAACGCAAATAGTTGACCACTTGGGATATGTAGAGGGAGGATCAACCAACAATGAATAACAATACTCCTTAACCGAACTCAAATAACACTCATAACCCGGCATGGTTATATCGCTACCATCCTCAAAATGAATCTGGCTGAACTTAAGAACAACGGCCCTTGAGCGTAAACTTGGATACTCAGCAGAAAAATCCCAAACATTATCTTTATAAAATGACAATGCCGATATCTTAATTTTCGCTCTAACCGCCTCCGACACGCCCTTGAGATTAGTGTAAAAGCCCAGCTCATTATTCAACTCTTGGACAATATCTCTCGTAAATAAATATAGAGGAGAGCCTAAACGATCAACCATGCTTTCTCTCCTCATACAAGGAAATATCCCACTCCGGGATTGGAAAACTCAGAGCCTCAGACCTTATCCTCTCAATAACGCCTGAGTCATATTTTACAAGTATATAATTCTCCCAAATGAATCGCTTCTCAGAAGTAGCCTTCCTGTGCTCCAAATCAGTTATATCTCCAACCTGCAAAAGATAATCATGAAAGGCAATGAAGCAGAAGTACTTCTTTATATCAAGAAAGGTTATTATTAAATTCTGACACCCCAAACACACCTCATTACTAGCGCTACATAAGGACCCAGTTTTTTGCCCAGAAACAGGAGATTTCATCGGATCCCTGCAGTGATTTAAAAGAGCCTCGTGCATTCCTTGAGTACTCTCACTTGCTTCCAGAGACTCGCTAATCAAAGAGCCATCCTCAGCAGAGGAAAGTCGAACAAAAACTGCATCCTGATGAACTGCTCGTCGGGTCAGAAAGATTGGATCATCTAACCGCCTCAAATAATCAGCAGTTGTTGAAAGCCTAGCATGTCCTAATAACGCCTGAAGATAGTTCATATCTTCAGTCCTTAAGTATTCACTCCAAGCCATTGCTGGACGAATCAGTCGCGCCTGAATAGATAAAGGTTTACCATCACTGCTTGTTAATGCATGTTTTCGTGAAAAAGCTTGAAGAGCCCTTTTAAATGCGGAGCTACCTAGAGGCTGGCTAACTTTGAAACGATTGGCGTTTGCAATCCACAACTCATCTTGGCCGTCTTCCCTAATAGACTCGGTAATAGCACTCACCCGTTTAATTATCATCGCAGGCCAGCTATCGTTGCCTTTATCAGTAGGAATGGTCATTCCTTTCTTAAAAGACCGATACTTTTTCCAGTTAATCATGACACGACCATCATTCAACGGGTCAGGAACTAGGCAGTCTATTGTCAGGCGCTGGACAGTAAATGGATTCAACTGCGTTCTAATCAAGAGCAACAAGTAATATGGAATCAGGTCCTCTGCTTGAACCCAGCGATATACACCCAACTCCTTGTAAAAATCCTTTATCCTTCCC
>NZ_JACFYZ010000024.1 GCF_015712065.1 Ectopseudomonas chengduensis
GGCATGACGGAGCAAATCTCGGTAGCCGATCAGGCTGAGCCGCTCACTGCGTTGCTGATTCTTGACGTCACCAATCACACACACTTTTTCGTCACGCTGCAACGATGGTTTTGGATTGGATTGGTCATCAGCGCCCTGTTCAGTGCCGCACTCGGCTGGGTGGTTGCTCGCAGCGGCCTTAGGCCTCTGCGGCAAGTCACTCATGTGGCCTCCGGGATGTCCGCTCGCTCGTTACAGGAGCGAATCCCTCTCGAACCAGGGGATGTAAGCCGGAACCCCAGAAATTTCCGTCACCCTAGTTGGGTGGGCTCAACACTCGTGTCACCAGCTACCTTCTGGAGAATCGAGCTCGGCCATCCCTCCCTGGACGGGCATCGCTCGACGATGTTCAACGGCTCCCTCACGGGGCCGTCGTTTTGTGGGGGCTATTCCATCCACAAGTCGTCGAGGTTCTTGAAGTTCCAGAGCGTCGGGTCTTCGGGGCCAGTGATACTGTCCTTGCAACTCGTGGCCGCCAGGTCGATGGTCTGCATCGGGATCGGCTCTCTCGAGCGTAGCGAGAAGAACACGCGAACCTTGGGAGTCAGCAGTGATTCCATTCCCGGCTCAACGACAACGGCCAGACGCTGAGAGGACAGGCGAACCAAGGAGCCGACGGGGTAGATGCCCACGGCCTTGACGAAGGCGTGGAAGATGCGTTTGTCGAAATGGCCCTCCCACTTGGCCATCTGCCGCATCGCCGCGGACGGGTCCCACGGCTTTTTGTAGGCTCGCTCCGACGTCACGGCATCATAGACGTCGCAGATTGCGCCCATGCGGGCCAGGAGTGAAATGGCGTCACCGGCCAAGCGATCCGGGTAGCCGGTTCCGTCGATCTTCTCGTGATGGTGCAGGGCAATGTCCACCACCCCGGGCTCGGCCCCGCCTGCGCGCAGCATCTTTGCGCCCTCCACAGGGTGGCGCTTCATGATGGCGAACTCGGCATCGGTGAGCTTGCCTGGTTTGTTAAGCACTTCCAGCGGCATCGCGGCCTTGCCTAGGTCGTGCATCAGTCCGCCGATGCCAGCCAGGCGCGTTTGCTCCTCGTCTAGATCGAGATGCCGGGCCAGCGATAGCATCAGGGCGCAGACGGCAACCGAGTGCAGGTAGGTGTAATCGTCGTGCGTTTTGATGCGTGCGACGCTGATGAGGGCATGAGGTTGGCGCAGCACCGAGGCAGCGATTTCTCCGACCAGCGGCAACGTCGTGCTTGGGTCGACGGCCTTGCCAAGCCGGGCTTCCTGGAACATGTCCATGACTTGGGACTTGGCCGCAAGACAGAGTTTCCGTGCATAACGCATTTCGCTCTCCATTGAGGTTGCGCCGTCACTTTTCTTGCTTAGTGGACTAGACGGCAGAGATTGCTCCTCCGACAATTCTCTGGGCTCTGGGCTCTGGGCTCTGGGCTCTGGGCTCTGGGCTCTGGGCTCTCTGGGCTCTCTGGGCTCTCTGGGCTCTCTGGGTCGACTTGGCTTTTGGCCAAGTCGACCCAGACCTCCCCGACGCCACATTCTCGAATGGCAGAGAGATCCTGAGGCTCGGTCAGCAGGAAGCTGCCGCGCCAGAATGGGTGTCGAACCCAAGAGCAGGCGAGCTTGTGGATGTACATGCCGAGACGAAGCTCGGATACGGGAATGCGTTTTACCAACTTATTTTCCTTTCTGAGTTGGGTGGTTAGGCGTGCGCCGAGGCTGGCACCCAGCGGTAGAGCGGAGGTAAGGTCACGCCAAGATTCTTGGATCAGCCGGAACCGCCGAAATTTCCGTCAGCCGATCAACATGGCTTTGTCTCGCGCTCGGTCGATGCGTTCCTGCATCGCCTGCATGACTTCTTCGTGGGTGTACGACTTGGCGTTGGGGTCGTCGGCCTCTCGGAGAGCTTCCTCGACCTCGCGGGTCATCCGCGCATATTCTTCCGGCCACAGCGCTTGCTCCATGCGCAGCGACGCCTGCCCAAGCAGGTGCAGCAGGCCGAACAGCCGCATGTCATTGGTGGCGACGACGTGCTCTCGAATCCGCTCCTGGATCACCTCGCAGGCCCGATGCGCCTCTGGCGTCGCCGTGCCCTCGTAGCCGGCTGGGAGTTCTGCTTCTTCAGCGATTCGCGCCCAAGCGATAGCCAGCGCCTCGATGGTGGACAGGTTCATTTGCTCATCCACTTGCGCAGCAGACGCTTTTTCAGGGAGGCGCGCTCTTGCGGATTGCGTCCCTTGTGGTTGGCAATGCGATCCGCCGTGGCGGCCTGGCGCTTGATGGGCCAGTAGGAGCGGCCATCCTTACCCATCGACCAGACGTTGCTGACCTGGTTTTCCAGTAGAGGCAGATGGGCGCATAGAGCTTCCGGCGACGCGCTGGCCAGCGCGGTGCGCTCGTGGGTTCGCCAGCGCTGATGCCAGAGTTTCTTGTCCTCGCGCTCGCTACGGCAGGTCGTGTGCCCAACGATGGGCGTTTTGCGGCGGCTGCGGCTCATGATGTGGTTGTCTCCAAGAACATTCAGGACAGGCTTTCTGGGTAGAGCGCCGTCAACCGGGACAGGGTTTCTTGCACTTGTTCCAGCGAGGTCATCAGATGATCAACCTGATCCTGAAGATCCACGGCGAGATCAAATAGCTCAGCCACTCGGCTGCGTGATCCCTCGTTGAACGCGGCCATTGCCAGTTGATGCAGCTTCAACAGGTCGGTGCGCAGTTGCGGAGGTGCGCCGTCTGCGCTGTCATTCAAATCGCCGCGCAGCACGTCCACGGCATCGACTGCACGCAGCAGTGCCGTGGTATCGAAATTCTCGGGAGTCAGTTCGTCCCATTCGTCGTCGGTGATGCGGGCTGCCATCAGGAGAGCTCCGATTAAGCGGTTGCGAGCGTTAGATGCCCGATCGGCTCGGCTGCTGGCCGTACCTTGATTTCGATGTCGTAGCCGAGGCGATTCAGACAATCCATCAGCTTGCGTTCGGATAGATTGGTGAAGTCGCCGCGCATCATGCCCGACACCTTCGGTTGCGGGATGCCCATGCGTTTGGCCGCCGCTTGTTGAGTCAGCCCAAGGGCGCGCATGGCCCTCCTGATCTCGACCACCAGGCCGGTCTTGATCTTGAGCTTTTCAGCGTCAGGCAGTCCAAGGTCGGCAAAGACGTTGCCCGAGCTGCGCTGAACCTCGACGCCTTCAATGATTCGTTTTTGCATTTCGTAGCTCCTGTGCCAATACCTCGGCCACCTTCAGCCGAGCGCGGATGATGTCCATGTCGGCCTTTGGCGTGGCGATTCCGCTCTTGCTCTTCTTCTGGAAGCAGTGCAGGACGAACACCGCTTCCGCAAACTTGACCGTGTATACCGCTCGATAGGTGCCGCCGGCATCGTCTTCGACGACCTCCAGCACGCCGGCACCACCGAACCCCTTGAGCACCTTTGCTGCGTCATCCTGATCGCCTATCTGCGCCAACGAGAGCGCGTAACCGAAACGGCGACGCACGTCGGACGGCAACGCCATCAAATCCTTGTGGCTGCTCGCGATCCATTCGAGCGGTTTTTCTTTGTTTGTCATGACGGAATTTTATACCTGTTCAGGTAATGATGTAAACGCGGCAACCTCAAGGAGGTGTCGTAAAACATTTGTTTTGCGACAGGCTGTCAGCCGCCGCTGTGCTACCTGTGCAACACCCCCTCAAAAATGTACGGAAAACTCTATCGCTATTCACTATTATGCGGAAACCTGTTTTTGATGGTTATCCGCCTATGTTGGTTGGCTACATGCGCGTGTCGTCGGACTCCGACCGCCAGAGCACGGACTTGCAGCGCGACGCGCTGCTCGCCGCCGGCGTCGATCCGCGTCACCTGTTTGAGGATCGTGCCTCTGGCGCGAAGGATGACCGTGCCGGCTTGGCGCGGGCGCTTGAGTTCGTTCGAGCCGGCGATGTGCTGGTGGTGTGGAAACTCGACCGGCTCGGTCGCTCGCTGTCGCACCTGCTCGCCATTGTGACTTCGCTCAAGGACAAGCGGGTGGCGTTCCGCTCGCTGACAGAGAACCTGGACACTACGACGCCCTCGGGCGAATTCCTGTTCCAGGTGTTCGGTGCGCTCGCGCAGTACGAGCGCGCCTTGATTCAGGAGCGCGTCGTCGCGGGCTTGGCCGCCGCACGCAAACGCGGCCGGATCGGCGGCCGGCCGCAGGCGATCACTGGTGAGAAGCTGGACGCCATCGTCGCCGCGCTCGATGGCGGCATGTCTAAGGCGGCGGTGTGCCGCAACTTCAATGTCAAGCGCACTACGTTGATCGAAACATTGACGCGAGCAGGTTGGCGTGGTGCGGGAAGGACGGTCGATGAGCAACAAGAATAAGCTACTCACCGTCTTTTCTGACGCAGAGCAGGAAGCCTTGTACCGCCTACCGGACTTCGACGATGCTCAGCGGCTGGAATACCTGGCGTTGGCCGAATCTGAACTGGCGTTCGCCAGCAGCCGGCCTAGCCTGCAGGCCCAAGTCTATTGCGTCTTGCAGATCGGCTACTTCAAGGCCAAGCATGCTTTCTTCCGCTTCGATTGGCATGAGGTCGAGGACGATTGCGCCTTCGTGCTGAGTCGCTATTTCCACGGCGAAGCGTTCGAACGCAAGGCGATCACCAAGCATGAGCACTACAGCCAGAGGGGTCAGATCGCCGAACTGTTCGGCTACCGGTCGTGGGCGGCTAGCTTCCTGCCGCAACTGGCACAGCAGGCTGAACAGATCGTGCGGCGCGACGTAATGCCAGGATTCGTGGCCGCCGAACTGATCGTTTGGCTCAGCGAGCACAAAATCATCCGGCCCGGCCACACCACCTTACAAGAGCTGGTCAGTGAAGCCCTGTCCACCGAACGCAGGCGCTTGGGCGGCTTGCTGGCAGAAGTGTTGGACGAATCGGCCAAAGCTGCGCTGGGCCAGCTCCTGGTGCGTGACGACACCCTGTCTCAACTGGCAGCGCTCAAGCAGGACGCTAAAGATTTCGGCTGGCGTCAGATGGCAGGGGAGCGCGAGAAGCGCGCCACGCTGAAGTCCTTGCACGGGATCGCCAAGGCGCTGCTGCCCAAGCTCGGCATCTCGCAGCAGAACCTGCTGTACTACGCGAGCCTGGCGAACTTCTATACCGTCCATGACCTGCGCCACCTGAAGGCGGAGCAGACCCGGCTCTACCTGCTGTGCTATGCCTGGGTACGTTACCGGCAGCTCACCGACAACCTGGTCGACGCGATGGCCTTCCACATGAAAAAACTTGAGGACGAGAGCCGCACGGGTGCGAAACAGTCCTTTGTCGCCGAACAGCTGCGACGCCATCAGGAAACGCCGCAGGTTGGCCGCCTGCTGTCGCTGTACGTGGACGACAGCGTGGCCGATCCGACGCCGTTCGGCGAGGTGCGCCAACGCGCCTACAAAATCATGTCCAGGGAATTGCTGCAAAACACGGCGCAGCGCATGAGCGTCAAGCCACTGAACAAACTGGCGCTGCACTGGCAGGCGGTGGACGGCCTGGCCGAACGCATTCGACGCCATCTACGGCCGCTGTACGTCGCGCTCGACTTCGCCGGCACGGCCCCCGATAACCCATGGCTCGCGGCGCTGACTTGGGCCAAGAGCGTGTTCGCCAAGCAGCAGCGCCTATCACAACGGCCACTCGACGAATGTCCGGCGGCAACGCTGCCGAAACGCTTGCGTCCGTACCTGCTGATGTTCGATGCCGAAGGCACGCCGACAGGCCTGCATGCCGATCGTTACGAATTCTGGCTTTACCGTCAGGTCAGGAAACGCTTCCAGGCGGGCGAGCTCTACATTGACGATAGCTTGCAGCACCGGCATTTGTCCGACGAGTTGGTTTCGATGGACGAGAAAGCCGCCGTGCTCGCGCAGATGGACATCCCCTTCCTGCGGCAGCCGGTCAGTGCCCAGCTCGATGCACTGGCGGCCGAGTTGCGTGCGCAATGGGTGGCGTTCAATCGCGAGCTGAAACAGGGCAAGCTGACGCACCTGGAATACGACAAGGACACGCAGAGACTGACCTGGCGCAAGCCCAAGGGGGAGAACCAGAAGGCGCGCGAGCAAGCTCTCTACGAGCAACTGCCATACTGCGATGTCGCCGACGTGTTTCGCTTCGTCAACGGCCAGTGCCAGTTCCTGTCGGCGCTGACACCATTGCAGCCACGCTATGCGAAGAAGGTAGCCGACGCCGACAGTCTGATGGCGGTGATCATTGCCCAAGCCATGAACCACGGCAACCAGGTTATGGCACGTACCAGCGACATCCCGTACCACGTCCTGGAGAGTACCTACCAGCAGTACCTGCGCCAGGCGACGCTACATGTGGCCAACGATTGCATCAGCAACGCCATCGCCGCACTGCCGATCTTCCCGCATTATTCGTTCGACCTCGATTCGTTGTACGGTGCCGTTGATGGGCAGAAATTCGGCGTCGAGCGACCAACTGTGAAGGCGCGCTACTCGCGCAAATATTTCGGCCGCGGCAAGGGCGTCGTCGCCTACACGCTGCTGTGCAATCACGTGCCGTTGAACGGCTACCTGATAGGCGCACACGAGTACGAGGCTCACCACGTGTTCGACATCTGGTACCGCAACACGTCGGACATCGTGCCGAGCGCGATCACCGGCGACATGCACAGCATCAACAAGGCCAACTTCGCCATCCTGCACTGGTTCGGACTTCGTTTCGAGCCGCGCTTCACCGACCTCGACGACCAGTTGCAGGAGCTGTATTGCGCCGATGATCTGGCATTGTACGAGAAATGCCTGATCCGGCCGGCTGGCCAGATCGACCGGCAACTCATCGTCGGTGAGAAGGCGAACATCGACCGAATCGTCGCCACACTGGGCCTGAAGGAAATGACGCAGGGCACGCTGATCCGCAAGCTGTGCACCTATACGGCGCCGAACCCGACGCGGCGCGCAATCTTCGAGTTCGACAAGCTCATCCGCAGTATCTACACACTGCGCTACCTGCGCGACCCGCAACTGGAGCGTAATGTTCACCGCTCGCAGAACCGCATTGAGTCCTATCACCAGCTACGCTCGACCATCGCCCAAGTCGGTGGGAAGAAGGAATTGACCGGCCGCACCGACATCGAAATCGAGATCAGCAACCAGTGCGCCAGGCTGATCGGCAACGCGATCATCTTCTACAACTCGGCGATCCTGTCCCTGCTGCTGACGAAGTACGAGGCAGCTGGCAATGCCAAGGCGCTGGCGTTGATCACGCAGATGTCGCCAGCGGCCTGGCGGCACATCCTGCTGAACGGGCATTACACCTTCCAGACTGACGGCAAGTTCATCGACCTGGATGCGCTCGTGGCGGGACTGGAGCTGGGCTGACGGAAATTTCTGGGATTCCGGCGTACAACCCCTTTATCCGTGCCTGGCGAGGGGGACAGGGCAAGGCGTCGCAGGCCTTTGTGCCGCTGACCTTTGCTCTTGGCGAGGCGTTTCAGTTTGACT
>NZ_JACFYZ010000025.1 GCF_015712065.1 Ectopseudomonas chengduensis
TTCGTATAGGAGCTTGACGATGACCTACTCTCACATGGTGAAGCACCACACTACCATCGGCGATGCGTCGTTTCACTACTGAGTTCGGGATGGGATCAGGTGGTTCCAACGCTCTATGGTCGTCAAGCAATTCGGTTGGGATCTCGCGGTTAGGCGCTATCCCTTGGATACGTGATAGATGCTTTGTAGTTCTTGCAAATTTTCGGCTTTCTGTCGACTTCACCATCGACACCCTCTGCTTTGAGGGCAGATTGTTTGGGTGTTATATGGTCAAGCCTCACGGGCAATTAGTATTGGTTAGCTCAACGCCTCACAGCGCTTACACACCCAACCTATCAACGTCGTAGTCTTCGACGGCCCTTCAGGGAGCTCAAGGCTCCAGTGAGATCTCATCTTGAGGCAAGTTTCCCGCTTAGATGCTTTCAGCGGTTATCTTTTCCGAACATAGCTACCCGGCAATGCCACTGGCGTGACAACCGGAACACCAGAGGTTCGTCCAACCCGGTCCTCTCGTACTAAGGTCAGCCCCTCTCAAATCTCAAACGTCCACGGCAGATAGGGACCGAACTGTCTCACGACGTTCTAAACCCAGCTCGCGTACCACTTTAAATGGCGAACAGCCATACCCTTGGGACCGGCTTCAGCCCCAGGATGTGATGAGCCGACATCGAGGTGCCAAACACCGCCGTCGATATGAACTCTTGGGCGGTATCAGCCTGTTATCCCCGGAGTACCTTTTATCCGTTGAGCGATGGCCCTTCCATACAGAACCACCGGATCACTAAGACCTACTTTCGTACCTGCTCGACGTGTCTGTCTCGCAGTCAAGCGCGCTTTTGCCTTTATACTCTACGACCGATTTCCGACCGGTCTGAGCGCACCTTCGTACTCCTCCGTTACTCTTTGGGAGGAGACCGCCCCAGTCAAACTACCCACCATACACTGTCCTCGATCCGGATAACGGACCAGAGTTAGAACCTCAAGGTTGCCAGGGTGGTATTTCAAGGTTGGCTCCATGAGAACTGGCGTCCCCACTTCAAAGCCTCCCACCTATCCTACACAAGCAAGCTCAAAGTCCAGTGCAAAGCTATAGTAAAGGTTCACGGGGTCTTTCCGTCTAGCCGCGGATACACTGCATCTTCACAGCGATTTCAATTTCACTGAGTCTCGGGTGGAGACAGCGCCGCCATCGTTACGCCATTCGTGCAGGTCGGAACTTACCCGACAAGGAATTTCGCTACCTTAGGACCGTTATAGTTACGGCCGCCGTTTACCGGGGCTTCGATCAAGAGCTTCGCTTGCGCTAACCCCATCAATTAACCTTCCGGCACCGGGCAGGCGTCACACCCTATACGTCCACTTTCGTGTTTGCAGAGTGCTGTGTTTTTAATAAACAGTCGCAGCGGCCTGGTATCTTCGACCGGCATGGGCTTACGTAGTAAATACTTCACCCTCACCGGCGCACCTTCTCCCGAAGTTACGGTGCCATTTTGCCTAGTTCCTTCACCCGAGTTCTCTCAAGCGCCTTGGTATTCTCTACCTAACCACCTGTGTCGGTTTGGGGTACGGTTCCTAGTTACCTGAAGCTTAGAAGCTTTTCCTGGAAGCATGGCATCAACCACTTCGCATTCTAAAAGAACGCTCGTCATCAGCTCTCGGCCTTGATCTCCCGGATTTACCTAAGAAATCAGCCTACCACCTTAAACACGGACAACCAACGCCGTGCTGGCCTAGCCTTCTCCGTCCCTCCATCGCAGTAACTAGAAGTACGGGAATATTAACCCGTTTCCCATCGACTACGCATTTCTGCCTCGCCTTAGGGGCCGACTAACCCTGCGTCGATTAACGTTGCGCAGGAAACCTTGGTCTTTCGGCGTGCGAGTTTTTCACTCGCATTGTCGTTACTCATGTCAGCATTCGCACTTCTGATACCTCCAGCAAGCTTCTCAACTCACCTTCACAGGCTTACAGAACGCTCCTCTACCGCTCATCCAAAGGATGAACCCGTAGCTTCGGTGTATGGTTTGAGCCCCGTTACATCTTCCGCGCAGGCCGACTCGACTAGTGAGCTATTACGCTTTCTTTAAAGGATGGCTGCTTCTAAGCCAACCTCCTAGCTGTCTAAGCCTTCCCACATCGTTTCCCACTTAACCATAACTTTGGGACCTTAGCTGACGGTCTGGGTTGTTTCCCTTTTCACGACGGACGTTAGCACCCGCCGTGTGTCTCCCGTGCTGACACTTGCTGGTATTCGGAGTTTGCATCGGTTTGGTAAGTCGGGATGACCCCCTAGCCGAAACAGTGCTCTACCCCCAGCAGTGATACACGAGGCGCTACCTAAATAGCTTTCGAGGAGAACCAGCTATCTCCGAGCTTGATTAGCCTTTCACTCCGATCCACAGGTCATCCGCTAACTTTTCAACGGTAGTCGGTTCGGTCCTCCAGTCAGTGTTACCTAACCTTCAACCTGCCCATGGATAGATCGCCCGGTTTCGGGTCTATACCCAGCGACTAAAGCGCCCTATTAAGACTCGCTTTCGCTACGCCTCCCCTATTCGGTTAAGCTCGCCACTGAATATAAGTCGCTGACCCATTATACAAAAGGTACGCAGTCACCCAACAAAGTAGGCTCCCACTGCTTGTACGCATACGGTTTCAGGTTCTATTTCACTCCCCTCTCCGGGGTTCTTTTCGCCTTTCCCTCACGGTACTAGTTCACTATCGGTCAGTCAGTAGTATTTAGCCTTGGAGGATGGTCCCCCCATGTTCAGACAAGGTTTCTCGTGCCCCGTCCTACTCGATTTCATTGATAAGAGCGTTTCGTGTACGGGGCTATCACCCACTACGGCGGCACTTTCCAGAGCCTTCCACTACACTCAAATCAACTTAAGGGCTAGTCCCCGTTCGCTCGCCACTACTTAGGGAATCTCGGTTGATTTCTTTTCCTCAGGGTACTTAGATGTTTCAGTTCCCCTGGTTCGCCTCTTGCACCTATGGATTCAGTACAAGATACCCGGCTTATGCCGGGTGGGTTCCCCCATTCAGAGATCTCTGGATCACAGTCTGTTTGCCGACTCCCCAAAGCTTTTCGCAGGCTACCACGTCTTTCATCGCCTCTGACTGCCAAGGCATCCACCGTATGCGCTTCTTCACTTGACCATATAACCCCAAGCAATCTGGTTACTGTCTCAATCGTGAAGACGACATTCGCCGAAAATTTGCGTCTTGAGAACTACAAATTTTACCTTGACCAGATCAATTGCCAGTGAAAGCAATTAATCAGTCACTTCTATCACATATCCAAATTTTTAAAGAACGATATTCGTACCGGTCAAAAGACCAGAAATCAGCACTCAACAGGCTTTCCCTGAAGCGCTCATTTCTGAACTCTTTAACACTCACCGCAACACGAGAGAGTGGTGGAGCCAAGCGGGATCGAACCGCTGACCTCCTGCGTGCAAGGCAGGCGCTCTCCCAGCTGAGCTATGGCCCCGTATTCTTCTGCACCAAGCAATTGGTAGGTCTGGGCAGATTTGAACTGCCGACCTCACCCTTATCAGGGGTGCGCTCTAACCAACTGAGCTACAGACCTATAACAGGGTCGCGTTACAGCATCGTCTTCGACTATGAATCAAGCAATTCGTGTGGATACTTATGAAGAAGCTGATGTCTTCGATTAAGGAGGTGATCCAGCCGCAGGTTCCCCTACGGCTACCTTGTTACGACTTCACCCCAGTCATGAATCACTCCGTGGTAACCGTCCCCCCGAAGGTTAGACTAGCTACTTCTGGAGCAACCCACTCCCATGGTGTGACGGGCGGTGTGTACAAGGCCCGGGAACGTATTCACCGTGACATTCTGATTCACGATTACTAGCGATTCCGACTTCACGCAGTCGAGTTGCAGACTGCGATCCGGACTACGATCGGTTTTATGGGATTAGCTCCACCTCGCGGCTTGGCAACCCTTTGTACCGACCATTGTAGCACGTGTGTAGCCCTGGCCGTAAGGGCCATGATGACTTGACGTCATCCCCACCTTCCTCCGGTTTGTCACCGGCAGTCTCCTTAGAGTGCCCACCATTACGTGCTGGTAACTAAGGACAAGGGTTGCGCTCGTTACGGGACTTAACCCAACATCTCACGACACGAGCTGACGACAGCCATGCAGCACCTGTGTCTGAGTTCCCGAAGGCACCAATCCATCTCTGGAAAGTTCTCAGCATGTCAAGGCCAGGTAAGGTTCTTCGCGTTGCTTCGAATTAAACCACATGCTCCACCGCTTGTGCGGGCCCCCGTCAATTCATTTGAGTTTTAACCTTGCGGCCGTACTCCCCAGGCGGTCAACTTAATGCGTTAGCTGCGCCACTAAGTTCTCAAGGAACCCAACGGCTAGTTGACATCGTTTACGGCGTGGACTACCAGGGTATCTAATCCTGTTTGCTCCCCACGCTTTCGCACCTCAGTGTCAGTATCAGTCCAGGTGGTCGCCTTCGCCACTGGTGTTCCTTCCTATATCTACGCATTTCACCGCTACACAGGAAATTCCACCACCCTCTACCGTACTCTAGCTCGCCAGTTTTGGATGCAGTTCCCAGGTTGAGCCCGGGGCTTTCACATCCAACTTAACGAACCACCTACGCGCGCTTTACGCCCAGTAATTCCGATTAACGCTTGCACCCTTCGTATTACCGCGGCTGCTGGCACGAAGTTAGCCGGTGCTTATTCTGTCGGTAACGTCAAAACACTAACGTATTAGGTTAATGCCCTTCCTCCCAACTTAAAGTGCTTTACAATCCGAAGACCTTCTTCACACACGCGGCATGGCTGGATCAGGCTTTCGCCCATTGTCCAATATTCCCCACTGCTGCCTCCCGTAGGAGTCTGGACCGTGTCTCAGTTCCAGTGTGACTGATCATCCTCTCAGACCAGTTACGGATCGTCGCCTTGGTGAGCCATTACCTCACCAACTAGCTAATCCGACCTAGGCTCATCTGATAGCGCAAGGCCCGAAGGTCCCCTGCTTTCTCCCGTAGGACGTATGCGGTATTAGCGTTCCTTTCGGAACGTTATCCCCCACTACCAGGCAGATTCCTAGGCATTACTCACCCGTCCGCCGCTAAATCAAGGAGCAAGCTCCTCTCATCCGCTCGACTTGCATGTGTTAGGCCTGCCGCCAGCGTTCAATCTGAGCCATGATCAAACTCTTCAGTTCAATACTGCTTGGGTTTTGAGAAAACCCTAAACTTGGCTCAGCAATCGCAAAACTTTCAAATTAATGAAAGGTAACTCTCGAATTAACGAGTGTTGCTTTGTGATGCTGATAATCAGTTGACTATCAGTCTTACCTCACAAGCACCCACACGAATTGCTTGATTCAGTTGTTAAAGAACAGTTGGTTAAGCCTTTCGTCTCAACCGAGGCGCGCATTCTACAGCAGCCCCTCTATCTGTCAAGCTGTTTTTCGAATTTGTTTCCGGAGAAACTTCTTTCTACTCAACCACTTGCGCCTTCAATCAGAACTTCTTCTCTCCAGCGGGAGGCGCATTCTACAGCGTTCAAAACCGCTGTCAACCACCTCTTTCAAACCGCTTTCGATCCATTCGACCGAAGCATCAACAGGACTAAACCACCGCCCTGTCGACCGGCGCCATTCTACACGCCAGATCCAGCTTTGCAAGCCCTTCATTCAACTTAACTTATTGATTAACAAGCAGTTTTTGAAGC
>NZ_JACFYZ010000026.1 GCF_015712065.1 Ectopseudomonas chengduensis
AGATCGCCTGGCTGGGCTATAGCTATGCTGAGGCGCGCTAGCAATAGGATTCCTAGCATAGATTTACTCTTGACTGTCCTCCTAATCCCTGGGTCGGGTTATGCACTTCCCAGAACACCTTGAGCAGCGCTTCGAAGCTGGTCTGCTGCGGATCGAACACGACCAGTACCACTTCGGTGTGTCCGGTCAGGCCCGAGCAGACTTCCTCGTAGGTGGGGTTGGGCGTGAGGCCACCGGCATAGCCGACCGCCGTGCTGAACACGCCAGGCTGTTGCCAGAAGCGTCGTTCGGCGCCCCAGAAGCAGCCGAGACCGAATACTGCCTGTTGCAGGCCGGCGGGGAAGGGCGCCTTGATCGGGTTGCCGTTGACGTAATGAGTGTCCGCTACTGGCATCGCCTCTGTGCGGCCGGGCAAGGCCTGCTCGGCAGTCGGCAGGACATCCTTGTTAACGAGAATCTGGGAACGCAGAACCATATCGGTCTCCTGGAAGTGGGTAGGTAGTGGACTACGCGCAGTGAGGCGTATTACGTCCGTTGGTCGGCCTGTGGCCGGCAGGGGTAGCGGCGCAGGCTGTCGATCAGTTCGCGGCCGGGAATCGGCTTGTCGAACAGGTAGCCCTGGCCTACGTCGCATTGCTGGCGGCGCAGGAAACCGAGCTGGGCGCCAGTTTCGATGCCTTCTGCGACCACCTTGAGCTTGAGGTTGTGGGCCATGGCAATCACCGCTGAGGTGATCTCCATGTCGTCCTGATTGTCGGGAATGTCCTTGATGAAGCTGCGATCGATCTTGATCACGTCGATGGGGAATTTCTTCAGGTAGCTGAGCGAGGAATAACCGGTGCCGAAGTCGTCCATGGCCAGGGTCAGGCCCAGGCTCTTGAGGCGGCCGAGCTGGTGGCGGGTGTCCTCGGTCGCTTCCAGCAGCAGGCTCTCGGTCAGCTCCAGTTCCAGCAGGCGCGGGTCGAGCTGTTCTTCGTGCAGGATGGCGGCGATGGAGCCGACCAGATCGGGGTCGGAGAACTGCTTGGGTGACAGGTTGATCGCCACCTGCAGTTCGCCCATGCCGATGGCGGCGATCTGCTTGCTCATGCGGCAGGCCTGGCGCACTACCCACTTGCCGATGGGAATGATCAGGCCGGTTTCCTCGGCGACGCTGATGAATTGGTCAGGACGGATCATGCCCTTTTCCGGATGGTGCCAGCGCAGCAGCGCTTCCAGACCCAGCAATTGGCCATTTTTCAGGCACAGCTTGGGCTGGTAGAACACCTCCAGTTCACTCTGGGTCAAGGCTCGGCGCAGGTTGTTCTCGACGAACAGCTTGTAGTTGGCCTCGGCATTGAGCTCTTCGGTGAACAGCTGCACCTGATGCTTGCCGTTGGCCTTGGCCTTGTGCAGGGCCAGACCGGCGTGTTTCATCAACGTCTGCGGGTCGTCGCCGTGTTCCGGGGCCAGGGCCAGGCCAAGCGAGCCGGTGATGCTGATCAACTGGTTATCGACGAACAGCGGCTTGTCCAGGGTCTGCAGCACCTGATGAGCGACGCGCAGGCCGCTGTCCTGATCGCAACCGTCGAGCAGGATGGCGAACTCGTTGCTGGCGAAGCGTGCCAGTGTGCCCTTGGCGCCGAGGCTGTTGCGCAGGCGCCGGGCCAGGGCCGAGAGCAGTTTGTCGCCGGTCTGGTGGCCGAGGCTGTCGTTGATCCGCTTGAAGTTGTCGATGTCCACCAACAGCAGGACCAGCGGCTGCTGCGTATTCTGAGCAAAGCGTTGTTCGAGGCTGCGGATGAACGAGGGGCGATTGCCCAGGTTGGTCAGGTTGTCGGTGTAGGCCAGGCGTTCGATGCGCTGCTGTGCCAGCTTGGCTTCGGTGACGTCTTCGTAGATGCCGATGTAGTGGGTCAGCTCGCCATCGTCGCCATACACCTTGGATATCGACAGATGGCCCCAGTAGGGGTCCAGGTTCTTGCGTCGGCTGCGGAACTCGCCCTGCCAACTGCTGTGCTCGGCCAGACTCGAGCCGGCATCGAACAGCAGGTCGCTGAGGTTGTTCAGCGCCGGCAGCTCGGACAGACGGTGGCCGCAGACCTCGTCGCTGCTGTACAGAGTGATGGCCGTGAAGCTGGGGTTGACGTACTCCACCCGGCCGTCGCGGTCGACCAGCAGAAAGGCGCTGGCGCTCTGTTCGACGGCACGCTGGAACAGATGCAGGGCGCTGGTGGCGCTGCGTTTCTGCTGGTTGATCAGCACCTGGGCGAACTGATCGGCCAACTCGCCGGCGAAAGCGATTTCGTCGGCGTGCCAGGTGCGTAGGCCGCCGATGTGCTCCAGGCAGAGCACGCCGACCACTTCGCCTTCGATGCGTATGCTGGCGTCGAGCATCGAGCAGATATCCAGCGGCTGCAGGTAGCTGGCGGCCAGTTCGCAGGTGCGCGGATCGTGCTGGGCGTCGTGCGCGTCGATGGCGCGGCCGCTGTGCAGTGCTTGCAGGTACTGCGGGAAATTACGTGCGTTTATCGACGGTAGTTGTTCGTGGCGGTCCAGGTCGCGGCGGTACAGCGACACGGAATCCAGGTGATGACTGCCCAGCTTCCAGATGCCGGCGCGAGCGACACCGTAGACCTCGCAGGCGGCCTGGGTGATCAGTTCGGCCGCTTCCTGCTGAGGGTCGCTGGAGGTGTAGCGCTGGCGCGCCAGACGCACGATCAACTGCTGCTGGGTACGTGAACGGGCGAGGTGTTGCAGGTGGTCATTCTGGGTACGCTGATATTGCTGCAGCGAGCTGCGCAGTTGCTGATTCTGCGTGTACAGCTCCTGTTCGGCAGGGGAGAACTGATCGAGGCTCTCGTCCGCTACCAGCAGATAGCCGCGCAGCAACTGGCGGTTGCGCTGTTTGAAGGGTTCGCCCATCTCCAGCAGGGTCAGAGCACCTTGCGGGGTATGCAGGGTGTAGCGCACCAGGTAATGCGGGCCTTGCAGCAGTTGCTGCTGGATGGCGTCGTGCAGGCGATAGCGCGCTTCGGGTTCCATCAGGCTGGCGTAGGGGGCGTCCACCAGTGCACAGAGATCGCTGGCGCTGATACCCAACTGGCGTTCGCAGGCCGGGTCGAGAAACAGCAGCGCCCAGCTTGGCTCGTTCAAGCGCTCGAAACGCAACATGCCGAGCCGCGAGGGCACTGGCAACTGCGTCACAACCTCGGCTGCCGAGCGTGCGCTGGCATCGGGATGGCTTTTCATTGGGCGGCGGGCTTCCAGTATGCTGACCAGGCGAGGCATCCGTTCTCAGTACAGGGCCGCTGCTGCCAGAGGGCGCAGCGGCACGGACGGAGGCTAGGGCTCAGGCCTACTTCACTATAGCGTTCGGCAAGGGTGCATCATGCAAGCGAGACTGACAAGAAAACTCATGGCCATGGTGCTTGGCGGAGCACTTTTTACGGCCATACCCGCGGTTGCCGGCGCCGATGATGCGGTGACGCTGCAGGGTGCCGAGCAGGCTGCTTATCTGGACGGGCTCAAGCGTCTTTATCTGACCGACAACGAGCGCAATGCGTTGCTCGCGCACAGCAATGCATTGCTGGAAACCTACGCCCTGCGCGCGGGTTACCAGGTTGGCCAGGCGCAGCGGCAGGACCTGCTGTATCGCTTCAATGTCGGCAATGCCGGGGAGCTTATCCTGCGTGAGGAGAGTCGTGGCGCGCAGGGCACCGCCATCTCGGTGCGCAATCAGCGTGTTGCGGTGTTCGGTATCGATCCGTTCATCCGCTACGAGTGTCCGACCGGCGGTATCCGCTGTGTGCTGTTCAACCCGGCGGATGGCAGCCCGTTGCTGAGCATCGTGCGTGATCACCAGGGCGCGGGCGAGTTGGCCAAGGCGCTGAGCTTTCTGATTCGCAATGTGCAGAAGGGCTGAGAGGCCTCACACCGCTCTGAAAGAAAGCAAAAAAAACCCCGCCTGAATGGGCGGGGTTGAGGATGCGAGCGTGGCGTGCTCGAAACGATTTACAGCAGGATGGTGCGGATATCGGCCAGCAGCTGCGACAGACGCTGAGTGAAGCGTGCGGCGGCAGCGCCGTTGATCACTCGGTGGTCGTAGGACAGCGACAGCGGCAGCATCAGCTTGGGCTGGAAGGCCTTGCCATCCCACACCGGCTGCATGGTCGCCTTGCTGACACCCAGGATCGCCACTTCCGGCGCGTTGACGATCGGCGTGAAGCCGGTGCCGCCAATGTGGCCGAGGCTGGAGATGGTGAAGCAGGCGCCCTGCATGTCATCAGCCGAAAGCTTCTTGGTGCGCGCTTTCTCCGCCAGGGCGGCGGCCTCAGCCGCGAGCTGCAGCAGGCTCTTCTGATCGACGTTCTTGATCACCGGCACCAGCAGGCCGTCCGGCGTATCGACGGCGAAGCCGATATGCACATACTTCTTGCGGATGATCGCCTTGCCGCTCGGGGCCAGCGAACTGTTGAAGTCCGGCAGTTCCTTGAGCAGGTGGGCGCAGGCCTTGAGCAGCAGCGGCAGCACGGTCAGCTTGACGCCAGCCTTCTCGGCCACGGCCTTCTGCGCGACGCGGAAGGCTTCCAGGTCGGTGATGTCGGCCGAATCGAACTGGGTCACGTGCGGCACGTTGAGCCAGCTGCGGTGCAGGTTGGCGGCGCCGACCTGCATCAGGCGGGTCATCGCCACTTCTTCGATTTCGCCAAACTTGCTGAAGTCCACGGTCGGGATCGGCGGGATGCCGGCGCCACCGGTGGCAGCAGCGGCAGTCGCCTGCGGTGCGGCCTTGGCCTTGTGCATCATCGCCTTGACGTACACCTGCACGTCTTCCTTGAGGATGCGACCTTTCGGACCGGTACCGGCGATATCCGCCAGTTCCACGCCGAAGTCACGAGCCAGCTGACGCACGGCGGGGCCAGCATGCACCTTGGCACCATCACGCTTGGGCGCGTTGGCGACTTCGGCGGCAGCAGCCGACAGCGAGGCAATGGCGCGTACTTCTGCGGCCACTTCCGGTGCGGCACCTTCCGGTACGCGGTGCACTTGCTGACTGGCTTGCGCCGGCGCGGCGGCCGGTGCAGCGCCTGCTACCTTGAGCTTGAGAATCAGATCGCCGGTGCCGACTTCGGCATCCAGCTTGACCAGCACTTCTTCCACCACGCCGGCAGCCGGCGAGGGGATTTCCATGGAGGCCTTGTCGG
>NZ_JACFYZ010000027.1 GCF_015712065.1 Ectopseudomonas chengduensis
GCGCACGTAATCCCATCGAGCAAAGCTCCTGAAGGCATATCGTGTACCAGATGAACGAAGGCGTGCATGTACCCTGATTGGAGGCTTCGATGAAGATCACAGCTATGGAACAGAGCAAATCGGTCAGTGATGTCCTGTGCGACATCTGCGGCGATAGCACGCGCGTTGAAGGGCAAGGATTGCAATTTGGCACTCTTCGCGCCAGTTGGGGCTATGGCTCGGCTCATGATGGCGAGCGCTATGAGGTCCATCTGTGCGAGTCCTGTTTTTTCAGAACGCTTTTAGGTCTCAGACGTGAGCGGATGGTGAACTTCATGTTCAGTGATGAAGACCAAGATCTCAGCGACTTTGGGCGCGTTGCTCACGATGATTTTTTCAATGAGGGTGGTAGCTCGGCCACCTAATTCCCGGCTGTGGCAGCACCCAAGTCTAGCCTGCATCTCATCTTTAATTGTGAGATCAACGTCAGCTGAGGCGACGTGATCCCCTGCGCGGAGAGCACTAAACCAAACACGTCGAGGATGCATTGCCTGCTTAAATGGCTGAGTCCGTAGGGTACTTGCAATAGCAGGCGAATATTGACTACCCGCGACTCTGTAGCCGAGCAGCCTGTTGAGCCTTTTGCTGTTCCCTTGCCACAGCCTGCTGCGCTATCCGCTCCTGAATCTGGGTGTAGAGCTGAGCATGCTCATTGTCCCGATCAGCTACAGTGACCACCAGAGAATAGGGCTCCTTCTCTGCTGCAGAGGGGTTCCAGTCACGGTCTTGCCTGACCACGACCAAAAACCACTTTTCACCCGGTTTACACTGCCGAAGCGTCCAGCGTGAAGACTGGACCGTACCGCGGTTTCTCAGCTGGGCCGAGATGTCGCGATTGCTGGACTTGGCCTCCTTGAGCACCTCCGTCTCAGCCTTGAGTTCCTTGCTAAAGTGCTTCTGAACTTCGTCTAGCGAAGTGCCTACAGCCAAGCGATAGTTGATCTGAGTGGCCAAGTAATCAATTCTGGTAGTTCGGACTACTGGCGAGTAAGCCAATGTTATCGAGAGCTCACGTGTCCCACGAGCGGAACGCAGGTAGTCGTCCGGCAAAGGCAGCTCAAAGAACTGGCATCCGTCGTTTTCAATAGTCTCCTCCGACATCAGAACTACGACGTTATCGGAAGATCTGAAGAGGTCGGCCTCACTCACTACGCCATAGCCAGCGACATCTCTCGCCACATCACGCTTCCGAGTGGCTTTAGCCTCCTTGTAGCCCTTTCTGAACTCATTAGAAAACGTGGAAATAACCTCACCTGGAAGGTAGGCCTGATTGACCAGCATCGCGCGAAGCATATTCGCTGACGCAGTTGGATATTCATTCAGCAAGCGCCCGGCCAAATGAGTGATGTATGGTGCCGCGAAGCTCGTTCCGCTAACTTCTTTGAAGATGGTGTTGCCTGCCCACTGATGGTTAAGCGTAAGTACACCCAGCCCCCGCATGTGCGGCGACCACTGAGCATTGGCCTGCCTCATGGGGCTGGCAAGGTTACCACCCGCCGCAACAAGCTCGGGCTTGAGCGCACCCTTAACCGAGGGGCCATGCCGAGTGAAAGGTGATGGTTGGTTTTCCGAGGCAGGCGAGAGCTGACTGATATCTGGATATTTCTGGCTGTCAAAAGTGGCGTTGTGCCGGGAGATGCTTCCCACCGTCAGCACCATCATTGCGGGTGCCGGATCGATGATTGCGCTTTGTTCTGCGACAAGATATTCGGGGTACTCGTCACGCCAGCTGTTTACCGGAACTGGAGGTTCTTCAGAGCCGCGGAAGTTACCCGTAGAGACCACAAACAAAATGTTATGCCGCCTTGAGAGGACGTCCAGGATGTAGGCGAGCCCCCTGACATGAGCTCCATCGTACGGAGCATTATTGTTACCCAGGGAGAGATTGAAGATCCGACATCCAAGCTCGACGAAGTACTCAACCGCTTTCGTCAGTGATGCCTCAAGCGAGAGCTCGTCATAGATCGCATCGCCAGTATGCGGACACTTCTTCATCACCTTCCCATTGAAAATCCAGAGCTCCGGGCGCCAGAAATTTGAGTTGTTGCAGGCCTCTACGTCGCCATACAGGGCCACACCGGCTACAGCAGTACCATGTCCCGCCTGGTCATCGTCTCCTTCCTCATCCACAAAGGAGGCGCTTTCAGCCATCGCAGGTTTCAAGAGGGGGTGGTTCCCGTTGATACCACTGTCCAGAATGCAGACCCGTGCCGCATCTGCGGCCGGTGCAGGTATGTTTCGAGGTAGCTCGTTGATATCCCGATTCAGCTGCTGAATGCTGATTCCGGTGGCGGGAATGAGATCAACAAGCCGGACATCGCGGTGGTTCAGCAGTAGCTGTGCTTGTTCGGGCGTCACCTCAACCCGGTACATGAGCAAGCTGTCCAGATTCAGCTTGTCGAGCCTTTTAATGCGCTCCCCTGAGAGCCAGGCCTCGAAAGCATTTGTGAGTAGGATTCGCTTCGGGTGGCTCGCTACATAGACAGGCCATAGTTCGACATCAAGCTTGAAGGTGGGGGTGTCCGGAATCCCGATATGGGTGATCGCCCAGCTCTTCCGATCCTCCGCAGACCATGTCTCCACCCCTGCGATAGCCTCCAGAATCTGGCCATAGGTCAAGGCGTCGTCCATAACACCCAGCTTCGTCAGATGGTCAGCGAACTTGGCCAAACCTTCTTCTGTCGCGAAAACAACGCAAAGCTGTTTATCCTCCTGGCTGACGAACTCCAAGCCATGGACATCAAGGTTTGAGAAGTTGAGAGTGCCGTCGTATTTCAGTTTGAGGACGTAGGGAGAGTTAGCTGTCGAGCCGATCTGCTTTTTGGCTTGCCCTTCAGCCGTAAGAAAGTAAGCATTGAGTTTCTGGCCATGCCCTCGACGATCTTCACGTTTGGTGAAGGGAGGGGGATTCTTGGTCCGGCGTGAGTTATCCAGAACTTCCCGTGCAATGTTCAGATGCTTGTAGGTAGCCACCGCTTCTTCCTTGAATTGTTATGATTCAGGACTTCCTGAGATCTTCTCTTGCAAGTGCGCTTTTCAGCTCTTTGAGGGTCAGAAACTCTTGCTCCCGCAGGATCATCCGCTTCGCGGCGCGACGTATAACTCGCTCAACATCAGCTCCGCTCTTGCCCTTAAACTCCGTCAATACTTCCTTGTCGTCAATCTCAAATTGACGCCGGATTCCTCTCAGCTTCAGTGACAAAATATCTTTCAGTTGCTTCTCATCCGGGAGCGGAAATTCGATGGATTCATCAAATCGTCGCCAAATGGCAGTGTCCAGAATCTTCTCATGGTTAGTAGCAGCCAAGATCAAACTGCGACCTTCGTATGAGTCCATCATCTGAAGCACTGCGTTTACTACACGTCGCAGCTCACCATGGTCGCCACTATCGCCGCGCTCTTTACCGATTGCATCGAACTCATCGAATAGAACAACAAACGGATGCTGGGCAATAAAATCGAAGACCTTGCGAAGGTTGGCAGCCGTTTCACCAAGGAAAGACGAAACCAGCGCATCCAATCGGACAATTGCCAAAGGTCGATCAAGTTCGAACGCTACTACCTCGGCTGCCAGTGTCTTTCCGCAGCCCGGTGGGCCGAAGAAAATCACCTTGCCCGCGGGCTTCATACCGTAGCTGCGGAGCACATCAGCACGACGGTTCTCTTCGAGTATCTCCTCTAGTGCAGCAGAGCTGCTGGGAGGGAGAATCACTTCATCAAGGGAGCGCTTAGGTGACCTTATGTCAAGCAGCGGTAAACCGCGCTCTTTATCTACGGGAACATCATAGTGAGTGCGTGATGTGCTACTAGATGCTTTGAAGTTCAAGTCGCTGCCGTAGAGGATTTGCTCTAGATCATTAGCGAGAAGATGGTGTTGTTTCTGCCGCTCTTCCTCGATAACAGCTTTAGAGGCAAGGCGAAACGCATCGGTATCACCTGCAGTGCCCGCTTTGAACAACTGGCGAAGAATTTTCCCATTGGCCATAGTCGCCACCCTCTGAGTTACCGCTATTTTATATTATATGTAGGTATTGATAAACCCAGTTGCGGCTACATAACTTGCAATAAATTGTTTCGCATTTTGATCTTCATGGTCAAGGACTCCATTCCTCATTAAATAGCTAAACACACTTGAGATTAAAAGTTTGGAGTAGTGCGGCTGATATGGCAGTGTAGCCTAACTCACGTTCTAAAAACTTTAAATAACTAGCCTTCGAAATTCCGCCGAGCGGCAGAGCATCATGCCGCCTAGCGCCCAATCGCCAATGCTACCCAAGAGTGAGGCAATGGGCCTGCAGGCCTCAAAGCCTGCTAGGCAGCTGGAGTCTGATGCTTACGCAGCTTCTTCATCATCCGCCACCTCCTCGCCCATCGGGGCGGGCGGTCGTGATGGTTGGACTCGGTTTTACATTGGGCACTATTCGCGCCCAGTTGCTTTTTGGTTTTTGAATATAGTTTCCAGCTTTGCGAGCTTTGGTGCTATTGATATCTGGCAGTATCTATTGCTTGGGTTCTTTGTGAAGAAGTCTTGGTGGTATTCCTCGGCTTCGAAGAATTCAGTTAACCTCTCTAAGGTGGTTGCCGTTGGGTTTTTCCAAAGGCCATTTTTTTCAGTTTCTAGTATTGCGGTTTTCGCGGTTACTAGCTGTTCGTCGCTATCATAAAATATGGCAGATCGATATTGGGTTCCAATATCTGCACCTTGCCTATTTAGAGTGGTTGGGTCATGTATTGCAAAGAAAATCTCAAGCAATTCGGATAGGCTGATTTTGCTACTATCAAATTCAATCTTTATTGCTTCGGCATGGCCTGTTTTGCCAGTGCATATATCATCATATGTTGGTGCGTTGAGGGTTCCCCCCGTGTAGCCACATTTCACAGACTGAACGCCCTTGATTCTCTTGAAGACTGGTTCAAGACACCAAAAGCAACCGCCTGCCAGTACTATTTTTTCGGTTTTCATACGGGTCTCTGTATAAAATTCAGGGGGCTGGGGTGCTGCCGATATGGGTGCAGTATGGCTGCTCTGCTGTCACGTAGATCGCCTGGCTGGGCTATAGCTATGCTGAGGCGCGCTAGCAATAGGATTCCTAGCATAGATTTACTCTTGACTGTCCTCCTAATCCCTG
>NZ_JACFYZ010000028.1 GCF_015712065.1 Ectopseudomonas chengduensis
CCAGCCCGCTGACCAGCAGCCTCGGCCGTTGGGCCGCTGAAACACAGCGCGCCAGCCTGCAGACGCAGCAAGCCTTTCTCAGCCAGAAAGCAGCTCTGCAAGGCCTGCTGGAGCGTTACCAGAGCGGTGCGATAGATGCGCGCAAGTTCGTGCAGAGCGCGAATGGCATGCGCCACTCCCTGAGCTTGCTGGATGACTCCGACCTGAGCGGCCTTGAGTCCGCTATCAAGTCGGCAAAAGACCAGATGCAGGCTCTTACGCAGTCCACCCAGGGCACGTTGAACAGCATGATGGATGAACTAGACGGCCTGCAGGGGCGAACGGAAGACATCGAGCGTCGCCGCTTCCAGAGCCGTCGCCAGGAACTATAGACCCAACTGGCCGAGGCCAATGCCAAGGGAGATGCCCAGGCTATCGCCAACGCCTCAAAGGCACTTGGCCTGCTGCGGCAGATTGAGGACGAAACCGCCCAGCAGCGCCAGCGCGATGAACAGCAAAAGCGCATTGAGGCCAGTTCCACCAGCGCGCCCGTTAAGGCCGAGCCAACCGCGACACCCTCCACCGTCGTGCGCTTTGAGTCTCCACGCGGCGGCCCGGCTGTGGACGTGGCGGTGGCAGACGGCGACCAAACGCGCTTGCTCAGCATCCTGGCTGATGCCGGTTTGCGATCTCTTTAACGCATAGGGAGAAGTGGCAATGAAACCAACTGTTCTACCCCATACCGCTATTCCCGAGTTCGTGGAGCGTGCCGAGCTGAGCGCCTCGGAACGACGCCGTTTGTATTCCGCTCGCGCCGATGCGTTCGGGAAAGGTGCCCGCGTGGTGCTGGTGCTTTGGGAGGCTCCGGACTGGCAGTTGCTCGCTGTGCAGCCGCCTGAGGATGCCGCGCATTTGAGCACGCCCGAGGTGCTGGCCCTTGTTGATGGCTGGCCCGAGAAGGTTGCGCTGATGCTCAGCAAGTCCCAGCGCGGGGCGCATTACACCTGTATTGAGTTACGGCGCCAGCCCAGCCACTCCAGCGCCGTCCACTGAAACGAAAACGCCCCCGGCTGCAACCGAGGGCGTCTGAGGTAAATCACTATGCCAGCTAACTCTATGCCACGGCCTGCAGCCGTGCAACCTACCCGTGCCTTGCTGCTTGCGTGCCACCAAGGCCCGCGCTACTCTGCATCCGTCGCTGTCAATCCAGCGGCCGGGTGTGGAAGCCCGAATCACACAAAGGCGCACATGCGCCACCGCTCGATAGCAGGCGCTTTTTTTGTGCCCGCTATTTCGCTTTATGGTGGCTGTGCGCAGGGCGCTTTCGAGCGCGCCGGGTTCCTTTGTGTCCGGTCTTCCACACCTGCGTACAGCCGCCACCCATCATGTGGAAGTGATGCTGGCGGTTCCTCACACAAAGGAGCCGTAACCATGAAGCACCCGCACGCCCTCAATCCGTCCGCAATTCAGCAGCACGCTGCTGCCCTGAAGGCCCGAGCCTTCGCCGCGCTTCACGCCGATTCGTCTCTGTCCGTTCGCCTGGCTCGCTACAACGCAGCTATGGCCAAGGCTCGATCCCTGGAGGTTGCGGCAAGCATCCCAGAGATCCGCCCGTCGATGGAGTACACCTGAGCTGTTTGGCTGTTTCGCACATGCCAAGCCTCAGTCTTTAAACGAATCGGAGATGCTCAAAGTGAACGAATTCAACAAATCAATTAACCCTATCGATTGCTCTCTGCCGGAAACCATCCTAGCCGTTGCACCCGGCGCTGAAGCAGGTATTCCAATTGATGCAATTACTGCGGCCTGTTCTCGGGCTGATGCTGTGTTGGATTTGCTGATGGTGCAGTTTGACGGCGAATCTGGCCATCGCTTTGTCGATCATGTGATTTTGCATGCGCTTTGGGATGTTCAAGGCACACTTGAGCAGATCAGGACGCTAGCAAACTATGGTCATCAGACCAGTGTCCCGGCTGCCCGGAAAGGCGGTGCCGAATGAGTCGCCGTGTCGTTGCTGTTACTGGTCAAGAAGGTTTCTTTGCATATGGCGCACCACCTCTTGTATCCGTGAACTCGGGTGTCCCTGTTGTAGATGCGCTAGAGCATGCGTCAAACCTGATCCGCACAATTGAGGATCTAGCTGCGAACATAGGGGAGTCAGGAGAGTTGCGCGGCTCTGAAATTTTTGCGGTTCAGTACCTAGCTGAAGCCGCCAGGGCGTTGGTCGATGCCTCTGCGTTAGGTTGTCGTGCGCGGGAGAAGGGGGAGCCGCATGGCCAAGACACCTGACGACAAACGCCAGCACCCGACCTTTGCTGAGGTGAAGCGCGCTGCCCTGCAGGCCATCGACCGGGTGCTGTCGCACTGGTTGCCCGGTGGCAAGCGGGTGGACGGTGGCAAGGAATACACCGCACCCAACCCAACGCGGGCCGACAAGCATGTCGGCTCACTCAAGGTGAATATGGCCAAGGGTACTTGGTCGGACTTTGCCACCGGCGACAAGGGCGGCGACCTGATTGACCTGGTGCGCTATCTGGATGGTGGCAGCGAGGTGGATGCTTGCAACAAGCTGGCGGACTTCCTGGGCGTTACGCCCGGCACTGTCAGCGCCAGCGCGCCGGCCAGCAACAAGCCCAAGGCACCCGAGTGGGGGCCGGCGCTGCCGATTCCTGATGAAACCATGCGCAAGGTGCTGCAGACGCACCGCCAGCACGGCAAGCCGTCGAAGGTGTGGGTCTACCGTGACGCCGATGGCCAACCGTTGATGGTGCTTTATCGCTTCGACCTGGGGCCGGATGAAAGCGGCACGCCACGCAAGGTGTTCGCCCCACTGACCTGGTGCAAGCACTCTGGCAATGGCTCGCTGTCCTGGCGATGGCAGGGATTGCCTGAGCCGCGCCCGCTGCTGCGCCTCGATGAGTTGGCCGCCCGGGCAACTGACCCCGTGGTGCTGTGCGAGGGCGAGAAGTCGGCAGATGCTGCCGCCGAGCTGTTGCCCGGCTACGTCGCGACCTGCTGGCCCAATGGCACCAACTCATGGCAGAAAGCCGACTTCGCCCAACTGGCCGGCCGCGATGTGCTGCTGTGGCCGGACAATGACGCGCCCGGCCTCAAGTGTATGGATGCCCTGGCCGAGCACCTGCGCCAGCTTGGCGCGGCCTCGGTGCGCTCGGTAGCGCTGACGGTGTTCAGCCAGCGGCCTGGCCTCGATGGCGACCGGCCCACCTTTGCCCCTGGTGGCGAATGGGCCGATGGTGACGACGCCGCCGATGCAGTGGCCAAGGGGTGGACGGCTGCGCACCTGGCCGAGCTGGAACGTACCGGGGAGCTGTTCGCCCTGGCGCCGGCTGCCGCGCCAGCCAGCAAGGCGAAGGGCAGCAAGCCCAGCTCCAAGGCCAGCGCCAGCAGTAAGCCTGCACCCATTGAGAAGCCTGCACCGATGCTGGCCGGCTTTCGCGTCACAGCTGAGGGTGTGTTCTATGCCGGTGAGGATGGCGAAGCCCGGCCGGTGTGTTCGCGCCTGGAGATCCTGGCACGCACCCGCGACGAAAAGGGCCACGGTTGGGGGCTGCTGGTGGAGTTCGACGACCCGGACGGCGCCAGCAAGAGGCTGAACATTCCCCAGCGCAGCATGGCCGGGGACTTTGGCAAGGATGTGCTGGGGCCGCTGGTAGATATGGGCCTACGCTTGGCGCCTCTGCGCACCGCTCGCAACTCCCGCAACGACCTGCAGAGCTACCTACAGGGCTACGACAGCAGCGAGCGCGCCCGCCTGGTCACGCGCCTAGGCTGGCACGGCGATGCCTACCTGTTGCCGGATCGCCAGATAGGCCAGAGCATCGAGCACCTGCACTTCTACGAAGCCGGCGCCCAACTCCCGCCGATCAGCCAGG
>NZ_JACFYZ010000029.1 GCF_015712065.1 Ectopseudomonas chengduensis
TGTACCCGCTGACGGGGCATCTTCTGTCGCCCTTGATTGCTGCGCTGGCGATGAGTGTCAGCTCGGCGTCGGTGGTCTTCAATGCTCTGAGGTTGAAATCAACGGACATCGGATAGGCTTCCATACCACCGACCAGGTGATTATTCAGAAGCGCATCTGACCGGAAAATGCCGTACGGTAGTTTCCGGTCCGACCTATCTGTCGCAACACATAGTGACGAGGTGACGTTCGATGGACTGTTGCCGCTGCGGGTAGGAGACTGGTCGTCGTTAACCCATGAGGACTCTCCGTGGCCCGCATTCGCAGACTGATTATCAGCAACTTCCGATCTATCCAGGCGCTCGACTGGGTGCCGGCCCCAGGAATTAACTGCCTCATAGGTCCTGGCGATAGTGGAAAGTCCAGCATTCTAGATGCGATTGACCTTTGCGTCGGTGCCCGCCGGGGCGGCACGTTCGGCGACATGGACTTCTTCGCTCTGAACGTCGAAACACCCATCACCATCAGTGTGACGCTTGGCGATTTGCCGGTATCGCTGATGGATATCGATGTTTACGGCTAGTTCTTGCGTGGATTCAATCCAGGAACGGGAGAAGTCGAAGACGAACCGCGAGCGGGGCTGGAGACCGTCATCACCTTGCTCCTGCAAGTTGGTGCCGATTTGGAACCTACCTGGACACTTTTTTCTGAGCGTGCGGAGCAGCAGCAACTCGAACGCACTCTTCCCTGGAAGGAACGAGCGGCACTAGCACCCGCCCGTATCGGCAGCTTTGCGAGTTCGAACTTGTCGTGGAGTCGTGGCTCAGTGCTCAATCGACTACCGATGAGCGCGCCGAGCTTGGTGCTGAACTGGCGCGCGCCGCTAGGCAAGCAAGAGCGAACTTTGGCAATCAAGCAGCCGAACATCTGACCCAGACGCTTGAGGTCGTGCAACGCACAGCACAGCATCTTGGCGTTTCGGTCGGGGCTATGCCTCAGGCGCTCCTTGACGCACATTCTGTGTCGATTGGCGAGGGGGCGATCGCGCTGCACAGTGAAACAGGTATTCCGCTGCGCTCCCTTGGCACGGGCTCGTCACGCTTGCTAGTGGCAGGGCTTCAAAGGGCTGCGGCCAGCGCCGCGCCAATTGCCCTGGTTGATGAGGTGGAATACGGGCTTGAACCTCATCGGCTCATGCGATTCCTGGACTCGCTGGGTGCAAAGGACGCTGCCGCTCCGTTGCAAGTGTTCATGACGACGCACTCGCCGGTCGCGCTGCGCGAGCTGTCCGGCAGCCAGTTATTCGTTGTTCGGTCAGCACCTCAGCGCCACAGTGTTATGCCAGCTGGGGAAGCCAACGAGGTACAAAGTACCCTTCGGAAGGACCCCGAAGCATTCCTCGCCAAATCCATCATCGTTTGCGAGGGTGCCAGCGAGGTTGGCTTCGCGCGTGGCCTTGACCAATGGTGGGTCAGTCTTGGCGCTACCTCATTCCTGGCCCATGGCGGCGCGTATGTGGACGCCGGCGGGGGAAGCCCCGATAACAGTCTTATCCGGGGAACAGCACTTCTGAACTTGGGTTACCGCGTGATGGTTTTTGTAGATGCCGACAAGCCTTCGACCGCGGGGCTCGCTGAAGCATTCTTGGCCGCCGGCGGGCAAATTCTTACATGGCGACCAGGCCTCACGTTGGAGGACGAGATCTTCCGCCATCTCAGTGAGCAAGCACTCGATGCACTTCTGGCGAAAGCCGAAACAATAGTGGGTGCAGAGCTGATGAACGCACACATTCAGACGAAGTCCCAAGGCCGCGTGACGCTGAACGATATCCGAGCCAAGCGACTCGTGGATGGGTACTCACCTGAGAGACGAGAGCTGCTGGGAACCGCATCCCGTATCCGCAACAGCGGCTGGTTCAAGTCGCTGACAACCTATCAGGAGGTTGCAAGGGACATCGTCGGTCCGTCTTTACAGAACGCCGAACCGGGCTTCATGGCAGTCACGAATCAGCTCTGGACGTTTACAAGTGCCCCCTGAGATTGATCTTTTCGCTATCGAGCGTGGCTCCATAACGGCCCCCGCAGGTTGTGGAAAAACGCAATTGATTGCCGAGACGCTCATCGCGCATACGCAGAGCAAACCCATCCTCGTCTTGACACATACGAACGCCGGCGTTGCGGCCTTACGGGCGCGCCTGAGACGAGCCGGTGTTCCTAACTCCGCATATCGAGTCTCCACCATTGACGGATTCTCGATGCGCCTGATCGCTAAGTTCCCAGCGCGAAGCGGCCATAACCCGCAGATCCTACAGCTGCATCAACCCAATACTGACTACCCGGCAATTCGGGAGGCCGCCATGCAGTTGTTGCAGGCCGGTCACCTCGCTCAGCCCCTTCGCGCCACCTATGCACGGTTGCTTGTCGACGAGTACCAAGACTGCAACGTCGTCCAGCACGCCATCGTGTCTGGTTTGGCCCAGGTGCTTCCGACCTGCGTGCTCGGTGACCCGATGCAAGCCATATTCAGCTTCCGTGGCAATCGACTGGTGCATTGGGCGAATGAGGTGCAACCCCTGTTTCCCGCAGCGGGAGAGTTGAGGATACCGTGGCGCTGGCGGCTGGCTGGAGCTGAGAACCTCGGGCAGTGGCTGCTCGCCATAAGGCAACAACTTCAAGCTGGTCAGCCGGTGGATCTGCGCACGGCTCCAGCAGAAGTGCGTTGGGTGCAGCTAAACGCCGGAACCGAAGTTCAGCAGCGACTGGTGGCCGCGAGAACCGAAGCTCCCAACGCTCAGGGTAGCGTCCTCATCATCGGGGACTCCATCAACGTGCAAGGTCGCCATCAGCTCACGAGCCAGACACCCGGTGCCATGGCCGTAGAAGCCGTCGACCTGAGAGATCTCGTCAACTTCGCCAGGAACTTTGACTTGCAGGGTGCCAATGCTCTGGCACAACTTGTGGAGTTTGCTTCCAGCGTAATGACGGGGGTAGGTGCAGCAAACCTGCGAACGCGCGTGGAGTCGCTGCGTGCAGGAAGGGCCCGAACGCCTCCGACCGCGGCCGAGGCTGCGGCGATCGATTTCGTAGCAGCGCCAACATTGGGGCAAGCGCTCCGTGTGATCGATACGCTCGCTGAGCAGCACGGGGCACGTGTATACCGACCGGAGGCTCTGTACTGCTGCCGGTCTGCAATGCAAGCGGTGGTGGGAGGTGCTGCCGACTTTCTGAGTGCAGCCATTCAAGCGCGAGAGCGCAATAGACACCTTGCCCGACCGATCGCAAGACGCTCTGTAGGCAGCACATTACTTCTCAAGGGGCTGGAGGCGGATGTCTCGGTTGTCCTGCATCCTGAGCTTATGACCCCCCAGAATCTATACGTCGCACTGACGAGGGGCGCAAGGCATGTCGTGGTGTGTTCACCAACCCCCATCCTTACGCCCGTGGTAAACGGCTGATCCTTTTGTAGCGCTTACGGGCTTGACCTTGCCATCGTGTCAAGGTCGATGCTGTCCGTGCGGTAACTTGAGCCGCGGACGAAATGAGGTGAAAGACATGTTTAGTCTGAGTGTTGCGGGGATGGGCTGTGGCAGTTGCGTGAGCAAAATCACGAAGGCCATTCAAGCTCTGGATCAGGATGCACGAGTAGAAG
>NZ_JACFYZ010000030.1 GCF_015712065.1 Ectopseudomonas chengduensis
CTTCTACTCGTGCATCCTGATCCAGAGCTTGAATGGCCTTCGTGATTTTGCTCACGCAACTGCCACAGCCCATCCCCGCAACACTCAGACTGAACATATCTTTCACCTCATTTCGTGCGCGGCTCAAGTTGCCGCACGGACAGAATCGACCTTGACACGATGGCAAGGTCAAGTGTGCAGACGCTTGCAGGCACCGACGCACAGGTCATTCGCGTCCAGAATACTGGACTTCTCACGTCCCCCAGACCAATAGACATTTAATTTCGGGGACCTGCACCCAGTCGAGCGCCTGGATAGGGGAGCACGCAAAATTCGGAAAAAATCGGACAGTAAGGTTTCAGGGAAACCGCAGCGGCCTTAACCTCCCATCCTCCAGCCTGTGATTCTTCCGCCAGACGTACTCGCCAGTCAGGTTGATGTTTCTCCCAGCCGAGTGGTCGTAGTAGTTACAGCAACTTGCCGTCCACCGGCTTACCCATATAGGTTCTTACCTGGGTGGCGCGTTCCAGGTTCACCGTATTCCAGACCACGATGGCAGCCGTCATCAGGTTGAGGAACTCAAATCAACAGACAATGCATTCAGCGCTCTTCTATCAACTCCCCGAATAACTCTCTAACCTTTGCTTTCGCATCGGCGAGCGCAACTTTGCCATGATCAGTTATCTGATAGACGCGGCGGTCACGGCTATCTCTGCGCTCATTGTTGGAGGTCAGATAACCCTTCTTTTCCAATCCATGGAGCATTGGATACAGGGTACCTGCGCTGATCTCGTAACCGTGACGCCTCAGTTCTTCGATGATACCGAGACCGAAAACGGGCTCTTCGACCGCGTGGTGCAGAATGTGCAAGCGGATCAAACCGCCGTAGAGATCTTTGTCCGTCAAGCTCTCAACCTCAAAGCGCTACGCTTAACAACCAGCCTGCGGGAGCACTGCCGATCACAACCAGCCATGGCGGCAGCTTCCAGAACATCAGGGCTATCAGCGCCACAAGCGCCAAACCGAAGTCTTGCGGGGCAAGAATCGCACTCGTCCATACCGGCTGATAGAGAGCGGCCAGCAGCAGCCCTACAACGGCGGCATTAATACCCAACAAGGCCGCTTGCATACGAGTATTGCGGCGCAGTCGCTCCCAAAACGGCAACGCGCCCACGACTAGAAAGAAAGATGGCGCGAAAATCGCTAGCAGACAGATCAGCCCACTTTGCCAACCGGTAGGAGTTTGATTCATCGAAGCGCCGAGAAACGCCGCAAAGGTGAATAGAGGGCCGGGGACGGCCTGTGCGGCACCGTAGCCTGCCAGAAATGCGTCATTGCTGACCCAGCCGGTAGGCACGACCTCAGCTTGCAGTAACGGCAGCACAACATGGCCACCGCCAAAGACCAGTGATCCGGCTCGGTAGAAGGCGTCTACCATCGACAGCGCCTGAATGCCAAATAAGCTCGCCAACAACGGCAACACCATCAGCAGCACAAAGAACAGCGTCAACCAGAGTAGGCCAACATGCTGCCGGACAGGAATCGGCAGTGGATCATGCGCTAATCCCTGCTGAGGCTTGAACAACAACAGGCCTATAACGGCTGCAATGGCGATAACCAGCACCTGTCCCCAGGCGGACGGCACCAAAAGGACAACGCAGGTCGCTGCCGCCATGATAGTGATGCGCGGGGTATCTGGACAGAGATTGCGAGCCATCCCCCATACAGCTTGTGCGACCACCGCCACCGCCACTACCTTCAAGCCATGCAACACTCCTGGTGGCATCGCATCGCCGTAACTGGCAATTCCCAGTGCAAACAATATCAGTGCAACCGCAGACGGCAGTGTGAAGCCTGCCCAGGCGGCCAACGCCCCGGAATAGCCGGATCGAGACAACCCGACCGCAATGCCGACCTGGCTGCTGGCCGGCCCCGGCAGGAACTGGCAAAGCGCAACCAAGTCCGCATAGCTCTGTTCGCTCAGCCATTTGCGGCGCGTCACGAATTCATCTCGGAAGTAACCCAAGTGGGCGATTGGGCCGCCGAAGGAAGTCAGCCCTAGTCGGAGAAAGATAAGAAAGACAGCCCATGGGCTGTGATCGCTGGATCGGCGTCTAGTCATGTTTGATGTCCTGCACTGCGTTCTTGAAAGCCACATAATGTCGAAATTCGCTATCGAATTTCGATTATTCGCAGTGAATATGACACCTAGATGAACTTGCAGCCTAAACGAGATAGCAGACCGAGCCGCTGTCGATAACCCTTAACGTACGATTTTTCCGACTACTGCGGACTCCGTGTATAAACCGGAAATTGTTGATTTCATTAAGGCAATGAAGGACACGGCTACCCGTGTTTCGGCTGCTAGCTGAAGTTGGAAGCTACCGTACGACATTGTCCGGTCAGATACGCATCAAGAAAATCTCTCCCTGTAGATGGTGGGAACATCGTCTTGTCTAGCAGGCTAGCCGATGTCCGTTGATTTCAATCTCAGAGCATTGAAGACCACCGACGCCGAGCTGACACTCATCGCCAGCGCAGCAATCAAGGGCGACAGAAGATGCCCCGTCAGCGGGTACA
>NZ_JACFYZ010000031.1 GCF_015712065.1 Ectopseudomonas chengduensis
AATCAAGAGCAACAAGTAATATGGAATCAGGTCCTCTGCTTGAACCCAGCGATATACACCCAACTCCTTGTAAAAATCCTTTATCCTTCCCCCAAAATATTCTTTCAAAGCCCCCCAGAACTCTGGCGCAATTTTCTTCAATTCACTGGCAGATAGAGCTCTGCAACCTAATTTGTTTTCCCAGTACCAGACAAGATAATCTTTCTTTTTCCATGGCGTACGGTAATTGATAGGACAAGGCAACCCCAAATACTTTGGTTTATAATCAGGGCCAGCACCTATGCGGTCATAAAACTCGCTCAAATACTTGACACTGCCATTTTTACCATCCAGTGCCGTAGACTGAAAAAAAGCCTGCCCTTTTGGCAGCTTGTAAAGTGCATTGCTATTAAGCCTCATACATCCACAATTATTCTCCCACCACCAGATTCTATATTCTTCACTGGCCCAATATGACCTACTGCCAGACGGACCAATAGGAGCCACATCTTCTAATGGCGGAGCTATTCCAATCCATTTAGGCTGATACGTCTTCTCAAACTTAGACGCGCTTTCACGCATCCCACGCACAGCCGCATTGAGAATACCTTTCAACTCTTCCTGATCATATCCAATACAGGACGAGACAAGCGAGCTTGACTTGGGAAAGGCATTACGAACGGGAATAAAACTATCGCTAACCTTATAATGGCTACTCATTTGCAAAAATACGGGTGAAATTTTTCGATACATAGAGGCCGCAGTTGAATAGCTTAAACTTTTATCCTTTTTTAGCCATTCCGCAAAGTATCGCAGCGTATCCCCTGAGAGCTGCTCTGCTCTATAGATCAGAACACTTTCAAGAAATTTAAAGAACCTTGGAAGTATCTCGATAATCGCCAACCGACTTAAATGCCCCATCATATTTCTTCGCCTGTAAATAGCCCACACCACTACTCCGAGCACATCCCGAAATGAATCAGAGTATGGCTTGTCACTTAAGTCATATGCATATATTTTCGCCGTGTTCTTACATTCCGCAGTGAATTTAAGCTCTGTTTCAGCACGTTCCTCAGCCACAGTAAGGAAATAAAGAGAGCTAGACCTGTTTTCATCCATTAGCAGCCCCTATCAATCTATCAATCTCATCCTGTAGAGCTCTATATGTCCCAGCGTAGGAAATCAGTAAAGCCGTATGGACATAGAAATTCCGAGTCGTGTTCTCATTGGAGTGCCCCATTAAATTGGCCAACCCCGCCAGATCTTTATTCAAAAGGTAATGGTAAGTACCATATGTATGTCTTAACACATGAGGTACGGTCTTAACCCCAAGCCTCTCACTTGCCCTGGTAAACAACTTTTCTATCCAGTTAGCTGTCAACCTTCGACCTTTTTCACTTAAGAAGAGCACATCATCTACAACATCATTTCCAGCGATCGATTCTATTTTTTCTACAATTCTTTGCCTGTCAAAATCTACGTACTGCCAAAACTTAACAAGCAGCTTATTGGGTATCAAAACCAGTCTTGCTTTCCCCCCCTTGCCGATAACTCTCGCTGGAGTCGAGTGCCCTCTTAGATTAACCTCGGGCAGATCTTTTAAAGGAAACCCTACTACTTCAGATATCCTAAGTCCCGACTGAAGCATAAACGCTCCAATCAACTTATTCCTTAGCCTTACTTCTGAATTAGCGACCCCCGAAACCTCGGAAAGGGTATCAATGAACTTAACAGCAGTTTCCAAGATAAGAAATTTTGTATGATCTTTTATTTCTCTTGAGTGATGTCCTTTGGTGTTATATTTTTTCCGCAACCCGCCGTATGAGCTAGCGACCTCAATTGGATTCAAATCGGGACATAACTTTTTCTCATAACACCATACAAGATAGCGATAAGCACCTGTCGCTCTTGCATTTACAGTATTCCAGCTAAGCGGCACTCCAGATGCCTTTCGATAACCACAGAGCGCATCTACGTAGCTGTCAAAGACATCATCCGTAACATCTATAAGTTCAATTCCGGAGTTTTCCGACCAAACCAAAAACTCTTTAATATGTTCCGCGATAGTTTTCATACTTTTCGGCATTAATCGGCGGGACAAAAACCGCATGTAGGCGTTTGCCTCGCTATATGGTTCAGCTGAATCATTGAAAAACTGCGGAATTTTATGTGAGAGCTGTGATAGCCTCGAATCGTGACTACTGCGAAAGTCAACATTGACAATCAGAACCATGTACTCTCCTCTGTGACCTGTCGCAAAGCCAGTACAAAACAAAGATAAGCCCGGAACGGCTAAATCCAGTTACTCAATTTTTTAAGAAACAAAACTTCGGAACTTTGCGGAAACGCCGAATACGCCTCGGTATCGCGAAATAGCTAATCTGCAACACTCATGGTTGCTGGGCTGCATATTTCGAGAAAGGATCTTCTCAGACCATTCGTAGAAGCTAGGCTGGCGGTGATATCAGTTTACATAGATAGCTGCCAGGCCAAGTCATACTAACA
>NZ_JACFYZ010000032.1 GCF_015712065.1 Ectopseudomonas chengduensis
TCAATGGTTGCAAAGGGCAGAACGACTGCATGACCGCGAAAAACGACTGCAAAGGCCAAGGCGAATGCAAAGGCCAAGGGTTCAAGTTGATGACCCAGACCAAATGTGACGAAGCCGGTGGCAAAACCAGCGAATAAGGCGGTTCAGGGGAGTGCATGCCACTCCCCTGCTGGAGTCTCGAATGAGTAAGCGCAAAACTCTGGGTTTCGGTCTTGGCCTTCGTAACGAGTATTACCGGCAGATCCTGGAGGAACGGCCTGCGGTCGACTGGTTCGAGATCATTTCCGAGAATTACCTGGTGGAGGGCGGCAAGGCTCTCTACTTCCTTGATGCGATCGGCGAGCACTACCCCCTGGTGATGCACGGAGTATCTCTTTCGATTGGCGGCTCACATGCCTTGGACATAGACTACCTACGACAGCTCAAGCAGCTGGCGGATCGGGTGCAGCCTCAGTGGGTGTCTGATCACCTGTGCTGGAGTCGAGGCAACGCCCATCAACTTCACGATCTGCTACCGCTGCCGTTTACCCAGGAGAGCCTGCTGCATGTCGCGGCCCGGGTGCGCTTGGTGCAGGATGTTTTGGAACGTCCCATCGTGCTGGAGAACGTTTCCTCCTACGTGCAGTGGACAACATCCAGCATGAGCGAGTCTCAGTTCCTCTCGGAGCTCAGTTACCTGACCGGGTGCGAGCTGCTTCTCGACGTGAACAACGTCTACGTCAGTTCGCGCAACCAGGGTTTCGACCCTTGGCAGTTCATCATGGAATTGCCGCACGAGCGGATTCGGCAAATTCACCTGGCCGGGCACAGCGATTACGGGCAGTACCTCATCGACACCCATGACCAGCCCATCGCTGATCCGGTTTGGTCTCTCTACAGCAAGACTTTGAGCTACTTGGGCCCGACATCGACCTTGATCGAGCGGGATGACCAGTTTCCGCCGCTGGAAGAGCTGTTGTCCGAATTAGCACATGCCCGTGCTATCGCCAAATCTGTGATATCGGGGGCCACCCCTTGAGCCTGATCGCCCTACAGACTGCATTTGAAACTTACCTGACAGGTGACAGTGCCCTGCCCTCCAACGAGCTTTTGGAGCAGATCCGAGGTAGCACAGCGCTGAGTGCTCTCGAAGGCCTGCAGATCTACCACAACGCTTACCGTTCGCGCCTGCTTGCGGTCTTGCGAGAAGACTTCCCTGCCCTGCTTCACTGGATCGGCAACGAATCATTCGAGCAGCTCGCACTGGCCTACTTGGCCGCCTGGCCACCACGACATTTCAGCATTCGCTGGCTGGGCGAGAAGCTGCCCGAGTTCATTAGCAGCTACGTCGAAGAACCCCAACTATCGCCGATGCGCGAACTCGCGGAACTGGAATGGGCCTTTACACTGGCCTTCGACGCTCAGGATGTCGAAGCGCTTTCGCTGGAGACCATGAGTGATTTTTCGGCTGAAGACTGGATTTCACTCAGGGTTTCCCTGACTGCATCTGCCCGGTGGTTGCAGCTGCAGTACAACACGCTGGAGTTGTGGAAAGCCGCCAAGTCCGGCAGCTTGCTGCCTGATATTACCCGCCTGCCAACGAACCTAGCCTGTCTTGTTTGGCGTCATGAACTCGTCTGCCAGTACCGGAGCCTGGAGCCAGCGGAGGCTTCGGCATTGCAGTTTCTCATCGAGGGCGGATCGTTCGCTGAACTCTGCGAGTCGTTGAGCGCCACGCATGGCGAGCAAGCTCCCTTGCAAGCCGCGACCTGGTTGAAGTTGTGGGTCAACGACGGTTTGCTAAAGCGCGGCCAGCTATTACACGAATGACCCGGAACCTTTAGGCTAGCGCTCTCTCTTTGGCCACTCCGAGCGCTTCTATGACTCACCGCATCATGCATTTCAAACAGCAAGCCTTGCTTGACCCGGAGACCTATCAGGCAATGCTGGCCGACGGCGTTGGTCACTGGGAGCGGCTTGCAGGAGAAGTCGTCGGCATAGAAGACGAAAAAAGCCACGAGTTCGCTGCATTGAAAAGCCTGTTCAAGCGCAAGCGGTACTCCTATGACACGCTGGAAATGCGCGAGCCAGGCGATCACTCAAACTGGCTTCGCGGCCGAGATGGTTCAGAAGGTATGACCAACGAGGTCACCAGTATCCCAGGGCTAAAAGAGCTCTCAGAACTGGAGATTTAGTGGGATAGCAGGTCAGCGCTCAAGCGCTGACCTGGGCCGAATAGCCAAGCTCCTGGATGAGTTCGCGGATCGATTCGGCACTTTCTGTGCTCTCAACGGTGACCTTGCCGGCCGCTCGATCCACTTCTACTCGTGCATCCTGATCCAGAGCTTGAATGGCCTTCGTGATTTTGCTCACGCAACTGCCACAGCCCATCCCCGCAACACTCAGACT
>NZ_JACFYZ010000033.1 GCF_015712065.1 Ectopseudomonas chengduensis
CCAACTTATGCGTTGGTGTCATGGTTTGCATATCGACCAGCGGGTTGTTGGTCTCTGAGGCTGGGTGTGCCTGCATGGCACCTGCCATGCCTGCCATGCCTGCCATGCCCGAATGATCCATTCCCGCCATCTGGCTGTGATCCATGCCGGCCATGCCACCCTGCATGCTCCCATGATCCATGCCCGACATACTGCCGTGATCCATCCCGGCCATGCTCCCATGATCCATGCCGCCCATGCTGCCGTGGTCCATGCCCATGTCACCCATGGCAATCAGTGGGCGCGGGTCAGGGCTTGGTACCGGTGCACTCAACCCTTCCTGTACCGCAAGGGTGCCGCGCGCATAGCCAGTGCGGTCCATGGATTGGGCAAACACGGTATAGGCCTGTTCGCTGTCTGGTTCGATGATCACGTCGTAGGTCTCGGCCACGGCGATACGGAACTCGTCGACGCTGACCGGTTTGACGTGCAGACCATCGGCCGCAACCACAGTCATCTTCAGGCCTGGGATGCGCACATCGAAATAGGTCATAGCCGAGGCATTAATGAACCGCAGGCGGATCTTTTCGCCTGGTTTGAATATGCCGGTCCAGTTGCCATCAGGTGCCTGGCCATTCATCAGGTAGGTGTAGGTGTAGCCACTGACGTCAGCGAGATCCGTCGGGCTCATCTTCATCTCGGCCCACATCTTGCGATCGGCTACGGCGGCGGACCAACCCATCTCGCTTACGTCATCGATGAAGTCACCAACGGTGCGTTTGTGCTGGTTGTAGTAGTCCGACTGTTTCTTGAGCTTGGCCAGTACCCGCGTTGGATTTTCATCCGTCCAGTCGCTCAGCAACACGACGTAATCACGGTCGTAACTGAAGGGCTCGGGCTCCTTGGCATCGATGACCAGCGCGCCGTATACGCCGACCTGCTCCTGCAGCCCCGAGTGACTGTGATACCAGTAGGTACCGTTCTGGTTGACCTTGAACTTGTACTCATACATGCCATCAGGGGCGATGCCATGGAAGCTCAGGCCAGGAACACCATCCATGTTCGCCGGCAGGATGATGCCGTGCCAATGGATGGAGGTGTCCTCCTTGAGGCGGTTGCGCACGCGCAATGTGACGGTATCGCCTTCGCGCCAACGAAGAATCGGCCCAGGGAGCGAGCCGTTGATGGTCATGGCCGTGCGCGCTGCGCCGGTGATGTTCACCGGGGTTTCACCGATGAATAGGTCGAATTCGTTACCAGTCAGTACGTTGGGCTGGCCGGGGCTGTTCACCGCCCAGACCGGCGTGCGCCACAGGCCAAGTCCGCCGATAATACCGGTGGCTGCCAGGCCTTTGACGAAGGTGCGCCTTGTGGTTTTGCTTTGCATGCCGTTTTGTCCAATCCGTCAAATGAGCCGGTGATGGTGTGCCCGGTCTCGGGTTCATGGCTGCTTCAATGTCGGGGATTTACCCCTCAACTTTCCACGTCGGTGCATTGCACAATGCCTTACCGACGATGAGCAGTATGAAACTGCCATATTTCAACCATCCGGGTGATTACATTTCTGTAAGGTAGATGACTTCAGCAGTTGGTGTGCTCTGCTTGCTCGGTTGGACTGCTGGCTACAGGAGCCTCAACTTTCTGCTGCTGGGCCACCCGGTAGGCCTCCAGAGACGTCTGGCGTGCCTGCTCCATGCGTGCAAACGTGCGATCAGCACCGCCTTCGGCCATCGCCAGGCTGGAAACACTCAGGGCAGCAACTACAAACAGGGTTTTGATCGATTTCATTTCGTTAATCCTCAGAAGTTTAGAAGCCCCTGTAACTAGAGGGGGACGAGCGTTAAGCTCGCTGCTACGTTAACCACGACGCCCTGTCAGCAACCTGATCCGAACATTACAGTTCTGTCAGTTTGCTATTTCTTTCTTGTAGGCCCTCCTGAAGGCTCGGTACTGTCTTCCTGCCCGCGCAGCCTTGCGGATTCCATGGGCCTGATCGGTAGCAATGCCTGAGCTAACTCGTTCATTCGCACCGACGGATCGCGACCATCAAACAATCAAGAGAGATAGCCACTATGTCGAACAAATCCAACGTAGCTACCGGTGCCGCCTTGGCTCTGGTGGCCGCCAGCCTGTTCTCCACCCTGCCCGTCCAGGCTGCTCAGGAAACCAAAGCAGCAGAAGTGAAGTGCTTCGGGATCAATGGTTGCAAAGGGCAGAACGACTGCATGACCGCGAAAAACGACTGCAAAGGCCAAGGCGAATGCAAAGGCCAAGGGTTCAAGTTGAT
>NZ_JACFYZ010000034.1 GCF_015712065.1 Ectopseudomonas chengduensis
TGCCATAACGCTCATGCCAGACAATGCGCTCGGCCATGCCGGTCGGGGTCAGTGTGCCGTCCTTGAACAAGGACGCCATCTTGCGCTGGTGCTCCAGCTGGGACGCTGCCTGCCCGATGTTGAACTCGTGCATCAACGCGCCCTCGTTCTTCAGAACGAAGCGCACGGTTTCACCTGGCTTCACATCGATCGTTTTCTGGCTGTAGTTGATGTCGTCCATCTTTACCAAGATGGTACGAGTCGCTGGCGTCGCCTGGGCCTGCTGCCCAATGCCATTGCTACTGCCGCCGACCTCGGCAAATGCCGGAAAGGTGGTGCTGATGAACAGAGTGCTGATCAGCAGTTTAAGGGGTAAGCGTTTCATGGTGAGACCTCGAGATGGGTGCTGGAAATCTCATGCTATTCCCCGCTTGCTGCCAGGCCGCTGACCCCAAAACTACAATTGCGTCAGCTGGGAAAAAGCACGGCGCCATAAAGGCGCCGCTAGGCCAAAGGAGCAATCACGGAAGGCCTGGAAGATGGGAAAATCCTTATCGATGGCACTCTTTGTCGGCCATCATTAGCTTGTGCTCGCGGATCATTTGAGCCAGCACGTCGTCTACCAGCTTGTCATGCTTTTCCATCCAGGCCAGATGCTCTTCGGCAGACATGTTTGGCGCGGGATGTTCGTTGTGCAGCTGGCTCATGATGTCTTCGAGCATGTTCATATGCTCCTTCATGTGCACATGCCGCTCGCCGACCGGGGCCTTCTCCGCCTGGATCAGCACGGCTTCTGCTTTGTCGCGCATCTGCTGGATGCGCTCGAATACACGGTCGCTGCCCCCTTCGGCCCAAGCCATGGAAGACAGCAGTAGCGAACCAACCAGAAGCAAAGGTTTCAGCGATTTCATGGGCAGTCTCCATCAGTGCAAACTATGGCCGGCACCTCTGCTTTTGGTCTGTCGAGGGCCGAGAGCACAACCTAGTACTCATGCTTGCACCCTAGACAAGCCACCCTGTCAATGAGCTGAAGTCAGAATTACATTTTCGTAAGCTTCTGGTTGGGGCCGCGGTTTGCCTGCAAACTCAGGCCACCCGACTTTTGGAGTCTGCACACATGAAACTACTGGTAGCTGAAGACGAACCCAAAACCGGTACGTACCTCCAGCAAGGTCTCACCGAGGCTGGGTTCAATGTCGACCGGGTTATGACCGGTACAGATGCCCTTCAGCATGCACTTAGCGAAGCCTATGACCTGCTAATTCTGGATGTAATGATGCCTGGGCTGGACGGTTGGGAAGTGCTGCGCATGTTGCGCGCAGCAGGAAAAGACGTCCCCGTACTGTTCTTGACGGCACGCGATGGTGTGGAAGACCGCGTTAAAGGGTTGGAGCTGGGTGCGGACGACTACCTGATCAAGCCATTTGCTTTCTCAGAGCTTCTGGCCAGGGTCAGAACGCTGTTGCGCAGAGGTAATGGTTCGCCGACGCAGACCACCATGAAAATTGCCGATCTGGAAGTCGATCTGATGAAGCGGCGTGCGATCCGTGGCGGGAAAAGAATTGACCTGACCGCGAAGGAGTTTTCACTGCTGGAACTGCTACTGCGCCGGCGCGGCGAGGTGCTCCCGAAGTCGCTGATTGCCTCTCAGGTTTGGGACATGAATTTCGACAGCGACACCAATGTCATTGAGGTTGCGGTACGCCGGCTACGCGCAAAAATCGATGACGATTTCGATCTCAAGCTGATTCATACCGCCCGCGGCATGGGATACATGATGGATGCTCCGGAGTGAATATGAAGCACCTTTCGCTGACCGCACGCATGAGCCTGATGTTCATGTCCGCGGCAATTGCAGTCCTGACGGTAGCAGGGCTGAGTTTCAATATGCTCAGCCAGCACCACTTCAAGATGCTGGATCGGCAGGCCCTGGTGGAGAAACTCGAATCCGCCAAACATATCCTCAACAATGCTCGCGGTGAAGCGAGCCTTTCGGAAGAATTACCGCAGTTGCGAGCTTTGCTGGGAGCCCATCAGGATCTGGCCGCCACTATCCTGGCCAGTGACGGTTCTGTACTGTTTTCCGACCCCAGAGCAGTCGAAGTACCTGAGCGTTTCAGACGTGCAAATGAGCAGAGCATGTGGGAGTGGCAGAACGGCCAACACATGTACCGTGGCATGACGGAGCAAATCTCGGTAGCCGATCAGGCTGAGCCGCTCACTGCGTTGCTGATTCTTGACGTCACCAATCACACACACTTTTTCG
>NZ_JACFYZ010000035.1 GCF_015712065.1 Ectopseudomonas chengduensis
GGGATATTCTGCAACGACCTGATCAGAACCCGTCTTGGTCAAGCCAATGACCTGGTAGGCATGCTGTACGCCATCGACTTCCATGCCGGGGGAGCCCGCCGGCATCCCGGGAACAGCGATGCCCAGCAGATCATCGCGCTTGGTGAGTTCGATGACCTGAGCCGCCGGCACATGACCTTCGACGAACTTGCCGTCAATCAGCGCGGTGTGGCAAGACGCCAACCGCGGCGCGACGCCCAGACTTTGCTTCACTGCTGTCATGTTGCTTTCGACATGGTCGACGACTTTGAAGCCATTCGCTTCGAGGTGTGAAATCCACTTCTTGCAACATCCGCAATTGGCATCACGATGGACATCAATCGTCAGGGCATCAGCTGCTTGAACCGCAGACGTGACGGAGAGAGCGGCCAGTAAGGCCAGATATTTAGCTTTCATGTACGTGCTCTTTGCCATCGGCGTGGGTGTGGGTCTTGGGCGAGGCGTTCGGAGCCTGCTCGGCGTGATGATCACCTCCGTTGGACGACGCCTCATCTCCAGCATGGTGGTCATCGCCACTCATATCCGAATGGTGACCTGCCTTAGGTGCGGAGCCACCCTCGCTATCCGTAGCCGCGGCATCGTGATGACCAGGCTCTCCAGCATCACCTGATCCATGATGGTCATCGCCACCGCCACTATTGTCATGATGGCCAGGCTTGTTGTCGCCGTGCTGTCCTTCATGGTTATGCATCTGCGTTTCCCCACCACCGTGCTGATGGCCGCCACTGGATGCGACGAGTGTTTGGTATTGCTTGGCATCCATCGTCGGCAGTTGGTTGAGGAAGGCAACCATGCCCCAGATGTACTCGTCTCCCATGCTCTTGCCCCACGCAGGCATACCCGTTGCCTTGATGCCATGCTTGATCACCCAGAACGCTGCTGACGGATTGCCATCGACACCGATCTTGGCGAGGTTGGGGGGCGCAGGATAAAGCGATTGGCTTAGCTCGGTCTCCGCCACACCTGGCGCCAAATGACAGCCGATACACATGGAGTTGTAGTTGCCCGCACCGGCGCGAATAAGAGCTTGATCATCCAGGTTGGGAACCTCGATGTCCCGCGAACGGACTTCGATAGAGCGGTCACGGGCCATCGTGAGAAACGCATACACTGCAGGAAAATGGGGATCGTCGGCCCCCACGTTGACCACGCCAAAGTAGGCGCCGGCCAGGACAGCTGTGCTACCGACCACGCCGGCCGCCACCAAAGTTTTAATTGTTCTTTTCATGTCAGGTTCTCAAAACCACATCCGGATACCGGCGACAAAACGCGCCTCGTCTACATCACCGCCCTCGTCGCGCACCATGTCTGCCGTGTTGCCATAGGAGCGGCTCCAGGAAACCCCGATATAGGGGGCAAACTGCCTGACAATCTCGTAACGCAGACGCAAGCCGAGCTCGGTATTTGCCAACCCAGACCCCACACCTCGCTCAGGATCGTTCTTGCCGTAGAAGTTCATTTCGGCAGTTGGCTGGAGAATCAGCCGGTTGGTCAGCAGAATGTCGTACTCGCCCTCCAGTCGGGCAGCAGTTTGGCCATTCTCGCCGACGAAGGCCGTGGCTTCGGCCTCAAAGGCGTAAAGCGCCATGCCCTGGATACCGAAGGCGGCCCAAGTCTGCGGCGACTCCGGTTTGAAGTCCTGGCGAACGCCCGCGACGACATCCCACCAAGGGCCGATCGAGCGGCCGTACAGCAGCTGTAATTCAGCATCCTCGGTCACGCCGTTGGTACGCTCGCCTTCGGAGCGGAACCAGACTCGGTTGATATCACCGCCTACCCAGCCCGACGCATCCCAGGCCAGGGTGCTGCCCTCATCTGCGTCCTGGTATTCGAGCTGATCGAGCAGGAAAAAACTGTTGATGGCGCTGTCGTGAACCTTGTGGCCAGGTAATGGCGGGAAAGCCGCTTGGCGATCAGCATCCGTCAGAACGGGAATCGGCGTACGGCTGGTGGTTCTCGGGGCTTCAGCGGAGCCATGGTTCATCTTTGAATGATCCATGCCCTCCATCTGTCCTTGCATGGCGCCATGCCCCATCTTGCTGTGATCCATAGCCTGGGCCTTCTCTTGGCTCTGGCCGTGGCCCATCTGGCTATGATCCATGCTGCCCGAAGCACCCTG
>NZ_JACFYZ010000036.1 GCF_015712065.1 Ectopseudomonas chengduensis
ACTGGAGCGAGGAAGGCTTGCTGGTCGGCGGCATTTACCGGCGTATGCAGGTGGCACATCTGAAGCTGTGTGCCAGCCGTGCGTTCTGGCTTGTGGCGTATCCGAGCCAGGGCCATGAGATGTTATTTGACGCCCATACACGCTCGTTCGGCTCCTTGGGCGGCGTGCCGCGCCGGGGCATCTACGACAACATGAAGACGGCCGTCGACAAGGTCAATAAGGGCAAAGGCCGGACGGTGAATGCGCGCTTTGCGGTGATGTGCGCGCATTACCTGTTCGATCCGGACTTCTGCAACGTCGCCGCTGGTTGGGAAAAGGGCATCGTTGAAAAGAACGTGCAAGACAGCCGCAGGCGTATCTGGCTAGACGCCCAGGACTGCCAGTTTCACTCCTTCGAGGAACTCAATGCCTGGCTGGGCCAGCGCTGCCGCGCGCTTTGGAACGAGCTGACGCACCCTCAATACAGCGGGCTGAGTGTAGCCGAAGTGCTGGAGTTGGAGCGCGCTGAACTGATGCCTGTGCCAGCGCCATTCGACGGTTACGTCGAGCGGCCTGCGCGGGTCTCCAGCACCTGCCTGGTCAGCGTCGGGCGCAACCGCTACTCGGTGCCGTGTGAGTACGCGGGTAAGTGGGTCAGCAGCCGTTTGTATCCGACGCGAATCGAGGTGGTGGCTGACGACGCGCTGATCGCCAGCCATGTCCGCTTGCTGGATCGCGACCAGGTCAGCTATGACTGGCAGCACTACCTCCCGCTGATCGAACGCAAGCCCGGTGCGCTGCGCAACGGCGCGCCCTTTGCTGATCTGCCGGCGCCGCTGCGTCAGCTTAAGCACGGTCTGGGGCGTCATGCCGGCGGTGACCGGATCATGGCGCAAGTTCTGGCTGCCGTACCGGTCGCCGGGCTCGATGCGGTGCTGGTGGCTGTTGAGCTGGTACTGGAAAGCGGCAGCCTGAGCGCCGAACACATCCTCAATGTCGTGGCGCGCCTGGCCGCGACCGAACCACCACCCAGCGTCGAAACCCACTTGTCGCTCAAGGAAGCCCCCGTCGCTAACACGGCGCGCTACGACCGCCTGCGTGGCCAGGCCGAGGAGGTCGGTCATGCGTGATTTGATGGCGGAACTCAAGGAGCTGCGCCTGCACGGCATGGCCACGGCCTGGGCGGAGTTAACTGCACAGGGTGAGTCGAACACTGCCTCGTCCAAGTGGCTGCTCGAACACCTGCTGGAACAAGAGCACACAGATCGCGCCATGCGCTCGGTGAGCCACCAGATGAACATGGCCAAGCTGCCGATGCACCGCGATCTGGCCAGCTTCGATTTCAACGCCTCTAGCGCCGACGCACGCCTGATCAGCGAGCTGGCCAGCCTGGCCTTTACCGACACCGCGCAGAACGTGGTGCTGATCGGTGGGCCAGGCACCGGTAAAACCCACCTAGCCACCGCGCTGGCCGTGTCCGGCATCACCCGGCACGGTAAGCGCGTGCGCTTCTACTCCACGGTCGATCTGGTCAATCTGCTGGAGCGCGAAAAACACGACGGCAAAGCCGGGCGGATCGCCCAGGCACTGCTGCGCATGGATCTGGTCATCCTCGACGAACTGGGTTATCTGCCGTTCAGCCAGGCTGGCGGTGCGTTGCTGTTTCACCTGCTGTCCAAGCTGTACGAACACACCAGCGTGGTGATCACCACCAACCTGAGCTTCGCCGAATGGTCGAGCGTGTTCGGCGACGCCAAGATGACCACCGCCCTGCTGGATCGGCTGACCCACCACTGCCACATCGTCGAAACCGGTAACGAGTCCTATCGCCTGCAACACAGTAGCTTGGCGGCCCAGGCCAAGATCAAATCACGGGAGCGAAAGCGTAAGGGCGGCCAGGAACCGGAGGACGATGAGCCGTTCTGATTTCATGGCGACGACGGCCTGCTACATGGCTGCGTGTGGCAGGTCTTAAGGGCTAGCGAAGGAGTGGGGGCAACAGCAGCTGCGCTGGTAGACTTATCCACAGTTGCTGGTAACAAAATTAGCAATCCGCCCTGGGTCAAATTTCAATCGGCAGGGTGGGTCAATTTTCCATCAGCGCCAACA
>NZ_JACFYZ010000037.1 GCF_015712065.1 Ectopseudomonas chengduensis
CATTCATCAGGTAGGTGTAGGTGTAGCCACTGACGTCAGCGAGATCCGTCGGGCTCATCTTCATCTCGGCCCACATCTTGCGATCGGCTACCGCAGCGGACCACCCCATCTCGCTCACGTCATTGATGAAATCACCAACGGTGCGCTTGTGGTAGTTGTAGTAGTCCGACTGCTTTTTGAGCTTGGCCAGTACCCGCGCTGGATTTTCATCGGTCCAGTCGCTCAGCAGCACGACATAATCACGGTCGTAACTGAAGGGCTCGGGTTCCTTGGCGTCGATGACCAGCGCGCCGTATACGCCGACTTGCTCCTGGAGCCCCGAGTGGCTGTGATACCAGTAGGTGCCGTTCTGGTTGACCTTGAACTTGTACTCATACATGCCGTCGGGGGCGATGCCATGGAAGCTCAGGCCCGGAACGCCATCCATGTTCGCCGGCAGGATAATGCCGTGCCAGTGAATGGACGTGTCCTCCTTGAGGCGGTTGCGTACGCGCAACGTCACGGTCTCGCCCTCCCGCCAGCGCAGGATTGGGCCTGGCAGCGAGCCATTGATCGTCATGGCGGTACGCGCTGCGCCGGTGATGTTTACCGGAGTCTCTCCGATAAACAGGTCGAAATCGTTACCGCTCAGCACGTTCGGCTGACCTGGGCTGGTTACCGCCCAGACCGGCGTGCGCCACATGCCCATGCCGCCGAGAATACCGGCGGCGGCGAGGCCTTTGACGAAAGTACGTCTTGTGGTTTTGCTTTGCATGCCGTTATGTCCAATCCGTCAGATGAGCCGGTGATGTGCATCCGGTCTCGGGTTCATTGACTGCTCCAGTATTGGGAGATTTGATCTTCAAGCCTTGCGTGCTGCGCAAGTCCCCCCGACACCAAGCAGTATAAAACTGCCATATCTCAACCATCCGGGTGATTACATTTCTGTAAGGTTGAAGGGGCTCAGCAGTTGGCGTGTTCCGCCTGTTTGGCTTGGCTGCCGGCGACGGGAGCTCCATCCTTCTGCTGCTTGGCCAGCTGATACGCTTCCAGCGAGACCTGACGGGCCTGCTCCATGCGTGCAAACGTGCGATCGGCACCGCCTTCGGCCATCGCCAGAGTGGAAGCACTCAGGGCAGCAACTACAAACAGGGTTTTGATCGATTTCATTTCGTGAATCCTCGTAAGTTTAGAAGCCCCCGTAACTAGTGGGGGCGAGCCTTAAGCTCGCTGTTACGTTAACCACGAAGCCCTGTCAGCAACCTGATCTGAACATTACAGTTCTGTCAGGTTGCTATTTCTTTCTTGTAGGCCCTCCTGAAGGCTCGGTACTGTCTTCTTGCCCGAGAAGCCTTGCGGATTCCATGGGCCTGCTCGGCAGCAATGCCTGAGCTAACTCGCTCATTCGCACCGACGGATCGCGACCATCAAACAATCAAGAGAAATAGCCACTATGTCGAACAAATCCAACGTAGCTACCGGTGCCGCCCTGGCTCTGGTAGCCGCCAGCCTGTTCTCCACCCTGCCCGTCCAGGCGGCCCAGGACACCAAAGCAGCAGAAGTGAAATGCTTCGGGGTCAATGGTTGCAAAGGGCAGAACGACTGCATGACCGCGAAAAACGACTGCAAAGGCCAAGGCGAATGCAAAGGCCAAGGGTTCAAGTTGAT
>NZ_JACFYZ010000038.1 GCF_015712065.1 Ectopseudomonas chengduensis
GCGGCCATGACGCTGATCACTTTCGTCTACGTGATCCTCAACAATTTCTACACCCTGTTCTATTGGCTGGGTGACCATTTCGGCGGTAACGAGTTTCTGCTCGGTATCGGCGATGCCATTCTCGACATGGCCCAGGCGATGACCTGGAGCAATGCCCTGACCAAGGCGCTGTTCGGCTGGCTGATCTTCTTCGGCCTGGCCTATGGCGTGCGTACCGCCGGCCACATCGGTGTCGACGCCCTGGTCAAGCTCGCCCCGCGCCACATCCAGCGCGTCATTGGCGTAATTGCCTGCTCGGCCTGCCTGGGCTACGCCGGCCTGATCGCGGTCGGCAGTTTCGACTGGGTGCACACCCTGTTCATCGCCGGCATCGGTGCCGAAGACCTCGGCCACTACGGCGTGCAGCAATGGCATATCGGCATGATCGTGCCGTTCGGCTACGCCATGGTGTTCGTCCGCTTCCTGGAAATCCTCGTCCGTATCCTGCGCAACGAGCAGACCGGCCTCGGCCTGGCTGACGAAGCCGCCGATGCGCTGAAAATCAATGAGCACGAGGAGCCCAAGCAATGACCGTTCTGTTCCTCTTCCTGCTGCTGTTCTTGCTGATGTTCATCGGCGTGCCGATCGCCGCGTCGCTCGGCTTGGCCGGTTCGATCACCATCATGCTGTTCAGCCCCGACTCGGTGCGTTCGCTGGCGATCAAGCTGTTCGAGACCTCCGAGCACTACACCCTGTTGGCGATCCCGTTCTTCCTGCTCTCCGGTGCGTTCATGACCACCGGTGGCGTGGCGCGTCGCCTGATCGACTTCGCCAACGCCTGCGTCGGCCATATCCGTGGTGGCCTGGCCATCGGTGCGGTACTGGCGTGCATGCTGTTCGCTGCGCTGTCCGGTTCCTCGCCGGCGACCGTGGCCGCAGTGGGCTCGATTGCCATCGCCGGCATGGTGCGTTCCGGTTATCCGCAGGCCTTCGGCGCCGGCATCGTCTGTAACGCCGGTACCCTGGGTATCCTGATTCCGCCGTCGATCGTGATGGTGGTGTACGCCGCCGCCACCGAGCAGTCGGTGGGCAAGCTGTTCATGGCCGGGGTGATCCCGGGCCTGATGCTCGGCCTGGTGCTGATGATCGCGATCTACATCGTCGCGCGCATCAAGAAGCTGCCGGCCCTGCCGCGCGCCAGCTTCCGCGAGTGGCTGCGTTCCGCCCGTGAAGCGTTCTGGGGCCTGCTGCTGATGGTGATCATCCTCGGCGGTATCTACACCGGCATGTTCACCCCGACCGAGGCGGCGGCCGTGGCCGCGGTGTACGCCGGCTTCGTCGCCCTGTTCGTGTACAAGGACCTGAAGATCCGCGAGTGCCCGAAGGTGCTGCTGGAGTCCGGCAAGCTGACCATCATGCTGATGTTCATCATTGCCAACGCCATGCTCTTCGCCCACGTGCTGACCACCGAGCAGATTCCGCAGACCATCACCGCCTGGGTGGTGGATCTGGGTCTGCAGCCGTGGCAGTTCCTGCTGGTGGTGAACATCGTGCTGCTGATCGCCGGTGCCTTCATGGAGCCGTCGGCGATCATCCTGATCCTGGCGCCGATCCTCTTCCCGATCGCCATGCA
>NZ_JACFYZ010000039.1 GCF_015712065.1 Ectopseudomonas chengduensis
ATCGGTGCCACCCTGAACACCCACGGCAGCCTGGTGATGGAGGCGCAGAAGGTCGGTGCCGAGACCATGCTGTCGCAGATCGTTCAGATGGTGGCCAGAGCCCAACGTTCCAAGGCCCCCATGCAGCGTATGGCTGATGCGGTGGCAGGGTATTTCGTGGTCGGGGTGATCCTGATCGCGATTCTGACCTTTTTCGGCTGGGGGCTATTAGGGCCGGAATCAGGCTGGGTATTTGGCCTGATCAATGCGGTGGCGGTGCTAATCATTGCGTGTCCCTGCGCTCTGGGTCTGGCAACCCCGATGTCCGTCATGGTTGCGACTGGCAAGGCCGCTAGCAGCGGTGTGTTGTTCCGCGATGCCAGCGCCATCGAAAATCTATGCAAGATCGACACGCTCATCGTCGACAAGACTGGAACCCTGACTGAGGGGCGTCCCGTATTTCATAGTGCGGAAGGGACAGGCGGTTACGACTCCAATGAAGTGCTGCGCCTGGCTGCTAGTCTCGACCAGGGTAGTGAGCACCCGCTGGCTCATGCCATCGTCGATCATGCGCGCGGTCAGAGCATTGCACTGGTCAAACCGGACACTTTCGAATCTGGCTCGGGTATTGGTGTGCGCGGCCAGGTCGATGACCATCAGCTGCAGCTCGGCAACACCGCACTGATGGACGAGGCGGGCGTCGATATTACCCCGCTGCGCAATCGCGCCGAGCAACTGCGTCTGGAAGGCATCAGCATCATCTATTTGGCCGTTGATGGTCGCCTGGCGGGACTCCTGGCCGTTTCCGATCCGATCAAGCCTACTTCTCAACAGGCTGTCTCCAAGCTTCAAAGCGAAGACGTAAAGGTCATCATGGCCACTGGTGATGGCCTCACCACAGCAAGAGCCGTGGCGAAGCAGCTCGGAATCGAGGAAGTGCATGGTGAGGTCAAACCGCAGGATAAGGAGAAACTGGTCGCCGATTTGCAGGGCTATGGCCGTCGTGTCGCCATGGCGGGTGACGGCATCAACGATGCGCCCGCCCTGGCCAGGTCTGACGTAGGTATCGCCATGGGCACCGGTACCGATGTGGCGATGAACAGCGCCCAAGTGACGCTGGTCAAGGGAGATCTGATGGGCATCCTGCGAGCGCGCACCCTGTCAGTGGCAACCGTGAAAAACATGAGGCAGAACCTCGCCTTTGCGTTCCTCTACAACGCGATGGGAATCCCGCTAGCAGCGGGGCTGCTGTACCCGCTGACGGGGCATCTTCTGTCGCCCTTGATTGCTGCGCTGGCGATGAGTGTCAGCTCGGCGTCGGTGGTCTTCAATGCTCTGAG
>NZ_JACFYZ010000040.1 GCF_015712065.1 Ectopseudomonas chengduensis
AAAAATTGAGCAGAAGCAGTTGAACACCTGGGTCAGTTTTCAGTCGGCAGAACAGCCTCTACTGGGTCAGTTTTCGGTCAGCGGCAACACAAGGAGACCCCTGGCACTTCCTGAGGCCCATGGGCGAAGGTTTTGTCGGACAGCTATCCTCGCGGGCTGCTCTTCGCGCCATCTCCGCCTACCTTCGCACGCTGGCGGTTGCCGAAGATTTGTGGGGTATGCCAACGGATCTGGCGGAAGAAAGGGCTCTCTTGGCTTTACCTGTTCATCCGACCTTAGCCTTCCTCCGACCACTACGCCCTGTTTGGTTCCCTGCAACAACCGACTTCGACGGTGACACCGAGGCAATCGAAGCCTCCCTGCGAGCTCTGATTAGTCGCGTAGAGGCAGCGCGACCAAGTGACGAACTGATCGCGTTCAGTTCGCCAATCGTGATGTCGATCGAGAGGTGTGTGGAGGTCTCGATCGTTCGCTGGTCACAAGCGGCGGGCAGCGAGATCGCTGATGTGGATTTGGCTGTACATTTGGAGAACATCTGGTCCAGCGGGCGGATGCTTCGCAGTGCGGCGCCTGAGCCTCTGAGCACGACGACTCTTTTGATACCCCCCCATCTTGGCAGCCTAATAGATGGAAAGTGCAAGGCCTGGCCGCTTGCCGCGCCGCTCGATCTCGACCGCATAGGCTATCTTCAACACGATTTGTATCCGGGGCGGCTATTCCTTCCAACGCTCCCTGGCTGCGACCAGGCCGAGTTCACCCCTTGTGGTGGGCAGTTGGAGGTCAAGGTGGGCGAGCAGGTCATCGCTGATCTCTGTTACTGGAATGCGGGCTGGGGACCCGCACGCCCCATGCAGTTCGAAGGCAACTGTGGTGCCGCACTCATTTCAAGAGGTACGAGCTATCGGGAAGCGGGGGGCTCAACGGAAGGGGCGGTTCGCTCGTTCTATCTTTGGCAGGTGCGAACACTGCACCGAGACAACACCTTTGACAGGTTTAACCAAGCGCTGGCTATGGGCGCTATGTTCGTCTAGTTAGTCCCAAATCACTGTTGATGGCCGTTTATGGCTCGGGCTGTGTAAAAACCTCTGAGTTTTGCCGCTGGTTCGGAATCCCGAAGGGCCGTATTTGAGGCGCACGTAATCCCATCGAGCAAAGCTCCTGAAGGCATATCGTGTACCAGATGAACGAAGGCGTGCATGTACCCTGATTGGAGGCTTCGAT
>NZ_JACFYZ010000041.1 GCF_015712065.1 Ectopseudomonas chengduensis
GCAGCAGGATGAGGTACGGCAGGGCCTGCGAAAGATGACCGTAATGCTCACGCGCTACATAGAAGATGCCGATTACGGCCAGCATGATCAGAGCAATGCCAATCTTGCTCTTCCAAAAAGGTGGTTCCGTAGTGCCAGTGTGGTGCGTGTGATCCATGACAATAGCCTCGGTTCAATGACCATAGAATCAGCATAGGTTACTCTGGCCAGGCAGAGTTGACGCGTATCAATGGAGTTCAGCGTACGGTCACCTTACCGACCATTCCCGACTGATAATGTCCTGGAATATTGCAGGCGAACTCCAGATCAGTAGCGTCGGAGAAGGTCCAGATCAGCTCTTCGCGTGCACCTGGCTCGACCAGAACGCTGTTGGGATCGTCGTGCTCCATGCCGACCATCTTCATGCCGCCCATGGCGTGGTCCATTTTGCTCATGTCATGCGCTGCAGTCGGGGACAGCGTGCCGTTCTGAAACATCGCAGCCATCTCTTTCTGATGCGCAGCATGGGATGCCGCTTTGCCAAGGTTGAACTCGTGCAGCAGGGCTCCCTCGTTCAGCAGTACGAAGCGAACCGTCTCGCCCGCCTTGATTTCCATTGCCTTGGGTTCAAAGAAGATGTCCCCCATCCGGACTTCGATGGTGCGATCTACTGCCTGACTGTCTCCCGGTTGCCCGATACTGTCTTTCTTGTGGCCCGGGCTGGCCAGCGCATTGGCAGCACTGAGCAGTAAACCAAGGGTGGTGATTATGAAAGCGGGTCTGAGTTTCATGGTGTGCCTCTGAGGTGTTGAGGAGGGATGAGTCCCGATGCTAATGAGGTGCAACTGGCGGTACGCTGACGCGAAAACTACATCGCAGTAAGGTTCGTCAGATCGGTGCTACCCAGCCCGCGGCCAACGGGTAGCACCGGTGCCGGACTAACGCAGAGCAAACTCACCGACCATTCCCGCCTGGTAATGCCCAGGCAATGTACAGGCGAAGCTCAAACTGCCCGCCTGAGGGAAGGTCCACACGAACTCTTTAGTTGTGCCGGGCTCGACGAGAACCGCGTTCGGGTCGTCATGCTTGGCTTTGATGACTTCCGGATAGCCTGGAGGGTTGGAGTCTCCCGTGCCATAACGCTCATGCCAGACAATGCGCTCGGCCATGCCGGTCGGGGTCAGTGTGCCGTCCTTGAACAAGGACGCCATCTTGCGCTGGTG
>NZ_JACFYZ010000042.1 GCF_015712065.1 Ectopseudomonas chengduensis
GCAGCAGGATGAGGTACGGCAGGGCCTGCGAAAGATGACCGTAATGCTCACGCGCTACATAGAAGATGCCGATTACGGCCAGCATGATCAGCGCAATGCCAATCTTGCTCTTCCAAAAAGGCGGCTCAGTGGTACTGGTGTGATGGGTATGGTCCACGACAATAGCCTCGTTTCAATGGCGGCCGGATCACTATAGGTGTCTCAGACTGGACGGAGTTGGCGAGTATCAATAAACGTCAGCGTACGGTCACCTTACCGACCATTCCCGACTGATAATGTCCTGGAATATTGCAGGCGAACTCCAGTTCGGTGGCGGCGGAGAAGGTCCAGATCAACTCTTCGCGTGCTCCAGGTTCGACAAGAACACTGTTGGGGTCATCGTGTTCCATACCGACCATCTTCATGCCGCCCATGGCATGGCCCATATTGCTCATGTCATGTGCACCTGTAGGGGACAGCGTGCCGTTCTGAAACATCGCGGCCATCTCTTTCTGGTGCGCGGCATGGGATGCCGCTTTGCCAAGATTGAATTCGTGTAGCAGTGCACCGTCATTTTTCAGGACGAAGCGAACTGTCTCGCCTGCTTTGATCTCCATTGCTTTGGGTTCGAAGAAGATGTCCCCCATCCGGACTTCGATGGTGCGATCTACTGCCTGACCGTCTCCCGGTTGCCCAATACTGTCTTTCTTGTGGCCCGGGCTGGCCAGCGCATTGGCAGCACTGAGCAGCAAGCCAAGGGTGGTGATTATGAAAGCGGGTCTGAGTTTCATGGTGTGCCTCTGAGGTGTTGAGGAGGGATGAGTCCCGATGCTAATGAGGTGCAGCTGGCGGTACGCTGACGTGAAAACTACATCGCAGTAAGGTTCGTCAGATCGGTGCTACCCAGCTCGCGGCCAACGGGTAGCACCGATGCCGGACTAACGCAGAGCAAACTCACCGACCATCCCCGCCTGGTAATGCCCAGGCAATGTACAGGCGAAGCTCAAACTGCCCGCCTTAGGGAAGGTCCACACGAACTCTTTGGTTGTGCCGGGCTCGACGAGAACCGCGTTCGGGTCGTCATGCTTGGCTTTGATGACTTCCGGATAGCCTGGAGGGTTGGAGTCTCCCATGCCATAACGCTCATGCCAGACAATGCGCTCGGCCATGCCGGTCGGGGTCAGTGTGCCGTCCTTGAACAAGGACGCCATCTTGCGCTGGTG
>NZ_JACFYZ010000043.1 GCF_015712065.1 Ectopseudomonas chengduensis
TCAAGGCCATGGCAGCCGCCTATGCCGCGCTCAAGCTGGCTGGGATGGTCACGGCCATGGCCCGTTGGGCGACCTCGGTGCAGGGCGGCGCCCTGCAAATGCGGGCGTTGGCGCTGGAAACGAACGCAGCAGCAGCGGCGACTTCCCGTCTTGGCGCTGCCCAGGTGCTCGCGTCCGGTATGGGCAAGATGGGCGCCAGCGTTCTTGGTCTGGCCAAGGGGCTGCTGTCGCTGACTGGGCGCCTGGCCGGCTGGGCAGGTGTTGCCATGCTTGCGGTCGACGCCGGCAAGCCGCTGGGTGAGATGTTCGCCAAGATGACGCCGGCTGTGAAAGAGGCCGAGGCCAGCATCGAACGACTCAAGCAGCAGATGCGCGATCAGTACGAAGCGGCCAAGGTGGCGGCGCAAGGGCTGGAAGATGCGGCCGGTGTGCAGTTCAAAAGCTCCAGTGAACTGCGCCGCGCCAGCGATGAAGAACGGGACGCCTACAAGCAACGGCTGCTAGCCCTGGAGGCCTACCGCAAGGCGCAACTGCGCGTGGCGTTGCTGGGGCGTGAAGTTGGTGCAGCGTCTGCCGATGATCTCAAGCAGGCCCAGCAAGGCCTGGCCGCTGTACAGCGTGAGATGAAGTCCATTGAGAAGGCCGCTGACTTCACGGCGGATGCCTTCAAGGGGTGGCTGACCACAGGCGCCCTTGAGCTGGTCGAACAGTTCAACGCTGTGCGGCGCAGTGGCAAGGATGCCGAGGAAGCCCTAGCCGAGCTGGGAAAGAGCTTCGACCCGAGCAACGCCGACCAACTGCGCGATATGGGTGTGCTGCTGCAGTACCTCGGACAATACGGGGTATTGAGCGGTGAGCAGATCCAGCAGTTTCTGATTGCCAAGCTGGACAAGCTCAGCGGTGAAGATCTGCTGAAAGTGCAGCAGGTGGCGAAAGAAGTCTTCGATGGCCTGGGCCGTGGTGCCGGCGCGTTGGGTATGGTGGTTGACGCCAGCCTAGGGCGTGCGCTGCAGAAGCTGGGCATCGACCTTGAAGAGGTACATACCGGCTTCGACAAGGCCACCCGCGACACCCTGGAGGCCTTCGGCGAAGTGATCCGCGTGCAGCAGGAGTCCGGGCGCAGTGCGCAGGAGT
>NZ_JACFYZ010000044.1 GCF_015712065.1 Ectopseudomonas chengduensis
TCAAGGCCATGGCAGCCGCCTATGCCGCGCTCAAGCTGGCTGGGATGGTCACGGCCATGGCCCGTTGGGCGACCTCGGTGCAGGGCGGCGCGCTGCAAATGCGCGCGTTGACGCTGGAAACGAACGCAGCAGCAGCGGCGACTTCCCGTCTTGGTGCTGCCCAGGTGCTGGCGTCCGGTATGGGCAAGATGGGCGCCAGCGTTCTTGGCCTGGCCAAGGGGCTGCTGTCGCTGACTGGGCGCCTGGCCGGTTGGGCGGGTATTGCCATGCTTGCGGTCGACGCCGGCAAACCGCTGGGTGAGATGTTCGCCAAGATGACGCCGGCCGTGAAAGAGGCCGAGGCCAGCATCGAACGACTCAAACAGCAGATGCGCGAGCAGTACGAAGCGGCCAAGGTGGCGGCGCAGGGGCTGGAGGATGCAGCCGGCGTGCAGTTCAAAAGCTCCAGTGAGCTGCGCCGCGCCAGCGATGAAGAACGGGACGCCTACAAGCAACGGCTGCTTGCCCTGGAGGCCTACCGTAAGGCGCAACTGCGCGTGGCGTTGTTGGGGCGTGAAGTCGGTGCTGCGTCGGCCGATGATCTCAAGCAGGCCCAGCAAGGCCTTGCCGCTGTACAGCGTGAGATGAAGGCCATTGAGAAGGCCGCCGACTTCACGGCGGATGCCTTCAAGGGGCGGCTGACCACGGGCGCCCTTGAGCTGGTCGAACAGTTCAACGCCGTGCGGCGCAGTGGCAAGGATGCCGAGGAAGCACTGGCCGAGCTGGGCAAGAGCTTCGACCCGAGCAACGCCAACCAACTGCGCGATATGGGTGTACTGCTGCAGTACCTCGGGCAATACGGGGTATTGAGCGGTGAGCAGATCCAGCAGTTTCTGATTGCCAAGCTGGACAAGCTCAGCGGTGAAGACCTGCTGAAAGTGCAGCAGGTGGCGAAAGAAGTCTTCGATGGCCTGGGCCGTGGTGCCGGCGCGTTGGGCATGGTGGTTGACGCCAGCCTGGGGCGTGCGCTGCAGAAACTGGGCATCGATCTGGAGGAGGTACACACCGGCTTCGACAAGGCCACCCGCGACACCCTGGAGGCCTTCGGCGAAGTGATCCGCGTGCAGCAGGAGTCCGGGCGCAGTGCGCAGGAGT
>NZ_JACFYZ010000045.1 GCF_015712065.1 Ectopseudomonas chengduensis
GCCTACCTGTTGCCGGATCGCCAGATAGGCCAGAGCATCGAGCACCTGCACTTCTACGAAGCCGGCGCCCAACTCCCGCCGATCAGCCAGGCCGGAACCCTGGAGCAATGGCAGCAGCAGATTGGCGCGCTGTGCGTCGACAACAACCGGCTGGCGTTCGTGGTGTGCGTGGCCTTTGCCGGCCCACTGCTGCACCTGCTGGGCGCCGAGTCGGGCGGCTTCCACCTCTACGGCGACAGCTCAGGCGGCAAGACCACGCACCTACAGGTGGCGGCCTCGGTATGGGGTGGCCCGCGCCTGGTGCGTTCATGGCGCTCGACTGACAACGCTTTGGAGAGCATCGCCGCCGCACACTCTGACGGGCTGCTGGTGCTCGATGAGATTGGCATGTGTGACCCGAGGATCATCGGCGAAACGGTGTACATGCTGGGCAACGGTACTGGCAAGGCCAGGGCCAATGATCGCGGCCAGGCCGGGCGCCAGGTGCAGGAGTGGCGCTTGCTGTTTCTCTCTACCGGAGAGAAGACGCTAGCCCAGCACATGGCCGAGGCACACAAGGAGCTGAAAGCCGGGATGGAGGTGCGCTTGCTGGCTGTGCCGGCTGATGCCAGCAAGGGGCTTGGGCTGTTCGAGGTGCTGCATGGCTTCGACGATGCTGCCGCGCTGTCGGATGCGCTCAAGGCACGGGCGGGCAGGTTCTACGGTTCGCCGGCCCTGGCCTTCCTGTCGGCCCTCTGCGAGCCGGGCAAGCTGCGAGCTTATGCAGCCATGGTGCGTAGCACGGTGGAGCGCTTCACCGCCGAGGCGTTGCCCGCCAGCGCCAGCGGCCAGGCTCAGCGAGCGGCCACGCGGTTCGGGCTTGCTGCTGCAGCCGGAGAGCTGGCCACGGCGTTGGGCGTCACAGGCTGGCCAGATGGTACGGCCACGCATGCCGCCAGGGTGTGCCTGGGCGCCTGGCTGGCCGAGCGGGGTGGGGCTGGTAACCTGGAAGGTGACGCCATCGTGCAGCG
>NZ_JACFYZ010000046.1 GCF_015712065.1 Ectopseudomonas chengduensis
CCATCTGGCTGTGGTCCATCGACATGGAGCCGTGCCCCATTGCCGAATGATCCATTTCTTCCGCAGCCTGGGTAACGCCGCCGCTGAGTGCACTCAGCGACACGGCCAGCGCTATGAGGGACGGGCGTGAAAACCTAGTGGTCATGGTTCGAACCTGCTTCGGCTTCGGTGCCGCCATGCTTATCCATCATCTTCTCGTGCCCCATATCGTCATGGTTCATACCCTCATGATCCATGGCGCCATGATCCATCTGATGGCCAGCGGCCTTGCCTTTCGATTGATCTGCAGGCTTGTCACTGGCGTCGGGCGCAGCCGACTCGGCAGCATGTTGTTCGTGCTCGCTGTGCCCCTCACCTGCCAATGACGTCGGCGCGTGCAGAACAGCCAAAAGACTGAACATCGCTGCGCTGCCAAACAGGGCATTACGCTTCATAAAAGTACTCATCAGAAATCTCCTTTACTCATCCACACGGACTTCACGGAACATGCCCATTTCCATGTGGAGCAACAGGTGGCAGTGAAAGGCCCAACGACCCAACGCATCGGCAGTCACCCGAAAGCTGCGCTTGGAACCTGGCGGCATGTCGATGGTGTGTTTACGCACCAGGAAATTGCCGTTCGCATCCTCCAGATCACTCCACATGCCATGAAGATGGATCGGGTGAGTCATCATGGTGTCGTTGACCAGCGTGATGCGAACACGCTCGCCGTACTTGAGGCGCAGAGGCTCGGCGTCAGAGAACTTGATTCCATCGAAGGACCAGGAGAATTTCTCCATATGCCCGGTGAGGTGCAGCTCGATGGTGCGACTTGGCTCACGCCCGTCCGGATCAGGGAAGGTGCTGCGCAGGTCAGAGTACGTGAGGACGCGTCGGCCGTTGTCTCGCAAACCAATACCTGGGTCGTCCAACTTATGCGTTGGTGTCATGGTTTGCATATCGACCAGCGGGTTGTTGGTCTCTGAGGCTGGGTGTGCCTGCATGGCACCTGCCATGCC
>NZ_JACFYZ010000047.1 GCF_015712065.1 Ectopseudomonas chengduensis
ACCGGCTTCGACAAGGCCACCCGCGACACCCTGGAGGCCTTCGGCGAAGTGATCCGCGTGCAGCAGGAGTCCGGGCGCAGTGCGCAGGAGTCGGCCGCTGTGATCGCTGCCGCCTACGTAGCCGCGCGGCAGAAGATCGATGACCCGGCCGCGCTGGAACAGTTGGACGCCGCCTTCAAGGTAGCAGCGCAAACCGCCGGCATGACCGCCACGGAAATCAGCACCAGCATGGCCAAGGCACGGGGCGACGTTGAGAAGGCCTCGGGCGCCATTCGCGATATGGGCGACGCTCTGTCGCGGATCAGCGATGCCAGCAGCACCATGGAGCTGGCCAACATCGGTGTCGCTGCCAGCAAGGCCTTCCACGATGGGCGCATGAGTGCCGAGCAATACGCCAAGGTGCAGGACGCTTTGCGCGACAAGGCGCGCGAACTCAAGGGCGCCATCGAGGAGACAGGCGAGGCCGGCGAGCAGGCCGGGGAAAAGCTGCTGCGCTCGCAGGAGATGTACAACGACGCGTTGAAAGACGGGATCGTGACCAATGAGGAGCTGCGGCGAATCTCTGGCCAGCGCATGGAGGAGGAGCGCAAAGGCCTGACGGATCTGCAGGACAACAGCAAGCGCGATATGTCGGCTATGGAAGGGTTCTTCTCGGGCGTCATGACCCGCGCCCGTGAGCCGCTGGCGAGTATGAGCAGGGCCGCTCTTGAGGCATACGACCGGATGCGCGGCCTCACCACCATGGATATGTCGATTGATACCAGCGGCCTCGACGCGACGCGTGGTTCTCTGGAGAAAGTCACCAAGGCGCTAGGCGAGGTGCAGCAGGCACTATCCAGCCCGCTGACCAGCAGCCTCGGCCGTTGGGCCGCTGAAACACAGCGCGCCAGCCTGCAGACGCAGCAAGCCTTTCTCAGCCAGAAAGC
>NZ_JACFYZ010000048.1 GCF_015712065.1 Ectopseudomonas chengduensis
AACCACTGCGGAACCAAGGTAGCGGCCACGCTGTAGAGGTAGGCAGCGGCCGTTCCCAAACCGATCAGGGTCCACATGTTGGGGCTGCGGTGGCGGATGGAGTCAATGCCGCGGGTGAAGAATACCCAGCCACCCCATAGCGTCACGGGCGTCGCCAGAGCCAGCTCGACCCAGTTCTGGGTCGTGCCATGAAACAGTTGCAAGGAATGGCCGGCCATCGCCAATACGGTCACGATGACGGTCAACGGTAGGGTCCACCAGAACCGCAGCGAGAAGTCCTTCAGCTCTGGATTTTCCTCCTCTTCCAGCTCCGGGATGACAGGTTCCAGCGTCATCCCGCAGATCGGGCAGTTTCCGGGAGCCGGTTGACGGATTTCTGGATGCATCGGGCAGGTGTATTCAGCACCTACAGGTGTCGATGTGGGTGCTGGAGTCGCGTGCTGGTGATGCTCCCCATGAGACTGATGGCTCATGTACTGATGAGGATCTGCTTGGAATTTCTCTAGGCACTTCGCACTGCAGAAATGATAGGCCTTCCCTTCAAAGCTCTCGCGATAAGGGCCATCAGGTTTGACCTCCATGCCACACACCGGGTCGCGCTGGCTCTCGGAGTGGGCGTGCGAGTTATGTGAATGATCCTGGTCATGATGGCAGGAGGTCTTTTGCATGCGATCTATGTCCTTTCTTCGTCCTTGGAAACAGCGGTGCTGCTGGAGTGGGAGTGCCCGCCGTGATTGTGGCCAAACAGATGCATCAGCGGGCATAGCAGCAGGATGAGGTACGGCAGGGCCTGCGAAAGATGACCGTAATGCTCACGCGCTACATAGAAGATGCCGATTACGGCCAGCATGATCAG
>NZ_JACFYZ010000049.1 GCF_015712065.1 Ectopseudomonas chengduensis
CACCCATTAGCCGGCCTGGCGTCAAGAGTCAAAGCAACCCGCTCTGCTTTTTTACCGGCAGAGTTTCTCCAGTGTCGAACCTGATGAATTGACCCGGCCGAGCCGTTTCCTCGTTCATTGGCTGCGACTGCGACCGAGTCGCGCCAGTCACCCATATGGATCAAGCGGTGGCTAACAACCTGCACCGCCCTGACGGGAAGCCCGCCCCAGAGAAACGTTGGTGCCGCCAATGTGTCTAAACCATGTCACAGAACTGTGGCTCGCATAAACGCTATACGTCCAGTCTCCTCTGGCTCACTTGGCAGGCGACTCGGGTGCAACACACTCAGGCGGTGGCAACAGGCCTCCACTCAGACTCGCTGGCTAGCATCCAGTCCCCTTTCCGGCTGACCTGCTACCACCTTCACTCGCCTCAGGCGAAACAGCGTTTGGCGTCAAATGGCTGTTTCTCCTTGAGGATGTGATAGCTGGCCCGGGCGAGCTTGTGTGCCAAGGCCTTGGTGGCTATCACGTTGTTCGTTTTCGCTTTCTTCTTGTCGAAAAAGCGCTTGGCTTCTTCGTTAAAACGCCGCGCAAAGTTGGCGGCTTCGACAAAGGCCCAGACCAGGTAGGCATTACCGTTCTTCGTGTTGCCTTCGCCTTTTTTCTTGCCATTGGAGTAGTGCCCACTGTTAACGCAGCGAGCGTAAGAGGCAAATTTCCCAACATCAGCAAAGCGTTCGATGCTGCCGGTTTCCAGCATGATCACGGTAGCCAGGACTTCGCCAACCCCCGGCATTGACTTCAATAGGGCGTATTCTGGGCGCAGGCGCGTACCACG
>NZ_JACFYZ010000050.1 GCF_015712065.1 Ectopseudomonas chengduensis
CTGCACAACGTACTTGGCCTCGATGTCCCGCTCCCAGCGCTTCTGGTTGGTCAACGGATCGCCGTTGTCATCACGGCGCATATAGACTTCGTTGGCGTTGCTGTAGTCGGCATCCCAGCCCTGGGCATATCGAGTCATGAAGCTCAATCCAGGCACACCGAAAGGCTCCATATCCAGGTCATAGCGCACTTGCCATGACTTCTCCTTCGGCGAGTTGAAGTCGCTGTACTGGATGGAGTTGTCGAGGTAGATGGAGTCCGATTGGCGCAAGTAGTCGAAGTCATCATCGCCATTGTTGCGCTGGAGACCCACCAGCACTGTATGAGCGCCGAATTGGATGCCGACCTTGCCGCTCCAGATGTTGTTATCGAAGCTCCCGAGGAGCTGCCTCCCTTCATCGACCGCCTTGTAGTAGTTCAGCCCGCCGATCAAGGCGACATCGTCCGCAAGCGGGTAGCTCAGCGTGGTGCCCGCGTAATATTGATTCCAGGCATCCTTGAGGCGGCTGGTGTAGAGACTAAAGCCGACGTTGTCATTAAGCGTGTAATCACCACCGAAATAGGCGATCCATGGCGAGTCCACTTCGCCCGCGTAGAAGGTAGCGAAGCCGTCGCGCATGCTGCTGGTATTGGGTTGGCTCATCGAGTGGAGGCGACCGCCCTGAAGCGACAGTCCTTCCACGCTGCTGTTGACCACGGTGACACCTCGGAAACTCTCCGGTAAAAGCCGTGCATCACCGTATTGGACGACCGGGCTGACGGGAAAGACGTCGCCT
>NZ_JACFYZ010000051.1 GCF_015712065.1 Ectopseudomonas chengduensis
GCGCCGCCCTGCACCGAGGTCGCCCAACGGGCCATGGCCGTGACCATCCCAGCCAGCTTGAGCGCGGCATAGGCGGCTGCCATGGCCTTGAGTTCAGTGGAGTGGCGCGCCACCCAGCGGCCGGCGTTCTCCAGGTTGCGAGCCAGGCTCACCAGCGCATCGCTGGCTTGCTTGGCCCAACGCTCCAGGGTGCCGTCATCGGCCAGCGCCTGCAGGTAGTCGCCCAGCTCTTTCAGCTTCTGCTTGAGGTAGTCGAAAGAACCGCTGTCAGCCACACGCCCGGCGAAGTCGCCTAGCTGATCGGTGAGGCGTTTCCACAAGCCTGTCGCGGTATCCAGGCGAGCGGCTGCAGCCGCACCGCCGTAGCTCTCGGCAAGCATGTCCATGATCACCGCTTGCGCCTCGGCCGTGCGCCCGGTGGCCACCAATTGCTGCAACAACTCTTTCTGGCCGGCTTCCAGCTTGAAGCCTTGGCGACCCAATGCGGCCATGGCCTCGGCCGGCGACTGCAACGCCTTGCCCACGGTCTCGGCAGATTGCTCGATGCTCATGCCCAGACGCTGGGCTTGATCCACCACAATCTGCATCGCCCGGGGAAACTCCTCGGCCGC
>NZ_JACFYZ010000052.1 GCF_015712065.1 Ectopseudomonas chengduensis
ACCGCAGCCCCAACATGTGGACCCTGATCGGTTTGGGAACGGCCGCTGCCTACCTCTACAGCGTGGCCGCTACCTTGGTTCCGCAGTGGTTCCCGGCGGCCTTCGTTCAGGATGGACGCATCGGCGTCTACTTCGAGGCCGCCGCGGTGATCATCTCGCTCACGCTGTTGGGCCAGATGCTCGAACTCAAAGCCCGCTCGCAGACCTCTGCCGCCATTAAGTCACTGCTGGGATTGGCCCCCAAGACTGCCCGGCGCATCAGGCCTGACGGCCAGGAAGAAGATATTCCGCTGACCCACGTCCATCAGGGTGACCACTTGCGTGTCCGGCCGGGCGAAAAAGTCCCGGTGGATGGCACCGTGCTGGAGGGCGAGAGCGCTGTCGACGAGTCGATGCTCACCGGCGAGCCGGTGCCCGTCACCAAGCGGGCAGGGGATACCCTCATCGGTGCCACCCTGAACACCCACGGCAGCCTGGTGATGGAGGCGCAGAAGGTCGGTGCCGAGACCATGCTGTCGCAGATCGTTCAGATGG
>NZ_JACFYZ010000053.1 GCF_015712065.1 Ectopseudomonas chengduensis
ACCGCAGCCCCAACATGTGGACCCTGATCGGTTTGGGAACGGCCGCTGCCTACCTCTACAGCGTGGCCGCTACCTTGGTTCCGCAGTGGTTTCCGGCGGCTTTTGCCCAGGACGGACGTATCGGCGTCTATTTTGAAGCAGCCGCGGTGATTATCTCACTCACGCTGTTGGGCCAAATGCTCGAACTCAAGGCCCGCTCGCAGACTTCGGCAGCCATCAAGTCACTGCTGAGGCTGGCACCAAAGACTGCGCGTCGCATCAAGCCCGATGGCCAGGAAGAAGATATTCCGCTGACACATGTCCATCAGGGCGACCACCTACGTGTCCGGCCGGGAGAGAAAGTCCCGGTGGACGGTACGGTTCTAGAGGGGGAGAGCGCCGTCGACGAGTCGATGCTTACCGGAGAACCGTTACCCGTGACCAAGCGGGTAGGGGATGCCCTTATCGGTGCCACCCTGAACACCCACGGCAGCCTGGTGATGGAGGCGCAGAAGGTCGGTGCCGAGACCATGCTGTCGCAGATCGTTCAGATGG
>NZ_JACFYZ010000054.1 GCF_015712065.1 Ectopseudomonas chengduensis
CCAGCACCTGCCTGGTCAGCGTCGGGCGCAACCGCTACTCGGTGCCGTGTGAGTACGCGGGTAAGTGGGTCAGCAGCCGTTTGTATCCGACCCGCCTCGAGGTGGTGGCCGATGATGCGCTGATTGCCAGCCATGCGCGCTTGCTGGATCGCGAACAGGTCAGCTACGACTGGCAGCACTACATCCCGCTGATTGAGCGCAAGCCCGGCGCGCTGCGCAACGGAGCGCCCTTTACTGATCTGCCAGCGCCGCTGCGTCAGCTTAAGCACGGTCTGGGGCGTCATGCCGGCGGTGACCGGATCATGGCGCAAGTCCTGGCTGCCGTACCGGTCGCCGGACTCGATGCCGTGCTGGTAGCCGTTGAGCTGGTACTGGAGAGCGGCAGCCTGAGCGCCGAACACATCCTCAATGTCGTGGCACGGCTGACAGCATCCGAACCACCACCCAGCGTCGAAACCCACTTGTCGCTCAAGGAAGCCCCCGTCGCTAACACGGCGCGCTACGACCGCCTGCGTGGCCAGGC
>NZ_JACFYZ010000055.1 GCF_015712065.1 Ectopseudomonas chengduensis
TGTTGCCGCTGACCGAAAACTGACCCAGTAGAGGCTGTTCTGCCGACTGAAAACTGACCCAGGTGTTCAACTGCTTCTGCTCAATTTTTGAGCAGGAGAACACAGGGTGATCAGTATGGAAATGATGGGCAAAATTCGCCGGATGTATTTCCGCGACAAGCTGTCGCTGCATGAGATAGCCAAGCGCACCGGGCTGGCGCGCAACACGATTCGCAAGTGGGTCAGAGCACCTGAGGCCAAGCAGCCGGTGTACCAACGCCGCGCGATCTTTAACAAACTCAGCCCTTTTCACGCCACGCTGGAGCAGGCGCTAAAAGCCGATTCGCTGCGGCCCAAGCAACAGCGGCGCAGTGCCAAGGCGCTGTTGGCGCAAATCAAAGCCGAAGGTTATGACGGTGGCTACAGCCAGCTCACCGCGTTTATCCGTGCCTGGCGAGGGGGACAGGGCAAGGCGTCGCAGGCCTTTGTGCCGCTGACCTTTGCTCTTGGCGAGGCGTTTCAGTTTGACT
>NZ_JACFYZ010000056.1 GCF_015712065.1 Ectopseudomonas chengduensis
CCCCGGCATGGAAGTCGATGGCGTACAGCATGCCTACCAGGTCATTGGCTTGACCAAGACGGGTTCTGATCAGGTCGTTGCAGAATATCCCGCCCAGTAGTACTGCCTGCCAGCACGGCCGCTTGTGTGTAGTGGCCGACTCATTTTCATACGTCCTTTAACCTAAGTAAAAAAGGCGCCCGAGGGCGCCAAGGGCTGTCTCCAAACCAAAGGAGCACTACGAGGGGACAGCAGGACCAAGGCGCGAGCGGGCAATCAACCCGCCCGCTTGCCAGGGTTAGAGAACTTCCAGCGGGTACTCGACAATCAGGCGGACTTCATCCAGATCCGACTCGTAATCGGTCGCGCGAGTGGTCATTTGGCGAACACGGAAAGACATATCCTTCAGTGATCCAGTCTGCACAACGTACTTGGCCTCGATGTCCCGCTCCCAGCGCTTCTGGTTGGTCAACGGATCGCCGTTGTCATCACGGCGCATATAGACTTCG
>NZ_JACFYZ010000057.1 GCF_015712065.1 Ectopseudomonas chengduensis
GATGACTGTGGTTGCGGCCGATGGTCTGCACGTCAAACCGGTCAGCGTCGACGAGTTCCGTATCGCCGTGGCCGAGACCTACGACGTGATCGTCGAACCAGACAGCGAACAGGCCTATACCGTGTTTGCCCAATCCATGGATCGCACTGGCTATGCGCGCGGCACCCTTGCTGTACAGGAGGGATTGAGTGCACCGGTACCCAGCCCCGACCCGCGTCCGCTGATTGCCATGGGCGACATGGGTATGGATCACGGCAGCATGGCCGGAATGGACCACGGCAGTATGGCGGGCATGGATCATGGGAGCATGCAGGGTGGCATGGCCGGCATGGATCACAGCCAGATGGCTGGAATGGATCATTCGGGCATGGCTGGCATGGCTGGCATGGCAGGTGCCATGCAGGCACACCCAGCCTCAGAGACCAACAACCCGCTGGTCGATATGCAAACCATGACACCAACGCATAAGTTGG
>NZ_JACFYZ010000058.1 GCF_015712065.1 Ectopseudomonas chengduensis
GGCCAAGTACGTTGTGCAGTCTGGGTCGTTGAAGGACATGTCCTTTCGCATTCGACAAGCCACGACTCGCGCCACCGACTTCGAGTCGGATCTGGATGAGTTCCGCTTCATTGTCGAATACCCGCTGGAAGTTCTCTAACCCTGGCAAGCGAGCGGGTTGATTGCCCGCTCGCGCCGTGGTCCTGCTGTCCCCTCGTAGTGCTCCTTTGGTTTGGAGACAGCCCTTGGCGCCCTCGGGCGCCTTTTTTACTTAGGTTAAAGGATGTATGAAAAAGAATCGGCCACTCTAGACGCAAGCAGCCGTGCGGGCAGGCAGTACTACTGGGTGGGATATTCTGCAACGACCTGATCAGAACCCGTCTTGGTCAAGCCAATGACCTGGTAGGCATGCTGTACGCCATCGACTTCCATGCCGGGG
>NZ_JACFYZ010000059.1 GCF_015712065.1 Ectopseudomonas chengduensis
ACTGGAGCGAGGAAGGCTTGCTGGTCGGCGGCATTTACCGGCGTATGCAGGTGGCACATCTGAAGCTGTGTGCCAGCCGTGCGTTCTGGCTGGTGGCGTATCCGAGCCAGGGCCATGAGATGTTATTCGACGCCCATACACGCTCGTTCGGCGCCTTTGGCGGCGTGCCGCGCCGGGGCATCTACGACAACATGAAGACCGCCGTCGACAGGGTCAATAAGGGCAAAGGCCGCACGGTGAATGCGCGTTTTGCGGTGATGTGCGCGCACTACCTGTTCGATCCAGACTTCTGCAACGTCGCCGCTGGTTGGGAAAAGGGCATCGTTGAAAAGAACGTGCAAGACAGCCGCAGGCGTATCTGGCTAGACGCCCAGG
>NZ_JACFYZ010000060.1 GCF_015712065.1 Ectopseudomonas chengduensis
GCCGTGCATCACCGTATTGGACGACCGGGCTGACGGGAAAGACGTCGCCTACCTTGATCTCGGTATCCATGAACCGAGTTTTCACCGCGCCCCCCAGTTTGGAGTAGTTGTCCTCAGCCTGCCCGAGGCTGTTGTAAGGCATCACGTCGACTGAGCCGCCTGCTCCAGAACGGCCGTCGCCGGTGTCAAGCTTGAGCCCTAGCATGGCAAAGGCATCGACACCAAAGCCTATGGTGTTGGCGCTGATGGAAAATTGACCCACCCTGCCGATTGAAATTTGACCCAGGGCGGATTGCTAATTTTGTTACCAGCAACTGTGGATAA
>NZ_JACFYZ010000061.1 GCF_015712065.1 Ectopseudomonas chengduensis
GCACTCAGCGGCGGCGTTACCCAGGCTGCGGAAGAAATGGATCATTCGGCAATGGGGCACGGCTCCATGTCGATGGACCACAGCCAGATGGGCCACGGTTCCGCCAAAGCGCCGATGGAGGGCATGGATCACAGCAAGATGGACCATGGTGCCATGCAGGGTGCTTCGGGCAGCATGGATCATAGCCAGATGGGCCACGGCCAGAGCCAAGAGAAGGCCCAGGCTATGGATCACAGCAAGATGGGGC